>NZ_CM178733.1:0-5331532 GCF_058681225.1 Caulobacter sp. FV1ye6ST
CTTCGTTAGAAGCCGCCCTCCGAGAAATGCTAAGGAGTTCTTCGGGGCTTTTGAGTATTTCGGACTGGTCTAGTTTTTGTTTCTTTTGAAATAAGTGCTTGACTGGTTTCGGTGGTTTCTTTAGAAGCTGCCGGCTCTGCCGAAGACCTCCGGGTTGGTTGGCGGTGAGGTCGGAAAGTTTTGAAAAAAACGATTTGACACGGAATTCGAGGTTCGCTAGATAGCCGCCTCCGCCGACACCGGGCGCTAAACGGTGGGGTCGCTCCGGCGGTTCGGGTCTTTGACATTGTTGATTTGGAAAGAGAAACGCAGGCGGCGGCGCTCTGGCGGTAGACTTTAGGTCTACCTTCGACGCTGACAAATGCGGTCTCTTGAAGACACCATGAATATCATGGACTGGAAACTTCGGTTTTCATTTCATCGATGTGATTGGGAACTCGTCAAGATACTATGCAAACCAGATACCTGGTTCTGGGTTTTCCCCCGGGACTGGAAGTCTGATGTCAATGTCAACTCAACCTGAGAGTTTGATCCTGGCTCAGAGCGAACGCTGGCGGCAGGCCTAACACATGCAAGTCGAACGGATCCTTCGGGATTAGTGGCGGACGGGTGAGTAACACGTGGGAACGTGCCTTTTGGTTCGGAACAACTCAGGGAAACTTGAGCTAATACCGGATAAGCCCTTCGGGGGAAAGATTTATCGCCATTAGAGCGGCCCGCGTAGGATTAGCTAGTTGGTGGGGTAAAGGCCCACCAAGGCTACGATCCTTAGCTGGTCTGAGAGGATGATCAGCCACATTGGGACTGAGACACGGCCCAAACTCCTACGGGAGGCAGCAGTGGGGAATCTTGCGCAATGGGCGAAAGCCTGACGCAGCCATGCCGCGTGAATGATGAAGGTCTTAGGATTGTAAAATTCTTTCACCGGGGACGATAATGACGGTACCCGGAGAAGAAGCCCCGGCTAACTTCGTGCCAGCAGCCGCGGTAATACGAAGGGGGCTAGCGTTGCTCGGAATTACTGGGCGTAAAGGGAGCGTAGGCGGACTGTTTAGTCAGAGGTGAAAGCCCAGGGCTCAACCTTGGAATTGCCTTTGATACTGGCAGTCTTGAGTACGGAAGAGGTATGTGGAACTCCGAGTGTAGAGGTGAAATTCGTAGATATTCGGAAGAACACCAGTGGCGAAGGCGACATACTGGTCCGTTACTGACGCTGAGGCTCGAAAGCGTGGGGAGCAAACAGGATTAGATACCCTGGTAGTCCACGCCGTAAACGATGAGTGCTAGTTGTCGGCATGCATGCATGTCGGTGACGCAGCTAACGCATTAAGCACTCCGCCTGGGGAGTACGGTCGCAAGATTAAAACTCAAAGGAATTGACGGGGGCCCGCACAAGCGGTGGAGCATGTGGTTTAATTCGAAGCAACGCGCAGAACCTTACCACCTTTTGACATGCCCGGACCACCAGAGAGATCTGGCTTTCCCTTCGGGGACTGGGACACAGGTGCTGCATGGCTGTCGTCAGCTCGTGTCGTGAGATGTTGGGTTAAGTCCCGCAACGAGCGCAACCCTCGCGATTAGTTGCCATCAGGTTTGGCTGGGCACTCTAATCGTACTGCCGGAGTTAATCCGGAGGAAGGCGGGGATGACGTCAAGTCCTCATGGCCCTTACAAGGTGGGCTACACACGTGCTACAATGGCGACTACAGAGGGCTGCAATCCCGCGAGGGGGAGCCAATCCCTAAAAGTCGTCTCAGTTCGGATTGTTCTCTGCAACTCGAGAGCATGAAGTTGGAATCGCTAGTAATCGCGGATCAGCATGCCGCGGTGAATACGTTCCCGGGCCTTGTACACACCGCCCGTCACACCATGGGAGTTGGCTTTACCCGAAGGCGCTGCGCTAACTCGCAAGAGAGGCAGGCGACCACGGTAGGGTCAGCGACTGGGGTGAAGTCGTAACAAGGTAGCCGTAGGGGAACCTGCGGCTGGATCACCTCCTTTCTAAGGATGCTTCTCCAGCCTCTCACGAGGCTATTGAAGCTCCAATTAGTGCGCTAGACGCACACAAATGAGCGGATCGCCGCCGTCTTCGTTTCTCTTTCCACTTGTTCTGGACCGTCGAGGTTCAGGACACGATCGCGAGCCCTGGAGCGGGTCAGACTGTTGTCTGATCTGATCTGAGCGGCCTATGGGCCCGTAGCTCAGTTGGTTAGAGCGCACGCTTGATAAGCGTGAGGTCATAAGTTCAAGTCTTATCGGGCCTACCACTCTTCCATCCTACGGATCCGCAACCGACCAGTTCCCCGCTGGGCAAGCAACTCACACCGAGTGTGAGGGGCCATAGCTCAGTTGGTAGAGCGCCTGCTTTGCAAGCAGGATGTCGTCGGTTCGAATCCGTCTGGCTCCACCATTTTTCCTCGCAATCCTCGCTACCGCTTCGCTGCTTGAGCGAGGCTAGCTGGTAGGGTTGGGAAAATCGCGATCGAGGATGATCAAGTTTGCGCTGGCTCTTGAGCCAGTTGCGAAATGACATTGTGAAGGCAGGGTTCCTCCGCCAACCGTAGCTCACCCCTGGGATACGGACCTGGTTTAAGGATGGACTTAAGAAGACATCATTGTCTGACTAAAGGTAGAGCTCATGCTCGAGGCCTTCCCGCGCGATGCGGCTAGGTCTCAAGAGGCATGGGTTTTGCTGAGAACGATCAAGCGCATAAGGGCTTCTGACGGATGCCTTGGCATTGAGAGGCGATGAAGGACGTGGCACGCTGCGATAAGAGCCGGGGAGGCGCGAGCACCCTTTGATCCGGCTATCTCCGAATGGGGAAACCCACCTTTATGGTCACCCAACTTAGTCTTGCCTTCGGGCAGGGCCAGGATTGGTTGATCAGAAGAGGTATAATGGGCTGAATACATAGGCTCCATTAAGCAAACCCGGGGAACTGAAACATCTCAGTACCCGGAGGAAAGGACATCAACCGAGACTCCCGTAGTAGTGGCGAGCGAACCGGGACCAGGCCAGTGCTGTCGTGACATAAAGCTGAATGTGCTGGGAAGCACAGCCATAGTGGGTGATAGCCCCGTAAGCGTCAAATAGCGACAGACTCGAGTAGGGCGGGACACGTGAAATCCTGTCTGAACATGGGGGGACCACCCTCCAAGCCTAAGTACTCCTCAATGACCGATAGCGAACAAGTACCGTGAGGGAAAGGTGAAAAGCACCCCGACAAGGGGAGTGAAACAGATCCTGAAATCGGAAGCCTACAAGCAGTCGGAGCCACCGAGCGTGGTGACGGCGTACCTTTTGTATAATGGGTCAGCGACTTCATGTGCCGTGCAAGCTTAAGCCGTTAGGTGTAGGCGCAGCGAAAGCGAGTCTGAATAGGGCGAATAAGTACGTCGCATGACGACCCGAAACCAGGTGATCTATCCATGAGCAGGATGAAGGTAAGGTAACACTTACTGGAGGTCCGAACCGGTGAATGTTGAAAAATTCTCGGATGACTTGTGGATAGGGGTGAAAGGCCAATCAAACCTGGACATAGCTGGTTCTCCGCGAAAACTATTTAGGTAGTGCCTCGGACGTATTCCTTGGGGGGTAGAGCACTGAATGGATGCGGGCGGCGCGAGCTGTACCAATTCTAATCAAACTCCGAATACCCAAGAGAACTATCCGGGAGACACACGGCGGGTGCTAACGTCCGTCGTGAAAAGGGAAACAACCCTAACCATCATCTAAGGCCCCCAAGTACTGGCTAAGTGGGAAACGATGTGGGTTTGCTTTGACAACCAGGATGTTGGCTTAGAAGCAGCCATCATTTAAAGAAAGCGTAACAGCTCACTGGTCAAGCGAACCTGCGCGGAAAATGTAACGGGGCTTAAGCCAGTCGCCGAAGGTATGGGTGTGCACTCTGTGCACGCGGTAGCGGAGCGTTCCGTAAGCCGATGAAGGTGAGGCGTGAGCCTTGCTGGAGGTATCGGAAGTGAGAATGCTGACATGAGTAGCGATAAAGAGGGTGAGAGACCCTCTCGCCGAAAGCCCAAGGGTTCCTGCGTAAAGCTAATCTGCGCAGGGTTAGTCGGCCCCTAAGGCGAGGCCGAAAGGCGTAGTCGATGGGAATCAGGTGAATATTCCTGAACCAGTTGGAAGTGACGGATCTGGTAAATTGTCGGGGCTTATTGGATTGCTCCCGGCAGTGAACAGGTCCCTGGAAATAACTCCAACGGAGACCGTACCCGAAACCGACACAGGTGGGCAGGTAGAGTATACCAAGGCGCTTGAGAGAACTGTGCTGAAGGAACTCGGCAAATTGCACGCGTAACTTCGGGATAAGCGTGACTCTCTTTTGGGCAACCAGATGAGAGTGGCACAAGCCAGGGGGTAGCGACTGTTTATCAAAAACACAGGGCTCTGCGAAGCCGCAAGGCGACGTATAGGGTCTGACGCCTGCCCGGTGCCTGAAGGTTAAAAGGAGGGGTGCAAGCTCTGAATTGAAGCCCAGGTAAACGGCGGCCGTAACTATAACGGTCCTAAGGTAGCGAAATTCCTTGTCGGGTAAGTTCCGACCTGCACGAATGGCGTAACGACTTCCCCACTGTCTCCAGCACAGGCTCAGCGAAATTGAATTCCCCGTGAAGATGCGGGGTTCCCGCGGTCAGACGGAAAGACCCTATGAACCTTTACTGCAGCTTCGCCTTGGCGTTAGCAACAACATGTGTAGGATAGGTGGGAGGCTATGAAACCGGGGCGCCAGTCTCGGTGGAGCCATCCTTGAAATACCACCCTTATTGTTGTTGACGTCTAACCGCGGCCCGTTATCCGGGTCCGGGACATGGCGTGGCGGGCAGTTTGACTGGGGCGGTCGCCTCCCAAAGTGTAACGGAGGCGCGCGATGGTGGGCTCAGACCGGTCGGAAATCGGTCGTCGAGTGCAATGGCATAAGCCCGCCTGACTGCGAGACTGACAAGTCGAGCAGAGACGAAAGTCGGCCATAGTGATCCGGTGGTCCTGCGTGGAAGGGCCATCGCTCAACGAATAAAAGGTACTCTAGGGATAACAGGCTGATTTTGCCCAAGAGTCCATATCGACGGCAAAGTTTGGCACCTCGATGTCGGCTCATCACATCCTGGGGCTGGAGCAGGTCCCAAGGGTTCGGCTGTTCGCCGATTAAAGTGGTACGTGAGCTGGGTTCAGAACGTCGTGAGACAGTTTGGTCCCTATCTGCCGTGGGTGTACGAGACTTGAGAGGATCTGTCCCTAGTACGAGAGGACCGGGATGGACACACCTCTGGTGGACCTGTCATGGCGCCAGCTGTGCAGCAGGGTAGCTAAGTGTGGAATAGATAACCGCTGAAAGCATCTAAGCGGGAAACTAACCTCAAAACAAGGTCTCGCTGAGAGCCGTGGAAGACCACCACGTTGATAGGCCGGGTGTGGAAGTGCGGCGACGCATGGAGCTTACCGGTACTAATAGCTCGATAGGCTTGATCGTTCTTCAGTCAAACCCATGCAATCGCATGGCTCTACTTCAGACACTGATGTCTTCTTCACAATCCTCATCCCAACGGGCGTGATCCCTGAGGGATGAGTGATATCCTTTTCGCTGACCTGGTGGCTTTGCCGGGGGTTCCCCACCCGATCCCATTCCGAACTCGGTCGTTAAGTCCCCCTGGGCCAATGGTACTTCGTCTCAAGGCGCGGGAGAGTAGGTCGCCGCCAGGTCCGCCAAAAGGATATCAAACCCCAAGTCCAAAACCCTGCATCACAATCTCGAAACACCCTGACGCGGGGTGGAGCAGCCCGGTAGCTCGTCAGGCTCATAACCTGAAGGTCACAGGTTCAAATCCTGTCCCCGCACCCAAGGCCTATACCGTAACACCACACACCCTGTCCGCGCGCGGATAGGGCTTTTTTGTACCTAGACGTGCAATCACCGGTGGCATAAACGCAACGCTCGCTGATTGGTGGGCTTGGGAATAACGCTTCCCATCTCCAGAACCCCGGTACCCCTCCGCCGTGAGCCGCCTTGCTGACGGGTAGCCTAGCCACGATGCTGCGTAAGCGGAGCCCCAACCCCACCTAGCGCCGGTGCGTGGTTCCTCGGATGGTGCGCGCCCTGATCTGGGGCGAGCTTAGCTCCATGACGATCTGAACCGCCCCGGGTTTGCCGGAGGCCCTAACTCCTGAGAGATAGGGTCCATGATGAGCAACAAGACGACGAACAAGTTTTCACCTGAGATTCGCGAACGAGCGGTGCGGATGGTGCTAGACCACGAGGGCGAGCATCCGTCTCGCTGGGCGGCGATGGTGTCGATCGCCGACAAGATTGGCTGCACGGCCCAGACACTGAACGAGTAGGTCAAGAAGACCGAGGTCGACGCGGGCAAGCGGGCAGGCGTGCCCAGCGACGTGGCCGAGAAGATGAAGGCGCTGGAGCGGGAGAACCGGGAGCTGCGCCAGGCCAACGAGATTCTGCGCAAGGCGTCGGCTTATTTCGCCCAGGCGGAGCTCGACCGCCCGTTCAAGAAATGATCGCCTTCATCGACGATCACCGAGGGGCTTACGGGGTCGAGCCGATCTGCAAGGTGCTGCCGATCGCCCCGTCCACCTACCGCGAGCGACTGGCCCAACGGCGCGATCCGGCGCGGCTGTCGGCCAGGGCGCGGCGGGACCAGGCGCTGAAGCCCGAGATCGCCCGCGTCTTCGCCGAGAACTTCGCCGTCTATGGCGTGCGCAAGGTCTGGCGGCAGATGCGCCGGGAGGGTTTCGAGGTCGCCCGGTGCACGGTGGCGCGCCTGATGGGTGAGCTTGGCCTTCAAGGGGTGATCCGCGGAAAGCCGGTGCGCACCACGATCAGCGACAAGGCCTCGCCCTGTCCGCTCGACCACGTGAACCGCCAGTTCCACGCCCCGGCGCCCGACCGACTGTGGCTGTCGGACTTCACCTACGTCGCCACCTGGGCGGGGTTTGTCTATGTGGCCTTCGTCATCGACGCCTATGCCCGGCGGATCGTGGGCTGGCGCGTCAGCCGCACCGCCCACGCCAGCTTCGTCCTCGATGCGCTGGACCAGGCCCTGCACGAACGCCGCCCGCAACATCGCGGCGGCCTCGTGCACCATTCGGACCGCGGCTCGCAATACGTCAGTATCAAGTACACGGAGCGATTAGCCGAGGCTGGCATTGAGCCTTCGGTTGGCAGCGTCGGCGACAGCTATGACAACGCCTTGGCCGAGACCATCAACGGTCTCTACAAAGCCGAGGTCATCCATCGGCGCGGCCCTTGGCGCTCCTACGAGGCCGTCGAGTACGCCACGCTTGAAACGCAGTTCGGCGAAGCCAATGGGTCGACTGGTTCAACAATCGCAGGCTCCTCGAGCCCATCGGCAATATCCCGCCCGCCGAAGCCGAAGCCGAAGCCGCCTGCCAGGCCTTCATCGATGGGGTGCTCAAGCCACGCTTCCTTCCAGCGGTGCAGCCCACCGAGTTCAACTATCCCGTCGACATCCAGGGCAAGTGGCAGGCCCATCGTTATCGCTTCCTCCAACGCTACCGATCAGGGTTTACCGACAACCTAGGCGAAGAGTTTGACGCCCCTTTTGTTCGCTTGGATTGGATCGCCGCCGACCGGTTCAATATCCAATGGCATCGCCACACCGGAGCCTGGTTTCTCCTGCATCGCGGCAAATCACTCGCCCAGGCCCTCAAGCTCATCGAGACTGACGGCCACCTCCATCCTCTTTAGGTCGCAATCTCGATGCGACGCTCAACGGATAGCTACCCCGCGGCCTACGCCGGATGGGTACGGACCGCGTCGGGTGTCGTGCAGTTTTTCTGACGGGGGAGCCAGAAGACCCCGATTCCGAGGCGGTCACTCAGCGGCTTAACTGACGGGCGCGGCGACGAGCCGCGATCGAAGCCCAGGAGACCGGGATGGATCCGCGCGAGGAAGTGGGTGAACGCGACCCGCCGGTTTGGGCGGCCGAGCCGATCGCCTGGGCTTCTTGCCTCGCTACGGCGATCCTGCCGACGGCCGTGCTGGACGCCGTGTTCCGCACACTGAAGACTCCCATGCCCGCCTCGGCGACCTTTGGCCTCTATGTCTGCGCCTTCACTCTCCTGGCCTGGATGGTCAAGCCCTGGTCGGCTCGGTCCTAGAGCATTTTCCGATCGGACTGGATCGGTGCAATGCTCTAGCCCTTTGTTTTAACGCATTTTCCGACGACGAACCGGTGTCCACTTCGTCCGAAAATGCTCTAGTCGCAATCCGGCTTAGAGCTTCAGCTTCGCGGCGATGGCCGACCAGGGCGCGAGCTTGAAGTTCTGGTGTTCGGGCGGCGAGATATTACGGCCGTCCTGGGCGACGAAGGCCCCGGCCTCCAGGCCCGCGCCCAACGAGGCGCTGGTGACGTCCAGGCCGTCGGTCTCCGAGATGCCGTCGACGCCGTTGTCGCCATTGGCGGTGACGGCGAAGCTGCCGACATAGGCGTTGCCGCCCTCGCGACGGAACACGGCGTAGCTGTTGTTGCCCTGGCTGGAAACGACCAGGTAACCCTTGCCGCCGGCCTGGGCGTAGAGGCCGACGCCTTCGAGGTCATCCTTCAGGGCCGGGTTGTCGGCGATCTTCACCACGGCCTTCCTGGCCTGGCCTGCCTTGGCGTCGGCGCCGAGCCTCCAGAGCGCCACGTCCTCCTCGGCGACATAGAGCGCGCCGGTCTCGTCGTCGGCCACGCAGCCTTCGGTCTGGGTGTCGAACCGGAGGTCGCGCACGGCCTGGGCGGCGACCTTGCCGGCGGGCGTGGCCGTCAGCTTCCACTGGCGCACCAGGCCGTCGGGATCGCTGATGAACACGAAGGTTCCGCCTTTTCGGTCGCGATACATGCACAGGCCGTATGGGTCCGAGAGGCCGGTGGCCTGGACGCCGTCGGCGACGTTGGTCAGCTGGCGGGTCTCCGGATCGAGGGTGTAGAGCGCGATGGCCTTGTGGGTCCGGTCGCTGGCCGCGACCAGGGTCACGATCTTGCCGCCCAACTTGAAGCCGCCCCGCAGGTCGACATTGTTCATCTTGCCGTCGGCCAGATATTGCAGGCGCTTGCCGGACAGGTCGTAGACCAGCAGGCCGCCCTTCTTGTCGGTGGCGATGATCGCGCTCTTGGCCGGATCGGTCGGATGCACCCAGATGGCCGGATCGTCGGCGGCGTCGCCGTCGTGACCGACCGGCTCGGTCTCCATGCTCGGATAGACGAGGGCGACCTTGCTGGGCGCGGCCGTCGGCGCGTCCTGGCCCGGCGAGAGGTTCAGCGCCGAGACGATGTCCCGCCACGAGATGATCTTGCTGTTGGCGCCGGCCTTGCGATCGTCGGCGATCAGCAGGGCGCCGCCGGGTAGGCCCCGGCCGACCGGGGCGCGGACGCCGGACAGGCCCGAGGGGGCCGCGATCGCCGCCGCGCCGTTCGCCTGGACCCTGAACGCGCCGACGAAGCGGTCCCCCGCGCTTCTGTCGTAGATGTTGTAGTCGCCAGCGTCGGCATTGGCCGCGACCAGATAGTCAGCGCCCTTGCCGCCGTTGATCACCGCCAGGCCGCCGACCTCGCCGGCGATATGGCCCAGGCGGTTGATGTCGACGATGGTCGGAACCGGATCAGCCTCCGGATCGGCGTCGTAGCGCCAGATGCCGACGGCCTTTTGGGCGACATAGAGCGCGCCGCTGGCGTCATCGGCGACGCAGTATTTGGCTTCGGACGACAGGCGCAGCGTGCGGACGACGCGACCGTCGATCTTGCCGTCGGCGGTCGGATAGAGCAGCCACTGGTCCAGCTGACCCTCGCGGCCCATGGCGAAGGCGTAGAGCGCGCCGTCGCGGGCGCTGCGGTGCAGGCAGATCCCTTCGCCGGAATAGCCGAGCAGCAGCGGACGCGCGTCGATCGTCGTGGTCTCGCCGCTGAGGTAGTCGCGGCCGAACAGGCGCAGGCGGCCGGCCTGGCGGTCCAGCGCGGCCAATAGAGCGCGCTGGCCGTCGTCGCGGGTGTCGACCGCATAGACCTCGCCGCCCGGGATGGCGGCGATGCGCTGGCCGTCCAGGCCGTAGAGCTCGAGGCCTCCCAGCTTGGCGCTGGCGGCGATCACGCTGCGCGCCGGATCCTTCGGGTCGCGCAGGAGGGCCACGGCGTTGGCGCCGCCTTGGGTGGTTGGGACCGTCGCGCCGATGACGCCGACGGCGGGCGAGACGGCCGAAGCGGCGGTCTGGGCCAGAACCGGAGTCGCGGTCAGCAGGGCCAGCAGGCTGGCGGTCAGTGTCAGGCGGTTCATGGCGTCGGCCCCTCGTGCTCGGCGGCCTGCCCCCCGCGACCCCGTTTCGTCCGGATACCGCGCGTCGATGACAGCGGCGTGAGGCTGTCGGTCTCACCAGAAGGGTTTGGCGTCCAGCAGCGCCCTCAGCGCCTCGCGGGCCGCATCCAAGAGGGCGTCCTCGTCGTCGGCCATGACCACGCGCGAGACGTCGCGGGCCAGATTCGCGTCGCCCTGGGTCACCGTCTCGACCAGGGTCTGGCGGACGCCGCGGTCGTTGAGCGCGCCCAGCGCCTCCTGCACCGCCCGCGAGGCCTGCAGGAACCGCTCGACCCGCTTGGGATGGTCGGGAAACAGCGGGCTGAGATCCTCGGCCGCGTAGCGCAGGGTCTTGCCCTTGAGCCGCAGCCGATGGCGGTCGTGGGCGTCGAGCTCGTCGAAATGCTTGGCCCGGGCCTTCACCGGCTTGAGGCGGTGATCCAGCACGCGGGCGGAGAAGGCGTCCGCGCGGCTGTCGCGCAAGGCCGCCAAATCCGTATCCGTCGTCCAGGCGCCGGTCTCGAGCCAAGCCGCCGCCTCCAGCAGAACCTCGCGCGCCCGGCCGCTGGTCGCCGCGGCCTCCATGCGCAGATAGGCGTTGGCGCGGGCCGCGTTCAGGGCGCGTTCGAAGTCGTCGCGGCCAGCGAAGGCCGCGCCGCTTCCGGCTTCGCGCCAGACCTCGCCGATGAAGACGTCCAGGTCGCGAGCCGCGTCGAACTCGGCCGCCAGCCAGTGAAGGCCTTCGTCTAGCAGCTGGGCGGCGGCGTCTTCGGCCAGGGGCTTGAAGATCTTCAGCAGCGCCCGCAGGCGGCGACTGGCGACGCGGGCCTGGTGGACGCCCTCGGGCTCGGGCCGCTCCCGCAGCGATTCCAGCGCCGCGCACAGATGGGCGAGATCCGCGTGACCCAGGGCCTGCAACGCCTCGCCGACGCTGGCGTGGCGGTCCAGCGTCGCGGTCTGGCGGCGGGGCGAGACGGGCGCGTCGCCGGCGGCCAGGCCGTAGCCGCGCTCGGCCTTGCTGACCAGCGACAGCCGCAGCGGGACGTGGCGGGCGATGTCGCGCGCCAGGTCGAACAGGGCGCTCGCTGGGCCGCTCTTCAGCTCCAGCTCCAGTTCGCAGACCGCCGCCTGGCGGTCGCCGGCCAGCAGCTTGCCCTGGTCGAGGGCCGCCTCGATCATCGCGCCGCCGACCTCGACCAGCCGCACCGTGCGTTGGACGCGGGTCGTGAACACCGGGCTCAGGGTCTGGCCTATCAGCATGGCCGCGGCCGGCGTGCGGCCCAGGGCGTCAGGGTCGGGCTCGGGCCCGGCGATCGGCTCTTCCCACTCACCGCGCGAGAACACGCCGCCGGCCGAGGCCGATTTCAGGGTCTGCTTGCGGCCGCCTTCGCCGTCACGCACCCGCAGGCCGAAGCCGGCCTTGCGCAAGGCATGACCGGGCGTGTCGAAATAGGTGGCGTCCAGCTGTCGCACCGCGCCATCGCCCTTCAGCTGGGCCAGGGTCTCGGGCGCCGCCTCGGGCGGGATCAGGAATTTCAGCTCGATCTCGCGATCCATGCCCTGACCAACTCCCGCGCGGCCCTTCGGCTCCCTTAGCGCTATGCCGCCTAGTCGACGTCTTGCCAAGTGTTTGGCGCGGGTCCAAACGTTCGCGCCATGAGTCAGATCAACGCTTCCCCCGTCTCCCCCCTGGCCCGCCACGACTGGACCCTCGCCGAGGTGGAGGCGCTGTTCGCGCGTCCGTTCATGGAACTGGTGTTCGACGCCGCGACCGTCCACCGCGCGCATTTCGATCCCTCGGAGATGCAGTTGTCGCAACTGTTGTCGGTCAAGACCGGCGGCTGCGCCGAGAACTGCGGCTATTGCAGCCAGTCGGCGCACTTCAAGACCGGTCTCAAGGCCGAGAAGCTGATGGCCGCCGACGACGTGGTGGCCAAGGCCCGCGCGGCCCGCGACGGCGGCGCCCAGCGCTTCTGCATGGGCGCGGCCTGGCGTGAGCTGAAGGACCGCGACCTGCCCAAGCTGACCGAGATGATCGGCGAGGTGAAGGCCCTGGGCCTTGAGACCTGCGCCACCCTGGGCATGCTGACCGCCGACCAGGCCAAGGCCCTGAAGGACGCGGGTCTCGACTACTACAACCACAACCTCGACACCGGCCCGGACTACTACAAGGACGTCGTCACCACGCGCACCTACCAGGAGCGCCTCGACACCCTGGCCCACGTCCGCGACGCCGGCATGAGCACCTGCTGCGGCGGCATCGTCGGCATGGGCGAGAGCCGCCGCGACCGCGCCGGCCTGCTGCACCAGCTGGCGACGCTGCCGGCTCACCCCGACAGCCTGCCGATCAACGGCCTTGTGCCCGTCAGCGGCACGCCGCTGGGCGACAAGGTCCTGGCTGAAGGCAAGGCCATCGACGCCATCGAGTTCGTCCGCACCATCGCCGTCGCCCGCATCGTCTGCCCGAAATCCATGGTCCGCCTGTCGGCCGGCCGCGAGGGCATGGGCCGCGAACTGCAGGCCCTGTGCTTCATGGCCGGCGCCAACTCGATCTTCGTCGGCGGCAAGCTGCTGACCACCCCGCTGCCCGGCCAGGACGAGGACAGCCAGCTGTTCCAGGACCTGGACCTGCGGCCGATGGGCGGCGCGGTCCGCGTCGAGGCCCATCACCACGACCACGAGATCGTCGCGGCGGAATAGGGCGCTGCGGCACGGCTCCGCCGCTTCACGCGGCGCGGCCGCTGAAGGGTATGGGGAGGCGAAGGTCACTGGAAAGGGACGCGGAGCGCCGGGCTACGCCCGGTGTGTGAGGGTGTAGGTACCGTTTCGACGAAGCTCGAACGCTCCGCGCGGTCGTTATCCGGAAGCGTGGCGCCGTGAGGGTGTTGACCTCCCGACGCCCTTGAAGCCTCCGACGGGCGGGCCGGATCGCGAAATCCGGTCCCGGTCGGGAGCCTTTCGACTCCCCTGTCGCTCTCCTCGGCCTGCATCCACCGTCGTTTTTGTGTTCCAGGGTCGACTACCTCGGGGATGGCGCAGTTGCGGAGCTTCCCCCGCGCCGACGAGCGCGCCCGCTCGATCGCCCCCCGTCGCCGCAACGGTCGCTGGCCATGCGCCCTTTCCTCGCGACGAGGTGGAGCCATTGTGCGGGCGTTCTGAACGCCGATCATTCAGGGGCGCGAAAAATCGACAAGCGATTGATTTCGTGGGGCTTGGCGCCGCGAACGCCGGGGATAGAGCCTCGCCAATCCCCTCGGCCCCACCGCCCCTTCCACCGTCATTCCCGCCCTTGTGGCGGGAACCCCTGGTTCAGCTGACACGTGAGACGCCTTGGCGGGCCGGCCCGCCATACCTCCGCACTTGCGGCGGACAGAGGGGTTCCCGCCACAAGGGCGGGAATGACGGGATGTTTTTGACACGGTGTTGAGCCATCCGACCCCCGAGGTCGGAGCCATCCTTACATCTCACGGCGAGACGATCGCAGTGCTGTCCAGGTCACTCCGCCGACACCGCTCACCGAGCGGCCGCTGGAGGCGGCCCTCGCCTGACTTGTGATTGGCCGCTCTCCTGCGACGATGTGGTCAGGAGGCCGCCATGGAGCCGATGGATGCCGTGGCCCACTGAAAGGAGGCAGGATCAGCAGTGGGGGAATTCCGTTTCGCCCCATAGTTGCCGCTTTGGCTCAAGACTATCTGTGCAGTTGTGGGCGGAAGTCAGTCGGATGGCGGAGGCTAGGCAAGGAAGGCGCAAGGGCCCAACACGGGTCTTTTTTCTTAGTCTCCTGTCTGTCTTGGCGGTTCACTTGGTGCTGTTCCTCGGCCTGGGCCAGTGGCGGCAGGCGAAGCCAGCGTGGGACGACTACGACACGCCTTCAACGTTAGTACTATTACTTCTACCCCGTCCGGAGCCGCCTGAGCAGAGGCCGCGGAAAGCAGTGTTAAAGTCGAGCGCGCGCAACTTACGCCGCAAGCCGCGGTGGCTTTGGATGCGACGCATTCTGAGGCTCGGGTCCGGGCAATGATGGCCGCGCCGCGTCGGCTCACAGATCAATTGAACGTCCCTTCCTCGGATGCGCCCCCCTTACAAAGCCCGAGCAGCGGCGGAGATGGCCGAGCGATCGACCATGACCGTCTATCTGCCGCCTTGAGGGGCGGGCAAAGATGTCGATTGAACGATTCTCGAATAAGCGCCGAAGAGCGCCAGCAATGCGACGAACGGCTCGGCGCGATGGCAAAAGCATCGACTCCGCTTGATGGTGCGACCATGTCGCCCGAAGCGCGCGCCGAGTTCGAGCTCGCATGGAAAGAAGATCACGCTCCGGCCAAATGGGCGCGGTTGGGCTGTTTTGTCCGATTTGGGCAAGGCAAGGTTGTGACCTATAAGCCAACCCGAGGTGTCAGTCTGGGTCCGTGTTTCTTCGCGACACCGAAAGCGACGCTTCAACCCGTGAAGCCGAAGGCCAAAGGCTTTGAATAGTTGAGAGTGGAGTTCGCAGCGAACGGATGTCGCCATAAGGTAACCCCGTGAGCGGGCAGCGCTTCACCTACCTGACTTGTCCCATGAATTTCGGTTGGCCCCTAAAACCTGCGTCCACCCTTCTCAGACCATCAGCACGGCTACCCTCGGCCGAACGATCCGCTGAAGGCGGGGAGGCGACCGCCTCCTAGGCCGCGTGCGCCAGCAGGGTCTTGAGCAGGTCCATGGTCTGGGGCGAGCCTGCCAGCTGTTCGCGCGAGGACGGATCGCGGGCCAGTTTCAGGGCTTCGAAGCGGGCCTTGTCAGCGACCGGGCCGGTGGGGCCGGCCTCGCCCATGGCCAGCTTGGCCAGCAGTTGCAGGCGGTGCGGCAGCGGCGCGGGGGCGCGGACCAGCATGGTCAGCAGGCGTGTGTCGGCCTCGATCAGCGCGCCGATTTCGCCCAGCTTGGCGCAAAGCGGCTCGAAGTCCTCGCGCACCAGGCCCGAGCGGACCAGCTGGCGCTGAAGCCCCGCCAGGTTGCTGAGCTTGGCGACGGGCGAGTCCGGCCCCGCGCGCAGTTCCTTCTCGAAGCGCATGGCGCTGATATTGGCGTTCAGCCAGCGGCCGGCGTTGCGCTTGTTGACCGCGCCCATGACGTTCTCGGCCAGGCGGATCAGCATCTTGATCTCTTCATAGGCCGAGCGGTCGCGGCCCAGCAGCGCCTCGATGAAGTCGCCGTTGAGCAGGGTCTTGGAGCGGGTCGTGAAGGCGTTCTGGATGTCCTCGGCCTGGAGGATGCGTCCGGCGGCGGCCGTCAGGCTCATGGCCAGGGCGCGCAGATATTCGATCTCGGCCTCGGCCTCGGTGGGCTTGAGGCGGCGCACGCCGTTCAGTTCGGTCAGCACGCGTTCGGCGATGGCCTTGCGCACGCTCGGGAAGTTTTCGCCGGCCAGCCATTCGCCGAGGCGACGCGCGGTGCCCGACAGCTCCGGCATGACGGCGCGGACGCCGGATTCGATCTTGATCAGGGCTTCCACGGCCATACCGCCCGTCAGGCGGGTCATGGCCGCCAGGGTGACGCCCAGGTCCTGGTTGGTGGTGTCCAGCAGGTCGGCCATGCCGGCGCGCGAGCCGATGATCTCGGCCAGCGGCTGCTCGATGGCCTGGAGCGCGGCGAAGCGGGCGCGCGGCTCTTCCGGGGCGGCGTCGGCCAGGTCCAGCAGGCGGGCGATCTTGGCCGACCAGCTGACCGCCGGGGCGATCGAGGCGGCGACGCCGGCGCCCAGCAGGAAGGCGCGGTCCGGGTCGGCGACCAGGCGCTCGGCGGCTTTCGCGAAGCCTTCCTTGTCGAGGTCCGGCAGGGTCCCCTTCTTGAAGGCCTTCATCAGGTTGGCGACGGTGCGCTCGACCAAGCCCTGGAAGTGGCGGATGACCTCGTGCACGGACTGGCCGCGCGCCTCGGCTTCCGGAATGGCGATCTTCTGCAGCGCGTGCTGCAGGTCGGTGCCGGACGCCTCGAGCTTCTCGACGAGATCGGGGCGGTGCAGCAGTTCGAACGGGGTGGCCTTGTGCCGGGCCAGGAAGCCTTCCAGCAGGCGGCCGATGCGGTCGCGAGCGTGGGAGGTGTAGAGGTCGGCGGGCTGCACGCAGAGGGGGTCGCGGTCCTCGACCTCCTTCTTGGGCTTGCCGCCGTCGACCAGCCCCTTGGTGAAGATGGCGATCGACTTGTATTCGCCGGTGGCCTCGTCGAGCGTTTCCTTGCTGACGCGCACGGCGACGGCGCGATTCTGAACAAGGACGTCCTCGGCGACCTGCAGCGCGTGCGCACGGTTTTCCGAGGCGATCTCCAGCGTCCACTGGGCCCCGACTTTCCGCCGGACAAACAACTCGTAATGGACTTGGCTCATGCCCGCCCCGCTTCAGGAGGCCCCACTATGGGTGTCCAGACCTTAAGGTGAGGTTGAGGGAACCCGCGCCCGACGCCGCCCCGCGCCGCAATCGCGCCTTCGTGGAGCCGCAAAGCCCAGGAAGAAGCAGGGAAAGCTTTACCGCGCCATGCGTTGAAGCCAGGACGTTCGACCGATAGGATCGATCGACGCAAGATAAGGCTAAGGACAAGAACGACCAGATGGCCGCCATCACGCTCATTGACGACGACGAAAACATCGTCGCCTCGGTCTCGCTGGCTCTCGAAAGCCACGGTCACGCGGTGAAGGCCTATTACGACGGGGTCGCCGGTCTCGAAGGCGTCGAGGCCAGCCCGCCGGACCTGGTCATCCTCGACGTGAAGATGCCGCGCATGGACGGGATGGAGGTGCTGCGGCGCCTGCGCCAGACGTCCGAGATCCCGGTGATCATGCTGACGTCGAAGGACGACGAGATCGACGAGATCCTGGGCTTCAACCTCGGCGCCGACGACTACATGCACAAGCCGTTCAGCCAGCGCCTGCTGCTGGAGCGGGTCAAGGCCGTGCTGCGCCGCGCCCGTCCGGACGACGAGGACCTGGCGCCCATGGCCGGCTCGGCCGCCGCGGCGGCGGGCTCCAAGGTCATGAAGCGCGGCAAGCTGACCCTCGATCCGGCCCGCCACGACAGCCTGTGGGACGGCCGCCCCGTGCGCCTGACGGTCACCGAGTTTCTGCTGCTGCAGGCCCTGGCCCAGCGTCCGGGCTTCGTGAAGAGCCGCGACAACCTGATGGACGCCGCCTACGACGATCAGGTCTATGTCGACGACCGCACGATCGACAGCCACATCAAGCGCATGCGCAAGAAGTTCCGTCAGGTCGATCCCGAGTTCGATTCCATCGAGACCCTGTACGGCGTTGGCTACCGTTACCGCGAGTCCTGAGGCCGCGAGCCCCTCTGAAGCCCCCAAGGCCAGACGACGCTTCGTCTGGCCGCGCGGGTCCAGGCTGGGCCGGCTGATCATCGTCCTCAACGTGCTGGCCCTGGCGATCGTGGTCGTCGGGGCCCTGGTGCTGAACGAACTGCGAAGCGGTCTGATCGCCGCCCGCGCCGACAGCCTGACCACCCAGGGCGAGCTGATCGCCAACGTCATCGACCAGACCGCCACGGTCGGCGAGCCCGAGCCCGCGCTCGACCCCTATGTCGCCAGCCAGCTGCTGCAGGTGCTGTTCATCCCGCGCAACCAGCGGGCCCGCCTGTTCGACGCCCACGGCAAGACGCTGGCCGATTCGTTCGTGGTAGCCGACCGGGTCGACTGGAAGGTGCTGCCGCCGGCCCGCAAGCCGGGCGACAAGGACGCGCCGCCGCACCTGACCCCCGCCGCCCAGGCCCGCGCGGACAAGGCCCGCAAGGCCCTGGCCGACGAGATCGCCCAGGCCATGAAGGGCCGCCCGGTGGCTGGAACCCGCGTGGCCGAGGACGGCGAGCGGGTGGTGTCGGTGTCGATCCCGATCCAGCATGTCCGCGCCGTGCTGGGGGTCCTGACCCTGGAGGCCGGCGACGTCGACGAGATCATCTCGGCCGAGCGCAAGGCGCTCTTGCCGTTCATCATCGTGGCCATGGTCGCGATCGTGATGTCCAGCGTGTTGCTGCACCGCCTGATCGCCGTGCCGGTGCTGCGCCTGGCCCGCGCCGCCGACCACGTTCGCCTTCAAGGGGCCAGGGCCATCTCCCTGCCCGATCTGTCCGAGCGCCGCGACGAGTTGGGCGACCTGTCGCGCTCGCTGGAGGACATGACCCACTCGCTGTCCGAGCGCATGGACGCCATCGAGCGCTTCGCCGCCGACGTGGCCCACGAGATCAAGAACCCGCTGACCTCGATCCGCTCGGCCATCGAGACCCTGGACCTGGTCACCGACCCCGCCGCCCGCGCGCGGCTGCTGGCCATCCTGCAGAACGACGTCAACCGCCTGGACCGCCTGGTCACCGACATCTCCAACGCCTCGCGGCTGGACGCGGAGCTGTCGCGCGAGCATCCCAAGGCGATCGACCTGTCCAAGCTGCTGGCCGAGGTCTCCAGTCTCTATGAAACCCAGCTGCGGCCGGGCCCGGCGCCGGGCAGCGTGCGGGTGCGGTTCGCGGCCGAGATCTCCCGCCCGACCCTGGTGCTGGCCCGCGAGACGCCGATCGGCCAGGTGTTCCGCAACCTGATCGACAACGCCCGCTCGTTCAGCCCCGACGAGGGCGAGGTGCGGGTCTCGCTGTCCCGCACGCGCGGCAAGCCTACCGTGGCGGTGATCGTCGACGACGACGGCCCAGGCATGCCGCCCGACAATCTGGAGACCATCTTCGAGCGCTTCTACACCTCGCGCCCCAAGGGCCGGGCGTTCGGCGGCAATTCGGGCCTGGGCCTGTCGATCGCCCGCCAGATCGTCGAGGCGCACGGCGGTCTGATCCACGCCGAAAACCGCAAGAACGAGGCCGGGGCCGTGATCGGCGCCCGCTTCGTGGTCGAGCTGCCGGAAGTCCGGGAGTGATTCGGCCGGAGACCCCGCCAGGCGCGCCGTCCGAGATCCGTCACGCCGGCCTGATCGCCCGCCGCCACGACGGCCTGTGGCGAGGCGCCCTGATCGAGGGGCCGTCGGGCGTCGGCAAGAGCGACCTGGCCCTGCGCGCCCTCGACGCCGGCTTCCGGCTGGTCGCCGACGACCGGGTCGTGGTCTTCGCCGCCGCAGGCCGCCTCTATGGCAAGCCGCCGGAAACCCTGGCCGGCCTGATCGAGGTGCGCGGCCTGGGTGTTATCGACGTCTGCGCCTTGCCCTTCTGCCAGGTGGCGCTGGTCATCCGCTGCGTCGCCGACCCCGCCGCCGTCGAGCGTCTGCCCGACCCGCGCACCGAAACGATCGCGGGTGTTTCCGTTCCCGTTTTCGACCTGTGGCCGCGAGAACCCGCCGCCCCGGCGAAAATAAGACGCATGATGCAGTCTCTTGGAGTCGCTCTCTAACGAGCGTATCAAGGCCGCCCGCGCGACGCTCTCCCGGTCGCCGCGGGAATGGGGATCCCTGTTGAGATACAAGGCATGATCGGGCTCGTGATCGTGACGCACGGGCGTCTGGCGGAAGAGTTCATCTCCGCCATGGAGCATGTGGTCGGGCCGCAGGCCGCCGTGAAGGCGATCTGCATCGGCCCCGAAGACGACATGGAACGCCGCCGTTCCGACATCTTGAAGGCTTGCGCCGAGGTCGACACCGACGGTGACGGCGTTATCCTGCTGACCGATATGTTCGGCGGCACGCCCAGCAACCTGGCCATCTCGGTCATGGAGCAGACCAAGGCCGAGGTCATCGCCGGCCTGAACCTGCCCATGCTGATCAAGCTGGCCAGCGTGCGCCAGCGCGAAAACCTGCAGACCTGCGTGGCCCACGCCCAGGAGGCTGGACGCAAGTACATCTCCGTGGCCTCCTACGTGCTCGCGGGGGAAAAGTAGGGAATGACGTCAAGAACGGTCGAGATCGTCAATGAGCGCGGCCTGCACGCCCGCGCCTCGGCCAAGTTCGTGAAGATGGCGTCCGGCTTCGACGCCGAGGTGACCGTCAGCCGCGAAGGCTCGTCGGTCGACGCCCGCTCGATCATGGGCCTGATGATGCTCGCCGCCGGCATCGGCTCGACCATCGACATCAGCGCGGAAGGCCCCGAAGCGGGGCCGGCGGTCGAAGCGCTGTGCGAGCTGGTGGCCAACCGGTTCGACGAGGAGCGGTAGGGGCTCGCGCCTTGCGCTCAAGTGACGTTCGCGGAACCCGCGATGGGTGGATCGCGGACTCTTCGTGAAAGCGCCGCTATCCCGGACCGAACTGTCTTCACCGACATAGTCGTCCAGGCATCCCGGCAGCAGCGCCACCTGCCGACGATCCTCACCCTCGATAAAGCGCGCCATCCCGCACCTCCGAAGCCTTCCCCTAAAGACTACGGTGCTTCGGGGTTTTCACACAGCCTCGGTGGTGAGCGGCCAAAGCAGCGGGGTGTTCTAGTCGGTGGAGCCTGAGCGTGATCGTTCCCATCTCGCGACGAGGTTCATGACGGCCAGCACAAGAAGTAGGTCCACGAACGCTAAAGGCAGCATAACGAAACCGGGAAAGCGCTCTGGCAACGTAAGGAAAAATGCGGCTGTTACCTGCGCAGCAAATAGCAGGGAAAGCACGGAGGCAAACAGAAGGGATCGGATGCTTTCGGCGTTTACGTAAACAGTGATCATAAATACAGCAGAAATGTCGACGACTACTAGTCCCCGACCTTCCTGGCCGAAGTGCGTGAAGAGCGCGTATATCGGAAGCAAGAGGACAAAGACTATCACACCGACGGCTCTTGGTCCGAGCCGGTCCCATAGAGCGCGCAATTCGGTCATCATGATTGCCTGTCTGCCGCCCGCCACATGCCAACCTAAACCTGTGTCGGGCGTGTCCGCTATGGGTCGAAAGTCGACCTTGGTCGGTGCGATCCTTAAATCTCTTGGAGGCAGCAGCGTGCTGGGCTGAGAAGGTCTGTCAAGGACCGCCTCCGGCGGCCGCGTGCGGCGACGCGGAGCGTCGTCCTTGAGAGACCTTCTCAGCCCAGCGATCGTCTCGCCGTGAGATATAAGGATGGCGCTCTTCCGGGGCGGAAGAGGCTTCTGACCGAAAACTACGCGGCCTTCGGATGACCAAGGCGTTAAGGCCGCCCAGCCACCCTACTTCAGCACCGCATCCGCGCTGACCAGCCGCACGTCGTGCATCTGGTTCAGATAGGCCTCGTAGTAGCCCTTGTGGGAGGCGCCGACGATGGCGAGCATCCGCATGCCGGGGTGCTGGCCCAGGACCTCGCGGATGTTGGCGACCATGCGCAGGTTGCGGGTCTCCCAGTAGCCCAGATATTGCCGGCCGAAGCCCTGGGGCGAGGGCTCGACGAACGTCGCGCCGAAGTCGCCCTTGTAGGCCATCATTTGGGCGTCTGCGGTGTTGAAGGCGCGATAGAGATTCAGCAGGCCGTCCGGCTTGTCGAGGTTGGCGGTCAGGCGCTCGTTCTCGGCCCGGCGGGCGTGGCTGACGGGATTGTCCCAGGCCTTCATGATCGCGGCGTCGAAGGCCTTCTGCTCGACCGGATCGCCGCTGTCGGGCGTGTCGGCCGAGTGGTCGTCGACGCTCCACAGGCGTTCATGACCCAGGCGCGCGGCCAGGACGGCGGAGATCAAGTTGGTCTCGTTGCGGCGGACCTGGGCCTTGGCGAGGCTGGCGGCCAGGTCTTCGGTCAGGCCATCGCCGGCTTTCCGCTCTGCCTCGGGCAGTCGCAGCCATTGCACCAAGGCCGAGCCTTCCTCGCCCGCCGCCAGGAAGATGGCCGCCAGGTGTCGGCGTTGAGCCGGCGTCGGCGCGGCCGGCCACGTGGCCAGAAGGCGCTCGGCTTCCACATTGGCCGCCGGCACGTCGAGGCCGGTGGCGCGCGCCGCGGCCGTGGTGTCGTCGCAATAGCGCTTCACCGTCTCCGTGTAGCGAGTCGGATTGCGGCGCAGGGCGTCGCACTGCAGGCCGGACAGGTCCTCGGTGGCGATCCCGGTCGGCTTCCAGGCGGCCAAGCGGTCGATCAGCGGCGCCAGCAGCGCCATGTCGAAGGTCTTCGGCAGGCCCGACAGGTGCGTCGTGCCCAGCACCAGCACCGCGTTGGGCTTGCCGGCGGGCGGACCCTTCAGCGTCTCGGGATGGAAGCTGGGCTTATAATTTTCCACTTGGGTTTGGGCCTGCGCCTGGGCGGCGCCGGCGAGCATGGCCAGCGCCCCAACGCCGGCGACGAGAATACGAACGGTGCGAAACATGAAGGCCCCTCGGATAGCTACTCAAGCTTAGAGGCCCGGGGGAGGGCGAACGGAGGCGCCTGTCTTTAATTTAATGATCTTGTCTCTTCGCACGGAGGAGCTGGAGGCGGCCTTGCCGCTCTACCCCAAGATCCCCGCCAGCGCGTCGACCACGCGCTCGACGTCGCCGTCGGTCATGGTCGGATACAGCGGCAGGGTCAGGCAGCGGGCGTACCAGGCGTCGGCCCCGGGCAGGTCCGCCAGGCCCTGGCGGTTCACGTAGTAGGGCTGGCGATGCACCGGAATGTAGTGGACCTGTGTCCCGATCCCACCGGCCTTCAGCGTGTCGACCACGGTGCGGCGCGACAGTCCCTCGGCCTCGAAGTCGATCAGCACGGTCAGCAGGTGCAGGGCCGGGTTGGAATAGGCTGGGCTCGCGGCCAGGCGCACGCGCGGCGCGCGTTCGGCCAGCAGCCTGGCGTACAGCGCGGTCAGTTCGCGCCGACGGGCGACGAAGCGGTCCAGCTTGGTCAGCTGCGACAGGCCCAGGGCGCACAGCACGTCCGGGATGCGGTAGTTGAAGCCCAGCTCCGGCATCTCGTACCACCAGGGATCGCCGCCGGGCTCGCGGACCATGCCGTGCGAGCGCAGCAGCCGGGCCTTGGCGGCCAGGGCCGGGTCGTTGGTGGTCAGCATGCCGCCTTCGCCGGTGGCGAGCGTCTTGACCGGATGGAACGAGAAGCTGGCGAAGCTGGAAAAGGCGCCGTCGCCGACGGGATGGGCGACGCCGCCGAACGTCGCGATCGAGCCCAGGGCGTGGGGCGCGTCCTCGACCAGCGCCGCGCCGGAGGCCGAGGCCATGGCCTTCAGCGCCGGCAGGTCGCAGACGTCGCCGCGCAGGTGGACGGGCAGCACGGCCTTGATCCGTTTGCCGGGCGCGCCGTTCAAGGCTTTGGCCAGGGTGTCCGGAGTCATCAGGCCGCTGTCGGGATCGACATCGGCGAACACCACCTCTGCCCCGACGTAGCGGGCGCAGTTGGCGGTGGCCAGGAAGGTGATCGACGGCGCGACGCAGACATCGCCTTCACCGATACCCAAGGCCATCATCGCCAGGTGCAGGGTGGCCGTGCCGTTGGAGACGGCGATGGCGTGCTCGGCCCCGACCTTCTGGGCGAAGGCTGTCTCGAAGGCCTCGACCGTCGGGCCGGTGGTCAGGAAGTCGCCGCGCAGGGCTTCGGCGACGGCCGCGATGTCGTCGTCCTCGATCGTCTGCCGGCCGTAGGGGAGGAAGCCGCTCATCGCGCGGCCTTCTCCTCCAGCATGGCCAGCAGGCCTTCGGGGCTCAGCCAGTCGTGGTTGTTGTCGCTGCTGTACGAGAATTCCTCCGCCACGCGCCGGGCGCCGTCGGCTTCCGAATAGGGTTGGCGGCCGAACTCGGCGAAGTTGGGTTCGATGGCGTAGCGGTCCTCGAACTCGACGGTCGAGCGCGCGTCGTCGGCGCTGATCATGATCTCGTGCAGCTTCTCGCCCGGACGGATGCCGACCACCTTCATGCCGGCGTCCGGCGACATGGCCTTGACCAGGTCCGGCATGGCCATGGAGGGGATCTTCGGCACGAAGATCTCGCCGCCGCGCATCATGGTCAGGGACGACAGCACGAAGTCGACGCCCTCGTTCAGGGTGATCCAGAAGCGGGTCATGCGCGGATCGGTGACCGGCAGCTCGGTCGCGCCCTGGCTGAGCAGGCGGCGATAGAGCGGCACCACGCTGCCGCGCGAGCCGACCACATTGCCGTAGCGCACGACGCAGAAGCGCGTGCCGATGTCGCCCGACAGGTTGTTGGCCGCCACGAAGGTCTTGTCCGAGGCCAGCTTGGTCGCGCCATAGAGGTTGGTCGGGTTGCAGGCCTTGTCGGTCGACAGGGCCACGACCTGCTTCACGGCGTTGTTCAGGCTGGCCCAGACCACGTTCTCGGCGCCCATGATGTTGGTGTGGATGCACTCGGACGGATTATATTCGGCCGCCGGAACTTGCTTGAGGGCCGCGGCGTGGATGACGATGTCGACGCCGCGCAGGGCCAGGGTCAGGCGTTCGCGGTCCCGCACGTCGCCGAGGAAGAAGCGCAGCTTGCCGTAGGTGGCCTCGTCGAACTGCTCGCGCATTTCGAGCTGCATGTCGCTCTGCTTCAATTCGTCGCGGGAGTAGATGATCACCTTCCGCGGCGTGTAGCGGCGCAGGACGGTCTCGATGAAGCGCCGGCCGAACGAGCCGGTGCCGCCGGTGACAAGGATCACCTTGCCGTCCAGATCGAGGGATTTGGGGGAGAAACGGCCCAAGGTCTGCCTCCTGCGACGGTCGTCCGCGCCCCAGGCGTGCGACGACTCGTGGTTAACGTCCCTGTGTGCGCTCGCAGACGTAAAGAGGACGTCAACCACGACGGGATACAAGGACGCATGCGCCGAAACCGCCTCCTTCCGATCGCCCTGATCGCCGCCCTCGCCGGCGGCTCCCTGGCCGCGCCGAGCGTCGCCTTCGCCGGTCACGGCGGCGGCGAGGAGAAGAAGGCGCCGCCGACCTATTTCGCCCTGGACCCGATTAATGCGGTGGTCCTGCGCCGCGACGGCCGCCGGGGCGTGATGACCGTCGAGACCGGCATCGAGGCCAAGGATCCGAAGCTGATGGAGCGCGCCCAGGCCTCCACGCCGCGCCTGCGGGCGGCCTTCGCCCAGGTGCTGATGGTCTATGCCGCCGGCCTGCGCGGCGGCGCCCCGCCGGACCTCGACTATGTCGCGCGCGAGCTGCAGAAGGCCTGCGATCAAGTGGTGGGCAAGCCCGGCGCCAAGGTCCTGCTGGGCTCGACCCTGCTCAGCTAGCCTTTGGTCTTCCGGCGCGCGCGGAAGAATCCGCGCAGCAGGTCCGCGCTCTCTTCCGCCAGGACGCCGCCCGTCACCTCCGGCCGCCAGTGACAGGTGGGTTGAGCGAAGAATCTTGGGCCATGGACGACCGCGCCGCCCTTGGGATCCTCGGCCCCGAACACCACCCGGCCGATCCGCGCGTGGCTGATCGCGCCGGCGCACATGGCGCAGGGCTCCAGGGTGACAACCAGGGTCAGGTCGGTCAGCCGGTAGTTTTCCAGCTTCGCCGCCGCCACGCGCATCGCCGCGATCTCGGCGTGGGCCGTGGGGTCGTGGGCGGCGATCGGGCCGTTGCCGGCCGTGGCGATGACTTCGCCGGTCCTCGGATCCAGGATCACCGCGCCGACCGGCGTCTCGCCGGCTTCGGCCGCCGCGCGGGCGGCGTCCAGCGCCAACCGCATCATGCGCCGATCCTGCTCCAAGTCTTGATCCTCAGAAAGATCAGTGCGCATTAGCCTTCAAACGCCCATCGAGAGATGCGCCCAGCCCGAGAAGGACGCCGAAAATGACCAAGCCACACGATCCCCTGTACGAGCCTGAACTCGAGGGTCAAGACGGAGAACTCGACGGCGGTCCCGGCGAGCGGGTCGCCAAGGCCCTGGCGCGGGCCGGCGTGGCTTCCCGGCGCGAGGTCGAGCGGCTGATCGAGGCCGGGCGCGTGGCGATCAACGGCAAGGTGCTGACCACCCCGGCGATCAAGGTCCAGCCCGGCGACTTCCTCACCGTCGATGGCCAGCTGGTGGCCGAGCGCGAGCCGACGCGGATCTTCCGCTACCACAAGCCCACCGGGCTGATGACCACCCACAACGACCCCAAGGGCCGGCCGACGGTGTTCCAGTCGCTGCCCAAGGAGCTGCCGCGCCTGATTTCGGTGGGCCGTCTCGACCTCAACTCCGAAGGCCTGCTGCTGCTGACCAATGACGGCGAGCTGTCGCGCGCCTTGGAGACGCCCAGCAACGCCTGGGTCCGCCGTTATCGCGCCCGCGCCTTCGGCGACACCACCCAGGCCAAGCTGGACGCGCTGAAGGACGGCATCACCGTCGAGGGCGTCAAGTACGGCGCGATCGAAGCCAAGATCGACAAGGCCCACGACAAGGCCGGCGGCGGCAAGAACATCTGGATCACGGTCAGCCTGTCGGAAGGCAAGAACCGCGAAGTCCGCAAGGTGCTGGAAGCCCTGGGCCTGAAGGTCAATCGCCTGATCCGCATGTCCTACGGCCCGTTCGCCCTGGGTCCGCTGGAAGCCGGCCAGATCGAGGAGGTCGGCCCCCGGGTGATCCGCGAGCTGATGGAAGGGATCGTCTCCGACGAGAACATGCCGACGGGGGATCGGCCGAAGTTCAACGGCGTCGCCGCCGCCGTGAAGGCCCCTGGCACGCCGGGCGGCGGCGACCTGCAGCGCCGAGGCGTTCCGCGCGCCGACCGCGCGGTGGTGCTCGACACGCCGCAAAAGTCCGAGAAGCCGGTCTACAAGGCCGGTTGGGCCAAGCCGAAGAAGAAGGTCTCGCCCCACGCCCCGGCCAAGGGCGCCAGCAAGGGCATCGCCGCGCCCAAGGCCAAGCGCGCGCCCAAGTCGATGGAGAGCAAGTTCATCGACATCGGCAAGCCCGCCGCGCGCGGCAAGCCAGCCGCCAAGCCCGCTGAAGGCGCGGCGCGTCGCGTGTCGGAAAAGCCGGGCAAGGCGGCGCCGCGTCCGGGGGCGGCCAAGCCCGCGCGGGGCGCTGGGCCCGCGCGTGGTCCGGCCCCGCGCGGTGGTCCACCGAAGCGCTGAGGAGCCAAGAACCTCGCCCTTCGACAAGCTCAGGATGAGGTTCTCTAGACCGCCGTCAGCATTCGTCCTCACCCTGAGCCTGTCGAAGGGCGAGGACGCGGTTAGGCTCTAAGCCGCGGCCGGGCTCGAGCCGCCGGTCCAGCGGCGCAGGGCCGGCCAGCGCACGGACAGCTCGGCGACGCCGATGAAGCCGGCCAACACCACCAGGGCGCTGGCGATCAGGCCCGCCTTGAACTCGTGCGGCGAGTCGGGGCGGGTGGTCATCGGCCGGATCAACAGCAGGATCACGGCGTTGTTGGCCGCGTGGGCCCCGATGCCCAGCTCGATGCCGCCCAGCCGCAGCGCCATCCAGGTCAGGCCCGCCCCCATGGCCGCGCGGACCAGGAAGGCGTCGATATTGGGGTCGAAGTGGATGGCCGCGAACAGCAGGCCGTTCAGCACCATCAGCACGATGGGGTCGCGGACGTAGGCCGCGCTCTGCTTCAGCAGCCAGCCGCGGAAGACCAGTTCTTCGGCGGCCGAGGCCAGGATCAGCAGGGCGATGGCCATGGTCGCGTAGAAGGTGCGGCCCACCAGGTTCGGCGACACCTTCCACAGCGGCGGATCCAGCGACTCGCCCAGGGCGGCGGCGACGCCGGTGACGGCGATCATCACCACGCCGACCAGGACGAGGCCGCCCAGCAGCAGGCGCCAGCGCACCGGCTGGCCGCGATTGATATAGTCGGTGATCCGGCGGTGGTGGATGGCCCCGGCCGCGAACACGAAACCGACCGCCGCGCCCAGGTTCACCCCGGCCAGCACGGCCAGGAAGAACAGCGACTGCCGCGCCGTCGGCTCGGCCAGGTTCGGATCGGAAAACACGCTGAACAGGTCGCCGGCCGCCGGCGCGCCGTCCAGGCCGCTGACCACCAGCAGGCTGATCAGGGTGGCGGTGATCGCGCCCAACAGGCCCGCCACGGCCCCGGCCAGCATGCCGACCGGCACGGCGAAGACCGTCCGCCACGGGTCGCGGTCATAGGGCGACAGGTCGGCCAGAAAGCGTGAACCCTTCACCGCCTCCATCAGCTCGCCCATGCGCATCGTCCGCTCGCCTCTCGCCACGCGTTGCTGGCTTCCGGCCCGACTAAGAGGGAAGGGCCGCGATCTTGTAAAGCCGGTGCTTGCGGCAGCGCGCGCGGGACGGCACACATCCGGTTACGGGTTGTAAGGGGGCGGGCATGAGCGACGGAGTTTCGGGCAAGGGCGATACGGGCGCCGCGCACCTGCACAGGCTGGTGCTGTTCTCGGACGCGGTCTTCGCGATCGCCATCACCCTGCTGGCCATCGAGATCCATCCGCCCGAGCACTGGCAGGGCGCGGCGGACCTGTTCGACCAGATGGGCCACAAGCTCACCGCCTATGCCGTGAGTTTCGCGACGATCGGGGTCTGCTGGTTTAGCCACCGCCGCGTGTTCGCCCGCCTGGAGCGGGCCGATGGGGGCCTGGATTTCTTCAACTTCCTGGTGCTGGGCCTAGTCGCCCTGTTGCCGCTGAGCACGGAACTCCTGTGGGAGCAGGGCGGGCAAGCCGTGCCCGTCTATGTCAGCCATGTGGCGCTGATCGGCCTCGCCATGGGCCTGGTCTGGGCCTATGCGGCCTTCATAGGCAAACTGACCGAGGCCATGTCGATGGGCGAGGCGCTGTTCGTGCTGCTGCGCGTGTCCCTGCTGCCCGGCCTGATGTGCGGCTTGACGATCTTCAGCCTGGTCAAGCCGTGGGGTTGGGCCCTGTTGGCCGGACTGATGTTGGGTCTCAACCTGATCGGCCGCCGCATGGCCGCGAAGGCCGCCTGATGCGCATCGTCTCGGGCCAGTATCGCGGCAAGGCCATCGTCGCCCCGCCGGGCGAGGCCACCCGCCCAACCTCTGACCGCGCCCGCCAGGCCGTGTTCAACATTCTGGAGCACGCCGCCTGGGCGCCGGAACTGAATGGCGCGCGGGTCATCGACGTGTTCGCCGGCTCGGGCGCGCTGGGGCTGGAGGCCCTGTCGCGCGGGGCGGGCTTCTGCCTGTTCGTCGAGACCGACGACGCCGCGCGCGGCGCGATCCGCGAGAACATCGACGCCATGCACCTGTTTGGCGTCACCCGCGTGCACCGCCGCGACGCCACCGATCTGGGACCCCGCCCGGCCAGCGCCGGGACGCCGTTCGACATCGCCTTCCTCGACCCCCCCTACGCCAAGGGCCTGGGCGAGAAGGCCGTGGCCGAGCTTCGCGCGCACGGCTGGCTGGCCCCGGGCGCGATCCTGATGTTCGAGCGCGGCCGGGGCGAGATCGACCCGGTTCTGGAGGGCTTCGAGCAGATCGACGCGCGCGACTACGGCGCCGCGCGCGTGCTGTTCTACAAGCTAACCTAGGTCACCAGCCCTTCGCCCCCACCCGGTTGTCCAGCTGAGAGCGGAGATGGCCCAGCCCCAGCCGGGTGATCCGGTAGGGGCCGCCGTCCTGGCTGGCGATCAGCCGCTTGCGCTTCAGCGACTGGAACACGCCGACCGAACAGTCGGTCAGCGCCCAGCCGTCGCGGGTGAGGCAGTCGGCCGCGATGACTTTGCCGTTGTCGTCGCGTTCGAGTTCGATCCGGCCGCCCTGGGCCAGGGCGTGCAGCGTGCGTTGCTGCGATTTGGAGATGTTCAAGGGATTGTCCGAGAGATCGAGGCGCGTGAGCGCGCTTCCGGCCAGCGGAGCGCGGGCGGAGCGGGCCTAGCGACTTTCGAACCGAGGTTCGGAGCCTGTTAGGCCCGGACCTCGCGCACAATCTCGGACATGAACCACACAAGAAGGTTGGTGACGGGGAGGATGGGGCAAAGTTCGGCGAAGCTCAAGGCGGCGGCAGAACGCCGATATCCTTGAGCCAGGTCTCGACCAGCGCCGGCCAGACCGCCACGGCGCGGCCCTTGGCCCTCAGGCCAAATGCGTGGCCGCCCTTGCTGAACAGGTGGACCTCGGTGGGCACGCCCGCATCGTCGAGGGCGCGGGCGTAGAGGGTGCTGTTGCAGATCTCGTCGACGGGGTCGTCCCAGGCCTGCAGCAGGAAGGTCGGCGGCGTCTGCTTGGTCACGTGGATGCTGGGATCGAGCTTGGTCCCGGCGCGGCATAGATGGCCTGGATAGGCGGCGATCGCGAAGTCGGGCCGGCTGCTGACCTTGTCGACCGCATCGACCGGCTTGTAGGCGGGCTCAAGGATGTTGCTGGCCTGGGCGACCATGTAGCCGCCCGCCGAGAAGCCGATCACCCCGATCCTGTCCGGCCTGACGCCCAGGGCCTTGGCGCGGGACCGGATCAGCCGGATGGTCCGCTGCGCGTCCTGCAAAGCTCGGGGCACGGGCGGCGTCATGTGGCACTTGCAGTCCTTGTTCCAGTAGTGGTTGCTGCCGGGCACCCGGTACTTGAGCAGCACGCAGGTCATGCCGCGCGCCGTGATCCAGTCGCAGATCTCGGTCCCCTCTATCGCCATGGCCAGAATCTGGAAGCCGCCGCCGGGGAAGACGATCATCGCCGCGCCGGTGTTGCGGCCTTTGGGCGGGAAGATGGTCATGGTTGGGGCCGTGACGTCGTAAATCGTGATGTCCTCCCGACCGTCGGGCGATGTCTTGATGGTGCTGTGCTCGGCCGGCTGGTCGCCCGCCATGTCCGGCGCACCGTTTGGCCAGATCGGGACCTGGGTCAGGCCCGGCGGTGGCCGCCATGCGCCGGCCTTGGGGTCTTCGGCGGCGCGACTGGGCGTCACGAACGCCAGGCTCAACAGCAGGCTGGCGGACAGCATCGCGCGGATCGTCATGGCTTGGACCTTCCTCGTGGGAGAGGTCAGGCGACCATCGATCGGCCGGCGCGACAAAGGATCAAATCTCGCCGTAGCCCCAAGTTCAGCTCATGGCTGGCTACTTCTTCACCTTCGCCGCCGTCGTCTGCGCGACCTTCACCGGCGCGCCTTGCTGGCGAGCCTCGCTGACCAGGCCCGCGCAGTCGGCGTCCTTGGCCTCGCCGGTGGTGACGAAGGGCAGGAGGGCCGCCAGCGGGTTGATCAGCGAGCCCAGGGCCGTGGCGATGCCGCCCTGGCCCAGGGTCTTGCTGACGTCGAGGCCCGGCTTGGGGGCCATGATCGGACCCTTGATGGTGATCGGAATGAACAGGCGCAGCAGGCGCGGCTTCTTGCTGTCGCCCTCGATGCGGAAGTCCATGCGCTCGGTGGCGAGGTTCACCGTGCCGCGGCCCTTGGCCAGCACCACGCCGGTGTCGGCGACCAGGGTCGTGGTGGTCATGACGCCGTTCCTGACGTCGAAGTCGGCGACGGCGCAGCGCACGGGCGTCTCCTTGTCGCTCTTGGACAGCAGCAGGAGCAGGCCCTTGGAGGCGTTGACCCCCAGCAGCTCGGCGAAGGCCTGGCGGATCTGGCCGCGCGGGGCGACCAGGGTGACCGAGCCGTCGGCGGTGGAGGCGGCGCGGTGGACGCTGTTGCCCGTGCCGGTCAGCTTGGCCCGGGCCATGACCGCGCCCTCGATGGCCGGCTTGCCGTCGCTCTTGATCGGGATGAAGTCCTCGATGCGGCCGTTCAGCAGGCGCACGTCGATATCGGTCTTCGGCACGGCCGGGCGGGCGTCGAGGCGCACCGTTCCCTTCAGGTCGCCGCGCGAGAAGGTCACGGCCAGCGGGTCGACGGTGAGCACGCCCTTGTCCAGGACCACCTCGGCGCTGACCTTGCGCAGCGGCAGGTTGGGCGCGTTCACGGTCTCGGCGCGATAGCTGACCTTGGCGTCCATGGCGCGGATGCGCTCGACCTGCAGGGTGGCGTCGGGCAGCAGGCGCTGTGTGGCGTCGCGCTGAGCGGCCTCGATCTTCTGGCCGGCCGAGGCGGTCTCGCCGCGCCCGGTGGCCGGGGCGGCGCCGAACAGGCTGCCCAGGTCGTCGAAGTCCAGCCGGCGCGAGCGCAGGTCGGCTTCCAGATAGGGCCGCTCGCGACCCGTCAGCACGAAGAGGTCGCCGCGGATGTCGCTATCGCCGACCCGGCCCGACAGCTTTTCGAAGTCATAGCGGTCGCCCTTGCGGACCAGATGGCCCTCGACCTTGTAGGGTGGCGTGTTGGGCAGGGTCAGGCCGGTCAGGTCGTGCAGGCGATTCAGGTCCGCGCCGGACACGGTGAGCTGGGTATCGAAGCGGCCTAGATCGAACGGCTTGATGACCTTGCCCTCGGCCGTGATGCGGGTCGAGCCGGCGCGGATATCGGCGTCGAACGGGTAGGGACGGCTGGGCGAGATGTTCAGCAGCGGGCCGCCGGTGACCTGGGCGACGAAGGCGGACCCGTTCAGGTTGCCCTTGCCCTCCAGCACGAAGCGGCCACCCTTGGCGCCGGCGCGTTCCTGGGCGTTGACCGTGCCGACGAACAGGGCCCCGCGCTGGCGGTCGTCCACCCGCAATTGGCCCTCGTTGATCACTAGGCGCTGGACAGCCGGCAGCTTCATCGGCTTGTCGCGCTTGCCCGCGCCGAAGGTCCAGTTGGCCCGGCCGTCCTTGCCGCGCAGCAGGCGCACGTCGGCCTTGTCGATGGCCAGGAACGGCAGGATGACCTGGCCGCGCAGCAGAGGCAGGATCTTGATCTGCACGGCGATGCGCTGGACCTGGGCCATCTGGCCGGCCCGGGGATCGACGGACTGGGCCCAGGCCGGCTGGCCTATCCGCACGCCAAAAGCCTCGGCCTTGGGCGAGAACGACCAGGGGTGGACGCGCAGGTCGCCGGTGATCGCCACCTCGCGCTGCAGCTGGGCCGAGGCGTAGCGCCCGATCGGGCCGCGCAGCCAGTTCCAGTCGAAGACTGCCAGGAAGATGACGATCGCCGCGACCAACGTCAGGGCCGCGCCTATGCCGATCCGCGCGCGCCGAGACAGGCCTCGGAACGGGTTCCGGGGCGGCTTGGGCGCGGGCGTGACGTCGAGCGTGGACAGGATCGTGGCTCCGGTTGAACCCACACAACGCGTGAGCCGGGCGATCCTGTTCCAATTCGAAGCGAAACGACCTCAGGCCGGTTCCGGGATCAGCGCGTCAGTAGACGAGACCGATCCGGCAGACGACCACCCCCGCGACGATAAAGACGGCGATGGCGACGAGTTCATAGGCCTTGAAAAACGGCCGGCTTGGCGTGCGCATGATAAATAGTTCCCCCGTCCCATTTTGGTGCAACTCGACGCTTCCGGCGCAAGGGCGGCGCCACCCGCTTTGGGGTTTACGGCGTCTTTCCGGGCCAGATCAGGTAACCGGCTTCGTCGCGCCCGGCCGCAACGTAACCGTAGCCATACGGCGGCGGATAGTTCACGCCCGGGCCCCCACGGCCCTGGGCGTAACCGCCGCTGTATGCACTGCTCTCGTACTCATATTGTGACTGTGAAGACCGGTTGTCATGGCGGCGCTCGCCGTAGCGATCGCCGGCATAACCGCCGCCATAGGCATAGCCGCCTGGATAACCGCCGCAGCGGTCACAGGCGTTCGCGTAACCGCCCTGATAGCCGTAGCCATAGCCATGGCCGGGCGTTGGCTGCGTCTCGACGTCCAGACGACCGCCGCCATAGCCGTGACCGTAGCCACCGCCATAGGCCCCGTCGCACTCGATGCGATCCCAGCGATAGGCCCCGCCCGGACCGGTGACCCGGCGCGAAAAGCACTGACCGGGCGCGGCGTTGGGCGGCAGAATCTCCGGACCCGCGGGACCGCCAACGCCGCCGTGACTCGAGCCAGCCAGCGCCGGCGCGGCCGTCAGGACGGCGGACGTGGCGAGGGCGATCGTGGTCAGGCGGCGAAAGGTGATCATGGGCGACTCCGGACGGGGTTAACAAAACATTTCCCACGCGGTCGCGACTGCCCTTTCACCCGTCGCGCGAGCGTGGCCATGGAGGCTTCCCCTGGCGCCGTGAGACGGGTAGCGTTGCGTCAAACATCTGTTTGAGGCGGCCATGGCGATCGAGGCGGTGATCTGGGATTTCGGCGGGGTTTTCACGACCTCGCCGTTCGAGGCCTTCCGCCGCTACGAGGCCGAACGCGGCCTGCCCGACAACTTCATCCGCATGGTCAACGCCACCGATCCCGACGCGAACGCCTGGGCGCGATTCGAGCGGGCCGAGATCGACGCGGCGGCCTTCGACGGTCTCTTCCTGGAGGAGGCCACGCGCCTGGGCCATCCGGTCCGCGGCGCCGAGGTGCTGCCGCTGCTTTATGGCGACCTGCGGCCTCGGGTGCTGGACGCGCTGAAGGCCTGCAAGGCGCGGTTCAAGGTCGGCTGCATCACCAACAACGTCCCCACCGGCCATGGGCCGGGCATGGCCCAGAGCCCCGAAAAGGCCCTGGCGGTCGCTGAGATCATGGCCCTGTTCGACGCGGTGATCGAAAGCTCCAAGGCCGGGGTGCGCAAGCCCGACCCGCGCATTTACCAGATGATGTGCGAGCGGCTGGGCGTCGCGCCCGAGGTCTGCATCTATCTCGACGACCTGGGCATCAACTGCAAACCGGCGGCGGCCCTGGGGATGACGGCCATCAAGGTCTCGACCGAGGCGCAGTTGCTGAGCGACCTTGCCGAGGCGACCGGATTGGCGTTCTGAGGGGGCGAAGCTTTCTCGGAGAAGTCCATGTCCCGACCCAAGATCGGCGCGCAAGCCGCCATCGCCCAGCTCGACGGCTGGAGCGCCGGCTCCGGCAAGGACGCGATCACCAAGACGTATCGGTTCGCCGACTTCAACGAGGCCTTTGGCTTCATGACCCGGGTGGCGCTGATGGCCGACAAGCTCGACCATCACCCCGAGTGGTTCAATGTCTACAACCGCGTCGAGGTGCTGCTGACCACGCACGACGCGGATGGGGTGACGGACCTGGACGTGACACTGGCGAAGTTCATGGACGGGGCGGCCTAGCCGTTTCCCCCTTCCGCTGAGGCGCCTTCCGGTTCAAACTATCGTTTGAATTATAATCGGGAGGACGCCGCATGGCGCAGAGCACGGGCCGGGTCGCCGGCAAGAAGGCCTTCATCACCGGCGGGGCCCAGGGCCTGGGCGCGGCGGCCGGGCGGATGCTGGCCAAGGAAGGCGCCAAGGTCGCCCTGGCCGATCTCAACCTGGCCGGCGCCCAAGCCGTGGCCGATGAGATCAACGCCGCCCACGGCGCCGGTACGGCCTTCGCCTACCATCTGGACGTCACCCAGGAAGACCAGTGGATCGAGGTGCTGGAAAAGGCCGCCGGCGACATGGGCGGCCTGTCGGTGCTGGTCAACAACGCCGGCATCGGCGGCGACGGCCCGATCGAGAGCCTGGATTTCGACCTCTGGAAGAAGGTGATGTCGGTCAATGTCGATAGCGTCTTCCTGGGCGCCAAGCACGCCCTGACCCACATGCGCGCCCACCAGCCCGGCTCGATCATCAATCTGAGCTCGATCGCCGGCCTGATCGCCAACGGCAACTCGCCGGCCTACAACGCCTCCAAGGCGGCGGTCTGGCTGCTCAGCAAGAACATCGCGCTGTACTGCGCCAAGATGAAGCTCGATATCCGCTCGAACTCCATCCACCCGACCTTCATCGACACCCCGATCCTGGAGGGCTTCACCTCGCGGTTCGGCAAGGAGGAGGCCTTCGCCAAGCTGGCCCGCCAGGTGCCGCTGGGCCGCATCGGCGAGCCCAACGACATCGCCAACGCGGTGCTCTACCTGGCCAGCGACGAGAGCAAGTTCATGACCGGCGCCGAGATCAAGGTCGACGGCGGCATTTCGGCGATGTGATCCGAAGATGCTCCCCCGCGTCGCGGGGGAGCATCTTCGGCCTCATCGCGGCGCGCGCTTGGCCAGGATCCGCTGCAGCGTCCGGCGGTGCATGTTCAGTCGGCGCGCCGTTTCCGACACGTTGTGGCCGCACATCTCGTAGACCCGCTGAATGTGCTCCCACCGTACGCGGTCGGCGCTCATCGGGTTCTCCGGCGGCACGGGAGCGGCGTCCTTGGCGGCCAGCAGGGCGCGGGCCACGTCGTCGGCGTCGGCGGGCTTGGAGAGGTAGTCGACCACCCCCGCCTTCACCGCCGCCACCGCCGTGGCGATGTTGCCGTAGCCGGTCAGCATGATGACCTTGGCGTCCGCGCGGGCGTCGCGCACCGCCTCGACCACCTTCAGGCCGGAACCGTCCTCGAGACGCATGTCCAGCACCGCGTGGGCCGGGGCATGGCTGCGCAGGATGGTCAGGGCCTCGGCCACGGAGGCGGCCAGCGTCACCTCGAACCCACGCTGCTCCAGCGCTCGACCCAATCGGGTCCGCAGTGGAGCGTCATCGTCCAACAACAGGAGCGTCTTGTCCGGCAGCGCCGAAACCAGCTCACCGATATCCGCCATAGAAGTCCGCGCCTCCCCAGCGCCAATACTCAACAGGCCAAATAATAACCCATACTTTCGTGCTTCCGTCTCGTACTCAAGCCCCCGTAAAGCCAGGAGCTTCCAAGGCCGGTCGAGGCCAGCGCGCCGAAACGACCGCTCCACCCCGCCGACCATTACGGAAATCAACGGTCGCGCCGGTTCGTTCCAGCAAGGTCTTGGCGATAAAGAAGCCTAGACCCATGCCGATATGCCCCGTTCGCGACCCTTCCGCGCCCGGACGCGTGGTGACGTAAGGCTCGCCCAGCTTGGCCAGCACCTCGGGCGAGAAGCCCGGACCGTCGTCGCGCGCCTCGATCACGATGTAGCGGGCGTCGAAGCGGGCGATGACGATGACCTCGCCGCGCGCGAAATCGACCGCGTTCTCGACGATCGAGGTCATGGCGTGGATGATCTCGGGCCGCCGCCAGATGTCCGGAGCGTTCTCGCCGGAAGGGCCATTGACGACCGCTTCCACACGGACGCCGTGCACCAGGTGCGGCTCGATCACGTCCTGGACCAGTTGCACCAGGCTCATGCGCTCATGCACCGCGTCCTGGGCCTCGGGCATTTCGGTCAGACGCTGCAGGATCTCTCGGCAACGGGCCGCCTGGCCGATCATCAGCTCGGCGTCCTCGCGGGTCTGCTCGTCGGGCGCGTTGCGGGCCATTTCACGGGCCACCACCGAGATGGTCGCCAGCGGCGTGCCCAGCTCGTGAGCCGCGGCGGCGGCCAGGGCCCCCAGGGCCGACAGGCGTTGCTCGCGGGCCAGAACGGTCTCGGTGACGTTGAGGGCCAGCTCCATACGCGCGGACTCGCTCGCCGCCTGCCAGGCATAGGCCCCGGTCAGGATGATGCCGACGATCCGGGCCGAGACGATGGTCCACAGCATCAGCGGGTTGGGCTCGAACGGCCATGGACTGCCATTGATGGTCGGCAGCGGCATATGGAAGAACGCCAAGACCACCGAGGCGGCGATGGCCAGGAACCCCAGGCCGATCGCATAGCGGGCCGGCAGCGTCGCCGCCGCCAGGGTCACCGGCGCGATCAGCAGCAGGGCAAAGGGATTGTGCGCGCCGCCGGTCAGATAGACCAGGCCCGACAGCTGCAGGATGTCGAAGGCGATCTGGGCGGTGGCCTCGCCATCGCGGGCCAGGCGCTGGCCGCTGGAGGCCAGGCCCAGCAGCACGTTCAGCCAGGCCGACAGGGCGATCAGGGTGAAGCACAGCGCCCACGGCACCTGCAGTTTCAAAACAAGGCCGCTGATCATCAGGACGGCGGTCTGGCCGACCACCCATAGCCAGCGCTGCGCCAGAAGGGTGCGCACCCTTAAGCGTCCGCGACGCAGGCCTGGAGCCGTCCAGGACCAGGCATCGTCTTGCGCCGGTTCGTCCCCCGGCTTATCGAGCCCTTTGTGACGTTGATCGTCGGGCGCTGTCGCGAACGATACGTCAGACATGGCCGCAGAATTGTCCAGAATTGCCCGCTTTGCGAGAGCAAAAGGGCAGCCTGCGAGAAAAGGATGAAACGCACATGCCTCGTCACCGCCTTTTCCTGATCCTGGCCTGCGTTCTGGGCCTCGCGGCGACCGCCGGACTGGCGTGGCGCGCCGGGGTGTTCAAGCCCGAAGAGGCCGTCGCCGTCGGCGGGCCGTTCCAGCTGGTGAACCAGAACGGCATCCCGACGACCGAGAAGGCGCTGAAGGGCAAATGGAGCGCGGTGTTCTTCGGCTTCACCTACTGCCCCGATGTCTGTCCGGGCACGCTGCAGGGCCTGGCGGCGGCGACCGACCAGCTGGGACCCAAGGCCAAGGACCTGCGGATCGTCTTCATCTCGATCGACCCGGCGCGCGATACGCCCGAGCAGATGAAGACCTATCTGTCGGCCGACTACGTGCCGAAGACGACGATCGGCCTGACCGGGACGCAGGAGCAGGTCCAGGCGGCCGCCAAGGCCTACAGGGTCTATTACGCCAAGGTCGGCGACGGCCCCGGCTACACCATGGACCACTCGACGGCCATCTACCTGATGGATCCGAAGGGCCGCTTCAAGACGGTGATCCCCTACAACCTGCCCCCGGCGGACATCGCCCGGCGGATCGCCGACGCGATGCGCGAGGGCTGAGCAGACGCATAGGTCAGGCTTGAGGCCTCTCGAGAGAAAGCCTCAAGCCTATTCAGAGCGGAGGGTTCTTCCTAGGCGCCCTGTGTCGACAGGACGGACGCTACGCAGTCTTTCTGCGCCCCATCGATCTTCAAGCGCCTCATGGTGGGAACGAAGGTCATCTCATACCGGTCAGCAAAGCGGCAGCCGCCGAAGAGGTTGCGGCCCAGCTTAGCCACCACGACAACCCCCTGCTCGATCGGGCAGGTGTAGGTGACGAAGGTATCGGCGTTTTGGGTGGTGATCTGCTGGGTATGCCCCGTCGAGGACGGAAACCCCATGTAGGAGAGGCCGTTGTCCTTCACATCGACGCTCAGACAAGAATGGGCGCTCGGGGCGGGGTTTAACGCGCCCTGCACTACGTCGCGCACGAGCGCTTCCCGACCAAACGCCGAGTTCTCGGCGCCCGCCGGACCGGCGCACAGCATGGCCGCCGCGCCGATCATGCCGAGTCGCGTCAATGTCATTGTCGCCTCCAGCTATTCTTGAGCGAGCAATATACACACATGCAATTAAGGCGCTAGGCGGAAGTGGGGGGCTATCAAGCGCCGCGGCGCAAAATGTCGTGAGCGGCTAGACTCTGTTAGCGTTCGGCGTGGTATGCTGCATTGCAACATCGCGGATGCGCCATGCTCTACGCTCTTCACGAAGCAGCTTACTACGCCTCCACCCCGATGCGCCAGATGGCGCTGGCGGCCCGGGACTTCTGGGGATCGCCGCTGAATCCGGCGGCGGACACGGCCGTCGGCCGGCGCATGCACGCCGGCGCGGACCTGTTCGCCAACATCACGCGCCGCTACGGCAAGCCGAAGTGGAACATCGACTCGATCAAGGTCGGTCAGGTCGACGTCCGGGTTCGTGAGACGGTGGTCTGGGAAAGCCCCTGGGCGCGCGTGATCCAGTTCGACCGCGACATGGCCGACATGCGCCGGGCCGGCAAGTTCAGCCTCGATCCCGCCGTGCTGATCGTCGCGCCCCTTTCAGGCCACTACGCGACTCTGCTGCGCGGCACGGTCGAGGCGTTCCTGCCCGACCACGCGGTGTTCATCGTCGACTGGGTCAACGCCCGCAACGTGTCGGTGCTGGAAGGCCGCTTCGACTTCCACGACTATATCGACCACATCATCCAGATGCTGGCCGTGCTGGGTCCGCGCCCCAACGTCGTGGCCGTCTGCCAGCCCGGCCCGCCGGTCCTGGCCGCCGCCGCCCTGATGGCCGAGCAGAACCACCCCTCGCGGCCGGCCAGCATGACCTTCATGGGCTCGCCGATCGACGCGCGCCTGTCGCCGACCGTGACCAACAACCTGGCCGAGGAAAAGCCCTTCGCCTGGTTCCAGTCGAACATGATCTACACCGTGCCGCCGCCCTATCCGGGCGCGGGACGGCGCGTCTATCCGGGCTTCGTCCAGCTGGCCAGCTTCATGAGCATGAACGCCGAGCGCCACCAGGAGGCTCACCGCCGCTACTTCCAGGATCTGGTGAAGGGCGACGGCGACAGCGCCGACAAACACCTGGAGTTCTACGACGAATATCTGTCGGTCCTGGACCTGACCGAGGAATTCTATCTCCAGACCATCGACATCGTCTTCCAGCAGCACCTGCTGCCCAAGGGCGAACTGATGCATCGCGGGACGCGGGTGAAGCCCGAGGCGATCACCGACATCGGCCTGATGACGGTGGAGGGCGAGAACGACGACATCTCCGGCATCGGCCAGACCCAGGCCGCCCACGGCCTGTGCTCGAACATCCCCGACGACCTGAAGCTTGACTATGTGCAGCCGAACGTCGGCCACTACGGCGTCTTCAACGGCCGCCGCTTCCGCGAGGAGATCTATCCGCGCGTTCGCAAGTTCATCCGCAAGTGCGACCCGCACTTCGAGGAAGAGGCGTAGGGGCCGAAATCCTCGGCGAAGGACGAGGGCGGCTTGCACCCAGCCCCGGCGCACCCGATCTTAACGCCCGATGTTCGCGCTCAAGGCCCAACGTTTTTCCGACGGTGATCGACTGGAGATCGGCGGCTGGCCGGTGCGCCTGCGGGTGGACGGCCGGGCGCGGCGGATCTCGCTGCGCGTCGACCGCGCCAGATCCGAGATCGTCGCCCTGGCTCCCAATCTCAAGCGCCTGAACGAGGCCGCGGCCTTCGCCCAGGAGAAGTCCGGCTGGATCGCCAAGCAGCTGGCGGCCTTGCCCGAGCGGATGAACCTGGCGCCCGGCGGGATCCTGCGCCTCAACGATCGGGCCTATAGGCTGGAGGTCGGCCCGGGACGAGCCCGGATCGACGGTGAGCGCATCGTCGCGCCCGACGACGCCAACTGGGGGCTGAAGGTCATCCGCCTGGCCAAGCGCGAGTCGCTGGCCGTGCTGACCGAACGCACCGCCGTCCACGCCGCGGCCCTGGGCCGGCCGATGCCGTCAGTGGCGGTGGCCGATCCGAAAGCGCGCTGGGGATCGTGCCGGCCGGCCACGTCGCGCGCGCCGGCGGCGATCCGCTACAGCTGGCGGCTGATCCTGGCCCCGGCGGCGGTGGCCGACTATGTCGCCGCCCACGAGTGCGCCCACCTGATCGAGGCCAACCACGGGCCGCGCTTCTGGGCGCTGTGCGAGCAGCTGGCCGGCGATCCCGCGCCCCACCGGGCGTGGCTGAGAGCGCACGCGGCGGAGCTGCACGCGATCGGGGCCTGAGGATCCTCCCCCCGCGATGCGGGGGAGGGTTTGTCAGTAGGGCAACTGATCGGCCGGCGGGGTCGCCCCGGCCGGGGTTTCGGCCGCCGGACCTTCCGGACCCGGCGTCGTGTTCATCAGGTCGCCGATCGGGTCGGTGTTCTCGATCGGCGGGGGCTCGACCACGCCGCCGGGGATCGGGGTGGCCTTCAGGCGGGGCAGGGCCGCGGCCATGAAGGTGCGCCAGATCTCGGCCGGTGCGCCGCCGCCGGTGACCCGCTTCATCGGCGTGGCGTCGTCCTTGCCGGTCCAGACGGCGGTGACGAAGCCGCCGGTGTAGCCGACGAACCAGGCGTCCTTGTAGTCGCTGGTCGTGCCGGTCTTGCCGGCCATGTCGTAACCCGCGACCTTGGCGCGCGTGCCGGTGCCGCTGGCGACGACCTGGCGCATCATCTGGTTCATGTACTGCAGGGCCGGCGAGCCGATCACCGCCGAGCGGGCCTGGCGGTCGACGCTGTGGTCGTACAGCACCTTGCCGCTGGCGGTGCGGATGCGCTCGATGCCGTAGCCCTTGGCCAGGAAGCCACCGTTCGAGAACGGGGCGTAGGCCTGGGCCATCTCCATCGGCGAGACCTCGACCGCGCCCAGGGCCATCGACGGATCCAGCTGGATCTTGCTGGTGATGCCCAGGCGGCGGGCGGTGGCGGCGACGTTGCTGGTGCCGACCTCGTTGGCCAGCCGCGCGGCCACCGTGTTGATCGACTGGGCCAGGGCGGTCTGCAGGGTGATCGGACCCAGATACTTGTTGGTGTAGTTCTTCGGCTCCCAATTGCCGATCTTGACCGGTTCGTCGACGACCATCACGGCGGGCGTGCGGCCCTGTTCCATGGCGGTCAGGTAGACGAACGGCTTGAAGGCCGAGCCGGCCTGGCGGCGGGCGGTGGTGGCGCGGTCGAACTGGGTCTCGGCATAGTCGGCGCCGCCGACATAGGCGCGGATACGGCCTTCGCCGTCGATGGCGACCAAGGCCGCCTGCTGAACGCCCTGGGCCTCGTGGCCGTCGACGCCCAGCTTCACGGCGCGCTCGGCCGAGACCTGGATCGGAAGGTCAAGGGTGGTCTCGACGACGAGGTCCTCGGTCGGTTCGCCGACCAGCGAGCGGACCTGGGCGTCGATATAGTCGGTGAAGTACTGGGCGCGCTGGTTGGCCAGGGTGGCCGAGACCTGCACCGGGGTCTTGAAGGCCTCGTCGCGCTGCTCGGGCGTAATGGCCTTGATGCGCACCATCTCGTCCAGGACGATCGTGGCGCGGCGGGCGGCGCGTTCCTTGGCCGAGACAGGCGAATACCGGGCGGGGCCCTTCATCATGCCGGCCAACAGCGCGGACTCGCCGATGGTGAGGTCCTTGGCGGGCTTGTTGAAGTAGCGCTGCGAGGCGGCCTCGATGCCATAGGCGCCCGCGCCGAAATAGACCCGGTTCATATAGAGGGCCAGGATCTGCTTCTTGCTGAACTTCATCTCCAGCCAGACGGCGAGGATCAGCTCCTGGGCCTTGCGACGATAGTTCTGGGCCGGGCTCAGGAACAGGTTGCGGGCCAGCTGCTGGGTGATGGTCGAGCCGCCGCGCTGGGGGCCGTCATGGGTGGCGTTCCACGCCAGCGACCGCATGATGCCCCAGGGGTTGAAGCCGAAGTGGTGGTAGAACTGGCGGTCCTCGATCGCCACGAAGGCGGCCGGCACGTATTCCGGCAGGGCGTCGATATCGACCGGGGGCGCGTACTGGCTGCCGCGCACGGCCAAGAGGGCGCCCGAGCGGTCCAGATAGTTGATCGAGGGCTGGCGCTTGACGTCGTAGAGCTTGGACGTGTCCGGCAGATCGCTGGCGAACACCGCGAAGAAGGCCACGACGAAGATCAGGCCCCAGACGCCCAGAACCGTGCCCCAGTAGACGAGCGCCTGGAGCGGGGTGCGCTGAGGCTTCGCCGGCCTGTTCCCGCCGAAGGGTCCATTCGCCATGGTCGTTTCGTTCCTACGCGCGCCGAGGTCTCATCACGCCCCCCCTCGGACGTACCATTGGGGGGCGCGCGTTCCGTTTAACCGAAGGCCACAGAACGCGCGACAAGATTGACGAGATATGAACGGGGCCGATTTCGGGTCGATCCGGAAACCACGGTGACTTCGATCCCGCCTTGGCGCGGAGGCGACGGATCGCCATAACAGCGCCCGTGTACGTTCCTCCCGAATCCCCAGAACTGGACCACGCCCGCGACGTCCTGCGGCGCACCTTCGGCCATGCCGATTTCCGAGGCATGCAGGCGGGCGTGATCAACGAGATCCTGGCCGGGCGCAGCGCCATGGCCGTGCTGCCGACCGGCGGCGGCAAGAGCCTGTGCTACCAGATCCCGTCGCTGATCCTGCCCGGGCTGGGCCTGGTGATCTCGCCGCTGATCGCCCTGATGGCCGACCAGGTCCAGGGCCTGCGCCAGGCTGGTGTGGCCGCCGAGCGGCTGGACAGCAACGTCTCGATGGACGAGCGCAGCGACATCTGGCGGCGCATAGACGCCGGCGAGGTGGACCTGCTGTACCTGTCGCCCGAAGGGCTGATGCAGCCGTGGATGCTGGATCGCCTGGGCCGCACCCCCCTGGCCCTGGTCGCCGTCGACGAGGCCCACTGCGTCAGCCAATGGGGTCACGACTTCCGGCCCGAATACCGGATGATGGGGCGGCTGGCCGAGCTGTTCCCCAACGTGCCGCGCCTGGCGGTCACCGCCACCGCCGACGCCCGCACCCGCGACGACATCCGCGCCGAGCTGCGCCTGCAGGGCGCGGCCGAGTTCGTCGACAGCTTCGCCCGCCCCGAATTGGCGCTCAGCGCCGAGCGAAAGCGTGGCAAGGGCCACGATCGCGTGGTCGAGCTGGTCCTGGAGCGCCCTGGCCGCGCCGGCGTGGTCTATGCCGGCAGCCGCGACTCCACCGAAAAGCTGGCCGAGAAGCTGAACGCCGAGGGCATCCCGGCCGTGGCCTATCACGCGGGGCTCGACAAGGCCGTCCGCGCCAAGCGGCTGGAGGACTTCCTGGAGGCCGACGCCGCGGTGATGGTGGCGACGATCGCGTTCGGCATGGGCGTCGACAAGCCCGATGTCCGCTTCGTGATCCACGCCGACCCGCCGGCCGCCATCGAGGCCTACTGGCAGGAGGTCGGCCGCGCCGGCCGCGACGGCCAGCCGGCCGAGGGCATCACCCTCTATGGCTCGGCCGACATGGCCTGGGCGGGGCGCCGGATCGACACCAAGGATGCGCCCGACGAGGTCAAGCAGGCGCAATCGCGCAAGCTTCGCCAGTTCTATTCGATGCTGGAGGGCGTCACCTGCCGCGCCGCCGCCGTTCGCCGCTATTTCGGCGAGGAGGGCGTGGCCCGCTGCGGCGTCTGCGACATCTGCGTCTCGCCGCCGACTGGCATCGACGCCACCGAGGCGGCCCAGAAGGCTCTATCGGCTGTTCACCGGATGGGCGGCCGCTTCGGGCGCGGGCGGCTGATCGAGCACCTGATGGGCAAGACCAAGGATGTCACGCCGCAGGAGGCTCAACTGCCGACCTTCGGCATCGGTCGCGAGTTCAGCCAGCCGGTCTGGCGCGACCTGTTCGACACCCTGATCTTCGAGGGCTTGCTGCGCGAAGACCCCAATGACGGCCGGCCACTGATCGGCCTGGGCGATGTCGAAGGCGTGCGCCAAGTCTATCGCGGCGAGCGCCGCGTCGCCCTGCGCCAGACAGCCGAGGCGCCGGAGACCGGCCGCGCGACGGGCGCGCGCAAGCGCCGCGAGGGCAAGGCCCTGACCATCCCGCTCGAGAACCAGGTGCTGTTCGAGGCCCTGCGCGCGTGGCGCAAGGAGCAGGCGCAAGCCCAGCACGTGCCGCCCTACGTCATCTTCCACGACGCCACCTTGGCCGAGATCGCCGCGGCCCGCCCGGCCACCCTGGCGGCGCTCGGCAAGTCCGGCGGCGTCGGCCAGGGCAAGCTGGATCGTTACGGCGAGGCGGTTTTGAAGGTCGTGCGGGAGAACTAGACGGCTCTCCGCGCGTTAGATCCGCGTCAAGCCGAGGAGCCTCCCCCATGACCGACGTCAGCAGCTTTATCCCGACCGACGCCTCGTCCGCCGCCGCCGAGGCCTTGGGCGGCGCCAAGAAGACGACTTCCGAAAAGACCAAGCGCGCCAAGGAAGCCGTGACCAAGGCCGTCAAGTCGGCCCGCGAGACCGCCACCGAAGTGGCCCAGCAGACCCGCACCTTCGCCGAGGAAAAGGCCAAGGTCGGCGCGGCCTGGACCCGCGACAAGGCCCAGGTCGTGCATCACACCGCCGAGGAACATCCGATGGGCGTCGCCCTGGGCGCCTTCGCGATCGGCTTGGGCGTGGGCTTCCTGATCGCGCGCAACTTCGACTAGCGAGAGACCTCTCTAGAGGCTCAGGCGCTCGGCGTTGACGCCCGCGGCCCTCAGGGCCGCGAGGCGGGCGAACGCCAGCGTCAGGGCCTTGCGTCGCGCCGGCGCCAAGGGCGTGAGCGGCGACTCCCGCACGACCGCGCCGCCGAAACCGTCTGCTACGACCAGCCCCGGCTCGTCCGGCAGCACGCCTTCGGGAAAATGCGGCGCGACGGCGAAATAGAACGCGTCGCAATAGGGCTCGTATTCGCCCCACTTCCGGTCGACCCGGAAGTCCTCCAGCCCCGACTTCACCTCGACGATCAGCACGTCGCCCTTGGGGCCCAGCGCCATCAGGTCCGCCCGCCGTCCGTTGGGCAGGGTGACTTCAGCCAGCGGCGCATAGCCCAGATCGACCAGCAGCCGCGCGGCGCCGCGCGTGACATTCACGGTGGTCTCGGGCCGGGACGGCTTCAGCTGGATGATCACGTCCATCGCCGGAATAATGTTCCAGCTTTGTTCGCATGACAAGCGCGCTGTCGGCAAATAGCGTCCACCGAGCTTCACCACTTCGGAAATGACATGACCTTTACGTCGATCATCGTGAACCTTCTGCCGATCATTCTCGTGATCGGGGTTTGGCTGTTCTTCATGAGCCGCATGAAGAAGTCCGTGCCGGGCATTGAGGCGCAGACTCGCTTCTGGGCGGACTATCTGGAAGAGACGCGGCAACTCAATCGCTCCCTAGGTTCTGTGGACACTTACCGCAGCCATAGGACGATGGCGGCGAGGGTGACGACGGCGAGGTAGTTCCTGGCGGTCTTCTCGAAGCGAGTGGCGACCCTGCGGAACTGCTTGAGCTTGGAGAAACAGCACTCAACGAGGTGGCGCTGGGCGTAGAGGGCCTTGTCCAGCGCATACTTGCGGGCGCGGGACGGATTGTTGGGAATGACGGCGATAGCGCCCTTGTCGGCGATGGCCTGGCGCAGGTGGTCGGCGTCGTAGGCGGTGTCAGCCATGACGACCTTGGCGGGGAGATCCTGGATCAACGGGCCGGCCTGGGGCGCGTCGCCCTTCTGTCCGGCGGTGAGGGTGAAGTTGACCGGGCAGCCCAGGCCTCGGACGGCCATGTGGATCTTGGTGCTCAGGCCACCGCGCGAACGACCAATGGCCTGATCTTCAGACCCCCTTTTTTTGCCCCCGCCGCATGCTGGTGGGCGCGAACGATGGTGGAATCCACAATCAGGTATTCAAAGTCTGGATCGTCCGACATCGCCGCGAAGATCCGCCACCACACCCCCTTGGCGCTCCATCGACTGAAACGCCGGAAGACGCTGTTCCAGTCGCCGAACACTTCGGGCAGGTCGCGCCAGGGCGAGCCCGTCCGGACCAGCCAGAGCACGGCCTCGACAAACATCCGGTTGTCGCGGCCTGTCGAGCCCTTCTGATCCGGACGGCCAATGATCAGCGGCTCAATCCGCGCCCATGCCGCGTCGTCCAAGACAAGGCGATCCATCACACCCAAGGCTGCCTCCAAAAGACAGCTTTGAATCACAAGCCTAGTTCAATGGGAATCCTAAGAGTCCACACCACCTAGCAGGCTGTTGAAGAAGCCTCCCGTCTGGCGATGAAGTTGGCTTCGTCGCCGCCGTGGAAGCAGATCTGGCCCTTGAGGGAGCCGTCGGGCTGGAGTTGAGCCCATCCGTCGCCCTGGGCCTCATCCATTTCGTCGTTTCCGCGCCAGTCGAACTGCACGGCGTCGTGGTCGCCGGCGGCGGCGAAGGCGCCAGTGACGCAGCCGAAGGCGAACTGGCCATGGGTGGCTTCGAAGAGGATGTAGGCGGGCTCCATCATGTCCCGATAGTCGTCAGTGTAGTCGGGCGTCTGGACGATGCGCCACTGGCCCAGGACGCTCATGCCGGGGCCGCCAGGAGCTTGGGCAGACGGATCAGGTTGTAGGCCGCCAGCGCCAGGGTGAAGGCGGCGTCGACCTTGGCGCGGCCGCGCACCTTGACCTTGGCTAGGCCGGCCGAGCCCTTGATCCAGCCGAACACCTCTTCGATGCGCTTGCGACATCGCTGGCTGATCGCATAGCCGGGGTGGCGCTTGGTGCGGCCGTCAATGGCGGTCGAGCGCGGCTTGCCCAGCTTGGACAGGTGGCCATCGACGGCGATGTGCGGTGTCACCCGGCGCGCCCGAAGTTGGCCAATGAAGTCGCGCACGTCATAGGCCTTGTCGGCGCCCAGGGTGATCCGACGCCGGCCGCTTCTTCGGTCCAGCATCGCCACAGCCGCCTCGCGCTCGGCTGTGCCCGTGGCCAGGGTCACCCCACCATCCGTCACCAGGCCATGGCGGTTCTCCATCAGGGCGTGGCCCATATAGCAGAGCCTCGCCGGCTGGCCGTCGCCCTTCTTATAGAGCCGAGCCTCAGGATCGGTGGTGCTGCGGTGCGTCTGGTTGGAACGCTTCTCCTTGTGGAAGCCGCGCTCGGCGTTGCGACCCGGCCCCTCGGGATCGCTGTCGTCGCCATCGACCCTGCGGAAGCTCTTGGTCGACGCCCAGGCTTCGATCAGCGTGCCGTCCACCGAGAAGTGGTCTGACGACATCAGCCGCTTCACCCGAGGCTGGGCCAGCACCGCGCGCAGGAACTTGCCGGCGATCTCGCCCGCCAACAGCCGGTCGCGGTTCTTGGTGAAACTGGAATGATCCCAGGCCGCATCGTCCACGCCAAGACCTACAAACCAGCGGAACAGCAGGTCAAACTCCATCCGCTCCATCAACTGGCGCTCCGATCGGATGCCGTAGAACGCCTGCAGCAGCATGGCGCGCAACAACCGTTCCGGCGGGATCGACGGACGTCCCAGCCTCGGCGGATAGAGCGCCGCGAAGTCCGCGCTCAAATCCCCAAGCGCCCCGTTCGCGATCTCCAGGATCGGCCGCAAGGGATGATCGCGCCGAACCCGAGCATCCAGATCTACATATGAGAACAGCGACCCCGTCCGCTCGTCCGACCCGCGCATCCACCCCTCCAGAGCTCCCGCCCAAAGAGTGAATCATGTCGAACTCCGCCCCGCTACGGACTTCTTCAACAGCCTGCTAGAGCGAGTGGCCGTAGCGCTAGAGGCGAGAAACGCGGCTGAGCGACCCTAAGGCGCGGCCTGCTGCGTCGGCCGCAGCATGCCCACGTCATATCCCAGCGCCTTGGCCCGGGCGGTCAGAGCCGCCCGGTCCGCTTCGGTCGGAAGCTTGCGCGACAGCAGCCACAGGTACTTGCCCGAACCCTCGCCGACGATCGACCAGCTGTAGTCGTCGGCGTGGTCCATGACCCAGTAGTCGCCGAAGAACGGGCCGAAGAAGCTGACCTTCAGCTTGGCGTTGGTCGCCGTGTCGACGACCTTGGCCTTGCCCTCGCTGGTCTTGACTGGGCCGTCCACCGCGCCCTGGCGGCAGGTGTTGAGCACGCGGATCAGGCCGTCGGGGCGCTTGGAATATTCGGCGGTGACGCCTTCGCAGCCCTTCTCGAAGCGCATGTCGTAGCGGGCGACCTCGTACCACTTGCCCAGGTAGCGATCGAGCTCCACGGTCTTGGCCGGCCGCGGCGGGTTGGGATTGCCGCTGGGCCCCGACACGCAGGCGCTCAGACCGAGGACGAGGGACAGGGCGAGCAGGGGCGTGCGCATGGGAACTCCGGACGGTTGCCGACAGGATACGATCCCAAGCGTTCGACGGACGCCCGCGGGTTGCCCAGAAACGACGACCGCCCCGCCGGGGTTCCGGCGGGGCGGCGTTAAGTCGACCAGGGAGGTGAAACCCTACTCGGCGGCGATGCTGACCGCCGATACAGGGCGGTCCTTGAAGTTGATGGCCTGCAGGTGGCGGATGCCTTCCTCGGCGATGTCGTCGCCGACCATCCGGTCGCCTTCGCTCTTCAGCTCGTCGATGTCGACATACATGGCGTAGAACGCCTTGGTGCGGTCGGTGATGATGCCGGCGTTGAGCAGCGTCTTGACCAGCACCCGGAAGATGTTGGTCTGCTCCTTCATGGCCTCCCGACGCACGTCGTCGGTCATGATCTTCCCGTACTCCTCGACCACCTTGTCCGGATCCAGGCCGAACGCGGCATAGAGATCCAGCTGCTGGTGCGGCGAGACGAGGTTGAACAGCAGGGTCTGGAAGCAGTGCGCCGCCCAGTCCTCGATGATGGCGTGCTCTTCCGGCGTGAGCTTGGGCACGGTGCGGTCGGCCCAGATCTTCCCGAACTTGTGGTGGAAGGCCTCGTCGGTCATCACCAGCTGCAGCAGGCGTTTGCCGACCGGGTCATTGATCTGGTTGTAGAAGGTGGCGAAGGCGCCCATGGCCAGGCCTTCCACCAGCATCTGCATGCCGATGATCTTCTTGTAGACCTCGGGCGCGCCGATGATCTCGACCAGCAGGGTCTTCAGGGCCGGGCCGCACTCGACCGGCTTGCCCCAGCGGGCCTTGATATATTTGGCGAAGGCCGTGACGTGGCGGGCCTCTTCGCGGGTCTGGTTGGCGGCGTACTCCTGCGCGCCCTGGTCCTTGAGCACGTGGCACAGGCTGGCCGACAGGTTCAGCGCGCCCTGCTCGCCGTGCAGGATCGACGAGAAGCTGCGCAGCACCGACTGGTTGATGAAGCGGATACGCGTCTTCGGGTCGGACAGGTGGTTGGAGACGTAGTCGGTCGACAGGGCGATCACGAGATCCTCGGGCACCAGGGCCTGGTTCTCCATGTCGAACGGCTCGTCGAAGTCGATATAGGCCTTGTCCAGCGGATCCCAGAAGTGGTCGTGGGTCGCGGAAATGATCTTGTCGAAGGCGCTGGAGCGGTTGCCGTACCGGTCGAGCTCGAGCATCGACTCGAAGTCGTCCGGCGCCACCGCGTCGTACATGGCGTCCTTGGTGATGTTCCGGTCTTTGGAGATTGGGTCGGTCATGTCGGCGCTCCCTATCGGACGTGCGATGTCCAGCGGGCAGGGTCCGTCTCGCGCGGATCTTGGCCCATCTGAACACTGTCAACTCAGTTGAGCGGAAGGGTCAAACAAAAAATGACGGAGGCGTCAGGTTTGCTGGCGTGGCCGGCTCTAGGCGACGCTCGCCGCGCCCTGCTCGCACCAGCCCAGCGCACGCGGCGTCTTGTCGAGATAGAAGCGGTGATTGTCGTCGAGGCGGAAGCCGGCCGCCTCGACCGCCGCCGAGACCGGCCGCGTCAGGTGACAGCCGCCCGCCAGGCGCTTCCACAGCGGCTCGATCCGCCGCTGCCACCGCGCCGTGCCGGCGTCGGGCGAAAGGCCGTGCTCGCAGAACAGGAAGCGACCGCCGGGCTTCAGGACCCGACGGGCTTCGGACAGCACGGCGTCGGGCGAGTGGACCGAGCACAGGGTGAAGGTGCACAGCACGGTGTCGAAAAGAGCGTCGGCGAACGGCAGGCGCTCGCCCTCGCCCGCGACGATCTCGACCGCCAGGCCTTCGGGGCGCGGGGCGGCCTCGGCGATGGCGCGCAGTTCGGCCGAAGGGTCGACGCCGGTGACGCCGGTCACCGTGGCCGGGTCGTAGAAGGCGAGATTCAAGCCGCCGCCGACGCCCAGCTCCAGCACCTGACCCCGAGCCTGGGGCACGATCCTGGTCCGCTGCTCGCGAAACGCCGGCGCGCCGCAGGCGCAGCACAGCAGCTTGGGCAGGATGTAGCGCTCGTACAGTGTCGCCATGGCGTGTTCCCCCTTTTGAGGTGGCAGCAGAGCGGCGCGGGGCGGGCTGGGTCAAGCCAGCCTGCTGTCAGATCTGGCAGCAGTGCGCTTTACTCGGAAACGACTACCCCCCTTTAGAGGCCGTTCCATGCCCAAGCCGCTCTTACCCAAGCCGCCCAGGCCGCCCGCCGAGGAAGCCGAGGGGGCGTGCGCCTGCGGGGCGGTGCGGATCGCCATCGGCGTGCCGGCGCGGTGGGCGTTTCACGACCACTCGGCCGCCAGCCGCCGCGCCCAGGGCTGCGCCTATGTCACCTACACGGCCAGCTACCGCAGCCGCTTTCGATGGGTAGAGGGCGAGGACCTCGTCAGCCGCCACGAGCACGAGGGAACGACCCGGGGTTTCTGTTCGCGCTGCGGGACGCCGATCTTCATGGAGCGCAAGCGCGCCCCGACCATGATCAACCTGCCGCGGGCCCTGTTCGACGCCCGCACCGGCCGCGAGCCGCGCTACCACACCGCGCTCGACCAGGCCCCGGACTGGGCCTATGGCGGCGGCAAGCTGGTCCCGCTGAAGGGTTATCCCGGCGTGATGTGGGAGCGGCCGAAGTCGAAGACCAAGCGCAAGGCGCCGATCGACGAGTTTCTCTAGCGGCCTTCCAGGGCCGCCAGCACCGCCGGCTGCACCCGCGCCAGCTCGGCGAGGCGTTCGATCAGGGCGTCCTTGCTGTCGAGGGCCAGGCCGTCGCGCAGCTTGGCCATCCGCTCGCGGACCTTGCCGAGATCGGCGGCGTTGGCGGCGGTGACCACGGCCGCCTGGTGCTTGCACGCTCCGAACTTCTCGAAGCCGGGGCAGGTGCATAGACCTTCGCCGGCCGGGGCCCACAGCTGGACGACATAGAGGTCGCCGACGCTGCCGGTGACGTGGGCGGTGACCTTCTCGTCCTCGATCGAGACCAGGTCGACGGCGCCGGCCTCGGCCATGGCCGCGCCGGTGTCGAACCAACGCTCGTCCATGCGCTCGCGCCAGGTTTCGGCGTCAAACAGCTTGCTCATGCCTCGTCCTCGATGCGGTGGATGTCGTCGTCCGACAGGCCGAAATGGTGGCCGATCTCGTGGACCAGCACGTGGGCGATCAGGTCGCCGAGGCCGACGTCGCCGCGCTCGGCCCACTCGTCCAGGATCGGGCGACGGTACAGAAACACCCGCGACGGCTCGGTCCCGAAGTCCAGCACCGAGCGGCGGCCCAGGTCCACGCCCTGGTAGAGGCCGGTCAGCTCGAAGGCGTCTTCGATGCCCAGGCTATCCAGAACCTCCTCGCTCGCGAAGTCGTCGACCCGGATCACCACCTCGCCGGAGAGCTCGCGGAATTCATCGGGCAGAGCGTCGAAGGCCTCTCGGGCCAGGGCGGCGAAGTCGTCGAGCGACGGGGCGAGGCGGTCGGACCAGGTCATAGGTCTCCAAATAGAGCGATTGGAGCGTTAAGCCACCGGGTGTCCGGACGAAATCGCGACAGACAGTCACGCTCTCCCCTGATCGCGCTCTGGTCACGGCCCGACTAATCTGGGATTCTGATTCGACGACCCGCTGGGGTAAGCAACGCGCCTGATGACTTCGTACGACCTGATCCTCGCGGCCGTGGCCGGCGCGGTTTGTCTCGCCATTTGCGTCACCCTGTGGTCGCTGGGGCAGCGCCGTGGCTATGAAGCCCGTATCGCCGCCTTGAAGGCGCGCCTCGGCCCGCAAGGCGGAGACGGCCTGGACGCGCCCGCCTGGGTCCAAGCCTTCGACACCGCCGTGATCGCCGTCGAAGGCGGTCGCGCCGATCTGGCCGCCGGGGCCGAGGGTCTTTCGGCCTGCGCCCAGGTGCTGGGCGTGGAGGCCCGGGTCGACGCGGTGATCGCCGCCCTCGGCGGGGCCGATCCCGATCATGCCCACAAGCTGACGGCGCTGTTCGAGCGCGGCGAAGCCTGCGTCTTCGAAGCGCGCGGGGCCACGGGCTGGGTCTCGGTCGAGGGCCGAGCGGTCGGGGCGCTGGCCTGGCTGCGCCTGATGCCCGGCAGCGGCGGGGATTCCGGTCTGCCGTCGGCTTCCCGCTTCGCCGCCTTCGTCGACAGCGTGGCCGAGCCGGCGTGGGTCGCCGGCGCCGACGGTCAGGCCGTCTGGGGCAACGCCGCCTTCGTCCGCGCCGTCGGCGCCGCCGCCGCCTCGACGGACGCCCTGGCCGGCAAGAGCTTCGACCGCTCGGCCGACGCCCTGGTCGTCGAGGCCGTCGAGAAGGGGGAGCGCCGCGAGGCCGTGCGCTGGATAAACTTGGAAGGCCGCCGCCGCGCGTTCCGCCTGTCGGCCCAGCCCCTGGAAGGCGGCGGGGTGGGGGTGTTCTGCGCCGATGTCACCGAGATCGAGGACGTCCGCGACGCCTTCAAGAAGCACGTCGAGGCCCATGACGAGACCCTGAACCACATCGCCGAGGCCGTGGCGATCTTCAGCGCCACGCGGCGGCTGTCGTTCCACAACACCGCCTTCGCCGAGCTGTGGGGCCTGGAGCCGGCCTGGCTGGCCGACCGTCCGACCCACGGCGAGATCCTGGATCGCTTGCGCCAGCGCCGCCGCCTGCCCGAGACCATCGACTACGCCGTCTGGAAGGCCGCCGAGCTCGCCCGCTATGAAGACGTCGGGCCTCAAGCCGACGATCTGTGGCACCTGCCCGACGGCCGCACGCTGAAGGTGGTGCGCCAGCCCCACCCGCTGGGCGGCATGCTGTTGATCTATTCCGACATCACCGGCGAGCTGCGCCTGAAGGCCCAGTACAACGCTCTGATCCAGGTGCAGCAGGCCACGCTGGACAAGCTGAACGACGCCGTCGCGGTGTTCGGCTCGGACGGCCGCCTGCGTCTGCACAACGAGGCCTTCGAGACCTTCTGGAACGTCAGCGCCTTCGCCCTCGAGGCGGCCGGCGACTTCGAGGGCGTGGTCGAGCTGTGCGTGCCGCGCTTGCACGACCTGGCCTTCTGGCGCGAGCTGAAGGGGCGGGTGGCCGATCCCGATCCGCAGATGCGCGCCCCGACCTCGGGCGAGGTTCGCACCTCGGACGACCGCATCGTCGTCTATCAGAGCCGGCCGCTGCCGGACGGCGCGACCCTGATCGCCTTCGCCGACGTCACCGACACCCGCGACCTGCAGTCGGCCCTGGCCGACCGCTCCGCCGCCCTGGCCGAGGCCGAGCGGCTGAAGCGCGATTTCGTCGGCAACGTCAGCTACGAGCTGCGCACGCCGCTGACCACGATCATCGGCTATTCGGAACTGCTGGAGCGCGCCGACGGCATTTCCGAGCGCGGCCGCAACCATGTCGCCGCCGTCCGCGCCGCCGCCACCCAGTTGGCCCGCTCGATCGACGACGTGCTGGACATGGCTCAGATCGACGCCGGCGAGATGGCGCTGGAGATCGAGGACATCCGCGTCTCCGACCTTTTGCTCAACGCCCAGGAACACGCCCTGAAGGACGCCCAGCTAGGCGCCGTGACCCTGGCGGTCGAGTGCGACGAGGAAGTCGGGCTGATCCGGGGCGATGGCAAGCGCCTGGCCCAGACCCTGGACCACCTGGTCGAGAACGCCCTGCGCCAGACCCCGCCAGGCGGCCGCGTCACCCTGTCCGCCCGTCGGGCCCTGGGCGAGGTGCGCCTCGATGTTTCCGACACCGGCCGGGGCGTGCCCTTCCACGTCCAGGCCCACATCTTCGACCGCTTCGTCGGCCGTGATCGCGGCGGTCCCGGCCTGGGCCTGGCCTTGGTCAAGGCGTTGGTCGAACTGCACGGCGGCTGGGTGGCGCTGGAGAGCGAACCGGGCGCCGGCTCGACCTTCACCTGCCATCTGCCCGAGACCCAGCAGCCGGGCGCCATGCAGCCGGAGCTGAGCTTCTGAGCGCCATCCAGCGTCGGACATAAAGATATCTTTATGCGTTAATTGCTAGGAAGGGTCGGGCGCGCTATAAGCCCAGTCCAAGATCCCATCCGACCGCAGGAGCCCGACCGTGGCCGACTATATCGTCAAGGACATCTCGCTCGCCGATTTCGGCCGCAAGGAACTGGCTATCGCCGAGACCGAAATGCCGGGCCTGATGGCCACGCGCGCCGAGTACGGTCCGCAGCAGATCCTGAAGGGCGCCCGCATCGCCGGCAGCCTGCACATGACCATCCAGACCGGCGTGCTGATCGAGACGCTGACGGCTCTGGGCGCCGAGGTCCGCTGGGCGTCGTGCAACATCTTCTCGACCCAGGACCACGCCGCGGCCGCCATCGCCGCCTCGGGCGTGCCGGTGTTCGCCTTCAAGGGTGAAAACCTGGTCGAGTACTGGGAATATGCCCACAAGATCTTCGAGTGGCACGACGGCGGCTACCCGAATCTGATCCTGGACGACGGCGGCGACGCCACCCTGCTCTGCGTGCTGGGCCCGAAGGCCGAGAAGGATCCGTCGATCCTGAACAACCCGCAGAACGAGGAAGAAGAAGCCCTCTACGCCGTGATGAAGAAGTACCTGGCCGAAAAGCCGGGCTTCTACTCGGCCATCCGCGCGGCCATCGGCGGCGTGTCGGAGGAAACCACCACGGGTGTGCACCGCCTGTACCAGATGGCCGCCAAGGGCGACCTGCCGTTCCCGGCCATCAACGTCAACGACAGCGTCACCAAGTCGAAGTTCGACAACCTGTACGGCTGCCGTGAATCGCTGGTCGACGCGATCCGTCGCGGCACCGACGTCATGCTGTCGGGCAAGGTCGCGGTGGTCTGCGGCTATGGCGACGTGGGCAAGGGCTCGGCCGCCTCGCTGCGCCAAGGCGGCGCCCGCGTGATCGTCACCGAGATCGACCCGATCTGCGCCCTGCAGGCGGCGATGGAAGGCTATGAAGTCCAGACCCTGGACGACGTGGCCGGCCGCGCCGACATCTTCGTCACCGCCACGGGCAACAAGGACGTCATCACCGTCGATCACATGCGGCAGATGCGCAACAACGCCATCGTCTGCAACATCGGCCACTTCGACTCGGAAATTCAGGTCGCTGGCCTGAAGAACTTCAAGTGGGACGAGATCAAGCCGCAGGTCCACCACGTGGAATTCCCGGACGGCAAGAAGATCATCCTGCTGTCGGAAGGCCGCCTGGTGAACCTGGGCAACGCCACGGGCCACCCCTCGTTCGTGATGTCGGCCTCGTTCACCAACCAGACGCTGGCCCAGATCGAACTGTGGACCAACAAGGCCAAGTACGAGAACCAAGTCTACACCCTGCCCAAGCACCTGGACGAGAAGGTCGCCTTCCTCCACCTGGAGAAGCTGGGCGCCAAGCTTTCGACCTTGCGCAAGGACCAGGCCGACTACATCGGCGTGCCGGAAACGGGCCCGTTCAAGCCGGACCACTATCGCTACTAGTCGTGACATCCGCCGCGCCAGTTTCCGCAGCGGAAATCGTTTGAAACCAAGAGGAAAGGCCCGCCGGCGACGGTGGGCCTTTTCTTTTTCGGCCACGTGTCGGGACGCCCTATTCAAGTCCGCATTGCTCGGCTAATCGCTTTGCCATGCCGTTAGCCTTGATCATCTCCAGCCACGTCGCCGGCAGCCAGGTGGGCGCGACGGCGCAAGCCACCGCCCTGGCGCAGTTTCGCATCGACTCGATGGTCGTGCCGACCGTGCTGTACGGCCGCCATCCCGGCTGGGGCATCCCCGGCGGGGCGCCGGTGCCGATCGAGGTGTTCGAAGGCATGATGGACGGCATCGAGGCCAACGGGCTGTTCGGTCTCGTCGATCTGGTCATCACCGGCTATTTCGCCACCGCCGCCCAGGTGCGGGCCGCGGCCCGGGTCATCGACGCCGTGCGCGAGTCGCCCCGTCCGAACGGCGCGGCGACCCGGCGGCCGACCGTGATCGTCGACCCGACCATGGGCGACGCCGGCAAGGGTCTCTACATTCCGACCGAGACCGCCGACGCCATCATCGCCGACCTGATCCCGCGCGCCGACGTCGTGGCCTGCAACAGCTGGGAGCTGCAGAAGCTGACCGGGACAGACGCCCGCGATCCGCAGAGCGCCATGCGCGCCGCCCGGCTGCTGGGCAAGATCACGCTGGTTTCGTCCGTGCGGCGCGGAGCCGAGATCGGCGCCGTGCTGGCCGACAAGAAGGAGGCCTGGCTGGCCGCGCACGCCAAGTCCGAGCGTTCGCCCAACGGCACCGGCGACCTGCTGACCGCCCTCTATGCCGCCTCGATCCTGGAGGGGCAGACCTTCTCGTACGGCCTGGCCCGCGCCGTGGGCGGGGTGGCCGAGACGGTCACCGCGGCCAATATCTGGAACGCGCCGGAGCTGCCGATCGTGGCCATGGGCGCGCGGATCAAGCAGACCTCGCCGACGGTCCGCATCGAGCGGCTGGCTTAGAATGGTCGGCGAAATCAACGGCCTCTGCCCCGACCGTTTCGCCCGGGTGCGCGAGGCGTTCGAAGCCAATTTCGTCGATGGGGGCGAACTCGGCGCCCGCTTTTCGTTCGCCGTCGACGGCGAGATCGTCGTCGATCTGATGGGTGGCTTCGCCGACCGCAAGCGCGAGGTCGCGTTCGGTCCCGACACCCTGACGGCCCTGTTCTCGACCACCAAGGCGGTGGCGGCCCTGATGATCGCGCGCCTCGTCGACGAAGGCCGCCTGGCCTATGACCAGCCCGTCGCCGACGTCTGGCCGGAGTTCGCCCAAGCCGGCAAGGGCCAGGTCACGGTCGAGCAGGCGCTGTCGCATCAGGCCGGCTTGTCGGGCTTCCCGGACCAGACCGATCCGGAACTGTGGTTCGACTGGGACGCGACCTGCGCCAAGCTGGCCGCCATGGCCCCGCTGTTCCCGATCGGCTCGGCCAGCGGCTATCACCCCGTCACCTACGGCTATATCGCCGGCGAGATCTTCCGCCGCGTCGACGGCCGGACGATGGGGACGGCGCTGCGGGAAGACATCTGCCAGCCCCTGGGCCTGGACCTGTGGATTGGCCTCCCCGACAGCGAGCATGGCCGTGTCGCCGACCTGATGCGCCCGACGGCCCTGCCGAAGTTCGGCGAACTGAACGCCGCGGTGCAGGCCGCCTTCCTCAAGCCCTGGTCCTCGCCCGGCGGGCGCGGCGCGGCCGAGTGGCGGCGGGTCGAGATCCCCTCGGCCAACGGCCACGCCACCGCCGCGGCCCTGGCCCGGCTGATGGGCGCCCTGGCCACGGACGGGACGCTGGGACGGCGCTCGATCATCACCCCGGCCGGGATCAAGGCCGCCAGCGCCCAGCGCATCATCGGCCAGGACCTGGTGCTGCCTTTCGTGATCAGCTGGGGCGCGGGCTTCATGCGCAACGAGCCCAACATGTTCTACGGCCCGACGCCCGAGGCGTTTGGCCACTCGGGCTGGGGCGGCTCGTGCGCCTTCGCCGACCCGACGCGCGGCGTGTCGGGGGCCTATGTGATGAACAAGCAGGGCGCGGCGCTGATCGGCGATCCGCGCGCGGTGCGCCTGATCGAGGCGGCCTACGCTTCGCTCTGAGCGCGGGAGGGACGGCATGAAGACGTTCGCGGGTTTCATCTGCGTCCTCGCCTTGGCCGGCGCGGCGCACGCGCAGGACCGCGATTTCTGCGCCGACCGGCCCGGCAGAGGCTCGCCGCCCTGCGTGCTGGACCAGGGGCGCTTCCAGGCCGAGCTGGGCGGGGTCGACGCCGCCTTCAGCCGGGGCGGCGGGGTCTCGGTCAATGATGTTTCCTACGGCGGGCTGGAGCTGCGGTTGGGCCTGACCTCGACCGTCGAAGGCCAGCTCACCTGGACCGCCCACGAGCGGATCAGGACCAAGGACCACGGCGTCGTCTCGACCGTCTCGGGCGCGGGCGACCTCGGCCTTGGCCTGCGGTGGTCGTTGAAGAACCCCGGCGGCGACGGTCTTTCGGCCGCGATCCAGCCCTATGTCACCGCCCCGACCGGCGCGCACGGCATCGGCGGCGATCTCTGGCAGGGCGGGGTGATCGTCCCGCTCTCGATCCCGCTCAACGCCGACTGGTCGCTCAGCCTGTCGCCCCAGGTCGAGGCGCGGGAGAATGCGTCGGGCGCGGGCCGCCACGCCGGCTACGCCCTGGCCGGCGGCGTGGGACGCGCGGTCGGCCCGGTGAATCTCGGCGCGGAACTGTGGGTCGATCGCGATGACGACCCGTCCGGTCACGTCACCCAGGCCAGTTTCGACCTGACCGCGGCCTGGACGCCGAAGGCCCTGCACGACGTCCAGCTGGACGCCTCGGCCTATGTCGGCCTCAACCACCAGACTCCGGACCTGGAACTGGTGGTCGGCCTGGCGCACCGCTTCTAGGGTCCTGGCCCGGTCGTCAGGCCGGCGCCAGGACCTTGGTCTTCTTCCAGGCCCCGTAAGCGAAGGTGGCCACGCCCAGCCAGATGAACACGAACGACAGCGCTCGCAGCGGCGTGAAGGCCTCGCCGAACGCCACGCCCAGCAGGAACTGGATCGTGGGGGCGATGAACTGCAGGAAGCCGACGGCGCTGAGCGGCAGGCGGCGGGCCGACCAGGCGAACAGGGCCAGCGGCACGACCGTGGCCGGACCAGCCAGGGCCAGCAGGCCCGTGACCGCGCCGCCGTGGCCGAAGTGGCCTTGGCCGCTCGCCTGCAGGTGCAGCACATAGGCCAGGCCCGGCAGGGCCAGATAGGCGCATTCGACGAACAGGCCGGTCTGGGCGTCGGCCTTCACCTGTTTGCGCAGGATGGCGTAGGCGCAGAAGGTGGCGGCCAGGCCCAGCGACACGATCGGCAGATGGCCCAGGGCGAGGGTCTGGATCGCGACGCCGACGGCCGCGAAGCCGATGGCGACCTTGCCCTCCGTGGTCATGCGCTCGCGGAACAGCAAGGCCCCGGCGGCCATGTTCATCAGCGGGTTGATGTAATAGCCGAGGCTGGCCTCGATCACGTGGCCGGCGTTCACCGCGAAGACATAGATCGTCCAGTTGCTGAAGATCGCCGCCGTCGACAGCAGCAGCATCCCCAGCGTGCGCGGCTGGCGCAGCACCTGGGCCACCTGGCCGCCCTGCCGGGCGATCAAGACGAGGCCGCCGGCCCATAGCACCGACCACAGCGAGCGGTGGGCGATCATCTCCCAGGACGTCGCGCCCAGGTTCGAGAGCAGGTGGAAATAGAGGGGCAGGAAGCCCCAGAGCAGGTAACAGCCGACGCCGGCGGCATAGGCGGAGCGGCCTTCGGCCTGGGTCTGGTTCACGCTCGCCGACATGGCGTCGTCCTTCTGGCTCGGAAATGAAAAAGGGCTCCCGGGAGGTCTGCCCCGGGAGCCCTGATTTCCACCCGCTTATTGCGGATCGTGGCTTAGGCCGGGGTCTTCTGCTTGATCAGGCCCTTGTCGTGCAGCAGCTGGGCGATCTGCACGGCGTTCAGCGCCGCGCCCTTGCGCAGGTTGTCGGCGACGCACCACAGGACGATGCCGTTCTCGACGGTCGGGTCGGTGCGGATGCGCGAGACATAGACCGGGAACTCGCCAGCGCTTTCCTTCGGCGTCATGTAGCCGCCGTCCTCGCGCTTATCTATGACCTCCACGCCTTCGGCGTCGCGCAGGATCTCGCGGACGTCGTCCTCGTCCAGCGGGGTCTCGAACTCGATGTTCACGGCTTCGGCGTGGCCGACCATGACGGGGACGCGCACGCAGGTGGCGGTCAGCTTGATCGACGGATCCAAGATCTTCTTGGTCTCCATCATCATCTTCCACTCTTCCTTGGTGTAGCCATCCTCCATGAAGACGTCGATGTGGGGGATGACGTTGAAGGCGATCTGCTTGGTGAACTTCTTGGGCGGTGGGGCGCCCAGGACGAACACGCCCTTGGTCTGGTCCCACAGCTCGTCCATGCCTTCCTTGCCCGCGCCGGACACGGACTGGTAGGTCGAGACGACCACCCGCTTGATCTTGGCTTCGGCGTGCAAGGGAGCCAGCACCACCACCAACTGCGCCGTCGAGCAGTTGGGGTTGGCGATGATGTTCTTCGGCAGCGTATTGACCGCCTCGGGGTTCACCTCCGGCACCACCAGCGGCACGTCCGGATCCATCCGGAAGTGGCTGCTGTTGTCGATGACGATCGGACCGGCACGGCCGATCTTCTCGCCCCATTCCTTGGAGATGGCGCCGCCGGCGCTCATCAGCACGATGTCGACCGTCGAGAAGTCGAACTTCTCCAGGTCTTCGCAGTGCAGGATCTGACTGCCGAACGAGACTTCGACGCCGATGGATTTGCGGCTGGCGATGGCGTGCATCTTGTCCACGGGGAATTTGACTTCCTCGAGGATGTTGAACATCTCGCGGCCCACATTGCCCGTGGCGCCGACCACGGCGACCCGGTAACCCATCGCGCTCTCCTGAAACTGTGTCCGCGTACCGCGCGGAGCGTGGATCCCGTACGCCTCATGCCCCCCTTGCGCAAGGCGAGGAAAGCTGGCGCGCCGATCAGCCAGGCTTGCCCGCCGGAGCGGCGAGCGCGTCCTCGGCCTTGACGTCCAGGCTGAACTGAACCGGGATGGTGACGGTCAGGCCGTCGACCGTGTCGCCCTCAAGCGTCCAGGGGTTCATCCGCATGACCTTGACCGCCTCGACCGCGGCCTGGCCGAAGCCGAGGCCGGCCGGGCTTTCGCGCGCGGGCTTGCAGCCGATCAGTTCGCCCGTGGCGGTGATCGTGCAGGTCGCCGCGCCGACGCCCGACGTAACGCCCGCCTTCGCGGCCGCCCGCGGATAGACTTCCGCCATGCCCTCGGCCGAAAGGGTGCGGATCCAGCGCGGCTTGGTCAGCTTGCGGGCCTCCGGCGCGGTTGGATCGCGGAAGCGGAACGGCAGGTCGATCTTATAGTCTTTGAAGGTCTTGGCGTCGGCCGTGCCGATATTGACCAGGAACAGCTTCGAGAGGTCCTGGGCCGCCTTGCCAAAGCCCTTGCCGCGCGGGTTTTCGGAGATCACGTCGCAGCTGCGAAGTTGGCCGGTCTTCATGAGCACGCAGCGCAGGGCGGCCTGGCCGAACGGTTGGCCGGTCGCGGCCTTGGGCCAGGCGGCGGCGAGCTCGGCTTGGGTGGGGACGCGGTTCCAGGGCGGGTCCAGCACGATGGAGGTGGTGTTGATCGGCGCGGCGCCGCGCGGCTCCTCCCAGGTGATCGGGATGGTGACGTCACCGCCCGGCACGGCATGGCCGCCCCGGATCTTGGGCGACATCCGAAACTGCGGGGCCAGCTGCAGGCCGGCGCCGCCGAAGTTCATGCCTTCGGGGGATTCAGAGAGGACCTTGCAGGCTTCGAGGAAGCCCTCGACGGTGGCCTTGCAGCGGATCACGGCCTTGCCGCCGATGCGCCGGTCCAGCGCCTTCTTGGGGAAGACATTGGCGATCTCGGCGCCGTTGGGCTTGCGGATCCAGTCTGGATTGGCGTCGCCGGGCGCGAGGAACTCGAAACTCGTGCGGACCGGCCGGCCCTCGACCGACGCGCCCTGGGCGTCCTTCGTGGCGATCCGCTCGTAGCCGACCACCGATAGAGCGGCCTGGCCGAAGCCCTGGCCGGCGGGATCCTCGCGCAGCACCCTGCAATCGGCCAGGTGTCCGCCCTTATCGGCGATGCAGCCCAGCACGGCCTTGCCGGTGACGGTCGCGGCCTTCGGGAAAGCGGCCTTCATCTTGGCCTCGGGCACGTGGGTGACGAAGTTCGGCCGCCAGCCCGAGGGCGGGGCGTCGTCCTCGGTCTGGGCGAAAGCGGCCGTCGACAGGGCGGCGGTGGAAAGGCCGGCCGTGAGCAGGGCCAGGAGGAGAGTGCGGAACACGGGAAACCCCAGGAATGGGCCGGCGCACGACCCCTTCGCGGCTCGACCTTAGGTGGAGCCTAGGCGATCCATTTGCGCGCCGCCAGAGGGTTCCCGACACACCTTCCGCCCCCTATGTTGCCGGCCATGACCGACGCCGCCGCGCCCCCGCTTCCGAACGCTTCCGAACTGACCCAGGACGGCCCGACCGTCCGGCTCTTTCTCGTGGACGGCTCGGCCTATCTGTTCCGCGCCTATCACGCCTTGCCGCCGCTGACCCGCAAGAGCGACGGCCTGCCGGTGGGCGCCGTCCAGGGCTTCTGCAACATGCTGTGGAAGCTGCTGCGCGACATGCAGGGCGACACGCCCACCCACCTGGCGGTGATCTGGGACCACTCCGAGAAGACGTTCCGCAACACCCTCTACGACAAGTACAAGGCCCACCGTCCGCCGCCGCCCGAGGACCTGATCCCGCAGTTCCCGCTGGTGCGCGAGGCCACCCTGGCGTTCGGCGTGCCGGCCATCGAGCTGCCCGGCTACGAGGCCGACGACCTGATCGCCGCCTATGCCTGCAAGGCCCGCGAAATGGGCGGCGAGGCCGTCATCGTCTCGTCGGACAAGGACCTGATGCAGCTGGTCGGCGACGGCGTCTCGATGTTCGACCCGATGAAGGGCCTGCGCATCGAGCGCGAGCAGGTGTTCGAGAAGTTCGGCGTCTATCCGGACAAGGTCGTCGACGTTCAGGCTCTGTGCGGCGACAGCGTCGACAATGTTCCGGGAGCCCCCGGGATTGGCGTCAAGACCGCCGCCCAGCTGATCAACGAGTATGGCGATCTCGACACGCTGCTGGCCCGGGCCGGCGAGATCAAGCAGCCCAAGCGTCGCGAGACCCTGATCGAATTCGCCGACCAGATCCGCCTGTCACGGGCCCTGGTGAAGCTGGACTGCGACACCCCGCTGCCGGAGCCTCTGGACGCGCTGACCGTGCGCGAGCCCGACAAGGAGGTCCTGGCCGCCTTCCTCGAGCAGATGGAGTTCCGCACCCTGGCCCGCCGGGTCGGCGACGGCTCGGCCTCGGCGACGCCTGGAACGCTGGAGCGGCCCCCCGGTCTTGGAGGAGGGGGCACGCCCAAGGCCCCGATCAGCACGGTCTCCTACATGGGCGCCGCCGCGCGCGCCGCCGCCAGCGCGGTGGCGGAACCGGTCAGCATCGATCACGCGGCCTATGTCCGCATCCAGGACCTCGACACCCTGAAGGCCTGGGTCGCCAAGGCCACGGCCAAGGGCGTGGTGGCCTTCGACACCGAGACCGACGCCCTGTCGTCGGCCACGGCGGGCCTCTGCGGCGTGTCTCTGGCCATCAACGCCGGCGAGGCTTGCTACATCCCGGTCGGCCACTGCGAAAAGGACGGCCTGGCGCTGGAGGCCGCCGCCGACCTGGTGCAGATCCCGCTGGACGAGGTCATCGCCACCCTGAAGCCGCTGCTGGAAGACCCGGCGGTGCTGAAGGTGGCCCAGAACGCCAAGTACGACATCGCCGTCCTGGCCCGCCACGGCGTCCAGGTCGCGCCTATCGACGACACCATGCTGATCTCCTACGTGCTGGAGGCGGGCCTGCACGGCCACGGCATGGACGAGCTGTCGGAGCTGCACCTCGGCCACAAGCCGATCCCGTTCAAGCAGGTGGCGGGCACGGGCAAGGCCCAGATCAGCTTCAAGCATGTGGGCCTTAACGAGGCGACGGCCTATGCCGCCGAGGACGCCGACGTCACCCTGCGCCTGTGGGAAGTGCTGAAGCCGCGACTGGCGCGCGAGGGGCTGGCGACCGTCTACGAGACGCTGGAACGTCCTCTGCCGACCGTGCTGGCGATGATGGAGAACAATGGGGTTCGGGTCGATCCCGAGGCGCTGCGCCTGCTGTCCAACGAGTTCTCGCTGCGGATGGCCAAGTTCGAGGCGCGCGCCCAGGAGATCGTCGGCCGCCCGTTCAACCTGGGCAGCCCCAAGCAGATCGGCGACGTGCTGTTCGGCGAGATGAGCATGAAGGGCGGCAAGAAGACCGCCACCGGCCAGTGGTCGACCGACAGCGATGTGCTGGAGAGTCTGGCCCTGGAGCACGAGCTGCCGCGCGTCCTGCTCGACTGGCGCCAGCTCTCCAAGCTGAAGGGCACCTATACCGAGAACCTGATCGCCGCGATCGCGCGAAGCACGGGCCGGGTCCACACCTCCTACGCCCTGGCCGCGACGACGACGGGCCGCCTGTCCTCGTCCGACCCCAACCTGCAGAACATCCCGGTCCGCACCGAGGAAGGCCGCAAGATCCGCAAGGCGTTCATCGCGCCGCCGGGCAAGGTGCTGATCAGCGCTGACTACAGCCAGATCGAACTGCGCCTGCTGGCCCATATCGGCGACATCCCGCAGCTGAAGAAAGCCTTTCAGGAAGGCCTCGACATCCACGCCATGACGGCCTCGGAAATGTTCGACACGCCGATCGAGGGTATGCCGTCGGAGGTGCGTCGCCGGGCCAAAGCCATCAATTTCGGCATCGTCTACGGCATCTCGGCGTTCGGTCTCGCCAATCAGCTAGGCATCGGCCAGGGCGAGGCGGGGGCCTATATCAAGACCTATTTCGAGCGCTTCCCGGGCATCCAGGCCTATATGGACGCGACCAAGGCGTTCGTGCGCGAGCACGGCTACGTCACGACCGTCTTCGGCCGCAAGATCAACATCCCCGAGATCCAGTCCAAGTCGGTCGGCCAGCGTCAGTTCGCCGAGCGCGCGGCGATCAACGCCCCGATCCAGGGCGCGGCCGCCGACGTCATGCGCCGGGCCATGATCCGCATGCCCGCCGCCCTGGAGGCGGCTGGACTGGAGGCGCGGATGCTGCTGCAGGTGCACGACGAACTGGTCTTCGAAGCGCCGGAAGGCGAGGCCGATCGCGCCTGCGCGGTGATCAGCCAGGTCATGGAAAAGGCGGCCGAGCCGGCGGTGGCCCTGTCCGTTCCGCTCACGGTGGAGGCCCGCGCCGCGCTCAACTGGGATGAGGCCCATTGATCAGAAAAGTGGCGGACTGATCGTTTGTGCGACATTCCGCCACGTCACGGTTAATGCCCCAGAAACGGTTGGGGGTCACTGTGCCGGTGACGCCCGCGAACCAAAGTATAGTTTCAAAGAGTAGTGTTATCTGAGGTTTAGCGGTCGCCGCCCCCACTTCGAGGAGCCCCGACCGGTGTCTTTTGGCGATCTGAAAATTCCGCACAAGCTGATGGCGGTCTTCGCTGTCATGCTCGCGACCATCATGGTGATGGGCGTGTCCCTCTACGCCAACAAGGTCGGTCTCGGCCATTCGGTGGAACGCACCGAGCGCGCCTATGAGATGCTGCGCCAGGCGGATACGGCCGCCTTCCGCCTGACCCGCCAGGAGAACTCGCTGCGCGGCTTCCTGCTGTCGGGCGACAACTACTACGTCAAGCGCCTGGAAGAGGCGCACAAGCCGAAGTTCTTGAAGGCGTTGGATGCGCTGCGCACCCTGGCCGCTGGGGACAAGGAAGACCTGGCCCGCATCGCCGCCGTCGACGCCGCCTATGCCGACTACCGTAAGCTGGCCATCGAGCCGGGCGAGACCCTGGGCGCCGATCCGGCCACCCGGCCGCAGGCGGTCGAGCTGGTGCGTAACGACGGCGTCGCCGACAAGGCCGTCACCCCGGTCGAGGATGCGATCGAGGCGATCTCCAAGAACGCCGAGGCCGAGCTGGCGACGGAAGCCGCCGCGCAGAAGAAGGCCTCGCTGGAATCGACCCTGGCCCTGGCCGTCGGCATCCTGATCACGGCGGGCATCGCCATCGGCGGGGGGCTGCTGCTGACCGGCGCGATCGCCAAGCCGGTCACCGCGATGACCAACGCCATGCGTCGCCTGGCCTCGGGCGACAACACCGTCGAGGTGCCGGCTCAGGGCCGCAAGGACGAGATCGGCGACATGGCCGCCGCCGTCGCTTACTTCAAGGATTCCGAGGCCGAGAAGGTCCGCATCGAGGCCGCCGCCGTCGACCAGCGCCAGGCCGCCGATCGCGAACGCGCCGCCAACGAGGCCGAGAAGGCCGAGGTCGCCCGCAACGACGCCATCGCCATCACCGCGCTGAACGAGGCGCTGGACCACATGGCCGGCGGCGACCTGACCCACCGGATCACCACCCCGTTCGCGCCCAAGGTCGAAAGCCTGAAGGCCAACTTCAACGCCGCCGCCGACCGCATGCAGCAAGCGATCCAGTCGATCAACGCGGCCACCGGCGGCGTCAACAGCGGCGCCGACGAGATCGCCGAGGCCTCGGACAACCTCTCGCGCCGGACGGAACAGCAGGCCGCTAGCCTGGAGGAGACCGCCGCGGCCCTGGACGAGATCACCGCGACGGTCCGCAAGACCGCCTCGGGCGCCAAGGAGGCCTCGCAGGTCGTGGCCAACGCCCGGTCGGACGCCGAACGCTCGGGCCGCATCGTCAGCCAGGCCGTCGCCGCCATGACCGAGATCGAGACCTCCTCGACTCAGGTCGGCAATATTATCGGCGTCATCGACGAGATCGCCTTCCAGACCAACCTGCTGGCCCTCAACGCCGGGGTTGAAGCCGCCCGGGCGGGTGAAGCCGGCCGGGGCTTCGCCGTCGTCGCCCAGGAAGTTCGGGCCCTTGCCCAGCGCTCGGCCGACGCCGCCAAGGAGATCAAGACCCTGATCTCGACCTCGACCCAGCAGGTCGGCGCGGGCGTGGATCTGGTCGGTCAGACCGGCGAGGCCCTGAGCCGCATCGTCGAGCAGGTCGCCTCGATCGACGCGTTGATGAAGGAGATCTCGGCCTCGACCACCGAGCAGGCCACCGGCCTGAACGAGGTCAACGGCGCGGTGAACCAGATGGACCAGGTCGTCCAGCAGAACGCCGCCATGGTCGAGGAAGCCACCGCGGCCTCACACTCGCTGAAGAACGAGGCCGCGGCCTTGATGGAGCTGGTCGGTCGCTTCCGGGTCACCGAGGGCGCGCCGGCCGTCGCGAAGTCGCGTCCGGCCCAGACGACCTATCGTCCGCCGGCCCAGGCGCCAGCGCGTGCGCCCGCCCGGCCAGAGCCCGCGCGTCCCGTCGTCTCGGCTCGCCCGGGACGCGGTTCGGCCGCCGTGGCGGTCCGCGAGGATTGGGAAGAGTTCTGATCGCCCCAGTCTGAATCGCCCCAGTCTGATCAGCGATCTTGAGCGGGCTCTCCGGGAAACCGGGGAGCCCGTCTTCGTTCAGCCGAGGGCTTACCCGCGGTTCAGCGCGATCGTCTGGAACGACGACTTGGTGGTCTGCGGCGCATGGCTGGCGTTCGGCGTCGGGAGGGCCAGGCCGATGGCGGCGGCGATCAGCAGGGCGACGGTGAAGAAGGCTTTGGCAGCCATGGTCCTATCTCGGGTCTGGCGTCTTGAAGCGACAATTCGCGGGCGCCGACGAGAGCCTAGATGGCTCCGCGTCCGGCGGGTTCAAGGCCCGGGACCTGTGGTCCCGAAGCGTCCTGATCCAATAGGAAAGGCCGGAAACCCGCTTGCGGGTTCCCGGCCTTTTTGGACCGATACGCTAGGAACTTTTGGAGAGCCTAGAAGATCTCAAACAGGCCCGCCGCCCCCATGCCGCCGCCGATGCACATGGTCACCACGCCCAGCTTGGCGCCGCGACGCTTGCCTTCCATCAGCAGGTGGCCGGCGCAGCGGGCGCCGGTCATGCCGAAGGGGTGGCCGATAGCGATCGAGCCGCCGTTGACGTTGTACTTCTCGGGATCGATGCCCAGCTTGTCGCGGCTGTAGAGGCACTGGCTGGCGAAAGCCTCGTTCAGCTCCCAAAGGTCAATGTCGTCGATCTTCAGGCCGTGGCGTTCCAGCAGGCGCGGCACGGCGAAGACCGGTCCGATGCCCATCTCGTCAGGCTCGCAGCCGGCGACGGCGAAGCCGCGGAAGGCGCCCAGCGGGGTCAGGCCGCGCTTCTCGGCTTCCTTGGCTTCCATCACCACCACGGCGGCGGCGCCGTCCGACAGCTGGCTGGCGTTGCCGGCGGTGACGAACTTGCCCTCGCCCATGACGGGCTTCAGGCTGGCCAGGCCTTCCAGGGTGGTGTCGGCGCGGTTGCACTCGTCCTTGTCGACCACGTAGTCGACGAAGCTCTCTTCCTTGGTCTCCTTGTTGACCACCTTCATCTTGGTGGCCATCGGCACGATCTCGTCCTTGAACAGGCCGGCGGCCTGGGCGGCGGCGATGCGCTGCTGGCTGCGCAGGGCGTATTCGTCCTGATATTCGCGGCTGATGTTGTAGCGCTTGGCGACGATGTCGGCGGTGTCGATCATCGCCATCCACAGGGCCGGATGGGTGCCCATCAGCTTCTCTTCGGTGATGTGGAAGCGGTTCATGTGACCGCCGCCCTGCACCAGCGAGATCGACTCGACGCCGCCGCCGATGGCGACATTGGCGCCGTCGTTACGCACGTAGTTGGCCGCCGTGGCGATGGCTTGCAGGCCCGACGAGCAGAACCGGTTGATGGTCTGGCCCGAGGTGGTGACCGGCAGGCCGGCCCACATGGCCGCGTTGCGGGCCACGTTCATGCCGGTGGCGCCTTCGGGGCCGCCGCAGCCCAGGGCCACGTCTTCCACTTCGGCGCCTTCCAGCCCGGCGCGCGACACGGCGTGCTGGATGGCGTGACCGGCCATGGCCGCGCCATGGGTGTTGTTGAAGCCGCCCCGATTGGACTTGGCCAGGCCCGTGCGGGCGTAAGAGACGATAACCGCTTCGCGCATAGAGGCGCACTCCCCGTTAAACGTTAGTTTGAATTGGGCTCACCCTAGACCGGCTTTCCGCGCGGCGAAAGATGACGCTAGAGCGTGGCAGCCGAAAGTGTGAGCGGTTTCGGCGCCTGCCACGCTCTAAGTGTTTGAGGTAGAGCCTGTTTATCCGTTTCTGATGGCTCCATCAGAAACGGACAGGCTCTAGCGTCAACGGCAGGTCTATTCCCCGAACCCCTGGCCCGGCGCCATCGGCGCCAGGCGGATCAGCCGGGAGTCCTCGACCGCCGCCGTGCGGTGCTTGACGAATTCGCGGTAGTCCGGGTTCGTGACCATGGCCAGGAAGGCGCCGGCGTTGGGATATTCGGCGATGAAGGCCAGGTCCCAGCGTTCGTCCGAGGGGCCGGTGACCACGCCCTCGGGCCGTCCCGCCCAGACCTGCCGTCCGCCCAGGCTGGCGAACAGCGGCGCGGTGGCGCGGCCATATTCGCGATAGGCCTCAAGGCCGGTCAGGCCCTTCCCATGATGGGGATGGCCCTCTGGATAGTCGGCGGCGGGCTTCAGCCGGACCAGGTTGAGCATCTGGATCGGCGTGTCGCGCGGCAGGGCCTTGAAGGCGTCGAACTGCTCGCGGGTGGGGTCGATGCTGGCCATGGTTCCTCCGGTCTCGGCGCCTCAGCGCTCTTGTTCGGCCCGCATGGAAGGCCAGAACCGAAACAACGCCAAGCTCAATATCGCGAGGGCCACGGCTTCAGCAGGGCGTGACCGCCCATCTCCTTGTCCTCACCGCTTCGTCAGGATGGTCAGGCCATCGGGCAGTTCGTTGCGGTCGTCGGGGCGCGGGGGGATGTGGGCGGCCAGGATCGTTCCGGCCCGGCTCACGGCGGCGACGAAGCCGTCGGCGATCCTGCCGCGCTTGAGGCCGTCGACCAGGTCGGCGACGACCTCGTTCCAGACCGTGTTGGGCGCCGCGGCGTAGATGCCTTCGTCGGCGATGACCTCGACCCTGTGCTCGGCCAGGGCGGCGAAGATCAGCACGCCGGTGCGGTCGCGGGTGACGTGCAGGCCGTGGCTGAGGAACTGCTCCATGGCCGCGCGCTTGACCCGGGCGGTCTTGAGCGAGCCGGGGGTGAGCGCGCGGCGAACGGGCGGAATGGACACCACCAGCGCCACCACGACGAAGACCACCAGCTGCAGAGCGATATAGGTCGACAGCGCCGACAGGATCGCCCCGTCCAGGGCCGCTTGATGGCCAATGCTCCAGCCGCCGAACAGCCGGGTCAGCATCTCCGGTCGGAAGCCGGCGAACAGGGCGCCGGCCGGGAGCACCAGGGACGCGGTCGCCGCCCAGGCCAGCGGCGTCTCGCGATAGTCCGACACCTCGGGCGCCAGGACGCAGAAGATTTCGCCGGCGGTGGTCTTCTCGGCCTGCGCGACCGCGCCGGCGATGCGGTCGAGATCCTGCGGGGTCATGCCTTGCGCCATCTCACCAACTCCCCGAACTGCCGCCGCCGCCGAACGATCCGCCGCCGCCGGAGAAACCGCCTCCGCCACCGCCGCCGCCGCCGCTCCAGCCGCCACCGCCTCGGCCGCCATTGTTCAGCGCGCCCAGGATGATCCACGGCAGGGCCGACGAGAGGCCGCCGCGTCGACGGCCCCGGAACAGGCTGGAGAAGACGAAGATGATGAACAGGAAGATCAGGAAGCCGATGATCGGCGAGCCGCTGGCCTTCTGCCGCTCGGGCTGGCTGGCCTCGACGATCCGGGCCTTGGCCTGGTCGGCGGGCAGGCTGAGCTGCTCGACCAGGGCGTTGGTCCCCGCGACGACGCCGCCCTCCATGTCGCCATCGCGGAACTTCGGCAGGATGGCGCTCTGGATGATGACGCTGGACAGGGCGTCGGTCAGGACCGGCTCCAGGCCGTAGCCGACCTCGACCCGCACCTTCCGGTCGTTGGGCGCGACCAGCAGGATGACGCCCGTGTTCTTGTCCTTCTCGCCGATGCCCCAGGTCCGGCCTAGCTGATAGCCGTAGTCCTCGATCGGATAGCCGTCGAGGCTGGGCACCGTGGCCACGACCAGCTGGCGGCCGGTCGTGGTCTCGAGGTTTTCAAGCTTCGTCGTCAGGTCCTGCTCGACCTGGGGAGACAGGATCTGGGCGTTGTCGACCACCCGTCCGGTCAGGGCCGGGAACTTCGGCTCGGCGAAGGCAGGGAGGGCCACCGTCAACGCCAGGGCAACGGCCAGCAAAAACCCGCTCATTCCCGCGAAAGCGGGAACCCAAGCGGATTTGGCCACGGCAGCGCCGCCCGAAACCGTCAGGCTCGGCTTGGGTCCCCGCTTTCGCGGGGATGAGCGGGATATTTCCAACTCAGTTGACCTTCGGCGGGGTCGCCGTCGGCGGGCTGGAGAAGTCCACCGTCGGGGCGGTTTGCGCCGAGGCGGAGGCCTGGAACAGCTGGGCCGGCTTCTGGCCGCTGTACATGGTCTTGGCCCAGAACACGCTGGGGAACGTCCGCAGAGTGGTGTTGTAGGTCTGGGCGGTGGTGTTGTAGTCGCGGCGCGCGATGGTGATGCGGTTCTCGGTGCCTTCCAGCTGGCTCTGCAGCGCCAGGAAGTTCTGGTTCGACTTCAGGTCCGGATACTGCTCCTGGATCATCATCAGCCGGCCCAGCACGCCCGACAGCTTGTCCTGGGCGGCGGCGTACTGCTGGAACTGGGCCGGATCGGTGATGGTCGAGGCGTCGACCTTGACCTGGGTGGCGCTGGCGCGAGCCTGCGTCACCTCGACCAGCACGCTCTTCTCCTGGGCGGCGTAGCCCTTCACCGTGGCGACCAGGTTCGGCACCAGGTCGGCGCGGCGCTGGTACTGGTTTTGCACCTCGGCCCAGGCGGCCTTGGTGGCCTCGTCCTGCGTGGGGATGGTGTTGATGCCGCAGCCGGCCAGCGTCGCGGGGATGGCGACGATCAGGGCGGCGCGCGCGGCGTTACGGCCAAGACGAGCGAGGACGAGACGGTTCATGGAGCCTCCAGCGCGAACATGTATGCTCGCGTACCGATGTTAGATAGCGCGTCCATTGATACACGTCAGGTCGCGACGGATTAAACCTTATCCATGTCCGCCCGTTCCTGCGCGAAGGCCTGTTTTCGCGGGCCCATGTAGCCGAATAGCCAGGCCGCCACCTTGCGCATCTGGATCTCCTCGCTGCCCTCGGTGATCCGGTAGCGGCGGTGGTGGCGGTAGATGTGCTCGAACGGCTTGTGGCGAGAGTAGCCGATGCCGCCGTGGATCTGCATGGCCCGGTCGGCGGCCTCGCAGCACAGGCGGTTGGCCCAGTAGTTACACATCGAGACCTTGTCGGAGAGCCGTTTCTCGACCTCTGGCTTGGTCATCTGATCCATGTCCCAGGCGGTCTTGCGGATCAGCAGGCGCAGCATCTCGGCCTGGGTGGCCAGCTCGACGATGGGGAACTGGATGGCCTGGTTCTCGGCCAGGGCTTTGCCGAACGGTTTCCGCGCGCGCGCGTACTTGATGCTTTCTTCTATGCAGTAAGTCGCGGCGCCCAGGCTGGAGGCTGCCTGGCGAATGCGGTTCTCGTGCACGAAGTGCTGGGCCAGAGCCAAGCCGCCGCCCTCGGGTCCAAACATCGCCGACTCCGGGACCCAGACATTGGTGAAGCTGACTCGCGGGTGGTCGGTCGGCATGTTGAAGGTCCAGAGGTACTCCTCGATCTTCACGCCGGGCGCGTGGGCGGGGACCAGGAAGGCGGTGATCCCCCGGGCGTCGCCGTCCTCGCCCGAGGTGCGGGCGAACAGGCAGCAGTGGGTGGCCGCGTGCATGCCCGTGGTCCACATCTTCTCGCCGTCGATCCGCCAGCCGGCCTCGCCCTTGTGTTCTTCAGGGACCGCGCGGGTCTCCATGAAGGTGGCGTCCGAGCCGTGCTCGGGCTCGGTCAGGCCGAAGGTCGGGCGGAAGGCGCCCTTGTCCAGCATGTCGCCGATCAGGTGCTGCTGGTCGGGCCGGCCGAAGTCGCGGATCATCAGCACGAACGGATTGTTGCCGACGATCGAGTGCTCGTTCTGCAGGTCGTTGAACAGGCCAAGGCCCTTGCTGGCCAGATGCTCGCGGATCACCGCCATCCAGAGGTTGGAGCCGTCCTGGCCGCCATAGGCCTTGGGCAGGGCGAAGCGGTAGTGGCCCGCCTGGTCGGCCAGCTTGCGGGCCCGCGCCAGCAGCGCCTCCCACTCGTGCTTGGGCAGACCGCCGCCGTCCCAGTCGGTGCGGGCCCATTCGCGGCGGTGGTCGAAGAAGCGCTCGTTGTCGTCGCGCGCCTGCAGGGGCGCGATCTCGCGATCGATGAAGGCGTCGAGGTCGGCCAGATAGGCGGTCAGCTCAGGCGGCAAGTGGAAGTCCATGGCAAAGCCTCCCTCAAGCGCGTTTTGGGCGCACATCTTATGGTTATGGCGAGAGACTAAGCGCGGCGAGCGGTCGGGGCCAACCGTGCCCCTTGGGAATGGAGGATGGAACCGGCCTTAACCGGTCCTTGACCAGAGCGCGCGTAGGGTTTCCGACATGATCACCATGGCCGCCTTCGCGATCATTGGGGCCGCGCTCGGACTGTTCGTCCGGCCGCGCTGGCTGGGTGTTCTGCTGCCGATCGTCCTGGCCGTCCTGGTCGAGGGCGGGGTCTACTGGGCCATCGGCGTCATGGATCGCCAGCCGAACCGTGAGGTTCTGATCATCCGCCTGCACGCCATCTTCGGCGAGGGCTGGATCGGCATGATCGGCCCGGTCGCCGCCGCCGTGATCGGCGGCGTCATGGCCGCCCTGCTGGGCGCCTTCACCGAACCGAAGACGGTCGCCCCGGTGCTGACCGCCGAGGGCATCCAGCGTCGGGCCGGCAAGAACGGTCGCTATGCTCGCGCCGAGGGCATGGTCGAAGAGCGCGCCATCCACGCCAAGGCCGAGAGCCGGATCGACCAGATCCTGGGGCTCTAGGAGTCCGCCAGGCCTGGCGATGGAAACAGACGTCCTCCCCAGATGACGCCGCCCTGGTCCACGATCCTGCCCCGGGCCCGCGCCTCGTGCGCGACATAGGCCTCGATCTCGGCCGGATCTTCCGCAGGGTGAAAGTCTATCGCGTGATCGGCCGCCACGCAGGCGAAGATCATGCGGCAGCGCGCCAGATGGAAGCGCGACGTGACGACCTGGAAGCGTCTCAGCCGATGCTCGGCGGCATAGGCGGCGATCATCATGGCGTCCTCGACCGTGTTGGCGCTGAGAAACCCTCTCGGTTCGAGATGAGCCTCGGGCACGCCCTCTCGGATCAGGGCGGCGTTGCAGTAGGCGCGATGTGGCAGGAGCGCGCGATTGAAGTTGTCGCCATGGCCGCCGGTGACGATCACCTTCAGGGTCGGCGTGACGTGAAGAGCCGGGCCGCCGCCTCGATCCGTGTCATCGTCACGGGGGAAAGCGCGCCGTCTATCGCATTGGCGAACCCCATCACGAACAGGCAGTCAGGCGAGGCCGCAGTCATGGTCGTGTTCGCCTCACCCCAATCTGGTCGCCGATTCCGGATGAACCCACACTTTCCATGGAGGCCGTCGCCGTTTCCATAAAATTCGATGCGCGTCCGAAATTCCGCTTGCGCAATTTCTTATCACTGATATCTAAGCGATGCTTAGTTCGGATCCGAAGCACCGGTGGGGATACCGGTGTGGCCGCCTCAGATAGGGCGGTCCCAGGGGATTGGCAGGGTCCGGGCGGCCAGTACGCTTTTCACCGATCAACGATCCGACCGCGATTTCCCCCACACCGGAGGGCTTTCTGATGAAGCTCCGCACCCTGACGGCTGTCGCCGCCATCTCCTTCTCCCTGTTCGCTGGCTCTGCTTTCGCCGACGGCCGCATCGCCGCCGCGCTGGACACCCCCGTGGCCGCCAAGACCAAGGTCGTCGCCGGCGGGGCCGTCTTCGTCTGCGAAGGCGCCGAGTGCGTCTCGGCCCAAGCCCCTTCGCGGGCCCTCACCGCGGTCGCCTGCAAGGCGCTCGCCAAGGAAGTGGGTCGCGTCGCGGCCTTCGGCGGCGAAACCAAGTCGCTGGACGCCGACGACCTGACCCGCTGCAACGCCTCGGCCAAGGACGTTTCGTCCCTGGCCGCGGCTAAGTAGGAACACGTACCGCGCTTTACCTGAGTACCAGACGCGTTGTGGGTCGTCGTTTCTCCGACCCGGTCTGGCTGTTTCCTCGAGCATTCGCCTTCAAGGGCGGCGGAAACCTTCCGCCGCCCCTTTTCTTTTCCGGACCAGTGATTAGTTGACGCTGATGGACACGAGCTTGGCCGCACAGCTGGAAACCGTTCTGCGCAAGGCCGCGGGCGAAGGAACGGCCCTGGCCTCGATGGCCGTGGACTATGCCGGGGAGCCCGGCGACGGCGCCCTGGCGCCCAAGGCCTGGGTGGAGCGAGCGACTCGAAGTCTCGTCTTCGCCCAAGGCGAGCTGCGCCGCCCGGACGGCGCTCTGGCCGCCTCGGCCTCGGCCGTGTTCCGTCGCGCGGCGGACTGAACACTCAAGCCTGGCTCGCCCCTTTGGTTGCGACCGCGAAAGGCCCGTGTTATCAGGCGCGCGGCTTCGGACGGGGCGGCGCGGCAGCGCCGGCCGTCCATGCGCTTTTTACAAGCGCGCTCAAGCCTTTAAGTCGCGACAGGGGTTAATCTTCTTGTCCGCGGCCATTGCAACGCACCGGGCGGATACCAAGTGGCGGACGAAACCAAGGCGACGGATGCGGGTCAGCGCTATGCGCAGTCCCTCTTCGAACTGACGATCGAGAACGGCTCCCTGCAGAAGGTCGAGGCCGACCTGAAGAGCCTGAAGGCCATGGTGGCCGACAGCGCCGACCTGCGCCGTCTGATCGCCTCGCCGGCCTTCACCGCCGAGGACAAGGGCAAGGGCCTGTCCGCCGTCGCCGCCAAGGCCGGCTTCCAGCCGCTGACCACCAAGTTCCTGGGCCTCGTCGCCGCCAACGGTCGCGCCGGCGACCTGCTGGGCGCGATCACCGCCTTCTCCGAGCTGTCGGCCAAGCACCGCGGCGTCGTCACCGCCGAGGTCGTCTCGGCCGCCGCCCTGTCGCCCGCCCAGCTGAAGGGCGTGCAAGCCGCCCTCGCCGAAGCGCTCGGCAAGACCCCCGAAGTTTCCACGCGCGTCGATCCGTCCCTGTTGGGCGGTCTGAAGGTGCGCGTCGGTTCGCGTCTCTTCGACGCTTCGCTCCGTTCGAAGCTCGATTCCCTGAAATTCGCCCTGAAGCGCGCTTAAGCCTTTAAGTAAGCGCCAGAAAAATTAGATCGCAGAGAGCCCAGAAGACCATGGACATCCGCGCCGCCGAGATTTCGGCCATCCTCAAGTCGCAGATCGCCAACTTCGGCGAAGAGGCCGCCGTCTCGGACGTCGGCCAGGTGCTGTCCGTCGGTGACGGCATCGCCCGCATCTACGGCCTGGACAACGTCCAAGCCGGTGAAATGCTGGAATTCCCGAAGGCCGGCGTGAAGGGCATGGCCCTGAACCTCGAGCGCGACAATGTCGGCGCCGTTATCTTCGGCCAGGACCAGGCCATCAAGGAAGGCGACGAAGTTCGCCGCCTCGGCGAGATCGTCGACGTGCCGGTCGGCCGCGGCCTGCTGGGCCGCGTCGTCAACCCGCTGGGCGAACCGATCGACGGCAAGGGCCCGATCGAGTTCACCGAGCGTCGCCGCGTCGACGTCAAGGCGCCGGGCATCATCCCTCGCAAGTCGGTGCACGAGCCCGTGCAGACCGGCCTGAAGTCGATCGACACCCTGATCCCGGTTGGCCGCGGCCAGCGCGAGCTGATCATCGGTGACCGTCAGACCGGCAAGACCGCCGTCGCCATCGACACCATCCTGAACCAGAAGGCCGTCAACGCCGGCAAGGACGAGAGCGCCAAGCTCTACTGCGTCTATGTCGCCATCGGCCAGAAGCGCTCGACCGTCGCCCAGATCGTCAAGACCCTGGAAGAGCACGGCGCCCTGGAATACACGATCGTCGTCGTCGCCTCGGCCTCGGAGCCGGCCCCGCTGCAATACCTGGCCCCGTTCTCGGGCTGCGCCATGGGCGAATGGTTCCGCGACAACGGTCTGCACGGCCTGATCATCTATGACGATCTGTCCAAGCAAGCCGTCGCCTATCGTCAGATGTCCCTGCTGCTGCGCCGCCCGCCGGGCCGCGAAGCCTATCCGGGCGACGTGTTCTACCTGCACTCGCGCCTGCTGGAGCGCGCCGCGAAGCTGAACGAAGACAACGGTTCGGGCTCGCTGACGGCTCTGCCGATCATCGAAACCCAGGCCAACGACGTGTCGGCCTACATCCCGACCAACGTGATCTCGATCACCGACGGCCAGATATTCCTGGAAACCGACCTGTTCTATCAGGGCATCCGCCCGGCCGTGAACGTCGGCATCTCGGTGTCGCGCGTCGGCTCGTCGGCCCAGATCAAGGCGATGAAGCAAGTCGCCGGTCCGATTAAGGGCGAGCTGGCCCAGTATCGTGAAATGGCCGCCTTCGCGAAGTTCGGCTCGGACCTGGACGCCTCGACCCAGAAGATGCTGGCCCGCGGCGAGCGCCTGACCGAGCTGCTGAAGCAGCCCCAGTACGCCCCGCAGTCGGTCGAAGAGCAGGTCTGCGTGATCTACGCCGGCACGCGTGGTTATCTGGACAAGATCCCGACCTCGTCGGTCCGCCGCTTCGAGACCGAGCTGCTGGCTCGCCTCCACAGCGCCCACAAGGACCTGCTGGACGGCATCCGCACCAAGAAGGCCCTCGACAAGGACCTGGAGAACACGCTGAAGAGCGCGCTCGACAGCTTCTCGGCGACCTTCGCCTAAGGCGAGGCGGATGGCTGACGCCCCCAAGACCCTGGACGCCTGGTCCGGCGAGTTCGGCGACCGCTATACCGAGCGGAACGCCGTGACCGTCGACGCCGTGCGCGGCCGGGCGTCGGCTTGGGGGCAGGTGCTGCCGCGTCTGGTCGGCGATCCGCCCAAGAGCATCCTGGAAGTCGGTCCGAACGTCGGACTGAACCTTCGGGGTCTTCAGGCGATCACCGACGCCGAGCTGTGGGCCATCGAGCCCAACAGCAAGGCCCGCAAGCAGATCCTCGGTGACGGCGTCCTGCCGCCCGAGCGTCTGTTCGAGGGCTTCGGGCACAGCATTCCGCTGGCGGATGGCGCGGTCGACCTGGCGTTCACCTCGGGCGTTCTGATCCACGTGGATCCGACCCAGCTCGAGGCGACGATGCGCGAGATTCATCGCGTGTCCGCCAAGTACGTCCTATGCGCCGAGTATTTTTCGCCGAAGGCGGAAACGATTACGTACCGAGGCGAGACGGATCTTCTGTTCAAGAATGATTTCGGCTCGCTCTATTTGGATCTGTTCCCGGATCTGGTGCTGGTTGATTACGGGTTCTTCTGGAGAAGAACGACCGTGATGGACGACACCACCTGGTGGCTGTTTAGGAAGGTCTGATAGGCGGATGGCAAGCCTAAAGGAAATGCGCAATCGGATCTCGAGCGTCAAGGCGACGCAGAAGATCACGAAGGCGATGCAGATGGTGGCGGCGGCGAAGCTGCGCCGGAGCCAGGACGCGGCGGAAGCCGCCCGTCCGTACGCTCGGCGCCTGGCTTCGGTGATCGCCAACCTGGCCGCCGGCGTGTCGGGCGACGGGGCTCCGGCCCTGCTGACCGGCACGGGGCGCGACGATCGGCACCTGATCATCGTCGCCGCGGCCGATCGCGGCCTGGCCGGCGGCTTCACGTCGTCGATCGTGCGGGCCGCGCGCCAGCGGATCGACAGCCTGATCGCCGAGGGCAAGGACGTGAAGATCGTCTGCGTCGGCAAGAAGGTCAGCGCCCAGCTGAAGCGTCCCTACGGCGCCCAGGTGGTCGAGAACTTCGATCTGTCGGCCTATCGCCAGTTCACCCTGTCGGTCGCCCAGCCGATCGCCGACGTCGTCACGCGCCTCTACGAGGCCGGCGACATCGACGTGGTCACGCTGTTCTACAGCCAGTTCAAGTCGGTGGTCATCCAGACCCCGACGGCGCTGCAGCTGATCCCGGCCGTGGTCGACGGCGCCGCCGCTCCCGCGACGGGCGCTTCGGCGGTCTACGAGTACGAGCCCTCGGAAGAGGCCATTCTCGAGACCCTGCTGCCGCGCAACCTGACGGTTCAGATCCTGTCGGCCCTGCTGGACAACATGGCCGGCTTCTACGCCAGCCAGATGACCGCGATGGACAACGCCACGCGCAACGCCGGCGACATGATCAAGCGCTACACCCTCGAGTATAACCGTTCCCGCCAGGCCCAGATCACCAAGGAGCTGATCGAGATCATCTCCGGCGCCGAAGCCGTCTGATCCAAGCCTAACGACACAAGCACGCAGAGACCGAAAGACCGCAAGCCATGGCCAAGACCCCGACTAAGGCTCCCGCCACCGAAACGCCGGCCGCCGCCGCCAAGAAGCCCGCCGCTCCCAAGGCCGCCGCGGCGCCGAAGGCCGCTGTCGCGAAGGCTCCCGCCGTCGCCGCTAAGGCTCCGGCCGCCAAGAAGCCGGCCGCCCCGAAGGCCGCCGCCGCTCCGGCCAACGCCGCCTTCAACCTGGACGGCGCCACCGGCCGGCTGGTGCAGATCATCGGCGCCGTCGTCGACATCGAGTTCGACGGCCCGCTGCCGGCGATCCTGAACGCCGTCGAGACCACCAACACCGCCACCGGCCAGCGCCTGGTGTTCGAAGTCGCCCAGCACCTGGGCCAGAACACCGTCCGCGCCATCGCCATGGACGCCACCGAAGGTCTGGTTCGCGGCCAGCCCGTGCGCGACACCGGCGAGTCGATCCGCGTTCCGGTCGGTCCGGGCACCCTGGGCCGCATCATGAACGTCATCGGCGAGCCGATCGACGAGCAGGGCCCGATCCGGTCGGACATCTACCGCACGATCCACCGCGACGCCCCGACCTTCGCCGAGCAGACCAACACCGCTGAAGTGCTGGTCACGGGCATCAAGGTCATCGACCTGATGTGCCCCTACACCAAGGGCGGCAAGATCGGCCTGTTCGGCGGCGCCGGCGTCGGCAAGACCGTGACGATGCAGGAGCTGATCAACAATATCGCCAAGGCTTACGGCGGTTACTCGGTTCTGGCCGGCGTGGGTGAACGCACTCGCGAAGGCAACGACCTCTATCACGAGATGATCGAGTCCAACGTCAACACCGACCCGAAGGCCAACAACGGCTCGACGGAAGGTTCGCGTTGCGCCCTGGTCTACGGCCAGATGAACGAACCCCCGGGCGCCCGCGCCCGCGTCGCCCTGACCGGCCTGTCGATCGCGGAGTACTTCCGTGACGAAGAAGGCAAGGACGTGCTGCTGTTCGTCGACAACATCTTCCGCTTCACCCAAGCCGGCGCCGAAGTGTCGGCTCTGCTGGGCCGCATCCCCTCGGCCGTGGGCTATCAGCCCACCCTGGCCACCGAGATGGGCAACCTGCAGGAGCGCATCACCTCGACGAACAAGGGCTCGATCACCTCGGTCCAGGCCATCTACGTCCCGGCCGATGACTTGACCGACCCGGCGCCCGCCGCCTCGTTCGCCCACTTGGACGCCACCACCGTTCTGTCGCGCGACATCGCCGCTCAGGCCATCTTCCCGGCCGTCGATCCGCTGGACTCGACCTCGCGGATCATGGACCCGCTGGTCATCGGCGAAGAGCACTACAACGTGGCCCGCTCGGTCCAGGAAGTCCTGCAGCAGTACAAGTCGCTGAAGGATATCATCGCCATCCTGGGCATGGACGAACTGTCGGAAGACGACAAGCTGGTCGTGTCGCGCGCCCGCAAGATTTCGCGCTTCCTGTCGCAGCCCTTCCACGTCGCCGAACAGTTCACCAACACGCCGGGCGCCTTCGTCCAGCTGAAGGACACGATCCGCTCGTTCAAGGGCATCGTGGACGGCGAGTACGACCACCTGCCGGAAGGCGCCTTCTACATGGTCGGCGCGATCGAGGAAGCCGTGGCCAAGGCCGAAAAGATGGCGGCTGAAGCCTGATGACCGAAGACACGGAACTGGCCGGTTTCTGCTGCGAGGAGCTGGCGGAGGCGGTGTCTCCGGACACCAACGCCGGTCTGATCGAGCATGACAGCGGCCTGATCCTGCTGAACCTCGGCGAGCGGGAAGAAGAGGGCGAGACCGGCTTGATGCTGGCCACGATCCACTTCTGCCCGTTCTGCGGGACCGAAATCCAGACCGACGAAGACATCGAGGCCGCCCTGGGCGGCGTCGAGGAGACCTTCAACTGATGGCCAAGCTGCACTTCTCTCTGGTCGCCCCCGAGCGCGAACTGTTCTCCGGCGACGTGGACCTGGTCCAGGCTCCGGGCGCCGAGGGCGACTTCGGCGTCCTGGCCGGCCACGCCCCGTTCATGACCACCCTGCGCGAAGGCAAGGTGACCGTGAAGGACGGCGCGACGACCAAGGTGTTCGACATCCAGGGCGGCTTCGCCGACGTCGGTCCGGAAGGCCTGACGATCCTGGCCGAGCACGCTGTCGAAGCGGCCTGATTCAGGTTTGCTACGTGTTCTGAAACGCCCTCGGTCCCCCGGATCGGGGGCGTTTTCGCGTGCGGAGCGACCACCTATCGCGTCATGAGTGAGAAAATTACACTTGTGGCCTAATCTTGGTCTTAATCCGTAGCCATAAGGGTTGCGAGGGACCGCCCGTCGGTTTTAATGCCGACCTCTCGTCTTGTTGGGGATATCCAGCCTATGCGCCTTGCGCTCGCCAGCCTGATCGCTCTCGGCGCGGTCACCACCGCCGTCGCCCAGGAACAAACCGCCGCTCCGACTCCAGCCGCTGCTCCGGCTCCCGCCGCCGCGCCTGCTCCGGCGCCCGCCGATCAGACCGCTCCGGCCTCGCCAGACCAGGCCGCTCCAGCCGTCGCCGCGCCCGCCGCTGGCGCTGCTCCGGCCGAGACCTACACCGCGCCGGTTCGCGGTCCGCGCACGACCGATCCGCTGTCGGTGCGCCTGATGGACGTGCTGGACAAGGTCTGCAAGCCGTCGGTCGCCGGCGGCGACTTCGCCCAACTGGTCAAGGACTACGGCTTCAAGAAGAAGAAGGAGCAGTGGGTCTTCGCGCTCGAGAAGCCCTACAACATCACCCTGGATAACCCGGGCTCGAACAAGAACGTCTGCACGATCACCATCGACTACGCGCAGACCCCCGAGCAGGCCCAGGAACTGGCCAACGCGCTGCACGACTACGCCACCTGGGAAAACAGCCCGCAGCTGCGCCTGATCCGCAACGACCAGACGGTCGGCAGCGACTTCCGTCGCTTCACGGTGTCGTGGGACGACGCCTGGGCCGGCGGCCATGCCGGTCTGGTGTTCATGCGCCTGAAGAAGACCGACGAAACCTCGGTCGGCAAGAACTTCGAACGCGCCCAGATCCTGTACAGCACCACCAGCCGCTAAGGCTGCCTTGCCCCTTCCGGGGTCTGGACATATCTAAGCGAGGCGCGGGGGACGACCCTCGCGCCTTTCGCTTTTCGCGAAGGACGTAAGTCCGGGGACGACCCCACCTTTTCGCAGAAAGGGGCTTGTCGTGGCCTGGATCATTCTCTTCATCGCTGGTCTGTTCGAAATTGGCTGGGCCGTGGGCCTGAAGTTCACCGAGGGCTTCACCAAGCCGATCCCGATCGCGCTGACCGCCGTCAGCCTTGTGCTGTCCATGGGTCTGCTGGGCTGGGCGGTGAAGACCCTGCCGCTGGGCACGGCCTACGCCGTCTGGACGGGCGTGGGCGCCGTCGGCACGGCCATTGTCGGCATCGTGCTGTTCAAGGAGCCGGCGACGGCCGCCCGGCTCGTCTGTCTGGGCCTGATCGTGGCCGGCATCCTGGGGCTGAAGGTGTTCACGCCGGCGATTTAAGCCGCCGCGCGGCCCTCGTCGGCGATGAACGCCAGGCAGCGCTCGGCGACCGCCTCCCAGCCGGGCTCGCCGGGCAGCCAGTGGCTCATCTCTGGGAAGACCTCGAGGCTCCCGCCCAGGCGCGCGGCCGTCTGGCGGACCGTGGCGGGCGGGTGGATGACGTCCTGCCCGCCGGCGACGGCCAGCACCGGGCAGCCCGGCGCCGAGACCGAGGTGGTCATGAACGGATCCAGCCACCAGTTCAGCGTCTCCCACAGGGCTCGGCCGCTCTCGGCCGTCATGCGGGCGAAGATCGCCTTGCGCTCGGGGCGTTGCAGCCGGTCGACGCTGTAGCGGCGCACGACGCCATAGTCCGGCGCGATGGCTTGCAGCCAGTAGGGGCCGAGGCTGTAGAGGCTGACGGCCGAGACCGCCTCCTCCAGGCTCGCGCCCGAGACACCCCAGGGCGCGGAGGGGGCCAGCAGGATCAGCTTGGCGACCTTGGCGCGGCTGGCGGCCATCTGGGCGACCAGGCCGCCCATCGAATGGCCGATCAGGATCGGCGGCGTCTCGCAGGTTTCGATCAGGCGCGCGATCTGCCGCGCGTAGTCGCTCATCGAGACGCCGGCGGCGCTGCTGGCGCCATCGTGACCGATCAGGTCCGGCGTCATGACGCGATGCCCCGCCGCCTCGAACGGCGCGCGGAAGGCGTCGAAGGTCCAGCCGCCGCAGAAGGCGCCGTGGACCATGATCACGGGTGCGCGCATGGACGCCCTAAAGAAAACCCCGCCGACAAGGTCGTCGGCGGGGATCAGCCTACACGGTCTACTTCGCCTTGGGCGAGGTTTTGGCGGCCGCCTTTGTCGCAGACGCCTTGGCGGCGGTCTTGGGCGCGGCGGCTGCTTTCGGAGCCGCGGGCTTCGGGGCGGCGGCGGCCTTGGGAGCCGCAGCCTTGGGCGCGGCCTTGGCGACGGCCGGTTTCGCGGCCGCGGCCTTCGGAGCGGCCTTGGCGGGAGCCGGAGCGGCCTCGGCCTTCGGCTTGGCCGGGGCCTTGGCGGCCGGAGCAGCCTTCGGGGCCGGAGCAGCCTTGGCGGCGGGCTTCGGCGCGGCGGCGGCCTTGGCCGGAGCCTTCACGGCGGGAGCCTTCGCGGCAGGCTTCGGCGGGGCCTCGGCCTTGGCGGCGGGTTGCGCCGGAGCCTTGGGCGCCGCCTTCGGAGCCGCTTCGGCCTTCGGCTTGGCTTGCGCCTTTGGGGCGGCAGCCTTAGGCGCAGCGGCCTTCTTCGGCGCGGGCGCGGGCTTCTCGGCCGCCGGCGCGGGCGCCGGAGCGGCCGCCACAGGGGTTGGCGCGGGCGCCGGCGCGGGGGCAGGAGCCGGTTCCGCCGCCTTCACGGGCGCCGGTTCGGGCGCCTTGGCCGGAGCCGGGGCGGGCGCTGGGGCCGGAGCGGCCGTCGCGGCCGGAGCTTTGGTCTTGCCCGTCAGCCAGGCGATCACGTCGTCGAGGATCTTCATCGTGTTGGGCTCGTCTATGAGATAGTGGGCGTTGTTGGGATAGATCTTGAGGTCGGCGGTCGCGTACTTGCGGCCGAGGCGCTGGACGTCGTCCAGCGGCGTGGTGCGGTCCAGGGCGCCGGCGTTGATCAGGATCGGCACGGTCACCTTGGTTTCGTCGACATAGGCCGTCTTGTGGACGTCCTTGCGCGGCCAGGCCAGGTCGGCCAGCACTTGGCCGCTGTCATAGACCATCGTGGCGTAGAGCGCGTCGTGACGCGCGGCCGGCACAGCGTTCATGACGCCGAACTTGAAGCCGGGCTTCCACATCTTGCCCGTCCGGGTCTCGGGCTTGGACTGCAGCGCCATGTTCAGGAAGGTGAAGACCGGCGAGAGCTTGGGCTTGCCGCGCGCGTCGGCCGGCGAGGCCGGGGCGAACAGCACCAGGGCCGACGCATGGCCAGCCTCGGCGACCTTCTGGGCGATCAGACCGCCCATCGAGTGGCCGAAGACCAGCGGCTTCTGGCCGGTCTCCTTGGCCAGGGTCTGGGCCAGGGCGCTCATCTCGGCGACGTAGTCGGCGAGGGTGAGCCCGGCCAGGCCCGCGCGCGGGCCCTCGACCGTGCGCACCGCCGATCGGATGGTTGGCGCCACCACGCGATAGCCTTCGGCCTTCAGCCGTGCGGCGACAGGACCCCAGACGTCCCCCGCGCAGCCGTAGCCGTGAATCAGCAGAACTGTATCCGCCATTCGGTACTCCCCTGCGCGGGAGCTCAGCCGCCGCGCGCGAACCCCTGGAACGCGGCGACCACGACTTCGTAGACCCCGCGCTTGAAGGGTACGATCAGTTCGGGTGCTTCGTCGAGCCTGCCCCATTTCCAGGCGTCGAACTCGACGTGGTCGTCCGCTTCCAGATCGATCTCTGACTCGTCGCCGATGAAGCGATAGGCGAACCAGACCTGCTTTTGCCCAAGCCAGCCGCGCGAGCGCTTTTCGTTGGCCAGAACCTCGGGCGGGAAGTCGTACGTGATCCAGCCTTCGGTGCGGCCCAGCAGCGCGACGGAGCTGACGCCGGTCTCCTCGGCCAGTTCGCGGCGGGCGGCCGCCTCCAGGTCCTCACCGTCGTCGACCCCGCCTTGCGGGAACTGCCAGTTGTAGGGCGGGGCTTGCTTGTCGCGCCGACCCAGCCAGACGCGGCCGTCCGGATGGAACAGGACGACGCCGACGTTCGGGCGGTGCTTGGGATAGTCGAGCTCGGTCATGCCGAGCCTTGTTCCACGAGTTCTAGCGGCGCGCCAGCGCGGAGGCCGGAGCCAGCTGGATGCCGCGCGCCTGCAGGCCGGCGGCCCAGACGCGCACCTGATTGATGGTCACCGGATAGGCGAAGCCCGAGCCCAGCGACTGGCCGCGACTGGCCGCGCCGGTCTCAAGGGCCTTGAGCTGGGTGTCGATGGCGCCGGCCGAGAGCTCGTCGTCGATCACCCGGTCGGCGGAGGCGCGGGGGATCGGCCCGGCCCGGCGGGCAGCCAGGCCGTCGTCGACGAAGGCCAGGCCCCGGGACTTCAGCACGCCGTTGAAGGTGGCCATCGCCTGGTCATTCTCGACGAAGCGGGCGCCCAGATAGTTCGACAGGCCGAAATAGCCGGTGGCGCGCGACATCAGCCACTCCAGCTTGCGCACGGTGTCTTCTGGCCGGTTGGCGGCGATCAGGGTGTAGGGACCCGGATCGTTGGCCGGATAGTCGGCCGGCTCCATCGGGGTCTCCAGTAGCACCTCGTGGCCGTGGGCGCGGGCCAGGTCGATCCAGCCCTGCAGGCCTTCGGCATAGGGCGCGAAGGACAGCGTGATCTCGCCCGGCAGGGTCTCGATCGCCGCGCGCGTGGTCTGCGCGTTGAGACCGAGGCCGCCGATGACCATGGACACCTTCGGGCGGCCGTTGGGCGTGAACGGGCGGGCATAGGCTTCGGCGGCGGTGCGGCCGTCGGCCCCGATAATCGGCAGCGGGCCGCCGCCGGGACCGGGCGCGGTCAGGCCGGCGATGGGCGCCTGGGCCAGGCCAGGACCCTGCTGGATCGGCGGCAGGTTCTGCGGGCCCTCGGCGGCCGGCGCCGCCTCTTCGGGCTTCACCGGGGCGAAGGGATTGGCCGATAGGCCCAGCTGGCCGGGGACCAGCTCGGCGCCATGCGGATCCTCGCCGCCCAGGCCCTCGCGCCAGCCTTCGGGCGCGTTCTTGGTGGCGCCGATCTTGGTCAGCTCCAGGCGAATCACCGGCGAGCCGGCGTGCGGGTCGCTGGTGATCAGGACCAGCGTCGCCAGCGAGGCCAGGAACAAGCAGGCCGCGCCGCTGGCGCCGATGAAGGGATTGCTGACCGCGGCCATCAGCTTGGCGCGCAGATCGCCGGACCCGCCCGGAGCGGGCGTGGCGGCGGCATAGGCGGGCTTACGCGAAAAGGAGACGGCCATGACCTCTTCAGGCTAGCGGGCAAGCTTCGAATATATGGTTAACGAGATGTGGTCGGATGGCGTTCTGAGGGCCTTCGCGCCGCGGCGCGACGACGCGGGCGCCGCTGAAATTGGCGTTTTCTGCAAGCGCCGCGGGCGCTGAACGCAGAGTACGGTCACGGGGGGGCTGATCGGTTGACGGGTCCGGCTCTGGCTCATTCCCTGGACTCCTCTCGCGGGAGAGATCGGGCCCCGGCCCGGCGCTGAAGGCGAAACCGCCCCGGAAACGCTCAAGCAGAAGGACCGCGCGAGATGTTGAACGCTGGAAAGCAGGGCGCTTAACGCCCTCGCCGAAGGAGCAAGGCGACCGCCCGTCCGTTAGAGACGGGGCGCTGAATCTCTCAGGCCCAAGGACAGCGGGGGTGCGAAGGCGAGCCGTCCTGGCCCGCTCAGACCCACGCGTGCGCCAATGCGGATCTAGATATTCTTACTTATCGACATAGCCAAATGTAATGAACGCGATCGTCACATGCGACTTTCGTGAGATATCTGTCAAATGTACAAGATGATATCGTTTGAAGTGTTCATAAATCGAACATGGATGCGCAACGTTTCCACTTTGCGATTATGTGAATGCGGCCCGAGAAATTCTTAGTTTACCTGCGATGAAGCGTTGATGACGCTGCCCTGGTCAAAATGATCGGGGATAGTCATGACCACTCGCATACCTGCACGCGCCGCCGTTCGTCTTAGGGCGCTGTTGCTCGCCGCCTCGGTTCTGGGGAGCGCCACGCCGGTCCTGGCCCAGGAAGCCGACAAGGCGGCCGAACTGGAAACGGTCGTGGTGACGGGCAAGCGCCTGTCGGAAGCCAGCGTCGCCATCGGCACCGACCACGCCACGGCCACCGTCTCGATCACCCGCGAGGCCCTGCTGTCCGCGCCGGCCGGGATCACCGGCCTGAAGATGCTGGAGAGCCTGCCGGGCTTCAACGTCCAGGCCAACGACGCCCTGGGCATGTACGAGTTCGGCAACTCGGTCTCGGTGCGGGCCTTCAACTTCCAGCAGATCGGCTTCCTGCTGGACGGCATCCCGATGGGCCGCAGCGACCAGTTCGGCGGCAGCCCGATCTATCGCTATGTCGACAACGAGAACCTGCTGCGGGTGACCGCCTCGGCCGGGGCCGGCGACGTCGCCCTGCCCAGCTATGCCTCGCTGGGACCTATCGTCGACTACTTCACCCAGGCCCCGTCGGAGGAGATGGGCGGCGCGATCAGCCAGACCTTCGGCAGCGACAGCCTTCGCCGCACCTTCCTGCGCCTGGAGTCGGGCAAGGTCGGTCCGCTGTCGGGCTATGTCAGCGGGTCGTGGATCAAGGGCGACCTGTGGCGCGGCCCGGGCACGATCGATCGCAAGCACTACGAGGGCAAGCTGAAATACGATCTGCCCAACGGCGGCGACATCAGCTTCCAGACCGTCCACAACGACTATTTCGACTATGACAGCCCGTCGATCACCAAGGCCCAGTACGCCGGGACGGCGGGTGACGTGTTCGGCCGCCAGGGGCGCTATTTCGCCTATCTCGGCGCGGTGCCGCTCTCGACGCCATTCGGCTCGCCGCTGGCGACCCCGACGGGCAGCCTGCCCGAAACTACGGCGGGGGTCCCATACTCCAACGCCAACTACGCCCAGTACTACAAGTTCGCGGTCAACAAGCGGAAGGACCACCTGTACGGCCTGACGCTGAACACGCCGATCACCGACAATTTCGACCTGACCACCACGGCCTACTACGAGGACAAGGGCGGCTACGGCGTCTCGCCCGAGGCCTATGCGACCTCACTGAGCAGCTACAACGCCGAGAAGGGCATCGTGGCCGGCATCGTCGCCCCGCGCGGCATCCAGTACGGCCTGTCGGGCATCGACGGCATCCGCAAGGGCGTCACCGCCAAGGTCGCCTGGCATCTAGGCTTCAACAAGATCGAGGCCGGCCTCTGGCTGGAGAACGACGACTATCACCGCACCCAGAACCGCTACAACGTCGAGAACGGCAATCCCGACGGCAAGCCGCTGTTCAACGAGCGGGTCCACGCCCAGCGCGACTACAAGTCGCTGCGCGAGACCAAGCAGTTCTTCGTCAAGGACACCGTCACCCTGCTGGACGCCAAGCTGAAGCTGGAGCTGGGCTTCAAGGCCACCGACATCGACTACAAGATCGCCGGCTATCGCAACCCGAACGACTACATCCTAAGCCGCCACCCGATCCTGAAGGACAACTGGAAGGACAGCTTCCTGCCGCAGGTCGGCGCGGTCTACAACGTCACCGGCCGCGACCAGGTGTTCGCCTCGTACTCCGAGAACATGGCCCTGCCGCGCGGCGCCGACGACATCTTCTCGGCCGCCAGCCCCACCGTCGCCGGTCCCGATCCCGAGACCTCGACCAACTGGGAGCTGGGCTACCGCGCCAACCACAAGACCTTCAACGCCTCGATCGTGGCCTACCAGACCGAGTTCAAGAACCGCCTGCAGGCCTTCGCCTCGCTGGTGCCCGGCGGCGGCGGCACGACCGAGACCTTCTACCAGAACGTCGGGGCGGTGAAGGCCAAGGGCGTCGAGTTCAGCGGCCAGTGGAAGCCCGAGGTGTTCGCCGGCAAGGCCTATTTCAACGCCAACGTCTCGTACAACGACGCCAAGTTCCAGGATGACGTCCTGAACTACCGCGCCAGCACCACAGCGGCGCCGATCACCCTGGCCGTCGCCGGCAAGAAGGTGCCGGACTTCCCCGACTGGGTGTTCCAGGGCGGCGTGACGCTGGAGCCGTTCGACGGCCTGCTGATGAACATTTCGGCCCGCCACCTGGAGAGCCGCTTCACCAACTTCGTCAACAGCGAGAAGGTCGGCGCGTACACCATCGTCAACGCCTATATCGACATCGGCGACGGCTTCTCGGCCGGTCCGTTCAGTCAGGTCAAGGCGCGGGTCAATATCGATAACCTGCTGGACAAGGACTATCTGGGCACGATCAACACCACGGTGAACACGGCCGCCAGCTTCCGTCCGGCCTCGCCGCGCACGATCCAGTTCACGATCTCCGCCGACTTCTAGTCCCCGCCTCCGGTCGGCCTCTGCAAAGGCCGGCCGGACCTTTTTCGAGCGTATCCATGACCCGTTTCCTCCTCGCCACGACCGCGGCGCTGGCCCTGGTCGCCGCCGCCGCGCCCATGACGGCTTGGGCCGCCGACCCGGCCGTCGCGCGCAAGCTGCACGAGGGCCTGCTGACCCTCGACACCCACCTGGACACTCCCGCCAACTTCGGCAGGCCCGGCTGGGACATCCTTGATCGCCATTCCGCCGACAAGGACGGCTCGCAGATCGACTATCCGCGCATGGTCGAGGGCGGGCTGGACGGTGGCTTCTTCGCCATCTTCACCAACCAGGGACCGCGCACGCCCGAGGCCACGCGCGCCGCCCGCGACGCGGCGATCATCCGCGGCGTCGAGATCCACGAGATGGTCGCCAAGCACGCCGACAAGTTCGCCCTGGCCTTGAAGGCCGACGACGCCGAGCGCATCGCCGCCCAGGGCAAGCGCGTGGTGTTCGTCAGCGTCGAGAACAGCTATCCGATGGATGGCGACGTCACCCTGCTCTCGACCTTCTATGCGCTGGGTGTCCGCATCTCGGGCCTAGCCCACTTCAAGAACAACGACATGGCCGACAGCTCGACGGACACGCCCGAGTGGCATGGCCTGTCGCCGCTGGGCAAACAGTTCGTCGCCGAGGCCAACCGCCTTGGCGTGGTGCTGGACGGCTCGCACTCGTCCGACGAGGTGCTGGACCAGCTGATCACCCTGTCCAAGACGCCGGTGATCCTGACCCATTCGGGCTGCAAGGCGGTGTTCAACCATCCGCGCAATGTCGACGACGCCCGCATCAAGGCGCTGGCGGCGAGCGGCGGGGTCATCCAGGTCGACGCCTATTCCAGCTATCTGATCGAGACGCCGAAGAACGCCGAGCGCGACGCGGCCATGGCGGCGCTGCGCGCCAAGGCGGGCGCGCGGGCCAAGATGACCGAGACCGAGCGCGCGGGCTTCATGGCCGAGATGAAGGCGATCGACGCCAAGTACCCGGTTCCGAAGGCGACCTTCGAGGACTTCATGAACCACTTGAACCACGCGCTGAAGGTGGCCGGCGTCGACCATGTGGGGATCGGCATCGACTTCGACGGCGGCGGCGGGGTGACGGGGCTGAACGACGCCTCGGACTATTGGAAGATCAGCGAGCGCCTGTTGGCCGAGGGCTATAGCCGCGACGACCTGGCCAAGATCTGGGGCGGCAACGTCCTGCGCCTGCTGCGGGCGGCCGAGGCGGCCAAGGCGACTTAGGGCTCTAATGAAAAGCGCCGCCCCGGCTTCCCGGAGCGGCGCTGATCGGATCGAGGAAGGCGGAAAGCCCTACTTGTTCTCGCTCACCGGCTTGCCGGACGCCGCGGCCGCCGCCTTGGCGGTGACCTCGGCGACCTTGGCCGCCGGCTTGGGCAGCTTGGGCGTATTGGCGACGCCGCCGGCGTTCAGCACGGCGATGGCGCGCTGCAGCTGGAAGTCGCCCTTCTTGTCGTCGAAGGCGGTCGGCGGGGCCTCGGCCGGGGTGTGGACCCCCACGCGGCTCTTGCCCTCGTCGGCGTTCAGCGCGTTCTTGAAGCTGGCCTCGCTGAACCAGACGCGGTTGGCGATGTCCTGGGCCTGGTCGCGGGTCTGGGCGACCTCGAGGTCGGGGGCGATGCCGGTCTTCTGGATCGAGCGGCCCGACGGCGTGAAGTACTTGGCCGTGGTCAGCTTCAGGGCGCCGTCGGCTCCGCCGCGCAGCGGGATCACGGTCTGCACCGAACCCTTGCCGAAGCTGGTCAGGCCGACCAGTTCGGCGCGGTGGCGATCCTGCAGGGCGCCGGCGACGATTTCAGCCGCGGAGGCCGAGCCCTGGTTGATCAGCACGACCATCTTCATGCCGTTCAGCAGGTCGCCAGGACGGGCATTGTAGCGCTGGATGTTGCGCGGATCGCGGCCGCGCTGGCTGACCACCTCGCCGCCGTCCAGGAACACGTCGGCGACGCCGACCGCCTGGTCCAGCAGGCCGCCCGGATTGTTCCGGAGGTCGAGGATCAGGCCCTTCATCTTCGGGTTCTTGGCCTTCAGGTCATTGATCGAGGCGACCAGGGCGTCGGTGGCCTTCTCGTTGAAGCCAGGCAGGCGGACATAGCCGTAGTCGCCTTCCATGCGCGCGATGGCGGCCTTGGGCTTGATCACCTCGCGGACCAGCTTGACGTCGAACGGATCGGTCTTGTCGCGGGCGATGGTCAGGGTGACGCCCTCGCCGGGCGCGCCGCGCATCTGCTTGACCGCCTCGTTGACGGTCAGGCCCAGCACGCTCTGGCCATTGACGGCGGTGATGTAGTCGCCCGCCTGGACGCCGGCGCGCGAGGCCGGGGTGCCGTCCATCGGCGAGATCACCTTCACGACGCCGTCTTCGCTGGTCACTTCCAGGCCCAGGCCGCCGTATTCGCCGCGGGTGGTGTCCTGCATGTCCTCATAGGCGTCGGGCGCCAGGTAGCCCGAGTGCGGGTCGAGGCTGGTCAGCATGCCGTCCAGGGCCGCCTCGATCAGCTTCTTGTCGTCGACCTCGGTGACGTACTGGTCCTCGACCGTGCCCAGCACGTCGCCGAACAGCTCCAGCATCTTGTAGGTCTTGGTCTTGGGCGCGTTGTTCGCCTGGGCGATGGGACTGACATAGGCCATGGCCCCCGCACCGAGGACGAAGGCGGAAACGCCGATGAGCAGGTACTTGCGCATTAAGGCCCAGAAGGCTCCCTACGCGACGCGCGGCGCCGCAACCGAATTTAGCTCCACCCAACCCTGTCAGGGATCGGAGGTATAATTACGGCCACCATTACTGAAAAAGCCGTCTACCGCGACTCCTGTTTCAACCAACGCTCCGGATCGGCCGGCGCGCCGTTTTCGCGGACCTCCAGATAGAGTTCCGGCTCCGAGGATACATGGTCCGGCATCTTCCCGATGGGAGCGCCCGCCGCGACAGATTGTCCTTGGCTGGCCGTGATCTGGTCCAGGCCCGCCACGACCACATGATAGGCGCCCTGGGTGCGCAGGATCAGCACGGCGCCCCAACCGTTCAACGCGCCGGCGTACTCGACGGTCCCGGCGGTTGGGGCGGCGACGGCCGCGCCCTTCTCGGTGCGCAGGGTCAGGCCGGGCGACTTGCCGCCGGCCGGCATCTCCTGGCCGAAGCGGCGGACGATCTCACCAGGCGGGCGGCGCAGCACCAGCGGACCCGAGGTCTCGACCTTGCCGAGGCCGTCCGTCAGGGCGCCCAGGGTGCGCAGCTCGTTCTGCTGGGTCAGGGCCTCCTGGGCGAAGGCGCGCTCCAGCTGGGTCTTCTCGATGATCAGCCGCTCGATCTCGCCCTTGCGGTCGGCGACCGCGCTCTCGGCGGTGAACAGTTCGGCCGAGGCGGCGGCGGCCTCGCGGCGCAGGGTCCCGACCGCGACGGCCTGGCGGCCATAGGCGTCGGCGCGATGCTGCAGCTCGGGGGTCATGGCCCGGATCAGGATGGCGGCCCGCACGGCGTCGCGGGCGTCGGCGGGCGAGACCAGCAAGGCCGGCGGCGGGTCGCGGCGGAACAGCTGCAGGGCCGACAGAAGCAGGGACAGCCGCTGCCGGTTGCGGCCAAGGTCGGCCAGGATGGCGTTCTCGCGGGCGTTCAGGGCTTCCAGCCGGGCCCGCTTGGCGTCGACATCGCCGCCGGCGGCGATGCGCGCATGGTCCAGGCGGTCCAGTTCGGCGCGCAGATCCTGGATCTCGCGACGGGTGTCGATGGCGGTCTGGCGATCCTTGGCCCGCTGGTCCTCGACGATTCGATCCGCGCGCTGCCAGCCGACCACGGCCGTCGGGACGGCGAGGACAAGGGCGCAAACGGCGATGACGAGTCGCGAGCGGGACATCGCCCAACCTCTAGCCTTAATCGCGGTGATAGGGCGAGCCCGACAGGATGGTGGCGGCGCGATAGACCTGCTCGGCCAGCATGGCCCGGGCCAGCGCGTGCGGCCAGGTCTGGGGACCAAAGGCCATGGTCTCGTTGGCGTTCGCCAGAATCGAAGGATCCAGGCCGTCCGCCCCGCCGATCAGAAACACCACCCGCCGCGTTCCATCGTCGCGCAGGCGGGCCAGGTGCTCGGCGAAGGCGCGGCTGGGCCGGACCTTGCCGTGCTCGTCGCAGGCGATGACGTGGGCGCCCTCCAGGTGAGGGCGCAACACCTCGGCCTCGGCGGCCTTGCCGGGCTTGCGGGCCTCGACCTCAAGGATCTCGACCGGCCCCAAGGCCAAGGCGCGACCAGACGCGGTGGCGCGGGACGCATAGTCCACGGCCAGCTGCGCCTCGACCATGCGGCCGAGCTTTCCGACGGTGAGGATGGTGATCTTCATCGGGGGAGTGCGTTGAGATCCCCGCCCTTCGACAGGCTCAGGGTGAGGATCTCAAGAACGCGCATCAATAGACCTCACCCTGAGCTTGTCGAAGGGCGAGGTCGCTTGGCGCTATCAGTTCGCCGCGGTGCGGTGCGGTGCGTCGACCGCCCAGATCTTCTCGATGTTGTAGAAGCTGCGCACTTCGGGACGGAACAGGTGGACCACGACGTCACCGGCGTCGATCAGCACCCAGTCGCAATGCGGCAGGCCTTCGACCTTCGCCTTGCCGTAGCCGTTTTCCTTCAGCGCCCGCAGCAGGTGGTCCGCCAATGCGCCGACGTGACGGTGCGAACGGCCAGACGCCACGATCAGGCTGTCGGCGACCGAGCTCTTGTCCGCCAGGTCGATGTGGACGATGTCCTGGGCCTTGTCGTCATCCAGGCGTTCCAGGATCAGGCGCTCCAGCGCCTTGAGGTCGAGGGGCAGATTCAGGCCCGAGGATTCAGTCGAGGACTCGGCGCCGGCCTGGCCTTCGTGCGCACTAAGCGCGGGGTCGCTACGCAGCGGATTGCTCCTTATGGGTTCGCTGTGGATATCTTCCATAGCACGGAATTGAGCCGGAAGTGAGGGGGTGATGGCCGAACGGCGATTCGCCAGCGGCCCTGAGGCGTTCGCGCAACGCCAGAAAGCTTCGCTTTCAGCCCTTTTGCCTCGACCGCATGGCCGTGGAAGAGGCGAAGTTCAGCGGTCCGGTCAGGTAGACCCAGGCCGGCGACTTGGCGTCGGGCAGCTTGGCGGCGGCGCTCGCGGGCCAGCGGGCGAAGGCGAAGCGGCGGGCGGCCGGCGAGGTGCGGGCCTTCAGCGCGATCCACGGGCGCGAGATCACGGCGACGGGAACCTCGCGCATGATCTGGGTCCAGCCGCGCCAGCGATGGAAGGTGGCCAGGCTGTCGGCGCCCATCACCCAGACGAACTTCACGCCGGGATAGCGCGCCCGCAGCACGCGCAGGGTGTCGATCGTGTACCGCGAGCCCAGGCGCGTCTCGGCGTCGGAGACGATCATCCCCGAACCGCGCGCCCAGCGGCGGGCGGCGGCCATGCGCTCGGCGACGGGACGGGTCTCGTGGGAGGACTTCAGCGGGTTCTGCGGCGACACCAGCCAGATGACGCGGTCCAGCTCCAGACGGCGCATGGCCGTCTCGGCCACGTGGGCATGGCCCTCGTGCGCCGGGTTAAAGCTGCCGCCGAACAGGCCGACGCGCATGCCCGGCTCCAGGTGGAAGCCAAGACGCTGAGCGTTGGGCCGGCCGGCCTCAGGGACGAGTCTGGCCGGTCCCGCGAACCACATATTTGAACGTCGTCAGTTGCTCGGCCCCAACCGGGCCGCGGGCATGGAGTTTGTCGGTGGCGATGCCGATCTCGGCCCCGAAGCCGAACTCGCCGCCGTCGGCGAACTGGGTCGAGGCGTTGACCAGCACGATGGCGCTGTCGACCTCGGCCACGAAGGCGTCGGCGGCGCCGGCGTCCTCGGTGACGATCGCGTCGGTGTGGCCCGAGCCGTAGGTCGCGATGTGCCTGGCCGCGCCGGCCACGCCGTCGACCACGGCCACGGCCAGGATCGGGGCCAGATACTCGGTGGTCCAGTCCTCGGTGGTGGCCTTCTTCATCGTTGGCTCGATGGCGCGCGCGGCCGTGTCACCGCGCAGCTCGCAGCCGGCCCGGATCAGGGCGTCGGCGATCGGCGGCAGAAGCTTTTCGGCGGCGGCCTTGTCGACCAGCAGGGTCTCGGCCGAGCCGCAGACCGACACCCGCCGCAGCTTGGCGTTGACGACGATGTCGACGGCCTTCTTCACATCGGCGGCCGCGTGGACGAAGACGTGGTTGAGGCCTTCCAGGTGGCCCAGCACCGGGGCGCGGGCCTCGGCCTGGACGCGGGCGACCAGGCTTTTGCCGCCGCGCGGGATGATCAGGTCGATAGCCTTGTCGAGACCCGCCAGAATGGCGCCGACGGCGGCGCGGTCGGGGGTCCTGACGATCTGGACGGCCGCGGCGGGAAGGCCAGCGGCCTTCAAACCGCGCTCTATCGAAGCGTGAAGGGCGAGGTTGGAGTGGATGCACTCCGACCCGCCGCGCAGGATCACCGCATTGCCCGAGCGCACGCACAGCGCCGCCGCATCGGCGGTCACGTTCGGGCGGCTCTCATAGATCATGGCGATCACGCCAATCGGCGTGCGCACGCGGCTGATGTCCAGGCCGTTGGGCCGGGTCCAGCGCGCGGTGGCCACACCGACCGGGTCGGGGATGGCGGCCACGGCCTCGACGCCGGCCGCGACGTCTTCCAGCCGCGCCTCGTCCAGGGCCAGTCGGTCCAGCATCGGGCCGGAGACGCCATTGGCCTCGGCGCGGCCCAGGTCCTTGGCGTTGGCGGTCAGGATGGCGATGGCGTCCTGCCGGATCGCGGCGGCCATGGCCTGGATGGCGGCGGTGCGCTGCTCTGGCGTGGCGAGGCGGAGCGCATGCGCGCCCTCGCGAGCCGTCCGGCCCATCCCCGCCATCGTCGCCTGCAAGCTGACGCCCGCGTCGTCCATCGTCCCCGTCCTGATCCTGATGGCCCTGGTAAGTTATGCTCAGGTTGAGGCTTACCTAGGCGCTTTCAGGGCAGGATGAAACCGGCTTCGTCTGAAAACGGACGGAGTTTTGTTGGGGCGGCATCGCTTCAGGATTGGTCGCTGGCCATCCAGGCCGGTATGTCGCTGGCGGCGTGCAGCACACGCCAGACGTCGATGTGATCCTCGCGGGCAACGTAGAAGACGACATAGGGATAGCGGCGCAACGGCCAGCCGCGTAGGCCGGGCAGGTCGAGCTCGTGGGCGTAGCGGTTGGAGCCGGCGTCCGGGCGTTCGCCGATCAGCCGATAGGCCCTTTCGAGAGCATCGATGAAGCCGAGCGCGACCTTCCCGTTGGCTTCCGCCAGATAGAAATCCAACGCTTCGTTGATGTCGCGCTCCGCAAGGGCGCGCGGGATGACGCTTTTGGACTTCAAGAGCGGTCGCGCACCCGCGCCCGAAGCGCGTCGAAATAACTCGCATCAGCCTTGGCGCCAGACGGCGCCGCCGCGCCGTCCAGCAGCAGGGTGCGGAGATGCTGGCGATCCTGATCCTTGCGGATCAGGTCCCGGACATACTCGCTGCTGGTCCCGTAGCCCCGGCCAGAGACTTGCTCGTCGACAAAGGCCTTCAAGGCGTCCGGCAGCGAGATATTCATCGTGGTCATGGGATCACGATGCGGTCCTTGGCAAAAATTGGCAAGGGTGGCGCTTGACCTCCTACGTCGCGTCCCAGGCATAGGCCTTGTCCAGCCAGTCCCCCAGCCGCCCATCCGGCCGCGCCAGGGCGTGGATGCGGGTCATCTCGTCGTCGGATAGGTTGAAGTCGAGGATGTCGAAGTTCTCCTCGATGCGGGCCGGGTTCTTGGTGCGCGGGATGGCGATGATCCCCTGCTGGATGATCCAGCGCAGGGTGACCTGGCCCGGGGTCTTGCCGTGGGCGCGGCCGATTTCGACCAGCACCGGGTCCTGGGCGACCTTGCCCTGGGCCAGGGGCGACCAGGCGGTGATCGAGACGCCCAGGGCGTCGGCCTTGGCCTTCAGGGTCTTCAGCGACAGGTAGGGGTGATACTCGACCTGGTCGTTGGCGATCGGGGCCTCCGAAAGCCGCGAGGCTTCCTCCAGCAGGGCCGAGGGGAAGTTCGACAGGCCGATGGCGCGGGTGAGGCCCCTCGCTTGGACCTCGTTCAGCGCCTTCAGGGTTTCGGCCAGCGGCACGTCGGGCTTGGGCCAGTGCAGCAGCAGCAGGTCGACATGATCGACGCCCAGGCGCTCAAGGCTCTTCTCGGCCGAGCGCTGCAGGTCGCCGTCGTGGAATTTGTCGATCCAGACCTTGGTGGTCAGGAAGATCTCGTCGCGCTTGACGCCGCTGGCCTTGATGCCGGCGCCGACGTCGCGCTCGTTGCCATAGATCTGGGCGGTGTCGATGTGGCGGTAGCCGACCTCCATGGCCTTCTCGACCAGCGGGACGGCCGTACCGTTCTCCAGCTGCCAGGTGCCGAAGCCGAGGGCGGGCATCAGGACGTCGCCCGAGCGGATGGCGGGAACGAGCTTGGACATGGAGAACTCCTGGAAAGTCGTCAGGCCGATATAGGCGCCGGGCGGCCGAGCGCCACCTTGGCTCGAACGCGCGAGAGGGCGATGAAGACCACGGCGACCAGCGCGAAGGCCACGCTCATCTCGACCATGGTCAGCACCACGGCCGGGTAACCGCGCTTGGTCACGTTCATGAAGGGGTACGGATAGAACCCCGACAGCGCGCCGTGGACGAGGGTCCAGAGCCCGAACAGGGCCGGGAAGGCCATGGCCTTGGCGGCGACGATCCATCGGGGCTCGCCCTGGCCGTCGCGCAGGGCCAGGTCGACCAGATAGGCGGCCGGGGTAATGGTGTGCAGGATGGTGTCGGAGACCAGCCGCAGGCCCTGCGGATGCCACTGCCAGGCCAGCAGGGTGTGATAGACCACGGCGGTGATGGTCAGGTAGGTCGCGATCGACGCGCGCGGGCCGCTGCGTTCGGCCCAGGCGGCGAAGGCGCTGGCGGGCGCGATCAGCGGAGCGGCGAGCGCCGCGGCGGCCAGCATGTTCGACAGGATGGTGAAGTAGCTGAAGAACTCGACCGACTTCGCGGCGGCCGAGACCAGGGTCTCGTCATAGACCATCAGACCGTATTGCAGGGCCGGGCCCAGGCAGGCGACGGCGGCGATCAGGACGCGCCAAGTGGCCAGCGAACTCTTCACGGGATGGTCTCCGTCGAATGGGTTTCGTCCCAGGCCTTCAACACCTTCTTCGGGGCGGTCGCGCGCCATTGCCGGGCGACCAGCCGCTCGACCGTGCCTGGATGCGCGTGGGTCAGGCGGACCAGGACGTAGGGGTAGTTCCGGAAATGATCGGTGAAATGGAAGATGTCGGGTTCGGCCTCGACCAGCATCTCGCGTTCGTCGAAGGGCACGGCGGGGCAGACCAGACTCTCGCCGTCCTCGAACAGGCGGGTCAGGAACTTGCCGTGCCCCTTCAGGCAGGGCCGGCCATAGGCGGTCCCGTCCTCGACGCCGGGCAATTTGAACGCGAACGCGCGGACGTCGTCGTAGGTCATGGGCTCCTCCGTCGAGCGCGACTATATGAGGGGAATGGACGCTGAGAACACCCTGAAGACGCCGGTCCTGGTGCTGGGCGCGACCAGCCTGATCGGCGGCCACCTGCTGGCGCGGCTGAAGGCCGAGAACCTGGACCCGACGGCGTTCAGCCGTCGTCCGCCGGTCGAGGAGACCTGCTGGATCGGCGGCGACCTGAAGGACGCCGATCTGGACGAGCGCCTGCCGGTCGCGGCGACGGTGTTCGCCCTGTCGCCGATCTGGCTGCTGCCGCCCGCGCTGCCGGCGCTGAAGGCGCGGGGCATGGAGCGGCTGATCGCCTTCTCCTCGACCAGCCGTTTCACCAAGCTCGACTCGCCGGACGAGGGCGAGCGGGCGGTGGCGCGGACGCTGGCGGACGCCGAGTCCGCCGTCGAAAAATGGTGCGCCGAGCATGGCGTCGCCTGGACCATCCTGCGGCCTACCCTGATCTACGACGAGGGCCACGACGAGAACGTCAGCCGCATCGCTCGCCTGATCCGCCGCTTCCACATCATGCCGCTATCGGGCGACGGCGCGGGCCTGCGACAGCCGGTCCATGCCGAGGACCTGGCCGCTGGCGCCTTGGCGGCGGCCCATGCGCCGGCGACGATGAACCAGGCCTATGACTTGGTGGGCGGCGAGACGGTGACCTATCGCCTGATGGTCGACCGAATCTTCGAAGGCCTGGGCAAGTCCCCCCGCGGCCTGCCGATGCCGACCTGGCTGTTCGGCCTGATCATGCGGCTGGCCAAGCCGTTCTATCCGGGCGCGACCGTCGCCATGGGCGCGCGCATGGGCCAGGACCTGACCTTCGACAGCGCCGCGGCGACGCGGGACTTCGGGTGGGCGCCGAGAGCGTTCCACCCACGTTTCTAGTCCGCGTCAGCCAGCACCATGGCGAACGGCGTCAGGCCGCCGTCGCGTTCGACATAGCCGCTGACCAGCTTGCGGTCGGGCGGCAGGACGCCCAGGTCGATCTCTTCGGTCGGAAACACCACGATGCGGCGATCGCCGATGCAGACCACCAGCTCGTAACCGTCCAGGGCTCGGCGGGACATGTTCTTGATGTAGGAATAGTAGGGCTCGCGTCGCCAGCTGGCGGGCTTGCCGGCGTCGACGACCACGTTCAGGCGCTTGCCGTCGCGGTCGGAATACAGGACAAAGCCGGCCTTGTCGGGTCGCCAGGCGTCGCCCAACTTCTCGGACGTGATCCACAGACACATGAAGCCCCGGCACGCCGAGGGGCGCTTTTCGTAGTTGCCGCAGCCGCCGCCCTTGCGGAAGTGCGAGCACCAGACGCCGCCGGCCTTGTCCAGGGCCTCGATAGCCAGCACCTTGCAGCACAGGCCGCACGATCCGCAGCTCTTGCCGGGCGCGGCCTGGACATAGGTCGTTTCGGGGGGCGTTTCGGAAGCGATCGCGTCGGTCATGCGGCGAAGGTCCGGACGAGGCCAAGGTCGACGTCGCGGTCGGGGTGGGTCTCGAAGCCGCGCTGGCCGACCAGCTCGTTCAGGCCCTCGCTCTTTTGGAAATGGCCGCGCCAGGCGTGCGGCGGCTTTTGCGAAGCCTCCAAGCCCATCAGCTTGCCGCACATGCCGCAATCGCCGCAGCTCTTGTCGCCCATCCGCCCCTGCCCGAAGTGAGCTATTCGTCAGGGGGCGGGCGTTAGCGATGCCGTGTGACGGTTTGATGCGGCGGTGTCACGCCGGGCAGGTCGCCCGCGCCAGATCGTAGCGGGCGAAGGGCGCCTCCTTGACCCCGCTCTTGGCGACGATGATCCAGGTCAGCCGGTCGCCGTCGCGCCGCCAGCGGTTGACGAAGCTGGCGTCCGGATAGGCGTAGGCGATGTCGAACCCGCCGGGCTGGGCCGCGCCTTGGCCGACGGCGGTGAAGTCGCCGCCGAAGCTGTCGGACCAGAAGCCGGACACGCCGGTGGGTTCGCCGCCTTTCGGCGCCGCGCCTCGGCCGCCGAACACCAGGTGGGCGGCGTAGCGGTCCTTTGGATCGGTCTTGGCGCGGCTGTCGGCGTCCACCGTCAGCATCGTTCCGAGCGCGACGGGCCTCGCGGCGAGGGTGATCTCGACCGCCTTGCCCATGACGTCGCCAGCGCCGCGCCAGCAGCCTTCAAGAGACTGGACTTCCGCTGGCAAGGGCGCGGGCGGCGGATCGTCCGCCCAGGCCACTCCAGTTGACGCCAACAGCCCGACGCTCAAGCCCCAAGCCCGCATGTCATTCCCCCAAAAGACCGGCCGCCTTTGTGCGAGCGAGTCGAAGGCCGCGTCTACTCGACCCCCGTCGCGCTCCAAACGCCCAGCTCATTGCCCGAAGGGTCGGTGAAGTGGAAGCGGCGGCCGCCCGGGAAGGCGAAGATCGGGGCGGTGATCACGCCGCCGGCTTTCGTCACCTTGTCCAGCATGGCTTCCAGGTCGTGGGCGTAGAGGATCACCAGCGGCCGGTCGGTCGCCCCCTCCTGCGGCTTGGCGAAACCGCCATCGGCGCCCTGGCCCTCGAAGGCGACATAGTCGGGACCGTAGTCGACGAAGCTCCAGCCGAAGGCGGCCGAATAGAAGCTCTTCGTGGCTGGGAGGTCGCCGCCCGGCCATTCGATGTAGTCGATCTTGCCGTCTTCGCGCATGGCGCGCTCCTCAAACATTGTTCTTTATTTGTTCTAAATCGCCGCTAAGGCAGAGTCCAGACGCTCGTACGCTTCACGGCGAAGTCCTCGAGTTCGCGGGTGGTCTCGACCTGATACTCGGCCAGCTTCACCAGGTCGTCCTTGCGGAAGTAGGTGCGGCCCGGATCGCCGATAAACACCGTCGCGCCGGCGGCCCGGCCCTGCCGCAACCAGTCCATCACCGCCTCGGCCATGGGCTTCTCGTAGCAGATGTCGCCCGCCAGCAGCACATCGGCGCGCGGGGGTGGCGCATCGAGCAGATTGATATCCGTGAAGGCGACCTCGACGCCGTTGGCCTCGGCGTTCAGGCCTATGGCGGCCTCGCAGAAGACGTCGATGTCGGCGGCCAGCACGCTCGCCGCGCCGGCCTTCATCGCCGCGATGGCGACGAGGCCCGAGCCGGTGGCGAAGTCGATGACCCGTTTGCCGGCGACGGTCTCGGGGTTGTCCAGGATGTAGCGCGCCAGGGCCTGGCCGCCCGCCCAGGCGAAGGCCCAGAACGGCGGTGGCAGGCCGATCTCCTCCAGCGCTTCTTCCGTTAGTTTCCAGATCGGCGTGATCTCGTCGGCCAGGTGCAGCGACAGCTCCGGCGCGTGCGGCGTCGGCTGGAAGCGGGTGTTGTCGCGGATGAAGGCGCGGCGGCCTTCCAGGGTCTGGACGATCATGGCCGCCTTAGACCACGGGGCGCTCTAGGCGGCGACCGGTTTGCTCGACGCGGCCTTCAGCACGGTCAGGTAGCCCGGGGCGGTCAGCATGCCGTCCGTCAGGCCCTTCCGCTCCAGCAGCCGATGCGCCATCGGCAGGTTCCAGCACGGGGTGTGCATGAACAGGTGGTGCTCGGCGTGGAAATTGACGTGATAGGGCGCGATCAGGGCGCGCTCGATCCAGTTGGCGTTCGTGGTGCGGGCGTGGCGGAACGGATCCGGCTCGTCCTTGGCTACCAGGGCGTGCTCGGCGATGTTGCGCAGACGGGTGACCAGCGGGAACCAGGTCGCCATCGGCACGATCCATAGCGCCAGCCACGCCCACCAGAGACCCATCGCCGACAGCACGACCAGGATCCCGAGGTTCCACAGCAGGAATGGCTTCTGCCGGGCGATCTCGCCGGCGAAGATCGCGCCCTTGGGCTGCCCGACAGCCTTCGAGCCTTTCATCTTCCCAAGCAGCGGCCCGAAGCGCTGCTTGAAGAAGGTCTGGCCGGTCAGGTCGCGGACGATCTTGCGGCGCAGCGAGTCCCGCGTGGTCGGAAAGGGCGCGGACAGGATCAGGTCCGGATCCTCGGCCTGCTGGGCGTACTTGTGATGGGTCAGATGATAGGGGCGGTAGCTGGCCAGGGACGCGCCGGTCGGGGCGGCGCACAGCCACTCGCCCAGCCAGTCATTGACCTTGAGGTTCGGATGCAGACCGCCGTGCGCGGCCTCGTGCATCAGGATGGCCAGCCCCAGTTGCCGCGCGCCGATCAGCATCACCGCGAGGAGATAGGTCAGCGGGTTGGGGAAGAAGACGAATAGCGCCCCGGCGCCGATGATGACGGCCCAGGCGTGGGCGACCATGGCGATCCCGCGCCAGGACGAGCGCGCGGAGATGCGCGTCCATTCGTCGGGCGTGAACAGGTCCTGCGGTTTGACGCGAGGTGCGACGGCCATGGAACGATCATCGCACATTCAGCTTAGGCCTGACAGGATGACCCGACGTCACATTTGGAGGCCGCCATGCGCCGACTGATCCCCGCTCTCGTTCTTGCCGCGACCTGCGCCGCCGCCGCGCTCCCCGCCGCCGCCGCCAGCTTCGATTGCCGCAAGGCGCGCACCGCGGACGAGAAGGCGATCTGCGCCAACCGCGACCTCAACGACCAGGACGTGCGGATGGACCAGTTGTACGGGATCACCCGCCACCTGGTGCCGATGGGCGGTCGCGGCGCGATCATGGACGACCAGCGCGCGTGGCTCTCGTCCCGCAAGGCCTGCGGCGGCAACCAGGCTTGCCTGGCGCGCAGCTACGACAACCGCATCCGCCAGCTGAACACGGTCATGGACCGCGTCTACAGCCAGGGCCCGTTCTAGAACCGCACGCCAGGCTTCCACAGCCCGGCGACCAGCCCCGCGAAAACGATCAGCCCCGCCACGGCGTTGGACTTGAACAGCTTCAGCGCGCCCGGGCCGTCGTCGACGCGGACGGCGGCCGCCTGGCGCGACAGGTGCAGAGCGAAGAAGGCCGCCAGCGGCAGGAACAGCGGCCCGATATTGCCGATCCACCCGGCCGCGACCAAGCAGATGAAGCTGGCCAGATAAAATCCCGCCACACCGATCTGGACGTGGTCGCCCAGGCGCCGGGTCGAGGACTTGATGCCGGCCAGGGCGTCGTCCTCGATGTCCTGGATCGCGTAGATCGTGTCGTAGCCCAGGGTCCAGAAGATCCCCGAGGCGTAGAGCAGAGCCGCCGACCACGACAGGTGATGGGTGGCGGCGGCGTAGCCCAGCAGGGCGCCCCAGTTGAAGGTTAGGCCCAGCCAGGCCTGCGGCCACCAGGTGATCCGCTTCATGAAGGGATAGCCGGCCACTAGGCCCAGAGACAGTACGCCCAGCCCGATCGCCACCCAGCCCAGGGTCAGCAGGATCAGCAGGCTGACCAGGCTGCAGCCGATCAGGAACAGCCAGGCCTGCTTGACCGTGATCAGTCCGGCCGGGATCGGGCGCATGGCGGTGCGGGCGACCTGGGCGTCGAAGTCGCGGTCGACGATGTCGTTGAAGGCGCAGCCCGCCGCCCGCATCAGGGCCGCGCCGATGAACACGGCCAGCAGCAGCAGCGGATTGGGCCAACGGCCCTGCTCGGCGGCGGCCAAGGCGATGCCCTGCCAGCCCGGAAGCATCAGCAGCCAGATCCCCGCCGGCCGATCGAAGCGTCCCAGCTTCAGCCAGGGCCGCAGGCGCTCGGGCGCGTGGCGGTCGACCCAGTTGGTCGCGACGGCGTCGGGGAGAATGGTGGTGGCGCTCATGTGGCGAGGCTTAACCCGCGCGCTCGAAGGCGTCCCATAGGGAAGATCGATCCTCCCGAGAGAAACGATCAATTGGATTTGTGGGCGCGATGGGCCGAAGGTCTTCCTGCAAGCCATTGTCAGGAGCGACCGCCATGACCACCGCCGCTATCCGTCTCTCCGGTTGGAGCTTGTTGGTCGCCGGCGTCGGCGCCGGCATCGTCCTGCCGCACCCGGTGACCACCCGCCTGTGGACCGCCGCCAGCAAGTTGTTCGCCATGGCCGGCGACCACGGCATGGTCGCGCGCCTGACCTCGGCCACCAAGTTCGGCCCGAAGATCCGGCGCGGCCTGAACACCCGTCCGCAGCGCCGCGTGGGCGGGGTGGCCGAGGCGTTCTAAGGCTTTGCGACCGTCTCGCGGGCGCGCTAGCGTCGTCGCATGACCCCTGAACCCCTCCGAAAGTCGCGCCGTCGCCTGAGCCGCGTCGAGCGCTGGGCGCTGGATGGCCTGGGCGGGGCGCTGCTGGCGACCGGGGCGGTGGGCATCGTCACGCCGGGCATGCCGACAACGGTGTTCTGGATCGGCGCGGTGCTGTGCTTCCTGAAGACCCGACCCCACGCCGTGCGGCCGATGCTGCGGGTGCCGGTGGTCGGGCCGGCGATCCTGTGGTTCCTGCGCTGGCGGCCGTTCGGCGGAGGGCGCAAGCGGCGGGCCAAACGACAGGGCTGACTATGCGGCGGGAAACCACTATCTCCCCGCCATGACCGACGCTTTCGAGGATGAAGACGAGACCGGCGCCCGCAAGCGGGCGTTGTCCAACCGCCAGGTGCTGGGCTTCGTGGCCCGGTTCTGGAAGCGGCGGCCGGTGCTGTTCGGCCTCGGCGTCAGCCTGACCCTGCTGGCGATCGCCTTCGACCTGGCCCTGCCCTACGCCTCGGGCTACCTGGTCGACACTGTCGCCACCAAGCCGCGCGGCGACGCCGGCGCCTGGCAGGCGCTGGGCGTGTTCGTCGGCGTCTATTTCGCCTTCGCGGTGATCCGCAACATCGCCCACCGGTTCTGGATCCCGCTGGCGGCCCGGAACATGGAGGAGATGACCAACGAAGGCTTCGCGAAGGTCCAGGCCTTCTCGTCCGACTGGCACGCCGACAGCTTCGCCGGCGCCACCGTGCGCAAGCTGACCCGCGCCATGTGGGGCTATGACAGCGTCACCGACGCGGTGACCATCTGGCTGGGGCCGGGGATCATCGTGCTGGTCGGGCTGTCGATCGGCATGTTGCTGCGCCAGCCCCTGGCCGGCGCGGTGTCGCTGGTCGTGGTCCTCGCCTATCTGTCGGTGAACCTGTGGATCACCGAGCGCTATGTCCGCCCCAGCAACCTGCGCTCCAACGCCCTGGACTCCCAGATCGGCGGAGCCCTGGCCGACGCCGTGACCTCCAATCCGACCGTCAAGAGCTTCGGCGCCGAGCAGCGCGAGGCCGCGCGGCTGGCCGAGGTCACGGCCGCCTGGCGTGAGGCGGTCATGGTCACCTGGAGCCGCTTCACCGATGTGTGGCTGGGCCAGAACCTGCTGCTGGTCGTACTGCAAGCCGGCCTGACCGGCTCGATGGTCTGGGGCTGGGCGCAGGGCACGGCCACGCCGGGCGACGTGGCCTTCGCCATCACCGCCTTCATGCTGATGAGCGGCTATCTGCGGAATCTGGGCGAGAACATCCGCATGCTGCAGAAGGGCATCGACGACACCGAGGACGTCGCGGCCTGGACGCGCCTTTCGCCGCAGATCGCCGACGCGCCCGGCGCGCCGGACTTCAAGCCGGGCGCGGGCGCGATCGAGTTCAGGGACGTGACCTTCCGCTACAAGGCGGCCGGCGCGCCGCTGTACGACCACTTCTCGCTGAAGATCGCGCCCGGCGAGCGGGTGGCGCTGGTCGGGCCGACGGGCTCGGGCAAGTCGACCTTCGTCAAGCTGGTCCAGCGGCTGCACGACCTGCAGGACGGGGCGGTGGTGATCGACGGCCAGGACGTCTCGCAGGTGACCCAGGCCTCTCTTCGTCGTGCCATCGCGGTGGTGCCGCAGGACCCGGCCCTGTTCCACCGCTCGCTCTATGAGAACATCGCCTACGGCAAGCCCGGCGCGACGCGCGAGGAGGTCGAGGCGGCGGCGAAGAAGGCCCGCGCCCACGACTTCATCCTGCGCCTGCCCAAGGGCTACGACGCCCTGGTCGGCGAGCGGGGGATCAAGCTGTCGGGCGGCGAGCGCCAGCGCGTGGCCATCGCCCGCGCCTTCCTGACCGACGCGCCGATCCTCGTTTTGGACGAGGCGACCTCGTCGCTGGACGTCGAGACGGAAGGCCATGTCCAGGCCGCCGCCGAGGCGCTGATGGAGGGACGGACGACCATCGTCATCGCCCACCGCCTGTCGACCGTGCGCGGCGCCGACCGCATCCTGGTCTTCCAGGGCGGCCGCGTCGTCGAGGAAGGCCGCCACGCCGAGCTGGCGGCGCAGGGCGGGGTCTACGCCCGGCTGAACGCGATCAGCGCGGGCGTGGTTTAGGGGCTGACGGCGCCGGCGACGCGGCTGGTGCGGTACGCCGAGGCGTCCTCTGGCAGCGCCGCCGCCGTCTCATCGCCGTCAGGTATCAGGCAGCGGCTTTCTTCAGGGACGATGCGGATTCGACGCCCGCCGAAGGTAACGTCGGGCATATCGGGTTGAGCCGTCTGGATTGTATCGGCCAGGAACGCCTGGCGCTCTGCCTCTGGATCGACACCCTTGGCGTAGCAGTCCGACATCTTGAAGAAGCCGTAGCGGACCCAGGCCTTCGGCGTGACGCGATAGACGGCGATCCCTTCGCCGGCTTGAATTAGCACTTCGGCCTTGCCGTCGCCATCGAGGTCGCGAAGCTGGGCGCGGCAGGGCGTCCCGACCAACCCGCAGAACGGTGGTGGGCCCTTGGCGTTCGAAAACTGGGTGATGAAATCCTGGGGCAGTTTGGCGCCCTTCGGGAAAACCTCCACGGCCGTCAGGATGATGGGGGTGTCCGCTTGCGGTAGGGTCGAATTGTCGAAGGCGCTCTTGAGTTTCTGCGTCTGTTCGGCGCCGTCGCGGATGGCCTTGTTCGGCGAGCGCAGCAGCGTTTCGAATGCATGGCGGCCGTAGGCCCCGCTTTGGAAGCGCAGGAATTTGTAGTCGAACTTCTCGGCCGTCACCTTGCCGGTCTCCAGGCGCTTGACCTGGCTGACCACCGAAAGTCGCGCCGGATCGGCGATCGGGGTGAACAGGGCGATCAGCAGCAGCACCGACACCGCCGCCATGATCAGGTTGGTCGGCTCCAGGGTCTTCATCCATGGGCCGGGCTTCAGGGCGGCCAGCGCATAGCCGACCGTGAAGCCGATCCCGACCACCAGATAGGCCCCGGCGAACACCCGGTCGGGCGTCAGGCCGTACTGGTTCACCCGCAGCCACAGCGCGTAGGCGGCCAGGATCACGATCGGGATCAGCAGCAGGCCCGCGATCCGCGCCGCCCAACGCGGGATCGTCGAGGGCGGTTCGATCCCGTCCTGATAGGCGGCGTTGACCAGGATGATCAGGGCGGCCGCGGCCGCCAGCAGCAGGGCGGTGGCGGCCTTGGTGCCCCATAGCGGCGCCAGGCCCGTGAAGGGCAGGGTGGCCAGGAAGCCGGCGGCGATCACCACCATCAGCGGCGACAGCCAGGCCAGCAGGGTCAGGCCCACCGTCCGCACGCCGCGCACCAGGCCGGCGCGGGCCTCGGTCAGCTGTACGGCCATGTGGACGGCGGCGGCGAACATCAGGCCGGTGGCCGGGAAGGCGAAGGCGGTCTCGCCGATCAGCTTCTGGATCGCCTCGACCCCGATCAGCTTGAACAGCGCCCCGGCCAGGAATAGCAGCAGCCAGAAGGCGCCGGTGAAGGCCAGGGACAGGAACAGCCGGATCAGGTTGGTCCAGGCCAGGTCGAAATAGTCCGCGTAGGGCGCGACCGGCTTGCGGGCGGCGTCGGCCGGCTGGACCAGATGGTGGGCGATGAACAGCAGGGCGGCCGCGGCGATGAAGATCGGCGGCGACAGCGGGCCGGCGCCCAGGCGCTGGGGCTCGGCCCCGGTCCAGGCGGCATGGACGGCCAGGATCGCGGTCAGGCCGGCGGCGAGGGCGGTCCAGGTGATCAGCGCCGCGCGCCGCATGGCCGACAGCGCGGCCAGCGGGATCAGCGGGACCATCAGGGCGCAGACCAGCAAGGGCGCGTAGAGCATCGGCGCCGTCGCCGGCCAGGCCTTGGACTCGTCGGCCTTCTGCAGCAGGAAGAGGACAATCCCCTGGGCCAGGCCGATGGCCAGGCGCGTCGCGGCCGTCTTTCGCGCCGTCGTGGCGTCCGTCGAGCTCATCCGGCGTCTCTCCCTATTTCGAGCAGGACGTCATATCCGCACGCGGTTGTGAAGCTTCTCCGCTTGGCTTAGCAATTCCGTCCTCTTTGGAGGGGTGAGTATGAAACAGTGTTTCCGGGCCAGCGTAGCGGCCCTTTTCGCGGTGACGATGCTGAGCGGCGTCCCGGCTCTGGCGCAGGAAAAGGGCGGCGACAAGCCCGCCGCCGAGGCCAAGTCGGACCTGCCGCCGCTGCCGGCCGACAAGTCGGTGCAGCAGTCGGCGACGATCGGCGGCAAGGTTGTCAACTACACCGCGACCGTCGGCGTGCTGCCGGTGCGTGACGAAAAGGGCAAGAAGGTCGCCGAGGTGGTCTACACCTCGTACATCGTCAACGGGCCGCGCGATCCCAGCCGCCCCATCACCGTCGCCTTCAACGGCGGCCCCGGCGCGGCCTCGGTCTATCTGAACTTCGCCCTGGGCCCCAAGCGCGTGCAGTTCGGCGCGGAAGGCGACAGCCCCTCGTCGTTCAGCAAGCTGGAAGACAACCCCGCCAGCTGGCTGGACTTCACCGACCTCGTCTTCATCGACCCGGTCGGCACCGGCTTCTCGCGCACGCTGGTCAATGAGGAAGAGACCAAGAAGCGCTTCTACGGCGTCAAGCAGGACATCGACTACCTGTCGCGCATCGTCTTCGACTATCTGGTCAAGACCGAGCGCCTGGCCTCGCCAAAGTACCTGGTCGGCGAAAGCTACGGCGGTTTCCGCGGCCCGCGCCTAGCCTATGAGCTGCAGACGGATCTGGGGGTCGCCGTGAAGGGCGTCGTGCTGGTTTCGCCGCTGCTGTCCAGCGCCGGCCGCGCCAGCCAGGAGGTCTCGCCCCTGCCGGCCATGTGGACCCTGCCGTCCATCGCCGCCGCCAAGCTGGAGCGCGAGGGCAAGTTGACGCCTGAGAACATGAAGGCCGTCGAGGACTATACGCGCGGCGAATACATGGTCGATCTGATGAAGGGTTCCGACCCCGCCGCCCTGGACCGCCTGACCACCAAGGTCTCGGCCATGACGGGCCTGGATCCGACCTATGTCCGCCGCGCCGGCGGCCGCCTGGAGACCCAGTCGTTCCTGCGCGAGGTGTTCCGCGACAAGGGGCGCCTGGGCAGCCGCTACGACAGTAACGTCACCTCGCTGGATCCCTTCCCCAACGCGCCCGAGCAGGAGGTCAACGACCCGATCCTCGACGCGATCATCGCCCCGACCACCAGCGCCATCGTCGACTTCACCACCCGCATCGTCGGCTGGAAGCCGGAGGCGCGCTACGAGGCCTTGTCGAACAGCGTCAACCGCCTGTGGGATCGCGGTCGCGGCGCCGACACCGAGTCGGTGACCGACCTGCGCAAGGTCGTCTCGGTCGACCCGAAGCTGAAGGTGCTGATCGTCCACGGCTACAACGACCTGTCGTGCCCGTTCTTCGCCTCGCGCCTGATCGTCGACGCCATCCCGGCGACGGCCAATGGCCGCGTGACCCTGTCCAACTATCCGGGCGGCCACATGTTCTACAGCCGCCCCGACAGCGGCGCCGCGTTCCGCCGGGACGTCATGGCGCTGTACGGAGCGCGCTAAACTCAAGACACCGATCTTCCCGGCCTTCGCCGGGAAGATCGAGTTCATTATTGCGCTAGCGCGCCAGCCGCCCGTCTTCCAGGGCCGCCGGTTCGAACGAGAAGATCACGCTGGGATCCGGCTTGGCCACGCCCTTGGCCAGCTTCTTGTCGCCGGCCGCGTGCAGCAGCCAGCGGATGACGTTGAGCCGGGCTTCCTTCTTGTGGTCGGCGCGAACGCAGATCCACGGCGCGATGTCGCTGTGGGTGCGCATCAGCATCTCGTCGCGGGCCTTGGTGTAGTCATCCCACTTGTCCTGAGCGACCTTGTCCAGGTCGCTGGTCTTGAAGGCCTTCAGCGGATCCTCGCGGCGAGCCTTCAGGCGTTCGGCCTGCTCCTCGCGGGTGATGTCGAGCCAGAACTTGACGTAGCGCAGGCCGTTCTCGACCAGCATCCGCTCGAAGGCCGGCACGTCGCGCAGGAATTGCTCCTGCTGCTCGGGCGTGGAGAAGTCCATCACCCGCTCGACCCCGGCGCGGTTGTACCAGGAGCGGTTGAAAATCACCGCCTCGCCACAGGCCGGCAGGTATTCGACGTAGCGCTGGAAGTACCACTCGCTGCGCTCGCGCTCGTTCGGCTTGGGCAGGGCGACGATGGTCGTGGCGCGTTTGGACAGGTGCTCGGTGACGCGGGCGATCGTGCCGTCCTTGCCGGCGGAGTCGCGGCCCTCGAAGATCACCAGGATCTTCCAGCTGTCCTTGATGGCCTTCTTCTGCATCTCGATCAGGGCGAGCTGCAGCTGCATCAGTTCGTTGTCGTAGTCGTCGTGCTTGCTCATGGCGGCGAGCCTACCCCCCTAAAGTCGAGTTGCGCTAGAAGGACGCCATGATCCGTCTTTTCGTTCCCAATGACCTCTCCGCCGGCGCCGGCGTCGTCCCCACCGTCGACCAGTCCCGCTACCTGACCTCCGTCATGCGTCTGGGCGTTGGCGCGCAGGTGCTGCTGTTCAACGGCCGAGACGGCGAGTGGCGCGCGACCATCGTCGAGTCGACCAAGCGCGGCTGCCTGCTGAAGGCCGAGGATCAGGCCCGGCCCATGGCGTTTGGACCCGACCTCGACCTGATCATCGCCATGGTCAAGCGTGGCCGGGTCGAGACCATCGTCGAGAAGGCCGCCGAGCTGGGCGCGCGTCGCGTGCGGCTGACCATCACCCGGCGGACCAATGTCGACTTCGTCAAGCTGGGACGCCTGGACGCCATCGCCATCGAAGCCGCCGAGCAGACCGGCCGCCTGGACGTGCCCGAGGTCGCCGATCCGGAGAAGCTTGACAAGATCCTCGACGCCTGGGACCCGGCCCGACGCCTGGTGTTCTGCGACGAGGGCGGCGACGCCCGGCCGGCGATCCAGGCCCTGGTGGAGACAGGGGATCCGGCCGCCATCCTGATCGGCCCCGAAGGCGGGTTCGCCCCCGAGGAACGCGAGCGCCTGCGGGGGCTTCCCTTCGTCACGCCGGTGTCGCTTGGCCCTCGCATCCTGCGGGCGGATACGGCCGCCATCTCCGCCATGACCTTGTGGCAAGCGGTTGCGGGAGATTGGCGGTAAAAATATTATGGCGAAGGTCGCCCCTTGAGGTTCGCAAAGAAAACGCCCAACTGGGCGTGACCGAGTTTCCGTCGGCGGAGAGATGGGCCTCTCCTCCCGTAGCACTACACCCTGGGGAGGGACGGCTTGCATGGCCGACACCACTAGCGTTCAAGATCGTCAGCTGACGCTCGCAGACCTGACCGACTATTTCGCTCAAGGGGCCAAGCCCAAGGAGCGTTTCCGCGTCGGCGCCGAGCACGAGAAGTTCGGCTTCTATCTCGGATCGAATACGCCGGTTCCATACGAAGGCGACAAGGGCGTCCACGCCCTGCTGACCGGCCTGCGGCGCTTCGGCTGGAAGCCCGTCATGGAAGGCGAGGTCATCATCGGGCTGGAGCGCAACGGCGCCAATGTCAGCCTGGAGCCGGGCGGCCAGTTCGAGCTCAGCGGCGCGCCGCTGCTGACCATGCACGACATCTGCGACGAGACCGGCCAGCACCTGGACGAGGTCAAGACCGTCGCCGACGAGCTGGGCCTGGGGTTCCTGGGTCTGGGCTTCTCGCCGCTGTGGACGCGCGGCGAAGTGCCGATCATGCCCAAGGGCCGGTACGTGATCATGCGGGAGTACATGCCCAAGGTCGGCAATCTCGGCCTCGACATGATGCTGCGCACCTGCACGGTGCAGGCCAATCTCGACTTCTCCAGCGAAGCCGACATGGTCGCCAAGTTCCGCATGAGCCTGGCCCTGCAGCCGATCGCCACGGCGCTGTTCGCCAATTCTCCGTTCACGGAAGGCAAGCCGAACGGCTTCCTGTCGGCCCGCGCCAACGTCTGGACCGACACCGACCCGAACCGCACCGGCCTGCTCGACTTCGTGTTCGAGGACGGCTTCGACTTCGAGCGCTACGCCCGCTATTCGCTCGACGTGCCGATGTATTTCGTCAAGCGCGGCGACAAATATATCGACGTGGCCGGTCGCAGCTTCCGCGACTTCATAGAGGGCAAGCTGCCCGAGCTGCCGGGCGAGATCGCCACGATCAAGGACTTCGCCGACCACACGACCACGGCCTTCCCGGAAGTCCGCCTGAAGACCTATCTGGAGATGCGCGGCGCCGACGCCGGCCCGTGGAGCCGCCTGTGCGCCCTGCCGGCCCTGTGGACCGGGGTGTTCTACGACGACGCCGCGCTCGCCGCGGCGTGGGACCTCTGCAAGGACTGGTCGCTCGAGGACCGCGAGGGCCTGCGTCGCGACGTACCGAAGCTGGGCCTGAAGGCGACGGTCGCCGGCCGCACCGCCCAGGACGTCGCCAAGGACTTCGTGGCCATCGCCAAGTCGGGCCTGAAGAACCGCGCCCACATCAACGGCGGTTTCCTCGACGAGACCATCTATCTGGGCGAGTTGGAGCAGATCGCCGACAGCGGGATCACCCCCGCCGACAAGCTGCTGTCGCTCTATCACGGCGAATGGCAGGGCGACATCAGCCGCGTCTTCACCGACTGCGCCTACTGAAATCGGCTAGGCGGGCCGGCTAAAACCTCGTTATGTGGTTTGACTACATAACGAGGTTGCCGATGCTCCGACCGCTTCTGCCCGCCGTCTTGTTCACGGTCCTGGCGACGCCCGTCTGGGCGCAAAGCCTGACGCTGGTCGGAATCGATGGACAAGCCGTCACCCTGAGCGCCGCCGAATTGACGGCCATGCCGCGCCAGTCCGTGACCTTGGCGGGCCATGGCGAGCGCCATGTCTATGAAGGGCCGTTGCTGATCGATGTGCTGGCCAAGGCCGGCGCGCCGACGGGCAAGGCGCTGCGCGGACCAGAGATGGCGGATGTCGTCCTGGTCGAGGCCGGCGATGGCTACGCCGTGGCGCTTGGCCTGGCCGAGGCCGATCCGGGCACGCGCGCCAACCGCGTCATCCTGGCCGATCGCGCCGATGGCGCGCCGCTGGCGGCCCCGGAAGGCCCGTTCAAGTTGGTCGTGGAGGGCGACCTGCGTCCCGCCCGCTCAGCACGGATGGTCGCCAGGATCACGGTCACGCGCCTTGGCGGCGGCGCGGTGGCTTCAAGCCGCACGCCCTGAAATCCGCGCTCTAGAAGATCGCGCGTACGCCGACGATGATCCCGACCCAAAGGCTCACGGCGGCCCCGAGCGCGAACAGCCGGCCCCAGGCGAGGCGGCGGATGGGGTGGGTCGCGTGAACAGCCCGATCATATGAGACGTAGGCCATGGTTTCCTCCGTGCTCCTCTGACGGGAGCTGGCCCCAAGGTCACGCTCCCAACCGTTAACAGGGGCTTAAAAGCCCGGCTAAAGCGATCCGACGCCCTTGTAGGGTTGGTCGACGTCGCGCTCGACCTTTTCGGAATCGGGCATGGCCACGTTCGGCGGCCAATGCGGGGCCTGGCTGGCCCCCGAACCGCTGTCGGTGTGGCGGACCACGTCGTCGACGCTGGCGGCTTCGGCCTCGGGGGTCGTGCGCTCGCCCAGTTCGAACGCGACATGCTCGGGATAGAAGGCCACGCGATCCGCGATCCGCCCCACCGCCGAGAACGGGTCCTCGTAGGTCCAGACAGCGTTCTCGATGACCTTGGCGTCGCGATAGATGGTGAAGTAGTTGGCGTCGCCCTTGTAGGGGCAGTGGGTCACCTTGTCGGTCCGACGCAGGAACGACATCTGAACGTCCGCCCGCGTGAAGTAGTAGACCGGCGGGTAGTTGGCTTCCTTCAGGACAAGCACGTCGTCGCTGTCGGCGATCTCGTGGCCCTCGAAAAGCACGCGCACGGGGGTCGGGGCGCGTTCGATGGTGATGGGGTGGCTTTCGTCGGGGATCTTCATGGCGGCTCCCGTCCTAAAAAGGGTTCGCTGAGGCAAACGCATGGGGCGGCGGCCAAGCTCCCAATCCAAACATGGGTCCGTTTAGGTCAGCGGCAAGCCGTTGCTTGTGAAACCGTCAGCCGCGTGATCTTCTCCCCGCCAAATTGGGGTCGATGGGGCGATTTGACCGGAGCGCGTCGGGCGAAAGTGTATACGGTTTCGCCGGCCGGACGCGCTCCAAACCTAACAACAGCGGCCTTCCGCTCGCGGAGGGCCATTGGGGGGTCAGGTCCCGTCTCTCGTCATGTTCAAGGCTAGCGTATGAATATCGTTATCGCCGCGGGGATCCTTGTCACGCTCGTGACCGGCATTCCCGTCCTGGTCCAGCTGCTGCGCGGCCACCCGCGCGGCCTGATCATCTGCTTCCTGGCCGAGATGTGGGAGCGCTTCTCCTACTATGGCATGCGCGCCATCCTGATCTTCTATCTGACTCAGCATTTCCTGTTCGACCCCAAGGCCGCGTCCGGCCACTACGGCTCCTACACAGCGCTGGTGTATCTGCTGCCGCTGATTGGCGGCTTCCTGGCCGACAAGTGGCTGGGCACGCGCAAGGCGGTCGCGTTCGGCGCGATCCTGCTCGTCGCGGGGCACCTGGCCATGGCGATCGAGGGCAAGCCCGCCGTCCAGACCCTGACCTATCAGGGCGCGACCTACGAATTCCAGGCCGAGGGCCGGGGACAGGACCGCGTGGCCAAGCTGGTGGTCGCGGGCAAGCCCTATGATGTCGCCGCGACCAAGGCCGGCGACTTCGAGATCAAGAACCTGCCAGCCGGCGCGCCGCTGCCCGCCGTCCTCCAGAAGGCCGATTACAAACTGGACGTGACGGGTCGCGATCCGCTGTACCTGAACATCTTCTGGTTCTCGCTGTCGCTGATCATCCTGGGCGTCGGCTTCCTGAAGCCCAACATCTCGACCATCGTCGGCCAGTTGTATCCGCAAGGCGACCCGCGTCGGGATCCGGGCTTCACCCTCTACTACTATGGCATCAACCTAGGCTCGTTCTGGGCCTCGATCCTCTGCGGCCTGCTGGGCGTGAACGTCGGCTGGTGGGCGGGCTTCGGCCTGGCCGGCGTCGGCATGCTGGCCGGCTTCGTGGTCTTCGTGCTGGGCAAGCCCTGGCTGGAAGGCAAGGCCGAGCCGCCTCGGCCCAAGGTCCTGAAGGAAAAGGTCCTGGGTCCCATCAACCGCGAGTTGGCCATCTACGCCGTCTCCCTGCTGGGCCTGATCGGGATCTTCTTCCTCGTGCAGTTCAACGCCGTGGTCGGCATCGCCCTGAACATCGGCATCCTGGCCTCGCTGGGCTACATCGGCTGGTTCATGTTCCGCAAATGCGGCAAGGAGGAGCGCGAGCGGCTCGCCCTGGCCGTGTTCCTGATCTTCGGCGCGGTGGTGTTCTGGACGCTGTTCGAGCAGGCCGGCTCGTCGCTGAGCCTGTTCGCCGCGACCAATGTCCAGCTGGATCTCGTCCGCGAGCCCGTCCGACTGTTCAGCGGCGCGGTGACCCTGGCCACGCCGGAGCAGCTGTCCAAGGCCGGCATCGACGCGGCCTCGACCTTCTGGGTCAACACCAGCTTCAACGCCCCGCAGACCCAGGCCCTGAACGCCGGCTGGATCCTGATCTTCGCCCCCGTACTGGCCGCGCTCTGGACCTTCCTGGGCGCGCGCGGCAAGGATCCCAATCCGGTCGTCAAGTTCGGCCTGGCCCTGATCCAGGTCGGCGCCGGCTTCCTGCTGCTGCAGTGGGGCTCCACCTTCGCCGACGGCGCGTTCAAGATGCCGCTGATCTTCCTGGTGCTGATGTACATGCTGCACACCACCGGGGAGCTGTGCATGTCGCCGGTCGGCCTGTCGCAGATGACCAAGCTGTCGCCCGGCGCGGTGGTGTCCTTCATGATGGCCGTCTGGTTCATGGCCGTGGCCATCGCCCAGTGGGTCGGCGGCAAGATCGCCGGCTTCGCGGCCACCGAGACGGTCGGCGGCCAGGTGCTGGACCCCGGCGCGGCGCTCGCCGCTTCGCTGAAGGTCTTCAACATCATCGGCCTGGTGTCGGTGGTGATCGGGATCGGCTTTCTGCTGCTCTCGCCGGTGCTCAAGAAGTGGTCGCACGGCGCCGACGACACCACTGGCCCGACGGTCGCCGACGCCTCGGGGGCCTGAGCCGAAAAGGAACGAAGGGCCCCAGCATGGACTGGGGCCCTTCTCACGAGGCGCGGAGGGGCCGCGCCTCGACCCCAGGTGGGACCGTCCTTCGCGGTGGCTCAAACCACGAAGTCCGTTTCCGCTCCTACCCGAAGCTCTTTGGTGAAAACCTGGAGCCAAGGTGGCGCTCGTCGTGCCGCTAGGGAAGTTACAAGCCCGACAGGTGGATTAAACCTTTGCAAGGTTGCGCGGGCCGGCGCTGGCCCCTAGGTCCAAGACCCGACGGAGGGCCGCGATGACCGACCTTGTTAAGCCGCTGACGACCGACGACGTGACCGGGCCGGACGGCGAGGCCGTGCTGGCGCTGAACAACGACCATGCCGTCGAGCTGTCTTGGCTGGAGCCCGAGCGGCTGGCGCATCTGGTCGCCGAGGCCTTCGTCTCCCGGCGCGTCGGCGTGGCCGATGCGCTGCTGCTGACCTTCGACCAGGCCGCCGACTATGACAGCGTCAACTACCTGTGGTTCCGCGCGCGCTACCCGGCGTTCGTCTATGTCGACCGCGTGGTGGTCGCCGACAGCGCGCGGGGCAGGGGCCTGGCGCGCGCGCTTTATGACGACCTGTTCGCGGCGGCCAGGGCGGCGGGGCACGACCGCATCGTCTGCGAGGTCAATTCAGATCCGCCCAACCCGGCTTCGGACGCCTTCCACGCCGCGCTGGGCTTCATCCCCGTGGGGACGGCCGAGATCCACGGCGGGAAGAAGACGGTGACCTATCTGGAGCGGCGGCTCTAAACGGCCGTCCCGCCCACCGTCAGCCCCGTGATCTTCAGGCTGGGCTGGCCCACGCCCACCGGCACGCCCTGGCCGGCCTTGCCGCAGACGCCGATGCCCGGGTCGAAGTCGAAGTCGTTGCCGATCATCGTCACGCGGGTCAGGGCCGAGGGACCGTCGCCGATCAGGGTCGCGCCCTTGACCGGGGCGGTGATCTTGCCGTCCTCGACCAGGTAGGCCTCGGTGCACTGGAAGACGAACTTGCCGTTGGTGATGTCGACCTGTCCGCCGCCGAAATTGGCGCAGTAGAGGCCGCGCTTCAGCGAGGCGATCATCTCCTGAGGATCATCATTGCCGGCCAGCATGCCGGTGTTGGTCATGCGCGGCATAGGCATGTGGGCGTAGGACTGGCGGCGACCGTTGCCGGTGGCCTTCATGCCCATCAGGCGCGCGCTCATGCGGTCGTGCATGTAGCCGACCAGGACGCCGTCCTCGATCAACACGGTGCGTTCGGTCGGCGTGCCTTCGTCGTCGATGGTCAGCGAGCCGCGTCGGCCGGCCAGCGAGCCGTCGTCGAATACCGTGACGCCCTTGGCCGCAACGCGTTCGCCGATACGGCCCGAGAAGGCGCTGATGCCCTTGCGGTTGAAGTCGCCTTCCAGGCCGTGGCCGACGGCCTCGTGCAGCAGCACGCCGTTCCAGCCGGGGCCGAGCACCACGTCCATCTCGCCGGCCGGGCAGGCGACGGCGTCGAGATTGACCAAGGCCATGCGCAGGGCCTCGTCGACCTGGTCCTGCCACTTGTCGGGGCTGATCCAGGCGGCGAAGCCAGCGCGGCCGCCGGCGCCGGAGGAACCGCTCTCGCGGCGGCCGTCCTTCTCGACGGTGACCTGGACATTGACCCGCACCAGCGGGCGGACGTCGCGGAGCAGCTTGCCGTCGGCGCGCAGGATCTCGACCACGCGGCGCTCGCCGGCCATCGAGGCCATCACCTGCACGACGCGCGGATCGCGGGCGCGGGCGAAGGCGTCGATCTCCTGGAGCAGCGAGACCTTGTCGGAGAAGTCCGGCGAATTGACCGGGTTGTCCTCGCCGTAAAGCCGCTCGTTGGTCGAGCGGGGACCTTCGGCGCTGACGCCGGCGTAGCCGCGCTTGGCGAGGCTGGCGGAGCCGGCGGCGCGGCGGATGGCGGCTTCGGAGATTTCGGCGGCGTGGGCGAAGCCGGCCGTCTCGCCGGCCACGACGCGCAGGCCGAAGCCTTCGGCGCTATCGTAGGAGGCGCTTTTCAGGCGGCCGTCGTCGAAGACGAAGGCCTCGCTCTCGGAGCGTTCGAGGAACAGCTCGCCGTCATCGGCGCCGGCCAGGGCCTCGCTCAGGATCGCCTGGGCGCGTTCGCGATCGACGCCGGCGGCGTCCAGGATGGAGGTGGCGGCCAGGGACGAGGCGGCCAGGGAGGAGGCGGAGAGCGGAGCGTTCATGCGCCTACAGGTAGGCTTTCCGAACGCGTCCGTCACCCCGCCCCCTTTGTCACACCCGCTCCCGATCTTTCCGGCGAAGGCCGGGATCCAGATCGTATGGTCGCGAGGCGCCCGCGAAAACGCCCGCGCTCCTGTCCGGAACGCGGGCGCTCTAGCCTCTGAGCCCCGGGTTTCGTCGGGGAGATCGGACCTCGAGATCAATATTCTCGGCGCACTTCGCCCGAGCCGGTGATCTCGGTGCTGACCGTCCTGGGTTCGGTGCGCAGTTCGACGTCGCCGCTGCCGGAGATGTCGATCTTGGCCTTGTTGGTGGCGAACAGAGCTCCGCCGCCGCTGCCCGAGACGTCGAACACCGCGTCCTTGGCCTTCAGGTCGCCGAGATTGACCCAGGACGAACCCGAATTGTCGACCGTCAGGCTGTCGACGCGGCCGGAAGCCTCGACGCCGCCGCTGCCGCTGACCGAGACGACGGCGGTCGGATGGTCGTACCGGCGGACCTCCAGATCGCCCGAGCCGCGGACGTCGAACTTGGTGACGTCCGGCGCGATGACCGTGATCTTCACCCGATCGGAGTCGCTTTCGACATGCACGCCGAACGCGTTGATCGTGATGCTGTCATGGTCGACGCCGTCGTTGTCGCCCAGGCTGATGCGGCCGCCGTCGACGCGCAGGCGGTCGATATAGCTCTTGGGACCCGAGGCGACGATCTTGGCCTCGGCGCCCTGGACGAAGACCACGTCGACCGGCAGGTCGATGGTCAGTTCGTCCTTGCCCGTCCAGGCGAAGGTGCGGTCGACGCTGGGCTCGGCATGTCGGCCCTGGACGAAGTGGCGTCCGGTGCGGATCACCTTGCCGTTCTCGCGGATGACGATGGTCTCGTCATGGTCCAGCGGCAGGGTCCAGCCGTTCTTGAGGATGTCGGGGCCGGCGATGGCCGCCACCCCGGCGAAGCAGCCTACGGCGAGCACGAAGCTGGCCCCGGCGACGATGAGCGTATTGCGGATCAACATTGTCCCCTCCTAGTGCCGCTCAGGCTTGGTCCATGGCCGGCTTCAGCAGCCGGAAGTGAAGACGGGCGTACCAGACGACCGCGTTGAAGACCCCGACCGTGGCCAGCGTCAGCAGGGCGCCGAGGCAGGTGGCCACGCCCATCATGCCCAGCCCCGCTAGGAAGGCGGTGATCGGGCCGCCGGGCGGTCCGGTCAGCGGGCCGGCGGCGAACACGAAGCCCCCGGCGATGAAGATGGTCACGACCGCGACCAGCATCCCGAACAGGACGCCCAGCACGCCCATCAGCAGGGGCAGCAGGAACATCACGTCCAGGGCGCCCAGGCCCAGCAGGGCCAGGACGGCGGCCATGGCGTTGGAAGGGTTCTTCTTTTCCTCCCATTGCTTCAGGCCGGCCTCGGCGCGCATCTCGCGGGCCAGGCGGTCGGGATCGCCGAGGGCCGCGGCCGTCTCGGCCTCGCTCCGGCCCGCGGCTTGCGCATCGGCGAAGTGCGCCTCGTGGTCGGCGACGATGTCGGCGATGGTGGTCACCGGCAGACCGGCGAGACCCCGGCGCAGGCGGATGATGAACTCGGCGCGGGTCATGCGGCGGCTCCCACGATGCTGTTGACCGCTTGCGAGAACGCCGACCATTCGGCCTTCTGCTGCTCCAGGCTTTGCCGCCCGACAGCCGTCAAGCGGTAGTATTTGCGCGGCGGACCACTCTGGCTTTCAACCAGGTAGGTCTCGACCAGGCCATCCGACTGCATGCGGCGCATCAGCGGATAGATCGTCCCTTCCCCCATATCGATGTCCCTCGTCAGCCTGCTGGCGATCTCGTAGGCGTAGCTGTCGGCGTGCGAGAGCAGGGCCAGCACGCATAGCGCCAGCACGCCTTTCTTCAGTTGGATTTCAATCGTTTCCGGCACGGCGTCCTTGCCTCCGTTGATGCTCCCTTCTACCGACAGGTACTGAGTGGTGCAAGGTACCTGCTCATGAACGATACGTAATGATGCGGACGGGCGTTTTAGGGGTTGATGAGAATGGATCGCGACTAGAGCGCCCCAGGCCGGGGATAACGGGCATTCCCATGCCCGGCGTGTGGCCTCTGCCGCTTGGCAACCGCTGGGGATGCGCGTATGCAGCCTCCGGACCAGTCCTTTGGGGCGGGCTGCCGTCGACGCGCGATTCCAAGAGCGCGAAGTCGATTGCGGGGCGCTCTGGGATCGTAATGTGCAAGTCGGCGCGGGTTGGCCTTGATATGGCTCAAACCGCCGCCGAAACGGGCCGTGAGGGATATGAAGGCGCAATTTTCGGGGATTCGGCGGATCATGACGGGCGCGTCCGCCCTCACCGCCGCGATGGTGTTTTCTGGGATGTTCGCGGGGAACGCCCTCGCCGAGGATCTGCTGGGCCAGCCGACGCCGGGGGCCATTGACCTTCAGCCGGCCGCCTCGGTCCTGAAGCACGACGCGATCCGCTTCCACAACCTGGTGCTGATGCCGATCATCACGGCCATCACCCTGCTGGTTCTGGGCCTGCTGATCTGGATCGTCGTTCGCTACAACAAGAAGGCGAACCCGGTCCCGGCGAAGTTCAGCCACAACACCACGATCGAGATCATCTGGACGGTCGTCCCGGTGCTGATCCTGATGCTGATCGCGATCTTCTCGTTCCGCCTGCTGTTCGCCTACAACGACATGCCCAAGCCCTACATGACCGTGAAGGCCACGGGCTATCAATGGTACTGGGGCTACGAGTACCCGGACCAGAAGATCAGCGAAATCGTCTCGCTGCCGCTGACCAAGGAGCAGGCCGACGCCAAGAAGGTCCCGTACCTGCTGGCCGCGGACAAGGCGATGGTCGTTCCCGTCAACCAGGTCGTCCGCGTCCAGGTCACCGGCGCCGACGTGATCCACTCGTTCGCCCTGCCGGCCTTCGGTCTGAAGATCGACGCCATTCCGGGCCGCCTGAACGAAACCTGGTTCAAGGCCGAGAAGACCGGCGTCTACTACGGCCAGTGCTCGGAGCTCTGCGGCGTCGACCACTCGAACATGCCGATCGAGATTCACGTGGTCTCGCAAGGCGAGTTCAACGCCTGGGTCAAGGAAAAGGTCGCGCCGCCGGCGCCCGCCGCTCCGGCCTCCGCGACCGTGACTCCCGCTTCGGCTCCCGCCGCTCCCGCTTCCGCTCCGGCCGCGGCTCCCGCCGCGCCGGCGGCCTAAGATACGATCGTAGGATAGAAGTCCGATGGCTCACGCCGCAGACACTCACGACGCGCACGGCGGTCATGACGACGCCGACCACAAGCCGCCTTTCATCGCCCGCTGGTTCTTCTCGACGAACCACAAGGACATCGGCACGCTGTACATCCTGTTCGCCATCATGGCGGGCATCGTCGGCGGGGCCCTCTCGGGCCTGATCCGCTGGGAGCTGATGGAGCCGGGCATCCAGGTGTTCTCGGACACCGGCATGCTGGCGCAGATGGGCATCTTCAAGGGCAAGCACGGCTATAACGCCGTGGTCACCGCCCACGCCCTGATCATGATCTTCTTCATGGTCATGCCCGCCATGATCGGCGGCTTCGGCAACTGGTTCGTCCCGATCATGATCGGCGCGCCGGACATGGCCTTCCCGCGGATGAACAACATCTCGTTCTGGCTGCTGGTCGCCGCGTGGGTCCTGCTAGTCACCTCGATGTTCGTCGACGGCGGCCCGGGCCGCGGCTTCGGCGGCGGCTGGACGATCTATCCGCCGCTTTCGACCATCGGCCACAAGGGTCCGGCCATGGACCTGGCGATCCTGTCGCTCCACCTGGCCGGCGCCAGCTCGATCCTGGGCGCGATCAACTTCATCACCACGATCTTCAACATGCGCGCGCCGGGCATGACCCTGCACCGCATGCCGCTGTTCGCCTGGTCGGTGCTGATCACCGCCTTCCTGCTGCTGCTGTCGCTGCCCGTCCTGGCCGGCGCCATCACCATGCTGCTGACCGACCGTAACTTCGGCACCCACTTCTTCGACCCAGCCGCCGGCGGCGACCCCGTCATGTTCCAGCACCTGTTCTGGTTCTTCGGTCACCCGGAAGTGTACATCCTGATCCTGCCCGGGTTCGGCATCATCAGCCACATCGTCTCGACCTTCTCCAAGAAGCCGGTCTTCGGCTACCTGGCGATGGCCTACGCCATGGTCGCCATCGGCTTCGTCGGCTTCGTCGTGTGGGCGCACCACATGTACACCGTCGGCATGAGCATCAATCTGCGCGCCTACTTCGTGGCCGCCACGATGATCATCGCCGTCCCGACGGGCGTGAAGATCTTCAGCTGGATCGCCACGATGTGGGGCGGCTCGCTGGACTTCAAGACGCCCATGCTGTGGGCGATGGGCTTCATCTTCCTGTTCACCGTCGGCGGCGTGACCGGCGTGGTCCTGTCGAACGCCGGCATCGATTACAGCCTGCACGACACCTACTACGTGGTCGCCCACTTCCACTACGTGCTGTCTCTCGGCGCCGTCTTCGCCATCTTCGCGGGCTTCTACTACTGGTTCGAGAAGATGTGGGGCGTGAAGTACAACGAGTTCCTCGGCTGCGCCCACTTCTGGGTGATGTTCGTCGGCGTGAACCTGATCTTCTTCCCGCAGCACTTCCTGGGCCTGCAAGGCATGCCGCGCCGCTACGTCGACTATCCGGCCGCCTTCGAGAAGTGGAACTACGTCTCGACGGTCGGCTACATGATCACCGTCGTCGCCGTCGGCATCTTCATGATCATGCTGCTGGAAGCCGCGATCCGTCGCCGCCCGGCGGAAGCCAACCCGTGGGGCGAAGGCGCCACGACGCTGGAATGGACCCTGTCCTCGCCGCCGCCGTTCCACCAGTTCAGCGAACCGCCGGTGATCAAGGAAGACGGCCACCACTAAGGCCGGCTTCCAGGTTTGACCTGAAGCAAAAGGGGGCGCGGTCGGGATCCTTAAGGGTCCGGGCCGCGCCCTTCGCCCATTCAAGACCGATATATTCACCTCGATGTCGAAGACCCTCGCCATGACCCCGGAGACCGTTCAGCCCGACACGTCGCAGCCAGACCTGTCTCAGGCCGCGCGTTGGCAGGACTACTTCCAGCTGATGAAGCCGCGCGTCATGTCGCTGGTGGTGTTCACGGGCCTGACGGGTCTGCTGGCCGCCCGCGCGCCGATCCATCCGGTCCTGGGCGCCATCGCGGTGCTGTGCATCGCCGTCGGGGCCGGCGCCTCGGGCGCGCTGAACATGTGGTACGACGCCGACATCGATCAGCTGATGCGCCGCACGCGCGGCCGTCCGGTCCCGGCCGGCAAGGTCAAGGGCGAGGAAGCCGCCTCGCTGGGCGTCGTGCTCTCGCTCCTGTCGGTCATGTTCCTGGGCTTCGCGATCAACTGGTTCGCGGCCGCCCTGTTGGCCTTCACCATCGTCTTCTACGCCGTCGTCTACACGATGTGGCTCAAGCGCTGGACCGCGCAGAACATCGTTATCGGCGGCCTGGCGGGCGCCTTGCCGCCGGCCATCGGTTGGGCGGCGGCCACGGGCCACGCCCCGCTGAACGCCTGGCTGATGGTGGCGATCATCTTCTTCTGGACCCCGCCGCACTTCTGGGCGCTGTCGCTGTACGTCACCACCGACTACGCCAAGGCCGGGGTGCCGATGCTGCCGGTGGTCAAGGGCGCCAAGGAAACCCGCAAGCAGATCCTGATCTACAGCCTGATCCTGATCCCGATCTGTCTGACGCCGGTGCTGACGGGCCTGGGCGGCCCGATCTATCTGGCGGTGGCCGGTCTGGGCGGCGCGGTGTTCCTGCTGCTGGCGGCCCGCGTATTCACCAGCAAGGCCGGCGACGCCGCCGACCCGCGCATGACCGACCGCGCCCTCTACGAGGTCACCGAGGACGACAAGGCCCCCAAGGGGGAGCAGGGCTCGAAAGCCGCCCGCAACCTGTTCGCCTTCTCGATTCTCTATCTCTTCGCCATGTTCGCCGCCCTGCTGGGCGAAGCCGTGTCGGGCGTGCACGCCCTGGAGCTGCTCAAGTGAATCAACCCCTAGACACTCAAGCCAACAGGGACGCCGCCAAGAAGGCGCGGGACGGGCGCAACATCGCGCTCGGCCTGGGCCTCGTGGCCTTCGTCATCATGGTCTTCGTGGTCACCCTCGTGAGGCTCGGCGCCAATGTCGCCCACCCGCACCCCTAGGGATCGCACCCCAAAGGCGGACCTGACCCCGCAGGAGCAGGCCGCGCGCCGGAACGGCAAGGTGGCGATGATCTGCGCCGCCGCCTTCTTCGGCATGATCGGCGCGGCCTATGCGGCCGTCCCGCTGTACAAGCTGTTCTGCCAGGCGACCGGCTTCGACGGCACGGTCCGCAAGGCCGAAGCCAAGCCGGACAAGATCCTGGACCGCAAGGTCACCATCCGCTTCGACGCCAATATCCGCGAACTGCCCTGGAAATTCCAGGCGGTGCAGTCCAGCCAGGACGTGCGGATCGGCGAGACGGGCCTGGCCTTCTTCAAGGTCACCAATCTCACCGACAAGCCGATGACCGGCCGCGCGCTCTACAACGTGGTGCCGGAATCGGCGGGGCCGTACTTCCAGAAGCTGGAGTGCTTCTGCTTCACCAGCCAGACGGTCCAGCCCCACCAGACGGTGGAGTTCCCGGTCGTCTACTTCGTGGATCCGCAATATGTGAAGGATCCCGAGACCGTCGGAAAGAACGAGATCACGCTCAGCTACACGTTCTTCCCCGCCGTCGACGATGGCAAGAAGACTAAAGTTGCGGCCGCGGCGACACCGCGCATCGTGGAACCCCTTGGCGGCGCACCGTCCAGGGGGCTATAGCGTTTCAGAACGACCACGGCGCGGGGGACCAGCGACCGTGATCAGAGGGATATAAGGGTTAGCAGCAACATGGCCGGCGCCGTCAAACACGACTACCACATCCTTCCGCCCAGCCCGTGGCCCTTCGTGGGCTCGGCCGCAGCCACCGTCATGGCCATCGGCCTGATCGGCTGGATCAAGGGCGGCGTCTTCGGCATCGAGAAGGGCAACTGGGCCATTTTCGCCGCCGGCATCGCGGGCGTGCTCTACACCATGTTCGGCTGGTGGTCGGACGTGGCCAAGGAAGCCAAGGCCGGCGACCACACCCCGGTCGTCTCGATCGGCCTGCGCTATGGCATGATCCTGTTCATCGCTTCGGAAGTGATGTTCTTCGTGGCGTGGTTCTGGATGTTCTTCGAGATGGCGCTGTTCCATCATCACCGCACCTTGTCGGCGATCGAGGAAGTCCGCACCGCCTGGGCCACTTGGCCGCCCGCCGGCGTCGAGACCGTCTCGCCCTGGCACCTGCCGCTGGTCAACACTCTGACCCTGCTGCTCTCGGGCACCACCGTCACCTGGGCGCACCACGCGCTGCAGGTCGGCGACCGCAAGGGCGCCAAGTGGGGTCTGATCCTGACCGTGCTGCTGGGCGCGCTGTTCACCTGCATCCAGGTGTACGAGTACAGCCACATCAACCACGAGCAGCTGTTCTATTCGGAAGCGGCCGTGAACTCGGGCCTCTATGGTTCGACCTTCTTCCTGGCCACCGGCTTCCACGGCTTCCACGTGTTCGTCGGCACGATCTTCCTGGTCGTCTGCCTGATCCGCCTCATGAACGGCGCCTTCACGCCCAAGCAGCACTTCGGCTTCGAAGCCGCCGCCTGGTACTGGCACTTCGTGGACGTGGTCTGGCTGTTCCTGTTCGCGTTCATCTACGTGATCTTCGGGGCCTCGCCCCACTAGAGCCCTCTTGAGAGGGCTCTAGCCTCAAAGTTTGAGCGCGGCGACGCGCTCGGGGGTCGCAAGATCCTGAGGGCCCGGAGCGCGGATCAGCGTTCCGGGCCTTTTTCGTTTCAAGGCTGGGCCGAACATGACCAAGACCAATCCCTACGCCGCCGGCGCGCGCGGCCTCTGCCCCAACTGCGGCGAGGGCCATCTGTTCGCGGGCTTTCTGAAGGTCGCCCCCTCCTGCGAGGCCTGCGGTTTCGATCTGGGCAAGTTCGAGACCGGCGACGGGGCGGCGACCTTCGTCATCCTGATCGCCGGATCGGTCTGCGCCTTCGGGGCGCTGTTTTCGATGTTCGCCTGGAACTGGCCTATCTGGGCGCTACTGATCGTCTGGTTGCCCGCCGTGGTGATCATCAGCCTGGGCCTGATGCGCCCGGCCAAGGGTCTGATGGTCGCCGCCCAGGTCGCCCACAAGGCCTCGGAGGCCGGCAGGGACCATGTCTGAGGCCCTCAAGAAGCCCGGCTTTCCGATCGGCCTGACGATCGCCACGGCGATCGCCTTCGCCCTCCTCTGCGGCCTGGGCGCCTGGCAGCTCCAGCGCCTGCACTGGAAGGAGGGCATCCTCGCGCGGATCGAGACCCTGAAGACCGCGCCGGCCTTGCCGCTGATCCAGGTGCTGACGGCGCGGGCCCGCGCCGACGACCTCGCCTGGACCAGGGTGAGCGTCGATTGCGGCGACGTCGCCGGCGAGCCCCTGCCGCTCGTCTATGGCGTCCGCGACGGCGACGTGGTCTGGCGCGCCCAGGCTCCCTGCGCCGTCCTGGCTGGCCCCTACAACATGATCCTGGTGGACCGTGGCGTGGTCCCGACCCTGACGGGGCAGGTCGCGCCGCCGCCCCGATCCTTCGACGCGCCGCGCCGCGTCGTCGGCGTGCTGATGCCGATCAAGCAACTGGGCGGCGACCGGGCCGAGATCCTGAAGCGCTTCCCCGGCCGCCAGCCCGCGCCCCTGGTGCTGATGGCCGAGAGCGAGGCCCCCGCGCCGGCCGGAATCACCCCCGCGCCGCTGCCGGCAGAAATTTCCAATCGGCACCTCGAATACGCTCTTACGTGGTTCGGTCTTGCCGTAACCCTGCTGTTTATCTATGCCGCCATGCTCTGGCGAAGAGTGAGACCCTGATGCGCTACGTGTCGACCCGCGGACAGTCCGCGCCCATCGGCTTCCTGGATGCGGTGCTGGCCGGCCTAGCCCCCGACGGCGGCCTATACGTGCCCAACGAGTGGCCCAGCTTCTCGGCCGCCGAGATCGCGGGCTTCGCGGGCCAGTCCTACGCCCAGGTGGCCGCCGCCGTGGTCGGCAAGTTCGTCGGCGACGACATCCCCAAGGATGTCCTGCTGCAGATGTGCGAGGAGGCCTACGCCACTTTCGCCCACACCGCCGTCACGCCGCTGAAGCAGCTGACCCCGAACCGCTACCTGCTGGAGCTGTTCCACGGCCCGACCCTGGCGTTCAAGGATGTGGCGATGCAGCTGCTGGGCAGGCTGTACGACTACGTGCTGGAACGCCAGTCGCGGAAGATGACCATCATCTGCGCCACCTCGGGCGACACCGGCGGCGCGGCCGTCGAGGCGTTCCGGGGCCGCAAGAACGCCCGCATCGTCGCTCTCTTCCCGGAAGGCCGCATCAGCGAGGTGCAGCGCCGGTTCATGACCACGGCCGTAGACGCCAACGTGGCCTGCATCTCGGTGCTGGGCTCGTTCGACGACTGCCAGGCCATCGTCAAGCAGGCCTTCCAGGACGACCAGTTCCGTCACGCCGTCGACCTGTCGGGCGTCAACTCGATCAACTGGGCGCGGATCGCGGCCCAGAGCGTCTACTACTTCACCTCGGCCGTCGCCCTGGGCGCGCCGAATCGCCAAGTGGCCTTCGTGGTGCCCACGGGCAATTTCGGTGACGCCTACGCCGCCTTCGTGGCCAGCAAGCTAGGTCTGCCGATCCACTCGGTGACCGCCGCCACCAATTCGAACGACATCCTGGCCCGCGCCATCGAGACGGGCCGCTATTCGCGCGGCGCCGTGGCCGCGACCCAGAGCCCGGCCATGGACATCCAGGTCGCCAGCAACTTCGAGCGCCTCTATTTCGAAGCCGTTCGCCGCGACGGCACCGAGACCGGCCGGGCTTTCCGCGCGTTCGCCGACACCGGCCTGCTGGACATCCCGCCGGGCGCCCACGCCTGGATGCGCGAGCTGTTCCGCGGGGCCTCGGTCAGCGAGGCCGACACCGCCAAGACCATGCTCTCGACGTTGAACGAGACGGGCGAGGTCATCGACCCGCACACCGCCGTGGGCCTGGCCGCCGCGCAGGGCGTGGACGTCCCGGCCTCGGTCCCGGTGGTGGTGTTGTCGACCGCCCATCCGGCCAAGTTCCCCGAAGCGGTTCAGGCCGCCACGGGCCTTGCCCCGGCCACCCCGCGCGCCACGCCGGACCTTTCCAAGAAGGCGGAAAAGTTCGAGCGCCTGCCGGCCGATGGCTCGTCCATCAAGGCCTTCGTGCGGACCTTCGCGGCCAATACTTGAGGCTGGACTCGTATTTGGAGGCGCGGCGTCCTAGATACCGCCGCTCATGACCACGATCCTCCGCACCCTGCCCAATGGCGTCCGCGTCGTCTGTGACCCGATGCCGGGCCTCGAAACCCTGGCTCTGTCCGTCGTGGCGGGGCGCGGGGCCGCCTATGAGGATCCGGCGCGGTCGGGCTGGTCGCACCTGCTGGAGCACATGGTGTTCAAGGGCGCGGGCGGCCGCTCGGCCCGCGACATCGTCGAGGTCATCGAGAACCAGGGCGGCTCGATCAACGCCGCCACCGGCTATGAGCGCACCAGCTTCCAGGTCCGGGCGCTGAAGGGCGGCCTGGACCTCGGCATGGACGTCATCGCCGACCTCGTGCGTCGTCCCGCCCTCGATCCGGCCGACCTGACCCGCGAGAAGCAGGTCGTCGCCCAGGAGATCGCCGAGGCCGCCGACGCGCCCGACGACTACGTCTTCGACCTGATCCAGCGCTCGGCCTGGGGCGACCATCCGGTGGGCCGTCCGATCCTGGGCAGCGACGCCACGGTCGAGGCCGCCACGGTCGAGGCCCTGTCCGACTGGCGCGCCCAGCTCTACGCCGCCGACCACCTGGTGGTCAGCGCCACGGGCGCTGTCGACGAGGCCGAGCTGATGGCCGCCGCCGAGCGCGCCTTCGGCGACCTGCCCGCCACGGCCGGCGCGCCCGTCCCGCAAGCCGCGGCCTTCATCGGCGGCCCCCAGGCCGAGACCCGCAAGCTGGAGCAGGCGCATCTGGTGTTCATGCTGCCGGCCTGCGGCGCGCGCGAGCGGGACTATTTCGCCCTGCGAATCTTCGCCGAGACCCTGGGCGGGGGCATGTCCTCGCGCCTGTTCCAGGAAGCCCGCGAGAAGCGCGGCCTCGCCTATAATATCGACGCCTATGCCGACACCTATGCCGACCACGGCGCGCTGGGCATCTATGCCGGCTGCGCCGCCGGCGACGCGGTCGAAACCGCCAAGGTCTGCGCCGAGGAACTGGTCAAGCTGGCCGAGCGCATCAGCGACGCCGAACTCGCCCGCGCCAAGGCCCAGCTGAAGGCCCACATGTTCATGGCCCGCGAGCAACCGCTGTCGCGCGCGGAGCAGGGGGCCGGTCAGGTGCTGTTGTTCAACCGCCTCTATCCGACGTCGGAACTCGCGGCCGAGGTCGACGCGGTGACCCCCGCCGACGTCGCCCGCCTCGGACAGCGCCTGCTGAGCGGTCGGGCCGCGACCGCCGTGCTCGGCGCCAAGTCGGCGCTGAAGGCCGGTGAGGCGTTCAGCAAAGCGTTGTCCTAGGCCGCTCGACGTCGGAAGGTGGCGGCGGTGACCAGATCAGAGCCTCGTCCTTGTCCGTCCTTCTGCCGTTCCTGAAGACCCGCCCCCGCCTGCGGCTTGAGGGCCGTGCCGTCTATCTGCGGCCGCCGCGTCCCCAGGACCATCGCGCCTGGGCCGCCCTGCGCGCCAAGTCCCGTTCCTTCTTGGAGCCGTGGGAGCCGACCTGGCCCGAGCATGACCTGACCCGCGCCGCCTTCAGGGCTCGACTCGCGGCCTATGCCCGCGAGCTGGAGTTCGGCGAGGCCTATCCGTTCTTCATTTTCCGTCGGTCGGACGACGTCCTGGTCGGCGCCGTGCGGCTTTTTCACGTGCGACGTGGCGTCGCTCAGACCGGCGCGATCGGCTACTGGGTCGGGCAATCCTTTACGCGCCAAGGCTTGATGAGCGACGCCGTCGAGACCTTGATCCGCTTTGCTTTCACGGGCTTGGGTCTCCACAGACTTGAAGCGGCGTGCATGCCGCAGAACGCCGCCTCGGCCGCCCTGTTATTGAAATGTGGATTTTCCGAGGAAGGATATGCGCCGGCTTATTTGAAAATTAACGGCGGTTGGCGAGATCATCGTCTGTTCGGCATGGTCGCGCCTGAGTAAGTGGCGTGGCCCGACCGACGAGTTTTTGGGACGGGCATGTCTTTCAAGACCAGCGAGCGACGGATCTGGGACACCACCGCCACGCTTGAAGCGTTGGGCGGGGCCGACGTCGCGCTGTGGATCTGGGAGCCTGAAGCCGACCGCTTGCGCCTGAACGGCGCGGCGCGCGCCCTGGGCCTGGGCCCGCTGGCGCCCGAATGTTCGTCCGCCGCTTTCCGGGCGCTGGCCTTGCCGCAGGACCGCGCGCAGGCCGAGGAAGTCCTGAAGATGCGCGCGCCGGGCTGCGAAGTCGTCGCCCGATTCCGCGTGCGCGGCGGCGAGACCTGCCTGTGGCGCGGCGTATGGCTGGAGGAGGGCGTGCGCGCCGCCGGCGTGGTCGCCCCCGAAACCAAATTCTCGGCCTCTGAACGCTGCGAGCTCACGGGCCTGCTGGATCGCCGCAGCTTCATCGCCCGCGCCCGCGAACGCCTGCATCAGGACGGCATGCACGAACTGGTCGTGGCGGACCTGGATCGCCTGCGCCGCCTGAACGAGGCCCTGGGTCACGAACGGGCCGACCTGGTCCTGGCCGCCCTCGGCTCACGTCTGGCCGCCTCGTTCCCGGGCGACGCCCTACTGGGCCGCATCGGCGAGGACGAGTTCGCCGTGCTGTGCGAGCCCAAGGGCTATCAGCCGGCCGAGATGCTCCGTGCCGCCCTGGAGCAGCCGCTGCGCGTGGCCGGCTTCGACATCCACCCGACCCTGTCGATCGGCGCCGTGTCCGCCGAAGGCGGCCTGGACGCTCCGGACGCCGCCGAGCTGCTGCGTCGCGCCGAACTGGCCGTCGAGGCCGCCTCCGCCGCGGGCCGAGGCGGCGCCGCCGCCTATGGCCGCTCGATGGAGACCGACGGCCTCTCGCGCCTGGCTCTGGAAGCCGACCTGCGCGGCGCGATCGCGCGCGGCGAGATCAAGCCCTATTTCCAGCCGGTCGTGCGCCTGTCGACCGGCGCTCTGTCGGGCTTCGAGGCCCTGGCCCGCTGGATTCACCCGCGCCGGGGCATGCTGCCGCCGGACGAGTTCCTCCCCCTGATCGAAGAGATGGGGCTGATGAGCGAACTGGGCGCGCACATGATGCACACGGCCGCCAAGCAGCTGGCCGCCTGGCGCGACGACCATCCGGCGATGGGCGCCCTGACCGTTAGCGTCAACCTGTCGACCGGCGAGATCGATCGCCCGGGCCTGGTGGACGACGTGGCCGAGACCCTGCGCGTCAACCGCCTGCCGCGCGGCGCCCTGAAGCTGGAAGTGACCGAGAGCGACATCATGCGCGATCCCGAGCGGGCCGCCGTGATCCTCAAGACACTGCGCGAAGCGGGCGCCGGCCTGGCGCTGGACGACTTCGGCACCGGCTTCTCGTCGCTGTCGTACCTGACCCGCCTGCCGTTCGACACGTTGAAGATCGACCGCTATTTCGTGCGGACCATGGGCAGCAACGCTGGCTCGGCCAAGATCGTCCGTTCGGTCGTCAAGCTGGGCCAGGACCTGGATCTGGAAGTCGTGGCCGAGGGCGTCGAGAACGCCGAGATGGCCCATGCCCTGCAGTCGCTGGGCTGCGACTACGGTCAGGGCTTCGGCTATGCGCCGGCGCTGTCGCCCCAGGAAGCCGAGGTCTATCTGAACGAGGCCTATGTGGACGGCGCGGCCCCGGTGAAGGCCAGAGGCTAAAGCAGAACGAGGCTAAGCTCTGCCCGCCGTCGCCGACAGGTGGTCGGCGGTGACGCCCAGCTTGGCCAGGGCCCGTGTCCACTTGTGTTCGTGGTCCTCGTCGAACAGCAGGCCCTCGTCGGCGTCGCAGATCAGCCAGACATTGTCGCGCAGCTCCTGCTCCAGCTGCCCCGGACCCCAGCCGGCATAGCCGAGGGCCAACATCGCCTTGCGCGGGCGGTTGACGCCGGCCATGGCGTCCAGCACGTCGCGGGTGGCGGTCAGGCCCAGGCCGTCGGCCACCGGCAGGGTCGAGTCCGGCGAGACGAAGTCGTCGGTGTGCAGCACGAAGCCGCGCTCGCGCTCCAAGGGACCGCCCAGGAGCACGAGGTCGCTAGGGGCCTGGATCTTGGACTTCACGCCCAGGCGCGTCAGCAGCTCGAACACGGTCAGCCCCTCCACGGGGCGGTTGACCGCCAGGCCCATGGCCTGGTCCTCGTCATGGGCGCACAGATAGAGGACGGTGCGCTCGAAGCGCGGGTCCTCGATCCCGGGCATGGCCACCAGAAGCCGCCCGATCAGGAAGTCGCGGTCGTCGCCATCGGGGTCTTCGTCGATGAAGCTGTCCATGGTCGGAGCATTGGCCTTCGAGGTGACGGTTTCAAGTCGTTGAACGTTTCAAAGCGTGCTTGGCGTCCGCTCTCGCGAGGGATATTCGAGCAGGCGCGATTTCGCACGCACACGAGGAAACACGGCCCATGGCGATCAAGGTTGGCGACACGCTGCCCGCGGCGACTTTCATGACCAGCACGGCCGAAGGGCCGGCGCCGATCACCAGCGACGACATCTTCAAGGGCAAGACCGTCGCCCTGTTCGCCGTCCCCGGCGCCTTCACCCCGACCTGCTCGGCCAAGCACCTGCCGGGCTTCAAGGAGAAGGCCGCGGAACTCAAGGCCAAGGGCGTCGACACGATCGCCTGCGTCTCGGTCAACGACGTCTTCGTGATGAAGGCCTGGGGCAAGGACCAGGGCATCGACGGCGAGGTTCTGCTGCTGGCCGATGGCAATGGCGACTTCACCAAGTCGGTCGGCCTGGACTTCGACGGTTCGAAGTTCGGTATGGGAGAGCGCTCGCAGCGCTACTCGCTGATCGCCAAGGACGGCGTCGTGACCCAGCTGAACGTCGAGGAAGCCGGCCAGTTCAAGGTCTCGTCGGCCGAGTACCTGCTCGAGCAGCTGTAAGACGGCTTTTGGTTCAGCTCCCGCGTTGAGGGGGCTGAACAGGAGGGGGCGCTGCGGCCGAGGCCAGCGACGCCCCCTCGGTCGTCGGCCTCCGGCGATGCCGGACCAGGGACCGACAGACCCTCGGAAGGGGCGCGGCTGATCCGCTCCTGATCTCATTACCGCAAAAAAGAATAGCGCGATAAATAAAGTCGTGGACACGGCCGCGCTGTGAGGATAGAACGCCTTTCGTTCTCGCGATAATAATTATCGCAGCTTAGAAATGAGGATCGAACCATGAGCCAGTCGAGTCAAGCTTCCCGCCGCGGTGTGATGACCGCCGGCTTCGGTATCGTCGCCGCTGCTGCCGCTTCGCTGGGTCAGGGCGCCCAGGCCGCGACCGCCCCGAAGGCCGCCGCCGCGCCGCACGCCGCCAACAGAGCCCAGAGCGGCTTCGTCACCACCAAGGACGGCGTCCAGATCTTCTACAAGGACTGGGGCCCCAAGGACGCTCAGCCGATCGTGTTCCACCACGGCTGGCCGCTCAGCGCCGACGATTGGGACGCCCAGATGATGTTCTTCCTGCTCAAGGGCTATCGCGTCATCGCCCATGACCGTCGCGGTCATGGCCGCTCGACCCAGACCGACACCGGCAACGAGATGGACACCTATGCGGCCGACGTCATCGCCCTGGCCGACCATCTGGACCTGAAGAACGCCTTCCATGTCGGCCACTCCACCGGCGGCGGCGAGGCCATCCACTACGCCGCTCGCGCCAAGCCGGGCCGGGTGGCCAAGGTCGTGCTGATCGGCGCGGTGCCGCCGATCATGTTGAAGACCCCCGCCAATCCGGGCGGCCTGCCGATCGAGGTGTTCGACGGCTTCCGCTCGGCCCTTCTGGCCAACCGAGCCCAGTTCTTCCGCGACATCCCGGAAGGTCCGTTCTTCGGCTTCAACCGCCCGGGCGCCAAGGTCAGCCAGGGCCTGATCGACAACTGGTGGCGTCAGGGCATGGCCGGCGGCGCCAAGGCCCACTACGACTGCATCAAGGCCTTCTCGGAGACCGATTTCACGCCGGACCTCAAGAAGGTCGATGTGCCGGTGCTGATCATGCACGGCGAGGACGACCAGATCGTCCCGATCGCCGACAGCGCCCACCTGGCCATCAAGCTGGTCAAGAAGGGCGCGCTGAAGACCTATCCTGGCCTGCCGCACGGCATGGCGTCCACCCACCCCGAGGTGATCAACGCCGACCTGCTGGCGTTCTTCAAAGCGTAGGGGTCAAACGAAACCTCGCCCTTCGACAAGCTCAGGGTGAGGTGTCTTGTGAATGGTCATTCGAAGTCGTCCTCACCCTGAGCTTGTCGAAGGGCGAGGGCGGCTTCGCGGCGTCTAAGCTCCCAGCACTTCCGGCGTCATCGCCTCGAGGTCCGCCGCGCCCAGCATGACGCCGGCCGCCGCGCCTGGGACCTGGGCCAGGACCGATTCGGCGAAGACGCGGGCCAGGGCGCGCTTGCTCTCGGCCCAGGCCGCGTCCGCCTCGCTTGAGGCGGCCAAGGCGCCCTTGGCCAGCATCCAGCCGCCCACGACGTCGCCCAGCAGTTTCAGATAGGCCGTGGCGCCGCTGAGGGCGTCCGGCATCGACTTGGTCCGGCGATCGACCAGCCAGGCCGTCGCCGCGGCGGCGGCGTCGAGGGCCGCGCCCAGGCGCAGGCCGACGGCCTTGAGCTCCGAGGCGTTCAGGGCGTCGATGGTGTCGCGGATGTCGTCCATCAGGTCGGCGACGGCCTGGCCTTCGCCCATCGTCAGCTTGCGGCCGATGAGATCGATGGCCTGGATGCCGTTGGTGCCTTCGTAGATCGGGGCGATGCGGGCGTCGCGATAGTGCTGGGCCGCGCCGGTCTCCTCGATGAAGCCCATGCCGCCGTGGATCTGCACGCCTTGCGAGGCGACCCAGACGCCGACATCGGTCGACCAGGCCTTGGCGATCGGGGTCAGCAGCTCCTCGCGCAGCTTGGCGCTGGCGCGGGTCGTCTCGTCGGCGGCGGCGCGCGACAGGTCGGCGGCGACGGCGGTCGACAGGCAGATGCCTCGCGCGGCCTCGATATGGGCCTTCATCAGCACCAGCGAGCGGCGCACGTCCGGATGGTCGAACAGGCGCGAGGGATAGGCGCCGGTCCAGGCCGAGCGGCCCTGGGCGCGGTCCTGGCTGAAGTCGAGGGCCTGCTGGTAGGCGCGCTCGGCGATGGCCACGCCCTGGGCCCCCACCTGCAGGCGGGCGGCGTTCATCATCACGAACATGTTGGGCAGGCCCTGTCCCAGACCGCCGACCAGTTCGGCCTTGGCGCCCTCGAAAAGCATCACGCAGGTGGGCGAGCCGTGGATGCCCAGCTTGTGCTCCAGCCCGCCGACGCGCACGGCGTTGGCCTCGCCCAGCTTGCCGTCGGCGTCGACCAGCACCTTGGGGGCCAGAAACAGCGAGATGCCCTTCACGCCCGGAGGGGCGTCGGGCGTGCGGGCCAGGATCAGGTGGACGATGTTGTCGGCCGCGTCGTGGTCGCCCCAGGTGATGTAGATCTTCTGGCCGGTGATCCTCCAACCGCCCTCGCCATCCGGCGTGGCCAAGGTTGTCAGGGCCGCCAGGTCCGAGCCCGCCTGGGGCTCCGTCAGGTTCATGGTCCCCGTCCACTCGCCGGAGACCAGCTTGGGCAGGTAGGTGTGCTTCTGGCTGTCCGTGCCGCACAGCTCCAGGGCCTCGATGGCGCCCAGGCTCAGCATCGGGCAGAGGCCGAAGGCCATGTTCGAGGCCTGGATCATCTCCAGCACCGCGACTTCCAGCGTCTTGGGCAGGCCCTGGCCGCCGTGCTCGACCGGCGCGGCCAGGCTGGCCCAACCGCCTCGCGCGAACTGCTTGTAGGCGTCGGCGAAGCCGGGGGCGCAACGGACCACGCCGTTTTCCAGCTTGGCGCCGACCTGATCACCGCCCCGGTTCAGCGGGGCCAGCACGTCGGCGGCGAAGGCGCCGGCCGCTTCGAGCACAGCGGCCACCGTATCGGCGTCGGCCTCGGGAAAGGCGTCCGCCAGCCGCCCGAAGTCCGCCGCATGCCGCAGCGAGAAGGCGAGGTCACGAACGGGCGCGCGATAGGTCATGCAGATAACTCCAGACTGTCGGCGACCTGTTTAGGCGGGGTGACGTACGTCGCCAAGCCGGCCACAGCTTTCTGCGTATCATCACGGTGTCGTGATCGCCGTCCCCTTCCATCGCATGATGGAGTTCTTAAGTCGCGGAAACAGTAACTAATGCTGTTTTAGTTTTAACTGGAGCAATCTCCCCGATGTCCCGTCCCTTCGCTTCCAAGCTCGCTTATGGCGCGCTCGCCGTCGCCCTCCTGACGGCCCCCGCCGCGCTGGCCGCGCCGGGCGTTTCCTCGACCAAGCCGGCCGACCTGCCCGCCGGACACTATGTGCTCGACAAGACCCACGCCTCGGTCGTGGCCAAGATCAAGCACATGGGCTTCTCGAACTATCAGTTCCGCTTCACCAAGGTGGACGCCAGCTTCGACTACGATCCCAAGGCGCCGGCAGCCTCCAAGATCAGCGTGACCATCGATCCGGCTTCGGTCGACACCGCGACCGGCGCCGACGCCTTCGGCCTGAAGTTCAACAAGGAACTGGCCGGCGACGGCTGGCTGGAAGCCAACAAGTTCCCGACCGCCACCTTCGTCTCGACCAAGGTCGAGCCGGGCGCGGGCCAGACCGGCAAGGTCTATGGCGACTTCACCCTGCACGGCGTCACCAAGCCGGTCGTGCTGGACGTCACCTTCAACGGCGTCGGCTCCGGCTTCGTCCCGGGCAGCGTCAAGACCGGCTTCTCGGCCTCGACGACGATCAAGCGCTCGGAATTCGGCGTTTCGAAGTACGTTCCGCTGGTCGGCGACGATGTGCAGCTGAACATCGAAGTCGAGTTCGACAAGAAGTAAGCCTTCAAGGGGATCTGGGAGATGTCCATGGCCGCAAGCCGTACGCGCTACACGACGGTGGCGATCGTCATTCACTGGCTGATCGCCGCGGCCCTCATCTTCCAGATCATCCTGGGCTGGCGGATGGGCGACGGACCCAAGGGGCCGACGACCTACGCCCTGTTCCAGCTGCACAAGTCGATCGGCATCACCATCCTGCTGCTGAGTCTCGCGCGGCTGGCCTGGCGGCTGTTCAACAAGCCGCCGCTCGCCCCCGAAGGCCAGCCCAAGTGGGAGCAGGTCGCCTCCAAGCTCGTTCACGTCGGCTTCTATGTCATCATGATCGGCCTGCCGCTGACGGGCTGGATCCTGGTCTCGACCAGCCGCGTGCCGATCCCGACCCTGCTGTTCGGGGCGATCCCCTGGCCGCACATTCCGGGCCTGCCCGAGCTGGCGGCCGGTCCCAAGCACCTGTGGCATGAGATCGGCGAACTGGGTCATGGCGTGCTGGTCAAGGTCACCTACTTGCTGCTGGCCCTGCACCTGGGCGCGGTGGCCAAGCACCAGGTCCTCGACAAGGACGAGGTGTTCGCCAACATGGCCCCCGGCGCTCGCCCCGGCTGGAAGGAGCCCCGCGCCTGGCTGGCCGCCGCCGGTCTCGCCGCCGTGGTCGCCGCGGGCTACCTCTATATGCCCGCGACCAAGGCCAAGCCCGCCACGCCCGCGCCCGCCGCCGAACCGGCTCCGGCCGAAACCCCGACCGCCGCCGCGACCCCGCCGGTCGACGCCGCCGCCCCGCCCGCCGTCGAGGCCCCCGCCGCGCCGGTCGCTGAACTCAAGGACCCGGTCGCCTGGGTCGTCCAGAAGGGCTCGACCCTGGGATTCAGCGCTACCTGGTCTGAGAACGCCATCGAAGGCCGCTTCAAGACCTGGACCGCCGACATCCTGTTCTCGCCCGACGCCCTGGACCGCTCGAAGCTGACCGTCTCCATCGACACCGCCTCGGTCGACACCGGCGACGCCCAGCGCGACACGAGCCTGCCCAGCGGCGACTTCTTCGACACCGCCGAGCATCCCAAGGCGACCTTCACCGCGACCAAGTTCCGCAAGACCGGCGAGGGTAAGTTCGTCGCCGATGGGACCCTGGACCTGCGCGGCGTGAAAAAGCCGCTCAGCCTGCCGTTCACCCTGAAGATCGACGGCGACACGGCGACCGCCCGGGGTGTAACCACCCTCGACCGGACGACGTTTGGAGTTGGGCAGGGCGAATGGGCGTCGACGGACGAAATCGCGGCGAAGGTGAAGGTCAGCTTCAGCCTGACCGCCAAGAAGAAGTAGCGGCCGCCGCCGACGCTCTGCGCGCCGGCGGGCTGGTCATCCTGCCGACCGAGACGGTCTATGGGCTCGGGGCCGACGCCGCGAACCCGGCGGCCGTGGCGGCGATCTTCGAGGCCAAGGGCCGTCCGCGCTTCAACCCGCTGATCGCCCACGTCGCCGACCTGGAGACCGCCGCGCGGATCGCCGAGCTCGACGACCGCGCCTACGCCCTGGCCCGTGAATTCTGGCCGGGGCCGCTGACCATCGTCGCGCCCATCAAGGATACGGCCGCCGTCTGCGACCTGGCTCGCGCCGGCCTCGACACCGTGGCCATCCGCGTGCCGGGCCACCCGGTTTCGCACGCGGTGCTGGAAGCGTTCGGCGGGGCGGTCGTCGCCCCCTCGGCCAACCGTTCGGGCCGCCCCAGCCCCACCACCTATGCCGACGCCGTGGCCGAGACCGGCGACAAGGCCGCCGCCGCCCTGGATGGCGGTCCGTGTGCCGTCGGCCTGGAATCGACCGTGGTCTCGGTCCTGGACGGCCAGGCGCGCCTGCTGCGGCCCGGCGCCGTCACGCGCTTTCAGCTGCAGCGGATCGTCGGGCCTCTGGCGGAAGCCGAGGACGACGCCAAGCGCTCGCCCGGTCGCCTGGCCCTGCACTACGCCCCCGATGCGCCGGTGCGGATCAACGCCAAGGCCCCGGAGGCCAGTGAGGCCTATCTGGCGTTCGGCGCCCTTCCGAACGAATTGGAGCCGGAGGGTCCTTACGTCTTCAACCTCAGCCCGTCAGGCGATCTGGCCGAAGCCGCCGCCAACCTCTTCTCATATCTGCGCGCCGCCGACCGTCTTGGCCCCTCGGCCATCGCCGTCGCGCCGATCCCGGAAGACGGCTTGGGCGAAGCGATCAATGACCGGCTGCGGCGCGCCGCCGGCTACGTAGGATAGACCGATGAAGAGCAAGACCCGGATCATGTATGTCGAGGACAAGTCCAAGGGCATCAACGGGCCGGCGCGGATCGGGCGGGTCGTCTCATCCAAGAGCGGCGAGACCCTGCACTATGCCGGCCAGACCTTCTTCGCCCTGCGCCACTCGGGCCTGAAGGCCAATTTCCAGGACAGCGAGACCGGCCATCCGTACTGGATCGCCCGGGCGCGCAAGGACGGCGCCGACCGATTGTTCAAGGGCGCGGGCGATCCGCCCGTGATCGACGACAATGTGCGCGAGGAATATTGGCGCGACATCCGGGGCCTGCCCGACCCGGCCTTGGGCTAGCCGCGCGAGGCGATTATAGTGCGCCCATGACCAAGCCCGTTCCCCCAAAAGACTTGGCGAGCGTCGTCTCCCGGATCAAGGCCGTGCTCGGCGAGGGCGGTTGGAGTCAGGATCCGGACGTGCTGGCGCCGCACCTCGTCGAGTGGCGCGGCCGCTGGCGGGGTGAGACGCCGCTGCTGGTCACGCCACGCACGACCGCCGAGGTCGCCGCCGTGGTCGGCATCTGCGCCGCCGAGGGCGTGGCGATCACGCCCCAGGGCGGCAACACTGGCCTCGTCGCCGGCCAGATCCCGCGCGGCGAGATCCTGCTGTCGACCACGAAGCTGAAGGGGATCCGTGACGTCGATCCGATCGACGACGCCATGGTGCTGGAAGCCGGGGTCACACTATACGAGGCGCATCAACAGGCCGCCCGGGTCGGCCGTCGCTTCACGGTCGGCGTGGCCTCGGAAGGCTCTTGCACGATCGGCGGGCTGATCTCGACCAATGCTGGCGGCACGGCGGTTCTGCGCTACGGCATGATGCGCGAGCAGGTGCTGGGCATCGAGGCGGTGCTGCCCAATGGCGAGATCTGGAACGGCCTGAAACGCCTGCGCAAGGACAATACCGGCTACGACCTCAAGCAGCTGCTGATCGGCGCCGAGGGCACGCTGGGCATCGTCACCGCCGCCTCGCTGAAGCTGCACCCGCTGCTCGCCTCGCGGGCCGTGGCGATCGTCGGCCTGAACTCGCCGGCCGACGCCATCCAGCTGCTGGCCCGCGCCAAGGACGAGACCGGGGGCGGGGTCGAGGCTTTTGAGCTGATGGGCCTGCTGGGCTTCGCCCTGACCGTCCGCAACGTGCCGGGCCTGCGCGATCCGTTGCCGACCGAGCATCCGTGGTACGTGCTGATCGAGATCGCCAGCGGCGAGCCGGGCGCGGCCGAGGCGGCGCTGGAGCGGCTGTTGGCCAAGGCGCTGGATGACGGCCTGATCGCCGACGCCGCCGTCGCACAGACCGAGACCCAGATGAAGCAGTTCTGGCATATCCGCGAGGGTCACTCGGCCGGCCAAAAGCCCGAGGGCGCGGTCTGGAAGCACGACATCTCGGTGCCGGTCTCCAAGATCCCCGCCTTCATCGAGCAGGCCGACGCGGCGCTGGAACAGGCCTTCCCCGGCGTGCGGATCATCGCCTTCGGCCACGTCGGCGACGGCAATGTCCACTACGATGTGCTGAAACCCGTCGGCGCGGACGACGACGCCCACGACGCGATGCGCGAGCAGGGGGCCAGGATCGTCCACGACATCACGGCCAGTTTCGCCGGCTCGATCAGCGCCGAGCACGGCCTGGGGGCGATGAAGACGGCCGAGGCCCTGACCTACAAGGACCCGATCGAGGTCGCGGCCCTGCGGGCTATCCGCGGGGCGCTGGACCCTAAGCGGATCATGAACCCCCGGATCCTGTTTTAGGCGGCCTTGGCCAAGGCGCGCCGCTTGCGGGCGCGCAGGGCTTGCAGGACCAGCACGCCGATCGCGCCCAACGGGATCGTGGCCTTGTAGAAGCCGGCCTGCGAGCCAGGGCCTAGCACGTTGATGGCCAGCGGGATGAAGCCCCACTTGTCCGTGCCCTGCTGCATCCAGAACGCGCCGACACCGACGAAGCACATCAGCGCCCACACGATGCGGAACTTCAGGGTCCGGTCGCGGGCGACCAGGAACGCGGCCACGACCATCGGCAGCGGCCAGGCGAGAGCGGCCACGAGGCCAAAAGTCTGGGTCATTCGGCCTTGCTAGAAGGACTTGGGGGTCGCGTCCAGCGCGGCCTTGGCCTCCCGCCGCGCCTTTCCCGCTCGCCAGAAGGCCGCCAAAGCGCCGATCGGCAGCGCGAATTTGAGCACGAACGGATAGAAGCCCATGAAGCCCTGGGCGGTCGCCCCCGCGCCGATCAGCGCCAAGGTGAGGGGCTGAAAGCCCCATTGTCCGGTGGTCCAGTTCAGGGTGGCCGAGCCTATCCCAACCAGGGCGGTGATCGCCCACAGCCACTTGCGCTTGAAACGCGGCGCCCGCAGCACGGTGATCAGCGCGGCCAGCATGGTCAGGGGCGAGAGCGCCGTGAGCGCCATGAACACCAGATGGCCCGGGGGTTTGGCCAGTGTCAGGCGGTTCGTCTTGAGCTGGTCCTCGGTAGCGCGCTGCAGGTGGAAGTACTCCGCGCGCCAGAGGCCACCCTTGGGGCGCTTCAAGCGGACATCATACAGTACGCCCTCGCCGGGATGGGTGAACTCATAGCGAAGCGATAGGGTGTCCAGCGCGCCATACTGATAGAAGAAATTGATCAGCCGGCGACGCGACGCTTCGCCCTGGGGCGTGTAGGCCTGCATCGCCTTCAACTGGCTGGCTGTGATCGCGGCCGAGGCCTCGGGGGTCAGGCGGGTTCGCAGCGCGCGCTCGTCGTTGGTCCGCACCGCCCGAAGGACATCCATGGCCACGGCCTCGGCCGCCGGGTCGGTCTTCAGATTGGTGCAGGCCGCCGTCAGGCCCGCCGCCGCCAGAGCGGCGACGGTCGCCAAGATCCTGATCAAGCGCATGAACTCGTCTCCTGATTGGCGAGAAGGCTCGCTAAAGCCGGAGGTTTTGTCCAGCGGCTAAGCTTCGGGCACCCCCGCCATCATCGCCTTCAGCGCCGCCAGGTGGCCCTTCAGCGCCTTGCGGCCCTGGGGCGTCAGCGACAGCCAGGTGCGTTGGCGACCGTCCGAAGCGGCTTTGCGGACCTTGACGTAACCGGCTTCTTCCAAGGTCTTCACGTGCTTGCTGAGCACCGATTCCGAGACGTCCAGCGCCTCGCGGACGGTGGCGAAGTCTATGGTGTCCACCGCCGCCAGCATGCAGCACATCTGCAGGCGGTTGGGGGCGTGGATCACCGTGTCGAGCTCGGCGCTCAAAGGGGCCGCCCGTCGCGCAGGTCGGCGCGGAACGCCGCTTCCCAGACGAAGCCGCCGATCGTGGCCGCCACCGCGATGATCATGCCGGCCATCAGCGGCGCATGAGTGACGTGCTTCATGTGGAAGAGCCAGCCCGACAAGGCCACCAGTCCGCCGGACAGGATCGCCAGCCCGACGGCGACGATCCGGGTCCGCCCGGCGCGGTAGCCATAAATCCACATGCCGGTCTTGCGGATATAGGCTCTGACCAGCAGCCAGCATCCCAGGCCGCAGACCGCGAAATAGCCGGCCTGCCAGATCAGGGGCGCGGCCTGGATCGCGGCGAGGCCGCCCATCAGCAGGCCCAGGGCCGGGTGGTACCAGGTCGGCGCCTTGGCGCGTTCGGCCAGGTCGGTATTGGCGGCTTCGACCTCGGCCAGCATCCGCAGGGCGTCTTCGTCTCGGGTCATCAAGACCTCCTTACTTTCCATTGCGGAAAGTCCTAGTTCATCACTTTCCAATCTGGCAAGTGGAAACTTTCCGATATGGAAAGCGACGGGCTCGACAAGCTTGCCCTGGGCGAGCTTGATAGCGGTATGAGCACGCTCTTCCGGTTCGCCGGCGCCGTGCGGCGTCACGCCGAGGTCGAGGCCTGGTTCTCGGCCGAGGATCCGCTGCGCCGGCTTGTCGAGCCGTGGTTCGAGCGCCTGCGGGGCAGCGGCGACGACGTCCGCGAACTGCTGCACGACGGCCATCCGGCCGCCTGCGTCGAGGACGCCGCCTTCGCCTATGTCGACGCCTTCGCCGCCCACGCCAGCATCGGCTTTTACGCGGGCGCGCAACTGCCCGATCCGGGCCGACTGCTCGAAGGGACGGGCAAGCGGATGCGGCACGTCAAACTGCGCTGGGGTCAGCCGATCGACGAGGCGGCGCTGGCCGACCTGACCGTCGCCGCCCATGGGGACATGCGGCGGCGTGTCGACTCAGGGGAATGACAGAACTGGCGCCGTCGCCCCTAAGTCTCTATCTCCCCGGCCATGCTGATGGTCATCTCGCCCGCCAAGTCGCTGGATTTCACCGCCCCCAAGGCCGTGCTGCCGCTCACCACGCCGGCGCTCAAGGCCCAGATCGTCGAACTGGCCAAGGTCACGCGCAAGCTGACCGCGCCCGACCTCAAGCGCCTGATGCATATCTCCGACGCCCTGGCCAAGCTGAACCGCGAGCGGTTCCAGGCCTTCGACTCCGAGCTCGAGGACGGCCTGCAGGCGATCATCGCCTTCAACGGCGACGTCTATGGCGGCCTCGCGGCGCGCGAGCTGGATCGGCCGGCCCTGGAGTGGGCGCAGGATCACCTGCGCATCCTGTCGGGCCTCTATGGCGTGCTGCGCCCGTTCGACGCCCTCCAGCCCTACCGCCTGGAGATGGGCACGCGGCTGAAGACCAAGCGCGGGTCGAACCTCTACGACTTCTGGGGCGAGACGATCTCCAAGACCCTGAACGCCGCCGCCGAGGGCCATGACGACCCGACCCTGGTGAACCTGGCCAGTCAGGAATATTTCGGCGCCGTCGACGCCAAGGCCCTGAAGCTGCCGGTGGTCACCTGCCACTTCAAGGAAGAGAAGGCCGGGGAGCTGCGGGTGCTGGGCTTCTTCGCCAAGAAGGCGCGGGGCCGCATGGCGCGCTACATCATCGACAACCGCATCGACCGCGCCGAGGGGATGAAAGGCTTCGATCTGGACGGCTATGCGTTCAAGCCCAGCCTTTCCACCGAGGCCGACTGGGTTTTCGCTCGCCCGCAGCCCTGAATTCATCTATCGATGAATTTATAAAGGCTCGCTCTTCGCAATGGCGAGCGATATGTTGCATCGCAACATCGTTAGGGCGTCATCCAGGAGCGTTCCCATGGCCGTCGACTTCGGTTTGCAGGGGCAGGTCGCCATCGTCACCGGCTCGACCAGCGGCATCGGTCACGCCCTGGCCGACGCGCTCGCCGCCCAGGGCTGCAACATCGTCATGAACGGCCTGGGCGAGATGAACGCCATCGAGCGCGCCCGCGCCGAGATGGCCGAGGCCCATGGCGTCGAGGTGCTGTACCACGGCGCCGACATGACCAAGCCAGACCAGATCGCCGACATGGTTCGCGCCGCCAAGGCCGAGTTCGGTGAACTGGACATCCTGATCAACAACGCGGGCGTCCAGCACGTGGCCCCGATCGAGGACTTCCCGGACGACAAGTGGGATCTGATCATCGCGATCAACCTGACCTCGGCCTTCCACGCCACCAAGGCGGCCGTGCCGATCATGAAGGAGCAGGGACGCGGTCGGATCGTCAACATCGCTTCGGCCCACGGTCTGGTCGCCTCGCCGTTCAAGTCGGCCTATGTCGCCGCCAAGCACGGCATACTGGGCCTGACCAAGACCGTGGCCCTCGAGGTCGCCGAGCACGGCATCACCTGCAACGCCATTTGCCCGGGCTTCGTGAAGACCCCGCTTGTCGAGGCCCAGATCGCTGACCAGGCTAAGGCCCGCGGCATCTCGGAAGAGGCGGTGATGAAGGACGTGATCCTGGCCGCCCAGCCGACCAAGCAGTTCGTCACCTTCGAACAGCTGGGCGGCATGTTGCTGTATCTGGTCTCCGACGCCGGGGCCTCGGCCAATGGCGCGGCTTTCCAGATCGACGGCGGCTGGGTCGCGCAATAGGCTGGGCCGGTGCCCATCCCGCCCTTCATCAAGAAGAAGTCCGGCCCCCGGACGCTGAGCCTGGCCCTCCAGGGCGGGGGCTCGCACGGAGCCTTCGAGTGGGGAATCCTCGACCGGCTGCTGGAAGAGGACGACCTGGAGATCCGGGCGGTGACCGCCGCCTCGGCCGGCGCCATGAACGCCGTCTGCCTGGCCCAGGGCTTGATCGACGACGGCAAGGCCGGCGCGCGCAAACGCCTCGACGCGTTCTGGCGGCAGGTGAACCGGCAAGGCGGCCGCAACGTCTTCGGCGACACCTCGATCTGGACAAAGGCCTTCGGGGGCGGCGCCGACTGGCTGAAGAACACGCCGGGCTGGCGAATGGCCGAGACCTTCGCCCTGTCGCTCAGCCCCTATGAATTCAATCCGTTCAACCTGAACCCGCTGCACGACGCGCTGGAAGGCGAGATAACCTTCAGCCAGATCCGCGAAAAGAGCCCGATCAAGCTCTACATCGCCGCCACGGCGGTGCGGACCAGCAAGTCGGTCATCTTCCGCGAGTCGGTGCTGACGGCCCGTCACATCATGGCCAGCGCCTGCCTGCCGCAGGTCTTCCAGGCGGTGGAGATCGACGGCGAGCCCTACTGGGATGGCGGCTTCCTGGCCAACCCCCCGCTGTGGCCGCTGTTCTATGACGACACGCCCGACGACATCCTGATCGTCAGCCTCAACCCGTTCGTCCGCGAGGAGACGCCCAAGTCGCCGGGCGAGATCATGGATCGGCTCAACGAGATCACCTTCAACGCCTCCCTGGCCTCGGAGCTGCGGGCCATCGGCTTCGTGCAGAAGCTCCTGGACGAGGGCCTGCTGAAGGACACCGCCCGGGGCCGCTACCGCCGGATGCTGGTCCACGCCATCACCGCCGACAAGCCGCTGGCGGACCTGTCGCTGTCGACCAAGTTCGACACAGAGTGGAGCTTTCTGACCGACCTCAAGGCGCGGGGCCGCGCGGCGGCGGAGGCTTGGCTGACCGACTGCGGAAACTGTATCGGTGTGAAGTCCAGCGTCGATCTGAGGGTCGGCTTTCCCTGAAAGACTTGGCCATGAACCATCCCGTGCCGACCGTCGGTGTCGTCTGCCTGCGCGGCGAGGAGGTCCTGCTGATCCGACGCGGCACGCCGCCTCGGCTGAACCAGTGGAGCGTGCCAGGCGGACGGTTGGAGTGGGGCGAAGCGCTTGAGGTCGCCGCCCTGCGCGAGCTGAAGGAAGAAACCGGCGTCGAGGCTCAATTGCTGGGCCTGCTGGACGTGGTCGACGGGGTGTTTCCAGCCCGTCCCTCTCTTGACGGGAAGGGAGGAGAGATTACCCGCCACTACGTGATGATCGACTACGCCGCCCGCTGGACCGGCGGCGAGCCCGTGGCCGGCGACGACGCGGCCGAGGCGCGGTTCGTGACGCGGGACGAGGCCATGGCCCTGGTCGAGTGGGAAGAGACGCGGCGGGTGATCGCGGAAACTTATGAGAAGTTCGGGGCCTAGCATCCCGGGGTTGCTCGTGCTCAATCCAGCCTCATGACTCTCATCGAAGCCCGCGCCCCGCGAACGTCGCTCAGTCCAAACGCGCTGATCCTGGTCGCGGCTTGCGTCGGTCTAGGTTGGGCAGTCGCCGCTGAACTTCCTCCGGCCGGACCACTGACTTTCGCCCTTGTCGCGGCCACCTGGATCCTCAGCGTCGGGATCCACGAGTTCGGCCACGCCTTGGTCGCCCACAAGGCCGGCGACACGACCATCGTCGAGAAGGGCTACCTGACGCTCGACCCGCTCAAGTACTCCGATCTCGTCACCACCCTCATCTTTCCGCTGCTGGCCCTGGCGCTGGGCGGCATCGGCTTTCCGGGCGGGGCGGTCTATCTGCGCGAGGACCTGATGCGGTCGAAGGGCTGGCGATCGCTGGCCTCGCTGGCCGGACCGCTGGGGACGCTGGCGGTGCTGATCGCCCTGGCCGTCGCTCTGCCCTTCGTCGCCTCGGGTCCGCTGTACAACGCCCTGTCGCTGCTGGCCCTGCTGCAGGCCAGCGCCCTGGTTCTCAATCTGCTGCCGATCCCGGGCCTGGACGGCTATGGCGTCATCCGGCCGTTCCTGCCCGACGGCGTGCGCGCGAAGATGGTCAAGATCGAGCGGATCGGCTTTCTGATCCTGTTCGCCCTGATCTTCTGGGTCCCCGGCGTCAGCGGCTTCATCTTCGGCGCGGCCCTGACGGTCATCGACCTGCTGGGCGTGTCGCGGCCAGCGGTCGGCGCCGGTTGGCAGGCCTTCCACTTCTGGGGCTCTTGACCTTCCACGCCTGACCGCCTCTCTTCAAACAAGCGTTTCAGACATAAGAGGGAGGTTCGCCATGGCCTACGCGCCGTTCAATCTGTCGGGCAAGGTGGCCCTGGTCACCGGCGGCAATCGCGGCATCGGCCTGGGCATGGCCAAGGCGATGGCGCAGGCCGGCGCGGACATCGTCATCTGGGGCTCCAACCCCGAGCGCAATCTCGAGGCCGAAAAGCAACTGACCACCCTGGGAGTCCGGGTGAAGGCCCAGACCGTCGACGTCTCCGACGAGGACCAGGTCCGCGAAGGCATGGAAGAGGCCTTGGCCGCCATGGGCCGGGTCGACAGCGTTTTCGCCAATGCGGGCATCGGCTTTGGTTCGCCCTCGTTCGTCGAGATGAAGACCGAGACCTATCGCAAGGTGCTGTCGGTCAATCTGGACGGCGTGTTCTTCACCCTGCGCGAGGCCTGCCGCCACATGGTCGAGCGCGCCAAGACCGGCGATCCGGGCGGTTCGCTGGTCGGGGTGGCCTCGCTGGCGGCCATCGAGGGCGCGGCGCGGAACGAGGCCTATGCGGCCACCAAGGGCGCGGTGATCTCGATGATCAAGTCGGTGGCCGTCGAGCACGCCCGCTACGGCGTGCGCGCCAACGCCATCCTGCCGGGCTGGATCGCCACCGACATGACCGCTGGGGCGCAAGGCAACGCCGCCTTCGCCGAGAAGGTCATCCCCCGCGTGCCGGCCCGCCGCTGGGGCGAGCCCGACGACTTCGGCGGCATGGCGGTCTATCTGGCCTCGGACGCGTCCAGCTATCAGTCGGGGGCCACGATCGTGATCGACGGCGGATACTCGATCTTCTAGAGAGCCGATTTCTGGACTCTGAAGTCCAAAGAAAGCTCATGTAAAACAGGGCCTTGCGGAACCCGCCGCGCGGTGAGAAGCTTTGCTTGCGGCAGTCCGGACATCAGATCCGGACGCCGACGAGGAAACAAAGACGATGACGCCCCAAGACGTTGTCAGCCTGGCTCCGCCGCGCGGCTTCCTGACGCTGATCGCCCTGGTCCTGACGGCCATGGCCAGCTGCTTCTGGACCGCCGAGTCCGACGTCGAGACCGAGTTGGCGAAGCGCCGCTAACCTCGCGGCACGCTTGCGGGCGCGGGCGCGGCGCGAAACCCTCCCTGAAACAATGGGAGGAACGGGTCATGGGCCTGCGCACGCCGCTCTGCGATCTACTGCATATCGAGCATCCGATCCTTCTGGCCGGCATGGGCGGGGTGTCCTACGCGCCCCTGGCGGCGGCGGTGTCGAACGCCGGCGGCTATGGCGTGCTGGGCATGGCCGGGACCTCGCCGGACTTCATCCGCGCTCAGATGCGCGAGGTCAAAGGCCTGACCGACAAGCCGTTCGGCGTCGACCTGCTGGCCGCCACCCCCGACGCCCTGACCGCCAGCGTCGAGGTCATCATCGAGGAGGGCGCCTCATCCTTCATCGCCGGCCTTGGCGTGCCGCTGCCGATCATCGCGCGCCTCAAGGCGGCCGGCCTGAAGGTCATGGTCGTCTGCGGGGCCGTTAAGCACGCGGTCAAGGCCGAGCAGGCCGGCTGTGACGCGGTCATCTGCCAGGGCGGGGAGGGCGGCGGCCACACGGGCCTGGTCGGGACCTTGCCGCTGGTCGCCCAGGCCGTGGAAGCCGTGAAGATCCCGGTGGTCGCCGCCGGCGGCCTGCACGACGGGCGGGGCCTGGCCGCGTCCCTGGCCCTGGGCGCTCAAGGCGTCTGGATGGGCACCCGCTTCATCGCCAGCCATGAGGCCCATGCCGGCGACCTCTACCGCCAGGCGGTGGTCGAGGCGGCCGACGAGGACACCGTCCGCACCCGCTGCTACTCGGGCAAGCCGATGCGGGTGAGGAAGAACCCCTATGTCGACGACTGGGAAGCGCGGCCGACCGACATCCAGCCGTTCCCACAGCAGGCCATGGTCTCGATCCGGGCGGGCGCGATGGGCGGCATCGGCGGCCAGGTCGACGGACTCGACCCGGCCAAGTCCTGCTTCGCCATGGGCCAGAGCGCCGGCGGCGTGCGCGAGGTGCTCCCCGCCGGCGAGATCGTGGCGCGGCTGGTGAGCGAGGCTGAATCCGCGCTGGACCGGGCTTCGGCTTATCGGTCCTGAATCCTAGCGCTTGTGCGGGGGCAGGATCCGCCCGAAGTGCGCCTCGACGGCCGCGTGGCATTCGCAGGCGCGCTTCTCCAGCCCCGGACGATCCAGCACCTCGACCTTTCCGCGGCCGATGTGGATGACCTTCGCGTCCTGCAGGACGCGGGCCACGGCGCTGACCGTCGTGCGCTGCACGCCCAGCATCTGGGCCAGGGTCTCCTGCGTCAGGCGGATCGGCTCCTTGCCCGAGCGGTCGTGGGCGAACAGCAGCCAGCGGCAGACGCGCTGCTCGATCGGGTGCAGGGCGTTGCAAGCCGCCACCTGCATCATCTGGGCGATGAAGGCGTCGGCGGCGCGATCGAACAGGTCTCCGACGCTGGCATGGCGGGCCTTGGACTCTTCCAGCTTGGCGGTCGAGAGACAGAAGGCGTGGCCGGGGACGCGGACCACGGCGCGGCCATAGGCGGGCTTGAAGCCGGCGCTGACCACGCCGCCGATCGCGCCCTCGAAGCCGATGCTGGCGGCCTCGATCTCCTGGCCGTCCGAGGTCACCACCAGCAACGAGGCCTGGGTGGGTCCGCAGGGCAGATAGGTGTGCTCGACATCGTCGCCGACATCGAACAACACGGCGTCGGCCGGCAGGTCGACGAGCACAAGATGCGCGGCCAGTTCGGCCAGGGCGTCCGGGCGCAGGGCGGCCAGCAGGCGGTTGGAATCATAGGTCGGCGCGGCGTCGCCCTCGACGGTGCTGCGGACGATGCGGGTGATGGCGGTCATGCGTGCCTCCCGTGAAGCTCGACTGCATAAGCGCATGGCGCACGGCTTAGTTTCCCGTGGACGGCGAGACTCTTCCGAAGCACCCTCCCGGTGGGCCACGGCGCCAAGCCCGGGAGGGGGAGCGATGATCGCCAAGCGACACCTGCGGCGGAGGCTGAGCCAGTACGGCGCGCTGTGGCTTGGATCTTTCGTCGTCACCCTCTTCGTCATGGCCGCCATGGTCTTCGGCGTCGGGATGCCGCTGGCCGACACCGCCGATCTCGTCCTGCCGATCGCGCTGGCCCTGCTGGGCCTGGCGGTGATCGCCGGCGTCGGGATCACCTTGGCCAATGACGTCAGCCTGTCGACCAAGTCGCTGATCACGGCCCTGGCCCTGCTGCTGATCCTGCCCCTGCTGTGGGCTCCGGTCCTGGCGGTGATCGTCACGGCCGCCATCGACGGGGCGTCGGTGGAATATTCCACCGCCTATGCCCAGTTCCGGATCACGGTCAGCCACCTGATCTACCCACTGGTGGCGATGCTGGGCGAGGATCCGCTGGTCGGCTTCGTCTGGCAGGCGTTCCAGGTCGTCGCGTCCGTGGTGGGCGCGGTCGCGTCCATCCTTCAGGTATGGCGGGTCATCAAGCCGTTCCTGTACGGCGACGATGAAGAAACGGCCGAGGCCTAGAGCATTTTTTCGATCCAATTGGATCGGTGAAATGCTCTAGCCTATTGTTTTGACGCATTTTCTGACGACGAACCGGTATCCACTTCGTCGGAAAATGCTCTAGCTGGACGGCGTTTAGCTGAGCGTTGTCGGGCCGGGCAGCACCCAGTCCTCGTCCTGCTCGTGCAGCATGACATGCAGCCCCAGGCCGGCCGGATGTTCGGCCAGGCGTCGAGCCGCCGCGCTGGCTTCGCCGCGCGTCTCATAGGCGCCAAAGCGTAGGTGGTCGCCGATGATGGACCAGCGATCGCCGACCCGAACGACACCGTAATGCACCTCAGTCATGGGGGACCTCCTTGCAGTATCCACAGGGAACGCCCGATCTGTGGCGATCACAAGGCCCTTATCCTTCGAGCTTTTCTGACACCGAGGGACATTGTGTCCCCAGGTGGGCTTTCGTCGCTCGCCCGTCAGGCGCGGGACGGTGACAGGCGGGCGGGGTTTGGCCATAACAGGCTCATGTCGCGTCCGTTCCTTATCGGCGTCCTCCTCGGCGCCCTCGTGGTTTCGCCGGTCATGACCCCCAGGGCGTGGGGTCAGGAACGGGCCGCCGACGAGCGTCAGCGCCTGCTGGACCTGGCCTATACGCTAGGCGAGAGCCATGCCCTGCGGCAGGCCTGCCACGGCGTCGACGATCAATACTGGCGCTCGCGCATGGTCCGCCTGACCGAGGTGGAGCAGGCCGATCAAGCCTTCGACGCCCAGATGCGCGAGCGTTTCAACACCGGCTTCGCCTCGCGCCGCAGCGAGTATCCGCTCTGCGACGAAGCCAGCCGCAAGGCCGAACAGGCGACAGCCCGCAAGGGGCAGGCCTTGGCCCAGAAGCTCTCGCAGTCGATGCGCCCGACGCGTCCGCCGCCCAGCCTGTCGGATTCCATGGCGGACGGCGAAGCGGCGCGCTAACCTCTACTCAGGTTTGTAGAGGAGCGTTGCTCTTGGGCACGTCCATCGTCGTTCTGGTCCTGCTGATCCTGGCCTTCGTGCTGGTGATGAGCGTCATCAAGATCGTGCCGCAGGGGCGCGAATTCACCGTCGAGCGGTTCGGCCGCTACACCCGGACCCTGAAGCCCGGCATCAGCATCCTGACCCCCTTCGTCGAGACGATCGGGCGCAAGGTGAACATGATGGAGCAGGTTCTGGACGTCCCTCAGCAGGAGGTCATCACCAAGGACAACGTCTCGGTGAAGGTCGACGCGATCGTCTTCATCCAGGTGATGGACGCCGCCGCCGCCGCCTACCGGGTCGACAACCTGATCTACGCCATCACCCAGCTGGCCCAGACCAATCTGCGCACCGTGGTCGGCTCGATGGAGCTGGACGAGGTGCTGAGCCAGCGCGACGCGATCAACACCCGCCTGCTCTCGACCATCGACCACGCCACCGGCCCTTGGGGCGTCAAGGTGGCGCGGATCGAGATCAAGGACCTGACGCCGCCGACCGACATCACCAACGCCATGGCCCGCCAGATGAAGGCCGAGCGCGAGCGTCGCGCGGTGATCACCGAGGCCGAGGGGGAGAAGCAGTCCCAGATCGCCCGCGCCGAGGGCCAGAAGCAGTCGGCCATCCTGCAGGCCGAGGGCCGCCGCGAGGCCGCCTTCCGCGACGCCGAGGCTCGCGAGCGGGAAGCCGAGGCCGAGGCCAAGGCGACCACCTTCGTCTCCGAGGCCATCGCCAAGGGCGACGTCAACGCCATCAACTATTTCATCGCCCAGAAGTACGTCGAAGCCTTCGGCGAGCTGGCCCGCAGCCCGCAGCAGAAGACGGTGATCGTACCGGCCGACTTCTCCGGCCTGACCGGGACCGTCGCCGGCGTCGCCGAACTGATCAAGAGCCTGGGCGCGGAGACGCCGAAGGCGCCGCCGCCGTCGCGGAGCGCATCGACCGCCGCGCCGGTCAGCGCGCCGTCCGGCCCCCCGCCCGCCAAGCGCGGAGCCTAGGCGATGGGCGCGATCGCCGGCTTCTACGCTCTGCAACCGTTTTGGCTGTGGCTGGCCGTCGCGGCCCTCTGCCTGGCCATCGAGGTCTCGACCGGGACGGGCTGGCTCCTGTGGCCGGCCGCCAGCGCCTTCGTCATCGGCCTGATCGCCCAGGCCCTGCATCCGGGCCCGGTGCTCGAGATCGGCCTGTTCGCCGTCCTGACCATCGCCTCGACCTATCTGGCCCGCCGCTTCCTGCGGCCGGTGCTGGAGGCGAAGTCGCCGGACCTCAACGACCCGACGCAACGGCTGATCGGCCAGCGCGGCCAGGTGCTCTCGACCTTCGAGCAGGGCCGCGGCCGGGTGTTTGTCGACGGCAAGGACTGGGCGGCCGAGACCGACGAGCCGATCCCCGCCATCAGTCAGGAAGTGGTGGTCATCGGCCTGGACGGCGCGGTGCTGAAGGTCCGCAAGATCCCGACCTGACGGAAACCTGCTGACAGAACGCGGCGCCGCCCCTGTTATCCGCCGACGGCGACACCATTTGAGCCGCGCATCAGCCACCTTGCAGGGCATGCGCGACGCTGTGCCTCGTATTGGGGCATCGTCGCGTTTAGGGGAGACGGCGTGACTTCAATCATATCGGTAAAGGGTCTGACCAAGACCTATGCGTCTGGCCATCAGGCCCTCAAGACGATCGACCTCGACATCCGCAAGGGCGAGATCTTCGCTCTGCTGGGCCCGAACGGGGCGGGCAAGACCACCCTGATCAGCATCATCTGCGGCATCGTCAATCCCAGCCTGGGCGTGGTCCTGGCCGATGGCCACGACGTGGTGAAGGACTATCGCGCCGCCCGCTCCAAGATCGGCCTCGTGCCGCAGGAGCTGAACACCGACGCCTTCGAGACGGTCTGGGCCACGGTCAGCTTCTCGCGCGGCCTGTTCGGCAAGCCACGCAACGACGCCCTGATCGAGAAGATCCTTCGCGACCTGTCCCTGTGGGACAAGAAGGACAGCAAGATCATGGCGCTGTCGGGCGGCATGAAGCGACGGGTGATGATCGCCAAGGCGCTGAGCCACGAGCCGACCATCCTGTTCCTGGACGAGCCCACCGCCGGCGTCGACGTCGAGCTGCGCCGCGACATGTGGGAGATGGTCCGCCAGCTGCGCGAGAACGGCGTCACCATCATCCTGACCACCCACTATATCGAGGAGGCCGAGGAGATGGCCGACCGGATCGGGGTGATCAACAAGGGCGAGATCATCCTGGTCGAGGACAAGTCGGTCCTGATGCGCAAGCTGGGCAAGAAGCAGCTGACCGTTCACCTGCGCGAGCCGCTGACCGTCCTGCCGCCCGGCCTGACCGATCCCTCGCTGAGCCTGATCAATGACGGCGCGGACCTCGTCTACAGCTTCGACACCCAGGCCGACGACACCGACATCGCCGATCTGCTGAAGCGTCTCGCCGAGCATGGAATCGACTTCAAGGACCTCAAGACCGACCAGAGCTCTCTGGAAGACATCTTCGTCAGCCTGGTGAGGGCCCCGCAATGAACCTCTTCGCGAACCCATATGCCATTGGGGCCATCTACCGCTTCGAGATGGCGCGGTGGTTCCGCACCCTGGCCCAGAGCATCATCGCGCCGGTGCTGTCGACCAGCCTCTATTTCGTGGTGTTCGGCTCGGCGATCGGCTCGCGCATGCAGTCGATCGACGGCGTCAGCTACGGCGCCTTCATCATCCCGGGTCTGGTCATGCTGTCGCTGCTCAGCGAGAGCATCTCCAACGCCTCGTTCGGCATCTACATGCCCAAGTGGGCCGGCACGATCTATGAGCTGCTCTCCGCGCCCGTGGCCTGGTTCGAGGCGGTCGCCGGCTATGTCGGCGCCGCCGCCACCAAGTCGATCTGCCTGGGCCTGCTGATCCTGGCCACCGCCCGGATCTTCGTGCCGTTCCAGATCGCCCACCCGTTCGTGATGCTGCTGTTCCTCGTCCTGACCTCGATCACCTTCAGCCTGTTCGGCTTCATCATCGGGGTCTGGGCCGACAACTTCCAGAAGCTGCAGATCGTCCCGGCGCTGATCGTGACGCCGCTGACCTTCCTGGGCGGCAGCTTCTACTCGATCAAGATGCTGCCCGAGGTCTGGCAGAAGGTAACCCTGTTCAACCCGGTGGTCTATCTGATCAGCGGCTTCCGCTGGAGCTTCTACGGCCAGTCGGACGTCGGCGTCGGCGTCAGCCTGGCCATGACCGCCGTGTTCCTGGTCCTGTGCCTGACGGCGGTGGGCTGGATCTTCAAGACGGGCTACCGACTGAAGGTTTGAGGCGAATCCATATTGAAAGTTGAGGAGCCGAAACCTCGTCCTTCGACAAGCTCAGGATGAGGTTTCTACTCGAACGCCAGCAACCGTCCTCACCCTGAGCCTGTCGAAGGGCGAGGACGGCCCCTCGGCGCTAGTCTTCGGTAGGCTCCCCCGCCTTGAGCCCCTGGACGCCGCCGCCCTTCACGCCCTTGCTGACCAGGGCCGCTTCGGCGGCCTTGACCATGGCGCGCTCGGCGTTGAAGGCCGTCAGGGTCTCGCACGCAGCGAAGAAGCCGGGATCGGTGTTGGTGTCGATCTCGGGCTGGGCGACGACCAGGTGCAGGCCGAGGGCCTTGAGCTTCAGCACCGCCTCCAGCAGGTCGGTGGTCGTGCCGGCCAGGGCGTGCAGGCTCAGCACCGCCAGCGTCCCACCGGGCGCCAGCGCCGCCAGGGCCTTGTCGAGGCCAGGACGGATGATGGCGTTGGTCAGGCTCCGGTCGCTGAACACCTCCTGGCAACCCAGCAGCAGCAGGCGCTCCTCCTGGACCGGGCTGAAGAAGACGCCCCTGACGGGCGGCAGGCGGTAGTAGCCGACGCGGTTCATCGCGTCGGCTTGGCAAACCCGGCGCGCCTTGGCGAGGACTTTCCGGGACCGCCCACAGCTTCTTAAGCGAGCAGGCTCGCGACCAGCCGCCTAAGCACGGGCAAACCGCGCCCGATAGGCGCCGGGCGTGGTCGCGAACCGCCGGCGGAAGTGATGCCGCAAGGCCGGCGCGCCCAGGCCCACGGCTTGCGCGACCTGCTCGATCCCCGCCGGCGAGGTCTCCAGCAGATCCCGCGCCCGGTTCAGCCGCTCGGCCAGCAGCCAGCGGGCAGGGGTCTCGCCGGTGGCGGCCTCGAACCGGCGCAGGAAGGTCCGCTCGCTCATCCCCGCGGCGCCGGCCAGGGTCTTGATGGTGTGGTCGCCGGCGAGGTCGGCGCGCATGCGGTCGAGGATCGGGGAAAGTCGCGACGCCTCGTGCGCCGCGGGCACCGGCCGCGCGACGAACTGGGCCTGGCCGCCGTCGCGATGCGGCGGCACGACCAGGCGGCGGGCGACGGTGTTGGCGGCCTCGGGCCCGAAGTCCCGGCGGATCAGGTGCAGGCCAAGATCGATGCCGGCGGCGCTGCCGGCCGAGGTCAGCAGGTCGCCCTCGTCGACATAGAGCACGTCCGGTTCGACCGCGATCGCCGGATAGCGCTGGCGCAGGGCGTCGGCATAGCGCCAGTGGGTGGTGGCGCGCCGCCCATCCAGCAGCCCGGTCGCCGCCAGCACGAAGACGCCTGAGCAGATCGACATCAGCCGCGCGCCGCTGGCGTGCGCCATACGCAGCGCCTCGATCAGCGGGGCCGGCACGGGGTGATCCATCCCCCGCCAGCCCGGGGCGACGATGACGCTGGCCTCGCTCAGAAGTTCCAGCCCGCCGTCGCCGACGATCCGCACCCCGCCCAGGCCGCGCAGGTCGCCTGGCTCCGCGGCGGCGGTGGCGAAGCGGTACCAGCCGGCGCCCATCTCCGGACGCGGCAGGGCGAACAGCTCGACCGCCACGCCATATTCGAAGGTGCAGAGGCCATCATAGGCGAGAACGACGACGAGAGGGTTTGGCATGATATTTACGGTCGATGTCGATCTCGCCAGCTAACGTCAGCGTGGCCTTCGCGGCAAGTCTATGAGTGTCCAAACCTGGAGACTTCCATGAGCTTCGTATCCGAGATCCCCGCCGCCTCGCCCGACGTCGCCGCCGCCCACTTCGCCGGGAGGTTGTCGCTGGAGACCGATTGCGCCGACGTCGCCGCCGCGATGCGGGCGGGCGAGGTCGATTTCGTCCTGCTGCATGTGGTGGGTTCGCCTGAAGCCTATGCCCGCCGCCACCTGCCGGGCGCGCTCCACCTGCGTCACGCCGACATGACCGCCGAGCGGATGGCGCAATGGCCCGCCGACACCCTGTTCGTCGTCTACTGCGCCGGCCCGCACTGCAACGGCGCCGACCGCGCGGCGCTGAAGCTTGCCAGGCTGGGCCGGCCAGTGAAGCTGATGATCGGCGGGATCACCGGTTGGGAGGACGAAGGCCTGCCGTTCGCGAGCGGCGATCAGCCCGGCAGCTTCTAGGCGCTTGAGGCTGTCGCCCAGAGATCCCAACAACCGTCATCCCGCGCTTTATGCGCGGGACCCATTTGTCCGTCGCAAGTGCAATGCGGACCTAAGCTCTCACGTAAAAGCTGAACGATGGGTCCCGCGAACAAGTCGCGGGATGACGAGAAATTTGGAGCGACGAGAGAGTCTAGAAGACCCTCGGATTGGCCTTGCGCAGGCCTTCATTGGCCAGGGCGTCGGCGCGTTCGTTCAGCGGATGGCCGGCGTGACCCTTGACCCAGCGCCAGTCGACATCGTGCCGCTCGCGGGCGGCGTCGAGGCGTTTCCACAGGTCGTCGTTCTTGACCGGGCTCTTGTCGGCCGTCTTCCATCCGCGGGCCTTCCAGCCCTTGATCCACTCCTGGATGCCCTTCATCACGTACTGGCTGTCGGTGTGCAGCTCGACCTTGCAGGGGCGGTTCAGCAGCTCCAGCGCCTGGATCGCGCCCATCAACTCCATGCGGTTGTTGGTGGTCGCCGGCTCGCCGCCGCAGATCTCTTTCTTCTTGTCGCCATAGAACAGGATGGCGCCCCAGCCGCCGGGGCCGGGATTCCCCTTGCAGGCGCCGTCGGTATAGATCGTGACCTTGGGCGTCATGCGAACAGCACGAGGCCTTCGCGATGGACGGCCAGCTTGCGCTCGTATTCCAGCGGATCCTTGGGCCGGACCAGCGCGCCCGCCGGGGTCGAGCCCCAGTCGGCCAGGCGGGTCAGGAAGAAGCGGATCGCCGCGCCGCGCGCCAGGATCGGCAGGGCTTCCTTCTCGGCCGGGCTCAGCGGGCGGCGGCGCTCATAGCCGTTCAGCAGGGCCTTGGCGGCGGTGATGTTGAAGCTGCCGTCGGCCTCGAAGCACCAGGCGTTAAGGGTCACCGCCACGTCGTAGGCGTAGCTGTCCTCGCAGGCGAAATAGAAGTCGATCGTCGCGGCGAACTTGCCGTTCGACTCGAAGAAGACGTTGTCGGGGAAATAGTCGGCGTGGATCACGCCCGCCGGCAGATTGCGCGGCCACATCAGGGCCAACTGCGCCAGGTCGTTGTCGATGGTCGCCGACAGGCCGGGTTTTAGGTCCTCGGCGGCCTTGCGGTGCTTGGCGAACAGCGGAGACCAGGCGCTCTGGCCCAGGTCGTTGGCGCGGCGGCCGGGATAGCCCTCGCCGGCCAGATGCAGCCAGGCCAGGCCCTCGCCGGCCTCGCGGCAGTGGGCGACGGTCGGCTTGCGCACCGACAGGCCGGGCAGGAACTCGACGATGGCGGCGGACTTGCCGCGCAGGGTCGCCAGCGTCTTGCCGTTGCGGTCGGCGATCGGCCGGGCGCTGGGATAGCCCTTGTCGGCCAGCCAGGTCAGCAGGTTCAGGAAATAGGGCAGGTCGTCGGCCTTCACCCGCCGCTCGTAGACCGTCAGGATGTAGCGACCCTTTTCGGTCTCCAGCAGGAAGTTGGAGTTCTCCACCCCTTCGGCGATGCCTTTGAAGGCCAGGGACAAGCCCAGGTCGTAGCCCGCGAGGAAGGCTTCGAGTTCAGCGTCGGTGATGTCGGTATAGACGGCCATGGCGTCGGGATGCTCGACGCGAGGCCTCGGGTCAAGCCGATGCTAAGCCGTCAGTAGCCGCGGCAGCTTGAACGTGATGGTTTCCCGCGCCTCGACCAGTTCCTCCACCGTGGTGTCGAAGCGGGCCGAGATGGCGTCGATGACGCCCTGCACCAGGTCTTCCGGGGCCGAGGCGCCGGCGGTCAGGCCCACGCGCGAGACGTTCTCGAACCAGGTCCAGTCGATGCCGGCCGCGTCGTCGATCAGGTAGGCGGCGGTGGCGCCGGCCTTCAGGCCGACCTCCATCAGGCGCACCGAATTGGACGAGTTCTTCGACCCGACCACGAGCACCAGTTCCGACTGTTCGGCCAGGTGCTTGACCGCGTCCTGGCGGTTGGTGGTGGCGTAGCAGATGTCTTCCTTGTGCGGGGCCGCGATCCCTGGGAAACGCTCGCGCAGCAGGGCGACCATGTCCGCCGTGTCGTCGACCGACAAGGTGGTCTGGGTCAGGAAGGCCACGTTGGCGGCGTCCTTCGGCTGCCAGGCGGCGGCGTCCTTGAGGTCCTCGATCAGGGTGACCGAGCCCTCGGGCAGCTGGCCCATCGTGCCGATGACCTCGGGGTGGCCGGCGTGGCCGATCAGCACGATCTCGCGGCCGGCGTCGTAGTGCTTCTGGGCCTCGACATGGACCTTGGAGACCAGCGGGCAGGTGGCGTCCAGATAGATCATCTGGCGCACTTGGGCCTCGGCCGGCACCGATTTGGGCACGCCGTGGGCCGAGAACACCACCGGGCGGTCGTCGGGGGCCTCGGACAGTTCCTCGATGAACACCGCGCCCAGGGCCTTCAGGCGGTCGACCACGTGGCGATTGTGGACGATCTCGTGGCGCACATAGACGGGCGCGCCGAACTTCTCGACGGCGCGCTCGACGATCTGGATGGCGCGATCCACGCCGGCGCAGAAGCCGCGCGGGCTAGCCAGCACGAGCGAGATCTGACGACGAACCGGCAAAGGGGCGAGCGTATGGGCGTTCATACGCGGAAACTAGTCGTTCAGACGGCCAGGCGCCAGGAGTCTGCGTCGTTGCGACGTCACGCATATGCCTTTATCAGGCTGCATGACGCCGACGGGGCTTTGTGGTCCCGTTTGGCTCTTCCTTTCTCGAACCGGACGTTTCATGCGCCGCACCTTGCCGCTCGCCCTCAGCGCCCTGATGGCCTTCTCGATCGCCGCGACGGCGACGACTGTTCACGCGCAGATGGGACCCGGCGGCGGCCAGGGCGGCGGCCCGGACGACGACGGCGGCGCGGCCAAGAAGAAGAAGCGCGACGAGGAGTGGAACCAGCCCAAGGCGCCGCTGCAGCAGCTGCGCAACGCCGGTCCGTGCCCCTATGTAAAGGTGCTGTACGACGCCAGCCGCTATGTCGAGTTCAAGAACGGCAAGGAAGCGGCGAACCAGGCCGGCTTCACCGGCGAGATCCAGAGCCTCTCGTCGGGCTGCGCCTACAAGACCAATGAGCCGATCAAGATTCGCATCGAAGCTTTGTTCCAGCTGGGCCGTGGCCCGCAGGCCGAGGGCGAAAAGCACGTCTATCGCTACTGGGTCGCCGTCACCGAGCGGAACCAGTCGGTGATCGCCAAGGAATTTTTCGACCTGCCGGTGACTTTCGCGCCCGGCCAGGATCGCGCCTACGCGACCGACACCATCGAGCAGATCACCATTCCGCGCGCCGACGACAAGGTAAGCGGCAGCAACTTCGAGGTGCTGCTGGGCTTCGACGTGACCCCGGAAATGGCCGCCTTCAACCGTGACGGCAAGCGGTTCCGGGTCAATGCCGGCCAGACCGTACAGGCTCAGCAAGCTGGGCAAGCAGGGAACACCAACAAGCAATGAGCGATTTGAAGCGGTCCCTGAGCGAGGCGGCCGCGGCCGCTTTCCAGGCCGCCGGACTGCCCCCCGAATTCGGACGCGTCACCGCCTCCGACCGCCCCGACCTGGCTGATTTCCAGTGCAACGGCGCCCTCGCGGCGGCCAAGAGCGCCAAGCGCAATCCGCGCGAGATCGCCGTGCAGGTCGTTGATATCCTCAAGGGCGACCCTCGCCTGGCCTCGGTCGAGATCGCCGGCGTCGGCTTCATCAACATGCGCGTCAGCGACGAGGCCCTGTCGGCCCGCGCCCGCGAGATCGCCTCCGACGATCGCGCCGGCGCCCAGTTGCTGGAGACGCCGCGCCGGGTGCTGGTCGACTATGCCGGCCCGAACGTGGCCAAGCCGATGCACGTGGGCCACCTGCGCGCCTCGATCATCGGCGAGTCGGTCAAGCGCCTCTATCGCTTCCGCGGCGACGACGTGGTGGGCGACGCCCACTTCGGCGACTGGGGCTTCCAGATGGGACTGCTGATCAGCGCCATCATGGACGAGGATGCCTTCATCAACGCCTTGATGGAGAAGCTGCCCGAGGCGCCGCGCGGCTTCAGCGCCGCCGACGAGGCCAAGGTGATGGCCGAGTTCGAGAGCCGCATCACCCTCGCCGACCTCGACCGGATCTATCCGGCCGCCTCGATCCGCCAGAAGGAAGATCCGGCGTTCAAGGAGCGCGCCCGCAAGGCCACGGCCGAGCTGCAGAACGGCCGCTTCGGCTACCGCCTGTTGTGGCGCCACTTCGTCAATGTCAGCCGCGTGGCGCTGGAGCGCGAGTTCCATGCGCTGGGCGTCGACTTCGACCTGTGGAAGGGCGAGAGCGACGTCAACGACCTGATCGAGCCGATGGTCCGCCAGCTGGAGGCCCAGGGCCTGCTGGTCGACGACCAGGGCGCCCGCATCGTCCGCGTGGCCCGCGAGGGCGACAAGCAGGACGTGCCGCCGCTGCTGGTGGTGTCGTCGGAAGGCTCGGCCATGTACGGCACGACCGATCTGGCCACCATCCTGGATCGCCGCAAGTCGTTCGACCCGCACCTGATCCTCTACTGCGTGGACCAGCGTCAGGCCCTGCACTTCGAGACCGTGTTCCGCGCCGCCTACCTGGCCGGCTACGCCGCCGAGGGCTCGCTGGAGCACATCGGCTTCGGCACCATGAACGGGACGGACGGCAAGCCGTTCAAGACCCGCGCCGGCGGCGTCCTGAAGCTGCACGACCTCATCGAGATGGCCCGCGAGAAGGCCCGCGAGCGCCTGCGCGAAGCCGGCCTTGGCGCCGAGCTGTCGGAAGAGGCCTTCGAAGAGACGGCCCACAAGGTCGGCGTCGCGGCCCTGAAGTTCGCCGACCTGCAGAACTTCCGCGGCACTTCGTACGTCTTCGACCTCGACCGCTTCACCAGTTTCGAGGGCAAGACCGGCCCCTACCTGCTGTACCAGTCGGTGCGCATCAAGAGCGTGCTGCGTCGCGCCGCCGAGGCTGGCGCCGTCGCCGGCCGCATCGTGATCCACGAGCCGGCCGAGCGCGATCTGGCCATGCTGCTCGACGCCTTCGAGGGCGCCCTGCAGGAGGCCTACGACAAGAAGGCCCCCAACTTCGTGGCCGAGCACGCCTACAAGCTGGCTCAGTCGTTCTCGAAGTTCTACGCGGCCTGCCCGATCGTCAGCGCCGACACCGAAGAGCTCCGCGCCTCGCGCCTGACCCTGGCCGAGACCACCCTGCGCCAACTGGTGCTGGCCCTCGACCTGCTCGGCATTGAAGCGCCGGAACGGATGTAGGATCGGTCTTGGCGTTCCCTGTGCACGCGTGCATCATCGGATCATGAGCGACAGCGTCTATCATGTTGCGGCCGAGTGGGATGCCGAAGCCGGCGTCTGGACTTCGTCGAGCAACATTCCGGGGCTGGTCGTCGAGGCGGCCACCCTGCCGGAGTTTGTCGACTTGGTTAGCGCTCTTGCGCCGGAGCTTCTGGCGGAGAATGTAGGGGTCAAGGGTAAGGTGCCTTTGGAGATCAGTGCTCACGGCACCATCGAGTTGGCGGTCGCCTAACGTCCTCTCCGAAAGAACCTTTCGAGAACAAACTTTCTCCCTCGGGCATTTCCGCTAGGATTGGGTGCTCGCGGAAAAAGCGCTCGATTCTCAACGCCTAGAGACTTCTATCCGGAACTCATTCGGCTACTGCTTGACGCGGGCTGCGAGCGTGTGCCGGGCGGCAAGGGCCGCCACGAGAAGTGGAGGTGTCCCAACGGCCTTGTCGTGATCGTCCCGCGTTCGAAAAGCCGACACACCGCTAACTCTGTGCTGAAGCAAGCAGGTCTTCCGAAAGCCTTCTGAGCTTTTGTCGCTCACCCGTTGCAATCCCTGAAATCCCGCACGACAGTCCCGCGGCGCGTGCGCTTGCGTCGGGAGGGGTTATGAACAAGTCCGTGGTCGCCATGTTGATGGCGAGCGTCTGCGTCAGTGCTTTTAGCGCGCCAGCCTTCGCCGAGAAGGCCAAACCCAAAGCCGACAAATATGCCGACGCGACCGCCGGCCTCGAGCGCAGGGACGGCCTGCTGCCGGTCTTTGTCGACAAGAAGGACGGCAAGATCCTGGTGCTGCTGCCCAAGCCGGGCGCGGATGGGATCGCTGGGCGCTACATCTACCAGACCTATCTGCGCTCGGGCTTGGGCTCGAACCCGACGGGGCTGGATCGCTCGGCGCCAGGCGACACCCAGATCATCGCCTTCCGCCGCGTGGGCGGGAAGGTCATCGCTCAGTACGAGAACTGGGGCTTTTCCGCCGCGCGCGGCTCGGTCGACGAGCAGAAGGCGGTGGCCGACTCGTTCCCGATCTCCAGCGTCTGGTCGAACACAATCGAGGCCGAGAGCCCGGACGGCGGCCTGCTGGTCGACGTGACCAGCTTCCTCACCCGTGACGCCCAGGGCGTCGCCAAGACCCTCAAGCGCAGCAAGCAGGGCGACTTCCGCCTGAACGACGGCCTGTCCTACGCCGACACCGGCGCGGTGAACGTCTTCCCGCTGAACGTCGAGCTGGAGGCGGTCGAGACCTTCGTCGGCGATGATCCGGGTTCGGAGGTTCGCGGCATCGTTCCCGATCCGCGCAACGTGACCCTGGCCCTGCACCACTCGCTCGTGGCCCTGCCCGAGCCGGGCTATCAGCCGCGCCAGAACGATCCGCGCGTCGGGGTGATCGACCACACCGTCGCCGACTATTCCGCGCCGCTGGGCGAGCCGCTGGTCTATCGCCTGGTCCATCGCTTCCGGCTGGAGAAGACCGATCCGAGCGCCGCCCGCTCGCCGGTCAAGAAGCCGATCGTCTTCTATGTCGACCGCGCCGCGCCCGAGCCGGTGCGCTCGGCCCTGATCGAGGGCGGCCGCTGGTGGAACCAGGCCTTCGAGGCCGCAGGCTTCATCGACGCCTTCAAGGTCGAGCTGCTGCCCGAGGGCGTCAGCCCGCTCGACGCCCGCTACAGCGTCGTCAACTGGGTCCACCGCCAGACGCGCGGCTGGTCGTACGGCCACGCGGTGGTCGACCCGCGCACCGGCGAGATCATCAAGGGCGACGTGCTGCTGGGCTCGCAGCGCGTCCGCCAGGACCGGATGATCTTCGAGGGGCTGGAAGGCGCGGCGGCCACGGGCCAGGGCGGTCCCAACGATCCGATCGAGATCTCGCTGGCCCGCCTACGCCAGCTGGCCCCGCACGAGATCGGCCACTCGATCGGCCTGCAGCACAATTTCGCCGCCAGCACCTATGGCGACCGGGCCTCGGTGATGGACTATCCGGCCCCGAGGATCGCCATCAAGGGCGGCCAGCTGGACTTTTCCGACGCCTATGGGCGCGGCGTGGGCGCCTGGGACAAGTTCGTGATCGACTGGCTGTACGGCGTCGCCCCCGCCGGGACCGACGAGAAGGCGTGGCTGAAGGCCAAGGCCGACAAGAGCCAGGCCGACGGCCTGCGCTATGTCGCCGACGAGGACGCCCGGGGCTCCGATACGCCGCATCCGGTCGGCGCGGTCTGGGACAATGGTTCCGATCCGGTCGTCGAGCTCGATCACCTGATGGCCGTGCGCAAGATCGCGCTGGACCGCTTCGGCCTGGCCAACCTGCCCAAGGGCGGGTCGGTGGCCGACCTGCGCCGCGTGATCGTGCCGATCTACATCTTCCACCGCTATCAGGTCGACGCGACGGCCAAGCTGGTCGGCGGCGTCGACTTCACCTACGCCGCCGAGGGCGATGGCCACGAGCCCAGCAAGATCGTCCCGCCGGCTCGCCAGGTCGCCGCCATTGACGCCCTGCTGCGGACGCTGACGCCCGCCGCGCTGGACCTTTCCGACAAGACCCTGGACGTCCTGACCTCGGGCCAGTCGCAGGGCAACGACAAGGCCAATGATATCGAGACCTTCGGCCAGGGGCCGGTCTTCGACCTGCCGGCGACCGCCGACGTCGCCGCCGACCTCGTCTGGGGCGACCTGTTCGCGCCGGCGCGTCTGAACCGCCTGATGGAGGCCAAGCGCCGCGATCCGACCCAGCCGGGCGTCGAGGGGCTGATGGACAAGGCCCTGGCCTTCGCCGCCTTTGACGGCAAGGCGGCCGGTCGCCAGGCCGAGCTGGCCCGCCGCGTCCGCCAGCGCATGGTGGTCAATCTGGCCAACGCTTTGGGCGACAAGGATCTCTCGCCGACCGCCGCCGCGGTGATCCGTGCGCGCCTGGCAGACTGGGGCAAGGGGCTCAAGGCCGTGACCGCCGGCGACGCCGCCGATCGCGCCCAGGCGCGCGCCCTGGCCGGCGTCGTCACCGACGAGAGCGGCGAGCGCCTGGCCGCGCTGATCGAGGACGGAAAGGCCAAGGTCGCCATCCCGCCCGGCCCGCCGATCGGCGAGGACGACTGGTTTGGAGGCGTCGGCCTCTGACGTGGCAGGCCGTGCTTGACTCGCACGGCCGCCTCCCGCATCACCCCGACGACCCTCGCGGGAGACATCGGGATTCGTCCCGAGGCCGAAGGCGCAACCGCCCCGGAAACGCTCAGGCAAAAGGACCGCGCGGGTTTAGGAACGCTGGAAAGAAGCCTCCCGAAAGGGCGGCTCGCCGAAGGAGCAAGGCCATGCGAATGGCCGGAATCTCTCAGGCCTAAGGGACAGCGGGGGCGCGACCAGTCGGCGAGAGCCGACCGTCTCGCCGACCCCGTTTGGAGCCCGTCCAGTGTCCGACCAAGACCTCAAGAAGACCCCGCTCTTCGACGCCCACGTGGCGCTGGGCGCGCGCATGGTGCCGTTCGCCGGCTATTCGATGCCGGTGCAGTACAAGGACGGGGTGCTGAAAGAGCACCTGTGGACCCGCGAGCACGCCGGCCTGTTCGACGTCTCGCACATGGGCCAGGCGCGCATCCGGGGCGCCAATGGTGACGCAAGCCCGGCCAAGAGCTTCGAGAAGGTGGTCTCGGCCGACTACCAGGGCCTGAAGCCGGGCAAGCAACGCTATGGCGTGCTGCTGAACGCCGAGGGCGGGATCATCGACGACCTGATGACCGCGCGTCCCGACGACGACGGCCTGTTCGTGGTGGTCAACGGCGCCTGCAAGGACAACGACTACAAGATCATCGCCGACGCCCTGGCCGGCGAGGCCACGGTGACCCGCCTGGAGGACCGCGCGCTGCTGGCGCTGCAAGGTCCGCGGGCCGCCGCCGTGCTGGCCGCCCACGTTCCCGAAGCCGCCGGCATGGTGTTCATGGACAGCCTGGCCCTGACCGCGTTCGGCGTCGACGCCATCATTTCGCGCTCGGGCTATACCGGCGAGGACGGCTACGAGATCTCGGTCCCGGCCGACGCGGCGACGCGCATCTGGAACACTCTGCTGGACGACGAGCGCGTCAAGCCGATCGGCCTGGGCGCCCGCGACAGCCTGCGCCTGGAAGCCGGCCTGCCGCTGTATGGCCACGACCTGGACGAGACCGTCTCGCCGATCGAGGGCGGCCTGAACTTCGCCGTCGGCAAGTCGCGCCGCGAGGCCGGCGACTATCTGGGCGCGGCCCGGATCGCCAAGGAGCTGGCCGGTGAGCTGTCGCGCGTCCGCGTCAATCTGAAGGTGCTGGAAGGCGCCCCGGCCCGCGAAGGCGCCGAGATCGCCGACGAAGCAGGCAATGTCATCGGCAAGGTGACCAGCGGCGGCTTCGCCCCCAGCCTGGGCTTCCCCATCGCCATCGGTTTCGCCCCGCCGGCCTATGCCGCGATCGGAACCAAGTTGAAAGTCATCGTGCGAGGCAAACAGGCGGCCGCCGAGGTGGTCGCCACGCCGTTCGTGCCGAACCGTTACGTCCGCAAACTCTAAAGCGCGACAGCCAAAAGTGGCCGCCGGTTTTGGCGGCCGTCGCGCGCTAAACCTAGAAAGAAGGACCCAGGCAATGCGCTTCACCAAAGATCATGAGTGGGTGATCGTCCAAGACGACGTCGCCACGGTCGGCATCACCGCCTACGCCGCCGAGCAACTGGGCGACGTGGTGTTCGTCGAGGTTCCGGAAGCCGGCAAGACCGTGAAGCAGGGCGAGAACCTCGCCGTCGTCGAGAGCGTCAAGGCCGCCTCGGACGTCTACGCGCCGGTCTCGGGCGAGGTCGTCGAGGGCAATGCCGAGCTCTCCGATACGCCGGAAACCGTCAACGCCCTGCCGGAAAGCGGCGGCTGGTTCGCCAAGATCAAGCTGTCGAACCCGGCCGAGGTCGACGCCCTGATGGACCGCGACGCATACGAAGCGTTCCTGGGCACGCTTTAAACCCCGCTCATCCCCGCGAAAGCGGGGACCCATGCGGCCCCTTCAGCTTAGGTCCCCGCTTTCGCGGGGATGAGCGGATTTAGAAAATGCGTTATCTCCCCCTGACCCCTGAAGACCGCGTCGAGATGCTCGGCGCGATCGGCGTCAAGTCGATCGACGACCTGTTCGTGGACGTGCCAGCCTCGGCCCAGCGTTCCGGAACCGTCGACCTGCCGCTGCACGCCGGCGAGATCGAAGTCGAGCGCGAGATGGCGGGCCTGGCCCGTCGCAATCGCTCGGCGGGGGAGGGGCCGTTCTTCTGCGGGGCCGGCGCCTATCGCCACCATGTGCCGGCCACGGTCGACCACATCATCCAGCGGTCGGAGTTCCTGACCAGCTACACGCCGTATCAGCCGGAAATCGCCCAGGGCACGCTGCAGGTCCTGTTCGAGTTCCAGAGCCAGGTCGCGGCCCTGACCGGCATGGAGGTGGCCAACGCCTCGCTCTATGACGGTTCGACCGGCGCGGCGGAAGCCGTGATGATGGCCCACCGCATCACCCGCCGGACCAAGGCGGTGATGTCGGGTGGCGTCCATCCGCACTATGTCGAGACCATCGAGACCCTGGCCCACGCGGCCGGTGTCGCGACGCAGGCCCTGCCCGCCGCCATCGACGCCGAGGCCGCGGTGATCGCCGCCATCGACGCCGAAACCGCCTGCGTCGTCGTCCAGACCCCCAACGTGTTCGGCACGGTCACCGACGTCACCAAGATCGCCGAGGCCGCCCAGGCCGCCGGCGCGCTGCTGATCGTGGTCACCACCGAGGCCGTGTCGTACGGCCTGCTGAAGTCGCCCGGCGAGATGGGCGCCGACATCGCGGTGGCCGAGGGCCAGTCGATCGGCAACGGCCTGAACTTCGGCGGTCCCTATATCGGCCTCTTCGCCTGCAAGGAAAAGTTCGTCCGTCAGATGCCGGGCCGCCTGTGCGGCGAGACCGTCGACGCCGACGGCAAGCGCGGCTTCGTGCTGACCCTGTCGACCCGCGAGCAGCACATCCGCCGCGACAAGGCGACCTCGAACATCTGCACCAACAGCGGCCTCTGCGCCCTGGCGTTCAGCATCCACATGAGCCTGCTGGGCGAGACAGGGCTGCGCCAGCTGGCCGCCCTGAACCACCAGAAGGCCCTGGCCCTGCGCGATGCGCTGAAAGCCGTGCCGGGCGTCGAGATCCTGACCCCGCGCTTCTTCAACGAGTTCGCCATCCGCCTGCCGAAGAACGCCGCCGACGTGGTCGAGACCCTGGCCAACAACGGCGTCATCGCCGGCGTGCCGTTCTCGCGTCTCGACGCGGGCGCGGGCCTGGACGACGTGCTGCTGGTCGCGGCCACCGAAACCACGCTCGACATCGACATGACCTTCTTCGCCAAGATCCTCACCAAGGCGGTGGCCCAATGAGCATGAACAATATCGGCCGCCCCACGCGCCCGGAAGCCGCCGCCCCAAAATCCATCGGGGACGGCCCGGAGGGTCATGAGACCCTGACGGGAAATCGCGGCCTGCTCCAGAACGAAGCCCTGATCTTCGAACTGGATTGCTGGAACAAGACCGGCGTCGACCTGCCCGAAGCCGCCGCCCCGTCGAGCGACCTGGCCGGCCTGCTGCGGGCCGCGCCGATCGGCCTGCCGGGCCTGTCGGAGCCTGAAGCCGTCCGCCACTATGTGCGCCTGTCCCAGAAGAACCACGCCATCGACCTGGCGCTGTATCCGCTGGGCTCGTGCACGATGAAGCACAATCCGCGCCTGAACGAGAAGATGGCGCGCCTGCCGGGCTTCTCGGACATCCACCCGCTGCAGCCGGAGTCCACCGTGCAGGGCGCCCTGCAGCTGATGGACCGTCTGGCCCACTGGCTGAAGACCCTGACCGGCATGCCCGCCGTCGCGCTGAGCCCCAAGGCCGGCGCCCACGGCGAGATGTGCGGCATGCTGGCCATCCGCGCCGCCCACGAGGCCAACGGCCAGGGCCACCGCAAGACGGTGCTGGCCCCGACCAGCGCCCACGGCACCAACCCGGCCACGGCCGCCTTCGTCGGCTACACCGTGGTCGAGATCGCCCAGACCGACGACGGCCGGGTCGACATGGCGGATCTGGAGTCCAAGCTCGGCGACCACGTGGCCGCCATCATGGTCACCAACCCCAACACCTGCGGCCTGTTCGAGCGCGACGTCGTCGAGATCGCCCGCCTGACCCACGCGGCGGGCGCGTACTTCTACTGCGACGGCGCCAACTTCAACGCTATCGTCGGCCGGGTGCGTCCGGGCGACCTGGGCGTCGACGCCATGCACATCAACCTGCACAAGACCTTCTCGACGCCCCACGGCGGCGGCGGTCCGGGCGCGGGTCCGGTGGTGCTGAGCCAGGCCCTGGCGCCGTTCGCGCCCACGCCTTGGCTGGTCCACGACGACAACGGCTTCTCGCTGGTCGAGCACGCGGGCGAGGCGGGAGCCGAGACCGCATTCGGCCGCATGAGCGCCTTCCACGGCCAGATGGGCATGTATGTCCGCGCCTACGCCTACATGCTCAGCCACGGGGCCGACGGCCTGCGCCAGGTGGCCGAGGACGCCGTCCTCAACGCCAACTACGTCAAGGCCCGCCTGAAGGACGTGATGAGCCCGGCTTTCCCGGACGGTCCGTGCATGCACGAGGCCCTGTTCGACGACAGCTGGCTGGAAGGCACCGGGGTGACCACGCTGGACTTCGCCAAGGCGATGATCGACGAGGGCTTCCACCCGATGACCATGTATTTCCCGCTGGTCGTCCATGGCGCGATGCTGATCGAGCCGACCGAAACCGAGAGCAAGCAGGAGCTGGATCGCTTCATCGAAGCGCTTCGCCTGCTCGCGGGCGCGGCCAAGTCGGGAGATACGGAGCGCTTCAAGGGCGCGCCGTTCCACGCGCCGCTGCGTCGCCTCGACGAGACCCTGGCGGCCCGCAAGCCCCGGTTGAGGTGGAAACCTGTGGCCGCGGCGCCACTAGCCGCTGAATAGCAAATTCCATACCCCCCTTGCGACCGCGGGGCGCCTTTACGGCGCCCTGTTGTCTCCACATATCGGGGGAGCGCATCCGGGCTGACTGGCTTTTCCAGGGAGCAAGCGGCGCGTGAGCCCGTTCGTCCTCCCATGACTGCATTAGCCCTCGCCATGCCGCGCGCCCGACGCACCGCCGATGACCTCGCCCGCGAGCTCGTGGCGCGTTTTCTGCGCGTCATTCTGGTGACGCTGGGCGTTCTGCTGGTCCTTGGCGGCATACTGATCGCGCCTCTGCCGGGCCCCATGGGCCTGCCGCTGACCGTGGTCGGCCTGATGCTGGTGCTGCGCAATTCGTTCAAGGCCCGCAAGCAGTTCGTCCGCTTCCAGCACGCCCACCCCAAGCTGATCTTCCCGCTGCGCCGCCTGCTGCGCCGCGAGCCGGAAGTTGTGCTGGTGGCCTGGCAACAGGCCCTGCGGGTCGAGCGCCTGATCGTGCCGCGCCGGTGGCGGGTGGCCGTTCGTTGGCGTAAGTCGTTCAAGCTCCGCGCTCTGAAGCGTAGCCAAAGGTGAGCGCTGTCGCCACGATTGACGATATCAAGCACAGGGTCCGGCGCCGCGCGCGCCTGGCCTTGCTGCTGCGCGAGTCCGCCGCCCGCGCCTTCCGCTGGATCGCCATCGGCTTCGGCACGCTGGTGATCCTGGCCGGCGCCGTGCTGACGCCGCTGCCGGGCCACCTGGGCCTGCCGCTCCTGGTCATCGGGCTGATGATCGTGCTGCGCTACTCGTTCGCCGCGCGGAAGACCTTCATCCGCTGGCAGAAGCGCCACCCCAAGCTGGTCTTCCCGATCCGCCGCCTGATGCGCCGCGAGCCCGAGGTGCTGCTGGTCGTCTGGCAGCAGATGCTCCGTACCGAGAAGATGATCCTGCGCCGCGCCCGCTGGCGCCTGTTGAAGAAGACCCGCAAGCGCGTGAAGAAGTACGTGGCGCGGAAGATGGCGAAGAAGGACTAGGGCAGGGCCTCGGCTTTAGGCCCTTAGCCGACTCTCAACCTTGAGGGCGCAGGTTCGCGGTCATGAAGCTGAAACTTGCACTTCTTGCGTTGATCGCCATGGCTCTGGCTAGCTGCGGGAGGTCGCAGACCCCCGCTCGCCCGGATGCCCCCGCCTGGGTGTCGGAGAAGTTCAATGTTCTGAGGCGGATCGGTATCGACCCGAGCGCTGATCTCGTGGCGGCTGCCAACTACCACTGGAGCTGGAGGTCGCGTAGTGAAGTCGTAGCGGGAAGCTACCGTTGCCCGATCGGTAGTTCTGTGGACGTATCTCGCAGGATAGTTGTCGTACGCACGCCTTCGTCGCAGGCTTGTCGTGGACCTCGCGGCGACGCGGTCCAGACGTTAAAGATCCTCCCGGACGGGTCGGCTGAGCCTCTGGGCGGCCAAGGCGGCTAGCCACCCTTCTCAGGCACCCGACAGGTCTGCTCCACCGCAACCGCCCAAAAGAAAAGGGCGCGGACCTTTCAGTCCGCGCCCTCTTGTCTTGTCCGATGGCGCTAGCCGCTATTGCAGCTTTGCGCCCATCTGGCGGATCGCGGCGTCGACCAGGCCGTCGTTCGTCGAACCGGCGAGGCGGGCGGCCAGGACGGTCTCGGCGGCTTGCGCGGCGAGATCCACCGCGGCGGCCTTCACGTCGGCGGCGGCTTGCGCCTCGGCCTGGGCGATCTTGCGTTCGGCCATTTCGGCGCGGCGCTTGATCTGCTCCTCGAGCTTTTCCTTGGCTTCCTCGGCCATCCGCTTGGCGTCGGCCTTGGCGGCCTCCATCATGGCTGCGGCCTGGCGCTCGGCTTCGTCGCGCTGGGCCTTGACGTCCGCGAGCAGGGCCTGGGCCTCTTCACGCAGCGTCTGGGCTTCGTCGAGCTCGGCCTTGATCTTGGCGGCGTAGCCGTCCAGCGCGCCGAACAGCGCGCCCGGCAGAACCTTCAGATAGACCAGCAGGCCGAAGAAGATCACCAGGGCGACCAGAACCCAGAACTCGGGGTTCGAGAGGCTGAACAGGGATTCGTGTTCCATCGTCAGCTCCTTAGGCCAGGGCCGACTTCAGCTCGGCGGCCGTGGCCGCCTTGCCGGTCAGCTTCTGGACGATCGCGCCGGCCGTGTCCTGAGCCACCTCGCGGACATGGCTCATGGCCGTGTCGCGGGCGGCCTGGATCGAGGCTTCGGCCGCGGCCAGCTTCTCGGCCAGGACGGCCTCTTCCTTGGCCTGACGCTCGGCGGCTTCGGCCGAAGCCTTGGCCTTCGCATCGGCGGCCGTCTTCTGGGCCTTGGCGCGCGCCTCGGCCACTTCGGCGGCGGCCGCGCGGGCCTGGGCCTCCGCCTCGTCCTTCAGACGACGGGCGTCGGCGATGTCGCCGGCGATCTTGGCGCCGCGCTCGTCGATCGCGCCGCTGACGCGGGGCAGCAGGCCCTTCGACAGCACCGCGTAGAGGACGGCGAAGATGAGCAGCAGCCAAACGATCTGACCGCCCCAGTGCTCGAACTGCAGCTGCGGAAGGCCGCCGCTTTCGTGCTTGGGGGCTTCAGTCGTCTCGACCGCGCCGTGATGTTCCGTCGCCATGGGCGAAGGCGCCTCTCAGCTAGTGCGCTTGAAGCGGACCGTCATCCGGCCCGCTCCAGAAAGCGCGAGAAAACAGAAAGCATGGAGCGCGTCGCTTCCGATGAAGCGCCGCGCCCCAGGGTCGGATTACGAGAACAGGATCAGGAAGGCGATGACCAGGGCGAAGATGCCCAGGGCTTCCGTCAGGGCCATGCCCAGGAACAGCATCGGGCGCTCTTGAGCGGCGGCCGTCGGGTTGCGCAGAGCGCCTTGGAAGTAGTTGCCGAACATCACGCCCAGGCCAACGCCCGCGCCGATCATGCCGAGCATGGCCAGGCCAGCGCCGATGTACTTAGCTGCAGCAGCGTCCATGATAGAGACTCCTTGGAAGGGTATTTGTTGGAAAGACTAAAGGTTGATCAGTGGCTGTCGAGGTGCACGACGTCGTTGATGTAGACGCAGGCGAGCACCGCGAACACGAAGGCCTGCAGGAAGGCCACCATGAACTCGAGGGCCGTCAGGGCGACGACCGAGGTCAGGGCCAGGGCCGAACCGGCCCAGCCCAGGGCGCCGAGACCGCCCAGGGCGATCACGAAGCCGGCGAAGATCTTCAGCACCACGTGGCCGCCCAGCATGTTGCCGAACAGACGAAGGCCCAGGGTGATGGGGCGGATCAGGAACGACAGGATCTCGATCGGCACCAGCAGGAAGTACAGCGGCCACGGCACGCCCGACGGGGCGAACAGCTTGAAGAACTTGAGGCCGTTCTTGGCGAAGCCGACGGCGACCACGGTCAGGATGACCATCAGGCCCAGCGTCAGGGTAACGGCCAGCTGCGACGTGGCGGTGAACACCAGGAACATGCCCTGGATGTTCATGAACAGCACGAAGGCGAACAGCGTGAAGATGAACGGCAGGAACTTCTTGCCGTCGTGGCCGATGATCGACTCCGCGAGCCCATCGACCAGTCCGTAGAGCATCTCGCCCACCGCCTGCAGGCGGCCCGGGACGACGGCCTTGCGCGCGGCCAGGCTGTAGAACGTGATGACCAGCAGCGCCGCCAGCATCATCGCGAACACCGAGTTCGTGATCGACAGGTCGATAGCGCCGAGGCCGGGAACGGTCACGGTGGGCAGTTCCACGATCTTCTGGATCTGGAACTGGTGCATCGGATCGGCCATCGGCCCTAGTCTCTCTTCTGCTTGGGGACGGTTGACCCGCCTCCCGTGTCTCCGTCGGCATTCCCTTGAGGGGACGGCGCCGACGCCTGCGCGCTCATTTTCGTCGCCTTGCGGACGACGGAGAAAATCGAGAGCCCCAAGCCGATCAGCAGACCGCCGACCATGCCCCAGGGGCTCGTGTGGACATAGTGGTCGAGCAGCCAGCCGAAGCCGAGGCCCACCAGTACGCCCCCGATCAAATCCGCCAGGAGGCGATAGCCGTCCTGGTTGGCCTTTTCGGACGCGGCTTTCGCCGGCTTTTCCGCCGCCTTCCTCGCCTCAAATGCGTCGAGCCGAGCGTCGAGGCTTTCCAGAGCCTTGTCGTTCGGTTCGTCGGCCTTGGGCATGGGAGCGGCAGGTCCGAAAACGCCGCGGGCGCGCCAAAACAAGGCGCATTTCCGGCCGGCTTGATCGGCGCGGAACCTATAGACCTCGCCGCGGTGCGTCAAGGTAAGCGCTTCGTGGGCCAAGTGACGGGAATACTTAAGGATTTCGCCTTTGGCTTCAGCGAGGGGCAAAACCGTCCCCTTTTCATTCGATTGGCCATGGGCGCGCGGCCCTTTCGAAAGCGGGAACGGCTCCCTACATCTCACCCGTTCTTTCGGCGCCACACCCCATAGGCAAGGTGCGGCGCGGCCCGATCTCGCATTGATTTTTTCGCGGATTTGGGTTTTAGAGCCGCCGCCTCCAAACAATACGAAGATTCATGTCGCACCTGAAGAACACCGGATTCGCCGATCGCATCTCCTCCCAGCAAGAGGCCAAGAAGGCCATGCTGGCGAAGTTCAAGGCCAAGCCGACCGTCCAGGATCCCGATTTCGACAAGCGTGAGGAACTGCGCGCCGCCGAACTCGAGGCTGTCCGCGCCGCCCGCGCCGAAGCCAAGGAACTGGCCCGTCTTGAAGCCCTGGCTCGCCAGGAAGAGATCATGGCCGTCAAGCGCGCCGAGCGCAAAGAGCGCAAGGCCGTCGAGGCCGCGGAAATGCGCGTGCGCAAGGAAGAGAAGGCCAAGGAGCGCGACGAGCTTCGCGCCCTGGGCAAGACCAGCAACAGCAAGGCCAACCGCGCTCACGCGTGGGGCAGCCTCCTGGGTTGATCTGATAAGGGGCCTCATCGGGCCCCTTTTTCTTTGCCTGATGTCTCGAACCGGACCATGAGCCGCTCATGGTCCATCTCGACGTCATCGCCAGCCTGTTCGTGATCGCCGCGCTCGCCGGCGCGCTCGACGCCATAGCCGGCGGCGGCGGTCTGGTGACCCTGCCCGCCCTGCTGCTGGCCGGTCTGTCGCCCGTCCAGGCCCTGGGCACCAACAAGCTGCAGGGCGCGGTCAGCGCCCTGTCCTCGACCACCGCCTTCGCCCGCCGCGGCCTGATCGACTGGAAGACCGCCCTGCCGGTCGCTGGCACTGCCGCCATCGCCGGCCTTTGCGGCGCGCTGTGCGCCAGTCTGCTGTCGCCGCAGGTGCTGCGGGCGATCGTGCCGCTGCTGCTGATCGCCATCGCCCTCTATTTCGGCTTCTCACGCGCCCTCAAGGCCGAGGACGTCGCGCCGCGCATGGCGTTGATCCCCTTCGCCTGCTTCGTCGCGCCGCTGGTCGGCTTCTATGACGGCATCTTCGGGCCGGGCGCGGGAGCCTTCTACATGGTCGCGATCGTCACCCTGCTGGGCTACGGCGTGCTGAAGGCCACGGCCCACACCAAGCTGGCCAACGCCGCCAGCAATGTCGGCAGCCTGTGCCTGTTCATCCTGAAGGGGGCGGTCGTCTGGCCCGTCGGCCTGGCCATGGCCGCCGGGGCGTTCATCGGCGCCCAGGTCGGCTCGAGGCTGGCCATGCGCTTCGGACCCAAGCTGATCCGCCCGTTGCTGGTGGTGATCTCGTGCGCCATGGCCGTGAAGCTGCTGGCGGATCCGGCCAATCCGATCCGGCAGGCGGTTGGCTTCTAAGCGGCGACTAGCTTCTCGGCCGTGCTGAGATCCACGCTGACCAGCTGGCTCACGCCGCGCTCGGCCATGGTGACGCCGAACAGACGGTCCATCCGGCTCATGGTCACCGGGTTGTGGGTGATGGCGATGAAGCGGGTCTGGGTGCGCCGGCGCATCTCGTCCAGCATGTTGCAGTAGCGGTCGACGTTCGCATCGTCCAAGGGCGCGTCGACTTCGTCCAGCACGCAGATCGGGGCCGGGTTGGCCAGGAAGACCCCGAAGATCAGGGCGCTGGCCGTCAGGGCCTGCTCGCCGCCGCTCATCAGGCTCATGCTGGCCATGCGCTTGCCGGGGGGGCAGGCGAAGATCTCCAGACCGGCCTCCAGCGGATCGTCGCTCTCGATCAGCTTCAGCTCGGCCTGGCCGCCGCCGAACAGGGCCTGGAAGAGGGTCTGGAAGTTGGCGTTGATCACGTCGAAGGCGGCCAGCAGGCGTTCGCGGCCCTCGGCGTTCAGCTCCTCGATGCCGGCCCGCAGCTTGCCGACCGCGCCCGACAGGTCGGCGCGCTCGACCCGCATGGTCTCCAGGCGCCCGGCATACTCCTGGGCCTCCTCCTCGGCGCGCAGGTTCACCGGGCCGATGGCGTCGCGCTCTCTCTCCAGCGCGAACAGGTGAGCTTCCACCCCGGCCGCGTCCTTCGGCACGGCCACGGCTTCGCCGGCGACGTGGCGGCCCAGCTCCTCGGGCTCCATGCGGGCCTGCTCGCGGATGGCCGAGGCGACTTCGCCGAAGCGCTGGCGAGCCCCGTCCAGGTGGGCGACCAGGGCCGCGCGCTTCTCGCGAGCCTCGCCGGCGGCCTGTTCGGCGGCGCGGGCGGCGCGGTCGTTGTGGAGGCGGGTGGTCTCGGCGGCTTCCAGGGCGTCGCTGGCCTTGGCCCGGCGGGCCTCGGCGGCGGCGAACTCGTCCAGCAGGACTAGAAGCTTTTCCTTCAGCGCCGCCGGGGCCTCGCGGGCGCCGTCCAGGGCGGCGGCGGCCTTCACGCGGTCGGCTTCGAGCGACTCGGTGCGCTTGCCGGCGGTCTCGGCGCGCTTGGCCCAGTCGGCGCGATCGCGCTCCAGGCTCTCCAGGCGGCGCTGGCGGCCGGCGCGCTCGCGGGTCTCGACGTCGAGGGCGGTGCGGGCGGCGCTGGCGGCTTCGCGGGCCTGGGCCGAGGCCTGGCGGGCGGCGGCGAGTTGGGGCTGGAGATCGCCTGAGGTCTGAGCGGCGGCATGGGCCTCGCGGGCCTCCGCCAGCGCTCCGTCGACCTCGGTCTTCTCGGCCTCGAAGCGGGCGATGGTGTCGTCCAGCGACTGGGCGCGGGCGGCGCGCATCGCCTGCTCGCGCTCGAACTTGGCGACGGCCTCGCGGGCGCCGTTGAGCAGGCGCTCGGCGTCTGGCGGACCGCGACGTTTGTCGCGCAGCAGGTCCTCGATGGCGCGCATTCGGTCGGCGGCGGTCTTCAGCGCCGCGGCGGTGGCCTCGGCGCGCGGGGCCATGACGTCGATCTCGGTCTCGACCTCGGCCAGGCGCGTGCGTTGCTCCAGCCGCACGGCGGCGGGCCTGGGCGCGTCGGCGCGGGCCACGAAACCGTCCCAGCGCCACAGGTCGCCTTCCTTGGAGACCAGGCGCATGCCGGGCTTCAAGGCGGATTGCAGCTTGTCGCCATCAGCACGGGCCACGACGGCGACGTGCGAGAGACGGGCCGCCAGCGCCGGCGGCGCCTTGACCAGAGGCGCCAGAGGCTGAGCGCCCTCGGGCCAGGTCGGGGGCGGGGCCTCGGCGCCGCCCCAGTAGGACGGGGCCTTGGGGTCGAGGGCGGCGTCCAGATCGTCGCCCAGCGCCGCCGCCAGGGCCGCGCCATAACCCTTGTCTGGTGCGACGCTATCGAGGGCCGGCGCGTGGCCGCTCTTGGAGCGGGGGGCGGTCAGTTGGGCCAGACCCCGGGCTTCGGTCCGCAGACGGCCCAGCTGGTCCTCGACATTGCGGGCCAGCTGGCGGGCCTGGGCCTCCTGCTCGGCGGCCTTGACCCGTTCGGTCTCGGCCTCCTCCAGCGCCGCGCGGGCGGCGGCCAGGGCGGCCTGCGCATTGTCGAAGCGCTGGCGGGCGTCGGCGGCGGCCGGATCGACCTCGGGGCCGACGGCGGCGCGCTCGGCCCTGGCCTGGTCGAGGGCGCGGTTGGTGCGGTTGGCGCGGGCCTCGGCTTCCGAGAAGCGCGCGGCGGCGGCGCGGAACTGGGCCTCCTCGGCGGCGACGCGGGCGGCCAACTGCTCGACAGCGGCCTCGGCGGCGGCGCGGGCTTCCTCGGCGGCCTTGGCGGCGGCTGCAAGCTCGGGACCCCGCTCCGGCGCGGCGGCGACCAGGGCGCGGACTTCGGTCAGCTCGGCGTCGATGCGGGCCAGGGCGGCGGCGGCGTCGTCCTTGGCCTGCGCTTCCCGGGCGAGGTCGGCGTCGATCCGCGCCAGGTCGCTTCCGAGACGTTCGAACTCGGCGGCGGCGGCCTCGGCCTCGCGTTCGGCGCGGTCCTTCTGGATGGCCAGTTGACCCAGGATCGCCTGGGCGATGGTCGCTTCCTCCCGCAGCGGCGGCATCGCCGCTTCCGCCTCGGTGATGGCGACCTGTGCGGCGGCGCTGGCGCGGGCGGTTTCCTCGACCAGGCGGGCGGCGCTGGTGGCCTCGCTGGTGGTCCGCTCCAGCGTGTCGCGGGCCTCGGTCCAGCGGGTGTAGAGCACCGCGCCCTGCACGGCGCGGATCTCGGACGACAGGCGCTTGTACTTCTCGGCCTGGCGGGCTTCGCGCTTGAGGCGGTTCAGCGCCGTCTCCAGCTCGCGGGCGACGTCCTCCAGCCGGGCGAGATTGCTCTCGGCGGCCCGCAGGCGCAGCTCGGCCTCGTGGCGGCGGGTGTGCAGGCCAGAGACGCCGGCGGCCTCTTCCAGGATGCGGCGGCGGTTCTGCGGCTTGGCTCCGATCAGCTCGCTGATCTGGCCCTGACGGACCAGGGCCGGCGAGTTGGCCCCGGTCGAGGCGTCGGCGAACAGTAGTTGCACGTCGCGAGCCCGTACCTCGCGGCCGTTGATCTTGTAGGTCGAGCCTTCGCCGCGATCGATGCGCCGGACGACCTCCAGCACGGGATCGTCATTGAACTGGGCGGGGGCGGTGCGGTCGCTGTTGTCGATGGTCAGGGCGACGTCGGCGTGGTTGCGGGCCGGGCGCGCGCCGCTACCGGCGAAGATCACGTCGTCCATGCCGCCGGCCCGCATGGCCTTGGCGGAGTTTGCGCCCATCACCCAGCGCAGGGCCTCCAGCAGGTTGGATTTCCCGCAGCCGTTCGGGCCGACAATGCCCGTCAGCCCGGGCTCGATCCGGAACTCGGTCGGCTCGACGAAGGACTTGAAGCCCGAAAGGCGCAGGCGCTGGAACTGCACGGAGGCGGTCCCTTCCGGTCCTCTAGCCCTTCGCCGCGGTGGCGAAGGCCTTGGAGAGCACGGCGAAGTCGGCGCTGTGATCGTAGGGCGCGCCGTTGACGAAGAAGGTCGGGGTGCCCTCGACCCCATCGTCCACCGCCTTGGCCATGCGCTCGTTGACGCCCTTCAGCGCCGCCGGGTCCTCCAGCGCCGCCTTGAACTGCGCGTCGGTCAGGCCGTACTGCTTGCCGATCGCCTGCAGGCCCTCGAACAGCTTCTCGCTACGATAGATCTCTTCCTGCTTCTGGAAGACCGTGGTCAGCACCTCGAAATACTTGCCCGGGATGCGGCGAGCCAGGATGAAGCCGGCGGCCGCGAACTCGTTCGGCGGGGTCAGGAATTCGCGGAACACTAGGCGGACCTTACCGGTGTCGATGAAGGCCTTGCGGACGTCCGGCAGCACCGTCGTCCACCAGTGGGCGCAGTGCGGGCAACTGGCCGAGGCGTAGACCACGAACTGGACTGGCGCCTTGGCCGAGCCGAGCACCATCTCGCCCGGGGCCGGCGGTAGCGGCGCGGCGCGCGCGCCGGAGGCCGTCGCCGCCAGGGCGAGACCCGAAACGATCAGCGCGCGCCGGTCGATCGCCATTACTTCGAGGCTTCCGCGATGGCCGCGTCCAGCTGGGCCAGGGTGACCTCGCCGCCGGACTCGCCGCCGACCTTCTTGCCGTTGACGATGAAGGTCGGGGTGCCTTCGATCTTGTCGGCCTTCATCGACTTTTCGATGCGCTGGGCCGACTTGGCGGCCTTCTCGTCGGTCAGGCAGGCGTTGAACTGGTCTTCGCTCATGCCGACCGCCTGGGCGATGGTCAGCAGCTCGCCGCGGATGTCACCGGTCTGGAAGATGCTGGCCTGGGCGTTATAGATCGCGTCCGTCACCTGGAAGTACTTATCCTTGCCGGCGCAGCGGGCCAGCATGTCGCCGGCGTTGGCCAGGGTCGGCTCGCCGGTCAGGGCCGGGCGGGCGACATACTTGACCTTGCCGGTGTCGATGTACTTGGTCTTGAAGGCCGGGAAGACGTCCGCGTTCCACCTGGCGCAGTGCGGACAGGCGACCGAGGCGTACTCGACCACGGTGACCTTGGCGGCGGCGTTGCCCAGGGTCATGTCGTCGGCGGTGACCTTGGTTCCCGCGGGACCGCAGGCGACGAGCGCGCCCAGCGAGGCGGTGAGGGCGACGGCGGTCAGAAGCCGGCGGGTCAGCGGACGCATGGTCGATCTTCCTTGCAGTAGAACGGCGAAGTTAAGCGCGATTCTTAGAGGTGGCGAAAAGGGCGCCGATATGGCCTCTGCAACAGCGCGATCAGGGTGGGGTTGTCAATCGGAAGGTCGGCGGATCGGGGGCATCAAGGATGCTCGCGCAACACGCCGCGCCCCAGTTTCAGCAGGGCGTCCTTGAGATCGCCGTCGGGTTGCCCCGCCAGGCTGTCGGCGAGCTGCTTCTCCTGCGCGGCGTCCAGCGGCGGCTTGCGGCGCGGGCGCTGGGCGGCCGGTGCGGCGGCGGCCTTGACCGGGCCCTGGACGATGCGCAGGCGGGTGACGACGCCCTTGCCCAGCAGCATGTCGAGGCGCGCGGTGATCTGCGGCGCCTGATGCTGGATCAGCGAGGCCACGGGGCCGTCGACGCGCAGCTCCAGCGCGCCGCCTTCGCCATTGCGGCCCTTGATGATGCGGACGGGCTCGGTCCGGCGCGCGAGGGTGTCGCCGACAATCTCGCGCCAGCGGGCCTGCAGCGCGGCGGGACCTTTGCCGAAGCGCTCTTCCAGCGACTTTAGCAGCGGGGCCAGGCTCTTGCCGGCGGGCGGCGGCGGACGGCGCTGCGGGCGCGTGCGCTTGGCGCGCAGGATCGCGAGCGCTTCTTCGGCGGTGGGCAGGGGGCGGCGCATGCGAGGAAACTAGCATGCCGGGCTCGGTTCGCGGTAGGCGAGGGATGATGAAAGACCGCTCCCCTTCCCATCGCGATGCGATGCGCGCGGCCCTACTGGCCTGGTACGACGCCCAGGCCCGGACCCTGGCCTGGCGCGTCTCGCCCGCCGACCGTCGCGCCGGCGTGCGGGGCGACCCCTACCGCGTCTGGCTTTCGGAGGTGATGCTGCAGCAGACCACCGTGCCGCACGCCACGCCGTACTTCCTGGGCTTCACCGAGCGCTGGCCGACCGTCTCGGACCTGGCGGCGGTGGAGGACGGCGAGCTGATGGCCGCCTGGGCGGGGCTGGGCTACTACGCCCGGGCCCGCAACCTGCTGGCCTGCGCGCGCGCCGTGGCCGGCGAGCACGGCGGCGTCTTTCCGGACACCGAGGAGGGCCTGCGCGCTCTGCCCGGCGTCGGGGCCTACACCGCCGCCGCCGTCGCCGCGATCGCCTTCGACCGCGCCGCCAATGTCGTCGACGGCAATGTCGAGCGGGTAATGGCGCGGCTGTTCGCCGTCGAGGCGCCGATGCCGGACAGCAAGCCCGAGCTGAAGGCCCTGGCCGGCGAGCTCGTCACCGACGAGCGCCCTGGCGACTGGGCCCAGGCGCTGATGGATCTGGGGGCCACGGTCTGCAAGCCGAAGGCCCCGTTGTGCGACCGCTGTCCGATCTCGGCTTGGTGCGCGGCCTATAAGGGCGGGACGCCGGAGACCTATCCGCGCAAGACCAGGAAGGCCGACCGTCCGCGCCGGTTCGGCGTCGCCTATGTCCTGACGCGCGGCGAGGAGGTCGCCCTGGTCCGCCGCCCGCCCAAGGGCCTGCTGGGCGGGATGCTGGGCCTGCCGACCAGCGACTGGCGCGCGACGCCGTGGTCGGACGCCGAGGCGGTCGCCGCCGCCCCGGCCGCGGCGGCCTGGCGCGACCTCGGCGCGGTCGAGCACGTGTTCACGCACTTCTCCCTGACCTTGCGGGTGTTCGCGGCGGCGGGCGCGAACGCGGGCGACTTCGTCTGGACCCCGCGCGAGGGCCTGGGCGCGCTGCCCAGCGTGTTCCTGAAAGCAGCGCTGGCGGCTGAGCGGCTGGTCTAGTTCATCCCCGCCCGCACCTGGGCCCGCAGCACGTCGATCGGGGCGAGGCCGGCGTCGGTCTTGAAGTGCCAATAGGTCCAGCCGTTGCAGGCCGGGGCCGACTGCACCAGGGCGCCGATCTTGTGGATCGAGCCCGACAGGTCGCCCACCGTGATCGAGCCGTCGGGGCGGACCTTGGCGGCGTGGTTGCCCTTGGAGCAGTAGAGCGTGTCGCCCGGCGACAGCAGGCCGCTCTCGACGATGGTGCCGAACGGCACGCGGGGCTCGGCCCTCTTTGAGCCCATGACCTCAAGGTCATCGGGGTTGATTGGAATGACCTTGGCGATGCGGGCCTTGGCGTGTTCGAGGTATTCGGCCTCGCGCTCGATGCCGATGAACTTGCGGCCCAGGCGCTTGGCGGCCGCGCCGGTGGTGCCGACGCCGAAGAACGGATCCAGGATCACGTCGCCCGGCTTGGTGGTCGACAGGATCACCCGGTAAAGCAGGGCTTCGGGCTTCTGGGTCGGGTGGGCCTTGTGGCCGTCCACGCCCTTGATGCGCTCCTCGCCGGTGCACAGCGGGATGGTCCAGTCCGAGCGCATCTGCACCTCGTCATTGGCCATCTTCAGGGCGTCGTAGTTGAAGGTGTAGCGCTTGGCGTTCTGGCTCTTCGACGCCCAGATCAGGGTCTCGTGGGCGTTGGCGAAGCGGGTGCCCTTGAAATTGGGCATCGGGTTGGACTTGCGCCAGACGATGTCGTTGAGGATCCAGAAGCCCAGGTCCTGCACGGCCACGCCGACGCGGAAGATGTTGTGATAGCTGCCGATCACCCAGATCGCGCCGTCGTCCTTCAGCACGCGGCGGGCGGCCTTCAGCCACTCGCGGGTGAACTTGTCGTAGGCGGCGAAGCTCTCGAACTGGTCCCAGTGGTCGTCGACCGCGTCGACCTTGGAATTGTCGGGACGCAGCAGGTCGCCGCCCAGCTGCAGGTTGTAGGGCGGATCGGCGAAGATCAGGTCGACCGACTTCTCCGGCAGGGCGTTCATCTGCTCGATGCAGTCGCCCAGGATGATGGTTTCCGGCCCGAACTTCATGTCCCGCGTCCCTACAAAAGAGAGCGGAATCATGAGTCTTGCTGGTAAATGCGGGGTGATCAGACATGGTTAGCGGGGCGTTAATGCGGCCCCAGGACGACTATTTGAGTCTGGTCAGACTCAAAACCTCTTTTGGATCAGAGGTCTAGGTCGTCGCCCAGCGCCAGCTCTCCGGCCAGCGCGGCCTTTACCGGGGCCCAGCCCATGCGGTGGATCGGCGAAGGGCCAAGCTTGCGCAGGCCCTCGACGTGGATCGGCGCGTGGTAGCCCTTGTGGCCGGCGAAGCCGTAACCGGGATAGACCGTGTCCATCTCGACCATGATCCGGTCGCGGGCTTCCTTGGCCAGGATCGAGGCGGCGGCGATCGAGCAGGACAGGCTGTCGCCCTTGACCACGGTCTTGATCGGGCAGGGCAGCTTGAAGGCGTAATTGCCGTCCACCAGCGCGATGGCGGGCGTCACCGACAGGCCCTCGATGGCCCGGCACATGGCCAGGCCCGCGGCGTGCAGGATGTTGAGCTCGGCGATCTCGTCGATCGAGGCCAGGCCGACGCCCCAAGCGATGGCGACGGCCTTGATCTCTTCCTCCAAGGCGGCGCGGGCCTTGGCGGTCAGTTTCTTGGAGTCGTTGAGGCCCTTCGGCACCCGGTCGGGATCCAGGATCACGGCGCCGGCGCTGACCGGTCCGGCCCAGGGACCGCGTCCAGCCTCGTCCACCCCGCAGACCGGCCCCGGTCCGCAGGCCAGCTCCAGCATCATGTCGGGTCCGGTGCGCATGAGCCGGTGTTTAGGCCGGTTCGCGGAGACGGGAAAGAATTTTACGAACGTAATAATTATCCTTGACGGTTCGGCATGGCGCCGCTCACTTGATTACAGTCGTAATTCCGGGGGCGAGCATGGATACCGGCCAAAGCTATCGGCGCGACATCGACGGCCTGCGGGCCGTGGCCGTGGCGGCCATTGTCATCCACCACGCCTTTCCGGGCCTGCTGCCCGGCGGCTTCGTCGGGGTCGACGTCTTTTTCGTCATCTCTGGCTTCCTGATCACCCGGCTGATCGCGCAAGCGCGGGACGCGGGGACGTTCTCGTGGGGCGGCTTCTACCTGCGCCGGGCGCGGCGGATTATTCCGGCCTACCTGCTGGTCGTTCTGGTCACGGCCGCCCTGGCGGTGGTGATCGAGATGCCGCGCCTGCTGGCCATGACCGGCGCGGCGACGGCGGCCTCGGGCCTGTTCGCGGCCAATATGCTGTTCACCCAGACCGCCGGCTATTTCGCGCCGGGCGCCCAGCAGAACCCGTTGCTGCACCTGTGGTCGCTGGGCGTGGAGGAGCAGTTCTATCTCGTCTGGCCGGCGCTGATCGCGTTGCTGTCGTGGAAGCCTCCGCGCGGGATGCGGGCCTCCCTGGCTTTGGCCCTGCTGCTGGTCTCGCTGATGCTGGCCCAGATCCTGGTCGGGCGGGGCGCGACGACCTGGGCCTTCTTCGGCCTGCCGACGCGGGTCTGGGAGTTCCTGGCCGGCGGGGTCCTGGCCCTGGGCCTGGTCAAGCCGCCGGCGGACCGTGCCACGGCCAATCTGGCCGGGGCGATCGGCGGGCTGATGATCGCCGGCAGCCTGGCGCTGCTGAACGAGGCCAGCGCCTTTCCGGGGCTATCGGCGGTTCCGGTCTGTCTGGGGACGGCGCTGCTGATCTGGTGCGGCCTGGGCGCTCGCCCGGGTCTGGCCGTCCTGCGCCTGGCGCCGGTTGTCGGCCTGGGACGGGTGTCTTACTCCCTTTATCTCTGGCACTGGCCGCTGCTGGTCCTGGCCGCCGACGTCGCTCAGCAGCCGTTGACGACCCTCCAGCGCTTAGGCCTTGTCGTCCTGTCGCTGGCCCTGGCCGTCGCGACCTGGCGGCTCATTGAGCAGCCGTTCCGGTGCGGTCCGGTCGAGCGGCCCTGGCGGCGTCTCGGCGTCCGGCTTCTGCCGCTGCTGGTCCCGATCGCCGCCGGCGCGGTGCTGTTCCTCGGCCACGGCCTGCCCCAGCGCCTGTCGCCGGCCGCCAAGGCCTTGGCCGACCTGGAGGAGACCGATGTCAATCCGGCCCGCGAGGCCTGTTTCGAGAAGGCCAGGACGGCCAAGCCCGAGGACTGCCGCTTCGGCGCCGCCCCGGGTCTTCAGGGCGACGACGTCCTGGTCTGGGGCGATTCCCACGCCGACGCCCTGACCCCCGGCGTGGTCGACTGGGCCGTGGCGCGCGGCTGGAGCGTCCGCGAGATGGCGCGCGGCGGCTGCCCGCCGCTGGTCGGTGTCAATGTCCGCACGATGTACCGCTTCAAGCTGGAATGCGCGGCCGCCGCCGACCAGGCCATGGCCCTGATCGCGTCCGACCCGAAGCTGAAGCTGGTGGTGCTGATGGGCCGCTGGCCGCTCTATCGCGACGCGCCGCCGTTCTACGACGTCAACTCGCCGCGCGTGACGATGGAGGTCATCGGCCAGCCAGGGAAGCGGCAGCGCGTGTCGACGGCCCTGAAGGCCACGCTGGACGCCATCGCCCGCAAGCGGCCCAATGTCCGGGTGCTGGTGGTCGGGCCGTTCCCGGAACTGACCCTGGGCGCGCCCGAGTGCCTGGCCCAGCAGAAGCAGCTCGGCGGCCCGCCCGGCGTCTGCGCCAGCGTCGCCGCCGACCTGCCCCTGTCGCGGGCCCTGCCGGCCGAGGACGCCCTGCGCGCCGCCGTCCAGGATCGCCCGAACGTGGCGGTGGTGTTTCCGTCCGAGACCCTGTGCCGCGACGATCGTTGCCTGGCGATGATGGACGGGGAGCCGATCTATTTCGACGACGACCACCTCGGCGCCTCGGGCGCGCGCCGCCTGGCGCCGACCTGGCTGGAAATGGGCTGGTCACGCTTGGAAAAGCCGGATCCAGCGCGTCTAGATGGGCCATGACTTTCAAGACCCTCGCTGTCGCCTTCGTCCTGCTGTCCGCCGCCGCGCCAAGCCTCGTCCATGCCGATGAGGGGGGCTGGAAGCTGGTCTGGTCGGACGAGTTCGACGGCGACCGGCTGGACGACTCCAAATGGACCTACGCCGCCGACTGCGGCGGGGGCGGCAATGACGAGCGGCAGTGCTACGTGGTCAGCCCGCAGACGGTGTCCGTCGGCGGCGGCGTGCTCAGGCTGACGGCGATCAAGCGCAAGACCCAGGGCCTGGCCAATCCGTGGGCCGGGCCGACGGGGCCGATGAAGACCGGCGACTACGCCTCGGGCAAGATCCTCACCAAGGGCAAGGCCTCGTGGCGTTACGGGCGGATCGAGGCGCGGGCGCGCGTCCCCGGCGGACAGGGTGTCTGGCCGGCGATCTGGATGATGCCGGAGCGCGAGGCCTATGGCGGCTGGCCCCGTTCGGGCGAGATCGACATCCTGGAGACGATCAATCTGGGCGCGGCGTGCGGATCTTGCGAGGGCGGCCGCGAGAACCGGATCTTCGGCACGATCCACTTCGCCGGCGACGCGGCCGGCGCCCACCGGCAGGTCAGCACGGGCGCGCCGATGCCGGCCTCCGCGACCGGCTTCCACGTCTACGCCGTCGAGTGGTCGCCCGAAGCCATCGTCTGGTTCGTCGACGGCCAGCGCTACGCCGAGGCCAAGGCCGCGCAGTGGAAGCGCGACGACGCCGCCGCGGCCGCGGCTCCGTTCGATCAGCCCTTCCACCTGATCCTCAACCTCGCTTTCGGCGGCCGCTGGCCCGAGGGCGCCAACGCCAAGGGCGTCGACGAGGCCGTCCTGCCGGCGACCATGGAGGTGGACTGGGTAAGGGTGAGCCAGCGGGCGGATTTGTCGCCCAAACCTTGAAGGTGGCCTCGCGCCGGCGAGCGGCTTCGGGCTCTCGCGTCGATTGAGCTCTTGCCCGTAAAGGCGTAGCTTCCTGGGCTGGACGGCATCACTGTCAGAGTTTCCGATCAGTTATGGGATGAGGCGAGCCATGAGCCCGACAAACGCCGCCGCTCGCGTGAAGGTCTCGCGCTACGCGGCGGGCGCCATGGCCACCCATAGTCATGATCGACCCAGCCTGACCCTGGTGCTGAACGGTCGCTACGAGGAAACGATCAGGGGGCGCGCCGCCTGGCACGGCCCCGGCGCCCTGCTGTTCTATCCGCCAGGCGAACCCCATTCCCAGCTTTTCGCGCCCAGCGGAGCGGTGAAGCTCAGTCTGTCGCCGCCAGCGGCCATGCTGGACTATCTGGCGGACCGCCTGCCGCTGTCCGATGCGCCGGTCGCCGATGCGCCGGAACTGGCCCGCCTGGGCCGCCGCATGGCGCAGGAGATCCGCCTGGCCGACGGCTATTCCCGGACGGCGCTGGAGGGCTTGTCCTGGGAGATGGTCGCCCTGTTCGGCCGCCACGCCGCGCGCACCGAAACCGACGGGTCGATCAGCGTCGCCATGGCCCGCGAAATCATCGCGGCCCACCTGGATCAGCCGATATCGGTCGCTCGCCTGGCCGCGCTCTGCGATGTCCATCCGGCGCGCCTGGCCCGCGCCTTTCGCCGCGAGCTGGGCGTCGGGCCGGGCGAGTACCAACGCGCGCTTCGCCTGAGACACGCCCTGCGCCTGGTCGCCGAGACCGACGCGCCCCTCAGCGAGGTGGCCCTGGCGTGCGGCTTCTGCGACCAGTCGCACTTCTCCCGCGCCTTCAAGGCGGCTTATGGCTGCGCTCCTAAAACCTATCGGTGCGCGTAGAATACCAATTGTCGCCGCTGTCCAAGACGGGGCTTCCACCCGGCCTCTAGGCTTCCGAGCTGAACCGGCGGAAAGAGACGATGATTGCATTGCTGAGTGGGGCCTTGGCGGCGGTCGCCCTTACGGGCGTGTCCCCGTCCTATGACGCGGCCGCCTGGCGCGCGGACTTCGCCCAGATGCAGGCCGAGTTGCAGGCGCGCTATGTGAACCTCGCCTGGATGGGGTCGCGCGAAAGCGGAGTCGACGTGCCGTCGATGGTCCGCCGGACCAACGCGGCGCTGGACGCGGCCCACAGCGACGTCGAAGCGGGCCAGGCCTTGCGGGCCTTCATCGCTGATTTCCATGACGGCCACCTCTCGGAACTGGCCACCCTGGCGCCGTCTAAGGCCGCGGTGATCGAGCCCGCCAAGCCGACGCTGAACCCGGACGACCCGATTTCGGGCTGCGCGGCGATCGGCTATGCCTCGACCGCCAGCGTCGCTTTCAGCTTGCCGCTCGAAAGCCTGCCCGGCGTCCGCCTGCTCGGCGACGGGCAGGACAGTGTGTTCCGCGTCGGCCTGGCCGAGGTCGGCGGCAAGCGCATCGGCCTGATCCGAATCCAGGTCTTCCGCGCGCGAGGATTTCCCCAGGCCTGCCGTCGCGCCTGGACCCAGGCGCGGGCCGCCGGGACTCCGGTCACGCGCGGCGCCGTCGGCGAAGCCGCCGGTCACCTTTGGCTCGCGGACCTGGCCGCTCAATTGAAGGCCCTGGAGGCCGCGGGAGCCCAGGCGGTCGTCGTCGACGTCGGCGCCAATTCCGGTGGCGACGACAGCGGGGACTGGATCCCCCGCCTGTTCGGAACGCGTCCTATCGCCTCCGCCCCCCTGCTCGTCGTCGATGCGCCGTCCGGCGTGGCCTATCTCGACGAGGAGATCGACGATCTGACCGACGCGCTGGGCGCGGGACCCGGTCCCAAGGCCAAGGCCGACCTCGAAAAGGCGTTGGCCCTGTTCAAGGCGCGCAAGGCCCGTGTCGGCGCGACGCCCTGCGACCTGTCGTGGGTTTGGCGGGAACGGCGCGCCTGGCGCGACCTCGCTTGCCGCGGAGTGATCGAGGCTGGATACGCCGATGGTCCGCTGCCCGGCCTCCCGGCCCATGCCTATGACGACAAGCGGACGGAGCTTGCCTTGGCCTGGTCGACGGTCGTCCAGGACCTTTACGGCGCGTGGTCCGGTCCGGCCTACGTCCTCACCGACCGTAAGACCTTTTCCTCGGCCGAGATGTTCGCGGCGACCATGCGCGACAATGGCGCGGCGAAGATCGTGGGCGTGCGGACCGGCGGTGACGGCTGCGGGTTCATGGGCGACTCTCCGCCGCTCGTTCTGACCCACTCTCGCCTTCGCTTCCGGGTGCCGAACTGTATTCGCTTGCGCGCCGACGGGACCAACGAGGTCGCTGGCGTCACGCCGGACCTGCCGGTCGCTCCCACCGAGGGCGAAAGCGACCGCGCGCGGGCGGCGCGCTTGCTGCAAACCGTGGCGGCTGACCTGAAGCCTTAACGGCCCCCAGGGCGAGCCGCCATCGCCTTGCACTCTTCATGCCGATAGCACCCCACCAGGTGGTCGTTGACCAGGCCGGTGGCCTGCATGAAGGCGTAGACGATGACCGGGCCGCAGAACTTGAACCCCTTGGCCTTCAGGGCCTTGGCCATGTCGACCGCCAGCGGGGTCTGCGCTGGGACCTCGCCGGCGCGCCACGCGTTCTGGATCGGCGCGCCGCCGACCATGTCCCACAGGAACTGGCCGAAGTCCTCGCCGCGCTCGCGCATGTCCAGATAGATCCGCGCGCCCGAGATGGCCGCGTCGATCTTGCCGTTCGAGCGGATGATGCCGGCGTCGGCCATCAGTCGGGCGCGGTCGGCGTCGGTGAAGCGGGCGACCTTCTCGGGATCGAAATCGGCGAAGGCGGCGCGAAAGCCCTCGCGCTTGCGCAGGATGGTGATCCACGACAGGCCGGCCTGGAAGCCGTCCAAAACGAGCTTCTCCCACAGGGCGCGGCTTTCCCACTCGGGCACGCCCCATTCGTGGTCGTGATAGGCCTCGTAGAACGGGTCGCCGTTCATGCCCTTCCAGGTGCAGCGCGTCAGCTCGGTCATGAGGCCAAGCTACCAGAACTTTTCGAGAACGAAAGGGCCTAGCCTAGCCAGTCGGGGCGTTCGACCCGCACGGGCCGGCCGTCGGCCGTGAGGTCGGCGCCCTCGATGCGGTCGAGGCGCAGCAGGGCCATGGCGCGGCCGTCGCGCCCGCTCAGCACCTCGCCGGCCCGAAGCTCGCCCGCCAGCACCTCGGTCCCGAAGGCGGGCGCGGGGCCGTCGAAGACGATCGGTAACATGCGGGTCTTGATCACGCCACGCCGCTTCATGCGGCTGGTGGTTTCCTGGCCGACGAAGCAGCCCTTCTTGAAGTCGATGCCGGCCATCAGGTCGAAGTCGGCCTCGATCGGATAGGTCGTCTCGCTGCCCCAGTCGGCGGGGCCGGGAACGCCCAACGCCAGGCGATGGGCCTCGTAGGCGTCCTCGTCGGCGGTGGCGGGGCGGTCGTCATAGGCGCGCAGGCCCAGGCCCGACAGACGAGGATCGACGTAGGAACCGGTAACGCCGTCGCCGAACACCGCCAGCACCGGCGTATCGCTGGCCTCCAGCGTCACCTTGGCCCGCAGGCGGTACATCGTCAGCCGCGCGAGGATCGCCGCGCGGTGCTGCGCCGCCACGTCCAGCAGGGCGCCGTCCTCCGTTCCGGCCACGAACAGGTCGTAGAGCAGCTTGCCCTGCGGCGTCAGCAGGCCGGCGAAGCGCAGTTCGCCCGGCGCGAGGGTCTCGACGTCCTGGGTCAGCAGGCCTTGCAGGAAGCTCCTCCAGTCCGGACCGGACACGGCGATGACGGCGCGGGAGGCGAGGTGGGCGACAGCAAGCGTGCTCATGCCAGCGATATAGTCGCGACACGGCGTCGGCGCCACGCTGGGTTTCGCCGCGACGCCATGTCGCGGGAAGCGGAAAGCTCAACCGTTAACGTGGGATGCGCCGACTCGCCGACTGATCTATGGATAGTCCGATGACACAGCGGGCCTTCCCGATTCTCTTCATCACGGCCACCCGCATCGGTGATGCGGTGCTTTCGTCCGGCCTCATCAAGATGCTGGCCGACCAGATCCCCAACGCGCGCTTCACGATCGTCGCCGGCCCGCTGGCCGCGCCGCTGTTCGCCCACGTGCCGGGCCTGGACCGCGTGATCGTCATGGAGAAGGGCAAGGGCAAGGGCAAGGGCCACTGGTTCAAGCTCTGGCGGCAGGTGCGTCACAAGAAGTGGAGCCTGGTCGTCGACCTGCGCGGCTCGGCCACGGCCCTCTTCCTGCGCCGCGACAAGCGGGCGATCTGGAAGAAGCTGCCGGGCGAGGTGGTGCACAAGGTGGTCGACGCCGCCCGCACCCTGAAGCTGGAAGGCGATCCGCCCGCGCCGCACCTCTACATCACCCCCGACGTCCAGGCCCTGGCGGATGATCTGCTGGCGGGTGAGGGACCGATCCTGGCCGTAGGACCGGCCGCCAACTGGGTCGGCAAGGTCTGGCCGATCGAGCGCTTCACCCAGACGGCGGCCCGGCTGCTGGACAAGGACGGCCCGATGGCCGGCGGCCGCCTGCTGATCCTGGGCGGTCCGGAAGACACCCGCATGGTCGATGAGCTGCGCATGGCCTCAGCGCGCGGCCGGACCATCGACCTGACCGGCAAGGTCGACCTGCTGACCGCCTATGCCTGCCTGAAGCGCGCGCGGCTGTTCATCGGCAACGACTCGGGCCTGATGCACATCGCCGCCGCCGCCGGAGCGCCGACCCTCGGCCTGTTCGGCCCCTCGGACGAGCGCCGCTATGCGCCTTGGGGCGACAAGGCCGTGGCCGTACGCGGGCCTCGGACCTTCGACCAGTTCCTGGCCGTCGACCCCGATCTCTCCCAGGCCATCCGTCACATGAGCGACCTGCCGGTGGCCACCGTGGTCCGCGAGGCCAAGGCCCTGCTGATCCGCACCGAACCGGACGCCGAGGTCTCGCCCCGGGAAGCGGTGGTCGAGGAGACGATCGCCGAGGAGGTTTACGGGGCCGAGATCGCGCCGCCGACGGAGGCGTCCGCGCCTGAAGCCGTCGACGCGGTGGTCGACGAGGTTTCGCCCGAGCTGGCCGGGGTCGAAGAGGCGCTTGTCGGAGAGGCTCTGGCCGAAGAGCGCCAAACCGAAGAGCGCATGACCGAACGGGACGCCAGCTAGTTTCGGTTGCCTCGCGCGCGAGCCGGTCCTACGACCGCCTCGACCCATCGCCAGGAGCCGTCCCATGACCCAGACCTTCGACCTGATCGTGCGCGGCGGCGAAGTGGTCAATCACGCGGGGCGCGGGATCACCGATATCGGCGTCCGAGGCGGCAAGATCGTCGCCATCGGCGACCTGTACCACGCCTCGGCCGGCGAGGTGTTCGAAGCTGCGGGTCTGACCGTCCTGCCGGGCGTCATCGACAGCCAGGTCCACTTCCGCGAGCCGGGCCTGGAATGGAAGGAAGACCTCGAGAGCGGCTCGCGCGGCGCGGCCCTGGGCGGCGTGGTCGCCGTGTTCGAGATGCCCAACACCGAGCCGACCACCACCGACCCGGACGCCCTGGCCGACAAGCTCAGCCGCGCCAAGAACCGCATGCACACCGACCATGCCTTCTATGTCGGCGGCACCCACGAGAACGCTGAGTTCCTGGGTGAGCTGGAGCGCCTGCCGGGCTGCTGCGGCATCAAGGTGTTCATGGGCGCCTCGACCGGCTCGCTCCTCGTGCAAGACGACGAGGGCGTCGAGAACGTGCTGCGCCACGTCAACCGCCGCGCCGCCTTCCACTCCGAGGACGAATACCGCCTGGCCGACCGCCGTCACCTGGCGCGTCCCGGCGACTGGACCAGCCACCCGGAGGTGCGTGACGCCCAGGCCGCCCTGCAGTCGACCCACCGCCTGGTCCGCATCGCCAAGAATCTTGGCAAGCGCATCCACGTGCTGCACGTGACCACCAAGGAAGAGATCGACTTCCTGGCCCAGAACAAGGACGTCGCCTCGGTCGAGGTCACGCCGCAGCACCTGACCTTGGTGGCGCCCGAGGCCTATGAGCGGCTGAAGGGCTTTGCCCAGATGAACCCGCCGATCCGCTCGGCCGACCACGTGGCCGGCGTCTGGCGCGGCATCGAGGCCGGCATCGCCGACGTGCTGGGTTCGGATCACGCCCCCCACACCCGCGAGGAAAAGGCCCGGCCCTATCCGGCCTCGCCCTCGGGCATGCCGGGCGTCCAGACCCTGGTGCCGGTCATGCTGACCCACGTGGTCGACGGCAAGCTCAGCCTCGAGCGCTTCGTCGACCTGACCAGCCATGGCGTCAACCGCGTGTTCGGCCTGGCCGACAAAGGCCGCATCGCCGAGGGCTTCGACGCCGACTTCACCATCGTCGACATGAAGGCCCGCAAGACCATCACCCACGCGCAGATGGCCAACCGGGCCGGCTGGACCCCCTTCGACGGCTTCGAAGCCAAGGCCTGGCCGATGGCGACCATTGTCCGGGGCGTCGTGGTCATGCGCGACGACGAGATCGTCGCGGCGGGCAAGGGCGAGCCGGTGCGCTTCCTGGAGACGCTGGCGGGCTGATCTTGTGGCGTCCTCTCCGTCACGTCGCCTATCGGCGCGGCGAGACGGAGGGGGTGCTCAATCCCGCTCGATCTCGCTACGCCGACGCGCCAGCCACAGCCGTTCCGCCGGTCCCGGCGCCATCTCCAACGCCCGGTCATAGGCTCGCAGCGCCTCCTCGCGCCGCCCGAGCCGGGCCAGCAGGTCGGCCCGAACCGCGTGGAACGGCTGGAAATCGTCCAGCCGGGCGGCGTCCAGCCTGTCGACCTCGGCCAGTCCCGCCGCCGGCCCGGCGACCTCGGCCAGGGCCACGGCCCGGTTGAGCCGGACGAACGGATCTTCCCGCCAGTCCAGCAGCAGGTCGTATAGCGCCAGGGCCGCCGACCAGGGCGGCGGCTCGGCCAGCGAGCGGCGGACGCACCAGACGCCGTGCAGCGCCGCCCGCAGCTGGCGCGGGCCCGGGGCGTTGAGCCGCGCCGCGCGGCGCAGCAGGGCCTCGGCCTCGGCGATCAACGGCCGCAGCCACCGTTTCGGGTCCTGTTCCGACAGCGGGACCATCGCGCCGTCGGCGTCGAGCCGGGCGGGCCTGCGCGCCTCGGCGAAACGGACGAGGGCGGCGAAGGCCAGGCACTCGGGCTCGTCGGGCAGCAGCTCGACCAGCACCGCGGTCAGGTCCAGCATCTCGCGGGCGTAGCCGGCGTGGCGCCCCGTCCCGGCGGCGTCCTCGTGGGCGCGGGCATAGGCGACGTCCAGGGTCGAGAGCACGGCCGCCAGGCGTTCGGGCCAGGCCTCGGGGCCGGGGACCTCGAACGACACCCCCGCCTGGGCGATCTTCTTCTTGGCGCGGGTCAGGCGTTGGAACATGGCCGGCTCGGCGACCAGGAAGGCGCGGGCGATCTCCGGCGCCGACAGGCCGCAGACCAGCCGCAGGGTCAGGGCGGCGCGGGCCTCGGGCGCGACGGCCGGGTGGCAGCAGACGAAGATCAGCCTCAGGCGCTCGTCGGGGATCAGCCGCGCGTCCGAGGCCAGGACGTCCTCGGCCGTCGCTTCCGTTTCGGGCGGGTCGAGGACCGTGTTTCGCCTGATATTCTGTCTACGGATCATATCGAGCGCCCGCCGCCGCGCGGTGGCGTAAAGCCAGGCCGCCGGGTCTAGGGGCGGCGCGGCCGGCCAGACGGCGGCGGCCCGCGCGCAGGCCTCGGCATAGGCCTCCTCGGCCAGGTCGAGGTCGCGGAAGGCCGCCGCCAAGGCGGCGACGATGCGCCCGCCGACCTCCCGGGCGGCGGCGTCCAGCGTCTTGGCGGCGTCCAGCGGCGTCAGTCCTCGTCGATCACGGGACGGACCTCGATGGCGCCGTCGCCGGCCATCGGGATGCGTCGGGCGATGGCCAGGGCGGCGTCCAGGTCCGGCGCCTCGACCAGGTAGAAGCCGCCCAGCTGTTCGCGGGCCTCGGCGTAGGGTCCGTCATGCAGGGTGTGCTGGCCGCCGGACTTGCGGACCGTGGTGGCGGTGTCGGTGGTCTTCAGGCCCGACCCGCCTTTCAGGATTCCTTTCTCCGCCAGCTCGCCGGCCAAGGCCTGGTGGGCGGCGATGACATCCTCCAGCGCCCGCCCGTCGCCGGCGCGGTAGAGGTCCTCGTTCTCGTAGATCAGGAGGGCGTATTGCATCGTTCATCTCCCACGAGCGCGCGGCCATCCCGCCGCTCTGTTTCCAGAGACGCGCCAGCCGGAGCGAATTCGACAGGTCTTGGAAAAAATGTCGAGGGTGGCGCATAACGAGGGCATGGACGGATCGCCCCTCAATGCCGCCCCTTTCCGCGACGCCCGCTATGCGCCCCGCGCGCTGGAGGTCGAGCGTGTCTCCGGGCGCGAGGCCGACACCCTGATCCTGCGCAATCCGATGCCGTATTCGGACGCGGTGCGGACCACGACCCAGCCCCTGGCGCGCTGGGCGGCCGAAGCGCCGGACCGCGTCTGGCTGGCCGAGCGGGACGGCGAGGGCTGGCGGACGGTGACCTACGCTGAGGCCAAGGACCGCGTGGCCGCCCTGGCTGGCGGGCTCGCGGGCCTCGGCCTCTCGCGCGGCCAGCCGCTGCTGATCCTGGCCCGCAACGGGATCGACCACGCCCTGATCGCCTATGCCGCCATGAGCCTGGGCGCGCCCGCCGCGCCGGTCTCGCCGCAGTACGGGCTGAAGGGCGCGGACCTGACCCGGCTGCAACACGCCGTCGAGCGGCTGAAGCCCGCCGCCGTCTATGCCGACGACGCCGAGGCGTTCGGCGACGCCCTGGCCGCGCCGTTCCTGGCCGGCGTGCCGGCCGTGGTCAGCCGCAACGCGCGGCCCGGCGACGTCGCCTTCGCCGAGCTTCTGAACAGCGCCCCGGCCGAGCCGATCGCCCAACCCGACGACATCGCCAAGCTGCTGCTGACCTCGGGCTCGACGGGGCGGCCCAAGGCGGTGGTCTGCACCCATGCCAATATCGCGCTGAACGCCGCCCAGATCGAAGCGTGCTACGCCGATCCCGAGCCGCCGGTGCTGGTCAATTCCGCGCCCTGGAGCCACAGCCTGGGCGCCAACGCCATCCTGCACATGGTGCTGCATCGCGGCGGGACCCTGCACATCGACGCCGGCCAGCCCGTGCCCGGCCGTTTCGCCGAGACGGTCCGGAACCTCAGCGAGGTGTCGACGACCTATCACAACATGGTCCCCGCCGGCTGGGGGCTGTTCGTCGGCGAGCTGGAGCGCGACGAGGCGCTGGCGGCGAAGTTCTTCGAAAAGGTGCGGGTGCTGCAGTACGGCGGGGCCTCCATGGCGCAGTCGATCCTCGACCGCGTTCAGGCCGTGGCGGTGCGGACGGTGGGCGAGCGGATCACCTTCGCGGCCGGCTATGGCGCGACCGAGACGGGGCCGACGGCCTGCAACATCCACTGGCTGAACGCCCGCTCAGGGATGGTCGGCCTGCCGACCCCGGGCACTTCGGTGAAGCTGGTCCCGGCCGGTGACAGCGGCAAGTTCGAGATCCGGGTGAAGGGGCCGCAGGTCTCGCCGGGCTATCTGGATCAGCCCGAGGCGACCGCCCAGGCCTTCGACGAGGACGGCTTCTACCGCCTGGGCGACGCCGCGCGGCTGGCCGATCCGGAGGGCCCAGCGGCGGGGCTCGTGTTCGACGGGCGGCTGGTGGAAAACTTCAAGCTGGCCAGCGGCACCTTCGTGGCGGCGGGCGCCCTGCGGGTGGCGGCGGTGTCGGCGATCGGCGGCGTGGTCTCCGACGCGGTGGTTTGCGGCGAAGGCCAGCACGGGGTCGGGCTGATGCTATTCCTCGACGCCAAGGCCTGCGAGCGGCTGGGTGACGCGGCAGCGGTGCGGACGGCGATCACCGACGGCCTTACGCGGATGAACGCGGCGGCCAAGGGCGGCGGCGGCAAGGTGCTGCGCGCGCTGATCCTGGACGGCGCCCCCGACGCGGCCAGCGGCGAGCTGACCGACAAGGGCTACATCAACCAGGCGATGGCGCGCGATCGGCGGCCGAAGGAGCTGGAGCGGCTGTTCGCTACGCCGCCGGATGACGAGGTTCTAGTTCTTTAGCCACGCCCACACAGATCAACAGTTGGCCGAAATAGTAGAGACCCCAGACCGCCAGGCCGGTGGCCAGGTTGTCCGGCAGCGGCCCCAGCCGGCCGAAGATCAGGAGATCCGAGACCACGAACATCAGCGCGCCCAGGCCCACGGTCTTCAGCGGGAAGCGGCTCATCAGCGCCGTGGCGGCCATCACCGCCAGGAACAGGCTGTACAGCGCGATGCCCGAGGCTCCGGATCGATCATGCGGCAACAGATAGGCGATCCCGACCACGACCGGGATGAGGGCCAGAGGGATGAAGGAGCCCGGCTTGCGATGTCGCGGATAGAGGACGCTGGCTACCACATGGCCCAGCAGGAACGACACCGCCCCGACGGTAAGGCCATGGGTCTCCAGCAGCACGTCGCCGCCCGCGCCGAACGCCATGATCGCCGTCAGCAGCCAGCCGTCCAGGCTCCTGGCCCGCAGCGCCGCATGGACCGCCAGCAGCGCCACGCCGGCGCCCTTCCAGGCGGTCTCGACGCCCGGCGGAAGGGCCAGGCCCCAGGTCGCGACATAGCTGACGCCGGCGATCACGGACGCGATTAGCGTCCACCGCGCGGCCGCGCTCATCCCAGGCATGGCCCGTTTCCCCCCCGATTTTGCCGATCAGACTGCAATGGGGATCGCCCGATGCGCAACCGGGTTGGCGGCCTAGCCGAAATGTCGGAGACAGGAGGCATAAAAGCGGAGGAACGCATGAACGGCGCGGACGCCCTGATCACCACCCTGGCCGACAACGGGGTCGTCGCCTGCTTCGCCAATCCAGGCACCAGTGAAATGCAGTTCGTCTCGGCCCTGGACCGCGAGCCGCGCATGCGCTCGGTGCTGTGCCTGTTCGAGGGCGTGGCCACCGGGGCCGCCGACGGCTATGGCCGCATGGCCGGCAAGCCCGCCTGCACCCTGCTGCACCTGGGGCCGGGCTACGCCAACGGCGCGGCCAATCTGCACAACGCCCGCAGGGCGTACACCCCGGTGGTCAATGTCATTGGCGACCACGCCACCTATCATCGGGGCTTCGACGCGCCGCTGAACAGCGACATCGCCGCCTTGGCCGCGCCGAATTCGGTCTGGGTCCAGTCGGCCGAGACCGCCGACAGCGTCGGCCCGCTGGCCGCCGAGGCCATCGTCGCTAGCTACGGAACGCCGGGCGGCAACGCCTGCCTGATCCTGCCCGCCGACGCGGCCTGGAACGAAGCGACGGTGAAGGGACCCGTGGTGACGCCGCCCGCCTTCGCCGAGCCCGACCCGACCGCGATCGACACTGTCGCCAAGGCGCTTTCCTTCGCCAGGAAGCCGGTGCTGCTGCTCGGCTCCGGCGCCTGCGGAGAAGCCGCCCTGGCCGCCGCGGGGCGGCTGGCGGCCCATGGCGTCCGCGTGCTGACCGACACCTTCACCGCCCGCCAGGCGCGGGGCGAGGGGCGCTTTCGACCCGACAAGCTGCCCTATTTCGGCGAGCAGGCCCTCAAGGACCTCGACGGCGTCGACCTGATGGTCCTGGTCGCTACCCAGCGCCCGGTCGCCTTCTTCGCTTATCCCGACAGGCCCAGCGTGCTGGTCCCCGAGGGCTGCTCGGTCGAGACCCTGTGTGGTCGCGAGATCGATGCGGCGGCGGCGCTGAACGCCCTGGCCGACGCGATTGGCGCGCCGGCCGCTGGCGCGGTCGAGACCTATGCAGCGCCCGAGGCCCCGACCGGCCGCCTGGACGCCTGGGCGATCGGCGCCTCGATCGCGCGGCACATGCCGGCCGATACGGTGATCTCCGACGACGCGGTGACCGCCGGCCTGCCGATCTTCACCCAGACCAAGGCCGCCCGGGCTCACGACTGGCTGTCCCTGACCGGCGGCGCGATCGGCCAGGGCATCCCGCTGGCGATCGGCGCGGCCGTGGCCTGCCCGGACCGCAAGGTGCTGGCCCTGACCGGCGACGGGGCGGGCATGTACACGGTGCAGGGCTTGTGGACGATCGTCCGCGAGCAGCTGGACGTCACCGTCGTGGTCTTCGCCAACCACGCCTACCGGATCCTCGGCATCGAGCTCTCCCGCACCGGGGCCGGCAATCCGGGGCCGGCGGCCTCAAAGCTGCTGGACCTGGGCGATCCGCGCATCGACTGGGTGAAGCTGGCGCAAGGCATGGGCATGGCGGCCGAGCGCGCCGAGACCGCCGAGGCCTTCGACGACGCCTTCGCCCGGGCGATGGCCGCGCCCGGCCCCCGCCTGATCGAGGCGGCGATTTAGCAACGAAAAGGCCCGCCGGATCGCTCCGGCGGGCCTAATCATTCAGAGATCAAAGGCTGGGATCAGCTCTTGGTCTTGTTGGTCGGCAGCTTGCAGCCGCCGCCGATGCCCTTGGCCTGGGCGCAGGAGAGGAACTCCTTGGCCGCCGGCTTGGCGACGCCCGTCGGATAGCCCAGCACCCAGCCCGGCAGACCGTCCGAGCAGGCGACTTCGACGAAGCCTTCGTTATCGGTCGAGCCCATGATGCGGACATCCGAAACCTTGCACGAGGCCTTGTTGAAGCCGACCAGGTCCTGGCTCAGGCGAGCGTACTGCGTATCCTTCTTGGTGAAGCTGCAGCGATAGCCGTTGAGCTCGGCCGTCAGGCAGTCGAACACCGTGCCGCCGGTGGCGGTGAACACGGCGATGCCGCCAACGTCGTTGCCCTTGCACTTCAGCTCGACGACTTCCTTCTTCGGGTCGGCGCTCGGCAGCATGCCGTACTTCTCGACGTCGCAGGGGAAGCCGGCCTTGGCCGACAGCTTGCTGTAGAAGCCGGCCTGCTCGGTCTGAGCGGCGACGGAGTCGGTCATCTTGCAGCCGCCGCCGACGAAGCCGGCCTGGGCGCAGGGGATCGACTTGACGAAGGCGCCAGTGGCCATCGTCTGCTGGTACATGTAGCCCTTGCCGTCCTGGCAGGCGACTTCGTAATAGCTGTCGGTCTTGGTGCTCAGGACGTAGCTGCGGTCCTTGATGACGCAGTTGTTGCCGGCCGCGGCGTTCAGGCCATCGACCAGCTGCAGCTGGGTCTGACGGTTGGTCAGCTTGCAGCTGACATTGCCGCCTTCTTCGTACAGCAGGCAGCTGTTGGCGACGACTTCGCCGTTCAGGCTCATCGGGTTCGACGTCTGGACGATGTAGCCCGCGCCGCCCTTACAGGCGACTTCGAAGAACGAGTTCTTGGCGCCCGAGCCGATGGCGCGGGCGTTTTCCTGCTCGCAGGTCACGCCGGCCTTCTTGACGTAGGGGGCCAGTTGAGCGCCCGGGTTGGCGTTGCCGGGCAGCAGGCAGGCGAGACCGCCGACCTTGCCGTCAGGACCCGGCTGGCTCGATTCCAGGCAGGAATAGAGCTGCGGGGCGCCTTCCTTCTTAGCGATGACCGCGAAGCCCATGCCCTCGTTACAGGCGACTTCATAGTACTTGTCACCGGCCTTCTTGTCCTCGCCCATGAAGCGGGCGTCGGAGACGGTGCAGCTGGCGCCGCTGGCCTGGATGACGGCCGGGGCGTCCTTCTTGCCGATCTCGCGCGACTTGGCGTCGATGGCGGCGGGCTTGCCCTTCTCTTCCTTTGGCGCCGAAATGACGGCGGCCGGAATGAGAATGGCGACCGCGAGGGCGGCCGACAGGCCGATCGCGAAAGGCCTCATGGGTAACATCTCCTGGGTGGATTCCTCGCGCGGACATAAGCGCGTGCTTGTATCAGGGGTCAAGATACCGTCCGACCTAGGCATGACGATGACCGGGTTTCAGGGCAAAAAATGGGTTGGATCAACGATAAGCGCCGCTTGAACGGAGCCTGGGGAGAACACGATGCGCGACGGATTTGAGGAAGAAGCGGCGCCCGAGGCGCCGGACGTCCGGAAAGCCGGGCGGCTGGTCTATCCGTTCGAAACCGCGCCGGAGGCTGGTTCGGGCGGCGCGGTCGAGGTCGCGCCGGGCGTGCTGTGGCTACGCATGCCGCTGGGCGGCTCGCTGCAGTTCATCAATGTCTGGGCCATAGCCGACGGCGAGGGCTGGGCGATCGTCGACACCGGCATCCAGACCCGCGAGACCAGCCAGGCCTGGCGCGACGCCTTCGCCGGCGCCATGGGCGGCAAGCCGGTCACCCGGGTGATCGTCACCCACCTGCACCCGGACCATATCGGCCTGGCCGGCTGGATCACCCGCAAGTTCGACTGCCGGCTGTGGATGACGCGGCTGGAATATTTCCAATGCCGGATGCTGGTCGCCGACACCGGCCGCGAGGCGCCAGAGGATGGGGTGAAGTTCTTCCACGCCGCCGGCTGGGACGAGGACGCCATCGAGAACTACAAGGCCCGCTTCGGCGGCTTCGGCAAGGCGATCTACGCCCTGCCCGACAGCTATCGCCGACTGTCCGACGGTGAGGACTTCGACATCGGCGGCAAGACCTGGCGGGTGGTGACGGGGCAGGGACACTCGCCCGACCACGCCTGCCTGTGGTGCCCCGAACTCAATGTGCTGATCTCCGGAGACCAGGTGCTGCCGCGCATCTCGTCCAACGTCTCGGTGTTCCCGACCGAGCCGGAGGCCGATCCTCTGAGCGACTGGCTGCGGTCGCTGGCCAAGGTCAAGGCGACCGTGCCGGACGACGTCATCGTCCTCCCCGCCCACAACGATCCGTTCGAAGGCCTGCACACTCGGATCGACGGCCTGATCTCCGGCCACGAGCGCGGCTTGGCGCGGCTGGAGAAGAAGCTGGCCGAGCCCAAGCGGGTGGTCGACACCTTCGGCGCCTTGTTCGCGAGGCAGATCGGGCCGGACCTGCTGGGCATGGCGACGGGCGAGGCGCTGGCGCATCTCAACTGCCTGCTCGGTCGCGGCAAGATCCGACGCGAGGTCGATGGCGAGGGCGTGGCCTGGTACGCGGCTTTTTCTAGTCCCGACTAGAAACGCTCGTTTGACATTTCGCATACGAAACATAATCTGCGGGCATGTCCGTGTCCGCTGATCGCCGTCTCATCTTCCTGCTCAACGCCGGCCATCGGCGCGTGCAGCGCTGGATCGAGGGCAAGATGGCGGCCAAGGGCGGCCTGACCGCCGCCCAGTCGGGGGTGCTGTTCTATCTGGGTGAGCAGGACGGGGCGCTGATCGGCGAGGCCGCCGACGCCCTGGACCTGGCTCCCTCGGCCATGACCGGTCTGATCGACCGTATGACCCGCGCCGAACTGGTCGAGCGCCAGGCCGATCCCAAGGACGGCCGCGCCATGCGCCTGCACCTGACCGACAAGGGCCGCGCCGCCCGCGCGGCCGCCAAGGCGGGTCTCGACGGCGTCAACGCCCACCTGACCGAAGGCTTCACGGACGAGGAGATCGGCGTCGTCGCGCGCTGGCTCGCCAGTCTGCAGACCAAATTCCCCAAGGGAGAATGATGAGATGACCGACCAGGTTAAGGTCGAGATCGACGCCGGCGTGATGACCATCACCCTGGCGCGTCCGCAAAAGAAGAACGCGCTCTCCAACGCCATGTACGGCGTGCTGGCCGACAGCCTGGAGGCGGCCGAGACCGACGCCGCTGTTCGTGTCGTGGTCATCCAGGCCGACGGCGACAGCTTCACGGCGGGCAACGACCTGCAGGACTTCGCGGCCCAGGCCACCGGCGCCTTCACCGGCGAGCGGCACGTGCTCCGCTTCCTGAAGGCCCTGGCCAACGCCACCCGGCCGCTGGTCGCGGCCGTCCAGGGCCAGGCCGTGGGCCTGGGCACGACCATGCTGCTGCACTGCGACCTCGTGTTCGTGACGCCCGACGCGCGCCTGACCACGCCGTTCGTCAACCTAGCCCTGGTGCCCGAGGCCGCCTCCAGCTGGCTGCTGCCGGCCCGCATCGGCCACGCCCGCGCCTACGCCATGTTCGCCCTGGGAGAGGCGGTCGACGGTGCGACCGCCGTGGCTTGGGGCCTCGCCAACGGCTCGGCCGAGCTAGGCGATCTGCGGGCCCGCGCCCGCGCCGCCGCCGATCAGTTGGCCAAGAAGCCGCTGGGCGCCCTGACGGTCACCAAGCGTCTGATGCGCGACGCCGAGAAGATCGCCGCGCTGATGGACACCGAGGGCGCCGAATTCGCCGCCCGCCTGCGGACGGCCGAGGCCCGCGAAGCCTTCATGGCCTTCGCCGAACGTAGGCCTGCCGATTTCTCGAAGGTGGGCTAAGCTCCACCGATAACAACACGATCTGGGAGGATCGCATGGCGGAACGGATCACCTCGCCCTTCGGGGCGAAGTCGACGGCGCGCGAGGTCGTCGCGGGACATGACCTGTCGGGCAAGGTGGCGATTGTCACCGGCGCGGCCACCGGCATCGGCGTCGAGACGGCGCGGGCCCTGGCCCTGGCGGGCGCGGAGGTGATCATCGCCGCCCGCAAGCCGGAGCTGGGCGAAGAGGTCGCCAACCAGATCAACGAAGAGGCGGGGCTGAAACGCGTCAGCTTCGGCATGCTGGACCTTTCCAGTCTCGAGGCCATTCGCCACTTCGCCCACCGCTGGGGCGATCGCCGGCTGAACATCCTGATCAACAACGCCGGCGTCATGGCGAGCCCTCTGATGCGCACCGCCGACGGCTTCGAGATGCAGTTCGGCACCAATCACCTGGGCCACTTCCTGCTGTCGGTGTTGCTGGCCCCGAACCTGGTCGACGGCGCCGCGCACTCGGGCCACCGATCGCGCCTCGTCTCGCTCTCCTCGATCGGCCACCGCCGCGCCGGGGTGAATTTCGAGGACCCGAACTACGAGCACCGCGACTACGACAAGTGGGAATCCTACGGCCAAGCCAAGACCGCCAACAGCCTGTTCGCGGTCGGCTTCGACAAGCGGTTCAAGGACCAGGGCGTCAACGCCAACGCCGTCATGCCGGGCGGCATCATGACCCCGCTGCAGCGGCACATGTCGATCGAAGAGCAACGGGCCATGGGCTGGCTGGACGAGAACGACAAGCCGCGCGAGGGCTTCAAGAGCACAGAGCAGGGCGCGGCCACCAGCGTCTGGGCCGCGGTCGGCGATGAGCTGGACGACGTCGGCGGGCTCTATCTGGAAGACTGCAATCAGGCCGTTCCGTGGAGCCAGGAGCGCCCCTGGAACGGCGTGATGCCCCATGCGCTCGACCCCGACGCGGCCGAGCGGCTGTGGGACCTGTCGGTGAAGACCGCGGGCGCCGGCGTCTGATGGACGACCGGTCCGTCCTGCGTCTGGCCGGGATCTCCACGATCGTCGGCGCGGTGATCGACGTCATCGCGCCGTTCGTCATCTATCCGCATCTGATCGAGCCGCGGCCGCACCTGGTCTATGTCGCCATCGACTTGCTGCTGACCTTCGGCATACTGGGTGTCTGGTCGGCGAGCCGGCGCACCGCGAGCCTTCTGGGCTTGGCCGGGTTTGTCATGGCGCTGCTGGGCGTGATGCTGGTGCGGACCTCGTCGGCCAAGATGTTCGGGGAGGCCTCTTACATGATCGCCTCCAGCGTCTGGTCGATCGGCATGGGGGTCTGGGCTCTCGACCTTCTGAGGGCGAAAGCCTTTCGCATCCCGGCCGGCCTGTGGATCGCCGCGCTCGTCATCGGCCTTGTCGGGGTGGCCCTGAAGGATCACGGTCCCGTCGCGCACGTGGCGAAGATGAGCTTCATGCTCGGTTTCATCGTCGCCGGCGTCGACCTGATCAAAGCGCGTGGAGAATCCGCATGAGCCAAGCCAAGAGTCTTCGGGGCAAGACCCTGTTCGTCACCGGCGCCTCGCGCGGCATCGGCCTGGCCATCGCCCTGCGGGCGGCGCGGGACGGCGCCAATATCGTCATCGCCGCCAAGACGGCCGAGGCGCATCCGAAACTGCCCGGCACCATCTACACCGCCGCCAAGGCGATCGAGGACGCCGGCGGCAAGGCCCTGCCGCTGGTCGTCGACGTGCGCGAAGAGGCCAATGTCCAGGAGGCGGTCGAGAAGGCCGTCGCCCAGTTCGGCGGCATCGACATCTGCGTCAACAACGCGTCAGCGATATCGCTGACTGGCGTGCTGTCGACCGACATGAAGCGCTACGACCTGATGCACCAGATCAATACGCGCGGCACGTTCGTCACCTCCAAGGCCTGCATCCCCTATCTGAAAAAGGCCGAGAATCCGCACGTCTTGATGCTGTCGCCGCCGCTGGACATGTCGCCGCGCTGGTTCGGCTCGCACGTGGCCTACACCATGGCCAAGTTCGGCATGTCGATGTGCGTTCTGGGCATGGCCGAGGAGTTCAAGAGCGAGGGCATCGCCTTCAACGCCCTGTGGCCGCGCACCGGCATCGCCACCGCCGCCATCCAGTTCGCCCTGGCCGGCGACGAGGGGCTCAAGCACTGTCGGACGGTCGAGATCATGGCCGACGCCGCCCACGCGATCTTCACCAAGCCGTCGCGGGAGTTCTCGGGGAATTTCCTGATCGACGACACCTTCCTTTATGGCGAGGGCGTCCGCGACTTCGACCAGTACAAGGTCGATCCGGCCGCGACCCTGATGCCGGATTTCTTCGTGCCGGAGAGCAGCGAACCGCCGCCGGGGGTGAAGATCGGCTAGCGTTTTTTCTTGGAGGTCGCTGCTTTCGCCGCGACCGCCAGCGACTTGCGCGACCACGCCAGCAGGATGTCCTGGTCGTCCAGCGCCTCGGCCGGCGCCGCCCAATAGGCCATCGGCTTGCCCTCGCCGAACGGGTCGAAGGCGTGGGAGCCGGCGGCTTCGAACTCGACCTTCAGCGCATCGTCGCCCTTGAGGTAGAGGGTGTCGTCATCGATCAGGGCGAAGAACAGGCCGTTCGCATAGACGCCGACTCCGCCGAACATGCGGCGCGCGGTGATCTGGCCCAGTGGGGCCAGTTGCTCCAGAACGAAGTCCCTATAGGCCGCCGAGACCGCCATGCCCGTATCCATCCGTGCCGCCACACCCGCCGACGCGGGCCTGATCCACCAGTTCATCCTCGATCTGGCCGACTATGAGAAGCTGCTGGATACGGTCCAGGCCTGCGAAAGCGACACGGCCGCCGCCCTGTTCGGCGACAACCCGCGCGTCTTCGCCGACATCGCCGAGATCGACGGCCAGCCGGTCGGCTTCGCCCTGTGGTTCTATAACTACTCGACCTTCGTCGGTCGGCACGGGATCTATCTGGAGGATCTGTTCGTACGGCCTTCCGCGCGCGGCTCGGGCGCGGGCAAGGCGCTGCTGGCCAACCTCGCCAAGCGCTGCGTCGACGAGGGGCTGGGCCGCCTGGAGTGGACGGTCCTCGACTGGAACGCCCCCTCGATCGCCTTCTATGACAGCCTCGGCGCGGCCGCGATGGACGAGTGGATCATCCGCCGCCTGACCGGCGACGGGATCAGAAGGCTGGCGGGGCTTTAGGTTCTATTCCAGCCGGTCGGCCTTGCGCAGGTCGGGGAACAGGAAGGCCCACAGGGCGGTGACCGCCATGGCTCCGACGCCGCCGAACACCGCCGCCCCGATCGGACCGAGCAGCCAGGCCATGGCCCCGCTCTCGACCTCGCCCAGTTCGTTGGAGGCGCTGATGAACACGCCCGACACGGCGGCGACCCGGCCGCGCATGGCGTCCGGGGTGACGATCTGCACCAGGGTCTGGCGGACATAGACCGACAGCATGTCGGCCCCGCCCAGCACGGCCAGGGCCCCAACCGACAGCCATTCCAGCTTGGAAAGGCCGAACACCGCCGTCGCCAAGCCGAACACGGCCACCCCCGCGAACATGATCTTGCCGGCGTTGCGGCGGATCGGATTGCTGGCCAGGTAAATGCCGACCAAGGACGCGCCGATGGCCGGCGCGGCGCGCAGCAGGCCGAAGCCGCCGGGGCCGATATGCAGTACGTCCTTGGCGAACACCGGCAGCAAGGCCGTGGCTCCGCCCAGGATCACCGCGAACAGATCGAGCGAGATCGAGCCGAAGACGATCTTGTTGTTCCAGACGTAGGACAGGCCTTCCTTGATCAGCTCCACGCGCGAGCCGGGCTGGGTTTCCGGCTTGGTGTTCTTGCGGATCGCCAGGGCCAGCAGGGCGGCGACTAGGTAGAGGACCAGCGAGGTCCCGAAGGCCAGTGCCGGCGAGTGGATCAGCAGCAGGCCGCCCAGGGCCGGGCCGAGGATGGAGCCGCCCTGCCAGGACAGCGAGTTCCAGGCGATGGCGCGCGGCAGTAGCGGGCGCGGCACCAGCATCGGTCCCATGGCGCTGCTGGCGGGCGACAGGAAAGCGCGGCTGGCCCCGAACATCACCGAGACGGCGAAGATCGGCCACAGCGCGTGCGAGCCCATCAGCGCCAGGACCAGCAGCACGCTGGCGCTGATCGCGTCGAGGCACAGGGTGGTGGCGACGATCAGCTTGCGGGTCCGGCGGTCGGCGTTCTCGCCGGCCACCAGGGTCAGCAGGAACAGCGGCACGAACTGCGCCAGGCCGATCATGCTGACCATGAAGGCCGACTCCCCGACCGAATGGGTCAGGCGGGCGATGGCGTAGACCTGCCAGCCCAGGGCTACCGACTGGATCTGCACCCCCAGGGTGGAGACGAAACGCGCCACCCAGAATAGGAGGAAGTCACGCTCCCGCAACAGGGCGCGGGTAGAGGTGTCGGGAGCGGGCGGCGCGGAGGAGACGGGGTCGGACATCGGCCCGCAACATAGGCCGCGCTTCGCGCACCGCAACGTTATTGACCTGAGAAAGGCTTGGCCCTACAGCGCGCGCATCTTTTGAGGCCACGGAGCGTGATCAAGTCACGCTCCGAATCCTTGGTAAGGAACTTTGGCGATGCCCCGCCTGCGACGAATGACGCGCGAACGCGCCACGATCTGACGCCCTCCCGGTCGCGCCTTCGCGTCGGGAGCCCCCGACGCCCTTTCGCATTTCCCGAAGGCCGATGACCTCCGCTCATAAGACCATCCCCCCCACGCTCGCCTGTCCGCCGCTGGTCCATGAGACCCCGGCGATGGAGGCGGCCGTCACCCACCTGATCGACCGGGTGTTCGGCCCTGGCCGTTTCGCCAAGTCGTCCGAGCGCCTGCGCGAGGGCAACACCCTGCTGCCCGGCTGCTCGTTCGTCGCCCTGCGCGACGGCCAGCCGGTCGGCTGCTGCCGCATGTGGCCGGTGACGATCGGCGGCGAGCCGGTCGCTTTCCTGGGGCCGTTGGCGGTTGATCCCGACGAGCGCAGCGCCGGCCTGGGCCAGGCCCTGGTCGAGAGCGCCGTCGAAGCCGCTCGCGCCGCCGGCTGGCGCGCGGTGCTGCTGGTCGGCGATGGTCCCTATTTCGGCCGGGTCGGCTTCACCAACGCCCACACGGCCGGCGTCGTCATGCCTGGCCCGGTGGATCAGCGTCGCGTGCTGCTGCTGCCGCTGAAGGCCGCTGGCGACGAAGGCCTCGCCGGTCTGGTCGCGATCGATCCTCGAGGTTGAGTGGCCGCTTCGGCTTGAGCCGGGAGGCCATACGGCCTAACTGATCGGTGATGACCGATGCTCCGAAGCCAGGCTTGGAAGGCGTCGCCCTGGCCGCGAAAGCGGCGGGCGCTCGCGGCCTGCCGCCGGTGCACCTGTGGCATCCCGAGCACTGCGGCGAGATCGACATTCGCATCCGCAAGGACGGGGTCTGGTTTCATGAGGGCACGCCGATCGGCCGCGAGGCCCTGGTGCGGTTGTTCTCGACCGTGCTGCGGCTCGATCCGGACGGCTATCACCTGGTCACGCCCGTCGAGAAGATGAGGATCACGGTCGAGGACGCGCCGTTCATCGCCACGCGGGTCGATCGTGAGGGCGAGGCGCTGGTCTTCCAGACCAATGTCGGCGACACGGTCGAGGCGGGGCCGGACAATGCGATCCGCGTCGAGATCGATCCGGAGACCGGCGAGCCGCGCCCCTACGTCCACGTCCGGCGCGGCCTGGAGGCGCTGATCGCCCGGCCGGTGTTCTACGAGCTGGCCGAGATGGCGCGCGAGCGGGACGGCGTCTGGGGCGTCAACTCGAACGGCGCGTTCTTCCCGATCGCGCCGCCGGGAGCCGTCCCGGCATGACGCACCCCGACATGACGCGGGAAGAGCGCCGCGCCTGGATCACCGCCCGCCTGCATCCGATCTCGGACTACGATCCCAGCCTCGCCAATCCGAAGAAGTCCGACTACGACCTCAATCCGGGCTTGAGGGCCGACAACCCGCACGCCCTGCGTCCGGCCGCGGTGCTGGTGGGACTGATTGAACACGAGGACGGACTGACGGTCCTGCTGACCCGCCGTTCCGACACCCTGCGCAGCCACACCGGTCAGATCGCCTTCCCCGGAGGACGCTGCGATCCGGGCGAGACGCCTTGGCAGACGGCCCTGCGCGAGGCGCGGGAAGAGGTGAACCTCGATCCGGCGCTGGTGACGGTGGTCGGCCTGCTGCACGGCTACCAGACGGTGACCGGCTTTCATGTGACGCCGGTGGTCGGCTTCATCGATCCGAAGGCGACCTTCGTGGCCAGCCCCGAGGAAGTGGCCGACGTCTTCGAGACGCCGTTCGCCTTCCTGATGGATCCGGTCAACCATCAGCGCCAGTCGCGTGAGGCGCCGGACGGGGCGCGACGTCATTTCTATGCGATGCCCTGGAACGATCGGTTCATCTGGGGGGCGACGGCCGGCATGCTGCGGTCGCTGTACGAGGCGCTTTACGACGAAAGCGAACGGACACCCTCCGAATAGGGTGTATCGCATCTGGTGAAGCCGGGGTCTCCTGGCCTAACAATGTCGCCCCGTTTCAAGGGGCCAAGACGCGTACTTGTGGGAGTTCGGCGTTGAGCAGTGAATCGATCGGCGTTCAGCCGTGGATGGCGCTATCCGAGACAAAGGCGGTCTTCGCGGCCCTGGAGGCGCGCGGGTATCCCGGCTGCGCCCGCTTCGTCGGCGGCTGCGTGCGCAACGCCGTGATGGGCAAGGCCATCGATGACATCGACATCGCCACCACCCTGACGCCGGACCTGATCATCGACGCCCTGGAACAGGCGGGCCTGCGCGCCATCCCGACCGGCGTCGACCACGGCACCATCACCGCCCTTTCGGGTGGCCGGCCCTATGAGATCACCACCCTGCGCAAGGACGTCTCGACCGACGGCCGCCGGGCGGTGGTGGCCTTCACCCAGGACTGGGGCCAGGACGCCGAGCGCCGCGATTTCCGCTTCAACGCCCTCTACGCCGATCTCGAAGGCCGGGTCTATGACCCGACCGGCGAGGGGATCAAGGACGCCCACGAGGGCCGCGTGGTGTTCGTCGGCGACCCGATGACCCGCATCCGCGAGGACTATCTGCGCATCCTGCGCTTCTTCCGGTTCCAGGCCTGGTACGGCAAGGGCGACGCCGACCAGAAGGCCCTGGCCGCCTGCAAGGCGCTGAAGGGCATGGTCTCGGGCCGCGCCGCCGAGCGCACCCAGAAGGAACTGATGAAGATGCTGGCCGCGGAGGATCCGCGCCCGGCTTTGCGCCTGATGGCGGCGACCAGCGTGCTGTCCTCGATCCTGCCGCAGGTGAAGTCCCTGGCCCGCTTCGAGGCCCTGGTCGCCATCGAGACCGAGCAATTGTTCGAGAACGACCCCGACCTGCGCCTGGCGGCCCTGATTCCGGACGACCCCAAGCAGGCCGCCGACCTGGCCGAGCGCCTGCGCCTGCCCAACAATGTCCGCGACCGGATCGTCGACGCCGTCGGCAAGAGCCCCCGTATTGTTTCGTGGATGAGCCCGCGCGAGGCGCGCCGCGCCGTCTATGGCCTGGGCGTCCGGGCGTTCAGCGACCGGATCAAGCTGGCCTGGGCCGGTTCAGGCCGCGACTCGACGGCGCCACAATGGCGGGCCCTGCTGGCCCTGGCCGAGACCTGGAGCCCGCCGGCCTTCCCGCTGTCGGGCGACGAGATCATGCAGGCCGGGGTGCCCAAGGGCCCGATGGTCGGCGAGGTGATGCGCGAGATCGAGATCTGGTGGATCGACCAGGACTTCATCGAGGACAAGTTCAGCGCCATCGAGCGGCTGAAGGCCGTCGCGCAGGGCATGGTTTACTAGGAGGGTGTCTTGAAGATCGGCCTGCTCGAGACCGGCAATCCGCCCGGCGACCTCGCGGAGACCCACGGCAGCTATTCGGCGATGTTCGAGGCGCTGCTGGGGCCCGAGCACAGCTACCGCGTCTACGATGTCCAGAAGGGCGAACTGCCCGAGAATCCGGCCGAGAACGACGCCTATGTCATCACCGGCTCGGCGGCCGGGGTCTATGATCCGCTGCCCTGGATCGAGCCGCTGAAGGCGTTTCTGCGCGAGGCCAAGGGCGAGCAGCCGCTGGTCGGGGTGTGCTTCGGCCATCAGATCATGGCCGAGGCGTTCGGCGGCAAGGCCGAGAAGTCCGACAGGGGCTGGGGCGTGGGGCTCCAGGCCTATGAGGTCTCCGATCGCGAAGCCTGGATGGATGACGCGCCACACGTCGCCGTGCCCGGCTCGCATCAGGACCAGGTGACCGCCCTGCCGCCTGGCGCGCGAGTGCTGGCCGGCAGCGCGTTCACGCCCTACGGCATTCTGGCCTATGACGACGCCAAGGCGATCTCGATGCAGTTCCACCCCGAGTTCTCGCCGGCCTACGCCAAGGCGCTGATCGAGGCGCGGCGCGGCACACGGTTCACCGACGAGCAGGCCGACGCGGCGATCGCCAGTCTGTCGGCCGACAATGACGCCTTGCGAATGGCCCAATGGATCGGGCAATTCCTGAAGCAGGAAACCCAAGGCTAAGCTGGCGCGTTGGTCCGTCGGTGAAATCCGAGAGGTCCGTCCATGCGTATCGCTACCGTCGTGATCCTGGCCGGAACCCTGGCCGCCGCCGGCGCGGTCGTCGCCAGCGTCCAGGCCGCGCCTGAAACTCAGGCGGCCAAGCCGACGCCCGTTGACCTGAAGACCGCCGCCAGCTTCCAGTCGATCAAGGACCCGGCCGCGCGGTCGGTCGCCTTGTTCCAGGAAGCCGGCAAGGTGATCCAGAGCCCGCGCTGCCTGAACTGCCACCCGGTCCAGCGCGCCCCGACCCAGGGCGACGACCTGCATCCGCATAACCCTCCGATGGTCGCGGGCGACAGCGGCCATGGCCCGACCGGCATGCCGTGCTTCTCGTGCCATATGCAGGCCAACGTCCCAACCTGGGGCGCGGACATCAAGAGCATTCCCGGCGATCCGAAATGGGCCCTGGCCCCGGCCGAGATGGCCTGGCAGGGCAAGTCGCTGGGCCAGATCTGCGCCCAGATCAAGAATCCCTCGACCAACGGCGGCAAGTCGATGGCCGAGCTGCACCACCACATGGCCGAGGATCACCTGGTCGGCTGGGCCTGGAACCCCGGCGCGGGCCGCGTCCCGGCCCCCGGCACGCAGACCCAGTTCGGCGAGCTGATCAAGGCGTGGATCGACACCGGGGCGAAATGTCCTAAGCCCGCGTAGAAGCGCCTTGGGCAAAGCGGTTGCTTGGATTGTCCGCGATGGGGGGAGCGGAAATCAGGCCGCCGCCCGAAACCGGACATTGGACCTTTGGCCCGCAAGCGGACATCGCGAAAGTCAGAGAGGGGTGGATGTCGGACTTTCGTATCTCGGCGTGAAGTGACAAGTATGGCGCCATGCTCGCCCTAACGATTGCCCGCTTCGATGCTCATCCTGACGCGGTCACCGAAATCCTTGATCTTGCGCCGACATCAGTCGCAATGCGTGGTGAGCCCCGGCCAAGTGGGCGGCTACATGATTTCAACATGTGGCGGCTGGAACTGAATGCCGCTCCGCTCGTCGATGGCCGCGAGCACGCAAACGCCATCGCCAAGCTGATCGGTCAACTCAAAGGGCGCGAACACCTCTTCGTCGAGCTGGCCAAGACGATCAGGCCCGCAAGTATCTCGATCTACGGGGGCTTCTATGTCTCTGACGAACAGCAGGGCGTTTGGCTCGACTCTGACCAAATGGCTGTCCTCGCGGGATGCGGCATCGGCTGGGGCCTTGATCTATTCGAGGCAACAATGCTGAGCTGAACGTCCGACTAGGGTCGAGGCTGTGTGAAAACCCCGCAAATCAGCTAGAATCCTGACATCAGACGAGCTGTCAGGAGGTGGAGTTGAGCCGCTTCGTTGAGGGTTGCGACCGCCTGCAGCCAACGCTGCTTCCCGAATGTCTGGACGACTACGTGGCCGAGGAGAACCCGGTGCGTGTGGTCGATGTCTTCGTCGACGAGCTGGATCTGGCGTCGCTGGGCTTCGAAGTGATGCCGGCGGCGACGGGACGTCCGGCCTATCACCCGGCCATGCTGCTGAAGCTCTACGTCTACGGCTACCTGAACAAGGTGCAGTCCAGCCGCCGGCTGGAACGCGAGGCGCGGCGCAATGTCGAGCTGATGTGGCTGACGGGCCGGCTGGCGCCCGACCACAAGACCATCGCCGACTTCAGGAAGGACAACGGCCCAGCGATCCAGGCGGCCTGCGCCCAGTTCGTGGTGCTGTGCCGCCAGATTGGTCTGTTCGGCGCGGCCCTGGTGGCCATCGACGGCAGCAAGTTCAAGGCGGTCAACACCCGCGATAAGAACTTCACGACCAACAAGCTCAAGAAGCGCCTGGAGCAAGTGGCCGAGCACATCGCCGGCTATCTGCGCGACCTGGACACCGCTGATCGTCAGGAGGGCGAGGCCGCCGAGACGCGATCGGAACGCCTGAAGGAGAAGGTCGAGCGGCTGCGCGAGCAGATGCGCTGGCTCCAGTCGATGGAAGCCAAGGTCTCGGCCTCGCCGGATGGCCAGGTCTCGCTGACCGATCCCGATGCCCGTTCGATGGCCACCACGGGACGCGGCAGCGGAATGGTCGGCTACAACGTCCAGTCCGTCGTAGACGCTGAGCATCACCTGATCGTCGCCCACGACGTGGTCATGACCGGTAGTGATCGCCAGCAACTCTCGGCCATGGCCGCCCAGGCCAAGGACGCCCTGGGTGTCGACGAACTGGAGGTGCTGGCCGACCGCGGCTACTTCTCGGGCGAGGAGATCCTGGCCTGCGAGGCTTTGGGCGTCACGCCCTATGTGCCCAGGCCCCTGACCTCCGGGGCCAAGGCCAATGGCCGGTTCGGCAAGCAAGACTTCGTCTATCTGCCTGACCAGGACGTCTACCGTTGCCCCTCGGGCGCGCTGCTGCCGCGCCACATGACCAATGTCGAGAACGGCATGACGCTGCACCGGTACTGGGATCACTTCAGTTGCCAGAGCTGCGCGCTCAAGCCCCAGTGCACGCCGAGCATCACCCGACGGGTGACCCGCTGGGAGCACGAGGCGGTCATCGACGCCATGCAAAGGCGGATGGACCTGACGCCCGGCGCCATGCGCCAGCGAAGGCGGACCGTCGAGCACCCCTTCGGCACGATCAAGGCCTGGATGGGATCCACACACTTCCTGATGAAGCGCCTTCCCAATGTGAAGACCGAGATCGGCCTCCACGTTCTGGCCTATAACCTCAAGCGGGTGATCGCCATCCTGGGCGTGGCGCCGCTCATGGAGGCGATCCAGGCCTGACGCCGGCCTCGCCGCGCGCTCGCCCCGTCTGGCCATGCTGCGGCCGTCAGCGGGTTTTTACACAGCCTCGGTCGGAAGCCGACCTTGGTCGGGGCGAGCCTTTCATCTCTTGGAGGCTGCAGCGTGCAGGGCTGTCCAGGTTAGTCAAGGACGGCTTCGCCGCCGCGCGCGGCCGCTCGGAGAGCGGTCCTTGAGTGACCTGGACAGCCCTGCGATCGTCTCGCCGTGAGATGTGAGGGGCGCGCTCTTCCGGGGCGGAAGGCGGCTTGGACGGGAAGAGGCCGCGCACACCGAAACCCTCTCTCTTTGAGAGAGGGCGGGGCCCGCCGCGTAGCGGTGGGAGGGTGAGAGGTTTCACGGGTGGCCGTTGACGCCCAGGCCGTTCCGACGCGCGTTTCGTCACTGCCTTGTCCGGAGAGGGTGTAACCTCTCACCCTCCCACGCCGCAGGCGTGGGCCCCGCCCTCTCTCAAAGAGAGAGGGGATTGAGCGCGCTCTATCCCCGGCGTTCGCGACACAGACCCCCACGAAATCAACCGCTTCCCACTTTTTCGCACCCCTGCATCATCGGCGTTCAGCACCGCCGCATACTCAGAGCTGTCCCCGTCGCGGGGGAGGGCGTTTGGATCCGGCCCAAAACGGCGGCGGGGGTAGGTTGAGCGGGGCCGCTGGCGGTTCCCAGAGATTCGAAAGTCGCCCCCTCCGTACTCTTTAGGCGGATCGGTTGGCGAACGGGCAGTCTCCGGGGTTCAAGCCATCAGCGGAGCGACAGGGCGGTGATCGTACAAGCCGCCTATCGTGGATCGTCGGGGTCGAGACGGATGTAGCCGATCGACTTGATCCGCGCCCGTCCGGGGGCAAATGGGGTCCCGAGCTGAAATACGCTCACGCCCCCCATCCTCACGGGCAAGAACAACCTGGCGGAGCGGTCTGCGAGCCGAAACACAAACAAACCCTACGGTCCCCGGGTTCGCCCGGCCGCTCCGTCGCCTCCCCAACACCTTCAGCGGCCGCGCCGCGTGAAGCGGCGGACGCACGCCCGAGCGAAGGGTTCAAAGACGTCCTAAGGCCACTTCACGGCCGGCGGCATCGAGCTGAGGATCGACTCGACATTGCCGCCGGTCTTGAGTCCGAACATGGTGCCCCGATCGTAGAGCAGGTTGAACTCGACATAGCGGCCGCGCTGGACCAGCTGCTGCTCGCGCTCGTCCGCCGTCCAGGCCTCGCCCATCCGGCGGCGGACCAACCGCGGATAGATTTCCAGGAACGCCCGGCCGACGTCCTGGGTGAAGGCGAAGTCCCGGTCCCAGTCGCCGCTGTCGTGGTGGTCGTAGAAGATGCCGCCGATGCCGCGCGGCTCGTTGCGATGCGGCAGGAAGAAGTATTCGTCGCACCAGGCCTTGTACTTGGCGTGCCACTCCGGATCGTGCTTGTCGCAAGCGCGCTGGTAGGCGGCGTGGAAGTCGATGGCGTCCGGGAAATCCTGCTGGCGCTGATAGCCGAGCAGGGGGGTAAGATCCCCGCCGCCGCCGAACCAACTGGTCGTCGTGGCGATGAAGCGGGTGTTCATGTGCACGGCCGGCACGCGCGGATTGGTCATGTGCGCGATGAGGCTGATCCCGCTGGCGAAGAACCGGGGATCGTCGGCCGCACCGGGCATGTTCTTAGCCATCTCGGGCGTGAAGGTCCCGTGCACCGTGGAGACGTGGACGCCGACCTTCTCGAACAGGCGACCGTACATCATGCCCATGACGCCGCCGCCGCCAGCCTCGCGGTTCCAGGGCTTCTTCGTAAAGCGGCCGGGCGCGCCGGGATAGAGATCGGCCGGGGCCTCGTCCTCCAGGCGTTCGAATTCGGCGCAGATCTGGTCGCGCAGGCTTTCGAACCAGGCGCGGGCCCTGATCTTCCTGTGTTCGAGGGCCTTCTTGTCGTCGAGGGAGAAGTCGGTGCTCATGCCTGCCGATTAAGCCTACCCGCGTCCGCGTGCAAATAGGTCGCCGCGCCTAAGGAGAAACCGAAGGGCGGTATTCGACAAGATCGGGGTGACGACCCCATATAGATCAAGGTTTCCGCGCCTTCCGGAGTTCGTCCCATGCCCGTCGCCGCCAAGTCCTCAGCCGATGTCTGGATCGCCTCGGGCGTCCGCACCCCCTTCGCCAAGGTCGACGGGCCGCTGGCCTCCTACGATGCGATCGAGCTGTCCGTGCCGGTCGTGAAGGCCATGCTGGCAAAAGGCGCGAGGCCCGACTTCGCGGTCTGGGGCACGGTCATTCCGAACCTGACCTGGAGCAACCTGGCGCGCGAAGTGCTGCTGGACGCCGGCGCCGACCCGACCATCCCGGCCTTCTCGACCATCATGGCTTGCTCGACCAGCATGATCGGCGCGATCGAGGCGGCTGGCATGATCGACGGGCGCGGCCGCGACCTCGCCCTGGTCGGCGGCGTCGAGAGCATGAGCCGGGTGCAGATCGGCCTGTCGGTCGCGCTGTCGGACTGGATCCGCAAGTTCCAGGGCGCCAAGACCGGCCAGCAGCGACTGGCGGCCCTGGGCGCGCTGAACCTGAAGGACGTGAAGCTCTTCATCCCCAAGGTCGCCAACCGGGTCACGGGGCTGTCCATGGGCGAGCACACCGAGATCACCGCCAAGGAATGGGGCCTGACCCGCGCGGACCAGGACGCCATCGCCTTCGCCAGCCACCAGGGCGCGGTGAAGGGCTGGGAGGCGGGCTTCTTCGACGACCTGGTCATTCCGATCGGCGGCGCCAAGCGCGACAGCATCCCGCGCAAGGACTCGACGCTGGAGAAGCTGGCCAAGCTGGGTCCGGCCTTCGACAAGACCAGCGGCAAGGGCACGCTGACGGCCGGCAACTCCTCGCCCCTGACAGATGGGGCGGCGGCGATCTGGGTCGGGTCCGAGGCGGGCATGGCGCGCCTGCCGTCCGAGACCCCGAAGGTGAAGATCGTCGACCACGAGGTCACCTCGATCGACTTGAGACACGAGGGCCTGCTGATGGCCCCGGCCTATGGCGTGCCGCGCATGCTGGTCCGCAACGGCATGACCTATGCCGATGTCGGCCTGTGGGAGATCCACGAGGCCTTCGCCGCCCAGGTGCTGTCGCACATCGCGGCGTGGGAGAGCGCCAAGTTCCTGTCGGAGAAGGCTGGCGTCACCGCGCCGATGGGCGCTTTTCCGCGTGAGCGCATGAACCCGTTTGGCGGCTCCCTGGCGCTGGGCCACCCGTTCGGGGCCACCGGGGCGCGGATCCTCAGCCAGGCGGTGAAGGAGCTGGCCGCCCGTCCCAAGGGCGAGCGCGCCATCGTCAGCATCTGCGCCGATGGGGGGCAGGGCACGATGATGCTGCTGGAGAGCGCGTAAGCGCTCTCGGACGATCCTAGGTCAGGGCCGTGAAGATCAGGGCCACGACGGCGACGTCGAAGATGCGGATGGCGACGGACAGCATTTGATGACCCGTGGGCGATGAATTCACCAACGACTAAGCAAGACGGGCGCCAACCCTTCGGTTCCCGGTTCTAGATGGCCCTCTTCTTCGACGCCGCCTGGTACGACGAACGCCTCGCCGAGCGTGGTCTGAGCCGTACGATCCTGGCCGCCGCCGCTGGCCTGAGCGAGGCTGATCTCACCCTGGCCTTCAAGGACCAGCGCGAGTTGTCGATGCGGGAAGTCTCTGTGTTCGCCGAGCTTTTGGGCGTTGCGCCGGCCGAGGCGGCGTCTCGCGCCGGGGTGCGCCCGCCGCCGGCCAGCGACGCCCAGCGCCTGGCGGCGTTGGAGGCGCGGGTCGCCGCGCTCGAGGCGGAGCTGGCGCGTCTGAAAGGCTAGATCTTGGTCTTCTTCAGCAGGCCCGTCGGGGGACGGCGATCGGCCGGGCCGGAATATTCCGTCCCGAGATAGGTCGATCTGGCCGTATCCAGCACTTCCTGCCCACCGCGCAGGCCGCGTTTCTGTCCAGGCTGGCCCATGACCTGCGCGGCGAAGGCGGCGAAGCCTCCGCGGCGCGGCGGGGGTTCCTGACGCGGTGGGGGGGCGTCTTCCTCCACGACGAACACGACCTCTTCTTCGGTCTCAGGACGCTCGCCATCGCGCGGCGCCGGCAAGGCGCGAGGCGCGGGACCAGGGCGTCGAAGAGGATCGATCGGGCCGCTCATGGTGAAGAGCTTAGAAGCCGGACGGTTAAGAACGGCTGGAGCGTCTTGGTTAAGGCGTGGGTTAGGACTTGTTCGCCAGCTTGGCCAGCTGCGCCTGCATCGCCTCCATCTGGCGTTTCAGGTCGGCCAGGGAGTCGTCGCCAGCCGGGGCGGGCGACGGCGCCGGCTGAGGTTCGGCGGGTGCGGCGCCGCCGTCCTCCGGACGCACATAGGCGAACGGCGAGAACATCTTCATGGCCCGGTCGAACAGGGCCATGTTCTGGCGGATCTGCTCTTCATAGACGCCCATGCCGGGGATCTTGCCGGGCGCCAGGCCCGCGAACTGGCCGCGCATGCGCTCCTGCTGCTTGGAGAAGCTCTCCAGCGACATTTCCAGGTACGACGGCAGGAAGGCCTGCATCGAGTTGCCGTAGAAGCCGATCAGCTGGCGCAGGAACTGGATGGGCAGCAGGTTCTGGCCGCCGCCGCGGTTCTCTTCCTCGAAGATGATCTGGGTCAGGACCGAACGGGTGATGTCGTCATTGGTCTTGGCGTCGTAGACCACGAAGTCGACGCCTTCCTTCACCATGTCCGACAGGTGTTCGAGGGTCACGTAGGACGACGAGGCCGTGTTGTAGAGGCGACGGTTGGCGTACTTCTTGATGATGACGCGCTGGCCGGCCGCCTTTTCGGCGCCGGCGGTCTTTTCGCCTTTTTCAGGGTTCTCGGACATTTCGTTCCCTAAGGTAGCGGTTAGGCCCGCTTCTCGCACCGCACTATCGCTAATGCAAAGGCGAGGCGCCAGTGGTCTGATGACTTGGAGCTGTCGCCAAGCCGTGAAAATGTGCCCGTGACGAACGCCGTCGCGATGTGCATGCTGGATGTTGCATCGCAAAAGCACGGGCGCCGCAACCGCGAAGGCGCCACGTCAGAACCGTCACGGGAGCCTATCCATGAGCGACATCGTCATCGTCTCCGCCGCGCGCACGCCGGTCGGTTCGTTCAACGGGGCGCTGTCCAGCCTGCCCGCTTCGGACCTGGGCAAGATCGCGATCCAGGCCGCCGTCGAGCGGGCCGGCATCGCTCCCGCCGATGTCGACGAGGTGATCCTGGGTCAGGTGCTGCAGGCCGCCGCCGGTCAGGGTCCCGCCCGCCAGGCCTCGGTCAATGCCGGGATCCCGGTCGAGAGCCCGGCCTGGAGCCTGAACCAGCTGTGCGGCTCGGGCCTGCGCGCCGTGGCCCTGGCGGCCCAGCAGATCGCGGCCGGCGACGCCAAGATCGTCGTGGCCGGCGGCCAGGAAAGCATGAGCCAGGCGCCCCACGCCCAGAACCTGCGCAATGGCCAGAAGATGGGCGACCTGTCGTTCGTCGACACCATGATCAAGGACGGCCTGTGGGACGCCTTCCACGGCTACCACATGGGTCAGACGGCCGAGAACATCGCCAACCGCTGGCAGATCACCCGCCAGGACCAGGACGTCTTCGCCGTCGCCAGTCAGAACAAGGCCGAGGCCGCCCAGAAGGCCGGCAAGTTCGACGCCGAGATCGTTCCGGTCACCATCAAGGGCCGCAAGGGCGACACGATCGTCGACAAGGACGAATTCATCCGCCATGGCGCGACGCTGGAAAGCGTCCAGGGCCTCAAGCCGGTGTTCAACAAGGAAGGCTCGGTCACCGCCGCCAACGCCTCGGGTCTCAATGACGGCGCCGCCGCCCTCGTGCTGATGAGCGCCGACGAAGCCGCCAGGCGCGGTCTCAAGCCCCTGGCGCGCATCGCGTCGTGGGCCAATGCCGGCGTCGAGCCGGAGATCATGGGCACGGGTCCGATCCCGGCCTCGAAAAAGGCGCTGGAAAAGGCTGGCTGGACCGTCGCCGACCTCGATCTGGTGGAAAGCAACGAAGCCTTCGCCGCGCAGTCGCTGTGCGTCGTCCGCGAGCTGGGCCTTGACCCGGCCAAGGTCAATGTCAACGGCGGCGCCATCGCCATCGGCCACCCGATCGGCGCCTCGGGCGCGCGGATCCTGACCACCCTGCTGCACGAGATGAAGCGTTCGGGCGCCAAGAAGGGCCTGGCCACTCTCTGCATCGGCGGCGGCATGGGCGTGGCCATGTGCGTCGAGGCCGTCTGAGGTCGGCCCTCAAAGCCATCGACTGACTCGAAAACGTCGCGCAACCTGAGCCGTGATCCGCGCGCTTCCTCTTGCTGAGGCGCGCGGATCACGCGAACCATAAGAAAACTGCGTTCGGGAGAGATCAGATGACCAGAGTGGCTTTCGTGACGGGCGGCACCCGCGGAATCGGCCGGGCGATCTGCGAGCGATTGGTCGCCGACGGCCACAAGGTGGCGGCGGGCTATTCCGGCAACGAAGAGGCCGCCGCGGCGTGCGCCAAGTCGCTGGGCGTCATGGTGGTGAAGGGCAATGTCGGCTCCTTCGAGGATTGCGCCGCCGCCGTGAAGACGGTGGAGGCCGAGCTCGGCCCGGTTGACATTCTGATCAACAACGCCGGCATCACCCGCGACGGCATGCTGCACAAGATGACCTACGAGCAGTGGTCCGAAGTGATCCGGGTCAACATGGACTCGGCCTTCAACATGACCCGCCCGGTGATCGAGGGCATGCGCGACCGCGGCTGGGGGCGCATCGTCAACATCAGCTCGATCAACGGCCAGAAGGGCCAGATGGGCCAGACCAACTATTCGGCCGCCAAGGCCGGCCTGATCGGCTTCACCAAGGCCCTGGCCCTGGAGAACGCCAAGAAGGGCGTCACCGTCAACGTGATCTGCCCCGGCTATATCGACACCGAGATGGTGGCGGCGGTGCCGGAGAACGTGCTGGCCCAGATCATCGCCGGCATCCCCGTCGGCCGCCTGGGCAAGGGCGAGGAGATCGCCGACATGGTCTCGTTCCTGTCGGGCGAGCGCGCGGGTTTCGTCACGGGCGCCACGCTCAGCCTCAACGGCGGTCAATACATGGCCTGACGCGGGCCTGGTCCACGTCTCTCGAAGCCGGAGCTTGACGCTGACTGTTGCGGTTGGGCCTCATGCCGCCGGCTTCGGGGTTTGGACGTTAACGCGTCCAAGATTCGCCCCAGTCGGCGGGCAGTACGGATCGCATGAAATTCTGTAAGGCGGAGTTGGCTCATCTGGGGACGCGCATGTCCCTGACGATCGCGACTCTGATGGTCATGACGGCGTCCGCGAACGCCCAGCAACTGCACTCGCTGCGGGATGCTCTGCTTGGCCACAAGGGGCCGGCCGAGGCCCGCCGCGTCGCCGCCCCGCCGGTCGGGCGCTATGTCTCCGAAAGCGGCGGCGCCTTCATCTTCGACCAGGCCGCTCCCCAGCCGCTGATGAAGTTCGACAACAGCGCCGAGGTCTGGGTGCTGTCTGCCCAGCCCGCGTCGCGCGGCGATGTCATCTACCGCAACGATCTCGGCGAGCCCGTGCTGCGGGTGACCAAGCTGGGCGGGGTGATCCTGTTCACGGACGACGCCCCGATGGGCGCGGCCGCGGCGCTGTCAGGCCGAGCCTCGTCGATCCAGCCGCCCGCGCTCATGTCGTTCAGCGTGTTCGTCCAGCGGGTGCGCATCGCCACGGCCCGCGCCAGTCGCGCGGCGCAACGCGACATCGAGTTCTCGACCGTCGAGGATGTGCGGCCCGAGACCTCGGTCCTGGCCGCCGATTCCGCCACCGTGGTGGCCGAGGCCTTCGAGCGCATGGCCCGCAAGGGCGACCGCTCGCTCATTTCCAAGGTCTTCCGCGTCCTGCTGGCCGAGGGCCACAAGCCGGCCGCGACCCTGAAGGACGGCTCCCTGACCGTCACCTATTCTCCGGATCAGGGCCTGGCCGGGCGGCCCTCGTCCAAGCGGATCATCAAGGTCATGAACCGCTGATCGTTCCCGCGAACTGAGACTCATGGCGAACATCGTTCTCCAAGCGTAACCATAAGCGCTCAGCGGCGGTTTACCGGTATGGTCTAGCTGGGTGACATACGCCTTCGACGGCGTCGCCCGGACGGACTCGACCCGGAGTAGTGCGACGCCAGTGGGGCTTTTCGTGCATCCGCAAGGTTCTATTGTCTGCCCATGGATAGCCCCGAGCTCGCCGAGGTCCCTGAACGCGCACGGCTGAAGATGGCCGACATCGCCCGTATGGCTGGCGTGTCGATCTCGACGGTGTCACGCGCCCTGGCCGGCAATCCGCTGATCCCCAAGACGCTGCGCGACCAGATCGTCGAGATCGCCCAGACCCACGGCTATGTCGTCAACCAGTCGGCGCGATCCTTGCGCCTGCGTAAAACCGACACCATCGGCGTCATCATCCCTCTGGCCCACGAGGCTGGGCAGATGATCTCCGACCCGTTCTTCCTGGAGATGTTCGGACGGCTGGCCGACGAGATCACCCGCCGCGACTATTCCGTCCTGCTGAACAAGGTCACCGTCACCGAGCCCGGCTGGCTGGACCGCATCATCCAGTCGCACCGCGCCGACGGCCTCGTCCTGATTGGCCAGAGCACCCAGCACGAGACGCTGAACCTGGTCGCCGACACCTACAAGCCCATGGTGGTCTGGGGCGCCCAACAGCCGGGCCAGCGCTATTGCGCCGTCGGCAGCGACAACGTCCAGGGCGGGCGCCTGGCCGTCGCGCACCTAGCCGCCGCCGGCCGCAAGCGCATCGCCTTCCTCGGCGCGGGGGAGGCGCCCGAGGCCGCCCAGCGCTTCGAAGGCTACAAGCAGGGCCTGGCCGAGGCGGGTCTCCCATTCGACCCGGCGCTGGCCGTTCCCGCGCCCTTCACCATGGATGAGGCGCAAGGCGCGATGGCGGCCTTCCTGGCGACGGGCGCGGCTTTCGACGCCGTCTTCGCCTTCTCGGACGTCATCGCCCTGGCGGCGATCGGCGCCCTGACCGAGGCCGGCAAGAGCGTGCCCGGCGACGTCGCGGTAGTCGGCTTCGACGATATCGTCCTGGCCCGCCACAGCAATCCGCCATTGACCACGATCCGCCAGGACCTGGCGTCCGGGGCGCGGTCGATGGTCGATCTCCTCTTCCGCCGCATGGCCGGCGAGGACGCGACCGCGATCTTCGCGCCGGTCGAGTTGGTGGTGCGCGGCTCCAGCGTCTAGCAGGCTGTTGAAGAAGCCTCCCGTCTGGCGATGAAGTTGGCTTCGTCGCCGCCGTGGAAGCAGATCTGGCCCTTGAGGGAGCCGTCGGGCTGGAGTTGAGCCCATCCGTCGCCCTGGGCCTCATCCATTTCGTCGTTTCCGCGCCAGTCGAACTGCACGGCGTCGTGGTCGCCGGCGGCGGCGAAGGCGCCAGTGACGCAGCCGAAGGCGAACTGGCCATGGGTGGCTTCGAAGAGGATGTAGGCGGGCTCCATCATGTCCCGATAGTCGTCAGTGTAGTCGGGCGTCTGGACGATGCGCCACTGGCCCAGGACGCTCATGCCGGGGCCGCCAGGAGCTTGGGCAGACGGATCAGGTTGTAGGCCGCCAGCGCCAGGGTGAAGGCGGCGTCGACCTTGGCGCGGCCGCGCACCTTGACCTTGGCTAGGCCGGCCGAGCCCTTGATCCAGCCGAACACCTCTTCGATGCGCTTGCGACATCGCTGGCTGATCGCATAGCCGGGGTGGCGCTTGGTGCGGCCGTCAATGGCGGTCGAGCGCGGCTTGCCCAGCTTGGACAGGTGGCCATCGACGGCGATGTGCGGTGTCACCCGGCGCGCCCGAAGTTGGCCAATGAAGTCGCGCACGTCATAGGCCTTGTCGGCGCCCAGGGTGATCCGACGCCGGCCGCTTCTTCGGTCCAGCATCGCCACAGCCGCCTCGCGCTCGGCTGTGCCCGTGGCCAGGGTCACCCCACCATCCGTCACCAGGCCATGGCGGTTCTCCATCAGGGCGTGGCCCATATAGCAGAGCCTCGCCGGCTGGCCGTCGCCCTTCTTATAGAGCCGAGCCTCAGGATCGGTGGTGCTGCGGTGCGTCTGGTTGGAACGCTTCTCCTTGTGGAAGCCGCGCTCGGCGTTGCGACCCGGCCCCTCGGGATCGCTGTCGTCGCCATCGACCCTGCGGAAGCTCTTGGTCGACGCCCAGGCTTCGATCAGCGTGCCGTCCACCGAGAAGTGGTCTGACGACATCAGCCGCTTCACCCGAGGCTGGGCCAGCACCGCGCGCAGGAACTTGCCGGCGATCTCGCCCGCCAACAGCCGGTCGCGGTTCTTGGTGAAACTGGAATGATCCCAGGCCGCATCGTCCACGCCAAGACCTACAAACCAGCGGAACAGCAGGTCAAACTCCATCCGCTCCATCAACTGGCGCTCCGATCGGATGCCGTAGAACGCCTGCAGCAGCATGGCGCGCAACAACCGTTCCGGCGGGATCGACGGACGTCCCAGCCTCGGCGGATAGAGCGCCGCGAAGTCCGCGCTCAAATCCCCAAGCGCCCCGTTCGCGATCTCCAGGATCGGCCGCAAGGGATGATCGCGCCGAACCCGAGCATCCAGATCTACATATGAGAACAGCGACCCCGTCCGCTCGTCCGACCCGCGCATCCACCCCTCCAGAGCTCCCGCCCAAAGAGTGAATCATGTCGAACTCCGCCCCGCTACGGACTTCTTCAACAGCCTGCTAGAGCATTTTCCGACGAAGTGGACACCGGTTCGTCGTCAGAAAATGCGTCAAAACAAAATGGCGCCGGCCGTCGGCCTAGCTCGCTTCGACGCCGATCGACTTCAGTTCCTTGAGAAAGCGGGCCAGGCTCTGGTGCGAACGCTTCAGGCCTTGCAGGACCTCGGGTTTGGCCAAGGCCGACTGCGGGACGATGAAGCCCTCGCGGCCGACGCGCTGGGCCATGCCCTTCTCCAGCATCTCGACGAAGCGGCGACGCACGGTCTCGTAGGGAAGGGCCAGTGAGTCGGCGACCTGGCGCACGGTCAGCGGGCGACGCTCATGGTCCGGCGGCACCTCGTCGACCTCGGCGTAGAGGCCGCCGCGGATATGCGAGCAGTTGCCGGCCCAAAGAGTAGTGAAAACGAGGGCGTACAGGAGGTCCGAACCGTGGACTTCGTTGGCGATCTCGACCCAGCGTAGAATGTAGTCCGTCGCGTAGCGGCTGGCCGCGCGAGCATTGAAATACTCATCAGACATAGGTGACTCGGTTCCCCAGGGTCGTCGTCTCAACGCGACGTGAAAAGGATTGCATGGCTCGATGAACGACGCCATGCGACCAAGTTGCCCACTATGGGTACCCTATCTGAGCATCCGCGACAGGTTGACGCAGGTATGGCGTTTAGGTTTTCGAAGGGCTCCAGTCGGCTTCGGCCAGCTCGAAACCCTCGAAGCGGAAGCCCGGCGCGACGGTGCAGCCGACCAGGGTCCAGGCGCCCAGGCTGACGGCCGTCTGCCACCACAGCCTCGGCGCCACCACCTGCGGACGGCAGCCCGCGCGCAGGTTCGGACCCAGCACATAGGCCGTGGCGCCTTGGCCGTCGGGCGGCGACAGGGTGATCGAGATCGGCGCCCCGGCGTACCAGTGCCAGGTCTCGACCGCGTCGACGCGGTGCCAGGCCGACATTTGCTCGGCCTCCAGCAGATAGTAGATGCAGGTGGAATAGGCGCGGCCGTCAGGGCCCGGCTCGTCCTCGAAGGTCCGCTTGTACCAGCCGCCCTCGGGATGGGGCTGCATGTCCAGCATGCGGATGATTTCCTTGGCGCCCAGGTCGCCGGAAATACCCGGCCCGGTGTTGTTGGAGTCGATCACGCTACTCATCCCTTGAAGCTGTCCTTGGCGGCCCGGATCTCGGCGAAGGCCTGGGCGGGGGTCGGCGCGTTCGGTCGCAGTAGCGACGCGCGCAGGAATGGATTGGTCGCCCTCTCGACGCCGATGGTGGTCGGCACGGTCGCCTCGCCGCGTTCGCGGGCCGCGAACACCGCATTGGCGCGGGCCTTCAGGGCGGGGGCGTCGTCTACCGACAGCGCGAAGCGGGCGTTCGAGGCGGTATATTCGTGGGCGCAGTAGACGATGGTGTCGTCGGGCAGGGCGGTGACGCGGGAGAGCGACTCCCACATCTGCTCGGGGGTGCCCTCGAACAGGCGACCGCAGCCCAGGGCGAACAGGGTGTCGCCGACGAAGGCGACGCCGTCGGTGGCGTCGTGATAGGCGATGTGGCCCAGGGTGTGGCCGCCGGCGTCGATGACCGCGAACGAGGTCTCGCCCAGCATCACGACGTCGCCGCCGCGCACCACGCGGTCCAGCGGCGCGATGCGGGTGACCTCGGCCGGGCCGGTAATGGTCGCGCCCGTGGCCTTCTTCAGCGCCTCGTTGCCGCCGGCGTGGTCCGGATGCCAATGGGTGTTGAGGATCAGGTCCAGGCCCCAGCCCAGCTTGTCCAATTCGATCAGTATCGTCTCGGCGTCCGGCGTGTCGATGGTCGCCACCTTGCCGCTGGCTTCGTCGCGCACGAGGAAGCCGTAATTGTCGGACAGGCAGGGGAACTGATGGACGGTCAGGGGCATCACGGGGCGCTTGCTCTATCGCGCCTCGGCCGGCGCGCCTACAAGGATGACCTCGACGCCCGGGAGACTCAATGCGCCGCGACGTGCTCGACCTGAGAGCCTTCTACGCCGCCCCGCTGGGGCGCGCGGCGCGCACCATGCTTACGCGCAAGGTGGAGGAGGCCTGGGGCAATACGCGGGACCTCGACGTGCTGGGCGTGGGTTACGCCACGCCGTTCCTGGACGCCGCCCGGGGCAACGCCCGCCGCGTGGTCGCCGCCATGCCGGCTCAGCAGGGCGTCGAGGTGTGGCCGCACGGCGGCCGCAACCAGGCCTGCCTCGTCGAGGAGACCGCTTTGCCGCTGCCCAACGCCATGTTCGACCGCGTCCTGGCCGTCCACGCGCTGGAAGAGGCCGACGACCCGGCGGCCCTGCTGGCCGAGATCGGCCGGGTGATGGCCCCCACGGGGCGGCTGATCGTGGCGGTGTCGTCACGCGACGGCGTCTGGACGGGAGCCGAGACCACGCCGTTCGGCCACGGCAGGCCCTACAGCCGCGGCCAGTTGGAATCGCTGATTCGGGAGGCGGACCTGGAGCCGGCCGGCTGGACGCGGGCCCTCTATGCGCCGCCGGTCGAGGCCATGGCGTCCTGGGCCGAGGGTTTCGAGCAGGTCGGCGCGCGCCTGTGGCCGCGTTTCGCCGGCGTGATCTTGATGGAAGCGATCAAACAGACCTTCGCGGTCAAGCCGCGTGGCCATCGCGCCCGCGCCCGGGTGTTCGCGCCCGGCGTCCTGCTGCCCAGTCCGGCGGGGCCAACCCCCGCGCGACACGACGGCGGGCGGCCCGTTCCCGCTCATCAGGCGCCTGTTCCTCAGGCGCCGAACAGTCGGGACGGCTGATCTTACTTGGAGCGAAGCGCGCGGACGCCTAGCTTATGTCCCTAACCACCGTTCGCTCCCCGGGAACACCGCCATGAAGATGATCGTCGCCGTGATTAAGCCGAGCCGCCTGGATGCGGTGCTCGAAGCGGTCACCGAGGCGGGCGCGTCGGGTTTGACCGTCACCGAGGTGCGCGGCTACGGCAGGCAGAAGGGCAAGACCGAGGTCTATCGCGGCGCCGAGTACGAGGTGAAGCTGCTGCCGAAGGTCAAGCTGGAGATCGCCGTGCCCACCGATGTGCTCGAGCCCGTCATCGAGGCCCTGCAGCGCACCGCCAACACCGGCAAGATCGGCGACGGCAAGGTCTTTGTCATGGACCTGGAACAGGCTCTGCGCATCCGCACGGGCGAACGCGACGCGGCGGCCATCGCGGGGTAAGACAAGCGGAGCCATGAGCCGCCCCGCGCGTTGTCGTGGTCAGCGACGATTTGGGGCGACATGGATCCGGGAACTTCCGTCTTCCAACCGGGATACAACTGCTGGCGGGTCGAGCCCGCCGATCGCGTGGCCCTGTTCATCGACAACGACGAGGCGTTCGACGCGCTGAAGCCGTTGATCCTGTCGGCCAGGAAGTCGATCTGGATCCTGGCCTGGGTGTTCGATCCCCTGACGCGCCTGGATCCCGATCGGGTCAGGCGCAGCCGCGACCCCAGCCACGCCGATCGCATCGGCTTGATCCTACGGCGGCAGGCGGCTCTGAACCCGGCGCTCGACGTGCGGGTGCTAACCTGGGACATGCCGTTCCCGATCGCCGCCTCGCAGCTGTTTGGCCCGCATCGCGGCGCGGCCTTCTTCGCCGGCTCGCGGGTCAAGTACCGCCTGGACGCCACCCTGCCGGCCAGCGCCTGCCATCACCAGAAGGCGGTGATCATCGACGGCGTCACGGCCCTCGTCAGCGGCGGCGACATCGGCGTCGACCGCTGGGACGACACCCGGCACCTGGACAACAATCCTCTGCGCCGCCTGCCGACCGGGCGACACTATCCGGCCCGGCACGAGGTCTCGATGCTGGTCGACGGCCGCGCGGGCGAGGCGATGGCGGACCTGTTCGTCGACCGATGGAAAGCGTCGGGCGGCGACCCGGTCGAGCGCCCGGATCGCCCCGACGAGACGCCCTGGCCCGATGGCCTTTTGCCCGACCTGCGCCGGATGCCCGTTGGGGTGGCCCGCACCTCGGCCGCTTGGCAGGGCAGACCCGAGATCACGGAGTGCCTGCTGCTTCACCTGGCGGGCATACGCGCGGCGCGGCGGCTGATCTACCTGGAGAACCAGTACCTGACGTCTCCGATCATCGTCGAGGCCCTGGCCGAGCGTCTGGCCGAGCCCGACGGCCCCGAGGTGGTCACGATCGGACCGGCGCGCAGTCCCAGCTATTTCGACCAGATGACCATGGATAGCGCGAGGACCTCGGCCATCAACCGCCTGCGCGAGGTCGACGTCCATGGTCGCTTCTCCGCCTTCTCGGCCCATACCCCGAGGGGCGCACCGATCATCGTCCACTCCAAGGTGGCGATCATGGACGACTGGATGCTGCGGATCGGCAGCGCCAACCTCAACAACCGCTCGATCGGTCTGGACAGCGAGTGCGACCTGGCCTTCGAGGCCAGGAGCGAGATCGAGCGCGAGACGGTGCGCGCCTTCCTGGGCCGCCTGGTCGGTCATTTCATCGACCGCTCCGCCCAGGACGTACTGGAGGCCATGGAGCGCGAGGGCGGCCTGGGCGCGGCGATCAATACGCTGGACGTCAAGGGCGGCCCGCCGCGCCGGCTGCAGCCCGTGCGGGCGCGCCGCCTGGCCGGTATTCAGAAGTTTATCGCCGACTGGAGCCTTGGCGACGCCATCGCGCCCGACGACGCTTGGCGCCCGTGGGGCCGTCGCGCTCGCTTGCGCCGCGACATCGCCCGGCTTACCCAGCCGCCGCCGGCGCCTCCCGAGCGGCTTCAGCCGTGATCTCCAGCTCGACCACCAGCGGCAGGTGGTCGGACGCCACGCGGGCCAGCGGGCTGAACGGCGAGCTGACGCCGCGCGTCTCCAGGCCCTTGGTCAGGAACACGTGGTCGATGCGCATGAACGGGAAGCTGGACGGAAAGGTCGCCGTGGCGGGGCGCGGCCAGCTCGGTGTCGGCGCCTGGGCGTCGCGCAGGGCCGTCCGCAGCATCCGATAGGTCGCCGAATAGGGCGTGGCGTTGAAGTCGCCCAGCACCACGCCGGGGGCCAGCCAATCGTCCGCGCCCATCCAGTCGGGACCCAGCAGGGCGGCCGCCTGGCGCTTCTGCTCCTGGGGGATGAGGCCCAGGTGGGTGTTGATGATCTGGACCTTGGTTCCGCCGACATCCACCTCGACCCACAAGGCCCCGCGCGGCTCCAGGCCGGGCACGCGCTTGTAGAGCGGCAGGCTCTGGGCCTTGACCCGCCGTTCGGGCAGGGCGGTCAGGATAGCGTCGCCGTAGAGTTCCTCCTCCACGGTCATCGCCGGGTGGAAGTGAAAGCTCATCTTCAGCAGTTCGGCGAGACGATGGGCCTGGTCGACGCCTTTCGTGCGGGCGCGCAGGACATCCAGCTCCTGCAAGGCGACGACATCGGGCTTTTCAGCCGCGATGACCTCGGCCACACGCTCGACATCGAGCTTGCGGTCCGTGCCCACGCAGCGGTGGACGTTGTAGGTCATGAGACGAAGGGTCTTCATCCGTCGAAGAGATCGCCCGAGACGGGCGGAAGTTCCTTGCCGGAGGACTTTCCTTGGGCCGTCGCGCCGTTGCGGCTGAGCATGAACAGGCAACTCTCGGCCCGCCAGTTCTCGACCGCGCTGGCGGGGTTCATCGGCCGGGCCGGACCGCTTCCCGCGAAGGCGGCGCAGGCGTCGACGCGCAGGTTCAACTCGGCCGTCAGGGCCAGGAAGTCGGCCAGGGTGCAGAGGTGGATGTTCGGCGTCGACCACCACGGCATCGGCAGGGCCTTGGTCTCGGGCATCCGGCCTCGGCTCAGCAGTGACCAGCGCACCCGCCAGTGGCCGAAGTTCGGGAACGAGACGATGGCCCGGTCGGCGATGCGCAGCAGCTCGTCCAGCACGTGCCGCGGATGGCGCGTCGCCTGCAGGGTCTGGGACAGCACCGCGTAGTCGAACGAACGGTCTGGGAAATGGTCGAGATCCAGGTCGGCGTCGCCCTGCACCACCGACAGACCGCGCGCCATGCAGGCGGCGACGCCGCTGGCGCTGATCTCCAAGCCGCGGCCGTCGATCTGCTTGTCGTGGCTCAGCAGGTCCAGCAGAGCGCCCTCGCCGCAGCCGACGTCCAGCACCCGCGAGCCGGGGCGCACCAGGCGCAGGATCTCGCGGAAATCCTCGCGGATGCCACTCTCGGAAAGTGTGGTCAAATCAGCCCCCGGTCACGCTCGGCCGAACTCAGGAAGCCAGCCAGCGCCGCGTCCATCACCGGCTCGTCCAGCAGGAAGGCGTCGTGGCCCTTGTCGCTCTCGATTTCGGCGAAGGCGGCGCGGGCGCCGGCGGCGGTGAGGGCGCGAACGACGTGGCGGTTCTCGGCGGTGGGATAGAGCCAGTCGCTGGAGAAGCTGAGCACGCAGAACCGCACATGGCGCGCGCGGGTGAAGGCCCTGGCCAGCACGCCGCCGTGGCTGGCCGCGATGTCGAAATAGTCCATGGCCCGCGTGATATAGAGGTAGCTGTTGGCGTCGAACCGGTCGACGAAGCTGGATCCCTGGTGGCGCAGGTAGCTTTCGACCTGGAAGTCGGCGTCGAAGCCCCACGACAGGCCGTCGCGCTGCAGCTCGCGTCCGAACTTCCGTTGCAGGGCGGGCTCGGACAGATACGTAATGTGCGCGGCCATACGTGCGACGGCCAGGCCTTTCTCGGGCCGAACACCGTGGTCGGCATAGGCGCCGCCCCGCCAGTCCGGATCGGCCATGATCGCCTGGCGGCCCACTTCGTGGAAGGCGATGTTCTGGGCGGAGTGTCGCGAGGCCGAGGCCAGGATGACGGCGCTGAACATCCGCTCGGGATAGTCCACGGCCCATTGCTGGACCTGCATGCCGCCCATCGAGCCGCCAACCACGGCGAACAGGGTGTCGACGCCCAGGGCCGTGACCAGCATGGCCTGGGCCCTGACCATGTCGGCGATGGTGATCATCGGGAACGACAGGCCATACGGCTTGCCCGTGGCCGGATTGTTCGAGGCCGGGCCGGTCGACCCCATGCAGCCGCCGACCACGTTCGAGCAGATGATGAAGTGGCGGGCCGGATCCAGCGGTTTGCCGGGGCCGACCAGGCGGGGCCACCAACCAGGCTTGCCCGTGGTCGGGTGCGGCGAGGCCACGTACTGGTCCATGGTCAGGGCATGACAGATCAGAACGGCGTTGGACTTGTCAGCGTTCAGTTGCCCGTAGGTCTGGTAGGCGACCTCCAGGCTCTCGAGCATGGCGCCTGAATCGAGCCGCAGGGGTTCGTTCGCGGGAAACCGCCAGGTTCCCCCGTCGGCGGGTGTAACCAGATCGAGCGCAGCCATGGCCCGCCTTGGACCCCTTGGCGCACAAGGTGTCAACCACCGGCTTCCTGACAAGGCGAGGGACGGCTATGGAGGTCGCATGGAGCGACTGATCCTGATGCGCCACGGCAAGGCCGAGCGGCACGCCGCGAACGGCGGCGATTTCGAACGCGCCCTGGCCGACAGCGGCCGGGCGGACGCGGCCGTCATGGGCAAGGTGCTGGCGCGGGCCGGCGTCGCGCCCGACCTGGTGCTGGTCTCTTCGGCCCGGCGTACGCGCGAGACGGCCGAGCGTGTCGCGCCGAACTTTCCCGCCGCGCGGGTCGAGCATCTGCGCGACCTCTATCACGCCGATCCGGAAGACGTCGTCCAGGTGGTCGAGGCGCACGCCGACAGCGTGGCCACGGTGATGGTGGTCGGGCACAATCCCGGCCTGCACGAGCTGGCCCTGCGCCTGGCCCTGCAGGGCGACGCCTCGCCGATCCACACGAACAAGCTGCGCGGCCGGTTCCCGACCTCGACCACGGTGGTGTTCGGCTGGACCGACAAGGGGCCGGCGCTGGAGCACCTCTTCTACGCACACGAGAACGGCGGAGCCGGCGGCGAATGACCCTGATCTACAAGATCCTGTCTCGCGCGGAGTGGGACGCCGCCAAGGCCGCCGGCCGCTTCGAGGGCTCGGCCGTGGACCTTCAGGATGGTTTCATCCACCTTTCCGGGGCCGACCAAGCCCAGGAGACCGCCGCCAAGTACTTCAGGGACCAGCCGAACCTGGTCCTGCTGGGCGTCGAGGCCGAGGGCCTGGGCGCGGACCTGAAGTGGGAAGCCTCGCGCGGCGGCGCCCTGTTCCCTCACCTCTACCGTCCGCTTCTGGTCAGCGACGTGATCACCGAGGCCGAGCTTGGTCTCGACACCGATGGCGTTCCTCAACTGGGCGATCACCTCGCATGATCCTGCATGACATCGCCGCGCGCGCCCTGCATGTCCTGGACCCCGAGGACGCCCACGGCTGGGCCGTCCGGGGCCTCAAGATGGGCCTGGGACCGCGCGAGAGCGGTCCCGACGATCCGATCCTGGCGGTGAAGATCGCCGGCCTGGAGCTGTCCAACTGCGTGGGCCTGGCCGCTGGCTTCGACAAGAACGCCGAGGTCGCCGATCCCATGCTGGCCGCCGGCTTCGGCTTCGTGGAGGCCGGCACCGTCACGCCGCTGGCCCAGGCCGGCAATCCGCGCCCGCGCCTGTTCCGTCTCACCGAGGACCAGGCGGTGATCAACCGAATGGGCTTCAACAATGGCGGCCTGGATCCCTTCTCGGCGCGGCTGAAGGCTCGCCAAGGTAGGGGCGGCGTGGTCGGCGCGAACATCGGCGCCAACAAGGACGCCAACGACCGTATCGAGGACTATGTCACGGGCCTGACCCGCCTGTGGGGGCTGTCGGACTATTTCACCGCCAACATCTCCTCGCCCAACACGCCGGGCCTGCGCGCGCTGCAGACCAAGGCGGCGCTGGAGGAGCTGCTGGGCCGCATCTCCGAGACCCGCGCGGCGATGAAGGTCGCCTCGGGCGCCGACTATCCGATCTTCCTGAAGGTCGCGCCCGACCTGGAGGACGGCGAGATCGAGGCCATCGTCGAGGCGGTGGTCGATGCGGGCCTGGACGCCATCATCGTCAGCAACACTACCATCGCCCGCCCCGCTGACCTGAGGTCGGCCCAGGCCACGGAGAGCGGCGGCCTGTCCGGCGCGCCGCTGCTGGAGCCTTCGACCCAGGTGCTGAAGCGCTTCCACGCCGCCGCGGCCCGCCGGGTCTCCCTGATCGGCGCGGGCGGCATCGCCGACGGCGCGGGGGCCTACGCCAAGATCCGCGCCGGCGCGCGGGCGGTGCAGCTCTATTCGGCCCTGGTCTATGGCGGGCCGGGCCTGGTCACCCGCATCAAGCGCGAGCTGGCCGCCCGCCTGCGGGCTGATGGCTTCGCCGCCGTCGAGGACGCGGTCGGCGCCGCATGACGCGTGAAGGGGCTTTGACGCTGCTGCGCCGCTTTGGCCCGCTCGCGGTCATCGTGATCCTGTTCGTGGCCGCCTTCGCCAGCGGGGTGACCGATCATCTTTCGTTGGAGGAGCTTCGCATCCAGGGAACCGCGCTGCAGGCTTTCGCGCGGGAACGGCCGCTTCTGAGCGTGGCGATCTATCTGGCGATCTATATCGGCTCGGTCGCCGTCTCCTTGCCTGGCGCCCTGATCCTGTCCCTGACCGGTGGTTTCCTGTTCGGCCCTCTGGGCGGCGGCTTCGCGGCGGTCACCGGCGCCACGGGCGGCTCGACCGTGACCTATCTGGTCTTCCGCACCGCGTTCGGCGACGTCCTGCGTCGCAGGCCCGACGCCTTCCTGGCGCGCGTGGCCGACGGGCTGCGCAAGGACGCCTTCAACTACCTTCTGACCCTGCGCCTGATCCCGGCCTTCCCGCTGTTGATCGTCAATGTCGCCGCCGGCGTGGCCAACATTCCCGCCCGCGCCTTCGTCCTGGCCTCGCTGCTGGGCATGATCCCGAGCTCCTTCGTCTATGCCGGCATCGGCGCGGGACTTGGCCATCTCTTCGCGCAAGGCGGGCCGGTGACCATGGAGACCCTCTTCTCGCCACGGATTTATCTTCCCATTGTCGGCATGGGCGTTCTGGCCTTTCTGCCGCCGTTGTGGCGCCATTGGCGCAGGCAGCGCCAAATAGCGCCCTTGCCAAAGCCCTTGGACGAGAAGTAGCCGCACCGGATGGTCGAAACGGTTTCGCCGTCAGAGACTGAGCCCGCCCCGCCCCGGAAGCGATTTCCGTGGCCGGGCGGCCTGTCGGCGCGCCTGCTGCTGTTCACCGCCATTGTCGTCACCTTCGGCGGCCTGCTGATCCTGCCGCCGACCCTGGCGGCCTATGAGGAGCAGTGGCTGCTGGACCGCGTGCGCGCCGGGGAGCTGGCCTCGACCATCGCCGAGTCGGATCCGGACCTGCGGGTCAGCGACGCCGTCGCCAACCAGATGTTCGACCAGGCCGGAGCGGTCACTGTCGCTGTCCAGGCCGAGGGCGCGCGCCGCCTCGTCCTGCCGCCCAAGCAGCCGTTCAAGACGCCCTATCTCGTGGACCTGCGCCGCCAGAACCCGGGCTCGTGGCTGGCCGCGCCGTTCTTCACCCTGACCAGCCCCGAGGGCAGCATGGTCCGCGTGATGGCCGAGCCGCGCTTCCGCAAGGCCGAGTTCGTCGAGGTCGTGGTTCCGGACGCGCCTTTGAAGGCGGCCCTGGTCGAGTATTTCTGGCGACTGGCCGGCGTGACCATCTTCGTCGCCGCCCTGGCCGGCCTGTTCGTCTACGCCTTCCTCAACGTCTTCCTGGTCCGCCCCATGCAGCGGATCACCCGCGCCATGGAAGCCTTCCGCGTCGACCCCGGCGATCCGGAGGCGCGTATCGCCGTGTCCAAGCGCCGCGACGAGATCGGTCGCGCCGAGGCCGAGCTGGACCGCATGCAGGTCGACCTGCTGGCGGCCCTGGCCTCCAAGGCCCGTCTGGCCGCCCTGGGCGAGGCGGTGGCCAAGATCAATCACGACCTGCGCAACATGCTGACCAGCGCCCAGATGGCGTCCGACCGTCTGGCGGCCCTCGGCGATCCCAAGGTGGCCCAGGCCCTGCCGCGCCTGGAGCGGGCTTTGGACCGCGCCATCACCCTGGCCTCGGACGTCATGGCCTATGGCAAGTCCAAGGAGCCCGAGCCGGTGACGCGGATCATCCCGCTGCGCCCGGCTCTGGACATGGCCGCCGAGGATGCCGGTCTGACCCCGCGGGGCGTCGCGCTTGAGACCGTCATCGGTCCGCGCGAGCAGCTTCTGGCCGATCCGGACCAGCTGCACCGCATCCTCACCAACCTGTTCCGGAACGCCCGCGAGGCCATCGAGGGCGCGGCCGATCGCGGCGGCAAGGGCAAGGTCTTCGTCGAGCTGCGCCGCGACGCCGGCCACAGCATCCTGCGCCTGTCGGACGATGGTCCCGGCGTGCCCGAGCGCGCCCGCGCCAACCTGTTCCAGCCCTTTGTCGGCTCGGTGCGTCGCGGCGGCACGGGCCTGGGCCTGGCTATCGCCCGCGAGCTGGCCCAGGGTCATGGCGGCGACCTGGCGCTGGTCGAGACCGGCCCAGGCGGCTCGGTGTTCGACCTGACCCTCGCCGGCGCGCCCGATCCGCTGCCTGAACCTGACGACAAGGCCGCCGACGCCTCGGCCACCTAGGAGGACGTGCGATGACCACCACCTGGACCATCGCCGTGAAGATCGGCGCCTCGGCCGACGGCGCGCCGATCCACGAGATCACGGTCGAGGCGCCGGACGTCCCGACCGCCCTGCGCCGCGTGGCGGCCATGGTCGCGGTGCAGGAGGCCTCCGATACCGAACTACTCATGGATGGCCAGGAGGAGGTCTTCTCCCGCGCCGAGGTCGAGGCGGGCCTGGAGCCCTGATCGTTCGATCAGGGTCCATCTTCAAAATGCAGGGCGTGGCGGGCCCCGAAACCGTTTACACTTTCGGCTGCCATGTCCGGGAAGAACACCGGGCCAGCACCTGGTCCCGCGCGGGGCTCAGAGCCCCTTGGCCACGCCTTCGCGACGCGGATCGGCGCCGCCTTCCAGAATGCCGTCCGGCCGCACGATCACGCCTTGCAGGCCCGAGCCCTCGACCTGGCCGACCTTGATGTTGACGCCGCGTGCGTTCAGCGCCGACAGCATGGCGGGTCCGAACCATTCGGCGTCGCCGGAATAGGTGTCGCCGCGCGCCACGACGTTCGGCAGCGACACGGCCTCCTGCATGTTCAGGTTCCAGTAGAACAGCCCGACCATGGCCTTGAGATTGTAGGACAGGATGGCGTTGCCGCCCGGCGAGCCTACGGCCGCCAGGAACTTGCCCTTCTTGTCCAGCACGATGATCGGCGACATCGACGAGCGCGGGCGCTTGCCCGGCGCGATGGCGTTGGCGGCCGGCGCGCCGTCCTTCTCCTTCGGCGAGAACGAGAAGTCGGTCAGCTGGTTGTTGAGGAAGAAGCCGTTCACCATCCGGCCGTTGCCGAAGATGCTCTCGACCGTGGTGGTCATCGACACGACATTGCCAGCCGGATCGACCACGACCAGGTGAGTGGTGCCGCCCGGCTCCTTGGTCATGTCGACGCCGACCTTGGGCGCGCCCTTCGGTTTGCCGAACGGCGGCGCCGCGCCCGCCGTATCGGTGATCAGCTTGGCGCGTTCGGCGACGTATTTGGGATCCAGCAGGCCGTCGACCGGCACGGTCACGAACGAAGGGTCGCCGACATAGCGGTCGCGGTCGGCGTACATGACCCGCTCGGCCTGGGCCAGCTGGGTCCAGGCCACCGGATCGGTGGGGTCGCGCTTGCCGATGTCGGTGTGCTCCAGCATCCGCAGCGCCTGGATCACCGCCAGACCCGAGGACTGCGGGTTGGGCACGCAGACGGTGTAGACCTTCCACGGCTTGCACAGGGCCTGGGCCGAACGCGGCTTGTAGCTCTTCAGGTCGGCCAGGGTGATGCTGCTGGGCAGGTCGCCCTCGTGCAGGCGGTCAACGATCGCCTGGGCGATCGGGCCGTCGAGCAGGGCCGCCGGACCCTCGGCGGCGATCTTGCGCACCGTGGCGGCATAGGCCGGGTTCTTCAGCACGTCGCCGGCCTGGTAGCGGGTTCCGTCCGGCTTGGTGAAGTACTTCATCGCGTCCGGCTGCGAGGCCTGCGGCGCGCGGCTGACGATCATGCCGGCCAGGCGGGGGCTGACCACGAAGCCGTCGTCGGCCAGTGTCTCGGCGTCCTTGAACAGCGTGTTCCAGGCGATCTTGCCGTGTTCCTTCTGGGCCAGGGACAGCATGGCCACCGCGCCCGGAACGCCGGACGAGCGGCCCGACAGCAGCGCCTTCACGAAGGGCAGGGGCTTGCCGTCCGGTCCCATGAACATGTCCGGCGAAGCGCCGGCGGGCGCGGTCTCGCGGCCGTCATAGGCCGTCACCTTACCGGTCTTGGCGTCATAGAAGACCATGAACGAACCGCCGCCCAGACCGGAGCTCTGCGGCTCGACCAGGCCCAGCACCGCCTGGATGGCCACGGCGGCGTCGACGGCCGAGCCGCCGTCGCGCAGCACCCGCAGGCCCGCCTCGACCGCCAGCGGATTGGCCGCGGCGACCATGCCCTTGGCGGGCGTCGAGGTGGAGACCGGCTTTGCGGCCGGCATGCCCAGCGGGATCGACTCGGCGTGGGCGGCCGAGACCGGAGCCAGCGCCAGTTGCATCGACGCGGCGAGGGCGAGCAGGGAAACGAAACGACGCATACGGATCCTCTATGGCGGACGAGGGCGAACATTGGGGATGGCCTGCCCGCCGTCCCAAGGCGTTCCATGGACACCAATCAAGCGACGCTGTCACGTCCAGATCGTCCGCGAGCGGCCTCAATCCCGCGCCCTGAACCGTGGCGCGGCAACGACATTCCGCCGAGCGAACACCGGCGTGCGAAACTTTTCGATTTTTCCCGCGAACCGGGCTTGCGTTCCCGAAACGGACGGGCTACTTCCCCCGCCTCGCCGAAAGGCAATGCGCGCCCGTAGCTCAGCTGGATAGAGCATCAGACTACGAATCTGAGGGTCGGACGTTCGAATCGTTCCGGGCGCGCCATTTTCTCCAAGAAAATCAAAGATTTAGCCAAGCCCTCCGGGCGAAGCCCCTTTCTAAGTTCCCGTCTAATCAGGGGTTTAGTAAGGGGGCGAGACGGCGCTAATTTTTTTGCTCGCTGGCGTTCGCCATTGCCGCCGCGTCTCGTCTAGCGCGCGCCTGTCGCGCATCGCGCGTGAGACCGCGATTCGGCACAGACTGAACGACATTCCGGCTTTGCCGTCGGGAGGCGGCCAAGTGCAGAGCGCTGCAGAGATCTTCGGCCTTGTGCGTGCAGGGCGCCACGCCCTCGGCTTCGCGTGTCGAAGCCATCCAAGCCCAGCGTCAATGAAGCCGCTCGGGAGGAGTGGACGCACCGATAAGGGGACGCCAAAGTGGGCAGAACTTGGAGGCGCGAATGGACATCACTGTTTTGGCTTCGACCGACGAGGTCAGGAGCGTCCTCCGAGAGGCGCTCGACCCAGAAGCCATGGCCAACATCGCCATCGAAGATGCGCCGCAGGACCCTTTCGCGCCTGCGGAGCGAGGCGAGGCGATCACCTTGGCTGCGCTGGTGACCTGGACAGCTGGCGCTGTAGCGGGCGGGGTTGTCGGAAATGCCGCCTACGATGGTCTCAAAGCCGCCGCGGCGGCGCTCATCAAACGCTTCGGGGCTGACCGTGTCGTGGTGGAAGAAGAGCCCGAGGCCTGATCCCTTCGAGCCGCAGCCGCGCTTCGAGGACGCTCGTGGCGCGCGATATTGGCCCGATACGCTGTTTGTCGACATGTCGGCCTATCCTGAAGAGCTCCAAGCCTTCGAAGGTTCGGCGCGCGATCTCGTTGAAACCGGCGACCTTGGGATCTTCGTCGCCATCGCTGCTCGAATGCACGAACAGACCCACTGGCTTCAGACCGTGGGAACGACATTCGGCCGGTTCCTGGCCCGCAACCGTATTCTGACCGGTGATCTTGCGTCGGCGATCCTGACGACTGCCACCCCTCGCGAACTTGATCTCTTGCGCGCGGCGCGACGGGCTGGAGTAGCGCCAGCTGAACGCAGCCGTAACGGCCAGCTCAAGCACAGCCTGGGCTATTCCACGACCCTGCAGTCTCTGTTCGATCACTGGTGGGCTGGCGTGGCGCTTGAGCACTTCCTGATCGACGGTGGCCGTGACCTCCTAGGCCCTATTCCGCCGACGTTTCTAGTTGGCCTTGGCCTCCGCTACGCAGCCGCAGGCGATGATCTGGCGAGCGTCTTCAACGCGCCCGACGAAGGTTTCATGCCAGCCACGCGCGCCATGGGACCGCGTGGCGAGCTGGTGCTTGATCGATCGCGCGAGCGGATTACCGTCCGACACATCGAGGAAGGGGCGGCGATGGTCGTCCAGCATCTCTTCACCGCTCGCCAGAAAGATCGTCTCCCCGAAGCTCGCTATACGGCTTTCGCCAGCCAGGCCCTGGCCTGGACGCTGACGCGCTTCGCCGACCAACGCCACAGCCTCTACACCGAAGCCGTCACAACCTTCAGTCAGGCCGGTGTTCGGGGTGATGATCTACGCGCCCTCGAACTCTTTCTGTTGGTCTGCGACGTCGCGCTAAACCCAGTGATCCCTGACGACGGATCAGCCGTGAGCACCGATTGGAGTGACTTCCACCCCGTACTTCGGTTCCGTCGGCTCATTGCCGTTTTGAGCGACTACGAGCCGGATCAAGTTCTCGTCGATGGCGCGCCGCCGGCCAGCTGGTGGACCAAGGAGCGCGAGCGTCTCATAACCTTGTCCGGGCTTTCAGACGGCGCGGGCTCAGGCGTCTTCGGCCAAAGCGGTTCTGCGAGCGTCAATCCGCTCAGCGAGCCGGGAAAGTTCCAGCGCCGCTTCCTGGGAGAGGCGGCCGCGCAACTCGATCGACTACGCGCATCCTTTCCGGCTGCTGGGGCAAGTCCGCTACACGCCGGGGACCCCGACGAGGTCGGATTCATGGCTATGCTCGATGCCGCCGAGGGGCCGGGTTACGATCCGCCCTTGCTGATCAAGTCGGGGGGGAATGGTGAGCCGTCATCGATCTCCGAAACGTTGTTTGCGCGCGCGACGCTGGCAGGCGCGTCGCGGCGGGCGCTGCATAGTTGGATCGCCAAGGCCGGCCCGCTGATGTTCATGGGACTGCCGAGTGATCTCCCCGGTCAGCGAGCTTGCGAGCTTTCGACACAGCGCTTGGCCGAGGCGTTCGATCTCGAAGCCTGATGAGCAACAGGAGGCTATGCGCGTTAGGCCAGCACCTTCTCTGAGCCAAGCAGCCAATCGTGATCCGCCCGATATGTTCGGCCGCCGAGAGGCATCCACCGTGCCAAATCCGTTGTCATGTAGGACTGAAATCTCAAACACGCCTGCGTCGGCGAGATTCTGGGCTCGGCTCCGCCCCTAACGCGTTTCGGATCGGCTTCCGCTCAGATCATCAAGGCGGACGCCAAGGCGCGCTTGGGCAAACCGCAACAGCCCGTAGCGCATGATCCGCTCGAGCCCGGCAAAAGTCGGGGCGTCGGCGAGGATCTTTGCGAAGGCCTTGTCCTCGTCCATGGGCCGCCCCGTTTGCACGTCAGGAGGGGCGGCGCCCCGCGATTGGACGCGTGCGCCAAAGCCCTGGCCCGTGTGGACGTAGCGGCTGCGTAGATCATAGGCCGCGCCGAGGGTCTTCAGGAACCGATCGCTGCGATGACGCGCCCAAACGTGCTCGGCTTCCCCGCGCTCGAAGAAGGCTGCGTCGGTTAGGTCGGCGAAGGTTCGCACAAACCGGCGGCGTATCGATCGCATCTTTCCTCTCAGGGTTTTAGCGACCGCCGGGCCATCGGCCAGGCCCACCTCGATGCGCGAAAGCATGTGCCGCGTCTGGGCGTCGAGCAGCTGGTCGGCCGGAATGTCGACGGCGGCCGACAGGATTTCCCCGCTCGTGATGAGGTGAAGATAGGCGACTTCGACATCCGTCTCGGCCGACTGAAGGGCGCGCAGGTAGAACTTCGAGGCGTTGCGGAAAACCGACGCCTCAGGCGATCGACCGGCATCGGAGAACATCAGCTCTGAAAGGCGATCGATCTCCTTCAGGGACAGGGGCACGGGGAAGTCGGCGCGGGGCTGACCGCTATTGGTCGGAAGCTCCGGATCGGCGAAGGCGTCCAGCGCTCGCAGGTCCGGAAGATAGAAAAGACCGGCGCCTTCGTAGGGGCCATGACTGTCGAAACGTTTCCCGTAGAGCACCGCCAAATAGGCGCACATCATCTCGCCGACGTGGTCGTAGTTGGGAATCATCACCTTCGGCAGGTTCGCCGACGGCGCGGCGCGAAACGACAGCGTGATGGCGGTCCGTCCGCCCTCCCGACTACGTCTTGTATGGGCGGCATGATGGCCAAGAGAGGGGTAGGCCTCCCGGGCGACCACAGTTGGCGAGACGAAATCTTCGTTCAGCCGGGCTGTCGTCGAGATCAAGTGCTTCTGGACGTGCTCGTGGGGGTCCAGAGGCGGAAGCGCGCTTGCACGCGCGGCCGAAGCCTCCTCCAGTTCATCTGCGGACACGGACATACTCCGACGGCTTGCGGCGATATTAAAAAAGGCTTTGCTCACGCTGTACACGGGCCCCCGCGCGCGGAGCGAGTTCGCCGATCGCGCCTGCCCCCTCGGCTAGCGCCACTGTCCACGCTTTGCGAGGCGGGCCTGCTCTTCCTCCCCCGCGTAGAGGCCCTTGCTGTATCGGCGATACTCCGTGGCGAAGCCTGAACGGATCAAGGCCGCGTTGAGGTCGGGGCTTTCGCTGGACCAGCACCTGGCGACAATTCGGCCATACCGATCCCGATCGACGGGACGGCAAGCCACTCGGCCCCGCGTCAGGCGGATGAGCTCGTCGCGGGCTTCATAGGCGAAGGGCTCGGCCGGGGTTTGCCCCCGACGCACCTCGGGCGCATCGACGCCGAAAAGACGAATACGGTCAGGACCGCAGCGCAAGGTGTCGCCGTCATGAACGGTCGGGGCGGTGCAGGCGATGATCGCGGCGGCGACGAGTGAAGTGGGCATGGGGCTCCATAGGCTGGTTCGCGTCGGGGCCTAAGGCCGCGCGACGGTGCGGAACGTCACTGAATAGCGCAGGGCGTCGACTGGCGGGATGCTGTGCTGCCAGGCGCTGCGCGCGGGGCCACTCATCAAGTAGGCTGATCGCGGCTCGGCCGTGATCGAGGCGCGCTCCCAGGTCTCGCCGGCCTTGCGCCGCAGGCGGAAGGTGCAGGGCGAAAGCAGCGAGACACCCGCGATGGCTACGGCGGGCGGGCGATCGCGGTGCCAGCCGATGCCGGCGCCGGCGGCGTATTCGGTGACTAGGGCGTGGCGAAAGCTCTCGATCGCCAGGCCGGTGAAGGCGGCGACCTTGGCGAGCAGTGGTTGCAGGAAGTCGGGCACGCCCTCGCCGGTCTCGACCATCGCCCCGTCCTCGCCGCGTCGCCAGCCGAAGGCCGCCACCCGACGATTGCCCAGGTAGCCCAGATGTTCGTACGGTGTGAACGCCAGGGTCTCCAGGCGCGCGACTAGGTCGCGCTCCTCCTGCGGCGTAACCAGCCCGGCCTGGTAGCGAAAGCCTTCCGGCAGGGGATTGCGTGGCGCTATCGGCAGGTCGAACAGGCTCGGCTGCAAGGTCATGGCTTTCCAGTCGTCGCGGACGGCCGCCAGCCGTAACCGTAGTCGCTCGGGTTCAGGCCGGCGTCGAGCAAGGTTGAGATCAAGGCCCAGCGCAGCTGCTCGGCTCTCGCGCCCGGTTCCTGGATCCCCGAGATCCAGATGATCGGCAGCCGGCCCGGGCAGCGTGGACATGCGGCCTTGCGCTGGATCGCGGCGAAGGTCTCGCCCAGCAGGCCGCGGGCCCGGCCCAGCATGAGGTCGCGCCGCCAGGTCTTTGTCGTGCCGCAGTATTGGCACCGAAAGTGGACTTCCCAGCCGCGCTCCAGGGCGTCGACCAGGCGCGAGGACGCCAGCCACGGTTCCATCTGGGCGGCCTTGCGCCGATCGCTGTCGCTGGGCTCAGGCATCGGCCGGAGGCTCCACCTGCCGGACCGCCCGCCACCAGGGCCAGCGATTGTCCCCGCCACGCTCGATCTTTTCCATCTCGAACCAGGCCACGTCGCCCTCGAACTCGGGGACGTTCTCCGGGTCCACAAAGTCGGCGGGGCGGTTGAGACCGCGATGGGGGTGAAGCAGGAAGCGTAGCGTCCGCCGGGTCCGGTCCGGTCCATATCCCTCGTCGACCGCCATCCGGGTAAGCCGGGCGATGGTCCGCTGATAGACCCGAGGCGTCCTCGGGGCGTGTTTCGTCGCGCGCTGACCAGCACGTGGGGTAGGCATTGGCGGCTCCGTTGTGTTCCTTAAATGTTCTCGTTCCGACGATGGCGAGAGTCAACCGGCCAACTAGACGCAGGACGGCTCCCGCCGCCCGCTTGCGCGTTCGGCTCCCGCCGAGGTTCGAGAGCGGCCGGCGGTCGCGCTCGGTCCCGCGGCTTTCGCCGCTCCCTCGGGCGCGACGCCTGGCGGGCGCCTTTGGGGCGCCGCCGGCCGCTCGGCGCCGCTTCCCGCCACGCGCATGCGCGGGCTCCTCGCAGTCTTCATTCTTGTTGGCGACCGGTAGCGCGCAGTTCGGACTGCGCGCTACCGGTCGCGACCTCATCTTGCCAGGGCTCATAGGGCTTCAGCGCGCCGCCGCGGCTTCGCGCGATCGCCGATCGCATGAAATCGCTGCGCGAGGCCGCCCAGCCCGCCGCCGCATAAGCTTGCTCAAGGCTTCCAAACCGGGTCCGGAAGAAGCTCGCCTTCGGAACGCCGGGTGTCAGCATGATCAGCCGTTCGGTCAGATAGCCGTGCTCGGCGGCGAGCCGGCGCAAAATTTCGGCCAGTTGTTCGTCGGTAAACGGCGATCCGTCGGCGTTGCGCGTGACGTTCGGCCGCCGCGGCGGCTTGTCGACGATGCCCGCCGCCGCCAGCCCGTTGCGGAGCTTGGCCGCGCGGCAGATGTCCTGAAGACGGTAGGGCAGCCCGGCCTGCTCATAGGCCTTCGTCAGCCCGTTGAAACGCGACGCGATGGAATCGGCATGAGGAAGATAGTCGCAGGCGTTGATCAGCTTGTAATTGACGAAGCCCTTGTCGTCCCACAGGCGACGGAGGCCCTGGAGGATAGCCTCCTTGGACTGGCGCCGCAGGCGCACGCGATGCAGCCTGCCCTTGATCATGATCGCGTGCGGCAGGCCGGCGGCGACGTAGGCGGCGGGCAAGCTGCCGAAGCGGTAGGCGATCGCTGAAACCGAGGGCAGGTAGGGGCAGTCTTCGATGATCCTGGTCGACAGATAGCCGAACTCGTCGCGGCAATTACGCAGGCGCTCCAGGAGGTCATCCCGGGGAAAGTACCGGCGGCGGGAGGTGCGCTTGCGCCTAGCCGCGTCGAAGGTCTCGCGCGAGACGATCGGCGGGAAGGTCACGCCGCCGATCCACTCGTCTCTCGGCAAATCCAGTTTTTCACCCTGTAGGGGGCGCGTGCTCTTGCCGTAGAAGACTTCCCCGACATAGCCCTCATAGCGCAGGATCAGCATCACCGATGACTGGGTCCAGCCGCCGACAGGCGGCGGCCGACCCTCCGCCGCCATCTGGCGGGCGATGGAAAGCGCGCCGATCGAGCAGCTCAAGTACAGGTCGTAGATGTCACGGATCGCCTGCACCTCCTCATCGGGCCCGTGGACCAGCCGAATGCGCTCGGTGGCGATGGCCTTGCGCTGGCCGCGAGCCATGATCTGGCGAGGCGTCCCGTCCTCGGTCACCAGCTGACGGCGCAGGCCATAGGCGGCGCGCGAGCCGACATAGTTGCCCAGCCGGGTCTGGGTCTGCTGGCCGGCCTTGATCTTCACGCCCAACTCGCGGGCGAACTCCCCGGCCATGATCCGCTTGACGTGCTTGACCAGCGAGGCGGTCGGGCTGCCGTCGTTCAGAAACGGCTCGCCGGTGTAGTGCACCTGCACGCCAGCCATCTTGCAGAGAAATTCATAGGTGGCCGACTCGTCGGTATCCTGGAAGCGTCCCCACCGGCTGACGTCAAGGACCAGCACCGCCGAGAACCCGGCCCGGGTCGACATCACGTCCGCGAGCAGGCTCTGCAGGCCGGCCCGCCCCTTGAGCGTCAGGCCACTGCGCCCATGGTCGCGGTAGGTCTTGACGATCCGGATGCCGTTGTTGAGCGCGTAGACGCCCAGCGCGGCCATCTGGTTCTCGAGCGAATAGCGCTGATGCTCGGTCGACATGCGGATGTACTGGGCGGCGACGATAGGCTGGCGAGAGCCGGTGTTCCTCTGGTCCATGGGATCCTTCGAGAGGGCTGCGAGACATCACAGACGCACGACGGCGGCCCGATCCCTGGAGGCGGGCGAAATATTTTCAGGCCCGCCGGGAATGAAGCGGCCCTGGCCCGTCTATGGGCTTTGGAGATTCCCGATGCTCGCCTTCGCCATCGTCGATCCGCGCAACGACCATGAGCTCTGTCGCTTCAGCGCGCCGTGGGCCACGTCCGTGCCGATCTTCCGCGATGTCGCGGCCGGCTACTTCGCACGGATTCCAAGCGCCGAAGCGCTGCTGTTCTACGCTGCGGCCGGCGCCGACGAGCCCTGGATCCTTGTGTGTCGGGCAGAGCGAAAAGCCGGCGTTTCCAGAGGCGTCGAGATCACGGCGGGGCCGCTTCTGCTTCTCGCCGTTCCGCCGTCCCTGCACTGAGGCGCCGGGCGTTCGCCAGGCATGACCGCGCCGCGTGATGCGCGGCCTCTTTCCTTTGGCGGCCGCTCCGCGACCGCGTGGCTTGGGGGCGCTGCCCCCCAGCGCTCTTCGCATCGGTTCCGCCCACCTTCGGGCGCGCGCGAAGAGCAGCGATCCGCACGCCGGGCTCGACGCCCTGCAGGCGGTTCCCCGCGAACCGACGCTCCGTTTGCACCCCCCGGTCTCGCCGACGGGCAGGGGTCAGGCGCGCCTTGCGCCTGCCCCCAACCCTCAACGGGAGACCCGTCATGACCCAGTCCAGCCAAGCCGCCCTGGAAAAGGGCTTCGTCCTCACCGACACCGGCGCGATCCGCGCCGGTGAGGAGCGCGCCTATCCCCTGAACAAGCTCAAGCGCTCGCCCGAAAACGTCCGCAAGGGCGGCCACAGCGAGGCGGTGATCGAGCAACGCGCCGCCTCGATCCTGGCCAAGGGCCTGATCCACCTGCCGGTGGTCAAGCCCGAGCGCCGACCCGACGGCAGCGAGACCGGGTACGCCCTGGTCACGGCCGGGGAAGGGCGGCGCCTGGCCCTGCGCCTGCTGGCCAAGCGCAAGCTGATCCCGAAGACGGCCATCATTCGCTGCCTGGTGGACGAGGCAAACGACGCGGTGGAGGTCAGCCTCGATGAGAACATTTCCCGCAACCCGCTTCATCCGGCCGACGAGTTCGAAGCCTTCTTCGACCTCTCCGAACGCCAGGGGCGAGGCGCCGAGGAGATCGCCGCGCGCTTCGGCGTCACCGCCGCCGTGGTGCGCCAGCGGCTTCGCCTCGCCGCCGTCGCGCCCGACCTGATCACCCGCTACCGCGAGGAGGAATTGACCCTCGACCAACTGATGGCCTTCGCCGTCAGCGAAGACCACGACCGCCAGCGGCAGGTGTTCGAGGCCTATCCGCACGCCCATCCTTCCGCCATTCGCCGGGCCATGACCGAAAAGACGGTCCAGGCCGACGACCGGCGCGTGCGCTTCGTCGGGGTAGAGGCCTATGTCGCGGCAGGCGGCACGGTCATCCGTGACCTCTTCACCGAGGATCGGGGCGGCTATCTGTCCGACGTCGCCCTGCTCGACCAGCTCGTCGGCGGCAAGCTCGCCGCCATGGCGGCGGACCTGAAGGCCGACGAGGGCTGGAAGTGGGCCGAGACCCACCTGGACTACCCCCATGGTCATGGTCTGGCGCGTATATGGCCCAAGCCCGTGGAGCCTTCCCCGGAGCTTCTGGCCCGCCGCGCGGAACACCAAGCCTTGGGCGAGGAATGGGGCGAGGTCGAAGACCTGCCGCCCGAGGTCGCCGCGCGCCTGACCGCCCTGGAGACCGAACTCGCCGACGATGTGACCGAAGCCTATGACCCTGACGATCTCGCCCGCGCCGGGGTGTGGGTGGTGCTCGGCTATGACGGCCAGCCCCGCATCGAACGCGGCCTCGTCCGGCCCGAGGACGCGGTCGTCGCGCCCGAACCGGAAGGCGACGGCGAGGACGACGAGGGTCCCGCCGACATGGGCGCCGAGGAGAGCCCGGCGGAGTCCGACGACGAGGAGGCGGACGGCGATCCGCGCGCGCCGCTGTCGGCCAAACTCGTCGCTGAACTGACCGCTCATCGGACGGCGGGCCTGCGGTTGGCCCTGTCCAACGATCCGGACATGGCCCTGGTCGCCGTCACCCACGTCCTGGTGTTGGGCACGTTCCACGGCCTCGGGCGCGCCTCGTGCCTCGACATCCGGGTCAACTCCACTTTCCTGCCCGAGCATGGCGAAGGGGTGAAGACGAGCCCCGCCTACGAGGCGATGCAGGCGCGCTATGGCCAGTGGGCCAAGCAAATCCCCGAGGACACCGAAGCGGTCTGGGATTTCGTCGTCGGCCTGGACCATGACAGCCGCGCCAGCCTGCTGGCCTTCTGCGTCGCGAGCAGCCTGGACGCCGTACGGTCTTTCGGCGGTCGCGGCCACGCCCCGGCGCACGCCGACGTCCTGGCCACCGCCACCGGTTTGGACATGACGGCCTTCTGGTCGGCCACCGAGGATCGCTATCTCGCCCGCGTTACCAAGGCTCACGTGCTGGCGGCGATCGACGAAGCCGTCTCTCCCGACACGGCCCAGCGCCTATCGGGCCTGAAGAAGGCCGAACTGGTCGCGGCGGCGGAGCCCGATCTGGTCAAGGCCCGCTGGTTGCCCTGGTTGCTGCGGACCCGCCCCGCGATGGCGACCACGGCGCGGGACGAAGGCGCGCCGAGCGACAGCCCGCCGCCTGAGCCGGTGGCCGAAGGCGACGCCCAGGACAAAGCCGCCGCGATGTTGGTGGCGGCCGAGTAGGAACCGGGCCGGGTCGTCCTGCGGGACGGCCCGGTCTTGGGCGCGGCGTGGCGACCGCCCCGACCTTGGGGGCATGGGTCTCCCCGCCGCGCGGCGCCGGGACGCGGGCGGGCCGCGCCGCCGGGCTTTCGGTTCGGGGCGGCCTTCGGCTTCGGCCGGGACCTCGACTTCCGTGTCGCACTTGTGGGCTAGGCGGGTCCAGGCGAGGTCGAGGCCCTCCTCGGCGGCGTAGACGGGCGTGACCGGAGCCGTAATGCGCGGGCCGCCGCATCGACCGGCGGGTTTCGACGCCCGTGCCGGAGGCGTGGTCCAGGCCGCCGATTCCGGCTTCGAGCGAAGAGGGCAGCCAGGCTGCGACTTGGCCGGGTCGCCCTCGATAGACTTGAAGTCGACCTTGCTCCGGAGCTCCCAGCGGGGACCGAGGCGATCAAGTCGCCCGACGTGGCCTTGAACGTGCCGATGCGAGCCATGGGACGGGGCCTTTGGCCTTGAACCGGGCCGACGTCCGTCGCGACCTCTCCTGGCTTCAACCGGACCGAGGCGGCGTCCGCCGGCAACCTTGGGGGCGGGTTTCTTCCCCGGCGCAAGCGCCTTCCTCGCGAGGCAACAAACCCGCGCCCGGCGGTCCTTCGCTCCGCTGCGGGGCCGCTTGCAGCGTCCTGCCGCCCTCCGCCTGACCCCGGTCTCCGGCGCGCCATCGAGGCCGCGATGGGCGCGGCTCGAGACAAAGCGAAAGGACTATCCCATGGCTCGCATCGGCACGTTCAAGGCCACGTCGGACGGTTTCACCGGCTCGATCCACACACTGCGGCTCCACGTGCGCAAGGTGGACTTCAAGTCCATCGAGGGCGACCCGGCCAAGTCGCAACCCGTCTACCGGGTCTTCGCCGAAGGCGCCGAAATCGGCGCGGCCTGGAAGCACACCTCCAAGAAGGGCGTCGAGTTCCTGTCGGTCAATCTCGACGACCCGAGCTTCCCGGCTTCAGTCAATGCCCGGCTCTACGCCGCCGAGGAGGGCTTCGACCTCGTCTGGACCCGCCCGGCCCGCAAGCGCGACGCCGAGGCCGAGGTCCCGGCCGAAGCCGAAGGCCAGCCCGAGCCGGAAGCCTAACGGCGCGGCCCAACCGCTCCCCGCCGCCGCGCGGCGGGGAGCCCCCATCCCCAAATCATCAGGAGGCCGCCATGTCGCGCGCCCAAGAGACCTCGCGCCCGGACGGCGCGACCCGCCAAGACCTCTATTCGACCATCACCAACCAGATCCTCGCCGATCTCGCCCAGGGGGTGATCCCTTGGACCAAGCCCTGGACCGCCGGGCACGGCGCCGGCCCCGTCTCCCGGCCCCTGCGCCATACGCTGGAGCCCTATTCCGGCATCAACACCCTGGTCCTCTGGGGCACGGCCGTCGAGCGGGGCTACGCCGCCCCGATCTGGATGACCTTCCGCCAAGCCCTCGAACTCGGCGGCGCCGTGCGCAAGGGCGAGAAGAGCACGACGGTCGTCTACGCCAACCGCGTCACGCGCCAGGACACCAACGACAAGGGCGAGGATGTCGAACGTTCGATCCCCTTCCTGAAGGCCTACCCCGTCTTCAACGTCGAGCAGGTGGACGGCCTGCCGGACCGGTTCACCGCCCTGCCGGCGATCCTGCCCGAAAGCGAGCGCATCGCCCGCGCCGAGGCGTTCCTGGACGCGATCGGCGCCGAGGTGGGCCATGGCGGCGACATGGCTTGCTACGACGTGGCGGGCGACCGCATCCGCTTGCCGGTCTTCGGGGCCTTCGCCAGCGCCCACGACTACTACGCCACGCGCGGTCACGAGACGGTGCACTGGACCCGCCATCCCACGCGCCTGGATCGCGACTTCGGTCGCGCGCGGTTCGGCGACGAGGGCTATGCCCGCGAGGAACTGGTGGCCGAACTGGGCGCTGCCTTCCTGTGCGCCGAGCTAGGCGTCGACCTTCGGCCGCGCGCCGACCACGCCGCCTATATCGGCTCTTGGCTGCAAGTGCTGTCGGGCGACAAGCGGGCGATCTTCACCGCCGCCGCCCACGCCCAGCGGGCGGTGGACTTCCTCAAGGGGCTGGCGGGCGAGACGCCCGTGGCGACCGAGGGCTGAGGACCCTGGCCGGCGGTGAAACGCCGCCGGCCGACCGTCAAGCCGTTTCGTCTTGAGGTTCGTCCGGGGCGAAGGCACGGATCAGGCCCAGGACCGAGGCGCGTTGGCGCGGCGGAAGCCGCGCTAGGTTGGCGGCCAGTTCCGCGCCCTCGCGCGTCGCCATCAGCTCCTGGATGGCCGCCGCGCGGGCGGCCATCTTCGGATCGGCCCCCTTGGGACCTTGACCGGGCAGCCCCTCGAAGAACCAGGCGATCGTCACCTTCAGCACCCCGGCCAGGGCGTGCAGCGTCGATGCGGAAATACGGTTTGTCCCTTTCTCGTATTTCTGGATCTGCTGAAACGTGACCCCGACCGCCTCGCCGACGGCGTGCTGGCCAAGGCTTCTCAAGGTGCGGGCTGCGCGCAGGCGATGTCCAACATGGACGTCGACGGGATGGGGCGATGGGGTACGGGGCAAGGATGAGGTCTCCGACACACGCCGGGTAGGGGCGCGGGTCTAGGACGCGCCAGGCGCCGCTCTTCCCTGGCCAACAGCCCGCCGATTTCACGCTAGCGCCTGTCTTTGCACGATCCCCGCCAGCGCGGGCTTGAGGCCGGCGCGCCGCGCCGACATCGTCGTTCCGCCGGCCGCCCTCGGGCCGTGACCGGCGCCGCCCCAGGCGGTAGCGACGACGTCTCGGGCGCCCCCCACCCGACCCGGACGTCGTCGCGAGCCCCTTCATGAAAGGATATGCCATGACCACGATCGGATTGTTCCGGCGCGAAGGCGACGGTTTCGTCGGCCGTCTCGCCACCCTGCAGATCGACGCGACCGTCCGCTTGGCGCCGGTGGACAAGGTCTCGGCCCGCGCCCCGGAATATAGGGCGTTCGTCGGCGAAACCGAGTGCGGCGCCGCCTGGAGGCCCATGGACCCGGCCTCGGGCGCGGTCTTGAACCTGCGCCTGGACGACCCGACCTGGGCCGAGCCGATCGACGCGCGACTGATGGCGGGCGAGGAGCCGCTGCCGCTCGTCTGGATCCGGCGCGACGACAAGGAACGAGAGCCGCGCACCAAGACCGCGCCGGGCTAGCGCCACGCGCCCGATGCCGCGACCGCATCACCCGATGCGATACGGAGGCCATCCCAACGGGCGTGAAATCCACTAGGGTCCGATCCCGGCGACGGGTGGGAGGCCCCATGAGCGACGATGACCTGCGCGACGAGCCGCCGCGCGAGCCGCACGTCACCGACTACGACCGCGCCCACCTGCAAGCCTATGTGCGCCTGCTGGACGCCGCCGCCGCCCACGCCGACTGGCGCGAGGCGGCGTCGCTCGTCCTGGGGCTCGACGTCGAGGCCGACCCAGGCCGCGCCCGGCGTGTGCATGACGCGCACCTGAACCGCGCGCGATGGATGTCGACGACCGGCTATCGCGGCCTCGTCGGCGGGGGCGGGCCAAGGTGATGCCGCGCCGGCATCACCTGTTCTCGAAAAGCCGCCTTCCCGGCGGAGCGACAGCTCGAAAGATCAAGCTCTAGCTCAATCAGAGAGCGAACCAGCTGGAGTCTCTCATGTCGCCAGACGCGTCCCGATGGCGTTTCGCCGAAGCTTACGACTATTTGGATGAACTGCCAGCGGCGGACCTAGCGTGGGAATGCCTCCGGCGAAATCCTGAGTACCGAGACGCCTACCAGCGCGCCGAAGCCGGGAGCGCGCCCGACGACTGGAGCGCGCGCTGGGGGCTGCGATTTCCCAGCCGATCCTTCGCTTGAAGCCCCTGCCGCCGAGGTCTGGTGGCGGCCGGAGATCGACCCAGGTCTCGTCTTGCTCGCCCCCTCGCCAATCGCCGCTGGCGTCCAGTTAACCCCGCCGGCCACCGCCCGGTCGGATGCGGGCCAGGCGTGGTGGATGCGGGCGCGCGGGCGCGATCGCCAGCGCCTAGCCCTCCTGGCGGGTGGGGTCGATGTGGCCGCCAGTCCCTCGGCCGCCGTCATTCCCCTCGACGCGAGCCTGCCCGCCCGCCTCGAGGCGGTGGCGCGGCTTTGGCGCGACCTGCAGGGGCGGGCCTGGAGCAACACCTCCATCACCCCCCAGCGCCGAAGCCGGCTGAAGGCGATGCTGCGCGCGCTAGACGGTCGACAGGACGGGGCGGCCTATCGCGACATCGCCGTAGCGCTCTACGGCGCCGGGCGCGTGGCCGCCGAGCCTTGGAAGACCTCGTCCTTGCGCGACGCCACCATGCGCCTGGTGCGCGACGGCCGCGCCATGTTGGCGGGCGGATACCAGGGCCTACTGCGATAGCGCCGGCTAGGGGTGCGATCTTGCCCTGGCGATCTTCGCACTCCCCGCCCGGGCGCGGCCCTCGCCACGCTCCCCTAGTCCGCGCAAGGCCATCCTGGCCAACGCCGCTGGACCCGGGAGCTTGCCGATGTCCGCCACTTCGCCCGCCAACCCGCCCGCCGCCGGGGCGCGTTTCGTGCGCACCCAGCAGGCGGCCGCCTATCTTGGCCTGTCGCACCGCACCTTGGAAAAGCACCGCACCTATGGAACGGGGCCGGCCTATCGCAAGCTGGGCGGACGGGTGGTCTACGCCATCGAGGATCTCCAGGCCTGGGCCGATCGCGGCGCCAAGGTCTCAACGACCGATCCGGGCGTCGGCGACGTCCTGCCGGCCAAGCGCCATGGCGAGCAGGCCGAGGCCCACTCCGCCCCGGGCATCGGCTGACCATGGCGCGCCAACCCGCCTTTGGCCTGGGCGAACGGGAGCGATTGCATCCTTTCGTCGTCGCCGCCGGAGACGCTAGTCCCCGCGACCAGCGCGACCTGATGGAGCGCCCGTTCTTCTCGCTGTCCAAGTCGCGCCGCGTGCGCCCGATCCTCTACCAGTCCGGCGCCGTAGAGGTGCAGGTCCATGGGTTGCCCGAGCACGGCATGGCCACGATCTGGGACGCCGACCTGCTGATCTGGGCCGCCTCCCAGATCGTCGATGCCGAAAACCACGGGCTGCGCACCTCCCGGCTCCTGCGCTTTACGCCCTACCAGATGCTCACCGCCGTTGGACGGGCGACCGGGGCGACCGAGTACCGATTGTTCAAGGCTGGGCTGCGCCGGCTGCAATCGACCGTCGTGGCCACCACCATTCGCCAAGGCGAGCATTGGCGACGCCAGCAGTTCTCTTGGATCAACGAATGGGAGGAACGCAGCACGCGGACTGGGCGGGTCGAGGGCGTGGAGATCGTGCTGCCCGACTGGTTCTATCGCGGGGTGGTCGATCGCTCGCTCGTCCTGACCATTGACCCGCTGTATTTTCGCCTGACCGGCGGCATCGAGCGCTGGCTCTATCGCGTGGCCCGTAAGCACGCTGGTCGCCAAGCCCATGGTTGGGTGTTCGAGCTGCAGCACCTGCATCGCAAGTCCGGCAGCCTCGCCCGGCCCTCGGACTTCGCCCTCGACATCCGGCGCATCGTCGCCCGCCAACCCCTGCCGGGATACCGCCTGTCCCTGGATCGCGCCGACGGCCACGAACGGCTCTGGATCGCGCCGCGTGGGCCAGCGCGCTTTGTGGACGAGCCTGTGAATGGGGTCGTGAGATCAGGCGCAGCCATTATCGGGATATCGGGCGCGACCGACACGGGAGATCAGGCGTACCGACAGACGCCAATCCCAGGCCAGGCAAGGCCTGGGCCATCGCCTAACTTAGACTCTAACCCAGACTCTAACTTCTTGGTTGTTGGGCGGGACGCGTCCGGTGGACGCGGCGTTGGCGACCGGACTGGCGGACGGTCTGGCGCGCGGCCGGGAGCGCGCCCATGATCGTGGCGCTTCTCAACCAGAAAGGCGGGGTGGGCAAGACGACCCTGGCCGTCAACCTCGCCGGGCGATGGGCCGCGCAGGGGCGGCGCGTCATCCTGGTCGACGCCGATCCGCAGGCCTCGGCCCTGGACTGGGCGCAGGCCCGGGCGCACGCCGGCCTGCCCCGCGCCTTTGGTGTCGTTGGGCTGCCGCGAGACACCCTGCATCGCGAGGCGCCCGACTTAGCGCGCGGCGTCGACCACCTCATCATCGACGGCCCGCCCAGGGTCGCTGCCCTCATGCGCTCGGCCTTGCTGGCCGCCGACCTCGTCGTGGCGCCGGTGCAGCCGTCTCCCTTGGATGGCTGGGCTTCCGAGGAATTGCTGCGGCTGATCGAGGAAGCGCGGATCTACCGGCCAAGCCTGCGCGCCCGCTTCGTCATCAATCGCCGCCTGGCCCGCACCATCATCGCGCGCGACACGGCCGATGCCCTCGCGGGCCAGGAGATCGGCGCCCTGTCGGCGCAGGTCGGCCAGCGCGTGGTGTTCGCCGATGCGGTCCGCACCGGACGGCTCGCCAGCGAGCTCGCGCCGAACAGTTCGGCCGCGCGCGAGATCGCCGCCCTGGCCGCCGAGATCGAGGGCCTGTTCCCATGACCAGCAAGCCCTTCGCCGCTCGCCCGGCCGCCGGCGCGGTCGGAGCCGAAGCCTGGGTCAAGTCCAAGGCGGCCCTAGACGATCGCGCGGCGGCCTTCAGCGCCCGGCTGACGATCGACGTCACGCCCGCCTGTCGCGCGCGCATCAAGATCGCCGCCTTCGCGCGAGGCCAGACGGTCGCCGACATGGTGCGCGAGCTCTTCGATCGCGAGTTTCCGGAGCAAGCGCCATGACGAGGCTGGCCGCGCCGGACACTGCGGTGGACCTCACCTGGATCGCGGGGAAGGTCGAGGATTGGCTGCGCTTTGGCCGCTTCAAGGCCGAGGTGCTCCACGATCGCCGCCGCCGCACGGTCGTCTTTGCGCCTGGCGCCATCTTCGCCCTGGTGAGGTGGGAAGCGGGTGACTATGGCACGGTGCGCTCGGGCCTGGAGATCCTCGTCGCCGCCCAGACCGGCGCGGCGATGACGACCCGGCCAGGCGTCAGGCCCGGCGCGCAGGTCTTGGCCGCGGTGGCGGGATGGACGCGCGTGCAAAGGGCCCTGGCCGCGATTGACGCGGCCGAGGCCTGGGGCTTGGCGGGACACCGGGTCGCGCCAGACTATTGGCGCCATGTCCACAATCGCCTGGCCGCCGGATTGGCGCCACGGCCCTACGACCGCGAGCGCCATCGGGCCTGGCTGCTGCGCCAACGGGTGCGCGCATGAAGGTCGGCCGGGTGCTCTTCCTGGGCGCGGTCGGCTGCGCGCTGCTGACATGGCGGCCCGCCCCGCCACGGCTGATGTGGAACGCCACCGCCAGCGTGCCCGTGGGTCTCTACGCCCTCTCGCCCGCTAGCCCTCTGGCGCTGGGCGACCTCGTCGTCATTCGCCCCCCTGGCGCGATGGCCCGGTTGCTGGCCGCGCGCGGCTGGCTGCCGCCCGGGGTGCCGCTGATCAAGCCCGTGGCGGCGCTTGAGGCTCAGGTCGCCTGCAGGAGCGGCGCGATGGTCAGCATCGATGGTTTCCCCGTGGCCATGGCCCGTCGAGCGGACACCATGGGCCGCACCCTCCCGGCCTGGGAGGGATGCCAGCGCCTGCTGCCGGACGAGGTCCTGGTCTTGAGCCCCGTCGCTGGCAGCTTCGATGGGCGCTACTTCGGCGTCCTGCCTGGCTCGGCGATCGCGGCCAAGGCAAGGCCGCTCTGGATCCCGCGTGCGCCGGCCGGACGTGAAGGAGCGGCGCGGTGAAGGGGCGCGACCTAGCCCTCGCGATCGTGGGCTGCCTGACCGTGGCGGGGCCGGGCCATGCTCAAGCGCCCGGTCTAGATGCGCCCAGTCTCGACGTAACCACGCTCCAGGAGGGCGGCCTGCACGCCCCGCACGTGCAGCGCGCCGCGGCGAGGTTCGGCTTGCCTGCGGAGCTGGTCGCCGAAGTGATCCGCGTCGAGAGCCATGGCCGCTCCGACGCGGTGTCCCGGGCCGGCGCCATAGGCCTCATGCAGTTGATGCCCGGAACCTGGGCGGAGCTTCGCGGTCGCTTTGGCCTGGGCGACGACCCATTCGATCCAGCCGACAACGTCATGGCGGGCGCGGCCTATCTTCGGATGCTGCTGGATCGCTACGGCGCGCCCGGCTTCCTGGCCGCCTATAACGCCGGGCCCGGTCGCTACGAGGAAAGTCTGGCGGGCCGTCCGTTACCCCTGGAGACGCGGCGATATGTCGAGCGCTTGTCGGGTGTCTCGACACCGCGCTCACGAGTCCTGGCGTGGCGAGAGGCGGGCCTCTTCGCCGCCCCGTGGCCCGTCCAACTTGGCGCGTCTCAAGCCGCGAGCGACACCGCCAACGCCCCTTCGGGAGGCCTATTCGCATCACGACGGTCGCCATGGCCGTGAGCCGGAGGCGTCCGATGGGCAGGGCGGGGTGCAAGCCGATAGCGAGCGGGAGCGTAGCCAAGCGAAGCCGAGGAAGATGGCAAGATAAAAGCAGCGCCGGCGGTTCGCACGCGAACCCTTGTGGCGCTGGGGGTTGGCGCGCCATCGCCGCCGAGGCGGCGCTGGCGCGTGGGCCTGAAGGCCTCGTTTTTTCAAGGGGCTTGCCGACGGCGGCTTGCCAGCGCCCCGCATGAACGAATTCGACGACGATTTCTTGCTGAGGCCAGGCCGGGTGCGCAGCGACCGTGGCGGCGCGGGGCGAGGGTTCCTGGGCCAGGTTCGTCGCGCCACCCAGAAGGCGGCAGGCGGCGGCATGGGCGGTGGGCGTAGTCAGCGCGGCCGCACCGCGGCCGGCTCGGGGCGAGGGCTTGGCCGTGGCGGCGCGCCAGCCAATACGCGTCGCGTCGCCGTCGTGGGGCGCATTGTCCGCCACAGCGGCTCTCGCTACCGCGCAGCGCCCTTGGCTCGACACATCGCCTACCTCGAGCGCGACGGCGTGACCCAGGATGGCGAGCGCGCCCACATGTTCGACGCCCAGGGCGATGCGGCCGACATCGAGGACTTCGCCGCGCGGTGCGAGCCGGACCGACACCATTTCCGCTTCATCGTCTCGCCCGCCGACGCCGGCGAGCTGTCGGACCTACGGGCCTTCACCCGCGACCTGATGCGCCAGGCCGAGGCGGACCTGGACACGCGCCTGGACTGGGTGGCGGTCGATCATTGGAACACCGACAACCCTCACGTCCATGTGCTGGTCCGCGGCAAGGCCGACGATGGCCAGGACCTAGTGATTTCCGGCGACTACATCGGACGCGGCTTTCGCGAGCGCGCCCAGGCCTTGGCGATCCTGGAGCTGGGGCCTCGCTCCGAGCTGGAAATGGCCGCGGCCCTCGAGGCCGAGGTGAGCGCCGAGCGCCTGACAAGCCTGGACCGCGGGCTGCGCCGCGCCGCCGATCGCGACACCGGCGTGGTGGACTTGCGCGTAGCGACCCAGGACCCGGCCCATCCCCGATTGCTGATCGCCAGGGCCCAGGTCCTGGAGCGGCTTGGTTTGGCACAGGACGACGGACCAGGGCGATGGCGCCTGGCGACGGACCTGGAGGATCGCCTGCGCGATCTGTCCGAGCGAGGCGACGTAATCAAGACCCTGCACCGGGCGATGGCGCGCAACGGCAGGACGCTCGACACTTCGCGCCTGTCACTGCACGACCAAGCCGCCAGCGAGCCCATAGTTGGGAAGCTGGTCGAGCGCGGGCTCCGCGACGAGCTGGCTGGCACGGCTTACGCCATCGTCGATGGCGTCGATGGCCGGCAACATCACCTGCCGTTCGCCAGCCTGGAGGAGACCGGTGACGGCAAGCCCGGGTCGATCGTCGAGTTGCGCATGTTCTCGGGCAAGGACGGGTTCACCCAGCGCAGCCTGGCCACCCGCAGTGACTTGCCGCTCGAAGCCCAGGTCAATGCGCGCGGCGCCACCTGGTTGGATCGCCAGCTGCTCGGCCAAGACATCGAGCCCGGGGTGGGCGGCTTTGGGCAGGAGGTCGGCCAGGCCGTTGTCCGCCGCGCCCAAGTACTGGTCGATCGCGGCCTAGCCCGCCGTCGGGGCGACGTGATCTCGCCGGCGCCGGGATTGCTGGCCAGGCTGCGCACGCAGGACCTTGCCGCGGCGAGCGCCAACCTCGCGGCCGAGACAGGCTTGGTGGCGCGCGAGGCCAAGCCGGGCGACGCCGTCGCCGGGGTCTATCGGCACCGCCTGGACTTGGCGTCGGGACGTTTTGCGATGATCGACGATGGCCTTGGTTTCCAGCTCGTCCCTTGGCGTCCAAGCCTGGAGGGGCGCCTTGGCCAGGCCGTCTCGGGCGTGGCGACGCCGGGTGGGGTGGACTGGACGATGGGCCGAACGCGCGGCCGAGGTCCCGCGCTCTAGGTCTCTTCCGGAGGTTTGGGAGGCTCGGGCGCCTCTGGATCCTCGGGTCGCTCGGCATCGTCAGGGCCAGACGCGCGGGGCAGGCCCAAACGACCGGCGTTGTTGGCCAACCAGCTGTCGTTGTCGTGCTGGGCGGCGCGAGCCTGGCCCGCCAGGTCCTTGAACATCGCCCGATAGGCCGAGACGAAGGTGGTGGTTTCCAGCCGGGCGATGCTCTCGCCCGCATCCTCGACGAATTCTTGCAGGGTGATCATGAAGGCGATCATCGCCTTGTTCTGGGCGGTGTAGGCGGCGAACTCCGGCTTGCCGATCTGTACTGCGGCCAGCACGCCGATCGGGTCGCAGTCGATGGCGGCCCCGAAGCGCTGCACATGGTCGAGGTTGAGCTGGCCGCCGCCAGCCTCGAAATTCTGGTAGCCGCGCAGCGACAGGCCCAGGGCGGCGGCGAGATCTCGCGAACGCGCCGGGCGGATAGCCCGCACCGCGCGAAGGGCGAGGGATAGAAGCTGACCGCGCTTGCGGCCGTCCGTGTCCTTGTCGCTCATCCAGTCCCACGCAACGCAATCTACCCTAGGTATACCAACGCTTTGGCGCCTAGCGGAAGTCGGTGCGCGGCAAGATGGCGGCGCTCCGGGCAAGGGCGCCGTTCTTAGGGCAGTGTCAAGTAAAGCGCAAATCTATACGCGCATAGATAATGCGCATACGCGCAAATATTATGCGTAGTAGAATAATATAAGACCTTCTGCTCACGGTTGACTGTCGAGTAATTGCGACTAACTGTGAATAGTAGCGTGCCGGAGCGATTTTCTGGCGGGCATAGCGTTTGGAGGCCCGTTTGAGAATTACTTCACACGGAAAGCCGAGGGATCCCTTCAGCACCGCTCTCGAGGCCCTTCGCCATGCGATCGCCAGCGGGCGGATGGTGTTGGGAGAACCGCTGACCGTCACCGACCTAGCCCAAGACCTTGGGCTGAGCGCCACGCCGATCCGCGAGGCGCTCTCGCGGCTGGCGGGGGAAGGCCTGATCGAGGATCGACGCGGACGCGGTTACTTCGCGCGGCGTCTCGACATCTCCGACCTTGTCGAACTCTACGGCTTGCGCAGTCTCTACCTCGTCGGCGCCGTCGAGGGCGCCCTGGTCACCCAGGGACGCGGCGCGTGGATCGCTGATGATGTCGAGCACCCGCCAGCGATGGGGCCCGCCCAGGCGATAAGGCAGGTGTTCGACCAAGTCATCGCCCAAGGCGGCAATCGCGCGCTGTTCGAGGCCTATCGCGTGGCCAGCGATCGCCTAGCCCCCGCGGCCATCGCCGAGTCCGAACTCTTCCCCCTCCAGGACGAAGGGGCGGCCCTGCAAGAAGCCCTGACGCAAACGCCCGCCGAGCGCGTCCAGGCCATCATTGGTTTCCATCAAGCGCGCCAGGAGCGCGCGGGAGAGTTGGTTCGCGTTATGCGAGCTCGGGCGACTATATCCAGCCTATAGGTGCAATATTCTGCCAATGCAGATTGATAGGTGCGCTGATGATTTCGCCGCAACGGTGCGGCGATTTCATCAAAGGAGCGTGCCATGACCATCACCAGCAAGAAGCGCCTCATCCGCCTGGGCGACGCCAAGCGCCTGACGCAAGGCGAAGACGGCCCCGGCGTCGAGAACGCCCTGATCCGCAAGGACATCGGCTGACAAGCCCGCCGGCCTAGCTGGCGACGATGGGCGGCTCCGCTGGAGCCGCCCAGTTTCGGACCAATCTCATGGAGGCTGCGATGCAGACCCAATCCAAGAGCCGGCTCATCCGCCTGGGTGACGCCAAGCGCCTGACCCGAGGCGATTCCGGTACGGGCCTGGAAATGGCGACGTTCCATTTCGAACAGGGCTGAACCTAAGCGGCGTCGGTGCGCCGGCGCCGCGTTCTCGGGAAATCCACGTGCCTAGCCATCTTTCGCCGAACGCTTATCTCGCCGCTATCGGAGCCGACATTGTCGTGCTCGACACCCGCAACAACGCCTACTTCTGTTTGCCGGACGCTGCTGGCGCCGTTCAGGTTGTCGGGCGAACCGTCACGATCAGCGACGCTGCCCTGGCCGAAGAATTCGAAGGCGCGGGTTTCCTGGCTTCCAGCCCTTCCGCCCCGCACGACGCCACGTCGCCGCGTCCGACGCGGGACCTTGGCATGAGGACGGCGGAGCGCGTCTCCGCCAACGATCTCGCCGTGATCCTTGGCGCGTGGCTTTCGATGTTCACGCACTACCACGGTCGGTCCTTTGACAGCCTGCTCAAGGTCGCTCGCAACGGGCGCAAGGGCGGCGGTATCGACAAGCCAATCGACGGCGCGATCAAGTTGGTTGCGGCCTTCGAGCGTGTCTTGCCTTGGCTGCCCTTCCAAGGCGTCTGCCTCTATCGGGCGTTCCTGTTGCTGCAGGTTTTGCGCAGACGTGGATACGACGCGCGCTGGGTGTTCGGCGTGCGAACTTGGCCTTTCCTGGCTCACTGCTGGCTGCAGGTCGGCGAGACGGCGCTGGACGACACGGCCGATCGACTCGTCGCCTTTGAACCCATTCTGGTGGTCTGATGGAGGGCTTCCTTGTCGTCTATGGCGACGCCGCGACACGCCGATCCCGAGAGGCCTTGGAGCCGGGCCTGAAGGCGATCGGATGGCGACTAGCCCGCGCCAACGACGCCGCATGTCTGTTCACGCGGGACGAAACGCCCGTCCGTGATCTCGGTGACCAATGGGTTGTCGGCGAGCTTTTCGTCCGTGGAAGCGGTCGCCCGGCGCCGCCCAGGCTAGAGCCGCCAGCCACTCAAGAAGACCCGTCGTGGCGGGCGGCCAGTCACATGGTCTCTTGCTACTGGGGCCGATACGTCCTTGTCGCACCAGGCGCTCGCGCGGTCATGCGCGATCCCTCGGGCCACATGGATTGCCTAGCCTGGGAAAGCGCGCTCGGGTGGGTGGCGGGTTCCGAGATCCCCGACGATCTCCCCGCCTTGGCCATGCCGATCGACCTTGGCCTGGACTGGAAGCAAATCGCCGTGCTCGCAAGGGGCCAACCCACGCCGGGCGTGCGCCTTGGCCTCGTCGGCGTCGCGCCCGTGCTGCCAGGCGAGCTGAAGACGCTCGGCTCGTCGGGTCTCCGCCGCTTGGCTTGGGATCCGGTGATCGTCGCCAGCACGCCGCACGGGTCCTATGAGGCCTCGCGAAAGGCCGTCGCCCAGGCCGTCGAGGAAAGCCTGACCGCCGAACTGGCCTCGGGCGAGACAATCTTGGCGGAGATCTCCGGCGGGCTCGACTCGGCGATCATGTCGACCACGCTGGCCAGGTTGGGCGGTGAGTCGCGATCGCGCTTCGTGAACTTTCACGCCTCGGACCCGGCAAGCGACGAGCGGCCTTTCGCAAGGGCTGTCGCGGGATGCGCCGGCGTGGATCTTGTCGAGCTGCAAAAGCCGGAGTGGGTGCTGGACGCTGCCGCCCTTGAAAACCTGCCGGTGGCCGTACGCCCATCCGTCAACGGCGTCGATCGCCACTACGATGCAGAGATGGCGGCCCAAGCCCAGGCCAGCGGCGCAGGGCGGATCCTGACGGGGCAGGGTGGCGATATCGTTTTCTTCCAGAGCCCAACGCCGGCCATCGTGTCGGAGCTGTGGGGCCCGTGGCTTCGGCACCCTCGCGCCGATCCCCTATGGCGACAACTTGAGACCGCGGCGCGATGGAATCGCCGCTCGGTCTGGTCGCTCCTGGGCGAGGCCGCCCGGGAAGCGTGGAGGGCGCGGCCGGCCCCGACTGGCGGCGAAGACCACCCGTGGCTCTCTCGAGCGCTTCCACCCGCCAAGGCTCGACAAGTCCGCAGCCTGGCCCGCGCCCAACTGTTTCATGGCGCCAGCCTCCGAGGCCGGCAGGCCAAGCTGATCCATCCACTTCTCCACCAGCCCGTCCAGGAGGCGGTCCTAGCCGCGCCGGCGATTGATCTTGCACGGAACGGGCAAGGCCGATCGCTGGCGCGCGACGTGTTCGCGGGGCAGCTGCCAGACGCCGTCCGCGACCGTCGCTCCAAGGGGGACCTGACCGCCTACTATGGCCGCATGGTCCTTCGGAGCCTTCCGGCAATCGTTCCCTTCCTTCTGGAGGGCCGACTGGCCCAGGAACAAGTCCTGGATCGAGGAGAGGTCGAAGCCCTCCTCGATCCAGACCGGCTTATCCACGAAGGCGACTATCCACGCCTCTTCGAGATTCTCATCCTTGAGGCGTTTGTCCGTCACTGGGAGGCGCGCGTGGGGTCGCTGGCGGCCGGGAGCGGCCGCGCGAGGCGATCGGAAAGCCAGGGCAGGACCTCCGCGTAGATGGCGCGGATGTTGGCTGGGCTCGTCGGCAAATGACCTTCGCCAAACAGCGAGACCAGGGTGGCGTCCTTGTCCTGCCGATAGAGGGCGTTGAACATGGCTTGGCCCTCGGAGAGCGGGACGTGATCCTGGTCGGCGAAGATCAGCATCAACGGCGTGGTGATCCGGTCCGCCTGCAAGAGCGGGCTATTTCTCACGTAGCGCGCGGTCTCGCGCCACGGCGGGCCCTTGAGCGCCCCTTGGCCTGTCTCGCCGTATCCCATGTAGCTTGGATTGGGCGCGCCATCTTCCGGCGCGGTCGAGAAGTAAGGCTGCACCGCGCCCCACCGCGCGATATAGTTGGAAGGACCCGACTGGGCGATGATCGCCTTGAACCGATGGGTCTGCGTCGCCGTCACGAGGGCAGCGTAACCCCCAAAACTATGCCCCCAGAGCGCCAAGCGCTCGGGATCGGCATAACCTTGGTCCACGACTCCATCGACCACGGCCAGGATCTGGTCGGCCAATCCCTCGGCGGGTTCACCCTTGGAGCGATCACGCGGCAATCCCGGCACGAGGACGGCGTAGCCCTGAGCCGCGAGCAGCGGTGCGTTCGGCGTCATCGCTTGGGGCGAGACGCCAAGCCGGCTTGGAACACGCTGGGGCGCCGATCCTGGGTAGGGCACGACGACCAGCGCCAGGCGCTGGCCTGGCCGCCAGCTGGGCGGCAGGCGTAGCCAGCTCCTGACCGGCTTGCCATCACGTCCGGTCGTCTCGATGGCGCGCACTTGGCCAAGGTCGAGCTGGGCGAGGCCCTGGTTGATCCTCAGGAGCTCTCGGTCGTGATCGATGCCTCCGGAAACTGCGACCCTGGCCGCGCCGTTCGGCGGACGCTCCTCATAGACGAGCCCCGCAGCCGCGAGGACGAGCGGCCTGGCGTCCGGGCCAAGCGGAGTGAGGTCCGCCGAAGACGGATCGACGAGCCCCAGCGCACCACGCAGCAAGGGGGTCGGCGAGCGCCAGGGCGCGGCCGCGATGCGTGACCCGGCGCCGAAGGTGGCGGGCCGAAACCAAGCTGTCCCAGCCCCCTTCATGCGGACAGCGCCAGCGGCGTCGATCCGCCAGGCGACGCCATCCACAAGGCCAAGCATCACTTTGTCGTCGACGATCGCGATATCGGCAGGAGCGGCGGGCAAGGTCGAGGTCAGATTGATGGCGCGCTCGCCAGTGAGGGCAAGCCAGTCAGCCCTGCTGGCCTCGGCCGTTTTGGCCAGCACGATCGGGCGATCCCCGAGCCAATCGGCATGGACGGTGGCGAACCCCTCCCCGCCATAGTCCAAGTCAGGCCGCACGCCGCCTCCAACACTCGAACGCTTGCCGGTCGCGCCGTCGATGACCACCAATTGGCCCGTCTCTTCGGAGGACCGCGCATCATGTTGGTAGGCCAAGAGGCGGTCCCCCGTTGGCGCCCAGGCCATTGGCTGGATCAGGGTGGTGCAAGACGTGCACGGGTCTTTGCGAGCTCCGGTCTTCAAGTCGATGATCATTAAGGCGCGGCGCCGATTGGGCGCGCTCATGCGAACCGCAGGGGTGTCCACGAGCCCAATGGGTTCGGCCTCGCTCAAGGCGGCGATGAACCGTCCGCTCGGCGAGACTTCCAGGTCGAGGAGTCCGCCAGTCGCCAGCGTCGTGACATTGCCAGTCCTAAGGTCGAGACGGACGAGACGTCGACTTTCGTTGGCTGTCGCGCGGCGCGCAGCCCCGCTTCCCATGACCGTCACCGACGCGACCTTGCCGAGGGACTGGCGTTCCCAAAGCGCTGTCGTCCTGGCTTGGTTTTGCCATCCGAGCTTGACGTGGATCGGCGCGTCGCCCTGCTCCAGGGCGATAGCCACCAGCGACGTATCCGACAGCCAGTGGAGGCTCCGTCCATAAAGGCCCTGGTCGACACCAAAGCCGAGCCAACGGACAGACCCGGTCCGCAGGTCGACCACGCCGGTGTCCCACCGCCGCGCCATCCAACGATGGACGACTATCTTCCGGCCACTGGGCGCGAAGGGGCCCGCAATGTAGCCGGCCTTGGGGCTGGGCTTGAGCAAGGGTCTTGCGCGTTCGCGCCGCGTGAGATCGACGATCATCAGCCGACCATTGGCGGCGGCGGGTATCTCGAAATCAAAGCGGTCGGCCTGATCGTAGGGCCGTTCGGTTTCGATCACGAGATGGCGGCCGTCTGGTGACAGCGCGCTGCCACCGAGGGCTTCCTGCGCCAGGAGGCGATCAAGGGTGAGAGGCTGGGCCCCGGCCGCGCATGCGCCCAGGGCCAGCCAGGCCGCCAAGAGGCGGCCCAGCCAGCTTGAGGTCATGGTTATCTCCGCCTACCAGCGCTTGGTGAGCTGAAGGGAGACGAAGCGACCTAGGGGATCGGCGTTGGCGGGATCATAGCCCACCCCGACCGGCGTGTCGTAGAAGGGAGGATCGGTGTCGAACAGGTTCTGGACGGACAAGGACAGCGTCAGGCCGTTGGTCACGCCCTCGCCCTGTCCGCGCCATGAGACCTGGGCGTCGGCAGTCGTCCAACTGTCGATCTTCACGCCGCTGGCGGTGGCGTAGTCATCGACGTAGTTGACGCCCGTGGCTATCGACCAAGCCTTCCGAGACCAGCTGGCGCCTAGCTTGGCGCGCAAGTCGACCGGTTGGCCGGCGGTGTTGAGAAGCGTAAGCCAACCGGTGTCGGGCGTGACCTTGCGCTCGTAGTCGAGCAGGTACGTAACAGCGCCGGTCAGGTCGAGACGCCCCCCGGCAAGGTCGCGGCCGAACCGTCCTGACAGGTCGAGGCCTTGGACATGCAGGCCGCCCGTATTGACGTAGCGCCCATCGACGATGGCGGTATAGGCGTTGGCCGGGTAGAGGCCCCCGTTGGTCGTCGTGGCGATCAACGCGGCGATCTTGGCTTGGTCCGCCGCGTTGTTTGGATCCAGGTACTGCACGAACGCGCCGTAGGCGACGTTTCCGAGCACGTTGTAGATGTTTTCGTAGACGGGCGTGCCGATCTGCCCGGCAAAGCGCGTGTCGAACCAGGTCGCGGACACTTTCAGGCCCGGCCAACGCTCCGACGCGTAGTCGACGCCGGCCGTCCAAGACTTTGCCTTCTCGGGCTGGAGGTTGGGATTGCCGCCCGCCCTGAGAAGCACAAGCCTGTTGACGCCTGCATTGGGCAGGAACACGGGCCCAGCATCCTGTGGCTCGAAGACTTGCGGCAAGGACGGCGCCCGGAAGGAAGTGCCGTAGCTGGCGCGCAGGTTCACGGACTGGGTCGGAACCCACAGCACGCCGATCTTCGGGTTGCTTGTGCTCCCCACATCGTCATACCGCTCGATGCGGCCGGCGACCGAGAGTTCAAGCCGCTGGACGCCGGGGAGGGCGTTGTCAGGGCCGACCAGAGGCACGCGAAGTTCCGCGAAACCGGCGCTGACGGTGCGCCTGAACGGGCCTGTGACGGTCCTCGTCTCGGTTGCCCGCGAGGTCATGGCCAGCGTGCGCGTATCAAAGTGTTCTTGGCGAAACTGGCCGCCGACGGCCAGTTTCACGGGGCCGCCGGGAAGGCTAAACAGCGTCCCGTCAGCCTGGCCGTTCAGGGTGGTGACGTTGCTAGCGTAGCGACTGTGGACATAGCCGCTGCCAATGAAGTCGAGCACCGCCTTGCTGTTGGCGCCGCCATCGCCAAACGGATTGAAGTAGCCATCACGCGCGGCGACATAGGTGGTCGCTGGATCGTCGGCGATCGTGCCGAGCGCTTCGCTGAGGAAGCGGGTGTTCAGGCGGTTGGTGCTGGATCGCCGCATCACCTCTTCGGCGTAGGCGCCATAGAGGTTGGCGTGCCACGTGCGCCCCAGGTCGATATCGGCCGCCAGCGACGCTCCGAGGCTGTCGGACGTCCCGCGTGAGCGCAGCGGTCCAAGTTCGTCGGTGAAGGAATAGCCGATGACGTGGGACGTCGAGCCATTGGGCGAGACGAAATAGGGGTTGGCGCGTGTCACGGTCAGGTTGGTCACCGAGCCAGGCAGCGCGAAGGCGGAGCGCCGCTTGCTGATCCGGGCGTCGCCGCTGATTTCCAGCCGAGGGGCGAGTTCTTGCGCGAAGGCTAGGTAGGCGCCGTCGCGATCCTGTTTGGGTAGGATGTCGGAGCCCGTGCGCTGGTTTTCCAGGTTGACGACGCCGGCCTGGAAACTGGCTGGTGTCAGCCCCGTCCCCGATTGCCCTGCTGGGATCGCCCACGTCGGCACATAGACGCCGGCGGCGGCGTTGAGCACCAGGATGTTGCCAGGGTGGCTGGTGACTAGCCGATGGTCCGTCCCGCCCAACGAACGCAGGTCCGCGTTGGCGGTGAAGGCGCGATCGGCGCTTGCCAAGTGGTCTCGCTCATAGTGCTCGTACGAGATCAGGGCGTGGCCACTGGACCATGCGGCGCCAAACGTCTGGGCGAATTGACGCTCGAAGGCGCCCCCACCGGTCGCCGCCCCGACGCGAGCCCGCGTCTCGGCTCCCGAGAAATCCTTCTTGAGTATGACGTTGATGACGCCACCCACCGCGTCGGAACCGTAGAGGGCCGAGGCGCCATCCAGCAGTATTTCAACGCGATCGACGGCCGAGGCCGGCAGGGCCGAAACATCGGCGAAATCGCCTTGCAGGCCAGAGCCTGACATACGTCGTCCATTGACCAGGACCAGCGTCGCCGAGGCGCCCAGGCCGCGCAGGTTCACGCCGGTCGACATGGCAAGGTTCGACCCTGTTCCGTCCGTGTTGGCCAAGGCCGCGTCCGGCGAGCTGGCGCCGCCGAAGGCTTGCGGCAGCTCGGTCAGCATGTCGGAGATGTTTGCGCGGCCAGACCGATCAAGGTCGTCCCGAGACAAGGTGACTACCGGTGAGACGCCGTTAGCCGACCCCCGAATGAGCGATCCCGTAACGACAAGCTCCTCAAGCGCCGTCGGTTCGGCCGCCTGGGGTTCGGCCTGCGACAGCACCGAGCGCGGTTCGACGAGGTTCACCTGGGCCGGGCGGCGTTTGAGAACGAACGCGTTGGCGCCGCCACGGCGAACATCGATCGGCAAGCCGGACAGAAGCTTCTCGATGGCTTGCTCCGGTTCCAAGCGCCCGCGCAGTCCGGTGGTCTGCAGGCCAACGACAAGGTCAGGTGTATAGACGAGCTGGCGTCCGCTCTGGGCCGCGAAGGCGAGCAAGGCAGTGTCCAGTGAGCCTGCGGGAATGTTGAACTCGACCAGCGGAGCTTGGGCCACGGGCGCGGCAAGCGCCTGCGCCGAAACCATGGGAGCCGCCAGGATCGAGGCGGCGATCCCCGCCAATAGCCGCCGTTTAAAAGCGTTGATGCGCACGAAAATAGTCCCCTCGGACGCCTGGCCGGCGTCCGTCGTCGGACGGATCTTCGAGGCACGGAACATGACGTCGTCGGATTGACGCGCCACCCCGCCTTCGTCCCTGGAGCGACTGAAGAAAATTCTACTGGCTCGCGCTGCGGCCTTCCGCCCGACTGAGCCGGATCACGCCCTTGGCCGGCCGCGTGACCGCCAGATCGTGCAGTTCCGCCACCGATCCGACGAAGGTCTCGGTGTCGCCGGCGTCGAAGGCGCCGGTGATCGGGTCACTGGCCATAGACCCAAGATCAAGCTCCACCCGGGTCCGGTTGTAGCGATTGACCTCGGCCACCGCGTCCACGAGCGGCGTGGCGTGGAAGACGAGCCGCCCGCTGGTCCAGCTGGTCGCCGAAACGACATCGACGGGCCTGGGCGTCGGCGCCTGCGCGCCCGTACGAATCCCTTGGCCTGGGGCGAGGCGCCAGACACCGTCGGTTCCTTCACCATCGTGGCGGACCTCGACCGAGCCCCTGACCAAGGTGACGCGAACGCCTTGGTTGTCTCGCCGAACGTCGAAGCTCGTTCCCAGGGCGGTCACGGCGGTGCCGTCCGCCCGCACGACGAAGGGGCGGGACGGGTCATGCGCGACGTCGAACAGCGCCTGGCCTTTTTCCAGCTGGATGTCGCGGCGCTGGCCCGAGAGGCGCACCTGGACACGCGTGTCAGTATCGAGCTTCAGCGTCGAGCCATCCGCGAGGCGCACGAGGCGTTGTTCGCCAACGCCCGTCGAATAGGTCCTTGGACCCCACGCAAAATAGCCGGCCGAGCCAAGCACGACCACGGCAGTCAACCCCGCGAAGGCGATGATCGGCCCAGTGCCCCTTGCACGACGTGTTGAAGGTTTTGCCCTTGAGAGCGTTTCGGCCATGGCGGCCTGGATCTCTGGATCCGCTTTAAGGGAGTCGCTCCGCCGCCAGAGCGCATCGATCTCGTCATAGGCTTCCTTGTGACCAGGCGCCTTGCGCCACAGCCGGAACGCCTCCAGTTCGGAGGCGGCGACGTCGCGCTTCTTGAGGCGCGCGAACCAATCGGCGGCCTCGTGTCGCGCTTGGTCTGTCGGAACGGTCGAGAGAGTCATGGCCGTCTTCCGCTCAATCCTGCTGCCGCGTGGTGCAATGGGACATCGCCTTGCTCAGCCGCCATTCGACGGCCTTGACCGATAAACCACAGCGTGTGGCGATCTCTTCATACGTCAATCCGTGAAAGCGGCTCAAGATGAAGACGTCGCGATAGGCCTCCGGAATGGAGAGGATCGCCTCCTTGAGCAAGAGATCGTCCAAGGGAGCGCCCACCATGGGCGGGCCGACCTCGGCCTGGCGACCTTGGTCTGCGAAGCGTCCTCGCACGGCGCGACGCCGCAAGACATCCTTGGCGAGGTTCACGGCGACCCGCATGAGCAGCGCTTGCGGACGGCGGATGCTAGCCGGGTCATGCGGCGCTAGGCGCACATAGGTCTCCTGGACAACGTCCTCGGCCTCGAGCCCCTGGCCAAAGCGCTTGCGCAGCATCGCCTCCAGCCACGGCGCGTAGCGCCGATAGAGCTGGTCAAGATCTTGGTCGCCATCCCACCCGCCGTCGGGCTGGGTGGCTACGCGCGGGATGTTCCGGTCCATCGCCAACTCCGCTGGTCTCGGAGGCGAAACGGAAACACTCGGGCGGCTAGGGACGCGCGGCCGCGAAGACGCGGACACGTTCATGCGAGCCCGCTAGGCAGGCGCGCGCGGTCAGCCGCAGAGGGCTTTTCGCTATGGCTCTAGTTATCGCACGGGGTTTCCACGCCCCACCAGCGCGCTAGGCGCCGGCGGTTGAATCCTGAATCAATCGGAGGCCTGGCGCAAGCGGCGAACACCGATAGGCGAGTTGGGGGCGGGCGTTGGAACCTCGTGCGTTCGCGAAAGGCCCGCTGATTTCAGCCCCGACCGCCGCCGATTACCCCCGGCTCAAGATCGAGGCCTATAGAGCGGCGCCCGCGTTTGGATGGTTACGGGCGTCGGGTGTGGCGATCAAGAGCGCGCATACCCCTTGGCGGATAGACAGGGAGTGCTTATTATTTATTCTCTGGATGGAGATGAATTATGGGCGCCGCTCGCCTCTACACTCCCGCCGAAGCCGCCGCGGTCAGCGGACTGGCGCTGAAGGCGGTCAACAATCTGATCGACAAGCACATCGTCGATGTCGCCAGACCCCAGGCGGGGCGTTCCGCGCGCCGCTATCTCACCCATAGCCATCTGCTCTGCATGCGGCTCGAGCACTTCCTGGCGGGCAGCTTGCCGGTCGATCGCCGACAGGTCCTGTTTCGTCAGGTCGAAGCTATGCCCAATGCGCGGATGGTGCAGGCCAATAGCGTCCTGCACGTCGATGTTGCGGAGGCCCGTCGTGAAGTGGACGCCAGGGTCCGGGATCTCGAGACCGCCGAGGCGCTCATCCATAGCGACGCGGCGACCTTGAGCGGCGAGCCGGTGTTTCGCGGCACCCGCATCCCGGTCTACGCCATTGCCGCTATGTTGGACGCTGGCGCGGACCCAAGCGAGCTCCTGGACGGCTATCCCAAGCTTGATCAACACAAGCTCGAGCTCGCCCGGCTGTGGGTCGCCGCCCATCCTCGTCGCGGTCGACCCAAGCGTTTGGCCGACCACGGGGTGAAGGCGACTTCGGCCAAGAGGGTCCAATTGAAGTCCGACCCCCTGCCGAAGGGGTCGACGGCGGATCGGTCGTGAACATCCTTGTCGATGAGTGCCTGCACACGTCTCTGGTGCAGGTGGCCATCGATCGCGGCCACGAGGCGACACACGTCACCTGGCGGGGCATGGCCGGCGTACAGGATTGGAACCTGATGGAGCCGATCCGTCAGGAGCTCTTCACGTTCGTCACCAACAACGCCCGGGATTTTCGGCGCCTCTATGCCGAGGAAGAAGTCCATGCGGGGCTACTGATCGTCGTGCCGTTCGTTACGCCGGCCGAGCAGCGAATCCTGTTCGAGGCCATCCTCGACGACATCGGCGGCCAAGAGCTGATGAACGAGGTTGTCGAGATCAGTTACGTCGACGGCGATCCAACGATCTTGCGGTATCCTCTGCCGCTCGATGAGGGCGCCGCGGGCTAGCGTTCAAAGACCTTGTCCGTCGGTCAGGCCGCAGCCTTTCGAAGATGGTCGATCCGCTCCTGGCAGATGGTCTCAACGACCTTCTGCAGGTCGCTCACACGCGCCTCAAGCCAGTCCAGGTGCTCGTCGGAGATTTGGTAGAAGTCCGAGTAGCGCGCCTCGACATAGGCTCGGCGGATCAGGTCGAACCCCTGGCGCTCGAACTTGTTGGTCCTGGGCCAGATGCCGAGCATCCGACTGTCGAGTTCCTCGGCGCGGTCGCGCAACAAGTTAAGCCGGTGGGTCTTCGCGCTGTAGAGGGCCAGGGTCAGTACGAGGCCATGGTAAAATTTCTCGGCGGCCTGATGGAGTAGAAATGCTGCCTCTTTGGGGCTGCCGTCTGAGCGAGCAAACTTAGCAAGTCTTGCAAAGCTCCCCCCGCTGCGCTGCCACTCGTCAGCGTAACCCTTTGTCTGAGTGAAGGCATCGTGGGCGGATAGCGTCGTTGGCTGCACAAACGGAAAGCCGCTTTCCTCGAAAAGCGTAATCCCGTCTCTCAGGATGTCCTTAAAGAAGTAGCGGCCTAGGCGAAGCTGCTCGTTCACATCGTCCAGGCTGTGGACCACGAAGTTGGGCTGAGTGCGCAGAAGCTCGCCCGAAGCCAGGGCGTCGAGAAGTCGTTCATCCGGCTTGCCCCAGAACTCCTCCAACTCCGTCAGGTCCTCGTGGTTGACCACCACCAGCAGGTCGTAGTCCGAGAAGTAACGGCCCTTGGGATCCTCGACCCAGTCCCCGCGCGCATAGCTGCCGAACAAGATGATCTTCAGCAGCTTACCATTGCGAAAGCGCGGCATGGTCCGACGGCTGAGCGCATCGGCAAACCCTTCACGCAGGACCTGCACGACGAAGTCGAGCTCCTTGCGCTTGCCAGCGGGCAGGTGGTCCAGCGAGGTCTTCATCATCCGTCCGGCCGCGTGGCAATCGAGAACGCCACGGCCGCGGCCGCCGTGGGGCGATAGGGCTGCCGGATTGTCCGGCGTGGAGCGAGTCTAAGGCGCCATGGGACCAAAAAGCCATGCCAGCCTTGGTTCGAGTGGCGAATATTGCGCGTATATTCGTCCTATAGAGTAGCCCGGCGCGCTCGCGCGAGCTCCGGTGGCGATGGTTATTTCGCCATGCGGTTCGCCCAAGCTTTGTTCGACACGCAAGCCCGCCTCTCGGACTTTGAACGCCCGCCCGGTCGCTCGACGGCGTGGGCTGGCCTGGGCATGCATCAGCTCCGCTACGTACTGGCCGCCGCGGAGCACGGCGGCTTTCGCCGCGCGGCGCGGCGGCTTGGCGTCCAGCAGTCGGCCGTGTCGCGACGCATCCGCGAGCTTGAGGAGCGTCTCGGCGCCCAGATCTTTGAGCGTGGCCCAAGCGGTGTGCGGCTCACTCAGGCCGGGTGCGAGTTCGTCGCCGGCGCGCGTGGCGCCATGACCGAGCTAGACCGGGTCGTGGATGTCGTCAGCGAATGCGGCCGGGCTGGCCAGGGCGTGTTGCGGATCGGCGTCGTCGGAGCCCTCGGTCCAGGACCGCTCGAAGACATGCTTCGCCAGGCGCTTTCCGGCGACCCAGGTCTCGCTTTGGAGGTCATCGAAGGCGAAGGCCAGGTCCTGGCCGAGCAGTTGGCCCAGGGTCGCCTGGATGTCGCGTTCCAGGCCTCGATGGACCGAGAGCCGGGGGAGCCTGCCTGGCGCGAGCGCATACTACTGGCGCTGCCAGTAGGCCACGAGCTCCAGGCTCGGGCCTCGATCCGCTGGAGCGAACTATCGGGATTGAGGGTCCTGGCCCACGCCGATCCAGCCCTTCGTGCGCTCCTGCATCGCCGCGGCCGCTCGACGTCCAACCTGTCCTGGGTCTCCCAAGCCGCCAGCGCCGCGACGGTGCTACGCCTTGTGTCCTTGGGCCAGGGCGTCGCCCTGGTCTCGGAAGCAAACGCGGCCAAGGTCAGCGGCGTCGTCTATCGGCCGATCTTCCGGGAGTTCCTGTCGTATCGCGCGGTGATCGGCCGTGGTTCGACCAAGCCCGCGCTGCGGCGACTGTTGTCTGCGTTGCCGGGCAGTCCGCCTACGGCCTGAGCCCGTCGCCGAAGACGATGTCGCGGGTCACTAGGATCGTCACGGGGAGACCCGCGCGCAGAGTCAGGGTTGGCTGGACGTCGAGCTGGCGTCGCACGACCTGCTGGCCGGCCTGGCTCACCGTGTCCTGCACGCCGCGCCGCAAGGCTCGCGCCACGTCACCATCGTCGTCGGAGCCAAGTTCGGCGCCGATGCCCAGCACGCTCGACAGGAGAGCGGCCTTTGCCATCGAGCCCCAGTGGGCGTCGACCTTGTCTTGCAGGCCCGAGCCACCGCCGGCGTCGGCCCCAACCAGCCGGTCCAGCTTCAACGAGCGGCCATCGGGGAAGATCACCCTGTCCCAGGCCAGCAACACGCGGCGTTGGCCAAACGAGACGTCGGCGTCGTAGGCGCCAACCAACTTGGAACCTTGCGGGATCAGCAGGATCCGCCCCGTTAGGCTGTCATAGACGTTTCGGGTCACTTGGGCGGAGACGGGACCAGGCAAGTCGGAGTTCACGGCCGTTACCAAGGCAGCGGTGATCACCGTGTTGGCCTGGAGGGCCGGCCCCGAGGGCGCGGGCGCAACGCGAAACGCGCTCTGCGTGGAAGCATCGGGCCCGCGATCCAGGAAAGCGCGCTTGGCGGCCTGCCCGGAAGCGGGCGGCGCGGTCATGGCCGGCGCGATCGGCATGATGGACCCGCCCGCCGCCATCGTGCTCTCGATGGGCGAGGCCGTCGCTGGAGCGGTGCGCGCCGCGCTTGTCGTAAACAGGCTGCTGGTCCGCGCAGCCGCATTCACCTGGCGACGGGCCTGGGCTGCCTGCATGTCGGCGGCGTCCGGCTGGGGGCTGCGCCCCATCGCCGGAGGGGACACCTCCTGGCTCCGATTTTGGGCGGCCACGATCGGGCGTCCAAGATCGCCCGGCAATGGCGGTCCAAGCCGCGGGACGTCGCCATAGGTCTTCGGCGCGTCGGCCACCGCGCTGGGCGGCGGCCGGGCCGCCGGTTCATCCGTGCTCGGATCAATGGGCCTGTGGCTGCGCGATTGCAGGGCCAACACCAAGGCCGCGCCGATCGCGACCGCCGAGACGCCGCCAAGGGCAATGACGACGGGACGGGACAAGCGGGCCACGCGAGGTGGCTCCGCCCGCAGCCGGACGGCGTCGCGCGCGGTCGCATTGGCGTCGTCGGTCGCGCTCATTGGGCGAGGCTTCCGACGCGGGCCAGCCTCACGCGGCGCATGCGGCGCTTGTCGCCAAGCCGAAGCTCGGCCTGGTCGAACAACCGATCCACCACCATCTGCCGACCGTTGATACGGTAGTTGACGAGCTCAAGCCGGCCATCCTGGACGAGGAAGAGCGGCGGCAAGTCGTCTTGCGCGATGCCGGCGGGGAAGACGATGAAGACCTTCTTGCCGTCGTCGAAGACTTGGGTCGGGCGCCAGGCGGGATGGTCGCCGGCGACCTTGTAGTTGAAGTTCAAGTTGGCGATATCGACGCCGCCCGTCGCCGTGATCGATGCGGGCGGCGGTGGCGGCGCCGCAGGCTTGGACACCGCGATCAAGGCTCCTTGCGGATAGGTCCAGGCGACGGAGGCCATGTAGGTCGAGGCGTTGGCCCTCAGCTCGACATAGTAGGTGCGCCGGTCGGTGTTGATCACCAGGTTGGTGGCGAGGTTCGCGGCCGTCGGCTTCACCAGCACGTGGACGCGGCGTTCGGCGCCCACGCCGCTTTCCGTGTCGCCCAACACCCAGCGCGCGGTGTCGCCGGCGGCGATCGGGCCCGGCCCCGCCAGCTGCTCGCCGGGCTGCAAGACGAGATCGGTCACGCGGCCGGGCGCGGCATACACCTGGTAGAGGCCGCCTTCGGTCCAGGCGTAGCGCTGCACCGCGCCTTGGAAGGTGTCGAGGGCGGGCTGCACACGCGCGGCGGCGTTGGCCGCTACCACGGGCGTCTTGGGATCGACGGCGCGGGGCGCGGCCTGGGCCGCCGGGGCGTAGATCAGTAAAGCCGCAACCACGGCTTTGCGGCTTTGCAGGCGCTTCATGGGGCCATCTCCTTGGACCAGTCGATCGCCGAGACGTAGACGCCCAGCGGGTTCTTCTTCAGTTGCTCGACATTGCGGGTCGGGCGGCTGACGAGGGTCACGATCGCTGCCCATCGCTCGGTCGCCACCAGGGCGCCGTCCTGGTAGCGGCGCTCGATCCAGGCAACCCGGAAGCTGTCGGGCGAGGCGCGAATGACACTGGAAACCTCGACCGAGACCTGGACCTTGCCGACCAGCAGGAAGGGATCGTTGGCCTGGGCATAGGCGCTCAGCGCCCTGGCGCCCTCAACGCTCGTGAAGTCGTAGGCGCTAAGCCAGTTCTGCCGCACCACGATGGGGTCCGAGGATATCGACCGCACCTCCTCGATGAACCGGCGCAGCCGCGCGGCGACCACCACGTCCGCGGGGCGATAGTCGGCCTTGGCCGGCGCCACGGTTCGCGCCTCGCCAAGCCGGTCGACCTCGACGACCCAAGGCACGACATGGCCGCGCGCGCCCTGCCAAACGAGCGCGCCGGCAAGTGCGACGACGACCCCGGCCTCGACCAGCGCCAAGGTCCAGGCGCGCCGTCCAGTCACGGCCAGGCGGCCTTCGCGGTCGTCCCAGGCTTGGCGCGCCCGCCGATAGGGCGTGTCGGGTTCGGGCGTGCGCCCGTAGCGAACCTCGGGTCGCTTGAACATCATTCAGGATCCTTCCGAAAGGTCGATCGCCGCGCCGCCGCCACCCGGGCTGGACGACGCCGCATGGCCGACGGCCGACGCGCCGTGGGCGACGTCCTGGCCCTGCTTCATCCGGCGCGCCCAGGCCGGCGGACCGCCTTGTGTCCCGGCGTTCGAGCTAGGCGGACTGCCGCCGTTTGGGGGGCCAGCCTGCTGTTGGCGAGCCGCCTGGAACCGGGCGCCGAGATCTTGGGCAATCTTCCGCAGCGGGCTTGCCGCTGCCTGGGCGCCCGCGCGCGCGACACCTGCCACGCCGCCCGATTGAAAGGCCCCGGTCGCTCCGCCGGCCAGGGTCGCTGCGCCTCGCGCGGCGCCTGCCGCCAGGCCTGCGGCACCGCCCACGGCCATGCCGGCCATGGCCCCGCCAGCCAGCAACGCGCCGCCCGCGGCCGCGCCGGCGCCGACGGCGGCCCCGGCGCTCAGTTGCGGCCCACCCGAGACCAAGCCGTTGGCGATGCCTGGGGCGAAGAGGCCAAGGCCCAAGAGACACAGCGAGGCCAAGACAACAGCGAGCGCTTCCTCGACCGTTGGCTGTGTGTTGGCGAACCCCGCCGTGAACTGGTCGAAGAGCGTCGAGCCGATCCCGACCACGACGGCCAACACCATGACCTTGACGCCAGACGACACGACGTTGCCCAGCACGCGTTCGGCCAGGAACGCCGTCTTGCCGAACAGCCCCCACGGCATCAGCACGAACCCGCAAAGCGTGGTCAGCTTGAATTCGATCAAGGTGACGAAGAGCTGCACGGCCAGCACGAAGAAGCTGAGCACCACGATCAGCCAGGCGATCAGAAGCACGGCGATCTGAATGAAGTTCTCGAAGAACGCCACGTAGCCCATCAGCCCGGAAATGCTCTCCAGTAGCGGGCGTCCTGCATCAATGCCGGCCTGAGCGACGCGGCCCGGTCGAAGGAGGTCGGCGACGGTGAAGCCGGTGCCGGACGCCTTGAGGCCAAGACCCGCGAAGCTCTCGAAGATGATCCGGGCTAAGCCGTTCCAGTTGCCGATTAGGTAGGCGAAAACGCCAATGAACAGCGTCTTCCGGATCAGCCGGGCGATCACGTCCTCGCCTTCGCCAAGGCTCCAGAACAGCGCCGCCAAGGTCACGTCGATGACGATGAGGGTGGTGGCGATAAAGGCGACCTCGCCGCCCAGCAGGCCAAAGCCTGAGTCGATGTAGGACGTGAAGACGCCCAAGAACCTGTCGATGACGCCGGGCCCCTCCATGTCAGGCGCCCCGCTGGCCTGTTGCGCGACCGGCTCCGAGGAAGCGCGCGCGCTCGTCGGCCCAGGCCTTCAGGCAAGCGGGATCCTGCGCTCCGGCTTCGCCGAGGCCCTGGCAACGGCGCAGGGTCGGGTCGGCGACTTGGCCTGGCTTTGGCGCCGGCGCCGCGGCTGGCGTCGCCGGGGAGCGCGGCCGAGCCCCTTGCAGGGCGGCCATCAAGATGGCGAGCGCCGCAAACCCAATCGCGGCCAGCCGGAAGGCCAGGCGCGCGTTCATGGTTGGTTGAACATCTTGGCCGAGCCCGGCTGGTAGCCGGCGCTCGGTGCCAGGAACCGGCGCAGTTGCTCGCGAGCCTGGTCCTGGGCGGCCGCCCGCTGGGCCGCGTCGAGCGTCTGGGCGCGACCCGAGGCGGCGAGCAACGTGACGAGGTCAGACAGCTGCTGGGATTGGAGCGCCAGCAGTTGGTTGCCGGCCTGGGCGGCCTGCAGCGCGCCGCTGGCCGATTGGCTGGCGTTGACCAGCTCGCCCATCTGCGTCCGGGCGCCGTCGAGATTGCCGACGACGCCGGCCTGGATCTTCAGCGCGTCCTGGAAAGCCGCCACGCTGTTGGCCCACCGGGCCTGGGCGTTGGCCACCAAACCCTGGTCCGTCGCCGTCAGGTCGGCCGGGCGGTAGGCTTCCTTGAAGGCCGCCTCGATGTCGCTGACGCGCATGGCCAGGCCTCGGGCTTGGTCGACGAGCGCGCGCGTCTGTTGCAGCTGCGATTGCAGGCCCTGCAGCGCCGAATAGGGAAGGCCCGCCAGGTTGCGCGCCTCGTTGACCAGCGACTGGGCTTGGTTCTGGAGGGCGTTGATCTGGTTGTTGATCTGCTGGAGTGCGCGCGTGGCGGTCAGCAGGTTCTGGGCATAGTTGGTCGGGTCGAAGACCGTGAACTGGGCGCACGCCGGCTCGACGCTCGCGACCAAGGGGATCGCGAAGGCGCAGAGCAGCAGCGCCCGCCGCGAGGCGACGGGGGTCATGACGGGGACTCCAGGGATTGGGACGAAAGCAGGTCCGCGGCCCAGTCCAGGCCACGCTCGCGCAGCCATGCGTCGGCGAAGTCACCAGGCTCCGCGGAGGCCAGGACGCGAGCGATAGCCGCTTGGTCTGGCTTGGAAGAGGCGGCGGCGAAGGCCAGGGCGACTTCGCCCAGGCCCAGGTCGAACAATCGATCGCCCAGCGGGGACTGGCAGTAGTAGTCGCGCTTTGGCGTGGCGCGGGCGAGGATCTCGACCTGCCGGCCGTTGAGGCCAAAGCCGGCGTAGATCGCCGCGATCTGCGGCTCGAGCGCGCGGGGATTGGGAAGGAACAAGCGGGTTGGGCAGCTCTCGATGATCGCCGGGGCGATCGGACTGCCTTGGATGTCGGCCAGGGATTGGGTGGCGAAGACGACGCTGGCGTTCTTCTTGCGCAGGGTCTTGAGCCACTCGCGCAGCTGTCCGGCGAACGCCACGTCGTCGAGCGCCAGCCAGCCCTCGTCGACGATCACCAAGGTCGGGCGACCATCGAGCCGGCCTTCGATGCGGTGGAACAGGTACGACAGCACCGCGGGCGCGGCCGGGGATCCCGCCAAGCCTTCGGTCTCGAAGGCTTCGACGTCGCCGCGACCCAAAGATTCGTGTTCGGCGTCGAGCAGGCGACCAGCCGCGCCGCCGACGCAGTAGGGGCGCAAGGCGAGCTTGAGGGCGTTGACCTGCAACAGGGCCGCGAGGCCGCTCAGCGTGCGCTCCTCGATGGGCGCGGTCGACAAGGCGGCCAAGGCGGACCACAGGTGTTCGCGGGTCTCTGGGGTGACCGCCGCGCCTTCCCGGGCCAGCAACGCCGCCAGCCACCCCGCCGCCCAGGACCGTTCGATCGGGTCGTCGATCTTGGCAAGGGGTTGCAGGGCTGGCGCACCGGCGCCGCCCAGGTCGTGCCAGTCGCCGCCCATTCCAAGCGCCGCCGCGCGGATCGAACCGCCAAAGTCGAAGGCGAAGACTTGCGCCTGGCGGTAGCGCCGAAACGACAGCGCCATCATCGCCAGCAGGACGGACTTGCCTGCCCCGGTCGGGCCGACCACCAGGCAGTGGCCGACGTCGCCGACGTGCAGCGAGAACCGGAACGGCGTGGATCCATCGGTCTGCGCCTGCAAGAGGGGCGGCGCCGCGAAGTGCTCGTCGTGGTCGGGGCCCGCCCAGACCGCCGATAACGGCATCATGTGGGCGAGGTTGATCGTCGAGATCGGGGGCTGGCGAACGTTCGCGTAGACTTGGCCGGGCAGGCTTCCGAACCAGGCCTCCACCGCGTTGATCGTCTCGTTGATGACGGTGAAGTCGCGGCCCTGGATCGCCTTCTCGACGAGACGCTGCTTCTCGGCGGCGGCCAGCGGATCCTTGTCCCACACCACCACGGTGGCGGTGACGAACGCCTGGGCGACATCGTCGGACCCGAGGTCCTGCAAGGCGGCGTCGGCGTCGGCGGCCTTGTTGGCGGCGTCGGAGTCCAGGAGGACGGACGCCTCGTTGGTCATCACCTCCTTGAGGATCGCGGCGACGGACTTGCGCTTGGCGAACCACTGGCGACGAATGCGCGACAGCAGCTTCACCGCGTCGGTCTTGTCGAGCATCAGCGCCCGGGTACACCAGCGGTAGGGGAAGGCCAGGCGATTGAGATCGTCCAGGATCCCGGGGAACGTCGCCGTCGGAAAGCCGATGATCGTCAGGATCCTGAGGTGGTGCTCGCCCAGCCTGGGCTCTAGCCCGCCTGCCAGCGGTTCGGTCGCCAGCACCGCGTCCAGGTACATCGGCGTCTCGGGTACGCGTACGACCTGGCGGGTTGTGGAGACCGCCCCATGGAGGAAGGACAGGGTCTGGCTGTCGTCGAGCCACGCCGCATGCGGCATGAAGCTCTCGACCAGCTGCAGCACGCGGTCGGTGCGCTGGATGAAGCCCTTGGCCTGCTCCCAGGCGTCGACGCCCTTCTGGGCCCGCCCCTCGACGAGGAGACCCTCGAAGCGCGCGCCGTCCTCGGCCGGCGGCCGCCAAGCGAACGTCAGGTAGTAGCGGCTCTCGAAATGGGTCCCGCCCTCGGCGAACTGCTCGCGGCGCTCCAAGTCGACCAGCGCGGACGCGCCGTCGGCGAACGTACCGGGCGGATAGTCGGGCGCCGGATCTCTGCGGGCCTCGACGAACAACGCCCAGCCCGAGCCGAGCCGCCGCAGGGCGTTGTTGAGCCGGGCCGTGGTGGCGACCAGCTCGGCGGGCGTGGCGCTGTCGAGGTCTGGGCCGCGGAAGCTGGCCGTTCTCTGAAGGCTGCCGTCCTTGTTGAGGACGACGCCCTCGGCGACGAGGGCGGCCCAAGGCAGGAAGTCGGCCAGCAACGGCGTTAGGTTGGAGTAGGCGGAGAGCGGCATCATCGATGTCAGGTCCGCAGGAAGGTCGGGTAGCGCAGGTGGCGGCGCGCGACCTCGACGAACTGGGCGTCGCGGCGCGCCGCCCACACGGCGGCGGCGTGGCCGAGGGCCCAGATGACAAGCCCAGCCAACCACAGCCTCAGGCCAAGGCCGATCGCGGCCGCCAACGTGCCGTTGGCGATGGCGACCGTGCGCGGCGCGCCGCCCAGCAGGATCGGCTCGACCAAGGCGCGATGGACGACGGCGAAATAGCCGGGCGGCAGCTCCCGGCTCACGCGACCAGCGCCCCGCCGCCGAAGGAGAAGAAGCTGAGGAAGAAGCTCGAGGCGGCGAACGCGATCGAGAGGCCGAACACGATCTGGATCAGCCGGCGAAAGCCGCCCGACGTGTCGCCAAACGCCAGGGCCAGCCCGGTCGTGATGATGACGATCACCGCGATGATCTTGGCGACCGGTCCCTCGATCGACTCCAGGATCGATTGGAGCGGCGCTTCCCAGGGCATCGACGAGCCGGCCGCACGGGCGGGGACGGCATAGACAAGGCCCGACGCGGCGACTACCGCGCATCCCAGGCGATCGAGCAACGATCGGGCCAGCAGGCGACGCTTGCGGCGCACGGCCGCGACTTGCGAGGTCATGACATGTCTCCAAGGTGGGAAAGGGCGTAGTCGCCGTCGGCCAGGCCTTGGACGGCGGCCAGCTCGGTCAGTCGGCGCTGGGCGCCTCGACCGACGAGGACGGCGATGAGATCGATGGTCTCCGCGATCAGCGGGCGCGGGACGGTGACGACCGCCTCCTGGACCAGCTGCTCAAGCCGGCGCAGCGCGCCTATCGCGGAGCCAGCGTGCAACGTGGCGACACCACCGGGGTGGCCCGTTCCCCAGGCCTTTACGAGATCAAGCGCCTCGGGGCCGCGAACCTCGCCGATGATGATGCGGTCGGGACGCAACCGAAGCGTTGAGCGCAGCAGTTCGGTAAGGCTGGCGACGCCGTCCTTGCTGCGCAGCACGACGGTGTTGGCCACCGCGCACTGCAGCTCGGCGGTGTCTTCGATCAGCGCCACCCGCTGGCCACTGGCCTCCAGTTCAGCGAGCAGGGCGTTGGCCAGGGTGGTCTTGCCGCTAGATGTGCCGCCGGCGACCAGGATGTTGCGTCGCTCGGCGACGGCGGCACGCAGGTGTTGGGCTTGGCCCTCCGTCATCACGCCAGAGGCGACGTAGGCGTCCAAGCGGATGACCTGTCCCGCCGGCTTGCGGATCGCGAAGGTCGGCGCGGCGACGATGGGCGGCAGCAGCCCCTCGAACCGCTCGCCGCCCCCTGGCAGCTCGGCCGAGACGCGCGGGCTCCCGGCATGGACCTCGGCGCCGACGTGGTGCGCCACCAGGCGAATGATCCGTTCGCCGTCCGACCTGCCGAGATGTTGGCAGGTATCGACGAGGCCCACCCCGAGACGGTCGAGCCAGAGGCGACCATCGGGATTGAGCATGATCTCGGCGACGTCATGGCATTCGAGCCATGCCCCGATTTGCGCGCCCAGGGCGGTGCGGAGCATCCGCGCGCTGCGGGCTTCGGACTCGGCGTGGAGCGTGTGGAGGGACATGGGGGCCTCGACAGCGGCCGGCGTCGCCGGCCATCGGGGCTCACTAAGGAGGGGTGAAAAACCTCTTGGACAACAACGATTTAGTCGCCGTCGTGCCCTGGCGTGAAAAGACAGGCGCTAGCGAAAATGCGCCCTCCTGGCCAAGCGTTTTCCGGCACGTCGCGCTGGCTGGACCTTAGTCTTCGGCGGTGTCGAAGGACGCGCTTGGATTGAGGGCGGCGATGTCGTGGGATAGGTCACGCCCCTTGGCGATGCGGCGACCTAACGCCGCCAGGAAGCCTTCGTAGCGTTCCTTCCCCTTCGCCTGTTGCGCCGCCAGCGCCGCCTCGGGCAAGGCCAGGGTGTTGGCTAGCCAAAAGCGGACGAACAGGCCGATGGCCTCGTTGGAGACAAGGGACTGATGCTCGACGCGATCGATCTGGCGCGACAGCCGGTCTAGGCGCCGACTCAAGGCCGCCTCGAGCTGCTCGGCATTGTCAGGCGACAAGAACGACGCCAGGGCGGACTCCACGATCGCCGCCTGGGAGACGCGCTTGCGAATGGCGTACTCGGCCAACCGGCCAGCGAGCGACGGGGGAAGGCGGAAGGTGTGCTTGGTTCGCATCTAGAGCTCCACGCCATCGCTTGGGTCGAGAGCCGCCTGCCGCGCGACGCTGGCCACCTTTCGCTGGAAGTTCGAGGCGGCGACCACCGTGTCGTCGTGGGCTTGGTCTATGTCGTCGAAGTCGAAGTCCCTCGGCTTCGATGTCTCCGTCGGCAGCTGCACGACCAAGTCCAGGCTGCGCTCGGCGGGGCCCTCACCCTCGGCCGCCCCGTCTTCGCCTAACGTGGCGGGCTTGGATGTCGACGGGGACGGCGCGATCGGCGGATTGGACGTCCAATCATCGGCCGGCGGCTGCGCGGCGCGCCAAGGCTTCGGGGGCCTGGCGATCCTGGCCATCAGTCGCGGGTCGGCGAAGTATCGAGCCTTCTGCGCTCGAATAGGCGGTGCGCCTGCGAGCATCACGACCTCTTCGTCGGGCGGCAGCTGCATGATCTCTCCCGGTGTCAGCAAGGGGCGCGGAGACTCTGCCTTCGACACCATCAAGTGGCCGAGCCACGGCGAAAGGCGGTGGCCAGCGTAGTTGCGCATCGCGCGCTCCTCCGTCGCCGTCCCGAGGGCCTCTGAGACACGCTTGGCGGTCCGCTCGTCGTTCGTCGCGAAGCACACCCGGACGTGGCAGTTGTCGAGAATCGCGTTGTTGGGCCCGTAGGCCCGCTCGACCTGGTTCAGGGACTGCGTGATTAGGAAGGCCTTGACCCCGTAGCCGGCCATGAAGGCCAGGGTGCTTTCCAGGAAATCGAGCCGCCCCAGCACCGGGAGCTCGTCGAGCATCAGCAGCATGTCCTGTCGCTCGCCGCGCGCCACCAGCGTCTCTGTCAGCCTACGGACGATCTGGTTCAGCATCAGCCGGATCAGGGGCTTGGTACGGCTGACATCTGAGGGCGGTACGACGAGGTAGAGGGAGCAGGGTCCATCATTGACGAGGTCTTGGATCCGCCAATCGCACCGGCTGGTGACCTTGGCGACGACGGGGTCGCGGTAGAGGCCCAGGAATGTCATCGCCGTGCTGAGCACGCCCGAGCGCTCGTTTTCGCTCTTGTTCAGCAACTCTCGCGCGGCGCTGGCGACGACCGGGTGGGGCCCAGCCTCGCCTAGGTGCGGCGTGCGCATCATCGCGGCCAGCGTTTGCTCAATGGTCCGCTGGGGGTCGGACAAGAATGTCGCCACGCCGGCCAGTGTCTTGTCCTCTTCGGCGTAGAGGACATGGAGAATCGCGCCCACGAGCAGAGCGTGGCTGGTCTTTTCCCAATGGCTACGCTTGTCTAGCGAGCCTTCCGGATCGACGAGGATGTCGGCGACGTTCTGCACGTCCCGCACCTCGGTCTCGCCGCGGCGGACCTCGAGCAAAGGGTTGTATGCCGAGGACGCGGCATTGGTCGGATCGAATAGGAGAACCCTTCCGAACCGCGCGCGAAAGGCGGCCGTCAGCGTCCAGTTCTCTCCCTTGATGTCATGGACGATGCTCGAGCCTGGCCAGGTCAGCAGCGTGGGCACTACCAAGCCGACACCCTTCCCCGACCGGGTAGGGGCAAAGCACAGCACGTGCTCGGGTCCATCGTGACGGACATAGGCTCCGTCCAGCTGGCCGAGCACCACGCCGTCGCTCGATAGCAAGCCGGCGGCCCGGACCTCTGCCGGCGTCGCCCAGCGCGCGGACCCGAACGTGCTGGCGCCGGCCGTTTCGCGGGATCGCCAGGTCGCCATGGCGATCGCGGTCCCGACGGCGAGGATTCCGCCGGAAGCGGCGATCATGCCGCCACGAAGGAAGACGCCAGGGGCATAGGCGTCATAGGCAAACCACCACCAGAAGAAGGCGGGGGGCGGATAGAGGCTGACGCTCCCGAATCGAAGGCAGGGAGACCCTAACGCTTCCTGGTATCCGAGCGCGTGCGCGGTCCATTGGGTGGCGCCCCAAGTCGTGGCCAGCACCACGAGACAGACGACACCAATGGGCGCCCAGAGGATGCGCGTGGCCGACATCGGAACCTGCCGAGGGAGCAATCAGGCGCCTAGCAAAGGGCTTCCGGACTCGTCGGCAAGGTCAATCGTATGAGCGGCGCACCATGGCGTGGAAAGACAGGCGCTGGCGTAGGCGTCCACTTTGAAGGCTCAGTCTGGAAGATGCGCTCCGCGGGAGCCACGACGAGCTGTGCAGCACGACTGCCGGCAACGCGCAAACCTGACTCTCAGGCGACCTTCATTTGGTCCGCTATCGGTGGCGGAAAATTCAAGCGGCGACATAGCTGCCCGTTAAGCGGGAATGGAATAAGTCGCTCGCGCGGCTAGCCATGGCTCCGCTTGCATGATGTTGTGGAAACCGAAGAGAGTTCGGTCTGAGGCTGGGGTATTTGGGAACCGATAAGAACCAACCTGCATCGGCGCTGCAGGTGTTGCCGACACCGTCCGCGTGGCCCAACGCTAATGCGCGCCTTCTGGGTCTGGGGCTGGGTTTGCCGGTTGATCCGCTTGATCGCCTTGCTCAATTCAGCGCTAAGGAGTTCGAACGCTTTACCCTCGAATGGGCAGAGGGTTTTCTGAAGTCCAAAATTCCCGGTGTGCATGAGGTTCAACAACGCGGCGGCGCCGGCGACAAGGGCCGCGACATTGTTGTTTGGCTGGATCCGCCATCGAGTGCGCCGCGTCGTAGCCACATCTACCAGTGCAAGCACTACGGCGTCGCCTTAGGGCCTGGTCCGGCCGCAGGCGAGATCGCTAAGCTTCTCTACTACACCCAGTTGGGCGAGCAGTCTGTCCCTGAGCTTTACGTTTTCGTGACGCACAAGGGCGTCACCGGCACGATGCAAGACCTTCTGGACGCTCCAGAAGATCTCAGGGCATTTATTCTAGCCAACTGGAATGACCATTGCGCCAAAGCCGTTTCGGGTAAGTTCACGTTCGACCTGACCCCGGAGGTCAAGGCGTACATCGCAGCCTTCGACTTCACGATCTTTCGCGCAAAGCAACCGCTGGAGCTGCTGAACGAGCATGCTCAGACGCGCTATCACCTCACGGTGTTCGGCGCGCCGCTGATCGAACGCCCGCCCCCGCAGGCCCCGCCCTCAAGCGTCGCGCCGCTCGAAACAGCCTATGTCGCCCAACTCTACGAGCTGATCGGCCAGCAACTGAAGAAGGTCGTGAACAAGCCGGACGACCTGGCACAGGAAGGAGCCTTCCGTGTGCTTTTCGACCGCTCGCGGATCACCTTCTATTGCGCTGAGGGCCTCAAGGAACTGGCGCGAGACCAGATGGCCGATCAGCAATTCTTCATCTCGCTGCTGGACGAGTTCAGCGACGGGCTCTTCCATACCTATACCGCCGCCGGGCAGTCGGGACATCAACGGTTACTCGAGACAATCAGGCAGTCGCAAAGCCTCCAGCTGGGTGGACATGTCCTGGCTCCCCACGTTCAGGCCAAAGATCGTGAAGGCATGTGTCACCAGATGGCCAATGACAGCCGTCTGCATTGGTGCGCGCCATGAGCCCGCAGGTCGCCAAAAGGCGTGCTACTGCGCGTCCGTTTAACTCCCCGCTGGAATGCGGCTTGCGGATGCTGTTCGTGCTCGATGCGTCGAGGGAGATACCTTGCGATCTGCAACGCCTGATCGCCTACGACTATCTGATGGTCCATTCCGGAGATGTCGAAGGCCCAGTCAGCCTCCATCCCGCTGTGCCATTCCGAGGCGGCGAGATGTTGGTCAAGCGCGATGTGCTGAAAGCGGGGCTGGACCAGATGTTCTCCAAAGAGCTGTTGGACAAGCGTTTTGATGCCAGCGGCATCAGCTATTACGGGACTGAGCTCACGGCCGCGTTCATCGAACTGATGGCCAACTCCTATTCGCAAGCCTTGCGTTGGCGTGCCCGCTGGGTCGTTGAGCGCTTCTCGCCCTTATCCGATCATGAGCTAACGTCGTTCATGGACGAAAATCTCGGCCGGTGGGGCGCGGAATTTGACCGTTTCACCGCCTTGAACGATCTGGAGCTCTAGCGTGTTTCAGCTGCGTAGAGTGGTTGTTCGAGGCATGGGCAAACCGGACGCGACCCTGTCGTTCCGTCCCGGTGCCAATATTCTAGCCGGCCTCTCGGACACGGGAAAAAGCTATCTCATCCACTGCCTCGACTACATCTTCGGGGCGGCCAAGATGACCAAGCAGTTTCCGGAATCGGAAGCCTATAGCCAGCTCTTGGTCGAATTCGCTAACGACGAAGGCGAAGCACTGACGCTCTACCGGGCACTCGCTGGCGGCGATCTACTGGCCTACAAAAGCGCGATCGACGATATCAATGGCGCGGGCGAAACAATCGTGCCGCAACGGCGCGGCAAGAGCCTAGCCAAAGATGTCACCTCCGCGCTTTTTCCGTTTGCTGATCTTCCGGAAGCCCGTCTGCGCAAGAACAAGCTCGGCGAGCTACAGCGCCTGACACTCCGGCACTGGATGCCGGCGATGTTGGTCGACGAGGTTGCCGTCATTGACGAGCGATCGCCGGTCCAAGGCCCTCCGGGTTATGACAAGACCATCAATGAACGCGCCTTTGCGTTCATGTTGTCAGGGCAGGACGACGCAGACGTGGTGTCGGCTGAACGCAACGACGTCATCGTCGCGCGTTTGCGTGCCAAGCTGGGTGTCATCGACGCTTTGATGAAGCCTTTGGAAGACCGACTAGCGACACCTGCAAGTGAAACCGAGGACTCGATTGATAAGGTCGAGGCAGCGATCGCCCGGATTTCCACCGTGATCGACGGCAGCGCTCAGGCGCATGAAGCCCTGCAGGTCGAACGCGAGATCGCGTTAGGTCAGCTGCAAAAGGCCGAGGGCCAGATCCTCGCCATCGACGAGTTGTTGGCCCGTTACCGCCTTCTGGAAAGCCGCTACGTCTCGGACTTGGATCGCTTGGATTTCATCGCCGAGGGCGCGCACTATTTCGGAGAGCTGCAAACTGTTGCTTGCCCGCTCTGCGACCAGGCGATGGAGGACGCGCATGATCATGGCGCGCATGGCACCGACGTCCAACTCGCCGCGCGGGCCGAGGCGGCGAAGATCCTAGCCTTGCGCACGGATTTGATGGGCGCGATCGAAAATGTCGAGGCCCGTCGTATTTATCAGGGCGCGCTTGTAGGTACGGCTCGATCGACGATCGAGCGCGTTGATCGAGACGCGCAAGCGCTGATGAGTCCGACGCTTCGGGACGCTGACGTTCGTCTGACCCGCTTGGTCGAGCGGCGCGTCATGCTTGAGGCGGCGCGCAATGATCGTGACCAACTCGACAGCCTGAAGACGATGCGCCAGACCATCGAACGCGAGGCCGCTCAACCCCGCAGTACGGCGCAGACCTGGGAGGCGCTCCCCGCCAAAGCTCTGGAAGAGCTGTGTCTTGAGATCGAACAGGTGCTGACCGAATGGAGTTGGCCGGGCAAGGGCCGTGTCACCTTCAACCAAGACGCCTACGATATTGTCGTTGATGGCCAGGCGCGACAGTCGCATGGCAAGGGTGTCCGCGGCGTTCTCTATTCGGCCTTCGTCATCGGCCTGATGCACTACTGTCGCGCGAGAGGTCGACCGCATCCGGGTCTCGTTGTGATCGACTCACCGTTGACCGCCTACAGTAAGGTCAAATCCGCAGGCCCAGGCACCAGCGCCGTTCCTGTCGATGCCGGCGTCGAGGCCAAGTTCTGGGCCTCGTTAAAGCGTATCGGCTCTGAAGTGCAGGTTATCATCGTCGAGAACAAGCCGCCGCCCGAAGATGTCGCTAAAGCGCTTGGTTCGGTGTGGTTCGCCGGTGAGTTCGCGATCGACGGCCAGCGCGCTGGCTTCTTCCCTCCGCTGCCATTTACTGGGACGCCCTTGATCGACGACTGAGCCCACTCGCACCTCGTGTTGCCGGCGGCGGCGCTTTACGGCGCTAGCCTCGAACGCGCCCGAGATCGTCATGATCGGCAAGCGACCGTAGCAGGCGGGTGGAGAGATGGACCTGGGTCTCGGCATTAGTACGGTTTAGGTATGCGCGCGCCTGACCCAGCGGCCCCGCTCGGCCACCTTCCATCCAAGCTCGCTGAGCCGATAGCCGACCTCATAGCCGCGGCCGGCATAGGCGTCCGATGGTCGCCCCCTTTCGGCCAAGCCCATCCGCACCAGGCGCTCGGTGACCGTGATGCCGAGATTGCCGCGCTTGGCCAGAGGCTCGAAATCCGACATTGCGTTCTCAAGCTGGTTCACCCCGCGCCACTCATTGGCGTCGAGCGAGATCGTCCTTAGAAACTCGTCGTCATCCATGTCGGCGCTCCTTCTCTGCAGGACGATGGTGCTCGCCTGCGTCAGACGCGGACGGGCCTGCTAGTCTAGGGCCTCTTCTATTCCCGACAGCCAACCGACAATGCGATCGACGTGGTCCGCGGCCTCCAGGAAACCGCCATGCCAGATGGCGGTTCGGTGCGGCCGGGACACTTCGAAGCCGCCACTTCGCGCCAAGGTTTCCGGTTCGGGCCAGCCGTCCTGGTTGGGTGCGCGGAAAAAGCTATTGGGGACGACCAGGGACCGGCAAAGGTCGCGGCTCCAGGCATCCATCCTGCCGGCCATCGCCAGGGTTTGGGGCCGAGCCCAGTCCAACACCATCACGGGCGGCCGCTCGGGCGATGCTAGACCTTCGAGACGATTGCGCAGCGCGCGGTTCACATGGACGTCGGCGAACCCGTAGCCGCCCACGATGATCGCGTCGGCCATGTGGGAGTGACGGATGAGGGCCGCGTGCAGCGAATGGAAAGGCTCCACCAGCAACTGGTCCAGTTTCAATCCGCCGGCGATCAAGGTCGATTTGGGAAAGGTTCGCCCCTCCGACCGCTCATCGCCCAGGATGCTCTGGTAGCTGTCGTTGAAGTCGCCCCCCAGGTCGTCACGCCACGCGATACGGGCGCCAAGTGGGTCGGCCAGCGTGTGATGAACGCTGCCGTGGAGGTGGTAGACAAAACCCCAGTCTTGCTTGCCGTGAACACGCTCGGGCGCGAAGGCGCCGGCGACAAATCCCGTATCCGCCTCGGGCCACGCCGACAGGGCGGCGCTGTCGTAGTTGAGGTTGTAGACGCCCAAGTCGAACCTCGCCCGTAAGCCGTCGAGCAGCGCGCCGTAGGCCGCCACCTTTGGGCCGGCGCGATCGATTTGGCGCGAGCGCTCGCGAATGTCCCGGGCGAGCTGGGTCAACAGATGCTGCAGTTGATCCTGCACCACGTGCGCTGGCCCATACCCCTCTGGATGGGGAAATCTGAAAGGCGGGGGACCCTGAACCGCTAACACTTCGCGCAACGACAAACCCAAGGGCGGCGGTGTCAGCCAGTGCGATAGATGGGCCATGTCGCCGAGCACGGTCTCGAACGTCGGCGTCGGTCGAGGCCGGACCTCACCGCGCAGTGCGTAGGCTCGCGTCGCGGCTTCGACCTGGTGATAGTAGTTTGGCCAGCCGCGCTGGCGGCTCCAGTCGGCGGCCCAGGTGCGCATGCGCTGGTCGAGGTCGGCGACGGAGGGCATGCCCAGTCCGACCGAGCTTCCCGCTCCGAGGATGATCAGGAGCTTTTTCTTGGTCGGGCGTGCGGGATCGGGTGGCCTCACCGGCGGCCCGAGGCAAGCGGCGCCCACTCACTGTAGCCGCCCGCATTCCATAGAGCGTCCAGAGCGGGCTTGAGCGCGGCGCGATAGGCGTCATCAGATCCAAAATCGTCGATCACGCAAATCGGCAACATCAGATCGTCCACCCGAAGCGGCGTCGGCGGATCATCCAGGCCGTAGTCCGAGCAAGTCACCACGGCGCTGTGCGCGCCCTGAAGGGAAAGGGCGACAAACAACGGCGGATTGACCCCGGCGGCCTGCAGTCCCCGAACATAGACCGGAGCGTGCTCGAGGAGGAGCCGTTCAATCTGTCGGCCAGGAATGCGGCGGCTCTCTCCGTTTACATTCAGATAGCCGACAGAGGTCGCCTCCAGTTGACCATCGCGGAATACTTGCGTGTAGCCATGGCACTGGCCGCCGCCACGGGTGTTGATGAAGCCGTCGAGATTGAAACGCGGCGTCCAGCCTGTGGACCCCAGGGGCCTGAACAGCTCGCTACGCTCCAGGGCCACGGTCAGGTCCACGGCGCCGGCGGTGTTGGAAAGCGGCATGATGTGCAGCACCAGGCGATCGGCGCCATCGGCGAGCACCACCGGACCGGCGTCGGCTTCAAGCAGGTTCAGACGGTCTCGGCGAAAGGCGGCGATACGGTCGGCGGCCGCCGAAGTTTGCAGGAACATCGTGCGCAGCTCGTCATAGCTAGCCTCGTAAACGCCGGCCGAGGCCCGCAGATAGAAGCGGTTGGAGTTCTTGCTGGTGACGCGGTGAGGTGGCGCTGGGCTTCGCGGAACGCGAATGGCCAGAATGTATCCCTTGTCGGCCGGGATTGCCTTCATCTGGACCCCGAACACTCGCGGTTCGAGCGCGGACTGCAAAAGGCTGTGTAACCGTTGCTGCATCTGGTCGGCGTCTGGCGTCTGGAGCGGTTGTAATCCGGCCGCGACGCCGCCTTCCTCGCGGACACCGATCAGCAGCATCCCGCCCGCTGTGTTGGCCAGGGCGCTCACGTCCTTGAGAAATTCCCGAGTATCGTCGTGGCTCGGGCCATAGGGCGCCGACTTGAATTCGAGGGTGACACTCTCGCTGGCCTGCGCCTCAACGAGGCCCACTAAAGTTGCCAGGTCCAATAGATCGAGATCCTGCGGCAAGCCCGCCATAAGCGCTCTCTCTAGCTAAGGGGGGGGGCGACCGCCAGCGGCACAAATAGGTGGCTCAGGCGAATTTGACCCGCGCCACTCGACTTCTTGTGATTGGTCTCGAACAGCAGCGCATCGGGCGGGATGTCTTGGGTGTCGGACGCTATGGAGCCGTCCGACGAGGTGATGCAGGCCAGGCGCTTCTGGCATCGCGTGAGGCTGGCGCGCATCGCGTCAACCTCGCTGGCGACATCGACGGTCACCATTCCGCACATGACGCCTGACGGCTCGTTCGGCGCGTAAGGTCCGGCCAGGAACCTGGTGATGCCCGAATTTCGGTAAGCGTTTCGGCAGCTGGTCTTGCCCTGGAGCTTCTTGAATTCAAGCGTCAGGGCCGCGCTGCCAGAGGCTGGGTAGTGGTACTCGACATCGGTGCGGCCAAGTTGCTTGGGCTTGCCACCGCCGCGTCGGTAGTTGATCGGGCGCTCGGCGTGGAAGCGGCCGCCGAGCGCGACGGTTCGACGTCGAGAGGGGTCGTCAAGATAGTCGGCCAGGCTCTTGGTCAGAACAGGCTCGCGTTCGCCAGCGTGATGGGCGCGGGGATAACGTGCGGCCAATTCCGCCCAACTGGCGGCGACATAGGCGACGACGCTGGCGACGTCTTGCTCGGGAAAGCAGGTCAGCCACGCCGTGTCGGCGTCTCCGGCGATCGCCGTCATGCGCGCGTCCTGGCGCTGACCGCCGCCCGGATCTGGCCCACGAGGCGATCGGCGTCCGCCAGGGCCGACCGTTGCAACCAAAAGCGCACGCGCAACGGCTTGACGATCGTGATGGTGCGGCCGCTCGCGACCGTCAGGTGCGGCAGGGTCAGCATGGCGCTGTCGCTGGCCCCGCGAACGTGCGCGCCCAGGCTCTCTCCAATCGCCCACAGGGGCGCGTCGGCCTCGGCCTCCGTGATGGCTCCGACGGGGCCGGTGGAGGTCGCCCCCAACTCGATGATCGCCGCGCCCAGGAGGTTCTTGCCGTCGACCTGAAGTGAAACCTTGATGGCGCCCGAGCCCCCGGCCGCGTCGCGCCAGGCTTCCAGCGTGGTCTGCAACTTTCGTCGATAGGCCTCAAGATCGTCCGTCGAGGGGTGCTTCAACAGGGGCGTCAGGAGGTCTGAGGGACGCGTCGACGAGGGTTGGATCGAGGGGGCGACGCGCTCGACCATCTCCAGAACCAAGACGCGATCGTCCTCGTCCAGTTCGAAATAGTCGAGCACCAAGGCGTTCAACCGGTCGCGATGATAGTCGTAAGCGCCGCCTCGAAAATGGTCGGGCGCGTCGGCCAGGGCCTGGAAGACTTCGCTGACCTGGGCCAGTACCGAGCGCGCCCGATCTGGGTTGGGGTGATGTTCCGGCCGAACAAACGGCATGGCCAGCAGCTCGTTCTTGTGCAGCTTCGGCCGCTCGCCGGAGACCGTATGGCTGCCCAGGATCATCAGATATTGCGCCAGAGGCGAGCGCAGATAGGCCGCAAGGAACTGGAGTAGCGAACGATCGCGTTCAGGGCCGCCAATGGCCTTGATGGAATGGCGGAAGGTGAAGGGCGCTTCGCTGAAGACCGCCCGAATTTCGCCTTCGGCGCTGACACCGTCGGGCCAGATGACGCGCGGCCCCCGGTAGAGTTCACGCTCGCCAAAGAACGCTATATTCGAGAAGTCATCAACCGGGAACGATCGCAGGGCGCTGTCGCCGGCCGCGAGCATGAGGCCGACATGAGGAAGCGTGCGCGCGTCGAGAAAGCGCATATCGCGCAGATCGCCCGCGTCGCTTCCCGGGTATCCTTTGTAGGGGCCGACCCAGCCGGAATTGCAGAGCCACGCGCCGTCGCCGTCTTGGGCTTCCGTCACCAGGTCTTCGAGCCGTCCCAGCCGTCGGCATTTGCGCAAGAGGGCGACATCGTGTTCGGTGCCCCAATAGCGCAGTCCAAACAGTCGCTCGTCGGCATACAGCGTCGAGGCGGGCAGGGTGATGCGGTCGTCGCCGTGAATGGCCAGGCGCCCGTAGGCCAACGCCACGTCGGCCTTGGGAACAAGATACTCGATGACCTCGCCGTGGCCGGCGGCAATGTCGCCCGCGCGGATAGCCGCCTGTTGCGTCCGGTCGCGCGCGCCGCCCGAAATCACCACGAACGGATGCTTGGCGCCGGGGAACACCAGGCGGCGCATGTCGGCGAAGTTGACCACTTGATCGATCTTCATCCGCTCGACAAGCTCGGCTCGGAAGTCCTGGGCGCGGTCGCCGACGATCAACCTCACAGGCAGGACCAAGGACACACGGCCGCCGGGCTTGAGGCATTCAAGGGCGCGAAAGACGTAGGCGATCGCGATCTGGCGATAGGAGACGGCCGGGGCGTCTTCGAGCGCGGCTAGCCATCGCTCGAAGCTGGTGACCTCGTCGGCGTCCGGCTCACGCCAGGGCGGATTGGAGATCACGAGCGAGAAGCGACCCTTGGTGGCCTCCACCGCGCTGGCGCCAAAGACGTCGCCGTCTTCCGGGCCGGCGCGCAAATTGGCGCCAATCAGGTTGGGCAGCTTGCCGCCTTGCTCCTGAATGATTGCCAGGTCGCGTGGCTCCAGTTCGGACAGGAGCGCCAAATAAAGGCTGAAGGCGGTCAGGCGACAGGCGTCGCGGTCGATATCGCTGCCAAATATGCCGCGTTTCAGAATGTCGCGCCGTTCCTCGAACGTGGGCGGGCGGCCTTGCCGATGCTCGGCTAGGCGCAACAGATTCCGATAGGCCGTCGTCAGCAGGATGCCCGAGCCGCACGCTCCGTCGAAGATGGTTTCCTCAAGCGGATCGACCACGCTCGTGAAAGCTTGCTCGACAACATAAACGGCCAGGTGGCGCGGCGTGTAGAAGGCTCCCAGTTCCTTCTGCGTTGGAGGCTTTTGCCCTGCCCGTTGCGGCTGAGACTGGGCGGAGATCTGGCCTTTGGTCGCTAGGAACGTCTGGTAGATTCCCGATATCAATTCGATCGGGATCTCGGAAAAGTCATAGCCCCAGAAGCTGCGCTGGCCCGTCTGTAGGTCGGTGCGCTCTAGGAATTCGCCAATCGCACTCAGGGCGCGAGGGGGAAGGTCCCAAAATTCAGCGGCGTCATCGATCACGGGGTTGAGGAAGTCGCCGTTGAAGTCCGTGCGCAGGCGATCAAAGAGCCGCTCCAAGCCGGCGCGGTCGCCGCGCGAAACCAGCTGCAGGAGCGTGGCGACCTCATGGCGCGCGCGATAGGTCTCGCCGACGATGCCGCGTTGCTCAAGGAAACAGACGAAGATTGCTTTGGAGAGGCTGTGACGCGCCTCGTCCTCGGTTAGTCCGCTTGGTCCAGCGCACAGCACTTTTAGGAGTGCGACGATGTTGGCCAGCAACGAGTTGTCGACGCGAAGCTTAGGGTCGAACCAAGAGCCGTGACGCTCCCAAACCCGCCCAGAACTAAGGTCGGCGTGGGACCAGGGGCCATCGGTGCTCGTTGGGCTGGTCTTGAGGCGCTGCGGCGCCGCAGCTGGGTCGAGCACCGAATAGGCCGAGACTTCGTCCGCGCCCAGCACGAGCACGACGCTGGCGAGGTTCTGGTTCCAGAGCCGGCGACAGAACAGCCGCACGGCAAGCTCCCGAGGTCCAGGCTCCGTGGGCAGGCTGTCAGCGTCGACCAAGCATGCAAGGGGGGCGCCGCCGTGCATGAACACCGCCGTGGCGCCGGCTTCCGCATCGCGCGGCGCGAACATCCTGCGGATTTCTGGCGCGAACGGGTGATCCGCCGGGATGTCCTGGGCATTGCGCAGGAGCGCGCCATCGCGTCGGCCATAGCCGAGCGTGATGATCTGCTGCTCGAAGCTGCGCATCGATCCTCCTGATTTGCCCCGCCGACCCTAGCCGCAACGCGGCTGAGCTACAATGCAAGAGCCTACGGATTTTCCGTGCCTATCAATTTCTCCATACCCTATGGAATTTCAGTAGCTATTTTTGTTGGCGTCGGTTTTCTTGGCGATCCATGGTTCGCCGTTCCACCCCGCGATCAAGTTCGACCGTGCGCTCGCCGCCGGATGGCCGGGGCATCTCCCCGGCGCGGCGACGTCGATTTGCGTTCCTGGAAGAGGAGCTGTTCTGGAAGGGCGAGGTCGGACGCGAGATCCTCAGCAGCGCCTTCGATCTGACGCCCAATCACGTCACCGACGACTTGGCGACCTACAAGGCCGCGTGTCCTTCGAACCTGCTTTATGACGAGCGAAGGCGGCGCTATCGGCCTGGGCCAAGATTCAGGCCGCAATTCACCGCAGCAGATCCTCGTCGCTACTTGGCTGAACTACGAGCGCAGGCTGACGGCTATTTTCCGTTGGCGGGAGGCGTTGCTGGAGTCGAGGTGGTTCCCGACCCCGCCGGCGCGGTCGACGCGACGCTGCTACAAACCTTCACACGCGCGGTTCACGCGCGAACCGGCCTGCGTATCAGCTATCAGTCCCTTTCAACGGCTGTGCCGACGCGAAGGACGATCTTCCCCCATGCCTTGGCCCACAATGGCCGCCGATGGTTCGTCAGGGCTTACGACGCCCTACGCGGCGAGTTTCGCGACTTCGCCTTGTCGCGCGTCTTGACCGTTGTGGGCGCCGCCGGAGCGCCACCCGAAAACGTCGACGATGATTGGGAGGCGCGAGTGCGGCTTATTCTGCGGCCCAATCCGCAGCTGCACGCGTTCCAACGCGATGTTGTGGCCAAAGAATACGGCATGCGGCGCGATGGCGAGGAATGGGTTTGGGAGCTGGACCTCCGTCGCGCCATGGTCGTCTACTTCCTAGATATTCATCGTGTACGGCCGGAGGCCTATGCGGAATGGCCTGACCGGGCGCCTGTGATCCTTGAGAACTACGATGAAATTTCCTCGGCGGATTGGTCGCGTGGGGCCTGGCCTCGAACGCTCTAAAGGTGGCTTTGACAACACGTTCGGGGGAGCCTCCTACTATGTAAGGCGGTGAGGCGCGCCGTTTTGGTGGCGCTGTTTCGGCGCTGCTATTCAGGGTAGTGAACTTGGTCGGTTTGAGACTAAGCTCGACCATGGCCCTGCCTCCAAACGCCGCCACCTTGAAACCGTTCTTGGCTCCGCTGCTCTTGAGCCGGGGTGCCACCACGCCGCCCGCCAACTTGCTGCCCGCGCTTGTCGCCGAGGTGCAGGCCGCGATCGTCTCCAAGGGCGCGGTGACACGAACGAACGTGACCACCTCAGCAGTCCAGGCCTCCGGCGGAATATCTGTCCAAACCATCGAGTATGCTGAAAAGAGCCCGCCCGCATGGGCGCCGCTGAGCGGACTGGAAGACATCAAGCACCAACTCGTGGTGGTCGCCACGAAGGGCGACCTCGCCGCGATCTGTTCTTCCGACCCTGGGCTTCGCAACAAGCTGGGCGCCGGCCTTGCCGCGGCCAGGCCCGTCGACCGCGCGACGATTGAGCAGGCGTTCGTCGGCGCGCAGGCCAGCGCCATGTGGCTCGTCGGCGTTCATACCCCCACGGATTCGCGCCCCAACGCCAAGACGCTGATGGGAACGGCGTTGGAGTACGCTCTGGACCCCTTGGGTGACCAAAGCTTCTACTATTCGGCGGTGCGCAGCCGGATCCCGTGGCAGGCCGCCGGCGGCGCGCCGGCCAACATTTTCGTCGGGGCCGCCCCCGGCTCCGGAAGGATCTGGGTCAAGCGGCCGCAGACCTGGGCCGATTTCCTCATCGAGCTTGAGGCCGTGTTCGACATCCTGGCGACCCCTCCGGCGGCGTCGGTAAAGTTCAGCGCGCTGGCCCAGGCCGTAGCAACGCTGGCTGGAGTGTCCGACGCCTATGCGCTGACCTTGATCCCGCCTGAGCTGTTGTCTGACGACGATATCACGCCGCAAGAGCGTGAGGCCGCGAACACCTGGGCCTATGAAGCGCGGTTTGATGTGCGCGCCGGGGCTGGAGCGTCCCTGGAAGCCACTGTTCATCTCGCCGGCGCCGACCTGGGTGACGTGGCCTTGAATGTCGCCATGGTGGATGGCCGCATCCAGCTGACCCCGGTCTGGATCCGCGATCCCGGTGGCGTGGACGGTCCGCGCGAGCAATGCGTCGCCTATCTCGCCGACACCGACTGGACGAAGATCTACTACGAAACAGGCCACGCCATCAGCCAGGGGCGTTGCTATCAGTCGGCTTACCGCGATCAGCCGTTCGATTGGAAATTCGAGCCGTTCGCAAACTATGACGTCACCGCCGAAAAGCCGACGCCGCAGTTCAATCAAAGTCTTGCCGATGCGATCGGGACACCCAAAGCAAGCGGTCTGCGCGACGACTCTCTCTTTGCCTACGTCCTTGACCAGCTCGGTCCACAAGGCTGGTTGGCCAGTGACGACGGGTCGATGGAATTCGCCGACTTCGTTCACATCGCCGACGACGATGTCGTCACGCTCATCCACGCTAAGGCCGCCAAGTCAGCCAACGCCAACCGGCAGGTCTCGGTCTCGAGCTATGAGGTCGTCGTCGGCCAGGCGGTGAAAAACCTGCGTCACCTGGAGCGAGCGACCTTGGCCGCCGAACTGGAGAAGGGGAAGGACAAGCTGATCTCCAAGGCGGTCTGGCGCGATGGTGTCCGACAAGCGGACCGATCCGGCATCATTGCCCGCGCCGATGCGCTTCCCGCCAGCTACAAGCGCCGGGTGATCGTTCTGCAGCCGCAGTTGACCCGGCGAGAACATGATCAATGCCTGGCGGCGGGCGCGGCGCGCGGCCGCTCGATGCGCATGAAGCAGTTGAACACCCTGATGCTGGCGGCGCGCCTGTCCGCCGCGGCTGTGGGCGCCGATTTCATCGGGTGGGCCGCCAGCTAGCGGCATTGGCTAGGTCGATTTCTCCATTGGAGAGGGTTGAGTGAGCGAATTGGAAGACTGGCTGGAGGCCCAGACCGAAGACCAATTGGTGGTCGAGCGCGTCGCTGATGATGTGACCGCGGCATACTATTTGCCGTGCCGGGCCTCCATCAAGCAGGCCTTCAACCACGAGCGCGGCTCGCTGTTGGACCATCGCAAGCCCCTGGCGCATTTCGACCAAGCCGAGGGCGTGATCACCACATACCCCCTGCAGACCCGTCTCTCGGCCGACTTTTTGACTCCGAAGTATCGACGGCTCGCATCGATCGACTTCGAAATGGAAGATCTCGTGTCGCCCGAGGATGAATGGGAGGCCATCGAGCTGTTCGCCGCGCTGCCGGACGGTTTCGTCAAGGACTGGAAATGGGGCCTGGGAATCCACAAGCTCTACAAACCGGTGCTCGACATGGTGGGGTCCATCAAGCGGTCGGAAGTTTCAAAACCATCGCTTGAAAGGTTGCTGATCTCGCGCGGACGGGCTTCCCACATTGATGACCACGGTTACGTTCTCAGCCTGACTCGGTATGATGGCTTGCGGCTTGGTCTCTATCGCACGCAAGCCGCCCACCAACGCGCGGCGCTCATCGAGCGGACGGTGCTGGCCTACAATAGCCTCCTGTCGGAGGTGGACGCCTCGACCTATCCGCACCGCGCGGTTCCCTACAAACCCGATACGATCTTCAAGTTGATCGACGGCTCGGGCCCTGCGGCAAAACTATCGGCCAGCGATCGATCAAGCCTGGTCGGCGCGGTCGAACGACGCGCCGATGACCTTGCTCGCGACGAGCCCGCGCTCCTGGCGGCTCTGCACAAGACCGTGCAGATCGCCGGCCTCGATGCGCTCATCGAGCGTTTCGAGGCGCTGCTTGGTCGCAACAACGCCGCCGAACGGGACTGGCAAGCGTTGTTGCACCAAAACCCATTCCTGTTGTCGCTCGTGTTCGGTTTTCCGATCGTGCTGGTCGCCCAGCAGGCCAATGTCGGGGGCATGGGCATCGAAGGCGACGGTACGCGATATGCCGACTTCCTGTTGAAGAACGAGGTGACCCAGAGCGCGGCCCTGATCGAGCTCAAGCGTCCCGGCACGAACCTCGTCACCGAAGGCGAATACGCCGGCGTGCGAAACATCTCGTCCGATCTGACCAAGGCCGTGATGCAGGTGCTGGATCAAAGGTTCAGGCTCCTGACCAACCTGCCCACCACGCTGATGAACAGCGGGTGGCGGGACCTGCAGGGCTGGTACGTGAGCTGCGTCGTGATTGCCGGTCGAAATCCCGCTGGGCCAGCGGAGGCGAAGGCTCTTGAGCTTTACCGTAACAGCCTCAAGGACGTCATTGTCCTCACGTTCGACGAGTTGCTGTCGCGCCTCCTAAGTCTCCGAACCTTTCTCGCCACCGATGACGTCGCGCCAGCAGGCGCGGCGGGAGGAGAGGAGCCCTAGGCATCGGCAGGCGCGAACGCGAGTATCCGGAGGTGCGCAAAGACCGCGGCCCATCCATACGGCGTTTACTGAGCTCGCGACAGGCGACGGTCGAGCGCCGAACGTCGTCTTTCTGGAGGCGGGCAAAGGACCGCTTCTCTAATCGGGCATCGGGGTCAAGCTCGTTTGATCTAGCGGCCGGGGTCGTTCACGCGGGTCACGCTTCTCTTCGCAGTCTGATGGCTCCTTGCGAGCGGAGCCGCTGCACGCATGCATGGGATCAGGGTCTGGAGAGCCGCGCTAATGGACGCACTCGAAGTGCAGCAGACTTTTTCGGCTTCATCCATCCCGTCGTCCGCATGGGACGATCCGACCAGGATCCGGGGTTGGGCAGTGAGGGTTAGGTCATGCCGCAGCCTCCGATCCTAGGCGGAAGTCGGAGCCGTCGATCCACATGCGGTGCAGGACGACAGCGATCTTGCGAGCCACGGCGACGATGGCGCGCCGGCGGCCCTTGGTCTTCATCAGCCGCACGCCCCAGGCCTTCAGGCTGGTCCATCTGATGGAGCGCATCAGCATGGCGTTGGCGGCCGCGTAGAGCGTGGCGCGCACGTCGGCGTCGCCGGCGTGGGAGATGCGGCCGGGGTTGTCCTTCTCCCCGGACTGGAAGCGTCTGGGCGTCAGGCCAAAGTGGGCGCCGACGGTGCGCGAGCTCTTGAAGCGGGAGGGATCGTCGACGGCCGCCTTGAAGCTGAGCGCGGTGATCTCGCCCACGCCGGGCACGCCCATGAAGCGCTGACAGACCGGATCGGCGTGGGCGGCCTTGCGAACGCGCCGGTCGAGCTCAGTGAAAGTGTCGAACAGCACGCGCCTGGCCTGCAACATCGGCAGCATCGCGTGGCTCAGCGCCGGATCGCTCTCGATGGTGTCGCGCACGGCGATGTCGAAGCCGCCGCGCGAGAGCCGTAGCGGCAGCTTCACGCCGAAGACTTTCAGGAGCCCGCGGATCTCATTCTCCAGGTCGATGCACTTGCGCTGCATGACCTTCCTGCAGGAGAGCAGGGCGCGTAGGTGATGGCTCTCGACGCTCTTCACATGCACGCGGCTGTACCAGCCTGAGCGCAGGATCTGGGCGATGCCGCGGGCGTCGTGCTTGTCGGTCTTGTTGCGCATGGCCGACAGAGCCGCGGCGACTTGGCGCGCCTCCATGCACACGACGTCGAAGCCGGCTTCCGTCAGGCCGTAGGTCAGATGCTGGGTCAGCGTACCGGCCTCCAGTCCGACCTGGTGGATCGGCTCGCCGAACTCGCGCAGGCAGCGCACCAAATCTGGGACATCCGAAGGCACGGACCGCTCGAGCCGCACCTTGCCGTCCTGATCGATGATGCAGATCGCCACTGACCGCAGCGACACATCCAACGCAGCGTAGAACATCGTCGTCTCCCTTCGTCTCGGCTGAAAACCGAGAGCTTACTGGAGAGCTTGATCCTTCACAGGTCCGCCCGATTACGCATGCTATTGGCGCTGCACGGCCAGCGGAACGGACCTTCTGACCAGCCGGGGAGGGTGGCGAACGGACGTCTCTAGGGATGGAATAAGGCGAAAAGCAAAACCTCGCCTTCGGTCGCGAAGTATCCGTTCCCCTTCGCGCTTTCAGCCCAAACAGCGTCCCTTGCTCGTTTTTCTCAGCTCGGATCACGAACAAGGGGCGACGCGCACCGCTCTCCTCAATGAGATGGGTGAACTGCGGGAAGTTGATTGGCGCGGGCGAACCGGAGGGCTTCAGTCGCATTGCGCAAGTCGCGAACGGCGTGCTGGGGTCTGATTGCAAAGGGGAAAATCCACGTCATCGCGAATGCTAGGCGCTGGAGATATCACCCAGCGCAGGACGTCGCCCTGGCCCTCGCGGGACCTCACGCTCCAGAGCGACGGCATTGACCAGTACTCCGTGACTATCGAGAATCGGGAAGACCTCCACCTCACACCGGTAGGCCTCGCCTGACTTGCGATAGTTGACCAAGGCGACCTTCAGCCGCTTTCCGGCGCGCAGGGCGCGCGACAGTGCGCGGCGTGTCGCAAGACTGGTCTTCTCGCCTTGGAGCAGTCGAGGCGTCTGCCCCACCAGTTCCGCCCCCGGATAACCCGTCATGCGCTCGAAGGCGCCATTGACGTACAGGATGGTCGGGCCCGGATGCGAAAGCTCGCCATCCGTGACAACCACCGCCGTATCCGAGTCGGCTGTCAGGACGGCCAATAGATCTTCCAAACCCATACTCACGCCACCACGCATTGAACTCATCTACCGCGACTGCGGCTTAGATGGGATCGGCCAGATTGCAATTCATTAGTCGTTAACCGTGGCCAATAGTCGCGCCCTCAAGTGTATTGCCCGGTTTGGGGAAGCTTTGCCTGCGGCATACCGTCGTTTGAATTGAAAATTAGGACCCCGTTAGCGTTTAGCGACAAAGTTCGCGCAACATTGTTCTCGGAGCGAAATCAAACCGCCATGCTGTTTTCCAACCTGGCCAAATCCAAGCAAGCCGCCATCGCCGCTGAAGTGCGCGAGCTGAAGGCTCAGGTCGCCGCGATGGATCGATCTCAGGCGGTGATCGAGTTCAAGCTCGACGGAACGATCCTCGGGGCCAACGCCAATTTCCTGAACGCCTTGGGCTACCGGGCCGAGGAAGTCGTCGGCAAGCATCACAGCATCTTCGTCCCGCCAGCCGAAGCGGCGAGCGCCGAGTACCGCGACTTCTGGAATGAACTCAACGACGGGCAGTTCGTCGCGCGCAAGTTCCTGCGGATCGGCAAAAGCGGCGCCGAGTGCTGGATCCAGGCTTCGTACAACCCCGTGCTCGATGAGAACGGTAAGCCCTACAAGGTCATAAAGTTCGCCACCGACGTCACCGCCATCGAGACGGAGCGAATGCGTTCCGAGGGTGAGCGGCAACGCGCGGCCGAGGAGCAGGAGGAGGTTGTCGCCAACCTCGCCGAAAGCCTCAAGCGGATGGCGCAAGGTGACCTGACAGCTCGGATCAGCGCCCAATTCCTGGGTCGCTATGCGCAGATCAAGGACGACTTCAACGCCGCGATCGACAGCCTGCGTGAAGCCATGAGCGGCATCACCGCGACGACGGGCGGCTTGCGCGCCGGCGCGGATGAAATCTCCACCGCGTCCGACGACTTGTCGCGCCGCACCGAGCAACAAGCCGCCAGCCTGGAGCAGACGGCGGCGGCCCTCGACGAGATCACCGCCACCGTCAAGCGGAGCGCCGCCGGCGCCAAGCAAGCGTCATCCGCGGCTTCCAGCGCGCGAACCGACGCCGCCCGATCTGGCGACGTCATGCGAGATGCGGTCGCGGCCATGGGCGAGATCGAGCAGAGCTCAGGTCAGATCACCCAGATTATCGGCGTGATCGACGAGATCGCCTTCCAGACCAACCTCCTGGCCTTGAACGCCGGTGTCGAAGCCGCGCGCGCGGGTGAAGCCGGGCGCGGCTTTGCCGTCGTCGCCCAAGAGGTCCGGGCCTTGGCCCAGCGTTCGGCCGAAGCGGCCAAGGAGATCAAGACCTTGATCGCCAGCAGCACGGCGCAGGTCGAACGCGGCGTCAGGCTCGTCGGCGACACCGGCCAAGCGCTGACGGGAATCGTGACCAAGATCGCCGAGATCGATGTCTTGATCTCCGAGATCGCCACCTCGTCGCAGGAACAAGCCACCGGCCTCAATGAGGTCAACACCGCCGTCAATCAGATGGATCAGGTCACTCAGCAGAACGCCGCCATGGTCGAGGAAGCCACCGCCGCGGCCGCCAATCTGAAGACCGAAGCCGCCGAGCTTGCCTCGCTGGTCGCGCGCTTCCAGACCGGCGCGCCCGCCGCGCGGATCGAACGCGCGCAGCCTGGCCGTCACGCCCCAGCCCCCAACCCAGTGGCGCGGGCCCAGGCCAAGATCGCCGCCTTCGCGCGTCCCGGCGGCGGCGCGCAGGCGTCGGCGCAGTCCTGGGAAGAATTCTGATCCGCGCGAAGGGAGATGGTCCAATGCTGAACGATGGCGGCCTGCCCAGCGCCGGGCAACTAGAACTGATCTCCTTTGAGATCGGCGGCCAGGAGTTTTGTATCGACATCCGCAGCGTAAGAGAGATCCGGGGTTGGACCGCGGCGACGCCGATGCCGCACACGCCAAGCTACGTGCTCGGGGTCATTAATCTTCGGGGTGCGGTGATGCCGGTCATCGATCTGCGCTGCCGGTTAGGTTTGAGCATGACCGAAGTCTCGTCGCGCCATGTCATCGTCGTGATCCAGCACGGCGCGCAGTTGGCGGGCGTGCTCGTCGACGGCGTCCAGGAAACCTTCCAGGTGGACGCCAGCGTGCTGCAAGAGCCGCCTCACATCGAAACCACGTCATCGGACCTTTTCGTCGACGCGATTATTCCGATCGGGGATCGCTTGCTCAGCCGGCTCGTCGTTGGCGCGCTTCTCCCAGCCCAGCGCCTCGCCGCGTAAGATCAGCTCCAGAACTGTGGCATTGCCGCTGCCCATTGCGACTGCCGGCAATCCGACCAACTGTCTGGCGGGCGGCTGTTGAAGGTCTGTCACCGGCCATTCGTGCGTTGGGTAGGCAAGCTGGCCTAAAGCCGAACGTCGTGTTTCTGGAGCCGTACGAGAGTCAGCTCTTGGCGCTGAACGGGCGCAGAGAAAGCGTCAACAACAACGCGCCCGTAGTGGCTTAGTCGGCGTGGCGGGCGCCCTAAGTTTGCCGCGTGAAGCCGTCCCGGCTCCAGGCCTCACTGCCGACGCCATGATGGACGATGAACAGCCCCGCCGGGTCATAGCGTTGTTTGACTTGGCGCAGGCGCGTCCAATGGCGGCCCCAGCTGGAACGCTGCCAGTCGCGCGCGAAGAAATCGCATTCCGACAGATAGCCTCCCGCGTCTGGCGCGGCGGCCCTCAGGGCGGCGGTGGCGGCTTGGACCTTGGCGGCGGCCTCGCGGGCTTGCACCATGTCAGGCTCGGGCATGCCGGCAAAGGCTGGGCCGCCGCAGTCGGCGATGATCGCCAGAGCGAAGGCGTCCAACACCTGGGGGTTCATGGCTGTGTCGCGCGAGGCCGCCAGCACCCCGGCGTCGGCGCCGGCCAGGCCCTTGTTGAAGTGGAAGGCCACCGGCCAATGGCGGCTGGCGGCGAACCAGGCGTCGGCCAGACGATGCTGCGCTGCCGGCTTCAGCAGCGAGACGGGCAGCCAGGCCGAGGTGTAGGCGTGCCAGAACGCGCCGATCTGGTCGCTGTCGCCCGACCACCACCAGTCGCCCGAGCGGCCGTCGGCATGGGCGCTGTGCTTGATCGCGCCGGCCGCGTACTTGTCGAGCACCGCAGGGTTCCAGAAGTGGCGGGCCGGAAGGGCCAGGACGACCGGCTCCGGCGCCTGATACGTCTCGGGGCGGGCCTGGACGAAGGCGACCAGGTCGGCCCAGGCGTCGCGGGCGGCCGAAGCATCCAGACCCTGGAACACCATCGAGATCACCAGTTGGTTGTCCGGCGTGGCGCGGACCTGCTCGCCCCAGTGCGGGTTCAGGAGGTGGATAGCGTAGGTCTGGATGAAGCGGCTGATGAGATCGCGGAAGGCTTGGTCGGACATCGCTTGGATGGTCCATCGCACCGCGCCGAAGGCCGGCGGCAGGTCGTGGGTTTTCAGGGTCAGCCGGGTGACCACGCCGAAAGTGCCGCCGCCGCCGCCCTTCAGCGCCCAGAACAGATCGGGCTCCTGATGGGCGTTGACCACGCGGACGACGCCGTCGGCGGTGACGATCTCGGCCTCCAGAAGACTGGCGGCGGCTAGGCCAAAGCCCTTGGAGAAGCTGCCAAAGCCTCCGCCTTGAACGAGGCCGGCCACGCCCACCGTGGTGCAGCCGCCGCCCTGGACGTAGCGGCCGCCCTTGGTGGTCACCGCGTCATAGACGTCGACCCAGAGGCAGCCGGCCCCGACCGAGACGGCGGCGACGGGCGCGGCGGTCGAGCCCCGGGGCGTGAAGCCGTCGTGCAGGGCGATGTCGCGCATGCCCCTGGTCCAGATCAACAGGGAGTCTGGCGCGTTGGAGCCGCCGAGATAGCTGTGGCCGCCGCCGCGAACGACCAGTCGCAGCCGGTGCTCGGCGGCGAAGCGTACGGCCTCGACGACGTCGGACGTTTGCTCGGCGCGGATCGCATAGACGCTGGGGGCTGAACGCCACCCCTCCAGCCAACCCGAGCTCTGGGTCAACGCGGCCTGCTCGCCAATATAGAAGGGATCGGCTAGCCGCGCGGCCGCGTCCTGCCCTGCCAGATCAGGCATAGTGACGGGCTTCAATCGGCCGCCGACGGCGGCGTCCAGCGACGCCCATTGTTGCTGTGACGGCCAAGCGCGCGTTCCAGGGCGCGCGTGTTGAACCACTGCCGCCACGGCGCGATCCACGCCCGCCACGCCAGCCGCCGTCAGGGCCAGCAGCGACGCAAGCAAGGTCCTGCGGGTCGTAAGGGGCGTGGTGGAAGCGATCTGCATGGGGGTCTCCTGGGATGGCGGCGGTGTGGTGATCTCCACGCTGCGGCCGCCCCGATCCAGCAGCGAGGGACGAGCGGCGCAGTCGTTGGGATGAATGGCTTTGCTCCTCATCCCCAAGGTGACGAGCGGCGTCAGAACCGGGGTCAACCGATCGCGGGGCGCTGCTCTCAAGCGTCCGATGGGCGTGGACGCCAGGCGCCGGCCAAGGTCGTGTTTGCGGCGAGGCCCCAATGTCGGCAATTGGCGCTCTGCGGAAACCTTCCACTTGGGGGAGCCAGCTTTTTCGGTTCGCGTCTGCGGCGGCTTTGATTTGATGGGCATATCACTCAGGCAACTGGCGGAGCCATTCGTCCGCCGGGCCTAGACGCGCCAGGGCATCCCCGTCCCTGGCGCTTGCGCCAGTTTTTTGCGGGCCTCGCATAGGGGAAGTTCCCCCTCCTCGACAGTGGCGAATTCTGGCGATCGTGGGATGATCGTAAGGTAGCCTCGATGGAGCTCGCATCATGCCACGACGCAAAGACCAGGATCCTTCGGTCGCCGAGCTTTTGGCATGGATGCGCGAAATACCCACGCCGTCATGGGCCGCCGTCGTTCTGTCTACGCCGCTTAGAGATGTCGCGGAGTCTGCCATTTAGAAATGTCACCTGGCTCTGCATTTGGGGTCGGGCGGCGGGCGGGCGCGGAGCCTTCACGGAGCGCAGAGCCCGACCGGCGACCGTGGCAAGGGCAGGGCGGCTTCGTCTTTTTGATCTCACCGAGCGCGCCGCCAGGCGGGCGAGGCTCTGACGGGTTTGCTCGCCGCGAGCGGACGTTCCGAACTTCTCAGAAGGGTGGATTGTGTTGAAAAAGGCCGTTGAGGCGGCGCCTGCGGCCTGATTCACTCCTGTTGTAGCAGGAGGTCGCGGCCATGATGGGCGAGCGTCGGATCGAGCAGCCGGCTCTGTTCTACGAGTTTTCGCTCGATGGGCACGTGCCCCAGGATCACCTGCTGCGCGCCATCGATCGGTTCGTCGATCTGGAAGGCGTGCGGGCCCATTTGGCGCCGTTCTACAGCGCGATCGGCAGGCCCTCGATCGATCCGGAGCTGATGATCCGGATGCTGCTGATCGGCTACTGCATGGGCGTGCGCTCCGAGCGCCGACTGTGCGAGGAGGTCCACCTCAACCTCGCCTACCGCTGGTTCTGCCGCCTGGGCCTGGACGGCGACGTGCCCGATCACTCCACCTTCTCCAAGAACCGCCACGGCCGCTTCCGCGACAGCGACCTGCTGCGCGAGCTGTTCGAGAGCGTGGTGCGCCGCTGCATTGCCGAGGGCTTGGTCGGCGGCGAGGGCTTCGCCGTTGACGCCAGTATCATCCGCGCCGACGCCAGCCGGCACAGGACCGCCGTCGATGGCGCCGCGGGCTTGCCGGCAGAGGCCGCCGGGCGGGCCATCGAGGAGTATCTGGCGGTCCTGGACGACGCAGCCTTCGGCGCGGCCACGCCCGTCATCCCCAAGTACATCTCACTGTCGGATCCGGCTTCGCGATGGACCGCCGCCCAAGCCGGGCCGGCCAGCTTCGCCTACTGCACCAACTACCTCATCGACCTGGATCATGCGGTGATCGTCGATGTCGAGCCTTCGACGGCGGTGCGTCAGGGCGAGCTGGCCGCCTGTCGCACCATGATCGAGCGCGCCAACGACCGCCTTGGTCTCTATCCCGAGCGCCTGGCCGCCGACACCGCCTACGGCACGGCCGAGATGCTCGACTGGCTGGTCCATGATCAGGGCATCGAGCCCCACATTCCTGTCTTCGACAAATCCCAGCGCGATGACGGGACCTTTTCCCGCGCCGACTTCAGCTTCGACCACCAGGCCGACGCCTACACCTGCCCGGGCGGCAAGCTGCTCAAGTCCAGCCGGCGCGCCTTCAAGGTTCCGCGCAACGCCCAGCCCGCCGACGACACCATCCGCTACCGCGCCAGCACCCACGACTGCCAGCCGTGCTCGCTCAAGACGGCCTGCTGCCCCAACCAGCCCTATCGAAAAGTGACCCGCTCGATCCACGAGGGCGCGCGTGACATGGCCCGCGACATCGCCAAGACCGACGCCTACATCACCTCCCGGCGCGAACGGAAAAAGGTCGAGATGCTCTTCGCCCACCTCAAGCGCATCGTCGGGTTGGATCGCCTTAGATTACGAGGCCCCAACGGCGCCAGAGACGAGTTCCTCCTCGCCGCGACGGCCCAAAACCTCCGCAAACTCGCCAAACTCGTCCAGCAGCAGCCTCACGCCTCACCAGCCTGAGCGACAACGGCTCTCATCGCTACCTAACGCCCGCCAGATAAGAGGCCTTTTTCAACGGCATCGGTGGTTGTCGGACATTGGCGGGGCTAGCTTCGCCTTATGAAAAGGCTCTGGATCGCCCTTGGGCTAATTGCTGCAGTGCTGGTCGCGGCTGTCGCCTACATCCGCTTTTCGCCGACGGTCGCTCAGGACACGTGTCTCGACGGTGGCGGTGCGTGGCATGCTGGACAATGTGTTGGCCGAAGGCCCAACGGCTAAACCAACACCGGACCTTTTTAGCGTCGCCGACGGGTGGTTAGGAGACATTCTACCCGCTGGTAAGCACTGCGTCCTTTCGCGCTCCTGCCGCGAGGCTGCGCAGCTGAGGCACCAGCCGATCAATTGCCGCGTAGCTAGTCATTAGCTTTGCCTTCAATCTGCAGGACGGATCGTCCGGGTCTGCAATCTCCACGCGGACCTCTAGGGTGCCCAGGCTTCCCACTGGCCGGACTTCGACTGCTAGCCGCAGGTCGTCACCGTCACCCATTCCGTAAGCGAGTTGCAGTCTTGGCGGTTCGCCCGCCCGAATTGGATACGCGGAGAGCTGATCAGCGAAGTCGCTGAAACTCTCGGGGGAGCCCCATGACCAGCCCCTCCCACTGAAAGTCTCTGTTTCCAAGTGCGCATGCACTTGCCAAACACCGTCACCGTCCGGCGTAACGCTGAAAGAGAGTTGGCCCATCCGCCAAAGCTAGCCGTTACTGGCGAGTCCGCAATGGGTCGAGGCTGTGTAAAAACCCGCTGACGGCCGCAGCATGGCCAGACGGGGCGAGCGCGCGGCGAGGCCGGCGTCAGGCCTGGATCGCCTCCATGAGCGGCGCCACGCCCAGGATGGCGATCACCCGCTTGAGGTTATAGGCCAGAACGTGGAGGCCGATCTCGGTCTTCACATTGGGAAGGCGCTTCATCAGGAAGTGTGTGGATCCCATCCAGGCCTTGATCGTGCCGAAGGGGTGCTCGACGGTCCGCCTTCGCTGGCGCATGGCGCCGGGCGTCAGGTCCATCCGCCTTTGCATGGCGTCGATGACCGCCTCGTGCTCCCAGCGGGTCACCCGTCGGGTGATGCTCGGCGTGCACTGGGGCTTGAGCGCGCAGCTCTGGCAACTGAAGTGATCCCAGTACCGGTGCAGCGTCATGCCGTTCTCGACATTGGTCATGTGGCGCGGCAGCAGCGCGCCCGAGGGGCAACGGTAGACGTCCTGGTCAGGCAGATAGACGAAGTCTTGCTTGCCGAACCGGCCATTGGCCTTGGCCCCGGAGGTCAGGGGCCTGGGCACATAGGGCGTGACGCCCAAAGCCTCGCAGGCCAGGATCTCCTCGCCCGAGAAGTAGCCGCGGTCGGCCAGCACCTCCAGTTCGTCGACACCCAGGGCGTCCTTGGCCTGGGCGGCCATGGCCGAGAGTTGCTGGCGATCACTACCGGTCATGACCACGTCGTGGGCGACGATCAGGTGATGCTCAGCGTCTACGACGGACTGGACGTTGTAGCCGACCATTCCGCTGCCGCGTCCCGTGGTGGCCATCGAACGGGCATCGGGATCGGTCAGCGAGACCTGGCCATCCGGCGAGGCCGAGACCTTGGCTTCCATCGACTGGAGCCAGCGCATCTGCTCGCGCAGCCGCTCGACCTTCTCCTTCAGGCGTTCCGATCGCGTCTCGGCGGCCTCGCCCTCCTGACGATCAGCGGTGTCCAGGTCGCGCAGATAGCCGGCGATGTGCTCGGCCACTTGCTCCAGGCGCTTCTTGAGCTTGTTGGTCGTGAAGTTCTTATCGCGGGTGTTGACCGCCTTGAACTTGCTGCCGTCGATGGCCACCAGGGCCGCGCCGAACAGACCAATCTGGCGGCACAGCACCACGAACTGGGCGCAGGCCGCCTGGATCGCTGGGCCGTTGTCCTTCCTGAAGTCGGCGATGGTCTTGTGGTCGGGCGCCAGCCGGCCCGTCAGCCACATCAGCTCGACATTGCGCCGCGCCTCGCGTTCCAGCCGGCGGCTGGACTGCACCTTGTTCAGGTAGCCGTAGACGTAGAGCTTCAGCAGCATGGCCGGGTGATAGGCCGGACGTCCCGTCGCCGCCGGCATCACTTCGAAGCCCAGCGACGCCAGATCCAGCTCGTCGACGAAGACATCGACCACACGCACCGGGTTCTCCTCGGCCACGTAGTCGTCCAGACATTCGGGAAGCAGCGTTGGCTGCAGGCGGTCGCAACCCTCAACGAAGCGGCTCAACTCCACCTCCTGACAGCTCGTCTGATGTCAGGATTCTAGCTGATTTGCGGGGTTTTCACACAGCCTCGGTCGGGTGCAGAAATCGGGTCTGCGCCGGAAACCGGACATCAGGGCAGGGGGCTTAACCCACCCCGAACATATGTCCGGTCTGATCGCGGCGCCTGGGACCTTTACGGGTGCGTGCCCCAGGCGGCCCTGCCGCCTGGCTCTGTTTGATCAAGGCGAGCAGGCCGCCCAGGCGCTTGTTCTCGATCACGGCCGTCTCGGTGACGCGCCGAACCTTGTCGAAGGTCCGGTAGGGCATGCTGCGACCCTTGTGGCGGATCTCCAGGCGGCCATCGGGGAAGTCGACGACCTCGACGCGCTGGCCGATCGCTCCTTGCGCGAACTCGGATGGCTCGATCATGAAGAGGATGTTGTCGTACTGGAGCGTCAGCGCCTGCGAGAGTGTCCGCTCGGCGCGCCAGGTGAACGCCTCGTCCAATCGGTCCCGCGGCGCCATGGGCCGGTGAAGATCCTTGTCGTTGAACGGCGCCTTGGCGAAGCGCGTGTTGTAGTCGGCCATGAAGCTCGGGAGGAAGGCGTTGCCGTCGTCCATCGAGCTGACGCCGGCGAGCCTGAGCTCCTTCACCAGCCGGTCCTGCAGGGTCTTGTTGGCCCGCTCGACCCGGCCCTTGGCCTGGCTGGAGTTGGCGCAAATGATCTCGATGCTCAGGGCTTTGAGGGCGCGGCCGAACTGGGTCATGCCGTCTCCATGGAGGCCGCCGGACTTGTTCACCCGAAAGACCGCATGCTTGTCGGTGTAGAAGGCGATCGGCTTGCCGTGGGCCTCAAGGTAGCGCTGGGTGGCGTTGAAGTAGGCGAAGGTCGACTCCGACTGGACGAACTGCAGGTGCATCAGCCGACTGGTGGCGTCGTCGATGAAGACCAGCAGCGTGCAGCTGTCGGCGCGGTCCTCGAACCAGAAGTGATCGGACCCATCGACCTGGATGAGCTCGCCGACGCATTCCCGGCGATAGCGCGGCTGGTAGACCCGACCACGCCGCTTCTGGCGATCGGCCCATAGCCCGGCCTCAAGCATCCAGATCCGCAGTGTCTCACGCCCGATATAAACGCCGTGGAGCTCGCGGAGCTTCTCGGCCGCCAGCGTCGGACCAAAGCCCGAGTACCGCGCGCGGATCAGGTCCAGCGCCTGCGTCTTGACGGTCGATGGCGTGCGCCGGTTGCTCGGCTGACCACGCTTCTTGGAGATCAGCGCCGTGGCGCCTTGCTCCTGATAGGCCTTGGCCAATCGCTGAACCTGGCGTCGCTCCAGGCCCAGCAGCTGCGCCGCCGCCGGCGTCGTGAGCCGGCCGCTAGCGAGATCGCGAAGGATCTCCAGCCGCGAGAGCTCCTTGTCGCTCATGAAATGCAACGCCATCCTGGAGGCCTCCGTCGCGGTTGCGGCGGAGGGTGACATGTCTAAATGGCACGGTGCGACATTACTAAATGGCGGCTACACGTTCGCAGCGTCGAGTACGCTTTATCGGAAATGAAAGACGAGGCGCGCCTTGCTCGCCGCCGACGTGTCCGGGAGCCGTCCGGTCGGCCTCTCGAAGTCGATTAGGCTAGCGCGGGGATGGCGACGGGGGACAGCGAAACGTGCGGCCAATGCGAGCCGCGCGCCGTGCCTCTGTGGCCATTGCACCGGCTAGTCGAGCTCGGATGTGGGTTGAGACCGAGGTCGCTCGCCGCCTTGCTGTGACGACCCATTCGCTTCAAATCCCAGACCGACGGCGCGCTGGCGGCGCCAGACTCTCGGCGTCGTGCCGACCACACGCCGAAATACCCGCGAAAAATGGGCTTGGTCCGCGAAGCCGCAGGCCAGGGCGATCTCACAAAGCTTGTCCCGCGTGGTCACCATCAAGGATTTGGCCCGGTCCACGCGGCGCATGACGAGAAACTGGGTGAATGGGACGCCGAAGGTCTCCTTGAACGCGCGTCCAAAATGGCTTTTGCTGAGGCAAGCCAGCTCGGCGACGTCCTCAATGCGGACGGTCTGTCCGATGTGGGATTCGATGTGCGCCGTGACGCGCTCTGCTGCCCAGGGCGGCAAGCCACCGCCTTGGGTGTGGTCCGCAGGCAAGGGGCGCAGCAGGCGATTGGCTTGCTGGATCAAGTCGCGGGCAGGACCTTGGTCCTCGCCAAGGCTGGACAAGGCTTCGCCGAGAAGGCTGGCGATGAGGGTGTCGTCTCTTCGGGATGAGGCGGTTGCGGACATCCGGCAGCTCCACAGCTGAAAGAGAGCCTGTCGATGGGCCGGTCCGGCTGGTAACCCCCCCGCCGCTCGCCCACGTGTGGCTATTGATCCGCGAAAAGTTCTTTACGCACGGTCATGCCCAATCCCGGCCCGTCGGGGAGTTTGATCGTCCCATCGGAGCGGACCACGGGCGGATCTTCGAAAATGGCGAAGCCGCTCTCGTATCCACCAAACGGCTGTTCGTTGCCCATCTCGACCCAGGGATAGTTGGTCGCGCTTCCGGACAGGTGCATGTTGCAGACTGTTCCGAGGCGGCCGTCTCCCAAATGGGGGCACACGACCCTTCCCGACGCCTCGGCCATGACGAGCACCTTCCGTATCTCGAGCGCGCCAGTGATTTGGACCTCAGGCTGAAGCACGCGGTAGCAGTCCCGGTCGATGTAGTCCTTGAACTGGTTCAGCCCCTGGTTTTCCTCTCCGCCCGCGATGTTGATGGAGGTTGAGGCCTGCAGCTTGGAGAGCTGCTCAAGATTGAAACGCGGCAGCGGCTCCTCCAGCCAGTAGACGTCGGTCTGCTCATAGGCCTTGGCTGTCTGGTAGGCGCGATGGAAGTCCCACGGGACCTGCGCGGGGCTCAAGGCTGGGATGCGAAGGCCCGCCTTATTGGCGTCCACCATGATCGTGAAATCGTCGCCCGCCTGTTTACGGATTTCCTCGCACAGGCTGATGTCGTCCTTCATCGTCGGGTAGTGCGCCTTGACCTTCATCGCGCGCCAGCCCCTTGCCTTGAGCCGAGCGGCCAGGGCCCCGCGCTGCTTGGGCGTCTCAAGCATGAAGTGGCTGGAGTAGGGGGTCACGTAGTCGACGCCATTGCCGCCGCCCCACAGCTTGTAAAGCGGCTGGTTGGCGAGCTTGCCGATCAGGTCCCACAGAGCGATCTCAACGGCCGGCCCATGGAAGGGCACCGTCTTGAGGCGTTCTGCGTTCAGCTCCATGTCGAATGGGTCTTTGCCGACGATGATCTGGTTGAGCTTTTCAAGCTGGCCCGCCGGCACGAATGAGCCGATGCCGGTGATGCCGGCGTCGGTTTCCACGAGACAGAAGCCTCCACCGCCGACCCGGTAGGATCGGGTGCGGCCAAGGTAATCGACATAGGATCCCAGCTCCTTCTCGACCTTGAGGTTCTGAACCTTGACGGCGGTGATCTTCACCTGGCCGGCGGCCTGGGCTTTCGCCGCGCCGAAAGCGGGCAAGAGCGCCGCCAGGGTAGAGGTCGAAAGGAAGCTTCTGCGATCCATCTGATTTCCTCTGGAGTCGACGCCGACGCGATCGGCGAGGAAGGACTCGGCTCTGGCCCCGCGCGTCAGGAGCATCAGCCCGCCGAGAGCCACACGAAGCGGACAACAAACACGCCCGCGAGGGTTAGCAGCGCCGCGTCTTTCCAGCCTGCCCGACCTCTGACGATGCGCAGCGTGGCGTGTGCGACAATGCCAAAGGCCAGGCCGTTGGCGATCGAGAAGGTGAGGGGGATCATCGCCACCGTGAGGAAGGCAGGAATGGCGGCCATGGGGTCGGCCCATTCCACGTCTGCCAAGGGCGCCATCATCAGCGCGCCGACCAGGATCAGAGCCGGCGCCGTCGCGGCGAGCGGGACCAACTGGGCATAGGGCGCTACGAACATCATCAGGAGGAAGAGGACGCCCGTGACGATGGCCGTAAGCCCGGTCCGTCCGCCAGCCTCCACGCCCGCCGCGCTCTCGACATAGGAGGTGACGGTGCTGGTGCCCACGAGTGCGCCAAACATCGTGGCGACGGAATCGGCGACGAGGATGCGATTGAGCTTTGGGATTTCGCCGTCTGGGCCAATCAGCCCGGCGCGGCGGGTGACGCCCACCAGGGTCCCGATGTTGTCGAGCAGGTCGACGAACAGGAAGACAAACAGGATCTCGAACACGCCCAGGGCTGCCTTGCCGCCGAAGCCGAAGACGCCCGCGAAATCCAGCTTGAACGCGGCGCCCGATATGGCCCCGAGATCGTAGGGCATTGGCGTCATCGACACCTGGCCGAAGGCCCAGGCGACAATGGTCGTCAGGATGACGCCGATCAGGATCGCGCCGCGGACTCTCCAGACGCTGAGGCCCGCGATGATAGCGAGCCCAAGAATGGCGAGCGCGGCGCCAGGCGCGTGCAGGTCGCCCAGCGTTACGGAGGTGGCTGACGAGGAAGTGACGATGCCCGCGTTACGAAGGCCGATAAAGCCGATGAACAATCCGATCCCGCCCGCCGTCGCCGCCAGCAGATGCGGGGGCAGGGCGCGCACGATCGCTTGGCGCACACCGCCCAGCGTCAGCACCAGGAAGCAAAAGCCGGAGATGAAAACGCAGGCCAGCGCCACCGGCCAGGGCACGTGCATGCCTTGCACGACAGTGAAGCTGAAATAGGCATTGAGGCCCATGCCGGGCGCCAGCGCGAGGGGAACGTTGGCGACGAACCCCATCAGGATGCTGGCGAAGGCGGCGGCAAGGCAGGTCGCCGCAGCGACGGCGGCGATGGGCATCCCCGCCTGCCCGAGGATCGCTGGATTGACGAGCACGATGTAAGCCATCGTGAAGAAAGTCGTCGCGCCGGCTGCGATTTCCGTCCGGACGCTCGTGCCCCGCGCGGCCAGTCCGAAGCGGCGGTCAAGCCAGCCCGCCGGGCCCTTTGTGTTCGAGGCCATGATCAATGCGCCGACGCCGGCGCGGTCGGAATCGCGTCGCGGTAGCGAGGCCAGTTGCGCGTCAGTTCATCGACAACCCGGCCGCCGACCATGAAAGCGGCGTCTAGCGACGGCTGGAGCGCGGAGTATTCCGTGCTCTCGGTCAGCAAGCTCTCGGCGGCCCCGACGCCAGGAGGCGGCATCGAATAGTTGGCGCCTGTGCGCAAGACGAGCGCTCGGCGCGGGTCGACCTTCCCCGCGCGCCCAAGCGCTGCCAGCGCGCCCAAGACGCCGCTGTCCTCCATGGCTGTCATCACGAAGCGGCCCCGGCCCGCGGTCCAGTAACGGGTCCACGCCTCGGCGTGAGCGTTAAGGAGCGCCCCGTGCCAAAAGGTCTGGCCGGTGGCTTCGTCGCCCACGACCACGGCGGGTGGTGTTACCGCTTTGGGGAACGCCGCGTAAGGCGCGCGAAGCTGGCGAAGCCCAGGGCTGTCGGAGAGCGCCATGTCACGGGTCAGCAAGAAAGCCCAATCGCGCAACCCGGTGTCCAATGGAAAGAGGTTGTAGCCAGTTTCCTTGGGTGTTCCCTCATAGGGGGACTTGGCGCCGCGCGCGACAGTGCCCGTCGGCCAGCCCTTCGGCGCCTCGCGGGGATCGACCGCATAGGCATAGTCAGTGTCGACGACGTTGCCGATCCACGCGGCCGAGCCCACCGACGCCTCGTTCGGGTTGACCCCTGCGATGGCGGCCACGAGCCAGTAGGCGTGGCTCAGGTCGAAGCGCGGATCCAGCCCGAGCGCCATGGTGGAGACAGCGGCGCGGTTGGTGCCGACACCGGTCGAGAGCAGCAGGACCTGGCGGGCAGGATCATAGCGCAGGGAACGGAAGCCGGCGGGAAAAGGCAGAACTTGGGGAGCCGTTTCCGCCCATGCCTGGAACTCTCCAGGGCGGTCGCCAATGTCCTCGCCGACCTCATAGGCCGTGACGACCACGACGCGCACCGGCAGCGCCGCCGCCGACACGGACGGCGCGAGGCACAGCAGCAGCAACGCGATAATTAGACGGGTAAACGACGTGGCCGCCTCCGTGATCAGACGTGACATCAAAACCTCCGACGAACATCGCATTAGTGCAACCGGTTGCATCAAGTTGCGGCCAGCAGAGGTTGTCAAGGTGCGCGGGTCTCGCCGCCGAACGCCTGCCTGATAGCGTAGAAAACGATCAGGTTATCGGCCATCACGTGCGTTCTGCATGCAGCCGGTCGAAATGGCGTCGGCGCCCCCGATCGCTCCAACACGGCGCGCCCAAGGTGAGGGCCGCCCACTGCAGGGACCAATGGCGGCCATCGTCGAACGCCAGGTCCAGCGCTTTCCGGCCTCTACGACAAGAGCGCCTTAGGGCGTCGTTGGAACGGGCGATAGGACCACCCAGGCAGGCCCGATCCATGAGACCTAGGCTGGAGCGGCGCGTCTGCGCTCGGCGACGCCGCAGGACTTGGTCGCGCAGTCGGCGTCGACCAATTTTCGAGCCCGGCCTCGCTAGCGACTGCGCCCCAGACACGTCACTTTTGTTCGGCCCTGTAGGCCTGCTGGGCCCGCGCGCACTGGTTGATAACGCGCAAGAACCTCTTCACCGACAAGGTTCCCACGACGTAGGGGTTGGGCGTCCCAGCGGCACTCGAGGCCAGTGTCGTCAGCTTGCTCACGCTCTCGTCGTACTTGAGATGATTGTTCAGGATCACGTCTATGCGCTGCTGCCGCACGACCTTCGAGAAGCGCTCGGTCGAGCGCACATAGACCGGAAAATCCGCGGGCTTCATGAAGGTCAGGCCCGTGCCGCCCCACAACGCCGCCTTATGCGGGCGTCCGTGGTCCATGACGGTGAAGACAAGCGATAGCGTGCCCGGCGTATGGCCCGGCGTTTGGTAGAGTCCGATCCTGGTGTCGCCAAGGGTTAGCGTGTCGTCGTGGCGGATCGAGATATCTCGCTGGGGCGGAACGCCGTAGATGTCATGGGCGCGCGGCGGCGCAGTCTCGATCAAGGTCCAGTCCGCATCGCCCATGACCACCCGCGCCTTGTACTTTTCGGCGAGATAGCGCGCACCGCCGTAATGATCCCCATGACCATGGGCGATGACGATGTAGCGGATCGTGGACGGATCGAGCCCCAGCGCGCGCATGCCGCCTTCGATATAGGTCTGGGCATCCTCGGTGGTGTTCAAGGCGTCGATCAGGATGATCCCCGCCGAGGTGGTGATCGCCCAGGAGGAAACCTCGCCCTCTCCGAGATAGTAAAGATTGTCAAAGACCTTGGCTGGCTTGCGCGAAATCGGGGCAGGGGGAGCCATAGGGGCGGCGGCCCTGGGGCGCGGCCCGATCTCACAGAGCTGAAGCGCTCCAGGATAGCCGCTACCCGCGGCCGCCTTGGCCGCCTTGATATGGGCTGCGACGGTGTTCGGCGCGCCGACGGCGCTTGGCGCAAGGCTCACGGCGGCCAACACCGCAGCCGCCGACGAGATCCATCGCGGCATCGTTCTGGAATTTGCTTTCATGCTGGTTCTTCCTTTCCGAACACGCTCTGCCCAGCCAGCCAGACATCTTCGAGCGCAAGCGTGCGATCATCACGTCGAACACGAAAAGAGATCAGGTCGGCGCGCTCGCCGACGGACAGTTCGCCGCCGCCGCCGGCAAATCGCGCGGGGTTCGTCGTCGCCATGCGGACCGCGTCCGCCAACGGGAGGCCCGCGTCCTGGACCGCGCGCGCAATGCAGTCCTTGAGCGATAGGGCGGCGCCGGCCAGGAACGGCGTGCCGGACAGGCCAAGTCGCCCATCTTCGGTCAGGGTCACGCGCCCGCCAACGGGCGTGTCGTACACGCCGGCCGGAAGCCCGGCCAGGGCGACAGCGTCGGAGACGAGGATCGCTCTTTCAAGGCCCTTGGCCCGGATCATGGCCCGCAAGGTGTCGACCGTCAGATGATGACCATCGGCGATGAAGGTGGCCGCCAAGCGGTCCTCCGCCAGTTGCGCCCACAGCAGGTTTGGATGGCGCGGCAGTTGCGAGGCGACGCCATTTCCAAGATGCGTGGAAAGGATCGCTCCGGCGTCGGCGGCGGCACGGATCTGCTCGGGCGAGGCGTCGGAATGGCCGATCGCCACGTGCACGCCTTGCCCAGCCAACGCGGCGACGTATCCGAGCGTCCGGTCGTCATGCGGCGACAGGGTGACCATGCCAACAAGCCCGTCCGACGCCTTCTGCCAACGTGCGAACTCATCCAGGTCCGCAGGGCGAACCCACTCGGCGGGATGGGCGCCGCGCGGGCCGTCCCGAGGAGAGATATGAGGGCCCTCGACATGGACGTACGGGATCATCGCTCGCAGTCGAGCGCTTGCCGAACGCGCCTGGGCGATGGCCTTCAGGTTGGTGATGATCGACTGCTCGCTGCTCGTGATCAGGGTTGGCGCGAACCGGGTTACGCCCACCGCCAACAGAGCCTGCGCCAGCGCGTCGACCGTGCTGGGCTGAAGATCGGCGGCGTTGAGATCGTGGCCGCTATAGCCGTTGACCTGGAGGTCGACGAGGCCTGGCGCAAGCCAGGGATGATCGGCGCTGTCGACGTCCAGGGGGGCGATCGACGTGATGGTTTCGCCGACGACCGCCACCCTCACGGGCTTGCCGGTACTGACATCTCGGCCGGTGATCGTCCTAGGGGTCATAGCGAAGCGATCCGCTTGCGCATCGTGTCGACCTGCTCGGCGTTGTTGCGATCGCCGGCCGCGGCGTTCCGGCTTAGCCAAAGCGCGGGCTGTAGGCCGCGATCGGTCAATATCTCTATCGTCCGAAGCGTTAACGCGTTGAGCGCGAAGCTGTTGGCAAGGGTGGCGACCGGGCCGACCGGCGTTTGCAAGCCATCCACGATCATGGCCGCGTCGCCGTCTGGGATCTTTGTGTCGATCGCGATATCGACAACGTCATGCAGGTTCATCCCGGAAGGATGCCTCGCGGGATGGTCGGCGGGAATGGCCTGCGCGGCGGCTCGGCTGCTCAAGCCGATCACCGTGACGCCCCGTGCCCGCGCGGCGACCGCCGCGTCGATGACCGCCGCATTAATCCCGAAAGCGTTGACGAGCAGGAGCACGTCTCCCGGGCCAATGCCCGAGGTTTCCACGACCGTCGCGCCGTGGCCAAGACGCCGCTCTGCCTCCGTCGATCGAAACGCGCCGTTGCTCAGCGCCGTTTCGGCGTCGAAGATCGGAGAGATGTGCATCAGGCCGCCCGCCCGATAGAACAGCTCCTGGGCGGCCAGGCTTGAGTGCCCTCCAGGTCCGTAGACGTGAATAAGCCGATCGGCGGCGACCTGGTCGGCTAGGTGAGCCGCCGCACGGTCCATCGGCCCCCCCTCCTCGTTGATGATCCGGTGCAGGATGATCTGGCAGTGCGCGAGGTAGTCACCGCACAGCGAGGCGGGGGTGGTCCTGATCATGGCTGGGGCGCCGACGCGGGATCGAGATAAAGCGTGCAGGCAGGGTGGAGCCGGAGCGCGCTGGCCGGGCAACTGCCGCTGATCGGGCCTGAAAGGGCGCGTGCGACAGCCGCGCGCTTGGAGCTGCCGGGAACGACGCAGAACAGCGCATCGGCGCGTAGCAGTCGGGGCACGGTCAGCGTGAGGGCCTGGGCCGGCACCGCGGCGAACGCGTCAAAGCAGCCGTCATCGACCTGCTGCTGGCGGCAAGCGGTGTCGAGCGTAACGACCGCGACATCGCGTGGGTCGTTGAGATCGGCGGGCGGATCGTTGAAGGCCAAGTGACCGTTGGCGCCGATTCCCAGGCAGACGATGTCGATCGGCGCTTGCGCTAGCCGGTCGGCATAGGCCTGCGCCGCTTTGGCGGGATCCTTGCCCGGTTCGAGCAGATGCGCGGCCTTGAGTGGGACGTGGTTGAAGAGGGCAGCTTTCAGCCAGAGACCAAAGCGCTGGGGCGCCGTGCCCGATAGCCCGATGTACTCGTCCATGTGGAAAGCCGTTACGCGATCCCAGGCAATGCCGGGGGCCAGCCGTAGGGCCGCCAGCATCTCGCTCTGGCTGGGCGCGGCCGCGAACACCATGCGCACGTCCGCCTGGCGGGCCAGTCGCTCGCGCAGCATCTGGGCGATGTCCGCTGCGGCGCGCTGGCCCATCGCCTTGCGGTCTGGGGAAACAATAACCGACAGGTCGGTCGAACTGATTTCGGATAGGCTGTTCACGAAGATCTCTCAGTAGGAGCGGAGCAAGTTGAGGCGCTAGGGGGCGTCCGACGAAAGCCGGTCTAGAAGGTCATCCGACCGCGAATTGCGCACGCGCGGGAGCAGCCCGACCGTGACAAAAGCCAGCATCGCGCAGGAGACCGGCACGCCGACGACCAAGGCGGTCGCCTCGCTCGACGCGGCGACGGCGTCGGCGAACACGAACTTCACGAGCAGGAAGCCCGCAGCGCCGGCGAACACCGACGAGATGGCGGCGGCCGGGCCGCAGTTACGGAAAGCCGGTAGCAGTCCTAGAACCATGGGCACCGCGATCGGGCCAACCAGGGCGCCGTACCACAGCAGGATCAGGCCCATCACGCCACCGAAGCGATCGGCGACCATGCCCAGCAGCATGCTAAACGCCAGGAACAGGAAGGTCGCCGCGCGGCCCGCCAGGAGTTCGCTAGAGGCGGCTAGCGCAGCGCGACCGCGGCGCAGCACCGGTAGAATATCGCGGACGACGACCGCCGAGACCGCGTTGGCGTCCGACGAGGTCATCGCCATCGTGTGGGCAAACATGCCGGCCAAGACCAGTCCCACCAGACCGCTGGGCAGCAGCTCCTGCGTCAGCAGGGCATAGGACTCAGTGGGGTCGGCAAGCCCCGGCAACAGGATGGGGGCCGCCCACATCGGAAAGAAGAGGATCGGCGGCCAGACAAGGTAAAGCGCCGCCGAGAGCAAGGCCGCTCTCTTGGCCGAGCTTCCTGAAGGCGCGGCCATGAAGCGCTGGGCCAGATTCCAGGTGCCGCCGTTGTAGGACAGCAGACTGACGGCCAGGAAGGCCAGCGCGAACCACGGGGTGTACTGCCCCTCGAAAGGTTGGTGGTGGGCTGGGGGTAGGCGATCCCATACCGTCCAAAGGCCGGAGACGCCGCCAAGACGAGCCAAAACCGCCACGAGCATCACCAAGCCCGCTACGGTCTGGATCACGAACTGGCTAAGATCGGTAAGGGCATCGGCCCACAAGCCGCCCACGACCGAATAGACGAGCGTGACACCGCCCGTCAGCAGGACCCCCCAGACGAAGGGCACGCCGCCGAACACGTGCAGAAGTAGGGCCGCCGAGGCCCACTTGGCGCCCACATCAAAGAGCTTGAGGAGCGCACCGCTCCAGGCCAGCAACTGCTGGGTGGGAATGTCATAACGGACAGCGAGAAACTCGAGCGGCGAGATCACATCCAGCAGCAAGCGCAACCGTGCCCAGCGCGGGGCAAACAGTCTGGCTCCAACGAGCAGGGCCAGGAAGATCGAGCACGCCCACCAGACGTAGAGGGTGAGGCCGTCATTGTAGGCGATAGCCGCGTATCCCACGAAGACGGCCGAGCTGTAGCCAGACATGTGATGGGAGATGCCCGACAGCCACCACGGCATGGCACCGCCTGCGGTGAAAAAGTCGCGCGCGTCGGTAACCTTGCTGCGGGCCCAGACGCCGACGCCGAGCATCAGGATGAAGAAGAGGGAAAGAACGATCCAGTCGAGGCTGTGCACGGGGTCTCTCGCGATAGACGGCCCGGGGGCCTGTCACAGGGGGCGAACCTAGGGCGGGGCTCTCTCGCATGCCGCTAGGCCGCGAGAGAGCCTTGACACTAGAAGCCGTAGGCGACCTTCAGGCCGGCGTAGCGGCTAAAATCGCGCGGCAGGTATCCGCCGATCGACGCGCCGCCAGTGAAGTAGCCGTTACGGGCAAGACGCGAGTAGTAGTGCTCGTTGAAGACGTTGTTCACGAAGCCGGTGACCGATACGCCCTTGCCGCCGACCTGCTGCACGCCGAAGCGAATGTTGACGATGCCGTAGGAAGGCACGATCGTCAGGGGATCCTGGGAGATGTTGTTCTGCGTCGCGCTCGTCCAGTTGAACGCGCCGCCCACGACAGCTTCCCACGGCGAATTGCCCAGCGGCGCGACATAGTTCGCGTCGAGGTTGCCCTTCCAGCGTGGCGCGTTGTTCAGGCGGGTGCCGGAGAGGTCTTGCAGACCGCCAACGCAACCCTGCGCCACGGTCTGGCTGGTGTAGCACTCGCCGTTGACGAACGATCGGATCGTCGCGTCGGTGTAGCTGCCGCCAGCGGTAATGGTCAGGCCGCCCAGCTGCACCTGAGCGTCGGCTTCAACGCCACGCGTGCGTAGCGCGCCGACGTTGGCGATGAGAAACGCGCCGCCGAGCGTCGGCTCCAACTGCTGGGCTTGGAAATCCTTGAAGTCCGTCCAGAACGCCGCGACGTTCAGCAGCAGGTGGCGATCAAACAAGGTTGTCTTCGCGCCGATCTCGTAGGCGTTCGAGCGCTCAGGCTGCACGGGTTGGCGCGCGATGATGGCCGCGGTGGTGCTGCCGCCCAGGTCATAGGCCTGACCCTTGTAGCCGCGAGCGTAGCTCGCATAGACCATGACATCCTGGTTGGGACGGTACTGCAGGCTCGTCTGGCCGGTGATGACGTCGTCTCGAGAGCTGTTGGGGGCCCCGGGCGCGGGCAGGGTAATGTTGCGCGCGACGTTGGTCAGGACGTAGTCGATGTCTTGAACGTTGTAGCGAAGGCCCGTCACGAGCGTGAAGCCTGGCTGGAAATCCCACTCGGTTTGGCCAAACAGGGCATAGACGTCCGAGCCGGTGCTGTAGTCGTAGTCCGATACGGAAAGCACGGGGCCCCGCTTGTAAACGCGGCGGTTGGTGTTGTGGGAATAGTAGCCGCCGACGAGATAGCGGAACGCGCCTTCGTTCGGCGAGACGAGCCGGACCTCGTGGGTGAACTGCTTTGCGTCCAGCGTTCCCCTTGAGGTGATCGATCCGTGCTGGACGCCGGCCGTCGCGATGCCGAGCACATCGTAGTCGGAGTTATCCTGGTCCTGGCGATCCAGGGCGTGGAACTTCTCATAGCTGGTGATCGAGACGAGCGAAGGGCCGTCCAGATCATAGGTCATTCGCAGCGATCCGCCGGCGTCGCGCGAATTGTAGGTGACGGGGGCGTCCAGCCGAACCTTGTTGTTGCTGTCGTTGATCGTGATCCCCGGCAGGACGCTCGCCCCTGTTAGGCTCGCGACGCCGCGGAACCTGGCGCTATCGTCCAGGCGGGTCATGGCGAATGTGCAGCAATCGGTCCGTGACCGGCTGAAGTGGCCTTGCAGGGCCGCCGTGAAGTTTTCGGTGGGATCCCAGTCCAGGCGGCCCTTGATGGAATATTCCTTGCGGCCGTTGATCCAGTCGCCATTGACGATGTTCTTGGCATTGCCGCGGTAGTCGTTCACCTCGCCGGTGATGCGATAGCCGAGCGTAGAGGTGAGCGGTCCAGAAACGGTGCCGCCCAGCCGCTGCTCATCGTCGCTCGTGACGAGGCCCTCGATACGGCCGGTCTGGTCGCGCGTGGGTCGCAGGGTGGTGATGCTGATGACGCCCGCGCTGGCGCTCTTGCCAAAGAGCGTGCTCTGCGGGCCGCGCAAAACCTCGATCCGTTCAACATCGGAAAGGTTGCTGAACGCCTGGGCCTGGATGGAGACCGGCACGTCGTCGATCAGGATCGCGGTGCTGCGTTCGATACCAATGGAGAACGCGTAAGTGCCCACGCCGCGCAGGGAGATCGAGGCCTCCATCGGGACGGCCGAGCCCTGGATGTAAAGCGACGGGGACAGCTTCGAGAGGTCGGCAAATTGCGTAACGTTAGCGTTGGCCAGGGCCTGTTGGCCGATCACGGTGACGGCGACCGGCACGTCCTGCAGGTTCTGACTGCGGCGCTGGGCGGTCACGACGATTTCGCCGAGCGTCCCGGACGTGTCCGTGGCTTGAGCGGTTGTTGCGCCCGCTGCGGTGTCTTGATCGCCGTCCGCGGCCAGGGCCGCCCCCGTCGAGAGCAGCGGAAGCAAAGCGACAGTCGCGTAAAGTAGTGTCTTCGAGCAAAGCATGATGAACCCCCTTTTTGTGTGAAAAATGTCGTCGTGAAACTCGCTAGGTTGAGGCGTAGAGCGACGGCATGAGCCGGGCAGAGCGCCGGAAACGAGCGAAGTCTTTGTGGCTCGGAGCGCTCCAGCCGGCTTCGGCGACCGCCGACAGGCGCGGGAAGACAAGGCGCTCGAAGATGCCCGGTTGATCAATCAGCGGCGTCCAGATGCAGGCCTGGACGCCCATCACGCGGTCACGGTCGCCATCCGGGAAGCCAGCGAGCGGGTCGAACGCATAGCTCGCCTCGAGGCTGACCGAGCCGTAGTAGGACGCGCCAGGTTCCCACCAGGAGTCCGACAGCGCGCTGTTGAGATAGTAGGGCTGGCCCGGAGCCATCACGAGGTTATAGCCCCGCGCGGCAAGGGGCGGCCCAGAGGCTGCGCGTCGCCAGGCGACCATGTAGGCGTGGTCGCGGTCGAGGCCCGCCCCGTCGGCCGCTTCCTCCCAGGCGCCGGTGATCTTGCCATGTGCGGTCAGCACCGCCTGGACCTTGCGCAGGAAATGGGCCTGCAGGTCGGCTGTGGTCGTGCCGCCGATCGCGCTGAGCTTGGCCTGCGCGGCCGGCGAGTACGCCCAAGCGCGATCGGGGACCTCGTCCCCACCGATGTGGAAATAGCGGGACGGGAAGATATCGACCAGTTCCCCGATCATCGTCTCCGCGAAGCGGTAGGTGACGTCGAGGCCGGGGTTCAGAACGTTGTGGCTGAACTTCTGAATGCTCACATCCGAGTGTGTCTCATCCGGGTCGCTCAGTTGCGGCAAGGCGACGCGAGCCGCGAAGAAGTGCCCCGGCATGTCGATTTCGGGGATGACCTCGATCCCGAGCCGCAAGGCCCAGGCGACCGTATTGGCCATGTCGGCGCGAGAGTAGGAGCCGCCATAACGCTCGGCGCCCGAACCGCAGAACGCTGGGAGCGGCAACCCCTCGCCACGCCAAGCCCCGATCTGAGTGAGCGCAGGGTAGGCGGCGATCTCGGGGCGCCAGCCCTCGTCGTCGCTTAGATGCCAGTGGAACCTATTGAGCTTGTTCCAAGCCATCACGGCCAGGAGGCGCCGGATCTCGCCCATCTCGAAGAAACGCCGAGCGACATCGAGCATGCAGCCGCGCCAGCGATGGACGGGCTTGTCGACAATGACGCCGCTCGCAGGAAAGCCGTACTGACCCGGGTCCTTGACCGTTCCCCTGACCATCTGGCCGAGGGTCACCAGGCCATAGAACCGGCCTTGGTCGCTTGCGGCCGACAGCGTCGCGCCGTGCGCAGAGAACTCGATCTGGTAGCCCTCGGCATGGAGGCTCGCATCGTCCCGAAAACTGATCTTCAGGCCTTTGGGAGAGAGCAGGCGCTCGCGCGGAAAGAGGAGGGCGACCACCTCTGCGAAAGCTTTCGAGGCGTTGCCCGGCGGGAGCGCCAGACTTGAGACGTCCTCCCGTTCGGCCTTGCACCGCACGTCGCTCGGCCAGGGAACGACGCTCAAGGAGGTTGAGGTCGCGGGGGCCTGGCGGTCGCCTTCAACGCCGAGCCTGGGCGACTCCAAGGCGACCGCCGCGGAAGCACAGGGCTCGACCGTGACCGTTGCGACCGCGCCGTCGGCGAAGATGACGTAGGCGCCGTGAACGAGGTCCGTCCAGTGAGACAGCTTCTGCCGCTCTGACGGCCATTGGACCACGAAATCCCACCGCCCGTCGGCTGAGATCGACGGCGTCTGCGGCGCCAGAACCGTGTTGACCCCCTGGCGAAAGACGATCTCTCCGTTGTCCACGGATGCTTTAAGGTCAAAACCCGAAGGGCCCGACACCACGAGCCGGAAGTCACCGACGATCGCGGCGCCTGCGTTGTGAAGGCTAAACGCGAGTTGATGAGGTCGGCTAAGCGCGCCCGGATGATAGGTCGACGCCAGGCGGAGCGCGGCTCCATTTCGCCACTTCAGAGGCTTGGCGGCGGCAATCGGCCGTGGCGAAGCCAGCGCCGGCGAAGCCAGCCCAAGCGCCAGGAGGATTTGCATGATGTCTCTGCGCCTGACAGCGAAGTGCATCGGAAGCGCCCTTCTGCGAGATCGCCATCAACTTTGATGACCGTGCAACCGGTTGCGCACGGAGTTCCGTTTGTCAACAGGCAACCGGTTGCATACCTTGTCAGCGATTGGGCGGAATCGGAGCGTGATTGGCTCGTTCGATTTTCGCTTGGGGACGCCCACGCGCGGCGGAAAAAGGCTGGGGATGACAACACCGCAGAGGCGCGCCGCACCAACGTTGCAAGATGTCGCAGACACTGTCGGCGTCAGCAAATCCACGGCGTCGCGGGCCTATAGTCATCCGCATCGGCTGACGGAGGACACGGTCCGGCGCGTCAAGGAGGCGGCCGATCGGCTCGGCTACCGGCCAAACCAAGCGGCGCGTGCGCTTAGTACGGGGCGGCAGGGAAACGTCGCAATTGTGGTTCCCGACATCGCCAACCCCTTCTTTCCGCCTATTCTGCGCGCGGCCCAGCATCTTGCCGATAAAGCCGGATTTGGCGTTTTCTTGGGCGATGCTGCGGAAAGCGCGAGCAGGGAATTTGATCTGGCCAACAGACTCGTCCCGCAGATTGAGGGCTTGATCCTGGCGTCGCCGCGGATGTCGGCGCAGAAAATCCGCCAAATCGCCAAGTTGCGACCAACGGTGCTGATCAATCGTGACGTCGAGGGACTGTCGCGCGTGCTCATCGATCCCCTGGACGGCCTCGACCAAGCGGTGGCCTTGCTGGAGAGCCAGCGGCACCGGAACGTCGTCTATGTCAGCGGTCCGTCGGTATCTTGGTCCGACCAGCGCCGCCGCGCCGCCTTGGAGGCGGCGAGCCAAAAATATGGCGTGACGATCCAAATCATTTCCGACATCGAACCCAATCTGGAGGGCGCCCGCGCCGCCATCGCACGGGTCCTGGATAGCGGCGCGAGCGCGGCGATCGCGTTTGACGATTTCATCGCGCAGGGTCTGCTGGTCGGCGCGTCCGAACTTGGTGTGTCGATCCCCGCTTCATTCAGCGTGATCGGCTTCGACGATGTGCTTGGCGCTTCAACCTACCCCGCGCTGACCAGCGTCCGCGCGCCAAATGCTGAAGCCGGCTCGCACGCCATGGCGATACTGCTGGACGAGATAGCGGCCGGCTCCGGAATTGCGCGATGCTTGTCGCTCAGCACGGAGTTGATCCTGCGCGGAACCACGGCGGAGCGCATTTAGCAGACGCTTTTCTTGAAGCACTCCGTGCTGCGCCGATCCCAAAGCTAGTTGAAAGCCCGCCCTAAATTGCCCAAGCAAGTGAAGTTGGTCCGCTCACTGAAGACTGCGGTGATGAACTTGGTTGACCCAGCGCCCTAGCTCGACTGTCGCTTTCCTCGCCCAGAACAAACTGGGCCGGGGCGGCGGCTCCCGCCAGAGTCCTGTCCGAAATCAATCTGCGAAAAAATGGCGAGCTAAGCTGACGTGAGCAGTTTATTCCGCCTCCGCCATCAATGCCCGCCGTGTTGCAGGGCTTGGCCAGTGTGGGGCTCCGGCCCGCCGCAAGCGCTGACCCTGTGTGGGTAGAGAGGCTTGTCCGAAGATGCCTCGCCAAGGGGCGGAACCTGAGATTCGGAAGCGACGTTACAGGGCCTCTGAGGAAGGTGAGGGCGACGTATGAGCCCCCAAATGTCCGTTATCGCCACCACGCTCGGATTGTACGCGGCCGGCGTCATGAGTCCGGGTCCCAACTTCGCGCTGATCTCCAGGCTCGCGCTGTCAGGTGGGCGCCCGGCCGCCGTTGGCGCGACATTGGGACTCGCGATTGCGTCGACCTTCTATGCCCTCCTGACCATGACGGGATTGGCGCTGGTCCTGACCAGGATCGGATGGCTGGCAAATGTCGTCCAGATCGGTGGAGGATGTTACCTCGTCTATCTTGGTGTCCAATCGTGGCGATCTGCCGGACACGCAGCGGCCGAGCAGGCCGACGCAAAGGATAGCGGCGTCTTACGAGGCCTTCTCAAGGGCTTGCTGGTCAATCTATCGAACCCGAAGGTGATCACATTCTTTATCGGTCTCTACGCGGTGACAGTGCCGTCAGAGGCACCGCTATGGACTAAGGCGGTGATCCTTGCCGGAGGATTTGTCCTGGAAATCGCTTGGTATGGGCTTGTGACCCTTGCCCTTGCGCTCCGGCCGGTTCATGCGGCCTACCGCCGCTTTGGTCGTTGGATAGAGCGGGCGATCGGCACGCTCCTCGGAGCGTTTGGGTTGCGTCTCATCAGTGAAAAACTCTGAGAGCATCTAAGCTTGGTCGGCGCGATAAACTTGCGGCGGCCTCCCGGAACGGTCGCCCAGGCGCGCCCAATCCATCTGCGAGGATCAAAGAGAAGATTGCCGGCCCAGCGTCGCAGGCAGACCGGCTGTCTCCGGTCGGGGACATGCCGGCTCGGCATGTCCCCTGGCTCGAAGCCTGCGGTTCGATCCGCAATCGTTTAGCCAAGCGCCTCGATTACGGCGGCGGCGAGCATCGAGGACGATGCCGGATTCTGGCCCGTCAACAGGTTGCCATCCTTGACGATGAAGGCGCCCCAGTTCGGTCCCTGCTCGAATTGCGCCCCCGATTTGCGAAGCGTGTCGGCGAGCAACCAGGGCGCGTTGTCTGCGGTCCCGAACTCGATCTCCTCCTCATCGCTGAGCGAAGTCATCCGGCGTCCGGCGAACGGCCACGCGCCGTTCTCGTCCTTCGCCGCGAGGAAAGCGGCCGGGCCGTGGCACACCGCAGCGATGATCTTGGATCGCTTGTTGGCGTCAACGAGCACGCGGCCCATGTCGGGGTCCTTATAGAGATCCTCGACCGGGCCATGGCCCCCAGGGACGACGACAGCGTCGTAGGTGACGGTGTCGATGTCGGCCAGGACCAGCGGACGCTCGATCCGCGCCGCGTTTTTGGCAAGATAGTCGCGCATCTGCGCCGCGACCTCTTCACCGACGACCGCCGGATCGAGGCTTTTCTTGTCCATCGTGGGCGCGACGCCGCCCGGGCTGGCGAGGTCAACCTGATAGCCGGCCTTCACGAACGCCTCGTCGAGGTCGACGAATTCCTGTGCCCAGACCCCCGAGTCGTAAGTCGAGCCGTCGGCGCGGGTCCATTTATCGGCTGCGGAAAGAACAATCAGAATCTTAGTCATCACTATTCTCCTTGCTGGGATCGTTTGAAGTTTCGCGCTGTCGCGCGGGAAGGAGCGCTAACAAGTCCGCGCGCCCGTCGGGCCATGTGGCGGTGCTTCGAGAATTGAGACTCGCAGCCACATCGACCGATACAGCCAGGTTTTGGTCCTGCCTCAGATCGCTGGCGCGTCCAGGGGCGTCGCCCTGAGTGCAGCGAGATCGGGATTACTGCCGAAAATTCCCCAGTTCGCCTCGGCGATCTCTTGGACCACGATGTAGACGGGCGCGCGGTCGGTGATGCCAAGGCGCCGGCCGATGATCTCGGTCACACCGGAGATCAGCCGCGTCTTCGCCGGGGAATCGAGTCCGCCTTCGATGACGTAGAGCTGCACGCTGACGACGGGCATGGTCGCCTGCTGGGCCCCCATAAAGACCGCGTCGCCGTCATAGAGGTTGAAATAGGTCCAGACCGTGCTCTTCACGAAGGGCGATTTGGGTAGCTTCTCGCAATCGAGCGCGAAATCGGTCAGCTCTGCGGCGATCGCCTGCCGGGCCTTCGCATCGAAGGCCGCAGCGGGGGCGTGGACGATGATTTTTGGCATGGTCGCAACTCCGCTGGAAAGGGTGAGGCCGCCGCATCGAGTGTGCTTGCGCGGCGGCCTTCATGTCAGGATCAGATGTTCTGGCCGCCCGACACTTCGATGCGCTGGGCGGTGACCCAGTGATTGTCCGGGCTGAGCAGGCTGGCGACCGCCGGACCGATATCGTCGGGGACGCCGACGCGGCCTAGGGCGATCATTGCGGCGAACGCCTCATTGTAGGCCGGCGTGTCACGAACCGCGCCGCCCAGGAAGTCGGTCTCGATCGCGCCAGGCGCGATCGTGTTGGCGGTGATGCCGCGGCTTCCGAACTCCTTGGCCATGTAGAGCGTCAGGATCTCGACCGCGCCCTTGGCCGCGGAGTAGGCCGAGAAGCCCGGATAGGAGACGCGGGTCAGGCCAGAGGAGAAGTTCACGATGCGGCCGCCATCGGCCATCAGCGGGAGCAGCGTCTGGGTTAGGAAAAACACGCCCTTCACATGGACGTTGAATAGCTGGTCGAACTGCGCTTCGGTCGTTTCAGCGATGCCGGCCATCTCGCCGTGGCCTGCATTGTTGACGAGGTTGTCGAAGCTGTCGCGACCCCACGACTGCAGCGTCGCGCGGACCTTGGCGGCGAAGCCGGCGAAGGCTGAGATATCGGCGACCTCGAGCTGCAGCGCGACGGCCTTGCGACCGAGCGCCTCGATCTCGGCGACGACAGCCTGCGCCTGCTCGGCGCCGCTGCGATAGGTGAGGATCACGTCACCGCCGTGGCGCGCGATGCTCATGGCGGTGTTGCGGCCAAGACCGCGGCTCGCGCCGGTGACGATCGAAATGGTGGTCATAACGAGCTCCTGGGTGGTTGTGGGGTGAGGCACAATATGACCGACCGACCGGCTGCGATGTTGCCGGATCCTCGGCGGTATTTGCCTATTTCTACGAAGGCGCGTCCGAGAAGCGGGCTAGCACACGATCGACCATCGCTCCGGCGGAGCCGAGATAGTTTGTCGGATCGGTCAGGAAGCGCAGCTGTTCAACACCCAGCGGCCCAGCGACGTCGGGCGCCTTTGCGAGGACATCGTACAACGATGCGCCGGTCTCCGCGGCAGTGCGGCAGCCGGCATAGACGAGGTCGTGCGCCACTTGCCGACCGGTGATCGGAGCCAGCGCCATCATCACGGCCTCGGCGACGATAAGGCCGCGCGACACGCCGAGATTGTCGAGCATCCGGCCGGGATGCACTTCAAGGCCAGAAAGCATGAACTTGGCCTGGGCAAGGGCGCCGGACGTCAGCGCGAAGCTTTCGGGCACAGCGGCCCATTCGATGTGCCAGGGTCCGGTCGCGCGCTCGAAATCATGCACCATCGCGTCGAGCATCAGCCCGCCGTGCTGACGCACCATCTTTGCCGCCGCGATGATGATCTCGCACGAGATCGGGTTTCGCTTCTGCGGCATCGTGCTCGACGCGCCGCGGTGCCGGACGAACGGTTCGGCGACCTCCCCGATCTCAGTCGTCATCATGATCGACACGTCGACGGCGATCTTAGCGAGGCTGCCGGTGATCAAACCAAGGAGCTGGACGGTTTCAGCGAGCCCGTCGCGGGACGAATGCCAGGTGATCAAGGGAGCGCCCAGCCCTAGCTCCTTGGCGAGTTCGGCCTGCACCGCTAGGCCCTGGTCGCCGAGAGATGCGAGCGTGCCCGACGCCCCCGAAAACTCGACGACGAGGACGCGCGGCTTAAGTTGGGTTAGTCGCTCGCGGTGGCGCTCGAGCGCCGAAAGCCAGACTGCGGCCTTGTAGCCGAACGTGATGGGCAGTGCGTGCTGGAGATGAGTGCGCCCCGCCATCGGCGTGTTTCGGTGGACCGCCGCGAGGCGCCGCAAGGCGTCAATTGAACCTTCCAGGCCCGCCTCAATGGTCTCGATCCCGCTGCGGACCTGCAGAACTGTCGCGGTGTCCATGATGTCTTGGGTGGTCGCCCCCCAATGGAGATAGCGTCCCGCCTCGCCCGCCGCGTCGGCAAACTGCTCGACGAGCGGCAGGATTGGATAACCGACGATCTCAGTGTCGTGCTGCAACCGTTCGAAGTCGACGCTGAAGCGCAGGGCCGTGGCCGCAATGCCGTCGGCAGCGTCCATGGGAATAACGCCCAGGCGCGACTGCGCGCGCGCAAGCGCGACTTCGCACTCGATGCAGCGTTGCACGAAGCTGCGAACGTTGAAGGCGTCGCGCATTCCAGCGTCGACCAAGCTCGCGCCAAACAGTGGCGAGTCTAGCAGCGTCAGCGGGATCATGGGTTCAGATGGCATCGCCGACACTCCCTTGTGTTCCTTCCTCGGCCGCTAACTTGCGGAAATTGCGGTCCAGCCCGAGGAGCGCTCGGCCACAAGCGCCCTCCTGGAAAAAGGTGATGGTGGCCGTGAGAAGCAGGACGAGCGCGGCGGCGCCGGCGCTGACCAGAACGATGCCGACGGGTGCCGCCGGCAGTGCGTGCAGCTGGACGAGGAACGCGCCGCCGAGACCGAAGACCGTAGTCGCCGCAAACAGCGCCACCGCAGCATTGAGTAGGCCCAGCCCGCGCAGCTGGAGCCGTACGCGACGCCCAGCAAGTTTAAGCGCGGCGTCGCCGTCGAAATATTGCTCGGTGATCCGGCCGTCCCCGATCGAGATCGAGGCGTGGAACTCGCGCCATTGGGTGATCGCCAGATTGTACCGGATCGTCGCCCCATTTTGCATGATGGCGCAAGCGTTGGTCAGGATGGCGGGGCCAGCAATGAAGGAGAGCGGTGAGAACGGATCTTCGAGCATGGTGGGGGCGCCTTCGTGCGCTATGCGATGCTGACGTGCTTGGTGTGCTGGTAGGGCTTGAGGATCTCGATGCCGCCCTCGGTGTCGATGCCGCTCTCCTTCCAGCCGCCGAGCGGCGCTTCGGGATAGTGCGTCACCGCGCCGTTCACGCCGACCACGCCATAGTCGAGCGCGGCCGTGAGGCGCCGCTGGCGGTTGACGTCATTGGTGACGACGTAGGAGGCGAGGCCGAACTCAAGCCCGTTAGCCCGCTTGAGCATGTCGGCCTCGTCGGTAAAGGGTAGGATCGGCACGACCGGGCCGAACGGCTCTTCGTGTAGAACCAGAGCCTCGTTGGGTACGTCGGTGATGACGGTGGGTTCATAAAAGAAGCCACGATCGCCGTGGCGCCTGCCCCCGGTTAGCACGGTGGCGCCGCGCAGCCGGGCGTCCTCGACCAAGCCTGTGATCGCCTCCAGCCGTCGGGCATTGGAGAGCGGGCCCATTTGGGTCTCAGGATCAAGACCGTCTCCGAGGCGTAGCGCGCCTGCCAACTCCACGAAACGACGGGTGAAGCGGTCGCGCACCGGTTCCTCGACAAAGAAGCGCGAGGGGCAAAGGCAGATCTGGCCTGCATTTGTGAACTTGGCGCGGACCAGCATCTCAGCGGCCCATTCAGGGTCCGCATCTGCGCAAACGATCACTGGCGCATGACCGCCCAGCTCCATCGTGACAGGCTTGATCCGGGACGCGGCGTCAGCGGCCAGCCGCTTGCCGATCGGTATCGAACCCGTGAACGTGATCTTAGCGATCTCAGGCGCCGCAATCAGATAGTCCGAGACCTGCCCGGCATCGCCGAAGAGCACCGCGAGCGCGGCCGGCGTGACGCCCGCCTCAAGCAACGCCTTGGCCATGAACAAGACCGAGCCCGGAGTCTCCTGCGATGGCTTGCAGATGATCGCGCATCCCGCGCCGAGCGCGCCAGCGAACTTCTTCGCGGCGAGCGCCATCGGGAAGTTCCAAGGCGTGAAGGCGGCGACGACGCCAATCGGATGGCTCTGGACCTCTACGCGGCTCCCAGGCGTACGGCCCGCCATCACGCAGTCGGTGATGCGCCGCGCCTGCTCGCCGCCCCATTCAAGAAAGTCGGCTGACCGCTCGACCTCGATCCGCGCCTCGGCGAGCGGCTTGCCTTGCTCGAGCGTCATAGTACGGGCCGCTGCCTCGCCGTCGCGACGCAGGATGTCGGCTGCGCGCTTGAGGATGCGGCCGCGGTCCCAGGGCGAGACGGCCCGCCACTCGCGCATGCCGCGGACAGCCGCCGCAACCGTTTCCTCGAGATCGGCGACAGAGGCGTAGGCTGTACGACCGATCGGCTCACCCGTCGCCGGGTTAAGCAGGGCTTCGCTATGGCCGGTCGAGCCTTCTCGATCCTCGCCGTCGATAAGCAAATTGAAATCGCCGTTCATGACAGAGCTCCTGGGCCTGCGGACCCGGCGGCGGCCGGGGCACAATTTTCTAGGCTTCCGAACCAGGAGGTAGTTGCCGGAAGCTCTAAAGTTTTTGCCTGTTCCTCCGGGGTGGCGGCGCTGGCGGCGCGTGGTGGTTCAGCTCGCTGCGGCTCAGGCCTGGATGAAGGTCAGCAGGTCAGCATTGAAGCGGTCCGCCTCGACTTGCGCGAGCCCGTGGCTGCCGCCCGGATAGATTTTCAGGGTCGCGCCGGGGATAAGCTTCGCCGTCCGTTCGGCCGAGGCCTTGATCGGCAGGATCTGGTCATCGTCCCCGTGGATGACGAGGGTTGGCTTGTCGATCGCCAAGAGATCGTCAGTGTAGTCGACCTCCGAAACCCACGGCGCGGAGGCTCGCTCGCGGCGCGTCTAAGCAGCCTCCGCCCGAGCCTTGATTGCTTTGATGTCGCGTGCCGGCGGCGAACCGAACATTCGCGCATACTCGCGCGTGAATTGGGAAACGCTCTCGTAGCCGACATCATGAGTGGCGGCGCCAATGCTGACGCCGTCTGTCAACATCAGGCGTCTGGCCTCGATCAAGCGCAGCTGCTTTTGAAACTGGAGCGGCGTGAGCGACGTGATGGCGCGGAAGTGCTCGTGGAACGACGATGCGCTCATCCCCGCGGTCTCAGCAAGACGTTCGATCCGCAGCGGGCTGGCAAAGCTGCTCCGTATGACCGCGACTGCGCGGGCGATGCGCTCCGCATGGCTATCGGCGACGCCCAAGCTGCGAATGGCGCCGCCATGACGGCCCGACAGCAGCCAAAAGTGTAATTCGCGAAACAGCTGCGCTTCTAGGATCGGGCGTGACGCAGGACGATCGATCAGCTTCAAGAGCCGCAATGCCGCGTCCGCGACCTCACTCTCGGTGCGATCGATCCGCACGGGCGCGCCCGCGGCGAAAGGCGAAGAACCCATCTCCACGACCAATCCGGCGATGACAGCCGGATCAAGGTCAATCACCAGCGAAATATAGGGCTTGGCGGCGCTGGCCTGCGTAATTTGGCTGACGGTGGGGACATCCGCTGTAATCAGCAACGACTCCCCCGCGCCAAATTCGAAGGTGCTGCTGCCGGTGATGACGCGCTTGGTTCCCTGCTGGACCAAGACCACCATGGGCCGCGACACGGCGTATTGCAGCGTGCTCGGCGATGTTGCGCGAATGATTGTGAGGCCTGGAAGGGGCGTGCGCGCGACGCCGTCGCGGTCGGCGTAAGTCGCTGCATAGCGACTGGCATGCTGAGGGAGGGCGTCGTCCATCTTGTAAACGTGGCGCGCTCCCGGTGAACTTGCAACCGGTGCTGTGGAACAGACACACTCAGCGAGCTTGCGTCCGGTGAAGCTCTTCCAACGAGATCAGGCAGGGTTTATCGGGCGCTTTAAGCGGATCGGGAGTGGGAAGCCTTGTCCCCGGGCCGAAAGCGGCGATCGAGAGGGTGCTAGCCGCAGAAGCTAACCACTTGGGAGTATCGCAGGTCGCGTCTGCCGGCCCTCAGCGAGCCTAACGCAAGTCCAAAGGTCGGATCGGCCTCTCGGCTAGCCCCTTTCAGAACCCAGTGGCGCAATGCCCGGGAAGGCGACCCGTGAGCGCAACAGCCGCGAAGCGGCCGCGCAACAAGTGAGTAGTTGACGAACCAGCGGCGGCGGCGGCGCGCCGCCCTCGAAAACATCGCTGGCCATGACCAGGGTGATGATCCCGGCAAGCGTCTCGGTCTGGTCAAAAACCGGCGCGGCGATCGCGCCGTAGCCCACGTTGTACTTATTGCGGTCCCAACAATAGTAATCCTGCTGGATAGCAGAAACCTGCTCGCGGAAGTGCTCCTCGTCGTCGATGCGGAACTCTGGCTCGCGCTGCTTGAGATGGCCAAGTAGCGCTTCCCGCTGCTCTCGCGGCTGAAAGGCGAATGAGATCCTGGCGCTGGGTGAAAGGGGCAGGCCCATGACCAAGCCGACCTTGACCTTGATGCTGATGGCTGAGGCCGATGGCAGGCACCGTAGCACGATTGCATCGGCCCCCGCAGGCGCGCACAGCAGCACCGTCTGGTTGGAGCTGTCACTGAGTTTGCGCAAAGGCTCATCCAGGATCTGGATCAGGTCATAGCGGGTTGCCGCCACCTGCCCCCAGCGCAGAACTCGCCAGCCGAGCTGGTAGCCCCTCCCTGTCGAGACGCGCGACACCAAGCCCAGAAGTTCAAGATTGGCCAAATGACGCGAGGCGCGTGACTTGGTGATCGACAGCACGTCAGCGACCTTCTGAACGCTGGCGGTTCCATTGTTCTCAGCCAAGAGGTCGATGATCGCGCTGGCCATGGCCACCGCCTCGATCTTGGGCGCTTCAGGCTGGGGGACGCGCCGTCTGGGGTCTCGGTTGGACATGGTCCGAGCTTTGCGCTTTGTCGCGATCTGCGCAACTCCCTCACCAGCTTGTTGCGGCTGGCGCGTCCGATAGCCGACTACGGACCCGTGTTTGTCCGGTTTTGTCGCGCGTGCTGCAACTTTTCGACGGCAATGTTGCGGCAGGAAGGCTGAATGCCTAGCCATCGCCAAGCTGGTCAATGGCAAGGGGAGGGGCAATGGTTAGCCCGCTGCAAAACGAGCGCTTCGTTCGGGTCGGACCCGAAACCCCGATGGGGCAGCTGCTGCGCCGATACTGGCATCCTTTCGCGGCCGTGGCCGAAGTCGACGACCTGGGCATAAAGCCAGTGCGTTTGCTGGGCGAGGACCTTGTAGCCTTCCGGTCCAAGTCGGGGACCTACGGCCTCGTAGATCGCCAGTGCCCACACCGTCGCTCCGATATGATGAACGGCATTCTCGAAGAGGACGGCCTTCGCTGTAGCTATCACGGCTGGTGTTTTTCAACGTCCGGCAAGTGCCTGGAGCAGCCGTTCGAGGACATCGCCAATCCACGAGCCCGGTTTAAGGACAAGATACGCATCAAGTCCTATCCGGTCGAAGCCAAGGCCGGAATGCTATGGGCCTATCTAGGACCCCAGCCTGCGCCACTGGTGCCCACCTGGGAGCCGTTCACCTGGGACAATGGGTTCCAGCAGATCGTCTTTGCCGAGGTGCCCTGCAACTGGTTCCAGTGTCAGGAAAACAGTTGTGACCCTGTCCACTTTGAGTGGATGCACCGTAACTGGTCGTCGGTCCTGAAGGGCGATGGGCGCTACGGCCCTACCCACCTGGAACTGGCCTTCGACGAGTTCGAGTTCGGCCACGTTTACCGACGGGTTCGCGAGGACACCGACAAGGACAACCAGCACTGGACGATCGGCGCTACCGCGCTTTGGCCCAACGCCTTCTTCCTGGGCGACCACATCGAATGGCGCGTGCCTATCGACGACGAAACCACCTTGTCGGTGACCTGGATGTTCCATCGCGTGCCGGTCGATCGCGAGCCGTTTGTCCAGAAGCGCATCCCCTACTGGACGGGGCCGGTGAAGGACGAAGACGGCGCGTGGATCACCAGCCACGTGATGAACCAGGATATCGTCGCCTGGGCGGGGCAAGGCGTCATTGCCGACCGGACCCAAGAGCACTTGGGCAAGAGCGATCAGGGCATCGTCATGATGCGCCGCGCCTTCGAGCAGAACATGAAGATCGTCGAAGCGGGCGAGGGCGACCCTAAGGGCCTGATCCGAGACGCCGAACGTAACCGATGCGTCGAATTGCCGATCAAGCACAAGGAGCTCTTCACCAGCTCCATGACGCTCGAAGAAAGCCGGAGACTGGGCGATGCCCTGGCATACCGGCTCAACCGTCCTGACTACCAGCACCAGGTCGGGCAGCCCGAGGCCATCAAGCGCGAATATCAGATCGCCATGGGGATGATCGCCGAGGACGCGACGCACACCCTCTGAACTCAATCCAAAACAAGGAATTGCCCCATGAAACTGGGTACGATCCGGCTTGAGGGCCGCCCGACCGTTATCGCGCGCGTCGCCGACGACAAGGCTGTCGTCTTGGCCGCCTACCCCTGGATGGAAGACCTCATCGAGGCCGGCAACGCCGGTCTCGACACGGCCAACGAAGCCATCCAGGCCGCGCTAGCCGGCAAGCTTGCGGTCATCGATCTGGCCAACGCCGACTGGATGGCGCCCAACCCGCGCGCCTCCAAGATCCTCGGCTGCGCCGTCAACAACAACAATCTGAACGACAAGGCGCTCAAGCCGATGACGGCGCCGATGTTCTTCACCAAGGGCCGCTCGGCCCTCACCGGTCACAACAAGACCATCGATCTGCTTAAGGACCACGGCCCGGCCATTCCTGAGCCCGAACCGGTCGTGGTGTTTGGCAAGACCGCCAAGAATGTGCCGCCCGAGAAAGCGCTCGACTACGTCTTCGGCTACACCCTGACCAACGATGTGACCGCCAGCGGCGTCAAATTCGGTGAGGACTCGATCGCGCTCAAGCAGACCGCCGACATCGTCAAGCCGCACCATACCGCCTGGCGCCCCAAGTTCGAGGGCGAGGACACCTGGCTGCTGTTCATCTACCACTCCAAGTCCAAGGCGGCCGACACCTTCGCGGCCATGGGCCCGTGGCTGACCACCAAGGACGAGGTGCCCGATCCCAACAAGCTGATCGTCCGCGGCTATGTCGATGGCGAATGCTTCACCGAGGACACGACGGCAAACTACTTCTTCCCGGTCGAACAGGTGATCTCGACCGCCTCCAAGTGGTTCACCATGGAGCCGGGCGACTGCATCCACACGGGCACCGCCTCCAAGGGCACCGCCAAGCACCCGCGCGGCAATATCGGCACCTATCTGGCCCCCTACGACGGCAAGCTCTGCGACGTCGAGATCGAGGGTCTGGGCCGTCTTTCCAACCGTATCAACCTGGAGAAGTGACCATGTCCTCTGTCCCGGTGATCGACGTCCATACCCACATGCTGAGCCAGCCGTGGGTGGATGAACTCCGCCAGCACGGCGGGCCCAAATATGAGGTCAAGCCCACCAAGGCCGGCCAGGAGACGGTGTACCTTCGCGGCAATCCATTCGTGACGCTGACGCCGGGAATGTTCGACTACGACCTGCGCATCGCCAACATGGACAAGGCCGGCGTCGACGTGGCGATCGTCTCGCTGACCTGCCCCAGTGTCTTCTGGGGCGGGGAGGCGGTCAGCAGCGCCAACGCCGCGGCGATGAACGACCTGATGGCCTACCAGCAGGGCCGCTACCCCGACCGCCTGCGCTTCTTCGCCGCGCTGCCCTGGCAATATGCCGACCGCGCGGTGACCGAGCTGCGCCGCGCCGTGAAGGCGGGCGCCGTGGGTGTCTTCGTGTCGGCCAATATCGACGGCGAAAGCCTGACCGCCCCGCAGTTTGCGCCGGTCTGGGAAGCGATCGACCAGTTGGCCCTACCAGTTCTGGTGCACCCCACCGCCCCACAAGGCGCGGTCGACCTGCAGCTCGACGAGTACGGCCTGGTGCCGCCCATTGGCTTCATGATCGACACGACCTTGGCCATCTCGCGGATGATCCTCGACGGCTTCCTCGATCGCTATCCGAATCTTGGGATCATCGCCGCCCACGGCGGCGCGGCCCTGCCCTATCTCGCCGGACGCCTGGATCGCTGCCATGAGATGATCCCCGCCTGCGCCGAAAAGATCAGCGACAAGCCGTCCAGCTATCTCAAGCGGATCTACTACGACGCGGTCGTCTATGAGCCGGGCGCGCTCAACCTGTGCCTGGACGTGGCGGGCGGGCCCGAGCGGGTGATGTACGGCTCGGACTATCCGCACAACATCGGCGACATGCAAGGCTGCCTGGCGCGGGTCAACGCCCTGGATCCGGGCGTGTCCAAGCTTATCAAGAGCGGCACGGCCCAGAAGCTGTTCAAGCTATGAAACTGGTGACCTTCGTGACGGGCGGCCAGGCGCGAACCGGGGCGGTGACGCCCGACGGCAAGATCCTCGATCTGGCCGCCGCGGCCGCGGCGGCCCGCCGCGCGCCGCTGTTCGCCCGCATGCTGACGATCATCGAAAATGAGGTGGAGGCCCTCGACATCGCCGCGGGTCTCCTGGCTCAGAACCGCGGCGACCACCTGTTCAGCCTCGATGACGTGACCCTGCAGGCGCCGCTGCCTGTCCCCAACTCGATCCGCGATTTCGCCAACTTCGAATTGCACAGCCTGCAGGCGCTCGAGGCCAGCATGCGCACCCGCGCCGCCACCCAGCCCGACCCGCAAGCCGCCTACGCGCAATACAAGGCCAGCGGCGCCTATGACCTGCCGCCGATCTGGTACCAGCGGCCCTTCTACTTCAAGGGCAACCGGATGACCGCTTCGGGCCATGGGGCCACGATCCGCTGGCCGCGCTTCACCAACACCATGGACTACGAGGTCGAGTGCGCGGCCATCGTTGGTCGCCGCGGCGTCGACATCGCCGTGGACGACGCCCGCGAACACATCTTCGGCTACACCATCTACAACGACTTCAGCGCCCGCGACGAGCAGGTGCGCGATCAGCAGTTCCGGATGGGGCCTTCCAAGGGCAAGGACTTCGACACCGGCAACGCCTTCGGGCCCTGGATCGTAACCCGCGACGAACTCCCTGAACCGGCGAGCTTGCGCATGCAAAGCCGCATCAACGGCCAGGTGCAGGGGCAAGGCCGGCTGGGCGACATGCAGCACAGCTTCGAAGAGATCATCGCCTTCGTCAGTCGCGATGAGACCCTCTATCCCGGCGACGTGCTGGGTTCGGGCACCATGGGCAACGGCTGCGGCTTCGAGACCGGTCGCTATCTCGAACCCGGCGATGTGATCGACCTGGAGATCGAAGGCATCGGCACGCTGACCAACATCATCGGCGAAAAGCGGTGATCCGCGCGCGCCAAGCCAGGGAAGACTGCTGTGGCTGAGATCGTTCTGGGAATTGGTTGCGCCCACACCCCGCAACTGCACACGCTGGCCAAGGACTGGGATATTCGCGCCGCGCGCGATCGCCTCGATGGCGTGCCGATGTGGTGGAAGGGGCGAAAGGTCTCCTACGCCGAACTGGCTGCTTTGCGTACCCATGAGAACATCGCCGCCGAGCTCGACCTTCCCACCCGCCAAGCCGCTCTGGACGCCAGCTTCGCGGCGATCGAGCGCCTGCACGATGCCTATGTCGCCGCCGACCCGGATGTCGTGATCATCGTCGGCAACGACCAGCACGAAATCTTTTCGGACATCGTTCCAGCCTTCGCGGTGATCGCCGCCGAGGAAATCGGCAACCTGCCGCGCACCGACGAGCAGAAGGCGCGGCTGCCGGTCGGCATCGAGATCTCCGATCACGGTCACCTGCCCGAGGCGCAGACCGTCTATCCTGGCCATCGGACGCTCGGCCTGCATCTGGGCAGGAGCCTGACGCAGAGCGGGTTCGACGTTACGCTCTGCCACGAGAAGCCCACGGTGCGCGGCGACAAATCGCTGCTCCACGGCATGCCCCACGCCTATGGCTTCCTCTACAAGAACATCATGCGCGACCACGTCCGGCCGCACGTGCCCGTCGACGTCAACTGCTGGTACTACGACAATAGCCCGAGCGCGGCGCGCTGCTACGACTTCGGCGCGGCCCTGGCTGACGCCGTCGCCGCTTGGGACAGCGATGCGCGGGTGGCGATCCTGACCACCGGAGGCCTGACCCACTTCGTGGTCGATCCGCAATGGGATGCGCGCTTCCTGCAGGCGATGCTGACTGATGACGCGGAGACTTTGCGAAGCCTGCCGCAGAACGAACTGATGGCGGGCACCTCCGAGTGCAAGAGCTGGATCGCGACCTCCGCGGCAATGACCCGTGCGGGTCTGGCCATGGAGGTGGTCGACTACCAACGCCTCTATCGCACCGAGGGGGGCACCGGCTCGTCCTGCGGGTTTGTCGCCTGGCGCAAGCCATAACCTCGTCGGCCTCGCGGCCGAATTTCGCTGGTAAGTGGCGCATTCTGGTCGGCGAGTGCTCGTATGTGTCGAGCTTGCCGGGCGCGCCTTTGAAGGAGTTCCCAAGGGCGCGCAGTCGCTCGCGGGCACGGTTGTGAGTAGGGGCGGAATGGATGTCTGATTTCGATGAACTGATCCGGCGCCGGCAGCAGGTGCTCGGCAAGAACAGTCCGCTCTTCTACGAAAGGCCGCTGCACCTCGTGCGCGGGGAGGGCGTCTGGGTTCATGACGCCGACGGCCGCGTTTATCTCGACGCCTATAATAACGTGCCGTGTGTTGGCCACTGCCACCCGCACGTCGTGGAGGCCATAGCCCGCCAGGCCGCGACACTGAACGTTCACTCGCGCTATCTGGACGAGACGCTCGTGGCCTACGCCGAGCGGCTGACGGCCAAGTTCGAAGAGCCGCTGGATTCGGTGATGCTGACCTGCTCCGGCACGGAGGCCAACGAGCTGGCCTTCCGGCTGGCGCGGTTCGTCACAGGCGGCCAGGGCATCATCGTCAGCGACAACAGCTATCACGGCAATTCGACGATCTTCGCCGGGCTCGCTAAGTCGTTCCCAGGTGGCGAGCCGTTCCCCGCCTTTGCCCGGTTCGTGCGTGTGCCCGATCCGGTTCACGACCGTCAGGGCCGGACCGACGCGGAACTCGCGTTGGCCTACGCCCTGCAGGTGCAGGCGGCGGTGGATTCCCTTGCGGCCGACGGGATCAAGGTCGCCGCGCTGCTCTTGGACACGCTCTTTGCCAATGAAGGCCTGCCCGACCACGCGCCCGGCTACGTCGAGAAGGCGGTGGAGATCGTGCGCCAAGCCGGCGGCGTCTTCATCTGCGATGAGGTCCAGTCGGGCTTTGCGCGGACCGGCGACGGCATGTGGGGCTATCAGCGCACCGGCGTCATCCCCGACATCGTCACCCTGGGCAAGCCGATGGGCAACGGCTTCCCCGTCGCAGGCATGGTGACGCGCCGTGAATGGGTCGACGCGTTCGGCGCGGCCACGCGCTACTTCAACACCTTCGCCGCCAATCCCGTCGCCGCCGCCGCCGGCGCTGCGGTGCTGGACGTCATCGAGCGCGAGGATCTGCTTGGCAATGCCCGCCGCGTCGGCGATCACGTGCGCGCGGGCCTGCTGGGGCTAATGTCGAAACATCCCTTGATCGCCAATGTGCGCGGCAGGGGGCTGTCGTTCGGCGTCGAGTTCCTCAGGCCTGACGGCGAACCCGCCCGGGAGGAGACCACGCGGATCGTCAACCGCATGCGCGAGGACGGGGTGCTGATCAATCGTATCGGCCGTCACAGCAACATCCTGAAGATGCGGCCGCCGCTGGTCTTCTCCGCCGATCATGCCGACCATCTGGTGTCGGTCCTCGATAGCGCCTTGAGCGCCGCATAGGAGGCCATGTCCGTGTCTGGCTTCTATACGATGTCGAGCGAGGATCAGGCTGAACGCCTGACCGAGTTGGCGCGCGCGGCCCTTACCCAATGGGACGGTCGCTTCACCGACCTCAAGCTGTTCAAGAACCGCGAGAACGCCGTCTTCTCCGCAAGGCGCGAAGATGGCGCTCGAGTGGCCTTGCGAGTCCACCGCGCCGGCTATCACGACGACGCGGCGCTACGCTCAGAGCTCTTCTGGATGGCCGAACTGAGCCGTTCGGGGATCGCCGTGCCGCCTGTCATCCGCGCGGCGGACGGCAGCTTGTTCATCCACGCCGAGGCCCCAGGGGTTCCGGAAATCCGTCAGGTCGACATGCTCGGCTGGCTGTCAGGCGGTCCGGTCGGTGCGGATGGCCGCCTTTCCAAGGCCGATCAGTTTCGACGCGTCGGCGCCCTGGCTGCCCAGCTTCACGCCCACGGCGCGGCGCTGCCGCTGCCACAGGGTTTTTTCCGCCACCGTTGGGACGAAGAGGGCCTGCTCGGGTCCAACCCGCTCTGGGGGCGGTTTTGGGAACTTCCAGCCCTGTCGGCAAGCGAGCGGGCGCTGCTGCTTGAGGCGCGGGAATACGCCTGGGCGGATCTGGCGGCCTTCGGCAAGGACGGCGGCCGGTTTGGCATGATCCACGCCGACCTCATCCGTGACAACGTGATGGAGCACGACGGCCAACTGCAGGCGATCGATTTCGACGACTGCGGGTTCGGCTGGTATCTGTTCGAGCTGGCGACCATCCTCAACGCCGCCCGAAGCGAGGCTGAGTATCCCCTGCTGCGCGACAGCCTGCTGGCGGGTTATCGCACCGTCAGGCCGTTGCCCGAGGCTGACCTAGGACACCTGCCGCTGTTCCAATTCCTGCGCGCCACGACGTATCTGGGCTGGCTGCAGACGCGCTCGGAGACAGAGACGGCCCGCGAGAAGGCGCCTTTTCTGATCGAGCAATGCCGCCAGTGGGCCCTGGCCTATCTTGCGCGCAAAGACCGAAGCCAACGAAAAGGGGCGAGCCAATGATCCGCGAGATCCTGAAGCTTGGCGACATTCGCCTGCTGGACGTCGCCAAGCCCGTGAACGACATCCACGACCCGTCGGTCAAGGCGGCGATCGCAGATATGTACGACACCATGAACGCGCTGGGCGGGTTCGGCTTGGCCGCGCCGCAGATCGGGATCGACCTGAGGCTGCTGATCTTCGGCATCGCGCCCAACAAGTATCATCCCGACGAAAAGCCGGTGGCGCTGACCACGCTCATCAATCCGTGGCTGGAATTCCTAACCGAGGAGACGGACCAGAAGCCGGAATCATGCCTTTCGGTGCCGGGGATGCGCGGTCTCGTACCGCGCGTCACACATATCCGTTACGGCGGCACGCTCGAGGACGGGCAGAGCCTGGAGCGCGAGGCAAAGGGCTTTCATGCCCGGCTGTTTCAGCACGAATACGACCATCTCGATGGAATCCTCTACCCGCAACGCATCACCGACATAACGAAATTTGGGTTCACCGAGGCCTTGCTGCCCGGAAACCCATGGGCCCGACACGCCTCCGAGTAGCGCGCCGGACCTGACCACCGACTTTCGCAATCCGCGGGTTCGCGGAGGCGCTGGGGTCCGCACGGCGGGCGCCCAATGCCTTTGCTCGCCATTTGAAGACCTGCATCGGCAGGCTGAAAGAGAGCAAGACATGGAACCGACTCCGACCGCCACGCAGGACGCGCCGCTCACCATTCCCTCCCTGATGGTGGACGGCAAAGCGTTGGCGACGACGGAAACCTTCGCCGTCATCGATCCGGCGACGGGCGCGGCCTTCGCTCAGGCGCCGCAAGCTAGCCGCGAGGATCTCGATCGCGCGGTCGCGGCGGCAAGGCGCGCTTTCCCCGCCTGGGCAGCCACGCCGATCGAGGCGCGGGCCCACGCCATCGAAGCGATAGCCGACGCCCTGGAAGCCGAGCGCGAAGCACTTGGAGCGCTGCTTTCCAAGGAGCAGGGCAAGCCGCTGCGCACCAGCGCTGTTGGCGAAATCATGGGCGCGGCCCACTGGGCTCACGCCACCGCTGCGCTGCGGCCCGTGGTCGAGGTGGTCAAGGACGATGGTGCCGAGACGGTCGAGGTGCACCGCCGGCCGCTCGGTGTCGTGGCTTCGATCACCCCCTGGAACTATCCCGTCATGATCGCCGTCTGGCACATCATGCCCGCGCTGCTGACCGGCAATACGGTCGTGGTCAAGCCCTCGCCCTACACGCCCCTGGCCACCCTCCGCTTCATCGAGATCGCCAACGCACACCTGCCGCCCGGCGTCCTCAACTCGGTGTCGGGCGGCGCCGATCTCGGGCAAGCCATCTCCGAACACCCCGGGATCGACAAGATCGTCTTTACGGGCTCGACCCCGACCGGCCGGCGCATCATGGCCAGCGGCGCGGCCAATCTGAAGCGGTTGACGTTGGAACTGGGCGGGAACGACGCGGCGATCGTGCTGGCTGACGCCGATATCGAGGCGATCGCACCGAAGATCTTCTCCAAGTCATTCGGCAATGTCGGGCAGACCTGCGCCGCGCTCAAGCGCCTCTACGTGCACGAGGCGGTGCACGACGCCCTGGCCGACAAGCTGGCGACCCTCGCCAAGGAGGCCCGGATCGGGCCCGGCGACGATCCGGCCACGCAGTTTGGCCCCGTGCAAAACCGGGCGCAGTTCGACTACATTTCCGCCCTGGCCGAGGATGCTATCGCCAAGGGCGGGCGTTTCCTCAGCGGCGGCGCGCCCCTTGAACGCGAAGGCTACTTCTTCCCTCTGTCGGTCCTGGTCGACGTCGCCGAAGGGGTCCGTGCGGTCGACGAGGAGCAGTTTGGCCCCATCCTGCCGCTGATCCGCTTTTCCGATCCGGAGGATGCGCTCGCCCGCGCCAACGCCAGCGAAAACGGCCTCGGCGGATCGGTCTGGTCGACGGACCTGGATGCGGCGCGGCGCCTCGCTGAGCGGATGCAGGCGGGTACGGTGTGGGTCAACGACCACGCCACCATCTCCCCCGACGCCCCGTTCGGCGGCGCCAAGCAGTCGGGCATCGGCAGCGAGTTCGGGCTGCATGGCCTGGACGAGTACATGCAATTGCAGACCGTGCGGGTCCCCGGCAAGCCAGCGCAAGCGACATGACCGCGCCAACGTCACCCAAGTTAGAGATCGGCATGCTCGTGTTCGATCAGATGACGAACCTGGACTTCGCCGGTCCCAGCGACGCGCTCGCGCGCGTGAAGGACGCGCGGGTGAATGTCATCGGTAAGACACGAGGGTCGATCTCAACCGATTGGGGCTTGCGGATCATGGCCGACATGACGCTCGACGAGGCGCCGCAACTGGACATGATCTTCGTGCCAGGCGGAATCGGGACCACGCGCCTGATGGAAGACGTCGAAGTTCTCGATTTCCTGGTCCGGCAGGCCAAGGGCGCCCAATGGATCACCTCGGTCTGCACTGGGGCCCTGGTGCTGGGCGCTGCGGGCCTGCTGAATGGCTACAAGGCCGCGACCCACTGGGCGGCCATGGGGGAATTGCCGATCTTCGGCGCTGAACCCGTTCATCAGCGCGTCGTCGTCGATCGCAACCGCATCACCGGCGGCGGGGTCACGGCAGGCCTGGACTTTGCCTTGACGCTGATCGCCAAGCTGTGGGGAGATGACCAGGCCAAGCTCATCCAGCTAGGCCAGGAATATGATCCGGACCCGCCGTTCAGGGCTGGCTCGCCGGCGCTGGTCCCTGACGTCGCCGCGCGCTTCGCGGAGCTGACCCGCGAGGGCAAGGCCGAGCGTCGCGCCGCCGCGATGCGGGCGGCGACCCGGCTGGGCCTGGTCTAGGACGATGACGATCTCGCCGTCCGGAAAGCAGCAAGGCATCGGGTCCAGTGGCCGAAAAAGCCCCGTCAACGTCCTTTCCGGGCTGGCCGTCCGCAGGGCAAGATCAAGCACATGTCGAAGGGGGCTTCGCGGCAGCATGGATTCGCTTTTCTTGCCCGTCAGGGCTGACTTTGCGCATGGTCGAGGTGTCGCGTGACCGATCTTAATATGGCTCCGTCGTCCCGCGACCTGGACGTGGCTCTGGCCGACGGCGAGACGCCGGCGAGCCGTCGCTACGCCTATTATGTCCTCTTCATCCTAGTCCTGATCTTCATCCTCAACTGGATCGACCGGATGGTCGTGTCCATCCTCCTCGTGCCGATCCAGCAGGAACTGCAACTGTCCGACACCGCCATGGGCGTGCTGTCCGGTTTTGGCTTCTCGCTGCTCTACGCGCTCTCGACGGTGCTGATCGCGCGCTACTCGGACGTACACAACCGGCGCAACCTCTTGAGCGGCGCGGTGGTGATCTGGAGTCTGGCGACCTCGTTCTGCGGCACGGTCACCGGCTTTGGCCAGTTGCTGCTGGGCCGGGCGATTGTCGGCGTCGCCGAGGCTGGCGGCGGCGCTCCGACCTACTCCATCATCGCCGACTACTTCCCGCCACGCCGCCGAGCGCTGGCCATGGGCATCTATTCCAGTGGCATCTACATCGGCATCATGTTGAGCTTCCTGCTCGGCTCGTTCCTGGCCGCGCGGTTCGGATGGCGCGCGACGTTCTGGCTCCTGGGCCCCCCCGGACTCCTGCTGGCTCTGCTGGTGCGCTTCACCGTCAAGGAGCCCCTGCGCGGTCGCTTCGAACCCCAAACGCTGCGTAGCGATGTGTCGACGCGCACAGTGTTGAGCTTCCTCTGGAGCCAGCGGGCCTATCTGGCCGCCGCCGGGGGGCTGACGGTCGTCGCCGTGACGCAAGGCGCCTATGCCGCCTGGGTCCCAGCCTTTCTGATCAAGGTCCATGGCCTGACGCTGACCCAGGTCGGACTGCAGCTTGGCCTGGTGCTTGGGATTTCCGGCGCGATCGGCACCTTCGCCGGCGGGGCGCTATCGGACTGGCTGTCGGCGCGCAATCCGCGCGTCAGACTCTATTTCCCCGCGATCGTGACTTTCCTGACCACGCCGTTCTTCGCCCTATTCTGTCTGGCTGGTGATCTTCACGTCGGCCTGGCCATCTACGCGGTCGGTACGGTGATCTCGGCGATGCACTTTGGCCCCGCCTTTGGCCTGACCCAGAACCTGGCGCGTCCGGCCATGCGCGGCCTGGCGACCGCCTTGGTGATGGTGACGACAGCCTTGACCGGACAAGGGCTGGGTCCGTTGCTGACCGGCTTCCTGAGCGATCTGCTGCGGCCCGAGTTTGGCGCGCAGTCGCTGCGCTACGCCCTGGCGATCATGGCGGGGTTCGCCAGCCTCGGCGCTCTGCTGTTCCTCTATGGAGCCCGCTTCGTGGCGGGCGACATCGCGCGCGCGACCGGCGCTGACCTCTCCCAAACAGCGCGGCCGACGGCCGGAGGCATCGCATGAATGATCCGATCGATCGTCGAAGCTTCGCCGCTAGTGGCCTGGCGGGCGGCGCTCTGGTCGCGGCAGGCCGCGGCGCCCACGCGGCTGGAGCGGACCACGACGCGATCCTGGCGGCGATCGCCGACCGCCGAAGGGTGTTCGCCGACGCCTTATTCAATCGGGACCACGGCGCGCTGCCTGCTCTGTTCACCGGGGACACGCTCCTGCTGCCGTCGGGTGGTCCTTATGTGGAAGGGCGCGACGCCGTGGTGGCGTTCTGGACCGCAGCAATCAGCGATCCGGATAAGCAATCGCGCGGACAGTTCGACGCCATCGACTCGATCATTCTGGACGAACTGGTCATCGAAAGCGGACGGGCCGTGGTCACCCGCCTGGAGGCCAGGCGCGAGGTCGGCGTCAATCTCGGCAAGTACATCGTCGTCTGGAAGCGCGAAGACGGTTCCTGGAAGCGACACCGCGACATCTTCAACAGCGACACCCCCAGCCGCTGAGCTCGCCGGCTCAGCCATAACCCTTCGCCCGCCCGCAACCGGGCGCTCTGAAAATCCGACAGGAGGACATCCATGAGTGATCCTATCAATCGTCGCACCGCCCTGGGCCTTGCGGGCGGCGCTGCGCTACTCGCTGCGGGCGCGGCGGCCAAGGCGCAACCGGCGCCGGCCGAAGATCCCAAGCCGGGCGCGCCGGTCAAGAAGACCCAAGTGACGATGCTGCTCTACCCCGGCACCACGGTTCTGGACTGGATCGGCCCCTACGAGGCTCTGCATCGCGTCGAAGGCATCGAGGTCGTTCTGGCGGGCAAGACGACCGATCTGATGAAGAGCGACAGCGGCATCGTCGACTACAAGGCCAATGTCAGGATCGACCAGATCGAACGCACCGACGTCCTACTTGTCCCGGGCGGCGCCCAGGGCCTGATGGCTGCGGCCAACGATCCAGTGATCGCTGACTGGGTGAAAAAGATCGACGCCACCTCGACCTACACTGTCGGGATCTGCACAGGCTCGCTCCTCCTGGCCCAGATCGGCCTTCTCAAGGGCCGGCGCGCCACCACCTATTGGAAATTCCCGACCATGATCGAGGGGGCTGGCGGCACGTTTGTGCAGGAGCGCTGGGTGCGGGACGGCAAGTATTGGACCTCCGCCGGCGTGTCGGCGGGCATCGATCTGACGCTGGCTCTCATCGCCGATCTCTACGGACCTCAGCAAGCCATGATGGCGCAATTGGCCATCGAGTACGATCCGCACCCGCCGTTCAACGCCGGTTCGGTCAAGACCGCGCCAAAGGCGGTGATCGACGCTCTGGGCGGGGTCATGCCGCCACACACCCACACGCACGGGTAGCCCCATGGGCCAGGCTACGCCTGGCCCAGCCAACTCTCCCTCACAACCCACGGCCAGGGTTCTCGCTCCATCGACGGCGGCGATCCCTGGCTGTTGCCCGCAAGAGATCTTCGGAGACCCTACCGTGCCAAAACTGATCGTCGTCACTCGGCAGGGCGAGGAAATCGAACTCGAAGCCCAAATGGGGCGATCGGTCATGGAACTGATCCGAGACGGAGGCGTGGACGAGCTTCTGGCGCTTTGCGGCGGCTGCTGCAGTTGCGCGACCTGCCACGTCTATGTGGATCCCGACTTAGCCGCGACGCTGCCGCCGATGGGCGAGGACGAAGATGACCTCCTCGAGAGCTCGAGCCATCGCCAGCCGCACTCTCGTCTGTCGTGTCAGCTGCGCTTCGACGATGCGCTGGACGGCCTTCGCGTGCGGATCGCCGAGGAAGACTAGGCATGATCGATACCGATGTCCTGATCGTCGGCGCGGGGCACGCTGGCGCGGCCTGCGCGATCGCTTTGCGGCAGGCAAAATATGAGGGCCGTATTCTCGTGATAGGGGCCGAGCCGGACCTGCCCTATGAGCGCCCGCCCCTGTCGAAAGACTATTTCGCCGGCGACAAGACATTCGAGCGCCTGCTGATACGTCCGGAAAGCTTCTGGGCCGAACGCGAGGTCGTCTTCAAGCTCGGAGTGGCCGTCGATAGGGTCGACCCCGTTCGTTACAGCGTCACAACGAGCGCTGGCGAGACAATCACATACCGCCACCTCGTCTGGGCTACGGGCGGGCAACCGCGACGGCTGAGCTGCGCCGGCGGGGCGCTCGCCGGCGTAAACACCGTGCGCACTCGTGGAGACGCCGACCAGATCGTCGGCCAGGCGGCCAAGGCTACGCAGGTGGTGGTAATCGGCGCCGGCTATATTGGCCTTGAGGCCGCCGCGGTATTGGCGAAAGCCGGCAAGCAGGTGGTGTTGCTGGAAGCTCTGGACCGCGTGCTGGCGCGGGCGGCGGGAGAGCCGCTGTCGCGGTTCCTCGAGGCTGAACATCGCGCCCATGGCGTCGATGTGCGTCTGGGCGCCGCGGTCGAGGCGATCCTGGGCGAGGAGAGCGTCACAGGCGTACGCCTGGCTGACGGCCAGGTGCTCGAGGCTCAGCTGGTCATCGTCGGTATCGGCATCATCCCAGCCGTCGCGCCGTTGCTGGCCGCCGGCGCCGAAGGCGGCGACGGGGTCGAGGTCGATAGCTTTTGCCAGACCTCCCTGCCCGACATCTATGCGATCGGCGACTGCGCGCGTCACGCCAACGGCTATGCCCGCGGCGCACGGGTGCGGCTGGAGTCTGTCCAGAACGCCAATGACCAAGCCAGCGTCGCAGCCAAGGCCATCCTTGGCCAGCCGGCCGCCTACGACGTCACGCCCTGGTTCTGGTCCAACCAGTACGACATCAAGCTCCAAACGGTCGGCTTGAGCCTTGGTTATGATGAGATCGTCTTGCGTGGTGTTCCGGCCGATCGCAGCTTCACGCTCGTCTATCTGAAGGCTGGACAGGTCATCGCCCTGGACTGCGTCAATAGCGTCAAGGACTACGTGCAGGGGCGCAAGCTGGTGGCGCAAGGCGCCCAGCCGGACCGGCGACGCCTGTCAGATCGGACCATCGCCCTGAAGTCCCTCGAGCCCGAAGCCTAGCATCCGCCGCTAGGCCAAGGCCACTCGGCCGCCGGGCGAGGCTTTGCAGCCGAGCCCGGCGGCCGCTTTTTTAGAACCAGGCGCGCACGCCCGCGACCAGGCTCCAACCGCCAGCCTTCTCACCGGCCGCACGCGCCAGATCGGCAGTGTCGCCAAAAGCGCGGTGGTAGTCGACGCCAACATAGGGCGCCAATTCCGGCTTGAGCGCGTAGCGCAGACGCAGCCCCGTCTCGAAGCTCGAGAGCCCGGCGCCCACGCCAATTGACCGCGTCGTCTGCGCCGAAAGGTTAGCTTCGAGACGCGGCTGCAGGATTAGCCGGTTGGTTAGGCGCGCGTCGTATTCAGCCTCGAACCTGGCTGACACCGCCCCCCGATCGGAGACGAAGGCGGCTGCATCGACCTCGAACCAGTAGGGCGCCAGCCCTTGGACGCCCAGCGTCAAATGGCTACGGTCCTGGCCCCGGCGGATGTCGTGGCGCACGCCCGCCTGCAACTCAAACCACGGGTCTAGAACATGGCTCCAGAGCGCTTGAACCTCGACGGTCTCCGGCGTTCTGCCACGCTCACCCTCGGCGGTGGTCTTGAGCAGGAGACGATCATAGTCGCCGCCGAACCACGCCTGGCCGTCCCAACCGTAGCCGTCCCGGCCATCTTGCGCGCGGGTTTCTAGGCGATCGATCAGGATGCGGCGGCCGCGAAAGTCGCCATGCTCGTTGAAGACCGCGCGCCGCGACGCAGCCATCGCCTGGGCTCCCCAGACAGCGTCGGCGGCGAACGCTGGTCCGCTCGCAGCTTCTGACGGCGGTCCGTTGCGTGGCGGCGCGCCCATTGATGGCGTGCAGTGGCCCATGGCGGCGTGGGCGGGGGGGCAGGCGGGATCCTCGCTAGCAGATGCGGGCGCTGACGGTGACGCGGGGACGCAATGACCCATGGCGGCATGGGCGGGCGGGCAGGCCGAGACAGCCGGCGCGGTCTGGCCAGCGGCCTCGGGCACGGGGGCCGTGTGGGGGGAGGCGGTCGCGGCGGCGATCGCAAACAGGACTGCGGGGATCATGACGCGACCCCTTCGTCCAGCGGCCGCACCTTGACGACATTCATCATCCCCGCGTGCATGTGATAGAGCAGATGGCAGTGGAACGCCCAGTCCCCAGGCGCGTCAGCCGTGAGGTCGAAGCTAGCCTTGCCGCCGGGCATGACGTTGACGGTGTGCTTGATCGGGTGACCGTGGGCCTGGCCGGTCACTAGCTCGAAGAAGTGCCCGTGGATGTGGATCGGGTGGTTCATCATCGAGTCGTTGATCAAGGTCACCCTGACCCGCTCGTTACGCGCCAGCCGGATCGGCTCGGCGCCCTCATTGAGCTTTCGCCCATCGAACGACCACATGAAACGCTCCATGTTGCCGGTCAGGTGGATGTCGATCGTGCGCGTCGGCGCGCGCCGATCTGGGAAGGGCCTTAGCGGCGCGAGATCGTGATAGGTCAACACGCGGTGAGACTCGGTCTCCAGGCCCAGTGGACGGTCGCCGGTTCGATCGACGGGCATGGGCGCGATCATGTCGACGCCCGCGCCGACCTTGACGGTGGGCGGCGCCAGCGACTTGTCGCGCATGCTGTGGTGCATGGCGCCGGCCGGTTGACCCGGCGTGCAATGGCCCATGGCCGCGTGTTCGGGCGGGCAGGCTTCGTTTGCGCTCTGCGCGCCAGCCATAGCGCCCATCCCCATGTCGCGCATCGACAAGATCGGCCGAGCACGCAGAGCCGGCACGGCGGCGGCCATGCCAAGCCGCGGCGCGAGCGTGGCTCGTCCCATGCCTGAGCGATCGATCGCTTCGGCGACCAGCGTGTAGGCTGCATCGGCCTGCGGGGTGACGATGACGTCATAGGTCTCGGCGACCGAGATCTGGAACTCGTCGGTCTCCACAGGCTGGACCGGGTTGCCGTCGGCCTGGATCACAGTCATCGGCAGTCCGGGTATGCGGACGTTAAAGATCGTCATCGCAGAGGCGTTGATGAAGCGCAGGCGCACGCGCTCGCCGGGCCGGAAGAGGCCGGTCCAGTTCTCCGTCGGGCCATGGCCGTTGATCAGGAAGCTATAGGTCGAGCCATTGACGTCGGCGATATCAGTGGGGTCCATTCGCATGGCCGAGAACTGCGCGCGATCGGCGCGGCTCATGCTTCGGCTGAAAGCGGTGAGGCGGCGGCGGTTGAAGTATCCGCCCTCCTGCTTGACCTTCGCGATGACCTGGTGGGGATGCAGGAAGGTCCAATCGGAGAGCACGATGACATGCTCTCGATCGTAGGCGACAGGCTCCGCCTCGGCCGGATCGATGACCAGCGGGCCATAGTGTCCCATCTGCTCCTGCAAGCCCGAATGAGAGTGGTACCAATAGGTGCCCGCCTGGCGGATGGGGAACCTGTAGGTGAATGTCTCGCCCGGTTTGATGCCGGGAAAACTGATCCCGGGCACGCCGTCCATATGGAACGGCACGATTAGGCCGTGCCAGTGGATGGAGGTGTCCTCGGCCAGGCGGTTCTCGACATGCAAGCGCACGTCCTGGCCTTCCCGGAGCCGGATCAGCGGTCCAGGCAGGACGCCATTGATCATCACCGCATGGCCCGTGCGACCCCCGACCGAGAAGCGCTCGTGGGCGATCCGCAGCCGAATGTCCTCGCCGCTCAGCGCCGGGCGCTCGGGTTGCAGGCCTGGCGACCCGCTCTGGGCCCAGGCGGGAAAGGCTCTGTCGAGCCCAAGGCCGACAAGGCCTAGGGCGCCGGCGCGCAGCATGCTGCGGCGCCTCATCATCGAGTTCATCGCGATATCCTGTTGTACTTGAGAAGGCTCTGCCCTGACGTGGCCCGTGGGGGCGGGCAGGACTGCAGTCTGGAGCGGCCAATTGGCCGCCCGGCTCAAGACAGGCGCGGAGGCGGGGTGTCGCCTTCGACCAGGACGCCTTCAGGCAGGGGCACAACGGTGATCAGGGGGGCGATGCGGTAGGATCCCGCCACCAGCACGAGCGAGATCGGCTGCGCCTGGAGCGCAACGCAGACCCCATTGCAGCCATTCGTCTTGGCCGGCGCGTGTTGGCCAGCCGTGTCGCCATGGGCGCAGTGGTTGCTTGATGACAAGGCCATCTGGACCGCGTCCGCCGACGCGGCGCAACCCGGCGCGGTCAGGGCCGGCGCCAGCAGCACGCTCCAAACGAGCAGAGCGATGAAAAGACACCGAGACGTCATTCAGCCACCGTGATCATCGCGCGCGAGCCGTGCAAGGCTGACCGACGTCTTGTCTCGCAGGGCGCAACCTGCGGCCAGGTTTGGCAGAAACTTGTCGGTATATGACCGCATCCGCCTGAAGCGCCGTTGTTAGGCTCAACCTACAAAACGCCGGTAGATGAGCTCGGAGGGCAATGTCCGTCTCGTCTGCTCGCGAAGACTTCTGCGGTGAAGGGAAGCGCCAAGAACGCCGCCTCCATTGGCAGGGTAAAGGGGAGTCCTAGCGGGACACCTATCTTAAGGGGAGAGATATGGTTTCAATTCTTCGGCACAACGCGCGCAGGTCTCTGCGGCAGCAAGCATTTTCGTGCGTCGCTCTAGGCGCGCTCGGCGCGGCGCTTTGCGCTGTCCCGGCGCTGGCGCAGGAGGCTGGGTCATCGTCGTCGGAAACGCTGATCGAAGAGGTCATCGTCACCGTCAATCGGCGGGCTGAGAACGTCAACAAGGTCCCGGCCAGTATCGTGGCGCTTGATCAGCAGGCGCTCGACAGGCAGGGCATCCGCAACTTCACCGACATCGTCGCCCAGACGCCTGGCCTGTCGCTCGTGCTGCCCAGCACCTTCCAGCCGGCCAACATCGCCATCCGCGGGGTGCGTTCGGTGGTCGGGGCGGCCACGACGGGCATCTATATCGACGACACGCCGATTCAGATCCGCAACATCAGTCCGCAGGATCCGGGCGACGCGCTGCCCTATATCTTCGATCTGGATCGTGTCGAGGTCCTGCGCGGTCCTCAGGGCACGCTGTTCGGCTCGGGGTCCGAAGGGGGCGCCGTGCGTTTCATCTCGCCCACGCCAAGCCTTCACTCCCCCAGCGCCTATAGCCGGGCTGAAGTCGCCTCGACCGATAGCGGCGGCGTCAGCTACGAAGGCGGCTTGGCCGCAAGCGTGCCGATCATCGAAGGCAAGCTGGCTGCGCGCTTCAGCGCCTCCTACCGCCATAGCGCCGGATTCGTCGATCGCATCAACGAGCGCACTGGCGCGGTGCTCGACCGCAACGTCAACAGCTCCAACGTCCACACGATGAAGTTGGCCGTTCAATTCGAACCCAACGAGACCTTGCGTATCGCGCCCTCGGTGAACTTCCAGGAAACGCGCAACCACGACGCGGGCCAGTACTATGTGCGTCTGTCGGATCGCGCAAACCAGCGCCTGGTCAGCGGTGCGACGCTGCGCCAGCCGTCGCAAGACCGCTTCTATCTGCCGACACTGAAGGTCGAGCAGGACTTTGGCGAGGTGACCGCCACATCGGTGACCTCGAACTTCTCCCGCCGCCAGTCCGGCATCCAGGACTTCAGCATCGTCGACGACGGCGTCATCCGCCTGTTCAACACCGGCCCTGCCGGCCCGATCAATCCGGCTCTGCCGGCGCTGCCCTTGCCAGCGGTGCTGCCGGCCGCCTTCGTCGCCGCCGGCGGCGCTTCGACGGGGATTCGCAATCGCCAGGACAACTTCACCCAGGAAGTGCGCCTGCAATCCAAGGATGGTTCGGCGCGCTTCACTTGGCTGATCGGCGCTTTCTACCAGCGCAACAAGCAGGTCAACAACATCCACGTCGACGACGCTTACTACGCGGCGGCCTTCGAAGGATTGCTGCACGCGCCCAACGTCAATGGGATTTCCAACTACACGTTGGACTACCATGTGCGTGACAAGCAGGTCGCAGGCTTCGCCAACGTTGACTACCGCCTAGGCGCGGTGAAGCTCTCGGCCGGCGGCCGCATCGCATCGACCCAGTTTTCGTTCGTGCAGAACCTGGATGGGCCCCTCAACGGCGGGCCGCACACCAATGTCGGCAAGCAGAAGGAAAACCCCTTTACCCCGAAGTTCAGCGCCGCCTGGGAGCCGAACGACGACACGCTGCTTTACGCCTCGGCGGCCAAAGGCTTCCGCGTCGGCGGGGCCAACACGCCGGTAGCGGCCTCGCCACCGTGCGCTGCGGGCCTCGCTGGGCTTGGCCTGACGAGCACGCCCTCCACCTACGCCTCTGACTCGGTGTGGAACTACGAAGCGGGCGGCAAGCTGCGACTTCTCGATCGGAAGGTGCAGGTCAACGCCAGCGCCTACCACATCGACTGGAGCAACATTCAAAGCTTCGTCAGTTTGAGCGGCTGTCCGACCGGCTTCGTGGCCAATCTCGGCGCGGCCAACAGCGACGGCTTTGATTTGGCGGTCACGGCTCGTCCTAGCCAAGGCCTGATGCTGTCGGTGTCTGGCGGCTACAACCGCTCGCGCTACCAGGAGACCGTGGTCAAGGGCGGGGTGGTGCTGGCCGAAAAGGACGCGATCGTCTCCGACGCACCGCCCTGGCAGATCACCACAACCATCGAGTATTCAAGGCCGCTGTCGCGCGGGGATGGCTATGTGCGCGCCATCGACCAGTACGCCTCACGCAACAACGGGCGCTACTCGAAGTTCGACAACCCGCTCGCCTCCGGCTTTGATCCGAACGGCCAACGCAACGAAAGCTTCCACTTGGCCAGCCTGCGCGCCGGTTGGCGCGACGACGCCTTCGATGTGTCGCTTTTCGTCGACAATCTCCTCAACACCCATCCGCAGCTGAACCATACCTATGGTGCGCTGCCGACCGACTCCACCTACTTCGCCAGTACGCTCCGTCCACGGACGGTCGGGCTGACTGTTACCGCGCGGCGGTAGTCGCGGGGGCTGCATGCGAGGCGAGGCTCCCTCCCTCGCCACGCATGCGCAAATTTCGAGGGGACGACGACGGCGCTATCTGGCGTTACATCCGGCCTTAGCTCGCCGTCGTCTCTTCCTCCGGGCCGCACTCGGCCTCAAGCCCTGGATCGCGCTGTAGAGCCCGACGAAGATTGCGCTCGTTGCCAAAACCATAGTCACGCGCGATGCGCTTGAGCGATGAGGCGCCGCGCTCGATGGCGCTCTGCGCCGCCTCCAGCCGCAGGTCAGCAATGGCGCGGGCGGGTGTGCGGCCGGTTTGGTCGCGGTAGCGCCGCGAAAAGGTGCGCACGCTCATGCCAGCGATTTCGGCCATGCGCTCGACCGTCAGATCCTGGGTTAGATTCTCGCGGATCCAGGCGTGCAGCCCGGTAAAGCTGTCGTCGGCAGCTTGCAGCGAGAAGGTCTTGCTCAACTGCGACTGCGACCCTGGCCGCCGCACATAAACGACCAGGTAGCGCGCGACCTCCATCGCCGCCTCGTAGCCGTAATCGTCTTCGATCAGCGCCAGAGCGAGGTCGATGCCGGCTGTGACGCCCGCGCAGGTCCAGATGTTGCCCTCGCGCACATAAATGCGATCCTCTTCGATCTGCGCCTTGGGCGCGCGCTTGCGCAGTAGATCCACCGCCGCCCAGTGCGTCGTGGCTCGGCACCCGTCCAGTTGGTGAGCCGCAGCCAGGAGGAAGGCGCCCGTACAGACAGAGCACAGCCGCCGCACCTTGGGCGCGGTTTGGGCGATCCACCCCACCATGTCTTCGGGCACTTTGGGCGACCTGGGGCTGCCGCCACCGGGTACGATCAGGGTGTCGACCGGGTCCAGTGCGTCGCACCGCGTGGTCTCGAACAGGACGCCGCTAGAGCTGCGGATATGGCCGCCCTTGAGCGATACGGTCGAGATCCGATAACGCGGCGGGCTTTCCTTGCCCGACTTCGCCGCCAGCCAGAAGGCTTCGAGGGGGCCTGCGACATCGAGTAAGTTGATATCGTCGAACAGCGCAAACGCGATATGGAGCGGCTTTGTTCTGGCCATGTTGGGCGACGCTAACAGCAGGAGATTCTTCACGCAACGCGAGGCTTCCCATGGCGGTCAAGGTGCGGCCAGACTGCCGCACTTGGCGGCAGCATCGGGCGGGCCGCGAGCTAGAGGCCAGCCATTTGGCAGCGCGGAACGCCGGCCAAGCGGACGGTGCTGGCCAGGGACTACGCTTGACACACTGGGTTCCTATGACGCCGGCGCGACCACGCCGCGGCAGGGGCCAAAGCCGATCGACACGAACCCATCAGCTTCAGCGCGCGCCGACATGAGGATCTCGTCGCCGTCCTCGAGGAAGGTGCGCTGGCCACTGGGGATTGCTATCGGCGTGGCGCCGTTGGCTGACAGTTCCATCAAGCTTCCATAGCCCGAGCACTCCGCCGACGAGATCGTGCCCGTGCCCAGAAGATCGCCCGGCGAGAGGTTGCAGCCGTTCGAAGCATGATGGGCGACGATCTGAGCCACGGTCCAATACATGTCCCGAGCCGAGCCTTGGCTGAGGCGGTGGGGCGCCTGGCCCTCGCGTCGCATTGCGGCGCTGGAGATGGCGACCTCCAAGCTGATCGCAAGCGCGCCATGCGCCTGATCGGTGTCGTCCCACAGATAGTCGAGCGGTCGCGGATCGCTGTGTGCACGGGCGGCCTGACTGACCAGGAACGGCGCCATAGCCTCGGTAGTCACCACCCATGGCGAGATGGTGGTCATGAAGTTCTTGGCCAGGAACGGGCCCAGCGGCTGATATTCCCAAGCCTGCAAATCGCGCGCCGACCAGTCGTTGAGCAAGCAGAAGCCGGCGATGTGCTGATGGGCTTGTTGGATTGGGATGGTTTCGCCCAGCACGTTGCCGGGCCCGATCCAGACGCCAAGCTCCAGCTCGTAGTCGAGCCTGACGCTCGGCGCATAGGCCGGCGCCTGCGCGTCGGGCGCCTTGCGCTGACCCCTTGGCCGACGAACCAAAGCACCCGATGTCCGGATAGACGAGGCGCGTCCGTGATAGCCGATGGGCACGTGCTTGTAGTTCGGCAGCAACGGATTGTCGGGGCGCAGCAGCCGGCCGATGTTCTGGGCGTGATGGATGCCGACATAAAAGTCGGTGTAGTCGCCGATCATTGCCGGTAGGTGCAACGTGCACGCCTGGGCGGGATAGAGCCAGTGCGCGAGCGTGGCCTTGGCGGCGGCATCCGACAGCAGCTCCGACAGCGCGCGGCGCAGAATGCGGCGTTCCTCACCCGGCCGGGCCAGCAAAGGGTTGAGACTCGAAGCCCTCAAGGCCGCGGCGTCGACCGCGTCGAAGCGCCTGAGCGCGGCCGCCGCACGCAAATCCAGGATGAAGTCCCCAATCGCCACGCCAAGCCGTGGTGCTCTCCCGGCCGGAGAAAACACTCCCAGTGGCAGGTTCTGGATCGGGAAGTCGGCGTGGCCGTTGGCGGTCTCGACCCAACTGGTCCGCGCCGGATCGTGGGTCTCGTCGATGAGAGGCTTGGTCACCGCAGCGGTGCTCCCTTTTCGAAATTCGACCAGACGTCGTCATAGTCGACCTGCATGGTGGGCGCGCTCAGCGCATAGGCGGTCGGCTGGATGACCCAGCGGCTCTCGAACATGAAGGCCATGGTGCCGTCGATCTTGTGGGGCTTGAGCGGGGCCTTGATCGCGGCCTCGTAGGTCGCCTGGTCGGGGCCGTGGCCGCTCATGCAATTGTGCAAGCTGGCCCCGCCAGGGGCGAGGCCGCCCGCCTTGGCGTCGTAGACACCGTGCACCAGACCCATGAACTCGCTCATCACGTTGCGATGGAACCAGGGCGGCCGGAAGGTGTCCTCGGCCACCATCCAGCGCGGCGGGAAGATGACGAAGTCGCAGTTGGCGGTGCCGACGGTCTCGCTGGGCGAGGTCAGGACCGTGAAGATCGAGGGGTCGGGATGGTCGAAGCTGACCGTATTGATCGTGTTGAAGCGCGCCAGATCGTAGCGGTACGGCGCCAGGGTCCCGTGCCAGGCGACGACGTCAAAAGGCGAGTGATCCAGCATCAAGGTCCAGAGCTGGCCCTGGAACTTCTGGATTAGCTCAACTGGCCCGTCGTGGTCCTCGTAGGCGGCCGTAGGCGCTTCGAAATCTCGCGGGTTTGCCAGACCGTTCGAACCGATCGGGCCCAGTTCGGGCAGGCGGAACATCGCCCCATAGTTCTCGCAGACATAGCCGCGCGCGCGCTTGTCCAGCAGATGGACTGAAAAGCGCAAACCCCGGGGGATGAGCGCGATCTGCCCAGGCGCGACATCCAGCACGCCAAGCTCGGTGAGGATACGCAAAGCGCCCTGCTCAGGTACGATCAGCAGTTCGCCATCGGCGTTGAAGAAGACTCGATCGCGCATCGAGCGGCTGCAGGCATAGAGATGGATGCCGATGCCCGACTGCGTCGCCACATCGCCGTTGCCGCCATAGGTGACCAAGCCGTCGACAAAATCGACCGGCGCCTCGGGATAGGGCAGCGGATCCCAGCGCAGGCGGTTGGGCGTCGGCGCGCTCTCGAACGGGCCCGAGCGCAGCAGGTCGCGCGGGGCGTAGGGTGAGAAAGGCCCATGGTTGGCGCTCGGCCGCAGGCGGTAGAGCCAGCTGCGCCGGTTTTCCGCCCGCGGCGCGGTGAACGCCGTCCCCGACACCTGCTCGGCGTAGAGTCCGAATGGCGCGGTCTGCGGGGAATTTTGTCCCACAGGCAGGGCGCCAGCCACCGCCTCGCTGGTGAAATGGCTACCAAAGCCAACAAGGTAGCGCATCGCATTGTCGCCCTGCGGCCAGGGTCGGCTAAGCGCGGTCATGCAGCATCTCCCGACTAGGCTTGGCGCGAGGCGGGGCCGGTGGTCGCCGACGAGGGAACCGTGGCGTGCGCCAGGCCGATCGCGGCGGTGACCACGGCGTCGTCGCCGATATGGTTGGCCAGCAGCAGCACCAGCCGCGACAGCGCCAGCAGGCTGTCAGCGTCGGACAGGCCGAAATGGAGCGCGACCAGCCGCTGGTAGATTTCGTCGGGGCGCGCCAAGTTGGGCGCCGTGTTGAGTTTGGTCATGATAGTCCTCCGCTGGCCCGCAGGAGCGCGGCTTCGATCTTGACGGCCGACGGCGCCCGCCAGCGCGCGGCCACGTACTGGTCTGGGCGGATGAGGTAAGCGCAGCCCTTGGCCAGGCCGTATCGAGCGCGCAGGGGATGATCTGCGCCGAGACGAGAGACGTCGATCACTTCCAGTCCGGCTGGGACGTGGGCCAGCCCGTCGGCGAGCAGTGCGAACCCGTCGCCCAGCCGCTCAAGCAGCCAGCCCTCGCCCAGCGGCGCATCGAGCGCTGGCGAGCCTGGAGCGACCCCTGCGGGCCAAGCGTCCTCGTCGGGGGTGTTGAGCGCGCTCGCCGGATAGCTGACGGGCGTCGACAACCGACCCGAATTGACAAACGGGCGGGCGAAGGCGTGGTCCCTGGCCAGTTCGAGCACCGCGTCGCGCAAGGCCCGGGCCGCGGTGGTCTTTGGGGTCATGAAGTCGGTCGAGCGCGAGGAGTTGAGCAGGTTCTCGTCGGCGGTGGTGACGGCCTCGTCGTTATAGGTCTCCAGCAACGTCTCCGGCGCCGCGCCCTTGAGCACGAGATCAAGCTTCCAAGCCAGGTTGTCGGCGTCGGCCAAGCCGCCATTGCACCCGCGGGCGCCAAACGGCGACACCAGGTGGGCGCTGTCGCCGGCGAAGATCACCCGGTTATGCAGGAACCTGGCCATCCGACGGCACTGGAACGTATAGACGCTGTACCATTCCTGGCTGAAGGCCACGTCGGGGCCCACCATGGCGCGGACATAGGTCTCGACGTTTTCCGGCCGGACCGCAGCGTCGCGGTCGACGCCACTGCCCAACTGGAAATCTAGCCGCCAGACATCGTCAGGCTGCTTGTGCATCAGCGCAGACTGCCCCCGATTGAACGGCGGATCGAACCAGAACCAGCGCTCGGCCGGGAACGCCTGCTTCATGCGGATATCGGCGATGAGGAAGTTATCCTCGAACACCCGACCCTCGAAATCCAGACCCAGTGACTCGCGCACCGTCGATCGCGCCCCATCGCAGGCCACCACCCAATCGGCATCGATCTGGTAGTCGCCGTCCTGGGCGGCCACCGACAGGCGTGCGCCCTGCGTCCGAGGCTCGACCCCCTCAACCTTGTGGCCCCATCGCACCGTGATGTTGGGCAGAGCCTCCACCGCCGCCAGCAGGTGCTCTTCGACATAGTACTGCTGGATGTTGATGAAGCCGGGGCGCTTCTGACCCTTCACCGGCAGCATGTCGAACTGGTAGATCGGATCGTCGCTATCGCCCCAGAACACCTTGCCGACATTCCAGGTCACGCCCTGGTCAACGAGCGCCTGACCCACGCCGAGCCGGTCGAAAATGTCGAGCGAGCGCTTCGAAAAGCAGATCGCTTTGGAGCCCGCAGCGATGAAGTCGAGGCGATTGAGCACCAGCACCGGGTGACCGCGCCGGCCCAGATCCAGCGCCAGCGCCAGACCCACCGGGCCTGCGCCGACGATCACGATCGAAGCTTGTTCTCTTGCCGCGGTCGCAGGGCGCGGGCTCGCGCCCACGCGCCGCCAGACGGGAATTCCAGAACCGATTGCCATGGTCGTGCGTCAGTCCTGCAGCTTGGCCCAGACCTCGCGGTCGCGCTCGACCGTCCAGATCCGCGGGTGCTCGATGCCGTCGAATTCGTCCCAAAGCCGCTGCACATCGAAGGGCAGGCAGTGTTCGAAGATCGGCCAACGGCCAAACTGCGGAGCCAGGGCGGCGTGGGTGGCTTCGAAGGCGTCCTTGAGCGTGCCGCCACGCGCGTGCGCGGCGCCGACATGCTCGATCATCGCCGACAGGAAGCCTCGCGTTTGCTCGATGGCCGCGTCGGTGGCGGCCACGCCCCGGGCCACCGCCCCGCGACCGCCCACGAGGTTCTCCGCACGGAAGGCCTTGACGTTGTCGAGCGTCTGGCCAGCCCATTCCTTGTGATAGGCGTCACCCGTGTAGAGCGCCGCCTGGGCCTCGACCAAGTCGCCGGCGAACAGGGTCTTGGTCTTGTCGTGCCAGACGACGATATCGCCAGCGGTGTGGCCACGACCGCAGAAGCGCAGTTCGAGGGCGCCGCGCGATCCGCCCAGGTCGATCGTGAATTCGGTGTCGAAGGTCTGGGTCGGCCAGGTCAGGCCAGGAACCTCTTCGGGGTTCTTGGCGAGGCGCGGCATACGGCCAAATTCGCTGGCCCAGTCCTCCATGCCTCGCTCGGCGATCAAGTCGTAGGTCGCCTGGCTGGCGATGATGTTTTCAGCTCCGAAGGCGCTGGCCCCTAGGACGCGCACCGCGTGGTAGTGCGTCAAGATCAGGTGTTTGACCGGCTTGGTCGTCTTCTCGCGGAGCTTGACCAGCCAGTCGCGCGCGGCGGCCGGGGTGGCGCGGCCCTCAATACAGACGATGAAATCTTCTCCCTCAAAGGCGCCGACATTGGGATCGCCCTCGGCGGTCAGGGCATAGACGCCGTCCGCCAGGATCTCGAGGGTTTCAGCCTTCTCGGTTAGGTCCGTCGAGGACGCGAAAGGTTTCGCCATGGTTCTCTCCCAGATGAAGCGGCCGATATGGGCTCGTCATTGGCCGAGAGAGGTAGAGGCGGGGCGTCGCCTTGTCTGTCCGTAGGTCTATGGACAGGATAGGATGTGGCGGCGCTCAATAGATCGCGCGTCTACGTCATTTACGAGACTGCCTTGAATGGACCCGGCCTCATTGATCCGGACTTTGCCGCGGATCTGATCGATGCAGCCGGCAGCGCCGGTTTCTCCGCCCAGGTCCTGGATCTCGCCCACGATCTTGCTGGCATCGAAGAAGTCTTCGCCTATCAGGTCGAAGCTGCTGGAGCGCCCAAGACGCTGGTCTCGTCGAGCGGCCTAGAGCACGTCGCTGACCGGGCGGCCTGGTACGCCCGGCGCTTCCATCACATCGATCCGGCCAACATCGCCCGCCAGCAGGCGCTGCCCGGCACGGGCTTTGTGAAGCGCGTGACGATCGATGAGATTGTGCAGCCCGATTATCGGCGCATCTGCTTTGAGCGTCCGCGGTTCAGCGAGAAGCTCTGTTATGGTTGGCGCGGCGGGGCGCGATCCTTCGTCGTCAGCTTCTATAGCCGCGCGCCTATTCCGCACGGCGTCGCCGCGCTCGATGCGCTCGCCCAGGTCGTCCTGACGGGCCTTGCGCGTGACCGACGACCACGCGACGGCGGCGCGCTTGTCGCCGTCTTCGAACAGCGCCTGTCGAGCTTATATCCCGCCCTGACCTCCCGAGAACGCGAAGTTACTGCGCGCACCCTGGCTGGGGCGACGGCCAAGGACATTTCTATCCAGCTAGGGGTAAGCCCCGGCACGATCCTCACCTACCGGCAGCGAACCTACCAGAAGCTTGGGGTGTCCAAGGCCAGCGACCTCCTGGCGTCGATGACGCATTGAGACCATATCCGCCAGGTCGTGCGCGACCGCCGCGCTTCCAGAGAATTTACGCCAAGGGCGCCTGGCGCCTTGGCCCTCCCCGCCTCTTGCGGACGGTGAGATAGCGTCGGCAAAGGCGCTGGCCACTCTTGGGGGCCGGATCGCGCGCGCGATCCTTCGCCTTCCAGCGTGAGACCGCCAGTCGGTCCCCGCAATGGTCTCGCTATTGGGGGATGCGAGCGATGACTTTGATCTCGAAGTCAAAGCCGGCGAGCCATGTCACGCCGACGGCCGTCCAGTTGGGATAGGGCGCCTGCAGAAAGATCTCGTTCTTGACTGTCATAACGGCGCCCAATTGCCTTTCCGGATCGGTATGGAAGGTCGTCACATCGACGATGTCGTCTAGCCCGCACCCGCCCGCTTTCAGGGTCGCCTCAAGGTTGGCGAACGCCAGACGGACCTGAGCTTCAAAGTCGGGCTCGGCCGTACCGTCGCTGCGACTTCCGACCTGTCCAGATACAAACAGGAGATCCCCTGACCGGATCGCCGCCGAATATTGGTGGAGGTCGTAAAGGTCTTGTCGATGGGCAGGAAAGATAGCGTGGGATTTGGACATGTCCTGTTCCTTGTCGGCGTATCGCGAGGAAGCCCCGCTGGCCATACGAAGATAGGGCCTTGGCGATCAGTGGATTAGACTTTGAAATGCGCATGCGTTGATGGGAAAATGCCATCAATGGCTCGTCCCTCGATCAACGATCTGACAGCGTTCGTGGCAGTCGCCACTCACCGGAGTTTCCGTCGTGCGGCCGACGAGCTGGGCGCGGCGCCGTCCACCTTGAGCCATACGATGCGGACGCTGGAGGCGCGCCTGGGCGTGCGGCTGCTTAATCGGACCACCCGAAGCGTCTCGCCGACCCAAGCGGGCCTTCAACTCCTGACTAGGCTTCAATCGGCCTTGGCCTCACTCGACGACGCTCTTGAAAGCGTAGCCGGATTTCGCGGCCAGTTGACGGGCACGGTCCGTATCAATGCGCCGCGCGTTGCGGCGGCGCTGATCGTCGACAAGGTGCTGCCGCTGATGTCGGCGCGCCATCCCGAGGTCAACGTCGATATCGTCGTCGAGGGCGCGCTGGTAGACATCGTGGCGGGTGGATTTGACGCCGGCGTACGGCTCTTCGAGTCCATTCCGCGGGACATGATCGCCGTGCCGCTGACCCGGCCGCTCCGGTTCCTGTGCGTGGCCTCCCCGGCCTACCTGGATCGCGCGGGAGCGCTTGCGACGCCCGAAGATCTCAAGGCCCATCGTTGCATCGGCCACCGGCTTCCTAGCGGCAGGCTCTACCGCTGGGATTTCGAGCGTGGCGGTCAGTCCCTGTCGGTCGAGGTGGCGGGAGCCGTCGTACTCGACGATGAGAACCTGATGGTCGACGCCGCCGTCAGGGGGATGGGCATTGCTTATGTGGTCGAGCCGGCGGCCTCGGCGGCGTTGGCGGCAGGGCAGGTGGTTGAAGTGCTCGCGCCCTGGCTTCAGGCGAAGGAAGCGGCGGCCGTCTACTACCCAGGGCGCCGCGCCGTGCCTCTGGCCCTGCGGGCATTCCTGGACATTGTCCGGGAGGTCGGACAGGCCGATTGAAACCGTCGTTCTTGGCGGGCTTAGTCGGTCGAACGGTTGATATAGTAGGCGCCTGGCGCGCTTACAGGTGACAGCGGCAGATCGGGGGTATAACCGCCCCGGCTCACCGGTCAGGCCGTCTAGGTCGTCATGCCTCGACCGACGCCGGCCCCCGGCGTCGAACAAAACGAACCCGCAGGCAAGACCGAAGGACGGACTGTCGAATTTGTCCGCCGGACTGTCGCTAGTGTCATCCACGGGACGTGCCGAGGCATTCTCGGGGGCGTCTTGGGGGGCGGTTATGGGGACGCGCGAAAACGAGGGGCCAATCGCTGGAAGCCCTCGATCAGTCACCCTGTCGCCCGTACGGCTCCTGGTGGACGGCCTGCCGACGGACTCCTACAGCGACGCCGCGATCAGCCTTGTTAATCCTGCCAATGGTGCGCGGCTGCGCGAAATTCCGGCCGGATGCGAGCGCGATGTCGACGCCGCGGTAGCCTCGGCGCGCCAGTCTGTCGGCCTCGGCGCGTGGAGCCGCGCAGAGCCCGCATACCGTAAGGCGGCGCTTGCGCGCTGGGCGGATCTGATCACGGCCGAGGCGGAGGGGTTGGACGCGATTGATGCAACCGAGATGGGCAAACCCGTGCAGTTGGCCGCGTTCAATGCGCAGGCGGCCGCCGGCTTGGTGCGCTTCAACGCTGAAGCCACCGACAAGGGCTTTGGGACTGTGCTGTCTAGCGATCATCCCTCCACTGTGCTGCAAACGCGGATGCCCCGGGGCGTGGTAGGCGCCATCAGTCCTTGGAACTTCCCAGCCTATAATTGCGTCCTGAAGGCTGCGCCCGCCCTGGCCGCCGGCAATAGCCTTGTCCTCAAGCCTTCCGAGCTAGCCAGCGAGTCGGCGTTTCGCTTGGCAAAACTGGCGCTGGAGGCGGGCGTGCCGCCTGGCGTGTTCAATATCGTGCCCGGACGCGGTGAGACCGTTGGCCGAGCCCTTGCCTTGCACCGGGACGTAGACATGGTCTCGTTCACCGGGTCGACCGAGGTCGGCAAACTGATGCTGCAATATTCCGGCGCGTCCAACATGAAGGCGGTGCTCACCGAATGCGGAGGCAAGTCGCCCCATATCGTGTTCGACGATGGGCTGGACCTGGACCTGATCGCGGCCAATATCGCAGCCACGCTCAGCGCCAATTCGGGTCAAATCTGCAGCGTCGGGTCGCGACTTCTAGTCCAGGACACGATCGAGGAAATCCTGGTTCAAAAGATCGTCGCCTGCCTGCAAGCGATCCGCCCAGGCAATCCGCTGGATCCCGAAACGAGCTACGGTCCGCTGGCGTCGAAGGCCCAGCTCGACCGCGTGGAGCGCTATCTCGCCACGGCGGAGATTGACGGCGCGGACATGGTGTACGGGGGCGAACGCATTCTGGAGGAGACCTGCGGCTTCTTCCTGCAGCCGGCCGTTTTCGTAAACGTGCCCGAGGACAGCCGGCTCGCCCGAGAGGAAGTTTTTGGTCCGGTGCTGTCGGTGATGCATTTCAAAGACGTCGGCGACGCGATCCGTCTCGCCCGGGGCACGGCGTTTGGCCTCGCGGCCTATGTCTGGACGACGCGCTTGGATGTGGGGTTTCAGGTTTCAAAGTCGTTGGAGACGGCGATCACAATCGTGAATGGCCGCCCTGAGGGGACGGTTGGACCCGGCTTTGGCTATTCGGGAGAGCCGGCGGGATTATCAGGCGTGGGCGTGGAAGGGGGCATGGCGGGGCTAGAGTCCTATACGCGCCGCCAGACCGTCTGGTTCAATCATGGCTAGGCCTGGCCGGGCGTCCTCAGGCCTGACGATGGCCCACAAGGATAGAAGAGGCCTTGGGCTTGTAGGCTTTGGGCAAGACGCCAAACTTTCGCGTGAAGGCGCGCGTGAAGGACGAAATTTCCGAGTAGCCTACGGTGAAGGCAGCTTCCGTCACGCTGAGTTCGCCTGATTGCAGAAGCTCGCGCGCGCGAACCAGACGAGCGTCTCTCCAGAAGGCTTGGACGGAGTCGCCATAGGTCGCCTTGAAGCCGAGCGCCAGCTTGGTGCGGTTGAGACCGACGCGTCGGGCCAGGCTGGCCAGCGACAGCGTGTTCTCGAGGTCCTCGACCATGATGCTCCGCGCCGCCGCGAGTTTGCCGAGATCCGAGGCGCTGAGTTTGACCGCGCCGGGGAGCTCTGGGCCGGCGGAGCGATCTAAAGCGTCGATCACGGTCGACAGGATTTCGAGGCTCTTGGCGCGCATGAAGGCGCGCCGCACAGCTCCCCGATAGGTGCAGGCGAAGATGTCACTGAGCGGCGCCATCATGGCCGAACTGAGCGGCAGTGTGTCCGAGCGGAACTCATCGTTCCGGCTCGCGGCGAGCCAGTTGGCGTTTTCGGGTAGGGCGTCTTGGCCAATGTCGAGAAGATCGTTGAAAGCGCGGGGTCGAAGATAGAGGCAGGCGTATTTCCAAGTGTCGGCCTGAAGAATCTCGCGCGCGATGACCGAACCCTCGGGATACCGTGACACGATGCAAGAGCGTTCAGGGGTCGCAATGAGGTGGTCTAGCCCTACCTGCTCGGAGCCGCCGCCCTTGAACCGGAACTGCACATGCAGCCAGTCGTCGCCTTCGACGAGTTGAGTGTGACGATTGTCGCTGGTGGGCGCGACCTCGGTGGCCAGCAGATAGGCTTCGTCCGACAACCGCACGGCTTCGTGGAAGAACGTGGCGCCTTGGCCGGGCGCGCGGTACTGAACGCCGTCGCCTGCCGCGTAAAGCCCCTCGGTGGAGGCCAAGCCGCCATAGGTTTTGCCCGGGTCCACCAGGGTGCGATAGTCGGTAACCTGCATCGACGCGCCTCACCGCGGCCAGGCCGCTTAATGACGGCCCGGCATTGATCCGCGCTCTGACCATAGCGACACGGCGGACGTCGCAAAGCGTTAATGAGCGCAGCAGACGCGAGAAAGAACCCGCGGCTGGATTTGCCTGAACGTTCAGCCAAGCAACGCCGTGTCACTTCCATAACGTATGGATGGGGTGGCGCATCACACAGCTTCGACTGGCCCCTCGAGCTCACAACAAGGAGGGGTTGTCATGACATTCGAGGCAGGTCGCGAGATCTCGCGAGAAGTTGTCCGGGACGGCGTTCTGGCTGCGACGCAAGGTCATCGCCTGGCGTTGGTGGCTTCGGTGTTCGCCGGGGCCTTTTTGCTGACGCCGTGTGTCGCGCTAGCGCAAGCAAGCACGATCGAAGAGGTCGTCGTTACGGCGCAGAAGCGGTCGGAGAAACTCACCGAAGTGCCGGTGTCGGTTTCCGTCGTCAAAGGTGAGGCGCTCGCCAACAAGGGCGCGACAGCACTGACCGATTTCGCCTCTTACGTGCCGGGGCTGTCTGTCTCCAACAATGGCGCGCCGGGCGTCAATGGCATCGTCATTCGCGGCCTGGCCACGAGCTACAACAATTCCTTCAACGCCCCGCTGGTGGTCACCTATATCGACGACCAGCCCACGGGAGCGTCGGCGGGGGGCTTCGGGGGCGCGCGCGGCGGGACCTACACCCTTGACCTGATGCCCTACGACGTGGCCGAGGTCGAAGTGCTGCGCGGCCCGCAGGGTACGCTTTACGGCGCCAACGCCATGGGCGGCATCCTGAAGTACACGCTCAAGCGCCCCAGCCTGACCCAGAGCGAATTTCGCATCGGCGGCGACTTGGCGCGCACCAAGGCCAGCGGCGGGGCCGACTGGGGCATTCGCGCGGCCGGCAACATCCCGCTCATACAGGACAAGCTGGCGCTGCGGGTGAGCGCCTATCAAAGGGACACCGCCGGTTACGTCGACAACATCGGCATTGGCCAGAAGGATTCCAACTCGACCAGCACGGTCGGCGGACGAGCGAGCCTGCGCTTCGTGCCGACCGATCGGCTGGACATTGAGGTGACTGCCTTGGCGCAGAGCATTCGGTCCGACGACAATACGGCGGTCAACCTCGCCGCGGCGACCAACGCCCCCGTCTACGGACGCTACGTCCGCTCGACCAAATATGCCGAGCCCTACAAGCAGGACGCGCACAATCTATCGCTGCGGGTCAACTGGGACCTCGATTTCGCGACCCTGACAAATTCGACGAGCTATTCGAAGGCAATCAACACCTCGACGCTCGACCTGTCGGATATTCAATATGTGCCGCCGTATCCGACGGCGCTGATCCCCTACACCTTCCGTACGGAGGTGAAGAAGTTCACCCAGGAGACGCGGCTCACCTCGCCCACGAACGACACCTTCGACTGGATGGTGGGGGCCTTCTATACGACCGAGAAGCCGGACGAGTTCGACGACTTCCGCGCCTATTCCAGCGCAGGCGCTCCGCTGCCCGCGCCCTACGACATCCTGCTCCTGGGCACCAACCCAGGCTCGCGCAACAAGTATACCGAGTGGGCCCTGTTCGCGAACACGACCTATCGCTTCAACGACAAGTTCGATGTGGGCGCTGGCCTTCGCTATGGCGAAAACAAGTCGGCCGGTTGTGACTCCGGCTCCATCGGGCTCTACGCGGTCAACGCCGGCTACCAATGTCAGTCGCGTCCCTACGACGGCGTGACGACGTGGTCGGTCAACGCCCGCTATCACTTCCAACCGGGGGCGATGCTGTATGGCCGGATCGCCACGGGCTATCGCCCGGGCGGCGGCTGTGACACCTGCGGCAATCCCCTGCTGGGCATTCCGGCGATCTATCAACCCGATCGCCTCACCAATTATGAGCTGGGCGTGAAGGGGCTGTTCCTGGAACGCCGACTGCAACTGGACGTCGCCGCCTTCTACATCGACTGGACCGACATTCAGTTGCGCGTCACCAACGCGAACGGCTTCAGCTATCCAGGCAATGGCGAAACGGCGATCAGCAAGGGCGTCGAGGCTAGCATGGCCTATGCGCTCGATAGCGGCCTGCGGCTGGGCGGTTATGTCACCTACACGGACGCCCACCTTACCGCTGATGCGCCCGGCGTCGGCGGCCTGGACGGCGACCGGCTCCCCGCCTCGGCCAAATGGGCGGCGGCCTTCACGGTGGACTATAGTCGCGAGCTGCGCGATGGGCTCAAGCTCGTGGCGGGCGCCGGCTACCACTACAAGGACGGTGTCGACAACCAGTTCCGCGGCACCGGCGAGCCGTTCCCGATGGGCGCACAGAACGCCGTGGATCTCTATGCGGGACTTGATTTCGGACAGACCCAAGCGCGCCTCTACGTCAAGAACGCGCTCAACGACCGCGCCTATACCGGGCTCATGTTCCTGACCGACCGCGCCGCGCCGCTCTTCGTGCCCGTCCAGCCGGTGACGATCGGCTTGCAACTCGACCACACGTTCTGACCGTGATCGGCCCGGTCATGCGCCGGGCCGATCCCCACCCAAGGGGAGGCGAGACCATGGGCCACCTGGCCGAGTTGCAGGCCCGATTGGCCGCGTCTGATTTCGATGCGATCCTGCTGCCGTCCTCCGATGAATATCTGAGCGAATACAGTCAGCCACACGATCGCCGCCTAGCCTGGGCTACGGGCTTCACCGGCTCGACCGGCGCGGCGATCATCGGCCGCGCGCGCGCCTGTCTGTTCGTGGATGGGCGCTACACCGAGCAAGCCGCTCAGCAGGTCGACGCCGCAAAGGTCGAGGTCCGCCCGCTCACCGACGCGGCGCGGCTTGATTGGCTGCTTCACGAGATGGGTCCTGGAGACCGGTTGGCGGTGGATCCTCGGCTGCATGGCGAGCCGGAACTCGGTCGGCTTCGGGAGCAGGCCCAGCGCGCTGGCGTGACCGTGCTGTTCGAACCCAGCAACCTCGTGGACGAACTCTGGCGAACGGGTCGGCCACCCGCCAGCACGTCCGCCATCTTCGACTACGGCGTCCAATATGCGGGGCGCCCGCGCGAGGCCAAGATCGCCGAGGTCCGGACGGGCATGCTTGCCCGCCGCCAGGACCTCCTGCTGCTCGACGACCCGGAAGATGTGGCTTGGTTGCTCAATGTGCGGACCCGCGACAGCGCGGAGGCGATTCCGCAACGACGCCATGTCGTGCCGATCCCGCATTCGCGCGTGATCGTGCTGCCGCAAGGACCGCTCCTCTGGTTCGTCGAGGCTGCGCGTCTGGAACCGGCGCTTGCGCGTAGCCTCCAGGACGTGGCGCGTCTCTGCGCGCCAGAGACCTTTGAGGCGACCCTCGCGGAGTGGGCCGCCGGCCGTTGCGTGGCGACCGATCTGCGCAAGACCTCCTACCGCCATGCCGTGATTATACGGGCCGTGGGGGAACTGGTGGACGACGCTGCGGTGGCGCGGGCGCGCTGGATCAAGCACCCAAACGAGATTGCCGCGGCGCGCGAGGGGCACCTGATCGATGGCGCGGCGGTCATTGGTTTTCTGGCCTGGCTGCTGAAGGCGCTCGGCGAAGGTTCGGTCACCGAGATGGAGGCCGATGAGGCAGTTACTCAGTTTCGCCTGCGTGACGCCCGATATCTTGGTCTGTCGATGACCAATCACTCGGCCAGCGGCCCAAGCGCGGCCCTCCCGCACTATGTGGCCACGTCGGCCTCGAACCGGGTGATCAATGCTCATCCGATCTTCTGGATGGACACAGGTGGGCAGTATTTAGGTTGTTCGACAGACAACACCGTCTGTTTCGCTGTTAGCGAACCGGAGCCCCGGCACGTCGAGGCCCACACCTTGGTGGTCAAGGGTTGGATGGCGCTGGCGCGGGCGCGCTTCCCCGACGGGGTGCACTCGACCCAAATCGACACTTTTGCGCGCCAGTTCCTCTGGAGCCGCGGCATGGACTACGGCCACGGCACGGGACACGGCGTGGGCAACCTCATGAACATTCACGAGGGCCCGTACATCCGAAAGGAAATCCAACATCCCCTCGTCACAACCATGACGGCGGGGATGATCGTCTCGAACGAGCCCGGCTTCTACGCGCCCGGTGACTTCGGCGTGCGGGTCGAGAGCCATCTGTTGACCGTGCCATCGCCGTTCGACGGTTTCCTGCAATTCGAGACCATTTCAAAGCTGCCCATCGACCCGAAACTGGTCGACGCGGCGCTTCTCGACGCCGACGAGGCCGCCTGGCTGCGGCGCTATCACGAAGACCTCGTGACCGCTTACGCAACCCGGCTCGACAGCGTGTCGCTCGATTGGCTGAAGGCTGTGCGCGACGGCTTCATCGCCATCGCCGAACAAAGGAACACGCGATGAGTCTCTGGTCCCGCAGTGTCGAGTCGCTGGCCCTCCCATCCTCGCGTCAGTTCGCTTTGGCCGCCCTGGCGGTGACTGTGCTCTCCATCGCCGGTCACGCGAACGCCTCGCTGAAGCCGTTGCTGATCAGCACCTATGTCAGCTTCCTCGACGTGCCGCGCTCAAGCGCTGGCTATATCGTTGGCGCGGAGGCGGGGGCCACGGCCCTGACGATCGCTCTCGTCGTCAATTTGCTCGACCGGCTGGGACGCGTGCGCACGCTTCTAGCCGCCACCGTGCTGATCGTCCTTGGCAACCTGCTGTCGGTGTTCGCCGGCTCCGTCCACGAATTGGCCGCGACCCGCGCCCTCGCTGGTGTGGGGCACGGCGCGGCCCAGGCCGTCTGCGCCGCGGCCATCGCCAGCTTCATCGGCGCCGAGCGCGTTAGCGCCTTGGTGGCGGTAGGCGTGGCGATCGCCGGGATGGGGTTGATGCTGGGAGTGCCATGGGCTCAAGGCATATGGGGCGCCGCGCCGCTGTTCATCGCCATGGCCGCCCTCACGGCCCTCCCGCTGGCCATGCTACGCTGGCTCCCGACGCGGCCCAGTGAGGCGGTGGTCAAGGCGCACGGCGTCGCCACTCAGGGCCGTCCGCTGCTGGTTCTCGTCAGCCTAATTGCCGCAGGGTGTTTCTATCTTAGTGTCGGCTGCTTCTGGCCCTACTGCACCGAGTTTGGCCGCCTCGCCGGACTCTCCTACCAGCAAGCGTCCGCCGGCGCCGCGTTCGCGCAGCTGGCGGCGGTTGGCGGATCGGCCTGCGTTATGCTGCTGGGGCGCATCATCCCTCGCACGGTAGGCGTGGCCGTTGCGATCCTAGGCGGCATCGCGGCCCAGAGTTTTCTGCTGTTCGGACCCGCCACGCCTGCGCTCTACAGGGGGGCCTGTCTTGGCTTCATGTTCTGCTGGGGCGTGTTCTATCCCCTCTTCGTGGGGTTCCTCTCCGAGCTTGATCGCAGCGGGCGCGCCAATGGCTACTTCTACGTGCTGGCGATGGTCGCCTTCGCCGTTGGGCCCACGCTCGGCGGCGCGGTCATCTCCCTAGGCGCTGGACCGGAGGGGGAGTTGAAAAACATTCTTTGGGTCAGTCTGCTCTTCGAGATTCCGGCCCTTAGCGGTGTGGCCGCGATGTGGATCCAAGGCAGTCGCGGCCGGGCTCCGCGAACGGCCTGACAAAACCAACGGACGGCGCGCCGCGCATGCGGACGCGCGGCGCGCGACACTGGCCACCCTACCATCATCCAGGCGGGCCGGGGAGGCGAGGCGGCGACATGCGCGAGCAGGACCACGACGAGGCGGCGGGGGTGACCGTCTACCTGGCGGCCTTCGCGCTGGACTTCAACACAGGGCGAATGGACCGGATGGAGGACCACTACGTCGCCACCTTCACGGCCGTCGTCGACGGGGTCTTCGTCGATCGCGACGCCTATTTGCGCTCGACCGCGGCCTTGCACGTCGCGGGCTACGCGGCGATCCGGTTCGACCTCAACAAGGCTGTGGCGCTTTGTGAGCGGTTCGTCCTGGCCGACGGAACCACGACCATCACCAGTCCGGAAGGGCAGGCTCTGTCCTCGAGCTTCTCGATCCTTTGCGAGCGGGGCGCGGGAGGGTTGAGGTTCGCCTACACCCATTCCTCGACCCAAAAGGCCCATGAGACCTTCGCCACCTTTGCCGGCGGCGATCACGACGCGTCAGCAGCGCAAGGATAGATCGCGCATGAGCCCGGAACTCCATTTCGACTACGTGATCATTGGCGGCGGGTCGGCCGGCTGTGCGGCGGCCTACGGATTGGCCGAGCGCGGGGCCGGACGCATCCTGTTGATCGAGTCTGGTCGCGACGTGCGGACCATGCAGACCCGGGTGCCCGCCCTCGTGCGTGAAGCCGTTGGACGGTTCGACTGGGGTTACGTTTCCGAAGCCGATCCCAGCCGCCAAGGTCGCCGCGAGGGCTGGGCGCGCGGGCGCATTCTTGGCGGCAGCAGCAGCATCAACGGCATGATGTATGTCCGCGGCGCGCCCTCCGACTACGATCGTTGGGCCAGCTTGCAGAACGCTGGCTGGAGTTGGTCTGACGTCGAACCGCTGTTTCGCGAGATCGAAAGCAGCGACCGTCCCGGCGCGGAGCGCGGCCACGGCGGCCCGTTGTCCGTTCGCACAGTCGGCCGACCGCACGCCCTGACGCGAGCCTTCCTGGAAGCCAGCGCGGCGACGGGATACGCCGGCAACCCCGACTACAACGGCGAGAGTCAGGAAGGTTTCGGCCTAGCCCAACTGTCACAGCGCAATGGCCTGCGTTGCAGCGCGGCCGACGCCTTCATCAGTCGCCTGCGCGGCCGCAAGGACGTGACGATCTGGTCAGAGTGCGACGTTGAGCGGTTGGTCTTCGAGGACGGCGTCGCCCGTCAGGCGATCTGTCGAAGGAAAGATCGCGAAGTCGCCGTTAGCGCCAATCGCTTCATCCTTAGCGCTGGCGCCGTCGGCACGCCGAAACTGTTGATGCTGTCGGGCGTCGGCGACAGGGAGACGCTCAACGCGCTCGACATCCGCTCTACGATCCACTCGCCGCAGGTGGGGCAGAATCTGCTTGAGCATCCTCTGGTGCGTCTGGTGTTCGAGACCACGGCGCAATCGCGAAACCTAACCGGCGGTCTTGGACAGTCCCTCGGCGAGGTGGCCGAGTTCCTCGTTCGCCGCGAGGGCATGCTCGCCAGCGTCTTCGAGGCGGCGGGCTTTGTCAGAAGCGACACAGGCCTGGCTCACCCGGACATTCAATATCATTTCCTGCCGATGGGCATCCAGGATCCGGTCACCCATGCCGATCCGTTGCTCAAGGTCCCGTCGGTGACGCTCTACGCCAACCTAAGCCATCCGGGCGGCAGGGGGAGCCTGGCCCTGTCGTCGAAAGATCCCACGGCTCCGCCACGGTTGTTTCCAAATCTTCTGGGCGGCGGCGAACGTGACGTGGCCGCCCTCGCCAACGCCGTTCGCATCGCCAGACGGATCATGGCCGCCGCGCCCATCGCGGCGTTGGTTAAGCAGGAACTGACGCCGGGAAGCCACGTCCAAGCCGAGGACCAGTTGCGCCAGTACGTGCGCAACCACACCGAGGTCGCCTACCACATCTCCGGCACGTGTCGCATGGGCAGCGACGCCAACGCGGTCGTGTCGCCCACGTTGAAACTCAACGGCTCTCGAAATGTCTGGATCGCCGACGCTTCGATCTTCCCCGACCTGATCAGCGGCAACACCAACGCCGCCTGCATGATGATCGGGACGAAATTGGCTCATATCCTCACTGAGGCCTCAGCCTCGAAGGCGGCCGCATGAACCGCCATCTCACGGCGCTTGAGCGCTTCAAGGCCATACACGAGGCCGAATGGGCCTGGCGCCTTGACCAGTTTGCCGACGTCACGGGTTTGGATGTCGGCGTCGAGCCGGGCCGCCCCCTCTATCGGAGCCTGCCGGACGCCGGTCTGGAGGCCCAAGCCGCGCGGCTCGAGCGCTGGCGGCGCGTCGACGCAGAGCTTGAAGCCCTAGACACGACCGCGCTGGGGCGGCGAGAGCTCGTCGACTACCAAGTGTATCGCGCCCAGATCGCCACCTTGATCGACCGCCAGGTCTGGCGGGATTTCGAAATGCCGCTCAATTCGGACTCCGCCTTCTGGAGCGAGACCGCCGCCATCGCGCGCAGGCCCATGCCTCGGCGCGAGGATCGCGTGCGGTGGATCGAGCAGATGCGCGACCTCCCGCGCTACTTCGCCGAAATGACGCAGAACATGCGTGCGGGTCTCGCTCGCGGCTTCACCCCGCCTCGCGCGACCTTGGTTGGCCGTGAAAGTGCGATCGCTGTCGTTGCCGAGACCCCGGCCATCGACAGCCTCTACTTCGCCCCGTTCCGGCCCGTGCCGGCCGGTGACGAGGCCTTGGCCCAAGAGGCTATCCAGGTCATCGAGGAGGCGGTCATCCCGGCCCATCGGGAGCTTTTGCGGTTCTTTACCGACGAGTACCGCCCCAACTGCCGCCAAACCATCGCCGCCGCTGACCTGCCCGAAGGCCGCGCCTACTACCAATCCAAGATCCGCGAACACACGACAGACAACCGTGCGCCCGAGGCGATCCACGCCTACGGGCTTGAGGAAGTGGCCCGGCTGCGCGCGGAAATGGCGGAGGCGATCGCGGAGACCGGCCACCAGGGCGCGCTGCCTTCGTTCGTCGAGTATCTACGGACCGATCCGCACTTCTACGCGCGCACTGAAGACGAGCTTCTGATGCGGGCTGCTTGGATCGCCAAGAAGTTTGACGCCGTCGCCCCAGCCTTCTTCGGGAAGCTTCCCCGCGCCCGGTTTGCAATCAAGCCGGTCCCGGCTGAGATCGCGCCCTACTACACCGCCGGCCGAGGCGGCCCTGGTCTCTATCTGCTCAACACCTACCAGCCGACGACGCGGCCCCTCTACAGCCTGCCAGCGCTGACCCTGCACGAGTCGGCCCCTGGGCATGCGTTTCAGATTGCCGTGGCGATGGAAGACGAGGCGCTCCCCGCGTTCCGACGCCTCACCTACCTGCCCGCCTACGCCGAAGGGTGGGCCCTCTATTGCGAAGAGCTGGGTCTCGAAATGGGGATCTATGAGACGCCCTACGAACGGTTCGGCATGCTCGGCTACCAGGTCTGGCGCGCCGCGCGCCTCGTCGTCGATACGGGGATCCATTGGCTCGGTTGGAGCCGCGATGAGGCGATCGCCTTCCTGGCCGAAAACACAATCCTCCCGGCCCATGAGATCGTCTCTGAGATCGACCGGTACATCTCATGGCCCGGCCAGGCGCTCTCGTACTATCTGGGCCAAGCCTGCATCCGAGACTGCCGCCGCAAGGCGGAAGACGTCCTAGGGGCGCGGTTCGACGTCCGCGATTTCCACGACGCCATTTTGGCGCTCGGCTCGACGCCGCTCGACGCGCTGCGCGGCGCCGTCGACCTCATGATCACGCAACGATCGAGTTCCGCCGCCTAAGGCGGTGACTGCTTTTGGAGCCGCAAGGTGAACGCCCTGAACAAAGAGTCCCCCATCGCCTGTCTAGGCCACTTCGTTGACGGCTGCGAACGTGCGTCCAAGACAGCCCAGCGCATTGCGGTCATCAACCCCTATGACGGATCTGTGGCCTGCGAGATCCCCCGCGGCGATGCGGGCGACATCGACGTCGCGGTAGCGGTGGCGCGGCTAGCTTTCGAGGACGGAAGATGGTCGCGCCAGGCGCCATCCTGGCGCAAGTCTGTCCTGCGCAAATGGGCTGACCTCATCACGTCGCGGGCCGAGACGCTTGACCAACTCGACGCTGGCGATATGGGAAAGCCCGCCGGCCTGGCGGCCTATAGCGCGCGGTCCGCCGCCGACCTTTTGCGCTTCAACGCCGAAGCGATCGACAAGGTGTTCGGCGATACCCTGCCGAGCGCTCAGCGCAGTCTTGTCGTTCAGCGCTGGGCGCCCCACGGGGTCGTCGGCGCGATCACGCCGTGGAATTTTCCAACCTTCAACGCGCTCCTGAAAATCGCGCCAGCCCTCGCAGCGGGCAACACCGTGGTGCTCAAGCCCTCGGAGCTTTCGCCTCGGTCCGCCCAGGAACTGGCGCGCCTGGCGCTCGAGGCCGGCCTGCCGCCCGGCGTACTCAACATCGTGCATGGCCTAGGCGAGATTGTCGGCAAGGCGCTCAGCGTCCACCCCGATGTCGACATGACCGCGTTCACGGGTTCCACGGAGGTGGGCAGGCTCGTAGTGGCTGACGCCGCGCGCTCGAACATGCGGCCCGTCCTGGCCGAATGTGGTGGTAAATCGCCCCACGTCGTTATGGGTGACGGCGTCGATCTGACAGTCGTAGCGGCGATCGTGGGTGGCGCGATTGTAACCAACCAGGGGCAAATCTGCAGCGTTGGTTCCCGGCTGATCGTCCACGAGGCGATCGCTGAGCGTCTCATCGAGGCGATCGTGCTCGGTTTCGAAAACATCAAGCCCGGCGATCCCAGCTCCGCTGGCGTGACGTTCGGACCGCTATGTTCGACGGGGCAACGCGAGCGGGTGCTCGGATTGATCGAGCGCGCGCGCCAAGCGGGGGCGACGGTGATCTCCGGCGGCCCGGACCTGCCAGAGGGCTGCTTCGTGCGTCCCACGGTGGTGCGCGTACGCTCGCCTGACGATGAGATCTGGCGCGAAGAAGTCTTTGGCCCGGTGCTCAGCGTCTTGACCTTCAAGGACGTCGACGAGGCGATCCGTCTGGCCAACGGCACCGACTACGGTTTGCTCGCTTACGTCTGGAGTGCCGACCTAGCGACGGGATTGACGCTGTCGGACGGCATCCGCTCCTCGGTGTTGCTAAACGCCGCTGCGCCCAGCGGTGAGGGCGCGGGCCATGGCTTCTCGCTAGAGCCCGCCGGCGCATCTGGCCAAGGCGTCGAAGGCGGCGTGGAGGGGCTTAAAAGCTATCTGCGACGCCAGACCGTCTGGATCAACTACTAGCCCGATATGCCAATGCACCGGTCGCGGATGCGAGCGGCGCGGCGACGATTTCCTCAAGGATCATCCATGACCCGTACGCTGCTTAGTAACGTCCGCATTTTCGATGGCCTGAACGATACTTTGAGCGGCCCAGCCTCGCTGCTGATCGAGCACGATCGTATCGTCTCGATCCTGCCTTTCGGAGAGGCCGCAAACGCTGATGTGACGCTCGATCTGGAAGGCCGAACGGTGATGCCGGGTCTGATCGACGCTCACTTCCACGCCTACGCGTCGCGGGCCGATCTCGTCGCCTTGGAAAAGATGCCGCCGACCTACGTGGCCCAGACAGGCCGCGCGGTCATGGAGGGCGCCCTGAGCCGCGGGTTCACCACGGTCCGTGATGTCGGCGGCGCCGACTATGGCCTGTGGCGCGCCTTGGAGGAGGGCTGGTTCGAAGGCCCGCGTCTCTTCTACTGTGGCCGCGCCTTCAGCCAAACAGGCGGCCATGGCGATGCTCGCGCGCCCCATGAAACGGAGTCGCTATGCGGCTGCGCGGGTCACGGCCTGATCGCCGAGCGCGTCGATGGTGTTGATGCGATGCGACTTGCCGCCCGCGAAGCGCTGCGCAAGGGTGCCCATCACCTGAAGATCTTCGTGTCGGGTGGCATCGCCTCGCCCAGCGATCCCATATGGATGGCGCAGTTTTCGGAGGAAGAAATCGCGGTCGTCGTTGATGAAGCCCGGCGACGTCGGGTCTATGTCGCCGCCCACGCCTACACTGCGGAGACCATCATTCGGGCCGTGCGCCTTGGCGTCCGAACGATCGAACACGCGAACCTGATCGATCGAGAAGCGGCCAAGGCCGTCGCGGAAGCTTTCGCTTATGTCGTGCCAACCTTGGCGACGTACGAAGCGTTCAGGCGCAGCGGTCTCGAGGACGGCGCGCCCAAGCATCTGTTGGACAAGCTGGACGACGTCTACAGTCATGGGCTTGAGGCGGTGCGGATCTGTCGCGAGGCCGGTGTTAAACTCGGGTTTGGCACCGACCTCCTGGGGCCGATGCACCGCCATCAGCGCGATGAATTTCGACTGCGCGGACAAGTGGAAACGCCCTTCCAGGTGCTCAATTCGGCGACCGCAATCAATGCCGAGATCCTCGGCATGCAGGGCGAACTTGGGTGCATCGTCCCGGGCGCGTTCGCCGACCTTCTGGTCCTCGACGGGAATCCTTTGGAGGACCTCAGCCTACTTTATGAAGACTCGACGGCTATCCATTCCATTTGGAAGGCTGGCAACTCCCTGCCGAAGGGCATCTCCAGTCTGTAGAGGCTTGCTAGCCAAGCCGATTTGTATCCGCGACCTTAGTTGGCGGCATGTCCTCGGTCCCATAGCCTGACCTGCTAGCGCGCTGCGGGTTCAACCGCCGGCATGAAGCTTCGGCCTCCAGCGCCATCAGTGGGCTGCTCCGGCAAGTGGCCACCGGCGGCCAATTATCCTATAAAATAGGATCTGATCGCCCGCCGGTGGACAGTTGGCCCTCGCCGTCGGCCGTTCGATTCCTCCTCGTTTTGCCAGCACCGCAGAGCCCGGTGATGAAGGGCTCCAACGACCCTGCACCCAGGATGGGTAAGCTTGTCGCGCAAATATCTGACCGGATGGGCGCCTGGCGCCCCGGAAGGATGCACAGGCGTGTCCCGTCGCGAGGGGCCATGAACCTGCCGACAGAGTCTGGGGTGAGGGCTCAGCAAAGCCTTGACGGTGGTGGGTCCAGAGCGACGCAGGTCGCACGCGGAACCAAGCCACACTTTGCCGATTGACAATCAATCAGTTGATTGAATATCGTCCAGGCAACGATAATGGCTCGCTGGAGTGAGCAAGGGGGGGCGATGACGGCCGCTAGCAGCTTAATAGGCTTGATGATGATGCTCGCGTCAGGCCCCGCCCTTGACGGTGGGAACGCCAAAGCCCCCGTGGTCGCAAGCCCGGCCGCCCCGGCGCGCAGCTCGGCCGAACTCATTTCGGCCCAGAAGGCGGCGCTGAAGCACTTCGCGCCGTTGATGGGCGTCTGGCGCGGGACGACCGTACAGACTGGACCCGACGGAAGCGTGCTGCGAACGATCGGGGCTCATCGCGTCGGACCGATGCTCGACGGCGCGACCATGATGCTTGAGGGGCGAGGATATCTGCCGAACGGCTCGCTCGCCTACAATCTGATGTCGATCATCTCCTATGATCCGATCGCCGACGTTTACGGCTTTCGCGCCTACGGCCGCGGCTACGTGGTCACCACCACAATCAGGCTCACACCGGATGGCTACGTCTTCGAGCGGCCCGATCCGAGCGGCGGCCTTCTGCGCGTGACCGTCACACTGGGGGAGGGGCGCTGGCAGGAGCGCGGCGAACGCCTCACACCCGGCGCGGCCCCCGAGACGGTTCTGCAGACAGACTTGCGGCGCGTGGGGGCGACGGGCTGGCCCGCCGCCGATCCCGTCGCCTTCGAGGCGCCCTGAGGTGGAGGAGACCGTGACAACCTCCGCGCGCCAACGCGCGCCGCGGCTTTTCAAGAGCGAGATCTGACATGCCGATCCTTGAGCGCGCGCTCCCGGCCTCCGCTTTGGAGGGCTTGCATCTCTTCCACTACGGCCCGTCAAGCTGTTCGCAGCGCGTGCGGATGGCCCTGGCCGAAAAGGGCCTGGCCTACGAAAGCCACATCGTCGATCTGCGTAGCCTAGCCCAGTTGCAGCCCGACTATCTGGCGATAAACCCCCGCGGCCTAGTGCCGGCGCTCGTGCGCGATGGCGAACGCGTCATCGAGTCTGTCGACATCCTCGCCTATCTCGAGACCCATTATCCTAACCCGCCTCTTGTCGGACCCGACGTCGGACGCTCTCTGGCGCTTCGCGAGGCGGCCGACGGCGCAGTCGAGCCGCTGCGCGTGCTCACCCACGAATTTGTCTTTCGCGCTCAAATGCGTTCGAGCGAGGACATCGAGGCCTACGTCCAGGCCTCTCCCAACCCAGACGCCGGTCCGTTCCTGAGGAGCTATGCCGCGCAGGATGCAGATTGGACCGGTCGCGTGTCCAAGAGCCTCTTGGAAATGCGTCAGGCCCTAGACCTTCTGCAGGCGGCGCTGGCTCCGGGCACATGGCTGGAGGGAGCCAGCCTCGGGCTCGCCGACATCGCCTGGGCCCCTACGGTCCACCGCCTGCAGTCGATGGCCTGGCCGTGGGACCGCTGGCCCGCCGTAGGAGCCTGGTATGAGGCGATCGCGCAGCGTCCGAGCCTCTCAAGCGCGATCCTGAACTTCGAGCCTGCGCCCTATCGCGCCGCTCTCGGCGACTACATCGCCCGCCGCGCCGCCGAAGGCGCCAGCGTCGCCAATCGCTTGATGGAGCTGACCTGATGCTTGACCGATACGCGCCGGCTTCCGCCATGCCGGTCGATGCAAGCGACGATGCAGACCTTGGACGGCGCACGATCTCACGCATTTCCTGGCGCTTGCTGCCCTTGCTGTTCGCCGCGGCGCTGATCGCTGGCGTCGACCGGTTCAACGTCGGCTTCGCCGCGCTGTCGATGAACGCCGACATCGGCCTGACCCACGCCACCTACGCCATCGGCAGCAGCATTTTCTTCCTGGGATTCTTTCTGTTCGAGCTGCCCAGCAACATGTTCCTGGCGACCGTCGGCGCGCGGCGATGGCTGGCGCGCATCATGGTCACCTGGGGGCTGATCGTGATGCTCCTGGCGTGCGTCCAAGGGCCGCGAACCTTCATCGGGCTTCGCCTGCTGCTCGGGATCGCCGAAGCTGGATTCGCGCCGGGCGCGATCTACTTTCTCAGCCAATGGTTCCCCGACCGATATAGGGCGCGTGTCTCAAGCCTGATCGTTCTGTCGGTGCCATTGTCGTCGGCCGTCAGCGGGCCTTTGGCGGCGGCTATCCTTCCGCTGGATGGACGCCTGGGCCTAGCTGGCTGGCAGTGGCTTTTCCTGCTGGAAGGCGCGCCGGCCGTGGTGCTCGGCATCGTCATCTTCTTCAAGCTAGCCGAAGGCCCCAACGAGGCCAAATGGCTGCCGCAAGCCGAGCGGCAATGGCTGAAATCACAGTTTGGCTCCGCCGAGCCCAGACCTCACGTCACCAACTGGAGCGAGTTTCGCGCGGCCCTGTCCATGCCGATGACTTGGACGCTGGCGGTGGCCTTTATGCTGTTTGGCATGGGACTACCCAACTTGAACCTCTGGTTGCCCACGCTTCTCAAGCAGATGGGGTATGGCGTCACGACGATTGGCCTGCTCGCGGCGATACCTTTCGTCGTCAGCGTGGCGGCGATGCTGATATCGGCCCGCAATTCCGATCGCACTGGCGAGCGGACCTGGCACGTGGTGGCGCCGCTTCTCGTTGGTGCGGTCGGTTTTGGCGTTTCGGCCTTGGACTTGCCGCTTGGCCTGCGCGTGCTGGCGATGATGGTGGGCTATGTCGGGCTCACCGGCGCGCTGCCGGTCTTCTGGACCCTGCCGCCGCGATTCCTGTCCGGGCGGGGCATGGCCGCCGGGATCGGAGCGATCGCGGCCATCGGTAATCTGGGCACATTTCTCGGGGGCGCGGCCAGCGGCCTGTTGATGGGACCAGGAAACGACTTCAGCCGCCCGGGGCTGCTCTTCGCCGCGACTGCCCTGGCCGGGGCGCTGATCATTTTCATGGCGCAGCGGCCCTCCCGCGCCAGCGCGCGCACGCCTTCAGCATCGCTTTGAGGATCAAACATGGCTAGCGGTATTGCAAAAGCCAACGGCGTCGACCTCTGGTACGACCGGATCGGCGAGCCAACCGACCCGGCATTCCTGCTGATCACCGGCGCCCACGGCCAGGCCATGGCTTGGAACGTCTGCTTCTGCGAGATGCTCGCCGAGCGAGGCTTTCAGGTGATCCGGTTCGACCAGCGCGATACCGGCCTTTCGGCGCGCATTCCGGCAGACCAGTCCTTTAATGGCGCGGACCTCGGCGATGACGCGATCGGCCTGCTCGACGCCCTAGGCATTGAGCAAGCCCACGTGGCCGGCATCTCCGCCGGCGGCGTCTTCGCCCAGTATGCGGCCCTTCGGCATCCGCATCGGGTGATTTCGCTGATTTCGATGATGAGCACCACCGGCGATTTCCGCACCGACCCCATGCTGGATAAGCCTGATGGTCGCGTCATGGCGTTGCGGGAAAAGCCGGCCCCGACAGACCGCCAGGGCTGGATCGACCGCATGGTGGACTCCTTCACCAACTACGTCTCGGGCCCTCGCTATCCCGTCAACGAGGAGTTCGTTCGCGCCTATGCGTCGGTGATGCTCGACCGCGGAGAGCAGACAGGTGACGCTCATCGCTTGGTTCAAGCCGTCTATGCGTCCCTCCCTGTGCCCGCACAGACGATCACCGCCCCGACCCTGGTCATCCATGGCTCCGATGACCCGCTGCTGCGCTATTCGGGCGGCCTCTCCACCGTGCGCGCCATTCCCGGCGCGCGTCTGCTCACCATTGAGGGGATGGGCCACGACCTGACCTCGCCGCGGGCGTTTCCGTGGATGGTCGAGGCGTTCGCGCATCATGCTCAGACCGCGCCGCCCTTATGGGTTCGCGCCGGCCAGAAGGTCGCGCCCGCCGCTTGACTGAGCGGCGTCGGAAAAGGGGCCTCAGGGCCGAAGTGACCTTGGCTGCGGGCATACCCTGGCTCTGGATCGGTGGGCCCGGGAAAATCGAGAAGAGGCCGCCAAGGCCAAGGGCAAGACCATGTACAAGAAGATCGTGCTGGCTTTCGACAGCACCCTGGAGGGCCGGCGCGCGCTGCGCGAAGGTGTTCTCCTGGCCAAGGTCTGCGCGGCGGAGGTCTTTCTTCTGTCCGTGACCGTCGAAGGGGCCGGCGTGGCGATCGCTGAAGGCGTCCAGGCCGGCGCCGCCCATCGTCACCGTGAAGCCTATGAAGCTGTATTACAGGAAAGCCTCGCGAGGCTGCGCCAGCTGGGGTTCGAGGCGCGTGGCAAGGTCGTCACCGGCGACCCGGCCCAACAGATAAGCTTGTACGCCAATGAGGTGAAGGCCGACCTCGTCGTCGTTGGTCACCGCCGACAAAGCTTTCTGGAGCGCTGGTGGTCTGGCGCGTCTGGCGTCTACATCGTCGACAACATCGACTGTAGCTTGCTGGTGGCGCGCTCGGAGATCAGCGACGAGGCATTCGAGCAGGCCCTCAAAAGCCTCAAGCCTCCTCGTTAGGCGAGAGCTCGCGCACACCCCGCCTGGGCCGAGCGCATCCTCGATCGCCAGCCTCGGCGCGATCGCGCCCGGACACCCTTTTAATGCTGGCGGCGCCTGAGGCGATCGCACCACGTGTTGGCACGCCCCCGGGCGGGCGCGTCCGCAGGCAGCCGGGTGAGGCGCTGTGCCGCTTCGCCGACAATGGCGAGCTCAAAGGGCCACGCGGCGTGACGGCTTTAGGCCTTTGAGATCGGTCGCCTAACGCGATCGGATAGACGGCTCCACGGGCAGGCGGACACAAAAAAGGCCCGGGCGCCAAGCCCGGGCCTGAGTCTGTCGTCTGTCGTCTGTCGGACCTCAGTAGCGGTAGGCCAGCTCGGCGCCGAAGGATCGCGGAGCGTTCACCACTGACGCGGCCCAGGCGCCGCCGCCCAGCCGTCCAACCGAGGCGTAGTAGCGATCGTTGTCCAGGTTGCGGCCCCACACCGATACCTTCCACTGGGTGGAGAGGGCGAGCTCGGCGCGAGCATCCAGGCTCGTGGCGCTAGGACGCACATAGTAGTTGCTGCGCTCGGGCTCGGGCACGGCATTGAAGGCGATCTTGTCCTCATAGGTGTAGGAGCCTTGGAGCAGCAGTTTTCCAAGGCTCGTAGGCACGGTGTATTCGGCGACGAAGCTCCCCTTCCATCGTGGCGCCCGCTCCAGCGTTGAGCCCTTAAGATTAGCCGTCGCGCTGAACTGGTAATCGTCGAACTCGGCGTGGAGATAGGCCAGCGTACCGCTCAGCCGCAGGCCTTCGAACGGAATCACCGTGGTTTCGGCTTCCAGGCCATAGATCGTCGCGGTGGCCGCGTTGCGTAGCGATACGCGCCCGCCCGGCAGGTTCAGAGCGACTTGCAGATCCTTGTAGTCGGTGTGGAAGGCGGCTAGGTTCAGGCGCACGCGACGTTCGGCCAGGTCGGTCTTGGCGCCCAGCTCGTAGTTCCACACCGATTCCGGATTGAAGGGCGCGCCGTCCGGGAAGTTGAAACCGCCGCTCTTGAAGCCGCGGGAAGCCGTGCCGTAGAGGAAGACGCCTTCGTTAAGCTTGAAGTCGAACCCTACCAGCGGCGTGGCCGCCTCCCAACGCTTGCTCGTGTCGGTAGTGAAGAGCGTGGAGCCTCCTGGCGCGGTTGGCGCATAGATCCGCGAGTTGATCTGGTAGTGCTTTTTTTCGGAGCTGTAGCGCAAGCCCGCGCGCAGCGTCAGCCGGCTCGTCACGTCGTAGCCCGCATGAGCGAAGGCGGCGTAGGCGTTGGTCGTCGACTTCTCGAGCGGCCCCCCATAGCCCGAGACGCGCACACCCGCGGGATTGAAGATCCGCAGCTCGCTGCCGCCGCCATCGGGGGCGTCATGCAAGTAGTAAAGACCAGCATCGATGCGGACGCGCGAGAACGAAGTGGAGGAAACGCGCACCTCGCCCGAATAGCCCTTGTAGGCGGCTTTGTAGAAGCTCTCCGACACCCGGTTGGCCGTGCCGTCCTGATCGGTCTGAGCCACGTAGTCATAGTCATTGTAGCCGGCCAAGGCCGTTAGGGTGAGAACGGGGAACTTATATTCGAATTCCGCCGACGCCTCATTGGAGACGCGATGGTTAAAGCCCGGGAAGTCGTTGCGCACCGCGTTCGGACCAAGGCTGGGATCATTGAAGATCGCGTCGCGTTGGCTGGCCCAGCCGACGAGGTTCTTGTAGCCGACGGTCGTATCCTCCTTGGCGTGTCCGGCGCGCAAGACCAGGCGAGCCGCATCCGTGGGCTTCCAGACCAACGAGCCGCGGACCCCGCGCACCGAGAAGCCGAAGATGTCCCGCCCTAGCGTGACATTGCGTCCGTAGCCGTCGGAGTCGCCATAGTCGGCCGCGACGCCGAGGGAGAGAGTGTCGCTGACGGGGCCGCGCACCGACAACTGCGCCTCGCGGGTATTGAAGCTGCTATAGGCCAGTCGGCCCAGCACCGCGAGGCTGTCGCCGGGCAGAGCGTGCTCGATGCGCACGGCGCCGGCGGTGGCGTTGCGACCGAACAGAACGCCCTGGGGCCCGCGCAAGACCTCGATGCGCTCGATGTCGAACAGTTTGGCGTAGACGCCGTAGGGCCGGTCCATGAACTGGCCATCGACATAGAAGGCGACAGGCGAGCTTGTCGACGACAGGGCGCTCACAAAGCCGATGCCGCGAATGGTCGGCGCGGCGGTCCCGTTGAACGTGGGGGCGGGCACGGTTATACCCGGCGCAAACTTTGCCAGGTCGTCGACGTGAGTGACGCCCAGGCGCTCGATCGCCGCGCTGTCGACAGCAGTGATCGCCACCGGCGTTGTCTGGATGCGGGTCTCGCGACGCTGCGCGGTCACGACGATGTCGTCCAAAACGTAGCTATTGTCGGCGGCAGCGATCGGGGCTGCGGGGCTTTGGGGAGGCGCGGCAGGTGGCGCTGCGGTCTGGGCCAGAGCGGAGCCAGAGTATGTCATGAAGGCCGCGCCCGAGAGCAGAAGCGCCCGCAGACCGCAAAGCCGAGTCGGACGCGTGGCGTCGCGTAGTGTCATCCTTGCCTCCCCATATGATCCTGTCGGGCTAAGTCCCGCTTATTGGATTATATCAATCGACTGATTGACACAGGGTGGGGAACTTTTCAAGCGCGCCGTCGCGTCAAGCGTCGGACGTCCTAGTGTTAAGGCCCCGGTCGCCCAATTTGACGAGCGTGCGAGCCGTCAGGCTCGTCGATCGGATGCGGACTAAGTGTCGGCTAGCGGACCACAAGCTTCGATGAAGCCGGCGGCTGCGAAGGTGATGATCGACGCTATCCAGGCCGACACCGGCTCGTTGCGCGCGCTGCGTCCCGTCATGGCCAGGTAGGATTGATCGTAGGGCAGGGTGACCATCATGATGATCACGAACGACAGGCACCTTGCGATCTGAACGCGGCTGGCTTCGGGAAAGAGCCTGCTCAGATCGGCGACAAAGCGATCGCGCAACGGCTGCAGGTCGCCAATCAGGTCAGGGCCCTGGCGGTTGATTTCCACCACCTTGCGAGCGATCAGCCGACCATAGGCCTCCCCAGCCTCGCTGGCGATCACCTCGAGATGCGGCGTGACATAGGCCTCCAGCAGCGCGTCCAGCCGCGCGCGACCGCGCAGGGAAGCGTCCAGCCCCTCATAGCGCTGCTTACGATCGGCCTGTATGCGGCTGAAGTAGGACTCCACGATGGCTTCGTACACGGCCAGCTTGGAACCGAAATGATAATGGGCGGTCGCGGGATTGACGCCGATCTCCTGCTGGATGGCGCGCAGGCTGGCGCCTTCAAATCCGAACTCGGCGAAGTGGCGCGCGGCGGCCTCGATCAGGCGCTGGCGGGTGTCGCCGGCGACGGGTTCTTCGGTCACGGTCGAAGCGTCGGCCTGTGGTCCGCCCTTGGCAAGACGGCGTCCGCCTGACGCCCGCGACGATGTTGGTGCCATGCGCTACGCCTTGATCCACCGCAAAACCGGGACATTCGACATGCGGGAGGCATTGTAACCTGTCAATCGGAAACCAACCGTTTGATTGAATGGTGCGGTGACGACAAGCCGGCCGATCTCATCCCCAGGGCCCTAGGAACGGCTCCCCCGCAAAAAGGCTCGTCGGCGCAGCGATCGTCTCAGGCCAATCTTGCGCGGGCGGCGTGGTTTGGCCGCCTGCAGGATCCATATGCCAGTAGAGCTCGATCAGGTGACCGTGCGGGGAGCGGGCATAGATCGTCCGGTCGATCCCCGGCCGCAGCCAGGGGGGCATCTCGACCATCTCTACGCCGCGGGACGAGAGCCAGTCGCGCGCCGCGCGCAGCTGAGCATAGCCGCCAACCCGGACGCCGAAGCTCAGATGGGTGTCGTCCTGTCGCACCGGCAGCTCAGAGCGCAGCGCCATATCGTAAACCGCGAGCGTGTGGTGTTCGGCCGCGCAACGGAAAAAGGCCGCTCGATCGGTCCGATCGGTAAGGGTCAGGCCCATGCGTCCAGACCAGAAGGCGATCGACGCCTCAAGGTCGCTGACGAACAATCGAAGCGGACCAATGCCGGTGATCTTGAAGGGGCGCGCCAGGCGGACTCCCTCGACCTCATGGATGACGGGAAGGGCTTCGCGATGACGATAGCCTGAGGCGAGCGCATAGCCGCTCGCAAGCGCCTGATCGACCTCCTCGAATTCCGGGCGTTGGGGCAGCTGCGGCGCCTCCCGAAACTCTTGGGCATGCACGCCCTTGGGCTTTGAGACGCCGTCCCAGCCGATCTGCTCCATCCCGTAATAGAGCTCGATGATGTGGCCGTCGGGATCGTAGAAATAGCTATGCCAATTGGAGCCGGGCACATCGCGGCCAGAGCGATGCAACGGTAGGCCCTTTTCCTGGATCCATCCCACCGCATCGACAACTTCCTGCAGAGAGCCGACCTGGAAGGTGATCTGGTTCGAAGAGACCTCCTTGCCCATACGCGCCGTGCGGCCCAGTCCATGGAACACCGCGCCGTTGAACAGCACAAAACTATGATGATCGCCGCCGTGGCGCATGAAAAAGCCGCGCGTGTCGCCAAGGGCGGCTAGGCGGTCGGGGTCGGAAGTCTTGGTGCGGAAGTCCAAAATGTCCGAAACCGCAAAGCCTAAGGTGTCACGGTAAAACACCAGATTGGCTTCGAGATCGGCGACGTTGAGCCCGTAATGGCCAAGGCGGCGCAGATGAAACGGCCGGGGGAGCCTCACCCCCCCGACATCATAAAATGCTTCGTCGAGCTTCATCAGGCGGCCGCTGGCTGACGGTTCGGGATCAAGGCGCTGTGGGAGCCGCTGAGGATGGCCTCGCCATCCGCGCCCATCGCCTTGAGCCCGTCGATGAAGCGCTTGAGATCCTCATCGGTCCGGATTTCGAGCGGGTAGTCGGTGCCAAACACCACGCGCGAGGCGGGGATTTCGCCCAGGGTCGCGCGCACGGCGTTGAGCGAACCGAAGATGCCGGCCGTATCGAACCACAGATTGTTCTCCAGATAATACTGGAGCGGCTTTTGCGGCAGGATCCCGTGGACCGGGTCGCCAACCATTCCCCAGTTCTCGCGCTTGGTGAAGCCGCGCACGCGCTCAAGATGCACCGCGACATTGCCCGCCAAATGGCCGAACTGAACCTTCAAATTCGGGAAGCGATCAAACGTGCCGCCGATCACCATGCGAAGCGCGGTGGTGGCCAGGCTGTACTCGCGGCCCACCGAGCGCACGAGGTCGTAACGGTCCAATTGTGGGCCCACATTCGGCCGCAGGGCCGGGTGCACGAAGACATACAGGCCCAAGCGTTCGCAGGCGGCCCAGTAGGGATCGAACGCCGGATCGTCCAGCGGCAGGCCGTCGACTTCCGAGATGGTCACACAGCCAACCACGCCGTACTCGTTCACGCACCGCTCAAGCTCGGCAGGGGCTCCGGCCGAGTCCAGCGCAGGCGCGTGGCCGAGCATCGTAAAGCGGGTGGGGTGGCGACGGATGGCGGCCGCCATGGCGTCGTTGACCATCTGGCAGATCTCAAGATCCGCCCCGTCCATACCCAGGCCACAGGTCAACACGGCCATGTCGATGCCGGCGTAATCCATGGCCCGAACCTGCTCGTCCAAATCGGTGAGCGCTGGCGGCATGAAGTATTTGGGAGCCTTGCCGGCCTTGTTGATGGCCATGTTGGCGATCTTGGGATGGTTCAGCAGTTCGGGCGGGGTGTAGTGGTGCTGGAAGTCGATGATCATGGGGGTCCTCTCTAGAGTTTAGGCGGAGCGTCGGGCGTTGGACGCCGGTTGGCCAAGACGCGCGCGGAAGCGATCGGCGAATGCGCTTTCGTCCATGGGATGAAAGGCGCCCGCCACGTAGCGGTCCGGTCGCACGACCAAGACCTGTCCGGGATGTTGAGCCAGAACCTGAGCGAGCACGTCGCCGCGGTCCCCCACGGCCGAGGCACTGCGCGGCGTGCGATCGCCGGCAAGGACGACTAGGCGTTTGGCCCGGAGCCGATCCCAAAGCGGGCTGGACAAACCGTCCAGCGCCGCTGGGTCCGCCGAAAGCAAGGTGAAGCCGGGGCCAAGCCGCGTATCGAGCAGCACCAGACTTCCGTCGCCGGACGCCACGAGCGGCTGGGGGAGCATTGCGCCAACCGCCCCGACGATGGCCTGGTCGAGGCAGCCAGCGCCATACCGTGGCGGCGGCTTCCATCGCATGGTCGCAACCCATTCCCGTGCGGCCGGCGCTAAGGACAAAGCTGTGAAAATGGCGTCGCGCGCCCAAGAACCCACGCGCGAACGCGACATGACGATTTGGCCAAGGCGCACCGACAGCGCGATCATCGCTTCGACATGAGGGCGCCGCTCGGCCTCATAGCTATCGAGCAAGGCGGGGCCAGCGTCTCCGGCCGCGCACAGCGCCAGTTTCCAGGCCACATTGTGCGCGTCGCGGATGCCGCTGTTCATGCCCTGTCCGGCGAATGGCGGCATCATGTGCGCGGCGTCGCCAAGCAGCAGCCGCCGGCCGTCGCGAAAGCGCTGCGCGGTCAGGGCGTGGAACGTGTAGACGGTCTTGCGCACGATGTCGGCGCCGTCCAGGTCTCGATAGGGACGGGTAAGCGCCGCCACGGAGTCTGGCGCCAGCATGGCGTCGGCCTTTTCGCCCGGCAGCAGCATGAATTCATAGCGACGTCCGCCGCGGGGGGCAGGGACCGAGACCGCCGGGCGCGCCGCATCGCAAATGAACTTGGTGAAGCGGCTGTCGTCCGGGTCATTGGCGGTGTCGACGATGAGCCAAGGTTCGGCGAAACTGTCGCCGCGCATCTCGATGCCGCTCAGGGTCCGCACCGTCGAGCGGCCGCCATCGCAGCCGATGACCCAGTCGGCCTCGATACGCATTGGCCCGGTCGGACCTTCCAACGACGCGATCTCGCCCTCGCCGTGGCGGGTGAGGGCGGTCAGCCGGGTGGAGAAGCGCTCCGTCACGCAGTCATGGCGACCGAGCGCTGCGCGCAGGATCATCTCCAGGGCGGGCTGGTCGAAGGCCGAGCGCTTGGGGAAGCCGTAGGCCCCGACCATCGGACGCACGGCCGCCAGAAGGCGCCCTGCGGCCGAATAGTAACGCGCGCCCGTGCCATAGACGACGGCCTCGCGGATCTCGTCGGCTAGGCCGATGGCTTGAAAGGTCCGGAAGGACTCGTCGTCGATCAGGATGGCCCTGGGCGTATCCGATGTGGCTGCGTTGGCTTCGATGATGACCGTTTCAACGCCCGCCTCGCCGAGCAGATTGGCCAAGGTCAGGCCAACCGGGCCTGCGCCGACGATCAGAACCGTTACGCGGGCTTGCGTCATTGGGCGGCCTCAAGGCTTGGGACGCTCACGCCCATCAACTCGGACAAGGCTTGGGCGGCGACGTCCTCGTCGGCCGGGTCGAACACCGCGGCGACGTAGCGGTCAGGCCGCACGACCAGGAGCTTGCCCCCGAGCGGCTCGAAGATGTCCGGCGTCGAGCAACCCTGCGGGTCTAAACGTACGGCCCGCGCGCCCAGCCGCCTCCAGAGCGGATGGCGCGGCGCCGGCGAAAACCCCACCCCGAGCAGGGCGAAGCCGCTTCCCAAATCTTCATCGAGCAGCCGCCCGTCGCTCAGTCTGGGCTGGGGCAGCATCTTGCCGACTAGGCCCCGGGGACCGGCGGGCGCGACGAAGAGCCCGTCCGTTATTTCCGGTTTGGGTTTGAAGAACTGGCCGTTGATATAGCGCCGGACTGACGGGATGCTCCTGGCCAGTGCAAAGGCAAGGTTGCGCGCCCAGGCCTTCGCATAGCTGGTGGTCATCGCCAGCTCGGCCACCGTGACCGACGTCTCGATCATCTTTTCCACATGCGGGCGACGCTCCTGCTCATAGCTGTCGAGCAGCCGCCCGTCCGCGCGTCGCTGCGCGTCGATCGCCAGCTTCCAGCCCAGGTTCCATACGTCGCGCATGCAGGAATTGAGGCCCTGGCCCATAAAGGGCGGCATCATGTGCGCTGCATCGCCCGCCAGCAGCACCGGGCCTTGCCGCCAACGCTCGGCGTGACGCGCATGGAAGACATAGATGGTCTGGCGCTCGATCGAGGCGGGGTGGTCCGGCCCGTAGCCGTAGTCAGCCAACAGCCGCGCGATCCGCGCGGGATCCAGGAAGCTTTCACGCCGCTCGCCGTGCTTGATCATGAACTCGAAGCGTCGGCGTCGGTAGGGCCCCGGGACGGCCACGGCCGGTCGACGCGGATCGCAAATAATCAGGGTGTCGGGCGGGTCGAACGGGTCATCGACCAGATCCAGGACCAGCCACGGCTCCTGGTAGCTGTCGCCGCTGGTGGGGATGGCGAGTTTGCGGCGGATCGGACTGGCCCCGCCATCGCAGGCCACGACCCGCCGGGCCGAGACCTTTTCGCCGCTCGCCAAGCTCAAGGTCGCGCCGTCCGCCTCCAGCGTGAGATCAAGCAAAGCCATATCGTAGCGGACGGTGACGCTGGACCATCGTCCTAGTCCTGCCTTAAGCACCCGCTCAAGGTCAGGCTGATGGATGCGCAGGCGCTTTGGCCAGCCGTACTCATTGCCCTGGGGATTGACCTCGGCGAAGGCTTGGCTGGCCCTCGGGCTAGCCATGTAGCGCGTCGAACGGCCTTCCCGGACGTGCGGGATCATCGCGCTGGCCAGTCCGATAGACTGCAGGAAGCGAAGGGTTTCGTCATCGATGATGACCGCTCTGGGCTCGGCGGCCGTGGCGGCGTTGCGCTCGAGCAACAGCGTGGAGACGCCTTGCTGCCCAAGCATATTGGCCAAGCCAAGGCCCGTCGGGCCCGCCCCGACGATGACCACGTCGTATTGGTTCATGCCTGGAGCGCCACGCTGATGCGGTCGGCTGTCTCGGCCTGCCATTGCGCCATCGGCTTGTAGCCGGGCGCGCTTGCGCAGCGGGTTTGGCCCTGAACGTAGATTTCGTCGTCGGTGAGGCTCAGGTCGAGCGGCTCTCGGAGGGGCTGAGGAACGTACCAGGGGGTATCCATGAAGAGCTCCAGCCGGTTGCCCTCGGGATCGCGGGCATAGACTGACCAGGAGATGCCGTGATTGATCGGCTGGATGTCGCCGGCTTCGGCGGCCTTCAAGAGCGCGTGGGCCGAGCGAAGGCCGGTCAGATCCGTCAGGCGCCAAGACAGCTGATTGACGGTGGTGAAGGCCAGGTCCTGCGGTCGCCCGGTGCACAGCACCAATTGATGATGCTCGCGAGGATCGCGCGACAGGAACACTAAGCTCGAGCCAGGCAGTTCTCCGCGATCGGTCACCACCATGCCCAGCACGCGCTTGTAGAAGCCCTCCATCACCGCCAGGTCCGTGACAAACAAGCCGACGTGGGAAAACGAAAGGCTTGCGGGGGCGGGCGGCGCGCTCATGACCAGTTTCCTCTCTCGCGAGGCTGCTGCTGCTCGCTTCCCACAGACGCTAATGTCTGCTAGCACCTCAGTCAATCGACTGATTGAATGAGGGCGATTATGGATTGGCGGTTAGCGGTAGTCAGGGGCGAAGAGGGCGAAGACGCTGCGGCGGTCTTCGGTGATTCAGTCTTTCGGCTAGGGCGGCCTGTGATCAGCCTGATCGGAGATTGGGAGGCGGCGGACCGGCTGGCGCGGGCGGTGAAAGCCAACGGCACGCCTCTGAGCCTGTCGTCGGTCGAGCTCGCCCCGCCCGTGCGGCCGGGAGCCGTGTTCTGTGCGGGGGCCAACTATGTCGATCACGTGATTGAAATGATCGGGCGCCCGCCGGCGCCCAAGGCGGGCTCAGAGCCCTTCTTCTTCCTTAAGCCGGGTCAGGCCTCGATCGTGGCCGACCAGGCTGTCGTGGCCCTTCCCCACCCGGGCGCGCGGCTCGACTGGGAGGCGGAGATCGCCGTCGTGATCGGCCGTCCAGCCCGACACGTCAGCACAGGCGACGCGATGGACTGCGTGGCCGGCTACACCATCGTCAACGACCTATCGTCCCGGGACCTGATGAAGCGGACGGACGTCTCGTTTGTCTATGACTGGATCGGGCAGAAGTGTTTCCCGGGTTCATTGCCCGTTGGCCCTTGGATTACGCCGGCCCCCCTCATCGCCGACCCTCACGCCCTTCAGATCCGCCTCTGGCTCAACGGCGAGCTGATGCAGGACTCCAGCAGCCGCCAGATGCATTGGTCTATCCCCGAACAGATCGCCTACCTGTCGCGCCGCGTGGGCCTTGCGCCAGGCGACCTAGTGGCGACCGGCACGCCAGCCGGATGTGGCGTCCGCAAAAACATAATCCTCAAGCCAGGAGACGAAATGCGCATTGAGATCGAAGGCCTGGGACGGCTGGTCACCAGGATCGCCGCGGCGGAGCGCGCGGCATGAGGGCGGCGGTTCTCCGGGCGTTCGAAGGGGCGGGCGCGCTCAAGATCGAGGCGCTGCCTGACCTCGCCCCAGGCCCGCGCGAGCTGATCATCTTGGTCGAGGCGGTGTCGATCAACCGCAACCTCGATGGCGCAGTGATGGCGGGGCGTTGGCCGATCAAGCCTGCGTTGCCTCACGTGCCAGGCATCGATCCGGCCGGCGTCGTGGTCGCCGCGGGCGCCGAGGTCACCGAATTCGCGCCTGGCGATCGCGTGGCCGCCGCGCCTGTTCGGTGCGGCGAGTGCGCAGGTTGTCGTCAGGACCAAACCGAGGCGTGCGTGCAGACCCGCTTGCTGGGCATGGCGCGGTGGGGCGGGGTTGCAACCCATTGCGCAATCCCGGTGTCGGCCGCCCGCCGCATCCCGGCGGGTGTCTCGGCAATCGACGCCAGCTTCGCCGTCCGTCACGGCTCCCTGGCCATGCACATGCTCCGCCGCCGCCTAGGCCTTGTTTCCGGCGAGCGCCTGTTGGTCACGGGCTCGGCGGGCGCGCTCGGCGCGGCTGCGGTTCAGATCGCCGCCGCCGCGGGCGTGGAGGTCATCGCAGCGGCCGGCGACCCGGCCAGAGCTAGGCTGGCGCTGGAATGGGGCGCGGCCTCGTCGCTGAGCTATGAGGAGCTGCCAGCGCTGGCGAGCTCGGTACGGGGCGTGATTGAGACCACGGGCGCGCCGGCGGTTTGGGAGGCGGCGTTGGCCGCCTTGGGGCGCGACGGGCGACTGGTGGGCTCGGCGGGCGCGCCGGGCGTACGGGCAAGCCTTGAACTTTCGCGCCTCTACACCGCGCGCTTGGTGGTGTCGGGGGCGACGCTGGGCAGCGTCGAGGACGAAAATGCCGCCCTGGCCCTGGCGGCCGAGGGCCGGCTGCGCGCCCCCGTGGGCGCTCGGTTCACGCTCGACCAGGCCGCCGACGCCTATGCCCTGGCCGCCGGGGGGGCGGTGTACGGGAAAATCATTATCGAACCGGGGAAAATTGCATGAAACTGGCCACCCTTAAGCGCGGCGGCCGCGATGGTGCGCTCGTCGTGGTCAGCGACGACCTGTCGCGCTGTGCGTGTTCGTCTTACTCCACCATGCAGGACGCACTTGACGACTGGACGGCCGCCGAGCCGGTTCTGCGGGCCGAAGCCATGGCCTTGGTCGCCGGCGGAGGACAGAGCTTCGACCCGCATCAGGCGCACTCGCCACTCCCGCGCGCCTATGCGTGGTGTGATGGCTCAGCCTATCTGTCGCACATGGCGCGCGTACGAGCTTCCCGGGGGGCGGAGATGCCGCCCAGCTTCCACAGCGATCCGTTGATGTACCAAGGCGGGTCCGACACCTTCATCGGTCCCCGCGACCCCATAAGGATCGCGGACGCGGCCTGGGGCATCGACTTTGAGGGAGAGGTCGCCATTGTCACCGACGACGTGCCGATGGGGGTTTCGGAAGCAGACGCCGCTGGGCACATCGTGCTGGTGATGTTGTGCAACGACGTTTCGTTGCGCAACCTGATCCCGCCGGAACTGGCCAAGGGTTTTGGCTTCTTCCAGTCCAAGCCGTCCTCGGCCTTTTCCCCCGTCGCGGTCACGCCCGACGCCCTGGGGCAGGCCTGGGATGGCGGTCGCCTCTGCCTGCCGATACGCGTCACGTACAACGGCAAGCTCTTTGGCGCGCCGGACGCCGGCAAGGACCTTTCGTTCGATTTCCCCCGCCTGATTGCACACGCGGCGCGCACCCGAGCTTTGGGCGCGGGTACGATCATCGGCTCGGGCACCGTGTCCAATGAAGACGAGAGGACCGGCGGCTCGTGCTTGCAGGAGGCGCGCGTCATCGAGACTCTCCGCTCGGGCGCGCCCGTTACACCGTTCATGCAGTTTGGCGACACCATCCGCATCGAGATGACCGATGGCGAAGGGCGCTCGATCTTCGGAGCCATCGATCAGCGCGTAGAGTGCTACGACGGTCCTTAGTTCAGGGGGCGTCCCGCGCGGGGACACGATGCCCGCGCGGGACTGGTCCACCATCGTGGACCCGTTGTTGCTCACGGCGGCAAGCCAGCGGGCGTGGGTGTCCGGAGGCAGCGTCGGGAACGCCAGCAATGCGAAGGTCAGGCTGCACATCGGCGGCGGCGCGGACTTTCGGATCGGGAGGGCGGGGAGCCCCCAAACCGTGCACGCCGACGCTGCTCATTCCAATAACGAGTTGGCGCGGTCCGCTAGTCGAATGGCGCGCTTGGTGAATGTTCAAATTCTCCGCTGCCCTAACTTCCCCTCATCGGCGCCGGCGATCTCCATGATTGCCGAGGCGCTCTGATCCTGGAGAAGGCAGCCATGAACAACCTCATTAAGGACGCACGTCACATCCCGGTCGACAGCACCGGGACCACGGTGTCGTTCAGCCCGATCACCCTGGACGCGCCGGGCCGGGGCGTGCCGCTTGAGCTGCGGATCACCGGGCCCGTTTCGGGCGACGCCCTGCCCATTGTGCTGCTTTCGCACGGCCATGGCCCTTCGAACTACATCCCCTCGAAGGATGGCTACGGCCCGCTGGTCAACTTCTACGCCGAGCGCGGCTTTGTCGTGATCCAGCCCACCCACCTGAACTCCAAGGTCGCGGGCCTTCCGGCCGGCGCCGCAGGCGGGCCGCTGTTCTGGCGCTCGCGCGTCGAGGACATGAGCATGATCCTGGACCGCCTGGACGAGATCGAGGCGCTGGCGCCGACCTTCAAGGGGCGGCTGGATCGCGCCAAGGTCGCGGTTGTCGGCCATTCTATGGGCGGACAGACCGCCGGCATGCTGCTGGGAGCCCGGCTCACCGATCCGACGGACCCGGAGGCCCAGGACGTCAACCTGTTGGAGGCGCGTATTAAGGCTGGCGTGCTGCTCACCGCGCCTGGCAATGGTGGCGACAGCCTGAGTGAGATGGCGCGCACCAACTACGGGTTCTTCAATCCCGACTTTTCCCACATGACCACCAGGCACCTAGTCGTTGTCGGCAGTGACGACGCCTCGGCCCACCTCACGGTCCGGGGGCCGGCTTGGCATGCCGACCCCTACTACGGCAGCCCTGGCGCCGAGGCGCTGATGACGGTCCTCGGCGCCAAGCACGGCCTGGGCGGCATTTCCGGCTACGACGCGAGGGAGACCGACGACGAGGATCCCGACCGCCTGGAGGTCGTCCTGCGCATGACATGGGCCTATCTACGCTCCGCCTTCGATGGCGACGACCGCGCCTGGGCGGCCGCGCGCGACGCGTTGCAAAGCCAAGCCTCTTCGCAGGCGCGAGTCGACCTGCGCTAGCGAAGCCGCCCGTTCCTGGCCATTCTCACGTGGATGGCCAGGACCGGCGCAAGCGCGGAAAAGGAGCTACGCACATGACGTCGCCAGTGATTGACAGAGGCCGATTTCCGCCGACGCTTTGGCGAGCGATGCGGAGCGCGGGTTTGGAACCGCCCAAGATCCTGCGCACGGCCGGGCTTTCATCGACCCTTCACCTCGACGCCGCCGCGACCCTCTCGACGGCCCAGCTGTTCGCGATCTGGAAGGCGCTCGAGACCATCGCGGACGATCCCGCCGTGGCGCTGCGGCTGCTTGACGGCGCCGATCGCTGCGGCCACCAGCCCGCCTTCATTTCCGCGCTCTACGCGTCCGACTTTCGGGACGCCATCCAGCGTATCGAGCGCTTCAAGCGGATGGGCGCCTGCGAGGTGTTCAGGACGGAGGAGGCGAACGGGCGCTGGACGATCATCAAGGAATGGCCGTTTGCAATGGAGGCAGAACCGGCGGTCTCCGTCGATCTGAGCTTCATGTTCCTACTGGAGCTGGGTCGCCGAGGAACCGGCAGGCGTATTTCACCGGCGCGAATTGAATATCAGCGAGCTGGCCCGGCGAACCGCAAACTCGAGGATTATTACGGCGCGCCTTTGGTGTTCGCGGCCCCGCGAAACGCGATGATCTTTCATGCCGAGGATCTGGCTGCGCCGTTCCCCGGACACAGTCCCGAGTTTCTCGATCTGGTGACGCCGGGATTGGCTGCGGCCTTCGCTGAGATCCATGAAGGACACACGATCGCCGACCGCGTGAAATCGGTTCTCAAGCGCTCTCTCGCTAGCGGACGCCCCGAGGTGGCCTACGTCGCGCGGGTTCTGGGGGTGAGCGAACGCACGCTGCAAAGACGGATAACCGATGAGGCCACGACATTTAGAGCGCTGCTCTCGGATGCGCGCCGCGAGCTGAGTCAACAGCTGCTCGCCGATCCCGCCATTCACATCGACGAGGTGACCTACCTGCTCGGGTATCAGGACGCCACGTCCTTCTATCGGGCTTTCAAGGACTGGGCGGGCATTTCGCCGGGCGAGTGGCGCGCAGGAATTGGAACGCAACCCGAGATGTCCGAGGTGCTGCATTGAAGGTCCGCTTGCCGCGTGGGGCACCAACGTCTGGTGATAGCGCGACCTGAACGCCCGCGTCGGAGGTTCACGTTCCCCCTGCTCTCCGGCAATTGGCCACTGGCGGCCAATTATCCTTTAAAATGGGGTCCTATTGTCCACCGGTGGCCAGTTGACCATAGCGGTCGGCGGTTCAATTCCTCCGTGTCGCAACAGCAGAGCCAGCGCCGCAGGATGAAGGCAGCGCCGCGCCTGTCGCGCCAGCGGCCGTTACACAGATGGAGCCATAGCGGGCAAAGACTGGCTCTGACTTGCAGCGCCGCAAGCTCCGTTGCGGATTAAATCCGCCAAGGCGTTGGCGCTAGATCCCTCGCTTGGTTGGGCGCATACCGGCGAGGGGTAAGCTTGGGTCCCTGGCCAGGTGGCGCTCCCAATAGCTGTCGAAGGCGGCGATACCGGCGGGCGACAGAGCCAAGGCGTCGGGCCTGTCTAGCGGGGGCTCCAAGAGGCCCAGCTTGACCAACGGATTAATGGCGACAGGCGGGTAGCTGTGGGCGGTTTCGGCGGCATCCTCAGCGCGCCAACGTAAGCGACCCTCAACCTCAATTGTTGTGAGCGTCAGGTCTCGTTTGTCGCACCCATGTATGGGTCGTGTCCGGATGCCAAGGGAGGTTAGAGCCTCGCGGGCCCGGGGCGGAATTTCTTCCCAAGTCAGCCCCGTTGTGTCCGCAGCGGGCGCGCCGTCCCGCCCTAGCTTGAACGCGCGCTCCATTGTGTTTCGGCTTGCAAAAGTGACCCCCTTCTCGGGGATATCGGCGTCCAAAAATGACCCCCTGTCCTTGAGGCTTTGATGGCCAGATCGGCGGCTTGTGTAGTCGCGGATCGAGACGGGGATGTTGGTATTGGAGACGGTGGCGAAGATCCGGCGCGAGCACTTCGCGCGGGGCAAGGGCGTGAAGACGATCGCGCGGGAGATGGGCCTGGCGCGCAACACGGTGCGCAAGGTTCTGAGGTCGGGAGAGACCTCGCTGGAGTACGAGCGGCGCGAGCAGCCGCATCCCAAGTTGGGGACCTTCATCGACCGCTTGGAGGGCATGCTGGAGGCCAATGCGTCCGGGGCCCGCAAGGACCGACTGACCCTGACGCGGATCGCCGACCTGCTGAGCCGCGAGGGTTATGACGGCGGCTACGACGCCGTGCGGCGCTACGCGGGGCGCTGGGCCGATCAGCGCCGGGGCGTCAGCTCGCCGGTCGAGGCTTTCGTGCCCCTGAGCTTCGCGCCGGGCGACGCCTATCAGTTCGACTGGAGCCACGATCAGGTGGAGATCGGTGGCACGCCGCTGACGGTGAAGGTGGCCCACCTGCGGCTCAGCCACAGCCGCCGCTTCTACATCCGGGCCTATCCACGCGAGACCCAGGAGATGGTGTTCGACGCCCATGCCCGGGCCTTTGCGCTGTTCGGCGGCGTCACCCGGCGAGGCATCTACGACAACATGAAGACCGCCGTGGAGGCGGTGTTCGCCGGCAAGACCCGGCGCTTCAACCGGCGCTTCGAGCAGATGTGCTCCCACTACCTGATCGAGCCGGTGGCCTGCACCCCGGCCTCGGGCTGGGAGAAGGGCCAGGTGGAGAACCAGGTCGGCTACGCCCGCGACAACATCTTCAAGCCGCGCCCTCGGTTCAGGACCCTGGAGGAGCTGAACGGCTGGCTGGAAGCCGAGTGCGAGCGCCGGGCCCGCAACGATCGTCACCCCGAGTATCGCGACCGCACGGTCCAGGAGGTGTTCGAGGCCGAGCGGCCGTTCCTGGCGCCGTTCGTAGGTCCCTTCGACGGCTTCCACCAGGTCGAGGCCGTCGCCCAGGCCACCTGCCTGATCAACTTCGACCGCAACCGCTACTCGGTGGAGGCCAGGGCGGCGCGGCGCGCGGTGCAGATCCGCGCCTATGCCGACCGGGTCATGGTCCTGTGCGACGGCGAGGTGGTGGCCGATCATCCCCGCGGCTTTGGCCGCGACCACACCGTCTACGATCCCTGGCACTACCTGCCGGTCCTGGCCCGCAAGCCCGGGGCGCTGCGCAACGGCGCGCCGTTCCAGGACTGGTCTCTTCCGCCCGCCCTGACCCGGCTGCGCAAGCGGCTGGGCTCGGGTGACGAGGCCGATCGGCGCTTCGTTCGGGTGCTGGCCAGCATCCTCGATGACGGCCTGGATGCCGTGGACGACGCGGTCCGCGAAGCTCTCGACGCCGGCGCCGCCAGCGACGAGGTGATCCTCAACATCCTGGCCCGCCGGCGCGAGCCGCCCAGGCCCGAGGCGATCACCACCTCCCAGGCCCTGGCCTTGCGCCACCCGCCGATCGCCGACTGCGCCCGCTACGACCTGCTGCGAGGTCCCCGTGCAGCGGCATGAGATGATCGAGGCCCTGGGCCAACTGGGCCTGAAGGGCATGGCCGCCGCGTTCGACGACGCGGTGACCACGGGCCTGCAGCGCAATCGCACCGCCTTGGAGATGCTGGCCGACCTGCTCAAGGCCGAGACCGCGCACCGCCAGGCCGCCTCCATCCGCTACCGGATCACAGCCGCCAAGCTGCCGGCGATGAAGGATCTGGCGCGCTTCACCTTCGACGGCTCGCCGATCAACGAGGGCCTGGTCCGCGCCCTGCATGCCGGCTCGTTCCTGGCCGATCACCGCAACATCGTCCTGGTCGGCGGCACGGGCACCGGCAAGACCCACCTGGCCATCGCCATCACCGCCAACGTTGTGCGGGCCGGCGCGCGCGGTCGCTACTTCAACACCGTCGATCTGGTGAACCGCCTCGAGGACGAGGCCCGGCGCGGCAAGACCGGCGCCCTGGCCGCCCAGCTCTCACGTCTGGACGTCGTGGTGCTAGACGAGCTGGGCTATCTGCCGTTCGCCCAGTCCGGCGGCCAGCGCCTGTTCCACCTGGTCAGCAAGCTCTACGAGCGCACCTCGGTGATCATCACCACCAACCTAACCTTCGGGGAGTGGCCCACCGTCTTCGGCGACGCCAAGATGACCACGGCGCTGCTCGACCGCCTGACCCATCACTGCGATATCGTCGAGACCGGCAACGACAGCTGGCGGCTCAGGAACCGCGCCTGACCGGCGCGCCCAGCGTCATCCACAACTTGTTCAACCTCCCCCAGACCCCCTCCGGGCGGCTGAACGATCAGTGGCTCACTAGGCGGCGACGCGCTGCGCTAGCTGACCGCTACGCGCCTCGCCGCCGGTCCGGGAACAGAGGCTAAAGGGGTCAATATTGGACGCCGATCGGGGGTCAGTTTTGAACGCCGTTTGACACTTTCGGTGATTGACGAGATATTTGTGCTAAGGCGCCAGAGAAATCTCGACCGGGCCGTTGTTGGCGGCGCGATAAATGACATTTACGCAGATCTTGTGAATCAAATATATGTAGATGCAGTTACGCATTTGAAACGCGTATGGTGGGATCCCGACAGCGGGCTTACCTCAGGCCGCGTGTTCAACTTCCCGCGTTAAGCTTTCCTCATTGCGGAAGCGCGAGTTCGCTCAAGTTGCGACCTCCAAGTATCGACAGAACGCGTTGGCGAGCTGCATCTGCCTCGGCGTTCGACAATCGGCCGAGAAAATATTTGGCGAGCCTACAAGTATCGACAAACACTTGGCCCGCGACGTCGCCACGTTCAGGCGGTTTGGGCTGTAGAGAAACTCCATGCCGCGCGGCGCATCTGCGTAGCTGGATGTGGTCATGGAGTAGATGGCGATCGGGGCTTCCTGTCCTTGAAACTTGTCGACCGTTCCGACCCTTGCGCCGGGAATACGCCGCTGGATCTCATAAACCTGGGCGTTGTAGGGCGCGATGATGAGGATGTCGTCCAAGGTCAGGGGATGCTGGCCCTTGTGATCGACCCAGGTGACGTCGGCCCCAAGTAGCCCCGTTACGATGCCAGCAATGGCGTTGGCCTCTTCCAGTGAAGAGCTCTGATTACCGCTATGTTGGACAGGAAAGTAGCGAAGTCCGGAACCATCGAAAGGCCCAGCGCCAGCGATCACCTGCTTTTCGGAGCCGGCGCGGGCGGTCAGCTTGCCCTCGTAGAAAAGCTCCGACGTGTAGTCGCAGATCGATGGCGCTAGTCGCCATGTCTCATCGAGAAAGAGGCCCTCATCCTTTCCGATCGTCTGCTTACCATTGAGCAAGTGATGGAGTGAGGAGCACTCGGTGCCATCGGGGTGGCTTCCTTGGGTGGGTTGATCCAACTGCTGTGGATCGCCGACCAAAACGAGGATTGGCGCAGCCTGCGAAACGGCCAGCACGTTCGCCAGCGACATTTGCGCTGCCTCATCCACGAAAAGGACGTCGACCGACTGGAAGGCTTCAGGACTGGCCCACAGCCACGCGGTGCCGCCCGCGACTTGGCAACCCGTGCTCAATGCGGTGAACAGATCCGACGCCTTGTTTGCGATCTTCAGCCTATGAGAATCCTCTTCCTTCTCTTTGGGCTTCTGAACGCAGCGCACATCGACGTCCGTCTCGTCAGCAGCTTCAATCACCTTGTCGAGGAGGTTGCGGATGACCGCGTGGCCGTTTGCGACAATCCCCACCTTCTTGCCCTGCGCCACCAGAGTGCAGATCATCCGTGCGGCGGTGTAGGTTTTGCCAGTCCCCGGGGGGCCTTGGATCGGGAGCACACCGGCTTGCAGCAGAGGGGCGATGCGTCTGGCGGCTTCTAGTGTGGGCTCGTCGTCGAGCCGCAGAGGGACGTCCTCGCTCAGGGCCGGTCGGCGCCGCATGAGAAGGGCCCGCGCAGACGCATACGGACCATTGCCGACCATCCCGTGCGCAACCACGTGTTCCGCGAGGCGCAACAGCGACAGCTTCATCGGTTCGGGCGATATGTAGTCGTGAACGAATACGGCTTCGGGGTGCAGATCCGCCGTGTCCTTCCGCTTCTTGATGTCGACAGTCAGGTCGTCGGACGAGATGTCCTCCACGGCACCCATGGGTTTTCCACCCACATACTGGAGTCCCTTGCCCGGGCGCACGTCTGTATCTTGCGGCGGAAACTGGTAGCGGTGGATCGGCGCTGCAGCGGTGCCGCCGACGGCGGCCTGGAAGATCAAGCCGGAAAGCGCGGACTTCTCGTCCATGAGTTCATCAGCGCCAAGATCGCCGAGGCGGAAGAACTCCCACCAGACGGCCTTATCCTCGCGTCGATGCCACTCAAGCATATGCGCAAGAAGCCAGCGGCCATGCTGTTCGGGGGACCGCTCCAGCGGATCAACCGGCACATCATTGGTCAGCGCCGCGACGAGCGGCCCTATCTTTTCCAGCCATTCCGCCACCTTCTCGGATGGGGTGCCGTCGCCTGGCTGCGGGCGGGCGATATTGATCCCCTCGGCTAGTCGCCCTTCGCGCAGCGCCTCAAGCCAGTTCCTGAGATGGCGCGTGGCGGTGCAGTCCTCGCGATTATACGCCTGCACGGTGTCGCGATCGGGCGGGTCGATAGCCTGGGCTTCTCCCAGCTCCAGGCAGGTCTCCACGCGGGTCAGCGCCAGTCGCGCATCGGGCAAGCTCGTGTCCCGCGTGAAGCCGAAAAACGGCTCCATTTTCTTGAGGGAATAGCTCTCAACGCCAGCCCTGACGCTCTGTTTGGTGATGCTCAGGAGGTCGACGGGAAGCAGACCGCGCAGGATGCGATCCAAGTCATCTTCGCGGGTGGCGTAGCGCCCCATCAGTCGCTTGAGCGCCCCAGTTTCATATCCGCCGAAATGATAAATGTGCAGGTCTGGAAACTTAGCCCAGCGATCGACGATGAAATCGATGAACGTTTCGAACGCGGCCTTCTCAGCCTCCCGCGTCAACGCCCATAGTGGGGCGTAAGTCCATTCCCCGGCATCGTTGCGGTATTCGTAGCCGAGGAGGTACTCGAGGCCATGCTCGCCGACGTAGGGGGCGGACTCGAAATCGAGAAAGACATCGGCATCTGAGGGCTCGGGTAGTCGCCACAGGCCAAAGCCTTGTTGATTGGGCATCAGCTCGAAAATTTCGCCGCCGGCTTCTCTTGCCTCCACTTGGACGCGGGCCTGCTCCCTGACGCGGACATAGGATTCGGCGGCACCGCGCTCGGGCTTCCACGGCAGCGGAATAGGTAGCGCGGCCAGCGCCGCAGTCGTCGCGATCCCTCGTCCTGTCAGCTCGACCCGTTGAACCTTGGAGATACCGGCTACGAGGGAGAGGTGATCGTCTTCACGCCGGCGTTGATCGCAACGATTGCGCCACCGGCAGATATCACACGACGGATTGGGATCGGGATAGGTTTGCCCGTCCACCAGAGGGGCGGCGGCGGCGGCCTCCAGACTACCACGGACAACGCGATAGTAGGCCGCGAAGTCCGTGACGCGATAGGTCTCAGCTTCAAAGCCGGCGTAAGGGGGAACGACATGCATCCACTCAGGCACCGCTCCTTGCACTTGAGCTAGAAGGTCCGAGTAGAGGCTTATCTGGAGAACCGTGCTTCCCTTTGTCTCTCTCGCAAGCTTTGTGTCGATCACTTCATAGGACCAATCACCCAACTCACTCGCTTCGGCGATCCGCCGCAGGACATCGGTTCGCCCCGCCCAGGCACCAGTTTGTAGCGCCCCTTGGACGATGATCGGCGCACCGGCCTGCATTGCCGCCTTGGTCTCGGCGACGGCGTCGGATGTGATGTCGACGCCGGCGATGGTGACGACTTCCAAGCCCTGATTCGCCAGGTGTTCGACGTAACTGGCCTCGTGCTCCTTTCCCCTTTCCCAAAGGGCCTCCAGGGAGGGGTCCCAAACCTTCGGCGCTGCTAGGTCTCCTTGGGCCACCGCACGATTGAGGTCCGTGAGGTGGCGACAGTTGAGGTGTCCAACCAGGTCGGACGCGCTCAGGCGGATCGTTTGGCCATCGATCTTCATTTGCGAACGATACGGTAGCGCTTGCCCAGGTCAACAACCATGGCGCGTTCAAGCCAACTGATAGCGCCGAAAATCCTCTGAAAAGGGTAGTAGGGCAGTTTGGGGGACGGCAAGATAAAAGGACCGGGACCTTTCAGGTCCAGGTCATTGATGGTGCTAAGCTTTTCTAGGGACCAACCGTTGAGGCAGGTCCCTATTTTTCCGACTTCCCCATATGCTTCGACGGCTTGACCGGGACCAATCGTGTTGGGCCGTCCCGCTGGTCCCGGATAACTCTTTGTCCCTGCTCAAGAAGCTTTGAAATCCGGGACCTAGGCTGAAAACGAGGTCCCGGAAATTACTCAACACCACCAGCGACATAGACCTGAAAGGTCCCGGCGCTTTTATCTCGCCATCGAACTTTTGAGGGAATTTCCGCCTCCCTGCCTCCTCTCAATCACCCCAATCGCCGGCCACCACCAAGGGCGTCGGACCTTCGCTCGGAGACAATCCGCCCTGGTGCGCTTGGTGGAACGAGGGCCGGACGGGCTGGCGCGCGTCAAGGGTGCGCGCCTTCGGCGCGTATCGCGGAGCGACGGCGAAGCCGCCCTTGACCCGCACCATCCCGCCCGGCAGAGGCTCTCCAAGCGCTCCAGGGCGAGCACCGACCTTTCAGGTCCTGGCTCCCTTGAGCGGTTGAGGTGATGCCGGCGGCTATTTCGCCAGGCGGACACCTGGTCCGCCGCTGGCGTCTGCGCTGATGAAAACCGCCCCACCTTCTTCCAAAGCCGTCTGAACCTTGTCGAGGTTGGCGGCCAGAATGCCTCCACGGCCCGTTTCGAAACGAAGGATCGTAGATTCCGCGACGCCTGATCGTTCTGCGAGCTCGCGAACGCTGATGCCCAAGGCGGCTCGGGCCATTCGAACTTGCGGCGGGGCGAGAAGAGTCAACGTTATTCTCCACAAGTGAATGAATTCCGTTGACTCGGTCACCGTAATTCGTTTGAGTGTAGCTTCAATCCATTCAAACTCCACCGATTAGCGTGCTGATCGGACCGAGCGCCTACGCCGGGAGCCCCCGCATGTCTGAAGACAAGGCCGATCCCACCTCCATCTCTCGCCGCACGCTCCTCGGCGCGACGTCCGCCGCGCCGCTGGTTTGCAGCGCCCCGAACGTAGCGGCGACGCCAGCGGAGGATAGCCTCATTGGCCAATGCGCGCTCTGGCTGGCGAACGACTTCGAGCACGATGGCCTGGCCCGGCGCTGGTCCGCGTTGGAGACCCTTGCGGCCTCTGGGTACGATTATTTCCGCATGAGTGGCCATCAGCGCAGCAGCCTCCCCATGGCGCCCGAAATGGCCGCCATAGAGGTTCAGCTCGGTGAACTCTGGAAAGAGCGCAACCGCCGTCTCAAGGAGATCACCAAGCTCGCGCCGCGCAACCTCCATGAGGTCGCAAGCCTTCTAGTGATCGCTGCCCGTATTGACGTTTATGAGCCGGGTGACACGGCTCCGTTTGTGAGCAAGGCCATCGCGTTTCTGGCGTCGGCCAAATGCCCCGGCTGCGGAGAGCCCTATGTGCCGCCGAGCCTACCTACTGGCTGATAGCGTCTGGGCTCCTCACAGTCGGCGTGGGGCTATATCAAAGCTCGCAGGACATGCCTAAGGTCGTGCCTCCGATACCCTCCAAGTCAAACTCTCGATGCTTCCCAATCCAAGTCCAGGCGTCATAGCGGTTGCAAGCTTGAGGCAAGCGTGGCGCCATAAACGGCGATTTGACGCTGTAATCACCCTAGAAGATCCCGCGTGCCGCTCGGCTGATCAGCTGCGGTTTCATCGAGCGCCAAAACCTCCCCACCTCATTTTGCCGTTCGAGGACGTCGATGACGACGGCCTCGGCGTCCGGGTCGCGACGACGGATCAAGTGGGCCAAGCGATCCAATTCGCCAGAGTGCATCGCCATCACTCACTGCTTGTCCATTGCCGGCATGGCGTCGGCCGATCTGCCGCAATCGCGCTGGCGGCAATCGCAGACCGTAAGGGCTCGGGCCAAGAGGCGGCGGCGCTTGAGGCGCTTCTCACCATCCAGCCCGAGGCGACGCCGAATCTGGTGGTGGTCAAGCTTGCAGATGCCGCTCTGGGGCGAGAGGGACGATTGATTGCGGCGGTCGCTGCATGGGAGGCCTCGTCTCCACATATGGCGCGTGCCAGAGCCGCGCGTCGGGCGTTTCTAGCCTCGAACCCACAGCTCTACACCTGGCACACGGACAGGCGCTGACCGACACACCTACGACCGAGGCTTCGGCGACTATCAGCCGAGGTTTAGGTGTCGGAGGCGGCGCTGTTCAGCGTCGCGCGAGCTTTTGCGCTGACGCGGAGCCGTGGCGCCAGAGCCAGCTTTTGTTGGCGAAGCAGGTCGTCCATGCTGGTTGCCTCTGGCGTGGGGAAGAGGCCTGCCAATCCCTCTTCGCACCGAAGCGCGAGCGCGGCTTTTACTAGGTCCTCTATAGAGGCCTTACCTTCGGCTTCCATCCGTCGCCATGTGCGATAGGCGACCCCGGCCCGCGTCGCCGCATCTTTCTGACTGAAGCCGAGGGCGATGCGGCGTATTTTGACCCGATCGCCAAGATCGGTTTGTAGTTCAACAGCGGTTTTCAATGGTGTCCACATAGGGACAATTAAGTCGTTGAATTGACCGTAATTGTCCATATCCGGCCAATTGTTGTGAAGGGGCAGCCGTAAAGTGCGGCTTCGCCCACGATGGTCGTCGCCAAGGTCAGATGCCTCGTCCTCTGTCGATGTTTATGCCGATCTTGGTCGCTATTGCCGTCGTGCCGAAATTCCCTTTTTCACAAGGCATTTTTCGACATCCGACCCGCGACCTAGCCGATTATTCTGCCGATCTTCGGGCCGATATTTTGGAGGTATCAGCGCGCGGGACACACAAAGGAGGGGGAGCCATTATTAGCCCCGGCGGCGCCGGGCCTGACTAAGCGGGGGTTTAAGCCGGGACTTGCGCAATGGCGCGCTTTGCGTCGTTGAAGTCGCGCGTTTCCCTGGCCATCTCGTACTGCTGGATTCCGGCCAGTGAGCGCGGATCCGGGGGCACGGGATCGGCAATGGGATGACCGATCTTGCGGGAGGGCAGGTGAGGCCAGAGCCGACCGTTCGAACCGGGGGTTGGCGCCCCGGCGGTGATGATGGTGCCCGACAGCTTTTCCTGGGCGAACCGTAGGTGGTCGCCCAGCAGCTTGGCGCGGGTGATGTAGCCCGCGTTCACTCCCGGAAGGCTGTGGTTCATCAGCAGGTGCATGTCGATTTCAGAGAGGCCGGCGGCCTGACCCACGGTGCGATAGGTTTGACGCAGGTCATTGGCAAATTTCGACAGGACGTGCCGGGCCTCCTTGTGGACCACCATATGGCCGGTGGCGCTTTCGGCCGCGAAGATCCAGGTCTCGGCATGTCGTGGCCACACCGCGCGGCTGGCTCGAATGGCGCGGATGAGGCAACGGATCATCGGGCGCGAAAGTGGAATGCTGAACGCGCGCTTGGCGCCGCCCTTTGGGCGCGGGATGTGCAGCACGCGCTCCTTCAAATCCAGATGATCCAAGCGCGCCCGACATAGCGCCCCAGGGCGGCTACCCGACAGCAGCGTGAAGAGGTGAAACTCGCGACGAATGGCGTGCCTCATCCGCCCGGCTTCCTCGAACCAGCCAGGCAGATCGGCGAGGCCCATCGCGGTGTCGCGGCGCTTTTCCTCGTTCCAGTCCACGGCCAGCGTTGGGTTTTCCGGCGGCAAGTACCGGTGGGAGCGGCGAGCATGGTTGTAGATCGCGCGTAGGGTTCTCATGCAGCCGTTGGCGGCGTTTGGACCGTTGTCGCGCGAGATCTTGTCATGGCGTTCCGCAACGAGAGCGGGATTGTCGCCCAGCTCAAAGAGTGGTCGATCCAGCCAGTCGGCCATCATCCGCTCAACGTGGCTGCGATAGCCTCGGATGGTTTCTGCGCTGCGGCTCTTCCGTTCCATGTGAGCAGTGCAATAGCGTTCCCAGGCCTGGCGCAGGGTGACGCCAGCTTCACGCTGCGGCTTGGCCTCTTCGGGCCTGGCGGCAAATTCTCCCTTGGCGATCTTTGCCAGCAGTTCCTTGGCGCGGGTGCGCGCTTCGCGCGTGGTCATCTCGCCGGCCGCGCCAATCGCCATCGTCTTGTGCTGGCGACGGCCTTCGCTCCAGAACTCGCCCTTCACCGTGAAGGTTTTCTTCCGTGCTCCGACGACGAGCGAGAAGCCCGGCAACTCCTCGTCGCGAACGACGTATTGGCCGCTTTGGGCGGGTGGGAGGCGGAAGATCGTGCGGTCGTTGAGCGTAGTTCTCAGATTGGCCATGGCAAAGGTCCAATTCCAAGCCGGGTTCTAAGCCGGGTTTGGCGTTTTTCCGATCTCGGGGCCGCCTTACGCTATGGCCCGACGCCATACTACTCGAAATGGAAAGGTCCAACAATAACAAATACCTTTCGTACTCTGGCGTACAATCGGCGACTTACTTCGGAAGTGGTATTCAATACTACGAATTCTGAGGGTCGGACGTTCGAATCGTTCCGGCGTCCAACATTCGGTTTAAACCGCGAACCTCGACCAGAGCAGACTGGTCGCCCGCCGAAGCGGCCATGGTGCGCGGTAGTTCAGTCCTCCCCGCCCCGCGCGTGATCAGACGGTGAACCGCCGATCGGCCAAACCTCCGCATGGTCACCACGGCACGGTTTTGCCATGCCGGTCGATGAAGCGCAGGCCCGGCTTGCCCAGCTGCGCGACAAGCGTATCGACCAACCGCGGAATGGTCTCCTCGATACTGAACGGGGCCTGCGGTCCGCCCAACTCCGTGCGGATCCAGCCCGGGGCCATCAGCACCATGGCCCGCTGGCCGTCGCGATGGCGGGCGGCATAGCTACGCATATATTGGTTGAGGGCGGCCTTGCTGCCTCGGTAGACCTCGTGGCCGCCCTTCAGGTTGTCGCCGATGCTGCCTTGGCCCGACGACATGACGCCGATCAGGCCGGCGGGGCGCACCAGGTCCTGCAGTCCTTCCACGGCGCGCATGACGCCAAAGGCGTTGGTGAGCATGACACGCACGAACTCATCGGCCGACGTTTCGGCGATCGTTTCGGCCTGATCCTGGTTGGCGGTCCCGGCGTTGACGAACAGCATGTCGAAGGCATGGCCCGCGAGACGTTCGCGCAAGCTCACGATCTGGTCAGGCTCGGTGATGTCGAGCCTCTCGACCACGACCCGATCGGGATGGGCGTCGGCGAGGGCGCTCAAGCCCGTCGGACCATCGTTGCGAACCGTGCCGACGACGCGCCAATCCTTCTTGACGAATTCGGCCGCCATCGCCAGGCCAAGGCCGCGCGACGCGCCGAACGGTTTGGGGGTGCGGATTCAGGGATTTTGTCATGTGGCGGTTCCCTTCATTGTCACCGTCTCAATGTGGATCCGCCGGTGGCGTACGCCAGGCGCATGAGACGCAAAGTATGATTTCGTGGAACGCTATCCGAAGGTCGGACGACTGCCGCGGGTCGAGATCCCGCGGCGCTCGGCTGACGATACGGCCACCTTCCTCGCCGAGGCTGGCGTCCGCTAGAGTACCCCCCATGCGTACTGACTATCTCGGCAACCCGGTCAGCCCGACACCAGACGCCGCCCTGGCGGCGGTGAACGGCTTCGTCGACGGCTTCCTCGGGTATGAGGCCCGGGCGGCCGAAGTGATCGGGGCCGCCGAGGCGCATCCGGATTGCGCCCTTCTGAACGCCTATGCCGCGACGCTGTGGCTGCTGCTGGAGGCGCCGGACGCCGCCGAACGCGCCGCGCCGTATCTGGCTCGAGCTCGGGCGGCGGCGGGTCGAGCCCATCCGCGTGAACAGGCTTTCTTGGACTTCGTCACGGCCTGGTCGGCCGACGATATTCCCGGCGCCCTGGGCGTCGCCGACGCTATCCTGGCGGCGTGGCCCCGCGATCTGCTGGTGCTGAAGCTTCGGCAGTATCACGACTTCAACCGCGGCGACTTCCCGGCCATGCTGCGGGCGGCCAGCGCCGTCCTGCCCGCCGCCGAGGACGTGGCCCAGCTGCACGGCATGCTGGCCTTCGCCTACGAGCAGTGCCACCTGCTGGACGAGGCCGAGGCCGCCGCCCGGCGGGCGCTGGCCCTGAAGCGCAAGGAGCCCTGGGCTCAGCACGCCCTGGCCCATGTGATGCTGACCCAGGGTCGGGTCGCCGAGGGCGTTGCGTTCCTGGAGGGCGTCCGCGACACCTGGACGGGCCTGAACTCGTTCATGGATACGCATCTTTGGTGGCATCTCGCGCTGTTCTATCTCAGCCAGGGTCGCTTCGACGCCGCCCTGGCCGCCTATGACGACCACTGCTGGGCGCAGGCGAAGGACTACTCCCAGGATCAGGTCGGGGCGGTGTCGCTGCTGGCCCGGCTGGAGCTGGCCGGCGTGGATGTCGGCGAGCGCTGGACCGATCTCGCCGACCACCTGGCCGTCCGCGCCCAAGACGTGGTGCAACCGTTCCTGACCCTGCAATATCTCTACGGCCTGGCCCGCGCGGGCCGGCCCGAGGCGGGCGCCTTGCTGGCCGCCGTGCGTCGCGCGGCGCTGGAGGCGCCCGACTTCGTCCGCGAGACCTGGCGCGAGGTCGCCTTGCCGGCGGCGGAGGGCTTGGTCGCCCACGCGCGGGGCGATTATCCGAGCGCCCTGCGCGGCCTGCGCGCCGCCCTGCCGCGCCTGGCCGAGATCGGCGGCAGCCACGCCCAGCGGGATCTCTTCGAGCAACTGATCCTGGACGCCCTGATCCGCGCCGACCGGCTGTCGGAAGCCCAGCAGGCGCTGGAGCTGCGGCGCGGCTTCGATCCCGACGGCGTGCCGCTCAATCGCGCCCTGGCGAGAGTCTATGACCGCCTGGGCCTGCCCACCGAGGCCGCCAAGGCCCGGGCGCGCATCGCGTGAAACTCCGCGCTCTTCTTGGTCTGGCGGTCGCCTGCCTGCTGGCCTTCGCGCCCGTCGCCCACGCCGCGCCCAAGGACACCCTGACGGTCGCGCTGCAACTGGAGCCGCCCAACCTGGATCCCACCTCCGGCGCGGCGGTGGCGACCGACGAGGTGGTCTACCGCAACATCTTCGAAGGCCTCGTCCGCCTGGACGCCCAAGGGGCGGTCAAGCCGCTGCTGGCGACCTGGTGGGAGGTTACGCCCGACGGCCTGACCTACACTTTCCATCTTCGGGACGGCGTGCGCTTCCAGGACGGGACGCCGTTCGACGCCGGCATCGTCAAGTTCAGCCTGGAGCGCGCCCTCGCGCCGGCCTCGACCAACGTCCAGAAGCAGGCGTTGAGCGTCATCCGGCGGGTCGAGATCATCGATCCGCGTACGGCGCGCCTGCATCTGTCCAAGCCCGACAGCAACCTGCTCTACGCCCTGGCCTGGGGCGATGCTGTGATGGTCTCGCCGAAGTCGGCGGCGGGCCTGGCCACCACGCCGGTCGGCACCGGCCCGTTCAAGTTCGCCGGCTGGCGGCGCGGCGATACCGTGAGCCTGGTCCGCAACGACGGCTATTGGGGCCAGCCCGCCAAGCTGCGTCAGGTGAAGTTCAAGTTCATCGCCGATCCGGCGGCGGCCTATGCGGCGATCAAGACCCACGAGATCGACGCTTTCCCCGACTATCCGGCCCCGGAGAACCTGGCCCAGCTGCGCGCCGATCCGGCCCTCAAGGTGATCACCGCCCCCAGCGAGGGCGAGGTGATCCTGGGCATGAACAACCGCACTGGCCCGCTGGCCGACGTGCGGGTGCGCCGCGCCCTGCAATACGCCCTCGACCGCCGGGCGATCATCGACGGCGCCATGTACGGCTACGGGACGCCGATCGGCAGCCACTTCCCGCCGCAGAACGCCGCCTATGTCGACCTCACCGGGCTCTATCCGCACGACATCGCCAAGGCCAAGGCGCTGCTGGCCCAGGCCGGCTATCCCAACGGCCTCGACCTGACCCTGAAACTGCCGCCGCCGAACTACGCCCGGCGCGGTGGCGAGATCGTCGCCGCCCAACTGGCCAAGGCCGGCGTGCGGGTGAAGATCGAGAACATCGAGTGGGCCCAATGGCTGAACCAGGTCTATGGCCGCCACGCGTTCGACCTGACCATCGTCAGCCATGCCGAACCCATGGACTACGCCATCTATGACAAGGCCGACTACTATTTCGGCTATCATAGCGAGGCTTTCCACGAGCTGATGGAGGCCCTGAAGGGCGCGACCGACGAGGGCAGGCGAACGGTGATCCTGGCTCAGATCCAGCGCCGGATCGCCGACGACGCGGTCAACGGCTTCCTGTTCCAGTCCCCGCACCTGGGCGTGTTCGATGCTCGCCTGAGGGACGTCTGGATCAATTCGCCGACCCAGACCCTCGACCTGCACGCGGCCGGGTTCGATGGCGCCGGCGGGGCGGAGGCCCTCGGGAGCGGCAAGGCCGGTCCTGCCGGCGCCGTCATGGGCGCGGTCCTGGCGCTCGCCGTGATGGCGGGGGTGGCCCTGCTCGCCGTCCGCTTCGGGGCGGCCTATCTGGGCGGCCGGGCGGTGGTGATGGTGCTGACCCTGCTGACCGCCAGCGTCGTGGTCTTCGCGATCATCCAGGTCGTGCCGGGCGACCCGGCTGCCTACATGCTGGGCCTCAACGCCAGTCCGGAGGCCGTCGCCAACCTGCGCCAGCAGATGGGGCTGGAAGGTCCGGCGGCGCAGCGCTACCTCGCCTGGCTGCTGGGCATGCCGCGCGGCGACCTGGGCGTCAGCTACACCTACCAGACCCCGGTCGCGGCCCTGGTCGCCGAGCGGATCGGCGTCTCGCTGCCCCTGGCCCTGTTGGCCCTGGTCCTCTCAGTCGCTGTCGGCGCGCCGATCGGCGCCCTGGCGGCGGCGCGGCGGGGAAGGGCGACCGACACGGTGGTCATGGGCCTGACCCAGGTGGGCGTGGCCATTCCCAACTTCTGGTTCGCCGTACTGCTGGTCATGGTGTTCTCGATCGGCCTGCGCTGGGTGTCGGCCGGCGGCTTCCCCGGCTGGGACGCGGGCCTGGTCCCGGCGCTGAAGGCCCTGGCCTTGCCGGCTGTCGCCCTGGCCGCGCCGCAAGCCGCCATCATCGCCCGCGTCACCCGCTCGGCCCTGATCGACACCCTGGCCGAGGACTATATGCGCACCGCCCGCGCCAAGGGCCTCACGGCCAGCCAGGCGCTGTGGCGGCACGGCCTACCCAACGCCCTGATCCCCCTGCTGACCATCCTGGGCCTGCAGTTTCCCTTTCTGCTGGCCGGCGGGGTGATCATCGAGAACGTGTTCTTTCTGCCCGGCCTGGGGCGTCTCGTTTTGCAAGCCATCACCCAGCGCGACCTGATCGTCGTGCAGGGCGTGGTCATGCTGCTGGTCTTCGCCGTAGTGGCCACCAACTTCCTGGTCGACGTGGCCTATGTGCTGGTCGATCCCCGCCTGCGGAGGCGCGGATCATGAGCCGCGCCCGCCTTTCGCCAACCCTGATCGTCGGCGGCGTGATCAGCATCGCCTTCGTGGCCGCCGCGCTCCTGTCGCTGGTTTGGACGCCCTACGACGTGGCCAGTTTCGACATCGAGCACCGCCTTCAAGGACCTTCGGCCGTCCACTGGCTGGGCCTGGACCATTTCGGCCGCGACGTCGCCTCGATGATCCTGCTCGGCGCTCGCAACGCCCTGGCGGTCTCGCTGGTGGCCGTGCTGTTGGGCGCGGGCGTCGGCGTACCGCTGGGCCTGCTGGCCGCCGCCCGGCGGGGCCTCGTCGACGAACTGGTCATGCGCGCCTCGGACGTGGTCTTCGCCTTCCCGGCCCTGATCCTGGCCATCCTGATCACCGCCGTCCTGGGTCCGGGGGCGATCAACGCCGTCATCGCCATCGGCATCTTCAACGTGCCCGTGTTCGCCCGCCTCACCCGAGGCTCGGCGCTAAGCCTTTGGACCCGCGACTATGTCCTGGCCGCCCGCGCGGCCGGCAAGGGGCCGACGCAGATCTCGCTGGAGCACATCGCACCTGGGTTGCTCAGTGTGCTGATCGTCCAGGCGACGCTGCAGTTCTCGCTGGGCGTCATCGCCGAGGCGGGGCTCTCCTATGTCGGTCTCGGCGCCCAGCCGCCGGCCGCCAGTTGGGGCAAGATGCTGGCCGACGCCCAGACCCTGGTCGCGGTCGCGCCCCTGCAGGCGATCTTCCCGGGCCTGGCTATCGTCATCACCGTGCTGGGGCTGAACCTGCTGGGCGACGGCCTGCGCGACCGGCTCGACCCGCGCCTGGGCGAGGAGCGCTAGGTGGCCCTGCTCGAGATCCAGGACCTGAAGCTGATGCTGGGCGACCAGCCGATCCTGCGCGGCCTGTCGCTTATGCTGCAGGCCGGCCAGGTGCTCGGCATCGTTGGCGAGTCCGGCTCCGGCAAGTCGCTGACGGCGCTGTCGATCCTGGGCCTGCCGCCGCGTGGGGCGCGGGTCGAGGGGGCGATCCGGTTCGAGGACCGCGACCTCGTCGGCCTGCCCGACGGCGAACTGTCGCAGCTGCGCGGCGACCGCATCGGCATGGTGTTCCAGGAACCGATGACATCGCTCAACCCGGTCATGACCATCGGGGCCCAGGTGGCCGAGGTCGTTCGCCTGCACCGCAAGGCCTCGCGCGCCGAGGCCAAGGCCGCCGCCCGCGAGACGCTGGACCGTGTGGGCCTCGCCGACATCCCCCTGACCCGCTATCCGCACGAATTGTCCGGAGGCCAGCGCCAACGGGTCGCGATCGCCATCGCCGTCGTGCTGTCGCCCCGTCTGCTGATCGCCGACGAGCCGACGACGGCGCTGGACGTCACCACCCAGGCCGAGATCCTCAAGTTGCTGCGCCACCTGGTGCGCGAGGACGGCGCGGCCCTGATCCTGATCAGCCACGACCTGGCCCTGATCGCCGAGGCCGCCGACCACGTCGCGGTGATGAAGGACGGCGAGATCGTCGAGCAGGGCGAGACCGGCGCCGTCTTCAAGGCCCTGGCCCATCCCTACACCCGCGCCCTGGCCGCCGACGCCGAGCGCCTGCCGGTCCGGACCCGGACGCCGGACGTCCAGGCCGCGCCGATCCTGGAGGCGCGCGGCGTGGTCCGCGACTATCCCGGCCCACGCCGCTTCCTTCGCGCCTGCCCGCCGGTCCGCGTGCTGCAAGGCGTCTCGCTGGAAATCCATCCCGGCGAGATCGTCGGCCTGGTCGGCGAGTCCGGCAGCGGCAAGTCAACCCTGCTGCGCGCCCTGCTGGCCCTGGATCCGGTCCAGGGCGGCGAGGTGTGGCTGGCTGGCGAACCCTTCACGCCGGCCTCGCCGCGCCGCCGCCGACGCGCCATCCAGCTGGTCTTCCAGGACCCGAACGGCAGTCTCGATCCGCGCTGGACGGTCGAGCGTCTGGTGGCCGAGCCGCTGCATTTGCTGGACGTCAAGCTCTCGCCCCTGGAACGCCGCGCCAGGGTCGAGGCCATGCTGGCCAAGGTGGGGCTGCCGGCCGAGGCCGCCGATCGCTATCCGCACCAGTTCAGCGGCGGCCAGCGCCAGCGCATCGCCATCGCCCGCGCCCTGATCGTCGAGCCCGACGTCATCGCCCTGGACGAAGCGGTTTCGGCCCTCGACGTCACGGTCCGCGCCGAGGTGCTGGACCTACTGGCCCGCCTCTCCGATGACCTGGGCGTGGCCTATCTGTTCGTGACCCACGACATGGGCGTGGTGCGCGGCCTGACCGACCGGGTGCTGGTGATGCGTGAGGGGCGGATCGTGGAGGCTGGACCGACCGCCGAGGTCTTCGCCGCGCCGAAACATCCGTATACGGCGCAATTGATCGCCGCGACGCCGAATCTGGCCCGCGCTCTGGCCTCGAGAGCCTAGAGCATTTTCCGACGAAGTGGGTACCGGTTCGTCGTCAGAAAATGCGTCAAAACAATAGGCTAGAGCATTTCATCGATCCAATTGGATCGAAAAATGCTCTAGCTTCGCGCCGCGTAGACCCCTCGGGCGATGGCCCGCGCCAGGCAGTCGCCGGCCGCCGAGCCGAGGCGGGCGAGGTGGCGCAGGCGCCCGGTCTCGCCCAGGTCGACGGCGCCCGACGCGGCCGCGAACACCACGTCGCCATCGAACGGCGTGTGGGCCGGACGCACCGCGCGTGACAGCCCATCCTGGGCCATCATCGCCAGGCGCTTGCACTCGGCGGCGGTGAGCGCCGCATTGACCGCGACCACGGCCAGGGTGGTGTTGGCGCCCTGCGCCAGCCGCCCCTGGCCGGCCAGGCGGGAGTCATCCGGCATCGGCTCGACCGCCCCGGCCGGCCCGGAGGGCGTCCGTCCCCCGAACTCGCCGTCGATCTCGAACGGCCAGGCCCAGAAGGTCTCGCCGTCCGGCATGAACACCGAACCAACCGGGTTCACGGCCGCCAGGGCTCCGACGATCAAGCCGTCGCCCAGGTCCAGGGACGCGGAGCCTAGCCCGCCCGGGACCAGGCCCGCCCGCGCGCCACGTCCCGCCCCGACCGCGCCGAGCGCGAAGGTCGTGTCGGCCGAGGCCAAGGCCTCCTGGCCCAGGCGGCGGTACGGCGGCTCCAGTCCCCAGGCCTTGTCGCCGCCATTGCCCAGATCGTACAGCACCGCCCCCGCCACGATCGGCGCCGTCGGCGCGCCGGGGCTGATCGGAAAGCCTTCGCCCGCCCGCGACAGAGCGGCCACGACGCCGTCGGCCGCGCCCAGGCCGAAGACCGAGCCGCCGCTCAGCGTCAGGCCGTGCAGGCGCGCATAGCCATTCTCGGGCGACAGGGTCGCGGTCTCGCGCACACCCGGCCCGCCGCCGCGCACATCGACGGCGGCGGTCCAGCCGCCCGGAAAGCGCACGACGGTCACGCCGCTGCGCACCGCCTCGTCCGTGGCGTTGCCGACCGTCAGGCCGGGCACGTCGGTGAGCAGATTGCGCGGACCGGGTCGAAGCAAGGCGATGTCCTTTCAGGGATTCGCCGGCACTCTAGCGAAGCCGCCCGTGCTGGGCCTAGTCTTCCCGCATGAGCGAGCTTCCCGATCTGACCGCGACCGAACTCTCCCGGCTCTATGGCGAGGGCGGCGCGTCGCCAGTCGAGGTCGTCCAGGCGGTGCTGGCGCGGATCGAGGCCAGGGAGCCGGACCTGGCCGCGACCTGGGCTCTGGACGCGAAGGGGGCGTTGGACGCAGCCCGCGCGTCCGAGGACCGCTGGCGACGCGGCGAGGCGTTGGGGCCGCTGGACGGCGCGCCTGTCACCATCAAGGAACTGATCGCCACCCAGGGCGTGCCCAAGCCGATCGGTTCGGCCGCGTCCGACCTGGTTCCCGAGCCGGTCGACGCCCCGCCGGCCGCCCGGCTGCGCGAGGCCGGCGCGGTAATCCTGGCCAAGACCACCAATCCCGACTTCGGCATGTTATCGTCCGGTTTGTCGAGCTTTCACGCCCTGTCGCGCAATCCGTGGGACCTGGCCAAGACGCCGGGCGGTTCCAGCGCGGGGGCGGGATCGGCCGCGGCGGCGGGCTATGGACCGCTGCACATCGGCACCGACATCGGCGGCTCCATCCGGCTGCCGGCCGGCTGGTGCGGGATCTTCGGCTTCAAGCCCAGCAACGGCCGCATCCCGATCGACCCGCCCTATATCGGCCGCTGCGCCGGCCCCATGACCCGCGCGGTCGAGGACGCCGCCCTGGCCATGAGCGTGCTTAGCGCCCCCGATGGTCGGGACCATATGAGCCTACCGCCGGCGTTGATCGCCTGGGACGACTTCGATCTAGACCTGAAGGGCCTGCGGATCGGCCTGATGCTGGACGCTGGCGTCGGCCTGCCCGTCGAGCCCGAGGTCGTCGAGTCGGTGACCGCCGCCGCCCGGGCCTTCGAGGCGGCGGGCGCGATCGTCGAGCCGTTCGCGCCTTACCTGACCCGCGACATGCTGGACGGTCTCGACCTTTTCTGGCGCACGCGCTCGCTGAGCGACCTGGACGCCCTGCCGCCGGAGCGGGCGGAGCGCTGCCTGCCTTATATCCTGAAATGGGCGCGCGCGGCGCGTGGCGCCGACGGGCTGTCGGTCTATCGCGGCTTCAACCAGATCCAGCGCATGCGCGAAGCCGGCGCCAAGGCGTTCCAGCCGTTCGACTTCCTGCTCTCGCCCACCGCGCCCATGCCGGCCTTCGACGCGCACCTGCCGTCGCCGACCAATGACCCGGCGCGGCCTTTCGAGCACATCGGTTTCACCGTCGCCTTCAACATGACCGAGCAGCCCGCGGCGTCGATCAATTGCGGCTATACCGCCGAGGGCCTGCCGATCGGCCTGCAGATCGTTGGCCGGCGCTTCGACGACCTGGGCGTCCTGCGGCTGTCGCGGGCCTATGAGCGGCTGCGGCCGGTTCAGCGGCCCTGGCCATCCAGGCCGTTCCACGACACCCGGCGCTGACGCTCGAGCGGCGGCTCTCCGTCAGCCGAACGTGAAGGCGTAGGCCTGGGCGCCGGCGTCGAGGAACTGGATCTCGAAGGTGCGGTCGCCGATCGCGCCCTTCTGCCGGACCAACTGATAGAGCCGCTGGCCGGTGATCACGCCATTGCCGGCCGCGTCGGTGTCCATGCCATGGTCGGCGCCGGGCGGCTTGCCGTCGATCGTGACCCGGTAGCGGACCTTCGCGGCATTGGCCGCGCCATTGGCCGCCGGACCCAGCACCAGGTGCAGGTCGCGCGCGTGGAAACGGTAGGCGATCTTGCCGCCGGGCGCGTTTAGGCCGGCCTGCTCGGCGCCGATGGTCCAGTCGCCGGCCAGACCCCAGGCGTTGAGCTTCAGCGGCCCAGCCAGGGCGTAGACGTGACGCGCGTCGCGCACCGCGCCTCCGGTCGAGGCGAAGTTCTCGGCGCGGCCATAGCCTATATAGGTCTCGGGCGAGTTGACGTCCTTGCCGTCCGAAGCGGCTTGCGCGCCGGTGGCCTTGACCGCCACCAGGCCGCTTTCGATCTTGGCCTTGCCGGCCTCGGCCAGCAGTTGCTGGATCACCCGCTCGGACTGGTCGTAGCCGCCCTCGCCGAAGTGGTGGTGGCGCACCTGGCCATTGGCGTCGATGAAGTAGTGCGCGGGCCAGTACTGGTTCCCGAAGGCGCGCCAGATCGCGTAGTTGTTGTCGACCGCCACCGGGTAGCCGATCTTCAGGTCGGCGACGGCCTTGCGCACGTTCTTGACGTCCTTCTCGAAGGCGAATTCCGGCGCATGGACGCCAATCACCACCAGGCCCTGGTCCTTATACTTCTCGGCCCAGGCGCGGACGTAGGGGATCGCGCGCAGGCAGTTGATGCAGGAATAGGTCCAGAAGTCGACGACCACCACCTTGCCCTTCAGCTGGGCGGTGGTCAGGGGCGGGGAGTTCAGCCAGGTCACCGCGCCGTCCAGGGCGGGCGCGGCGCCCTCGACCGGCAGGACCTCCCCCTGGCCGGGCTTGGCCCGCATCATCATCGCGTCGCCCGGAGCGCCATTGGCGGACATCATCGCGGGATTGGCGCTCATCATCGCCGGGTTGGCGGCCATCATGGCGGGACTGCCGCTCATCGCGTCGCCGCTGGCGGGCAGCAGCACCGACTCCTGGCGAGGATGCAGCTTGTTGACCAGGCCCTGCTCCAGCGCGGCCGTGCTGGTCCGCGAGACGCGGGTCAGGAAGCCGGTGTCGACGCCCAGGGCGATGGCGGCGACGGCGACCAGGATCACCGCGCCGACGCCGCGCCGGATCCACTCGCTTGCCCCCAGCGAGCGCTTCATGGCCGTGAAGACCTTGCCGCCGACCAGCAGGGCCAGGCCCAACGAGGTCGCCGCGCCGGCGGCGAAGGCGACCAGAAGCAGGGTCGTCTGGGCGTTGGCGCCCTGTAGCGCCGCGCCGGTCAGGATCAGGCCCAGAACCGGACCCGCGCACGGGGCCCACAGCAGTCCCGTGGCGACGCCGAGCAGGGCCGAGGCCATGACGGTCGAGCCGCCGGCCGCCTCTCGTTCGTCAGCGCTCTGAGACAGCCGTCCGCCCAGGGCGACCAGCGGCCGGGTCAGGCGATCGGCCAGGCTCGGGATCAGCAGGGTCAGGCCGAAGAAGGCCATCAGGGCCAGGGCGATCCAGCGGCCATACTGGTTGACGTGCACCGCCCAGCCGCCGCCCACCGCCGCCAGGGTGGCGATCAGGGCGAAGGTCACGGCCATGCCGGCCAGCATCGGCAGGCCGCTGCGCACGAACGGCTTGTCGGCCCGTGCGAACACGAACGGAAGGATCGGCAGGATGCACGGGCTGACGATGGTCAGCACGCCGCCCAGATAGGCCAGCAGGAACAGGATCATGGAACTCGGGTCCCGAAAAACGCAGGGGTCTAGGCGGCCTTGAAGGTCAGGGCGACGCCGTTCATGCAGTAGCGCAGGCCGGTGGGCTTGGGACCGTCGTTGAACACATGGCCCAGGTGCCCGCCGCAGCGCCGGCAGTGGATTTCCGTACCCCACATGATGCTGCCGCCGGGGCTCTTGGCCGTGGCGTTGGGCAGGGACTGCCAGAAGCTGGGCCAGCCGGTGCCGCTGTCGAACTTGGTCGCCGACGAGAACAGCGGCAGGTCGCAGCCGCGGCAGCTGTACGTGCCCTTCTTGTAGTTCTTGTCGAGCGGGCTGGTGCCGGCGCGCTCGGTGCGGGCGTGGCGCAGCACCTCGTAGGCGTCCGGCGGCAGCATGCGCTTCCACTCGGCGTCGCCGCGGGTGACCTCGAAGGTCTCGGCTCGCGCGCCGAAGCCGGCCAGGCCCAAGGCCGCGCCAAGGACCGAGAGGCCGCCGGTGGCCAGAAGGTGTCGTCGCGTCGTCATCGCAAAATCTCCATTTCGCCGCCCGCAATCAGATACGTCGTGGCGAGCGGAAAGGTTACGCGCCGATCGCTGATTTCGCCGGGTCTCATTTCGCGGGGCGAAGGTTGGCGGGCTTGACGGAGGCCGCTCAGCCAGGCTTGCCGTACAGCTTGGTCAGATAGGCCTGGACCTGCTTGGCGTCATCGTCGCTCAGATCGGCGCCGTTGGCGCGCATGCGCTCGATGACGTTGTTCCACTCCTTGGCGGTGTGGCGGGCTTCAGTGACCATGCCCAGCTCGTGGCACGACTGGCAGGACTTGGCGACGATGGCCTGGCCGGGATCCACAGCCGCATTGGCGGAGGGCGCGCTGGCCGGCGTGTCAGCGGGCGCCGACGCCCCGGCGCTCGCAAATCCACAAGCCAGGGCCGCCCCGATCAGGAGCGCGTTTTTCAGAGTTTTGCTGAACATGGTCTAACGGGTTTTCGCGTGGTGGCCAGCGCTAGACGGGAGGCCAGGTCAGCCTCCCGAGATCGAGCACCCGAGCATAGGGCGATCGTCGCGCAAATCCATGGCGATTCAGTGATGGCCCGATCGGCGCCGCCCCTCGCTCCGCAGCCACAGCTCGGCGACCAGCAGGTTCGGAACCCAGGCCAGGAACGAGATCGCGCGGTACCAGGGCAGGAACGGCAGGTCGAGGATCTGCACCGCCGGCAGGTAGAGCCGCAGGGTGACGGCCGCGAGCGTCAGAGCCCAGGACCGGATCATCCAGCGGCGGTGGTCCACGAAGCGCCGGTCCAAGGCGGCGCGCCAGCCCAGCAGGGAGACGGCGATCCAGATCACGGCCAGGCTTCCGAAGCCGGCGGTCGCGATAGGGCCGGCGAAGGACCCCGGCGCCAGGATCAACCCGGCCACGCCACCGACCAGGCAGCCCAGCACATAGATGCGCCCGATCCACCGATGGCCGCCCGTCCTGCGCGGTCCGGGCAGAAACTGCAGCGAGCCCAGCAACAGGGCGGTCGTCGCGCCGGCGATATGAACGACCAGCCAGGGAACCCCCAGCGGATTGCCCAGGGCCTCGGCCGGGGTGCGTGGCGGATGTAGCAGGTACCGCGCGGCATAGGCGACAATCCCGAGGCTCAGGAGGGCGCCCAGGCCCCACAGGGCGCGGGCGGGCCAGCGGGGCGTCTTGGTCAGGGTCGTGGTGTTCACGGTCGGTCCTTCAGTGGTGTTCGCCGAACCTCGTTGCGACGTGCGCGGCGTCTCGCTAGGCCTTGCTTCGCGAACGGCGCCAGGCTTGCGCGAACGGGACGGCATGGACAGGGAGGCGACGATTCGGGACCGAGCGGCCAACGCGCGACGATGGGCGATCGACATCGCCATCATGGGCGTGATCGGCCTGCTCATGGGGTTCCTGGGACCCTTCGCCTCCGAGCGCGCGCCGATCGTCGGACGCTATGTCTATTGGATGATCTGCATGGTCGGCGGCGGGCTGATCGGTGTCGTGCTGGACGATTGGCTGGCCAGGCGCGTGCCTGAGACCTGGCGACGCGTGGCGGTGGTCTCGGTGCTGATGACGCCGCTGGTGTCGCTGCACGTGCTGGCTACCGAGCACCTGGTCATGGGGGGGCCGTTCGGTTGGGCGGGCTTTCTGCGCCTGCTCTGGCAGGTGTGGCCGATCTCGCTGGCGGTGATGGTCGTGCGGACCCTGGTCTGGCGTCGCCGGCCGACGCGGGTCGAGACCCTGACCATCGTCGCCCCGCCGCTGCCCGAGGCCGAGGCTGCGTTCCGCAGAAGGCTCTCAGCCCGGCGACGCGGCGCGCGGCTGATCGCCGTCGAGGCCCACGACCACTATCTGAAGGTCCACACCGACGCCGGCGCGGAACTGATCACCCTGCGCTTCGCCGACGCGCTGACCGAACTGCAACGCGCCCACGGCTGGCGCGTCCACCGTTCCTGGTGGGTGGCCGCCGAGGCGGTCGAGGCCGTCCGTTGGCGGCGCGGCGCCGGCGAAATTCGCTTGGCGGGTGGCCTGGAGGCGCCGGTCAGCCGGACCTATGCGCCTATCCTGAAGGACGCCGGCTGGTTTTAGCCCTGCCTGACGGCGGCGCGATCGGCCTGGCTCAAGTCATTCGACTAAAGTTTTTACGCAACAGAGGGTTCGTCAAGCTTCCAAAGCAATTGTCGGCGCGCGCGCGGCTCTGTAAGCAGGCCCCTTGCTGGTCGCCGCGAGGCGTTTTGGAAGGTCGCGAATGCCGAGTCCCTTGATGGCGGCGCTGAAGGATGTGGGAGACGGCGTCCGTCTCGCGCCCCTGTGGTGGCGGCTCGGCCTGGACCAGACGGCCTCGCGCTTCCAGAGGTCGATCCTCGGGCCGTTCTGGATGGCCTGCAACCTGCTGGTCGTCGCCTTCGCCCTGGCCTTCCTGGTCAGCGCCCTGATGGGCGTGGACATGTCGAAGAGCTATCCGCAGGTGGTGGCCGGCCTCTTGGCCTGGTCTCTGGTCGGCACCACGATCGCCGAGGCCCAGGCGATCTTCCTCTACAATTCCGGCCTGATGCAGAGCCAGCGCCTGCCGCTGACCTTCTACGTCTTCCTGCACGCGCAGAAGGCGGCGACGAACTTCCTGTTCCAGCTGATCGCCTTCTGGGCGGTGATGCTCGTCATCGGCCGGTTCGCCGTGCCGCACTGGACGCTGATCCCGGCCGTCGCGCTGATGCTGCTGGTTGTGTGTTTCCAGGGCTTCATCATCGCCATCCCGTCGACCCGCTTCCGCGACGTGGCCTACATGATGAGCTATGTCGTCCAACTGCTATTCTACGTGACGCCGGTGTTCTGGATGACCGCCAATGTCAGCGCCAAGCACCGCTGGGTGGTCGAGCTGAACCCGCTGGCTCACCAGGTCGAGCTGCTGCGCGCGCCGCTGACCGGCCATGCCCCCGCCACGATCGACTGGCTCTGGACGCTGGGGACGACCGGCGTCCTGGCGATAATCGCCCTCGCGCTGCTGGCCATGTTCCGCAAGCGCGTGGTCTTCTGGCTGTAGGGGACGGCGATGACGCACCAGATCAAGCTGACGAACGTCGATCTCGACTATTTCGTCTACAGCCTGCGCTCGCAGTCGCTGCGCAGCGCCGTATTCAACCTCGCGGTCGGCGGCAAGATGTACAAGGCCGCCGGGGATGTCGCCGCGGTCAAGGCGCTGCACGACATCAATCTCGACATCGTCGAGGGTGATCGCATCGCCCTAGTGGGCCACAACGGTTCGGGCAAGACCACCCTGCTCAAGGTCATCGCCGGCATCTATTCGCCGACGCGGGGCGAGTTGTCGATCGATGGCGACATCACCTCGATGATCGCCATCAACGCCGGTATCGACATGGAGGCCACCGGCCTTCGCAACATCCACAAGCTGGGCCTGATGCGCCGGTTGCCGCGCAAGGTCATCGACAGCCGTGTCGACGCCATCGCCGAGTTCTCGGGCCTGGGCGACTTTCTGCATCTGCCCGTGCGCACTTACTCGGCCGGCATGCTGGCGCGCCTGATGTTCACGGTGGCGACCGAGTTCGAGGCCGACATCCTGGTGCTGGACGAGTGGCTCAGCGCCGGCGACGCCGCCTTCGTGCAGAAGGCCGCCGACCGCATGCAGCGCATGGTCGAGGACGCCAAGATCGTCGTCCTGGCCACCCATGACCACGACCTAGTCCGCCGGGTCTGCAACCGGGTCTGCGAGCTGCAAGCCGGCAAGATCGTCTTCCTGGGCTCGACCGAGGACTGGCTTGTCCACCGCGAGGCCAGCGTCGCATGACCGCTCGCCTTCTGGCCCATGAGGATCTTCGCGGCCTGGCGCCCGAGGTCTGGCTGGCGCGGCTGAAGCGCTCGGTCGTCGAACGCGTCCAAAGCGGTCTCACCTATCCCGACTTCCCGTCGGCCGAGATCCAGCGGCAGTTCGTCGGCTCGGCCTATGAGGACGCCCTGGACGAGGCGGGCAAGTTCTACGCCTTCGCTCAGGAGGCCATGGCCGACCGCGCCTACAAGGGCTCGACGGGGCAGGGCTATCTGGACTTCGGCTGCGGCTGGGGCCGGATCGGCCGGTTCTTCCTGCGCGACTTCGACGCCAAGGACATGGTCGGGGTCGATATCGATCCTGACATGGTCGCCTTCTGCGCCGGGGCCGATCTGCCGGGCCGCTTCGAGGCCATCGCCAACGGCCGGCCGCTGCCGTTCGCCGACGGAACGTTCCGACTGATCACCGCCTATTCGGTGTTCACCCACCTGCCGCCGCACCTGTTCCGCGCCTGGCTGGCCGAGCTGCTGCGCGTGCTTGCCCCCGGCGGTCAGCTGGTGTTCACGGTCGAGCCGCCGCGTTTCCTGGACATGGTCGAGGCCATCGCGCCAGACGCCGACAACGCCTGGATGGCGGCCCTGTCGATCTACAAGGAACAGCTGCCCAAGCTCCGCGCCGACCTCGCCAGCGAGGGCATCTGCTACCTGGCGTCGGGCGGCGGCGACTATCGCGAGCCTGACGTCTATGGCGAGGCGGTGGTGACGACGAAGTTCGTGGCTAAGGAAGCCGCCCCGCATGGCGGCGAGGTGGTGCGCTATGTCGACGATCCGGCCCAGTTCTGGCAGGCGGCGGTGGTGATCCGCAAACGTGACCCGAACGCGCCGAAGGGGCTCCTGGCGCGGACGATCGCGCGATTGACGGGCAGGGCATGAGCACGCTGCCGCCTAAGGCGATGCTGGGCGGCCTCAAGCCCGGCCGCGACGTCACGGTCCTGGGCCTGGACGCTCAGGGCCGGGCGATCCTGGCGGCGGCCGGCGGCGATCCGCAGATGGTCTGGACCCCGACCCGTCAGCAACGCGCTGACCTGCGCGCGGCCAAGGCCGTGCGCATCGACCTGAAGCTGGAAGCGACCGAAGGTGAGCTGGTCGGTCCGGCGCTCTATGCCGACTGGGGCGATGGCTTTTCCGAGGATTCCTACACGCGGCTGAAGGCGGGGCCGGACGGCTGGTTCGCGTCGCTGCCGGCGCGCAGCTTCCAACTGATCGGCGTGCGCCTCGACCCGTCCGAAGGCGCATGTCGGTTCACCGTCGGCGACTTCAAGGTCACGCGCATCGGCGACCTGGGCAAGGATCCGCGCGGCCTCAAGGGCGCGGCGATCCAGGCGGTCAAGCCGCTGCTGGGTCCGTTGCGCAAACCGGCCGGCGCGCTCTGGCGCCGCGGCCGGACGGCGCTGCAGGGCTCGCGAGCGTCCCGTGTCGGCGGCGACGCCGGACCGGTGCAGGCGACCTACGCCCACGCGATCGCGGTTTCGAAGACCCTGCGCAGCCCGCACTTCGCCGCCCCGATCGCCGCCCCGATCACCTTGCCGGCCGACGCGCCGAGGGTGGTGGCCTTCTATCTCCCGCAATTTCATCCGTTCCCGGAGAATGACCTCTGGTGGGGCAAGGGCTTCACCGAGTGGACCAACGTCTCCAAGGCCCAGCCGCAATTCCTGGGCCACTACCAGCCGCGCCTGCCGGCCGATCTGGGCTTCTACGATCTGCGCCAGCGCGAGGTGCTGGCCCAGCAGATCGACCTGGCCAAGAGCGCGGGCGTCTCGGCCTTCTGCTTCCACTACTACTGGTTCGCCGGCAAGCGCCTGCTGGAGCGGCCGATCGAGCTCTATCTGGCCGATCCGACCCTAGATCTGCCGTTCGCCCTCTGCTGGGCCAACGAGAACTGGACCCGGCGCTGGGACGGCGACGAGAGCGACGTGCTCATGGGCCAGGACCACTCGCCCGAGGACGACCGCGCCGTGTTCGAGGATATGGCGCGCTACATCCGCGACCCGCGCTACCTGAAGGTCGGCGGCAAGCCTGTGCTGGTGCTGTACCGCCCCGAAATCCTGCCGGACGCCAAGGCGACCACCGACCGCTGGCGCGCGCAGGCGCGGGCCATGGGCCTCGGCGAACTGCACCTGCTGTGCACCACGGCCTTCGGCTTCCAGGACCATGCCTCGCACGGCTTCGACGGGATCATCGACTTCCCGCCGCACGCCATCGTCGAGGGCGAGATCACCCGGCAGGTGACCCCCTTGCATCCGAACTTCACCGGCAAGGTCTATGACTATCCGACCGTCGTGCGGTCCAAGCTGGATGAGCTGGCGGCGGTTCCGGACGCCTTCGTGCCCGGCGTCATGCCGGGCTGGGACAACCAGGCCCGCAAGCCCTGGGCCGGCCATGCCTTCCACAACGCCGACCCGGAAAGCTACCTGACCTGGCTGTCGGGCGCGCTGAAGCATGCAGAGGCCAGGCATCCGCAAGGCCAGGCGATGGTGTTCGTCAACGCCTGGAACGAGTGGGGCGAGGGCGCCTATCTCGAGCCCGACCGCTGGTTCGGCCACGGCTATCTGCACGCCACCCGCACGGCGCTGGCCGCCTACGCGCCGCGCCTGACCGACGCCCATCCGCTGGTGGTTGAAGCTCAAGCCGGGTTCGCCAAGCGCGCCGAGGCGGTGACCCTTCTGCATCTCTTCTACCCGGAACTGATCGACTGGTTCGCGGAGCGTCTGGCCGCGACGACCGACGTCCTGGACCTGATGATCACCGTGCCGGAGACCTGGGACGAGGCGGATCTGGCGCGGGCTCGCGAGGCCTTCCCCGCCGCGCACCTGGCGATCGCCGAGAACCGAGGCCGCGACATCCGGCCGTTCGTCGAGACCCTGCGTCGGGCGCGGGCCTCGGGCTATTCGGTGTTCTGCAAGCTGCACTCCAAGCGCTCGCCGCACCGGGCCAAGGGCGACCAGTGGCGCGCCGAGCTGGTCGATGGCCTGCTGGGCGGCGAGGCGGCGGCCCTGGCCCTGCGCGCCTTCGCCCAGGACTCGCAACTGGGCCTGCTGGCCTCGTCGGACGCGCGAATGCGGATCGGCGACCCGGACGTCATGGACAACAACCGCGTGGCCGTCGAGCGCCTGACCGCCCGCATGGGCCTTAAGCCCCGGCCCGAGACGCCGTTCGCGGCCGGCTCAATGTTCTGGGGACGGACGGAAGCCTTCGCGCCGCTGTCCGACCTGACCGACGCCGAGATCGGCTTCGAGCCGGAGCTGGGCCGGGTGGACGGCACCACGGCCCACGCGATCGAGCGCCTGACCGCCGCCATCGTCGCCCGCGCCGGCTATCGCGCGAGCTTCGAACTGTGAGCAAGCTGGTCCGCCTCGCGCGCCGGGTGAAGCGCAAACTCAAGGCCATGATCCCCGAGCCGGCGCCCGCGCCGGGCGTGCCGCTGGCTGTGGTCGAGGAGCCTGCGGTCCTGACCCGCGTCGACGCCCCCATGGCCGGCTCGGCCGGCGTGATCGGTCCCGTCGTCGAACAGTCCGTGCTCGACGACCCCGAAGCCCGCGCACGGCTGGAAGGCAAGAGCGGCGGCGTCGATGCGCCCGCTTGGGCCAACGGCGTCGGCGGCGTCCTGCGCTCGGCCGTGGATCTCGTTCGCGTCGCGGACGTCTGGCACGCCCCGGCCTTCGGCGCGGTGTTCGATCAGGCCGGACGGGTCTTCAAGAGCTCGGTGCACGAGGCCCTCTACCTGACCCCGACCCTGGCGGCCCTGCCGCACACCCGCCGGGAGGGCGAGACCACGGTGTTCGTCCCGCCGGCGGACGCGCCGACCCTTCCGGGCGGCACCGTGTTCATGGCTTGGGGAGGCCTGCACAACTATGGCCACTTCCTGATTGACTGCCTGCCGGCCCTGCTGGCGGCGGAGCAGGCCGGCGCGCTGGGCAGCCATCCGCCCGTCGCCCCGCCATTGCTGCCCTGGCAGGCCGAACTTTTGGCCCTGCTGGGCCTGACGCCGACCGTGATCGAGGTCCCGGTGGCGCGGCTCGGCGAGGCGGTGTTCACGACGCCGATGGATCACTTCCTGCACGCGCCCGGCCCGCCGCTGGACGCGGTGCGGGAGCGCGTCCTGGCCGCCGCGGCGATCACGGATGACCCGGCCGCCCCCAAGCGCCTCTACATCAGCCGCCTGGGCTCGCTGAAGCGGGTGCTGGTCAATGAGGCCGAGCTGCAGGCCGCCCTCGAGGCGCGCGGCTTCACGATCGTGCGGCCGGAGACCCTGTCGGTCCGCGACCAGATCGCGCTGTTCCATCGCGCCGAGACCATCGTCGCCCCGGCCGGCGCGGCCCTGGCCAACGTGCTGTTCGGCAAGCCCGGGGCGACCCTGATCGAGATCCAGCCCAGCAACTTCACCGGCGTCTGGGTGCGCAACATCGCGCTTTTGGCCGGCGTCGACTGGCGCGGCTTCTTCGCCCCGTCGCCGCTCAGCGAGACCGAGATCGTGATGGAGGGGCAACTTCGTCCGGCCTCGGAGTTCCGCTGGCGGCTGGACCTGCCCAGTTTCCTGGCCTTCCTCGACGGCGCGCTCTAGGCCCATGGCCGCCTTCGTCGACATCTCGGCCGCCGACCGGGTCTCGATGGCGGAGGCGCTCAGCGGGGTCCACCGCGCTGCGCGCGTCAAGCTGATGGGTTCCAGCGGCCCGATCCCGCCGCGCCCGATGCTGTGGCCCTGCGCCGGCGATCTTCTGAACGCCATGCACGACCTGGACGGCCTGGTTGCGCCAGAGATCGACCTGCTGGTCGCCCACCGCGTCGTGGCCGGCGGCACTGGCGCGCACCTGAAGCTGGACGGACAGCTCGTCTACGCCGAAGGGCCGTATCCCTTCTACATCCGCCACTGGTACGAAAACGACATCACGCGGGAGGCCTGGGACTTCCAGGCGAAGCCGCGCATCCGCCTCGATCGGGCCTTCGTGATCAGCCACTTCAACTACGTCTGGGGTCACTGGCTGACCGAGATGTATCCGAAGCTCTTCCTGATCCGCGCCCTGAACGCGGCCGGCGTCACCGCGCCGTTGGTGCTGCCGTCGACCGCGCCGGGCTATGTCGCGCGGATCGTGCGCTCGATGCTGCCGGACCAGGAGATTGTCACCTACGACCATCGCGACGAGGCGGTCGAGATCGGCGCGGTCCTGCTGCCGCACATGCTGCACAAGGACTACCAGTTCCACGACGTCCTGCGCTGGGGGCTGGAGCGCGAGGTGCTGGCCTGGCCGCGCGCCGGCGCGGTTGACAAGATCTTCGTCAGCCGGGGCGGGGTGCGCACGCCGCGATCGTTTCGCGAGATGGAGAACGAAGCCGAGATCGAGGCGGTCGCCCAGGAGCTGGGCCTGACCCTGCTGCGGCCCGAAACCCTCCCGTGGGCGGACCAGGCCCGGATCTTCTCGCGCGCGCGGGTCGTGGCCGGCGAGTTCGGCTCGGGCCTGCACAACGCCCTGCTGTCGCCGGAGGGCTGTCAGGTGGTGTCGCTGAACTGGCTGGTCGAGGTGCAGTCGCGGATCGGCAACTTCCGCCGCCACGACGTGGGTTATATCCTGCCCGCCGACGGCCGGGCGCGGTTGCACAGCATCGAGGCCCAGGCCCAGCCGTTCTCGATCGACCCCGACGCGTTCCGCCGCAAGCTGACGATCGCCGTCGAACGCGCCGACGCCCAGCGGCCGATGGCGGGCTGGGACGACGCGCCCATGGCCATAGGGGAGCTGTTGCTATGAAGGCGCTACTTGTGGCTGTTCTGCTGCTCGCGACACCAGCGGCGGCCGAGCGCGTGTCGCTGATCAAGGCCTGCGAGACGCCGAAGGGGATCGAAGTCCAGGGCGGCGGCTATGGCGGCATCTCGGGCATCGACTACGATCCGCGCACCAGGCTCTGGGCCTTCATCAGCGACGACAAGTCCGAGCACGGGCCGTCGCACTTTTTCCTGGGCAAGCTGGACGTGCGGCCGGGCAAGGCCTGTGGCCCGGCGCTGACGGCGATGGTCCCGCTGCGCCGCGAGGACGGCGAGACCTTTCCCGATCGCAAGGCCGGGACCGAGGCGGCGGACGGCGAGGCGATCCGCTTCGACCCGCTGAACGCGGATCTCGTCTGGTCGACCGAAGGCGACTTCGACCACGGCTATCCGCCGGCCATCCGTCGCATGAAGGCCGATGGGGCCCCCGTCGCGCGGCAGGTCGTCCCCGACGCCCTGACCTTCCATGACGGCGGCAAGACCAGGGCGCACAAGAACGCCACGACCGAGGGGGTAAGTTGGTCCGCCGACGGACGATCCCTGTGGGTGTCGATGGAATGGCCCCTGGTCCAGGACGGACCCGCCCCCTCGGTGGCCGAGGGCGGGCTGACCCGGCTGAGCCGGCTGGATCGCGCCGGCAAGCTCCTGGCGCAGTACGCCTATAGCATCGACCCGGTGCAGGTCGCCTCCCCGGTGGGCGTCGGCGACAACGGGGTCAGCGAGATCCTGACCCTGGACGATCATCGCCTGCTGGTGCTGGAGCGCTCGGGGATAAAGCAAGCCGACGGCCGCTACAGCTATCACATCCGGCTCTACCTGGCCGACGTGGGCAGGGCCGAGGACGTGTCAAAGGTCGCCAGCCTGCTGGAGACGCCGGTCCGGCCGGTGGAGAAGCGCCTGCTGTTGAACTTCGACAGCCTCGGGATCCGGATCGACAATCTGGAGGCCATGGCCTGGGGGCTGCGCCAGGCGGACGGCGCGCGGACCCTGGTGCTGGCCTCGGACGACAACTACGACGCCAAGCAGATCAACCAGATCCTGGTCCTGCGCTTCGAACGCTGAGGCGACGAAGAGCCCGCATGACCCTGGCGTGGCGGCTATCAAGGCGCGGCGGTCTCGGGAGCCGCGATTTCGCCGTGCAGAACCTGCCTGAGACGCTCCCGGTCCAGGGCGCCCTCCCACCGCGCGACGACCAGGGTCGCCACGCCGTTGCCGACCAGATTGGTCAGGGCCCGGCACTCGCTCATGAAGCGGTCTACGCCGACCAGTACGGCCAGCGCCGCGATCGGGATATCGGGCACGACCGCCAGGGTCGCGGCCAGGGTGATGAAGCCCGCGCCCGTCACGCCGCTGGCGCCCTTCGAGGTCAGCATCGCCACGCCCAGCAGGGCCAGTTCCTGGCCCAGGGTGATATGGGTGTTGGTCGCCTGGGCCAGGAACAGGGTGGCCAGGGTCATGTAGATGTTGGTGCCGTCCAGATTGAAGCTGTAGCCGGTCGGAATCACCAAGCCGACCACCGAGCGGCGGGCTCCGACGTTCTCCAGCTTCAGCATCATCTGCGGCAGCACGCTCTCCGACGAGCTTGTGCCCAGCACGATCAGCAGCTCTTCGCGGATATAGGCCAGGAACCGCAGGATCGAGAAGCCGCACGCCCAGGCGATCAGGCCCAGCACCACCAGCACGAATAGCAGCGAGGTGACGTAGAAGGTCGCCACCAGCGCTCCCAGCTGAATCAGCGCGCCGATCCCGTACTTGCCGATCGTGAAGCCCATGGCCCCGAACGCGCCCAGCGGCGCCAGGCGCACCACAACCTGGATGATGCCGAAGAACAGCTTGGACGCGTCTTCCAGCACATTGGCGACCTTGTCGCCGAAATCGCCCAGCCGCGTGCAGGCGAAGCCCGTCAGTATGGCGATCAGCAGCACCTGCAGCAGGTTGCCCTCGGAAAACGCCCCGAAGAAGGTGTCCGGGATCAGGTGCAGCAGATAGGCGACCAGGCCCTCGCCGTGCTTGGCCTTCTCCAGGTAGCCGGCGGCGATCGACGGATCGAGCGTCTTGGGGTCGATGTTGAAGCCGGCTCCGGGCTTCAGGGTCCGCCCGACCAGCAGGCCCAGCACGAGAGCGAAGGTCGAGACCACCTCGAAATAGAGCAGGGCCTTCACCCCCACCCGCCCGAACGCCTTGATATCGCCCATCCGCGCGATGCCGCCGGCCACGGTGCAGAAGATCACCGGCGCGATGACCAGCTTGATCAGTTTGATGAAACCGTCGCCCAGCGGCTTCACCGCCACCCCAACCTTCGGCCACAGCGCGCCGACCAGTATCCCCAGCGCGATGGCGATCAGGACCTGGACATAGATCGATTTCAGATGCCGCACCGCGTTCGTCCCCCGGAAGCTCCGCCCAAGCCGTTCGGACAGGCTTCGCACGCCCGCCATCTTGCGCTATTGACCCTGCGCCTCGCACGCTGAGGCCCAGTAGCTCAGCAGGATAGAGCAGCGCTTTCCTAAAGCGAAGGTCGGGGGTTCGAGTCCCTCCTGGGCCGCCAGCGGCTTGCTGGCGACACGGTCAACCGCCTCTCGTTTGAAGGTCTCCGGAAAGGCCCGACGCTTCACGCTCATCAGACACTCCTGTCCAGCTCCGAAAAGCTAGCATGGGTGTCCACTGAAACGAGGGAGGATCAGGATCGTCCTAGATCGCTGCGACACTCATCGCTGAACCTGGAGAGGTCCGCAGATGGGCAGCGGCCAGGGGCAGGCGGTCGGCCTCGATGTAGTCTTTCACCCGCTGCTGGGCGAGTTCACGGGCCCAACGGCCGCGGCGGCGGCAATCATGCTCTTCTCGCATCGAAGGCCGCGCGTGCGGCCTCAATGCGTTCGATATTTTTCTCCGCCCACAGCCAAACGCCGCAGAAGGCTTCGGCGAGGGTCAATCCCAGATCTGTCAGCCGGTATTCGACCTTGGGCGGGATCACCGGGTGGACCGTCCGGACGACAAGCCCATCGCGCTCCATTTGCCGCAGCGTCTGGGTCAGCATCTTCTGGCTGATGTTTCCAACCCGCTCGCCAATAAGGGTGAATCGGGTCTCGCCGTGCTCGGCCAAAACCTCCAAAATCAGCATGGTCCATTTGTCCGCGACCCTGCCGATCACCTCGTTGACGAGGGCTTCGACGCGCGGATCGGCATATTCGCCAGTTTCGGGGTTCGTAATTTTCGCCGGCGGAAGAGCTGTCATTTCCAATTCTTTCTGCTGGGTAAGTATGGCGACTTTTGGTGCCTCCTTCCCAATGGAGAGCGACATTCATACCTGATCTCCAGCGCTTGGGCGCCCTCTTGGAGACCACCATGAACATCACCGGGAATACCATCCTGATTACCGGCGGCGGCAGCGGCATTGGCCGCGCTCTGGCCGAAGCCCTGCATGCGCGCGGCAACCAGATCGTCATCGCGGGGCGCCGCGAGGGCATGCTGAAGGAAACCGCAGCCGCCAATCCCGGCATGGCCTGGGCGACGCTGGACGTGGAGGACCCCGCCGGTGTCGCCGCCTTTGGCGCCCGTATCGTCAAGGAACACCCAGGCCTGAACGCCGTGATTCTCAACGCCGGGATCATGAAGGCCGAGGATCTCGTGGCCGAACCGTTCGATCTGGCGACGGTAGACGCGACGATCACGACCAATTTCCTGGGTCCGATCCGGCTGACGGCGGCCCTGCTGCCGCACTTGCGAACCCAACCAAAGGCGACGGTGATCACCGTGACCTCAGGCCTGGCGTTCATTCCGCTCGCGGCGACCCCGACCTACAACGCGACGAAGGCAGCCATGCATTCGTGGACCCAGTCGCTTCGTCATCAGCTCCGCGATACGGCCGTGGAGGTTCTGGAGCTGGCCCCGCCCGCCGTCGCCACCGATTTAATGCCGGGCCACGCTGAGAATCCCAACTCAATGCCACTGGCCGACTACACCACCGAGGTCCTGGGCCTGATCGAAAGGGGCGACACCCCGCGCGGCGAGATCCTGGTTGAGCGGGTCAAGCCGCTGCGCTTCGCCGAGATCGGCGATTACGAAGCGATCTTCCACAGGTTGAACGGGGCGCACTGACCACGCTCGAATGTTGGAAGTCGTCAGAGCAGGGCGGCTTCCAACTCTCAGAACAGATCTGTCGCCTGTGTCGCGACGGCGTCAATCGCAGACATCGAGGCCCCTCCAGACTACGGACCTACAATCGACGGCCTCAATGGCGATACGACGCCACATCAGAGCGCGCTCTCATTTTAACGCGAACTGCTAAGCGCGGTGACTTCGCCGATGCTCACCGAGCGCGCATCATGGCGCGGTAGCATCGCGAGCGCTGGAGAGCCGATCGCTTAGCGAGCGACGATAGTGGGTCAGTGCGCGGCGATCTGGGCGATGATTGGGAAATGGTCGGAGATAACTTGGCCGCCATCCGTATCGGTCAGGGTGGCGAAGCGTAGAACCCGCAACGCTCGGTCGACGAAGACATAGTCGATGGGCCCCGTCGGCGGGAGGGCCGGCGAGAAGTCGTTGAAGGTTCCCGCTGGCCCAAAGACGACGGGACTCGCGGCGCGCGCGTCCCGCAGTCCGTCGACGCCGGATGTCAGGACGTCGTGAGGCGGCTCGCCGGGCGCGCTGTTGAAATCGCCGAGCACGACCAGGCGCGCGCCGGGCCAGGCGGCCTGGTCGCGTATCTGCTGGGCGCAAAGCCGCCGCGACTCCGCGCCCACATGGTCGAGATGGGCGTTGCGCACATCCAGCAGCACGCCGCTGGCGCGATCGCGCAACACGACCCGCGCATAGGTTCGCGGCAGCGCCGCGTCGTAAGCCTTGCCCGGCCGCTCGGGCGTCGGCGAGCACCACTGGGTCCGCGCCAGCAGTCGCTCGAAACGGGCGCTGCGATAGAAGATGGTCGTGGTTTCGCCGGCCTTGTCGCCATCGTCGCGCCCGACGCCGTAGTGCGCGTAGCCCGGCAGCGCGGCCGACAGGTCCGCCACCATCGGAACCAGCGCTTCCTGCAGGCCCAGAATATCCGGCGAGAAGAAGCTGATCTGCCGCGCCATCGGTCCGCGGCGGGCGCGCCAATCTGGCTGGTCGTCCGGATTGTCGTAGCGGATGTTGTAGCTCATCACCCAGAACGAGGGCGGCGCGGCCTGCGCGGCGGCCGGAAGGACAGTCATCGCGACGATGGCGGTCAGAGCGGTTCTCAAGACGTTTCGGAGCATGGCGGTGTCCTTAGGCCGCGATGACGACGGTGGCGCGACGGAAGGCCTCGGCGAACGGCGGGTCCAGCGGCTTGTCGGTCACCAGGATGTCGACTTCCTCCGCGGAGGCCGTGCGGATCAGGCCCAGGCGACCGAACTTCGTGTGGTCGGCGGCCAGCAGCACCCGGTCGGCGCGCTCGTAGACGATCCTGCTGATGGCCGCCTCGCGGGCGTGCCGGTCGGTCAGGCCGTGATCGGCATGGACGCCGCCGACGGTCAGGATCGCCAAGTGTGGCGTGAACTGGGACACATAGGCCTGGGCGACGTGGTCGGAGAAAGCCTTGTAGTCGTAGTCCAGCTCACCGCCGGCCAGGAACAGACTGTTGCCGTCGCGCCCGCCAAGGATCTGGGCCACGACCAGCGAATTGGTGATCACCTTCAGTTCGCGGCGCGCGCCGGCCAGCGCGCGCGCCACGTAACAGGCGGTGGTGCCGGCGTCGATGAACAGGGTGTCGCCGTCGCGGACGAACGGAGCCGCGGCCGCGGCGATGCGGGTTTTCTCCGCCAGGTTCTCCTGCATGCGCCGATCGTGCGGCCCTTCGCTGGAGACGGCCGCCAGCTGCACCGCGCCGTGTGTCCAGACCACCGCGCCCCGCACCTCGAGCACCCGCAATTCGCGGCGGATCGTCTCCTCGGAGACTTCCAGCTCCTGGGCCAGCCGACCGATCGCGTGGCTTTCGCCTGGCTTCAGCTTACGCAGTATTTCGCGCTGGCGGTCCTGACGCCTGAGCATGCCGCTCCCCTTTCGCCGGCTCCGCGCCGTTTGTGAGAATTCTGATGATATTGTGTGATTTTGTCGAGGCTCGAGTGTGGGTGAGCGGCAAATCGCGCATAAATGTCACACCCTTGTCTCAACAGTCCCTTATGAGCCGCGCCGTCGCGAACAGCGAACCAAGTCAGGGGTGTGGTCATGAAAGTGTGGAATGGCGAGGGCGCCAAGCGTCCGCGCGGGCAAGCGGGCAAGTCGATCAAGGCGGCGCTGTTGGCGGGGGTCTTCGGCCTGGTCGGGGCGAGCGGAGTCCATGCCGAGACAGCCGCGCCGGCGACCGAACCGTCCGAAGCCGTCGATTCGCTGCTGATCGTCGCCAAGCGCAACGACGCGGCCAAGACGCAGATGCGCGCGGCGAACGCGATCGCGGTGCTGTCGGCGGAAGACCTCGAACATACGGCCGTCCACAACGTGGCCGAAGCGCTCGGCATGATGCCCAGCGTCAACGTGATGAACACCGGCTCGTCGTTCTTCGGCGGCATTGACGGCGCCTCGCGCGGCGAAGGCATGTTCGTCTCGATCCGCGGCCTGAACGCCGAGTTCAACGTCAACATGATCAACGGCGTGACCGTGGCGCAGGGCATGCCCTACAGCCGCCAGGTCCAGCTGAGCCTGATGCCGCCGTCGGGCCTGCACACGATCGTGCTGAACAAGACCTCGACCGCCGACATGGACGGCGACGCCATCGGCGGCACGGTCGACTTCCGCACCCCCTCGGCCTTCGACTTCCGCGACGATTTCTCGGGCTCGGTCACCGCCTCGGGCCGGGTCGAAAGCCGCGCGCGCGACTATGGCGACAAGGGCCTGGGCGGCGGCCTGTCGGCCGAACTGGCCAAGAAATTCGGCCCGGACAACAGCTTCGGCGTCTATGCCAGCGCCTTCTACGACAAGCGCAACTACGCCAACAGCGAGATGGCCGGCGTCATGGCCGCCCAGAACGACGGCGGCTGGAGCTACCTGGTCCGCAACGCCGCCGGCGCCAGCTATCCCGGCCTGGATCCCGAGAAGAACATCACGCAGACGGGCGTGAACTTCGGCGTCTCGAACGGCTACACCGAGCGCTGGGGTGGCAACTTCACGCTGAACTGGCGCCCGGACGCCACGCTGGACGCCTATCTGCGCGGCTCCTACGCCTACGCCAAGACCCAGCAGAACTCGACGCTCAGCCAGTTCGTCAGCACCAGCAAGAGCTACAAGGAGGCGGTCGCCGGCAGCGGCCGCTACGCCCTCAGCGTCGATCAGATCTCAACCCGCGTCTGGTACGAAACCAACCCGGAAGAGGCCGATCTGGCCACCCTGCAGGCTGGGTTCGACAAGACGCTGGGCGCCTGGACGCTTTCGCCCCAGGTCTTCTACAGCGAAGGCGCCAATGATCGCCCGAACCACATCGAAGCCTCTGCGCGGATCAACCAGAGCGACAAGTACAACAACGGCGCCAATCGTCCCCTTGGAGGCTTGTCGATCGGCTATGCCGACAACCTGCCCTATCCGCTGTTCACCTCCACGATCTACGACGATCTGAACAACGCCAACACCGCCCTGCTGGCGCGGCGCGCGGGCCAGCTGACCGAGCAATACAGCGGCCAGCAGAAGTACGGCTTCAAGTTCGACGCCAAGCGCGTGTTCGAGGGCGGCGCCCTGCGGTGGATCAAGCTGGGCGGCAAATATGTCGACAGCCACCGTCGGGTGACCAACCGCGACTGGACGAACGACCACTTCGCCAACCTGATCGGCCAGGGCGGCCTGACCTGGCAGAGCCTGGGCCTCTCCACCGGCTACTACGACGCGGTGTTCCCGGGTAAGTACGAGTGGCGCGTGCCGAAGGTCAGCCAGGAGAAGCTGTTCGAGTACTTCTACAAGTACAAGACCGCCGCCTCGTTCGACACCTGCGGCTCCAACGCGATCAACAACTACAACTGCAACACCCAGAAGGGCGACGAGGCCGTGGCCTCGATCTACGCCGTCGCCGACTATCAGTTCGGCGATGTCGAGGTTTCGCCCGGCCTGCGCTACGAGCACAGCAAGATCGACAATACCTATTGGGCGATCCCGACCACCAGCGCCGGCGAGCAGACGGGCAATTGGGCCAAGAGCAACACCGAATATAATGAAGTCCTGCCCAGCGTGTTCGTGACCTGGCGCCCCGGCGACGCGGCCGTCTATCGCGGCTCGGTCTGGACCTCCTATACGCGCCCGGCCTTCATCCAGCTTGCCGGCGGCGAGCGCCGCTCGATCAGCGACGACGGCAGCGTCTCGATCTCCCGCGGCAATCCCGACCTGAAGCCGATCAAGGCGATCAACCTCGACCTGTCGGGCGAGTGGAGCAACACCAAGGGCGGCTACGCCATGCTGGGCGGCTTCTACAAGCGCCTGTCGGACTACATGTACGACAACGGCTCCAGCTCGGTGAACACCGACACCTACGCCGAGGGCAAGACCACGATCAGCCAGCCGACCAATGGCGGCGACGGCGACGTGTATGGCCTGGAACTGCAGCTGCGCCAGAAGTTCTCGGACCTGCCGGGCCTGCTCAGCGGCTTCGGCGCCGGCATCAACGTCACCCGCCAGTGGACGAGCGTGGACCTGGGCGACGGCGTCGACAACCGCATCCAGAACGCGCCCGACTGGCTGGCCAACGCTCAGCTGTTCTACCAGAAGGGCGGCTTCAGCTTCGACGTGATGTACCGTTACACGGGCGCCTATGTGGCCGGCTATGACGTGCTGGATCAGCCCGGCGAGTGGGACAACCTGTGGGTCCGGCCGATGCGTCGCGTCGACCTGCACGTTGGCTATGCGTTCGACAGCGGCTTCAAGCTCGACCTCTCGGTCTCCAACCTGCTGAAGAACGAGAGCTACTGGTCGCATATCGGCAAGGACAGCCTGGCCCTCTCGGACGTCGTCGACTCCGGCCGGACCACGCTGCTGACGCTCAAGAAGAGCTTCTGACGGCGCCACGGGCCCCGGCGCCACGAAGACGCGATGCGCTCCTCCCGCGAGGAGCGCATCGCTGCATTTGGACCACAACCCGCAGAGGATTGCCCATGCTCGGCCTTCGCTCCCGCCGCCTGATGGCGCAAGTACTGCTCGCCTGCGCGGCCCTGGCCTGCGCCAGCGCCAGCCAGGCCGCCTCTCCGCGCGTGGAGCGCGTCATCATCATCATGCGCCACGGCGTGCGCGCGCCGATCGTCGGCGAGGCGCCGCTGGACACCCAGACCGGCGCCCCCTGGCCGACCTGGCCGGTTCCGCCCGAGCACCTGACGGCGCGCGGCGCCAAGGCGCTCGAGGTCTTGGGGCGTTCGGACCGCCGCTGGCTGGCCGGCCTGGGGGTCCTGCCCGCGCGCGGATGCCCCGCCGAGGGCCAGGTGCGGATCTGGACCAACACCGCCCAGCGCACGATCGCTAGCGGCGAAGCCTTCGCCCAGGGCCTGACGGCTGGATGCGGAACCCGCGTCGGTCATCGCCCGCAAGGCGAAGTCGATCCGCTGTTCGAGCCTCTGCGCGCGGGCGTCGCCCCGTTCGATCCGGCGGCCGCCATCGCCTCGATCCAGGCCTATACGGGCGGCGTCGATCGCCTGGCCGCGCGCCTAAAGCCGGCGCTCGACGAACTGGACCAGGTGCTGGACTGCGGCGCGGCCAAACCCTGCTCGCCCCGCCACGCCTCCGCCGTGACGCCGTCGGCGGACGGACGCGGGATCGACCTGACCGGCCCCGTCCGCGACGCTTCCGGCACGGCGCAGGTGCTGCTCCTGCAATATGTCGAGGGGCTGTCGCCCACCCCCAAGAGTTGGCGCGCCATCAAGCCCAGCGCCCTGAAGCGCCTGGGCGCGTTGCACGCCGCGCTGTTCGATGTCTTCACGCGCCCGCCTTACATGACGGCGCGCCAGGCCGGTCCGCTGAGCCGACGCGTGCTGGAGGCCTTCGACGCGCCAGGAGCCGGCGGAGTCGACGTTTTCATGGGCCACGACACCAACGTCACGGCCATGGCGGCGGCGCTCGGCGCTCCCCTCGACGCGCCCGGCTACGCCACGGGGGACGTTCCGCCCGGCGGCGCGCTCATCCTCATGAGCCTCGTGGACGACGCGGGAAACCGATCGGTTCGCGTCCACTACCAGACCCAGTCGCCAGAGACGTTGAGGCGACTGGGCGCCCGCGTTTCCAGGCCGGCGATCGCCGTCCTCGGCCATGAGCGCAAGGCTATCCCGTTGGAAGAATTCCGCCGCCGTCTCGCCGAGGCGATCACGACGGACAGGACGGCGCTCAACTAAGGCGCGGGGGCGGGCCGCTTCAGAAGCGTTGGCGCGCCGCTGTCGGCTGTAGTTTGAGCCCCTCCAGGACCGAAGAAGATCGTCGACCACTAAAGTGGCCTGACCACTCTTTGGAAATTGACAGGCCAATCTCAATTGGCCATGGATGGAATGGCCGTGGGCGGCCCTGGGGGCGGTCGCGCTCGTCGCTCAGATAATAATCAAAGGGGCAGGAAGAACAGTGACTTGGCGCTCGGCGCGGCTGCGCATCCTCCTGCTGGTGATCGCCGGCACGATCATCAACTACATCGCGCGCAATTCGCTCGGCGTCCTGGCGCCGCAGCTGAAGCAAGACCTGGCGATCACGACCGAGCAATACAGCTACATCGTCGGCGCCTTCCAGCTGGCCTACACCGTCATGCAGCCGATCGCGGGGCTGCTGATCGACAAGATTGGCCTGACCGCCGGCTTCGCCTTGTTCGCCCTGGCCTGGAGCGTGGCCAACATGATGCACGGCGCGGCGAAGGGGTGGGTCTCGCTGGCGGCGTTCCGGGGCATGCTGGGCATGGCCGAGGCCGCCGCGATCCCGGCCGGCATGAAGTCGATCGGCGAGTGGTTTCCGGATCGCGAGCGCTCCGTCGCCGTCGGCTGGTTCAACGCTGGCACCTCGCTCGGCGCGGTGATCGCGCCGGTTCTCGTCGCCTTGGTCGCCAAGACCTGGGGCTGGCAGGCGGCGTTCTTCGTCACGGGCCTGATCGGCGTGGTCTTCGCCGGCGTGTGGTTCCGCTTCTACCGCTCGCCGGCCAAGGCGGGCTTCGTCTCGCCCGCCGAGCGCGCGGAGATCGAGGCCGGCCAGCGACCGGTCACGTCCAGCGCCTCGACCCTGAAGGCGATCGCCGCCACGCCGCGGTTCTGGGCTATCGCCGTGCCGCGCTTCCTGGCGGAGCCGGCCTGGCAGACCTTTTCGTTCTGGATCCCGCTATACCTGGCCAAGGAGCGGGGGATGGATCTGACCCACATCGCCCTGTTCGCCTGGATGCCGTTCCTGGCGGCCGACGCGGGCGGCATCCTGGGCGGCTACCTCGCGCCGTTTCTACAGAAGTGGCGAGGCCTGAGCCTGGAGGGCTCGCGTATCGCCGGCGTGGCGATGGGCGCGGTGCTGATGATCGCGCCGGGCTTTGTCGGCATCGTCGGCCATCCGATGGCGGCGATCGCCTTGCTGGCCATCGGCGGCTTCGCCCACCAGGTGATCTCCGTCCTGATCAACACCCTGTCGGCGGACGTCTTCCCAAAGGGCGATATCGCCAAGGCAAACGGCCTCGTGGGCATGGCCGGCTGGACGGGCGGCCTGCTCTTCTCGCTGGCGATCGGCCAGCTGGCCGACAAGATCGGCTTCGCGCCGCTGTTCGCCTGCCTGGGCGTGTTCGACCTGATCGGGGCCATCTGGCTGTTCGCCATGCGCCGTCATCTCATCGTGAAGGAAGCCTGATCATGCGCAAGGCCAGTCTGGCCCAGCCGCCCCTCTTCGCCCTGGCCGAGCGCGACGGCCCCCGGGTGACCCTGCGCGCGGACACCGGCGCGGTCGCCCATGTCTTCGTGCTGGAAGAGGACGTCGTCCGCGTCCTGCTGCTGGCTGATGGCGCGCCGACCTCGCCGCCCAGCTGGGCCATCGCCCCCGGACAGACCGACATCGCCGAGCCCGGCCGCGACCGCATGGACGTCTCGGGCTTCGCCACGCCCGTCTTCACGCTGGAAGAACAGGGCGGATTCCTGGTCCTGGCGACCTCCCGTCTGCGCCTGGAGATCACGCTCGAGGGCTTCTTCTGCCGTTGGTCGCAACAGACGCCCGGCGGCTGGCGAATGATCGCCGAGGACCGCCCGACCCAGGCCTATAACTTCGGCTGGTGGGACGAGGGCGTCTATCACTACGTCAAGCGGACGCCGGGCCAGCGCTACTATGGCCTGGGCGAGCGGGCCGGGGCCATGGACCGCGCCGGCCGCCGGTTCCGCCTGACCAATCTGGACCCGATGGGCTACGACGCTTCGTCCGACGATCCGCTGTACAAGTCGATCCCCTATGTCCTGGTCGTCGACGCCGAGGGCGCGGCGCACGGGGTCTTCTACGACACGACCGCCGACCCGGTGTTCGACTTCGGCCACGAGCACGACAATTACCATCCGCACTACCGGTACATGCGGGCGGCGAGCGGCGACCTCGACTACTACATGATCGCCGGTCCCGACGCCCGCGAGGTCACCCGCCGCTACACCTGGCTGACCGGCCGGCCGGCGCTGATGCCGCGCTGGGCGGTGGGCTATTCCGGCTCGACCATGACCTATACCGACGCGCCGGATGCGCAGAAGCGCATGGGTGAGTTCATCGCCGGGGTGAGCCGCCACGACATTCCGTGCGAGTCCTTTCACCTGTCGTCGGGCTACACCTCGATCGGCGACCGGCGCTACGTGTTCCACTGGAACCGCGACAAGTTCCCCGACGTGGAAGGCTTCGTGCGCGGCTACGCCGAGGCCGGGGTCGAGCTGGTTCCGAACATCAAGCCGGCCCTGCTGGTCACCCATCCGCGCTATGAGGAGCTGGCCGGGAAGGGCTGGTTCGTCAGCGACGCCGACGGCGACCCGATCGTGTGTCAGTTCTGGGACGAGGTCGGCAGCTATGTCGACTTCACCCAGCCCGCCGCCGCCGCCTGGTGGCGCGCCCAGGTGACCGAGCAACTTCTGGCCTACGGCATTCGCTCCACCTGGAACGACAACAACGAGTACGAGATCTGGGACCGCCGGGCCCGCATCGCCGGCTTCGGCCAACCACGTGACGCGGCGGCCGAGCGGTCGGTGCAAACCCTCCTGATGATGCGCGCCAGCCGCGCGGCGCAGATCGCCTATCGGCCGAACGAGCGGCCCTATGTGGTCACCCGCAGCGGCATGGCCGGCATGCAGCGCTACGCCCAGACCTGGTCGGGCGACAACTACACCGCCTGGAAGACCTTGCGCTTCAATCAGAAGATGGGCCTGGGGCTGGCGCTGTCGGGCGTCTCCAACACCGGCCACGACATCGGCGGCTTCGCGGGGCCCGCGCCCGAGCCCGAGCTTCTGCTGCGCTGGGTGCAGGCCGGGATCGTGATGCCGCGTTTCTCGATCCACAGCTGGAACACGGACGGCACCGTCAACGAGCCCTGGATGTATCCGGAGGCGACCCCGGCCATCGTCGAGACGCTGAAGCTGCGCCGCGCCTTGCAGCCGCTGCTGCACGACCTGCTGTGGCGCCACCACGCCGACTACGAGCCAGTGACCCGTCCGTTGTGGCTGGACTTCGCGGATGATCGCCGGAGCTGGGAGGACGGCGACGCCTACCTGCTGGGACCGGACCTGCTGGTCGCCCCCGCCCTAGACCCGGGCGTCGAGGCCGTGCGCGCCTATCTTCCAGCCGGCGCCGTCTGGCGCGACCTGCGCGACGACAAGGCCTATGTGGGCGGGGAGGAACACGACCTCGCCGCGCCGCTCAGCGGTCTGCCGCCGATGCTGGCGAGAGAGGGCTCGGGCGTGTTCGTCGACCTCGCGCCGGCCGGTTTCGCCGCCGTTGCGCCGCGCCCCGGCGTCCTGCTCTACCCGCCGTCCGGCGCGGGGCGGATGACCTGGAGCGGCTTCGACGAGAGCGACGCCGCCCCCCGCGATCCGGCGGCGCCGCAGGGCTGGACCCTCGAGGTCGAGGCCGATGCGGACACGCTGACGATCCAGGTGGGCTGGCGAGGAGAGGTCGCGCCGGCGGCCGGCGCCCTGGGGCTCGTCCTGCCGCGCGGCGAGACTCGCCGCCTTGTCTTGAACGGCGCGGAGGTCACCGCCCAGCGGGAAGAGATTCTGGGGATCGAGCGTCTCGTCCTGACCTGGATCGTCTGAACGAAAACGGCCGGCGCGGTGAACGCGCCGGCCGAACAGGATCTCGGCTATGTCCCCGGATCAGGGCGTCAGCTTCATCGCCTTCAGCCACAGCGCGTACTGATCGAACCAGGCGTCGCTGGTCGTGCCTTGCGGCCGCGAAGCGAAGCCGTGCGCGCCCGCGCTGTACAGATGGAGCTCCACCGAAGCCCCCGAGGCGCGCCAGTTGTGGATCAGGCTGAGGTCCTGGGACCGGAAGAAACGGTCGTCGGCGGCCAGGGCGGCGAACAGCGGCGGGGCGTTCGGGGGGACCACGTCCGACTGGGTCGGGCCGTAGATCATGCCGGCGAAGTCCGGCCGCGCGTCGGGCGCGTTGGCCTGCAGGGCCCCCAGCACCGTCATCGCGCCCGCGGAGAAGCCGAGAACGCCCACGCGCTTGGGATCGACGCCCCACTCATGGGCATGATCGCGGATCGCGCGAATGGCGGCCTGGGCGTCGGCGACGGCGTACGGCGTCTGGCGGGTCCGTTCCTCGGCGCCCTCGCCGCGCTGGAACGTACCGGCGAGCGCGGCCTTGAAGCCGTCGATGCTGTCGGGGAGGGGGATCGTCCGATACTTCAGGATGAAGACGCGTACGCCCAGCGGCGCCAGCCGCTTGGCTACGTCGTAGCCCTCGTTGTCCATGGCCAGGAACTGGAAGCCGCCGCCGGGGACCAGGATCACCGCCGGGGCGTCCTTGTCGGCCGCAGGGCCGCCCGGCATCGGGGTCAGGCTCGGTCGCGCGACGTTGTAGACAAGGCGCTGGCTGGAATCCTGCCGGGCCCAGGCCTCGTGGGCGGGGTTGGCCAACGCGTTCGCCACGGGCAGGGCGAAAGCCGGAGGCTCTTTAGGCGCGGGGATCGGCAGGACGCCGTCGACCCAGCTTCCGGGAGCGGCGGGAGCGGCGTGGGCGGTCAAGGCGGCCAGACAGACCGCCGCGCCGGCTAGAAGGCCGAGCAATCCGCGGGAAGGGGCGTGACACATGGCGAGGTCTCCTGTTTCGCGACTTTGAATAAAAAAGGGGAGCAGGCCAGGCCCGCTCCCCATCGCAGGTCGTCCGGGGAGGAGGGACCTAGAACTTGGTGTCGACCTTCAGGCCGAAGTAGCGGTCGCTATCGCGCGACAGCACCTGGCTCACGAAGTGGACGCCGTACGAGCCGAAGCCGTCGCCAATGCCGCTCACGAAGTGCTCGTTGAGCAGGTTGTTGACGAACAGGGTGGCCTTGACGTCGCCACGCGCCAGCGACGCCGAGGCGTTGAGCAGGCCATAGGCCTTCTGCTCGGCCAGCGGGTTGCCCAGCAGGTCGAAGTTGACCTTGCTCTGGTACTGGTAGTTGACGGTGAAGACGCCCTTCAGGTCGCTGGCCAGATCACGGGTGATGGCGCCGCCCAGATTGATCTTGAACTTCGGGCTGTTGGGTAGCTGGGTGTTCGAGCGGTCCTGAACATTGCCCAGACCGACCGGGTTGGTCGACGGTCCGCAGCCCGTGCCGGTCTGGGCCTGGCCCGGATAGCAGGCCGCGTTCGGGAACGAGATCACCTGGGCGTCGGTATAGGCGGCCGAGGCGTCCAGGCGCAGCCATTCGACCGGCATGGCCTGGGCTTCGATCTCGACGCCCTTGGTGCGCAGCTTGCCGACATTGTTCAGCTTCTGCTGCAGGGCGCCGTTGATGTACTGCGACGACTGGGCCTGGAAGTTGTCGTAGTCGGTGTAGAAGGCCGCGAGGTTCAACTGCACGCGGTTGTCGAAGAAGCGGCTCTTCAGACCGGCCTCGTAGGATTTCGACTTCTCGGGCTGCACCGGGTTCTGGGTGCGCAGCGGCGTGTAGCCCGACGAGATGTCGTAGGCGAAGCCCTTATAGCCGGTGGCCGCGCTGGCGTAGACCGAGACCCGCGGCGCCACTTCCTGGTTCAGCGAAAGCTTCCAGGTGGCGACCGTGTCCTCGTTGCTGCCCGCGCAGAGCTGGCTGCCCGCGCCGCAGGTCCCGATATTGGTCGGCGAGACATAGACCGTGGCGGTGGACAGCAGATTGACGAAGCTGTCCTCGATCCGCTCGTTGTTGACGCGCACCGCGCCGCTGACGGTCGTGTTGGTCGGGAACTTATAGTCCACGCCGGCGAAGGCCGCGACGCTGCGCGTGCTCTGCCAGCCCGTCCAGTTGGCCAGGATCAGGGCCGGGCCGCGCTGGAAGTCGCGGCTCGTCTTGGCGTCGGCGTAGAAGGCGCCCACCACGTAGGAAAGCGGCCCCTCGCCCTTGGAGGTCAGGCGCACTTCCTGGCTGAACGACTTGGAGTGATAGGGTCCCGAATTGCTGACGCCCAGGCCCGGCTGGATCGGGTTCGTCACGTTCGGGGCCGTACCGTTGACCGCCAGGTCGGTGCCATCGACATCGGCCGCGAAGTTGTACTTCCAGTCCTGGTACGAGGTGACCGAGATCAGGTTGGCGAAGCCGAGGTCGTAGCTCAGCTTGCCGCTGAAGCTGGCCTGCTTGTTGTCGGTGAAGCCGAGATTGTCGACCCGGGTCTTGCGGTTTTTCGCGCCGGGCGTGATGCCGGCCAGGGCCGGCACGATCGAGACGCCGTTAAACTTCGGGATCACCGCCGTGGTGGCGCCCGCGGGAATGTAGTTCAGGTCGATGAACCGCAGCGTCGCCGCGGTGCCGTCCGACTTGGACTTGGCGTACGATCCGCTCAGCGACATCACCAGCTTGTCGGTCAATTCGGACCGCAGCTTGCCACGCACGCCGTACGAGGTGTTGTCGTTCAGGCGTTGACCGTTGGTGAGGTTGCGGACGTTGCCGTCCCAGTGGTTGTAGTAGACGCCCAGGCGATAGCCGGTGGCGTCCGAGATCGGGCCGGAAATCGAGGCGTCGGCTTTGTAGCCCCGGTCGGTGGTGGCGGTGGCCGAGGCGTGGCCGCTGAAAGCGACCGAGGGATCACGGGTGACGATGTTGATCGCGCCGGCGCTGGCGTTCTTGCCGAACAGGGTGCCCTGAGGGCCGCGCAGCACTTCGATGCGCTCGACATCGGACAGGTTGTCGAAGGCCTGGGCCTGCTGGACCACCGGTACATCGTCGATGATGACGGCGACCGAAGGCTCGACGCCGATCGAGAAGGCGTAGGTGCCGATGCCGCGCAGGATGATGGCGTTGTTCGGCGAAGCCGTGCTCTGGGTCAGGGTCAGCGACGCGGCGGCGCGGGTCAGATCCCCGAACTCGTTGATGCGCTGGTTCTGGATCGTCTCGCCGGTGATGGCGGTGACGGCCACCGGAACGCTTTGCAGGTTGGCGGAACGCTTCGTCGCGGTGACGACGATTTCGGCCAGGCCGGTGGGCTGATTGTCCTGGGCCGCGGCGAGGCTCGGCACGGCCAGAACACCGGTGGCCGCGCTGGCGAGCAAGATCAACTTACGCATAATTCCCTCCCTAAGTTATTGATTTTAATTTTGTTTAAGCTTGGCTACACCCTGCAAAAAGACTGGTCAAGCCAATTTCGAAGGGTGGCTGAACAGTTTCGCGGAGCGGGGTTTTTATACCTCACGGTCCCGAGGCTCCGGCGCGGGTCGCGGGGCGATAGAGCGTGCGGGCCACCGCGTCGCGCCAGCCTTCCAGGCACTGTTCGCGCGACGGCGGCGTCATCTCGGGATCGAAGCGGCGATCCAGCCGCCAGCCCTCGGCGATGGCGGTCAGGCTGGGCCAGACGCCCGCGCCCAGGCCGGCCAGGAAGGCCGCGCCCAGGGCGGTGGTCTCGATATTGACGGGACGCTCGACCGGCGCGTCGATCACGTCGGAGAGAAAGGCGCAGAGCCAGTCGTTGGCGGCCATGCCGCCGTCCACCCGCAAGGCGCTGGGGCGCGAGGCGCCGTCGGCGAACATGGCCGCGATCAGGTCGTGGGTCTGGAACGCGACCGATTCCAGGGCGGCCCTGGCGATGTGGGCGGCCGAGGTGTCCAGGGTCAGGCCGTGGATCAGGCCCCGGGCGTGCGGATCCCAGTATGGCGCGCCGAGGCCGACGAAGGCCGGCACCATGTAGACGCCGTGGCCGTCTGGCACCTGGGTCGCCATGCTGGAGGTGTCGGACGCCCGTACGATCAGGCCCATCTGGTCGCGCAGCCACTTGATCGCCGCGCCCGCCACGAAGATCGAGCCTTCCAGCGCATAGGTCGGCTGGCCGTTCAGCCTATAGGCGACCGTGGTCAGCAGACGCGTGTTGGAAGACACCGGCCGCGGACCCGTGTTCATAAGCATGAAGCAGCCGGTGCCGTAGGTGGCCTTGACCATGCCCTGATCAAAGCAGGCCTGACCGATCAGCGCCGCCTGTTGGTCCCCGGCCATGCCGCGGATCGGCACGGGCGCGCCGAAGAGGTCGGCCTGGGTCTCGCCGAAGTCGGCGCAGTTGTCGCGCACGTCCGGCAACAGAGAGGCGGGGATGTCGAACAGCGCCAGCAGGTCTTCGTCCCACGCCTGGCGATGGATGTCGAACAGCAGGGTCCGAGAGGCGTTGGTCGCGTCGGTCGCGTGCACGGCGCCGCCGGTCAGCCGCCACAGCAGGAAGCTGTCGATCGTGCCGAACGCCAACTCGCCCCGCTGGGCGGCCTCGCGCGCGCCAGGGACGTGATCGAGAATCCAGGCCAGCTTGCTGGCGGAAAAATAGGGATCCAGGCGCAGACCGGTGCGCGCCTGGACAAGGGCTTCGTGGCCGGCCCGCCGCAGGGCCTCGCAGCGATCGGCCGTTCGGCGGTCCTGCCAGACGATCGCCGGGTGAACGGCCTGTCCGGTCCGCCGATCCCAGACCACGACGGTCTCGCGCTGGTTGGCGATGCCGATGGCGGCTACGGCGTCCGCGGCGACCCCGGCGCGGACCAGGGCGGCGCGCGCGGTGTCCACCACGTCCCGCCAGATGGTCTCGGGGTCATGCTCGACCCAGCCCAGCTCGGGATAGCTCTGGGCGAACTCGCGCTGGTCGACGCCGACGACCGCGCCCTGATCGTCGAAGATGATGCTTCGCGTGCTGGTCGTGCCCTGATCGATGGCCAGGATGCGGCGGCCGGCGGTCATGCTTCCAGCGCCTCTACCGACGGCGTGGCGCGGGCGCGATCCAGATAGGCTTCGAGGCGGGCGGCCCCTTCCGGCGGTATGTGCAGGCCCAGCTTGCCGCGGCGATAGAGGACATCCTCGGCCGTGCGCGCCCACTCCTCGGCGACCAGATAGTCGACCTCGGCGGCGTGCAGCCCGGCGCCGAAGTTCTCGCCGAGGTCCGCCAGGCTCTTGGCGTTGGCCAAGATCCGTCGCGTCCGCGTTCCGTAGGAGCGCGCCAGGCGGAGCGCGAGATCGTCCGGCAGGAACGGAAACTCGGCGCGTAGGGCGCGAGCGAGGGCGGCGCGGTCCAGGTCGGGCAGGTCGCCGCCCGGCAGGACTGCGCCGCGTGTCCATGACGGACGCGCGTCTGGGAAGAACGGGCCGAGGCGGTTCATCGCCTGATCCGCCAGGTGGCGATAGGTGGTGATCTTGCCGCCGAACACCGACAGCACGGGGGCCTGCCCCCGCGGCGCGTCCACCTCCAGCACGTAGTCGCGGGTCACGGCCGAGGCGCTGTCGGCGTTGTCGTCGAACAGCGGACGGACGCCGGCATAGCTCCATGTCACGTCGCGCGCCGTGATGGGGCGGGCGAAATAGCGATTGATGCTCTCGCAGAGATAGTCGACCTCATCGGCGGTGATCCGCGCCGGCCCCGGCGGGGCGTCCCAGGCCACATCCGTCGTGCCCACCAGGGTGAAGCGATCCTCGTAGGGGATGGCGAACACGATGCGGCGGTCGGGGTTCTGCAGCATGTAGGCGTGGTCGCCCTCGAATAGGCGTGGGACCACGATGTGGCTGCCCTTGATCAGGCGCGTCCCGCTGCCCGTCGAGACGTCCAAGGCTCCGCTCAGGACATCGGAGACCCAGGGGCCGGCGGCGTTGACGATGGCGCGCGCGCGCACCGTACGCTCGGGGCCGTCCTGGGGCGCCAGCCGCGCTTCCCAGGCCGCGCCGTCCCGGCGGGCCGAAACCAGTTTGGTGCGGGTCTGGATCACCGCGCCGCGCGCGTGGGCGTCCATGGCGTTGAGCGTCACCAGGCGGGCGTCGTCGACCCAGCAGTCCGAATAGGCGAAAGCCTTGCGGTATTGCGGACGCAGCGCCGCGCCCTCCGGCGCGCCTTTCAGCTGGAGCCCGCGCGACCCGGGCAGCCGGCGGCGACCGCCGAGGTGGTCGTAGAGGAACAGGCCCAGCCGGACCAGCCAGGCGGGGCGGGTCGCGTGGGCGTGCGGAAGCACGAACCGCAGCGGCCAGATGATGTGCGGGGCCATGGCCAGCAGCGTCTCGCGCTCCTCGAGCGCTTCGCGGACCAGCTTGAACTCGTAATATTCGAGGTAGCGCAGGCCGCCATGCACCAGCTTGGTGCTCGCGGACGATGTCGCGCTCGCCAGATCGTTCTGTTCGACCAGCAGGACCGACAGCCCGCGACCGGCCGCGTCACGGGCCACGCCCGCGCCGTTCACGCCGCCACCGACCACCAGAAGATCGAACTCCACCCTGACGCTCTCCCTATTTTGCGATCATGGCTAGCGTGCTTGAGCTAAAAACGCAAATTCGAAAATGAAAAGCGAAACCAATTCGCGAAAAGCGCGCGCCCATCCGAAAGCGGCCGCAAGCCGCTCTGGCCAAGAGCGACATCCGCGCGTTAAGCCGGGGTCGGAGGTGGACTGATGGCTATCGAGCGACGTCACGAAGCGATTCTGGCTCTCGCCCGCAAAAGCGGACGCGTGACGGTCGAGGCCTTGTCCGATCAGCTCCAGGTCTCGCGCCAGACGATCCGCAAGGACCTCAACGATCTTTGCGACCAGGGAGAGCTTAACCGCGTTCACGGCGGCGCGGTGATCGCCGCGGGCGGTGTCGACAACCTGGAATACGAGGCGCGGCGGGTCCTGGCGCGCGAAGCCAAGGAGGCGATCGGCGCCGCCGCCGCGGCCCTGATCCCTGAAAAGGCCTCGCTGTTCATCAATATCGGCACGACCACCGAGGAGGTGGCCAAGGCCCTGCAAGGCCGGACCGGCCTGCTGGTGATCACCAACAACCTCAATGTGGTCGATATCCTGGCGTCGTCGCCCGGCGTCGAGGTCATCGTGGTCGGGGGGCGTGTGCGCACCGCCGACCGCGCCTCCGTCGGGGCTTTCGCGGTCGACTTCATTCGCAACTTCAAGGTCGATTTCGCCATTATCGGCGCTTCGGCCATGGACGAGGACGGATCGCTGCTCGACTTCGACATCAACGAGGTCCAGGTGTCCCGGACGATCATCCAGAGCTCCCGGCGGGTGATCCTCGTCGCCGACAGCCAAAAGCTGGGCCGCCCCGCGCCCGTGCGGATCGGCCACATCGGAGACGTCCACGTCTTCGTGACCGACCGCCTGGACAGCCCCAATCTCGCGGCGAGATGCGAAGCCCAGGGCGTCCGTGTGATCGAGACCGGGACGCGGTAAGGGCTAACCGATCATCCGAGGGAATCTGGCTCGTCCGCCTTCAGCATATCTTATTGTTTTAATTATATTTTCAACGTGCACAAAGGTTACCCGATCTGGGCAGCGTCGATGCTGCCGTTAAGCTCGACTTCACCTCCGCGGCGGACGTTGCGCGCGTTCCAGAAATGAACGCATACGGGGAAAAGCACCATGCGGCTGAAGCTATCGGGCGCGATGAATTTGTTCGGCGTGGCCCTGTGGATCGGCCTCGTTCTGCTGGCGGCGGGTTCGTGGAACGCGATCGCCACCTTGCGGATCGGCGGTCCCCTTTACGAGCGTATCATCGCCGGCAAGGACCTCACCGCCGACATCCTGCCGCCGCCGATGTATGTGGTCGAGGCCTACCTCGACGCCGAGATGGCCTACTACATCCGTTCGCCCGAGAAGATCGAAGACGCCACGCGCGAAATCCGTGAGCGCCGCGAGGAGTACGAGGACCGGGTGGCGCACTGGCGGACGGTCGAGATCGCGCCCGAGATCAAGAGTGTCCTGCTGGAGCAGTCCGACGCTCAGGCGCGCCGCTTCCTGGACGACGCCGAAGCCATGCTCGCGGCGCTGCGCTCCGGCGATCAGGTGCGGGCCGACAGTCTGCACGCCAGCATGATGAAGGCCTATGAGGCGCACAAGGCGCTGGTCAACCGCGCGACGCCGATGATCGCGAAGGACAGCGCCGCCGTCGAAGCCTTGGCGCACGCCAAGCAGCAAGTTGAACTGAGCCTGATGGCCGGCGTGACCCTGCTGCTGGCCGCGCTGATCGGTGGTGGGATCTGGGCCATGCGCCGCGCCATCGTCCGGCCCGTCGAGGCGATCACTCGCTACATGGGCGACCTGGCGGAGGGGCGCTACGAGGCGTCCGTGCCCTATGCTGGTCGCCACGACGAACTGGGCGAGATGGCCAAGGCCATCGCCGTCTTCCGGGAGAACGTCCTGGAGCGGCGCGGTCTGCGCGAACGGGAAGACAGTGCTCGCGCCCAGGTTGAGGGGGGACGCCTCGCGGCGGACGCCGACCGTCGCGCCGCCGAGCATGACCGCCGCACCGCCTTGGACGCCCTGGCGATGGGCCTGGAGCGTCTGGCCGCCGGCGCGGTCGGCACGCGCCTGAACCAAGCCTTCGCCGCCGACTACGAACGCCTGCGCCGAGACTTCAACACGACGGCCGAAACCCTGAACGCCACGATGAGCGACATCGGCGGTTCGTCGCGCGGCGTCGGCGCCGGCGCGGCCGAGATCGCCGCCGCCACCGACGACCTGTCGCGCCGCACCGAACAACAGGCCGCCAGCCTGGAAGAGACCGCCGCCGCGCTCGGCGAGATAACTGGCGCCGTGCGTGATACCGCCGAGGGCGCGCAGAAGGCCAGTGCGCTGGTCGAGGCCGCGCGCTCCGAGGCCCGCTCGACGGAGACCTCGGTTCGCGACGCCGTTACGGCCGTGCGCGAGATCGAGACCGCTTCGGCCCAGATCGGCCAGATCATCGGGGTCATCGACGAGATCGCCTTCCAGACCAACCTGCTGGCCCTGAACGCCGGGGTCGAGGCGGCGCGCGCGGGTGAGAGCGGCAGGGGCTTCGCCGTCGTCGCCCAGGAAGTCCGGGCCTTGGCCCAGCGATCCGCCGAGGCCGCCAAGGAGATCAAGACCCTGATCGGCGCGGCCACGAACAAGGTCGAGGTCGGCGTCGCCCTGGTCGATCGCACTGGCGTGGCCCTGGGCAGCATCATCGCGCGGGTCGGCGAGATCTCGACCATGGTCGCGGAGATCGCCGCCTCCGCCAAGGAGCAGGCCACGGGGCTGCGCGAGGTCAATGCCGCCGTCAATCAGATGGACCAGATGACCCAGCAAAACGCCGCCATGGTCGAACAGACGACCGCCGCGGCCCATGCCCTGAAGGGCGAGGCCTCCCGGCTGGGCGACCTGGTGAAGCGGTTCGACGTTAACCCCGGCGATCACGCCCGCGCGGCCTGAGCGCCCGCCAGGGACGGGGGCGGCGCGCCGCGCCAAGGCGTGATCGCCCGCGCGCGGTAGAGCAAAATCGCGCGGCCCGCGCCGGAATCTCGCTTACATAGCGCCATGCCCGCCCGATCCGACCCCTTGGCCTTCACCCCCCCGGATCGCGACGACGCGCGGGCGCGGGCGGTGGCCGCGGCCATGGACATCGTCGCGGGTCAGGGGCTGGCGGCGCTGTCGGTGCGCGACCTCGCGGCCGCGATCGGCAAGAGCACGACCGTCATCTTCAATCTCTTCCAGACCAAGGCCGGGGTTGTGGCCGCCATGGTCGAGGCGGCGATGGAGGAGGATCTGGCGTTCCATGACGCCTTCCTGGCCCAGGTCGACGGCCTGGTCCTGGATCATCGGAGAATGGTCGACGTCACCGCGCGCTACGTCCTGGCGCGGGCCGAATCCTCGGCGCGCTTCGCCCGGATCTGGGAAGAGGTCCTGATCGATCCCGAGGCCGCCCAGGCCGCGCGCGAACCGCTCTCGCGCTGGCTGGCGATGCGGCGAGGCAAGCTGGACGGTCTGCTGGCCCGCGACGCGCGGCTGGCGCGGCTGGGCGCTGTCTATCTGCCCTATCTGCTGATGGAGGAGCTCTACGCCGCGGCCCTGGCGCGGCGGCTCGACTATGAACTCCTGCTGCGCGAGAGCCTCGAGGGGCTGGTGGCCATGGCGTTCGGCGAGCCGTCCGGCGGCGAGGCCAAGGTCGCGCGATGGTTCACCGACGCCCTGGTGCTGCCCGAGCCGCCCAGCAAACGATATTCGCCGCGATCGGTGAAGATGCGTTTGCTGGACATCGCCGCCGACCAGATCCTGGAACGGGGGATCGGGGCGGTCACCAACCGCGCCGTGACCCAGGCGGCAGGGGTCTCCACCTCGACCATCCTCTACCATTTCGCGGACATGCGTTCGTTCCTGGCCGAGGCGATCTGGCACAGCGTGTTTCGCGAAATCCCCGACTATCTGGACACCCGCAGCCCGCGCGACCGTGAGCGGCCGGCCGACCTCGAGGGCCTGGCGGCGCTGCTGGCGCCGACCCTGCGGCCGGGATCATCCGAGGACCCGGGGCGCGCCGGCTTCTACGTCAAATACGCCCGCCTGATCGCCCAGATCTGCCTGATCGCCCGCCGCGACGCCGCCTTCGAGAACATGGCCATGCTGCTGCGCGGCCCCGAGGGGGGCGGCACCTATGCGCGACGCGAGGCCGTCTGGCCGCCGGCGTTCGACATGACCCGCCTCGGCGCCATGCGCTTCGCGATCTGGATCAAGGGCTCGGCCCTATTGAGTTCGGCCTTCCCCGAGACCGAGGCCCGAGGGGCCGAGGCGCGGCTTGGCGCGGCCGCGCTGGCCCTGGTGCCCACGAAGGCCTAGTGAGTCGAACGAGCGATATTATTCCAGTCGTTCCATCGGCCGCATACCCACCCAGACGCGAGTGGATGAGCGCCTTTAAAGGGGCTTCATCAAAGCGACACGGGGCGCTCCTATATCCCATCTCAGTCGAACAACTGATTTTTCCGGCCGCTGTCGTCGGGAAGAGGGGGCGTGATGCGTGTACTGTCGAAAGTGAAATTCGTGGCTCTGCTGATGGGAAGCGCCGCGATCTTCGCGGGGCCGGCCATGGCGGCCGAGGCGGTCGCTCCGGCGGCGGACGAGGCTGTCTCCAACCGTCTGGACGAGGTCACGGTGACGGCGCGCCGCCGCGCCGAATCCGAGCAGAAGGTCGCCGCCGCCCTGACGGTGGTCAGCGGCGCCGAACTGGACCGCCGCAACATCCAGACCGTCAACGACCTGGAGAACAGCGTCCCGAACCTGGAAGTCACCAGCCAGCTGGGCGGCGGCCAGCCGCAGTTCCGCATCCGCGGCGTCGGCCTGACCGACTACGCCGCCAACAACACCGGCACCGTCGGCGTCTATGTCGATGAGGTGGCCTATCCGTATGGCTCGATGACCCAGGGCGCGCTGTTCGACGTGGCCCGCATCGAGGTGCTGCGCGGTCCGCAAGGCATCCTCTACGGTCGTAACACCACCGGCGGCGCGGTCAGCGTCATCACCAACGCCCCGACCCAGACGTTCGACGCGGGCCTGACCGCTTCTTACGGCCGCTTCGACGCCGCCCATGTCGACGGCTTCGTTTCGGGTCCGCTGACCGAGACCCTGTCGGCCCGCCTGGCCATGACCACCGACCAGGGCGGCGCCTGGCAATATCACCGCGACACCCACGAGAAGCTGGGCGACAAGGACCGCTGGGCCGCCCGCCTGAAGCTGGATTGGAAGCCGAGCGACGTCACCGAGATCGACGGCTCGCTGCGCTACAACCGCGACAAGTCCGACGGCCTGGGCCTGCGCCTGGTCACCCGCGCCTTCCAGTCGCACAACTATGCCCCGATCGGTAAGCTCTACCCGATCGACACCGACCCGCGGATCACTGGCTGGGGGATCACGCCCTATTTCGCCAATCTGATCGGCGCCTCGACCAACGCCAAGCCGTTCCGCGACAACGAGGGCGTCGGCGCCAATGTCCGCCTGCGCCATGACTTCGGCTGGGCCGCCCTGACGGCCGTGGTCGGCTACGAGACCTTCAAGCGTCGCGAGTTCAACGACTGGGACGCCACGGCCTCGAACGAAGCCGGCACCTTCTTCTTCAACGACATCGACACCCTGTCCCAGGAAGTGCGCCTGGCCTCGCGCGGTGACCAGTCGTTCCGCTGGCTGGCCGGCCTCTACCACTCCACGGAGTCGGTCGACGGCGGCTTCTATTCGGACTTCTCGGAAGCCTCGACCCTGAAGAACTGGTTCTCGACCACCTATAAGCAGGACGTCGAGACCACGGGCGCCTTCTTCAACCTCGACTACGACCTGACCAGCCGCCTCACCCTGTCGGGTGGCCTGCGTTACGAGGACGAGACCCGCGAGCTGAAGGGCTTCAAGACCCAGATCATCGCGCCGACCTACTCGCTGCTGGCCAACACCAACAAGGACCGCCACATGGGCGAATGGTCCGGCAAGGTCGGCGGCGAGTACCATTTCACCAAGGACGTGCTGGGCTACGCCAGCGTGGCGCGCGGCGTGAAGTCGGGCGGCTTCACCACCTACAACAGCGGCCTGCCCACCCAGCTGGACCCGTTCGATCCTGAAAAGCTGATCGCCTACGAGGCGGGCCTGCGCTCGGAATTCTTCGACCGCCGCCTGCGCGTCAACCTGGCCGCCTTCTACTACGACTATCGCGACCAGCAGCTGCAGGGCGTGCTCTACACCCAGACGGGCCGCGTCGGCCGGATCATCAACGTCCCCAAGTCGCACATCGAGGGCGGCGAGCTGGAGATCACCTGGAAGCCAACGGCGCGCCTGACGATCAGCCAGTCGCTGGGTTACAAGTACGGCCAGTATGACGAGTTCTTCTTCGTCAACGCCACCGCCACCGAGGCGGCCAAGGATCCGGTCACCGGCCAGTACAACAAGATCGTCTACAGCGACCGCTCGGGCGAGCGCCTGCCGTTCCCGCGCACCGACTACAAGGGCGCCATCAGCTACGTGATGGACGTCGGCGCCTGGCAGGTCGAGGCCGAGACCAACTACAACTACCGCAGCGACCAGTTCAGCACGTCGTCCAATTCGGTGATCGGCGACTACTGGCTGTTCAACGCCAGCCTCACGGCCCGCCCGGCCAACGGCAAGTACTCTGTGGGGGTCTGGGTCAACAACGCCACCGACGACTATTTCGAAGAGACCCGCAACGCCTTCATCTCGGCGGCGACAGCTTCCCCGCACGAGCCCCGGACCTATGGCGTTCGCGTAACCTGGCGCTATTGATCGACGGCCGCTTCCCCTTCGGCCATCGGCCTGGCCGCTGCGCGCCTATCGCGCCGCGGCCAGGTTTGTTCGTTCTGGACAGGAGCTTGTCATGAAGGTCGATCGCAGACGAGTCCTGGGGACGGGCCTGGCCCTGAGCGCCGCGGCCTTGGCCCCAGGCGCCGAAGCCGCCGAGCCCGCCTTCCGTCATGGCGTGGCCAGTGGCGAGCCGGGCGCGGACCGGATGCTGCTGTGGACGCGGGTCACGGGCATGGGCGAAGTCGACGGCCGCTGGCGGATCGCCACGGGCCCGGCCATGCGCGAGGTCGTCGGGGAAGGGCGCTTCATCGCCCTGGCCGAGCGCGACTTCACGGTCAAGGTCATGGCCGAGGGGCTGAAGCCGGCGACCGACTACTGGTATCAGTTCGAGACCGGCGGCCAGCGTTCGCCCGTGGGTCGCACCCGCACCCTGCCGGTCGGCCGGCTGGACCAGCTCGACCTCGTGGTCGCCTGCTGCGCCATGTACGCCATGGGCTATTTCCAGGCCTATCGGGCCATCGCCGAGCGGCCGAAGCTGGATGTGGTGCTGTTCGTGGGCGACTACATCTACGAATACGGGGCCTCGAACTATCCGGGCCTGCCCACACTGCGGCCGGCCGATCCGCCCCGCGACACCGTCACGCTCGACGACTATCGCCGCCGCTTCGCCCAGGCCCGGACGGACGCCGATCTCCAGGCCGCCCACCAGCGCGCGCCGTGGATCTGCACCTGGGACGACCACGAGATCGCCAACGACGACTGGATGCACGGCGCCCAGCACCACGATCCTGCCAAGGACGGCGACTGGGAAGCCCGCAAGGCCGCCGCCGTCCGCGCCTATTGCGAGTGGATGCCGATCCGCGATCCCGACCCCGCCGATCCCTACGCCATCCAGCGCGTGGTGGCGTTCGGCGACCTCGCCACGCTGATCGTCCCCGAAACCCGTCTGAAGGCCCGAGCGGCGCAGCTCGCCCTGCCGAAGGATCTGGACCGTTCGCCGGACGGACGCCCCGATGTCGAAGGCTTCCGGCGCAAGATCGCCGATCCCGAACGCCGGATGCTGGGCCAGCAGCAGGTGGACTGGATCGCCGCCGAGATGCGCGGCTCTGTGACCGCCGGCCGGCCCTGGGTGCTCTTGGGCAGCGCCACGGTCATGGCCGACTACGCCTATCCGGACATGAGCCGCTGGGCCCCGGCCTCGGGCGCCCTGAAGGGCTTCTTCGAGCTGACCAAGTTCGATTTGCCGCTGCTGAACCTCGACGCCTGGTCGGGCTACGCGGCCGAGCGGCAGAGGGTCTATGACGCCATCCGCGCCAGCGGGGCGCGCACCGTCGTGCTGTCGGGCGACAGCCACATGGCCTTCGTCAACGAACTGCACGACGCGCAAGGGCGGGTGGCGGTGGAGCTGTCGACCAGCACCCTGACCGGGCCGTCGCTGGGCGTGGTCCTGGCCATGAAGGACGCGCCGTTCGGCCAGCGGGTGGCCGAGCGTAACCGCGACATCGTCTGGTGCGACCACCTGGCGATCGGCTTTGTCGCCGTCCACGTCACGCGCGAGGCGGTCGAGGCCAGCTTCGTCAGCGTCACCGACCCACGCGTCGTCGGTTCGCCCACCCCGGTTCAGCGCCGCGTGCGCGCCGTCGCCGAGGCCAAGGGCGTCGGCGCTTGGACCCAGCTCTAGGAACCGCCATGTCTTCGCTTACCCTGAACCGCCGCGCGCTGCTGTCCGGCCTGATCGTCGCCCCGGCCCTGCTGCGCTTCGGCCAGGCCCGGGCCGGCGGCGCCTATGTCTTTCCGCTGGGCGTGGCCAGCGGCGATCCGGCCCCCGACGGCATGGTGCTGTGGACCCGGCTGGCGACCGACCCGCTGGCCCCCGACGGTCTGGGCGGCATGGGCGCCGCCGTCCCCGTGCGCTGGGAAGTGGCCGCCGACGAAGCCTTCCGCCACGTGGTCATGGCCGGCGACGCCACGGCCGAGCCCGCCGCCGCTCACAGCGTCCACGTCGAGGTCGCCGGCCTGCGCCCGGGCCGCCCGTACTGGTACCGCTTCACCGCGCTGGGCCAGCAAAGCCCGGTCGGCCGCACCCGCACCGCCCCGGCCGCGAACGCCGACATCGACCGCCTGCGCCTGGCGGTGGCCTCGTGCTCCCACTGGGAGCGCGGCTATTTCAGCGCCTATGGCCACATGGCCGACGAGAACCCAGACCTGACCCTGTTCCTGGGCGACTACATCTACGAATATTCGATGGGGCCCGACCGCAAGGACCAGGTCGTCCGGCCCTACGGGCTGGAAGAGGCCACCACCCTGGCCGGCTATCGCAACCGCTACGCCCTGCATCGCACCGACGCCGATCTCCAGCGCCTGCACCACGTCGCGCCCTGCCTGGCGACCTGGGACGACCACGAGATCCAGGACGACTATTCGGGGATCTGGTCCAAGACGCCCGGCGTCTCGCCGGATAGCTTCCGCCGCCGCCGCGCGGCCGGCTACCAGGCGTTCTACGAGGCGATGCCGATCCGCCGCACGCGGCTGGACGCGCGCCTTCAGATGCCGATCTACCGCCGGGTTCGCTACGGCGAGCTGGCCGAGTTCTTCATGCTGGACGGCCGCCAGTACCGCTCGCGCCAGCCCTGCGCCGACGGTCCGGGCGGCGGCAAGGGTCAGATCCTCACCGACGCGGCCTGTCCCGACCGTCGCGATCCGTCCCGCACGTTCCTGGGCTTCGACCAGGAGCGCTGGCTGTACGACGGCCTGGCCAACACACGGGCCCGATGGACCGTGCTGGGTCAGGATCTGGTGATGGCCGGCCTGCGCTTCGGCGACGGCGGACCCGACACCAAGTACTGGACCGACACCTGGGACGGCTTCCCCGGCGCCCGCGACCGCCTGGCCGAGGCGATCACGACACTGAAGCCGCGCAACCCCGTGGTTCTCAGCGGCGACTACCACTCGTTCTGGACCAATGACGTCAAGCTGAACGCCGACGATCCGGCCTCGGCCACGATCGCCACCGAGTTCGTCGGCACCTCGATCACTTCGTCGGGGCCGCCCTATGAAGGTCTGATGGCGGCCATGCCCAACAATCCGCAGATAAAGTTCTTCGACAGCCGGGTGCGCGGCTACATGTCGATCGACGTGGGGCGTGATCGGATGACGGCCCGCTACAGGGCGATCTCGGACGTCCGCGACCCCCGCGCCACGGTCGCCACGCTCAACACCTGGGTCGTCGAGGACGGCCGCGCCGGCGCGACGAAGGTCTGAGGCCCCTCAGGACACCGGGTTCGGCGTGACAAGCCGCAAGCGGTGATGGACGCGCGTCTAAGTTTGACGGAAAACCCGCAGCCGTGCATCGCAGAGGGGAAGACCCATAACAAGGCGGGGAAACGTGTCGGAAGGACGCGCGCGCATCGTGGCGTGGCTGGGGCGGGAAATCCTGCCCCATGAAGCAGCCGTGCGCGTCTGGCTGCGGCGTTCGTTCGCCGCCGCCGGCGATGTCGACGATATCCTTCAGGAGACCTATTGCCGCTTGGCCGCCCTCAGCAACATCGACCACATCAGCGAGCCGCGCGGCTATTTCTTCCAGGCCGCGCGTAGCGTGGCCCTGGAGCAGATCCGCCGCGCCCGCGTGGTGCGCATCGAAACCGTCAGCGAGATCGAGGCGCTGGACCTGGCGCTCGAGGAGCCCTCGGCTGAGCGGATCGTCTCGGGCCGGCGGGAGCTGGAGCGGGTGAGGGGCCTGATCGCGGCCCTGCCGGACCGCTGCCGCCGGATCTTCGAGCTACGCAAGATCGAGGGCGTGCCCCAACGCGAGATCGCCCGGCGGCTGGGCGTCAGCGAACACGTCGTCGAGAACGAGTCGGTGCGGGGGCTGCGCGCCATCCTCGCGGCCATGACCGAACAGGATGCGCCGGCCGGCGCGCGGGGAGCCAGAGAGAAGACCGATGGTCGAACGCGAAAGCGCCGCTGACATCGAGGCGGACGCCGCCCGGTGGGTGGTCCGCGTCGACCGTGACGGCGAGGCCGTCCGCTCCGACCTCGACGCCTGGCTGGCCGGCGATCGCCGGCGCGTGGGCGCCTATGCCCGGGCCGAGGCCGGCTGGACCCGCCTGGATCGAGGCCGCGCCTTGGGGGGGCAACCACCGGCCGAAGTGGAATACGCGCGCCCGCGTCGTCGAGGCGTGGTGGCGGGCCTGGGGGCCATCGCCGCGGGTCTCGCGGCCCTGGTGGTCGCTCCGCGTCTGCTCGCCAAGCGCTACGACACGACCCTGGGCGAGATCCGCCGGGTGCCGATGGCCGACGGCTCGGTGGCGGCGATCAACACCAGCTCCGAGCTGGAAGTGAACATGCAGCCGCGGCTTCGCGCCGTGAGGCTGCAGCGCGGCGAGGCCTGGTTCGCGGTGGCCAAGGACGTCGATCGTCCCTTCGTCGTCGAAAGCGGGCCGGTCCGCGTCCGGGCGGTCGGCACGGCCTTTTCGGTGCGCAAGCGCGAGGGCGGCAGCGACGTGCTGGTCACCGAAGGCGTGGTCGAGGTCTGGACCAAGGACGGTACGACCCCGCCGCGCCGTGTCGCCGCCGGCGAACGGGTCTTCGCCAACAATGATTCCGGCGTCCTGGTCCCGCCGGAGGCTGACGATGATCTAGCCCGGCGACTGGCCTGGCGTGACGGCCAGATCGTCCTGGACGGGCAGACCCTGACCGAGGCCGCGGCCGAGTTCAACCGCTACAACGACCGCAAGATCGAGATCGCCGACGCGCGTCTGGCCGACGCGCGTTTCGTCGGCTGGTTCCGCACCAACGACCCGGAAGGCTTCGCGCAAGCCGCCGCCGCCACCTTCAACGGCAAGGTCGCGCTTCGCGCCGACGCCATCGTCCTGCGGGGCCAGTAGGGCGTCGTGCGAAAAAATTGACCGATGCCTGACGGAAACCGGTTTCCGCCGCATCGCTCCAGACAGGCGTTCCAAGAAGCGCCGTTTGAACCACAGAGGGAGGGGCGCATGCGGACGTCGCTGCGTACTTACGAAAAGTCCTGTTTGATGCTCGCGGCCGGCGCCAGCGCGCTTTTGGCCGCGTCTGGGGTTCACGCCCAGGTGCGCAAGTTCGACGTGCGCGAGCAGTCCGCCGCCACCGGCATTCCCCAGTTCGGCAAGCAGGCCGAGCTGCAGATCCTGGCCCCGCAGAGCGCGGTCGCCGGCAAGCGCGTCAACGCCGTGCGCGGCGCCTATACGGTCGAAGAGGGTCTGGCGCGCCTGTTGCGCGGCGCGGACCTGACCGTCGTATCCAACAACGGTCGCACCGCGGTGCTGGGCCAGGCCGCCTCGCTGCAGCTGGCGTCCACCGCCGCCGCGCCGATGATCGCCGTTCAGGCCGCCGAGCCGGTCTCGGCGCCACAGGATGAGGCCTCGTCCGAGGTCGAGGCCGTGGTCGTCACAGGCTTCCGCGCCAGCCTGCAAAGCGCCATGAACCTCAAGCGTCGCGCCAGCGGCGTGGTCGACGTCATCAAGGCCGAGGACATCGCCGACTTCCCGGACGCCAACCTGGCCGAGTCGATCCAGCGCGTGCCGGGCGTCTCGATCGCCCGCGACGCCGGCGAGGGTCGCCAGATCACCGTTCGGGGCCTGGGTCCCCAGTTCACCCGCGTGCGCATCAACGGCGTCGAGGGGCAGAGCACCGCCAGCGGCACCGACAGCTCGGGCGGCGCCAACCGTAACCGCGCGTTCGACTTCAACGTCTTCGCCTCGGAACTCTTCAACAGTATCACGGTGCGCAAGACCGCCTCGGCCCAGACCGAGGAAGGCTCGCTGGGCGCCACCGTCGACCTGCAGACCGGCCGGCCGTTCGACTACAAGGGCGCGACCCTCGTGGTCTCGGCCCAGGAGGGCTACAACGACCTCTCCAAGTCGTGGGACCCGCGTTTCGCGGTCCTGGCCTCCAACACCTGGCTCGACGGCAAGCTGGGCGCGCTCGTCTCGGTCGCCTATACCGAGCGTGGCCTGCTCGAAGAGGGCCACGGTTCGGGCGGCTGGCTGAACGGCACGGAGGCCGGCGGCTTCAACCCCGCCTCCACCTTCAAGCCGGCCAGCACGGCCTCGGTCTTCACGCCCCGCTTCCCGCGTTACGGCCGTCTGAGCCATGAGCAGAAGCGCCTGGGCGTCACCGGTTCTTTCCAGATGCGGCCCGACGACAAGACCCTGATCGGCGTCGATGTCCTCTATTCGGACTTCAAGGCCACGCGTGAGGAGAACTGGCTCGAAGCCCTGTCCTTCGCCCGCAACGCCTCGCAGGGCGGCCGCCCCGAGATCATCGTCCGCGACGGCGTGGTCAATTCGAAGGGCGACATGGTCTACGGCCTGTTCGACGACGTCGACGTCGAGAGCGAGACGCGTTTCGACAAGCTTGACACCAAGTACAGCCAGGCCACGTTCACAGCCGAGCACCAGTTCGGCGACCGCTTCAAGCTGAGCGGCCTGGCGGGCTTCTCGAAGTCGGACTTCGACAACCCGATCCAGACCACGGTGATCCTGAACCGCGAGAACGCCGACGGCTTCTCGTATGACTATCGGGTCAATCCGAACCTGCCGGCGATGAACTTCGGCTTCGACGTCACCGATCCGTCGGCCTACAATTTCGGCGCGGCGCGGTCGGAGATCCGCCTGCGGCCGCAGGGCGTGACCAACAAGATCGCGACCGCCCAGCTGGACGGCGACTACCGGCTGAGCGACGGCCTGAACCTGAAGGTCGGCGTCAACTTCAAGAAGTACAACTTCGACTCCTGGGCCCAGGCCCGGGTCAACGAGTCCGTCGTCCCCACCCTGCCGGCCGGCGTGACGCTGAGCAGCCTGACCAAGCTGGTCTCGGGCTTCGGCCACAACCTCGGCGCCTCGGGCATCCCGTCGAGCTGGGCCGCGCCGGACCTCGACGCCTTCGCCAAGCTGTTCAACATCTACAGCGGCACGGGCCTGTTCGAACTGAGCGGAGCCTCGAACGCCAACGCGCGCGGCAACATCCGTAGCGTGGAGGAAAAGGACAGCGCCGCCTACGCGCAGCTGGACTTCCGCACCGACCACTTCGCCTGGCCGATCCGCGGCGATATCGGCGTCCGGTATGTAAAGACCGAGCAGAGCTCGACCGGCTACCAGCTGGTGGCCGGCGCGGCCCAGCAGGCCACGGTCAAGCGCGACTATGACGACATCCTGCCGGCGCTGAACGTCACGGCCGAGGTCACGCCCGACTTCCTGCTGCGCTTCGGCGCGGCCAAGGTGATGACCCGTCCGAACCTGGGCAGCCTGACGCCGGGCGGCAGCCTGTCGACGGTGGGCGTGTTCAGCGTCAGTTCGGGCAATCCGAACCTGGAGCCGATACGGGCGACCACCTACGACCTGTCGGCCGAATGGTATTTCGCCAAGGACGCGTTGCTGTCGGTCGGCCTGTTCTACAAGGACATCGACACCTACATTCAGACCTCGCGCATCTCACAGCCCTTCAACGCCTCGGGCCTGCCGCTGAGCCTGCTGGACGGCCTGGGCGTCTCGGCCGGCGACACCTTCCTGTTCAGCCAGCCTGTCAACACCAAGGGCGGCCCGCTCAAGGGCGTCGAGATCAGCTACCAGCAGCCGTTCAGCTTCCTGCCGGGCCTGCTGAGCCACACCGGCGCGATCTTCAACGTGACGGTGGTCGACTCCAAGATCGACTACATCTCGTCCCGTTCGCCGACCGGCTTTGTCCAGAACGACCTGGTGGGCCTGTCAAAGAACGCCTTCAACGCCACGCTCTACTACGAAGACGAGGCGTTCAGCGCCCGCGTCTCGGCGGCCTATCGCGACAAGTACCTGACCGCCGTGCCCAGCGGCACCAGCACCAACGACATCGACGGCGTGCGTTCGATCACAACCATCGACGCCTCGGCGTCCTATGCGATCAACAAGCGCCTGAAGCTGACGTTCGAGGGGCTGAACCTCACCGACGCCTTCAACAATCAGTACACGGACAGCAACCGCGATAGCGTCTACGTCTATTCGCACACCGGCCGGCAATTCAACTTCGGCCTGCGGTACGCGTTCTAGCGCATTTTGCTTTGACGCAGTTTCTAACGACGAGCCGGTATCCACTTCGTCGGAAAATGCTCTAGGCGCGCTATTCCTCCTTCCGAGGAATCTTGGGCGTCGGCTGTCCTCCCGGCCGGCGCCCGCCCCCTTTCGAAAGAGGCGTCATGTCGCAGATCTGTCCTTCGCGCCGCGGTGTATTGGCGGGCGCGGCGTTGGTGGTTCCAGGCGTAGCGCTCGCCGCGCAACGCTTTAACGCCGTGCTCTGGCGAGGGGAGGGGCGGCCTCCGGTCTCGGTCCCCGCCTTTGCCAGCCTGTCGGCGGCGGTCGCGGCCGCGCCGGCCGACGGCAAGACGCCGTATCGGATCCTGGTCACCCGTGGGGTCTGGGACGAGCAGGTCGTCATCGACAAGCCGTTCGTCCACCTGATCGGCGAGGACCGCGAAGCCTCGGTGATCAGCCACCTTGCGGCCTCGGGCCTGACCGCCCCGGACGGCAAGCGTTGGGGCACCTTCCGCACCCCGACCCTGTTCGTGCGTGCGCCCGACTTTGCGGCGCGAAACCTGACCATCCAGAACGCCTTCGACGGTCTGGCCGAGATGGGCAAGCCGGGCGGGCTTCATTCGCATGACGGCGGCGGCCCGCAGGCCGTGGCCCTGATGCTGGACAAGGGCTCGGACCGCGCCCGCCTGACCGAGGTCGACATCCTGAGCTATCAGGACACGCTGTTCCCGGACGCCGGATCCAGTCTGTTCGAGCGCTGCCTGATCACCGGCAGCTACGATTTCATCTTTGGCGCGGGACGGGCCTATTTCGAGGGGTGCGAAATCCGCTCGCGGCCGCGTCCCGTCGACCCGGTCGACGGCTACATCGTCGCGCCCAGCACGCCGCTCAACCAGCCCTTCGGCTTCGTGTTCCGGGGTTGCCGACTGACCAAGGAAGCCAGCGTCAAGACGGGGTCGGTCTATCTGGGCCGCCCCTGGCGCCCCTCCAGCCAGTTTCCCGACGGCCGCTACGGCGATCCGAAATACGTCGGCATGGCCGCTTTCCTCGACTGCTGGATGGACGACCACATCGCCCCGGCCGGCTGGACCGAGATGTGGTACACGGGCAAGGACGGCAATCCTCGCACCATGCTCCAGCCCGAGGACGCTCGTTTCTCGCAATATCGTCCAACCGGGCCCGGCGCGGGCAAGCTGTCCCGAGGCCGCTGGCTGTCACGCGCGCAGGCGCGAGCCATGACCAAGGCCGCGGTGCTCGCCTGATGATCCTCGCGCTCAAGCCTCTATAGCGGGGCAAGGCGACGAAGACGCATCCGGCTGAGCTTGGCGCGCGTAGATGGATCAGAGGTCCTTCCGCGGAGAGCGCGCTATGATGCTACCGATGATCTTCGCCCTGGCGCTCAGCGGCGCGCCGGCGCCGCAACCGAACCCGATGGGGGGAGACTGGGCGGTCGATCTCTCCGCCAAGGAAAGCGAGCCCTACTTCAAGGGAATGAGTCTCGTTCTGGAGGCTGACGGCCGAGTCACGGGCACCTTCTACGACAGCGCGATCGAGGCTGGCCGCTGGCGAGAGGCGCGTGGCCGCACATGCGTCAGCTTCCGCACCAGCGACGGCAGGGGTCCCTATCACACGAGCGCGTGCCTCAAGGGCAGCGCGGTCGAGGGGCAGACCTGGGCTGAGCACCGGAATTTCGTCTTCGTGTGGAACGCCCGGCGCGCCACGTCCGCCGACCGGGCCGCGCCCTGGTGGTGAGCGCCTAGGTTCGCCGGCGATGAAAGCCGCACATCGACCGAAGGCCGCGATAGCGCCTAAGATCTGCATGGCCTGCGGCCGCCCCTTCTCCTGGCGGCGCAAATGGGCGCGCGATTGGGAGCAGGTCAAAACCTGTTCGGAGCGTTGCAAGGGTGTGCTTCGGCAGAGCGCACGCCAAGATTAGCGCCGCCCCCGCCCGCCGCCCCCGCCCGCCGCGACGTCACGCCATCGCGGGCATCTCCGCCAGCAGTTTGTCCAGCGTCACCGGATACTCCCGCACCCTAACCCCGGTGGCGTTGTAGATGGCGTTGGCCACCGCCGCCCCGACGCCGCAGATGCCCAGCTCACCCACGCCCTTGGCCTTCATCGGCGAGGACATCGGGTCGGTCTCGTCCAGGAAGATCACCTCCTGGTGTGGGATGTCGGCGTGGACGGGGACCTCGTAGCCGGCCAGGTCGTGGTTGACGAAGAAGCCCAGGCGCTTGTCGACCACCAGTTCCTCCATAAGCGCCGCGCCGGCCCCCATGGTCATGGCCCCGATCACCTGGCTGCGCGCGGACTTGGGGTTGAGAATGCGGCCGGCGGCGCAGACGGCCAGCATCCGGCGGATGCGGATCTCGGCCGTGACGCTGTCGACGCCGACCTCGACGAAGTGGCCGCCGAAGGTCGACTGCTGATAGGTCTTGGCCAGGTCGCCATATTCCATCGCATCCTCGACGACGAGCGGCGCGTCGGCGGCGGCCTGGGCCAGCGGCAGGCTCTGGTTGCCCAGCTTGACGCGGCCGTCGGAGAACTCGGCGGTGGTTGGATCCAGGCCGAGCTTGGTCGCCACGGCTTCGCGCAGCTTGACGCAGGCCGCGTAGACGCCCGCCGTCGAACTGTTGGCGCCCCACTGGCCGCCCGAGCCGGCCGAGACGGGGAAGCTCGAGTCGCCCAGCTTCACCGTCACCCGATGCAGCGGCACGCCCATCATCTCGGCGGCGGTCTGGGCGATGATGGTGTAGCTGCCGGTGCCGATGTCGGTCATGTCGGTCTCGACGACGATCTGGCCGTTGCGCTCCAGCCGCACGCGGGCCCCGGACTTCATGACCAGGTTGTTGCGGAAGGCGGCGGCCACGCCGATTCCGACCAGCCAACGGCCATCGTGGATCTGGCCAGGACGGGCGATGCGCTTGTTCCAGCCAAACTTGTCGGCGCCGGTGCGCAGACACTCGACCAGCTTGCGTTGCGAGAACGGCCGGCCCGGCTTTTCCGGATCGACCTGTGTGTCGTTGATCACGCGCAGCTCGATCGGGTCGAGGTTCAGCTTTTCGGCGAGTTCGTCGATGGCGATCTCCAGGGCCATCAGGCCGGGGGCCTCGCCGGGGGCGCGCATGGCGTTGCCCTCGGGCAGGTCCAGGGTGGCCAGCCGCAGCTTCATCATCCGGTTGGGCGCGGCGTAGAGCAGGCGGGTCTGCTGGGTGGCGGTCTCGGGGGCGCCGCCGGGCAGGTCGCCGGACCAGCTCTCGTGGCCGATGGCGGTCAGCTTGCCGTCCGGCGTCGCGCCCAGGCGGATGCGCTGCAGGGTGGCGGGGCGGTGGGTGGTATTGTTGAACATCAGCGGCCGCTGCAGGGCGACCTTGACCGGCCGGCCGGCCGCTTCCGCGCCCAGCGCGGCCAGGATGGCGTCGGCGCGGACGAACAGCTTTCCGCCGAAGCCCCCGCCGATATAGGGCGAGACCAGGCGGACATTGTCCTTGGGGACGCCCAGGGTCTTGGCCACGTCGCCATGCCCCCAGGCGACCATCTGGTTGGCGGTCCAGACGGTCAGCTTGTCGCCCTTCCAGGCGGCGATGGTGGCGTGCGGCTCCATCATGGCGTGGGCGTGATCGGGGGTGGCGTAGGTGGCGTCCAGCTTGACCGGGGCCTCGGCGAACGCCTTGTCGAAGTCGCCGACGGCGGTGTCGGGATTGTCCTTGTGGGCGACACCCGTGTCCTTGACCGAGGCCAGGTCGAAGCTGCCCTTCGCGCGGGCGTAGTCGACCTTGATCAGGGCGGCGGCGGCGCGGGCCTGCTCGAAGGTCTCGGCGACCACCAGGGCGACGGCCTGATGATAGTGCTGGATCTCGGGGCCGCCCAGCAGGTTGGCGGTGTTGAAGTCGCCCTTGGTCAGCTTGCCGGCGCTTGCCGCGTTGACCACGGCCAGCACGCCGGGCGCGGCCTTGGCGCGGCTGATGTCCATCGAGACGATGCGGCCCTTGGCGATCGCCGCGCCCAGCACGTAGCCGTAAGCGACGTTCTCCAGGGCGTCGTGGCGCTCATAGGCGTAGGGCGCCGCGCCCGTGGTCTTCAGGGGCCCGTCGATGCGGTCGGTGGGCTTGCCGATGACTTTCAGCTGGTCGATCGGATTGGTGGTGGCGGGCTTGTCGAACTTCATGACTCTAGGCCCTCGCTTGGGTCATCGCCGCGCCCAGGGCGCGTTCGGCCAGGGTCAGCTTGAAGGCGTTCTGCGGGGTGGTCTTGGCGCCGGCCAGCAACAGCTCGGACACCGGCTTGATGCCTCGCGGCAGGGCGCTTTCGGCCGCCTCGACCCGCCAGGGCTTGTGGGCGACGCCGCCCAGGGCGACCCTGCCCGAACCGTCCTGGTGCAGGATGGTCGCCACCGAGACGAGGGCGAAGGCGTAGGACGCCCGGTCGCGGACCTTGTGATAGGCGTGCGTACCGCCGACCGGCCTGGGCAGGGTAACGGCGGTGATCAGCTCGCCCGGCGTAAGGGCCGTCTCGATGTGCGGCGTGGATCCTGGCAGGCGGTGGAACTCGGCGATCGGAATGGTCCGGGTCGCGCCGTCTGGGCGGACGGTCTCTACGCCGGCGTCCAGCACCCGCATGGCCACCGCCATGTCGGACGGGTGGGTGGCGATGCAGGCCTCGCTGGTCCCCAGCACCGCCAGCGACCGCGTGAAGCCGCCGATCGCCGAGCAGCCCGCGCCGGGGTTACGCTTATTGCAGGGCATGTTGGTGTCGTAGAAGTAGGGGCACCGGGTCCGTTGCAGCAGGTTGCCGGCGGTGGTGGCCTTGTTGCGCAGTTGGCCCGAGGCGCCGGACAGCAGGGCGCGGGAGAGGACGCCGTAGTCCTGGCGCACCCGCTTGTCGGCCGCCAGATCGGTGTTGCGCACCAGGGCGCCGATGCGCAGGCCGCCGTCCGGTGTGGCTTCGATCCTGTCCAGCTTGAGCCCATTGACGTCGATCAGCCGACGTGGCGTCTCGATCTCCAGTTTCATCAGGTCCAGCAGGTTGGTGCCGCCGGCGATGAACCGCGCGGTCGGGTCCTTGGCGGCGGCCGCGGCGGCCTCCGCCGGGGTGCTGGCGCGTTCATAGGCGAAGGCTCTCATGCCGTTTCCCCCTTGGAGAGGCCTCCCGCGACATCGGCGATGGCTTCGACGATGTTTGAGTAGGCCCCGCAGCGACAGATGTTGCCGCTCATCCGCTCACGGAGTTCGCCCTCGGTCAGCTTCGGGTCTTTCGTGATGTCCTCGGTGACGTGGCTGGGGACGCCGGCCTTGACCTCGTCCAGCATCGCCTTGGCCGAGCAGATCTGGCCCGGCGTGCAGTAGCCGCACTGGTAGCCGTCGTGCTTGACGAAGGCGGCCTGCAGCGGGTGCAGCTTGTCGGGCGTACCCAGGCCCTCGATCGTGGTGACCTTGTCGCCCTCGTGCATGACCGCCAGGGTCAGGCAGGAATTGATCCGGCGGCCATCGACGATGACCGTGCAGGCCCCGCACTGGCCGTGGTCGCAACCCTTCTTGGTTCCCGTCAGCTTCAGGTGCTCGCGCAGGGCGTCTAGCAGGGTGGTGCGGGTGTCTAGTGTCAGGGCCTGCTCGCGGCCGTTCACCTCGAAGGCGACCTTGACCAAGCTGGGCGCGTCGGCGGGGGAGGCGTTCGCGGCCCGCGCGGAGCCCGCCAGCGACGCGGTCGCCGCGCCGGCGGCCATCAGATCGCGCCTCGACAAGCTGAGGTCTTCCACGTCGGCCATTCCATCCTCCGATCCTCCACCGCGACAAACGGCATAAAGCGATCAGGCGGGCCAGTGGTTGCGACGCCAGCGTCGCTTTCACGGGTCCAGTCGTGCGCCCGTGGACTATGGAATTTTCGACGCAAGCCCGTGAGCCGCGTCAGTCAGCGGCCGATGCAGGCGCGGCGGCCGGTCAGTGGAAGACGGTGTACCCGCCTATCAGCGCGATCATCAGCCATCCGCTGAGCAGGCTGCCCGCGAAGTGACGCGAAAGCCAGTTCCTGGTTTTGTCCAACGCTGACATGAAACGCCCCTGACTAAACTGAACAGTAGACTGCCGGGTGATTCTATCCACAGGCAATCTCGTTCCGCGTGTTGCGGCAAAGTTTATCGGATTTCGTCGCCTCGCCACCTCCCCATCGACAGAAAAATGCGTTCCTTCTTCAAGAATTAAGAGATGGTTAACAAAATGTCTTGAGTTCAAAAGTCGACATTTCGTCAAGCTTAAGTATGGATATCTTTTTCTGATCAGTATTTTTGACGCATGTCTCAAAATCATAATGCGATAACCTGCCGCATTACCCCCGCGGAATGCTCCGGATACATTGATTAACCACACTGGCTTTTTATCCGTCGAGCTGAAGGGGGCGTGCTTGAGTTTCGGTTTCACCCGTCAGACCGCGTTCATGGCCGTGGCGATGTTCATCGGCGGCCTGCTCGCCCTGCCCGCCGAGGCCCAGGTGCTGGAGATCGGCGCCGACGGCGCGGTGACGCGCTTCGAAGGGCCGGCCGTATTCACCGACGACGGCGCCAAGGCGCTGGTCCAGGACGCGCCGGTGGCGCACGTCTTGATCGGCGCGGACGCCGTTCGCCAGCAGATCTCGACCGCCGCCAACGCCTACGCCCTCGATCCGAAGCTGGTCGAGGCCGTGGCCTGGCGTGAGAGCCGCTTCCATACCGCAGCCTTGTCGGCCAAGGGCGCGATCGGTGTCATGCAGCTGATGCCGGGCACGGCTCGCGACCTGGGCGTCGACCCCCACGACCCGGCCCAGAACATTCGCGGCGGCGCCCTCTATCTGCGCCGGATGATGTCGGCGTTCGGCGGCGACGTCCGCCTGGCCCTCGCCGCCTACAACGCCGGCCCTGCCGCCGTCCGCAAGCATGGCGGCGTGCCGCCCTATGCGGAAACCCAAGCCTACGTGACCTCGATCCTCGGCCGCATGGCCGCGACCGGGGCCGTTCTCGCCGTTCCCGTCCTTGGAGCCCCCCAGTGATGCCCGAAGTGATGCGTAAGTTTCTGAACACCAAGGCCGCTGCTCTCGCGACCGCTCTGACCGCCGCGGCCAGCCAAGCCCACGCCCAGGCCGTGCGGTCCGACCCGCAAGGCTCCAGCGCGCTGCTGGCCGGCGTCATGTGGCTGCAAGGGTCGCTGATGGGCAATGTCGCCACCGCCGTGGCGGTGATGGCGGTGGCCGCCGTCGGCTTCATGATGCTGACCGGCCGCCTGAACTGGCGCTATGGCGCGACGGTCATCCTGGGCTGCTTCATACTCTTCGGCGCCACCACGATCGTCAGCGGCATCCGCGCCGCCTCGGGCGCGGCCTAGGCCATGGCCGCGCCGCTGGATCGCGACGTGGTGTTCGGCGCCCTGACGCGTCCGCAGATGTTCGCGGGCGTGACCTACAGCTACTTCGTGATCAACGGGGTGGTGACCGCCGAACTCTTCCTGATCACCAAGTCGTTCTGGGCCATCGCGGCCGCGCTGGTGATCCACGCGATCGGCTACGCGGCCTGCCTGCGTGAACCGCGCATCTTCGATCTCTGGCTGACGAAGGTCAGCCGCTGTCCCCGCGTACCCAATTTCCGAGCCTGGCGATGCAACAGCTACAGCGCTTGAACCCGCGTAAAGAGATGATGGCAGGCAAGCGCCTGCCGTACGCCCGTCACCTGGACGACGTCACGCTGGAGACGCGCGACGGCCTGCTGATGCAGGTGATCCATCTGGCCGGCCTGCCCTTCGAGACGGCCGACAGCGAGGCGCTGAACTACCGCAAGGCCGTGCGCGACGTGATGTTGCGCGGCCTCTCCAGCTCGCGGTTCGCCCTCTACCACCACGTGGTCCGCCGCCAGGTCGACGCCAGCACGCAGGGCGCGTTCCCGGACGCTTTCAGCGCCGAGCTCGACGCCACCTGGAGCGAGCGGCTGGCCGCGCGGAAGCTCTACGTCAACGACCTGTTCCTGACGATCGTCCGTCGTCCCTTGCAGGGCCATGGCGGGGTGATCGACGGCGTCCTGCGCGCCCTGAAGGGGACCGGCAAGGTCGAGGCCGCCGCCGTCCAGGCCGCCGACCGCCGCGAATTGGACAGCGCCCGCGACAGCCTGATCTCTGCCCTGACTCCTTATGGCGCTCGCGTCCTCGGCGTCTATGACGGCCCGACGGGGCGCTGCTCCGAGCCGCTGGAATTCCTGTCCTGTCTCTACAATGGCGAGATGCGCCCGGTGCTGGTCCCGCAGGGCGACGCCGGCGAGTACCTGCCCTACCGCCGCGCCAGCTTCGGCCTGGAGACGCTGGAGCTCTCACGCGCCGGCGCCCTGGCCCGGAGCTTCGGGGCCATGGTCTCGATCAAGGACTACCCGGCCCAGACCACGCCGGGGATGCTGGACGACCTGCTGCGCCTGCCGTGCGAGATGGTCATCACCCAGAGCTTCGGCTTCGTGGATCGCCAGCCGACCCTGGAGCGGATGAACCTGGCCCTACGCCGCATGAAGGCCGCCGACGACGACGGCCTGTCGCTGCGCGCCGACCTGACCCGCGCCAAGGATGACGTCGTCTCGGGCCGCGCGGCCTTTGGCGAGCATCACCTGACCGTACTGGTGCGCGGCGAGAGCCTGGAGGGCCTGGACCGCTCGGCCGCCGAGGTGATGTCGGCCTTCACCGAGATGGGCGCGATCGCCGTGCGCGAGGACATCAATCTGGAGCCGGCCTTCTGGGCCCAGTTCCCCGGAAACTTCAAGGATATCGCCCGCAAGGCGCTGATCTCGACCGCCAATTTCGCCGGCTTCGCCAGTGGCCACAACTTCCCGGTCGGCCAGGCCGAGGCCAACCACTGGGGTCCGGCGGTGACCTTGCTGGAGACCACCTCGGCGGGGCCCTACCACTTCAACTTCCACAAGGGCGATCTGGGCAACTTCACGGTCATCGGCCCGTCGGGGTCGGGCAAGACCGTGGTGCTGAACTTCCTGCTGGCCCAGGCCCGCAAGTACAGCCCGCGCATCGTGTTCTTCGACAAGGACCGGGGCGCGGAGATCTTCCTGCGCGCCATCGGCGGCCGTTACGAGAGCCTGCGTCCGGGCCAGCCGACGGGGTTCAACCCGCTGGCCCTGCCGGACGGGCCGGGCAACCGCCGCTTCCTGACCGAGTGGGTCGCCAAGCTGGTCGCCTTGCCGGGCGAGGCGCTGTCGGCCGACGATACGGCGCGGATCAAGGACGCCGTCGACGCCAGTTTCGACCAGGCCCCGGGCTTGCGCCGCCTGCGCTACTTCGCGGAACTCTTCCGGGGCGCCCGCCGGCCGGACGCCGCCGACCTCGCCGCGCGCCTGGCGCCCTGGCACGGCACGGGCGAGCACGCCTGGCTGTTCGACAACGAGACCGACGGCCTGGATCTGGACGCGGCCACCCTGGGCTTCGACATGACCCAGCTGCTGGACGATCCAGCTCTGCGGACCCCGGCCATGATGTACCTGTTCCACCGCGTGGAAGAGCGCCTGGACGGCCACCCGACCCTGATCGTCATCGACGAGGGCTGGAAGGCCCTGGACGACGACGTCTTCGTGGCCCGTATCCGCGATTGGGAAAAGACCCTGCGCAAGCGCAACGGCGTGGTCGGCTTCGCCACCCAGAGCGCCCAGGACGCCCTGGAAAGCCGCATCGCCAGCGCCATCATCGAGCAGGCCGCGACCCAGATCTTCATGGCCAACCCCAAGGCCCAGGCCAAGGACTATTGCGAAGGCTTCGGCCTGACCCAGCATGAGTTCGAGCTGGTCAGGACCTTGCCCGACACCTCGCGCTGCTTCCTCATCAAGCACGGGACCGACAGCGTCGTCGCCCGCCTGAACCTGGCCGGGTCGCCCGAACTGCTGACCGTATTGTCGGGTCGCGAGACCAGCGTCCGCGAGCTGGACGCGCTGCGCGAACAGCTGGGCGACGATCCCCAGGCCTGGATGGCCCAGCTGGTGAAGGCCGCGTGATGGCGTCCTGCGCGCAACTGCCCGTCGACGCCCCTATGGTCCCGGGCCTGATCGGCTCGGTCGACTGCCGGGTCCATGATCTGGCTGAGAGCGGCTTCGCCGCCTTGGCCGGACCGGGCTCGCCGGTCGGGCTGCTGCTGACCGGGCTGCTGACCCTCTATGTCGTGTTCATAGGCTATCGTCTGATCCTGGGCCGCGGCGACCTTCGGGTCGGTGACGCCGCCCTGTCGATGCTGAAGATCGGCCTGCTCGTGGCCCTGGCCACCAACTGGGGCCTGTTCCAGACCCTGGTCTACGACACCCTGACCAAGGCCCCGACCGAACTGGGCGGCATCCTGCTGGACGGTCAGGCCCCGTTCGCCCGCCTGCAAGACGCCTTCGACGGCTTGCAACAGTCGGCGACCCTGATGGCCAGCCGCGCCAGCGTCGGCGCCGCAGCCACGCAAGGCGGCCCGGGCTTCGGCGCCTTCGCGGTCAATACCGGGAGCATGACGCTGGTCCTGTCGACCCTGGGCGTACTACTGGCGTCCAAGGTGGTGCTCGCCATCCTGCTGGCCCTGGCGCCCTTGGTCGTCGGCCTGGCCCTGTTCGAGGCCACCCGCGGCCTGGTCGAGGGCTGGCTGAAGGCGATGATCACCCTGGCCCTGACGCCGCTGATCGCCACCCTGACCCTGTCGCTGGAGCTGGCCATGCTGGCGCCGTCGCTGAAAGCCCTGACCGAGGCTCGCGCGGCCCAGCAGTTCGCCGCCTTCGACATCAATCCCGCCGTGACGGTGCTGGTGCTGACCACGGTCTTCGCCCTGGTCATGCTGCTGGCGGTGATCGCCCTGGGCGTCATCGCCGCGGGCCTGCGCTTGCCGCGTGGCTTGGCCGGCGCCGCTTGGTTGGACCAGAACGCCGCCCCCGGCGGGTCGCGCTACGCCACCTCACAGGTCGAGCCGATGAGCCGCGTCGCCACCATCGCCGCCGCCGCAGTGGCCATGGACCGCCGCGACAGCGCCGCTCCGTCGTCAGACCCGGTCAGCACGCGGATGCTCACCGTCGTCTCGGATCGCACCTCAACCACGACCTCCACCGCCCAGGCCGGCCCCGCCGCGCCGCTTGGCCATACCTATCGCCGCACACCCGCCCCCCGTCGCGCCGCCTCCAGCGCCCGGAGAGACCAGTGACCCTCGCTTATCCCCGCACCCTTCTCGCCGCGCTGGCCGTGACCTCCATTGGGAGCGCCGCCCTGGCCGGCCCCGCGCTGGCCGCCGAGACGCCGCGCCCCGGCGCCGTCGACCCGCGCATACGCAGCGTCGCCTACGACCCTGACCAGGTCGTGCGCCTGACCGGCTATCTCGGCATCCAGACCATGCTGGAGTTCGCCGCCGACGAGCGGATCGAGAACGTCTCGATCGGCGACGCCATGGGCTGGCAGGTGACGCCGAACAAGAAGGCCAACCTGCTGTTCCTGAAGCCCCTGGACCGCACGGCCGTCACCAACATGACCGTGGTGACCGACCGCCGCCGCTATGTGTTCGAACTGGTCGTGGCGGGACCCAAGGCCTCCGCCAGGGACATGGCCTATGTCGTCCGGTTCCTGGTTCCGGCCCCCGCGCGGGTCGCGATCATCGCGCCGCCGCCGCCGGCGCCGCCGGCCGCGCCCGTGGCCCGCAACAGCGCCTTCATCCTGAAGGGCGACGCCGCCCTCCAGCCGACCCGTGTCTTCGACGACGGAGTCGCCACCTATTTCGCCTGGCCCGCCCAGGCCGACCTGCCGGCGGTGTTCGTGGTCGGCGCCGACGGCGTGGAGGGCCTGGCCAATGCGGTGGTCCGCGACGGCTATCTGGTGGTCGACCAACTGGCCCCGCGCTTCGTGCTGCGCTCGGGCAAGTCCAGCCTGACCGTGACCAACGCCGCCTTCAGTTCGCTTTCTCCGAAGGGGGGGGCGACCCGATGAGCGATCCCCGCCAGTCCGCCCAGGTCCAGCAGGACCTCGCCGCCGCCGACGCCCAGGCGCGCCCGGCCGTCGCCCGCACCCACGCCGGCCTGCCGACGCCCGTGATCATGGCCGGCTTCGGCCTGCTCGGCGTCGGGGTCTTCCTGTGGATGGCCAGCCACCGCGCCGACGCCCAGCCGCGTCCGCCGCGCAAGGCCGAGGTTATCGCCGCCACCGCCCTGACCGCGCCCGCGGCCCCGGCTGTGGTCATCCCCGGTCCGCAGTTCACCGAGAACAACAGCTTGCCGCCGACTCCGGCCCAGGTCGCGGCGATGAACGCCGCGCCGCTGCCGCCAGCCCCGCCGGCCGATCTGGACCAGCGCCGCCGCGCCCCGACCCTGGTGGTCGACTTCGGCGGGGCGCCGGCCCTGATCAAGGCCAACGTCTCGACGGATCAAGCCGCGCCGATGGCGGGCAAGGCCGTCGACACCGGCCTGAACGCCGACGAGAAGTTCGCCGATCGCGTGGGGACCAGCGACGCCGAGCCGGCCAGGGCCACGGCCATGCGCGATCTCGACGCGGTCATCCCGCAAGGCGCGGTGATCCCGGCGGTGATGGAGACAGCGATCAATTCCGACCTGCCGGGCCTGGCCCGCGCCATGGTCACGCGCGACATCAAGAGCTTCGACGGCTCCACCGTGCTGATCCCGCGCGGCAGCCGGGTGATCGGCCAGTACAAGTCGGGCGTGGCCATGGGCGCCTCGCGCGTCTTCGTGGTCTGGACCCGGGTGATCCGTCCGGACGGCGTCTCGATACAAATTGCGTCTCCGGCCGCCGACCCGCTGGGGCGCGGCGGCCTGGAAGGCAAGGTCGATCGTCACTTCTTCAGCCGCTTCGGCGGCTCGATCCTGATGTCGGTGCTGAACGCCGGCGTCGCGGCGATCGGCAACGCCCGCTCGACCTCGCAGATCTATATCGGCTCGGCGTCCGAGGCCGCCAACCTGGCCGGCACGGTGATGAAGAGCGACCAGGTCGCCCCGACCATCCAGACGCCGCAGGGCGCGCCGGTGACGATCTTCGTGGCCCGCGACCTGGACTTCTCGGGTGTCGGCAAATGACCGCTCACGCCAAGCTTGGGGTTTATCTGGAGGCCTATCTCGCCCCGCTCGCGCCCTGGCTGGCCGAGCCGACGGTGACGGACCTCTATGTGAACCGTCCGGGCGAGCTGTGGGTCGAGCGCCTCGGCGGAGCCGCCGAACGCGTCGAGGTCCCGGCCCTGGACGAGACCAACCTCTGGCGGTTGGCCCGCCAGGTCGCCAGCCTGTCCAGCCAGGGCGTCAGCCGCGAGCATCCGCTGCTGTCGGCCGTGCTGCCAGATGGCGCGCGGGTGCAGGTCGTGGCCCCGCCGGCGACGCGCGAGGGCCTGGTCCTGGCGATCCGCAAGCACGTGGTCAGCGACCTCTCCCTGACCGACTACGCCGCGTCCGGGGCCTTCGACCAGGTGCTGTCGCCCAAGACCAATTCCGATGCGATCCTGCGCGCCTTTCTCGACACGGGCGATATCCGCGATTTCCTGGCCGCCGCGGTGCGGGCCGGCAAGAACATCGTCATCAGCGGCGGCACGTCGACCGGCAAGACCACCTTCCTCAACGCGCTCCTCAAGGAGGTTCCGCTCGACCAGCGCCTGGTGCTGATCGAAGACGTTCCCGAGATCCGCCTCATCCACCCCAACGCCGTCGGTCTGGTGGCCGTGCGCGGCGAGCAGGGCGAGGCGCGGGTGACGACCGAGGACCTGCTGCGGGCCTCGCTGCGTCTGCGGCCGGACCGCATCATCCTGGGCGAGCTGCGCGGAGCCGAGGCCTTCTCGTTTCTGCGCGCCGTGTCCAGCGGCCATCCCGGCTCGATGACCACCGTCCATGCCGACGATCCGGCGGGCGCGGTCGACCAGCTGGCGCTGATGGCGCTGCAGGCCGGGGCCAATCTTCGCCGCGCCGACGTGGTCGATCATGTCCGGCGCGTCGTCGACGTCTTCATCCAACTTCACCGCCAGAACGGTGTCCGAGCGGTCAGGGAGGTCGTCTTCCAGGGCCGCTAACCCCGCCTCTCCCTTCAACCTTTCCTGGTTTTCCAGCTTAAGGCGCGCCGGTCCTCGCGGCGCGTCAGGGACCTTGTCATGCGTAAACAGTACTTTGGCTCGGCCGCCGCGCTGAGCCTGGCCTTCTTTCTCACCGCCTGCGGCGGCGGAGGCTCCAATGGCGGCGGCGGCGCATCGCCCGTCGCCGAGAAGCCCGCGTCGATCGCGACGGGCGGCCTGGCCGGCACCATGCCGACAGCGCCGGAAGACTTCACCCGCGAAGCCGCCGGCCGCCTGGCCAAGCAGGCCAGCTTCGGGCCGACGCCCGAGCTGATCGATCACATCCACGCCCTGGGCAGCGCGGAGGCTTGGCTAAACGAGCAACTGGCGCTCTCGACCAGCACCTATGGCGACCTGGCGGCCAAGCCGGTGCTGGGCAACGCCTGCTCGGCCCTCACCGGCCAGGACCAAACCAACTGCAACCGCGAGAACTTCTCGGCCGCGCCGATGCAGATGCGGTTCTACGCCAACGCGATCGGCAAGGACGACCAGCTGCGCCAGCGGGTCGCCTTCGCCTTGTCGCAGATCGTGGTGGCCTCGGCCGTCGAGGTCGGCAACACCGCCGGCCTGGCGACCTTCAACCAGATCCTGCTGAGCAACGCCTTCGGCAACTACCGCGACATCCTCAAGGCCGTCACCCTGAACCCGTACATGGGCGACTACCTCGACATGGCGGACAGCAACAAGACCCAGCCCAACGAGAACTACGCCCGCGAACTGATGCAGCTGTTCTCGGTCGGCACGGTGCTCCTGAATTCGGATGGCACGCCGCAGACCGACGGCGCCGGCGCGCCCATCGCCACCTACAGTAACGCCGACGTCAAGGAAGTCGCCCGCGCGCTCAGCGGCTGGACCTATGCCCGCCTGAACGGCGCGGCCATGACCGACAACAACGCCCGCGATTGGACACAGCCGATGGTGATCGTCGCTTCCCGCTACGATACGGGCGCCAAGACCTTCCTGGGCAGGACCGTGCCGGCCAACGCGACCCAACAGGCCAGCGTCGACGCGGTGGTGGACGCGGTGTTCAACCACCCCAACACGGGCCCCTACATCTGCAAGCGGTTGATCCAGCAACTGACCTTGGCCAATCCCACACCGGCCTATGTCGGTCGCGTCGCCGCCGTCTTCGCCAACAATGGCGCGGGCGTGCGGGGCGATATGACGGCCGTGATCAAGGCGATCTACCTGGACAGCGAAGCTCGCGCGAGTTCGCAGTTGCCGGGCAAGGTCAAGGAGCCAGTGCTGCTGGCCACGTCGCTGGCCCGAGCGATCGGCTACACGACCGACGGCTACGCCTTCACCACCCGCGACGCCGGCATGGGCCAGGCTCCGTTCCGCGCGCCCTCGGTGTTCAACTTCTACCCCTATGATTTCCCGCTGCCGCAAGGCGCGGGCCTGCTGAGCCCGGTCACCAAGCTGATGACCACCTCGACGATCATCGCCCGCCACAACTTCGTCTATGACTGGACCGTCGGCGGCGACGCCACGCGCGGCGAGTTCCAGAAGCAAGCGACGATCACCTATTCCACCGGCACGGTTCCCAACTGGGCCAGTTGGGAGGCCAGCGGGATGGACGACGGCAAAACCATCGACCGCATCAACCTCGTCCTCCTGAACGGCGAGATGACGGCGGGGCAGCGCCAGGCGCTGGTCTCCGCCATGGCCGCCGTCAAGAACACCGACCCCGCCCTGCAGGCCCGCAAGCGCGCCCAGGTCGCCCTCTACATCGCGGCCTCCTCGCCGCTCTTCCAAGTCGATCGGTAGGCGTAACCATGACCGTTTCTCGTCGTGAAATCATGCAGGTGGTCGCGGGCGGCTCGGCAGTCGCGGCCCTGGGCCAACTCGGCCTTTCCAGCGCCCTGGCGGCTGATACCGGCGCCTATCGCGCCATGGTCGGCGTCTTCCTGTTCGGCGGCAACGATGCCTGGAACATGGTGGCGCCCACCGACAGCCGTTACGCCGACTACGCCAAGCAGCGAGGCGCGAGCCTCGCCCTGGCCCAGAGCAGCCTAGTTCCGTTGACGGGCACGGCCTTCGGTCTCCACGGGTCCATGACCGCCCTGAAGTCGGTCTGGGACGACGGCGGCCTGGGTGTGGTGCTCAACACCGGCACGCTGTTCGCGCCCCTGACCAAGGCCCTCTACACCAGCCGACCGGACCTGCGTCCGATCAACCTGATGTCTCACGAAGACCAGCAGAACCAGTGGCAGGGCATGAGCATGCGGGCCACGAACAAGGACGGCTTCATGGGGCGGATCAACGACCGCTCGGACAGCATGTCCAACCTGCCGCCGCTGATCTCGATCGCGGGCTCGAACCTGGCCTTGATTGGCGACCGCACCGTGCCGCTGATCCTGCCGTCCAGCGGCTCGATCGTTCGCAACGGCTACAACGCCGCCAGCACCGACGCGGCGGTGAAGGCCCGCCAGGCTGCCCTGGACGTCTTCGCCGACGCCTCGTCCTACGGCGCGATCACCGACCTGACCGGCAAGGGCATTTCCTCGGCCTACGCCCAGGCGGTCCAGGCCAACACGATCGTCAGCGCCACGACCTCGGCGGTGGACAAGTACTTCGTCAATCCGAACACCGGCGCGGCCCTGACCTCGGCCATCTCCCGCCAGTTGCTGCGCGCGGCCCGGATGATCGAGGCCCGCAACACGTTGGGTCACGCCAAGCAGACCTTCTTCGTCAGCCAGGGCGGTTACGACACCCACACCAATCAGCTGGCGGCGCACAATGGGCTCTACGCCGACCTCGGCAACGCCCTGGCCGGATTCTACAACGCCATGAAGGCCCTGAGCCTGCAGGACAACGTCACCGCCTTCACGATGTCGGACTTCGGCCGGGTCTACAAAGGCAACGCCAGTGGCGGCAGCGACCACGCCTGGGGCTCCAACCACCTGGTGGTCGGCGGCGCCCTGGCCAACGGCAAGGTGCACGGCCGGTATCCAGACCTGACCTTCGGCGGGCCGGAGGACGCCTCCAACGACGGTCGCTGGATCCCCTCGATCGCCACCGAGGAATATGTCGGGGCCATCGCCCAGTGGTACGGCGTCAGCGCCGCCGATCTGTCCTATGTGTTCCCCAATTGGGGCGCCTGGAACGGTGGCGGGCGCGGTCCCGTGCCGCTGTTCAGCTGACGGCTTGTCAGGCCGGGACGGGCGCCCTTAAGCAGGGAGCGTGTCTCGGCCCGGTTCAGCAGCGAATGGCTTCGATCACCTCCGGCTGATCGCGGCCGCGCTGGTGGTGGTTCACCATGCTCGCGTGCTGAACGGCGACGCGCCGCGGATGATCGGGTGGGGACCCGATCCGGGAACTCTGGGCGTCGGGATCTTCTTCGTGATCAGCGGCTATCTGGTGACCGCCAGCCTGCGCCGCGCGCCCGGTGTCGGCGTGTTCCTGGCCAAGCGGGTGCTGCGCATCGCGCCGGGTCTGCTGGCCGCCCTGTCGCTGACCGCGCTCGTGCTGGGACCCTTGGTCAGCGGCCTGCCGGTCTCCGCGTATTTCGCCGGCGCCGCGCCGCTGCTCTACGTTCTGAAGAACCTCAGCCTCTACGCGGTGACCTACGATCTGCCGGGGGTCTTCGCGCACGCGCCGTATCCGAACGTGGTCAACGGCTCGCTCTGGAGTCTGCGGCTGGAGTTCACCGCCTATCTGGGCCTCGCGGCGTTGGGCGCGCTGAGGCTGGTCCGGGCGCCGGTGCTGGCGGGCCTGGCGCTGCTGGCGGCCGGGGCGTTCCTGGCCGTGCACCTCACTGGCCTGGACGCCCGAAGCGACCTGGCGCGGCTGGCCTCGTTGGCCACCTTGAACGGCTGGCTCTTCCTGTGCGGCGCGGCGCTCGAGGCGTTCGAGGTCAAGCCGCCGGCCTGGACGGCGGTCGTCGGCCTGGTCCTGCTGCCGACCCCGGCCTGGTTCCTGGGGTTGCCGCTGGCCATGGTGGCCCTGGGCCGGATGACCGCGCCACGCCTGCCCGCCGATCTGTCGTACGGCCTCTATATCTATAGTTTCCCGCTGCAGCAGGTGCTGGCCGAGCACGGTCGCCTGAACCTGCTGACCTCGCTGGCCCTCGCCCTGCCGTTCGCGGCGGCGTCGTGGTTCCTGGTCGAGAAGCCGGCTCTGAAGCTGAAGGCGCGGCTGCCCGGCGCGGTGAGCCCAGCCCCCGCGCCGGTCGATCAGCCGCTCCCCTAAGCCTTCGGTCTCGCCAGTCGCAAGATCGCCATGCCGACCAGGGCCGAGGCCAAGGAGCCGGCCAGCACCCCGATCTTGGTCTCGTCGATCAGCAGGGGATCGGCGAAGGCCAGGCCGCCGATGAACAGGCTCATGGTGAAGCCGACGCCGCACAGCACCGCCACGCCGTAGAGCTGGCTCAGCGAAGCGCCGCGCGGCAGTCGCGCCCAGCCCATCCGAACCAGGCCGAAGGTGACGCCGAACACCCCGACCTGCTTGCCGAGGAACAGCCCCAGGGCCACGCCCAGCGGCACGGGATCCAGCAGGGCCGAGAGGCCGATGCCGGCGAATGACAGCCCGGCGTTGGCGAAGCCGAACAGCGGCGTGACGACGAAGGCGACGGGCTTGTGCAGGGCGTGCTCCAGCCGGTGCAGCGGCGAGTGGTCGTCGGCCCTCAGCGGGATCGTCAGGGCCAGGGCGACGCCGGCCAGGGTGGCGTGGATCCCCGACTTCAGCACCAGCACCCAAAGCACCGCGCCCAGCACCAGATACGGCCAGAGGCTCAGCACCTTCAGCCGGTTCAGGGCGATCAGGACCAGCAGCACCGCCCCCGCGCCGGCCAGGGCCAGCAGGTGCAGCTGGGCGGTGTAGAACAGGGCGATGATCACGATGGCCGCCAGGTCGTCCATGATGGCGATGGCGGTCAGGAAGATCTTCAGGGAGGTCGGCACGCGCGGCCCCATCAGGGCCAGCACGCCCAGCGCGAAGGCGATGTCGGTGGCCGAGGGAATGGCCCAGCCGGCGATGCTGTCGGGGTGGCCGGCATTGAAGGCCAGATAGATCGCCGCCGGCGCGATCACTCCGCCCAGGGCCGCCGCGCCAGGCAGCAGCACATCGGCGGGACGCGACAGCTGACCGTCCAGCACCTCGCGCTTAATCTCCAGCCCCACCAGCAGGAAGAACAGCGCCATCAGTCCGTCATTGATCCCGTGCTGCACGCTCATCGGCCCGATCGACTCGTGCAGCGCCGCGAAATAGGCCGGGGCCAGCGGCGAGTTGGCGACGATCAAGGCGAGAGCCGCGGCCGCCATCAGCACGTAGCCGCCGGCCGCCTCGTCCTTCAGAAACGCGGCCAGCGCCCGTCGGGCGCGTAGACTGATCTTCAGCAGGGCCATACTCAAAGCCTCGACAGGAAACGGTTGGCGAAGAAGAGACCTAGCAAACCGAGGCCGCAGGCGACATAGGCCCCGACCGCCAGGAACTGGCCCCAGGCGATGTCGAAGTGGCCGAACGACTTCACCAGCAGCAGCGAGATGCTGCCCACATAGCCGAACGAGTCCGCCACATAGATCAGAAAGCCCGCCGTGCCCACCTTGCCGGTGGCGGCGATCATCCGGTCGAACAGCATGGCGTTGAAAGGCGTGTAGCCCATGTAGAGCCCGGCCCCGGCCAGGATCATCCACCAGACCGGCGGCAGTACGCGCAGCTGATAGGCCAGGGTCGAGGCGCCCAGCAGGATAAAGCCCAGCGCCACGAAGCCAATGTTGAAGGCCACCGCGCGGCGGTTATCCTTGACCCCCATCAGGGCGGCCAGGCCGATCAGCACGATGGCCGCCACCGGCAGCTCCGACAGGGTAAAGATCGAGGCGGCGTTCTTGAACCCCAGCTCGGCCCAGATCTCGGCCGAGAAGTTGTCGCGGACGTCGCGCAGGGCGGTCAGCATCACATAGACCGCGATCAGCAGGATCAGGGCCGGGGCGTGGGCGGCGAACAGCGCCGCGCGGTCCTTGGCGTTCATCGGCGCGCGGCGCACGCGCTCGGCCTCATCGGCCGGCGAGGGCGGCGGAAGCTGAGCCAGGGCGACCACGGCGATCAGCATCAGCGGCGCGAAGACCACGCCCGACACGGCCGGCATCCACGTCTCGTCGACGTTGGACAGCAACAGCATCTTGCCGACCGACTTGGCCACGCCCGACGACAGGATGAAGCTGGCGCACAGCATGGCCCCAAGCACTTCAGTCAGGCGGCGACCCTCGAGAAAGCCGAACACCAGCCCCCAGATCATGCCCAGGCACAGGCCGTTCAGGTACAGCGCCAATGGCCCGATCGCCGCCGGCAGCAGACCGAACAGCAGCAGCGCCATCTGTGCCCCGAAGATCAGGGCCAGGATCGCCACGGCCCGGCGGCTGGCCCGCATCTCGGAGATCACCTTGACGCCGATGAACTTGGCGGTGGCGTAGCCGGCGACCTGGGCGATCACGAGGGCGATCTTGAAGTCGAAGGCGAACGGCCAGCCGTCGGGATGGGCGTAGGCGGCCGAGGTGAACGGCTTGCGATAGCCGAACATGGCGAAATAGACCGCGAACGACGAAAGGCCACCGTAGATCGCCAACACCCAGGGCGGGGCCGAGGCCAGGAAACGGGTGACCGCGCCTCGCGGGGCATTGGCCGCGGCCCTGTCGTCCATGCGAATTGTCGTCCCCGCGGCTGAAGGTCTTCAGCTAGCCTGCTTTGTCGCGCGCGGGCAATTAGGGGAAAGAAGACGCTCCGTAGTCGGAGCGCCTTCTGGTCAGGCTATCGGCTGGGAGCGTTGGGGCCGACCTGAAAAACGATCGGAATCGTAACCTTGCCGCCAGCGGTCGGCTTGCCGTCCAGCGAGGCCGGTTTCATCTGGAAATACTGGGTCAGCCGCAGCGTCGCTTCGCCGAAACCCGCGTCCGTTGGACTTTCCGAAAGCACCACGCAGTTCTCCAGATGTCCGTCGAGCTTGACGTCGCAACTGACCGTCGTCCGGCCGGGGAGGTGGGCCTTCGCGGCGTCGGCCGGATAGTAGCGCGCCAAGTCCTGGGCGGTCGGCTTCTCCGTCCAGTCCGGCGCGACGACCGGCGGCTTGGCGGGGACGGGATTGGCGGCCCAGACCGTCCCGGCGCCGGCCAGGGCGATCGCGCCGACCAGGATCAGGCCGGCCCGGCGGCGGGCCACCGTCGTGGAGATCGTATTCAGCATCGTCAGTCTCTCCTTCAGGGGATGGACGCCGGTCGCCGGCCAGTGGCAGCCGAACGGCGCGGAAAAAGGGGTCATGGCCGCGCCCAGCAGTAACTCGGCGTAGAGCCTTCGGTCGTCGGGGCGGGCCAGGGTGACAGCGGCGTCGCAGGCTATCTCCTGGTCGACGCGGAACCGGCGGGCGCCCAGATGGGCCAGAGGGTTGAACCAGGCCAGGCAGCGCAGACCCACCACCAGCGCGTTGACCGCCGCGTCGCCGCGCGCCTGGTGGACATGCTCATGCTGGAGCACCAGGCGGCGGGCAGGGCCGGTGAAGCGCGTCTCGAAGTCGGCCGGGACGACGATGCGCGGCCGAATCGCGCCTAGAAGCATCGGCCCGCCGCCCAGATGCTCGCCGCGTAGGATCTCGGGATCGCTCTCCAGCGGCGTCAGGCGACCCAGCGCGCGGACGAACTGGATCTGGCGCAGCGCGAACAGGGCCGCCATGACCAGCGCCCCGCCCGCCCAGACCGCGATCAGCGGAGGCGTCAGGCTGGCGGCCTGCCGGGCGACGGGCGCCAGGCCGCGCGCGCCGGCCCCGACCAGGGTGACGACCGGCGCCGCGATCGCCGATGGGGCATGGACGGGCAGCAAACCAGCGAGCAGGCAGACCGGCGCGACGAGCCACAGGGCGTAGGCCGCCAACGGGCCGAAGCGCTTCCGCACGGGGCGTCGCAGGGCGAGGATCGCCAGGACGGCGAGGGCGAGAACCAGATTGGCCAGCAGGAGGGCGGGAAGGATCGCCGCGCTCATTTGCCGATCTTCTCGATCAGGGCCTTCAGCTCGGCGATGTCCTCGTCGCTGAGCTTTTCGCCTTCGGAAAAGTGGGTGACTAGCGGGGCCAGACGTCCGCCGAACAGGCGATCCAACAAGCCCTGGCTCTCGGCTCCGACATAGGCCTGGCGCGAGACCAGCGGCGAATAGAGATAGCGGCGCCCGTCGGCCTGGGCGGCCACCGCCTTCTTCTTGACCAGACGGCTGATCAGCACCTTGACCGTCCCCTCGGTCCAGCCCTGGGGCTCGCCGACCTCGTTGATGATGGCTTCTGAGGTCAGGGGGCTGCGTCGCCACAGCGCCTCCATCACGACGCTTTCCGCCGAACTGATCTTCATGGTGGCCTCTCGATGACAAGTGTCAACGAGGCGACGTTGACACTTGTCATCGATCTGGTCAACCGCCGGTCTTCGGGCGTGGGGCAAACAAAAACGCCCCCCGCGAAGCGAGGGGCGTTTTCGGTAACCGGACCGGAAAAAGGTCTCTTAGGCGGCCTTGACCAGCGACTTGGTCAGGATGCCGATGGCGGCTTCGCGGTCGATGCGCTCGATGGCGGCGACTTCGCGGGCCATGCGGTCCAGGGCCGATTCATACAGCTGGCGTTCCGAGTAGGACTGTTCCGGCTGGTTCTCGGCGCGGTGCAGGTCACGAACCACCTCGGCGATCGAGATCAGGTCGCCCGAATTGATCTTGGCTTCGTATTCCTGGGCGCGACGCGACCACATGGTGCGCTTCACGCGGGCGCGGCCCTTCAGGGTGGTGAGGGCTTGCGAAACGGTGCCGCCTTCCGCCAGCGGACGCAGGCCGGCCGTCTTGGCCTTCTTGGTCGGGACGCGGAGGGTCATTTTCTCGTGGTCGAAGGTGATGACGTAGACTTCGAGCGAATAACCGGCCACTTCCTGGGTCTCGACCGCCTGAATGGTGCCCACGCCGTGCGCGGGGTAAACGACGTGATCGCCGACCGAGAATTCCAGACCAGTCTTGCTCATGTTCGTCCTCATCTATGCGGGCCCGCGGGGCCCGAACGCCGTGATCTTCCCCAAATCAAAAATGACAGGTTCTTGCTCCGCGAAATCAGGTGCGCGGGGCTAAGCCTGTCAGGATTGGGAATAGATCTCTAAGACACCTTCGCCTTCGATCGGGCGGGCCGGCTCGAATAGCGTCTCGAACCGGCTTCTTCGACAAGACGGACCGTCGCGATTAGCCGCAACCGTCACGTCGGCAGCGACAATAGCATAAAATTCAGCCCTATGAAAGGGTTGCGTCCGGCCGAGCCGAGCTCACCGTCAAGCTTTCGCGGCTTGGCGGGGATCAAGCTTGAGAAATCGCCGAGGCGCGTGGCGGTCGAAAGTGTAAGCGTCCAAGCTCCTCGCGCCGGAAAACGAGCCTGCTGATCCGCTTCTGATGTCCCATCAAAAACGGGCAGGCTGTCGGGCTTACGAACCCTTGCCCGGCTTTTCGCTGAAGTACTTCTCGAACTTGCCGGTCTCGCGCTCGAACGCCTCGCGGTCGGCGGGCGGCTCGCCCTTGACGGTGATGTTCGGCCAGACCTTGGCGTAGTCGGCGTTGATCTTCAGCCACTTGCCGTCCGCCTCGTCCTCGGTGTCCGGCTTGATGGCGTCGATCGGGCACTCGGGCTCGCAGACGCCGCAGTCGATGCATTCGTCCGGATTGATGACGAGGAAGTTCTCGCCCTCGTAGAAGCAATCGACCGGGCACACCTCCACGCAATCCATGAACTTGCAGCGGACGCAGGCGTCGGTGACGATGTAGGTCATCGATTTACTCGAATGATGTCGGACAGAGTTCGGCGCGCGCGTTTTCGAAGCCTGGGACCCGCTTGTCAATGCGGCTTGGCCGCGCGCGCGCTCAGGAATTCTCTAGGCGTGGCCAGCGTGCGACGTCTTTCTGACTCCGGGCATTCCGCATGGCGCGACAATGCGCGCGGACGGCGCGCGGCGGACGCAAACACTTTCTTATCGAACGAACACCAATATGTGGGATTGGAAACGCTCAATAAAAACAAAGTCGGAAAGCCGACACACATGAAGATTGAAGCCTTGCCGGTCCAACCGATTCCGGAAGCGGACGCCGCTATACGCGCCCTGGCCAAGGCGCGCGCCCGCGCGTTCGGCGAGTTCGTCGGTCAGATTCCGTTCGCCGCGGCCTTGCTGGACCGCGACCTGACGCTGGTCGCCCGCAGCCGAGAATGGGCGCGGCAAGGCATCGCGCCCGGCCTGACGCTCGGCGGCGACGCCGGAGCCGGCGGGCTGGTGGCGGTCGAGGACGTCGGGTCGCTGCTGATCTGCGCCGAGGCGGGGATCGCCTTCTCGCGCTATCTGCCGACCGTCGACGCCGAGGGCGTCCAGCACGTCTGGCGCACCGAGTTCAGCGCCTGCCGGGATGGTCCTCCAGGAAGCGAAGAGACCTATGCGGTGATGATCACCGCGCGCGACGTGACCGGCTATGCCGACAGCGTGCTGCGCGCCGAGCGCGACAAGCAGCGCCTGACAATGGCCCTTGAGCTCGACGACCTGCTGGTCCGCGAATTCGACCTGCGCACCAAGGAGGTCTATTTCTCGGGGCACGCGCCCGAGTTGCAGAAGTACTGCACGTTCAAGGACGATCCGCTGGAGATCGTCGATCCCGAGGACCGCCAGCGCTGCGCCGACCTGGTGGCCACGCGCAAGATCGGCGAGGCGCGGGTCTTCGAGTTCAAGCTCCGCCGCGACGACGGGGTCGAGACCTGGGTCCGCTCGGTCGGAAAGGTGTTCGTCGGCGCCGACGGCAAGCCGGAGAAGCTGGTCAACCTCTTCAAGGACATCACCGACCGTCGCCGCCAGACCGAGGCGATCGAGACCCTGGCGTTCAAGGATCCGCTGACGGGCCTGCCCAACCGGGCCCTTTTCCAGCACCGCTTCCAGGAGGCGGTGACGGCGTCCGAGACCTTGGGCGAGATGTTCGGCCTGATCATGATCGATGTCGATCATTTCAAGGACATCAACGACACCTTGGGTCACGACGCCGGCGACGCCTTGCTCAAGCGCCTGGCCGGCATGCTGCAGCACGCGTTCCGAACCGGCGACACGGTGGCGCGTCTGGGCGGCGACGAGTTCGCCGTGATCCTGCGCGGCCTGCACGGCGAGGCTGACATGCTGCCGCCGATCGCCAAGCTGCAGGACCTGCTGCGACGGCCGATCGAACACGCCGGCCGCAGCTTCACGGCCAGCGCCAGCATCGGGGCCGCCCTGCACGGCGATCCGGACGCCGACCCGGCCCACATGATCAAGAACGCCGACATCGCGCTCTATCGCGCCAAGGAAGCGGGCCGCAACCGCAGCATCGTGTTCGAGCCGTCGATGCGCTCCGAGGTCGAGCAGCGGATCGAACTGCTGCGCGACGTCCGCGCGGCCCTGACCGAGAACGAGTTCACCCTCTACTACCAGCCGGTCGTCGACATCCGCGAGAACAAGGTCGCCGGCTTCGAGGCGCTGATGCGCTGGATCCATCCCGAGCAGGGCGTGCTGACCCCGGCCCGCTTCATGCCGGCGTTCGAGGACCAGGACCTGTCCTTGAAGCTGGGCGACGTCGCCTTCGAGGCGGCCCTGAAGCAGATGCGCCAGTGGCTGGACGACGGCGTCGAGTTCGGCCGCGTGGCGGTCAATATCAGCTCGGCCCAGTTCCGCTCGGGCCGCCTGGCCGAGGAGATCCAGGAGCGCCTGGCCCGCTGGAACGTGCCGTGCGAGCGCCTGACCATCGAGGTCACCGAGAACGTCTACATGGGCTGGGGCTCGGACCTCGTCAGCAGCACCGTCAGGCAGCTGCACGACGCCGGGGTGATGATCGCCCTGGACGACTTCGGCACCGGTTACGCCAGCTTGGCCAACCTGCGGCAGTTCCCGATCGACCGTCTGAAGATCGACAAGTCCTTCGTCCAGAACGTCGAGGACGAGGCGATCGTCAAGGCGGTGATCACGCTGGGCGCGTCCATGGGCATGAAGGTGGTCGCCGAAGGGGTCGAGGACGCCGCGCAGCTCAAGGCGCTGGAGCACTACGGCTGCGACCAGGTCCAGGGCTATCACTTCGGCCGGCCTATGCCGGCGGGCGAGGTGGCGGGCTTCCTGAAGGGGTTCGGGGTCAACCCTTAGTGGCCTAAGGCGCGCGGCCTCGTATAGCCTCGGGGTATGACTCTGACGATGGGTAAGGCGCCGTGGCGGTCTCGCGGCTTCGTGGGGCGCTCCATCTGGGTGGTGGTCGCCGTCGTGCTGGTGCAGCTCTGCGCCAGCGTCGCCTTCTATAGCGCCATCGATCGCCAGACCCTGCGCGAGGACCACGCTCGGCGGATCGGCGAGTTGCTGGTCGTCGGCCAGCGGGTCGCCAAGCTGGGCCAGGCCGACTTCGACAAGGTGATGACCTCGCACTACATGGAGGCCGAGATCGCCGTCCTGCCGCCGGAGGGGCCGCCCCTCACGCGGCTCCAGATGGCCGAGGCCGAGGCCATCGCCGACTATGTCCGCCAGTGGGAGCCGATCCTGGCTGGGCGGCCGCTGCGCCTGTGGTCGGAAAGCCGGCCCGAGGGCGGCCGCGACCTGGTCGGCGTCATGGGGCTGGAGGACGGTCGGTGGCTGACCTTCCGCTCGCGCAACTTCCCCCGGCCCTGGCCGATCGCCCTGCGCGCGGTGGCCACGACCCTGGTCTTCTCCCTGGCCTGCGTGGCCCTGGGCGCCTATGCCCTGCGCCAGCTGGGCGAACCCCTGCGCCGCCTGACGCAGGCCTCGCGCCATGTCGGCGAGAGCCCGCCGTCGCCGATCCTGGTCGAGGGGCCCAACGACATCGTCGAGCTGGGCCGGGCCTTCAACGACATGCAGCGCCGCATCGCCGGCCTGATCGAGGACCAGGCCCGGGCCATGGAGGCGCTCAGCCACGACCTGCGCACCCCGCTGGCCCGCCTGACCCTGGCGGCTGACTATATCGAGCCGGACGACATCAAGGTCCTGGTCGCAGACAACGTCGCCGAGCTGGACGCGATGCTATGGTCGCTATCGGACTGGCTGCGCGCCCAGCACTCGTCCAGCACCGCCGAGGTCGTCGACCTGCCGTCCCTCATCCAGGGCGTGACGGCCCGCTGGCCGGACGCCGTGCGTTACGAGGGCGGCAAGGCTCTTGAGGTTACCACCCATCGGGGACCGCTGGAGCAGGCGCTGATCCGCCTGGTGGACAACGCCGTGCGGTTCGGCGGCCAGGCGCGCGTTCGGCTGGTGGCCGACGGTCCGGAGGGACCGCTGATCGAGGTGCTGGATCAGGGACCCGGCCTGACCGCCGACGCCATGGCCCGGATCTACGAGCCGTTCTTCCGAGGCGACGTCGCGCGCGCCCGCGACACCGGCGGCTTCGGCCTGGGCATTCCCACCGCCGAGCGCCTGATCAAGCGTTTCGGCGGGCGGTTGGTGATCGGCAACCGCGAAGGCGGCGGCGTCAGCGCCCGGATCTGGCCGCCGGCAGCGGTGGCGGAGGGCTAATCCTCCACCGCCTGATAAAGCCCGCGCGCCTCGGTCGCCGGGCCCCGGCGTTCGCCGCAGTCCAGCACTCGCACGGCGATCAGGCGGCCGCCCAGGCCGAACACCACGACGTCGCCGGGCTTTACCGTGCGGGAGGGCTTGTCGATGCGGCTCTCGGTTCCGGCGCGGGTCAGGCGGATGCGGCCTTCGTCGACGAACTTGGCGGCCAGGGAGCGGGTCTTGAAGAAGCGGGCGCGCCACAGCCAGATATCGGCCCGCACGGAGTCTTTGGCGGACTCGCCGTGGGTGTCGGTCACGACGCGGCCTGCTTGGGCGCGGCCGGCTTGCGTCGGCGCGGCCGCTTGCGGCGCTCGGGCGGCGGCGGCGGCTCCGTCAGCTTGGCCAGAGCCGCGAACGGCGAGTCCGGGCGCGCCTTGACGGGCGTCTGGTCCAGCTTGGCGGCGCCGCGGCGCTTCCAGACGATCGGCTGATCGGGCTTGGCGCGGATGGCGGGGGTGTAGTCGAGCGCGCGCAGGACGTTGGAGGCCTGCTTGGCGGTCCAGCCCAGTTTCCGCGTCGCCGCATCGGTCAGCACCACGCCGCCGTGCTGCTGCTCGGCGCGCAGCAGGGCGTCCAGTTCCTCCAGCGCGTCCACCGGGATGCTGAAGCCCGCCACCGAACGCAGCCCGCTGGCCGACAGCTCGCGGGCCGAGGGCTCGGGCGAGGGCAGGGGCTCCAGCGTCGTCAGCGCGCCGCGCCAGCCGGTCGGGTTCAAGGCGCGTGCGGCGGCGATGGCCTCGGCCTTCAGCACGGCCGGGCAATAGAGGCTGAACGCGCCGATCCGCACGCCCAGGCTCTTGAGGGTGCGGCGCTCGGCCTGGCTCAGCGCCTTTAGTTCGGGATCGACGGGACGCTTGTCCAGCACGCCGCCGGCTTCCAGCAGGCGGTGGGCGACGCCGCGCGGCAGACCGCGAAGCTCGCCGCCGCCCAAGGCTCGCTCCAGCTTGCGCAGCGGGGCCAGGTGCTTGTCGACCTGCGAGGCCAGGAAGGCGTCCAGCCGCCGCTCTGCCCGCTCGCGCACGGCGGCGACGCCCAGCTCGCCCAGCAGGCGGGCGCGGGGCGACAAGAGGGGCAGGCCGTGGCGCACGGCTCCCGCCGCCTCGCCCCGCCACAGGATCGCGCCGTCGGGCGTCAGGGCGAAGGCGTCGTCGGGCTCGGACGCCAGCACACCCAGGCGCTTGGCGATCTCGGGGCCGACCGCGCGCTGGGCCGCGTTGCGCAGGGCCTTCTCCTCAAGCGGAGAGGCGGCCTTGACCGGGGTGAAGGCGACGCCCGACAGGTGCCCCACGACATGGCCTTCGACCGTAACCTCGCCGTCCTGGCCGACGCCGGCATAGAGGGTTTCCCGCTCGCCCAGCTGCTTCATCAGCACGCTGGTGCGGCGGTCGATGAACCGAGCCATCAGCTTTTCGTGCAGGGTGTCGCTGATCCGGTCCTCGAGCTGGCGGGTCAGGCCTTGCCAGTGGGCGGGATTGGCCACCCAGTCGGGACGGTTGGCGATGTAGCTGAGCGTGCGCACGCCCGACAGGCGGCCGGCCAGGCTGTCGATCTCGCCGTCGACGCGGTCCAGCGCTTTGTACTGGCTGTTGATCCAGTCCTCCGGCAGGCGCTTGCGGCCGGTGGTCAGGTCGTCGAACAGGGTGCGCGCCATGCGCTGATGGTCGTCGTCGGTGGTCTTGCGGAAGTCCGGCGTCTGGCAGACGTCCCACAGCCGCAGCAGCGCCGAGCGATCGGTCTTGCAGCGCTTGATGACGTCTTCCTGCTGGGCCAGGGCGCGCAGTGTGCGCTCGTCCAGGGCCTCCTGCGACAGCGACAGGCCATTGCGCCTGGGTGTCTCGTTCAGCGAGCGCAGCAGGCCGGGCAGCGAGCCGAAGTCCAGCCGCGCGTTGCGCCATTCGGCGGCCTGGATCGGCTCGAAAGTGTGGCTTTCGACGGCCTCGACCAAGTCCTCGTCGATCTCCTCGCAGTCGCCGGTGACGCCGAAGGTGCCGTCGCGGGTGTAGCGGCCCGCCCGGCCGGCGATCTGGCCGACCTCCTGCGGATAGAGCCAGCGGGTGCGCTTGCCGTCGAACTTGCGCAGGCCGGCGAAGGCCACGTGGTCGACGTCCATGTTCAGGCCCATGCCGATGGCGTCGGTGGCCACCAGGAAGTCGACCTCGCCGGACTGGTACAGAGCCACCTGGGCGTTGCGGGTGCGGGGGCTCAAAGACCCCATGACCACGGCCGCGCCGCCCCGCTGACGCCGGATCAATTCGGCGATCGCGTAGACCGCGTCGGTGGAGAAGGCGACGATCGCGCTGCGCCGGGGGAGGCGGGTCAGCTTCTTGGAGCCGGCATAGGACAGGTTGGAAAACCGCTCGCGCCCGACGATCTCGGCGTCCGGCAGCAGGCGGCGGACCAGTGGGGCCATGGTGCCCGCGCCCAGGAACATGGTCTCGAACTTGCCGCGCGCATGCAGCAGGCGGTGGGTGAAGATGTGGCCGCGCTCTGGATCGGCGCACAGCTGGATCTCGTCGACGGCCAGGAACTCGACCTCGCGGGCCAGCGGCATGGCTTCGACCGTGCAGACGAAATAGACCGCCCGCGCCGGGACGATCTTTTCCTCGCCGGTGATCAGCGCCACCGACGCCTTGCCGCGCAGCTTGACCACCCGGTCGTAGATCTCGCGCGCCAGCAGCCGCAGCGGCAGGCCGATCATCCCCGACCCGTGGGCCAGCATCCGTTCGACGGCCAGATGGGTCTTGCCGGTATTGGTCGGACCCAGGACCGCGGTCAGCTTCGAAGGGGCCAGTCCGGTCGAACGGTCACTCATGGGTCCAAGGTGGTGCGGGAATCGTGGGGAGGCAAGCCGACGCGGCGTCGTAGGTGAATCTCCCTTGGGTGGAGTGGACAGATCGCGCGCGCTTCGGTAGCGAGGTGGCTAGCGTATTTGGGGGCTAAAGCGTCTTGCAGCGTTTCGTATCGGCAAGGTCGGCCATGTTCGCGACGCTCGTTCTGGCGGCGATCATCCTGTTCCATATCGTCATCGGCCTGCCGCTGCTGAGCGCGGGTCACGACTACTGGCTGGAGCCGGGCGGTGACATGGCCACGATGATGGCCGGTCACTACGCGATTATCGACCACCCCTGGCATTTCCCGCTGGGCGTGACGACCGCTCTGCGCGGCGAGGCCATACCGACGTCGATCGTTTACACCGACAGTCTGCCGTGGCTGACGCTGGCCATGAAGGCATTGGGTCTGGGGCGGGTGTTGAACCCGCTGGCCCTGTTCCTGCTGATCGCCTACGTCGCCCAGCCCTTGGCCATGGTTGCTCTGTTGCGAGCCTGCGGCGTGACGCGCCTGTCGTCCCTGCTGCTGGGCGGGCTGTTGTCGCTGTTCTTCCCGGCCTGGCTTTCGCGCCAGCTTGGTCATATCGCCCTGGCCGGCCAGTTCCTGCTGATCCTGGGCGCGACCTGGACCGTGCTGGTGGCGCGGTTTGGCCTGACCCGGCGGCGGATCGTCGAGATCGCGATCCTCGGTCTGGTGGTCACCGGAACCCATCCCTATCACCTCGTGCCGGTGGCCGCCTGCCTTGGCGCCGGCCTGCTGTCGGAACTTCTGCAGCGGCGCGCCAAGGCCTGGGCCAATGCGGTCGTCGCCACGGTCGCCTTCGCCGTGGCCGTGGCTTTCGCCGCCTGGGTGCTGGGTTATGGCGGCGTCGGCATGTCCGGCGGCGGCGTGTCGCTGGGCTCCTTCTCGATGAACGTGCTGGGCCCGTTCTGGCCCCAGGCCTCGGCGCTGGCCGGGCAGACCTGGAACGGCGTCTGGTTCACCGGCACGCTGGAGGTCCTCGGGCAGCCCTTCGAGGGCTACAATTATCTTGGCGCGGGCGCGCTGCTGGTCGTCATCGCCGCCGCGATCCAGGTCTTGCTAGGCCTGGCGCGCGGCTGGAAGCCGGACGCCGCGGCCTGGCGCCGCTTCGGGCCCTTGATCGCCGCCCTGGTCGTTCTGACCGTCTACGCCATCGGACCGCGCCCCTATGTGGGGCCTTTCTTGTTGTTCGACGTCGGACGTCCGAAGGGACTTTTCGGCGACATCGTGGGCCTGTTCCGCTGTCACGGTCGGTTCTTCTGGATCGTCGGCTACGCGATGCTGGCCTTCGGGGTGGTCCAGGTCGATCGCATCGAGTCCGGCCGCCTTCGCATCGGCCTGCTGGTCGTGGCCCTGGCGCTGCAGGTCGCCGACATGAGTCAGATGATCCATGCCGTGCGTGGTGTCTATGTGCGGACCGCCCCCTTCTACGACGCCGTCCTGCGCACCGATCCCGCGCTCGAAGGCCGCCCCTGGCGCTTCCAGCCGGTGATCGAGTGCTCGTCGAACGTCGACGCCTGGGCGACCATGCAGATGTCGCATCTGGCGCTACGTCGGCACGGCGTTTCCAATTCAGGGCCCGTAGCCCGCCCCCTGGTCGTCAGCTGCGAGGCCGAGCCGGCGGCCAAGGTCGACGCGGCGGCGGGAGACCGAACCATCACCGCCGTGATCGGCGATCCCGTCGAGAAACCCGCTCTGTTCGAGGCTTTCGGCCAGCGTTCCGACTGCTACCGTTTCGTTCGTGGCCTGCTGTGCGGGCGTGACCTCAAGTCGGTCCGCGGCCTGCAGCCCTATGTCGCCGTCTCGGCCAAGCAGGTGGCCGCCGCGCCGGTGATCTACCTGAACAAGGGCGTCCGGCCGCCAGAACTGGGCCCCGGGTGGGGCCTGCCCGAGCAGTTCGCCATCTGGAGCGACGGCAAGGCCGCGTGGCTGATCCTCGACACCCAAGGCGCGCGGGACTTCGCGCTGCTCCTCAACGTCATCGCCATTGGCCCGTCCCAGGACGACACCCAGGCGATCGAGGTCGTGTTGAACGGCAAGGTCCAGCGCCGAGCTCGGATCACTCGAGGCGTTTTCTCCGTGCGGATCAGCGGCGCGACGCCAGGCAAGCCGACCAAGGTCGAGTTGCGCTTGCCCGAGGCCGCCGCGCCACCGCCGTTCCACGGCGTCCCGGATCCCCGCTTGCTGGGCATCGGGGTCAACGAAATCCGTGTGATACCGCTGAAGTCCTAGAGCATTTTCCGACGAAGCGGATACCGGTTCGTCGTCAGAAAATGCGTCAAAACAACAGGCTAGAGCATTTCACCGATCCAATTGGATCGAAAAATGCTCTAGCGGCTGAACACCACCTTGCCGTCCACCACGGTCAGCACCGGCTGGGCGGTGAGGATCTCCTTGGGCTCGATGGTCATGAAGTCCTTGTCGAAGGCGGTGAGGTCGGCCTTCTTGCCGGCTTCCAGCGTGCCCAGCTCCTTGTCGCGGAACACGGCGTAGGCGGGGGCCAGGGTCAGCATCTTCAGGGCCTCGGCGCGGGTGACGGCCTCTTCCAGATGCCAGTCGGCGTTGGCGAAGCCGTCAAGGCCGTGGCGATAGACGGCGGCGTAGAACTCGATGCGCGGGTCGCCGACCTCGACCGGGGCGTCCGAGCCGGCCGCGACCACGACCCCGGCGTTCAGGAAGTCTTTCCAGCGATAGCCCTCGTGCAGGCGGGCCTGACCCAGTCGCGCGGGGGCGAAATAGAGGTCGCCGATCGCGTGGCTGGGCTGCATCGAGGCGATGACGCCCAGCTTGGCGAAGCGCGGCACGTCGGTGTCGGCGACGATCTGCGAATGCTCGATGCGCCAGCGGGCCTTGGTGTCGCCCGCCAGGCTCTGTTCGAACCAGTCCAGGGTCATGCGGTTACCACGGTCGCCGATGGCGTGCATGGCCACCTGGGCGCCTACGGCCTTGGCCTGCTTCATCAGCGCCAGCCCCTTGTCCCGCGGGGTCAGCTGCAATCCAAGCCCTTCGGCATCGCTGTAAGGCTCTAGGAGCGCCGCGCCGCGCGAGCCCAGGGCGCCGTCCATATAGAGCTTGATCCCGCGGGTCCGGATCAGGCCCGTGGCGTCGGTCTGGGGACCCTTGCTCAGCACCTCGGCCGCGCCGCTGGGGTCCATGTAGTTGTCGACGCGGATGTGGAACGCGCCCTTGGCGGCCTCGTCGCGCAGCAAGGCCAGGTCGTCGGCCATGACGCTCATATTGTCGAGGCCGGTCCAGCCCCGCGCGGCGTACAGCGCGCCGGCCTTGCGCAGGGCCTCGCGCTTCAGGGCCTCGCCGGGCGGCGGGATGACGTCCGCGATCAGCGCCTGGGCGTGATCGATCAACATGCCGTCGGGCTGGCCATCGGCCCCCAGCAGGATCTTGCCGCCGGCCGGGGCGGTGGTGGCCGCGGTCACGCCGGCCTTGGCGAGGGCGGCGGTCGAGGCGACGCTGGCATGGCCGTCCGAGCGGCCCAGGACCACGATCCGGCCCGGCGCGGCGGCGTCCAGGTCGGCCTTGGTCGGGAAGCGCTTCTCGGGCCAGTGGGTCTCGATCCAGCCCCGACCGTAGATCGCGCCTTCGGGGTGGGCGGCGGCATAGGCCTTTACCGTGGCGACCAGTTCGGCCAGCGACTTGGTCTGGTCGAGATTGAGGGTCAGCTCGCGCAGGCCTATGCCGGTCAGGTGGGCGTGGGCGTCGACGAAGCCCGGATAGGCCGCCGCGCCCTTCAGGTCGATGTCGCGAACGTCCTTGGCCGCCTTGGCCTTGGCGCTTTTCAGGTCGCCGACGAACAGGATCTTGTCGTCGCGGACCAGCACCGCCTCGGCGGTCGGCTTGGCGTCGACGCCGGTGTGGATCGGACCGCCGTGGATCAGGATGTCGCCGGCGTTCGCGGCCGTGAACGAGGTCGCGGCCAGCAGGGCGGCGAGTAGGATCCGGCGCAAAGGCGACCTCCGAAGCTTAGCAAATTTCGGAAAACGTACGGCGCGCCCCTGCCAAGTCGCAACAGGCCTGCTAGCTTTTCGTCATGAGCGCCCAGCGTTTTGTCCTGTTCGACACGATCATCGGCCGCTGCGGCGTCGCCTGGGGCGATCGCGGCCTGATCGGCGTGCAGCTTCCGGAGACCTCGCCGGGCGCGGCCTGGGCCCGGCTGCGTAAGCGCTTCCCTGACGCGGCCGAGAGCGAGCCGACCGCCGAGATCGAGGCGCTCATAGAGCGGATCCGTGAGCTGCTGGCCGGCGGGCGCGATGATCTGGCGGACATCCCGCTCGATCTGAACGGTCAGCCTGCGTTCAATCTGCGGGTCTACGAGATCGCTCGGGCCATCACGCCGGGCGAGACCTCGACCTATGGCGAGGTGGCCAAGGCCATGGGCGAGCCGGGCGCGGCGCGGGCCGTGGGCAAGGCGCTAGGCGAGAACCCCTGGCCGATCGTGGTGCCCTGCCATCGCGTGTTGGGCGCTTCGGGGAATATGGGCGGCTTTTCCGCGCCGGGCGGGGCCGAGACCAAGGCGAGGCTGCTGACCATCGAGAAGGCGCGGACCGATGCGGTCCCGACCCTGTTCGACCTGGAGTTCTCGGTCGCGCCTCGGCGTGGGGCCTAGGCTTCGAAGACCCTCCGAGCACGTCTCTTAACGCGCGGTAACGCTTCTTCGAACAGGGGCGAAACGAATCAGGACCGAATCAGCGACGTCCGCCAATTCGGTGTTTGTTCCCTACAAGCTATTGTAGCTTGAAGCGGATTAACCACAAATTGGTTTCCGGAGGCGGCGCTACTTCGCCGCCGTTTCGCCGGCCTTTTCCGCCACTTTCTCTTCAGGCGCGCACTCGGCCGCGACGCGCTTGGCGTTCATGCTGCCGGCCAGGTTCATGCCGCTGATGGTCTTGATGTGGATGTTCATCTTGAAGCTCTCGGGCGTGTAGCTGCCCTCGGCGGTCACCGGCGAGACGCGGTCCTTCTTGTCGGTCCAGGTGCCCTTCAGCTGGATCTTGCCGTCCCTGACCACATTGGTGGTGTAGTCGCAGCGATAGCGCTTGGTGCAGATGCCGCGCGAGAACTGCTCGGCGTCGGACGGCTTGAGGCACTTGCGCTCGCTGCTGACCGGGATCACGCCGACCTTGTAGTCATACTCCCACTGGCCCGGGAGAATCGTCGCCTTGCTCGAGGCCGAGGCCGAGGCCTTGGCGGCCGCCGCGCGGACCACGGGCTGGGCGAGGGCGACGCCGCCAAGAAGGCCTCCCAGGGAGAGGATAAGAACAGAAGCGGCGAGGGCGGTCGAACGCATGTGGCGGGTCTCCTTGATACCGCTCCTATATAGAGTGGCATATGAACCGTGCTTGAAGGCGGAGGTTGGGCGGCCGGTTCCCTAACGGATCTGGCGATCCTTGGTCAGGCGCCTTGACTCAGGGGCGACCCTTCGCCTATATCGCCCGCTCTCGCGCGGTCGGCCTGGTCCAGTCGCGTGTCCGAATTCATATCTTATCGGGACCAGGCTCTTCACCGAGCCAGACGGTTTCGCCCAAGCCAAGGTAATCACTATGTCGCGCCGTTGCGAACTTACCGGTATCGGTCCGATGGTCGGCCACAATGTGAGCCACTCGAACATCAAGACCAAGCGCCGCTTCCTGCCGGCCCTGTCGCCCGCCACGCTCCAGTCGGAGTCGCTGGGCCAGAGCTTCCGCCTGCGCATCAGCAACGCCGCTCTGCGTACGCTGGACTTCAAGGGCGGCCTGGACGTGTTCCTGCTGGGCGCCAAGGACGAGCAGCTGTCGCCGCGCGCCCTGAAGATCAAGACCCAGGTCAAGGCCAAGGCCAAGGCCGCCGCGACCGCCCAAGCCGCCTAAGGCTTTACGGTCTCGACCGACGATTGAAAGCCCGCCGGGAGCGATCCCGGCGGGCTTTTCGTCGTGGGCGTGAGGGGCGAGGCGAGTGTGATCCGCCGCGGACCCTCCCCTCCAGGCAAAGCAAAACCCGCCGCGACCGAGCCGCGGCGGGTTTTGAACGCTTGGTACTGTTACGCTTGGTACTAAAGCCTTGGGTCGCTTAGCGCGCGACGACGGCGCTCGAAGCCGGGTTAGCCGAGTTGAAGGCGGTCAGGGCCGGGTTGTTGATCTTCGACACGGCGTCGTTGACCGAGGCGCGGATGCAGGCCGGGTACAGGTAGCCGGCCATGGCTTCACCGCGGATGTCCTGCCAGCAGACGGTCGAAGCCGCCTTGACGATTTCGGCGCGGACTTCGGCGGCCGACTTGCCGGTGAGCTTGACGCGGACTTCGGCGGCCGAGGCCGGAGCGGCGGCGAACAGGGCGATGGCCGAGGCGGCCAGAACGATGGAGCGGATCATGTCGATGTTCCGAAAGAGGGTTGGGTTCAACCCCCTCCAGACGCGTTCCTCTGACGGCCCGTCCCCGGTCTATCGCCTGCTCAGCCCGTCGCGTTGTCTATAGCAACGTTATGTTGGGTTATCAACGATTATGTTGCAGCGCACCTAAGGTGGAGCGGTCGGTTGCTTCGCGCGCGAACAACCGATTGCAGGCGTGAAAAAGCCCGCGAAACGGGGGTTTCGCGGGCTCTGTCGTGAAGCGCTGGGCGTCTTAGCGGGCGGCGATCTTCAGGAAATAGACGTCGCGGCCCTGGGCCTTGTCGTAGGCGATCAGGTCGCGGCTATGGGCGCGGCTGATGGCGTCGCGGGCGACGTCACGCACGCAGTAGGGGGCGATCTGAACGGCGTAGGGATTGCCGATCAGGTCTTCCTGGCACAGCTGCTTGGCGGCCTGGACGATCTCGGCGTGGACGGCGGCGGTGTCGCGGCCGGCGACCTTGACCTTGATTTCGCCAGCGCTGGCCGAGGTGGCGGCGGTGGTGGCCATGAGGGCCGTGAGGGCGATAACGAGCAGACGGATCATGTTGTGTAGTCCCGGAAAGGAGGTTGAGTTCAACCGCCTCCCGACGCGTTCCTCTGACGGCCCCCAGGATCTCGCCTCGTCGTCCGTCGAGGTCTTGGATATATGGTACCGGTACCTTTCGCAAGTGCGAAATTGCCTTTTGCGGCAAAAAGTCCAATACAATCATATGGTTGGTAATGAAACCGTCTCGTCTGAAACGAAACGGCCTTAGCGCTTGCGAACAGGCTTGCGGACCGCCTTGGGCGGCATGGGCGCGGGCAGGGGCGGGGCCACCCAGTCGAAGGCCAGCAGCAGGGTGCGCTGGTTGGCGCCGATCGCCTGGTCGTCGGAGATCAGATAGATCCGCGTCGCGCCGGCCGGCGCTCCGGGCGGGGCGGCGGTGATGGATAAGCCCTCGAAGTTGTCGCGCGGCATGGACCCTTCGATATGCAGCGCCGCCGCGGTGCGCTGGCGGGCGGCCGGCAGGGTCGGGTCGGAGATGAAGCGAACCACCGAGCGCCAGCCTCGGATCGGGTCATAGCCGCGATGCAGGGTGGCGATGGCCGCGCCCTGGAAGGGCGCGAAGCCGGTCAGGCCCCAGGTGAAGTCCGGGCCCGACTGCGGCGGCAGCGATTTGCAGTCGGCCGACAGCTTGCACAGCCACACTTCGCCCTCCTCGCTGCCGACGATATAGGCGTCGGCGCCGGCGGCGGGGTAGGCCGAGATCGCCTCCATGCCCTCGTTGTCCGGGAAGATGGTGGCGGGCTTGGGCGCGGGGGCAGGCAGGCTCCAGGTCCCATCGGATCCGACCGCGTAGCGCCAGATGCGGTGGTCGCGCTCGAAGCTGACCAGGCGGTCGCCGTTGGGCAGCACGGCCACGCCCTCGGCGTCGGCCTGCTGCTTGTTTTGCAGGGGGCGGCCGTCCAGGCCCTTCAGCGGGGCGAGCTTGGTGTCGGTGAGGCCGACCAGCCTGCCGGCCGCGTCCAACTGCACCTTGGCCTCGAAGACGTCGCCCTCGTCGCTGATCGCCGTCAGCCGGCCGTCGGCGGAGACCGACAGGTCCGACAGGCCGTGCAGGCGCGACGTGGTCGCGCTGGTCAGCGCCAGGCCGCCCGCATAGGTGAAGCCGCCGTCCAGCGTGGTCTTGGCCGGATTGGACGCGTCCAGCGGCACGGGCGCGGCGGTGACGGTGATCTCGGGGCCGACCTTGATCGGCGCGGGCGGCGTGGCGACCACGGGCGGCGGCCTGCGCGGCGTGCACTGGGTGGCCAGGCCGCTCAAGCCGCCGACCATGCCCAGGACGAGCGCGGCGCGCAGACCGATCACGCGGAAACCTTACCGACCTTCGGCGCCTGAGGCGTCACCACGGGCGGCGGGGTCAGCAGGCCGCGCGCACGGGCGATCTGGCGCGGTTCTTCCTCGAACAGGGCGGCCAGCTGCTCGACCAGCACTCCGCCCAGCTGCTCGACGTCGACGATGGTGACGGCGCGGCGGTAGTAGCGCGTGACGTCGTGGCCGATGCCGATGGCGATCAGCTCCACGGGGCTCTTGCCCTCGATCTCACCGATGACATGGCGCAAGTGGCGCTCCAGATAGTGGCCCGAATTGACGCTCAGGGTGGAGTCGTCCACCGGCGCGCCATCGGAAATCACCATCAGAATGCGGCGAGCTTCGGGCCGGCCGATGATCCGCTGGTGGGCCCACATCAGGGCCTCGCCGTCGATGTTCTCCTTCAGGAGCCCTTCGCGCATCATCAAGCCGAGGTTCTTGCGCGCCCGGCGCCACGGCGAATCGGCGGCCTTGTAGATGATGTGGCGCAGGTCGTTCAGGCGGCCCGGGGCGGCGGGCTTTCCGGCCTTGATCCACTCGTCGCGGCTGGTCCCGCCTTTCCAGGCGCGGGTGGTGAAGCCCAGCACCTCGGTCTTGACCCCGCAGCGTTCCAGCGTGCGCGCCAGGATGTCGGCGCAGATCGCCGCCACCATGATCGGCCGCCCGCGCATCGAGCCGGAATTGTCGATCAGCAGGGTCACGACCGTGTCGCGGAACTCCTGGTCCTCTTCCTGCTTGAAGGACAGAGGCGCGGTCGGGTCGATGATCACCCGCGTCAGGCGGGCGACGTCCAGCATCCCTTCCTCGAGATCGAAGGTCCAGGCGCGGTTCTGCTGAGCCAGCAGGCGGCGCTGCAGCTTGTTGGCCAGGCGCGAGACGACGCTGGAAAGCGCCGACAGCTGCTGGTCCAGATAGGCCCGCAGGCGCGTCAGCTCCTCGGCGTCGCAAAGGTCCTCGGCGTCGACGACCTCGTCGTGGGCCGTGGTGAAGACCTTGTAGAGCGGCTCCCCGCCCTGGGCGGCGCCCGGGTCGGGACGGGCGGGCTTGGCGCCGTCGCCCATTTCGGGCTGCTCGTCGGATTCCTCGGGCTCGCCCTCCTGGTCCGACTGGACCATTTCCTCGTCTCCAGCCTCGGTCTCGCGGTCGGAGGCTTCGCTTTCCTGCGGCGAGGAGCCCTCGGGCTGTTCGCCTTCGCCCTCGCCCTGATCCTCGTCGGAATTCTCGGTCGCGCCTTCCTCTTCGCCGTCGTCCTCGTCGGCGCTTTCGGTGGCGTCGGACATCTCCTCGCCGAGGTCGAGGTCGCGCAGGATCTCGCGGGTCACCCGGGCGAAGGCGGCCTGGTCGTCGATGGCGGCGGCCAGGCGATCCAGATCCTTGCCGGCCTTCATCTCGATGTCGTTGCGCAGGATGTCGACCAGGGCCTTGGCCCCCTCCGGCGGCGCGTCGCCGGTCAGGCGCTCGCGGACCATCAGGCCCAGGATCTCGGCCATGGGCGCGGACTGGCGGTCGGTGGCGACGGCGCGCGTCAGGCCCTGCTTCTCCAGCCGGGCCTCGAGGGCGGCGGTCAGGTTGCCGCGCACGCCGCCCAGGGCGTTGGCGCCGATTGCTTCGAGCCGCGCCTGCTCGATCGACTCGAAGGCCGCCTGGCCGTCGGGGGAGCTGGGCCGGGCGCGGGCATGGGCGATCGGATCGTGGTGCGCCAGGCGCAGAGCCATCTGGTCGGCCAGACCCCGGATGCGCGCGGCTTCCTTTGACGAGAGGTCGCGCGGCGGGTGCGGCAGGATCGCCCGCTTGCCCAGGAGCTGCGGGCCATCGCCCGAGAACACGACCTCCAGGTCCGGCGTCTCGGCAAGCGAGCGCGCGGCGTGCGCCAGGGCGCGCTTGAAGGGTTCGGTCGGGCTTTCGGGCTTGGAGGCCATGGCTTCGAGTTAGCGGCGCCGGGCGGCGAAAACAAGGAACGCCGTGCCCGGACGGGACGTTGATTTTTCAACAGCGCCGCTCAGGCGGTCTTCAAAGGAAGCCAAGATGCTCAAGTGGGCCATCATTCTCGCCGTCGTCGCCCTGATCGCCGGGGCTTTGGGTTTCACCGGTATTGCCGGCGCTGCCGCCGGCATCGCCAAGATCCTGTTCTTCCTGTTCCTGATCGGGTTCGTGATCGTGGCCTTGCTGGGCGCGACCGTGTTCAAGGCGGCGGCCGGCTCCAAATAGCCGCCACTTGCCTTGCGCGGGCCGGAGCGGACGTCGACCCGCCGCCGGCATCAGTGTGGCGCTAGGACCCCGTGGGAGAGGTCCTAGCGTCCCGCGTACGCATTAGCCTGGCGGGCCACCAGCGCGTTCAGGTCGCCCATCTCCAGATTGACGTCGATCAAGTGCAGGCCCCAGTCCTTCAGCACATAGCCGCCGACCATGACGTCGCCGGCGATCTCGTCGGTGCGGGGATCGGCCGGGTCGGCCTTCACCTTGACCGCCAGATAGGTAAAGTCGCCTTCGCTGACGCACTTGGCCGAGAGCAAGCCGGGCATTGAAACGAAGGGCGTCGAGACCTTCACATCCTTGGCGAACGGTTTCGGCTCGCCGCTCGACTGGAAGCTCTTGCTGCTCAAATAGCTGTGCAGAGGGGTTTCGTCGGTCGCGGCCTTGCCGGCGACCAGGGCGGCGGGGTTCACGCAGCCGGCGCGGTGGCCCTGCTCGTCGGTCTTGCCAAAGCGGCTGTTGGCCGGCGGCGGGCTCGAGGCGCGGAACGAGACGTAGGTGACCAGACATCCGGCCTGATCGGCCTTGTCGCACAACGGGATCGAGCCGAACTTGCCGTCGGCCACCGGCGTGTTCATGCCGAGCACATAGGCCGAGATCATCTGCTTCTGGGCCGGCTTGCCGTCGATCTCGTTCTTCAGGAGGTCCAACAGCATCCGCGAGCCCTGGCTGTGGCCCAGCAGCACAACACCGCGTCCCTTGTTCTCATGGGCCAGGTACCAGCGCCAGGCGTCGCGGACGTCGCCATAGGCCAGGACGCCGTTGCCCGGCGAGGGCTGGCCCATCATCACCGCGCGCAGGGCCGCCAGGGTCACCTGGCGATACATCGGGGCGAACAGCCGGCATTGGCCGCCGAAGCGGGCCAGTTGCTGCTCGACCACGCGGCGCTCGGCCTCGTCGATGACCATGTCGCTGTTGCCGCCCGGATCGGTCGAGACGGTCGGATAGATGTAGAAGCAGTCATAGGCGAGGCTGGCGGCCGGCTTGAAGGCCTCGGTCGAGGTCTTGCCGTCGGCCTGGACGATGGTCGTGGTCTGGTCGACCGCGCAGGCGTCCTGGCGGCCCGGCAGGCACAGCCAGTTCTCCGTCTTGCCGTAATCGTTGGGGGCCGTGTTGGTCGGCGCCTGGGCGTGGGCCGCGCTCGTCAGGGTCAGGCCCGCCACAAGGCCGAAGGCCGCCAGAGTCTTTGAAGCCAGAGTCTTCGCAGCCATCGTCTTTTCCCCGAACGCTTGTTTGGCGCGGACAATGGCCGAGAGAACGGCGCTCGCCAAGGGGCCTTTGGCGCGAGGCTTGCGACGTCGACCGCGATTGTCCCGTCAAGGGACGCTCCTGCGTTCGTATCGAGGTCGGCCATGAGCCCCAAGACCCTTCTCCGCGTCGGCGTGCTGGCGGTTTTCGCTGGCCTTACCCTGGCTTCGCCCGTGCTGGCGGACGGCTATGAGCGCGCGCCCGTACGCCAGCATCACGCGCCAAAACGGGCCACGACGCGCACCAAGGTGATCTATGTCGACCGCGTGGTGGAGCGCCGCGTGCCGGTCTATGTCGACCGCCCCACCACCCAGATCGTCGAGAAGATTGTCGAAAAGCCGGTGATCGTCGAGCGTCCGGTCGTGGTCGAAAAGCGCATCGAGGTGCCCGTCGAGAAGCTGGTCCAGGTTCCGGTCGAGAAGATCGTGGAGCGGCCCGTCTATATCGACCGTCCAGTTGAGAAGATCGTCGAGAAGATCGTCGAGAAGCGAGTGGAAGTGCCGGTGGATCGTCCGGTCTATGTCGATCGTCCGGTTCCCGTGGATCGCCCCGTCCCCGTGGACCGTCCGGTTCCGACCCCGGCCCCGACGGTCACGCCGTGCCAGCAGGCCTGTTCAGGACCTGGCGGCGAGGTGGTCGACAGGATCATTCAGGTGCCGGTCTACGTCTATGTCGACCGTCCGGTGGACCGCCCGGTCTATGTGCCGGTCCAGCAGCAGGACGGTTGCCAGCCGCGCGTCTGCGGAGGCGCGGTCTACCCGCGGCAATGCGGCCCTTGTGGCGGACAACGCTACGAGGAAAGCTATTACGAGGAGAGCCGCGAGCGCTCGTCCTACGACTATTCCGGATCGCGCTATAGCGCGGGCGGCGGCTGGAACGCCGGTTCGGCCGGCAGCTCGGCGTGGGGCGCCTATGTCGAGCCGCCGCCCCTGCCGATGGGCTATGTCGGCGCGCAGTCGGGCGGACGTGGCGGCGGCTATGGCGGTCCCGGCCTGGCCGGCGGTGGCGGCTACGCCGCCGGCTCTTCGAGCGGCTATGCGTCGAGCTCGGCGTCGGCCTCAGCCTCCGCGTCGTCCTCGATCCACATCGGCGGCGGCTATCACGGCGGCGGCGGCGGCTGCGGCGCCTGCGGTGGCGGCGGCAAACACCACTAAGTCTAGAGTGAGAGCCAGCGCCTCGGGTTCTTGTCGCCCAGGGCGCGGGCCTCGCCGGGCTTGAGGCCCAGTTCGCGCATCCGGTAGGCGACGATCTCGCGCAGGGCCTCTACGGGCTCCTGGCCTTTGACGGGGCTGGAGGCGACGGAGCCGGCGTTCATCGCCAGGTCCACGGCCGCCCACTCGGCCTGGGCGCGATCCGACTTTCCGACAGCGAAGTAGTGGCGGACGGGCGTACGCTCACCCGCGACCTCGACCATCACGCCGATGACCCAGCCTTGAACGATGAGATCGGCGTCGGGGCGTTGGCGGAACATAGACGCGCATGTAGCGCCCGCATGGCCTCGCGGATAGGGCCTCTAGCCGATCAGCTGGAACGCCGCCTGACTGATCAGGCCCAGAACAAGCCAAGCCGAGACGCCCAGCGCGACGAGGGTGGCGCGCGACGCGCGACGGCGGCGATGAGCGGGATATAAACGCACGAACGACATATCAGCCTCCATGCTCCGCAACGTGAGCGGAAGGTTAACGTCGAACCTTCGCCTTGGTTCTCGCGCGTCACGGGAGTGTGAGATCGTCGCCATTCGGACAAAGAAAAAGGGCGGAGCCTCACGGCCCCGCCCTCGATCATTTCCTAGCGGTAGGCTGAACTTCTTAAATTAGAAGTCCATGTCGCCGCTCGGGATCGGCGTGCCGATCCCGATCTCCTTGGAAGATGGGCGACTTAATGGATTTCTCTTAGAAATCCATGTCGCCGCTCGGGATCGGCTGGCCGATCCCGATCTCTTTGAAAGATGGGCGACTTAATGGATTTCTCTTAGAAATCCATGTCGCCCATGCCGCCCGGCATGCCGCCGCCCGGAGCGCCACCGGCGTTCTTCTTCGGGGCTTCGACGATGGCGGCTTCCGTGGTGATCAGCAGGCCGGCCACCGAAGCGGCGTCTTGCAGAGCGGTGCGGACAACCTTGGCCGGGTCGATGACGCCGTCGGCGACCAGGTCGACATACTGTTCGGTCTGGGCGTTGAAGCCGAACGAGGCGCTGTCGTTTTCCAGGATCTTGCCGACCACGATCGAGCCTTCGACGCCGGCGTTCTCGGCGATCTGGCGGATCGGAGCCTGCAGGGCGCGACGGACGATCGCGATGCCGGCCGTCTGGTCATCATTGTCGCCGGTCAAGCCCGCCAGGGCCTTGGAGGCCTTCAGCAGAGCCGTGCCGCCGCCCGGGACGATGCCTTCATCGGCGGCCGCGCGGGTCGCGTTCAGGGCGTCGTCAACGCGGTCCTTCTTTTCCTTCACTTCGACTTCGGTCGAGCCGCCGACGCGGATGACCGCGACGCCGCCGGCCAGCTTGGCCAGACGCTCTTGCAGCTTTTCCTTGTCGTAGTCCGACGTGGTGTCTTCGATCTGGCGCTTGATCTGGGCGATACGGGCTTCGATCGCGTCCTTTTCACCAATGCCGTCCACGATCGTGGTGTCGTCCTTGGTGATCGAGACCTTCTTGGCCTTGCCGAGCATGTCGAGCGACACGTTCTCGAGCTTGATGCCCAGGTCTTCCGACACGACTTGAGCGCCGGTCAGGATGGCCAGGTCTTCCAGCATGGCCTTGCGGCGATCGCCGAAGCCCGGAGCCTTGACGGCGGCGACGCGCAGGCCGCCACGCAGCTTGTTGACGACCAGCGTGGCCAGGGCCTCGCCTTCGACGTCTTCAGCGATGATAACCAGCGGGCGGCCCGACTGGACGACGGCTTCCAGCACCGGCAGCAGCGGCTGCAGCGACGACAGCTTCTTTTCGAACAGCAGGATGAGCGGTTCTTCGAGCTGAACTTCCATCTTGTCGGCGTTGGTGATGAAGTACGGCGACAGGTAGCCGCGGTCGAACTGCATGCCTTCGACGACGTCGAGTTCGGTCTCGGCGGTCTTGGCTTCTTCGACGGTGATGACGCCTTCGTTGCCGACCTTGTCCATGGCGCGGGCGATCATGTCGCCCACTTCCTTGTCGCCGTTGGCCGAGATGGTGCCGACCTGGGCGATTTCAGCGTTGGTCGTGACCTTCTTCGACGACGACTTGATCTCGGCGACGACGATGGCGACGGCCTTGTCGATGCCGCGCTTCAGGTCCATCGGGTTCATGCCGGCGGCGACCGACTTCAGGCCTTCCTGGACGATGGCCTGGGCCAGGACCGTGGCGGTCGTGGTGCCGTCACCGGCCTTGTCGTTGGTCTTCGAGGCGACTTCGCGGATCATCTGCGCGCCGAGGTTCTCGAAACGGTCAGCCAGTTCGATTTCCTTGGCGACCGAGACGCCGTCCTTGGTCGAGCGCGGGGCGCCGAAGGACTTTTCGATCACGACGTTGCGGCCCTTGGGGCCCAGGGTCACCTTCACCGCGTTGGCGAGGATGTTGACGCCGCGCAGCATCTTGTCGCGCGCGTCCGAAGAGAAATAAACGTCTTTAGCGGCCATGTGTATGAGCCCTTCTAAAAGAGAAACTAGGGGTCGAAAGCGAAGAGGACGGAGGAGGGCTTAGGCCTCGACCACGCCCAGGACGTCGCTTTCCTTCATGATCAGGAGGTCCTGACCGTCGACCTTCACTTCCGTGCCCGACCACTTGCCGAACAGGATGCGGTCGCCAGCCTTCACGTCCAGAGCGACGACGTCGCCCTTGTCGTTACGCGCGCCGGGACCGACGGCGACGACTTCGCCTTCCTGCGGCTTTTCCTTGGCGGTGTCGGGGATGATGATCCCGCCCTTGGTCTTGGTTTCTTCTTCGACGCGCTTCACGAGGACGCGGTCGCCCAGGGGACGAAATTTCATGGGTGTTCTCCGTCGGAACGGTTTCAAATAAAGGCTGCGCTGGATCGGGGAGCGAGGCTGTTAGCAGTCGCTCCCATCGAGTGCCAACGCTGGGCGTGAGTTAGGCAGCGCGCTCGGTTGAGTCAAGGACAAGGCGGGCGAAGTTTTTGCGTCGCCCGCTCAAAGGGAGACCGCCGATGTTTGATCATATGGGGCTTGGGGTGAGTGATTTCACCCACTCGGCCGCCTTTTATGACGCCGCCTTGGCGCCGCTAGGCATCCGCCTGCTCTATGTCGTGCCCAAGGAATTCACCAACGGCGTCGATGTGGCGGGTTATGGCCGCGAGCGGCCGATGTTCTGGGTGTCCGGCCAGGACGCGACACGGGGCAAGCTCCACGTCGCCTTCGCCGCGGAAACCCGCGCTCAGGTGGACGCCTTTTACGAAGCGGCGCTGAAGGCTGGCGGAAAAGACAATGGTCCGCCCGGACTTCGCCCACATTACGATAAGGACTATTACGGCGCGTTCGTTCTGGACCCGGATGGCTTCAACGTCGAGGCTGTCTGCCGCGCGCCAGAATAAAGTCGAGACTAGCGGGAGTTCCAAGGCCTATGTCGAGCTACGTCCTGTCGCTGTTCCTGGCGGTCCTGGCCTGCGTCATCGGCGGGAGCCTTGGCGGTATGATCCTGGCCCGGCCGCAGACCATGCTGGGCCTGGCGGGACTGGCCGACGACGATACGCCCAAGCCGCCGCTGTTCGCCGAGGGCCGGGCCCTGGGCGGGGTGCTGATCGCCTCGCATGGCGTGGCGGCGCTCTATCTCGGATACCAGCCGCGCATCGGGGCGGCCATGGCCCTGGCCCTGGCCGTCGCCTGGCTGGGCGCGGCGGTGGGAAGGGCGATCTCGGCGGCGCTGGACGGCGAGGCCGGGCGCTACAACAGCGGCGCGATGGTGTTCAACGCCCTGATCGGCGTCACGCTAAGCTTGCCGTTCTTCAATATCGGCCGCGTGGTGCTGGAAGGCGCGCGACTGGCCTAAAGCGCCTGCTCGTGCGTGAGCAGCCAGCGCTTGCGATCTATCCCTCCGCCGTAGCCGGTCAACGCCCCGTTCATGCCGATCACCCGGTGGCAGGGCGCGACGATGCTGAGCGGGTTCGAGCCGTTGGCGTGGCCGGCGGCGCGGACCGCCGGCGGCCGCCCGGCGCGACGGGCAAGCTCCGAATAGGTGATGGTCTCGCCAGCCGGGATCCGCGTCAGGGCCGTCCACACCGCGTGCTGGAAAGCCGTGCCATTGGTGGCCCAGGCGAGGGTGTTCAGGGCGTCGAACTGGCCGGCGAAGTAGGCGGTGATGGCCTCGCGGATCGCGACCGGCGCGGCGCCAGGCTCGGGACGCAACGGGCCGTAGTGGGTCTTCAGCAGGCGGTTGAGGCGGTGTTCGTGGTCGTAGAAGTCCAGCGCCCGCAGAACCCCGTCCACATCGGTGACGATGAGCAGCTCGCCAATCGGCGAGGGCGCGTGGTCCAGGAACAGGCGAGCGGGGCGACTCATGGGGTGATCATCGCCGGCCGAGGCGAGGGTGTCCGCCCGTTTGTTGCTCGCTTCTCACCCTGTGGGAGAAGGTGGCCGCGAAGCGGTCGGATGAGGGGTTGATAGGCCTTACCGCCGCGCACGAAAAAGGGGCCGCTCGCGCGACCCCTCATCCGTCGACTGCGTCGACACCTTCTCCCGCAAGGGGAGAAGGAAAAACCTACCGGATCCCCGGCACGTGCAGGGCGGCTTCCTTCTCCGCTTTCTGCTTGTAAACGAGGTCGCCGTACTTGCCGTATTCCATGCGGGCGATCGTGCGCTGGTGCACCTCGTCCGGGCCGTCGGCCAGGCGCAGGGTGCGGATGCCGGCATAGGCCTTGGCCAGGCCGAAGTCAGTGGTGACGCCGCCGCCGCCGTGGGCCTGGATGGCGTCGTCGATGATCTTCAGGGCCAGGCGCGGGGCCGCGACCTTGATCATGGCGATCTCCAGACGAGCCGACTTGTTGCCGGCCTTGTCCATCATGTCGGCGGCCTTCAGGCACAGCAGGCGGCACATCTCGATGTCGATACGGGCGTCGGCGACGCGCTCTTCCCACACCGAGTGGTCGGAGACGTACTTGCCGAAGGCCTTGCGGCTCATCAGGCGCTTGCACATCTTTTCCAGCGCGACTTCCGCCGTGCCGATGGTGCGCATGCAGTGGTGGATACGGCCCGGGCCCAGGCGGCCCTGGGCGATCTCGAAGCCGCGGCCCTCGCCCAGCAGCAGGGCGTCCTCGATCGGCACGCGCACGTCCTTGAGAATGACCTCGGCGTGGCCGTGCGGGGCGTCGTCATAGCCGAACACCGGCAGCATGCGGACAATCTCGATGCCCGGCGCGTCCAGCGGCACCAGGACCTGGCTCTGCTGGGCGTGGCGGCTGGCGTTGTCGGGATCGGTCTTGCCCATGACGATGGCGACCTTGCAGCGCGGATCGCCCACGCCCGAGGACCACCACTTGCGGCCGTTGATCACATAGTGGTCGCCGTCGCGGACGATGGAAGTCTCGATATTGGTGGCGTCCGAGCTGGCCACCGCCGGCTCGGTCATCAGGAAGGCCGAACGAATCTCGCCGTTCATCAGCGGGCGCAGCCACTTTTCCTTCTGCGCCAGCGTGCCATAGCGCATCAGCACTTCCATGTTGCCGGTGTCGGGCGCCGAGCAGTTGAAGACTTCCGAGGCGAAGCCGACCTTGCCAAGCTGTTCGGCGATCAGGCTGTATTCCAGATTGGTCAGTTGCACGCCTTCGAACTGGAAGGTGTCGTCGACGTGCACCTGACCGCTGTGCGGCGGCATGAAGAAGTTCCACAGGCCGGCGGCCTTGGCTTTCGCCTTCAGTTCCTCGACGACCTGGACGACCTTCCAGCGCTCGGCGCCCAGGACGTTCATCTCGGCCTCGTAGACCGGGATCGCCGGTACGATGTGCTCGTCCATGAACGCGGTGACGCGGTCCAGGAAGGCGCGCTGCGTGGGGGAGATATCGAAGTCCATGGTCGTTTCCCTCTGCCCGGTTCTCAATGTGTCAAACGCTTGTTTGAAGTGTTTGTAGACCGGCTTTCCGCGGGCGGCAAGCGGGCAGGTGGGGACCGGCGCCGAGGGGGCTGTTCGAACTGGGTTGTCACGGCGGCGCTCGTGTCCGAAAACACGATCATGCTGAACCTGACCGCCGATACCTTGCAGGGCCGCTATGTGCGGCTTGAACCGATCACCATCGATCACCGCGAAGAGCTGCAGGGGGCCGTCGACTGCGATCCCGCCAGCTGGGAGATCATGTCGGTCAACGGCTGCGGCGAGGGCTTCGAGGACTTCTGGGGCGCGCTGCGGGGCGAGACCGACCGGGGCGAGCGTATCGGCTTCGCCATCCGCCGCCTGTCTGACGGCAAGGTGGTCGGCACTTCCAGCTACCTCAATATCCGCCGCCTGCATGGCGGGCTGGAGATCGGTTCGACCTTTCTCAATCCCGACGCGCGCTCGGGCCCGATCAACCCGGAGAGCAAGCGCCTCATGCTGGCCCACGCCTTCGAGAAGGCTGGCGCCATCCGTGTCGAGTTCAACATCGACGTCCGCAACGCCCGCAGCCAGGCCGCCGTCGGTAAGCTGGGGGCCAGCAAGGAAGGCGTGCTGCGCAACCACAAGGTCACCTGGACTGGCCACATCCGCGACACGGCGGTCTTCTCGATCACCGACTACGACTGGCCGGCGATCCGCGAACGGCTAGAATTCCGCCTCAGCGAAACGTTCGTCTAAAAAGGTTCCCAGGGGCGGAGAAATAAAACGACGTTAGCTCAACGGTTGTAACCGTTCACAAAGCTTCCGCCTCTAACGTCCTGTTCCATGACGGCCATCTGTTGCCTGCGCATCCTGTTCACCGTTGGCGAAAGTCAGCAGGGTGAAGTCCCCAAGCACAAGGCTCAGGGGGTAGCGGACGCGTTCCTGAAGGCCCGATGGCGTGCGCCGCGCAAGTGCGGAGCCGTGGCGCCTCTGGCCTTCGTCCTGGCCGACAACCGCGTCGAGACCCTCGACCCTACCGAAATGCAGGCCGTGGCGGCCGAGCTGGAGAAGGTGCTCTTCCCCGGGCGTCCGATCGGCCAGATCGCCTTGATGACCTTCGAGGGCGATGAGCAGGCCGTCCTGAAATTCGCGGCCCTGACCCAGGCTGAACTGGCGGGCCTGATGGCCGGTGAAGGCTATGAAGGCCCGGCCGGCCGCGTCCACGTGGTCACCGCCGATAGCGTCGAGCCCCGCCCCAGCACCCGGGCCGAGGCCAAGACCTTCGCCGAGGACAAGGCCAGCGCCAAGAAGCCGGGCCTGGCCGCCGCCACGACCGTGACGCCGGAACGTCCAGTTAAGGCCGCCGCCCCCGTCTCCGCCGCCCCCGCGGCGGAACCGGTCAAGCCGGTCGCCGCCCCGGCTCCGCCGCCTGTCGCCGCGGCCGTCGCGCCGGAACCGCCCAAGGCTCGGCCGGCCCCGCCGCCCAGCCTTGCCGCGGCCAAGGTCGCGGCCCCGCCGCCGCCGGCCCAGACCGGCTGGTGGGGCGTCTATGATCTGGCCCAGGGGGCCTTCGTCGGCTCGGCGATCGGCATGAGATCGGACCTGATTGGCCCGCCGCCAGAGGACGATGGCAAGCTGCTGAAGCGCGACCTGATCTGTCTGACCGACACCCAGGCCGTCCTCAAGGCCGCCCCCTTCGGCGAGATCCAGGCCCCGTTCGGGTTCTGGAACCTGACCACCCCGTCATCGCAGGAGGCCTATAAGAGCCGCCTCTCGCGTTATCCGCTGGACCATCAGCCGCGCCTGACCGCCACGATCTACGCCACGCCGCGCGAGGCCTCGATCGGCATGCTGCAGCAGATGCGCCTGTTCCTGAAGGGCAGCTTTTCGCGGATGGACGTCCAGGTCTGCGACCCGACCTTCCCGATCTCGGGCCTGCCGCACGAGCTGGTCGACAGCATCACCCTGGTGCTGAGCGGCGAAACCGAGCACGATCGGCTGAAGCAGATCCTCAAGTTCGTCGAGCGCAAGGCCGCCTACGTCGCCAAGGGCGTGGCCCAGGCCGCGGCCAATGTCTGCTCTGCGGTCGAGCTGGAAGCCTGCAAGGCGGGCGGGATCGCCTTCGTGCGCGGACCCGCCGTCACCGACCTGCTGGAAAAGCCGGTGGCCAGCGCCGACGGCGCGACCCTGGCGGCGGCCAACGCGGCCTGAAGCCCGGTCATTTTAGGGCATTGACCCTCACGCCGCGTCAGACCTGACTGGTTCTTCCATCGAAGAGGGAAGGTCACCAAGGGCACCGGATGAGCGTCTACACGGTCAAACAGATGGCGAAGCTGTCGGGCGTCTCGGTGCGGGCTCTGCACCACTACGACGCCATCGGCCTGCTGCGGCCTCGCGCCGTCGGGGCCAACGGCTATCGCTACTATGACCGCCAGGACCTGCTGCGCCTGCAGCAGATCCTGTTCCATCGCGCCCTGGAGACTCCGCTCAAGGACATCCAGGCCGCGCTGGACGACCCGGCCTTCGACCTCGCCGCCGCGCTTCGCGCCCATCGCGAACGCCTGGCGGCCGAGGCCGAACGCTACGCCAAGCTGGTGGACATCGTGGACCGCACCCTCGCCGACCTCAAAGGAGACGAGACGATGGAAGATAAAGAGATGTTCAAGGGATTCGACCCAGAGAAGCAGGCCAGGCACGAGGCCGAACTGGTCGAGCGCTACGGCGACGGCATGGCTGAGAAGATCGCCCATTCGAAGGCCGGCATGACGAGCTGGGGCAAGGGCGACTGGGCCGGCTTCCAGCAGGAAGGAGCGGCGATCGAGCACGACATGGCCAAGGCGCTTGGCCAGGGCCTGCCAGCCGACAGCGGCGCAGTCGCGGCGATCATGCGCCGCCACTGGGCCTGGATCGCCAAGTCCTGGAACCGCGAGCCCACCCCGGACGCGTTCACCGGGCTGGGGCGGCTCTATCTGGAGAATCCGGAGTTCACCGCCCGCTACGAAGCGATCGCGCCGGGGCTGACGGAGTATCTGGCCGAGGCGATGCGGGTGTTCGCTGAGAAGCGGGCGGCTTAGCGCCGCCCGAACAGCTTCTCGATATCGGCCAGCTTCAGCTCCACATAGGTCGGCCGGCCGTGGTTGCACTGGCCCGAGTGGGGCGTGGCTTCCATCTCGCGCAGGAGGGCGTTCATCTCGGCGCCGTTCAGGCGGCGGCCGGCGCGGACGCTGCCGTGGCAGGCCATGGTCGAGCAGACCTCTTCCAGCCGTTCCTTCAAAGCCAGGGCCTGGCCGTTCTCGGCCAGGTCGTCGGCGATGTCGCGGACCAGGGCGGCGGCGTCGGTCTTGCCCAGCAGGGCCGGCGTCTCGCGCACGAGGACCGCGCCGGGGCCAAAGCTCTCGATGACGAGACCCAGGCTGGCGAGATCCTCCGACCGGGCGACCACGCGCTCGGCCTCGGCGGGATCCAGGTCGACCACCTCGGGCAGCAGCAGGGTCTGGCGGGACACGCCGCCGGCGGCCATCTCGCCCTTCATGCGCTCATAGACCAGGCGCTCGTGAGCCGCGTGCTGGTCGACGATGACCATGCCGTCGCGGGTCTGGGCGACGATATAGGTCTCGTGCACCTGGGCCCGGGCCGCGCCCAGCGGGAAGTCGACGGGGTCGAACGGCGCGGCGGACGCGTAGTCCTGCGCCGGGCGATCCTCGAAGGCCACGGAGGTGTACGCCTCACGCACGACCTCGGCCAGTTCACCGCCGAAACCATTCGAGTAGCTGGGTTCCACGCGCGCCGAGACCTCGTTCAGCCCCGGCAGATCCATCGGACGCTGCGTCGGCGGCGTCCACCCGCCTTCGCGCCAGGCCGAGAAGCCGGCGGGCGAGGGGCCCCCTTGATAAGAATTGGGCTGATATCCCGAGAACGGGCTCTGCTGGGCGCGGATGCTGTCCAGGGCTTGCGTGGCGACCGTGGTCGAGGCGCGGTGGCCGGCGCCGGCCAGGGCGTGGCGCAGGGCCCCGACGATCAGGCCGCGTACCAGGGCGGGATCTCGGAAGCGGACCTCGGCCTTGGCGGGGTGGACGTTGACGTCGACCTCGCTGGTGTCGAGCGTCACATACAGCGCCGCCGTCGGGTGGCGGTCCCTCGCGAGAAAGTCGGCATAGGCGGCGCGCAGGGCGCCTTGCAGCAGGCGGTCGCGCACCGGGCGGCCATTGACGAACAGGTACTGGTGGGCGGCGTTGCCGCGATTATAGGTCGGCAGGCCCGCGAACCCCGACAGCCGCACGCCGTCGCGGACCTGGTCGATCTCGATGGCGTTGTCCTGGAAGTCGCGGCCCAGCACGGCCGCCAGGCGGGCCAGGCGTCCTTGCGGTCCCGGATGCTCGGGCGGCAGGCGCAGGATGCGGCGGCCATCGATGTCCAGCGAGAAGCCGATGCTCTCGTTGGCCATGGCCTGGCGCTTGATCTCTTCGGTGATCGCCAGGGCCTCGGCGCGCTCGGACTTCATGAACTTCAGGCGGGCGGGGGTGGCGTAGAAGAGATCGCGCACCTCGATCCGCGCCCCGTGCGGGCCTGGGAAGGCGGCCGGCGACACATCTCCGACCTGGCCGCCCTCGACCAGGATCGAATGGGCGTCGCTGGCCCCCTTGGCGCGCGAGCTGATGGTCAGCCGCGCCACCGAGCCGATAGACGGCAGGGCCTCGCCCCGGAAGCCCATGGTGTGTATCCGCAACAGGTCCCAGAGGCCGTCCTCGTCGGGGGCGAGCTTCGAGGTCGCGTGGCGCTCGATGGCCACGGGCAGTTCCTCCGCCGAGAGGCCGCAGCCGTCGTCGGCCACCAGGATGCGGGTCAGGCCGCCGCCATGGGCCTCGACCTCGATCCGCGTCGCGCCCGCGTCGATGGCGTTGTCGACCAGCTCCTTGATGGCGCTCGCGGGCCGTTCGACCACCTCGCCGGCGGCGATGCGGTTGACGGTCTCGGGCGGCAGGCGACGGATGGGCATCACTGGGACTTTCACGAGGCAGGCCGGAGCAGAAGCGCCAGCATTGCAACTCCTTAAGTTGACCGGACGAACCCCGATCAGCCAACGAAGAGGAGATCGCGAAGTTTAACGCGATTCCGCCGCCGTTCGAGGAAGACAGATAGTGACCCTTCGCCGTTTCGCCGCCGCCAGCCTCGCCCTTTCGCTGCTTTGCGGGGGATCGGCGCTGGCGCAGGCCCGCAATGAGGTCTCGGTCCATCAGACCGCGCCGGTCGACCTGCGCGCCGCGGATCCGGAAGGGTCCTTGGTCGAGGAACTGATCGTCAACGCCAAGCTGCCCGGCCCGGCCTGGTGGAAGGTGTCCGACGCCGACAGCACCGTCTACGTCCTGGCCATTCCGGCCCTGTCGCCCAGGAATTTGGCCTTCGACACTTCGGTGGTCGAGCGTCGCCTGGAGGGCGCCAATCGCCTGATCATGGCGCCGGAGCCGGACGTCAGCGTGGTGCGGATCATCGCTCTGGCCCTGGGCGGCCGACGCTATTTCCTGACCGACAAGCCGATGCGCGACACCCTGCCGCCCGAGCTGCGCGCCCGCCTGGAGAAGCGCCTGGCCGACAGCGGCGAGAAGCTCGACAGCATGGACGACATCAAGCCGGCCTTCGCCGGTTTCTTGGTCACGAGCATGAAGAAGGGCGGCGGCTCGATCAGCATCCAGGGCGGCGGCGTCGCCGACAAGATCGAGGAGATCGCCAAGAAGGGCGACCTGAAGAAGCGGCCACGGATCCAGAAGCTGGAAGGCTACGACGTGATCGACGCCCTGAAGTCGGTCGGCTCGCTGCCCAAGCCGATGCAGGAGTTCTGCCTGGACGCGGGCCTGCGCGAGGCCGAGGCGGGCGGCTCAAGGGTCGCCGAGACCGCCGAGACGGCCCAGCGTTGGGCGACGGGCGACGTGGTCAAGCTGGCGGCGGCCGATCGCGGCTACCAGGCCTGCCTGTCGGCGACGCCGGGCGTGGCCTCGGAGATCCGCAAGACCATCGACCGCTCGACCAAGGCCATTGAGCAGGCGCTGAAGACGCCCGGCAAGTCGGTGGCGCTGGTCAACTTCCGGCCGTTGCTGTCGGAGGAGGGCGTCTTGGTCAAGCTGAAGGCCAAGGGCTACACGATCACCACGCCTGGCGACGTACAGCCCTAAACGAAAACGGCCCGGAACCGCGAGGCTCCGGGCCGTTCGAATCTCTGACGCCGTCGGAGCCTTAGAGGCCCGGCAGCTTGATACCGGTCTTCTTCTCGCGGGTAATGACCACGCCACCGGCGCCCACCAGCTTCTTCAGACGGGCTTCCTCGGCGGCGGCGTCGACTTCGGCCGGGGCGTTGGCGCCCGACTCGGCGGCGGTAGCGACGTTCGTCGTCTTGGGCTGGCCCTTCTTCCAGAACATCACCTTGCTGGCGAAGCTCTCGTCCTTGTGGGCCAGGTCGCCGTTCTCGTCGTCGACCACGAAGCGGATCAGCGGATCGGCCTTGTCGGTGCCGGCGCGGGCGACCAGCAGCTTTTCGCCTTCCGAACGACCGGCGGCGTTGCTCTGGCCGATCAGGGCGGCGCGAGCGGCGCTTTCCGGCTGCAGTTCCTGCGGACGCGGCTCGCCGGGCGCCGGCGGGCGCAGGGCGTAGTCCGGCGGCACGGCCAGCGGAGCCTTGCTGACGACGCGGAATTCGTCGGGAACCACCTTGTTCATGCCCAGGGCTTTCTGGGTCGAGGTGCAGCCGGCCAGACCGATAACGGCCACGGCGGTCAGGGCGCTCACGGTCGCGACCCGATTGAAACTCATCAAACCATGCTCCAGCAGGCCGACCCCCGGCCCAAATTTTGGACGCTCTCGATACGACATCCTCGCCCGGGCGCCAATCTCCCACGCGAATGCGGCGTCATTCCGTCAAAAGGCCCTGGCGTCTTAAGTCTCTGTCGGCTCGACCAGCTTCTTCTCGCCATAGAGAAAGCTGTCGATCAGGAGCAGGGCCACCCCGATGTTGATCGCCGAGTCGGCGACGTTAAAAACCCAAGGGAAGTTCAGGCGCGAGACGTCGATGAAGTCGACGACATAGCCATACAGCACCCGGTCGATCAGGTTGTTGCCGATCGCCGCGCCGATGATCATGCCGACACCGAGGGCGGGCAGCAGCTTGGTGGCCTTGCGCGCCCACCACGACAGCCCGATCACCACCAGGAGCGAAAAGCCGATCAGCAGCCAGCGGCCCCAGTCGTGGTCGCGCAGCAGGCCAAAGCTCATGCCGTAGTTGTGGACCATGGTCAGGTGCAGCGGACCGACGGCATGTACCGAAGAGCCCTGCTCGCGGCCGAGGAGGCCCAGGACCCAGAGCTTGGAGATCTGGTCCAGAACCAGGGTGGCGGCGGCGACGGCGTAGGCGGTCCAGCCGAGGCGGGTGATTTTCAGTGACGACAAGCTCATCCATCCATCTTGCACCCTCTCCCATGGGGAGAGGAGGGACCCGCCGCGCAGCGGTGGGAGGTGAGGGGTTTCACCGGTAGCCGGCGTGCCGGCACGCCGTCAAACCTCGTAACCCCTCACCCCTACCCCTCTCCCTATGGGAGAGGGAGGTTTCAGCCGTGCGTCGCGTCCCAGTACGCCACGGCTTCAGCGTCGCGAAGGCTAAGCTCCGGATAGCGGGGATCGGTTCCCACCTCCGGCAGGATGCGCCACGAGCGGGCGCACTTGTTTCCTTCGGCCAGCTTCGGATCCACCGACACGCCATTGACCTCTTCGGTCGTGAACGCGCCGCCTTCACCGGTGACCAGGGTCGCGGCGGATGTGCGGAACACCTCGGCGGCGTCCAGGCCGTCGAAGGCGGCCAGCAGGTCGGCGTCGGCGACGTGGACCACCGGCGAGGCTTCCAGCGCCGAGCCGATGCGCTTTTCGCGGCGTTCGACTTCCAGGGCGCCAGTCACCACCGACATCACGGTCTCGACCTTGGCCCAGCGGGCGGCCTCGGCGTCGTTGCGCCATTCCACCGGCGTCGCCGGGATCACCCGCAGGCTGTTGGAGCCCGCCTCGGGGAAGCGCGTCTGCCACGCCTCTTCCATGGTGAAGCTGGTCAGGGGCGACAGCCAGATGGTCAGGCGCTCGAACACATAGTCCAGCACCGTGCGATAGGCCCGGCGACGCAAGGCGTTGGGCGCGTCGCAATAGAGGCTGTCCTTGCGGATGTCGAAGAACAGGGTCGACAGGTCGCCCTGGCAGAACTCGATCAGCGGCCGCGTCACGTCGGCGAAGCGATAGGCCTCGTAGGCGGCGCGCACCTGGCCATCCAGTTCCCACAGGCGGTGCAGGATGTACTTCTCCAGCGGCGGGAAGTCGGCGTAGTCGGTGACCCGCTCGGCCTCGTCGAAGCCGGCCAGGGCGCCCAGCAGGTAGCGCGTGGTGTTGCGCAGCTTGCGATAGGCGTCGGTTGTCGTGGCCAGGATGGTCTTGCCGATCCGCTGGTCTTCCGAATAGTCGACCATCGCCGCCCACAGACGAAGGATCTCGGCGCCGCTTTCCTTGGTGATGGTCTGCGGCTCGACGGTGTTGCCCTTGGACTTGGACATCTTCTCGCCGTTCTCGTCCTGGGTGAACCCGTGGGTGAGAACCGCCTTGTAGGGCGCGCGGCCGCGGGTGCCGCAGCCTTCGAGAAGCGACGACTGGAACCAGCCGCGATGCTGGTCCGAGCCTTCCAGATACAGGTCCGCCGGCCAGTGGCTGTCGGCGCGGCCCTCGATGGTGAAGGCGTGGGTGCAGCCCGAGTCGAACCAGACATCCAGGATGTCGCCGACCTTCTCGTACTGGGCCGCGTCATGGGCCTCGCCCAGGAAGTCGGCGTCGGGACGCGAGAACCAGGCGTCGGCCCCGCCCTCGCGGATGGCCGCCAGGATGCGGGCGTTGACGGCCTCGTCCATCAGCGGCGCGCCGGTCTCCTTGTCGACGAACATGGCCAGGGGCGTGCCCCAGGCGCGCTGGCGGCTGACCAGCCAGTCGGGACGCGTCTCGACCATCGAGCCGATGCGGTTGCGGCCCGCGTCGGGGTGGAAGGCGGTGTCGGCGATGGCCTGGATCGCCGTCTCGCGCAGGGTCTGTCCGCTATCCAGCGGCTGATCCATGCGGATGAACCACTGCGGCGTGTTGCGGAAGATGATCGGGGCCTTGGAGCGCCAGCTGTGCGGATAGCTGTGCTCGACCCGGCCGCGCGCCAGCAGGTTTCCGGCCTCGATCAGCTTCTCCATCACCGCGCCGTTGGCGGGACCGAACTTGCCGGCCTTCTTGCCCTCGGTCTCGATGACCTTCAGACCCGCGAACAGCGGGACGTGCGGGAAATAGGCGCCGTCGGGGTCGACGGTGTCGGGGATGGAGTCCAGCGCGTAGCCGCTCTTCAGCCAGACCAGATAGTCATCCGCGCCGTGGCCCGGGGCGGTGTGGACGAAGCCGGTGCCGGCGTCGTCGGTGACGTGATCGCCAGCCAGCAGCGGCACGTCGAAGCCGAAGCCCTCATCGAACTGGGCCAGCGGGTGGGCGCAGATCAGGCCTGTGGGATCGACGGGCTCGATCCGGCGCCAGGTCGCGACCTTGGCGGCCTTGCGGACGTCCTCGGCCAGCTTGTCGGCGATGATCAGGCGGTCTCCGGCCTTAGACCACGGCGCGAACTCGAGGTTCTCCTCCATGGCCTCCACCTCATAGAGGCCGTACTCGACCTTGGGGTTGAAGCTGATGGCGCGGTTGGCTGGGATGGTCCAGGGGGTGGTGGTCCAGATCACGACGCTGGCGTCGTTGGGGGCCAGGCGGAAGACATTGTCGCCGGCCGGATTGCCCGACAGCGCATAGTGCTCCTCGTCATAGACCTTGACCGGGAACTTCACCCAGATCGTCGGGCTCACATGGTCGTGGTACTCGATCTCCGCATCCGCCAGGGCCGTGCGCTCGACGGGGCTCCACATCACCGGCTTGGAGCCGCGATAGAGTTGGCCCGAGGCCGCGAACTTGTGGAACTCGGCGACGATCGTGGCTTCGCTGGTGAAGTCCATGGTGGCGTAGCGGTTCCACCAGTCGCCCAGGATCCCTAAGCGCTGGAACTCGGTCTTCTGGGCCTCGACCCAGCCGCCGGCATATTCGCGGCAGCGGGTGCGGAACTCCTCGGCCGGGACCTCGTCCTTGCGGCGGCCCTTGGCGCGGAACTCTTCCTCGATCTTCCATTCGATCGGCAGGCCGTGGCAGTCCCAGCCGGGCACGTAGTCGACGTCGTAGCCCAGGGCGAAGCGCGAGCGGACCACGAAGTCCTTCAGCGTCTTGTTCAGGGCATGGCCGATGTGGATGGCGCCATTGGCGTAGGGCGGGCCGTCGTGCAGCACGAACAGCGGGGCGCCGTCGGCCTGACGCTTGGCGCGGACAGCACCGTACAGGCCCTTGGGCGAGAGGGCGGCCCAGCCCTCCAGGATCTCGGGCTCCTTCTTGGGCAGGCCCCCGCGCATCGGGAACGGAGTGTCGGGAAGGAAGACGGTTTCGCGATAGTCGCGGGCGGTCGTGGCGTCGTCGGCCATGGAAGAGGTGTCCGGCTTGAAGGTATCGGAAGAGGGCGGGAAAACCCGGCGCGCGCTGGAGGTCGTCCGGCGGCGTCACGCCGGGCGGATAATTCGCGAAATCTTCCGAACGAAATTCATGGCCAGCGGGATAGCAGAGGGCGGGCCGGGGCGCAAAGGCTTCGGCTAAGCCCCCGGCTTTCGCAGCTTCGGCGTCACGGTCACGGTCATCAGGCGGGCGTTGCGGATGACCAGGAACGCGGTGGCCCGGCCGATGCTGTGGTGGTCCAGCGCGCGCAGCAGGTCGTCGAGGCCGGTCAGGATCTGGCTCCCCGCCGCGACCAGCAGGTCGCCTTCCTTAATGCCGGCCTTGGCCGCCGGCCCGCCGATGTCGACATGGGCGACATAGACGGCATAGGGCTGCTGGACGCCCGTCGCCCGCGCCAGGGTCGGCGGGATCGGGGCCTGCTGGGCGATCAGGCCGATCGAGCCGCGCCGCACATGGCCGTGCTCCAGCAGTTCGCCGATCACGAATTTGGCGGTGTTGGCCGCCACCGCGAAGCACAGGCCCTGGTAGCCGGCGATGATGGCGGTGGCGATGCCGATCACCTCGCCGGTCGAATTGACCAGCGGCCCGCCGCTGTTGCCGGGATTGAGCGCCGCGTCGGTCTGGATCAGGTCTTCGATCAGCCGGCCGCGCTCGCCGCGCAAGGACCGGCCCATGGCGGAGACGACGCCGGTGGTCACCGTGGCCTCGAAGCCCAGCGGCGCGCCGATGGCGATGACCAGCTGGCCGCGCCGCAGTTTCTTGGAGTCGCCCAGCCGGGCCACCGGGATGTCGGCGGCCTGGTCGATCTTGATGACGGCCAGATCGGTGTCGGGATCGTCGCCGACGCAGCGGGCGGTGAAGTTGCGCCCCTCGGCCGTGATGACCACGAAGCGGCTCGCGCCCTGGATCACATGGCTGTTGGTCAGGATCAGGCTACCCCCAACCCCTTTGGCCTCACCAATGGCGAAGCCCGAGCCGACGCCGGACATCCGGGGATCTTCCAGCATCGGATGGATGCGCACGACGCTGGGCCCCACGCGCTCGACCGCCCGGACCACGGCGTTGGAATAGGCGTCCAGCAGGTCGCCGTCGGGCAGGGCGCAATAGCCGCCCTCGACCTCGACCGCCTTGCCCGTGTCGAACACGAACTGCGCGCCCTCGGGATAGGCCAGGATCTCGTGCGCCCGCGCCTTCACCGGCCGCCTGGCGCGCGCGAAATATTGGTACTTGCGCCCCTTGAGCATGCGGTCCCCACCCAGCCGTTAAACAAGGTTAACGGGGCGGGGGCGGAGGGGAAAGGGTTTCTCCTCCCCCGCAGGCGGGGGAGGAGAAATAGTCAGAACCCCGGCGCCACGATCGCCCGCGCCGCCTGCTCGTCCTCGTGGATCTGCTCGATCATCAGCTCCAGGCTGTCGAACTTCAGTTCCGGGCGCAGGAAGGCGATCAGGTCGGTCTCGATGATCTGGCCGTAGAGATCCTCGTCGAAGTCGAACAGCCAGGTCTCCAGCCGGGTCTCGACCATGCCGGTGGTGGGGTTGTTGCCCAGATTGGCCACGCCGGGCACTTCGCGGCCGTCGGGCAGGCGGGTGCGGGTGGCGTAGACGCCGAGCTTGGGGACCACATAGTCCTCGACCTCGACATTGGCGGTCGGGAAGCCTAGCTGGCGGCCTAGTTGCTGGCCGCGCCGCACCACGCCCTCGATGGCGAAGGGGCGGCCCAGGATGCGGGCGGCCTGATCGGGCTGACCATTGCGCAGGGCGTCGCGCACGCCGGTCGAGGAGAACTTCTCGCCGTCACGGCTCGCTACCGGCTCGGCGATCGAGACAGTGAAGCCGTACTCTTCGCCATAGCGCTTGAGGAGGTCGCCACTGCCGGTGCGGCCCCGGCCGAACGAGATGTCGAAGCCCGCGGCGACGTGCTTCACGGAGAGGCCTTCGACCAGCACCTTCTCGACGAACTCGCGGTCGCCGAAGCTGGCCATCTCGAAGTCGAACGGCAGCAGATACAGCAGATCCACGCCGAGGCCGCCCAGGGCGCGGGCCTGCTGGGCGTGGGTCATCAGCTTGAAGGCCGGCTCGGTCGGGCGGAACAGGCGGCGCGGGTGCGGATCGAAGGTGATCACGCCCAGCGGCGTGTGGTCGGCGAGCGCGGCTTTGGCGGCCTGGGCGATCACCTGCTGGTGGCCGCGATGCACGCCGTCGAAATTGCCCAGCGCCACGGCGGCGCCGCGCGCTTCGGCGGGGAGGTTCTTCCAGGCGTTGACGATCTCGAGCGGCATCAGGCGACCTTGCGCGGAACCATGACCACGGCCTCGCCGTCGACCACCGCCTTGCCATTGACCTTGCAGACGGTGGCGAGCGTGACCTGGGCCTTGGCCGCGTTGATTTCGGAGATGGTGACCATGGCGGTGACCTCGTCGCCGATCTTGACCGGGCGTTTGAACTTCAGCGTCTGCGACAGGTAGATCGCGCCCGGGCCGGGCAGGGTGGTGCCCAGCACCGCCGAGATGTAGCCGGCCGACAGCATGCCGTGGGCGATGCGTTCGCCGAAGCTGGTCGTGGCCGCGTAGTCGGCGTCCAGATGCACCGGATTGGTGTCGCCGGTGACAGCTGCGAACGCGACGAGGTCGGCTTCGCCGACGGTGCGGACCAGCTGCGCCGACTGACCGACGCTCAGCTCTTCGAGAAACTTGCCCTGCATCATGATCCCCTTGTTCTTGTTGCTTACCAGACCAGATCGCCGATGGCGTGGGTCGCGCCCACGGCCTCGGCGTCGAGCAGGGCCTGGACGGCCTCCGGGATCAGCTGGCCATCGGCCCCGACGGCCGTTTCGCCATGGATGCCCTTGGCGATGAACAGGCAGGCCAGCTTCTGGTCGTGGGCGCCCTTCACGTCGGTGATCACGCCATCGCCGATGCACAGCACCCGGTCGCGATCGACGGGACGGCCCAGCAGCTGCGCCGCCTCGGCCACGGCAAGGTCGTAGATCGCCGCATAGGGCTTGCCGGCCATGACGACTTTTCCGCCCAGGGTCTCATAGAGATCGGCCAGGGCCCCGGCGCAGAAGATCAGCTTGTCGCCGCGCTGCACGACACGATCCGGATTGGCGCAGATGAACTTAAGGCCCCGGTCGGCGGCGACCTTCAGGCGGTCGCGATAGTCCTCGGGGACCTCGCTCTCGTCGTCATAGAGGCCCGAACTCAGGATGAAGTCGGCGTCCTCGGGACCGGCCAGGGTCAGGTCGAAGCCCGCCCACAGAGGACCGTCGCGCTCGGGGCCGATCTTCCAGACCTTGGTCCCGGTGTGCGGCGTCAGCAGCGCCCGGGTGGCGTCGCCCGAGGTGACGAAGCCCTGCCAGGCCGAGCGAGGCACACCCAGGCTGTCGAGCTGGGCGACCACGTCGTAGGACGGGCGCGGCGAATTGGAAATCAGCACCACCGGACCCTTGGTCTTAGCCCATTGGGTCAGGGCCGCGCACGCCTGCGGGAAACTCTCCACCCCGTTGTGGATCACGCCCCAGACGTCGCACAGGACCACGTCATAGCGGTCGGAAAGGGCGGAAAGGCCAGCGGGGAAGTCCATCATGGCGACGGCGGTACCGAGTGAAGCGGCGGGCGTCAATGTCGCCCCCGCCTTAGCTGTTCGCGAGGGGCTGGGATTCAAGGGCCAGAAGGCGACGCTTTCGAAGACCGGCGTTCCGTGACTATCCTCCGGGCGAAGAGGAGGGGCCGATGACGATACTGATCCTGGGGCTGGCTTTGTTTTTGGGCGTCCACTCCACGCGGATCCTGGCCGCGCCGTTCCGCAACGCTCAGGTCGCCGCCCATTCGGGGCGGTGGAAGGGGTTGTATTCCGTCCTCTCGGCGGTGGGGCTGGGCCTGATCATCTGGGGCTGGATCCAGTTCCGACCGATGGCGCCGCGGCTCTATGATCCGCCGCCCTGGGGACGCCATGCGGCGATGGGCCTGGTGTGGATAGCCTTCGTGCTGCTGGCAGGATCGAACGGGCCGGTCGGACGGATCAAGGCGACCGTGCGCCATCCGATGCTGCTGGGAACCATCCTGTGGTCGGCCGGCCACCTGCTGGCCAATGGCGACCAGGCCTCGGCGCTGCTGTTCGGCGCGTTCCTGGTCTGGGCGATCGCGGACCTGATCTCGGCGCTGAGACGCGGCGAGCCGGCGCCGGTCGTGACCAGGCCGGTCGCGGATGTGATCGCGGTGGTCGCCGGCACGGCGCTGTACGCGGTGTTCGTGTTCGTCCTGCACCGGCTGCTGTTCGGGGTTTCGCCGCTGGGTTAGGTCGCGTCGTGGAAGATCACCCCCAGCGTCCGTCTCCGACCTGAACGCACCTCGCTCACCCCATGCCGCAGCACGCGCCGATGTACGCCGCGCACGCCTTCCGCCGGCCGTTCGCGCACCGCGAAGATCACGCCCTCGCCTTGCCTTAGCGGCACGACCCGCGGCGCGGACTGCTGCCGGGGCCGCTGCTCGACGATGACGAACTCGCCGCCGTCGAAGTCGCGGCCCGGTTCGTCCAGCAGGAACGCCGCCTGCAGCGGGAAGACGTGCTCGCCATAGAGGTCCTGGTGCAGGCAGTTGTAGTCGCCGGGGCCATAGGTCAGCAGCAAGGGCGTGGGCCGCGCCTGGCCGGCCTCGCGACAGCGGGCCAGCATGTCGTCCAGCGCTTCCGGAAAGCGGCGGTTCTCGCCCAGGCGTTCGGCCCAGGCGTTGGCGATCGTCGACAGCGGTCCGTAAAGGCCCTGCCGGAGCCGCTGGACGACATCCGGCAGGGGATAGCTGAAATACTTGTACTCGCCGCGCCCGAAGCCGTGGCGGGCCATGACCACCCGACCGCGGAAGCCCGCGTCCTGCGGATAGAGGTCGGCGATCCCCTGGCAAGTCTCGGGTTTCAGGATCGGGCCGGTCAGGGCCCAGCCGCGCGCGTCGAGCTCGGCGGCGATGTGGCTCCAGTCCATCCGGGTCTGAGCGAGGGTCACGCCGCCTCGCGCGCCAGCAAGGCCCGCTTGCGCTCGACGCCCCAGCGGTAGCCGGAAAGGCCGCCGTCGGCGCGGACCACGCGGTGGCAGGGCGTGATCACGGCCAGCGGATTGGCCCCGCAGGCCTGGGCCACGGCGCGTGAGGCGGTGGGCTGGCCGATGGCGCGGGCGATGTCGGCGTAGGAGGCGGTCCGCCCGGCCGGGATCTCGCGCAGAGCGGCCCAGACGGCCTTCTGCAGCTCGGTCCCCTGAGCGTCGATCGGCAGGTCTGGAGCCTGGCCGGGATGGTCGATCAAATCGGCCACGGCCTTCAGGTCGGCGGCGAGGCCTTCGGCGTCCCAGGCGATCCGGGCATGCTTGAAGCGCTTTTCCAGGTCTCGCCGCAGCGCCTCGGCGTCATCGCCCAGGGTCAGCAGGCGCAGGCCCGCCTCGGAACGCGCGACCAGAGCCAGGCCCAGGCTGGTCTCGCCGACCGCCGAGCGCAGGGTCTCGCGGTTGATGTCGGGCTTGCAGCGCAGGCAGGCGCGCAGGCCGGCGGCGCGGGCGTCTTCGCGCGTGGCGTGGAAGGCGACGTTCTGGCGCAGCGGACGGCCGCCGCAGCTGGCGACGCAATAGACGCCGGTGGTGCGCACGCCGATATAGAAGGCGCCTTCGGCGGCGCGATCCTTGGCGCGCATGGCGTCCCAGCGCGCGTCGTCATTGGGATAGGTCGCAGCGATCATGGGGATCTCCTTTCGTGAGGAGATCGTGCGCCGCGCCGCGGCCCCGGTCATTCCGAAGCTTGCGGCTTGGCGCCCAAAGCTGTCAGCAGTCGAAAGACCCTACCAGGCGACGGCGCGGCGACGCAGGGCCCCGCGCATGAAGTCCTGCGGCGGCTCGGCCTCGGCCAGGACGGCGTCACGAATGGCGCGCGGCTCGCCGAACAGGTGGCCTTGGCCATAGCCGATGTCCAGGTCGAGAATGTCGACGATCTGCTTCTCGGCCTCGACCTTCTCGACGATGACCTCGATGCCGTAGCGGCGGGTCAGGGCGGCGAAGTCGGTGGCGTTCAGGTCGGGCAGCGAGGCGATGACCAGCTTGCCGTCCTGCTCTTCCAGCTGGTCCAGCATCATCTGGGCGCCGACCTTCAGGTAGCGGACGTCGGCGCGGGCCAGGTCCTGGAAGTCCAGATCCAGGTCGCTGACCTTGTCGAGGCTGAAGCTGAAGCCCAGGCTGGCCAGCCGGGCCATGTGGCGGGCCTCGACCGGACCCCGGCGATCGAACGCCGCCTGGCCCAGCTCGAAGATCACCGCGCCGGCCAGGTCCTTGTTGGCCTGCATGAACTCAAGGAACTGCGGGAAGAAGCTCTCGTCGCCCAGGCTGGCCAGGGAGATGTTGCAGAAGATCCCGACCTTGCGGTCCTGCTTGGCCAGGCGTCGGACGATCTGCACGCAGCGGAACAGCAACAGGTTGTCGATGGCCGTCATCAGGCCTTCGGGCTCTGCCACGGCGAGGTATTCGGCCGGCATCATCACGCGGCCGGTCTCGTCGCGCAGGCGCGAGAAGCTTTCGTAGAACACGGTCCGGCGCTGGGGCAGGCTGACGATCGGCTGCAGGTAGAGGTCGACGCGGTTCTCGGCCAGGGCGTCCTGCACGACCTGCAGCATGTGGCTGGCGTGCGGCGCGCGCTCGCGTCCCAGATTGTGGCTGCGGGCCGAGGCGGCGGCGACCTGGTGGTTCAGCTGATGCTCCAGCCGGTCGTTCATGCCGGCGATCAGGTCTTCCAGCTGGTGGACCTCCGTCGACAGCTCCTCGGTGCGGCGCTGGGCGTCGGCGGCGACCGACTCAACGAGATCCGACACGCGGGCGTCGACCTTCTCGATCTGGTCCAGGAGGATGGCGTGGGCTTCGCGCACGGTGTCGATGTCGCCGCGCAAGGCGGCCGCCAGGAAGGTCTGGCCCAGCACGCCGTGGAAGGCGAAGGCCAGGCCCAGACTGCCGATGAAGGCCGAGACGCCGACAGCCGGGGTCGCGCCCATCCTCCAGAGGAAGAGGGAGACGATCAGAGCCAGACAAAGATAAGCCCCCGTCAGGAGCCACAGCATCAGCCTACGCATCATCCGCCCACACGAATCGTAAGACGCAATCAGACCGACCGGCGCGCCAAGAGTCTAATCTATTAACGACCCTGCGCCATTCGGTCCTAACAGCCCTTAAGGAGCATCATAACCCAAGACGCGCGGATCGTTGAATCGACATTCGCCTCTTCGACTGATAATCGTTCGCAATCTAATCGGAGCCATTATGTCCGAGGCGTTCGCATTGTCCTCCCCGTTCCACCCAGCCGAGACCCCCGGCGTGCGTCCCCTGGCCACCGCCGGGCGGGGTGATCGCGGGGTGATCGTCAAGGTCACCGGCGTGTCCGGCGCGGCCGAGGCCGTGGTGGCGGAGGAGCTTGAGCGGCGCCTTCTGGAGATGGGCTTCGTGGAGGGCGCTTCCATCGAGGTGCTGCACGAAGGCCTGTTCGGCCGCGACCCGATCGCCGTGCGCGTCGACGACACGCGCGTCGCCCTGCGCCGCCGCGAAGCCGCCGCCGTCACCGTGAAATTCGACGGACGCTAATATCTTGGCTCTCGATACCCTCAATACCGCTTCCGACACCGCTTCGAAGTCCTCGGTCGCCGAGCCCGCCCGCGTCGCTCTGGTCGGCAACCCCAATTCCGGCAAGACCGCGCTGTTCAACGCCCTGACCGGCAGCCGCCAGAAGGTGGCCAACTATGCCGGCGTCACGGTCGAGCGGAAGGAAGGCGTGCTGACCACGCCGTCCGGCCGCCAGATGCGCGTGCTGGATCTGCCTGGCACCTATTCCCTGCGCGCCCGCAGCCCCGACGAGGTCGTCACCCGCGACGCCGTGGTCGGCAAGCTGGAAGGCGAGCTGGCGCCACAGGCCCTGATCTGCGTGGCCGACGCCACAAACCTGCGCCTCGTCCTGCGCCTGGTCCTGGAACTGAAGCAGGTGGGCCGGCCGTTCGTGCTGGCCCTCAACATGTACGACATCGCCCAGCGCCAGGGCCTGCGGATCGACCTGGAGCGCCTGTCGGCGGAACTGGGCGCGCCGATCGTCACCACGGTGGCGACCCGCAAGCGCGGCGTGCCGGAGCTGCTGGAAAAGGTCGAGGCGCTGATCGCCGAACGCCGCATGGCGGCCGAGAACGTCTGGCGCGAGCCGACGGCGGGCGAGATCCGCGCCGCCCACGCCGAGGCCCAGCGCATCTTCAAGGCCTGCGTGAAGCCGCCCGAGCGCCCGGACACCGTCACCGGCAAGATCGACGACGTGCTGCTGCACCCCGTCGCCGGCGTCCTGATCCTGATGACCCTGCTGTTCGTGATGTTCCAGGCGGTGTTCACCTGGGCCACGCCGGTCATGGACGGCATAGACGGCGCCTTCGCGGCCCTGGTCGGCTGGACCAACGCCCACCTGCCGGCCGGGCTGGCGACCAGCTTCATATCGGACGGCCTGATCGCCGGCGTCGGCAGCGTGTTGGTGTTCCTGCCGCAGATCCTGATCCTGTTCTTCTTCATCCTGCTGCTGGAAGACAGCGGCTACATGGCCCGCGCGGCCTTCCTGATGGACAAGATCATGGGCGGGGCGGGCCTGCACGGCCGGGCGTTCATCCCGCTGCTGTCCAGCTTCGCCTGCGCCATCCCCGGCATCATGTCGACGCGGGTGATCGACAACAAGGAAGACCGGCTGACCACCATCCTGGTCGCCCCGCTGATGACCTGCTCGGCGCGGATCCCGGTCTACACCCTGATCATCGGCGCCTTCATTCCCAAGCAGACCGTCTGGGGCGTGCTGTCGCTGCAGGGCCTGGTCATGTTCGGCCTCTATGCCGGCGGCATCGTCAGCGCCCTGCTGGTCTCGTTCGTTATCCGCCGCGTCTTCTGGCGCGGCGCGGTCGAGCCCTTCATGATGGAGCTGCCGACCTATCGCTGGCCCGAGCCGCGCAACGTGCTGATGAACCTGTGGACGCGCGCGCGGATCTTCATGACCCGCGCCGGCCGGATCATCCTGCCGCTGATGGTGCTGGTCTGGGTGCTGTCGACCTTCCCCTATCCGCCGGAAGGCGCGACGGGGCCGGCTATCGACTACAGCTTCGCCGGCCGCATCGGCGCGTTCATCGCGCCCGTCATGGCCCCCATCGGCTTCAACTGGCAGATGACGGTGGCCCTGATCCCGGGCTTCGCGGCGCGCGAGGTCGCGGTGGCGGCGCTGGGCACCGTCTATGCGGTGGGCGGCGACGGCGACGCGGCCGCCACGACCCTGGGCTCGCTGCTGTCCCACCAGTGGTCGCTGGCCAGCGCCCTGTCGTTCCTGGCCTGGTACGTGTTCGCCCCACAGTGCGCGGCGACGCTGGGCGTGGTCAAGCGCGAGACCAACGGCTGGACCTGGCCGACGGTGATGTTCGTCTACATGACCAGCCTAGCCTATCTGGCCTCGTTCGTGACCTACCACGTCGCCGTGGCGATGGGGGCGGGCTAGCTGCCGCTATAGACCCTTAAGCCAGGCGAAGACGTCGTCGGGTCGCTCCTGGGCCGACAGACCCTCCTGGCGCGCCACCTCGCCCAGGTTGCGCAGGCGGCCGGGCGTGACGCCGAACCGGGTCCGGAAGGCGCGGCTGAAGTGAGCGTCCGAGCGGAAGCCGTGGCGATAGCCCACCTCGGCGAGGGTCATCTGCTCGGCGCGGTCCTGCAGGATCACGTCGAAGACCCGGTCCAGGCGCCGTCGCTGGATGAAGGCGCTGACGCCGCCGGCGGGTTCGAACACCTTGTAGAGCTGGCTGCGCGACACCCCCAGATGCTCACGCACCGTCTCCGGCGACAGGTCGGGATCGTCCAGCCGTTGCTCGACGAACCGCTGGCCGGCGCTCAGCAGCACCTTTTCCAGCGGGCGGGGATCGGCGCTCATCGGTTCGCCGCAGGCCAGGATCACACCGCTCACCAGGGCGGCCGTGGCCTTGGCGGCCATCGGCGTTTCCGCCGACGTCATCGTCTCGATGGATTCCCACAGGGCGCGCAGATGCGAGGCCAGCATCCTTCCGGTCGGGCTGGCCTCCGAAACCACCCGGCCGTGGAAGTCGAGGCCCGCGGCCCGCGGGTCCAGCAGGCCGCGCGGCATCATGAGGTAGAGCGTGACGTAGGGGCTCTGGATCGTCGAGTGGTAGGGCCGCGCCATGTCCACCAGCCGGATCGCACCCATGTCGCTGCTGGCCTCGCGGCCATCGTAGTCGGCGCTCCAGATGTTCTCCCCCAGATCCAGCACCGCCATGATGGTGTCCGTCGCGTCGGCCATGATGTGGGTGAGCTTGCGCTCGAACCGTTGAGGGACGCCGACGCATCGCGCGAAGACGACAGGACCCAGTTGGTAGCCTTCCAGCCGGTTGTGGAACTCCGCCTCGGGCGACAGCAGGGTGATGTCGAACAGGTGCGCGCAGGCTTTGCGGTAGAGTTCGAGGGCGTCGGGCTGCTCGCGGGCGTCCAGCACCCATAGATCCCGACTTAGACGCTCATTCACGCGGAAGCCTCGACGAACGGCCGAGACTCATCCCGGCGAAAATTCCAGAGCAATAGAATGTGGATCGTCGGTCAATGACAGAGCCGCGAGGCCGCGCGAGAACAAGGGGCATGTCGCGCGCCGGTGGGGTACAGGCGCGCCATGCCCAGTGCCTTCTCCTGTGCGGAAACCCAGGAGGCGGGTGGGGGCGGTTCGTCGGCGCGCATCCTGATCGCGCCGACGAAACGCTGGACCCCAACGGGTGACTTTAGCGGGTCGGAACCGGGACTTCGCCGCGATAGTCGTAGAAGCCGCGGCCGGTCTTCTTGCCCAGCCAGCCGGCCTCGACATACTTCACCAGCAGCGGGCAGGGGCGATACTTGCTGTCGGCCAGGCCCTCGTGGAGCACGTTCATGATGCTCAGCACGGTGTCCAGGCCGATGAAGTCGCCCAGCTCCAGCGGGCCCATCGGGTGGTTGGCGCCCAGCTTCATCGCCGTGTCGATGGCGTCGACCGTGCCGACCCCTTCGTAGAGCGTGTAGATCGCCTCGTTGATCATCGGCACCAGCACGCGGTTGACGATGAAGGCGGGGAAGTCCTCGGCGTTGCTGGTGATCTTGCCCAGCGACTTGGCGAAGGCCACGGCCGTTTCATAGGTCGGGACGTCCGTGGCGATGCCGCGGATGATCTCCACCAGCTTCATCAGCGGCACCGGGTTCATGAAGTGCAGGCCGATGAAGCGCTCGGGACGATCCGTGGCCGAGGCCAGTCGGGTGATCGAGATCGACGAGGTGTTCGAGGCCAGCAGCGTGTCCGGACCGAGGTGTGGCTGCAGCCCGCGGAAGATCGACTTCTTGACCTCCTCGTTCTCGGTCGCCGCTTCGATGGCCAGGTCGGTCGCGCCTATGGCTTCCAGGCCCTCGGCCGCCGAGATGCGGGCCAGGGCCGACTTCATGGCGTCGTCGTCGATGATACCGCGGCCGACCTGGCGGGCCATGTTCTTCTCGATGAGGGCCAGGCCCGCGTCGATCCGATCGCGCGAGACGTCGTGGAGACGCACGTCGTAGCCGGCGAGGGCGACGACATGCGCGATGCCGGACCCCATCTGGCCCGCGCCGATGACGCCGACCGTCTTGATTTCACTCATAAAAGCCAAGCCTTCGCTTGAATTCGCGCCGGACCTGCGTGTCCGCGCCCTGGATGTGCCGACTTTTCTAGCACGAGAAACCGTGGCGCCGCCAAGGCTTTGCTGCGATGCAACGTGGGCGGGGTTGTCAGGCGGAGATCACGCCGTGGGCGGATAGGCGCGGACCACGCCCTCCGGGTCCTCGATAGCGCTCCCGTCTGGTCCTTGAGCGACGTAGTTCGGTCCGACCGGGACCTTGCCGTGGCCGCCGGGGATGTCGAGGACATAGGTCGGCTGGGCCAGGCCCGAGACCGTCCCGCGCAGGGCCTTCATGATCGCCTGGCCCTCGGCCAGGGTGGTGCGCAGATGGGCGGTGCCGGGGGCGTGGTCGCCATGGTGCAGGTAGTAGGGCCGGATCCGCATCTCGACGAATGCCCGCATCAGCTCGGCCAGCACGTCGGCGTCATCATTGACGCCTCGCAGAAGCACCGTCTGGCTGACCATCGGGATGCCGGCGTCGATGATCCGCGCGCAGGCGGCGCGGGCGGCCGGGGTCAGTTCGCGGGCGTGGTTGGCGTGCAGGGCGACATAGACGGTCTTGGTCGAGCGCTTCAGCGCGGCGACCAGACCGTCGGTGACGGCCTCGGGATCGACGGCCGGGACGCGCGTGTGGAAGCGGATGATCCTGACGTGGGGGATCGCCTCCAGGCGGTCCATCAGGTCGGCCAGGCGGCGGGGCGACAGCACGAAGGGGTCGCCGCCCGTGACGACGACCTCCCAGATCTCCGGCCGGCCGGCGATATAGGTGACGGCGGCGTCCAGCTGGGCCGGAGTCAGGTTCGCCAGACCCTCGGGACCGACCATCTCGCGGCGGAAGCAGAACCGGCAATAGACCGCGCAGGTGTGGGTCGGCTTCAGCAGCACCCGGTCGCGATAGCGATGGACGATCCCCTCAACCGGGCTGTGGACGGCGTCACCGATCGGGTCGCCGTCCTCGCCGGGGCTGCTGATCAGCTCCTCGGGCGAGGGGACGAACTGACGGGCGATCGGATCGTTGGCGTCGGCCGGATCGATCAACTCGGCCATCGCGGGCGTGATCGCCACCGCATAGCGCGCGGCCACCGCCTCCAGCGCCGGCAGGCGCTCGGGCGCAACCAGTCCGGCCTCGGTCAGGGACCGGGCGTCGCGGAGGGTTTTCCCCAAGGTCGAAGAGGGGGGCGGCATGAGGCGCGGGGATATGCGGGATTTCCGGGCCCGAGGCAAATTACGGGTCTGTTCAGCTCTGGCCCTTAACCCTGTTTCGGAAGGAGAGAGGACCATCGTGATCCAGGAACGCAACATCGTCCCGCTCGCGGCGGCCCTGGTCATGGCGCTGGTCTTTCTGTTTCTGCCCCAGGTGCTGAACGACGGCGACACCTACTGGCACATGGCCACGGGCGAATGGATCCTGGCCCACGGCCGCGTCCCCGATCACGACATATTCTCCTACACCCAGGCCGGTCGGCCCTGGGTGGCGCACGAGTGGCTGTCCGAGGCGCTGATGGCCCTGGCCGCGCGACTGGCCGGCTGGGCCGGGGTGACGGCGCTGTTCGCCATCGCCGTCGGCGGCGCGACCTGGATGCTGGTCCGCCGGCTGTCCTTGCAACTGGGCGGCCTGACCCTGATCACGACGACCGTGCTGGCCCTGGCCTGCATGAGCGGCAGCCTGCTGGCGCGGCCGCATCTGTTCATGCTGCCGCTGCTGGTGGCCTGGACGATCGAGATGCTGGCCGCCCGTGACGAAAACCGGGCGCCGCGCCTTTGGTTCGCCCCGCTGATGATCCTCTGGGCCAATCTGCACGGCAGCTGGGTGTTCGGCCTGGTGGTCGCCGGCGCCTTCGGCCTGGAGGCCCTGACCGCCCCGGACGCCGACCGCTTGAAGGTGCTGCGCGGCTGGGGCCTGTTCGGTCTGGCCAGCCTGGTCTGCGCCGCGATCACGCCGCACGGGCCGGCGGCGCTGCTGTTCCCGTTCCAGGTGACCAGCATGGCGGTGCTGCCGCACATCACCGAGTGGCGGGCCGAGGACTTCTCGCACCTCTCGACCTTCGCGATGGTGCTGCTGGCGGCCCTGTTCGTCTGCCTGGGCCGGGGCGTGAAGATCCCGACGTTCCGGCTGCTTCTGCTGCTGGGCCTGCTGTTCATGGGCCTGCAGCACGTGCGGCATCAGCTGGTCCTGGCCGCCGTCGCGCCGCTGCTGCTGGCCGGCCCTCTGGCCGAAGCGCTGGGCCATGAGCCGGCCAACCCCAAGCCCTCGCGGGCCCTGCTCGCCGGCTTCGGCGTCGTCTGCGTCCTGCTGCTGGGCGCGCGCCTGGCCGTGCCTCAGCACCGCGTCGACGGCCTCAACAGTCCGGTCACGGCGCTGGACAGCGTGCCGGCCGAGCTGCGAATTCAGCCGGTGCTCAACGGCTACGGCCTGGGCGGCTACCTGATCTACAAGGGCGTGAAGCCCTTCATCGACGGGCGCGCCGACATGTACGGCGACGCCTTCAGTCGGCGCTACTTCCAGGCCGTCGAGCCCGACCCCGTCGCGCTGCGCAAGCTGCTGGCCGACTACCACGTGGCCTGGACGATCTTCACGCCGGACGATCCGGTGGTGGCGCTGCTGGACAAGGATCCGGCCTGGCGCCGGGTCCACGCTGACCCGTACGGCGTGGTCCATCAGCGGGTGAATTAGCCCTCCGCCACCGGCGTCCAGACCACGTCCTCGATCCGTCGCGCGCCGGTGGCCAGGAGCACCAGGCGGTCGAAGCCGAGGGCCGATCCCGACGCTTCTGGCATGTGCTCCAGGGCGGCCAGGAAGTCCTCGTCGAGCGGATAGCGCTCGCCGTAGATGCGGGCCTTCTCGTCCATCTCGATCATGAACCGCCGACGCTGCTCGGCCGGGTCGGTGAGCTCTCCGAAGGCATTGGCCAGTTCGACCCCGCAAGCATAGAGCTCGAACCGTTCGGCCACGCGCGGGTCGGCGTCCTTCGGCCGGGCCAGGGCCGCTTCCGAGATCGGATATTCGCACAGCACCGTGGCGCGACCTTCGCCCAGGCGCGGTTCGACCTTCTCTACGATGATGCGGCTGAAGACGTCGGCCCAGCCGTCGTCATCGGCCACCCGGATGCCGGCGGCGCGGGCGGCTTCGGCCAGGGCGTCGCGGTCCGTGGCGCCATCGGCGGCGATGCTGGCCAGCAGATCGACGCCGGCGTGGCGGTCGAAGGCCTCGGCCACCGACAGTCGCTCGGGCTCGGCGAACGGATCGCAGACCATGCCCCGGAAGTTTAAGCGCCTGGCGCCCGCCGTCTCGGCCGCCAGGGCCAGCAGGGTCGCGCAGTCGTCCATCAGCGTCTGATAGGGCGCGCCGGCCCGGTACCATTCCAGCATGGTGAATTCGGGATGGTGCAGCGGCCCGCGCTCGCGGTTGCGCCAGACCTTGCCCAGGCTGAAGATCTTCTCCTCGCCCGCCGCCAGCAGCTTCTTGCAGGCGAACTCCGGCGAGGTGTGGAGGTAGAGCGGGCTGGCCTCTCCAGAGATCGTCAGCGCCTGCGTCGCGAAGGCGTGCAGGTGGGCCTCGTTGCCAGGGGACACCTGCAGGGCCGCGGCCTCGACCTCCTCGAATCCCTGGGCCTCGAACCAGGCGCGGAACGCCTTGGTGATGCGGTTGCGGGCCAGCAGGAACGGGCGGCGGTCGGCGTGGACGCCTGCGCGCCACCACGGGGAAGAGGTCTGGGACAAGGACAGAAACCGAAGAAGCTGGAGATTTCGCCCCGATCGCTATAGGAGGGCGAACACAGATCAATAGCATGATCGCGCCCGCGGCCTCGCGCGCGCTTTCTTCCAAGGACGGAATTTAAGTGAAGGTCGCAGCCAGCTCGCTCCGCAAAGGCGCCGTCGTCGACATGGACGGCAAGCTCTACGTCGTCCTGACGGTCGACAACATCCACCCCGGCAAGGGCACCCCGGTGACCCAGCTGAACATGCGCCGCATCTCGGATGGCGTGAAGGTTTCGGAACGCTACCGCACGACCGAGCAGGTCGAGCGCGCCTTCGTCGACCAACGTGACCACACCTTCCTGTACCAGGACGGCGACGGCTATCACTTCATGAACCCGGAAACCTTCGACCAGGTCGTGGCCACCGAGGACGTGATCGGCGACGCCGCGCCCTACCTGCAGGAAAACATGATCGTGCAGCTGTCGACGCACAACGACGTGCCGATCGCCATCGAACTGCCGCGCACCATGATCCTCGAGATCGTCGACACCGAACCGTCGGTGAAGGGCCAGACCGCCTCGTCGTCCTACAAGCCGGCCTTGCTGAGCAACGGCGTCAAGACGACTGTCCCGCCCTACATCACGGTCGGCACCCGGGTCGTGATCCTGACGGAAGACAATTCGTATCAGGAACGCGCCAAGGACTAAGGTTCTTCGGAGCTTCCGGACGAACCGAAGGCCCGACGGAGCGATCCGGCGGGCCTTTTGTTTGCGTCCGCGTCGGCCGGACAACAGGTCCTGGGGGAGCCGCTTCACGGAGCCCCGCGCCAAAGCTTAGAGGCCGATGGCCTCCAGTTGCGCGGCGCTCATGGCGTCGAGTTGGGCGGCGGTGAGCTTGTTGACCTGGGCCCGCGAGAGCCCGCTCAGCTGGTTGGGGCTGAAGGCGGCGATCTGCTCGCTGGTGAAGCCCGAGATCTGGCTGGGCATGATCTGGCCGATCTGCGCGCCGGTGAGGGCGCGGATCGCCACGGCCGGCAACTGGCCGACCTGGGTGGTGGTCAGGGCTCCCAGCTGGGCGCCGGACAGCCGCGCCAGGCCCTCGGCCCCGAACGCCGTCAACTGCTCGCCCGAGAAGCCGCGCACCTGGGTCGCCGACAGGCCGCCGAACTGGTCGTCGCTCATGCCGTTCACGGCCGCCAGCGACAGCGCGCTGATCTGGGTGTTGGTCAGGGCCGCGACCTGGGTGCGGTTGAACTCGCCGATGTCGGCGGGGGTCAGGCCGCGCACCTGCACCGGCGTCAGAGCCGAGATCTGGCCGGCCGAGAGCGCCGCCACCTGGGTGATGTTCAGGGCCGAGATGTCGGCGGCCGAGAAGCCTTCCAGCTGGCCGACGCCCAGAGCGCCGATCTGGGTGGCGGTAAACTCGCCGATGTCGGCGCTGCTGAACCGCTCGATCTGGCTGGTCGTCAGGCCGCGCACCTGGGCGGTGGTCAGGCGCGCGAACTGGGTGGCGTCCAGGGCCGAGAGAATCTCGCCGCTGACCGCGCCGATCTGAGTCCCGGACAACACGGCCATCTGGGAGGAGCTCAGGGCCCCGAAGGCGGTGGCGTCGAGGCTGGCCACCTGGCTCGTCGACAGGCCGGTGATCTGGCTGGTCGTCAGGCTGGTCAGGCGCGAGGTTCCCAGGGCCGCGAAGGCCGTGGGCGACAGGGCGCCCAGCTGGGTCGGGTTCAGGTTGGCCACCTCGGTCGAGGTCAGGTTGGCGATGAACGCGCCCGACAGGCCCGCCATCTGGGTGGCGCTGAGCGTCGGCAGGCGGCCCTTGAAGACGCTGTCGGGCAACACGGCGAGCTGGGTGGGCGACAGGCCCGCGAACTGGGCGGCCGTCAGGTCCGCGATGGCCGTGGTGCTCAGGCCGCCGATGTTGGTCGTCGACAGCGCGCCCAGCTGTGAGGGGGTCAGGGCGTCGACCTGGGTGGCGGACAGCTCGGCGAAGTCGGTTGTCGACAGGCTGGCGATCTGGGTGGTGCTGAGGCTCTGCACCTGGGCCGCCGACAGGCGGGCGACTTGGGTGGCGGTGAGCGCGGCGAAGGTCGTGGGCGTCAGCGCCGACAGGAACGAACTGGAGAGGCTGCCGACCTGGGTGATGGCCAGGGCGGCCAGCTGGTCGCCGGTCATGCTTCCCGCCTGGGTGGTCGAAAGGCCGGCGAGCTGGGCCGAGGTGAATCCCGACACCTGGGTGGCGCTCAGCGCCGGCAGGGCGTCGCTGGCCAGGGCCCCGACCTGGATCGAGCTGAGCGCCGCCAGCTGGGTGGCCGACAGGCCGCCGAGCTGGGTCGATTGCAGGGCCGAGATCTGCGACGGGACGAGGGCGCGGACCTGGGCGGTGCTCAGGGCGGCCAGCTGGTCGGGCTTGAGGGCCGCCACGTCCGTGGCCGAGAGACCGCCCAGCTGCGACGCGGCGATGGCGCCCACCTGGGTCGTGCTCAACTCGCCGATATCCTCGGGCGTCAGGCCGCGCAGCTGGGTGGCGTTCAGGCCGCCGATCTGGGTGGTGGTCAGCGCCGCGACGCGCGCGGCGTCCAGGGCCGAGAAGGCGGTCGCCGACAGGCCGCCGATCTGGGCAGGGGTCAGCAGGCGCAGACGCTCCGTCTCGATCGCCGCCGCCGCCGTGCCGCTCAGGCCGGCCAGCTGGCTGGCGCGCAGGCCGGTCCACTGGGTGGTGTCGAGATAGGTGAGGTCGGTCGCGTCCAGGCCGCTCAGTTGGGTGGCGGTGAGGCCCTGAACCTGGGTGACCGCCAGCCCCGCCCATTGGGTGGCGTTGAGATTGCCGATCGTCTCCGGGCTCAGGGCGCCCAGCTGTATCCCGGTCAGGGCGGCGATCTGGGTGGGGGCCAGGACGCCGAACATCGTCGTGGCGAAACCCTTCAGCTGCGTCGACGTCAGGCCGCGCAACTGGGCGCTGGTCAATTGCCGCAAGCTTTCGGGGCTCAGGCGGCCCAGATTGGTCACCGACAGCGCGCCCAGCTGGCTGGCGTTCAGGCTGCCCAGCTGGGTGGCGGTCAGGTTCGAGGCGATGTCGGATGGCAAACCGGCCATCTGGTCGGTGGTCAGACCGCGCAGCTGGGCAGCGCCCAGGGCCGCGATCTGGGCGGCGCTCAGGCTGTCCAGCGCCGTGGTCGACATCTTGCCGACCTGGGTGCTGCCCAAGACGCTGACGGCCGTGGCCGACAGGTGCGGGACCAGGACGCCGACCTGGGTCCCGTCCAGGGCGCCGATCTGGGCGGCGCTCAGCTCGGCGACGTCGCCGTCCGTCAAACCCTTCAGCTGGGTGGTCGTCAGGCCGCGCATCTGCACGACGTTGAGCCGGGCCGTCTGGGTCGCGTCCAGGGCCGACAGCGCTTCGGGCGTCAGGCCGCCGATCTGCGTGGCGCTCAGCGCGGCCACCTCGGTGGTGGTCAGCCGGCCGATGTCGGTGGGCGTCAGCACCTTCATCTGCGTGGCCGTGACGCCCTTCAGCTGAAGACTGGTGAGGGAGGCGACGCCGCGCAGCGTCGCGAACTGCGTCCCCGACAGGGCGCCGATCTGGTCGAACGTCAGGGCCCCGACCTGCTCGGACGTCATGGCGGCCAGATCGCTGGTCGACAGCGCCTTTACCTGCAGCGGCAGCAGCGCCTTGATCTGGGTCGGGGTGAACGCGGCGAAGTCCTCGTCCGACAACGCCGCCAGCCGTTCGGGGGGCAGTTCGCGGATCTGGGCGGCGGTGAAGGCTTTCAGCTGGGCGCGGGTGAATTCGTTGAAGTCGTCGCCGTTCAGGCCCTTCAACTGCTCGGTCCGCAAGCGGGCGATCTGACTGGCGGTGAGCGCGGCCACATGGGTGGCGTCGAGACTGGAGAAGGCCGTGGCCGACAGTCCGCCGATCGCCACGGGGTCCATGGCGGCCAGCAGTTCAGGCTTGAGGGCGTCGACCGCGGTCACGGACAAGCCGCCGGTGTGGTTGCCGGTCAGGCCGGCGATCTGGGCCGGCGTTAGTTGGTTCAGGAAATCGGCGCCGGCGCGGCCGATCTCGGCGGAAGGCAGGCTGCGGATCTGGGCTGGCTTCAGCGCGGCGATCCGCTCGGGGCCCAGCGCCTTGAGCTGGCTGGCGGTCAGGGCCGACATCTGCAGGGTGCTGGCGCCGGCCCACTGTTCGGGGGTCGTCAGGGCGATGGCGTCGGCGCTCAGGCCTTTAAGAGTCGCGACCGACAGGCCGGCGAACTGGGCGGGGCTGAGTGCTCCGACCTGATCGGCCGACAGGCTGGCGAACTGTGTCTGGGTCAGGCCGCCGATCTGGGTGGCGCTGAGGGACGATAGCTGCTGGTTGCTGAATTCGCCGATGTCGGACGCGGGCAGCTGCCGCAGCTGAGCTGGGGTCAGGGACCGCACCTGGGCCAGCGACAGGCTCTGGACCTGTTCGCGCGACAGGGCCGAGACCGCCGTCGAGGACAGGGCGACGATCTGGGTCAGGGCCAGGCTGTCCAGCGCCGTGGTGCTGAGCCGCGCGATGGTCGTGCCCGACAGGGCCTGCACCTGGGCGGCGTTCAGCAGCTTCAATTGGTCGGCGCTGAAGGCGACGGCCGAGGACAGGCGCGGCAGCTGGGTGGTGGTCAGCGCCGACAGCTGGGTCTTGTTGAAGCTGGCGAACTGCTCGGCGGTCAGGCCGCTTATGGCCGTGGCCGAGATCGCCGCGACCTGAGCCTTGGTCAGCTTGGCGAATTCGGACGGCGGAGCCTCGGCCAGGGCCGCGGCGCTCAGCGCGGCGATGCGGGCGGCGGGCAGGCTGGACAGGGCCAAGCTATCGGAAACGCCGGCCACCATCGCTACTCCATACACTTAACGCGCCGCGGGCGCCTCCAACACGATCGGACGAATCGCGGGTCCACTTTAGGTGGAAAATCGTACAGTTTAAACTATATTCCGACTTTGGCGTAGCGGGTCAAGCCTTCGACCAGGGCGTCGAAGACCAGCCGGACCCGGCGGACGTCCTTCAGGTCCTCGTGGGTGACCACGAAGGTCTCCAGGTCGATGACGAAGGTGTCGGTCATCACCCGCTCGAGCATCGGGTCTCGCGCGGCCAGGCCGACCTGGCAGATGCCCAGGCCCAGGCCCGCCCGGATCGCCGCCAGCTGGGCCACGTCGTTGTCGGTGCGGAAGGCGAAATCCTCGACTCGCAGATCCACGCCAAGGCCCATGGCCTTGACCGCCCGAACGCCGATCGTCTCGCTCTCGTAGCCGATCAGCGGCATCCGGCGCGCCTGTTCCATGGTCGTCGGCCGGCCCCAGGCGTCCAGCACGCGCTTGTGGGCGAACATCCCCAGGCTGATGGCGCCGACCCGCTTGGCGACCAGAGCCTCCTGGGTAGGGCGCACCATCCGCACGGCGATGTCGGCCTCGCGGCGCAGCAGGTCCTCGCTGCGGTTGTTCAAGGCCAGCTCGAACACCAGGCCCGGATGCGTCTCGCGCAACGCCGCCAGGATCGCCGGCAGCACTTCCATGCCGACCACCTCGCTGGCGGTGATCCGCACCGCGCCCGAGGCCGCGCCCGCCTCGGCCGAGGCGGCGCGGGCCAGGGAGGCGGCGGCCAGCGCCATGGCCCGGGCGTGCTGGGCCAGGTCCTTGCCCAGCGCCGTCGGCGTCAGGCCCGAGGGTGAGCGGGTGAAGAGGGCCACGCCCAACTGGGCCTCCAGGTCCTCGATCCGTCGCCGCACCGTGGGCTGGGCCGCGCCCAACCGGCGAGCGGCGGCCGACAGACTGCCGGTGTCGATCACGGCCAGGAAGGCGCGCTGGCGCTCCCAGTCAACGGCGTCGGGCGGATCCAGGCTCATTCATTTCTGATAGGCCGATCAATCATTCTCGGCAATTTCTATCAAGAGATGCGCGGCGCATCTTCCGGTCATCGACCTTCACGGAGACGCCCGATGACCACCCCCAACCGTATCGCTCTCGTCCTCGGCGCCAATGGCGGCGCGGGCGGAGAAGCCGCCGCCGCCCTGGTCCGCCGCGGCTGGACCGTCCGCGCCCTGGTCCGCGACCTGAGCAAGGCCACGCGCCCGGACTTCGAGTACATACAGGGCGACGTGATGGACCGCGCCGCCGTGGTCGCCGCGGCCAAGGGCGCGTCGATCATCGTCCACGCGGTCAACCCGCCCGGCTATCGCGGCTGGAAGAAACTGGTCCTGCCGATGATCGACAACAGCATCGCCGCCGCCCGCGCCAGCGGGGCGAGGATCCTGCTGCCGGGTACGATCTACAACTACGATCCCGCCGCCCACGCCCTGATCGACGAGACCACGCCGCAACGCGCCTTCACCCGCAAGGGCAAGATCCGCGTCGAGATGGAGGCCCGGCTCGAAGCCGCCGCCGCCAGCGGCGTGCGCTCGCTCATCCTGCGGGCCGGCGACTATTTTGGGCCGCGCTCGACAGCGAACAGCTGGTTCGCCTCGGGCATGGTCACGCCGGGCAAGCCGGTGAAGACCATCCTCTATCCGGGCGACAAGGGCGTCGGCCACGCCTGGGCCTATCTGCCCGACGTGGGCGAGACCTTCGCGCGCCTGGCCGATCGCGAGGCCGAATTGCCGGCCTTCGCCCGGTTCCATTTCGGTGGGGTCTGGGACGCCGACGGGACCGCCATGGTCAGCGCCATCGCCCGCGCGGCGGGTCTCAAGCGTCCCAATGTGTTCCGCCTGCCCTGGGGCTTGGTTCCGATCGCGGGGCTGTTCAACGAGACCTCTCGCGAACTGACCGAGATGAGGCCGTTCTGGCGCGAACCCGTCCGCCTCGACAACCGCCGCCTGATCGCCTTCCTCGGCGAGGAGCCCCGCACCCCGCTCGACGTTGCTGTGCGAGCGACGATGCGGGGGCTGGCTGTGCCGGTGGCGGATATCGCGCCGATGCGGTTGGCGCGTGCGGCTTGAGGGAAGCTTGGCGAGGACGATGTGGTCGGCTAGGTCTGCAGCCTAAGGTTTTCCCGCGAGTCATCATGTCGTCCACGACCGTCAAGCTAGCGCCTCAAGATCTGCTCGCCGCTTGGCGTCTTCAGCGCCGCAAGAGCTTCCCCGTCCAACTGTCGCGGTTCATGCCCATCGTCCTGATCGCGCTATACCTGTGGGGCAGTTGGCGGAATCTCGTCGACTTTGGCTGGAGTGCGCTGCTCGAAGATCCTGTCCTGCCGCTGCTCACCGTCTTCCTGTCGACGATGAACATCGTGGTAGAGACCGTGACGCTTCCCCGGCGCGCCAAGCGCATCGTGGCCCAGCAGAAAAGCCTGAGCGACGAGGTCACCTTTACCTGGGACGAGAGCGGCATCGAGATCAGCGCCTTGACGGGCCACAATCGCCTCGCCTGGGGCGACTACACGCGCTGGCTGGAGGATGACCTCATCTTGGTGCTGTTCCAGAGCGACAGTATCCTGAATCCGCTGCCCAAACGCTGTCTGAGCGACCAGCAGGTCTCCGAGATCCGGCGCCATCTCACCGCCGCGTTGGGCAAGGCGGGCAAGAAGAAAAAGATCGGGTAGCGGTCTTCTACCTCCGATCCCGCCCGTCTTCCGAGGGAACCTTGGCGCGCTGAGCGCCGGCGCCGCCTAGCAAAAAGGCCCGGAGATCGCTCTCCAGGCCTTTCGCATTCTCGCGATGCTCGGGGGCTGGACTTACTTGCCCGCCGCCGTCAGGGCGTCCATCAGTTCCGGCACGGCCGTCTTGTAGTCGGCCACGAGGCCGAAGTCGGCGACTTGGAAGATCGGCGCGTCGGCGTCCTTGTTGATCGCGACGATCACCTTGGAGTCCTTCATGCCGGCCAGGTGCTGGATGGCGCCCGAGATGCCGATGGCGACGTAGAGCTGCGGGGCCACGACCTTGCCGGTCTGGCCGACCTGGTAGTCGTTCGGGGCGTAGCCGGCGTCGACGGCCGCGCGCGAGGCGCCGACGGCGGCGCCCAGCTTGTCGGCCAGCGGCTCGATCACGCGCTGGAACTCTTCGGCCGAGCCCATGGCGCGACCGCCAGAGACGACGATCTTGGCCGCGGCCAGTTCCGGACGATCCGACTTGACCATCTCTTCGCTGACGAAGCGGGTCTTGGCCGCATCGGCGCCGCCCACGGTCTCGACCGAGGCCGAGCCGCCTTCTTCCGCCGCCGCGAAGGCGGTCGGACGAACGGTGATCACCTTCTTGGCGTCCGACGACTGGATCGTCTCCAGGGCGTTGCCGGCATAGATCGGGCGCGTGAAGGTGTCGGCCGAGACGACCTCGACGATCTCGCTGATCGGGGCGACGTCCAGCTTGGCGGCGACGCGGGGGGCGAAGTTCTTGCCGCCCGAGGTGGCCGGCACCAGGATCGCATCGTAGTTGCCCGCCAGGGCCAGGACGGCGTCGGCTTGCGCCTCGGCCAGGCCATGGCCCAGGGCGTCGCTCTCGGCCAGCAGCACCTTGCGGACGCCGCTGATCTTGGCGGCCGCGTCGGCCACGCCCTTGGCGCCCTTGCCCAGCACCAGCACGTCCACGTCACCCGACAGCTTCAGGGCGGCGGTGACGGTCTTGTGGGTGCCATCGCGCAGGTGCGCGTTGTCGTTATCGGCGACGACGAGAACAGCCATTACAGCACCCCCGCAGTGTTGAGCTTGGAAACCAGATCGGCGGCGGTTTCGACCTTGATGCCGGCCGAGCGCTTGGCCGGCTCGGTGACCTTGACCACCTTCAGGCGAGGGGCGATGTCGACCGCGTAGTCGGCGACCGCCTTACTGGCGATCTCCTTCTTCTTGGCCTTCATGATGTTGGGCAGAGACGCGTAGCGCGGCTCGTTCAGGCGCAGGTCGGCGGTGATCACGGCCGGCAGGTCGACGTCCAGGACCTGGAGGCCGCCGTCGACTTCGCGGGTGACCTTGGCGGTCGAACCGGAGACCTCGATCGCCGAGGCGTAGGTCGCCTGCGGCCAGCCGAGCAGGGCCGACAGCATCTGGCCGACGGCGTTGTTGTCGCCGTCGATCGCCTGCTTGCCCATCAGGACCAGGTTCGGATTTTCTTCAGCCACGACGGCCGCCAGCAGCTTGGCCACGGCCAGCGGCTCGGGATCGGCGTCGGTGGTGATCAGGACGCCGCGATCGCCGCCCATGGCCAGGGCCGTGCGGATCGTTTCCTGAGCTTGCGCCGGACCGATGCTGACGATGACGACCTCGGTCGCCACGCCCTTTTCCTTGAGGCGCACGGCTTCTTCGACCGCGATCTCGCAGAAGGGGTTCATCGACATCTTGACGTTCGCAAGGTCGACACCGGTCTGGTCCGCCTTCACGCGGGCCTTGACGTTGTAATCGATAACCCGTTTGACCGGGACTAGGACCTTCATCGGTTTCCACCGCCTCCAGGCTGCTTTTTATCCATGCTTGGCCTCCGACTTACCGCTTCGGCGCCGCAATGCAAGTTTCCCTTTGCGTAAGCGTAATGCGTAAAGTCGGGTATGGTTCAAACGGTTGTACGATTTTAAGCGCTTCGCGGGTCGGCCGCATCGGCTGAGCCAATTCCCTTACGTGCGGAAAGGCGGGCGAGCGTGGCAGCCGAAAGTGTGAGCGGTTTCGGCGGCCGCCACGCTCCATCTCTAAGTGTTAGAGCCTGTTTGTCCGTTTCTGATGTTCCATCAGAAACGGACAGGCTCTAAAGAGCGCCCATGAACAAGACTTTCACCCGCCTGAAGTACATCTTCCTGGGCCTGTTCGTGCTGCTGAGCGGCGCCGCCCTGACCTACCACGTCGTTTGGGTATGGCCGAAGGCGAAGTGCGAGGAGCAGGGTCGTCCCTGGGCCGGCAAGTGGATGAAGTGCGGGCGGGTCTATTCGATCGAGACCCTGACGCGCCGCCCGCTGAACGTGCCGCCGATCAATGGCGAGGCGCCCGCGTCGCCCGCGCCCGCGGCGACCCCTGCCGCTCCGGCGAAGAAGTAGGCTCTACCGCGTCGCGCCGGGCTTCCAAAGGACGTCGGCGCGGCCCTTGTCGTTGCTCCAGCGCGCGGCGACGAACAAAAGATCCGATAGCCGGTTCAGGTACTTGATCGCCGGCTTTCCCACGATCTCGCCCTCCGTCTCCGACAGCGCCACGCAGGCGCGTTCGGCCCGGCGGCAGACGGTGCGCGCCACGTGCAGGGCCGCCGCCGCCGGCGACCCAGCGGGGAGCACGAACGAGGTCAAGGGCTCCATCTCGCCGTTCAGCAGGTCGATCTCCTGCTCCAGCCGCTCGACCTGGCCTTCGAGGATGCGCAGCGGCTCCCATTCGGGCTTGCCGTGCTGCTCGGGCGTGGCCAGGTCCGCGCCCAGGTCGAAGAGGTCGTTCTGGATCCGCTCCAGCATGGCGTCGAGCGCCGGATCGGCGCTGGTGTGCTGTCTCGCGACGCCGATCGTGGCGTTGGTCTCGTCGACCCCGCCATAGGCTTCGACCCGCAACGAGGCCTTGCTGACCGGCGCGCCGGTGGCCAGGCGCGTCGAGCCGCCGTCGCCGGTGCGGGTATAGATGCGATTGAGCGTGACCATTCGTCGCGGGTTCCGTTTCGGCGAAGCAGCTTAGCTACGCGCCGCCACGCCGCCACCAGAACGCGGCGGCGACCAGCACGATGATGGCGATGAACTGCAGCAGCACCCGCAGTCGCATCAGCTTGTTGGAGTACGAACGGCCAAAGTCGCCGCCGCGAAACAGGGCGTAAAGCCCCGCGGCCAAGGCGAGCAGAACCGCCAATAGCGCGGCTGGGACGAGGAAATCGAACAGGTGGCTCATGGCCTCGGAGAATAGGGCGTTGCGTCAAGCCGCGCCATAGCGACCGGAGCCATAAGGGGGCGTCAGCTGGAAAGCGCGGGGCGGTCACCGCCGCGAACGGCGACTCGGTTCGATGACCTCGGTCCGATGAGTCAATTCGGCGAACTTGTTCGTTGAGCGGATTTGTCGCAGTGACGCTTTGAGAGCGCTCCCATATCTATATCCCGCGCCCCTTGTTCGGGGATTTGAGTTCGTTTTCGCGGTTGCAATGGCGCGCCCCTAGCGTTATTGCGCCCGCTTCCTATTTCTCAGTGCGCGTTCGTTGAACATGATCAACCTCCCCCACCGCGGATCGTTCAACGCTTTTCACTCACCCCAGCGGGGGTAGGAGTTAACTGCAATGGCCCAGAGCACTCTGCTCTCGACCAACGCTGCGCTCTCCGCGTCCGATCGCGAAGATGCCCTGGCCGAAGTCCATCAACTGATCACCGACCTGCGCGACGCCGCGCAGGATGGCCGTCAACTGGCCCGTCGTTACGCCGACGTCCTTCAGAATGTCGTCGACGAGTACTGCATCGAATTCGAGAAGCGCGCCGAAGCGGCTCTCGCCCGCCTGGAGGCCGCCGCATGAGCTTTGTGTCCGTGAACATCGAGTCCGCCACCGACTCTCCGGTGAAGCTGACCCGCCGGGCCCTCGCCAAGCAGCGCACCCGTGAACGCGTCCTGGCCGCCGCCCGCGGCCTGTTCAGCGAGCGCGGCTACGAAGGCGCGACCATCCGTGACATCGCTCAGGCGGCCGGCATGTCGACCGGCGCCGTGTTCGCCAGCTTCGCCGACAAGTCGGAGCTGTTCGAAGAAATCCTGACCGCCGACTACGAAGTCGTCTACGCCCAGATGACCCAGGCCTCGCGCAACGCCAAGACCGTCGATGAAGCCCTGCTGGGCCTGTTCGGCGTCGCCTACGGCTTCCACGTCGAGCAACTGCCGCTGCTGCGCGCCAGCATCGCGGTGTCCTGGACTCGCTCGGAAGCCGCCGAGCGTCGCGCCCGCAACGACATCAAGCACCTGTTCCGCCTGATCGCCGACGCCCTGCAACGTGGCATCGACCAAGGCCAGCTTAAAAAAGATATCGACGCCAAGCTCTTGGCTGAGATGAGCTGGGACGTGTATGTCGCCAACTATCGCCGCGCCGTCTACGACGGCTGGTCGGTGGAAGCTCTGCTGGCGCGGCTTTCGGATCAACTGAAGGTCATCTTCGCGGGCGCTCGCGCCTGACGAACGAAACTGGGCGCTCCGTTCGGGGGAACGGAGCGCCTTTGTAACAGCGACGCTAGCGTGTTCGAGGGGGACGTGCGTGGGCGTAAGAACTGACCAGAAGGCGGCGACCCGGGAACGGGTGCTCGAAGCCGCCAGGGACCTCTTCAACGAGGTCGGCTACGATGAGACGACCATCCGCGCCATCGCTGAGCGCGCGGGGGTCTCCGTCGGGAGCGTGTTCACGACCTTCGCTTCCAAGGCGGAGGTGCTGAGCCATGTGATGGACCACCGTCTTGCCGAGCTCTATGCGGAGTTCGACCGCGTGGTGCCGTTCCTGCGCGGCAGCACGGCCGACAAGCTGTGCTCGATCTTCGCCATCCACTACGAGTACGAGACGCGGCGGGTGAAGCTGTTCCTCGCCCACGTCGCGGCCTCGTACAATCCGAACAACGATCCAGGCGTCACGCCCTACGGGCGCAATCCGCGCCTGAACCAGATGCTGCTCGACGTGCTGGAAGAGGGCGTGCGCAAGGGCGAGGTGCGCCCCGATCTCGAGCCGCAACTCATCGTCGACACCTTGAAGGCCTCGTACGCCTGGAACTACCGCATGGCCGCGGCGGCCGGCGGGAACCTGCCGGCGGCCCAGATGTCGGCGGTGATGGACAAGCAGATCGGGGTGATCGCCGAGGGCTGGAAGCCGCGCTAGGACGCCGAAGGTCCGCGCGCCGGGAACAGGGCCGCCTGTCAGGAATTGTTAACGCGCCAGCCAGGAGCGTCGGCATGCGCGTCACCACCTCGTCCGCAGTCCTTTTCGCCGCCCTTCTGGCGGGTTTCGCGGTTCTCGCCGCGACGCCGGCCCTGGCCTGTTCGGCGCGGGCCATGGCGGGCGAGACCGTCTCTGGACCGGTCCTCGACGTTCCCGCCGCCGGCGTGATCTGCGTCGCCTTGGGACCCAAGCCTTCCGACTGGGTGCTGGTGCGGCTGGATGGCGGGGCGTCGATCGACCGCAAGATCCTGATGGCCGCCGCCTTCTCCCGGCGCGTCGACTGCGTGATGAGCGCCGACGGCCGGGGCCGCTGCAGCCTCGACGGCGCCGACGTCGTGACCCTGGCCCAGACGCCGACGGTTCAGCAGGCCGCGATCAGCTGGCGCTGAACGCCTTCTCCTACTGCGGTCCCGCGCCCGGATTCTGGAACTCGAAGCCCGGATCCTTGCGGCCCTTGCCGGTCCCGAAGGTCCAGGCCAGGGTGATGCGGATATTGCGGGCGTCGGGGTCGCGGACCACCAGGCTCTTGAGCGAGGGCGTGTCGATCACCTGCTTGTCGCGGTAGAGGCCGAGGGCGTCCTGGACGGAGACCAGCAGGGACAACTGCTCGCTCATCTTGTGGCGATAGCCCAGGTCGATGCCCCCGAAGGGCATGGCGTAGCCTTGCGGCGTCAGGCGCTTGCCGACCATGACGCCGTTGATCTGCAGGAGATCCTTGGGCGTGGCCTGCCAGCTCAGGCTGGCGCGGCCCTGAACCGTCGTGCCCTTGCGCTTGTCGGTAAAGCCAAGGTTCGAGCCGTCCAGCTGCGCCCAGAACAGGGTGCTGCTGAGGTTGTAGGTCAGCTTGGGCGTCAGCTTGCCGTTCAGGACCAGTTCCAGGCCGCCGTTGCGGGTCTGGGCGACATTGGCCTTGGTGGTGACGAAGACGCCGCCGCCCCGGTCCGTCACGACATCGGTCACCACCTTGTCGTTCTCGCGATAGAACAGAGTGGCCAGGGCCATCACCGGCGCCCTGCGGTACTGCCAGCCCAGCTCGAACGAGTGGGTCTGCTGCGGCTTAAGGTTCGGGTTGCCGACCCGGTAGTTCAGCGGGTCCAGCAGGAACGGCACGGGATTGAGGTCGAACGGGCCGGGGCGCTGCAGGCGCTCGCTATAGCTGGCGGTCAGCTTCTGCTGGTCGTTCAGCTTGTAGGACAGGTGCAGGCTGGGCATCAGCCGGGTGGTGTCGTTGTCGGTCTCGCGGCCGGTCGAGGTCAGATCCAGCTTCGACTGCTCGTAGCGCAGGCCGGCCAGCATCGTCAGGTCGCCGAGCGGGCGCTCGTAGGTGACATAGGCCTGGCTCAGTTTTTGTTCGTAGAAGAACGTGTTGGTCAGGCCGGGATCGATGGCGAGGCCGCTCAATGCGCCGCCGCTCAGGCCGACATTCTCATAGGCGTTGTCGTCGAACTGCAGGTCGAAGCCCAGCTTCAGGGTCTGGCCCGGACCCATGGGCCGGACATAGTCGCCCTTGAGGTCGGTCTGGCGGGTGTCGTAGCCCAGCCGCTGCTGATCGTAGGCGCTGGAGGCGCTCGGCGCGGTCGCCAAGGTGTGGCCCGTCCGCGTGCGATTGTCGTCGGTGACGTCGTAGCTGAGCCGCAGCGACAGCTCGTGGCCCTCGCCGTCGAACTTGCGGCGCAAACTGCTGACGATCGCCGCGTTCTCACGCTTCTGGCGGATCGAGAGGTCGCGCCCATAGGCCTGGACCAGCGCGCCGGCGGCGTCCTCTCGCGTGGTGTCGGCCGTGCTGTCGAGCGCCAGGTTGAAGCGCGACAGCCGCGCCTCGCCGCCGATCCGCAGCTTGTCGGAGATGTCGTAGTCGACCGTGCCCTGGCTGGTCACGCCGTCGATGTCGAAGTCGGTGGAACCTCGCGTTTCGCTGTCGAGACTGGCCTGCTGGCGGCGCTCGTAGTCGACCTGGTCGAACACGTCGCGGCGGTAGTTGATATCGCCCGAAGCCGACAGCTTGCCGCTGTTGTAGCCGATATTCCCCGACAGCCCGCCGCGGCCGTGGTCGCCGCCGGTGACGCGGATCGAGCTGGTGCGACCCGAGCCCTTGGCCTTCTTGGTGATCAGGTTGATGACCCCGCCCGTGCCATCGGCGCGGAACTCGGCCGAGGGGTTGGTGATCACCTCGACGCGGTCGATGCGCTCGGCCGGCATCTGCTGCAGCGCCTGGCCGCGCCCGTCGCCGCTGAACAGGCCCGAGGGCTTGCCGTCGATCAGGATGGTGACGTTGGGATCGCCGCGCAGGCTGACATTGCCTTGCACGTCGACCTCCACGGAAGGGACGTTGCGCAGGGCGTCGGCGACGCCGCCCGACTGCGCGGCCAGATCGCCCGCGACGCTGTAGCTGCGGCGGTCGATCGAGGTGCGCACCGCCGGAGCGTCGGCCGTGATGGTCACGGCGCTGACGCCATTGGCGCCGTCGCCGGGCTTGGCGGCGGAGGGTTTCGCGGCCGGCGCCTGGGAAACGGGCGGTTGCGCGGCGGGAGAGGCCGCGGCGGCGGCTTGGGCGGCGAACGCGATCCAGACGATACCGACAGGCACTGCGAAATTCCCCCCTAGGTCGCTGGCGTCAGCGACGGACTAGGCTAGGATACAGCTGTATTCTCGCGTAAAATACAAATGTAATTTCGGTAATGGAGTGGGCGCGTGCGGATTTCGGGCGCCGAGAGTCAGGTCATGGAAGCGCTGTGGCGCTGCGGTCCGCTGACGCCCGAAGGCGTGGTGGCGCAGGTGGGCGAGGCTCACGGCTGGGCGCCCGGCACGGTGAAGACCCTGATCACGCGCCTGCTGAAGAAGGGCGCTATCGCCGGTGCGCGCGAGGCGGGCGGTTATCTCTATCGGCCGCTGGTGTCGCGCGACGACTATGTGCAGTCCGAGAGCCAGAACCTGGTCGATCGCCTTTTCGGCGGCGAGGTGGCGCCCTTGGTCGCACACTTCGCGCAGCACCGGGCGCTGACGCCTAAGGACGTCAAGCTGCTGAGGGACCTGATCGCGGACATCGACGACGATGGCTGAGCGCTTCGCGGACCTGCTGAACCTGAACCTCGCCCTGGCCGTCGCGGTCGCGGCGGTGATGGTTCTGCGCCTGCCGGCGCGGCGGCTGTTCGGAGCGCGGGTGGCGTACGGCCTGTGGAGCCTGCCGCCGCTGGCCGGGCTGGCCATGCTGCTTCCCACGCGGGTGCTGACGGTCAGGGTTCCGGCGGCTTCGGTCGAGCCAGGGCGGGCCTCGGTCCTGTCGGCGGAGACCCTGGCCCGTGCGCCGGTCGATATCCGGCCCTATCTGGCCGGGCTGTGGCTGTTGGGCATGGTCGCCAGCCTGGCCTGGCTGGTCTGGAACCAGGTCCAGTTCGCCCGCGCCGCCCGCGCGGGAAAGGCCGGGCCGGCGGTGGTCGGCGTGCTGCGGCCGCGCGTGGTGGTCCCCGACGACTTCGAGCGCCGTTACACCCCCCGCGAGCGGGAAGTGGTGCTGGCCCATGAACAGGCGCATCTCAAGCGCCGCGATCCGCCGATCAACGCCCTGATGGCCCTGGCGACCTGCATCCACTGGTTCAACCCGGCGGTCCACGTGATGGGACGCTGGCTGCGCATCGACCAGGAGCAGGCCTGCGACGCCGGCGTGGTCGCCGCCTATCCCAAGGCCCGCCGCGCCTATGCCGAGGCCATGCTGAAGACCCAGCTGGCCATCCGTCCGCTGCCGCTGGGCTGCCACTGGGCGACCCACCCGCTGGCCCAGCGCGTGAAGCTGCTGTCGCGCCGCACGCCCAGCCGGGGCCGCCGCCTGGCGGGCCTGTCCTGCATCGCCCTGCTGGTCGTGGGCGGCGCCTCGGCCGTCTGGGCCTCGCGGCCGCCGGACGTGGTGATGGCCGTCGATCCGCCGCGCTTCGTCGAACCGCCTCCCCAGGCGCCGCGTCCGTCCCCGGCCCCGGTCGCGCCGCGCGCGCCCACGGGCTCGCCGCATCGCGCCGTCGCGGCCCCGACCCTGGTGGCCGTGGCCGAGCCTGTCCTGGAGCCGGTCGCCGAGCCGGCGCCCGTCGTCATCGCCCCGCCGATGCAGATGCGACGAGCCCGGATCATCCAAGCCGTCGCCGACCGCTCGCGGGTCCAGCCCGGTCTGGCGGTGCGGGTGGTGGCCAGCGGCGTCGCGCCCGACGGCGCCCGCCTGTGGGCCGACTTCACCGCCTTCGGCTCGCAGCGGCTCTATCGCAAGGGCGCCTATGAGCGGGCAGGCAGCCGCTATTCGCTGTTCACCAGCGTGGTCCAGCAGGGCGAGCGTCTTTTAGTGACGGTCAGTCTGGGCCGCAGCTTCCGGCCTGAGCTCACCGCCTCGATCGAGCTTCCGCCCAACCAGTCCGGCGTCGTGCGCCTGCCGACCGGCCAGGACATCGTCGTCACCACCAGCGTCCGCGCCGAGACACCCGAAGAGATCGAGGAAGGCCGCCAGCTCACGGCCTACCAGGCGATGTTCGAGGGGATGCGGCGCTCCGAGCGCGGTTAGGCTTCTTTCGTCAGCCTCAGATCCTGATAGTCGAAGCTGAAATCGGCCAGCGGCGAGACCGCCTTGACCAGGGCCGAGACGACCTTGCCGTCCTTGAGGTCGAAGGTGAAGAAGGCGTCCTCCTGGGTGCGGTCGTCGAACACGGTCTTGAAGGTCTCGCCGTCGAAGACCTCTAGCTTGCCCTTCAGCAGCGGGGTCTTGTCGAAGGCCACGTGCAGGCCCTGCGCCTTACCCTTCCCGACCACCTTGATCGTCACCGTACCGTACCAGGGGTCGCGATAGACGCCAGCATAGGCGCTCAGCGGCAGGCTGGGCTTGGCGCCAGACGACGGCGTGGCGGCCTTGGCCGCGTCCCGGATCGTATCGGCGTCGGCCTGGGCCTGGACGCGCTTGGACGAGGCGATCCAGTCGAAGTCGCTACGGCCCTGCAGGCGGTCCGGCCCGCCGTAGCGCAGCGAGCGCAGGACCGGGTTCTCCTCGGCGTTGGTCATCACCATGATGCCGGACTTCCGACCCGGCAGCAGGCCCGTATAGGAGATGAAGCCGGCCAGGCCCCCGGTGTGCCACAGCAGCCGCTCGCCGCGATGGTCCTGCACGAACCAGCCCAGGGCGTAGGCCTGAATCGACGGCCGCGCCGGGTTCTCCGTGGTCGGACCATCGGTCGAACTGGTGATGGTCTGCGGCTTCCACATTTCCTTGGCCGAGGTCTCGCTCCACAGGCGCTTGCCGTTGGGCGACAGGCCAAGGCCCAGCTGGACCATCAGCCACTGGGCGATGTCCTTGGGCGTGGAATTGACCCCGCCGGCCGGACCCGCCGCGTCGAAACTGCCGTCGAACGGCAGCACGGTCTGGGGGCCCAGGCCCCGCACCGGCGGACCCAGGCGGCAGTGCGGCTCGGCGCGGTGGGCGCGGTCGACCAGGGCCGGGCTGGAGACGGTGTCGTTCATGGCCAGCGGCTGGAAGATCCGGGTCTTGATGACCTCTTCCCACTTCTGCCCGGTGACGGTCTCGATCAGCACGCCGGCGGCGACATAGAGGACGTTGTCATAGGCGTAGCCGCCCCGGAACTGGCCGCCGATCGGCAGGTATTTCAGCCCGGCCACGATGTCGGCGCGGGTGTGGGTGGGCGAGGGCCAGATCATCAGGTCGCCAGCGCCCAGGGTCAGGCCGCTGCGATGGACCAGCAGGTCGCGGACGGTCATCAGCTTGGTGACGACCGGATCGCTCATCTGGAACGACGGCATGTACTGGGTGACCGGCGCGTCCCAGGCCAGCTTGCCCTCCTCAACCAGCATGGCGATCAGGGCGGCGGTCATGGCCTTGGTGTTGGAGGCGATGCCGAAAGCGGTGTTCTCGTCGACCCGACCTTCTGTCCCCAGGCGCTTGACGCCATAGCCCTTGGCCAGGGTGACCTTGCCGTTCTCGACCACCGTGACGCCCAGGCCCGGCTGGTCGGGGAAGGCCGCCATCACCTCCTGGGCGAACTTGTCGACCGCCGCCCCGACCGCGCCGGTGTCCTGCGCGAAGGCCCGGTTGCCGAACGCCGCGAGGCCGCCCGTGGCGAGAGCCGAGACAAGGGCGGTGCGGCGGGTCGTGGCGAGCATGGGCGATCCTTCGGCGTGAGGCAGGCACGCTAAGCTGATGCTCGTGGAGGCGGCAAGGGGCGCTAAGCCTCAGTTCCCACCATCCAGCAGACGGCGCGCGATCACCTGGGCCTGGATCTCGCCCGCGCCCTCGAAGATGTTCAGGATCCGGGCGTCGGCCAGCAGGCGGCTGGCCACATATTCCATGGCGAAGCCGTTGCCGCCGTGGATCTGCAGGGCGTTATCCGCCGCCGCCCAGGCGACCCGCGCGGCGATCAGCTTGGCCATGCCGGCCTCAAGGTCGCAGCGCTTGCCTTCGTCCTTCTGGCGGGCGGCGTAGTAGGTCAGCTGGCGCACGCCCATGATCTCGGCGGCCATCATGGCCAGCTTGTTGTGCACGCGCGGGAAGTCGAAGATCGCCTGGCCGAACTGTTGGCGGTCCAGGGCATAGCCAAGGCCGGTCTCCAGCGCGGCTTGCGCCACGCCGACGGCGCGGGCGGCGGTCTGGATGCGGGCGCTCTCGAAGGTGGCCATCAGCTGCTTGAAGCCCTGGCCCGGAACCCCGCCCAGCAGGTTCTCGGCCGGCACGGTGAAGCCGTCGAAGCCCAGTTCGTATTCCTTCATGCCGCGATAGCCGATCACCCCGATCTCGCCGCCGGTCATGCCGTCGGCGGGGAAGGGGGCCTCATCCGTGCCGCGCGGCTTGGGGGCCAGCAGCATCGAGAGGCCGCGATAGTCGGTGGTGGCCGGGGCGGTGCGGACCAGCAGGGTCATGACGTCGGCGCGGGCGGCGTGGGTGATCCAGGTCTTGTTGCCGGTCACGACGTAATTCTCGCCGTCCAGCACCGCGCGGGTGCGCAAGGACCCGAGGTCGCTGCCCGTGTTCGGCTCGGTGAAGACGGCGGTCGGCAGGATCTCGGCGCTGGCGATCTTCGGCAGCCAATATTCCTTCTGAGCGTCCGTGCCGCCGGTCAGGATCAGCTCGCCGGCGATCTCCGAGCGGGTGGCCAGCGAGCCGACGCCGATCCAGGCGCGTGACAGCTCTTCGGAGACCACGCACATGGCGGTCTTGCCCATGCCGCTGCCGCCATATTCCTCGGGGATGGTCAGGCCGAACACGCCCAGCGCGCCAAGCTCTTCCACCAGCTCGACCGGGATCAGCTCGTCTTTCAGGTGCCACTCGTGGGCGAAGGGGGTGACCTTTTCCTCGGCGAAGGCGTGGAACTGGTCGCGGATCATCTCGAAGGTCTCTTCGAGGCCCGTCTGCTCCAGGGTCGGGCGACCGCGCGCCTCGGCCAGGCGCTGGGCGATGCGGGTCTTTACGGCCTGGGTCCCACCCTCGACCATCAGTTTCATCAGGCCGTTGGAATAGAGCCGGTTCAGCACCGCCCGGTCCTCGACCAGATGGGCCGGGCGGACGATCTCGCCCTGGTTCATCGGCACGCCGCCGACCAGTTGGGCGCAGTATTCGGAAAACAGCAGCTGGGCCAGCAGGGCCTCGATCTCGCCGAACCGGCCCTCGTCCCGCAGCCGCTCGGCCCAGCCGGCGACCTGGTTCAGCAGCTCGGCATAGGCGGCGTACCAGCCATAGCCATGGACGCGGTGCTGATGGACGTCGGCCAGCTTGCGGTCGATCTTGCCGCCATCCGGGGCGATATGGGCCAGCACCGGCGGCTTGGCCTCGGCCACGAACAGCCCCGCCGCGTCGGCGGCCTCGCGCAGAAGGCCGGTCAGTCCCGGGAGGACGAGGTTTTCGGCGTTGTCCCGCGCGATCGTCGTGGTCATGGCTTGCTCCCCTTGGCCAAACAGGTGTTTTAAGCCAAACAATTGTTTTCTTTCACCGTGGCGCATTTCGCACCTGCGAGCAATGCCGCGCTGCAGCATAACGATCACAAAACGGGGAGTCCGATGCTCAAGGTCCACCACCTCAACGAGTCGCGCTCGCAGCGGATCCTCTGGCTCCTGGAGGAGCTGGGTCTGCCTTACGAGATCGTCCAGCACACCCGCGATCCGCAGACGCGCCTTGCGCCGCCGTCGCTGACCGATGTGCATCCGCTGGGCAAGTCGCCGGTGATCGAGGACGCCGGGCAGGTGGTCATCGAGTCCGGCGCGATCATCGACTACGTCATTCGCCGCCACGCCGGCGGCCGGCTGGCGCCCGCTCCCGCCAGCGCCGACTACGACGTTTACCAGCAGTGGCTGCACTATGCCGAGGGCTCGGCCATGCTGCCGCTTCTGCTCAACATGTATGTCGGCCGCCTGGGCGAGGCCGGCGCGCCGCTGCACCCGCGCATCCAGGGCGAGATCGCCAACCACCTGGCCTTCGTCGACAAGCATCTGGCAGGGCGCGAGTTCTTCGTCGGTGACACCCTGACCGGCGCCGACATCCAGATGAGCTTCGTGCCCGAGGTCGCCAAGGCCATGGGCAAGCTGCCGGAGTACCCGCACATGGCCGCCTGGATCGAGCGGATGCACGCGCGCCCGGCCTGGAAGGCGGCGCTGGACAAGAGCGGTCCCTACGCCCTGGGCGCTTAGGCGATCTGGATCGTCAGTGGCGCGCCGCCGGCGGCGATCACCAGCAGGCGGTCGATATTCGGATGCGCGCCGGGACGCTGGCGCGCATCCGTCGTGTGCTCGGCGAAGACGGCCAGGCCATGTTGGGCCGCTTTCTCATCCAGGGCGCCGAAGGTCTGCTTCAGATATTGATAGACGGCCACCGAGCCCTGCTTGCCCGGCTGGTTCTCGATAGTGCCGACCACGGCGCCCTGGGCGTCGATGAGGTCGACGCGCTGAACGCCTTCGATGGGCGGCAACCGCTGAAGGTTGTCCTTGAAGGACGCGCCAGGTTGGATCATCGCCAGCTTCTCCTGAGGGCTTGAGGTCGTCGCGGGCGCGGCCTGTAGCCGCCTCGCCAACTTTTTTCAACATGAACGAAATCTGCTGAAGCTGTCCGCGCAACCGTTCAGCTTCGCCCTGTCATGGTCTGTCTCACGGGGTTGCTGACCCCGAAGACATTCAAAAGGGACTTACGACCATGACCATCAACACGAAGATCAAGACCATCGCCCTGACCCTGGGCGCCGCCGCCACCGCTCTGTCGCTGGCCGCCGCTCCGCAAGCCAGCGCCGGCGTCGTCGGCTGCAAGGCCTCGGGCTCCAAGCAGGAAGTCGGCGCGGTCGTGGGCGGCCTGCTGGGCGCTCTGGCCGGCAACAAGATCGCCGGCAAGGGTGATCGCGGCACGGGCACGGCCATCGGCGCCGTGGTCGGCGCTGGCGCCGGCTCGGCGGTCGGCTGCGGCATGCAGAAGAAGGACGCGGCCCAGGAGGTCGGCGGCATCTACAAGTCGGGCGGCTATCGCTACGCCCAGACGGTGCAGGCCGCTCCGCTGGTCGCGACCAAAGGCAAGTATGTCGCCCGTTCGACCCTGAACCTGCGCGCCGCCGCCTCGACCCGCGGTGAACGCCTGGGCGCGGTCGCCTCGGGTGAGACCTTCCAGGCCCTGGGCCGCACCGGCGACGGCAAGTGGATCCTGGTCGGCCAGGACGGCGTCGGCGTCGGCTACGTCAGCAGCGCGTACGTCTACCGCGCCTAAAGAGGTCTGAGTTTCGGGGCGCGTCCGCTCCGTCCCTCTGGCCGCGCCACGAAGAGAGCCCGTTCGGTCGCCCCCATGACCGGACGGGCTTTTTCGTGTGTCGGGCCTAGGACAGCGCGCTAACCCCGCCGAGCCAGGTCTGCCAGATCACCACCAGCGCCCAGTGCAGGATCACGGCCGGCCAGATCGAGCCGGTCCGGCGCTTCATCACCGCGCAGCCCAAGCCCAGCACGGCGCAGCACAGCAGGAAGTCCGGGCGCAGGAAAACCGAGGCGGCGGACTTCAGGAAGGTCACCGCCTCGAAGACGTGCCAGAGCGTGTAGAGGCCGGTGGACACGGCGATCTCCAGCCTCGGCCGAGCGCTCTCGTTGGGGCCGGGTGTCAGCAGGCCCCGGAAGGGGATTTCCTCGCCGAGCGCGGGGATGAAGAACACCACCAGCATCCGCGGAGCCAGGCCGGGTTCGGTCGGCTGGAGCCGGTAGAGGCCGGTGACGAAGCCGATGGCCATCATCAGCGCCAGGGTGGCGGCGGAGACGGCGAGGCAGAACGCCCAGCCGCGCGGGGCGGGCAGGGTGCGGAGGCTGGTGAGGAGGCGGTGGCGGTAGATCGCTAGATTCGTCACCATGCCCCACCTCCGTTTCCCCGGCGAAGGCCGGGGCCCAGATCGAACCCACCAGGAGCCGAGACGTACACGAGGCCGTTGGCGCGATCACCCCAGACGCTCAGGCTGTATCGGGGCCCCGGCCTTCGCCGGGGAGAACGGATTTGAGAGAGGCCGAACCTGCCCTAAGTCCGCCACCGCAGTGTCTGGTCCTTCACCGGATTGACGAACGCTCGGCCCTCTTTCCGGCTTGCGGCCCACTCCCGCTTGCACTGGTGGTACCAGCGGGCCTGCTGGTCGGCGTCGCCCACCCACATCAGCGGCGGGTTCTGGCGCAGCCCCGGCGTCTGGGCCGCGACGATGGCCCCGTCCTGACGCAGGAAAGCCCGCGCCGCCACGCGGATGATCGGATAGAGCGCCGTGAAGGCCCAGTGATCCGACCACATGATCTGGTTCATCCGGGTCTTGCCGGCGTTGATCGGGGTCATGGCCGACAGGGCCAGCACCTGCTTGTCGCCCACCGTCACATGCTCCCAGCGCAGGCCCGGCAGGCGGAAGGTGATCTCGGTCAGCGGCTCGCCGCCCAGGATGGCGTAGGCCTTGGAATTCTTGGACGGCTCGTGCCGCACCATGGTGAAGCCGGCCTCGGACGGGCAGAAGGTCTTCTTCTTCTCGTGCTGGCTGGTCTTGGTCCGCCACCACCATTGCTGGTGCACGAACGGCCCATGGGCCGGGTCGATCAGGCCCAGCACGGCGTGATCGATGTGGATGTCGTAGTCCAGGTGGTCGACCAGCTTGGGCTTGCCGCCCACGACGCCCGGAATGACCGGTGGCGGCTCCGGCGGCTGGCCGTCGAAGCGGGGGTCCGACGACATCCAGATCCAGACCAGGCCTTGTTGTTCGACCGTGGGATACTTGCGCACCCGAACCTTGGAGATGTCGAAATCGCTGTCGGCGGTCAGGGACGGGATCGACTTGCAGGCGCCGTCCGGCCCGAAGCGCCAGCCGTGATAGGGACACTCGACGCTGTCGGTCCCGTCGGCCTCGCGATGCACGCGGCCAGCCGACAGAGCGGCGGCGCGGTGAGGGCAGATGTCGCGAATGGCGTAGACCTCGCCCGCGCGGGTGCGTCCCAGCAGCACCGGCTCGGCCAGGTATTCGCGCTTGTCCATCTTGCCCGGCTTCAGGTCGGGCGACAGGGCGGCGACATACCAGGCGTCCCAGACGAAGCCCTCGCCGAACTTGTCGATCGGCGGCTTGGCCGTCGGTCTGGCTTTCAGGAGCGGAACGTCGTCGGCGGGCATGGGGCGCTTCTAGCGGTTGGGTGAACGCTGCAAACCAAGGCGCGATGTCGCACGCCAATGCGACAGCCGTACTCAGGCTCGGGAAGGCGACAGCCAAAGTTGTGGGCGGTTTGTTTCCGCCAAGTCCCCCGACCGTGTTCCCCCGAACACGTCCCTGCCAGAAGGAGACGTCACCGCGACGCGGCGGTCTCCACCAGGCGCTGATAGAAGCGCACCATTCGCCCGACATTGTCCAGGCTGATGTGCTCGTCGGTGCCGTGGATGATCTTGGTCTCGTCGACTTTCAGCACCAGCGGCTGAAAACGGTACACGTCGCTGGCCACGCCGCCGAGGTAGCGGCTGTCGGTGCCAGCGGTGACCAGGCCGGGCACGACCGGGGCCTTGCTCTCGTCGGCGGCGAGGCCCGCCAGGGTCTTCCAGGCGTCGGAGCTGGTCGAGGAGATCGGCGAGGGCTCGTCGGTCTTGGTCCAGCTCAGCTCGACCGGCAGCTTGCCGACCGCGTCCTTGGCCCGCGCCATCACCTTGGCCGAGCTGTCGCCCGGCGCGATGCGGTAGTTGATCCAGGCGGTGGCGTCCTGCGGCAGGACGTTTTCCTTCGGCGAGCCCTTCAGCATGGTCGGCGCGATGGTGGTGTGCAGCATGGCCGCGCCGGCCGGCGTCTTGGCCGTGACCTTCACCAGCAGCGGCGCGAACAGCCAGGTATTGGCCGCGAAGACCTTGACCACGGGCGAAGCGTGCGGGGCGATGGCCTTCAGCATGTCCGCGCCCGGACCCTGGAACTTCATCGGGGCCTGGTGCGCGTCGATGGCCTGCACGGCCTTGGCCAGGGTCACCACGCCGCCGCCGTCGGCCGGCGGGGCCGAGGAGTGGCCGCCGACCGCCGGGGCCACGACCTTCATGGTGCCATAGCCCTTCTCGGCCGTGCCGATGATGGCGGTGGGCTTGCCGGTGACGGGATGGTCGGCGACCACGGCCATGCCCTCGTCGAGCACGAACTGGGCCTTGATGTTTCGGGATTTCAGCAGGGCCGCGGCGGCGCGGGCCCCGACGCCGCGCACCTCCTCGTCATGGCCGCTGACCACGATGACGGTGCGCACGGGCTTGAAGCCGCTGGCGGCCACCGCGTCGATCGCCTCGAACAGCGTGACCAGGGAGCCCTTGTCGTCGATCGAGCCCCGGCCCCAGACCGCGCCGTCGGCGACCACGCCGTCGAACGGCGGATGGGTCCAGGCGCCCTCGCTGCCCGGCGTGACCGGCACCACGTCCTGGTGGGCCATCAGCACGATCGGCGGCAGGGCGGGGTTCGAGCCGGGCCAGGTATAGACCAGGGTGTGCTCGGCCACGACCTCGCGGGTCATGACCTTGTGGGCCTCGGGATAAGTCGCCTGCAGCCAGGCATGCAGCTTGTCCCACTCGGCTGGCTGATCCTCGGCCTTGTCCTGGTGGCTGACGGTCTGGAAGCGGACGGCCTCGGCGAGATGGCTGGCGGCCTTGTTGACGTCCAGCGGACGCGCGGCGGCCAGCTTGACGCTGGCGGGATCGACCACGGCCGGGGCCTTGAAAGTGGCGGTCCGCACCGCGACCACGGCCGTCACGGCCAGGACCAGACCCACGGCCGTCAGCGCGACCTTACCCCCGACACCCATCACGCACTCCCCAGGCTCTCTGGCCAAACACTTGTTGGAAGCGACTGTGCGTCGGCCGGGCGCGGCTGGCAATGGCGCCGTTGGGGAGCCCTGAGGCTACCCCTCGCTCAGCTCCTGCACTTCTTCGAACGTCCGCAGGCCGGGCCGTTGCGCGCAGACCAGCACGGCCATGTTTCCCGGCAGGTGCTGGTTGGCCAGCATCTTCTCGTGGGCGGCGGGGATGTCGTTCCAGGGGAAGACTTCCGACAGGCACGGGTCGACACGGCGGTCGATGACCAGCTGGTTGGCGGCCGAGGCCTGCATCAGGTTGGCGAAGTGCGACCCCTGCACGCGCTTCTGGCGCATCCACAGGAACCGGGCGTCCATGGTCAGGTTGAAGCCGCTGGTGCCGGCGCAGATGGCGACCATGCCGCCCCGTTTGACCACGAACACCGAGACCGGGAACGTCGCCTCGCCGGGGTGCTCGAACACCAGGTCCACGTCGCGGTTTCCGGTGATCTGCCAGATCGCCTTACCGAACTTGCGGCTCTCCTTCATGTAGTCGGTGAACTCAGGGCCGTTGACCTTGGGCAGCTGGCCCCAGCAGTTGAATTCCTTGCGGTTCAGCACCGCCTTGGCGCCCATCGACAGCACGAACTCACGCTTGTCGTCGTCGCTGACCACGCCGATGGCGTTGGCGCCGGCCACTGCCGCCAGTTGCACGGCGAAGACGCCCAGCCCGCCGGACGCGCCCCAGACCAGCACGTTCTGCCCCGGCTTCAGCTCATGCGGCTTGTGGCCGAACAACATGCGGTAGGCGGTGGCCAGGGTCAGGGTGTAGCAGGCGCTCTCTTCCCAGGTCAGGTGCTTGGGGCGCGGCAGCAACTGGCGCGACTGCACCCGGCAGAACTGGGCGAAGCTGCCATCCGGCGTCTCATAGCCCCAGATCCGCTGGCTGGATGAGAACATCGGGTCGCCGCCGTTGCACTCCTCGTCGTCGCCGTCGTCCTGATTGCAGTGGATGACGACCTCGTCGCCCAGCTTCCAGCGCCTGACCTTGGCGCCGATCTTCCAGACGATGCCCGAGGCGTCGCTGCCGGCGACGTGGAAGGGCTGCTTGTGGCCGTCCAGCGGGCTGATCGGCTCGCCCAGCGCGGCCCAGACCCCGTTGTAGTTGACGCCGGCGGCCATCACGAGGACCAGCACCTCGTCCTCGCCGATCTCCCAGGTGGGCACCACCTCGACCCGCATGGCCTCCGTCGGCTTGCCGTGGCGCCCCTTGCGGATGCTCCAGGCGTACATGGTCTTGGGCACATGGAAGGCCGGCGGGATCTCGCCGATCTCGTAGAGGTCCTTCAGGACCGGCGTCTCAGACGTCTCGAGCGTCATCTCTGCTCCCCATTCCTTGGCCGTCTTCCGCGTTGCAACAACGCGTTAGGGCCAAACTAGGCCATGCGCGCCCGCTTGTTTTCGGGTCTCGCCCGCGAGGCTGAGACAACTGTTTGAAACTGGCAAGCGGAATCTTGTGCGTCGCAGCATGGTCCAGGGAGAAGACCCCGGGGAAGGTTGCGAGCCCGGGCGCGGCGGGCCACGGTGGCGGCCATGATCCACGTCTCACGCCCCGATCCCGCCATCGCACTCGTCGAGCTCGACACCGCTCCCGCCAACGTCCTGGCCATGGCCGAACGGGCGCGGCTGCTGGAGGCCTTCGCGGCGATCGAGGCGGACAGGGCGGTGCGGGTGGTGGTCCTGACTGGCCGCAATGGCGCGTTCTGCACGGGTGACGACTTGGCCGAGTCGCTGTCGCGCGACGTCCCGACCCAGAGCGCGGCGATCCTGCATTTCCTGGCCATGTGCGACCGCGTCGCCGCCTGCCGTGTCCCGGTGATCGCGGCGGTCGACGGCTGGTGCATCGGCGGCGGACTGGAACTGGCCCTGGCGGCCGACATCCGCCTGGCCAGCGACCGCGCCAGCTTCGCCTGCTCGGCGGTGCGGATGGGCCTGACCGCGTCGGCCGGACGCCTGACGCGGCTGATCGGCGAAAGCCGCGCCAAGCCCCACCTGCTGACGGGCGCGCCCTTCGACGCGGCGCGGGCCCTGGCGGACGGGATCGTGGCCGAGGTCCATCCGGCGGCCGCCCTGCTGGGCGCCGCCTTGGCCATGGCGCGCATCATCGCCTCCCGCGCGCCCCTGGCCATCGAAGCCACCAAGCGGGTGGCCTCTGGCGTCTCGACAACGGAAGCCGAGACCCCCGGCTTGGCCGCCAGCGCCGACCACGCCGAGGCGCGGGCGGCGTTCATGGGCAAGCGTGCGGGGGTGTTCGCCGGGCGCTGAGCGGTCTAGCGATGATCCTCCGCGGCCGCGATCGCGGCCTTGGCGGCGAGGATGTAGGCGGTCGTGGTGCTGACCGTGTACTCGCTCTCGAACCACAGGAACGGCCAGTCGGTCATCATCTCCGGATAGTCCGGCTTGACGACCAGCACGCCGGGCGAAACCCCGCCGGCGATGAAGCCGTAGTCGGCGCGGTTATGGCCGTAGCCGTTCAGCTTCGATCGCGTCCCGACGGTCGAGACCAGGGACAGGTTGTTGGCCGGATGGCGACCCAACAGATAGTCCAGCGCGCGCAAGGTGTATTCCGACCCGATCAGGTCGGGGAACGCCTTGTGCAGCAGGTACATGTTGGCGCCGAAGCCGGCGACCTCGCCCGAGCCCGCCCATGAGCCCATGCTGATCGGAACGCCGAACGGATTACCCGCCAGGTCCTTGTCGAGCTTCGGCTTGACGCCGGCGACCAGGGTCCGGATCCGCGCCTTGTAGGCCGCGTCCATATAGGGGATGGCGCGGACGGCGGGCGCGCTGACGCGATCGAAATTGGCCTCGATCGCCGGCGTTAGCGCTTGCAGCCGCTGGGTATAGACCGGGTCGCCGTTGGTGGTGATCACCAGCTCGACCGTCGCGGCGACCTTGGCCAGGTCCAGGAACTTGGCCATGAAGCCGCTGTCGTCGCGTCCGTCGCTGCCATTGGCGGTTTCGTTCTGGCGCGCGGCCCACAAGACCTTGGCGGCCGCGAGCGCCTCGGCCGACATCGACGGATCGGAGTCCTTCAGCGCGCGGCTGGCGGCCGCCAAGCTGCCGGCCACTATCAGGTCGTTGGCCGGATAGGCGGTGGTGAAGGCCCAGCGGTCGTCGGCCGAGCCCGAGCGGTCACCCTTGGTCTCGTTCGGTCCAAGCGACTCGTCGTGGATCTTGCCGTCGGTCTGCGAGCCGGCGTCGCCCAGGTGTACGTACTGGCGCAGCTTGGGATCGACGATGCCGACGATCGAGTGGCCGAAGACCTTGTACTGCGCCAAGAGCTGCAGGGTTCCGTGGCGGACAAGCTGCAGGGCGTCGGGCGCGCCGTCCGGCTTGCGGATCTCGACCTCGCGGGCCGCCTCGTCGACGCTGGTCTCGTCCCAGTCCAGGCCGAACAGCTCGCGCGTCCAGACCAGGTCGCGCACGACCTGGGCGTTCTGCGGCGTCTGGATGTCGTAGTCGCCGGCGTCCTGGAAGCCGCCGACCGCCAGTCCTGGGATGTGCTCCCCGGGCTTGAATGGCGAGTCGAGGTTGGCCCCCATGCGATAGCCGTCGAAGTGGACGATGTTGGGCGGGGCCTGCACCGCGTCGTCCAGGTGCGAGGCGCGCTGCCAGACCCGGTACTGCTCGCGCACGGTCATGTGGTCCATCTGCACGGGCAGATAGGTGTCGAGCGACGGCTGCCAGATGCGCCCGTAGGCGTCGGCGGCGATCGGGAAGGGATTGGTCGTCTTGCCCGCGTAGGAGATGGCGTAGACGCCCGGCTCGCGCACGCTGGAGAAGTCGAAGGCGGCGTAGGTGTAGCGCAGCCACTTGCCGCGCGGCTGCACGGCGGCCTTGAACACCGGCTTCTGGCCGCTGTCGGTCAGCTTGACCAGGGTGGCTTCGGCCGGCGCCTTGAAGGCCGGGTCCAGCTCGATCAGGGCGACCTTGTCCCGCCCTGGGGTGTAACCCGCTTGGTTGAACGAGACGACCGGGGCGCGGGTCCAGCCGGGGATCATGTTGGGCCGCACATGCCAGACGACGGCGTCGTTCTTGGCGCCCGCGGCGATCATCGAGCGGACCACGAACCAGCCGTTCTGGGCGCGGTTGCGGGCGTCGTAGAGGGCCAGCGGGGCGTTGGCGGTGATGGTGACGCGGGTGGCGGGGTCTTCCGGCGACAGGGTGACGCTGGTCGCGCCCGACGCCATCGGCAGGGGATCGCCCGAACCGTCGGGCGCCATCGGGCCGTTCGGATTGCGTGGGAACAGACCCGGCTTGTCGCCCATCAGATAGGACTTGCCGAAATAGGCGGTCGGCAGGAAGTCGAGGTTGAAGCCGGCCTTTCCGACCAGTTCCGGCGGCAGCGGCGCGTCGAGATCCACCGCGATGCGGAAGCCGCCGTCCTCGGGCGTCACCTTGACGCGATAGTCGAGCTTCTCCTTGGGAAAGCTCGAGCGCACGATGATCTGGCCCGCCGGGTCCAGGGTGCGCTCGCCGAACATCGGCACCGGATCCCACTGCTCGGGCGTGGGATTGAGCCGGACCTCGCCGTCGGTGGCGATCCGCTCGCCATGCAGCACGATCTGGATGCCGGCGTTCTTCTCGTCGAAGAAGATCGGACTGAAGTGGTTCTGCTCGACGATGACGCTGAGACCCGGAGCCTCCAGCGTCTGCTCCGCGCTCACGCGCGGCGTCTGGGCCTGGGCGGCCGTGATCGCCAGCATCGAGCAGGCGGCCATGCACAGCGTGGCTTTGGTCCTTCGCATCTCAATCTCCTCCCGTTACCGGTAACAATTTTTATTCTTGGCCAGCGGTGCGCTTGAGGTCACCGATCTGGAGGCGTCTTCATCGCCGGCTGGTCCCCTCAGGAACCGGCAAGCTCACATTCGCGGTGGCCGGGCCAGCTAACCCCCCGCCATCGTTTCGCGATTATGTTGTATGACTATTGATGAGAACTCACGGCGCGCCTAGCCCATTTTATGGGGCTATCATTCAAGGTGGGGCTCAATGCGCACCTGATTACTCCGTCTAGATGAGCGCCCCAAGCCCGTCGCAATCGGTCGCGCACGTTCTGCCGCACTCGCGAACGGAATATTGCGTCGCAGCAAATCCCGGCTCATGATCACCGGTAAGCAAGGCCGCCAGAGCCGCCCCGGGAGCCCGCCATGTCCTCGACGCCGTACCAGCACGCGCCCGACCCGCCGTGGATCTTCCGCACCTATGCCGGCCATTCGACGGCGGAGAAGTCGAACGCCCTCTACCGGGCCAATCTGGCGCGGGGCCAGACGGGGCTGTCGGTGGCCTTCGACCTGCCCACCCAGACCGGCTACGACCCCGACCACATCCTGGCGCGAGGCGAGGTCGGCAAGGTCGGGGTGCCGATCAGCCATCTGGGCGACATGCGCCAGCTCTTCAGCGAGATCCCGCTGGAGAAGATGAACACCTCCATGACCATCAACGCCCCGGCCGCCTGGCTGCTGGCGATGTACGTGGCCCTGGCCGACGAGCAGGGGGCGGATCGGGCCTTGCTGCAGGGCACGACGCAGAATGATCTGATCAAGGAATATCTGTCGCGCGGCACCTACATCTTTCCGCCGGGTCCCAGCCTGCGGCTGATCGGCGACATGATCGCCTGGTGCTATCGCGAGGTTCCGAAATGGAACCCGATGAACGTCTGCAGCTACCACCTGCAGGAAGCAGGCGCGACGCCGGAGCAGGAGCTGGCCTTCGCCCTGGCCACCGCCATCTCGGTGCTGGACACGGTCAAGGCCGGCGGCCAGGTCCCCGACGAGGACTTCGAGATCGTCGCCTCGCGGATCAGCTTCTTCGTCAACGCCGGCGTGCGGTTCGTCACCGAGCTGTGCAAGATGCGGTCGTTCACCCGGCTGTGGGACCAGATCCTGCTGGAGCGTTACGGCGTGCAGGACAAGAAGGCCCGCCGCTTCCGCTACGGGGTGCAGGTCAACAGCCTGGGCCTGACCGAGCAGCAGCCCGAGAACAACGTCTACCGCATTCTCATCGAGGCCCTGGCCGTCACGCTCAGCAAGGACGCCCGTTGCCGGGCCTTGCAACTGCCGGCCTGGAACGAGGCCCTGGGCTTGCCGCGTCCGTTCGACCAGCAGTGGTCGCTGCGGCTGCAACAGGTGCTGGCCTACGAGACCGATCTGCTTGAATACGAAGACCTGTTCGACGGCTCCCACGTGGTCGAGGCCAAGGTCGCCGAGCTGAGCAAGGGCGCGCTGGAGCAGCTGGCCAAGATCGACGCCATGGGCGGGGCGCAAAACGCCATCGACTACATGAAGACCGAGCTGGTCGGCTCCAACGCCAAGCGGGTGCGCTCGGTCGAGACCGGTGACCTGACCGTGGTCGGCGTCAACCGCTGGACCGACACCGAGGTCTCGCCATTGTCGGCCGGGGAGGGCTCGATCGAGACCGTCGATCCGCGCCTGGAGGCCGATGTCGTCGTCCGCCTGAAGGCCTGGCGCGAGGCCCGCGACGACGACGCTGTGCAGGCGGCGCTCGCCGACCTGAAGGCCGCCGCCCGCGACGGCCGCAACGTCATGGAGCCCTCGATCGTCGCCGCCAAGGCCGGCGTCACCACCGGCGAATGGGCAGGGGCTCTCCGCGAAGTGTTCGGCGAATATCGCGGCCCGACCGGCGTGGCGATCGTGGTCTCCACGGGCGAGGCCGAGGATGTCGAGGCGGTGAAGGCCGAGGTCGAGCGGGTCTCGCGACTGCTGGGCCGCACGCTAACCTACCTGGTCGGCAAGCCGGGCCTGGATGGCCACTCCAACGGCGCCGAGCAGATCGCCACCCGCGCCCGCGCCTGCGGCATGGAGGTGGTCTATGACGGCATCCGCTCGACGCCGGAAGAGATCGTCCGCCGCGCCAAGGAGAGCCGCGCCCATGTGGTGGGCCTGTCGATCCTGTCGGGCTCGCACCTCGATCTGGTGCAAGAGGTCATCCGCGTGATGCGCGCCGAAGGCCTGGGCGACATCCCCGTGGTGGCCGGCGGCATCATCCCGCCCGAGGACGCCCTGATCCTAAAGCAGATGGGCGTGGCGCGGATCTACACGCCCAAGGACTTCCGGATCACCGAGATCATGGGCGACGTGGTGAAGCTGGTGGAAGCGACGGCGCTGGAGCGGGTCTAGCTCCGCCCCAGCCGCCACGCCGCCGCGAACCCCACCACGGCCAGCGGCAGGAACGCGCCGAACAGGATCAGGCCGTTGGTCGGGGCCAGCGCCAGGTCGACGCCGTGGCCGAAGCCGAGAACGTTGGCCATCGCGCCGGCGCCGGCCGAGCCCGCGGCGCCGCCGATCAGCTGGGCGGTGGGGACGGCGCCGGAGGCGGTGGCCTGTTCCTCGGCCGGGACGGCGCCGATGGCTCGGCGGGCGATGAAGGCGTGGCAGAGGCCAAAGCCGGCGCCCAGGAGGGCGAAGGCCAGGGCGATCTCGATCAAGGTACCGCGCGGCACGGCCCAGGCCGACAGGATCGCGCCCAGCAGGATCACCCCGGCCCCGAGGCGGACGAGTTGGCCGTCCTTGTCGGCCGGCGTGTGGCCGACCAGCATGGCGCACAGCGTCCAGCCGGCCGCGATGGCGCCGGTGACATAGCCGGCGGTCAGGGGCGAGGCGTGGTGGATGACCTGGATGAAGGCCGGGCCATAGACGGTGAAGCCGATCACGGCGGTCTCGCAGGCGAAGATAGTGAGCAGGCCAAGGCCGGTGGCCGAGCGGAGGTCGGCGGCTGTCCTCGGCAGCAGGCGGTCGTGGGTGCGGGCGTTGGCGGCCAGCATGGCGGCCATGCCGATGACGCCGCCGACCGCCAGGATGACGGCCGAACGGGGCGAGGCGACGACGCCCGCCGCGCCGATCAGGCTGACGCCGACGACCAACAGGAAGAGCTGCAGGCTGGGGATGCGGCTCTGACCTCTGTCGCTCCTTTCGGCCGGGAGCATGACCATGACCGCGCCGACGAAGAGGATAGCCTGGACCACGAACAGCCAGAACGCCCCCCGCCAGAAGCCGGCGGCGGCGAACAGGCCGCCCAGCAGCGGACCCAGCAGGGTCGCCGCGCCCCAGACGCCCGCCACGGCGCCATAGACGCGCGGCCACAGGCTTTCGGGGAAAAGAGCGGTGATGGCGACGTAGCACAGGGCGACCACGGCGCCCGCGCCCAGGCCCTGGATCAGCCGTCCCAGGATGAAGGTGATGAACTCCGGCGCCAGCGCGCTCATCGCGCAGCCGACGGCGTAGACCAGGCCAGTCAGGGCCGTGGCGGTGCGCAGGCCCAGCGCCATGGAGAGCTTGCCCGAGCACGCGCCGGCGACGATCGAACCGGTCAGATAGGCCGCCACCGACCAGCCGAAATATTGGTAGCCGCCGATTTCGTTGGCCACGCTGGGCATGATCGTCGCCGTCACCAGGGTGTCGGCCGCGTTCAGCCAGATGCCCAGGCACAGCAGGGCGAAGCGCGGCGCCAGGGTCTTGTCGACCAGGCGTCCAGAGGAGGCGGACGTGTTCATGCCCGGGCACATGGCCTTTTTCCGCGTCCTAGCCAAGCCCGGCGGCGCTCGGCGGTTGAACCCGTCGTGGAGCTTGTGCTTGGTGACGGCGTTAACCTTTTCCCTTGAGGTCCCGCCCCGCTCCATGCGTTACCGCGTTCCGCACAATCCACGCATCGAGCATGAAGTCCGTCATCGGGCGCGCCTGGCCCGCTACGCCGGCCTCGTCATCCTGTGGCTGATCGTGCTGCTGATGACATTCGTGGCCGAGCGGAGGATTCCCGACCAGCACCTGCCGTGGAAGCCGCTCAGCGTCGTTGATCCGGTGGGCCTGGCCACCCGGGTCAAGGCGGCGCGGGCCGGGGCCGATCCCAAGCTATGCCGAGGGATCATGGCCAAGGCCGGGGTGGTCTATGCCGAGGTCCCCGAGCGCACCGAGGGCGAGTTCTGCGAACTGCGCGACGCCGTCCAGCTGCGGTCGGGCCTGGCCAGGCTGGAGCCGGCCGAGGCCCCGCTGGCCTGCAAGGAGGCCCTGGCCTTGACCATCTGGGAGCGCCAGGTGGTGCAGCCAGCCGCCGACGAGTTGCTTGGCCAGGGCGTCGTGGGCATCGAGCACTTCGGCAGCTATGCCTGTCGGCGGATGTACGGCCAGAAGGATGGCCCGGTCAGCGAGCACGCCCGCGCCGACGCCATCGACATCGCCGGCTTCCGGCTGACCGACGGCCAGGTGATCAGCGTCGCCTCCGACTGGACCGATCCGGGGCCGCGCGGCCAGTTCCTGCGGCGGGTGCGCGACGGCGCCTGCCGGGTGTTCCTGACCACGCTGAGCCCGGACTACAACGCCGAGCACCGCGACCACTTCCACCTGGACATGAGCGGGTGGACGACGTGTTCGTGAGCTAGAGGGTGGCCGCCAGCGCCGCCAGCTGATCCGCGACGATCCCCCAGCCCTCGTGGAAGCCCATCTGCTCGTGGGCGGCCTTGTCTTCGGCGCTCCAGTGGCGGGCTACGGCGCGGTAACGGGTCTTGCCGTCGCCCAGGTCCTCGAAAGTGACGATGGCGACCATGAAGGGCTTGGCGGACGGCTTCCAGGTCTCGGTGAAGGCGTCGGTGAAAACGATCTTCTCGTTGGGGACTACCTCGAGATAGACGCCCGGCTGCGGCATGACCTCGCCATTGGGGCCGTTCATCTCGAGATAGGTGTTGCCGCCGGTGCGCACGTCCATGCGGACGTTGGATACGGTCCAGGGCTTGGGGCAGAACCACTGCGGCATCAGCTCCGGCGTGGTCCAGCACCTGTACAGCTTCTCGCGCGGCGCATCGATGATCCGTTCGAGGACCAATTCACGATCGGAAGGAAAATCGACGGTGTCGAGCGGCATCGAGCGTCTCCTGTGTCTTGCTGTTCTCGCCCCAAGGACGGCCGTGATCCAGTCGTCCCGACAGCGGTCGCGAAATATTCTCGAACCGCGCTGGGCGATCGGTTTCGACAAACGGCGGCGGGTTCGGCGGAGAGCCGGCGCGCGGAGGACGCGATATTGGCCTTCGACGGTCGGACGGTCCGACCTTGCCCAGGAAAAGACCATGACCCGCAAGCTCGCCGGCGCGCTCGCCGCCCTGACTGTCTCCGCGCTGTTCGCCTCGACCTCGGCCCACGCGGTCGAGCCTTTCCCCGCTGGCTTCAAGACCAGCGAGATCGTCGCCAACGGCACGACCCTTCACGTCCGCGTCGGCGGGACGGGTCCGGCGGTGGTGCTGCTGCACGGCTTCGCCGACACCGGTGACATGTGGGCGCCCGTCGCCACGGCCTTGGTCAAGACCCACACCGTGATCGTGCCTGACCTGCGCGGCATGGGCCTGTCGGCTCATCCGGCCGGCGGCTACGACAAGAAGACGCAGGGCCAGGACATCGCCGCGGTGATGGACGCCCTGAAGGTCCAGAAGGCCCAGTTGGTCACCCACGACATCGGCAACATGGTCGGCTACGCCCTGGCCGCCCAGCACCCCGACCGCGTCACCAAGTGGGTGGTGATCGACGCCCCGCTGCCGGGCATCGGCCCCTGGGACGAGATCCTGAAGCTGCCGATGCTGTGGCACTTCAACTTCCGCGGCCCGGACATGGAGCGCCTGGTTGCCGGCCGCGAGCGCATCTATCTGGACCGCTTCTACAACGAGCTGTCCTTCACGCCCGCCTCGATTACGGAACAAACCCGCCAGCACTACGCGGCGCTCTACGCCCGCCCCGGCGCGATGCACTCGGCCTTCGAGCAGTTCAAGGCCTTCACCCAGGACGCCGTCGACAACCAGGCCTTCGCCGCCAAGGGCAAGCTGCCCATGCCGGTGCTGGCGGTCGGCGCCGACCACTCGTTCGGCGAGCGCCAGGCCGAGGTGCTGCGCTTCGTGGCCAGCGACGTGACGGCCAAGGTGCTGCCGAACTCGGGCCATTGGGTGATGGAAGAGCAGCCCGCCGCGACCACGGCGATCATCACGGGCTTCCTGAACTAGCCTACGTCCGCGCCGATCCGAGATTTCATGGGTCGGCGCGGAACGACGATGACCGGGCGCCGTTGGCTCAGGACACAGACAGGAGCCACCGTCATGCCTGAACGCGAAGACGCCCCGGAACGCGAAGACGCCTACGACCCCAACAGTGTCGAGGTCGAACGCAATATCCAGCAGGGGGGCGGTGTCGGCGCCCGAGATCTGGCCCGCCAGGCCGAGCCTAGCGTTGTCGTCCCCGAGGACGCCGACGACGATGACGCGACCGCCGAGCCCATCGGCCGCGCCCACCCGCACGAATAACCACAGGCGCGCCACCGCTTGACCGTTTGAAGCGTCCGCCGCAGTGTGGTGGAAATTCAAACAAATGTTTGGGGTGGCGCGCCATGAACCTCTTCGATCTGTCCGGCAAGGTTGCGATCATCACCGGATCCTCGCGCGGCATCGGTAAGGCGATCGCCGAAAGGATGGCCGAGCACGGGGCCAAGGTGGTGATCTCCTCGCGCAAGCTTGCGCCCTGCGAAGAGGTCGCCGCCGCCCTCAACGCCAAACACGGTCCGGGGACGGCCATCGCGGTCCCGGCCAATATCGCCTCGAAAGAGGATCTTCAGCACCTCGTCGACGAGACCCGGAAGGTCTTCGGACAGGTCGACATCTGCGTCTGCAACGCCGCCAGCAATCCCTATTACGGTCCGTTGGCCGGGATTAGCGACGATCAGTTCCGCAAGATCCTGGACAACAACATCATCAGCAATCACTGGCTGATCGGCATGGTCGCGCCGGAGATGCGCGAGCGGAAGGACGGCGCGATCATCATCGTCTCGTCCATTGGCGGCCTGCGCGGCAACGCCATCATCGGGGCCTATAACATCTCCAAGGCCGCCGACTTCCAGCTGGCGCGCAACCTCGCCCACGAGTTCGGGCCGGACAATGTGCGGGTCAACTGCATCGCGCCGGGTCTGATCAAGACCGACTTCGCCCGGGCGCTGTGGCAGAACCCCGAGACCTTGAAGCGCGCCACGACCGCCGTGCCGCTGCGCAGGATCGGCGAGCCGGACGAGTTGGCCGGCGCGGCGGTTTATCTCGCCTCCAAGGCCGGCAGCTTCATGACCGGCCAGGCCCTGGTGGTGGACGGCGGAGCAACCATCTGATCGCGCACTCTGGGCGGGGCGACCCAAAAGCCGAGCAACCTGCACGGTCTGCTTAACTCCTCCTACATCTATCACATCGAGGGTGGCCGTAGTCTTCAGGGAACCAGACTTGCGGCGCCTACTAGTCTTTCTCGCCCTGATCGGGTCCCTTGTGGCCGGCGCCGCGCACGCGCAAGGAACCGCGCCCCTTGCTCAGCGCCTGGACGAGTTGGCGCAAGAGATCGGCGCGCATGAGGTCCGCAATCCTCCGCGCGACAACGAAGACATCGAACGGGCCGGCCGCCGCGCCCTGCGGGAGCGCGGCGAGGAACGGCTCTACGGCCTCTGGCGCGTGCTCTACGCCTACAAGAGCAACCAGATCGAGGGCCGCTTTGACGCCTGGACCAAGCTGGCCCGCGAGGCCGCGGCCCGCGACCACGACACCCAGCTCGCCACGCTGGTCGATCTGGAAGCCCTGGCCTACCGCCATGAGACCCACGGGTTCCGCGCCTTCACCGAGGGTGACTGGCGCGAATATCTAAGCCAATCCGGCCCAGACATTCGGGTTATGGCCGGCGTGGAGCGCGTGCGGCATCTGGGGCAGACGCGGCGCTGGGCCGAAGCCGCGCGTCTGGCCGCCGATCTGCAGGTCGATATCGAGCGGCGCGGCCGCGTCGCCGAGCCGGTGCTGGCCGAGCTGCATCAGGTGCACAGCTACACGCTGTCCGACATCGGCGACAAGGAAGGCGCCCTTGACCACATGGCCCAGGCCGTGCGTCTGGACGAGCGCGACGCTTTCCACATCCGCAAGATCGAGCGGATCTACGACATCGCCTACACGGCCGCCGACCTGGGCGAGCTGGGCGCGGCGCGGCGCATGGCCGACCTGCACCACCGGATGGTCATGGCCGATCGCGACAAGGACCTGCTGACCTGGGACCGGCACCTGTGCGCCCGTATCGCCCTGCTGCTGAACCAGCCGCGCAAGGTGCTGGCGTGTCTCAGCGGCGCCCAGGCCGAGCTGGACAACCCCACTCGCCGGCTTCAAGTCATCATGCTGGGCCAACGCGCTCAGGCTCTGGCCCAGCTGGGCATGGCCGCCACGGCCCGCGCCGACCTGGAGCGGCTGAAGACCGTTCCGACCGTGCTGACCCAGCGCGATCCGAGCACCGAGGCGCTGGTCCAGGCCTATATCGACCAGGCCGAAGGCCGCGGCGACCTGGCTTTTCGCGAGCTGGACGCCTGGCGGCGCGCCAATAGCGCGGAGACCGAGCAGGCCCATGCGCGCAGCGTCACCGAGATATCCTCGGCCCTCGACAGCGAACTGCGCGCCAAGCGCGACGAGAGCCGCCGCCTGACCGAAGAGGTGCGGCTGAGCCGCAGCCTAGCGCGGGCGTCGGTGGTCATCGCGCTCCTGCTGGGCGTGCTGGTCGCGGGCGGCGTCGCCTGGGCTTTCCACCAGCGCCGCGCCTCGGGCCGCCTGAAGGGCGCCCAGGAACATGCCGAGGCCGCCAGCAAGGCCAAGTCGGCTTTCCTGGCGGTCATGAGCCACGAGCTGCGTACGCCGCTGAACGGCATGCTGGGCCTGACCCAGGCCTTGCGCGCCGGGACCCTGACGCCGGAGCAGCGCGAGCAGGTCGACCTGATCATGGACAGCGGCGACACGCTGCTGGTCCTGCTGAACGACATTCTCGACCTCTCCAAGATCGAGGCCGGCAAGCTGGAGATCGCGCCCACGGTCGGCGATCTGGTCCAGACCTGCGCCCGCCTGGTCGGCGGCTATCAGCCGACGGCCCGCGAGAAGGGCGTGGCCTTGACCTTCGCCCTGGAGAGCGAGGCCCCGGGGCCGCTGATGTTCGACGGCGTGCGCGTGCGGCAGTGCCTGACCAACCTGGTCTCCAACGCCCTGAAGTTCACCGCGAATGGCAAGGTCGAGGTGGCCCTGGCCTGCTATCCCGAGGAGGCGGGCCGGGTCCGGGTGCGGCTGCGCGTGGCCGACACCGGCATCGGCATGAACGCGTCCACGGTCGCCAAGCTATTCCGCCCCTTCGTCCAGGCCGACGCCTCGACCACCCGAAACTTCGGCGGCACGGGCCTGGGCCTCAACATCACCCGCCGCCTCGTCGAGATGATGCGCGGTGAAATCCGCGTCGAGAGCGAGGAGGGCCGGGGGTCGATCTTCACGATCGAGATGCTGGTCGACGCCGCCGACGCCTCGGAGCTGCCGGCCCACGCGGGCGAGGCCCGCGATGAGGACGTCCCGTTCGCCGCCCTGCACGGCCGCCGCGTGCTGGTGGTCGACGACCATCCCGTCAATCGCCGGGTCATCCGCCTGTTCCTCGAGCCGTTCGAGTGCGAGCTGGTCGAGGCCGGGAACGGCCAGGAGGCGCTGGACGCCTTGGAAAGCGCGCCCGTCGACGTGGTGTTGATGGACGTCAACATGCCGGTGATGGACGGGCTGGAGGCCACGCGGCGCCTGCGGGTGGATCCTCGGTTCATGCGGCTGCCGGTGATCGCGCTGACGGCCGACGTGATGTCGGCCCAGATCAAGACGTGTCTTGAAGCGGGCTGTGACGCGCATGTCGCCAAGCCGATCGACCTTCGCAACCTGCTGTCCGTGATGGATACGTGCCTGGCGCGGGGCGTGGCGCGCGAGGTGATGGCCGGCCTGAGCGCGCTGTAGCCTATCGGCTTTGCGCGCTGAAAGACGCCCGCGCCGCCGCCAACCGTTCCATCGCCGCGTCCAGCGTCGCATCCGCCTTGGCGAAGCAGAGCCGCACCACGTCGCGCACCGGACTCTCGGCGAAGAAGGCCGAGACCGGGATCGCCGCGACTCCGAACTCGACGACGGTCCGCTCGCAGAAGGTCACATCGTCGACCGGGATCCCCGACGCCGTCAGGTCGACATTGAGGAAATAGGTCCCCTGGCTGTCCAGCACGACATAGCCCGCCGCGCGCAGGCCGGCGGTCAGGCGGTCGCGGGAGCGCTGCATCTCGGCGGGCATGTCGTCGAACCAGGCGCGATGGTTGTCGAGGCCCCAGGCCACGCCCGCCTGCAGGTTCGGTGGGGTGGTGAAGGTCAGGAACTGATGGGCGGCCGCCAGGGGCTTGATCAGGGCGGGCGCGGCCATCAGGAAGCCGACCTTCCAGCCGGTCATGCCGAACAGCTTGCCGGCCGAGCCGATCTTCACCGTCCGCTCGCGCATGCCGGGGAAGCTGATCAAGGGTCTGTGCCGACGGCCGTCGAACACCACCGCTTCCCAGACATCGTCGCAGACGGCGATCGCATCGTGCTTGACGCAGAACTCGGCCAGCAGGGCCAGGTCCTCGTCGGGCGTGACGATGGCGGCCGGGTTCAGCGGACTGTTCAGGACGACCATCCCGGTCTTGTCGCTGAACGCGGCCTCCAGCATCGCCCGGTCGAAGCGCCAGTGCGGCGGGGCCAGGCGGATCAGTTTCGGCGCGCCCCCCGCGCGGCGGACCAGCGGCAGATAGGCGTCGTAGAGCGGCTGGAACAGCACCACCTCGTCGCCGGGCGAGATCAGCGCCGTGAACGCCGCCGCCAAGGCCTCGGTGGCGCCGGAGGTGACGACGATCTCGCTTTCGGGATCCAGCGTCAGGTCCTGGGCGCGCGCATAGTGCCCGGCGACCGCGGCGCGCAGCTCGGGCAGGCCGCGCATCGGCGGATACTGGTTGGAACCCTCGATCAGCGCCCGCGCCGCCGCCTCGCGGACGGGCAGGGGGCCTTGGTCGTCGGGAAAGCCTTGGCCCAGATTGATCGCGCCGTGCTGGCGAGCCAGGGCGCTCATGCGCTCGAAGATGGTGGTGGGCAGGTTGTCGAAGATGGGGTGAACCATGCCTTTGCCTAACACGGCGCGGAAATTCTGAAACCCGGCGGCGACTCGCGCATTTTCATGGCTCAGCTTCCAAAGGAGGGCATCAGCATGCACGGCGTGGGTTTCATCGGAGCCATCATCATCGGGATCTTCGCCGGCTGGATCGCCGAGAAGATCATGAAGCGGGACCACGGCCTGCTGACCAACCTGATCGTCGGCCTGGTCGGCGCGCTGATCGGCGCGTTCCTGGCCGGAATGCTGGGCATCCACTTCTGGGGCTGGATCGGCAGCCTGCTGATATCGACCCTGGGCGCGATCCTGCTGCTTTGGCTGCTAGGCCTGATCAAGAAGTCCTAGGCTCTGCCTCGCCACGAAAAAGGCCGCCGTCCTTTCGGACGGCGGCCCAATCTTCGAAGGCTCGAAAAAGCCTACTCTTCCTTGACGCGACGCTTGCGGAACGACGGGTTCAGGATCTGCTTGCGCAGGCGGATGCTCTTCGGGGTCACCTCGACCAGCTCGTCTTCCTCGATATAGGCGATGGCCTGTTCGAGGGTCATGCGGCGCGGCGGGGTCAGGCGGATCGACTCGTCCTTGCCCGAGGCGCGGACGTTGGTCAGCTGCTTGGCCTTCATCGGGTTGACGTCGAGGTCGTCCTGACGGGCGTTCTCGCCGATGATCATGCCGAGGTAGCACTTCTCGTTGGCGCCGACGAACATCACGCCGCGCTCTTCCAGGTTCCACAGCGCGTAGGCCGCGGTTTCACCGTCCGAGTTCGAGATCAGCACGCCCTTGCGCTGCTGGTCGAAGGCGCCCTTGTACGGCTCGTAGTGGCTGAACACGCGGTTCAGCACGCCCGAACCGCGCGTGTCGGTCAGGAACTCGCCCTGATAGCCGATCAGCGAGCGCGAGGGGGCGACCAGCTGGATGCGGGTCTTGCCCGCGCCCGACGGGCCCATGTCCTTCAGCTCGGCCTTACGCAGCGACAGCTTCTCGATGACGATGCCCGAGAACTCGTCGTCGACGTCGATCATGACGTCTTCCATCGGCTCCATGCGCTTGCCGGTTTCCGGATCCGTCTGGAACACGACGCGCGGACGGCTGATCGACACCTCGAAGCCTTCGCGACGCATGTTCTCGATCAGGACGCCCAGTTGCAGTTCGCCGCGGCCCGACACCTCATAGGCGTCGCCTTCGGCCGTCTCGGTGACCTTGATGGCCACGTTCGATTCGGCTTCCTTCAGCAAGCGATCGCGGATGACGCGCGACTGGACCTTGTCGCCTTCGCGGCCGGCCAGCGGGCTGTCATTGACCGAGACGGTCATCGAGATGGTCGGCGGATCGATCGGCTGGGCCGGGAGGGCCTCGGTCACTTCCAGGGCGCACAGGGTGTCGGCGACGGTGGCCTTGCTCATGCCGGCGATGGCGACGATGTCACCGGCCTCGGCGCCTTCGTCGACCGGCGAACGCTTCAGGCCGCGGAAGGCCAGCACCTTGGTGATGCGGCCGCGCTCGATTTCCTTGCCGTTGCGGTCGAGGGCCTTGATGGCCATGCCCGGGATGGCCTTGCCGCTCTCGATGCGGCCGGTCAGCAGGCGGCCCAGGAACGGGTCGCTTTCGATCAGCACGTTCAGGATCTGGAACGGCTCGTCCGTCTTGGCGATCTGCTTCGGCTCCGGCACGTGGCGGACGATCAGGTCGAACAGTGGGGCCAGGTTGTCGTTGGGGACGTTCATGTCCAGCGTGGCCCAGCCGGCGCGGCCCGAGGCGTAGATGTGCGGGAAGTCCAGCTGCTCGTCCGTGGCGCCGATGGCGGCGAACAGGTCGAAGGCGGCGTTGTGGACGCGGTCCGGATCGGCGTGGGCGCGGTCGACCTTGTTGATGCAGAGGATCGGCTTCAGGCCCATCTTCAGCGCCTTGGTCAGCACGAACTTGGTCTGCGGCATGACGCCTTCTTCGGCGTCGACCAGCAGGACGCAGCCGTCGACCATGCCCAGGATCCGCTCGACTTCGCCGCCGAAGTCGGCGTGGCCGGGGGTGTCGATGATGTTGATGCGGGTTTCGCCCGCCTCACCGTTCCACAACACGCTGGTGCACTTGGCCAGAATGGTGATGCCGCGCTCGCGCTCCTGGTCGTTGGAGTCCATGGCGCGCTCGGTGGTGGCTTCGTTGGCGCGGAAGACGCCCGACTGGGCCAGCAGCTGATCGACGAGGGTGGTCTTGCCATGATCGACGTGCGCGATGATGGCGATATTTCGCATGGACATGGGAGCGGACGGACTTTCGGGAGGAATAGGAGATGACGCTGTGCGCGTCAGGCGCGCGGCTTTTACGCGACTGCGTCCGATTTATCCACCCCTCACCTTTGCAAAGACTTGTCGCAGGTAACCGGTGTCATCGGCAAAGCCTTATGCGGCTTGGGTTTGCGAGGTGTTCTCAGTCGAGACCGTTTCAAAGGCAACGAATTGTGCGGCGCAACATGCCTATATTTACAGCAGTTCGGAAGAGCGTCGTTCTGTGATCCTTACGGCGTAACGGGTTGCGCTATACCCCTGTCAAAAAATCGACATTAACGCCTACTTTTTTACTTGCCTGTTTTTGCGCCGCACCCTATAAACATTCCTGTGAGGCGGCGCTGTCGCCTCTGCCCTTCCTGGGCGTTTCCTCCCTAATGAACTGGCCCGGCGGTTTCGCCGGGCTTTTTTTTGGCCTGTGGCTCGGGAGGCGCGTCCGGCTCCCTGAAGCTCGATCCCGGTGCTGGGTCTCAAGTCGTTGCGCCGGGGCGTCAGTTCGCCGAAGCGCGATCACAGACCGCCGAAACGAAATCACCACCGGGCGTTCAACCCTTTCGTGCATTGTGCTAGCCTTCTCATCTGGCGGGAAGGCTGAATGCCGGGCCGCGCCGGATTCGCGGGGGCGAGCGGGTATGGGTGACGAGAAGACGGCGACGCGAGTCCGCGAGCCCGAAGCCGAAAGCATCGCCGGCAACGCCGTGGGCGACCAGCCGACGTCGGTCGATAGCCTGGGCTTCGCGCCCTATGTCGACGCCATAGCGCTTTTCCTCACCGCGCCGGCGACCAAACCCCCGTTCACGATTTCGATCGAGGGCGAGTGGGGAAGCGGCAAGTCGTCGTTCATGCTGCAGCTGGAAAACGCCATCGGTGGGCGCCGGATCAAGTCGCCGTTCCTGGAGCGGCTGCCCCGGTGGCTGGGCGGCCTGGGCGCCGCGGCGCGATCTGTCGGCGACACTCAGGACAAGCCGCTGTCCGTCCGCTTCAACGCCTGGCGCCACGACAAGCAGGACGCGCTCTGGGCGGCCTTCGCCCTGGCCTTCGTGAAGTCGCTGCGCGAGGAGGTTGGCCTTGTCCGCGCCTGGCGAGGAGACATGCTGCTGTTTCTGAAGCGGCTAAAGGGCCTGGGGGCGTGGATCGAAATCTTCCGCCTGCTGGCGTCGGTGCTGCTGTTGTTGGTCGGCGCCCTCGTGGTGTGGAACGTCGCCCACAACCACCCCGCGTGGCTGGGAAGCCTTTTCGGCTGGCTGCTGACGGGCGAGAAGGATTCGAAACTGGCCGAGCAGGGCCTGGGCCTTCTCGCCTCGACGGGGACGTTCGGCGCGACGGTGGCCCTTGGCCTGGCGGGCCTGCGCAAGGTCTATTCCTCGATCAAGCTGCCCCTCTCCCTGAAGCTGGAGAAGTACATCGCCAGGCCCGACTACGAGGGGCATGTCGCATTTATCGAGACCTTCCATCTCGACCTGAACCGGCTGATTGAAGTCTATGCCGGCGATCGGCGCGTGTTCATCTTCATCGACGACCTCGACCGCTGCGACGTGCCGCGCGCCGCCGATCTGATGCAGGCGATCAACCTGATGATCGGCGACGCCAAGAACCTGGTGTTCGTCATCGGGATGGATCGCGAAAAGGTCGCCGCCGGGATCGCCCAGAAATACAAGGATATCCTGCCCTTCCTTCGGGACAGCGCCCACTGGAAGCCGAACGACGAGAAAGACAACTATACGCCGCTGTACTTTGGCTACGGCTATCTGGAGAAGTTCATCCAGATCAGCTTCTCGCTGCCCATTGCGAACGAGAACGCGCTCGATAGCTTCTTCGCGGAAGAGCCCGCCACGGCGGCGCGACCGGTATGGAGCATGAGGCTCCGGGAGTATTGGGCGGCATGGTTCAGGGCGGTCTGGCCCCGGTCCGCGCCGCCAGCCGCCGAGGTCGCGTCCGACCCCGTCCAGCAAAGCGAGGTCGCGGTGGAAGCTCGGCGACGCAAGTTCCAGAGCAAGATGGAGCGGGATTCCGAGCGGATACGCGAGGTCGTGAAGCTCGTCAGCGGGGTGTTCGAACACAATCCGCGACGCATCAAGCAGTTCATCAGCACGTTCCGCCTCGCCCTCTACATCGCCAACGATCAGGGGTTGTTCGACAGCCCGGACGATCGCGAGCCCGACATCACGCCCGAACAGATCGGCAAGTGCGTCGCCTTGCTCCTGCGATTCCCCGATCTTCGCTTCGTGCTGGAGCAAGACCGGGCGCTGTTGGGCAAGCTCCAGGCCGCGGCTCTGGGCGATGTCGCCGCGCGTCCGGCGGCCTATCATTGGCTGGAGAAGCCCGGCGCGATCGAGCTGCTTACATCCAGGTGCCGCCCCGAGGAGGCTTCCGACGCCTACTCGCTCGCCAATTTCGATATCCGCCGGCTTTTCTCGGTGCTTCCCCGCGTGCCGCGACCGGCGGACCCCTCCGATCGGGTGATCGCCGCGTTCGCCGAGCTCGGCCGCCGCTACGAGGCCATTCGGGCGGATGAGCCCGCGAGCGCGGCGCGAACCCGCAAGATGACGGCCCTGGTCCATGAGGCCCTTGCGCTGGCGGGAAGGTTGTCCGCCTCCGACCTGGCGCTGGCGCTAAGCACGCCCGACGGCTCGGACGGCGCGCGCCTGATGCGGATCGTGTTGGCGTCGGTTGCTGTCAACGCGGCCAATCTCACATGGCTTCTGGGATACAATGGGACGTTCCGGACGCCCTTCGAGCACTACTGGTGCATCCGGGTGCTCACCGACTACGTGCCGGCGATGGACGAGGCGCAGCGCGCCCGGGTCAACGCCGATCTCGAGGCGCGGTGGGCGGCGATCGCCACGGATCGCGGTCGCGTGGCCATGGCGCGTCGCCTGTTGGATATGACGAGCCCCTCGCGGCCCGCCGCATCCGGCGGCGGCGGTCGCGTGGCCAATGCGAAACCGCCATCCTCCCAGGGTTCGAAGGGGGAAAGGGCAAACTCCGCGACCAAGACGCCCGCCCGGCCTGGAGCAAAGGTTCCAGCCGAGAAGAAGACGCCGCCGGCTTAGAGGCGCGGCGTGGGCGCTGTGAAGCGCGAGCGTTACTTCAAATCCGCCAGATCCATCCTCGCCAGCGCCCGGGTCAGCGTCTCGGCGTCGGCCGTCAGCCTCGCCAGGCCCTCGGTCGGCTCGCGCGTGGTCTCGTTCATGTAGAGCGCGCGATTGATCTCGATCTGCAGGGCGTGGGTGCGCCGGGCCGGGCGGCCATAGTGCTCGGTGGTGTAGCCGCCGGCATAGGGGGCGTTGCGGACGACGCGATAGCCCAGGGCCTCCAGTTCGCGCTCGACCAGCCCGGTCAGCTTGGGCGAGCAGGCCGCGCCGAAGCGGTCGCCCAGCACGATGTCGCAGGGGCCGCCGTTGCGGGTCCGCTGGCCGCGCGCGGCGGCGGCGGGCATCGAGTGCCAATCGATCAGGATCGCCGCCCCGTGCGCCGCCCGGGCCGCCGCCAGCTGGCGGTCCAGGGCGTCGTGATAGGGGCGGTGGGTCAGCTCCACCCGCGCGCTGGCCTCGGCGAAGGTCAGCTTGCGGGCGTAGATCGGCCGGCCCTCGCTGGCGATGCGGGGGATCGTGCCCAGCCCCGCCGCCACCCGGGCCGAGCGGCCCTGGGCGTAGTCGGGCAGGGCCTCGGCGTACATCGCCGGGTCCAGCTCCCAAGGCTCGCGATTGAGGTCGACATAGGCCCGGGCGAAGCGGGCGCGGATCACGCTGGCCCCCAGGGCCGGCGCCCCGTCGATGATGCGGTCGACGAAGGCGTCCTCCGAAGCGCGCAGCGTCTCGACCGGCAGGCGGGCGGCGGCGATCATGTCCTCGGGATAGATCCCGCCCGAATGGGGCGAGGCGAACACCAGGGCCGTCGGCGGCGGCGCTCCGGCCGGGGCGGCGCGTGTCACCTCGAACGCCGGAGCGCCGAACGTCTCGAACGGCGCCGTCGCCGCGTCATCGGTCGTGAGGGGCCGCCAAGCGCTCATGCCGCGCATCATCGAAGCCCTGCGGCGCCGGGTCAAACGACAAACATCCGCGCGGCGGTTCGTCCACAGCCGCGACACTTAGGTTCATCCCCGATTTACGCTCGGCGCGGTACAGTGCCCCTCCGATCGACGACTTTCCCTGGAACGTGACCTCATGGCCCGCATCCTCCTCGCCGAAGATGATGATTCCCTCCGCGGCTTCCTGGCCCGGGCGCTGGAGCGCGCCGGCTTCGAAGTTCAGGCCTGCGCGGATGGTGAGGAAGCCGTCCAGCACCTGGAACATCCCTGGGATCTGCTGCTGACCGACATCGTCATGCCGGGCATGGACGGCATCGAGGTGGCCCGCCAGGCCGCCGCGCGCGATCCGTCCCTGCGCATCATGTTCATCACCGGCTTCGCCGCCGTCGCGCTCTCGGCCCAGGACCGCGCACCGGCCGGCTCCAAGGTGCTGTCCAAGCCCGTCCACCTGCGCGACCTAGTCGCCGAGGTGGAAAAGATGATGGCGGCATAAGGGGTTAGCGGCCAGGCTCGAAAAAAGTCGGGTAAAAGTTCCTGGGCGGGTTGCGTACCGGCCAAGCCGCCGCTATACCCCCACACCTTCCCGGCCGGGACGTCTTTTCGAAGGCGCTTCGGATCGCTTCGGCGGACGCGTAGCTCAGCGGGAGAGCACCTCGTTGACATCGAGGGGGTCACAGGTTCAATCCCTGTCGCGTCCACCATTCCCTTCCAAGATATCGCGATCGTTGAAGCCCCGTTATCGGGCTGTCGATAACGCTCATCTGCTGCTGAGCGGCATGCGAAGCCCATGGCTGACGTAGCCAGCAACTCGGCCTTCGTCCGCCGGGCGCAAAATGCCTCCTGACAGGCCTGGGAACCCCGCGTCGTGACGCGCCGCCGTCGCGTGAGCCGCCCCGCCATGGGGATTCTCCCTGGCCACCCGCCTTCGCTCCGCCGACCCCCAGCAATTCCGAGAAACGCGCAGCCTCCTTTAGCTCAAGAGGGGAAAGCCGATCGCCGCGGTGATCGTCTCCCGGCCTAGGTCAGGAACGAGAACACCTTGTCGATCGGCCGTCGAGGAATGATCACCTCGATCAGATGGGTCTGGTTGCGAAACAACCGCGCCTGGATCTGGGCGCGATCATCGACGTCCTTTGCGTGCAGCTTGATCTGCCCCTTGGCCGAGTCGGCCTTGGAGTCGAAATACTTGATATTGCGGCCGATGGGCGCGGCGGAAATGCTGACCGCCAACTCATCGGCCTTGTCGTAGAAGACCTCCAGAAGATCCGTGTGGTCGATATAGAGACAGCGATAGGCCGAATGGCTGGAGTTGTTGTGCACCCCAGCCAGCACGTCACGGTGGAAGGTGACCATGCTTTTGCGGTTCCTGGCGGAGGGCTCGCCAAACTCCAGGAAGTAGTCTCCCACCAGATTGCCGTAGTCGTCGCGGACCATGACCACCAGTTGCAGGTAGCGATGGAAATGTTTGGGGCTGGGACGATCCAGGTCGCCGAACACCGCGTCGATCCGCTGCGGGTTCAGCGCCAGGTCGGCGGTGTCGTCGCTGATGGCCTGCCATTGGGCGGTGATCGCGGCGTATTCGTCGGGCGTTTCGCAACGCAGTGCCTGCAGGACAAGCTGTCCCAGTCGGGCGGCGTAGGGGGGGCGCGCCTGACCATCCTGTTCGGGATGGGTGATTTCGCTATGGTCGCGCTCGGGAAGGACCGCGAGGGGCGCGCGCGCCGCCAAGCGGCTCGGCCAGGGCGTCAGCGTCGGCGCGCTGCTGTTCTGGCTGAAGTCGATCGTCAGGCCGACCGCGTTGAGATCGGCCGCCGGCACCCGCACCGTGCCGTCGGATCCATCTTCATTGACGATCTGCTGGGGTCCGGAATCGTAGGCGCGCGTGCCGACGATCACGAAAGGCATGACGCCGCCCGGACCAAACGGGCCTGACGGATCGGCGCTGCCGGGAGGGGCCAGAATGTCCTCGCGCGCCAGATTCCACTGGTAGGGCGAAGCCAGTTCCAAGGCCTTGAGCATCTCCTCGCCGGTTTCGAGACGATTGCTCAGGCCCTTGGTCAGCCGCCCGATCATGCTCTTGCCGATGGCCGCGAGCTTGGATCCGAAATTGGCCGGCGCCAGCATGACGAGCCGTCGGACGAGCGGGCCTTGGCCGGCTCGGCGCCGGTCGAGCAGCCATTGGCGGGCCACAAGGGCGCCGGTGGAATGAACGACCAGATCGAAGGGCGTGGTGAGTTTGCCGGCCGTGATCAGGGCCCGGATCACGACATCCATGCGCTTGGCGACATCTTCCACGCGGACGTCGTCGTCCAGCGAGATGTAATTGCCCAGGAAGACGTCCTCGGTCGCGAAGCCGTTGGCGGTCAGAAACTCGCGCAGGGGCTTGAAGGAATCGCCCTTGTCGCTCCAGCCGTGCAGGACGGCGATGTTAGCCATGGTTGAAATCCCCAGAATTCCCCCATAACGTGTTAATCAAATAACGACGATATGCAAGAGGCTTCACCGCGGCGCGGCTTGGGCCGCTGCTCGGGGACTTTCATGGCGATCGAAGGGATGCGGGCGGCTCTTCGCGAGCCTGGCCTCCACGCGGGAGGCATGGCCGGCGGCTTGGGGCGTCGCGCCTATCAGGACTGGCTGGCGATGTGACGGACGGCGCGGCCCCCGCCGCTATCGGGCCGGCGCTGGCCCGCGTCGCGCTTGGCGACCGGGACTTTCACGAGAGCGGCGCGCCCCGTCCGGCGCCCGCGCCGAAGATGCTCGGCCAGGCTCCAGAACGCGCCGATCCGGCGGTTTAGATGGGCTCGCCGATGGGTTGGAAGCTGCCCGGGTCCAGCCCCTCGTCGACGCCCTTCACGTACAGGCCTTCGGCGTGATGGTGGTAGTCCTCGACCTCGTAGACCTGGCCCGAATAGACGCCCAGGTGCGGCAGGCTCATCCCGGTGCGCAGCAGCATGTCGCCCTGGCGGAAGATGCGTTCGCTCATGGTGGGTCCCTCCTGTGACGACGGAGGGTGCGGCGCCGAGGGCGCTCACGCCAAGACACGAGTTCGTCAGCTTCCGGCGCGGAACGCCTATGGGGGACGAGAGGCTCGCGCACCCGCTGGTTTTCCGCCTCCAGCACGGCCAGCCGTTCGCGCGGTGTAACGACTCACGGCGCTGTCTCCCGGCGTCGCGGCTCCGTGCGGGCGCGACGCCGAAGGATCCTACTCGATCAGGCTGGCGTCGAGGGTGATCTCGGCGTTGAGCAGTTTCGACACCGGGCAGCTGGCCTTGGCCTTGGCGGCGAGTTCTTCGAACCGGGCCTGGTCCGCGCCCGGGATGCTGGCCTTGAGGGTCAGGTGCGAGGCGGTGATGGCGTAGCCGCCCTCGACTTGTTCCAGCGTGATCTTGGCCGAGGTGTCCATGCGGTCGGCCTTCAGGCCGGCTTCGCCCAGGATCAGCGACAGGGCCATGGTGAAGCAGGCCGAGTGGGCCGCGGCGATCAGTTCCTCGGGGTTGGAGCCGGGCTGGCCCTCGAAGCGGCTGGCGAAGCCGTAGGGATAGTCCTGAAGCGCGCCGCTCTCGGTCGAGATCGAGCCTTTGCCGTCCTTTATGCCGCCGCTCCAGGCGGCCGAGCCGCTTCTGACGATCTTCATGTCGGTTTTCTCCGGGTGGGGGGAATGTCGAAGGACAATCCACCACGGTCCAGCCGTGACGGATTGAAGGAAACGGCTCTTCTTGCGCTCAGGCTCAGGCTCAGGCTCAGGCTCCGGCGCAGGGTTCGGTCTCGCCGGTCGACAGATCCACGCGGAAGCACTGCTCGGCGCCGGTGTCTTCATCGCGGACGAGGATCGACAGATCGCCGCCGCCAGCGTCGCTGTCGGGGATATCGTGGGCGAAGTCCTCGACATAGGCGACCGCCGCCGCTTCCGGGCTGCTCTCGTCGATCAGGCGGGCGTGGTGGCCATGCAGATGCAAGGCGCGGGCGGTGAAGGGCATAGCGATCTCCTCGGCCAGGAGAAACGCGCGGGGCCGCCTTTTGGATTCCACGAACGCGAAACGGCGGCGAGACCGAAAGCCCGCCGCCGCGTCTTGTCGTCGGAATGAGGCTCTTGCCTCAGGTCAGATTGTATTCCGGCTTGGCATAGGTCCCGATCAGGTCGACGCCATAGACGTTGTGCGTCACCTGGTCGGCGAAGAAGGCGTCGGCCGACTTGGCGTAGACGCCGATGTGCTCGGTCTCGGCCGCCGCCAACAGCCAGCCGACCATGGCCGCCTTGGTCCCCTGGCCGTCCGCGCCGTCCTGGCCGTAATAGGCCAGGTAGCCGGCGCGGGTCATGGTCGAGCCGCCCACTGTGACGGTGGTGTCCAGCAGATCATGGACCTTCTGGTCGGTCGGGGTCAGGCCGAAGATGGCCGTATAGGCCTTCCGGGTCGCGTCGAAGAGGCTCAAGGCCCCAAAGGTCGCCGCGAAGGCCGAGGCGCCTTCGCCGTTCTTGCCCAGATTGACCGAGAAGTTGATGAAGCGGTTCACCGTGTCGAACGACTGATAGTAGGCGCTGTTCAGGGTGTTGGGGTTCGCGCCGTTCGGATCGACCAGGTAGTCCATGCCGAGGGCGGTCGGGGTCTTGCCCGTGAAGAACTGGTAGGAGAGGGCGGCCACGGCGCTGGTGTTCACCGTGGCCTTGATGACCAGGCCGATGGCGTCCGTGTAGCTGGTCCCCGACGCCATGGCGCCGGCGATCGACTTGGTCATGGCGTCGGCGCCGGTGCTGAAGGTCTGCAGGCGCAGGACGCTGGCCATGGCCGAGGCCACGCGACTGTCGACGAGGGCGACCGCCCGGTCCGCGAACTGCAGGCTCTCGATATTGATGGCGGTGTCGACGCCGTCGGTCCCGGCATTGTCCTTGATCTGCCAGCCGCCATTGGCCTGGGCGGTAACGGCGTAGGACGCGAACTTGCCGGCATAGGCGGCGATGTCGACGCCCGCGCCGCCGTCCAGGACGTCGTTGCCCGCGCCGCCGGTGATGCGGTTGGCCGCCGCGTTGCCGGTGATGGTGTCAGTCGCCGAACCGCCTATGGCGTTCTCGATGACCGCGCCGATGGCGATGGTGACGTTGCCGGTCAGGCCGCCGACGCTGGAGAAGAAGCCTTCGCGCAGGTCGATGGTCTGAGCGACCTTGTAGCCGGAGAAGTCGAAGGTGTCGGTCCCGCCGGCGTCCCAGGCGGCGAACACCAGCTTGGTCGACGACGAGGTCGCCGAGAACCAGTCGCGCTCGGCGGTTGAATTGAAGCCGTAGACCGTGTCGCCCGTCCGGGTGGTCATGTTGGCGCCGTAGGCCAGCTGGGCGGCGGCGATGTCGTCCAGCAACGGCGCGGAGGCATAGGCGCCGCCGAAAGCCGCGCCGGTGTTGGCCTCGCTGAAATAGGACATCACCGTATATTGGCGACTGTCCTCATAATAGTCGGCGTCGGCGCTGTAGGTGATGGCGGTGGCCGCGTCGCCCGCGTTGTACTCGGACGGGTGCGCCAGACCGATGGCGTGGCCGATCTCGTGGACCAGCACCATCCCGCCGTAGTTCGAGGCGCTCGGGTTGCTGTTGTAGCCGAGGCTGGAATTGACCCAGACGTCGCCCGAGCGGCTGCTGGCCTGGGCGTTGCCCGGATAGTAGGCGAAGGCGGCCGAGCCGGACTCGCCCGTGCTGTAGTTGCCGAACAGGATGGCGGCGTTGTCGCTGTAGGCGGTCTCGCCCGTGGTCCCGGTTCCGGCGCGCACGAACTTGACGTTGGCGACGTCCGACCAGGCCTGCAGAGCCTTCTCGGCCTGGGCGATCTGGGCGCTGTTGAACGGGGAGAAGCCCGCCGTGTCGGTGGGCATGGTGGCCGGCGCGGTGGCGCGATAGGCGTAGGTCACCGTCGCCCCGACATGCAGGGCGGGGCCCCAGCCAGGTTCGCCACGCAGCAGCTGCGAGGCGGCTTCGGAGACGGTCATGCTGTTCTTGCCGGCCACGACACCGACGCGAGCATTGGCGTTGACGAAAGAGTTTGGGGTCTCGCCGCCCGTTATCATCACGGGTTCCGGGCCAGCTTCGGGAAACGCTTCAATGCTCACGGACATACTCCACTCGCCCAAGTCAGCAGTATGCGGAAATGGAATTTCTCCTGCAATCTCCGCTACTTGCGACATGTGCGCGCAGGTCCTTGGCTAAGCTAAGCGCTGCCGGAAGGCCGGTGCGGCGGCGAGATTTTCACAATTGACTGCTCTTTGTGGCGTTTCTGCCACACCTGAATCCGCTGGGTGCGCGTTTGTCGTGCTGAGGTCCCGGGGACGTGTCGGGCCCGCGACATACGACAGAGACTAGAGAGGGTTTTTAAACATGAATATGCGGTTGCTAGCCGGCGTCGCCTTGATCGCGCTCGGCGCGGCCTCGGGCGCTTCGGCTCAAAGCGCCCTGAGCGGCTTCTATGTCGCGGGCGATGTGGGCTATCACCAGCCGAAGGACGTCAAGGCCACGTCCTCGAACGGCTATCAGTGGAATTTCGGTGGTGAGAAGGACTGGGCCGGCTTTGCTCGCCTGGGCTACAAGTTCACGCCGAACTGGCGCGTGGAAGCCGAATACGGCTACCGCCCCGGCGATCTGAACAGCGTCCGCGGCAATGGTCTGGCCGGCGCTCAGCCGATCGGCCTCTGCACGCCCGGCGTCGGCCGCTCGCCGGCCGCCCCGGATTGCGGTGAGCTGGACGGCAGCCTGAAGGCCACCACCCTGATGGCCAATGTCATCTTCGACCTGGCGCCGGGTGGCACGTTCAACCCGTATATCGGCGCTGGCGCCGGTACGGCCTGGGTGCACAACAAGGCCTATGGCCAGCTGTCGGGCGTTCCGGCCGGCGGCGCTCGCTTCCAGAACACCAACTTCGACGACGTCGACCAAGCCTTCGCCTATCAAGGCATCGTGGGCCTGGGTTGGAACTTCGCCCCGAACTGGTCGATGGACCTGACCGGCCGCTATCTGGAAACCAAGAACCTCAAGTGGGGTTCGGTGACCCAGAACACGGGTCCGGCCGGTGGTTCGATCACCGACGTCGGCACCTTCTCGGGCAAGTACAAGGACGCTTCGGTGACCTTGGGTCTGCGCTACACCTTCGGGTCGCCGCCCCCGCCCCCGCCGCCCCCGCCCCCGCCGCCCCCGCCCCCGCCCCCGCCGCCTCCTCCGCCCCCGCCCCCGCCGCCGATGCCGGCCGCTCCGGCCTATGAAGCGCGCGAGTTCGTGGTCTACTTCCCGTTCGATCAGTACGTGCTGACGCCGGAAGCCCAGGCGGTGGTCCAACAGGCCGCCGAGTACGCCAAGGGCGGCAACGCGACCAAGGTCGTGGTGACGGGTCACACCGACACCTCGGGTTCGGATCGCTACAACCAGAAGCTCTCGGAACGCCGCGCCAAGGCCGTCGCCGATGGCCTGGTCAGCCAGGGCCTGAACGCCACGACCGTGGCGGTCGACTGGAAGGGCGAAAGCGCTCCGGCCGTCGCGACTGGCGATGGCGTCAAGGAACCGCTGAACCGCCGTTCGACGGTCTCGATCAACTTCCAATAAGGAAGACTTGATCGACGGAATTGGGGGCTGGCCGCGAGGCCGGCCCCTTTTTCTTTTCCCCCTTCCGGGGGAGGATCCGACAGGGACCTAAAACGGAAAGACGCTCCCGATGGGGCGTCGGGAGCGTCCGATCCGGCGGACCAAGAGGGCGGAGGACCGCCGTCACGCAGGCCGGCGATAGGGGGCTCCGGCCTCATTTAGACTTCAGCGGATTAGGAAGCGCGACGACGGCAAAGGGTCCGTCACACGCGCTCCGATAACCACGTTCGATTATACGCCGATGCCCGTGACAGGCGAGTCGAAACGGCGCGACTCGACCAAGTGCGACAATTGGCGCGGCAGGGGCGAAGGATGACCCAGCGCCTTGGCGACCAGATGCTCGGCGAGCAACGGGGCGAGACAGAAGCCCCGTGAGCCAAGGCCCGTCAGGACGATCAGGCCGTCGTCGCGAAGTCCGGCCAGGGGCAGGCGGTCGGGCGTGGTGGCGCGGATGGCCGCGCGGCCATCGAACATCTTGCCCGTCAGGCGCCTGGCCAGGTCCGGCAGCCTCTTGGCCAGGGTCTCGAGATTGCGGGCGTGGTCCTCGGGACGGACATCGACGGCGGTCTGGTCGCGATCGTGGGTGGCGCCGAACAGGACGCCCTCGCGGGTCGGGACGGCATAGCCGCCGAAGGCCGTCGCCGGGGTCGTCGCGCCGGTGGTCCAGCTGGCCTGGCCGCGCACGGGCTTGAGGCGGATGTCGGGAACAAGCTGGCCGCTGGCCGCGCCGCCGGCCAGGGCCACACGGTCGGCGACCAGGATCAGGTCGCCGGCCTCGTCCAGCAGGCACCAGCCTTCACCCTCGCGCTCCAGGCGCGCGGCCCGGCGACGGACGATCTGGCCGGTCCAGGCAGCGGTGACGACGGCGGGCTCGATGACCAGGGCGCGGATCATGGCCAAGGCGTCTTGCCGCACGACCATCGTCCGCGGCTCGAACAGGTCCTGGCCGGCGACGGTGGCGAAGCGGGCCGGGTCGCGCTCGCTGGCCGGCAGTTGCAGGACCTCGCGGGCGATAAGCGCGCCGGGCTCGGCCTCGTAGAGCGCCGCCGCGCGGGCGAAGGCCTGGGCGTAGAGGGCGGCGCGCGGACCGCCGCCGGCGTCGAGCGCGGGGGTGACCAGGGCGGCGGGATTGCCCGAAGCGGCGACGCTGTCCGGATCGTCGATGACGGTGACGGTCAGGCCTTCGGCGCGCGCGGCGCGCGCGAGCGCGGCGCCGGCGATGCCACCGCCAATGACCGCGAGGGTCCGGGGGCGCGGTGCGGTTTCGTCAGCGCTCCCTTCGCTTGAGAGGGGCAGCCAGGCCTCCAGCCGCTCGCGCTTGCGGCCGAAGCCGGGACGCTTGGCGATCTCGAAGCCGGCGGCTTGCAGGCCGCGCCGCACCGCGCCGGCCACGGTGAAGGTCCCCGCGCGAGCGCCCGGAGCCGAACGGCGGGCGACGGCGGCCAGAACCTCCTCGCGCCACATGGCGGGGTTGAGGGCGGGCGAGAAGCCGTCCAGGAACCAGGCGTCGGCCGCGCCGTCCCAGGCTTCCAGCGCCGGAATCACGTCCATGACCGCCAGGTCCAGCACGGCGTCGAAGTCGGGCAGGTCGACGCGGTGGAAACCCCGGGCGCGACCGGGCCAATGGTCCAGCAGCACCTGGGCGGCCTCGCCGAGTTCCGGCCAGTGGGCCAGGATCCGGGCGGCTTCGTCGCGCGCCAGCGGATGGGCCTCGATCGAGAAGACATGCAGGCGGCCGCCCTCCGGCTTCTCGCGCCGCCAGAGATCGAGCAGGGCGGCGATGTTCAGGCCCGAGCCGAATCCGAGCTCGCCGACCGTGAAGTCTGGTTGCCCCCCGAACCGCTCGGGTAGGCCGCAGCCGGTCAGGAACACCGCTTTCGTCTCGGCCAGGCCGTCGACGCTGGAGAAATAGACGTCCCCGTACAGGCTGGACCGCGGCAGGCCGTCCTCGCGCCAGACGAGGGGCGAACCGTCGGGAGGGATGGTGGCGCTCATAAGGCTGCTAGAGCGCTTGCGGGTACGGAGCGTCAACGAAAAAGGGCCGCCCAAGCGGAGCGGCCCTTTGATCAAATAAGAGAGAGTGGGCGCTTAGTGCCCCGCCTTCTTCTCTTCCGGCTTGGCGGCGGTGGCCGCATCGGCGGCGGCGGTGGCCGAGGTCGCGGAGGGCGTCGAGGTCGCGCCGGTGGCCGCGGCGTCGTTGGCGGTCTGCGTGGCGGCGTCCGCGGGATCGGCCGGGGCCGCTGCGGCGTCGGCGGCGGCCTTGTTGGCGTCGGCGGCGGCCTGGTCCTTGGCCGAGGCGGCGTCGGTCACCGTGGAGGCGTCGGCGGCGGCGGCCTTGGCGGCGGCGCTGTCGCCCTCGGCGTCCTCATGCTTGCCGCCGCAGGCGGCCAGCGACAGGGCCGAGACGGCCACGCCGGCGATGATGAGTTTGCGGATGGTGCTCATGAGGTGTCCCCTAAACGTCGTTGACGGCAAGGAATACCGGTTCGAAAGCGGGTGCAAGTTACGACGCGCTAACGTGCGCCTACTCGTTCGGGATCTGCGACAGCGCCTCTTCCAGCTCGGCGAAGCTGGGTTGAGCGGGCGAGGGCACGTTGCCGCGGCCGATCTCGACCGAGATCTGGGCGGCGTTGCCGTGCAGGTGGGCGACCAGGACGGCCTGGATGATCTTGTAGAAGGCGCCGTCCTCGTTGACGACGGCCTGCAGGCGCGTGGCCATCGGGCCAACGATACCATAGGCGATGAACACGCCGAGGAAGGTGCCGACCAGGGCGCCGCCGATCATGCCGCCGAGGACGGCCGGCGGTTCGGTGATCGAGCCCATGGTCTTGATGACGCCCAGCACGGCGGCGACGATGCCCAGGGCGGGGAGGGCGTCGGCCATGTTTTGCAGAGCGTGAGCCGGCTCGAGCGCCTCGTGGTGGTGCTTCTCGAGCTGCTTTTCCATCGCGTCCTCGACCTGGTGGGGGTCCTCCAGGTTCATGGTCATCATCCGCAGGGTGTCGCAGATGAAGTCGACGGCGAAGTGGTCGTGGGTGATTTTCGGGTAGCGGTTGAAGATCGTGCTCTCGCCCGGCTTTTCGATGTGGCTTTCCAGGGCGATGACGCCCTTGGACTTCATCGTCTTGGTCAGCAGGAACAGCAGGGACAGCAGGTCGCGATAGTCAGACGGCTTCCACTTGGGACCCTTGAAGATCTTGCCGAAGCCGCCGGCCGTTCCCTTGATGACGACCATGGAGTTGGAGATCAGGAAGGCGGCGACGGCCGCGCCGAGAATGGCCATCAGCTCGTGCGGGGCGGCTTCGATGATCACGTCCAGCTTGCCGCCACCCATCAGGTAGCTGCCAAACACCATGCCGAAGAGCATGACGATGCCGATGATCTGGAACATGGTGGAAGACCGACCCCGAGAATGAAGCCGCATGATCGCGGTTAATGATTAAGCCAACGTTTTCACGCGGTCGTCCCAGAGCCTGTCCGTTCTGATGGAATCATCAGAACGGATAAACAGGCTCTATCTCAAACACTTAGAGCGTGGCGGGCGCCGAAACCTCTCACACTTTCGGCTGCCACGCTCTAGCCGTCTGTGATCCGCGACACATTGCGTGCGAAGCTCACAGGCTCTAACGATCGTTTGATGACTGGGGAGTCCAAAGAGGCCCGGGATAACCGGGCGCCGTTCGCGATCCTCTTTGGCGTGTCGGTAGCGACCGCCATGGGGAACAACGGCATGTTGTCGGTGCTGCCGGCCATCGGCCGCCAGATCGGCATCCCGGACGCCATGGTCGCGGCCATCTTCTCTCTGTCGGCGGTGCTGTGGGCGATCACCTCGCCGCTGTGGGCCCGCCAGTCGGACATCAGGGGACGAAAGCCGCTGATCCTGCTGGGGCTCGCGGGCTTTTCCGTCTCGATGCTGCTGTGCGCCCTGGTGGTGTCAGCCGGCCTGCATCACTTGGCTCCGCCGCTGGTGATCTTCGTCGCCTTCCTGCTGTGCCGGGCGCTGTTCGGGACCTTCGGCTCGGCGGCCAATCCGGCCACCCAGGCCTATATGGCCGAGCGCACCAGCCGGGAGGAGCGTACCCAGACCATGGCCACCCTGGCCGGGGCGTTCGGCCTTGGCACGGTGGTCGGCCCGCTGCTGGCCCCGCTGTTCGTGCTGCCGGGCGTGGGACTGGCCGGGCCGATGTTCGCCTTCGCCCTGCTCGCGGCGGGCATGATGGTGGTCGTGCATCGCGGCCTGCCCGAGACCTTCAAGCCTGGACGTGGCGAGACCCTGCCCCGCCGCCGGCTCGGCCTGCCCTGGCGCGGCGGCGACAAGGCCCTGTGGCGGGATCCCCGTCTCAAGCCCTTCCTGATCTTCGGCTTCCTGGTCGCCGCGTGCCAGACCGCCCAGACCCAGACCCTGGGCTTTCTGATCATCGACAAGTTGGGCCTGCCGCCGGTCAAGGCCCAGGGCTTCATCACCCTGGCCATGGCGGCCGGGGCCGTCGCCGCGCTGCTGGCCCAGTGGGGCCTGATCCGCATGTTCCGCATGGGGCCGCGCGACCTGATGCGCTGGGGTGTGGGCTGCGCGGCCCTGGGCAACATCGTCGTCGCCTTCGCGCCCGACTACGCCGCCGTCGCGATCGGCTACGCCATCGCCAGCCTGGGCTACGGCTTCGCGCGGCCGGGCTTTACAGCGGGGGCGTCGCTGTCGGTCGAGTCCAGGGACCAGGCCGGCGCGGCCGGAGCGATCGCCGCGATCAACGGCCTCAATGTCGTGGTCGCGCCCCTGTTCGTCCTGCTCTACGAGCGCGTCGGCTGGGGGCCGTTCGTGCTGAACGCGGCGATCCTGACGGCCTTGGTCGTCTACGCCCTGCGCCAAGCCACCCTGCGCGCCATCGACAAGGGCGGCGCGCGGGAAGAGGCGACCATCGCGGGGCTGGAACAGTCGGACGAGGGTGGAGTCTAGTCGACCATCCGCTCCAGCGCCCGACGATCCTTCAGCACCACGTGCCGGACGCTGGGCAGGGCGATCAGGCCTTCGTCCTGCAGGGCCGTCAGCGTCCGCGAGACGGTTTCGATGGTCAGACCCAGATAGTCGGCCATGTCCTGACGGCCCATCGGCACGTCCAGTTCGGCGCGGGCGTGGGTGCGTTCGGCGATGTCCAGCAGCAGGCCGACGACCCGCTCCTGCGCCGAGCGGCGGCCCAGCATCAGCACGTGGTCCTGGCTGCGCTGCAGCACCTCGGCGGTCACGCGGAACAGGGCCCGGGCGGCGTCGCTGCGGGTGGCGGCCAGGTCGCTGAGCGCCCCGCGCCGGATCATCCGGATGCTGGCGTCGGTCAGGGCCTCGGCGGTGATGCGGTGGGTAGCGCCCATCTCCAGGCCGAAATACTCACCGGCGAAGTGGAAGTCGTCGATCTGGCGGCGACCGTCGCGCAGGATGCGGTAGGTCCGTACCGCGCCCGACACCACTTGGTAGACGTAGTCGGCGGCCTCGCCCTCGCCAAAGATCTCCTCGTCGCGCGAGAAGCGCGGGCAGGCGCCCGGAATGGCCAGCACGGTGTCGAGAGCGGTGGGAGCGGCGTCGATGCGAAGCGGAGACAGCATGGAAAGACCCTTCTGTTGGTAGGGTCATGCGCCTATTCCCAGCTTCGCGATATTCGGGAACCGCGCCTAAGGAAACCCCCTTACGCGAGCATGCGGTATCGACGGTTTGAGGCGGATCAATCCACGTGGACCGCCGACCCCGCACAATGGGATCATGACGGACATCCCCCTCATCCTGCTGCTCGTCGAGGACGAGCCCCTCCGCGAGGCGCTCCGCTTCTCGTTGGAGACCGAGGGCTATGCGGTGGGCGTGCGGCCGGACGGAAGACCGGTGGCGGCGGTGGTCATCGACGACGCGCGTGACGAGTGGCCCGCCGTGGGAGAGAGCCCGACGATCGTGCTGACGGGGGACGTCGAGCGGCTGGTGCGCCGGGGCGTGCAGGGCGTGTCTCTGGTGGAGAAGCCGCTCCTGGGGGACGCGCTGAGCGTGAGGCTCAGCGAAGTGCTCGGAGCCAGCCAAACCTTGTCATCCCGGCCGTAGCGAAGCGAACGCCGAGGCCAGCGCTCAGCCGCCCCGCACCGACAGCGTCATCCTCACCAGGGCCGCCAGGTTGTCGGCCTGCATCTTGGTCATCAGCTTGGCGCGATAGATCTCGACCGTCCGGGGGCTGATGCCCAGTTCGCGGGCGATGACCTTGTTGGCGTGGCCGGCGACGACACCGTCCAGCACCTGGCGTTCGCGTTCGGACAGGGTCTCAAGGCGGTGCAGGATGGCGGCCTGGTCGTCGGTGACCGGCGCGGCCTCGGCGGCCTTGATGGCGCGGCCCAGGGCGTCCAGCATCCGGGCGTCCGAGAACGGCTTTTCGATGAAGTCGACGACCCCCGAGCGCATGGCCTCGACGGCCATCGGGATGTCGCCATGGCCGGTGATCATCACGATCGGCATCTTGACCTTCAAAGCGGCCAGCCGCGCGACCAGCTCCTGGCCGCTCATCTCGGGCATGCGCACGTCGGTGATCACCACGCCGGGCTTGGCGTCCGGCAGAGCGTCGAGGAAGGCCGGGGCGCTGGCGTAGGCGATGACCTCGAAGTCGGCGGACTCCAGCAGGAAGGCCAGCGACTCGCGGGCGCTCTCGTCGTCGTCGACCACGTGCACGACGTGGGGCGCCAAGGGGGCGGCGTCAGTCATCAGCGGACTCCTTGTTATGATCGGCGGGCGGCAGGGTGAAGCGGAACAGCGCCCCGCCGCCGGGATTGGCCTCGGCCCAGATGCGGCCGCCGTGCGCCTCGATGATCGAGCGCGAGATCGACAGGCCCACTCCCATGCCCTGCGGCTTGGTGGTCATGAACGGCTGGAACAGGCGCTCCAGCACCTCGGGCGCGATGCCGGGGCCGGTGTCGGCGACGCTGACCCGCGACCAGCCCTGATCGGTCACGGCGCTGGTGATGGTCAGGGCCTTTCGCCGCGCGCCGCCCTCCTGCATGGCGTCGATGCCGTTGCGGATCAGGTTCAGCAGCACCTGTTGCACCTGGACCCGGTCGGCATAGACGTCGTCCGCGGCCGGATCGAGCGACAGGCGCACATCGACCTGGCGGTCGCGTTCGCCGATCAGGGCCAGGGCCGAGGCCTCCTCGATCAGCTTGGACAGGCTCTCGTCGGCCCGCTCGCTGGCCCCGCGGCGAACGAAGTCGCGCATGCGGTGGATCACCTCGCCGGCCCTCAGCGCCTGGGCGGCGGCGCGGTCGATGGCGTCGCGGACCTTGGCCTGGTCGGCCTCGCGGCCCCGGTCGATCAGGCGACGCGAGCCGGTCAGCAGGTTGGCGATGGCCGACAGCGGCTGGTTCAGCTCGTGGGCCAGGGTCGAGGCCATCTCGCCCATGGCCGTCAGGCGCGAGACGTGGACCAGTTCGTTCTGCAGCTCCTGCAGGCGCGTCTCGGTCTCCTGGCTCTGGGTCAGGTCGCGGATGAAGCCGGTATAGGAGGGGGTCGAGCCCTTGGTCTCGCCGACCGCAAGCTCCATCGGGAAGGTCGAGCCGTCCTTGCGCTGGCCCACCACGACCCGGCCGACGCCGATGATCCGCCTGTCGCCCGTGCGGTGGTAGCGCTGGATGTAGTCGTCGTGGGCGGCCGCGTGCGGCTCGGGCATCAGCATCTTGACATTCTTGCCCAGGACCTCGTCCGTGCTCCAGCCGAACATCCGCTCGGCGGCGGGGCTGAACGAGGTCATGATCCCGGCGCGGTCGATGACCACCACCCCGTCGGGCACGGTGTCGAGGATCGAGCGCAGGTGGTCGTTGACCGCCGCCTCGCGCCGCCGCGCGGCGTGGAACCAGCCGCCGCCCACGGCCATGCCGAAGCCCACCGACAGGAAGATCGCCGCGCACAGGCCGCTGACCAGGTTGAACGGGATCTCGCGCGTCACCCACCAGACGCTGCTCCAGGCGAAGGTGGTGGCGAAGGCCCCCGGACCGAGGCCCCCGAGCGCGGCGCTGACCAGCACGGCCGGCACGAACAGCAGGAACGACGAGGGCGCGGTGAAGGCCGCCGGCAGGTACAGGCGCGCGACCGCCGTCGCCATCACCGCCGCGAAGGCGGCGAGATAGGCGGTGGGGTGCGGGTCGCTGTAGAGCGTGGAGGACAGGCCCCGGGCAGGCTTCATCGGTGTTCCCAGTGTTGAGGGTCTTATAGCCGGCCGGGTTTGAGCCAGGTCAAGGCGCGATCATTGCGTAGGTCGGAGGCTGCGCGCTCCAAGCAAAAGGAGCGCTCCGATGTCGGGTGGGCAAATGGCGTATCTGGGTCTGGTCATCGCGTCGTTCACGGCGTTCGCCGTGGTTCTGTTCGTGACCTACATCCGGGTGAACATGAAGTAGCTGGGGCGCTCCCAAGTCGAGCTGGGAGCGTCCTGGCCCCGATCCCCCTGGCGAAGGCCGGGGCCAAGATCCATCCATGCCTTTTGGATTTTCGCAACGGCCTGCGCGTCCAATCCTCAAGCGTTCGTGGGTTCGATCCGGGCCTCGGCCTTGGCCGGGAAGATCGACTTTTTGTTCGGGTTCATCTCCACCCGCCGCCCACAGATCGCCGCCGGCGCCGCGCGGTGGCTGACCAGCACCAGGCCCTGGCCGGTGCGCTTCAGGCGCTCCCGCAGCCTTTCCACCACCAGCGCTTCCGTCGCCGCGTCCAGCCCTTCGGTGGGCTCGTCCAACAGCAGCCACGGCGCATCCCGCAGATAGGCCCGCGCCAGGGCCAGGCGCCGCCGCTCGCCGCCGGACAGCCGTTCGCCGTCGTCCCCGACATAGGCGGCCAGGCCTTGCGGCGCGGCGCGGATGCGGTCGGCCACACCGGCGTCCTCGAGCACGTCCCATAGCTGGGCGTCGGTCGCCTTGGGCGCGGCCAGGCGGAGGTTGTCGCGCACCGTGCCGGCGATCAGCCCCGCGTCCTGCGGCAGCCAGGCGAAGGCGGAACGGGGCGGACCTGGGCGGGACAGGGCGGTCTCGCCGCGCAGGCCCAGCAGGGCCTCGATCGCGGTGGTCTTGCCACAGCCGGACGGGCCGACAACGGCCAGCCGTTCGCCGGGCTTCAGGGTCTGGCCAAGGATCGTCAGGCTGGGCGGCGTCTCCGGCGCGGGTTCGGCCGGCCTGGCGCGATGTCGCAGGATCGTGTCGAGGCGCTCGCGCGCTTCCCGCGCCGCGCCGTCCTGGTCGACGGCGTGGGCGAGGCCCGCCAGGGCGTCGACGCTCATGGCGGCGGCCAGACCGGCCAGGGCCGCCAGCGGCGCGCCGGCCGGGGCCGCGCTGGCGACGGCGGCGGCGACCGCGACGCCGAGCAGGGCGGCCTGGCTCAGCAGGATCAGCCCCTGAGCGCGGGCGGCGGCCAGGCGCGCCGCATCGAGTTCGGCGGCCTTGGCGTTCAACGTCTCACCGGCCCAGGCGTCCAGACCGTAGGCGCGGAGCTCGGCCGAGGCGGCGACCAGGGCGGCGGTGGTCTCCTTCAGCGCCCCGATCCTGGCCTGAACGGCGGCGCGGGCGGGCGTCGAGAAGCGCTTGGCCAGGGCCCGGGCGACCAGGATCGCGGCGCCGGCGGCCAGCAGGATCAAGACGGCGGGCAGCCAGCCGGTCAGGGCGGCCAGGGCCAGGCCCGAACCCAGGCCGGCGACGGCGCTCCAGGGGGCGGACAGGCGGACGAAGCGGGTCTCGATCGCGTCGACGTCCTGGACGAGACGGGCCGAGGCCTCGCCGCGCGACAGGGTCAGCGACTCCGACGGCGGGGCGGCGGCCAGGCTCTCGAACACCGCCGGACGGATGACGGCCAGGGCGCGCAGAGCGGCGGTGTGTCCGGACAGGCGCTCGCCGTAGCGCGCGGCGGTGCGCAGGATGGCCAGCAGGCGGATCATCGCGCTGGGGATCAGCACGTTGAACGTATGGGCCGCGGCCAGGCCCGCCAGGCCGGCGGCGGCGCTGGCGACGATGAACCAGCCGGACAGGCCCAGCAGCAGGGTGGAGGCCGCGCCCACGACGACGGCGCTGGCTATGGCCAGCCGCAGGGCGTCGGCGCGCTGGCGCTTCTGGGCGCGGATCAGGGCGTCGAGGGGACTCGCGGGGTTCGTCACAGGCGGATCACTTGGTCGGCGAGGGCGGCGACGGCCTCGGAATGGGTGGCGATCAGGGTCGTGCGGCCCTTGGCGGCGACGCGGATGGCGGTCAGCAGTTCGGCCTCGGCCTTGGCGTCGAGATTGGCGGTCGGTTCGTCCAGCAGCAGGACGGGGGCGGATTTGAGCAGGGCGCGGGCCAGGGACAGGCGGCGGCGCTCGCCGCCGGACAGGCCGCTTCCGCGCTCGTCCAGCCTGAAGTCGAGGCCGCCGGCGCGGTCGAGGATCAGGCCGACCGCGTTCGCCGCCGCCTCGATCTCGGCGCGGGTCGCCTCGCGGCGCGACAGGGCGATGTTGTCGGCGATCGTGGCTGGCAGGATCAACGGCGATTGGCCCGCCCAGGCGATGTCGGCGACGCGGGGCGCGGCGCCGTCGACCAGGATCCGCCCGCCGCTCAGGGGCGCCAGGTCCAGCAGCAGGTTCAGCAGCGAGCTCTTGCCCGCGCCGCTGGGGCCGACCAGGGCGGTGATGGTTCCGGCTTGGACAGTGAGGTCGAAGCCCTCAAGCGTCGGCGCGTCGGCGTCCGGATAGCGGACCGTGACGCCCTCGAAGCGGAGGGTCGGGGCCAGGCTCAGCGGCGCCGCCGTGGGCTTGGTTTCCGGAACCTCGAAGGTCGACAGGCTCGCGCTGGCGGACTCGGCGGCCTGGCGGTCGTGATAGGCCGCGGCCAGGCGGCGCATCGGCGCGTAGATCTCTGGCGCCAGGGCCAGGACGAAGAAGGCTCGCTTCAGGTCCAGGGTCTCGGGAACCGGGAAGGGCAGCAGGCGCAGCAGGTTGAAACCGCAATAGACCGCCACCAGCGCCACCGACAGGGCCGCGAAGAACTCCAGGGCCGCCGAGGAGATGAAGGCCACGCGCAGCACCCGGATGGTGCGCTCGGCCAGCTCGGAGGCCGAGCGGCGCAGGGCGGCGGTGGTCGTCCCCTCGGCCTGGAAGGCCAGCACGACCGGCAGGGCGCGGACGCGGTCGAGGAACAGGCCCGAAAGGCGCTCCAGGGCCAGGAATTGGGCGCGGCTCTCGGCGGCCGCGGCGGTCCCGGCCAGGATCATGGCGGCGATGAAGGGAATAAGCGTGGCCAGCATGATGCTGGCGCAAATGGGGCTGGCGATCGCGGCGACGGCGATCATAACCAGCGGCAGGACCGCGGCGGATAGTCGCGCGGGCAGGAAGCGGGCGAAGTGCCCGTCCAGCGCCTCGACGCCCTCGACCAGCGCGGTGGCGGCTTCACCGGCCGAGTGGCGCGGGCCCCCCAGAGAAGTATGGGCGAATACGGAGCGGGCGAGGTCCGCGCGAACGGCGGCCTTGGCCTGGGCGGCGGCCTGGGCGCCTGCCCCCGCGGCCAGGCGGGCCAGCAAACCCCGCAGGATTCCGGCCACGACGATCGCCAGCAGGGAGAGGTTCAGAACCAGCGGTCCGCGCTGGCTGGCGATGGCGTCGACGCCGAAGGCCAGGCCCGAGGCGAAGACGATCGCGGCCACGCCGTCGAGCAGCACGAACGCCCGCGCACGGCCGCTCGCGGGCCCGCCGCGACGGCTTGCGCCACCGAGCCACCGCTTTGGCGCCACGGTGCGATCAATCTGCACTATACTGCCGGCCATGGGTCGAGTGTAGGCTGCTTTCATTCGCAAGCCTTGATCCTAATCAAGGACCGGGCGGTCGCGACGGTCTAGGGAAAAGCCCTCGATCGGCGTGATCATCGGCCGTTCGTCTGGGAGCTTTTCATGGACCCCGCCGTCATCGATCTCTCGCGCCTTCAGTTCGCGTTGACCGCCTTATACCACTTCCTGTTCGTACCGCTCACCCTGGGGCTCAGCTTCATGCTGGTCATCATGGAGAGCATCTATGTGATGACCAAGCGGCCCATCTGGCGGACCACCACCCGCTTCTGGGGGACGCTGTTCGGCATCAATTTCGTGCTCGGCGTCGCCACCGGCATCACCATGGAATTCCAGTTCGGCATGAACTGGTCCTACTACTCGCACTATGTCGGCGACATCTTCGGCGCCCCGCTGGCGATCGAAGGGCTGATGGCCTTCTTCCTGGAAGCCACCTTCGTCGGGCTGATGTTCTTCGGCTGGGACAAGCTCAGCCGCGTCGGCCACCTGTTCGTGACCTTCATGGTCGCCCTGGGCACCAACCTGTCGGCCCTGTGGATCCTGGTCGCCAACGGCTGGATGCAGAACCCGATGGGCGCGGCCTTCAACCCCGACACCATGCGCATGGAGGTTTCCAGCTTCCGCGACGTGCTGTTCAACCCGGTGGCCCAGGCCAAGTTCGTGCACACGGTCAGCGCCGGCTATGTGATCGCCTCGGTGTTCGTGCTGGGCGTCTCGGCCTGGTACCTGCTGAAGGGCAAGCACATCGGGGTCGCCAAGCGGTCGATGACCGTCGCCGCCGCCTTTGGTCTCGCCGCCTCGCTGTCGGTCGTCGTGCTGGGCGATGAGAGCGGCTACGCCCTGACCGACAACCAGAAAATGAAGCTCGCGGCTCTTGAGGCCATGTGGGAGACCGAGCCCGCCCCGGCCGGCCTGACCGCCTTTGGCATCCCGGACCTGAAGGAGCGCAAGACCCACTATGAGATCAGGATCCCCTACGTCCTGGGCCTGATCGCCACCCGCAGCTTCGACACGCCGGTGGAGGGCATCTTCCAGCTGGTCGCCAAGGCGCAGGACCGCATCGAGAGCGGCGTGATCGCCTATGGCGCGGTCGAGGCCCTGAAGGTCAATCCGCGGGACATGACCGCCCGCGCCGCGTTCGAGGCGCACCGTCGCGACCTGGGTTACGCCCTGCTGCTGAAGCGCTATGTCGCCGACCCGCGCCAGGCCAGTCCGGACCTGATCGCCAAGACGGCCTGGGACACGGTGCCGCCGGTGCCGGTGATGTTCTGGGCGTTCCGCATCATGGCCGGGATCGGCTTCCTGATGATCGCCATGTTCACCACCGCCTTCGTGCTGGTCACCCTGCGCAAGCACGACACCAAGTGGTTCCTGATGATCGCCGTGGCGGCCATCCCACTGCCGTGGATCTCGACCGAGTTGGGCTGGGTGCTGGCCGAGGTCGGCCGGCAGCCCTGGGCGGTGGACGGCGTGCTGCCCACCTTCCTGGGCGCCTCCAGCCTTTCCGTGCCGCAGCTGCTGACCAGCATCGCGGCGTTCACCCTTCTGTACGGCTCGCTGGCAGTGGTCGAGATCGGCCTGATCCTGCGCGCCATCAAGAAAGGCCCGTTCGCTCAGCACGACCCCGTCCCCGACGGCGAGTTCGCTGAATCCGAACCGGCCGTGGCTTAAGGAGGATCACCTGATGGAACTCCCAATCGACTACGCCACCCTTCGTGTCCTCTGGTGGGCCCTGGTCGGGATACTCCTGATCGGCTTCGCCTTGACCGACGGCTTCGACATGGGCGTCGGCGCGCTGCTGCCCTTCGTCGCCAAGACCGACAAGGAACGCCGGATGGTCATCAACACCGTCGGCGCGACCTGGGAAGGCAACCAGGTGTGGTTCATCCTGGGCGGCGGCGCGATCTTCGCCGCCTGGCCATTCGTCTACGCCATCAGCTTCTCGGGCTTCTATCTCGCTATGTTCGTGGTCCTGGCGGCGATGATCATGCGGCCCGTCAGCTTCAAGTACCGCTCCAAGCGGCCGCATCCCAAGTGGCGGTCGTTCTGGGACTGGGGCCTGTTCGTCGGCGGTTTCGTGCCGGTTCTGGTGTTCGGCGTGGCCATGGGCAACGTCCTGCAAGGCGCGCCCTTCCGCCTGGATACCGACCTGCGGGCCTTCTATGAGGGCGCCTTCATCGGCCTGTTCTCGCCCTTCGCCCTGCTGTGCGGCCTGTTATCGGTGTCGATGCTCGTTCTGCACGGCGCGGCCTGGCTGACCGTCAAGGCCGAGGAAGGCCCGGTCACCGAGCGCGCCCGTCGCATCGGCGAGATCGCGGGCCTGGCCAGCATCGTGCTGTTCGCGGCCGGCGGCTTCTGGGTAGCCTTCGGCGGCCTGGGCTTCCGGATCGAGGGTCTGGCCGACGCGGCCGGTCCGTCCAACCCGCTGCGCGGCGCCGCCGCCGTGCGTGCTCCGGGCGCCTGGCTGGACAACTATGGCCGCCATGGCTGGATGATCATCGCGCCGGTCCTGGGCTTCGTGGGCGCGGCCCTGGCGCTCGTGGGGATGCGGTTCAACAAGGCCTGGGCGGCGTTCGGCGGCTCGTCGGCCTCGACGGTCGGGATCATCGCGACGGTGGGTCTGTCGATGTTCCCGTTCATCCTGCCCAGCAGTTACGACCCGCGCTCCAGCCTGACGGTGTGGAACGCCTCATCCAGCCACATGACCCTGTTCATCATGCTGATCGTCACGGTGATCTTCCTGCCCCTGGTCCTGCTCTACACGACCTGGGTCTACAAGGTTCTGTGGGGCCGCAGCACCACGGCCGCCCTGGCCACCAACCCCGACCTGTACTGAGGAGCTAGAAAGTCATGTGGTACTTCACCTGGATCCTCGGCCTGGGCCTGGCCGTCGCCTTCGGCGTGCTCAACGGCGTCTGGTACGAGTTCAACCTGTCGGACGACGGCGACGAGGGGCTGTCGGAAGAACTCTAAGACTCAGTTTGAGGGGGCGCGACAATCCGGCGCGCTCCTTCAAGCTCAGACTTAACGGTTGTTAAAGACGGTTCGGGCTCTTGTGGCAGGGAGCCCGAGAGCGCGTCGAACACGCCGCCCCGGGCCCGCTGAATTAGACCCGGGGACACCGCCATGACCGACACCACCGCGCCCGCTCTGGAACTGATCTCGTTCTGCATCGGCGAGCAGGAATTCTGCATCGACGTGAAGACGGTCCGCGAGATCCGCGGCTGGACCCCGGCCACCCCGATCCCCCACGCTCCGGCCTATATGCGCGGCGTCATCAACCTGCGCGGCGCGATCATGCCGGTCATCGACCTGCGCAACCGCCTGGGCCTGGGCGTCACCATTCCCGAGACCCGCCACGTGATCGTGGTCGTCGAATGCCAGGACCGTCTGGCCGGCATTCTGGTCGACGCCGTGTCTGAAACCTTCACCGTGCCGCGCGACAGCCTGCAGCCGGCCCCGGACGTCGGCGTCGAGGAACTGCGCTACATCCAGGCGATCATCTCGATGGAAAACCGCCTGATCACCTATCTGCGCATGGACGACGTGTTCCCGGCCGTGGTTCGCGAAGCGGCGTGATTTAGATGCTCCCCCGCGTGCGGGGGAGCTGTCGCGGCAGCGACTGAGGGGGCCAACGCGGCACGCGTCCAGCTTGCCCCCTCCGGCCCTCTGGGCCACCTCCCCCGCGCGCGGGGGGAGGAGCTTTCCAATCCTAGCCCTTGCGGACGATCCGCGCCGCCGCGGCATGGAAGCCGGCTTCGGCGGCGGCGAGATCGGCCACGGCGCCGTTGCGGTCGGCCGCGACGCCCATGTTGCTCGCCGCGTAGCTCTCCGAGACCTTGCGGGCCTCCTGGGCGCGCAGGGCGGCGTTGGAGGCGGCGGTCTCATGCCAGGTCGCCAGGCTCTCGGCGGTGACCTCGGCGTCGGCGTCCGGATGCGGCGCCACCTCGCCGAAGCCGATGGCCACGAAACCGTGGATGACGCCGCCATAGTCTTCTTCCGACAGCAGGAAGGTGATCTGACGCTCCTCGGCCTGGCCAGTATAGGCGTCATCTTCCGGATCGAACTCGCGCAGCACCAGGATGTCGCCGACCTTGAACTCACGGTCATTGCGGCGGATCTCGAAGCGCTTCTGGCCCGAGCGCACGGCGGCGAAATATTTGGGCCAGGTCTTGAGTTCGTGGCGGGTCATGGTCGACGGACTTTTCTTACGGAAACAGGAAGGCGGGGGTTCTGGCGACGGAACCCTAGCTTGAGGTTAATGGCGATCGAAAGGCTGTGGACAGGTCCACGGCCTGGTCAACTCACTCGTCGATGCAGAGCCGGACGATCTCGGCCCGCAGCTCCGGCATCCCCAGGCCCTTTTCGGACGAGGTGGCCAGAACGCGCGGGAAGGCGGCGGCGCGCTTGGCGATCGCCTTCAGCGTCTCGGCCACGACCTTGTCGACCTCGTGCGGTTTGATCTTGTCGGCCTTGGTCAGGACGATCTGGTACGAGACCGCCGCCGTATCCAGGGCGTCCAGCGCCTCCAGATCGACCTTCTTCAGGCCGTGGCGGGCGTCGATCAGCACATAGACGCGCTTCAGGTTCGGGCGGCCGCGCAGATAGGCCCGGCCCAGGTCCTGGAACTTGTCGGCGATCGAGCGCGAGACGCGGGCGAAGCCGTAGCCGGGCAGGTCGACCAGGCGCACCTGCTCGGCCAGCAGGAAGAAGTTGATCTCCCGCGTGCGGCCCGGCTCGTTCGAGGCGCGGGCCAGGTACTTCTGCCCCACCAGCCCGTTGATCAGGCTGGACTTGCCGACGTTGGAGCGGCCGGCGAACGCCACTTCCGGCAGGTCGGGCGCGGGCATGGTGTCCATGCGCACCGCGCCCATCATGAACGAGACGGGCTGGGCGAAGAACACCCGCGCCGCCTCGATCTGCTCGTCCGTGAAGTCGGCCGCGCCGGGCAGGACGCTGGGAAGCTCTGGGGCGAGCTCGGGGGGAAGGTTGGGTTCGTCGCTCATCAGGTGGCGTTAGCAGGTTTGCCCTGCAGACGGGCGATGATCTTGTCGATCGGGTTCTCGACCTTGTAGCGGCGCATGATGATGTACTGCTGGATGATGGTCAGGATGTTGCTCCAGCACCAGTAGATCACCAGGCCCACGGCGAACTGCGACAGGGTGAAGGTGAAGACGATCGGGAACAGCTGGAAGATCCGCTGCTGCATCGGGTCGCCCGCCGGCGGGTTCATCGCCGTCGTCAGCCACATGGTGAAGCCGTACAGCAGCGGCCAGACGCCGATGTGCAGGGTGGTCGACAGGAAGGCGCCGATCAGCGGGGCGTGGGCCGGGTCCCAGGGGATCAGGCCGAACAGGTTGAAGATCGTCGTCGGATCGCGCGCCGACAGATCGTGGATCCAGCCGAAGAACGGCGCGTGGCGCATTTCGATGGTGACGGTCAGCACCTTGTACAGTGAGTAGAAGACCGGGATCTGCACCAGCATGGGCAGGCAGCCCATCATGGGGTTGATCTTCTCCTTGGCGTACAGGGCCATCATCTCCTGCTGCTGTTTGGCGGGATCGTCCTTGTGCTTGGCCTTCAGCTTCTCGACCTCGGGGGAGATCTTCTTGATCTTGGCCATGCTCTCATAGCTCTTGTCCGCCATCGGATAGAGGATGAGCTTGAGCAGGACGGTCAGCGCCATGATGGCCAGGCCGAAGTTGCCGACCAGCTTGTAGAAGATCTCCAGGATATTGAAGATCGGGCGCGTGAAGAAGCGGAACATGCCCCAGTCGACGGCGTCGTCGAAGCGCGGGATTTCGGCCTTCGGGTTGTTCCAGAACTCCCAGATCGCCGGGGCGGGCGTCGCGCCGTACTCGTACTTGCGCAGCAGCGGCACGGTCTTGGCGCCGGCGAACAGGCGGGTCTTCTGGGTCAGGGTCGCGCCCGGGTTCAGGGCCTGGGTCGGTCCGACGAAGTTGACGTCATAGATGTCCGTGCCGCCGGCCTGGGTGACGCGGTACTGGGCCTTGATGGTCTGGTCCTGGTTGGGGATCAGGGCCGCCAGCCAGTACTTGTCGGTGATGCCGGCCCAGCCGCCGACCGAGTCGAAGGTCGAGAGCGGCTTGTCCTTCTTCCACTTCTGGTACTTGGCCATTTCCAGCTTCTGGTCCTTGCCGGAGCCCAGCACGCCGATGGCGCCTTCGTGGACGATCTGGGTCTTGCCCAGGTGGTCGGTGATGCCCTGGCGCTGGACGGTGGCGTAGGGGGCCAGCTGGAAGGCGGCGGTCCCGTTGTTCTTGACGCTGTCGGTGACGGTGAACATCGCCTGGTCGTCCACGCCGATCAGGCGCGTGAAGGTCAGGCCCATGCCGTTGTCGTAGGTCAGGGTGACGGGGGAGTTGGGACGCAGCACCTGACCCGGCGCGGCGGTCCAGACGGTGCGGCTGTCGGGCAGGCCCGGCAGGTTGGCGCCCGCCCAGCCGAAATCGGCGAACCAGGCGTGCTCGGCGCCCTCGGGGCGGAACAGCTCGACCGGCGGCGAGCCCTTGTCGGTGGTCTCGGCGTACTTGCGCAGGAACAGGTCGTCGATGCGGCCGCCCTTCAGGGCGATCGAGCCCGACAGGGCCGGGGTGTCGACCACGATGCGCGGGCTCTGAGCCTTGGCGGCGTCGCGCGACAGGCGCAGCGGCGCCGGATTGCCGTTGGCGTCCAGGGTCACGCCCGGCTGCATCGCGGCCTGGACCTGGGCGGCCTTCTTGGCGCGCGCCTCGATCTCGGCGCGCTTCTGCTGCGGACCCAGGATGAAGAACTGGTACCCGATCAGGATCACGAACGCGCTGACGATGAACATCAGCGTGTTTTTGTTGTCGTTCTGCATGGAGCGCTTAACCGGAAACTCTGGGATCGGGTTGTTGGGAAGAGGCGTCTTGAGTCTTGGCGTCTTTTGGCGGTACGCCGGATGGCGGGCGGGGAACCTTGGGTCCTCCGCGATCGTGCTCGGCGGCGAGGCTTATCAGCGCTGTTTTAACGTCGTCAAGCAAACGCCCCCATTCGCGGACGGTCGTGCCGCCGCGCGCGATGAACACATAGTCGTGCGAAGGGCGCGCATGAAGGGGCAGGACCAGCCGGGCGGCCTCTCGGAGGCGGCGCTTGGCGCGGTTGCGATCGACGGCGCCGCCGATCTTCTTGGTGGCGGTGAAGCCGACCCTGACCGTGGGATCCTCGTCGGGACGCTTGCGCATCTGGATGAACACCGCGCCGCGCGACAGGGCCGGGGCCTTGGCCGCCAGCAGGAAGTCGGGGCGCTTGCGCAGTCTCTCAAAGCGAAGAGGGGCGAACTTCAGGGTCTGGGCTTCAGCCATGAAAAAAGCCGCCTTTCCGGCGAGAACCTGAAAACAGGTCTGTGGAAAAGGCGGCTTTGATCATCGTCTAACCTCCCGAGGGAGGAAGAGAAATTAGGCGGTCAGGCGCTTGCGGCCCTTGGCGCGGCGACGCGCGACGATCTTTTGACCGTTCTTGGTGGCCATACGCGCGCGGTAGCCGTGACGGCGGGCACGCACGAGCTTCGACGGCTGGAAGGTGCGCTTCACGACGTGGCTCCGAAATGCAAATACGTTGAACGCGGTGACTAGGTCCCCGCGAGTGAGGGGCGGTGGATAAAAGAACGGGCGAGGGATGTCAACCTGAGTCGGTTCAATCACTTGCCTGGCGGGTTCACGGAACGATCACCGCCTTGCCCACCACCATACGTTCGGCCAGCAGGTCGAAGGCTTCGCGCCAGCGATCCAGCGGCAACTCAGCGTGGACGTGCGGCCTTATGGCGCCCTCGTCGGCCATTTTCCAGATGGCCTCGGCGTTCTGCCGGCCTTTCTCGGGAAACCGCCGGCCATATTCCCCGGCCCGCACGCCCATGACCGAGAAGCCCTTGATCAGCGGCATGTTGACCGAGACGGTCGGGATCCGGCCCGAGGTGAAGCCGATGACCAGCAGCCGGCCGTCGAAGGCGATGCAGCGGACGCTTTCGTCGAACACGTCGCCGCCCACGGGGTCGTAGATGACATCGGCCCCGCGGCCGCCGGTGATCGCCTTGACCTGCTCGCGGAAGCCGCTCGTGACGTTGACGACGGCGTCGGGAGCGTAGAGCGCCCGCACGGCCGCCAGCTTGTCGTCCGAGGCCGAGGCGGCGATCACCCGCGCGCCCAGCGCCTTGGCCAGGTCCACCGCCGCCAGGCCCACCCCGCCGGCCGCGCCGTGGACCAGCACCCACTCGCCGGGCTCCAGCCGCGCGCGGCGGACCAGGGCGACATAGGCGGTGAGATAGGCCGCGCCATAGGCGGCGGCTTCGGCGAAGGACAGTCGCGCGGGCTTGGGCTTGAGGGCCTCCGCCGACAGCACGGCATATTCGGCGAACCCGCCCAGCCGCGCCCCGCCGACCACGGCGTCGCCCGTCTGGAAGCCGGTGACGCCCTCGCCCAGGGCGGCGACCTCGCCGGCGATGTCGAGGCCGGGCGTGAAGGGCAGGGGCGGCTTGAACTGGTACTCGCCCCGGGTCATCAGCAGGTCGGGGAAGTTGACGCTGGCGGCGCGCACGCGGACCAGCACCTCGCCGGGACCAGGGGGGGGTGTCGGAACGTCACGGACGACGCAGCCGGCGAAGTCGGGGGCAAGGTCCTCGACGACGAGGGCGCGCATCACGCCGTCCGCTGATCAAACGCCTGCCGCACCAGCCCCGCGATCTCGCGACACGCGCCGTCCGCCGCCGGGATCGCGCCGGTGAAGGCCGTGAACCCGTGCGCCAGGCTGTCGTAACAACGGTAGAGCACCGGCACGCCGGCCGCCTGCAGGCGCTTGGCGTAGCCCTCGCCCTGGTCGACCAGCGGATCGAAGCCGGCGGTGGCGATCACGGCCGGGGCCAGGCCGGTCAAGTCGGCGGTCTTGTCCGGCGACAGGCGCGGGTCGGCCGGGTCGGCGTCGGCGCTCATATAGTGGCCCATGAACCAGTCCATGGTCGCGCGGGTCAGGGGATAGGCGTCGGCATAGGTGGTCATCGACGGCGTTTCGCTGGCCACGTCGACGGCGGGATAGATCAGGATCTGGAGCGCCGGTTGCGGCTCGCCCTTGCGCTGCATCTCCTGGGCGACGATGGCCGAGAAGTTGCCGCCCATGCTGTCGCCGCCGATGGCGGGCGGAACCGGCGCGGCCCCGAAGCGGCCGGCGTTGTCGCGCGCCCAGCGATAGGCGGCCAGCACGTCCTCAAGTCCGGCTGGGAACTTGTGCTCGGGGGCCAGGCGGTAGTCGACCGAGATCACCGCCGTGCGGGCGATCCGCGCCAGGATCGAGCAGAAGGCGTGGCAGGACTCCAGGTCGCCGATCACTCCGCCGCCCATGTGGGCGTAGACGATCAGCGGCGCGCTGGAGTCCTGGCTGTCCGGCCGATAGGCGCGGGCCGGGATCGGACCGTTGGGGCCCTCGATCGACAGGCTCTCGGTGCGCACGCCGGGTTCCAGCGGCCCTTGCACGGCGGCCAGGCCGCGAGCGCTGCCCGCCACGGCCTCGGCGGGCGACAGCGCCGTCATCGGTGGAAGTTTCTTGGCCGCGTGGGCGAAGAACTGAAAGCGGGGGTCTAGCGTCCGGCCGCCCTTGTAGACGACCCCGCCGCCCGACATGGCCCGCAGGATCGGGCTGGGCAGGGACAGGATCAGCTTCAGGATGGTTTTCTGGGCGGCGTCGGAAGCCATGGTTTCCCCACTCTCTGCGTTCTTGTCGTTGGACTTGGTGTCTACAGTCTTGGCAGGGTCGGCAAGCCGCCCAGGATCAGCTTGACCGCGAAGTCGGCGGCGCCCTCGGTGTCGACGGGCCGCCGCTCCAGCATCTTGTCGCCGATCTCGCGGGCCACGGCGATGCAGGCGGCGGTCAGGTAGTCCAGGTCGACCGGCGGGGCGTGGGTCTGCTCCAGCACCCGGGCGAAGGCTTCCCGGACCTCGTCGAACACGGCGGTCACCTCGGGCGATGGACGCGCGTGCGGGATCTGTTCGCCGGCCGGCCGGTTGATCCGCCAGCTCTCCTGCTCGGTGGCCACGAAGTTGAAATAGGCCAGGATCGCGCCGCGCAGGAAGCCCTCGAAGTCGGTGGCCTTCTCGGACTCGGCGCGCAGGAGGGGCCGGAAGCGCCGCGCGCCGTCGTCGGCCAGGGCGTCGAACACCTCCTCCTTGGACTTGTAGTAGTTGTAGAAGGTGCCCGAGGCCAAACCCGTGCGGCGGATGATGTCGCGCACTGTGGCGGCGTCGTAGCCCAGCTCGCCGAACACCTCGCGCGCGGCGTCCAGGATCGCCTGGCGGTTGGCGGTCTTGGTGCGCTCCCGCTTGCCCGGTCGCTGGTCGACATGAGGCTTGGGGAAGTAGGCGATATTCGACATGGACCGCGACTCAGGAGCGGGACGTTCGTGACGCCCCGTCATGATCACAGCCTTACTCCGCGGCGACACGCAAGACTTTCGCCGCTCGCGGTTGAATTGGTAGCGGGTTTCCTCTTCGCCCAGGCTCGCTTCATGCCCGATCCCGGACGAACTCACGCCCATGACGCGGGCCCTGGGCAGGGCGAAGGCGGCGGAGCCGGCGGCGGCCATCGAGCTTCCTCCCGTCGCGGGTTACCGAGCGACTTATCGCTGTTCAGGAAGGATGCGCGGCTGGCTGGGGGCGTCAATGTTTACGCGGGGGGAAGTTACAGCCCCTTGATCGGCTGCTCGATCTCGTAGACGGCCTCGCTGATCGCCTCCAGCTTCTCGCGATACAGCGTCGAGGCGTCGTGGAGGCCCTGGTTGTAATAGTAGGGCCCCAGCCGCTCGGTGACGAAGTCGAGCAGGAACTCGGCGTCGAAGCCCTTCACCTCCAGGTCCAGCTCGGTCCGCAGATAGTCCGAGAGCCCGCCGATCAGCTTGGCGCGGGTCTCTTTGTCGAAGGTGATCTTGGCCATGGAGACTTTCTTCTCCCTTCCCCCTCGATTGGGGAAGGGCGGGGATGGGGGTGATGCGGCGGTGGCGACACCTCGCCCTTTTCGGAGGCGGTGTCACCCCATCCCAAACCCTTCCCCCATCAAAGGGGGAAGGGCTTAGCTGGCCAGCAACGGCTCCATCCTGATCTCCGCCAGCGCCGGCACCGGCAGCTTGCCGCCCTGGCTGCGCGCCCGCGCCTCGCCCTTGGCGATCTCCTTCTTCAAGTCGGCGCAATAGACGTTGAAGTCGACCTGGATGGTGTGCCGCGCCGAGTCGTAGAACTGGCCGGTGTGGCGCGCCTCGTCCTTGGCGGTGAGGCGGACCATTTCGGCTTCCGACGGCGGCGCGTACTTGCCCGCCAGATACCCCGCCGCCAGCTTCGCCTGCTGCTCGGCGAAGTTCACCAGGGTCGGCAGCGGCTGGGCCAGGCCCATGAAGAACAGGTTCGGGATCCCCGGCTTCATCATCCGCTTGAACAGCGGGAAGCGGTGGTCGGCGCCCGGCAGCAGGGCCGGGTCGTCGAAGAACGGGAAGCTGATCTTGTAGCCGGTGGCGAAGACGATGGCGTCGACCGCCTCGACGGTGTCGTCGGCGAAGCGTACCCGCTTGCCCTCCAGCGCCTTGATCGCCGGCTTGAACTTGATGTCGCCGCAGCCCGCGCGGGTCAGGAACTCGCCGGAGACCGACGGGTGGGCCTCCAGCGGCTCGTGGTCGGGCTTGGGCAGGCCATAGTCTTCCATCTTGCCGATGGTCTTCTTGATCACCGAGCGGGCGAGGGAGAGCCCCAGCTTGCGCGGCATCCAGGCCGGCATGGCGCTCTTATCCGCCGGCTTGCCATTCAGGTACTTGGGGAACACCCAGACCCCGCGCCGGGCCGAGACCCAGAGGTTTTTCGCGATCGGCCGCTGGGAGAGCTCGCTGGCGATGTCCATGGCCGAATTGCCCATGCCGACCACCACGACGTTCTTGCCGCGCATGTCCACGGGATCGAACGGGTCGCTATAGGCGTGGGCGTGGAAGGCGGGGCCGTCGAACTCGCCCGGATATTCGGGCACGCGGGGGTCCCAGTGGTGGCCGTTGCAGACGAACAGGACGTCGTAGAGCCGGGTCTCGCCCGTGGAGAGCGTCACCGACCACAGGCCGTCATCGGTGCGATGGGCGCGCTCGACGCGGGTGTTGAAGGTGATGGTCGGACGCAGGCCGAAGTGGTCGACATAGTCCTTGAAGTACTGGAACAGCTGCGCGTGATGCGGGAAGTCCGGCCAGTCCTTCGGCACGGGGAAGTCCTCGAACGCCAGGCGCCATTTGCTGGTGTCGATATGCAGGCTCTCGTAGCAGGCCGACAGGCCGTTGGGGTTCTTGAAGTACCAGTTGCCGCCGATCTCGTCGGACATCTCGAAGCAGTCGTACGGGACGCCGTGGTCCTTCAGCCGCTTGATCGTGGTGAAGCCGCTGCAGCCCGCGCCGATGACGCACGCCTTCGGGAGTTTCCCCCCAGAAGCTATGAGCGACATTCCACCCTCCTGACTTATCGTTGTTCAGGAGTGTACCGGCGTTATGCGGGGCGGCAAGCGGCCCTTGGGGAAGCTCAGCGGCCGAAGCGCGCCGGCGTGTAGGTGGCCGTGCAGGCCGCGTTGCACTGGGCCCAGCGGCCGGCGCAGCCGTCGTCGTCGCCGGTGGCCTGGCAGAAGTAGAGCGTCTTCGAACAGGTCGCCTTGCACTGCTGGGCGTCGCCGGCGGGTCGGCTCTGGGCCAGGGGGATCGGGGCGGGCAGGACGAAGCTGGGCGCCGCGAGCGGTGCGGAGACGACCGCGATGGGCTTCTTGGCTTTCGGCGGAGCCGGGATCGTCGCCTGGCCAGCCAGGGCCGGGCCGGCCAAGGCGAGGATCAACAGGACCAAGAGGGGGCGGCGCATGAGGCGACCCTAGCGCGCCAGGGTAAAGGCCCGATTAACCATGTTTCTCGGGGGCGGACCTTATCGGCGGGCCGCTGTCGAGGGGCCGCTCAGGAGGATCGGCAGGCACAGTAGGCCGATCGCCGCGCCCGCCGTCCACACCAGGCCCGGAAACCAGCCGCGGCTGGCGAAATAGACCTGGGCGATGACCACTGGGCCGATGACCGAGGCCAGGCTCGCGAGGCTGGCCAGCACGCCTTGCAGGCGGCCCTGCTGGTCCTCGCCGACCTGGGCCGACAGCAGCGACTGGATGGCCGCGTGGCCAATGCCGCCCAGGCAGAAGAACGGCAGCAGCGCGAACGCCATCCAGCCCTTGGTGGCCAGGCCGATCGCGATATAGGCGAAGGCGTCGCAGACGATGGCGATGGCCAGGGTCCTGCGCTCGCCGAACCGCTCGGCGACCGGGCCCGCCACGAAGGCCTGGGCCAGGGCGGTGAAGACGCCAAAGCCCGCCAGCGAGAAGCCGACCGTCCACGGATCCCAGGCGAACTTGTCCTCGCCGTACAGCACCCAGATCGTGCCGCCGACCTCGCCGACGATAGCCAGCAGCACGAAGGCGGCCATCAGCGGCAGCAGGGCGGGAAAGGCCGTCGCCCAGCGCAGCGAGCCGAACGGGTTGAACGCCGCGCGATCGAACGGCTTGGCGCGCGCCTCATCCAGGCTCTTGTGCGACTCCGGCAGGACGAAGACGGCCATCAGGAAGTTGACGCCGTTCAGCGCCGCCGCCGCCAGGAACGGCGCGCGCGTCCAGACCTCGCCGAGGAACCCGCCCATCACCGGACCCAGGATGAAGCCGACCCCGAACATGGCGCTGAACAGGCCAAAGCGGCGGGTGCGCTGCGCCTCGGGCGTTATGTCGGCGATATAGGCCTGGGCCACGGCCATGTTGGCTCCGGTGACCCCGGCGATGGCGCGGCCGACGAACAGCCAGGCCAGCGAGGGCGCGAAGGCCATGAACACATAGTCGATCGCCGCGCCCGCCAGGGAGACCAGCAGCACGGGTCGCCGGCCAAGCTTGTCGCTGAGCGCGCCCAGCACCGGCGCGCACAGGAACTGCATAAGGGCGTAGAGGCCCAGGAAAGCCCCGAACCGCCAGCCGAGATCCCCGGTGTGGCCGACCTCGCGCAGCAGCCTCGGAATGATCGGCATCACCAGGCCGATGCCGACGGCGTCCAGCACCACCGTGCCCAGGATCAGGGGGAAGGCGAGTTTGGCGCGGCGCTCGAGGAGATGGTTCATAAAATTTATCATCGATAAAGTTCCTTATCGGCGATAAAGTCTGGATCGGCCGCGCGGTCAAGATGATTCAGAATAGGACTTTCATGAAGGTCGATCGCCGGCGGATCCTGGAGACGGCGCTGGAGGTGCTGAACGAGGTCGGGGTCGACGCCCTGTCCACGCGCGCCATCGCCGAACGGCTGGGCGTGCGCCAGCCGGCCCTCTACTGGCATTTCAAGAGCAAGCGCGACCTGCTGGACGCCATGAACGGCGAGATCCTGGCGCGGGCCCACGAGGCGCGCGTGCCCCGGACGGACGAGACCTGGCAGGACTTCGTGCGCCGCAACGGCAGGAGCTTCCGCACGGCGCTCTTGAGCTACCGTGACGGCGCGCGGGTCCATGCGGGCACCGAGGCCGATCCGGGCGATCTGGCGCACGTCGAGGTCCAGGCCGCCTTCCTGGTCGCGGCGGGCTTCACGCCAGGCCAGGCCATGCAGCTGTTCGTCGCCGTCAGCCGCTACGTGGTCGGCTGTGTGCTGGAGGAGCAGGCCTCGCCCGCCGACGGATCTGTTGAGCAGAGCCAGCTGGACGAGGCCGCCAAGGCCTATCCGGTGCTGTCGGAAGCCATCGCCTACTACCGCGCGAGCGGCCACGAAGGCCTGTTCGAGCGCGGGCTGGAGCTGATGGTGAAGGGCGCCGAGACGGAGCTGGCTACCGCGCCGGGCTGACCCGCCACACCGCGTTGCCCACGTCGTCGGCCACCAGCAGCGCGCCCGAGCTGTCCACCGTCACCCCCACCGGCCGGCCCTGGGCCTTGCCATTGGCGTCCAGGAAGCCGGTCAGGAAATCCTCGACCCCGCCGGCGGGCTTGCCGTCGATGAAAGGCACGAAGACCACCTTGTAGCCCGCCTGCGGATCGCGGTTCCACGAGCCGTGCTGACCCACGAAGGTCCCGCCGCGATAGTGGGCAGGGAAGCTCTTGCCCGTGTAGAAGGTCAGGCCCAGCGAGGCGGTGTGGGCGCCCAGGGCGTAGTCGGGGACGATCGCGCGCTCGACGAGGTCGGGGCGGCGGTCCTTGTCCTTGACCCGCTTGTCGACGTGGCGGCCGTAGTAGCTGTAGGGCCAGCCGTAGAAGCCACCTTCGCGGACCGAGGTCATGTAGTCGGGGACCAAGTCGTTGCCCAGTTCGTCGCGCTCGTTGACGCTGGTCCACAGCTGGCCATTGGCCGGGTTCCAGGACAGGCCGACGGGATTGCGCAGGCCCGAGGCGAAGATGCGTTGCTGGCCCGTGGCGAGGTCGATCTCGTGGATCGCGGCGCGCCCCTCCTCGGCCGGGATGCCGTTCTCGCCGACATTGCTGTTGGAGCCGACGCTCGCGTAGAGCTTGGAGCCGTCCGCGCTGGCGATGATGTTCTTGGTCCAGTGGTGGTTGATCGGCCCGCCCGGCAGGTCAGCGACCTTGCGCGGCGCCGCCGAGATCCGGGTCGCGCCGGTCGTGTAGGGGAAGGCGACGACGGCGTCGGCATTGGCGACGTAGAGGGTGTCGCCGATCAGGGCCATGCCGAACGGCGAGTGCAGGCCCGTCAGGAATGGGACCTTCATCTCGGCCACGCCGTCGTGGTCGGCGTCGCGCAGCAGGGTGATGCGGTCGGCGCTGGGCACGCCGGCCCCGGCTTTCTTCATCAGCTTGGTCTCGAAGAAGCCCTTGATACCCTTGGGCTTGTCGTTGCTGGCCGGCTTGTTGCTCTCGGCGACCAGCACGTCGCCGTTGGGCAGGACGAGCAGCCAGCGCGGATGGTCCAGGCCTTGCGCGAAGGGCCGCACCTGGAAGCCCGCCGGGGCGCGGGGCGTCACGCCGGCCGGCCAGCCGACGACGTCGGAGACCTTGACGGTCGGGATCAGGCTCTTGCTGGGCTTGGGCAGTCGCGGGTCAGGGCCGTAGCCGACCGCGCTGTTCTGTTGGCCATTGCTCTGGCCGCAGGCGGCGAGGGCGGTCAACGCCACGCCGACGATCAAGATTTCGCGAAACCGACGCCGCATTGAACGTTTCCCTCTTCATCCTGCGTTCAACGCGCAGGGTGTTTGATCTGTTCTGGTAATTGATACGGTTCGTCGATGGTGAAGTTCCAGTCCCCCGCTTTTGATCCGTCCCTTCTGGGTCGCCGCCGGATCTTGGCCGGTCTCGTGGCGCTGGCCATGCCGGGCGCCGCGTTCGCGGACACGCGCAAGGGCAAGCCGCTGGCGAAGCCCGCGCCGCCGCCGGCTCTCCCGGTGGTCACGGTGCTGGGCGACTCGATCACGGCGGGTCTGGGCCTGGCGCAGGATCTCTCCATGCCCGCGCGGCTGCAGGCGGCGCTGGAGCGGATGGGCGCGCCGTCGCGGGTGCGGAACCTGGGCGTGCTGGGCGACACCAGCGCCAACGGCCTGGCGCGCGTCGACCGCGTGCCGGCCGAGAGCATGGTCTGCGTGGTGGCCCTGGGCGGCAACGACCTGCTCCTGGGCGTCGACCCGTCGATGACCAAGGCCAATCTGCGGGCCATCGTCCAGCACCTGAAGTCGAAGAACATTCGCGTGGTGCTGGCCGGCGTCCGCGCGCCTGGCCTGCTCGGCGTCGACTATGCCCGCCGCTTTACGCAGCTCTATCCGGACCTGGCGAGGGAGCAGGGCGTGTTCTACGCGCCGGATTTCCTGACGGGCGTGATCGGCGTGTCCCGCTACATGCAGCGCGACGGGATCCACCCCAATGCCGACGGGGCCAGGATCATCGCCGACCGCCTGGCGCCGGTGGTGGCGCAGGCGCTTAAGGCTTAGGGACAAGATGCTCGCCCGCGATGCGGGGGAGCTGTCACCCCCGGGACCGACCACAGTCGGCCCGAGGATAAACTCCGTGACGGAGGGGGGCTTCACGGCTTAGGCCCAGCTCGCCCCCTCCGGCCCCGCGGACCACCTCCCCCGCATCGCGGGGGAGGATCTCTACTCGGCGATGTGAGGCTTCTTGGCCGCCACGTGGTGGTGGTTGCCGAACAGGCGGCCCATCAGGCGCTCGGAGCGCGTCTTCAGGCCGTCCATCAGGATGAACACCACCGGGATGTAGAGCAGCGACAGCAGGGTCGAGGTGATCAGGCCGCCGATGACCGCGATGGCCATGGGGGCCCGGAACTCGACTTCCGCGCCGAGGCCGATGGCGGTGGGCAGCATGCCCGCGCCCATGGCCACGGTGGTCATCAGGATCGGCCGGGCCCGCTTGTGCGCGGCGTCGATGATCGCCGTGCGCTTGTCCATGCCGTGTTCCTTCATGGCCATGATCGCGTACTCGACCAGCAGGATCGAGTTCTTGGCCGCGATGCCCATCAGCATCAGGATCCCGATCAGGGTCGAGATCGAGAAGCTGGAGTGGGCCAGAACCAGCAGGCCGAAGGCGCCGCCGATGGCCAACGGCAGGGCCACCATGATGGTGATCGGGTGGGCGAAGCTGCGGAACAGCAGCACCAGCACGACGTACATCAGCAGGATGCCGGTGATCAGCGCGCCCAGGAAGCCGGTGACCATCTCCTGGATGAACTCGGCGTCGCCGGCGGCCACTTCCTTGACTCCGTTCGGCAGGCTCTTGACCGAGGGCAGGGCGTGGACGCGCTTGGCGGCCTCGCCGACGACGATGCCGTCAAGCTCGGCGGTGATCGTGGCCACGCGGGCCCGGTCGCGGCGCTCGACCTGCGAGGGGCCGGCGCCGAAGCGCACGTCGGCGACGGCGTTCAGCGGCACGGGGCCGTTGGGCGACGGCACCTGCAGGGTCTGCAGGACGGCGATGTCCTCGCGCGCGGTCTGGCTGAGGCGCAGGCGGATCGGCACCTGGCGGTCACCCAGATTGTACTTGGGCAGGTTCTGGTCGACGTCGCCGATGGTGGCGACGCGCACGGCCTGGGAGATCGCGCCGGCCGAGACGCCGGCGCGGGCGGCCTGATCGGCCTTGGGCGTGACGACGATCTCGGGACGGGCGATCGAGGCGGTGTTGACCACGTGGGCCAGGCCCGGGACGCCGCGCATCTCGGCCTCGACCTTGCGGGCCGCCGCTTCCAGGGCCGGGCCGTTGTCGCTGACCAGGCTCAGGGTGTAGCTGCCGCCGCTCGATGGACCGCCGCCGTTGTTGCTGCCCGAGCCGATCCGCGCGCCGGGGATGGCGGCGAACTGGTCGACCATCTGGCGGCTGAACACCTTCTGGCTGATGCGCTGCTTCTTGTCGGTCAGATCGGCGGTCAGGCTGGCCTTGTTGACGCCGCCGTCGCTGCCGACCGCGGCATAGACGCTGACCACTTCCTTGCGGGCCAGCAGTTCGCGGGTCACGCGCTGCACGATGGCGTCGGTCTCGTCCAGCGTGGCGCCGGGCGGCAGCTCGACCGAGAACTCGGCGCGACCGCGATCGACCTGGGGCTGGAACTCGAACGGCAGGCGCGTGGCCAGCAGGATCGAGATGACGAACATCGGGATGCCCATCGCCAGCACCTTCCAGCGATTGCGCAGGCCCCAGTTCAGCGCCTTCAGGTACGGACCCATCCACGCCGGGTCCTTGTCCTCGTGCTTGTCGTCGGCCTTCAGCATGTAGGCGCCCATCAGCGGCGTCAGCAGGCGGGCGACCACAAGCGAGAATAGCACCGAGATACAGGCGGCCAGGGCGAAGGCCTTGAAGAATTGGCCGATGATGCCGGGCATGAAGCCCACTGGAGCGAACACCGCCACGATGGTGAAGGTGGTGGCAACGACGGCCAGGCCGATCTCGTCGGCCGCCTCCATCGCCGCCGCATAGGGGCTTTTGCCGCCGCGCATGTGGCGGACGATATTCTCGATCTCGACGATGGCGTCGTCGACCAGGATGCCGACGGTCAGCGACAGGGCCAGCAAGGTGATGCCGTTCAGCGACTGGTTCAGCGGCGCCAGGATGGCGAAGGTCGGGAACAGCGACATCGGGATGGCCACCGCCGCCAGCAGCGTGGCGCGCCAGTCGCGCAGGAACAGCAGCACGACCAGCACCGCCAGGATCGCGCCGACGATCAGGGCTTCCATCGAGGCGATATAGCTCTCCTCGATGTATTTCACGTTCGAGGTGATCTCCTCGATCTGGATCTCGGGATGATCCTTGTCGAGCTTCTCGACGGCCTTGCGGATCTTCTCGGCGGTCTGCACCTCCGACGCGCCGCGACCGCGGACCATGTTGAAGGTGACGACTTCCTGGCCGTCATAGCGGGCGCGCGAGCGGGGCTCGGCCCAATGGTCGGTGACCTGACCCAGGTCGGCCAGGCGCACGGTGCCGCCGCTGGAGACCGGCACGCGGGTCTCGCGCAGTTGCTCCACCGAACCGGCCGCGCCCAGGGTGCGGATGGCGCGCTCGGCGCCGGAGATGGTCACGCGGCCACCGGGCAGGTCGGCGTTCGAGGACACCAGGGCCTGGCTGACGGCGGCGGCCGTGACGCCTCGCGCGGCCAGGCGGTCGGGATCCAGCGCGATCTCGATCTCGCGGCTGACGCCGCCCTGGCGATTGACCTCGCGCACGCCCTTGATGGCCAGCAGGGCGCGACTGACGTCGTTGTCGACGAACCAGCTGCGTTGCTCGGGCGTCAGGGTCGGGGCCTTGACGACATAGGTGATCAGCGCGCCGCCGGAGACATCGACGCGGGTGACGATCGGCTCCTGCATGTCCTGGGGCAGGGAGCCGCGCAGGTTGGACATGGCGTTGCGCACATCGTTGGTGACGCGCTCGTGATCCACCCCGAGTTCGAACTCGATGAAGGTGGTCGAGGCGCCGTCGACGACGGTGGAGTTGATGTGGCGAACCTGGCCCAGGCCCGCGATCGAGTCCTCGATCAGGCGGGTGACCTGGGTTTCCAGCTCCTGCGGCGCGGCGCCGGGGCGCACGGCCGTGACGACGACGAACGGCAGGTCGACGTCGGGGTTGTTGTTGATCCGCATGCTCTTGAAGCCGACGATGCCGGCGAAGCAGAGCAGTATGAACAGCATGATGACGGGGATCGGGTTCTTGATCGCCCAGGAGGAGATGTTGCGCATCGGTCTGTCGTCCTCAGCGCGGGGTCTTGACGGCGGCGCCGACGCGGACCAGGTCGCCCTCGCCCAGGAAGCCCGCGCCTTCGACCACGACCTGCTCGCCGGCGTTCAGGCCGGTAGCCGCCACGCGGTCGCCCGTCGTGGCCAGGATGGCGATGCGGCGGAAATGGACCTTCTTGGCGGCGTCGACCACGAACACGCCGGGGCGGTTCTCGCGGTACAGCACCGAGGCCGACGGCACGACCAGAGCGGGCTGGTCGCCGGCGTCGATCGTGGCGCGGGCGAACATCCCCGGACGGAAGCCGCCCATCGACGACAGGGCGATGCGCGCCGTGCCGATGCGGGTCTGGGCGTTGACCTCCGAGGTGACGATCCGGACGCGGCCGCTCGTCTCGCCGACCTTGTCGGAATAGATCTTGGCCGACATGCCGGCCTTGACCGCGCCGAGGTCGCTCTCGGGGATGTCGGCGTCCAGCTCCAGGCGGCTGTCGCGGACGATGCGGAACAGCTCCGAACCGGCGCTGACGATCTGGCCCTTGGTGACGCTGCGACGGCTGATCAGGCCGCCGACCGGGGCGCGGATCGAGGTCTGGGCCACGCGCGCCGCGGTCTCGCCCCGGCCGGCTTCGGCGGCGGCCAGGTTGGCGGCGGCGGTGCCTTGGCGGGCCGTGGCCGTGTCGAGGCTGGCTTGGCTGAGATAGCCCTTGGCCTGCAGCTCCTTGGCGCGGTTGAGGGCGGCGCTGGCCTCGGCCAGGGTGGCCTTGGCGCTGGCGACGGCGGCGTCCTGCTGGCGCAGCTGGGCGCTGATCAGCGCGCTGTTGAGCTGGACCAGGACCTGACCGGCCCGGACGGTCTGGCCTTCCTCGGCGTTGACGGCGACAGCGGTCAGGCCGCCGGTCTCGGCGCCGACCGGCACCTCTTCCCACGGCGAGATCGTGCCGGTGGCGTTGATCTGGCGCGCGATCGGCTGGCTGGAGACGGTGGCGATGCTGACGGTCGCCGAAGCGCTCGGCGCGGCCCGCGTCTTTTTCTCCGGCTTTTTCCCGCATCCGGCCAGAGCGATCGCGCTCACGCCCAGGACCAAGACCAGCGCGCTCAGAGTCGGGCGGCGCCCATTGATCCCGTTCAGCACGAAAATTCCCCCAGCAACAAATAGAACCCGACGGCCTTCTAGCCGACAAACCTCGGGTCGCTGAGTTAATTTGCCGTAAGACGATAAGAAGAGCGGTTCCTCCCTCTTGAAGAGGGAGGATTCAACTACAGTCGCTCGATGATCGTCACGTTGGCCAGGCCGCCGCCCTCGCACATGGTCTGCAGGCCGTAGCGCGCGCCGCGGTCCTTCAAGGCGTGCACGAGGGTCGTCATCAGCTTGGCGCCGGAGCCGCCCAGCGGATGCCCAAGGGCGATGGCGCCGCCATGGGCGTTCAGCTTGTCGGGGTCGGCGCCGATGACCTTCAGCCAGGCGGTCGGCACCGAGGCGAAGGCCTCATTGACTTCGTAGAGGTCGATGTCGCCGATCTTCAGGCCCGCCCGCTCCAGCGCCTTCTGGGTGGCGGGGATCGGAGCTTCCAGCATGATCACCGGGTCGTGTCCGATCACGGTCATGCTGTGGATCCGAGCCAGCGGCGTGGCGCCCAAGGCCTTGAGCCCGCGCTCGTTGACGATCATCACGCCGGCCGCGCCGTCGCAGATCTGGCTGGAGGTGGCGGCGGTCAGCCGGCCGTCCTCGGTCAGCAGCTTCACCGAACCGATCGACTCCAGGGAGGCGTCCCAGCGGATGCCTTCGTCGGTCGCGTGGGTCTCGGTCGCGCCGTCCGGCAGCGTGACCTCGATCGGCACGATCTCGGCGGTGAACTTTCCGCCCTTGGTCGCGGCCATGGCCCGCTGGTGGCTCGCCAGCGCGTAGGCGTCCAGCTCGGCTCGCGAAAGGTCGTACTTCCGGGCGACCATCTCGGCGCCGGCGAACTGGCTGAACTGGATGCCCGGATAGCGCTCTTCCATGCGCGGGCTCTTGTAGGTCCCGAAGCCGTTCTTGTAGGGCAGGGCCGAGGACAGCCCCATCGGCACGCGGCTCATGCTCTCGACGCCGGCGGCGATGACCACGTCCATGGCGCCCGACATCACGGTGGCGGCGGCGAAGTGGATGGCCTGCTGCGACGAGCCGCACTGGCGGTCGACCGAGGTGGCCGGCACGCTCTCGGGCAGGCTGGAGGCCAGGACCGCGTTGCGGGCGATGTTGATGGCCTGTTCGCCAACCTGGCCGACGCAGCCCATGATCACGTCCTCGATCAGGGCGGGGTCGGCGCCGCTACGCGCCACCAGGGCGTCCAGCACGGTCGCGGCCAGATCGGCCGGATGCCAGCCCGAGACCTTGCCGCCCTTGCGTCCGCCGGCCGTCCGCGCGGCCGCCACGATATAGGCTTCGCCCATGGGATCCTCCTGTTGTTGGGAGGAGTGAAACAGGCGTTCGAGACTATGTCAGCGGTGACGCGGCGTCAGGAGCGTGGGGCTTCCCGGAGCGGACGCGGAGGGCGCCGAACAACAGCGCGGCCATGGCCAGATAGCTGAAGACGCCGCCGCCGGCGTTCAGGCTGGTGTGGTTGGGGATCTTGGGGTCAGCCAGCGTGGCGACCGTCAGGATCAGGCTCAGGCCGTGGAAGCCGCAAGCCCACATCGGCCACCAGCGATTGGATCGCAGCGCGATGAACAGCAGCACCAGCATCAGAGCCAGGTCCACCAGGAACACGGCGGTCTGCGGGCCGAACTTCTGATGGTTGTCGTAGAGAAAGCCGGTCGCGAACCAGGCCAGGATCATGGCGACGCCGGCCAGGCGTTCAGGCCAGCCGCCACGCCACAGCGCCACACCGGCCGTGATCAGCAACGCAGCGAGGCTTGACCATTGCGTGAGGGAGTTGAGCGGCGCCATCGCGTTAGGGTGGAGGCTTTCCGCCAGATTGCAATGATCCTCGCCGATCGGGATCGGCGAGGATCTTGTGTCGGGCCTTGAAGGGCTAGGCGGCGACGGTCAGGCGGCCGGCGGCGCCGGCCAAAGGCGGCGCCTTGCCGAACCCATCCTCCTCGAAGGACACGGCCGAAAGGCCGATATCGTGCTGGGCGACCGTCAGGTGCTTGTGGGTGGTGACGATGCCTTCGCGCGCCACGGCCAGGGCCTGCATGGTGTTGATGGCCGACATGATGGCGTCCTGGCCGATGATCGCGGAGAGCTTGGCCTCCTGACGCGTGGTCGGCATGAGGCCGGCCAGGGTCGCCGTGCTGGCGATCGCGGCGTCGATCGCCTTTTCCGCGGCGAACAGGGCTTGGGCCACGGATTCGGCGGCCTGGCGGCGTTGCTTGAGCATAGGAAATCTCCCTCGCGCCGACGGTGTCGACGCGTTGCCAGATGTTGATGACGATTGAAGGGGATGAATTCGCCCGGCTCCGCGGGCTTGTCGGTCTTAGGGGATCAGGCTTTGCAGCGCGTGGAGCCCCGCCAGGATCGAACCGAACGCGAAGGCGGTCACGATCATCACGGCCGCGATGAAGGCCAGTCGGAGGGGGACGCTCAGTCGGTTGGGTCGAGCGCCTCCGAGTCCGGCGAAGAGGAGTCGCAATCCGACAGGAAAGTCTCGTCCATCACCGCGCTGGCGATGCACAGGATCTCCCGCATCACCAGCTCGCTCGGCTTGAACGAAGCCTGCTTGCGGGTGGCTTCCACCAGGTCGTGCACCATCGAGGCGCCGGTCGGGGTGACCGACAGGCTCTTCAGCTGGCGCTCGAGCTCGCTCCACGTAATCGGAGGCAGGGTCTCGGCCGAATTCAGCAGGGGCCACGCGTGCTGGAAGCTCTTCACTTCCTGGCGCAGATGCGTGGCTCGGCCGATCACGTCTTTCTGATGGGGTGTCAACTCGTTCACTGGGAACTCCTTCCTCAACGCGGCCAACTGACCGCGAGGAAGGATGTTCGCCTAGCCGAGCCGTGTCGGACCCCGATGCGATAGGAGGGGGGGCGCCCCCCTGATCGGGGCCCTGATGATGTGGGCTCTGGTCCGAGACCCCCTGATGGGCGCGGTCGAAGACGCGGCGCGCGGCGTCGTAGCGATCGGCCGCGCCCAGGCGCCGGCGCGCCTTGTCCAGGTGCCAGTCGACGGTGTGCTTGGAGAGGCCCAGTTCGCGGGCGATCTCCTTGGAGCTCATGTGGCGATCGACTAGCCGAAGGCATTCGCGCTCACGCTCGGTGAGGCGTTCCAGGCCGTCGGCCTGGTCAGGCAGGGTGTGAGCGCCCTTATCCATCGCCAGGAACTCTAGGCGAACTGCAGGCCGCGACAAGCCGCCGGAACATTAAACCTTTGGTGTTATGTCCGCGGCAGGTCGCCCGTCGCCAATCGCGAGGACACCTTCCACAGATCGACGCCGCCCTCCGAGGCATGGCGGTCTATCCGCGCCAACTCCTCGGCCGAGAAGGCCGGGGCGTTCAGCGCCGCCAGGGAGTCCTCGAGCTGGGCGACGGTGCGGGCGCCGATCAGGGCCGAGGTGACGCGTGGATCGCGCAACGTCCAGGCGATCGCCATCTGGGCCAGGGTCTGGCCGCGCGCCCGCGCGATCGCGTTCAGCGCCTTGATCCGATCCAGGTTGTCCTCCGTCAGCAGATGCCCGCCGAACGAGCCGTCCTTGGCCACGCGGGAGTCGGCCGGCACGCCGTTCAGGTACTTGCTGGTCAGCAGGCCCTGGGCCAGCGGCGAGAAGGCGATGCAGCCGACGCCGAGGTCGCCCAGCGTCTCCAGAAGTTCGTCCTCGATCCAGCGATTGACCATCGAGTAGGACGGCTGGTGGATCAGCAGCGGCACGCCCTCGCTCTTGAGGATCGCGTGGGCCTGGCGGGTCAGCTCCGGGGAGTAGGACGAGATCCCGACGTACAGCGCCTTGCCCTGGCGGTGCAGGTGAGCCAGGGCGCCCATGGTCTCCTCCAGCGGCGTCGTGGGGTCGACGCGGTGGGAATAGAAGATGTCGACATAGTCGACGCCCATGCGCTTGAGGCTCTGGTCGCAGCTGGCGATCAGGTACTTCCGCGATCCGCCTACGCCGCCGTAGGGGCCTGGCCACATGTCCCAGCCGGCCTTGGTCGAGATGACCAGTTCGTCGCGGTGGGCCTTGAAATCGGTCCCCAGGACCTTGCCGAAGTTCTCCTCCGCCGAGCCGTAGGGCGGGCCGTAGTTGTTGGCCAGGTCGAAGTGAGTGACCCCCAGGTCGAAGGCCCGGCGCAGGATGGCGCGGCCGGTCTCGAACACGTCGGCGCCGCCGAAGTTCTGCCAGAGGCCCAGCGAGATCGCCGGCAAATCAAGGCCGCTGCGGCCCGTGCGGCGATAGGGCATGGCCGCGTAGCGGTCGGCGGCGGCGACATAGGGAATCTGCATGGGGTGTTCCTTGGAGCAGGTGCGAATACAGCCGCGCCGCGGCTTTTCGGCAAGGGTGTTCGGGTCTTAGGTCCGGCGCGGCCGCCTCAATCGGCCTGGCCCTGGAACCGTTCGATCAGGAAGGCCGTCGCCGGACCGGGCGGGGTGTCGCCGCGATAGATGGCGTGCAGCGCGTACACAGCGTCGCTCAGGTCCGGCATGACGAGGCGTTTCAGGCGGCCGGCGGCGATGTCCTCGCGGACCATGGGTTCGGGCATGTTGCCCCAGCCGAAGCCCTCCTTCAGCAGCAGGTGCTTGGCGCCCAGGTCGGCCAGCCGCCACGTGTGGACGCTGCCGACGGCGAAGTCGCGTCCCTCGGTCAGCTTCGAGCGGTCGGTCAAGACGAGCTGGGTATGGCCCCGCGCCGCGCCCGGCGCGTTGCGCCCCTCGGCCAGCGGATGGTCCGGCGCGGCGACCGGGATCAGCAAGGTCGAGCCGACCGCTATGGTCTCCAGAGCGTCGCCGCCGTTGACGACGTCCAGCGGCCCGGCGACGCCGATCGTGGCCCGACGGTCCAGCACCATCTGGGTCACCGCGCCCAGGCCCTCGACATAGAGGCGCAGGGTCACGGTCGGGAAGGCCTCGCGAAAGGCGCGCAGGGCGTCGACCACCCGGGCGGTGGGCAGCATGACGTCCAGCACCAGATTGACCTCGGCCTCCAGTCCCTGGATCAGCCCCTTGGCCTGGGCGCGCAGGGACGCGACGTCGCCGGCGATCACGCGGGCCTGGGCCAGCACGACCCGGCCGGCCTCGGTCAGCACCGGCGTCTTGGCCGCGTCGCGATCGAACAGCGTCAGGCCCAGTTGCGCCTCCAGATTGGCGATGGCGTAGCTGACGACCGAATTGGCCCGGTTCATCCGCCGCGCCGCGCCCGCGAAGCTGCCGGCCTCGACCACGGCCAGGAACACCGACAACTGGTCGAGGGTGGGAATGCCGGGCTCGGTGGTCATGGGCTCACCAATCGAAAATCTCGAACATAATAGACGATTTTATTCGGCTGTTTCGCAAGTCCAAGCGGCGCCAAAAGACGCGCCAACGGCGGGGCATGACGCTTCCGCCAAGCAAGACACCGAGGGTTCGCCGTCATGGCCAAGGTTCTGGTTCTCTACTATTCGTCTTACGGTCACCTGGAAACGATGGCCAAGGCCGTCGCCGAGGGCGCGCGCGAAGCCGGCGCGACCGTCGACATCAAGCGCGTGCCGGAAACCGTGCCGCTGGACATCGCCAAGGGGGCCCACTTCAAGCTCGACCAGGAAGCCCCGGTCGCGGCTGTCGAGGATCTGGCCAACTACGACGCCATCATCGTCGGCGCGCCAACCCGCTTCGGCCGCATGGCCTCGCAGGTCGCGGCGTTCTTCGACCAGGCCGGCGGCCTGTGGGCGCGTGGCGCGCTGCACGGCAAGGTGGCCGGCGCCTTCACCTCCACGGCCACCCAGCATGGCGGCCAGGAAACGACGCTGTTCTCGATCATCACCAACCTGCTGCACTTCGGCACGACCATCGTCGGCATGGACTATGGCCACGCCGGCCAGATGACCCTGGACGAAGTCACCGGCGGCAGCCCCTACGGCGCCACCACCATCGCCGGCGGCGACGGTTCGCGTCAGCCCAGCGAGAACGAGCTGACCGGCGCCCGCTACCAGGGCCGCCGCATCGCCGAAACGGCGATCAAGCTGCACGGCTGATCCCATTCCCGGGTTCAGGCCGCCCGGCCTTGGCCGGTCACATCTTTAGCGACCGGCAGTGAGGGGCCGGCCGGCTCCTTCCCTCTCCCGGGGAGCCGGTCGGCCCTTCTTTCGTTGATCTGGAAAACAAGGAGTCTCGTCATGCGTCGCCGCAACAGTCTATTCGCCGACCTCTGGAGAGGTTTCATCTTCATCGTGACCATCCGGGCGATCGCCAAGCACTATCGCTCGCGCCGTCTGTACCTGGCCGGTCGCTGACGCCCGCCCGGCCGCGTCGCGCCGGCTCCCTGGCCCAGGCGAGGAAGGTTGGTGGCGGCGATGGTTGGGGCTTCAAGTTACGGTCGTCGATATTCAAGATGTGTCATTTTGATACAGAGTGTTGTTTCCTGATCATTCAAATTCAAGGTTTGGACGTTATTAATGGTTAGTGAAATAATCTGAGTTGTTAATTATAGAATACTGAAAATTAAACGAAGGCGTAAGCTCGTTGTGCGAGGGTCGTGTTGGGCAAAACGCCCACCGGTCGTCAAAATGACGCCGGAATACCTCGAATAGGAGTTATTTCGTTATGGCGCTGAACAGCATCAACACGAACTCGGGCGCTCTGATCGCCCTGCAAAACCTGAACTCGACGAATGCCGAACTGGGCGCTGTCCAGCAACGCATCAACACCGGCAAGAAGGTTGGCTCGGCCAAGGACAACGGCGCGATCTGGGCCATGGCCAAGACCCAGTCGTCGAACTCGTCGTCGCTGAACTCGGTGAAGGACTCGCTGCAACGCGGCCAGTCGACCATCGACGTGGCCCTGGCCGCCGGCGACACCATCACCGACCTGCTCGGCAAGATGAAGGAAAAGGCCCTGGCCGCTTCCGACACCTCGCTGAACACCTCCTCGTTCAACGCGCTGAAGGCTGACTTCAACTCGCTGCGCGACCAGGTCCAGAAGGCCGCCGACAACGCCAAGTTCAACGGCGTCAGCCTGGCCGACGGCAAGGCCAGCAAGATGACCTTCCTGGCCAACTCGGATGGCTCGGGCTTTACCGTCACCGCCAAGACCCTGGGTCTGGCCGGCATCGGCCTGTCGGCCGGTTCGACCTTCGCCAGCGCCAGCGCGGCCAAGGCGATGATCGCGAGCATCGACAGCGCCATCGGCACGGCCACCAACAAGCTGGCCTCGCTGGGCACGGCCTCGACCGGTCTCGACACCCACCTGACCTTCATCGGCAAGCTGCAAGACAGCCTGGACGCCGGCGTCGGCAACCTGGTGGACGCCGACCTGGCCAAGGAAAGCGCCAAGCTGCAATCGCTGCAGACCAAGCAACAGCTGGGCATCCAGGCCCTGTCGATCGCCAACTCCTCGAGCTCGTCGATCCTCAGCCTGTTCCGCTAAGCCGGACTTCGTCGACTTAAAGGTCGTCGAAAGGGCGAGTCTCCGGACTCGCCCTTTTTCTTTGCGTGCGGTTTCTCAGAGTCTATTTCCCAGATTTTAGGTGCAGTGAGATTCCTTTAACTGTGTGCCATTTTGGGACAATTTTCGAAATGTAGTAATGAGTCCTAACGTGCGAGGCGTGCTTCTTAAGGAAGTGAGTTGGTGATTCAACCAAAGGGTCCGCGACATCAACTATATTGAAAGAGCGGGTGGCATAGTGTCGCGGTGGGCAAAACGCCCGCCGGCCGTCAAAACGACGCCGGAACACCTCGAATAGGAGTTGTTCGTCTCATGCCGTTGAACAGCATCAACACGAACTCGGGCGCGCTGATCGCCCTGCAAAACCTGAACACCACCAACAGCGAGCTTCAGGTCACTCAGCAACGGATCAACACCGGCAAGAAGGTCGGCAACGCCAAGGACAACGGCGCTGTCTGGGCCATGGCCAAGAACCAGTCGTCGAACTCCACGGCGCTGAACTCGGTGAAGGACTCGCTGCAACGCGGCCAGTCGACCATCGATGTGGCCCTCGCCGCCGGCGACACCATCACCGACCTGCTCGGCAAGATGAAGGAAAAGGCCCTGGCCGCTTCCGACACCTCGCTGAACACCTCTTCGTTCAACGCGCTGAAGTCGGACTTCGACTCGCTGCGCGACCAGGTCCAGAAGGCCGCCGACAACGCCAAATTCAACGGCGTCAGCCTGGCCGACGGCAAGGCCACCAAGATGACCTTCCTGGCCAACACCGATGGTTCGGGCTTCACCGTGAAGGCCCAAACCCTGGGTCTGGCCGGCATCGGCCTGACGGCGGCTTCCAGCTTCTCCACGGCGACGGCCGCCAAGACGATGATCGGCAGCATCGACAGCGCCATCGGCACGGCCACCAACAAGCTGGCCTCGCTGGGTACGGCCTCGACCGGCCTCGACACCCACCTGACCTTCGTCGGCAAGCTGCAGGACAGCCTGGACGCCGGCGTCGGCAACCTGGTGGACGCCGACCTGGCCAAGGAAAGCGCCAAGCTGCAGTCGCTGCAGACCAAGCAGCAGCTGGGCATCCAGGCCCTGTCGATCGCGAACTCCTCGAGCTCGTCGATCCTCAGCCTGTTCCGCTAAGCAACAGGACTCTTTCGACCGCCACCGCGGTCGCGACCTTTGGGGCGGACCTTCGGGTCCGCCCTTTTTTGTCTTCAGCTTCGATTTCTTCCCTGGAGGTTCCCGAAAGTGGTCTGACCACTTGCCTCCGCGCCCTGCGCCATGACAACGTTGTCCAAGACGTTTCCAAAGCGCGCGGCGACGTAGCCGTCGAACAAGAAGAGTTGGGGAGTATGAACACCAGGACCCTCTGCGCCGCCCTGTCGGCGTCGACCTTTCTGTCTGGCGCTTCGCTGGCCGACGAAACGCCGCGAGCGACCGCCCACGCCGCCAAGTGGCCCGCGGCCAAGAGCCAGGGCCTGGTCGATCCGGCCACCGAGGCCTTCGTCGACGGCCTGCTGGCCAGGCTGACCCTCGAGGAGAAGGTCGGCCAGCTGATCCAGGCCGACATCGGCCAGATCAAGCCCGAGGACCTGAAGACCTATCCGCTGGGCTCGATCCTGGGCGGGGGCAGCTCGCCGCCGCTGGGCGCCCCGGACCGCTCGCCGCAAAAGCCGTGGGTCGACACCGCCAGGGCCTTCCGCGAAGGCGCCGCGAAGCGTCCGGGCGGGACGCACATCCCGCTGATGTTCGGCATCGACGCCGTTCACGGGAACAACAACGTCGTCGGCGCGACCCTCTTCCCGCACAATATCGGCCTGGGCGCGGCGCACGATCCCGAGCTGATCCGCCGCATCGGCAAGGCCACCGCGTTCGAGACCTCGGCCGCGGGCTTCGACTGGGCGTTCGGCCCGACCCTGGCCGCGCCGCGCGACGACCGCTGGGGCCGGACCTATGAGGGCTATTCCGAGGACCCGGCGATCATTCGCGAATACGCCGGCCAGATGATCCTGGGCATCCAGGGCGCCGTCTCTCAAGGCGGGGTTCTGCAACAGGGCCACGTCGCCGCCAGCGCCAAGCACTTCCTGGGCGACGGCGGCACCGAGAACGGCCACGACCAGGGGGATACCGAGGTCTCGGAGGACGACCTGATCCGCCTGCACGCCCAGGGCTACGTCCCCGCGATCAACGCCGGCGCCCTGACGGTCATGGCCTCGTTCTCCAGCTGGAACGGGGCCAAGATGCACGGCAACAAGAGCCTGCTGACCGACGTGCTGAAGGGCCAGATGGGCTTCGAAGGCTTCGTGGTCGGCGACTGGAACGGCCACGGCCAGGTCCCAGGCTGCAAGCCGACCGACTGCCCGCGGTCGATCAATGCGGGCCTGGACATGTTCATGGCCCCGGACAGCTGGAAAGCGCTGTACGAGAACACCCTGGCCGAGGTGAAATCGGGCGTCATCCCGATGGCCCGGCTCGACGACGCCGTCCGCCGCATCCTGCGCGTGAAGGCCAAGCTTGGTCTCTTCCAGGTCGCTCGTCCCTATGAGGGCCGCGAGGGCGTGATCGGCTCGGCCGAACACCGCGCGATCGCCCGCGAGGCCGTGCGCAAGTCGTTGGTGCTGCTGAAGAACGACGGCGTCCTGCCGGTGAGGGCCAGCGCGAGCGTGCTGGTCGCCGGCTCGGGCGCGGATGACATCGGCAAGCAGTCGGGCGGCTGGACCCTGTCGTGGCAGGGTACGGGCAATACCAATGCCGACTTCCCCAACGCCGAGTCGATCTGGTCGGGCCTGAAGACCGCGGTCGAGGCCGGCGGCGGCCACGCGACCCTGGCGGTCGACGGCGATTTCGACAAGAAGCCGGACGTCGCCATCGTCGTCTTTGGTGAAAATCCGTATGCGGAAGGTGTCGGCGACCTGAAGACGACGCTGGAGTATCAACCGGGCGCGAAGACCGATCTGGCCTTGCTCAAGAGCCTGAAGGCCAAGGGCGTGCCGGTGGTGGCGGTGTTCCTCAGCGGCCGTCCGCTGTGGGTCAATGCCGAGCTCAACGCTTCGGACGCCTTCGTCGCCGCCTGGCTGCCGGGTTCGGAGGGCGGGGGGATCGCCGACGTTCTCATCGGCGACAAGGCTGGGAAGCCGCGCACCGATTTCCACGGCAGGCTGTCGTTCAGCTGGCCCAGGACCGCCGCCCAGTTCAGGCTGAACAAGGGTGACAAGCCGTACGATCCACTGTTCGCCTATGGCTACGGCCTGACCTACGCCAAGCCTGGCAAGGTCGGGGCGCTGTCGGAAGTCTCGGGCGTGAAGCCGGTGGCCGATAACCTCGTGAACTACTTCATTGGCGGCAAGACGCCGGCGCCGTTCGAGTTCAAGGCCTCGCCGTCCTCGTCGGTGCAGATCGTCCCGGTCGACGCCGGCAACATCCAGGAAGCCGGACGCCAGGTCACCTTCGCCGGCGACAAGCTGGGCCGGATCACGATCGTCGGCGAAAAGGCGCTGGACCTGACCTTCCAGACCAATGCCGACATGGCGTTGAGCTTCGAATACCGGATCGACGCGGCGGCGACCAAGCCGGTGATCCTGGCCATCGGCGCGGGCAAGCTGGACGTCACCCCGCCGGCTGGATCGCCGACGGGCCAGTGGGCCAGCGTCAAGATCCCGCTGAAGTGCTTCCAGGCCGCCGGAGCCGACGTGACCAAGGTCGCCGCGCCGTTCGACCTGGGGACGGCCGGGACCTTCCAGGTCTCGATCGCCAATGTGAAGCTGACTGCCGACCCGGCCGGGGCGATGTGTCCGAGGCGCGCTGCTCAATAGCCGCTAATATCTTGTCATCCCGGCTCTCCGCTTTGCCGCGGCCGGGATGACAAGCTATGAACAAGCCGAAGCTCCAGCACGAAAGCGTGGTCAATGCCGCGTTAACCAGCAACCCCTTGTTCCGCCGAACCATTTGAACCCCCGAAAGGAGTTCGCCCGGTGGAGTACGAAGAGCGTCAGGCGTGGATCGCCCTGTGGGCCGCCGTCTTCGGCGAGCCGCCGCCCGTGGAGCCCGACCGGGAGCCGACCTCGCGGATCCTGGTCGAGCACCTGCCGCCGACGCTCCCCTACGAGATCAAGTCCCGAACTGAGTGAACGGCACGCGGTTGAAGAATTCGCGCTCGGCCCCCCGCGGGTCGTCCTCCAGCCGCGTCGTGGTGTCGAACACCATCGTCTGGCGGCGGGGCAGGGTGTAGGGCTCCCATTTCGGCAGGGCGCCGCCGTTCGGGTCGCCCGTGCTGGCGAAGCGCACGAAGGCGTCGCTCATCGTGTTGGACATGGCCACCGAGTCCGGCCCCGCCCCGACGATCGAGCCCTTGGCGTCCAGCGTCCCGAACACCAGGCCGATGTCGATGGTGTGCGGCGCGCCGAAGATCCCGCCGTCCCTGGGCGACTTCCAATTGACTTGATAGGCGAAGGCGGGAGCCCCGGCCTTGGCGCGTTCCTCGTCCTGGATGATCGCCGCTTTCCAAGAGCGGCCGGCCGTCGAGGCGGCGAAATAGACGTCCGACGGCGAGTAGTTCGGATAGGTCTTGCGATAGAAGGCCACCACCGTCTCGGGATCTATGTCGATGCGGGCGTTGAACTGGCCCGGCAGGCGGGCGACCACCTCGTCCCAGGTCTTGGGGAAGGCCCCGGCGTCCCAGCCGATGAAGCCCTTGGTCTCGTCGTGGGTGTTGCCGCACATCATCGGCACGCCAAGGCCCACCGGCGAGGCGTCGGGGAAGAACGGATGGCGGTCCAGGGTCCGCTCGTCCAGCACCGGGCCCATATAGACGCCGCCCGCGCCGGCGATCGGGTCAACCGCCCGCAGGCCCTCCACCATCTTGTCGGCGGACAGGGCGCGCAAGGACGCCAGGTCCTTGGCGCCGACCTTGTCCATGAACGCCTTGGCGCGCTTGGTGGCATTGAACGGGCCGCCGGCGGTGATCTGCTGGCCGCTCATGGTGGCGGCGCGATGGAACAGGCCCTTGGCGTTCGGCTGGGCCAGCAGGGTGGCGATCTTGGCCCCGCCGCCGGATTGGCCGAACAGCATCACCCGGCCCGGATCTCCGCCGAACGCGGCGATGTTGTCGCGCACCCACCGCAGGGCCAGGACCAGATCCAGCTGGCCGGCATTGCCGCTGTCGGCCACCGAGGGATCGTTGAACAGGCGCGCCAGATAGAGATAGCCGAAGGCGTTCAGGCGGTGGTTCACCGTGACCACCACGACGTCGCCGCGCTTGGCCAGCTTGGTCCCCTCATACCACGGGTGGCTGCCCGAGCCGGTGTTGTAGGCGCCGCCGTGGATATAGACCATCACCGGCCGCCTATGGCCGTCGGCGAGCCCGGTCTTTGAGGCCTTGGCGGGAGTCCAGACGTTGAGAAACAGGCAGTCCTCGCCTTGCGTCTCCTCCTCGCCCTTACCCTGTGGGCAGGACGCGCCATAGGTCAGGGCGTCCTTCACGTCGGTCCAAGGCTCGGGCTTCATAGGCGCGGCGAAGCGGCGCGCGCCGCCGGTGTCCTGGCCGTAGCGCAGGCCCTTGAACACGCTGACCTCGCCGTCGGCATAACCGCGCACCTTGCCGGAGGTCGTGGTCACGATCGGCGAGCGTTTTTGCGCCGCGTAGCCGGCTTGGGGCAGGGCGGCGTAGGCGGCCAGGGCGGCGGCGCCGGTGATCAGGGTGCGGCGGGTGGCGGTATGCACAGCGGGTCCTCCAGCGCTTTCTTGGCGCGCTTTCCGGTAGCGGTAGCACGAATGACACCGGTGACAATCCACTATGTCGAAACTGGCTTAGAGCGCCCGAACCGCCGCCGCGTGCTCGGCGATCACCGCCAGGGTCGCGGCGTCGGTGTCGAACACGCCGTAGAGGCCCTGCTCCTCCTGGGGCGGGTCGCCGACGAAGCTGTTATCGCCGTGAGCGAACCAGGCGTCGGAATGCTGGGCGCGGCCTTCGCCGTTCCAGGCCCAGAAGTTGGTCCCGGCCGTTGGGCCGCCGGCTTTCATGTCGTCCAGGGCCAGGCCGTGGATCGTGCGATAGAAGCGGTCCCTGTCGGCCGTCGCCGAGCCGGGGACGAAGGCCCGGGCGTCGCGGATCAGGCCGAACTCCTCGATGACCAGCGGCTTGTTCAGCGACTTGGCCAGGGCGATGTGGCGGGTCACATATTCGCGGCAGCGGGCCTCGCCCTCCGCGTAGGTGGCCGGCTGGTTCTTGGGATCGATCCAGCTCCAGTTGTTGGGCCAGACGTGCACGGTGACATAGTCGATGGTCGCGGGCCGGTGGGCCTCGACCACGCAGGCCTCGCCGCGCAGGCATCCCATGCTGCCCTCGCTGCCGGTGCAGACCAGATGGCGCGGATCCAATGACTTGATCAGGGCCGAGGTCTCGCGGATCCAGGCGTAGTAGGGCGGCAGCAGCATGTCGGCCTTGGCTTCGGTCCCGCCCGGACGGGGCTCGTTGGCCAGCTGCCAGGCCATGATCGCCGGGTCGTCGCGATAGGCCTTGCCGGTGACGCTGTTAGTCCGCTGGATCAGGCTGGTCAGATAGCGGCGGAACAGGGCGTTGGCCTTGGTGTCGGCATAGAACCGGGCCGCGTAGTCCGGATATTCCGGCCACGGATGTTTTGGGTCGCCGGCCTCGAACCACGGGCCTTGGCCGGCCCAGTTCAGATAGGCCGGCATGCCGCCCGACCAGTCCCAGAAGTTGTTGACGTAGATCACCGCCTTCATGTCGCGGCGGGCCATTGCGGCCAGCAGCCAGTCCAGGCCCTTGAGCAGGTCGGCGCTGTAGACGCCGGGTTCCTCCTGCATCGTCGGCGAAACGGCGGCCTTGGCCGGCGAGCGCTCGCCCGCGCCCAGCACCCGCAGGTTGGTGACGCCCAGGGCCTTCAGACGATCCAGCTCGCGGCCCAACCGCGCGCGGTCGCCGGTGGCGCCGGGCGAGCCCAGCCAGGCCCCGTACCAGAGGTTCGCGCCGGCGAAGCGGTAGGGCTTGCCGTCCAGCGCGAGGTGGCCGTCCTTCACGGCGACGAAGCCGCTGGCCGGCGCGGCGCCGCCTAGCGCCGGCAAAGCGGCGAGGCCCGCCAGCAGCTGGCGGCGCGAGGCGGTCATTTCTTCGCCGCGTGGGCGACGGTCCAGTCGACGATCGTCGCCAGGGCGACCGGGGCGATGGTTTCCTCGATCTGGCCGTACTCGGTGGGACGGTGGCTGCCCACGGTCTGGAAGATGTGGTTGAGGCCGGGAAGGGCGGTGGTGGTGACGTCCGGGCTCTGGACCAGCGCGGCCTTGATCGCCGGCAGGTTCACGGAGGCCGAAACGTTGCCGTCCCTATCGCCGCCCAGGGCCAGTACCGGGCAGCGCACTTGGCGCAGGGCCGGGGTGGGATCGAGCATGATGAAGTAGCGATACCACGGCTGGGTGAGGAAATCGGCCTGGTCGGCGGCGGCCTGGGCGGGCGCGCCGGCCTTGGTGAAGAGTTCGATGATCCGCGCTCGGGCCTTGTCCGGCTCGGGTTCCCCACGGACGACGGCGTTGGCGGCGGCCAGCAGGTCGGCGTTCTTCTGGGCCAGGGCCGGGGGCGCGCCGGCGCCCAGCGCCAGGTCGCGGGCCTGCTGGTTCAGCACTTGCTCGCCAGGCACGCCCGTGCCGGCCAGCAGGACCATGAAGGCGATTTTCGAGTCCTTGGCCGCCACCATCGGCGCGATGACCCCGCCTTCGCTGTGGCCGATCAGGCCGATGCGATCGGGATCAATGTCCTTGCGACCGCGCAGGAAGGTCACGCCGGCCTGAACGTCGGTGACGAAGTCGGCGGTGGTGACGTGGGAGAGGTCCCCGGCTTGCGAGCCGCCCGCCCCGCGATCGTCGACCCGCAGCACCGCCATGCCGCGTTTGGTCAGGGCGTCGGCGATCAGCAGGAACGGCTTGTGGCCCTCGATTGTCTCGTCGCGGTCCTGCGTGCCCGAGCCGGTGATCAGCAGGGCGACCGGATAGGGCCCGGAGCCCTGCGGCAGGGTCAGGGTTCCGGCCAGTTTCAGGCCCGAGGCCGGGTTGACGTAGGCGACCTCCTCACTGCGATAGTCGAACGGCGGCTTGGGCGTCTGGGGGCGGTTGGGCGCGGGCGCGGCGGCCGGCGCGGTGCGGGTCATGGTCAGCGGCGCGCCGCCGCCGTTCTGGCCCCACTTGCCAACCAGACTCTGGCCGTCGGGCGACACGGTCCCCTCGAAGGCCGCGGGGATGGCCTGCAGGGCGACCTTGACCTTGCCGTCGGCCAGGGTCGCGGTGGCGGCCAGGCCCATGGCCGATTGGGCGGGACTGTCCAGGGTGGCCGCGCCGTCGGGCTTGATGTGGAACACGACGGGCAGCTTCTGGCCGCCGGCCTGGACAGTCCCGTACCAGTCGCCGGCGATGGAGCCGACTTGGGCGGCCGCGACGGCGGGCGCGAGCAGAACGGCGGCGACGACCGCGCGAGGCAGGAAACGCATGTGGACTCCCCGATTTTGTCGGGGAGCTTAGGCACTACGCGTGACGGTTGTGAAGGTAGACCATTCGGGATTCAGCAGGAGCGGCTAGCGGTCTTCGAGGCTGTGCCAGATTCTCGCGACAGCGATGCCGTCCGGATCGACGTCGTAGCGGATCACGTAGGACGAGCCGCCGAACGTACGACCAGTTCCCTGACGCCGTCGCCGACAGCGCGACCTTGTTCGGAGAAGTCGACGAGACTCTTCAGGTGTGCGTCCAGCACGGCGATCAGGCGCAGCGCGGCGTTAGGGTTCTTTTCAAACAGCCAGTCGTGAAGTCGTTCGATGTCGAGCCTTGCCGCCGCCGAAACATGGAGCGAGCGGCGCAGGGAGCTAGCGACGGTGACGGGCCAGGAGGCCGTCGCGCACTTCGGACCAGGGCGTCAGCTGTCCCGTGCGCCTGGCGTGATCCAGAATGGCTCTATCGATGGCGGGGTCGGGGTCGACCGGAGGCCGTGCGGCGTGTTCGATTTCTCGATCGATCACCAGCGCGGCGTAGTCTTCGGGAGACATGTCCAACTGGTCCGCCAGCGGCTTCAGCTTAGCGGCGCGTTCAGCGCTGACGTGGATGTCGAAACCGTCGGCCATGAGCGAAGGGTCTCGCCCATGGCCTTCGACGTCAAGATCAGAGATTCAGCAGCGCCGGGTCGCCGCCCTGCGCCGTGATGTTGACGCTGACCGCCCGCTCGACCGCGAAACGCAGCAGGGCGTGGGGGCCGCCGGCCTTGGGGCCGGTGCCTGACAGGCCCTCGCCGCCGAACGGCTGGACGCCGACCACGGCGCCGGTCATCGAGCGGTTGACGTAGCAGTTGCCGGCCGGGACCAGGCGCTGGACGTCGGTCGCGAAGCTCTCGATCCGCGAGTGGACGCCCAGGGTCAGGCCGTAGCGACGGGCGGCCAGGGCGCCGGCCACCTGTTCGAGGTTCTCCGGCTTGTAGCGGACCACGTGCAGAACGGGTCCGAACACCTCGCGCTCCAGGAAGTCGGCGGCCGGGATCTCGGCCAGCACCGGGGCGAAGAACGTGCCGCCGTCCGGAGCGGTCAGGACATGCAGGACCTTGGCGTCCTGCATCAGGCGGTCCTGATGCTTTTTCAGCGCGTCGCGGGCCTCGGCGTCGATGACCGGGCCGACGTCGGTGACGGCCAGGGCCGGATCGCCAACGACCAGGGCGTCCATGGCGCCCTTCAGGCCATCTATGATCCCATCGGCGGTGTCCTCCGGCAGGAACAGCAGGCGCAGGGCCGAGCAGCGTTGGCCGGCCGAACCGAAGGCCGAGACGATCACGTCGTCGATCACCTGCTCGCGTTGCGCCGTCGTGTCGACGAACATGCCGTTGAGACCGCCGGTCTCGGCGATGAACGGCACGATCGGACCCTGGCGGGCCGCGAGCGTCTGGTTGATCCGCCAGGCGGTGTCGGTTCCGCCGGTGAAGGCGACGCCGTCCAGGCCCTCGTGGCTGGTCAGGGCCGCGCCGACCGTCTCGCCGCGGCCAGGCAGCAGGGCCAGCAGGCGCGGGTCCAGGCCCGCGGCGTGGTAGAGCTTCACCGCTTCACTGGCGATCAGCGGGGTCTGCTCGGCCGGCTTGGCCAGCACGGCGTTGCCGGCGGCCAGGGCGGCGGCGATCTGGCCGGTGAAGATGGCCAGCGGGAAGTTCCACGGGCTGATGCAGACGAAGACGCCGCGGCCGGCCAGCTTGAGCGTGTTGGTCTCGCCGACCGGACCCTTCAGCAGCTCGCCGTCGCCGAACTGATCCTCGGCCAGCACCGCGTAGTAGCGGCAGAAGTCGACCGTCTCGCGGACCTCGGCGATGCCGTCCGACAGGGTCTTGCCGGCTTCGCGAGCCAGGATGGCGATCAGGCGGTCGATATCGGCTTCCAGGGCGTCGGCCATGGCGCGCAACACGTTGGCGCGCGCGGCGCCGCCCGAGCGGTCCCAGGCCGGTTGCGCGGCGCGGGCCAGGCGGAAAGCCTCGTCGATCTGCGAGGTCTGGGCTTCGGAGACCGCGCCGACCACCTTGTGATCGTCGGCCGGGGCGACCACCGGCAGGGGCGGGGTTCCGGCGCTGACCTTGCCGTCGATCAGCGGGCCGGCGGAGAGGGTCACGCCGTCCAGCGCGGCGACGGCCGCTTGCAGCCGTTCGCGGTCGGCCTTCACCGACAGGTCGAGGCCGGCGCTGTTGCGGCGACGCGGACCATAGACCTCGATCGGTGTCGGGATCTTGGCGTGGCGGTCGGGGTGGGCCTCGACCGTGTCGATCGGGTCGGTGACGACCTTCTCGACCGGCACGCGCTCATCCAGCAGGGCATGGACGAACGAGGTGTTGGCGCCGTTCTCCAGCAGGCGGCGGACCAGATAGGGCAGCAGGTCTTCGTGGCCGCCGACGGGCGCGTAGGCCCGCAGGGTGATGCCGTCATAGAGGTCGTCGGCGGCCTTATACAGAGCCTCGCCCATGCCGTGCAGGCGCTGGTGCTCGATCTTGACGCCGGCGTTCTTGGCCATGCGCACCACGGCCGCCAGGGTGTGGGCGTTGTGGGTGGCGAACTGGGCGTAGAGGTGCGGGGCGGCGGCGATCAGGGCCTTGGCGTTGACCAGGTACGACAGGTCGGTGGCCGGCTTGGTCGTATAGACCGGATAGTCCGGACGGCCGGCGACCTGGGCGCGCTTGATCTCGCTGTCCCAATAGGCGCCCTTCACGAGGCGGACCATCAGGCGGCGGCCGGTTTCCTTGGACAGGGCCGCCAGGCGGGCGATCACCTCGCCGCAGCGCTTCTGATAGGCCTGGACGGCCAGGCCCAGGCCCTGCCAGTCGCCCAGCTCCGGCTCGCGGCACAGGCGGTCCAGCAGCTTCAGCGACAGAGCCAGGCGGTCGGCCTCTTCGGCGTCGATCGTGAAGTTGAGGTTGTGCTTCGCGGCGATCTTGGCCAGGCGCAGGGTCCGCGGATAGAGCTCCTCCCACACGCGGTCCTCGTGCGTGGCCTCATAGCGCGGGCACAGGGCCGAGAGCTTCACCGAGACGCCGTGGCCCTTCTCGGGTCCCGCGCCGTTCGACAGCTTGCCGACCGTCTGAATCGCGTCGGCATAGGACTTCTCGTAGCGTTCGGCGTCGGCGGCGGTGCGGGCGCCTTCGCCCAGCATGTCGAAGCTGCACATGTCGCCTTCGGCGGCGGCGCGCTTGATGGCGGCCTCGATCGTCCGGCCAAGGACGAATTGTTCGCCCATGATGCGGATGGCTTGGCCGACGGCGGCTCGGATCACGGGCTCGCCCAGGCGACCGGCCATCTTCTTGATGAAGCCCGGCAGGTCCTTCTTGGCGTCATCGTCGGGCTCGACGATCTTGCCGGTCAGCATCAGGCCCCAGGTCGAGGCGTTGACGAACAGGCTGTCGCTGCCGCCCAGGTGCGAAGCCCAGTCGGCGGAGCCGATCTTCTCGGCGATCAGCTTGTCGCGGGTGTCGTCGTCGGGCGTGCGGAGCAGCGCCTCGGCCAGGCACATCAGCGCCAGGCCCTCGCGGGTGCCCAGGCTGAACTCCTGCAGGAAGCTCTCGACCACGCCCTGCTTGCGGACGCTGCGGCGGGCGCCGCGGACCAGGGCCTCGGCCTCGGCGCGGACGGCGGCGCGATCTTCGCTCGACAGGGGCTTGGCGGCCAGCAGGTCGGCGATCACAGCGGCTTCGTCGCGATACTTGCCGTCGTCGAGGCTGTCCCAGTGGGCCAAGTCGGTCATGGTCGGTCCTGTGGTTCTAGATATCGTCGGTTTAACAAGCCTTCGGCCAAAGGTGCTTCGTTTGTCGCGCGGCGGTGCTGTATCTTCTTCGGCCGAAACACCGAAAATGATCGTCCGCTCCAGCGCGGAAAGTTGGCGCGGTTAACGCGAGCGAAGGATGCGCTGGAAGTCTCGTAAGGGGAATGGGGAGGGAGGAAGGGGCGCGTGCTGGGGGAGTTCGCGCCCCTTCCTCTCTTGCGCGACGCCCGGTTAGGGGGAGAGGGGCGAGCGTCGCGTGTGTTCCGCCCTACGGCTTGGCCGTGTCACCGGGCGCCTTTAAGGAGGGGGAGGGCGCGGGGCGGGCTGGAACGATCGAAGGTGTAACGCTAAGCTTCCCGAATGTGCTACGTTTGTAGCAATTGAATCTCGAAGCTTATTCGGCGAAAGATCGATATGGCCATTTCCGCTCTGGATGACACCGATCGCAGGCTGTTGAAGGTTCTGCAGGCCGACGGCCGCATCACCAACGCTGAGCTGGCCAAGCGCTGCAACCTGTCGCCGGCCGCCACTTTCGACCGCGTGCGACGTCTGCGCGAGCGCGGCTACATTCTCGGCTACGCCGCGCTGCTGGATCCGGCCAAGGTCGACCGGGCGCTGCTGATCTTCGTCGAGGTGGTGCTGGACCGCACGACCGGCGAGGTGTTCGAGGACTTCGCCGCCTCGGTGCGCCGCGCGCCCGAGATCCTGGAGTGCCACATGGTGGCCGGCGGCTTCGACTACCTGATCAAGGCCCGGGTGCGCGACATGGAGGCCTATCGCGGCTTCCTCGGCGATATCCTGGTGAAGATGCCCGGCGTGCGCGAGACGCGGACCTACGCGGTGCTGGAAGAGGTCAAGAGCACGGTGCAGCTGCCGCTTTAGAGCATTTTCCGACGAAGTGGACACCGGTTCGTCGTCAGAAAATGCGTTAAAACAAAGGGCTAGAGCGTTTCACCGATCCAGTCGGATCGGAAAATGCTCTAGCCTGGCTTCCCTACCGGCCCAGCCTGGGGGTGGAAGGGCGCCTCCAGGGATGGGGGGAGAAGACGCCCTTCCGTTCGCGACCATCGGGGGGGGGATGATGGCCAGCGAACTTCCCCGGCTCGCGCCGGGGAAGCTTATGAAGACCGTCAGGCCGCGGGCGCGCCGCCGCCGAGGGTCTTGTAGAGGGTGACGAGGTTGGTCGCCCGCGCCAGGCGCGCCGTGATCAGGCCCTGCTGGGCCGAATACAGGGTGCGCTGGCTGTCCAGCAGGGTCAGGGCGCTGTCGAGGCCGGCGTCGCGACGCTGCTGCGACAGGCGCTGGCTGTCGGTGGCGGCCACGACCAGGCGCTCCTGGGCGGCGAGGCGGTCGCCGACCGTGTCGCGCACCGACAGGGCGTCGGAGACTTCACGGAACGCCGTCTGCACCGTCTTCTCATAGGTCGCCACGGCGATGTCGCGGTTGGCCTTGGAGACGTTCAGGTTCGCCACATTGGCCCCGCCGGCGAAGATCGGCAGGCTGATCTGGGGCGTGAAGCTCCAGGCCTTGCTGCCGCTCTTGAAAAGGTCGCCCAGTTCGGTGCTGCTCGAGCCCAGCGAGCCGGTCAGGCTGATGCGCGGGAAGAAGGCCGCGCGGGCCGCGCCGATATTGGCGTTGGTGCCTTGCAGCTGGTGCTCGGCCGACAGCACGTCGGGGCGACGCGTCAGCACGTCCGAGGGCAGGCCCGCCGGCAGGTCGGCCAGAATCTGGGCCGAGGCCAGGCTGCCGCCCGGACCATTTGGCGGCAGCAGGTCGGCCGGCACGTCCGTCCCGACCAGCAGGGTCAGGGCGTTGCGGTCCTGGGCGACCTGGGCGGTGTAGACCGCCATGTCGCTGCGGGCCGTCTCGGCCTGGACCTGGGCGTTGCGCAGGGTGGCCAGCGAGCCGACGCCGCCGTCGACCTGCTGCTGGGTCAGGCGCAACGAGTCCTCGCGGGTGCCCAGGGTGTCCTTGGCCAGGGCCAGGCGTTCCTGGTCGGCGGCCAGGGTCAGCCAGGCGTTGGCGGTCTCGGCGATCAGGCTGATGCGGACCGAGCGGCTGGTCTCCCGCGTGGCGAAGAAGCTCTGCAGGGCCTGGGCGTTCAGGCTGCGGACGCGGCCGAACAGGTCCAGCTCATAGGCGGTGAAGCCGATGGCGGCGCTGTAGACCTCGGTGTCGATCGCGCCGCCGGTCGCGCCGGGGATCTGGCCGAACTGCGAGGCGCTGGCCGGGGTGTGGCTGCGTTGCTCGCTGAGCGTCCCGTTGATCCCCGGGAACAGGGCCGAGCGCTGGACGCCGTACTGGGCGCGGGCCTTCTCGATGTTCAGCACCGCCACGCGCAGGTCGCGGTTCTGCTTGAGGGCCAGGTCGACCACGCCTTGGAGGCGCGGATCGACCAGCACCTGGCGCCAGTCGAGGTCGGCGGCCGTGACCGAGCCGGTGGGCTCGGGGCTGGGCGTGGACCAGGTCTGGGCGACCGGCAGGGCCGGGCGTTCGTACTTCGGCGCCAGGGTGCAGGCGCTGACCGCCGTGGAGGCCAGCAGGATCAGGGTGAGGTTACGCATCATGGTCAGTGAGCCTCGGCCGGAGGAACGGCCGCGGTGTCCTCGTGGCGTTTGTGCTTGGGCTTGAAGATCCGTTCGACGATCACGAAGAACAGCGGGACGAAGAAGATCGCCAGCAGGGTGGCCGACAGCATGCCGCCGATCACGCCCGTGCCGATCGCGTGCTGGCTGCCCGAGCCCGCGCCGTTGGAGATGGCCAGGGGCAGCACGCCGAACACGAAGGCCAGCGAGGTCATGATGATCGGCCGCAGGCGGATGCGGACGGCCTCGACCGTGGCCTCGACCAGGCCCATGCCCTTCTCGTACAGGTCCTTGGCGAATTCGACGATCAGGATGGCGTTCTTGGACGCCAGGCCCATGGTCGTCAGCAGGCCGACCTGGAAGTAGATGTCGTTGCTGAGGCCGCGCAGGGTGGTGGCCAGCAGGGCGCCGAGGATGCCCAGCGGGATGACCATGATCACAGACAGCGGGATCGACCAGCTCTCGTAGAGGGCCGCCAGCAGCAGGAACACGACCAGAATCGAGATGCCGTACAGGGCGGGCGCCTGGTTGCCGGACTCGCGTTCCTGGGCCGACAGACCGGTCCACTCGTAGCCGATGCCGGGCGGCAGCTGGGCGGCGATCTTCTCCATCGCGGCCATGGCCTGGCCCGAGCTCTTGCCGGGAGCCGGCGAGCCCTGGATGTTGACCGACGACAGGCCGTTATAGCGTTCCAGGCGCGGCGAGCCGTAGATCCAGTGCGTGGTGGCGAAGGACGAGAACGGCGCCATGGTGCCGCTGCTGGTGCGGACGTACCAATTGTTCAGGTCTTCCGGCCGCATGCGGTAGGGCGCATCGGCCTGGACATAGACCTTCTTGATCCGGCCGCGGTCGATGAAGTCGTTGACGTACGAGCCGCCCCACGCGGCGCTGAGCGCGGCGTTGATGTCGGCGGTGGTCAGGCCCATCGCCCCGGCCTTGGCCTGGTCGATGTCGATCTTCAGCTGCGGGGTGTCGTCCTGGCCGTTGGGGCGGACGCCCGCGAGCGTCGGATCCTTGGCGGCCATGCCCAGCACCTGGTTGCGCGCGGCGGTGAGGGCTTCGTGGCCGACGCCGCCGACGTCCTGCAGCTGGAAGTCGAAGCCCGACGAGGTGCCCAGTTCCGGCACGGCCGGCGGCACGATGGCGAAGACCATCGCGTCGCGGATCCGCGAGAACGCGCCCATGGCCCGGCCGGCGACGGCCGGAGCCTTGAGGTTGGCGGCCTTGCGTTCGTCGAAGTCCTTCAGGCGGACGAAGGCCAGGCCGGCGTTCTGGCCGGCGCCGGCGAAGCTGAAGCCGGCGACGGTGAAGACGGCCTGCACGGCGTCCTTCTCGTCATTGAGGAAGTGGTTGCGCACGGTGTCGAGCACGGCCTGGGTGCGGTCTTCCGGCGCGCCGGGCGGCAGCTGGACGATGGTGAACATCGTCCCCTGGTCTTCCTCGGGCAGGAAGGCGCTGGGCAGGCGGACGAACAGGAAGGCCATGGCCAGCAGCACCACGCCATAGGCCAGCATCCAGCGCCCGCTCTTGCCGAGCAGGTTGCGGACCGTGCCCTGGTAGCGGCCGCTGACGTCGTCGAAGCTGCGGTTGAACCAGCCGAAGAAGCCGGTCTTGTGGGCCTTGTGGCCCTTCTCGACGGGCTTGAGCAGGGTGGCGCAAAGGGCCGGGGTCAGGATCAGGGCGACCAGCACCGACAGGGCCATGGCCGAGACGATGGTGATCGAGAACTGACGATAGATCACGCCCTGCGAGCCGCCGAAGAAGGCCATGGGCACGAACACCGCGGCCAGCACCAGCGCGATGCCGATCAGGGCGCCGGTGATCTCGTTCATCGACTTGCGGGTGGCCTCGACGGGCGAGAGCCCTTCCTCCTCCATCACGCGCTCGACGTTCTCGACCACGACGATGGCGTCGTCGACCAGCAGGCCGATGGCCAGCACCAGGCCGAACATGGTCAGCGTGTTGATCGAGTAGCCGAAGGCGGCCAGCACCCCGAAGGTGCCCAGCAGCACCACCGGCACGGCGATGGTCGGGATCAGGGTGGCGCGCCAGTTCTGCAGGAACAGGAACATGACGATGAACACCAGCACGATGGCTTCGATCAGCGTCTTGACCACTTCCTCGATCGACAGCTTCACGAACGGCGTCGAGTCGTAGGGGATCACGTACTGGTAGCCAGCCGGGAAGGTCTTGGACAGTTCCTCGACCCGCTTCTTGACGGCGTCGGCGGTGTTCAGGGCGTTGGCGCCGGGGGCCAGCTTGATGGCCAGGCCGGCGGCGGGCTTGCCGTTGTACTTGGCGCCGAAGCCGTAGCTTTCCGCGCCCAGCTCGACGCGGGCCACGTCACGTAGGTGGACGATGGCGCCCCCGGGGCTGTTGCGGACGATGATGTCCTGGAACTCGGCCGGAGTGGTCAGGCGCGACTGGGCGGTGATCGTGGCGTTGAGCGCCGTGCCCGGCAGGTTGGGCGTGCCGCCCAGCTGGCCGGCCGAGACCTGGGCGTTCTGGGCCTTGATCGCGGCGATGACGTCGGCGGGGGTCAGGTTGTAGCTGGTCAGCTGGACGGGGTTCAGCCAGATGCGCATGGCGTATTGCGCGCCGAACAGCTGGACGTCGCCCACGCCGTCGACGCGGCTCAGGGGGTCTTGCAGGTTGCTGGCGATATAGTCGGCCAGGTCGGTGTTGGTGGTCTTCGGATCGTTGGAATACATGCCGACGATCAGCAGGAAGTTCCGCGCCGACTTGGCGACGGTCAGGCCCTGCTGCTGCACTTCCTGCGGCAGGAGGGCGGTGGCCGTCTGCAGCTTGTTCTGCACCTGCACCTGGGCGATGTCGATGTTGGTGCCGGCCTTGAAGGTCAGGGTCGTGGTGGCCGCGCCCGAGCTGTCGCTGGTCGACGACATGTAGTCCAGGCCGTCCAGGCCCTTCATCTTCTGCTCGATGACCTGGGTGACGCTGTCCTCGACGGTCTTGGCCGAGGCGCCGGGATAGACGGCGCTGACGGCGACCTGGGGCAGGGCGATGTCGGGATACTGGGCGATCGGCAGGCTGCGGATGGCCAGGGCCCCCGCCAGCATGATCACGATCGCGACGACCCACGCGAAGATGGGCCGGTCGATGAAGAAACGGGAAAGCATGACGGGCCGGCCTTAGCGTTGAGCTTGAGCGGTGATGGCGACGGGCTTGACCGGCGCGCCGGGGCGCACCTTCTGCAGGCCCTCGACGATGACCTTGTCGCCGACGTTCAGGCCCGAGGTGATCAGCCACTTGTCGCCGACCGTCTGAGAGGCGACGACTGGACGCGGGGTGACCGCGCCCTTGGCGTCGACGATCTGCACGATGGCGTTGCCCTTGGGATCGCGGCTGACGGCGGCCTGCGGGATCAGGATGCCGTCATTGGCCACGCCCTTGCTGAGGATGGCGCGGACATACATTCCGGGCAGCAGCACGCCGTTGGGGTTCTTGAAGGTGGCGCGCAGCCCGACCGAGCCGGTGGTCGGGTCGACGGTCACGTCCGAGAATTCCAGGCGGCCGGGGATCGGATAGGTCGAGCCGTCTTCCAGCTTCAGGGTCACCTGGGCCGAGCCCGAGCGGCCCAGCTTGCCGCTGTTGAACTGCTGCTGCAGCTTCAGCATGTCGGTCGAGGACTGGGTCAGGTCGACATAGATGGTCGACAGGTCCTGGACCGTGGCCAGGGCGGCGGCCTGGCTGGCGGTGACCAGCGCGCCCGGCGTCACCGTGCTCTTGCCGATGCGGCCCGAGATCGGGGCGGTCACGTGCGTGTAGTTCAGGTTGATGCGGGCGTTGTCCAGGGCGGCCTTCTGGACCGCGACGCCGGCGGCGCCCTGCAGGGCGGCGGCCTGGGCGTCGTCATTGTCCTGCTTGGACACTGCCCCGGTCTCGACCAGGGTCTTGTAGCGGTCGGCCTTCAGCTTCGCGGCGGTCGCGGTGGCCTGGGCCTGGGCGAGGGCGGCGGCGGCGCTGTTGACGCTGGCCTGATAGGTGGCCGGGTCGATCTGGTACAGCGACTGGCCGGCGCGCACGTATGAGCCTTCCTGGAACAGGCGGGCCTTGATCACGCCGCTTACCTGCGGGCGCACGTCCGAGACCAGGAAGGCCGAGGTGCGGCCCGACAGTTCGGTGGTCAGGCTCACGGGCTGGGTCTGGGCGACGACATAGCCGACCTCGACCGGACCGCCCATGCCCATGCCGCCAGCGCCTCCCTTGCCCTGACCGCAGGCGGCGAGCGTGAGAGCGACGGCGGAGAGCCCTGCGGCCGTGATCACGGCCGAGCGTTGGAATTGCATATTTGACCCCGGATGCGGTGGCCTCGCGGGCTATTGCCCTTGACGAAACCGGCATGATGAACAATTTGAGAATGAACGTTCATTCTCAAGCGGGCTGGACATAGGTGCGGTACTGTCGCAAGTCAACCTTAGCCCGGCTTGAACATGGCTGACCTAGCGGAAATGTAATGCCGATCAGGATTTTCCCAAATGGGACCTTTAATGTCTGACGAGTCGCATTCGAGCCGGCCGTCGCCGGAATCGCGTCGTCAGCAGATTCTGGACGCGGCGTGCGAGCGCGTGCGGCAGTCGGGCTTCCACGGCGCCAGCATGGCGGACATCGCCAAGGCGGCCGGCCTGAGCGTCGGACAGATCTACCGCTACTTCGAGAACAAGGAGGCGATCATCGCCGCCATCGTCGCCCAGGACCTGGCCGAGATGCGCGACAAGTTCGCCGAGATGGAGAGCCAGCCCGGCGTCCTGCTGGACGCGATCGAAGACCATCTGCCGGAAGCCATCGACAAGTGCTTCGACCCGCGCCGCGCGGCCCTGGCCCTGGAAGTCGTGGCCGAAGCCGCCCGCAATCCCAAGGTCGCCGCCATCGTCCGCGCCGCCGACGAGCAGGAGCGCGCCCTGGCCAAGACCATGATGGAGCGCGGACGCAAGCCCGAGTGGAGCGAGGCTGAGTTCCAGGCCCGCTGCGAGGCGGTCGGCATGATCTTCGACGGCCTGCTGATGCGCGGCGTCAACCACCCGGACCTCAACCGCGAGGCCCTCGCCGCGGTGCTACGGTCGACGGTGCGCCACCTGCTGGGGTAGCGAAGCCACGGCCATCGATTCAAAGCACAAGTGTGGAGTTCGCGGCGAAAGGCCGCGGAGCCCGACGTCCGGGGCTAGCTGGATCTCTGGTCGCGCGCTAGGCTAGACGCGATCTGAGGTTGTGGGAGGCGGAGCGTGAGGCGTTTGTCCGTCGGGGTGCTGGCCGTGTTCCTGCTGGGGGCCGCGGCGAAGGCCGAACCCGTCCGCTACGCCCTGTCGCCGGTCATGGAAAAGGGCGCGCTGAAGGCGCTGGCGGTCGACATCGACTTCAAAGGCGACAACGACGGCCTGACCGTCCTGAAGTTCATCGACAGCTTCCAGGGCGACGCCCGGCCTGGCCGTTTCGCTGATGGCCTGGAGATCACCGGCGCCAAGTCTTTCACGCCCAGGTCCGACGGTGGGGCGGTGATCCACGCCGCGCCTGGCGCCGCGCTGCACGCCCGCTACCGGGTCCGATCGGGCTACGACAAGGCTCCGACCACCGAGGACGTGACCCAGACCAAGCCGATCGTCCTGCCCGACTGGTTTTACGTCTCCGGCGAACTGGTCTTCGCCTATCCCGACGGGCGCCGCGACACCACGGCGACCTTCCGGTGGGACGCCAAGGCTTCGGGCTTCCGCTTCGCCTCGGATCTCGAACAGTTGGCCGCCCGTCATGGAACGGTCGACGACATGCTGGACAGCATCATGATCGGCTCGCCGCGTCTGCGGATTACCGAGGGAGCGGGCGCCGAGGCGGGCCTGCGCCTCGCCGCGCTGGGCGCCTTCGACGCCTATGACGACTTTGCCTTTTCTAGGATGGCGTTCCGCTTGATCTTGGCTGAGCGCGCCTTCTGGGGCGACAGCCCGACGCCGTTCCTGGTCACTCTGGCGCCGCTGGAGACCTGGTTCGGCGAGAGCTATAGCGGTGCTGGTCGCTCGGACGCGTTCGCCTTGTGGGTCGGGCAGACCCTGCCGCTGTCGGATCTTCGCCGGCTCCTGGCCCACGAGTACTTCCATACTTGGAACGCTGGCCAATTGGGGCGACAGGGGCCGCAGCGGCGCAGCGCCTGGCTGTCGGAGGGCTTCACCGACTTCTATGCTCGCCGCCTTCTACTGAGGTCCGGGGTCTTCAGCCTGGCCGACTATGTCGCCGCCTGGAACGAGGATCTGCTGGGCTACGGCGTTTCGCCAGCCCGTAACGCCGAAGAGGACGTGATCGCCAAGGGCTACTGGCAGGACCACGCGCTGGAGGAGGTCACCTACAAGCGTGGGGCTCTGATGGCGGCTCTGTTTGACGCCCAACTCCGCAGGGACGGGCTGGGCCTGGATGCGGTCATGCGCGCCATGCTCGGGCTCTATCGCCGAGATCCAGAGAGCGCGCTGCGCGTCAATTTCGAGACGGCTTTCAAGATCGTGTCCGGCCGCTCGCCCCTGGCCGAAATCGACCGCTATCAGACACGCGGCGAGACCCTGACCTTGAGCGATGGCGACTTCGCGTGCCTAACCGTAGGGACGGTCACCCAGCCGGACTGGAGCCTCGGTTTCGACCCGGCCGCGACCGCGGAAAAGGGCGCCTTCGCCGGCGTCGATCCCGTCGGGCCCGCCCACGCCGCCGGCCTGCGCGATGGCATGAAGCGGATCAAGCGTGAGGGCGGGGCGATGAACGATTCCAGCGTCGAGATCGCCTACACCATCAGCGACGCCGCTGGCGGGCAACGGGTGATCCGCTACCGTCCCGAGGGCAAAGGGAGCGTCAGCTTCCAGCGCCTCTCGACCCCGCATGACCTTACGCCTGCCCAGGAAGCGGCCTGCGTGAGGACCTTGTCGGGCCTCTAGGGCAGCAACTGCCGGCCCAGCTCCGGAACCGCCTGCGCCAACGCCTTCGTCACCATCGCGGAGAACACGTCCGCGCCCTCCGGTCCCAGGTGGGTGTAGTCGAAGATCGGCTTGAAGCTGGCCATCGCGCCCGGCGGCGGCGGCGGCGGCGCTGCAGCCGGGCGCGGCGGGACGACGGCGCCGGGGAGGGCGGGTTCGTAGAACATCGCGCCGGTGGTCGTGCCGGACCTGGCGGCGGCGGCGACCTCGGGCGGCGGCGGGGTCTCGGCCAGGGAGAGGGCCGCGACCGGGCCCATGGCCTGGACGGCCTCGCGCGAGAGGGCGTGCAGGTCGACCAGCGGTGTCTTGGTTTCGGCGGCCACCTCGCGGATGGCGTCGGCCCAGGGAGCGAGGTCGTCGAACACCTTGCCGTCCTTGAACTGCCGGCGGATCAGCGGCGTGACCAGCACCGGCGTCGCCCCGGCCGCGCGGGCCTCGTCGACGAAGCGCCGGATGTTGGCCGGGAACTCGGTGGTCAGATCCGTCGAGCGTTCGGGCCGGCCCGGCTGGTCGTTGTGGCCCAGCTGGATCAGGACATAGGTCTTCTCGAAGCCGCCGGCGCCCATCTCCTTCAGCGCCAAAGCCCAGGAGCCTTCCTCCCGATAGGTCCGGGTCGAGCGGCCCCCGCGTCCCAGGTTCACGCAGGCGACGGTCGAGGTCACGTGGCTGGCGCAGAAAGCGCCGCCCCAGCCGCTGTTCACGGCCGTGGTGGAGTCGCCGACCAGGACGATCTTCGGAGCCTTGAACATCGGCTCCTGTGCGTGGGCGGCGAGGGGGATAGCGAGCAAGGCGGCGGTCGCCCTGAGCAGCTTCAGCATCTCAATCTCCCAAGCTCAAACAAAGCTTGTCATCCCCGCCGCGGCGAAGCGGAGGGCCGGGATGACGGTTTTTACGGAAGCGCTCGGTACTGGAAGTTCCGGAACCGCGCCGAGCCCTTGCCGGCCGCGTAGAGGCCCGGCTTCAGCATCAGGAACCCGCCTCGCACATTGTGATGGTAGCCCGAGACCTCCATGCCCCGGTCGAACCGCTTCCAGGTCTTTCCCGCCCCCTCTTCGCCATTTGGGCCGCTGGTGTGGAAGCTGACGATGTGGCGGGTGTTGATGACCTTCATCAGCATCCGCGCGCCGTGCGGATTGGCCGGCCGGCCGCGCTCGATGCCGTACTGGTGGGTGACGAAGTTCTTCTCGTCGAAGCCCAGGCCGCAATAGAGCTGGCGGTCGTAGAACAGGATCAGGCCGGCGCGGGTCTCGGGATCGATCTCGATGTCGCAGGTGATCTCATAGGCCTGGTCGCCATTGACGAAGATCAGCGGCGCGCCGCTCGATGGGGCCTCGCCCGCCCCCTTCAGGGTCAGGACGCCGTTGGCGCGGCTGATGCGGCCCTGGTCGCTCGGCTTGGGATCGAAGAACGCCCACTGCACGCCGTACTTGTCGGTGCTGAAGTCGTCCGACAGCGCCTTGCCGTGCGGGCCGGGCTTGCCGCCTTTAGGCTTGGCGATAGGCTTTGAAAGATCGCCGCCGCCGACCTCGAACCAGCCGTCGGCGGTCCAGGTGACCGGGGCCAGCAAGGTCTGGCGGCCCAGGGTGTAATAGCCGTTCTCGTAGCCGTGATAGACCGTCCACCAGTCGCCGGGCGTCGGGCCCTCGACCAGGGTGGCGTGGCCGCGCGACCACCACTTCTCGCTGTTGTCGACAGTGCGCACCACCGGGTTGCGGGGGTGGTCCTCCCACGGGCCGGCCAGCGACTTCGACCGCGCGACGATGACCATGTGGCCGGTCGGCGGGCCGGCCGTGCCGCCCACGGCGGTGACCAGGTAATAGTAGTCGCCGCGTTTCATGACCTTGGGGCCTTCGGGCGAGAAGCCCTCGACGTCCCAGTCGTCCGGATAGCGCCACGGGTTATAGACGTGCTCGGGCTGGCCGACGGTCGACAGGCCGTCCGGGGCCAGCCTGATGCGGTCGCCGCCCGACAGGAACAGCCAGCGCTCGCCATGCTCGTCGACGATGTGGCCGGGGTCGATATAGCGCGGCAGTTTCAGATCGACCGGTTCGGACCACGGGCCTTCGATCCTGTCGGCCCAGATCACGTAGCTGGTGTTGTTATTGGGCTGCTTGGCCGGCAGGTAGATGTAGTAGCGGCCCTTGTGCTTGCAGAGCTCCGGCGCCCAGATCGAGCCGACATTGGTCTTCAGCGTGGTGACGACCGGCGTCCAGTTGACGAGGTCTCGGCTGTGCCAGATCAGCAGACCCGGATAGGCGTCGAACGAGCTGTGGGTCATGTAGTAGTCGTCGCCGTCCTTCAGGATCGACGGGTCGGGATGGTCGCCGGCCAGGATCGGATTGAGGAACGTGCCGTCGCCAAGGTCGGCCTTGCGCTGGCCTTCGATCCCCTCGGCCCAGGTCGGCCCGCTGGTGGCCTTGGCGGGAAGGATGCCCATCTGGGCCGCGTCGCCGGCGGCGGGAATGGCGGCGAGGCCGGCGCCGGTCAGCAGCGAACCCAGCGCGCCGCGGCGGTTGATGTCGACCATGGTACTGCCTCCCGGACCCTGCGCCCCATTTCACCAAGAGGCGCTCGTTACCGCTAACCTAGCGGCGAGGCGAAGGGGCTGTCCACCGGTGTCATTCCCTGTCGCCCGCGGAGAGGCGGTAAAGAAAAAGCCCGGGAGGCGAACCTCCCGGGCTTCCGCATTCAGCCGGTGACGGAGGCGCTTAGCCCTCCATCGCCTCCAGTTCCTTGCCGCGCGTCTCGTCGATCAGCTTCTGGACGAGGAAGAACGAGATCACGGCGCAGACGGCGTAGAAGCCATAGGTCGCCGGAAGGCTCGCCTTCTTCATGATCGGGAAGCTGAACGAGATCGCGAAGTTGGCGATCCACTGGGCGAAGCCGCAGACGGCCAGGGCCGAGCCGCGCATCTGGTTGGGGAACATCTCGCCCAGCATGACCCACATGACCGGGCCCCAGGAGAGGTTGAAGAAGATCACGTAGAGATTGGCGGCGATCAGGGCGATCGGGCCGACGCTGGCGTCCAGATGCAGGGCGCCGTTGATGGTGGTGGCGGTCGAGAAGCACCAGGTCATCACGCCCAGGGTCACGGCCATGCCGGCCGAGCCGATCAGCAGCAGCGGCTTGCGGCCGATCTTGTCGATCAGGCCGATCGCCAGCAGGCAGGCCAGGATCGAGAGCCCGCCGGACAGGATGTTGATCTTCAGGCTGTCGTCCTCGGTGAAGCCCACCGACTGCCACAGCACCGAGCCGTAGTAGAAGACGATGTTGATGCCGACCAGCTGCTGGAACACGGCCAGGACCAGGCCGGCCCACAGGATCAGGCGCAGCTTCTTGGTGGTCGGATCCAGCAGGTCCGAGAACTTCGGCTGGTGGTCGGCGGCCAGCGAGGCGCGGATCTCCGCGACCTTGGCGGCGCCCTGACCGGGGCCGAACAGGCGCGACAGGATGGCTTCGGCCTGAGCGTCCTTGCCCTTGGCGACCAGGAAGCGCGGGCTCTCCGGGATCACCAGCAGGGCGAAGAAGAAGATGCCGGCCGGAATGACCTGCATCCAGAACATCCAGCGCCAGGCCGGCAGGCCCAGCCAGAACTCGGCGGTCGAGCTGCCGGCGGTGTGGGCCAGGGCGTAGTTGGCCAGGAAGGCGCCCGTGAGGCCGGTGATGATCATGATCTGCTGCACGGACGACAGGCGGCCGCGGATATTGGCCGGCGTGACTTCCGAGATATAGACCGGGCACAGCACCGAGGCGGCGCCGACGCCCAGGCCGCCGATCAGGCGGAAGATCACGAAGACCAGCGAGGTATGCGCCGCGCCGGTGCCCAGGGCGCTGACCAGGAACAGCAGGGCCGAGATGATCATCACGGTGCGGCGGCCCCAGACATCGGCCAGGCGGCCGGCGGCGAAGGCGCCGAACGCGCAGCCCAGCAGAATGGCGGCGACGTTGAGGCCTTCGCCCGCTTCCGTCAGGTTGAAGGCGGCCTTGAGGCCGGTCTGCGTGCCGTTGATGACGCCACTGTCATAGCCGAACATGAAGCCGCCGATGGTGGCGACGGCGACGATCGCGGCGATGAAGGCCATGTTGACCTTCGCCCCGTCGGCGCTCATGCCGGCGCTCGGACCGGCGTTGATGACTGAAGCCACAGGTTTCCTCCCCATGGGGCCTGGCGGCCCGTTGATGCCCTCGCGGTCCTTGTCAGACCTCTGGTTGGCGGCGACACTAGTGTTACCGGTATCAGCGCGCAAGCGGTGGTTCTGACGACCCCATGCCCGCGCGCGGGACTCGCCCCCACGCCCCTTCGATAGCAGAGGCGCGCGGGATCGCGCGACGTCCGTGGAGTAGGACGCGCCGCTTGTTCCTTCGCACAGTAACTTGTGTTAGCTAGGCTTAGCTAGATGGGATGGACGTCTGATGCCCACGATAAACATGCATGACGCCAAGTCTCGGCTTTCCAAGCTGGTGGAGGCGGTCGAGAGCGGTGAGGTCGAAGAGGTGATCATCGCCCGCAACGGCCGTCCGGCGGCGCGGTTGACCGCGATCTCGCCAAAAGCTCGAACCGAACGACGGATCGGCCTGGCCAAGGGCCTTTTCCTCGCGCCTGCTGAGCCCGAGGCCGACGACGCGGCGGTCGCGGCCCTGTTCCTGCGGTCCGACGCTTGAGGCTGCTGCTCGACACCCACATCGCGCTGTGGTCGCTGACAGACGACCCGCGTCTGTCGGACGAGGCGCGAGCGCTGATCCTCGAACCCGCCAACCAAGTCTGCATCAGCGCCGTGACATTGTGGGAGATCGCGATCAAGCACGGCCTTGATCGCACGGGTCCCAGCGCCATGCCGGTCTCGGCCCAGGAGGCCCAGACGTTGTTCGCGGCGTCGGGCTATGTGTTGATCCCGATCACGCCGGAAGAGGCGGTTCTTGTCGGGGCGCTGCCGAAGATCCATGCCGATCCGTTCGACCGCCTGCTGGCCGCGCAGGCGATAGCGGGCGGGTTCCACCTGCTGACCCACGACGCGATCTTGGCGCGGTATCACGCCAGCGTCGTCCTGGTCTGAGCGTCGGATCCCGACCCGAGACCCCTCCGCGTAACCGAACTCAGTGGCCATCCTCATAGGGCGGGGGGGTCTCGGCGCTGAAGCCCAGGGCGCGGCGGACGGCCGTCACGAGCAGCACGGTCAAGGCGGCGAGGGCGGCGGGAACCAGGGCCAGCAGCCAGACCAGCGCGATGAAGCCGAGCTGCAGCACGGTCGTCGAGACCACCAGGGTCGGCGACTCGCGGTGCTCTCTTAGGGCTGGGCTCAACCACGGCATGAAGTACGAGCTCGATAACTTAGGCCCCGGAACTGGAACATAACCCCGATTTGGGTTTCGCCCCAGAAGAGAATTTTACATTTGACTGCAAGTTTCTCAAGGAATTGTTAAGCAATTACAGGGTGGTGGGGCGAGAACTCGCTCATTCAGGCCCGTATAGTCGCCCTCACCTGGAAGAGCGCGGCGGCCGAGGGTGATCAAGTGAGGCGGAAGAACGAAAACGCCGCGGCCAGCCCATCGGCTGCCGCGGCGTTTCCTTTGGCGCGACTCCTCGTCCGGCCCTTCGGGCCGCCTTCTCCCGCAAGGGGAGAAGGAGACCCTAGTGGTTATGCCGGGGCGGTTTCGACGCCAGGTCCTGGTACTTCACGGCGAATTCCAGCACCCCGCCGGTTTCCAGCTGGCCCGTGTGGGCGCGGTAGATTTCCTGCCAGGGAGTCATGGTCGCCGGGACGGCGGGGATGCCTTCCTCGCGGCGCTCGGCGATCGTGGCCTCGTCCACCAGGGCGTCGCAGCGGCCGGTATTGAGGTCGATGCGGATGGTGTCGCCGGTGCGCAGCCAGGACAGGCCGCCGCCGATGGCGCTTTCCGGCGAGGCGTTGAGGATCGAGGGGCTGTCGGCGGTGCCCGACTGGCGGCCGTCGCCCAGGGTGGGCAGGCTCATGATGCCCTTCTTCAGCAGGTGATCCGGCGGCTGCATGTTGACCACCTCGGCCGAGCCCGGCCAGCCGATCGGACCCGCGCCCCGGATCACCAGGATGCAGTGCTCGTCGATCTCCAGGGCCGGGTCGTTGATGCGGGCGTGATAGTCGTCCGAGCCGTCGAACACGATGGCGCGGGCCTCGAAGATGTCTTCCTGGCCCGGCTGGCTCAGATAGCGCTCGCGGAAGTCGGCGCCGATTACGCTGGACTTCATGATCGCGAAGTCGAACAGATTGCCCTTCAGCACCAGGAAGCCGGCCTTCTCGGCCAGCGGCTGGGCGTAGGGGAAGATCACCTCGCGGTCGTGGGTCTCGCGGCCTTCCAGGTTCTCGGCCATGGTCTTGCCGGTCACGGTCAGCACGTCGCCGTGCAGGCGGCCCTGCTGCAGCAGCTCCCACAGCACCGCGGGCGCGCCGCCGGCGCGGTGGAAGCGCTCGCCTAGATACTTGCCGGCCGGCTGCATGTTGACGATCAGCGGGATGTCGTAGGCCGCGCGCCAGTCGTCGGCGGTGATTTCAAGGCCAGCGTGGCGCGCCATGGCCGCGATGTGCGGCTGGGCGTTGGTCGAGCCGCCGGCCGCCGCCACCAGGGCGATCGCGTTCTCGAAGGCCTTCTTCGTCAGGATGTCGAGCGGCTTTACGTCATCATAAGCCAGGTCGACGATCCGTTGGCCGGTCCTGTAGGCCATCTGGCCGCGCTCGCGGTAGGGGGCGGGGATCGCCGCGCAGCCGGTCAGCGACAGGCCCAGGGCCTCGGCCACCGCGTTCATGGTCGAGGCGGTGCCCATGGTGTTGCAGTGTCCGGCCGAGGGGGCCGACGAGGCCGCCCGGTCGATGAACTCTTCCTCGGTGATCTCGCCGGCCGCCAGTTTGCGACGCGAGCGCCAGATCACCGTGCCCGAACCGACCAGCTCGTTCTCGTGCCAGCCGTCCAGCATCGGACCGCCCGACAGCACGATGGCCGGGATATTGACCGTGGTGGCGGCCATGATCCCGGCCGGCGTGGTCTTGTCGCAGCCGGTGGTCAGGACCACGGCGTCGATCGGATAGCCGTGCAGGGTCTCGACGAGGCCGAGGTAGGAGAGGTTCCGGTCCAGCGCCGCCGTCGGCCGACGGCAGTTCTCGAAGATCGGATGGACCGGAAACTCCATGGGGATGCCGCCGGCGTCGCGGATCCCGTCGCGCACCCGGCTCACCAGATCGAGGTGGATGCGGTTGCACGGCGAGATGTCGCTGCCGGTCTGGGCGATGCCGATGATCGGCTTGCCGCTGCGCAGCTCCTCCGGCGTGATCCCGTAGTTCATGAAGCGCTCCAGATAGAGCGCCGTCATGTCGATATGGTCGGGATTATCGAACCAATCGCGGGACCGGAACCGGCGGGGCGTGCGATCAGGCAAGGCGGACCTCGTGTTGGGGCTGGCCCGCGATATTGACCCCGATGGCGAACAGACCGCCGGCCAGCGGATACTGGGCCAGGGTCTCTTCGCTGAGGCCTTTGCGGGCGGTGGTGAAGAACAGGGTTTTCAGGTCGGGACCGCCGAAGCAGACCTTGGTGACGTTGGGGGCGGGCAGTTCGATGCGGCCCACGATCTCGCCGGCCGGGGACACGCGGATGACGCCGAAGCCGCCCCACAGGGCGATCCACAGGCAACCTTCCGAATCGACGACGCTACCGTCCGGATAGATGTCGTCGCCCAGCTTCACGTGGACGAACGCGCGCTTGTTCGACAGCGTCCCGTCCTCGGCCAGGTCATAGGCCCAGATCGTCTTTTCCAGGGTGTCGGTGTGGTAGAATGTCTTGCCGTCGGGTGAGACGCACGGGCCGTTTGTGATGCAGATGTCCTTGTCCATCCGCGCCACGCCTTCGGCGTCCATGCGGTAGAGCGAGCCGCTCTTTTTCTCTTCGCCGTCGTGCATGGTGCCGAACCACAGGCGGCCGGCGGCGTCGACCGTGGCGTCGTTGGGCCGGTTGTCGAGCGCCTGATCCTCGACCTCGACCAACGGGCGGAAGCCGCCCGCCGGATGAAAGCGATGGATGCCGCCCTTCAGTCCGACCACGAACCCGCCGCGATCCGGCAGGGGCGCCAGGAAGGTGACCTGATCCGGGGCGTCGAAGCTGAAGTGGTCGCCGCTTACCGGGTTGTAGTTGTGGATCTTGCGGCCCTTGATGTCGACGAACCATAGGGCGTCGCCATGCCAGATGGGGCCCTCGCCCAGCGTGGCCTTGAGATCCCAGACGCAGGTGGCGGCGGTCATGCTCGAAACTTCTCCGTAAAGCCGTAACCTGCGTTCGATACGGCGGCGGGGCGCTTCAGGGAAGGCCCCCCGCTCGAAACGGACCTCAAACATCTAGAGCGTGGCAGGCGCCGAAACCGCTCACACTTTCGGCCGCCAGGCTCTAGCGCCAGCCCGCGTCGATCCAGTATTCGTGGCCGGTGCACAGCGCCGCGTCGTCCGAGGCCAGGAACAGCACCAGCGAGGCGACGTTCTCGGGCACGAGGCGGCCTTTCAGGCACTGGGCCTTGACGATCTCGGCCTCGCCTTCGGGCGTGTACCACTTCTCCTGGCGCTTGGTCTTGACGTTGCCCGGCACCACGCAGGTGACGCGGATGTCGTCGGGACCCAGCTCGCGGGCGAGCGCCCGGGTCATGCCCTCGATGCCGGCCTTGGCGGTTTCGTAGAGGACCAGGTCTTCCAGGCCCAGGTGCCAGCTGATCGAACCGAAGTTGATCACCGCCCCGCCGCCGCGCTTGGCCATGCCCGGCGCGACGGCCTGGGTGCAGAACAGCATGTGGCGCAGGTTGACGTTGATCCGCTCGTCCCAGTAGGCGCCGGTGACGTCGCCCAGCTTGTGGCGGTCGTCATTGCCGGCGTTGTTGACCAGCACGTCGATGTCGCCGATCTCGGTGAACACCGCCTTGATCGCCTCCAGGCTCATCAGGTCGCAGCGCTTGTAGACCGGCGGGATGGGCGAGCCCGAGAGCTCGGCTTCCAGCGCCTTGGAATCCTCGTCGGCGATGTCGAGGAAGATCACTTCCGCGCCCTGGCGGGCGAAGCCGGTGGTGAGGCCGGCCCCGATGCCCGAGCCGCCGCCGGTGATGACGACGCGCTTGCCCTTCAGGCTTGGATAGATGGCTGACGACATGCTGCTTAGGACCACGAGTAGGAGGTTTTGGTCTGGGTGAAGAACTCGACCGCCGCGAAGCCTTGTTCGCGCGCGCCGTACGAGCTGCTCTTCGAGCCGCCGAACGGCACATGGTAGTCGACGCCGGCCGTGGCCAGGTTGACCATGGTCATGCCGGCCTTGGCGTGGCGCTGGAAGTGGCGGGCGTATTTCAGCGAGGTCGTGGCGATGCCGGCCGACAGGCCGAACTCCACACCGTTGGCGACCTCCAGGGCCTCTTCGTACGAGCCGACGCGGATGGTCGAGGCGACGGGGCCGAAGACCTCCTCGTTGTTGATCCGCATGCCGGCCTGCGTGTCGGCGATCAGGGTCGGCTGCACGTACCAGCCGGGATTTTCCAGCTTCAGGCGCTCGCCGCCGGTGACGACGCGGCCGCCTTCCGAGGCAGCGATGTCGATATAGCGGTACGAAGTCTCCATCTGGTCTTCGGAGACGGCCGGGCCGATCTGGGTGTTGGGATCCAGCGCATCGCCGACCCGCAGGGCCGCGACCTTCTCGGCCAGAAGGGCCACGAACTTGTCGTGGATGCCGTCCTGGACGATCAGGCGCGAGCTGGCGGTGCAGCGCTGGCCGGTGGCGAAGAACGAGCCGTCCAGGGCGATGGCGACGGCGCGCTCCAGGTCGGCGTCGTCCAGGATGATCAGCGGGTTCTTGCCGCCCATCTCCAGCTGCACGCGGGCCTGGCGGGCCACGGCGGCGGCGGCGACCTGCGCGCCCACGCCTTGCGAGCCGGTGAACGAGACGCCGTCGACATCCTTGTGCTTGATCAGGGCGTCGCCCATCGACCCGCGGCCGAACAGCATGTTGAAGACGCCGGCCGGGGCGCCGCATTCCTGCATGATGTCGGCCAGCACGTTGGCGGTGGCCGGGGTCGGGCCGGCCGGCTTGATCACCACGGTGTTGCCGAAGGCCAGGGCCGGCGCGGCCTTCCAGGCCGGGATGGCGATCGGGAAGTTCCAGGGCGTGATCAGGCCGAACACGCCGACCGCCTGGCGATAGGTCTGCACTTCCACGCCGGGGCGGGTGCTTTCCAGGTTCTGACCGTGACGGCGCAACGCTTCACCAGCAAAGTACTTGAAGATGCGGCCGGCGCGGACGGTCTCGCCGATACCCTCGGCGACCGTCTTGCCCTCTTCGCGGGCCAGCAGGCGGCCGATGTCGGCGCCGCGGGCGATGATGGTCGAGCCGACCTTGTCCAGCAGGTCCGAGCGGACTTCCGGCGAGGCTTCCGACCAGCTTGGGAATGCTTTCTTGGCCGCGTCGACGGCGGCGTCGACCTCGGCCTGGCCGCCCATCGGGACCTTGGCGACGACGTCGTTGGTGTTGGACGGGTTCAGGCTCTCGGCCGGGGCGTCGGCGGCGACGCGTTCGCCGCCGATGTAGTGGCGCAGGGTGTCGGTCATCGCCGAGCTCCTTCGATCTGGATTAGAGCAGGCCGCGGCCGGCCAGGTTGCGGATCAGGGCCGAGATGCCGAAGGTCCACGGCTTGGCCTTGTCGCAGGTGGTGACCTCGTTCTCGAGCACGCCCAGCTTGGGGGTCGAGACGCGGACGCGGTCGCCGACCTTGTGGGTGAAGCCCTGGCCGGGCGTGTCGCGGTCCTGGATCGGGGCGAACATGGTGCCCAGGAACAGGGCGAAGCCGTCCGGATACTGGTGCTGCTTGCCGAACGCCTGGCCGGCCAGCACGGCGGGATCGCGGCTGATCAGACTCATGTTCGACTTGCCGTCGAGCACGAAGTTGTCACGTCCGGTGATCTTCAGCTCGACCTCGGCCGAGCGGACGTCGTCCAGCGAGAAGGCGTCGTCGAACAGGCGGAAGAACGGGCCGATGGCGCAGGAGGCGTTGTTGTCCTTGGCCTTGCTCAGCAGCAGGGCCGAGCGGCCTTCGAAGTCGCGCAGGTTGACGTCGTTGCCCAGCGAAGCGCCGCGGATCTGGCCCGAGCCGTCGCACAGTAGCACGACTTCCGGCTCGGGATTGTTCCAGTGGCTGTCATAGCGGACGCCGACATGGTCGCCCCAGCCCATCGACGACAGGGTCGGACCCTTGGTGAAGATCTCGGCGTCCGGGCCGATGGCGACCTCGAGATACTGCGACCACAGGCCGTCCTTGATCAGGGTCTGCTTCAGGCGCTCGGCGCCCTCCGAGCCCGGGTTCACGCTCTTGAGGTCGCCGCCCATGCTCTCGGCCAGCTGCTCGCGGATCTTGAGGGCCTCGGCGGCGTCGCCGCGCGCGCGTTCCTCGATCACCCGCTCCAGGGTCGAGACGGCGAAGGTCACGCCGGCGGCTTTCAGGCATTGCAGGTCGACGGGGGCCAGCAGCTTCACGGCCGCGGCGCCGTCGGCGTCTTCCCACACGGGGCGGATGTCGAGGGCTTCCAGCGGACCCTTGTCCTCGCCGCGCGGGATCACCGCGCCGGGCGGATAGGCGTTCATCAGGTCGGCGACGGTGGGAGCGATCTTAGAGACGTCCTCGACACGACCGCCGCGCACCAGCACGGGCGTCGGGCCGTCGCCGAAGTCGATGCGGCCCAGCAAGGTCGCGTCTTTCCAGTCTTCCGGAAGGAATTCACTCACGCCCACGGCGTCGTCTCCCCAAGTTCGAGCGTCTGGAAGCTGCCGACACGGCGGCGCTCGTTGATCAGGCACTTGGTAGCGCTAACATGTCTAAGCCGCAAGCGACTTGTCAGACCAATCTTATGGAGCCGTTGGAGACCCTCTCCTTGAGGGAGAGGGAGGGGCTCGCCGCGCAGCGGTGGGAGGGTGAGGGGTTACGAGGGTTGACGGCGTGCCGGCGCTCCGTCGAGCGGTGTAACCCCTCACCCCAGCCCTCTCCCTATGGGCGAGGGAGTCTATTTGGGGATCTACTCGCTGACCGGCCCGCTGGAGTCCCGCACGATCAGGGTGTGGGGATGGATCAGCTGCCGGGGTTCGCCGCTGCCGTCGCGCTTGCGGCGGATTTCCTCCAGCACCAGGTCGACGGCGGCGCGAGCCATGGCCGCGATGGGCTGGTGGACGGTGGTCAGGGCCGGCCAGATGTTGTCGGCGATCGAGGTGTCGTCGAAGCCGACGATGGAGACGTCGCCCGGCACGTCGAGGCCCAGGCGGTGTGCAAGACCCTCGGTGGCGGCGGCCATGTCGTCGTTGGCGGCGAAGATCGCGGTCGGGCGCGGCCCGGCGGACAGCAGGCGCTCGGCCGCTTCCAGGCCCGAGCGATAGGTGAAATAGCCCTGCTCGACCCGGATGTCCTCCATCGGGATCCCGGCGGCCTTCAGGGCCGACATGAAGCCGTCCAGGCGCTGCTGGCTTACGGTCTGGTTCGGGTGGCCCTTGATGAAGCCGAAGCGCTTGTGGCCCAGATTGATCAGGTGCTGGGTCAGCTCATAGGCGGCCGCCTCGTTGTCGATGCGGATGGTGGCCATGTCGGCGCTGGCCATGCCCGGGGCCACGGCCACGGCGGCCGCGCCGGCGGCCTTCACCTCGGCCAGGACCTGCGGCGACTCGCACAGCGGCGGCGGCAGGATCAGGCCATCGACGCCGGTCTTCAGCAGGCGGGCCAGGGTGGCCCCGGCCAGTTCGGGCTCGGCGCATTTCTCGATGACGATCTGGGCGCCGGTGCGGCTGCTCTCGTCCAGGGCCCCGACCAGGAACTCCGACAGGTAGCCGGTCGAGGGGTTGTCGTAGAGCAGGCCGATGCGGAACGGCGCGCTGCCGGCCAGGCTGCGGGCGGCGGGGTTGGGGGCGTAGTTCAGCTCGGCGATGGCCTGTTCGACCAGGGCGCGGGTCTCGTCCTTGACGGTGCTCTCGCGATTGATGACGCGCGAGACGGTCATCGGCGAGACGCCCGCCCGGGCGGCCACGTCGCGAATGGTGGCGCTCTGGGTCGTACGACGACGCTGGCGCTCGACAGGCTGGCTCATTCTTGTATCCGTCCCTTTGCGGCGCGGATGCTAGACCGCTTCGGGGCGGGGTTGGAAGACCGCCGGAAAATCCTGGTAAGGCCAGTTCATGAGCAGTCTCGGCGCGATCATCCTGTGCGGCGGCGCGTCCCGACGGATGGGACGCGACAAGGCCGTGCTCGACTGGCATGGCGCGCGGGCGGTGGACCGGGTGGCGGCCTTGGCGAAGGCGGTCGGCGCCGAGGCGCTGGTGACGGCGGGGGCGGACCTCGGCCTGCCTTGGGTCGCCGATGACGCGGCGTTCGCCGGACCGGTTGGCGGGGTGCTGGCGGGGGCGCGGGCGCTGGGGACGGCGCGGCTGCTGGTGCTGGCGGTCGACGCGCCGACGGTGCTGCCGGAGGATCTGGCGCCATTGCTGGCCGACGGCGGCTATTACGAGGGCCTGCCCGTCCCGATGGTGGTCGAGGCAAGCGCGCTGCCGACGGACGCCGACGCCGGTTGGCCGCTGCGGCGGTTGGTGGAGCGGGCGGGGTTGGTGAGCTTGCCGGCGCCGGAGGGGGCGATGGCCCGGCTGCGCGGGGCGAATACGCCGGAGGAGCGCGAGGGCTTGTTACGCCGCTAGAGCATTTTCCGACGAAGTGGACACCGGTTCGTCGTCAGAAAATGCGTTAAAACAAAGGGCTAGAGCATTTCACCGATCCAGTCCGATCGGAAAATGCTCTAGTACACGTCCCGCCGATACCGTCCCTCGTCCGTCAGCCGCTCCAGCATCTCCGCCCCCAGCACCTCGACCAGGGCCGCGTGGACGTCGCGCGACATGCCTTCCAGCGATCCGCAGACATAGATCGCCGCGCCATTGGCCACCCAGCGGCGCAAGACGTCGGCCGCCGCGCGCAGCCGGTGCTGGACATAGACGCGCTCGGCCTGGTCGCGGGAGAAGGCCAGGTCCGCGCGGTCCAGCAGACCCGAAGCGCGCCAGCCCTCGATCTCTTCGCGATGGAAGTAGTCGTGGGCGGCCGTGCGCTCGCCGAAGACCAGCCAGTTCCAGCGGACGCCCAGGGCCGCCCGAGCCTTCAGGTGGGCGCGCAGGCCGGCCAGGCCCGTGCCCGAGCCGATCAGGATAAGCGGCCGCGAGGGCTCGGGAGCGTGGAAGCCGCGGTTGGTCCGCACGCGCGCGTCGACCGTCCCACCGACCTCGGCGAACCGACACAGCCAGCCCGAGCCCAGGCCCGGCGCGCCATCGACGCGGGGCATGAGGCGGACGATCAGCTCGACGCCGCCGTCGGAGGGCAGGGAGGCGATCGAATATTCGCGATGCGGCAGCGGCGTCAGGCGCTCGGCCAGGGCCTCGGCCGACAGGCCGCGCAGGGCTTCGATCTCGGCGGGCTCGTGCGGCAGGCGCAGGCCCGACAAGGTGTCGGCGAGCGACGCGGGCGAGCCCAACGAACCGATGAGCGCCGCGACGTCGGCCGGATTGTTGCGCGGGCCGATTTCCAGGATGTCGCCGGCCTCCCAGGTCGCACCGTCCATTGGCGCCAGACGCACGTGCCACGCCTCGCCGCCGGGGCTGCCGGGGTTGAGCAGGGTCCGCTCGGCCAGGGTCCAGCGACCATAGCTGGGTCGGCTCCAGTCGGGCGCGTCGGTGACCCCGGTGAGCAGGCTGAGCTGCCCCTGCCAGTGGCGCAGGGCGGCCGGATCGCCGTCGTCGACCTCCACGCGATCGAACAGCGGCGCGGCGCCGGATCGGGCCAGCCAGGCGTCGAGCGACCGGCCGAAGGCGCAGAACTCGGCATAGGTCGAGTCTCCCAGGGCCAGCACGCCGTAGCGCAGGTTGGGCAGGTCGACCCCGTCCCTCATCACGTCGCGGATGAAGGCGCGGGCGGGATCGGGCGCGTCGCCCTCGCCGGTGGTGCTGACCACGAACAGGGCGCGGCCCGTCAGGTCGGCGGCGGTGACGGCGGAAAGCTCGCGCAGGGTCACGGGCGCGCCGGTTTCGGCCAGGGCCCGGGCGGTGGCGTTGGCCAGTTCCTCGGCGAAGCCGGTCTGGCTGGCATAGGCGACCAGCACCGGTTCGCCGGCGCCTTGCGACAGGGCCTGGGTCGCCTTGCGCGTGGCGCGGCGGCGCAGGGTTTCGCGCAGGGCGACACCGGCGCAGAACAGGGCGTAGACGCCGGCCACGGCGCCGGCCTCGATCAGGCGGCGGGTCTCGGGCGCGAAGGCTGAGAGGTCGACCATCAGTCCAGCATCGCTTGCAGGGCGGGGGACAGCCGTTCTTCCAGGCCGCCGGCGCCTCGGCTGACGATCAGGGCGGCCAGGTCGTGTTCGGCCGCGAAGGTCAGCGCCGCATCGGGAGCCATGACGGTCAGGGCCGTGGCCCAGGCGTCCGCGCTCATGCAGTCCTCGGCCAGCACCGTGACGCTGACGGTCGCGTGGCTCGTCGGCGCCCCGGTGGCGGGATCCAGGGTGTGGGCGTAGCGGCGGCCGTCGTGGTCGAAGAACCGGCGGTAGTCGCCCGAGGTGGCGACGGCCAGGTCGTGCAGGGCGACCATCGTGCGTTCGGTGTCATTCGCTGTCGGCGGGCGCTCCAGCTCGACCCACCAGGGCTGGCCGTCGGGCTTGGCGCCGACGCCGCGCAGCTCGCCGCCGACCTCGACCAGGTAGCTCTTCACGCCGGCCCGATCGAGCGCGGCGGCGGCCTGGTCGACGCCGAAGCCCTTGGCGATGCCGTTGAGGTCGAGGGGAAGGTCGCCCGGCTGGAAGAGGGCGTCGCCTTCCAGCGTCAGGCGCGTCCAGCCGGCGGTGTCACGCAGTGGGGCAATGTCACCCTCCAGCGGCGGCCCTCCGGAAAAGGGACGCGGGCCGAAGCCCCACAGGTCGGTCAGGGCGCCCAGGGTCGGGTCGAAGGCGCCGTTGGACTGTTCCGCCACCGCGATCGCGCGACGCAGGACCTTAGCGGTCGCGGCGGGCAGCGTCGTCCAGCTCCCAGCGGCGGCGCGGTTGTAGCGGGACAGGTCCGACAGCGGCTCCCACGGGCTCATCTGGGCGACGACGGCGTCGAGGGCGCGCTGGACCATGGCCTCGAGCGCGGGCAGGTCGGTGGTGGCCGGCAGCACCGCCTTGACCGCCCAGGTCGTCCCCATGGTCGCGCCGCCGAACGCGCGGACGGTTCCGCCGACGGGGCGGGCGGGCGGCGTGCTCATGGCGGGGACAAGGACGCGGGGCATGGCGCTCAAATCGAACCCTTCCCCCTTGATGGGGGAATGGCAGGGTTGGGGGTGATGCGGCGGTGAGGCTGACGCGGCGTCGCTAGTCCTGACGCCGCGCCACCCCCATCCCCGACCCTTCCCCCATCCAAGGGGGAAGGGAGCATTCAGCCGTCGACCTTTACGGCCGCTGGGCTTCGATCGTGGCGGTGTAGCTGGCGCTGTAGCCGTCGCCGGCCAGCGGCGTGGCCGGACCCTGCTGGCCGCCACCCATCCCACCGCCGGGGCCGCCCGGACCGGGACCGCGGCCCGGCGTCGCGCCGGTGCGGACCGTGGCGTTGATCCAGTACATGCCGGCTTCCGGCAGGGTGAACTTCACGACGCCGTCGGCGCCGGTCTTCACCTTCATGTCGGGACGCGGGCTGTAGCGCGAGCCGCCCTCGGCGATCGTCACGTCCAGATCGGCGGCGGGCTTGCCGTCGACCAGGAACTTGAAGCTGGCGGCCTCGCCGGCGACCAGGTCGTTGGGATGGGTGATCGGCACGAGTTCCAGGCCCTTGCCGGTCGGCTTGAAGACCTCGGTCGTCGGCTTGTCGCGGGTGACGAAGGCTTCGTTGCGGTTGAAGCTCTTGATGGTCTTCAGGTCGGCGGCGCCCGCCGGAACCTGCTTGGCGAAGTCGTCCGGCGAACCCCGGAAGCGCTTCACCTCGCCGTTCTCGATGTAGCTGGCCATCACGCTCTGGCTGGCCGAGCCGATCTTCCAGGTGCCCGGCTTGGTCAGGGCCACGTCGAAGGTCGAGCGGTACTTGCCGGTCGAACCGTTCTGGATCTTGTCGACCGAGCCGTCCGGCGCGGTGACGACCACGCCGTCCAGGCGCATGGCGTTGTGGTCGGGATAGAACAGCTCGTTGGAGATGGCCGCGTCGAACGTCACCCAGACGTCGCCCGACAGCACGGTGGCCGACGGCACGATCCAGCCGCGGTGGGCCGAGGCGGTCATCGGCAGGGCAAGGGCGGCGACGCCCAGCGCCGCGGCCAGAAGGCGCTTCTTGAAGGTCATGGCTTTTCTCACTTCACGGAAACGGTGACGGCGCCGAGTTCCGAGGACCCCTTGACCGTGGCGGACTTGCCGGGCTTGCCCCAGACGAAGGGGACGCGGACGGCCTCGTGGCCGCCGACTTCGCGAGCGGCCTCGACGACCAGATTGTAGGCGCCGGGCTTGAGGTCCTTCAGCGGGCCCTTGGCGGCGGAGAACACGACCTTCTGCGGGCCGGGAGCGCGGGTCGCGCCCGAGACGCCGTCGGCCGGGAAGGTCATTTCACGGCCGGCCTTGCGCCACCACTGGCGCATGTCCTTCAGCCACTTCACGCCTTTGTCTTCCTTGGAGTCGGCGTCGTACCAGACCGCCAGGGTGCCGGCGGCGGCGCTGTCAGCCGGGTTCTCGATCCAGATCGAGACGTAGGGCTTGTGGTACTCGGCGACGGTGAGCTTCGGCACCTCGACCGTGACGTTGAGGTCGGCGGCGAGGGCCGGCGCGGCGCCAGCGGCGGCGCCAGCGAAAGTCAGAAGGGAGATCGAACGCTTCACGGGGTCTGCCTCTAAAGGTGGACGAAAAGGATGACGAGAATGACGGGGACGACCAGGCCCAGCCCGACCAGCGGCCAGGTCAGCGGCCGGGCGCGGGCGTGGAACTGCAGCAGGATCAGGCCGGTGACCGTGAAGATCACGCAGGCGCCGGCGAAGATGTCGATGAACCAGCTCCACGCCTTGCCGGTGTTGCGGCCCTTGTGCAGGTCGTTGAGCAGCGAGATCGCGCCGCGCGTGGTCTTTTCGTGCTCGACGGCGCCGGTCTCGCGGTCGATCGAGACCCAGGCGTCGCCGCCCGGCCGGGCCAGGGCGACATAGACCTCGTCCGCCGACCACTCGCCTTCGCGGCCCGCCACCTGCGCGCCGACGGCCTTGTCCAGGAAGGGCTCAAGGGCGACGGGCAGGGGGCGCTTGCCCTGTTCGGGACCCTTGGCCAGCACGGCCAGCAGGTCGGGCGGCAAGGTGGCCTTGCGCGAGACCACCACGGGCTTGGCCTCGATCTGGCCGGCGTGGTTCAGGGTGAAGCCGGTGATCGCGAACAGCAGCATGCCGATCAGCGACAGGGCCGCGCTGATCCAGTGCCACTGGTGCAGCTGCTTCAGCCAGAAGGATCGGCGATGCTGATCGGCGGCGGATTTCACGGTGTCCTGACGAACCTTGGCGACGGAGGTTCGTCCTTACTTGAGAACGAATTGCAATTTCAAGCCACAAGACTCGGCCGGGCGCCCAAAAGCAGGTGGACGCCTCACCGCATCGAGGCCTCACCGCGCGTCCTGGGCGCCCCGGGCCAGGGCGCCTAGCAGGGCGCTCGCGGCGATGGGCTTTCTCAGAATGGGGCCGCCGCCGACATCGGGCTCCTGATAGCCGGTCAGGTAGACGAACGGGATGCGCCGATCGGCCAGGGCCTTGGCCACCGGGGTGATCAGGCGACCGCCCAGATTGACGTCCAGCAAGGCCCGGTCGATCGGCTGGCCGTCATCAAGCAGGTCCAGCGCCGCCTCGATGGCGCCGACAGGACCCACGACCGTGGCGCCGGCCTCGGTCAGGACGCGGGCCAGCTCCATGGCGACCACGGCCTCGTCCTCGACGATCAGCACACGCTGGCCGCGCAGGGTCGGAGCCTCGTCGTTGGCAAGGCCGGGGCGGTAGGCCGGAATGCTCTCGGCCGCGCGCGGCTGGGCGCCGGTGGGGATGTCGAGGCGGACCTCCAGACCCTCGGGGCGCCAGTCCAGGGCCACGCGGGCGGCCGCCTGCTTGACGGCGTTTTCGATCAGCGTCGAGCCGAAGCCGCGCCGCTGGGGCGGGGCGATCCGGACGCCGGCGATCTCGCGCCAGACCAGATGCAGCGCGCCGCCCGCGTTCCAGCTCCAGGTTACCGACAGCCTGCCCTCCGGCCGGGCGAGAGCGCCGTACTTGGACGCATTGGTGGCCAGCTCGTGCAGCACCAGGGCCAGGGACTGGGCGCTCTGGGCGTCGATCAGGGCCGGCGGGCCGTCGATGACCAGCTGTTGGGCGTCCCCAGCGCCATCGGCCCCGCGATAGGGATCCAGCTCCAGCCGTAGCAGGTCATGCAGGTCGACGCCGCTCCATCGGGCGTTCGACAGCAGGCTGTGGGCGCGGGCCAGCGAACCGATCCGGCCCGACAGCGCCTCGACATACTGCGCCTTGCTGTGGAACGGCGTCAGCTGGGCCAGGGACTGGACGACGGCCAGCACGTTCTTGGCGCGGTGGTCGACCTCGCGGATCAGCAGGCGCTCGGTCTCGACGGCGCGCCGGAGGGCCTGCTCCGACCGGGCCCGCTCCCGGGAGATCCAGATCAGCTCGGCGACATCGGCGACGAAAGCCAGCTCGTCGACCGAGAAGGCGCGCGGTTCGTCATGGGCCAGGAACAGGTAGGCCGACAGGCGCCCGGTCTTGATCAGCGAGACGGTGACGAAGGCGCGGATGCCGATCTGGGCGTAGGCCTCCAGCGAGTCCGGCGCGTTGGTGCGCGGGTCCAGGGCCACGTCGCCGACCGCCACGGTGCGTCCCGCGCGCATGTCGGCGCTCATCGAGGCGCCGAAGTCGTCGATGCGGAACCGCTGGCCGGTCAGGAGGACGACGCCGGCGTCCGGGGCGCCGTCGTCGGCCACGATGTCGGCGATGTCGACATCGGCGTCCATCTCGGCATAGCCGGCGCGGGCCACGCCCAACTGCTCGGCCAGGGTTCGCGCCGCGATGCGGGCGATGGCGATGGGGTCGGCCTCGTCGCGCAGTTTCTGGCCCAGGTCGAGCAACGCGGCGCGCCGCCGCTCGCCGCTCAGCGCCCGTTCCAGCTCGGCGGCGGCCCGCCTGCGGTCGGTGATGTCGCTGACCAGGACGTAGTAGCCGGGGATGTCGCCGTTCGGGGCGATATCGGGCACGTACTGGGCCTCTATGTGACGGACCCCCGCGCCTCGATAGTCGTACTCGGCCTCGAAGGTGACGCTCTCGCCGGACAGGGCTTGGGTCACATGATCGCGCACCCGACCATAGGCTTCCGCGCCGAGCACCTCCTCCAGGGTCTTGCCCTCGATCTGCGAGCGATCGATCCCGAACCAGTGCTCGTAAGCGCGATTGACGAAGCGATAGCGCTGCTCGCGGTCGACATAGCTGATCAGGATCGGGACGGCGTCGGCCATCGCGCTGGACAAGACGGCGCGTCTCTCCCCTAGCGCTTTGCCCCGCGGCGGATTGCCCGGCAGACCTTGGTCGTCTCGAGACATGCGCGGACGTTCAATCCTGTCGAAGGGCCAAGCCTCACCGTGTCACGTCGCGACCGTGGTCTAAACCAGGGCGCGGTGAGGCAAACGGTCGCATGTGCAACCACCGCGACGCCTGCGTCGCTACACAACTTCTTCCTGTCGATATGTGACGACCAGCACATCGCGCAGCGCCGGCTGCTCCGGGTCGTGCGGCTGGATCGGCGTGACGCCGTGCAGCACGCGGTGGTCGTCCAGGAATACCGCGTCGCCAGGAGCTGTCAGTGTGAAGGAGCCCAGGCTCGTTCCGTCGGGCGCGTAGATGTCGGTGACGCCGCTGTCGACGTTCTGGCGATCCACCAGCATGACGATCACCCAGTCGACTCCGTCGCGATGCGCGCCCTCGGGCGTCGGCTGGCCCGTCTCGTCGGCGCGGGCCTCGATGCGGAACTGGTGCAGTTCGACATGCCAGGGCGCGGCGGGGGCCCCCGACAGCGGGTGGAAGCGTTCGAGGCCGGCGCGGATGACGCCCTGCGTCACCGGGTGCTCGGCGATCGCGTCGGTGATGGGCTCGAACCAGCGCTGCACGCCGCCGTTCAGCGGGTTGTAGTCGCGGCTCTGCCAGTGCGGCTGGTGCGGCTTTCGTTCGACCTGGCCCGGAAGAGCGGAGAAGGCCGCGAACCGCCGGCGACGATAGCGGCCGCCGTCGGCCATGAAGCCGTCGAGGGGCAGGTCGTTCCAGCTGTCCGCGAAGGTCGGCCACTGGGCCACGGCCTCGTCGCCAAGCAGGGTGTGGGTCTCGGCGGCCTCGAAGCGGACGAAACCCTCGGCGGCCAGGCCGCTCAAGCGACCGCGTCCGGCTTGAAGAACACGCCGAGCTTCAGGCTACGGGCGATGCGCTCGGCCTTCTGGCCCACGATGGCGGCGCGCGGGGCGTCGAACAGCTCGACGCAGGTCTGATGGAACAGGTTCAGCCACGGCATGAACAGGCCCTCGGTCAGGCCTTCGACCTGTTGATGCACCGCCACCGGCTGGCCCTTGTAGCGTCCGCTGGTGTTCAGCACCGACGACCAGAAGTCCTTCAGCGTCGCCAGGTGCGCGGGCCAGCCATCCTCGCCGATCGCGGTCTCGAAGATCGGGCCCAGGCGATGGTGGCGGCGAACGCGCGCATAGAAGGTCTCGACCAGGGCGTCGATCTCGGCGTCGGTGAACTGTGGGGGCGGGAGAGCAGCCATGGCTGGGAACATGGTGCGTGAGGGGCCGAAGCTGAACCCTGATCCGGATCAAACTTGGCTTCGGAGTCTTACAGATCCTCCCCCGCGCTGCGGGGGAGGTGGCCTCCCCGGGTCGCGCGAAACGCGCGCCCGAGGATAAACTCCGGGCCGGAGGGGGCCAGCTCGGCCTAAGCGGCACTTGCCCCCTCACTCGCTTCGCGACAGCTCCCCAGAGGGGGAGCAGCCAGGCGCCCTCAAGCGACCGTCAGCGTCGCCTTCTTCAGGTCCGCGGAGTTCGGGCCGACCAGGATCGAGAAGTCCCCCGGCTCGACGACGCGCTGCATGTCGAGGTTCCAGAACCACAGGTCCGACGGCTTGATCTCGAAGCTCACCGTCGTCCTGGCGCCGGCCGCCAGGGTGACGCGCTTGAAGTGCTTCAGCTCCAGCACCGGACGGGTGACCGAGGCCTGCTCGTCGTGGATGTAGAGCTGGACCACCTCGTCGCCGGCCACCTTGCCGGTGTTGGCCACGTCGATTTCGACCTTGACGCTCTCGCCCTGGCCGATCTTGGCCTTGGCGAGACGCGGCGCCGAGATGTCGAAGCTCGTGTACGAAAGGCCGAAGCCGAACGGATAGAGCGGGGTGACGTCGCCGCCCAGATAGCCGCGGCGGGCGGTGGGCTTGCGGTTGTAGTAGATCGGCAGCTGGCCGACGTCGCGGGCGATGCTGACCGGCAGCTTGCCGCCCGGGTTGGCGCGGCCGAACAGCACGTCGGCGGCGGCGTTGCCGGTCTCCTGGCCGAGATACCAGCCCTCGACGATGGCGTCGGCGCGCTCGGCCAGCAGGTTGATCGACAGCGGTCGGCCGTTCAGCAGGAACACCACGGTCGGCTTGCCCAGGTCGAAGATCGCCTTGGCCAGGTCGTTCTGCTGGCCGACCAGGTCCAGGCTCTCGCGGTCGCCCAGGTGGTTGTCGGCCCAGGCCTCGCGGCTGGTCTGTTCGTTGTCGCCCAGCACCATGACGACGACGTCGGCCTTCCTGGCGACCTCGACGGCCTCGGCGATCAGCTTGGCGTTGACGGCCGGGTCGGTGAAATTGACCTGGTCCTGGGCCCAGATGCGCTGCTCGGTGATGCGCACGGCCTCGGCGTAGTCGAGGGTGAAACCCTGGGCCTTCGCTTCGGTTGTCAGGCCTTCGTAGATCGACACCACATGGCGCGGCACGTCGGAGTAACCGCCGATCGGGGTGTCCTTGGCGTGCGTGCCCAAGAGGGCCAGGCGCTTGATCTTCTTGCCGTCCAGCGGCAGCAGACCCCCCCCGCCATTCTTGCTCTCGTTCTTCAGCAGCACCACGGCCTTGCGGGCGGCCTCGCGAGCCAGGGCGACGGCGTCCGGCGTCGCGGTCTTGGCGTCGGCCGTCTTCTCGTCGCAGTAGGGGTTCTCGAACAGGCCGCCTTCGAACTTCATGGTCAGCACTCGGGCGACGGCGGCGTCGACCTCGAACGCCGGGATGCGGCCGTCCTTCACCAGTTGCGGGATCAGGGCGTAGGCTTCGCCGTCGGGCAGCTCGACATCGACGCCGGCATGCATGGCCATCACGGCCGTCTGGCCAAGGTCGGTGGTCAGCTTGTGGCGAGCGATCAGCTCCTTGATCGCGAAGTAGTCCGACTGGACCGAGCCCTTGTAGCCCCACTCCTCGCGCAGGATCTTGGTCAGCAGCCAGTGGTTGGCGTGCGAGGGGACGCCGTCGATCTCGTTGTATGACGGCATGACGGCGCGGACGGGCAGTTCCTTCACCGCGCGTTCGAACGGCGGGAAGAAATTCTCGCGCAGGGTGCGCTCGGCGATCTGGGCCGGGCCGACATTGGTGCCGTTCTCGGGCTGGCCGTGGCCGGTCATGTGCTTGAGGGTGACGAACACCTTGTCCTTGGCCAGCGGCAGGGTCGACCCCTGGAAACCGCGGATAGCGGCCAGGCCGATCTCGGCGCAGACGTGCGGGTCCTCGCCATAGGTCTCCTCGATGCGGCCCCAGCGCGGGTCGCGGGCCACGTCGACCACGGGGGCCAGAGCGAGGTTCGAGCCGCGGGCGCGCATCTCGCGGGCGGCGACGGCGAAGATCTTCTCGGTCAGCTCGGTGTCGAAGGTCGAGGCCAGGGCGATGGCCTGCGGGAAGCTGGTGGCGTCACGGGCGACATAGCCGTGCAGGGCCTCGTCGTGCATCAGCAGCGGGATGCCCAGGCGCGTCTTTTCCACGGCCCACTTCTGGGCGGCGTTGGTGTAGCGCGCGGTCTCCTTGGCGTTGCGGTTGACCGCGCCGTCGTCGGCGCCGGCCGCCGCGTCGATCACCGTGGCGGGCTTGGCGCCCTTGCGGTCGGACGGACGCGAGATCTGGCCCAGGCCGTTGGGGAAGTTCTTGCTGGCCTCCTCCGGCGAGAACTCGCCCTCGGGGGTCTGGATCTTGTTCTTGGTCAGCCAGATGCCGATCAGCTGGGCGGCCTTCTCCTCAAGCGTCATGCGCGCCAGCAGGTCCTGGACCCGGGCGTCGATCGGCTGGGCGGCGTCCTTGTAGAGCGGCTTGTCGCCGGACTTCTTGGCGGCCTTGTCGGCGGCCCGCGCCAGGCCAGGCATGGCGGCGGCCGACAGCGCCGCGAGGCTCGCGCCGAACAGGCGGCGGGTGAGGGTGGTGGTCATCCGTTTGTTTCCCCCTAGGCCTGTCCTTCGGACAGGCCGTCGTGTTTTAACTTTTGAGCGCGACTAACGCCGAAACCGCAAAGCGCTTTCGGCTGTCGCGCTCCCGGTGCGCAATGGCCGGCGGCTCTGGGGCCGCCTTCGTCAAGGCACTATGGAGGCGGTTGTCTGACCACTCAAGTCAGAAATGGTACCGGTCTCATTTTGGGCGAAGCGGCTAGTGCGAAATCCCTCTCCTTGAGGGAGAGGGGCCTTCTCCGTTTGTCACCCCTGCCAGCGGTCGATCACGCCCTCCAGCACCGTCAGCGGGGCCGGACCCACCATCAGGGCGGTGTCGTGGAAGCGCTTGATGTCGAACTTGCCGCCCAGGCGCTTCTTGGCGCGCTCGCGCGACGCCGCCCAGACGGTGTGCCCGACCTTGTAGGAGCAGGCCTGGCCGGGGTTGGCGCAGTAGCGGTCGACCTCGCGGGAGATCTTGCCGAGGGAGTCGCCGCCGGTGTCGACCATGTAGGCGATGGCCTTCTCGCGGCTCCAGCCCTTGGCGTGCAGGCCGGTGTCGACCACGCAGCGCGAGGCGCGGAACAGCCGGGCCTGGTACATGCCCAGCAGGCTGAGGTCGTCGCCTTCGTACATGCCCATTTCCATGGCGAGCTGCTCCGCATAGAGCGCCCAGCCCTCGGTATTGGCGGAGAAGCCCATGTTCTGGCGCAGCTTGGGCAGGTTGCTCTGGGCGACCAGGGCCAATTGGAAGTGGTGGCCTGGCGCGCCCTCGTGATGGATCAGGGTCGCCAGCGACAGGCGCGGCCACTCGGCCGTGTCCTTGAGATTGATATAGACCGCGCCGGGGCGCGAACCGTCCAGGGCCGGCCGCTCGTAGTAGGCGCCCGACGAGCCGGCCTCGGTATAGGTCGGCACGCGGCGGACCTCGACCGGGATCTTGGGCATCAGGTTGAACCAGTTCGGCAGCTCGGGCTGGAGCTTGGCCAGGCGTCCGCGGCAGTATTCCAGGATCTGGGCGCGGCCCTCGTCGGTGTTCGGGAACACTTGGTCCGGCTGCTTGCCGAGGGCGGCCATGCGGGCGCCGACGGTCCCTTGGGTCAGGCCGCGCTTCTTGAGGATCTCGTCCATGCGCGCCTGGATCTCGGCGCCTTCGTCCAGGCCCAGACGGTGGACGTCCTCGGGGGTCTTGTTAGTGGTCGTGTAGATCTTCAGCAGGGCGGCGTATAAGGCGTCGCCGTCCTTCAGGCGGCCGATGCCGGCGTCGTGCACGGCCTTGGGCCGCATGGCCTGCAAGGCGGCGATCTGGCGGTCGAGGGCGGGCTGGATCTCGCCGGTCAGGACCTTGGCGGCCTGGACGTCATAGTCGCCGTATTGCTTGGCGCGGCGGGCGGCCGAGGCGACCAGCACGTTCCGCTCGACCGGGATGGCGCGGAACTGCCGCAACTGGGCGATGGCCTTGTCGACCATGAAGTCCGACGGGATCACGCCCTTGGCGGCGTCGGCGCCAGCTCGTTCCGTCTCCTGATCGAGCACGACCGCGAAGGCCTTCATGCGGGCAATGTAGTTGTCGGCGTCGGCCGCGTTCTCGATCTTGTGCTTGCTGTCCAGGAAGCTGGGGGTCGAGATGTAGGCTCCGTAGTACTGGGTCAGCACGAACGGGCGCGAGCCGCTGCCATAGTCGAACTTCGACGTGCCCTCACGGGCCTCGTAGTTGAAGAGGGCGGTGTCGTAGTTGATCGCGTCCTCGCCGGTCAGGGCCTTGCGGTCGATCTTCCTGAGGCGGGCGATGCGCTGGGCCGGCTCGGCGCGGTCGCGCTTCCAGGCGGCGATCGAGCGGTCCGAGAGCTTGGAGCGGGCGTCGGCGTGCTTGCCGATGTCGAGGCCCAGATTGGTCGCCTGCTCGGGGCTATCGCTCAGGTCCTCGTCGAAGAAGGCGTCGAACAGCTTGTAGAGATCGTCCTTCGGTGCGGCGATGGCCGGAAGGGCGGTCGAGAGGGCGGCGGCGGCCGTCCCCAACATGATCTGGCGACGGTCGAGCATGGTGATCCCTGAACTGACAACGCCGAAGCCCCCGCGCCCGGCGGAGAGCATCGTTCTCTCGCTGTCACGCGAGCGTCAATGTGCGGGCGAAAAAATGGGCTGGGCGCCGAGTGGCTGGAATCCAGACACAAAAAAGGGCCCGCTTGGGAGAGGGGGCGGGCCCTTTTCGGTACGCGTTCAGAGGGATTGAACGAGCGGGAAGATGACACAAGCGTCGCCTTCCCGCCCTTCCCCAAATCGTCGCAGGCTGCGAGCGGGTCGCAACCTGGCGGCGAACTTGGTTAACTATTTACGCGGCGTCAGGATGTCGCCCAGGCGGTCCGGCGTCCCGGCGATCCGCTCCAGGCGCGGGTAGCGCAGGCCGCCGCGGTAGTCGATCTTGACCATCTTGTAGCGACCGCCGTCCTTGATCAGCAGCTCGACCAGCTGGCCGTCCGGCTTGGCGGCGGCCTTGACGGCGGCCTTCAGCTTGTCGCCGTCGAACTGTTCGCCATTGACCGCCACGACCGTGAGGCCCTGGGTCAGGCCAGCCTTGAACGCCGGACCGCCCCACTGCACGTCGGTCAGCACGCCATCCGCGCCCACCGTCAGGCCCAGCGAGTAGCTGAGCGGGGTGTTCTTGGCCCGGGTCTCGGCCGACTTCATGAACTCGGTGGGGGTGTCGGTATAGACGACCTTGTAGCCGCCGCGCTCGAAGCCATCGAGGGGGCCCTTCTCCTGGACCTCCTGGATGCGGGTCTTGAGGAAGGTCGCCCAGTCATAGGCGTAGACGCCGTTCAGCGTGCCGACCACGTCGTCGAACGTGTAGGTCTTCTCGCTGTAGGAGCCATTGTCGACGCCGAAGAAGGCCTTGGCGAAGTCGTCCAGAGACTTCTTGCCGCCGGTCTTCTCGCGGATCAGGGTGTCGGCGTCGAGCCAGACCAGCAGACCTTCGGAATAGTAGTCCTCGCTGCGCTGCCACGAGAGCCATGACAGAGGCTTGCGGCTGGCGATGATCGGGTCGTTGGTGGTGTCCTGAACGGGGCGCCAGTCGCGGCCGCGGCGGTTGTCGTAGGCGGCGGCCGTGGCGGCCAGCGAGTCCATCGCCTGCTGCTTGGTCAGGAGGCCCGAACGCGCGGCCAGGACGTTGCCCCAGTACTGGGTCTGGCCCTCATAGACCCACATCATGCTGTCGCGCATGGGAACGTTCAGGTTCGGGGTCCAGAGGTCGGCGGCGCGGCGGAACTTGCCGTTCCACGAGTGGGTGTATTCGTGGCTCAGCAGGTCGCGGCCGACGAACTGCTTGTCCCACTCGGTGAAGTATTTCGGCGCGACGCGGTTTTCCGACGAGCGGTGGTGCTCCAGGCCGATGCCGCCCAGCTTGTCCGACATGGCGACCAGGAAGTCGTAGTGGTCGTAGTGGTGGGAGCCGTAGAGCTTGTAGGCCTGCTGGACGAGATCCTTGTGGATCTGGATATATTCCGGCTTGGCCTCGAGGTTCTCGGGGCTGTCGGCGATCAGGTTCAGGCGCACCGGGGCCGGGCCGGTCGGATCCAGCTCGATCGACTTGAAGTACTTGCCGGCCATCATCGGCGAGTCGACCAGGATCTCGACATTGGTCGGCTTGAAGGTCGTGACCTGGCCGTCGGTCTCGGCCGTTTCCAGGGCGGTGGCGAACTTCCAGCCTTCCGGCAGCTTGACGCTGGCCTCGATCGGGATCTGGCGGGTGTAGTAGCCGGCCGGATACAGGGTCACCTGCAGCCATTGCAGGTTCAGCATCTCGGGCGTGACCTCGATGCGGCCGACCTTGCCTTCGACGGCGGTCAGGAACTGGTAGCTGATTTGCAGCTCGGTGACGCCGGCTGGGACATCGACGTGGAAGGCGTGGACGCTGACCACGTCACGGGTCCACGGGATGCGCTTGCCGTTGGCGGTGACCACCAAACCGGCCAGCTTGTCGAGGTCGTTGCGCGGCGAGTGACCGCCCGGGACCCACTGCGGATACAGGAACACGAAGTCGCCGGCCTTGCTGACCGGCATGGTCGTGGTGACGTTCCAGATCTTGCGGTCGAGGTCGGTGGCGTCGACGGCGACCTTCAGCGTGCCGGCGGCGTAGGGCACGTCACGCGGGGCTTCGATCGGCGGGGTGGGCGGCGCGGACTCCGGCGGCGGCGAGGTCTGGGCGAGCGCGGCGGTCGCGACCAGGGACAGGACGGAGACAGAGAAGAACAGCGCTTTCACGAAACACCCCAAGGCAACCCGCGGGCGTGCTCCCGCGACGAGAAGCCGGGATGTTTGTGGCGTTAACCGCCGGTTGTCGAGGGCAAGTTGGCCTCGATGGGCAGATCGCCGGCATTCGGGCGACTTTGCATTTCGAGCCCGAAAACAAGCGTCTAGCTTGCAACGAGATGCTCCCTGGTCAGGAGCATCTCGCTCTTGGACCCTACAGCGGGTCCGACAGGGGAACGCTGGCCGACGGCGTGTCGGTCCCGCGGTCCACGCGCAGGTTGTTCTGGACGTTGTCGACGCCCGAGACGCTCTCGGCCAGAGCCTCGGCGCGCTTCTTGTCCTCACGCGAGCGGACCGTGCCGGTCAGGGTGACGTCGCTATCGGAGACCGCGACCTCGATGCCGTTGGCGTCCAGCCAGCTGTCGTCGGTCAGGCGGTCGCTGACATCCTCGCGGATGCGCTCGTCCGAGCGGCGATAGCCCTTGGGGCCCCGGCCGCGATGGGCGCCGTCGGCCTCGCGGCGATGGAGGGCGTCCTGGTCGCCCATCCACGAGGAGACCTCGTCGCGGGCCCGGTCGAACCAGGTGCGCTCCTCCTGTTGGGGCCGTTGGTCGCGCGGGCTGAACGAGCGATAGGGATTGTAGTCGCGGCCATACGCGCCTTCGCGGCCAGAACGATCGCGTTCGGGGCCATCAAAATAACGCTCGTCGCCATAGTCCGGGGTGCGGCTGGAATAGCCGCTGGAGCCGTAGCCGCCGGTCGCGCCGCCGAAGTCGTGACCGCCGACGCGGCCATAGTCTCCCGGCTGGCGATAGCCGCCGCCGCTGTAGCTCCCGCTCGAGCGACTGCCGCCATAGCCGATGTCGCCGCCCTGCTGGGTCGCGCGCAGGAACTCGCCGCCATGGCGTCGCTGGTTCCGCGGCGCGCCTTCGGTGCGATAGCCAGGCTCCCGCGGCCGGTCGCGGCGCGGCGCGTGGTTGTAGCCGTAGCCACCCGGATCGCGGTCGAAATCGCCGTCGGCTTCGACGTCGAACCGGCCTTCGCGGTCATTCCACTTCTGGGGCATGGGTCTTCTCCGTGGCGTGTCTGGAAGCTGCGGGCGCGTCGAGGCGCCCAGGCCTTCCAAACGGTGAGAGCGGAGTCGATGTTCCTAATGCAGAGCTTTGATCCGTTAATCTGTGGGTAAGTTGTTAGGGACTCGCCATATTGGCTTGGACGGCCGCCGACGTCCGGTTCTGGCGAGACGGCTCGCCAGATAAGATGTCGGGTTCAAGCCCGTGAAGCCCCCCTCCAGCTCAATGCGTTTCGACGACCGCTTTCTCGAAGAACTGAAGTCCCGCCTTCGCCCCTCCGACGTCGTCGGCAAGACGGTGAAGCTGCGGCGGCAGGGGCGCGAATATGCGGGGCTGTCGCCGTTCACCAAGGAGAAGAGCCCCTCGTTCTTCGTCAATGACGAGAAGGGATTCTATCACTGCTTCTCCAGCGGCAAGCACGGCGACATCATCAGCTTCCTGCAGGAGACCGAGCGGCTGACCTTCGCCGAGGCGGTGGAGCGGCTGGCGGCCGAGGCCGGGATGAGCCTGCCGGCCGTCGATCCGCACGCCGCCCGCGAGGAGCAAAAGCGCTCGTCCCTCGGCGACTGGATGGAGCTGGCGACCGCCTGGTTCGAGAGCGAGCTGCGCCGACCCGTCGGCCAGGCCGCCCGCGCCTATCTGGAAAGGCGCGGCCTGCCCGAGACCGAGTGGAGCCGCTTCCGCATCGGCTTCGCGCCCAACAACCGCACGGGGCTGAAGGACTACCTGGTCGCCAAGGGCGCCAAGCCGGGCGATCTGGTCGACGCCGGGGTGCTGATCTCGCCCGAGGACGGCGGCCAGCCCTATGACCGCTTCCGCGACCGGATCATCTTCCCGATCACCGACAGCCGGGGGAAGGTCGTCTCGTTCGGCGGCCGGGCCATGGATCCCAACGCCCGCGCCAAATATCTGAACGGTCCCGAGACCGGGCTCTTCCACAAAGGGCGGGTGCTGTACGGCCTGTTCGAGGCCCGCAAGATCCTCCACGACGGCCAGAGCGGCGGTGGAAAGCCGCCGATGGTTGTGGTCGAGGGCTATATGGACGTCATCGCCTGCCAGCGCGCGGGCGTGCCGGCCGTGGCGGCCATGGGCACGGCCCTGACCGAGGAGCAGATGGAGGGGTTGTGGCGCCTGCATCCGACCCCGACCCTGTGCTTCGACGGCGACAAGGCCGGCCAGCGCGCGGCCGATCGCGCCATCGACCGCGCCCTGCCGCTGCTCAAGCCCGGCCGCTCGTTCCTGTTCTCCATGCCCGTCGGCGGCAAGGACCCCGACGACATCCTGCGCGATCAGGGGCCGGCGGCGCTGAAGGCCCAGCTGTCTGACGCCAAGCCCTTCGTCGAGGCCCTGTTCGACCGCGAGAAGGCCGTCGAACCCTTTGACACGCCCGAGCAGCGCACCAACCTCAAGGTCCGGCTGCGCACCCTGGCGGCGACCATCGCCGACAAGGACCTGGCCCACGCCTATAAGGAAGAGCTGCTGGACCGCCTCGACGAGATGCGGGCGGCGCGACGGGTCAAGACCGACGCCAGCGACGCGGGCCGGCAGCTGTCGCGCCAGCGTTGGGACAACACCCCCCGCAAGGGCGGCTTCGGCAAGCCTCGGATCGAGGGCTCTACCGCCGAGGGCCGCGCGGCCGCCCAGGCCTTGCAGCACGCCCCCAAGCCGTTCTCGGCCGCCCTTTTGATCGCCGCCATCCGCGACCCCAAGGTTGTCGACGACCGCATCGAGGTGCTGATGAACCAGGGCCTGGGCGACGCGCGCCTGGACGGCATCGCCCACGAGCTGGTGAACCTGCGGATGGAGGCCGACCACGTGGAGACCGGCATGCTGCGCGGCCGCCTGGCCTCGGTCGGCTACGACGCCGGGGTCCTGGCGCTGCTGGAGCGTTCCGCTTCCGGCGTCAAGGCGCTGGATGTCGGACAAAGCGCCGCCCAGAACCCGGAAGAAGCCATCCGCGTCCTCTGGTCGCAGGCCTTCGACCTTCTGATCCGCCTGACGGCCCTGGAGCGGGCGGTCGACGACGCCAAGATCGACCTCGTCGACGACAGCGACTTCCAGACCCTGCTACGCCTGAAGACCGAAAGGGACGCGGTCAAGCGCCTGATCGACAGCGGCGGCTGGACCGATCCGGAGATGGTTTCGCAGGTCCTGCACTAGTCTTCCCGTTCCGATCCGGCTCCCAATCCCGATTTCACCGGCGGGGTGTGATCTCCACCATAAATTGCAATATCTGTCTCGAGCATCCGGAAATTGGACCTTCTCGCGCCAAAACAAGGCCGTGCCATCTTGACACCGGCGTCACCCAAAGCCATTTGCCGACTCAAGGATTTGCCAAGCAGCTGATTGACATCGCTCGGGCCGCCGTTGCGCGCGCCCTCATCGAAACAGGATGTCACCCTCGCCGCGGCCCCAGGTCCCCAGCGGTCGCCGACCCGATCAGGGAAAGCGTCAGGCCGCGCCCACGCCACATGGTCTCCGCGGGGTCTCTCGCGGAGCGTTTACATATGGCGGCGAGGGGCGCGGACGGGCGGATTCTGACGGGAACGTGATCCTTGGGAAAGCGCTGAGTGAAAGCCCATATTTGAACGGGGCGCGCGCGACCGGGCTGGCAGCCTTTTCGAAACGGATTTTTTCGGCGCCGCTCTTGCACGACGGCGGTGTCGATTTCGGAGAGCTTGATGAGCAACAATTCCTCGGCCGAGACGGAAGCGCCCGAAACCAACGGCGGTGACGGCCCCCTGCTCGACCTGACCGACGCCGGCGTAAAGAAGTTCATCAAGCAGGCCAAGGCCCGCGGCTACGTCACGATGGACGAGCTGAACAAGGTGCTGCCGTCCGAGGAAGTCAGCCCCGACGCCATCGAAGACACCCTCGCCATGCTGAGCGAGATGGGCGTCAACGTGGTCGAGGCCGAAGAAGACGCCGAGGGCCAGGAAGGCGGCGAAGTCGCCACCCGCGACGAGAACACCACGGTCATCACCAGCGAGAAGCCGGCCGCCTACGACCGCACCGACGACCCCGTGCGCATGTACCTGCGCGAAATGGGCTCGGTCGAGCTGTTGTCGCGCGAAGGCGAAATCGCCATCGCCAAGCGCATCGAGGCTGGCCGCGACACCATGATCCGCGGCCTGTGCGAGTCGGCCCTGACCTTCGAAGCCATCATGGTGTGGCGCGAGGAACTGGGCACGGGCCGGATCCTGCTGCGTGAGGTCATCGACCTGGAAGGCACCTACGCCGCCATCAACGGCGTCGCCGCTCAGCCGGCCGCCGACGAGGAGGAGGCCGAACCGGCCGAGCCCGTCGATCAGGAAGCCGGCGCCGAACCCAAGCCCGAGGGCGAAGGCGACGACGACGACGATTTCGACGACGGCGCCGGTCCGACCGTCAGCGCCATGGAGGGCGAGCTGCGCGAAGGCGTGATGGCCATCCTGGACGCCATCGCCAGCGAGTTCGAGAACTTCCGCAAGCTGCAGGACAAGCTGGTCGGCAGCCGCCTCAAGGGCGAGGACCTGACCGACGCTGATCGCAAGGCTTACGAAGGCCTGTCGCAGACGATCATCCAGCACCTGAAGACGCTGAAGCTGAACAACAACCGCATCGAGGCTCTGGTCGAGCAACTCTATGCGATCAACAAGCGCCTGATCGGTCTTGAAGGCCGCCTGCTGCGCCTGGCCGACAGCTACGGCATCAGCCGCGGCGAGTTCCTGAAGGCCTATTTCGGCTCGGAGCTGAACCCGACCTGGTCGGATCAGGTCAAGGCCATGGGCGTGCGCTGGACCAAGTTCGTCGAGAACGACAGCCAGTCGGTCCTCGACATCCGTGGCGAGATCGCCGCCCTGGCCACCGAGACCGGCGTGCCGATCGACGACTATCGCCGCATCGTCCAGACGGTCCAGAAGGGCGAGCGCGAAGCCCGCCAGGCCAAGAAGGAAATGGTCGAGGCCAATCTGCGCCTCGTGATCTCGATCGCCAAGAAGTACACCAACCGCGGCCTGCAGTTCCTGGACCTGATCCAGGAAGGCAATATCGGCCTGATGAAGGCCGTCGATAAGTTCGAATATCGTCGCGGCTACAAGTTCTCGACCTACGCCACCTGGTGGATCCGTCAGGCCATCACCCGCTCGATCGCCGACCAGGCCCGCACCATCCGCATCCCGGTGCACATGATCGAGACGATCAACAAGATCGTCCGCACCTCGCGCCAGATGCTGCACGAGATCGGCCGCGAGCCGACCCCGGAAGAGCTGGCCGAAAAGCTGGCCATGCCGCTGGAAAAGGTCCGCAAGGTCCTGAAGATCGCCAAGGAGCCGATCAGCCTCGAAACGCCGATCGGCGACGAGGAAGACAGCCACCTGGGCGACTTCATCGAGGACAAGAACGCCATCCTGCCGATCGACGCGGCCATCCAGAGCAACCTGCGGGAAACCACCACCCGCGTGTTGGCCTCGCTGACCCCGCGTGAAGAGCGCGTGCTGCGCATGCGCTTCGGCATCGGCATGAACACCGACCACACCCTGGAAGAAGTCGGCCAGCAGTTCTCGGTCACCCGCGAACGCATCCGCCAGATCGAAGCCAAGGCTCTGCGCAAGCTCAAGCACCCCTCGCGGTCGCGCAAGCTGCGGAGCTTCCTGGACTCGTAAGAGCCCGGCTCAGCCCGAGAACCAAGACGCCCCGGTCGCAAGGCCGGGGCGTTTTTTGTGCTCCTCCACCGCATCGCGGGGAAGCAGCCCGTCAGGCGTTTTCGAGGGTTCTCGCCTGGGGCTGGTGGGCGTCGAGAGCCGTGTTCGGGTCGCCCATCTGGGTCACCGCATTGGCGAAGCCGAGATATTCGGCGGCGAAGGTCGGGGGCAGCAGTTCGACCAGCCAGCTGTTCTCGATCCACACCTCGACGACCCGGAAGTGGCCGCCGCGATCGCAGATGAAGGCGTCCCAGCCCTTGGCCGCCGCCCGGGCCAGGACCTCGGCCTCGCCCATCGCGACGCTCAGGGCGAAGTGAGTCGGCGAGCGGCCCGCCGCTTCCGGCTGACGCAGGAAGATCGCGCCGGGCTCGCCGTTCGGAATCATGACGCTGCCGGCGGGATAGATCTCGACGGCGGTGCCATGGCCGTCAGCCTTGAACACCATGCAGCTGCCGGGATTGGGCGGGAAGTCGACGACGACGCCGCCCATGATGTCGGCGAAGAACTGGCCCACGCCTTGAGGATCGGCGGCGGCGACGGACAGATGATGGATCATTTCATTTTCCCTTTGTCGAGGCGCAGCCGATTCCGTGGCGCGCGACGACTGCCACGCGCGGGATTCAAGCTCGCCTTTTGCTGTTCACTGATCGGCGTTACGCGCCGAGGCCGCGCGATTTACGGGCGGCGCGGGTAAGTCTCAACTTACAAGACGGTCATGAAGCCGATTTAACCTTGAGCGGGACCATCTTGAACCTTGCGTAACTTGGCGAGCACGGCGGTTACGGGCTAGGCGCGATGATCCCGCCTGTCGCGGCGTAAGCGACGGGCGTGGCCGTGGGTGAGACCAGCGATGAACCTCAGGCGTGCGCCGCGTCGCCCTGATCAGCGGCCGTGTCGGACCGGCCTTCCAGCGCCCGGGCGACGGCCGCGAACAACTCCTCGCGGCGGATCGGCTTGGGCACGTGGTCGTCCATGCCGGCGGCGCGGCAGCGGGCGATCTGGTCGGGCAGGACATCGGCGCTGAGCGCGATGATCGGGATCCCCGCCACGGGACCGGGCAGGGCGCGGATGGCGCGCGTGGCGGTCAGGCCGTCCATCCCCGGCATATGCACGTCCATCAGGACGAGGTCGAAACCGCCGGTGGTGACCGCCTCCAGCGCCTGGGCGCCGTCCTCGGCGGTGGTCACCTCGCAGCCCGCCAGGGTCAGCAGCGCCATGCCCAGCTCGCGGTTCATCGGGTGGTCGTCGACCAGCAGCACGCGGGCGGCGCGCGCCGGCGTGGCCTCCGGCGCGGGGCAGCAACCGGCCGCAAGGGCGTCTGGGTCGCAAGGCCCGGCGGTCAGGGTGATCCAGAAGCGGGCGCCGCGGTTCAGCTGGCTTTCGACGCCGATCTCGCCGTCCATGGCGCTGACCAGGGCCTTGCTGATCGCCAGGCCTAGGCCGGTGCCGCCATAGCTGCGGCTGATCGAGCTGTCGCCTTGCGAGAAGCGCTGGAAGAGCCGGGCCTGGACCTCTGGGGCGATGCCGATGCCGGTGTCGGTCACCTCGAAACGCAGGGCGCCAGGGGCGGGGCCGGCGGTCAGGCGCGCGACCACGCCGCCTTCGCTGGTGAACTTCACGGCATTGGCCAGGACGTTCAGCAGCACCTGGCGCAGGCGGGTCTCGTCGAGGGCCAGGGGCGTGTCCACCTCGCCTTCGAACATCGTCCGCAGATAGAGGCCCTTGGCCGCCGCCTCGGGGCCGACGATGTCCACGGCGTCGCGCAGCAGAGCGGCGGGCGAGACGGGCGTCAGGGTCAGGTCCAGGCGGCCGGCCTCGACCTTGGCGAAGTCCAGCAGGTCGCCGACGATCTCGGCCAGCGAGCGGCCGGCGCGGCTGACCAGGTCGAGGCGCCGACGGTTTTCGGTCGAGAGGCTCGGATCGTCGGCCACCAGCGCGGCGAAGCCCAGGATGCTGTTCAGCGGCGTACGGATCTCGTGGCTGATGGTGGCCACGAAGTCGGACTTGGCGCGGTTGGCGGCCTGCGCCTTGGCCTGGGCGGCGCGGGCGGCGGCGGTCCGGCGGACCAGCAAGGCCTGAAGGCGCGCCTGGCGGCCCAGGGCCAAGGCCGAGACCAGGCCGACGGCGTAGAGCACGATGTGGAAGATCAGAGCGTGGCGCAGCGGGCCCAGCGCCGCCTTGATGTCGAGGCCGGTGCGATGGAGCACGGCCGGGATCGCCACGGCCATCGAGCCGGTCACCGCGATCGCCACCGCGCGCGGTCCGCCCCGGAAGGCGGCCAGCAGAACCGGTGCGAACAGCATCACCCGGTAGTCGCCGTCGACGGCGAAGATGACAGCCGAGGTCGCCAGGACCAGGCCTTGGGTGGCCACGCCTTCCAGGGGGCGGATCTTGAAGCCTTCGCGATGGCGGCGATCCGCCAGGATCAGCACGACGGGCAGGGCGATGGCCGCGCCCAGCACGTTCGAGGCGGTCCATTCGCTCCAGTTGTGGAAGAACGGCCGCGCGCGGCTGGCCATCAGCAGGCCATTGACCAGCGCCGAGCCGATGGCCGTCAGGATCGAGGCGGAGGCGATCACCGCCAGCAACCCGCGCGAGTCTCGAACCCTGGCCGGCACGCCGATCGCCCGCATCACGAGCGCGATGATGATGGTCTGGGGCGTATCCAGGACCGACACGATGGCCACGAAACGCCACGGCACGCCCAGCGCCAGCTCCAGCCCGATATGCACCAGCGTGGTGGCGATCACGAAGCCGATCGCCTGGCGGCGCGGCAGCACCATGAGGGCCGCGATCGCCACCGCGTTGGCGGTCCAGAGCGTCGGCACGTTGCGCAGGAAGCTGGCCAGGAACAGGCTGTAGGCCATGGCCGCCGCATAGGCGCACACCAGAGCGATGGGCTTGGCGCTGGCTTGTATGTGCTTGACGCTGGTGGAGGCCCACATCGTGGCGATGGCCCTAGTCGCGGATCGCGATCAGCGACTTGGTCAGACCGACGAAGGTCTCGTCGACATGGCGCTGGAGGGCGTGGATCAGCTTCATGCGGCCACCTTGCCTCGGGCCGCTTGAGATTTCGTATACGCAAACTGGTGTTTTCGCGGAAACGCCCTCACCGGGAAAGCGTTTCCGCCAGGGCCTGGAACATCGGCTTGGGCCGTCCCGCGCCGTCGAAGGGAAGGGGCTGCTCGGTCGAGCGCCGGGCATGCAGCCAGCTGTCGTTGTCGCGCAGGCCCCAGACGGTGAAGGCGAAGCGCTGCTGCCGAGGCAGGTCCATATAGGCCCCCGCCAGCTCGCGGGTCAGGTCGGCCTGGCGCTTCAGAAGGTCGGGCAGTCGCGAGAGGTTGGGCTTGGCGCCGAGCGAGATGTCCAGTTCGGAGACGTGGATCGGCAGGCCGAAACTGGCCAGGTCGCGCATGGCCGCGCGGCACAGCCCCGGCCTCGTCTCGTCGATATCCAGATGGCTCTGGGTCCCGATGCCGCCGATCGGCGCGCCGGCCTTCAGCAGGCGTTCGACCGTGCGCATGAAGGTCGCGCGCTTGGTGGGGGTGTTTTCGAGATTGTAGTCGTTGATGAACAACACCGCGTTCGGGTCGGCTTCCTTGGCGTGATGGAAGGCCAGGACCATGTGCTCGTCGACGCCCAGGTTGCGCGTCCAGACCGACTGGCGCAGGTCCACGCCGTTGTCGTCCACCGTCTCGTTGATCACGTCCCAGCCCACCGCCTGACCGCGATAGCGCCCGGCGACGGCCAGGATGTAGTTGCGATAGGCGTCGGCGAACCGCTTGCCCTGGCCGTCCAGCTTCAGGAAGGCGGGCATGGCCTGCGCGTACCAGACCAGGGCCGTGCAATAGAGCCGGATCCCGTTGCGTCGCGCGAAGTCGGCGATGGCGTCGGGGCGGTCGAAGCGAAAGCTTCCGTCGTCCTGGAGGATGTACTCCATCTTCATCTCCCACTCGGGGGTGAGCTGGGAGTAGTTCCGGACGAACAGGTCGGCATAGGCCGGGTCCTGGATCTGGGCGTGCTGCACGCAGGCGCCGACCGGCGTGGAGGCGACCGACTTCAGCGGCGTGGCGACGGGCTGGGCCTGGGGTGGCTGGCTGGCGGCCTCGCGGCCGCAGGCCGAAAGGGCCAGCGCCGAGGCGATCGCGGAGCGGCGGGTGAGTCGCATCCTGTTAGCGCGCGCCCATGGCGGCGCGGCGGATGCTCACCTCGTCCATCTGGGCGGCCTCGTAGGCGCCCAGCTTCTTGGCGGCCAGGATCTTGGCCTGGTCGGCGACGTGCTCGTACTTCTTGAGGTTCTCGAAGGCCTCGGAGAGGGCGTCGCGGGCGCCGACCTCTTCCTGCAGGCACTGCTCGATCTGCGCCAGCATGTCGGCCTTGCGGCGCTTGTGGCCCTCGCGATAGCCGATCATGTACCAGCCGGCGCTGGCGTCGCCCTCGGCGCTCTTGGCCTCGGCTTCCGCTTCGGCGTCCATCATGGCGATGCGCAGCTCGGCCGCCATGCGGCGTTCGGTGATCTCGGCGAGGCGTTTTTGCAGCGTCTCGACCTCATGGTTCGAGATGCGGATCAGCGAGGCGGCCCACTTGGTCATCAGTACTCACTCGCCAGGATCTGCCCCAGATGACCGAAAGAGTCGTCCAGAGACGTTGCTTCTTCCTTATCCTGGCTAAGGAAAGCCTCGATCGCGGGATTTAGGCGGATCGCGCGGTCGACCACGGGGTCGGCCCCGGCGCGATAGGCGCCGATGCGGATCAGTTCTTCCATGTTGGCGTAGGCGGCCATCACCTGGCGCGCGCCCTTGACGATGTCGCGCTCGTGCGGGTGCTGGCACCCCGGCATGGTCCGGCTGATCGACTTCAGCACGTTGATGGCGGGGAACCGGCCGCGCTCGGCGATGGCGCGCTCCATGACGATGTGGCCGTCCAGGATACCGCGCGTGGCGTCGGCGATCGGCTCGTTATGGTCGTCGCCGTCCACCAGCACGGTGAACAGGGCGGTGATCGGCGCGGCCGTGGTGCCGTCGGCGCGGATCGGGCCAGGCCCGGCGCGCTCCAGCAGCTTGGGCAGCTCGGTGAAGACGGTGGGCGTATAGCCCTTGGTGGTCGGCGGCTCGCCGGCGGCCAGGCCGATCTCGCGCTGGGCCATGGCGAAGCGGGTGACCGAGTCCATCAGGCACAGGACCTCCAGGTCCTGGTCGCGCAGGTACTCGGAGATCGCCAGGGTCATGTAGGCGGCCTGACGGCGGGTCAGGGCAGGCTCGTCCGAGGTGGCGACCACGACGATGGCCCGCTTGAGGCCTTCCTCGCCCAGGGTCTCCTCGATGAACTCGCGCACCTCGCGGCCCCGCTCGCCGATCAGGCCGACGACGACGGCGTCGCAGGTAGCCTCCTTGGCCAGCATCGACAGCAGCACCGACTTGCCGACCCCCGAGCCGGCGAAGATGCCCAGACGCTGGCCGCGGCAGGTGGTGGTGAAGACGTTCATCGAGCGCACGCCCAGGTCCAGGCGCTCGCCCACCCGGCCACGGGCGTGGGCCGGCGGCGGCGAGGTCTTCAGCGGATAGGGAACCTCGCCCTGCGACAACGGTCCCAGGCCGTCGATCGGCTCGCCGAAGGCGTTGATGATGCGGCCCAGCCACGCCTTGGTCGGACGGACGATCGCGCCTTCTGGCATGAAGCGGATTTCCGCGCCGGGGCCGACGCCCTCGACCGGACCGAACGGCATCAGCAGGGCGCGGGTCTCGCGGAAGCCGACCACCTCGGCAGGCAGGGGCTTCTGGCCCGGTCGCTCGATCTCGACCCGGGCGCCGACCGTCAGCCGGGTCAAGCCGCCGCGAACCTCGATCAGCAGGCCGTTCACGGCCGCGACACGGCCATAGATGGTCAGCGGATCGATACGTTCGACGGCGGCGATGAGGCTACGCAAGGCGGCTCCTAAACGGCGCCGAACCTGTCCGTCGGACAGGTTCGGCGTTTATTTCCTCGAGCGTGACGGCCGCCAAAACCGCGGACACTTTTGGCTGTCACGCTCGTGGGCGCAGACTCGACCATCGTGGTTAATCGGGTGTGAACTCAGCCCTTCGGAACCGGCTTGCCCGGTGCGACCAATTGGTCGGTGAAGAACCGGGTGACCGCCGCGTTGAAATCGCGGTGGAAGGCGCGGCGGTCGAAGCCGGGCGCGCTCTCGCACAGGGCCTGGCTCGCGCCTTGCGGGGCGGTGTCGCAGGGCGTGAGGAAGTCGAAGTGCCGGGCGCCCGCGACGACGTGATAGTCGTGCGGACGGCCGAGATCGCGATGCACGGCCTCGGCATAGTCGTCGCCGGGCAGGATCTCGTCGTCGGCCGCCTTCCACAGCTGGATCGGGGCCTTGATGCCCTTCAGCCCGTTTTCGCCGAACGTGAAGCCCAGGGCCGGGGCGGCCGAGACCACGGCCTTGATGCGGTCGTCGTGGACCCATTTGGCGGTCAGGGCGCCGGCCGGGATCGGATGGCCGGCGGTCAGCTTGCAGTCGAAGTTGCTGGGATGCTTCAGGCAGTGGCCGGGCATCCGCGACAGGTGCGGTTCGCCGCCCGCCGCCGCCAGCACCGTGAAGCCGCCCGACGAGAAGCCGAACGCCCCGACCTTGTCCGGATCGATCTTCGCTTTAAGCGGTGAGCTCTTCAGCATCCAGCCGATCAGGGCCGACAGCGCGGCCGGCCGGTCGGCCATGGCGGTGGCGCGGCTCTGGTCCTTGTAGTTGTCGCCGGGATGGGTGAGGGCGGCGACGACGAACCCGGCCTCGGCCAGGGCCTGGGCGGTGTCGGCATGACCGCCGAAGAAGCCGCCATTGCCATGCGACATGACGATCAGCGGCAGATGCTCGCCGACGATGGGCGCGCCGGCCGCCACCGTGTGGCCCCACGAGCCCAGGGGCATGAAGGCGGGCGTGGCCTCGGTGGGATACCAGACCCCGACCTCGACCGGCGGGCCGTCGGGGCGCGGCTCGTGCAGCACCATGAACCCGGCGTTGGCGGCGATCGCCTGGGACGAGGCGGTGGCCGTCAGCAGGACGGCGAACAGGAAAGTCTGGAACGACATGGCGACCCTTCAGCGAATGACGATGAAGCGGCTGTGGTCGTTGGAGCTCTGCCCCGCCAGGGCGTTTGCGCGAATGGGCGAACGGGTTCGCGGGTGGGCGGATGGGTCTTTGCTTGCCCCCTCGCGGAAAGTAAGTTCTTGTTATGTTCTAGTTCTGAGAACGTATCCAATCGGATACGAAGGCTTGCGCGATTGTATCTATTTGGATACGATGATGATCAAAGTCCTGGAGACATATGATTTCAAGGCGTGGCTGCCGGTCTGCGAGATCGGCGGGCCAAGCTGGCGATTGGTATGAGATTGACCCGCCTCGCGCTCGGCCTGCTAGGCGATGCGAGGCCGGTAGGGGACGGCGTCAGTGAACTGCGGATTCACATGGGACCCGGCTATCGGATCTATGTGGTTCGACGTGGAGATGTCCTGATCGTGCTGCTGCACGGCGGCGACAAGCGTTCGCAGGTTCGGGATATCGAGAAGGCAAAGGCAATCGCGAGGAGCTTCGAATGGTAACGCTTACCCCTTTCGATCCCGTCGAGATGATAGACGACGCCGAGGCCGTCGTCGCGTTTCTGGCGGACGCCTTCGACACCGGCAACGCCGACTACATCCAGCACGTCCTCGGCCTGATCGCCCGCTCGAAGGGCATGGCCGAGGTCGCCGACAAGGCCGGGTTGGGGCGCGAGAGCCTCTACAAGGCCTTGAAGGACGGCGCCTCGCCGCGGTTCGACACGATCTTGCGCGTCATTCACGCGCTGGGTTTGAAGCTGGCCCTGGTCGATGCGACCGAAGCAAGCCGCGATGAAGACGCCGAAGCGGCGGCCTAGGGGAGTGGCGACTCCGCGCGACGTCGCTCTATAGGAAGGGCATGGCCCCCCGTCGCTCCAATCCGCCGCTGCTGGGGACCGCCCGTGAATGGGCGGTCGACCTCGCCGTGGCCGTGGGCATCGGCGTTCTGCTGGGGTTGATGGGGCCGTTCGGGAGCTTCTTCAACGGCGGGCCCGTGGTCCGGATCGCCTACTGGGTGGGCAGCGTCGTCACCGGCATGGCCGTCATCAGCGGCCTGGCGCGGCTGGGCCTGGCGCTCGCCTGGCGCCGGCGGTGGCCGCTCTGGCTGGTCCTGCCGGCGGTGGTGCTGATCGGCGCCTTGCTGCAAGGCGCGCCGCTGCGCCTCGTCGCGGTGGCCCTGTGGCCGGAGATCGGCCGGCTGGTCACGCCGCTCGCCTGGTACGGCCAGTGCGTGGCGATCACGACCCCGATCGTCCTGGCCTACTATTTCATCCGCATCCGCCCGCTCGTGCGAAGCCACGCGCACGAGGCGCTGGTCCCCGTGGCCACGCCCGCCGCGACCCTCGATCCGGGGGTGGTGCTCTATCTGAGGATGGAGGACCACTATGTCCGGATCCGCACCGAGCACGGCTCGCGGCTTGAGATGGGGCCCCTGGCGCGGGTGACGGCGGGGCTCTCGGGCGTCGAGGGGCTTCAAACCCATCGCTCTTGGTGGGTGGCCCGGCGCGCGATCGAGGGTGTCGAACGCGACGGCCGCAACCTGCGTCTGCGGCTCGTCGACGGCGAAACCGCCCCCGTCAGCCGCGCCTCGGTCGCCAAGCTGCGCGCCGCCGGCTGGCTGGCCGAGGAAACTCCGCTGTAGCGTCCGCGACAGGGCGTCGCGCCCCCTCCCGGACGGTAAAGCTCACGTCCGGCTGGACGCCTTCAAGCGCCAGTTTAGCGGTCAAATTCTCGCGACGGAACGTCGCAATCTCGCCTCGAAGGCGAACACGATCCGGGCGAAGCCTTAACGCCGTAACAGCGTTCGGACCATTGCGGATGCACGGATTTTAGGGATTTCGCGGCCTCAATTAGCGACCTGGAAAGGCGCCCCGCGACGCCTGCGACCAATGTGTCCGGGGACCCGTCGACCGCTTGCACCCGATTCGCAAATCAGATTAACCATTCGGCCAACGGAAACATTCACCATTAACCAGTCTTAAATTAACTCACCGGCAGAGTGGCCGAAGGGTTTTGCGGCGGACTTCCGCCTAAGACGTTCGAATACGCCAGATTTGGCGTGGAGGGGCTCATGCGCGTACTGTTGATCGAGGATGACAGCGCGACTGCGCAGACCATCGAGTTGATGCTGAAGTCTGAAGGCTTCAACGTCTATACGACGGATCTGGGTGAAGAAGGCGTCGATCTGGGCAAGATCTACGACTACGATCTCATCCTGCTCGATCTCAATCTTCCTGACATGAGCGGCATCGATGTTCTGCGCACCTTGCGGGTCGCGAAGATCAACACGCCGATCATGATCCTGTCGGGCTCGTCGGAGATCGACACGAAGGTGAAGACCTTCTCGGGCGGCGCCGACGACTACATGACCAAGCCGTTCCACAAGGACGAGATGATCGCCCGTATCCACGCGGTGGTCCGTCGTTCGAAGGGGCACGCCCAGTCGGTCATCAAGACCGGCGACATCGTGGTCAACCTGGACGCCAAGACGGTCGAAGTGAACAGCAACCGCGTTCACCTGACCGGCAAGGAATACCAGATGCTGGAGCTGCTTTCCCTGCGCAAGGGCACGACCCTGACCAAGGAAATGTTCCTGAACCACCTGTACGGCGGCATGGACGAGCCGGAACTGAAGATCATCGACGTCTTCATCTGCAAGCTGCGCAAGAAGCTGGCGGCCTCGGCCCACGGCAAGCACCACATCGAGACCGTCTGGGGCCGCGGCTACGTGCTGCGCGACCCGAACGAGCAGGTCAACGCCGCCTAATTCGGACGATTTCGGTAGGCTTAATCCTACCGCGCACACAAGACGCCCGCCGGAAACGGTGGGCGTTTTCTTTTATGGATCATATGGTTACGCTTCGAGTCTTAATTGGCATTAGCCATGCCGTGACAAAACGACCGAAGCGCAGAATAGTCCTTGTCGCCGAGAGCACGCCTCGCGCATGGTCCGGCCCAACGATTGCTGGGGGGCTACCCAGCCGTGTCATTTTGACTTGCGCGGCATCGAACCGACGGGGGCACGATGCAGGAATTTGATCCACGACGCAGCGCCACGCGCTGGGCGCCGAGGGTGTTCACCGCCGTGGCCGGCCTGGCCGCCCTGGCGCTGGGCTGGAAGCTGACCGCCGACGACGCCCAGCCGGCCGTGGTCCGCGCGCCGATCGATCCCGCCGCCCTGACCGCTCTGCAGCACTTGGCCTTCGCCAGCGCCGAGGCCCAGCCCGGCTTCGAGCGTCCCGAGAACGTCGCCGTCAAGGTTCGTCCGGGCGAGACCCTGCAGGGCGCCGTGCAACGGGCCGGCGTCGCCCCCGAGGACGCCCAGGCGGTCGTCGCGACCCTCCAGGGCGCCATCGACACCGTCAACATCAAGGCCGGCATGGCCTTCGAGGCGGCCATCGCCCAGCGCCGCAGCCAGCGTGGCCCGGCCCGCCTGATCGGCCTGTCCATGCGCACCAGCCCCAACTCGACGCTGACCGTCTCGCGCACCTTCGACGGCGCCCTGCGCCTGCGCGAGCTGGAAGAGAAGGTGAAGGACGAGAAGAAGGTCGCCTGCGGCGAAATGAACGGCTCGTTCTACGAGAGCGTGGCCAATGTCGGCGGCACCCCGGCGGTGATCAGCGAGGCGGCCAAGCTGTTCTCGCACAAGATCGACTTCTCGCGCGACATCCACGAGGGCGACCGCTTCTGCCTGGTGTTCGACCGGAAGGTCACCGAGAGCGGCCGCACCATCGAGGCCGGCGACCTGGAATATGCCGAGGTCAAGGGCCAGAAGTTCTACGCCTTCGACCGCAAGGACAGCGACGGCAAGCCGCAGTTCTTCGACGAGCTGGGCAAGAACATCAAAGGCTTCCTGCTGCGCACCCCCGTCGACGGCGCGCGGATCACCTCGGTGTTCGGCATGCGCAAGCACCCCGTGCTGGGCTACACCCGCGCCCACCAGGGCGTCGACTTCGGGGCCGGCACCGGCACGCCGATCCTGGCCGCCGGCGATGGCGTCGTGCTGGAGGCCAAGCGCTGGGGCGGTTACGGCAATTGGCTGCGCATCCGCCATTCGGGCCAGTGGGACACCGGCTACGGCCACATCTCGCGCTACGCGCCCGGCATCCACGCGGGCTCGCGCGTCCGCCAGGGCCAGGTAGTCGCCTATGTCGGCGCCACCGGCTTGGCGTCAGGTCCGCACCTGCACTACGAGGTCTGGCTGAAGGGGCAGCGGGTCAATCCGATCGGCGCCAAGGTCCCGCAGGGCACGATCCTGGCCGGCTCGGAGCTGGCCTCGTTCAAGTCGCAGAAATCGCGCATCGACCGCATGCTGGCCGAAGGCGGCCAGCCCGTCAGCGGCGAGGACACGCCCAAGCTGGCCATGGCCGACCTGGAGAAGGCCAAGAACTCGCTGCGGTAGAGACTGCCCCGTTAAAGCGGGATAAACAGGCTATAGAATCAATTATTTAGAGACCTGAAGGGCGCTACCCCACCGCCGCCTGGATCCCCGCCAGCAGGTTCGCGGCCGTGATCGGCTTGGCGACGTGCAGGTCGGCGCCGGCCTCCAGGGTCTGCTCGCGATGGCCGGTCAGGGCGTTGGCGCTGAGCATGATGATCGGGGTGCGGGCCGCGCCGCTCTCGGCCTCCAGCGCGCGTAGAGCGCGGGTGGCGGCCAGGCCGTCCATGCGTGGCATCTGCATGTCCATCAGCACCACGTCGAAGGTCGCGGCCTGGAAGGCGTCTATGGCCTCGAGCCCGTCATTGACGGTGATGACCTCGGCCCCCTGGGTCGCCAGGATCAGCTGCGCCACGCGCTGGTTGGTCGGGTGGTCCTCGACCAGCAGCACCCGCAGCGGGGCGCCGTCGTTTTCGATCGGCGAAGCCAGGACGTCGCGCGGCTCATTGGCCTGCTCAGGCGGCGCAAGGGGCAGGCGAAGCGCGACGGTGAAGCGGCTGCCGACGCCGGGGGTCGAGGCGGCCGAGATCTCGCCGCTCATCATCTCGACCAGCGAGCGACAGATCGACAGGCCCAGGCCCGTGCCGCCGAACCGGCGGCTGACCGAGGCGTCGGCCTGGTGGAAGCGGCCGAACAGCCCGGCGGCGTGGTCGGCGTCGAAGCCGATGCCGGTGTCCTCGATCTCGAAGGTGAGGGCGGTCTCGTCGTCAACCGGCTCGGTCCGAACGCGCAGGGTCACCGTGCCGGTCTCGGTGAACTTGATGGCGTTCGACAGCAGGTTGCCGATCACCTGGCCGATGCGCGTGCCGTCGCCCTTGTAGCGACCGCCCATTTCCTTGGCCGTCGCGTCCAGGCCCTCCACGCGGAACGCCAGACCTTTTTCTTCGGCCCGGTGGCGCATGATCTCGATGCAGGCGCGCAGTGTCCGGTCGAGGTCGAACGGTCGACGTTCCAGCTCCAGCTGGCCAGCCTCGATCTTGGCCACGTCCAGGAAGTCGGACACCAGCCGCTCCAAGGTGGCGCCCGAGTCCCGGATCAAACCGATCATCTCGGCCTGGTCGGCGCTCAGCGGCGTGCGGGCGAGGGCGTCGACGATGCCGATGACGCCGTTCAGCGGCGTGCGGATTTCGTGGCTGATATTGGCGAGGAAGTCGGTCTTGGCGCGGTTGGCGGCTTCGGCGGCGGCCTTGGCCTCGACCAGCGCCCGGTCGGCGGCCACGCGCTCGGTTACGTCGCGCGCCACGCCATAGATGCGATCGCCCAGGCGCTGGGCGCGCCATTCCAGGATGCGGTAGTGCCCTTCGCTGTGGCGGTAGCGGTTGGTAAAGCCCATGACCGGGTCGCCTTCCCGGCGGCTCTCGACCTCCACCACGCTGTCTCGCGTGCCGGACATGTCTTCCGGATGAACCAGGCGCAGCAGTTCCTGGCCCTCCATGTCCTCGGGGCGGTGACCCAACGCGGCGAACCAGGAGCGGCTGGCCTTCAGCACGCGGCCGTCGATGTCCCGGATCACCAGGAGGTCCAGGGAGACGTCGAAAAAGGCGCTGATATCCTCGGCCAGGCTCTCGTGGGTAGTCAGGGTCATGGCGACCGAATCCTTACTGACGCCGGAACGCCGAAGCGCCGATGTAAAACATCGATATCAGTGACGATTGATAGATGTGAACAACCTTGAGGGGTTTTCGGAAAGACTTGCCTAATGCGTCGTTAGGTCACCCACATCAGTCAATGCGACCGTCTAAAGAACGAGGTTATTTCGCTGTGTCTCGGTGAATATTCGCACATTTGTCGAGATTGAAGCCAGGCGCCCCAAGGCCTAGAAGCACCGCTTGCCTGCAGCGAGCCCGTCTTGACCCCTTCCCGCGCCGACCTCTTCAAAGACCGCCGCTTCGTCGTCGGGATCGCCGTGCTGTGCTGTCTGCTGTGGGGGAGCGCCTTTCCGGCGGTGAAGGCGGGCTACGCCCTCTTGCACGTGGCCAAGACCGACATGGCCACGCAGATGCTGTTCGCCGGCTGGCGCTTCCTGGGGGCGGGCCTGATCCTCCTGGTCCTGGCCGTGCTGGGTCGGCGCTCGATCGCCGTGCCGCGCGAGCGGATCGCCTCGGTGGTCGGACTGGGCGTCGTCCAGACCACGCTGCAGTACGTCTTCTTCTATGTCGGCCTGGCCCACGCCAGCGGCGTGAAGTCGTCGATCATGAACGGCACGGGGGCGTTCTTCAGCGTGATCCTGGCGCACCTCCTCTACGCCAACGACCGCCTCACCGTCCGCAAGGCGGCCGGCTGCCTGCTGGGCTTCGCCGGCGTGCTGGTGGTGAACCTGGGCGGCTCAAGGGGCATGAAGGGCCTCGACTTCGAGTTCACTCTGCTGGGCGAGGGCTTCGTGGTCATCGCCGCCTTCGTGCTGGCGGCGGCCTCGATCTGGGGCAAGACCCTCTCGCGGACGCTGGATCCGATGGTGATGACCGGCTGGCAGCTGGCCATCGGCGGCGCGGGGTTGCTGGCGATCGGCGAGATCGGGGGCGGCCACCTGTCCGGCTTCGACGTCCGGTCGTTGGCGCTGCTGGCCTATATGGCCGGGCTGTCGGCCGCGGCCTTCGCGCTGTGGAGCCTGCTGATGAAGCACAACCCGGTCGGGATGCTGGCGGTGTTCAACTTCCTGATCCCGGTGTTTGGGGTTCTGCTGTCGGGCCTGTTCCTGCACGAGCCTGTGCTGGCCTGGAAGAACGCGGCGGCGCTGGCGCTGGTGTGCGGAGGGATCTGGCTGGTGACGCGGAAGAAGATGCTCCCCCGCGATGCGGGGGAGCTGTCGCGGAGCGACTGAGGGGGCCTTCACCGCGTAGGCCCAGCTCGCCCCCTCCGGCCCTCTGGGCCACCTCCCCCGCAGCGCGGGGGAGGATCTAGCGGCCTAGTTCACCCCCGCCACGGCCAGCAGCGCGGCCAGGCCCACCTGCATCCCCTGCACGCTGGACGCCTTCTCGACGTCGATCCATTCGTCCAGAGCATGGGCGCGGCCCGCCTTGCCGCCCGAGCCGATGGTGACGGCGGGAATCCCTAAGCTCATGGGCACATTGCTGTCGGTCGAGCTGTCCTGGTGCTCGGGCTTCATGCCCAGGGCCGAGACGGCGGCGGCGGTCAGCACCACGATGTCCGAGGTCTGGGGCGTGGTCCCGGCCGGGCGCTCGCCGATCACCTTGGCGTCGTAGCTGATCTTGCCGGCCCCCGTGGAGCGGGCGGCGTTCTCGCCCGCGACGGCCTTGTCCAGGATGCCGATGAAGGTCTGGTCCAGCTTGGCCAGTTCGGCGGCGCTTTCCGAGCGCATGTCGAACTCCATGAACACGCTGTTCGGGATCGAGTTGACCGAGGTGCCGCCGCCCGTGACGCTGGCCGAATAGGTGACCTTCGGATCCTTGGGCGCCTGCACGGCGTAGAGGTCGACCACGGCCTGGCTCATCGCCGTCATCGGGTTGACCAGGCCGAACGCGCCGTAGCTGTGGCCGCCGGGACCCTTGAAAGTCACGCGATAGCGCTTGGAGCCGACGCCGCGATCAACGATCCGCGACGGGTCCGAGCCGTCCATCGAGAAGAAGGCGCTGATCCGGCCCTTGTACGGACCCTTGTTGAACAGGAACCGCGTGCCGCGCAGGTCGCCGGGGCCTTCCTCGCCGACATTGCCGACGAACAGGATGTCGGCCTTGGTCGAGATCTTGGCCGCGTCCAGGGCGCGCATATAGGCCAGCAGGGTGGCCAGGGACCGGGTGTCGTCGCCGATGCCGGGGGCCATCAGCTTGGTCCCCTCGCGCTTGACCTTCACGTCCGTGCCTTCCGGGAAGACGGTGTCGAGGTGGGCGGCCAGGACCACGAACGGGCCCTTGCCCTTGGTCACCGTGCCGGGGCGAACGCCCATGACATTGCCCTCTGCGTCCATCTCGACGTTCGTCAGGCCGTGGGCCTTGAGCATCTCGAGATAGGCCTTGGCGCGCGCCTCTTCCTTGAAGGGCGGGGCCGGGATCTCCGTCAAGGTGACGATATCGGCGACCGTGCGGTCGAAGTCGGCGTCAAGCTTGGCGGCGGCGGCCTTGAAGGCGGGGGACGCGACCATCCTGGCGACGGCCTTGGTCGGGTCGGCTTTTGGCGCGGCGAGCGTCGGCGTGGCGATGAGGACGGCGGCGAGCACGAGAAGCGAGGGGCGGAGCATGGCGAATCCTTGAGGTTCGCCCCACCCTAGCCAAGCTGCGCGGCCTGGCTAGGCCGTCAGCCGCGCCGTCCCGCCCATCAGCGGATCGCTGATCGAATCCTTGCCGGTCTCGATCCGTCCCGCCAGCCGCCGCAGCCACGCCGGATCGGCGGCGTCGCTGACGGTCAGGTCGTACCAGCCCTGTTGGGTGGCGAAGGTCTTGGCCTGGGTCGCGCCGGCCGCCAGGCTGACACGCCAGGGCTGGGCGCCGCCCTCGACCGAGACGGTGCGCGGTTCGCGGCCGGTATTGGTCAGGGTCAGCCGCATCGCCCCGCCGCTGGCCCGCGCGGTGATCTCGACCCCCGGCCCGGCGCCCGTGAGGCGCCGGTGGAAGCCGTTCGGGCCCAGCACCCACAGATCGTGCGGACCGGCCGGCCAGACGTCCGCCAGCGCGGCCTTCGGACCGACCGTGTAGCGGCGCGGCACCGCGTCCAGCCGCAGGCGGTCATAGACATGCAGCACCGCCGCCTGGGCGCCGGCATTGGTCAGGGTCAAGGTCATGGCCCCGTCCTTCACCCGGCCGTCCACGGCCAGGGCGTAGGGCAGGGCGCGCGAGGGCCGCGCGCCCTTGGCCTGGACCGGCGCGACCACGGTCGTCGGCGTCGGCGGCTTGATCTCCTTCAGCTTGGCCGCGCGGGCCGCGGTCTCGGCGGTCGGCGGCAGCGGCGCGAAGGGCTTGTGGTTCGGGGTCTTGAAGTCGAAGCACGAGGTCAGGTCGCCGCACACCGCCCGCCGCCAGGGCGCGATATTGGGCTCCATCACCCCGAAGCGCGTCTCCAGGAAGCGGATCACCGAGGTGTGGTCGAACACCTGGCTGTCAACCCAGCCGCCCCGGCTCCATGGCGAGATGGCGTAGAGCGGCACGCGCGGACCCAGGCCGTAGGGACGGTTCATCAGGTCGTCGCGCTCGGCCTTGGCCTCGGTCGGGTTGCGCACCGTGTGGTGCATGTCCGTCAGGTCGATGGTCGAGCCGCCGATCAGCTTGCCGTCCGCGTCCTTGGACGGCGGCGACGGCGGCGGCATGTGGTCGAAGAAGCCGTCGTTCTCGTCGAAGTTCACGATCAGCACCGTCCGCGCCCAGACCTTGGGATCGGCGGTCAGGGCGTCGATGACGCGGGCGGTGTAGTCGGCGCCCTGAGCCGGGCTGGACGGGGCGGGGTGCTCGCTGTCGGCGGCCGGGGCGATGATCCACGACACCCGCGGCAGACGACCGGAGACGACGTCCTCGCGCAGCTTGTCCAGATGCCAGGTGGACAGCGCCAGGTCCTTCAGCCGCTTGTCCGAACCGGGCGCGTTCTTGTAGGCGTCGCGATAGGCCTTGAAGCCGGCCAGGGGGTTGTCGGTGAAGTTGTCGGCCATGTCCTGGTAGATCCGCCAGGAGACGCCGGCCTTCAGCAGCCGCTCGGGATAGGTGGTCCAGGTGTAGGACTCGGCGGCTCCGCCTTTTTCGGCGAAGTCGTCGTGCGAGTTCGAGATCGACGGGCCGCCTTGCGTTCCGGACGGATCGTTCGTCCCGGTCCACAGGAACAGACGGTTGGTGTTGGTGCCGGTCTGGGTCGCGCAGTGATAGGCGTCGCAGAGGGTGAAGGTCTCGGCCAGGGCGAACTGGAACGGGATGTCGGCGCGCTCGAAATAGCCCATCGACCAGGGGTGCTTGTGGTCCGGCCAACGGTCCATGCGGCCCTGATCCCAGGCGTCCTGGGCGTTGGTCCAGCTGTGCGGCGTGCTCTCGACCCGCATGTGGGCGAAGGTCTTGGTGGTCTCCAGCGGGAAGGGCGCCAGCAGCTGCTCGCCATAGCTCTGGACGAAGACCGAGCCGTCCTTGCGTTTGGCGGTGTCGCGCACCGGAACCGGGAAGCGGTCGCCGAAGCCGCGCACCCCGGCCATGGTCCCGAAATAGTGGTCGAAGCCGCGGTTCTCCTGCATCAGGATCACCACGTGCTCGACGTCCTTGATCGTGCCGGTGCGGACATCGGCGTCGATCGCCGCCGCGCGGGCCAGGGCCGGCGGCAGGGTCATGGCGCCGATGGCGGCGAGCAGACTACGGCGGTCGAGCTGGGGCATGGCGTGGCTCCGGAGAATAGTTCACCGGAGTTAGCACGGCTATTTGGTCAGTGATGTGACAACTGGACTAGACCAGAGCGATCAATCAAACACGATCACCGACCGCGCCAGTTCGCCGCGCTTCAGCTCGTCGAACGCGCTGTTGACGTCCTCCAGCTTGATGCGGCGCGAGATCAGCTCGTCCAGCTTCAGGCGGCCCTGCATGTAGAAGTCCACGAGGCGCGGCATGTCGACCGGGAAGCGGTTGGAGCCCATGTAGCTGCCCTGGATCCGGCGCTCGCCGAGAAAATCGACGCCGTGCAGCTCGATCTTCGTCCCGACCGGGATCATGCCGATCACATTGGCCGTGCCGCCCCGGCGCAGCATCTTGAACGAGGCTTCCGCCGTGGCCTTCAGGCCGATAGCCTCGAAGCTGTGATGGACGCCGCCGCCAGTCAGCTCGACCACGGCCTTGGCGATGTCGTCGACGGCCGAGCCGTCGATCACGTCGGTGGCGCCGAAGGTCTTGGCCAGCTCAAGCTTCCCGGCGACGCGGTCGATGGCGATGATCCGGCCGGCGCCGGCGATGGCCGCGCCGTTGATGGTGGCCAGGCCCACGCCGCCGCAGCCGATCACGGCCACGGTCTCGCCCGGCCGGACGTTGGAGGTGTGCATCACCGCGCCCACGCCCGTCATCACCGAGCAGCCGATCAGGGCGGCGCGGTCGAACGGCATGTCCTTGCGGATGGCGACGCAGGCGTGCTCGTGGACCAGCATGTACTCGGCGAACGACGACAGGTTCAGGAACTGAGCCATCTTGCCGTTGGCGCCGCCTCCGAGGTCCTCCTTGAACAGTCGAGGCTCGGCGTCCTTCGGACGCTTGGTCTCCGGGCTGATGCACAGGTTCATGTGCCCGGTCAGGCAGACCTCGCAGTGGCCGCAATAGGGGTTGAGGCAGGTGATGACGTGGTCGCCGACCTTGACCGTGCGGACCTCGCTGCCGACCGCCTCGACGATCCCGGCGCTCTCGTGGCCCAGCACGGCGGGCAGGGGGTGGCTATAGGAGCCCTCGATGAAGTGCAGGTCGGAGTGGCAGACGCCGGCGGCCTTGGTGCGGATCAGCACCTCGCGCGGGCCGGGCTTGCCGATGGCCACGGTCTCGATCTCGAGGGGCTTGCCCACCTCGCGCAGAACAGCGGCCTTCATGCGTCTCTCCCTTTGTTGGCGAGAGACTAGCGTTCTGCGAGGGGGCAGCGGAAGAGGTTATTCGAACAAATGTTTGGCGCGCGGGTCAGGCGACCTCGACAGGATCAGCAACCAGGGCGGTGCGTTCGGCCAGGTCGTTGATGCGCGCGAAATAGTCCTGGAAGTGCGCCGTCTGGCGGTGCGCGGCCACGGCGGCGTTGTCGACATAAAGCTCGTCCAGAACGAAGCGCGCGGCGTCGGCCTGGTCCTGCCAGATGTCCCAGCGCAGGTTCCCGGGTTCGGCGCGGCTAGGGCTGACCATGCTGGCGAGCAGCGCCCGCAAGGCCTCGGCCTTTCCCGGGCGAGCGGTCAGGATGGCCACGATCTTCACGGCGTTCGACATCGGTATCATTCCTTCCGTGAGGCACCGGCCACCCACGGGTGGCGGCGGTCCCTGATCGGGGAGGCAACGGCGACCGTAGGATTAGGCCGCCAAGGCGACCGGGCGTTCCGGGAGGATGCGGCTGACGGCCAGCAGGACGGTCATGTCGCCTTCGCCGCTGGTGATAACGGCCGCGACCAGCGGGGAATCCTCGCCGTCGCCCAGGGACGGCGGCGCATTGATGTGCTCGGCCTCGACGGTGAAGCTGTCGCAGACGGCGTCGACCAGCAGGCCGGCGACGTCGTCATGGTTCTCGACCACGATGATCACCTGGCGCGCGCCGTCCTGGGCCGCGCCCTTGCCCAGGCGCCACGACAGGTCGATGACCGGCATGACCTGGCCACGCAGGTTGATGACGCCGCGCACATAGGGCGGGGCTTCCGGCAGCGGGGTCGGCGGCGTGACGCCGCGGATCTCGCGCACCGCGCTGACGGGGACGCAATAGGTCTGGGCCCCGACCTCGAACGAGAGGACCTGCAGGGCCTGACCTCGGGCGTAGGACAAGGTGTCGTTCACTTGGACGGTCATGGCGGCGGTCTCCGTGGAGGTCGCGAGAGGCTGTTGAGGGTCACCTTCATTGAAAAAGGTGAACAAACCGGTTCCGCCGACCGTTGAAATAATCCGTTCAGGCGCCGTTCAGGCTCGAAGTCCGATCGTCCATGTGACGCTTGAGACGACGCGCCGCGCCGCCGGGAAGCGAGAGACCCAAAGGAGGCCACCATGGCCAACAAGATCATCACCACGGTCGGTCGGGTCGCCGCCGGCCTCGCCGCGCTCTCTCTGGTCGCCGCCGCCACGACGGCCTCGGCCGACCCGCGCTACGGCCACTATCGCGGCCATCGCGGCAACGATACGGCCGCCGTGGCCGTCGCCGCCGGCATCGTCGGCCTGGCGGTCGGCGCGGCGATCTCCGACGGCAACCGCCACGATCGCTACGACCGCGGCTATTACGACCAGGGCTACTACGCCCCGCCGCCGCCCCCGCCGCGTTATGGCTACGGCTACGCCCCCCGGCCGTATTACGGCGGCGGTGGTCGCGATTGCTGGACGACCCGCGAGTACGACCGCTGGAACGGCGCCTACTACGAACGGACCGTCTGCCGCTAATCGCTCATGAGATCAGGTCGCCGTTGTGAGCCGGCGATCCGATAGGCGCTGTCCGCCCCGACACGCCGACCAGCCCCGAGGCCCCCCGCCTCGGGGCTTTTTCTTATCTGGAGATGGCCGGAGGCTCCCCGCTTCGAGGCTTTTTCGTTTTGGGGATTCGAGGACTCGACTCCGGCGAATAATCGGAACAAAAAAGGAACATTGCTGCACGCCGCAGGAGGGTCGCCCATGTCGTTCGCCGATCAGACTTCCGTCTTCCAGAGCCCGTTCGGCGCCGGTCTGCGCCTGACCGACGACCGGCTGGACATCGCCGAGGCCGTGCTGGCGGGGGCTTGGCGCACCCTGCGCGCGGCGGGATTTGGCGAGGCCGAGGTGCAGGCGCTGTTCGATCAGATCGCCGACCGGCCCGAGGACCTGGCGCGCCGCCTGCGCAAGATGGCCAATGCCGCGGCCTGAAATTTGGGCCTAGGCCCTACTGCGAGCGTTCCAGCAAGGCGCGCAGGATGTCGGCGCGCTGGGCCGTGTCGACGCCGATGCGGCTCGCCAGGTCGCGGATGCCGGCCGGATAGGCCTCGCCGCCGTCGGCGATCGTCCTGGCCTGCTCGGCCAGGCGGCGCAGGTCGCGATCCAGCCGCTCGATCTCTTCGCGGGCCAGCAGACGGGCTTCGGTTTGCAGGCGCTTCACGCGCTGGGCCGTGGTCTCCGGACCGCGTCCCAGGTCATAGATTTCCGCCACGCCGGGGACGGTGGGCACGATCTTCAACGGCTTTCCGGCCATGGATTTGAGCTCCTCGTTCCGGGCCGGTTCACGCCGGTCCACGAGAATACAAAGCCTGGCTTAGCGTCAGTGTTCCGACGGTTTGGCGCGAAAGCGTGGCCGCGTGACCGACGCGCCACAGGCGGCGCGACGGTCGTGGACCTGACGCGCTCTAGTGGGCGACCTGGCTGTACGGCATCTGCGAGGCGGAAGGCGGCGTCGCCGGTTGTGGGGCCGGCTGCGCGTAGGCTTGGGGCTGAGCTTGGGGGGGCTGAGCCTGGGGGGGCTGAGCCTGGACGGGCTGGGCCTGCGGCGGCGCCGGACGGCGGAACTTCAGGCTGCGGCCCTGGAACTGGGCGCCGGTCTCCATGGCCAGTTGCTCGTGGGTGATGTCGCCATCGACGCGGGCGGTGCCGTGCAGGCGTACGGACTGGGCCGTCACGGTGCCGATCACCAGGCCGTGGATCTCCATGGCCTGGGCGACGAGCGCGCCCTCGATGCGGGCGTTCGGGCCGACGATCAGCTTGCCGACCTTCACATCGCCCAGCACCACGCAGTCGAGATGCACCTCGATGTCGCCGACCACGTCGCCACGAATGGTCAGGCCCTGGCCGAACATCGAGATCGGCTTCGGACGCACCGGCGCGGGCGCGGTTTGTTGCGGCTGGGGCTGCGGCGCGGCGGCGCGGCCTTGATCCAGCGGAGCCACGGCGAGCGGCGCGGCGGTCTCTTTCTTCTTGGCGAACATAGGCGGCGACCTTTGTCTCAAAATGGGCTTCAGGAAGCACCATCCCGCAAGATCGGGGCCGATTTCAGAACGGGACCCGTCACGGACGCCGAAGCCGGCGCCCGTGACGTCGTGTCGCGCCTACTGGCTGTCCTTGACGTGGGTCGTGGGCCGGTCGTCGCCCGACGCCACTTCCTGATGCCAGACGGCGTTCTTGTCCTCGTAGGTGATGCCTTCGGTCTCGCCCCCGACCCGCTGTTCGCCGGCCGCGCGCTGGGCCGCCTTCAGCGCCGCGTCGTGGCTCGGAAAGGTCTCGGAGAAGGTGTCGCCCACCTTGTAGGCCCAGCCGCCGTCGTGCTCGACGATGATGTAGGTGAGGTCGGTCATGGGTCGTCTCCGTGAAGCGTCGCAGGTGAACGGGCTGCCAGGTGAGGGGGTTCCGGATCGCGAGTCTTGTCGGATCATGCTGCGAGCGGGCGTCTGCGTCTATCGCACCAAATGCAATCTATGGTATTGGTAATCTACCATAGAGAGAAGTGGCGATGATTGAGCCGCATAACGTTATGCGTTATAGGTGCTGTAAGTGATCCGGAGTTTCGCCCGTCGAGAAACCCAGCTCATCTGGGAAGGTCGCTATTCGCGCCGGTTGCCGGGTGAGATCCAGGCCTCGGCCGTGCGAAAGCTGCGTTCGCTGGACGCGGCGGAGCAGGTGGAGGACTTGCGCTCACCGCCCGGCAATCGGTTGGAGGTGTTGCGGGGAGACCGCGAAGGTCAACACTCGATCCGGATCAATCATCAATGGCGGATTTGCTTCCGCTGGATGGATGGACATGCCTACGATGTCGAAATCTGCGACTACCATTGAGATAGATCCCATCGATTGGCTGCCCAATCCGACCGCTGGCGACATCCTGCTGGAAGAATTTCTCAAGCCGATAGGCATGAGCCAGAGCGCACTGGCGCGCGCTATTGGCGTGCCGCCACGACGGATAAACGAGATCGTGCTCGGAAAGCGCGCGGTCACCGCTGACACCGACCTGCGCCTTTCGCGCTATTGGGGCATGTCGGAAGGCTTCTTCCTGCGCCTTCAGAATAGCTACGACCTGATGGAGCAGCGCCGGAAGATGGGCGCGGAGCTGGACAAGATCACGCCGCGGGCGGCTTGATCGAAGTGGATGGGAGAGACGCGACCGCGCTCGATCTCTTGCGGGCCTACGGCTTCGCGATCGACGCCTTGCATGAGCGGCGGATCGTTCGCACGAAGAACATCGTCGGCGACTATGCCGAGGCGCTGTTCGCGCGCGCCTTTGGTCGGGATCTTCCGGCGAACTCGAACAAGGCGTTCGACGCCACGGATGGCGTGAAGACCTATCAGGTCAAGAGCCGCCGGCTGTCGCCAACCAACCGCTCGTGCGAATTGGGCGGAATGCCGAGCGATGAGCTGATCGGCTTCGACACCCTGGCCGCCGTCATCTTCGAGGCGGACTTCTTGGTCCTATGTGCGGCGCTGATACCGGTTCCGGTCCTGGCGAAGCTTCGCACCAGCCGCGAGACGCGTCCCCGATTTGTCTTCCGACGATCGGTCTTGGACGTCTCCGGAGTGCAGGACGTGACCCAACGACTCCGGTCAGCCCAAACGACCTTTTAAGCCACCTTCACCCGTGCCGCGCTTTCCGGGAGGTCCGTGCCGAACGCGCGCTGGAAGAACTCGGCCACCGTGGGGCGCTCGAGTTCGTCGCACTTGTTCAGGAAGGTCAGGCGGAAGGCCAGGGCCACGTCGTTGTCGAAGATCTCGGCGTTCTGGGCCCAGGTGATCACCGTGCGAGGGCTCATGACGGTCGAGATGTCTCCGTTCATGAACGCGTTGCGGGTCATGTCGGCGACGCGGACCATGGCGGCCAAGGTGCGCTTGCCCTCGGCGGTGTCATACGACGGGTTCTTGGCCAGCACGATGGCGGCTTCGACGTCGTGCTCCAGATAGTTCAGCGTGGTGACGATCGACCAGCGGTCCATCTGGCCTTGGTTGATCTGCTGGGTGCCGTGATAGAGGCCGGTGGTGTCGCCCAGACCAATGGTGTTGGTGGTCGAGAACAGCCGGAAATACGGATTGGCGCGGATGACGCGGTTCTGGTCCAGCAGGGTCAGCTTGCCGCCGGCTTCCAGCACGCGCTGGATCACGAACATCACGTCTGGACGGCCGGCGTCATATTCGTCGAACACCAGGGCGATCGGGCGCTGCAGGGCCCAGGGCAGGATCCCTTCGCGGAATTCGGTGACCTGCTTGCCTTCCTTCAGGACGATGGCGTCCTTGCCGACGAGGTCGATGCGGCTGACGTGGCTGTCGAGGTTCACGCGGACCAGCGGCCAGTTCAGGCGCGCGGCGATCTGCTCGATGTGGGTCGACTTGCCGGTGCCGTGATAGCCCTGAACCATCACGCGGCGGTCCTTGGCGAAGCCCGCGCAGATGGCTTTCGTCGTCTGGGGATCGAACTTGTAGGCCGTGTCGATCTCGGGGACGTGCGGGTCGCGGTGAGAGAAGGCCGGAACCTTCATGTCGCTGTCCACGCCGAACGCGTCGCGAAGCGTCACCCACTTGTCGGGGACCAGGGTGATCAGCGGATCGGCGGCGGAGCTGGTTTCGGCGAACTCGGGCATGTCCACCGGATTAGCGCCTTGACCCCCACCGTTTCAATTGGATTCCAATTTAAACGGAAGGTTTCAGTCCACGAAGCGCGACCAAGTCGCGCTTTGGGGGGTAGGGGAAGAGGGCGCCGCGTGGCAGCGCCCACTCCAGAGCGATTTTTTAGTGGTTGGCGATGATCACCGAGGCGATCAGGCCGGTCGCGACGGCGGCCAGGACGTATTGGTTGTCCACGCGCTGCCAGCGATAGCCGCGCGGGGGCTGGCGCAGACCGCGGGCGCGGTAGTCGCTGACATAGTAGGTGTTGCCGCGATAGCGTTGGTCCAGGCGCTGGCCCTTGGCCCAGCGGCGGTACTCGCGGCGGTCGTGGCGGTTTTCGGCGCGGGCCTGATCGCGGCGGCCTTGCTCATAGGAGCGATCACGGGCGTCATAGCGACCGTCGTTGTTGTGGTCGCGGCGATAGTCCTGGGCCGAGGCCGCGCTGGCGCCGCCGGCCAGCATCAGAACGGCGAGCGAAGCGGTGATAAGACGTTTCATATCGGGTCTCCTTTGAAGGTGAGAGCACCCTAGGATGCTCGACCTAGAGGCAGCATGAACGGCCGCGCTCAGCTTAAGTTCATGTTTCATATGAGAAATGTTGTTGCGAGGCATGTCGACTGCATGACTATCCGTTTGATCCGCATAGGCTTTCCGGGATTGCTGTCGGCCGCGCGGCGCGAGCTGGGCGCCACCTGCGCCCTGCTGGTGGTCGCGCTGGGCGGCTGGGGATTCCTGTCGATCGCCGATGAGGTGGCCGAGGGCGAAACCCGGGCGCTGGATCTTTCGGTGCTGGAGGCCCTGCGCGTCGACGGCCAGCCGCATGAATTGGTCGGACCCGGATGGCTGCATATCGCCGCCACCGACATCACGGCGCTAGGCTCGGTGACGGTGCTGGGCCTGATCATCCTGTTGGCCTTCGCCCTGCTGGCGTCCCTGCGCCGCTGGAGCGAGGGGTTGCTGCTGGTGGCCGGAGCGGGCGGCGGCCTGCTGATCAGCCAGGGCCTGAAGCGGGTGTTCGAGCGCGAGCGGCCGGATCTGGTTTATCGCGCGGTCGAGGCGGTCAACGCCAGCTTCCCGTCGGGCCACGCCATGCTGTCGGCCGTGGTGTTCCTGACCCTGGGCGTGCTGGCCGCCCGCTTCGCCGACCGGCGGCGGGTCAAGGTTCTGGCGGTCGGGGCGGCCGTGCTGGTCAGCCTGCTGGTGGGCCTCAGCCGTGTCTATCTGGGCGTCCACTGGGCCAGCGACGTCCTGGCCGGCTGGTGCATCGGCGCGGCGTGGGCCATGATCTGCTGGCTGGCGGCCTTCTTCGTGCAGAGAAGGTTCAGGCCTTCGGCTTCGGCCGCCACCTGAGCTCCAGCGTCGTCCACACCGCGCCGGCGAAGTCGGCCAGGCCCACGGCCAGCCAGGCCTTGGGCAGCCAGTCCAGCAGGACGAAGGCGCCGATCACGACCACCGAGAACACCCGCAGCACCACCGAGGCCCGCATATAGGTGCGCTGCCCGGTCCAGCCGGCGACGTGATAGCCCATGGCGTAGGCCAGCAGGACGAGACCGACGAATCGCACCCAGGGCAGGGAGGCGGTCTCGACATGGGCGTGCAGCAGGGTCAGCACCGGAAGGGGCGCGACGGCCAGGGCCAGGCCCGCGGTCGAGATCAGGCCGCCCCAGGCCCAGATGCTCCAGGGCTTGCCGAACGGAACCGGCGTCACCGGCGTCGGCGGGTCGACCGGCGCGCGCCAATCTGGGTCGGTCATGAGATGTCTGTCCCTCGCCCGGAAAGGCGGCGCGAGGATGGCCCAGGCGCGGGTCGCTCCGCAAGCTCGGAGCCAACAGGCGTCGCGCCGCTGGCGATTATCGGGATGACGTGGAGGCTCGGCTCGGCCGATAGCCGTGACGAAATACAACTATAGGAAGTTTATGATTCTGGGATCAATTCGGAATTGACCCAGCCCAATATGAATCTATAAGTTGTATTTGTTGGTTAAAAATAAACCTTCAGTTGAATTCGCATCCCCGTCGTCATCCCAGACAGGAAGGTTGAGGTCATGCAATCGACAGAGCAGCTTCTCGAAAAGGCCAATGCCGAGAGCTTGGACAAGCTGAAGGCCACGGCTTTGGCGCTTCACCAGGACAAGATCCGGCGCATCAAGGATTTCGCCGCGATGCGGCCAGATCACCCCTTTACGGCCGCCAACCGGCACGTGCTCGAACTGTCGTCGTCCGACAGCACGTGGAATGCCGCCGGGGTGCTGAGCGTTTCTGGCTTCATGTGGTGGGCGCTGAACCTCACCGTCGACCTCGCGCCGCCCCACTTCGTCACGTTCAACGCGACCGGCGGGCCTGACTGGAGTATCGCGCTCTTCACGTCATCGGTCTTCGGCTACTTCCTGACCGATCCTTCCAAGCTGGACGGGGAGTATGATTTCCAGCTGCAGTCCATCGCGGGCGTCGCCGGCGAGGTGTCGATGGACCTCTACACGACGAGCGGAACCCAGATCGCCACCTTCGTGGGCGTGGTGCTGGGCGTTTCCCTCAGCAAGATGAGCGGCCCGGGCGACCTAGACTACCACTAGAGCATTTTCGGACGAAGCGGACACCGGTTCGTCGTCAGAAAATGCGTAAAAACAAAATGCTCTAGGCCAGAAGAACGCCATGGGGCGACCCGCCAGGCGTTGGGGCGCGATTCCGATTGCCGGGATCGCGCCCTTTTCATTTCAGGACCGGACGAACGGGTTGGCCCTCAGGCCTTGACCATTCCCGACTTCTGCAGGGTCTTGTAGGCCTTGATGACCCGCTGCAGCTTGTGCTCGGCGCTGCGGTCGCCGCCATTGGCGTCGGGGTGGCAGCGCTTGAGCAGCTCCTTGTACTTGGCCTTGATCGCCGCGCTGTCGGCGCCGGCTTCCAGGTCGAGGTCGGCCAGGGCCTGGCGTTCCAGCTTGCCCAGGCTGCGCTCGGCGGCGTCGCGCGCCGACTCGGCCTTGCGCTGCTGGGCGCGGAAGATGCCGAACGGGTCGGCGAAGGCGCGGGCGTCGCGGGCGGCCGCCGCGGCGGCTTCCCGGGAATTGGCGTCGGCCTTGAAGCTCCAGGTCGGACGGCCGCCGGTCTGGCGTTCGGCCTCCTGGGCGGCGCGGATCTGCGCCTCGCTCATCCCGGCGTAGAAGTTCCAGTTCTTGTTGTACTCGGCGGCGTGCTGCTGACAGAACCAGTAGTGCTGGTTCGGCAGGTCGCGCGACTTCGGCGCCTTGGTCGATCCCGCCAGACGGCAGTCGGGATGATCGCAGCGCTTCTCCCCGGGCTTGAGGCCCAGGACGTCATTGACCACGTCGTCCTCGCCCTTCTTGGGGGGGCGGACGCGGATGTCGGTGAATTTGGGACGGTATTCGAACTGCCGGCTCATGGCGTCTAGAGTAAGCCCACGCTATTTCCGTTCAAGGATTGACAAGCAAGAGACTGACATGGGCGACGTCACGGACACCATCCTTCGCAAGCTGAACGAGGCTTTTTCACCCTCGAAGCTGGAACTGGTCGACGACAGCGACCGCCATCATGGCCACGCGGGCCACACCGGATCGGGCGAGAGCCACTTCAATCTGCGAATCGAGGCCGAGGCCTTTGCCGGCAAGGCCCGGGTGATGCGCCAGCGCATGGTGATGACGGTGCTGGCCGAAGAGCTGGCGGGGCCCGTCCACGCCCTGTCGATCGTCGCCAAGGCGCCTGGCGAGGCGTAAGGCCGCGCTTACTTTTTGCTTGCCTGACGGCGGTGCGGCTGATTGCCTCTCTTCCCGGCGCGATCCTGCCGGAAGGTCAGAATCCGCATGAGCGCCGACATTTCCGAGACTCCCGAAATCCAAAGCCCCGAATCTCTGGAACGGGACGCCGCCCAGATCCTGCCGGACCTGCTGTCGCGGTCCTATGCCCGCTATTCGAACTTCACGGTGGCCGCGGCGGTGATCGACGACGAGGGGCGCGTCCACTACGGCGTCAATGTCGAGAACGCCGCCTATCCCGTGGGCACATGCGCCGAACAGACGGCGATCGGCGCGATGATCACGGCCGGGGGCTCGCGGAAGATCGACAAGGTGCTGATCGCGGCCGGCTCCGGCGCCGTGGTCCAGCCGTGCGGCGCCTGTCGCCAGCGGATCGCCGAATTCGCGGGTGAAACCTGCGAGGTCGTCTCGGTCCAGGGCGGCCGGACAACCGAGCGAACGGCTTTCTGGTCCCTGCTGCCCCATTCCTTCGGTCCGCGCGACCTGGATTGATCGGCTGCCTGAAATTTGTGCAACGAATGGCCCGGCATTTTTCGGGCGCGCGCAAAATTCTTCGAAAATATCGATTTCTGTTGAATGAATTCCGTTCATTCGAAAACTGGAAAATAATGCCGCTCTAACGGCGTTGACCGAACGAAGATCCCTGATTTCGGGCGAAAGCGTGTTCATATAGCCACGTTATGCCTAAATGCGGGCAGATTTACTTTCCGTAATGTTGGGCTTCGAGACCAAGCTGCTACAGGGCGCGCCCCGACGTTCAGGGGGCGTTTTTCGCCAAGGATCGTCGGGACACCTTTAGTACCGCCCTTGGGGGATTACCTGTTGAAGTTGACTAAGACTCTGCTGCTGGGAACGACGGTCATCACCGGCGTCCTGTCGCTGGCCGCCATCGCCAATGCCCAGACCGCTCCGGCCCCGGCTGAAGCTCCCGCCGCTCAAGAAGCGCAGGAAGTCGAAGCGATCACCGTCACCGGTTCGCGCATCCGTCGTTCGGAATTCACCGCCGCCGCGCCGATCCAGGTGCTGACGGCCGAGCGCGCGGAAATGGAAGGCTCGGCGACCCTGTCGGCCGTTCTGCAGAACTCGTCGCTGGCCGCCGGCACGGGCCAGATCAACAACCAGTACACCGGCTATAACGTCACCGGCGGTCCGGGCGTCAGCACCATTTCGCTGCGCGGCCTCGGCGCCAACCGCACCCTGGTCCTGCTGAACGGCCGTCGCGCCGGTCCGGCCGGCGTGCGCGGCCAGGTCGGTCCGTTCGACCTTGGCGTGGTTCCGGAGTCGATCGTCGAGCGCGTCGAGATCCTGAAGGACGGCGCCTCGTCGGTCTACGGTTCGGACGCCGTCGCGGGCGTCGTCAACATCATCACCCGCAAGAAGATGGACGGTGGTGAGGTCAAGCTTTACGGCAGCAACCCGCTGGATCACGGCGGCAAGGCCTACCGGGCGACCGCCGCCTGGGGCAAGACCTTCGACAAGGGCTACTTCAACATCTCGGGCGAGTACTTCCGCCAGGAGATCCTGCGTCGTTCGGACCGCAAGGACACGTCCTGCGCCGCCGACTACCTGTTCGACCCGAAGACCGGTGTCCGCAAGGACTACAAGGACTCGGTCACCGGCGACTACAAGTGCAACAACCTGACCAACGGCTACGTCCAGCTGGTCAACGGTTCGGTCAACCTGGTTCCGGTCACGGCCGGCGCCAGCTATCCGACCGCCGCGCAGGGCAATAATTCGACGATCGCCGGCTTCGCGCGCTTCAACCGCATCGGCTATCCGGGCACCTACGCCTACGCCCCGACGACGACCCCGCTGTACGATCGTTCCAGCGTCGTCAGCCCGGAAATCCGTTCGACCGTGGCCTTCAACGGCGGCTACCAGATCACGCCGAACGTGGAAGCCTACACCGAGCTGATGTTCAGCGAGCGCAAGTCGTCGCAGACCGGCGTCGCTCAGATCTTCCAGTCGTTCGCCCAGCGCAACACCATCAACGGCGCGCCGAACTACCTGCCGGCCAGCAACCCGAACAACACGCTCGGTGAGAACGCGCTGACCGTTTCGGCCTACGAGTCGAATGGCAATCAGGACGTGAAGTACTACCGCGCCGTCGCGGGCCTGCGCGGCTCGATCGACTGGAACGGCGGCTGGGACTGGGACATCTTCGGCCAGTACGCCAAGTCGGACGCGACCTATGACTTCGGTCCGCGTATCTATCTGGACCGCTTCGTGGCCCTGAACAGTCCGAACGTGGCCTGCACCAACAACCCGCTGGGCGGCAACTTCTCGAACTTCAATTGTTCGGCCCTGCCGAACGGCATTCCTTGGACCTCGAACCGCGTCCTGCAGGGTAACTTCACCCAGGCCGAGCGCGACTTCCTGTTCTTCAACGAGACGGGCACGACCGAGTACTCGCACGCCTATGTCGAAGGCTCGATCTCGGGCGACCTGTTCAGCCTGCCGACCGGCCCCGTCGCCGGCGCCTTCGGCTTCCAGGTCCGCAAGGAGCGCATCAACGACAAGCCTGGCTACCAGGCCGCCAACCGCAACATGGCGCTCTACAGCTCGGCCGGTCAGACCAAGGGTTCGGACAGCTCGAAGGAAATCTTCGGCGAGCTGGACCTGCCGCTGGTCCGCGACGCGCGCTTCATGGAGCGTTTCGACGTCAACCTGTCGGCCCGTTATTCGGACTATGACAGCTATGGCTCGGACACCACCTGGAAGGTCGGCGCCAACTGGCAGGTCTTCCCGTCGGTGACGCTGCGCTTCACGCACGGCACCTCGTTCCGCGCCCCGTCGCTGTACGAACTGTATCTGGGCAACCAGATCGGCTACTCGGGCCAGAGCGCGATCGACCCCTGCTACGACCTGGGCAACTCGTCCACGGCGACGCAGACGACCCGCACCAACTGCGCCTCGCAGGGGATCCCGACCTCGTACAACGCCCTGGGCGGCTCCAGCGCCACGGTCTACTCGACCGGCGGCCAGGGCAACCTGAAGGCCGAGACGGCCGTGGCCAACACCTTCGGCTTCGTCTGGTCGCCGAAGTTCGCGGACCTGAACGTCGCGGTCGACTACTTCACGATCAACATCGACAACGAAGTCCGCCAGTTCGGCGCGGCGAACATCCTGAAGCAGTGCTACAACGCGTCGGACTTCCCGACGAACCCGTTCTGCTCGCTGTTCACGCGTGATCCGTCGAAGTTCTACATCCTGACGGTCCAGAACAGCTATGTGAACGTCGCCGACCAGGTGAACCACGGCATCGACCTGACCACGCACTATGGTCAGTCGCTGTTCGGCGGCAAGCTGGCGGTGAACTCGCAGTTCACCTGGATGACCAAGAACGTCACCACCCTGCTGGGTGGCGCGACGCCGCTGAACTACCTCGGCACCACCTACAACTACGATGGTCCGGGCTTCTCGGGGAACATCTCGGCGTCCTTCAAGAAGGATGACTGGACGTTCTACTGGGGCGTCAACATGATCGGTAAGGGTTCGGACGCCGACCAGCCCGCCAACATGGGCGATGTCTTCCCGGTGACGAAGTACACGGATCTCGCCAACGGCGTGACCACCAACTGCGCCGCCGCCGTGAACGCCTGCGCCTACTATAACCTGCACTCCGAATTCACCGCGTACCACACGTTCTCGGTGAAGAAGGACTTCGGCGACATGTCGACCCAGATCGGCGTCAACAACGCCTTCGACGAGCGGCCGCCGGCCGCCTCGTCGGGTCAGTTCCGCGTGGGCACCGCCCAGCTCGGCAACTACGACATGATCGGCCGCCGCATCTTCGTGGCCGTGACGAAGAAGTGGTAAGCTGACGGTGTTTCGACCGGTCGGTTCTCCGATCGGTCGATAGCCCAAAAAGAAGGAGCGCCGGAGTGATCCGGCGCTCCTTTTTCTTTGTCTTTAGATCCTCCCCCGCATCGCGGGCGAGCGGCTTCCTAAGCCCTAGGCGATCTGGCCGACCAGGGTTTCCAGCACGCGGCGCAGGTCGGCCTCGCGGAAGGGCTTCTGCAGCACGGTGGCGCCGCGGTGGTCTTCGGTCAGGCCCGCCTCGCCATAGCCGCTGGCGAAGGCGAAGGGCACGCCGCGCGCCTTCAGGGCGTCGGCGACCGGGAAGATCGGACGGCCGCCCAGATTGACGTCCAGCAAGGCCGCGTCGATGTCGGCCGATCCCGCCAGCCGCAGGGCCTCCTCGATCTCGGCCGCGGGGCCGACGATCGTGCAGCCGAGGTCGGTCAGCATGTCCTCGACCAGCATCGAGACCAGCGCCTCGTCCTCGACGACCAGGACCTTCAGGGACGTAAGAGTCTTCATGTTCTAGGGCTCCAGCGCGCGCAGCGGCAACGCCATTAGGCAGACGAGACCAGCGGCATCATAGGTCAGCTCGACCCCGCCGGATAGCTCGGCCGCGAGGCCGCGCTCCAGAAGGCGGACGCCGAAGCCGCGACGGGCCGGCGGCGTGACGGTCGGACCGCCGCTTTCGGTCCAGCTGAGACGCAAAACGCCGTCCTCGACGGCCCAGTCCACGGCCACGTGGCCATCCGGGGTCGAGAGGGCGCCGTACTTGGCCGCGTTGGTGGTCAGTTCGTGGATGCCCATCCCCAAGGCCACCGCGGCCTTCGGGTTCAGGCGCACATCGCCGGGATAGGTGAAGCCGACGCGGTCCTCGCCGGCCATGGCGTGCAGCTCGACGTCGAACACCTCGCGCAGGCTGGCGCCCGCCCAGCTTTCGCGGGTCAGCAGGTCGTGGGTGTGCGACAGGGCGATCAGCCGGGTCTCGAAGGCGTCGCGGAAGAACTCCGGCGCGGCGACCGAACGCAGGGTCTGGGCGGCGATCGACTGCACCGTGGCCAGGCTGTTCTTGACCCGGTGGTTCAGCTCGTTGACCAGCAGCTTCTGGCGTTCCTCGGCGCGCTTGCGCTCGGTGATGTCCAGCGAGACGCCGGCCAGCCGGCGCACGCCGCCGTCATCCGCGGTCTGGGCGGCGCGGCCCCGGGCGTGCAGCCAGCGCAGTTCGCCGGTCCGGTGGACCACGCGGTATTCGACGTCGTACTCCGCCCCGTTCCGGATGGCGTTCTCGATCGCCGCCAGGATGCGCGGGCGATCCTGGGGATGGATGGTCTCGATCAGGTCGGCGAAGGTGAGGGTCTCGTCAGGCTGGCGGCCGTAGTTGAGCTTGCAAAGATCCGAGGCCTCGTAGGCCTTGGTCGCCACGTCCAGGTCCCACGAGCCCATGCGTCCGCTTTCGAGCGCGAACTTCAGCCGCTCCTCGGCCCGGCGGCGCTGGGCCAGCTCGGCGACGGCGGCGCCCGTGAGCTTGAGCGACTCGATGGTGGCCGCCACCTGGGCGCCCAGTCCGGTCAGCAGGGCCGCGTCGCGCGGCGTGAAGCGCCTGGCCTCTGGGTGACCGAAGAACAGGCCGCCCAGCACCTCGCCCCGCCGCGTCGCCACTGGAATGGCCAGGTAGCTGCGCACGGGCAGGTGGCCTTCGGGCATGCCCTCGCGGGGCGCGTTGCGGCCGTAGCGCGGATCCTGGGTGATGTCGTCGGACAGCACCACGCCCAGGTTGTCGAAGGTCGGCGCGAAGACTTCGGTGCGGCGCACCTTGGGGAAGTCGGCGAACGCCTCGCGCGGCGCGCCCGACAGGCGGTAGAGGGCGTAGGACTCGCCGTCCGGCTCAAGGAGATTGTAGAAGAACGCGCCGAACGCGGCGCCGCTGATTTCGCGGGCGCCATCCAGCGCGACCTGCACGCAGGCGTCGATATCGACGCTGGACGCTATGGCCTCGCCAACCTGGGCCAGGGTCTCGGACTTGCGGATTTCATCGGCGAGGGCGGCTTCAAGCTCGACCAGACGCGTGCGCGCATCCGGCTCGTCGCCGTCGCGAAACCTGCTCTCAGCCATCGAGCTGGCCAAAACACGCCCCCTAGACCCCAGACCGCCCCCGGGTCGGTAAGGACCCAAAACGCGCTCATTTCGATCCGGTTCCCACGCGTCGAAATGAGCGAGCTTGACCTTAGAGGCTCAGAGTTCGGCGTCTTCGTCCAGAGGGGCGCTGATGCGCAGGGCGGTGATCTGGTTCCTCTGCCGGCGGAAGACCTGGAAGCGGTGGTGGTGGAAGATGAAGGTCTGGCCCGGCTCGGGGATCATCTGGGCCTCGTGGATGACCAGGCCGGCGATGGTGACGGCGTCGCCTTCGGGCAGGCGCCAGTCCATGGCCCGGTTCAGGTCGCGCACCGTGACGTGGCCGTCGACATAGACCGAGCCGTCCTGCTGGCGGCGCACGCCCTCCAGCGCGGTGTCGTGCTCGTCGTCGATCTCGCCGACGATCTCCTCGAGGATATCCTCCAGCGTCACCAGGCCCTGCAGGGCGCCGTACTCGTCCACCACCAGGGCGAAATGGCTCTTGCGCTTGAGGAAGGCGTTGAGCTGGTCCTTCAGGTTGGTGGTGTCGGGGATGAACCACGGCTCGCGCAGGATGGCGGCGATGTCCAGGCCCTCCACGCCCGTCGGCGATTGGGCCAGGGCCTTCAGCAGGTCGCGGGCGTGCAGCACGCCGATGATGTTGTCGGGCTCGTCGCGGTAGAGCGGGATGCGCGTGTGCTGAGCCTCCAGAACTTCCTCGACCAGGTCGCGGGCGGGCTGGTCGGCGTCCAGCAGCACCATCGACTTGCGGTGGACCATGATCTCCGAGACGTCCATGTCCGACAGGTCCAGCACCCCGCCCAGCATCCGCCGGTCGTCCGTCTCAACGAGGCCTTCGGAATGGTGGTAGTCGACCGCGCCGCGGATCTCCTCGTGGGCGGCCAGCACGTCGACGGCCATGTCCAGCTTGACCCCGAAGATGCGCAGCGCTCGTCGGACGATCCACTGGATCACATAGATGATCGGGCCGAACGCCCGGACGATGAACAGGGTCGGACCCGACAGGGCGCGGGCCGTGTCGTCCGGGCGGACGATGGCCACGGTCTTGGGCAGCACCTCGGCGAACACCAAGACCAGTACGGTCATGGCGGCGGTGGCCACGGCCACGCCCCACGGGCCGGGGATCAGCCGGGTCAGCACCTGGGTCGCCAGGGCCGAGGCCAGGATGTTGATCAGGTTGTTGCCCAGCAGCACCGCCCCGATCATCGTCTCCTGGTCGGACAGCAGCTTGTTGACCCGCCGCGCCGGCGCGTCGCCCTCGCGCTCCAGCTGGTGCATCCGCGAACGGCTGGCCCCCGTCATCGACGTCTCGGCGGCCGAGAAGATCGCCGACAGGGCCAGCAGGGCGATGACGATCGGCGCGAGGCCGAGGAGGGCGGTGAGCATGGGGATGTTCTAGGCCAGGTCGGCTCCCTGGAACAGACCGCCCTCTAGGCGTTCCGCATCGCCGAGCGATAGGCCCGAGGCGTCGTGCCGACCTCGTCGCGGAAGGCGCGGTTGAAAGGGCCCAGCGAGGCGAAGCCGCAGGCGAAGGCGATCTCCAGGATCGACCGCCGCTCGTCCGGATGGGCCAGTAGCGCCTTGGCGTGCGCGATACGGTGATGGTTGATCCAGCGGTTGAAGTTCGGAAAGCCCAGAGCGGCGCTGATGCATTGCGAGACCCGATACTCGGGTTCGCCCAGCCTCGCGGCGACGTGGCCAATCTTGAGTTCGGGCCGGCTGTCGATGGCTTCGTCGACCAACAGGCGCCGCAGGCGCTCGGCCAGGCGCTCGTCGTCTTCGGTCGCGGCGCGCTTGGCCGCCGTCGGCGCGGTCAAGGGGCGACGCAGGCGAAACCGCACCGCGATCAGCATGGCCGCGAGCCCCGCCAAGGCGCAGGCGCTCTTGACCAGGTCGTCGCGCAAGCCGTCGTCGGGCGCGCGCAGCCCCAGGATCGAGACGCCAACCAGCACAGCGTAGACCGCGACGAAGGCGAAGCGGAACCGCTTCTCATGGATCGGCAGATCGCGGTCATAACGCTGAAAAGGCTCGACGAAGGTCAGCAGCAGCGCCGCCGAGCCGCTCAGCGCATAGACGTTGTCGGCCACACGTCCGACCAGCTGGGTCGACGGGCCAAGAACCGCCAGACCGCCGCTGACCGCCACCACCAGCGCGACGACGCGTGGCCACAGCGCGTCGCGCGGCGCGGGATCGAAGAGAGCCCGGGCCACCAGCCAGGCCCAGCCGCAGGCGCCGACGCCGATCACCGAAAAGGCCGCGGCCGCGGCGCCATCGGTGACCCGGCTGAGGACGTAGCAGACAAAGGACGCCGCCGCGATCGCGGCCTGGACGCCCAGTCGTCCGCGCGGCCGCCACGGGCGACCCACCCGGCCGGGCGCCGCGATTGAAGGGTTGTTTGTCGTCGCCGACGTCATGCTCATCTCCCGCCCGCGAAAATGCCTCATCGTCCGGAAAATATCTCTAGCCGACTTCCAAATCGGCGAGACCCGCGGCTCGCGACGCCGCCATCCCTGGCGTCGGCCTCAGTTCCGAGGTCGTGTCAGGAGCGTCCATGTCGACCCCATCCTCATCCCCGATCCGGCTGAGCCCCGGTTCGACCACCCTGCGCTGGGCCGCCGTCCTCTGGTTCGCGGTCGCCGCCATCGGCCAGGGCGCTTTCATCGGCTTCATCCTGGCCTTCTACGGCGTGCGCACGGCGACCGGCGATTTCGCCGGCTGGAACGACAAGCCGCTGATCGACGGCTACATCCAGGGCGACGGCCTGGGCAACGTGGTCTTCGCCGCCCACGTGCTGCTGGCGTCCTTGGTCACGCTGTGCGGCCTCATGCAGCTGATTCCCGCCCTGCGCCGCAAGTGGCCCAACCTTCATCGTTGGACCGGCCGGACCTTCCTGGTCGTCGCGATCTTCATGGCGCTGAGCGGCGTCTGGCTGACGCTCGTCAGAGGGACCTACCTCTCGGTGATCTCGGCGGTCGCCATCCTGATCGACGGCCTGCTCATTCTGATCTTCGCCGGCCTGGCCTGGCGCCATGCGGTCAAGCGGCGGTTCGTCCAGCACCGGTTGTGGGCCCTGCGCGCGTTCATGGTGGTCAGCGGAGTCTGGTTCCTGCGGGTAGGCTTGATGGGGTGGGTGGTCGTCAACCGGGGACCGGTCGGCATGACCAAGACCCTGTCCGGCCCCGCCGACATCGTCCTGACCTTCGGCAGCTATCTGATCCCGCTGGCTCTTCTGGAGCTGTACGGCGCGGCGGAACGCGGCGCCCATGAAGGCCTGAAGATCGTGGTCGGGGCCGTGGTCGGGGCGGCCTCGGTGTTCATGGCGATCGGCGTCTTCGGCGCGATCGCCTTCATGTGGGCGCCCTATCTCTAGGCCGCGCCTTCCTCGATCAGGAACGCTTTCAGTGCTTCGCGATCCACGTCCTTGGCCACGAAGGCGTCGCCAATCCCCCGCACGAGGACGAAGGTCAGCGTACCGCCCTCGGCCTTCTTGTCCTGGCCGCAGTGGGCGACGAGGGCGTCGGCGTTGAAGGGCTCGGGGCGGACGTCGCTCATCAAGGTCGGCAGCCCCGCCGCCTTGATCGCCGCTACGGCGCGAACCGCGTCCTGGCTCGGACACAGGCCTTGCCGGACCGAGAACCGGAACGCCTGGGCCATGCCGACGCCCACGGCCTCGCCGTGCTTGAGCGCGTCGCCAAAGCCCATCTCGGCCTCGATCGCGTGGCCGAAGGTATGGCCCAGGTTCAGCAGGGCGCGGCGGCCGGCTTCCTTCTCGTCCTCGGCGACGATCTCGGCTTTCATCTCGACGCTGCGGCCGACGGCGCGGACCAGGGCGTCGACATCGCGCTCCAGCACCTTGCCGACATTGGCTTCCAGCCACTCGAAGAAGGCGAAGTCGCCCAGCAGGCCGTACTTGACGATCTCGGCGTAACCGCAAGCCAGCTCGCGGGCGGGCAGGGTGGCCAGCACGTCGAGGTCGGCCAGCACGAGGCGCGGCTGGTGGAAGGCGCCGACCAGGTTCTTGCCGCGCGGCGTGTCGATGGCGGTCTTGCCGCCGACCGAGCTGTCGACCTGGGCCAGCAGGGTCGTGGGAACCTGCACGAAGTCGATGCCGCGCTTGTAGATCGCCGCCGCGAAGCCGGCCAGGTCGCCGACCACGCCGCCGCCGAAGGCCACGATCTGGTCGCCGCGCTCCAGGCCGAGCGCCAGCAGGCGGTCGGAAACATCGGCCAGGCCCTCGAAGCTCTTGCTCTCCTCGCCGGGCGGGATGGTGATGACATTGACCGCGACGCCGGCCTTTTCCAGCGACACCGCCAGGCGCTCGCCGTGGTGCTCGCCGACGTTCGAGTCGGTGACGACGGCAACGCGCTTGCGCTTGCCCAGCACCGGCGCGATCCGCTCGCCCGCCCTGTCGATCAGGCCCGGACCGATGACGACGTCATAGGCGCGCTCGCCCAGGCCCACGGAAACAGTGCGGATCACGGCGATACTCCTATTCGACGGACGTGTGGGCCAGCAGCGCGGTCAGGATGGCGTCGACCGCCACCCCGTGCGGCGTGTCGCCGGTCTCGACGTGTACCTGGGCCTCGGCATAGGCGGGATAGCGCGCCTTCGCCAGTTCGGTCAGGACCACCACCGGATCCTTGCCGCGCACCAGCGGGCGGTTGTCCTTGCGCGAGACGCGGCGGGCCAGCAACTCGACATCGGCCTTCAGCCAGACCGAGACGGCCTTGGCGTTGATCAGGGCGCGGGTCTCGGGGCTGACGAAGGCCCCGCCGCCGGTGGCCAGCACGTGCGGCGGCTCGTCCAGCAGGCGGCCGATCACCCGGCGCTCGCCGTCGCGGAAGGCGGCCTCGCCCAGTTCGGCGAAGATCTCCGAGATCGAGCGGCCGGCAGCGGCCTCGACCTCGTTGTCGGCGTCGCGGAACGGCAGGTCCAGCACGGTCGCCAGCCGCCGTCCGACGCTGGACTTGCCCACGCCCATCAGGCCGACCAGCACGAGGGTCCGCTGGCGCAGGGCGGTGAGTTGTTCGGGGGAAAGGACGATGGCGGTCATGATGCGGTCGCGGGTTTACACGAGGCTTGGCCAAACCGCCAAGTTTGCGAGAACGTCGCGATGCGTCATAACCGGTCCATGGTCCTTTCGAAGCGTCATAAGCCAAAGATTCTAGGCGCCGTCGCGCTCTTCGCGCTCCTGCTCACGCCGGCCCTCGCGGCGGCTCAGGAGGAGGTCACGGTCAAGAGCCTGGCCGCGCCCGACTACTTCTCCAGCCCCGCGGCCGAGACCGGCCTTTCCGGTGATCTGTGGAAGGACGCCGCGCCCGACATCATGCGCGACGTCGTGCCCAAGCTGGCCGGGAGCAAGCCGCTGTCGCCCGCCTTCGCCGGCCTGGCCAAGCAACTCCTGTCGACCGGCGCCAATGGCCCGGCCGGGGTGGGCGACAATGTCGACATGGGCGCGGCGCGGGCCATGGCCCTTGTGGCGCTGGGCGAGGCCAAGGGCGCCAACGCCATCCTGGACCGGGCGACCGGCGCGGCTGGCAGCGCTCCGCTGTCGTTGGCCACCGCCGAGGCGGCCCTGATCACCGGCGACGACGACAAGGCCTGCCGGACGCAGGACGCCCTGACCGTCGATCGCGGCGCGGCCTATTGGTTGCGCCTGCGGGCCTTCTGCCAGCTGAGAGCCGGCCAGGCCGACGCCGCCCAGTTGACGTTCCAGCTGGCCCAGAACGCCACGAAAGACACGGATTACGCCCGGCTGATGGGCGCGGCCCTGGGCGGGACGGCCCCGGGCGCGGCCAGTCTGAAGAACGGGGTCAACTACGCCCTGTCGCGCCGCCTGAACCTCGACCTGCGGTCGGCGGCCGCCGTCGCCTCGGCCTCGCCGGCGCTCAAGCCCGTGCTGAAGCCCGCCAACGGCGACCTGGCTGGCGTCGCGCCGGGAGCGGACCTGACAGCGCAGGAGGCCTCGGACATCGCGTTCCTGCGCCAGGCCAAGACCGTGCCGGCCTTCGTCGAGGCCGCCCACGCCTCGGCCGCCTCGATCGCCGCCCTGGCCGCCGCCGGCGCGCCCTTGCAGGAGCCGGTGCTGATGGCCCGCGCAGCCGTGGCGGCCGGCGATGTCGCCAGCGCCCGGACGATCCGGGGCCACCTGGTCCAGGACAGCATCCCCGGCGCCGGTCCCGCCGACCTGGCCATCCTCGACGCCTTGATCGCCGCCGCGTCTGGCAAGGTCGACAACCAGGTGCTGGGCAATCTGGTGGCGCGAGGCGCTTCGGGCGGTCCGAAGTCGCCCGCCCAACCCGCCGCCGTGCTGCTGGCCAGCCTGGGCGGGGCGATGGACCCCGACGCCCGCGCGCAGTTCGCCAATTTCGATCTCGGCAAGCCGGCCGCTTCGTCCGCGCGGGTGATCCTGCTGGAGGACGCCGCCGGCGCCAAGCGCAAGGGCGAGGCGGGCCTGCTGGCCCTGTCGATCGCGCTGGACGCCGGGGCGACCGGGCCGCAGCCGGTGGATCGCGCCCGCATCGCCCATGCTCTGAACCGCGCCGGCCTCGCCGCCGACGCCCGCGCCATTGTCGTCGAGGGGCTGCTGTCGCTCGCCTTTACAAAATGAGCAGCAAGGGCCCGGGTTGGGTCGACGCCTTCCTGGAGATGATGGCCGTCGAGCGCGCCGCGGCCCGCAACACCCTGACCGCCTACGGCAAGGACCTGGAGGACGCCCGAGCCTACCTCGCCCGCACGGGTCGCGACCTGGACGACGCCGACGCCGAGACCATCGAGGCCTATTTCCAGGATCTCGGCGCTAGGGGCCTGTCGCCGGCCACCGCCGCCCGCCGCCGCTCGGCCGTGCGGCAGTTCTACCGCTTCGTGCTGGGCGAGACCTGGCGGACCGACGACCCCTCCCGCCGTGTCGCCGCGCCCAAGGCCGGCCGGCCCCTGCCCAAGGTGCTGGGGCGCGACGAGATCGAGCGTTTGCTGGCGGCGGCCACGGCCAAAGACGGCGCCCAGGGCCTGCGCCTGTCCTGCATCATCGAGCTGATCTACGCCTCGGGCCTGCGGATCTCCGAACTGCTGGCCCTGCCGCTGTCGGCCCTGGCCCGGGATCCGGCCTATCTGATCGTCAAGGGCAAGGGCGGCAAGGAGCGGCTGGCCCCGCTGAACGACGCCGCGCGCACGGCGGTGAAGGCCTACCTCGTCGAGCGTCAGGCCTTCTTTCCGAAAGGCGCCAGGGACAGCCCGTGGCTTTTCCCCTCGCGTAGCGCCGCCGGCCGCCTGACCGCCCGCCGCGTCGGGCAACTTCTGGAGGACGCCGCCATCGCCGCCGGAATCGACCGCGAGAAGGTCAGCCCGCACGTGCTGCGCCACGCCTTCGCCACCCACCTGCTGGAAGGCGGCGCCGATCTGCGCGTCATCCAGACCCTGCTGGGCCACGCCGATATCGCCACCACCCAGATCTACACCCACGTGGCCGGCGAGCACCTGCAGCACGTCGTCCAGACCAAGCATCCGCTGGGGCGCAAGAAGAACTAGGCGCGCGAAAAGCGCCGCGGACGCGTTGACGCCGACGCAGAAAACCTTAGGGAAAGCCCACACATTTTTTACGGGCTTGCCGCCTGGCAACCCGATCCGAAAGGCTCACCATGTCGGAAGAGACCCGCGACTCCAACGGAACCCTGCTGGCCGAAGGCGACACCGTCACCCTGATCAAGGACCTGAAGGTCAAGGGTTCGGGCGGCGTGACGCTCAAGCGCGGCACGGTGGTCAAGAAGATCCGCCTGACCGGCGATCCCGAGGAGATCGAGGCCAATGTCGACAAGGTTCGGGGCCTGGTCCTGCGCACCGAGTTCGTGAAGAAGGCCTAGCTTAACCCTCCCGCGTTAGGGTCTCCGTCGAACGGGCGGAGAACCGCCGGGTGAGGCTGAAAGCCATGATGACGGCGGCGGGGCAGGCGGGGCCGATGGTCTTGGCCGCCTATGGCAAGACGATGGGGCTGGTCGGGCCGACGTCCCTGGACGCGTCGAAGGACGACGCCGTAGCGGCCAAGAGCCCCGAGGCCGAGGCGCTCGACCGCCTGAAAAGCGACATGCGGACCAACCGCAAGACCCAGATTGGCGACGCCAAGGGCCGCGCCCGCGAGAAGCTGCAGCGCGTCATCGAGAAGATGAAGCTGCTCAAGAAGCTCTACGCCAACGACCCCAAGGCGATGGCCAAGGCGCTGGCCGCCGTCGCCAAGGAGCTGCAGGGCGCGGTCAAGGACTACGGCAAGGCCGCCAAGGACGCCGGCGAGTTGTTCAAGGCCGACTTCGCCGCCGCCCCCGATGCTTCGCTGACGCCCGACCAGCAGGCCGCCGCCCGCAAGGACCTGGAAGACCAGGCCAAGGGCGAGGCCAGCGGCGACATGGACTTCATCAAGTCGGTCCGCGCGCTCAGCAAGGCCCTGAAGGACGAGCTGCAGACCGCCAAGACCAAGGGCATCCTGACCCAGCCGGGCAAGTTCGAGCGCTCCGACGAGGTCAAGGACGCCGAGGACGGCCTCAAGGATCTCGACCAGATGACCGAGGACCTGGACCGACAGATCCGGCAGGACATGCCCCCGGGCAGTCTGATGAAGCTGGCGGCTTAGGGGGCATCCCTCACGCCCCCTTGAACGCCCGCTGGATCGCCGCGACGTCGATCTTCTTCATCGTCATCATCGCCTGGAACGCCCGGCCGGCGGCCGCGCGGTCGGAACTGGTGGTCGCCTCGATCAGCTGCTTGGGCGTCACCTGCCACGACAGGCCGAAGCGGTCCTTCAGCCAGCCGCACTGGCTTTCCTGGCCGCCGTCGGCCGTCAGGGCGTTCCAGTAGTGGTCGACCTCGGCCTGGCCGTCGCAGTCGATGACGAACGAGAACGCCTCATTCAGCTTGAAGGTGGGGCCGGCGTTCATGGCGACGACCTTCTGGCCGTCCAGCTCGAACTGGACCACCATCACCTTGCCTTCCCCGATGCCGTTCGGACCGTCGCCGGGATAGCGGGCGATGTGGTTGATCCTGGAGTTGGGGAACAGCGAGACATAGAGCTTGGCCGCGTCCTCGGCCTGGTGGTCGAACCACAGGAACGGGCTGATCTTGGGCATGGGGTCTTCCTCCGTTATCGTGAGCCTAGGACGATTGGACAACAGCCGTTCCAACACGGCCTGAAGAAAATGATTGTCCGCCGCGCCGGGAAGATTGCCTGATCCTCCACATCGACGCGAAGGCTATAGGCTTGCCGCGCGCGGGTCCCATCTTCATCGTCATCCCACACCTAAGGAGCATCCCATGAAGACGCGCAAACTCGGCGACGGCCTCGAGGTCTCGGCCATCGGTCTCGGCTGCATGGGCATGGGCCAGGTCTATGGCACGGCCCTCGACAGCGCCGACGCCCATAAGGTGCTGGCCAAGGCCGTCGAGCTGGGCGTGACCTTCTTCGACACCGCCGAGGTCTACGGCCCCTATCTCAACGAGATCCTGGTCGGCGAGGGTCTCAAGCCCTTCCGCGACAAGGTGGTGATCGCCACCAAGTTCGGCTTCGACATCGCGCCGGAGGGGACGGGCGAGGGCTTCACGCGCATGCGCGGCGTCAACAGCCGTCCCGAGCACATCCGCGCCGTGGCCGAGGCCTCGCTGAAGCGCCTGGGCGTCGAGGTGATCGACCTCTTCTACCAGCACCGGGTCGATCCCAACGTGCCGATCGAGGACGTGGCGGGGGCGGTCAAGGACCTGATCGCCGAGGGCAAGGTCAAGCATTTCGGCCTCTCCGAAGCCGGCGCGGCGACCATCCGCAAGGCCCACGCGGTCCAGCCGGTCGCGGCCCTGCAGAGCGAATATTCACTGTGGTTCCGCGAGCTGGAGGCCGAGATCCTGCCGACCCTGCGCGAACTGGGCGTCGGCCTCGTGCCCTACAGCCCGCTGGGCCGGGGTTTCCTGACCGGGGCGCTGAAGAGCGACCTGGCCGCCGACGACTTCCGCCGCAACCTGCCGCGCTTCCAGGGCGAGGCCCTGGCCAAGAACCTCGGCCTGGTCGAGGCCCTGACCCAGATCGCCGGCGAGAAGGGGATCACCCCGGCCCAGCTGGCGCTCGCCTGGATCCTGCACCAGGGCCCGGACATCGCCCCGATCCCCGGCACCACCAAGATCGCCCGCCTGGAGGAGAACATCGGCGCCGTCGACGTGACGCTCTCGGCCGAAGACCTGACCCGCATCGCCGCGGCGGTTCCGGAAACGGCCATCGAGGGCGAGCGCTACACCAAGGCCGGCATGGCGATGGTGGGGCGGTAACAAGATCCTCCCCCGCGTCGCGGGGGAGGTGGCCTCCCCGGGTCGCGCGAAGCGCGCGCCCGAGGATAACTCCGGGCCGGAGGGGGCTAGCTCGGTCCATGCCGTGAAGGCCCGCTCAGTCGCTTCGCGACAGCTCCCCCGTATCACGGGGGAGCATCCTTATGCTTGATCCCTCCCGTCCTATCCGCCCACACTCCGGCCCATGGCCGCCAACCCGCTCCGCACGCTCGATTCCTTCGAACTCCTGAAGCTGGGCAAGGCTTCGGTCACCGTCGGGGGGCTCGCGGCGGGGGTGCTGATCGTGGCGGTGGCGCTGTTCGCCGCGCGGCTGAGTTCGGCCGGGCTGCGGCGGCTGCGGGAACGGGCGGCCGGCGACGCGGCCTCGCTCTACATCGTCGAGAAGGTCCTGACCTACGGCCTGGTGGTCATCGGGGTGACGGTGGGCCTGTCGACCATGGGCCTGGACCTGACCTCGCTGGCGGTGTTCGCCGGCGCGGTCGGCGTCGGCGTCGGCCTGGGCTTGCAGGGCATCATCAAGGACTTCGCCTCGGGCGTCAGCCTGGTGTTCGAGCGGCTGGTGGCGGTGGGCGACTTCGTCGAGCTGCCCAATGGCGGGCGCGGCGTGGTCCACGAGATCGGCCCGCGCGCCACCCGCATCCGCACCAACGACAGCACCGACATCATCGTGCCCAACTCGGTGCTGGTGAACGACCAGGTGATCAACTGGACCCTGCGCAACACCAACCGTCGCCTGCGCGTGCCGTTCGTCGCCGCCTTCGGGTCCGACAAGAACCAGGTCCGCGAGGCGGTGCTGAAGGCCGCCAAGGCCGCGCCCTTCACCTCGCCCGACGACGCCGTGCGCCGGGCCCAGGTCTGGCTAGTCGGCTTTGGCGAGAGCAGCCTGAAGTTCGAGCTGGTGGTCTGGCCGACGGTCGACGCCGTGCGCCGGCCGGCGGCGATCCATGCGGCCTATATCTGGCTGATCGACGACGCCCTGCGCGGGGCGGGGATCGAGATCCCCTATCCGCAGCGCGACATCCGGGTGCGGGGGCTGTTCGGCGAGGAGGGCGAGGACGCCCTGACCAGTCTCAAGCTGGAACCCGCCGCGCGCCGCCGGAAGGCCGCCAAGGCGATCAAGTCCGGCTCCAGAAACGACGCCGCCGCGGACCTGGAGCGCGAGGATCCGGACGAGATGCCAAAGCCGCCGCCCCCGCCGCCGGCCAAGACTTAACAGCGATAATCTTGACGCTCCTTCGGCGTCGCCGCATGGTCTTCGCAATTGCGAAATGATCCCTTCAGGGGACATCGGGGAGTGATCGGCATGAAGACGCCGCGCGGCTTTTTCAAACCCTTGGCGATCGGCGCGCCCGCGCCGTACCGCGAGCTGCCGGCCCGCGTGGAGCGGATGATCCACTTCGTGCCGCCGCACTTGGACAAGGTCCGCGCCAAGGTCCCCGAGATCGCCCCGACCGTCGACGTGATCCTGGCCAACCTCGAGGACGCCATCCCCGCCGACGCCAAGGGCGCGGCCCTGGCCGGGCTGGTGGCGATGTCGCGCGAGGTCGACTTCAAGGCCCTGGGCGTCGGCTTCTGGACGCGGATCAACTGCCTGAACTCGCCCTGGCACCTGGACGAGATCAGCACCATCGTCGAGAAGGCCGGCGACAAGATCGACGTGATCATGGTCCCCAAGGTCGAGGGGCCGTGGGATATCTTCTACATGGACCAGCTGCTGGCCTCGCTGGAAGCCAAGCATGGCGTCACCCGGCCGATCCTGCTGCACGCCATCCTGGAAACGGCCGAGGGCGTGATGAACGTCGAGGCCATCGCCGCCGCCAGCCCTCGGATGCAGGGGATCTCGCTGGGTCCGGCCGACCTCGCGGCCAGCCGGGCGATGAAGACCACGCGGGTCGGCGGGGGTCACCCTGGCTATCGCGTCATCGAGGATCCGCACGCGGACGGTTCGGCCCGCGCCTCGGTGCAGCAGGACCTTTGGCACTACACCTTCGCCAAGATGGTCGACGCCTGCGCGGCCCATGGCGTCAAGCCGTTCTACGGCCCGTTCGGGGCGATCGACGATCCGGTCGCCTGCGAGCAGCAGTTCCGCAACGCCTTCCTGATGGGCTGCGCCGGGGCGTGGAGCCTGCATCCCAGCCAGATCGAGATCGCCAAGCGGGTGTTCAGCCCGGACCCGGCCGAGGTGGCCTTCGCCCGCAAGATCCTGGAGGCCATGCCCGACGGGACCGGCGTGGCGATGATCGACGGCAAGATGCAGGACGACGCCACCTGGAAACAGGCCAAGGTGATGGTCGACTGCGCGCGTCAGATCGCGGGCAAGGACGCGGAGTACAAGGCGCTGTACGGGTTTTAGGCCTGCGCTGTCCCCCTCCACCGCCGTCCCGGCGGTCCCCCTCCCCCAAAGGGGGAGGAGAGTCACTCTCCGCCACCCCTGTGGGGGCGGACAGACCTCGCGAAGCGAGGTCAGGTGGGGGGTAGTGCTGAGCTAGTCGTTCCCCGCCACCGTCGTCACCACCCGCGCGCCGGCCGTCAGCAGCTTGTGGATCGGGCACTTCTCGGCGATCTCGAACAGGCGCTCGCGCTGTTCCTCGTTGAGGTTGCCGTCGAGGCTGATAACCCGTTCGAAGCGCTCCGGCGGGGTCTTGTCGGCGTCGTAGTGCGAGAACACCTCGACGTGCAGGCCGCTGACCTCCCAGTTCTTGCGGTTGGCGTAGAGGCGCAGGGTCATGGTGGTGCAGGCCGCCAGGCCCGCGGCGACCAGCTCGTGCGGGTCGGGACCCAGGTCCAGCCCGCCCTGGGCCGCCGAGACGTCGGCGACGATGGTCGAGGGGCCGGCGGTGACGAAGGTCTGCAGGGCCCCGGTGCCGGTGTCCGTGGCGGTGGCGAACGGGCGGGTCTGGACGACGTCGGTCATGGTGGAGATCCTTGCAGAGCGGTGGTCGGAAGCTGGCGCTTCCTGGCCCGCCGATCAAGGCCGGGCTTGTACGATCGACTCGAGGCGGAAATCCGGTTCGTGGTCCGGTCCCAGAGTGATCGAGGCGCGGGGAACCACCGGGCGGTCGCTGGCCATCGAGACCTTGAACCGCGCTAGCAGGCTGGCCAGCACGATCTGCGCCTCGGCCAGGGCGAAGCCCGCGCCGATACAGACGCGCGGTCCGGCCCCGAACGGCAGGAAGGCCTCCAGTCCCCACGGGTGGGGCTGGTCAATGAAGCGCTCGGGCCGGAAGGCCGTGGGAGCCTCCCACAGCTTGCGGTGCCGGTGCACGACCCACGGGCTGATCGTGACCATGCAGCCGGGGACGACGTCGCGGCCCGAAACGACGTCGGCCTCCAGCGCCTGGCGGGCGATCAGCGGCGCGGTCGGATAGAGCCGCAGGGTCTCGAACAGCACAGAGCGCAGCAGCGGCCAGTGCTTCAGATCGTCCAGGCTGGTCACCCGCTCGGCCGGGAAGGCCATCACCTCGGCGCGGACGCGGTCCTGGGTCGCCGGATCAAGCGCCAGCAGATAGGTCGCCCAGAACAGCAGCCGCGAGGTGGTCTCGAAGCCGGCGGCCAGCATCGAGCTGCACTGGTCGCGGATCTCCTGGTCGGGCAGGGGCGAGCCATCCTCGTTCCGCGCGGCAAGCAGCCGGTCGAGCAGGTCGCGAACTTCCGGATGCGGCTTGGCCCGCCGCTCCTCGACCAGGGCGTCGACCGCCGTGAACCAGCGCCGGCCGAGCCGGTGGCGCGCGCCGTCCACGAACAGCAGGTCGTCGGCGCCCTTGGCGACGAAGTCCATCAGGTTGAAGTGCGCGGGCCCCTCCATGTAGCGACGCGCCAGGTCGGCCAGCACGGCGCCTTCCGTGTCGGCGCGGCGCGAGAACAGGGCCCGCAGCACGGCGTCCAGGGTGGCGCGATGGAAGTCCTGGGCCAGGTTGGCGCGGTCACGGCCCTCGAGCGCGTCGGCCAGCCCCGCGCCGGCGGCGACGAAGTGGGGCAACAGGCCGCCGATCGCGGCGGGGGTGAAGACCGGCGCCAGGCTCTTGCGCTGCCGCCGCCAGGTCTCGCCCTCGGACATCAGCACGCCCTCGCCGACCAGCGGCTTCAGCGAGCGGGCGGCCTTGACCGGCCGGACGTATTTCGGAGAGGTCAGGACGTGGCGGACGCCGGCGGGGTCGTTCAGGAACAGGCCTGGCTGGCCCATGAACATGTACGGCGCGGCGAGGCTCTCATAGTCCTCCTCGCAATAGGCCCCGATCAGGCTGCGGCCCATCTCCCAGGCGACACGCAGCTGGCCCAGCGGGGTGACGCCCAGCGGCTTGGCGTGGACCTTCGGGGCGGGGGGAATAAGCGGCGCGGGGCGGACTATAGCGTCCATGAAGCGACCTTCCGGTAAGCGGGACCCGTTTGGGATCCCTACCGGAGGTGAAGCCTAGGCGCGCTCAAGTTGCGATGCAATAATTCATCGCTCCAGGAATACCTAGGCGGCCACCGCGCGTAGCGGGCTGACGTCGAACACGCGCTGCGACCCGCGCCAGACTTCCACGAAGTCACAGCGGTGATGCATGTCGAGGAGTTCGAAAGCTCTCGCGCGCGCCGCCGAGTCGTCGGCGCAGGGCGTGACGTCGAAGCGCGGCACCGAGCCGTCGGATTCGACACAGAAAAAGGTGAACACCTGCATGGGCGCTAGGCACTCTCTACAGGCGGGGCCGCGCACGTTCGATGGCGGGGGCCGCGGGGCGCAAGTCGTCTTCCGCGACCTGCTACATATGAACATAGGACTCTATGTCGCGATTCACCAGGGGAGAGAGTCTCGATTCGAGACTCACCTGTGAACCACGCTATTCAGCCTGTGGATAAAACACGTCGGATTCGCGGCGGTTCCTCGCCGGAATCTGGCCTCTTTCCCTCGGGGGATTCCGCCACTAGGTTCGCACCCTTTCAACAACGGCGACGTTTAAGAGTCCATGGCCGCCCATTATCTCGATTTCGAACGCCCAATCGCTGACCTGGAAAGCAAGATCGAAGAGCTGAGCAAGCTCTCCGAGACCGCTGGACCAGGCGCGTTCGACCTCGAGATCCAGGCGCTCCGAGACCGCGCGCAGGAGCTCCGCAAGGAGGCCTACGCCAATCTCGACGCCTGGCAAAAGACCATGGTCGCCCGGCACCCGCAGCGGCCGCACCTGCGCGATTATGTCGCGGGCCTGATCGACGAGTTCGTCGAGCTGCGCGGCGACCGCAAGTTCGCCGACGACCAGGCCATCGTCGGGGGCCTCGGCCGCTTCCGGGGCCAGCCGGTCGTGGTCATGGGCCACGAGAAGGGCCACGACACCACCACCCGCCTGAAGCACAATTTCGGCATGGCTCGTCCCGAGGGCTATCGCAAGGCCGTCCGCCTGATGGACATGGCCGAGCGCTTCAGCCTGCCGGTCATCACCTTCGTCGACACCGCCGGCGCCTATCCGGGCCTGGGCGCCGAGGAGCGCGGCCAGGCCGAGGCCATCGCCCGCTCGACCGAGCGCTGTCTGACCCTGGAAGTGCCGATGGTCGCCACCATCGTCGGCGAAGGCGGCAGCGGCGGGGCCATCGCCCTGGCCGGCGCCAACCGCGTCCTGATCCTGGAGCACTCGATCTATTCGGTGATCTCGCCGGAAGGCGCGGCCTCGATCCTGTGGCGCGACGGCGCCCGGGCCAAGGACGCGGCGACCAATATGCGCATCACCGCCCAGGACCTGATCAAGCTGGGCATCGTCGACCGCATCGTCGACGAGCCCGCCGGCGGCGCCCACTCGAATAGCGACGTCGCCATCCAGGCCGTCGGCGACGCGGTGGAAGAAGAGCTGAAGGCCATGGCCCACATGAGCGCCGCCCAGCTGAAGACCCAGCGCGCCGAGCGCTTCTACGCCATCGGCCGCGCGGGCCTGCAATAGATCGAAAATTCCGGAGCGGCGGATGTCACGTCCGCCGCCTCCGCCTCGTCCTGTCTCCTGAAGGGCCGATCCTTGGCCCCAGATGGAGCAAGACCATGGGCGATAGCGCCGCCTTCCGCCACGACCAGACCATTCCCGAAGTCTATAAGGGCTTCCTCGCCGGCGAGACGGCCGTGCGCACCGTCGGCATTTCGTCGGCCCTGAAGCACCTGATTTATCTGCGGGTCTCGCAGATCAATGACTGCGCTTACTGCGTGACCATGCACAGCCAGGAGGCCCGGGCCGACGGCGAGACCAGCGAGCGCCTCGACCGCCTGATCGTCTGGCGTCACGTCGAGGACTTCACCGCCGCCGAGCGGGCGGTCCTGGCCTGGGCCGAGGCCCTGACCAAGCTGCCGGTCCAGCAGGATCTGGCTCCGCTGCGGGGCGCCCTGCGCGATCACTTCACCGACCGGCAGGCCAGCGCCATCACGGCGGCGATCGCCCAGATCAACCTCTGGAACCGCCTGGGCGTCTCTGGGCACTAGGTTCTGTGGACACTTACCGCAGCCATAGGACGATGGCGGCGAGGGTGACGACGGCGAGGTAGTTCCTGGCGGTCTTCTCGAAGCGAGTGGCGACCCTGCGGAACTGCTTGAGCTTGGAGAAACAGCACTCAACGAGGTGGCGCTGGGCGTAGAGGGCCTTGTCCAGCGCATACTTGCGGGCGCGGGACGGATTGTTGGGAATGACGGCGATAGCGCCCTTGTCGGCGATGGCCTGGCGCAGGTGGTCGGCGTCGTAGGCGGTGTCAGCCATGACGACCTTGGCGGGGAGATCCTGGATCAACGGGCCGGCCTGGGGCGCGTCGCCCTTCTGTCCGGCGGTGAGGGTGAAGTTGACCGGGCAGCCCAGGCCTCGGACGGCCATGTGGATCTTGGTGCTCAGGCCACCGCGCGAACGACCAATGGCCTGATCTTCAGACCCCCTTTTTTTGCCCCCGCCGCATGCTGGTGGGCGCGAACGATGGTGGAATCCACAATCAGGTATTCAAAGTCTGGATCGTCCGACATCGCCGCGAAGATCCGCCACCACACCCCCTTGGCGCTCCATCGACTGAAACGCCGGAAGACGCTGTTCCAGTCGCCGAACACTTCGGGCAGGTCGCGCCAGGGCGAGCCCGTCCGGACCAGCCAGAGCACGGCCTCGACAAACATCCGGTTGTCGCGGCCTGTCGAGCCCTTCTGATCCGGACGGCCAATGATCAGCGGCTCAATCCGCGCCCATGCCGCGTCGTCCAAGACAAGGCGATCCATCACACCCAAGGCTGCCTCCAAAAGACAGCTTTGAATCACAAGCCTAGTTCAATGGGAATCCTAAGAGTCCACACCACCTAGAAGCACTGGCGTTCGGCGAGGTGCGCGCTAAGGTGGTGTTCCCCCGGTGGAGCTTGCCCAGATGATCCGCGTCCTCGCCGTCGCCTCACTTCTGCTGCTGGCCGCGCCCGCCGCCTCTCAAGCGCACGGCGAGACCGCCCGCGACCGTTGCGCCCGGCCGGGCGCGTCGAACATGGAGCTGTTCCAGTGCTTCGCCGGCCCGCGCGCCGACGAGGACGCCCGGCTCAACCGGGTCTACAAGGCGCTGATGGCCCGGCTGAAGCCCGCCCAGAGGCTGGCCCTGCGCGACGAGCAGCGCGCCTGGATCAAGGACCGCGACGCCGCGTGCCTGCCCTACTATGACGAGACGCAATACGGCCGGCAGGGCAAGATGGACGGCGAGGAATGCATGACGGACCGCACCATCGTCCGGGCAAACGCGCTGGCGCGGATGGGGCGGCGCTGAAGGCGCTTGCCTGCCCCTAAGGTCACCCCGGCATAGTCTCCCAAAACCAGAGGGAGCGACCCAGCCATGGCCATCAAGACCCGTTTCACCGCGCTGTTCGGCGTCGAGCACCCGATCGCCCAGGGCGGTATGCAGTGGGTCGGCAAGGCCGAGTTGGTCAGCGCCGTCGCCAATGCCGGGGCGCTGGGCTTCCTGACCGCCCTGACCCAGCCGACGCCGGAAGCCCTGGCCAAGGAGATCGCCCGCACCCGCGACCTCACCGACAAGCCGTTCGGGGTGAACCTGACCATCCTGCCGGCCATGACCCCGCCGCCCTATGCCGAGTACCGGGCCGCGATCATCGAGAGCGGCGTCAAGATCGTCGAGACCGCCGGCTACAAGCCTCAAGAGCACGTGGACGACTTGAAAGCCCACGGGGTCAAGGTGATCCACAAGTGCACCGCCGTCCGCCATGCCCTCAGCGCCGAGCGGATGGGCGTCGACGCCATCTCGATCGACGGCTTCGAGTGCGCCGGCCATCCGGGCGAGGACGACATCCCCGGCCTGATCCTGATCGCCGCCGCCGCCGACAAGGTGAAGATCCCGATGCTGGCCTCGGGCGGCATAGCCGATGCGCGCGGCCTGGTGGCGGCCCTGGCCCTGGGCGCCGACGGCGTCAACATGGGCACTCGCTTCTGCGTCACCCAGGAGGCCCCGATCCCGATGGCCTTCAAGGAGCAGATGGTCGCCAATGACGAGCGCCAGACCGACCTGATCTTCCGCACCCTGCACAATACGGCCCGCGTCATGCGCAACGCCGTCAGCCAGGAGGTCGTGCAAATCGAGCGGGCCGGCGGCGCCAAGTTCGAGGACGTCGCTCATCTGGTCGCCGGCACGCGAGGCCGCGACGCCCTGGCCAAGGGCGACACCGACGGCGGCATCTGGAGCGCCGGCATGGTCCAGGGCCTGATCCACGACATCCCGACCGTGAAGGACCTGGTCGACCGCATCGTCGCCGAGGCCGAAGCGCTCATTCGCGGCCGGCTGGCGGCGATGGTGGGGTAGGGGAGCGGCCGGATGGCGAAATCCGGTCCCGGCTGTCCGGGTTGCCCGGACCTCCCGTTCTCCTCAGCCTGAATCCACCGTCGTTTCTGTGTTCCAGGGTCGACTACCTTAGGGATGGTGCAGTTGCAGAGCTTCCCCCGCGCCGACGAGCACGCCCGCTCGATCGCCGCGCGGAGGGGGCCGAGTTCTCGAAACCGTCTCCCCATGAGAGAGGGTTTCCGGCGCGCGACCCTGCTTGGCGAAAGCCCCCTTTCACCCCGGAAGTGCGCCTGCCTCACATCTCGCGGCGAGACGATCGCAGGTCTGATCAGGCCCCTCAAGGAAGCCCGGCAAGTTGCAGCCTCCATGGGATTTGATAGGCGCACCGCCCGAGGGCTGCGTGTGGCGCTCAATCGCCCTACCGCTAAAACACCGGGGCCTCAGCCCCCGTCGCCGCCCGCTCCCCCAAAGATTGCACTTTTTCCCCGAGGTCGCCTAAGCTGATCTATCAGTCGAGGGCGCTATCCATGTTTCGTCTTATCTCCCCCGTCGCCGCGGTCGCGGCCTTTGTTCTCTGCCTGGCGCCAATCGCCGCGCGGGCGGACGAGGCGCCTGAGGGGCCGCCGGCGGCGGTTCAGGCCAAGGTCGATGCGTTCATGACGTCGCTAAAGGCCGGCAAGGTCTCCGAAGCCTACACGCAAGCCTTCGCCGGCACCCTGATGAGCAAGAAGCAGGCGGAGCTCGAGCAGGCCGTCGCCGGGACCGAGAACGGCCTGCGCTATTACGGCGGGCTGCGAGACTGGCAGCTGGTGGGCACGAGCAGGCCGGCGGACGGCTTCGTCGTGGCGGTCTATATGGCGCGGCTGGAGAGCGCGCCTTTGTTCATGCGCTTCCAGGCCTATGACAATGGCGCGAAGTGGATCGTCTACAACATCATCTTCAGCGACAACTACGACACGATGAAGGGCTGGTAGGCGAGCGCTGACCTCCTCCACCGGCTTCGCCGGTTCCCCTCTCCCACAATGGGGAGAGGGGAGCCCGCGCGGCATGTGTCCAGCTGGCCCCCTCCGGCTCGGAGTTTATCCTCGGCCGTGCTACTTCCGCTTCTTGCGGAACTCCTCGGCCTTCTCCTGGCGGATCTCGGCCCGCAGGCGCTTCGGCGCCGACTTGTCGACCTCGTCCCCCGTCGCGGCCAGGACCTCGTTGGCGAATTCCAGGTCCATCAGCTTCATGCGCTTGATCTCGTCGCGCAGGCGCGCGGCGGTCTCGAACTCGAGGTTGGCGGCGGCCTCGCGCATCTTGGCCTCCAGGTCCTTGAGCGCGGCCTTGAAGTTGTCGCCGCTGAATGGGCGGTCGTCGGTCTCGGACATGCCCATGGGGACCAGAACGCGGTCGCCGCGCTCGTAGGGGCTGTTGAGGATGTCCTTGATGTCGCGCTTGACGCTCTCGGGCGTGATGCCGTGCTCGAGGTTATAGGCGTGCTGCTTCTCGCGGCGGCGGGCGGTCTCGGCCATGGCCCGCTCCATCGAGCCGGTGATCCGGTCGGCATAGAGCACGACCTTGCCGTCGACGTTGCGCGCGGCGCGGCCGATGGTCTGGATCAGCGAGGTCTCCGAGCGCAGGAAGCCTTCCTTGTCGGCGTCGAGAATGGCCACGAAGCCGCACTCGGGGATGTCCAGGCCCTCGCGCAGCAGGTTGATGCCGACCAGCACGTCGATATTGCCCATCCGCAGCTCGCGGATGATCTCGATGCGCTCCAGGGTGTCGACGTCGGAGTGCATGTAGCGGACGCGGATGCCCTGTTCGGTCAGGTACTCGGTCAGGTCCTCGGCCATCTTCTTGGTCAGGACGGTGACCAGGGTGCGGTAGCCCTTCTTGATGGTCTGGCGGATCTCGTCGACCACGTCGTCGACCTGGCTGGCGCCGTCCTTGGCGACCGGGCGCACCTCGACCGGCGGGTCGATCAGGCCGGTGGGACGGATCACCTGCTCGGCGAAGACGCCGCCGGCCCGCTCCATTTCCCACGAGGCGGGGGTGGCGCTGACGTGCACCGTCTGCGGCCGCATGGCGTCCCACTCCTCGAACTTGAGGGGGCGGTTGTCGAGCGCGCTGGGCAGGCGGAAGCCGTACTCGGCGAGGGTCCATTTGCGATTGCGGTCGCCCTTGTACATGGCGCCGATCTGCGGAACCGTCTGGTGGCTCTCGTCGGTGAACAGCAGGGCGTTGTCGGGGATATATTCGAAGAAGGTCGGCGGCGGCTCGCCCGGCTGGCGGCCGGAGAGGTAGCGGCTGTAGTTCTCGATGCCGGCGCACGAGCCGGTGGTCTCGATCATCTCCAGGTCGAAATTGGTGCGCTGCTCCAGGCGCTGGGCCTCCAGCAGCTTGCCGTTCTCGTACATCCAGGCCAGGCGCTCCTTCAGCTCGGCGCGGATGGCGATGATCGCCTGGCGCAGGGTCGGGCGCGGGGTGACGTGGTGGCTGTTGGCGTAGACCTTGATGGTCTCCATGTCGGCGGTCTTCTTGCCGGTCATGGTGTCGAACTCGGAGATCGCCTCGACCTCGTCGCCGAACAGGGTCACGCGCCAGGCGCGGTCCTCATAGTGGGCGGGGAAGATCTCGATGGTGTCGCCCCGGCGGCGGAACGTGCCGCGCTCGAAGGCCACCTCGTTGCGCTTGTACTGCTGGGCCACCAGGTCGGCGATCAGCTGCTTCTCGTCCACCCGGTCGCCGACCGTCAGGGTGAAGGTCATGGCCGTGTAGGTCTCGACCGAGCCGATGCCGTAGATGCAGCTGACCGAGGCCACGACGATGACGTCGTCGCGCTCCAGGATCGCCCGGGTGGCCGAGTGGCGCATCCGGTCGATCTGCTCGTTGATGGAGCTGTCCTTCTCGATATAGGTGTCGGTCCGGGGCACATAGGCCTCCGGCTGGTAGTAGTCGTAATAGCTGACGAAGTACTCGACCGCGTTCTCCGGAAAGAACGACTTCATCTCGCTGTAGAGCTGGGCGGCCAGGGTCTTGTTCGGGGCCAGGATCAGCGCCGGGCGCTGGGTGGCGGCGATGACCTGGGCCATGGTGAAGGTCTTGCCCGAGCCCGTGACGCCCAGCAGCACCTGATCCTGGTCGCGGGCGTTGATGCCGTCGACCAGTTCCTTGATCGCCGTCGGCTGGTCGCCGGCCGGCTGGTAGTCGGAGACCAGCTTGAACTTTTTACCGCCCTCGGACTTGTCCGGCCGCGCGGGGCGGTGCGGGGTCCACAGCATGGGCATGGCGGCGTCGGCGACGTCCTGGACGACATCCAAGACGAAGGGCGTCGAGACGTCGGAAACGCCCCCAAGAGGCGCGGTGTCGGGGGTGCGAGGCATGGCCCCAAGTTAGGGACCCGCGAGGCTCACGGCTAGTGGGCCTGCTGACGCGGAGTGGCAGCAGCCTGGCGGGAGGGGCGGTGCTAGATCCGTCCCCAGTAGGTTCCTGCCAGCGGCACGGTCAGCACGCGGCCCCAGCGGGCGACGGCGGCCTGGACCTCGGGGCGGGCCTGAACGCTCTTGAGGCGGGCGCGGAAGGTCTTTTCATAGGCGGACTCGCCAGGCGGCGGGCGGGCCGTGCGGAAAGCCTCCAGCGCTACGCCGCGGGTGACCGGGTCGTCGAGCCGCTGGACATAGAGGGCGGCGGCTTCGTCGAGCTGCTCGGCGCAGACCTGGGCCTTGGTGACCGCGCCGCCATTGTCCTTCCAGCGCGCGACCATCGTCTGGGCCATGGCGCGGGCGGCGGCCAGGTCGCCCAACTGGGCCTTGGCGCAGGCTAGGCCCGCGTCGCGCCACATAAGGCCGAAAGGCGAGCTTTGCTTCTCCTTGACCGAGTCGAGCACCTTCAGCGCCCGCGCGGCCTGGCCGGCGTCGATCAGTAGCTCGGCCCGGTTGATGCGCTGGCTGACTCCGTCCTTGCCCTCGGCCTCGACCATGATCCTGTCGGCGTCCTCGTAACGGCCGAGGGCGGACAGGGTGTAGGCGTGGCTGTTGAGCATCCACGAGCGCTGGGCGTCGGCGTCCTCGAATTTCTCCCCGGCCTTCAGGCGGCGGACGTGGTCCTCGCCCAGGACCAAGGCCTCGTCATACCGGCCGAGCGCGCGAAGGGCGTCGATTTCGCCGGCGACGTTCATCAGCAGCTCGGGCTGGCGACGACGCGCGTCGCGCCAGCGCTCCAGGTCGATCGTCTGGACCTTGAGCCAGTCGAAGCGGCCGGCGGCCTCCATCTCGGGCCAGATCTTCTCGAAGCGGCGATCCTGGGCCACGTCGAGCAGCGCGAGCGGGTCCGTCGTGCGGTCCAGCAGGGCGAGAGCCTTGGTCCTGTCGCCGTCCTCGACGGCGAGGCGCGCCAGGGACTGGGCCCAGCCGTTGTCGACGGCGTCGCGGCCGGCGGCGTCGCGCCACGGCACCGCGCGCAGGTGGGTGAGCAGGTCGGCGGTCAGGGCCGCATCGCCCCGGGCGCGCTCGGTCGCCCAGCCGAAGGCGCGCGGATCGGTGTCGGCGAAGACGCTCGCGTCCACGTCGATCAGGCGGCCGACCGCGCCGATGAAAGTCTTGGCGTCGCGCCGGCGCTCGCCGTCCCGTAGCAGCGTCCAGTTGGCGGCCTGAATCTCGCCAGGGTCCTGGGCGATCGGCGCCAGGCGCGTGGCGGCCGACAGCGCGGTGGGCGAATCCGCCTTGGCGCAGGCCAGCACCATCAGCAGGGCCACGCGCTGGAAGGGCGAGGGCAGGTCCTTCAGCCCGGGATCGGCCTCGATCCGCGCCAGCCGGGCCTCGACCGGCTTGCAGAGCGAGGGATCGTTCTTGCCGGTGAACAGCATGTCGGCGACGGCCGCGACCTCGGTCTTGAGGTCGGCCGCCGCTTGACCCGGCGCGGTCTGGGCGGCGAGGGCGGCGGCAAGGGCGAAGGGGGCGAGCAGGACCATGCCCAAACACAGCATGTTCCCAAGCGGCGGACAATGCTCGGTTGAGCTTCCGGCCGCTCCGGTCCCGGGCGGCCGACCGGGGTCCGCCTAGCTTAGCGGCAGCTTGGCGTCGCCGAGGGTGACGCCGTCGAACACCGCCTCGGTGTGCAGCTGGGCGATCTTGGCGGCGACGGTCGTGCAGCGCGCCGGATAGGTGTCGGAGCCGATGGCCGACAGGGCGGTCAGCTGCGCCGCCAGGGTGGGTCGGGCCAGGGCGGCGGCGATCTTGTCCACGCCCCGGCCCTGGTGGGTGATGTCGGACGCCCAGATGGCCAGCCGGGGGTCCTTGCCGACCAGGCCGTAACGGTTGGCCGCGGCCTGGACCTTGCGGCGCATGATGCCTGAGGCGACCTTGACCGAGGCGTCGATCGCCAGCGGGTCGTTCAGCAGCCAGTGCATCAGCTTGGCGCCGTTGCGGACCTCGGTCTCGCCCGCCGTGGTGGTGTCGGGGTTGAGATAGCTCATGAACCCGACCAGCTGGGTCTCGACCTTGCCGTTGGGGCGATGGACCTGGGTCTCGGCCTCGAGCGAATACGATGTCGCGTCGTCCGTCCGCCAGACCTTGCCGTCGACCAGATGCAGGTCGGGGAAATAGTCCGCCGCCTTGGGCAGCTTCAGCAGCGCGCGGAACAGCAGGATGAGGTTGTCCTTGGGCGTGTGCGCCGCCAGCTGATAGAAGCCGAAGGTGAAGCGGGCCCGGTCATAGGTGTTGAGCACCAGATGATGCCCGCCGCCCTCCGCGGTGACCGTCGGCCACATGAAGTGCGCCCAGAGGCCGATCGAGGCCGCCGCCGCCTGACGATCGTAGTAGAGCTTGGGCAGCTTGCTCAGGCTGGGTTGATAGAGGCCGCGATGCTGGCCGTCGCCGTCCTTGAACGCCACGGTCTCGCCCACCAGGAAGGCCGGCTCGGTCGAGCCATGGACCTTCGCGCTCCACTTGCTCCCCTTCACCTGGGGAGCGCCACTGACGCTGATGTCGAGCTGGATCATTGTCGTCTCCCGCGCCGCCGGCGCGTTTCTGTCCATTCAGGAAAGGGTCAGTCCTTCACCGCGTTCGCGCAGCCCTGCCCGTGTCCCCAGAAACTGCCCTTGCTGCTCTCCAGGATGTTCTGGTCGCGGCGGGGGAGGGCGGTCAGGAAATCGAGGCCGGTCTCGACCTCGAGTTGGCTGATCGGGACGATGAACTTGTCGGACGGGGTCTTCTTGTAGGCCTTGTTGTCGAGGCGGAAGCCGATCGCCCGGCCGCGCGTCACGTCGTACAGCACCTTGAAGTAGGCGGCCGGCGACAGGATCTTGTACGGGCCCTTGCCGATCCACAGGGCGCTGGAGCCGTAGATCGGGCCGGTGATCACGATCACGTCCTGGTGGCCGCCGCACAGCACGGCCGCGCGCACGTCCTCCTCCAGGAACCGCCACTGGGCGCGGTTGAAGCCGGCTCCCACCTGCGGCGACATGTTGCTCATGTAGAAGCTGTCGTCGGTCTGGGGCTGGCTGGACTTGAAGTCGGCCGCCGGGGCCTGATGGCCGCGATCACGGGGATTGGCCGGGTCGGTATAGTCCTGCGGCGTCGGGCTGAAGCCCTTGGCGTCGGGATCGGCGCGGAAGTTGTCGGCACGCTTGGCGGTCCCGGTCAGGGCGGCGGGCGACAGCCGCTCGATCACCCAGTCGGGATTGCGCGTCTCCTTGTTGAACGACACGGCGTAGCCGTCGCGGCAGATCAGGATCTGCTTGGCCAGTTCGTCGTCGCCGCGATGACGGGGCAGGCCGACCTGGGCGAAGCGGGCCAGGCAGGCGGCCGGGGCCGGATCGGCCCTTGCGCCCTTCCGCGGCGTCCCCGGCGGCGTGGCTTGAGCGAACGCGAGGGCGGGCGTCAGCGCCAGGATCGCGGCGCTCAAGAGCGAGCGGATCATGTCGGTCTCTCCCGTTCAGGGATCAGGGCAGGGATCAGGGCGGGGTCAGGTCTGGGTCGTGTCGCCGGTGTTGGCCTGGCCGCCCGTGCCGCCGCTGCTGTTGCTGGAGATGCCCTTGGAGATGATGAAGCTGCCGCCGCTGATGCCGATCAGGCCCAGCACGGTCGGCGGCACCTCGACGAAGGCCCCGGCCTCGATCGACAGCAGCAGGAACAGCCCGGCCACCACGAAGGTGAAGATCAGGAACTGGAAGCGCGACAGGCTGGCCTTGACCGGCACGCGGCGGACGGCGGCGGCCACGGCGTCGGCGGTCGGGGCCTGGCCGCCGGCGGCGGTGACGGCCGCGACCAGGGCCGCCTTCAGCGCCGTCTCCGACGGGATCTCGGCGATCAGCCCGTCCAGCTCGCCCCGCTTGGTGGCCAGCCGCCAGGCGACCACGGCCGCGAAGCTCAGGATGATGGCGACGACGCCGATGCCGACGACGTAGGCTAAGAGGCCCCACGGCGTGTTGATCATGATGCTTCCCCCTCAGGTGCGTTCATAGAACTTGCCGCCGATGTGCACGCCGAGGCTGGCGGCCAGGATCGAGAGCGCCTCGGTCGGAAGTTCGGGCAGCTTGTCGGCATGGGCCGAGATCGCCTGCAGCCCCAGGGTCGCGTACCAGACGGCGAAGGCGACCACGACGCCCAGGGCCTGCAGCCGCGCGGGCGACACGCCGCCGGTCTTGGGATTGACGATCAGCCCCCGGACGTCTCCGCCGGAGAAGCCCTTCAGCAGCAACACGGCCGCGATCACGGCCAGCCAGATCAGCAGGCCATATTCGGCATAGTCGGCGATCGGCTTCAGCGACATGTGCGCCCCGGTTGCAGGCCTACGCGACGAGACAAACGGACGTGCGGAAACAGGCGCGCTAGGACGTCGTGCGTCCGTCGACACATCGGAATTCACGCCCCCGGTACGGTCGTGAAGCTGACGCGAATTCTTTCGAGTGTCAACTCAGGGATGTTTTTAAAGCCGGGCCAGCGTCAGCGGATCGGGCGCGCCGGCGAAGTACTTGTCCAGCGCGTTCCGGAAGCGCGGTTCGTCCGGCGCGGCGGCCTGGAACAGGGTCAGGGACGAGCGGAGCTTCAGGTCGTCGGGTGATCCGAACACGGCTTGGGCGTCGCGGCTGGGCAGGGCCAGGATAGCCTCGACCGCCTCGATCAGGCGCCGCCCCAGCACGGGGTGGGCCAGATAGGCGCGGGCCTCGTCGAGGTCGGCGATGGCGTAGAAGCGGGCGGTCGGGCCGCGGCCCAGGCCGGCGACCTGCGGGAACACGAACCACATCCAGTGGCTGGTCTTCCGGCCGCGCTTCAACTCGGCGAGGGCGGTGTCATAGGTGGCGGTCTGGGCTTCGACGAAGCGGCCGAGGTCCGTCATCGCGGGGTTCAGTAGTTGCCGAGGCTGAGGATGTTGCCGTCCGGGTCCTTGAACCAGACGACCCGCATCCCGCCGGACAAATGAACGTCGCCGTCGCGGCTCATGCCCGGCAGGTCATAGCGCTCGAAGACGACGCCCCGGCCTCTCAGCATTTCCACCGCCGAGTCGAAAGTCTCGCCCAGCGCCCAGGTCAGCACCGTGGCCTTGTTGCCGCCGGCGAACTGGGACTCGTAGACCAGCACCAGCGATTTGCCGGCCTGGAAGGCCTGGACGCGGGGTTGGTCCGAGGGGAGGGGCTTGAGGCCCAGGACCTCCTCATAGAACGGCCGCGCCGTCTTCAAGTCCGTCACCGCCACCGTGGCCTGGGCGTCCTGGTCGCCGAGCATTCGAAAGCCTCCGTCTCGTTCGCCGGAGAAAAGCCGCGAAGCCGACCGGCGTTCCTTGGCCGTTGACTCCGGTATGTACTGTATGTCATACAGTGTGTATCACACACCATGTGCCACACACTATGCGACGCACACTCAATGCCGACTGACACCGACATCTTCGAATCGCTCCGCCAGGAGCTGCGGCGGGGGAGCCTGATCCTGGCCGTCCTCGCCCAGCTGCGGGAGGAGCGCTACGGCTACAGCCTGCGCCAGGCCCTGCGGGTCGTGGGCGTGGAGATCGACGAAGGCGCGCTCTATCCGATGCTGCGCCGGCTGGAGACCCAGGGGCTGCTGGCCAGCGAATGGCGCGAGGAAGACAAGCGCAAGAAGCGTTTCTACCAGTTGTCGGACGAGGGGCGGCGCGTGCTGGCCCGCCTCGCCGACGAATGGCGCGCGATCAACGCCGCCCTCGAGCCGCTGCTGTGAAGCCGGCCTCTCACTCTCAAGGGGACAAGACCATGAGCGATCTGATCGATCGTTACCTCGCCGCCGTTTCGGCTCTCCTGCCCAAGGACCAGCGCCAGGACATCATCGCCGAGCTGCGCGACCTGATCATGAACCGCGTCGAGGAGCAGGAGGCCGTTCTTCGCCGTCCGCTCGACAAGCGCGAGATCGAGGCCCTGCTGCGCGACATAGGCCACCCGATCGCCGTGGCCGGCCGCTATGGCCCCCGCACCGCCCTGATCGGGCCGGAGCTCTATCCGTTCTGGGAATTCGGCGTGAAGGTGCTGCTGGCCATCGCCGCGATCGCCGCGATCATCCCGGCGGGGATCCTGCTGGTCACGGGGCAGGGCGGGCCGCACACGATCAGCGGCGTGGTCAACGACTTCATCGCCTCGGCGCTCACCCTGATCGGCTGCGCCACCCTGGTCGGCGCGGCGGTCGAGCGCGGCTGGATCAGGCTGGGCGACTTCAGCCAGTGGAAGGCCAGCGACCTGCCGCACATCCCGCAGGGCAAGGGGCTGTTCGTGAAGAGCCGCTTCGAGGGGCTGTTCGAGCTGATCGTCACCCTGCTGTTCATCGCCTGGTGGACCCGGCTGCTGCCGTTCCCGATGGGGGCGCTCGTTCATAATGGCGGCGACGTCGGGATCGCGCTGAGCCCGGTGCTGAAGGCGCTGTACTGGCCGATCCTGGCCTTTTCGGTGGCGCAGGCGCTCTCGTCCCTGATCGTGGTGGTCAAGCCGGGCTGGGTGCGGCCGCGCGCCAGCCTGGAGCTGATCTGTTCGCTGGGCGGCCTGGCCCTGGTCGCCATCCTGTGGCCGGCCCAGCCGCTGATCACCCTGATGCTCCCCACCGCGCCGGGCGAGAATCTGGTCCGCCTGCAGGAGACCGTCGACCTGTCCTTCAAGGTCATGATGGTCGTCGCGGCGGGTGTCTATTTGACCAAGCTGTTCGTCGAGGGGCGGCGGCTGGTGAGGGGAAAGTAGGGGGCGGTTTGGGCTGGGCGAAGCTCCGTGTTCTGAGTCTTCGTCCGGCGCGAATATTAAGGTTTATGTCCTCGTCGAGTAACGATGCGGCGCCGCCGAAGGCGGTTCAGAAATCGGCGAACACAGGTGCGACAAGGCGTTTCCGTCTCCAAAAAAACGACGCTCTTGATCGTCCAGCTTTTCGCGATGATTCAACGCGTTAACCTTTCAACTGTGCGACTTCTGAGCGCAGTGGGCATGTTGCAGCGCAGCAAGTGCTTGCGAGTCGGTCACGGATACGTCATAAGCCGCTACAAGCAGGACCTTGGCCACATCGTGATACGGCCGGGTCTCCGCTTCGAAGCGCTCCCCGCAGTGGATTTACCGGGGGTTTCGGGGCGGTTTTTGTCGGGGGGCCCGAGCGCCCTCGCCGCGCAGGACACGAGTTTTGTATATCAAGTCGCAGACGCGCGCGGATGCGCGCGGGCTGGTCGGCGCCGTATTGGTCGGATCCATCACGGGTCTGGCTCTGGGCGGCGTTTACCTGCTGGGTGGTCTGGCTCAATCGGCCTCAACCCATGCCCGCGTCGCCCGATTGGCGGAAGGCGCTTCGGGGAACTTCTCCGAAGCGGCGATGCTCAGCGCTTCTACGCGTATGGACCCCGGCGCCCTTGCCGTGGCCAAGCGTCATGATCCCTATCTCTTCGCCGCGGTCGAACGCAGCGACCGTCAGACCCAGCAGTTGGCCGCCCGTCTCGACAGCGCCGGCTCGAACCTGCTGCCCGGCCAGAGCGGCCGCACCGGTCCGTTGATGCTGCGCGCCAGCTTCGGCTCCGCATTCAACGTCGGGGGGAGCTCCCCGTTCCAACTGGGCAACGCCCTGGAGAGTTCGCGCGAGCTCGAATGCCTGGCCGACGCCGTCTATTATGAAGCCCGGGGCGAGACCCCCAGCGGCCAGGCGGCCGTGGCCCAGGTGGTGATGAACCGCGTGCGCCATCCGGCCTTCCCGAAGTCGATCTGCGGCGTGGTCTTCCAAGGCGCGGTCAACCGCACGGGCTGCCAGTTCAGCTTCGCCTGCGACGGCTCGATGCGCCGCGCCCGCGACGTCGGCGCCTGGGCCCGGGCCCGCAAGATCGCCTCGCGCACCCTGGCGGGCTCGATGCCCAGCGAGGTCGGCGCGGCCACGCACTTCCACACGACCAACGTTTCGCCCGGCTGGGGTCCGCGCCTGCTGCGCGTCGCCCAGGTCGGCATGCACATCTTCTATCGCTTCGGCCGCGGTGGGGTGTCCAACTACGCGCCCTCGCGCCTGCCGAGCGCCGACGACATCGCGCCGTCCGAGATCGCCAGCTTGACGGCTGACGGCCGTCCGCCGGTGGTCTACGCCGCCAGCGCCCTGGGTCGCGTCGAGCCCGCCTCGACGAACGCTCCGGGCATGGGCGGACCGATCGGCGCGGCGGTCACCGAGCCGGCCTCCGCCCCGATCGCCACGGCCGCCAAGACGACGCCGGCCTTGGCGACGTCGGCCAAGGCCCCGGCCTCGACCAAGGCGATCCCGGTCTCGTCCGACCGCGCGCCGCTGGAAGGCCTCAAGACGACAGTAGGGGCCGGGAGCGGAGCTGCTTCCTGACCGCATTGGGCATGTGGCTGGTGGCGAAGCGCATCTGCTTCGCCCGCTTGCCCACGAAGTAGTGCAGCTGCTTGCCGTGCGCCGCGTCCCACACCGCCTGGGCGGCGTCCTCGACGGGATAGACCTCCAGTCCGCCCGCCCGCAGGGCGTCGGCCATGTGCTCGTTGGAGCCTGAGGCCCCGGCGTTCAGTATCGGCGTCTCGACGAACCACGGCATGACGCAGGCGACGCTGACCCCGTGCCGGGCGTATTCGACGTCCAGGGCCTCGGACAGGCCGCGCACCGCGAACTTGGTGGCCGAATAGACCGCCAGCTTCGGCGAGCCGTAAAGCCCGGCGCACGAGGCGATGTTGATCAGCCGTCCGCCGGCCGCCCGCAGCAGCGGCAGGCCCGCGCGGGCGCCGTTGATCACGCCCTTGATGTTGACGTCGATCTGGATGTCGCAGTCGGCGTCGGACAGGTCCTCCAACACCCCGAACCGCGCGACCCCGGCGTTGTTCAGCAACACATCGGCCTTGCCGTCGGTCTCGCGCCCGAATTCACCCAGGGCGTTGGCCCAGCCGTCGCGGTCGCGGACGTCCAGCGGATGGATGGAGCCGTTCTCCGGTCCGATCGCCTGCAGGGCGGCCTTCAGCCCGGTCTTGTCGATGTCCGACAGCCCGATGAACCAGCCCGCCGCGGCGAAGCGCTTGGCGCAGGCCAGGCCGATACCGCTGGCGGCCCCGGTGATGAAGATGCTCTTGCGCCCGTTGGCCGGCATGACGGCTCCCTCCCGTATCATTGTTATCAATGATCAGAAGGCCAGGAGCCGAAGGGGTCAAGGTGTCTCTGAAAGATCCTCCCCCGCGATGCGGGGGAGGTGGCCCAGAGGGCCGGAGGGGGCAAGCTCGGCCAACGTCCAGCTCGCCCCCTCAGTCGGCTCCGCCGACAGCTCCCCCGCATCGCGGGGGAGCATCTATCAGTCCGCCAGGGTCTGGTCGTCGATCTCGGCGCCCGGGCCGTTCTTCAGGATCGACTCGATGGCGTTCTTGGCCGAGGCCTTCGACGCGTAGCCCTCGGTCCAGAAGATGGTTTCGCTGTTGTAGGTGAAGTAGGCGACGAACTCGCCCGCCTTGTTCTTCTTGATCACGAACTTATGGGCCATCTGTCGTCTCCATCGATCGGTTTGACTTGAGGTCGGCCCCACCCGACCCGGCGAGCGTCGCCTTGCGAAGGCGGGCCTGTCAATCACCGGGTGATGACGCTTAAGCTGGCCTTGCGCGCCGGCTTAGCCGATGCCCCTGCCTTCACCCGCCCAAGAGTCCGCCCATGAATATCGACGAACGCCTCGACCAGCTGTCCCGCGAACTTCTGTCGGTTCCCTACGGGCGACTGAACGAGGTCCAGAAGAGCGTCATCGACCTGATCTGCGCCGAGGCGCCGACCGGCCTGAATTCGGTCCTGGTCAATGACGACCGCTCGTTCTGGGACCGGTTGGCCGACAAGGTGGCGGCGGTCGGCGGCTCTTGGGCCTTCATCGGCGGCTTCAGCGCGGCCCTGCTGCTATGGACGGCCGCCAATGTGGTGCTCAAGCCGCTGAACCTGGCCTTCGACCCCTATCCGTTCATCTTCCTCAACCTGCTGCTGTCCACGGTCGCGGCGCTGCAGGCCCCGGTGATCATGATGAGCCAGAACCGCCAGGCGCTGAAGGATCGCCAGAACGCCGAGCACGACTATGTCGTCAACCTGCGGGCCGAGCTGGAGATCATGCACCTGCACGACAAGCTGGACGCCTTGCGCGAGCGCGACATCGTCGCCCTGAGCAAGCAGCACGCCGAGGCGCTGGGACGGCTCGAGGCCCAGATGACCGCGCTGACGGCGCGGCTGGAGGCCAGGGGGTAGGGGGCGGCGTTGCCCGAGGTCAGCCGCCTACCACCCCTGCCCGTTGCAGATGACCGTGCCGGTGGCGGCGATGCGGTTCTTCTTGAGGCGTGCGATCCGTTCCGGGGTCAGTTGGCTCTTCAGCCAGGTCTCGTAGGCGGTGACGTCCAGACCCGGCAGGCACGAGCGTAGCATCGGCGCCTCGACCAGATAAAGTTCGGCCTCGGGCTTCGTCCGCCAGCGATAGGCGCCGTCCAGGCCGTCGACCCGCGTGGGCGCCGCCGCCGTGCGGTACAGCAGCCAGCCTGGCGGGATCTTGTGGCGGCGCGCGAAGGCCAGCTGCTTGTCGGCCAGGGCCCGGATCGCGGCCTTTTCGCCCGGGGCGACCTTGGCGACCTGGGCGGGATCCATGCCGCCATGGACCATGATGATCGCCTGGCGCCCGACCAGCAGGCGGCGGCCCAGCGGCAGGAAATAGTTGGCGCAGGACGAGGCGCACTCGCCGTCGACCCGGATCGTCAGGTCGCCCAAGCCCGAGAGGCGCTCGGCGATGTCCATGGCCACGCCGCTGGGGCCGCCCGGGCTGTCGACGACCAGCTCGGTCGTGGTCGGCCGCAGCTTGGCGGCCACGCAGTCGGCCATGGCGGGATTGGTCTCGCCGCTGAGGGCGAACACCGTCGGCGAGCGCTGCTCGCACGGCGCGGCCCGCGCCAACCCGCCGAGCGACAGCAGGACCAGCGCCGCCAGCGCCGGCAGGATATGGTTCGGACCGCGCATGACCCCTCCGCGAACGGCGAAAGGCTATCGGGAGGTGTTTGGCGCGTCCAGAGGTTGAGCTAAAGCTTCAAGCCCAGCTTCGGCCCCGCCCAGACCATCGCCGCGTAAAGCGCCATGGTCAGCAGGCACCCCGCCAACAGCGCCGTCCAGAACGGCGCGCCGCGCTTCAGCATCGCCGGGATCAGCAGGAACATCGGCAGCGAAGGCAGCACGAACCAGAAGGTGCCGCTGGCATGGGCCGCCAATCGCGCGGGATCATGGGTGTCGCGCCACAGCCAGATCATGCCCAGCACCGAGACCAGCGGCAGCGAGGCGACCAACCCGCCCAGGCCCGGATAGCGCTTGGCGATCTCCGACACGGCGGCGACGATCACCCCCGAGACGGTGGCCTTGATGACGAGATAGAGCATGGCGTCCAGCCTGGACCGATCCGGCGCCCGGGCCAAGGGTGGAGGCTTGTGGGGAGGGCGAGGCCGCCCGCCGCTCGGGCGGGCGGCCTGCGACCCTAGCGCCAGACGTAGCGGCAGACGGTCACCCGGTGATGATGACGCCACTCGGGGCGGCACACCCGCACCTTGTGGGGGCGATAGTGTCGACCGCGCTCATAGCGCACGCGGTCATGGCGCGCGTGATGGCGGTCGTATCGATGATCATAGCGATCGTGGCGATCGTATCGGTCGAAGGCGCCGGCCGAGGACGGGACGGTCAGGGCCAGGGTGGCGGCCGCCAGGGCGACAGCGCCCAGCAGTTTCGCGACGGGCATGATGTGCTCCAAGATCGAATAGTCCCTCGATCCGGAAACGCATGATCCCGTCGCGATGTTGCGTGGCGATGTCCGAATGTACGGCCGCGCTCGCCGCGACTAGCGGCGGGTCACCCAGTGGCAGACCTTCATCTTCTTGCCGTGGTGGCGCTCCCACTTGCAGACCTTCACCTTGTGCGGGCGATTGTGGTGCGGGGCGGCGGTGACGGCGGTGGGGATAGCCAGGGCGAGGGTGGCGACGGCCAGGGTGGTGACGCCCAGCATCTTCGCGAAGGTCATGTGGTGCTCCAGATCTAGAACAGTGATGTCCCCCGACCAGCGCAAGATCGATGTGCATTGTTGCCGGCCTGTGTCAGGCGGCGCGCTTCACAGGCTCTTCGCCGAGCGGCGCAGCGCCTGGGGCGGCTGGCCGAAGGCGCGGATGAAGGCCCGGCGCATCCGCTCGGAGTCGCCGAACCCGGTCTCCAGCGCCACGTCTTCGACCTGCAGCGGCTGGCTGTCCAGCAGGGCGCGGGCGGCCTCGACCCGCAGGCGCTCGACGGCCTTGGCGGGGGTGACGCCGGTCTCCTGGGCGAACAGGCGGGCGAAGTTGCGCGGGCTCATGGCGGCGCGCTCGGCCAATTGCTCTACCGAGAGGGACTGGGCCAGGTTCTGCCGGGCCCAGGACAGCAAGGTATCGAACCGCCCGGGACGCAGGTCGATCAGGGCCGAGAACTGCGACTGGCCGCCGGGACGGTGATGATAGACGACCAACTGCTGGGCCGTGCGGCGGGCGACGGCCTCGCCTTCGTCGGCGCCGATCAGGGCCAGCGACAGGTCGATGCCGGCGGTGATGCCCGCTGAACTCCACACCGCCCCGTCCTGGATCCAGATGCGGTCGGGCTCCAGCTTCACGCCCGGATAGCGGCGCTGGAAGTCCTTGGTCCGGCTCCAGTGGGTGGTGGCGCGCTTGCCCTCCAGCAGGCCCGCCTCGGCCAGGACATAGGCGCCGGAGCAGACGCTGGCCACACGCCGGGCGTCGCGCGCGGTCTGACGGACGAAGGCCAGGGTCTCGGGGCAGGTGGCCGGGACCTTCACCCCGTCGCCGCCCGAGATGATCAGGGTGTCGAGGCGCGGCGCCTCGGCCAGGGCGGTGGTCTGGATTGTCACGCCCGACGAACTGGGCGTCGGCTCGCCGCGCAGCGACAGGACATGAAGACTGTAAGCGCCCGGCGAGAACCGCCCGGCGATCTCGAAGGCCGCGATGGGTCCGGTGGCGTCCAGAAGCTGGAAGCCTGGATAGACCAGGAAGCCGATCGCGCGGGGCATGACGAAGGCCTTGGCTGAAACCGTGGGAACTATGTCATTTCGGACGGACGCTAACCGAACCATGGTCTCCACGCAATCATGACGGAGACCATCGCATGAGCCAGTCCCAAACCCCTTCTTTGCAAATCGTGATCGCCATCTTCCCGGGCGTCACGCACCTGGACTTCACCGGCCCGCACCAGATCCTGTGCCGCCTGCCCGGCGCCAAGGTGACCGTGGCCAGCCTGGCCGGCGGCGAGATCGAGGCCGACGGCCTGGTGTTCGCGCACCTGCCGAAACTGTCGGACATCGAGGCCTGCGACGTGCTGCTTGTGCCGGGCGGGTTCGGGACGACCCAGGCCATGGGCGACAGGGACTTCATCGCGGAGATCCGGCGGCTGGCGGACGGGGCGCGGTATGTGACCTCGGTCTGCACGGGCTCGCTGGTGCTGGGCGCGGCGGGGCTGCTGAAGGGCAGGCGGGCGGCGTGCCACTGGGCCTGGCGCGACCAGTTGGCGCTGTTCGGTGCCATTCCCGATTCCTCGCGGGTGGCGCGGGACGGCCGTTACATCACCGGCGGCGGGGTGACGGCGGGCATCGACTTTGCGTTGACGGTCGTGGCGGAGCTGGCCGGCGAGGCGGTGGCGCAGGGGATCCAGCTGGCGGTGGAATACGCGCCGGCCCCGCCGTTCGACGCTGGGCGTCCGGAGACGGCGCCGACCGAGGTGCTGGCGCGAATCTCGGGGATGTACGGGAAAGGGATGGAGGAGAGGCTGGCGGCGGCGGAGAGGGCGGCGGCGGCCATCTGAGGCGGCCGGTTCACTCTCCTCCCCCTCTTGGGGGAGGGGGACCGCCGAACGGCGGTGGAGGGGGTTAGCGCGGCGCTATTTAGGTCCGCGCCGTCCCCCTCCGTCACGGCGCGTATTCGCGCCGCGCCACCTCCCCCAAAGGGGGAGGAGAGACTTACAGCGCCGCTCTAACCCACCTTCACCCCCGTCATCGAGATCGCCGCGAACACATCATCCGTGAAGAAGCTCACCGGCTCGCCAGGCGTCTGGGCTCCGAGCACGTAAAGCAGCGGCAGATAGTGCTCGGCGCTGTTGATCGAGATCTCCGCGTCCGGCCCCAGGCTCCGCCAGTCGATCAGCGGATCATGGTCGCCCGCCAGGATCAGCGCCTTGGCCGTCTCGTTGAAGCGATCCGCCCATTCCGGCGCTTCGGGCCGGCGGAAGTCGGCCGCCCGCAGGTTATGGACGATGTCGCCGCTGCCCATGATCAGCACGCCTTCGTCGCGCAGGGCCGCCAGTCGCCGGCCGGCCTCGTAGTGCCAGCGGTCCGGGCGGCCGCGATCGATGCTCAGCTGCACGACAGGAATGTCGGCGTCCGGATACATCGGCCTCAGAACGCCCCAGGCGCCGTGGTCGATACCCCGCGTCGGATGCTGGACCACGACATCAGGCGACAAGAGCTCGGCCGCCCGCGCCGCCAGGGCCGGATCGCCCGGCGCGCGGTACTGGACGTCGAACAAAGCCTGAGGGAAGCCGCCGAAATCGTGGATGGTTTCGGGCGCGGGCGAGGCGCTGACCGCCGAGGCGCCGCGCGTCTCCCAGTGGGCGCTGATCATCAGCACGGCCTTGGGACGGGGCAGCGTCTCGCCCAGCCGGCGCCAGTCGCGGCTCCAGGCATTGTCCTCGATGGCGTTCATCGGCGAGCCGTGGCCAACGAACAGGACGGGCATGCGGGACATGGTCGATCCTATGGAGAAGGGCCTATTAGAAACAACAAGAGTTGCAGATAGTGGCCGCGACGCCATATCGCAAGGCGACGTTCCGGACACGGCTTTCGCCGCGCGGCCGGCTTTGTTATGGCGGGGTCCGTGACCGTCCCGTTTTCCCAGATTCCTCCAGAAACACCGTCTGGTGAACCGCAGGCCGCGGTCGTGCTGGAGCGCCCCGACAAGGCGGCCGTCCGGGGCGGCGCGCTGGATTTCCTGCGCTTCCTCGCCTCGCTGCTGATCGTCGTCTACCACTACGGCGCCGAGAGCCCGATGCGGATCGAGCGCTTCGGCCAGGTGTTCTCGCGCGGCTTTCTGGCGACCGACTTCTTCCTGATGCTGTCGGGCTATGTGCTGGGCCGGGCCTATGGCGGCTCGGTGCTGACCGGGCGGATCTCGCCCGCCCGCTTCTGGGCCCGCCGCGCGGCGCGGGTGTGGCCGGGGCACCTGGTCGTCCTGGGCTTCCTGGCCGTGCTGGTGCTGCTGCTCAACACCGTCGGCACCGACGCCCACAAGCCCAGCCGCTTCGCCTGGGACCAGTTGCCGGCCCAGGCCTTCCTGGTCCACGCCTGGGGCTTCACCAGCGACGGCTGGAACCTGCCCAGCTGGTCGCTGTCGGCCCTGATCGTCTGTTACGCCCTGTTTCCCTTCTTCTGGAAGACGGTCAGCAAGGTGCGCCATGCCTGGATCCTGCCGCTTGGCGCCGCGGCGATCCTGGGCGTGTTCGAGGTCATCGCCCGCCACGTCTTCCACCACGCCCTGCCGGACCTGCAATTCCAGTACGGCGTCATGCGCGCCCTGCCGCTGTTCATCCTGGGCGTCTGCCTGGCGCGAGCGGTCGACATGCGCTGGCCCTCGGAACGGGCGGCCAAGATCCTGCTGTGGAGCGGCGTCGCCCTGCTGGTCTGCACCCAGCCGCTGGACCGCTATGCCCTGCCCGACACCTGGCTGTTCGACGCCCCCTCGCTGCTGGCCATCGCCATGATCGTGCTGGGCGCCGGCCGCCTGCCGGTCAAGCATCCGAAAGCCTGGATCGAGGAGGGGGCCAAGCTGTCCTTCGCCCTGTTCATCACCCACATCTTCGTCGGCGTGATCTATTGGAGCGCCGTGCACAAGCTGATCGAGACGGTGCCGATCGGCATCGGCTGGCAGTGGCTGATGTGGCTGGCCGGCTTCCCGATCGCCTATGGGTTCGCGTGGCTGTTTCACACCTATGTCGACCAGCCCCTGCAGGATCGCATCCAGCCGCTGCTGAGGAAGTAGAATGACCCGCCACATCCCGCTGCAAGGCGTCGAGAACTTCCGTGACTTCGGCGACTACGCCGCGGGGGCGGGGCGCCTGAAGCGGGGCGTGCTGTTCCGCGCGGCCCACCAGGCCGAGGCCACCGACGCCGACCTCGAGGCCATGGCGGCGATGGGCATCGTCACCCTGGTCGACCTGCGCCGGCCCAACGAGCGCGAGCGTTCGCCCTCGCGCCGCTGGACGGGCTTCTCCGCCCAGGTGATCGACAATGACCTGGGCGTCACGGGGACGGATCCGTGGCTGGAGTTCATCACCAGCACGGACCTCACCGTCGAAACCGTCCACGACTACATGGACGAGTACTACCGCCGCCTTCCGTTCAAGGAACGGCACATCGACCTGTTCCGCCGCTTCTTCCTGGCGTTGGCGCGGGGCAAGGGACCGGCCCTGATCCACTGCGCGGCGGGCAAGGACCGCACCGGCGTGCTGGCGGCGCTGACCCACCACATCGCCGGCGTGGCCGATGACGATGTCATCGACGACTACCTGCTGACCAACGACCCGACCCGCTTCGACCGGCGCGGGGCGATGTTCATGGATCACATCGAGGGCCTCACCGGCCGGCGTCCGGACGAGGCCGCCATGCGCGCGGCCATGGGCGTCGAGGCGCGCTACCTGGCGGCGGCCTTCGAGGTGATCAAGGCCGAGCACGGGAGCCTGGACGGGTATCTGGAGCAGGCGGTGGGGATTGATGCGGCGACGCGCGAGCAGGTCCGGGCGCATATTCTGCTGTAACAGCCACCCTCTCTTGTCATTCCGGAAGCCTCGCGGAGGCTGTCAGGGACCCAGGGGGTGACAGAGCGCTGTTCGCGCCGCCCCTGGGTCCCGGCTCTACGCTTCGCTTCGGCCGGGATGACAAGAAAGGTGAGGTGACAAACGCTCGTTTAAGGTCCAGCCTCACCCTACGGTCCCGGCAGAGAACCGAGCGTCATCAGGGTGCGGTATGAGTGAGTTGGCGGGTGGGCCTCCGGGCATGAGCGATGTCGCGGGTGATGACACCCTCATCCCCGCCCCCAAGCAGAAGCTCTCCCGCGGCGCGCTCAGCTGGATCCTGCACCAGGGCTCGCGCGACCCCTATGTGATCCTGGTCACCATCTATGTCTTCTCGCCCTATTTCTCGCGGGTGCTGGTCGGGGATCCGGTCCGGGGCCAGGCGACCGTCGCCGACATCTCCACCGTCTATGGCCTGCTGACCGCGGCCCTGGCGCCGATCCTGGGCGCCTCGATCGAGCGGTTCGGGCCGCGCAAGCCGTTCATGGCCGGCATCCTGGCGATCATGGCCCCCCTGCTGTTTCTCCTGTGGCTGGCCAAGCCCGGCGGCCTGTCGGTCGATCTGGTCGGCGTGGTCCTGATCATCCTGGGCGTGGCCTATAACTGCGGCGACGTGCTCAACAATTCGCTGCTGGCCCGCGCGTCCGAGAAGGGCCAGGAGCCGGTTCTGTCGGGGCTGGGCTACGCCCTGGCCAACGGCCTGTCGGTCAGTCTGCTGATCTTCGTGATGTGGGCCTTCGTGCTGCCGGGCGTCGTTCCGTGGTCATTCGTGCCGTCCGCGCCGCTGTTCGGCCTCAGCCAGGTGGAGCACGAGCCGAGCCGCATTGTCGGCCCGCTGTCGGCGGCGGTCATGCTGCTGGGCGCGATCCCGTTCTTCCTGTGGACCCGCGACGCCCCGCGCACCGGCGTCTCGCTGCTCGCCGCCATCAAGGAGGGGGTCAAGCTGATCCTCGACACCTTCGGCAATCTCAAGGGCCACGCCGACGTCGCCAAGTTCCTGGGCGCGCGGATGCTCTATTGCGACGGCATGACCGCCCTGCTGATCTTCGGGGGCCTGTTCGCGGCGGGGCTGATGAAGTGGGGCGAGCTGGAAATGCTGGCCTACGGCATCTCGCTGTCGATCTTCGGCGTGCTGGGCGGGCTGATCGCGCCGAAGCTGGACCTGGCGCTGGGCCCCAAGCGGGCGATCCAGGTCGAGGTCGGCATCTGCATCCTGGTGCTGCTGGGCACCCTGGGCATGGGCCGCGAGAAGATCCTGTACCTGTGGACCTGGGACGCGGCGACCCATCCGGCCGTCTGGAACGGTCCGCTGTTCCGCACCCTGCCGGAGATCATCTATCTGGGCCTGGGCCTGCTGATCGCCGTCTTCGTCACCGCCCAGTACGCCTCGAGCCGGACCCTGCTGGTCCGCCTGGCCCCGCCGGACCGCATGGCCGCCTTCTTCGGCCTGTTCTCGCTGTCGGGCACCGCGACCATGTGGCTGGGCTCGCTGTTGGTGGCCCTGGCGACCAAGGTGTTCGCCAGCCAGGTCGCGGGCTTCATCCCGATCGCCGGGCTGCTGGCCCTGGGGCTGATCGGGCTGTTCACGGTGAAGGGCGGAGAGCGGGAGACTTAGCACTAACTCTCCTCCCCCTCTTGGGGGAGGGGGGCCGCCGAACGGCGGTGGAGGGGGACCGCTCCGCCTGCTACATCCCGCCCATGCGCCGCGTCGCTCTCCTCACCGCCCCCTGGCGCGAGCCGGTGTGGGCGCTGGCTCCGTTCCGGGACGAGCCGTACGCCTGCGCGCTGATCACCGGCGGGGCGGGGCGGTGGTCGTATCTGCTGCGCCAGCCCGATGAGACCTTCAGCCTTGTCGCCGAGGACGCCGTCGACCCGTTCGCCAAGCTCGCCGACCTTACTGGCCTCCGCCAGCCCAGCGATCTCGAGGGCCCGCCGTTCCAGGGCGGCGTCATTGGCCTGGCCGCCTACGAACTGGGCGACCGCGTCGAGCGCCTGGGCCTTTCCCGCTCTGCCTGGCCGGACCTGACCTGCGCCCGCTATCCGGCCCTGCTGGCCTTCGACCATCACGCTCGGCGGGTGGTGGCGGTGGGCAGGGGCGAGACGGACGCCGAGGCGCGGGCCCGCGCCCGCGCGGCCCTGGTCTGGCTGGACGCTTCGGCCGATCAAGCGCCGTTCGAAGGCCCGCTGTGCCCGGACCTCACCGCCTCCGACGGCGACGCCTATGAGGCCGCCGTGGCCGAGGTGGTTTCGCGCGTGCTCACCGGCGAGATCTTCCAGGCCAATATCGCCCGCGCCTGGACCGGACGGCTCGCCGCCGGCGCCGATCCGTTCGACCTGTTCACGCGGCTGCGAAGCCAGAGCCCGGCTCCGTTCTCGGCCTATTGGCGTCTGCCGGGCCGGGCCCTGGTCTCCAACTCGCCGGAGCGCTTTCTGAAGGTCGGGGCGGACGGGGCGATCCTGACCCAGCCGATCAAGGGCACGCGCCCCCGCGGCCGCGACGCCGCCGAGGACAAGGCCCTGGCCGCCCAGCTGCTGGCCAGCGACAAGGACCGGGCCGAGAACCTGATGATCGTCGACCTGATGCGCAACGACCTGGCCCGGGTCAGCCCGCCGGGCAGCGTCCGCGCGCCGGAGCTGTTCAAGGTCGAGAGCTTCGCCAACGTCCACCATCTGGTCTCGACGGTGACCGGTCAGCTGGCCGGCGGCCGGACGATCGCCGACCTGCTGCGGGCCAGCTTCCCGCCGGGCTCGATCACCGGGGCGCCCAAGGTCCAGGCGATGAAGGTCATCGCCAGCCTGGAGCCGCCGCGCGGACCCTATTGCGGCAGCCTGTTCTGGGCCGGCTTCGACGGGGCGTTCGACTCCAGCGTGCTGATCCGCACGGTCGGCCTGGTCGAGGGCGCTCAGGGCTGGACCCTGGAGGCGCGGGCGGGGGCGGGCATCGTGGCCGACAGCGACCCGCTTGGCGAGCGACTGGAGACCGAGGCCAAGATCGCCGCGCTGAAGAGGGCCCTGACCGAATGATCTCTCACGACGCCATGCCTCTCGATGATCGCGGTCTGCTGCTGGGCGATGGCCTGTTCGAGACCCTGCTCGCCCTCGACGGCGCGCTGCCGCGTCTGGCCGCCCATCTCGACCGGATGGCCGCCGGCTGCGCGGTGCTGGGCCTGCCGTTCGACCGCGACGAGGCCGAGCGGCGTGTTCGCGAGGCGGCGCCGGCCGCTGGCCGGTTCGCCGTGCGGCTGACCCTGACCGCCGGCTCGGGCGGCCGGGGGCTGGATCGCCCGGCCGCGCCGCTGCCGCGCCTGTTCGCCGCGGCCGCGCCCTCGACGCCGCCCGCCGCGCCGGCCAGCGCCATCGTCGCGACCACGCGCCGCAACGAGGGCTCGCCCGCCTCGCGCCTGAAGACCCTGAGCTATCTCGACAACGTCCTGGCCCGGGCCGAGGCCAAGGCCGCGGGCGCCGACGAGGCGGTGATGCTGAACAATCGCGGCGAGCTCGCCTGCGCCGGGGCGGCCAACCTGTTCTGGATCGAAGGCGGCAGACTCTTCACTCCGCGCCTGGACCGCGGCGCGCTGGCCGGGATCACCCGGGCGCGGCTGATGGCGCTGGAGGCCGTGGAGGCGGTCGCCGTCGGGATCGAGGCGCTGGACCGGGCCGAGGCGGTGTTCTTGACCAACAGCCTGATCGGCGTGCGCCCGCTGTCGCGGCTGGGAGAGCGAACCTTCATGCCCAACCTTCTGGTCGAGCGGCTCGCTAAAGCGTGCTGATCCAGGCGACCGCGTCGGTGCGGCGTGGACGCAGATAGTAGCTGCGCTTGAAGGTCATGGTGGTGGGCATGACCAGCTTGATCGGCGAGGTGTAGTCGTAGCTGGCGCGCGCGACGATGACGCTCTGGCTGGCCGGCAGCACGCCGACGTCGATGTTGGTGACGATCGCGTTCTTGGCCGGGCAACCGGTCATGCCGACGCCGGCCGGATTGGTCTGGACCCAGTCGACCTTGTCCTTGCCCGTCGCGTCGGAGATGACGCTGTAGACGCACATCTTCAGCGAGGCCGTCGGGTAGGGGGCCATGATCAGGTTCCCGATGTTGAAGATGTCGGTCATCTTCAACGGACCGGTCTGGGTGCCCTGGGCCACCAGGTCGCCGATCTGCGAGGTGATGTTCGACAGGCGTCGCTGGGCCATCATCGCCTGGGTCGTCTCGGCGAAGCCGCAGTACATCAGCACCAGCACCGGGGCGATCAGGGCGAACTCGATGGCCGAGACGCCGCGGCGGTCGCGCCAGAACGACTTCAGAGAGAAGGTCCCCAGGGAGACCGTCTTCCGGAAACGGGGAGGGCGCCGGGTCATGGCTCGTAGGGCTCGTTGGTGAAGGCCGTGGCGGCGTAGATGATCCGCCTGCCGTTGGCGTTCTGCAGGCCGGTCTGCAGCAGCGGCGTGACCAGCGGCCAGGTGTAGTAGGCGCGGATCAGGACGATCGAGCCCGACGTGCCGGGATTCCACTGCATGGTGGTGGGCACCGTGCCGGTGGCCAGGCCCGAGGTGCTGCTGGTCGAGTAGTCGGCATAGGTGCGCACGTCGATCTGCAGGGCGGTGGCGCAGCTCGTCGAGCCGATCGCGCCGATCTTGTTGCATACGGCGGTCTTGAAGCTGTCGGCCGTGCCGCCGGTGGTCTGGAGCTCGCCGGTGCGGATGGTGCGGCCCACGTCGATGATGGCGTTCTCGAGCAGCAGCGAGACCAGGAACACCAGGCCCAGCTCGATCATCGCGAAGATGAGCATCAGGAAGGGCATGAAGACCAGGGCGAACTCGACCGCCGTGGCCCCTTGCTCGGCGCGCGTGAAGCGGCTGGCGAAGCGGGCCAGCCGGCGTCGGGCGCGAGCGAGGATGTGGTGGTAGGCCATGCGGCGCGCGGACCCCGGAACAATCGACCGCCACCCTAGCCGAACGATCCTACCAACTGGTTAGAGCGCGCGCCCGCGTAGGAGAGGGGCTTACGGCGTGCCCGAGGCCGGGCCCGACGCGCCGGCGGCGCCGACGCGCATACAGCGGGCGACCCCGCAGGCATAGTTGTTGGCCGCCGCGCCGCGATAGACCGTCACGCCGCCGTCGCCGATCTCCGAAACGACCACATGGCGGCTGGTCAGGGTCGCGCCGCCGGCGCCGAAGGCCATGACGGTGGTGACGCCCGGGCGCTTGCCCATCACGACCAGGGTGCGCTCGTTGACGATGCTTACATCGGCAATGGTGGGATCGGCGATCACCACGTCACGCACCACGCCGCCCACGCTCATGGAGGTGGCTTCGCCCGCGGCGAGCGACAGGTCGAAAGAGGTCGCCTTCACCGGCAGGGCGCCCGTCTGGGCGCTGGCGGCCCCGCCCGCGAGGGTCAGGACGGCGGCGATGGCGAGGGATAGGTGGCGCATGAGGTTTCCGATCTGGGATCCGAACGTCCCTCAGCATCGGTCAGTTTGGTCAACAAAAGACTAAAGCCGGGCTGGCCGCGTCCAAGCGTCGCTTGAGAAAGTCATTGATTCAGAAGGGGTTGATCGCGTTCGTCGCGTCCATGGTTAAGAGCAGATAACGGTAAATACAAATAAACCAAAAGAAAATCTCTGAAAACTATTCGGTGTTTACTGGCCATTAAGTGAGGTGGGCCAAATTGATCGTGTTTTCGGGGGTTAGCAAGTCGAGCCGGCTTGAAGCCTCAAATCAACCAGCTCTGACTTTAGGAGATCTACTCATGACCAAGTTCGTCACTCGCTTTCTGAAGGATGAATCGGGCGCCACGGCCATCGAATACGGCCTGATCGCTGCCCTCATCGCCGTCGTGATCATCTCGGGCGTCAGCGTCCTCGGCACCAACCTGAACTCGAAGTTCAAGAGCGTCGCCGACAAGGTCTCGACCGCCGGCGGCACCTGATCCTTAGCTAAACACTCGAAAAGAAGAGGGTCGAGGCGCAAGCCTCGGCCCTTTTCTTTGTTTTGAAGGCCGGGTCTTCGTTTTGAAGGTTGGGGCGCGGGAAACGATTGCTTCATCCGTCCCGCCCAGAATGAACCGTACGGAAGGGGTCCCCGACGGGGATTCGAGAAGGCGCCAGAGCATGCAAGCTATCCAGATCCCGCTGCTGCTGATCTTTCCGGTCCTGGCCATCATCGGCGGCCTGAAGGATCTGATCAGCTACACGATCCCCAACTGGATCTCGCTGGCCCTGATCGCGGCCTTCGTTCCGGCCGCCCTGGTCAGCGGCGCGCCGCTGGCCCAGATCGGTCTGTGCCTGGCCGTGGGCGTCGGCGCTCTCGTCCTCGGAATGGGTATGTTCGCCGCCGGCTGGATCGGCGGGGGCGACGGCAAGCTGTTCGCCGTCTGCGCCCTGTGGATGGGCTGGCCCGGCGCCTTCATGTTCCTGGTCTATACCGGCCTGGCGGGCGGGGTCCTGACCTTCGCCATCCTGACCCTGCGCTCGGGCTATCTGGTCCCGGCCGTGGCCGGCGGGCCGGCCTGGCTGCGCAAGCTGGCGGCCAAAGACGGCGATCTGCCGTATGGCCTCGCCATCGCCGCCGGCGCCCTGTGGGCCTTTCCGCACGGCGCCCTGGCCGCCGCCGCCCTCACCTGAGACTCGTTCGGGTTGAGCCGCGCCGCGCGCTGACTCATCCCGCGACACCCTGCCACGCGCCCTCCCTACCGAACGGTGAAAACTTTTAGCAGCCGTTAACCATGCGCGGGTGAGCATGGAGCGTGGCCAGAAAGGCTGACTGACGAATCGTGCGTGCTCGCCGGACCGGCGGCCGTGCGGCTCACCCTAGAGTTCCAGCCCGCGCATGAGCCCCGTTCGCCTCCTGATCGTCCTGATCGCCGCCGTCTCGGCCATAGGCCTGGCCGTGGTCCTGCAGCGCGCGCTGGGCGGCAAGCCGGCCGTTCCGGCCGCCGTGGCCGCGCCCGTCGCGCCGGGCAAGCCGATGACCCAGGTCCTGGTGGCCAAGCGCGACCTGCCGATCGGCACGCGCCTGGTGGCCGCCGATGTCGCCTGGCAGGCCTGGCCCTCGGACTCCATCAGTCCCGCCTTCATCACCAATGGCGCGGCCCCGGCCGCGCCGAACGGCAAGGTCGAGGCCGCCAAGGCCGCCGTCAGCGGCGCCGCCGACCAGATGATCGGCGGCGATCCCGCCAAGATCGTCGAGGGCGCGATCGTCCGCGACCCGATCCTGACCAGTGAACCGATCACCAACCGCAAGATCGTGCGGGGCGGCGAGGGCGGCTACCTGTCCGTCGTCCTAACCCCCGGCAAGCGCGCCATGGCCGTGCCCGTCACCTCCGAGACCGCGGCGGGCGGCTTCGTCCTGCCCGGCGACCGCGTCGATGTGCTGATGACCCACGACGCCCCGACCGCCGCTCCGGGCGACAGCGGCGCCGGCGGTCGCGTCGTCGTGGCCGAGACCGTCCTTCAGAACATCCGCGTCCTGGCCCTGGACCAGTCCACATCCGCCGACAAGGACGCCAAGTCGATCGTCGCGGCCACCGCCACCCTGGAGGTCGGCCCGACAGAGGCCGAGGCCCTGACCCGCGCCAAGGCCGGCGGTCCGGTGACCCTGGCCCTGCGCGCCTATACCGATCTCGGCGGACCCTCGGGCATCGTCGGGAGGACGGCCGCGGACACCACCGTCCGCATCAATCGGGGCGGCCAGACCTCCAACGTCTCGGTGCGCCCATGAGCCGCCCGGTGAAAGCAGAAATGTCCCTGAAGCGCCGTATCGCGACGGTCCACATGGCCGTCCTGTTGGGCCTGTCCTCGACCGCGCCGGCCTTCGCCGACGGTCCGATCGGCGGCTCGCACGTCTATCGTCCCGCCGCCCGCGTCTCGCGTCCGACTCCGCCGCCGGTCATGCCGATGGCCCCCGCGCCGGTCGGCGAGCAGGTGACCCGCATCGTCCTGACCGCCGACCAGAGCGCCGCGACGGTCGAGCTGGTGCGGGGCAAGTCGGCGGTCATCGAGCTGCCCAGCGACGTCCGCGACCTCTTGGTCACCAACCCGACCGTGGCCGACGCCGTCCTGCGCGACAAGCGCCGCATCTATGTGGTCGGCCTGACCGAGGGTGTCACCGACGCGGCCTTCTTCGACGCCGCCGGCCGCCGGATCGTGTCGCTGAACATTCGGGTCAGCCAGCCGGTCGAGCAGCTTTCCGCCACCCTGGCGCGGGTCCTGCCCGACGCGCGGATTCAAGTGCAGCCGATCCGCGACAGCGTCATCCTGACCGGCACCGTCCGCAACGCCGCGGAGTCCGACGCGGTCACGCGCATCGCCACCCAGTTCGCCGGCAAGCCGGAGAACGTGCTGAACATGCTGACCATCGCCGGCAAGGACCAGGTGATGCTGCAGGTTCGCATCATCGAGGTGCAGCGCAACGTCATCAAGCAGTTGGGCTTCGACCTCAACGCCATCATGGGCCAGCTGGGCCAGGACCAGTTCTCGTTCGGCCTTTCGCCGACCTATGGCGTCAACGGCAGCCTGCTGGGCGGCGTGACCGGCGGCTACAGCCGCGACACCACCAAGGCGCCGGTGATCTCGCGCGACGTGAAGGTGCCGCTGACCAGCTGTTCGAACGGCGTCTGCACGACCTCCGAAACGCTTAAGGCCTACGACTTCGTCGACCCCAAGGATCCGCTGTCGACGATCCGGAACGTGGCCGGCAGCACCGGCCTGAACCAGGCCAAGAGCATGGTCCAGGCGTTCGAGCGGGTGGGCCTGTTGCGCACCCTGGCCGAGCCGAACCTGACGGCGGTGTCCGGCGAGGCCGGCCACTTCCTGGTCGGCGGCGAATTCCCGGTCCCGACCGGCAGCGACCAGACCGGCCGGATCGCGATCGAGTTCAAGCCCTACGGCGTGGGCCTGGGCTACACCCCGGTGGTGCTGTCGGGCGGCCGCATCTCGCTGAAGATCTCGACCGAGGTCTCCGAGCTGTCCAGCCTGGGCGCGTTCTCGCTCAGCAGCGGGGGCTCCGCGGCCCTGGTCGTGCCCGGTCTGTCGGTGCGCCGCGCCGAGACCACCGTCGAGATCCCGTCGGGCGGCTCGCTGATGATCGCGGGCCTGCTGCAGCAGACGACCAAGCAGACGATCGACTCGATCCCGGGCATGACCTCGATGCCGATCCTGGGCACGTTGTTCCGGTCGCGCGACTTCCTGAACGGCCAGACCGAGCTGGTGATCATCGTCACCCCGTACATCGTCGACCCGACCCGTCCGCAGAACCTGCAGACGCCGGCCGACGGCCTGGTCTTCGCCAACGACATGAGCACGGTCCTGCTGGGTCGTCTCAACAAGGTGGTCAAGGCGCCGGTCGGCGCGAACGCGGGGCGCGCGTACCAGGGCCCCGTCGGCTATGTGATCGAGTAGGACGCAGCCATGACGCTTAACCTCTCCGTCAAGTCCGTCCTGATGGCCCTGGCCCTGTCCGGCCTAGCCGCCTGCGCCTCGACGCCGCCCGACCAGGGCCCGTCGAAGACCGCCGCCACCGACACCCAGCAGTGGATGGACCGCATCAAGGTCACCTCCGCGCCGGACGAGATCGTGCTGGCCCCGCACGCCACGGGCCTGTCGTCCAATCAGTCCGCCGCGCTGGAAGCGCTGATGGGCCGCTGGCTGCAGGCCGAGGCGCGCGAGCTGGTGGTGACCTCGCCCAACACCGCCGGCGCCATGGCGACCCAGATCAGGGACCGCCTGGTCACCCTCGGCGCGCCGGGCTCGCGCGTGCGGGTCGTCGGCTTCAACCCGACCGGTCCCGACGACGACACCATCCGCGTCGGCTTCCTGCGCTACGAGGCCGAGAAGCTGAAGTGCGGCCAGCATTGGGAAAACCTGGCGGCCACCCGCAACAACCAGCCCTATGACAACTTCGGCTGCGCCCTGGCCGCCAACCTGGCCGCCCAGGTCGCCAATCCCGAGGATCTGATCCGGCCGCGCGACACCACGCCGATCGACAACGGCCGTCGCGAGACGGTGCTCGGCCTCTATCGCAAGGGCGATGTGACGAGCTCCAAGAAGGACGAGCAGGCCAGCGGCTCGATCTCGAAGGCGATCCCGTAATGCGGCCGTCCGACAACGATCCCTTCGACCTTGGCTTCGACGCCGCGGACGAGTTCACCACCGGGGCGTCCGATCCCTGGCGCGCGTCCGCGCCGCCGTCGCTGAACCCGACGGTGGGCGGCTTCGACGACCCGTTCGCCGACTTCCCGCCGGCCCGCCCGGAGCCCGCGCAGCCGCGCGCGCCTCAAGCCACCCGTCCGACCCCGCAGGCCCAGCCGCAAGCGCAACGCGCCGCCCCGCCGCCGCCGCAACAACAGCGCCCGTCGCCGCCGGCCCGCGCGCCGCAGCCGGCCGTCGCCGCCTATGAAGACGACGACCTCGACATCGCCGAGATCGCGCCGCCGGCCGCGCCGATCTATCACGAGCCGATCTCGGACGGCGGCCTGGGCGACGCGACGATTCCGCGGATCACCATCCACGCCTTCTGCGCCCGACCGGAAACGGCGGCCATGGTCGAGCACGCCGCCGCCGATCGCCGGATGGCCAGGACCTCGACCATCGTTCGCGACGGTGGGCTGGAAGCGGCCGTCGACTACTACCAGAACCAGCCGACCCCCTCGCTGGTCATGGTCGAGGCGATCGACGGCGCCCAGCGCCTGTTGCACCTGCTCGACAGCCTGGCCCAGGTCTGCGACCCGGGCACCAAGGTGGTCGTGCTGGGCCAGACCAACGATATCGCCCTCTATCGCGAGCTGATGCGCCGCGGGGTGAGCGAGTACCTGACCCAGCCGCTCTCGCCGCTGCAGATGATCCGCGCCGTCGGCGGCCTCTACGCCGACCCGTCCGCGCCGTTCATCGGCCGCCAGATCGCCTTTGTCGGCGCCAAGGGCGGCGTGGGGGCCTCGACGCTCTCGCACAACTTCGCCTGGGCGATGGCCGAGAAGATGCAGACGGCCACGGTGCTGGTCGACCTGGACCTCGCCTTCGGCACCGCAGGCCTCGACTTCAACCAGGATCCGCTACAGGGCGTCATCGACGCCCTGACCCAGCCCGACCGCCTGGATCCGGTGCTGATGGACCGCATGATGGTCCGCTGCGGCGATCGCCTGAGCCTGTTCGCCGCCCCGGCCACGCTGGACGATGACTACGACATCGGCGCCGACGCCTACGAGGAAGCGACCCAGAAGATTCGCGGCGCCGCGCCCTTCGTGGTGCTGGATATCCCGCACGTCTGGAACGCCGCCACCCGCCGGGTGCTGGTCGGTTCGGACGATCTGGTCGTGGTGGCGACGCCGGACCTGGCGTCCTTGCGCAACGCCAAGAACATCATCGACCTGGTCAGGGGCTCGCGTCCCAACGACGCGCCGCCGCGCCTCGTTCTGAACCAGGTCGGCGTGCCCGGCCGTCCCGAGATCCCCGTGAAGGACTTCGGCGAGGCCCTGGGCATCCAGCCGTCGCTGGTGCTGCCGTTCGATCCCAAGCCCTACGGCCAGGCGGCCAACAACGGCCAGATGCTGGCCGAGGTGGCGCCCAAGTCGAAGGCCGCCGAGGGCCTGGAGCACCTGGCCCGCCTGATCAGCCGCCGCGAGCCGCCGCCCTCGCAGAAGTCTTCCATGCTCTCGGGCCTGTTCAAGAAGAAGTAGATGTTCGGCAAGCGTGATCGGTCAGCCCCCGCCGAACAGAAGGCGCCGCCCCCCGCCCCGACGGGCGGCGCGGCCATCGCCACGCGTCCGCAGCGGGTCGAGCCGGCGCCCGCCCCGACCGCGCCCCCGCCCAAGGTCGTCAGCCCCGCCAAAGCCGGCCCCGCCCCCAAGGCGACGCCAGGCCTCGATCAACTGCGCGCCGCGCAAGGGGTCGCCGCCGCCCAGACGACCAACATCGTCCGTGAACAGAGCGATTACTACCACGCCACCAAGACCGTCATCTTCAACGCCCTGCTGAACACCATCGACCTGAGCCAGCTGGCCCAGCTCGAGCAGAAGCAGGCCGCCGAGGAGATCCGCGACATCGTCGCCGAACTGGTGGCGATCAAGAACGTCTCTATGTCGGTGGCCGAGCAGGAGACGCTGGTCCAGGACATCATCAACGACGTCCTCGGCTATGGTCCGCTTGAGCCCCTGCTGGCCCGCGACGACATCGCCGACATCATGGTCAACGGCGCCCACCGCGTGTTCATCGAAGTGGGCGGCAAGGTCCAGCTGACCAATGTCCGCTTCCGCGACAACATGCAGCTGATGAACATCTGCCAGCGGATCGTCAGCCAGGTCGGCCGCCGCGTCGACGAAAGCTCGCCGATCTGCGACGCCCGCCTGCCCGACGGTTCACGCGTCAACGTCATCGCGCCCCCCTTGGCTCTGGATGGTCCGACCCTGACCATCCGGAAGTTCAAGAAGGACAAGCTGACCATGAAGAACCTGGTGGACTACGCGTCCATCAGCCCGGAAGGGGCGCGGGTTCTGGGCGTCATCGGCGCCTGCCGCTGCAATATCGTCATCTCGGGCGGTACGGGCTCGGGCAAGACCACCCTGCTCAACACCATGACCGCCTTCATCGACCCGACCGAACGGGTCGTGACCTGCGAGGACGCCGCCGAACTGCAGCTGCAGCAGCCGCACGTGGTGCGCCTGGAAACCCGTCCGCCGAACCTGGAAGGCTCCGGCTCGGTGACCATGCGGGACCTGGTCAAGAACTGCCTGCGGATGCGTCCCGAACGCATCATCGTCGGTGAAGTCCGCGGCCCGGAGGCGTTCGACCTCCTCCAGGCCATGAACACCGGCCACGACGGCTCGATGGGCACGTTGCACGCCAACAGCCCGCGCGAGGCGATCAGCCGTATCGAGAGCATGATCACCATGGGCGGCTATGGCCTGCCCTCGAAGACCATCAAGGAGATGATCGTCGGCTCGGTCGACGTCATCGTCCAGGCGGCCCGTCTTCGGGATGGCAGTCGCCGCATCACCCACATCACCGAAGTTGTCGGCCTGGAAGGCGACGTGATCGTCACCCAGGACCTGTTCGTCTACGAGATCACCGGCGAGGACGAGCACGGCAAGGTCGTGGGCAAGCACCGCTCGACCGGCATCGCCCGCCCGCGCTTCTGGGACCGCGCCCGCTATTACGGCCTGGAGCGCGAGCTGGCCGAAGCCCTCGACGCGGCGGAGTAGACGATGCTGTTCGTGATCGCCGGCATCCTGGGCTTCATCACCATCGCGGGCCTGGGCTTCGCCTTCGCGGGCGGTGACAGCGGCCAGGCCAAGGCCGCCAAGCGCGCCCAGATGATCGCCGGGGGCGGCGAGCGCCAGGTCGCCGTGCGCGCCAAGGCCGCCGCCAACACGCCGGACGCCCGTCGACAGAACATCCTCAAGGCGCTCAAGGAGCAGGAGCGCAAACAGAAGAAGGCCACGCTGAGCATCAGCGCGCGCATGCTCGCCGCTGGCCTGGGCGAGAACGTCAAGATGTTCTGGATCGTCAGCGGCGCGCTGGCGTTGATCGTCGCCCTGGTGCTGCTGGTGCTGAGCCAGAACCCGCTGATCGCCCTGGGGGGCGGTTTCGCCGCTGGCCTGGGCTTGCCGCGCTGGGTCCTGGGCTTCCTGGCCAAGGGCCGCACCAAGAAGTTCACCGAGGCCTTCTCGGACGCCATCGACATCATCGTACGCGGCATCAAGTCGGGCCTGCCGGTCCACGACTGCCTGAAGATCATCGGCAAGGAGAGCCCCGAGCCCCTGGGCGGCGAGTTCCGCACCCTGACCGAGAACATCGCCATGGGCGTGCCGGTCGATGCGGCGCTGGAGAAGATGTACGAGCGCATGCCGACCAGCGAGCTGCGCTTCTTCGCGATCGTTCTGGGCATCCAGGCCAAGACCGGCGGCAACCTGGCCGAGGCGCTGGGCAACCTCTCCACCGTCCTGCGCGCCCGCAAGCTGATGAAGGAGAAGATCAAGGCGCTGTCGGCCGAAGCGGTCGCCTCGGCCTCGATCATCGGCTGCCTGCCGCCCGGCGTCGTCACCCTGATCAGCGTCACCTCGCCGTCCTACATGAAGCCGATGTTCACCGATCCGCGCGGGCACCTGATGCTTCTGGCCGGCGCGGTGTGGATGACCTTGGGCATCGTGGTGATGCGCAAGATGATCAACTTCAAGTTCTAGGGGCGCGCCGCCATGGGCATTGTCGCCACGCTCACCGATCCCTCCAACATCCTGACGGCGTTCATCGCCCTGGTGACGTTCGCCACGATCATCACCCTGGTCTCGCCGGCGCTGCGCGACAACAACCTCGAGGGCCGCCTGAAGTCGGTGGCCAACCGCCGCGAGGAACTGCGGCGTCGCGCGCGCCAGAACATCGCCCAACGCACCGGCGGCGCCGCCGGCGGCACGCTGCGCCACCAGGACGAAGGCCTCTACAAGAACGTCGTCGAACGGCTGCAGCTGTCGCGGCTGCTGGAGGACCCCAAGGTCGTCGACAACCTGGCCCAGGCCGGCTTCCGCGGCCCGCGCCCGGTCAGCACCTTCTATTTCTTCCGCTTCGTGGCGCCGTTCGTGTTCGCCGCCGTGGTGGGTCTGTACCTCAACGTCGTCAACGACTTCGGCCTTCTGCCGATCCAGAAGCTGTGCGCCTGCATGGCCGCCCTGGTGCTCGGCTACTACGCGCCCAACGTCTACATCTCCAACATCGCCCAGAAGCGCCGCGAGTCGATCGTGGCGGCCTTCCCGGATTCGCTGGACCTGCTGCTGATCTGCGTGGAAAGCGGCATGTCGATCGAGGCGGCGATCCAGAAGGTCGGGGCCGAGGTCGGCTCCAGCTCGATGGAGTTGGCCGAGGAGATGTCGCTGCTCACCGCCGAGCTGTCGTACCTGCCCGACCGCCGCCTGGCCTATGAGAACTTCGCCCGACGGACCAACCATCCGGGCATCAAGTCCGTGGCCACCGCCATGATCCAGGCCGAGCGCTACGGCACGCCCCTGGGCGCGGCCCTGCGGGTCATGGCCAAGGAAAACCGCGACCTGCGCCTCTCGGCCGCCGAGAAGAAGGCCGCGGCCCTGCCGGCCCAGCTGACCGTGCCGATGATCCTGTTCTTCCTGCCGGTGCTGTTCGTCATGATCCTGGGCCCGGCGGTCATGCGGGTGCAGGACATCGTCGGCAAGCACTGAGGCTTCCCCCGCCTCGCGTCCTCAACCCACGCACGATTGGCGCGCGGCTTGCGCGCACCCGGCCGTTCAGTATCGGTTTGGGACAGTGGGATGGATCACGAAATCGGCGAAGACCCTCCGATCCGCGCGTTCGCGGCGGACGAGGAAGGCAACGCGGCCATCGAGCTGGCGTTGGTGGCGGGCCTGGCGGCGATCCTGGCGCTGACCATGAAGGAGATGCTGGCCATGCCGCTGCTGGGCGTCTTCACCAAGGCCAGCAAGGTGCTCAGCCAGGTGCTGGCGGGCTGAGCACGCCGCGCACGACGACCACCGACCAGGGCGGCAGAAGCACAGACTTCGCCCCGTCCTGGCGCAGCTCGAACGGCGGCATGTCGCGGACCGGTCGGCTCTTCTCGCCGGCGTCCTTCCAGGCGTAGCGCGAGCCGTCGTAGCGCCAGACCTCCACGCGTCCGGCGAAGCCTTGCGTGCGGCCGTCGGCGCCCTTGAAGGTCATCGCGGCCGCGTGGGCGGAGTTGGCGTCGCGGTTGACCAGCATCAGCGCCCAGGCGCCGTCGGGGCGATGGACAGCGTAGGCGCTGACCAGCGCTCGGCCCTTGGCGTCGCGGACGCTGGAGGCCGCCGGCCAGACTTCGTGCGCGCCATGGCCCGGCTGGCTCCAGGCCTGGGTCAGCAGGCGGGCGGCATGGAAGGTCGGGCTGGGCCACTTGGCCGACCCGTTCTCATCCGTCTGCCAGGTCATCATGTTGCCGTAGCCGGCGCAGGCCTGGTGCTGGTTGATCGGCTGGTTGGGCGTGTAGCCGAACAGGAAGGCCTGCTTGCCGCCCTTGGCCATGAAACGCCCGACGATGTCGGCGTTCAGCAGCGCCGCCGGCATTTCCGACATCACCCGGCCCGAATAGGCCGAGAAGCCGTACTCGCTGATCACCAGCGGCGTCGTGGCCGGCACGTGATCGTCGCGCAGCCTTTGCAGGTCGGCGTCCAGCAGGGCGTCGTGGTCCAGCAGCTTGGTCTCGACCGGCCCGCAGACGTCGTCGAACGGATAGTGCTCGAACGAGACGAAGCCCAGGTCCTTCAGCCGGCCCCGGGCGGCCAGGGCGTCGACGAACCGGCGGGTCCACGAGCGGTCCTCGCCGACGTCCGGCCCCCACATGTCGGCGACGGCGTTCTGCAGGCTGGGGCCGCCGGTGGTGATATTCGGATCCACCGCGTGGACGGCGTCGGCCATCTGTTCGTAGAGGGCGGCATAGTCCTCGGGGGCGTTGTACTGGCCGTCGGCCTCCTCGCCGATCTCGACCTGGTCGACGGGATAGCCGCGCCGCTTCAGCCAGCGAATCTCGGCGGCGACATTATCGGGCGTGTCGAACAGCGCCCCGACCGGCACCATCATGGGCAGGCCGCTGGTCAGGCCGCCGCGGTAGACCAGATCCAGGCCCGGCTGCTCCAGCTCAAGATCCTTGTCGACGGCCCGGTGCCAGGGATCGGTCGAGGACACGTGCATGACGCTCTGGGTCGTGCGCGAACGGCCCTTGCGGATCACGTCGTGAAAGCCGGCCGCATCCAGCGTGCCGAACCCCACCTCGGCCAGCGCATAGCCCAGGCCGTCGCGGACGTCGGTCGAGCCCTTCGGCGCGGTCCCGGACGATCGGCTCATCAGCACCCGCACCATCACGGTGGAAATCGGCGCGTCGGCCAGTTTCAGCATCGCCTCGCCGCCGGTCGCGCCCGTGACCGTCCCGTGCGGGAAGGTGATCCAGCGTCCGTCGGGGTCCCAGTCGTCGTGGCCGGTCCAGTACTGCACGTGGTAGTCGACCGCATAGGGCGTGGCCCAGGTCAGCCGGGCGGCGTCGATCGCCTTGGCCTCGCCCAGCTCCGCCGCCAGCCACTGCGGCCGCGCCGGGGCGTGGGTGTAGCGGGCGTCGAGATAGGGGTTGGACTTCCAGAACGTGCCGGCGTCGCCGTCGTCCAGCCGCGAATAGCCGGCGTTGTTGGCGTTGTCGTTGGTCATGCCGCGCCGGGGCAGGTCGTAGCCGTAAGACAGCAGGATCGGCGCGCCGGGCGTCTCATTCGAGGTCCAGTAACCCTGGGCGTGGGTCGCGTCGCTCCAGCGGCCTTCAGGGTTCCAGTGCCAGACTTGGTTGCCCAGTTCGGTGCGCAGGCGGTAGGTGATCTTGCGCAGCCCCGCCTGGCGCATGGCCTTGATGTTGCGCGGCGTATAGGTCGCCGCCACCTCGCCCCGTCCCATCCCGTCCAGCCCGCCGCCGAACGCCTCGTCCGGGCGAAAGACGTTGAGCGGCCTGCCGGCGGAGAGGTCGACGACAACCGGGTCGGGGATGGGAGGCAGGGCGGCGATCACGGCCGAGGTTTCAGCGCCACCATTTGGGCGAAGGCAAGGCGGCGCTAACCTGCCACACCCTCCAGCTCAGCCATCACCTCATCCGAGAGCTCCAGCGCCGCCGCCGCCAGGTTCTCGCGCAGGTGGCCGACCGACGAGGTCCCCGGGATCAGCAGGATGTTGGGCGAGCGGCGCAGCAGCCAGGCCAGGGCTGTCTGCATCGGCGTGGCGCCCAGCCGCTCGGCCACGGCGGACAGGGCCGACGACTGCAGCGGCGAGAAGCCGCCCAGCGGGAAGAACGGCGTATAGGCGATCCCGGCCATGGCCAGGTCGTCGACCATCGCGTCGTCCTCGCGGTGCGCCAGGTTGTACATGTTCTGGACGCAGACGATGTCGGTGATGCTCCGCGCCTCGGCGATCTGGGCGCTCGTGACGCTGCTGACGCCGATATGGCGCACCAGGCCCTCGCGCTTCAGGTCTGCCAGCACGCCCACATGCTCGGCGATCGAGCCCTCGGCCGGGGCCATCATGCCGAACATGGCGCGGAAGTTGACCACGTCCAGCGCCTCCAGGCCCAGGCGCCGCAGGTTGTCGTGCACCGCCGACCGCAGCTCGGCGGGCGAGGTCGCGGGCAGCCACGAAGCATCGTCGCCCCGCCGCGCGCCGATCTTGGTGACGATCACCAGGTCGTCGGCATAGGGGTGCAGCGCCTCGCGGATGATCTCGTTGGTGACGAACGGGCCGTAGTAGTCGCTGGTGTCGATGTGGTTGACCCCCAGGGCGACGGCCTCGCGCAGCACGGCCACGGCGGCGGCGCGGTCCTTGGGCGGGCCGAACACATGCGGACCCGCCAGCTGCATGGCCCCGTAGCCCAACCGCCGGACGGTGCGGTCGCCGAGTTTGAAGGTTCCGGCTCGATCTATGCTGGTCATGCTGACTTCCCTGGCTTGCGTCTGAACGCGAGACAGAGCATCTGAAGAATCCTTCAGTTTTGGAATTCGCTTTCGATGACCGCCGTCGCAACGCCCCTGAAGCCCAGGAAACAGCCGGTCCAGGCCCGGTCGGCCGCCACGATCGAGGCCCTGCACACCGCCGTGATTCAGGTTCTGACCCGCGAGGGGCTCAGCCGCTGCACCACCACGCGGATCGCCGAGCGGGCCGGCATGTCGGTCGGCAGCGTCTACCAGTACTACCCCAACCGCGACGCCCTGTTGGCCGCGGTGCTGGAGCGCCACCTCAGCGGCATCGCCGACGCGATGGAGCGGGTCTGTCTCGACAGCCGGGGGCTGCCGGTCGCCCGGATGGCCGAGGCCCTGGTCGAGGGCTACATGGCCGCCAAGCTGCGCGACGCCGGAGAGTCCAAGGCGCTCTACGCGGTGGCCGGCGAGCGGGGCGGGTTCGAGCTGGCGGCCCGCGTCTACAAGCGCATCGAGACGGCGGTCACCGCCCTGCTGGCCACCGCGCCCGACGCGACGTTCGAGGATCCGCACATGACGGCGTCGATCGCCTTGAACGCCCTGGTCGGGCCGGTGCGCTCGATCCTGGACGGCCAGGCCACCCCGGCCTTCGAGGCGCGGCTGCAGGGACAGCTGGTGCTGCTGCTGACGGCGTATCTGGAGAGCGGAAAGCTCTGAGCGGGGCTACTGCCCGCCGCCGGCCTTCATCGCGTCCCAGCTGCGGCCGGACCCGGCCTGGCCGAGGGCGGCGCGCAGATAGGCCAGGTTGTTGCTCACCTGATCGGGCGGCAGGTCGGCGCGGGCCAGTTTCTCGGCTTCCGGCAGACGGCCTTGCAGGCCGACCACCAGGGCCAGGTTCTGGCGCACCTGGATGCCGGCGGTGGGCAGGGCGGCGGCGCGGCGCAGCTGGGCCTCGGCGCCGGTCAGGTCGCCCTTGGCGGCCAGGTGCATGGCGTAGTTGGCCAGAGGCGCGGCCTCGGTCGGCGCAAGCGCCAGGGCCTGACGGTGGGCGGCCTCGGACTCGTCGTCGCGCTCGGCCTGCTCATAGGCCACCCCCAGCAGGGTCAGCGGACGCCAGTCGCGGGGATTGAGGGCGGCGGCCTTGCGGGCCGGCTCGATGGCGTAGAAGCCTTGGCCGCGGGCGATGTGGGCGCGGGCCAGTTCCAGCAGCAGGGCCTCGTCGTCGGGACGGGAGACCAGGCCCTTGGTCGCGGCCTCGGCGGCGTCGTCATTGCGGCCCAGGGCGCGCAGGGACTGGGCCAGGGCGGCGCCGGCCTCGGCGTCGGCCGGATCGGTCTCGAACTCGGCGCCCCAGAAGGCAGCGCGGGCCAGCGGGTCCAGGCGACGGGCCTCTGCGCGCTGCTGCGGCGAGGCCTTCACCGGCGCGGCGGCCTTTGAGGCCTCGACCTGGGCAGGCTTGACCGCGTCGGCGGCGAAGGCGGCGGGGGCGCCCAGCAGGATGGCCGGGGCGAGCAGGGTTGCGACGAGCGCGCGCTTGCGACACATGAAGACATGTCTCCAGAAGGTTCGCCCATTGTCCGGGCGCGGCCCTCAAGGAATCGTTAAGCATAATTTTAAAGGACTTCTTCGATGTCCGACGCGACGCATCCGATCCTGGCCGAGGCCAAAGGGCAGGCGATCCCGGTCCACCCGGTCAGCGAGGCCGAGCTGGAGGCCTTCCTGGCCCGAAAGCGCGCGCCGGTCAGGACTTACGCCGCCGCCAACAAATTCACGGGCAAGGCCGGCCAGGTGCTGGCGGTCCCTGGATCCAGCGGCGCGGTCGAGCAGGTGCTTCTGGGCACGGGAGCGGGCCGCGTTGATCTGTCGCTGTTCCGCGCGCTGGCGGGCAAGCTGCCGGCCGGCGAGTACGTGCTGTCGAAGCTGCCGCGCGGCGTCGATCCGGAGCAGGCGGCCCTGGCCTTCGCCCTCGGGACCTATCGCTTTGACCGCTACAAGAAGAAGGGCGAGCCGATCGCCCGGCTCGTGGCGCCCAAGGGCGTCGACGCCGCCGCCGTCACCGCCACGGCCCACGCCTGCGCCCTGGCCCGCGACATGGTCAACACCCCGGCCAACGACATGGGGCCGCTGCAGATCGAGACCATCGCCCGCGAGATCGCCGAGCACTACGGGGCGACGTTCTCCGTGGTCACCGGCGATGCGTTGCTGACCGAGGGCTATCCCGCCGTCCACGCCGTGGGCCGCGCGGCCGTCGAGGCTCGCGCGCCCCGGATGGTAGAACTGAGCTGGGGCGACGCCTCGGACCCGGTCGTGGCCCTCGTCGGCAAGGGCGTGGTGTTCGACACCGGCGGCCTCGACATCAAGCCCTCGGCCGGCATGAGGCTGATGAAGAAGGACATGGGCGGCGCCGCCCACGCCCTGGCCCTCGCTCGGATGGTCATGGAGGCCAAGCTGCCGGTGCGGCTGGTCGTCCTGACCCCGGTGGTCGAGAACGCCATCGCCGGGGACGCCATGCGCCCGGGCGACGTGCTGCGGACCCGCGCCGGCCTGACCGTGGAAGTGGGCAATACCGACGCCGAGGGCCGCCTGATCCTGGCCGACGCCCTGACCCGCGCCGCCGAGCTCAAGCCCGCCCTGACCCTGGACTTCGCCACCCTGACCGGCGCGGCGCGGATGGCCATGGGGCCGTTCGTGATCCCGTTCTGGACCCCCGACGACAAGCTGGCCGACCAGCTCGACGCGGCCTCGAAGACCGTCGCCGACGCCCTGTGGCGGATGCCCCTGACCGAGGCCTATCGCGAGGCCCTGGACAGCGACATCGCCGACCTGAAGAACGACCCCGACGGCTGGGCCCAGGCCGGCGCCACCACGGCGGCCTTGTTCCTGCAGCGCTTCGCACCAAATGGTGAAGAAGTGGGACCCTGGGTCCACTTCGACGTCTTCGCCTGGAACCCCAAGGCGCGTCCTGGATTCCCGGTCGGCGGGGAAGTCCAGGCCATCCGCGCCGCCTTCGCCATGCTCAAGGGCCGTTTCGCATGACGCTAGACTCTCGGATCACCCTGGCCCGGCCCGACCTGGCCGACCAGCGCCTGGAAGGCCTGGTTCCCGCCGAGCGCTACGCCGCCAGCCGCGTGATGGTCTGCGCCGCGCCCGCCGCCGCCATCCGCGCCGCCGCCGCGCCTGACGCCGAGCAGTGGGACCAGCTGTTGTTCGGCGAGGTCTTCCGGGTGCTGGAGGAAAAGGACGGCTTCGCCTGGGGCCAGGCCCCGCGCGACGGCTATGTCGGCTATGTGGCGACCTCCGACCTGGTCGAGCAGGGCCATCCGCCGACCCACGCGGTGTCGGCGATCCGCACCTACGCCTTCAGCCAGCCCGACATCAAGTCGCGGCCCGAGGGGCTCTACAGCCTCAACAGCCTCGTGACGATCGAGGCCCGCGAAGGCCGCTTCGCCAGGGGCGCCGGCACGGGCTGGTTCGTCGAGGCGCACCTGACCCCGATCGGCCGCGGCGAGAAGGACTATGTGTCCGTCGCGGCGCGCTTCCTGGGCGCGCCCTACCAGTGGGGCGGCCGCGAGAGCCTGGGTCTGGACTGCTCCGGCCTGGTGCAGCAGGCGCTCTATGCCTGCGCGCGGGCCTGTCCGCGCGACACCGACATGCAGCGCGGCTTCTTCCCCGAGGTGGCCGAGGCCGACCGCCGGCGCGGCGACCTGGTGTTCTGGAAGGGTCACGTGGCCATCCTGCTGGACCCCGACACCATCCTCCACGCCAACGCCCACCACATGGCCGCGGCGATCGAGCCGCTGGCCGAGGCGATCGCCCGGATCGCGGCGACGCCGACAGGCGACGTGCTGGGGTATCGGCGGGCTTAGTTTCCCCCTCCCGCCAGGGAAGAGGGGAAATGCAGCCAAACAAAAAGGCCGCGGAGCTTTCGCTGCGCGGCCTCTTCGATCTTGTCAGCCTTGGAAGGCTTAGGCCTTCGGAGCAGCGGCCGGAGCGGCGGCGGCTGGAGCGCCTGCAGCGGCAGCCGGAGCGCCAGCGGCCGGAGCCGCGGCGCCTTCGGCGGCCGGGGCGGCCGGAGCAGCGGCGGCGGCGGCCGGACGCGGCGGCGGGACCGGCAGCTTCGAGCCGAGGCTGTGCAGGTAGGCGATGACCGCGATGCGATCTTCCGGCTTCTTCAGACCCACGAAGGTCATGTTGGTGCCGGGGACGTCCTTACCCGGGGCCTTCAGGAAGGTGTACAGGGCGTCGTAGTCCCAGATCGGGGTCTTGCCCGCGAAGTCCTTCATCGCGCCCGAATAGTTGAAGGCCGGGTGCGAGGCGGGCTTGCGGCCGACCACGTCCCACAGGCCCGGGCCGGTGGCGTTGGCGTCCGACGCGTCCAGCTTGTGGCAGGCGGCGCACTTGGCCGAGACGGCCTCGCCAGCGGCCACGTTGGCCGGGGTCAGGACCGCGTTCCAGTCGGGCGGGGTGTCGGCCGCGGCGGCGGCGCCGCCGGCGGATTCTTCCTGGACCGCGATCTCGTAGCCGGCCTTCTCGACTTCATGCTTCTTGAAGACGATGTCCGATGCTTCGCGGAGACCGAAGATTACGAGGCCGGTCAGCAGCACGCCGCCAGCGATCTTGTTGAACGTCAGGTCGCTCATTTCAGCCTAGTCAGCCTCTTGTCGGCCCACCCCAGGGCGGGCTTTGAACCAGCGCCTCGGACTCGCGATACGAGTCTCCAGCGCACGTCATGTTGCGCTCGCGTCTCTTACACGCTACCGCCCCTCGCGCAACAGGGCGGCGGAGATTTGAACCCATGAACCCCCTCATTCTGATCCCCGCGCGCATGGCCGCCGCACGGCTGCCCGGCAAGCCGCTGGCGGACATCGGGGGCGTTCCGATGATCGTCCGGGTTCTGCGCCAGGCCCTGAAGGCGGATATCGGTCCCGTGGCCGTGGCCGCTGGCGACGCCGAAATCGTCGAAGCGGTTCAACAGGCTGGCGGGATCGCGGTGCTGACCGATCCTGACCTGCCGTCGGGTTCGGACCGAATCCAGGCGGCGCTGGCGCAACTCGATCCGGGGTTCGAGCATGACGTCGTGATCAACCTGCAGGGCGACATGCCGTTCGTCGACCCGGCCGTCCTGAGCGACTGCGCGCGGATACTTAAGGAGTTCGATGACGCCGATATCGCCACCGTCGTCGCGCCGGAAGCCTCGATCGCCGACCGCGCCAACCCCGACGTCGTCAAGGCCGTTCTGGCCATGAAGGACGACGGCCAAAGCGGCCGCGCGCTCTATTTCACCCGCTCGACCCTCTATGGCGACGCGCCCGTCTGGCGGCACATCGGCATCTATGGCTATCGCCGCGAGGCGCTGGTGGTGTTCAACGACGCCGCCCCGTCCGCCCTCGAGAAGCGCGAGAAGCTGGAGCAGCTGCGCGCCCTGGAGCTGGGCCTGACGATCCGCGCGGCCGTGGCGACGAGCGCCCCCATTTCGGTCGACAATCCCTCCGACCTCGAAGCGGCCCGTAAGCAGGCCCAGGAAACCGCATGAGCATCCTCAAGAAGATCGCCTTCCAGGGCGAGCCCGGCGCCAACAGCCACGAGGCCTGCCGGACCTACTTCCCGGACTACGAGGCCTATCCCTGCAAGACCTTCGAGGAGGCGTTCGAGGCCATCAAGACCGGGATCGCCGCCCTGGGCATGATCCCGATCGAGAACTCGATCGCCGGCCGGGTCGCCGACGTCCACCACCTGCTGCCGGCCTCGGGCCTGAAGATCATCGGCGAGCGCTTCAAGCCGATCCGCTTCCAGCTGATGGCCAACAAGGGCGTCAAGCTGGAGGACGTGAAGGTGGTCAGCTCGATGCCGATCGCGCTGTCCCAGTGCCGCAACAGCCTCAAGCGCCTGGGGGTCGAGACGGAAGCCGCTGGCGATACGGCCGGCGCGGCCAAGGCCCTGGCCCTGAAGCCCAACCCGACCCACGGCGCCGTCGCCCCGGCCCTGGCCGCGGAGATCTACGGCCTGGACATCCTGGCACGCGACATCGAGGACGAGCGCCACAACACCACCCGTTTCCTGGTGATGACGGCCGACAAGACCCCGCCGGCTCCGGACTTCACCCATCGCTGCGTGACCAGCTTCGTGTTCCGCGTCCGCAACCTGCCGGCCGCGCTGTACAAGGCGTTGGGCGGCTTCGCGACCAACGGCGTAAACATGACCAAGCTGGAAAGCTACATGGAAGGCGGCGCCTTCACGGCCACCTTCTTCTACGCCGAGGTCGACGGCCGGCCCGAGGATCGCTCCCTGGCCCTGGCGCTGGACGAGCTGAAGTTCTTCTCCGAGCGGTTCGAGATCCTGGGGGTCTACCCGGCCGATCCGTTCCGGGATCGGGGCCAAGGCTAGAGCATTTTCCGATCCAACTGGATCGGTGAAATGCTCTAACGTCTTGTTTTGACGCATTTTCCGACGACGAACCGGTATCCACTTCGTCGGAAAATGCTCTAGCGTCGGCATCCTCCCCCCCCCCCCTTGTGGGGGAGGGGGACCCGCGAAGCTGGTGGCTGGGTACGGCGTCGGCCCTCCCCAAACGTCACCCTTTCCGATACCGGCGTTCCGCGCCTACTCTCCTCGCAAAGACGGGGAGGGTTCACGTGAACGATACGATGATCGCGCCGGTGATGGCGCTGGTGGCCTGGTCGCTGGTGATGTGGGTCTGGATGTATGTCCAGCGCATCCCGGCGATGCACAAGGCCGGGGTCAAGCCGCGGGACGCCCGGTTCCCGGGCTCGCTGGACATCCTGCCCGACGGCGCGCGGGCGGCGGCCGACAACTACAACCACCTGATGGAGCAGCCGACGATCTTCTACGCGGCGGCCCTGGCCATCCAGGTGGCCGGCCACGCCGACGGCATGGCGGTGCATTTCGCCTGGGTCTATGTCGGCGTGCGGGTGCTGCACAGCCTGCTGCAGGTCAGCATCAACCTGGTGCCCGTGCGGTTCCTGCTGTTCGTGGTGTCCACGGGCGTGCTGGCGGCGATGGTGGCGCGGGAGTTGATGCGGGTTTTCTGAGATAGATCCTCCCCCGCGTTGCGGGGGAGGTGGCCCGGAGGGCCGGAGGGGGCAAGCTGGAGGTCGGCCGTTTAGGCCCCCTCAGTCACTCCGTGACAGCTCCCCCGCATCACGGGGGAGCATCTATACCGCTCAAACCGCGTCCAGGCCGATATCCAGCACCGGCGCGGAGTGCGTCAGCGCGCCGACGCTGATCACATCGACGCCGGTCTCGGCGATGGCTCGGACGGTGGTGAGGTTCACCCCGCCCGAGGCTTCCAGCACCGCGCGCCCCTTGGCCAGGCGCACGGCGGTGGCGAGATCGGCGAGGCTGAAATTGTCCAGCATCACCACGTCCGGCCCATGCTTGAGGGCCTCGTCCAGCTGGTCCAGGCCGTCGACCTCGACCTCGACCTTGACCAGGTGGCCGGCATGGGCGCGCGCGCGGCGGACGGCTTCGCCGACCCCGCCGCAGGCGGCGACGTGGTTGTCCTTGATCAGGATGGCGTCATCCAGGCCGAAGCGGTGGTTGACCCCGCCGCCGCAGCGGACGGCGTACTTCTCCAGGGCGCGCAGGCCGGGCGTCGTTTTGCGGGTGTCGACGATGGTCGCCCCCGTGCCCTCGACCAGGCGGACATAGGCCCGCGTCAGGGTGGCGATGCCCGAGAGGCGACCCAGCAGGTTCAGCCCCGTGCGCTCGGCGGCCAGCACGGCGCGGGCGTTGCCCTCGGCCCTGGCGAGGATTGCCCCGGGCGCGGCGTCGGCGCCATCGGGCGTCACCACCGCGAAGGTTGCCGTCGGATCCAGCGCCGCCAGCGACAGGCGCGCGCAGGAAAGACCGGAAACCCTCCCATCCTGCCGGCTGGCCCAGGCCACCGACAGGCGGGCGTCCGGGTCGATGCAGGCCTGGCCGGTGATATCGCCGGCCCGGCCCAGATCCTCCGCCAGGGCGTGGTCGACGATCGGGCGGACGAGGATGTCGTCCAGAGGTTGGATAATCATTCGGCGGCGTAGCGGACGGCGGCGTCCGCGCTCGTGAGGGTGACGAAGGTGCGCACCGGCGCGGCGGTGGCGGGGAAGTCGCGGCGATAGTGGCCGCCTCGGCTTTCCTGGCGGGCCAGGGCGGCGTCGACGATCAGCCTGGCGGCGACCAGGGGCGGGCAGGGGCCGTAGGCGGGCTCCAGGGCGTCGATCTGTTCCAGCAGGCGGGTCAGGCCCGCCTCGTCGCGGATCACCCCGGCGTCGCGGCTCATGGCCTTGCGCAGGACCTGGAAGGCCGCGTCGGGCATGTCGGGCAGGGGTTCCAGGCTGAGCGGCTCGCCGCCCGCCTGTCCTTCGGCCGCCGCCGCGTGGCCGGCGCGCGCGCCGAACACGGCCGCTTCCAGCAGGCTGTTGGAGGCCAGACGGTTGGCGCCCTGCACCCCGGTCGAGGCGCACTCGCCGGCGGCGTAGAGGCCCGGCAGGCTGGCGCGGCCGTCCAGGTCCGTGGCGACGCCGCCCATGTGGTAGTGAACCGCCGGGACGACCGGGATCATCTCGCGGCGCGGGTCCAGGCCGCCGGCGCGGCAGGCCTCGAACACGGCCGGGAACTCCTTGGGGAAGTGCGGACCGACGGCGGCGACCGCGTCCAGGAACGCGCCGCGCCCGGCCTCGCGCTCGGCATGGATGGCGCGGGCGACGACGTCGCGCGGGGCCAACTCGCGGGCGGGGTGGTAGTTCGCCATGAAGGCTGCGCCGTCGACATTGCGCAGGATCGCGCCTTCGCCGCGCAGGGCCTCGGTGGCCAGCGGGGCGGGATCGCGGCCGATGTCGATGGCGGTAGGGTGGAACTGCACGAACTCAGGATCGGCGATCGTCGCGCCGGCCAGGGCGGCGAGGCCCAGACCCTCACCGCGCACTTCCTTGGGCGTGGTCGTGACGGCATAGAGGCCGCCGACGCCGCCGGTGGCCAGGATCACGCTGTGGCCGCGGATCTCGACCAGCGCGCCGTCGATCTCGGCGAGAACCCCGACCACACGGCCGGTGGCGTCCTGCAGCAGCCGGCGGGCGCGGGCGTTTTCGCGGACCTCGATGCTCGGGGCGGCGCGGACGGCGGCGATGACGGCGGCCATGATCGCCGCCCCGGCCCCGTCGCCGCCGACCCGGGCGACCCGGGCCTTGGCGTGGGCGGCTTCCAGGCTGAGCACGAACTCGCCACCTGTCTTGCGGTCGAACGGCGCGCCGAGGGCCGCCAGGTCGCGAACGGCCTGCGGGCCTTCGCGGGTCAGCAGCGCGACGGCGTCCGGATCGCAGAGACCCGCGCCGGCGGCGATGGTGTCGGCGGCGTGCAGGGCGGGGGTGTCGTCGGCGGCCAGCGCCGCGGCCATGCCGCCCTGCGCCCAGGCGCTGGAGCAGCCGGTAGCGAGGGGCGTCGGCGACAGCACCAGCGCCTTGTGCGCGGCGAGCGCGGCCGAGAGGCCGGCCAGACCAGCGCCGAGGATGACGGGGCCGTCGAAGTCTAGGCGTTCGATCATTCCACACTCCACTCCCCTCCCCCTTGCGGGGAGGGGTTGGGGTGGGGGTGTAAGCTCGGACTCACAGCCGACACCCCCATCCGACCGCTGCGCGGCCACCTTCCCCGCAAGGGGAAAGGGGACCAACTGTCTAAATCAGCTCGACATTCACGTGATGGCGGGCCTTCACCAGGTCGTAACGCGCGGGGACGGCCGGCGGCGGCAGGTCGATCATCCGCTGCACGGCCAGGCGGGCGCGGTCGAGGATGTCGGCGTCGACCGTCACCTCGAACTGCTCGTGAACAAGGGCGTCATGGATGTTCTGAAGCGTGATCCGCTTCATGTGCGGGCACATGTTGCAGGGGCCGATGAACTGGGTCGCCGGGCTCTCGGCCTGGACGTTGCTGGCCATCGAGCACTCGGTGATCAGCACCACCTGGGCCGGCTTGCGGCTGGCCACATAGTCGTTCATCGCCGCGGTGGAGCCGGCGAAGTCGGCGGCTTCCAGGATCTCGGCCGGGCATTCGGGGTGGGCCAGGACCTCGGCGCCCGGCCAGGCCGCGCGCATGTCGGCGATGTCCTGGGCCGTGAAGCGCTTGTGGACTTCACAGTGTCCGGCCCAGGCGATGATCTTGACGTCGGTCTGGCGCGCGACATTGCGGGCCAGATATTCGTCGGGGATCAGGATGACCTTGTCGACGCCCCATTCCTTGGCCGCCCACTCGACCACCTGCACGGCGTTGGCGCTGGTGCAGCAGATGTCGGTCTCGGCCTTCACGTCGGCGGTGGTGTTCACATAGGTGACCACCGGGATGCCCGGATAGCGCTGCTTGATCAGCCGCACATCGGCGCCGGTGATCGAGGAGGCGAGGCTGCAGCCGGCCTTCAAATCCGGGATCAGGATCTTCTTGTCGGGGCTGAGCACCTTGCTGGTCTCGGCCATGAAGTGGACGCCGGCCTGGACGATGATCTGGGCGTCGCTCTTGGCGGCTTCCTTGGCCAGGGCCAGGCTGTCGCCCACGAAGTCGCCCACGCCGTGGAAGATGTCCGGCGTCATGTAGTTGTGGGCCAGGATGGCGGCGTTCTTCTCGCGCTTGAGGCGGTTGATTTCGGCGATCAACGGAGCCTGGACGCGCCACTCCATCGGGGTGACGTGGTGCTTGACCTTGTCCCAGACGCCGGCGGTCTCCGCCTCGACCTGGGCGGTGAACTCGAGCGGCGCCGTAAACCCGTCAGCCATCTGATACTCCGTTATGCTCAAAGTGAGCATTTCCAGGGCCTCAAAAAACGCCGGTGCCAGCTTGAGCTTTCCGGATGGAAGCTCTTCACGACCTCGGCGTCCGGGTTATGCTGAAAGTGAGCATAACCGACCCGTCACATATAGACCTTGCGCGGCCGATTGCAAACCCGGGCCAAAAGAAAAGCCCCGGAGCGCGCGCTCCGGGGCTGAAGGGTGTCCGGCCAGCGAACCGGCCGGACGGGGGAGGAAGCGGTTATTTCAGCTTGGCGCTGAGCGAGACGCCGACGATGCGGGGCTCGTTGTAGACGGCGGCCATGTAGTTCTCGATCACGCCCTTGAGGTTCTTCTCGTTCGTGATATTGCGGCCGAACAGGGCGATCTCGTAGCCCTTGTCGAGGTTCTCGTAGCCCAGCTTCAGGCCGCCCTCGAACGAACCCTTCGAGTAGAACTCGCGGGTCTTGTAGAGCACGAAGTTGGTGTAGCCCTGGACGTTCCAGTCGGTGGCGACGAACACGCGGCCCGCCTCGCCGACCGGGATGTCGTAGCGGCCCGTGAAGTTCAGGTTGTACTTCGGCGCGTTCGGCAGCGGCTGGCCGTCGATCTGGGCGAAGGTGTTGGCGCCCACCTTGATCGTCGGGTTTTCGACCGTGCAGACCACCACGCCGTTCAGCGCGCAGACCTGGGCGTAGACGCGCTTGTCCTTGATCTCGCTGTGCAGGTAGCTGGCGCCGGCCGTCAGCAGCAGGTTGCGGACCGGGCGCCATTCCAGGTCGGCTTCGACGCCGTAGGCCTGGGCCTTGTCGGCGTTGAACAGCACGCCGTTGCCGTTGCTGTCGTTGCCGTTCAGCTGGATGTCCTTGACCTCATAGGTGAAGGCCGAGGCGTTGAAGCGCAGGGTGTTTTCGAGCAGGAAGCTCTTGAAGCCCACTTCGTACGACTGGATCGTTTCCGAGTCGGCCGTGGTGAAGTCGGCGTTGAACACGGCCGAGCGGCCCTGGATGGTCGGGCCGCGGAAGCCCTTGGCCGCGCGGGCATAGACACTGACGTCCGGATTGACCTGGTAGTTGGCCGACAGGTCCCAGCTGACCTGCTCGTCGGCCATGCGCACGTAGCGGCGGCCGGCATAGGTCGACACGTTGGCGGCGTTGTTCGAGGTCTTCACCAGGACGGTCTTCTTGGCGTCGTAGGTGTCGCGCAGGCCGCCCGTGATCGTCAGGGCGTCGGTCAGCTGGTAGCTGACCTGGCCGAACACCGCCCACGAGGTGTTCAGGTTGTTCAGGCGCACCCAGTTGTTGGGGTTGTAGCCGGCCGAGGTCGGCAGCAGGAAATAGCCGCGCTGATAGAAGTCGGTGGTGTCGCGCGAGTCGAAGTACAGGCCGCCGACCTGCCACTTCAGCTTGCCTTCGCCATTGCTGGCCAGGCGGATTTCCTGGGTCAGCTGGTCGAGGTCGCGGATCTGGCCCATCGACTGGCCAAAGCCGTTCGGCACGCCATTGACCGGGAAGTTGGCCGCCGCGCCGCCGTCGGTGTCGCCACGGCTGTAGCCGCTGGTCGACTCATAAGCGCTGATCGAGGTCAGGGTGACCGGACCGAAGTCGTAGTCGATGTGAGCCGACGTGCCGTAGGTCTTGTAGGCCTGCGGGTTGTTGTTGGCCTCGTCCAGCGCCACGCTGTCGCGCGGGGCGGTCGACTTGTTGCTGCCCTTGGTCAGGGCCTGGCGCAGGAACAGGGTCGAGGTGCCGTCGTAGTCACGGGCATGGGCCGAGACCAGGACCGACAGCTTGTCGTTCGGCTTGGCCAGCACCTGGATGCGGGCGTCCTTTTCGTTGAAGCCGCCCATGGCGTTCTTCTTCGGCGAGACGGTGCCGTCGGCGCTGGCGCCGGCATAGGTGTTGTCCACGTAGTCGTCGCGGTGCTGGTACAGCACCGAGGCGCGGAACATCAGGCCATCGGCCAGCGGGCCGCCGACGCCGCCGTCGAAGGTGGTCGTGCCGTAGGTGCCGTACGAGGCCGCGAAGCGGGCGTTGAAGTCCTCGCTCGGCTTGATGGTGTCGAACTTGACGATGCCGGCGGTGGTGTTGCGGCCGAACAGCGAGCCTTGCGGGCCGCGCAGCACTTCCACCTGGCCGATGTCGAACAGCGGGTTCGACTTCAGGACCACGTGCTCCATGATCACGTCGTCATGGATGATCGACACCGGCTGCGAGGCGCCGAGGTAGAAGTCGATGTTGCCCAGACCGCGGATGTAGAAGCGCGGGAAGATCCGACCCGTGGTGGTCTCGGCGTAGAAGCTGGGGACCTTGCCCGACAGGGCCAGGATGTCGCTGCCGTCGGCGGTGATGGCGCGCAGTTGCTCGCCGGCCACGGCGGCCACCGACAGCGGCACCTTCTGCAGGTTTTCCGAGCGGCGCTCGGCGGTGACGACGACTTCGTCCAGCGCCGTCGAGGCGGTGTCGTTCGAAGCGGCCTGCTGGGCATGGGCGGCGCCGGCGATCAGGGTCGCGGCGGCCGCGCCCAGAAGCAGGGCGAGCTTGTTGGTTTGGGGAGTACGCATGGTGTTTTGAGAGACCCTCGTTCGCGGCCTTTGTGGCCGTCTAAGACGCGCCGGCGGCGAGGGAGCAAACCTCCCCGCGCCCGAGCGCTGAGGCGCTATAGCGGGAAATCGATGTCAGTTCAGTGAAAGATTACTTACTTCTGACGGGGTGTGGCTTTGGCGCCGATCGGCGGGCGCGGGGGCGTCTTTCACACCCGCGCTCGCCGCCTTTGAGCGCTCCGGGGCCGCGTCTCGACATCTAGTCGACCGCGGGAAACTCGATCTCGCCCGTATAGCCGAGGCCCCTGGCCTTGGCCGCGAGTTCGTCCAGCAGGCCCTGAGTGGGCTTCGCGCGGGTGTAGATGAACACCTTCTTGAGTTTGGGGTCGGCCGCGATGAACCAGGCTCCGGCCGGATCGCGGTCGAGCACGTCGTAGCGCCAGGTGATGAACGGCGCATAGTTGACCTTGAGCCGGCGGTTGACCGGCGCGTCCTCGATGACGCCCTTGCCGCGAATGGCGCGCCGCTTGCCGCTGGGGCTGCCTTGGCGGCAATCGTCCTCGACGGCGACGTGGGTGGCGTCCTTCATTTCATAGCGCGTCGTTCCCGCCACGCAGCCCTTGGTCAGGCCCATGGGCGTGCGTCCGACCTCGAGCCAGACGCCGGAATAGTGCGACGCCGCGTCGATCGGCGCCGGCCGGTCTTGCGCCGCCGCCGAGGCCGCCAGGCCCAGGGTCATCGCGGCGGGCAGAAGAAATTTCAGCATGGGGTGGTCCTCCGCCGAAGATACGTTCGGCGCGGCGTCGCGGATGTGAGGGGGTTGTGGCTTTGCGACGGTGTTGGCGAACGGTAGATTGCGACCGCCAAGGAGAACGATCGCTTGTCCAGAACCAAGGGCGCCCGGGATCTCGACTATGACGCCAAGCGCCGCGATCTCCTGGAGAAGATGACTCTCCAGCTGATGCGGCGCGAGGGCGAGCGCGCCAGCTTCCGCGATCTGGCCGCCGCCGCCGGCGTGTCGGGACCGACCCTGCGCCACTATTTCGGTGATCGGCGCGCGGTGATCGGCGCGGTCCTGGAAGAATGCCTGCGGCGCGGCCGCCCTGGACTGGACTCGCAGAAGTCGACGGAACTGCCTCTGGACGCGTCGATCCGGGCCTATGCCGGCGATCTTGTCTCCGCCCTGACCGCCGACAAGTCCGTGCGGCTGGGAGATATCTTCGCGCTCAGCCTGGCCGAGGGTTTGATCGACCCGGCCTATGGTCGTCCCGCGCTGGAACACATTCTGGAGCCCACCCTGCAGGTGCTGGAAGCCCGGCTCGAACTCCACATCGCGCGTGGTGAGATGCGCCCGGACACGGACGCGCGGGCGGCGTCCCTGCAGCTGGTTTCGCCGCTGCTCCTGGCCTGCCTGCATCAGAACCAGCTGGACGGCCTCCAGGTCCGGCCCCTGTCCCTCGACCGCCTTGTCGACGACACGTGCCAAGCGTTCCTGCGCGCCTATCAGGCCTCCCCGGAAACGACCGACAACGGGCGAGCGGCCGCCGGTCGCATCCCGGTGAACGCGATTTGAGGGCGTTCAGGCTTTTCTATATCCCGGTCGAGATATAGAAAGACCCCGACGGCGACGAGCGCCGTGGGGAGATGTTCCATGGCCGATGGCATGATCGAGGCGCCCAAGGCGGACCGCTCGGCGATACGACGGCCGTCGCGCGAAGAGGCCGAAGCGGCCGTCCGGTGCCTGATTTCCTGGGCGGGCGATGATCCGGATCGGGAGGGTCTGCTCGACACGCCGGCCCGGGTGGCGCGGTCCTATGCCGAACTGTTCTCCGGCTATGACGAGGATCCCAGAAGCCACCTGCTGCGCACCTTCGAAGAGGTGGGTGGCTACGAGGACATGGTTGTGCTGACCAACATCCGGGTGGTCAGCTGCTGCGAGCATCACATGCTGCCGGTCGTCGGTCGGGCCCATGTCGGCTATCTGCCGCGCGATCGCGTGGTCGGCATCTCGAAGCTGGCGCGGGTGGTCCAGGGCTTCTCGCGCCGCCTGCAGATCCAGGAAAAGCTGACGTCCGACATCGCCGAGGCCATCGCCGACACGCTCGATCCCCTGGGCGTCGGCGTGGTCATCGAGGCCGAGCACAGCTGCATGACGCTGCGCGGCGTCGACACGCCGGGATCCAGCCTGACCACCAGCCGCCTGCTCGGCCAGATGCGAGACGACGATCGCCTGCGCGCCGAGTTCCTCGATCTGGTGAGGCGGTCGCGGTGACGACGGCGGCCGGCGCCCCACAAAAGATGATGACCGTGCTCGGTGTCCTGGGGCTCATCCCCTTTGTCGCCGCGCCGTTGCGGTTGATGGACGGCTTCGCGCCGGGCCTCTCCTGGTCCAGCCTGCAGGCCGTCTACGCCGCGGTGATCCTGGCGTTCCTCGGCGGTGTGCGCGCGGCCCACGCGGCGTTCGCGGTCGAGGGCGACACGCGGGTGATCGTCGCGGCCATGGCCCCGCCGCTGGTGGGCTTTGGCCTCGGCGCGGCGGCGACCTTCAATCCGGCCAGGACCGACATCACGGCGGGGGCCTTGCTGGCCCTGGCCCTGGCCCTGGCCGTCCAAGGCGCCTGGGACGTCAACGCCAAGGCGCTGCCGGACTGGTACCGTCGCCTGCGCCTCCCCCTGACCGTGGTCGCCTGCCTCGCCCTTGCTTCCGGCGCGCTGCTGGCGGGGATCCTCTCATGAGCCCGCGTATCGCCGTCGTGGTCGGGGCCAGCGGCGGGCTTGGCCGCGCGTTCGTCTCCGAACTGCTGACCGAGCCGGTCTGGCGGCTGGTGGTCGGGGTGGGACGGCGCAAGCCGGCCGACTGGCCCGACCATCCGCGCACGCCCTTCCTGACGGCGGACCTTCTGGACGAAGCCGCGCTGAGCAAGCTGGCCGGCGAGATCGCCGCGCTTGGGACACCGGGGTTCGTGATCATCGCGACCGGGCTTCTCCACGCCGAGGACGTGAAGCCGGAGAAGTCGATGCGGGCGGTCACCGCCGCGTCGATGACGCGCCTCTTCGAGGTCAATGCGGTGCTGCCGACCCTGGTCGCCAAGCATCTGGCGCCGCTGCTGCCCAAGGACGAGTCCAGCGTCCTGGCCGCGCTTTCGGCCCGTGTCGGCAGCATCGGCGACAATCACCTGGGCGGCTGGCACGCCTACAGGGCCAGCAAGGCCGCGCTGAACATGATGTTCCGCTGTCAGGCCATCGAGCTGGCGCGCGAACGCCCCCTGGCGGTCTGCGTCACCCTGCATCCCGGCACGGTCGCGACGCCGCTGAGCGCGCCTTTCGCCCGTTCGTCCAACACGGTCCTTGAGCCCGTCGAGTCCGCCCGACGGTTGCTGAAGGTCCTGCATCGCCTTGAGCCCGCCGATAGCGGCCGCTTCTTCGCCTACGACGCCAGCCGGGTGTCCTGGTGATTCCCTTCGGCCCGGCCATGACCAGGAAGTCCAACGGATGATGATCCCCGCTGACGTGGGCCGGGCGGTTCGCCGATCGGCCACCACCTTCGTGCTGAACTGGATCGATGCGCGGCAGCGCGCGCTCGACCTCGACCCGCTCGAGTTCCTGATCGTCCACACCATCGCGGCCGCGAACCTGCAGCATCTGCCCTTGAACCGGCGCCGCGCCTTGACGGACCCGGAGACGCCGGCCGAACGTCACGCGGTGTCGATGGAGGGGGTCGGGGCGGCGCTGAACGTCTCCAGCGAAACCGTCCGCCGACGCCTGAAGGCGCTGGTGGCGCGGGGACTGGTCGAACGACTGGGGCCGATCGAGGATGAGGACGGCGAGCGCGCGGGCGTCAGCGCCGGGTTGGCGGTCGATCTCGCCGCCCTTGAGAGCCCCGCCATGCGCCAATCCCTGAGCCTGGAACTGTCGCAGCTGTGGCGTCTGCTGCTGTCCCTGGAGAACCTCGGCGTCATCCGGATCAATCGCGAGCGGATGAGCCAGCTGGCGGCTTGAGGGGGGGCGGCTCAGCCGCGCGGCTTGCCCAGCAGCACGACCGCCATGTCGCCGCGCGCCCGGAGGGTGAGGACCAGCAGATACGGCAGCAGGAAGCCGGATCCGCCGAAGAAGGCGATCAGGGCCAGGCCCCAGCCCAGCGGCGAAAACGCGTTTCGCCAGGCGGTCCATAGCGCCGACAGGGTCAGAAAGCACAGGAAGTCCAGATTGAACTGCCCGGGCCAGCCGATCTTGGCGATATGGCCGAAGAAGATCGGCAGCAGATCAAGCCCATGTCGCGCCACGACCGCGGCGGTATAGCCGCCGAGCACGAGCAGCAAAGCGACCAGCAACACGCGAAAGCCCGCCACGCGATCCCCCCAGGGTCTGTCGCCTGAAAAAGGTTAGGCCCGGCTTGAGCCTGGCGCAACCGCCGGCGCCGGCGGCGGCGATTGACGTCAAGCCCCGCAGAAGGCGGCGCTGGCCAGCCTGTAGGACAGACCCGACCCCTGCCAGATTTCGCCGAAGTCGATCCCGGCGCTGTCGGCGAACACCACCAGCGCCCGCCCACGTTCGGGCGCCAGGAGATTTCGCACCTCCACGCCGCCAATTTCTCCACGCCTTTCGACCAGCTTGATCGGCTTGTCGCAGCCGCGAAGCGACGCGGGATAGCTCCACACCCCGAAGGCGACATAACCAAGCTTGGGATCGCCGGTCCACGACTGGGCCCGGGCGGCGGGGGAAAGGAGCTGGCCGCGAAGCAGCGCCTGGTCGAACCGGACAAGGTCGATGGCCTTGCCGTAGACCGCGCCGGCCGCGCCGAACGTCGACAGCTCGAAGTTCGGCTCGCGGGCGCCGTTTTCGAGATAACCCGGCGCAAGGCGGGGCCGGGCGCGACCCGGCTCGGCGACGTCGATGCTTTTGAGCCCCGCGGCGCGGCCCAAACGCTGACGGACGAGCGTGCGGTAGGGTTGGCCGTAGATCCGCTCAAGCACCGCGCCGAGCACGATGTAGTCGCAGTTGTTGTAGGAGAAGCCTTGCCCCGGTTCGGTCTTGGACGGGCCGGCGCAGTAGCCGAGGGCGTCCGCCTCCGCGCCTTGGGTGCGGCGGTAGAAGTCGGGGAAGTCGCCAGCCTGGCGCACCCGGCTGTCGTCGGGATTGGCCAGGCCCGAGGTGTGGGTCAGCAACGCGGCGATGGTGATCCTGGCCGCCGTCTGGCCCTTGAAGGCGGGCAGGGCCTTGTCCAGCGTATCCGAGGTCGCCAGACGCCCCTCATCGACCGCTTGCATGATCAGCGTGGCGGTCAGCTGCTTGCTGACCGAAGCCCAGCGCCACAGCTCGCCGGCGCGATGCGGGCGGTCCGGTCGCGAGGCCACATGGTGGGCCAGGACCCGATCCTTGTCGGCGACATAGATCTCACCGGCCAGACCGGCCTCCCGCGCCAGGGGCGCCAGGTCGTTCACGGTCGGGGCGGCGATCGACATCGCCCCCAGCATGGCGATCGCCGCGATCATTGGCCGGCCTTTCCGCCGGTCACCCGGCCGTGCGTCGTGTCAAACGTCATCCGTCACCCCCATGGCCCGCCGAAGGGCGTTAGCGCGATGGCGGAAGGCCTGGCGGTCGGCCTCGGCCATCTTCTCCAGCGTCTTGAGCGGCATGGTCATGCGGCCATTGCCCGCCAGCCGGCGCGCGTTGCGGTCGATGAAATCCCAGTAGAGGGCGTTGAACGGACAGGCGTTGTCCCCGACGCGCGCCTTGACGTCGTAGCGGCACGATCGGCAGTAGTCGCTCATCCGGTCGATATAGGCGCCGCTGGCCGCATAGGGTTTGGAGCCGACGATGCCGCCGTCGGCGAAGGTGGCCATGCCGCGGGTGTTGGGCATCTCGACCCACTCATAGGCGTCGGCGAACCCGACCATGTACCAGTCGTCCACCGCGTCGGGGTGCACGCCTAGCAGCATGGCCAGATTGCCGGTCACCATCAGGCGCTGGATGTGATGGGCGTAGGCGTGGTCGCGCACGGCGCGCACGGTGTCGGCGACGCAAGCCATGTCGGTCTGGCCCGACCAGTAGAACCACGGCAGCTTGCCTTGGGCGTCCAGGGCGTTGCGCAGGCCGTATTCCGGCATCTTCAGCCAGTAGATCCCGCGCACGAACTCGCGCCAGCCCAGGATCTGGCGGATGAAGCCCTCGACGGCGTTGAGCGGCGCGCGGCCCTCGCGCCACGCGGCCTCGGCGCGGCGGCAGACGTCCAGCGGATCGAGCAGGCCGATGTTGAGGGCTGGCGAAATCAGGGCGTGCCAGAGGAACGGGCGGTCCCAGCTCATGGCGTCCTGCCAGTCGCCAAACCCGGGCAGCATGTCGGCGATGAAGTGGTCCAGGGCGGCCTGGGCTTCGTCGGGATTGGTCGGCCAAGCAAACGCGGCCAGTTCGCCGAAATGATCCTCGAACCCCTGTCCGACGCGCTGGATCAGAGCCTGGGTCACCAAGTTGGGCGCGGTGCGCAGCCGCTCGGGCGGGCGCAGGCCAGACGGTAGCTTGCGGCGGTTCTCGGCGTCGAAGTTCCAGCGCCCGCCGGCCGGCTGGTCGCCGTCCATCAGCAGCCCGGTCTTGCGCCGCATCTGGCGATAGAAGAACTCCATCCGCAATTCCTTGCGGTCGGACGCCCAGGCGGCGAACTCGGCGCGCGAGCACAGGAAGCGGTCGTCCTCGCGGGTCTCGATGGCGACCGGCAGGTCCAGCGCCAGCAGATGCGCCTCCAGGCCCCACTTGCCGCAGGCTGTGCGGATGATCTTGGCGAACGGCCGCTCGGCCAGGGCGCGGCGCAGCTCGCCGTCGATCGAGCCGGTGTTGTCCGGATCGTCCAGCGTGACGTAGCGGACCTGAAAGCCCCGGTCCGCCAGGCGCCGGGCGAACTGGCGCATCGCCGACCAGACCAGGACCAGCTTCTGCTTGTGATGCTTCCAGGCGGTGGCCTCGGCGCGGCTCTCGACCATCAGCACCACGTCGCGCGCCGGATCGGCGCCGGCCAAGGCCGACAGATTGTCGGAAAGCTGATCGCCCAGCACCAGGCGAAGCGCGCCGAGGTTCTGGGCGTCCTGCGTCATCGTCCCCTAGCCCCTTGTTTTAACGCGTTTTCTGACAACGAACCGGTATCCACTTCGTCGGAAAATGCTCTAGAGGCGGACGAACGGGGCCAGCACCCGGCCGAGCCAGCCGGGCAGGGCGATCTGGCCGTCGAGCGCGGCCACGCAAAGGCAGGGCTCGGCCGAGACGACGCGCGGCTGATGGGTGATGCTGGGATCGGCTTCCTCGAAGTCGCCGGGCGAGAACACGCCGTCCTCGGTGGCGTAGGCGCCTTCGATCACGCAGGTCAGTTCGACGCCCGAATGGGTATGGCGCGGCGCGGATTGCCCCGGCGCGATGCGCAGCAGGATCACGCGGCACTCGCCATCGCGCGGGCCCAGCACGTCGCGGACGTGCACGCCCGGTCCCACCCAGCGCCAGGGTCCCAGATCGAACAGGGCGAGCGGCGCGGGCAGGCTGGGATCGGTGCGGCCGGTCGAGGCGGCGATCGGGGCGGGCTCGGGCGTGTCCAGGCGGGCCAGGGTCAGGTCCAGCGCGTCCGGGTCCAGCGCGCTGGGCTCCACGTCGTCGAGGACGGCCCCGCCCACGGCCTCGGCCAGCGCCGTCCAGGCGCGGGTCTGGGGACGCAGCGCCAGATGGGTGGCCACGACCACGGATTCCGGCGCGCTCAAGGTCCCGGCCGCGAAAGCCAGCAACCGTTCTTCGCTGGGTTGGCGACGGGCGCTCATGCGGGACCTCTCGTCTCTCGCTCTATGATGGCGCGAAGCTTGAGCATGCCAAACCGGATTCTCGCCTTGATGGTGCCCAGCGGCACGCCCAGGGCCTGTGAAATCTCGGTATGGGTCTGCTCGTGGAAAAAGGCCATTTCGATGGCGCGCGCCTGGTCTGGAGTCAGGGCGCGCATGGCGGCGCGGACAAGGCGGGCGTCTTCCAGACCGCTGAGAATGGTGTCGGGCTGAGGCGGATCCTGCGCGCCGAAGTGCGGGTCGAAGGCGTGCAGCGCCGTCGAGCCGCCGCGATGGCTGCTGATCTTCAGATTGCGGGCGATGGTGAAGATCCAGGCCGCCGCCGAGGCGCGGTCGGCGTCGAACAGCTCGGCCTTGCGCCAGACCATCAGCATGGCTTCCTGGGCCAGTTCCTCCGCCGCCGATGGCGTTGAGCCGCTGCGCATCAGCAGGGTCTTGATCCGGGGCGCGAAGTGCTCGAACAGCGCGGCGAAGGCGGCGCGGTCGCGCGCTTGCGCCACGGCGGCGACAAGCCGCGCGCTTTCCTGAGGCGTCAGGCTCATCGAGCGAGCGCCTTGCCAACGGACTTGCATCTGTCGCATCGCATGCATGACCCTATTACGCCGGATCGCCGCTCGCGGATGAGGCCCTCGCGCGATAAGCCCGAAAAAATTTCGCGCGACGTCGGTGAACGGGGCCGAAGAGACTGCGCCAGGCGGATCGGCGAAGGCCTGGATCGCTAGCTCGCGCGAGCGAATTGCGCGGCGGCGGTCGGCGCCACGGCCCGTCCGGCGCCTCGGGCCCCCGCGGCCTTCAGCGTGAACCGCGACACCACCGTGGCCAGATCCCCGGCCTCGCCTGTCAGGGCGTGGCTGGCGGCCGTGGCCTCCTCGACCATGGCCGCGTTCTGCTGGACGACCTGATCCATGTGATTGATGGCCGTGTTGACCTCGACCAGACCGGTCGATTGCTCTTGGGCCGAAACGGTGATCTCGGCGACCAGGGCGTCGATTTCCGCCACCTTGCCCACAATGAATTGCAGGGCCTTGCCGGTCTGGTTGACCAGGCCGACACCGCGCTCGACCTGCTGGGTCGAGGTGGAGATCAGAGCCTTGATCTCCTTGGCGGCGTCAGCCGATCGCTGAGCCAGGGCGCGCACCTCCTGGGCGACGACCGCGAAGCCGCGACCCGCTTCGCCCGCGCGGGCGGCTTCGACCCCGGCATTGAGCGCCAGCAGATTGGTCTGGAAGGCGATCTCGTCGATGACCCCGATGATCTGGCTGATCTGCTGGGAGGACGCTTCGATCTGCGCCATGGCTTCGACCGCCCGGTCCACCACGCGGCCGGACTCTTCGGCTTCGGTCCGCGTCAGGGAGACGGTGGCGTTGGTCTGCTGGGCGCTTTGCGCGGACCGCTTGACGGTGGCGGTGATCTCATCGAGCGCCGCGGCGGTCTTTTCCAGGCTGGCGGCCTGCTGTTCGGTGCGGCGAGACAGATCATCCGAGGCTTGAGCGATATCGTCGGCGCCAGAGTGGATCGCGGACGATCCCGAGGCGACCTGGGCGAGCGCTTCGTGCAGGGCTTCGGCCGCGGCGTTGAAGTCGACCCGCAGCTGGTCGAGGGACGGTATGAGGTTTTGCTCCACCCGCGCGGTGAGGTCGCCTTCGGCCAGCTTCGCGAGCGCCGCGCCGATAAAGGCGACATTGACCATGCGGCTTGTCAGGTCGGTGGCGAACTTGACGATCTTGGTGATCTTGCCGTCGGCGTCGAACACCGGATTGTAGGATGCTTCCATCCAGATTTCCCGGCCGTTCTTGCCCAGGCGGCGGAACTCGTCGGCCAGAAATTCGCCGCGGCCCAGCTTCTTCCAGAACTCGGCATAGGCGGGACTGGCCGCGTAGTCGGGCTCGGCCAGTATGCGGTGGTGCTGACCGACCAGTTCGTCGCGACCGTAGCCGGTGACCGCCTCGAAGTTCTCGTTCGCCTCCAGGATGATGCCGTCGAGGTTGAACTCGATCACGGCCTGGGAGCGGAAGATGGCCTTCAGGATGCTTGCGTCCTCGGCCGACCTTTGCTTGGCTTGGGTGATGTCCAGGGCCAGCTTGACGATCTTCGTGACCTTGCCCGCGGCGTTGCGGACCGGCGTGTACGACGCCTGCAGCCAGACTTCACGGCCGCCTTTTCCGAACCGCTTGTACTCCGAGGAATCGAACTGGCCGCTGTCGAGCCGCGCCCAGAAGTCTTGGTAGGCTTGGCTTTGGACCGCGGCGGGGTCGACAAACAGGCTGTGATGCCGGCCCTGGATCTCCGAAAGGCTGTAACCGACGGTCTGACAGAAGAGCGTATTGGCGGTGATGATCTTGCCGCCCGGCTCGAACTCGATGATCGCGAACGATTGCTTGAGCGCGTCCAGGGTCGCTCCAGCATCGCTGGACCACGGGAAGTTCGCCATCGCAACGCCTCGCCTGTCGCCGCATCGTCCGAGCACGGGCGGCTTCATGTTGGCCGGGTGCGGAAGCCTCCGTCTCGGCCCGACCATGCTTAGGCGCCAACGATTAACGGGCGGACTTCATTGCCAAGCTCAAAGCGGCAAAACGTGGGATCTCGCGGCGACAAAGTGTCGCTCCGAGACGACCAGGACGCTGGCGAGCGCCCGGGAAGAGGCATTAAAACGGCTGGCTGCGGAGCAGCCCCCCGTCTTCAAGTCCTACAGCGCGTTGTTTTTGTGTGAGCGGTTAAACCGCTCGAACGCGCTCTAAGTCTATGATTGAGAGCCTGTTTACTCGGTTTAGATGGTTCCATCTAAACCGAACAGGCTCTAGCGCGGTCCGCTCGCCTAGAGCATTTTCCGATCCGACTGGATCGGTGAAATGCTCTAGACCTTTGTTTTAACGTACTTTCTGACGACGAACCGGTGTCCACTTCGTCGGAAAATGCTCTAGCCGACATCCTCGGTGGTGGACTCCGCCGGCTGGCTGCCGCCGTAGGCCTCCCCGGTGCGCTCCCACCAATAGGGCTGGCGGACACGCTTGCCGGTGTCGACCTCGTTCAAGGTCGTCGGGTCGTAGAGCCGTCCGCCCAGCATCACGCGGTTGATCTTGTCGCTGTTGCGGATGTCGACCGTGGGGTCGGCGTCCAGCACCAGCAGGTCGGCCAGCTTGCCGGGCTCCAGCGAGCCAACGTCCTTGTCGTAGCCGAGGCTGCGGGCCGAGCTGATGGTGCCGGCGGCGAGCGCCTCCACCGGGGTCCAGCCGCCGCGCACGAACGACCATAGCTCCCAGTGCGGACCCAGGCCCGCCTGCTGGCCGTGGGCGCCGATGGCCACCTGCACACCGCGATCGGCCAGCTTCTTGGCCTCGCGCGCCGTGGCGCCGTCGACATAGTCCTCCTCCGGCGCGGACGCGCGGCGGACGTTGCGCGCCGCCAGCAGGGCCGGCGGGGCGTGCTTGGACAGCAGCGGGTGCTTCCAGACGTCCATGTGCTGGCGCCAGTAGGGATCGCCGGCCAGGCCGCCATAGGCCACCACCAGGGTGGGGGTGTAGTTGGTCTTGGTCTGGGCCCAGAAGCTGACGATGTCGTCGTAGAAGCGGTCGACCGGCAGGTTGTGCTCCAGCGTCGAATTGCCGTCCTGCACCAGGGTGACGTCCATGCTGTAGAGCGAGCCGCCCTCCGGCACGACCTCCATCCCCTCCTTCTGGGCGGCGACCACCACCATCTGGCGCTGTTCGCGGCGGGGCTGGTTGTAGTTCTTGACACTGTGGGCGCCCTGCGACTTCAGCCTGCGGACATGGGCCAGGGCGTCGTCCAGCGTGTTGATCTCGGCATAGACCTCGGGCGACTTGGCCCCGTAGATGATCTCGCCGGTCGAGAAGGTGCGCGGGGCCAGGATCTTGCCGGCCCGCTGCATCTCGCCGGCCACGAAGATCTCGGCGGCGCGGGCCGACGGATCGTGGATCGTGGTCGCGCCCATGGCCAGGTTGACCATCGACGACCAGTTCTGTTGCGGCACCAGGTCGTCCTCGCCCTGCGGCCCGTGGGCGTGGGCGTCGACCAGGCCGGGGATGATGGTCTTGCCGGCCACGTCGATGACCTTGGCGCCGGCGGGGATCGAAGCGCCGGCCTTGGGACCGACCGAGACGATGCGGTCGCCCTTGATGACGATGACGCCGTCGTCGATGACGCCGCCGTCCTTGCTGGCCATGGTGACGATGCGCGCGCCGGTCAGGGCCACGACGCCGGTCGGCTTGTCGGCGGCGACCTCCATTGAGAGGGAGATGCCCGTGGCGACCGGCTTGAACTTGCCGGCGTCCTTCGAGGCGTCTTTCGGCGCGTCCTTCGGCGCTTCAGCGGGGGGCGCGTTGGCGTAGACCGCCTCGGTGTTGGCCGTGAACAGGGTCGGGCCCATGCTCCAGTGGATCTGTTGCCCGCCGTTCGACCAGTTGATGAAATCCGCGCCCTCGGCGCTGACCCGGGTGACGGGCAGGGCGCCGCCCTTCTGGTCGACCGAGACGTCCTGCGCGCCGGGCAGCAGCGGCATGACGAAAGCTTCGTAGTTCTGGCGGAAGGCGACGTTCTGGCCGTCGGGCGCGACCTGGTAGTCGTTGACCATCTCGCCGCTGGCGTGGACGTGCTTGGCCTCGCCGTCGAGATTGGTGCTGACCAGCTGGCGCTTGCCCTTCTCGGACATCAGCATGAACACGCGGTCGTTGCTGGCCCCGAACTGCGGCTCGGACCCGTCGCGAGATATTCTCACCGGCGTGCCACCGCTGGCGGCCACGCGATAGACGCCCGGGTTCTGCGACCAGCGCGGCGAGGTCAGGCCGCCACCGCGACGCAGCTCGAACACGATGGTCTTGCCGTCGGGCGAAAATTGCGGGACGCCGAAGTGGCCCGGCTGGCTCATCACGTCCTTGGCCGCGCCGCCGGTTGCCGGGACGGTGCGGATATGGCCCAGGCCCTGATCGGTCCAGCCGACGAAGACGATGGTCCTGCCGTCGCGCGACCACGCCGGATAGAGTTCGAACTCGGCCTCGTCGCTGGTCACCAGCCGGCGCGCATTGCCGCCCGCCGTCGGCTTGATCCACAGCTTCCCCAGGGTCTCGAACACCACCGACTTGCCGTCCGGCGAGACGCTGGCCCAGCGCGGCATCTTGGTCTGGAAGCGGTCGGGGGCGATCTCGACCTTCGGATGGATGGCGTCGATGACCACGCGGGTGTCGTCGATCTTGAACGGGATGACGCTATTGGCCCCATCGGCCACGGCCACGCGGCGGATCTTGCCGCCGGCCCAGAACACCACGCTTGTACCGTCCGGCGTCCAGGCCATGTTCGGATAGACGCCGGTGACCGCCCAGGTCTCCTGCACGTCCTGGTCCAGGGCGTCATAGACCTTCTTTTCCTCGCCCGAGGTCAGGTCCTTCACATAGAGCTTGGACTTGGCCCGCTCGCGGCGGACGAAGGCGATCTTCTTGCCGTCCGGCGACGGGGTCGGGCGCACCGAGCCGCCGACGCCCGAGACGACGGTGGTCACCTCGCCGGTCTCCAGGTCGTAGCGCTCGATGTCGAACAGGTCGGTGTTGGAGTCCTGGGCGTATTCGAAGATCGGGCCCGGGGTGATGTTGCGGACGTAGAAGATGCTCTTGCCGTCGGCGGCGTAGATCGGCTCGCCCAGCTCCTTCTGCAGAACTTCGCTGGCGCGCTTGACCAGCGGCACGCCGCCGCCGCCCGAGACGTGGTAGATCCACACCTCGCCGGTGCCCAGCGAGCGGCCGGTGGTGAAGTGCTTCTTGGCCACGATGAAGCGGCCGTCCGGGCTCCAGCTGGGCTGGTTCAGCAGGCGGAAGTCCTCCTTGGTCACCTGGCGCTTGTCGCTGCCGTCCAGGTTCATCACCCAGATGTTGTCGCCGCCGCCGCGATCCGAGGTGAAGGCGATGCGCTTGCCGTCCGGCGAGAAGCGCGGCTGGTGGTCATAGGCCAGGCCCTCGGCGATCCGGGTCGGCGTCCCGCCGGCGATCGGCATGGTGTAGATGTCGCCCAGCAGGTCGAAGGCGATCAGCTTGCCGTCGCGCGAGACGTCGACATTCATCCAGGTGCCGTTGTCGACGGTGATGCGGATCTCGCGGGTGGCCACGCCGGGCGGGGCGTTGACGTTCCACTTCTCGGGCTTGTCCGGTTTGGCCGCATCGGCGGCGGGCGCCGCGGGCGCGGGCGGCGCGGTCTGCGCCAGAGCCGAACCCGACATCAACAACAAGGCGACCAGCGCCGTCAGCCGACGATCCATTCCCAATACCCCCTCAAGCGCACGCGCGGAAGCGGAGCCTAGGGGGGAAGCCGCGCGGAGTCACGGCGGCGGTTGCAAGGTTTTCGCGGGCGCGCCAGCGGGCGGACAGGCTGACGGGCAGACCGGCCGGCCGCGCCGATGGGGTCCAGGGGGCTTTCGCCGCGACCCAGAGCGCGGCCGTCCCGCCGGCTACCAGCAGCGTCTCCGCCAGAACGGCGGCCGGGGACGACGGACCCCAGCGCAGGTTGGCCAGGTTCAACAGCTCGTTGGCGACCTCGGCCAGCACCGCGCCGGTCACGAAAACCGGCAGCGAGCGGCGGCCCAGCACGGCCAGGAACGTGTTCGGATCGGCCCGATGGATCAGGCGGATCACCGGTGCGTCCGCGAAGGCCACGAACAGATAAGCGAGCGCCAGCAGGTGCAGCATCCGCAACGGCGACACCATGCTCTTGCTGGCCCCCAGCCAGAAGCTTTCGTCGCGGGTCTCGAACCAGGCCCGCCCCTCGGGCCAGGAGGGCAGGGCGTACAGCAGCGCGACATAGCCCAGCACCATGACCAAGGCCGCGCCGGCGAGCGGGCGCGAGCGTGGCGGCCGCACGCCTTGCTTCATCGCCGCCGCCAGGGCCACGCCGCAGGCGAAGGTCATGGTCCAGGGCAGGATGCTCAGCATCAGCGACGCGCCGGTCAGGCTGTCATGGTCGACCAGTTCCAGCTGGCCAGCGCAGATCCAGATCAACGCGGCGGGCGGCAGCCCCCACCACCAGCGCCGGGCCGCCAGCCACAGGAACACCGGCGCCATCGCCATCAGCCCGATATAGAGCCGCAGCACCATCGACAGGCCGACCGACTGCTGCTGGGTGAGCACATGCCAGGCCGCCAGCGGCCAGGGCTCGTTGGCCAGCGCGCGCAACAGCGGCGCGCTCAACAGGGGCGTCGGACCGGTCAGCGCCGCCAAGGCGGCCAGGATCGCCAGGGTGGCGCCGATCAGCAGCAGATTGCAGCCATAGAGCTTGGCCGACCGCTTCCACAGGGCGCCCACGCTGTCGCGGAAATCCAGCTTGCCGTACGCCAGGAAGGTCGAGACGCCCGACAGGAACACGAACAGGTCGGCGCTGTCGGACAGCCCGAAATTCGACGGCGAGAACTGGTGCAGCACGCCGACCATGATGTGGTTGACGTAGATGTTCACGAGGCAATAGCCCCGGATCACATCGATGGCTGCGATACGCTTGAGCAAGGCGCGGCATCCACTGAAGGTTGTGCGCCGAGTTGTCGCGCGTCAGGGGTAAACTACCGGTAAAGCTGTGTGATGTTTCCGACATTGCCATCTAGGGTAAATGCGCCGGGGTTCCTCGCGGACAGCGGGGACCGTCAGCGGCTCGCCAAGCAGCTAAAGCGTGCGACGGGTCCGTCCGCCCGACCGCTTCCGGGAAATCTTCGTCGCTGAGACTTTACCGCTTGACCCGTCCCCAGGGGCCGATCCCACAGGAGGTGTGGTCTAGCAGGCTGTTGAAGAAGTCCGTAGCGGGGCGGAGTTCGACATGATTCACTCTTTGGGCGGGAGCTCTGGAGGGGTGGATGCGCGGGTCGGACGAGCGGACGGGGTCGCTGTTCTCATATGTAGATCTGGATGCTCGGGTTCGGCGCGATCATCCCTTGCGGCCGATCCTGGAGATCGCGAACGGGGCGCTTGGGGATTTGAGCGCGGACTTCGCGGCGCTCTATCCGCCGAGGCTGGGACGTCCGTCGATCCCGCCGGAACGGTTGTTGCGCGCCATGCTGCTGCAGGCGTTCTACGGCATCCGATCGGAGCGCCAGTTGATGGAGCGGATGGAGTTTGACCTGCTGTTCCGCTGGTTTGTAGGTCTTGGCGTGGACGATGCGGCCTGGGATCATTCCAGTTTCACCAAGAACCGCGACCGGCTGTTGGCGGGCGAGATCGCCGGCAAGTTCCTGCGCGCGGTGCTGGCCCAGCCTCGGGTGAAGCGGCTGATGTCGTCAGACCACTTCTCGGTGGACGGCACGCTGATCGAAGCCTGGGCGTCGACCAAGAGCTTCCGCAGGGTCGATGGCGACGACAGCGATCCCGAGGGGCCGGGTCGCAACGCCGAGCGCGGCTTCCACAAGGAGAAGCGTTCCAACCAGACGCACCGCAGCACCACCGATCCTGAGGCTCGGCTCTATAAGAAGGGCGACGGCCAGCCGGCGAGGCTCTGCTATATGGGCCACGCCCTGATGGAGAACCGCCATGGCCTGGTGACGGATGGTGGGGTGACCCTGGCCACGGGCACAGCCGAGCGCGAGGCGGCTGTGGCGATGCTGGACCGAAGAAGCGGCCGGCGTCGGATCACCCTGGGCGCCGACAAGGCCTATGACGTGCGCGACTTCATTGGCCAACTTCGGGCGCGCCGGGTGACACCGCACATCGCCGTCGATGGCCACCTGTCCAAGCTGGGCAAGCCGCGCTCGACCGCCATTGACGGCCGCACCAAGCGCCACCCCGGCTATGCGATCAGCCAGCGATGTCGCAAGCGCATCGAAGAGGTGTTCGGCTGGATCAAGGGCTCGGCCGGCCTAGCCAAGGTCAAGGTGCGCGGCCGCGCCAAGGTCGACGCCGCCTTCACCCTGGCGCTGGCGGCCTACAACCTGATCCGTCTGCCCAAGCTCCTGGCGGCCCCGGCATGAGCGTCCTGGGCCAGTGGCGCATCGTCCAGACGCCCGACTACACTGACGACTATCGGGACATGATGGAGCCCGCCTACATCCTCTTCGAAGCCACCCATGGCCAGTTCGCCTTCGGCTGCGTCACTGGCGCCTTCGCCGCCGCCGGCGACCACGACGCCGTGCAGTTCGACTGGCGCGGAAACGACGAAATGGATGAGGCCCAGGGCGACGGATGGGCTCAACTCCAGCCCGACGGCTCCCTCAAGGGCCAGATCTGCTTCCACGGCGGCGACGAAGCCAACTTCATCGCCAGACGGGAGGCTTCTTCAACAGCCTGCTAGAGGAGGATAGCGTGAAACTGCGATGGTTTGGCCCGGCGGAAATGGCAGAACGGCTTGGGGTCAGCCCGAAGGCGCTCCGCGTCTACGAGATTGCCGGTCTCATCGCTCCAACGCGCACACATAAGGGTTGGCGGACCTACGGACCTGTTGAACAGGCCCGCCTGCACCAAGTGCTGACGCTTAAGCGCCTCGGGTTGAGCCTTGCCCGGATTGGCGAACTTCTGGGCGGCAAGTGTCGCAGCCTGGACGACGTCCTCGCCCTTCAGCAACACGTGTTGCAGGCGCGGAAATCGGAGGTGGACCATGCGCTCCAGCTTTTGGCGGCGGCCCGCGGCAAGCTCGCCCTTAACGGGGTCCTTTCTCCTGACGATCTCATGCAACTCACCAGGGAGACCACGATGACGAAGACAGACGATCAGTGGCGCGAGGTCTTCGAGCCACTTGTTGCAAAACACTTTTCTCCAGAGGAAATGGAGGAGATCGGGCGAAAGAAGACTGAATTCTGGACCAAGTCCGGATACGACGCGAGCAGCTTCACCATGGCGTGGAAAGCGCTCCTCACCGAGCTTCAGGCCTTGAAAGCTTCGGGCGACACAGAGACATCGAGAGCCAAGGAGCTTGTCCGGCGCTGGAATGCGCTGCTCGAAGGCCAGCTTGGCGCTCAGACTCCCGATCAAGCGGAGCGGAGCAAGAAGATTTGGGCGGAGGCGACGTCCACGCCCGAAACCGCCAAGCAATTGCCGATCCAGCCCGAGGAGTTCGCCTTCTTGCAGCGGATCGCCGATGGCATGCGGGCTCGCGGCGAGTTGCCGCCTCGCTAGCAACGGCTAGCAGGTCGTGGCCTCGTTCTCCTCAATACGAATTGAGGTCGAAAGGGGTCGCGACCGCCGCACCACCTATTGCAGATGGAGCACGTTGTTCGCCAAAAATGGTTTGGTATTTGACAACCGCTCACCCTCAAAGCCGACCACCGGAGCGTCTTGCCTCAACCCGCCTCTAATGCGGCCGCGCCTGGGCCAGCGCTTGCGCCAGGCTCTCTAGCGAGAACGGCTTGCTCAGGAACGGCCAATCCCCCGCCCGGGCGCGGCCCTGGTCGCCGCCGGTGTAGCCCGAGCACAGCACCACCGGCAGGCCGGGGCGGTCGGCGGCCAGCTGTTCGGCCAGGTCCACGCCGCTCTTGCCGCCGGGCATGATCACGTCGCTGAGCACCAGCTGGATGCCGTCGTCCTGGGCCAGGCGGGTCAGGGCCTCGTCGACGCCGCCGGCGCGGACCACCGAGTGGCCCAGGTCGTGCAGCATGGCCCCGACCAGTTCGGCGACCTGGGGGTCGTCCTCGACCAGCAGCACGCGCGAGGGGACCTGGGCCTGGACATGGTCGACGGCCGGGATCGTGTCGGCGACCGGCGCGCCCTCGTCGATGGGCAGCAGCAGGGCCACGGTCGCGCCCTGGCCGGGCTTGCTCTCGATGTCGACCGAACCGCCCGACTGCCGCGCGAAGCCATAGACCTGGGACAGGCCCAGCCCCGTGCCCTCGCCCGGCGCCTTGGTGGTGAAGAAGGGCTCGACCGCGCGGGCGACGGTGGCCGCCTCCATGCCCATGCCGGTGTCGCGCACGGCCACGCGCAGGTACTTGCCCGGCTCAAGCTCGCCCTGCTTCTTGCCGATGATGATCGGGCGGGACTCGATGGTGACCTCGCCACCGGGCGGGGTGGCGTCGCGGGCGTTGACCACCAGGTTCAGCAGGGCCGCCTCGAACTGGCCGGCGTCGATCCTGGCCGAGCGGACCCCGGCGCCCAGGCGCAGATTGAAGGTGTAGGCGTCGCCCAGGGCGCGTCTCAGCAGGCCCTCGGACTCGGCGATCAGGCGGTCGACGCGGCAGACCTCCGGCTTCAGCGGCTGGCGACGGGCGAAGGCCAGCAGGTGCTGGGTCAGCTTCTCGCCCCGCTTGGCGGCGGCCAGGGCGGCGCCGACCATCCGGGTGCGCCGGCGTTCGTCGTCGGGGTGGCGCTCGACCACGTCCAGGGCCCCGATGATCACGGTCAGCAGGTTGTTGAAGTCATGGGCCACCCCGCCGGTCAGCTGGCCTATGGCCTCTAGCTTCTGCGACTGCAGCAGGGCGGCCTGGGCCGCGTCGCGCTCGGCCACGGCCGCCTCGACGCGCTCTTCCAACAGTTCGTTGATGTCGGTCAGCTTGGCCTCGGCCTGCTTGGCCTCGGTGGTGTCGAAGGCGATGCCGATGAAGCCGGCGAAGCCGCCCGCCGCATCGAAGCGCGGCTGCGAGAACGACTTCAGCCAGCGCCACTCGCCGTCGGCCCGGCGATAGCGGCCCTCCAGGTGGAAGGGCTTGCGCGAGGCCTCGCCCTGGACCTGGGCCTTGAGGATGCCGGGCAGGTCGTCCGGATAGAGGCGCGTGCGCCAGTCCATGCTTACCGCCTCCTCGTAGTCGAGGCCGGCGAACTCGACATAGGCGCTGTTGACGAACTCGCGGACGCCGCCGGGCCGCGAGACCCACATCAGGGCCGGGGCGCTGTCGGCCAGCGTCCGGAAGCGGGCCTCGCTTTCGCGCACGGTCTCTTCGGCGCGACGGCGGTTGGTGACGTCGAAGTTCAGGCCGATCATGCGGATCGGCTTGCCGTCCTCGTCGCGGACCACCTCGCCGCGAGCGTGAATCCAGCGTTCGCCCTGCCGGGTGTCGGCCAGGCGGTACTCGACCTCGTAGTCGCCAAAGTCCTTCAGGGCCCGTCCCACCTGCCCCTGGACCGCGGCCCGGTCGTCGGGGTGGATATAGCGGGGAATGTCGTCCAGGCGGATCACCGCGTCGTCCGGCATGCCCATGCCTCGCCGGGCCGCCAGCGACATGTGGACCGCGCCGGTCACCAGGTCGTAGTCCCAGGGACCCACGCCCGCCGCGCTCTGGGTGACCCGCAGGCGGGCCTCGGCCTCCGCGCGTTCCTCCCGCGCCTGGGCCAGGCCGCGCATCGCCCCGCGCAGGCCCTCGGCGGCGGCCAGCACCATGACCGCGCAGAGCAGGTAGATGACCATGGTGGTCAGCTCGTCCTCGGACATCGGCACGGCGCCCTGGTCGCTCCATAGCCAGGCGGCGAAACCCGCGCCGGCGGTCATGGGGACCAGGCCCCAGCGCCAGCCGGCGTAAAGCGTCACCAACATGATGGGCGGAAAGAAGGGCTGGGTGGCGCCGACGCCGCCGTGCAGACCGAGCAGCGCTATGCGCATCAGCACGGCCATGGCCACGCCGATCAGCGCGGCGGCGGCGCATCGCCACGCCGGCGGTGGAACCGGAGGGATGAGCCAAGCGCTAACTAGAGCATGGATTCGACGGTGCTCGTCGGAAGCCAAGTTCGGGGCGTCTCTCTTCTCCACCTTCGCTCCCCGCAAAGATGTCTTGCCATGAGCATGGACACGCTTACCTAGAGCACGCAACACGGGAGATCAGTGATGGCCGATAGCTTGAACACCGGATTGAGCGCCAAACAGCGCGCCGACATCGCCGCGACGCTGAACAAGGTGCTGGCCGACAGCTACGCGCTCTATCTGAAGACGCACGGCTATCACTGGAATGTTCGCGGCCCGAACTTCCAATCCCTGCACGTTTTGCTGGAAGGTCAGTACCAGGAGGAGTGGGCGGCGCTGGACGACATCGCTGAACGCATTCGCGCCCTGGGCGAGCTGGCCCCGCAGGGCTACGCCGCCTTCGGCAACCTCTCCAGCATCAAGGACGGCAATCCCGAGAATGAGTGGGAGGCCATGCTGAAGGAGCTGCTGGCCGACAACGAGACGGTGATCCGCACCCTGCGCGACAGCTTCCCGACCGCGGACGAGGCGGGCGACGAAGCCACCGCCGACCTCCTGACCCAGCGCCTCCAGGCCCACGAGAAGCACGCCTGGATGATCCGCTCGACCCTGGGCGGAAAGTAAGCTGACCGGGGACGGGGTGGGGACCCTGAGAACGCATCAGGTCTGGAAGGCCGCCGCGACCGTGCTGGTCGTCGGCGGCCTTTCCGCGTGCGCCACCTATTACGTGCCGTCCGGATCGGGGCGCGAGGCCGGCCTCATGCGGGTGACGGGCAGCTTCACCGAGCGGGCCTTGCGTCACTATGTCGCGGACTTCGATCCCGCCATGCTGACCCTGGCCCGGCGTCACGATCCGCGTCCGCACAAGGACTACTGGGGCCGTGTCGAGGGCTGGGAGGTCATCGATCTGAAGGCCATTCCGCGGCTGGGCGACCGCGCGCCGGACTTCGACGAGGCGCGGGTGATCAACGCCCTTCGCCCGGCCGTGCCGGAAGAGCTGGAGGTCGCCAAGCCGTTCGTGCTGACGGGAACCGCCGACGCCCGCGCCAAGGCGCTGAACTGCCTGACCCAGGCGGTCTATTACGAGGCCGGGTTCGAGCCGGGCGAGGGTCAGATGGCCGTGGCCCAGACGGTGATCAACCGCATGCGCCATCCGGGCTATCCGAAATCGATCTGCGGGGTGATCTACGAGGGCGCGGCGCGGGCCACCGGCTGCCAGTTCAGCTTCGCCTGCGACGGCTCGCTGGCCCGCGTCCCGCCGCCGGTGCTGTGGGCCAACGCCCAGGCCGTGGCCAAGCGGGCGCTGAGCGGCTTCGTGTTCAAGCCGGTGGGCGTGGCGACGCACTACCATGCCGACTACGTCTCGCCGTACTGGGCTCCGACCCTGGTCAAGCTGAAGCAGTTCGGCCAGCACATCTTCTATCGCTGGACCGGTCCGGCCGGGACGCTGAAAGCCTTCAACGGCCGCTATTCCGGCAATGAGACGGTCAGCGCCGACATCCTGATGGCCGCCGATCCGCGCACCCTGGAAGCGGCCCCGCCGGAGATCCTGGCCGCCCAGAACGCGCCGGCCCCCCCGGCGGCGACGGGCGCCATGGCCGAGATGCTGGGGGTCTCGAACCTGGCCCTGCCCGACGCCAAGCTGGTGTCGGTGCCCGACGAGAACTCGCCGACCGGCGAGCGTTTGACGATGCAGGGGAGCGTGGCGGGGCGGCGGATCCCGACGGCCGACGAGATCGCGCGGATCAACAAGGCGCTGGAGGCGGTCAGCGAGCCCCCGCCGGCGACCGTTCCGGCGCCGGCCGTGACGCCCCCGCCGCCGCCGCCAAAGCCGAAACCGCGCCCGCCGAGCTTGTTGAGCCCGCTGAATTAGGTGAGGGCCGGGGTAGCCTCTCCTCCCCCTCTTGGGGGAGGGGGACCGCCGAACGGCGGTGGAGGGGGTCAGCGCCGCGCCACCGGCGCATGACAAACCCCCCTCCGTCTCGTCGCGTATCCGCGCCGATCCACCTCCCCCATGAAGGGGGAGGAGAGATCAGCTACCAAACCCCAATTTTATTGGCCTCGGTATGGCTGAGCGGATGGTGCGCGGCCTTGTGGTCTTCCTCGGCCAGGAAGCGGACGGCTTCCAGCGCGGCCATGCAGCCCATGCCGGCGGCGGTGACGGCCTGGCGGTAGACGTCGTCGGTGACGTCACCGGCGGCGTAGACGCCCTCGATCGCGGTCGCGGCCGTGCCCGGCTTGACCTTCAGATAGCCGCCCGGACCGACCTCCAGCTGACCGGCGAACAGCGCCGACGACGGGGCGTGGCCGATGGCGATGAACACGCCGTCGGCGGCGATGTCCTGGGTCTGGCCGGTCTTGACGTTCTTCAGGCGCACGCCGGTGACGCCCATCGGGTTGCTCTCGCCCTTGACCTCGTCGATGGCGCTGTCCCAGATCACCTCGATCTTCGGGTGGGCCAGCAGGCGCTCCTGCAGGATCTTCTCGGCCCGCAGCTCGTCCTTGCGGTGGACCAGGGTCACCTTGCTGGCGAAGCTGGTCAGGAACAGAGCCTCTTCCACGGCGGTGTTGCCGCCGCCGACCACGATGACCTCTTTATTCCGATAGAAGAAGCCGTCGCAGGTAGCGCAGGCCGAAACGCCGAAGCCCTGATATTTGCTCTCGCTTTCCAGGCCCAGCCACTTGGCCTGGGCGCCGGTGGCGATGATGATCGTCTCGGCGATCCAGTCCTGGCCGCTGTCGGTCTTGACCGCGAACGGGCGCTTGGACAGGTCGACCGAGGTGACGATGTCGCTGACGAACTCCGTGCCGACATGCTCGGCCTGGGCGCGCATCTGGTCCATCAGCCAGGGACCCTGGATGACGTCGGCGAAGCCCGGATAGTTTTCGACATCGGTCGTGATGGTCAGCTGGCCGCCGGGCTGGATGCCGGCGATCAGCACGGGCTTCAGCAGCGCGCGGGCGGCATAGATGGCGGCGGTGTAGCCGGCGGGGCCCGAACCAATGATCAGGCAGCGGGTCTGGCGGGGAGCGGTCGTGGACATGGCGGATATCTAGGCGCGATTCCGCTCCGGCGCTATATTGTGGGGTCCAGTCGAAGCCGTTTGGGTTCTAAATTCCGTGACTGAAATGCCTGTTGGGCGCGGGAATCTTGCGGCCTTCCGCCCGGGCGTGGCTCATCCAGTCCTCGATCGCCGCGCGAACGTTCCGCAGCGCTTCGGCTTCGGTTTCACCGTCGGACATGCAGCCGGGAAGATCGGGCACGGTCGCCAGGAACCCTCCACCGTCTTCGACGGAGAGGGGTTCGACCACGATGCTGTAGCCGTCGTCAGGCATCGTTCGCGGGTCCCATCACACGTCCAAGGTAGGTCACGAGCTGTTTGATGTACACCGGCTTGATCGGCCGGCGCGCCGGAATCGTAAGGATTCCAACGCTCGAAGGGTGCGAAAGCGTATAGTGAGAGCCGCCGGACGGCGCTCTGCAGGTCACGCCGAAATGACGGCAGACCGCTTCGACGTCACCGATACGCCAATCGCCCTTCGGGTTCGCCGCCATGGCTGAGAAAAGCTTCGCGCCCCGCGACAAGTTTCCTCCGTCAATACCGGGAACAAATTGAGCGCGAAATAGCGGCGCGGTGCAATCGACTCAATCATGGATTTTGTTCGCGTCGGGCCGCGATTGACGCCTCATCCACCTTTCCGGGGTTAAGCTGGCGGCAACCACGTTTCCGGGTGACCAGGACCCAAGGACCAAGCCATGTCCGCCCCCTTTATCGAGATCGCCGGCCGAAAGATCGGCGCGGACTTCCCGCCGTATGTGATCTGTGAGCTGTCGGGCAATCACAACGGCAGCCTCGAGCGCTGCCTTTCGATGGTCGACGCAGCCGCCGACACCGGCTGCGACGCCATCAAGATCCAGACCTACACCGCCGACACCATCACGCTGAACGTCGACCGGCCAGAGTTCAGGATCCACGGCGGCCTGTGGGACGGGCGCACCCTCTACGAGCTCTACCAGGAAGCCCAGACGCCGTTCGAGTGGCACGCGGCGATCTTCGAGCGCGCCCGCCAGCGCGGGGTGACGATCTTCTCCAGCCCGTTCGACGAGACCGCCGTGGACCTGCTGGACGGGCTGGACGCCCCGGCCTTCAAGATCGCCTCGTTCGAGGCCGTCGACCTGCCGCTGATCAAGTACGCCGCGTCAAAGGGCAAGCCGCTGATCATCTCGACCGGCATGGCCAACCTGGAAGAGATGAAGACCGCCCGAGACACGGCCCTGGCGGCCGGCGCGGCGGGGGTGCTGCTGCTGCACTGCGTGTCGAGCTATCCGGCGACCTTCGCCGACGCCAATGTGCGGAACGTTCCGGACATGGCCGCCCGCTTCGGCTGCCCGATCGGCCTGTCGGACCACACGCCGGGCACGGCGGCCTCCGTGGCGGCGGTGTCGCTGGGCGCCTGCGTGATCGAGAAGCACTTCACCCTGGCCCGCGCCGACGGCGGACCGGACGCGGCCTTCAGCCTGGAGCCGCTCGAATTTAAAGCCCTGGTCGATGATGCCAGGAACGCCTGGGCCTCGCTGGGCGCGGCCCACTACGACGTGCTGGGCGCCGAGCAGGGCTCGTTGCTGTTCCGCCGCTCGCTCTACGTCACAGCCGACATCAAGGCTGGCGAGACGCTGTCTCGCGCCAACATCCGCTCGGTCCGCCCCGGCAACGGCCTGCCGCCGGGCGAGCTGGACAACGTCCTGGGCAAGACCGCGACGCGGGATATCGCGCGCGGCGAGCCACTGGACTGGTCGATGGTCGGTTAGGCGGCGACCGTCACCGGGATCCGCAGGAAGACGTTCCCCGCCGCCGTGGGCTCGGGCAGGGCGCCCGCGCGGATGTTCACCTGCAGCGCCGGCAGGATCAGGGTGGGAGCGGCCAGGGTCGCGTCGCGCGCCTGGCGCAGGGCCACGAAGGCCTCCTCGCCAACATCGCCGCCCACGTGAATGTTGCGCGCCCGCTCTTCGGCCACGGTGGTTTCCCAGCGATAGTCCGAACGGCCCTCCGGCAGGTAGTCGTGGCCGACAAAGATCCGCGTGTCCGCGGGCAGGTCCAGCACCTTGCGGATCGAGCGGTACAGGGTGCGCGCGTCGCCGCCGGGGAAGTCGGCGCGGGCGGTGCCATAGTCGGGCATGAACAGCGTGTCGCCGACGAAGGCCGCGTCGCCGATCCGATAGGTCAGGCAGGCCGGGGTGTGACCGGGCGTATGCAGGGCGCCGATGGTCAACTCGCCCAGCGGCAGGCTGTCGCCCTCGTTCATCAGCACGTCGAACACCGCGCCGTCGGCGGCGGCCCCGGCCTCGAACACCGGGATGAAGGTCTTCTGCACCTCGACGATGCGCGCGCCGATGACGATCTTCGCGCCGGTCTGGCGGCGCAGGTAGTCGGCGGCGGTGAGGTGGTCGGCGTGGGCGTGGGTCTCCAGCACATAGGCCAGGGTCAGGCCCTGGGCCTGGACGGCCGCGAGCAGGGCGTCGGCCGATTGGGTCGAAAGCCGCCCGGCCTTGGGCTCGAAATCGAGGACCGGATCGATGATGGCGGCCACGCGCGTGGCGGGATCGCTGACCAGATAGGTGACCGTGAAGGTGGCCGGATCGAAAAACGCTTGAACCTTGGGTCGCATGGACGGAGCCTCCAAATAAGCGAGACCTTCATATAAGGACTTGCTAAATTAGCACAAGCTAATATATGTGGCTCTCATGTTTGATCTCTCGCGTTTCGATGTCAGCCAGTTCGAGGCCAGCGCCGCCGAAGCCGCAAGGCTCCTGCGCGCCCTGGCCAATGAGCGGCGGTTGATGGTCCTTTGCCAGCTCGCCGAGGGCGAACGGTCGGTGGGGCAGATCCAGCCCCTGGTCGGCCTGTCGCAGTCGGCGCTCTCGCAGCACTTGGCGGTGTTGCGCGACGAGGGGGTCGTGGCCGCGCGCCGCGAAGCCCAAACGGTCTGGTACCGGATCGCCGATCCCGCCGCCCTGAAGGTGGTTGGCGTCCTCGCGGAGATCTTCTGTCCCCCAGCAGAGAGCGCCGCCCATGACCTCCCCCACTCTGACGTCCCTGAAGCCTGACGACGTCGCCCAGCGCCTGCTGGACGGCCGAGCCGTCCTGGTCGACATCCGCGAGCCCGACGAGTTCGCCCGCCGACGCGCGCGGGGCGCCCTGTCGCGGCCCGTCTCGACCCTGGACACCAAGGGCCTGAGCCTGCCTGACGCCCGGGAGGTGGTCTTCACCTGTCGTTCGGGCATGCGCACGACGGCCAACGCCCAACGCCTGGCCACCGCCTGCGGCGCGGGCGCCTATGTCCTTGAGGGTGGTCTCGACGCCTGGGACGCCGCCGGCTTGCCCGTCGAACTGGATCTCAAAGCGCCGCTGGAAATCATGCGCCAGGTGCAGATCGCCGCCGGCCTGCTGGTGTTCGTGGGCGTCGTGCTTGGCGTGACCGTCTCGCCGCTGTTCCTGGGCGTCGCGGCCTTTGTCGGGCTGGGCCTGACCTTCGCGGGGGTCACCGGCTTCTGCGGCATGGCGCGCCTGCTGGCGCTGGCGCCCTGGAACCGTCCGGTGTCGGCGTAAGGCCATGGACATCAGCTTGCTCGCGGCCCTGCTCAGCGGGGCGCTGGTCGCCCTGCTGCTGACCCTGTTCGGCGGGGGCGGGTCGGTGCTGGCCACGCCGTTGCTGCTTTATGTCGTCGGCGTCAGGGATCCGCACGTGGCGATCGGAACCTCGGCGGCGGCCGTGGCGGTCAACGCCGCGGCGGGCCTCGTCGCCCAGGCTCGGGCTGGCCGGGTCAAGTGGCCTTGCGCCCTGACCTTCGGCGCGCCCGGCCTTGTCGGCTCGCTGGTCGGCGCGCACCTGGCCAAGGCGGTCGCGGGCCAGCACCTGCTGCTCGGGTTCGCCGTGGCCATGGCGGCCGTGGGTCTATCGATGTTCCGCGCCCCTGGCTCGCCCGGTGATCCCGATGTGCGCATCGATCCGGCCAAGGCCGCGCGGCTGGTCCCGGTCGGGGCGGCCACGGGCCTGGCGGCCGGCTTCTTCGGGATCGGCGGCGGCTTCCTCATCGCGCCGGGCCTGATGGCGGCCACCGGCATGACCCTGGCCAATGCCGCGGCCTCGTCGCTGGTGTCGGTCACCCTGTTCGGCGCGGCCACCAGCGTCAGCTACGCCGCCTCCGGCCTGGTGGACGGACGCGTGTTCTTGGCCCTGGTGGTCGGCGGCGCCTTCGGCGTGGTCGCGGGCGCGCGCCTTGCCCCGCGCCTGGCGGCCAGGGCGGGCCTCGCCCGCCGCCTGTTCGCCGTGATGATCGTAGCCACCGCCGCCTATGTCGCCTGGCGGGCCCTGGGCTAGAGCATTTTCCGATCCAACTGGATCGTTGAAATGCTCTAGCGTCTTGTTTTGACGCATTTTCTGACGACGAACCGGTATCCACTTCGTCGGAAAATGCTCTAGTTCGCGATCAATCCCAGCCGTTTGGCCGTGATCCGGTCCAGCGTCCGCTTGGGCAGGATCTCGGTCATCAGCACCTGCATCGGCGAGGGCGAGACGACGTAGCGGACCTTGGGTCTCGCGGTCGTCAGCGCCGTGTGGATGACCTCGGCGATCTTCTCCGGCGGCAGGCCCGACTTGCCGATCGCCAGCATGTAGCTCCGCAGGCGCTCCAGGGCAGGGGCGTAGACGGTATTGGCGTAGCGTGTGGTGTCGATCTGGTCGGCCTTGTCCCATATCGGCGTGGCGACCGCGCCGGGGGCGACGACCACGACGTCGACGCCGAACGGCATCAGCTCGCGGCGCAGGGATTCCGACAGGCCCTCCAGCCCGAACTTGGTCGTGCAATAGGGGGCCATGAACGGGTTGGCGTTGCGGCCGCCGACCGACGAGATGTTGACGATCCGCCCGGGGTCCTTGACCGGCCCGCCGCCCGCGCCGAGCAGGGGCGCGAAGGTCTGGGTGGCGATGACCACGCCCGTCAGGTTGACCTCCAGCTGCTGGCGCCACTCGTCGACGGGCAGGTACAGCAGCGGCCCGGCCACGGCGACGCCGGCATTGTTGATCAGACCCGCCAGAGTCGCGCCGGCCAGGGCCCTCTCGACCTGGCGCGCGGCGGCCCGGACGCCGGGACCGTCGGTGACGTCGAACACCAGGGGCGTGAAGGCGTCGCCGAACTCGTCCTGCAAGCGGTTGGCGTCGGCCTGCTTTCGGACGCTGCCGAAGACGTGAAAGCCTCTTCCTATCAATACCTTGGCCGCCGCCCAGCCGATGCCGGTGGATACCCCGGTGATCACCACCGATTTCTTCCGCGCCATGTCGCCCCCTCGCTTGGTCAAGGCCAAGATAGAGGCAGGCGAACGCTGTTCGCTAGAGGGCTTGCGTCGCGAGCAGGGCCAGGAACGCTTCCGCCGCCCGATCCGCCCCTCTTCCGTCGCACACGGCGGCGCTGGCGGTCGACAGGGCCGCGCGCTTGTCGGCGTCGGTCAGCAGCGATCGCACCGCGTCGACGAAGGCCGTCTCGAAATCGGGCGCATCGACCGCCAGGCAGGGCGTGACCCCGACGGCCTCCAGGGCGCGCGCGGCGGCGACCTGATTGTCGGCCAGGATCAGGGTCAGGGCGGGCAGGGCCAGGACGCAGCGCTCCCAGGTCGTCGAGCCGCCAGCCCCGATGGCCAGGTCGGCAGCGAAGACCCGTTCCGGCATGTGCTGGGTGTCGACGTGAAGCTCCAGCCGCGGGTCGTCGGCGGCCAGGGCCCAGAGGACCGGGAGGCTGGGAGCGCCGCCGCCCAGGACCACGTCCAGCGTCACCGCGCCGATGATCGGCCGCAGCAGCGCGACCACGCGACCGGTGATCCCGCCGACGTCGGTCAGGCCCAGCGAGACCAGGATCCGGCCCACCGGCGCGCGCTCGGCGCGGCGCGCCAGCGCGGCCGCGCGCAAGGCCGCGAAGGCCGGGCGGACGGGGGCGTAGTCGGGGCCGAGCAGCAGCTTGGCGGTCGGCGGGACCAGGCCGGCATAGTCGCGCGCCGTTCGCGCCGGGCCGGAGTCCAGGACCAGATCGGCGGCCAGCGGCCGGTCGGCCAGGTCGTCGATGACCAGGCTCGGGCGACCCTTGGCGATCGCGCGGTGGTCGTCAGCGGTGAGGGCGTAGCTGTCGAAGACCACGGCGTCGAAACCCTCGTCGGTTTCGGCCCGGGTCATCTCCGGCGCGAAGGCGTCCAGCACCGTGGCAACCTCGGGGGCGACCTCGGGCGAGGCCAGGAACGCGCAGGTCGCGCCGCGCGCCTCCAAGGCTCGCGCCAGGGTCAGCGACCGCATCACATGGCCGCCGCCGACACGGGATCCGGCCGCGCAGACGAAGAGGATGCGGGTCATGTCTAGAAAAGGGGGAGGCTCAGCGGCGGTCGCTGCGCATGGACAGCCAGAACACGACCAAAGCAATGCCCGCGCCGCCCAGCATCGTCAGTGTGAACTGAAGGAAAGGGTCCATTAGTCCTCCAACGTCTTCAAGACATAGTGGAGAACGACCTGCAGGGCAATGAACGTGACGACGGCGCTGAGGAAGTTCGGGGGGCTGAAATGGCCAGCCATCAGCGGCTGAAGGCCCACCGAGATGAGGAGCGCGACGGACACGGCGTTGCAGGTGGTCGCGACCGCTTTACGCTGCTCGTTGCGGGCCGTCTTGGTGATCGGGATCGGCGTAGGGCGCTTAACCATGTCGCGAACGTAACGCGAACATTCGCGCGCTCGCAAGCCGCAAAAATCAGGCTTTTGCTTTTGTCGCCCGGGGCTTCCTAGGCTTGGGCGCCGGCTTCTCGGCGGGCGTTTCCGTGACCCTCTCGACCGTCTTCGCGCGAGGCTTCCGCTTCGGCTTCGGCGCGTCCTCGACCGCCTCCGCCTCCGCCTCGACCTCGACGACCGGTTCCGGGATCTCCACGCCGATCCGGCTCAGCACTTCCCGCGCCGCGCGGTCGGTCTCGTTGACGGGCGCATAGGACCAGCCGTGGAAGGCGCCGCCGTAAGGCCGCGCCGCGCCCTGGCTTTCCAGCTCCTCGTGGAACATGCGGAACTTCAGGCTGGAACCGTCCATCTTCAGCACGAACACCGGCTTGCCGGTCGAGGCCGCCTCGGTGGCCATGTTGGTCGAGTCCTCGGTGACGAGGATGTAGTCGGCCGCCGCCAGGAAGGCGAAATAGGGGTTGGGACCTTCGCCGCCCCAGACCACGCCCGGCAGGTGGCGCAGGCGGGCGGTCATCAGGGCGCGGGCCGGTTCGGGCGTGCGCCGCGAGAAGGTCATGAGCAAGGACCCGCCGTCCTGCTCCAGCGGGATCTGGATCGAGTGGGCGATCTGGGCCGCGCGCTCGCTGGAGAGATCGAAGGCCTTGGACTTCCCGCCGACCAGCACCGCCACGCGCGGATGGGGCAGGGGATCGATGACATCCGCGAAGGCCGCGTATTCGCTCGTAAGCCGGGCGGGGGTCACGCGGTGCGGCGATCCGGTGATCGGCAGGATGTTGTCGCCGGTCAGGCGGTCGTGCTTGGGCGGGATCACCAGGTCGAACATGGTGGCCGGCACGCGGGGGTCCTGGATCTGAACCACGAAGGTCTTGCCGCCAGACCAGCGCTTGGCGCGGATCGACAGCGGCAGGGTGGCGCGGCCGGCGGCGATCCACAGGTCGGGCCAGTCGCCGTCCTTGGCTTGGGGAATGCCGCTTTCCGGCGTCAGCCAGCGCTTGGGCAACAGGTTCAGCCACCACGGCAGGCGGCCGATATCGCCGCTCCAGCCCACGCGCTTGACGGTGACCTCGCAGGGAACCAGGCGCGCGATCGCCTCCGACAGGCCCACGACCTGGGCCTCGATGCCGGCGCGGCCGTCCGATACGGCCCACACTTTCAGAGGCGGTTTCGAAGCTTCGACCAAGCCGTCGACTCCGGGCAACGCAAAACGAAACGAGGCCGCTCGCGAAAAGCGGCCTCGCTCCATTGTACTCGATTTATGGCGCGGCTGGGGCGGCGGACCGCCCTACAGCCACTCCACCTTGGTGATCTCGTAGGCCTTGGTGCCGCCGGGGGTGTTGACCTCGACCACCTCGCCGACTTCCTTGCCGATCATCGCCCGCGACAGCGGCGAGGACACGGAAATCCGGCCCGACTTCACGTCCGCCTCGTGCTCGCCGACGATCTGGTAGCGAGCCGAGTCCTCGGTGTCTTCGTCGATCACCGACACGGTCGCGCCGAACTTCACCTGCTTGCCCGACAGTTTCGACACGTCGATCACCTGAGCGCGCGCGATCTTGTCCTCGATCTCGGCGATCTGGCCTTCGATCCAGCCCTGACGTTCTTTCGCGGCGTGATACTCCGCGTTTTCCGACAGGTCACCATGCTGGCGCGCCTCCGCGATCGCGGCGATGACCGCCGGCCGTTCCACGGTCTTCAAACGCTTCAGTTCTTCGTCGAGGGTTTGATACCCACCGACGGTCATCGGCACTTTTTCCATTGCGGATTTTAGCTCGGACGCCTTTGGGAGGAAAATTCTTCCGGTCGAGGGCGCTCACGACCGGGGGCTGGGAGGATAGGCGCCCAGCTCCGTAGACGCAAGGGGGGCGGCCAGCTTGTCCCCAAAGGCCGTGCGTCAGGCCCGGCGGCGGATCGGGCCAGCGTCGCGCGGCAGCTCGAACTGGCCCACCAGATCTGCCAGCAGCGCGGCGTCGGCGTTAAGGGTCTGGGTGGCGACCGAGGTCTGCTCGACCATCCCGGCGTTCTCCTGCAGCACCTGATCCATCTGGTTGACGGCGCTGTTCACCTGGGAGAGGCCGTGGGCCTGGCTCTGCGCCGAGCTGGCGATCTCCGAGACCAGGGCGTCGATCTCGGCGATCTGGGCCACCATCTTCTCCAGCGCCGACCCAGTGCGGCCGACGAGACCGACGCCGGCGTCGACCTGCTGGGTCGAGGCGGTGATCAGGGCCCTGATTTCCTTAGCCGCCTCGGCGGAGCGTTGAGCCAGGGCCCGGACCTCCTGGGCGACGACGGCGAAACCCCTGCCGCTGTCGCCGGCCCGGGCGGCTTCCACGCCCGCGTTGAGAGCCAGCAGGTTGGTCTGGAAGGCGATCTCGTCGATCACCGAGATGATGTTGGTGATCTCCTGAGACGAGCCCTCGATGGCGGTCATGGCGGCGACCGCCTGCTGCACCACCTCGCCCGAACGGCGGACGTCGTCGCGGGTGCGGGCCACCACGTCGGCGGCCTTCTTGGCGCCGGAGGCGGTCTGGCCGACCGTGGCGGTAATCTCGTCCATGGCCGCGGCGGTCTCTTCCAGGTTGGCGGCTTGACGTTCGGTGCGGCGCGCCAGATTGACCGAGGCGTCGGCGATCTGGTCCGAGCCGGCGCGCACGCCGTCGACTCGGCCCTCGATCACGGTCAGGGCGTCCGCGAGCTTCGCGGCGGCGGTGTTATAGTCGGCGCGCAGGGCCTCGTAGGCCTCCGCGAAGCGCTGGTCCAGGCGGGTGGTCAGGTCGCCGCGCGCCATGTGGGAAAGGGCTTGGCCAATGGCCGCGATAGCGGCGTCGCGCTGGACCTCGGCGCGTTCGCGGGCGGCGGTGTTGACCGCGCGGCTCTCCTCTTCGGAGCGCCGGGCGTCATTGGCCGCGTCATGGGCGGCGCGGGCCTCCCCGACAGCGTCCTCGGCCTTGGCGCGCGCGCTCGCGGCGACGGAGAACATCGAGTTGACGCTGGCGGTGACGGCGATCAGCGCCCCGGCCTCGACGATCAGGATCACGGCGTGGACGATGACGCGGCCCAGGCTGGCCGAGCCGGGGAACACGGCGCTGGGCAGCAGGTACGACAGGCCCAGATGATGCACCGCGACGGTCGCGGCCGCGGCCGCGATGACGATCCAGTCGCAATAGACGACCAGCAGGGCCAGGGCCGCGAAATAGGCCATGTGCATGTCGGTCTGCCAGGCATGGCCGCCCAGGGCCGAGACCAGCAGCGACACCTGCGCCATCAGCGCCACGCCGACCAGCGCGCGGCCGGCCGAGGTCTCGCCCGCCAAGCGCCGCGCCAGGCTGGCGGCCAGCGCGGCCAGCGCCGAGGCCACGGCCAGGCCGGTCACCGCGTCATGTACGGCCAGGCGCGCGCCGACCACCACCGGGATCATGGCCCAGGTCAGCACGGCGATCATCTTGCCGCCTATGCGGCGTTGAGCGTCGAGATTCGAGAAGGCGAGGTTCACGACAAGGACTCCGGAGCCGGGCGCGCGCAAGCGCCAGCGAGGGCGGGATCGAGCAGAAACAGCGCGCCGGCGGATCTGGCGCGTTCGGAGAGGTTGGCGGGATCGCCCCGCAGGATGACGATGAAGGGAACGGCGCCGACCCCGGCGATATCGGCGGCCGCGCCGCTTGCGCCGATCACCTTGGCGGGGCTCCACCAGGGCGGAAAAACGGCCGCCACCCGGCCGGGTGTGCGCGGCTGGGCGTCGACGGCCACGGCCGCCAGCAGGCTTGCCAGGACGCCCAGGACGCCCAGCGCCGCCGGCCCGGCGACAGCGGCCCGGCGCGTCTGCTTGGTCCGGATCGTCAAGGTCGCGCGGTCTCCGTGCGCCGGGAAAAGCCACGCGGCGTGCAGCGACCTTTGAGGCAGTCTGGGTGAGCGAATGCTTAAGATCGTCTAAAGGCGACGCTTGGCCGCAGGGGGGGGGCGGCTGGCGTGATCTCAAGCGTAGGCGTAGGGCCCGCCCTTCTCCAGCGCCCGTTGATAGGCGGGGCGGGCGTGGATCTTGGTCAGGAAGGCCTTCACGTGCGGGCGGTCGCCCGCCCCGGCGCGCGCGGCGCCAGCTTCCAATGGGAAGCTCATCATGATGTCGGCGGCGGTGAACTCAGGCCCGGCGAACCACGGGGTCTTGGTCAGCTCGGCCTCCCAGTAGTCGACATGGGCCTTCAGCTGCGGGTCGACGAAGCCCTGCTGAGCCTTGCTGGCGATCGACTTGACCAGGCCCTTCAGCAGGCCCGGCGCGCGGTCTGGCAGGGCGGTGAAGACCAGCTTCAGCAGCAGGGGCGTCATGGCCGAGCCCTCGGCATAGTGCAGCCAGTAGGTATAGCGCAGGCGCTCGGGACCGCCGGCGGGCGGGATCAGTCGGCCTTGGCCGTAGGTCTCGATGATGTACTCGACGATCGCCCCAGTCTCGGCGATGGTCTTGCCGTCGTCGGTGATCACCGGGGACTTGCCCAACGGGTGGATCGCCCGCAGCTCCGGCGGCGCCAGCATGGTCTTGGCGTCGCGCTCGTAGCGCTTGACCTCATAGGGAACGCCCAGCTCCTCGAGCAGCCAGAGCACGCGCTGGCTGCGCGAATTGTTGAGGTGGTGGACGACGAGCATCGGGCGTTTCCCCATCATGAATATCTTGTCGCGAGAACGATGGTCGCGTGTTCAGCGTTCGGCAAGGTCTGGCGCCGATGGGTGAAGCCTAGTCGCCCCGCAGCACCGGCGCGGGACGTTGCGACAGCGCCAGGCTGGCGGCGATCAGCCCGCCCAGGGTCGCCAGGCCCGTCGCGCCGGCCAGCAGCACCAGCACCCCGCTCCAGTCGACGCTCCAGCTGGCTTCGAACACCTTGACCACCACCGGCCAGGCGGCGGCGAAGCCGAAGGCCACGCCGGCCGCGCCCGCGATCAGGCCCACCGCGCCATATTCGATGACATAGGCGACCAGGATCTGACCGCGGGTGGCGCCCAGCACCTTCAGCGTCGCGGCCTCGCGGGCCCGCGCCCTGGCCCCGGCGGCGATGGCCCCGGCCAGCACCAGCAGGCCCGCCAGGCCCGCGACCGCCGCCGCGCCGCGCACGGCTAGCGCCAGGCGGTCGAACAGGGCCGCCGCCGCGTCCAGCTGCTCGCGCACGCTGATCACGTTGACGCCCGGAAACACCTCGCCCAGCTTGCGGGTCAGGGTCGCCTCCTGCGTTCGGCTGAGCCGGGCGATGGCGACGCTGCGCAGCTCCGCGCCCTCCAGCGTGGCGGGGTTGAAGATCAGGTTGAAGCTGGGTCCGAAGCCGCCGAAGTCGATCTTGCGCAGCACGGCGACCTTGGCCTCGATCTCGCGGCCCAGCACCAGGACGGTGATGGTGTCGCCGACCTTGAGGTCCGCCGCCTGGGCGATCTCGGCGCTCAGCGCGACCTTGGGCGGACCGGTGTCGTTGGCGGGCCACCAGCGGCCGGAGACCACGCCGGCGCTCTTCGGCTCCTGGGCCAGCAGCGACAGGCTGAGGTCGTTGTCGAAAGCCCAGCGCTCCGAGCTCTTGATCGCCTTCACGTCCACCGGCTTGCCCTTCAGGGCGATGATGCGGCCGGTGGCGAAGGGCATCCGCAGATAGGCGTCCTCGCGCAGCGGGCCGATGACGCTGGCCACGGCGGCGTCGAAGGCGGTCGCGCGGTCGCCTGGGATCTCGGTGAAGACCATGGCCGGGGCGGTGCGCGGGGCGACGTCGCTGACCTGGGCCAGCAGCGCCGACTGGATCAGCACCACGCAGGCCAGCAGGGCCACGCCCAGGCCGATGGCCGGGCTGGCGGTCCGCGCCGCCGAACCGGGACCGGCCAGATTGGCCAGGCCCAGCTTGACGGGGCCGCGCGTCAGGCCGCGCGCCTTGCCCGCCAGCCACGCGGCCGAGCGGCCCAGGACGGTGAGCAGGCCGAAAGCGACGGCGACGCCGGCGATCATGATCGCCGCGGCCAGTGGGGTCGGGGCGGTGGCCACGGCCAGGGCGGCCAGGCCGATGCCGGCGACGACCGCGCCGATCGTCTCCAGGCCCAGCGGCAGGCGAGCCTTGGGCGCACGGCGGAACAGGGCCGACGGCGGCGTGACCCGGGCGCGCGCCAGCGGGATCAGCGAGAAGGCCGCCGCCGCCAGGATCCCGAACAGCCCGGCCTTGGCCAGGGGCAGGGGATAGACCTTGAACAGCGCCGGGATCGGCAGGCTCGAACCGGCCAGCTGCCCCAGGATCAGCGGCGCGACGGCCCCGACGGCCAGGCCGATCGCGACGCCCAGCAGGGCCAGGACCCCGATCTGGATCAGGTGCAGGTCGCGGATCAGGCCGCTCTCGGCGCCCAGGGCCTTGAGCACGGCGATGGCCGGCTCGCGGGTCGACAGATAGGCCGAGACGGCGCCGGCCACGCCCAAACCGCCGGCCACCAGCGAGGCCAGGCCGATGAAGCCGAGGAAATATTCCAGTTGATCGATCAGGCGCCGCGCGCCGGGGGCGCTGTCCAGGCGGTCGCGGACCCGCAGGTGGGCGTCCGGCAGCGCCGCCTGCACGGCCTTGCCGATCGCTCGGGGATCCTCGCTGGGCTTCAGCGCCACGCGGACGGTTCGGCTGGTGAGGCCGCCGGGCGCCATCAGGCCCGAGCGCTCCAGCACCTCGCTACGGACCAATACGCGCGGGGCCATCGAGAAGCCGCGCGACAGGCCGTCGGGCTCGCTGACCAGGCGGGCGCGCACGACCAGGGTCATCGGGCCGGCCTCGAACCGGTCGCCAATCTTCAGGCGCAGGCGGTCCAGCAGCGCCGGCTCGACCGCCGCGCCCGGCAGGCCGTCGCGGTCGGCCAGGGCGGTCGAAAGGTTCGACGCGCCTTGGAGGGTCACCGACCCGGCCAGCGGGAAACGGTCATCGACGCCGCGCAGGCTGACCAGGCGGCGCTCGCCAGTCGGCGCCTCCGCCATGGCCCGCGCTACGGCGGCGTAGGTCGTGACGCCCAGCTTGTCGAAGGCGGCGCGTTCCTTGTCGGTGAAGTCGCGGTTTTCCACCGAGAACGACAGGTCGCCGCCCAGGATCTCGCGCGCCTGGCTGGCCAGGCCCTGGCGGAAGGCCTCGGCGGTCGAGCCGGCGGCGGCGATGGCGGCCACGCCCAGGGCCAGGCAGGCCAGGAAGATGCGGAAGCCGCGCACGCCCGAGCGCAACTCGCGGGCCGCGAGGCGGAAGGAAAGAGGCCAAGAAACGAAAGGAGTGTTCACGAGGCGATGCGCCCGTCGGCCATGCGCACGATGCGGTCGGCGCGGGTGGCCAGACCCGGATCGTGGGTGACCATGACCAGGGCGGCCCCGACCTCGGCGACCAGGTTGAACATCAGGTCGGCCACCGAGGCGGCGGTCGCGCCGTCCAGGTTTCCGGTCGGCTCGTCAGCGAACAGCAGGGCCGGCCGCGCGGCCAGGGCGCGGGCCAGGGCCACGCGCTGCTGCTCGCCGCCCGACAGCTGGTGCGGATAGTGGGTCAGGCGTCCGGACAGGCCCACGCGACCCAGCCAGTCGCGGGCTGTGGGCAGGGCGTCGCGGGTTCCGGCGATCTCCAGCGGGGTGGCGACGTTCTCCTCGGCGGTCATGTTGGGCAGCAGGTGGAACGACTGGAACACCAGCGCCGCCCGGCCGCGCCGCAGGCGGGCCCGGCCGTCCTCGTTCAGCTTGGACAGGTCCTGGCCGAACAGCCGCACCGCGCCGGCGGTCGGCTCTTCAAGCCCGGCCCCGACCGCGATCAGCGACGACTTGCCCGAGCCCGACGGCCCGACCACGGCCACGCGCTCGCCGGCGTTCACGGTCAGGTCGACGCCGCGCAGGATGTTCACGGGGCCGGCGGAGGAGGGCAGGGTCAGGGCGACGGCGTCGAGAACGAGAGGCGAGGCGTCGTCGGTCATGGTGTTTCCCGCGAGACCGGTCCTTGTTCGGCCGGCAGCCTGACTACATAGGAAGGCATGAGCCCGACCGCACAGCGTTTTCTCGACCTTCCCATGGGCCGCCGCCGCATTTTGCTCGGCCTGGGTCTCCTGACCCAGATCGCCGCCGCCCCGAAGGCGCAGATCGTCACCGTACTAGGCGACTCGATCACGGCGGGCCTGGGCCTGCCGGCGCGCGACGCCATGCCGGCCCAGCTGCAGGCGGCGCTGGGCAAGCTGGGCGTTTCGGCCTTGGTCCGCGCGGCGGGGGTCTCGGGCGACACCAGCGGCGGCGGCCTGGCGCGGGTCGGCTTCAGCGTCGCGGCCGACACCCAGCTCTGCGTCGTGGCCTTGGGCGGCAACGACCTGCTGCAGGGGATCGAGCCGGCCCAGACCAAGGCCAATCTGCGCGGCGTGCTGCGGAAGCTGAAGGCGCGCGGCATCGGCGTGGTGCTGGTCGGAGTCGCCGCGCCGCCGGCCATAGGCGCGTCCTACGCCCGCGAGTTCAACGCCCTCTATCCCAGCCTGGCGCGCGAGTTCGGGGTTCCGCTCTACGCCAACATCCTGGCCGGGGTGGGCGGCAATTCGGCCCTGCTGCAGCGCGACGGCATCCATCCCAACGCCGTCGGGGCCAAGCGGATCGGCGAGGCCCTGGCGCCGGTCGTGGCCAAGGCCCTGAAGGGGCGTTGAAAGTCCACTCAAGCCTGAATGGAGGCATCTTGACTTGAGGGTATTTAAAGTTGAGCTTCCGGGCTCGGAAAGCTTATTCGCGTAAGAGGGCACGCATGGTTATGGGGAAAAAGACGTGGGCGGTAATGGCCGCTCTGGGGGTTCTGGCCGCGTCCAGCGCCCAGGCCGCCGACAACAATGCCGCCAAGGGCGCTGAAAAGCTGGCCAAGCTGCTCGAAGGGCGCACCGCCGGCGCGCCGGTCGACTGCATCGAGACGCGCAAGATCATCACCACCGATATCTTCACCGGCACGGCCATCGTCTACCGCCTGCGGGGCAGCCAGACGCTTTACGTGAACACGCCCACGGTCGGCGCCGAGACGCTGAGCTCCAGCATGCAGCTCCAGACGCAAGGCTCCCCGACCCTGTGCGCCCAGGCTCCGCTGCTGGGCATGGACAACGGCGGCCGCGGCGCGGGTCCCGGCTTCAACGGCGGCGTCACGCTCGGGACCTTCATCCCGTACGAAAAGCCGTAGCCGGTATCTAAAAGTCCCGCCGCGCGGGCGGGTGGTCCAGCGGCTTCAGGTCGGGGTCCACCCACCAGCGGCGGGCCTCGACCGAGAACAGCCGCGCGCGCGACCAGTGGGTCAGCGGCCAGTCCTTGTCGCCCAGCGGCGAGGCCAGCAGCAGGGCGGCGGCCTCGGCGTCGGACGTCCCGGGCGGCAGGGCCGCCTCGAAGGCGCGGATCTCGGCGAGGTAGGCCTGGGTGATCGTCTCGTGATAGCCGCTGGTCTCGGTGTTCTGGCCGCCGACCGCGACATTGTAGGTGCGGATCACCCACGGCAGGTCGCGCTCGAGGTTCTCATCGCGCAGACGGACCAGGCGCAAGGTGGCCGTCAGGTGCGCGGCGTGGGTCCACTGGTCCTTGGGCAGGCTGCGGTCCAGCAGCCCCTCGGCCAGCGCGGCGATCTCGGCGTCGGTGTAGCTCATGCGGTCAGGGTTTAGCTGAATCTTTGCAGGCGCGTCAGGTCCTCGCGCAGTACGCCGTCATCCCCGCCTCCGTGGCGGAAATCTATCGGGACGGGCGATCGTCCCGACCCTGGCGATCCGAAGGTCCGCGTGCCGGAAGGATGCTGGCGGCGAATTTCGACCCGTCGCGGACGTTCAGCTCGTCTGCTGTTGAGCAACCTCCAGCATTTCGAGAAGCGTGGCGCGTCGGTCAGCGGGGCCAACGTCCACGATGATCGTCTCGTCGATTGGGACGGTGGGATGGTGGGCCGTATGCTCGGAGAACCAGAAGGTTTCAGACAACGGCTCGTGGTCGTGCCAGGTCGTTATGACAAAGTCGTCGTCCGGGATTCCCTCGCCAACGAGAGCTTCGGCTCCGCCAAGAGCAATGAGGTTCGCCCAGTCCACGCTGTCGTCCCAAGCGCTGCTGTCCGGCCCCCATGCCATCATGTAAAGGCACCCGCTCCGCACGAGCCAGTCGCTTATCTTCGCTCGCCACTCCGACGACGTGTCTTGCTCCACGACCACAACCGCCCGGTAGGGGCGTTTTGGACCAATGTCGGGAGGGTCCTGGCCGGAAGGCAAGTGAAAGTAGCTGGCCGTCATTGGTGCAGCGTGGCACGGCTTGAGCGTTGGCGTTAGACCCTAAGTTCTGCTTCCCACCCGTTGGCGACCCTCGCGATGTCTGGTGATATCCGCCATCGCCGCCGGAGTCCGAGATGCCGCTTTTCCGCTATCACATTACCTGCGGTGCCGAGACGAGGACGATCGAGCTTCGGAAAAGTAATCCCCAGGGCTGGCTGCTGGATGCTGTCACGGCGGCCTTCCCGGAGATCGCTTCACGACGAGCCGCAGACGTCATGCGACTGCGGCTCGAAGCTGTCAGCGGCGTAAAGCAATCCTGGCAGGCCATGCTCCCTGATGAGCGCACCGACCTAATGATCCAGGTCTCCGAAACGCGTCGCTGACGTCCACTGCCCGCCCTCAACGGACAGTTGCGGCGCCCAATATCTGCTATCGTATCAGCATGAAGCTCTTCCCGACGCTTTTCGCTTGCGCCCTGGTCGCCGCGTTCGCGAACGGTGCCCGAGCCGCAGATCCTATCGGCTTGGTTCGGTATACAAACCTCCGATACATCGCGGAGGCGGATGACTATGTAGGTTTGAACCTCGGCATATCGACTGGGCTAAGCCCCGTTGTCAGCTACGAGCTGTGCGAAGGCTGGTGTAGTGGCGCACTTAGCTTTCCTGCAAAAATTGAAAGCGGGGTGATCCGCTTTACCGTGAAGCAGGAGCTGGTGGACCAAGCGGGCAACGCTGTGCCGCCGCTGGTCTATCGCGTGGAGGCCAGGCTCGTCCGAACGCTGCTTGGCCGTAGAATGATCGTGACGAGCCCAGACAACCCAGACTTTCATGAGGTGCTCAAGCCGGCCAAGGACGCCCACTAGCGACGTCCTTTTCCCACCTCGTACAGACGATCGGAATGTCCGCTGTTCGGGGTGTCGGTGGAGGCTCCCGCCGCCAGGACGGGCGGGCGGCGCTTCCCGCCGCCTCAGAACGCATTGCTCCACCGCACCTGCTCGGGCAGCGGCAGACTGGCCTCGAACACCAGGCCGTCGGGCCGGAAGTCGAACCGAGCCTGGCCCTTCTGTTCGCGGCGGATCGAGTTTTCGATCAGGCGGGTGCCGAATCCCGATCGCCCGGGCGGCGTCACCGGCGGGCCGCCGACGTCGCGCCAGGTGAAGAGCAGGTTGTCGGTGACCGGATCGCGCTTCCAGGTCAGCTCGACCCGGCCGCCCGGCGCGGACAGGGCGCCGTACTTGGCGCTGTTGGTGGCCAGTTCGTGGAACACCATCGACAGGCCCACGGCCGTATGGGGCGGCAGGGACACCTCGGGACCGGAGCGGTCGACGCGCTCGACATGCGCGCCCAGGCTGGCCTCGACCAGGGCGGCCATGTCGGCCTCGCGCCAGCCGGTGCGGGTCAGCAGGTCATGGGCCCCCGAGAGCGCGATCAGCCGGTCGGTGAACACCTCGAGCGGCGCGCCGCCATCCGCGGAATTCGGGGTCTTGGCGAAGGTCTGGCGGGCCAGGGCCTGGACCGTGGCCAGGGTGTTCTTCACGCGGTGGTTCAGCTCGTTGATCATCACCCCCTGGCGCTCTTCGCGGGTCTTCAGCTCGTGTGAGGCCTGGCGCAGGGCGGCGTGGACGGCGGCGATCTCTTCCAGGCCGTCGGGATCGGCGGGCGGCAGGGTCTCGCCGCGACCGATGACGCCGGCGTCCAACACCAGGCGACGGATCTCCTGGTTGATGCGTCGCGAATAGATCAGGGCCAGGGCGACGCCCAGCACCAGCAGCAGCAGGAACACCCCGGTGCCCAGGGCCACGGCGCGGTTGACCGTGCTGGCCAGGTCCTCGCGCGGGATGGCCACCACCAGGGTCCAGCCTGTCTGGGGCGAGCGGGTATAGGCGACCCTGGTAGGCACGCCTTCCAAGGAGACGCTCTTGCTGACGCCTTCGGTCGAGTGGCGAAGGTTTTCCTCCATGTCCTTGGAGGCCAGGCGTCCGGTGAAGGTCTCGTTCAGCCGCGAGCGGGTGATCACCCGGCGGTGGTTGTCCAGCACGGTGGCGACCCAGCGGTCGGGCACCCGCTGCTGGCGAAACACAGAGGCGAACGAGGCCGCGTCGACCACGTAGGACAGGACGTAGAACTTGCCCTTGACCACGATCGGCGTGCCGACCGTGATCACCGGCTTGCCGGCGACGGGGCCGTCCAGCAGGTCCGAGACCTTGCTGCGCCCGGCCGAGTAGGCGGCGGCCTCCTCGCGGGTGCGCTTAACGCGGGGCAGGGGCCCGCCATAGGGCTTGAGCGTGTTGATCACCTGCTGACCGTCCTGGTCGGCGACCACGATCCAGCCGGCGCGGCGCTCCGTGGCGCGGCGGGCGCGGGCGTGGAAGGCGGCCCAGTCGCCGTTGATCAGCGCCTGGTCTGTGGCCAGGGTCTCGGCCACCGAGACGCCCACCGCCGCCTGGCGGTCGACGGCGCCGTTCAGGGCCCGGGCGGTGGTGACCAGCTGTTGGTAGAGCTGTCCGCGCGACTCGCGGTCGGCGCTGGCCAGCAGGAAACCCATCGACAGCAGGGCGGGAACCAGCAGGCTGATGGTCAGGAGCACGAGCCGGCCGCGCACCGAACTGGCGCGACGCCGACGCCTGAAGCCTCGCTGATCCCGGTCTTGCATGCCTGGGCAGGCCCGCCATGACGAGCGCCTCGCCGCTCTTGCGACTTGTATAGCGAAGCGAGTCGCGGACGGCGTCTCAAAAATCGGAGGTCTCGGTTAAAGCGCGTTAGGCAAAGTGTGAGCGGTTTTGTCGCCCGGACGCGCTTCAAGACCTTAAGACTGGAGCCTTCCAATGAAGGCTCTAGCGCCGGACCGTATCCGAGAGCGGCGTTTGTGCGTTATGAACAGCGCCATGAAGAACCTGCCCAATATCCTGACCGGCTCGCGCCTCGTGATGGCGCTGTTCATGTTCGTCGCCCTGGCGGCCGCGGCGGGGGCCGTGCCTTATCTGAGCGAGACCCTGACGGCGGACGCCCAGCTGCGGCTGGAGCGCTGGGCGTTCTACGCGTTCGTGGTCGCCTCGGTGACCGACTTCTTCGACGGCTGGCTGGCGCGCAAGCTGGACGCGGTCAGCGTCTGGGGCGCGATCCTCGACCCGATCGGCGACAAGATCCTGGTCTGCGGCGCCCTGCTGGGCCTGATGGCCCTGGGCCCCAACGCCATGGTCGTGCTGCCGGCCGGCCTGATCCTGTTCCGCGAGTTCGCGGTCAGCGCCCTGCGCGAAGTCGGCGCCGGCAAGGGCGTGAAGCTGCCGGTGACCCTGCTGGCCAAGTGGAAGACGACCCTGCAGCTGGTGGCCATCGGCGCGGAGCTGATTCTGGCCAGCTGGGGCGCTTTCGGCCTGTCGCCCGAGCCCAGCGTGATGGGCGGCTTCACGGTCGTGGCCCACGGCCTGCTGTGGCTGGCGACCCTGGTGACGCTGATCACCGGCGCGCAATACTGGGAAGCGGCGCGCAAGGCGCTGGTTTAACCGTCCGCGCGGCTTCTCTCCTCCCCCCCAATGGGGGAGGAGAGTTTTGAACCATCCTCGTCATTCTCCCGTTCCCCCCAAGCACAGCTTCGGGGACTTCACACGTGACACTGCACCAAGGCCTCGCGTTCGGTCTGATCGCGGGCGCCATCGCCGCCTTTGTCTGGGGGCGGTGGCGCTATGACCTGATCGCCCTGGGCGCGCTGGCGGTCGGCATTGCCATCGGCCTGATCCCGGTGAAGGAGGCCTTCAACGGCTTCGCCAACGACATCGTCATCATCATCGCCAGCGCCCTGGTGCTCAGCGCCGCCGTCGCGCGGTCGGGGATCGTCGACCTAGTCATGGCCCCGCTGCTGCCCAGGCTGAAGGACGAGCGCACCCAGGTGCCCGTGCTGGCCGGGACGACGGCGCTGCTGTCGATGGCCACCAAGAACGTCGGCGCCCTGGCCCTGATGATGCCCAGCGCCTTGCAGATCGCCCGCCGAACGGGCGTGTCGCCGGGACGCCTCCTGATGCCGATGAGCTTCGGCTCGCTGGTCGGCGGGCTGGCGGTGCTGGTCGGCACGTCGCCCAACATCATCGTCTCGGAGGTGCGCCAGCAGGCGCTGGGACAGCCGTTCAGGATGTTCGACTTCTTCCCGGTCGGCGGGATACTGACGGTCATCGCCATCGCCTACCTGACCTTCGCCTACCGGCTGCTGCCGCGTGATCGCAAGGCGGCCATCGATGTCGACGCGGCCCTGGCGGCCAGCGCCTATGTCACCGAGGTCGAGGTTCCCGAGGGCTGGGGCTTCCACGCCGGCAGCGTCGGCGCTCTGAAGAAGGCCGCCGAGGGCGCGGTCTCGGTGGTCGCCATCCTGCGCGGACGCAAGCGGATCGAAGCCCCGCACGCCAATCTCAAGATCCATCCCGGCGACGTCCTGCTGTTGGAGGGGCAGCAGCAGGAGCTGAACCAGCTGATCGTTTCGGCCAAGCTGAGCCTGCGCGACGCCAGCCGGCCGGTGGCCATGAACGAGCCGACCGAGGAGGTCCGCGTGGTCGAGGCGGTGATCGGCGGCGAGAGCGACCTGATCGGCCAGTCCGCCCGCAGCGTCACCCTTAGCCACACCCACGGCGTCAACCTGTTGGGCGTGTCGCGCAGCGGCCACCGCATGGCCGGCCGCCTGGCGACCATCCGCCTGAAGGCCGGGGACATCCTGGTGCTGCAGGGGGCCGAGCAGTCGCTGCCGGGCGCCTTGCAGGCCTTGGGCCTTCTGCCGCTGGCGGAACGCGAGGTGCGTCTGGGCGGGGTGCGGCACGCGGTGATGCCGGTGGCGATCCTGGCGGTGGCCATGGCCCTGGTGGCCGCCGGCGTCGTACCCGTCGCGGCCGGCTTCTTCGGGGCGGCGGTGCTGGTGGTGGCCGTCGGCGCCTTGCGGATGCGCGAGGCCTATGCCGCCCTGGAAGCGCCGGTGCTGGTGCTGGTCGCGGCCCTGATCCCGGTCAGCGACACGGTGCAGAAGACGGGCGGGGCCGACCTGATCTCGGCCTGGCTGTCGGGCGCCTTCCACGGACTGCCGCCGATCGCCACCCTGACGGCGATGATGGCGGTGGCCATGGCCGCCACGCCGTTCCTCAACAACGCCGCCACGGTGCTGATCGCCGCCCCGATCGGCATGGGCGTGGCCCAGCGCCTTGGCCTGTCGCCCGACCCGTTCCTGATGGCCGTGGCGGTCGGGGCGGGCTGCGACTTCCTCACGCCGGTCGGACACCAGTGCAACACCCTGGTCCTGGGGCCGGGCGGCTATCGGTTCGGCGACTACGCCCGGCTGGGCGCGCCGCTCACCGTCCTGATCCTGCTGATCGCGCCGTGGCTGATCGCCTGGATCTGGCCGTTCGCGAAGTAAGACGCGGGGTGTTCTCTTCCCCCTCTCGCGGGAGGGGGCCGCCGAACGGCGGTGGAGGGGGTCAGCGCCGCGCGCTTGAGCCCGCGCTGTCCCCCTCCGTCTCGTCGCGTATCCGCGCCGATCCACCTCCCCCAAAAGGGGAGGAGAGTCGTTCAAGCCTCTCAGGCTCGGGCGCCCCGTCCAGCGGCGCTGACCGCTCTTCCGGCGCGCGCTCGGCCCGCATCATCGACGCCAGCCAGCTGGCGCCTGTCTCCCGCAGAACCATCGTCGTCTCCTCGCGATGATGTTTCTGAGAATGAATTGCAATTACGAGTCCCGCAAGGCCGATTTCGCGCTGCTGGCGGTCTTCGAGCGGGCCGCCCGCCTGCGCGAGTCCTCGCGCTCCAGCGGCGTCATCACCTCGGCTACCTGACGGCGCTGGGCGGGGGTGCCGGTGACGTCCAGCCGCCGGGCGTTGGACAGCAGGGTCTTGAGCTCGGTGTCGCTGAGGGTGGGAATCTTCTCGATCAGGGTCATGCCAAGCTCCGGAGGTCGGGCGAACGGTAGGGTCCGCCTGACGAGGCAACGCTTGAAGCCCAACGGGGGTCCGGGATTCCCGTTAAGTAGACCGGAAATTCCGGCCTTGATTTCTGAAATAAAATCGCCGATCATGAGCTATCGAATTCGCTGCCGCTCGGCCTGCTATTCCTTGCTCCCGTGGTGGAGCGCCGGACGCGCCTTCCGAACTTCCAACGAAATTTGATCGTCGATCGGGACGTTTTCGGCCGACGAACACACTTGTCTACAAGGATACTCACCATGGCTACTGGCACCGTGAAGTGGTTCAATTCCACCAAGGGCTTTGGCTTCATTCAGCCGGACAACGGCGGCGCGGACATCTTCGTGCACATCTCGGCCGTCGAACGTGCGGGCCTCGGCTCGCTGAACGAAGGTCAGAAGATCTCGTTCGAGCCTGAAGTCGACCGCCGCAGCGGCAAGACCTCGGCCGGCCAACTGCAAGCGGTCTAATCGACCCTCGCAGTCGGACCCACGGGTTCAACGGAACAGGCCAGCGCTCGCGCTGGCCTGTTTTCGTTTGGGGCGCCAAGAGGCTTGACGCCGCCCCGCTGTGCGGCTTTCCAATCTCCGATGGCCAGGCTTTTCGCCCTTCTCTTCGCCGTGCTGACCCTGGCCGCCTGCGGTTCGCTGCCGCGCGACCGGTTCACGGTCAACGACCTGGCGGGCGAGGCCCCGCGGGGGCTGGCCGACATCCGCTTCAACGCCAGCGACGCCGACGCCAGCATCCGTTTCGCCGACGCCGCCCGCACCCGTCGCGCTCACCAGAAGACCTTCGACGTCCTGGCCATTTCGGGCGGCGGCTCGAACGGCGCCTACGGGGCCGGCGTGCTGGTCGGCTGGACCAAGACCGGCCAGCGGCCCGAGTTCGACATCGTCACCGGCGTCTCGACCGGCGCCCTGACCGCGCCCTTCGCCTTCCTGGGCCCCGATTGGGACCGTCGCCTGACCGAGGCCTATACCAGCGGGGCCGCCGCCAAGATCCTGGAGCGGCGGGGCATCGACCTGCTGTTCCGGCCCGGATTCTACGACAGCAAGGCGCTGCGGGGCCTGGTCGAGAAATATGTCGATCCGCCGATGCTCTACGCGATCACCATGGAGCAGGCCAAGGGTCGGCGCCTGCTGATCGCCACCACCAATCTCGACACCGAGGAGACGGTAATCTGGGACATGGGGGCCATCGCCGCGCGGGGCGACGAGGCCTCGTTGAAGCTGTTCCAGGACGTGCTGGTGGCCTCGGCCAGCATCCCGGGCGTCTTTCCGCCGACCCTGATCCAGGTCGAGGGCAAGGGTCGCCAGCTGTCGGAGATGCATGTCGACGGCAGCGTGACGATCCCGTTCTTCGTGGCCCCGGAGTCGCTGTTGCTGTGGACCGCGCCCAAGACCGGCGAGGCGCGGCCTGGACGGATCCGGGTGATCGTCAACGGCAAGGTCGGCGGGGCCTTCGGCTTCACCAAGGGCGGCACCCTGTCGGTGGTCGGCCGCTCGTGGCTGACCATGAGCAAGGCCCTGTTGCGCACCCACCTGACCGCCAGCGCCGCGTTCGCCCGCCGCAACGGCGGCGGGCTGGTCTATGCGGCCATTCCCGACGACGCGGCGGTCGACACCTCGGGCCTGGACTTCAGCGCCGACAATCGCCTGACCCTGTTCGAGCTGGGCCGGCGGCGCGCCGAGATGGACGTTGCCTGGACCGAACCGGCGATCCCCGAGGCCGCGCCGCCGACCGCCGCGCCCGTCGCCGCCGCGCCCTCCTCGGCCTCGATGTTCCACCCTTAGCGTCGTCGGATCCGGCGGCTCGACAAGAAAAGGGCGGCCGGCCTAAGCCGCGCCGCCCTTCGAAAGGTCCCGTCGCCGCCTGCGCGGCGGCGGCGGGACAGACTGATGGTCCTTAGAGCGTCAAGACCGCGCCGGCGACCGTCGACGCCGCCAGGTTCAGCGTTCCGACCAGCTTGACCGCATAGTCCACACCGGCGGTGAAGGTGGTGTTGTCGCTGTGATCGAGCACGACATAGGTGTCGCCGGCGAACACGAACCATGTGACCACCGGCGTCCCCGCGCCGGTGGCGCTGGCGGCGGCGGCGTCAAGCGAGGCCGCCAGGGAGCCGCCCGCCGCGACCGCCGCGCCCAGCGCGCCCGCCGTCGGCGCCTGGCCGGTGAAGGTGATCGTATCCGCGGCCCCCATGCCGGTGATCGCCGTGAAACTGGCGCTGCTGGCGGTCGCGGCGCTGAAGGTGACGTTGTCGGCGCCCGAACCGACGTCGATGGTATTGGCGCCGCCGCCGACGGAAATCGAATCGGCGCCCGTGCCGGCCGTGACGGTGTGGTTGCCCGTCGTCGCGGTATAGCTGTTGGCGCCGTTGCCCAGGGTGACGATGTTGTTCAGGCCGTTCGAACCCGTGACGTTGTCATCGCCCGAACCGCCGGTGTAGGTCACCGCGCCGCCGGTCGCCGAGGAGAAGTTGACGGTGTTGGCTCCGGTGGCCGAGCCCTTGATCGCCGCGGCCGCCGCGAGGGCGCCCGCGGTGAAGCTGAAGCCGCCCAGGGTTATGCCGCTGGCGTCGACGCTGGTCAGTGCGGTGCTATTGGCGGTCAGGGTCAGGCCGGCGTTGCCGCTGACATTGATGGTCGTGACGGAGTTGCCCAGCCAGGTCACGGCGTCATTGAACGCGCCGGTGGGCGTCGCCTGGGTGTCGGTGACGGTGATGTTGGCCGTCTCGACGCCCGAGGCGGTGATCCCGGTCGATGCGAAGCTCACGGCGCCGGTCGAGCCGTCGGTCAGCTGCAGGTTGATGCTGTCGGAGCCGCCGCCGAAATTGCCCGAACCGAGCGTGTAGGCCGTGCCGGCCCCCGTCAGGACGAAGGTGTCGGTTGAAGCCAGGCCGCTCAAGGTCAAGCCGTTGCCGCCGCTGGTCGAGACATGGTGATAGTTGCCCAGGACGGCGAGATCGATCGTCTGGTTGGTCGCGCCGGTCAGTTGCAGGCGCTCGAAGTTGGTGACCAGGGTGGCGAACGTCCCCGACCCCGAGGCCGTCGCCGCTTGAGCGGCGGTCATCTTCAGGATGTCGACCCCGCCCGTGCCGCCATTGATGGCCTTGGTGACCGTGGTGTTCGTCAGGGTCACGGTGTCGGCGCCCGTGCCGCCGGTGAAGGTGGCGTTGGCGCCGTTGATGGTCACGGTGTTGGCGCCGGTCGTGGCGGACGTGTTGACCGAGGTCACGGTCCCGCTCGACAGGTCGGCCGCGATGCTGGCCGCCCCGGTGACCGTCACGGTCGCCAGGGCTGACAGGCCCGCCGTGCTGGTCAGGGTTAGCTTGTTCGAGCCCGCGATGTTCAGCGTGGTGAGGGCCCCGAAGGTGAAATTGGCCAGGGTCGAGGCCTGGGCGCCGATCGTGGCGTTGACCGTCGTGTAGATGTCGGCGTCGTCCAGCGTGCCGCCCGTCGTGCCGTTCAGCGTCAGGGCCAGGGTCAGGGTCTGGGCGCCGGGCGCCAGGGCGCTGCTGTTGTCAATGATCAGGTTGCTGCTGGTATGGGCGGCGCTGAAGGTCGACAGGGCGTTGCTCGTGATGTTCACCGAGGTCGCGCCGTCGACGCTGATCGATGTGATCGTGGCCTTGGTGGCCGAACCGCCGCCGACCAGGTCGTTGACGGTCACGGTGTTGGCGTTGACGCCCGGGACGCCGGCGGCCTGAGCGATCGCCGTGGGTCCTTTGACGGTCACGGCCGTCGTCGTGGCCTTGCCGTTGACGGTGACGGCGCCCGTGGTCTGGGTCGTGGCGTTGGCGTTGCTGTTGGTCGCGTTGACGGTGACGGTCGTACCGCCGTTCACCGTGACGGCGCCGAGCGCGGTCGCGGAGGTCGAGTTCACATTGACGACCACGGCGCCGGTGGGGGCGGTCGCGCCGCCGACCGTGATGGTTCCAGTCGTGCCGTTATTGGCGTTGACGGTGAGGCCGGCGCCGCCGTTCACCACGATGTTGCCCGCGGCCAGCGTATTGGCGGTGACGGTCGTGGTCGCGCCGGCGCCGGCGGTGACGGTGGCCGCGCCGGTGCTGGTGACGTTCAGCTGGGTGACGCCGGTCCAGTTCGCGACGTTGGTGGCGACGACGGAATTGTCGCCGACGATGGTGACGGTCTCGATGCCGCTCACCGCCGCGTTCGCCGCCGTGAAGGCGCCCGTGGCGTTGATCGTCAGCGTATCGTTGCCCGGGCCGCCGGTCAGGGTGTCAGCGGCGTCAAGCGTCGCGCCGGTGGCCGTGAACGTGTCGTCCGCCCCGCCGCCGTTGAGCGTTTCGGCGCCAGCCACCAGGGTGAACGATAGCGGCGTCGGCGGCGTCGGCGTCGGCGGGGTGACCACCGGCGGCGGCGTGATCACGGTCGGGCCGCGATCGATGGCCTTGCCGGTGCCGTGCGAGAACGAGTCGACCGTCGGCTCGTAGGTCTTGGTGATGTCGGTATTGTAGGTCGCCGAGCCCTGGGCCATGGCGACCATGAAGTTGTTGGCGGCGGCGGCGTAGATGCCGACGTCCGACTTGATCGCTTCGCCCATCAGGTAGCCGGCCGTCGCGGCCTTGAGGGCCAGGTCGATCTCGGCGGCGGTCGCGTTCGGCTTGATCATGCCGGCCGACTGGGCCGTGGCCAGGATCGCGTCCTTGCGCGAGATGATGTCGGCGATCGCGTTCGCGACATTGACGCCGGCCGCGGTCGCGTACGAGCCGCCGATGATCGTCTGATAGATCGAGGCCACGTAGTCGGCGAAGCTCAAAGCCCCGTACTTGCTGGCGAAGGTCGTCGCGCCTTCGCCGACGATGCCCAGGTTGGCGGCGAAGTTGATGTAGCGGTTCTCGATATTGAACTTGGCGTAGTAGCTGTCGTTCAGATCGGCCTGATTGACCGACGAGTTGACCAGGTAGTCGATGCCGACCTTGGTCGGACTCTTGCCCGTGAAGAACTGGTAGCTGAGGATCGCCAGGGCCGTGCTGTTGTCAGCGCTGTTGACGATGTTACCCAGGATCTGGGCGTCGGTGAGCTGACCGTTGGCGCTGAGCACCGCCACCACCTGGAAATTGGCCGCTGTCGCCGCATCGGGCACAACGCCGTCGTGGACGGCGGTCCACGCCTGAATCAGCTGCTCGTACGTGTAAGCCATCCCGTATTCCTCCATTTTTTGGTTTTGCCGGGCATTGTGCGCCTGGATTGTGACGGATCTTAACTTCAACCGAAATCTGCAACTGAAGCCGAGTTGCCGGTGCGCGGATCGCAATCTCGGAGCGCACTTATAAATTGCATTTTCTGCCCGATACACCATCGTTAACAGTAAGCGCTGAACTAGCAAGCGGATGTTTCCAAGCTTGCGGTGAAGCTTTTCAGCGGTTTTGACCCGTTGATGGCGCTGTTGCTTGCGCCTGCTCTCTAGGGCGGGCGGCGATGCTGTCGCGCCCGCGCGCGCTTCCGGTAACCACGGTCGCCGCATCCGGGGTTGCGCCTGACCGACTCCGTCTCTAAACGGGCGGCTTAACCTGCAAGATGGTCGACAGCGGGCGCGCGGATGTGCGCGACCGTGTCTTTGCGCGAGTTAGCCATGCCCAAGAGAACAGACCTTTCCTCGATCCTGATCATCGGCGCGGGCCCGATCGTCATCGGTCAGGCCTGTGAGTTCGACTACTCCGGCGTCCAGGCCTGCAAGGCTCTGCGCGCCGAGGGCTACCGCATCATCCTGGTCAATTCGAACCCGGCCACGATCATGACCGATCCGGACGTGGCGGACGCGACCTATATCGAGCCGATCACCCCCGAGATGGTCGCCAAGATCATCGAGAAGGAGCGTCCCGACGCCCTCCTGCCGACCATGGGCGGCCAGACCGCTCTTAACACCGCCCTGGCCCTGGAAGCCGACGGCACCCTGGCCAAGTACGGCGTCGAGATGATCGGCGCCAAGGCCGAGGTCATCGACAAGGCCGAGGACCGCCAGAAGTTCCGCGACGCCATGGACAAGCTGGGCCTCGAGAGCCCCAAGTCCAAGGCCGCCCACAACATGGACGAGGCCCGCGAAGGCCTGGCGTTCGTCGGCCTGCCGGCGATCATCCGTCCGTCCTTTACCCTGGCCGGCACCGGCGGCGGCATCGCCTATAATGTCGAGGAGTTCGAGGAGATCGTCGAACGGGGCCTGGACCTGTCGCCGACCACCGAGGTCCTGATCGAGGAAAGCGTCCTCGGCTGGAAGGAATACGAGATGGAAGTGGTCCGCGACACGGCGGACAACTGCATCATCGTCTGTTCGATCGAGAACATCGACCCGATGGGCGTCCACACCGGCGACTCCATTACCGTCGCCCCGGCCCTGACCCTGACGGACAAGGAATATCAGTGGATGCGCGCGGCCTCGATCGCCGTGCTGCGCGAGATCGGCGTCGAGACCGGCGGCTCGAACGTCCAGTTCGCCCTGAACCCGGCCGACGGCCGCATGGTCGTCATCGAGATGAACCCGCGGGTGTCGCGCAGCTCGGCCCTGGCCTCCAAGGCCACCGGCTTCCCGATCGCCAAGGTCGCCGCGCGCCTGGCCGTCGGCTACACGCTGGACGAACTGAAGAACGACATCACCGGCGGCGCGACCCCGGCCTCGTTCGAGCCCAGCATCGACTACGTCGTCACCAAGATCCCGCGCTTCGCCTTCGAGAAGTATCCGGGTTCGGAGCCGCTGCTGACCACGGCCATGAAGTCGGTCGGCGAGGTCATGGCCATCGGCCGCACCTTCAAGGAAAGCGTCCAGAAGGCCCTGCGCGGCCTGGAGACCGGCCTGTCGGGCTTCGACGAGGTGGAAATCCACGGCGCCGACGATCCCGACACCGGCAAGGCCGCGGTGATCCGCGCCCTGGGCACGCCGACCCCCGACCGCCTGCGCGTCATCGCCCAGGCGTTCCGCCACGGCCTGACCGTGGAAGAGGTCAACGCCGCCTGTTCCTACGAGCCCTGGTTCCTGCGCCAGATCGCCGAGCTGATCCGCCAGGAAGGCTGGGTCCGCGCCGGCGGCCTGCCCAAGGACGCCGCCGGCTTCCGCGCGCTGAAGGCCCAAGGCTTCTCCGACGCCCGCCTGGCCAAGCTGACCGGCTCCAACGAAGGCGCCGTGCGCGCCCTGCGCCAGGCGCTCTCGGTCCGTCCGGTCTTCAAGCGCATCGACAGCTGCGCCGGCGAGTTCCTCGCCTCGACGCCCTACATGTACTCGACCTACGAGACCAGCGCCCTGGGCCAGGTCCCCGAGTGCGAGAGCGAGCCGTCCGACCGCAAGAAGGCCGTCATCCTGGGCGGCGGTCCCAACCGGATCGGCCAGGGCATCGAGTTCGACTACTGCTGCTGCCACGCGGCCTTCGCGCTCGACGCCATCGGCATCGAGTCGATCATGGTCAACTGCAACCCCGAGACCGTCTCGACCGACTACGACACCTCCGACCGCCTGTACTTCGAGCCGCTGACGGCCGAGGACGTGCTGGAGCTGCTGCATGTCGAGATGAGCAAGGGCGCGCTGGCCGGCGTCATCGTCCAGTTCGGCGGCCAGACCCCGCTGAAGCTGGCCCATGCGCTGGAGGAAGCCGGCATCCCGATCCTGGGCACCAGCCCCGACGCCATCGACCTGGCCGAGGACCGCGAGCGCTTCCAGCAGCTGCTGAACGGCCTGAACATCGCCCAGCCCGAGAACGCCATCGCCCGCACCTGGGACGAGGCCCGCGCGGCCGGCGAGCAGATCGGCTTCCCATTCGTGATGCGTCCGTCCTACGTGCTGGGCGGCCGGGGCATGGAGATCATCCGCGACCACGAGCACCTTGAACGCTACATCGCCAACACCGGCGAGATCTCGTTCGAGCACCCGATCCTGCTGGACCACTATCTGAGCCGCGCCACCGAGGTCGACGTCGACGCCCTGTGCGACGGCAAGGACGTGTTCGTGGCCGGCGTGCTGGAGCACATCGAGGAAGCCGGCGTCCACTCGGGCGACTCGGCCTGCTCGATGCCGCCCTTCTCGCTGAAGGCCGAGACCATCGAGGAGCTGAAGCGCCAGACGGTGCAGATGGCCCTCGCGCTGAACGTCCGTGGCCTGATGAACGTGCAGTTCGCCATCGAGGAGCCGCACTCGGCCAATCCGCGCATCTATGTGCTGGAAGTGAACCCCCGCGCCTCGCGCACGGTGCCGTTCGTGGCCAAGACCATCGGCCAGCCGGTCGCCGCCATCGCCGCCAAGATCATGGCCGGCGAGACGCTGGCCAGCTTCGGCCTCGTCGACAAGCCGTACGACCATATCGCGGTCAAGGAAGCGGTGTTCCCCTTCGCCCGCTTCGCCGGCGTCGACACGGTGCTGGGCCCGGAAATGCGCTCGACCGGCGAGGTCATGGGCCTGGACTGGAAGCGCGACGGCGAGGCCGACATGGCCCCCGCCTTCGCCCGCGCCTTCGCCAAGAGCCAGCTGGGCGGCGGCGTGAAGCTGCCCCGCAAGGGCACGGCCTTCGTCTCGGTCAAGGAAAGCGACAAGCCCTGGATCGTCGAGCCGGTGAAGCTGCTGCAGGCGGCGGGCTTCACGGTGATCTCGACCGAGGGCACCCGGGCCTATCTGGCCGAGCAGGGCGTCCAGGTCGACTATGTGAAGAAGGTCCTGGAAGGCCGTCCGCACATCGTCGACGTGATGAAGAACGGCGGCGTCCAGCTGGTGTTCAACACCACCGAGGGCAAGCAGGCCCTGGAAGACAGCTTCGAGATCCGCCGCACGGCCCTGATGATGAAGGTGCCGTACTACACGACCTCGGCCGGGGCCCTGGCGGCGGCGCAAGCCATCGCGGTGGCGCCCGAAGAGGTCTTGGACGTGCGCCCGCTGCAGAGCTACGCCTGACGCTGAAAGGCCCTCTCCTCGCGGGGAGAGGGCCTCTGGGTCCTGAAGAGGTGAGGGGGCCTTAGGCCGCCCGCAGACGCTCGAGGATCAGCGGATAGAGGTCCTGGTTGCTGGCCAGGATCGACTTGCCGGCGACCACGTCGTGGTCGTTGTCGTCGATCGTCGTGACCTTGCCGCCCGACTCCTGAACCATCAGCACGCCGACGCCGACGTCCCACGGATTGAGGTTGCGCTCCCAATAACCGTCGAAGCGACCGGCGGCGACCCAGGCCAGATCCAGGGCGGCGGCGCCGAAGCGACGGACGCCGGCGACCTTCTGGCTGACCTGGTGCAGCTCCTTCAGGAACTGGCCGTGGCCCGGCTTGCCAGCGAACGGCACGCCCGTGGCCAGGACGCTCTCGTCCAGGTTCCGGCGGGCGGCGACGCGCAGGCGCTTCTCGGCGCCCAGGAACGCGCCCTTGCCCTTTTCGACCCAGAACAGGTCGTTGGTGATCGGGTTGTAGGTCACGCCGGCCACGACGCCTTCGCCCTCGCGCTGCAGGGCGATGTTGACCGCGAAGTGCGGGATGGCGTGCATGAAGTTGGTGGTGCCGTCCAGCGGGTCGACGATCCAGGTGTGGGTCTTGTCGGTGCCCTCGATCATGCCGCGCTCTTCGCCCAGGAAGCCGTAGCCCGGGCGGGCCTTGGTCAGGATCTCGAACAGGGTCTGTTCGGCCTTGATGTCGGCGTTGGTGACGAAGTCGGCCGCGCCCTTCTTGGAGACCTGCAGTTCCGTGACTTCACCGAAGTCGCGGGCCAGGCCGCGGGCGGCCTTCCGGGCCGCGTCGATCATGACGTTCAGAAGGGCGGAAGGCGTAGCCAAGGCGTGTAATCCTCATGGAATGCCGTCGACGCCCGCCGGAAGGTCCGGCGGCGGAGCGGTAGGTCGACGGTGTGAAAGAACGGGCGCGGAACCTAGTCGTCCACAGGCGCGATGGCAAGACGGGGCTGGGTTGACAAGGTTAAGGCGGGGGCGGAGCGCTCAACGCCCGGGCTAACCTCCATTTCCTTGTCATCCCGGCTCTCCGCGTCGCCGCGGCCGGGATGACAAGCGATGGATCGTTCAGGGCAGCTCCACCTTCGGCAGGCTGTCCTTGGTCTCGCAGAGCAGCTTGCCGGCCTTGCCGACGGCGCCGGAGATGTCTTCGATCTTGGCTTCCTTGCGCCAGCCCTTGGGCAGGCCCTTGGAGCCGTCGAAGTCCATGCCCAGGTCCATCCACTTGTCCGACGCGCAGTCCAGGGCGAAGACCAGGATCGGCCCCTTGCTGGCCGGCCAGGTCTTGTAGGGGCCGTTCGGCTTGCCCTCGGCGACGCGGGTCACGATCAGCCCGGTGGCCTGGTCCACGCGAGTGAAGTCCGCGTCGTAGTAGGACTTGGTGTCTCCCGGCGCCTGCTTCCAGGTTTCGGCGGTCGCGCCCGTCGAGATCAAGGCCGTGGAAAGCGCCAGGACCGTTACGCTAAGCAAACACAACTTGAGTCGCTTCATCAGCGTCCTCCCCCGGTTTTATTGTTCGCTGACGGGGAAGCTATGCCTATGTGCGGCGCGTCACAAGAGAACGCCGTTATTTCGCCCTATTCGCCTGCGGCGCCCGACCTGGCGCTCAAGCCCTCGGCGATCGCGGCGTTCAGCGCGGCGACGGCCGCGTCGGGACCTTCGGGATAGGCCCAGACCCCCGCCGAGACGGCCAGGAAGTCGGCGCCGGCCGCGGCCAGGGGCGCGGCGTTGGCGGCGGTGATCCCGCCGATGGCCACGCACGGGATCTCCATCGTCTCCTGCCAGATGGTCAGGATCTCGGGCTCGGCGGTGGTGGGGGCGTCCTTGGTCGTGGTCGGGAAGAAGGCACCGAAGGCGACGTAGTCGGCGCCGCCCTCGGACGCCTCCATGGCCAGGTGGCGGCTGTCGTGGCAGGTGACGCCGACCATCCGCTGGCCCATCAGCTTGCGCGCGTCCTTCAGGGCCATGTCCGACTGGCCGACATGGACGCCGTCGACCGGCAGGCGGGCGGCGAGGTCGGGGCGGTCGTTGAGGATCACGGCGACATCGCGGGCCAGGGCGATCGGGACCAGGGCCTCGACGGCGGCGGCGATCACCTCGTCCGGGGCGTCCTTCAGGCGGATCTGCAGGGCGGCGACGTCGCCGCCGTCCAGGGCCTTGGCCAACTGGCGGCCGAAGCCCGCGAGGTCGGTCAGGGCGGGCGGGGTGATCAGGTAGAGGCGGCAGGCGGCGGTCATGGGCTGGGCTTTAAGCCAATTCGACGCGCGAGAGTAGATGCGCCCCGCGCCGCGGGAGCGCCCCCGCGACTCCACGTCGCTGCTAACCAGAGTGAGAGTCAGTTGCAAAAGGGGCCGAGAGTCGCTAATTGAGAATGACACTCAATCGGGTAGGGCGTTCTGCCTTGTACGTCTGCAATTGTAACGGCATCCGCGAGCGCGAAGTGCGCGCCGCCATCGACGCTGGCGCGACACGCCCGGCGGACATCTTCCGTCACAAGGGCTGCCAGGCCCAGTGCGCCAAGTGCGTCTGCGAGATGCGCCAGATGATCCAGGACAATCGCGAAGCCCTGGCTTTCGCGGCCGAGTAATGACCGAAACGCCAGCGGGATCAGCGCTCGCGCGGATTTCCGTGAGAGCGCGAGACACTCGCACACATTCAGGTTGAAGCCCCTTTCGGCTTGCCCCAGGTTCCGCCCGAACACGTGACTCTCAAGGAGGCCGCCATGCAGGGCGATCCCGGCATCATCCGACTGCTCAACGCGGTGCTCACCAACGAGCTGACGGCGGTCAACCAGTACTTCCTGCACGCGCGGATGTACGACAACTGGGGCTTCAAGCGCCTCGGCAAGATCACCTACGACGAATCGATCGGCGAGATGAAGCACGCCGACAAGCTGATCAACCGCATCCTGTTCCTGGAAGGGCTCCCGAACCTCCAGGACCTGCACAAGCTGAAGATCGGCGAGACCGTGCCCGAATGCCTGGCCAGCGATCTGGCCGTGGAGGTCGGCGGCCGCGAGACCCTGATCCCCGGCATCATCCAGTGCGAACAGGCCCGCGACTATGTCAGCCGCGAGCTGCTGCGCGAGATCCTCAGCGACACCGAGGAGCATATCGACTTCCTCGAGATGCAGCTGGGCCTGGTCAAGGCGCTGGGCGAGCAGAACTACCTGCAGTCGGCGGTCGGCGAACTGCCGGCCTAAACCGCTGTTCGCGTTCGGGTCTCGGACGACAATCGGTCGCACGAGGCCCGAAGGCGTTTTAGCTGGCGCGCCGCGCGGATCAGGCCATCATGAGGCCAAGAGGCCCCGGCGCGCTGGAACCAAGGCTTAGCTGGGCTGTTTGACCTAGCGAGTTCACGAGGGAGTCCCGCCATGCACATCGCCAACGGAAAGTCGCGCGAGCGCGCCCTGGCTGGACGCGAGGCGTTCGAACTGGATCGGCGCGAAGGCCACCATCCCGCCGCGCAGATCGCCGTCGGCGCGGCCCTGGCCGGCGGCGCCATCATCGCGGCCCTGATCATGGGGCGGCGTCACGAGCAGGTGCTGGACGACGAGATGTACGCCGTCGAGTTCGCCGAGATGCACGAGCCCGTGGCCCATCAGCCCAAGCCCCTGACCAGCCTGCTGCTGCCGCCGCTGTTCATCGCCATGACCCTGTCGGGCCTGCGCACCTGGAACGCGCCGGCCAGCCCCGCTCGCACCCGCGCCCTGACCATCTGGAGCCTGGTGCAAGGCTTCAACGCCCTGTGGCTGGGCCTGGGCGCCAAGCGCCTGGGCGGTCAGCTGGGCGCGGCCACGGCCTCGCTGACGGCCTCGGCGGCCTATGCGATCGAGGCCCGCAAGGTCGGCGGCGGCGTCGCCCCGGACTTCGGCTGGCTCGGCATCGCCAACGCCCTTACCTCGCAGCTATGGCGCCGGCCCGTGCCGCGCATGCCGACGATTCATTGAGGGCCGGCTACGCGCTGCTCGCCGGCGCGATCTTCCTGATCGAGGTCGTGATCGCGCTTTGGTGGCGTGACGGCTTCGTGCGGCCGTATCTTGGCGACGTCCTGGCGGTGGTCCTGGTCTATCTGGCGCTTCGTGCGACCACGCGGCTGGACCAGATCGGCGCGGCGGGCGTCGCCTTCGCAATAGCGGTGGCCATTGAGTTGGGCCAGCTGATCCATGTGCTAGACGCCGTGGGGCTGGCCGAAAATCGGCTGGCCCGCGTAGTGCTGGGCGGCGTCTTCGATCCTGCCGACCTGCTCTGCTACCTGGTCGGCGCGGTCGTGGCTCTGGTCTCGGACCTCGCCTGGCTCAAGCGATCTTCAGCGCCCGGTCCAGGCTGAACCGGCCGCCGCCGCGCGCGATCAGGAACAGCAGCAGGGCGGCCCACGACAGGTGAGTCGGCCAGGCGTCGGGATAGACGAAGATCTCGATCACCGCCGTCATCCCCAGGAAGGCCAGGGCGGAGAGCCGGGTGAACAGGCCCAGCACCAGCAGGATCGAGAACAGGTGCTCCGAATAGGTCGCCGCGTGCGCCGCCACGTCCGGCGACAGCAGCGGCACGTGGTACTCGGTTTCGAACAGCGAATAGGTGCTGTCCGTGATGTGCAACAGCCCGTCGACCTTGGTGCGGCCCGACTGGAAGAAGATCGCCGCGACGCCGAAGCGGGTGACGAGGGTCAGGACGTCCTCGGGCAGGACCTTGCCGGCGATCCGGGCGAAGGCGTCGAAGGGGGCGCGGAGCGTGGCGGTGGTCATTGGTCGATGTCCATGAAGGCGCCGTCGGCGATCAGGCCGGCGAACAGCGGCGCGAGGTCGGCGGCGGGATGGGTTGTCAGGACGCGCTCGGCGGCCTGGGCGGTGGTCTGGCCCCCGCGACAAGCGCGGAGGAACTCGGCTTCGGCCTCGCCGATCACGCGATGCCTCACCGCGCCGTGGGGGCGGACGCAGAGCAGCGCTTCGGGTCGGTCGGAAAGTTCAAGGTCGTCCTGGCCCTCGCGGGCCGCGGCCCACAGGCTGGGCAGGCCGGCCTCGAAGGCGGCGAAGCGGACGCTGGGATGCAGGGCGAGCCGCGTCTCGGCCAGGGCCTCGGGCGCCAGCGCGGCCAGCGCCTCGGCGGTGAGGGCCGGCGCCTCGGCGGCGAACAGGGCTTCGGTCCACAGGCGGTCCAGATGGGCGACGCCGACCAGATAGGGCAGGTCTTGGGCCGGTGGGAAGCGTCCCAGCCAGGCGGGAAAGTCTTCGCCATAATCCTGCAGGGCCGCTCCGGTCGGCGGCGCCTCGCGGGCGAACAGGGCGGCGGCGGCGCGGAACCAGTCCTCGCCGACCATGGAGAGCACGGTCGGAAAGTTGGCGCTCAGGGCGTCGACGCAGCCCTTGGCGATGGTGTTGCGATAGACCGACAGCCCCGCGTCGCCGGCGCCGGGCGCGAGCCAGGGGGACAGGGCCGAACGCTCGCCGCGCAGCGCCGCGACGAAGGCGTCCTGGAAATCCAGCAGCTCAGGCATCGGCCTTCTCCCGGACAGGTTCCAGCATGGCGGCGGCGCGGTCGCGCTCGGCCATCAGCGTCGCGAAGTCGGGAATGTCGTCGTCGCGCTCGATCAGGGTCGGGCGCGGGCCGATGCGGTCGATCAGACGGCGATAGAGCGTCCAGACGGTCTCGGCCACCGGCGCGCCATGGGTGTCGATCAGAAGGTCGGAGCCCCCCTCATCGGCGCCGTGGCCGGCCAGGTGGATCTCGCCGATCGCCTCGGCCGGCAGGGCGTCCAGATAGGTCTCGGCGCGGTAGCCGAGGTTGCTGGCGCTGACGAAGACATTGTTGACGTCGACCAGCAGGCCGCAGCCGGTCCTGGCGACCAGGGCCTTCAGGAAGTCGACCTCATCCAGGTCGTGGCCGGTCAGGGGCAGGTAGAGCGAGGGGTTCTCGATCAGCACCGCGCGGCCCAGGGCGTCCTGCATACGGCCGATATTGCCGGCGATGCGGGCGAGGGCGGCGTGGGTGCGGGGAAAGGGCAGGAGGTCGGGCTGGTGCAGGCCTCGGTGTGTCGACCAGGCCAGATGCTCGGAGACCACGAACGGCTCGAACCGATCGACCAGGCGCTTGAGGGCGATCAGGTGTTCGCCGTCCGGATCGGCGTCGGCGGCCAGGGACAGGCCCACGCCGTGCAGTGACAGCGGACGGCGTTCGCGGATGGCCTCCAGCGCCGAAAGGCGCGGCCCGCCGGCCGACATGTAGTTCTCGGGATGGACCTCGAACCACAGGCCCTCCGCCTCGCACGCGAGCGCGTCGGCATGGTGCTGCGACTTGAGGCCGAGGCCGGCGGTGGGGGTCATGGGGGCGCTTTCAAAACCCTTGTCGTCCCGGAAGCCTCGCGGAGGCTGTCCGGGACCCAGGGCCAAGCGCATCGCGGCTCCCCCTGGGTCCCGGCTCTCCGCTTCGCCGCGGTCGGGATGACAAGAATGGGTGTTGCCGGGCTTACGCCTTCGGGGTCAGCGAGCCCATGCCGTTCGGGGTCTTCATCGTCACGCACGAGCCCTTGGCCACGTTCTTCCAGGCGTTGCCCTGGTAGTCGACCTTCGAGGTGCCGGCGCACGAGGTGCCCGCGCCCGCCTTGCAGTCGTTCTGGCCGGCCTTGGCCACGCCGTAGCACTTCTCCATTTCGACCTTGGCGCCGCTCTTCATGTGCTCGTCGGCGGCGGAGGCCATCGAGACGCCGGCCGAGAGGGCGAGCACGGCGGCGAGGGCGGCGGTGGTGGCGGTGCGGTTCATGGGGTTTCTCCTTGATGGGTTCTTCGGGAAGACTTGTGATCGTTGCTGGCCGAGGCGGCGTCTCGTCGCCCGGTCGATGGGAGATACGAAGCCTCCGCCGTGAAGGTTACACCGGCCAGAAAACAAAAATGGGTCCAACAAAATTTCGGCGCGGCGTTTTCCACCCGTTCCGGCGCGGCGCGACACCGTGTAACCATCGGCCCTTCCCGCGCGAATAGGGGTGTGCGTGACGGATACCGAGACCCGTTTGAAGGCGCTGATGCTGCGCGGGCTGGACGGCGACGCCGCCGCCTACCGCGAGTGTCTGGCCGTTCTTGGCGTCCGGCTGCGCGCCTATTTCGCGCGACGGATGTCCGGCGCGCCCGGCGATGTGGAGGATCTTGTGCAGGAGACGTTGCTGGCGGTGCATCTGAAGCGGTCGACCTGGGACTCGTCCCTGTCGTTCACCGCCTGGGCGCATGCGGTGGCGCGCTACAAGCTGATCGACCACTGGCGCCGCCGGAAGATCCGCCAGACCCTGCCGATCGAGGACCACATCGAATTCCTGGCCGCCGACGAGCCCGACCCGGGCGTCGGGCTTGAGCTGGACCGCGCCCTCGCCACCCTGTCCGACAAGCAGCGGATCCTCGTCTCCGACGTCAAGCTGACCGGCCTGTCCCTGGCCGAGGCGGGCGCGAAGGCCGGCATGTCCGAGGGGGCGGCCAAGGTCGCCCTGCACCGGGCGCTGAAGGCCCTGGCCGAAAGGATGCGCCGTGCGAACGGATGATCTGATCGACGCCTTGGCCTCGGACACGGGTCCGACGCGCGCGCCGCCGCGGCGGCTGGCCATGGTCGCCGGCCTGGGCGCCCTGGCGGCCCTGCTGCTGGTGCTGGGCTGGCTGCACACGCGCCACGACCTGATGCCCGCCATGCGCGGCGGCATGTTCTGGATGAAGGCGCTCTACACCGGCCTGCTGGGCGTCGCCGGCTATCTGGCCGTCGAGCGGCTGGCGCGGCCGACGGGTTCTGGGCGGCGGGGCTGGATCCTGGGCCTGTCGGTGCTGGCGGTCTTCGTGGTCGCGGGCCTGGTCCAGGCGATGATGAGCCCCGACATCCAGATGATGCTGCGGATGCTGCGCGGCGGGTCCTGGCACGTCTGCAGCCGCAACATCCTGGTGCTGGGCCTGCCGATGCTGGCCCTGGGCCTGTGGGCCGTGCGCGGCATGGCTCCGACCCGGCCGACCCTGGCGGGCCTGGCGACGGGGCTGTTCGCGGGCGGGGTGGCGGCGACGGTCTACGGCCTGCACTGCCCGGAGAACACCTTCACCTTCGTGGCGCTCTGGTACAGCCTCGGGGTGCTGGCCCTGGCCGTCTTGGGCGCGATTATCGGGCGTTGGGCGCTGCGCTGGTAGGCAAGGGCGGCCTTGGCGGCGCGTCCCAGGATTTAGCCCCAATAAGTTTCGCGTCATCGCCTTCCGGTCGGTTGACAAACCATCGTTCCGCCACTGAAGTGCCGGCGTTTCGCGAATGAGACGCGATAAGCGTTCCGCCATACGGCTCTTTGGGGAGAGACGGGTGACCATCGACGATACCGTCGTCTCCCTGAAGGATGGGGGCGCGCCGATCTGGTCGGCCGCGACCCTGCCGTGGCGCCTGGTGGAGATCGCCACCGCCGGCGCCCTGACGGGCGTGCTGATGATCCTGGTTTGGCTGGACCTGCGTCCGGACCTGCCCGCGGCCGCCGCACAACCCTTCTTCTGGATCAAGGCCGCCTATCCCGCCGCCGTGGCCGCGTGCGCCATGGTCGCGGCCACGCGAATGGCGCGCGTGCGTCCGGGCGGAACGCGGGCTCTGGCCGTCGCCGGCGTCTTGGCCAGCGCCCTGTTGATCGCCGGCGGGGCGCAGGCGTTCGGCATGACGGCGGGGGCCCTGGCCGCCCTCTACTGGCCGAACGCCGCCGTCTGCCTCGGCGACATCCTGCTGCTCGCCGCGCCGATGCTGGCCCTGCTGGTGGCGGGTCTGCGCGATGTCGACCTGGAGCGGCCCGCGCCCACCGGCTTCGCCTGCGGCCTGTTTTGCGGGGGCGTGGCGGCGACGGTCAACGGCCTGCACTGCTGGGAGGGAACCTACGCCTTCGTCGGCCCCTGGTTCACCCTGGCCATGCTGCTCTGCGGCGCGGTCGGGGCCGGCGCGATCAAGCTGCTCGCCCGTCGCCGCCGCTTTCTCGTCCCGGCGGAGTAGCCGGCACGAAAAAGGCCTCCCGGATCGCGCCGGGAGGCCTCTTCGTCTTCAAGGGCTCGACGCCTATTCGGCGGCGGCCTTGGCCGCGTCACCGCCAAACTTGGCGTGCAGTTCGCCGGAGGCGTAGCGCTTGCCCATGGTCGCGGTCGACAGCGCCTTGATCTTGTCGGCGTGGCCGGCCGAGCCGAACTCGACGAAGCGGGCCTGGCAGACCTTGCGCATGGCTTCCTTGGCGGGCTTCAGATAGGCGCGGGGATCGAACTCGCCCGGCTTCTCGACCAGGATCTTGCGGATCGCGCCGGTGATGGCCATGCGGTTGTCGGTGTCGACATTGATCTTGCGCACGCCGTGCTTGATGCCGCGCTGGATCTCTTCGACCGGCACGCCCCAGGTCTGGGGCATCTCGCCGCCATACTGGTTGATGATGTCCTGCAGGTCCTGCGGCACGCTGGAGCTGCCGTGCATCACCAGGTGGGTGTTGGGCAGGCGGCGGTGGATTTCCTCGATCACGTTCATGGCCAGGACGTCGCCGTCCGGCTTGCGCGTGAACTTGTAGGCGCCGTGGCTGGTGCCCATGGCGATGGCCAGGGCGTCGACGCCGGTCTGGGCGACGAAGTCGACCGCCTGGTCCGGATCGGTCAGCAGCTCGTCATGGCTGAGCTTGCCTTCGAAGCCGTGGCCGTCCTCGGCCTCGCCCATGCCGGTCTCCAGCGAGCCCAGCACGCCCAGCTCACCTTCGACCGAGACGCCGCAGCTGTGGGCCATCTGGACCACCTTGCGGGTGACCTCGACATTGTACTCGTAGGAGGCCGGGGTCTTGGCGTCCTCCATCAGCGAGCCGTCCATCATCACCGAGGTGAAGCCGTACTGGATCGCCGTGGCGCAGGTCGCCGGGCCGTTGCCGTGGTCCTGGTGCATGCAGACCGGGATGTGCGGATAGATGTCGACCAGCGCGTCGATCATCTTGGCCAGCATGATGTCGTTGGCGTAGTTCCGCGCCCCGCGCGAGGCCTGGATGATGACCGGCGAGTTGACGGCCTCGGCCGCCTCCATGATCGCCAGGCCCTGTTCCATGTTGTTGATGTTGAAGGCGGGCAAGCCGTACTCATGCTCGGCGGCATGGTCCAACAGCTGGCGCAGCGTGATGCGAGCCACGTAGTTCTCTCCTGCAAGCGTTAAGTGGTTGGGTCGTTTCTTGTTTTTGGGGCCGTGACGCTTGTGCGTTCTCTGCCCGGGTCAGTCTCACAGAGGCTAAACGCGGATCTGCACGATCCGCGCCAGCTGAATATCTCAGGATTCGAGCGCCGCGACGCCCGGAAGCGTCTTGCCCTCCATCCATTCGAGGAACGCGCCGCCGGCGGTCGAGACGAAGGTGAAATCGGCCGACACGCCCGCGTGGTTCAGTGCAGCGACAGTATCACCGCCGCCCGCGACGGCCACGAGTTTACCCGACTTGGCCAACGATGCCGCATGTTTCGCCGCCGAAACGGTCGCTTCATCGAACGGCGGGACTTCGAAAACACCAAGCGGACCATTCCAGATCAAGGTGACACTAGCATCCATGGCGGCCAGCAGGGTCTTCACCGTCTCGGGGCCGGCGTCCAGGATCAGGTCGTCGGGCTGGACGTCATAGACATTGCGGGTCTCGGCATGGACGCCCGGCTTGACGCTCTTGGCCACCACCACGTCGGTCGGCAGCAGCAGCTTGCAGCCGGCCGCGCCCGCCAGGTCGATGATCTCCAGGGCGGTGTCGGCCAGGTCGGGCTCGCACAGCGAGGCGCCGACATCGATCTTGGCCGCGTGCAGGAAGGTGTTGGCCATGCCGCCGCCGATGGCCAGATAGTCCAGCTTGGTCACCAGGTTGCGCAGCAAGTCGAGCTTGGTCGAGACCTTGGAGCCGCCGACGATGCCGATCACCGGCTTCTTCGGGTTGCCCAGGGCGGCGTCCAGGGCTTCCAGCTCGCGCTGCATGGCCAGGCCCGGATAGGCCGGCAGCAGGTGGGCCAGCCCTTCCGTCGAGGCGTGGGCGCGGTGGGCGGCGCTGAAGGCGTCATTGACATAGACATCGCCATTGGCGGCGAGCTCAGCCGCGAACTTCGGATCGTTCGCTTCTTCACCCGCATGGAAGCGGACGTTCTCCAGCAACAGCACCGCGCCACCGCGAAGGTTTTCGGCGAGGCCATAGGCGGCTTGGCCGATGCAGTCTTCCGCGAACTGAACAGGCGCGCCGAGCAAGGCCGACAGCGGCTCCACGATCGGCCGCAGGCTCATCTCCGGCACGACCTTGCCCTTGGGGCGATCGAAGTGGGCGATGAGCACCACGCCGTCGACGCCCTTTTCCTGCAGCTTGCGGATGGTCGGCAGCGCAGAGCGGAGTCGGGTGTCGTCGGTGACCTTTCCGTTCTCCATCGGGACGTTGAAGTCCACGCGCACGAGCGCGGTAAGGCCGGTGAGGTCGGCGGTGTCGAGGGTGCGGAAGGTCATGGGGCGTCCTGCGGTGCGTTGAACCTCGTCCTTCGACAAGCTCAGGATGAGGTTCAAGAGATCGGCAATAGCCCTCATCCTGAGCTTGTCGAAGGACGAGGGCGGGCCAAGGAAAACCCCGCTCCTTGCGGGAGCGGGGTTTGGTGGTGCGTTCCTTACAGGAACTTCGCCATCTCAAGAGCGGTGTCGCTCATGCGGGTCGCGAAGCCCCACTCGTTGTCGTACCAGCTGAGCACGCGGACCAGCTTGCCCTCGATGACCTGGGTCTGGGGCAGGGCGGCCGTCGAGCTGGCGGCGATGTGGTTCAGGTCCGACGAGACCAGCGGGTCGGTCGTGGTGAACAGCACGCCCTTCATCGGACCGTCGGCGGCGGCTTGCAGGGCGGCGTTGACCTCGGCGGCCGTGGTGTCGCGCGTCGGCACGACCTTCAGGTCGATGACCGAGACGTTCGGGGTCGGGACGCGGATCGACGAACCGTCGAGCTTGCCCTTCAGTTCCGGCAAGACCAGGCCCAGGGCCTTGGCGGCGCCGGTCGAGGTCGGGATCATGCTGAGGGCCGCGGCGCGGGCGCGGTAGAGGTCCTTGTGCATGGTGTCCAGCGTCGGCTGGTCGCCGGTGTAGCTGTGGATCGTGGTCATGTAGCCACGCTCGATGCCGACCAGGTCGTGCAGGACCTTGGCGACCGGTGCCAGGGCGTTGGTGGTGCACGAGCCGTTCGAGACGACGATGTCGTCGGCGGTCAGGGTCTCGTGGTTGACCTTGTAGACGATGGTCTTGTCGGCGCCGTCGGCGGGGGCCGAGACGAGCACGCGCTTGGCGCCGGCTTCCAGGTGCAGGGCGGCCTTGTCGCGGGCGGTGAAGATGCCCGTGCACTCGAACGCGATGTCGACGTTCAATTCCTTGTGCGGCAGGTCCTTGGGATCACGGATCGCCGTGACCTTGATCTTGCCCATGCCGACGTCGATCCAGTCCTCGCCCGAGGTGACGACGCCGGGGAAGCGGCCGTGGACGCTGTCGTAGCGCAGCAGGTGGGCGTTGGTTTCGACCGGACCCAGGTCGTTGATGGAGACGACCTCGATGTCGCGGCGGCCATGCTCGGCGATGGAGCGCAGGACCAGACGTCCGATGCGGCCGAAGCCGTTGATGGCGACACGGATAGCCATGGGTCGTTCTCCTGTTATGACCGCGCGATCGAGTTCGATCGGCGTTCCCTATTTGGGTGCGCGTTTTGCGGGGGAAAGGCGCTGAGTCAAGGCCTAGAAACTGACACGGCTTCGGGAAATGCTGCTATGGGCTCCGCGCCGCCCAAATGTCGCCCTGACGACTGGCATAGACGGGGCTCATCTATATGTTGCGTCGCATGATTGGAAATCGCCGATGAACCCGGCCGACGGTACGGCCCTCGACCTGGCCGTGCGCCGTCTGGAGCGCGCGGTGGCTCAGCTTGAGCAGCGCCAGGCGGCCCGCGCCGCCGAGGCCGAGCGTGCGCTCGCCGCCGCGTCGTCGCCCGCCGCGTCGTCACCTACCGCCGAGCCGGGCCTCTTCGATGACGAGGAGCGCGTCCGCCTGGTCGCCGACCTGGAAGCCGCCCGCGAGCGTGAGAAGGCGCTGGAGGAAGCCGGCGAACAGGCCTCCGCCGCCCTGGGCCGCGCGATCGCGGAAATCCGTTCGGCGCTCGGCGACGAGTTCGTGGCCAATGACGACCACGCGCATGACGACGACGAAGCGGGCGACGTGGTCGCGCCGCCGGAGGACGATGACCTGTTTGACGCGCCCCAGGCAGGCGATCCCCAGGCGGGCGATCCCAAGGCAGGCGATCCCAAAGTCCGCGATTTGGGGGAGGCCTGAACCATGGCCCAGGTGACCATCCACGTGAACGGCCGCCCCTACATGGTCGGCTGCGAGGACGGCCAGGAGCCGCACCTCTCGGAGCTGGCGCGACTGTTCGACCGCCAGGTCCGCCAGGTCAGCTCCGACGTCGGCCAGCTGGGCGAGACCCGGCTGTTCCTGATGGGCGCCCTGCTGCTGGCCGACGAGCTGTCGGACATGAAACTCCGCCTGGCCCACGCCAACGCCGAGATCGCCCGCCTGAACCAGGACGGCACGAAAGCCGAGATCGCCGCCATCCGCGCGCTGGACGCGGCGGCCGAGAAGATCGAGAAACTGGCGGCGGAGTAGGGGCGTCCCGCTCGCGCTATAACTTGAGGTTGTTCTCTCCGCTGCATTCCCTATCGTCGGGGCCTGTTTCGGAAGAGGGCTCTCGATGAGATCGCTGGCGACGTTTGGGGTTCTGGGTCTGGCCTTGAGCGGACCCGCCATGGCGGCGGATTCCACCGCCGCGGCGTTCGGCGCGCGCGAATATATCCAGCAGATCAGCCTGTCGCCCGACGGCCAGAAGGCGGCGATGATCGTCCCGACCGCGGGGCGCGGCGTCCATCTGGAGGTCGTCGATACGGCCGCTTCCGGCCCGCCCAAGGCGATCCTCGCCTCCAACGGTAGCCCCGAACGACTGACGAGCTGCCGTTGGTCGACCAATACGCGCCTGGTCTGCCAGATCTATGTCGTCGTGAAGGACGCCCAGAACCGGTTGGGCTTCACGCGCCTGATCGCGATCAACAGCGACGGCGGCGACCTGAAGGTGCTCAGCGCCCAGACAAACGACCGCTCGTTGCGGATGTCGCAGAACGGCGGCGTGGTGATCGACTGGGCGACCGACGACGCGCCGGGCGGGATCCTGATGACCCGTGACTACGTGCCGGAGCGCGGCACTGGCACCCACCTGGCCAAGGAAGACGATGGCCTGGGCGTGGATCGCGTCGACACCACCACCCTGGCCCGCCGGTCCGTCGAGAAGCCGAACCTCAACGCCATCGAATATATCGGCGATGGGCGCGGGACCGTCCGGGTGATGGGCGTTCGGCCGACGCGGTCGTCGGGCTACGCCAGCGACAAGATCCTCTATTTCTATCGCCAGCCTGAACGCCGCGACTGGCTGCCGTTGGGCCAGCTGACCCTCGGCGCCGCGGGCTACAGCGGCTTCAGCCCCGAAGCCGTCGATCCCAAGCTCAATGTGGTCTACGGCTTCGACGTCAAGGACGGCCGCCTGGCCTTGTACCAGACGGCGCTGGACGACAGCCTCAAGCGCGACCTGGTGCTGGCGCGGCCGGACGTCGACGTTACGGGCCTTGTCCGGATCGGTCGCCAGAACCGCGTGGTCGGCGTCTCCTATGTCACCGACAAGCGCGAGACCGAATTCTTCGACCCCGAGTTGCGCAAGCTGGGCCTGGCGCTGGGCAAGGCCCTGCCGGGTCGCCTGGTGACGTTCGTCGACGCCTCGGCGGACGAGTCGAAGCTGCTGCTGTTCGCCGGCGGCGACAGCGATCCAGGCCTCTACTACCTCTATGACAAGACCACCCGGAACCTGCAGGAGCTGATCGCCGCCCGGCCGCAGCTGGAAAAGTTGAAGCTGGCCACGGTGAAGGCGGTGACCTATCCGGCCGCCGACGGCACGCGGATCCCGGGCTACCTGACCCTGCCGCCGGGCAGCGACGGCAAGAACCTGCCGACGATCGTCATGCCGCACGGCGGCCCCGGCGCGCGCGACGAATGGGGCTTCGACTGGCTGGCTCAGTTCTTCGCGCAGCAAGGCTACGCGGTGTTGCAACCCAACTATCGCGGCTCGGCCGGCTACGGCGCCGACTGGTTTCAGAAGAACGGCTTCCAGTCCTGGCGCACGGCGATCGGCGACGTGAACGACGGCGGTCGCTGGCTCGCCCAGCAAGGGATCGCCGCGCCGGGCAAGCTGGCCATCGTCGGCTGGTCTTACGGGGGATACGCGGCGCTGCAGTCGGCCGTGCTGGATCCGGACCTCTTCAAGGCCATCGTGGCGATCGCGCCGGTCACGGACCTGGAAACCCTGCGCGGCGAGTCGCTGAACTTCACCAACTACCTCCAGGTCAGTGAATTCATCGGCAAGGGGCCGCACGTGACCGAGGGCTCGCCCGCCCAGAACGCCGCGAAGATCAAGGCGCCGGTCCTGCTGTTCCATGGCGACCTCGACGCCAATGTCGGGATCGGCGAGTCGCGGCTGATGGAGCGCAAGCTTCGCGACGCTGGCGGCAAGGTCGAGCTGTTGGAGTTCAAGGGGTTGGACCACCAGCTCAACGACGACACGGCGCGAACCGAGCTGCTGACCAGGACCGACGCCTTCCTCAAGGCGTCGCTGGGCCTTTGATTTTCGCCCGCGACGCGGGCGCCTCTATCGCTGGGGCGCCCGACCTCCTATATTGCTCAACGGCGGGTCTTGCTGTGGCTCTCGTCGAAGATTTCTATTCCCAGGGACCTTAATCTCTCTATCGGGACCTGTTCCCTCCCGTGGCCGTGGCTGCGGGAACACGGGGCCCACCTGTAACTAACAGGTTCGAGTGGATTGAAACGTCTTCACGGTTCTTCGCGGCGCCGCCACCTTTCTTCTATAAGCGACGGTCTTCTATAAGCGATGGATGACCATCGCCGACCCCCTCGCGGCCAAGATCGCGCTGCGCGTCTTCCTGCGGAACCAGCGCAAGCAACTGGCCCTTGAGCATCCCGAAGCCGACTGGATGATCGCCGAGGTGGCGCGCGCGCCCTTGGCCAAGCTGTTTCCCGATCCCGCCGGCAAGGTTGTCGCGCTCTATCACGGGCTTGGCTCTGAGGTGTCGCCGCGCATCCTGGCCGACGAGCTGGCGGAAGCGGGATGGGATCTGGCGCTGCCGGCGGTGCTGGACAAGGACGACGGCGAGATGGTGTTCCGGCGCTGGGACCGCGCGACGCCCCTGGTCCACGACGCCATCGGCCTGCGCGGACCGCCGCCTCAGGCGCGGGTTGTTCAGCCCGATCTGGTCATCACGCCTTTGCTGGCCTTCCAGCGCGACGGCCTGAGGCTGGGGCAGGGCGGCGGCTATTACGACCGGGCGCTGCAAGCCTTGCGGGCCGAGAAAGAGGTCTTCGTCCTGGGCCTGGCCTATAGCGGCCAGCAGGTGGAGAATTTGCCGCGGGAGCCGCACGATCAAAGGCTGGACGCTATTCTCACAGAAAAAGAGTATATCGCCGTCAATGACATGAGCCGCTGACGGCTCGATCCACACCTTTTCTTGGACCTATCGATGCGTTTCGCCTTCTTCGGCGATGTCGTCGGCAAGTCGGGCCGTGACGGCCTGGCCGACCATCTGCCCGACCTCCGCCGCCGGCTCGGCCTCGAGTTCGTGATCATCAACGCCGAGAACGCGGCCGCCGGGTTCGGCATCACCGAGAACACCGCGCGCGAGCTGTTCGAGGCCGGCGCCGACTGCCTGACCCTGGGCAATCACAGCTGGGACCAGCGCGAGGCCCTGACCTACATCGTGCGCGAGCCGCGCCTGATCCGGCCGGCCAACTACCCGATCCTGTCCGACGCGCCGGGCCGGGGCAGCCATCTGTTCCAGACCGACTCGGGCAAGACGGTGTTCGTCGTCAACCTGCTGGGCCGGGTGCACATGGACGCCATGGACGATCCGTTCGCCGCCGCCGACCGCGAGCTGGACAAGGCGCCGCTGGGCCAGGTGGCCGACGCGGTGATCGTCGACATGCACTGCGAGGCGACGTCCGAGAAGATGGCCATGGGCCACTATTGCGACGGCCGCGCCTCGCTGGTGGTCGGCACCCACACCCACGTCCCGACCGCCGACTGCCAGGTCCTGCCCGGCGGCACGGCCTACCAGACCGACGCCGGCGCCTGCGCCGACTATGACAGCGTCATCGGCAACCAGAAGGAAGAGCCGCTGCGCCGGTTCACCACCAAGATCAGCGGCGGGCGCTACACGCCGGCCTCGGGTCCGGCGACGGTGTGCGGCGTGTTCGTCGAGACCGACGACCGCACGGGCCTGGCGGTGCGCGTCGAACCGATCCGCGTCGGCGGGCGGCTGCGGCAGAGCATCCCGGAAGTCTGACACGATTGCTTTCGTCATGCGTTGGGGGTTGGCTGTCTTCAGCCAATCTTCAGGAGCCTCCCATGACCGACGCCATCTACACCGCCCACGCCCACGCCGTCGGCGGCCGCAACGGGACCGCCAAGTCCGATGACGGCCATCTGGACGTCAAGCTGGCCTTCCCCAAGTCGATGGGCGGCGACGGTAACGGGACCAATCCCGAGCAGCTGTTCGCGGCCGGCTATTCGGCCTGTTTCCTGGGCGCGCTGGGCCTGGTGGCCCGCAACCAGGGCGTCAAGCTGGGCGAGCACAGCCTGGACGCCGAGGTCGACCTGATCAAGGACGACACCAGCTTCCACGTCGGCGTGCGCCTGAAGCTGACCGCCCCGGACCTGGACCGCGAAACCGCCGAGAAACTGCTGCACGCCGCCCACGAGGTCTGCCCCTATTCGAAGGCCACGCGCGGCAACGTGGATGTGGCGCTGGAAGTCGCCTAGGCCGCCGGGAAGTACTGGAAGAACGGTTCGGCCTCGGCCAGCACGCGCTGGACCGACGGCCGGGCCTTCAGGCGCTCCAGATACGCCAGGCTCAGCGGCCAGCGGTCCCCAAACGGGGTTTCTGGCGCCTGGACCTTGTCGGCGTAGAACAGCGCCGGCATGGCCGCGCAGTCGGCCAGGCCGAAGTCGCCGCACATCCAGTCACGGCCGTCGGCCAGTTGCTTTTCCAGATGATCGCAGGCCGTGGCCAGCTGAGCGTAGGACTCCCGGACGCCGTACGGGTCCTTGCCGGCGTCCGCCGGCCGGATGCGGTCGGCGACGATGCGCTGCATCGGGTGATGGATGTAGTGGTCGAAAAAGCGGTCCCAGAACCGCACCCGCCAGGCCAAGTCGGGGTCCCGCGGCACGAACCGAACGCGGCCCGGATAGCGCAGGTCCAGATAGTCGAGGATGACGCTGGTCTCGTTCACCGTCTCGTCGCGCAGCGCGTCGCGCAGGGCCGGCATCTTGCCCATCGGCGACAGCGTCAGGAACGCCGCGCGCCCATCCGGATCGCCCAGGTTGACCATCGCGTTCTCGAAGGCGATGTCGTTCTCGTAGAGGCCGATCAGCACCTTCCAGCAGAACGACGACAGCGGGTGGGCGTGCAGCGTCAGGCTCATCGGTCGCTTCCAAACACTTAAGTTATTGCCTAACTATAATCGAGGCCAGGCGGAGCGCAAGCCTGGCCCCGCGCCCCTTGGGGGTGACAGAACCCGCCCTCGGGGGCTAGAAGCGCGCACACTCCATTTTTCAGATCAGAGACAGAGCCTCCGAATGGCCGGCCACTCGAAATTCAAGAACATCATGCACCGCAAGGGCCGCGCCGACGCCGCGCGCTCCAAGCTGTTCTCCAAGCTGTCGCGGGAAATCACCGTCGCGGCCAAGACCGGTCTGCCCGACCCGGCCATGAACCCGCGCCTGCGCCTGGCCGTGAACAACGCCAAGGCCGAGAGCCTGCCCAAGGACGTCATCGACCGCGCGATCAAGAAGTCGCAGATGGGCGACGCGGCCGACTACTCGGAAATCCGCTACGAAGGCGTCGCCGCCGGCGGCGTCGGCATCATCGTCGAGGTGCTGACCGACAACAAGAACCGCGCCGCCGCCAATGTCCGGTCCTACTTCACCAAGATCGGCGGCAACATGGGCGCCACCGGCTCGGTGACCTTCAACTTCGATCACGTCGGCCAGATCACCTACCCGGCCAAGGTCGCGTCGGAAGACGACATGATGGAAGCCGCCATCGAGGCTGGCGCCGACGACGTCACCTCGGACATGGACGAGGAGGGCGAAGGCCACACCATCTACACCGCCTTCGAAAGCCTCAACGAGGTGGCCGCCGCCCTGGAAGCAAAGTTCGGCGCGGCGTCGAACACCAAGATCGCCTGGCGCCCGAAGATGCAGGTTCCGGTCACCGGCGACTCGGTCGCCACCCTGATGAAGTTGCTCGACCTGCTGGACGACGACGACGACGTCCAGAACGTCTATTCGAACGAAGACATCAGCGACGAAGACCTGGCCAAGCTGGGCTGACGCGTCCTGGGGGAGGTCCGATGGGCCTCCCCTTCTTGTTTCCAGTCTTTCCAGCGACGAGGCCCCGGTGACCTTTTCCGCCCCGAACGCCCTGGACGTGGTCGACCTGCCCGGCCTGCCCAACCACTATCGCGGCAAGGTGCGGGACAATTACGACCTGCCGGACGGCCGCCGCGTGATCGTCGCCTCGGACCGCCTCAGCGCCTTCGACCGCAACCTGTGCGCCGTGCCCTACAAGGGCCAGGTGCTGACGGAGACGGCGCGCTACTGGTTCGACGTCACGGGCGACATCTGCGCCAACCACGTCTTGGCCTATCCGGACCCGAACGTGCTGATCGGCCAGCGCCTCACGATGCTGCCGGTCGAGCTGGTGGTGCGCGGCTATCTGGCCGGGACCACCTCGACCTCGATCCTGACGCTCTACAACAAGGGCGAGCGCCAGATGTACGGCGTGACCCTGCCCGACGGCCTGCGCGCCAACCAGCGCCTGCCCGAGCCGATCCTGACCCCGACCAGCAAGGCCGCCGACGGCGACCACGACGCGCCGCTGTCGCCGGCCCAGATCCTGGAGCAGGGCCTGCTGACGGCCGGCCAGTGGGAGAAGCTCAGCGCCTACGCCCTGGCCCTGTTCGCGCGCGGCCAGGCCCTGGCCGCCGAGCGGGGCTTGATCCTGGCCGACACCAAGTACGAGTTCGGTCTCGACGCCGACGGCGCCATCGTGCTGGCCGACGAGATCCACACCCCCGATAGCAGCCGCTTCTGGAAGGCGGCGACCTACGCGGCGCGCTTCGAGGCAGGCGAGCGTCCCGACAGCTTCGACAAGGACTTCGTCCGCGCCTGGGTCGCCCAGCGCTGCGATCCCTATAACGACCCGATCCCGGAAATCCCCGCGGACCTGATCCGGCAGACCTCGGACGTCTATATCGAGGCGTTCGAGACGATCACGGGGCAGGCGTTCCAGCGCCCGACGGCGGACGAGCCGGTCATGGCCCGCGTGAAGCGCAACCTGGACGCCTACCTGGCGCGCTAGGGAGGGGTGATCTCTCTCGCCGCTCTTCTCGCCGTCATGGGGCGCGGCTAGACTGCGTCGCATGGTTCTGCGGGTTCACATCGACACCGATTGCGGCGTGGACGACGCCCTGGCGCTGGCGCTGCTGGCGCGCGCGCGGCAGGCCGTGGACGTGGTCTCGGTCTCGGCTGTGTTCGGCAACACCTATGTCGACCAGGCCGCCGCCAACGCGCGGGGCGTGCTGCGGCTGGCCGGCTGCGGGGCCGAGGTCTATATCGGCGCCGGCTCGGGTCTGGCCCGCCGCCGGGTCGAGCGGATGCGCCCCGCCCACGGGGTCGACGGGCTGAACGGCGCGGGCTTCTCGCAACGCTGGAAACTGCCCGAGCTGGAGCGCGGCCACTCGGCCAACTTCCTGGCCTTCGCCGCGCGTCGCAAGGTGACGGGCCTGTTCCTCGGACCGCTGACCAACCTGGCCAAGGGCCTGCTGGAAGATCCCGCCGCCTTTCGCGACTGGCGGCCGACGATCATGGCCGGCGCCTTCGAGGTGGCCGGCAAGGCCACCGGCGGCGCCGACTTCAACAGCTGGAGCGATCCGGAGGCCTTGCAGCGGACGCTGGAGGGCGGGGTCATGCCGCGGCTGATGCCGATGGACGCCTCCCACCAGGTGTCCGTCACCACCGAGGACCTGGCCAAGGGCGCGATCTGCTGCGGCTCGCCCCTGTCCCAGCGCCTGACCAAGGCCGCCGGCCCCTATATCGCCTTCCATCAGCAGGTCTGGGGCGGCGCGGGGTGTCGGCCGCACGACGCGGTGGCGGCCGTCAGCCTGATCGCGCCCGAGCTGTTCAGCTTCACCCCCGCGCGCCTGCGGGTGATCATCGACGGCGAGCGTCACGGGCGCGTCGAACGCGTCGACGGCGCGCCCAACGCCGAGGTCTGCACCGGCCTGGACGTCATCGCCGTCAAGCGCATGATCCTGGGCGGCCTGTTCGGCGGCAGCGCGGTCGAGGCGGCCTGAGCGCCCTGAGCGCCCTGAGCGCCTTCGCCTTGGGGGGGGCGCTGGAGGGCGAGCGGCTTCGGCGGCGTCATTCGATGACGGACTGGCGGCGTTGCTACCGGTATTCTGGCGGCCGGGAACGATGCTGAATGTCTAACACCTATTTCTCCGACGTCCGCCGTTCGCTCCTTCAGCGGTCGGAAGGAGAGGGGCGCCATGGGCGTCTCCTGCGGCGTTCGGCCTTGATCATCTGCGGCGTCGCCGCGCCCGTCGCCGTCGGCATGGCGGCCGGGCATTCCGCCTCCAGCCCGATCATGGCGCTGTGGTTCGCGCCGCCCATTTTCCTGGTCGCCCTATGGGGCGGACTGGCGCCGGCGTCCCTGACGATCCTGGTGGCCCTGATCGCCTTTGACTACTGGGTGCTGCCGCCGCGGAGGTCGTTCAACCTGGCTCAGGTCTCCGATCTCTGGATGGCCATCGGTCTGCTGCCCTGCGCGGCGATCGCCAGCTTTCTGGGCGCGCGCCTGCGCCGCCAGCTGCGAACGATCCATCGGCATGAGATGCGGAGCGAGGCCTTGCGGCTGCTCTCGCACGCCGTCGTCGCGCACGAGCCGCCCGAGGCGGTCTATTTCGCCGCCGCCAACGCCCTTTCACGGACCTATTCGGCGCGGGCCGTGGTGCTGGTCGCGACGGGCGGCGCCCTGGAACTGGCCGGCGGCAGTCCGGGCGCGAGCGTCAGCGAGGGCGATCTGAACGCGGCGCGCTGGGCGCTGGCCAACAACGCCCCTGCCGGGCTGGGCTGCGAGGCCAGCCTGGGCAGCGGCTACGACTTCTGGCCGCTGACCACGCCGACCCTGTCGGCCGTGCTGGGCGTCGAGCGCAAGGAAGGCGGGTCGGAGGACGGCCTGCGCGACGGGGTGGTCGAACTGGTGGCGGGCTATCTGCTGGCCTGCGTCTGGCGCCGGCCGCTCTACGTCGTTCGATAGGTCAAAAAGTCAGTGGGGCTGGCCCCACTGGGCGGCGCGTTCGCGCACCAGGTCGCGCATGAACTGGTCCAGCTCGGCCAGACGGCGATCCATCTCGGCCACCGGGACGCCGTTCCAGACGGCGTGGTCATAGGCCGAGCGCGCTTCCCGCAGGTTCTCGCCGGCCTGGTAGCGTTCGGTGATGTAAAGGGTCTCGAGAAGCCGGGTCGGGCGGTCGAGCTTCTCGTGCTTCATCGACCAGTAGCTGACCATGTACTCGGTCAGGATTCCATCGTCCGATGTCTCGACCATCGTCCGTCTCCCTATACGCTGGAGCGGAGATAGGGAGGCCGCGAAGCCGTTCCAGCCCGCACCGCCAAATTCGATCCCGTTATCCCGGACGCCTCCGTCCGGCGTCCGGGAAATCGGGAAGGCCGAGAGACCCGCGCCGAGGCGCCTGGACCCTATTTCGCCGGGTCCTTCTTCCAGCCCCAGGCGTCCATCATCACGTCGAACAGGTGGGTGTTGGGGAAGTAGCCGCGGACGCGCTCGGCCCCGGGGCCGGTCGCCAGGGCGACGACCTCCTCGCCCGTGTGGCCGCGGTTGACCATGACGTTCTTCAGGCGGATGAGGTCCTCGTCCTTGCCGCCCGGCTTCTGGCCCGCCTTCCAGGCCTCATAGCCTTCCAGCAGCGGCTCGCCGCGCCGGCCGCCGTCGACCTGCAGGCCGAAGGAGTGGTCGGCGGTGAACACCAGCAGGGTGTCCTTCAGGTCGACGCGCGTCTCGATCTCGGCGATCAGCTTGTCGAAATCGACGATGTGCTGGAGGCCCTCGCGCGGGTCGTCGGTGTGGGCGTCCCACTCGACCACCAGCAGATAGCCCTTGGGAGAGCCCTTCAGCAGGTCCAAGGCCCGCAGCGTGGCGGCGCGGGTGTCGATCTCGTCGGCCACGACCACGGGTCGGGCGTTGGCGGCCGGGGCGTCCTCCAACCGCGCGTAGATGGGACGCTGATGCGCCTTGGCGATCTGGTCGAAGCCGGTTCCCGCCGCGGCCAGTTGCTGGCCGATCTTGGCGCGGCCGGTCCCGAACAGCACGTCGACCCCGTCGCCATAGCGCGGGGCGAAGGCCTGCTGGAAGATCTCGCCCCATTTCCCGCGATCGTTCGAATGGGCGTAGGTCGCCGCCGGCGTGGCGTCGGCGATCGGCTGGGAGGTGACGACGCCGGTGCGCAGGCCGCGCTCCTCGGCATATTCCAGCAGGGTCTTGGTCGGCTCGCCGTCGGTCTTGCCGCGCACCGCGGCGGGAGACTGGCTGATCACGCCGTTGCGGGTCTTCACGCCGGTCATGATCGCCGACATGCCGTTGGCCGAGTCCGAGACGAACTGGTCGACCGGCGTGGTGTCGCTGAGACCAAGATAGGGCCAGTGCTGCACGTGCAGCTTCAACGGTTCGCCGTAGCCCAGCAGGCTCGCGGCGTTCACCGAGGCCACGCCGCCCGCGTCCGCCAGGAAGAAGATGACGTTCTTGGCCTTCTGCGCTTGGACCTCTCGCGGCGGGACCTTCTGAGGGGGAGCGGACCGCGCCAGGACGGGCGATCCGATCGTCAGGGACAGGGCTGCGGCGATCAAAAGACCTTTGAACATAGGCGTCTCCCAAGGCGGACATCGTGTCATGGGGACGGCTTCTAGCCGGTGCGCGGCGCGGTTTGTGTGAAACAAGTATTACAGCCGAGGCCTACTCCCGCGCGCCGCCCCGCGTGGTGTAGCAGTGCCGCCTTCCGGCCTCGCTGCCGCAGAAGCCGGGCTCCATCGTGCCGGCGTGCAGAGCCACGTACTGGTCGCGACGGCACTCGAACCACGCCTTCTGGAAGGCGATGTGGTCGACGTCCTGGTGGAACACCGGCTTTTGGTCGACCGTGTAGAACCGCACCATGCTGGAGAGGCCGCCGAAACTGCCGCGACCATTGACCAGGCCGCAGATCTGGCCGGTGCGGGTGGACCACACCGCGCCCAGCTCCAGCGGCAGGGTCTGGTTCAGGCGGGCGTCGAGATTGGCCCGCACGATCCGCCACTCGGTCTGGGCCAGGGGGCGATAGCGGGCCAGTTGCTCGGGGCCGGGCTTGGGCAGGAAGGCGTTGGCGCGCTCGAACAGCGCCAGGTCGAAGCCGGTATAGACCATCGCGCCCAGGGTCCCGACCACGGCGACGGCCGAGAAGATCAGCGGCGTCCACAGCCGTCGCGTCGTCCGCGTCCCGAAATCCCGCACCGCCATGGCCTGGCCTCCATCCGTCTCTGGGGCGAAGGTTTGGCGGTGTTTATGGAAATTACAAGCATAAACTATTTACGGGCGTAATTATGCGTCCGGCCCGCGCCGCCGCCAGGGCTGCGCGTTGGCGGGCTTCGATGCTAAGCAGGCGATCGAGTTCCCGGGGGGCGAAGCATGATTCCGTTCAAGGCCGGCTTCAAAGTCGATCGCGGCCAGATCCTGTTCGCCCTGGCCGCGACGCTGATCCCGGTCGTGCTGTGCGGCGTCATGTTCGGCTTCGACATCGCCTCGGCCCACGCCGCGTTCTGGGCGCGGCCCAAGGGCGACATGGCCGTGATGAACGCGGGCTACGAAGCCTTCCTGCGCCAGCCTTGGCATTGGCCGCTGACGGCGGTCAGCGGGCTGGGCGACAAGCCGATCTCGATCGTCTTCACCGACAGCATCCCCTGGCTGTCCCTGGTGCTGAAGGCGACGGGCTTGTCGCATGTGTTCAACCCGATCGGCCTGTTCCTGCTGCTGTCCTATCCGCTGCAGGCCTGGAGCATGATCGCCCTGCTGCGGGCCCTGGGCGTCACCGATCGCTGGACGCTGCTGCTGGGCGGCTTGCTGGCGCTGATGGTTCCGGCGTGGATCGCCCGGCAATTTGGCCACATCGCCCTGTCGGGGCACTGGATCCTGCTGCTGGCCCTGGCTCTGTCGGTGCGGTCGGCGCGCGAGGGCCTGACCTGGCGGCGGATCGGCGGCTTCGTGGCCCTGCTGGTCCTGGTCGTCGGAGTCCATGCCTATCACCTGCCGCCGGTCGGGGCGCTGTTCGGCGCGGCCCTGCTGGCCGAGTTGCCGCAGCGCCGGGCCGGCGCCGGGGGCCGGGTGGCCGGAGCCGTGGTCCTGGCCGGCGCGGCGATCGCCGTCTCGGTCTGGCTGCTGGACTATCAGGACGGCCGGGGCTGGACGGGGGCGGCGACGGCGCTGGGGCTCTATTCGATGAACCTGGCCGGGCCGTTCTGGCCGCAGGCCTCGACCCTGGCCGGCCAGGCCTGGAACGGCTCGTGGTACGAGGGCGTGATGGACGCCACCGGCGGCCAGAGCTTCGAGGGCTTCCAGTACCTGGGCGCGGGGGCCCTGCTACTGGTGCTGGCCATGGCCGCCTTCCAGGCGACCCTGGCGGTGCGGCGCCGCGGCGTTTCGAGGGATTTCTGGGTGCGCTGGGCGCCGATGACCCTGGCCCTGATCGGCCTGACGGTATGGGCGGTGGGCTGGTCCGCCTACGCCTTCAAGACCCACGTCTATGACCTGCCGCGGCCCAAGGGCGATATCGCCGAGGTGATCGGCGGCTTCCGCGCCCATGGCCGGTTCTTCTGGGCGGTCGGCTATCTGCTGCTGGCGCTGGCCGTCACCTGGACCAGCCGCCTGCCGCGCCGGACGGGGCTGGCGGTGTTGGCCGCCGCCCTGGTCGTGCAGGCGATCGACACCAGCCACCTGCGCCACGGCGTGCGCGAGACCTTCTCCTCGCTGGATCCGCTGAGCTATCCGGTCGCCCTGGTGTCCAGCCCGAGGACGGCCAACCGGCCCTGGGTCTTCGCGCCGACCTACTACTGCTCGGCCAATTGGCGCGACCTGCGGGTCATGCGGCAGATGTTCCAGGCCATCGGCCGGACCGGCGGCACGGGCAACACCTTCCCGACCGCGCGCGACAGCGACCCGCCCTGCGTCGTCACCCGGCCCGAGACCTTCGTCGACGCCGCGCCCGGTGATCGCCGCATCACCGTCGTGGTGGCCGACGGCGTGGCGCGGGGCGGCGTGCTGGAGCCGATCGCCAAGCGGACCGACTGCTACCGCTTCGGGCCCGGCGTGGCCTGCGGCCGCGACCTGGCGGGGATCGCCGGCCTGACGCCCGTGAAGCCCGGCGAGTTGGCGGCGCTACCCTAGGGCTTTCACCGCCCAAGCTTTCACCCTGGCGTTTTGCTGCTAGAAAACCTCGCGCGTGGGGCGCGCGAGAATCGAGTTGAGGGATCCGGTGAAGAACAACACCAAGTGGATGTGGGGCGTCGGCGCGGCGTTGTGGTGCCTGCTGCTGGCCGGCCTGCTGTCGACCGACCGCCTGCTGTCGCTGTCGGTGGACAGCTCCTACCACCTGCAGGTCATGGAGGTCGTGCGCCACGCCTTCCTGATCCCGCAGAAAGGCCATGAGTTCATGGCCGAGATGTTCATCTACCCCAAGCTCAGCCACCGGTTCGCGGCCCTGTTCGCCACTCTGGGATGGTCCGAGCTGAACGCCCTGCTGATGGCCGGGGTGCTGTCGGCGGCGGTGGTCTGGATCGTGCTGTTCGACCAGGCGCGGCGGGTGTCGCTGACCTATCTGGTCGCCAGCCTCGGCTTCATGCTGGTCAATATCTTCGCCGTGCGCGGGGCGTTCGGGGCCGAGCTGGTCAACAACTTCTTCTTCCCGCAGATCGTCGGCGAGGCCGTGGCCATGCTGTGCCTGGTCGGCGGCGGCGCGCTGCTGCCCCGCTCGCGTCCGCTCTATGTGGTCTACGCCACCGCCGCGGTGCTATTCTGCGGCTGCTTCCACCTGGTGCCGACCCTGAAGCTGGCCGGGGCCCTGATGGCCATGCTGGCCCTGGCCTGGCTGCGCGACCTGATCCACGCCCGCCGCTTCGACTGGGTGGGACTGGTCGGTCTGTTCGCCATCGTCGGCGGCGTCGTCGGCAGTCCCTATTTCTGGCGCATGCGCTGGATGGCGGCCAACAACGGCAGCCTGAATCTGATCGGACCCATGCCGCTGAACGGCCTGGCCGCCGCCGCCGCCGTGCTGGCCCTGCTGTCGGCCTGGGTGTTGCTGGTCGAGCTGCGCCGCGATCCCGGCGCGGTCCAGGAGGACAAGGGGCCCACCGCCGCCACCGTGCTGCTGGCCTGCCTGGGCGCGGCCGCGGCCCTGGCGGCGCTGGCCCAGTACGGCATGTACGTGTTCAAGGGCGATGGCTCGGAATACGCCGTGCTCAAGCACAGCTTCGGGGTCTTCACCCTGCTGGCCTTCGTCACCCCGCTCTGGTTCCTGACCGTGCTGGGCGTGCGCGTGACCGGCGCCGAGGCCGCCTCCGACAAGATCGCGCCCGCCTGGGTCGCCGCCATCGGCCCGGCGCCGGCCTTCGCCGCCCAGCTGGTGGTCATGCTGTGCCTGTTCCTGCGGCCCAGCGCCCTGGACGTCCACCGTCTGAACGCCATCCTGCACGACGTGCGCGAGGTGCGCCTGACGCGCGGCCTGGAGGGCGAGAAGGTGATGTTCTCGGCGTCCGACACCAAGCCGGTCACCACCTATATGGCCACCATCGCCATGCTGCGCTCGCCCCACGGCGGCAATGTGCTGAGCCTGCTGGCCGACGGTCGTCCCGACCGCCCGGGCGATGTCGACTATGTCGTGACCCTGCCGGGCGACGCCTACGACAAGCCCGGCTGCCGCTCGGGCAAGCCCGTCGGCCTGGTCGTGGTGATGATCGGCCCGTGCATCGAGCCGCCGTCGCTGCTGTTCAAGGCGGGCGGCTCGGGCGTCTCCTACCTGCGCGAGGGCTGGGGCCTGCCCGAGGGCGGCGGCGTCTGGTCCAACGGCAAGCGCGCGGTCGTCGAACTGCCGATCTCGCCGGGCCAGCGGACCCTGGCCAACGCCTCGGTCCAGGTCGCGGCCTTCGCTTACCTGCCGACCCAGTCGCCGTCGCGCACGATCACCGTCTCGGTGCCGGGCGGCCAGCCGGAGACCTTCACCTTCGGCCTGCAGACGGCGCTGCGCCACGACTACCTGCTGGCCCTGCCGCCGGAAGCCCTGAAGGGGCAGACCGTCAAGGTGACCTTCGACATCCATGACCCGAAGACCCCGCGCGAACTGGGCGCGGGCCCCGACGACCGCCAACTGGGCGCGGGCCTGGAAGCCATGCGGATCATCCCGACGCCGGTCATGCGGTAGGGGGGCGCCGAGGCGGACAATGGTCGGCGGTCGCGATCTGAACGTCGGCTGGCCGGCCGGACGCCGATGGCGTGCTTCGACCCGTTGCGGACATTTTGGTCCTGCGCCAGGGTGCTATCATGACCGCGTCGAACGATCTCCTTGAGCACTGGGCAAGCTTGGATCGACTACTGACACTGGCCTTAGATAGCGAACGTCATCTGCTGCCTGTCGAGAAGCAAGCCGAGATCGCTGAATTTATTGAGCATGGCGAATACGGAGTTGCCTTGGACCTTTTAGTGGAGGCGCTCCAAAGTACCCGATCCCAGCCTAGCTCAGCCGGGGCCACCGCGTTAGCCGAAGCCGAACGCTTGATGGTCTGACTCAGAGGTCACGTTCCCACCCCGTACCGACGATCACAACGTACGCTTCCAGCAGGCGGACGACCCGCCGATTTCGCTAAACCTTTCGCGCGATCACCGCGATCGAGAGGCCGAACGGCAGGCCGCCGCCGACGGCCAGGGGGGCCTCCAGGGAGAACACGCCGGCCAGGGCCTTGTTCAGCCAGGATGGCGGCATCGCGTCGTCGGCGCTGTTGTCCTTCAGCAGCTTCTTGGCGGTGCGCTGCACGGCGGCCAGGGGGAACAGCAGGCTGTTGAAATAGGTCGCGGTCTCGACCTTCAGGCCCGCTTGCTCGAACAGGGCGCGGTACTGGGGCAGCAGGTAGCGGCGCTTGTGGTGGTGCAGCACGTCGTGGTGGCTCCACATCCACTGATAGGCCGGCACCGTGGTCAGGATCGCGCCGCCGGGCTTGACCAGCCGGGCCAGGGCCTTGACCGAGCCGGCGTCGTCATCGACGTGCTCGACGACGTCGAAGGCGCAGACCAGGTCGAAGGTCTCGGGCGCGTAGGGCAGGCCGTCCGGCAGCAGGCCGGTGTCGATCGCCAGGCCCAGGCGCTCGGCGGCGTAGGCGCGCGACTCGTCGTCCGGCTCCAGGGCCTTCACATCGCCGAACTCGCGCAGCAGCGGGACATTGCCGCCCGCGCCGCAGCCGACCTCCAGGATCCGCGCGCCGGCCGGCGGGGCCAGGCGCTGGAGCAGGCCGCGCAGGATCTTGCGGCGTCCGACGAACCACCAGTGGTCGCTCTCCAGCTCGCGGATGCGGTCGTAGATCAGGCGGTCCATGCGGGGTCTCGGTCGGCGGTGGGTTGGTGGGCGAAAACCCAGAAATGGCTCAGCAGGAAGAGCGCGGCGGTGTAGCTGGCGACGGCCGCGCCCTGGGCGGCGACGTCGAACAGGGCGCCGTGCGGAAGAACGAGGCGCGCCAGGGTCAGCACGCCCTGGTTCAGGGCGAAGGCCGCGGCCACGGCCACGCCGTAGCGCAGCGGCGCCGAGCGCGCGGCGCGGCGGGCCTTGAACACGAACAGCTTGCTCAGGGCGAAGCTGACACAGACCCCGATCGCGTAGCCGACAGCGTTGGCGATGTGCGGGTCGACGTGCAGCCCGACATCCAGGGCCAGGATGATGGTCAGGCCGACCAGGGTGTTGGCCACGCCGGCCACGCCGTAGCGCAGGGCCGAGACCAGGAATTCGCGCCGGGCCGGGGTCAGCAGGGCGCTCACGTCTCCGGGTTCCGCGCGTCGAAGCCGTAGCGGTCCATGATCACGTACAGCGGCCGGCCCTTCACTTCCTGATAGATGCGGGCGACGTACTCGCCCAGCGAGCCGATGGCCAGCATCTGGATGGCGAAGCCGGTCAAGATCACCACCATCAGCGACGGATAGCCGGGGACCTTGTTGCCCTCCAGCAGGGTCCGCGCCACCAGGAACACGGCCGCCGAGGCCGCCAGCACGCCGGCGATCAGGCCGACATAGCTCCAGATCCGGATCGGCGCGGTGCTGAACGAGGTGATGCCGTCGAGGGCGAAGTTCCAGAGCTTCCAGTAGCGGAACGAGCTGGTCCCGGCCGCGCGCTCGGGGCGGGCATAGGGGATCGGCGCCTGCTTGAAGCCGACCCAGGCGAACAGGCCCTTCATGAAGCGGTTGCGCTCGGGTAGCTGGCGCAGCACCTCGACCACCCGCTTGTCCATCAGCCGGTAGTCGCCGGCGTTGTAGGGCAAGTCGACGTCCGACATCCGGTTGAAGGCCTTGTAGAAGCCCTGGGCCGTCAGGCGCTTGACGAAGGTGTCGCTGCTGCGGTCGACCCGCACGCCATAGGCCACGTCGGCCCCGGCCTCCCAGGCCTCGATGAACTGGCCGATCAGCTCCGGCGGGTCCTGCAGGTCGCAGTCGATCGGCACCACCATGTCGCCCGTCACCGCGTCCAGGCCGGCCGACAGGGCGACCTCCTTGCCGAAGTTGCGGGCCAGGTTGATGACCTTGATGCGCGGGTCGCGCTGATGGTGCTTCAGCAGCACCGCCAGGGTGTGGTCGCGGCTGCCGTCGTTGACGCAGACGATCTCGTAGTCGACCCCCAGCCGCGCCAGCTCGGCGTCGATGCGGTCGAAGAACATGTCCAGCACCTCCTGCTCGTTGAAGCAGGGCGCGACGATCGACAGCGTCTTGCCGACGCGCGAGCGCGTGGCGACGGGCGTGGGCTGGAGCGCTACGGGGGGCGCGGCGATGACGGACGCGGACGACTGAACCATGAGGGAGGGTTTAGCGGGCTTACGCGCGAAGGGGGAGGGGAAAGCGCCGCCGGCGCGCCTGATGCGGCGTCGCCGACGGCCATTTCGTCAGGAAGCTTCGGCTTCCGTCTCGGTCTCGTCGGTCCCGTCGCGGAATTCGTCCGCCGTCAGGAAGGCGATGCCTTCCTCGTCCAGCACCCAGGCCCCCAGGAACGCGGCGTGGCTGGGATCGACCTCTTCGTCGATCAGGTCGCCTTCATAGAGGCCGACATGGCTGTAGTCGAAGTCCAGCGACAGCTGGTGGGCCATGCTGAGCATCTCGTCGGCCATGCGGCGCGAATAGCCCAGGGCTTCGATGTCGCTGCCGAACTCATCGGCCAGCGAGCTGACCTCCGCCGCATCGCTGCCTTGGGTCGCACTGGTCGTGACGATGGTGAAAGCGGGCATGGCAAGGGTCTCTCTTCAGTCTGGAGCCCCACCCCTAACCCGTTCGGCCGGGGGAAGGGTCCAAATTCTGAGAGAACGTCGTGCGGCGAGGCGGCCGGTTCAGCGATCGGCGCCGCCGCGCACGTCCTTCTTGGTGGCGCGATAGACCTTCTGCAGCCCGCCCTGGCGACGGCGCTCGGCGTCGCGGGCCAGACGCTCGGTCTTCTGCTCCATGGCGGCCAGCTCCAGCCCCAGCTTCTGGAAGTGGGCCCAGCGGTCGGGATCCAGCGCCCCGCTCTCGACCGCCTCGCGCACGGCGCAGCCGGGTTCGTTGGCGTGCGTGCAGTCGCTGAACTTGCAGGCCCCCGTCAGCTGCTCGATGTCGTCGAACACCACGCTGACGCCCTCCTCGGCGTCGACCAGGCCGATCTCGCGCACGCCGGGGGTGTCGACGATCAGCCCGCCGCCGGGCAGCAGGACGAGCTCGCGGTGGCTGGTGGTGTGGCGGCCCTTGTCGTCGCCTTCGCGGACGTCCGCGGTGGCCATGCGCTGCTCGCCCAGCAGGACGTTGACCAGGGTGGACTTGCCGACCCCGGACGAGCCGATCAGCACGCAGGTCTCGCCCGGCGCCAGGTGGGCCAGCAGGGCCTCCAGGCCGATCCCTTGCCGCGCCGAGATGCTGACCACCGGGCAGCCGGCGGCCAGGGCCTCGATCTCGGCGGTCTGGGGACCCGTCTCGACGACGAGGTCCGACTTGGTCAGCACGATCACCGGTCGCGCGCCGCTCTGCCAGGCGGCGGCCAGGTAGCGCTCGATCCGGCGCGGATTGAGGTCGCCGTTCATCGAGGTGACGATGAAGGCCAGGTCGACATTGGCGGCGATCACCTGCGGCGACTGCAGGCTGTCGGCGGCCCGGCGGATGAAGGCGGTGCGGCGCGGCAGCAGGGCGTGGATGGTGGCGCTGCGCTCGGCGGCGTTGACCGACATCGCCACCCAGTCGCCGACGGCCGGGTGGCCGATCTCGCGGGCCTCGTGGCGCAGGCGGCCGGAGGGCTTGGCGCGCAGCTCGCCCTTGTCCGTGGCCACCAGATAGCCGTTGCGCTGCTGGACGACGACGCGTCCGGGAACATAGCCGGCGCGGGCGTGCGGCTTGAAGTCCCGCGCCAGCGCGTCGGACCATCCGTATTGCGTGATCAAGTCGAGGCTTTCAAACGCCAGGGCTCCTTGAGGCGGTTCTGGGAGGCGGTTCTGGGAGGCGGTTCTGGGAGTGCGGGTTCGGGAAAGCTCATTCTAGGGCCGTCGGCCTCCGACGGCCAGCGGTCCGTGTCGCCGCCCCGGAGTAGCGAGGCGCCGCGAAAAACGGCATAGGGTTCTCCATGGCGAAAGACATGACCTACGCGCGCTATCTGGCGCTGGACGAACTGCTCGCGGCCCAGAAGCCGCAGAGCGACCGGCACGACGAACTGCTGTTCATCGTCATCCACCAGACCAAGGAGCTGTGGCTCAAGGAGATCATCCACGAGGTCGAGCTGGCCAAGCGGCTGATCGCCGCCCACGACGTCGAGCCGGCCTACAAGGCCCTGGCGCGGGTGTCGCGGATCCAGACGGTGATGACCCTGTCGTGGGACGTGCTGGCGACCATGACGCCGGCCGACTATCTCAGCTTCCGCGGCGACCTGGGCTCGTCCTCGGGCTTCCAGTCGCACCAGTTCCGGACCCTGGAATATCTGCTGGGCCTGAAGGATCAGAGCTTCCTGAAGTTCCACGAGGAGGGCTCCTCGGCCCTGGGCCAGCTACAGGCGGCGCTCGACGCGCCCAGCCTCTACGACGTGGCCATCGCCCAGCTGCCGCGTCATGGGCTTGCCGTGCCCGACAGCGCCTTGAACCGCGACTTCAGCCAGACCTACGCGCCGTCGCCCGAGGTCGAGGCCGCCTGGCTGGAGGTCTATCGCGACCCGCAGCGCTATTGGGAGCTGTACCAGCTGGCCGAGAAGCTGGTCGACCTGGACGACGCCCTGGTCACCTGGCGCCACAAGCACGTGCTGACGGTCGAGCGGATCATCGGCGGGCGACCGGGCACGGGCGGCACCGATGGGGTGGGGTATCTGGCGAGCACCCTGCGCCGCCGGGCCTTCCCCGAGCTGTGGTCGCTGAGGACGAAGCTGTAATGACCGCGCGCAAGGACCTGTTCTCGAAGGCTCTGAGCGTGCCGGGCCGGCTGCACATGGCCGCCCACAGCCACCACCTGTGGCCCGACGCCACCCTGGCCGGGCAGGTCGAGGCCTGGGAGGACGCCGTCGTCCTGGCCGACCACAAGTGGGACAAGGCGCTGGGTCAGGTCTATCCGGCCGCCCAGGGCCTGGTGGCCCGCGAGCTGAACCTGCTGTCTCCTGACAGCGTGGTCTTCGCGCCCAACACCCACGCCCTGCTGGCGGTGCTGATGTCGGCGATCGAGCGCCCATCGGCCAACCAGCCCATCCGCGTGCTGTCCACCGACGGCGAGTTCCACTCGTTCCGCCGCCAGGCCCAGCGCTGGGCCGAGGCCGGCCGGATCGAGCTGACCCTGGTCGAGACCGACCGTCCCGACTTCGTCGAGCGGTTCCTGTCGGCGGCCCGGACCGGGACCTACGACCTGATCTTCGTCAGCCACGTGTTCTTCAAGACCGGCTTCGTCTTCGACCGCGTCTGGGAGCTGGCCGAGCTGGCCCGGCCCGAGGGCCCGTGGGTGGTGGTCGACGGCTATCACGGCTTCCGCGCCGTCCCGACCGACCTGTCGGCCGTGGCGGACAAGATCTTCTACGTCGCCGGCGGCTACAAGTACGCCATGGCCGGGGAGGGCGCGGCCTTCCTGCACGCGCCGGAGGGCTTTGGCCCGCGCCCGGTGCTGACCGGCTGGTACGCCGAGTTCGGCGACCTGGAAGGCCCGCCCGGCGGGGTCGGCTATGTCCGCGACGCCGGCCGCTTCATGGGCGCGACCTTCGATCCCTCGGGGCTCTACCGCTTCGTGGCGGCGGGTCGGATGCTGGAGGCCGAGGGGCTGAGCACGGCGGTGATCGCGGCCCATGTCGGACGCCTGCAACGGCTGCTGCTGGACCAGATCGCCGACGGCGAGGCCGGGCCGCTGAAGGACGCCGTGGTGCTCAATCCGCCGGGCGACGGCCCCCAGGCCCGGTTCCTGGCCTTGCGACACGAAAAAGCCAGCGCCTGGAAACAGGCGCTGGCTGAAAAGGGCGTGGTGACCGACGTCCGCGACGACGTGCTGCGCGTGGGGCTGTCGATCTATCACGACGAGGCGGACGTGGCGGCGTTCTGCGGAGTGTGTAGGGAGCTGCCCTAAACGCAAAAAAGCTTGTCATCCCGGCCGCGGCGAAGCGGAGAGCCGGGACCCAGGGGCAACCGCGATGCGCCGGCCCCTGGGTCCCGGACAGCCTCTGCGAGGCTTCCGGGATGACAAGCTATTTGCTGGCTTTGCTTAGGCCGCCAGGCGCTCCAGCGCTTGCAGCATCGAGCCCATGGCCTCGTGCACCGGCTTGCCGTCGCGGTCGTAGCTGCCGGTCTCGAAGATCTGGACCAGGTCGGCGCGGGCGCGGCTGACGCGGCTCTTCACCGTGCCGACGGCCACCCCGATGATCTCGGCCGCTTCCTCGTACGAGAAGCCGCCGGCCCCGATCAGGATCAGCGCCTCGCGCTGGTTCTCGGGCAGCATCAGCATCGCCTGGCGCAGGTCGTCCAGGGCGATGGCGCCGTCGAAATTGGTATTGGCCACCAGGGTGCGTTCGGCGGTTTCCTGATCCAGGCCCACCGAGCGCCAGCTGCGGCGCTTTTCCGAATAGAACTGGTTGCGCAGGATCATGAAGGTCCAGGCCTTCATGTTGGTGCCCATGGCGAAGCTGTTGCGGCTGGCCCAGGCCTTGGCCACGGCCTCCTGCGCCAGGTCATCGGCGGCGGTGGCGTCGCCGCACAGCGAACGGGCGAAGGCGCGCAGGTGAGGGATCAGCGCGACCAGGTCGCGTTCGAAGGTCTTTTGGTCCTGATGGTCCATGACGGTCCCCGCTTGAAGATACTCAAGCTATCAAACGGGGCTGGAAGGCTTTGGTTGCGCCGGAGAACGGTGTTCTTTACTCTGCGGCGATCGACTGCAGGCGCCCGACGTGCGTGTTGAACTCTTCGCAGACCGCCGCCTTTTCCTCGGGCGGCAGCCAGTTGGACATCTGCGGCGTCACCACGATCCAGAAAGCCAGCTCGCGCGGCGTCAGCGGCATGACCTCGGCGACGCGCAGCGAAGCCAGCAAGGCCTCCAGACGCGCCCGAATTGAGTCGACCGACGGGGTTGTCGGTTCCGCGACGACAGGTTGTATGAATAGCTCAAGCTGAGACATGCCTGAATCTTCGCGTGATTCGGGTTCGGGCGCAGTCGGTTCGGGCGGTTATCCACCGCTAGGTCAGGGGTACGAGGGGCGACAGTTTGACGACGCTAGACGACGCCATCGCTGCATTTGGGGCAGCGGCCAAGGCGACGCTGGACAACCCAGGGATCACCGGCGAGCCGGAAGACCAACTGCGCACGCCGCTGGTGCTACTGGTCAAGGCCATCGCCGGCCTGACCGGCCTGGCGGCGCACAACACCGAACTGGTCGGCGAGACCAAGCTGTCGGACCTGATGATCCGGCCCGACTTCGCGGTGACCCGCAAGGGCGCCCTGATCGGCTTCATCGAGGTCAAGGCGCCAGGCAAGGGCGCCGATCCGGCCAAGTTTCCCGCCAAGTCTCACGACCGCGCGCAGTGGGAAAAGCTCAAGGCCCTGCCCAACCTGATCTACACCGACGGCAACGCCTTCAGCCTGTGGCGCGACGGCAAGCGGATCGGCGACATCATATACCTGCAGGGCGACATCCGCTCGGCGGGCAAGGCGCTGAAGGCGCCGGCCGAACTGCTGACCCTGTTCACGACCTTCTATCAGTGGGACCCGATCCCGCCGCGCTCGCCCAGGCAGCTCGCCGAGATCACCGCCCGCCTGTGCCGCCTGCTGCGCGACGAGGTGGTCGAGCAACTGGACCGTAAAGCGCCAGGCCTGACCAGCCTGAAGGACGACTGGCGCAACCTGCTGTTCCCGCACGCGACCGACGCCGAGTTCGCCGACGGCTACGCCCAGGCCGTGACCTTCGGCCTGCTGATGGCCAAGGCCCGCAAGATCTCGCTGAAGGACGGCATTGACGACGCGGCCAAGGAGCTGCGCAAGTCCAACACCCTGATCGGCTCGGCCCTGCGGCTGCTGACCGAGGAGATGGACGACCAGCATACGCTGGACACCTCGCTCAAGACCCTGACCGCCGTGCTGGAGGTCGTCGACTGGGACAAGCTGAGCAAGGGCGAGCCCGAGGCCTGGCTCTATTTCTACGAACTGTTCCTGCAGCAATACGACACTAATCTGCGCAAGAAGACAGGCTCGTACTACACCCCTCCCGAGGTCGTCACGGCCATGGTGCGGCTGGTGGACGAGGCCCTGCGCTCGCCCAAGCGGTTCAACCTGGGCCGGGGTCTGGCCTCGTCCGAGGTGACGGTCGCGGACCCGGCCGTGGGCACGGGCACCTTCCTGCTGGGCGTACTGCGCAACATCGCCGCCACGGTCGAGGGCGAGGAGGGGGCCGGTTCGGTCCCCGCCGCCATCACCGAGGCCCTGAAGCGTCTGGTCGGCTTCGAGCTGCAGTTTGGCCCGTTCGCGGTTGCCCAGCTGCGCCTGCTGGCCGAGCTGATCGATCTGGTCACCTTCGGCGAGGGCGAGGAAGCTTCGGAGGATCTGCACAAGGTGCTCAGCGGCACCTTGCGGCTCTACATCACCGACACCCTGGCCGATCCCGACGAGGAGTTCGGCTGGATTCCCCACAGCATGGCCGGCATCGCCGAGTCCCGTCGCGAGGCCAATCGGATCAAGCGGCACGAGGCGATCACCGTGGTGATCGGCAATCCGCCGTACAAGGAAAAGGCCAAGGGGCTGGGCGGCTGGGTCGAGGATCGCGGCAAGCACCTGAACGCGCCGCTGGACGACTGGCAGCCGCCGCCCAGCTGGGGCGTCGGCGCCCACGCCAAGCACCTGCGCAACCTCTATATCTATTTCTGGCGCTGGGCGGCGTGGAAGGTGTTCGGCGGCGACCCGTTCCGCGGCGGCACCGACCAGACCGCGATCGACGACTGGACCAAGCGCAAGGGCGTCATCTGCTTCATCACCGTGGCCGGGTTCCTGAACGGTCCCGGCTTCCAGAAGATGCGCGCCGACCTGCGCCGCGACGCCGACGAGATCTGGGTCATAGACTGCACGCCCGAGGGGCATCAACCGCCGCAAGCCAGCCGGGTGTTCGGCGGCGTGCAGCAGCCGGTCTGCATCGTCATGGCCTCGCGCAAGGCCAATATCGAGCGCGACACGCCAGCCCGCGTGCGTTTCCGCGCCCTGCCCGAAGGCTCCAAGGAGGACAAGTTCGCGGCCATCGCGGCGATTGGCCTGGACGACGACGGCTGGGGCGAAGCGCCCGGCGACTGGCGCGCGCCGTTCCTGGCGGCGCTCGCAGATGAGTGGGGGAGTTACCCTTCAATCGAAGCAATCTTCGAGTTCAATGGTCCGGGAATTATCACTGGGCGGCAGTGGATCATCGCTCCGGACGAAGAAACTCTTCGCCGTCGGTGGCAACGGCTCATCGAGGAGCGAGATGCAGCCCGTCGTCAAAAGCTGTTTCATCCCCAGCTTCGTCATGGCGTTTTGGCCAGCCGTCACGCGGACGCTAAAGTGTCGAAGTGGTTTGACGGAGTTGAACCCCGTACTCTTCCCATTTCCTCCGAGACAAGCACTTTTGAAAGAGCTTACCGATACGGTTTTCGCTCCTTCGATCGCCAGTGGATTGTCGGCGACGCGCGGGTAATAAACGACGCAAGACCTCGTATCTGGAACGTACATTCCGACCATCAAGTTTATATCTCAGCTCTTCGTGCCACCTCTCCGACCAAAGGCCCCGCTCTAACCTTGACGGGCCTCCTGCCTGACTTTGACCATTATCGAGGCTCCTTCGGCGGCCGCGTCTTCCCGCTCTGGTCCGACCCCGAGGCCACGAAGTCCAACATCGCCCCGCGCCTGCTGGCCGAACTCGGCGCCGCCTATGGGCGCGAGGTCGCCGCGCCCGAGGTCATGGCCTATATCGCCGCCGTCGCGGCCCATCCGGGCTATATCGCCCGCTTCGCCAAGCACCTGAAGCAGCCGGGCCTGCGCATCCCGCTGACCGCCGAGGCCGCGCTGTTCGACGAGGCCGTCGCCCTGGGGCGCGAGGTCGTCTGGCTGCACACCTTCGGCGAACGCTTCGCCGAGGGCCGCCCGCCCGGCCCGCCGCGCGTGACCGACGGCCCCGAGCCCACCATCCCCGCCGACGGCGTCCTGCCCAAGACGCTGGACGCCATGCCGCACGAGCTGGACTACGACGCGGCCGGGCGGCGGCTGAAGATCGGGACCGGCTATATCGACCATGTCGCGCCCGAGGTCTGGGCCTACGAGGTGTCGGGCAAGCGGGTGCTGAGCCAGTGGTGGAGCTATCGCCGCAAGGACCGCTCCAAGCCGCCGATGGGCGACAAGCGCCCGCCGTCCGAGCTGTCCAGCATCCAGCCGACCGCGTGGCTGCCGGAATATACGACCGAGCTCTTGGCCGTGCTGCGCGTGCTGACCCGCCTGGTGGCGCTGGAGCCCCGGCAACTGGACCTGCTGGACCGGATCATCTCGAGTCCGACTATCGATGCGGACATCCTCCGGGAGTCGGGGGCTCTGTCCGAAGGTTCGGCTGAAGCAGAGGCGGTCGGTAACGACGAGGACGGGGCCTTCGAAGAAGAGGTGTGAGGCTACCCCTTCCTGAAAAACCCATGGATCCGCTCGGCCAACGCCTGGCTCACCCCCTCGACCTTCACCAGATCCTCGACGCTCGCCCGGCCCACGCCCTTGGCTGAGCCGAACGCGTGCAGCAGCGCCTTCTTGCGGCCCGGGCCGACGCCTTCGATCTCGTCCAGCGGGTTCTTCTTCATGTCCATGCTGCGCCGCGTGCGGTGGGCGCCGATGGCGAAGCGGTGGGCTTCGTCGCGGAGGCGTTGCAGGTAGTAGAGCACCGGCGACTTGGGCTCGAGCATGAACGGGGTCTGGCCGGGGATGAAGAAGCGCTCCAGGCCGGCGTCGCGGTCGGGGCCCTTGGCGACGCCGACCACGGCGATGTCGTCGACGCCCAGGTCGGCCATGATCTCCAGGGCCGCGTCCAGCTGGCCCTTGCCGCCGTCGACCAGGACGAGATCGGGGCGGTTGTCGCTGTCGCCGTCCTCCTCCTCCTTGACCAGGCGGGCGAAGCGGCGCTTCAGCACCTCCTTCATCATGCCGTAGTCGTCGCCGGGGGTGAGCTCGGTGCTCTTGATGTTGAACTTGCGGTACTGGCCCTTCATGAAGCCTTCCGGCCCTGCCACGATCATGCCGCCGACGGCGTTCGTGCCCTGGATGTGGCTGTTGTCATAGACCTCGATCCGCTCAGGGCTCGCGTCCAGCTTGAAGGCCTCGGCGACGCCGGCCAGCAGCTTGGTCTGGGCGCTGCCCTCGGCCATCTTGCGGCCCAGGGCCTCGCGGGCGTTGGTCAGGGCGTGCTGGACGAGATCGGCCTTCTCGCCGCGCTTGGGGGTGGCGATCTCGACCTTGCGGCCGCTCTTCAGGGCGAAGGCCTCGGCCAGCAGGTCGGCCTCGGCCGGCGGCAGGTTGGACAGGATCAGCCGCGGGATCGGCTTGTCGTCATAGAACTGGCCGAGGAAGGCGGTGAGGATGCGCTGCTCCTCGGTGGTGGTCTCGTCCTCGGATTCGTCAGCATTGCCGGTGACGCGCGGGAAATAGGCGCGGTTGCCCCAGTTCTGGCCGGCCCGGAAGAAGAACACCTGCACGCAGGCCTGGCCGCCCTCGACGTGCAGGGCCACGACGTCGGCCTCGTCCACGGTCTCGGGGTTGATCTGGGTCTCCTGGGCGACGCTGGAGAGGGCGCGGATGCGGTCGCGCAGGCGGGCGGCGCGCTCGAACTCCAGTTCCTCGGCGGCGGCCTCCATTTCCTTGGCCATGGTCGCCATGACCGCGCGGGACTTGCCGCGCAGGAAGGCCTCGGCCTGGTCGACCAGGCCCTGATAGTCGTCCTTGCCGATCAGGCCGGTGCAGGGGGCGGCGCAGCGCTTGATCTGGTGCAACATGCAGGGCCGGTCGCGGCTGTCGTAGACGCTGTCGCTGCACGAGCGGAGGAGAAACGCTTTCTGCAGGGTGTTGAGCGTGCGGTTCACCGCCCAGGCGCTGGCGAACGGTCCGAAATAGTCGCCCTTGATCGTGTGGGCGCCGCGGTGCTTGCGCAGCTGGGGCGCGTCGTGGTCGCGGCGGATGACGATCTCGGGAAAGCTCTTGTCGTCGCGCAGCAGCACGTTGAAGCGCGGCTTCAGCTGCTTGATCAGGTTGATCTCGAGCAGCAGGGCGTCGGCTTCGGTGCGGGTGGTGATGAACTCCATCGACCGCGTGGCGTCGACCATGTTGGCGATGCGGTTGGTGTGGAAGCGGCCTTGGGCGTACTGGATGACGCGCTTCTTCAGGCTCTTTGCCTTGCCGACGTACAGCACCTCGTCGGCCTCGCCGATCATCCGGTAGACGCCGGGCGCGTCGGGCAGGCGCGTGACCTCGTCCTTGATCAGGGCGGCGCCGGACAGGCGGGGCGAGGCGGGGGTGTCGGTCGTCGTATCGGTCACGGGGGAGATATAGGCGAGTCCGGCGCGTTCAGCGATGTTCGAGGGCGTGGTGAATACGCAGAACGACGACGTCGTCACCGTGAACCTGATAGCGCACGACGTATTGGTTGGCGTGAAATCCGACGAGGAGCTCGCGGTTGCGGCCCCGAGACAGCCGCGTCCGCAGGGGATACTCGCGCAGTTCGAGAATCGCGTCCGCGAGATGATGGCCAAGATCCGTGGCGTAGGTCGCGCCATGATCCCAAAGCCAGGTCTCCAGGCGATCAATATCGGCCCACGCCCTATCCGAGACGAGGATGCGAAACATCGCTAGAGCCTGTCCGGTTTAGATGGAACCATCTAAACCGGATAAACAGGCTCTAGATTCAAACATTTAGAGCCCTTTTGAACGCTTTAGATGATTCCATCTAAAGCTAAAGGGCTCTAGCGCGGCTTGCCGAGGGTCCTGAGGCGCGCTTCCACCTGTTCCCAGGGAACGCCGCCGGTGCGCAGAGTCTCCTGGCAGATGCGATCCAGCTCATCGGCATAGGCCTCGTCGTCCTCGCCGATGCCGTCGCCTGACGGAACGCGCGCCGGCGCCCCGTCCCATCGGGTTTCGCTCTCCGCGAGGCCTGGCGGGTCGACGTCACGCCGCAGGACAAAGTGCGCGTACGCCTCCACGCTCAGCCCCGCCGCCTCGGCGCGAATCCGCAGGCGCTCCGCGAGCGCCGCGTCGAGGGTCAGTATCAGATCGTCGGCGGCCATGTTCCGACTATGTTCCGCCTGGCGGGCGGCGTCAATCACGCCGGGAAGGTGGCCGTCACGGTGTAGGTCGCCGGGTTGGAGCCCGCGTCGCGGACCACGTCGACCCGCAGGGCGCCGGCATGCCAGAGGTCGGCGACCAGGATCGGCCGCTGCTCCTCGCTGACCCCGGTATAGACGAACTGCTGCAGGGCCTTGGTCGTGGCGGGGGCGTCGGGATGGCGGGTGGCCGGACCCGCGGCGGCGGGGCCTGCGACGGGAGGAGCAGCGTCGGTCATGGTCATGCCTCTCAGAGTGTTTCGCCGGCGGTGGTCAGGCAGGCGATCAGGGCGTTCTTCTGCGTGGCGCTGCCGCCGTGGATGACGTTGGTCAGCTGCAGCGTCGTCGCGCTGGGGCCCAGGCAGGCCAGCATCTTGGCCTCATGGGCGGGGTCGTAGCCGCCGTCGGCCTTGCGCCAATAGGTCGAAAGCTGGCGGCTGGGATCGTCGTAGGCGGTGGCGATGGTGGTGACCTTGGCGATCCGGTCCTCGGCGGCCTGGGTCTTGACCCCGGCGTCCTTGGAGATCTGGTTCAGGGCCCCGTTCAGCGTGCCGGCGATATAGTAGTCCTGCAGGTCGGACAGGGCCGCGACCAGCGGATAGTCGCCGTCGGGCTTGGCCAGGCCCTCGCTGATCTTGGCCAGGACCGTGCGCCGCGAGGCGTCCATCTGCGAGACGACGGCCGGCAGGGTCTGGCTGTAGAACAGCTCCTTGTCGACCGTGGCGCGCACGCCCAGAGCGGCGCTGGCATAGGTGGTCAGGTGCGTCTTGGTGGCGGCGCTCTTGGCCAGGGTCGCCGCGCCGGTCAGACCCGCCGAGACCAGGTCGGCGCCGATGGCGAAGGCCTTCTGCTGGCTGGTCACCTGGCGGATGAACTGGTCGTACTGGATGTCGATCGCATAGGCGCGGGCGCGGACGATCTGGTCGCGCTTGGCGCGCCGCTGGACGGGGTCGGTCAGGCCCGTATAGGCGGTGACGGCGGCCGGCTCGGTGTCGGCCTGAACCAGGGCGAGCGAGGTCTTCGACGACTCGATCGGGGTCGGATAGCCCTGCAGCGACTGGCAGCCGCACAGGCTGACCGACAGCAGCGAAATGAAAAGGGCGGCGGCGCGCATCCTGGTCCCCCCGGATCATGGATTTGGATGCTCACTATGCGCGAATTTTATCATTATGCAATTATGAAGGGCGTTGTTGGGCGCGCCGTTCTCGCGACGCCTTTGCCCTCTTGCTCCGCCGGCGCTATGACGCCCCCATGACCACGCGCCCGCTCTTCGTCACCCCGCTCTATGAAGCCAGCCTCGCTAGCGACAAGGACGCCGAGGCGTTCATCGACGAACTGCACGACGCCTGCATCGCCATCGCCGAGGACGACGAGGCCGGCCAGGCCTGGGCCTATAACAAGGGCTATCTGGGCTACACGTCCTACGCCTCGCTGAACGACCTGCCGCAGCGCGACAGCCTGTTCGAGACGCTGAAGAAGAAGCTGGACAAGCACGCGGCGGCCTTCGCCAAGGACCTGGCCTTCGACCTGGCCGGCGGCAAGCTGGTCATGGACAGCCTGTGGATCAACATCCTGGAGCCGGGCGGTTCGCACAGCGGCCACATCCACCCGCACAGCGTCATCTCCGGCACGGTCTACATCACCATACCGCCGGGCGCCTCGGCCCTGAAGTTCGAGGATCCGCGCCTGCCGATGATGATGGCCGCCCCGACCCGCGACGAGGACGCGCCCGAGACCCTGCGGCCGTTCATCTACGTCAAGCCGGCGGCCGGCGCGGTGCTGATGTGGGAGAGCTGGCTGCGCCACGAGGTGACCACCAACCAGGCCGACGAGCAGCGCATCAGCGTCAGCTTCAACTACGCCTGGCGGTAAGCCGGACCACCAGCCGCTGCAGCCGGGGGCGGAACCGCAGGAAGCGGACATAAAGCGCTTCCAGGACCTTCAGCGCCCAAGGGCGGCGGGCCAGGACGCCGAGCGGCCGCAGGACCGGAACCGCCCGCCACATGGCCGCGAAGGCCGCCGCGCCCGACAGCAGTTGGCCGTCCTCGCGCGCGTGGAAGCGGGCCAGCAGCTCGGCGCGGTCGATCGGGCAGGTGGTCTCTCCGTCCGCGACATCGATGAAGGTGATCGCGCCCCGCCGATCCAGGCGTCGCATCAGCGCGATCTCGCGCAGGCACAGCGGACAACCCCCGTCATACCAGACGGTCAGACGCGGGGCGGGAGCAGCGGCGGTCATGGCGCTGATATGGACCCGCGCACGCGGGGCGGGAAGGGCGTAGGAGCCCAAGGCGGCTTAGCGCCGCGCCGCCGCTTCCAGGGCCTCGACCGCCCGGTGCGCCCGCTCGGGACCGGCGCAGACCTCGACCAGGGCCAGGCCGTCCAGCAGGGCCAGGATCGCCGCCGCCGCGCCGGGCGGGTCGGGCGTCGTCGCCGGGTCCAGCCGGGCCTCCAGCCACGCCAGGAAGCCGCCGCCGATCTGGCGGGCGATGTCGACGAACGGCGCCTCGCCCCGCGCGGCGGCGGCCACCGCCTCGATCCACAGCCTCATGAAGGGCCGGTAGGCGTCGTCGATGACCAGCCGCGCGGCGCGGGCGCTGAGCACGGCGGGCGACAGGCGCTCGGTCTCGGGCAGGGCGGACGCCAGACGGCCCGCCATGTCGGCGGCCAGGCGCGCCATGGCCTGGGCCAGCACCTCGGTCTTGTCGGCGAAATAGTACAGCAGCATCCGGTCGCTGACCCCGGCCGCCGCCGCCAGCTGGCGAAGGCTGGCCTGGGAAAGGCCCGTGCGCAGCAGATGATCGGCCAGGGCCGCCGCCACCCGCTCCCGCTGTTCGTCCCGAACGTTCATGCCGCCTTTCCGATTGTAGCGACCGCTACAATGCGTTATGCCTGTAGCGACTGCTACAGGAGACCTCGATGCCAGAGTCCGTGTACGCCATCCTGCCCGCCGGCGCAGCCCTGGGCCTGCTGCTGGCCATGATCGTCATGGCCGCTCGCCCCCAACTTGGCCCGCGCGCCTGGATCCTTCCCGCCGTGCTGTCGGCGGCGTTTCTGATCGTCAGCGTCGACGTGGTCGCCAAGGCCGGGCCGCTGGGCTTCTGGAACGAGCACCTGCGCGGCCCCTGGGGCGCGCAGATCTGGTGCGACCTGCTGCTGGCGGCGGGAACCGCCCTGGCCCTGCTGCTGCCCCGCGCCCGCGCCGTGGGCATGCGCGCGCTGCCGTGGCTGGTGCTGGTGGCCGCCACCGGCTCGATCGGCCTTTTGGCCATGATGGCCCGCTGCCTGTTCCTGGAAAGCCGGACGGCGCCGAGCATCACGCTGGAAGCGGAGACCGCCCGATGACCCCGTTTCGCCTGTTCCTGCTGGCCTGCCTGCTGGTGATCGCCGGCTACACCAGCGTCACCATCGCCCATCATGGCTGGACCCTGCTGCCGGTGTTCTTCGGCGACATGGCGGCGATGACCTGGCCCGGACAATTCAACCTGGACTTCTTCTGCTTCCTGCTGCTCTCGGGCCTGTGGACCGCCTGGCGCGGCGGCTGCAGTCCCGGCGCCCTGGCCCTAGGGCTCCTGGCGGTGTTCGGCGGGATGCTGTTCCTGTCGGCCTATCTGCTGATCCTGCTGGCGGCGACGCGGGGCGACATCCGGCGGGTGGTGCTTGGCGTGCGCGCCTGAGGCGCTTTAGGCCGAGGCGGATTCCAGGTCGCCCAGCCGCTCGTGCCGCCAGCCCTTCTCCAGGCTCCAGGCGGCGATGGCCAGCCACAGCAGGCCCAGGAACGCGTGGCCGCGCTGCCAGTAGCCGACGTCATAGCCGGTACGGACGTTCCACACCCCGGTCAGCAGGGCGAAGACCAGCAGCAGGCCGAAGAACCAGCCCAGCGAGAAATGGGCCAGCCGTCGGTAGCCCGGCCTGCCCCACAGCGCCCAGGCGGTGAACAGCGGCGCGAACTGCATGGCCAGGCCCACCCCGCAGGCGCGGTGCATGGGATCGGGCCAGTGAAACACTCCGGCGAAGAAGGCTCCCAGCCCCGTCAGCGCCACGAACAGCCCGGCGAAGGCCGAGACCTGACGCCGGCCGCCGGCCGCTTCCAGCGCATGGGCGAAGCCGGCCCCGGCCAGCAGGCCCGCGAGGCCGGCGATCATCATGCCGTAGTTGAAGACCTCGGGCAGGGGAGCCTTGGGTCCGCCCAGCTCGCTGATGAACTGGGCCCCGGCGTCGAAGCCCGGGAACAGCCGCTGAGCCAGCCACACGTCGGCCACCATGATGGCCGGCGCGATCACGCCGATCTTCAGGAAGGCGCCGGTGCGGGCGGTCACGGGGCGAGGATGTCCGGGGCGAGAACGAGAGAGGGCGGCAGAATCCCTTCCGCCGCCCTCCGGGTCAATCGTGCTTTTCAGCTCAGCTCACTTCGCGGCCGACGGATGTCCCGCCGGGGCGAACGTGCCGCCGAAGAAGTCGCCCTTCTTCCAGACCGGGCGGGCCGGCACATTGGCCAGTTCGCGGGCGATCTCGTAGTTGACCAGCGCGAACTTGGCGGCCGCCTGGTAGTCGATCGGCTGGTTCAGGTCGTCGCCCGGGTGGTGGTAGTTGCCCTTCAGGAAGCCCTTGAAGGCCGCCTCGCCGCCGTTCTGGAAGCCGGTCATCAGGAACACCGACGGGATCCCCTGTTCGACGAAGCGGTAGTGGTCCGAGCGGGTGAACAGGCCCTCTTCCGGCATCGGATCGCCGGACAGCGCGATCCCCACGCGGCCGGCGGCGTGCTTGACGGCCTCGCCGATGGTCGAGCGGTCGGCGCCGAACGCGATCACGTCGGTGAACGGGTACAGCAGCACCGGCATGTCCAGGTTCACGTCGGCCGCGATGTCGGCCTTCTTCACCGTCGGGTTGTTGGCGAAGTAGTCCGAGCCGACCAGGCCCTTCTCCTCGCCCGTGACGGCCAGCAGGATGATCGAGCGCTTCGGCCGGGCCTTGCTGTTCTCGAAGCCGCGCGCGACCTCCAGCAGGGTGGCGATACCCGAGGCGTTGTCGAGCGCGCCGTTATTGATGCGGTCCTCGCCGGGCTTGGCGTTTTCCTTGATGCCGATGTGGTCCAGGTGCGCCGACAGGATGATGGTCTGGGCCTTCAGCGTCGGGTCAGAGCCCTCGATCAGGCCGACGACGTTGCTGCTCTCGCGCTTCTCGATCTCGGTCTTGACGTTGATGCTGGCCTTGGTCGTCAGGGGAAAGCCCTTGATCGCGCCTTCCGGCTTTTCGGATTCGGCCAGCACGTCGGCCAGGGCCACGGGAGCGCCGGCGAACAGCTTGGCCGCGCCGGCCTGGCTGATCGAAGCCAGCGACGGGGCGCCCGGCGCGCGGATGGCGCCGACGTCGTTGGCGTCGCGCCAGATCACCCGCCAGCCGCGCATCATGCCGGCGCCGGCCGCGAACGGGCGGCGCTTCTCGGCGCTGGGACCCGACATGGTGATCACGCCGATGGCGCCGCGCTTGGCGGCCTCCTGACGTTTGGTGTTGGGGTTGCTGAAGTGGGCGCGTTCCTCGGTCTGCAGCGACGACGGCGCGCCGTTCAGCATGACGACGATCTTGCCCTTCACGTCCAGGCCCGCGTAGTCGTCGCGGCCCGTGGCCGGGTTGACCAGGCCGTAGCCCACGAAGACCAGCGGCGCGGCGACCGTCAGGTCGGCCGACTGGGCCTGGGCGTTCGGCAGATAGTCCTCGCCGTACTTCAGGGCGACGGTCTGGCCATCCGCGCCGGTCAGGCCGAACGAACCCTCGCCGGCGCCGCGGAAGGCGATCAGCGGCACGTGCTGCTGGTACGAGACCCCGGTGGCGGTCTTGTCGCCGGCCGGCTTGACGCCCAGCAGGGCGTATTGGGCGGCGACGTAGTTGGCGGCGATGTCATAGCCGCGCGTGCCGGTCTCGCGGCCTTCCATGAGGTCATCGGCCAGGAAGGTCATGTGGGCCTTGATGGCTTCGGGCGACGGCGTGAAGTCCGAGACGGGCGCGGCCGTCTTGCCAGCCTTCTGGGCGGTGGCGACAGGCTTGGCGGGTGTGGCCGCGAGGACCGGTTGCGCCACCATGAGCAGGGCGGCGCTGGCCAGCGCGATACGACGCGTGAACGACATGTCTTTCAGAGACTCCCGGGGAGCGGACCGCCCCCCGGCCCGCGAAGGGGCGAACCATGTCGGGACGATGACAGCTTGTCGATACGGCCGAGTCTGAACGTTTCGTAATGTTGGAGCGAAAACGTTTCTGCTTCTCCCCCGCGGGAGAAGGCAGCTCGCGCGGCGAGCCGGATGAGGGGTTGAAAGTCCTCACCGTGAGTCCCTTGCGACCCTTCGACTGGCGTCGACGCCGTCGCCCGAAAGGGAGGCGGCGCACCAGAAAGGTTAACCGCTGCTAAAAAAGATGACCAAGCCGTGAATTTTACCATTTTCGATTGCGAGGGCTTAACCCAACCGGCCGGATAACCAACGTCAAGAACCCCAGGCCCTGACGGAGGCATCTCATGCAGGCTCTCTCGATCTCCGCCGCCGGAATGATGGCCGCCGCCGACCGCCTCAGCGCTTCGGCCCAGCGGGTGGCCGCTTCGGACGCCCAGGTGGAAAAGAACGCCGAGACCAAGGACGTCGACTATGTCGGCGAACGCGTCGCCCAGATCACCGCGGCCACCGACTTCAAGGCCAATGCGGCGGTCCTCAAGACCGCCGACGAGATGAACAAGCGTCTTCTCGACCTCAAGGTCTGAGGTCAGCCTCCCCCCGTTCAAGAGCGTGAGCCCGCCCGCCTTCGGAGCGTCACCCGAACCGGCCGGCTCCCCCGCCAGACGCCCGAAGCGCCCCCCTGTAGAGGGCGTCTGGCCGCCGCCTCCCGCTTTGCCCCCTAGTCTTGCGGGAGGCGGCCCCCACCATTTTTGGTCCAAGCAGCAAGAAGCCCGCGCCACCGAGTGACGCGGGCTTCCTTGGTTCTGTTCTCCTCCCCCTCATGGGGGCGGAGCGAAGGGAGCGCCTAGGCGCTTACTTCGCCTTGTCCATCAAACCCGCGAAGCGTTCGAACAGGTACAGGCTGTCCGTCGGGCCGGGCGAGGCTTCCGGGTGGTGCTGCACCGAGAACACCGGCTTGTCGGCCAGCTGGATGCCGGCGTTGGTGCCGTCGAACAGCGAGACGTGGGTCTCCTGGACCGGGGCGGGGAGGCTCTCGCTGTCCACGGTGAAGCCGTGGTTCATCGAGACGATCTCGACCTTACCGGTGGTCAGGTCCTTGACCGGGTGGTTGGCGCCATGGTGGCCCTGTTCCATCTTTACGGTCTTGGCGCCCAGGGCCAGGGCCAGCATCTGGTGGCCCAGGCAGATGCCGAACACCGGCTTGCCGCTGGCGACCAGCTTCTGGATTTCCGGAACCGCATACTCGCCCGTGGCGGCCGGGTCGCCGGGACCGTTGCTCAGCAGCACGCCGTCCGGATTACGGGCCAGGATGTCCTCGGCCGAGGTGTTGGCCGGCACCACCGTGGCGCGGGCGCCGACATGGGCCAGGGCGCGCAGGATGTTGCGCTTCACGCCGTAGTCGATGACGACCACTTCGTACTTGGGCTTGTCCAGCTTGGCGTAGCCTTCCGGCCACGACCACAGGCCCTCGTCCCAGGTGAAGGTCTGGGTGGTCGAGGCGTCCTTGGCCAAATCGAGGCCTTCCAGGCCGGCCCAGGCCTTGGCCTTGGCGACCAGGGCTTCCAGGTCGAACTTGCCCTCGGGCGAGTGGGCGATGACGCCGTGCGGCATGCCGGTCTCGCGGATCTTGCGGGTCAGGGCGCGGGTGTCGATGCCGGCCAGGCCGATGACGCCGCGCGCCTTCATCCAGGCGTCGAAATCGCTGTTGGCGCGCCAGTTGGCCTGCTCGGTCGGGACGTCGCGGAACAGCGCGCCGCGGGCGGCCGTCTCGGCCACGCCGGTGATCTGCTCGACGTCCTCGACATTGGTCCCGACATTGCCGATGTGCGGGAAGGTGAAGGCGACGATCTGGGCCATGTAGGACGGGTCGGTCAGGATCTCCTGATAACCGGTCATGGCGGTGTTGAAGCACACCTCGCCGACCGCGTCGCCGACCGCGCCGCAGCCCACGCCTTGCAGGATCGTGCCGTCGGCCAGGGCCAGAACGCCGGTAACGCCGGGGAGAAGGTCTTGGGACATTCCGTGGAGCGCTCCTGGACGCGTGCTGGGTTGGGACTATTTTCGCAAAAAAGCGGGCAAGGTGTAACCCCGGCCCAGCCCCGGCGAGCCGGGGCGTTCGCCTGCAAGAAAGCGGTCGGACTTGTGGTCCGACCGCCCGCGCAAACGGCGCGGTGTCTAGGGGGTATGGGGAGGGGGGTCAACCCCCGCTGATCACGCGAATCTGGCTTGTTTCCACATTCCCGTGATCGGCGAACGCGCACCCTCGCGCGAGGGGCTCAAAAGCCCTTATGGTACAAGGCTTCCAGACCCAAACACGCGAAGCGTCAAACGAACACGGGAGGACGGCCCCATGCTCGAACTGCGCCCCAATTGCGAGTGCTGCGACGCGGACCTGCCGCCGGCCAGCGCCGCGGCCCGAATCTGCACCTTCGAACACACCTTCTGCGCCGACTGCGCGGACATCCGCTTCGACGCGGTGTGTCCCGACTGTGGCGGCGGCCTGGTGGCCCGGCCAATCCGGCCCGAGCAGCAGCTGCACCGCTACCCGGCCTCGCTGCGCCGCGTGAACAAGGGACACCGCTACGCGCCGACCTCGCGCCGGCGGCCGGAAGGCCCGGCCAGCTGGGCCTGAGGTCTGGCCACGCCCCCTCCGTCACGTCGCCTGTCGGCGCCGCGCCACCTCCCCCTGAAAACGGGTGAGGAGAAGGCCGCCTGACAACTTGTCGCAGCGATCGGTTCGTTCAAGATCCCGGATCGTTAACCAGTCAGGGTGCAAGCTACAGCGTGCAAGGAGCACCCGCCATGACGCCAGCCGCCGCCCCGTTCAAGCTGCCCAGCCGCTCGGTCTTCAGCTTGACCGAGACCGTGCTGCACATGGCGCTTTCGGCGGCGATTCCGATCAGCGCGGTGATGTTCGTAGTGCTGAGCTTCTAGCAGGCTGTTGAAGAAGTCCGTAGCGGGGCGGAGTTCGACATGATTCACTCTTTGGGCGGGAGCTCTGGAGGGGTGGATGCGCGGGTCGGACGAGCGGACGGGGTCGCTGTTCTCATATGTAGATCTGGATGCTCGGGTTCGGCGCGATCATCCCTTGCGGCCGATCCTGGAGATCGCGAACGGGGCGCTTGGGGATTTGAGCGCGGACTTCGCGGCGCTCTATCCGCCGAGGCTGGGACGTCCGTCGATCCCGCCGGAACGGTTGTTGCGCGCCATGCTGCTGCAGGCGTTCTACGGCATCCGATCGGAGCGCCAGTTGATGGAGCGGATGGAGTTTGACCTGCTGTTCCGCTGGTTTGTAGGTCTTGGCGTGGACGATGCGGCCTGGGATCATTCCAGTTTCACCAAGAACCGCGACCGGCTGTTGGCGGGCGAGATCGCCGGCAAGTTCCTGCGCGCGGTGCTGGCCCAGCCTCGGGTGAAGCGGCTGATGTCGTCAGACCACTTCTCGGTGGACGGCACGCTGATCGAAGCCTGGGCGTCGACCAAGAGCTTCCGCAGGGTCGATGGCGACGACAGCGATCCCGAGGGGCCGGGTCGCAACGCCGAGCGCGGCTTCCACAAGGAGAAGCGTTCCAACCAGACGCACCGCAGCACCACCGATCCTGAGGCTCGGCTCTATAAGAAGGGCGACGGCCAGCCGGCGAGGCTCTGCTATATGGGCCACGCCCTGATGGAGAACCGCCATGGCCTGGTGACGGATGGTGGGGTGACCCTGGCCACGGGCACAGCCGAGCGCGAGGCGGCTGTGGCGATGCTGGACCGAAGAAGCGGCCGGCGTCGGATCACCCTGGGCGCCGACAAGGCCTATGACGTGCGCGACTTCATTGGCCAACTTCGGGCGCGCCGGGTGACACCGCACATCGCCGTCGATGGCCACCTGTCCAAGCTGGGCAAGCCGCGCTCGACCGCCATTGACGGCCGCACCAAGCGCCACCCCGGCTATGCGATCAGCCAGCGATGTCGCAAGCGCATCGAAGAGGTGTTCGGCTGGATCAAGGGCTCGGCCGGCCTAGCCAAGGTCAAGGTGCGCGGCCGCGCCAAGGTCGACGCCGCCTTCACCCTGGCGCTGGCGGCCTACAACCTGATCCGTCTGCCCAAGCTCCTGGCGGCCCCGGCATGAGCGTCCTGGGCCAGTGGCGCATCGTCCAGACGCCCGACTACACTGACGACTATCGGGACATGATGGAGCCCGCCTACATCCTCTTCGAAGCCACCCATGGCCAGTTCGCCTTCGGCTGCGTCACTGGCGCCTTCGCCGCCGCCGGCGACCACGACGCCGTGCAGTTCGACTGGCGCGGAAACGACGAAATGGATGAGGCCCAGGGCGACGGATGGGCTCAACTCCAGCCCGACGGCTCCCTCAAGGGCCAGATCTGCTTCCACGGCGGCGACGAAGCCAACTTCATCGCCAGACGGGAGGCTTCTTCAACAGCCTGCTAGAGCATTTTCCGACGAAGTGGATACCGGTTCGTCGTCAGAAAATGCGTCAAAACAAGACGCTAGAGCATTTCACCGATCCAGTTGGATCGGAAAATGCTCTAGGCTCCTAGCCCTCGTTCACCAAGGCCCGCCGCAGCGCCAGCACGCGCGTGTTCAGCTCGGTGATCTGCGGCACGGTCAGGCCGGACTTCTCCAGCAGGGTCGAGGTCAGGCAGGTGGCGTCGGCGCGCAGATCCAGGCCCTTCTTCGACAGCCGCACCCGCACCTGCCGCTCGTCGATCGGGTCGCGCTGACGGTCGACGAAACCGGCCTGCTCCAAGCGTTTGACCAGGGGCGTGATGGTGCTGGGCTCCAGCGACAGCCGGGTCCCGATCGCGCCGATCGTCTGGCCGTCCTCCTCCCACAGCGCGCTCAGCACCAGGTACTGCGGATAGGTGATGCCCAGGCCGTCCAGCATCGGCTTGTAGGTGCGGTTGATCGCCAGGGTCGTGGCGTAGAGCGAAAAGCACAGCTGGTTGTCCAGCGGAATGAATTCGGGGCCGGGGGCGGACGAGGACATCGAGCGCGAACTCCTGGGGCGGCGGGCGTCGTCAGCTTCTTATCATAAAAAAGCTTATCGCGATAAGTAGGTTGCTCCGGGGCCGGATCAAGGCGTTGGGTCATGCGGCATAACGCCTCGCGACCTCAGCCGATCGGCGGCAGGCCGTCCATGATCGCCGTCAGGGCCAGCACGGTCTGGGCTTCCATGGCGCTGTGGCCGGCATTGGTCTTGACGTAGCTGGCCGGGGCCGCGCCCGCCGCCGCCATGGCCGCGATCAGCCGCGAGGCCTGCGTCAGCGGGCACACCTGGTCGAAGCGGCCGTGAACGATGTGGGTCGGGACGGCGGCGAACTTGTCGACGTTGCCGACGATGTAGTCCGGTTCCAGGAACAGGCCGTTGGCGAAGAAGTGGGCCTCGATCTGGGCGAAGCACAGGGCGAAGTCGGCCTCGCCGAACTTGCCCGGGTCGCTGTCCTTCGGGATCATGTTCGAGATCGTCCCTTCCCAGACCGACCAGGCCACGGCGGCGCGCAGCTGGCGGGCGCGGTCGGTCTCCGTCTTGGCCTCCAGGTCGAAGATCGCCTTGTAGGCGGCCATCATGTCGCCGCGCTGGCCGGCCGGGATCTCCTCGACAAAGGCCTTCCACGCGTCGGGATAGGTCACGTAGCTGCCCGGCTCGGTCAGGGCGTAGGGCGCGTCGGCGAAGGTCGCGGCGTTGCCCTGGTACATGTAAAGCAGGTCCTCGCTGGCGCCGAGGAAGATGCCGCGTAGGATCAGCGAGGCCACCTTGTCCGGGTGGCGGATGCCGTAGACCAGGGCCAGGGTGCTGCCCCAGCTGCCGCCGAACACGTGCATCTTGCCGGTGATCCCGAGGGCGTCGCGCAGGCGGTTGATGTCGTCGACTAGATGGTTGGTGTCGTTGCGGGTCAGGGCGATTCGCGGGCCATGGGTCGCGACCGTCGGCTCGCTCTTGCCGCAACCGCGCTGGTCGAACAGGATCACGCGGTAGCGCTGGGGATCGAAGAACCGCGACATCACCGGCGCGCACGCCCCGCCCGGACCGCCGTGCAGGAACATCACCGGCTCGCCGTCCGGGTTGCCGTATTCTTCCCAATAGAGCTTGTGGTCCGGCCCCTGGTCGACCCGCAGCAGCCCCGAACGGTTGGCTGGCTTCAGCGGATATTTCCACTCGGTGGTGACCGTGCTGACGGCCTGCAGCTTCGAGAAATCCATGGGGCTCACCTTGGGGATCGACGGCCCTGGCCTACCGCGATGGAAAGCGCCGCGCCATGGGCAATGCGTGCAGGACCAGGCTAGACCTTGGCCTTGAACTTGTAGACCAGCGACACGCGCACCGCCCGGGCGTTGGGGGCGAGGTCGCTGTCGATCACCACGCCGCCATCCCGATAGCGGCTGCGCTGCCGGTTGGTGTTGAAGATGTCCGTGGCGTTCAGGGTCACCGAATAGCGGGCGTCCAGCTTGTGGCTCCAGGTGGCGTCCAGCTGCTGGTAGGCGGCCTGATAGCCCTGCAGCGTAGGGGTCTTGCCCACGCCACTGAGATTGAACTGCAGCTTGTCGCCGTTCTTCAGAACCTTATCGACCACGATATTGCCGGAATAGTTCGTCCGGGTCGCGGTCGAGAGGGTCGCGGTGGCCGGGACCAGTTGCCGGCGGAAAACGTTCAGGTTGACGACGTACTTCCAGCCGCCGGGCGCCTCGCCGCGAGCATTGGCCTCCAGCCCTCCGGACGTCGCGCGGTCGTAGTTCAGCGGCCGGCTCGCGGTGGTCAGGTCGGGATTCCAGGTGGTGTATCTCTGCCAGGGATCGTGGCTGACGCGGTAATAGGCCGTCAGCCCCAGCGTCGTCTTGCCGAAGGTCCGCTCGTAGCCGCTCTCGTAGGACTCGGTGGTGGTCGAGGCGAGATCCAGGTTGCCTTGCATGGCGCTGCGCTGGCTGCTCGGCATCCGTCGGGGGTCATAGAGCTCCAGTTCTGGGCGCTGGATGCGGCGGCTGTAGCTGGCCTTGAGCTTGCCGCCGACCAGCGGATGAGACAGGTGGAACGAGGGGAAGAGGCGCGTGACGTCGCGGTCGCGCGCGGCGGCCGGCGCGTTCAGCCGCAGGGATTCCGTCTCGACCCGCAGGCCGGGCATCAGCTTGAAGCCGGCGAACGGGAACTGGTAGGTCGCATAGCCCGAGAGGCTGGACCGCCGGGCGTTGAACACGCCGAGATCGCCGCTCGCCAGGCCCAGCACGGCGATGTCGCCGTCATAGGACCGGAAGAGATCGCGCTCGACCCGGTTGGCTTCCAGGCCGGTGGTCAGGATGGCGCCGCCGGCCAGATTGGCGACCACCGCGACCTTGGCCTGATCGTCCGGCCCCCGGCTGCGTTGGGTGTCGCCGTAGCGCTGAACCAGAGCCGTCGGCGCGACCTGGTGGTCGTCGTGGTCCATACGGCTCCGGTTGTCGCTTTGGGAATGCGAGATATTGGCCTCGAGCGAGCCGCGATCATCGGGCCAGGTGTCGGAATAGCTGGCCTGGATGTCGTCGGACCGGTTCGTGTCGCGCTGCGTCCCCGCCTCCTCCGACTGCACCGGGGCGCCGCCGAACGCCTGATAATGGGCCAGGTTGTCGACGCGGAAGCGATTGCCCATGTGGTGGGCCTCCACGCTCAGTTCGCGGTTCTCGGAAAGCCGCCGGGTGACTCCCAGCGATGCCTGGGCGAAGTCCAGCTTCGACTTGCCGCGGCTGTCCCTCGCCACCAGGCTCCGGTCGCTCGCCGCGTCGCGCTGGCTGTAGTGGGCGTCGGTTTCCGCCGGGCCGTGGATCAGCAGGACGCGGCCGTCGACGCTCCAGTCGCCCCGGGTGGCCGAGGCGCTGGCCGAGATGTGGGTCTGCTCGCGCGTGTCGGCCCGGGCCGAGATCGTGCCGGAGACGCCCAGCGCGCGCCCCTGGCGCGTGACGATGTTGATGATCCCGGCCGTGCCGTCGGGCGAGAATTGCGCCGACGGGTTGGTCATCACCTCGATGCCGCTGACGCTTGAAGCGGGCAGGGATTGCAGCACCGACGTCCCGGTGGGCGGCGGCTTGCCGTTGATCAGGATCTGGACGCCGGTATCGCCGCGCAGCGCGATCCGGCCGCTCGGCGACACCGTCACGGAGGGGATGCGATTGAGGATGTCCAGAGCGACGCCGCCCTGCGATCCGGTGTCCGCTCGGACGTCGTAGACGCGGCGGTCGATCTTGTCGCGAACCTGGGCCGGCCGGGCGGTGACGACGATAGACTCGACCTTCTGGGCCGCCTCCGACGCGGCGGCCTGGAACCACAACAGCAACATCGACGCCCCGCCTTGAGATCACCAGGGCTCTCACGGCGAAGCTCGGCTCGCAATCGAAAATTGCAATCCGGGCATTACGGTTCTTTTAGGGGAGCGATGGCGCCCTCACTCCGTCTGGCTCGACACCAGTTTGGCGCGCGCGCGGGTGTGGATGGCGTCCGCGCCGTAGACCATGGCCAGGCCGTCGCGATCGTTGACGAACCTGTAGGCGCCGACGATCCCCGGGCTCTCCATCAGGGCGTGGATGGCCAGCCGGCCCCGCGCGTCGCGCTCCAGCCAGACCTCGCGCCCGTCGGGAAACTCCTCGGCCGTTTCCGGCGCCCGGTCGGCGGCGGCGCCCCCCCCCGCCAGGAGCGTCAGGGCGGCGCGGCGATCAAGCAAGGACAATAGAAAACCTCGGGCGGATACCGACGGGCGCGCGGATTTGGGCGCGCCGTTTAAAGGGAACTTGCGGCGGAAATGGTTCGATCGGGCCGACCAGAATCCGCGCTTCCGGTCAGAAATGTCATCCGGCGGTCAGGCTGACGACCGTGGAGGCGCGGCAGGATGCGCCGTCCTCGCCTCGCCGCCGGACATGGTCCCCCACCTCCAGCGATGGCGGCGGACGCGAGGGCGCCTTATCTTGTCGGCCCGGATTGCCTCCGCACTCCGGGCCGCTGGTCGTGAGACGCCTCACCCTGATGAAGATCCTGATCGTCGAGGACGAGCCCAAGACCGTCGCCTACCTGCGCAAGGGGCTGACCGAGCAGGGCTACGCCGTCGACTTCGCCGGCAATGGCGAGGACGGCCTGCACCTGGCCCAGACCCTGGACTATGACGCGGTGGTGCTGGACGGCATGTTGCCGGGCCTGGACGGGGTCGAGGTGCTGGCCCGCCTGCGCCAGACCCGCCAGACGCCTGTGATCATGCTGACCGCCCGCGACAGCGTCGAGGACCGGCTGAAGGGCCTGGGCGCGGGGGCCGACGACTATCTGGTCAAGCCGTTCTCGTTCCTGGAGCTCCTGGCCCGGCTGCAGGCCATCACCCGGCGCGGGCGCAGCGAGTCGTCGACGATCACGGTCGGCGACCTGCACCTGGACCTGCTGGCGCGGCGCGCCACGCGGGCGGGCCGGCGGCTGAACCTGACGGCCAAGGAGTTCGCCCTGCTGGTCGTGCTGGGCCGCCGTCAGTCGCAGATCGTCTCCAAGACCATCATCACCGAGCTGGTCTGGGACATCAATTTCGACACCAACACCAACGTCGTCGAGGTCGCCATCAAGCGGTTGCGGGCCAAGATCGACGGGATGTTCGAGACCAAGCTGCTGCACACGGTGCGCGGCATGGGCTACGTCCTCGAGCACCGTCCCGAGGGAACCCCGCCGTGACGCCGCGCTCCCTGGCCCCCAGATCCATCGCCGGCCGCCTGGCCCTGATGTTCGCCATCGCCACCAGCCTGGTCTCCATGCTGGCCGGCGTGGCCTTGTTCAGCTTCCAGAGCCTGGAACTGAAGCGCCACCAGGCCGAGGAGCTGAGCGCCCGCTCGCAGATCATCGAGGCGATGATCCGCCGAGCCGGCGATCCGCTCCGCTGGCCGCTGCTGACCGACAAGCTGAAGTCGTTCACCCCGGCCGACGGCGGCATCCGCTACCGGATCGAGTCCGCCGACCCGCGCTTCCGGTTCACGCCGGGCGCGGCGCTGGAGCCGGCCCGGGACGGCCTCGGCGTCATCCATGTCGACGGCAAGCGGTTCATGACCCTTGCCCGGCGCGTGCCGGCCTATGGCCTGCGCCCGGAGGCGCGGCTGGTCATCGCGGCCGCCACCGCGCCGTTCGACGCCTCGCGCTACGTGCTGGGCGTGGGGGCCCTGGCCATGTCGGTGCTGACGACCGGGCTGGTCAGCCTTCTGGGCTGGTGGATCGCGCGTAGGGGGCTGGCGCCGGCGGACCGCCTGTCGCACCGCGCCGGCGCCCTGAACCCGGCCGACCTTTCCCTGCGGATGCCTACCCGCGACCTGCCGGCCGAACTGGTCGGGCTGATGAGCGCCTTCAACGGCGCGCTGGACCGGCTGCAGGCGGCCTATGATCGGTTGGCGGCCTTCAACGCCGACGTCGCCCATGAGCTGCGCACGCCGCTGGGCAACCTGATCGGCCAGACCCAGGTGGCCCTTTCGCGCCCCCGCGACGCCGACGAACTGGAGGAGACGCTGCACTCCAACCTCGAGGAGTTGGAGCGCCTGCGCACGATCATCAACGACATGCTGTTCATGGCCCGCGCCGACCAGGGGGCGCTCGCGGCCAACCTGGCCCCGCTGTCGCTGGCGGCCCTGACCCACAAGACCGCCGACTTCCTGGACGTGCTGTTCGAGGACGCCGAGGTCAAGCTGGAGGTGCGCGGCGACGCCACGGTCAACGCCGACGCCTCGCTGCTGGGCCGGGCGGTGACCAACCTGCTCGACAACGCCATCCGCCACGGCGTCGACTGCAAGACCGTGCGGGTGACGATCGAGCCGCGGGACAAGGCCGTCTGCCTGTCCGTCCGCAATCGCGGCGGCCCGATCCCCGAGGCGCACCTGGCCCGCCTGTTCGACCGCTTCTACCGCCTCGACCGCGCCCGCAAGGACAGCGGCGAGATCCATGGCCTGGGCCTGGCGGTGGTCAAGGCCATCGTCCTGATGCACGGCGGGTCGGTCTTCGCGCGATGCGAGGGCGGCGAGGTGCTGATCGGGTTCCTGCTGCCGGGGAGCGAGGCGGGTGTCGGGCCGGTGATCACGCCGGAGCGGGAAGCGGTCGAGGCTTAGAATCCCTCTCTCTAAGAGAGAGGGATTTTGAGCGCCCCCCAACCCCCGCCCAGCGCCCGGATCAGGTCCACGCTGGCTGACAACCGCCGGGTCCGCAGGTCCTGGGCTTCACGCCGCGCTTGCAGTTCCGCCGTCTGGGCCGTGACCACGTCCAGGTAGCTGGCCGCGCCTTCGCGATAGCGGGTCGTGGCCAGGGCGGTGGTGCGGACGGCGGCGGCGAGGGCTTCGTCCTGGCGGCCTTGGGCGGCGGCCAGGCGGTTGGCCAGGACCATCTGGTCCTCGACCTCGCGGAAGGCGTCCAGCACGGTCTGGCGGTAGCCGGCGGCGGTCTCGTCGAACACCGCGCGGCCGCGGGCGACCTCGGCCTTGCGGGCGCCGCCGTCGAACAGCGGCAGGGCGGCGGCCAGCGGGCCCAGGGCCCAGACGTGGTTGGCGGCGCTCAGCAGTTCGCCGCCGTTGGACTGGTAGCCGCCGGCCGCGGCCAGGGTGACGCTCGGGAACCAGGCGGCGCGGGCGACGCCCACGCGGGCGTTGGCCGCCGCCATCCGGCGCTCTGCCGCGGCGATGTCGGGCCGGCGCTGCAGCAGGGTCGAGGGCGCGCCGACCGGGGTGACCGGGGCCTCGATCAGTTGCGGCGCGGCGGCCAGCGTGAAGCTGGAGGCCGGCTCGCCGACCAGCACGGCGATGGCGTGTTCAAGCAAGGCCCGGTCGGCCACCGCCTGCTCGTACTGCGCTTGCGTCGCCGCCAGCTGGGTCTGGGCCCGGCCGGTGTCGAGTCCGCTGGCCGCGCCGCCGGCCTGGCGGCGGTTGGTCAGGTCGAGCGCGCGTTGATAGGCCTCGACCGTCGAGCCCAGCACCGCGATCTGGGCGTCGGCCCCGCGCAGGTTGAAATAGGTATCGGCCAACTGGGCCTGCAGGCTGAGACGCACGCCGGCCAGGTCGGCGGCGCTGGCTTGCGCGTCGGCGCGGCCGGCGGCGACCAGGTTGCGGACCCGGCCCCACAGGTCCAGCTCATAGGCGGCGCTGGCCGCCAGGGTGGTGGTGTCGTAGCGGCCATTGGCCGGGGTGCGCTGGCGCTCGACGCTGGCCGAGGCGCCGAAGCGGGGCAGCAGGGCGCTCGAGGCCTGGCGCGACAGGGCGCGGGCCTGGTCGTAGCGGGCCAGGGCGGCGGCGAGGTCGGCGCTGCCGCTCTCCAGCCGGCGTTCCAGGCCGTCCAGCGTCGGGTCCTTGAACACCGCCCACCAGGTCCCGTCGCGGACGGCTTCCGCCGGCGCGGCCGGGGTCCAGGGGCCGGTGTCGCGGAAGGCGACGGGCGCGGCCGGTGTCGGCGGCGCATAGGCCGGGGCCATCGAGCAGCCCGCGAGACCCAGGCCCGCCAGGATCAGGAGGCTAACCCTTCGCACCGGCGGCTCCCGTCTTGGCCTTGACGACGTTGACGTGGTCGCCGCTGGCGATGGCGTCCGGCGGGCTGGTGACGATCCAGTCGTTGGCCGCGACGCCGCCGGCCAGTTCCAGCTCGGCCCCGTCGTCGCGGGCGATCTTGACCGGGCGGATCGAGACGGTGTTGTCGCCGCCGACCACGGCCACGGCCGTCCCCTCCTTGCGGAACAGCAGGGCGTTGGACGGGATCCGCACCGCGCTGGCCGCGGCGGCGTTCGCCGCCTTCAGGTCCAGGCTGACCTGGGCGTAGGCGCCGGGCTTGAGAGCGCCGGCGGCGTTGTCGACCTCCAGCTGGATCAGCATCGACCCCGACTGGGCGTCGACCGCGTCGGCCGTGCGCACCAGGCGGGCGTTGAAGGTCCGGCCCGGCAGGTCGGGCGAGGCGAAGGTGGCGCTCATGCCCGGACGGATCTGGCCGGCCAGGCTCTGTGGCACGCTGACATAGAGGCGCAGGCGGCGGGTGTCGGACACCGTGAACAGCGGCGAGGGCCGCGCGCCGCCGGCGCTGATCAGGGCGCCCTGGTCGGTGTCGCGGCTGGTCACCACCCCGTCGAACGGGGCGACGATCCGCTTGAAGGCGGTCAGGCTCTCCAGCCGGCGGACATTGGCCACAGCTTCGTTGCGCATGGCCTCGCGAGCGGCCAGGTCGCCGGCGCGCTCGTCGGCCTCCTGCTGTGAGACCGCGTTCTCGCCGACCAGGCGCTTCCAGCGGGCGGCGGTGGTGGCGGCCAGATCACGTTGAGCCTGGGCGGTGGCGAGGGCGGCGCGGGCGGCGACCAGTTGCTGGTCGACTTCCGGGGCGTCGATCTCGGCCAGCACCTGGCCCGCCTTCACCGGCTGGCCGATGTCGACATACCAGCGGCGCAGATAGCCGTCGGTGCGGGCATAGACCGGGGCCTCGGCCCAGGCCTGCAGACGGCCCGGCAAGACGAGGTCGGCGCTTTCGCCGCCGCCCGGCTGGACGACGTGGACCGTGGTCAGGGCGCTGGCCTGGCTGGTCTTTTTCAGGTCCTGGCTGGCCATCAGCCGCGAGGCTGTCCCGGCGGCCAGGATCACCACGAAGCCGGCCCCGCCGATCAAGGCCAGGCGTCGCAGGCTTCGGGCGCTGGTCTTGGGGTAGTCGCCAGAGGGGCGCGGGGGGGACTCAGACATGGGCGACGCCTTCGGGGGAGGCGGCTTCCGCGCGGGGGCGGCGGCCGTGAACGATGGAGAAGATGGTGGGGACGAACAGCAGGGAGGCGCAGGTGGCGAAGATCAGGCCGCCGATCACCGCGCGGCCCAGGGGGGCGTTCTGCTCGGCGCCTTCGCCCAGGGCCAGGGCCATCGGCGCCATGCCGATGATCATGGCCAGGGCCGTCATCAGCACCGGGCGGAAGCGGGTGACCCCGGCCTCGAACGCGGCCTGGACCGCGTCGCCCGTGGCCGTCAGCCGCTCGCGGGCGAAGCTGACCACCAGGATCGAATTGGCCGTGGCCACGCCCATGCACATGATCGCGCCGGTCAAGGCCGGCACCGACAGCGGCGTCCCGGTGGCGAACAGCATCCAGGCGATGCCGGCCAGGGCGGCGGGCAGGGCCGAGATGATCACGAACGGATCCAGCCAGGACTGGAAGTTGATGACGATCAGCAGATAGATCATCACCACCGCGCCCAAGAGGCCCCAGCCCATGCCGGAGAAGGCGGTGTTCATGGTCTGGAACTGGCCGCGCAGGTTCACCTTGACCTTGGCGGGCTTGTCCTTCTCCAGCTTCTTGAGGGCCTTCTCGATGTCGGCCGCCACGCCGCCCAGGTCGCGGCCTTGGGTGGCGGCGAAGACATTGACCATCGGCTGGATGTTGTACTGCGAGACCACGGCGGCGGTGGAACCCCGGCTGAGCGTGCCCAGGCCTCCCAGCACCCGCGGCGCGGAGTCTGTCGCGCGGGCCCCGGTGACCGGGATCGAACGCAGCTTGTCGAAGCTGTCCAGCATGTATTCCGGCGTCTGGGCGACGACGGGATAGGAGACGCCGTTCTTCGGGTTCAGCCAGAACACCGGGGCGGTCTGCTGGCTGCCGGCCACGGCGCCGGCCAGGCTGGCGGTGACGTCGCGCTCGTCCAGGCCCAGGGCGTGGATGCGGGTGCGGTCGACGTCGAAACGCAGCTCCGGCGCGGCGGCCGGCTGCTGGATGCGCACGTCGGCTATGCCCCGGATGCTCCGGATCTCGCGCAGGATCTTCTTGGCGTAGGCCTGGTTGGTCGCCGCGTCGCCGCCGGTGACCTGGATGTCGATCGGGGCCGGGCTGCCGAAGTTGAGGATCTGGCTGGTCACGTCGGCCGGCAGGAACGAGAAGGTCGCGCTGGGGAAGGCCTTGGGCAGCTCCTCGCGCAGCGCCTTGATATAGCCGTCGGTCGGGCGGTGGCCCTTCTTCAGGCTGATCAGGATGTCGCCGTCCTGCGGACCGATGGTCCCCGAGGCGTTGTAGGCGGTGTTGATGCCGCTGGAGGACAGGCCGATGTTGTCGACGATGGTCTCGACCTCGTCGGCCGGGATCACGGTGCGGACGTGGCGCTGGATGCGGTCGAACAGGGCCGCCGACTCCTCGATCCGCGTGCCGACCGGGGCGCGGACGTGCAGGGCGATCGAGCCGGAGTCCACTGCCGGGAAGAAGTTCTGGCCCAGGAACGGGACCAGGGCCAGGCTCAGCAGGGCGAACGCCAGGAAGCCGACGACGAACACGCCGCGCGCGTCCAAGGCAAAGCCCAGCAGGCCGGCATAGGCGTCGCGCACCTTCGAGAAGCTCCGCTCGAAACCACGCTGGAAGCGCACGAAGCGGTTGGTCGACGGGGCCTCCTCGTCATGCGGCACGTGCGGCTTGAGCAGGTAGGCCGCCATGGTCGGCACCAGGGTCCGTGACAGCAGGAACGAGGCGATCATCGCGAAGACCACCGACAGCGCCATCGGCACGAACAGGAAGCCCGACACGCCCGGCAGGAAGAACATCGGCACGAAGACGATGCAGATGCACAGCAGGGACACGAAGGCCGGGGTGACGATCTGGGCCGCGCCGTCCAGGATCGCCGTCCGGACGTCCTTGCCGTGCTCCAGGTGCCAGTTGATGTTCTCGATGGTGACGGTGGCGTCGTCGACCAGGATGCCGACGGCCAGGGCCAGGCCGCCCAGGGTCATGACGTTCAGGGTCTGGCCGAACGCCGCCAGGGCCGCGATCGCCGCCAGAACGGCCAGCGGGATCGAGACGGCGATGATCACCGTCGAGCGCCACGAGCCCAGGAACAGCAGGATCATCAGCGAGGTCAGCACGGCCGCCAGGGCGCCTTCATGGACCACGCCCTCGACGGCGGCCTTCACGAAGGTCGACTGGTCGTTCAGCGGGGTGACGGTCAGCGCGGGCGGCAGCTGGGCCTTCAGGTCGGGCAGGGCGGCCCGGACGCCGTCGACGATGGCGATGGTCGAGGTGGCGCCCGACTTCAGAACGGTCATCAGCACCGAGCGCTGGCCGTCGACGTGGACGATGTTCTGCTGCGGGGCCGAGCCGTCGCGCACGTGGGCGACATCGCCGATGCGGATGGTCGCGCCGTTGATGGTCTTGACGGGAAGGGCGTTCAGCTCCTCGACCGAGCCGGGGGCGTTGTTCAGGCGCAGGCTGTACTGGAACTCGCCGATCTTGACGAAACCGGCTGGGGTGATCTGGGTCTGGGCCGCGATCGCCGCCCCGACGTCGGACGCCGACAGGCCCTTGGACAGCAGGGCCTGCGGGTCGATGTCGACCTGGATCTGGCGGCTCCGGCCGCCGAACGGCAACGGCACGGCCGCCCCGGGCACGGTGACCAGGCGCGTGCGGATGACGTTGAGGCCGAAGTCGGACAGTTGCTGCTCGGACAGGCCCTGGCCGGCCAGGGCCAGCTGCAGGATCGGCACGGTCGAGGCGTTGTAGTTCAGGATCAGCGGCGGGGTCACGCCTGGCGGCATCTGGCGCAGCAGGGTCTGCGAGATGGCGGTGATCTGGGCGTTGGCCAGGCGCACGTCGGCTCCCGGCTGGAAGTAGATCTTCACCACCCCGATGCCCTGCAGCGAGGTCGCCTCGATGTGGTCGATGTCGTTGACCGTGGTGGTCAGGGTCCGCTGGTAGGGTGTCAGGATCCGTCCCGACATGTCGGCCGGCGACAGGCCGCCATAGGTCCAGGCCACGGCGACGACGGGCACGCGGATATTGGGGAAGATGTCGGTCGGCGTCCGCAGGATCGCCAGGACGCCGACGATCAGGATCATCGCGGCCATCACGATGAAGGTATAGGGACGCGCCAAGGCCGTCCGCACGAGCGATATCATACAAAATTCCGTCGTTGCGGAGGGGAAGCTTAGGCCGGGTCTAGCAAGGCCAGGGGGTCCGCAGCCTGACGGCTAACTGACAAGATGGTCAGGGAGCGAGCAAGGGCCCTCTCGCGACCGCCGAGCCGTTTTGCTATGGCTGCCTCAATGAGCACCATCACCACCGTCGGCGTCGACGCCGACGACACCCTCTGGCACTGCGAGAGCAAGTTCCGGCTTTCCCACGCGCGCTTCCTGGACCTGCTGTCCGACCATGGCGACGCCGAGAAGATCGAGAGCCAGCTGCTGGCCGTCGAGAAGCGTAACCTGCGGGTCTATGGCTACGGGGCCAAGGGCTTCACCCTGTCGATGATCGAGACGGCGCTGGAGGTCACCGACGGCCGGGTCGACACCCGGGTGATCCGCGAGATCCTGGCCGTGGGCCGCGAGATGCTGACCGAGCCGATCGAGCCGCTGTCGGGCGTCGACAAGGCCCTGGCCGAGCTGTCCGACCGCTACCGCCTGATCCTGATCACCAAGGGCGATCTGCTGCACCAGGAGCAGAAGCTGGCCTCTTCCGGGCTGGGCGACTACTTCGTGGCCGTCGAGATCGTGTCGGAGAAGGACGCCGGGACCTACCGCCGGGTGTTCGACCGCTACGGCACGGGCGCCGAGCAGGCTGTGATGGCCGGGAACTCGATGCGCTCGGACATCCTGCCGGCGCTGGAAGCCGGCTGCTGGAGCGCGCTGATCCCCTATCCCCTGGTCTGGTCGCACGAGGCGGCCGAAGCGCCGGTGGGGCACGCGCGGTATGCGGAGCTGGGCAGCATCAGTGAGCTGCCGGGGTGGGTGGATCGGATCGCGCAGGGCTGATCGAGTTCTCTTGGACCCTCTTCTTTAGGGAGAGGGAGGGGCCCGCCGCGTAGCGGGGGGAGGGTGAGGGGTTACAGCGGCAGCCGGAGTGCCGGCACGCCGTCGAACCTCGTAACCCCTCACCCCAACCCTCTCCCCATGGGAGAGGGGGCTTCTTTGGGCGGTTTGCCCATCCTAGCCAACGCATCCCGCGCCGGCCGCTCGAACCCGATCAGCGACAGGTACGCCACCGGGATCAGCAGGATCACCCACAGCAGGCACCACAGCCGCATGGCGTCTCCATTCAGCCCCCACATCCCCAGCCCCACCCAGTTCAGCGCGATCTTCAGGGCGATCGGGTGCAGCAGGTAGAGGCTGAAGCTGAGCTGCGCCCACGGGGCCAGGGCCTTGCTTACCCCGCCCTGGACGCCCGCCGCGTCGGCCGCGACCCCGGCCAGGCCGACGGCGTAGACCAGGAGGAGCAACGAGGTCCGCGACGCGCCGGCCCAGGAGGCGACGAAGAACGCCGCCAGCAGGGCCCACATCACGAAGCGGGCGAAGGGCAGTTTCGCCAGCACGTCCTTCAGTTGGAACGCCAACATGCCCAGCATGAAGCCGGGCACGGCGCGGGCGACGCCGAAATCGTAGGTCCACTGCGAGAAGGTCTCGCCGGTGCGCGAGATCCACAGCAGCAGGGCCAGGCTTCCGAACGCCACCAGAGCGGTCGCCCGCCAGCCGCGCGCGGTGATCCAGAACAGCAGCGGCAGGGCGACATACATTCCCATCTCGGCGCTGATCGCCCAGCTGACGAAGTTCCAGGTCTGGGCGTGGCAGGTCCCCCAGGCGTGGATGAACAGCACGTTCTGGGCGATGCACGAGACGTCGTAGCGCGACGGATCCCGCTCGTTCAGCACCCCGGCCCAGCCGAGGGCGGCGATGGCCACGAACACCAGCAGGGTCGCCCAGTGCAGCGGCCCCAGGCGCGCGACGCGCTTCTGCAAGAAGTCGCGGTACTTGGCGAGCGTGGTCAGGCGGCCGGTATAGATCGCGGCCATGACGTAGCCGGAGATCAGGAAGAACAGGTCCACGATCAGGCTGAAGCTCTTGATCGTATCGTCGGCGGCCTGCCAGCGGCCGTCCAGATTGATGAAGCGGTTGAAGTGGAACACCACGATCATCAACGCCCCGACGATGCGCAGGGCGTCGAGGTGCAGCATCTGGTCGGAGTCGGGTTTCAGGGCGGGGAAGCGCATGGTGCTAGCTGTGCCACGGAGCGGCGAGCGCGTCATGGAGTTCGTCTCTCCTCCCCCTCTGGGGGAACCGCCGAACGGCGGTGGAGGGGGTTAGCCGTGGCGCTATTCAGGCCTGAGCGGTCCCCCTCCGTCTCGCCGCGTATTCGCGTCGATCCACCTCCCCCAAAGGGGGAGGAGAGGGAAGGTGCGCGGCCCTGGGTCCTAAATCGCCACCCTTTTCGCGATGGCGTTCCTTCGCGCCTTCGTCTCCTGCTGGGCCTTCTGCACGGCCTCGGTCTCGGTGGCGTGCAGAAGGTGGTCGATCACGCGTTCCAGGTGGTCGCGCATCGCCTGGCGGGCCGCCGCAGGATCACGCGCCTTCAGGGCGTCGACCACCCGGCGGTGCTCGACGATCCGGGGCTCCAGCCCCATGCCGCGGGCGCGGGCCAGGATGTTGCGGGCCAGGGACGAGCGGTTGCGCCAATCCCAGAGGTTCTCGACCGTGGCGATGATCGCGCCGTTGCCGGTGGCCCGGGCGATGGTCAGGTGGAAGTCGCGGTCGGCGTCCTCGCCCCGGATCTCCTCCTCGACGCGCATGCGCTCCAGCAGGCCTTCCAGCTCGCCGATCTGCTCGTCGGTGATCGAGGTGGCGGCCAGGGCGGCGGCCTCGCCCTCGAACAGGCGGCGGGCCTCGATCAGCTCGAAGGCGCCGATCTCGAAGTCGATCTCGGCCGAGGGCGCCTGGGGGCGGACATTGCCGGTGACATAGATCCCTAGCCCGTGGCGGGCCTCGATCATGCCCAGCATTTCCAGGGCGATCATCGCTTCGCGCAGGGTGGGGCGCGAGACCCCGAACTGTTCGGCCAGCTCGCGCTCGGTCGGCAGGCGGTCGCCGATCTTGTACTGCCCCGCCTCGATGGCGTCGGCCACGGTGTCGGCGATCTTTCGGTAGAGCTTGACGTTGTCTGACATGGGAGGCGGAGGCTCGAAAGGACGCATGCGCCCAGATGGGGCGGTCTCGGGACCCTGGTCTCCTAACACGGAGACCGGGGCGAATTGTCCTATTTTTCGCGTTATCCGCCCAGGAGGTCAGGCTTGCCCAGCCTTCATGGTTTGACCCGACGGCCTGACCAGGGCCTCACCAGTCGTGCATCGAGCCGTCCAGGCGGCGGGCGATCGGCAGATAGGCGCGCTGGTAGGGGTATTTGGCCGCCAGGTCCTCGTCGATATCGACCCCCAGGCCCGGCGCCTCGCCCGGGTGCAACATGCCGTCGCTGAAGGTGTAGGCATGGGGGAACACCGCGTCGGTCTCGGGCGTGTGGCGCATATATTCCTGGACGCCGAAATTGGGGATCGACAGGTCGAAGTGCAGGGCCGCGCCCATGCAGACCGGCGAGAGATCCGTGGCCCCGTGGCAGCCGGTCCGCACGTGGTGCAGGTCGGCGAAGCTGGCCAGCTTCTTCAGGTGGCTGATGCCGCCGGCATGGACCACGGTAGCGCGGATGTAGTCGACCAGCTGCTCCTCGATCAGCTGCTTGCAGTCCCAGACCGAGTTGAAGATCTCGCCGACGGCCAGCGGCGTGGTGGTGTGCTGGCGGATCAGGCGGAAGCTGGCCTGGTTCTCGGCGGGGGTGGCGTCCTCCATCCAGAACAGGCGGTAGGGCTCCAGGTCCTTGCCCAGGCGGCCGGCCTCGATCGGGGTCAGGCGGTGGTGGACGTCGTGCAGCAGATGCAGATCATCGCCCAGGCGGGCGCGGGCGGCTTCGAACAGGGCCGGGGTCGAGCGCAGGTAGCGCTCGGTCGACCAGATCGTTTCCTTGGGCAGATCGCTGTCGGCCGGCTCATAGAACATCCTGTCCTTGGAAACGCCGTAGGTGCCGCTCATGCCCGGCACGCCGGTCTGCAGGCGGATGGCCTTGTAGCCCTGCTCGGCGTAGTGGGCGGCGTTGTCGAGGGTCTCTTCGATCGTCTCGCCATTGGCGTGGCCATAGACCATGACCCCCGTGCGGCAGGCGCCGCCCAGCAGCTGATAGACCGGCAGGCCGGCGATCTTGCCCTTGATGTCCCACAGCGCCGTATCGACGGCGGCGATGGCGGCCATGGTCACCGGGCCGCGACGCCAATAGGCCCCGCGGTAAAGGAACTGCCAGATGTCCTCGATCTGGTGAGCGTCGCGGCCGATCAGGCAGGGGATGACGTGCTGGGTCAGATAGGCCTCGACGGCCAGCTCGCGGCCGTTCAGCGTGGCGTCGCCGATGCCGTACACGCCCTCGTCGGTGATGATCTTCAGGGTGACGAAGTTGCGCCCCGGGCAGGTGACGATGGTCTTGGCGGCGATGATCTTGGGCATGGGACGCGAGGACCTTGGGGGCGCGGGGTTTGAAACCGGGGACCAAAGATCGAGGACGCGCCGTTGTCGCGGCGCGGCGTCCATCTTCCTCCCCGCCTATCGATGTACCGGTACCATGAGGGTTGTCAATCCAGTGGTCTGACCACTATGACTGAGGTCACCCGACCTTTTCGAAGTCGGGACAGGGAGTGAAACGATGCGTTTTCTGGCGCTGATCCTGGGGCTGGTCCTGATCGCCCCCTCCGCCCGGGCGGAGGACGGCTACGACCTGTGGCTCCGCTATCGGCCCGTCGAGGCCAGCGCCAGGCCGGCCTACGCCGCCCGGGCCGCCGCCATCGCCCCCGCCTCCGCCACCCCGACCCTGAAGGTCGCCCGCGCCGAGCTGGAGCGCGGCCTGACTGGCCTGGTCGGCAAGCCCGCCACCGCCGCCGCCGGCGCCCGCGACGGGGTGATCCAGCTGAAGTCCGGCGGCGCGGACCCCGCGCTCGGCGACGAGGGCTACCGGATCCGCACCCAGGCGGTAAACGGCAGGAAGACCACCGTCATTTCGGCCAATACGGACATCGGCGTCCTCTATGGCGTGTTCCGCTACCTGGAACTGATCCAGACCCGCCAGGGCGTCGACAGCCTCGACATCACCTCGGTTCCCAAGGTCAAGCTGCGGATGCTGAACCATTGGGACAACCTCAACCGCCACGTTGAGCGGGGCTATTCCGGCCAATCGATCTTCGACTGGTGGCGGCTGCCCGGCCATGTCGATCCGCGCATGGTCGACTACGCTCGCGCCAACGCCTCGATCGGCATCAACGGAACGGTGCTCAACAACGTCAACGCCAAGGCCGACAGCCTGACGCCGGCCTATATCGCCAAGGCCGCCGCGCTGGCCGACACGTTCCGGCCCTATGGGATCAAGGTCTATCTGTCGGCCCGCTTCTCGGCCCCCATCGAGAACGGCGGCCTGAAGACCGCCGACCCGACCGACCCCGCCGTCGCCGCCTTCTGGAAGGCGAAGGCCGACGAGATCTACAAGGCCATTCCCGATTTCGGCGGCTTCCTGGTGAAGGCCAATTCCGAGGGGCAGCCGGGGCCTCAGGACTATGGCCGCACCCATGTCGACGGGGCCAACATGCTGGCCGATGCGGTGGGCCCCCACGGCGGCGTCGTGATCTGGCGCGCCTTCGTCTATTCGCACGAGCAGCCCGACGACCGCGCCAAGCAGGGCTATTCGGAGTTCAAGCCGTTCGACGGCCAGTTCCGCGACAATGTCGTCATCCAGGTCAAGAACGGGGCCATCGACTTCCAGCCGCGCGAGCCGTTCCACCCGCTGTTCGGGGCCATGCCGAAGAGCAACCTCGGCATGGAGTTCCAGATCACCAAGGAATATCTCGGCTTCTCCACCCACCTCGTCTATCTCGGCCCGCTGTTCGAGGAGACCCTGCGCTCGGACACGATGGCCCACGGCAAGGGCTCGACGGTGGCCAAGGTGATCGACGGGTCGCTGGACGGCCACAAGCTGACGGTGATGGCCGGGGTGGCCAATATCGGCTCCGACCGCAACTGGTCCGGATCGGAGTTCGACCAGGCCAACTGGTACGCCTTCGGCCGCCTGGCCTGGGACCCGGAGGCTTCGGCCCGGGATATCGCCGTCGACTGGACGAAGATGACCTTCGGAAACGATCCGCGCGTGGTGAAGCCGGTCGTGGCCATGATGATGGGCTCGCGCGAGGCGGCGGTGGACTACATGACCCCGCTGGGCCTGCACCACCAGATGGGCGAGGGGCATCACTACGGCCCCGGCCCGTGGGTGTCCGGCGGCCCGCGCGCCGACTGGACCAGCGTCTACTACGCCAAGGCCGGGCCGGACGGGATCGGCTTCGACCGCACGCCCTCGGGCAGCAACGCCACGGCCCAGTACGCGCCGACGGTGGGGGCCTGCTTCGCCGACCTCAAGTGCGTCGACGAAAAGGACCTGCTGTGGTTCCACCACCTGCCCTGGGACTATCGGCTGAAGTCCGGGGACACCCTGTGGGACGGGATGGTCAAGCACTACGGCCGGGGCGTCGCCTATGTCGACGGCATGGAGAAGACCTGGGCGGGCCTGGCGCCCTATGTGGACGCTCAGCGCCACAAGGAGGTCGCCGACTTCCTCAAGATCCAGCGCGACGAGGCTCAGTGGTGGCGCGACGCCTCGGTGGCGTGGTTCGGCAGCTTCGCCAAGCGCCCGCTGCCGCCGGGCGAGAAGCCTCCGGCCAAGAGCCTGGAGTACTACGAGAGCCTGAAGTTCCCCTGGGCGCCGGGGAATGGGCAGTAGTTTTCCGACAATTCTTGTCATCCCGGAAAGCGCGTAGCGCTTGTCCGGGACCCAGGGGGTGAGGGAATGCTGTGCGCGCCGCCCCTGGGTCCCGGACAGCCTCTGCGAGGCTTCCGGGATGACAAGTTTTGGGACGGCGGGGACTGGCGGATGAGGGCTCGGCATGCGTCAGTCAGGGGACTCACCGCCCTCGAGACCTCGCATGAAACTCCTCGTCACCACGGCCCAAGCCGCGATCATGGCCGCGTTCCTGGCCACGACCGCCTACGCCGCGCCCCTCAATGTTCCGGCCACGCTGAAGACTATCGACGCCCAGCTGGACCGCGACTACCCGGCGCTGGACGTCCTCTACAAGGACATCCACGCCCATCCGGAGCTGGGCTTCCAGGAGGTCGAGACCGGCAAGAAGCTGGCCTCCCAGATGCGGGCCCTGGGCTTCACGGTGACCGAGGGCGTCGGCAAGACCGGCGTGGTCGCGGTGTTCAAGAACGGCGACGGGCCCAAGATCCTGGTTCGGACCGAGCTGGACGGCCTGCCGATGCAGGAAAAGTCGGGCCTGCCCTACGCCAGCCAGGCCACCGCGATCTATCGCGACGAGAAGACCTTCACCGCCCACTCGTGCGGCCACGACATCCACATGGCCGCCTGGGTCGGCACGGCCAAGCAGCTGGTCGCCCTGAAGGCCAAGTGGAAGGGCACGCTGGTCTTCATCGCCCAGCCCTCGGAGGAGACGGTCGGCGGCGCGCGAGCCATGCTGGCCGACGGCCTGTTCGACAAGATCGGCGGCAAGCCGGACTACGGTTTCGCCCTGCATGTGGGCAACGGCCCGGCCGGCGAGGTGGCCTGGAAGGCCGGGGTGCTGACCTCGACCTCGGATGGCCTCGATATCACCTTCAACGGGCGCGGCGGTCACGGCTCGATGCCGGCCACCACCATCGACCCGGTGCTGATGGCGTCCCGCTTCACCGTCGACGTCCAGAGCGTGATCAGCCGCGAGAAGGACCCCGCCGCGTTCGGCGTGGTCACGGTCGGCTCGATCCAGGCGGGCAGCGCCGGCAACATCATCCCCGACAAGGCCCGCATCCGCGGCACGATCCGCACCCAGGACAACGCGGTGCGCGAGCGGATCCTGGACGGCGTCCAGCGCACGGTGAAGGCCGTGACCGACATGGCCGGCGCGCCGCCCGCCGACGTCAAGATCACCCCCGGCGGCAAGATGGTGGTCAATGATCAGGCCCTGACCGACCGCACGGCGGTGGTGTTCAAGGCCGCGTTCGGCAAGAACGCCGTGGTCCAGGACAAGCCGGGCTCGGCGTCCGAGGACTATTCGGAGTTCGTGATCGCCGGGGTGCCTTCGGTCTATTTCGGCATCGGCGGCTATGACCCGGCCGAGGTCGCCAAGGCCAAGGCGGAGGGCCGCCAACTGCCGTCCAACCACTCGCCGTTCTTCGCCCCCACGCCCGAGCCGACCATCCGCACGGGCGTCGAGGCCATGACCCTGGCGGTGCTGAACGTCGTGGGGAAGTAGGGGCGGGAGGAAGGCAACCCCCAGAACAGGGGGTGTCTTCATAACGACGTTCCGTGAAGGTTGCGACGACGCCGGTCCTGTCCCAAGGTCCGACGGTCCTCAACTGTTTCCGTAAAGGCCGCATGCGCGCCTCTTCCCCCACCACCCTGTTGCTCGGCGTCGTCCTGCTGTGCGTGGCGACGGCGCTGATCGGCGTCTGGATGGCGATGACGCCGGCCTGGCTGGGCGCGGACTTCACCGCCAGGCCCGACGGGGCCGTGGCGATCACGCGCCTCACGCCCGGTGGGCCGCTGGCCCGTGTCGGGGCCAAGGTCGGCGACCGCCTGGCCGGGGTTGGCGGCGACCGCGCCGCGCCCGCCCTGCGGGCCTCCGAGATCGGCGGCCTCGACACGCCGGCCACCCAGACCCAGGCGCGCGAACAAGCCCGCCGCGAGGACGCCTTCGCCCGAGCCCTGAGCGCCGAGCCCCGGATGCTGCGCCTGGCGGGTCAAGACGGCGCCCAGCGGGTCGTGACCCTGGACAGCCGCGTCCGGCCGCTGTCGACCCTGGGCGCGGAGTTCTGGGCCAATCTGGCGTTCGGCCTGATCGCCGCCCTGATCGTCGGTTGGGTCTGGGCCCTGCGGCCGCGCGAGCTGTCGACCCAGCTGTTCGCCCTGACCGGCCTATCCATGCTGGCCTTCACCTTCGGCTGGGCGGTCAGTTCCAGCGTCGAGCTGGTCATGGACGGGACGCTGGCGGCGATCGTCGCGCTACTGAACATGTCCGGAGCGGTGGCCTATGGCGGGGCGATGATCGCCTTCTTCCTGGCCTATCCCAAACGGGTGACCCGGCTGCCGGTCATGCTGCTGGCGCCGCTGTGGGTGCTGGCCTGGGCGCTGACGCCGCTGCTGCCCGGCAATCCGTCGGTCGAGAGCACGGGTCAGGCGATCACCTCGATCGAGATGGCCCTGATCATCGTGGCGATCGCCGTTCAGGCCTTCGCCAGCCGCAAGGACCCCGCCGCCATGGCCGCCACCCGTTGGCTGGGCCTGTCGGTGATCGTCGGGGCGGGGGCCTTCATCGGCAATGTCGCCGTGCCCATCGCGCTGGGGATGCGGCCGTTCCTGGACCCGCGCTTCTCGCTGGGCTTCTTCGTGATCATCTATGTCGGCATGGCCGTGGGCCTGCGCCGCCACCGCCTGTTCGAGCTGGACCAGTGGGCGTTCCGGATCCTGTTCTACCTCAGCGCCGGCGCGGCCCTGCTGGCCCTGGACGGCTTGTTGATCACCGCGATGGGGACCAGTCCGCAGGCGGCGCTGGGCGTGTCGCTGCTGATCGTCGCCTTCGCCTACCTGCCGTTCCGTGACGTGCTGTGGCGGCGGACCCTGGGCCGCAAGACCCTGAAGGATCACGAGATGTTCGCCGCCGTGGCCCAGGTCGCCCTGATCCACGGGGCCGAGGCGCGGGCGGACGCCTGGAAGGCCTTGCTGTCCAAGGTCTATGAGCCGCTGGAGATCACGCCGGCCCTGGCGACCCGCGCCAAGGCCGAGATCCTCGACGAGGGCGTGGCCCTGGGCCTGCCCGCCGCCGCCGGGACCACGGCCCTGATCCTGCGTTTCCCGTTCCGCGGGCGGGGCCTGTTCGGTACGGCCCAGGCCCAGCTGGCTGACCAGCTCGTCGCGCTCCTGTCGCAGATCGAGGAAGGCCGCGACGCCTATGCCCGCGGGGTGGTCGAGGAGCGCCTGCGCATCGCCCGCGACCTGCACGACGACGTCGGGGCGCGGCTGCTGTCGGGCCTGCACCGCCAGGACCTGCCCCAGACGCGCGAGGCCGTGCGCGGGGCGATCGGCGACCTGCGGGCCATCGTCTCGGGCCTGTCGGGCCAGGACCTGCCGCTGGAGGCGGCGCTGGCCGACCTGCGCCACGAGACCGCCGAGCGGCTGGAGGCGGTCGGCATCGCCCTGGACTGGCCGCCTGTCGAGCTGGCCGATCCGGGCGTGACCGCGCCCTATCGCGTCTACAAGAACCTGACCTCGGCCGTGCGCGAGGTGATCTCCAACGCCATCCGCCACGCCGGCGCGACCACGGTGGCCGTCACGATCCACGAGGACGCCGGCCGGCTGGAGCTGACCCTCAGCGACGACGGCGTCGGCCTGCCGCGCGAAGCGGGCGGACGCCGCAGCGGCCTGGCCAATCTGGAACGGCGGCTGGGCGAGATCGGCGGCACGGTGGACTTCCCTGAAACCCCGAAGGGTACGGTGGTCCGCCTGTCGACGCCCGTGGATGCGAGCGCCCCGGCATGACCCTTCCCCAAAACGCCCCTGGCACCGCGCTTGTCCTCGAAGACCAGTCCGAGACCCGCGAGCACCTGCTGGCGGCCCTGTCCGAGGCGTTCCCCGGCGTTATCGCGCGCGGCGCGGCGGACCTGGCCGAGGCGCGCTCGTTCCTGTCCGATGGCGCGCCGGACCTGGCCCTGGTCGACCTGGCCCTGCCGGACGGTCGCGGCGTCGACTTCCTCCGCGATCTGGCCGAGCGCTCGGGCGGGGCGACGCGGTCGGTGGTGGTGACCATCTATGCCGACGACCACCACCTGTTCGACGCCATCGCGGCCGGGGCGGGGGGCTACCTGCTCAAGGACATGGGCCGCGACGAGCTGGTCCGCTATCTGCGCCGCCTGGAAGCCGGCGAGACCCCGCTGTCGCCGGCCGTGGCCCGGCGGATGCTGGACTACTTCCGGGCCCGGCCGGTTCTGATCCAGACGGTCGAGCCCGAGGCGGCCCTGACCCCGCGCGAGACCGAGGTCCTGCGCCTGATCGGCCGGGGCCTGCGTTCGGGCGAGGCGGCCAAGGTGATGGGCGTCACCGAGCTGACCGTGGCGGGCTACGTCAAGGCGATCTACCGCAAGCTCAACATCTGCTCCCGGGCCGAGGCGGCGCTGGAGGCGCAGAAGCGGGGGCTGGTCTGAGGGGCCACCCAAAATTTCGCCGCGAAGTTCCGCTCAAGGGTCGCTACGGTGTCGCTCACTGACACCAGCGTTCGAAAGACCCTTGATGCGCCTTCTCGCCTCCCTGGCCGCCCCAATGGCTGCAATGACCTTCCTCGCCGCCGGTGCGGCCCATGCCCAGGTGACGCCCACCGCCCCGCCTCAGCTGAACGCCGGCCCGTCGGCCAACGCCCTGGCGGGCAAGGCCTTCCTGGAAAAGAACGCCAAGGCCCCGGGCGTCGTCACCCTGCCGTCGGGCCTGCAGTACAAGGTCGTGACCTCGGGCCCGAAGACCGGCCCGTCGCCCAAGCTCGGCGACATCGTCAAGGTCCACTACGAGGGCAAGCTGCTGGACGGCACGGTGTTCGACTCGAGCTTCGCGCGCGGCAAGGCGGCGATCATGCCCGCCGACGGCCTGATCCAGGGCTGGCTGGAAGCCCTGCCGAAGATGAAGGTCGGCGACGAGTGGACCCTCTACATCCCCGCCGAGCTGGGCTACGGCGCCCGCGACATGGGCGAGATCCCGCCGGACAGCGTGCTGGTGTTCAGGTTGCAGCTGATCGGAATGCTGGCGGTCGATTAGGACGGCGGCGCGAAGATGCTCCCGGATCTCTCCTCCCCTTTTGGGGGAGGTGGATCGGCGCGGATACGCGACGAGACGGAGGGGGACGGCGCAGGCCCCTTGGCGCGGCGCTGACCCCCTCCACCGCCGTTCGGCGGTCCCCCTCCCCCATAGGGGGAGGAGAGAGGACGCCCCGCTCGGCTTATTTCCGGCTCTTCATCAGGGGCTGGATCTTCTCCCCGAAGTCCTCGACGCCCCTCACGAAGTCGTCGAAGGTCAGCAGCACGCCGGCCGTGCCTGGCACTGCGGCGATCTCGTCCATCATCCTCGCGATGCTCTCATAGCTGCCCACCAGCGTGCCCATGTTGAGGTTCACCGCCGATTCCGGCGCGGCCAGCTGGGTGGTGTTGGTCGTGGCGCCGGCCTTGGCGTTCGGGGCCGCCTGCTGGGTCAGCCAGGCCAGGGCCTCCTGGTCCGCGCCGTCGCGGTACTTCTGCCACTTGGCCATGGCCTTCTCGTCGGTCTCGTCGGCGATGATCATGAACAGGATGAACGACTGGACGTCGCGGCCGGTTTTCTCGGCGGCCGCCTCCAGGCGCTTGTTGACCGAGGCGAAGGCCGTGGGCGTGTTGGTCCCCTTGCCCAGGGCGAAGCTGTAGTCGGCATACTGCGCCGTGAAGGCCAGACCCTCGTCCGACGAGCCGGCGCAGATCAGCTTGGTCTCCTTCGGGTGCGGGCTGACCCGGCAGTCGTCCATGGTGAAGTACTTGCCCTTGAAGTCCGAAACCCCGGTCTCCAGCAGGTCCTTCAGCACGGTCGTGTATTCGGCCAGGTAGTTGTAGCGGTCGGTGTAGTGCTCTTCGCCGGGCCACAGGCCCATCTGGCTGTACTCGGCCTTCTGCCAGCCGGTCACCAGGTTGATGCCGAAGCGGCCGGGGGCGATCGAGTCGATGGTCGAGGCCATGCGCGCCACGATGGCCGGCGGGATGGTCAGGGTGGCGACGGTGGCGAAGATCTTGATCTTCGAGGTCACGGCCGCCAGGCCCGACATCAGGGTGAAGCTCTCGAGATTGTGCTCCCAGAACTGGGTCTTGCCGCCGAACCCGCGCAGCTTGATCATCGAGAGCGCGAAGTCGAAGCCGTACTTCTCGGCCTTCTGGGTGATCTCTTTATTGAGCTCGAAGCTGGGCATATACTGCGGAGAAGTCTCCGAGATCAGCCAGCCGTTGTTGCCGATGGGGATGAAGACGCCGACCTGCATTGGGTTATTCCCCCTCTAGAAACTTGATGAGGCCTTCATTGAAGGTCTCGGGATCGGTGACGGTGAAGCCGTGGCCGCCCCAGGCGGCGACCTGGTAGTCGGCGTTGGGCAGGCGGCCGGCCAGGCGCTGGGAGCAACTGGGCGGCACCAGCATGTCGTCGGCGCTGGCGCTGATCAGGACACGGTGGGTGATCTCCTCCAGCCGCGCATCGACGTCGAAGGCCAGCAGGGCGTTGATCCGCGCCAGCATCACCTCGCGCTGCGGAAAGCCGGCGACATGGTGGTCCTCTTCGGCCTCGAGCCGGGCGTGGTTTCGCGAGATCCAGTCGGCCGGATAGAGGAAGATCGGCTGGGCGTGGACATAGGCTCTCGGGCCGCTGTCCTTCAACAGGTGGAGGCGGGTGGTAAAGCAGCGCTTGATGTGCGGATCGGGCCGCGACCAGCCGTTGACGACGACCAGCTTGGAGAGGCGATCGGGATGGGAGAGCGCCAGCGCCAGGCCCGCATTGCCGCCGGCCGCGTGGCCGACGATGTGGGCCTTGGGCAGGGCGAGGGCGTCCATGACCTTGACCATGTCGTCGGCCATGTCCTGGACGCTGTAGGGAGACGCCAAAGAAGAGGAAAGCTCGCGGACGCTGCGACCCGTGCCTCGGTGGTCGTACAGCACCACCGGCCAGCGCTCGGTCAGGGCCGCCATCTGCGGGGCCCAGAACGCGCCCGAACCGCCCAGGCCCGACGACAGCAGCACGACCTCGCGGCCGGCGACCGGTCCGCCGTGCAGCTCGTAGTGGAGGCCGTCGACCGTGCCGGAGGTCATGCGGCTACTTCTTCCCGATGTGCGCGACGGAGGCGATCTCGACCACGAAGCCGGGCTTCACCAGGCCGCACTGGATGCAGTAGCGGGCGGGTTTGTCGCCGGGGAAGTACTCGGCATAGACCTTGTTCATCGGCGCGTAGTGGGCCCAGTCGGTCAGGAAGATGTGGTTCATGGTCACGTCCTCCATCGTGCCGCCGGCGGTCTCGATGACGGACTTGATGGTCTCCAGCACCTGCCGGGTCTGGGCCTCGGCGTCGTCGGGGAAGGCGACGTTGTTGTCCTTGTCGAAGGCGAGCGTGCCCGAGACATAGACGATCCCGTCGGCCAGGGTCCCCGGCGAGAACGGGGCGATGGGGACGCCCGTGCCGGGCGGGGTGATGACGGTCTTGGGCATCTAAAGTCTCCTAGGTTTCCGGCGCCAGTTGCCCGAACGCCCCCTTGAAATCCGCCGTCGTCGAGACCCAGCCGAAGAAGCTCTCGATGTTGAACAGCGCCGCCTTCTGCACGAAGTCGGGGCCCGCCTGATGGGTGGCGTCCTCCAGCACGGTCCCGAAATATTCGAGGAAGAAGCCGTCGCGCAGGGTCGACTCGACGCAGACATTGGTGGCGATGCCGACGAACACCAGGTGGCGGATGCCGCGCGCCCGCAGCACGCTGTCCAGCTGGCTGTTGAAGAAGCCGGAATAGCGGGTCTTGTGCAGCTGGATGTCGCCCGGCTCGGGCTTGAGGTCGTCGACCAGCTCATAGTCCCACTGGCCCCGCGCCAGCAGCTTGCCCTGCAGCTCGGGCCGGGCGCGCATGGTCTTCAGGGCGTTGGACTTCCACCAGTTGGGCGAGCCCGGACCGCCGGCTTCCACGTAACTGTCGTCCCAGCCGTTCTGGAAATAGATCACCTGCATCCCGGCCGCGCGGGCCACGGGCAGGATGGCCTTGATCTCCTGGATCACCTTCGCCGCGCCCGAGATGTCGAAGCCGGCCAGGTCGAGATAGCCGCCCTTGGAGGCATAGGCGTTCTGCATGTCGATGACGATCACCGCCGTCGTCTTCGGGTCCACCGGGATCGGCTCGGGCCGCGCGGGCAGCATGAGCGCGCCAGGCGAAAGCGGGGTGATCGGAGAACTCATCGACGCGGCGCCTTGTGATGTCCAGACGGCATGGAATACCATTCGGAAGAACGTTGCAATCCGAACCGTTCGGTCCATGTTTGACCAAATGGTCCAAGTTCGAGAGTGCATGACCGACGCCGCCGCCCCCACCGTCAAGCCGCCGCGCAAGCCGGCCGTCAAACGGGCCTCCGGCGCCCGCGAGCTGGTCAAGGCCGCTCAAAGCGTGGGCGACAACGAGGCGACCGAAGCGCCCAAGGGCCGCCGCGCCCCGGGCCCTCGCGAAAGGGCCGGCGAGGCCCGCAAGGCGGCGATCCTGAAGGCCGCGCTGGGCGTCTTCGCGCGCCTCGGCCTGGACGGCGCCAGCGTCGAGGCCATCGCCCAGGCGGCCGGCATCTCCAAGGCCAACCTGCTCTACTACCATCCCACCAAGGACGCCCTGTACGTGGCGGTTCTGGAGCAGGGGCTATCGCTGTGGCTGGCGCCGCTGAGCCGCTTCACCGAGGGCGACGACCCCGCCGAGGCCATCGCCGCCCTGATCGACGCCAAGCTGGCGCTCAGTCGCGACCACCCCGAGGTCTCGCGCCTGTTCGCCCTGGAGATGCTGCGGGGCGCGCCGCTGCTGAAGCCGGTCCTGGCCGGCCCGCTGAAGGCGGTGTTCGACGCCAAGGTCGTGGTGATCCAGGCCTGGATCGCGGCCGGCAAGCTAGACCGGGTCGATCCGTCGCACCTGATCTTCGCGATCTGGGCCCTGACCCAGCACTATGCCGATTTCGCCGTCCAGGTGCGGGCCCTGACCGGCAAGACCTTGTCCGACAAGGGGTTCATGGACGAGACCCGCGCCGCCCTGACCGCCTTGGTCCTGGACGGGGTAAGAGGCCGTTAGCCATGCGCCGCGGCGCCACGTCACCTGTCGGGAAGGGCCATTCGCCCTCAGGGTGGCTCCGCCATGACGCAGCTCTCCCCCTCCCAGCAAGCCGACGCGCGGCCGATGCGCCTGATCCACGGGATCGTCGGCGCGGCCGCGGTGCTGGTGGTCGTCTCGATCCTGGGCAGCCTGGCCCTGATGCTGCTGGCCGCCCGCTCGGTGGACCGCGGCGACGACATCCATGACATCGCCCTGGTCCGTCGCACCGTCTCGCGCACCCTGGACCGCCTGGAGCGCGAGCTGACCTCCGCGACGGTGTGGGACTCGGCCTATGTGGCGATGGGCTGGAAGCCCGACCTGGCCTGGGGCGACGCCAATTTCGGGACCTATTATCGCCAGCAGTTCGGCCATGACGTGACCTTCGTCATGCAGTCGGGTCAGGTGGTCTATGCCGCCCAGACCGGCCATCGCGTTCCGGCGCGAGCGCTGGGCGATTTCCCGCGGCAAGCCGCCCGCGCGGTCGCCGACGTGGCCGCCAAGGCCCGGATCGCCCGCCGCGAGGGGCGGGTCAGCGCCGCTGGGGAAGTCACGCGAACCGGTCTGATGCGCGCCGACGGCCAGGTCTATCTGGCGGCCATCGCCGCCGTCACGCCCGAGAGCGCCGCCGGATCCCATCGTTACGACGGCCCGCCCGCGGTGGTCGTGACCGCGCGCCGCCTGGACAAGGCCTTCGTGCGCGGCTTCGCCGCCGATCTCGATCTGAAGGGCCTGGTCTTCGTCGATCAGCCGCGCGACGAGACGCCGCGCGTGGCCCTCGACGACATCTACGGCCGCCCCATCGGCGCCCTGGCTTGGGCGGCGAAGCATCCTGGCCTCTCGCTGCTGAAGGGCCTGGCCCCTTGGATCGCCGCCGGCTTCCTGGTGCTGACCGCCGCCGGCGCCATGCTGACCCACCGGGTGCTGGAGGCCCTGCGCACGCTGAAGGCCGGGCGTCTGGACCTGCTGGCCGCCAAGGACGAGGCCGAGGCAGCCAACGCCGCCAAGACCCGCTTCCTGGCCAATATGAGCCACGAGGTCCGCACCCCGCTGAACGGCGTGCTGGGCATGGCCCAGGTGATGGCCGCCGACACGCTGAGCGAGACTCAAGGCCGTCGCCTCAAGATCCTGCAGGAGTCCGGCCAGGCGCTGCTGGCCCTGCTGAACAGCATCCTCGACATCGCCCGCCTCGAGTCCGGCGCGGTGCGGCTGCGGACCGAGACGTTCGATCTGGCCGCCCTGGTCGAGGCCTCGTGCGCGGCCTTCTCCGGCGCGGCCATGGCCAAGGACATCGACCTGACCGCCGACATCGCCCCCGAGCTGCGTGGCCGCTGGGTGGGCGACCCGATGCGCCTGCGCCAGGTGCTGGGCAACCTGATCGCCAACGCCGTCAAGTTCACCGACGATGGCGGCGTCACCGTCCGCGTCCGCCCCACGGCCAAGGGCCTGCGTTTCGAGGTCGAGGACACGGGCCTGGGCATCGCCGCCCAGGATCTGCCTGAGCTGTTCAAGACCTTCTCCCAGGTCGACAGCTCCCTGACCCGCGCCCACGACGGGGCTGGTCTTGGCCTGTCCATCTGCCGCGAGCTGGTCGAGCTGATGGGCGGAACGATCGACGTCAACTCGACGCTGGGGCTGGGGTCCAGCTTCCACTTCGTCGCGCCGCTGATCCAGGCCGCGGCCGACCGGCCGACCTTGCGGGTGGTGGGGTAGGGCTGCACAGTTCCCACGCAACCGCGTCGTCAGGGCGCCGATAATTCGGAGTGTCGGTCACGACCTGCCGTCCTTGACCGTCTCACCCCTCGCCCAAACGCCCACCCCTGCTAGCCCTTGGCCACACCGTCCGTCGCGACGGTTCTGTTGGGGACGGACTCTGCAATGGAATTGGGTGTGAGGGCGCCAACCAGGCGTCAGCTTCTTTCGGCCATCGCCAAGGTCGGCGGCACGGCCGCGCTGTACCAGGCCATGACCACCCTGGGTCACGCGGCGGAGACCCAGTTCCACGGCCCGCCCAACCTGCAAGGCGCGCGGCCCGGCGCCAGCGTCATCGTGCTGGGCGCGGGCCTGGCCGGGATGCTGGCGGCGTTCGAGCTGACCAAGGCTGGCTACAAGGTCAAGATCCTGGAGTTCCAGAACCGCGCCGGCGGCCGCAACTGGTCGCTGCGGGGCGGGGACACCTACACGGAACTGGGCGGGGCGACCCAGAAGGTGGCCTTCTCGCCGGGCAACTATCTGAACCCCGGCCCCTGGCGGATCCCGCACCACCACCGCACCCTGCTGCATTACTGCAAGCAGTTCGGCGTGGCCCTGGAGCCGTTCATCCAGTTCAACCACTCGGGCTGGGTCCACTCGTCCCAGGCCTTCGGCGGCAAGCCGGTGCGCTTCAACACCGCCGCCGCCGACTTCGAGGGCAATATCGCCGAACTGCTCGCCAAGTCGGTCAACGCCAAGGCGCTGGACGACACGGTCACGCAGGAGGACCGCGACAAGCTGCTGGAGGCCCTGAAGGGCTGGGGCATGCTGGACAACGACTACAAGTATTCGGCGTCCTTGCGCGCCTCGTCGCACCGCGGCTTCGAGCGGCCGGGCGGCGGCGGGGTGAACGGCGCGCCGATCCCCTCCAAGGATCTCTATGGCCTGCATGACGTGCTGGACCCGCAGGTCTGGACCTCGATGGCCTTCTTCATGGGCCACGAGATGCAGACCACCATGTTCCAGCCGGTGGGCGGCATGGACATGATCGGCAAGGCCTTCGCCAAGCAGGTCGAGGGCCTGATCACCTACGGCGCCAAGGTCAGCAAGATCGCCCAGGACGATAAGGGCGTGGTGGTGACCTATGCCGACACCGCCACCGGCAAGACCACCGACGCCAAGGCTGACTGGTGCGTCTGCACGATCCCGCTGGGCATCCTGGGCCAGATGGACCTGCAGGTCACCGACGAGATGATGGCCGCCATCAAGGCCGTGCCGTACTCGGGCCAGGTCAAGATCGGCCTGGAGATGAAGCGCCGCTTCTGGGAAGAGGACGACTTCATCTACGGCGGCCACAGCTTCACCGACCAGGAGATCGCCCTGATCTCCTATCCAAACAACAACATGTTCAAGGACGGGCCGGCGGTGCTGCTGGGGGCCTTCGCCCGTGAAATGGGGGCCTATCGCCTGGCCGGCATGACGCCCGAACAGCGCATCGAGGTCGCCCTGGCGCAGGGCTCGGTGCTGCACCCCAAGAGCTACCGCCAGGAGTTCGCGAGCGGCGCCTCGGTGGCCTGGAGCCGGGTGCCCTGGACCCTGGGCTGCTGCGCTCGCTGGACCGACGACACCCGCAAGGAACACTACCAGACCCTGGTCGGCATGGACCGCCGGATCGTGCTGGCGGGCGAGCACGCCAGCTATGTCGGCTGCTGGATGGAGGGCGCGCTGCTGTCGTCCATCGACGCCATCACCCGTCTGCACAAGCGCGCGCTGGAGGCTTGAGGATCATGCGGAAGCTCATCTTGACGGCCGCGTTGGTCGTGGCGCTCCCCGCCGCGGCCCAGACCCCGGCCCAGGCCCCCGTCTCTGGCGGCGGCGACACCGGCGGCGGCATCGTCCGGGCGGTCAAGCCGGTGACCGGCGAGCAGGTCTATGGCGCGGTCTGCCAGGCCTGCCACATGGCCGACGCCAAGGGCGGGACAGGGGCGGGGACCATCCCGGCCCTGGCCAACAACCCCCGGCTGGCCGGAGCGGCCTATCCGATCATGATCGTGACGGGCGGCAAGGGCGCGATGCCGGGGTTCAGCGGGACCTTGAGCAACGCGCAGATGGCCGAGGCGGTGACCTATGTTCGGACGCACTTCGGGAACAGCTACGCCAAGCCGGTGACCGAGGCGGATGTGGCGAAGCTGGCCAAGCCGCCGAGCGCCGGGGGGCACTGAGGCGAGGCCGGTTCTCTCTCCTCCCCCTTTGGGGGAGGGGGACCGCCGGACGGCGGTGGAGGGGGACAGCGCCGCGCTATTGAGTCAGGACCAGCCCCCTCCGTCTCGCCGCGCTTCGCGGCGAGCCACCTCCCCCATGAAGGGGGAGGAGAGCCGTGCTTCAGCCTTCGACGATGGGGGCGATCGCATCCAGCTGCCACCGTATCCCGTGCTCGCGGCCTTCCGCCGAGTAATAGCCGTCCAGGAACGCCCCGACCTCGGTGATCACCACCCGCGTCTTGTCGCCCTCTGGCCGAAACTCGATGGTCGCCACCGAGGCCGAGGCCAGCGGCTCGCCGTGGTGCATCCAGTAGGCATAGACGATCCGCTCGCTGGGGATGATCTCCAGATAGCGGTTGTAGAACCGGTGCTTGGGTTCACCCGGCGGGCCGCCGATGCTGTGCTCCTCGCCGCCGACGCGGAAGTCGAAGCTCTGATCCGGCGGACCCCATTCGTCGGGCCCCTTGAACCATTGCTTCTTCTTCTCCGGATCGGCGAAGGCGGAAAACACCCGGCCCGGCGCGGCGGCATAGAGCCGCTCGACGACGAAGGTGGCGTGGATGGCGTTTCTTTCGACTTTAGAACTGGCGGTCATTTCGAGTCCCCATCTTCCGCGGCCCGGATCTCCAAGGAAAGGAAATCGCCCAGCCGGTCGAGGCGCCGCTCCCACTGGGTGCGCCTCTGGTGGATCCACTGTTCGGCGAGGCCGAGGACGTCGGGGTTGATCCGGCAGGTGCGCACCCGGCCGACTTTCTCCGAGGCCACGATCCCGCCGGCCTCCAGCATGGCCAGGTGCTGCATGACCGCCGGCAGCGACATGTCCAGCGGCCGCGCCAGCTCGCTCACCGAGGCAGGGCCTCGGCTGAGCCGCTCGACCATGTCGCGCCGCGCGGGGTCCGCGAGGGCTTGAAACATGAGGTCAAGCGAGGGCTGATGGTTAGGCATGTGGTTAAGTATCGGGGCGTGTAAAGATGGTCAAGTGGATGCTTAAGTGTTGGGGTTCTCCTCCCTCTTTGGGGGAGGCGGCGCGGCGCGGATACGCGCCGTGACGGAGGGGGACCGCGCGGGCCTAAATTGGCGCGGCGCTGACCCCCTCCACCGCCGTTCGGCGGTCCCCCTCCCCCAAGAGGGGAGGAGAAATGGAGTTCCCGGCCTAAGCCAGCTTCACCTTGCCATCGACCCGGCGCGCGATGCCCAGCGGGTTTTCCGTCCGCAGCTCCGCCGGCAGCAGCGCTTCGGGCAGGTTCTGGTAGCTGACCGGGCGCAGGAAGCGGGCGATGGCCAGGGTGCCGACCGAGGTCGCGCGGGCGTCGCTGGTCGCCGGGAACGGACCGCCGTGGACCATGGCGTTGGCCACTTCCACCCCGGTGCCGAAGCCGTTGACCAGGATGCGGCCGGCCTTCAGCTCCAGGGCCGCCAGCAGGGCGCCGGCGAGGGCGTGGTCGGCCTCTTCCAGGTGGAGGGCGATGGTCAGCTGGCCTTCCAGGGCGTCGATGACCTTGGCCAGCTCGGCCTGGTCGGCGGCGCGGACGACCACCGAGGCGGCGCCGAACACCTCCTCGTGCAGGTGCGGATTGGCCAGGAAGTCGGCGGCCTTGACGCTGAACAGGCCCGCGCGGCCGGTGTGGCTGCCGTCCGCGCCGGGCAGGCCGCGCGCCACGGTGGTGACCGCCTTGTCCGCAGAGAGGGCGTCGACGCCGTGGGCGAAGGCCTGGCAGATGCCGGGGGTCAGCATGACGGCGGCCGGAGCGGCCTCGACCACCTTGCCGGCGGCTTCGACGAAGGCGTCCAGCTCGGGGCCGTCGATGGCCAGGATCAGGCCGGGATTGGTGCAGAACTGACCGGCGCCCAGGGTCAGGGCGGACACGAAGTCCGGGGCGATCTTGTCGCCGCGCGCCTTGAGGGCGGCCGGCAGCAGGATGACCGGATTGATGCTGCTCATCTCGGCATAGAACGGGATCGGCTCGGGCCGGCCCTGGGCGACGGCCATCAGGGCCAGACCGCCGCGACGCGAACCGGTGAAGCCGGCGGCCTTGACGCGCGGATCGGCGACCAGGGCCACGCCCATCTCATAGCCGCTGTCGTGGATCATCGAGAACACGCCCGGGTGCAGGCCAACCGAGGCGACGGCGGCCTGGATGGCGCGGCCGATCAGCTCCGAGGTCCCGGGGTGAGCCGGGTGGGCCTTGACGATGACCGGGCAGCCGGCCGCCAGGGCCGAGGCGGTGTCGCCGCCGGCCACCGAGAAGGCCAGCGGGAAGTTGCTGGCCCCGAACACCGCCACCGGGCCCAGCGGCACGTTGCGCAGGCGCAGGTCGGGACGCGGCAGCGGCTTGCGGTCCGGCATGGCGGGATCGATGCGGGCCTCCAGGAAGCCGCCGTCGCGCAGAACGCTGGCGAACAGGCGTAGTTGGCCGGTCGTGCGGCCGCGCTCGCCTTCGAGGCGGGCGCGCGGCAGGCCGGTCTCGGCCATGACACGGACGATCAGGTCATCGCCGATCGCCTCGATATGCTCGGCGATAGCCTCCAGGAAGGTGGCGCGGGTCTCGTAGGGCAGGGACCGGTAAGGACCGAACGCCTCGGCGGCCAGGGCCGCGGCCTGGTCGATGTCGGCCTTGGTCGCGCCGCCGAACGCGGGCTCCAGGGTCTCGCCCGTCGCCGGATTGACGCCCTTGATCTCGCCGTTGGTTCCCTTGCGGCTTTCGCCGCCGATCAGAAGCTCGCCCGTCAGATGCACGTTCGTCGTCCCGCGGTTAGTGGTTTCAGTCGGTATAGATGGGAGCGCTAACATGACAAGTCCATGCGCGCATCGGCGGGATCAGGCGTAGAAAGGGCTGAACCGTGCCGGAGGCGCCCTTGAAAGCCCGTTTCGCCGACGCCGCCAAGGCCTTGATGGCCAAAACCCTGTTAGAAAGTCCGGGGGCGCCGCGCGTGGATTTTACCGTTCCGGCGGGCGAGCCGGCCCTGGCCGCCCCGGACTCGGTGTCGTGGCGGGTGTTCAAGAGCCCGGTCGCCTTGTTCGTCGGCGGGGTGACGGCGGTGATCCTGGAGCTGGCCGAGCCGCGCGTGCGGACCGGCGTGTGGGAGCATTCCAGCTTCCGCGCCGACCCGGTGGCCCGGCTGAAGCGCACGGGGCTGGCGGCCATGGTCACGGTCTATGGCGCGCGCTCGACGGCCGAGGCGATGATCGCCGGGGTCGGGCGCCAGCACGCGCGGGTCGGCGGCGTGACGCCCGGCGGGGAGGCCTACCGGGCCTCGGACGTGGCGCTGCTGGACTGGGTGCAGGCCACGGCCAGCTTTGGGTTCCTGAGCGCCTATCATAGCCTGGTCGCGCCGCTGTCGGCGACCGACCGCGACCGGTTCTACGCCGAGGCGGGACCGGCCGCGCGGCTCTACGGAGCCCTGGGCGCCCCGACATCCGAAGCCGCCTGGGAGTCCCAGCTGGCGGCGATGCTGCCGAGGCTGGAGCGGTCGGGGATCGTGCTGGAGTTCCTGGCGCTGATGCGCGAGGTCAGGGTCGCCGGGCCGCTGAGCCGCCTGCAGCATCCGCTGATCCGGGCGGCCGTGGGGCTCGTGCCAGGCGAGGTGAGGGCGGTGCTAGGGCTCGGGCGCGAATGGCTGCCGCGGCCGCTGGAGCTGCCGTTGATCCGCGCGGCGGCGAGGCTCGCCGACCGGACCCCGATCCCGGGCGCGCCGCCTTATGAGGCGAGCGTGCGGATGGGGTTGCCGGGGGCGTGGCTGTATCGCCGCCCCTAGATCGACTGCCCGTCGTCCACCGTGAACACACTCCCCGTCACCGCCCGCGCCGCGTCGGAGCACAGGTAGAGGGCCGTGGCGGTCAGGTCCTCCTCCGCCATCAGCCGCCGGCGCGGGAAGCCCGCCACCAGCTTTTGGCCGCCCTCGCTGTCGAACCAGTCGCTGTTCAGCTCGGTGCGGATGTAGCCCGGGCAGAGGACGTTGACGTTGATGCCCTTGCGGATCCACTCCCGCGCCAGGCTCTTGCCCAGCATGGCGGTGGCGGCCTTGGACGTGCAGTAGGCCGTCAGCCCCGGCAGCGCCTTGTGCGCCCCGATCGAGGCGACCAGCAGGATCCGCCCCCGCGCGCTGGCTTCCGAGCCGGCCTTGATCATCCGCCGCGCCCCCTCGCGGGCAGTCAGGAACACGCCCCGGGTGTTGACGCCCATGACCTTGTCGAAATCCTCGGCGGCGATGTCCAAGGCCAGGCCCTGGATGCTGATGCCGGCATTGGCGATCACCGCGTCGGGGGCGCCGAACCGGGCCTCGATGGCGTCATAGCCGGCGATGATCGAGCCCTCGTCCTCGACGTCCATCGAGAAGGCCGCCGCGTCGGGGCCGATCTCGGCGACCAGGTCGGCCAGCCGGTCGGCGCGGCGGGCGGCCACCGCGACCTTGGCCCCGGCGGCGGCGGCGCGGCGGGCCAGGTGCGCTCCGATGCCGGACGAGGCCCCGGTGATCAGCACGGTTCTTCCGCTGAGGTCGGTCATGGTCGCTCCCCTGTGTTCGTTGTTGCGACGCAGCATGTCGGCCGACCGCGGTCCTGTCGAGCCGCCCCTGGCGTCAAGCACGGGGATCGGAGCCGCTGAATCCCCGGCGTTGGCGAAACGGAAAGCCGTGAAATCAACGGCTTGTCACTTTTATGGTCCGCTGGATCATCGGAGCCCGCTGGCGCCGTACCTTTGTGTCATGGCCGGAAGAAGCGAAGAGATCGAAGCCCTGCTGGTCGCGGTCGAGGACATGGTGGCGGCGTTCTACGCTGTTTCCGTGGTCGAAGCCGTCGACGCCGCAGAGGGCAAGTCGGGCGAGGCCCGCGTCAAGGCCGCCGGAGAGATCTCCAAGGCCGGCCGTTACCTGAAACTGTTCCGTGGGACCGGGACGCGGGCCGTGAAGGCCATCGCCGCCCTGCCGGGTCGCCAGCGCGACACCGCCCCGGACGCCGAGGAGAGCGCGATGAATGATGACGACTCCCGATGGACCCCCGAGCGTATCGCCGAACTTCACGCCAAGGTGCGCGAGCGCATGGACAAGTTTGTCGGATCCCTCGAGTTTAAACGCATGGCTGCTCGCGAGCTCGCCAAGTCTGATCGAGCGGTGGCTGCCGACCCTGCGGTTCAGGGAAAACCATCAGCTCCCGCCCCCTGACGCCTGGGCAACCTGGCTGTTCCTGGGCGGACGCGGCGCGGGCAAGACCTTCGCCGGCGCGGCCTGGATGATCGAGCAGGCGGAGGCCGGCGGACGGCTGGCCCTGGTCGGACCGACCTTTCACGACGTCCGCGAGGTGATGATCGAAGGCCCGTCCGGTCTTCGCGCTCTCTCGCCGCCGGATGCCCGCCCCCGCTGGGAAGCCTCCCGCCGGCGCCTGGTCTGGCCCAACGGCGCGACGGCCTACGCCTTCTCGGCCGAAGACCCCGACAGCCTGCGCGGGCCGCAGTTCCACGCCGCCTGGGCCGACGAGTTTTGCGCCTGGCCCAAGCCCACCGAGACCCTGGCCATGCTGCGCTTCGGCCTGCGGCTGGGCGAGGATCCGCGCCTGGTCGTCACCTCGACGCCCCGGCCGATCAAGGCGCTGAAGACCCTGATCGCCGAACCGGGCGTGGCCATGACCCGGGCCGGGACTTCGGCCAATGCGAGCAACCTGGCGCCGGCGTTCCTGCGGACGCTGGAAACCCTCTATGGCGGCACGCGCTTGGCCGCCCAGGAGCTGGACGGGATCATCGTCGAGACCGACGGCGGCCTGTTCCGGGCCGAGGACCTGGCGCGCTGCCGGGCGGCGAAGCCGGCGCGCTTCGACCGCGTGGTGGTGGCGGTGGACCCGCCGGCCACCGCCACCGGCGACGCCTGCGGGATCGTGGTCGTGGGACGCCGCGACGACCGGGCCTTCGTGCTGGCTGACGAGACCGCGCGAGGCCTTTCGCCCGCCGGCTGGGCCGCGAGGGCCGTGGCCGCCGCGCGCGCCTGGACCGCCGCCGCCCTGGTGGCCGAGGCCAACCAGGGCGGCGACATGGTCCGCTCGGTGCTGGCGCAGGCCGATCCGCCGTGCCGCGTGAAGCTGGTCCGCGCGAGCGTGGGCAAGCGGGCTCGCGCCGAGCCGGTGGCGGCCTTGTACGAGCAGGGCCGCGTGCTCCACTGCGGCGCGTTCGTGGCGCTGGAAGAGGAGTTGATGGCCTTGGGCTCCGGCGATCTCGAGCACAGTCCCGACCGCGCGGATGCGCTGGTGTGGGCGGTGAGCGAGTTGATGCTGGGCGGGCGGAAGGCGCCGAGGTTGCGGGCGCTGTGACCCAGCACAGGCCCCCACCTGACCTGCTGACGCAGGTCTCTCCGCCCCCAAGCGGGGCGGAGAGGAGGACGCCTCTACCGCGTCGGGCTTTGCCTCTCCTCCCCCTTTGGGGGAGGGGGACCGCCGAACGGCGGTGGAGGGGGACCGCGCCGCTCCTCCGCGATGAACGCCCGGATCGCGCTGACCGCGCTGTCCACGGAGTCCATCACCTCGTGCGCCGGAATCCGCAACGTTCTGACGCCCTGAATAAGCAGCCATCGATCCCGCGTGACGTCGCGCTCTGGCCGGCTGTCGAGCGTGTGGTCGGACCCATCCACCTCGACCGCCAGGCGTAGAGCCGCGCAGTAGAAATCCAGCACGCAGCGTCCAAAGGGATGCTGCCGACGGAACTTCAGGCCGTCGAGGCCGCCGCGTCTGAGGGCGCTCCAGAGCCGGGCTTCCGGCGGCGACATCTGTCGGCGCAGGCGGCGGGCTTGGGTCACGGTTTCGGGCTTGGTTTGCTCCATTCTTCGGGTCTCCCGTGCTGTCCCCCTCCACCGGCGTTCGCCGGTCCCCCTCCCCCAAAGGGGGAGGAGAGGTTGTTCCAGTCGCCTAACGCCACCCTAAATTGTTCACTATTTGTTCTCAACTCCGAAATCGGAGCCCATCATCATGCCCCTCTTCAAACCCCGCCCGCCGCGCGAGACCAAAGACTCCCGCGCCGCGCAACTGATCGCCCTCACCACCGGCGGGCGGCCGCAATGGACGCCTCGCGACTATGGCGCGCTGGCCAGCGAAGGCTTCGCCAAGAATCCCGTGGCCTATCGCTGCGTGCGGCTGATCGCCGAGGCCGCCGCGTCGACGCCGCTGGCGGTGTTCGTCGAGGGCCAGCGGGCCGACGATCATCCGCTCAAGCGCCTGCTGGACCGGCCCAATCCCGAGCAGGGCGGGCCTGACCTGATGGAAGCGTTCTTCGGCGGCCTGCAGGTGGCCGGCAACGCCTATCTGGAGGCGGCCGGCGACGGCGCGCCGACCGAGCTCTACGCTCTGCGCCCCGACCGGATGACCGTCGTCCCGGGACCGCGCGGCTGGCCGCTGGCCTATGACTACCAGGCCGCCGGGCGCACGGCGCGGATCGCCCGCGACGCCGACGGCTGGCTGCCGGTGCTGCACCTCAAGCTCTTCAACCCGACCAACGACCACTACGGCTTCTCGCCTCTGGAAGCCGCCGCCTTCGCGATCGACGTCCACAACGCCTCCAGCGCCTGGAACAAGGCCCTGCTGGACAATTCGGCCCGGCCGTCGGGGGCGCTGGTCTATTCCTCGAAGGACGCCGGCGACCGGCTTTCCGACGAGCAGTTCGATCGGCTGAAGACCGAGCTGGCCTCCGCGCACTCAGGGACCGCCAATGCCGGCCGGCCGCTGCTGCTGGAGGGCGGCCTGGACTGGCGGGCCATGTCGCTGACCCCGGCCGAGATGGACTTCACCGAGGGCAAGCACGCCGCCGCCCGCGAGATCGCTCTGGCGTTCGGGGTTCCGCCGCAGCTGCTGGGCATTCCCGGCGACAACACCTACGCCAACTATCGCGAGGCCAACGCCGCCTTCTGGCGCGGGACGGTCGCGCCTCTCGCCGAGCGGGCGGCGCGAGCCCTGACCGGCTGGCTGGCCGGCAAGTTCCCCGGCGCCAGGATCGCGCCGGACCTGGACGCGGTGCCGGCCCTGTCGGCCGAGCGTGACGCCCTGTGGAGCCGGCTGCAGGGCGCCAGCTTCCTCACCGACGCCGAGCGCCGGCGGTTGGCGGGGCTGGAACATTGAGCGCGCCGGTGAGCCGCTGGCGGTTCGACCGCCAGGTGTCGCTGGGTCTCTGCGTCACCGTCTTCCTGCAAGCGGCGGCCGCCCTGATGTGGGCCGGTCGCGCCTCGGCCCGGATCGACGACATGCAGCGCCGTCTCGAGGCCCAGGCGCCGGTCGCCGAACGCCTGGCGCGGCTGGAGGAGCAGGCGACCGCCACCCGCCAGTCGCTGGACCGCATCGAGGCCAAGCTGGAGCGATCGCGATGAGCGATGACCTGAAGATCGAGGGCTACGCCTCGTTGTTCTGGACCCGCGACCTCAATGACGACGTCACCGCCGCCGGAGCCTTCGCCGAGAGCCTGGCCGCCGGCGCGCCCGTGGCCATGCTGCACCAGCACGACGAGGCCGAGCCGGTCGGGGTTTGGGACGAGGTCGTGGAGGACGCCAAGGGCCTGTTCGTTCGGGGGCGTATTTTGCGCGCGACCCCGAGAGGCCGCCTCGTCGCCGCCCTGGTCGAGGCCGGCGCGCTGGACGGGCTGTCGATCGGCTTCCGGCAGGTGAAGGCCCGCACCCGGGACCGCCTGCGCGTGCTGTCCCGCGTCGAGCTGTGGGAGGTGTCGATCGTGACCTTCCCGATGCTGCCGCAAGCGCGGCTGACGATCAGCTGACCAAGATCCTCCCCCTCTGGGGGAGGTGGCCCAGAGGGCCGGAGGGGGCAGCTCGGCATTCGCCCAGATGACCCCCTCAGTCGGCTTCGCCGACAGCTCCCCCAGCGGGGGAGCATCCACTTCAACGGAGATCCCCATGAAGGAAACCAAACACGCGGCCTCGCCCGAGGCCCGCGCGGCGCTGGCTGACGTCCTGTCGGCGTTCGAGAGCTTCAAGGCCGCCAACGACCAGCGGCTGGCGGCCATCGAGACCAAGCGGGCCGATGTGCTGCTGGAGGAGAAGGTCGGCCGCATCGACGACGCCGTCGCCCGCGCCCAGGACCGTCTCGACCGGCTGATGTCGGACCTGCGCCGGCCTGATCTTGGCGGTGACGCGCCGCTGGCGCGTGTCGACGAACGCAAGGCCGCCTTCGACCGCTATGTGAAGACCGGCGAGACGCCCGGCGCGCTGCTGGAAGCCAAGGGCCTGTCCGAGGGCGCGGCCACGGCCGGCGGCTATGTCGCCCCGCCGGAGCTGGAGCGGCTGATCCTGCGTCGCCTGGCCGCCACCAGCCCGATGCGCGAGATCTGCCAGGTCCGCACCATCGGCGCCGGGACCTTCCGCAAGCCCGTGTCGCCCACGGGTCTGGCCGCCGCCTGGGTGGCCGAGACCGCCGCACGGCCGGAGACCACGGCGCCCACCCTGGACGTGATCGACTTCCCGGCCGGCGAGCTCTACGCCAGCCCGGCCGCCACCCAGGCCCTGCTGGACGACGCCTATGTCAGCATCGACGAGTGGCTGGCCGAGGAGGTGCAGGACGCCTTCGCCGCCCAGGAGACCACGGCCTTCGTGACCGGCGACGGGGTCAACAAGCCCAAGGGCCTTTTGGCCTACACCGCCGCGCCGGACGCTTCGTACGCGTGGGGCCAGGTCGGCTATCTGGCCACGGGCGTCGCCGGCGGCTGGCCGGCGTCCAACCCGACCGACAAGCTGATCGACCTGATCTACGCGGCCAAGACCCAGTACCGCCAGAACGGCCGCTTCGTGATGAACCGCCGCACGGTCAGCGCCGTGCGCAAGTTCAAGGACGCGCAGGGCAACTACATCTGGAACGCCGCTTTGCAGCCGGGCCAGTCGGCGAGCCTGCTGGGCTTCCCGGTCACCGAGATCGAGGCCATGCCCGACGCCGCGGCCAACACCTGCCCGATCGCGTTCGGCGACTTCGAGAAGGGCTACCTGATCGTCGACCGCGCCGGCGTGCGGGTGCTGCGCGACCCATACTCGGCCAAGCCGCATGTGCTGTTCTACACCACCAAGCGCGTCGGCGGCGGGGTGCAGAACTTCGATGCGGTGAAGCTGCTGAAGTTCGCGGCGAGCTAGTCGAACCAAGGTCCCCCTCCCCCTTGCGGGGAGGGGGCAGGGGGTGGGGGTGTCAGCGCCTCGATATCCCCGACGAGCGCCCCTTCCGCGGAGCCGGCGCCCCCACCCCAACCCCTCCCCGCGAGGGGGAGGGGCTTTCTACGGAAACCCCCCATGCCCCAATCCCTCACCCTGGCCGAGGCCAGGGCGTTTCTGCGCGTCGCCGATTCCGCGGAGGACGCGCTGCTGACCCTGCTGATCGACGCCGCCGAGACGCGCGTCGCCGTCGCGACTGGCGTGACGCTCAGCCCCGCTAGCCCCGCCCCGCTGCGGCTCAGCGTGCTGATCCTCGCCGCCCACGCCTACGAGCATCGCGCCTCGGTCGACGAGGCCGAGCCTTCCCTGGCGCTGGTCGAGCCCTGGCTGGCCCCCTACAGAAAGGCGCGGCTGTGAGCGACAAGCCCCTGATCGACGCCCTGGTCGCCAGCCTGAAGGCCGCCCCCGCCGTCACCGCGATCGCCGGCCAGCGGATCCACGCCAGCCCGCCGCGCCTGCCGACCTATCCCTGCGTCGTCGTCACCCGATCTGAGGGCCGGCCAGTTAGCGAGAACGACGCCGTCGAGCACCTGCTGACCCTGACCTGCGCCAGCCGCTTCGGCGGTCCTGAGGAGGCGCGGGCCCTGGTCGCCGCCGTTCGCCTGGCGCTGCACGACGCCCGTCCCGTGCTGAGCGGCCGGCGGCTGGTCAATCTGCGCGTGCCGTATGCCGACGTCTTCGCCGGCGCCGACCGCGAAACCACCCTCGGGATCGTCCGCGTGCGGGCGGTGACCGAAACCCTCTGACAACGGAGAAACTCATGGCCGCTCAAGCCGGCAAGGACATCCTGCTGAAGATCAGCGACGGAGCGTCCGGCTTCGTCACCGTCGCGGGCCTGCGCGCCCGGACCATCAGCCTCAACGCCAAGACCATCGACGCCACCGACAGCGACAGCGCCGGCCGCTGGCGCGAGCTGTTGGCCGGGGCCGGGGTGCGCTCGGTCGCCGTGTCGGGCTCGGGCGTGTTCCGAGACGCCGCCTCCGACGCCCAAGTGCGGACCAGTTTCTTCGACCAGTCGGCCCGGACCTGGCGGCTGATCGTGCCGGACTTCGGCCAGCTGGAAGGTCCGTTCCTGGTGGCGGCCCTGGAATATGCCGGCGACCACGATGGCGAGGCGGCCTTCGCGCTGAGCCTGGCCAGCGCGGGCGCGGTGACGTTCACGGCGATCTAGATGCTCCCGCCCAACACCGCTCGCGGCGAGGTAGTGGTCACCCTGGCCGGCGCGCCCCGCCGTCTGTGCCTGACGCTGGGCGCCCTGGCCCGTATCGAGGCCGCGCTGGGCCTGTCCGACTGGTCGCAGCTGCCGGAGCGCATCGCCACGCTCAGCGCGAGCGACCTCGCCGCCGTGCTCGCGGCGCTGCTGGACGGCGGCGGCGAGCCTGTTGAGGTCGCCGTCCGCGCCACGGTCCCCGAGGCCGCCAGCGCCCTGGCCGCCGCTCTCGCCGCGTCCGCATGAGCTGGCGCGAGCCGCTGCGGCTGGCCGTCCGGCTGGGCGTCGCGCCCGAGGCGTTCTGGCGGCTGTCGCTGGTCGAGTGGCGGGCGCTGACCGAAGCGCCGGCCTCGCCGGTCCTGACTCGCGCGGGCCTCACCGCGCTGATCGCCCGCTATCCCGACGAGGAGATCCCATGAGCTTTGAGCAAGAAGGCCTGTCCGCCGTCCCCGCCCGCGCCGCCGAGGCCGCCGCGTCGTTGGAGGCCCTGAAGGCGCCGGCCGAACGCGCGGCCCGCTCGATCGACGAGGCGTTCACACGGGCCGGGGCGTCCCTGGCCCGCTCGCTGGCCCGCGCGGCTTCCGACGGCCAGGTGTCGCTGGCGGAGCTGGCCCGCGCCGTGCTGGGCGCGGCTGGGGCGGCGTTGAAGGGGGGCGGTCTCGGCGAGGCGCTGAGCAAGAGCTTTTCCGGCGCTCGCGCGGATGGCGGGACGGTTTTGCCCGGGGGGAGCTACTTGGTCGGGGAGCGTGGGCCAGAGGTGTTCCGCCCGGCCGCCGCCGGTAGTATCGAGCCGGCCGGGGCCGGTGGGATCTCGGTGACGGTCAATGTCCAGGGCGGGGAGGCGTCGGGGCTGATCCGCTCCGACGCCCAGATCGCCCAGGCCTTGGCGCGGGCCGTCAGCCTGGGCGCCAGAGGTCTTTAGATCGCTACCGCCGCGACATTGGTCGGGGCCGAGCCGTACTTGTTCTCGCGCACCTCGCCGCTGCTGCAGCCGACCCACAGGGTGAAGGCCAGCCACACCGCGAAGGCGATGAAGCACGAGATGAAGAACCCGCCCAGCGCCGTCAGGGCCGACAGTTCCGGCTCGCCGTTGGTGATGGCCGCGATGGCCGGCAGCACACCGATCGACAGGGCCGAGCCCATGATCAGCAGGGGGCCGAACACCCAGGGCAGGACCTGCCACCAGCCGGTCTGACCCATGTCGTGCAGGCGCTTGGTATGGATGCAGACGCTGGAATAGATAGTGCCTAGCGCGATGATGTGGCCCACCAGCGGCACCCAGCCCACGGCGACGTTCACGCCCAGCAGGACGAGCCAGCCGATCCAGAACGACTGCCGGCCGATGCGGCCCTCAGGCGACAGGAACAGGGTTTTCCAATCCATTTTGGTCTCCAATCTCGAACCCATACGTAGGGCCCGACGACCCGTCCTTGAAGTGAAAAGCGGGTCATGACGCAGACTTAATGGCGTTCGCCCGCCAATGGCTCCGCTTGGCGGCCGATTTTTCCGCAAACCTTTTCTTGAATTGAGGGATCGCCATGAGCGAGTTCCACGAGGCGCGCCTGCCCGCGCGCCTGGCGTTCGGCTGCACGGGCGGGATCGAGCGGCGCACCGAGGTCGTCGCCCTGGCGTCCGGCTTCGAGCGCCGGACCAGTCCGTGGTCACAGGCGCGCCGCCGCTACCTGATCGCCACCGCCGCCCGGCCGCTGGATGAGATCGCCGAGCTGACCGCCTTCTTCGAGGCGCGGGGCGGGCGGCTGGCGGGCTTCCGCTTCCGCGACCCGGCCGACTTCAAGTCGTGCGCGCCCTCGGCCCAGCCCGGCCTTGGCGACCAGGCGATCGGCGTGGGCGACGGGGCGCGCAAGACCTTTCAGTTGATCAAGGCCTACGGGACGGCGGCGCGGACGATCGCCAAGCCGGTGGCCGGCACGGTGAAGATCGCCGTGGCCGGCGTCGCCGCGCTCTTTACCGTCGATACGACGACGGGTGTGGTGACCTTGAGCACGGCGCCGGCCATCGGGGCGGTGGTCACGGCCGGCTTCGAGTTCGACACGCCGGTGCGCTTCGACCTCGACCGGCTGGACGTCACCCTGGAGGGGTTCGCCGCTGGCCGGGTCACCGCCTGCGCCCTGGTCGAGGTGCGGGTCTGATGCGCCTGCTTCCGGAAGGGCTGGACGAGGCCCGCCTGTGCCGCGCCTGGATCGTGCTCCGTCGCGACGGCGTCAGGCTGGGCTTCACCGACCACGACCGTGACCTGGTGGTCGACGGCGTCGCCTGCCGGGCCAGCGGCGGCTGGAGCCCCGGCGCCCGCGACGCGGTCGCCGGCTATGCAGCCGGCCAGGGCGCGGCGCTGGGCGTGCTGGACGACGCCGGGATCACCGAGGCCGACCTGGCGGCGGGCCTCTATGACGGCGCGCGGGTCGCCGAACTGCGGGTCGACTGGAGCGCGCCGGGGCGTCTGGTGCGCCTGTGGACCGCGACCATCACGGCGGTCAGCCGCGAGGGCGAGGCGTTCAAGGCGACCCTGGCTGGACCGCTGGCCGAGCTGGACCGGGTGGCGGGACGGGCCTTTACACGGCTCTGCGACGCCCGGCTGGGCGATGCGCGCTGCGGGATCGCCGCGCCGGCCGGAGCGACCTGCGACAAGCGCTGGACGACCTGCGTCGGGACGTTCGGCAATGGGGCGAACTTCCGAGGCTTTCCGGCCGCGCCGGGCGAGGACTTTCTGACGCTGTACCCGGTGGAGGGCGAGCGGAATGATGGGGGGAGGCGGTGAGTGCGCCGCCAAGCTGCTCCCCCGCGACGCGGGGGAGCTGTCGCGGAGCGACTGAGGGGGCGAGCTGGACGCAAGCCGCACTAGCCCCCTCCGGCCCTCTGGGCCACCTCCCCCGCATCGCGGGGGAGGATCTGGTTGCCCACACCCGCCTCTGGCTCGGCACCCCCTACCGCCACCAGGCCTCCACCCTGCACGCCGGTTGCGACTGCCTGGGCCTGGTCCGGGGCGTCTGGCGCGCCCTGCACGGGACCGAACCCGAACCGCCGCCGCCCTATCGCCCCGACTGGGCCGAGACCGGCGGCCGCGAGTTGCTGCTTGAGGCCTTCGCCCGCTGGCTCATCCCCACGGAAAACCCCGAGCCCGGCGACGTCCTGGTCTTCCGCATGGCCCCCGGCGCGGTCGCCAAGCACTGCGCGATCCAGTCCGGCGCCGACCGCATGATCCACGCCTATTGGGGCCGGGCCTGCGTCGAGAGCGCGCTCGGCCGCTGGTGGCGCGAGCGGCGCGTGGCGGCGTTCCGCTTCCCCCAAATCTGAAGGAGGCCGCATGGCCCAAGTCATCCTCTCCAGCGTCGGCGCGGCGATCGGCGGACCTCTGGGGGCCGTGGCCGGCGCGGGGCTGGGCGCGATGGTCGACCAGGCGGCGATCAATGCGCTGGGCCCCACACGGCAGGTCGGCCCGCGCATTCCCGAGCTGCGCCTGACCGGCGCGGCCGAGGGCGCGGCGCTGCCTTGCGTGTTCGGCCGCGCGCGGGTGGGCGGGCAGATGATCTGGGCCGCCCGCTTCCGCGAGAAGCGGGTCGAGGGCCGCGTCGGCGGCTCCAAGGGGCAAAAGACGGCCAGCTACGCCTACAGCCTGTCGTTCGCCGTCGCCGTGGCCGAGGGGCCGATCGACGGCCTGGGCCGCGTCTGGGCCGACGGCAAGGTCATGGACATGACCGGCGTGACCATGCGCCTGCATCGCGGGACCGAGGACCAGTCTCCCGACCCCCTGATCGCCGCTGTGGACGGCGAGGCGCCAGCCTATCGCGGCGTGGCCTACGTCGTGTTCGAGGATCTGGCTCTGGACGCCTTCGGCAATCGCCCGCCGCAGCTGTCGTTCGAGGTCTTTCGCCGCCCGCGCGCGCCGGGGACCGTGGGCTTGGAAGAACGCCTGAAGGGCGTCTGCCTGATCCCCGGCGCGGGCGAGTTCGTCTATGCGACCGAGGCGGTGCTGCGTCGCGAGGGCCTGACCCGCACGGCGTCCGAGAGCGTCCATAACGCCGAGGGCCGGCCGGACCTGGTGGTGGCGCTGGACCAACTGCAGGCCCAGCTGCCGGCCGTTGACCACGTGACCCTGGTTGTCGCCTGGTTCGGCACCGACCCGCGCTGCGGCCAGTGCGAGATCCGTCCCGGCGTCGAGCAGGCGGCCAAGGACACCCTGCCGATCAGCTGGAGCGTGGCGGGCGTCGATCGCGGGGGCGCGCACCTGATCTCGCTGAAGGACGGCGCCCCGGCCTATGGCGGCACGCCGGCCGACGCGGTGGTGCTGCAGGCGATCGCCGAGCTGAAGCGGCGCGGGCTGAAGGTGACGCTGTATCCGTTCATCCTGATGGACACGCCGACCTATCCCTGGCGCGGCCGGATCACCTGTGAGGCCGGAGCCGACGGGACGGCGGCGGCGACCAGCCAGGTGAACGCCTTTTTCGACGGCGCGTGGGGCCTCCGGCGGATGGTGCTGCACCAGGCCTCGCTGGCCGCGCAAGCTGGCGGTGTCGACGGCTTCATCCTCGGCTCGGAGCTGCGCGGCCTGACCACGGTGCGCGGCGCGGGCGGGACCTATCCGGCGGTCGCCAAGCTGAAAAGCCTGGCCGCAGAGGTCCGGGCCGTGGTCGGTCCCTCGACCAAGCTGGGCTACGCGGCCGACTGGAGCGAATATTTCGGCCACCAGCCGGGCGGGGGTCACGCGGTCTTCCATCTCGACCCGCTGTGGGCCGATGCGAACATCGATTTCGTCGGCGTCGACTGGTATCCGCCGGTGACCGACTGGCGCGAGGGCGAGGTCCATCTCGACGCGGACGCCGGTTACCTGGGCTCGCGTGACCCGGCCTATCTGCGGGCCGGGCTGACGGGCGGCGAGGGCTTCGACTGGTACTACGCCAGCCCGGCCGATCGCGACGCCCAGGTCCGCGCCCCGATCACCGACGGCGCCCATGGCGAACCCTGGATCTGGCGGGCCAAGGACCTCAAGTCGTGGTGGAGCAACCCGCACCACGACCGGCCGGGCGGCGTGCGCTCGGCGACGCCCACGGCCTGGATCCCGATGTCCAAGCCGATCCGCCTGACCGAGTTCGGCTGTCCCGCCGTCGACAAGGGCGCCAACGCCCCCAACCTGTTCGTCGATCCCAAGAGCGCCGAGAGCGGCCTGCCGCCCTATTCGACCGGCGAGCGCGATGACTTCGGCCAGCGGCGCTATCTGGAGACCGTGCTGGCCTGGCTGGAAGAGCCGAGCGCCAATCCGGTCTCGCCGCTGTATGGCGGGCCGATGATCGAGAGCGCCAGCGCCTGGTGCTGGGACGCGCGGCCGTTCCCGGACTTCCCCGCCCGGACCGGCGTCTGGAGCGATGGCGACAACTGGACGTTGGGCCACTGGCTGACTGGCCGGGCGGGCATCGCGCCGCTGCCGGAGCTGATCGAGGCCCTGGGCGCGCGGGCCGGCGTGGCGATCGATCCGGGCGAGGCGGGCGGGAGCGTCGGCGGCTATGTCGTCGACCGGCCGATGCGGCTGCGCGACGCGCTGACGCCCCTGACCGAGGCCTTCGCCCTGGATCCGGTCGAGCGCGGCGATCACGTGAAGATGCTGGCCCGCGCCGGGCGCGCCGTCGGGGTGCTGGCGGGGGACGACCTGGCCCTGCCCGACGAGGGGCCGAGCGAGACGGAGACCCGCGCGCTCGACCCCGCCGCCGAGGCCCTGCGCCTGCGGTTCCTGGACGCCGCCCGCGACTATCAGGTCGGGGCGCTGATCGTCCGCCGCGAGGCCGGGCGGGGGACCCGCGACGCCGACGCCCCGATCGTGCTGGCGGCGTCCGAAGCCGAGGCCGTCGCCCACCGGATGCTGGACGCCGACGCGGCGGCGCGGCGCGCGCGGATCGTCCGCCTGTCGCCTTCGGCGGGCCTGCGCTTCGAGGCTGGCGACCGGCTGGTTCTGGACGGCGCGACTTGGCGTATCCAGCGGCTGGAGCTCGACGAGCGGCCGCGCGCCACCCTGGTTCCGACCGTGGCCGAGATCGGGGTCAGCGGTCGCGTGGACTGGACGCCGGCTCCGCCCCGCGATCCGCCGGCGCCGCCGGTGCTCCATGTGCTGGACCTGCCCGGCGACGGGACCGACGATGGGCGGCCCCGCGTCGCGGCGGCGGCCGAACCCTGGCGGTCGCTGGAGGTCCATGCCGGCGCCTCGGCGGCCCTGCTGAGCGTTCGCGCGCGCCTGGTCGCGCCGGCCACCCTGGGCCAGACGCTGGAGGCCCTGGCGCCGGCCTCGCCGCATCGCCTGGACCGCGCGGCGACCCTGACCGTGCGCATGGAGGGCCGGAGCCTGTCCTCGGCGCCGTTGGCCGCTGTCCTGGCCGGCGACAACGCCCTGGCGATCCGCGCGCCGTCAGGCGACTGGGAGGTCATCGGCTTCCAGGGCGTCGAGCTGATCGCGCCGGATGTCTGGCGGCTATCGGGCCTGCTGCGCGGTCAGCGTGACGGCGTCGTCGGCCCGGCGACCGTCCCGGCCGGCGCGCCGGTGGTGTTGCTGGACGCGGCGGTGGTTCCGATGGAGGTCGCCGCGTTCGAGCGCGGTATCCCGCTGGTGGTGCGCGCCGCGCCGGCTGGCGGGCCGCCTTCGGGCGCGGCGATGAGCGAGATCACGACGACCTGGAGCGCCCGCGCTTCGCGACCGCTGACGCCGGCGCACCTGCGCACGCGCTGGATCGGCGAAGATTTCAGCGTCACCTGGATCCGCCGGACCCGCGTCGGCGGCGACGTCTGGGACGGCGAGGTCCCCCTGGAGGCCGGCGCCGAGCGCTTCCGCGTCCGGGTGCTGGACGGCGCGGCCGTGCTGCTGGAGGTCGAGATGGCAGGGCCGGCGTTCGTCTACCCGGCGGCCTCGCGCGCGGCAAATGCGCCGTCGTCGGATGCGCGGGTCGAGGTCTCCCAAGGCTCCGCCCTCTACGGCTGGGGCGCGCCCGCGACAACAGGGTTGTGGTAAATTAGCCACATCGGGACTTGCGTAGCGCGCTGGACGTTCTAGATGGAGGGCGGTAACCCAACCGCCTACTTCTGCAGAGGATACTCCTTGGCGCGCGACCCCTATCAGGAACTCGGCGTTTCCCGCACCGCGACCGCGGACGAGATCCGCAAGGCGTTCCGCAAGCTCGCCAAGGCCCACCATCCGGACACCAATCCGGGGGACAAGAAGGCGGAAGAGAAGTTCAAGACGGTCAGCGCCGCCTTCGACATCGTCGGCGACCCCGAGAAGCGCAAGAAGTTCGACCTGGGCCAGATCGACGCCGACGGTCGCGAGACCGCGCGCGGCTTCGGCGGTCAACCGGGCAACGGCCCCTTCAACGCCGGCGGCTTCGGTCGCGGCGGCTTCCACCGTGACGAGGGGCCGGAGATCGATCTGTCGGACCTGTTCGGCGGCATGTTCGGCCAAGGCGGCGGCGTGGGCGGGGGTCGCGGTCCGTTCGGCGGCGGCCAGGCCGGCGGCGGCTTCTCGACCAAGGGCGCCGACATCAAGGCCCGTCTCGACATCGACCTGGAAGACGCCATCAAGGGCGGCAAGAAGCGCGTGGCCTTCTCGGACGGCCGCACGATCGACGTCACCATCCCGACCGGCGCCCAGGAAGGCCAGACCCTGCGCTTGAAGGGCCAGGGCAGCCCCGGCCGAGGCGGGCAGGGCGACGCGCTGATCGAGCTTTCGATCAAGCCGCACCCGATCTATCGCCGCGAGGGTGACGCCCTGGTCATGGACCTGCCGATCTCGATCCCCGACGCGGTGCTGGGCGGCAAGGTCGAGGCCCCGACGCCCGACGGCAATGTGATGCTGAATGTGCCCAAGGGGTCCAACAGCGGCCAGACGCTCCGCCTGAAGGGGAGGGGGATGCCCGACGCGAAGGGCAAGCGCGGCGACCTGCTGGCCAAGCTGGTGGTGACCCTGCCGGAAACCGTCGACCAGGACCTGGAAAAGTTCGCCGAAGCCTGGCGGGATCAAAAGCCCTACACGCCGAAGCGGAAGTAGGCGGACGCCTGAACTCCGCTCACCCGAAAGGGGAGGAGAAGGGTAAAGCGTGTCCGATCGTGACAGAACGTCGCGGCCCGTTCATAACCTGGGCGTTCAGTCTCCATTCAGCCGCGATCCCTTAGACCGGAGAGCATGAAAACGATCCGCGCCATCATCGTCGCCGCCGCGCTGGCCGCAGCCCTTCCGGGCGCGGCTTCGGCGCAGCATCGTCCGGACTCGCTGGGCGCCGACTGGCGCGCGCAGTCGGACCAGGCGCGGGGCGGCGTGCAGTCGGGCCAGCTGGTGCCGCTGTCGCGGGTGATCGACATGATCGGCCGCCGCGTGCCGGGCCGCGTGCTGGACGCCGGACTCGAAGGCTCGAACTATCGCGTGCGCTGGGCCGCCGCCGATGGCCGCCGCATCGACTTCATCGTCGACGCGCGGACCGGGCAGATCATTAGCGGCGGCTAAGGAGTCTCCATGCGTATCCTGCTCGTCGAGGACGATCCCGACCTGTCGCGTCAGCTGAAGCTGACCCTGGGCGACGCCGGCTATGCCGTCGACCACGCCCCGGACGGCGAGGAAGCCCAGTTCCTGGGCGAGACCGAACCCTATGACGCGGTCATCCTCGACCTGGGCCTGCCCAAGGTGGACGGCGTGTCGGTGCTGGAGCGCTGGCGACGGGGCAATGTCGCCACGCCGGTGCTGATCCTGACCGCGCGCGGCGCCTGGAGCGACAAGGTCGCCGGCTTCGACGCCGGGGCCGACGACTACCTGGCCAAGCCGTTCCACACCGAGGAGCTGCTGGCCCGCCTGCGCGCCCTGCTGCGCCGCTCGGCCGGCCACGCCGCGCCCTCGCTCTCCTGCGGCGCGCTGCGCCTGGACCCTCGCGCCGCGCGCGCCAGTGTCAATGGCGAGCCGCTGCGCCTGACCTCGCTGGAATACCGCCTGCTGCACTACATGATGATGCACCAGGGCCGGGTGATCGGCCGCACCGAGTTGGTCGAGCACCTGTACGACCAGGACTTCGACCGCGACAGCAACACCATCGAGGTGTTCATCGGCCGTCTTCGCAAGAAGCTGGGCGCCGACCGCATCGAGACCGTCCGGGGCCTGGGCTATCGCCTGACGCCGCTGGCAGGCGAGAGCGACAGCTAGCCCTTTGCTGGACCTGCGCCGCCGCTCGCTGGTCCGCCGCCTGGTCCTGATCGCCGGGATCTGGACCCTGCTGGTCGTGCTGATCGCAGGTGTGTTCCTGACCGCCCAGTTCCGCAGCGCCGCCATCCGGCGCTTCGACCAGTCTCTGGCCGTGCTGACCGACGACCTCTATGCCGGCTCGACCGTCGAGGAGGGCCAGCTGCGCGCGCCGGTGCTGACCGACATTCGCGCCACCCGCGCCTATTCCGGCCGCTACTGGGTGATCCTGGACAAGTCGGCGGACGGGGCGATGCGGCCGGTCGAGCGCTCGCGCTCGCTGTTCGACAGCGACCTGATGCTGTCGTCCAAGCAGATCGACCAGCTGGACGCCGCCCCGGGCAAGACCCAGTACTTCAACATGCGCGGTCCACAGGACAAGCCGCTGCGCGCCGCCGCCATCCTGGCTCGCCTGCCGGGCTATGCCGATCCGGTGGTGTTCCTGGCCGCCGAGGACCGCACCCCGATCGACGCCGACGCCGACCGTTTCGCCGGAGTCACCGCCGTCGCCCTGGCGATCCTGGCCGGCGGCCTGATCCTGGCCACGGTGGTGCAGGTGCGCTTTGGCCTGCAGCCTCTGTTCCGTCTGCGCCGCGAGGTGGCCTCGGTGCGTCGCGGCAAGGCCGAGCGCCTGGCCGACGACTATCCCGAGGAGCTGGAGCCGCTGTCTCGCGAGCTGAACGCCCTGCTGGCCCACAACCAGGAAGTCGTCGAGCGCCAGCGCACCCACGTCGGCAACCTGGCCCACGCGCTGAAGACCCCGCTGTCGGTGATGCTGACCGAGGCCTCCCAACAGCCGGGTCAGCTGGCCGAGGTCGTCGAGCGCCAGGCCCAGACCATGCGCGAGCAGGTCGACCACCATCTGCGGCGGGCCCGCGCCGCCGCCCGTTCGCAGACCTCGGGCGAACGCACGCCGGTCGAGCCTATCCTGGACGAACTGGCCGTCACCCTGGAGCGGATCTTCCAGGACAAGTCGGAGGGGCGGGGGATCGAGATCGACTGGCGCTGCCCCGAGGACCTCTGCTTCCAGGGCGAGAAGCAGGACTTCATGGAGCTGGCCGGCAACGTCATGGAAAACGCCGGCAAGTGGTGCCGGGGCAAGATCCGCGCCGAGGCGACGCCCTCGGGCGAGGCGCGGATGCTGCTGACCGTCGACGACGATGGTCCCGGCCTGCCGCCGGAGGCGCGCGCCCAGGCCCTCAAGCGGGGGCAACGGCTCGACGAAAACGCCCCGGGATCCGGTCTGGGCCTGTCGATTGTCGACGAATTGACCCGCGCCTATGGCGGATCGGTGCGGCTTGGTGAATCGCCGATGGGCGGATTGCGCGTGACCCTGGATCTGCCGAGGGCTGAAACCTAACTTTCGGTTGTGTTCAATTGTTACGGGGCGGGCTTTGCCGCACCGATGATAGCGGTGACTTAAACTTCTGGTGGCTAAAGACTTTCCCACCGCGACATCTGGATGCGGTCCGCGTGAATTTTACGCGATTTCGGAAATCCTTAACCTCGTTCCTAACATGGTTGACGCCTGTCGGAATCGGTTGCGCCGACACGGGGGACCATGGCCGCCATCGCCGCGCACAAATTGCAGATCATCCGGACGCTGGTGGAAACCGCTCCGGACGCGGCGCTGCGCAGTCTTGAACTGGCGCTGTCCAGCGCCGGCGCGACCGGCTCCCTGGCCTTGGTGCGGGGTCTGGTCGAGGACGAGACCGCCAGCCGCTTCGTGCGCAACAACATCCTGGCTCCGATCGTGCCGCTGTGCGCCACGCGGCGCGAAGGCCAGGTCCAGTTTCCCTCGGCGGTGCTGCCGCGCCTGTGGCGGGCCCTGAAGGCTGAGGTTCCGTCGCGGATCGACGACGCCGCCGCCAAGTGCAATCCGTGGGATCTCGAACAGGGTGTGCCGGAGGTGTTCGACGATCTGTGCAAGACCGCCGCCGCCGGCCTGCGCGATCCCGAGAACGCCGCCTTCGATAGCGTTCGGTCCATCTGCGACCCCGAGCAGCTGGCCATGTGCCTGCAACTCTCGGTCATCACCCGCTCGTGCCTGCCCAAGCTGTCGGAATGGGTCAGCCGCATGTCGGACGAGCGCGGGGCCGCCGCCCGCCTGGCCTACCGCGACGCCTGCCGGATCAGCGAGGACGCTGGGCCGCTGTTGCTGGACATCCTGTCGGCGCACCTGCCGGACGACTGGCGCATCCTGCGCGTGATCTCGGCGGTCATGGATCGGCCCAGCGACCGCTACCTGGCCTCGTCCGAGGTCAAGGCGTTCGGCGAGCGCGTTCTGACCGAGATCGACGCCGCCATCGTCGAGGTCGAGACCTTCAACTTCTCGGACGGCGAGCGGGTCGGCCGGAAGGCCGCCCAGACCGCCCACAAGGTCCAGCTGCAGATCGTCGAGTTCCAGCAGTCGGTCGATGTCGCCAAGGACGGCCCGTGGGGAAAGCGTCTGGCGCGCCACAAGCAGGCGATGGCCAAGGCCTGCGAAATCAGAATGGACCAGGCCGACAAGGTCCTGGAAGCGGCTCTGCCGCTGCGGTCGATCTCGATGATGTCCAAGAAGGCCAGCAAGGGCGCGGCCAGGCTGACCGAGGAGCCGGACGAGGCGTTGATCCGCCGCGCCCAGTCGGCGCTGGCCTTCATCGCCGAACTGCGCTCCTGCGCCGACAAGGCCGGCTATGGCACGTCGCGCAACAAGGTCCTGGAAAAGCTCAATAGTCGTCTCGACCCCTATATCGAGGACGTCCTGCACGTCGCCCGCACCGGCGACGGCGGCGACGCTGGATTGGCCGTGAAGTACCTGGACGTCGCCGCCGGCTTCATCGCCTACACCCGCGACGACAAGACCGCCGAGATCGTGCGCCGACGCGCGGCCGCGGCGATCGCCGCCTAGGCCTTTTGCCCGATCCGTCCTCCAAGGAAGGCCGTGGGCTCACTTAAGCGCTTTTTCCGCTAACGGCCGAGGCAGGAACAGGCTACCACGCGGCCATGATCGCTTTCTGGATCGCCGCGGCGGGGCTGTCGGCCGCGACGGCGGGGCTGGTGCTGCGGGGCGCGGCGCGCGCCCGGCCCGTCGACGACGCCCAGGCCCGGCTTGAACCGCATCGCCGCCGTCTGGCCGAGGTCGAGCGCCTGGCCATCGATGGCCTGTTGGCGCAGACCGAACTCAAGGCCGCCCGCGCCGAGGCCGGGCGAGGCCTGCTGGCCGCGGCCGACCAGGCCGAGACCTGGGCGCGCGACGGGGTCGGTCCCCGCAAGGCGGTGGTGATCGCCGTCGGCGCGGCCTGCGTCGCCGCCGTCGGCCTGTATGTCGCCTTAGGCAAGCCCGAGATGGCCGACCAGCCCTACGTCAAGCGCGTGGCGGAATGGAAAGCCGCCGACCCGTCCACGCTCGAACCCGCCAAGATCGCCGCCGTGCTGGAAGGCGTCGCCGCCGAGCGGCCGACCGATCCCGAACCGCTGGCCTTCCTGGCCAAGGCCCGCGCCGCAGCCGGCGACCTGCCCGGCGCCGAAGCCGCTCTGCGCAAGGCCGTCCGCCTGGCGCCCAAGCGCGGCGACCTCTGGAGCCTGCTGGGCGAGACCTTCGTCATGGAGTCCAAGGGGCAGGTGGGCGCCGACGCCAAGCTGGCCTTCGGCGAGGCGCTGAAGGTCGCGCCGAACGACATTCGCGCCCGCTACTATCTGGGCCGCGGCAAGGTCGCCGACGGCGACGTGGTCGGCGGCGTCGCCGACTGGCGCGCCCTCGCGGCCAGCCTGCCGGCCAACGACCCGGGCCGCGCGGCGCTCTCCCAGGAGATCGCCCAGGTCGAAGCCTCGGGCCGCCTGCCCAGCGACCAGCAAGCCGCCGATCAGAATCCGCAGGTGCAGGGCATGATCGCCGGCATGGTCGAAGGTCTGGCCGCGCGCCTGGCTCAATCCCCCGACGATCCCGACGGTTGGGTCCGCCTGGTCCGCGCCTATTCCGTGCTGGGCGAGAGCGCCAAGCGCGACGCGGCGCTGGCCTCGGCGACCGCCCGCTTCAAGGACCAGCCCAAGGTGCTGTCGGCCCTGCGCCAGGCCGCCGACACGCCTCCGCGGAAGATTGCCCAGCCATGAGTTTCTGGCCCAAATCCCGCAAGGCGCGTCGTCGCCTGACCATCCTGCTGGCCGTCGCGCCGGTGCTGGCCCTGGCCGTCGGCCTGGCGCTGTATGGCCTGCGCGACAACATCTCGCTGTTCTACACGCCGGCCCAGGCCCAGGAGGCCCACGTCGCGCCCGGCCGCAAGGTGCAGCTGGGCGGCCTCGTCCAGCACGGCAGCGTCGTCAAGCATCCCGGCGGCGATGTCGACTTCGTGGTCGCCGACCAGAGGGCCACGGCGAAGGTGAGCTATCACGGCGACCTGCCGGACCTGTTCCGCGAGGGGCAGGGTATCGTCGCCGAGGGGACGTTCAATGAAAGCGGCGTCTTCGTCGCCAAGCAGGTGCTGGCCAAGCACGACGAACGCTACATGCCCCGCGACGTCGCCAAGGCGCTGAAGAAGCAGGGCGAGTGGCGCGGCGAGGGCGCGCCCCCTCCGAACTATGGCGCGCCGAGCTACGGAAAACCGACCACATGATCGTCGAACTGGGCGCCTTCGCCCTGATCCTGTCGCTGATGCTGTCGGTCGCCCAGACCGGCCTCTCGGCCGTGGGCGGCGCGCGGCGTTCGCCGGTGCTGGCCGGGGCCGGACGCGGCGCGGCGGTGGCGACCTTCGTGGCCGTCGCCGTGGCCTTCGCGGCCCTGATCCACGCCTTCGTGGTCTCGGACTTCTCGGTGGCCAATGTTGCCGCCAACTCCCACACCGCCAAGCCGCTGCTCTACAAGGTGGCCGGCGCCTGGGGCAGCCACGAGGGCTCGATGCTGCTGTGGTGCCTGGTGCTGACCGGGTACGGCGCGGCCATGGCCTTCTTCGGCGACAGCCTGCCGCCGCGCTTGCGGGCCTACGCCATCGCCATCCAGGGCGCGCTGGGCGTGATGTTCCTGGCCTACACCGTCTTCGCCTCGAACCCGCTGGCCCGCCTGGTCGACGTTCCGGTCGAGGGCCGCTCGCTCAATCCGCTGCTGCAGGACTGGGCCTTGGCCGTCCACCCGCCGTTCCTCTACAGCGGCTATGTCGGCTTCTCGGTGGTCTATTCGCTGTCGCTGGCGGCGCTGATCGAGGGCCGGATCGACGCGGCCTGGGCCCGCTGGGTGCGGCCCTGGACCCTGGCGGCCTGGAGCCTGCTGACCGTCGGCATCACGCTCGGCGCCTTCTGGGCCTATTACGAGCTGGGCTGGGGCGGCTGGTGGTTCTGGGACCCGGTCGAGAACGCCAGCTTCATGCCGTGGCTGATCGGCGCGGCCCTGCTGCACTCGGCCATCGTCACCGAGAAGCGCGGGGCGCTGCCCGGCTGGACGGCGTTCCTGGCCCTGGCGGCCTTTACCTTCTCGATGCTGGGCGCCTTCCTGGTGCGTTCCGGCGTGCTGACATCCGTCCACGCCTTCGCGGTCGACCCGACGCGCGGCGTGCTGCTGCTGATGATGATGGGCGTCGCGGCCGGCGCGGGCTTCCTGCTGTTCGGCCTGCGCGCCGGCGGCCTGAACCCTGGCGGCCAGTTCCGTCCCGTCAGCCGCGAGAGCGCCATCGTGCTCAACAACATCCTGCTGTCGACGGCGACGGCGGTGGTGCTGCTGGGCACGCTGTATCCGCTGATCCGCGAGGCCATGGACGGCGAGGCCGTCTCGGTGGGCACGCCGTTCTTCAACCTGACCTTCGTGCCGCTGATGATCCTGGCCTTCTGCGTCCTGCCAGCCGGGCCGCTGCTGGCCTGGAAACGCGGCGACGCGCGCGGCGTGGCCCGCAAGCTGTGGGTCGTGCTGGCCGCCGCCGCCGCGCTGGGCCTCGTGGCCTACGGCGTCGTCCAGCCGCGCAAGGCCCTGGCCAGCGCCGGTCTGGCCCTCGGCTTCTGGCTGCTGGGCGGGGCGCTGCTGGAGATGGCCGAGCGCCTGAAACTGTTCCGAGCGCCCGCCGCCGAGAGCGTCCGTCGCGCCAAGGGCCAGCCGCGCGGGGCCTGGGGCACGACCCTGGCCCATGCGGGCCTGGGCATCTTCGTGCTGGGGGCCTCGTTCGAGACCGCCTGGCGCGTCGAGGCCGCCCAGGCGCTGAGCCTGAACGACAGCCACGCCCTGGGCGCCTACACCCTGACCCTGACCGATGTCGGCACGGTCGAGGGCCCGAACTATCTGGCCGAGCGCGGGATCGTGAAGGTCCTCGACAAGGCCGGCCATGAGATCTGCCACGCCGAGCCCGAGCGCCGCTTCTATCCGACCGGCTCCCAGACCACCTCGGAAGTCGCCATCTGCCCGCGCGGACTGGACGACATCTATGTCGTGTTGGGCGAGCGCCGGGCGGGCGAGGGCGGCAAGCCGGCCTGGCTGGTGCGCGCCTATGTGAACCCGTGGGTGCGGCTGATCTTCCTGGGCCCGCTGATCATGGCCCTGGGCGGGGTGGTGTCGCTATCCGACCGCCGCGTGCGCCTGGGCGTCGGCCGCCGCGCCGGCGAGGTCGTGTCGTGAGCCGCGTCCGCGCCTTGCTGGTCGCGCTGGCCGCCGTCGCCCTGATGGGCAGCGCGTCGGAGCCCAGCGAGCGTCTGCCCGATCCGGCGCAGGAAGCCCGCGCCCGCGATCTCTTCAAGGAAGTCCGCTGCCTGGTCTGCCAGAACGAGTCGATCGATGACTCCGAGGCCCAACTGGCCGGCGACCTGCGGCGAATTGTCCGTGAACAGGTCAAGGCGGGTCGCAGCGATCGCGAGATCCGCGCGTTCCTTGTGCAGCGTTACGGCGAGTTCGTGCTGTTGAAGCCGCGCTTTTCGGCCGGCAACGCCGCGCTGTGGCTGGCTCCGGTGGGGGTGCTGCTGGTCGGCGGCGTCCTGATGGTCGGCTTGCTGCGGCGTCGCGAGACCGTCGAGACAGAGCTTTCGCGCGACGAAGAGGACCGCGTCGCTAGATTGCTGCAAGACGATTGACACGATTGCGCCGAAATGGAGCCGCAAGAAGCGAGTTCCAATGACGCAAAGGTAATCCGAGAACCATTGCACGTTTCGCCGTCACGACTAGGTTCTCAGATCCAAAGGGACCGCGCGTAGGACGCGCGGGTGAGGAAAGCAGAGAATGACCGCTAGGAAGTCGGGTTTCGTTGTGGGCGCCATCGCGGGCGCGGGCGTGGCTTGCGCCGCTCTGGCCGGTGTGGGCATGCGCATGGGAACGGCGGCCGCCGAGGCTCCCGTGGCCCGTCCGGCCGTGGCCGGTTCGCCGTCGTTCGCGCCGCCGCCGGGCGCGCCGATGTCGTTCGCCGATATTTTCGAGAAGGTTTCGCCGGCGGTCGTCCAGATCAACGTGACCTCCAAGGCCTCGCCACAAGCGCTGCGCATCCCGGGTCTCGAAGGCTTCGACATCGTGCCGCGCGGCCAGAAGGGCAAGCCGGGCCAGGGCCAGGACGGCGAGGACGGCGATTCGCCGGCCACGCCGAAGCAGCAGTCGGCCGGTTCGGGCTTCTTCATCTCGGCCGACGGCTACATCGTCACCAACAACCACGTCGTGGCCGACGCCGACGACATTCAGGTCGTCATGAAGGACGGCCGCGAGCTGAAGGCCACCCTGGTCGGCCGCGACGAGGGCACCGACCTCGCGGTGATCAAGGTCATCGACCCCAAGGCCAAGGGCGCGGACTTCCCGTATGTGAACTTCGAGAACCAGGCCAAGCCGCGCGTCGGCGACTGGGTCATCACCATCGGCAACCCGTTCGGCCTGGGCGGCACCGCCACGGCCGGCATCATTTCGGCCTACAACCGCGACCTGGGCGACAACACCTCGTCGTTCGTCAACTACATCCAGATCGACGCGCCGATTAACCGGGGCAACTCGGGCGGTCCCAGCTTCGACATCTATGGCCGGGTGATCGGCGTCAACAGCGCCATCTACTCGCCGTCGGGCGGCTCGGTCGGCATCGGCTTCGCCATTCCGGCGGACATCGCCGAGGCGACCGCCAAGCAGCTGATTTCGGGCGGCAAGGTTGTGCGCGGCTATATCGGCGTCACCATCCAGGACTTCAGCGCCGAGTCGGCCGAGGCCCTGGGCCTGAAGGACGTGAAGGGCGCGATCGTCGCCGAGCTGGTCCCGGGCGGTCCCGCCGCCAAGGCCGGCCTGCTGCCGGATGACATCCTGACCGGCGTCAACGGCGTGACCATCGCCAACCGCTCGGAACTGACCCGCGAAGTGGCCAAGGCCCGTCCGGGCGAGACCATCAAGATGTCGATCATCCGCGACGGCAAGCCGCGCGTGGTCGACGTCAAGTCGGGCACCCGTCCGGCCGAGAACGCCTTGGGCCTGAACGACGACGATAGCGACAAGGACGGCGGCGCCGCCCAGACCCCGGACAAGCCCGTTACCCAGAAGGTCGACTCTCTGGGTCTCACGCTCGGCCCCATCGATCCGGCCTCGCGCCAGACCTACAAGATTGACAGCGAGATCAAGGGCCTGCTGATCACCGGCGTGAAGGGTGACAGCGACGCCGGCGAGAAGGGCCTGGCCAAGGGCGACGTCCTGGCGAACATCAACGGCATGGCGGTTGCCAGCGTCGTCGACGTCAACAACGCCGTTGCCTCGGCCAAGAAGGCCGGCCGCACCAGCGTGCTGGTCAAGGTGATCCGCCAGAACCGCCCGGTCTTCGTGCCGCTGAAGATCGCGCCGTAAGGCCGGCGCGTGAAATCCTCGTCCTTCGACAAGCTCAGGATGAGGATTTCACGGCGACCGCGGTAGTCCTCACCCTGAGCCTGTCGAAGGGCGAGGGCGGGCCAACGATCAGCCCCGCTTCGGATCTCCGCGGCGGGGCTTTTTCTGTCCAAGGTTTAAGTTACGGCGCTCGCCGAAACCGCTATTGCAAGAGCAACTATCGCGCGATGCGTGGAATCGGGGGAACGTCGATCGTTCCGCCATTCCGCCCGAGCGCATGAGGGGCTCTGACGATGCGTATTCTGATTATCGAGGACGACCTGGAGGCCGCCGCCGCCATGGCCCACGGCCTGACGGAGGCCGGCTACGACGTCCAGCACGCGCCGGACGGCGAGGCTGGCCTGGGCGAGGCCCAGAAGGGCGGCTACGATGTCCTGGTCGTCGACCGGATGATGCCGAAGATGGACGGCGTCACCGTCGTCGAGACCCTGCGCCGCGAGGGCGACCAGACGCCGGTGCTGTTCCTGTCGGCCCTGGGCGAGGTCAATGACCGCGTGGTCGGCCTGAAGGCCGGCGCCGACGACTATCTGGTCAAGCCGTACGCCTTCCCCGAGCTGATGGCCCGTGTCGAGGCCCTGTCGCGCCGCCGCGAGACCGGCGCCGTCGCCACGACCCTGAAGGTCGGCGAGCTGGAGATGAACCTGATCAACCGGACGGTCCACCGTCAAGGCAAGGAGATCGACCTGCAGCCGCGCGAATTCCAGCTGCTGGAATTCATGATGCGCCACGCCGGCCAGTCGGTGACCCGCACCATGCTGCTGGAGAAGGTCTGGGAATATCACTTCGACCCGCAGACCAACGTCATCGACGTCCACATCTCGCGGCTGCGCAGCAAGATCGACAAGGGCTTCGACCGGGCCATGCTGCAGACCGTGCGCGGCGCCGGCTACCGGCTCGATCCGTAGGCGCTCGGGCCAGGTTGTGGTACGGTCAAACCATGAACAAGCCGGCGAAACCCGTGGCGCGGTCTGACGACGCCTTCGAGATGTCCGAAGCGGCGTGCGATGCTCAGTTCGACGCCTGGGTAGAACGCAATCGAGATGCGTTCGTGGCGTCGCTGGAGGAGGCTCGGGCCCAGATCCAGCGCGGGGAAGTCGATACACGCAGCTTCGCCGAGATCATCGCGGAGGGAACTCTCAGGCTCGGCTTGAAGTCCTGATATCGCGGATGGCGGGGCGGGTCACGAGGTCGACGGAGGTCGCGCGCGATCTTGACGGTGTCTTCGGCGATATTGTCCGGAACAACGGTTGGACCGTAGCGGTCGCTCAGATGCAACGGCTCGAAAGGGCGTTGGAGCGCCTTGGCGATTTTCCCAGACTTGGCCGACCTCGTGTCGACATCGATGGCGAGCTTTTCATTCTCCCCATACCGCCCTGGACAATCGTCTACGAGATTCATGACGCCGATGTGCACGTGCTGAGGATTATCGATGGTCGCCGTGATCTCGGTGCGGCCCTGCGTAGGAAACCCTGACCTATGCGTCTGCCGCGCCTTCTCCGCACCACGCCGTTCCGGTTGACCCTGCTGTTCCTGGTCCTGTTCGCGGCGGCCGCCAGCGCGTTCCTGGGCTACATCTACGTGGCCACGGCGGGCGAGGTGAACCGCCGCTCGCAGGCCGAGATCAGCCGCGAGTTCGAGAGCCTGGAGGCGGCCTACCGCCAGGGCGGCGTCGACGCCCTGAACCAGACCATCGTCGAGCGGGCGACGGGCGAAAAGCCGTTCCTCTATTTCCTGGCCGACAAGGCCGGCAAGCGCATCTCGGGCTCGATCGAGGAGTCGCCGGTCAGCGACTTCACCGGCGACGGCCCGACCTGGGCCAGTTTCAAGGTCACCGAGACCGATCTCGATGGCGCCGAGGTCAAGGCCGCCGCGCGCGGCGTGCAGCAGCGGCTGGACCACGGCGAGATCCTGTTCGTCGGGGCCGATGTCGACGCCTCCGAGGCCTATGTCCGCAAGATCGTCCGGGCCCTGTGGGGCGCCGCGGTCCTGGTCATCCTGCTGGGCCTGTCGGGCGGCGTCCTGATCAGCCGCAATGTCAGCCGCTCGATGCAGGGGCTGGTCGACGTGGTCAACGACGTCCGCGCCGGCGACCTGCACGCCCGGGCCAAGATCCGCGGGGCGCGCGACGAGTATGACGAACTGGCCGAGGGCCTGAACGACATGCTCGACCGCATCGAGCGTCTGATGGGCGGCCTGCGCCACGCCGGTGACGCCATCGCCCACGACCTGCGCTCGCCCCTGACCCGCCTGCGCGCCCGGATGGAAGTCGCCCTGATCGACGCCGAGAACGGCAAGGGCGACCCGGTGGCGGCGCTGGAGACGGCGCTGCAGGACGCCGACGGTGTGCTGAAGACCTTCAACGCCGTGCTGGCCATCGCCCGCCTGCAGGCCGCCGGCTCGGCGCCGGACCAGCGCGTGTTCGACGCCTCGGAACTGGCCAGCGACATGGCCGAGCTCTACGAATTCGCGTGCGAGGACAAGGGGCTGGACTTCAAGGCCGAGATCGTCCCGGCCCTGACGATCAAGGGTAACCGCGAGTTCCTGGCCCAGGCGCTGGCCAACCTCCTCGACAACGCCATCAAATATACGCCGGAGGGCGGGGCGATCATGCTGCGGGCGCGGCGCACCTCGTCCGGCGAGCTGGAGTTCTCGGTCACCGACACCGGCCCCGGCGTGCCCGAGGCGGACCGCCCCCGCGTGGTCCAGCGCTTCGTGCGCCTGGAGAACAGCCGCAGCGAGCCCGGCGCGGGTCTGGGCCTGTCGCTGGTCAGCGCCGTCGCCGTCTCGCACGGCGGCCGGCTGGAGCTGGCCGAGGGGCCGGGCGAATATAACGGCATGGGCCCTGGCCTGCGCGTCGCCCTGGTGCTGCCGCGGGTGGAGTAGTCTTGGCTTGAGGAGGGCTTGATGGACCGTCGACAGTTTCTGGCTGGATCACTGCTCGGCGCCGTCGTCGCGCCATCCCTGGCGCTGGCCCAGACGCAAGCCTCCCCTCCGCCGTTTCCGCCCGTCGACGCCAGGAGCGTCTGGCTGGTCGGCGACAGCGCCCCGCCCGACGCCGTGCGCACCGCCACCCGCCTGGTCGAGCTTGTCCAGAAGGGCAAGCCGCGCGACAGCTACCTGTCCGGCGGCGCGGTGGCCGAGCTGGAGACGCGGTTCGCGACCCTGCTGGGCAAGGAGGATTGCGCCTTCCTGCCGACCGGCACGCTGGCCAATCACGTGGCCGTGCGTATCCTGGCCGGGGACGCCACGCGGGTCATCGTCCAGCACGAGAGCCACCTCTATCGCGACGAAAGCGACGCCACCCAGCTGCTCTCCGGCCTGAACCTGGTCAACCTGGCCCCCGGGCGCGCTGGTCCGACGCTGGACGAGATCAAGGCCGCGGTCGACGAGGCCGAGAACGGGCCATATCCGCTTCGGATCGGCGCCATCTCGCTGGAAAGCCCGGTGCGCCGCGCCCATGGCGAGCTGCTGGAGGAGTCGGCCCTTCGGGACATCGCCGCCTACGCCAGGTCCAAGAGCATCCGCCTGCACCTGGACGGCGCGCGCCTGCTGCTGGCCCCGCCCAGCTACGACGTGGCTAGCGCCGCGGCGCTGTTCGATACAGTCTATGTCTCGCTCTACAAGTACCTGGACGCGCCGTTCGGAGCGGTGCTGGCCGGCTCCAAGGCCGACATCGCCAAGGCCCGCGCCCTGCGCCACCAGTTCGGCGGCGCGATTTATCAGGGCTGGGAGAGCGCGACGCTGGCCCTGGCGGCGCTGGACGACTTCGACGCCCGCCACAAGGCCGCCTTCGCCACCGCCGACCAGGTGTTCGCCGCGTTGGAGAAGGCGGGCGCCGCCAAGCTGAAGCCCGCGCCCAACGCCTCGAATATCCGTCAGCTGGCCCTGAAGCCCAAGGTCGCCGAGGGCCTCTTTGACCGCCTGCGCGTGGCCGGCGTGCGCCTGCCGAGGCCCGACAAGGGCGGCGTAGTCGACTTCTGGATCAACGACACGATCAACCGCCGGCCGGCCGACGAGTACGTGAAGCTGTTCCTGGGTTAAGGTCGGCTAAGGCGGCCTTGGGCACTCTCCAGCCATGCTCCGCGCTCGGGACATACAGCGCGTCCGGGGACATGGCCAGCGGGTCGAAACCACGCGGGGCCATGGTCCACACGCCCACGAAGGTGGCGATCGCCAGGACCGGCAGGAGCACATAGCCGGCGAACTGGCGGCGGACGCTGGGCTCGGTCCGGCCTAGGAAGCCGACGCGCAGCACCAGTGGATGGGTTCCCCAGCCGCAGGCCAGGGGCGAGGCGACGCCGAAGCGCGAGACCTTCAGCAGCGCCCGGGCGTAGTCGGCGCGGATACCGTCGCGCAGCGCCAGCACCGTGGCGTCGCAGGCCAGTTCCTGATCGATGCGGACGAAGGCCGCGCCGAGGTGGATCATGGGATTGCACCAGCCCGCCACGCGGCAGCCGGCCACGATGAGGTTGGCGACCGGATCGCCCCGGCGGATGTGGGTGCGCTCGTGCAGCAGGATCAGGTCGCGCTCGCGGGCGCTGAAGCGGGGCTCGAAATCGGCCGGCAGCACCAGGCGCGGCCACAGGGCGCCCATGACGGCGGGGCCGGCTTCGCCCCGTTGAGCCCGGCGGCGGAAAGCCCGCTCCTGCAGCATCATGGCGCCGGCGAGCAGCGCCGCCCCCATCAGCCAGGCCAGCAGCAACTTCAGCGCCAGGCTCGGCCCCAGCGGCTCGGCGGCGACGCCGGCCCGGGTGGTCTCGGCCATACTCGGAAACAGGCCGGCGATGGCGGCGGTCGGGACCAGCATCCACAGGCCATACGCCAGGCGCGGTCCCAGCAGCCAGCGAACCGGCAGGCGCAGCAGCAGCACGGTCAGCACGCCGACGGCGGCGGCGATCTGCGCGCGCATCAACGCCAGGACCAGCAGATCGATCATCGCCTTGCTCCCCTGGCTTGGCCGCGCCTCAGCGCTCGACCTTCACCCAGATGATCGCGCCGGTATAGGGATCCATCTGGGCCACCACGCCGGGATTGAGGTCGGTGGCGTTGGGGCCGCGCGGGGCGATGCTCCACACCGTGCCCATGGCCGCCAGCGACAGGAAGGTCATCGTCAGGAAGCCTGTGATGTCGCGCGTCAGGCTGGGCTCGCGGCGGTTCAGCAGCGAGACGCGCAGGATCAGCGGATGGGTGGCCCAGCCGCAGGCCAGGGGCGAGACGGTGGCGCTCATCTGAGCCTTCATCAGCGCCTTGGCGTAGTCGGCGCGGATGTCGGAGCGCAGGGCCACGACCGTGGCGTCGCAGGCCAGTTCCTGATCGATGCGCACCAGGCCCGACGCCAGGTAGATCATCGGGTTGCACCAGCCCAGCACGCCGATCACGGCGACGATCAGGTTGGCGATCGGATCGCCGCGATTGATGTGGGTGCGCTCGTGCAGCGTGATCATCTCGCGCTCGCGGGCGTCGAAGCGCTCGGCGAAGTCGGACGGCAGCACGATGCGCGGCCACAGGGCGCCGACGACGGCCGGCCCAGCCTGACCCTTGTCTACGCGACGGTGGAACAGGCGCTCGCGCACGACCAGTACGGCCGTCGCGATCATGCAGCCGGCCAGCCACAGCAGGACGAGCTTCGAAGCCAAGGCTCCCCACGGACGGGCGGGATCGCCGATCTCCATGGTCTCGGCCAGGCTGGGGAAGAAGGCGGCTGCGGCGGCGGCCGGCACGATGGCCCACAGGCCGTAGGCGCGGCGCGGCCCGAACAGCTGGCGCGCCGACGGGCGCAGCAGCACGACCAGCAGCACCGCGGCGGCGGCGGCGATCTGGGCCCGGACCAGGGCGAGGGCGAAGAGCTCGATCATTGTCGGAGCGGTTCCTGCCGTTTCCTCTGGTTGAATGGTTACAACTGTAATTTCCAACGTCAAGGGCGAGTCTTGTTCCACGCGAGAAGGCGGGTCACGGTGCCGGCATGACTCGTCTATCCGAATGCCTCGTCCCCTGCGGCCCGATCCTTGACGCCAAGGCCGTCGAGCGGGCCCACGAGATGATCGCCAAGCGGACCGGCGAGGCCATGGCCGGCGTCGACGCGGCCTGGGAGGCGCTGGCCCCGGTGTTCGGCGCCTCGCCCTATCTGGCCAGCCTGGCGCGGCGCGACGGCAAGCGTCTGCCGATGATCCTGGACGGCGATCCGGACGCGACCCTCGCCGCGACCCTGGCCGCCGCCGAGGCCGTCGCCGCCGAGCCGGACTTCGAGACCGCGCGGCGGACCTTGCGCGAATTGAAGGCTGACCTGCACCTTCTGACGGCCCTGTGCGACCTGGGCGGGGTCTGGGACCTCGACCAGGTGACCGGCGCCCTGACCCGCTTCGCCGACGCCACCCTGAAGGCGGCCTTGGCCCAGGCCGTCCGCCAGGAGGTCGATCGCGGCGCGCTCACGCATGTGGGAGAGGGCGAGGACGGCCCCGCGCCGGGCCTGTTCTGCATCGCCATGGGCAAGCACGGCGCGTTCGAGCTGAACTATTCCAGCGATATCGATTTCTCGATCTTCTACGCGCCCGAGAAGCTGCAGGTGGCCGACGGCGTCGAGCCGCAGGCCGTGGCCGTGCGGATCGCCAATCACCTGGGCCGGGTGCTGCAGGAGCGGACCGCCGACGGTTATGTCTTCCGGATCGATCTGCGCCTGCGCCCCGACCCGTCCTCGACCCCGCCGGCCATCCCGGTCGACGCGGCCATGGACTACTATGAGAGCGTCGGCCAGAACTGGGAGCGGGCGGCCCACATCAAGGCCCGCATCGCCGCCGGTGACCTCAAGGAGGGCGCGGCCTTCTTGGAGGGGCTGCAGCCCTTCATCTGGCGGCGCAACCTGGACTTCGCGGCCATCGCCGACATCCACTCGATCAAGCGCCAGATCCACACCTACAAGGTGGACGACCGCCTGACCGCCAAGGGCGCGGACCTGAAGCTGGGGCGCGGCGGCATCCGCGAGATCGAGTTCTTCGTCCAGACCCAGCAACTGATCCTGGGCGGCCGCCAGCCGGACCTGCGCGGGCCGCGCACCCTGGACGCGCTGCTGGCGCTGGCCACCGCCGGCCACGTGACCCTTGAGGACGCCGGCTGGTTGTCCAAGGCCTATCAGGACCTGCGCGCGCTGGAGCACCGCGCCCAGATGATCGCCGACGACCAGACCCACAAGCTTCCGGAGTCTGACAACGACCGCAAGAAGGTCGCCGCCCTGTGGGGCCAGGACAATCTGCGCGGCTTCGACGCTTCGGTCGGCAAGATCCTCAAGGGCGTCAACCAGCGCTACGGCCGCCTGTTCGCGGGGGAAGAAGAGCTGTCCTCGCGGTTCGGCAGCCTAGTGTTCACCGGCGTCGAGGACGATCCCGAAACCCTGGCCACGCTCAAGCGCATGGGCTTCTCGTCGCAGGAGCGCGTCGCCGCCACCATCCGGGGCTGGCACCACGGCCACATCGCCGCCACCCGCACCGAGCGGGGTCGGGAGCTGTTCACCCGCCTGGCCCCGCGCCTGCTGGACGCGGCCAACGCCACGGGCGCGCCGGAGCAGGCCTTCAACCGTTTCGCCGACTTCTTCGCATCGCTGAGTTCGGGCGTGCAGATCCAGTCGCTGTTCCTGGCCCAGCCTCGCCTGTTCGAATTGATCGTCGAGGTCATGGCCTTCGCCCCGCGCCTGGCCGCGACCATGGCCAAGCGGCCGACGGCGCTGGACGCTCTGCTGGATCCCAGCTTCTTCGGTCCGATCGAGACGCCCGCTGTCGCCCCGTGGGACCCGGCCGACTTCGAAGGCGCGATGGACGCGGCGCGGCGGCTGTTCCGCGACCAGAGCTTCCGCATCGGCGTGCGGGTGATGAGCGGCAGCGCCGACGCCCGCGACATCGGCCGGGCCTTCGCCGAGCTGGGCGACCTGGTCATCGGCGGCCTGGCGCCGGCGGCCCTGGCCGAGACCGAGCGCCTGGGCGGGGCCTTTCCCGGCCAGGTCGCCGTGGTCGCCCTGGGCAAGGCCGGCTCGCGCGAGATGACGGCCAAGTCCGACCTGGACCTGATGACGCTCTATGTCGCCGATGGGCCGGCGGCCCATTCCGCCACGAAGGAATGGAGCGCCGACACCTTCTACGCCCGCTTCACCCAGCGGATGATCGCGGCCCTGTCGGCCCCGACCGGCGAGGGGACGCTGTATGCGGTCGACATGAAGTTGCGTCCGTCCGGGGCCAAGGGGCCCGTCGCGGTCAGCTTCGCGGCGTTCGAGGACTACTACGAGCGCGAGGCCGAAACCTGGGAGCTGCTGGCCCTGACCCGCGCCCGGGTGGTCTGGGCCAGCTCGCCGGACTTTAAGGCCAAGGCCGAGGGGGCGATCGAGGCGGCATTGCGCCGGCCCCGCGACTGGAAGAAGACCGCCGCCGACGTCGTCGAGATGCGCGAGCTGATGGAGCGCGAGCGACCGGGCAAGGGCGACTGGGACCTGAAGCTGGTCCCCGGCGGGCTGGTGGACATCGAGTTCGCCGCCCAGTTCCTGCAGCTGGCCCACGCGGCCAAGGGCGGTCCCCTGCGCCAGAACACCGGCGAGGCCCTGGCGGCCCTGCGCGAAGCGGGCCTTGCCGACGCCGGCGCCCTGACCCGGCTGGAGACCGCCTGGCGGCTGGAGCAGGACCTCTCGCAGCTGATCAAGGTGGCCCTGGAAGACGGCGGCGACCCGGAGGCCGAGCCCAAGGCCTTCAAGGCGCTGATGGCCAGGGCTGGGCATGTCGGCCAGTTCAAGTCGCTGAAACCCAAGCTGGCCAAGGCCAAGGCCGAGGCCCGCGCCGCCTATTCGGCGATCGTGAAGGCGCCAGGCTAGGTTTCGCGAAAATCGGCGACGGAATCCCCGCCGTCGCGCGTTTAGTCTGATGGGACGGGCCTTCCCCAATGGAGACCTTGAGACAGATGATCGTACGCACCCTGATCGCCGCCGGCGCCGTTCTGGCGCTGGCCGCACCCGCCTTGGCCCAGAACGCGCCCGCTAAAGCCGCGCCCGCGGCTACGGATGGCATGACCCTGCAGCAGTTCCAGGCCAAGAACGGCGACAAGCTGTTCGCGCGGCTGGACACCAACAAGGACGGCAAGATCTCGCCCGACGAGTTCGCCGCCTTCCGCAAGCAGAACGCCGAGGTCGACGCCAAGGCGTCGGGCAAGGCCGGCAAGCGCGGCCAGCGCCTGTTCGCCCGCTTCGATACGGACAAGGACGGCTCCCTGTCGCGAACCGAAGCCGACGCCCTGCTGGCCTGGCGGTTCAAGCGAATGGACACCAACAATGACGGCGTCCTGACGCTGGAGGAATTGCAGGCCAAGCCCGGCAAGGCCAGGGTCGGGGTCTGATGGCGACGTGCGCGGTAGATTGACGGTTGGCCTCCGACGGGAACGACCCCGACGAAGCCTTGCTGGCGGGGGTGGGCCGGGGCGACCCGTCCGCCGTCCGCAGGCTGCTGGACCGACGCCTGCCGCGCATTCTCGCCCTGGCCAGGCGCATGCTGAACGACTCGGGCGAGGCCGAGGACGTCGCCCAGGAGACCTTCCTGCGCGCCTGGAAACAGGCGCGGGGGTGGAAGCCAGGCGCGGCCAAGTTCGACACCTGGCTGCACCGGGTGGCGCTGAACCTCTGCTACGACCGTCTGCGTCGACGACGAGAGATCGCGACGGACACGCCGCCCGAGCAGATCGACACCGGTCCCGCTCCGGATGCGGGCCTGATCGGCGCGGATCTGTCCAAGCGCGTCGAGGCGGCGCTGGCGGCCTTGCCGCCGCGCCAACGCGAGGCGATCGTGCTCTGTCACCATCAGGGGCTGGGCAATATCGAAGCCTCGGGACTGATGGGGATCAGCGTCGAGGCGCTGGAGAGCCTGCTCTCTCGCGGGCGTCGGGCGCTGAAGGCGTCGCTGGCGGATCTACAGGGGGCTGGCGGATGAAGGACGCGTGGTCATGATGACGCCAGAGATGGCTATGGGGCGGTTCGAGGACCTGGCCGAAACCTATGGCGGCGAGATCGCGCGCTGGCCGGAAGGCGAGCGCGAGGCCGCGCGCGCGCTGCTGGCGTCGAACGCGACGCGCCTGTCGCCGGTGCTGAGCGCCGCCGCGCGGCTGGATCGCCTGCTGGACCTGGCGCCCGCCCAGAGCGCCGACGCCGCCCTGCTGGGCCGGCTGATCGCCGCCGCGCCACAAGCGCCCACCACCGCCCGCCGCTGGATCGCCGGACTGGGCGCGGCCCTGGGCCTGTCGGCCGCCGCCTTCGCCGGAATCGCCGTGGGCGTGGCGGTCGGTCGTCCGCAAGCCGTGGCGCCGATCGTTGTGGCCGAACAGCCCGTCGTCACCGCCGTCGACACCTCGTCGGCCCTGCAGGACGCCATCGCGGAGCCGTCAGAGCTATGACGTCGCGGCCTTGGATCATCGCCCTGGCCGCTTCGGCCGTGGTCAATGTGTTTCTGGTCGGCGGTCTGGCCGGCATGGGCTATGCGCGTCTGACGGCGCCGCCGGTCGCGCCGACCGTCACGACCGCCTATGCGCCGCGTCTCGCGGCGCCGACCATCCCCGCGACAGCCGTTCCCGCGACGGTCGTTCCCGTTGCGCCGACCGAGGCGCCCTCCAAGCCGGCGCATCACGCGACGACTCGAGCGCCGCCGGCCGCGCCTGCCATGACGCCGCCCGTCTCGCCCCCGGTGGCCGCCGCGCCGCCCGTCGAGGACGCGACGCGGGCCGCCCCCGCCAGACCCCCCCTGATCTCGGCCGGCGACGTGCTCTCGCCCGACAGCCGCAAGGCGTTCCGCAAGGCGCTCGGCGAGGCGAACAAGAAGAACAGGCCCCTGGCCCAGCAGGCCCGCGCCGAGCGGCAGGCGGCCCTTGCCGCCCTCGGTTCCCCGGGCTTCGACGCCGCCGAGGTCGCCAAGCGCTTGAGCACGGCGCGCGCCCTGGACCTGCAGGCGCGCGGCAATGTCGAGGCCGCCCTGGCCAGCTACGCCGCCACCCTGACCCCGGCCGAGCGGGCGGGACTGGCCGACGGCTTGGCGCGGGTCTACACCCCGGCGGCGGCGCGACGGGCGGCCTTCGAGGGGCCGCCCCGCTAGATCCTATTTGCTCGCGACGCTCTTGGCGTAGGCCTGGGCGCCGGCGACCAGTCGCAGCACATTGCCGCTCCAGATCGCCTGGATGTCGGCGTCGCTGTAGCCTTCGGCCCTCAGGCGGGCGGTGATCTTGGGCAGGTCGGCCACGTCCTCCAGGCCCTCGACGCCGCCGCCGCCATCCCAGTCGGCGCCGACGCAGACGGCCTTGGGCCCCGCGATCTTCAGGGTGTGCAGCATGCTGCTCATGAAAATCTCGAAGTTGGCGCGCGCGGGAAACTTATACTTGGCCTTGAGTTCCGCCATCTTGACCATCCTGGCCTTGACCTGCGCCTCGGTGGCCTCGTCGTCGAGCGGACCCAGGGCCTTCAGCGCGGCCATGAGCTCCGCGCTGGGCTGCTCCGAGGCCTTCAGATAGACCGAGTTGATGCAGATGGCGCCGCCGCTGTCGGCGATCTTCTTGATACGGACGTCGTCCAGGTTTCGCGGATGGTCGAAGATCGCCTTGGCGCCGGAATGCGAGGCGATGATCGGCGCTTTGGACAGGGCGATCGACTGGTCGACGACGTCGTCCGATGCGTGGCTGACGTCGACCAGAATGCCCAGGCGATTGGCCTCCGCCAGCCAGCGCAGGCCCAGCGGCGAATAGCCGTGCCAGATCTTGCCCTTCGGATCGGTCGAGCTGTCGGCGAACTGGTTGTTCAGGAAGTGGACCGGACCGGCCATGCGCACGCCGGTGGCGTAGAAGGTCCGCAGCAGCGTCAGGTCCTCGCCGATCGGCCAGGAGTTCTCGATGCTCTGGAAGACGAAGCTCTTGCCGGCCTTGTTGATCCGCGCGGCGTCGTCGGCCGTGTAGGCCAGTTCGAACTGGTCGGGGTGGGCGGCGACCATCTCGCGGATCTCGGTCGCGCGGTTCAGGGCGAAGTCGCGGGCCTTGCGATAGCCCTCGGCCGTCAACTCGCCCTGGCCCGTGTAGATCACGTAGAAGCCGCCATCCAGGCCGCCGGTCTTCATGCGCGGCAAGTCGACCTGCGTGCCGTCCTCGGTGACCGCGTGGCGGTCGACCATCGACCAGCCCTGACGCGAGAAGTGCTCGGGCGTGTCGAGGTGGGTGTCCAGGGTCAGGAAGCCGTCATGCAGCGCCTTGATCGCTTTGGGGATTTCGCCGGGCTTTTCCAGAGCCTTCTTGGTGTCGGCCGCGTGAGCGACGCCGGTCAGCAGAGCGGCCGAGCCGAGGAGAACGGTGAGCAGGCGACGCATGCGGGGACTCCGGAGCAACAGGAGCCGTGACGCTAAGGTCTGGCGACAAGGCGTCAAGCCAAGCTGGCTGATCCCGTGGCGAAATGAACGTCCTGATCCGAACCCTGTCTGATCTGCATCCGTCCCACCTACATCAGCCCCAGCGCCTTGAAGCTTGCCACGCCCTCGCGGCCGACCACCAGGTGGTCATGGACAGCGATCTTCAGCGCCTTCCCCGCTTCAACGATCTGCTTGGTCATGTCGATGTCCGGCCGCGAGGGGGTCGGGTCGCCGGACGGGTGGTTGTGCAGGATGATGATGTTGCTGGACGACAGCTCCAGCGCTCGCCGCATGACCTCGCGCGGATAGACGGGCGCGTGGTCGACCGTGCCCCGGTTCATCACCTCGTCGGCGATCAACTGGTTCTTCTTGTCGAGGAACAGGACGCGGAACTGCTCGCGCGACTCATTGGCCAGGGCGACACGGACATAGCCCAGCAGGGCGCTCCACGAGCTGATCACGGGCCGCTTGAAGATCTTGTCGCGGCCAGCCCGCAAGGCAGCCTCGTGCAGCAGCTTGATGTCCATGGCCGCCGCCTCGCCGACGCCGGGCACGGTGGCCAGCTCCTCGATCGTCGCGCCCAGCACCGCGCCCAGCGAGCCGAAGCGGGCCAGCAGGCTCTTGGCCAGCGGCTTGACGTCGCCGCGCGGATAGGTGCGGAAGAGGTAGAGCTCCAGCAACTCGTAGTCGGGCAGGGCCACGAAGCCGCCGATCTTGGCGCGCTGGCGAAGGCGTTCGCGGTGCCCGGCGTGGTGGGCGTGGGCCGAGACCCTCTTGGCCTTGGTCGGCTGAACCAAGGCCGACGGGACGGTCTCGGCGTCCGAGGCGCCCAAGGATTTGACGCTGACCATGCCGCCCCCGACTCTGCGAGAGCATCTTGGCGGCATCGCGCCAAGGTTGTCTAGTGGCTAGGCGGTCAGCCCACGATCGGCGGCTGGAACAGCCCGGCCGGCGAGGCGGTGAAGATTTCGTAGCCGTCTTCGGTCACGCCGATCGAGTGCTCGCACTGGGCCGACAGCGACTTGTCGCGGGTCACGGCGGTCCAGCCGTCGTTCAGCACCTTCACGGCCGGCTTGCCCAGGTTCACCATCGGCTCGACGGTGAAGAACATGCCGGGCTTCAGCACCGCGCCCTGGCCAGGACGGCCAAAGTGCAGGATGTTCGGCGCGTCGTGGAAGACGCGGCCCAGGCCGTGGCCGCAGAAATCGCGGACGACCGAGCAGCGCTGGGCCTCGACATAGCTCTGGATGGCGTTGCCGATGTCGCCCAGCGTGGCGCCCGGCTTCACGGCGTCCAGGCCGCGCTTCATGCCTTCATAGGTGATCTCGACCAGGCGGCGGGCGCGCGGGCCCACTTCGCCGACGCCGTACATGCGCGAGGTGTCGCCGTGCCAACCGTCGACGATGACGGTCACGTCGATATTGACGATGTCGCCTTCCTTCAGGCTCCAGTCGCCGGGAATGCCATGGCAGACCACGTGATTGCGCGAGATGCAGACCGTCTTGGGGTAGCCGCGATAGTACAGGCAGGCCGGCAGGGCGCCGTGATCCAGGATGAACTCGCGGGCCAGGGTGTCCAGGTGATCCGACGACACGCCCGGCCGCACGTGCGGGATCAGCATGTCCAGGCACTCGGCCGCCAGCTTGCCGGCCTTGCGCATGCCCTCGAAGTCGGCGGCCGTGTGGATCTTGATCTGGCCCGTGCGGGTTTCGGCTTCGATCTCGAGGGTGTCGTCTAGGGTCATGCTCTACTCGGGCGTCGCCGCCGCGTTTCGGGCGGCGATCTGGTCGGCGGAAGGGGCGTATCTGTCCATGCTAGCACGGATTTCAACCCCAAGTCCGCTTTCAATGCCCCGCCTTCACTGAGGATTGATGCGTCGCACCGTGTCGGTCGCCGGGCGGATCTCCTTGACGAAGGCCGCGTCCAGGGTCGTGGGCTTGTCGCGGCGCACGTGGCAGACGCCCTTGTAGCGCGTCACCCGGCCGGTCTCCTTCTCGGTCAGGTCCGCCGTGAACTTGACGTCCCATTCGCCGGGCTTGCCCGTCGAGACAGGGTCCATGTCGTTGGAGTTGACGCTGGATATCGTCTTGAGGCCGAAGCGGTCCTCCAGCTTTCCGGTGCAGGCCTTGAAGGCGAAGATCGCCCGCAGACCCGTCATCATGCCGCTTTCGGACTTGCCGGGCTCGCTGGGGCCGCACCCACACAGGGCGAGCGTCAGAACGGCCAGGGCCAGGACAGTCGTCTTCATGCGATCCCCTCAGTTCGCGCGCCCGGAATGGGTAGCGAAATGCGAGCCGATTGCAGCTTAAATCGCTGTTAGGTGAGAATGAGCCCAGCGGATCGGTCTGGCGATGCGGATGGCCTGCGGGCTCATGGCGCAAGCGTAAACCAGCACCTCCACGCCCGCCTTGGCCGCGGCGTCCAGGCCGGCCGCGAATTTTGGGTCGAGGTCGGCGCAGGCCTGGAAGGTCTCGCAGTCCTCGCGCTGGACGACGAACAGCACCACGGCGCGGTCGCCCTCGGCGACCTGGGCGGCGAGGTCGGACAGGTGGCGGGTCGAACGCTCGGCCTTGCAGTCGGGGAACTCGGCCAGGCCCGGCGTGCGGCTGAAGTGACAGTTCTTGACCTCCAGCCAGCAGGGCGGGCGGTCCTCGTGGGTCAGCAGGAAGTCGACGCGGCTGGCCTGCGCGTACTTCACCTCAGGGCGGATGGTCGTATAGCCGGTCAGTTCGGGGATGGCGTCCGCCGCCAGCGCCTCGGCGACCAGCCTGTTGGGCAGCAGGGTGTTGACGCCCACCAGCGCGTTGCCTTGCTCGACACATTGCAGGGTCCAGGCCAGCTTGCGCTTGGGATCGTCCGACCACGACACCCAGGCGCCCTGGCCGGGATCCCGGACGCCAAGCATGGCCCCCGGATTGGGGCAGTGGGCGGTGATCTCGCGTCCGTCGTCCAGTATGAGATCGGCGAAGAAGCGCTTGTAGCGACTGATCAGCCGGCCATGAACGAGCGGTTGCGGGAGCAGCATGTGCGGCCTAAGTCGGAGAACAAGAGCGACAGGCGATGTAAGGGATCGAACGCATGACCACCACCCAAGGCAAGGTTGGCGAGCGCGTCACGGCCGCCGTGATGATCATCGGCGACGAGATCCTTTCCGGCCGGACCCAGGACGTGAACCTGTCGGCCATCGCCAAGTACCTGGCGACCTACGGCGTCGACCTCCGCGAGGCCCGCGTGGTCCCGGACATCGAGGAAGAGATCATCGACGCGGTCAACGCGCTGCGGGCCCGCTACGACTACGTCGTCACCACCGGCGGCATCGGCCCGACCCACGACGACATCACCGCCGACTCGATCGCCAAGGCCTTTGGCGTCACGGCCCCGGAGCATCCCGAGATCATGGCCATGCTGCGCGAGCGCTGGGGCGAGCCCAACGCCGCCCGCCGCCGCATGGCCCATGTGCCGGAAGGCGGCAGCCTGGTGAACAACCCCGTGCAGGGGCCGCCGGGCTTCCAGAAGGACAACGTCTTCGTGCTGGCGGGCGTGCCGGCCATCATGCGCGGCATGCTGGAGGACGTCGGCCCGCGCCTGCGCACGGGCGCGGTCGTGCTGGCCAAGACCGTGCGCGTCACCGGCACCGGCGAGGGCGCGATCGCCGCGCCGCTGGAAGCGGTGGCCAAGGCCCATCCGGACATGTCGCTGGGCAGCTATCCGTTCTTCAGCCCGCCGGACGTCTACGGCGCGAACCTCGTCCTGCGCGGCCGCGACGCCGCCGAACTGGACGCGGCGGTCGCCGAGCTCATCGCCGCCTTGACCGAGGCCAAGGCGCAAAACATCGAGCTGCTGGCCGAGCCGGGCTGAGGTTCGCGGAGGACCTAGTCCTCGCCGGCGATGGCCTTGGCCAGGTCCACCAGATGCTTGCGCATGCCGGTCGACTCGATCGCCACGTAGGACCGCGCCAGCTCCGGGCCGCCGGGCTGCGACCAGAACTGGGCCATCTCATTGGCCAGGTCGGCGGCGGTGGTGTCCGCGCCTTCCGGATCGTCCAGGCCTTCGAAGAAGAAGCCGATCGGCGTCTTCAGGAACATGGCGGTGGCCTGCAGCTTGCTGGCGCTGATCCGGTTGGATCCGCCCTCGTACTTCTGCACCTGCTGGAAGGTCAGGCCCAGCGCGTCGGCCAGGGACTGTTGGGAATACCCCAAATCCTTGCGGCGCATGCGCAGGCGACGACCGACATGAATGTCGACGGGATCGGGGGTCTTGTCTTCAGCCATGCTCACAAACTCGGACGCGACGGTGGGGGAGGAAACGACTCATCGAGTGGCGATACGTGAACGCCGTGCCGATCTTGAGCGGAGTCGAGGTCCCAAGAAACGTATAATCTATGCGAAATGTCTTATTCACGCAGGGCGGGCAGACCCTTGCGCGGCACGCCTTTCGGTCACATCGCGCGCTGCGGGTTTCGGGCCTGGACCGCAACCGTTCGTGGGTTAGGCGGGCGTGCGTCGATGGTAGGGACGGTGGGACTCGAACCCACACGGATTGCTCCAACGGATTTTAAGTCCGGCGCGTCTACCATTCCGCCACGTCCCCGCTGCCCGTGCCGTAAGGGTTTTCTGGGGTAATCACAAGGCCGGGCGTTTCCCGAAAACCGGAACGAGGCGCGAACATAGGCGGGTGTTTGGGGCGGTCGTGACACAAAATCGACCACAGTACGTTCCCGTTTTGGTCTGGCGCGTCGTCCGCGCGCTCTCCGAGCCGAGGGCGTAGCGATGGGGCTTCAAGCCATGACGTGGGCGTTCAGCGTCCCGGTCGACCGCTCCGGCGCCAAGTTCGTCCTGCTCGCCCTCGCCGAGCACGCCAGTGACCGAGGCCCAGACGCCTGGACCTGTTTTCTCTCGATCAGGCGTCTCAGCGAGTGGACCTCGCAAGGCGAGCGCACCGTCGAGCGCCATTTGAGCTGGCTTATCGCCGAAGGCTGGATCAGCCGCGTGGTGCGGCCGGGGCGACGCCGGAGCGACAGCGCCTATGTCTATGTGCTTCGTCGCGAGAAGGGCGGGGGCGTTGATGGCGACCCGCGGGGCGATAGCGGCCAAAAGGTCGACAAAGCGACGGGCGTTCAGCGTGCCTCTAGCCGCCGATCTGGCGCGGTCCACTCGCCAATCTCAACGGCGTCACCCGCCAAATTGGCGCCGCCCTATATGGAAGAACCGATCATTGAACCGATCACTGAACCAGACGCGCGCGAGCCGCCTGACGTCGAGGCCGGCTTCACCGTGTTTTGGTCGGCCTATCCCAGCAAGATCGAGGAGCGTGGGGCGCGGATCGCGTTCCGACGGCTTGTTCAACGCGGCGAGGCCTCCATCGACGCTCTAATCGAAGGGGCAAGGCGTTACGCGATCCTCGTGCTCGGCCGGGCCGCTCGGTACATCAAATCGCCCATGAACTGGCTGCGCGGGGGATGCTGGGCCGAAGGCCGGCCTGCGGTCGGCTCGCCCGCTACTCGTCCGACGGCGGAAGCGACCAATTTCGAAGGACCGGCGGACATCTGGCGAGCCGTGGCCGAGAGGAAGGGCGTCGCCTGGGCCAGAAGCTATCTCGCTCCGTGCGCCTGGTCCGGCGCGACGCGGACCCTCCGTCCCCGAACCGGCGTCGCTGCAAGCAAGCTCCGCAACGAGCTCCGCCAGCTCCTGCGCGACATATCGGTCTCGATCGTTGAGCCAGGAGACACGATGGGGGCGGCGCGTGCGGCCTAGCCTTTGCCGCGAGTACGCGGGGAGGGTCCTAGCCTGGCGCACCGCGACCGCCTTATCGAGCCAATTTTACGAGAATTGAGTCGCCAGGATGCTTGTCCACGACGTCTTGGCTTCACATCGCCCGGAAGCGATGACGGAACGCGTCGCTGACCCGAAACGGCTCGGCGACGCCCTTGAGCCAGAGGTGCAGGCGTCCGTCCTCGTCCGGTTTGACTTGGCGGATGGCGGCGACGCGGACGATGGCGTTGCGGTGTATGCGCCAGAAGTCCTCTGGATCCAGTTGAGCGGCCAGGTCCTTCAGCGGCGTGCGGATATGGGCCGACTCCGAGGCCGTGGCGACGCGGGTGTACTTGTCCTCTGACTGGAAGCAGAGGACGTCGTCGATGGCGATCATCTTCACCACTTCGCCGACGCTGGCGGTGATCCAGCCGATCGCCCGCCGGGGGGCGAAGTGGCCGGACAGGGCCTCGGCCAGAGCCGCCATGTCGATCCTGCGCGCCGTGCGTCGGGCCCGCAGTCGCGCCACGGTCTCGGCCAGGCGATCGGCGCGGATCGGCTTGAGCAGATAGTCGACGGCCCCGGCCTCGAAGGCCTTCACCGCGAACTCGTCATAGGCGGTGACGAAGACGATCTGAGCCGCCTCCGGCGCCTGCCGCGCCACCTCCAGGCCGTTGAGACCGGGCATGCGGATGTCGAGAAAGGCGATGTCCGGCGCGCGCGTGGTCCACGCCTCCAGCGCCTCCAGGCCGTCTTCGCACTCGGCGATGACCGTCAGCTCGGGCCAGAGGTCGGCGAGCATGGCGCGCAGCTCCTGGCGCTGCGGCGCCTCGTCCTCGGCGATCAGGGCAGTGAAGGGTTGGGTCATGCGATCGGCACGTGGATGCGGGCGCTGACGCCGCCCTCGGGACGCGAGGTGACGTCCAGGCCCGCGCGATCACCGAACAGGCTCTGCAGCTGGGCGCGCACGTTGGCGAGACCGAGGCCCGGGGTGACGCCGGGCGTGAGGCCCGCGCCATCGTCCTCGACCGAGACGATCAGTCTGCCACCGTCGACCTCCGCGACGATCGTGATCTCGCCTGGGCCGGGCTTGGGTTCGACCCCGTGCGTGACGGCGTTCTCGACCAGGGTCAGCAGGATCAGCGGCGGGAAGGGCAGGGCGCGAAGGGCTTCGTCGACCTCGATCCGCACGGAAAGCCGTCCGGCCATCCGCACCCGCATCAGGTCAAGATAGCCCAGGCAGAGCTCGATCTGGCGATCCAGGGTGGCGTCCTCGACCCGGTCTTCGCGCAGGCGGGGCAGGGCGGCGCGCAGGTAGTCGGCCAGGGCGTCGATGGTCTGAGCGGCGCGCGCGGGTTCGCTGGCGATCAGCGAGCGCACCGAGGCCAGGGTGTTGAACAGGAAGTGGGGCTCGACCTGAGCCTGCAGCACGGCCAGGCGCGTGTCGGCCGCGCTGCGCTCGGCGCGCAGGGTCTCCAGCTGATGCTGGGTCGCGTACTGGGCCAGGCGCCCCCGCTCGCCCAGATAATAGACCGTCGCCAGGCCGCCGCCCGCGAAGATCCACACGAAGACCGAGGTGTCGATGCTGGCGCGCAAGACCTGGGCGAAGGCTCTGGCGAAGGCGCCGACCTTCATCGAGCGGCCGGAATAACCCTCCATCAGATGGTCGTGATAGTGCGAAGCCCACGAGAGGGCGAGCAGTCCGATCCATAGGCCAAGGCCGATGGCCGCGATCACCAGCACGCGCTCCAGGATCGCCGGCGGGCGCAGGTGGCGGATCAGGGTCGCCAGGGCCGGGCCGGCCGTGACCGTCACCAGGCCGGCCAGGCAAGCGCGCCAGGCCAGCGGGGGCCAGTCGCTCCAGGTCCCCATGCTTGAGGCGTGATAGGCCGCGAAGGCCGAGCCGGCCGCCACTGCCAGCGGCCAGAACACGATCCCGCGCCGCAGCAGCCACGGCCAGGTGAAGGTGCGGAAGCTCTGATACAGCGTCCAGCCGCCCAGGTCGGACAGCACGCCGCGCGGCAGTCGGGTGCGGAGATCGTCGTTGAGCGTCGCCATTCCGCCAAGCTAGCAAAGCCCGGCCGTGCACGCACGGCGGCCCATCCCGTCCTGGGCCGTTTCGTCGGGCGAGGGGCGGCTTCGTCGCGCCAACGGCCCCGCTGTCCGCCGCGCCCGTATCCATGGTCCTCACCGAAGAAGGGGAAAGATCATGCGACAGCGGTTTCTGGCGGCGGCCGTGGCGGCCGTGATGATGGCGGGCGGCGTTCAGGCCGCGCCGCGCGAAGAGGTGACGATCTCGCCCGAGTGGCTGAAGGGCCACCTGAAGGATCCCGACCTCGTGCTGCTGCATGTCGGCGACGCGGACGACTACAAGGCCGGCCACATTCCCGGCGCGCGCTTCGTCCGCCAGATGGACTTGGCCGTCGACGTCGGCGGTCGCAGCCTGCAGATGCCGTCGGCCGAGGACCTGCGCGCCAGGCTGCAGGCGCTGGGCGTCACCGACCGCTCACGGGTCGTGGTCTATTTCGGGAGCGACTGGGTCTCGCCGGCCACGCGGGTGTTGTTCGCGCTGCAGAGCGCGGGCCTGGGCGCGCGGGCGGAGCTGCTGGACGGCGGCATGAAGTCATGGCGTCGCGGGGGCGGGGCGGTAACGACCGAGGCGGTCCCGGTGGCTAAACCCGGCGCGCTGGCGCCGATCCAGCTGCGCCCGACGGTGGTCGACGCCGACTATGTCCGCGCCAATGCCGGCAAGCCGGGTTACGCCCTGATCGATGCGCGGGCTCAGGTCTTCTATGACGGCCTGATGCCGTCGGGCGCGTACGGCCACATGAAGCGCGGCCACATCCCCGGCGCGCGTAGCCTGCCGTTCACCAGCATCACCAACGACGACCTGACCGTGAAGCGGCCGGACGACCTGCTGGCTCTGTTCCAGAAGGCCGGCGTCAAGTTCGGCGACAAGGCCATCGTCTACTGCCACATCGGCCAGCAGGGCACGGCCGTACTGCTGGCCGCCCGCGCGGCCGGGGTCGACGCGGTGCTCTATGACGGCTCGTTCGAGGACTGGTCGCTGCGTGACCTGCCGGTCGAGCGATGACGCCGCGTCCTTACGCCGATCCTTATCTCGCAGGCGTGGGTCTGGGACTGGTGCTGCTGTGCTGTTTCGCGCTGAGCGGCCAGGGCCTGGGCGCGTCCGGCGCTTTCGCCGCCGTCGCCAGCCATGCGGTCGGGAGCTTCACCCGGAACGCCTGGGTCCAGGACTATTTGAGTGGCGGCTGGGCGTCGTGGATGGTCGTCGAAGTTGGCGGACTGATCCTCGGCGCGGGTCTCTCGGCCTGGCTGGCCGGACGGCTTGTCAAGAAGCGGGCGCCGGCGCCCCGCGGACGATTGGTCGCCGCAATGACGGGCGGCGTCCTGATGGGCGTCGGCGCGGCCCTGGCGCGGGGCTGCACCAGCGGCCTGGCGCTCAGCGGCGGCGCGCTGCTCAGCTTTGGGGCCTGGGTGTTCATGATCGCCCTGTTCGCCGCCGGCTTCCTGGCCGCGCCGCTGCTGCGGAGGCTGTGGGCATGAGCGATCTCCTCGTCGCGGCGGCCGTCGGGGTCGCGTTCGGCTGGACCCTGGAACGCGCGGGTCTCGGCGATCCGCCCAAGCTGGCCGGGCAGTTCTTCCTGCGCGATTTCACCGTGCTGAAGGTGATGATGAGCGCGCTGGTGACGGCCATGCTCGGGGCCTTCTGGCTGAACCGGCTCGGCCTGGTCGATCTGAACGAGGTCTATGTGCCCGAGACCTTTCTGCTGCCGCAGCTGGTCGGCGGCCTGGTCTTCGGTCTCGGCTTCGTGCTGAGCGGCCTATGTCCCGGCACGTGCTGCGTGGCCATGGCCAGTGGGCGCGGCGAGGGCGCGGCGACCGTGCTCGGCCTGCTGGTCGGCATGTTCGCGATGGGCCTGGCCTTTCCGAGCTTGGAACGCTTCTACGGCGCGACGCCGATGGGAGCGATGACCCTGCCGCGCTTGACCGGCCTGCCCTACGGCGTGGTGGTGGCCATCGTCACCTTGGCCTGCGTCGGCTTGCTGGCCGCGATCGGGCGGTGGGAGGCGCGGCGATGAGCACGACCCGACGCCTGGGTCTTGGTGCGCTGGCCCTCGGTCTAATGGCGCCGTTCGTCGGGACCCCCTCCCGGACTGCGCCGGCTGGCCTGGACCTCGACGCCATCGCCCGCGCCATCGACGACGGATCAGACCACGTCAGCGCCCGTCAGCTGGCGACCTGGATTCGCGCACGAAAATCCGGCCTGCGCGTTATCGATGTCCGCGACGCCAAGGCTTTCGCCGAGGACGGCATTCCCACCGCCGAGAACCTCCCGATCGACCGGCTGGTGCGCACGACCTTCAGGACCGGCGAGACGGTGGTGCTCTATTCGCAGGAGGGCGCGCACGCCGGCCAGGCCTGGGTGCTGCTGAAGGCGCTCGGCGTCGCCGACGTGGTCTTTATTCCCGGCGGCCTCGCCGACTGGTGGGCGGAGGTCATGACGCCGGTGCTGCCGGCGGACATGCCCGTCGCCGAGCGTGAGGCCGTCGCCGATCTCAGCCGCTATTTCGGCGGCTTCCCGCAGGTCGGCGAGGCCACTGGCGAATCGGTGGCGCCCAAGACGTACCGGAGGCGCGGATGCTAGCTCGCCAACCGATCACGACGCCGGCGTTCGACTTCGAGGCCTTCCGCGCCGAGGAGTTCGGCCGGTTGGACGCGGCGGGGATCGCCTATCTCGACTACACCGCCGCCGCCCTCTACGGGGCCTCGCAGGCGCGGTCCCACGCGGCGCAGCTGGAGGCGGGGGTGTTTGGTAACCCGCACTCCGAGCACCTGGCCTCGCGCAACAGCGCCGAGGTGATGGACGCCGCCCGCGCCGCGACCCTGGCTTTCTTCGACGCCGACCCGGCTGTGTACGAGGTCTGCTTCACCGCCAACGCTACGGCGGCCTTGAAGCTGGTCGCAGAGAGTTATCCGTTCTCGCCAGAGCGCGGCCTGGTGTTGACCGCCGACAATCACAACTCGGTCAATGGGATACGGGAATACGCTCGCCGAGCGTCGGCGCCGGTGGAAGTGCTGCCGCTGAACGCGAAGCTGCGTCTTGACCACGGCGACGAGCGCCTTCGAGCCGTGCGCGGGCGGGGCCTCTTGGCGTTCCCGCAGCAGTCGAACTTCTCCGGAGTCCGACACGATCTCAGCCTCGTCGACACCGCCAACGCCCTGGGCTGCGACGTCCTGATCGACGCGGCCTCGGCCGGGGCGTGCGGAGGGCTCAGCCTGCGCCGGCATCCGGCCGCGTTCGTGGCCTGCTCGTTCTACAAGCTGTTCGGCCTGCCGACCGGTGTCGGCGCGCTGATCGCCCGAAAGTCGGCCCTGGCGCGGCTGCGGCGACCATGGTTTGCGGGCGGCACGGTGGATTTCGTGTCGGTCGAGCACGATCGGCACACGCTGCGCGCGGGCCATGAGGGCTTCGAGGATGGCACGCCCAACTATCTGGACATAGCGGCGTTGGAGACGGGCTTTTCCTTCCTCGATCAGATCCCGCACGAGGCGCTGCGAGCCCATATCGACAGGCTCACCCAGCGGTTCCTGGACGAGATCGGCGGCCTCAGCCATCCGAACGGCGCGCCCAAGGTGCGGCTCTATGGCCCCGCCAACATGGAGGGGCGCGGCGGCGCGGCGGCCTTCAACCTGCTGGATGCCGAGGGGCGGATCGTGGCCTACGAGGCGGTCGAGCGCGTGGCGTTGGACCACGGTGTCGCGATCCGGGGTGGCTGCTTCTGCAATCCCGGCGCGGCTGAGAAGGCCTTCGCCTTCGATGCGCTGCCGCTCGCCGCGTCGCTCGATGACCTGGAGGGCCGCTTCAGCATTCCAGCCTTGCGCAAGAGCCTGGACGGCGCGGCAGTGGGCGCGTTGCGCCTTTCCGTGGGCGCGCCAACCATCCAGGCCGACGTGGACCGGGCGCTAGCGCTTCTGGCGGCTTTCGCTGAGTATCAAAGCGCGGCGAGTTAAATGTCCTCATACCGCAGCGGCGCCGATGTCCGGTTATGGCGCGTTCCAGATCCCTGCGGCCTAGCGCTTTGGTGTTTCTGCGGCCTTTCCCTCCTCAGCCTGGGCGTTGGCGAGCCAACGCCGGTATTCCTGCAGGAAGGGTGAGCCGGGATCGATCCGCTCCAGGATCTCCGGCATGGCGGTGAGGGCGCGGCGGTTCGGCGCGTTCAGAAAGATGATTACTCCCGAGCGCGACGGCTTAGCGATATAGGCCACCGCTAGCTCCGACCAGTCGGCCCCGCCGTGCTCGAGGATGACCGCGTCGCCATAGCGCAGCACATTGAAGCCCAGGCCGTAGCCCTGCGCTTCAGGACAAGGGACGGCCGGGAGCGTGGCGCAGTCGACGACCGGCTGGTCGGCCTTGTCCGTCTGGATGCGATCGCGATCGGCGGCTAGGGCCGGGCCATAGCCCTTGGCGTCGATCACGGCGCGCAGGAAGGCCGCGTAGTCGCCCACCGTCGTGACCATGTCGTCGGCGGCGGCATAGCTGCCCTCGGCGCGACACGCGGCCTTGCCCGCCGGACGGCAGTAGTAGCCGGGAAAGACGCCGCGCTCGTCGACGGGGCGAGCGATCGTTTCGGTGTCGCCGCGACGCACCACGATGCTGCTGTGGCTCATCCCGATCGGCTTGAACACCGTCTCGTCGACGAGGTCGGGAAAGGGCGTGGCGAGTTTCCGCTCGGCGTAACGGGCGACATAGTCCAGGCCTTCGCCGGAATAGCCGTAGCGCTCGCCGGGCGTCTGTAGGAACGCCAGCTTGCCGCCGCGCAGGAAGAACCGCCAGTTGGGCAGCCCGGTCGTGTGGTTCAGCGCCATGCGCGGCGTGAGCAGCTTCACACGCGGGTCGCTCGCCAGGTCGGGATCGATCCAGTAGGCCGCCATGGACTCGTCGAGAGACAGGCGCCCCTGGCCGACAAGGCGCAGGATCGTCTCGGCCGTGACCGTCTTGGTGATCGAGGCGACGTTGTAGCGCGTCGCGGCGCTGGCTGGCACGCCCGGTGACTGCTCGCCGGCATGATGCTCCCAGACCAGGACCCCGTCGCGGATGAGACCCATGCCGGCGGTGATCACGCGGTGGCGTTTGGCGATCTGGTCGATCGCGCGAACGTCGGCCGCCGACGGAAGCGGGCTCGGGCGAGGCTTTGCCTGCGCGGGCGCGACGCTGGCGAGCAGCAGGAACGCGACGACGAGGCGCGCGATCGCGCCGAGGTGTCTGAAGCTCATGAAAGGACTCACTAGGCCGGAGATCGGGCTCATGGGTCTAGCCGTGCAGCGAGCGCCGCCGAGGAAAAACCCGCCAATCGACACGGGCGCGGCCGAACCGACGTACTGGGCCGGTTAAACGGTCAGCTCCCGCAGCCGCTTGGCGCCGGCCCGGCTGGTCATGATCCTCTCGCCGTCCTCAAGGTGCAGCAGCATGCGAGCGTTGCCGGCCGGCTCGGCGTGCGCCACCGCGCCCAGGCGGACGATGTGCGAGCGGTGGGCCCGCACGAACTGATCGGGCTGGAGCATTTCCTCGAACCGCGACAGGGGCGTGGTCGACAGGATGCGGCGCTGGCGCGTGACCACTTCCGAATAGCCGTCGGCCCCGGTGATCCGGATCAGATCATTGGCCAGGATGGGCACGACCTCCTTGTCGCAGCGGATCAGGAGCGAGGCGGACGGCGGGAGCTTGGCGGCGCCGTACGGCTGAGCGAGGGGCTGCGGACTGGCGACGACGCTCGATCGACGCAAGGCTGCCAGCTCCCGCGCGGCGGCGCGCCAGGCGGTGAACAGCGCCAGGACCGCATAGACCGTCACGCCCTGGAAGATCTGCCAGCTGAGCGCGCCTTGGGCGAACGGCGCGGCCTTCAGGCCCCGGTCCAGCCAGTCGGGCGACAGCGCGTAGCCGGCCAAGGTGCAGAAATACCAGGTGATCGAGAATGCCGCTGCCAGAACCGGGTGAAGCAACACCAGCCCGCGGGTGCGACGGCCCACCACCAGGCGGTTCAGCACGGGCTGGAAGAGCAACCCCGTGACGCCAGCGCCCAGCGTGTTGACGGCGGCGAAACCGGCGGACCGGACGAACGGCTGGTCCAAGGTGACGCCGAAGGCGATCAGGTACCCGACAAACAGCAAGGCCAGACCCAAACCCAGCAGCCAACCGGCCGCCACGGCATCGGGTCCGAGTAGGTTTCCGATCATGAGACGAGGATGCAAACGCATCCTTCAAGGTCACACCGCGCGTTGGCATTCGCAATGGCCCTGGTCCACGCGACCATCCGGTCATCCGGACCTCGGGACCGGCAGGGCAGGGTGGTGGACGGCCCCAGGTTACGTCGTTGGCTGCTCACGATCAGCCAGGATCTCAGCGACGGGGCGTTTGCGGTCGACAGCGCAACGGCCTGAGCGTCGCCCTTCCGGAGGTGCGCCAACTTCCGCTCCTGGTGCAGCGCTTCCGCAGGCTGAAGCCCCCTTGCCATCCGTGTCGATGGACCTTGGCGCTGAGCGATGACGGGCGGCCGTGGCGGGCCGCCCGCTTTCGGCTTGCGCCTAGTCCATTCCGCTCAGCGCCGCCGCGATGGCTCGCCCGACGGGATAGGTCGGGTCCAGCCCGCTGATCGGCTCGAGCGGCGGCTGGGCGATGAAGCGAACCTGCCTGCCGCGATGCGGCTGAGCCGCGTGCACCAAGAACGGGTGGCACAGGTAGACCGTGCCCGCCGAACCTGTCGCGGCGACCTCACGCCGGTGCGCCGTCTCCTCGAAGCCAGTGGCGGCTAACTCGCCCAGCGGCAGGCCGATCTCGCCTGCTGGAGCCAGACGGCGGGCGATGTCGCGGTGCGAACCGGCGCGAATGCGAGTTGGCGCGTCCGCGGGGCCGACATCGGAAAACAGGAACAGCACCAGGAGAGCCCGCCCGCGGGAGGCGATATTGGCGCGCCACTGCAGGAAATCGGGGTTCTCGGTTCCGAAGCTCACGTCGATGTGCCAGCCGGCGTCGCCCGGTTCCTTTGGTGAGGGGAAGCGGATTGGGAAGGTCCCAAGCGCTCGCATTGGCCGCCAGCGGTCGGGTCCGACCAACTGGTCGAAGGCCGCAGCCAAGACCGGTGAGCCAGCGGCGTCCCTGAAAGGTTGCTCGGCGTGCATGCCCAGCCGGATCACAGGCTCTGTCCAAGTCGCCGGATCGTCGGGATCGCATCCGGTCTCGCGCCACAGGATGGCGCGACCGGCTTCGGCCAGCGGGCGAGGGAAGGCCTTATCGAGCCTCACGAAGCCGTCGCGAACGAAATGCTCGACCTCCGCCGCGCTCAGCGGGCGGGATGGGGGATTGGTCATGATGGGATCAACGCAAGTTGAACCGTCGCCGGAGGCGACGGCTGTCTGAAAAGGGCCGGCGCGAACCTCGCGCCAACGAACTCGTCCGCGAAGGACGGCCGCTTTCAGTTCAGCGGAAAGCGGGTGCGGATCATCATCATCATGGCCAAGAGCCTATTCTTCCGCTGTTGCCTGAGGATGTCTCCGACCTCTCCGCGAGAATTCGGCTGGCGCGCGCTGCAGGGATCGACACGCCATGGCTTCGGCAGATGAAGGACGGCAGCCTGCGACCGGTCACCTACAGCGGCTTTTCCTGGGCGTCACGCAAGGCGCTCAACAGAGCCGGGATCGCGGACGCCAGACCCGCGCATGATCTGCGCCATCACACAGCCACCGAGATCACGCGACGAGGGGGTCTGAAGGCGGCGCAGATCGTCCTGGGCCACGCCTCGATCATCTCCACGCAGCGTTACGCCCACCCCAATCGCGATGACACGCTTGCGGCTCTTGGTCAAAAAATCGACCACAGTAACGGGTTTTCAGAGAAGAAGGTTAGTAAAAACAGATGATTATAGAAATTTCAGATCGGTTTTTAAGTCCGGTGCGTCTACCGATTCCGCCACGTCCCCATGCCCGTGGCGTAGGGGTTTTCAGGGGTAATCACAAGGCCGCGGTCCGCGTGGAAACCGGAGGATCAAACCTATCATCGTTCCTGTGCGGGTTGGACTAAAAGCTATAGCGCGGCCTCAGGAAGGCGATCGGCTCGGCGACCTCCTCGGGCTTGGCCGGCCGAGGGGGATGCCGCCGAGGGCGCCTAGGATGCTTTGCTCGGTCTCGTCGAGACTTCCGCCCGTGCGGTCGGCGATCCGGCGTATCAGGTCATCGGCAGCTTCGGTGTGAATCCAGCCCGGCGACACGACGTTGACGCGGACGCCCTTGGGGCCGATCTCGTTGGACAGGGCCTTGCTGTAGGTGGTCAGCGCGGCCTTAGCCGCGGCATAGGCCGTCGTGGACTCCGGCGGCGGCAGGGTCCGCTGGATCGACGAGACATGGACGACCGCGCGCCAGCATCTGCGGCAGCAGCGCCCGGTCGAGCCGCGCCGCCGCTCAGCAGACGTTCCACCGTCGCGCGGCCAGCGCCCTTGGCGCCGGCGGTGACCACGGCGCGGACGCCTTCGAATTCACGTTGCTGGCTGGACATCAGGCGATCTCCAGGCCCGAGATGGCGTCGCCGTCCAGCTTGAAGCGGAAGGCGAAGGGCAGGGGGCTGCCCGGGAAATCGCCGGCGGTGGTTCCGTCGACGATCAGCGCGCCGTCGTCCTCCTCGCGCCACTCTTCGGGGGTGAAGACCGCGCGCGCGGCGATGGTCGCCGACTGGATCCAGGGCCTGATCTCGGCGTGACCGCGATGCTCGCGCGCCTCGTCCCTGACGATGGCGTCGGGGGCGAAGGCGGCGAGCATGCCGTCGATATCAAGGCGGGCGTTGGCTTCCACATAGGCGGCGATGGGGCGGGGGAGGTTAGTGGACACCGAGGGGCTCCGGCGTAAGGTTGCTGTCCGCCCCAAACTGTGAACACCCTCCCGAAATGACAAGAACGGACGAAAAAGTAAGGTACGCACCTGAAAGTAAGCGTGTGTCCTATACGGCGGATACGGCGTCGCTGAGCATCCAGAATGTCATCCGGGTGCTGGAAGGGCGGTGGAAGCTGGTGATCCTGTTTCAGCTGTTCGGTGGTCGGGTGCGGCGGTTCTCCGACCTGGAACGCGCCATCCCCGGCGTCTCCCAGAAGATGCTGATCCAGCAACTGCGACAGCTTGAGGCCGATGGGGTGGTGACGCGGATCGTCCACCCGCAGGTGCCACCGAAGGTCGAGTACCATCTCACCGAGTGGGGACAGTCGTTGTGCCCCGCTCTGGACGCTCTGCTGGTCTGGGCCGAGACCGCGCCCGCCGAGCAGCGTTCGCGGCTGATCTCCTAGGACCTGTAGAAGGGCGTCGGCCAAGGGCGTAAATCCCGCTCGGCGCGACAAGGCCGTGAACTTCATAGCCTCTGACGTGTTCAGCCAGGATGAAATCTCTCTCTCTTGTTCCGTCCGCGTTGATCGGTGTGGTCGCCAGCGCGCGCTCCATGACGCCCATGGCCGCCCTGGCGACCGCCCGGTTGGCGGGGCGCGCCACGCCTGGCCACCTCGTCCTGCTCGACCAGCCCCTGTTCAAGTTCGGGGCCTTGGCCATGGGCGTGGGGGAGCTGTTTGGCGACAAGATGAAGTCGGCGCCGGACCGGACGGTTTTCCTGGGGCTGCTGGCCCGCGTGATGAGCGCCGGTATCGCGGGCGCCGCCCTGGCCCCCCGGGGCCGCGAACGCGCCGGCGCGGCGATCGCGGTCACGACGGCTGTCCCCCTGGCCTATCTCACCCTGGCGGGCCGCAAGCGTGGGATGGCCCGCGTCGGGCAGACGCGCAGCGGCCTGATCGAGGACGCGCTGGTGGTCGCCGCCGGCGCCGCCGTCGTGGCGCTGACCGTCGGGCGCGAGCGTCGCTGGTTTCCGCGCGCCGCCTGAACCCAGTCGAGGGCCGCCCCGGACCGGCCTTCGGGATGAGCCCTAACGAGCGCGCGCACACAGCGCCGCTGACGTCACGCGCCGCCTATCGGAGAGTTCCATGCCAGCTTCTCGAGGGATCAGAGCCACGTTGCTCCATCCTCTTCACGCCATCCTCCTGGCCTTTCCCGTCGCGCTGTTTTCAGCTGGGCTCGCTTCGGATGTCGCCTATCTGAAGAGCGCCGCCATCCAGTGGTCCAACTTTTCGTCCTGGCTGATCGCGGGCGGATGTTTCTTCGGCGGACTGGCGCTAGCCTGGGCCATTGTCGCGGCCGTCTTCCCAGGGCGCGCTTCGCGCGGGCGGGCGCTAGCCTATCTGGCGGCGCTGGCCGTGATGTTCATCGCCGGCCTCGTCAACGCTTTCCAGCACAGCCACGACGGCTGGAGTTCGGTGGGATCGCTGGGCCTGACCTTGTCGATCGTCTCGACCGTGGCGGCGCTCATCGCCGGGCTGATCGGCTATTCCGAACAACGCGTCGAAGGAATCGCCCGATGAACAAGCGCTGGCTTCTCCTCGCCGCCGCCGCGGTCACGTTGCAGGCCTGCGGCCGCGGCGATCCGGGTCTCGACCAGACGGGCGCCGGCAAGCCGCCCCTTCCGGATCAGCAGCAGACCCTGCTGCCGCCGATGAAGATCGCCAAGCCGGCCGGCTGGGACAGCGCTACGCCGCTCGCCCCCAAGGGCTTCACCGTCACGGCCCTGGCCACGGACCTGAAGATCCCGCGCCAGATGCTGGTGCTCCCCAACGGAGACATCCTGGTGGCCGAAGGCTCGGGCGGGGCGCAGGCGCCGAAGGTCCGCCCCAAGGATATCATCGCCGGCTACATCAAGGCCCAGGGCAAGACCAAGGTGAAGGGCGGCAACCGCGTCACCCTGCTGCGCGACGCCGACGGCGACGGTCGGGCCGAGGTCAAGGAGACGCTGATCGACGGCCTCAACGCCCCCTATGGCCTGGCCTTCGTCGATGGCCAGCTCTATGTCGCCAACCAGGACGCCCTGCTGCGCTTCGCCTTCCAGCCGGGCCAGACCCGGATCACCGAAAAGGGCGTCGAGGTCACCAAGCTGCCCTCGCGGATCAACCACCACTGGACCAAGTCGCTGGCCGCCAGCGCCGACGGGACCAAGCTCTATGTCGGCATCGGCTCCAACAGCAATGTCGGCGAGCGCGGCCTGGACGTCGAGGAAGAGCGGGCGGTGGTCTGGGAGATCGATCGCCTGACCGGCGCCCATCGCACCCTGGCGCGCGGCATCCGCAACCCGACCGCCCTAGCCATCGAGCCACAGACCGGCGCCTTGTGGGCCGTGGTCAACGAGCGCGACGAACTGGGGCCGCAGCTGGTGCCGGACTACCTGACCGCCGTGCGCGACGGGGCCTTCTACGGCTGGCCCTACAGCTACTGGGGCCAGAACGTCGATCCGCGCGTCCATCCCCAGAACCCGGACATGGTGGCCAAGGCGATCGCGCCCGACTACGCCCTCGGCTCGCACGTGGCGGCGCTGGGCGTCAGTTTCGCGCGCGACGGCGGCTTTGGCGGCGACTTCCGGGAGGGCGCGTTTGTCGGCGAGCACGGCAGCTGGAACCGCCAGGATCTCTCCGGCTACAAGGTCGTCTGGGTCCCGTTCGCGGGCGGGCGTCCGAACGGCAAGCCCGTCGACTTCGTCACTGGCTTCCTGGACGGCAAGGGTCATGCGCGCGGCCGACCGGTGGGCGTGGCCTTCGATCCGGCCAAGCGCATCCTGCTGATCGCCGACGATCTCTCCAACACCGTCTGGCGGGTCGCCCCGTCCAAGTGACCTAACTCAGCCAGGCCGGCGCCGATCGCGACGGCCATCATCACCGAGGCCTCGACACCGCGCGTCCGGGTGCTAGCGTCACCGGCTCAAGTTTGGGATGGGGACGGAAAAGACATGCATGTGGGGATCAAGGCCGCGGCTCTTGCTGCCGCGGCGGGCCTTCTGACGGCGGGAACGGCGAACGCCGCGCAGGTCGAAGCGGTCAGCGCCGCACGGCTGCTGGACGTGGCCAGCGGCAAGTATGTCGACAATCCGCTGGTGATCGTCACCGACGGCCGCATCACCAGCATCGGCAAGAAGGGCGACGCGATCCCCACGGGCGCAAAGGTCGTCGACCTGCCGGGCGCGACCCTGCTGCCGGGCCTGATCGACATGCACACCCACATCGACGGCCTGGCCGAGATCGGCGGCTACAACAGCCTGGAATACAGCGACCGGTTCTGGAGCGTGGTGCAGGTCGCCAACGCCAGGAAGACGCTGGAAGCGGGCTTCACGACCATCCGCAATGTCGGCTCGGCCGACTTCGACGACGTGGGTCTTCGCGAGGCGATCGACGGCGGCTACGTGATCGGGCCGCGCATCGTCACGGCGACCTGGGCCATCGGGGCGACCGGCGGTCACTGCGACTCGACCTTCTTCCCGCCGTCGATGGACGAGAAGAGCCCCTACAACATCGACAGCCCCGACGAGGCGCGGAAGGTGGTCCGCACGCTGAAGAAGTACGGCGCCCAGGTGATCAAGATCTGCGCCACGGGCGGGGTGTTCTCACGCGGCGACGAGCCGGGGCAGCAGCAACTGACCTATGACGAGATGCACGCCGTGGCCGACGAGGCCCACATGGCCGGGCTGAAGGTCGCCGCCCACGCCCATGGCGCGGCGGGCATCCGCGAGGCGATCAAGGCCGGTATCGACACCATCGAGCACGCCAGCCTGGTCGACGACGAGGGGATCAAGCTGGCGGTCCAGCACGGGACCTACTTCTCGATGGACATCTACAACACCGACTACACCCAGGCCGAGGGCAAGAAGAACGGGGTGCTGGAGGACAATCTGCGCAAGGATCGCGATATCGGCGAGATCCAGAGGCAGAACTTCAAGAAGGCCCTGAAGGCCGGCGTGAAGATGATCTACGGCACCGACGCCGGGGTCTATCCGCACGGCGACAACGCCAAGCAGTTCGCGGTCATGGTTCGCTATGGCGCGACGCCGCTGCAGGCGATTCAGGCGGCGACCCTGACCGCCGCCGAGGCCCTGGGCCAGACCAAGGACGTGGGCCAGGTCGCCGTCGGCCGCTTCGGCGACATTATCGCGGTCTCGGGCGATCCGCTGGCCGATGTCACGGTGCTGGAGAAGCCGGTGTTCGTGATGAAGGGCGGGGCGGTTGTGAAGCAGCCCTAGCCTCGACTATTGGGCGGGGAGCGCCTAAGTGCAGCGCTCCCCAATCCACAGGACCCTCTCGACGTGATCGCCTTCGAGGCTGTTTCCAAGACCTACTCCGCGGGCGGCCCCGCCGCCCTGACCGGAGTCTCGCTGTCGGTGAACGCCGGCGAGGTGTTCGGGGTGATCGGCGCCTCGGGCGCGGGAAAGTCGACCCTGATCCGGCTGATCAACGGTCTGGAGACGCCGACCGGCGGCCGCGTGGTCGTCGACGGCGACGACGTGGCGGCCCTGGGCGTCGAGGGGCTGCGCGCCCTGCGCCGCCGTGTCGGGATGATCTTCCAGCACTTCAACCTGCTGTCGGGCAAGACGGTGGCCCAGAACGTCGGTTTTCCTTTGAGGCTGGCTGGCCGTCCGGCCAGCGAGGTCAAGGCGCGGACGGCCGAGCTGCTGGAGCGGGTGGGCCTGACCGCCCACGCCCACAAGTATCCGGCCCAGCTGTCGGGCGGCCAGAAGCAGCGCGTCGGCATCGCCCGGGCGCTGGCCACCAATCCCAAGGTCCTGCTGTGCGACGAGGCCACCAGCGCCCTCGACCCGGAGACCACCGAGCAGATCCTTGACCTGATCTCGGGCCTGAACCGAGAGCTGGGCCTGACCATCGTTCTGATCACCCACGAGATGGACGTGGTCCGCCGGGTCTGCGACCGCGTCGCCGTACTCGAAGCCGGACGGGTCGTGGAGGAGGGCGCTGTCGAGCAGGTGTTCCTACATCCGATCAGCGACACCGCCCGCCGCTTCGTGCGCGAGGCGGATGGTGAAGTGACGGCCGCCGCTGGCGTCGATGGCCGCGTTGTGCGCCTGACCTTCCGGGGCGATGCGACCTACAAGCCGGTGCTGGGCGAGGTCGCCCGGACCACCGGCGTCGACTATTCGATCCTGGGCGGGCGCATCCACCGCCTGCGCGAGACGCCTTATGGTCAACTGACCCTGGCCCTGACCGGTGGCGACGTCGCCGCGGCCATCGCCCAGTTCCAGGCGGCGGGCGTGCGCGTGGATGAACTTTCCGGGGAGACCGCCCGATGAGCGACTCGAACACCGCCTTCGCCAATGTGGATTGGTCGGAGATCGGCCACGCGACCGTCGACACCCTGTCCATGCTGGGCGGCTCGCTGGTGCTGACCATAGCGCTCGGCCTGCCGCTGGGGGTGATCCTGTTCCTGACCGGCAAGGGCCAGATGCTGGAGAACAAGGTCGCCAACAACCTGCTGTCGCTGCTGGTCAATGTGCTGCGCTCGGTGCCGTTCGTGATCCTGCTGATCGTGATGATCCCGCTGACCGTGGCCCTGGTGGGCACGTCTCTGGGCGTGGCCGGCGCCATTCCGCCGCTGGTGGTGGGCGCCGCGCCGTTCTTCGCGCGGCTCGTGGAGACGGCCCTGCGCGAGGTCGACAAGGGCGTGATCGAGGCCAGCTTCGCCATGGGCGCCAAGCGGCGTCAGGTGGTGCTGGGCGCGCTGCTGCCCGAGGCCCTGCCAGGCCTGATCGCGGCCGGAACGGTGACCGCCGTCGCGCTGGTCTCCTATACCGCCATGGCCGGCGTTGTCGGCGCGGGCGGCCTGGGGGACCTGGCGATCCGCTTTGGCTATCAGCGCTTCCAGACCGACGTGATGATTGTCACCGTCGTCCTGATGCTGGTGCTGGTTCAGGTGCTGCAGATGATCGGCGATGCGGTCGTGCGCCGCGTTTCGCACAAATAGAGCCTAAGATGACCGACGATATCGACACCGACGCCCATTGGGACGCCGCCTTCGCCAAGAGCATGCTGGGCAAGACCCTGCTGATGAACCTGACCTTCCTGGACGAGGACGGCGAGGTGGCCGAGCGCCAGCAGTTCTTCGGCGTGGTCATCGACGCCACCGAGGACGAGGGCATCGTGCTGGACCTGCTGGGCGAGCACGACGGCGACACCTACACCCTGCCGCCCCAGACCTCGGCCATCCAGGTCGCCGAGGCGGGAGTCACCACCCTGGCCGGCGAGACGCCCGACTTCATCGCCAACTGGGTCATCCACGGCGAACCGGACGTGCCGGAAGCCGCGAACGACGAGGACTAAGCCTGGTCGAACGGGTGCGGCAGGCGGCCGGCCTTGAACAGGATGTCCGGGTTCTCGTCGTAGTCGCCCAGCTCGACGTCGGCGCTGGCCGAGAAGGCCACGACGCCTTCGCGCAGCGGCGCCAGGCGCTCGGCCTTGCGGCGCGCCTCTTCCGCCGTCTTGCAGCCGATCTGCTGCTCGGCCTTCAGGCCCTTGCCGCGCCCGGCGATGTAGGCTTGGACGATGTGGACGGTTTCTTTGGCCATCCCTACTCAAACGGCCTGTTTGGAGGCAGGGTCAAGCTAACTCGGGGAGCGGCTTCGTCAGCGCTCGACGCACCCTCAGGAAAACTGATTTCCTCCAACACGCCTGAGCGGGCAAAAGCCTAGCTGTCAGATCGATTTATGGAGCCGTTCATGGCCGCCCGTCGCGCTTTCCTCGTTCTCGGCCTCGCCGCGATCACCCTCGCGGCTTGCGGTCCCAAGGAGCCCAAGGCCAGCGCGCCCAACACCCTGACCGTGGCCGCCACGGCCATTCCGCACGCCGAGGTGCTGGAGTTCATCAAGCCGAAGCTGGCCGCCGAAGGGCTGAACATCGAGATCAAGGTGTTCAACGACTACGTTCAGCCCAACACGCAGGTGGCCGAGAAGCGCATCGACGTGAACTACTTCCAGACGCTGCCCTATCTGAACGAGTTCAATCGCGAGAAGGGCACGAACCTGGTGACGATCACCGGCGTGCATGTCGAGCCGATCGGCGCCTATTCGTCGAAGTGGAAGTCGATCGCCGAGGTGCCGAACGGCGCCACCGTGGCCATTCCCAACGACGCCAGCACCGAGGCTCGGGCCCTGATCCTGCTGGCCAAGAACGGCGTGATCGGCCTGAAGAACGCCAGCGACCTGTCGACACTGAAGGACATCACCAGCAACCCCAAGAACCTGAAGTTCAAGGAACTGGAGGCGCCGGCCCTGCCGCGTATCCTGGGCCAGGTCGACCTGGCGGTGATCAACACCAACTACGCGCTGGACGCCAAGCTGAACCCGTCCAAGGACGCGCTGATCGCCGAGGACAAGACCAGCCCGTACGTGAACTACCTGGTCGGTCGTCCGGACAACAAGGACGACCCACGCGTCAAGAAGCTGGCCGCCGCCCTGACCTCGCCGGATGTGAAGGCGTTCCTGGCGACCAAGTACAACGGCGCGGTGGTGCCGGCGTTCTAAGGCTGAGGATGCTCCCCCGCGTTGCGGGGGAGCTGTCACGGAGTGACTGAGGGGGCGAGCTGGAGGCCGGCCGCGCTGCCCCCTCCAGCCCTCTGGGCCACCTCCCCCGCAACGCGAGGGAGGATCTACGGTCTAGCCACCCCTGACATTTCACACTACCTATCAGCGACCGCCGCTCACGGATCGCCCATGGCCCCGCCCTTGCTCAACGCCGCTCGCACCCTGGTGCTGGACGTCGCCAATTCCTCGGGACTCGAGGATTGGTCGCCGGACCTGCAGAAGACCAAGGTCTATGAGCGGATCCTGCTGGACCTGATCCTGGGCGCGCTGCCGGCCGGATCGCGGCTGGACGAGCAGTCGCTGGCCGCGCACTACGACACCGGCCTGGCCGGGGTGCGCGACGCGCTGGGCCGCCTGGCGCTGGAGGGCCTGGTGATCCGCCGGGCGCGCTCGGGCACCACCGTCGCGCCGCTGGACCTGGTCGAGCTGCGCCAGGGCTATGAGGCCCGGGTGCTGATCGAGCCGCACTGCGCCAGCCTGGCCGCCAAGCACGCCTCCAAGGCCGAGGCCCAGGCGATGTACGAGGTCTTCGCCGAGGGCGAGGCGGCCGCCAGGACCTGCGACCTGCCGGCGCTGGTGGCCATGGACCTGCGCTTCCACGCCCTGGTCGCCCGCGCCTCGGGCAACCTGGCCTTGGCCCGCATCCTGATCCCCCTGCAGCACAAGGCGGCTCGCTTCTGGGTGTTCTCGTTCAACGGGGCGACCGAGCAGGAGCTGCTCGACGAGATCGAGGAACACCGCCTGGTCGCCCGCGTCATCGCCGGCGGTGACGCCGAGGCCTCGCGCGACGCCATGCTGCGGATCTTAAACGTGCAGCCGGAAGCCCAGACGCGCCCGCACGTCGGCGCGGCCTAGCCCCATCGAACCTGCGTCTTTCCCGCCACAGCGGCTTCGCAATCCTAACTGAAATGTCAGAAGACCTTTTGACCAAGATCAAGACATACCCAGATATCGGACCTTGACCGCAGGGCCTTTCCGCCCTGCGGCGTGAAGGCCGAAACTCCGATGCCGTCCAGAAGCGCTCTCCTGTCCGCCAGCGTCTTGGCTCTTTCGAGCATGACCGCATCGGGGGCGCGTGCGGAAGACCAGCTCGCCGATCAGGTCGATGCGGTGGTCATCGTGGCGCGCGACAAGGCGGGGCTGCTGGAGAAACAACCCAGCACCACCGTGTTCGGCGTCGCCAAGCCGCTGATCGAGACGCCGCGTTCGGCCAGCCTGGTCAGCGACGTGACCTTGGAGCGCTACGGGGTGTTGACCCTGGACGGCGTCACCAAGGTCTCGCCGGGGACCCACACCGCCAGCTTCTACGGCGTCCCCGGATCGCTCAACATTCGGGGCACCCTGGCCGAGAACTACTTCCGGGGCTTCAAGCGCGTGGAGAACCGCGGCACCTATTCGACCCCGATCGGCGGCGCTTCGCGGATCGAGATTCTGCGCGGACCGCCAACCCCGGTCTATGGCGCCGGCAAGGTTGGCGGCCTCGTGAACTTCATCCCCAAGTCCGCCCGCGACGAGGGCCGCTTCCTGGCCGAGCCGGAGGGCGAGATCACCGCTACCGTCGGCAGCTTTAACAAGAAGCTGGTCACCGGCCAGTTCGGCGCGCCCTTGAACCTGGGCGCGGTAGAGGGCGGCGCGCATGTCTATGGCGAGGCCGAGGACAGCCACGGCTACTACAAGGGCATCTATCCGCGTCGACAGATCCTGGAGGTCTCGTCCGACTTCGATCTCGGAAAGGGCTGGAGCACCGCGCTCGGCGGCATGGTGTTCCACTCGGCCGGCGACGTGCAGACGCCCGGCTGGAACCGCCTGACCCAGGACCTGATCGACAACCGGACCTACATCACCGGCCGCGACACGTCGCTGCTCGACGCCGACCGCAACGGCAAGCTGACCCCCAACGAGGTCGGGGCCTATCCCTACGCCAGCGCGCTCTACATCCCGTACTACGGCTTCCCCAGCACGGATGCGGCCCACACCCTGGACACGGGCGTCGGCACGACGAAGCTGGATCGCCGGACGGTGTATATCAGCGCGGCCGACTTCTCGAAGACCAACACCCAGACGTTCTATTTCGACCTGGCCAAGGACCTGGGAGAGGACCGCTCGATTAAGCTGCAGCTGTTCCACGACCGCCTGGAAAACCGCCGCTTCGTCTCCTACGGCTACCCGGCCACCACCGACGCCAGGGTCAGCGAGATCCGCCTGACCTACGCCTTCCAGACCGATGTCGGCGCCGTCCGCGCCCGCACCCTGGTCGGCGGCGCGCATCGCTGGTTCGAGGGACGTCGACGCGAGAGCTTCAACAGCGGCCTGATCGCGCTCGATCGCCGCGACATCAGCTTCGGCGCCACGCCCACCGACACGATCGACAGCCCGTTCGACACCGAGCCGGGCAATGTCGGCCTGCAGTGGGAGAACGACAACCGCTCGACCTGGAAGCAGACCGGCGTCTTCGTCACCTCCGACATCGAGGCCGGGCGCTTCAATCTGGTGCTGGGCGGCCGCTGGGACCACTACAGCGTCGAGAGCCAGGACACCGGCGTTCTCAGCTATGTGATCGCCGGCAAACAGGCGGACGATCGGAACAAGGCGACCTGGAACGCCAGCCTGACCTACAGGCTGCCGATCGGCCTGATGCCCTATGTCAGCTACGCCAAGGCCGCCGCGCTGGAGATGAGCCAGGCCGGAGACGTCGCGCCGAACTTCGTGGCCGACGGCTCGTGGCTGTCGAGTTCGGACCTGACAGAGGCCGGCGTGAAGTTCCAACTGCTGCGCGGGACGCTGATCGGCTCGTTGGCCGCCTACAGGCAGAACCGCACCCAGGTGACCGGCGCCATCGCCCCGCCGGTGGTGCAGGGCACGCGCGCCAAGGGCGTCGAGGTCGAGGTCCGCTGGCTAGCGTCGGAGCATCTGTCCTTCACCTTCGCCGGCAACAGCCAGCGCACGACGATCAAGGGGCCGGACGCTTCGTTCCAGTACATCCCGGCCTATACGGCGGGCGTTCCCGGGGCCCAGGGCTATGGCGGCTCCTACGTCGTGTGGAGCTTCGCCGGTCTGCCGGGGAGAAGCGGCGACTACGCCTACACTCTGATCCCGAAGTCGGTGGTCAGCCTGTATGGAACCTACACCAGCAAGGGGTATGACTGGGGTCAGGCCGGGGCGACGGTCGGCGTCAGCCATGTCAGCCGCACGGCGGGCACCGTGCAGAACGCCGTGCGCTATCCGTCCTATTCCCTGGTCAACGCTTCAGCTTTCGTGAACCGTGGGCCGTACACCCTGTCGGTCAACATCGATAACCTGCTCGACAAGTTCTATTTCACCCCCGACGCCGATACCTACGCCAACCTCGGCGCCCTGCCGGGCAAGGGGAGGGAGTGGCGCGCCACCCTGAAGCGGACGTTCTGATCGTGACAAAAATCGACGAGGACCGCTTCCGCCCGTGGCTGCTGTTGGCGGCGTTCAGCCTGTTGCTGTTCCTGATCACCGCCTCGACCTACGGCTCGCTGGGCGTCGTCCTGCCGGCCATGATCGGCGAGCTGAAGTGGAGCTTCGAGAAGGCGTTCCTGGGCTTTTCGGTGCTGGGCGTCTTCACCGGCGCCTCGTCGTGGCTGCCGGCCATCCTGATCCGCCGGATCGGCGTGCGCGGTACGCTGCTGCTGGGCGCGGCGGTGCTGGCGGCCGGGTTCCTGGGGCTGGCCAATTCCGAGAGCCTGCTGAGCTACTATGTCGGGGCGGCGGCGTGCGGCGTCGGCTTCCAGATGGCGGCCCTGATCCCCGGCACCCACGTGCTGTCGTCGCTGTTTCGCAAGCGCGCCCTGCCGTTCGGCGTCTATTTCACCTTCGGCTCGCTGGGTGGCGCGGCCGGGCCGTGGATGACGCTGACCCTGATGGGCATGAGTGGCAATGACTGGCGGGCCTACTGGATCGTCCAGGCCGTGCTGGCCGTCGTCGTCGGCCTGGTCTGCGCCCTGATGGTCGGCGGCTCCAAGTGGCTGAGCGCCGCTGCCCACGAGGTCGATCTGGAAGTCGAGCAGGAGGCCCGCGAGGCGCCGGCCAACGCCCGCGTCTACCGCACCCCCTACGAGTGGACCGTGCCCCAGGCTTTGCGCACGCCGCAGTTCTACATCCTGGTCGCCGCCTATTTCAGCCACCTGCTGGTGGGCGTGACCGTGGCCAGCGTCTCGGTGACCCACCTGACGGAGCTAGGTATCGCCGCGGGCGTGGCCTCGATCGCAGCGGCAGCGATCGCCGCCAAGATGCTGAGCCTGGAATCGCTGATGCAGACCCTGGCCCGACTGGCCGGCGGCGCGCTGGGCGACCGGGTCGATCCGCGCTGGCTGCTGATCCTCGCCCAGGGGATGCTGGTCGTCGGCCTGCTGGCCCTGGCCAAGGCCGCGAGCCCGACCCTGATGCTGCTCTACGCCATCGGCACCGGCGTGGGCTTTGGCCTGACGGTGCTGGCCGTGACCGTGCTGCTGCTGAACTACTATGGCCGCCAGTCGAACCTGGAGCTGTTCTCCCTGACGTGTCTGGTTGGCGCGGTCTCGGCGGCGGGACCGTTCATCGCCGGGGCCATGCGTGACCGGCTGGGCAGCTTCTCGCCGACCTTCGAGCTGTTCGCGGCGGTGACGGCGGTGGTGTTCGTCGCCGTCCTGGCCATGCGGCCGCCCAAGGCGCCGGCCTGACAGACAAAGAAAAAGCCGCCCCGGGCGAACCGGGGCGGCTTCGTCTTTTCGTCTCTAAAGCTCGAGCGAGCTTAGAAAGCGGCCTTCAGGCTGACGGCCACGCGGCTGTCATAGATCTTGCCGAGGCTGTGCTCGTCGGTGTCGTGATAGCGAACGTCGACGGTCAGGTTTTCACCGACCAGATAGCCAACGCCGATGTTCCAGGTGTTGTAGCTGGTGTAGTTCTTGATTTCCTGGTGACCGACGGCGCCCGAGACGGTGAAGCGCTTGGTCAGCGGCAGGGCGGCGTTGCCTTCGATGTAGGTCGCGTCACCACCCTTGCCCGGCCATTCCGGCGAGTAGTAGACGGCGGCGCCCAGGGTCGCCGGACCGAAGGTGTGCGACGCGGCGGCCTTCAATTCGGTGTAGCTGTTGGCGCCCGGCGCGCCGTTCTTGTCCTTGCGGTAGCCGTAGTACAGCACGCCGAAGTCGAACGAGGTGTCGCCAATGGTCGGCTTCACGCCGGCATAGATGTCGACTTCAAGCTTCGGGTCCGGCACGCCGAAGTCGACGTTCGAGGCCCAAACGCCGGCGTAGAAATTGCTGTAGGTCAGGTCCAGGCCGCCTTGGATGGCGGGATCTTCCTGGGTTTGGCTGACGCCGCGGAAAACATAGTCGCTGGTGAAGGCGATGTTCGGCGCCAGCTTCAATTCTTGAGCCATCGCGGCGCCCGAGAGGGCGACGGTGGCGACGGCCGCGACCAGCGCGATCTTCATGGTTTTCATTTTCTATCCCCTTATCTGTGTCGTTCCCCCGGGCTGTGGACCCGGAACCCCGACGCGCGCCTGCAAGCGCTTGCGTCCCCAAGGATTAGTTGAGGGCGTATGCTTTGTTGCAACCGAGGGACTCGAAGCGCCAGCGAGATCGGCGCCCAAAGCTCAAAGTTTGAGCGGAGTGTGACGCTTTTGCTTCAGAATGGTCGCGTGCAAGTCACAGGTGACGGAAAAGACGATGGGGCTTGTGCTGTGTCTTTACCGCATTGAAAGACTTGCGCCGCCCAGGTGCAGACCTGCGTCGACCAGCAGGGTTTCGCCCGTAACATGGCGCGATGCTGGCGAGGCCAGGAACACGGCGGCCCCGGCGATGTCCTCGGCCGTCGAGGCGACCTTCAGCGGGGTGGCCGCCGCGGCGCCGGCTCGCAGACGCTCCAGCGACTCGTCGGGCATGTTCTTGAACCAGGGCGTGTCGATGAAGCCCGGATTGACCGCGTTGACGCGGATGCGAGGGCCCAGGGCCCGGGCCAGCGACAGGGTCATGGTCGTCATCGCGCCCTTCGAGGCGGCGTAAGGCACCGACGACCCGTTGCCGACCACGCCGGCGATCGAGGCGGTGTTGACCACCGCGCCAGGGGCCGGGGCGGCCTCGAGCAGGGCGCGGGCGGCGCGGACCATCTGGAAGGCCCCCACCACATTGACAGAATAAAGCTTCAGGAAGTCCTCGGCGTTGACCGCGTCGAGGTCGGCGTGGTTGGGCGCGAACTTGGTCATGCCGGCGTTGTTGAACAGGGCGTCGATGCGACCCGTCGGCTCGGCGGCCGCGACGATCTTCTTGCAATCCTCGTCATTGGCCACGTCGCCCTGGACCAGAACGGCCTTGGAGCCCTCGGCCTCGACCAGGCGGGCGGTCTCGGCGGCCTCGTCGGCGCTGCGGGCGTAGTTGACGACCACCAGCCCCGCGCCGCGCCGGGCGACCTCCACCGCGATCGCGCGGCCCAGGCCCGTGGAGGCCCCCGTGATCACCACCGTGAAGCCGTCGAAGTCGCGTCCCGACATGGATCTCTCTCCCAGTCCATTTGGCGAACAGTTGTTCGCGACGTTGTAGCGGGGTGCGCGCGGCTTGTCTCGCGGGGCGGGGAAGCCTAAATCGCGGCGATGACCGATCTCAACGTCACCCAGCTGGGCCGCGTCGTCGACGCGCCTGAAAGTCCCGAAGCCGCCACCCTCGAGCGCGTGCCCAATCCGCAGAACGACGTGCTGTATCTGGCTCGCTTCGTCGCGCCGGAGTTCACCTCGCTGTGTCCCGTCACCGGCCAGCCTGACTTCGCCCACCTCGTGATCGACTACGCGCCGGGCGACTGGCTGATCGAGAGCAAGTCGCTGAAGCTCTATCTGACCAGCTTCCGCAACCACGGCTCGTTCCACGAGGACTGCACCGTTAAGGTCGCCCGCAAGATCGTCGAGGTCGCCCAGCCCCGCTGGCTGCGCATCGGCGGCTACTGGTACCCGCGCGGCGGCATCCCGATCGACGTGTTCTGGCAGACCGGTCCGGCCCCGGAAGGTCTGTGGGTCCCCGACCAGGGCGTGGCGCCGTATCGCGGCCGAGGCTGAAAAGGCGTCGCCGCACCTTCGAGGCGCGGCGACGAGTTTGTTTTGGAGATGACCGTCCCGAATGGGGCGTGCTCGTGCGAGGGATTTGCCGGGCGTCGCCTTATGTCAGGGGCGGTCGCTTCCTCATCGGCCGGTTGCGTCGCCCTGTCGGGTCGCGTGCGACCGGGCCGTCTTCGCTGGCGGCGGAGCGACGAAAGCCGACGTCGGCGCGTCCGACGCGGGCTGCGCATTTTCCGCCTTCCGCTAGACTGCCGGCATGACCGATCTGGACGCCGGCTCAAGATCCCATCTCTCGCGGCCCCATCTGTCCAGGCAGGCGGCCATCCTGACCCTGGGCGTCTGGGGGCTGGACACCCTGCTGTTCAGCCTGCCGTACCTCGCCGCCGGCAAGGCCCCGCCTATGGGCATGATCGCGAGCTTCCTGCTGTTCATGGTCGCTGGCCTGTTCATGTCCGTGCTGATCTACCGCCGCGCCGCCCGCACGGAGCGGGATGAGCAGCCGGCGCGCTTCACGGCCATGCTGCCGACCCTGCTGGGCGCCGCGCTCACCATGGCCGTGTTCGACATGCTGGCGGGCGGCCAGGCGCGCCTCATCCTGGACGGCGCCCACCCGACGGCCCGGCTTGTCGCGAGCCGCTTCGCCAGCCAGTTCATGGTCGCCGGCTGGATGTTCGCCCTGCTGAGCGCGCTGTATCTGATGATGATCGCCGTGCGGGTGACGCGCGAGCGTGAGCGCCAGTTGGCCGACGCCCGCGCCCAGGCCCTGGCCGCCGAGGCCCAGGCCAGCGCCGCGCGGCTGGCGGCCCTGCGCTATCAGCTCAATCCGCACTTCCTGTTCAACACCCTGAACGCCGTCTCGGCCTCGGTGATCACCGGCCGCAACGACGAGGCGGAGTCGATGCTGGCTCGCTTGGCCGACTTCCTGCGCCTGACCCTGGCGGCCGATCCCCAGGCGATCATCCCGCTGGAGGACGAGCTTGCCACCTTGCAGGCCTATCTGGAGATCGAGAGTGTGCGCTTTCGCGACCGGCTGGGCGTCGAGTTCTCGTGCCCCAACGATCTGCGCGGGGCGCTGGTCCCCAGCTTCGTGCTGCAGCCGCTGATCGAGAACGCGGTCAAGCACGGTGTCGCCCCGACCAGCCGGCCGGTGACCATCCGCCTGGAGGCCTCGCGAGATGGCGACGACCTGGTGGTGATCGTCGAGGACGACGCCGAGGCGTCAAACCCCTTGGGGACCCACGCGGCGGGCGGCATGGGCGTGGGGCTGACCAATGTCCGCCAGCGGCTGGAGGTGCTTTATGGCGCGCGCGGCGTCTTGCAGGCGACTTCGCGCGAGCGTGGCTTCCTGGTGCTGATGCGCATTCCGCTGAAGCTGGAAGCCCAGGCGAGGGCGGCTTGATGCGGCTGAAGGTCCTGCTGGTCGACGACGAGCCCGCCGCCCTGGAACGGCTGACGGCCCTGTTCGACCAGATCCCCGACACCGAGCTGGTCGGCGTGGCCCGCAATGGCCGCGAGGCGGCCGAGGCCATAGCCGACTTGTCGCCCGATCTCGTGATGCTGGACATCCAGATGCCCGAGCTGAGCGGCCTGGCCCTGGCCTCGGAACTGCCGGCCGAGCGCCGACCCGAGATCGTGTTCGTCACCGCCTTCGAGGTCTATGCCGCCGACGCCTTCGCGGTGGAGGCCGCCGACTATCTGCTCAAGCCCGTGCGCTTCGACCGCCTGCGCCAGGCCGTCGAGCGCGCCCGGCGTCGCCGCACCTTGCAGAAGGTGTTCGAGCAGGCCGAGGCGGCGACCGCGCCGTTACGCGACAACGACCTGGACGGTATCTGGGTCGCCACGCGTCATGGCCATGTCCGCGTGGCGGTCAGCGAGATCGACTGGATCGAGGCGGCCAAGGACTATGTCCTGCTGCACACCGCCACCCGCAGCCATATCCACCGCATCACCATGAGCGCCCTGGAGCAGGGCCTCGATCCCAACAGGATGATCCGCGTCCACCGCTCGGCCTTCGTCAGCCCAGACCGGGTCGAGGCGGTCAACCGCCTGGGTAAGGGTCTGATCGCTCTGGTGCTGCGGGACGGCGTCGCCGTCCCGGTGGGGCCAACCTATGTGAAGGTCGTGCAGGCGCGATTGGGCTTGGCGGTGGAGGCCTAACCCTTGGCCAGCCGCCGCCGGTTGGCCCGCACCTTCTTGCGCAGATGCGCCAGGGAGCCCGCGGCGATGGCGGGCCCGGATGCGCCCAGCTGGCCGGTCATGGCCAGCATTGGCAAGGTCATGCTGGTCGCGACCTTCTCGCCGACCATCAGTTGGGCCTCGGCCTGGGCGGCCGCGCCGCCGGCGGCGAGCTTCATCATGCGCAGGCCGATCACGGTCGAGGCTTCCAGCCCCAGCGACCAGGAATCGAAGGCCAGGCTCGTCCAGGGGTCTCTACGCTTGGCCATGGGGTGTCCTCGTTGTGTGGAAGCAACGCGGCGAGCCTAGTTAGGGCTCCATTCCGTGGTGATCGCCGCCACATCGGGGCGGACGCGCTCCTGCGGCGGCTCGGTCGCCGTGCCGAGATAGAGGTAGCCGGCGACCTGCTCGTCCTCGGCCAGGCCCAGGATCGCCGTGGCACGCGGGTCGTAGCTGTACCAGTCGGTGATCCAGTTGGCGCCCCAGCCCAGGGCGGCGGCGGCCAGCAGCATCTGGTGGCAGACGGCCGAGGCGCTCTGGCGCTGTTCCCACTCGGGGATCTCGCCGGGGATGAAGCGCGAGATGACAGCCACGGCGACTGGCGGGCGGGTCAGCTTGCGCAGGGCCGCGTTGGCCTTGGCCGGATTGGCCTGGCTGTCGGCCAGTTGGGCGATCTTTTCGGCGAAGGCGTCCTTGGCCGCGCCCTTCAGGACCACGAACCGCCAGGGGGCCAGCTTGCCATGGTCGGGCACGCGGGCGGCGATGCGCAGCAGGTCGGCTAATTGAGCGTCGTCCGGCCCCGGGGCGGCCAGGCTCATGGCCGAAGCCGAGCGGCGCTTGGCCAGGAAGGCGACCACTTCGGGCGACGCCTCGATCGGCAGCGTCTCGGCGAATTCAGGGGCGGGGGGAGCGGAAGCTGCCAAGACGATTTCTCCGAAGCGCGGTAGACCGATCAACTATGGCCGCCGAGCGGCCGCCACAAGTCGCGAGCCCTCGCATGTCCGAAAAGCCCGGCCCTCCTAAGCCTATTTGGCTGAAGCCGCACGGAAAGCCCTGGGGCGTCTCGTCCCGTCAAGTCGTGTACGACAATCCGTGGATCACCTTGACCGAGTACCAGGCCATCGCCCCCACGGGCCGGCCGGCGCTGTACGGCAAGGTGGGTTTCAAGAACCAGGCGATCGGCGTCGTGCCCCTGCACGCGGACGGCACGGTGACCCTGGTCGGGCAGAACCGCTTCTCGCTGGCCAACTACAGCTGGGAACTACCCGAAGGCGGCGCGCCGCACGGTGAGGATCCGCTGGACGGCGCCAAGCGCGAGCTGGCCGAGGAGGTGGGCCTCCAGGCCGCCGACTGGCGCCAGATCTTGCGGATGGAGCTCTCCAACTCGGTCACCGACGAGATCGCCTACGGCTTCCTGGCCATGGACCTGTCGCCCACCCAGACCGCGCCGGACGCGATTACGGTGGCGTTACTGCTCCGGACGCACCATATGGCCGTTCGAGGGGAACTGCCGGCGGAGTTGGCGGCTCTCATCCTGGAATAGCCGGCGCTCGTCGCGTCGGGGGAGCATTTTTTATCAAGATGCTCTATGAAAGTTGCCTGCTGGGCCTGTCCGGTCAGATGGAATCTGAACCGGATAAACAGGCCCAGGTTTTTTAGGTCGGATCGCATGTCGAAACCGCTCGCGGTTTCGCTTATGCGCTCGGGGAAGGGAGAGCCCGATGGCCAAGCCTCTGGAAGTCGTGACGTCGGAGACGGATACCCCCGTCTGGGTGGCGCTGCGCAACCAGGCCGAACACGCCGCCAAGGCCGAACCGGCCCTGGCGTCGCTGCTGAACGCGGTGATCCTGAGCCACGACAATCTGGCCGACGCCCTGACCTTCCAGCTTGCCCGCAAGCTGGGCGACCAGGAGATGCGGGCGATGACGGCGCGCGAGTTCGCGGCCGACGCCTTCAAGAGCGATCCCAGCCTGGTCGAGGCCGCCGAGGCCGATCTGCGGGCCGTGTTCGAGCGCGATCCGGCCTGCAAGGGCTATGTCCAGCCGTTCCTGTTCTTCAAGGGCTTCCTGGCCCTGCAGACCCACCGCGTGTCGCACTGGCTGTGGAACGAGGGTCGCGAGACCCTGGCCTTCTATCTGCAGAGCCGGGCCAGCGAGATCTTCCAGGTCGACATCAACCCGGCCGCCAGGATCGGCAAGGGCGTGTTCATCGACCACGGCACCGGCATCGTCATCGGCGAGACCGCGGTGGTGGGCGATGACGTCTCGATGCTGCACGGCGTGACCCTGGGCGGCACCGGCGCCGACCGCGGCGACCGCCACCCAAAGATCGGCAACGGCGTCCTGCTGGGCGCGGGGGCCAAGGTGCTAGGCAACATCACGGTCGGCGACTACGCCAAGATCGCCTCGGGCTCGGTCGTTCTTCGCCCCGTGCCGGCCCACTGCACGGCGGCCGGCGTTCCCGCCCGCCTGGTCAACTGCCCGACCTGCGAGGAGCCCGCCCGGACGATGGACCACACCCTGGCCGAGACTGTCTATTCGTACGAAATCTGATCGGGCGAATCTAGGTGCGATCATTTCTTCGGGTCCTGAACGGCCTCTTCCTCGCCGCTGCTCTTCTCGTCGGAGCACCCGCGCTGGCCGCCACCGCGCCGGTCGGCGGCTATACGGTGGTGAAGGCCTATCCGCATGACACGACGGCCTTCACCGAAGGCCTGTTCTATCGCGACGGCTTCATTTTCGAGAGCACGGGCCTGAAGGGCCGGTCGTTCATCCGCAAGTGGAACCTCGAGACCGGGGTCTCCGAGCAGGAGCGCATCGTCGACAGCCGCTATTTCGGCGAGGGCATCGTCGACTGGAAGAACCGGCTCTACGAGCTGACCTGGACCGACGAGACCGGGATCATCTACGACATCGACACCTTCGAGCGGATCGGCGAGTTCAGCTATCCGGGCGAGGGTTGGGCCATGACCCGCGACGACAAGCGGATCATGATGAGCGACGGCACGTCGTTCATCCGGTTCCTCGACCCTGAAACCCTGAAGGAGACGGGCCGTGTGGAGGTCACCGACCATGGCGTGCCGGTGCGCAATCTCAACGAGCTGGAATGGGTGAAGGGCGAACTGCTGGCCAATGTCTGGCAGACCACCCGCATCGCCCGCATCGACATCAAGACCGGCAATATCGTCGGCTGGATCGAACTGGCGGGCCTGCTGAAGGAGGCGGGGGTCACCGGAACCCAGGACGACGTGCTGAACGGCATCGCCTATGACGCCGTCGGCGACCGCCTGTTCGTCACCGGCAAGCTGTGGCCCAAGCTGTTCGAGATAAAATTGACGGCGCCGCGGTAGCTGGCGGAACCACGTTCAGGGGCTGGCGTTTATCTCACGTCCGCCCCTCTACGCCCCCCCGACCTAGTGGGCGGACCTGGGCCCCGGCAGCGTAACGCGCCGGGGCCCAACCCCTATCTGGGCCATGATTTCTGCCCGGTCAGCCTTGCTTGGCGCAGGCGACGAGGGCGGGCTTCTTCAGTGAGATTTGATCGGTTTCCGGCGGCCGCTTGGCCGTGACGCCGTAGATCACGACGGTCCAGATCGCCATAAGGGCCAGGACCTGAGGCAGGGTGATGCGGTGTGGAGCGGCGGCGGGCATACGCGCGACTATCCATCGGTTGCGCGGCCTCGGATAACGACTTATCGGTCAGGCTTCTGTGAGGTTTAATCACATGGCCCGACGGCAGCTGCCTTCGCTCAACGCCCTGCGCGCCTTCGAGGCGTTTGGCCGCCACGGCCGAATGACCCTGGCCGCCGACGAGCTGTGCGTGACCCACGGCGCGGTCAGCCGCCAGATCCGCCAGCTGGAAGAGCATCTGGGCGTCGCCCTGACCGAAGGCCCGCGCACCCGGCTCCGCATGACCGAGGCGGGGCTGAAGCTGGCCCAGGCCCTGTCGCCGGCATTCGACCAGATCGAGGCCGCCGTGCCGCGCCCGGTGCAGTCTGGCCCCAGGCCCCTGGTGATCTCTTGCCTGCCGACCTTCGCCATGAAGTGGCTGATCCCCCGCCTGCCGGGCTTCCAGGCCGCCCACCCCGACATCCCGGTGCGGGTGGCCGAGTCCAATGGTCCGTTCGACTTCAAGGCGGACGGCATCGATCTGGCCATCCGCATGCGCTCTCCCGATACGGTGGTGACCTACGACTCGGTCGCCACCCCGTTCATGGAGCATTTCCACGGGCCGGTGATGGCCCCGGAACTGGCCGAGACAGCCATGAGCCTCGAGCAGATCTGCGCCATGCCGCGCCTGCTGACCCGCACCTTCCCAGAGAGCTGGTCGGACTGGGCGCGGAACTTCGCGCTCGACTACCTGCCCCCGCCGATCAGCGAGCAGGAGTTCGACCATTATTTCTACATGCTGGAAGCCGCCGCCGCCGGCATGGGCGTCGCCATCGGGCCGTGGGCGTTCGTGCAGCGCGACCTGGCCAACGGGCGTCTCGTGGCGCCGCTCGGTTTCACGCCCGGCCGGGCCAAGATCGTGGCCGTCACGCCGCCCGACGGAGCCACCGACGAGGCCGTCCTCTTTCGCGACTGGCTGCTGGCGGAAGGAGCGTCCACACCTCTTCCGCCGGAAGCGCTTGCGCCCCACGCCGCGGACGCTAGTTTCGCCCCGACAACGCGCTCCCGGGCGCACAGCTAGAACAAGAGGCCCCCCGTGGACGCCAACGACATCGCCAAGCTCGAAAAGCACCTGAAGCGCACCTTCGGCAACCCGCACATCGCCGTGAAGCCGCGCCCCAAGCAGAAGGACTCGGCCGAGGTCGAAGTCGCCGGCGAATTCATCGGCGTGCTGTTCCAGGACGAGGACGAGGATGGCTCGTTCATGTTCGAAATGGCCATCCTGGCCGAAGACCTGGACTAGACCTCTCTAACCGCCGCGCGCCTCGGGTCAGAGCTGGCTCGCGGACCGCGCGGCGGATCGTTCCATCGTCCCGCTTGAATGGACGCATGACCGCCAACGTTCTCGCCCATGTCCTGGATAGGCCCGCCGTCTCCACCCTGACCGGCCGCCAAAGCCATCTGGCCATTCAGCGCGGCGGCGCGATCCGGATGCATCCGGACTTCGGCCTGTTCGCCGGGACGCTGGACGACAGCCCCGAGAGCCTAGTCGACCTGGGCGCGCTGGTTCGTGAAATGGGGACTGTCGGCCTCATCGAGCTGACCCCGCCGCCGGCGCCGCCCGGAACGCGGATCGTCTCCAGTTCCCCGTGCCTGCAGATGGTTGCCGATCGGGTCGCGCCGGCCTGGGACGTCGCCTTCGACATTTTGCCTCTGGGCGACGCCGACGCGGCCGAGATGCTGGCCCTGGCCACCCTGACCAAGCCCGGCCCGTTCTTCTCGCGCACCCACCAGTTGGGCGACTTCATCGGCGTGCGGGTTGGGGGGCAACTGGTCGCCATGGCGGGCCAGCGGATGCGGCCCGACGGCTTTACCGAGGCCAGCGGGGTCTGTGTGCATCCGGACCATCGGGGCCAGGGCTACGCCGCCCGTCTGCTGCGCGAGGTGACGGCCACCATCCTGGCGACCGGCGAGAAGGCCTTCCTGCACAGCTACGCCGACAACGCCACGGCCATCGGGCTCTATGAGTCGCTCGGCTATCGCGGGCGGGCCGAGGTGATGTTCACGATCCTGGCGCCAGAATAGGGAGCGCCTAGTAGGCCAGCCGGCCCTTCATTTCGCCGAACGGGACCATGACGGCCTCGCGATAGGCGGGACGATCACGTAGCCGCGCGTACCAGGCCTCGACGTTCGGCATGTACGGCCGCTCGATCTCGAGTTCGTAGTAGCGGTAGAGGTGAGTGCCTGTCGGGATGTCGGCCAGGCTCGGCGCATCGCCGCCCAGGAACGGTCGGTCGGCCAGCACCTTGTCGAGCAGACGGAAATGGCGGGCGCAGGCGGCGAGAGCGGCTTCGACGGCGCGGCTGTCCCGCTGGGCTTCCGGTGTCCGGTGCCAGCCCCAGAATACCCCGGTCAGGAAATCGCGCTGCAGGGCGGTCTGCGCCCAGTCCATCCAGCCCTCGCCCTGGGCGCGATCGGCAGGGGCCGTTGGCCACCAAGCGGGGCCGCCATGCTGGGCGGCGAGATAGCGGAGAATGGCGTGGGATTCCCAGACGACCACGCCGTCGTCGTCTATGACCGGGACCCGTCCGTGCGGGTTCATGGCCAGGAAGTCGGGGTCGTCGAGTCCGCCGTGGTCACCGCCGGCGGGGACCTGCTCGTGGGGAAGACCAAGCTCCCCCACGAGCCACAGCACCTTCTGGACATTGAAGGAGGAGCGGCGGCCCCAGACCTTCAACGTCATGGCTCTTAAGCCTCGGCCGTCTTCTTGGCCGCGCCGCGCGCCCAGTTGTAGAGCCCGAACACCACGACCGCCGCGGCGACCAGGGACAGGATCATGCCGATGTGCTCGGACGGCGCGAACGGCAGGGCCAGGGGCTCGCCCTTGCCGGAGCCGACGATCAGGCCGGCCAGGGCGACGTTGAACAGGCTCTCGCCGACGATGAAGCCCGACGCGACCAGCACGCCGAGCCGCTTGGCGGCCTCGCCGGTGGCGTCCTTGTCGACCAGCTTGTCGTAGACCCAGCCGACGACGGCGCCGACCACGACGGGGGCGGTGACCGAGCTCGGCAGATAGATGGCCAGGCCCACGCCCAGGGCGGGCAGGCTGTAGCGGCCGGCCGAGGTCTTGCGCAGGGTCTCGTCGACGGCGACCAGGGCCAGGCCGATCAGGGCCCCGATCCCCAGCAGGCTCCAGTTCAGGTCGCCGCCCAGCACGCCCTTGGCGAGGGTCGAGATCAGGGTGGCCTGGGGCGCGGCCAGCGGGTCGTTGGCGATGGCGTTCAGGTTCGGGGCGCCGGCGAAGCCGTTCGACAGGTTCAGCAGCTCCAGCACGAACGGGATCACCACGGCGCCGGAGATGACGCCGATGACCAGACCGACCTGCTGCTTCCACGGGGTGGCGTCGACCAGTTGGCCGGTCTTCAGGTCCTGCAGGTTGTCGTTGGCGACCACGGCCACGGCCAGAACGACGGTGGTGACATAGAGGGCGAAGGCGACCAGGGCCTTGGTGACGTCCGGGCCGATGACGCCGCGACCGACCGCGCCGACCATCAGCGAGGCGCCCAGCACCGTCAGGATGGCGATGCCCGAGACCGGGCTGTTGGACGATCCGATCAGGCCGGCCATGTAGCCGCAGACGGCGGCGGCCAGCAGGCCGGCGATCAGGACGTAGCCGATGCCGATGGCGACCAGCGGGACGGTCAGGTGGGCGATTGGACCGCCGCTCAGGAAATGGGCCAGGAACCAGCCGGCCGGCGCCAGCAGCAGCAGCGAGACCAGGCCGACGATGGTGATCGGGATGTCCTGCTCGATGCGGGGGATGACGCCACCGGCCTTGCGGGCCTTGCCGGCGTCCAGCGACGAGACCAGGCCGCTCCAGATCGGGGCGGCCAGCTTGCCCAGGGTCCAGATGGCCGCCGCGCCGATGACGCCGGCGCCCATGAAGCGCACTTCGGTCTTCCAGACGGTCAGGGCGTGGGTGGCCGCGTCGGCGCCGGGGATCTGGTGGATCGTGGTCATGATCGGGACCAGCACGCCCCAGGCTATGGCCAGGCCGGCGAACATGGCGATGCCGACGGTGATGCCCATCAGGTGGCCCGCGCCCATCAGGGCCAGCGAGGCGGAGGCCCCAAGGCCCGTCGCGCCGGCCCCGGCCTTGAAATAGCCGGCCACTTCGGCGGCGAAGATCTTGGCGGCGGCCAGCGCGCCAAAGGCGGCCGAGGCCAGCGTGCCCAGGGCGACGGCGACCAGGCCAGCCTTGCCCTCGGCGGCGCCTTCACGCGAGCCGGTGCCGACCTTCAGCACCTCGGCGGCGGCGACGCCTTCCGGGTAGGGGAGGTTGGAGTTGGTCACCAGGGCCCGGCGCAGCGGGATCGTGTACATCACGCCCAGGACGCCGCCGACGGCGCAGGCGCCGAAGGTGGGCAGGAACGGAATGTGCGCCCACCAGCCGATCATCAACAGGCCCGGCAGCACGAAGATCACCGACGACAGCGTGCCCGCCGCCGAGGCGATCGTCTGGACGATGTTGTTTTCCTGGATGGTCGCCGTCTTGAACGCCCGCAGCAGGGCCATCGAGATGACGGCGGCGGGGATCGAGGTGGCGAAGGTCAGGCCGACCTTGAGGCCCAGATAGACCTGGGCGGCGGTGAAGACGAGCGTGATCAGGACGCCGAGGAGGACCCCTCGCGGGGTCAATTCTGAGCGCGGCGCTGCGGGGTCGGCCATGAACGAGTCCGGAAAAGTTAAGACGGCGGACCTTGCACGTCCTGCCGCCTGCAACTCAAGCTCGGATTTGGGGCCTCAACAGCCCAAAGACCCCCGTTTCGGATCGAAACGGGGGTCCCAGGGAAAGGTTCGTGCTTAACGGAGGCTAGAGGACGCCCAGCATCTCCGCGACCAGCGGGTGACGGACGATGTCGCGGTCGGCCAGGCGGACGACGGCGATATTGGCGACCGCTTCGAACCTGGCGGCGACGTCGGCCAGGCCCGAGATGCCGGGCAGCAGGTCCGACTGGTTCGGGTCGCCGGTGACGACCATGGTCGAGCTCCAGCCCAGGCGGGTCAGCAGCATCTTCAGTTGCATGTAGGTGCAGTTCTGGGCCTCGTCGATCACCACGAAGGCGTTGTTCAGGGTGCGGCCGCGCATGAAGCCGACCGGGGCGATCTCGATCGCGCCCTCGGCCATCAGCGCCCGCATGCGCTTGACCGACAGGCGATCGGTCAGGGCGTCGTAGAGCGGGCGCAGATAGGGGGCCAGCTTGTCCTCCATGTCGCCCGGCAGGTAGCCGATCGACTCGCCGGCCTCGACGGCGGGGCGCGAAAGGACGATGCGCCCGACCTTGCCGGCCTCGAGCGCCTCAACGGCCTTGGAAATGGCGATGTAGGTCTTGCCGGTGCCCGCCGGGCCCAGGGCCATGACCAGGTTCTTTTCGTCGATGGCTTCCATCAACTGCGCCTGGCCTGGTGATTTGGGTTTTATGGTTTTCAGGTAGCTCTGATCGCGCTCGGGATTGTTTGGCGCGCCGTCATGTCCCAATGGATTCCAGCTGTTCCCCCGTTCGCGAACATCGATCGGCAGGCGACGCACCTTGGCGTCATCACCATATTGGCCGGTCTCATACGCGCCTTCGCGCGCCATCCGCTTCAGGGCTCGCTTGGTCATCAAAGCCTCCATGAGGGCAATAAAAAAGGACGAGGCCAAAAGGCGTCGTCCTTGGATGTGAGCTGGAAGATAGAGACGAAGTCGCGTGCGCGGCGAGGCGGCCCGGAGGGGCTTCCAATAGGCGGTGCTGAACGCCGGAACGCCAAGAGCTACACCTTCTTCGTCAGCGGGTGGGTCGATGGCGGTGGTCGCCCCCGACCCGTACGAGATAAGAATCATCCCCGCGTGAGGAAGGTTCCCTCTCGAATCGCCTGAATACAATGGCGCATTATGGTTTCCGGGGTGTTAACCGGAAAATGGCGCGCAAGAAAACGAGGCATACGGATGACTGTCTATTCCCTGGGCGCCGTGGCGCCGACGCTCCCCCCGCAAGGCGAATACTGGATCGCTCCGACGGCCAGCGTGATGGGCAATGTGATTCTCAAGAAGAACGCCAGTATCTGGTGGGGTTCGGTGCTGCGTGGGGACAACGATCCGATCACAGTCGGCGAGAACAGCAACGTCCAGGACGGTTCTGTTCTTCACACGGATGCTGGCGTTCCCTTGACCATCGGCGCCAACGTGACCATCGGCCACATGGTGATGCTTCACGGCTGCACGATCGGTGACGGTTCGCTGATCGGCATCGGCGCGGTGGTGCTGAACGGGGCCAGGATCGGGAAGAACTGCCTGATCGGCGCCGGCGCCCTGATCACCGAGGGCAAGGAGATCCCGGATAATTCGATGGTCATGGGCGCGCCGGGCAAGGTGGTGCGCGAAGTGTCGGAGCATCACACCATGATCCTGCAAGGCTCGGCCCTGCACTATGTCGAGAACTGGAAGCGCTACGTCCGCGAGCTGAAGGTGGTGGCGGAGTAGTTGCGAGACCTCAGGGAGCGCCGCCCGCCTTGTTTGGGGGGATGCGATGCGGCGCTCCCGCTCCTCGCGCAGGCACGTAAGCGCGAGAAGAGCTCGCCACGCCAAAAGGCGTCGCGTGGCGAGACGGCGCGGGCGAGCCGCTTCCGTTTCGTCTCAAGGTAGCATTGGCACGGTTTGAGTTGAGTGTGAACGCACAACAGGTGTTTTCCTTCAGCGGCGTCGTTGTCGGCGCAGGTTTGAGATGTCCCACAACGCGCTGGCTTTTCAGGGGATCGCCAAATGCACACATTTGGCAAACAGGCTTAGGCGGTTCCAGCGTTCTAGCGGAGAGGCTAGTCCGGCCGCGCAACGCCAGTCGCGCACGCAAAAGCGTCATCAAGGCGTGCTAGCGCCGCGCCATGCTTGAGATGCGCGCGCGCGGTTCCACTGGTTTCAGCACCTGCACCGCGGGCGGGCGCGGTTGACTGACCTCGCCAGCCTGCGCGCCCAGCGCCACGATCTCTATCACTTCATCGTCCGCCGCACGCGCGACCCGGTAGCCGCTGACGATCTGGTGCAGGAAACCCTGCTTCGCCTGATGACCTACGAGCGCGCGCGAACCGTCGTTGACCGGGCGGCGCTCGGCTACCGGATCGCGCTGAACCTCGTACGCGACCACTTTCGTCAACGCAGCCGTCGCCCCGTCGAGGCCCTGGACGACGACATTCCCTGCGAAGCCCCCGCTGCGGAGCAGATCCTGATGCATCGCCAAAAGGTCGAGGTGTTCGGAAAGGTGCTAGACGCCATGCCGCCGCTGCGGCGCGACGTCTTCATTCGGCGGAGGCTGCACGGCCACTCCCCCGGCCAGATCGCCGCCGCGTTGAACATGAACGAGGCGGCGGTTGAAAAGCACGTCGTGCGGGCGCTGGAGCAGTTGCATCGCGAAATGGCCAAGGCCGAGCGCCGCGCGGGAGGCCGTTCATGAGCCGGACCCGGCAAGAAGCGGCCGTATGGGTCGCGCGTCGCCTGGATCGTCAGTGGCGAGACGACAAGGACTTCGACGCCTGGCGCGCGGCCGACGCCGCCAATGGCGCGGCCTTCGACCAGATGTGGACCACGGCGCAGGACGCGGCTCTGACTGAGGCCTTGGCCCTCGATGTTCAGCGTCGTTCAGTCCGGAGACCGGTCTGGGCGCCGATCGCGGCCTTGGCGAGCGGGCTGGCGGCCTGCGGCTTCGCTCTGGCCCTGGCGTGGCCGCAACTGCAGCTGATGACCGTAGAGCCGGTGACGTTCCAGACGGCGCCAGGCCGGATTCGCACCGTGGCCCTGGCCGATGGCTCGAAGGTCACCCTGGACGGCGCCACCAAGCTGGAGGCTCGAATGGGCGCCTACCGCCGCGCGGTGCGCCTGGTGACCGGCGAAGCCTATTTCGACGTCGCCCACGACGCCGCCCGGCCGTTCACGGTCAGCGCGCCGGAGGGCTCGGCCCGCGTGCTGGGCACCGCCTTTGACCTGGAGCGCGGCGACGGCAAGTTGGAACTGTCGGTGCATCGCGGCAAGGTGCGCCTCGCGCCGTCGGGCCTCATCCATCGCGCCGCCGACCTGACGCCGGGCCAGCAGGCCTTCGCCAAGGAGGGGCGGCTTTCACGTCCGCGCGCCTTTGATCCGTCAGCGGACGACTGGCGGTCGGGCTGGCTTGAGACTGACGGCGTGACGCTGGCGCGGCTGGTCGAGCGGCTCAACCGCGCTTCGACGACGCCGATTGTCATTGATGATCCCATCCTTGGCCGTCGGCGCGTCGCCGGCCGGTTCCGCCTCGCCGAGCCCGAGGCCCTGGTCCGCAACCTGGCCCTGGTTCACGGTTTCAAGGTGCGCGAAGAGGCGGGAAGGGTGGCGTTGTCCCGCTGACAAATTCGGCGTCGCGGAAACTTCACAAAATTCCCTGTCCTGGAAAGGCGTCGGCCGACGTCTTCCCCGCCGAAGCCGGCGATCGCGCCGCGCGAATTCGGGGATGACGCGATGACCTTCAAGACCTGGACCTGGCTCGGTACGGCCTCCGCCGCCGCCCTGCTGACGGCTGCTCCCGCCCTGGCGGCTCCGGCGCCCAAGTCCGTCCTGGCCATTCCGGCGGGCGAGCTGGCCTCGGCCCTACCGGCGTTCTCGCGCGCCACCGGCATCCAGGTGCTGGCCGATCCGGCCCTGCTGGCGGGAAAGCGCACCGGCGGCGTCAAGGGCGAGCTGAACGTCGAGACCGGCCTTACCCAGCTGCTGCGCGGCACGGGTCTGACCTATGTCCGCAGCGGCGGCGCGGCCATCCTGCGCCCGACCGCCCAGAAGATCTCGACCGCGCCGACGGCCCGCGCCTCAGCGACGGCGCAAGTCGCTGACGCCCCTCGGGAAGAGGCCAGCACCGTCGAGGAGGTCGTGGTGACCGGCGGCTTCGCCAACTCGCTGGTCCGCGCCCTGTCGGAAAAGCGCAAGGCCGCCAATGTGGTGGACGGCATTTCGGCCGAGGACATCGGCAAGTTCCCGTCCAACAACATCGCCGAAGCCCTGCAACGCGTGCCGGGCGTGGCCATCACCCGCGACCGGGGCGAGGGGCTGTTCGTCCGCGTTCGGGGGCTGGGTCCCAACTTCCAGATCGTCACCCTGAACGGCCGTAGCGCGGCGGTGAACGAGAACATGCGCGACAGCGGCCAGAGCGGCCGCCAATTCCGCTTCGACACCCTGCCGTCCGAACTGGTCGCCGGCGTCGAGGTGGGCAAGACCCCGTTGGCCTCGCTGGACGAGGGCGCGATCGGCGGCGTGGTCGACATCAAGACCTTCCGTCCTCTGGACCTGGGCCGCAGCACGGTGGCGCTGTCGGCGACGGCCAGCCGCCCCGAACTGGCGGGTCAAACCGATCCGCGGGTCTCGGGCCTGGTCAGCTGGACGAACCAAGCGCAGACCTTCGGGCTGCTCGCCGCCGCGGTATTCGACCAGCGCACCTTGCGCCAGGATCGCATTACGGGCGTGGGCTGGAGCTATCCGAACGCCAGCACCGCTCTGGGAAAAAGCCTGATCGCTCAAGGCGTGAACCTTTATGCGACCAACATCCGCCCCACGCTGGAACGCGAGGACCGCGAGCGCAAGGGCCTGGTCCTGTCGGCCCAGTACCGTCCGAGCGACGCCACGGAAGTCACGCTGGACGCCAGCTACACGAAGCTGGACGACCACTATGACGAGCTGACCTATTCGGTCGATCCGGACCTCTCGACCCTGGTCCCGGGCTCGGCCGTGATCAAGGACGGCGTCATGACGGGCGGTACGGCGAACACCAACAGCCAGATCGGTCGCGAAGTCAGCGATCTCGCGCACGACAACATGATGATCGCCGGCAAGATCCGTCAGAAGCTCGAGGCGTGGACGATCACCGGCGACCTGGCCTACGCGCGGGCCTATTCGGAAACGTCCAAGCCGATCACCCGCACCCGTCTCCAGGGCGCGATGGGCCAGGCGACCTTCAACCTGCCGCAGGCCGGCGACTCGCTGCCCGACGTCAAGCTGCTGACCGCCGACCTGAACAACCCGTCCCTGCTGCCGTTCCGCCGTATTGAATGGCGAGTCAACAACGCCACGGACGACGAGACCGCCCTACAGTTCGACGCCGAACGGCCGGTTAGCCTGGGTCCGGTCAGCCGCCTGCAATTCGGCGTCAAGTTCCGCGAGCGCTCACGGTCCTACAATCGCGCCGACATCAACTACACGACCAATCTGGCCGGCAAGTTCTTCGGCGCGGACTATTTCGACCCGTTCCCGGTCAGCGGCTTCCTGGGCGGGGTCGATGGAAGCCTCCCCGTGACATGGGCCATGCCGGATCCGGCCGCCTTCTGGGCTTTGCGCGACCCGAACCAAAAGGGCGCCGCTCGAGCGGACCAGCGCAATTCCTACAGCGTGTCGGAGAAGATCGGGGCCGGCTACGCCTTGAGCGATATCGACACGAGCCTGTTTGGCGCCGCCCTGCGCGGTCAGGTCGGCGTGCGCGTGGCGCAGACCAAGCAGGTCTCGGCCGGTCACGCCGACAACGGCACAGCCGCGCTGCCGGTTCGGTTCGAGAAGACCTATACCGACGTCCTGCCCACGGTGAACTTCGCCTTGGAGCCCTCGCCGTCCCTGCAAATCCGCGCCGCCGCCGCCAAGGTCATCACCCGGCCGTCGTTGGCCGATCTGGCCCCGCGTCTGACCCTGAACTCCGGAACCCTGCTGACCGCGGTGGGCGGCAATCCGCTGCTGAAGCCGTTCGAGGCCTGGCAGTACGACGCGACGGTGGAATGGTATTTCGCGCCGGGCAGCGCGCTCATCGGCGGCGCGTTCTACAAGGACATCACGACCTTCGTTTACAGCCAGAACACCAACATCGTCGTCGACGGCCAAACCTATGTGCTGACCTCGCCCACCAACGGCGGCAAGGCGACGATCAAGGGCGTGGAACTGGCCTACCAGCACCTGTTCAAGAGCCTGCCCGCGCCGTTCGACGGGCTGGGCTTCCTGGCCAACTACACCTACACCGACACAGAAGCGACCTACTCGCCGACCCTCAGGGACGAGATGGTCAATGTCGCCAAGAACAGCTTCAACCTCACCGGCTTCTACGAAAAGGGGCGTTTCGCAGCCCGCGCCAGCTATAGCTGGGTGGACGATGTCCTGCAGGACGTCGGCGGGGCGGGGCTGTCGGCGCTGAACGACAAGGCGTTCGGCTCGCTGGACGCCAGCGTCAGCTACAAGATCACGCCCCAGATCACGGGGGCGATCGAGGCCCAGAACCTGACCGACGCCGCCCAGTGGCAGTTCATCAAGGGCGGCTGGTTCGGCGGCTACACCAAGTACGGCCGTACGGTGAGCGTTGGCCTCCGCGCCAAGTTCTAGGTCTTCCCGACAATTCCATACACTGGCCCGCGCGTTCACTCGCGCGGGCCGTTTTTCTGTCGCCACCCGTTCCTTCGATCATCGCCTAAGGTCGCGGGGTCGAAGGTTCCGAGTCGGAAGCGTCGCAATCGATCACTACGGCCTTTGACCATGCGCAAGACCTCTCCCGACGCCGTCGTCGTCATTGCCCCGGGCCTGATCTCGGCCACGCCGCTTCCAGTGTACGCCCACCCCGGCCATGCCATTCAACCGGTCGCCCCCACGGACGGACCGGTCCGTCGGGCCAGGCCGTCGGAGCGGCGCTGGCCCGGCGCGCCCAGCGTCAAGCTGCGCCGATCGCCTTTTCGACGTCGTGCAATGCGTGGCCCGTCAGGTCCTTAGCGATTTCTCCCAGGAGGATCGCGCTGAGCTTGGCGTGGTATTGAGGTCGGATAGCGCCAAGGGCTCGCGGCGCGGCGATGATCAACAGGGCGGTGATCTGTCCATCTAGGACCTGTTTGTTGAGCAGGCTGATGACGCCCGCCGAGAAGCCGTCCTCATCATCCTGCCCGCCGTCGGGATTGGCGGAACTGCCGTGGCGACCCGGCGTCGCGCCTTGGTGGTCGGCATTGACGGCCGCGTGATCGACGGCCATGAGCTTCAGCTCGGCTTCATCGCCAGCGTTGCGGAAGAGATTGAGCTTTTCGCCATCGGCGACGGCGACGGTGGCGCCCTTGGGAAGTTGCATGTGTGTCTCCAGATGTGACCGCGGTTTGCCGCGCCTAAGCGGGGACATCCCGCACTGAGAGGAATTGGCTCGGCGGCGGGGCCGACAGAGCGCACGGCCAAAGTGGCCGGCCGTTTCGGACCCAGGTTGTATGGGGAACCTCCGTAATGCGTGGCCGGGATCGGAGTTGCGCGAGGCGGGGAGGAAAGGAACCCATTCCTTTGCGGGCGCTTGGCGCCAAAGGAGGGCGGGATCGGCAGCGGAAGTCGTCTCGGCCGATGGTCGCTGGGGCAGAGTTGAAGGTCGTGTTTCTGGCGCGACCTGAGAGTCCGCGCGTTACGCATTCGCCCCACGGCCCTCAAAGCAGTCGGGAAGGGCGCGGAAACACCCTTCCCCAATTTGACTACTGCTCCTTCTTGAACATGTTCTGGAAGATGAGCGGCCCCCAGGTGGGACCGCGGGCGTGGACGAGCGCGCCGCCTTCGTCGAACCGCCCCAGATTGACGGGTGCGAAGCCGAGCTGTTTGGCCAGGGCCGCCACGGGCGCGACAGCGTCTTCGTCGTCGCTCGCGAGGAAGACGACGCGATGTCCCCCCGGAACGACGGGATCCGCCGCAAGAGCGGTGGCGCCCAGGTGGTTGAACCCCTTCACCACCCTGGCCCCGGCATAGAGCTTGGCGACGAAGGCTGAAGACAGCAGCCCGTCCATCTGCTCCAGTGGCGCCTGCGAGTTCGTAACGTCCACCAGGGTCTTGCCTTTCCAGCTCGACAGAGCCTTAGCGACATCTCGATGAGACTCGGAACGCACGGCCAGGAAGATCGTGTCGGCCTTCAGTGCTTCCTGCAGGGAGGTGGCGACGACGGTCGGGCCGATCGCCCTTGCCTGCGGGGCGAGGACCTCAGGCGGGTGGCGGCTGGCGACCGCCACCTCGATGCCGCGGCGCGCGAAGGTGTGAGCGAGGGCCTGGCCGATCTTGCCGAACCCTATGATCGCGTAGTTCATGATGGGTCTCCTGAGATGATGGATCCGCCGCGCGGGCGATCCAAGACAAGGTCAGATGGCTGAGAAGCCGCCGTCGACGGCCAGCTCCACGCCGTTCACGAAGCTGGAATCCTCCGAGGCCAGGAACAGCGCGGCCGCGGCGATTTCCTCGGGACGTCCCATCGTTCCCCGCGGGATCAGGGACTCGAACATCTGCTTGGCCTCCGGGGTGAGGACCTGATCCTGCATTGGCGTGGCGATCGGCCCCGGGTGCAGCACGTTCACCCGGATGTTCCGGGCCTTCAGCTCGTTGAGCCAGCCGCGGGCGAAGGCGTGGAGGGCCGCCTTGCTAGCCGCGTAGACGCTGTAGCCTGGAAACCCTTTGATCGAGGCCACAGACCCCGTCATGAATATGGAGCCGCCGTCGTTGAACAGGGGCAAGGCCTTCTGCACGGTGAAGAGCGTACCGCGCGCGTTCAGACCAAAGATCGTGTCGAAGTGCTGTTCGGTGATCTCACCAAGCGGCGCGGCTTCGCCCCAGCCGGCGCTTGCGTAGAGCACGTCGATCCTACCCTTCTCGCGCTTGACCGTTTCGAACAGGCGGTCGAGGTCGTCGAGATTGGCCGCGTCGCCGCGCACGCCCGTGACGTTCCGGCCGATCGCCTTCACCGCGTCGTCCAACGCGTCCTGACGACGGCCGGTGATGAAGACGTATGCCCCTTCGTCCACGAAGCGTTTGGCGCTGGCCAGCGCCATGCCGCTTGTCGCGCCCGTGACAACCGCCACCTTACCTTCAAGCTTGCCCATGATCTTTCCTCTCGGGTTCCGTTTGGCCGCCAGGGGCGGTCCGACAGCCTCGAAGTAGGTCTGGCATAGGCCGGCTTTCAGTGCGGAGCGGCGCACATCGGTGGTGCGGAAACAATCCGGACGGTTGAGAAATGGCGCAGACGGTGGCGACGCGAATCTTGAATGTCGCTCGCTGAGGTGCAGGATCGCACCATGGCTTCAATCGACTGGGACGATGTTCGTTACTTTCTCGCCGTCGGGCGAGGCGGCTCGGTAAGAGCCGCCGCGGAACGCCTTGGCGTGAACCACGCCACCGTGCTCAGGCGCATCGCCCAGCTGGAGCAACGGCTTGGGGTGCAGGTGTTCGAAAAGCGGCCCTCGGGCTATCGCCTGACGGCTGCGGGGGAGGAGGTCGTCGAATTCGCCGAGCAGATGGAAGCGTCTTCCCACCAACTGGAGACGCGCGTCCTCGGTCGCGACCAGAGCGCGCGCGGTCTTCTGCGGATTACGCTGCCGCCATTCCTGGCCCATCTTCTGATGCCGGACCTGGCAGACTTCGCCCAACGGCATCCGGATATCGAGAGCGAGATCCTGTCGACCGGCGAAGTCGCGAACCTGACCAACCGCGAAGCCGATGTCGCGATCCGCTTCGTCGTCGATCGCAAGGCCCTGCCACTCAATTTGCACGGCCTGATGGGACCGCAACTGGCCGGCGGCGTCTACGTGTCACGCGATCTGCTGGCCAGATGGCGCGTCGGCGCGATTGGGCCGATCAGGCCGATCGTCATCAATGATCGTGGCGTCCCGGACTGGGCCAGCGGGGGTGAGATAAAGGCGACGGGGGCGCCTTTCAGGGCGCCCGACGCGGAGGTACAGCTCGCGGCGGTGCGGCAAGGACTCGGGATGACAAGGCTGCCGTGCTTCGTCGGCGACGCCGACCCCCTGCTGACGAGGGCGCCGGGCATCGCGCCACGCCTGAATGGCGCGCTTTGGATTCTCACCCAAGGCGAGACGCGCAACACCAAGCGCGTCGGGCTCTTCATCGACTTCGTGTCCCAAAGGCTGGCGGGCCACGCGCCGCTTCTTATGGGATCTTTGGCGCCAGGCGACTGATACGCGGCAAGATCTCACCACGCTGAATGTCTCGTCCCCGGAGCCGGGCCAGCGGCGGCTCTTGGCGCAGCTCTGCCACCGATATCACCGCCGGCTGGCCGGCGCCCGGGCGTAGGGAATGGAGTTGGCCTGTAGGTCGCGGCCAAACCCCATCAGGCGACTTCGCGAGCCCTCATGCCACCGAGGCCATCAAAACCAACAAGTTCCTCGAACATCGGCTTAGCCAACACATAGCCCTGGATTAGGTAGGCGCCGAGGTCCTGAAGAACGCCAAGCTCCTCGGTCGTCTCGACCCCTTCGCAGATGGTCTGGATGTTCAAATCGCTGAGCAGGGTGATCATCGACTTGACGATCTGCTGCTTGACCCGATCCCGGTCAATGCCACGGATCAGCTCCATGTCGAGCTTGACTATATCGGGTTGGAATTTCGAGAGCAGGCCAAGTCCCGCGTAGCCAGCCCCAAAATCGTCGATCGCCGTCTTGAACCCCATCGCGCGGTAGGTTCGCAGGATGTTGAGCAGATGATCGGTGTCTAACTTCTCGTCCTCGGTGAATTCGAAGATGACTTTGTTGAGAGGGAAGCCGGTGCGCATGGCCGTGGCCAAGGTCAGGCGTATGCAAGCCCTGGGCTCATAAACCGCGTTCGGCATGAAATTGATGGAGAGCGAAGCGCCCGTTCGGGGCAAGCCTAGGCCAGTGGCTAGCTCGATCGCCTTGACGCGGCATTGTTGATCGAACGCATAGCGGTTGCCGTCAGCGACCTGGCTCAAGACTGAGTAGGCGCCTTGCCCTTCCGTGCCGCGAACCAGCGCCTCGTAAGCGAAGATCGCTTGGCCGGTGACATCGACGATGGGCTGAAACGCCATCGAGAACGGCTGTTCAAAACCCGCGCCGTCGCGGCAGCCCTCGCATCCCGTCGCCATGGTCCGCCTTCCTCAACCGCTATGAGTTCAGCATAGAGATGGCCGGTTTATGGAGTCTTGCGCGCCATACTGAACGTCCGGAAGTTGGGGCGAGCCCAACTTCCGCTGTTGGCGCGAACCGACCTTCATATAAGATTGCGTCGCATTATTGACCGCTAAAGTTGCCGCGGGGACAGTTCTAATTTGCAAGGACAGTCGTGAGGGAACCTTGCGCGGCGATCGATCCCGGATCACTCTCTGCCTTAACAATGATAACCTTCCAGGGAGGGCGTCGGGGCCATGGCCAGCGAACGCTATGATTACGTCGTCATCGGCGCCGGTTCAGCCGGCTGCGTGCTGGCCGCGCGGCTGACGGAAGACCCCAACATCAAGGTTCTGCTGCTGGAGGCCGGCGGCAAGAACAACTCGATCCTGGTCAAGATGCCGGCGGGCGTGGGCCAACTGATCAAGGACAAGGGCGCGCAGAACTGGGGCTTCTGGACCGAGGCAGAACCCCACCTGGACAATCGGAAGCTCTGGTGGCCGCGCGGCAAGGGTCTGGGCGGCAGCTCGGCCATCAACGGCATGATCTATATCCGCGGCCACGCGCGCGACTATGACCAGTGGCGGCAGATGGGCCTGTCGGGTTGGTCTTACGAGGAGGTTCTGCCTTACTTCAAGCGCTCGGAGACCCACCACGCCGGCGGCGACGCCTATCACGGCGACAAGGGTCCGCTGCACGTGTCGAAGGGCGAGAGCGACAATCCGTTCTATTCGACCCTGGTCGAGGCGGGCCGCCAGGCCGGCCACAAGACCACCAAGGACTTCAACGGCTTCCAGCAGGAGGGCTTTGGCCCCTACGACCTGACCATTCGCGACGGCCAGCGCTGGAGCGCGGCCATGGCGTATCTTAGCCAGGCCTTGTCGCGCCCGAACCTGACCGTCGTGACCGAGGCCCGCACCACGCGGATCATCGTCGAGAAGGGTCGCGCGGTCGGCGTCGACTACGTGGTCGGCAAGGCCGCCGATAAGAAGACCGCCCATGCCGACGCCGAGGTGCTGCTGAGCGCCGGCGCGGTGCAGTCGCCGCACATCCTGCAGCTGTCGGGCATCGGCGCGCCGGACGACCTGAAGGCGCACGGCGTCGCGGTGGTCCACGAGTCCAAGGGCGTCGGCGCCAACCTCCAGGATCACCTGGATGTCTGCGTATCGTGGACGGCCAAGAACCTCAAGACCGCCTATTCGGCCAACAAGGGCCTGAACAAGCTGGGTGTCGGCCTCAACTACATGATCTTCGGCAAGGGCCTGGGCCGGCAGCAGTTCCTGGAGAGCGGCGCGTTCCTGAAGTCGCGGCCCGACCTCGACCGCCCGGACCTGCAGATCCACGGCGTGCTGGCCATCATGCAGGACCACGGCAAGGTCGTTGTCGAGAAGGACGGCTTCACCCTGCACGTCTGCCAGCTGCGCCCGGAAAGCCGTGGCAGGGTCGGGCTGCGCTCGGCCGATCCGTTCGACGATCCGACCATCCTGGCCAACTATCTGGCCACGGATGAAGACCGCCGCGCCATCCGGGAGGGTGTCCGCATCGCCCGCGACACCGTCGCCCAGGCCGCCTTCGACCCCTATCGCGACGCCGAATACGCCCCGGGCGCGGATGTGAAGACCGACGTCGACCTCGACGCCTGGATCCGCGCCAAGGCCGAGACGATCTACCACCCGGTCGGCACCTGCCGCATGGGCGTGGCCGGCGATCCGCTGGCGGTGGTCGACGATCAGCTGCGGGTGCAGGGCCTGGCCGGCCTGCGGGTCATCGACGCCTCGGTCATGCCGAACCTGATCGGGGGCAACACCAACGCCCCGACGATCATGATCGCCGAGCGGGCCTCGGACCTGATCCTGGGCAAGGCGCCTCTGGCCGCGCTGGACGTTCCGGTGTTCGAGGACGGTCGCGCCGTGGCGGCCGAGTAGAGGAAGTTCGTATGCGTCATCGCCCGCTCGGCCGCTCCGGCCTCTCGACCGCGCCGCTGGTGTTCGGCGGCAACGTGTTCGGCTGGACGGCGGACGAGGCGACCTCGCATCGTTTGCTGGACGCCTTCATCGACGGCGGCTTCAACGCCGTCGATACGGCGGACGTCTATTCGGCCTGGGCGCCGGGCCACGAGGGCGGCGAGTCCGAGGGCGTGATCGGCCGCTGGCTCAAGGCGAGCGGCAAGCGCGACAAGGTGCTGATCCTGACCAAGGTGGCCATGTGGCCCAAGCAGCCTGGCCTGTCGGCCGCCAATATCGAGGCGGCGGTGGAGGGTTCGCTCAAGCGCCTGCGGACCGACTATATCGACCTCTACCAGTCCCACCGCGACGATGCCGAGACGCCGATCGACGAGACCCTGGAAGCCTTCGACCGCCTGGTGAAGGCTGGCAAGGTGCGGGCGATCGGGGCGTCGAACTTCTCGGTCGAGCGGTTGAAGGCCAGCCTCGACACGTCGAAGACCAAGGGCTTCACGCGCTACGAGACCCTTCAGCCGAAGTTCAACCTGGTTGATCGCGATCAGGTCGAGGGCGCTGTGGCCGAGCTGACGCGGGCCGAGGGCGTGGGGATCATCCCGTTCTATGGCCTGGCCGCCGGCTTCCTGAGCGGCAAATACCGCACCGAGGCTGACTTCGAGGGCAAGGCGCGGGCGGCGACGATCCGGCGGGACTACTGGAACGACAAGGGCCGTGCGGTGCTGGCGGCTCTCGACGAAGCGGCGGCGCGGGTCGGTGCGTCCCAGGCCCAGGTCGCCCTGGCCTGGATCATGGCCCACCCGCTGATCACCGCGCCGCTGGCGAGCGCGACCTCGGTCGAGCAACTGGACGAGCTGATGGCCGCCGCCCGGCTGGAATTGCCGGGTGACGTGTGGGCGAAACTGGACGAAGCGGGCCGCCTTTGACTTTCAGGCCTAAGCGATCGCCCGTCCGTCCAAGGTCGCCAGGCGCAGCCGTGGCATGTCCGCGTTGCCTTCTCCCAGCGGCTTGATCTCGCGGAGGCCCAGCTCGTAGGCGGGGCGGCCCATCAGCCGGGCCATCATGGCGATCGGCTGGTAGAGGCCCAGGAACCGGTCGGTCTCGCCCGACGCGCCCTGCAGCGGCGCGAACAGCACTTCCATGCCGACGCTGGGCACGCCGTGGGCGCGGATATCGGCGGTCACCACCACCGGCGTGCGTCGCTTGCGCGCGACGTCGAGGGCGCTCTTCAGCTCCAGGCGGTGCGCCAGGGCCCACAGCGACAAGGCGTCCTGGCCGCGCAGGTCACGGGCGTGCAGCTCGGTGACGAAACCGCCGGCCAGGCGGAATGGCAGCTTGCCGCCGTCACGGCCCAGCACGAACACCTGGGGCAAAAGCTCCAGGAAATCGCCCGGATTGATGTCGGCGCGGCGGGGCAGGGCGGATTCACCCTTTTTGTCGCGCCAATAGTCTATCAACCGTTCCGTGCTTGGATGGAACATCGTCGTCCCCTGGCGGGTCCTGTCGCGGCTGTTTTCGACCGCATGGACCTTGCTGGGAGAACCGGGCCAAGGGCTCGACCGTCTCATTCTGGCGCAATCCAGACGGAGCGGCGGGTTCGGCCCGATTCTTGCTTAACGAAAAGCGAGACGACCCGATGTGAAGGGAACCGCCGGATGAAGGCGCCGAAACTGAACCTGCGCGGACTGCTGATCGGCCTGGGCGTGCTGCTCGGCGGCCTGACGATCGGCGGCATCGCGGTGGCCTGCACCACGGGTTGCCCGGCCCCGCCGACCTGCTGCTCGCCGCCTCCGGCCCCGCCGAAGCCGCCCGCGCCGCCGACCGGTTGCTGCGGCGGCGGCGGTGGTGGTGGTGGCGGACACCACGTCAATATCCCCGGCGTCAATGTGAACATCGGCGCGACCGTGATCGTGAACGCCAATTCCAGCGCCTCGGCGGTAGCCAATTCGGGCGCCAGCTCGGGGGCGAGCTCGGGCGCCGGTTCGCTGGCCGGTTCGGCCGCGGGCGTCACCAACTACTATGGCGGCGGCGGTCACGGCGGCTACTATTCCGGCCCGATGGCCAGCGGCTACATCCAGGGCCTCAACGTCGAGGGCGGCGAGGCCCGTCGTCGTCAATCCTACGAAGCCACCCGCACGAGGACGCGCCGCGTGATCATCCGCGCCGTCTGCCTGGACGACCGCGACATCCCGCACCCCGCCTCGCAGGTCACCCCCGACCGCGACATCGACGACGCCTATGACGGCGAGCTCTATCGCTGCATCGCCGGCTCACGCATGCAGTACGTGATCGCCGACTATTCCGGCCAGATCGACATCTCGACCGGCGGCGCCGGCCAGACCTTCATCTGCCAGAAGAACGAGTCGCTCTATCACAGCCCCGGCTCGGGGCTGGCCGGCGGCCCCAACGGCGCCCAGTCGGGCGGTCAGGGCAGCATCTCGTGCCGCCCGCAACGCCCGGCCCGCGACTGCAACGAGCGCTCGCTGCTGCGTCGCTTCGGCGCCGGCGTGAAGATCCTGACCATCCTGACGACCGAGACCTACACCGCCTACCGTGAGGAGACGGTGCAGGAGCGCCAGAGCCTGACGACCAGCTTCAGCCTGGATGGCGGGGTCGGCGGGGTCGTCTACTAGGACACGCTCACCCAGCGGCGATTGAAAAGGCCCTCCCGATCGGGAGGGCCTTTTTGTTGGTTGCTACTTCGCCGCCGTCGCGCCCACTTCCGGCTTCACCAGCAGCAGCCACGACTGGTCGTCGCCGAGATAGGTCCTGGCCGCCTTCTGGACGTCGGCCGGGGTGACGCGGGACAGGCCCGCCAGCACCGAGCGGGTGGCGTCCAGCAGGCGCGGGTCTTCCTGAGCGCCCGACAGCGCGCCGAGCCAGTACTCGTTGGTCACGCGGGCCTTCTCGATCTGGTCGATGCGCGGCTTCTTCGCCCGCTCCAGCTCGTCGGCGCTGACCGGCTTGTCGCGCAGGTCGGCGGCGATCTTGCGGATCGAGGCCACGATGCCGTCCAGCTTTTCAGGCGGCGCCTCCAGGCTGACGGCCAGATAGCCCCAGTTCTTGAAGGTGACATTGGCCGTGGCCGAGGCGTTGGGCGAGTAGGTCGCGCCCTGCTTCTCGCGCAGTTCGTCGATCAGGCGCAGCTGCAAGACCTGGCTCAGGATCGAGACGTCGCGCGAGCGCTGCAGGTTCGAGAACAGGTCGTCCGTCCGCCAGACCATGAACAGGGCGGCCTGGTCGGGGCGGCCCTTGTGGGTGCGCACGACGGGCTGGGCCGACGGCGCCGGGAACGGAGCCTTGTCGGCGCCGGCCAGCGGCGGTTCGCCCGGACGTTTGGGCAGGGCACCAAAGGTGTCGGCGACGGCGGTGATGGCCTTGTCGACCGTGGTGTCGCCGACAATGACGATCTCCAGGTCGCCCTGCGCCAGCGGATTGGCGACGGTGGCCTTCAGCTGTTCCAGCGACGCGTTGGCGATCTGTTCGCGAGATGGGAAGGTCCAGCGCTGGTCGCCGCCGTGCATCAGTCCGCCCAGGTCTCGGCTGAGAACGCCGCCCGTCGTGCTTTCCAGCTGGTCGTGGAAGGTGGCGTAGCTGGTCTTGACGCGATTGAACGCCTCCGGGCGCCAGCCGGGTTCGGTGGCGTAGGCGGCCAGGACCTGAAGCTCGGTCGCCAGGTCCTCGGGGCGCGTGCGGCCGCTCAGCGCGAAGGCGTCGTCCTCGACGCCAAGGCCGGCGTTCCAGATCTTGCCGGTCAGCACGCGCTCCATGTCCGAGGCGCTGATCTGCTTGAGGCCGCCCTCGATGAAGGCGCTGGCCGACCATAGCGGGCTCTGGGCGTCGGACGGCATATCCAGCAGCCCGTGGCCGGTGCGGACCTTCACCACGATCTGGTCGTCGCGGAACTTGGTCGGCTTCACCGTCAGGCGCACGCCATTCTCGAAGCGCACGAAGACGGCGTCCAGATCGGTGACGTCCTTCTGCTCGACGACCTTGCCGCTGGGTCCGAAGGTGGAGTACGGCCAGATGCTGACACCCGGCGCGGCCGGCGGGGTGACGGGCTGGTTCTTCAGCTCGTCATAGGCCTTGAGGATCGCCGCCTCGCCGCCGTCGATATTGCTGGGCGCTGCGACGACGAGCAGCGGGCCCGAACCGGCGAAGGCGCTCTTCAGCACCGCGTTTACCCGCTCGGCGGTCAGGCCCTTCACCAGGACGTCGTAGGCGGCCAGATTCTGGCTGGGCGAGGTGATGACCTCGGCGTCGCCCAGGGTGTTGAGCAACTGATTGGCCAGGACAGGCGTACGCTGGGTGGCTTCGCCGGCCGCGGCGGCGACCAGTCCGGCGCGGAAGGTGGCGATCTCGCGATCCAGTTCGTCCTGGCGCACGCCGTACTGCACGGCCCGGCGCTGCTCGGCGTCGAGCGCGCTCATCGCCTCGCGCCAGCGGTTCGGCTGCGCGGTGGCGCCGAAGGTCGTCACCCGCACCGCGCCATACTGGTCACCCTTGAAGGCCCCGCCGGCGATGAAGGGCGGCTCGGCCGAGCGGCCGATGGCCTGAAGGCGGCGATTGATCACCGCGAAGGCCAGGTTCTCGATCATGTCGCGATCGTCGACGGCCTTGGTCTCCAGCAGGCCGTCGGGCTTGCGCATCCAGGTCATTTGCACCGACCAAGGGGCGCCGGTCTCGACCAGCAGCTTGGCGGTCGGACCGCGCTTGGCCACCGCGCCGATGTCGGGGTTCTTTCCGGGCTGGCCTTTGCCGGCCCAGTCGCCGAACTTGGCCTTGATCTTGGCTTCCATCGCGTCGACGTCGAAGTCGCCGACCGCGACCAACACCGCCCGCTCGGGACGGTAATAGGCCTCGTAGAAGTCGCGGATGCGTTGGGCGGGAGCGGTCTTCAGGATCTCGGTCTTGCCGATCGGAATCCGCTTGGGCGGCAGTTGGCCTTCCATCTGCGCCGACAGGGTGGCGATGGCGACCCGGTAGCCGGGCGTATTGCGATTGCGCTGCTCCGACAACACCACGCCGCGCTCGCGGTCGACGGCGTCGGGGGCGATGGTCAGCTCGCCGGCCGCCTCGCGCAGGAGCATCAGCGAGGTGTCGACCGTGTCGTCGTCGGCCTTGGGCAGGTCCAGCTGATAGGCGGTCTCGTCGAAACTCGTCTGGGCGTTGGTGTCGGCGCCGAAGGCCAGGCCGTGACGCTCCAGGATCTTGACCATGTCGCCTTCGGGCACGTTCTTGGAGCCGTTGAAGGCCATGTGCTCCAGGAAGTGGGCCAGGCCCTGCTGGTCGTCGGCCTCCATCATCGAACCGGCGTCGACCCACAGGCGCAGAGAGGCTTGCCCGGGCGGGGTGGCGTTCTTGCGGATGGCGTAGCGCATGCCGTTGGACAGCGTGCCGAAGCGCCAGGACGGATCGGGCGCGACGTCGGACAGCTCCTGGGCCCACTGGCCCGGCTTCAGGTCGGTGATCTTCGGGCCGGCCAGCGGCGGGGCCTCGGGGATCTTCGGCGCGGACGCGGTCGGCCTGTCGGCGGCGTCCTTGCTCATGAACGGGATGGAAGGCTTGGGGAGGTGCGAGCAGGCGGCGACCGAGAGGCCGGCGGCGGCGACGAGCGCCAAGCGCGAAGCGCTGATCATCGAGAATCCAGGGCAGGAGAATAAGAGGGCGGCACCTTGGCTGTCGGACATGGCGCACGCAAGGCGCGCGAGCGGCCGATTTTCGCCCTAATGCTCTAGGTCGGGGCCTTGGGCGGGCGGCCTAAGCCGCGGCGACGTCGCCGGTCGAGCGGCGCAGGCGCCAGAAGCGGATCGTGCGCAGAGCCGAATCCCGCGGCAGGGCGGCATAGAGCTCGCCGTACGCCTTGGCCTTGGTCATCACGTCGTCGCTCGGCTCGAGGATCAGCAGGGCGAAGGTGAGAAACAGCGAGCGGTCGAAGTCGGCCGCCTTACAGATCACCGACAGGGCGTCCATCTCACGCCGCTCAACGATTTTGCGGGCGGTGTGGAAGTCGACATCGGCCATGTCGGCCAGGGCCACCAGGAACAGCGTCGTCTTCTTGCCGCGCAGCATGTTGGCCAGGAGCTGCGGCGAGATTTGCGCCTTGGCCCGCAGGGTGCGGAATTCCTTCTCGGCCTCGGCGAAGTCGGCGGGCAGGGCGCCGTCCTCGACCGCGACGCGTTTGCGCCCGGCGGTGAGGGCGGCCTCAAGCATGGCGGGGTCGACGCCGGCGTTCTTTTGCATGATCCGGTCGCGCAGGCGCGCCTCGACCACGAAGTACATCTCGTTCAGCAGGTCAACCGGCAGGCTGTTGCGGTCGATGACCGCCTCGTGCAGCGAAGGGTTGGTGGCGGCGCGATCGACCACGGTCTCGTGCGCCTCCCGCGACAGCACCGCGCCCTCGTTGCGCAGCAGCACGCTCAAGGTGGTGTCGTCACCGCGCGCGACGATGGCGTCCGAGACGATGCTGGACACGCTCTGGCGTTGCGAGATGGCGCGCAGGTGGTCCTGGCCCTGGGTGCGGGCCACGTGCAGCAGGTCTTCGTCGGTCAGGGCGCTGGAGTTGCGCAGGATCGGGGCGGCGACGGTGATCGAGTCCGAGGCCAGGGTGCGCGACAGGCCACGCGGCGGGGCCGGAGCCTCGCCGAGACGCTGGGCCAATTCGACCTTGACGGCCTCTTCCATTTCGCCGGCCAGCTGGCTCATAACGTCGTCGAACAGGCCCATCTCGACGGCATTGTGGCCTTCGCCCGAGAAGAACATGTCGGTGACGCCGCGCAGCAGCTCCCGGCGCTTGACGCTGGAGGGCTCGTTGGCGAGCGAGATGAGGTCGTGAAGCCGCGACTGCATTATTGCCCGCTCTCCTTCTCGGGCTTGGCCGACCACTCGCCGTTACCCTCTTCGCGCGGCTTGTCCTCGTCCTGCGTCGGCGGGGCGGTGATCAGGACCATGCGCGGCGGACCGGCGGCGGGGATGGGATCCGGGGCCATGCCGAACTGGCGGCCGACGGAATAGGTGCGTGCGCCGATCTGGCCGTCGCGGAACCGCGGCGCGGGCTGGGCCGGAGCGGTATAGGCGGCGGGAACCGGCGCGACCTGTGGCGCGGGAGAGTCGTAGATGCTGCGCGGCAAGGCGGTGCTTGAGACCTGCGGAGCTTGCGGCGCGGAGGCCGGAGCGGGCGGCTGATAGGCCGCTCGCGCGACTGGCGGTTGCTGGGTCTCCCGGGCTTGCTGAGCCCACCAAGGCTGGACCTGGGCGGCGGCCTGGGCCTGAGGGGCGACGATATCGCGCTTGCCGCTCCAGCCCAGGGCGCGACCGCCGTAGGTCGAGCCGGTATAGCCGGGGGCGCGGCCGTTGACCGGCGTGGGCGCGCGTTCGGGCGCGGGGCCGTAGCGGCTCTCCTGGCCGGTCTCCGCATGCGCGCCCACGCACGCCAGGGGCGCGCAGGCGAGGGCGGCGATGAGGAGGGCGGCGCGCATGGACCGTTCCGATGAATTCTCTATCGAACCGCCATGGTAGGGTCCGCCGCCTTAATCTCGCGCTAACGTCCACGCCAAGACTTGAGAAGTCGCCGTTCGATCGCTTCCATTAAAGCGTGCAAGGCAACGCCGAGTACAGCCAGAGACACGAGCGCGGCGAAGACCTTGGCGGTCTGCAGTCGATTATAGGCCTCCAGGATACGCCAAGCCAGGCCTTGGGACCCGCCGGAACCCGCCACGAACTCGGCGACCACGGCGCCGATGATGGCCAGGCCGGCCGCGACCTTGTGGCCCTCCAGCAAGGCCGGCACGGCCGACGGCAGGCGCAGTCGGACCAGGCGCTGCCAGGGGTTGGCGCCATAGAGATCGAACAGGCGGGCCAGATCCGGATCGACCGCCTTCAGCCCCGCCAGGGCGCCGGAGAAGATCGGGAAAAAGGCCACGACGGCGGCCAGGCCGATCACCGCGCGCTCGGGATGGTCGATGCCGGCCCAGATGGTGACCAGCGGCGCGATGGCCACGAGCGGCGTCACCTGCAGCGTGACCGCGATCGGCCGGATGGCGTCTTCCAGGAGGCTGTTCAGGCTGACCGCCAGCGCCAGGGCGCAGGCGAGAAGGCTGGCGATGACCAGAGCCAGCAGGGCGGTCGACAGCGTCGCCCAGGCCGAGCCCAGCAGCAGTGGCCAGGACTCCGCGAAGGCCCGGGCCACGGCGCTGGGCGCGGGCAGCAGATAGGGCGGCACGGCCAGGGCGCGGCAGGCGATCTCCCAGCCGCCCAGCAGCACGGCGATCAGCATCACGGGGGCGAGTATGCGTTTCACGCCGCGGGCTCCGTCGCGCGCGCGAGCAGGGACGACACCGCCTCGGCGGCGGCGCGGAAAGCCTCGGTGGTGCGGAAGCCGGCCGGGCGGACGACCGGTCCGTCGATGGCGACCTCACCGGCGATGCGGCCTGGGCCGGGGGTCATGACCACGACGCGGCGGGCCATGTAGACGGCCTCCTCGACATTGTGGGTCACGAAGACGACGGCCGGCGTCAGGTCGTCCGCCAGGGCCAGGACGTCGTCGGCCAGGGCGCGGCGGGTGATCTCGTCGAGGGCGGCGAAGGGCTCGTCCAGCAGCAGAAGGCGCGGTCGGGTCACCAGGGCGCGCGCCAGCGAGGCGCGCATGGCCATGCCACCGGACAGTTGGGCGGGGCGGGCGTTCAGGGCGGAACCCAGGCCAACCTGGCGCAAGGCTTCGGCGGCCGCCGTGCGGGCGGCGACCTTGGCCATGCCCGCCAGCTCCAGCGGCAGGGCGACATTGTCCAGCGCCGAGAGCCACGGGGCCAGGGTGTGCGACTGGAAGACGACCGAGGTCTCGCCTTTGCCGGCCGCACGGCTCACGGTTCCGCGCGTGGGCGCCTCGAGACCCGCCAGCAGCCGCAGGGCCGTGGACTTGCCGCAGCCGGAAGGGCCGACCAGGGCGAGGATTTCGCCGCCCGCCAGCGTAAGGTCGACCGGTCCCAAGGCGCGACCGCGCGCATAGTCGACCTCGACAGCGGCGAGGCTGGCGACGGGGTCGCTCATTGGCCCTTGGGCAGGAACTGCAGCGTGTAGGCCTTCTTGAAGTCCCCGTCCTTCGGATAGACGCCCTGCGCCATGGCGTCCTTGAAGAACGCGCTCCAACGTTCGTCGGTCATCAAGCCGATGTCGCCGTCACCGTTCTTGGCGCTAACCACGCCGTAGGACCGCATCTTGTCGCGCGCCTGGTCGAGGACGTCCTGGGTCATCTCCGGATTGTCCTTCAGGATCGCCGCGTCCCCCGGCTTGGGATCGCCGTACAGGTAGGACTTCCAGCCCGCCGCGGTGGCGTCGACGAAGGCCCGCACGGCCGCCGGGTTCCTGGCGATCAGGCTGTCATTGACCAGGGCCATCGAGCCGTAGGCCGGATAGCCGCTGTCCGCCAGCAGGAAGACCTTGGGTTTCACCTTGCCCTCCTTCTCGATGAGGTAGGGCTCGCTGGTCACATAGCCCTGCTGAACGATGCGCTTGTCGGCCAGGAACGGGGCGGTGGAGTAGTTGTACTTGCGGACCTGATCGTCGGTGAAGCCGTACTTGGCCTTCAGCCAGGCCCAGTAGCCGGTGATCGAGGCGTCGGACAGCAGGACTGGATGGCCCTTGATGTCGGCGATGGTGTCGACGCCCTGGTCGGGGTGGGCGATCAGCGACCAGGGGTCCTTCTGCATGAAGGCCGCCACGGCCTTCACCGGCGCGTTCTCCTTGGTCAGGTTCATGACCACGTAGCTGTTGGAGCCGACGCCGACATCGACCGCGCCGGTCGCCAGCAACTGGGGCACGTTCACCGCCGGGCCGCCCTGGATCAGGGTCACGTCCAGGCCTCGCTTCTTGTATTCGCCGGTCGCCAGGGCCTGGTAGTAGCCGCCCAGCTCCGCCTCGGCCCGCCAGTCGGTGGCCAGCTTGAGCTTCGTCACGCCTGCGGGGGCGGTCGTCTCCTTGCTGGCTGGCGAACAGGCGGCCATCAGGGCCATCAGGGCCATCAGGCCCCAAGCGGCACAGGAGGCGGCGAAAGCGCGGCGCTGCATGGATGGGGCTCCCCGGTTGTTCGCGGTCAAGTTAGGGGGGAGCGGACGGAGTTCCAAGTCTCCATGATCCACGGTTTGGGGGAGTCTAGATCTCGGGCGTCGCCTTGCGGTTCAGCCAGCGCTCGACCTTGGCGTACAGCACCTCGCGCTGGATGGGCTTGGCGATGTGGTCGACCATGCCGGCGGCGTAGCAGCGCTCGACCTGGCGGGGCAGGGCGTCGGCGCTCATGGCGATGATCGGGGCCTTGCCGGGACGGCCGGGCAGCGCCTTGATCGCCCGCGTGGCCTGCAGCCCGTCCATCTGCGGCATGTGAATGTCCATCAGGATGATGTCGTAGTCGCCGCTCGCGGCGCGTTCGACCGCCTCCTTGCCGTTGTCGGCGACGTCGACCTCACAGCCGACCAGGGTCAGCAGCGCCGCACCGATCTCGAGATTGATCGGGTGGTCGTCGACGATCAGAATCCTGGCCGCGCCCGGAGCCGCGGTCTTGGGCCGCTCCGAGACGGCGATGGGCTCGGCGGTCGGGGCCAGGACCTCTATCCAGAAGCAGGAGCCGCGACCGGCCACGCTGTCGACGCCGATCTTGCCGCCCATCACGTCGATCAGCGCCCGGCAGATGGCCAGGCCCAGGCCCGCGCCGCCGTGCAGCCGGCTCATCGAGCTGTCGGCTTGGGAGAAGCGCTGGAACAGCAGAGCCTGCTTGTCGAGGTCGATGCCGACGCCGGTGTCGATGATTTCGAACCGCAGGCGATCCTCCAGATCGCCCGGCTCGACGATCAGGCGCGCGTCGATGCGGCCGCGATCGGTGAACTTCACGGCGTTGTTCAAAAGGTTGATCAGGACCTGGCGCACGCGATCGGCGTCTAGATCGTGCAGGGCCTGGACCGGGTCGACGATCTCCAGGTCCAGGGTCAGGCCCTTGGCGCGGGCCTCGGGTTCCATGATCGCCACGGTGTCGCGCAGCAGGCCGGCGGCCGAGGTCGGCTGGGGCAGGAGCTCGATCTGGCCGGCCTCGACCCGCGAGAAGTCCAGGATGTCGTTGACGACGGTCAGGAGAGCCGCGCCTGCGCTGTCGATCAGGTTGACCTGCCGGCGGGCGTCGGGCGGCAGGTCTTCGCGCGCGGCCAGGAGTTGGGCGAAGCCGAGCACGCTGTTCAGCGGCGTGCGGATCTCGTGGCTCATGGTGGCCAGGAACTCGGTCTTGGCCTCCGTGGCGGCGAGCGCCCGGGCGCGGGCGGCGCGGGTCAACTGCTCCCGGCGTAGAAGCAGGCGCTTGAGCCGGTCCTGCTGGGCCAGGGCCAGACCCGCGGCCAGGCAGGTGTAGAACAGCACCAGGATGAACACCTGGATGGTCCGCGCCTGGGCCGTGGGACCGAGGATCGCGTTGAAGCGCGGGGAGGCGCCGGCCATGGCGATCGGTAGCGTGATCACGGCAACGACCAGCGAAGCCATGGCCGCGCCACGCGCGCCCAGGCGGTAGGCGGCGATCAGGGCGACCGGGAAGATCAGGAACGGCGGCAGGCCCGAGGCCGGATGGGCGCACAGCAGGGTGATCGCGCCGACCCCGAACATCAGGGCCAGCTGCTCGCGCCAGGTCCGGTGGAACGAGCGGCGGTGCTCGGCGTCGATCAGGACAAGCGCCGCGGGCACGGCGATGGCCAGGCCCAAGGCTCCGCGCAGGAACCAGTCGAGCAGCACGCTCCAGAACGGCGCGCCGAACCCCAGCGCCAGGATCCCCGCGCAGAGGAGGGCGGAGGCGGCGGCGATCGGCGTGGTGACGGCGGGCAGCAGGACCAGCGAGCCGAGCGTGCGGATGCGCGGCGTGCTGCCCCAGATCCGCAGGCAGACGGCCCAGACCGCGAAGGCCTCCAGCGTGTCGATCCCGACGTAGAGCAGGGCGCGCGCCGGGCTGTCGCCGACCAGCAGGTCGAAGGCCAGGTGGAAAACGACGAAGACCGTGGTCAGCGACACGCGACGCCAGCCGCTCAGGGTGATCAGGCCGGCGGCCAGCAGGGCGTTGGCCGGCCAGAAGGTGGCGACGTCCAGGATGGAGCGGCTCAGATAGTCGCTGAACGCCAGGCCGGCGACGATGGCGACCGACAGACCCAACAGCAGGGTGGTCTGCCGTCTTTGTTCCTGCTGGGCCAGCCTTTGCGGCATGCTGTTTCCATCCCCCAGGTCGAGCGTCGACGGCCGAAGTTCGGAAGACAACGCCGGGATCACCGCGCCATCCGGAAGCGATCACCAAGGCGAGCTTGAGGACGACGTAACCCTTCAATACGCCCGCGCACGGCCCGGTTGCCGTTCTATCGCCGGATGTGTCGTTTGGCCGCAGGACGTTCGCGCGACGTCGACACCCTAAGCGATTGTATTTCCAGGCCTGAGGGCGAGTGATGCTGAGAATGCACGGCCGGGCCCGCAATTCAAGAGGGCGGAGGCCGCCCGCGGGATGGTCCGCGGGCGCGGTCCGCATCCGGCATCGCGACGCGCGTGAAGCGATGTCTGGCTCAGCCCTCAGCCGGCCAGGTTTTCCCTTTTCTCTTCCAGCTCCAGCCACTCCATTTCTGCCTGCTCCAGGTCGGCGCGGGCCTTGTCGAGAGCTTTCATGGTCTTGTCGAAGCTCGCCGGATCGCGGCTGTAGAGGTTCGGGTCGGCCAGGGTCTTCTCGAAGCCGGCGATGATGGCCGGGCTCTTGGCGATCAGGGCTTCGCACTCTTCAAGGCGGCGCTGGTCCTTGAAGGTCAGCTTGCCGGTCTTCTTCGGCGGCGGCGCCGCGACGGGAGTTGCCGCTGGGGCCTTGGTGGTCCGGGCCACGGGCGTGAATGACGAGCCGACACTGGCCCCACGGGCTCCTTTGAAGAAGTCGGGGCTCTGGTCGATCAGGTCGGTCCAGCCGCCGGGGGTCTCCAGCACCTTGCCATGACCGTTCATGGCGATGGTCGAGGTCGCGAGGCGGTCGATGAAGTCACGGTCGTGGCTGACCAGGATCAGGGTGCCGTCGAAGTCGGCCAGCAGGTCCTCCAGCAGGTCCAGCGTGTCCATGTCCAGGTCGTTGGTCGGTTCGTCCAGCACCATGAGGTTGGTGGGGTTGGCCAGGGCGCGGGCCAGCAGAAGGCGGTTGCGCTCGCCGCCTGACAGGCTGGTCACCGGCTGGCGCAGCTGAGCCTCGGTGAACAGGAAGTCCTTGGCGTAGCCGGCCACGTGCTTGGGCTGGCCGCGCACCAGGATGGAGTCGCCGCCGCCGGGGGTCAGGAAGTCCCACAGGGTGATCTTGTCCGACAGCGCCATGCGGCCCTGGTCGATGTAGGAGACTTCCAGGTTGGTGCCGAGCTGCACCGTGCCGGCGTCGAGTTCGAGCTCTCCCAGCAGCAGGCGGACCAGGGTGGTCTTGCCGGCGCCGTTGGGGCCGACCAGGGCCACGCGGTCGCCGCGCAGGATACGGGTCGAGAAGTCCTCGACGATCACGCGGTCGCCGAACTTCTTGGTCAGGTGCTTAGCCTCGATCACCTTCTTGCCGGACGTCGTGGCGCTCTCGACGGCCATGTACATCGACCCGCGTTTGTCGCCCTGCAGGTCCTTCTTCTGAGAGCGCAGGTCCATCAGGGCGCGCCGGCGGCCTTCGTTGCGGGCCCGGCGACCTTGGACGCCGCGCGCCAGCCACGCGTTCTCACGCTCCAGCACCTTGTTGAGGCGACGCTCTTCCTCGGCCTCGGCGGCCAGGACCTGTTCGCTCCAGATCTCGAACTCGGCGAAGCCCTTGTCCAGGCGGCGGACCTTGCGGTGCTCCAGCCAGTAGGTGCGCTGGGTGACGCGGTTCAGGAAGGCGCGATCGTGGCTGACGATCAGGGCCGCGCACTTGGAGCTGGCCAGCTCTTCTTCCAGGGTCTGGATCGCGAAGATGTCCAGGTGGTTGGTCGGCTCGTCCAGCAGCAGCACGTCGGGCTGCTCGGCGAAGGCGCGGGCCAGCGCGGCGCGGCGCTTCTCGCCGCCTGAGAGGCCTTGCGAGCTCTTTTCCGGATCCAGGCCGAAGTCGGCCAGGGCCGCTTGGGCCTCGTAGTCCTCGGCGCCGCCGGCGGTGCAGTAGTCCAGCAGGGTGTCGCCGGTGATCTCGGGCTCCTGGCTGACGAAGATGATCTTGGCGCCCGGTTGCACGGCGCGCTCGCCGCTGTCGGGCTCGACACCCTGGGCGGCCAGGATCTTCAACAAGGTGGACTTGCCCGCGCCGTTACGGCCGACCAGGCAGGCGCGCACGCGCGGCTCCAGGGCGAGGTCGACGCCGTCGAACAGGGGCTTGGCGCCGTCGGCGAGACGGACGTCCTTGAGGGCGAGAACGGGCGCGCGGGTCGGGGAGGCCATGATCGTTCAATACTAAAGCGGCGGTATGTCGCGGAGATGAGGGCCGTATAGCAGGCCGCGCGCCGAGGAAACGTCAAAATCGCCGCCTAGTTTGGGTTGATCCCGCCAGGGCCTGACACGGCCGCTCGGGCGCGCCGTTATGTACGCCGGAACCGTTGGCTCCGCGGCTTCGTTCACCGAAGCAAGGCGCGGCCCTGGATGCAAAGCGCCCTTTCATTCCCAGCAAGGGGCTTCACGCCATGCGATCGATCCTACTCGTGCTTCTGGGAGTTCCGCTCCCCGTCATCCTCCTCCTGGCCTTCTGCACCCACCACTTTTGAGCCGGAGGAGCACCGCCATGGCTTACGGAGCCGAACTTTCGACGGCCGACATCCCCGACGAGCACCAGTCGCCCGTCAGCTGGGAGGCGATCCTGGCCGGCGCCGCGGCGACGGTCGCCATGCTCTTCGTGCTGGTGTCGCTGGGGGCCGGCTTCGGCCTGAAGATGTCGCCGCGCTGGCCCGCGGGTGTCGAAGCGCGTGACTTCACGCCGACGATCGGCGCGGTCTTCATCGCCTGCCAGGTGGTGGCGAGCATGCTGGGCGGCTATCTGGCAGGGCGGCTGCGCACCAAGTGGCTGCACATCCACGATCATGAGACCTATTTCCGAGACACCGCCCACGGCCTGCTGGCCTGGGCCGCGAGCATCGTTGGTCTCTTGGTGCTGGGCGCGCTGACCGTCCAAGCCCCGACCGCGCCGGTGGGTGAACTATCGGCGGCCGAGATGATCCGGGCCGGCCAGTTCGGCGCGCAGATCTCGTTGTTCCTGGGGATCGGCGCCCTGACCAGAGCCTTCGCCGCCAGCGTCGCCGCGACGATCGGCGGCATGCGGCGCGACGACATGCACAAGCTGCATCGCAACGTGAAGCCGTAAGGCGCTCTATGGCTGGGCGGAGCGCTCGCGCTCCGCTCGACCTAGTACCCCGGCGAGGTCACGTTGAAGCTGGCGTTATTGCCGATGGCGGTCGAGATGCCCGTGACCTGCCGGCCGGAATTGACCGTCGTGCTGGAGCTGGCGCCGATGTCGGCCGTGTTGGTCTGGTTGTTGGTTACGGTCATGCGGCCGTTGCACTTCGAGCAGGCATAGCCCGTCACCGCATTGCCCATGGCCGTGGCCGTGGTCACGGAGTCGTAGCCTTCCTGGCCCTGGAAGCTGGCGACCGCCCCGACCCCGCCGCCTTCATTGGTCTGCAGGTTGTCCAGTGTCAGTTCGGGACCGACATTGTTGACCTGTGAGGAGTTGCCGGCCGCGTAGGCGCTCGTCTGCGCGGCGCTGAATTGGTAGGAGGTTCCGTCCGCCTGGCCGCGAACGCTCGAGGTGTTCCACTGGTGGGACGTCACATCCGCCAAGGGGCCGTCGTTCTGGACCGCCAGGTTGTTGCCGGTGGCCGTCGCCACCGTCGCCGACAGGTAGCTATTCCCATAGGCGGTGACCTTGCTGGCCTGGGTGAGGTCGGCCGTATTGGCCTGGTCTGTAATGGCGCGGACGGCGGACTGATTGGCGCCGGTGATATTGATATTGTTGCCGGCGGTGGTCGCGGTCACAGCGCTGGTCCCCGAGACGTAGCCGACCGTGGCGCCGCCGTCGGCCAGCACATTGGCCGTGGTCGACTGGCTGATCCGCGCGCCGGCCGAGCCGTTGTCGAGATCGACGCCTTGGCTATTGCCCATGGCCAGGCTTGAGACGGTCAGATCCTTGACCGCCGCCTCGCCCGCCTGGACCTCGCCGCGCGCGGTGACCTCGTTCGAATTGACCTGTGCGACGCGGGCCGAGATCGTGCCGTTGGACGCGGAGAGGGCGCCGGAATTGCCGACCGCCGTGGCGCGTGCAGCCGAGGCCGCGCCGGCGTAGGCATCGATATTCACCACGCTCTGGGCAGAGACCTTGCCCTGATTTTCCTGGTTCGAGTTCGCCGAGGCGTCGGCATTGGTCACGCCGATCGAGACGCCGTTGGCCTGGGCCGTCGCGCTGGCCGTGACGCCGTCCGACAAGGTCTGAACGTTGAGCCCTTGCTCCGAGAAGATCTCGCCCAGATTGATCTGGTTGTTGAGAACTTGGCTAGGCGTGGTCGTCTGGGCGTGGACGGGCTGGCTAGTAGCGACCGCGCTTAGAATCACGAATATCGGGATCACGCTTAGCGTTCCAGCGAGACGGGTCGTCGCGGGTTTGCGCATTGTTCGTTCCCAGATTGTCGTAGGCCGGAGTGAAGGCGCCGGTCTGGCCGACCGTGGCGTCGCCGAACGGGTCGTAGCGCAGGCAGCTTTGCGGACCGGGCATGCCGTAGAGGTTGGCGCTCATCTCAACGACGGCGCGTTCGATCAGCGCGCGCACCGCCAGCTGCATGGGCTCGAGCGCCCCGCGACCGGCCGAGATGTCGAAGATATTGCCGTTCAGGAAGTCGAAGATGCCGGCGCTCACTTCGCGGCCCACCACCTGCTTCTGATAGGAGATGACGTCCACCACCTCGAGCGTGCGGGTGTTCACCAGCCGCAGATCCAGCGCGATGTTCATGATGAAGACGCGGCGGCGGAAGTTGCCCTTCAGCCCGTCGGTGTCCTTGTCGCCGACATAGGCGTCCACGCCCTGCGAACGGATGTTATAGTTCAGTTCGGTGATGCCGCCGACCACGTAGAAGTCCGAGCCGGGCACTTGGCCGGCCAGGATCTTGCGGTACTCCGCCGGCGCGTCGGGCGCGGGGTTCGGACGGTCCGAGATCAGCTTGTTGTTGGCGTATTTCAGTTCGAACTCCGACACCGAGGTGTCGAAACGCTCGACCATCGGCATTCCGGCCTTGGCGAAGGCCGAGGTCGCCATCAGCGAGGCGCCTTGCGTCACCTTGCGGCCAGAGCCGTCGGACTCTTCCTTGCCGGTATAGTCGGCTATGCGGCCGATCGCGATGCGTGGCGCGGCCACGTGGTTGGCCCGAGCGTACTGGTTCAGGCAGACCAGGGCGGCCGAATAGTCGGTGGGGTTGGCCGTGACCGGTGCGCTGCCGATCGGCTGTGCATAGTTGCCGGCCGTCGACGCCACCGGCACGCTGCCGCATCCGGCCAGGGCCGTCGCGCCCATCAGGGCCAGGACCAGGCCTGTACGCTTGAAGCTCATTGCGGGGTTCCCGCCTTCACCACGTTCGAGCCGGCGGTGACGTTGCCGTTGTTCACCTGGCTGGAATTGACGATGACCGTGTTGTTGTTGCCCTGGGTGATGACCGTCAGGTTGTTGCCGATCGCCGTCGAGCCGGCATAGCCGCCCACGCCGCCGACGCCGCCGACGCCCGAATAGGCGTCCAGCGAGCCGGACGAACGGCTGGACGAGTACACGCTCTGGTCCGAGCCGGTCAGCATGACGCCGTCGACGATCACTCGGTTGCCGTTGGCGTCGCGGGTCGAATACTCGACCATGCGATTTTCCTGGCCCGCGCTGCGGCCATAGCCGGCGTTCATCGAGGCCGAGTTCGTCGACATCGATTGCGCGGCGGCGACGCCGCCCACGCCCAGAGAGATGACGACGGCGGCGGCCGTCGTGACGCTCATCTTCTTTTTCCGATGCCAGGCCATGAGAGGCTCCGCGAACTGCAGACACCGAGCGCAAGCAACACCCGTGCCAAAAAGATACAGATCGACGTGTAGACCCCAGGTCGAGAAAAAATGGTTAAGCGCTGTTCGGAGCGCTGAGCGGCGGTTCGAATCGCCGTCGGACGCCCTAGATAGGTGGTCATGAGCGAGCAGCGTCCCGAGCCAATCTTCAACGCGCCCTGGCCCGCCCTGTTGGCGGCCGCCTCGATCCTGCTCCCGCATATGCTGCTGCTGCGCGCCAGCGATGCGACCATCGAGTCCCTGGCCCTTGTCCCGCGCGACTTCTGGAACGGCGCCTGGACCGGGCCCGTGACCATGATGTTCGTGCATGGCGGCTGGGTTCACGCCCTGATGAACAGTGCGTTCGCCCTGGCCTTCGGCGCTCCCGTGGCCCGGCTGCTGGGACTAAACGGCCGGGGAGGGGGAATATTCTGCCTCTTCTATATAGTCAGCGGCGCGCTTTCCGGTGTCGGCTATGCCGTCATACACCCCGACAGCGCCAATGCGGTGATCGGCGCGTCCGGCGCCGTCTCGGCCCTGATGGGCGCGGCCGCCCGGACCATGGACTACGAAGGACGTATCGGGCCGATCCTTGGGCCGCGCGTCCTGTCGCTCGGCCTGGGCTGGCTGATCGTCAATCTTGTGATGGCCGTGACGGGCAGCCTTGTGACCATGGGCGCCGGCGCGGTGGCCTGGGAGGCGCACCTGGTGGGCTTCGTCGTCGGCGTCCTGCTGATTGGTCCGTTCGCCCGCTGGGCCGGTGTTCAGCCGCGAACGCCGGAAACTGATTGATCGCACGGTCTCTTTGCGAGACCCTTGTTCCCTAAAAACCATAAGGGAGAGGCGCGGTGCTGGTTTCTCAGATCCTGAAAGACAAGGGTGATCTCGTGTTCACGGCCTTCCCACAGGAGACCATCGGCGCGGCGGCCGCTCTGCTTCATACAAGACGTGTCGGGGCCATGGTGGTGGTCGACGCAGAGGAAGCCGTGGTGGGCATCCTCTCGGAGCGCGACATCGTTCGGGCCATCGCCAAGGAAGGCGCGGCCGCGCTGGCCAAGCCGGTCAGCAACTGCATGAGCACCAGCGTAGTCTTCGCCCAGCCGGACGAAACGATCGACGCCCTGCTCGAGCGCATGACCGATCGTCGGATTCGACATCTTCCGGTGATCCGGGGCGGGCGTTTGGCCGGGATCGTCTCGATCGGCGACCTCGTGAAGTACAAGATCAATGAGGCCCAGGCCGAGGCCGAGGGGCTGAAGGCCTATATCGCCGCCGGCTGAGCCGGCGGGTCCCTCTACGCCGCGAGACCGTCGAACATGGCCGCCTGCCCTGGAGGGGGGGCGGTCGTCTGGCGGCCCATCCTGGTTGAGCGACGATCGAGATCGCGGCTGCGCGTCTCCATGGCTCTATAGAGCATGCCTCTATAGAGAGAGTATCAGCCCTCGATCAGTTCGGCGCCGGCGCCTTGGGCCGCGTCGGCGATGCTGTAACCTTCCAGCACCGCGGCCGTGGCGTCGCGAGCTCGCAGCAGGGCCTCGCGCAGCGCGCAGGTGACTAGGTCCCTGCAGTCCTCGCAGCGGCGGAAGGCGGTGCGGCTGACGCAGGGCGCGAGGGCCAGAGGGCCGTCGACCAGTCGAATGATCTCGGCGAAGCTGATGTCCTGCGCCGGGCGGCCCAGGACATAGCCGCCGAACTTGCCGCGCCGGCTGGCCACCAGGCCCTCGCGCGAGAGGGACAGGAGAATGGCTTCCAGGAACTTGCGGGGAGCGTCGGCGCGCTCGGCCAGCTCGCCAGCCGTCACCTGGGTATCCGCGCGCGCCAGTTCGATCATCGCGCGTAGGGCGTAGCGGGCCTTTTGAGACAACATGGACGCCGGTCACCTTATGTAAGCGCGCCTATATATAGAGGCGGCGCCCTGGAGAGCGTTGTAGCCGAAAGGTGATGCCGGTCTCGGCGACCGCCACGCTCTCAATCTAACGCGATCGAGCCTGTTATCCGTTTCGGATGGGTCACCCGAAACGGACAGGCTCGAAGTGCTCAGCCTTCTGAGGGAGGCTTGGGGCTCGTGCAAGTCCTGGATCACATCGTTCGTGCACAGGGGAATGGTCGGTCTGGGGATGAATCCGCGATTCCCCGCTTGCCGGGTCGGGAATGGGCCTCTAGAAGCCGCCCCTCGCTTCGGGGCCACGGCCCACCGGACGAAACCTTGGCCTTCGGGGCTTGCGTTTTGGAAAGTGGATCGCTAAGTTCCGCAGCCTCAATCGAATCTCTTCTGACTTACGGCGCTCCTAGCGGCGCGCCTCGGTCACCTTTTGCGCTCTGAAGTGGCTCTGGCCTCCAAGAAAACAAAAGTGAAAAGGTTGGTTGACCTGGGAGTTCTGCTTCGTTAGAAGCCGCCCTCCAAGAAATGCTAAGGAGTTCTTCGGGGCTTTTGAGTATTTCGGACTGGTCTAGTTTTTGTTTCTTTTGAGATAAGTGCTTGACTGGTTTCGGTGGTTTCTTTAGAAGCTGCCGGCTCTGCCGAAGACCTCCGGGTTGGTTGGCGGTGAGGTCGGAAAGTTTTGAAAAAAACGATTTGACACGGAATTCGAGGTTCGCTAGATAGCCGCCTCCGCCGACACCGGGCGCTAAACGGTGCGGTCGCTCCGGCGGTTCGGGTCTTTGACATTGTTGATTTGGAAAGAGAAACGCAGGCGGCGGCGCTCTGGCGGTAGACTTTAGGTCTACCTTCGACGCTGACAAATGCGGTCTCTTGAAGACACCATGAATATCATGGACTGGAAACTTCGGTTTTCATTTCATCGATGTGATTGGGAACTCGTCAAGATACTATGCAAACCAGATACCTGGTTCTGGGTTTTCCCCCGGGACTGGAAGTCTGATGTCAATGTCAACTCAACCTGAGAGTTTGATCCTGGCTCAGAGCGAACGCTGGCGGCAGGCCTAACACATGCAAGTCGAACGGATCCTTCGGGATTAGTGGCGGACGGGTGAGTAACACGTGGGAACGTGCCTTTTGGTTCGGAACAACTCAGGGAAACTTGAGCTAATACCGGATAAGCCCTTCGGGGGAAAGATTTATCGCCATTAGAGCGGCCCGCGTAGGATTAGCTAGTTGGTGGGGTAAAGGCCCACCAAGGCTACGATCCTTAGCTGGTCTGAGAGGATGATCAGCCACATTGGGACTGAGACACGGCCCAAACTCCTACGGGAGGCAGCAGTGGGGAATCTTGCGCAATGGGCGAAAGCCTGACGCAGCCATGCCGCGTGAATGATGAAGGTCTTAGGATTGTAAAATTCTTTCACCGGGGACGATAATGACGGTACCCGGAGAAGAAGCCCCGGCTAACTTCGTGCCAGCAGCCGCGGTAATACGAAGGGGGCTAGCGTTGCTCGGAATTACTGGGCGTAAAGGGAGCGTAGGCGGACTGTTTAGTCAGAGGTGAAAGCCCAGGGCTCAACCTTGGAATTGCCTTTGATACTGGCAGTCTTGAGTACGGAAGAGGTATGTGGAACTCCGAGTGTAGAGGTGAAATTCGTAGATATTCGGAAGAACACCAGTGGCGAAGGCGACATACTGGTCCGTTACTGACGCTGAGGCTCGAAAGCGTGGGGAGCAAACAGGATTAGATACCCTGGTAGTCCACGCCGTAAACGATGAGTGCTAGTTGTCGGCATGCATGCATGTCGGTGACGCAGCTAACGCATTAAGCACTCCGCCTGGGGAGTACGGTCGCAAGATTAAAACTCAAAGGAATTGACGGGGGCCCGCACAAGCGGTGGAGCATGTGGTTTAATTCGAAGCAACGCGCAGAACCTTACCACCTTTTGACATGCCCGGACCACCAGAGAGATCTGGCTTTCCCTTCGGGGACTGGGACACAGGTGCTGCATGGCTGTCGTCAGCTCGTGTCGTGAGATGTTGGGTTAAGTCCCGCAACGAGCGCAACCCTCGCGATTAGTTGCCATCAGGTTTGGCTGGGCACTCTAATCGTACTGCCGGAGTTAATCCGGAGGAAGGCGGGGATGACGTCAAGTCCTCATGGCCCTTACAAGGTGGGCTACACACGTGCTACAATGGCGACTACAGAGGGCTGCAATCCCGCGAGGGGGAGCCAATCCCTAAAAGTCGTCTCAGTTCGGATTGTTCTCTGCAACTCGAGAGCATGAAGTTGGAATCGCTAGTAATCGCGGATCAGCATGCCGCGGTGAATACGTTCCCGGGCCTTGTACACACCGCCCGTCACACCATGGGAGTTGGCTTTACCCGAAGGCGCTGCGCTAACTCGCAAGAGAGGCAGGCGACCACGGTAGGGTCAGCGACTGGGGTGAAGTCGTAACAAGGTAGCCGTAGGGGAACCTGCGGCTGGATCACCTCCTTTCTAAGGATGCTTCTCCAGCCTCTCACGAGGCTATTGAAGCTCCAATTAGTGCGCTAGACGCACACAAATGAGCGGATCGCCGCCGTCTTCGTTTCTCTTTCCACTTGTTCTGGACCGTCGAGGTTCAGGACACGATCGCGAGCCCTGGAGCGGGTCAGACTGTTGTCTGATCTGATCTGAGCGGCCTATGGGCCCGTAGCTCAGTTGGTTAGAGCGCACGCTTGATAAGCGTGAGGTCATAAGTTCAAGTCTTATCGGGCCTACCACTCTTCCATCCTACGGATCCGCAACCGACCAGTTCCCCGCTGGGCAAGCAACTCACACCGAGTGTGAGGGGCCATAGCTCAGTTGGTAGAGCGCCTGCTTTGCAAGCAGGATGTCGTCGGTTCGAATCCGTCTGGCTCCACCATTTTTCCTCGCAATCCTCGCTACCGCTTCGCTGCTTGAGCGAGGCTAGCTGGTAGGGTTGGGAAAATCGCGATCGAGGATGATCAAGTTTGCGCTGGCTCTTGAGCCAGTTGCGAAATGACATTGTGAAGGCAGGGTTCCTCCGCCAACCGTAGCTCACCCCTGGGATACGGACCTGGTTTAAGGATGGACTTAAGAAGACATCATTGTCTGACTAAAGGTAGAGCTCATGCTCGAGGCCTTCCCGCGCGATGCGGCTAGGTCTCAAGAGGCATGGGTTTTGCTGAGAACGATCAAGCGCATAAGGGCTTCTGACGGATGCCTTGGCATTGAGAGGCGATGAAGGACGTGGCACGCTGCGATAAGAGCCGGGGAGGCGCGAGCACCCTTTGATCCGGCTATCTCCGAATGGGGAAACCCACCTTTATGGTCACCCAACTTAGTCTTGCCTTCGGGCAGGGCCAGGATTGGTTGATCAGAAGAGGTATAATGGGCTGAATACATAGGCTCCATTAAGCAAACCCGGGGAACTGAAACATCTCAGTACCCGGAGGAAAGGACATCAACCGAGACTCCCGTAGTAGTGGCGAGCGAACCGGGACCAGGCCAATGCTGTCGTGACATAAAGCTGAATGTGCTGGGAAGCACAGCCATAGTGGGTGATAGCCCCGTAAGCGTCAAATAGCGACAGACTCGAGTAGGGCGGGACACGTGAAATCCTGTCTGAACATGGGGGGACCACCCTCCAAGCCTAAGTACTCCTCAATGACCGATAGCGAACAAGTACCGTGAGGGAAAGGTGAAAAGCACCCCGACAAGGGGAGTGAAACAGATCCTGAAATCGGAAGCCTACAAGCAGTCGGAGCCACCGAGCGTGGTGACGGCGTACCTTTTGTATAATGGGTCAGCGACTTCATGTGCCGTGCAAGCTTAAGCCGTTAGGTGTAGGCGCAGCGAAAGCGAGTCTGAATAGGGCGAATAAGTACGTCGCATGACGACCCGAAACCAGGTGATCTATCCATGAGCAGGATGAAGGTAAGGTAACACTTACTGGAGGTCCGAACCGGTGAATGTTGAAAAATTCTCGGATGACTTGTGGATAGGGGTGAAAGGCCAATCAAACCTGGACATAGCTGGTTCTCCGCGAAAACTATTTAGGTAGTGCCTCGGACGTATTCCTTGGGGGGTAGAGCACTGAATGGATGCGGGCGGCGCGAGCTGTACCAATTCTAATCAAACTCCGAATACCCAAGAGAACTATCCGGGAGACACACGGCGGGTGCTAACGTCCGTCGTGAAAAGGGAAACAACCCTAACCATCATCTAAGGCCCCCAAGTACTGGCTAAGTGGGAAACGATGTGGGTTTGCTTTGACAACCAGGATGTTGGCTTAGAAGCAGCCATCATTTAAAGAAAGCGTAACAGCTCACTGGTCAAGCGAACCTGCGCGGAAAATGTAACGGGGCTTAAGCCAGTCGCCGAAGGTATGGGTGTGCACTCTGTGCACGCGGTAGCGGAGCGTTCCGTAAGCCGATGAAGGTGAGGCGTGAGCCTTGCTGGAGGTATCGGAAGTGAGAATGCTGACATGAGTAGCGATAAAGAGGGTGAGAGACCCTCTCGCCGAAAGCCCAAGGGTTCCTGCGTAAAGCTAATCTGCGCAGGGTTAGTCGGCCCCTAAGGCGAGGCCGAAAGGCGTAGTCGATGGGAATCAGGTGAATATTCCTGAACCAGTTGGAAGTGACGGATCTGGTAAATTGTCGGGGCTTATTGGATTGCTCCCGGCAGTGAACAGGTCCCTGGAAATAACTCCAACGGAGACCGTACCCGAAACCGACACAGGTGGGCAGGTAGAGTATACCAAGGCGCTTGAGAGAACTGTGCTGAAGGAACTCGGCAAATTGCACGCGTAACTTCGGGATAAGCGTGACTCTCTTTTGGGCAACCAGATGAGAGTGGCACAAGCCAGGGGGTAGCGACTGTTTATCAAAAACACAGGGCTCTGCGAAGCCGCAAGGCGACGTATAGGGTCTGACGCCTGCCCGGTGCCTGAAGGTTAAAAGGAGGGGTGCAAGCTCTGAATTGAAGCCCAGGTAAACGGCGGCCGTAACTATAACGGTCCTAAGGTAGCGAAATTCCTTGTCGGGTAAGTTCCGACCTGCACGAATGGCGTAACGACTTCCCCACTGTCTCCAGCACAGGCTCAGCGAAATTGAATTCCCCGTGAAGATGCGGGGTTCCCGCGGTCAGACGGAAAGACCCTATGAACCTTTACTGCAGCTTCGCCTTGGCGTTAGCAACAACATGTGTAGGATAGGTGGGAGGCTATGAAACCGGGGCGCCAGTCTCGGTGGAGCCATCCTTGAAATACCACCCTTATTGTTGTTGACGTCTAACCGCGGCCCGTTATCCGGGTCCGGGACATGGCGTGGCGGGCAGTTTGACTGGGGCGGTCGCCTCCCAAAGTGTAACGGAGGCGCGCGATGGTGGGCTCAGACCGGTCGGAAATCGGTCGTCGAGTGCAATGGCATAAGCCCGCCTGACTGCGAGACTGACAAGTCGAGCAGAGACGAAAGTCGGCCATAGTGATCCGGTGGTCCTGCGTGGAAGGGCCATCGCTCAACGAATAAAAGGTACTCTAGGGATAACAGGCTGATTTTGCCCAAGAGTCCATATCGACGGCAAAGTTTGGCACCTCGATGTCGGCTCATCACATCCTGGGGCTGGAGCAGGTCCCAAGGGTTCGGCTGTTCGCCGATTAAAGTGGTACGTGAGCTGGGTTCAGAACGTCGTGAGACAGTTTGGTCCCTATCTGCCGTGGGTGTACGAGACTTGAGAGGATCTGTCCCTAGTACGAGAGGACCGGGATGGACACACCTCTGGTGGACCTGTCATGGCGCCAGCTGTGCAGCAGGGTAGCTAAGTGTGGAATAGATAACCGCTGAAAGCATCTAAGCGGGAAACTAACCTCAAAACAAGGTCTCGCTGAGAGCCGTGGAAGACCACCACGTTGATAGGCCGGGTGTGGAAGTGCGGCGACGCATGGAGCTTACCGGTACTAATAGCTCGATAGGCTTGATCGTTCTTCAGTCAAACCCATGCAATCGCATGGCTCTACTTCAGACACTGATGTCTTCTTCACAATCCTCATCCCAACGGGCGTGATCCCTGAGGGATGAGTGATATCCTTTTCGCTGACCTGGTGGCTTTGCCGGGGGTTCCCCACCCGATCCCATTCCGAACTCGGTCGTTAAGTCCCCCTGGGCCAATGGTACTTCGTCTCAAGGCGCGGGAGAGTAGGTCGCCGCCAGGTCCGCCAAAAGGATATCAAACCCCAAGTCCAAAACCCTGCATCACAATCTCGAAACACCCTGACGCGGGGTGGAGCAGCCCGGTAGCTCGTCAGGCTCATAACCTGAAGGTCACAGGTTCAAATCCTGTCCCCGCACCCAAGGCCTATACCGTAACACCACACACCCTGTCCGCGCGCGGATAGGGCTTTTTTGTACCTAGACGTGCAATCACCGGTGGCATAAACGCAACGCTCGCCGCCTGAAGCGCGAATTTTTGTGGACTTCGCCGCCTTACAGCCGATTTTCTCCGTTCAAAGCCCATAGCGCATGGCGCGGTTTTGCGTCATGACTTCCGTCGGAAGGACGCGGGCCGACTATCAGCCCGTCGATTGAGGTGTTTGAGGATAATATGGCGAACGGTGTCGTTAAGTGGTTCAACCCGGCCAAGGGCTTTGGTTTCATTCAGCCCGAGGACGGCGGCCAGGACGTGTTCGTCCACATCGCCGCGGTTGAACGTTCGGGCCTGGCGGGCCTGAATGAAGGTGACCAGGTCAATTACGAGCTGGAAGAAGATCGTCGCTCGGGCAAGACCTCGGCCGGCAACCTGCGCGTCACGGGCCAAGGCGCCGTGCCGGCCGGTGGCGCGCGTGGTGGTCCCGGTGGCGCGCGTCCGCCGCGCAGCTTCGACGCCCCGCGTGGCGGCGGCTACGGCGGCGGTGGCGGTGGCGGCGGTGAAGCCGGCACGGGCGTCGTGAAGTGGTTCAACACCACCAAGGGCTTTGGCTTCATCCAGCCGGACAACGGCGGTGGCGACATTTTCGTGCACATCTCGGCCGTGGAACGCGCCGGCCTGCGCGGCCTGAACGAAGGCCAGCAAGTCGGTTACGAGCTTGAACAGGACCGCCGCTCGGGCAAGACCTCGGCCGGCAACCTGCGCATCCTCTAAGACGCGCTCGCGAAAGGGCCGCCCGGACGGACGGCCTTTTCAGACACTTTTGAGGGGCCCCGCCGACGGTAAACGTCGGACGGGGCCTTTCGGCGTCTTGGACAAGCTTCAGCAGAGGCCTTCCTGGCGCCATCCGATCATGAAAAAGGCCGCCCTAGATGGGCGGCCCTTCAATATTCCGGACGTGGTCGAGGTTGGCCGTCAGGTTGCCGGGCGCGCCCGCTCCGACGCCGCCTGGTTCACGCTGAGCGCCGTCAGGTTGACGATGCCGCGCGCCGTGACGCTGGGCACCAGCACGTGCAGCGGCCTGCTCATGCCCAGCAGGATCGGGCCGACCAGCAGAGACTCCGTGGCGGCGCTGAGCAGGGTCAGGGCGATGTTGGCCGCGTCGAGCGTCGGCATGACCAGCAGGTTGGCCGAGCCCTTGAGCGGGCTGTCGGCGACCATGCGATCCCGCAGGTGCTGGCTGAGGGCGGCGTCGGCGTGCATCTCGCCGTCCACCTCGAGATCCGGCGCCTGCTCGCGCAGGATGGCCAGGGCCTCGCGCATCTTGCGGGCGGTCGGCGAGTTGCTGGCGCCGAACGAGGAATGCGAGAGCAGGGCGGCCTTGGGCGTCAGGCCGAACCGTCGCACGGCCTCGGCCGCCAGCTGGGTGCATTCGGCGACCTGTTCGGCGGTCGGATCGACATTCACATGGGTGTCGCAGAAGAACAGCGTGCCGTTGTCTAGGATCAGCGTCGACAGGGCGTAGACGCGGCTGACGTTCTCGCGGCGCGGAATGATCGGCAGGGCGTAGGTCATGTGCTGCCACCAGTCGCCGCTGCCGCCGACCAGGGCCGCCTCGACATAGCCCGACGATAGCAGCATAGAGGCGGCCACGGTGCGGCGACCCTCGACACGACGTTCGGCGGCCGTCGGCGGCACGCCGCGCCGACCCACCAGCTTCTGGTAGTCGGCGACTAGCGGCCCGAACAGATCCCTGTCGGTGTAGGGATCGACGATCTCGACCTTGCCGCCGAGGTCCAGGCGCAGGCCCATCTCGGCGACCTTGGCCTTGATCACCTCGCGGCGGCCGACCAGCACGGGGTGGGCCAGGCCTTCGTCGACCACGGTCTGGACGGCGCGCAGCACGCGCTCGTCCTCGCCCTCGGCATAGGCCACCTTGACCGGGGCCTTGCGGGCCCGCTCGAACACCGGGCGCATCAGCTGGCCCGAGCGGTAGACGAACAGCTCCAGCTCGGCCTGGTAGGCTTCGAAGTCGGTGATCGGCCGGGTGGCCACGCCGCTGTCCATGGCCGCCTTGGCGACGGCCGGCGCGATCTGCAGGATCAGGCGCGGGTCGAACGGCTTGGGGATGATATATTGCGCGCCGAACACGGGGGCGACGCCGCCATAGGCCGTGGCCACGACTTCGGAAGCCTCGGCGCGAGCCAGTTCGGCGATCGCCTCGACGGCCGCGACCTTCATCGCCTCGTTGATCTCGCTGGCGCCGACATCCAGCGCGCCGCGGAAGATGAAGGGAAAGCAGAGGACGTTGTTGACCTGGTTGGCGTAGTCGCTGCGGCCGGTGGCCATGATGGCGTCGGGGCGGGCGGCGTAGACGAGTTCGGGCAGGATTTCCGGCTCGGGATTGGCCATGGCCAGGATAAGCGGGTTCGGCGCCAGCAGCGGCAGCCACTCAGCCTTGAACACGCGCGGGGCCGACAGGCCCAGGAAGATGTCGGCGCCGGCGATCACCTCGGACAGGGTGCGAGCGTCGGTCTGGCGCGCATAGCGGGCCATGTTGTCGAGCATGTCGTCGTCGCGACCGGCGTACACGACGCCCTTGATGTCGGTCAGGGTGACGTTCTCGACGGGCAGGCCCATCGAGACCAGCAGGTCGACGCAGGCCAGGGCCGCCGCGCCCGCGCCCGAGGTGACCAGCTTGACGTCCTTCAGCATCTTGCCCTGGACGAGCAGGGCGTTGCGGACGGCGGCGGCGCAGACGATGGCGGTGCCGTGCTGGTCGTCGTGGAAGACCGGAATGTTCATCCGCTCGCGCAGCGTGCGCTCGATGATGAAGCACTCGGGGGCCTTGATGTCCTCGAGATTGATGCCGCCGAAGGTAGGCTCCAGCGCCGCCACCACCTCGATGAAGCGGTCGGGATCGTCGGCGTCGACCTCGATATCGAAGACGTCGATGCCGGCGAACTTCTTGAACAGGACGGCCTTGCCCTCCATCACCGGCTTGCTGGCCAGCGGACCGATATTGCCCAGGCCCAGCACGGCGGTGCCGTTGGAGATCACGGCCACCAGATTGCCGCGCGCGGTGTAGTCGCGGGCCTTGTCGGGATCGGCGGCGATGGCCTCGCAGGGCGCGGCGACGCCGGGGGAGTAGGCCAGGCCCAGGTCGCGCTGGGTGGCCATGCGCTTGGTGGCCTCGATAGCCAGTTTCCCGGGCCGCGGCAGACGGTGATAGTCCAGGGCGGCTTTACGGAAATCCTCGTCCATAGATCGTTCCTCTGGGCGGCCTGCGCGGCGCGTTGGCAAGCGTGACGGCCGAAGGGGATATCGGCTTCGGCGGCCGTCACGCGTCTTGGTTTTTGATCGGCGCCTGACTTTCGGACAGGCGCCAGCGGCTTCATCTCACTGCGAAGCGTCGGAACCTTTGCTAGCGGTGTTGGCTCGGCAATTCCAACTCTTCGCCGCCTCACACGCGATTTTTGTTGGTAGCGGTACCAGTCGGCGCGTGCGTTCCGGCGCAATTCCAGCTCTTATAAGTAATAAATCTATTATATAGTGCCTGTGCTTCGGGCGCCGTCCGCCCCGTTCCTCGGCGCTCTTCCTTCCCGGGCGGCCCGAAGGGGCATGGTGCTGGACAGGGCGCCCCGAGCGACCGAGCATCGACTCGGCAATGAGATCCGAGGGCGGAGCATGAGCGGACTGACGACACATATCCTCGACCAGGCGGCCGGCAAGCCGGCGGCCGATGTCGCGGTCCGCGTGTCGCGACGGGAGGGCTCCGACCTTTCGCTGCTGGCGGAATTCCGCACGGATTCCGACGGCCGTGCGCGGCTTGTCGCCGGCGAGGACCTGAAGGTCGGCGCCTACCGTCTGGAATTCGCGATCGGCGCGCATTTCGCGGCCTCCGGTCCGCCCGTCACCGACCCGCCGTTCCTGGACGTGGTGGTCATCGATTTCGCCGTCTCCAATGTCGAGCAGCACTGGCACGTGCCGCTGCTGGTCTCGCCGTACGGCTATTCCACCTACCGGGGCAGCTGATGGGCGAGACGATCCGCTTTCTGTTGGACGGCGAGGCGCATGAGGTGCGCGGCGCCAACCCGACGACGACCCTTCTGGAGCACCTGCGCGGCCCGCTGCGTCGGACAGGGACCAAGGAGGGCTGCGCCGAGGGTGACTGCGGCTCCTGCACGGTGCTGGTCGGCGAGGCCGACGGCGAGGGCCCAGAGGGGAGCATCTCCTGGCGGGCGGTCAACAGCTGCATCCAGTTCCTGCCCATGCTGCACGGCAAGGCGCTACTGACGGTCGAGAGCTTGGCCAAAAGCGGGGCGCTGCATCCGGTGCAGCAGGCCATGGTCGACAAGCACGGCTCGCAGTGCGGCTTTTGCACGCCGGGCATCGTCATGTCGCTTTACGGCCGTGCGATCGCGGCCAAGGGCGCGTCCGCGCCGGTCGGCGAGGTGCTGGCCGGGAACCTCTGCCGCTGCACAGGCTATGGTCCGATCATCGAGGTCGCCAAGGGCGTGGCGGCCGAGGCGGCGCCGGCGGTCGATCTGTCGGCGGTGCGTGACGAGACGATGCTGAGTCTCAGCTATGAGGACGAGATTCACGGCGTCACCCGAACGTGGCTGTCGCCGCGCACGGTCGACGAGTTGGCCCAGGCCTATCTGGAGCATCCAGAGGCGACGATCGTGGCCGGCGCCACCGATGTCGGGCTGTGGGTCACCAAGCAGCGGCGTCCGCTGCCGACCCTGATCAGCGTGTCCGAGGTCGCTGAGCTGAAAGTGCTGGAGGACACCGCCGAAGGCCTGCGCATCGGCGCCGGCGTTCGCTATGTCGACGCCATCGAGGCGGTGGCCAGGCTCTATCCGGATCTCGGCGCCATGATGCGTCGACTGGGCTCCACCCAGGTGCGCAACAGCGGCACGATCGGCGGCAATATCGCCAACGGCTCGCCGATCGGCGATATGCCGCCGGCGCTGATCGCGGCGGGGGCGACGCTCGTTCTGCGGCGGGGCCAGGCGCGGCGCGAGATGCCGCTGGAGGACTTCTTCCTCGACTACGGCAAGCAGGACCGCCGGTCGGGCGAGTTCGTCGAGGCGGTGATCGCGCCGCGCCTGGACGCCGGCCGGATCTTCAAGGTCTTCAAGCTGTCCAAGCGCTTCGACCAGGACATCTCGGCGGTGTGCGGGGCGTTCTCGCTGGCGGTCGAGGGCGGCGTCGTCACCGACGCGCGCATCGCGTTCGGCGGCATGGCCGGGACGCCCAAGCGGGCGAAGGCCTGCGAGGCGTCGCTGGTGGGGCAGCCCTGGAGCGAGGCGACGATTGCCGCCGCCATGGCCGCGCTCGATACGGACTACGCGCCGATGAGCGATATGCGCGCCTCGGCCGCCTACCGGTCGCTGACCGCCAGGAACATGCTGCGCAAGGTGTTCCTGGAGAGCCAGGGCGCTGCTTCGGAAACCCGCGTGGTTCCGGAGAGCGCTCATGGCTGACTCCGCCGCGACCACTCCCGTTCAGAGCGCCGCTTTCCAAGGCGTCTCAGCACCGCTGCCGCACGACAGCGCGGCCCGACACGTGGCGGGCTCGGCGGTCTATATCGACGACATGCCCGAGCCGGCTGGCCTGCTGCACGTGGCCTTCGGCATGAGCGCCCAGGCGCACGCGAAGATCATGAAGATGGACCTGTCGGCCGTCCGCGCCGCGCCGGGCGTGGTGTTGGTGCTGTCGGCCAGAGACATTCCCGGTGAGAACGACGTCAGTCCGGTCCTCCACGACGACAAGCTTTTCGCTGATGGCGAGGTCTATTGCGTCGGCCAGAGCCTGTTCGCCGTCGCCGCCACCTCGATCGCCGCCGCCCGCGCCGCCGTCGGCCGGGCCGTGGTGGAGTACGAAGACCTGCCTGTCGCCGTCGACATCGCCGCCGCGCGCGCGATGGACCTGAAGATCGAGGCCAGCCAGCGCATGGCGCGGGGCGACGCCCAGGCCGCGCTGGCGACGGCGCCGCGCCGCGTCCAGGGCCGGTTCGCGATCGGCGGCCAGGACCACTTCTATCTCGAGGGCCAGGTCGCGCTGGCGACGCCGGGCGAAGACGGCGATGTCCACATCTGGTCCTCGACCCAGCACCCCAGCGAGGTCCAGCACCTGGTCGCCCGCGTGCTGGATCGGCCGCACACCGCCGTCACCGTCGAGGTCCGCCGCATGGGCGGAGGCTTCGGCGGCAAGGAGACCCAAGCCTCGCTATTCGCCGCGGCCGCCGCCCTGGTCGCGGTGAAGACCGGCCGCGCCGCCAAGTGCCGGCCGGACCGCGACGAGGACATGGTCATGACCGGCAAGCGGCATGACTTCGAAGTCGCCTACGATGTCGGCTTCGACGACGACGGCCGGTTGACCGGGCTGTCGCTGGAACTCGCGTCGCGCTGCGGGGCGACGACCGACCTGTCGATGGCGATCAACGACCGGGCGATGTTCCACGCCGACAACAGCTACTTCCTGCCGGCGGTCGAGATCCTGTCGCACCGGTTCAAGACCCACACGGTCTCGAACACGGCCTTCCGGGGCTTTGGCGGGCCGCAAGGGATGCTGGCCATCGAGCGGGTGATGGACGCGGTCGCCGCCGCCACCGGCCTCGATCCCTTGGCGGTGCGTCGCCGCAACCTCTATGGCGGCGAGGGTCGCGACCTGACGCCCTACCACCAGGTGGTCGAGGACAACGTCGCGCCGCAGCTGATCGACGAGCTGGCCGCCTCCTGCGCCTATGAGGCCCGTCGCCGCGAGATCGAGGCGTTCAATCGGACCAGCCCGGTGCTGAAGAAGGGCATCGCCCTGACGCCGGTGAAGTTCGGGATCTCGTTCACCACCACCCACCTGAACCAGGCAGGCGCGCTGATCCACCTCTATGCCGACGGCTCGATCATGCTGAACCACGGCGGGACCGAGATGGGGCAGGGGCTGAACATCAAGATCGCCCAGATCGTCGCCAACGCCTTCCAGGTCGAGATCGGTCGGGTGAAGATCACCGCGACCGTGACCGACAAGGTGCCCAACACCTCAGCCACCGCCGCCTCGTCGGGCGCGGACCTGAACGGCATGGCGGCGCTGAACGCGGCCGAGACGATCAAGGCGCGGCTGGTCGAATTCGCGGCTGGGAAGTGGGGCGTCGCGCCACACGAAATCGCCTTCACGCCAGACGGCGTTCGGGTCGGCGCGGAGACGTTCGAGTTCGGCTGGTTCGCCCGCCAGGCCTATCTGGCGCGGGTGTCGCTGTCGGCGACCGGCTTCTACGCCACGCCCAAGATCCACTACGACCGCGCGACGCATACAGGCCGGCCGTTCTACTACTTCGCCTATGGCGCGGCATGCAGCGAGGTGCTGATCGACACCCTGACCGGCGAGATGAAGGTCACCCGGGCCGACATCCTGCACGACGTCGGCAAGTCGCTGAATCCGGCCATCGATCTGGGCCAGATCGAAGGCGGCTTCATCCAGGGCATGGGCTGGCTGACGACCGAGGAACTGGTCTACGACGCGCAAGGCCGCCTGCGGACCCACGCGCCGTCGACCTACAAGATCCCGACCATCGGCGACCGACCGGCGCACCTGGATGTTCGCCTGTGGAAGGCCGGCCGCAATGTCGAAGCGACGGTGCACCGCTCCAAGGCCGTGGGCGAGCCGCCGCTGATGCTGGCGATCTCGGTCTACAGCGCGATCAACCATGCCGTGGCCAGCGTCGGCGACTACCGAGTGTTTCCTCAACTGGACGCGCCCGCCACGCCCGAGGCGATCCTGATGGCCTGCGAGGACGTGCGAGCGAGGGCGGCCGATGCGTAACTGGGCTCGCGCCGCCCTGGCTCGCCTCGACGTCCACGACGAGGCGGCCCTGGTCACCGTGCTGGCTACCGAGGGCTCGGCCCCGCGTGAGGCCGGGACCAAGATGGTCGTCTGGCGCGGCGGACAGTCGGGCACGATCGGCGGCGGCAATCTGGAGTATCGCGTCGCCGACCAGGCCCGGCGGATGCTCGATGCCGGCCAGGCCCATTTCGCGATCCAGGATTATCCGCTGGGCCCATTGCTGGCCCAATGCTGTGGCGGCCGGGTGCGCCTGTTCCTGGAGCGCCTGAACGACAACAGCCGCGACTGGCTGACCGACGCCGCCAAGCGGATGGACGCGGCCCAGCCGTTCGAGGTTCGCACCCGCTTCGACCCTGGCCTGCTGACCAAGATGGTCGCGCCGATCCTGGCCACGGATGGCGCGGGCCCCGCGGTCTCGTTCGGCGATGCGCCCGCCACCGCGCGCGGAGCCCGACCGGACCTGGGCGAGGTGATGGTCGAGCGCGCGGATGCGCCGCGTCCGCCGCTGCTGCTGTTCGGCGCCGGCCATGTCGGGCAGGCCATCGCCAAGGCCTTCGAGCCGCTGCCTTTTCGTCTCGCCTGGTACGACACCCGACCCGAAACCGCCGACATCCCCGGCGTCACGGTGCTGGCGCCCGCCGAGGTGGCCGCGAAGGCCATGGGCGCCAGCCCCGACGCCTACGGCCTCGTCCTGACCCACGACCACGCCCTGGACTACGCGCTGGTCTCGGCCGGGCTGGCGGGGGGCGGATTTTGTTTCTTCGGCGTCATCGGTTCGAAGACCAAGCGCGCTAGGTTCATGAGCCGGTTGCGAGACGATGGTTTCTCGGAGTCGGTGCTGACCCGCCTGACCAGTCCCATCGGCCTGCCGCAGCTGAAGAGCAAGGCGCCGGAGGTAATCGCGGTCTCGGTGGCGGCCGACCTGCTGATGCGCCAGGAAGCGGCGCGCATTCGAAACGACGAGAGCGCCAGTGCAGGCTTATAGGGCGTCGATCCTCCACCTGGTGGATGATCCGACCAAGAACGCGGAGGCCGTGGCCTTCCATGAGGACGGCCTGTTGCTGGTCGAGGACGGCCGCGTCGCCGGCTGCGGCGCCTATGCCGAGCTGTCACCGTGGCTGGGCGACGCCGAGCTGCATGACCTGACGGGCCATCTGATCACGCCGGGCTTCATCGACACCCACATCCACTTCCCGCAGGTCGACGTCATCGCCGCCCACGGCAAGCAGCTGCTGGACTGGCTGGAGCAGCACACCTTCCCGGCCGAGGCGGCCTTCGCCGATCCCAAGCACGCGACCGACGCGGCGGCGTTCTTCATCGACGAACTGCTGCGCAACGGCACCACGACGGCGCTGGTGTTCGGCTCGGTGCACAAGGTCTCGGTCGACGCCCTGTTCGCCGAGGCCTATGCGCGCGACATGCGGCTGATCGCCGGCAAGGCGCTGATGGACCGCAACGCGCCGGACGGCTTGACCGACACGGTCGAGAGCAGTCGCGCCGACATGGAGCAGTTGATCGCCGACTGGCACGGCAAGGGGCGGCTCGGCTACGCCGTCACCCCGCGCTTCGCGATCAGCTGTAGCGACGAACAGCTGGCCATGGCCGGCGAGGTCCTGGAGGCGCATCCCGACATCTGGATGCAGACCCACCTGTCGGAGAACATCCACGAGATCAAGGAGACGGCCCGCCTGTTTCCGAAGGCCAAGGACTATCTCGACGTCTATGACGGCTTCGGCCTGCTGCGCGAACGGTCCGTCTTCGCCCACTGCGTCCACCTGAAGGGCGACGCGTTCCGGCGGCTGGCGGCCAAGGGCGGGGCGGTGGCCTTCTGCCCGACGTCGAACCTGTTCCTGGGGTCGGGCCTGTTCCCACTGGAGGAGGCCTGTTCGCACGGGGTGAAGGTCGGCATGGGCACCGACGTCGGGGCCGGCACGACCTTCTCGATCCTCCACACCCTGGGCGAGGCCTACAAGGTCGGCCAACTGCGGGGCGACGCGCTGGATCCGTTCCACGCCCTATACCTGGCGACCCTGGGCGGGGCGCGGGCGCTGGATCTGGGCGACAAGATCGGCAATCTGGAGCCAGGCAAGGAGGCCGACTTCCTGGTGCTGGACCTAGCCGCGACGCCGCTGCTGGCGCGTCGACTGGCCGGGGCGAAGAGCCTGGAGAACAAGCTCTTCGCGCTGACCGTGCTGGGCGATGACCGGGTGGTGGCCCGGACCTATCTGGCGGGCGTGGAGCGGTACAGGCGCTAAGCGCCCATCGTCTCCGCATACAGCTTCAACAACCGCGCCCCATCCACCGCCACCGTCGCGGCCTGGATCGGCTGATCGTCCCAGGCTGACGGGCCGAACAGCTCGCCTTCCGGCGCCTGGCAGGTCTGACCCAGGGCCACGCCCTCGGTCACCACGCGCACCGAACCGCGGCGCACCTTGAAAAGCGTCGGATCGATCACGAAGGCCACCGCGGCGGCGTCGTGCACGCAGCAGCCGACGATGCCGTCGCGGCCGCCGTAGAAGGCGGCATAGGGCTTGGAGATCGCGTTCAGGAACTGCCCGGCGTCGCTACCCGTGGCGGCCAAGGCGTCCATATAGTCCGGCGACATCACCACCTGGGTGGTCACGTCCAGGCTGACGGCGGTCAGGTTCCAGGGGGCGGTGAACACCTGGTCGGCGGCTTCCGGGTCGTTCCAGATATTGGCCTCGGCCACCGGGGTGACATTGCCTGGCTTGCCGGCCACGCCGAACGCGCCGCCCATGATGACGACCGACTTCAGCAGGGTGGCGACCTCGGGATCGGCCTTCAGCGCCAGGGCCAGGTTGGTCAGCGGACCGACGGCGCAAAGCACGACCTCGCCCGGATACTGGCGCGCCAGGTCGATGATCGCCTGGTGGGCCGGCTTGGCTTCCGGCCGCGCGGCGACAAGGCCGGTCAGTTCGACATCGCCCAGGCCGTTCTCGCCGTGCACGAAGGTCGGCGAGGGGTTGCGCGGCCGGGTCAGCGGCTTGTCGGTTCCCTTGTAGACCGGGGCCGTCAGGCCGAAGCGGTCCTTCAGATACAGCGCGTTGCGTGTCGTGGTGTCGATGTCGGAATTACCGAAGATGGTCGTCACCGCGATCAGCTCGAGGGCGGGGCTCGCCTCGATGAACAGCAGCGCCATGGCGTCATCGATGCCGGGATCGGTGTCGAAAATGATCTTGGTCGGGGTCGTGGCGTTCATGGCGGAGGCTCTAGCGCTTTTCTTGTTCTGGAGCGAGGCGCTGGTCGGCCCCGCCTTGCATCAGGGACACGTGGGCCGAGGCGACCTTCCAGCCGGCCTCGGTGCGGATCCAGGTCTGGCTCTGGCGACCGATCTTGCCGCTGTCGTCGCGGCGGAATTCGACATGGGCGACGGCGAAGTCCGCGCCGAAGGTGGTGATCTCGGTCCGCAGCCGCGTGCGCGGCGGCGAGCCGCCGGCCCGGCCGACGCGGAAGGCGGCGATCTCGTCGAAGCTCCACAGGTTCTCGGCCACGCCCAGACGCACGGTGTGGGGAGAGTTCCAGAACGCGCCGTCCAGGGCCTCGACGTCGTTGCTCATCAGCGCCGCCTCATAGGCGTCGACCACAGCCGTCACCTCGGCCAGCACGGCGGGATCGTTGACGATCATAGGGCGCCCTTCGGGGGATGGGCGGCCACGACGCCTTCGCGCTGCAGGCGCAGGGCGGCGGCGAAGGCCAGGTCCTCGCGCCAGGCCGGGGCGATGATCTGCACGCCGATGGGCAGTTGGCCCGGACGGTTCACGGGGGCGGCCACGACGGGCAGGCCGATATAGCTGATCGGCTGGGTGAAGGCGCCCAGGTTCTTGCGCACCGAGACGGGTACGCCGTCCATCTCCATGGTCGCCTGGCCGATCGGCGGAGCGGGGCAGACCGACGAGGGCGCCAGAAGGATATCGCAGCGCTGGAAGGCCTCGCGAACCTCGTCGCGGAAGACCGTGCGGAAGCGTTGGGCGGCTTCGTGGACGCCGTCCGGCAGCAGGGCGCCGGCCAGCAGGCGGTCGCGCACAGCCGGATCGTAGTCCATGGCGCGGGCGGCCAGGTCGGCGTGATGCAGCTCTCCCCCCTCGAAGGCGGTCAGGCAAAAGGCCGCGGCCCGGGCGGCGACCGCGTTCGGCAAGGTGACGAGGTCGTCGGCCTTCAGCGCCGAGCCGACACGGCCAAGGGCCTCGAGCACCTCGGGGAAAGCGCCCTGCTGGAACCAGCCGCCCAGCACGCCGACCCGCAAGGGACGTTCCGCCAGCTCGTCGAGGCGATCGGCCAGCGGCTCGGCGTCGCGGAGGCAGATGGGATCACCTTCGGGATCGGGCCCCTGCAGAACATCATAGGCCAGGGCCAGGTCCTCGACCGACCGGGCGAACGGACCGACATGGTCCAGGCTCTCGACGAACGGAAATACCCCCTGGCGCGACAGACGACCATAGGTCGGCTTGAGGCCGAAGACGCCGCACAGGCTGGCCGGGATGCGGATCGAACCGTTGGTGTCCGAGCCCAGTGTCAGGGGAACCAGCCCCGCCGCCACGGCTGCGGCCGAGCCGCCCGACGAGCCGCCGGCGATCCGGGTAGGGTCATGCGGGTTATGGACCGGCCCGTCATGGGCGTTCTCGGTGACGAAGCCGTAGGCGAACTCGTCCATGTTCAGCGCGCCCACGAGGATCGCGCCGGCGGTGGTCAGGCGCTGGACCAGGGTCGCGTCGCGGGTAGGCGGGGCGGAGTCGCGGCGGATCTTCGAGCCGGCCAAGGTCGGCAGGCCTTCCAGATCGAACAGGTTCTTCACCGCCACGGGCACGCCGGCCAGCGGACCGACAGGACGGCCGGCGGCGATCTCGGCGTCGACCGCTTCGGCGGCGGCCAGGGCGCGCTCGGCGGTCACGGCGGTGAAGGCGTTGATCCCCCCGTCCAGGCGCTGGATGCGCGAGAGGGTGGCCTCGGTCACGGCCCGGGCGGTGACGCGGCCGGCGCGGACCTCGCCGGCGATCTCGACGACGCTGCAGAAGCTCACGGCTGGAAGGTCTCCGACGGTTCGCCGGCTTGGTCGCCGAGCGCCGAAACGAACAGCGACGCCTGGGTGCGCAGCAGGGCGACATTGTCGATCACGGTCGGCAGGACGTCCGGCGACAGGACCAGATCGCGCGCGGCGGCGCGGGCGGCCGTCCACGGCGCGATCTCAGGATCCTTGAGGTCCAGGAAGGCCTTTGTGTCCGCGTCCAACGCCATGCGGTCTCCCCCTCGAAAGGCAGCAAGTAAGAAAAAACTTCATACACCCGTGTTCGCGGGAGTCGCCAGCCCCGCCGACCCCGGAAGGGCGCATCGCCCAAGCCCGCGCCATCGTGGCGTCCGATCGCCCGCGTCGCGAGCAGGCAGGGACGATCGCGTCTCGCGGCGCCCGTCAGCCCTAGCCGCCGAGCCCCCGCCGACGCGAGATGTGCTTGTAAGAAGGAACTTACTTGATGACGCACCACCGGCTGGCTTCCACCCCCGACACCGTCCGCTTCGGCATGTTCGACGCGGCCTTCGATCCCGTGCTGACGGTGAACTCGGGCGACAGCGTCACCTTCGAGTGTGTGTCGGGCGGGGTCGAGGTCATGCCGCCGCCGGGTTCGCCTCTCGTCGTGCCGCCGGCGCTGCGGGCGATCCACGACAGCAATCCGCCGAGGATCGGTCCGCACATCCTGACCGGCCCCGTCGCCATCGCCGGCGCCGAACCGGGCGACACGCTGGAGGTGCGGATCGAGGCGATCGAGCCGAACAACGACTGGGGCTACTGCGCTGTCCGTCCCCTGGCCGGCACCCTGCCGGAGGACTTTCCCGAGCGCTATGTCAGCCACATCGCCGTCGATCGCGCGGCGGGAACCTGCAAGCCCGAGTGGGGCCCCGAACTGCCGCTGGCGCCGTTCTTCGGCACCATGGGCGTCGCCCCGCCGGCCAAGTACGGCCGCCTCTCCAGCCGCGAGCCCCGTGAGCATGGCGGCAACATGGACAACAAGGAGCTGGTCGCCGGCTCGACCCTCTTCCTGCCGGTGTGGGTTCCGGGGGCGAACTTCTCGGTCGGCGACGGCCATGGCCGGCAGGGCGACGGCGAGGTCTGCGTCAACGCCCTGGAGATGGGCCTGACCGGGACCTTCACCTTCGTACTTCACAAGGCCGGGGAACCCTTCGAATGGCCGCGCGCCGAAACGCCGACCCACTACATCTTGATGGGCTTCAACGAGGATCTCGACCTCGCCATGAAGCAGGCCCTGCGCCAGACGATTGACTTCATCACCGCCCGCTCGCCCCTGAGCCGCGTGCAAGCCTATCAGTTCTGCTCCCTGGCCGTGGACTTCCGCGTGACCCAGACCGTCAACGGCGAGAAGGGCGTCCACGCGCTGTTGGCCAAGGGACTGTTGTTCTAGAACGAAACGACCGCGCCAAACTGGCACAGGACTGGGTCCTGATGGTCCGGAAACGCTGAAGTCGCTCCGGCCCGCCTCTTGCACTCGCTAGGTCACGCTGAGGTTGCAGTGTGTGGCGAGGGGTTGAGGCGATGGATATTCGGGGCACGGAAAGCGCGGACGTTCTTAACGGCGGCGCGGGCGATGACGTCATTTACGGCTTTGGCGGCAACGACACCCTGAAGGGCGGCGCGGGCGACGACGTCCTGGCCGGCAATGACGGCAACGACATCCTGCAGGGCGGCGACGGCGACGACTACCTCCAGGGCGGCCCTGGAAATGACACGATCGACGGCGGCGCCGGCAGCGATTGGGCGGGTTATGATGACGCCACGGCCGGCGTGAAGATCGACCTCAACATCACCGGCGCGCAGAACACGGGCGGCTCCGGGACCGACAGGCTGACCGCGATCGAGAACCTCCACGGCTCGGCCTTCAACGACACGCTCATCGGCGACGCCAAGGACAACGTCATCATTGGCGACGACGGCGCCGACACGATCAGCGGCGGCAAGGGAGACGACACCCTGTTCGGCTCGGCCGGCGCCGACACACTGGACGGCGGCGACGGCGACGACTGGCTGGTCGGCGGGGCGGGCGACGACGTGATCAAGGGCGGCGCGGGCAGTGACTGGGCCTCCTACGAGGACGCCACGGCCGGCGTGAAGGTCGACCTGACCAAGACCTCGGCCCAGGACACGGTCGGCGCCGGCAAGGACACCCTGACGGGTGTCGAGAACGTGTGGGGTTCGGCGTTCGACGACACCCTGACGGGCGACGCTGGCAGCAACTACCTGTTTGGCGCGGCTGGAAACGACACCCTGTCCGGCGGCGCGGGCGACGACTTCTTCGCGGGCGGCGCGGGCGTGAACGTCATCGACGGCGGGGCCGGCAACGACACGATCGACTATGCGATGAGCGACGTCGGGGTCGATATCGACCTGTCTCGCAACACCGCCACCAGCCGCACCGACGGCTCGATCAAGGACACGCTGTCCTCGATCGAGCTGGTGACGGGCTCGACCCACGACGACACGATCGTCGGCAATGACGCCGAGAACTATCTGTTCGGCGACGCGGGCGATGACGTCCTCACCGCGGTGGGCGGTCACGACACGCTGGACGGCGGCGATGGCGACGACATTCTGCGAGGCAGCTTCCGCGAGCCTGGCGATCTGCTGCTGGGCGGTGAGGGTAATGACACCGTCATCGTGTGGACCGGACCCGGAAGCGAGGGCCTGACGACGGTCGACGGCGGCGCCGGCGTAGACCTCCTGTCGTTCGCGGCTGTCTACGACATCACCTTCGACCTGAGGAACACCGGCGATCAGCTGATCGCGCCGGGCGTCCACATGGTGGCGCGGAACTTCGAGAACGTCACGGGCGGCGCGGGAAATGATCACCTGACCGGCGACGCGAGCGGCAACATCTTGAACGGCGGCGCGGGCGATGACGTGCTGGACGGCGGCGCGGGCTTCGACATCGCCTCGTACGAGGGCGGCCCTGGCGTCAGGGTGGACCTTTCCAAGGCCGGCGCGCCGCAGGACACCCAAGGCGCGGGCATGGACACCCTGATCAATATCCAAGGCCTCCGGGGCTCCAGCCTGGGCGACATCCTGATCGGCGACGCCAAGGACAACACGCTGGAAGGCAGCTCGGGCAACGATATCCTGGACGGTGGCGCCGGTGTCGACACGGCGATCTTCTGGGGCAACGCCTCGGACTACAGCTGGACGCTGAACATCAACGGGACCTGGACGGTGAAGGGGCTGGACGGCGTCGACACCCTGCTGAACATCGAGACCCTGAAGTTCAACGACAAGACGGTGACGCTGTCGCCGTCGGCGACGACGGTGACGGTGGATGACTTGGTCGAGGCTGCGGCACCCAAGTCCATCATCAGCGCCGGTGCAGGCGTTCTGCAGGACGCCATCGTCTCGGCGGACGGCCAGACCATCTATGTGTCGGACAAGGACGGCTACGTCACTGCCTTCAATGCCGCGACCGCCCAAACACTCGGCCGCTGGAAGGTGGGAACGACCTTGGGCGGCATGGATCTGTCGCCGGAAGGCCATTATCTCGTCGTCGCCGAACGGGCGGTAGAAGCTGCAACCGGAGATCAGTGGGGCTTTAAGGCGACCGTCCAGGTCCACGTTCTTGATCTGACGACCGGAGCCGTTCGCAACTATGCAACTACAGCCACTGGGTACGATCGCGGCTTTGCAGATGCAGCCTTCCAAGAGAACGGCAAGGTCATCCTCACTCAGGATTTCGCGGGGTCCGGTTTTACCCCGGTGTGGTCTCTGGACTTGGCGAGCGGCCAGTTCTCGAAGACGGGAAACTTCGACGTTCCGGGGAACTTGACCTCGCAAAGCGGGGTACTCTCGGCCAGTGACAACGGCGGCGTCATTCTGGTGGCCCCGCAGAACATCTCCGACGCGCCCCTATTCATCCTCACCGCAGGCAAGGGGGTTACCGCAAGCCACGGCGGTTACGCCGACGGAGTCTCGGGGTTCAATTTCGGGATCCAGGCCATTTCCGGCAATGGCGCGTTCGTTGCGCAAGGAATCTATCCGAACCAGCTCAACGTGTATGACGGAAATCTGAAGTACCTCGTCGATCTTACCAAGTTGCACCCGGAAATCTCTGGTCTGTTCGGCATGGATTTCAGCGCAGACGGCAAGCACTTCTTCGTGGTTGATCACGCGTCAGACCGGATCTTCGAATATTCGACCGCCGACTGGTCGCTTGAGAATGCCTACTCTCTGAGCTTTGACATCAAGCAGGGCGAGTTCTGGAATTCGGGCTCACAGTTCGGCGATCGCGTCACGCTCAGCGACGACGGCCGCCGCATGGTCCTGTTCAATGGCCAAGAGGTGTTGTCCCTCAACCTGGACAGGATGAACCCGGACGGGGGATCTGACGCGGCGAACGTCATCGTGGGGACCGAGCAAGCCGATAAGCTGTTCGGTTACGGCGGCGACGACATCATCACCGGCGGCAAGGGCGCCGACACCCTGATCGGCGGAAAGGGCGTCGACACCTTCGTGTTCGGCGCCGGCGACACGACCTGGTCGGCCACTAGCGACGCGGGTGTCGACGTGATCACCGACTGGGAGGCCAGCGACAAGCTGTCGTTCGGTTCGCTCGCGACGGGCTTCCAGATCAGCAGGCTGCCGGCGAACAGCTGGCAGGAGGCCCTCGCGGACGCCACGCAGCCTATCGGGGCGGGAACCGCAGCCTACCTAGCCTATCAGGTCGGAGCGGACGTTTATGTGTTCTATAAGCCTAACGGTACGACGGGCGTCATCGAGAACGTGGTCAAGCTGGCCAACACCACGCTCGACAAGATCGACGTGACGACCTTCATTCCGAACGTGGCCCTGCCGCTCGACGGCGACGACGGCGCCAATGTCCTTGCAGGCGGGGCGCTGGACGATTTCATCAACGGCAAAGGCGGCGCCGACATCATCAACGGCGGTAAGGGCAATGATGTCCTGACCGGCGGCGCCGGCGCGGACGTCTTCAAGTTCTTGGCGGGCGAAGGTCTATTCAACCCGAAGCTTCAGAACTTCGACACGATCACTGACTTCGGTTCGGATGACAAGCTGGCGTTCTCCGGCGCGCCAGCGGTGGTCCAAAACACAGACATCTTCCATGCGACACTGGGTGTGAACGCCAATGGAACGTTTACCGCCCTATCGCAACTCGTGATTGAAGCCTACAGCAACGAGTACCTTACGGGCGTCTTAGGTCATAAATACCTCGTCATCGGCGCTGGCGCCGACACCTACGTCATCGCCGACGACGACCCGTTACGTCCTGGCTACGATCAGGTCGTCCTGCTCAAGAACGTCTCCTCGTCCCTCGTGACGGCCGACATGTTCATGGCCGCCTAACCGACTTCCCACCGCAACCTCTCTCGCGCCCCCTACGTTGACCTGGCGTCGGCGTAGGGGCTTCTTGCTCCGGTCGGACGCCCGTCGCGACGATCGGGCTCCTTGGAGGAAGCGTATGAAATCGATCCTGCCCGTGGTCGCGATGCTGGCCCTGACCGCTTGCTCGCCCCAGCCCGACGCCGACAAGAAGGCCGAGGCGCCCGTCGTCGCCGCGCCGGCCGCGACCGCGCTGAAGCCGCCCAAGGCCGACATCCCGGCCGGCGACTACACGCTGGACAAGTCGCACGCGTCGCTGGTGTTCAAGGTCAGCCACCTAGGCTTCTCGAACTACACAGCTGGCTTCGCCGATTTCGACGCCAAGCTGCGGTTCGACCAGAACAACGCAGCCGTCAGTACGCTGGAAGCGACGATTGATCCGCGATCGCTGACGCTGCCGTCGCCGCCCGCCGGCTTCCAGCAGACGCTGGCCGGGCCGCAGTGGCTGAACGCGGCGACCTATCCGGCCATCACCTTCAAGTCGACCAAGGTCGAGATCACCGGTCCCGACACCGGCAAGGTGACCGGCGACCTGACCCTGCATGGCGTGACCAAGCCGGTCGTGCTGGATGTGACCTATAACGGCGGCTATCCGGGCCATCCGATGGATCCGCACGCCCGCGTCGGCTTCTCGGCCAAGGGCGCGTTCAAGCGCTCGGACTTCGGCATCGCCTATGGCGTCCCGGCGCCGGGCACGACCATGGGCGTCAGCGACGAGGTCCAGGTGACGATCGAGGCCGAGTTCAGCGGTCCGCCGCTGGCCACGGGTCGGGCAGCCGCGACGCCCAAGCCCTAACGCGCCCCCCGCGTGAGATAGGCTTCGAGCAGGCCCAGGGCGTGGTCCAGCCGCGCCTTGCGCCACTCGGGGGCGCTCATGTCGGTGTCCAGGGTCGCCGACAGCGAATAGCCGTTGGCCAGGTGAAAGCGGCTCATGGCCGCGATCGTCACGTAGATCTGCACGGGGTCGAGGTTCGGACCGAAGATCCCTTGCCGTTGGCCGCTCTCGATCAGCTTCTCGATCGTGCGGCGCAGGGGGAAGGCGGTCTCGGTGACCACGCGCGACTGGGCGGCGAACTTGCCGTGCTGCAGGTTCTCGTTCCGCAGCAGTCCCTCGAAGCGCGGGTTCTTCTCGAAATAGTCGAAGGTGAAGCGCTGCAATTCCAGAAAGCCGTCGAGCGGCTTGTCGAAGTCGATCTTCAGCTCGGCCTCGCGGGTGCGCAGGTCCATATAGGCGCTTTCGAGGACGGCCATGTACAGGCCCTTCTTGTCCCCGAAGTAGTGGTACAGCATCCGGATGTTGCACTTGGCGGCCTTGACGATCCGCTCGATGCGGGCGCCGGCGAAACCAGCCTGGGCGAACTCCTTCAAGGCCGCGGCGAGGATCGCCTTGCGGGTGCGCTCGGCGTTGCGCTTGCGAGGCGCGGCGTCACCCTCGGTCTTCGTGGTCGCGTCCAGGACGGCGTCGGTCACGGGATCTTGGCTCCCTGATTGATCCAGGCGCCCAACTGGGCGCGCTCCTCTACAGTCATGCTCGTCTCGTTGCCAAGGGGCATGCCGGTCGAGAGCACCGCCCGCTCACGGATTTTCGGCGCGTAGGTCTGGATATGCTCAGGCGTGTCGAAGGTCGCGCCTAACGGGGGCGCCGAGAAGCCCGCGTGCGTCGGCGTGGCGCTGTGGCACATGACGCAGTGCTTCTGGACGATCGCCTGGGCGGTGGCGAACGGCACCGGCGTGGTGATCTCGACCCTGTCCTTGGGCTTCGTGCTGGCCACGACCGTGGCGGCGAACACCAGCATCGCGCCGTAGAACAGGAAGTCGTGTCGGATCTTGCCGTGGTGCTTGAGCAGGAAGAACTGCCGGATCGAGATCCCGCCGGCGCTGATCATGGCCAGCAGCAGCCAGCTCAGCGGATGGCCGGTGACCATCGGATAGTGATTGCTGATCATGATGAAGATGACCGGCAGGGTCATGTAGGTGTTGTGCACCGATCGCTGCTTGCCCATCGCGCCCAGGCGCGGATCGACCGGGCGGCCGGCCAGCATGTCGGCGACGATCTTGCGCTGGTTGGGGATGATCACCAGGAACACGTTGGCGACCATGGCCGTGCCGATGATCGCGCCCACGTGGATGAAGGCGCCCCGGTCGCTGAACAGCTTGGACAGGACGTAGGCCGCCGCCGTCAGCGCGCCGAACCAGACGATCCCGAACCACACGCCGCGCTGGCCCAGGGACGAGCGGCACAGCGCCTCGTAGACCGCCAGACCGCCGAAGATGAAAGCCAGGCCCGTACCGATAGCGGCCGGCTGGCTGAAGGCGTGCTTGGCGGTGTCGATCAGATAGACCGGCGCCTGCCAGTAGTAGAGCACGATCAGCAAAGCAAAGCCCGACAGCCAGGTGGTGTAGGCCTCCCATTTGAACCAGTGCAGGTGGTCGGGCATGTGCGCCGGGGCCACCATGTACTTCTGAGAATGGTAGAAACCGCCGCCATGAACGGCCCACAGCTCGCCCTTCACCCCGTCCTTCTCGGGGACGGGCGCGCGCAGATTGTTGTCCAGCCAGACGAAGTAGAACGAGGCGCCGATCCAGGCGACGCCGGCGATCACGTGCAGCCAGCGCAGGCAAAGGTTCAGCCAGCCGGGAAGGTCGTAGTCCATCTTATTGCGCCACCGCGTCGAGCAGTCGGAGTTTGGAGATCAGGCCGATCTGCTGGATCGCCTCGGCGATCTCCTCGGCCTCGTCGTTGGCGAGGCGGGCCTGCATGGCGGCCAGGATCGCGGTCTTGTCGTTCAGCCGCACGGCGATGATGAACGGAAAGCCGAAGCGCGTGGCGTAGGCGGCGTTGAGCTCGTGGAATCGCGCGAACTCGTCCGAGGTCAGCTTGTCGAGCCCGGCGCTGGCCTGTTCGGCGTTGCTCTCGGCGGTCAGCTGCTTGGCGATGGCGGCCTTGCCGGCCAACTCCGGGTGGGCGCGGATCAGGGCGAGCTTGTCGGTGATGGTCGCGGCGTCCAACACGGCCATCATCGCGCCGTGCAGAGCTTCGACGCTGGCGAAGGGCCGCTCGTCGAACGCGCGCTCGACCACCCAGGGGGAGAGCTCGAAAGCAAAGCCCAGGGCGGTGGTGAAGCCGGTCTGGTTCATGCTGTTCAGCCGAGCCAGGGTCAGGGGCGGCGCGCCGCTCATGCCTTCACCTCATAGGGATGGGCCGCGATCCAGTGGCGAGCGATGTCGATGCGCTTGGCCACCCAGACGCGGTCGCGACGGGTGATGTGCTCCAGGAACCGCCGCAGGGCGCCGATGCGGCCGGGCTTGCCGACCACGCGGCAGTGCAGTCCGACGCTCATCATCTTCGGCGCGGTCTCGCCTTCCAGATAGAGGGCGTCGAAGGCGTCGCGGAGATAGGTGAAGAACTGCTCGCCGGTGTTGAAGCCCTGGGCGGCCGTGAAGCGCATGTCGTTGGCTTCCAGCGTGTAGGGCACGATCAGTTGGGCGCGGCCGTGCTGATCGTCCCAATAGGGCAGATCGTCGGCATAGCTGTCGGCGTCGTAGACGAAGCCGCCTTCCTCGGCGACCAACCGCGCGGTGTTGGGGCTGGTGCGGCCCTGGTACCAGCCCAGCGGGCGCTCGCCCGTCAGCCGCGTCTGGATATCGATGGCCTGCTGGATGTGCTCCAGCTCTTGCTCGGGCGTGAAGTGCTGATAGTCGATCCAGCGATAGCCGTGGCTGGCGATCTCCCAGCCGGATGTCATCATCGCCTCCACGGCGTCCGGGTGGCGCTCCATGGCCTGGGCGACGCCGAATACCGTCAGGGGCAGATCGAATTCCTCGAACAGTCGCCGGATGCGCCAGAAGCCGGCGCGCGAGCCGTATTCGTAGAGGCTCTCCATCGACATGTTTCGCATGCCCTCGATGGGCTGCGCGCCGACCATCTCGGACAGGAAGAACTCGCTGACCGGGTCGCCATGCAGGATGGAACGCTCCGCGCCTTCCTCGTAGTTCAGCACGAACTGCACGGCCACGCGGGCGCCGTTGGGCCAGTTGGCTTGGGGCGGGTGCTCGCCATAGCCGATCATGTCTCTCGGATAGCTCATGCGAAGACCTTCGCCGCCGCGTCGACGCCCGCGCCGGCCGGAGCCTTGAAGCCTTCCCAGCGCAGCACCGCCTCCAGCGCCGCGAGCGTCTGCAACACCGCATGCTTGCGGGCGTTCACGCCCATGGTCCCGATGCGCCAGATCTTGCCGGTCAGAGGACCAAAGGCCGAGCCGATCTCGATTTCGAAGTCTGTGCGCATCCGGGCCTTGACCCGGTCGTAGTCGACGCCGTTCGGGACCCAAATGCCCGTGACATTGGTCATCTTGTGGGCCTGGTCGCCATATAGGCTGAGGCCCATCGCCGCGAGGCCGGCGGCCATGGCCGCGCCGGCCTGAGCGTGGCGCGCGATGCGGGGGCCTAGGCCTTCCTCCAGCACCAGCCGGGCGCATTCGCGGGCGGCGAACAGCATCGGCGCGCATTCGGTGTGGTGGTTCAGGCGCCTGTCGGACCAGTAGTCCATGATCATCGCCAGGTCGAAATAGTTGGAGGCGATGCGGCGGCCATTGCCGGTCACGGCGCTTGCCCCAGCCAGACCCTTCTCGACGTGACGTCGCGAGAAGATGTGCTCGGCGGCCTGGTCGCTGATGGTGATAGGGGCCGAACCCGATGGACCGGCCAGGCACTTCTGCAGGCCGGCCGTGACGATGTCCGCGCCCCAGGAGTCGACCGGAACGTCCATGCCCGACAGGGTGGCGGTGGCGTCGACATACATCAGCGCCCCATGCGCGCGGCAGATCGCGCCGATCTCGGCCAGGGGCTGGGCCATGGTGGTCGAGGTGTCGCCATGCACGCAGGCGACCAGGCGCGGCTTGACCCGTTTGACAGCATCCTCGACCGCCTGCGGATCGACCACGGTTCCCCATTCGCCTTCGACGAAGGTGACCTTGGCGTCGCAGCGCTCGGCGATCTCGGCCAGCAGCAGGCCAAAGCGACCGGCATTGACCACCACGACGTCGTCGCCTGGCGAAAGCGTCGAGACCAGAGCCGCCTCGATGCCCGCGCGCGAGGTGCCGTCGATGACGAAGGTCCAATGGTTCGTGGTCTGGAACACGCCGCGATACAGCGCCATGACCTCGTTCATATAGCCGGTGAATTCGGGGTCGAACTGGCCCAGCAGCTGCACCGACATGGCCCGCAGCACGCGCGGGTGCACGTTGATCGGGCCAGGCCCCATCAGCAGGCGGGCGGGGTGGTCGAGTTCTTTGAAAATACCGTTGGCGTCTTGGGTCATGCGCGTTCGCGTCGTTCTAGCTTGTCAATGAAATGGAGCATGGCCCGGGCCGCCAAGGCGCAGTCGGCCTCGGTGACGGCCTCGGCCGGGTTGTGGCTGATCCCGCCCTCGCAGCGGATGAACAGCATGGCGACCGGGCACAGGTTGGTCATCACCATGGCGTCGTGACCCGCGCCCGAGGGGAGGCGACGGGCGGGCAGGGACAGGTCGGCGAGCGCCTCGTCGAGCAGGCTCATCAGCGACGGATCGCACGGGCTTTCGGCCAGGGCCTGCATCAGGGTGACGCTCGCCGAAAGGCCGCGCTTGGCGGCGATGGCATGGATCTCGGCGCCGATGGTGATCACCGCCTCGTCGCGGGTCGCGGAGGTCTCGGCGCGGATATCCATCGAGAACTCGATCGCGCCGGGGATGACGTTGAACGCGCCGGGCAGGGCGGTCATGCGGCCGACCGTGCCGACCAGGCCATCGGTCCCGGCGCGGCAGATCCGCTCCAGGGCCAGGATCGCCTCGGCGGCGGCCGGACCGGGATCCTTGCGCAGGTTCATCGGCGTGGTGCCGGCGTGACCCGCGGTCCCCTCGATGCGGACCATGAGCCGCTTCTGAGCGGCGATGGCGGTGACGACGCCCAGGGCCAGACCTTCGGCTTCCAGCACCGGACCCTGTTCGATATGGGCCTCGAGGAAGGCCAGCACCTGATCGGGCTTGCGCGCCGCGCTGGCGATAGCGTCCGGATCGCCGCCGAACGCCTTCAGCGCCTGCGCCACCGACACGCCCTCGGCGTCCTTCATGTCCAGCGCCGAGGCGTCCAGCGTGCCGGCGATCGCCCGGCTGCAGCTCATCGAGGCGGGGAAGCGCGAGCCTTCCTCGTCGCCGAAGGCCGTGACCTCGATCGCGAACGGCAGGCGGCGGCCGGCGCGGTTCAGGGCCTCGACCACGTCGATGCCCAGCATGATCCCCAGCGGGCCGTCATAGCGGCCGCCGTTGCGGACGCTGTCGATGTGCGATCCGATCATCAGGGCCTTCGCGCCGGGGCGCTCGCCCTCGTAGCGGCCGATCAGATTGGCGGCGGCGTCGCGGCGCACGCTCATGCCGGCGTCCAGCATCCAGCCGCTCACAGCGGTCAGGGCGGCCTCGTGCGCCGGGGTCAGGAACCGTCGCGTCAGCTGGCCCTCGGCCTCGCTGTAGGGCGGCGCGCCCAGCAGGTCGCAACGCGCCTTGGCTCTCGCGCCAATCTCGATTGCTTCCGCCACGCCCGATTCGACCCCGCTCTTCTCGCCGTCGAGACGCCAGCGATAGCAGGAGAGACCCTCGAAGCCCCGTTCCGCAACCGTCCCGGCGTGCTCATCACGCGCGGGCGCCTCCACACGCGCCATCCATCGAGCGGCGGCGCCTGTTGCTAAGTCATAAACGACTTACTTAGTGACGGCGAGAGCGGCTATTCCGTCTGGGCCACGAACTTGCCCGCCGCGCGCACCGAGCCCGTGGGGGCGCCGCTGGGAGAGCCGCCTAGAGGTTCGTCGGTGACGGCCAGTGTGGCGGTGTAGTGGCCGGCGCCGGTTAGGATAGCCGGTACGGCGATGCGGGCGGACGCGTCCCGCGGGATAACGCCCAGCGAGATGGGCTTCTGGCCGTCGGGGATGATCCACAGTTCTGCGTCGCGGCTAGCCGGCATCTTCATCGAGACAGGCGTCAGGATCAGCTTGCCGGCGGCGTGGTCGAGGGTCGCGACCAGGGCGGGCTGCCTGGTGGTTGGATCGGCGATCAGCGCCACTTCGGCGGCGGGCGGCGGCTTGGCCGGAGCGACGGCCGGCGGCGGGACCGGGCGCGGCGTCGCGACCAGGGCGACGACGCTGGCCGCGGCGAGCGCGAGCGCGCCGGCGGATGCGCCCTGCCACAGGCGGACATTGCTCCAGGCCGAGGGCTTCTGAGTCGCGGCGGCGCCGACCAGGTTGGCGATGCGCGGCCAGACCGTAGCCGGCGGCTCGACGGGCGGGATGCGTTCGGCCAAATGCGCGAGGCGGCCTTCCCACCATTCGACGGCGCGCGCGAAGGCCGGTTCGGCGGCGATCCGGCGTTGAGCGTCCGCGCGCTCGTCGGCGTCGAGGACACCCAGGGCGTATTCGCCAGCCAGGGGGCGGTCTTCACCTTCGGGAGGCAGGGTGTCGGTCATGATTCTAGGCACGCGCGCAGGCTGATCAGGCTGCGCCGGATCCAGCTCTTCATGGTGCCCAGCGGCATGCCCAGCATCTTGGCCAGCGCCTCATAGGTGACGCCCTCGAAGAAGGCGGTACGCACCGCGCTGGCGTGCCTGGCATCCAGCTGGTTCAGGCAGCCTTCGAGGCGGCGGCGGTCATCCTCGTCCTCGACCAGCGTCGAGGCCAGCGGCGCGCCGTCGGGCAGGGCTTCGGCTTCCTCGACGCCGGCGATCACGCGGCCGCCTCGGGCGCGAATGCGGTCGATCGAGCGGTTGCGGGCCAGGCTGACCAGCCAGGTGATCGGGCTGGCGCGCTCGGGATCGAACCGGTCGGCCTTGTTCCAGACGGTGAGATACACATCCTGAAGCACGTCTTCCGCCTCCTCGCGGTCGTTCAAGATACGGAGGCAGACGCCAAACAGTTTCGCGGAGGTGTGGCGATAGACGTATTTCAGCGCGTCGGGGTCGCGGTTGGCCACCCGTGCGATGGCGCGCGACAGCAAGGCCCGGCTGGTGTCGGCGTTCATCAAACGTCCCCGCGCGGTCCCAAGAGGCAGGACGCTCGCATGGTCAACTCCGTCTGACAACGGGACTATTTCCCCATCCAGCGCATCACCGCGTAGCCAGCCGAGGCGGCGGCGGTCGTGACCAGGGTCCCCCAAGCCATGTCGACCAGCGTGATGGTGGTCGACCAAGTCTTCAGCGTCGCCTGGTTGGTGAGGTCATAGGTGGCATAGGCGACGAGACCGAAGACGACGGCGTGGATCAGCAGGCGTCGCCAGCCGCCCTCGCGCAAGGCCGGCTGGATGGCCAGCACCACAATGGCGGCGATGTACAGAAAGTAGAAGACGACGGCCGGCCCCAGCGACGGCTTGTCGGCCAGCAGTTCGCCGATGCGGGGCTTGTAGAGGCGCGGCGTGGCCAGGGTCAGCCAGAACCCGTCGAGGATGAGCATGGTCAGGGCGGTGGTCGCGTAGCCGGCGGCGATGCGGATCATCGGGCGGTCTCCTGAACGGGACGCATGCGGTAGTGGCTGACGCCCCATTCCTCGCCGCCGCGATGGCCGAACAGGCCGGCCGTGGCCAGGAAGAACAGTCGCCAGCGCCGCCGCCAGACGGCGGCGTCCTTGCCGTAGACCTCGGCCAGCACTGGATCGAGCTTGGCGCGGTTGGCGTCCATGTTGGCCAGCCACTGACGGGCCGTGCGGGCGTAGTGATCGCCGCTCCAGCGCCAGTCGGCCTCGACGGTGAACAGGTCGGGGAACTGCCGCGCCAGGTCGTGACTGGGCATCACCCCGCCGGCGAAGAAGTACTGGGCGATCCAGTCGGCGGAGTCGTTGGTGTCGAACCGGTAGGGCGTCGAACGATGGGTGAAGACGTGCAGGAACAGCAAGCCATCCGGCTTGAGCCAGCCGCGCACCCGCGCCAGCAAGGCGCGCCAGTTGGACATGTGCTCGAACATCTCGACCGAGACCACGCGGTCGAAGCGGCGGTCCGTGCTGAAGTCGTTCATGTCGGCGGTGACGACGGTGAGGTTGGCGAGCCCGCGTTCGGCCGCGCGGCCCTCGATGAAGGCCCGCTGCGAGGCGGAGTTGGAGACGCTGACGATCCGCGAGTTCGGATAGCGCTGAGCCATCCACAGCGACAGCGAGCCCCAGCCGCAGCCCAGCTCCAGCACGTCCTGGCCGTCGTGCAGGTCGGCGTGGGCGGCGGTCTCGCGCAGCGCCTCGGCCTCGGCGTGCTCCAGCTTGGTCGCGCCGGGCGGATAGAGGCCGCTGGAATATTTCAGGTTCGGACCCAGCACGGTCTCGAAGAAGACGGCGGGCAGTTCGTAGTGCTGGGCGTTGGCGTCCTCGGTGTGGGTGGCGATCGGATGGTGGTCCATGTCGCGGGCGAAGAGGGCGGTGGCGTCGGCCGGGGCGTAGGACAGCCGGCGGCGCACGTCGCCCACCAGCATGTCTATCGCGGTGCGCGACACCAGGTCAGGCATCGGCGCGTCCTCGAAAGCGTGGATCGCCGCCTTCATCAAGCTCATGGGCCGTCCTCTTGCCTGTTTCGGGGATAGTTACGCGCGGAGCGGCGGATCGGATGCGTCCGTTTGTCGCGATGACCCGTAGCTGTTCCCGAGGCGTCGCTCCGACGCTGTTGGGAGACCGCCTTGGCCACCGTCGCACCTCGTCTGTCCGTCGCCGTGATCGGCGCCGGGATCTCGGGACTATCCGCCGCCTGGCTTTTGTCGCGCGGCCACGACGTGACGCTGTACGAGGCCGATGACCGGCTCGGCGGTCACGCCCACACCGTGCGCGTGGACGGGACGGCGATCGACACCGGCTTCATCGTCTACAACGAGCCGAACTATCCGAACCTGACGGCGCTGTTCCAGCATCTGGGTGTGGAGACGGCGGCGACCGACATGTCGTTCGGCGTATCTCTGGACAACGGAGCGCTGGAATATTCCAGCACCAACATCCTGGCCCAGAAGAGGAACGCCCTGAACCCGCGCTTCCTGAAAATGCTGCTGGACGTCATGCGGTTCTATCGCGAGGGCCGACGCATTCCGCCGGATCTGGAGAGCGGCGGCCTGTGCCGGCTCGACGAATATCTGCGCCAGCAGGGTTTCGGGCGTGCGTTCCAAGAAGACCACCTGCTACCCCAGGCGGCCGCGATCTGGTCGACCTCGATGAGCGATATCCGCGAGTTTCCGGCCGCCGCCCTGCTGCGGTTCTTCGACAATCACGGCCTGATGCTGCCGGTCGACAAGCGGCCGATCTGGCGCACCGTGGCCGGCGGCAGCGCCCGCTATGTGGAGAAACTGGCCGCCGGGATTTCGGGCGACATCCTCACGGGGAGGCCCGTGAGGGCGATCCATCGTCAGGCGGACCGGGTTTCGATCGAGGATGCGGCCGGTCAGACCCGGATCTACGACCAGGTGGTCATCGCCTCCCACGCCGACCAGGCGCTGCGGATGCTGGCCGCGCCGACGGCCGAGGAGCGCGAACTTCTGGGCGCCTTCCGCTATAGTCGCAACCGGGCGGTGCTTCACACCGACGTCGCCCAGATGCCGCGCCGCCGCGCCGCCTGGGCCAGCTGGAACCATGTCGGCCGACGTGGCGAGGACGGCGGGGTGACCTACTGGATGAACCGCCTGCAGCCGATCGGCGAGGCGCCGGTGTTCCTGTCGCTGAATCCGGACGAGACGCCGGGCGGGCTGTTGCACGATCAGGTCTATGAGCATCCGTTGTTCGACAGCCCGGCCATGCTGGCCCAGCGTCGGCTGTGGTCGCTGCAAGGCCGCCGCCGGACCTGGTTCTGCGGCGCCTATTTCGGCTCGGGCTTCCACGAGGACGGCCTGCAGGCGGGCCTCGCCGTCGCCGAGCAGCTGGGCGGCGTGGATCGTCCGTGGCGGACCGCGAACCCGTCGGGGCGCATCTTCCTTGAGTCGCCGGCGGTCGAGGTTGAGCCGGAGCTGGTTGCATGACCGTCCGCTCGGCGCTGTACAGCGGCCATGTCGTCCACGAGCGCATGCGGCCCAAGCGCCATCGGCTGAACTACCGAGTGTTCATGCTGCTGCTGGATCTCGACGAGATCGACGTGCTGGACCGGTCGCTGAAGCGGTTTTCGCGCGGGCGCTGGAACCTGATCGGCTTCCATGATCGTGACCACCTTGACGAGTCCGAGACGTTGCTGAAGGACACCGTCCTGGCCAAGCTGGCGGCGCGGGGCCTGGCGCCGGAGGGCGCGCGGATCAGCGTGCTGGCCATGCCGCGCATCCTGGGCAAGGGCTTCAATCCGCTGAGCGTGTTCTTTTGCCACGACGCGGAGGGGAAGCCGGTCGCCACGGTCCACGCCGTGCGCAACACCTTCGGCCAGCGCCACGACTATGTGCTGCCGGTGCGCCGGACCGTCGGCGGCTGGATCGAGCAGGACGCGGGCAAGGCGTTCTACGTCTCGCCCTTCCTGCCGATGGACCTGCGCTACGGCTTCGAGATCGCGCCGCCCGGCGACAGCGTCCACATCGGCGTCGACGTGCTGGACGAGGAGGGCCTGGTGCTGGCCGCGACCTTTTCGGGCGAACGGCGAGACCTCACCGACGCCGCGATCTGGACGGCGCTCGCCAGCCATCCCTGGCAGGTGGCCGGAATCCTGGCGGCGATCCATTGGGAAGCGCTGAAGCTCGTTCTGAAAGGCTTCAGGATCTTCCCGCGGGATCGCGCCACCCGGGGCCTCAGGCGGCCGGCTTCGCCGCCTCCGCCCACGCGTCCAGATCCTTCAGCGCGCGCAGGCTCATCAGCCGCTTCTTTGCACGGCCGCGCTCCTTGAGCGGGATCTTCTTGCCGTCCTCGTCTACCTTCGGGGCTTCGAGCGGCGGCAGCAGGCCGTAGTTGATGTTCATCGGCTGGAAGCTGCCGGGGCCAGTGCCGGCCTCCAGGTGGCCGCCGGTGATGTGCTCGACCAGAGCACCCAGCGCGGTGGTCGGCGGCGGAGCGTCGATCGGCGCGCCCTTTCGGTCGGCGGCGGCGAAGCGGCCGGTCAGCAGGCCCATGGCGGCGCTCTCGACATAGCCCTCCACGCCCGTGACCTGGCCGGCGAAGCGCAGGCGCGGCTGGACCTTCAGGCGCAGCGACCTGTCCAGCAGCTTGGGCGAATTGATGAAGGTGTTGCGGTGCAGGCCGCCCAAGCGGGCGAACTGGGCGTTCTCCAGACCCGGGATCATCCGGAATGTCTCGGCCTGGACGCCGTGCTTCAGCTTGGTCTGGAAGCCGACCATGTTCCACAAGGTCCCCAGGGCGTTGTCCTGGCGTAGCTGGACGATGGCGTACGACTTGACCGTCGGGTCGCGCGGATTGGTCAGGCCGACGGGCTTCATCGGACCGTGGCGCAGGGTCTCGCGGCCGCGCTCGGCCATCACCTCGATCGGCAGGCAGCCGTCGAAATAGGGGACGTTCTCCCACTCCTTGAACTCGGACTTCGGACCCGCCAGCAGGGCGTCGATGAAGGCCTCGTACTGCTCCTTGTTCATGGGCAGGTTGATGTAGGCGGTCGCGTCGCCGCCCGGGCCCTCCTTGTCGTAACGAGACTGGCGCCAGGCGACGTCCATGTTGATGGACTCGAAGTGGATGATCGGCGCGATGGCGTCGAAGAAGCTCAGCTGGCCTTCGCCCGATAGTTCCAGGATAGCCTCGGCCAGAGCCTGCGAAGTCAGCGGGCCGGTGGCGACGATGACGTTGTCCCACTCTTCGGGCGGCAGGCCGGCGATCTCTTCACGGACGATGGTGACGAGCGGGTGGGCCTCCAGGCGGCGGGTGACCTCGGCCGAGAAATTGTCGCGGTCGACGGCCAGGGCGCCGCCGGCCGGCACCTGATGCTGATCGGCGCAGGACATGATCAGGCTGTCCAGCTTGCGCATCTCGGCGTGCAGCAGGCCCACGGCGTTGAACTGCCAGTCGTCCGAGCGGAACGAGTTGGAGCAGACCATCTCGGCCAGGCCGTCGGTGTTGTGGGCGTCCGTGATGACTTTGCCGGTCGCGTCGTCCTTGCGCATCTCGTGCAGGATGACGGGCACGCCGCTCTGGGCGATCTGCCAGGCGGCTTCGGAGCCGGCGAGGCCGCCGCCGATGACGTGGACGGGCTGATGAGGAGAATTCGTGGTCATGGGCGGGCCTATACCCCCGGCTGTCGCTCGGCGAAACCTGCTGGTAGAGCCTGTCCGTTTCTGATGGAAACATCAGAGGCGGATAAATAGGCTCTATCTCAAGCATTTAGAGCGTGGCAGGCGCCGAAACCGCTCACACTTTCGGCTGCCACGCTCTAGGGTCGCGTGACTGGGCGGGGCCCTTCGCGCCTGGCGAGCATGGGTGGGAACATGGCGAGCTTTTCCGTGGGCGAGGCCGCGACGGCCGGCTTTGGTGTGATCGGGCGCAAGCCCCTGGCGGTGCTGGCCTGGGGGCTGGCCATGGCCGTGGCGCTGGCCGCGCCGCTCTACCTGCTGACCTGGTTGATGGCGCCTGACCTGGCCAGGATGATGGCGATGGGCGCACGGGGCGGCGAGCCCAGCGATCCCCAGTTCTTCGCTCAGGTCATGCGGATCCAGTCCAGCATGATGCTGTTCCAACTGCTGATCTGGCTGTGGTCGACAGCGGTGCGGGCGGTGTTCTGCTCGGCGGTGTTCCGCGTGGTGCTGGAGCCGAAGGAGTCGCGCTGGGCCTATCTGCGCCTGGGTCCGCAGGAGGGATGGCTGACTCTGCTGTTCCTGGTCGAATACGTGCTGGCCTACATCGCGTGTTTCATCATCGTGCTGCTGGGCATCATCGTGGTGGCGATCGTTTCGGTCGGCGCCGGCGGACAGGCGACGCCGACCACGGTCGGAACCGCCATCGTCGTCGGCCTGGCGGCGCTGGTCCTGATCCTGTGGGTGGCGATCAAGCTCTCGATGGCCGCGCCCATGACCTTCGCCCATCGGCAGTTCCGACTGTTCGAGTCGTGGAACTTCACGCGGGGCCATGTCGGGAAGCTGGTGGGCGTGGGTCTGCTGCTGGTGGTCTTCCTGATCGGCATCGAGGTGTTGTTCGGCGCCCTGGCGCTCGGCGGAGTGTTCGCGCTGGGCGGCTCGATGAGCTGGCTGTTCCAGCCGGGCGCGCTCCAGGACCTGGTGCGCGAACCGCCGATGGAGATCGTCCGCAAACTGGGACCGGCCATCACCGTCGTGGGCACGCTGATGATCGTCTTCTCGACGATCGTCACCACGGTGTTCTGCGCGCCATGGGCCGTGGCCTACAAAGGCCTGCGCGAGGAGGCCGAGGCGCTGGCGTAGCGGCGGCGCTACGGCTCCCGGAAATCCGCTCACGGCCGCGCGACGCCATCGCCAGAACCGTGACGAGGCCATAGATTGCGCGGATAACGGCGACTCGCCGCGCGAGAGGGACTTGATCGGATGACGGACGGATCGGCGGCGATCGGCGCGACCTTGCGCGCGGGCCTTTCCGATGTGACCAGCGCCGTGCGCGACTGCTGGGCGGCCCTGGCCGTCGCCGCGGTGGTCAGCGTCGCGGCCGATGTCCTGCCGCCGGGCCTGAAGATCATCGGCGCGCTTTTGCCCATTGTCATCGCCCAGGGCGCGCTGTTCCGGCGCGCGTTCGGTCGCGAGAGGGGGCTGAAGGGTCTGCGCTGGGGTCGTGACGAGTGGCGACTGCTGGCCGCCGAGCTGATGGCCCTGGCCCTGCTGTGCCTGATCGGCGCGATCCTGATGATCATCGTCGGCGGCGTCGCCATGGGCGTGGCCCGCACCGCCGCGCCGAATTTCGACCCCGGTACGATCGCCGGTTGGAAGGGCGCGTTCGCCAGCGCGGGTCCTGCCGGCTTCATCCTCATCGTGGCCCCGCTGGGCAGCCTGGCCATCCTGATCTGGCTGAGCCTGCGCCTGTCGCTGGCGGCGCCGGCCACGGTCGAGCAGTCGGGCGTGCGGGTGTTGAGCGCCTTTCCGCTGACCAAGGGCCGCGTGCCGATGCTGTTCGTCGTCGGTCTGGTAATCGCCATCCCGCTTTTCGCGCTCAGCGCTCTGCTGACCCTCGCGCCTGGCCAGGGACTGATCGTGGCGGCGATCCTGGCGGCGGGTTCCTATTTCTACGCCATGCCGGCCTGGGCCGGTTCGCTGGCCCATTTCTACCGCGCGAGCGCGGTCACGCAGGACGCCTAGATGTCTGTTCGCCCCGTCGACGCCGCGCTTGAAGGCCTCCAGACCATGCGGCGTAAGCCGTTGGCGGTGTTGGCCTGGGCGATCTTCTCGCTGGTCATGCTGCCGATCCTGGGGCTGTTCGCCAAGATCGTGCTGGGCGAGGAAGGCCGGGCGGCCCTGGCCGGGCGCGCCGGCTCGGCCGACCCGCGCGAGATCCTCGACCTGATCACCCACCTGGGCGGCGTGATGGTGATCCTGATCGCCGTGGCCCTGTTCCTGGCTTCGGTGCTGCAAGCGGCGATCATCCGCTCGGTGGTCGACCCCCGGAACGACCGCTTCGCCTATCTGCGGCTGGGCAAGGAAGAGCTGCAGTTGCTGGTCGTCTCGCTGATCACCTGGGCCGCGGCCCTGGGCGTCACGGTGATCCCGTCCGGCGCCGTGGTGCTGGGCGCTTCGCTGCTGTCGGGCGCGGCGGCGGGTTGGTTCGCCACCCTGGGCGCCCTGGCGGTGATCGGCCTGTCCCTCTGGGTGGCCGTGCGTCTGTCCCTGCTGGGGCCGCACGCCTTCTCGCATCATCACATCGACATCCGCGAGGCCTGGGTCCAGACCCACGGCCAGTTCCTCCGCCTGCTGGGCATGTACGTCCTGGCCATCGTCCTGTCGGCCTTGGTCTCGATCATCGGCGCGACGATCTCCAGCATCATCGGCAATGTCGTCGGCGGCGGTGTCGATCCGCTGAGCGGCGGCGACGTAGTGGCCAGTCACCCGCGCCTCATCCTGGTGCTGCTGGCCAACCTGCTGCTGGCGCCGGTCTTCCTGACCCTGCAGACCGTGATCCTGGTCGCCGCGCCGGCCAGGGCCTTCGCTCAACTGAACCAGGACGAGATCGACGCGGGCCTGCACGACTAGAGCATTTTTCGACCCAATTGGATCGGTGAAATGCTCCAGTTTTTGTTTTGACGCATTTTCTGACGACGAGCCGGTGCTCACTTCGTCGGAAAGCTCTTTAGCTCGCGCATGCTCGGCGTCCGCCGCGGCGTCGCAAGCCCAGGCGAATAAAGCCGTCTCCGCCCTGTCGAACCGGCGCGAACCTGTTTAGCCTTGGGGCCGTCCATTCCTCGATGAGCACGACATGTCCAAGTTCTCCGCCTCCGATGTGGCCTTCTCCGGTTTCCGGCTCGTGCGGGAGAATCTGAAGACCGTCGCCGTCTGGACGCTCGGCATGACGGTGCTGTCGCTGATCTCCAATGTGCTGGCGATCCGCTTCTTCGGCGTGCAGATGCAGGCCTTCGCGGACTACCTGGCCGACACAAGCACGCCGGACCCGGAAACCTTCGCCCGCCACCTGTCGAGTCTGGCGCCGCTGACGTTGTGGTCGCTGCCTTACAGCCTGATCCTGAACGGGGTGGTCTTCGCGGCCTTGAACCGTCTGGTGCTGCGTCACAACGACAGCGGGATGGCCTATGTTCGTCTGGGCGCACAGGAACTGCGCCAGGGCGCCGTGTGGCTGCTGCTGAGCCTGGTTATTATGGGTGTGATGTTCTTCGGCTCGCTGCTGGCCGGCTTCCTCGGCGCGATGGGCGGGCCAACGGGCGCGTTCCTGGGCCTGCTGACCTTCGTCGGCGCGTTCTGCGCCATGATCTATCTGGCCGTGCGCCTGTCGTTCGCCTCGTCGGTCACCTTCGACACCGGCAAGATCACCTTGTTCCGATCGTTGCCGGAGACCAAGGGGCTCTTCTGGCCGCTGCTGGGCGCCTATCTGCTGGCGGCGGTGATGAGCGTCATCGTGGTGCTGCTGATCTGGACGATCGTCTCGGCCGTCGGCCTGATCGCCTCGGGCGACCTGGCCGCCACCGGCAAGATGCTGCGCGCCGACACGACCTCTCTGAAGGCCTACTTTACCCCGGCCGGCATCGTCCAGACGCTGTTCGCGGGCCTGATCACCGTCCTGACGACCCTGATCGTCTTCGGCCCCGCGCCGAGCATCTACCGCGAACTCAAGGACCGCCGGGCCGGCGCCGACACCAACGGCGGCTGGTAAGACAAAGACCCCGGAGATCACTCTCCGGGGCCTTCGTCTTTCTTGGGCATAGGCTCTATCCGAAAACCGGTCCCCACTTTTCGGGCCGCTGCGCCCCTTACGCCCGCTTGGCCTTTTTCAGTTCCGCCACCCGCGCCTTGCGGCGGTCCTCGTGGCGATCCAGCAGTTCCTTGAGGTAGCGGCCGGTCCAGCTCGCCTCGACCTTGGCCACGTCCTGGGGCGAACCGGTAGCGACGATCTCGCCGCCGCCGTCGCCGCCTTCGGGACCGAAGTCGATCAGCCAGTCGGCGGTCTTCACCACGTCCAGGTTATGCTCGATGACGACCACGGTGTTGCCTTGGTCGGCCAGCTCGTGCAGCACCTCGAGCAGCTTCTTGGTGTCCTCGAAGTGCAGGCCGGTGGTCGGCTCGTCGAGGATGTACAGCGTCCGGCCGGTGGCCCGGCGCGACAGCTCCTTGGACAGCTTCACGCGCTGGGCCTCGCCGCCCGACAGGGTCGTGGCCTGCTGGCCGACCTTGATGTAGCTGAGGCCCACGCGCTTGAGGGTCTCCATCTTGTCGCGGATCGGCGGCACGGCCTTGAAGAAGTCAGCGGCCTCCTCGACGGTCATGTCGAGGACGTCGGCGATCGTCTTGCCCTTGAACAGCACGTCCAGGGTCTCGCGGTTGTAGCGCTTGCCCTTGCAGATATCGCAGGTGACGTAGACGTCGGGCAGGAAGTGCATCTCGATCTTGATGACGCCGTCGCCCTGGCAGGCCTCGCAGCGGCCGCCCTTGACGTTGAACGAGAAACGGCCCGGGCCGTAGCCGCGCGCCTTGCTCTCGGGCAGGCCGGCGAACCAGTCGCGGATCGGACCGAAGGCGCCGGTATAGGTCGCCGGGTTCGAGCGCGGGGTGCGGCCGATCGGCGATTGGTCGATGTCGATGACCTTGTCGAACTGCTCCAGGCCCTCGATCCGCTCGTGCGGGGCGGGGGCGTCGCTGGCGTTGTTCAGGCGGCGCGCGGCGGCCTTGTACAGGGTCTCGATCGTGAAGGTCGACTTGCCGCCCCCCGACACGCCGGTGATGCAGGTGAAGGTCCCCACGGGGATCTCGGCCGTGACGTTCTTCAGATTGTTGCCGGTGGCGCCGATGACCTTCAGCACCTTCTTCTTGTTGATCGGCCGGCGCTGTTCGGGGACCTCGATCTCGCGCGCGCCGGTCAGGTACTGGCCGGTGATGCTCTTGGGGTTGGCCATGATGTCGGCCGGCTTGCCCTCGGCGATGATTTCGCCGCCGTGGACGCCGGCGGCCGGACCCATGTCGATCACGTAGTCGGCGGTGAGGATGGCCTCCTCGTCGTGCTCGACGACCAGCACCGAATTGCCGAGGTCCCGCAGGCCCTGCAGCGAGGTCAGCAGACGGGTGTTGTCTCGCTGGTGCAGGCCGATCGACGGCTCGTCCAGCACGTACAGCACGCCGGTCAGGCCCGAGCCGATCTGGCTGGCCAGGCGGATGCGCTGGCTCTCGCCGCCCGACAGGGTGCCCGAGCCGCGCGACAGGTTCAGGTAGTCGAGGCCGACATCGACCAGGAACCGCAGGCGGTCATTGATCTCCTTCAGGATCCGCCGGGCGATCTCCATTTTCTTGTCGGTAAGCTTGCCTTCCAGGCTCGCGAACCAGTCGCGGGCCGGGCGGATGGCCAGCATCGAGACCTCGGCGATGTCCATGGCGTCGATCTTGACGGCCAGGGCTTCGGGCTTCAGGCGCTTGCCGTGGCAGGTCTCGCAGGGGGTGTCTGACTGGTAGCGGCCCAGTTCTTCCCGAACCCACGACGAGTCCGTCTCGCGCCAGCGGCGCTCCAGATTCGGCAGCACGCCTTCGAAGGGCTTCTCGACCTCGTACTTGCGGGCGTTGTCGTCGTAGATGAACTTGATCTTGGTCCCCTTGGACCCGTTCAGCACCACGTCGCGCGCGTCGGGCGACAGCTTGTACCAGGCCTCGTCCATCGAGAAGCCGTAGTGGCGCGCCAGGGCCTGCAGGGTCTGGGTGTAGAGCGGAGAAGGTCCTTTCGCCCACGGCGCCACGGCGCCCTTGTGCAGGCTCTTGTCTTTGTCGGGGATCACCAGGTCGGCGTCGAAGGCCAGCTTCGCGCCCAGGCCGTCGCAGACCGGGCAGGCGCCCGCCGGATTGTTGAACGAGAACAGGCGCGGCTCGATCTCGGCGATCGTGAAGCCGCTGACCGGACAGGCGAAGCGTTCCGAGAACAGGATGCGCCGCGGCTCCTTCTCGCCTTCCTCGATCGTGGCGAACTCGGCGACGGCCAGGCCGTCAGCCAGACGCAGGGCCTGCTCGATGGAGTCGGCCAGGCGCTGCTCCATGTCGGGCTTGGTCACGACGCGGTCCACGACCACGTCGATGTCGTGCTTGAACTTCTTGTCGAGGACCGGGGCGTCCTCGATCGGATAGTATTCGCCGTCGATCTTCAGGCGCTGGAAGCCGGCCTTCTGCCACTCGGCGATCTCTTTCCGGTATTCGCCCTTGCGGTCGCGGACGACGGGGGCCAGCAGGTAGAGACGCGTGCCTTCGGGCAGGGCGGTGATCTTGTCGACCATCTGGCTGATGGTCTGGCTCTCGATCGGCAGGCCGGTGGCGGGCGAGTAGGGGACCCCGACCCGCGCCCACAACAGGCGCATGTAGTCGTGGATCTCGGTCACCGTGCCGACGGTCGAGCGCGGGTTGCGACTGGTGGTCTTCTGCTCGATCGAGATCGCCGGCGACAGGCCCTCGATCAGGTCGACGTCGGGCTTGCTCATCAGCTCCAGGAACTGACGGGCATAGGCCGACAGGCTTTCCACATAGCGGCGCTGGCCCTCGGCATAGATCGTGTCGAAGGCCAGGGACGACTTGCCCGAGCCCGACAAGCCGGTCAGCACGACCAGTTCGCCGCGCGGGATGTCGACGCTGACGTTCTTCAGATTGTGCTCACGGGCGCCGCGAACGCGGATGAAGTTCAGTTGCTCAGCCATGTTTTCCGGAACGTTGGGCCGCGACATTGGTCGCGGCGCAGCGGCTATATGTAGGGCTCGACGCGCGAATTAACACAAGAACAACATGCGAACAAATGTCGCGCACGCGAGGGCGCGCTTCTGCTGACAGCGGATGTCAGCAGGCCGACTCTTTGATGGCGCTGATTCAACACGCCACCGCCTCGAAAACGGCGCCAGCGGCGCGCGTGCTGCTGCTCAGCTTAACCAGAGGTGGTGAATGAGTCGGAGGCTGGGAGGGCGACGCTGGATCGCCGTGTCGGGCGGTGTCCTGATCAACGGCCTGATCATGGCCGCCCTGGTGTTGGTCGAGGAGCCGGCGCCGGTCGTCGAAGAGCAACCGGTATTCGTCGTGAATCTGGAACGGTTCGAGCGGCAGAGGCCGCGATACTGGCCAGTAGGCGCGCGGGCGGTGTCGGCCTCGTCGGCGGCTCCCGCGCGGGCGGCCGCGCCATCCGCCGTTCCCGACGGAGCATCAGCGCAACCCACCGGACCGCCCGCCGTCGCGTCGCCCGCGATCGAGCACACCTGGACGGTCGATCCGAAGGCGGTCGAGCAATGGCGCCTGACCGAGGGCAATCCGGACTATGGCTGGGGCCGTTACCACCGTGCGTGCGGGGGGCTCGGCAACGAGCACATGACCCCGGAGGAGAAGGAGCGCTGTTATGGCGGCGCGCTCAAGCCGCCCAGCGCGTTCATCGGTCCGATCGACGGGCGTAAGGTCTGGCGGCCGGAGCCGAAGTTCGAGAACAATCAGACCCGCCGCCAGGAACGCTGCCGCACCTATCGAGGCATCCGGACCCAGCCCGGTGCGGACCCGCCGCCCATGCCGTCGTTGCGCGAGGGCGGATGCTTCTGAGCGGCGCCGTTGGGAATCCCTCAACCCTGTTTGGAAGCGGGTTCTTCAGTCCACGCATGATTTAACGCCCAGGCTCGGGCTGAAGCTCGACCCTACAAAGGAACGAGCCATGGCCAAGAAAGAGGCCGGAAGCACTAAGCAGGATGCCAAGCAGGAGGCGTTCGACGCGCTGAAGGCGCCGAAGCCGCGCTCGATCATCATCGACATGATGGTCTTCTGCGGCGGGATCGGCTCGCTCATCTGGGTGCTGCGCGAGATGGCGCCCACCTAGAGATCCCCGCTCACGCTTGCCGCCCAGGGCGCGGCCGCGTAGAAACTCCGCTCCCAATCGATGGAGGTTCCCATGATCAGCAAGACGGAAGACCGCTTCGTCCTTCCCGTTTCCCTGACCGTGGGTTCGCATGTCCTTCGTCACCCTGGATGCCGTTTCCGCCGCCACGCCTGACGGCCGGCGCCTCTTCGAAAATCTGAATCTCGCGCTCGGGGCCGAGCGTATTGGCCTCGTGGGGCGCAACGGCGTGGGCAAGTCCAGCCTGCTCGCCTTGATCGACGGATCGCGTATGCCGTTGGCCGGGACGGTCACGCGGGCGGGAACCGTCGCGACTCTTGATCAGACGCCAGATGTCTCGCCGGGCGCGCGGCTGGCCGACTTGCTGGGCGTCGGCGCGGCCTGGGACCGCCTGGCGCGTATCGAGCGCGGGGAGGGCGACGAGGTCGACCTGTCCGACGCCGACTGGGACCTGCCGGCGCGGGTGGATCAGGCCCTGGCCGATGTCGGCCTGACCGGCTTCGACCCCGAGCGACCGGCGGCGGCGCTGTCGGGCGGTCAGGCGACGCGCGCCGGGCTGGCGCGGCTGTTGATCGCCAGGCCCGACGTTCTCTTGCTGGATGAGCCGACCAACAATCTGGACGCCGAGGCGCGGGGGATCGTCGGCAAGGTGCTGGCCCGCTGGCGCGGCGGGGCGGTGGTGGTCAGCCACGACCGAAGCCTGCTGCGCGGCATGGACCGGATCGTCGAGCTCTCGTCGCTGGGGGCGCGATCCTATGGTGGCGGCTGGGACCTCTATGCCGAACGCAAGGCCGCCGAGGCCGACGCCGCCCAGCGCGACCTCGACCATGCCGAGAAGGAGGTCCGCCGCGTCGCCCGCGACGCTCAGATCGCCCGCGAGCGCAAGGAGCGCCGCGACGCCGCCGGCCGTAAGTTCGCCGACCGGGGCGGGACGCCGAAGATCGTCCTGGGCATGATGGCCGAGCGGGCCGAGATGAGCGGCGCGCGCGAGGGTAAGCTCGCCGACAAGCTGGCGGCCGAGGCGGCCCAGGCCAAGGTCTCGGCCGAGGCCCGGGTCGAGCGCGTCCGGACTCTCGGCTTCGACCTGCCGTCGTCGGGCCTGCCGGAAGGACGCGGCGTGCTGGCCTTCGAGGCCGTAACCTTCGCCTGGCCGGACGTTCCGCCGGTGATCGAGGGCCTGTCGTTCCGCATCGCCGGACCCGAGCGGGTGGCGATCTCCGGACCGAACGGGTCGGGCAAGACGACCCTGCTGCGCCTGGCCACCGGCGCCTTGGCGGCCACGGCGGGTGAGGTGAAGCTGTCCGTCCCGTTCGCCCTGCTCGATCAGCGCGCGGCGCTGCTGGCCGACGACGAGACCATTCTGGAGAACTTCCGCCGCCTGAACCCAGCCGCGAGCCAGAACGACGCCCATGCGGCGCTGGCGCGGTTCCTGTTCCGCAACACCGCCGCCCACCAGATCGCGGGGACCTTGAGCGGCGGCGAGCGCCTGCGGGCGGCCCTGGCCTGCGTGTTGAGCGCCGCGGCGCCGCCGCAGCTGCTGATCCTGGACGAGCCGACCAACCACCTGGACCTGGCCTCGATCGAGGCCGTCGAGGCGGCGTTGTCGGGCTATGACGGGGCGCTGCTGGTGGTCAGCCATGATGCCGATTTCCTGGATGCGATCGGCGTCGAGAGGACGGTAAGCTTGGGCGGCAAGCCATGACCAGCGATCTCGAAGCCTTCATCCTGGACCGTCTGCCGCTGGAAGCCGTCCCCGGCGTGCCGGAGATCCGCCTGCATCGCGCCGGACCCCGCAGCGGGCTGATGCGTCTGGCCGAGGCCGATCGGGACTTCGGCTCGCCCTACTGGGCGCGGCCGTGGGGCGGCGGCCTGGCTCTGGCCCGGCACGTCCTCGACCATCCGGAGATCGTCGCGTGCAAGCGCGTGCTGGACCTCGGCGCGGGCTCGGGCCTGGTGGCCATCGCCGCCGCCCTGGCGGGTGCTGGCGCGGTGAGGGCGGTCGACGTCGATCCCTACGCCGCGACCGCCACGCGGCTGAACGCCGCCGCAAACGGCGTGGCGGTCGAGGTCACGCGGTCCGACATCACCGGCGGCGATCCGCCGGAGGTCGACCTGATGCTGGTGGGAGACCTGTTCTACGACCCTGACCTGGCCGAACGGGTCGAGCGATTCCTGCGGCGCTGCCTGGCGGCGGGGATCGTGGTGCTGATCGGCGACCCGTTCAGGGCCTTTCTGCCCGTCGACCGGTTGCGAGTCGTGGCCGAGTATCCGGTCGCCGACTATGGCGATCCGGACGGCGCGGGACGCGCGGCGGCGGTGTTCGAGTTGTTCTAGGCCTTGCGGTTCAGGGTGATCGCCGCGCCGTGCTGCGGGCGGTCGGTGACCATGCCGCCAGCGCCGTAGGTGGCGGCCGGGGCGGCGCGCTGGCTGGCGATCTCCTGGGCCACCGCATGAACCAGGCCCTCGGTCACGGTCTTGGCGGCGTTCACGGCGCGCGCCTGGCGGGCCAGCACGGCGTCGAAGGCTTCGGTGGCGCGGATCAGGCGCTGGCGCAGCTCGGGGCGGGCGTTTTCGAGCAGGGCGGGGTTGTGGCGCACCCGCATCGATTCGTGCCGGTAGACATTGGCCAGCTTGGCCGTCTCTTCGACATGCTGGGCCGCCTCGTGCGGGCGGTGGCTTTCGAAGGCCGAGGCCTCCCGAGCGATGAGGTCGGTCAGGCGTTCGGTCAGCAGGGTCAGCTGGTGGACGCGATCGTCGGCGTCGACGGCGGCGATGGCCATGGGGTTACTCCTTCAGACCTTGCATCTTCAGCATTTCGCGCTGGATCGTGGACGCCAGACCGATGCCGCCGGCCTTGGTCACTTCCTTGGACATCGCGTCGGTCAGGACCGACTTGAACATTTCCTCGCCGTTGCCGCCGCCGAACGGTTCGGAGGTTTTCACGCCTTCGAACATCTGTTGCATCATCACGGACATGAACGAGGACTCGAAGGTCTTGGCCGTGTCGGCGATCTTAGCGCGCTGCTTGGCTTCCTTGGCCGCGCTGGCGGTGTCCTCGACGACGCCCTGAACGGTGGTCGCGGCGGACTTCACCGCCTGGGCGGCCGTCTTGATCGTGGCGGCGGTCGCGCCGAACGACGGGACATAGGTCGAGATGGTCGAAAGAGCGCTCATCACATCACCTCGATGTCGGCTTGCAGGGCGCCCGCGGCCTTCACGGCCTGCAGGATCGAGATCATGTCGCGGGGCGTGACGCCCAAGGCGTTGAGACCGCCGACCAGGCTCTTGAGCGACGGCGAACCGCCCAGGGTCAGCAGTTGCTTGCCCTTCTCCTCATCGACGCTGACGGTCGACTGCGGCACGACCTTGGTCTGGCCCTGGCTGAATGGCGCCGGCTGGCTGACGGCGGGGTTTTCCTGGACCGAGATGGTCAGGTTGCCCTGGGCGATGGCCACCTTGCTGATGCGGACGTCGTCGCCCATGACGATGACGCCGGCGACTTCGTCGATCACCACCTTGGCCGGGCCGTCAGGCTCGACCATCAGGTTCTCGATGTTGGTCATGAAGCTGATCATGTCCATGCCGGCCGGGGCGCGGGTGGCGATCACGGTGGGGTTCTGGGCCTGGGCGCAGCCGGGGAACTTGGCGTTGATGGCGTCCGCGACGCGGCGTGCGGTGGTGAAGTCCGGATTGCGCAGGGTCAGGCGCATGATGTCCATATTGACCATCTGGAAGCCGGTCTCACGCTCGATGATGCCGCCGCTGGCGATGCGGCCGGCGGTCGGAACGCCCTTGGTGACCGAACTGCCCGAGGCGCCGCCGGCCGAGACCGAGCCGGTCTGTACGGTGCCCTGCGCGACGGCATAGGTCTGGCCGTCCGCGCCTTGCAGGCTGGTGACCAGCAGGGTGCCGCCCAGCAGGCTCTTGGCGTCGCCCAGGGTCGAGACGGTGACGTCGACCTTCGAGCCGGCCGCCGAGAAGGGGGGCAGGGCGGCCGTGACCATGACGGCGGCGGTGTTCTTGGTGTTGAGATTGCCGTCGCGGACGTTGACGCCCTGGCGTTCCAGCATGGCCTCCAGGCTCTGCTTGGTCATCGGCGCGTTGCGCAGGCTGTCGCCGGTGCCGTTCAGGCCGACGACGATGCCGTAGCCGATCAGCTGGTTCTCGCGAACGCCCTCGAACGCGACGATGTCCTTGATCCGCGACTTGGCGAACGCCGGGGCGGCGACCAGCGCCGAGGCGGCGACCAGGGCGGTCAGCAGGAAGCGAAAGAATGAACGCGGCATGGCAATCTCGTCGCGGGGAACCGTCCCCGCGCCGCTCCATGCCAGAAGCGGGCCAGTTTCCTGAGGGGGCTCAAGGCCTTGTCGCTCAAGGGATTCTGGATTTGGCGATGGTCCGACAGGCGCCTCGCGGCAGAATCTGCCCGGCATTAACCATACTTCAAGCGCGCCGATGGATATTGATGGCGCTGCGGGATAAGTGACTCGCGCGCACGAGCTTTTTGGAGCTGTCGGATGAAGGTTTCCAGCACGGGGGGCGTGGGGTCGACTGGCGCGTCGCGGGCCAGGCCGTCCGGCGGGTCGACGGGCTTTTCGCTGCCGTCCGTGAACGCCGCCAGCGGCGCGGCGAGCACCGCCTCGGTGGGCGGTTTGTCCGGCGTCGGCTCGGTCGACGCCCTGCTGGCCCTGCAGGCGATGGGACCGGTCGGCAATCCGCTGGAGCGCCGGCGCCGCGCCGTGCGTCGCGGCGAGCAGATCCTGGATCTGCTGGGCGATGTCCGAATCGGGCTGATCGACGGCGACATCTCGTCCGACACCCTGGATCGCCTGACCCGGGCCATCCGCGAGCAGCGGGAAAATACCGACGATCCCAACCTTGAGGGGATCCTCAACGAGATCGAGACACGCGCCGCCGTCGAGCTGGCCAAGCTTCAGGCGCGTAGCTGACATGGCCAAGGTGGGGAGCTCAAAATCGGCTTTTCCCTGCCACGCTTGCCTTTCTCGCGCGTTTTATATCCGTCGTCGCCGTGTTCACGGCCCTTTTGCGGGAGGCGCGCGACCTGAACGCGCCGCTCACGCGAGGTTCATTGAACCCGGCTCACCTTTTGCTATAAGCACGCAGCCCTTAAGGGCTGAGTTCATTGGGGCGTGAGGCGTTGATGCAAACGGCCACTGTTCTTGTTGAGAAGTCTGGCTATCGTCCTTCCGACGATGAGCCTTTCATGAATGAACGGCAGCTTGAGTATTTCAAGGACAAGCTGCTGGCCTGGAAAGAGGAGATCCTTCGCGAATCTCGCGAAACGGTCGCCCATCTCCAGAAAGAAACCGAGAATCACGCCGATCTCGCTGATCGTGCGTCCTCGGAAACCGACCGGGCTCTCGAGCTCCGTACCCGCGATCGTCAACGGAAGCTGATCTCCAAGATCGACCAGGCCCTGCGCCGCGTCGAGGATGGCTCCTACGGCTATTGCGAGGAGACGGGCGAGCCCATCGGCCTGGCTCGACTGGATGCTCGCCCCACGGCGACCATGAGCGTCGAGGCCCAGGAACGCCACGAGCGCCGCGAACGCGTCCACCGCGACGACTAAGCGCTGCTCGCCAAGGTAACTTGGGGCGACTGATGTGTTTCAAGCGGCCTTGGGTGGGGAGCCCAGGGCCGCTTTTGTTTGGCGCGCGGCGCGGCTTGCCCCTGGCGTCACCACATCGTCTTGGCGGCGCGATCCGGCCATTCGCGGTCGTAGGTCTCGCCTCCGACCTCGCCAGCGGTGACGGCGGCCAGCATGGCGCCGGGCGTGGGCAGGGATTTCGGGTCGACCTGGCTTTCCGGCTTCCAGAGGCCCGAGCGGACGATGGCGCGGGCGCACTGGAAATAGGCTTCCACGACCGTGACCACCATGACCGTGCGCGGCGCCTTGCCGTCGACGGCGAAGCTTTCCAGCAGATCGGGATCGACGCTCAGCGCCGCCCGGCCGTTGACGCGGAAGGTCGTGCCCGAGCCGGGGATCAGGAACAGCAGCGCCACGCGCGGGTCGCGCACGACGTTGCGCAGGCTGTCGATGCGGTTGTTGCCCCGCCGATCTGGCAGGATCAGCGTCCGCGGGTCGGCGATGCGGACGAAGCCGGGCAGGTCGCCGCGCGGGCTGCAGTCCAAGCCCTCGGGCCCGACGGTGGCGAGGGCTGCGAACGGCGAGGCCTGGATCAAGGCCGCATAGTGCGGGGTGATGTGGTCGGTGACCTTGACGGTCGAGGCGGGCGCGGGCTGTGGCTGATACAGAGCCTCGAGCGCCTCAACGGTGGTGATCTCGTGCATCGCGTCCTCCCGTGGCCCTGCTTCTAGGGTCTTGGCGCACGGCGGACAATCTCAGGACTGGCCAGGTCAGGATAGGGCGGCGCGGACGCAGGCCTCGCGCAGGCGCCGAGCCGAGATCGGCTTGTCGACGATGGGGTTGAGGCGACCCTGCAGCTGGTCGGCGTTGCCGGTGACATAGACGACGGGGATCCGGCCCAGCTGGCGCTGGATGGCCTCGACGGCCTCCTCTCCGGTGCCGCCGACGATACGATAGTCGGCGGTGATCAGATCTGGCGGATTGGCCATGGCCAAGGCCAAGGCGTCCGACAAGCTGTCGGCTATATCGAAACTCGTGAAGCCCTGCTCCGCCAGGAGGGCTTCGACCTCGAACGCGACGAGGATTTCATCCTCGATAATCAACACGTGTCGGGCCTTCCCGTGCTCGGTCATTCGCCGCAGCCTTCGTGATCGTCCCTGACGCCAGTCAATGTCGCCACGCGCCGCCGCGCCAGTCGCGTTTTCGTGATCCTCGAAAACGTCCAGGTTGTATTGGCCTGTTCGGCTGCACGATGTGGGAAAGCAGGCTATGGAAGGAAAAAAGCAGAAGTCGCAGGAGCGCCACCCTTGTCCCTGATCCTTACCGAGAAGCGCGGCCACGTCGCCATCCTCACCCTGAACCGCCCCGAGGCGATGAACGCCCTCGGCGCGCCGGGCGATGGCGACCAGGTGGCCGCCGCCTGCGAGGCGATCAACGATGACCAGGACATCCGCTGCGTGATCCTGACCGGCGCGGGCAAGGCCTTCTCGGCCGGCGGCGACGTCAAGGCGATGAAGGCCCGCGAGGGCGCGTTCGGCGGTAACGGCGTGGCCGTGCGCGACGGCTATCGCAAGAACATCCACCGCGTCGTGCGGGCCATCTATGGCCTGGAGGTCCCGTCGATCGCGGCGGTGAACGGCGCGGCGATCGGTCTGGGCTGCGACGTGGCCTGCATGACCGACATCCGCATCGCCGCCGACACCGCCAGGTTTGGCGTCACCTTCCTGAAGCTGGGCCTGATCCCCGGCGACGGCGGCGCGTGGCTGATGCCGCGCACGATCGGCATGAGCCGCGCGGCGGAACTGCTGTTCACCGGCGACGTCATCGACGCGGCCAAGGCGGCCGAGTGGGGCCTGATCAGCAAGGCCGTGCCGGCCGAGATCCTGATGGACGAGGCCCTGACGTTGGCCAACCGTATCGCCCAGCAGCCCCCTCACGCTCTACGCATGGCCAAGAGCCTGCTCAAGCATGGCCAGACCGCCAGCTACGACACCCTGATGGAGATGAGCGCGGCTGCCCAGGCCATCGCCCACCACACCGAGGACCACATGGAGGGCGTCGACGCGATCCTCGAAAAGCGCGCGCCCGTGTTCAAGGGCGCCTGAGGTCATGGGCAAGGAAGCGAGCGGCGTCTGGGGCCAGCTGTCGGACGGCGACAGCGAGGGCAAGCTGCTGTGGGAGCCGCCGAAGCTGATCTTCCGCGGAGCCTATCGCGGCATCTATCAAGGCCACGCCCTGAAGAACCCGCGGACCGAAGGCGATGACCTAGTGCTGAGCGACGGCACCCGCTTCACGCTGGCGCCGGGTCAGGCCGAAAAGTGGCTGCACGCCATCCAGAACCCGCCGTCGCGCCTGGACAAGCTGGGCGTGAAGCCGGGCATGACCGTGGTGGTCGACGGCGTCGAGGACGAGGAGTTCCTGGCCGAGTTGTCGACCCGCGTGGAGCCGGTCGACGCCGACGAGGCCGATGGCGTCGACATTCTGTTCCTGGCCGCCGACGACCTGGCCGACCTCGACCGTCTGGAGGACCTGATGTGGACCCTGGGCGAGAAGGGCGCGATCTGGATCGTCTCCCAGAAGGGCAAGGGCGCGCCGCTGAAGGATACCGAGGTGCTGACCGCCGCGCGTGCCTTTGGCCTGTCCGACACCAAGGTCTGCGCCTTTTCGAAGAGCCACACGGCGCTGCGCTTCGTGAAACGCAAGGCGCCGAAGGCGGCCCCGGCGGCGGCCCCGGTCGCCGACGACGAAGAGTTCGACGAGGAGGTGTAGAGCGATCCCGATACCGCTCATCGCCGCTTTCGCAGGGATGAGCGGAGGGAGGGGAAGTCGCTGGCGGACGCCTCGCGCGCCCGCCGCGACCTATCGGATCCGATAGGGAGGCTTGATCAGGCGGCCGCCATCGCCTTCACGGGGTGGGCCTTGACGCTGGTCTTGCGCCCGAACCGCATGACCCCGTCCTCGACCTTGCCCAGGCGCAGGGCGGCTAGGTCCAGGGCGTAGTTCTGGTGCACCTTCCAAGGCTTGCGCAGGCCCTGCTTGGGGAACTGGCCGATGGAGCGGGTGACGTAGCCGGACGAGAAGTCGAGCCACGGCGCGACCTCCATCTCGCCGTCGACGCGCGGCACGCAGAAGTCGGTGCGCGTGCGGGTCATGTGGTTCAGCAGGCGGCAGACATATTCGCTGGTCAGGTCGGCCTTCAGGGTCCAGCTGGCGTTGGTGTAGCCGAACGCCGAGGCCAGGTTCGGCACGTCGCTGAACATCATGCCCTTGTAGCTCATCGACTGGGACAGGTCGGCGACCTTGCCGTCGACCACGACCTCCATGCCGCTCAGCAGCTGCATCTGCAGGCCGGTGGCCGTGACGATGACGTCGGCGTCGAGCGTCTTGCCGGACTTCAGCTGGATCCCGGTTTCGGTGAAGGTCTCGATGTGGTCGGTGACGACCGAGCTGGCGCCCGACTTGATGGAGTCGAACAGGTCCGCGTCCGGCACCAGGCACAGGCGCTGGTCCCAAGGATTGTAGCGCGGCGTGAAGTGGGCGCCGATGTCGTAGTCGGGCCCCAGATGCTCGCGGACCAGGCCCAGCAACTGCTCCTTCACTTTCTCCGGCCTCTTGCGGGCCATGTTGAAGAACAGCATCTGGAAGAGGACGTTCTTCCAGCGGGTGATGCCGTAGGCGGTCATGGCCGGCAGTTTCGAGCGCAGCCAGTTGGCGACGCCGTCCTCTGCTGGGCGCGAGACCACATAGGTCGGCGAGCGCTGCAGCATGACCACGTGCTCGGCCGTCTTGGCCATCTCGGGCACCAGGGTCACGGCGGTGGCCCCACTGCCGATCACCACGACCTTCTTGCCGGCGTAGTCGAGGTTTTCCGGCCAGTGCTGCGGGTGGGCGATCGCGCCCTTGAACCGCTCCGTCCCCGCGAACTCGGGCGTGTAGCCCGCTGAATAGCGGTAGTAACCCGAGCACATGTAGAGGAAGCCGCAGGTGAAGGTGACGGTCTGGCCGTCATGCTCGGCCTCCACCGTCCAGGTCGCGGTCTCGGTGGACCAGCTGGCGCGCTTGACCATGTGCTTGAAGCGGATGTGGCGGTCGACATCGTGCTCGCGCGCGGTCTCGCGGACGTAGCTTAGGATCGACGGGCCATCGGCGATGGCCTTGGCGGCCTTCCAGGGCTTGAAGCTGTAGCCCAGGGTGTACATGTCGCTGTCGGAGCGGATGCCGGGATAGCGGAAGAGGTCCCAGGTGCCGCCGATCGCCTCGCGCCCTTCCAGGATCGCATAGGTCTTGCCGGGGCAGTGCTTCTTCAGGTGATAGGCCGCGCCGATCCCTGAAAGCCCCGCGCCCACGATCAGGACGTCGACATGTTCGATGGTCATCCGCTTCCGCCCGTTTGCTCCGCCCGCCGGTTGACCCGGCGTGGTCGTATGTGAACAGTGTTCACCAACAAACGACCGTTTTGACCGAACGTCAACCGCGGCCTATCGGATAGTTCATGTCTCTTCGCGACTTCGGCCTGCTGGTCCTGATCTGCCTGGTCTGGGCCAGCAACAACATCATCTCCAAGATCGTGGTGGCCCACTGGGGCGTGCCGCCGCTGTTCTACGCGGCCGTGCGCTTTTCGCTGGTGGCGCTGGCGACCTTGCCCTGGCTGCTGCCCGCGCCGAAGCCGACCTGGCGGATCGTGGTGGTGGCGCTGCTGATGGGAGCGGGGAACTTCGCCCTGCTGTTCATGGGCTTCAAGACCGCCTCGCCGTCGGCCGCTTCCGTGGTGATCCAACTGGGCGTGCCGTTCACGACCCTGCTGTCGATGCTGATGCTGGGCGAGACCATCCGCTGGCGGCGTGGCCTGGGCATCGCCCTGACCCTGGCCGGCGCGGTGACGGTGATGTGGAGCCCGCGCGGCTTCGTGCTATCGCCCGGTCTCTGGCTGATCGTCGCGGCGGCCTTCGCCGGTTCGCTGGGCGCGGTGATGATGAAACAGGTCGAGGGCGTGCGGCCCCTGCAGTTCCAGGCCTGGGTCGGCTTCTCGTCGATCTGGCCGCTGGCGGCGATGAGCGCGGCGATCGAGCCCGGACAGGTCGCGGCGGGCATCGCGGCCGGCTGGCCCTTCGTGGCGGCGGTGGTGTTCTCGGCGCTGGTGGTTTCGGTCGTGGCCCATACGGCCTATTACGGGTTGATCCAGCGCTACGAGGCCAATCTGATCGCTCCGCTCACCCTGCTGACGCCGCTGTTCACCATACTGCTGGGCGTGCTGGTCACCCACGATCACTTCGATCTGCGGATGGGCGTGGGAGCGGGCCTGGCCCTGACCGGCGTCTTGATCATCGCGCTTCGGCGGAATCAGGTCATGCCGTTGCTGATGTCGATCCGGAACCGCGCCCAATGAGTCTGAGCCTTATCGAGGCCCCGTCGCCGAACTTCGACGCCCGCAAGGCCGTGCCCGACACCATCGTGCTGCACTATACGGGCATGGAGACCGGCGAGGCCGCGATCGAGCGCCTGCGCGACCCCGAGGCCAAGGTCTCGGCCCACTACTGCGTCGAGGAAGACGGCCGCATCTTCCGCCTCGTGCCGGAAGAGCGCCGGGCCTGGCACGCCGGGGCCGCCTTCTGGAAGGGCGTCAAGGACATCAACTCTGCCTCGATCGGCATCGAGATCGTCAATCCCGGCCACGAGTTCGGTTATCGCCCGTTCCCCGAGGCTCAGATCGCTTCGGTGATCAACCTGCTGGCCGACGTCCGCTCGCGCTGGATGATCCCCGACAGCCGGATCCTCGGCCACTCCGACATCGCGCCCGCCCGCAAGATCGATCCGGGCGAGCTCTTCCCGTGGAAGCGCCTGGCCGAAAGCGGCCACGGTCTCTGGATCGAACCGCCCCCGTCGCCCGGCGCGCCGCTGGGCCAGGGCGAGGAGGGGACCGGCGTCTTCGCGCTGCAAGCCGGCCTGACCCGCCTGGGCTTCGACTGCGCCCCGACCGGCAAGTACGACGCGTGGACCACGACGGTGATCTCGGCCTTCCAGCGTCACTGGCTGCAGAGCCGCTTCGACGGCATCGCCGACGGCGAGACCCGGGCGCGCCTGGTGGGGCTGCTGCGCGCGGCGGCCGACTGATGCACCCGGACGGCCGCTTTCGCGTCGAGGATCGCGCGGTCCTGCTGGACTTCATCCGCGCGCATCCGTTCGTGACGATCGCCGCCGCGGTCGGCGGTCGGCCGTTCGTGGCCCAGTCGCCGGTCGTGATCCGCGACCTGGACGGCGAGGTCGCCCTCGACTTCCACCTGTCGCGCGGCAACGTCCTGACCCCACACCTGACCCAGGGCTTCCGAGCGGTGGTGCTGGCCACGGGGGTCGACGCCTATATCAGCCCCGACTGGTATGAGAGCGCCGACCAGGTTCCGACCTGGAACTATCAGTCCGTCGAGGCCGAGGGCTCGGTCGCGCCGCTGAACGACGAAGAACTGATCGCCCTGCTCGACGACCTCTCGGCCCAGGAAGAGGCGCGGCTGCTGCCTAAGAAACCTTGGACCCGCGACAAGATGAAGCCCGGCAAGTTCGAGGCCCTGCTGCGGGGCATCCAGGGTGGCCGGCTGTTCGTCGAGCGGTTGGACGGGACTTTCAAGCTCTCTCAGAACAAGGCGGATGCTGATCGCCTTGGCGCGGCCAAGGGGCTGGGCGAGCATCCGATCTCTGGGCTGATGACATCGATCTAGAGCGACAGAACGGGCGCGCCATACCGTTTGAGCTGGCTATCCACCGTCAGAAGGCGCGCGCCTTCCACAATCGCTTGAGCCAAAAGCATGCGATCGAAAGGATCCTTGTGAATGGCGGGTAGGCTTCCTGCCAGGATCGCGTGATCCGATGAAATCGTCAGTTCGCGCCAGTCATTCCCAAGCAGTTGGCGGCGAAAGCGATGAGTGTCGATATGGAAGTCCGCTCTGCCCTGCGCGCGTTTTATCGAGATTTCCCAAAGGCTCACGACGCTGAAGGTGGGCTTGGTCGTCTCCGCCGTCAGAAGATCTTGCGCTGCCTCTGAAAGCCTCTCAGGCGCTTCAGCCACCCAAAGCAGGACGTGCGTGTCGGCGAGAACGATCAATCCTTGCCCTCGAACATCGCCTGGATTTCTTCGGCGAACATGGTGTCGAAATCATCAGGGATCTTGATTTCGCCCTTCATGAAGCCCAGACGCCGCTTGGCTGGCCGCTCCTGCGCTTCAATCGCCACCACCTTGACCATCGGCTTGCCCGCCTTGGCGATGATGAAGCTTTCGCCGTCCGCAGCCTGTTCGACCAGCCGGGAAAGGTGGGTCTTGGCTTCGTGGATGTTGACGGTCCGCATGGCGGCCTCCGTGAACTAAGTCCACTTAGTTTAGTCTATCTCGCGCCGATCTCCAATTGACCTGCGCCGCATCCACCGTCAAACACCGTCCCGGACCAGATGATCGGGCGGTCGCGTCGTCTTCGGACGCCGAGGAAAGTCCGGGCTCCACGGTGACAAGGCGGTGGGTAACGCCCACCGGGAGCGATCCCAGGGATAGCGCCACAGAAAGCAAACCTCCTCCCTACGGGGCGGGAAGGGTGAAAGGGTGGGGTAAGAGCCCACCGCGGACCTGGCGACAGGGACGGCATGGCAAGCCCCGCCTGGAGCAAGACCGAATAGGGACCCCGCGCCGGCCTCGCGTCGGATAGGCCGTCACTGGCCGAGAGGGTCCGGGTAGGTCGCGAGAGCCGTCCAGCAATGGCCGGCCTAGAGGAATGATCGTCGCCGTCGCTTTCGAGCGGCGGAACAGAACCCGGCTTACAGATCATCTGGTCCGCAACCTCCCCGTTTGGCGGGGAGGCGACAGAGAGCGTCCGCCTGAAGCGCTCCGGAGTCTTCCTCCAGATTGGGGAAGGCGACAGAAATCGAAATTCACATCCGATGGGACGAACTGGGGCGGGCCAAGGCGTTGGTCTCGATAGTTCTGTGTATGTTCTGTGGATTAACTATCGCGCCCAGTGAAGAAGGCGTGCGACATCTTTGAATTATCGATGAAATGGCCGCTGGTGTCATTGTTTCCCAGTTCATCCCATGTTAACCCAATTCGCGTCGGGGCGAGGTGTCATAGCTCGCCGACCGGCTTGGGCTTGGGCGGGGTTGGCTTCAGTGTTTCTCTCGACGTTCGAGAAACAGCTCGACAGCAAGCGGCGCATCGTTGTGCCGCAGGAATTCCGCGCGGCCGTCTCCGGCATGTTCGACGGCATCTTCTGCTTCCCCTCGATCGAGGCCGATTGCCTCGAAGCTGGCGGAAAAGCCTTGTTTGATCGTTACTTGGCGGTGATCGAGGAGATGCCGTTCGGCGATCCGACCCGCACGGCCCTGGAAACCAGCGTCCTGGGCGGCATGGCCAAGCTTTCCTTTGATACAGCTGGTCGCATTACGCTCCCCGACCAGCTGTGCGAAATGTGCGGCCTCACGGATTGGGTGGCCGTCGTCGGTATGGGTGAGCGTTTTCAGATCTGGTCCCGCGAGGCCTTCCAGGCCCATCGCGCGGCGCAGCGCGATCTGGCCAGGGAAGGTCTCGCGGCCCTGCGCGCCCAGCAGCGCGTCGCCAAGTTCGGGGCCGCGTCGTGAGCGAAGCGCCGCACATCTCCGTCCTGTTGAATGAAGTGGTCGAGGCTCTGGGCGCGGGGGCGGGCGAGACCATCATCGACGGCACCTTCGGGGCTGGCGGCTATACCCGCGCGATCCTGGCCACCGGCGCGACCGTCGTCGGCTTCGACCGCGATCCGACCGTCCTGAAGTTCACCGAAGGCCTGCCGGCGGACCGCTTCCGCCTGATCCAGGACCGCTTCTCCCAGATGGGCGAGCATTTCGAGCCCCAGTCGGTCGACGGCGTGGTGCTGGATATCGGTGTGTCGTCCATGCAACTGGACGAGGCCGAGCGCGGCTTCTCGTTCATGCGCGATGGCCCGCTGGATATGCGGATGAGCGACACCGGCCCGACCGCCGCCGACCTCGTCAACGAGCTCGACCATACCGAGCTGGCCCGCATCCTCTATGTCTATGGCGAGGAACACGCCTCGCGCCGCATCGCCAGCTTCATCGTCAAGCGCCGCGAGGAGCGTCCGTTCGAGCGCACCCTGGACCTGGCGCACGTGATCGAGCGCGCCCTGGGCGGTCGCAAGGGCGCCAAGGTCCACCCGGCCACGCGCTCCTTCCAGGGGCTGCGCATCGCGGTCAACGAGGAGCTGGCCGAACTGGAGGCGGGGCTCGCCGCCGCCGAGCGAATCCTGAAGCCGGGCGGCCGGCTGGCGGTGGTGACCTTCCACTCGCTGGAAGACCGTATCGTCAAGAACTACCTGGCCGAGCGGGCCGGGCGCACGCCGGGCGGCTCGCGCCATCTGCCGCAGGCGCCGACCGGCGCGCCGGCCAGCTTCCAGCTGATCGCCAACAAGGCGATCGCGCCGGGCGAGGCGGAGCTGGCGGTCAATCCGCGCGCGCGTTCATCGAAGCTGCGCGCCGCCGTGCGCACGACGGCGCCCGTGTGGGAGGCCGGCGCATGACCAGCGTCGGCCTGTTCGATCGCCGCATCCGGGGCTTCCGCATCGTCGAGGTCGCGGGCATGGGCGTCCTGCTGACCTTGGTGACCAGCGTCTATCTGGCCAAGACCTTCGCGGGGCGCGAGCGCCAGGAGATCAGCCGCATCGAACAGGAGATCGTCGACGAGGGTGTGCGCAAGCGCTTGCTGGAGGCCGAGGTCGCCCACCTGGAGCAGCCGCGCCGCATCGAGCAACTGGCGCAGATGATGCAGCTGAAGCCGATCGCGCCGGACCACGAGATCTCCGAGGACGCCTTGATCGACGTCGCGCGCCGTCGCGAGCTGCCGCGCGCGCCGATCTCGGCCGCGCCGGTCGCGCCCGAGGCCCTGGCCGCCGATGCGCCGGAAGCCGTGCCCGATGACCTCCCGCCACCCCCTCAAGCTGAAGGGGCTCAGCGATGAGCCTCTCGAACCTTGGTCCTGGCGGCTTCCAGTCGCCCCTGTGGCGGTGGTTGATCGAGCGCGTCTGGCGGCTGGAGCACGCCTTCGAGCGTTCGCGCGCCGCGGCCAAGCCCGAAGACGACACGCGTATCCGCATCTTCCTGGTCATGGGCTTCTTCAGCCTTTGCTTCGTCGGCGTCGCCGTGGGCGCGGGCTGGGCGGCGCTGTTCTCGGACGCCGGGCGCGGCAACGGCTACGCCCAGGGCGCGGAGGGCGCGCGCGGCGATGTGGTCGACCGCAATGGCAAGCTGTTGGCCGTCGACCTGGCCCACTACGCGCTCTATGTCGACCCGCGCGAGGTCTGGGACGCCCGGGAAGTGCGCCGCGCCCTCGGCAAGGCCCTGCCGCAGGTTCCGGCCAAGCGCCTGGATAAGGCCGTGTTCGGCGATCACCGCGCTTTCGTCCTGGGCGGCCTGACGCCGGACGAAAAGGACGCCATCTTCAATCTGGGCCTGCCCGGCATCTCATTCGAGGAGCAGGAGCGGCGGATGTATCCGCTGGGTCCGACGGCCGCGCACCTCGTCGGCTTCGTCGACAGCGGCGGCAGGGGGCTGGCCGGCGCGGAGCGCGCCCTTGACGACCCGATCCGCAAGGCCGCGGGCGGGGAGGGCGGCCCAACCCAACTGTCGATCGACGTGCGGGTGCAGGCGGCCCTGGAGGACGAACTGCGCAAGGGCGTCGCGGAGTTCACGCCGAAGGGCGCGGTGGGCATCGTCACCAACGTCCACACCGGTGAGATCCTGGGTCTGGCCAGCTGGCCCGACTACGACGCCAACAAGGCCGGCGAGGCCAGCGACGAGCAGCGCCTGAACCGCGCGGCCGCCTCCGTTTACGAGATGGGCTCGACCTTCAAGGCGTTCACCGTGGCGATCGGTCTCGACACCGGCGTGGCCACTCCCGCCTCGACCTTCGACGCGCGCGAGCCTTTCAAGCTGGGCTACCGCACGATCCATGACTACCACGCGGCCAAGGCCATCCTGACCCTGGTCGAGGTGTTCAAGCACTCGTCGAACATCGGCACGGCCATGCTGGCCGAGCGGATCGGCGGCGAGCGCCTGTCCAAGTACTTCACGGCCTTGGGCCTGACCAAGCCGGCCAAGGTCGAGCTGATGGAGTCCGCGCGTCCGCTGACCCCGCGCAAGTGGGACATGGACGCGGTCGCCTCCACCTCGTTCGGCCACGGCATGAACGTCAGCCCGCTGGCCCTCGCCCAGGCCATGAACGCCCTGCTGAACGGCGGCCAGATGCGGCCCTTGACCATTCGCAAGGTGCCGACGGGTGTGCGTCCCGAAGGCGTGCAGGTGATCAAGGAAAGCACCTCGGCCGAGATGCTGAAGATCATGCGCGCCAACGTCCTGCCGGGCGGCAGCGGCGGTAAAGCCGACGTTCCTGGTCTGTCGGTCGGCGGCAAGACCGGCACCGGCGAGAAGTACGACCCCTCGATCCGCGGCTACAATCACCAGCGCCAGGTCTCGTCGTTCGCGGCGGTGTTCCCGACCGACGGCCCGGTGGAGGCCGACCGCTACTTCGTCCTGATCCTGATGGACGAGCCGCACGGCACGGCCAAGTCGTTTGGCTTCTCGACCGGCGGCTGGGTCGGCGCGCCGCCGGCCGGCAAGGTGATCGAACGCATCGCGCCGTTCCTGGGCGTGCAACGCAAGACCGAGCTGGTGACCATCGCCGGCCCGAAGAACGCCACACCGGACGCAGGGCTATGACCAGACACCTGTCGCAACTGTTCAACCGCCCTTTCGAGAACGATCCGGTGATCGCCGGCGTCACCGCCGACAGCCGCAAGGTCACGGCCGGCTGGCTGTTCGCCGCACTGCCAGGTACGAAGGTGGATGGCCGCGACTTCGCGCCCGGCGCGGTGTCCAAGGGCGCCGCGGCGATCCTGGCCCCCGAAGGCGGGCTGGAGGGCCTGGGCGTTCCGGTTGTGCGTTCGGAAGACGCCCGCCGCGCCTACGCCCTGGCCTCGTCGGCCTTCTGGGCCAAGCAGCCGGCCATGTGCGTGGCCGTCACCGGCACCAACGGCAAGACCTCGGTCGCCGGCTTCTGCCGCCAGATCTTCGCCAAGCTGGGCCACAAGGCCGCCAGCATGGGCACCCTGGGCGTCGTGGTGAGCCAAGCGGGCCAACCGGATCAGCAACTGACCCCCCCGGGCCTGACCACGCCGGACGCCGGCGACGTGGCCGAGATGGTCGCGCGCCTGGCCGAGATGGGCGTCACCCACCTGGCCCTGGAGGCCAGCTCGCACGGTGTCGACCAGCGCCGCGTCGACGGCGTCAATCTGCGCGCCGCCGGCTTCACGAACTTCACCCAGGACCACCTCGACTATCACGGCTCGATGGAGGCCTATCGCGCGGCCAAGCTGCGCCTGTTCGACACGCTGACCCCCGGCGGGGCCATGGCGGTGCTGAACGCCGACAGCGAGGCGTACCCGAACTTCGCCGCCGCCGCGATCACTTCGGGCCAAAGCGTGTTCTCGGTGGGCGAGGACGGCCAGGGTCTCCGCCTGATCTCGCGCACCCCGACCCCCGCCGGCCAGGACCTGGTCATCGAGGCCGAGGACGTCATCCACCAGATCAAGCTGCCGCTGGCCGGCGCCTTCCAGGCCTCTAACGTGCTGGTCGCCGCCGGCCTGTGCGTCGCCGCGGGCGAGGACACCGGCAAGGTGCTCAAGGCGCTGGAGAGCCTGGAAGGCGCCGCGGGGCGCCTGCAACGCGTCGGTCGCGGCCCCAAGGGCGGCGAGGCCTATGTCGACTACGCCCACACGCCGGACGGCCTGCGGACGGTGCTGGAGGCCTTGCGCCCGCACACGCGCGGCAAGCTGATCGCCGTGTTCGGGGCGGGCGGCGACCGCGATCGCGGCAAGCGTCCGCTGATGGGCGCGATCGGCGCCAAGCTGGCCGACATCGCCATCGTCACCGACGACAATCCGCGCTCGGAAGACCCGGCGTCGATCCGCGCCGCCATCCTGGAGGCCGCGCCGGGCGCCCGCGAAATCGGCGACCGTCGCGCCGCGATCCGCGCGGCCGTGGACCTGATGGGCGAGGGCGACGTGCTGGTCATCGCCGGCAAGGGCCACGAGCAGGGCCAGATCGTCGCCGGCGTCGTCCACCCGTTCGACGACGTGGCCGAAGCGCTTGAAGCGCTGGAGGGCGTCGATGCCTGAAGCACTTTGGACCGCTGACGAGATCGCCAAAGCCGTCGGCGGCAAGGTCGCCGACGACTTCGCCGTGACCGGCGTCTCGATCGACACCCGCACCGTCGAGGCGGGTGACCTGTTCGTGCCGCTGGTCGGCGCGCGCGACGGTCATGACTTCGTCCCGCAAGCCGTCGCCAACGGCGCGACCGGCGTGCTCGCCGCCAAGGCGGTCGACGCCCCGGCGGTGATGGTCGAGGACACCTTCAAGGCGCTGGAACAGCTGGGCGTCGTCGCCCGCGAGCGCGCGCCGCAGTGCAAGCGCGGCGCGGTGACGGGCTCGGTCGGCAAGACCAGCGTCACCCGCGCGGTCGAGGCCGGCTTGCGCCTGGCGGGCAAGGCCCACGCCTCGGTGAAGAGCTACAACAACCACATCGGCGTGCCGCTGACCCTGGCCCGGATGCCGCGCGACACCGAGCGCGCGGTGTTCGAGATCGGCATGAACCACGAGGGCGAGATCACGCCGCTGTCGGGCTTCGTCCAGCCGCAGGCGGTGGCGATCACCACGGTGGGTCCGGTCCACCTGGAGAACTTCCCCGACGGCGAGCAGGGCGTGGCCCGCGCCAAGGCCGAGATCTTCGCCGGCTTGCAGCCGGGCGGCATCGCCGTGCTGAACGCCGACAACAAGTGGTTCGACGTCCTCAAGGCCGAGGCCGAGAAGGCCGGCGCGACCGTCTGGAGCTTCGGCGAGGTCGAAGGCGCGACCGCGCGCCTGACCGGGTTCGCGGTCGAAGGCGAGGGCGCGACGGTCTCGATCGATCTGCGGGGCGAGGCCCTGAGCTTCCCGATCCGCCAGACCGGCGTCCACTGGGGTCCCAACAGCCTGTGCGTCCTTTTGATGCTGGAGGCCCTGGACGTGCCGCGCGAGACGGCCCTGGCCGCCCTGGCGGCCTTCGCCCCGATCGAAGGGCGTGGCGCGGAGAAGACCGTCCGCATCGACGGCGGGGTCTTCACGCTGGTGGACGAGAGCTACAACGCCAATCCGGTCTCGATGCAGGCCGCGCTGAAGACCCTGGGCGCGCGCAAGGTCGCCGGTCGCCGGGTCGTGGCGCTGACCGACATGCTCGAATTGGGCGAGGGCAGCGACCAGTTTCACGCCGAGCTTGCAGGCCCGATCGACCATGCAAACGTTGACGTCGTTTTTGTCGCAGGCGTCCACATGAAATCGCTGTGGGAGGCGCTTCCGCCGACTCGGCGAGGCGGCTACGCGGAAGTTACTGAAAAGTTAACGGCGCAGCTGGCGGGGGCGATCCGGCCTGGCGACGTGGTGATGGTGAAGGGGTCGAACGGCTCTAAGGCCGGGGTTCTCGCCCGGGCCCTGGCCGCGCTCGACCTTGGGGAACAGGGCTGATGCTGTACTTCCTGTACGAATGGCTGGCGCGCTCGCAAGAGCATGTCCCGGCGCTGAACCTGTTGAAATACCTGACCTTCCGGTCCGGCATGGCGATGCTGACCGCCTATATCGTCGCCGTGGCCATGGGCTCGCGCTTCATCCGCTGGATGAAGGCCAAGCAGGGCAAGGGCCAACCGATCCGCACCGACGGCATCGCCCGTCACGTCACCGAGAAGGCCGGTACGCCCACCATGGGCGGCTTCATGATCCTGGCCGGCCTGTTCGTCGGCGCCCTGCTGTGGGCCGACCTGCGCAACATCCACGTCTGGGTCGTACTGCTGATCACCGGCAGCTACGGCCTGCTCGGCTTCATGGACGACTACGCCAAGGTCACCAAGCAGACCACGGCCGGCCTCTCCAGCGTCCAGAAGCTGGTCGCCCAGTTCGCGGTGGCCATCGTCGCCGCCGTGATCCTGATCCTGTGGGCGCCCAAGTCGCCGATGACGCCGGGGATGGAAACCAGCGTGGTCTTCCCGATCTTCAAGGCGCTGGTGATCAATCTGGGCTGGTTCTACGTGGTGTTCGCGGCGGTCACGATCGCCGGCTTTTCCAACGCGGTGAACCTGACCGACGGCCTGGACGGCCTGGCCATCGTGCCGGTGATGTTCGCCGCCTCGACCTTCGGCCTGATCGCCTACCTGGTCGGCAACTACAAGTTCGCGGACTATCTGAACCTGCACTTCGCGCCGGGCGTCGGCGAGCTGGCGGTGCTGTGCGGCGCGATCATCGGCGGGGGCATGGGCTTCCTCTGGTACAACGCCCCGCCGGCCAAGATCTTCATGGGCGACACCGGCTCGCTGGCCCTGGGCGGCGCGCTGGGCGCGATCGCCGTGTGCGCCAAGCACGAACTGGTCCTGGGCATCGTCGGCGGCCTGTTCGTGGCCGAGGCGCTGAGCGTCATGATCCAGGTCGCCTACTTCAAGAAGACCGGCAAGCGCGTCTTCCTGATGGCGCCGATCCACCACCATTTCGAGAAGCTGGGCTGGGCTGAATCCACCGTCGTGATCCGGTTCTGGATCGTGGCGATGATGCTGTCCTTCGTCGGCCTCGCCACGCTGAAGCTGCGTTAGGGAGCCCGAGTATGATCCCCGTCCGCGGATTCGAGGACAAGACCGTCGCGGTGTTCGGCCTGGGCCGAACCGGACTGACGGCCGCGCGCGCCTTGATCGCGGGTGGGGCGAAGGTCGCCCTCTGGGACGAAAAACAGGAGAGCCGCGAAGCCGCGGCCGCCGAGGGTTTCCCCGTCGTCGACCTGCAGGCCGCCGACTGGAGCCAGTTCGCCGCCCTGATGCTGTCGCCGGGCGTGCCGCTGACCCATCCCAAGCCGCACTGGACCGTCGGCAAGGCCAAGGCCGCCGGCGTCGAGATTCTGGGCGATGTCGAGCTGTTCGCCCGCACGGTCAACGCCGCGCCGGTCCACAAACGCCCGAAGATCATCGCCATCACCGGCACCAACGGCAAATCGACCACCACCGCCCTGATCGGCCACCTCTGCGCCTCGGCCGGCCGCGACACACGAGTCGGCGGCAATATCGGCCTGGGGGTTCTTGGCCTGGAAGACATGCACGGCGGCGCGGTCTACGTGCTCGAGCTGTCGTCCTACCAGCTGGACCTGACCTCGAGCCTGAAGCCCGACGCGGTGGTGCTGCTGAACATCTCGCCCGACCACCTCGACCGCCACGGCGGCATGGACGGCTACATCGCCGCCAAGCGCCGGATTTTCCTGAACCAGGGCAAGGGCGACACCGCGATCATCGGCGTCGACGATCCCTGGTGCCAGCAGATCTGCACCGAGATCACCGCCGCCAACCGCCGGACCATCTGGCCGATCAGCGCCGGCAAGGCGATGGGCCGGGGTGTCTATGCGCTGCAGGGCGTGCTCTACGACGCCACCGGCGAGCGCGTGGTCGAGATGGCCGACCTGCTGCGCGCCCGCAGCCTGCCAGGCCGCCACAACTGGCAGAACGCCGCGGCCGCCTACGCCGCCGCCCGCGCCATCGGCATCCCCGCCCATGACGCGGTGGAGGGCCTGATGACCTTCCCGGGTCTTGCGCACCGGATGGAGACCGTCGGCAAGATCGGCAGGGTCCGCTTCGTCAATGACAGCAAGGCCACCAACGCCGACGCCGCCCGCCAGGCGATGTCCAGCTATCCCAAGTTCTACTGGATCGCCGGCGGCGTCGCCAAGGCCGGCGGCATCGACGACCTGAAGGACCTCTTCCCGCGCATCGCCAAGGCCTACCTGATCGGCGAGGCGGCCAACGTCTTCGCCGTGACCCTCGCGGGCAAGGCCGACGTGAAGATGAGCGGCACGCTGGAAAAGGCGGTTCAGCAGGCCTATGCGGACGCCGCCGCCAGCGGCGAGGACGCCGTCGTCCTGCTCTCGCCCGCCTGCGCCTCGTTCGACCAGTTCAGCGACTTCGAGGCCCGGGGCGAAGCCTTCCGCGCCGCGGTCAACGGACTGACGGTCGGCGGCGGCAAGTCGGCCGTGGCCTGAGGACCGTATCACCCAAAGACTCCGCCGCCGTCCGCGTATCGGGCGCGGCCCGCTGAACTTAGCCGTGGCTTCGGCGTTCAACCGTCGTGCGCCGCTGAGGGGGCCGGCGCGTCGTCTACGGAGCGAGCATGTCTGAAGTCAGGGTCGAGAAGGAAGGCGCCCGCGCCAGCACAGGGGTGCCCGGGCTTGACGATATCCTGGGCGGCGGCCTGACGCGCGACCGCATCTACCTGGTCGAGGGCACGCCCGGTTCGGGCAAGACTACCCTCGCCCTGCAGTTCCTGCTGAAGGGGCGTGAGCTGGGGGAGAGCGGGCTCTACATCACGCTTTCGGAAACCGAGCACGAACTCAAGGCGGCCGCCGCCAGCCACGGCTGGTCGCTGGACGGCATCGACCTTTTCGAGCTGGTCAGCGAAGAGGGCCTGGACCCAGACAGCGAGCAGTCGGTGCTGCACCCGTCCGATGTAGAGCTGGGCGAGACCACGCGCGGCGTGATGAAGCAGGTCGAGCAGACCAAGCCTCTCCGCGTGGTCTTCGACAGCCTGTCGGAGATGCGGCTGCTGGCCCAGAATCCGCTGCGCCACCGCCGCCAGATCCTGGCGCTGAAGCACTTCTTCGCCACCCGCCGGTGCACGGTGCTGCTGCTGGACGACCAGACCGCCGAGGATGGCGACCTGCAGCTGCACAGCATCGCCCACGGGGTGATCAGCCTGCGACGGATGACCCAGGAATATGGCGCGCAGCGCCGCCAGCTGGAGGTCGTCAAGATGCGGGGCATCAAGTTCCGCGGCGGCTTCCACGATTTCTCGCTCGACACCGGCGGCATCCGGGTCTTCGAGCGCCTGGTGGCGGCCGACCATCCGGCCACCTTCGTTCAGGAGAGGGTGTCCACGGGCGCGCCGGGCCTGGACGCGCTCATGGGCGGCGGGCTGACGCGCGGCACCAACACCTTGATCAGCGGCCCTTCGGGTGTCGGCAAGACCACCACGTCGGTGCGCTGCGCCCTGACCGCCCTCGAGCGCGGCGAGACGGTGGCCTACTACCTGTTCGACGAGGGCCTGACGACTTTGCTGGCGCGCTCCAAGGCGCTGGGCATGAACCTCAAGCCCTATATCGACAGCGGCCAACTGGCCGTCCGCGCCATCGATCCGGCCGAGCTGTCGCCGGGCGAATTCGCCTTCCTTGTCCGCGACGCGGTGGAGCGTCTGGGTGCGCGCACGGTCGTCATCGACAGTCTCAACGCCTACCTGCAGGCCATGCCGGGGCAGAAGTTCCTGCTGCTGCAGATGCACGAGCTGCTGACCTATCTCAACCAGCAGGGCGTGGTGACCCTGCTGATCCTGGGCCAGCACGGGTTCATCGGCGAGGTCCGCAGCGACATCGATCTCAGCTATCTCAGCGACGGCATTCTGCTGTTCCGGTTCTTCGAGGCCGCCGGTTCGGTGCTGACGGCGGTTTCGGCGGTCAAGAGCCGCACGGCAGAGCACGAGAAGACCATTCGCGAAATCCGTCTGACGGAAAACGGCATCGAGGTCGGCGAGGCGCTGACCGACTTCCAGGGCGTGATGTCCGGCCTGCCGTCGTACCAGGGCAATATCGTCATGCTGGGCGGGGAGAAAAGTCGGCCGGCGGATGCCTAAGCCCATCCTCATCCTGGCGCCGCGAGGGCGCGACGCGGCGGTCATCGCCGAGACCCTGGTCCATGTCGGTCATGCCCCGCGGATCTGCGCCGACCTTGAGGCGCTGACCCAGGCGCTGGGCGACGAGGCCGGCGCGGCGATCCTCACGGAAGAAGCGCTGGCCCAGGGCGCCACGAACGCCCTGACGGACTGGCTGGCCCATCAGCCCAGTTGGTCGGACTTTCCGTTCATCGTGCTGGTCACCAAACAGCCCGGCAAGCGGGCCCAGGCCGACGCTGAACGCCTCAGAGGCATCGGCAACATCGTGCTGCTGGAGCGGCCGATCAACGCCGAGACCCTGGTCAGCGCGGCCCATTCGGCGATCCGCGCCCGTCATCGCCAGTACCTGGCCCGTGACCATCTGCACGCCCAGACCAAGGCCGAGGAGCAGCTGCGCTTCGCCTTGGAGGCCGGCAAGCTCGGCGCCTGGGACCTGGATCTCGACAACGGGGCCCTGACCACCTCGGCGGCGACACGCGCGCACTTCGGCTTCGGGGCCGAGCAGCCGCTGACGCTGGCCGCCATCGAGGCGGCCGTCCATCCCGAGGACGAGGCGCTGCGCGCCACCGCGCTGGCCGCCTCGATCGAACGCGCCGAGGACTACGACGTCGAGTACCGGATCCTTTGGCCGGACGGCTCGCTGCACTGGGTGCAGGTGCGGGGGCGGCTCAATCGGACGCGGCCCGGCGAGCCGCGACGGATGTCGGGGATCAGCCTCGACATCACCGCCCGCAAGACCGCCGAGTCGGAGCTTCGCCTGCTCAACGAAACGCTCGAACAGCGCATCGCCGACAGCATCGGCGAGCTGCGGCGCGCCAACGAGCGCCTGCTGGCCGAGATCAGCGAGCGCGAGCAGGCCCAGGCCGCCCTGGTCCAGGCGCAGAAGATGGACGCCATCGGCCAGCTGACCGGCGGTATCGCCCACGACTTCAACAACCTGCTCACCGCCATCGTCGGCAATATCGACATGATTGAGCGGCGCAGCGACGACGAGCGGGTCAAGCGCATGGCCGCCAACGCCCGCGAGGGCGTCGAGCGCGCCACCAAGCTGACCGCGCAGCTCCTGGCCTTCTCGCGCAGCCAGCAACTGGACTTGCAGCCCGTGGAGGTGGACGCGCTGATCGCCGGCATGGACGACCTGCTGACCCGGACCCTGGGGCACACGGTCGAGGTCCGCATGGCGCTGGCCGCCGGTCCGGCGCGGGCCAAGGCCGACGCCAACCAGCTGGAGCTCGCGGTGCTGAACCTGGCCATCAACGCCCGCGACGCCATGGGCGAGGGCGGAACGGTGACCATCTCCAGCCGGATCTCCGACGAGTGGCACGAGGGCCTGCAGCCTGTCGGCCACGTCGTGATCGCGGTCGGCGACACCGGCCACGGCATCCCCGAGGCGCTGTTGCAAAAGGTCTTTGATCCCTTCTTCACGACCAAGAGCGTGGGCAAGGGGACCGGGCTTGGCCTCAGCCAGGTCTATGGCATCGCCACCCAGTCGGGCGGCACGGTGCGGATCGACAGCACCGTCGGGGTCGGGACGACGATCGAGATTTGGCTACCCGTCACCGAGGCCGGCGATCGCGTCCGGCCTAGCGACATTCCGCCGAACGAGACCCCGCTCAGCGAGGGCGAGCGCGTCCTGGTGATCGACGACGACCCCAGCGTTCGCCGCTTTCTGGTCCAATGCCTGCGCTCCCTGGGTTACCGGGTCACCGAAGCTTCGGGCGGGCAGGAAGGGCTGGCGCGCCTGGTCGAGGATCGGCCGGACCTGATGGTTGTCGACTTCGCCATGCCCGGCATGGACGGCGCCCAGGTCGCCAGGCGAGCGCGTCAGGTCATTCCCAAGCTCGGCATGCTGCTGATCACCGGCTATGCGGACGCCGGCGCCATTCGGGAGCTAGTCAATTCCGAGGCGGTCCTGCGAAAGCCGTTCAAGGTCAGCGACCTGGCGGTCGCCGTGCGCAAGGCCTTGGGCGAGCGCGTCGCCGTGGTCGGTTAGGCAGCCAAGATCTTCAGGCGAGCGGCATGAACGCATCGACCTTGTCCAGCGCCGCGAGCGGTGACCGGATCGAGCAGCGCAGGCCGTCGGCGCGATAGTCCACGACCACCGCGCCGCCCAGCTCGTTCGGCAGGGCCGTCTGGACGATGCGCGTGCCGAACCCCCGCCGCTCCGGCGGACGCACGGTTGGCCCACCCCGTTCAGCCCATTCAATGACCAACTGGTCGTCGGGATCGATCGACCAGTGGACGTTCACATGGCCGTCGGGGGCGGAGAGGGCGCCATGCTTCAGGGCGTTGATCGCCAGTTCGTGGAAGGCCAGGGCCATGACCACGGCCGGCTTGGGCGAGACCTGCAGGTCCTGGCCGGTGATGGTCAGCTGGCTGGGATGGGCGCTGTAGGGCGCGACCGAACCGTCGACGATCTGGCGCAGGCTGGCCGCCGACCAGTTCTGGTCAGTCAGCACGTTGTGGGTGGCGGCGATGGCCATCAGCCGGCCTTCCAGGGCGTCGCGCACCGATGGTTCGACCCCGGCATTGCGCAGCGACTGGTTGGCGATCGACTGGATGGTGGCCAGGGTGTTCTTGACCCGGTGATTGAGCTCGTTGACCAGCAGTTGCCGGTGCGCCTCGGCCGTGCGCTCGCCGGAGACGTCGCGTGAGGTGGCTAGCACCCGGATCACGCGGCCGTTCTCCAGAATCGGCGAGACGGTGGTCTCCCACCAGCGCGGCGCGCCCCGCGCCGTGGGGCAGAAGGCGCGGAAGGCGACGGCGCGGCCGCCGAGGGCGGCGCGCAGTGATTGTTCGACGGTCTCGCGGCTTTCAGCCGGCCACATCTCGGGCCAGTAGCGTTGACGGTTGCGGGCGTCGAAGTCGTCGATCTCGAACAGCGACTGGCCCTGGGCGTTCATGTACTCGATGTGGCCGGTGGCGCTGATCACGCGGATGCAGTCCTGGCTGGCCTCGACGACGCTGAGGAAGTAAGCCCCCGCGCCCTCAAGAACGGCCTTGTCGGATCCTTCGTCGGCCACACCACGCCCCTGCCACACAGCCCATGATCACCCGCTGGCGCGGGAATTCAAGCAAAGCCTGTGCGACAGGGCGCACCTTCACGCGTCTTGCGCCGGTCCGGGCGTCAGGCCATCTGAATTTGCTTGGCGTCCTGGTGGAACGGCGGGGTTTCGCGACTGTTTCCAAAGCCAGGGCTTGAAGGAGTTTCTATGTCCCAGGTCGTCTGTGTCGCCTGCGGGGCGGGCAATCGCCTGCCGGAGGATCGCGATCCTCTGTCGGCCAAGTGCGGTCGCTGCAAGGCCCTGCTGTTCACCGGCGCGCCCACGGCCGTGACCGGCGCTGACCTTGACCGTCACCGTCGCCTGACCAAGGGAACGGCGCTGCTGTTGGATGTCTGGGCGCCATGGTGCGGGCCGTGCCTGAGCATGGCGCCGGCCTTCGCGGCGGCCGCCCGTCAGCTGGAGCCGACGATGCGTTTGTTGAAGCTTGATTCCGAGGCCGAACCGGCCGCGGCGGGGGCGCTGAACGTCAGCAGCATCCCGACCCTGGTGCTCTACCGCGATGGCCAGATCGTCGCGCGTCAGGCCGGGGCCATGACCGCGCCGCAGATCGTCGACTGGGCGCGGCGCGCTCTTGTTTAACCGTCGTTGGACGGAGACGGATCGTCCGAGGCGGGACGCTTGGCGGCGGCTTTCTCGGCGGCCTTGGCCGCCTTCTGGCGCTCGCGTTCCTTGCGCTCGAAATCGTAGTTGGGTTTGCGGGCCACCGGTCTAGTTCCGGGCCTTGCGGGCGGCGTAGCGCTGGTCGCGCTTGGCCTTGGCGTCGGCGGCGGAAAGCGCCTTGCGTTCCTTGCGCTCACCGCGCTTGGCGGTCAGGGCCTCGGCCTCCAGAGCGGCTTGCGCCTCGATCCGCGCGGCTTCGGCGTCGGCGGCGGCCTGCTTGACGGCGGCTTTGGCGTCGGCGCGGACCTTGCGGACCTCGACCAGCTCCTGGGCGCGCAGCGTCGCGCGCTCGGCGAAGAGCGGATCGATGCTGGCGACGCGCGGCTTGAACTTGGCCAGCAGGGCGGCCTTGGCGTCAGCGGCGGTCTTCAGGCGGTCCGAATGGCGGATGTCTAGTGGGTTCATGGTCGCTTTCGTATCCGGACGCGAGATCGCGGACCGGCGGGAAGGTAAACGGACGCCAGGCCCGGATGATCCATCCGGGCCTGGCTAAATTCCTAGGCGGCGGTCAGCTGGCCGGCCGACATCTTGCCGCTGCGCTGGTCGCGTTCCAGTTCGAAGTTGATCTTCTGGCCTTCGTCGAGCGAGCCGAGGCCCGAACGTTCGACGGCCGTGATGTGCACGAACACGTCAGCGCCGCCGTCGTTGGGTTGAATGAAGCCAAAGCCCTTGGTGGAGTTGAACCACTTCACGGTGCCGGTAGCCATGGATGTATTCCTTGCATGACATGAGACACGCGGCCCGAATACGAGCCACGTGATCAAATTTTCGGAGAGGATTTGGAGAGGCTCGGGGCTCGATCCGAAGAGCAAGCGTGGAGAGCGGCCGAACCAGTTCGATATTCGATGAAATATACCATGCGCCGGCAAATGAAAATGTGCAAGCAGTTTTCGAATATTATTCTACATGCGGCGATTTGGTTCTGTAATAATGGGGCATGTTTTTCAACTTCGTGTCTCGTATTCGATGCCTGTAGCCAAGGTTCAGAAGCTTCCCCGCACCGGAGACGGCGTGCTGACGGTCGCCCGCCAGGACAGCGCCGTGGCCTTCTCCCTGCTCCTGGCCAGCGGTCCCGCCGGACGCAAGAGCGGCAAGGGCAGCGTCACGGGTGACCCTGACGTCCTGCGGCAGGCCTTTCGGGCCGGCGAGTGCCGGCTGACGCTGGATGACGGCGAGGCGATCAATATCGCCGTGGTCGCCCATACCGAGGGCGGCGATGTGGCCTACTTCGAATTGCGCTGATCGCGGCGGCTTGCTCGCGCTTTTCGACGCATGTCCACCGACGTAGAGCGGTGCGGCAAGATTTGATTAACCCCGTGGTCCGACTCTCCGGCCATGGCCTCCAACGCGACACACGCCTTCGCCCGCACCGACCGCACCGCGCTCGGGATCTGGTGGTGGACGACCGACAGATGGTTGCTGGGCGCGACGGCCCTGCTGGCCACGCTGGGCATGTTGCTGTCGTTCGCGTCCAGCCCCGCCGCGGCGCAGCGGATCGGCATTGACGACCAGTTCCATTTCGCGATCCGCATGTGCTTCTTCGCCAGCGCCTCGTCGGTGCTGATGCTGATCGTGTCGATGCTGTCGCCCAAGGGCATCCGGCGCACGGCCTTCTTCATCTATATCGGGGCGATCGCGATCATGATCGCCCTGCCGTTCATCGGCCACAACGCCAAGGGCGCGACGCGCTGGCTGCAGTTCGGCGGTTTCACCCTGCAACCCTCCGAGTTCATGAAACCGGCCCTGATCGTGCTGGTCTCGTGGATGTTCGCCGAGGGCCAGAAGGGCGAGGGGGTGCCGGGCGTCTCGATCGCCTTCCTGCTCTATTTCATCGCCGTGGCTCTGTTGCTGATCCAGCCGGACGTCGGCCAGACCGTGCTGATCACCGTCGCGTTCGGGGCGGCCTTCTGGATGGCCGGCGTGCCGATCTCGTGGATCATGGGCCTGGGCGCGGTGGCGCTGGCGGGCCTGGCCTCGACCTACTTCCTGTTCGACCACGTGCACGCCCGGGTGCAGAAATTTCTCAGCCCCGACCAGGCCGACACTCACCAGATCACCCGCGCCGCCGAGGCCATTCGCGCGGGCGGCTTCTTCGGTAGAGGTCCGGGCGAGGGCGTCATGAAGCGCCACGTCCCCGACCTGCACACCGACTTCATCTATTCGGTGGCGGCCGAGGAATACGGCCTGATCTTCTCGTGGGCCCTGATCGCGATCTTCGCCTTCCTGGTGGTGCGCGGGCTGTACAAGGCCATGAAGCTGAACGACCCGTTCGAGCAGGTCGCGGCCGCCGGTTTGTTCGTGCTGGTGGGGCAACAGGCCATCATCAATATCGCCGTGAACTTGAACATGATCCCGACCAAGGGCATGACGCTTCCGTTCATCAGTTACGGGGGCTCCTCGATGCTCGCGATGGGTTTGACTTTGGGCATGGCCCTGGCCTTGGTGCGCAAGCGCCCCGGCGCCTATGGGGCGAGTGGCGAGTTCGGCCACGACGGCGCTTTCGCCTGAGATGAGCAAGCTGGCTGTCGTCGCCGCCGGAGGAACCGGCGGCCACATGTTCCCCGCCCAGGCGCTGGCTGAAGCCCTGTCCGCGCGCGGCTGGCGTATCGTGCTGGCCACGGACGATCGCGGCGCGCTGTATGCCGACAAGTTCCCGGCCGAGGAGCGGCTGGCCCTGTCGGCCGCCACGGCCAAGTCCAACGATCCGCTGGGCATGATCCGGGCCGGCTTCACGGTCATGCAGGGCGTACTGGAGGCTCGCGCGGCCTTCAAACGCCTGGACCCAGCCGTGGTCGTCGGCTTCGGCGGCTATCCTGCCCTGCCGGCCTTGCTGGGCGCGCTGAGCCAGAAACGCCCGACGGTGATCCACGAGCAGAACGCGGTCCTGGGCCGCGTGAACCGTTTCCTAGCCCCGCGCGTCGACGAGGTCGCCTGCGCCTTTCCGACGCTGCAGATGGCCAAGCCCGCCGTGAAGGCCCGCGCCCACGTCGTCGGCAATCCCGTGCGCCCGCCGGTGCGTGCGCTCTACGACGTGCCCTATATCGCGCCGGAAGTGCAGCTGCGGATCCTGGTGACGGGCGGCAGCCAGGGCGCGCGCCTGCTGTCCGAACTGATCCCCGAGGCGGTGGCCAAGCTGCCCGAGGACATCCGGGGCCGGCTCAAGGTCTTCCAGCAGGCCCGCGCCGAGAGCATGGAAAGCGCCCGCAAGATCTATCGTAACGCCATGGTCGACTGCGAGGTCGCGCCGTTCTTCCGCGACATGGCGGGCTATCTGCGCCAGGCTCACCTGGTCGTCGGCCGCTCGGGCGCCTCGACCTGCACCGAGCTGGCCGTCGCCGGCCGGCCGTCGATCCTGGTGCCGCTGAAGATCGCGGCCGATGACCACCAGCGCTTCAACGCGCGGCTCCTGGAAGAGGCGGGCGGCGCGGCCGTCTGTCTCGAGGACGAGCTGACCGTCGACGCCATGGCCGGGGCGCTCAACGCCCTGCTCAAGAACCCCGAACGCCTGGCCAAGATGGCGGCGGGCGCGCGGTCGGTGGCCAAGCCGAACGCGGCGGAGGAACTGGCGGACCTGGTGGAGCGGACGGCGCGCTAAGGCTCCGCGCCGCTCTCGATCAGCGGGCGCGCAAGCTTCACGGCCTGCTCGACGCTGCTCGACACCGGAACCTTCGCGAAGGGCTTCCAGCCGAAGCAGACGACCTTGAGCACCGCCTCGTCGGTTCCACCGCTGGCGGGGACCCCAGCCGGGCGGCGGTCGCCCATGACCGGACCCTCGCGACCAGTGGCGCGCAGGCTGGAAAAGCCGGCGTGGGACAGGGTGCGGTCCGGGCAATCGATGACCTCGTGGCGCCAGCCGCCCCAATAGGCCTCGCCGGCCACTTGGAAGTCGGCCTCGGCCACCTGCAGCACCCGGACGTGTACGGCTGAGCCTTCAGGCTGGCGGCTGGTCATGTCCACGAAGCTGGCGAAACGGCCGACATCGGCCAGCCGCAGCTCAAGCGGGGCGGGGGAGGGCGCCTGGGCCAGAGCGGGCGCTGTCCACACCATGAGGGCCAGGAGGGCGTTTCGCGCCGCGCGGAATTGGTCTAATCGGCTTTTCATGATCCAGCGTCGACGCCCCGTCCCCTTCGAACTCGGCCCCGTGCACTTCATCGGCATCGGCGGCATTGGCATGTCCGGCATCGCCGAGATCATGCTGCGTATCGGCTACACCGTTCAGGGCAGCGACGCCAAGGCCAGCGCCAACACCGAGCGGCTGGAAAAGCTGGGCGCGCGCATCTTCATCGGCCATGACGCCGCCCACGTCGAAGGCGCCTCGGCCATCGTCTATTCCACGGCCGTGAAGGCCGATAACCCGGAAATGGTCGCCGGCCGCGACAAGCGCCTGCCGTTGGTCCGCCGCGCCGAGATGCTGGCCGAGCTGATGCGCCTGCAATTCTCGGTCGCCGTCGGCGGCACCCACGGCAAGACCACCACGACCTCGATGGTCGCGGCCCTGCTGGACGCCGGCGCCCTGGACCCGACCGTGGTCAACGGCGGCATCATCAACGCCTACGGCACCAACGCCAAGGTCGGCGAGGGCGACTGGATCGTCGTCGAGGCCGACGAGAGCGACGGCTCGTTCCTTAAGCTCAAGTCCACGGTGGCCATCGTCACCAACATCGACGCCGAGCACCTGGACCACTGGGGCGACTTCGACGCGGTGAAGAAGGGCTTCCAGGACTTCATCGAAAACATTCCGTTCTATGGTTTCGCGGCGGTCTGCACCGACCACCCGGAAGTCCAGGCCCTGACCTCGCGGATCGAAAACCGCCGTCTGGTCACCTACGGCACCAATCCGCAGGCCGAGGTGAGGGTCTCCAACATCGAGATGGGCCCGGAGGGCGCGACCTTCGACATCATCGTCTCGACGCGCGACGGCGAGGTCGTTCGCTATGACGGCCTGAAGATGCCGATGGCCGGCCACCACAATGTGCTGAACGCCACCGCGGCCGTGGCCGTCGCCCGCGAGCTCAGCGTCGACGCCGAGTCGATCCGCAAGGGTCTGGCCGGCTTCGGGGGGGTCAAGCGTCGCTTCACCACCACCGGGGTGGCTAACGGCATTCGGGTCGTCGACGACTACGGCCACCATCCCGTGGAGATCGCCGCCGTGCTGAAGGCGGCTCGCGCGGTCTCGACCGGCAAGGTCATCGCCGTGGTCCAGCCGCACCGCTACACCCGCCTGCGCGACCTGATGACCGAGTTCAGCAGTTGCTTCAACGACGCCGACACGGTGATCGTCGCCGACGTCTACACCGCCGGCGAGCAGCCGATCGAGGGCGTCGACCGCGACCACCTTGTCGAAGGCCTGAAGAAGTTCGGCCACCGCCGCGCCTTGCCGCTGGAGAGCCCGGCGGCCCTCCCGGCCCTGATCGCGGCCGAGGCGGCCAGCGGCGACCTCGTCGTGCTGCTGGGCGCGGGCGACATCACCAGTTGGTCCTACGCCCTGCCGGGGCAGCTGGAAGCCTTGGCGAAGTGAACATCAACCGCTGGATCGCGACCAAGGCCGCGATCGTCGCCGCGGTGATCGCTTACCTGGCCGGAAGCTGGTGGTTCACCAGGCTGCTGACGACCCAGCGACCCAAGGCGCCCGACCGCTCATTCGTCGTGGCGCTGAAACAGCCCGGCGGCGTCACCTATGTCACGCCCTTCGAGCACGGGGCGCACATCGCCCTGATCGTCGTCGGCATCCTGTTGGTCGTAGCCTGGTGGACGGTCGAGCACTTTGAGAAACGGTCCAGGACGCGCTAGAGCCCCTGTATGAGCTGGAAAACCAATCTCCCCGCCGTCCGCGGCAAGCTGCTGCTCAACGAGCCCCTGGCGCCGTTCACCTGGTTCCGCGTGGGCGGTCCGGCCGACGTGGTCTTCCTGCCGGCCGACGAGCAGGACCTCTCCGATTTCCTGAAGACGTTGGATCCGGCCGTACCGGTATTGGCCATCGGCGTGGGCTCGAACCTCCTGGTCCGCGATGGCGGCGTCGAGGGCGTGATCATCCGTCTGGGGAGGGGCTTCAATGGCGTCGAGCCGCTGGGCGACAATCGCATCAAGGCCGGCTCGGCCGTGCCGGACGCCATCCTGGCCCGCAAGGCGGCGGAAGCCGGCATAGCCGGGCTGGAGTTCTATGCCGGCATCCCCGGCACGATCGGCGGCGCGGTTATCATGAACGCCGGCTGCTACGGCTCGGAGACGGTCAACGTCATCAAGTCCGCGCGGGTCATGAACCGCAGGGGCGAGGTGTCGGAAATCTCGGGCGAGGGCTTCGGCTATACCTACCGCCACAGCGACCTGATGGGCGCTGATTTGATCGTGCTGGACGCTCTCTATGAAGGGACCGCCGACGAGCCCGAGGTGATCAAGGCCCGCATGGCCGAGATCACCAGCCGCCGCGAGGCCACCCAGCCGATCCGCGAGAAGACCGGCGGCTCGACCTTCAAGAACCCGCCGGGCCATTCCTCTTGGAAGCTGGTCGATGAAGCCGGCTGGCGGGGCAAGCTGTTCGGCGGCGCGATGTTTTCGCCCCTGCACAGCAACTTCCTGATCAATACCGGCGAGGCGACCGCCGCCGACCTGGAAGGCTTGGGCGAGGCCGTCCGGGCCGACGTCAAGCAAAAAACCGGCGTGCAGCTGGACTGGGAGATCAAGCGGATCGGACGCCCGTCCTAGCGGCGCCCATCGGCTGTATGACAGTTCAGCGCAATGCTGACTCCCCCGGGCGTGGAGCGGTGCTATGACTCCCGCGCCATTGGGGAGAATCCTTGCTCATGTACCGTCGCTTACTGGCCGCCACCGCGGCGCTCGCCCTGCTTTCGGGCGCCGCCCACGCTGAATCGTCCAAGTCGGCCAAGGCCTCGGCCGTCGCGCCGAAGCCCGCCGATCCCGTCGCCACGGCCGAGGCCCTGCGCGACAAGGCGCTGCTGGACCGCACCGCCTGGGAGGTCACCGAGGACCTGACCACCACCATCGGCCCGCGCCTCGTCGGCTCGCCGGCCATGGAGCGCGCCAAGGACTGGGGCGTCGCCAAGCTGAAGGCTCTGGGCTTCACCGACGTGAAGGTCGAGCAGTTCGCCAAGCCGTCATGGACGCGGGGCGAAGAGAGCGCCGAGCTGGTCGGCCCGTATCCGATGAAGCTGTCGATCGTCGGCCTGGGCCGTACGGTTCCGACCCCGCCCGAGGGCATCGAGGCCGACGTCGCCTTGTTCCGCACCTTCGCCGAGCTGATGGCCGCGCCGGAAAGCGCCGTGAAGGGCAAGATCGTCGTCATCACCCAGCCGATGGTCCGCACGCAGGACGCCTCGGGCTATGGCGTGGCCGGCATATCGCGCCGAGCCGGCCCGACCGAAGCCGCGAAGCGCGGCGCGGTGGCCGTGCTGATCCGTTCGATCTCGACCTCGGACTCGACCGTGCCGCACACCGGCGTCACCGCCTTCGGCGACGGCGTCTCGACCGTGCCGTCGGCCGCCCTGGGCGTGCCGGAGGCCGAGCAGCTGGAGCGCCTGGCCAAGAAGGGCCCGCTGCGCATCAAGCTGAAACTGGCCTCGACCACAGACCCGAACGACGTCGCCTGGAACATCTCGGGCGAGATCAAGGGTTCCGAGAAGCCGGACGAAGTCATCGTCATCGGCGGCCACCTGGACAGCTGGGATGTCGGCACCGGCGCCCTGGACGACGCCACGGGCATCGGCATCACCACGGCGGTCGGCAAGCTGATCGGCGACCTGCCCAAGCATCCCAAGCGCACCATCCGCGTCGTGATGTGGGGCTCCGAAGAGAGTGGTGGTTCGTCGGAGGCCTATCTGGAGGCTCACAAGGCCGAGGTCGGCAAGATCGTCCTGGCCGGCGAGAGCGACGAGGGCGCGGACAACATCTTCTCGCTGAAGCTGCCAGCCGGCGCTCAAGGCACGCCGTTCGCGACCACGGTCGCCAACGTTCTGATGCCGCTGAAAATCATTGTTGCGCGTGAACCCGCGCGCGGCGGCGGCGCCGACATCTCGGGCCTCGAGTCCGTCGGCGTTCCGTCCGTCGAGATGCGCCAGGACGCCAACCGTTACTTCGACTACCACCACACGATGGACGACACCCTCAACAAGGTGCGTCCGAACGAGCTGGCGCAGAACGTCGCCGCCTGGGTCAGCTTCATCTACCTGGTGGCCGAGACGGACGTGGACTTCCGCGCCCTGAAGGCGGCGGCGCCGGCCGCGAAGTAAGCACGACCTTAGCTCTCCCTTCCCCCTCGATGGGGGAAGGGTAGGGATGGGGGTGTTGGCAGGGCCTTTCCGCCTCTCTAGGAAGGGCTTCCAAGGCGTCCGATGTGGCGCGGCACCCCCACCCAACCCTCCCCCATCAAGGGGGAGGGCTCATAGAGCGCCCTCATGACCCAACCGCATTCCGCCCCCTTGGCCGGCCGCCATATCGCCGTCCTGCTCGGCGGCCCTTCGTCGGAACGGCAGGTCAGCCTGGTGTCGGGCCGCGAGTGCGCCGACGCGCTGGAGCGGCTGGGGGCCAAGGTCTCGCGGATCGACCCCGGCGCCGACGTCGCCCAGGTGCTGACCGCCACCAAGCCCGACATGGTGTTCAACGCCCTGCACGGCGAATGGGGTGAGGACGGCTGCGTGCAGGGCGTGCTGGAAACCCTGAAGCTGCCCTACACCCACTCGGGCGTGCTGGCCTCCGCGCTGGCCATGGACAAGGCCAAGGCCAAGGCCGTGCTGGCGGCCGCCGGCGTGATCGTTCCAGGCGGCGGCCTCTACAACCGACACGATGTCGCGCGCGACCATGTGTTGCAGCCCCCCTATGTCGTGAAGCCCAATGCCGAGGGATCCTCGGTCGGCGTCTTCCTGGTGTTCGAGGGCGCGAACCGGCCCCCGGTAGAACTTTCCGCCCCTACCTGGAGTTTTGGCGAGGAAGTGATGGTCGAACCGTACATCCGAGGGTTGGAATTGGCCGTCGCGGTGCTGGGCGAGTCAAAAGGTCCCAGGGCGCTGGCGGTCACGGATATCCGTGCATCCACAGGTTTCTACGACTACGAAGCCAAGTACTCCGAGGGCGGTTCAATCCACGTTCTACCGGCCCCAATCCCTGATGGCGTAAGGGATCGCGCCATGCGAATGGCCGAGCTGGCCCATACCGCTCTTGGTTGCCAAGGGGTGACTCGGTCGGACTTCCGTTATGACGACATTAACGACCTTCTGGTCCTTCTAGAGGTCAACACGCAGCCCGGCATGACGCCGACCTCGCTCGCTCCCGAGCAGGCCGCCCACGTCGGGATCCCGTTTGACCAGTTAGTTCTATGGATCGTGGAGGACGCTTATGCCCGCTGTAGTGCGGGGGGGACCGCCTAAGCCTAGGCGACCCCGGGCCGAAGCGCCCGCAAGTCCGAGCAAAGGCAAGCCGGCGCCCCGGGGGGCGCAGCCGGCCGCGAAGTTGCACGCCGCCAAGGGCGTGGGTTTGTCGCCCACGGTGGCCCTGAGCGTAGCGGGCGCGGCCTTGGGTCTCGGTCTTGTAATCATGCTGGCGACCGGCCATCGGGCCGAGCGCATCGGCGTGTCCATGGTTCAAGGCGTCGACAACAGCTTCGCCTCGGCGGGCTTCAAGCTGAAGACGGTTCACATCCGCGGCGCTTCGGCGACCGCGCAAGGCGATATTCTGGCGGCCTCGGGCCTCTACCTGAACCAGCCGACGCTGGGCATGGACCTGAACGATGTCCGCACGCGGGTGCAGGGTGTCGGCTGGGTCAAGGACGCCAAGGTCGTACGCATGTTGCCCGACACCGTGCTGATCGCGGTGGAAGAGCGGCCGGCTCTCGCCGTCTGGCAGAACCAGGGCCGCATGAAGGTGATCGATGGCGAAGGCCGGGTGATCAGCGAGGCCGATCCGGCCCGCTTCCCCGGCTTGCCTCTGGTGGTAGGGCAGGGCGCCGACCAGGCGGCCGGCCTGATCCTGCCGGCCGTGGCCTCGCGGCCGCGCCTGCGAGATCGTCTCGAAGCGCTGGTGCGCGTCGACGATCGCCGCTGGGACTTGAGACTGAAGGACGGTTCGCTGATCCAGCTGCCGGCCATTGACGAAGAATCCGCGCTGATTCAATTGGATCAGCTCGACCAACGACAGCGAATCCTCGACATGGGTTTTGCGCGGATCGATCTGCGCGACCCCGAAATGGTGGCTGTGAGACCTCGCGACGCGGCGCTGCCAGGGCAGCCCGTGGCCGGCGGGGCGTAACGAGTGATGGACTGAGGTGACGATAGCGATGTCGCGATTGGAGGAACGGAAGCAAGCTCGCGAGGGCCTGAAGGCCACGCTCGTGCGCCAGCCCGCCATCGCGGCCGTCGACCTGGGCGCGTCCAAGGTCACGTGCTTCATCATGAAGGCCGACGGGATCCACCGCGACAACCGCACCCTGACGACCGCCGGTGTCGGCTACGTCCAGTCGCGCGGCGTGCGCGGCGGTGCGATCGTCAATCTGGACGAGGCCGCCCAGGCTATCGCCCAGGCCGTCGAACGCGCCGAGACCGTGGCTGGCGTCAACGTCCAGGGCGTGTCGGTCTGCACGGCCGGTGGCCAGCTGGCGTCCAATCGCGTCCACACCCAGGTGTCGCTGGGCGCCCGTCCGATCGGCGACGGCGACCTATCGCGCGCCATTTCCGCGGCCCTGGCCCAGGTCCGCATCCCGGGCCGCAAGCCGATCCACCTGCTGCCCATCGCCTGGTCGGTCGACGGCCAGCGCGGCATCCGTGATCCGCGCGCCATGTTCGGCCGCTCGCTGGGTCTCGAGTTGCTCGTGGTCTCGGTCAACGAGAACATCTTCCACACGCTGGCCCACTGCGTTGAACGCGCTCACCTGTCCTTCGAGGGCGTGGTCGCCGCGCCGTTCGCCTCGGCCCTGGCGGCCCTGGAAGAGGACGAGATGGACCTGGGCGCGGTCTGCATCGACATGGGCGGCGGCTCGACCTCGGTCGCCGTGTTCAACAACGGCGCGCTCTGCCACGTCGACAGTCTGGCCGTCGGTGGCGCGCATGTCACCCAGGACATCGCGCGCGGCCTGCAGACCTCGGTGGTCGGCGCCGAGCGCATCAAGACCCTACACGGTTCGGCGATCGCCTCGGCCAACGAGGACCGCGAGATGATCGAGGCGCCGCCGCGCGGCGACGATCCGGGCGCCGGTCCGGTGATCGCGCCGCGTTCTCTGCTCAAGGGCATCATCCAGCCGCGCGTCGAAGAGACCCTGGAACTGCTGCGCGAGCGCCTGAAGGCCTCGGGCGCGCCGGTCGAGCCGGGCGCGGGCATCGTCCTGACGGGCGGCGCCAGCCAGCTGGCCGGCGTCCGCGAAGTCGCCGTGCGCGTGTTCGATCGCCCGGTCCGCCTGGGCCGTCCGCGCCGGGTGCCGCACCTAGCCGACGCCGCCTCGGGTCCCGCCTTCTGCGCCGCCGCCGGCACCTTGCACCGCACCGCCTTCGGCCCGCGCGAAGCGGTGTCGAGCAAGGCGCTGGCCGGCAATGTGTCGCGCAAGCGTCCGCTGGATCCGAACGCCAGCCCGATGGCCAAGGCCGCCGCCTGGCTGAGGGACAACCTCTAAAGCGCCGCTGTTTCAGCGCTCGAAGTTAAAGCGTGAGTAACTCTACAGTTTAACACCTTGGGCCCGGTCGATCGTATCGACCGGGCCTTTTGCTGCCCGAGTCAGCCTATAGTCTCCAGAATTGGCGTTCAGCGTCGTTCGGTCGCACGCGCCTGTGGATCCCCAGCGGAACCCTTGGTTCGCCAAGAGATTCTGTTGATAGACCACAATTTATCCCACGGTCGCGCTCGACCAGATCACGACTCAGATTATGCAGTTAACTGCCGATTAACGATGGTGGTTGTTCTGTTAACACGATCGTCGAGGCAATCCTGGGCGATCGGGTGTCGCCGAGGTCTAGTTCGACGATTTCGGCGTTAAGGACGCGAGGGTCCCATGGCTATTTCTCTTTCCGCGCCGCGTACGACCGAGCTGAAGCCGCGTATCGTGGTGTTTGGTGTCGGCGGCGCTGGCGGCAACGCTGTGAACAACATGATCGAGGCGGGCCTCGAAGGTGTTGAATTCGTAGTGGCCAACACCGACGCACAGCAGCTGCAGTTCGCCAAGACGGACCGCCGCATCCAGCTGGGCGTGCAGATCACGCAGGGCCTGGGCGCCGGCGCGCATCCTGAAGTCGGCATGAGCGCCGCTGAAGAGAGCTTTCCGGAGATCGGCGAGCACCTCGACGGCGCCCATATGGTCTTCATCACCGCCGGCATGGGCGGCGGCACCGGCACCGGCGCGGCCCCGATCATCGCCAAGTGCGCCCGTGAGCGCGGCATCCTGACCGTCGGCGTCGTGACCAAGCCCTTCCACTTCGAAGGTCGTCACCGCATGCGTCTGGCCGACAGCGGGATCCAGGAGCTGCAGCGCTACGTCGACACCCTGATCGTCATTCCGAACCAGAACCTTTTCCGCGTCGCCAACGAACGCACGACCTTCGCCGAAGCCTTCGGCATGGCCGACCAGGTGCTGCACTCGGGCGTTCGCTCGATCACCGACCTGATGGTCCTGCCGGGCCTGATCAACCTCGACTTCGCCGACGTCCGCACGGTCATGACCGAGATGGGCAAGGCGATGATGGGGACCGGCGAGGGCGCCGGCGAAGACCGCGCCCTGATGGCCGCTCAGAACGCCATCGCCAACCCGCTGCTGGACGAAGTTTCGCTGAAGGGCGCCAAGGCCGTGCTGGTCAACGTGACTGGCGGCATGGACATGACCCTGCTGGAAGTCGACGAGGCCGCCAACGCGATCTCGGACCAGGTTGATCCGGAAGCCAACATCATCTTCGGCGCGGCCTTCGATCCGTCGCTGGAAGGCGTGATCCGGGTCTCGGTGGTCGCCACCGGCATGGACGGCGCCTCGATCGCCCAGATCGAGCCTAAGCCCGTCTCGCGCAACATCACGACCCAGCCGTTGATCGCCGACACCGCGCGCGCTCCGGCGCCGCAACCGGAACCGGCCCGACCGACCGCCCGCTACGAAGCCGCTCGCCCCGTCGAGCGCCCGTCGTCGGCCTTCGCGCCCGAGCCCGCCCAGGAGCCCGAGGTCGTCATGTCGGCGCCTCAGGAAGCGGAAGCCGAGCTCTATTACGACGAACCCCGTGTAGCTGAAGAACCACGTATTTCCGCGCCTTCGGCCCGGGTGACCCGCATCGTCGACCCGATGGTCGATGAAGTCGCCGAAGAGCCGCTGTTCCCGGAGAACAACTACTACGAAGAGCGTCGCCCCCAGAAGCAGGGCGGCGGGTTCTTCTCGATGTTCGGCGGTGGCCGTCAGCGCTACGAGCAGCAGGCTTCGTCGGCTCCGCAGCCGCAGGCTCGTTCGGCCCAGAGCGCCCGCCCGCAGCTGCAGCCGATCGAGGCCCCGCAGACCGACGACGGCGAGGACCTGGAAATTCCGTCGTTCCTGCGCCGTCTGGCCAACTGAAAGGAAGACCCCAAGCGGGATCCTTCCGAACGGCCCAAGTGAACTTAAACGCACGCGAAACGCCCTGGGAGAAATCCCGGGGCGTTTTGCGTCGCGGGCTTGCTTGCGACTCCAGTTCCGCTTGGCCAGAGTGCCGCCTTCGATCGCGACGTTCGCGACGGGGGAGAGCGCATGCGGAAGTTCCTGTACGGCCTGTCGGGGCTGGCGTTGTTGGCGGCCTCGGCTTCGGCCGCTCCGGCGGCGGACAAGGATCCGGGCGCCAATGCGCCCGTGCAGTACGAGGTCTCGTTCGAGAACGCCCGCCACCACGAGGCCAAGGTCGTCGCCACCTTCCGCAACGTGCCCAAAGGCCCGCTAAAGGTGCGCATGTCGCGCTCGTCGCCTGGCCGCTACGCGATCCACGAGTTCGCCAAAAACGTCTACCAGGTCAGCGCCGTCGACGGCGCGGGCAAGCCGCTGAAGCTGGAGCGCGGCGAGCCCTACGGCTGGACCGTTGAGGGCCACGACGGCACGGTGAAGGTGACCTATACGCTCTATGCTGACCGCGGCGACGGCACCTATTCGCAGGTCGACACGACCCACGCGCACCTGAACATGCCGGCCACCTTCCTGTGGGCCCAGGGCTATGACGACAAGGCGATCCGCGTGCGCTTCAAGCGCGCCGATCCTAGCTGGAAGATCGCCACGCAACTGCCCGCCGTCGCCGGTGAGGCCGATGCGTTCTGGGCGCCGAACCTCCAGTACTTCATGGACAGCCCGACCGAGATCAGCGCCCTGACGGTGCGCGAGTGGCAGGTCACCGACAGCGGCCGCACCTACACCTTCCGCCTGGCGCTGCATAATCCGGGCACGGACGAGGACGCCGACAAGTTCGTCGAGAAACTGAAGGCCATCGTGCCCCAGCACATCAAGGTGTTCGGCGAGCTGCCGAAGTTCGACCACGGCGAATACACCTTCATCGCCGACTACATGCCGCAGATCACCGGCGACGGCATGGAGCACCGCAACTCGACCTTCATCAGCCAACCGCGCTCGCTGTTCCGGGGCAATTTCAGCCAGCTGGGCACGGCCAGCCACGAGTTTTTCCACGCCTGGAACGTGGAGCGCATCCGCCCGGCCGAACTGGAGCCGTTCGACTTCACCAAGGCCAACCCGACCCCGTCGCTATGGCTCGCCGAGGGCTTTACTCAGTATTACGGCCCGCTGCTGATCCGCCGCGCGGGCCAGTCCACGGTGGACGAGTTCCTCACCGGCCTGTCGGGCACGCTGAACGGCGTGGTTACGGGTCCTGGCCGCCTCTACGGTTCGCCGCAAGAGATGAGCCTGCGCGCGCCGTTCGTCGACGCCGCCGCGGCGCTGGATCCGACCAATCCGAACATCTTCACCTCGTACTATCCGTACGGCGCGGTGATTGGCCTGGCTCTGGATCTGCAGCTGCGCGGGCGCGAAAAGCCGCTCAGTCTGGACGACTTCATGAAGCAGATGTGGCGCGCGCACGGCGTCAACGAGAAGGCCTACAAGCCCGCCGACGCCCGCGCGGCCCTGGCCAGGACGACGGGTGACCAGGCCTTCGCCGACGGGTTCTTCAAGGCCAGCATCGAGGGCTCGGCTCTGCCGGACTTTGGCCCTCTGCTGGATCAGGCCGGCCTGAAGCTGCGGCCCAAGTCGCCGAAGAAGGCCTGGCTGGGCGCATCGCGCGTCAAGGTCAGCGGGACAGACGTGATCCTTGACGCCCCGCCGGTTCCGAACAGCCCCCTCTACGCCGCCGGCGTCGAGGTCGGCGACCGGATCGTCAGCATCGGACGCTTCGAGTTCGCCAATGAAGGCGACTGGACCGACGCCCTGGAGCGCTTGAAGCCCGACGAGGCCACCACCGTGAAGTTCGTCCAGCGCGGCCAGGCCCGCGAGGCCCCGCTGAAGGTCGCCGCCGACCCGACCCTGGAAGTCGTTCGCTACGAAAAGGCAGACCTGAAGCCGACAGAGGCGCAGCTGGCGTTCCGGAAGGCTTGGCTGGGCGCGGAGGTCGAAGCGGTGAAGGCGGCGCCGTAGCGAATTCGGGCGGGGCTTGCCCTGCGAGCCTGCCCTAGCGCTCGCGGTCTAGGTGCGTAGCCCCGAGCATGATGGAACGGCGCGGGCGCGAGCCGTCGTCAGTGCGCCGGTCGCCGCGAGATAGATGGAGCCGCCGAACAGAACGACGGTGGTCGCGACGCTGGCCTCTGGACCGAAGGCGCCGCCGGTCAGCCACCAGGGCGCGCTGGCCTTGGGCGCAAGGTCGATGACCAGGCTCTGGACCGCGATACGGCCGCCGCTGACTTCGAGGCCAAAGCCGACGCCCAGCAGCCAGTTCCAGGCGGTGTGCCAGGCGCAGACGCCCCACAGCGAGCCTTCCTTGATTGCGTAGAGGCTGATCATCACGGCGAAGAGCACCAGATTGGCCAAGGCCAGGGCCAGCTCCTTCGAGGGGGCGATGTTGCCGCCATGCATGATCGCGAACAGCAGGGCGTTGATGACGATCGCGGCGGCGAGGCCGTGGCGCGAAGCGACAAGTTGCATCAGCCAGCCGCGCATCAGCAGCTCTTCAGTCCCGCCCTGGATCATGAAGCCGCCGAACAGGGCGAGGATGGGCAGGAACAGCATTGGCGATGGCGCGGTCCACACGCCGTGTCCCTCAATACGATACCCGCCCGTCGCCCAGATCAGGCCGATCACCGCGAACAGGAAGCCCGCGCCGACCAGCAGGCCTCGGGCGTACCGCTGAACAAACCGGCCGTTGAGGCCCAGAACGATCGGTGAGCGGCGCTCGAACAGGCGGACCCAAGCGAGCAGGAGCAGCGCGGTGACGCCGAAGCCGACCAGTTGGATGACCATCGGCAGCCATTGGGTCTCGAGGTCAGCCTGGTGGAAGCCTATCGGCTTCAACACGCCGAAGATCGTGACGAGCTGGCCCAGGACGAAGAAGACTATAATTAGCGGTATGGCAGCCGCCGTCCACGTGCGACGATGTGTAGGCTCTCCGGCCCCATATAGTTCAACGTTTTTCAAGTGCGCCCCCAGTTCTAGATCGCAGCCGTGTGTATTCGGCCTTCGGGGTGCGCTATTCTGTAAAACGCCGCATCTGGGTACTTAATTATATCTCATGAAGTTTTCGCCATCTGGCGCGGCCGGCATGTTCGCGCGGCGGATCGACCGCGACTCCTGTGCGGGCGCGCGGGAACCAGGCGGCGACCCGCGCGCCTTTTGGGGCGGCTTCTAGTCGATCTTGACGAAGGGCGTGGAGCCGCCGGTGACCTTCGGCAGCTCGCCGTTCCACTTCTCGATGGCCAGTTGCTGGAGCACCTGCGGGTTGGCGCGCAGGGCTTCGCCCTTGATGCGGATCGACTCGGCCTCGCCGCGCGCGCGGGCGATGGCGGCGTTGGCCAGGGCGGTTTCCTTGGCTTCCAGCGCCTTGGCGGCCAGGGCCTCCTGCTCCAGCTGGGTCTTGGCCTGCATCTGCTGGATGATGGCGGTCGGGTAGCGGATGGAGCCGATCCAGTCGAGCTGCGAGACCGTCACGCCATGGCGCGCCCACTTGGTGGCCACGCGTGCATAGGCGCGCTGGATCACCTGCTGGCGGCCGCCGCTGTAGAGGGTCTCGACCCCGACCTTCTCGGCCTCGGCGGCGACGGCCGAGCGGACGTCGTTGCGGATGGGCCCGTCCAGCAGCTGGTCGAACGACAGGCGATAGGTCTGGTAGAGGTTCGGGGCGGAGGCCGGATTGACCTGCAGGGTCACCGAGATGTCGGCCGTCATCGGCAGGCCGGTGTTGTCGGAGAAGGTGATCTCCTCGTTCTCGTTGCCGCGCTCGTCCTTCTCGCGTGTGTAGCTGTAGGTGCGCTGGATCACCGGGTACTGGATGATCCGCTCGCCGATCCCGCGGAAGTACCAGCGGGCGGGAAGGGGCTCGGGCGCGACGCCAGCCGACGAGCCCAGGGTGCGGATCTTCACCCCGACATTGCCCGGCTCGACCGTCGTGCTGTGCGATAGCACGCTGCACGAGCCCAGCAGAAGGATCAGCACCGCGACGACGCCAATCAGGATCATCTGGCCCTGCTTCTGGAACGGCGCCTTGAGCTTGCGCGAGGGCGATGCGAACGGACTGTCGGTCATTCGGAATCCTTGGGCGATGTCGTCATGGTCTTGGAGAGGTCGCGGAGCAGAAGGCGGGCCAGCCAGCCCAGCGCCAGGACGCCGGCGGCGAAGGCGGCGGGCGCGGCGATCAGGCCAAGGTCCGTGCCGGAGCCCCACAGCGGTCCGACGACCACCCGCATCAGCACGACGGCCAGGAACATCCACCCGACCAGATAGGCGGCGGCCTTTGCGTAGATCACGGCGGCCCTCCCTCGGCGACCTTCGTCTCGCCCCATGGTAGAGCCTCAACAGGCGCCGCTGGCAAGGCTCGTCTCCTCTCGGACCGGAAAGCGCGATAGACTGTCATGATCTGCCAACGCTTAGCCTGAACCGGTCACGATGAAGCTCACCCGCGCCGATCGGAAGATTCTGCAGATCCTGCAGGAGGACGGCAAGATCTCGAACGTCGACCTGGCCGAGCGGGTGGGGCTGTCGCCCAGCCCATGCCTGCGCCGGGTCAAGCAGTTGGAGGCGTCGGGGCTGATCAGCGGCTATGTCGCCCTGCTGGACCGGCGCAAGGCCAAGCTGGACGTCCTGGCCTATGTCGAGGTGCAGGTGAACCACGTGGAGGGCGCGGCGGAAGCTTTCCAGCAGGCCGTGCTGCGCCAGCCCGAGGTGGTCAGTTGCCACGTGATGACCGGCAGTTTCGACTACCTGCTGAAGGTGGCCGTGCCCAATCTCGACGCCTATGCCGACTTCACCATGAAGCGCCTGCTGAAGATGCCCTCGGTCAAGGACATTCGCTCGTCGTTCGTGCTGGACACGATCAAGGATTCCACCGCCCTGCCGCTGGACTATCTGGAGTGATCGTATTCGGCCAGTTTTAGCGATATCACTGGCATGATGTGACCATGAGGGTGCATATCCTGGTCATCATCGCCACGTTCTGACTTCAGGCTCGCGATAAGCTGCCTTCCGACATCCATCCGGAATGCGCCATGACCTCCTCCGTGTTCACCGGCCTGACGCTCCAGGCCCCGGACTCCCTGCTGTCGTTGATCGGCCTCTATCGCCGCGATCCGCGCCCCGGGAAGATCGACCTGGGCGTGGGCGTGTTCCGCGACGACCATGGCGCGACGCCGGTGTTGGAGGCCGTCAAGGCCGCCGAACGGATCCTGCTGAACACCCAGACCACCAAGTCGTATCTTGGCCCGGAGGGCGACATCGGCTTTCTGGACCTGCTGAAGCCGATCATCTTCGGCGACGCGACTTCCCACGAGATGTTCGGCGTGCAGACGCCCGGCGGCACCGGCGCGGTGCGCTTGGCCTGCGAGCTGCTGAAGGCCGCCAAGCCGGACATCCGCATGTTCATCGGCGCGGCGACCTGGCCCAACCACACCCAGATCCTGGACCAGCTGGGGATCGAGACCGTCACCTTCCGCCACTACGACCAGCGCGCCCAGCGCATCGGCTTCGACGAGATGATGGCGGCGCTGGAGACCGCGCGGGCCGGGGACGCGGTGCTGCTGCACGCCTGCTGCCATAACCCGTCGGGCGCCGACTACAGCCTGGAGCAATGGGCGGCGATCGCCGAACGGGTGGCGCGAAAGGGGATCGTCCCGCTGATCGACCTGGCCTATCAGGGCCTGGGCCTGGGGCTCGAGGAAGACGCGGCGGGCATGCGTCTGGTTCTGGCCGCCGCCGTGGACGGCCTGCTGGCCTATTCCTGCGACAAGAATTTCGGCCTCTACCGCGAGCGGGTCGGCGCGCTCTACACCCTGACCCGCGACGCGGCGACGCTCGATCTAGCCGCCAGCAACATCCGGGCCCTCGCGCGCACCAACTGGTCTATGCCGCCGGATCACGGCGCCGCCACGGTTCGGATCATCCTGGAATCCGAAACGCTCACGGCGCTGTGGAAGTCCGAACTGGACGCCATGCGCACGCGTGTGGCCCACCTGCGCCAGCGCCTGGCGACGGCGGTTCCGCTGCTGGCGCCGCTGGCCGGTCAACACGGCCTGTTCGCCCTGCTGCCGCTGTCGCCGGCCCAGGTCGCGACACTGCGCGAGGACCACGCGATCTACATGGCGGGTTCTGGCCGCATCAATCTGGCCGGCCTGACCGTTGAGAACATCGACACATTCGCGCGGGCGCTGAACGCCTGCCTGCAGGGAGAAGCCGCATGACCGTGACCCAAGACAACCCGCTCGGCCTCGACGGCTTCGTCTTCGTCGAGTTCACCAGCCCCGAGCCGGCCGCCATGAAGGGCCTGTTCGAACAGATGGGCTTCGTGGCCGCCTCGACCCACCCGACCAAGGCCGTGACCCGCTACAAGCAAGGTAGAATAAACCTGCTGGTCAATGACGAGGCGACCGGCCAGGTGGCCGCGTTCCGCGCCGCCCACGGCCCTTCGGCCAACGGCATGGCGTTCGGCGTCGCCGACGTCGAGCAGGCCTATGCCGAGGCTCTGAAACGCGGCGCCGTGGCGGCCGACGCTTCAGCCACGGTGCTGGGTGAGGGCGCGCGGGTGCTGGAAGGCATTGGCGGCTCGATGCTCTACCTGGTCGAAGGCGCGGACGCGGTGTTCGCCAGCTGGACCCCGGTGGCCGGCGCGGCCGAGGCCGAAGCGGCCAACAATGTCGGCCTCGATCTGCTCGACCACCTGACCCACAACGTCAAGCGCGGCCAGATGCGCACCTGGTCGACCTTCTATCGCGACGTCTTCGGCTTCGAGGAGCAGAAGTATTTCGACATCAAGGGCCAGGCCACGGGCCTGTTCAGCCAGGCGATGATCGCGCCCGACAAGGCCATCCGCATCCCGCTGAACGAGAGCCAGGACGACAAGAGCCAGATCGAGGAGTTCATCCGCCAGTATAACGGCGAGGGCATCCAGCACTTGGCCCTGACCACGGACAATATCTACGACACCGTCGAGCGCCTGCGCGCCCGCGGCGTCAAGCTGCAGGACACGATCGAGACCTATTACGAGCTGGTCGACAAGCGCGTGCCCGGCCACGGCGAGGACCTGGAGCGCCTGAAGAGGAACCGCATCCTGCTGGACGGAAATGTTGGCGAGGAAGGCCTGCTGCTGCAGATCTTCACCGAGAACCTGTTCGGCCCGATCTTCTTCGAGATCATCCAGCGCAAGGGCAACCAGGGCTTCGGCAACGGCAACTTCCAGGCCCTGTTCGAGAGCATCGAGCTGGACCAGATCCGCCGTGGCGTGATCACGGTCGAGGCTTAAGCCCAGCGCTCGCAATGCTCTTCGTTGTCATCCCGGCCGAAGCGTAGCGTAGAGCCGGGACCCAGGGGCCACCGCGGTGCGCCGGCCCCTGGGTCCCGGATCGCCCTCTAGGGGCGTCCGGGATGACAAGAAAATTGGGCTCGGAACGCACATGGACCTCCGCTACCAAACCGGCTTCGGCGCCCACTTCGCCACAGAGGCCGTGGCCGGCGCGCTGCCGGTGGGCCAGAACTCGCCGCAGCGCGTGCCGTTCGGCCTCTATGCCGAGCAGCTGTCCGGCACCGCCTTCACCGCGCCCCGCCATGAAAACAAGCGCAGCTGGCTTTATCGTTTGAGGCCCAGCGCCGGACACGGCCCGTACGCGCCCTACGTCCAGGACAGGCTGGTCTCGGCGTTCGGCGGGCCGGTGACGCCCAACCGCCTGCGTTGGAACCCGCTGGAGATCCCGGCCGCGCCAACGGACTTCGTCGACGGCCTCGTCACCCTGGCGGGCAACGCCGACGCGGCGACGCTCAATGGGATCGGCGTTCACATCTATGCGGCCAACGCCTCGATGAAGAACCGCGTGTTCTACGACGCCGATGGCGAGCTCTTGATCGTCCCGCAGCAGGGCGTGCTGACCCTGGTCACCGAGCTGGGCGTGCTGACGGCGGGTCCGGGCCACATCGCGGTGATCCCGCGCGGCGTGCGGTTCCGCGTCGAGGTCGACGGTCCCTCGCGCGGCTATGTCTGCGAGAACTATGGCGCGGCGTTCAAGCTGCCGGACCTGGGGCCGATCGGCTCCAACGGCCTGGCCAATCCGCGCGACTTCGAGACCCCCGTCGCGGCGTTCGAGGACGTGGACGAACCCACCCTCGTCATCCAGAAGTTTCAAGGATCGCTGTGGGCCGCCGCGTGGGATCACAGCCCGCTGGACGTCGTGGCCTGGCACGGCAACCTCGCGCCGTACCGCTACGAACTGTCGCGCTTCAACACGATCAACACGGTCAGCTTCGACCACCCCGATCCGTCGATCTTCACGGTCCTGACTTCGCCCAGCGACACGCCGGGGACGGCCAATTGCGACTTCGTGATCTTCCCGCCGCGCTGGATGGTGGCCGAGCACACCTTCCGCCCGCCCTGGTTCCACCGCAACGTGATGAGCGAGTTCATGGGCCTGGTCCACGGCGCCTATGACGCCAAGGAGGGCGGCTTCTCGCCGGGCGGATCCAGCCTGCACAACTGCATGAGCGACCACGGTCCCGACGTCGCCAGCCACAGCAAGGCGACGGAGGCCGAACTGGGGGCCCACAAGATCGACGGGACCATGGCCTTCATGTTCGAAAGCCGCTGGGTGATCCGGCCGACGAAGTTCGCTCTGGAGACTTCCGCGCTTCAGGGTGACTATGACGCGTGCTGGGCGGGCTTTCCCAAAGCCCGCCTGCCGTAACAAGAACGAGAATAGAGGAAGCGCCCATGAAGCTCGCGTCTCTCAAGGGCTGCCGTGACGGCCGGCTTGTGGTGGTCTCCAACGACCTGGCCTGGTTCACGGACGCCGGGACCATCGCGCCGACCTTGCAGGCCGCGCTGGACGACTGGACGCGCTGCGGGCCGATGTTGCAGGGGCTGGCCGACAGCCTCGAGCACGGTTCGGTGCCGAAGGAGCGGTTCCATGAGCACGACGCTCTGAGCCCGTTGCCGCGCGCGTTCCAGTGGGTCGACGGCTCGGCCTATGTGAACCACGTGCAGCTGGTGCGTCAGGCGCGCGGCGCGGAGATGCCCGAGAGCTTCTGGACCGATCCCCTGATGTATCAGGGCGCGTCCGACGGTTTCCTGGCCCCCCGCGATCCGATCCCGCTGGCCGACGCCTCCTGGGGCTGCGACCTGGAGGGCGAGGTCGCCGTGATCGTCGATGACGTGCCGCTGGGCGCGACCCGCGAGGAGGCCCTGGCCGCTATTCGCCTGATCATGCTCTGCAACGACGTCTCCCTGCGCAACCTGATCCCGGGCGAGCTGGCCAAGGGCTTCGGCTTCGTGCAGTCCAAACCCGCCAGCGCCTTCTCGCCGGTGGCGGTGTCGCCGGACGCGCTGGGCGAAGCCTGGAAGGACGGCAAGCTGCACGGAGCCCTGCTGGTCGAACTGGACGGCAAGGACTTCGGCAAGGCCGACGCCGGCGTCGACATGACCTTCGACTTCGGGACCCTGGTGGCCCACGCGGCCAAGACCCGGTCGTTGAGCGCCGGCACCATCGTCGGCTCGGGTACCGTCTCCAACCGTGGCGAGGACGGCGGCCCCGGCAAGGCGATCAGCGAAGGCGGGGTCGGCTATTCGTGTCTGGCCGAGCTGCGTACGGTCGAGACCATCCTGACCGGCGCGGCCAAGACGCCTTTCCTGCTGGGCGACGACACCATCCGCATCGAGATGAAGGACGCCAAGGGCCACTCGATCTTCGGCGCCATCGAGCAGACGGTCGAGCGGGTTTGAGCCTAGAAGGACCTGAAGAGCTCGCCGTCGCGGCAGTAGGCCGGATCTGGGAAACGCGGGCCGGGATCAATCTCGGCCCGCTGGACCTGATCGCCGACGGCAAGGCGCGGAACTACGTTCTCCAGATCGGCGAGGCGCGCTTCCACGGCTTCGTGGTGCGCCGAGGCGAGGCGGTGTTCGGCTATGTCGACCGCTGCCCGCACGCCGGTCTGCCCTTGGCCCAGGAGCTGGACCGCTACCTGACGCCGGACGGCGAGTTGATCCTGTGCTCGTGGCACGGAGCGGTGTTCACGGTTGAAGCGGGCGCCTGCGTTGGCGGACCCTGTGTCGGAGCGAAGCTGACGCCCTGGCCGGTCGAGGCGAGGGATGGGCGGATCGTCACGGCCTGAGGGTTAACCCTGTTTGGTCGGGTCTGTTTAAGGGCTTGGCGACCAGATTGCCGTCGATCCTGAAAGGAACGCGCCGTGCAGGTTTCCGCCACCAACACCGCCCAGTACACGCCGCGCCCGGCGGCTTCGAGCGAGGCGGCCGCGCCGATCGTCGACCTGACGCAGCTGGCGGTAGCCCAGACCAACGCCAAGGCGACGGCCGCTGCGGGCGCAGCGCTAGGTCAGGCTACCGGCGAACTGACGGGCGTGCTGGTCAATATCTCGGCCTGAGCCGAGCTCCAGACAAAAGAACGGCCGCCTTCCAGGAGAAGAAGGCGGCCGAGTCATTGGGAGGAAACGCCCGAAAGGGCTGATTTCCATATAGCCGTTTGGATCGCCCTTGACAACGTTGTCACGAAATTAATTTCGCGTAACGGTGAAATTCAAGGGACGGGCCCTCAGTGCTTCTTGGCCGCCTGGACCTCGATCTCGACCAACATGCCGTCGGCGACCAGGGACGCCACCTGGCTGGTGACGCGCGAGGGCTTGTTGGGTTGGGCCGCCGTGCCGAAGTAGGTCTTGTAGGCCTCCATCATGCCCATGAAGTCCATTTTGCCGTCCTTGGCCGGGTCGCCGACCAGCAGAACGCGCATCATCACGACGTCGGCCATGGTCGCGCCCTGCGCCTTCAGGGTGGCCTCGATGCGGCCCAGCACGCCCAGGGTCTGGGTCTTGGTGTCCCCGAACTTGGCCACGCCGGTGGCCTTCTCGTCGATGACCGGCGGGGTCATGCCGCTGACATAGATCGTGTCGTAGCCGGCCGGGACGGTGACCACGCTGGCGATGGGCGACTTGGGGTCGCCGCCGCGGACGATCTCCTGGGCGTGGGCGGCGCCGGCGAGGGCGGCGACGCCGAAGGCGACGGCGATGAGGCGTTTCATGATGTCTTCTCCCTGTGGAATTCAAACATTGACGCGTGACGGGCGCCGAAGCCGGTATCCAAATTCGGCGGTCACGCTTCGGTTAGTGGGCCTGCAGGCCGCGCGCCTTGGCGGCGGCCTTGGCCGCGTTGCGGGCGGCCACGACGTCCGCGGGCTTGATGGCCGAGGCCTTGTTGCCCCACGAACCGCGAACATACGTCAGGATGGCCGCCAGATCCGCGTCTGTCAGGTCGTCCTTGAACGCAGGCATGCCCGCGCGGCCATTCAGCACCGTGGTTATGACGATCTTCGGATCGCCCTGCACGAGCGGCGAGCCGGCCAAGGCCGGGAAGGCGCCCTTGATGCCCTTGCCCGTCGCCTGGTGACAGGCCGAACAGTTGTCCAAGAACTGAGATTGCGGCGTGGCGGCCGAGGCGAGCGCGGGAACGGTGAGAGCCGTGAAAAGGGCGGCAAGGTGGATAGCTTTGCTCATCATCTTTTCGGGTCTCAGGCTTGCGACACGCGGGCGTGGATCTTGCCGATCTGCTGCCAGGCGGACTCGATGGCCCCAGCCTGCCAGCCGCCCAGATAGCTGAGGTGCTCGCCGGCCAGGTACAGGCGGCCGTCCGGCTCGCACAGTGTCGGATAGCTGTTTTTGCGGCCGCCTTCGCTCCATTCGGCCCAGCCGCCCAGATTGTACTCGGCCAGGTGCCAGCTGAAGGAGAAGGCGTTGTCGAAGTTCTCGGCGTATTCCGGGAAGATCTTTTGACCCGCCGCCACGGCGAAGGCGGCGCGCTCGGCCGGGGTCTTGGCGCTGATCCGCGCCGCCTCGCCGCCGAAGGCGTAGTAACCCAGGAGCACGCCCTTCTGTCCCTGCCAGCCGCAGGAGGGCAGGGTGATCGTGTTGATCCCGGGGATGTCGTTGTAGATGTGGCCGCCGTAGATGTGGTGGTTGTCCTCCCAGAAGCGGCTCTTCATCTGCAGGCCGATCTTGTTGACCGGCGCATAGGCCACGCCCTCCATCGCCGCCTTGAAAGGGGCCGAGGCGTCCAGGTCGATCTGCTTCAGCACGCTGAGCGGGATGGTGCACAGGCAGTAGTCAGCGGTGACCTCGGCCTTCTTGCCGTCGGCGCCCTTGTACGAGACCGTCACGCCGGTGGGCGACTGCTTGATCTTCTCGACGACCGCCCCGTAGCGGATCATCGACCCGACCTGCTTTTCGAAGGCCTTGGCGATCTGGTCCATGCCGCCGATAGGCTGCAGCATGGTGCGCTGCTGCTCGTAGCCGGTGACCGAGCTCAGCACCCGCCAGGCGTTGCTGTCGAGCACGTCCTTGAAGGCGAAGGGCGGCAATTCCTTGCCGGGGCCGGGGTCGACGCCCGCGCCGGGATGGACGGAGAAGCCGCGCCCTTCGGTGCCCTTGTAGGCGAGGTCCTTGGACAGCCGGCCTTCGGTGACGAGGTAGGAGACGAACTTCTCGCGATCGATGCCGGTCAGCGGCGCGTCCAACTGGCCCTGGCTGGCGGCCTTGGCGACCAGTTCGGCGGTGTAGCCGCGGATGTCGGCGGCGATCTCACCCTTGCGCACCGGCTTGCCGGCCAGAGGCCCCGACGCCTTCTCGAAATAGACATAGGACGCGTCGTTATCGTTGACGAAGCTCTCCAGCGGCACGCCGAACTTCTTGGTGTAGTGTAGGGTCGAGCGGTGGTGATACGGGATCCGCCACGGACCGTGGTTGATATACTGGCCCTCGTCGAACTCGCAGGTCTGCTCATGGCCGATCAGGTCTGTGTGCTTGAAGCCCTTGCGGGCGGTCTGGCAGCGGCCACCGGCGAAGGAGCGGGCCTCAAGCACCTGCACCTGATAGCCGGCCTTACTCAGTTCGTAGGCGGCGGTCATGCCCGCCAGGCCCGCGCCCAGGATGACGATCTTGGTGTTCTTGGCGCCGCCCGTCAGCTCCGGCGGCAACTCCGTGGCCGAGGCCATGCCGTAGCCGAGGGCTTCCATCCCCGACAGAACCAGCGACATGCCGCCGACAGCGGCCAAACTTTCGAAGAACCGACGGCGTGTGAGAACTCCACCCGCCGAAGACGCGTCCAATCCACTCATAACGATCCCCGCCCGTCTGTTATCGGCCGGCGCCTGAAGGCGCCGAGCTCGAGGCCGGCGGACCCTGCCGCGCCGGAACGTCGCCATCTCGAAATCATGGCCCCGCTGAAGCAATCCGTTTTCAGTCGAGACGCGGACTGACATGTTAGACGCCTCGCCATTGGGCGCCTCAGGCGGTCAGTGAGCGATCGGTGAGCGGGGGCGGAACATTGTCCGACCTCATGCCGAATCCCTGTTTTCTGAACCCCCGCCACGCCGCGATGGAGTCGCTATGAATTCGTCCGAACACGACGCCAAGAGCGACCTGACCCTGCGTCTCGCGGTCCCGGAGGACGTGCCCGTCCTGTCGGCCCTGATGGATCGCGCGATCGGCGAACTGCTGCGGGCGTTCCTGCCGCCGGAGGGCGTGAAGGCCTCATTCGAGATCATGGGTCTGGATACGCAGTTGATCGCCGACGGCGCCTATTTCGTGGTCGAGGATTCCGGGGAGATCGCCGGATGCGGCGGCTGGAGCCGGCGGGCCACGCTGTTCGGCGGCGATCACTCGGCTGGGCGCGACGCGGCGCTGCTGGATCCGAAGGTCGACGCGGCGCGGGTGAGGGCGATGTACACCCACCCTGACCATACCCGCAAAGGCGTCGGCCGGCTCGTCCTGGACGCCTGCGAGGCCGCCGCTCGCGCCGAGGGCTTCAGCCGTGTGGAGATGGCCGCCACCATGGGCGGCGTCCCGCTGTATCGCGCTTGCGGCTACCACGACATAGAGCCATTCGAGGCGGTGACCTCGACCGGCTACCGCGTGCCGTTGATCCGGATGGGCAAGGGGCTCCAGGGGCTAAAGTAGGCCGCGTTGCCTACTGAGCTTCACCCAGGCGATCACCAGGCGCTCATAGTCTGGATACTGAATCCGCCCTGGATCTAATCTCGCATCACGAGCCAGTTCTGGCAGGGCCACAACGAACTGGTCGTAGCAGTCGAGAACGGCTCGTGTGCCGGGTATTGAAGCCCGTCTTGATGCGGTCATGAGCCAATCCCGGGCGCATTCCACCATCCTGCGGGGATCAGATTCATGCGCAACGGGGTCTATCCCGCCCAGATCGGAAATGAACTTCTGAAATCTGTACGCTTCACGGTCCATGAGCAAAGCGGACTTCTTCTTCTGCAGCGGCCCGCCGAAACGCTTTGCGCCGAGGAAGATTCCTAATTCCAGGGGCATGTTGAACCGAGGAAGGCCGTTTACGTCGTCCAACTCGGTCCGGGAGATATCGTGGATGCCGTATCGGCACTGCTCGATAATTCGATAGATCTTGTCGATGCGGTTCTCGGCTGCATCGGCGGCTTCGCGTGCGCACCTAGCTCTGAACCCGCATGCGATGACGGAGAAGACCAGCGCCTGAAACCCTTGAGCGAACTCCGGGTCGAACGGGCAGTTGATGAAGACGTCGCGAGTTGAGCTTTCAGTCACTTGCGAGGCGGGGTCGACCTATTGGGTGGCGCTGGATGCGTCGAGCCTTTGGGGTCGCGGCTTCCAAAGTAGGAGCCCACAACCTTTGTCGCCTCGGTCAAGGTGATCTGTCCGCCCTTCGACACAGGGTTACCCCATGCCCCTGTGGGAGAATGCGAAGGACTGGAGCTAGCGCGCTTGACCATGCCCGATCTTATCAAGCCGTGCGGTGAACAACCATGATTTTCGTTCCCACGCAAAAGGGGCGGACCTTTCGGCCCGCCCCCTCGCGTTTAGTCTGAGCCCAAGCCTTAGAAGGCGTAGGTCAGTCGGCCGTAGTAGTAGCCGCCGTTGATGCCGTAAGGCGAGAAACCGGGGTACTGGGTCACGCAGCCGCTGCCCGAGGCGATACAGGCGGTCTGGAACGCGGCCGTGAACTTGTCCGGATACTTGTTGAACAGGTTGTTGGCCCCAATCGCGGCGGTGACGCCGACCGGGAACTTGTACGAAAGCTCGGCGTCGGTGATCGCCGCGCTGCTGGCCACGGTGTCGAGCAGCGGACCGGTGCCGGGGTCGGACAGGGCCGAGGCCTTGCCGTAGAAGGTCTCGGTCAGCGACAGCGACAGCTTGCCGAAGGTGTAGAGGCCGTTGACGCCGATCTTGTACTTCGGCGCGGCCTTTTCGAGCAGCGAGGCGGCGTTGCCGGCGAACAGGACCTGGCCCGACGGGAAGGCGGTGCTGGTGGTCGCCAGGGCCGTCGGCGCGGCCTTGACCTTGGTGATCTTGGTCTTGTTGAAGTTGCCCGACAGCGTCCAGTCGATGCGGCCCATGTCACCCAGGTCGGTCGGATAGGCGACCACGAAGTCCAGGCCGCGGGTGCGGGTGTCCAGACCGTTCGAGAAGATGTTGATGCCGGTGCTGGCCACCGTGCTGTCCAGCACGTTGCCGTTGGCGGCGATCGCGGCGTTGACGTTGCTGTTGACCACGACGCCGTTACGCAGGCCGTAGACCGAGCTGGAACCGAAGATGCGGTTCTTCAGGTTGATCTGGTAGGCGTCGATCGTCGCCGTCATCTTCGGGATCGGGTGGGCCACGATGCCGAGGCTGTAGTTCTTCGACTTCTCGGGCTTCAGCCCATCGATGCCCAGCAGGCGAGCAGCCGCCGAGTTCGGCGCCAGTTGCACGAAGGCGCTGGTCGGCGAGACGTTGGTCGCCGAGTAGTAGGATTCCGCCAGGGTCGGCGCGCGGAAGCCGGTCGAGACCGTGCCGCGGATGGCGAACTTCTCACTGAAGTCATAGCGGCTGGTCAGCTTGGCCACGGTGGTGTCGCCGAAGTCGCTGAACTTCTCGTAGCGGACGGCCGCGTCGATCTTCCACTCCGGAACCGGGGTGGCGGCGACGTCGCCGTACAGCGCCCAGCTTGTGCGGGCGTGGCCGCCGGCGTCGGTGCTCTGGAAGCCCGGATAGGACTGCGAGCCTTCCTTATAGGTCGAGGCGGCGTCGCCCTGGCCGATGCGGTAGGTATCGCGGCGCTGTTCGTAGCCGACGGCGACGTCCACCGGCGCCGACAGGCCGACGTCGAAGCCGCGACGCAGGTCGATATTGTTGGTCCACTGGGTCGTGCGCCAGCTGCCGGCGTGGAACGAGGTCGGGGTGAAGCCCTTGGTCGTCAGGGTCGAGGTATCGGCATAGAGGCTGGCGTTGGCCGAATCCTCGACACGCACCTCGATGTCGTCCTTGCCGTAGGTCGACGAGACGTCGAGATCCCAGCCGGCCAGCTTGCCCGAGACGCCCAGGGTCAGGGCGTAGTCGTCCTCGATGATCCGCTCACGAGGGCTGAAGCCCAGCGGGAGAGGCCTGTCGGCCGCGCCCTGCTTGCCCTGGATACGGTTGTAGCGGCGGTAGTTTTCGTAAGCCGAGGCGTCCTTGTGGCCTAGGGTGCCGAATGAATAGACCTCGAAGTCGGCCGGCAGCTCGACGCCGGCGTTGAAGGCCAGATTGTTCAGGCGATACTCGGCGTCGCCCGAGATCAGGTTCAGGTTCGGATAGCCCGGAATCTTGCTTTCGACGGCGTTGTTGGCGGCCGAATAGCTGGGGCTGGCAGGATTGAAAACGCGTTGGTCAGGCAGGCCGCGGTTGGAGAAGCCGTGGTATTTGCTCTCGACCGTCAGGTTCAGATAGCTGTTCTCGGTCGGCGCCATGCCGATATTGATCGAGCCGCCGGCCGTCTTGCCGCCGCCGTCGAAATATTCGCCGCCCGTGGCCGAGATCGAGCCGCCCGACGGGTTCTTCTTCAGGATGATGTTGACGACGCCGGCGATGGCGTCGGTGCCGTACTGGGCGGCGGCGCCGTCCGTCAGCACTTCGATCCGGCCGATGCCGGCCATCGGGATGAAGCCCAGGTCCGCCGCCGCGGCGCCCTGATAGACGCCCGAGAGAACGGCGAGGTTGCCGGTGGTGTGGCGGCGTTTGCCGTTGACCAGCACCAGGGCCTGGTTGGGCGAGAGGCCGCGCAGGCGGGCCGAAAGGGTCAGGTTGGCGGTGTCGCCGCCGAACGCCTGGGCGTTGAACGACGGGACCAGGTTGGCGAGGCCAAGGCGCAGGTCGACCGCGCCGGTGCGTTCCAGCGTGCTGGTGTCGACGACCTGGACGGGGGCGGGGCTGTCGATCACGCGCAGACCCGTCTGGCGCGTGCCGGTAACGATGATGGTGTCGACTTCAGTCTGATCTGGCGCCTTGTCAGGCGCATCAGCGGCATAGGCCGCTGAAGAGTATCCAAAAGTAATCGATAGCGCCGAAATACCCGCCAACAGGGCGGGTTTGAAACGCTGAGTCATTAGTAGCCCCCTCTTTGTATTTATGAACGCGCGATGATTCCCTTCTCCATGGCGTTTTTCTCCCCGTTTTCTTATTTTTGACGCGGGTACTAAAAATATATCGGATGCTAGCCGATCTATTCATGGGGATCGAAGTTGCGCATTTCGGCAATGGGGCATTGAAATAAATCCGCAACACAAAGTTCGGCGCCCGGCGGGCGCCGCTTTGCGCGGCGGCTGATCTCGTATTTTGAGCAGATGGACGCGTTTTTCCGCACGCGGAGGCGGTAGGGGCGTGGGCGGCGCGGTCCGGTTCAGGCGACGAGGCGTGTCGGCTCGGCCAGTTCGTCGGTCTCTTCGGTCTCGAACAGGTCGAAAGCCTCTTCCCAGGCGGCCATCCGGGAATCACGCAGCTCGGCGTCGTCGGTGACGCGGACGATCTGGTCCTCGCGATCGTTCCAGACCAGGCCGATGTCGGTGACCCGCCCGGCGTCGCGCCCGAGCAGCAGGAAGATGTCGGCGCGCGCCGCGCGTTCGTGGCTGATCCGGCGCAGAGTACGGCCGCCGCCCAGGTCGCGATGGATGTCGGCGAAGTCCAGCACGGCCGAGATCATGGCCGAGTTCACGGGCGCGGTAGCCCAGGGGCTGCAGGCAAAGCGCGACATACAAGGCTCCTCCGGGGCTTCTCCAGGCTCGACATCCGCAGAATGTGCGGGCATTGCGACAGAAACGGTCGTAAGCTGCGGGTCTGTTTGGGGAACGCATGAGACACGAGAAAGCAACCCGCCTGCTGGACCTGGCCCGCATGTTGGCCGGCTCGGCTGAAGGCCTGACCCTGGACGAGATGGCCCAGGCGCTGGACGTCGGCCGTCGCACCGCCGAGCGGATGCGCGACGCCGTGTGGGCCGCCTTCCCGCAGATGGAGGCGATCGACGACCCGCCGACCAAGCGCTTCCGCATCCCCTCGGGCCTGGACGGCCTGTTTCAGACCCCGACCGCCGAGGAGCTGGCGGCTTTGCGCACGGCGGCGGATTCGCTGCGCGCTTCGGGCGCCGAGAGCCGCGCGGCCTCGCTTCATGCCCTCGAGGCCAAGCTGCTGTCGGCCCTGCGCGGTTCGGCCCGCCGACGGGTGGCCCCGGACGTCGAGGCCCTGGTCCAGGCCGAGATGATCGCCGTCCACGCCGGCCCCCGTCCCTTCGAGGAAGAGTCGGTGTTGGCCACGATCCGCACGGCGATCAAAGGTCTGTCGGCGCTCTCGTTCCGCTACGAGGGCGGCAGTACGCCCGGGCGCACGCGGGAGGTGACGCCGTTGGGCGTCCTGTTCGGCCGCAGCAACTACCTGGTGGCGCTGGAGGGCAAGGGCGGCAAGCCGCGCTCGTGGCGTCTGGACCGCATGACCGACCTGAAGGCGCTGGACAAGCCCGCCCCGCCGCCGGAGGGGTTCTCACTGCAAGCCTTCGCCGACGAGAGCTTCGGCATCTATCACGACGAGATCCAGGACGTGGTCCTGCGCATCAAGCCGAAGGGGGCCGAGGACGCCCTGCGCTGGCGCTTCCACCCGACGCAGACGGTGACGCAGGAGCCGGATGGCTCGGTTACAGTGACCTTCCGCGCCGGCGGCATGCGGGAGCTGGCCTGGCACCTCTTCACCTGGGGCGACGCCGTCGAGATCGTCGCGCCGCGAGTGCTGAAGGATAAGATGGTCGAGGAGCTGCGCGAGGCTGGTCGGGCGCACGGGGCGTGGTAGGAGCGGTCGCATGAACTACCGACACGCCTTCCACGCCGGCAACTTCGCCGACCTGCACAAGCACGCGATCCTGCTGGCCATGCTGTCGGCCTTGGGGGATCAGAGCGAGGCGCTCTCGGTGATCGATACCCATGCGGGGGCGGGCGGCTACGATCTCTCCGGCGAGATGGCCCGCCGCTCGGGAGAGGCCCAGGCGGGAATCTTTCGGTTGAAGGCGGCGGGCGATGCGCCGGCGGTGTTCGGTCCGCTGCTGAAGGCCGTAGCCGACATGAATGGCGGCAAGGATGGCGACCTCTATCCCGGCTCGCCGCTGCTGATGGCGCGCGCGCTGCGCAAGGTCGACCGCTATGTGGGCTGCGAACTGCGGCCGGACGACGTGGCGTTGCTGCGCAAGAGCCTGGCGCCGTACGCCAACGCCCAGGCCCTTGAGGCCGACGGCTACGCCGCCGCCGTGAACCAGGCCGGCAAGGGCGGCCGTCCCTTCATCGTCATCGACCCACCGTTCGAGCGGCCGGACGACTACCAGCGGATCGTGGCCACGGCTCGCGACGTCCTGGCCCGCGCGCGCGACGCGGCCCTGGCCATCTGGCTGCCGATCAAGGACCTGGAGACCTTCGACGCCTTCCTGCGTGGGATGGAAAGCGTCACGGACCGGCTGCTAGTGGCGGAACTCCGCCTCCGGCCGCTGACGGATCCCATGAAGATGAACGGCTGCGCGATGGTGATGATCGGCGCGCCGGCCTCGGTCGACGAGGCGGCGGCGCGGGCGGGCGACTGGATCGCCGCGCGCCTGGGCGAGACCGGCGGCCGTTCGCGCGTCTGGCGGACGTGACGAGCGGCCCGCCCAGCTTCGCAGAGGCCGTCCGCGTCTGGCTGAAGGTCGGACTGCTGGGCTTCGGCGGTCCCGCCGGCCAGATCGCGCTGCTGCATAGAGAAGTCGTCGAGGCCCGGGACTGGATCGATGACGAGGAATTCGCGCGGGCCTTGAGCTTCTGCATGCTGCTGCCGGGTCCCGAGGCGCAGCAACTGGCCACCTGGCTGGGCTGGCGGATGCACGGCGTCCGCGGCGGCGTCGCGGCGGGCCTGTTGTTCGTGCTGCCAGGCCTTCTCGTGGTGCTGGGCCTCTCGGCGCTCTATGTCGTCCACGGCCGATCGGACTGGGCCGGGCCGGTGCTGCTGGGGCTGAAAGCGGCGGTGGTCGCCCTGGTCCTGCGGGCTTTGCTGAAGATTGGCCAGCGCGCGATCAAGGACCGTACGGCGGCGGCCGTCGCGGGCGCGGCCTTCGCGATAATGGCCTTCACGACCCTGCCGTTTCCTTTGGTGATCATTTGCGCGGGCGCCGTGGGGTGGCTGACGGCCAAGGGCGGTGAAGGGGAGGCCGCTCCGCCGCCGCCGCCGCCGAAGGGGCAGGCGAGAACCGCGTTCATTTGTCTGGCGCTGTGGCTGGCGCCGATCGCCCTGGCGTGGCTGGTCGCGCCGAACTCCGTCCTGGCGTGGATGGGCCTGACCTTCGGCGGCCTCGCGGTCATCAGCTTCGGCGGCGCCTATGCGGCCCTGGCCTATGTCGGGCAGTCGGCCTCCGCGCTGGGCTGGCTGTCGGCGACCCAGATGCTGGACGGCCTGGGCTTGGCCGAGACCACGCCTGGGCCGCTGATCCTTTTCTTCGTCTTCGTCGGCTTCGTCGGCGCCTTCCAGACAGCGCCGGTCGACTGGGCCTGGGTCCTGGCCGTGCTGGGCGGGTTGATGGCGGCGTGGACGACCTTCGCGCCGTCGTTCCTGTGGATCTTCGCCGGCGGGCCCCTGTTCGAGCGCTGGGGGCGCCGGCCCAAGCCCGCCCGGGCGCTCGCCATGATCTCGGCCGCCGCCGTCGGCGTGATCGGCCAGCTGGCCCTGTGGTTCGCCATCCACCTGCTTTTCCGCGGCGGACAGACGATGGAGGTGGCGGGCCTGCTTAGCGTGATGCTGCCTGATCTCGGGAGCTTGAACTTGGCCGCCCTGGGCCTGACCATATTGGCGCTGGCGCTGACCTTCGCCACGCGTCTGCCGATGCTGGCGATGATCGGCGTGATGGTCGCGGCGGGCGCGCTGTTGAAGGTCGTTGGAGCAAGTTGACCTAAGGTCAAATTTTTGCGCTTGCGAACGAATTTTCCGTGTTATGCTGCATTGCAATAGATCGCGATTGCCAGCCCAACGGAGCGCGCCATGGTTTCGATCTTCTCCTTCCTTCCCGCCTACAAGACCGACAAGGTCGAGCCCGAGACCGCGCCCCACGTGGTGATCGGCGCCGCCTCGCCGCTGTGGTTTATGTTCGGCGGCGCGGCCGCGGCCGGCGCCACCTACTGGTGGTGGGCCAATCGTTGGCGCGAGGCGGTCAATCTCGAGTCGCTGATGGCCCTGGCGCCCGAGCCCGTCGCCCCGCCGGTCGAGTCCTTGGCCGTGCTGGAGGCGCCGCCGGAGCCTGTGCTTGAGGCCGTGACCGAACCGGTCGTGGACGCCGTCACCCTGGTGGCCGAGGCTACCGAGACGGTCCTCGATGCGACCCAGGAGACCGTCGAAGCGGCCGCCGAGCCGATTGTCGAGACCGTGGTCGCCGCCAACGAGGACGTGGCGGAGGCGGTGGTCGAGCCTGTCGTCGCGGCTGAACCGGTCGTAGCCGAGGCCGCCAACAGCGTCGTCGAGGCCGTCGAGGCGGCGCCCGCCGCCGTCGAAGCCGCGCTCGACGACCTGACCAAGCTGGTTGGCGTCGGCCCGAAGCTGGCCGCCTCTTTGGCCGAGCTGGGCGTGACCAAGTTCAGCCAGATCGCGGCCTGGACACCGGACGAGCTGGATTCGTACGACCAGCTTCTAAACCTCAAGGGTCGCGCCGTGCGCGAGGCCTGGATCGCTCAAGCCCAGCGATTCGCGGCGCCCGCCGAGGATTAAAGAACGACGGCCGTCCCGGACACCGAGACCATCATCATCTGGGCGTTCGGGCCGACGGTGTTGTAGTCGAGGTCGACGGCCAGGATGGCGTTGGCGCCGACCTTCTCGGCTTCCTTGACCAACGCCTTCATGGCGTCCTCGCGGGCGCGGGCCAGCACCCGCTCGTAGGACTTGGAGTGGCCGCCAATGAAATCGCGGATGGCCGCCATCAGGTCGAGCACGACATTCGCGCCCAGGATCGACTGGGCGTAGATCGCGCCCTTGTACTCCTGGACCGGGTGTCCCTCGATGAACGGCGTGGTGGTGATCAGCATCCGGGATTCCTGGCGCATCGTAAGGTTAACTTAGGCGCAAACGTCGCCGTCCGCGAGGGGCTCCCCAGAAAAGCGAGCCTTTCGATCACGACGTTCGCTCGAAAGGGGAATCTGGCGGTGAGCCCTTCCTGCGAGGCCGTGCTTGGGGCAGATTGCCCGCGTTTACCGCGTCCGGAGCCGCCTGGTGATCTTCGCGAAATCGCACGTCGAACTGCACAACATCCGCAACAACGTGGAGCGGGTGAAGAAGCTGTCCGACAACGTCGTGGGCGTCGGGCCTCTGGGTATCGGCCTGGACGGCCTGCTGACCTGGATCCCAGGGGCGGGTGAGCTCTACAGCCTGGGCGCGGGCGGCCTTATCGTGTTCGACGCCGTGCGGGCGCGGGCCGCGCCGATGATCGTCATCCAGATCTGCGCCATCATCCTGATCGACACGGTCGCTGGCTCGATCCCCGTGGCCGGCAAGGCGATCGACGTGCTTTTCACGGGCCACAAGTGGTCGGCTGACATGCTGACCAAGCACATGGACGACACGATCTATTTCGAGGGCTCGCGCAAGGACGTGCAGGGCACCCAGGAGTATCGCGACCTGCTGGCCAGCATCCAGGCGGGCAAGGAAAGGCGCCGCGTGGTTTTCCTGGGCTAGGCAACTTCACAACCAACTTGCGGGCGGAGCGTTCAGGGAAACATGACCGACGACATCTCCGTCTCCTCCGCCTATGCGGACAGCCACGCGGGCCGTCGCGCCAAGGCCCATCGTGCCTGGCGTTCGGCCGAGACGATCAAGCGCATCTCCGACCGACTGATCGGCATTGGCCCCATTGGCCTGGGCCTGGACGGCGTGCTGGCCTGGGTGCCAGGCGTGGGCCTAGTCTACGGCTTGGGCGCGGGCGGCCTGTTGATGTTCCATGCCGTCCAAGGCGGCGCGTCGGCGGGCACCTTACTGCGCATGGGCGCCTATCTGGCGATCGACAACATCTCGGACACCGTGCCCGGCCTGGGCTGGGCGATCGACACCCTGTTCCCCGGACACCTGATGGCCGCCAAGGCGCTGCAGAAGGACATCGAAGCCCGCCACGGCCTCCCCGAGGAGATCGCCTTCGAGCGCTCCCAAAAGAAGCGCGGCCTGTTCGGTCGCAAGACATAGCTGGACGAGAGGGCTACGCCGCCGTTTCCTGGCTGTAGCCGAGTTGGACGTTCAGCTTCTCCAGCACCTCGATGGCGGCCTCGGCGATGACCGTGCCGGGGGGAAAGATGCTCGCGGCGCCGGCGTCGAGCAGGGCCTGGAAGTCCTGGGGCGGGATCACGCCGCCCACCACCACGACAATGTCGGAGCGGTCGCGCCTGGCCAGCTCGGCCTTCAGTTCGGGCACCAGGGTCAGGTGTCCGGCGGCTAGCGACGAGGCGCCGACCACGTGGACGCCGGCCTTGATCGCCTCGTCGGCGGCCTCGGCGGGGGTCTGGAACAGCGGGCCGATCTCGACCTGGAAGCCGAGGTCGGCGAAGGCGCTGGAAATCACCTTCTGGCCGCGGTCGTGGCCGTCCTGGCCCATCTTGGCGACCATGATACGCGGCGGGCCGCCGTGGGCCTCGCGGAAGGCGGCGACCATGGCGCGGGCGCGCGCCGCCTTGGGGTCGGCGCCGGCTTCCTTGCCATAGACGCCCTCGATGGCCTGGATCACGGCGCGGTGGCGGCCGAAGACCTTCTCCATCGCCAGGCTGATCTCGCCGACCGTGGCCTTGGCGCGGGCGGCGTCGACGGCCAGGGCCAGCAGGTTGCCCGTCCCGCGCGCGCCGTCCTCCAGCGCCTTCAGCGCCGCCTCGGTCGCGGCCGGATCGCGCTCGGCCTTCAGGCGCGCAAGCTTTTCCAGTTGCTGGGCGCGGACCGAGCCGTTGTCGACCTTGAGCATCGGGATCACATCCTCGACCTCGGGCTTGTAGCGATTGACGCCGACCACGCTCTGACGATTGGCGTCGATCCGGGCCTGGGTCTTGGCGGCGGCTTCCTCAATGCGCAGCTTAGGGATGCCGCGCTCGATGGCCTTGGCCATGCCGCCGGCCGCCTCGACTTCCTCGATGTGCGCCAGGGCCTTGCGGGCGAGGTCGTGGGTCAGGCGCTCGACATAGTAGCTGCCGCCCCAGGGGTCGGCGACGCGGGTCGTGCCGCTCTCCATCTGCAGGAACAGCTGAGTGTTGCGCGCGATGCGGGCCGAGAAGTCGGTCGGCAGGGCCAGGGCTTCGTCCAGAGCGTTGGTGTGCAGGCTCTGGGTCTGACCGTTGACTGCCGCCATGGCCTCGACGCAGGTGCGCGAGACGTTGTTGAAGACGTCCTGGGCCGCCAGCGACCAACCGCTGGTCTGGCTGTGCGTGCGCAAGGACAGCGAGCGGTCGTCCTTGGGACCGAACTCGCGCTTCATCAGGCGCGCCCACAGCAGGCGGGCCGCGCGCATCTTCGCGACCTCCATGAAGTAGTTCATGCCGATCGCCCAGAAGAACGACAGGCGTGGCGCGAAGGCGTCGATGCTCATGCCGGCCGCGACGCCGGCGCGGGCGTATTCGACGCCGTCGGCCAGGGTGTAGGCCAGCTCCAGGTCGGCCGTCGCGCCGGCCTCCTGCATGTGATAGCCGCTGATCGAGATCGAGTTGAACTTGGGCATGTTCGCCGAGGTGAAGGCGAAGATGTCCGAGATTATCCGCATCGAGGGCGCGGGCGGATAGATATAGGTGTTCCGCACCATGAACTCTTTGAGGATGTCGTTCTGGATCGTCCCCGACAGCTTGTCGGGACTGACGCCCTGTTCCTCGGCCGCGACGATGTAGAGCGCCAGGATCGGCAGCACCGCGCCGTTCATGGTCATCGACACGCTCATCTTGTCGAGCGGGATGCCGCTGAAGAGCGTGCGCATGTCAAGGATCGAGTCGATGGCCACGCCGGCCATGCCGACATCGCCCTTCACCCGCTCGTGGTCGCTGTCATAGCCGCGGTGGGTGGCCAGGTCGAAGGCCACCGACAGGCCCATCTGACCGGCCGCGAGGTTACGGCGGTAGAAGGCGTTGCTGTCATCGGCCGTAGAGAAGCCGGCGTACTGGCGCACCGTCCACGGGTTGGTCACATACATGGTCGGGTAGGGACCGCGCACATAGGGCGCGACGCCGGGATAGCCGCCGGTGAAGTCCAGGTCCGCCACGTCGTTTGCGTCGAAGGCCGGGGCGACGGAGACACCTTCGGGCGTGTTCCAGGCCTCGCCTTCCGGCGCCGCGGCGGAGGCGACTTCCGCGAAGTCGATGGTGGTGAAATCGGGGAACTTGCTCACGGGCTCAGGCTCCCTCGAAGGCGGCGGCGAAGCGCACCGGCGTCAGGGCCGGGCAGTGACTGTCGGGGCCGGGCAGGCGAACGTCGGGACTGGCCACCGCGAAGGCGGCCGCGTCGGGTGTCTCGACCTCCGGCGCCTTGTCGTCGGCGTTGGGGAACACCGTGACCCCCAGGATCTTGCGGCTCTTGTCGGCGAAGGCGGCTTCCTGGAGGTCGCGAGTCCTGGAGACCGCGTCGGCGACCAGGCCGCTTTCCAGCGCCTTGATGATCCCGCCGGCCGCCTCGATGGCCTGGAAGCTGATCCAGGCGGCGTGGGCGATCTGGTCGGTCAGGCTATCAAGATACCAGGCCCCGCCGGCCGGATCGGCGACGCGGCCCAGATTGCTCTCTTCCATCAGGACGAGCTGGGTGTTGCGCGCCTGACGACGGGCGAAGGCGGTGGGCAGCCCGATGGCGTCGGTGAAGGCGTCCAGCAGGATGACGTCCGCCCCGCCGACCGCGCCGGCGAACCCGGCCGAGGTCAGGCGCAGCAGGTTGGTCCAGGCGTCGGCCTTGGCCAGCATCCGCCGCGAGGATCGGGCTTCGATGGTCGGAGGAACGGTGACGTCGCAGGCTTGCGTCAGTCGCGCCCAGATCGCCTTGGCCGCGCGGACCTTGGCGACGCCGGTGAAATATTCGCCGTCCAGGCTGACGCCCAGCACGATGCGGCCGAAGGCGTCTTCCATAGAGAGGCCCTGCCGGACCAGCGCCTTGGCGTAGGCGAGGGCGGACGCCGCCATCAACGCCAGCTCCTCGGTGTTCGAACCGCCGGCCTCATGCGCCGCGCGGCCGGTGGCCAGGAACAGGCTGGCCTTGACGTAGGTCTGGGCCAGGCGCGAGCCGACCGTTGCGGCGCTGAAGACGTGGCTCTCGATAGGGCCGGGACTGACGCCTATCTGGGCGAAGGCTGTCAGCGGATCCAGATGAAACGCCAGAGGCGCGTTCGGCGCGGCCTTGGCCAGAGCGCCCAGCCAGTCGGCGGCCTTCGGACCCAGATAGCCCGCGTCCAGGGCGACAGGGGCCAGGTCCAGCATCACGCCCGACAGCGCCGTGGAAAGGTTATCCGCCGAGCCGACGGCCACACCGTTCAGGCCGGTCGGATCGACCTGCAGCAGCACCGAGGCCGCGCCGTTCTCGAGATCGGTCAGGACGTCCTTGGCCGTGTGGAGCGGATCTGGGTGGGCCGCGCGCGTGCGCAGGTCCCAGGGGCGGTCGGGATCACGGGCGCGCAGGTCGCGGGCCACGGCGACGCCGTCTTCCGCGGTGTAGAGCGGCTGGATCGTCAGGCCGTCGGGCGTCTTGACCGTCAGGGCTTCATCGAAGCTCTGGCCCTTCAAGGTCTTCTCGACCAGGGCCATCCAGCGGGCGCGGGTCGCCGCGTCGCCTTGGGCGCCGAAGTCCTCGGCCAGGGGCGTGGTCGCCACGGTCAAAGCGTCTCTCTCCTGCGGTGCAGCATTTTTGTCTTTTGAACGGTGATGCGCTCCTGCCCTTACGGCCGTCAAGCCTCGCAACCGGTCTTCTCTCGCCTTGCATCCGAGCCAAACGCGCGTTTAATCTGATCGGTGATCACATATTCGGCGCCTCAAGCCGATCTCCAAAGGGGAACTTCTCCATGGCTCTGCCGCCGATCCTGCGCGACCGCCTGCGCCTGCCGGTCATCGCCTCGCCGCTATTCATCATCAGCAATCCGGACCTTGTCATCGCCCAGTGCAAGGCCGGCATCGTCGGGTCGTTCCCGTCGCTGAACGCTCGTCCGATCTCGCAGCTGGACGAATGGCTGCACCGCATTACCGAGGAACTGGCCGCCCACGACAAGGCCCATCCGGAGGCGCCGAGCGCGCCGTTCGCGGTCAACCAGATCGTCCACAAGACCAACAATCGGCTCGAGGAAGACATCGAGCTGTGCGTCAAACACAAGGTCCCGGTGGTCATCACCTCGCTGGGGGCCCGCGAGGATCTGAACCAGGCGATCCACTCGTACGGCGGCATCACCCTGCACGATGTCATCACCGACCGCTTCGCCCGCAAGGCCATCGAGAAGGGCGCTGACGGCCTGATCCCGGTCGCGGCCGGCGCCGGGGGCCATGCCGGCACCCTGTCGCCGTTCGCCCTGATCCAGGAGATCCGCCAGTGGTTCGACGGGCCGGTGGCGCTGTCGGGCTCTATCGCCTCGGGCCGTTCGATCCTGGCCGCCCAGGCCATGGGCGCGGACCTGGCCTATATCGGCTCGGCCTTCATCGCGACCGAAGAGGCCAACGCCATTGAAGGCTACAAGCAGGGCATCGTCGAGGGGCGGGCCGACGGCATCGTCTATTCGAACCTGTTCACCGGCGTGCACGGCAACTACCTGCGCGCGTCGATCGTCGCCGCCGGCCTTGATCCGGACAACCTGCCGGTCAGCGATCCGTCCAAGATGAGCTTCGGCTCGGGCGGCAACCAGGAGGCCAAGGCGTGGCGCGACATCTGGGGCTCGGGCCAGGGCATCGGCGCGATCGACAAGGTGCTGCCGGCCGCCGAACTCATCGCCAAGTTCGCCGAAGAGTACGAGCAGGCGAAGGCCGAGCTGGTCGCCAAGACGGCGCTTACCTCTGGAAATCACTTGGCTTTCGCCGCCGAATAGGCGGGTGAGTTACGGGGACGGAGCAGGCTTCGTCCCCGGCCTTCGCGGCGACGCGATTCTGGAAGCGAACTCAACCGCTTCCGGAGCCGCACATGCCCGATCCCATTTTCAGCGACGTCACGCCCCGCCTCGGCCTGCCCTATGTGGTGGCTGCCCAGGCCCAGAAACACATCCCCATAAATGAGAGCCTCGCCCGGCTGGATGGACTGGTGCAACTGGCCGTCGAGAGCTGTTCGGTCTCGGCGCAGCCGGCCAGCCCGCCGAGCGGTGGCGTCTGGATCCTGCCGGCCGGCGCCGCGGGCGCGGCCTGGGCGGCGCAGGCGGTCGGGGCGCTGATGCGCTTCGAGGCCGGCGCCTGGGAGGCGCTGACGCCGACCGAGGGCGTGATGGCCTGGGTCAAGGACGAGAACCAGATGGTCGCCTTCGACGGCGCGAGCTGGACGCCGCTGTCGGCCACCTTCCGAAGCCTCACCGCCGCCGCCTCGCCGGGCCTGGCTAACACCCGGCTGGAAATCCTGGAGCAGGAGGTGACGCTGTCCGGGGCCTCGACCGCGACCAGCATCGCCATCCCCAACCGCGCCATCGTGCTGGCGGTCTCGACCCGGACCACGGTCGCGATCACCGGCGCGGCCTCGTACAACTGCGGCGTCTCGGGCGAAGCGAGCAAGTTCGGTGGCTCGCTGGGTGTGGCCAAGAATTCCAGCAACATCGGGGTGATCGGACCGACGGCTTTCTACGCGGACACGCAGGTGCTGCTGACGGCGGTCGGCGGCAACTTCGTGGCAGGCAAGGTTCGGGTGGCGATCCACGTGCTGCGGTTCGACGCCCCCGCTTCCGCGGCCTGACGCGTTGACGGCGGCGGCTCAGGCGGCTACACGCCCCTCACCTTTGGGGAGTAGCCGCCCGCATCCATCAGCGGGCCCCGCCGTCAACATACTTGCTTTTTCGGAAGCATGGCGCGGGGAAGGGAAGCGAGTTCGAGCTTCCTTGGCGAGACCAATGGCGCCGATTTTCATCCGGGCCGGGTGGACGTCGACGCTATTGGCATGCGCCCGGCCCGGAGGATTATTTCAGTGGAAGCCCTGCTCGTCTCGACCCTGGTCGTGGCCATCGCCGAAATCGGCGACAAGACCCAATTGCTGGCCATCATCCTGGCCACGCGGTTCAAAAAGCCCGTTCCTATCATTCTCGGCATCCTGGTCGCCACCCTGGCCAACCACGCCTTGGCCGCCACGGCCGGCTACTGGGTGTCGGATTTCCTGAGCGGCGCCTGGTTCAAGTGGGCCATCGCCATCTCGTTCATCGCCATGGCCGCCTGGGCGCTGATCCCCGACAAGGCCGATGACGAGGAAGGTCAGGGCGCCAGCCGCTACGGCGTCTTCGTGACCACGGCCATCGCCTTCTTCCTGGTCGAGATGGGCGACAAGACCCAGATCGCCACCGTCGCCCTAGGCGCCAAGTTCCACTCGATCTTCTGGGTCGCCGCCGGCACGACGCTGGGCATGATGCTGGCCAACGTCCCGGCCGTTTACCTGGGCGAGGCCGCGACCAAGATCGTGCCGCTGAAGTACGTGCGCATGGGCGCGGCGCTGATCTTCCTGTTGCTGGGGATCTGGCAGGTGGCGGAGCTTACGGGGCTGTTGAAGTAGGCGTCCCAGCCGCTATGAGGGGATGGAGCCAAGGAGTTCCGTCCCCTCATGACCGCCAACCCTGATGTTCCGCGCGGCTGGGAATTCTGGATCGACCGGGGCGGTACGTTCACCGACATCGTGGCGCGGCGACCGGACGGGGCGCTGGTCACTCACAAGCTGCTGTCGGAAAATCCCGAGCACTATGCCGACGCCGCCGTGGCGGGCGTGCGGGCGCTGCTGCCGGATGGCGCGATCATCGACGCGGTGAAGATGGGCACCACCGTGGCCACCAACGCCCTGCTCGAGCGCAAGGGCGAGCCGACCGTTCTGGCTATTACCAGCGGCCACGCCGACGCCCTGCGGATCGGCTATCAGGCGCGGCCCAAGCTGTTCGAGCGCCACATCGTCAAGCCGGAAGCGCTCTACGACCGCGTCGTCGAGATCGAAGAGCGGATGAGCGTCGAGGGCCAGGTGCTGCGTCCGCTGGAAGAGGGCGCGGCGCGGGCCGGTCTGCGGGCGGCCTTCGATGAAGGCTTCCGGGCCATCGCCATCGTGCTGCTGCACGGCTTCCGTTTCACCGACCATGAGGCGCGGGTGGCGGCGATCGCGCGCGAGATTGGCTTCAGCCAGGTCTCGGTAAGTCACGAGGTCAGCCCGTTGATGAAGCTGGTCGGGCGCGGCGACACCACCGTGGTCGACGCGTATCTGTCGCCGATCCTGCGGCGCTATGTGGACCAGGTCGCCGACGCGCTGGGGCACGACACGCGCTTGCTGTTCATGCAGTCGAATGGCGGCCTGACCGACGCCCGAGCCTTCCGCGGCAAGGACGCCATCCTGTCCGGCCCGGCCGGCGGCGTGGTCGGCATGGCGCGGACCGCTGGGGAAGCGGGCTTCGACCGCGTCATCGGCTTCGACATGGGCGGCACCTCGACCGACGTCTGCCACTATGCCGGTCAGTATGAGCGGGCCTTCGAGACGGTGGTGGCCGGGGTGCGGATGCGCGCGCCGATGATGAACATCCACACCGTGGCGGCGGGCGGCGGCTCGATCTGTTCGTTCGACGGGGCGCGGCTGCGCGTGGGGCCGGCCTCGGCCGGCGCGGTCCCGGGACCGGCGGCCTACCGCCGGGGCGGGCCACTGACGGTCACCGACTGCAACGTCATGCTGGGCAAGCTACGGCCGGAGTTCTTCCCCAAGGTGTTCGGGCCGAACGCCGACCAGCCGCTGGATGCGGAGGCCGTCACGCGCGGCTTCCAGGCCGTGAGCGCCGAGATCGAAGCGGCGACCGGCAAGGCGATGACCCCTCAGGAGGTCGCCGAGGGCTTCGTCACCATCGCGGTCGAGAACATGGCCAAGGCCGTGCGGCAGATCTCGATTCAGCGCGGCTACGACGTCACCCGCTACGTCCTGGCCTGCTTTGGCGGCGCGGGCGGTCAGCACGCCTGCCTGGTGGCCGACGCTCTGGGCATGACCAAGCTCATGATACATCCCTTCGCCGGGGTGCTGAGCGCCTACGGCATGGGCCTGGCCGACCTGCGCCTGATCCGCGAGGAGACGGTCGAGCGGCCGCTGGATCTGGCGGATGACCTGGCCGACCGCGCGAAGGCTTTGGCCACCGAGGCCGAAGCCGCGCTCCGGGGCCAGGACGTGCCGATGGCCTCTGTTGAAACGGTCGCCAGCCTGAGGGTGAAGTACGCCGGCACCGACACGCCACTGGTCGTGCCGTTCGGTGATCGCGTCCGTCAGGACTTCGAGGCGCTGCACCAACGCCGGTTCGGCTTCACCTCGCCGACGACTGACCTGGTGGTCGAGACCCTGTCGGTCGAGGCGATCGGACATTCGGACGCCGGGGCGGAACCGGATTTCGCGTCCGGAGCGTCGAAGGGGAAAACCCCGCCGTTGGCGACCATCGAAACCCGGATGGCCGGCGCCCGCCACACCACGCCCGTCTTCGACCGCGAAGCCCTGGCCGTCGGCGTCGAGATCGTCGGCCCGGCCATCATCCGCGAAGCCACCGGCACGACGGTCGTCGAGCCCGGCTGGCGCGCGACCGTCGACGCCCACCTGAACCTGATCCTCGACCGCGTCGTCGCTCTGCCAGCCCGCAAGGCCATCGGGACCGAGGCCGATCCCGTCATGCTGGAGGTATTCAACAACCTCTTCATGGCCGTGGCCGAGGAGATGGGGTTCGCGCTGCAGAACACGGCCTATTCGGTCAATATCAAGGAGCGGCTGGACTTCTCCTGCGCCCTGTTCAGCCGCGACGGCGATCTGATCGCCAACGCGCCGCACATGCCGGTGCACCTGGGCTCGATGGGCGACAGCGTGCGGGCCATCCGCGATGCGCGCGAGCATGACGGGCGGGGCATGCGGCCCGGCGACGTCTACATGCTCAACGCCCCCTATAACGGCGGCACCCACCTGCCGGACGTGACGGTGGTCATGCCGGTGTTCGACGCGGCGGGCGCCCTGCTGTTCTACGTCGCCGCGCGGGGCCACCAGGGCGATATCGGCGGGATCACACCGGGCTCGATGCCGCCGACCAGCAAGACGGTCGAGGAAGAAGGCGTCCTGATCGAGAACTTCCTGCTGGTCGAAGGCGGGCGGTTTCTGGAGGCCGAGACGCGAGCGCTGCTCGCCTCGGGCAAATGGCCGGCGCGAAATCCCGACCAGAACATCGGCGACCTCAAGGCCCAGATCGCCGCCTGCGCGCGCGGCGCCGAAGCCCTGACCGGCATGGTCGCCGAGTTCGGCCAGGACGTCGTCGAGGCCTATATGGCCCACGTCCAGGACAATGCCGAGGAAGCCGTCCGTCGCGTGCTGGCGACGATGGAAGGCGGGTCGTTCGCCTATGAGCTGGACGACGGCGCGGTGGTCCGCGTGGCCATCACGGTCGACCAGCGGGCCCGCACCGCCCGCGTCGACTTCACCGGCACCAGCGATCAGGTCCCGACCAATTTCAACGCCCCGGCGTCTATCTGTCGGGCGGCGGCGCTCTACGTGTTCCGCACCCTGGTCGACGACGAGATCCCGATGAACGACGGCTGCCTGCGGCCGGTCGAGCTGGTCATTCCCGAGGGTTCGATGCTGCGGCCGCGCTATCCGGCGGCCGTGGTGGCCGGCAATGTCGAGACCAGCCAGGTGGTGGTCGACGCCCTCTATGGCGCGCTGGGCGTGATGGCCGGGGCGCAGGGCACGATGAACAATTTCACCTTCGGCGACGAGCGACGGCAGTATTACGAGACCATCTGCGGCGGCTCGGGCGCGGGGCCGGGCTTCGACGGGACCGACGCGGTCCAGACCCACATGACCAACAGCCGCCTTACCGATCCCGAGGTGCTGGAGACCCGCTATCCCGTGCTGGTCGAGGCATTCTCGATCCGGCGAGGCTCGGGCGGGCAGGGCGCGCATCGCGGCGGCGAGGGCGTGGTGCGCAGGATCGGCTTCCGCGAGCCGATGACCGCGACCTTGCTATCCAACCGCCGCCGCGTGCCGCCGTTTGGCCTGCGGGGCGGGGCTCCGGGCGCGGTGGGCAAGGCGTGGGTCGAGCGCGCCGACGGAACGGTCCAGGCGATGGCCGCCACCGATCTGGTCGAGGTCGGCGCGGGCGACGCGATCGTCATCAAGACGCCGGGCGGCGGCGGTTGGGGAGAAGCGTGATGGCCAAGGCGTCCGTACTGTTCGTCTGCATGGGCAACATCTGTCGCTCGCCCCTGGCCGAGGGCGCGTTCCGGGCGGAAGCCGAACGGCTGGGCCTGGAGGTCGCGGTCGACAGCGCCGGCACTGGCGGCTGGCACAAGGGCGATCCGCCGGATCCGCGCGCCATTGCCGTGGCGCGGCGTAACGGCGTCGACATCAGCGGCCTGAAGGCGCGCCAGGTTAAGCCCGACGATTTCCGGATCTTCACCCACATCTACGCCCTCGACCATGACAACCTGCGGGGCCTGCTGCAGGTCGCGCCGTCCGACGCGACGGCCGAGGTCGGGCTTCTGCTGGATCTGGTCGAGGGGCATCGGGGCCGGGCGGTGGCCGATCCTTACTATGGGGACGACGCTGGGTTCGACGTGACCTGGAGGGATGTGGTCCTGGCGGCGCAAGCCCTGGCGCGGCGGTTGGCGGACGAGGGCTGGGCCAGGGCCTGACCCTATCCAATCATCGCCGCGAAGCGGGGAAGAGCGGATAGGGTTCAAGGCCTAGGCGGCCGGGTGGCTCTTCGCCCAGCCCTCATAGGCCTTGATCGCCTTGGCCGGCGACGTGCCGAACCACGCATAGCCGTTGCGGCGCTCCAGCGAGAGTTCATTGGCGTTGTCGCGCAGGGTCTTGTCGCGCTCGCCAAAGACCGGCTTGCCTGCGGTGTCGTAGTACCGCGACCACAGCGGGCCCGCGCCCGGCTGATCGACCAGCCGGCGGCCTTCGGGGTCGCCTTTTCCGCCGATCCAGGCCTTTCCCATGATCGCGGCGCCCTTCAGCCAGGCCACGCCCGCATGGACAGCGGCCACTTCGGCCGGGGTCGGGTCGGGCAGGCTCATCAGATAGACCAGCAGGTCGGCGCTCTCGCCCGTCGACAGGGCCGGCGGCTCGAAGTTGCGGCCGGCGACCGGGGCCAGGGTGAACGGATCGGCCTGCTGGCCCCAGATCGTCAGCTTGCCGCCGACGCGAATCTGCGAGGCGACGATGACCTCGCGACCCTTCCGGGCCGCGACGCCGGCCTTGGCGCGGAGATCGGCGGGCACGAAGGCGAAGTCGGCCTTGGCTTCCGAAACCTCGGTCAGCAGATCGGCGGCCTCGGAGACGGCGTTGTCGTTGAAGGTGACCGCGTCGTGGTAGCCGCCCTCCAGCGGCCAGACCTGCGGCCAGCCGCCGTTCGGGAACTGGGCGGCTAGGAGGTAGCGCACGCCCTTCAGGAAGCTCTTCCGATAGGCCTCGCCGTCCTTGCCGGGCATCTGGCCGGCGACCTTGGCCAGGAAGCGCATCTCGGTGATGGTGGCGTTGTTGTCCAGCGTGCCGACATAGCCCCACTTCGGGTCGCGGGCGGCGTCGAAATCGGCCTCGCTGAGGTGCTTGGAATTGTTGTCGGCGTGCCAGGGCTGGCCGGGCAGGCGCGGAGCGCCGGTGCGGTCCTGGTTCTTGCTCCAGCCGCCGGCCGGGGTCTGGAAGCTCACGATGACGTCGGCGATGTGGCGCGCCTCGGGCGAGGCGTACCAGCCCGCCTCCTTGTCTAGGACCATCCCGTTGTCGCCATGACCAGTCGGCGGTGACGGCGGGGCGGCCTGTCCGGGCTTCAGCTCCGCGGCCAGGGCGGCGCGGTCGGCCTTTTCCTGGGCGGTCGAGCGGTCGAGATAGGCCTTCCACGCCGGCTGCTGGGCGGCGGGCAGCTTGGCGATCCGTTCAGCGGTGATCGGCTGGGCCGGGACATTGGTCCCGATCACGCTGGCGAAGACCGGTGCGGCCAGCAGGCTGGCGGACAGGAACAGGCCGATCATGGCGGTGCGGTGGGTCATCTGGACGTCTCTCCCCGGCAGGCGTCGTTGTCGTTGACCGCCTTGTCTCACGGGAATGATACCGGTTTCCTACCGGTATGAAACGGGTTGAAATCAGCCCTCGATGATGTGCGGGATGAACCGCGAGCGGTCCCGAGTCACCTGGCCGCGATCCTCACGTACGCCGATGCCGGCGGCCTGGTCGCCGATCACCCAGGAACCGACCACCGGATAGTTCACGCCGAACTTCGGCGGCGGTTTCAGTTCCTGGCGGATCCAGCCTTCCGCGCCATAGCCCTGGTCGAGCACGCGGCCCCTGCGGCCGTCCTTCCAGAGCTCGACATTGGCGCCCTCGCGGCTGAACAGCGGCTTGCGGGCGTAGCTGTTTCCTAGTCGCTCGACCTTGGGGTCGTCGTCGAAATAGGTCTCGAGCAGGTTCGGGTGGCCTGGATGGCGCTCCCACAGCAGCGGCAGCAGCGCCTTGTTCGACAGCACCGCCTTCCACGGCGGCTCCAGGAACAGGGTCTTGGAGCCCGCGATATTGGCCGCGTATGGCTCGCGCAGCATGTCCTCCCAGGGGTACAGCTTGAACATCGCGCCGACGATGTAATTGTCCTGGTCGATGAAACGGCCGTCGGCGTCGAGGCCGATCGCCGTCATCGGCACGAACTTCGGCTCCAGACCGGCTAGCCGAGCCATGTCCTCCAGGAAGCGCACGGTCTGGCGATCCTCGACGAAGTCCGGATCGCTGGCGAAATGGACGAAGCCGCCATTCGGGAAGATCGCCTTGAAGCGCTCTGCCAGTTGGTCGTGCAGGCTGTTGAACTGGTCCGTGGTTGCCGGCAGCAGGCCCTGCTGGATCAGATCCTCCAGCCACAGCCACTGGAACACGCCTGCCTCATAGATGCTGGTCGGCGTGTCGGCATTGTACTCGTAGAGCTTGGGCGCTCCCGCTCCGTCGTAGAAGAAGTCGAAGCGGCCGTAGAGCGACGGATCACGCGCCCTCCAAGAGGCGGCGACCAGGTCGCGAGACGCTTCGGGGATTTGCAGGCGCGCCATCAGGGCGTCGCTCTTCACCGCGTCGTCGACGAGGTCGAGACACAGCTTGTGCAGCGCCTCCGTCGCGGGCTCCAGATGGCCCTCGACCTCCTCCAGCGTGAAGGCGTACGCGGCGCGTTCGTCCCAGTAGCGACGACCGTCGGCGTGATGCCAGGTGAAGCCGACCGCCTCGGCCTTGGATTTCCAGTCGGGCCGAGGCGTCAGGGTAAGGCGGCGCATCAGGCGTCCGAACCGTCCTTGTTGACCTTGACCTTGTCCTCGATGGCCAGCATCGGGGCGGGCAGAGCCTCGTCCTTCGGGGTCATCAGGCGGGCCAGCACGTCCTCGGCGCCGCCACCGCCCGGCAGGATGCCGGCGGCCGCGAGCTTGGCGTCGAGATCCGCGCCGGTCTTGCGGTCTTCCGACTCGCTGTGCAGGCGGAACTGCTCCTCGCGGACCGATTGGCGCTCCTTGATGCGCTTCAAGCTATCGGCGGCCGAGCCGACGACGCCGCTGGCCGAACCCGAGCGCGAGATGACCGCGGCCTGAGCCTTCTGGACGCTCTCGTTGACCTTCACGATCTCGATTTCGCGGCGCAGAGCTTCGACCTTGGTGTCGGTCTGGGCGATGATCGTGCGCAGCTTGTCCTCGGCCGTGCGCAGTTCCGTCATCTGCGTGGCCTTCTGGCCGGCGTCCTTTTCGAGGTCGGCGATGCGTTGCGCCACTTCCAGGGCCAGGGCCTGGTCGCCCTTGTTCATCGCCGCGCGGGCCGAGGACTCGTACTTGCGCGACTGGTCGGTCAGCTGGGCGACCTCGGTCTCCAGGCCGCGGCGACGCGCGACCAGCTTGGCCAGTTCGTCACGGGCCCTGCCCTGAGCGTTGTCGGCGTCGCGGATTTCCTGGTCCAGGATCCTCAGGGCGTTGGCGTCCACGATGGTCTGCGCGCCGTCATGCGCGGTCCCACGGAACAGGGCCGAGAGCTTGCTCCAGATCGACATCAGTTAAGTCTCCAGGTCCGATTCTTTAGGCGGCCGACGCGCGGCTTTTTTCGAAGGTGTCGCGCAGGTCGCTGGCGGCGGCGATGGCGTTATCCGCCAGGGTGCGCAGCTCGATGATCAGCGTCTGCAAGGTGGTCTTGGACGAGATCTCGCCCATCAGCTCATAATAGTCACGGCCGTCGACGCTGGTGATGCCGAAATTCGATAGCGGCACGATCTTCTGGGCCTTGAGCAGGAACTCGTTGAAGGCCGCGCGGTCGCTCTGCTCGTCGCAGGGCCACAGCAGGGTCGAGACGACCAGCTGCAACGCGCCGCCGCTGACATATATCGGCAGGTCGCCGAATTCATTCATCACGACCTGCAGCACGGGCTCGACGCCCTCGACGACGGTGATGGTCATCTCGTCCGGGCGCACGAGGGCGCTTTCCACCAGCGCGTCGCGCAGGCTGTGGATCGTCCAGGCGGTGTCGATAACGGAGTCCATGTGTCTGACGCCCTTGGGGGGATGGGGGTTGGTTGCCAGGGTCGGCCCACGGACCGACTCGACGACGATCGCTTGAACGGCCGAAAGGATGTCGGGCTTGCATGCCGCCGGCGCCCAGACTTCGATCTTCACGAAGCCGGCGTTCCGGCGGGCCTCACGCCACGCTCGTGTTCTTTCAGCGGCCTGGGCGCTTCGGGTCGGTTTGGCAGGCATGCGTTACATGTACGCATAACATGTACGCTTGACAAGGCGTGGTTCGGCGTCATCCTGCGACCGACTTCACCCGAGGGCAAGTAGCGTTCGGGCGCTTTTGGCGTCGCACCACAAATAGGCGACGCGACCAGGATTTTGAGGGCTCGCGCACCGCGATGTTCGGAAAGCTTTTCGGCAACAAAGGCGGCGAGACCAGGTCCGCTCTGCCCGTGATCCGCAATGTCACGATCGGTCGGACCGTGGTGCTGGATCCGCTGGCCTGGCGACGGTTCGGAGCCGAGACCAAGTTCGCCCTCGACCGCGACACGCTGGAGATCACCGCCCAGGGACTGATCCAACTGAACGACGGCGCGTTCGTGCACCGCTTCTATACGGACGACGAGATCCTGTTCCAGGTCGTCTCGGACGACCGGGAGGGCCAGAAGGCCAATGACTTCACCGTCTTCATGCCGTGGGCCAGCGAATATCCGGCCGACCGCGCCGATCGCGACCTGTGGGCCCAGCGCCTGCGCGCCCGCGCGTTCCAGCCCGAGGGGCTGCCCGCCTATGCCCGCCTGTGGTTCGGTGAAGAGGCCGCCGAGCAGGATCCCGTGACCCTCTGGGAAGACGTCTACTACAACCGCGACGCCGAGCGGCCCGACCGTCGGCTGTTCCAGACCACCATGCTGTTCAACCGCGACCTCGCCGGCGGCGACGGGCGCGAGCTCTTGCTGGCGCTCACGCTGGAGCCCGAGGACAGCAAGGACGTCAGCCACGAAATGATGATCGGCCTGCCGCTTTCGGTGGGTGAGTTCCGAGCCTAGGTAGGGGACAAAGCCAGATGTTCGACTTCACCGGATTCCAGGAAGGCGCGACGGCGTTCCTGCTGGCCTTTGTCGTGGCCGGCCTGTTCACGATCGCCTTCAAGTACATCTACCAGTGGGTCACCCCCTACAACGAAAAGGCCCTGATCCGCGCGGGCAACAACGCCGCGGCCATCGCCCTGGCCGGCGCGCTGATCGGCTACGCCTTGCCTCTGGCCTCCGCCCTGAGCCATACCGTCAGCTTGCCCGAGCTCGCCGCCTGGGCGACCTTGGCGGGGATTATCCAGATCGCCGCTTTCACCGGCGTGCGTCTGGTCGCCTTGCCCGACGTCAAGGCGCGGGTCGAGGCCAACGAGGTCTCGATCGGCATCTATCTGGCCGGTATCTCGATCTCGGTCGGCCTGCTCAATGCCGCCTGCATGACCGTCTGAGGACCAGAGCGATGACCATGCGCAAACGCTCGAACTCTCTGAAACTGACCACCATGCTGGCCGGCGCCACGGCCCTGACCCTCTCCGGTTGCGACGACCCCGGCGGCCAGGCCAGCTGGGATCCGAACAAGGGCGAGCAGGTCGAGGCCTTCAGCTACAAGACCCTGGAAGAGTGCAAGGCGGCCAACGAGGTCTCCGACGCCCAGTGCGACACCTCCTACGCCGCCGCCCAGAAGGACGACGCCAAGGACGCCCCGCGCTACGAGGCCCGCGCCTCGTGCGAGGAGGTCTATGGCGCCGGCAACTGCGTTCCGCGCAGCTACAACAACGGCGGCAACTTCTTCACACCCCTGTTGGCGGGCTTCGTGATCGGGCAAATGCTGGACGGCGGGTATCGCGGCACGGGCCTCTATCGCCGCGACGACCGCTATGGCGGCGGCTACTATTCGACCTGGGGCGGACACCTGGGCCGCGACTATGGCACCGGCCGCACGACCATCAGCAAGTCCAGCATCGACCCGCCGGACGCGATCCGCAACGCTCCGCCCAAGGTTCAGACCCGCACATCGGTGGTCTCGCGCGGCGGCTTCGGCGGTGGCCGCAGCTATGCCCACAGCGGCGGCTACAAGGGCGGCTTCGGCGGCTAAGTCGCCCTGACGCAATTTTGAGATTGACTCGCAACTAGGCATCCCGTCTAGTTGCGATGTGTTCGCAAGAACGCGTCGGGCCGCTCACCGAGATCGGTTCGCCACGGCGGGTGTCGGCCCCCTGCTTGGCGAGGAGATTTCCGGCGTGCGGCCCGACCCTTTCTCAGAAACACACCTGAACCATTGCGGCCCGGTCGGCCTGGCCGACGGCGAGCGGATCCTGCTCTGGATGCTTCGGCAGTGGGTCACCGCCCGCGTGCTGGGTGAAGAACCCGGCCAGCGGCTGTCGAAGAAGGCCGGCGCCCTTGTCTCGGCCCGCGTGGCCACCGCCTTCATCCTGATGATGAGCGCCATAGAGGGCCAGGTCCGCCGTCCGCTCTGTGTCTCCGCGCCGTGCTGCGAAGGCTATGCGGACGACGAGCAGCGCCTGATCACCGCCTGCGGCGTCTGCCCCGCCTCGCCCGAGATCGCCGGCCGGCTGATCGAGGGTCTGGTGATCACGCCCGAGAGCGTGACGGTGATGGCGCGGTTCCTCAACGCGGCTCTGGCCAATGACGGGATGGCGCTGCCGATGCGGTTCGATGAGCCGGAAGTTTCAGCGCCTCCGACACGCCCGCCGACCCTGCACTGACACCCGCCGGCTAGAGCGCTCTGAGAATCCGCGCCGCTTCAGCCACGGCCGCCTCATCGGTATCCCGCAGCTCCGGCGGCACGAAGCCCATCTCACCCAGCTTCGAGCCAGGCGCGGCGCCGGGGATCGGCTTGCCGAAGGAGCCGTGCACCTCGCGCGCGCCGGTCCGCCGCACCAACTCGGCCAAGTTCGACGGGCGCACGCCCGCGCCGGCCAAGATGGAGATCCGGCCGTCGGCCTGCAGGACCAGCTCGGCGATCTGTTCCGCGCCCGCCTGGGCCGTCAGCGCGCCGCCCGAGGTCAGGACCCGCTCGAAGCCCAGGGCGATCGCCGCCTCCAACGCCACAGGCATGTCGGGGACCAGATCGAACGCGCGGTGCAGGGTCATGCCCAGCCCCCGGCTGTGCTCGACCAGCACCTCCAGCGCGGCGAGATCCAGTTGGCCGTCGGGCAGGTTCGCACCGATCGTCACGCCCGCGAGCCCGTATTGCCGCACGGCGTCGATGTCGCGCCGGATGTGGTCCAGGTCGCCGGCGTCGTAGCAGAAATCGCCATTGCGAGGGCGGATCATCGGATAGACCGGGATCGGCGCCTCCGCCGCCTGGGCCATCAACCCGGGGGCGGGGGTCAGGCCCTGGAGCGCCAGGGCCGAGCACAATTCGATGCGATCCGCGCCACCAGCGATCGCCGCCGCCAATCCGGCGGGCGTGTCGACACAGACTTCCAGAAGAATGCGGTCGGTGGTCATGGTCTGGTTCCGGAGCGTGCTAGGGATTCGCGCGGTCTTGTTGGAGCACACGAGCATGATGAATCGTAGAGGCCTGATCGGCGCTTCCCTGGTCGGATCGGCGATGCTGGGCGCGAAGGCGTCCGCCGCGGAGACTGTCACCAAGCTGGACGGCCCGTGCGTCATTTCCACCTGGGACTTCGGCGTCGCCGCCAACCAGGCGGCCTGGGCCGTGCTGGCCAAGGGCGGCCGGGCGCTTGACGCCGTCGAGGCCGGCGCGCGCATCCCCGAGCAGGACCTCAAGAACCACAGCGTCGGCCGTGCCGGCTATCCAGATCGAGACGGCCACGTCTCGCTGGACGCCTGCATCATGGACGAATTGGGCAACTGCGGCGCCGTCGCGGCCCTGGAGCACATCGCCCACCCGATCTCGGTGGCCCGCAAGGTCATGGAGAAGACACCGCACGTGATGCTGGTCGGGGCCGGCGCCCTGCAGTTCGCGCTGGAGCAGGGCTTCCCCCGCGAGGAGCTGCTGACGCCTGAGTCCAAGATCGCCTGGGAGGCCTGGAAGAAGGAGGCCAAGTACCAGCCCACGGCCAACAGCGAGAACGCCGACTACGGCAAGACCTCCGGCCAGCTGGGCACGCCGGGCGGGGCCAACAATCACGACACCATCGGCATGCTGGCCATCGACGCCAAGGGCGACATTTCCGGCGCCTGCACCACCAGCGGCATGGCCTGGAAGATGCGCGGCCGGGTGGGGGACAGCCCGATCATCGGCGCGGGCCTCTATGTCGACAACGAGGTCGGCGGCGCCACCTCGACCGGCGTCGGCGAGGAGGTGATCCGCAATGTCGGCAGCTTCCTGGTCGTGGAACTGATGCGTCAGGGACGCTCGCCCGAGGCCGCCTGCCGCGAGGCCGTCGAGCGCATCCTCAAGAAGAAGCCAAACGCCAAGGCATTCCAGGTCGGCTTCCTGGCGGTCAACAAGAAGGGCGAGGTCGGGGCCTGGGCCATCCAGAGCGGCTTCAGCTACGCCCTGTGCGACGGCAAGAAGCAGGACCTCTTGTTACCCGGCAAAGCCACGTACCAACTCACCTCCTAAAGTGGGCCAGCAAGGCGACCTGCGGGTCGCCTTGGAAAGAGGGTATGCGGCCGGCGAACGTGGTTATAGCGTGCCGGCCCAACCACTCGGAGGAGACCGCCATGTGCGATGACGACATCCACCCAGGCCTCGTGCACGATCCCCGCCTTTCGCGTCGCGCCTTCGGCCTGCTGACGGTCGCGGCCACCGGCGCCGCCACGGTCGCTCGCGCCGACGACACGGTCGAGGAGAAGGACGTCGAGGTGAAGACGCCGGATGGCGTGGCCGACGCGGCGCTGTTCTATCCCAAGGCCAAGGGCAAATACCCGGCGGTGCTGCTGTGGCCCGACGTCATGAGCCTGCGGCCGGTGTTCCGCGACATGGGCCGCCGCCTGGCCGCGGCGGGCTATGTCGTGCTGGTCCCCAACCTCTACTATCGGGTCAAGAAGGCGCCGGTGGTCGAGGGGACGTTCAACTTCGCCAACCCCGACGACCGCGCCAAGCTGACGCCGCTGCGCGCCTCGGTGACCACGGAAGGCACGTTCAAGGACGCGGCGGCCTACATCGCCTTCCTGGATGCGCAAGCCAAGACCAACAAGGCCAAGAAGGCCGGCGTGCAGGGCTACTGCATGGGCGGTCCGCTGTCGTTCCGTACGGCCGCCGCGGTCCCGGCCAGGATCGGCGCGGTCGCCAGCTTCCACGGCGGCGGTCTGGTTACGGACAAGGAGGACAGCCCGCACCTGCTGATCCCCAAGACCCGGGCCGCCTACCTGATCGAGATCGCCGACAACGACGACAAGCAGGACCCCACCGCCAAGGACAAGCTGAAGGCCGCCTTCGACGCCGCCAAGCTGCCGGCCCAGGTCGAGGTCTTCGCCGGCGCCGCTCACGGTTGGACGGTGAAAGGCAGCCAAGTCTACAACGAGGCCGCCGCCGAGACGGCCTGGAGCAACCTGCTGGCGCTGTACAAGAAGGCGCTGGTCTAGGAACGTCGCGTCGCGCCTCGCTCGCCGGACAGTGGAGGGAGGCGCGACGAACAGCCTCGAAATCGCACAGAGAGCAGGCAGGACCTGTCCTCGCGACGGGGACTCCACCGCCTCGTCGTCGTGTATATTGACGCCTACGGACGATGCATCGATAGCGTCGAGCCATGACTGACACCGCCGCCCGACAAGACGTGCAGACCGCCGGAGCCAAGGCGTGAGGCTGCTGGTCGCCGTTCTCGCCGTGCTCGCCCTCGCGGGCGGCGCCAAGGCGCGTGTTCCCACCCCCGCGACCGCGCCGATCAAGGTCAAGGTCTTCGTCGCCGCCATGTTCGAGATCGGCGAGAACACCGGTGATCGCGCGGGCGAGTTCCAGCCCTGGTACGAGCGCTATTGGCGCCAGAGCGCGCCCAAGATCGTCAAGGGCGCTCTGAAGCCCGTCTACTGCAACCCCGAGGGGGTCTGCGGCTCGACCCTGGGCATGGGCAAGGTCAACGCGTCGGCCTCGATGCAGGCCATTCTGCTGGATCCGGCCTATGACTTCTCACAGACCTATTTCATTCTCAGCGGCGTCGGCGGTACGCCGCCTTCGCGCGGGACGATCGGTGACGTCTCCTGGGCGACCTGGCTGGTCGACTATGACCTCGGCCATCGCTGGGCCCCCGAAGAGAACACGCCCGGCGCGCCGACCTTCATGCCGCGGGCCGGCTACGAGGAGTACCGCCGCTTCAAGCTCGACCCGATCCTGGTCGGCTGGGCCGTGCGCTTGTCCAAGGGCGCTCCCATGCAGGACAGCGACGACGCCCGCCGCTACCGCATGCGCTATGCCGACGCCCGGGCGCGCGCGGCGCCGTCGGTGATGGTCGGTACGCATATGACCGGCGACACCTTCTTCCATGGCCCCGGCCTGTCGAAGGAGGCGCAATCCATCGCCAAGCTCTACGGCGCCGACGACTATGTGATCACCGAGATGGAGGCCGCCGCCCTGGCTCTGGTGATCAAGCGACAGTGGGGAACGGGGCGCATCCTGAGCCTGCGCGGGGCTGTCAACTTCGACCAGGGCGCGCCGGGTGAAACAACCCTGCAGCACCTCGACCCCGCGCCGGGACAAACCGCCGGCGGCTTCGCCGAGACGGTCGCCAATATCGGCGTGGTCGGCGCGCGCGTCGTGGACCACATCGTCGCCGACTGGCCGCGCTGGCGGGACGGCCCACCGCCTCTCTGAGCCGCCTCTCGACGCAGGGCGCACGACAGCAGCGGCGCGGCCCTTGCGATCAGATAGGTAGGATGCTATCTAAATTAGATAGGAAGCTACCTATCTGATCGATCGTTGTTCCATGACTTCCATTCGCACCCTCGACGAACGCGCCTTCGCCCAAGGCCTGCTGCGCCTGGCGCGGATCTATCGGCGCGAGGTCAATCGCGCCCTCGCCGCTCACGGGATCTCGGACGCCAAGGCCATGCCGGTGCTGCACATCGCCCGCGCGGGCGGCGGGATGCGCCAGGGCATGCTGGCCGAGGAGATCGGGGTGGAGGGGCCGTCGCTGGTTCGAATCCTCGACCAGTTGAGCCAGGCCGGCCTGGTCGAGCGTCGCGATGATCCTTCCGACAAGCGCGCCAAGACCCTGCACCTGACGACCGAGGGCCAGGCGCTGGCCGCCGTGGTCGAGGACGCCGTGCAGGTGGTGCGGGCTCAGCTGCTGGCCGACGTCGGCGACGCCGATCTCGCCGCCGCCGTACGCACCTTCGCCGCGTTCGAGGCCGCGCTTAACGCCGCGGCCGGGCAGGGAGCGTAAGAGCGCTTCCGCCATGCTTCCCAAGTTCGATCGGCATACGCTGCTGTTCTCGGCGAACAGCTTCGCGGCGGCGATGCTCGCCCTCTATATCGGCTTCGCCCTGGGCCTGCCGCGCCCGTACTGGGCGATGACCACGGCCTATATCGTCAGCCAGCCGCTGGCCGGCGCCGTGCGCTCCAAGGCCGTCTATCGCGTACTCGGCACCCTGCTGGGCGCGGCGGCGGCCGTTGCGTTCGTGCCGGCGCTGGTCAATGCGCCGGTGCTCCTGGTCCTGGCCCTGGCCCTGTGGGTCGGCGGCTGCCTGACCATCTCGTTGCTGGACCGCACGCCGCGTAGCTACCTGCTTATGCTGGCCGGCTACACCGCGGCGATCATCGGGTTTCCGAGCGTCAACCAGCCCGGCGCGATCTTCGACATCGCCGTCTGGCGGGTGGTCGAGATCGGCCTGGGCATCGTCTGCGCGACCCTGACCCACAGCCTGATCTTCCCGCGTCCGGTCGGCGCCGTCCTGAAGGCGCGCCTGTCGACCTGGCTCGGCGAGGCCGATCACTGGGCGCTGGACGTCTTGAGGGGCCAGGACGCCCAGGCCATCGCCCGCGACCGCCGCCACCTGGCCGCCGCCGCCAGCGAGATCCGGATGCTGGCCGTCCATCTACCGTTCGACACCTCGCGTCTGCGCGAGACGACGGGTGTCGTCCGCGCCCTGCACGAGCGCATGCTGCTGCTGATCCCGCTGCTCTCGGGTCTGGCCGACCGCATGGAGGCCCTGCGCGAGGTGCGCGACGCACGTGTCCGCGCGGCCTTGAACACTGTGATCGCCTGGATCGAGGCCGGCTCGCCGCGAGAACAAGGCCTGGATCTGATCGAGCGCCTGAATGACCTGGCCGCCCATAGGCGCGGCGCGAGCTGGTCGAGCCTGCTAATCGAGAGCCTGCTGGTGCGTCTGTCCGAAACCGTTCGCGCCTTGGCCGAGGGCCACGCCCTGATGGCCCGGCTCGACAATCCCGATGCGCCGCTGTCGCCGGGGTTGGACGCCTCAACGCGCGCCAAGGGCATGCGCCCGATGCACGCAGACCTGCCCCTGGCCCTGTTATCGGGCAGCGCGGCGGTGATCGCCATCGTGCTGGCGAGCGCCACCTGGATCGTGTCAGGCTGGGGCGACGGCGCCTCGGCCCCGGTGATGGCGGCCGTGTTCTGCTGCTTCTTCGCGGCGATGGATGACCCGGTGCCGGCCATCAAGAGCTTTGGCCTGTTCACCCTGGCCTCGCTGCCGCTGTCGGCGCTCTACATGTTCGCCATCCTGCCGGCGATCGACGGCTTCCCGATGCTGATGATGGTGATGGCCCCGCCGCTTCTGTTCATCGGCCTCTATATTCCCGATCCCAAGCGGATGGGCGCGGCCCTGGCCATGCTGATCGGCTTCTGCAACGCCCTGACCCTGCAGGAGACCTTCAGCGCCGACTTCGCCAGCTTCCTGAACGGCAATCTCGCCCAGTTCGTCGGCCTGCTGTTCGCGATCATCGTTACCGCCGGCCTGCGTTCGATGGGCGTGGACGCCAGCGCGCGCCGGCTGCTGGTCCGTACCTGGCGCGGCCTGTCCCGCTTGGCCCGCGCGCGCCAAGCTCCCGAGCCGGCCGCCTTCGCCGCCATCCTGGTCGATCGGCTGGGCATGCTGACGCCCAAGCTGGCCGAGGCGGGGGCTCACCAGGACTTCGTCGGCGTCGACGCGCTGCGCGACCTGCGGGTGGGCATGAACCTGGTCGCCGTCCAGACCGCTCGCCCGGACCTGCCGTCCAAAAGCCGGGACCAGTTGGACGCCGCCCTCGACGGTGTCGGCGACCACTTCGCCGCCCTGGCCGCCGGCGAGGCGCGCAAGCCCAGCACGGACCTGCTGACCCGCATCGACGACGCCCTGCGCGGCCTGTCGATCGCCCCCGCCGTCTCGGCCGTCCAAGGTCTCTCTGGCCTGGTGGGCCTGCGCCGCAACCTGTTCCCGGAGGCCCCGGCCTTCGTTCTGGAGATTGCCCGATGATCGGCGAATTCGCCATCGACGGGGTCTTCCTGTCGTCCGTTCTGGTCTCGGCGGTGATCGCCCTGGCCGCCTCGTTCGTCCTGCGGCGCGTGCTGTCCAAGGTCGGAGCCTACCGCTTCGTCTGGCACCCGGCGCTGTTCGACACCGCCCTGTTCGTCATCCTCTGGGCTGTCGTCGTGACGGTCCCTTCGCCCTTGAAGCCTTGATCATGCCCCCGCTGAAGATCCTTCCGCCGACTATCGCCCGCGTCGCCGTCACCGGCGCCATCGTCATCGCCGCCCTGGTCGGCGGCAAGGCGCTGTGGACCCACTACCAGGTCGATCCCTGGACCCGCGACGGCCGCGTCCGCGCCGATGTCGTGCAGGTGGCCCCTGACGTCTCGGGCCTGGTCACCCGGGTCGACGCCGTTAACGACCAGACGGTCAAGGCCGGCCAGCCGTTGTTCTATGTCGACCGAGATCGGTACGCCCTGGCCCTGCGACAGGCCGACGCCGCCGTCGAGGCCCAGCGCGTCATGCTGGCCCAAGCTCGCCGCGAGTTGGCGCGCAACCGGGCGCTCGGCGAGCTGGTCGCCGGCGAGGTCACCGAGCAGAGCCTGTCCAAGGTCGAGCAGTGGCAAGCCGCGCTGTCCCAGGCTGTGGCGGCTCGCGACGTGGCGGCGCTGAACCTGCAGCGCACGGTCGTGGCCGCGCCCACCGACGGGTTCCTGTCGGACCTCACCTTGCGCACGGGCGACTACGTCACCGCTGGCAAGCCGGTGCTGGCGCTGATCGACAGCCGTTCGTTCCGGGTCGAGGGCTATTTCGAGGAGACCAAGCTGTCGTCGTTGCGCATCGGTCAGCCGGTGACCGTCAAGGTGATGGGCGATGACCGGCCCTTGAAGGGCCACATCCAGTCGATCGCCGTCGGCATCGAGGACCGCGACCGCGCCGCCAGCGGCAACCTGCTGCCCAACGTCAACCCGACCTTCAGCTGGGTGCGCCTGGCCCAGCGGGTGCCGGTGCGGGTGGCCCTGGATCAGACGCCGCGCGACCTGCGCCTGATCGCTGGCCGCACCGCCACCGTCGCGGTGGTGGGAGCCGGTCGATGAGCCCCCTCAAGGCGTTTGCGGTCGCCAGCTCGCTGCTGGCCCTGGCGGCCTGCACGACGGTCGGTCCGAACTACAGGCTGCCGGAAGAGGCCAAGATCAACGCGCCAACCGCGCAAGGCGCGTTCATGGGCGCGAGCACAGCGCCGGTCAGCCAGGACCCGGTCCCGGCCGGCTGGTGGAAGCTCTATGACGACCCGGTCCTGAACGGCCTGGTCGAGGAGGCGCTGAAGGCCAATACCGACCTGCGCGTCGCGGCCGCCAACCTGGCCCGCGCCCAGGCCATCGCCGGCGAGGCCGACGATGCGGGCGGCTTCAAGGTCGGGGCCTCGGCCGCTGCCATGCACAGCCGGGAGTCCGGCGAACAGTTCCTCAAGGCCGAGCCGCTGCCGGTCGAGAACCTGGCCGATGTCGGGGTGAAGGTCTCCTATCAGGTCGATCTTGTCGGCCGCATCAAGCGCGCCGCCGAGGCCGCTCATGCCGACGCCGAAGCGTCGCAAGCAGCCCTCGATCTGGCCCGCGTCAGCGTCGCCGCCGATGTCGCTCGCGCCTATGTCGAGGCCTGCGCCAACGGCCATGAGCTGGCGGTGGCGCAGAAGACCTTGGATCTTCAGAGCCGTAGTCTGTCGGTCACGCTGAAGCTGGTGAAGGCCGGTCGCGGCGCCGCGGTCGATATCACCCGCGCCCAGGCCCAGTTGGACCTGTCGCGCGCCAGCCTGCCGACCTTCCAGAGCCGTCGCCGCGCGGCGCTGTACAGGCTGGCTACGCTGACCGGCAAGCCGCCGGCCGAGTTCCCCAAGGCGGTCGAGGCCTGCGTGGCGCCGCCGGCCTTGGCCAGACCCATCCCAGTGGGCGATGGAGCATCCCTGCTGAAGCGTCGCCCCGACGTACGCCAGGCCGAGCGGGCCCTGGCCGGCGCCACGGCCCGGATCGGCGTCGCCACGGCGGCGCTCTATCCGAACATCACCCTGGGTCTTGGCGCGGGCTCGACCGGTTTGCTGGCCGACATCGGCCAGGCGCCGGCCAACCGCTGGGGGCTGACCTCGCTGATCAGTTGGACCCTGCCGGGCGAGGGGGAGCGCGCCCGCATGCGCCAGGCCGAAGCCGGGGCCGACGGCGCTCTGGCCCGGTTCGACGGCGTGGTGCTGACGGCCCTGCGCGAGACCGAGACCAGTCTCGACGTCTACGCTCATGACCTGCGGCGCCAGGCCGCCTTGAAGGCCGCCCGGGATCAGGCCGCCTTGGCCGAAACCCAGGCCCAGATGCTATACCGCGCCGGCCGCAGCCCCTACCTGACGGGCCTCGACGCCCAGCGCGCCTTGGTGCAGTCCGAGGCCGCCCTGGCGGCGATCGATAGCCAAGTGGCGGTCGATCAGGTGAACCTGTTCCTGGCCCTGGGCGGCGGGTGGGAACGATAGCGGCGCGGCGAGGCTTTGGGCTAAGCATAGCCCTTCGCCACAGCAGAGTTCGCCCGTGCCGCTTGACGCCCAGCCGCCCTCGATTTCCCCGGTCGTCGTCGCGGCGCCGCGGCTACTCCCGCTGGCCGGGCAGGAAGCCTTTTCAACGGCCTACTATGACGCGGCCGAGTTGGCCGCCCAGGCGCGGCTGGACGACGTGCTGAAGACCACGCCGGGCGTGTCGCTGTTCCGCCGCACCGGCAGCGACGCGGCCAATCCGACCATCCAGGGGCTGTCGCTGCGCGCCGTCGCCCCCTCGGGCGCGGGCCGGGCGCTGGTCACCCTGGACGGCGCGCCGCAGAACGATCCGTTCGGCGGCTGGGTGATCTGGACCGCGCTGCCGGGCGAGGGTCTTTCCGGCGCGACGATCGTGCGTGGCGCCGGGGCGGGGCCTTATGGGGCCGGCGCCCTGACCGGCGTGGTCGCCCTGCACGAACGGGCGGCCGGCGGCGGTCTGACGAGCTTCACGGTCGAGGCCCGCGAGCGCGACGGCTGGCGCGCGGCGGGGACTTTCGGGGCCGAGCACCTACTGCTGACCGCCAGCGGTTCGCGCACCGGCGGCTATCGGCCGATCAGAGGCTCGGCGGCGGGCGCGGCCGACACGCCTACGACCCTGCGGGACGGCTCGGTCGCCGCTCGGATCCAAGGCGACCTCGGCGAGGTGCGCTGGGCCATCCGCGCCGGCGCCTACCAGGAGAAGCGCGACGCCGGCCTAGTCGGCGCGCGGTCCAACGCCAACGGCGGCTCGTTGACCGCGACCCTCGCGGGCGACGCCTGGCGTGTGCAGGCCTGGGTTCGCCGGAGCGATCTCGAAAATACGTCCGCCGCCGTCGCCGCCGGCCGGGTCGGCGCGACCCCGGCCAACGACCAGTACTCGACCCCGGCCAGCGGCTACGGCCTCAACACCGCCTGGCAGGGCGCGCTGGGGGAGTGGACGTGGGAGCTGGGCGGTGACGCCCGGATGACCGAGGGCAGGACCCACGAGCTTTTCCGCTACATGGCCGGCGCGTTCACCCGCCAGCGCACGGCCGGCGGCCGGACCCTGGTGGGCGGGGTCTATGCCGAGACCGCCTGGAACCGACCGGATTTCTCCCTGGTCGCCGGGGCGCGGCTGGACGGTTGGCGCTCCTATGACGGCGTCCGGCGCGAGCGGGACACCGCCACCGGCGCCCTGACCCTGGACGCCCCGCCGGCCAACGCCTCGGGCGCGACGCCGACGGGGCGCATCGGCGTGCGGCAGCGGCTTTCGGGCGAGACCTGGGTGCGGGCGGCGGCCTATGCTGGCTTCAGGCCACCGACGCTGAATGAGCTGCACCGGCCGTTCCGGGTGGGCAACGACGTCACAGAGGCCAACGCCGGCCTGAAGCCCGAGACCCTTTACGGGATCGAGGCCGGCCTCTCGGGTGATGGCGTCGCGAGGTGGAACCTCGGGGTCTTCTACAACCAGGTCCAGGATCCGATCACCAATGTCACGATCGGCATCGGCCCCGGGACCTTCCCGATCGCCGGCTTCATCCCGGCCGGCGGCGTGCTGCGTCAGCGTCAGAACGCTGGACAGATCAACGCCTATGGCCTGGAAGGCGACATCGCCGCCGACCTGTCGCCCGCCTGGACGGTGCGCGCGGCCTTCTCGGCGACCCATGCTCGCGTCGACGGCGGCGCGGCGGTCGCGCAGCTGACCGACAAGCGTCCTGCCCAGGCGCCGGCCCTGACCGTCACCGCCGGCGCGCGCTGGCGGCCGTTGGAACGCCTCAGCCTCGATGCGGACCTGCGCTACGAGGGCAAGCGGTTCGAGGACGACCTGAACCAGCGCGCGCTGAAGGCCGGGACCAGCGTCGACTTGCGCGCTGGCTGGAAGCTCTCGCCCGCGACCGAGGTCTACCTCGCCGCCGACAATGCGCTCGACGCCAACCTCGCGGTCGGTCAGACGGCGGACGGTGTCACCAGCTATTCGGCGCCGCGCACGGTCTATGTGGGCTTCGCGCTCAGGCGATAGCCTGAGCTAGACCTCGCCGCCGATCCGCTCGATCTCGGCGGCCAGGGCCGGCAGGTCCAGGACGTGCAGGGTGCGGCCGGTCTGTCGGACGATCTCCAGGCTGGCCAGACGATTGAGCTCGCGCGTCACCGGCTCGCGCTGGCTGCCCAGCAGGGCGGCGAGTTCGGCGTGGGTGGGGCAGGGGTGGATGACGCCGGTCTGGCCGTCGTCGCTGCTGGCCGTGGCCAGGCGCAGGATCTCGATGTCGACGCGGCAGGCCACCGAGACGGCGGTGAGTTCGAACAATCGGTCCGTCAGCGAGCGGGTGAGCCCAGCCATGTCCTCCAGCAGCGCGCGCATGAAGCGCGGCGAGTCCTCGAACAGGCGGCGGACAAGGCTCTGGGGCAGACGGGCGAGCCGGGAGTCCTCGACCGCGACGATGTTGGCCGAGCGCGGCAGGCCGTCGATGGCCGAGATCTCGCCGAAATAGCCGCCGGGCGTGATCCGGCGATAGCCGACCTCGCGCCCCGACTTGGCGTATTGGTTGGCGAGTAGCGCGCCGTCGAGCAGCAGATAGATGCCGCCGTCCTGGTCGCGGCGCTGCAGGATCATCTCGCCCTTGCCGTAGGACCGATGCTCGATCGACGGCGCCAGGGTTTCGATCTCCTCGCGCGACATGTGCCGGAAGATCCTGTTCGCTCGATAGTCTTTGGACGGTTGCTCGAACATCGTATGGCTGACGGTACGCGGGGGCGATGATGGAATCACGGTCATCGGGTACGCTCCTACCGTCGATGGGGCGACGCATGAACAGCCGACAGCGGTACAAGGCCTTTATCAGCTATAGTCATCGCGACCGCAAAGCCGCCGAATGGCTGCATCGGGCGCTGGAGACCTATCGCGCGCCGCGCGCCCTGGCGAGCGCTGGCCGGTCCTTGCGGCCGATATTCCGTGATCGGGACGAACTGAGCGCGTCGGCCGACCTCAACCAGGTCATTCGCGACGCGCTGGACCTGTCCGACGCCCTGATCGTGCTGTGCTCGACCGCGTCGGCCGCCTCGCGCTGGGTGGACCAGGAGGTGGCGCACTTCCTGACGGGGGGAGGATCCCAGCGGATCCTCTGCGTGATCACACCCGACACGCCGTCCACGACAGCGTTGGCCGACATTCTGCCGCCCTCGCTGCGCGCGGCTTTGCCTGAGGGCGTGGAGCCCCTCGCCGTGGACCTGCGCCCGGACGCCGACGGCAGGCGCCTGGCCAGGCTGAAAATCGCCGCCAGGCTGCTCGGCGTCAGCCTTGACCGGCTGGTCCAGCGTGACGCCCGCCGCCGACTGCGGGTGATGGCCGCCTTCACCAGCCTGGCCATGGTCGTGACCCTGGGTATGGGAGCGATGACCGTCGTGACCCTGAAGTCTCGCCAGATCGCCCGGGAGCAGCGCGACGAGACCGAGGCCCTGGTCGCCTACATGCTGGGTGATCTGCGCGAGCAGTTGGAGCCCGTCGGGCGCCTGGACCTGCTGGATGGGGTCAGCGCCAAGGTGCTGGCCTATTACGGCAAGGCGCGCACGGACCGCCTGGATGACAAGGCCCTGGCCCAGCGGGCCAAGGCTCAGACCCTGCTGGGTACGATCCGCGAGCAACGCGCCGATCTGGCCGGGGCCCAGGACGCCTTCGGTCAGGCGGCGGCCACCACCCACGCCCTCGTGGCGCGCGACCCAAAGAACGGCGACCGCATCTTTGACGAGGCCCAGAACGTCTTCTGGCTGGCCTACATGAAGTGGCGGCGCGGCGACTTCGTCGGGGCCGAGCAAGGGCTGAAGCGCTACGACGCACTGGCCCAACAGCTTGTGAAGCTGGACCCTAACCGCGCCGAGTGGCGGGTCGAGGTCGCCTACGCCCGTAGCAATCTCGGCACGCTGCAGTTCGAGCAGGGGCGGCCGGCGGACGCCTTGGCGGCCTTCCGCGGCGCCTCCGGCGTGTTCGACGCCGAGCTGGCCCGCACGCCCAAGGACAAGACCCGGATCAAGGACGCGGCCAACAACCACGCCTGGATCGCCGACTCCCTGCTGCGGCTGGGCCGGACACGCGACGCCTTCGTCGAGCGCGAGCGGGCGTCGAACCTGCTGGCCCGCGCCGCGGCGGCCGACCCTAGCGACAAGCGCTTGGCGGCCAAGGACGTGGCGACCCAGTTCGCGCTCGCGCGGCTTGAGGTGGACCTGGGTCACATGGCCCAGGCTCGCGCTCGCTCGGAGGCCAACCTGCGCCGCCTTCATGCGCTGGCCGCCCTTGATCCGACCAATGCTTGGTGGCGCGAATATCTGGTGGTCGGGCAGCTGGATGCTGTCGAGATCGCCTGCTGGTCGGGCCGACTTGCCGAGTCCCGGACGGCGCACGCCGACGCGGCGGCGGGTCTCGCCAGGCTGAACGCCGGCGAAAAGGACAAGGCCTGGCGGGCGGACTTGGAGGGACGCTTGGCGAAACAGGCCGTCATACTGGCGCAGCGGAGCGGTGATGAGAGCGGAGCGCGCAAGCTGGCCTTGGCGCTCTTGGAAGCGCTGAAGGCCGGCAAGCCGGACGAGACCGCGGAGCTGGAAGGCTTCGCGCGACTGGCGGCGGGACAGCCATCCGAGGCTGTAGCGGTGCTCACGCCGAAGCTCGGCTCCATGTCACCCGGCAGCCGCGATGTGCTGGCGCGCGCCTACCTGGCCACTGGGCGTCGCAACCAGGCCGAGAACATCGTGCTGGAACTCAAAAAGGCGGGCTATGAACATCCCGCCATGCTTGCCTTTTGGCGAGATTCGCCTGCAGGTCGAAATTCAACGTCGGAGGGAAACTGATGTCTGATACTACGCCTAGAAAGATCATCGAATTCGTCATTGGGTTGGACGCCAACTTCAATTTCGTCAACGTCGTGGACCCTGAGAACCCGGTTCCGCTGCGTACGCAGCTGACCGAGCGCAGCTTGTTGGTGTTCACGCTCAGTGATCAGCTCATCAAGGCGGGCTGGACGTTCCAGAGCCGCCCAATTGAGGTGGATCGTGATTTCGGGGTCAATTTCTCCAGCTTCGTCTGGGTGAACCACACCTATGACGACAAGCTAGCCGTGCACTCCAGCTTCAAGCTGATCTACGAGTGCGCTCGCATGGGCGAATATACCTACAGCCTGTTCATGCAGGACGCCCACGAGCAAAAGATCACGCTTGATCCGGTCTTCGACAACGGCACGGGTCACGTTCCCTGATCGCGAAGGCGGTGTTCGACGGGGAGCAAGTCGCCGCGCTGATCGGGCGCGGCGAGATTCTGGCCGCCTATGACATCGCCCACGCCGCCCTGGAGGCGGGGGAACGCACGCATGAAATCGCCTATACGGCCGTGCTCTGTCTGGCGCGCGCCGGAGCCGTCGATTTCGCGCGAGCCGAATATGTCCGTCTCGGCCTGGCGGAGGCGGAGGATCACGCGGACGCCGTCGCCCTGGGCGCGCGCCTTCTCAAGGACGTGGCCCTGGCGGCGCGCGGACCGCGCCGCGTCGCCTTCGCCAAGGCCTCGCTGCGCCGATACGAGGCGCTCTCCCGCCGCTTCGGGGGGCTATATGGCGCCATCAACGCCGCGACGCTGACCCTGATGGCCGGGGACCGGGCCGGAGCCGCCGCCCGGGCCGCCGCCGTGCTGGCGACGCCGCCGGCGACGGGCCTGGAAGGCGAGGGCGCCTATTACGAAACCGCCAGCCGCGCCGAAGCCTGGTTTCTGACCGGCGACCAGGGGGCCGCGTGCGAGACCCTAGCGACCGCCATGGCGTCCGCGCCGCGCGCCTTTGCCGCCCACGCCTCGACTCTGCGTCAGCTGGAGATGCTGTGCCGCGAGACCGGCGCGGAGTCGGGCTGGCTGGCGCCGTTCCGGCCGCCCGTCTGCGCGCACTTCACCGGCCACATCACCAACGTGCCCGAAGAGGCCTTGCGCCAGCGGATCGACCAGGTGTTGCGCGAGCAGCGCGTCGGTTTCGCCTATGGCGGCCTGGCGGCGGGCGCGGACATCATCTTCGCCGAGGCGCTGCTGGACGCCGGGAGCGAGCTGCACGTCGTTCTGCCCGTGAACCGGGCCGCGTTCGTCGAGGTGTCGGTGGCGCCGTTCGGCGACGACTGGGTCCCGCGCTTCGAGCGTTGCCTCGCGCTCGCCACCTCGATCCGCTACGCCTCACAGGACCCCTATCTCGGCGATGAGCAGGTGTTCGCCTATTCCAGCCAGTTCGCCATGGGCTGCGCGGTGCTGCGCTCCGAGACCTTGTCGACCGAGGCGATCCAGTTGGCCGTCTGGGACGGTTACGCCGCGCCCGGGCCGGCCGGCGTCTCCGCTGACATGGCCTATTGGGCGGACAGCCGGCGGGGGCTCGCGGTCATCGAAGTCCAGCGTCCGCCGCCCTGTCCGTCGCGCTGGGCGTCGCCGTCGGCGGGGGCGGAGCGGCGCGCCATGAAGGCGATGCTGTTCGCCGACGTCAAAGGCTTCGGCGCCCTGCGCGACGATCAGATCCCGGCCTTCATCGAAGGCGTGATGGGCCGCATGGCCGAGACGGTCGAGAGCCTGGCCGAGCGGCCTTGCCATATCGAGACGTGGGGCGACGGCCTGTTCCTGGTCTTCGAGCAGCCGATCGACGCGGCCCTGGCGGCGCTGGCGCTGCTGGAAGCGCATCGGGCGCTGGACCTCAAGGCCCTGGGTCTGCCGCGTGGCCTTGGCCTGCGCATCGGCGGACACTATGGTCCCGTCCATCTGAGGACCAATCCGCTGACCAAAGCCCCCGCGGTGATCGGAGCCCACGTGGTTGTGGCCGCGCGCATCGAACCGGACGTCGCGCCGGGCTCGGCCTATGTCAGCGAAGCCTTGGCCGGGGCGCTGGCGACCTTCCACGGCGATCTTGTCCGCTGCGGCTATGTCGGCCGCACCCAAGGGCGCAAGGGCTTCCCCGCCACGCCGATCTTCAGCCTCGCGCGCGCGCTGTAGGCGTGTCCAGTTCGCGCCTGGGGCGCGCTGGATCCGATCGTAAACTTTCCCGAGAGAAACCGTAATTTTTTCCGATGTGCATATCCGCACATCCAGACCGCCCCCTCACCGAACATGGTTCGGCTGTCGACCGCGACAGGCTGCAACCCATTCTCTGGATCAAGCCTTTCGCCGGCCGCGTGAACCGACTGGGGACCCGGCCACCCGCCGGTCGGGTCCTCTTTTTCGAAGCCTTACCCTGGTCGGAGACCCGACCTCAGAATAGGAGCCGCGCCGTGCACTTCGACGACATCTTCTCCGACGCTTCGTCCTCCCCGGAAACCGGCAAGACCTTCCTGCGCCACGCCCTGCGCGTGTGGGCTCGCGAGAACGGCGTGGCCGACGAGCAACTGCCCGGCGTGGTCCACAACATCCTGGACTTCGCGGTTGGCTCGCTGCGCGGCCAGCCCCAGCAAGGTCTCAACGCCTGACATTCCGCCTGTTTGGCGGCGCGACCTTGTCGTCCCGGTGTGGGGCATTGGGGACGGCAAGCCGACGGAAGCGCGCGTGTGCGGACCGCATGGGCCTCCGTCGCGAAGGACCCGAGCGGTAGCGCCGCTCGGGTCCTTCTCAACGTTCGATACTAAAACGCACCGGAGCCAAGACATGCTGGCCTTGCTGAGCCTCTTCGACAGCCCGATCTTTCGTCTGCTGGCGGAGATCCTCGCTGTGGCGCTGCTGCCGACGGTGGCGTTCCTGGTTCTGCGCCTGCTGGACGCCGAGGTCCGCCTGGCCCGGTCGCGGCAGGTCGCCGGCGACCTCTCCGCCGAGCGCGATCGAATCCTGGCCGAGCTGGCTCTTACCCGCGAGCGCCTGGCCGAGGCCCGCCAGGCGGCGGGGCGAGCCCAGGCCGAAGCCGCCGAGCGCGAAGTGCGCCTCAAGGCGCTGGCCAAGGTCCATCGCGAGCTCGGCGAGCGGCCGATGATCGTCGCCAGCTTCCGCGACGCCGGTGTGTGACAGGACGCCAACCCGACGTTAACGCCGATGGGCGTTATCTAGCCGAGCGTGGATTGGACCGCGCGGGGGCGGCGCTTGAACTGTCTTTGGAGCCTGGAACGGGACGGCCGCATTCAGCATATGGATGACGGCGCGGAAATTTGCTCCGGCGCCACTCTGGCCGAGTCGCGCGGCAAGCCCTGGCGAGACTACTGGCCCGAGCAAAATCGTTTCTCTGTCGACCGCGCCGTGGCCTCGGCCGCCCAGGGACGGGTCGCCCGCTTCCGCACCTTCGATGCTCGCGGCGGAGCGGCGCGCACCTATCAGGACACGACGGTCACACCGGTCTGTGACTCGGACGGCGCGGTCACCGCGCTGGTGGCCGTCTCGCACGATGTGACCGCCGAGGTCGAAGCCGAGGCGCTGATGCGCTCGGTCGTCCAGTCGCTGCCGTCACCGCTGACGGTGACATCGGCGCGGAGCCGGCGGTACGTCCTGTGGAACCGCGCGGCCGAAACCCTTTTCCGGGTCGACGCCGACGACGCCCTGGGGCGCACGCCCGAGGAACTGTTCGATCCCGACCTGGCCAAGGCGATCGTGGTCGATGATCCCGAGGCTCTGCGGACGGGAGAGACCCATATCGCAGCCGGCGTCGCCATGCCGCAAGCGCTGGGCGGCGGGGTATTCGACATCAAGTCGCTGGCCACCTTCGACGACCAGGGACCACGCCACGTCATCTGCCTGGGCGAGGAGATCACGGAGCGGCTTGAGCAGGCCAAGGCCCTGCGCGCGGCGCTGGACGCCGCCGAACGGGCCAGCCAGGCCAAGAGCGCCTTCCTGGCCAATATGAGCCACGAGGTCCGCACGCCGTTGCACGGCATCGTCGCCGGCGCCGACATACTGGCGCGCGCCGCCCTCGACCCGAAGGCGCGCGAGCTTGTCGACATGATCCGCGGCTCTGGCCGGACGCTGGAGCGCCTGCTCGATGACCTGTTGGACGTCGTGCAGATCGAGGGCGATCGTGTCCGCATCGTCGACGGACGCTTCCATCTCGGCGAGTTGCTGCGGTCAATCGCAGCTATGGCGCGGTTGAGCCTGGGGGAGGGCGACGTCAGCTTCTCGGTCGTCCTGCCGTCGGAGTTGGACGGCGAGCTGATCGGTGACGGTGTGCGTCTGGGCCAGGTGATCGGAAACCTGGTGCGCAACGCGGTCAAGTTCACCGAGCGCGGCGCGATCACGCTGACGGCGACTCCCGCGACTGGCGATCGCGTCCGCTTCGAGGTCGCCGACACCGGCATCGGGTTCGACGCGGCCGACAAGGCGCGGCTCTTCGAGCGCTTCCAGCAGGCCGACGCCTCGATCACCCGCCAATTCGGCGGTATGGGTCTGGGGTTGTCGATCTCTAGCGACCTGGTTTCGCTGATGGGCGGGGTTCTGGACTGCGAGAGCACGCCAGGCCACGGCGCGCGGTTCTGGTTCGAGCTTTCTCTGCCGTCCGCCGTGCCCGGCGGCGTGTGCGGATCCGCGCCGGCGGCTCAGGAGCGGGCGCTGAGGGTGCTGGTCGCCGACGACCATCCGGCCAATCGCCGTATCGTCGAGCTGATGTTGGCCGAGGCCGCGGAGGTCACCTGCGTCGAGAACGGCCTTGAGGCCGTGCGCGCCTACCTCGCCGAGCGGCCCGACGTGGTGCTGATGGACATGCAGATGCCGGTCATGGACGGTCTCTCGGCGGTCAGCGAGATTCGACGCCTGGAAGCGGTCGGCGGCCAGGAACGCCGGCCGATCTTCATGCTGACGGCCAATGCCGGCGACGAGCATGTCCGGGCCAGTCTGGCGGCCGGGGCGGATCGCCATCTTCAGAAGCCGATCACCGCGGCCAGCCTGTTCGGCGCCCTGCAGGCCGTGCTGTAGGCGAGCATCGTCTCGCGCGCGGGGAAACCTCGCGTTGCGGACAGTATGTCGCAGCCCTGTTGGTTGCTGAATTTACCCTAATTTAAGCCTGGCAGTAGCAATTTGTGTCGCAGGTATAGAACCGTCTGTCGGCGGGCTATATTTGCGTGCAGGGGTGAACATGTCAGGCGAACTTCAGAGTTCAGCTGTCCGTTTTTCGGATAACGTGACTATCTCAAATATTGCTAGCGCACGTGATATTTTGCTCGAGGCTTTCGAGCGCAACAAATCTATCACCATCGAAATCGACGGCCTCGAAGAGGCGGATCTGACCTTCATCCAACTGATCGAGTCCGCTCGGCGGTCCGCCGCGGAAGGTGGGTGTTCGATCCAGTTGCGAGAGCCCGCCCAAGGCGCGGTTCTGCAGGTCCTGCAGCGAGGCGGTTTCCTGAATCCCGACGACCGGGATCGGACGAACTTCTGGCTTCAAGGGGCGACTGAACAATGACCGCGATCCTAACCGTCGATGACTCGGCCTCCATTCGCGCGGCTATCAAGATCGCCCTGACCGGCGAAGGCTACGGCGTCACCGAGGCCGCGCACGGCGCCGAGGGGCTGGACAAGGCCTCGGCCGGCGGCTTCGACCTGATCGTCACCGACCTGAACATGCCCGTCATGGACGGCCTGACGATGATCCGGGAGCTGCGCCAGCGCCCCGCCGGCGCGGGCGTGCCGATCCTGTTCCTGACCACGGAATCCGACGCCGACGTCAAGGCTCAGGCCAAGGCGGCCGGCGCCACCGGTTGGCTGACCAAGCCCTTCGATCCAGAGCAACTCGTCCGCGTCGTCAAGAAGGTCCTCGCCAAATGAGCGGCCTGGATCCCATCGAGACGTTCCGCCAAGAGGCCCAAGAACTGCTGGAGCAGGTCGAGCAGGGCCTGCTGGATCTGGCGCGTCGTCCGGGGGATCGCGCGCTCATCGACACCATCTTCCGGGGCCTGCACACCCTGAAGGGCTCCGGGGCTATGTTCGGCTTCGACGCCCTGGCGGCCTTCACCCACCACTGCGAAACCGCTTTCGACCGAGTCCGCAAGGGCGAGGTCCCGGCCTCGCCGAGCCTGGTCTCGGCGGTCCTGGCCGCCCAGGACCACATGCGGGCGCTCGCCGAAGGATCGCCCGTCGTCGAGGGCGCCGGCGAGGCTTTGCTGGCCGACCTGCAGGCCGCCATCGACGGCGGCGAGACGGCGCCCACCGCCGCGCCGACCGAGCAGGGCCTGAACGTCTTCCGGATCCGCTTCAGCCTGCCGGCCGACGCCCTGATCAACGGCGCGCGCCCGCTGCCGCTGCTGGATGAACTGCGCGACCTGGGCGATGCCCGCGTGCGGGTCATCACCGACGACGTCCCACCGCTGGCCCAACTGGTCCCGGCCGAGTGCCGCCTGGCCTGGGAAGTCCTGCTGACCACCAAGCATGACCGGGACGCGATCGACGACGTCTTCATCTTCGTGATCGACGAGATGACGCTTGAGGTCGAGGACCTCACCGCGGCCGCTGTCGATTCGAAAGTCGACGCGCCGGCCGTCGCTGTCGACGCCGTTCACGAAGACGTCCCGACCGCGGCCAACGCCCCGGCCGATGCAGGCCGAGCGGCTTCAAAATCCGGGGACACGGTCCGCGTTCCCGCTGAGCGCCTTGACGAGATGATGGACCGCGTTGGCGAACTGGTCATCGCCCAGTCGCGTCTTAAGCAACTGGCCGCCTCGTCGTCCGACGTCGCCCTGCGCGCCGTGGCCGAGGAAATCGAACGCCTGGCCGGCGAGATGCGCGACACCATGATGGTTGTGCGTATGGTGCCGATCGCCCAGCTGTTCGGCCGCTTCCGTCGCCTGATCCACGATCTGGAACGCGACACCGGCAAACAGATCGAGCTGTCGACCGAAGGTGAGACCACCGAGCTGGACAAGACGGTGATCGAACGTCTGGCCGACCCGTTGATCCACCTGATCCGCAATTCCGCCGACCACGGTCTGGAAGGCGTCGAGCAGCGCGCCGCCGCCGGCAAGCCGACCGTCGGCAAGATCATGCTGGCCGCGCGCCAGTCGGGCGCCGAGGTGGTGATCACCATCACCGACGACGGCCGGGGCGTAGACCGCGACCGCGTCCGCGCCAAGGCCGAGGAGAACGGCCTGATCCAGCCGGGTCAGGTGCTGAACGACAACGAGCTGCTGCAGCTGATCTTCGCGCCCGGCTTCTCGACCGCGGCGGCGATCACCAATCTGTCGGGCCGCGGCGTCGGCATGGACGTGGTCAAGAAGACCATCGAAGGCCTGCGCGGTTCGATCGAGATCAGCAGCACGCCCGGTGAAGGCTCGGTGGTGTCGCTGCGCATTCCGCTGACCCTGGCCATCATCGACGGCCTGCTGATCCGTGTCGGCTCTGGCCGCTATGTGATCCCGCTGTCCACCGTCGAGGAATGCGTCGAGCTGACCCCGGTGCAGGACCTGCGCTCCACGGGGCGCAGCCTGATCACGCTTCGCGACGAGCTGGTGCCGTTCATCCGCCTGCGCGAGCAGTTCGCGACCGGGACCCTGCCCGACCCGCACCAGAAGATCGTCGTGGTCGCGACCGGCCAGGACCGCGTGGGCCTGGTCGTCGACCAGATCCTCGGCGACCACCAGACCGTGATCAAGCCGATGTCGGCCTTCCATCAGGACGTCGGCGCCTTCTCGGGCGCGACGATCATGGGCGACGGCGGCGTGGCCTTGATCCTGGACATCGCCGCCCTGGTCAGCCTGGGCCAACGTCACGACGCGCAAATGCGCGCGGCCGGGTGAGGGGAAAGACGATGACTCACGAAACCATCGAGGCCCTGACCTTCGACCTGCAGGGCGAGACCTTCGCCCTCGAGGCCGGCTATGTGCGCGAGGTCCTGGACCTGTTGCCCGAGACGCCGGTTCCCGGCGCCCCGCCGTTCGTCGGCGCCGTGATCAACTTTCGCGGCCGGGTGATCCCGCTCGTCGATCTTCGCATGGCCTTCGGCATGACCGTCGGCGAGACCACGATCGACAACCGCATCGTCGTCATCGAGCACCCGCTGGACGGGGAACCGACCTTGATCGGCCTGCGCGCGGACAAGGTTCACGAGGTGACCTCGATCACCGCCGACACCACCGAGGAGGTTCCGCGCGTCGGCATGCGCTGGCGGGCCGACTTCATCCGCCGCCTGGTTCGCCGCAACAACGACGTGATCGTGCTGCCAGACCTGGACCAGATCTTCGCCACCCGGGGGCAGTCGGCTCCCGTCACCACCCTCCACGCTGCTCAGCGTTGATCGTCCCGGAGTTCACCATGCGTATGACCATCAAGCTCCAGCTCGGCCTGGCCTTCGGGTTCGTGATCGTCCTGCTGCTTATCGGCAACGTCTTCGGCGTTACCAACCTGGGCAAGACGAACGCGGCTCTCAACGACATGGTCGACGGCCCGGCAGAGCGCCTGGAGGTCGCCCAGCAGCTGAACATCCACCTGCTGAACGCCGTGCGCGCCGAGAAGAACATGATCCTCGTCGGCTCGCCCGAGGAGGTGAACAAGCTGGAGGCGTCTGTCGAAAAGGAGCGCCAGGCGTTCGACGCCTTGCTGACCAAGGCCGAGGGTCTGGCCACGGCCGAGGGCAAGCCAAAGTGGCAGGCCCTCGGCGGCGCCTTCGATCAGATGATGGACATCCACGGCCGCGTATTGTCGCTGGCGCTGGCCGATAGCGACGCCGCCGCCACCGTCCTGTCGATGGGCGAGGGTCGCAAGGCCGTTGTCGAGGCCGGCGCCCGCGTGGAGGAACTGGTCGAGCTGTCGAAGGCCCAACTGGAAACCGCGACCGCCAAGGCTGACGCCGATTTCGCCACCACCCGCAACATGCTGATCGGCCTGTCGGTCATCTCGCTGCTCGGCGCGGTCGGCGCGGCGCTCTACATCTCGATGGCGGTCAGCAAGGGCCTGAACCGCGCCTCGGAGGCCGTCAGGATGGTGGCCGATGGCGACCTGACCCAGTCGGTCGAGATCACCACCCGCGACGAGATCGGCGACCTGCTGGGCCATGTGAACATCATGATCGAGCGCCTGCGTGGTGTGGTCGCCGACGCGATCTCTGCCTCGGAGAACGTCTCGGCCGGCAGCCAGGAGCTTTCGGCGACCTCGGAGCAGATGAGCCAGGGCGCCACCGAGCAGGCCTCGGCCGCCGAACAGGCCTCGGCCTCGATGGAGGAGATGTCGGCCAACATCAAGCAGAACGCCGACAACGCCGCCCAGACCGAGAAGATCGCCCGCCAGTCGGCCGTCGACGCCGAGACCTCGGGCATGGCCGTCAACAAGGCGGTCGATGCGATGCAGACGATCGCCGAGAAGATCACCATCGTCCAGGAGATCGCCCGCCAGACCGACCTGCTGGCCCTGAACGCCGCCGTCGAGGCCGCCCGCGCCGGCGAACATGGTCGCGGCTTCGCGGTCGTCGCCTCGGAAGTGCGCAAGCTGGCCGAGCGCAGCCAGACGGCCGCGTCCGAGATCAGCGCCGTGTCGTCCGACACCGTCAAGGCGGCCCAGTCCGCTGGCGAGATGCTGACCAGCCTGGTGCCGAACATCCGCAAGACCGCCGAACTGGTCGCCGAGATCAGCGCCGCCTGCCGCGAGCAGGACATCGGCTCCAGCCAGATCAACGAGGCCATCCAGCAGCTGGACAAGGTCACGCAGCAGAACGCCAGCGCCTCCGAAGAGATGTCCGCGACCTCGGAAGAGCTCGCCGCCCAGGCCGAGGAGCTGCAAGCGTCGATCTCCTACTTCCGTACCGACGCGCACGGCGGGCATCGCGCCCCCGTCCGCAAGGCCGCCCCGGCCAGGCGGCCGGCCCCGACCGGCGCGGTCCGCAAGCCCTCGGCCAAGCCGGCGGCCACCCGCCCGGTCGCCGCCCAGCAGGCCCGCGTGGCCGGCTTCGCGCTGGACCTGACCAACGGCGGACCTGACGCCGACGACGCTGATTTCAAGCAATACGCCTGATCCGTTCCTGAACTCACGGACCGGCGGCTTACCGAGCCGGTCCCGCCTTTCCACCCAGACCCAGTAACCAGCGTAGGCAACCTCCACCACACCTAGCGGACCGCGGCCAGTCCTCGGCGACCGTCATATTGATCTCATCTTTCAATCCTGAGCCGAAACAGGGGCTTCTCCATGCGTGCAACTATCAAGGTGAAACTGGCTGGCGCCTTCGCCACCGTCTTGCTGATCTTGGCGCTCATGGGCGTCGTCGGCATCATGAAGATGAGCTCGATAAACGATCAGTCGACGATCATTTCCGAGAACTGGCTGCCGAGTGTCGATGCGATCCGTAGTATCGATACGGCTACATCTGACTTACGGATCCAGCAATATGTCCACGTGGTCTCGACTGATCCCGCGACGATTGCCAATCAGGATCGAGAGATCACCTCGATGCTTGAGAAGATAAAGAAGCTTCGTGACAGGTACGAGAAGCTGATCTCCTCGACCCAGGAGCGCGATCTATATGGTCAGTTCTCCGAAAAATATGAAAGATATATTCAAGTTTCGGAACGTATGCTTGCCCTCTCGCGAGGCAATCAAAATGTCGCCGCTGTTCAGGCTATGAGTGACAACAAGGCACTGTACGACGACATGTCTGCAGACTTGGCGAAGTTGGTGAAGCTCAACATTGATGGCGGCGCGGCCGCCAGCGCCGAGGGCGACAAGGTATTCGCCGATGCACGGGCCTTGTTCATCGGACTGGTTGTCCTGGCGCTGGCCATCGGTTCGATCGCGGCCCTCTGGATTTCCAGGACCGTCACGATGGGCCTGCGCAAGGTCAGCGTGGCCATAGACGCGGTGGCGATCGGCGACCTGGAAAAGGACGTCGTGGTGACGACCAACGATGAGATCAAGGATCTGGTCGATACGGTCAACCGGATGACGGCGAACCTCCGCGAAACCGCGATGCTGGCGGACAAGGTCGCCGATGGCGATCTGACCGTTCGGCCCAAGCCCCTGTCGGACAAGGACACCCTCGGCCTGGCGCTGGAGCGCATGGTGGAACGCCTGCGCGGCGTGGTCGCCGACGCCATCGCCGCCGCCGATAACGTCTCGTCCGGCAGCCAGGAGCTTTCGGCGACCTCGGAGCAGATGAGCCAGGGCGCCACCGAGCAGGCCTCGGCCGCCGAACAGGCCTCGGCCTCGATGGAGGAGATGTCGGCCAACATCAAGCAGAACGCCGACAACGCCGCCCAGACCGAGAAGATCGCCCGCCAGTCGGCCGTCGACGCCGAGACCTCGGGCATGGCCGTCAACAAGGCGGTCGATGCGATGCAGACGATCGCCGAGAAGATCACCATCGTGCAGGAGATCGCCCGCCAGACCGACTTGCTGGCCCTGAACGCCGCCGTCGAGGCCGCCCGCGCCGGCGAGCATGGTCGCGGCTTCGCGGTCGTCGCCTCGGAAGTACGCAAGCTGGCCGAGCGGTCGCAAACCGCCGCGTCCGAGATCAGCGCCGTGTCGTCCGACACCGTCAAGGCGGCGCAGTCCGCCGGCGAGATGCTGACCAGCCTGGTGCCGAACATCCGCAAGACCGCCGAGCTGGTCTCCGAGATCAGCGCCGCCTGCCGCGAGCAGGACATCGGCTCCTCGCAGATCAACGAAGCCATCCAGCAACTGGACAAGGTCACCCAGCAGAACGCCAGCGCCTCGGAAGAAATGTCGGCGACCTCTGAAGAGCTCGCGGCTCAGGCCGAGGAGCTGCAGGCCTCGATCTCCTACTTCCGCACGGAAGCCGCCGACCGTTCGACGCAGCGTCGGCCCGCCCCGCGCCCCGTCGCCGCCAAGCGCTCCGCCACTCCGGCCGCGCGCAAGCCGGCGCGAAACACGGTGGTCGGCCAGCAGGCCCGCGTCGCCGGCTTCGCGCTTGACCTCACCAACGGAGGTCCCGACGACGCCGACGCCGATTTCAAGGAATATGCCTGATGAGCGGCTCGACTGAACAGTTCGTGACCCTGGGCCTGGGGGCCGAGGTCTTCGCGGTTCCCGTGGCCTATGTCCGCGAGATCCTGGACTACGCCAAGCCGTTCGGGATCCCCGACGGTCCGGCCTATCTGCTGGGCCTGACCGACGTGCGCGGTCGCGGCGCGCCGACCCTGGACCTGCGTCTGAAGCTGGGCCTCCCCGCCGTGCCGCCCGACGGCGCGACGCGGATCCTGGTGGTCGATGTGCCGGTCGAGGACCGTACCTTGTCGCTGGGCCTTGTCGCCGATCGGGTGATCGAGGTGATCTCGTTCGCGGAAAGCCAGATCGAGGCCTCGCCGGACATCGGCGTGCCGTGGCGTTCGGACTACATCCGCGGCGTCGTGCGCCGCGACGCCGCCTCGGGCAAGGGGGGCTTCGTGGTCATCTTCGATCTCGCCCGCCTGTTGACCAGCCAGGACGCCGCCTACATCGCTCAAGCCGCCTGATCGGATCCCTTAGTGTCGCAAGCCGCGCTCGCACTCCAACCTGTCACGATCAGCGAACCGCTCAGCGCCCGCAACTTCACGCGGCTGGCCGAGTTCATCCACGGCTACAGCGGCATCAAGATGCCGTCGAACAAGAAGACCATGCTGGAAGGGCGCCTGCGCCGCCGGATGCGGGTCAATCGCTTCGAAAACGTCAATGACTATTGCCGCTTCCTGTTCGAGGACGGCGGCTTGGAAACCGAGACGATCCACCTGATCGACGCGGTGACGACCAACAAGACCGAGTTCTTCCGCGAGCCGGTGCACTTCGACTTCATGGAAAAGACGGTCCTGCCCCAGTTGGCCAAGACCCGCCGGCACTTCCGTGTCTGGAGCGCGGCGGCCTCGACCGGGGCGGAGCCCTACACCCTGGCCATGGTGCTGGACGAGTTCTGTTCCGGGCGGCGCGGACTGGACTATTCCATCCTGGGCACGGACATTTGCACCGAGGTGCTGCAGCAGGCGATCGCCGGCCGCTTCGTGGAGTCGATGATCCAGCCGGTCTCGATGTCCCGCCGCCAGCGGTACGTGATGCGGGCCAAGGACGCCTCGCGCGGCGAGGTGCGGATCGTTCCCGAACTGCGCAGCAAGGTTGCGTACGGCCGTCTGAACTTGATGGACGAGAGCTATCCCGTCGAACAGCAGATGGACATCATCTTCTGTCGTAACATCCTGATCTATTTCGACAAACCTACCCAGGCCAAGGTACTGGAGCGGCTGTGCCGCCACCTGGCGCCCGACGGCTATCTGTTCCTGGGTCACTCCGAATCCATCGTGGGCATTGATCTGCCGCTGCGGCAGATCGCCAACACCGTCTTCCAGAAGGGCTAGGCCCTTGGCCCGCAAGATTCGCGTCCTGATCATCGACGATTCCGCCACCGTCCGGCAGACCCTGTCGGCCGTCCTGGAGTCCGACCCTCAGATCGAGGTGATCGGCGTCGCCTCCGACCCTTTCGTGGCCGCCAGGCGAATCCGCGACGATATCCCCGATGTCATCACCCTGGACGTCGAGATGCCGCGCATGGACGGCATCACCTTCCTGCGCAAGCTGATGAGCCAGCATCCGATCCCGGTGGTCATGTGCTCGTCGCTTATCGAGGCCGGCTCGGAGACCCTGCTGCAGGCCCTGGAGGCTGGCGCGGTCGATATCGTGCTGAAGCCGAAAATCGGGGTCGCCGATGCTCTGATGGAGTCGCGGATCCGCATCTGCGACGCGGTGAAGGCGGCCGCCAGCGCTCGCGTGGCTGGTGCTCGACGCCCCCCGGTCGCCGTGTCGCGTCCGATCCACGAGCCCGAGAAGAAGCTGACCGCCGACGCCATGCTGCCCCCGCCCTCGGGGAGAGCCATGGCCAAGACGACCGAGGCCATTGTCTGCATCGGGGCCTCGACCGGCGGCACCGAAGCCCTGCGCGCGGTGCTGGAGGACCTGCCGCCGGATTCGCCGGGCATCGTCATCGTTCAGCACATGCCCGAGAAGTTCACCGCCTCCTTCGCCAAGCGGCTGGACAGCCTGTGCGCCGTCTCCGTCAAGGAGGCCGAGGACGGCGACACCGTGCTGCGCGGCCGGGTGCTGATCGCGCCTGGCAACAAGCACACGATCCTCGAGCGCAGCGGCGCCCGCTACTACGTCACGGTCAAGGACGGTCCGCTGGTGACCCGCCACCGGCCCTCGGTGGACGTGCTTTTCCGCTCGGCCGCGCGCTCGGCCGGCTCCAACGCCGTGGGCGTGATCATGACGGGCATGGGCGACGACGGCGCGCGCGGCATGAACGAGATGAAGCAGGCCGGCGCCTATACGATCGCCCAGGACGAGGCGACCTCGGTGGTGTTTGGCATGCCCAAGGAAGCCATCGCGCTGGGCTGCGTCGACCGCGTCGCGCCGCTGCACGCGCTGGCCAAGGAAATCCTGAAGGCTTCGAGCCGGTAACGCCGCTCGAAGTTCAGATATCCAGCTGAACTTCCCTCCCGCCCGTGTGGCGGGAATTCGTAGTTTAGCCGACACGTGAGGCGCATTGGCGGGCTAGCCCGCCTCACCCACGCCCTTGCGGCCAAGAGGGAGGTTCCCGCCACCCGGGCGGGAATGACGGGAGTATTTGGGGGGAGGGAGCTCTAGGAAGGTGGCCTAGAACAGCAGGTCGTCGTCCTCGACGGCTTCAGCTTCCGCCGGCCCTTCGATCGCCGCAACGTCAAGTCCGTCCGTGAGCGCGGCATGGACTTCGCGTTCCTGGGCCATGGTGTAGCAGCGGGCCAGGTCGGCCAGCAGCGGCGACAGCGCGCTCATAAGGTCGTCGACGTGAACATCGCCGGATAGGCTCTCCAGTTCAGCGACGGCCAGGTCGAGATGGTCGCCGACCTGCCGTTTGAAGTCGAAACGGGCTGCGGCGCGGCGGAGCATCTCGACGACGTCGGCCCCCTGGCGGGCCGCGTCGACAAGGTCGCCTTCGACGGCGTCGCCGGTCTTGCGGATGCGGCCGACAGCGTCGCGCAGGGCGTGGGCCGCGCCGGCCGCGCCATCCTGGCCCTCGGCGGAAGGCTGGGCGTCGGCCGAAGCGGAGAGCGATTTCAGAGCCGTCAGGGTGCGGGCGGCCGAGGTTTCCAGATGGCCGGCATGGGCGCGCAGCTCGACGGCGATGACGCCCAGGGGCTTGCCTGTGTCGCCGATCCGCGAGCACTTCAGCGTGGTGTTCAGCGCCATCATCTGCACGTCGGCGCGCATGTTCTGGATGGCTTCGATCTGGGCGGCGAGCTCTCGGGCCGAACTGGCGGCCGATCGGCTGACCGTCTCGGCCTGCCGGGCGCCGGCGTCGATGTCGTCGACCAGGGCAAAGGCTTCGCCGACGCTGGTTTCCAGGCCGCGCAGGAAGCTGCCGTCCTTCTCGGAACCCCCTTGGGCGTGGTCGCGCAGGCGCAGGATCTCGCTGGCGTCGCCGGCGATGGCGGCGACGCTCTGACCGATACGCGAGACGTCGCGGTGGAAGTCCTCGATCGTGGCCTTTAGCTGGGCGGCCAGCAGACGATGCACGAAGGCGTCCAGCCGCTCGCGCGCCTCCGCGGAGAAGGCGCGGGCCGGGGCCGAGGTCCGCAGCAGCGTCAGGCCGTGCTGGACGTGCTCGATGCGCTGGCGGGTGATGTCGCCGATCTGCAGGGCGGCCAGGGCCGAGCCGATCTTCTTGCGGACGTCGCGGACCAGTTCGCCCACGCGGGTGGTGATCTGGGCGATCTTGGCCTGATGGTCGGCGATGGCGGCGGTCTGGCTGACCAGGGCGTCGGGCACGGCCGGAAGCAGGCCGTCGCAGCGGCGGCGCAGCTCGTCCTCGTGGCCCAAGGCCGCGCGCAGGGCGCCGTCCATGCTGGAGAGATCGTTGCGGAAGGTGTCCAGTTGGGTGCGGCCCAGCTCGATGCAGTCGCAAATCTCCTGGGCGAAGATCGCGAACTCCGGACCGGCGGCGGCGATGCCCCCCGAGGTGATCTTGATGTTGACGCCGAAGACCCGGAGGTAGGCCAGGTGCTGGCGCATGTCCTCGATGCAGGTGGTCAGGGCGTCGCCGGCGCTGACCAAGGCGCCCAGGCGGTCGCGGCGCGCGTGCAGGGTCGTGGGCAATTCCCGCAACTGGTTGGAGGCTTCGCCCAACTGGCGGGTCGCGGCGGCGACTTCCTGGCCTTCCAGGCCCTCGCGCATCCGGTCCAGAGCGGTGATCAGGGCGCTGGTCCCGTCCACGACCTGCGAAAGGACGTCGCCGACCTCGACGAAGCGGCCTTCGATCGCGCCACGCGCGGTTTCGAGGCGCGCGTGAGCCCCGCCGTCACCCGCGTGGGAAGCCGAAAACGCCGGGGATGAAAGGGCCATGAGCTCGCCGTGTGAACCGTGGCCGGCACCTTCCGCCACAATGTGCGAATTTGGCGTAAAGGCCCGCAATGGTGGCAATTTGTCGCCCCCGGAAAGAAGGACGGCGGACAGCCAGAAGCCGCCCGCCGCGAGAGTGGGGAACAGGGAGCGCCGTACCTAGAAGGCCTTCTTGACGCCCAGCTCGATGGTCCGGCCCAAGGGATTACCGGTCCAGGGGTCGTAGCCGAACTCTTCCTGGGCCGGCGGCGGATCGCGATCGAAGATGTTCGCGACCGTCGCGGTCAGGGCCATGTCCTCGCCCAGCTGCAAACGATAGGTGAAGTCGGTCGTCACCCAGGCCTTGCCGTTCTCGCCGTACTGGACGCCAGCCCGCTCATCGACGACGGCCGAGACGTAGTTGACGCCCAGGCGGAAGTTCTGGCGGCCGAGGCCATAGTTGACGCCGAGATTGGCGCGCAGCTTGGGGGCGGCCTGGGCGAAGGTGGCGAAGTTCAGCGTGCCCAGGCGGTCGTCGCCGGTGGAGATGGTCACGCCGTCCAGGGTCGTCGGACCGGTCTTCAGCTCGGTGACGCGGGTGGCGGTGAGGTTGACGTCGAGATCGCCGGGGCCGACCGGCAGACCGTAATTGGCCTGGATGTCGAAGCCCTTCGTCGTCTGGCCCGGGCCGTTGCCGTAGCGGGTCGAGACGGCCGAGAAGGTCCCGACCCCGCTCATGCCGACCGCGCAGCCGCTGTTGAAGGTGATGCGGGCCAGCAGAGGCTGCTTGGCGGCATCGCATGTGGTGATCGTGCCGCCGGCGCCGTTGAACACCAGGCTGGCGATCTGGTTCGGGTCGGCGACCTGACCGATCTGGTCCTTCGTCCGGATGTCGAAGTGGTCGACGATCAGGCGGAACTTGTGATCGTCGCGGAAGCCCCTGCTTGCCCAGATCGCGCCGATATTGGCGGTCTTGGCGGTCTCGGGCTTGAGGTTGGCGTCGGTGACGAACTGCGCCGCCAGCCAGTTGCTGGCCGCCACCGTATAGGTGCGCGCGGCGACCGTTATGGCGCCCGGCGTCACGCCCAAGGGCGGGGTCTGGTAGTTGGTGCCGTAAGAGCCACGCAGGGTCAGCGGACCCCAGACCTTCCACTTGCCCGACACCTTGTAGACGGTGGCGCCGAGGTCGTTGGAGAACCTCTCCTTGCGGGCCGCCAGCTGGATGTCGACGGTCGAGAATAGCGGAATCTGCAGCTCGCCGAACAGCGAGTACTGGCTCTGGTCGGCCTGGGCCGGCAGGGTCGGCGCGAACAGGACGAACGGCCCCGGTGCGTCCGGCGTGCAGCCGCGGAAGTTAGGGTCGTTGGTCGGGAGGGGATTGGCCGGAAGGTTCGGCGAGCCCGGGCCATTGGCGCTGGTCGTACCGGCCGGCCACTCGCACTGCACCGTACCATTGTTGAAGGGGCTGGAGACGATCTGGCGGCTCTCGAACGAGCGGTACTGGGCGCCCAAGGCCCAGCCCACCTCACCGCCCGGCAGCTTGAGGCCCGACAGCCCGTTGAACACCAGGTCGGCGGTGAAGTTGTTGGACTTGGTCTCGACGGCGCGCGGATCGAACATCCAGAGGGACAGGTCCTCGGGGTTCTCGTGGCCGGCGATGTAGTTCGGGTTGGCCAGGCCGCGCACCGGCTGACCCTTGAACGAACTGGAGAAGGGGTTCCAATACTGGCAGCCGTTCTTGCCGGCGGCGGCCGCGTTCTGGGTGCCGAAGCGGGTCGGATCCAGGTCGACGGCGTGGCAGTTCGATCCGCCGAAGCCGTTTAGCGCCTCCTGCAGGCGATAGCCGATCGTGTCGGCGTGGGTGTTGTAGTTGTAGGCGTCGTTATAGGTCAGGGCGAAGTCGTAGCCGACCGCCTTGGCGAACGGCGCGAGGTCTCCGAGGTCGCCGGTGATCCCGGCCGAGACGCGCCAGACCTTGTTGTCGATCTTGTCGGCCACGCCGAAGCCGTCGCCGCCGGAATAGTACGGATTGCCGCCGTGGCCGAAGAGCCGGTAGGTGATCGGCGTGAAGCCCGAGGCCCCGACGATGCCGTTCTTGGCGGCGAACTCGGCCGCGAACGGGTTGCTGATCGGCACGTAGAACTGGTTGACGGCGCCGGTCGTCAGGGCAGGGCCGCGAGACACAGGCTGGGCCGGCGAGCCCATCACCTGCGGTAAGGTCACGCGCCCGTAGGAAGCATCCATGTGGAACTTCATGCTGTCGGTGATCTGGGCCTTCAGCTGAGCGTAGAGCCGATAGGTGTCTTGGTTCTCCACCAGCCGGTAGTACGGGATGTAGTTATAGGCGCAGGTGTAGGCGTTGTCGTAGCGCCCCCCTACGGCCGCGCAGCTCTGCGGCGTGAAGTCGGAGACGATGCCGCCCAGGTTCGCGCCCCACTCGCCGGTGTCCGTGGCGGTGGGAACCGCGGGCAAAGGGCCGCGCGGCTGCCAGCCCGTCAGGTTGGTCAGCGTCGACCACGGGGCGGGGTTGTAGCCCGTACCCGGGGTCAGCGAGGCCTTGGTGAAGTCGCGTTCCAGCGTGTTCAGGCGTGAGCGGTGCTCGTATTCGGCCGAGACCAGCAGGTTGACGCGGTCCTCGCCGATCCCGCCCATCACGCCGACCGAATAGTCGCCTTTCGAGCCCTTGATGTGCTTGTACTGGGCCTGGGCCTGCATGCCGACATAGTGGTCCAGGGTGATGAAGTTGACGACACCGCCGGTGGCGTCGGCGCCGTAGATCACCGCCGCGCCGTCCTTGAGGATCTCGGTGCGGGCCAGGGCGATCGAGGGGACGTTGGCGGTGTTCTGGTTCATTCGCCGGCCGTTCAGCAGGACCAGCGTCTTGTCGGCCCCCAGGCCGCGCAGGTTGTAGTTCACCGAGCCGACCAGGGCCGGGCCGCCGAAATAGTAGGACTCGCCTGTCGTCGGGCCCGAGATGGTCAAGCTCTTGGCGAACTCCAGCGCCGTCGGCGAGCCCTGCTTCTCCAGCTGTTCCTGGGAATAGACCTCCACGGGGAGGGCGGCGTCCAGCGCCGAACCCCGGATGTTGGAGCCGGTGACGATGATCTCCTCGACCTGGGTGGAGGGATCGTTGGTCGTCTTTTCCTGACTCCGGGCCTGGCCCGCAAGGCCGGCGATCCCGATCAGCAGCGCGACTCCCGACGCGCTCATAAGCCCAATTCTCATGTGGCGAACCCTCCCGTTGAACGAGTCTCTAACGCTCATTCTCACAAGAGTGAGTATTGTAGCGCCACTTCGGTCTCGTCAATGATCATTGTTCGCTGACCTGCAAGCGGGGACGTGGACGCGGCGATTGCCGTTACGGGAACGATTGACAGGGGCGCGCCGCGCCGACTACGCGGCGAACGGTAGGACCAGGAGGACGGTTTGGCAGGAGCCACCGCGGAAGAGGCCAGGGAGCGTCCGCGCACCAAGGCCGAGCAGCGCGCCCAGATGCTGGAGCAGATCCTGGACGCGGCCGAGTACCTGTTCTCGCAGAACGGACTCTATGGCGTGACCCTGCGCGACGTCGCCGTGCGAGTGGGCATCCACACGACGCTGCTGAACTACTACTACAAGGACAAGGCCAACCTGTTCGAAGCCGTGTTCGCGCGGCGGGCCGGGGTCACGTCCGGACGGCGAATGATCGCTATGGAGCAGTACGAGCAGGCGGTCGGCGACAAGCCCACGGTCGAGGGCGCGCTGCATGCCTTCCTCGATACCGATCTGGATCTCTACTACCAGGGCGGCGAGCACTGGATGAACTACGGGGCCTTCTGCGCCCGGGTCAGCAACACGCCCGAGGGCGCGGCGCTGATGGACGAGCACTTCGATCCCGTGGTCCTGAAGCTGGTCGGCATCCTCAAGCGCGCCCTGCCGGACTACGCCGACGAGGAGATCTTCTGGGGTTACCACTTCGTGTCGGGCGCCCTGATGAACACCTTGGCGCGGACGGGGCGGATAGATCGGCTGTCGAGCGGCCTGTGCCACTCCGACGACTTCCCGGCGATCAAGAAGCGGATCGCGCGGTTCATGGCGGCGGGCTTCATCGCCCTAAAGGAATGAAGCCCGCGCGCGGTTGTTAAGCCTGCTCGGCCCGGCGGAATATCCGGGCCAGCCACAGGAACAGCCCGATGGCGATCCCATAGAACGGGACCAGGGTGTAGAGCGCCATCTGCAGCGAGTTGTGCGGATGGCTGCCTTTGAAGAAGTCGCTGGCCGCGCCGACATAGGTCGGGCCTAGGCCCAGCCCGATGAAGTTCATGACCAGCAGCAGCAGGGCGCCGGACATCACCCGCTGGTCAGGCCGGACCTCTTCTTGGACCAGCGCCACCGACGACGACAGGTAGAAGTAGTTCAGGAAGGTCGGGCCGATCAGCAGGGCCAGGGCCAGCGGCCAGGTCGGGGCCCAGACGAAGCCGACATAGAACGGGATCGCGAGGCTCAGGGAAATGACGGGGGCCATGGCGTAGACGACCTTGGACTTCTTGCGGAAGCGATCGATCACCCGGCCCGAGACGAAGATGCCGGCGCTCATGCCGATGCCGACGACCAGGGCGTACCAGACGGCCACTTCGCCGAGCGCCATGCCCTTCTCACGCATCAGGAACAGGGTGGTGAAGTTGCCCAGGCCATAGGTGACGAACTGGGTCGCGCCGCTGCCCAGCGCGGCCAGCACCAGGGTCGGACGCGAGAAGAACATCCTCAAGGTCGACCAGAAGCCGGCCCTGGCGACCTTGATCTCGGTCCCGTCCAGGCCGCCGCGCGGCGGCTCCTTGACCAGCAGCGGCAGGACCACGGCGGCGACCAGGCCGACGACGCCCAGAATCACGAAGGCATAGCGCCAGTTGAAGGCCGCCGCGATGGCCGCGCCGAACGCTATCCCCAAGCCCGCGCCGACGGGCGGACCCAGGTTGTAGATGCCCAGCGCGGTGCCGCGTCGGCCGGCGGGGAAGTAGTCGGAGATGATCGCGTAGGAGGGGGGCACGCCGCCGGCCTCGCCGAAGCCGACCGTCATCCGCGCGACGGCGAACTCGCCATAGCCGCGCGACAGGCCGCAGGCGACGGTCGCCGCGCTCCAGACGCCGCAGGCCAGGGACAGCACCGCCACGCGGTTGGTGCGGTCGGCCAGCCAGCCGACCGGAATGGCGATGAAGCAGTAGAACATCGCGAAATAGAGGCCGCCGATCAAACCCAGCTGGCTGTCGCTGACATGCAGCGTGTCCTGGATCGGCTTGGCCAGGATCGACATGAGCTGGCGGTCCAGGAAGTTCAGCACATAGACGAACCACAACATGCCCAGCACCAGCCAGGCGCGGCCACCGACCGGGGCGTGGGTCTCGTCTTGAGTGAGGGAAGGAGCGTTCATCGGGCGGCTGTCCGGGCGTGCGAACAGGGCCGTGGCGTCATCGCGCGGGTGGTCTTCAAGGCATCCTCCCAACGGCCGTTCTTGAGCTTGGCCTGTTTCGGAGCATGCGCTCAACTTCGAAGCCTCGTCAATGTTCACACGCGAGTGAGTGAGTGTTGACAGAGACCCGCTTCGCGCTCACCGTGCGGCCACAACGTCGACGTAAACGATCGGCGCTCGTTCGGGGAGGAACGACATGAAGGCCTGTCTGCTGGCGTCGGCTTGCGCCGTCGCGATCGTATCATTCGCCACACAGGTCGCGGCCCAGGCGGCCGCTGAAGAGCAGGGGAGGGGCGACGCCGCATTGGTCGGAGAAGTCATCGTCACCTCGACCCGCCGTCCCGAAAAGCTGCAGGACGTGCCGCTCAGCGTCACCGCCTTCGACCAGAAGGAGCTGACCGCCAAGGGCATCGTCGGCTTCGAGGGTCTGGCCCGCCAGACGCCGGGCGTGGTGCTGAACCGCGCCACCGCCAACTTCAACAATTTCACCGCCCGGGGCATCGCCACCAACGGCTACGGCGCCAACCTGCAAAGCACCGTGGCCGTCTATGTCGACGAACTGCCGATCTCGACGATCGGCAACACCACGGTGCTGGATCCCAACCTGTTCGACGTCGAGAGAGTCGAGTTCCTGCGCGGTCCGCAGGGGACGCTGTTCGGCTCCGGTTCGCTTTCGGGCGCGCTGCGCATCCTTACCAAGGCGCCGAACCTCTCTAGCCGCGAGGGCGCGGCCCTGGTCGATTTCGGCCTGACCGGCTCGGACTCGCTGCGCCAACGCTACAACGGCATGCTCAACATGCCGATCATCCAGGACAAGCTGGCCCTGCGCGTGGTCGGCTTCTACCGGCACGAGGAGGGCTATCTCGATAACCTCGGCACCGGCGTCCACAACTCCAACACCCTGGTCGACTGGGGCGGCCGCGCGACCCTGCTCTGGAAGCCCAACGACCGCCTGTCGGTGAAGGCGCTGTTCTCGTATGAGGACAGCAACCCCAAGGACTCGTCGATGGTCGATCCGACCCTGGGCCGGAACAAACGGATCTCGGACCGGCCCGACCAGTTCGTCGGCGAGATGCGCAGCCACAACGTCACGGTCGACTACCAGTTCGACGGCGCGCACTTCACCAGTTCGTCGACCTATTCGAAGTTCGACCAGAAATTCTATGTCGACCTGGCCGGCACCTTCAAGCAGGCGATCGCCTTCGCCCTGGACGCAGGGGGCTTCCAGAAGACCTTCGTCGAGGAGGCGCGGCTCGCGTCGGATCCGGGCGGCAAGCTCGACTGGGTAATCGGCGGCTTCTATCTCGATCGTCGCCTGGACGTGGACTATTTCTACCGCTCCAGCCCGGCCTTCCTAAGCTCGCACGGCATAACGGGCCTGCCGGACGAGTATTACCAGCGCCAGTACACGCACATTAACTCGTCGGAGAAGGCCGCCTTTGGTCAGCTGACCTATCACTTCAGCGACAAGGTCTGGCTGACCGGCGGCATGCGCTATGGCCGGGTCGAGGCCCAGGGCTTCACCGAGGCCGGCGGCTACAGCAGCGCCTACCTGACCAACGCCCTGTTCGGCATTCGCGGGCCGTTGACCCCGACGCCGTTCGCGGCGGCCAGCGGCGTCAAGGCCACCGGCAGCAAGCCCTCGTTCAAGGTCAGCCTTTCCTACAAGCCGTCGCCGGCCTTGACGACCTACGCCACGGTTTCGACCGGCTTCCGCACGCCGGTGGTCAACGCCTTCGCCGGGCGGCCCAGCCTAGTCAATTCCAGCGACCTGATCATCCCGAACGGCGCCTCGTCGGACGACCTGACCAACTACGAGGTCGGGGCCAAGGGGCGGTTCCTGAACGGTCTGGTCTCGGCCAATCTCGCTGTCTACCTGATCGACTGGGGCAACATCCAGGTCCAGGCCAACCGCGTCTCCGACAGCGTCCAGTTCGCCACCAACATCGGCGCGGCGCGCAGCAAGGGGATCGAGCTGGAACTGCTGGCCTTCCCGGCCAGGGGGCTGACCATCGGCCTGAACGGGTCGCTGAACGACGCCAAGGTCACCGAGCTGACCCCGGCCGAGGCGGCGATCTCCGGCGCGGTGGTCGGCGCCCGCCTGGCCTCGCCCAAGGTGCAGGGCTCGCTGTTCGTGAACTATGGCTGGGATCTGACGCCGAAGGCCAAGGCCAACCTGTCGGTGGTGCTGCAGCACGTTGGCTCTTATCCGGGCTCGTTCCAGCACGTGCCGGGTCAGCCGACAGTGACTAGCGCGACTTACGGCTTCACGGACTCGTATCAGAACGTCAACGCCACCTTCGCCGTGGCCATGGGCGACACCACGATCGGGGCCTATGTCGAGAACCTCTTCGACGACCACTCGATCACCTACGTCCACCCCGAAGCCTTTATCGCCAGCCGGTTCGCGACCATGCGGCCACGCACGGCCGGCGTGCGGCTGGGTTATGCGTTCTAGGGGATGGCGATGAGCAGCTTGCGCAAGCGTCTCCTGTTGTCAGCCCTCGCGGCTCTGGCGATGGCTCCGGCCGTCGCCAGAGCGCAGGCTCCCGTCATCACGGCGCCGGCCGGCGCCGTGCGCGGCGTCGCCCAGGAGGGCCTGGAGGTGTTCAAGGGCATCCCCTACGCCGCGCCACCGGTCGGCGCGCTGCGCTGGAAGCCGCCGGTCGCACCCACGGCCTGGAGCGGCGTCCGCGACGCCCTCGACTTCGGCCCGTCCTGCCTTCAGCCCAAGCCGCGTCCGGGCAGCATCTACGCCTCGCCTTTGAAGGCCTTCAGCGAGGACTGCCTGTCGCTGAACGTCTGGACGCCCACGAAGGCGAAGAAGGCGCCGGTGCTGGTCTGGATCCACGGGGGCTCGCTGATCGGCGGCTCCAGCGCCGAGGGCATGTATGACGGCGCGGCCCTGGCCAAGCGCGGGATCGTCGTGGTGTCGATCAACTACCGCCTCGGCGTGCTGGGCTACTTGGCCCATCCCGAGCTCAGCGCGGAGTCGCCGGACCATGTGTCCGGCAACTATGGCCTGCTGGACCAGATCGCGGCGCTGAAGTGGGTGCGGAGCAACATCGCCGCCTTCAGGGGCGATCCGGCCAATGTCACCATCGCCGGCGAGTCCGCGGGGGCTTTGAGCGTCATGTACTTGATGGCCTCGCCGCCGGCCCGGGGGTTGTTCAGCAAGGCCATCGCCCAGAGCGCCTACATGGTTTCGACGCCGAACCTGCGCGAGCCCAAGTACGGCCACATCCCGGCCGAGACCATGGGCGCTACCACCGCCGCGAAGCTGGGCGCCAAGACCCTGGCCGATCTGCGGGCCATGGACGCCGAGACCCTGACCACCGGCGCCCTGATGGCTGGCTTCCAGACCTTCGGCGCGGTCGACGGCAAGGTGCTGCCCAAGCAACTGGTCGATACGTTCGACGCCGGGGAGCAGGCTCATGTGCCGATCCTGGCCGGCTTCAACAGCGGCGAGATCCGCTCGCTGCGCATCCTGGCCCCGCCGCCGCCGGCCGATGCGACGGCCTATGAGAAGGAAGTCCGGGCGCGTTACGGCGATCTCGCCGACGACTTCCTCAAGCTCTATCCGTCGAGCGACGTGCCCGAGAGCGTATTGCTGACCACGCGCGACGCGCTTTATGGCTGGACCGCCGAGCGTCTCGTGGCCAAGCAGACCGCCGTCGGCCAGCCGGGCTACTTCTACCTGTTCGATCACGGCTATCCGGCCGCCGAGGCCGCGGGCCTTCACGGCTTCCACGCCAGCGAGTTGCCCTATGTCTTCGACACCGCCAAGGGCACGCCGCCAGCTTGGCCGAAGAACCCGGATACCCCCGAGGAAGCCAAGCTGACGGCCGCCATGGGCGACTACTGGGCCTCGTTCGCCAAGGACGGCGCGCCCAAGGCCGCCGGCCAACCGACCTGGAAACCCTACGGCGCCGAGCGCGCCTACATGGCCTTCGTCGCGGGACCCCAGCCGGGCGTCCATTTGCGTCCGGGCATGTACGAACTGAACGAGGCGGTGATGTGCCGCCGACGCGCCCGGGGTGATACGCCCTGGAACTGGAACGTCGGCGTCGTCGCGCCGCCGCTTCCGCCTGGAGTGACTCAGTGCCGATAAGTGTTGGGCCGATAGTTGACGGCGAGATGCAGGCGTTCGCCCTGACGCTCGACAAGTTTCTGGACCACGCCGCCAAATGGCGCCCCGACGGCCAGGTGGTGACCGCGCGCGAGGGCGGACGGGTCGACCGGGTCGGCTACGCGGATCTGCGCGACCGCGGCCTTCGTGTGTCGTCGGTGCTGGCGGGGCTTGGTGTGCGCAAGGGCGACCGCGTCGCGACGCTTGCCTGGAACACCCAGGATCATGTCGAGGTCTGGTACGCGATCATGGGCATGGGGGCGGTCTGCCACACCTTGAACCCGCGCCTGACGTCCGAGCAGCTGGCGGCGATGGTCGTCCAGTCCGAAGCACGCGTGCTGATCGCCTCGGCCGACCTCGCGCCCTTGGCCCGCGAGATCATGGACGCCGCGCCGGGCGTCGAGCGCCTGCTGATCATCGACGGCGAGGCGTCGGAAGGCCAAGCCCTGGAGCCAATGATCGCCGCCGCCAAGTCGGACGTGGTCTGGGGCCAGTTCGAGGAGACCGCGCCCAGCGGTCTGTGCTTTACCTCGGGCACCACGGGCGCGCCCAAGGGCGTGACCTACACTCACCGGTCCAGCTACCTGCACACCCTGCGGGCCTTGCAGGTGGACGTGATGGCGATCTCGGGCGCCGACGCCGTGCTGGCTGTGGTGCCGATGTTCCACGCCAACGCCTGGGGCCTGCCGTTCGCGGCGCCGGCGGTCGGGGCAAAGCTGGTCCTGCCGGGCCGCCATGCTGACGGCGCCAGCCTGGCCCGCCTGATCGCCGCCGAGGACGTCACCGTCGGCGTCGGGGTGCCGACCGTCTGGCTGGGCCTGGTCGAGCACCTGGAGGCCACCGGCGAACGCCTGCCGTCGCTCAAGCGCATCATGGTCGGCGGCGCGCCGATGCCGCCGGCGCTGATGGAGCGGATCGAGCAGGGGCTGGGCGTCACGGTGCAGACCAGCTGGGGCATGACCGAGCTGTCGCCCTCCGGCACCGTCGCCCCGCTGCACGCGCCGTCCCGCGCGGCGCTGTCCGGGCGACCGGCCGTGGGCGTCGACCTGCTGCTGACCGACGCCGACGGCGTGGCCTTGCCAGAGCAGCGCGGTGCCGAGGGCCACCTGCGGGTGCGCGGCGCGGCCGTGGTCGAGCGCTATTTCGGCCATGAGGCCTCTGCCACCGACGCCGATGGCTGGTTCCCGACGGGCGATCTGGCGCGCATCGACGCGGCGGGCAACCTGATGATCACCGGCCGCGCCAAGGACCTGATCAAGTCCGGCGGCGAATGGATCAATCCCGCCGAGATCGAGGCGGTGGTCGCCTCGCTGCCCGAGGTGTCGCTGGCTGCCGTCATCGGCCGCTCCGATCCCAAGTGGGGCGAGCGACCGATCCTGCTAGTCGAGGTCCAGGGCGATGTCAGCGACGAGGCCTTGCTGGCCTCGCTGAGGGGCCGTGTGGCGGCCTGGTGGATTCCCGACGCCGTCTACCGCCTGTCGCGCATGCCCCTGGCGTCGACCGGCAAGATCGACAAGATAAGGCTGCGAACGGAATACGGCGGCGGCTGACGCCTCATTCGTCCACGCCTCTCGCCCCAACGCCAGGAAGTCCCGCTCAGTGTCCGAAGCCGCCCCGACCCGTCGACGCACCACCAAGGCCGAACAGCGCGCCGAGAAGATGGAGCAGATCCTCGACGCGGCCGAGGAGTTGTTCTCGAAGCACGGGCTCTATGGCGTCACCCTGAAGGACGTGGCCAAGCAGGTCGGCGTGCACCACACGCTGATGAACTACTATTTCGACGACAAGAAAGCCCTGTTCGACGCGGTCTTCGCGCGCCGGGCGGTGGTGACCAGCGAGCGCCGGATGCGGGCGCTGGAGGCCTACGAGGCGGCCTCGGCCGGCAAGCCGACGGTGGAGGGGGCCCTGCGGGCGTTCCTGGACACCGACCTTGATCTCTACATCGAGGGCGGGGAGGGCTGGAAGAACTACGCCGCCCTCGGCGCCCAGGTCGCCAATACGCCGGCGTGGGGCGCGGACCTGATGGACGAGCATTTCGACCCTGTGGTGCTGCGCTTGATCGACCTGCTGAAGAAGGCCCTGCCGGACTGTCCGGAGGCCGACATCTTCTGGGGCTACCACTTCGTGACGGGCGCTCTGATGCTGACCCTGGCCCGCACGGGCCGGATCGACAAGCTGTCGGGCGGGGTCTGCAAGTCCGACGACTTCCATGCCGTCAAGGAGCGGATGGCCGCGTTCATGGCCGCCGGCTTCATCGCTGCCTGCGAGCGGCGCAAGGCCTAGAGGCGGCTGGCCCTTGGCGGGACGGTTCTGTCAAAGATATTCACTAACGAGTTAGTGACTTAAAGCGCGGGCCTTGGCTCGTTGTGGTTTGGGGTGAGGAAAGGAACAGTTTCATGATGCTGCAAGGACGCGTCGCGATCGTCACGGGCGCCGGCGGGGGCCTCGGCCGCGCCCACGCGCTGTACCTGGCTGGCCAGGGCGCCAAGGTGGTCGTCAACGACCTGGGCCAGGAGGCCGCCGACCGCGTGGCCGCCGAGATCATCGCCCAAGGCGGCGAGGCCTTCGGCGTGGCCGCCTCGGTCACCGACGAGGCCGCCGTCGATGCGATGGTCGAGCAGGTCGTGGGCCGGTGGGGCCGGGTCGACATCCTGATCTGCAACGCCGGCGTCCTGCGCGACAAGACCTTCGCCAAGATGAATCTTTCCGATTTCCGCCTGATCGTCGACGTCCACCTGATGGGGGCGGCGATCTGCGCCAAGGCGGTGTGGTCGATCATGCGCGAGCAGGGTTATGGCCGCATCGTCATGACCACCTCGTCGTCGGGCCTGTACGGTAATTTCGGCCAGGCCAACTACGGCGCGGCCAAGATGGCGCTGGTCGGGCTGATGCAGACCCTGGCCATCGAGGGCGAGAAGTACAATGTCCGCGTCAACTGCCTGGCCCCGACGGCGGCCACGGGCATGACCGAGGGCGTGCTGTCGGCCGAGAGCCTCGCCTTGCTCGACCCCGCCTTCGTCAGCCCGGGCCTGCTGGCCCTGGTCCAGGACGACGCCCCGACCCGCACGATCCTGTGCGCCGGCGCGGGCCACTTCGCCACCGCCAACATCACCCTGACCGACGGCCGCTATATCGGCGGTGGTTCGGAGGCGGGCGAGCAACTGATCCGCCAGTGGGATGGCGTCAGCGACCGCACGGGCGAGATCGTCCCGGCCTACGGCTTCACCCAGGCCGAACGCGAGGTCGCCAGCGCGGGCCTGATCGCCAAGGCCACAGCGGCCCAAACCGGGACGAAGAGCGCGTGATGCGCCAGGACGTCCCCGCCCTTCGACAGGCTCAGGCCTTGGTCCCGAACGCCGCCAGGAACGTCGCCACCGCCGCGCCGACCTCTGCGTCAACCTCGGCGGCCGTGGGCTCGCCGACATAGTTGACCAGCCGCGCCTTCAAGAGGCGGTTCTGACAGAGGCCGATGAACTGGTGCGCGGCGGCCAGCGGGTCCTCGGCGTGGATGCGGCCGTCGGCCTTGGCCCGCGCCAGAAAGTCGCCGAGGATCTGCGCGCCGCGCATCGGCCCGGCCTCATAAAAGGCGCGGCCCAGGTCCGGCGTGCGCTCGGCGGCGGCGGTGATCAGCCGGAAGTGGCGCATGTTGCGGTCCGACAGCACGTTCGTCAGGTAGCGCCGGCCGACATGGGTGAGGGCGGTCTTCAGGTCGCCGCCGTCGTCCAGCAGGCTGAACATCGCCTCGCGCTGCCAGGTGCAGTAGCGCTCGATATGGGCCTGGAAAATCTCTTCCTTGCTCTTGAAGTAGTTGTAGAGCGTGCTCTTGGAGCCGCCGACCTTGGCCGCGATGGTCGACATCGAGGCCGAGTCGTAGCCCTCGGCCAGGAACACCTCGGCGGCGATGTCGAGGATAGCCTCGCGACGGGCGTCGCGGTCCAGGCGGGGTTTGATCTCGGGCAGCATATCTTTTTCCGACCGTACCGTACGGTCGCCTTGACTATAGCGCAGGTGAAGCCTACTTGCACGGCACCATATGACTATACCGTACGGTCACATCAAGGCGCCTGTCCATGACGACCCTTTCCCCCCGCCTTCGCGCCCCTTTCTTCGCCGCCGCCAGCGCCTTGGTGCTGGCCGCTTGTGCGAGTCTGCCGCCGGCGCAACCCGCTCGGGTCGCCAAGGTCCCTCAGTCCTACGAAACCGCCCAGACCTTGGCGGCGCCCGCCGCGGACTGGCCGGCCGACGCCTGGTGGACCGCTTACGGGGACGCCCAGCTGAACGCCCTGGAATATGAGGCCCTGAAGGGCTCGCCGACCCTGGCCGCGGCCGAGGCCCGCCTGCGCCGCGCCCAGTCGCTGGTCGCCCAGGCCCGGTCGGCCGACCTGCCGCAGGTCTCGCTGGGCGCCTCGGCCGCCGAGAGCAAGCAGAGCTACAACGCCGGCATCCCGCCCGCCTTCGTGCCGCACGGCTATAACGACATCGGCCGGCTGGCGCTGGACTTCAGCTGGGAGCTGGACTTCTGGGGCAAGAACCGCGCGGCCGTCGCCGCCGCCACCTCGGAAGCCAAGGCCGCCCAGGCCGACGCCGCCCAGGCCCGCCTGACCCTGTCGACCGCGATCGCCTCGACCTATGCCGAGCTATCGCGCCTCTACGCCCAGCGTGACGTCGCCGCCCAGGCCGTGAGCCTCCGCCAGCAGACCTCGGATCTGGTGGCCAAGCGTGTCGCCAACGGTCTGGACACCAAGGCCGAGAGCGAGCAGGCCGCGGCCGGGCCGCCGGCTTCGAAAGCCGAGCTTTCGGCCATCGACGAGCAGATCGCCCTGACCCGCAACGCCCTGGCCGCCTTGGTCGGCGCGGGTCCGGATCGCGGTCTCGCCATCGTGCGCCCGGCCAATGCGACGATCAAGCCGTTCGGCCTGCCGGCGAACCTTCCCGCCAACCTGATTGGCCGCCGTCCCGACGTGGTCGCCGCCAGGTGGCGAGCCGAGGCCGCGACCTCGCGTACAAGGGCGGCCAAGGCCGCCTTCTATCCGGACATCAATCTGTCGGGCTTCATCGGCGCCCAGTCGCTGTATCTCGACAAGCTGTTCTCCAGTGGCTCGGATATCGGCCAAGTCGGGCCGGCCCTGCGCCTGCCGATCTTCGAAGGCGGTCGCCTGCGGGCGGGCCTACGCGGCGCCGAGGCCGACCGGGACGCGGCCGTGGCCAGCTATGACGGCGCGCTGACCCAGGCCCTGCGCGAGGTCGCCGATGTCACCGCCAGCGAGAAGGCGCTGACCAGCCGTCTGACTGACGCGCGCGCGGCCCTGAACGCCAACGAGAACGCCTACCGCATCGCCCGACTGCGCTACGAGGGGCAGCTGTCGACCTACCAGACCGTGCTGCTCTCCGAACAGTCGGTCCTGGCCCAGCGCCGGGTTGTCGCCGACCTGGAAAGCCGCGCCTTCGCCCTCGACATCGCCCTGGTCCGCGCCCTTGGCGGCGGCTTCACCGGCGTCTGAACTCCCACCCCAAAGCATCCGCTCGCTAGGACTTGCACCGAATGTCCGATCAACAACCCGCTGCCTCTCAAGCCGCGGCCAACAACAAGCGCCGCCGCCAACTGACCCTGCTGGGCGGCGCCGTCGCCATCGGCGTGGTCGCCTACGGCGCCTGGTGGCTGGCCTTCGACAGCCACTTCGTCGAGACCGACGACGCCTATGTCGGGGCCGAGACCGCCCAGGTCACCGCCCTGTCGCCGGGCCCTGTCGCCAAGATCTTCGTGGTCGAGACCCAGGCCGTGAAGGCCGGCGACCCGCTGGTCGTCATCGATGACGCCGACGCCCGGATCGCCGTCGCCCAGGCCGAGGCCGCCCTCGGCCAGGCCGAGCGCAAGGTGAAGGGCTACTTCGCCAGCGATACGGCTCTGGCCGGCCAGTTCGACGCCCGCCAAGCCGACGTCCAGCGCGCCGACGCGCAGATCACGGCCGCCAAGGCCGACATCGACCGGGCGCGCCTCGACCTCTCGCGCCGCCAGGCCCTGGTGGGGCAGGGCGCTGTCTCGGGCGACGAACTGACCAGCGCCCAGAACCGTTTCGCCAACGCCCAGGCCGCCCTGACCGCCGCCCAGGCGGTCCGCGCCCAGGCCCTGGCCAGCCGCGCGGCCGCCATCGGCACGCGCGAGGTCAACACCGTGCTGATCGCCGGCGTCTCGGTCACCGAGAATCCGGAAGTGAAGGCCGCCCAGGCCCGGCTCGACGCCGCCCGCCTGGCCCTGGCCCGCACCGTGGTCCGCGCCCCGACCGACGGCGTCGTCGCCCGCAAGTCGGTGCAGGTCGGCCAGCAAGTCGCCATGGGCACGCCGATGATGGCCGTGGTCCCGACCGCCCAGGCCTATGTCGACGCCAACTTCAAGGAAGTTCAGCTGGACAAGGTGGTCCCCGGCCAGCCGGTGATCCTCACCTCCGACCTCTACGGCGGCGGCGTGAAGTTCCACGGCAAGGTCCGCGGCCTGGCCGGCGGCACCGGTTCGGCCTTCTCGCTGATCCCGGCCCAGAACGCTTCGGGCAACTGGATCAAGGTCGTCCAGCGCGTGCCGGTGCGCATCACCCTGGACCCGGCCGAACTGGCCAAGCACCCGCTGCGCGTGGGCCTTTCGATGAAGGCCAAGATCGACGTCGCCAAGAGCGCCAAGTAAGCCAGAGCCCTCGGTAAGGAGCCGCCTCATGGCGTCCGAACAAGCACAGGCGGCCGGTCCGCCGCCGATGACCGGGATCCTCCTGGCCGTCACCTCGATCGCCCTGGCGCTGGGCACCTTCATGCAGGTGCTGGACGGCACCATCGCCAACGTCTCGATCCCGACCATCGCCGGCAATCTCGGGGTCAGCTCCAGCCAGGGCACGTGGGTGATCACCGCCTTCGCCGTGGCCAACGGGGTCTCTGTGCCGCTGACCGGGTGGCTGATGGGCCGCTACGGCGTGGTCAAGACCTTCGTCGCCTCGGTGATCCTGTTCACGATCGCCTCGTTGCTGTGCGGCCTGTCCTGGAACCTGGAGTCGTTGATCCTGTTCCGGATCCTGCAAGGCGCGGTGTCCGGGCCGATGATCCCCGGCTCGCAAGCCCTGCTGATCATGATCTTCCCGCCCAACAAGCGAGGCACGGCCTTGGCGATCTGGTCGATGACCACCCTGGTGGCCCCGATCTGCGGCCCGATCCTGGGCGGCTATATCTCGGACAACTTCTCCTGGCCGTGGATCTTCCTGATCAACATCCCCGTCGGGATCCTGTGCGGCGTCATCTGCTGGCGCAACATGGCCACCCGCGAGACGCCGACCCGCAAGCTGCCGATCGACCGTACCGGCTTCATGCTGTTGCTTGTCTGGGTCGGCGCGCTGCAGGTCATGCTGGACACCGGCAAGGAAGCCGACTGGTTCGCCTCGCCCGCCATCGTGGTCGAGCTGTGCATCGCCATTATCGGCTTCATCGCCTGGGTGATCTGGGAGCTGAACGAGAAGCATCCGATCGTCGACCTGTCGCTGTTCAAGTCCAGCAACTTCGTCATCGGTACAATCGTCTTCTGCCTGGCCTATGCGGTGTTCTTCGGAAACAATCTGCTGCTACCGCTGTGGCTGCAGACCCGGATGGGCTACATCGCCACCTGGGCCGGCCTGGTGGCCGCGCCCAGCGGCGTGGTGGCCGTGTTCCTGACCCCGTTCATGGCCCGGCTGATGAACAAGGTCGACGCGCGCTGGATGGCGACCCTGTCGCTGGCCGCCTTCGGCCTGTCGTTCTTCATGCGCTCGGGCTACACGCCGGACGCCAATTTCTGGGCGCTGGTCATGCCGATGTTGGTCCAGGGCGTGGCGATGAGCACCTTCTTCATCTCGATGGTGACCATCTCGCTGAACGGCATCCCCCCGAACCAGACGCCGCAAGCCTCCGGTCTGTCGAACTTTTCGCGGATCACCGCGGGCAGCTTCGCCGCCTCGCTGGCCACGACGATCTGGGACCGCGGCGAGGCCGTGCACCAGACCCGTCTGTCGGAGGTCATGAGCTCGGGCAGCCCGGCCTGGATCGACGCGGTGAACAAGCTGCAGGCCACCGGCATGAGCCATATGCAGGCGATCGGGGCGGTCACCCAGCAGGTGATCAACCAGGCTTATACCCAGGCGGCGCTGGACTTCTTCCGGGTCTCGGCCTGGCTGTGCGTGATCCTGATCCCGCTGATCTGGCTGACCAAGAAGGCCAAGGCCAGCGGCGCCGCCCACGCGGCGGCCGACTGAAAATGAGGGGCGCTAGCCAAGCCGGCTAGCGCCCCTTTTTTCGTTTCACACCGGAGCCTGGACTGTCAGTTCAGGTCGAGGCGGTCGGCGTTCATGACCTTGGTCCACGCCGCCACGAAGTCCTTCACGAACTTCTCCCGCGAGTCCGAGCAGGCATAGACTTCCGCGAAGGCCCGCAGCTCGGCGTGGGAGCCGAAGATCAGGTCGACGCGGCTGGCGGTCCAGCGAGCCTCGCTGCTCTTGCGGTCGTGGCCGGCGAAGGCGTTGACCGCCGTCGGGGCCCAAGTCGTGCCCATGCTCAACAGGTTGACGAAGAAGTCGTTGGTCAGCACGCCGACGCGTTGGGTGAAGACGCCGTCCTTGCTGCCGCCGGCGTTGGCGCCCAGGACCCGCAGGCCGCCGACGAGCACCGTCATCTCGGGCGCCGAAAGGCCCAGAAGATGGGCGCGGTCGACCAGGGCCTCTTCCGGGGCCATGAACTGCGCGCCGCTCTTGCGGTAGTTGCGGAAGCCGTCCGACTTCGGCTCCAGCGGCTCGAACGACTCCGCGTCGGTCTGTTCCACCGAGGCGTCCATGCGACCCGGGGTGAACGGGACCTCGACGGGCGTACCGGCGTCGGCGGCGGCCTTCTCGACGGCGGCGTTGCCGGCCAGCACGATCAGGTCGGCCAGCGAGACCTTCTTTCCAAAGCCCTGCTGGATGCCTTCCAGGGTCGACAGCACCTTGGCCAGGACCGGCGGGTCATTGACCTCCCAATCCTTCTGCGGGGCCAGGCGCACGCGCGCGCCGTTGGCGCCGCCGCGCTTGTCGGACTTGCGATAGGTCGAGGCCGAGGCCCAGGCGGTAGACACCAGCTCGGCGACCGACAGGCCCGAGGCCAGAATCTTGTCCTTCAGCGCCTTGGCGTCGGCGGCGTCGATCAGCGGGTGGTCGACGGCGGGGATCGGGTCCTGCCAGATCAGGGTTTCCTTCGGCACGAGCGGGCCGAGATAGCGCTGGATCGGCCCCATGTCGCGGTGGGTCAGCTTGAACCAGGCGCGGGCGAAGGCGTCGGCGAACTGGTCGGGGTTCTCGTGGAAGCGGCGCGAGATCTTCTCGTAAGCGGGATCGAAGCGCAGGGCGAGATCCGAGGTCAGCATCCGCGGGCGCTGGGTTTTCGACGCATCGAAGGCGTTTGGGATGTCGGCCGGCGCGTCCTTGGCTTCCCACTGATGGGCGCCGCCGGGGCTCTTGGTCAGCTCCCACTCGAACTTGAAGAGGTTGTCGAAGAAGTGGTTGCTCCACTTCGTCGGCGTCTGGGTCCAGGTGACTTCCAGGCCGGACGTGATCGCGTCGGCGCCAAGGCCCGTGCCGTGCTTGCTGCGCCAGCCCAGGCCGCCGTCCTCGATCTGGCCGCCTTCCGGCTCGGGACCGACGAACGAGGGATCGCCCGCGCCGTGGGTCTTGCCGAAGGTGTGGCCGCCGGCGATCAGGGCGACGGTCTCCTCGTCGTTCATCGCCATGCGGGCGAAGGTGGCTCGGATGTCGTGGGCCGAGGCGAGGGGATCGGGATTGGCGTTCGGGCCTTCCGGATTGACGTAGATCAGGCCCATCTGCACCGCGCCCAGGGCCGGATGCAGCTCGCGCTCGCCACTGTAGCGCTCATCGCCCAGCCAGGAGCCTTCCGGACCCCAGTAGAGCTCCTCGGGCTCCCACTGGTCGGCGCGGCCGCCGGCGAAGCCGAAGGTCTTGAAGCCCATAGACTCCAGGGCGACGTTGCCGACCAGCACATAGAGGTCGGCCCAGGAAATCTTGCGGCCGTACTTCTGCTTGATCGGCCAAAGCAGGCGCCGCGCCTTGTCCAGGTTGGCGTTGTCCGGCCAGCTGTTCAGCGGAGCGAAACGCTGTTGGCCGCCGCCCGCGCCGCCGCGACCGTCCGAGGTGCGATAGGTGCCGGCGCTGTGCCAGGCCAGGCGGATGAACAGGCCGCCATAGTGCCCGAAGTCGGCGGGCCACCAGTCCTGCGAGTCCGTCATCAGGGCGTGCAGGTCGCTGATGACCGCGTTCAGGTCGAGGCTCTTGAACTCCTCGGCGTAGTCGAACGCCTCGCCCATCGGATTGGAGCGCGGCGAATGTTGGTTGAGACTCTCGAGGCGGAGATTCTCAGGCCACCAGTCGCGGTTGGCTCTGCCTCCGCGTCCTTTGCCCATCGGGCATTGACCTTGCACGCTGTCGTCGACCTTGGCGTCCATCGTCGTTTCCTCCGCGCTGCTCGCGCCTGGCTGTCGTTTCCCCCGACCGCGCCTTAGGAGCCGTCGTTTCTAGTCATTGGTAAAATTGATTGTTCCTATCATCGCGATAGGTTGAATCTTTGCCGTGCCGTATGCGGAGGAATGACGGGCTTCGAGCAGCGCCGCGTAATCTCTTTCGACGGCGATTTTCATTGAGGACCATCCTAGGGCGCGCGTCGTAAGAAAAAGCGCTGTCTCCATGGACGGTCCACACAGCAGCCGAAGAGCCGCGAAGGGGAGGTCGGTATGTTTCGGCGCGTCGTCCGCGCTCGTCGTTCAAGTCGTCTGGGCGTCTTGCTGGGGCTCGCCTTGCTGGCCCCCGCGACGGCGATGGCTGGCAGCGTTTCCTCCAGCTTCGACCAGGACGCCTCCAGTCTCAGCCTGGCCCTGCAGCGTTTCGGCCGGGCTACGGGCGCCCAGCTGCTCTACGCGCCGGAGCTGACGGCCGACCAGCGCGCCCCGGCCCTGCGCGGCCGCATGAGCCCCGACCGGGCGCTCAGCGCGCTGCTGGCCCGCACGGATCTGGCGTTCCGCAAGACTCCCTCGGGCGTCATCGTCATCTATCGCGTCAAGCCGGTCGCGCGCCCGGATCGCGAGGCGTCGCCCGTGGTCCGCCACGCGGGGGAGGTCGAACCGGTGGTGGGCCTGGAGGCTGTTGTCGTCACCTCGGGCAAACGGGTCGAGATGCTGGGGATGTCCGACGCCTCGGTGCAGGCCCTGTCCAGCCAGATGATGGACCGCGCCGGCGTGCGGGACTTCGACGACCTGACCCGGCTGGCCCCGACCCTGACGATCTCTAAGACGACCCAGCCCGGTAACAACAGCATCAATGTGCGGGGCGTCGGCACCTATTCCTATTCGATCGGCACCGAGCCCAGCGTGGTGGTGGTGATCGACGACGTGCCGCAGGCCTTCCAGGCCATGGCCTTCACGGCCCTTGCCGACGTGCGGCAGGTCGAGATCCTGCGCGGTCCGCAGAGCACCCTGTTCGGCAAGTCGGCCTCGGCGGGCGTCATCTACATCACCACCAATCCGGTCAGCGACGTCTTCGCCGCGCGGGCCGAGACCATGCTGACCGACGACCACGAGCGGCGGCTGCAGGCCAGCGTCACCGGACCGGTGAGCCAGGACCTGAACTTTCGGGTCTCGGCCGCCTACAGCCGGTATCGCGGCAATGTCTTCAACCTTGCGACCCGCCAGTGGCTGAACGGCCAGTCCGACGTCAACCTGCGGGGCAAGCTGGTCTGGACGCCGGGCGACAACTGGACCGTCGCGCTGAGCCCTTATTACACCCGCTCGCTGTCCTCGTGCTGCGTCGGCGCCGACACCTACATATCGCCTCGGGCGACGTTGAGCCGGGCCGAGCTGCCGCGCGATGCGGTGCTGCGCGGTATCGCGCCCGGGCCCAACAACCACTTCGCCCGCTACGACATCAACGCCCGCGGCAACGCCAGCGACAAGGGCGTCAACTTGCGCGTGGCCGGGGCCGTCGGCTCCTGGCGGCTGACCGCGATCTCGTCCGTGGATCGTTACTACCTCTATGACCGGCAAGACACCGACGCGACCGACCTCGACTACAGCCGGTTCGCGCCCCAGGCCCCGCGCGGCGGCTCGGCCAATGGCGGCTATTTCCGCATCCGCGCCGAGAGCCAGGAGGTGCGCCTCAACAGTCCGACGGGCGGACGCTGGGACTATGTCGCCGGCGTCTATGTCGGGCGGACGCGATCGGAGCGCTACTTCGTGCGTGGCTCCAATACCTTGGGTGACTACAACGGCCTGTCGTCCCTGCCGACCACTAACAGCACGGCCTATTCGCGCTACATCGCGCGGACCTTCAGCCGGACGATCGCCGCGTTCGGGCAGGGGGCTTACGCGCTGAACAGCCGGGTTTCGATCCTGTCGGGTTTGCGCCTGAGCCACGAGAAGATCGGGTACCGCTTCGACGACCTGGGCAATGGCGTCACCTACGGCGCGCCGCGGTGTTCGCGGTCCAGTCCGACCTTGTCTGTCGACACCTGCCACGGCGACACGGCGTTGAGCGGGCGGATCGGTCTGCAGGGCAAGGTCGCGCCGGACGTCACGGCCTATGCCGGCTATTCGACCGGCTACAAGGGACGCGCCTACGACCTGACCAGCAGCCTGACCACGCGCACGCGCCTGACCTCGGGCCCCTATGCCGGCCTGCCGATCGCCGACGCCATCGCGGCCCAGCAGCCGGTCGACTCCGAGACGGTCGGCAGCTACGAGGTCGGCCTGCGGGCCATGTCGGCAGAGCGAAACTTCAGTTTGAACGTGACAGCCTATCAGGAGCGGTTTTCGGGTTTTCAGGCCCAAAGCCGCGACGACGCCACGGGGCTCAACGTTCTCAACAGCATCGGCAGCATGCGGGCCGAGGGGATCGAGAGCGAGTTCAGCGCCCGTCTCGACGATCGCCTGACCCTGGGCGGCGCGGTCGCCTACAGCCGCGCGATCATGACCAACTTCGACAGCGCCGCCTGTTATTTCGGCCAGACGGCGGCGCAGGGCTGCGTTGGCGGACGGCAGGACCTTTCCGGCAAGACCCTGTTCAACGCGCCGCGCTGGTCGCTGACCCTCAACACGCTCTATCGCAAACCGCTGGCCGGCGACCGCTTGCTGGAGCTCAACGCCGGCTATCGCTGGCGGTCGAGCGTGTTCTACAGCCTGCTGCAGGACCCCGCCTCGATCGAGCCGGCCTATGGCGTGCTGGATGTCTCGGCGGGCTTGAGCGGAGAAGGCTGGCGCGTGACTGGCTTCGTCGACAACCTGCTGGACCAGCGCTTCGGTGTGACGCGGGGACGGGATACGCAGTGGAACCTCGTGGGCGCCGACGGTCAGGCGGCCATGGCCACCCATTGGAAGCCGGCGCGCGACAGCGGCCGCCACCTGGGCCTGCGTCTGGCCGTGGCGTACTGAGAATGAGCATGCGCGCCTTGAGGAGTTCATCCGCTGGCGCGTCGGAACCCGATGGGCATGGCGAAGATCCACGCTCCCAAAAAATGCGGATCAGGGAGGACTTGTCGTAGGGATGGCCGCGCAGCCCAAACTCGATCCGCGCGAACAGGCCTTCATCCAGCGCCTGTCGGAGGCCTATCGCGGGCCCCTGACCGCCTATTTCGAAAGGCGTGTGCGGTCGCGCGATGAAGCCGAGGATCTGGTGCAGGAGGTGTTTCTGCGGCTGGTTCGACGTCCCGACGGCGCGGACATCGACAACCCGGAGGCCTTCGTCTTCCGCACGGCGGTCAATCTGCTGCGCGACCGGTCGCGGCGCCAGAAGACGTTCCGCGGCCACCTCGAGGAGACCGAGCTTCGTCAGGACCGTTTTGAGGGTATTTCGCCCGAGCGCGTCTTAGGAGACAGGCAGGCCTTGCAAGCGGCGATGCGGCGGTTGTCCGAACTGGACGAGCGCACGCGCGACGCCTTCATCCTGCACCGGCTGGAAGGCTGGAAACATGCCGAGATCGCCAAGGCGTTCGGCGTTTCCGTCAGTTCGGTCGAGAAGTACATCATCAAGGCCCTGGCGCATCTGATGCGCGGGGCCCATCCGTTCCAGAGTTGAGCCCCGTGTCCAACGCGCCGCGACAGACCCTGATCGACGAGAGCGCCGCGCGCTGGGCAGCGCGGCGGCTGGGCGGGGCCGCGTCCGACGAGGCCGGCTTCGCGCGCTGGCTTGCGGAGGACGCCGCGCATGAGGAAGCCTATGCCAGGGCCGAGGGGGTGTGGCGGCTGATGGGCGAGGCCGCCGGGACCGACGGCCTGCTGGGCATGCGGAGCGAAGCGCTGCAACGCGCGAGGACTAGGCGTCCGCGCGCCGCGGGATGGGATCGCCGCGCGGTGGCCGCCGGGATCGCCGCCGCCATCGCCGCGCCGGTCGGCGGCCTCTGGTGGATGCGTCATCGCGCCGGGCAGGGGGCCTTGTTCCAGACCGCGCTCGGCGAGCAGCGCACCCTGACCCTGTCCGACGGCAGCCGCGTCACGATGGACGCCCTGACGGTCATGCGGGTTCGCTACACGACCGGCGTGCGGTCGATCGATCTCGCGCAGGGCCGGGCCTATTTCGAGGTCGCCCACGACGCCAACCGGCCGCTGCGTGTCCACGCCGGCCCGCGCACGGTGACCGCCGTCGGCACCGCCTTCTCGGTCCGCCGTGAACCGCGCGAGACCACCGTCGTGCTGGCCGAGGGCAAGGTCGCCGTCAGCGATCACGAGAGCCCGGTGACCCTGGCGGTCATGCGTCCGGGTCAGTCCATGCTGCTGGTCGATGGGGTGCGGGCGGGCGGACCCATAGACGCTGACCTCGGCCGCGCCCTGGCCTGGCGTCAGGGTCAGATGATCTTCGACAACGTCGCGCTGGCCGATGCGGCGGCCGAGATGAACCGTTACTCGACGCTGCAGGTCGTGGTCGCCGACCCCAGTCTTCGAAGCTTGAGGATCAGCGGCGCGTTCAATGCGGGCCAGAGCCGCGCCTTCGTCGAGGCGATCCAGTCTTACTTCCCCGTGCGGGCCACGAGCACCGCCACGACGGTTGAGCTGCGCGCGGCTCAATAAGAGCGCTTAGGCGAAGTGTGAACGGTTCGCCGCCCGACGCGCTCGCGGGCAAAAAGTCTCGGAAACTTTCGAATTCGATTGAGGACGTCGCTGGGAGGCGCGTCGGAACGGTCAAGAGCAAGGTCGAAACGACCACTCGGGGAGGACCGTGGACTTGTATTTGACACCGGTTACCAACGTCGTGCGCGGCGTTTCGATCGCGACCTTGATCCTGTTGGGCTCGGGGCTTGCCGCCCATGCGGCCGAAGCGCCGGGCGCCGCCATTCCGGCCTATGACGTCACGGTTCGCGACCGCATCCAGCCCCAGACCGAGCAGCTGCTGCTGAAGCTGGTAAAGGACGGTCGCAAGCTGGAGCTGGACGGCACGCCGGTATTCAACGGCAGCGACAAGTTCCTGCCGGGCAAGATCGCGATGGGCCTGGTCGACTTCCTGATCACCCTGCCGGACAACGATCCGCGCCTGCCGGCCTACCTCGCCGACTTCCGCAAGATCGCCAAGCTGACGGTCGACGACGCCAACGACAGCTGGGGCGCCTATTACTACCTGTCGTCGCTGAACAAGCTGCGCGAGGCCGGTCGACTGAAGGACGCGGTCGACCCGCTGACCCTGGCCAAGCTGCGGGTGCGGCTGGACTGGCGGATGTTCGTCGACGTCGACACCTACGCGCTGATCGACCACCCCAACAACTACTACTGCGTGGCTTTCGCGATCGCCCGCCTGCGCGCGCGCATGGGCTGGGAGGACGGTGCGCCGGCCGAGAAGCTCTACGCCAAGATCGCCGAACACTACGACCTATACTCCGGTCAGTACGGCTTCGCCGACGAGACCGACGGGGAAGGGCGCTTCGACCGTTACAGCGTGCTGCTGGCCGGCGAGATCGCCCAGCGCTTCATCGAGACCGGGGGCAAGCCGCCGCAACAGGTCCTGACCTGGCTGCGCAAGTCCGCCGACGTGATGCTGATGCGCCTGGACGCCGAAGGGCAGGGCTTCGAATACGGCCGCAGCATCGGTCCTTATGGCGAGACGGCGATCATCGAGGTGCTGACCGCCGCCGCCGTGCTGGATCTGTTGACGCCGCGGGAGAAGGATCTGGCCTATGCCTATTCCGCCCGCGCGGCCCAGCGCTACGCGGAGTTCTGGCAGGATCCGAAGACCGGCTCGGTGAACCTTTGGGACGGCGGTCGCCGCACCGATGACTATCGCGGCAAGTTCCGGATCCTGGGCGAGAACCTCTCCCTGGCCCACCAGTACGCCTACACCAGCGCCCACTGGGCGCGGATGGGCTATGGCGGCAAGGCGCCCGCCAGCGACTGGGCCAAGGGCCTGGCCAGCCTGCCCCGTCGACAGGTCACCTTGTTCCAGCGCGGCGACTATGACCGTCTGCTGGTCTCGGTCCGTGACGGCGCGCGGCTGATCAGCCTGCCGGTGATCAACGGCGGCGAAAGCCAGCACATGCACAATCCATATTTCCCGATCCCGTTCTCGCCCGGGATGCTGGCCGGCTCGCCGGACGGCGTCGCGCCGTTCCTGACGCCCCGCCTGACCCTGGACGATGGCTCGGCCCTGATGCCCCTGGCCTATTTCAAGGACGCCAAGGTCGAGGCCAAGGGCGCCAAGACCACCGTCTCCTGGCGCCAGGACGAACTGGACCGGATGGGCGAGCGCGCCCCGGTCGCTGACAAGCGGGTCTCGGTCAGGACGACCTACGTCCTCGAGCCCGGTCGCATCACCCGCACCGACGTCTTCACCCCGGCCGCCGGCGTGAAGGTAAAGGATATCGAGCTTCAGCTGGGGTCGTTCTCGGGCGGCGCCAAGCAGGCCGGGGGAACCACCACCTTCGCGGATGGCGTCGTGCGCCGCTTCGCCGTCGAAGGCCTGAACGCCTGCCAGTCCGGTCCGGCTGGCCAGGACAAGGAATACCGAACCGCGACGGGCGCCATGACGACCAAGGTCGTCTGCCATGGCGCGCCTACCGACGCAGCGACGCCTTTCAAGATCACCTGGCGTCTGGACTACCGCTGAGGGGAGGACCTCGGCGCGACAAACAAAAAATGGAAGGGGAAACCTATGAAATCAACGTTCTATCGTAGCCTGCTGCTGAGCGCGGCGATCATCCTGCCGGCCCAGGCCCTGGCTCAGACCGCCCCGGCGGCGCCGGCTGACGACAGCTCGACGCTGGACGCCGTCGTCGTCACCTCGGCCCGCGCCACCCAGCGCAGCTCGATCGAGACCAAGCGCACCGCCAGCGTGATCGTCGACGGCATCGTCAACGACGAGATCGGCGCCCTGCCGGACAACTCGGTAGGCGACACGCTGGAGCGCATCACCGGCGTCACCGCCGACCGCTTCAAGGGCAACGCCAACGAACTCAGCGTCCGGGGCCTGGGTCCCGCGCTGAGCTTCTCGACCTTCAACGGCCGCGAGGTCTCGACCGCCGGTCCCGACCGTTCGGTGGCCTTCCAGCAGTTCCCGTCGGAGCTGGTCAATGGCGTGCTGGTCTACAAGAGCCAGCAGGCCGACTTCCTGGACGGCGGCATCGCCGGCGTGATCGAGCTGAAGTCGATCCGCCCGATCGACTACGGCAAGCGCCGCATCCAGATGGAGGTGCGCGGCGCCTACCTGCCCAAGGACGACGACATCCGCGGTCACAACGGCCTGGGCTATCGCGGCAACGTCTCCTACACCGACAGCTTCGACACCAAGTTCGGCGAGATGGGCGTCAGCCTGGGCTATCAGCGCCTGGATCAGGCCACGCCCGAGGACTATTACATCACCAACTCGTCGTTCGCGCCGTGCACCACCTACGCCGCGACCCCGGCCACGGCGACGACCAACTGCTCGAACGCCACGACCGCGCCGACCGGCTCGACGATCGGTCCGCGCTACTTCGCGACCAGCTCGCGAACCTTCCAGTCCAAGGTCACGGACGAGAAGCGCGAAGCCCTGATGGGCACCTTCCAGTGGAAGCCGACCCGCAACCTCGACATCAGCATCGACGGCCAATACTCGACCCGCAAGAGCGGCGAGTACCGCAACCAGCTGGCCATCACCGAAGGCCTGCGCGGCATCCAGCCGCTGATCGTCGGCGGCCAGTCCAATGACTACAGCGATGGCGCGCTGATGAAGTACAGCGGCAACTCCAACCTTGAGGTCCAGGTCGAGGATCGCCAGCGCAACGAGAAATATATCGGCGGCGGCGGCAATGTGACCTGGACGCCGACCGATCGCCTGACCATCAGCGGCGACCTGTCCTATTCGCAGTCGCACCGCACCGAACTGCAGAAGGCCACCAACATGCGCTCCAAGGCGCGGGTGGCCTATACGCTGGACGCGACGACCGACGAGGTCCCCTCGGTCACCTTCACGGGCTTCGACATCACCGATCCGTCGAACTTCCTGTTCGGGACGCCGACCAACAACAGCAACTACGCCCGCTATCGTCTGGTGACGGACCGCTTCGACAAGATCGGCGCGGTGCGCGGCGACGTGACCTACGAGCTGGAGGGGACCTTCTTCCAGAACATCAAGTTCGGCGGCCGTCTCTCGGATCACCGCCGCACCCAGGACGCCAGCAACAACAGCGACCAGGCTATCCCCGTCGCCTATGACGGCCGCAGCCCAACCCAGTTGGTCGCGGACGCCAACGCCAATTGCCGCGTGCCGTTCTCGACGTCCGATTTCATGGGCGGCAAGACCAACGTGAAGTCGTGGGCGCTGTTCGACAACGACTGCCTGTTCAGGACCTACACCGGCAAGGACAGCGTCGCCCTGCCGACCAACGCGCCGGGGCCGGAAGACTCCAACATCCGTGAGCGGATCAGCACCGCCTATGTGATGACCAACTTCCGCACGCAGCTGGGCGATACGCCGGTCTCGGGCAACGCCGGCGTCCGCTATGTGCGCACCCGGGTGCTGTCGAAGGGCTTCCGGGGCGAGGTCACCGTGACGCCGTCGGTCGGCGGCGCGGCGGCGACCGTGGTCCGCACGCCGGGCACGCCGCTTCAGGAGATCGAGGGCACGGGCGGGTACGAGTACTTCCTGCCCAGCGCGAATGTCGCCTTCGACCTGACCGACGTCGTCAAGCTGCGCCTGGCCGCCTACAAGGCCCTGTCGCGCTCGGGCATCGAGGATTTCAACGTCGGCATCACGCCGGTAGCCGACGCCAACGCCACCACGGTGCAGGGCGTGCTGGCCAACAGCACCACGGGCAACCCGAACCTCAAGCCGATCCGCGGTTGGAATCTGGACGCCTCGCTGGAGTTCTACGTCAACCGCGACACCTCGTTCGCGATCGCCACCTACTACAAGTGGCTGAAGGGCGCCTCGTTCGACGCCCAGGAGCCGCGCGAGACCAGCATCGTGGCCAACGGCGGCCTGGTGACCTTCAACGCCATCGCGCCGGCGAACGACCCGGAAACCCGCGAACTGTACGGCGTCGAGTTCTCGGGCAACCACGCCTTCACCTACCTGCCGGGCTTCCTCAGCGGGTTCGGCGTTCAGGGCAGCTTCGCGATCACCGAGGCCAATTTCGAGATCCCCGACCCGTCGACCGTCCGCCCCTACACAAGCGCGGCCAACCTGAACGGCCTGTCGAAATATACCGGCAGCGGCTCGGTCTACTGGGAGAACGACAAGCTCTCGTTGCGCGCCTCGTATCGCTATCGTTCGGACTACTTCAAGCCGAACAGCGGCACAAACCGCAGCGCCAAGGGCTCGGGCTATCTGAACCTGTCGGCGTCCTACGACCTGACCAAGCAGGTGCAGCTGAAGCTGCAGGCCTTGAACGTCACCAGCACGCGCGACGTGATGTACAAGGCTGGCGAGGACTCGATCACCGAAGTCTCGGACAACGGTCCGCAGATCTACTTCGGCGTCCGCCTGCGCTTCTGATCCTTATCGGTCCGGCGGGTCCTTCACCAAAACCCCTGCCGGATCGACCTCTGTCCCGCCGCGCGCGTCGCGGTCCGTCGGTCGCCAGGATTCCCCTTCGCCCTCCCAAGCGCGAATCTCCTGACCAACAGACGATCCCCGGCCGAGACGCCGTGGGACGCGGGACCCTTTATCCGTCGCGCACGCCCTCGTTCGGAGCCTATCCATGAACCGACGCGACTTCCTCCTCGGGACGGCTCTGGCGCTGACGACGTCTGGAACCGCGACGGCGGCCTCGCTCGACATCGCGGTCATCGACCGCGCCCGGATCCTCAAGGCCGCCGACCGCTATCTCCGCGAAGCGCCAGTGACGATCACCGCCTTCGCCGCGCCACGCAGCCCAGGCGGTCGGCAGGACTACTATTCCGAGGCTGACTACTGGTGGCCCAATCCGGCCAATCCCAAGGGGCCGTACATCCGCAAGGACGGCTACTCCAATCCCGACAAGTTCACCGCCCACCGCGACGCGGTGATTCGGCTGGGCGTCCAGCTGCCGGCCCTGGCGGCGGCCTACAAGGTGACGGGGGACACCCGCTACGCCGAGCATGCGGAGAAGCATCTGCGGGCCTGGTTCGTGGCGTCCGAAACCCGGATGAACCCGAACCTGGAGCACGCCCAGGCGATCATCGGCGTTAACACGGGGCGGGGCATCGGCGTCATCGACACCCTGCACTTGGTCGAGGTTGCCCGCGCGGTCTCGGTGCTCAAGCCGGCGCGGACAAAGGTGGGCGTCTATGCTCCGACCGTCGCCTGGTTCGACGCCTACCTCACTTGGATGGCTAGTTCGGCCAACGGCGTCGATGAGCGCGACCAGAAGAACAATCACGCCACTTGCTGGGCGCTGCAGGCGGCCGTGTTCGCGCAACTGACGGGCCGCGAGGCAGAACTGGACGTCGCGCGCCGCCGGATCAAGGCCCTGGTCACCGGCCAGATCGCCGCCGACGGCGCACAGCCGCTGGAGCTGGCGCGGACCAAGCCTTACGGCTACTGCCTGTTCAACCTGGATGTCCTGGCCGCCTGCGCCCACGTGATGTCCACGCCCGGCGATGATTTCTGGACCTTCAAGGGGGAGGCCGGCGGCTCGATCGCCGATGCGCTGGCCTACATGGCCCCTTTCATCGCCGACAAGACGACTTGGCCAAAGCCACCGGATGTCGAGGCCTGGGACGGGTGGCCCGTCCGCCAGCCCAGCCTGCTGTTCGGCGGCCTCGCCTTGAAGCGTCAGGACTATGTCGAGCTCTGGAAACGGCTTGATCCCGATCCGACGCAGGCCGAGATCATCCGCAATTATCCACTTCGTCAGCCGGTGCTTTGGGTCGATGCCTGATCTCGCCAAGCGTATAGGCCGCACGGGCGCGGCGACGGCGCTGATCGCGATGCTCGTGATCGCCGGCGCGACCCGCGCCGCCGAGGCCCGTCGCATGCCGTTCGGCAAGACGCGGGACGGGGTCGCCATCTTCAAGACGGTGCTGCGTAACGACCTGGGCATGAGCGTCGCGGCGATCGACTTTGGCGCCACCTTGACCGCGATCGAAACGCCCGACCGCCAGGGCAAGTTCGCCAATGTCGTGCTGAGCCGTCCTGACATCGGCGCGTATGAGACCAATCAGCGCCGCTACGGCGCGGTGATCGGTCGCTATGCCGGTCGCATCACCAACGCGCGCTTCACGCTGGACGGCGAGACCCATGCCCTGGAGGCGGGGCGCAACAACATGACCCTGCACGGCGGCTCGCATGGCTACGACAAACGGGCCTGGTCCAGCGCGCCGATCTCTGATCGACAGTCCGTCGGTGTCCGCTACGTCCTGCTGAGCCCGGCCGGCGACCAAGGCTTTCCCGGCGCGCTGCGGCTGACGGTGACCTACCGCCTGATGCGCAAGTCCAATGAATTGCGCATCGACTATGTGGCCCGGACCAGCGCGCCGACGGTGGTGAACCTCACCAACCACGCCTTTTTCAACCTGGCCGGAGCCGGGGCGGGGACCGTGGCGGACCATCGTGTCCAGATCGACGCCGACCGCTACGCCGAGGTCGACGCCCGCAAGGCGCCTACCGGCAAGCTGCCCTCGGTGGCGGGCACGGTGCTGGACTTCCGAACGCCCAAGCGGCTGGGCGACGTCCTAAGACTGGACGATCCGTTGCTGGCCTCGTCGAACGGCTTCGACCACAGCCTCGTCGTACGCGACGCCGTGACCGCCGCGCCGACCCCCGTCGGCTGGATCGAGGATCCCGCCAGCGGTCGGCGCATGACGGTGCTGAGCACGGAGCCATCGGTGCAGCTCAACAGCGGCAACGGTTTCGACGCCAGCGAGACGGGGTCGGAAGGCGTGGCCTATCTCCGCTATGCGGGCCTGGCTTTCGAGACCCAGCACCTGCCCGACAGTCCCAACCAGGCGGCCTTCCCGTCGACGGTGCTGCGGCCGGGGACCCCGTTCCGATCGACGACCACTCTGCGCTTCTCGCGCTAGGGTTGGGGCGGCGCCTCTGCATTAAAGATTGGACAGGATCGCGCAATATCCGGGGAGTCCCCTGGCATCGGACGATAATGCTTGTCAGAAATGTGTCTGACTCGGCTGGGCGAGCAGTAACATTACAAACAGTTCATGATAGCGGCGAGCAAGACTCGGTGGGTGCAAGTGCTCATCGGCGAGAATCACTGGAAGGATGCTGTTATCTCACAACTTGAGACCGGCGACGTCTTCCGTTTGGCCGAACCTAATGGAACGCTCGCTCATGGCGGTAAGATCTACGTGGTGAGGCAAGCGCCCCAAGTCATCGCCCAGGAATGGCCGGCCAAAGACGACGCGGTCGTGGTCGCGTTCGGCGCGGAAGTCGAACCGCGAAAGGCGGAGTAGTCGCGGAGCGACCTTGGTTGTCCGGCGTTTTAAGGCCGTACAGTTAGGGACCTTGATGAACGCCCAAAGCCCAAGCCCCGTCGTTTCCGGCCGACCTGTCTATATCATTGATGGAGCGCGGACGCCGTTCCTGAAGGCCCGGGGCGCGCCGGGGCCGTTCACGCCCGTCGACCTCGCCGTCCAGTGCGGACGGCCTCTGCTTCTGCGCCAGCCCTTCGCGCCGGACGCCTTCGACCAAGTGATCCTGGGCTGCGTCAACGTCATCGCCGCCGAGCAGAACCCCGCGCGCGTGGCCGCCCTGCGCCTGGGATGCGGACCCGAAATGACCGCTTTCACCGTGGCCATCAACTGCGGGTCGGGCATGCAGTCGATCGACACCGCCTATCGCTACATCCGCGAGGGCTCGTCCGACCTGATCCTGGCCGGCGGCGCCGAGGCGCTCAGCCACGCGCCGCTCGTCCTGAAACAATCCGCCGTCGAGTGGCTGTCGAGCCTGCAAGGCGCCAAGGCCCCGATCGACAAGGTCAAGGCCGTAGCCGGCTTCCGACCCGACATGTTGCAGCCCGTTGTCGGGCTGGAGCGCGGCCTTACCGACCCGATCACCGACCTCGGCATGGGCCAGACCGCAGAGGTCTTGGCGCACTATTTCGACATCAGCCGCGAGGCCGCCGACGCCTATGCCGTCGAGAGCCACCATCGCTTGGCCAAGGCCCAGGGCGCCGGCTGGCTGTCGGGCGAGGTCGAGCCCGCCTTCGCCCGCGACGGCGCCGTTTATGACCACGACGACGGCGTGAGGCCCGACAGCAGCGTCGAGAAGCTCGCGACCCTGAAGCCCGCCTTCGAGCGGCCGTTCGGCAAGGTGACGCCCGGCAACAGTTCGCAGATCACCGACGGCGCGTCCTGGGTGATCCTGGCGTCCGAGGAGGCGGTGCGGAAGCACGGCCTGAAGCCGCGCGCCGCGATCCTCGACAGCGAATGGGCGGCGCTGGATCCGTCGATCATGGGACTGGGGCCGGTGCTGGCTTCGACGCCGCTCCTTCAGCGCGCGGGGCTCCAGTTGCAGGACATCGAGCTCTGGGAGCTGAACGAGGCCTTCGCCGCCCAGGTGCTGGCCTGTCTGGCCGCCTGGGAGGACGAGGGCTTCTGCCGGGAGGTGCTGGGCCTGTCCGGCGCGGCGGGGGCGATCGACCGCGACCGCCTGAACGTCGACGGCGGTGCGGTCAGCCTGGGCCACCCCGTCGGGGCCAGCGGCAACCGCATCGTGCTGCACCTGATCAACACCCTGGAGCGCCTGGACCTGAAGCGCGGCATCGCCACCGAGTGCATCGGCGGCGGTCAGGGCGGCGCCATGCTGATCGAGCGGGTCTGAGCGTGGCAGCCGAAAGTGTGAGCGGTTTCGGCGTCTGCCACGCTCAAATGTTTGAACCAGAGCCTACTTCTCCGCTTCTGATGATCTCATCAGAAACGGGCAGGCTCTGAGGAGATGGCCATGCAAGACCGCGCCCTGACCCTCTTGAAGCCCCGCGACCTCGACCTGGGGCCGCCGGCGATGAACGACTATGGCCTGACGCACTGGCGGCTGGCCCGCGACTCGGACGGTGTCGCCTGGGCCGTGCTCGACAAGGCCGAGACCAGCGCCAACACCCTGGACGATGCGGTGCTGGGCGAGCTGGACCGGATCCTGGACCTGATGCAGGCCGACCGCCCCGTCGCCCTGGTGATCCGTTCGGCCAAGCCGTCGGGCTTCATCGCGGGCGCCGACGTCGGCCAGTTCCGCGGCGCCAATGACGTGGGCGAGGTCGAGCAGCGCATGGCTCGCGCCCACGCCATCGTGGATCGCCTTGATGGCCAGCCCTATCAGACCATCGCGGTGGTCCACGGCTACGCCTTGGGCGGGGGGCTGGAGGTGGCGTTGGCCTGCAAGGTCCGCATCGCCGTCGACGGCGCCAAGTTCGGCTTCCCCGAGATCCAGCTGGGCCTGCATCCAGGCCTGGGCGGCACGGCGCGGTTCACCCGGCTGATCGATCCGCTCCAGGCCATGAGTTTCATGCTGACCGGCAAGACGCTCGCGGCCAAGAAGGCCAAGGCCCTGGGCCTGGTCGACGCCGTCGTTCCCGAGCGCCATGTCCGCGCGGCGGTCAACGCGGCCATTCGCGGCGATCTGCGCGGCGACGGCCAGAGCCTGATCGACCGGCTCAAGGACAGCGCCCCGGCCCGTCGCCTGGCCGCCGGTCGCATGCGCGAGGAAGCCCGGAAGCAGGCGCGACCCGAGCACTATCCGGCCCCCGGCGCCCTGATCGACCTCTGGGAGCGCCACGGCGGCGACTTCGAGGCCATGAAGGCCGCCGAGATCGGCTCGTTCGCCCGGCTGATGGTGTCGGAGACGGCCCAGAACCTGATCCGCGTCTTCTTCCTTCGCGAAAAGCTGAAAGGCTTGGCGGGGGAGGGCGGACAGATCTCCCGCGTCCACGTGATTGGGGCGGGGGCCATGGGCGGCGACATCGCCGCCTGGTGCGCCTGGAGCGGCCTCACCGTCACCCTCACCGACGTGAAGCCCGAGCCGATCGGCGGGGCGATCAAGCGCGCGGCCGAGCTGTACGGCAAGATCGGGCATGATGATCCCCTCAAGGTCCGCGACGCGCTGGACCGCCTGATCCCCGATCTGAAGGGCGAGGGCGCGCGCTCGGCCGACCTGGTCATCGAGGCCGCGCCGGAGAAGGTCGACCTCAAGAAGAGCCTGTACGCCAAGATCGAGCCGCTGATGAAGCCCGGCGCGATCCTGGCCACCAACACCTCGTCGATTCCGCTGGAGACCCTGCGCGAGGGCCTGCGACACCCCGAGCGACTGGTCGGCCTGCACTTCTTCAACCCGGTCTCGCGGATGCAGCTGATCGAGGTGGTGCGCCATGACGGTCTCGACGCCGAGGTCGAGAAGGCCGCGCGGGCCTTCGCCGGATCGATCGATCGCCTGCCGGCCCCCGCCAGGAGCGCGCCGGGCTTCATCGTCAACCGCGCCCTGACGCCGTACCTGGTCGAGGCCATGGCCATGCTGGATGAAGGCGTGGCTAAGGAGACAATCGACAAGGCCGCGGAAAGCTTCGGCATGCCGATGGGACCGATCGAGCTGGCCGACCAGGTCGGTCTCGATATCTGCCTGGCGGTGGCCGACATGCTGAAGCGCGAGCTCAGGTGGGGCATGCCCGACGCTCCGCGATGGTTGCGCGATAAGGTCGAGAACAAGCAGCTGGGCAAGAAGACGGGCGAGGGGCTCTATGTCTGGACGGGCGGCCATCCGGTCAAGACGCCCAACGCCGCCGAGCCTGATCCGGACATGGCCGACCGCTTGATCCTGCCCCTGGTCAACACCTGCGCGGCCTTGCTGGGCGAAGGCGTCTCGGAGGATCCGGACGTCATCGACGCGGCGATGATCTTCGGGGCCGGCTTCGCGCCGTTCCGAGGCGGGCCGTTGCGCTACGCGCGACAGCGCGGCGTCGCCGAGGTGAAGGCCAGGCTGGAGGATCTCGCCCGTAAGTACGGCGAACGCTTCCGGCCGGCGGAAGGCTGGTCCAAGCTGAAGGCATGACGGACCGCTTCACCGACCCGGAAGTCCTGGCCGACGCCATCATCGCCAAGGTGGGGCCCCGCATCGTGCTGGGCCTGCCGCTGGGCCTGGGCAAGGCCAACCACGTGGCCAACGCCCTGTTCGCGCGGGCCATGGCCGATCGGTCGCTGCACCTGCGCATCTTCACCGCCCTGACCCTGGAGCCCCCGCGTCCCAAGTCGGACATCGAGGCCGCTTTCCTCGGGCCGGTGATCGCGCGGACCCTGGGCGGCTATCCGGCCCTGGCCTATGCCGAGGTGCAGCGCCGCGACGCTCTGCCGGATAACATCCAGGTGGACGAGTTCTTCTTCCAGGCCGGCACGCGCCTCTCCGTCGAGAGCGCCCAGCGCAGCTATATCTCGGCCAACTACACCCACGCGGCGCGCTACCTGCTGGATCGCGGCGTCAATGTCGTGGCCCAGCTGGTGGCCAGGGACGGCGACCGCCTCAGCCTGTCGTGTAACACCGACATCACCCTGGACCTGCTGGCCGCGCGCCAGTCGGGCAAGGCCGACTTCCTGCTGGTCGGCCAGGTCAATGACGCGCTGCCGTTCATGCCGGGCGACGGCGACCTTCCGGCCTCGGCGTTCAGCCACCTTCTGGACGGGGCGGCCGTGCAGTTCCCGCTGTTCGCCCCGCCCAAGGAGCCGATCACCGACGCCCACTACGCGATCGGCTTCCACGCCGCCGGCCTGATCCCCGACGGCGGCACGATCCAGATGGGCATCGGCTCGATCAGCGACGCGGTGGTGCAAGGGCTGATCGTCCGCCATCGCGACCCCGGCGGCTTTCGCGACACCCTCAAGCGCCTTTCGCCCGCCGCCGCGCCACCGCAACATAGCCAGCCCTTCGAGACGGGCCTCTATGCGGCGACCGAGATGTTCGTCGACTGCCTGCTCGACCTCTGGAAGGCCGGCGTGCTGAAGCGCGAGGTCGACGGGGCGGTGCTACACGGCGGCTTCTTCCTGGGTCCGCGCGCCTTCTACGAGGCCCTGCGCGAGATGCCGGCGGCGGACCGCGCTAAGTTCCAGATGCAGGCGATCTCCGGGATCAACGAACTCTATGGCGACGAGGCCGCCAAGCGCCTCGCCCGCGTCGACGCTCGCTTCATCAACACCGCGATGATGGTCACCCTGCTGGGCGCCGTGGTCTCCGACGGCTTGGAGGACGGTCGCGTCGTCAGCGGGGTCGGCGGGCAGTACAACTTCGTGGCTCAAGCCTTCGCGCTGGAGGACGCGCGCTCGATCATCACCCTGGACGCCGCACGCGGGGCGGGGAAGGCGGCTCGCTCGAACGTCCTGTGGTCCTACGGCCACGGCACTATCCCGCGCCACCTGCGCGATATCGTCATCACCGAATACGGCGTCGCCGACCTGCGCGGCCGCACCGACCGCGACGTGATCGTCGCCCTACTGAACGTGGCTGACAGCCGCTTCCAGCCGGCGCTGCTGGAGCAGGCCAAGGCCGCCGGCAAGCTGGAGCGCGGTTACGTCCTGCCAGCCGAGGTCCGCGACAACACGCCCGAGCGCATCGCCGAGGCGCTGGCGCCGGCCCGTGCGAGCGGCCTGGCGCCGCTGCTGCCGTTCGGCTCGGACTTCGATCCGCTGGAGGAGAGCCTGCTTCCCGCGCTGGGCCGGCTAAAGGCGGCGCAGGCCGAACCGAAGGCCCTGCTCGGCCTGGTTCTCGAAGGCCTGGGGGCCAAGGGCGACGATGGAGCGGCCTTGAAGCGCCTTGGCCTGGACCGGCCCCGAGGTCTCCGCCAGCGCCTGACCGCCCTGGCGCTGCGCGGCGCGCTGCGTCGCTAGGGCGTGTCGAGCAACGAGCTTCGTTCAGCCGTCATGCGCTTCGCGCGTCGACTTCGAACGGTTTGGATTTTCAGGGAATGGTGGGGATCCAAGCTATGCTTGGATCCCCATGGTGCCACGACAGGGACTCGAACCCTGGACCTCAGCCTTACCAAGGGGGAGGTCATGTCATTTTTTCCGCATAAACCATTGGTTTTACAAGGTAATTTCGAATTCTCGGATGCGCTCATCCCATTTTGTGCGGATTTTGTGCGCAAGTAATTTTCATCTTCCCTAATCACGCGGGCCTCGCGGCGCGGTGCTGCTAGTACCTATCCATGAAATACATTTCAGCACATGTCCATCAAAAATATACACTAGAGGTAATATAGTTGTCCATTGCCGCGCTACGCGGCAATGTATTTTGATTGACGTCAATACAGGCACACTTTGGTCCATGTAAGGGCGCTTGCATCGTTATGTAGCCTGAACATAGGGGCGGATGCAAGAAAACGGGTACTTTCGGAACGCTGAGGTGTGTTTCGGCTTGCAAAAGTGACCCCCTTCTCGGGGATATCGGCGTCCAAAAATGACCCCCTGTCCTTGAGGCTTTGATGGCCAGATCGGCGGCTTGTGTAGTCGCGGATCGAGACGGGGATGTTGGTATTGGAGACGGTGGCGAAGATCCGGCGCGAGCACTTCGCGCGGGGCAAGGGCGTGAAGACGATCGCGCGGGAGATGGGCCTGGCGCGCAACACGGTGCGCAAGGTTCTGAGGTCGGGAGAGACCTCGCTGGAGTACGAGCGGCGCGAGCAGCCGCATCCCAAGTTGGGGACCTTCATCGACCGCTTGGAGGGCATGCTGGAGGCCAATGCGTCCGGGGCCCGCAAGGACCGACTGACCCTGACGCGGATCGCCGACCTGCTGAGCCGCGAGGGTTATGACGGCGGCTACGACGCCGTGCGGCGCTACGCGGGGCGCTGGGCCGATCAGCGCCGGGGCGTCAGCTCGCCGGTCGAGGCTTTCGTGCCCCTGAGCTTCGCGCCGGGCGACGCCTATCAGTTCGACTGGAGCCACGATCAGGTGGAGATCGGTGGCACGCCGCTGACGGTGAAGGTGGCCCACCTGCGGCTCAGCCACAGCCGCCGCTTCTACATCCGGGCCTATCCACGCGAGACCCAGGAGATGGTGTTCGACGCCCATGCCCGGGCCTTTGCGCTGTTCGGCGGCGTCACCCGGCGAGGCATCTACGACAACATGAAGACCGCCGTGGAGGCGGTGTTCGCCGGCAAGACCCGGCGCTTCAACCGGCGCTTCGAGCAGATGTGCTCCCACTACCTGATCGAGCCGGTGGCCTGCACCCCGGCCTCGGGCTGGGAGAAGGGCCAGGTGGAGAACCAGGTCGGCTACGCCCGCGACAACATCTTCAAGCCGCGCCCTCGGTTCAGGACCCTGGAGGAGCTGAACGGCTGGCTGGAAGCCGAGTGCGAGCGCCGGGCCCGCAACGATCGTCACCCCGAGTATCGCGACCGCACGGTCCAGGAGGTGTTCGAGGCCGAGCGGCCGTTCCTGGCGCCGTTCGTAGGTCCCTTCGACGGCTTCCACCAGGTCGAGGCCGTCGCCCAGGCCACCTGCCTGATCAACTTCGACCGCAACCGCTACTCGGTGGAGGCCAGGGCGGCGCGGCGCGCGGTGCAGATCCGCGCCTATGCCGACCGGGTCATGGTCCTGTGCGACGGCGAGGTGGTGGCCGATCATCCCCGCGGCTTTGGCCGCGACCACACCGTCTACGATCCCTGGCACTACCTGCCGGTCCTGGCCCGCAAGCCCGGGGCGCTGCGCAACGGCGCGCCGTTCCAGGACTGGTCTCTTCCGCCCGCCCTGACCCGGCTGCGCAAGCGGCTGGGCTCGGGTGACGAGGCCGATCGGCGCTTCGTTCGGGTGCTGGCCAGCATCCTCGATGACGGCCTGGATGCCGTGGACGACGCGGTCCGCGAAGCTCTCGACGCCGGCGCCGCCAGCGACGAGGTGATCCTCAACATCCTGGCCCGCCGGCGCGAGCCGCCCAGGCCCGAGGCGATCACCACCTCCCAGGCCCTGGCCTTGCGCCACCCGCCGATCGCCGACTGCGCCCGCTACGACCTGCTGCGAGGTCCCCGTGCAGCGGCATGAGATGATCGAGGCCCTGGGCCAACTGGGCCTGAAGGGCATGGCCGCCGCGTTCGACGACGCGGTGACCACGGGCCTGCAGCGCAATCGCACCGCCTTGGAGATGCTGGCCGACCTGCTCAAGGCCGAGACCGCGCACCGCCAGGCCGCCTCCATCCGCTACCGGATCACAGCCGCCAAGCTGCCGGCGATGAAGGATCTGGCGCGCTTCACCTTCGACGGCTCGCCGATCAACGAGGGCCTGGTCCGCGCCCTGCATGCCGGCTCGTTCCTGGCCGATCACCGCAACATCGTCCTGGTCGGCGGCACGGGCACCGGCAAGACCCACCTGGCCATCGCCATCACCGCCAACGTTGTGCGGGCCGGCGCGCGCGGTCGCTACTTCAACACCGTCGATCTGGTGAACCGCCTCGAGGACGAGGCCCGGCGCGGCAAGACCGGCGCCCTGGCCGCCCAGCTCTCACGTCTGGACGTCGTGGTGCTAGACGAGCTGGGCTATCTGCCGTTCGCCCAGTCCGGCGGCCAGCGCCTGTTCCACCTGGTCAGCAAGCTCTACGAGCGCACCTCGGTGATCATCACCACCAACCTAACCTTCGGGGAGTGGCCCACCGTCTTCGGCGACGCCAAGATGACCACGGCGCTGCTCGACCGCCTGACCCATCACTGCGATATCGTCGAGACCGGCAACGACAGCTGGCGGCTCAGGAACCGCGCCTGACCGGCGCGCCCAGCGTCATCCACAACTTGTTCAACCTCCCCCAGACCCCCTCCGGGCGGCTGAACGATCAGTGGCTCACTAGGCGGCGACGCGCTGCGCTAGCTGACCGCTACGCGCCTCGCCGCCGGTCCGGGAACAGAGGCTAAAGGGGTCAATATTGGACGCCGATCGGGGGTCAGTTTTGAACGCCGTTTGACACGCTGAGGTTTGCCGTGAAAGCCGACAAAGGCTCCGGCCTTATGGCGTGCGAAGCAGCTCAAGCGAACCGCGTTCGACCGGGCCGTCTTTTTCGGGATGGCGTCGCTGCAAAGGCCACCTTCCGGCCGTCAGACACTGCTGGACCGGGACAAGCTAACAGGCTTGAAGACAGCGGCTCAACGTAGCGAGAAGGTTGACGTTGCCTACCAGTTGGGAAAGCGCGGCACAGGTCTTCCTGCTTCTTTGAAGGCAGCACCGACGAGTTCCGTGAGCGCATCCTCTTCAAGGTTCGACAACTCGCAGAGGGACTTCCAAACGCCCGCGTAGCCCTGGTAGCTCTCGACCAGCGCAACCGTGCGGCGGTGGTCGGAGAATACGTGCCTGATCACCTCGTCGAAGCCGGCGATGTTGTAACGCCGCGCCATGAACATGAGGGTCGGGGCCTTCGAGGCCGCGAACAATGTATCGTCAGCGATCCCTGCCAGCACGCGGCCCACAAATTCGCCTGTGATGCGTTTCAACACATCATCGCTCGCAACCACTAGGCGTTCCTCTCGTGGGCCGTCCAACAGGTAGTGCTCGGTTCCCACGGTGAGCAGCAACTGCATTGCACCGCGAATGTCCATGTCCAGGCTGTCGGCCGTAAGGACGGCGACCTGATCGTCGGTCATCGCCTTCAGCGTCTTCATCGAGCGCGCCACGAACCCCCTTACGGCAGACAGATCGGACCCGATCTCACCCCCTGCCGGGGTAGGGGCGCGGTAAGTAGTCGGGCTGACCAATCCGTTCATCAGGTCGAAGAGGACCGCGTCTGAGATGCCGCTGTCGTCCCGCTCAGCATCCAGCAGCGCGATCAGGTGGTGCAGCGGACTGACGTCTCCCGCCGGCCGCCTGGAGATTTGTGAGACCAGACCCCGGCGGTGATCTGAAGTCGTGTCGGGCGAGATCAGCGAGTTAACCTCGTCGCGGCTGGGCGAGCCCGGCAGAGGGCGGTGCAGGAAGTATGTGAAGAAGTGCCCCCTGTCCGAGATCGAGCGGGGGATGTGGGGGCGACGCTCGACGAACTCATCGAAGCCAGCGGCGCGGCCAAGGTACTCAGCGGCTTTCGGGAACAAGAGGCTCAGAGCGCCGCGCACGGCCTTGTCGCGTGGGCCGTCCCCGAGTTGGAAGGTCGCCGCCACGTGGCCCGCGATCTGCTTCCTGGTTGCCTCTCTAGCGGCATCCGTGTCACCCAAAATTCGGCCTAGGAAGTCGCTGCTCTCAGTGTTCAACCAGATATCGCTGGTCTGGAGGATGCCGGTGTACGCGGCGGAGCGCACCTGCCGGATCGCCTCCAGCAAGATGAAGTCAGGAAGGTACAGCTCGTTCGTCTTGCTCGCGGCCCAGAAGTTCACCGAGTTGGCCAAGCGGATGGCGTCGCGTGGAGCGTCCAGTAGACTTATCAGTGCGCTCTTATGAACGGGGGACGCCTGGAGGGCGTTGCGGAACTCAGGGTTCAGCAAACCCGAAACGAAGCTTTCCACCTGGGACGCGGTGACGGGTGGCACCGGCACCGAAACGTTGACGATCTTCTCGAAGTAGTCGGCGCCCAAGGGCGGCTTGAAGCTCTTGAGGATGTTGCCCAGCGCGGCCGGGTCGTAGGCCAGCACATAGACGAACCCCGGCAGGTCAGCGATGGACTTGATGGCGCTCATGACGCGGATCGCCTGCTCGGGGGCCAGCCGGTCCAGGTCGTCGATCAGGACAATGAAGCTAAAGCCCTTGGTCTTGAAGGCCTCGCCCACCTCGTCGCGCAGCTTCCGCGCGGGCTTCGACGCGTTGAGCAGCTTGCCGAGGTCGCCTCCGGCTTCGCGGGCCGCCTTCACCAACTCCCCCACCCCTTCGGTCTTCTTGGAGAGGCTGAGCAGGACATCGAGGCCTTCGGGAAGCTTGCCGGCCGCGCCCGCGAGTTTGCCGATGGCTGACGCGGCCTTCCCGGCCTCGCCCTTCGGCATGGCGTCCAAGACTGCGCTCAACAGCGCCGAGACGATGTTGGCATCTTCCTCCAGCCACCAGGGGTCGAAATCGAGCAGGAATTGGGTCTTGGGGTTAAGCACCGCCTTTAGCGAGAGGCGCAGGTAATTCAGGATTGTCGATTTGCCGCTGCCCCAGCGCCCTTCAAGGCCGAGGGTGAACCCGCCGGCGGCACGCTCGCCTTCGAGCAGGGACACGATATTTTGCCGTAGTTGGTCGGCGAGCGCCTGGAAGCCAAATTCATCGCGCTCAGGCAACGCCTGAGCGGCGTCGTAGTGAAGTTTGGCATCCTGCGTCACGCGCGTTTTCTCCGATCAGCGAAACGCAGGATCACGCCGCGCTAAGCTGAACCTCCGGGCAAGTGTCAGCAATGGGGTCGGGAACGTAAATTCGGCCGCCGCCGGAAACCGGGCATTCGGCTATCGAGTGGAAACCGGACATAGCTACGGGCCTTCGAAGGTGGAATGTGGAGGGCGGATTGCCGGACGGGACGAGTAGCCTTTTGGCGACAGGTTGATCGCCAAGGCGCTAACCTAAACCGCCGCACACCTTGCCGGAGCGATGGTGACGGACGATCTATTTTCCTGGGTGCTGATCTTGAGAATGTGCCCTACCGTGCGCTGCCGCTGGGCTAGGGGTGGATCACGCAGCGCTCTAGCTCTTGTCGCAAATATAGAATGCTCTGGTTGAGCCAGCGATCAAGCGCTTGCAGATCGGGCGGGGCGTTCATGTGACGGCCGATGTCGCCGTGGAATTCAGGCAGCCACCACGGCGCTGCGCTAGCAAGATGCATCCGCTCGACCGAGAAGCGCCTCACTAGTTCGTCGATGGTTGGCGCGCGCACTGCCGCATCGAAATCCTCGAGCACTTCCTCGGCAGCCGGCTCGAAGCGCAACGCCTGTGGCGCGGCAGCCATGCTCTGGATGAGATCGACCTGCCAATGGGGGTGTCCGGCCCCAGGACTCTGGAATGACGCCTGGCCGCCTGACCAGGCTGCGTAGCCCGGCCATTCCAATCTCAAAAGTTGGGGTTTAACTGCTTCATTGCGCTTTCCGAGATAAACGCTGAGTCCGGTGTTCTTGAAGCGGAAGTTCCGTTGGCCGGTCGGAATCTCCCAGACCTCCTGCCAGCCTAGCCACGCCAGGAGATCGCCGGAGATGCTGCATAGGGGCGCGACATAGCTGTGGCCGCCCCGATTGCGCACAACCCGTTCGCAGCCTGCTCCTTGAAGGCCGGCCCATGCTCCTTCCTGCTGATAGTCAAACTCGACACGCAGCTGACGACGATCTGCGGGGAGGGCCAACGCGCGGGCTATCAAGTCGCCGACGTGCAACCAGCGCTGATCGAGCGCGGGCTTGCCAAGGCTGATTTCCTCGGCCGGCGGGCTATACAGTTGAGAGGGTCGGCGCGCCATAGAGTTCCGCCACGATAAGCGCCGTCCGAGTCCGCCATTCCCGCTCATTAACGTCGACCTTCAGTCCCTGTCGGGCGAGGTCGGCGACCAGGCGCCCGGCACGCGGATCGGTGCTAAGTGCCCGGAGGTCGGGTAGCGGAATGGGGTTAACATGCCGCGCGCTGAGATCGAACTGTCCGCCGGCGACGTGCGGCGCAAAGATTTCAAGCAGTTTGGCGAATGGCAGCGAATTAAACAGAGCTGCGTAGGCAGCCACTATATCCACAAGTGGTAGAGCCTCCTCGCCTCCGTCGACCAGAGGAGCCTTGGGCGTCCAGACGTGGCCCATTACCGCGACGTACTGGGCCTCTAAGTCAGCTACGAAGCCACCTTCTGCCGAGAAGAACTTGCTGATGATCCGAGGACCAGTGTTGTAGGCCCACGAACGCGAACGCATCAGACCCCACCAGTCGCTACGCCGGGACTGAACGATGGTCGCGCGCGTCGTTAGCGCATTCCGCGCCGGCTCCAACCATGTCTTGAAATAGTGCGGGACCGACGCTCTGACGGCGTCCTCGTCGGCAAACAAAGGCCCAGCCTCGGTGTGGGGGAAGAATACGTGGTAGGGCTTGGTAATGTGGCCGTTCTGGATGGAATCCGTCATCGTCGCCAGCCGGAAGACCTTCCGCTCTTTGACAGGCAAGGTGCGTAGCTCATCCTCGGTCAGAAGAAGGACGTTGTTCAGGCCAGTCTGGATGCCCTGCGAGACTTCGAAAAGATCCTGCACGGTTGACAGTGATAGCTCGGAGAGCTCTCCCAGTAAGCGTTCGGTGCTCGGAGTGGGGAGGCGCCAGGTCGGCCGATCAGTCAGCGAGGTCGATTGGATCGGGAAGAGGCTCCATTGCGTCTCCAGCACGGGTGACAGCGGTGCGACGCCCCCTAGTTTTCGAATCTGGCGGAAGGCCTCGCCCGTTGCGGCTGCGTCGTTCTCGGTCAGTACTGCGGTCAAAATTGTCGGCTGAGCGGGTCGACCCTTCCGCACCACGGCGCAGGCCACTTGAACCAGGGCATGGGAGAAGAGGCCAAAGTCACCGATCGAGGCCAGTAGGCGCACTTCCCCTTCAGACGCCAGACGCTCGCGCCAGCTAGTCGCGGCCTTGAGCGACAAAAGGCTGGCGGGGAACAGTGACCCCAGCACGCCGCCTGGGTTGAGCGCGTCCAAAGCCCGGGCGACGAAGGCCATGCTGTAGTCGCCGCGCGCGGCGTTGGCGTCCGTGGCATCCTTCAACTGCTGACGTTGCTGGGGCGTCTGAGCACCGAAAGCGATAAAGGGTGGGTTCATGACCACGACGTCGCAAGCCGGTATGCCAATCTCACCCAGGGAGTCGCCGTGCAGGAGTTGCAGGTCCACGCCGCCAGCCGGCGACCAGTCCCGGACCGAAAGGCTAAGAACAAAGCGGGCCATGGCGATAGCCGCCATCGAGACATCCACACCAACCAGGGTCAGGCGGCCATTGAACCCGGCGCGCCGCAAGGCGCGTAGCGCCTCGTGCAAGAAGGCGCCCGAGCCGCAAGCCGGATCACAAAGAGTCAGAGTCTGTCGCGTTGCCAGATTGGGAATGGCTGCCAAGACTTGCTCGACGATGCTGCGGGCCAATGCAGGCGGCGTGAAATGTGTACCGCCGCGATTGTCGACCTTGGTTTCGGGCGCGTCGAGCAGGCCGAAGAGGTCGTAGTTCGGCGAGACACGCAGTAGCTCGAAATGGGCCTCCTGGAAGAGCTGCCCCCCGGCATGGCGAATAGCCAAGGCGGGATGCAGACGAAGGAAGGAGAGCCCTCCCCGGGCCGAGGCAACCTCGGCGGCGGCGGCCTCTAGGCCGTTTGCCGGGAGGCGCCTGCAAAGTTCGCTTGCATCGCCGGTTAGCCCAAGCTTGCTTGGATCGCTGGCATAGTCCTCGGGAGCGATCAACTGGCCAAGTGCAGCAAGATAAACGTCAGTTGTCCGCTCGTCGGGCAGATTGGCGGCGTGGCTGAGTGAGCGGATACGCCGGAAATAGTTGATCAGATGATCGACCACGCCACGGTTTGAGCGCAGCCGATCCTCATTCAGATATGCGTAAAAGCGGTCGAGACTGCGCTCCACGCCGGGCCGCTCGTAAACGCGCGGCTCGTGGGGCGCGTCCCAGCGCAGCACGGCCACCTTGCTTTCGGTGACGGTGACGTGGTGCGGGATGTCGCTGGACCAAGCCCAACCGGCGGGACCTTCTTGGCGCCAAAGGTCCTCGGTCGAGGTGGAGAGCGCGAAGGTGCCGAAACCGCCATCGAGCAGAACGTTATGATCGCCGGGAAGGACGGATTCGTCGTGGCCTTCAAATAGGGGCGCCAGTGCCAGGCCGAAGCGCTGACTCCAAGCGACAGCCAGATCGGAGGCGCTCATCGACGAACCGCCACGGCCGGGAACAGCGGCAACTGGGTCTCGACGCGGAAGTCCTGCGGGCTGGCGAGAACTTCGAGGTGGGTGTTGAGGCTGACCGCAACGAAGGAGCCCTTGGCGGGGGCATCGCCATCCATCTTCAGAATAGCCTGTTGGGCGTTGGGAAACACCGCCACCGCCCCCCACAGCGAAGGGAATGAGCGCCCCTTGAGTAGGGCTTGTAGTTCACCGATGGCGGCGCGCCATGCGACGACCTCGACGCCATAGCGCCCATGGATTTCGTTGAGCACGCGCAAAGCGAGGATGGTCTGCCAAGAAAACAAGGCCAAGTGCCCACGCCCTGCGGCCGGAACATCGGCCGACACGACCTCGCGACGACCGCACCACTCGCGAAGCTGGTGCGGCGTTAGGCCGGAAAGGCGTGCGGCATCTGAAGCCTGTACGAAAGACATACGCGGATGGGTATCATGCCCATCCCGACGGCGCTACTGCCGATCACGCGCGCCAGCGCCTGATTTTCTCAAAATTTTGCCGCCGTTTTAGCTTGCCCGATGCGGCGCTGAATGAAGTAGCGCGCTGGCTTTAGCTATTCTGAAGACCAAGTGACCCGCATAGGGCGAAAAACGCGCTCGAATTGCGCGGCTTTGGTTGTCGCAAGTCAACAACCTGCTGCCTTTGAGCTTTCCGTGACTTCAATTCTATCCCGGCGAGGCGGTAGCCCGACAACGGTTTGTGCGGATTTTGTGCGGATTGGGTGTCAACGAGGGCATCTGAGATGCCTGAATGTCAACGAGGACGTCAATGGGAGGGGAATGGTGGTTCCCCAACCTATTGAAAAGGTTGGGGAACCATGGTGCCACGACAGGGACTCGAACCCTGGACCTCAGCCTTACCAAGGATGCGCTCTACCACTGAGCTACCGCGGCGAAGAGGAGGGGCGTATAGCGAGGTGAATCGCGAACGCCAAGCCCAAAATCGTCTTGACCGCCGATCTTTGTCGCCGCACCCCCGACGCATGGCGATCAGCGACGACAAAACCACCCGCGAGGCCAAGCTGGCCGAAGCGCTCCGGACCAACCTGCGCAAGCGCAAAGCCGCCGCCCGTGGGCGTTCTGACGATTCCGATCCCGCGATCGCGACGGCCGAGGCCGCGCCGAGGCCCTATAACGTCGTTCGAAAACTGCTGGGGATAACTCATCGCGATGGCGAGCGAGTCGCGCTGACGATCGAGATGTCCGCGCCGTTTCCGAATCCCAACGGTCAGGGCTGGGCGGTCGCGGTGCGGCTGACCGGCGACGGCGGACAGTTCGATACCGAGGTCGGCAAGGCCGCCTTGGGGCGCGACGGACTGGCGGCGACGCGCAAGGCGATCGAGCTGGCTCAGGTGGCTCTGGACCTCGCCAGCACGACCCACGACCTGCGCTGGCCGGACGACGAGCGTCCCTACGATGTTTCGGCTTCAATTTAGAGGCGCGGCCCTTGCAAGCCCCCTTGCAACGGATAGAACCCGCCCCTCACATGTTGAACCGCGCGGCGACCCCCACCCCCGCGCGTTCGAGGGACCTGAATGGATCGCATCGCCATCACCGGCGGCGCGCGGCTGAACGGATCGATCCCGGTCAGCGGCGCCAAGAACTCTGCTATCAAGCTGATGGCGGCCAGTCTGCTCACGGATGAGCCGCTGCGCCTGACGAACATGCCGCGCCTGGCGGATACGCGCTTCCTGGGCAAGCTGCTGTCGCGCCTGGGCGTCGAGGTCACCGAGAGCGACGGCCCCGACGGCCAGCAGACCCTGCTGCACGCCGCCGAGATCACCAGCGGCTTCGCGCCCTATGATCTGGTCCGCCAGATGCGCGCCTCGTTCAACGTGCTGGGTCCGCTTGTCGCGCGTTCGGGCCAGGCCAAGGTCTCGCTGCCCGGCGGCTGCACCATCGGCGCGCGTCCGGTCGACCTGCACCTGCAGGCGCTTGAGGCCCTGGGCGCCAAGATCGATCTGCACGAAGGCTATGTCTACGCTCAGGCCCCGCGCGGCCTGAAGGGCGCGGAGATCGTCTTCCCGATGGTCTCGGTGGGCGCGACCGAACACGCCATGCTGGCGGCCGTCCTGGCTGACGGGGTGAGCGTGATCCAGAACGCCGCCTGCGAGCCGGAACTGGTCGACCTGCAAGAGTGCCTGAACGCGATGGGCGCCAAGGTCGAAGGCGCCGGCACCCCGACCATCACCATCACCGGCGTCGCGCGCCTCAGCGGCGCGACCCATGCGGTGATCCCCGACCGCATCGAGATGGGCACCTACGCCGTCGCCGCCGCCATGGCCGGCGGTGAAGTGCGCCTGACCAACGCCCGTCCGGGCCTGATCGACAACCTGCTGCTCAAGTTGGAAGAGGCGGGCGCCGGCGTCGAGCACACCAACGACGGCTGCATCATCCGCCGCAATGGCGCGCGCCTGAACGCCGTCGACATCGAGACGGCGCCGTTCCCTGGCTTCGCCACCGACCTGCAGGCGCAGTTCATGGCCCTGATGACCACCGCGAACGGCGAGAGCCGGATCCGCGAGACCATCTTCGAGAACCGCTTCATGCACGCGCCCGAGCTGATGCGCCTCGGCGCCGACATCTCGGTCTCCGGCGGCGAGGCCCGCGTGCGCGGCGTCGAGCAGCTGGAAGGCGCCGAGGTCATGGCCACCGACCTGCGGGCCTCGGTCAGCCTGGTGATCGCCGGTCTGGTGGCGCGCGGCGAGACGACGGTCAGCCGCATCTATCACCTGGATCGCGGTTTCGAACGCCTGGAAGAGAAACTGGGCGCCTGCGGGGCCCAGGTCCGTCGCATCACGGGCGACGGCGAGCCGGAGCTCTGAAGATGGCCGAAACCGCCAAGCCGCTGCGCCTGCTGGCCCATGACATCGACGACCTCGGCGTGCTGTCGGCCGCCTTGCAGGACGCCGTGGCCAAGATCGGCGACATCCGCTGGGACGCTCAGGGCCGCACCCTGACGATCGCCTGCAATCGCTTCCGCTGGGAGGCGGCGAAAGGCCAGAAGGAGGGCAGGCAAGGCGAACGCGTGCGTTCGGCCCTGCAGTTCGGCGACGTCACCGGCGTGCAGGGGCGCAACCTGCGTCGCGACGCCAAGGGCGCTGTGGTCGAGCTGCTGTCCATCGGCTTCACGCCGGCCGAGGAAGCCCCGGCCGGCATCGTCACCCTGACCTTCGCGGGCGGCGGCGACCTGCGGGTCTCGGTGGACTGCCTGGACGTGGCCCTGGCCGACGTTTCCGATCCCTGGAGCACGCCTAGGACGCCGGGACACGCGGACTGAAGCGCGTCGATCAAAGCGGCTGAATTAGGCGCCTGCTCATTTCGTGAGCGGCGCCTTTTTTCTGATCTGATGGCGGGCAGGGCGTGCGCCTGGGATTTGTCCCACGCGGTAGTGATCGGCCGGCCAATTCGCCTGTGGGGCGAGCGGTGTTAGGTTAACGCCACGCGCCCGTCAGAGGCGCTCTCGTCAGGGAGGCCGCGATGGCCAGAAGGACAACCTACTCGACTGGGGAAACCCAGTCGGTTTTCTTCCGTGCATGTGACATCACCAAGCCCGAGCCGTCGGTGCTGCGTCATGGCGGTCCCTGCTTCGACTGGGGCCGCGCGACCCTGGTGGCGCTGTGCGTGGTGTTCTTCGCGGGGCTGGCGACGCTGGCCTACGCGGCGCTGGGCTGATCCGCCGAACGCCGTTCCGCTGATTGCCTAGGGCTGGCAAGCGCGCCTAAGCTTCGCCGCATGAGCACGCCCGACAGCGACCTTTGGAACGAAGACCTGGCCCCGACCAGCCCGGCGCAGCGCACCTGGCGCTGGCGGCACTTCGCGGCGCTGTGGCTGGGCATGGTCATCTGCGTGCCCGCCTACATGCTGGCCTCGGGCCTGATCGAGCAGGGGATGTCGGCGGGGCAGGCGGTGCTGACCGTGCTGCTGGGCAACCTTGTCGTGCTGATCCCCATGCTGCTGATCGGCCATGCCGGCGCGCGCTGGGGCGTGCCCTACGCGGTGCTGGCGCGGGCGTCGTTCGGCTGGAAGGGCGCGCGGGTCCCGGCCGTGGCGCGGGCCATCGTCGCCTGCGGCTGGTACGGCATCCAGACCTGGATTGGCGGCGGCGCGCTGCTGACCCTGCTGGGCGTCATCGTCGGCCGGAAGCTGGAGGGCGCGCCGCTGCCGGTGCTGGGTATCGGTCTTGGCCAACTGCTGGCTTTCTTCGCCTTCTGGGCCATTCAGCTGCTGTTCGTCACCAAGGGCCTGACGGCGGTGCGCAAGCTGGAGACCTGGACCGCGCCGATCAAGGTCGCGATCTGCGGGCTGATGGTCTGGTGGGCGGTCAGCAAGGCCGGCGGCCTGGGTCCCATCTTTCACCAGCCCTCGGCCTTCGTCGAAGGCGGGGCCAAGGCCGGCCAGTTCTGGAGCGTGTTCGCGCCGGCTCTGACCGCCATGGTCGGCTTCTGGGCGACGCTGGCGCTGAACATTCCCGACTTCACGCGGTTCGCCCGCACGCAAGGCGATCAGATCATCGGCCAGGCCGTGGGTCTGCCCGCGCCGATGGGCCTGCTGGCCCTGGTCAGCGTGGTGACGACCTCCGCCACCGTCCTGGTGTTCGGCAAGGCGGTCTGGGACCCTGTGCAACTGGCCGGCGACATCGGCGGGATCGCTGTGGTCGTGGGCCTGCTGATCATCAGCCTCGACACCGTCTGCTGCAACATCGCCGCCAATCTCGTCGGGCCGGCCTATGATTTCTCGGCCCTGTGGCCCAGTCGGATCAGTTATCGGACGGGCGGCTGGATCACGGCCGGCATGGGCGTCTTGATCATGCCCTGGAAGCTGCTTGAGACCACCCAGGGCTACATCTTCACCTGGCTGGTCGGCTATGGCGCGTTGCTGGGACCGATCGCAGGCATCCTGATCGTCGACTACTGGATCGTGCGAAAGGCGAAGCTGGCGGTGGACGACCTTTATGTCCACGAGGGGGCCTATGCCTACCGAGGCGGCTGGAACCCGGCGGCGATCATCGCCCTGGTCCTTGGCGTGCTGCCGAACCTGCCGGGCTTCCTGGCGGCCGCCGCGCCACACCTGTTCGGCGGCGTCGGGGCGTTCTGGACGGGGCTCTACACCTATGCCTGGTTCGTGGGCCTGGCGATCGCCGCGATCGTCTATGGGCTGATGATGCGCGGCAGGACGGTTTAGGCTCCATCGCGGCCCTCCTCATCGCGAGGGAAGACGGGCCCGAAAGGCCTTGCCTCCCGGCGCAAAAGCCGCATTTAGACCCCATGCGCCGCTTCTCCTTCACCGACCCCAGCTTCCCGGCCGCCTTCAAGGCCTTTCTCGACGAGCGTCGCGGCTCGCCGGCCGATGTCGACGCCTCCGTCGCGGAGGTGCTGGAGGCTGTCCGGACCAAGGGGCTCGACGCGCTGCTCGACTACGCCCGCAAGTTCGACAAGGTCGACCTGACAGCCGAGACCATCCGCGTCACCGCCGAGGAGATCGAACAGGGCGCGGCCGACACGCCCGCCGACGTGCGCGAGGCCATCGCCTTCGCCGCCGCCCGCATCCGCGCCTATCACAGCCGCCAGCGCCCCGCCGACCAGGCCTGGACCGACGAGGCCGGCGTCGAGCTGGGCTGGCGCTGGACGCCGCTGGAGGCCGTGGGCGTCTATGTCCCCGGCGGCCGCGCGGCCTATCCCTCGACCGTGCTGATGAACGCCGTCCCGGCCCAGGTGGCCGGCGTCGACCGCATCGCCATGGTCACCCCGCCCGGTAAGCTGCAGCCCGCGGTGCTGGCCGCCGCCAAAGAGGCCGGCGTCACCGAGATCTGGCGCGTGGGCGGGGCCCAGGCCGTCGCCGCCCTGGCCTATGGCGCGGGTCCCATCCTGCCGGTCGACAAGATCGTCGGCCCCGGCAACGCCTATGTCACGGCCGCCAAGCGCCGTTTGTACGGCGTGGTCGGCATCGACGCCCTGGCCGGTCCCTCCGAGATCGTCGTGGTGGCGGACAACCAGAACAATCCCGACTGGATCGCCGCCGACCTGCTGAGCCAGGCCGAACACGACCCGGCCGCCCAATCGATCCTGATCACCGACGACGAGGCCTTCGCCTCCGCCGTCGAGGCCGCCGTGATCGAACGCCTGAAGACGCTGGCCACCGGTGAGGACGCCGCCGCCTCATGGCGCGACCACGGCGCGGTGATCATCGCCCCGCTGGACGAGAGCCCGGCCCTGGTCGACGCCATCGCCCCCGAGCACGTCGAGTTCGCGATGGACAAGCCCGAGCGGCTCTCCGACCGCGTCCGCCACGCCGGCGCGATCTTCCTGGGCCGCGTCACGCCCGAGGCGATTGGCGACTACGTGGCCGGCTCCAACCACGTGCTGCCGACTAGCCGCGCGGCGCGCTTCCAGTCGGGCCTGTCGATTTACGACTTCATCAAGCGCACCTCGATCGTGAAGTGCGACGCCGCCTCGTTCGGCATATTGGGGCCGCACACCGTGGCGCTGGCCAAGGCCGAGGGTCTCCCGGCCCACGCCTTGTCGGCATCGATCCGGTTGCCTTCTCCGTTGCCATCCGGCGACTGACGCGCGAACGTCCGCGACAGATGAGCACCGCCGACTCCGCCAGCCACAAGATCAAGTCGATCGAGATCGACGAGGACAGCCTCGCGGCCGCTTCGCGCGACCAGGAGCAGGAGCGCCAGGTCGCGATCTTCGATCTCCTGGACGACAACTATTTCGAGCCCGCCGAGGCGTCGGGCGGGCCGTACGACATCAAGCTGTCGCTGATCGAGAACCGTCTGGCCTTCGACATCGCCGGCCAAGGCCCTGAAGGGACGCGCTACGCCAAGCGCCATCTGCTGTCGCTGTCACCCTTCCGGGGGGTGATCAAGGACTACTTCATGATCTGCGATAGCTACTATTCGGCGATCCGCAGCTCGACGCCGCAGCAGATCGAGGCCTTGGACATGGGCCGGCGCGGTCTGCACAACGAGGGCTCGAACCTTCTGCGCGAGCGCCTGGAGGGCAAGGTCAAGACCGACCTCGACACCGCCCGACGCCTTTTCACCCTGATCTGCGCGCTGCACTGGCGGGGTTGAGCGTGTCGGGTTTACCGGACGCCGTCCTCTTCACCTGCAACTACAACCGCGTGCGCTCGCCGATGGCGGAGGGGCTGTTCAAGCGATTCTACGGCACGCGGGCGTTTGTCGATTCCTGCGGGCTGAAGCCGGATCCGGCGGGGGAGGGGATCGACCCCTTCGTCGTGGCGGTGATGGATGAGCTGGGCCTGGACGTCTCCGGCCACAAGCCCAAGACTTTCGCCCAGCTCGAGGACGACAGCTTCGACGTCGTCGTCTCGCTGACGCCGGAGGCCCAGCATCGCGCCGTCGAGCTGTCGCGCGATCGCGCGGTCGAGATCGAATATTGGCCGACCCACGACCCCACTCTGTCGGATGGTTCGCGCGAAGCTCGGCTGGAGGCCTATCGCCTGGTCCGGGACGCCCTGGCCGAACAAATTAAGCGACGTTTCGGGGCGCCATCGACGTTTGGGGGGTGAATGCGTTATAGAGGCGCCTCGCCGCGAAGGGCCTCGTGCTGACTCACTGGTCAGCGCGCCCTCGTGGCTATTCGATTCGCTCCATTTGAGAGGCCTGATGGCTAAGGAAGAACTGCTCGAGTTTCCCGGTACGGTCAGCGAACTGCTGCCGAACGCCACCTTCCGGGTGACGCTTGAGAACGCGCACGAGATCATCGCCCACACCGCTGGCAAGATGCGCAAGAACCGCATCCGCGTGCTGGCCGGCGACAAGGTCCTGGTCGAGATGACCCCCTACGACCTGACCAAGGGCCGTATCACCTACCGCTTCAAGTAGGACGCCCGTGGCTCCTGAGATGGCCGTCCAGCCGTCGCTGGTCCTGGCCAGCGCGAGCCCGCGGCGCCTCGACCTGCTGGCCCAGGTCGGCGTCACGCCCGACCGGGTCGACCCCGCCGACATCGACGAAAGTCCGCTGCGCGACGAGACCCCGCGCCGCCACGCCCTGCGCCTGGCGCAGGAGAAGGCGCGCGCCGTCGCCGCGCGCGCGCCGGGCGATTTCGTCCTGGCCGCCGACACTGTGGTAGCCGTCGGCCGGCGCATCCTGCCCAAGGCCGAAACCGAGGCCGACGTCCTCTACTGCCTCAAGCTGCTGTCCGGCCGGAACCACAAGGTTCTGACCGGCGTGGCCCTGATCGCGCCGGACGGCCGCATGGGCTCGCGCCTTGTCGAGACCAAGGTCGGCTTCAAGCGCCTGACCGACGCCGAGCGCGACGCCTATGTCGAGGGCGGCCAATGGAAGGGCAAGGCGGGCGGCTATGGCGTCCAGGGCATGGCAGGTGGCTTCATCACCGACCTGCAGGGCTCCTATCCCAGCGTCGTCGGCCTGCCGCTGTATGAGACCCTGAACCTGCTCAGCGGCCTGGGGTATCGACCATGACCGGCAAGCCCCACGCCGCGAACGCCAAACCCCCCAGTGAAAGGCGCGCCTATCTCCATAAGGGCGTCGGCGAGACCGTCGGGGTCGTGACCCTGGACGGCCGCCCCGAGCGCCTGTTCGTCGCCTGGCCCTCCGACGATCCGCTGGACGCCGAGGGCGTGCGGGGCGTGGCGCGCGTCAAGACGATCGAGAAGGCCTTCAACGCGGCCTTCGTGGCCATGCCGGGCGGCCAGGACGTGATTCTGCCGCTGCGGCCCGACATGCCCAGGCTGGTCGAGGGCGGGCTCGTCGAGATCGAGATCAAGACCGCCTCTCGCGCCGACAAGGCCGCCGTCGCCCGCTTCATCGCCGAAGGACAGGGCGAGCCGCGCGTGCTGGAGGCCGCGCCGAGCATCGAGGATCGCCTGCGCCAGGCCGTGAAGGCCGGATCGCCCACGACGGGCGACAAGGCCCTCCTGGCCGTCGAGGAGGCCGAGGCCGACGCTCTGGCCACCGTCTTCGCCCTGCCGGGCGGCGGCGACATCGCCGTGGAGCCCACGCGGGCCCTGACGGCGGTCGACATCGACCTGGGTGGCCGCGAATCCGCCGATTCGAAGCGCGCCGCCCGCCAGGCCAACATGGCCGCTCTCAGTGTCGGGGCGCGTGTCCTGCGGCTCAAGGGGCTGGGCGGTATCGTCGTTTTCGACCTGGTCGGGCGCGGCCACGACGGCCAGGCCCTGACCACGGCCGCCCGCAACGCCTTCGCGCCCGACAATCCGGGCGTGGGAATCGGGGCGATCAGCAAGTTCGGCACGCTGGAGATGATCGTTCCGCGCCGCGCGCCGCCGATTCTCGATCGCCTGCTGACCCGGAATGGGGCCGCGAATCCCCGCTACGTCGCCCGTCGCCTGGCGCGGGCCCTCGAGCGTGAGGGCAAGGCCGATCCTGGGGGGCGCCTGACCGCCCGCTGCGCGCCCGCCGTGGCCGAAGCGTTCGCGGCCGAGCTGGACGCCGGCGTCGCCGAGCGGCTGGGTCGTCGCTTCGTCATCGAATCCCGACCGGAGTGGCCGGTCGACCGTCTTGAGGTGTCCGCAACATGAGCACGGGGTGCCCCATCTGCGGCAAGCCGGTCGAAACCGCCTTTCGTCCGTTCTGCTCCAAGCGCTGCTCGGACGTCGACCTGCAGCGCTGGCTGAGCGACCGTTACGTCGTCGCCGGCGGCGAGGACGACGACGAAAACCCGCCTGGAAACCTTCCGTCGGAAGACATCCACAACGAATGAAAAAGGGCTATGGACTTCCCGTTCGGCCTCACTTATAGACCCGGCTCCTCGCTGCACGGCGAGGTCGCCGAAGCGGTTTCGACCGCCGAACGCAAGATGCCTGAGTAGCTCAGTTGGTAGAGCAGCGGATTGAAAATCCGCGTGTCACTGGTTCGAATCCGGTCTCAGGCACCACTTCCCCTCGGAAGCCAGAGCATATCCGGGCCGCCTGAAACATGGCCGGCCACGTTGTCGTTTTCCCGTCATGATGGCGGTTGCGCCGACGCTCCGCCGCCCCATCTGCCGCGAGGGCAGGCGCCTTTCTTCATCGACCGGCGTTTTATTGTTATGCTGCAGTGCAGCATGGTTTTTCTCGTTGCCAGGGAAAAACCGCCCCTTTTTCCGGAAAACCCTTTTGTGCGCTGCGGTGAGCCCGGGGGGCAGGGGGGCTCGACGATGCATTTGTGCCCAAATGATCCCCTTGACGGTGCGAAAAGGGGTTGCCAAAGGACCACAGCCGCAATTCTAACATTGCGGTAAGACCGGAGCCCCAAAAGGGCGTCGGTTGCCCGCGCTTCGAAACGATCCTTCTGGAGGGCTTGGTCCTCGCGAGGGGCGTAACGGGTCGAGCGCAGCGAAGCGGGTTCGCCAGGTTTGGGAGAGCAATCGACCTCCAGGTGGGCTATTCAGAGTTAGGGAAGACGCTCTCGCGCGACGACCCTCGGTCCAAACGTGCTAGACCAATCAGGAACTGGCGACAGATGCTCGACATTAAACGGAAGACCCCCCTCATCGCTCTCGTCGGCGCCATGGCGCTGATGGCGAGCGCCCCGGCTTTTGCCCAGGACGCTGCCGCTCCGGCCGCCGCCTCCTCCACGCAGGCCGCTCCCGCCGATGCCGCCGCCGCTCCGGCCGCGACCCCGGCTCCCGAAGCTCCGCCGGCTGACGCCGCCGAAGCCGAAGGAGAAAAGAAGGGCGGCCACTCGCTGACGCCCGTCGGCATGTTCCTCGCCGCTGGCGCCGTCGTTAAGGTCGTCATGATCGGCCTGCTGCTGGCCTCGGTCTTCTCGTGGGTGCTGCTGCTCACCAAGATTTTCGAGTTCGCTGGCCTGAACAAGCAATCGGACAAGTTCCTGGAAGCCTTCCGCGGCGCTCGCTCGATCGCCGACATCGCGCGCATCAGCTCGTCGGAAGAATTCGAAGGCAACCCGATGGCCGACATGGCCGCCGCCGCCTCGCAGGAAGTTGAGCTGTCGCGTCAAGCCGGTCTCGCCGTCGCTGGCGAACACCGTGACTCGACGCTGGCTCGCGCCACCTACGCCATCAACGCGGTGCAAGCCTCGCTGGCCAAGCGCCTGTCGGGTGGCATGGTGTTCCTGGCCTCGGTCGGTTCGGCCGGTCCGTTCATCGGTCTGTTCGGTACGGTGTACGGCATCATGACGTCGTTCATCGGCATCGCGAACACCAACACGACCAACCTCGCCGTCGTGGCGCCGGGTATCGCTGAAGCCCTGCTCGCCACCGGTATCGGTCTGTTCGCCGCTATCCCGGCCGTTATCTTCTACAACTACTTCCAGACCCGCATCTCGGGTTACGGCACCCGCTCGGAAGGTTTCGTTGCTGAACTGATGAACGCCATCTCGCGTCAGCTCGACAAGGGGGCGTAACACCCATGGCCGCCAAACTCTCAGGCGGTGGGGGCGACAGGTTCAACGTCGAACAGAACAGCGAGATCAACGTTACGCCCTTCGTGGACGTCATGCTGGTTCTCCTGATCATCTTCATGGTGGCGGCTCCGCTGGCCTCCGTGTCGATCGAAGTGAACCTGCCCGCGGCGGTGGCGAAAGCAACTCCCAACCCGCCGAAGCCGGTCTACATCTCGATCAAGTCGACGGGGCAGCTCTACATCGGCGACAACCAGACCTCCATCGACGAGATGGGTCAGGACATTGTCAAAGGTATGGGCAGACGTGACCCGTCTAAGGAGCGCATCTTCATCCGGGCCGACGAAAAGGTTCGCTACGGGGCTTTCATGGAGGTGATGAACACCCTCCAGGATAACGGCTTCTACAGCGTCGCTCTCGTTGGCCGGGATGATAGCTAAGGTAGGGGTGCTGCATGGCTGAACAACAAACGCCCGAGCATCGCCACTACGATCCGCTCACCTCGGACGGCCCGCGTCGCAAGAAGGGTATGGGGCCGTTCGGCTTCGCCCTGATCGTGGTCTGCGGTCTGCACGGCCTTCTGTTCCTCTATCTGGCGAAGCAGAAGTTCGAAGCGGTGTTCCAGGAGTACTCGGACGAAGCCGTGGATGTGGAGTTGCCTCCGCCTCCGCCGCCCCCTCCGCCGCCTCCGCCGCCGCCGCCGCCGACTAACGAACCGCCGCCGCCGCCAGCAGTGGTGCAGCCGCGTCCTCCGGTGGCTCCGCCGCCGGACGTGGCGCCGCCGCCGCCGCTGCCGATCCCGCCCGTTGAAAAGCGGGTCGAGACCACGGCTCCGCCGGTGATTTCCGCGGTTCCGCCCGTGCCGACGGCTCCGCCGGCCCGCGCGTCGGTGATCACGCGTCCCGACTGGGCCCGCAAGCCCTCGGGCGACGACATGGCCCGGTACTACCCGGACCGTGCGCAACGGATGGAAGTCAGCGGTCGTGCGACGATCTCGTGCACCGTGACGGCCAAGGGTACGCTGGAAAGCTGCTCGATCGTTTCGGAATCGCCCGCGGACATGGGCTTCGGCGATGCGGCTATCCGCTTGTCGCGGCTGTTCCGGATGAAGCCGAAGACCCTCGACGGCGCGCCCGTCGACGGTGGCCAGGTGACCGTCCCGCTGGTGTTCCAAGTCCCGCAATAGGGCCTGGATCCAAGCGACACCAAAAGAAGCGCCCCGGAGTTTCGGCTCCGGGGCGTTTTCTTTGGAAAACGCCAAAACGAGGGTGAGCGGGTTTTCTTTGGAAAACGCCAAACCTGGTTGGGCGCGTTTCTCTCGAAAACGCCTCGCGAATGAACGTACGCTTTCTTGTGAAAAGAGCGTGTTTCGGCGCTTGATCCGGGGAGCCTGTCCGACTAAAGACACTCCCTCGCGATGCGCCGCCTTAGCTCAGTTGGTTAGAGCGCTGGTTTGTGGAACCAGAGGTCCTCAGTTCAAGCCTGAGAGGCGGTACCATCGCTGACAGGAAAGCCCGGGCTTCGCCCCGGGCTTTTTGCTTATTCCCTCGCCGCGCCGGAAGGCCTCACCGGCCTGCCTCCAAAATGTCATGGGGATGGGATCGAAACGGTCGTGCTTCGCGTTCAAACCGCCGAGGGGGACTGGCGTATGGTCTTGGGCTTCCCGCCGAGCGCCCCGGGCCTGACCCCCGGATGGCGCCATTTGCCTTTTCGCGTGATCGCCATGGTCGGCGCGTTATGCGCCATGGCCGGCGTGGCGGTAGCCGGCGAGCACCTTCCCGCCGCCCAGGCTGAAGCGCTAAAGCCGCCCCCCAAGGCCGAAGGTCGCCACGCGCCCTTGATGACCGAAGGTCGTGACCCGGCCTATGTCGTCAAGGCCGGTTATCTCTACAAATTCACGCCCTTCATCGACTGGCCCGCCGCCGCTTTCGAGGGCCCCTCCAGCCCTTTCCGCCTATGCATCGCCGGACATGATCCGTTCGGCGGCGTGGTCGATCACGCCGCGCGCGGCGCTCGGGTCGGCGAGCATCCGGTCGTGGTGGTCCGCTTGCCGGCCGTGGCCAAGGGGCCGGCCTGTCATATGCTGTTCCTCGCCGCCTCGCGTAGTCAGACCCCGCGCCAGGTGATGGCCTTGGTCGCCGGCCAGCCGGTGCTGACGGTCGCCGACGAGGGGCTCGACGCCCCCGGCGCGGTGATCCAGTTCGTCGCGATCGACAGTCGTGTCCGTTTCGAGATCCGCGCGGACGCCGCCCAGGCCGCCGGTCTGGCCGTCAGTTCCAAGCTGCTGGCCCTGGCCGCGCAGTCCAAGGAGAGCGGCAGATGACGGCCGCGAGCGGCCGCGTGGCCTGGCGTCCCGTCCTGACCGTTTCGATGGCGATCGGGCTGGCGATTGCCATCGTCGCGGCCGCCTTCGCACTGGCCGTCTATAACGAGCGCCTGGGCCAGCAGGAGCGTTTCCGCCAGGCGGAGGTGCAACTGCGAATCCTGGCCGGAAGCATGGCCGCGCCCCTGGCCTTCGACGACCGCTCGGCGGCGCGAGAATATGTCGGCGCCCAGAGTTCCAATCCCGATGTCGAGGCGGTGGCCGCCTACGACATGCAGGGTCAACTAGCCGCCAGCTATGTGCGGGCCGGGGCCCCGCCGCCGCCGACCCGCAATGTCCTGGGACCGCCCCGCAACGACGGCGCGCGCCTGGTCCTGACCTCGCGGGTCAAGGAGGGCGAGACGGTGCTGGGCTCGGTCTATCTGCGCACGGTGCTGGAATCGCCCGGCCGCCGGGCCATGCGCTATGCCGGGTTCGCCCTGCTGATCGTCATGGCGGCGCTTCTGGTCGCCGTACTCGGCGCGGCCAGCGCCCGCGTGGCCGAGGCCTATCGCCGTCTCAGCCGTGAGACCCGCGAGCGCGAGAAGGCCGAGGAGGCCCTGCGCCAGTCGCAGAAGATGGAGGCCATGGGCCAGCTGACCGGCGGCGTGGCTCACGACTTCAACAACCTGCTGATGGTCGCCTCCAGCGGCATGGATCTGCTGGAGCGGACCACCGATCCCACCCGCCGCGAGCGCCTGCGCCTGGGCATCCGCCAGGCCATCGATCGCGGCGCCAGCCTGACCCAGCAACTCCTGGCCTTCTCGCGCCGCGCGCCCCTGAAGCCCGAAGTGGTCGACATCGAGAAATGCCTGACCGGCATGCACACCTTGCTGGACCGCTCCCTGCGCGAGGATGTCACGGTCGAGATCCGGCTAGACCCGGACCTGTGGCGCATAGAGGTCGACGCCTCGCAGCTGGAAGTGGCGGTGCTGAACATCGCCATCAACGCCCGCGACGCCATGCCTGACGGCGGCGCGATTACCATCGAGGGCCGCAATGAGCCGTCTGGTGGGCCCGACGGCGCGGGTGACGTGGTCCGACTGTCGATCCGCGACACGGGCGTCGGCGTGGCGGCCGAGGTGCTGAGCCGACTGTTCGAGCCGTTCTTCACCACCAAACCGGTCGGCAAGGGCACGGGCCTTGGCCTGTCCCAGGTCTACGGTTTCGCCCGCTCGTCCGGTGGCGAGGCGGGCATCGAGAGCGTCTTGGGCGAGGGGACGACGATCTGGATGCGGATCCCGCGCTCGACCAAGGAAATGGTGCGGGACGCCGCGCCCCTCGCCCTGCGCAAGGTCGGTCCTGAGGCCCAGCGGATCCTGATGGTCGAGGACGACGACAGCGTCGCCCAGCTGGTCGAGGAGATGCTGCGCGAGCTCGGTTACGACGTGGTTCGGGCCGGCGACGCCCTGTCGGCCCTGGCGATCCTGCGCCAGGATATCGCCTTCGACCTGGTGTTCAGCGACATGGTCATGCCCGGCGACATGGGCGGGCTGGACCTGGCGCGCGACATCTCGCGGCTTTGGCCCGAGCTGCCGGTCGTCCTGACCACCGGCTACAGCGCCGCGGCGGCCGCCGCGACCAACGAGGGCCGGCGGGTGCTGATCAAACCCTACCGGATCGAGCTGCTGGCCACGGAGCTCGACGCGGTGTTCGCCAGCGTAAAGCGGGCGAGCTGAGTCAGGTCAGTCCCGCCAGCGTCCCCGCCAGCCGCAGATCGTCCACGAAGTCCGCATAGGCCCGCGCCTTGGCGTCCTCGTCCGGCAGGCGCAGCAGGAACGACGGGTGATAGGTGACGACGCCCTGGGCCTGATCCGGAAGCGGTAGGGCCTGGCCGCGATTGGCCGCGATCGGCGTCGGCTTGCCGATCACGCCTAGCGCCGCCGTCGCGCCCAGCATGACGATCACCCGCGGCTTCACCAGCCGCCGCTCGGCGTCCAGCCACCAGCGGCAGGCGGTGACCTCGCCGCGTTCGGGCGTCTTATGGATGCGCCGCTTGCCGCGAAGCTCGTGCTTGAAGTGCTTCACCGCGTTGGTGACATAGCTTCGGTCACGCGCCACGCCGGCTTCCGCCAGGGCCTTGTCGAACACATGGCCCGCCGGTCCCACGAAGGGGCGGCCGGCCAGGTCCTCCTGGTCGCCCGGCTGTTCGCCGACGAACATCAACGGCGCGCCGGCCGCGCCTTCGCCCGGTACGCCTTGCGTGGCGTCGCGCCATAGATCGCAGCGCCGGCACACCTCGATCCCGGCGGCGATGTCGTCGAGCGCGGTCGGCATCGACTCGTCATACGAGGCGTCGCGCGCATGGAGCAGGGCGGCCTTCAGCTTGCGTTCGGTCGGCTTGGCGGGCTGGGCGGCGACCATGGCGGTGGCGCGGTCCTGGGCGGTTTCGATCAGCTCCGGAATGAGCGCCGCCTCGGGCAGGTTCCGCCAGTAGCGCTTGGGCATTTCCTGACGCATCTGTCTGGGGTTCAGGCGGGCCGGATTGAAGATCGAGGCGTAGTAGGTGCGCCAGAGCTCCTCCTGGGTGTCCTCGGACGGCGCGTCGGCCGGATCGGCGCCCTCGGACACCAACAGCCGCTCGCGATCCCAGGCCACGCAGGCGTCGGGCGTCAGGATCGTCCAGTCCATGTTGGTGAAGCGACGCACGAAGAACGGGGCGGTGGCCTCGGTCACCCGATGGGCGGGCTCGAACCAGGCGGCATAGGTTTCGGTGGCGGCCCCCTCGACCAGGCGGAAGCGGACAAAGGCCTTCATCTTGTGCGCCGCGCGGCTGACAGCCTTGGCCATGTCGCGAGCGCGGGCCATGTCGGGATCGGCCGGATTGTCGATCAGCCGAGGCTCTCGCTCCAGCCGCCAGAGGATGCGGTAGAGCAGGGCGAAGCGGTCGGCCGCGCGGTTCTGGATCACCTGCTCGGCCAGTTCGACGAAGACGGCGGGAACGGTGAAGTTGGCTGGCTTGTCGGATGGGGCTGGCTCGGCGTCGAGGCCGAACAGTTCCCGCTCCACGGTCCATACGACAGCCCGCGGCTCCATACCCTCGGCCCGCAGCGTCCTCGCGGCCGTGCGCCAGCCGGCGAAGTCGATCTCGGAGGCCAGCCGCACGACCCGCATCAGAAAAGGCTCAGCTGCTGGGGCTTCACCAGGGCGGCTTTCAGGTTCTCGCCGTCGGTCAAGGCGCCCGGCGTCCAGTCGGCGGTGACCACGAAGGCCCTGGCGCGCTTCAGGACGCCCCCCACGCGCTTGAGGTCATCCAGGGTCAGGCGCGTCACCTTGCGGGCCGTCAGGATGCGTCCCACGGCCTTGGCGCCGAGGCCGGGCACGCGCAGCAGTGTCTCCCTGTCGGCGGTCTGGACGTGGACCGGGAAAGAGGCCCGGTTGCGCAGCGCCCAACTGGTCTTGGGATCGACGGTCAGGTCCAGGTCCTCGCCCTCCGCGACGATTTCCGGGCGCTCGAAGCCGTAGAACCGCATCAGCCAGTCGGCCTGATACAGGCGATGCTCGCGCAGCAGAGGCGGCCGGGCCAGGGGCAGGCGATGGCTGGCGTCTGGGATCGGGCTGAAGGCCGAATAGTACACCCGGCTCAGGCGATAGGCGCCGTAGAGGCTGGCGCTGCGGGCCAGGATGTCGCCGTCCTTGGCCGCGTCGGCGCCGACGATCAGCTGGGTCGACTGGCTGCGGGCGAACGCGCGCCTCCCAGCCTTCTTGGCGGGCTCGGCGTGGTCGTCGATGGCCAGCCGCATGCGGCCCATGGCGCGCTTGATGTCGGTGGAGCTCTTTTCGGGCGCGAGTTTGGCCAGATCGTCGTCGCGCGGCAGCTCGATATTGATTGACACCCGGTCGGCATAGAGCCCCGCCTCGGCCGCCAGTTCCGGCGAAGCCTCGGGGATCAGCTTCAGGTGGATGTAGCCCCGGAAGTCGTGATCGAGCCGCAGCGACTTCGCCACCCGGACCATCTCCTCCATCGTGTAGTCACCCGTGCGGATGACGCCCGAGGACAGGAACAGCCCCTCGATATAGTTGCGCTTGTAGAAGTTCAGGGTGAGGTCGACGACCTCCTTCACCGTGAACCGCGCCCGAGGCGTGTTCGACGACACGCGGTTGATGCAATAGGCGCAGTCGTAGATGCAGAAGTTGGTCAGCAGGATCTTCAGCAGGCTGATGCAGCGCCCGTCTGGGGCATAGGCGTGGCAGATGCCCATCCCCTCGGTCGAGCCGATCCCCTGGCCGCCAACGGAGTTCCGCTTCTCCGCGCCGGACGACGCGCAGGACGCGTCGTACTTGGCGGCGTCGGCGAGGATAGCGAGTTTATGTCTGAGATCGAGAACGGCCATGCGAAGCACGTTATCGTTCTTATTTTGTTCTAGATAGTCTTCACGCGCGACAAGGGCGTGGAGCACAATGTCGCGCGTGAATAGCAACGTCGGGGAGCAGACTTTGCGGCGTGCTCCCCGCTGAAGGCTTAGCCGTTGACGGCGTCCTTCAGTTGCTTGGCCGGCGTGAAGGCGACCTTCTTGCTGGCGGCGATTTCGATGGTCGCGCCCGTGGCCGGGTTGCGGCCGGTGCGGGCCGGCTTGGCCTGGACCTTGAACTTGCCGAAGCCCGGGATCGAGACTTCTTCACCCTTTACGGCCGCATCCGAGATCGCCTTGAAGACGCCGTCGATGATGGCCTTGGCTTGGGTCTTGGTCAGCTTGTCGTCAGCGGCGACAGCGGCGTCGACCAGATCGGAAACGTTCGTCATCTCTAAGCTCATTCCTGTGAATCAGGGAAATGCGAGCCTGACGAGACGGATCGCGTTTGTCACCCGTTAGGGAAGGTTAAAACGCCGATTCATGGGGGCAAAACGCCCGTGGGACGGGGATTTTTTCGGAATCGTCGCCTCCGGAACGGTCAAGTTTGGGGCAAAGCGCTTAATGATGGTCTCGCAAGTAGACCATGTGGCGACTCGCGCACTCGGTGATTCCGCACGGGAAACGGGGTGGAAGCCCGCCGCTGCCCGCAACCGCACGGCGCGATTCCGGAACGGCGTTGGTCCAAAACCATTTCTCCTGCAGGCACAGGAGAGACAGCCATGACCGACATCGACAACGGCTATGACGAGCAGGACGGCGCGGAGGCCATGGACGATGACGTCATCGGCAAGGACGGCGAGTTCCGCACCTTCGAGGAACTGCCCGACGTGCTGGACGTCACCCAGGCCGAGGGCGACGAGGATGACGACGACGCCTTGATCGGCGAAGACCTCGACGACGAAGAGATCATCGACCTCGAGGACGAGGCCGACGCGGGCGATGGCGTCGACAAGGACGATGTGCGTCCGCAAGTCTTCGACGGCGAATAGCCGCCATGGCCGCGCCTAAGCTGGCCGCCTATCAGGCCAAACGCGACTTCAAGCTCACGGCCGAGCCCTCGGGTGAAGCCGAGGTCGCGGCTTCGGCGCGGGCGCGGTTCGTCATCCAGAAGCACGACGCCACCCGGCTGCACTACGACCTGCGGCTGGAGCACGAGGGCGTCTTTCTCTCATGGGCGGTGACCCGGGGGCCGTCGCGCGATCCGCACGACAAGCGCCTGGCCGTCCATGTCGAGGACCATCCGCTGGCCTATGGCGACTTCGAGGGCACGATCCCCGCGGGCCAGTATGGCGGCGGCACGGTGATGCTGTGGGATCGCGGCTGGTGGGCGCCCGAGCCGGGCTTCGACCTGGAGAAGGGGCTCAAGAAGGGTGAGATCAAGCTGGTCTTCGCCGGCGAGCGGATGAAGGGCGGCTGGGTCCTGGTCAGGATCAACAACGACAAGTTCGCCAAGGGGAAGTCTGGGGGCGGCAAGCGCGAGAACTGGTTGCTGATCAAGCATCGCGACGCCTTCGCCATGGAAGGCGACCCCGATTTCCTGGAGGACACGTCCTTCTCGATCGCCTCGGGTCGCAGGATGGAAGACATCGCGGCGGGCAAGGGCAAGGCTCCGACCCCGTTCATGACCAAGGCCGGCCCGACGCCGGACGCGGTCTGGAGCAGCACGAACGCGCCTGAAGCCAGCGCTGTGAAGGCCGCCGAGGAGACCGGCGCGCCCAAGGGAAAGACCGCCAAGGCCAAGACGAGCGCGAGGGCGACGAATACGGCAGCGCCCAGGGCGGCCATGCCGGACTTCGTCCCGCCGCAGCTGTGCAAGCTGGTCGATCGGCCGCCTAGCGGCGACGGCTGGGTCCACGAGATCAAGTTCGACGGCTACCGGATGCAGCTGCGCGTCGAGGGCGGCAAGGCGGCCCTGCGCACCCGGACGGGTCTCGACTGGAGCCAGCGCTTCCCGCGACTGATCAAGGACGCCAAGACACTGCCCGACGCCCTGATCGACGGCGAGGTGGTGGCCTTGGACGAGGCGGGCTCGCCCAGCTTCGCGGGCCTGCAGGCGGCGCTGTCGGAGGAGAAGACCGACGACCTGATCTTCTTCGGCTTCGACCTGCTGCACGCCGACGGCCAGGACCTGACCGCGCTGCCGCTATCAGACCGCAAGACCCGGCTGAAGACGCTTCTGCCATCGGATGGCGAGCGCATCCGCTATGTCGAGCACTTCACCAGCGGCGGACAGGCGGTCTTACAATCGGCCTGCCGGATGTCGTTGGAAGGTGTGGTCTCCAAGATGCTCGACGCGCCGTACCGATCGGGCAAGGGCGCGACCTGGACCAAGGCCAAGTGCCGGGCCGGGCATGAGGTGGTGATCGGCGGCTGGACGACGACGGGCGACGCGTTCCGCTCGTTGATCGTCGGCATCTACAACGACGAGGGTCAGTTGGCCCATGTCGGCCGGGTCGGCACGGGCTTTGGCCGTGACAAGCTCGCCAAGCTGCTGCCGGCCTTGAAGACGCTGGCGCGCAAGACCTCACCGTTCGGCGGTAAGGGCGCGCCGCGTGGCGGCGCCGACATCCACTGGGTGGAACCGGAACTGGTCGCCGAGATAGAGTTCGCCGGCTTCACGGGAGACGGCTCGGTGCGCCAGGCGTCGTTCAAGGGACTGCGCGAGGACAAGCCCGCCAAGGCGGTCGCGGCCGAGGCGCCGGCGCCGGTCGAGAGCGTGGAGCTGGCCCAGCCCCGGAACGCTTCCAAGACGTCGGCCGCGCAGAAACGCGCCGGCGGCAAGGCCTCGGTGCTGGGCGTGGCGATCTCCAATCCCGACAAGCCGTTGTGGCCGGACGCTGGCGACGGGACGCCGGGGACCAAGCTGGATCTGGCCAAGTATTTCGAAGCCGTCGGACCGCAGATGCTGGAGCACGTCAAGGGCAGGCCCTGCTCGGTGATCCGCATGCCGGACGGCATAGGCCAGGAAACCTTCTTCCAGCGCCATTCGGGCAAGGGGGTCTCGGCCCTGATCGACGAGGTCACGGTCAGCGGAGACCGTAAGCCCTATCTGGTGTTCAACACCGTCGAGAGCCTAGTCGCCGCCGCCCAATGGGGCGCGACCGAGCTTCACCCCTGGAACTGCCGGGAGGGGGCGCCGGATGTCCCGGGACGTCTGGTGTTCGATCTCGACCCGGCCCCGGACGTCTCGTTCGACGTCGTGGTCGAAGGGGCGCGCGAGATCCGCGACCGGCTGGAGGCCCTGGGGCTGGTCCCGTTCTGCAAGACCACCGGCGGCAAGGGACTGCACGTGGTCACGCCGCTGAAGGGAACAAAGCTGGATTGGCCCGCCGCCAAGGCCTTCGCCCGCGAAGTCTGCGCCCGCATGGCCGCCGACAGTCCAGACCAGTACCTGATCTCGATGGCCAAGAAGGACCGGGGCGGGAAGATCTTCCTCGACTACCTGCGCAATGACCGAATGAGCACGGCCGTGGCGCCGCTGTCGCCGCGCGGCCGTCCCGGCGCGCCCGTGTCGTGGCCGGTGGCTTGGACCCAGGTGAGGAAGGGGCTGGATCCGGCGCGGTTCAATGTCCGGACCGCGCCCGGGATGGTGAAGGATCTCGACGCCTGGGACGCCTATGCCGAGAGCGAGCGGGACTTGGCGGCGGCGGTCAGGAAGCTGGCGCGTGGCTAGCGGCGTTGACGGTGGCGTCTCTGATTTTACAGTGTCGCTATCGGGCGCATTCGAACGCCGGGATCATGGGAGGGGACGGCATGGCCCGCGAACAGGCGCTGCAAACGCTGGAAGTCTGGCACGACCTGCTGGAGAAGCGCGAGTTCGATCGCCTGCGACCGCTGGCCGCCGAAACGGTGGTCTTCCGCTCGCCCGCCTTCTTCAAGCCGTATCCGGGCGTGGAGCCGCTCGTGCACATCATCGCCACGGTCAACACCATCTTTGAGGACTTTGCCTATCACCGAGAATTCTGGTCCGAGGGCCATGAGTCGGTGGTGCTGGAGTTCAGCGCGCGCGTCGGCGACAAGAAGCTCAAGGGTATCGACATCATCTCCTTCGACGACGTCGGCAGGATCAAGGAGTTCGAGGTGATGATCCGCCCGGCCAACGCCGCCGCCGCCGTGGGCGAGGCCATGGCCGCCAAGGCCGGGCCGCGCCTGAACGAACTTTTGAGCAAGCCGGCCTAACCCGTCTTTTTCCTCGGCGCGGCCTTGTGCGTCGCGGTCTTTTTGGTCCCCGTCCCGGTCTTCGCCGGCGCCTTGCCCAGGCTGCTCCGCAGCGCCTCCATCAAGTCCACCACATTGGTGTCCTCGGGCTCGGTCGGCACGGAGACCTTGCGGCCCTTGCCCTTCTGCTTTTCCTTGATGAGCGCCCGCAGGGCGTCCTCGTAGCGGTCGTTGAACTGCTCGGGGTCGAAGGGGCCTTCCTTCTGCTCGATGATCTTCTGGGCGATCTGGATCATCGCAGGGTCGGGCTTCTTGTCGGGGATAGCGTCGAAATAGCTCGCCGCCTCGCGGACCTCGCGGCGGTTGCGCAAGCTCCAGGCGACCATGCCGTTGTCGCGCGGCTCGATGGCCAGCAGGCGCTCGCGCTGATGCATGACCACGCGTCCCAGAGCGACCTGGCCCTCCTTGGTCATGGCTTCACGTATGACGCCATAGGCCTCGGCGGCCAGCTTGCCGTCGGGGACCAGGAAGTAGGGATTGTCCCAGTACAGCCGGTCGATGTCGGCCGCCGGAACGAAGGTCTCGATGTCGATGGTGCGGGTGCTCTCCAGCCGCACGCTGTCGATCTCGTCCTGGGTGATGACGACGTATTCGCCCTTCTCGTACTCGTAGCCCTTGACGATGTCGGCGCGCTCGATCGGCCCCAGGTCCGGGTCGGTCGGGATCATCCGGATCCGATTGTGGGTCCTCTTGTGCAGCATGTTGAAGTGCACGTCGCCGCGCGCATCGGTGGCGGTGTACATCGCGACGGGGCAAGTCACGAGCGACAGGCGCAGGTGGCCCTGCCAAGTGGGACGGCCGGCGGCCATGGGCGTTTCTCCGTTCGAGCCGACTCAACGACGCTCGGCGCGGGGGCGTTCCGCTAAGCTTCGGCGCACGAGGCCTGGGCCGCTTCCAGGAACCGGATGGTGGCCAGTTCGAAGGCGCGTTCCGACCGGCCGGGCTTCAGCGGCAGGACACCTTGCTGATAGGATTCCAGCACTAGCGGGTGGATGTACGATCCCCGGCAGACGGCGGCGGTGTTGCCCAGCAGCCCGGCCACGGCCTTCACGCAGGTGTTGACGTTGCGCTTGGCCTCGGTGGCGCTGGTCGCCTTGGGGGTCAGGCACAGGGCGCGCGCCGCGGCCAGGGTGCCGGCCCAGGTGCGGAAGTCCTTGGCCGAGAAGTCCTGGCCCATCGCCGCGCGGATATAGGCGTTGACGTCGGCGCTCTCGACCGAGCGCCGCTGGCCGTCGTCGTCTAGATATTGGAAGAGCCGCTGACCCGGAACGTCCTGGCAGGCCTTGACGATGCGGGCCAGGCGCCGGTCGCGAAAGCCGGTCGTATGGACCACGCCGCTCTTGCCCTTGAACCGGAACGTGCCGCCGAGGCTGGACAGCTTGGCGTGCCGGTCGCGCAGGGTGGTCAGGCCGAAGGTCTTGTTTTCCTGGGCATAGGCTTCGTTGCCGATCCGGGTCAGGGTCAGCTCCATCAGCCGCACCACGGCGGCGATCACCTTGTCGCGGGGCAGGCCCCGCAGCACGAGGTCCTTCTCGACCTTTGCGCGCAGCTTGGGCAGGGCGCGGCCGAAGGCGATCATGCGGCCGAACTTCAGTCCGTCACGGTCGCGCCGCCAGCCGTCGTGATAGCGATACTGCTTGCGGCCCCGCTGGTCGCGGCCCGTGGCCTGGATGTGGCCGCGCGGCGAGGGACAGATCCAGACGTCGGTCCAGGCCGGCGGGATGGCCAGGGTGCGGATGCGATCGAGCGTTCCGGCGTCGTCGACCGGGTCGCCGTCTGGATCGCGATAGTCGAAGCCCGCGCCGCTCTTGATCCGCCGCAAGCCGGGATCGTCGTCGTTGACATAGAGAAGGCCGGGCGAGACCGGCTGAAGATCGACCGTGTCGCGTGGCATGTCCTTGGCCCCTTCACCGCTCCGTCGCCGGATCAACGGCGGGCGCGAGGGGCGGTTCCAGACGCGAAAAGGCCCGCGATTCGCACATCGCGGGCCTTTCGAAAGCGGTACTGAGCGGAAGCGGTCTTAGGGCGCGTCGTCATCCACCATGGCGCGGACCAGGTCGACGACCCGGCGGCGCAGGCGACGGTCCGAAAGGCGCGGGAAGAGGCTGGCCAGTTCCAGGCCCTCGGGCGTGGAGACGAACTCGGTCATGCGCTGGGCGAAACCGTCGTCGATGCCGCCGTCGGTGTCCTCGAGGCCCTCGAAGAAGTAGGAGACAGGCGCTTGCAGCAACTTGGCGGCATCGTAGAGCTTGCTGGCGCTGATGCGGTTGGCGCCACGCTCGTATTTCTGGATCTGCTGAAAGGTGATGCCCAGAGCGTCCGCGACTTGCGTCTGGGAAAGTCCCATCATCTTGCGGCGAATTCTCAGCCGGGCGCCCACATAGAGATCAACGGGGTGGGCTGGTTCGACTGCGGGTCGATCGTTCATCCGCCTCTATTCCATCTGCGCCGCTCGGCGGCCTTCATGCCAATGTTAACGGGTATAGACACAGCTTGGCTGCATCGTCACGTGCGGACGTGCACGGAACGGGTCTTCGCGCCAAAGTGTCGCGCTCGATTTACTATCGTTAATGATGAATAGATCGAGTAACCGGCATGGTCGTTCCGGACTTGACGTTCGCGCGTCTGGAAGGTGTTTGCGCGCCATGAAACTTCATTCTGGCGCGCGTGTCGCCGTGGCCGGGGCGGGCGCCTTGGGATCAGCCGTGGCGCTGCGCCTGGCGCGGGGCGGCTTCAAGGTCACCGTCTTCGATCCGGCCGCGCCGGGCGACAATGCTTCGGGCGTTGCCGCTGGCATGCTGGCGCCGGTCAGCGAGGCGCTGTTCGACCCCGCCTCGCGCGTACACCTCTCCATCATGCGCCGCGCCCGCGACCTCTGGCCGGCCTTCGCCGAGGGCCTGGGAATCGAACTGGTCTGCGCTGGCGTGCGTTTCGAGGGCTCCGACGCCTGGCGCGGCCAGGTCAGCGAGCGACTCGTGGCCCTTGGCCTCCCCACCGCCGATGAGACCGCCGAGGACTGGCGTCTTGAAGCGCAACCCGCCCTGGCGGCGATGCGTACGGCGGCGGAGGCGGCCGGCGCGCGGTTCGAGACCGGCTCCGTCGAGGCCTTCGCGCCGGGAGCCCTCGCGCTGGCCGACCGCCGCACCGAGGCCTTCGATGCTCTGGTGCTGGCCGCCGGTCCTGGCGCGCGCGACGGTCGTCTGGCGGCCGAGACCAGGGTCCTGTCGCCGATCAAGGGGCAGATCCTGCGAGTCTCCGCCGATGCCGTTGGCGCGGTGGTGCGGGGCGATGGCGTCTATCTGGCGCCGGGCGAGAACTTGGCGATCGGCGCCACCATGGAGGTTGGCCGCGACGACCTGGCGCCGGACGCCTCCGCGACTCAAGGGTTGCGCGCGGCGGCCTGGGCCTTGCGGCCGGCGCTGGATCTCGACGCGGCCAAGGTCGAGGTCGGCGTCCGGGTCACCACGCCCGACGGCCTGCCGCTGGTGGGCTGGAGCCAGACCCCCGGCGTCATGCTGGCCGTCGGCGCGCGGCGTAACGGCTGGCTGTTCGCGCCGCTTGTGGCCGACATGGTCGCGGCGTATCTGAATGGCGATAACCCGGGCCCGGACGCCGCCACCATGGACGCACGTCGTTTCGAGAAGTCCGGGGGCTAGCAACGCAGGGGAGGAGGACCGATGTCCGGATTCTGGTTGACCGAAGAGCAGGAAGCCATCCGCGAGGGCGTCGCCAAGGTGTGCGCCGCTTTCGACGACGAATACTGGCGCCGCACGGACGAGACCGGGATCTTCCCCGAAGACTTTGTCGCCGCCATCGCTCAAGGGGGATGGCTGGGCGTGGCCATGCCGGAAAGCGTCGGCGGCGCGGGCCTGGGCCTGACCGAGGCCGCCGTGATGATGCAGACCGTGGCCCAGTCGGGCGCGGGCTTCTCGGGCGCCTCGGCCATACACCTCAACATCTTCGGTCCGATGCCGCTGGTGAAGTTCGGCTCTGACGCTCAGCGCGAGCGCCTGCTGCCCCGGATCATCTCTGGCGAGGACAAGATGTGCTTCGCGGTGACCGAGCCGAACTCAGGCCTGGACACCGCGAGCCTTGAGACTCGCGCCGAGAAGGTCGACGGTGGCTATCGCCTGAACGGCCGCAAGATCTGGACCACCGGCGCACAGCGCGCCAACAAGATCCTGATCATCGCCCGCACCACGCCCAAGGACCAGTGCGCCAAGCCGCACCAGGGCCTGTCGCTGTTCTACACCGACGCCGAGAAGATCGAGGCCAAGCCGATCCCGAAGATGGGCCGCAAGGCCGTCGAATGTAACATGCTCTTCATCGAGGACCTGTTTGTCCCGGCCGAGGATCTGGTCGGCGAGGAGGGCAAGGGCTTCGCCTACCTGCTGCACGGACTCAATCCCGAACGGGTGCTGTTCGCCGTCGAGGCCATCGGCCTGGGCCGCGCGGCGCTGGCCAAGGCCACCACCTACGCCAATGAGCGGATCGTGTTCGGTCGGCCGATCGGCAAGAACCAGGGCGTGGCCCATCCGCTGGCCAAGTCGTGGGCCGAACTGGAGGCGGCCAACCTGCTAGCCTTCAAGGCCGCCGCCCTCTACGACCAGGGCAAGGATTGCGGGGCCGAGGCCAACGCCGCCAAGTACCTGGGCGCCGAGGCCGGCTTCCACGCCTGCGAGAACGCGGTCCTGGCCCATGGCGGCATGGGCTACGCCAAGGAATACGATGTCGAGCGCTACTTCCGCGAGGCGATGATCGCCCGCATCGCGCCGGTCAGCCGCGAGATGATCCTGAACTTCATCGCCGAGCGCGTGCTGGGACTGCCGAAGAGCTATTGAGGCCGCGAGCGCGTCAGGCGAAGTGCGCGCGGCTCGCCGCCCGGATGCGCGACAAGCAAGGAAAAAGCCGGGTCGCGGAAGGCTGGCGACCCGGCCGCTGGTTCAGCGCCGGAGGGTGGGCTTCAAGCGCCCGCGCTGAACCGGATCGGGATGCGGACGGTGGCGCCGTCCACCGCCTGGCCGTCCTCCATCTGCGGCTTCATCCTGAAGAAGCGCGAAACCTTGATGGCCGCAGCGCCGAAGCCTTCGTCGGCCGGGGTTTCCGACAGGACCGAGCAGTCGCGGACCGCGCCGTTGATCGCCACCACGCAGTTCAGGGTGGCCGAACCGGAGAGGCCCCGACGCTGGGCGCTCTCCGGATAGTAGCGGGCCATGTCGTCAGCCGAGGGCAGCTTCAGCCAGTTCGGACGGGTGATCATCTTGGCCTGCGGAGCGGGGGGAGCCGGAGGCGCGGGCGGAGTCGGCGCCAGGGTGGTGACCGGGCCGGTGGCCGGCGGCGCTTCGACGGTCGGGTCCGCTTGTAGAGGCGGGGGCGTTTCGAACGGTGTCTGCAGCGGGATGTGCAGCTTGGGCGCGCTCGCCCGGGGCGGCGGCTGGTCCGTCGGCGGGGGAGGGGGCGGCGGCTTCGGCGGCGTGTAGGGCAATTCCAGCCTGAAGCCCGGATCCTCCTGCGCCATCGGCAGCGGCGTGACGTACTTTGTGTAGGCCAGGTAGCCGATCAGGCCGAGATGCGCCGCGGCCGAGACCGCGATGCCGATGACCAGCGCCTTCGAGGGTTTGCGCGGGGTGTCGTCAAGGCCGGGAATGCCGGAGCCGCTGGGATGGAGAGCCAGGTTCATGTCGATCTCCTACGCTGAATTACATTTGTAGGATCAGGTCAGCACGAACCCATGAAGCTGTAAATTGACAATCGTAATCCGGGCGACGATTTGTCTTACGCTTGTAAGAATGGGTGCGGCATGTCGTCATCTGGGGACGGCTTGCTAACGTGGTTAATCGCGAATTAACCATAGTCGCCGACTCCTGAGACCCATGCCCGCCGTCAGTTCCATCCGCAGCGTCGTCGAGTCGGCGATCCAGCGCGCGTCCAGCGCGACGGGGGTCGACTTCACGTTCCTGATGGGCACGGCCAAGCGTGAAAGCGGATTCAATCCGGCTGCCAGGGCCCGAACCTCTTCGGCGTCGGGTCTGTTCCAGTTCGTCGACCAGACCTGGTTGTCCACGCTGAAGAAGCACGGCTCGAAGTATGGCTACGCCCGCTACGCCGATCTGATCTCGCAGGGACCCGACGGCCGCTATCGGGTCGATGGCGACGAGGCTCGCAAAGCCGTGCTGGGCCTCAAGGCCGATCCGCACGCCGCTTCGCTGATGGCCGGTGAACTGACCTCTGACCACGCTTCGTATCTGCGGGGCCGGGTGGGGCGCGACCCGACCGCTGGCGAGCTCTACGCCGCCCACTTCCTGGGGCCGGCGGGCTCGGCTAGGCTGATCCAGGCCGCGACCGCTTCGCCCGGCGCCAGCGCCGCCGCCATGTTCCCGGACGCGGCCCAGGCCAACAAGTCGATCTTCTACAAGGAAGGCCGCGCCGCCACGGTCGGCGAGGTCTACGCCAACCTGACCAGGACCGGCGGCGCGACTCGCGTCACCGAGCAGCCGGATACGGTGCGTCTGCCGGAAGGCGACCAAGGCTTCACGCAATATGCCGGTGGTCGCCGTCTGGAGCGGATCCGCCAGCAGGAGGCGATGGTCGACCTGATCCTGCGTGGTTCACAGGACGTCGGCAATCCGTTCGGCGGCTCGGACAATTCGAGCATGGGCGGCGGTCAGCGCCTGGCCAGCTCGATGTTCTCGGCCGAGATGCTGCGCGTGCTGGCCGAGGCCAACGACAAGGTCAAGCAGCGCTGATTTTGCTCAGCTCGGCGATCCGATCGTCTGACCACCCCAGTTCCCTGAATACAGCCTCGGTATCCGCGCCCAGCTTCGGCGCGGGACCGCGCGGGCCATCCCGCGCGCCTGGAAAGCGGGCCGGGGCGGCGGGAGCCTTGAATGTGCCGCCCGCGCCGTCGGGGGTGTCGACGAAGCAGCCCGCAGCTTCGGCCTGGGCGTCTTGGACCAGTTCTCGCGGCGTCTGGTAGGGGGCCCAGGTGATGTCGCCGGCGTCCAGGGCCTCGGCGGCGTCGTCATAGGCCATGGCGCCGAAGGCCTCATCCAGAATATCGACCAGCGCCTGGCCGTTCTCTCGCCGGGCCTTGGCGTTGGCGAAGCGCGGATCCTCGACCAGTTCGGGTCGGCCGGCGGCGGCGGCGATGCGCGGCCAGTCGACCGAGCCCTGGCGAGGAAGCAGGCAGATCCAGCGGCCGTCGGCGGTCTTGTAGAAGTTGGCCAGCGGCTGCAGCGCCTCGCGTCGCCCCCGCGTGGAGGCCAGCTTCCCGAAGCGCAGCTGGATCGCCATGTCCGAGCCGATCGCATAGACGCCCGCGCGCAACAGCGAGGTCTCGACCAGACGACCTACGCCCGTGACCGTCCGCTCGTGAACCGCCGCCAGGATCGCCGACACCGTGGCCAGGGACGTGACGTGGTCGCCCATGCCGGTGCGGATCGGAAAGGGCTCGGTGCCCTTCGGCGCGGTGATCGAACCTACCCCGGCCCGTGACCAGAAGGCCGCCACGTCCATGCCGGGCTTGTCGCGGTCCGGACCGGTCAGGCCGTAGCCCGTCAGGCTGCAATAGATCAGCCGCGGATTGATCGCCTTCAGCGTTTCGTAGTCGACGCCGGCGCGCGCCAGGGCGGCGGGGCGGACATTGGTCAGGAAGATGTCGGCGGTGGCCGCCAGAGCCTTCAGGGCGTCGCGGCCCAGGTCGGAACGGATGTCCAGCACCACGGCCTTCTTGCCGCGGTTATCGAGTTCGAAGATCGGGTTGGCGTCCTGGTCCGAGCCGATGGTGTCGAAGAACCGCCGCATCGGGTCGCCTTCTGGCGACTCGACCTTGATCACCTCGGCGCCCCAGTCGGCCATGATCCCGGCCGCGCCGGGGGCGGCGATATAGGTCGCCAGCTCGACGACCCGCAGTCCCTCCAGCATCGCTCTCTCCCTTTTTCTCGTTGGGAGGAGCATGGGCGAGGGCGAGGGCTGGGGGAAGGCTTACCTTGGGGTAGACGCCGTTAGGCGGCGGCGCGATCGGCGCGTCGGTCCAGCGCCGCGGCGTCGGCCAGGGCGCGGGCGACGCCGGCCACGGAGACCGGCTTGCGCAGCATGATGTCGGCGCCGGCCTCCAGGAAGCCAGTGGTCTCCTCGCCATCGCCATCGATGATGGCGATGATCGGGGCGTGGCGGTTGGGGCCTTCGCTCTCGCGCAGGCTGGCGGTGGCGGCGGGGCCGTCCATGACCGGCATGCGATGGTCGAACATCAGCAGGTCGAACTCGGCGATCCTGGCGAGATCGGCGGCGCGGCGGCCGTTCTGGGCGTGGACCACCTGATGGCCCAACTGTTCGAGAATGGCGCGCAACATCGCCGCGTTCAGGGCGTCGTCCTCGGCGATCAGGATGCGCAGGGCGCGCGGCGCGCCGGAGGTGTCGGAGACGGCGGCGTCCATCTCTCCGGCGTCGAACGCGCACTGGGCGTCCTGATCGAACGGTAGGGTCAGGGTGAAGCAACTGCCGACGCCCACGGCGCTGCGCGCCTCGAGGGCGCCGCCCATCAGACGGGCCAGCTGACGCGACAAGGAAAGGCCCAGACCCGCGCCATTGACGCCGGCGCCGGTGCGCTCGATGCGACGGAAGGGCTCGAAGGCTTGCTCCATCTCCTCGGCCGACAGGCCAGGGCCGGTGTCGGCGATCTCGATCGCGATATGGCCTTCGCGCAGCTCCAGGCGAACCTCGATGCGGCCGCGCACGGTATATTTGACCGCGTTGCCCAGCAGGTTGGTGATGATCTGGCGGGTGCGCAGGGCGTCGGCGACGATCGCGCCCCTGTCGCGGAAGCGCAGCAGAGGATCGACGTGAACGGACAGTTCCAGGCCCTTGGTCGCGGCGTTGGGCTTGTCCAGCAGGGCCAGGTCCTGGACCAGGCGGACAGGATCGAAAGGTTGAGCCTCGACGCTGAGGCGGCCGGATTCGGCGGTCTCGGAATCGAGCGTGGCGTTCAGCACGGCGATCAAGTCCTGGGCCGCGTCGAGGGCGGCGTTCAGTTGCTCGCGAGACGGCGCGGCGCGACCGCCCTTGCCGGCGGCGGCGGCCAGTACGTGGGTGACGCCGGTCAGACCGTTACGGATCTCGTGGCTCAAGGTGGCGACGATGTCGGACTTGGAGCGGGCGGTGCGCTCGGCCGCCTCCAGCACTCGCAGTCGCTCGTCGACCAGGTGCTCGTGCTGAACGGCCAAGTCGTGCTGACGGCGGAACATGCGGTTCAGGATCAGGGCCAGGGTCAGAGCCAGGGCGGTCGCGCCCCAGGTCAGTTCGCCCAACTCGCGGTCGCCGGAGAAGGACGCGATCAGCGGACCGGCCGCCGCGATCGGCGCGACGATCAGTAGGCCCACCAGATAGGGCGCGGCGAAGAACGCGCACAGCACAGCGCCCGCCGTGGCCAACAGGAGCAGGGGCTCGCGCGCCGGGCCCGCGCCCAAGGCGAAGATCGAGACCTGCACCGCGGCCAGAGCCCAGAGCACGCCGCCCATCACCTGGACCCGGGCTCTACGGTTAAGATCTTGCGACCCTTGGTCGCGCAACCAGTTCACCACCGCGTAAAAAGCGCCCCAGTTGATCGCGAACACCGCGAAGCTGGCGGTCATCCATACACGGTTGGCGGCGAACGATCCGATCCACACGAAAAGCGGCAGGCTGACCGCGAAAACACCAAGCGCGTAAGGCAATAGCGCGGCCTGGGCGTCCAGCGCCTTGGCGAGGTGCGCGCCGTCCGTCGAGATATCTTTAGGGCGGCGCTCGGCGAGCAAGATCGCACTCCTCGTAATTGAGGGCGCACCTTAGGGCGGCGTGGTTTGTACCCGGTTACGGGGTATCGTTAATCCACAGGTACGATATTCAAACAATCATTAAGCCTAACCGTCGAGGATAGGGCTCCAAGCACCAGGTCCCGGCAAGCGAACATGGCCACCACACGCGCCGCACTCACCGATTCCGACATCCGCATGCTTGTGAAGGGCGCGACGCCTGACGAGCGCGCGCTGGCCGCGCACAAGCTCTGCCGAAGCATCGACCGTGGAGCGCTGAGCGACGAGGATCGCCAGGTCGCGCACGAGATCTTGCGGGTGATGGCCGCCGACGCCGCCGAGCTGGTCCGCCGGGCGATGGCGGTGACGCTGAAGAATTCCACCGCTCTGCCGCCGGACGTCGCGAACCGCCTGGCCCGCGACGTCGAGAGCGTCAGCCTGCCGATCATCAGCTTCTCGCCGGTGTTCACCGACATCGACCTGGCCGAGATCGTCCGCGTTGGCGGCTCGGTACGCCAGAAGGCGGTGGCCAAGCGCCCCAAGCTCTCCAGCCGCATCACCACCCTCCTGGTCGAGCAGGGCGACGAGGACGTGGTCGCCACCGCCTGCGCCAACGACAACGCCCGCTTCTCTGAAGTCGCGCTGCAGAAGGCGCTGGACCGCTTCTCCAAGTCGGAAAGCGTGCTGCAGGCTGTCGCGTATCGCACGGCCCTGCCGCTCTCTGTCAGCGAACGCCTGATCGACATGGTCGGCGAGCAGCTGCGCGATCATATCCTGACCAGCCACGCCCTGTCGGCCGAGCGCACGATGGAGCTCATCCTGGGCGCCAAGGAGCGCGCGACGATCGATCTGGTCGACCAGGCCGGCCGCGCCGCCGATCCCAAGGCCTTCGTGGCACATCTGAGCAAAGTCGGCCGCCTGTCGCCGTCGCTGCTCCTGCGGGCCCTGGCTCACGGGCACATGACCTTCTTCGAGTGGGCCGTGGCCGAACTGGCCGGGATTCCGCACCATCGCACCTGGCTGATGATCCACGACGCCGGCCCTCTGGGGCTGAAGGCGATCTGCGAGCGAGCTGGTCTGCCGCCGCGCCTCTATTCGGCTTTCCGAGCGGGCGTCGACGCCTTCCACGGCCTGGACTTCGACGGCGGCGCCCACGATCGCGAGCGTTTCCAGGAGCACATGATCCAACGCTTCCTGACCTCGTCGCACACGGTCTCCCGCGAGGACAGCGAGTACTTGATGGAGCGCATGGACCGCAGCAGCGGGCGCCGCCGCGCCGATCGCACCAGGGGCCAGGGCGCGGCCTAGCCGAACGATTGTTCGAAAGAGGTCTGGGCAAGGCCGCGAGCCTGCGCCAGACTTCAAGCCATGTCTGACTCTCCGTCGGGCGAGACCCGTCTCGCCGCCACCGTACTGCTGCTTCGAGATGCGCCTTCGTTCGAGGTGCTTATGGTCAAGCGGCATCATCAGATCGACTTCGCCGCGGGCGCCTTGGTGTTCCCGGGCGGCAAGAGCCACCAGGGCGACAGCGACCCGCGTTGGCGCGAACTGGCCATCGGCTTCGACGAGGTTGGCCAGGATGGCGTGGCCCTTCGCATCGCCGCGATTCGCGAGGCCTATGAAGAAGCGGGCATATTGCTGGCTCGCGACCGGGATGGGGCCTTCTACGCCGGCGAGGCGGCCAAGGATGTCCGGGCGGCGGTGGCGGAGGACAAGGTAGCCTTTCTCGATGTGGTCCAGGACCTGGGCCTCAAGCTGGATCTCTCGGCCCTGACGGTGTTCGCCCGTTGGATCACACCCAAGCTGATGACCAAGCGCTTCGATACCTGGTTCTACGTCGCCCACGCGCCCTTGGCTCAGCAGGCGATCTGCGACGGCCATGAGGCGGTCGACGCAGAATGGATCGCTCCAAGCCTGGCCCTGGACCTGGCGGCCTCGGGCGAGCGCAAGGTGATCTTCCCGACCCGCATGAACCTTCAGATGCTGGCCGAGAGCGCCAGCCCGGCCGACGCGGTGGCGCGGGCCGTCGGGCGTGAGCTGGTCACCGTCGAGCCCTGGGTCGACGGCAAGGTCCTGCGGATCCAGGAGAACGCGGGCTATGGGCCAGTGACGGAACCCCTGGAAGCGCTTTGAACAGACCCCTTAGTTCTTGATGCCTGGCCCGGCTGCGTTGACCCAGGCCACCACCTCGCTGAGCACCTTGGCGTTGGCTTGGTCGAACGCCGGAACGATGGCCGAGACGCGATTGTCGGCGGTCTTGACCTTGGCCTCGAAGGTCTGGTCTCCGACCAAGGCGCGATCGCTATTGCGGTTCAGGACGCCGCGGACGCGGACCACCACCTCGGGCGCGGATTTGGGACCGTTGACATAGTCGGCCTCGAAGGTGCGCACCTCAAGGCGCAACACGAGGTCGGCCTTCGCCACCTCGCCCCGACCGATCAGGCGAGCGCGGCCCGGATCGTTCTCGAACGCGCGGGCGACGGCCTCCTCGAACAGGATGAAGGCCGGGGACACCCAGCGCGCGTTGGCGATATAGGCGACCTCACCATTGGTCACGGTCAGGATGCGGTCGCCCGCCGCGGCGCGGGTGAAGGCGGACGGGGCCTTCTGTACGCCGAACATCGCGCCGGCCGGGGCCTTGGTCACACTGATGTCGGCGTCGCCAAAGCGATACATCGTCGCCGGCTTGGTCTTCGGGAAGACGCTGATACAGCCGCAGAGGGCGATGGCCAGGGTCGCGACGGCCAGGCCTCGGGCAACATTGCGCATCATCGGGCTCACGGCTTGACCTCCAGTTCCTTGGCGGGGGCCTTGTTGACCACGCCACGGGGGTTCTGTTCGACATCGCCGACCAGGCGATCCAGGGATTCGGCTGCCGACTGCAGGGTGACGATGGCCGCCGACAGCTGCGGCAGGCCGGTGCTGGCGAAGTCGCTTGTCGGACCTTCCAGTTTCGAGATCATCGAGCGGGCGTCCTTGGCGGCGGCCTTCAGTTCGGCGGCGGCGTCGCCGGCCTCCTTCAGGGTGCGCTTGGCGTCGCCCTCGACGAGGCCGTTGGCGTTGTTGGTCAGATTGGTGATCGACTGGGCGGTCGCATCGATGCTCTGCAAAGCCTTCTGGGCGTCGGCGATGATCTCCTTGCGCTCGCGCAGTTCGGCGGTGACCGCCTGTACATCGCTGAGCGAGGCGCTGAAGGTCTTGATGTTCTGGTCGGACAAGACGCGGTTGACGCGGTCCAGCGCTTCGATGGTGCGGGTCAGCACGGTGCCGCCGCCTTCCAGCAGGTCGGATAGGGCGCTGCGCTGGCTGCGCAGGACGGGGACCTTGCCGTTCTTGACGGTGTCCTTCAGCAGCTCCTTGTTCGGCGAGCCGGCGGTGATCTGCACGTAGTTGACGCCCGTGATGCCCTGCGGCTCCAGGGTCGCGTAGCTGTCGACCTTGACCGGCACGTCCGAGGTCATGCGCACGCGGGCGATGACGCGGTTCGGATCGCTCTTGTCCAACTCAATACGGGCGACCTCGCCGACCTTGATGCCGTTGAAGTGGACTTCGCCACCCGTTGACAGACCGCGCACCGGACCGATGAACAGGATATCGTACAGGTCGTAGTCCTTGTTGAAGCTGACCTTGGCCAGCCAGACGACGAAGATCACCAGGCCCATGAACAGGGCGAGGGATATGGCCCCGACCAGGGCGTAGTTGGCGTTTCTTTCCATCAGAAGTCCGTCCTTTAGGCCGGATCCTCGGCGGTCGCGGCGGCGCGACCCCGGGGGCCCAGGAAGTATTGCTTGATCCAGGGATGATCCGAACGCTCAAGTTCGCGAACGGGCGCCACCGCGACGACCTTTTTGTCGGCCAGGACGGCGACACGGTCGGTGATGGCGTAGAGGCTGTCCAGGTCGTGGGTGATCATGAACACCGTCAGGTCCAGGCTGTCCGACAGGTCCTTGATCAGGGCGTCGAAGGCCTCGGCCGCGATCGGGTCGAGGCCGGCGGTGGGCTCGTCCAGGAACAGCAATTCGGGGTCCATCGCCAGGGCCCGGGCGAGGCCGGCGCGCTTGCGCATCCCGCCCGACAGCTCGGCCGGCTTCAGAAGCGCGGCGCGGGCGGGCAGGCCGACCATGGCGATCTTCAGATCGGCGATCTCGTCGATCTCGCGGCGCGGCAGCCTAGTGTGTTCATGCAGCGGCGCGGCGACGTTCTCGCGCACCGTCAGGTTGGAAAACAGGGCGCCTTGCTGGAAGAGAACGCCCCAGCGGCGCTCGACGGACGACCAGCGCCGGCGCGAGGCCACGCGCATGTCGCCGCCGAACAGCCTCACCTGGCCGCCGTCGGGCGTCTTCAGGCCGATGATGGTGTTCAGCAGCACCGACTTGCCGGTGCCCGAACCGCCGACCACGCCCAGGACCTCGCCGCGCTCGACCTTCAGGTCCAGGCCGTCATGGATGATGTTGTCGCCGAAACTGGAGACCAGGCCCCGGACATCGATCGGATGCTTCTCGGCCTCGGCGTTGTCCTCGGCCGGCAAGGGCGCGACCTCAAGTTCATGTTGCTTCTTGGTCGTCGGAGCGCGGGTCAAATGTCCAGCTCCATGTAGACCAGGGCGAAGACCGCATCGATCAGGATGATGGCGAAGATGGCGTGGACCACCGACGCGGTCACCCGACGGCCCAGGGACTCGACGTCGTTGCCGACCTCCATGCCCTGGCGACAGCCGATCGCGGCGATGACCGCGGCCATGACGGGCGCCTTGGACATGCCGATCCAGAAATGGGTGGCGCCGACGAAGTCGATGATCCGCTGCAGGAAGAATGTCGGCGACAGGTCCAGCACGACCCAGACCACCAGCATGCCGCCAGCCAGGCCCGCGATCGTCGCCACGAACACCAGCAGCGGGATGGTGAACAGCAGGGCGGCGAAGCGGGGCAGAACCAGCGCTTCATAAGGATCCACGCCCATGACCTGCATGGCGTCGATCTCCTGGTTCATCTTCATCGAGCCGATCTCGGCCGCGAAGCTGGAGGCCGAGCGGCCGGCCAGAAGGATGGCCGTGATCAGGATGTTGAACTCGCGCATCACCGAGATGCCGATCAGCTCCACCGAATAGACCTGGGCGCCGAATTCAGTGAGCATGTTGGCGCCCAGCAGGGCCACCACCGCGCCGATGAAAAAGGTCGTGGTCGCTACGATCGGCAGGGCGTCCAGACCGGCGCGCTCGCACAGGGCCACGACCGGCGCCCAGCGGATGCGGCGTGGATCGGCGACGCAGCGAGCCACGGCGACCAGCAGATGGCCCAGGAAGACCAGGGTGCCGTAGGCGTCCTGGAACAGGCCAAAGACGCCTCGGCCGATCCGCTCCAGCAGGGCGTGGAAGCCGCCGGGACGAATCTCCGGCTCGGGCTCGACCTGGATGGCGGCGCGGACCAGTTCCAGCAGGCGCAGCACTTCTCGGCGCGCCTGGACGTTCTCCGGCTCGAGGTTTTCGCCGCCCGCCCGCAGAATCGCATAGGCGCCGGCGGTGTCGCAGCGATTGATCCCAGTCAGGTCCATATCGAGCGCGCGTTTGCCGGAGAGGTCGGTGTCGAGGCGCAGGCCCGCGTCGAACAGCCCCCGCGCGGTCCAGTCCCCCGTCAGCACAGCCGTCGTGCGGCCGTCCTGATCGGTCAAGGTGAAGTCCGCCGGTAAAGCCATGAAGTCCTGGGGGCTCGTTTCCTGGTTATATCCAAGCCCCGCCATGGGCCTGACAAGCCCAAAACGCGCCAAGGCGCAGCTTGTTGCCGAATAACGCTCCGCGCCCCGAAAACGCGTGCGACGCGGCGCCTCGACATTGTGGTGCGGCGGGTGCGCGCAGGCATCCAACTTTCAGTCTTGGTTAACGGATTCCCGTCACGAACATGGTCAACGAAATCTTATCGTCATGACCGGAGCACGAACGCATGAGCGCGCACGCCAAGCTTGATCAGCGGATGGCCTTCATGCGTTTCGACGAGCGCTCGCGGTCGGCGCTGCGCGCCCTCAAGCCGTTGATCGACGCCGAGATCAAGGGCGCGCTGAACAAGTTCTACAGCCAGGTCCGCACGTTCCCCGAGACACGCGTCAAGTTTGGCGACGACGCCCACATGGCTGGCGCCGAGCGCGCCCAGGCGGCCCATTGGAGCCGGATCGCCCAGGCGGATTATAGCGACACCTATGTCCGCGACGTCGAGCGGATCGGGCGCGCCCACGTCCACGCCGACATCCAGCCGCGGTGGTACATCGGCGGCTACGCCCTTGTGGCCGAGGAGTTGATCCGCGCCGTCGTCGCCAAGCGCGCCAAGGGCCTGTTCAACAACGCCGCCAAGTCGGACGCCGACCTGGCCGACGGTCTCTCCGCCCTGACCAAGGCCGTGTTCCTCGACATGGAGTTGGCCATCTCGAGTTATCTGTCGGTAATGCAGGAAGAGCGCGAAGCGCTTGAAGCCGAACGCCGGGCCGCCGAGCATGGCCAGGCCCAGGCCGTGAAGGCGGTCGGCGAGGCTCTGTCGCGACTGGCCGCCGGCGATCTGTCGGCCCGCGTCGAGGGCGATCTGGCGCCCGAATTCCACAGCCTGAAGGTCGATTTCGAGCAGGCCGTCAGCGCCCTGGCCGAAGCCATGCGCTCGGTCGAGCATTCGGCCGGGGGCATCCGATCGGGCGTCGACGAGATCGCCCGCAGCGCCGAGGACCTGTCGCAGCGCACCGAACAACAGGCCGCCACGCTGGAGCAGACGGCCGCCGCCGTCGAGGAGCTGACCAGCGCCGTAAGCAAGACCGCGCAGGGCGCCCGCGAGGTCTCCTCGCGCGTCAGCGAAGCCTCGACCGAGGCCCAGCGCTCGGGCGAGATCGTCACCCGCGCCGCGGAGGCGATGACCAAGATCGAGGCGCAATCCTCGCAGGTGAACCAAATCCTGGGCATGATCGACGAGATCGCCTTCCAGACCAACCTGCTGGCTCTGAACGCCGGGGTCGAAGCCGCCCGCGCCGGCGATAGCGGCAAGGGCTTCGCCGTCGTGGCGCAGGAAGTGCGGGCTCTGGCCCAGCGCTCGTCTAGCGCCGCCAGCGAGATCAAGTCGCTGATCACCGAATCCAGCCGCCAGGTCAGCGAAGGCGTCGACCTGGTGGGCCAGACGGGCGAGGCGCTGCGAGGCATCCACGAGAAGGTCGGTGGCATCGACGAGCTGGTCAACGCCATCGCCGCCTCCGCCAGCGAACAGGCGACGGCCTTGGGCCAGGTCAATTCGGCCGTGAACCAGCTCGATCAGGTGACCCAGCGCAACGCCGCCATGGTCTCGCGGTCGACCGAGGCCACCCACGCCCTGCGCGTCGAGGCCGCCGACCTCTCGAACCGCGTCGGGGCGTTCCGCCTGGGCGGGCGTGCGCAGAGCTTCCAGCCGACCGAGCGCGAGCAACCGGCCGAGAACCCCGTCCACGCCGCCCGCGCCCGCGTCGCCGCCTTCGCCCGCCCAGGCCGATAGGCGGGCCGGTAAGATCTATTTCGGCGGCGGCGCCGTCGAGGCGCGGTGGATCAGGTCGAACGGCAGGAGCTCATCCACCGGCCGTTCGGGCGGATCGTTGCTCTTGGCCTGGGCGATCAGCAACTTGGCCGCCACCGAGGACATCTCCGCGACCGGCTGGCGCACGGTCGTGAGCTGGGGGCGGCTGAAGCGTGAGCTGGGGCTGTCGTCGAAGCCCGCCACCGACACGTCGCCGGGCGTCATCAGTCCGGCCTCGGCGATCGCCGCGATGCAGCCCAGGGCCATGTCGTCATTGCTGGCGAAGATGGCCGTCGGGCGATCGGGCAGGGCCAGCAGCGCCTTGGCCTGCTCCAGGCCGGACTGGAAGGTGAAGTCGCCCTGGCGCACCCAGTCGCCGGCGACGGACAGGCCGCGCGCCTTCATGGCCTCCAGATAGCCCTGACGTCGCGCCTGGCTGGCGCCGTAGCGCGGCTCGCCGACGATGAAGCCGATGCGCTTGTGACCCAGCTCGGCCAGATGCTCGGTCATCTCGCGGGCGGCCGCGACATCGTCCATGTGCACGCGGGAACCCGGTCCGTCCGCGCGCTCGGGCCCGACGCGGACATAGGGCGTGGCGGTCTTGTCCAGTATCTCCAGCACGCCGGGATTGTCGGAGGAGGGCGGCGTCAGGATCACGCCGTCCGGCTTCAGCGCCGCGATGAAGGCGGCCACGTCCTGGCGCACATTCGCGCCGTCATTGTCGATCAGCTCGATCAGCAGGTGATAGCCGGCCTCGCGGCACACCAGGGTCGCGCCCAGCTGGATGCGGCTGAGATAGTCGGCGCCGCGCTCGCTCCGCCAGTGGTCGATGGTCAGGGCGGCGTCGACGAAGACGGCGATCACGAACGAGCGCGAGCCGGCCAGGCTGCGCGCCGACAGGTTCGGACTGTAGCCGAGGTCGCCGGCCGCCTCGAGCACGCGATCGCGCATGGCGGGGCGGACGTTCGGCTCCTTGTTCATCACCCGCGAAACGGTCTTGATCGAGACGCCGGCCCGCGCGGCGACATCGTAGATCGTCACCGAGGCCATCAGATCGTCCCGACGCTGTTCTGACTCATGTTCATCTAGCCAACCTAGAGCGTCCGCGGGGGATAGGGAAACTCCCCCTTGTCTCGCAAGGAAGGCGCGGCCACTGTCGCCCTTCGACGCGGCGTAAGACCGCGCCGAGCCCGTTCGCGAAACGGGCTCAATCTAAAAGTCTTAGAGCGGGGCGCTCGCCATGCTCTTGGGGGAGGTGAGTAGAGTGCGGCCTGACGACGGAGCGCGGCCAAAGGAGCCGGTGCGCGCGAACTTCATCGCCGCCTATACCCTGGCCCAGGTCGGGGCCTTCGTCTCGTTCCAACCGCTTCTGCAAGTCCTGCTGCCGTTGAAGGCCGAGTCGATCGACGCGGCCTCCAAGGCGGTGGTGCTGAGCCAGGTCGCCTTCTATGGCGCCATCGCCGCCAGCATCGCCAACCTGCTGGCCGGGGCGATCAGCGACCGCACCACCTCGCGCTTCGGCCGTCGTCGGCCCTGGATGGTGGTCGGCGCGCTGGGGGCGTCCCTGGCCTATCTCGCCATCATGCACGCCAAGACCCCGCTGGCCCTGATCGGCGGGGTGATCCTGTTCCAGCTGACCTTCAACCTGTGTTTCTCGGCCCTGGTCGCGGTGATGCCCGACCGGGTGCCTGATACGCAGAAGGGGCTGGTGGCTGCGTTCCTCAGTCTGGGCAATCCCATCGGCACGGCGGTCGGCGCGGTCGTGATCGGCGGACTGCTGGTGGTCGAGTGGCAACGCTATGCCGCGATCTCGGCCGCGCTTCTGCTCGGCCTGGCGCCGTTCGTGATCCGCCTGCGCGATCCCCCGCTGCCCAAGTCGGACGCGCCGCCGTTCCATCTGATGGAGTTCGTCCGAGGGCTCTGGGTCAGTCCCCGCAAGCACCCGGACTTCGCCTTCGCGTGGGCCGGGCGCTTCATGGTGCTGGTCGCCTTGAGCTTGGTGCAGAGCTACATGCTCTATTTCCTGCAGGACGTGGTCGACTATCCCAGCCTGTTCCCCGGCCATCGCTCCGAGGAGGGGCTGGCGATCCTGGCGACCATTTCGACCGTGTTCAACGTGGCCTGCGCCATGCTGGGCGGCGTGCTTTCGGACCGGCTGAAGCGGCGCAAGCTGTTCGCTTTCGGCGCCGCCCTGACCATCGCTTCGTCGATGATCGTCTTCTCGCTGTCGCCAGCCTGGCCGGTGCTGGTCGGGGCCTATATCGTTTATGGCTGCGGCGCGGGCTGCTTTTCCGCCGTCGACATCGCCCTGGTAACCCAGGTGCTGCCGTCGCAGCGCGACGCGGGCAAGGACCTGGGCGTCATCAACCTGGCCAACACCTTGCCGCAGGCTCTGGCTCCGGCGCTCGCGGTGTGGAGCCTTGGTTCGACCCACGAGAACTTCCAGGTCTTCTTCTGGATGGCCGCAGGTCTCGCCCTGGCTGGCGGTCTGGCGATCCTGCCGATACGAGGGGTGCGTTAAGCCGCTTCGAGATTTGCCGTGCCCGCGTTCCGCATTGTCACCGATCCCGACGATCCCGCCGTCGCCCCGTTCCGGGCGATCAAGGAGCGCGACCTCGTTGGGCGGGAAGGGCTGTTCATCGCCGAGGGAGAGACGGTGTTGCGCGCCTTCGTTCGCGATGCGCCGGAACGGGTGGTCTCGCTGCTGATCGATCCGAAGCGCAAGGATAAGCTGGCCGACGTCTTCGCCGGCCTGCCGGACGACGTCCCCGTCCACCTCGCGGATCAGGCCGTGGTCGACGCCATCGCCGGCTTTCACCTGCATCGCGGCGTGCTGGCGGTGGGGAAGAAGCCCGACCCGATCCCGGCGCGCGACCTGCTGACCGGCCTGCCGGCGCGAGCGATCGTGCTGGTGCTGTGCGGCATCGCCAATCACGACAATATGGGCGGCATCTATCGCAATGCCGCCGCCTTCGGGGTCGACGCGATGATCCTGGACGCCGACTGCTGCGATCCGCTCTATCGCAAGGCCATCCGAGTCTCGGTCGGGGCGGCGTTGTCGCTCCCGACGGCGAGGCTGGAGCGCGGCGAGGACATCGCCAGCCTGTTGGCCTCGACGAATTTCGAAGGCCTGGCGCTGAGTCCCTCGGCGACGGAGATCCTGGCGCGTCTGAAGCCCGCGGCTCGAACGGCGGTGCTGCTGGGCGCGGAAGGTCCCGGCCTGACGCCCGAGGTGATGGCCCGCGCGCGGACGATCGGCATCCCGATGGCGGGCGGCTTTGATTCGCTGAACGTCGCCACCACCAGTGGGATCGTGCTGCATCACCTTCGGTTCGCCCAGGGCTAGGAAACCGGTTTCCTAGGCCTTAGGCTCCCGCCACAACATCCCGTTAGAAGGCTAGATCCATGCTGAACCGTCGCGGCGCCCTGGCGACCTTTGTCACCGGCTTCCTGGCTTCGCTGGCGGCCAAGAGCGTCGAGGCCGCGCCGATGGAGCCCCTAGCCGATCCCACCGAGTCCATCGTCCTTTGGCCCGCCGGCCCCCCCGGCGGCGCGAAGGTCACTGTCGAGGAAGTGATCCTCGAGCGCGGCGATCCCAACGGCGTGCGCGACCGGGCCATGGCCCACACTCGCAAGCCGGTGCTGCGGGTGTTCCGTCCCAAGACCCCGAACGGCGCGGCGGTGATGCTGATTCCCGGCGGCGGCTATGTGCGGGCGGTGCTGGACAAGGAGGGTTACGAGATGGCCCGCTGGCTGAACCAGCAGGGCTACACCTGTTTCGTCCTGTTCTACCGCATGCCCGGCGACGGCTGGGCGGCTGGCGCCGACACGCCGCTGCAGGACGCCCAGCGCGGCATTCGTCAGATCCGGGCGCGCGCGGTCGAGATGGGCTTCAGCCCCGACCGTGTGGCGATCATGGGCTTCTCGGCCGGCGGCCACCTGGCGGCCAGCTTGACGACACGCTTCGCCGACAAGACCTACGATCGGATCGACGCCGCCGACGACCTGCCGGCCAAGCCCAGTCTGTCGGGCCTGATCTATCCGGTGATCAGCATGGATCCGGCCATCGCCCACGGCGGCTCGCGCAAGGAGCTGCTGACCGCCGACGCCTCGCCCGAGCGGGCCGCGGCGATCTCGCCCGAGCGCCTGGTGACTGCGGGCCTGTCGCCAGTGTTCCAGCTGCACGCCGCCGACGACAAGTCGGTGCCGGTCGAGAACAGCCTGGTGATGTTCGCCGCGCTGAAGGCCAAGGCCGTGCCGACCGAACTGCATATCTTCGAGGAGGGCGGCCACGGCTTTGGCCTGCGCGGCACGCCGGGCAAGCCGGTGGCGGCCTGGCCCAGCCTGTTCGAGACCTTCGCCAAGCGGCACGGGATCTAGCAGTCAGCGCGTTCTTTCAGCTTCCAGGCGGCGATCTCGGCGTCGCGGAACTTGATCCACTCGCCGCGCAGCACCGCCGGCCGCTTGCCGTGGCGTTCTTCCAGGAACTCCGCGCCGACCACGCGATCGGTGCGGAAGGTTCGGAACGCCTCGCGCAGTTCGCACCACGCGACGATCATCCGGATCGTCTCTCGATAGCCGACGGTCACCGGCCAGATGACCCGCGCGCTGACCGCGCCCGCGCCGTCGCTGTAGTCCAGGCGGATCTTGCGGCCGGCGTGGATCCAGGCGCGGACCTGGGCGACGTCGATGCGGTCGGTCTCGGGCTTCCAGGCCGGTGCTGCGCCGATCGCTGGCTCCAGCACGTAGGGCCTCAGGCGGTCGGGCACGGCGGCGGCGATCTTGCTGATCAGGTCGTTGGCGGCCTTGGCCAGGACCGGATCGCCTCGCCCGGCCACCCACTGGGCGCCCAGCACCGCCGCCTCGATCTCGTCGGGCGTCAACATCAGGGGCGGCATGTCGAAGCCGGCCTCCAGCACGTAGCCGATCCCGGCCTCGCCCCGGATCGGCGCGCGCTGGCCGACCAGGGCGGCGATGTCGCGATAGACGCTGCGCTTGGAGGTCTCCAGCTCGACGGCGATGGCGTCGGCGGTCACCGGCGCGCGGCTGCGGCGCAGGATCTGGATGATCTGGAAAAGGCGTTCGGCGCGTCTCATGGCCTCGAATATCGCTGATCGCTACTGACAGCATGCTGGCAGTAGCCTGGCGGTAGCAAGTCGTCACCACGACATTCGTGATGGAGAGGGACGATGATCACGCTATTCGCCGCCGGAGCCGGATTCGGGCTGCCCGAGATCAGCCCCTATGTGACCAAGACCGAGGTCCAGCTGATGATGGCTGGCCTCGACTACAAGAAAACCACGGGCAGCCGCGAGACCGCGCCCAAGGGCCAGTTGCCGTGGATCGAGGACGCCGCCCAGGCGATAGGCGACTCGACCTTCATCCGCGCCCACATCGAGCGGAAGTACGACATCGATCTCGACATCGGCCTTTCGGGCAAGGAACGCGCCCAGGCCTGGGCGATCGAGCGCATGATCGAGAACCAGCTAGGCTGGGTGTCGGCCTATTTCCGCCACCTCGACCCGGCCAACTTCGCCAAGGGGGCCGCGCGGTGGTTCGACCAAGCGCCGGAGCCCGTGCGTGACGAGCTAAGGCGTGGTCTGCGGGAAGCGATCGCGGCCAATGTCCGCGCGGTCGGCGTCGGCCGGCACCTGCGCGAGGAGGTCGCCTGGCTGGGCGGGCTGTCGCTGCGCTCGCTGGACGAGCTGCTGGAGGACAAGGCCTATCTGATGCGCGACAGCCATCCGGTCGGCGTCGACGCCACGGCCTTCGCCATGCTGGCGGGGATCATGACGCCGCACTTCGACTCGCCGCTACGTCGTGAGGCCGAAGGCTATCCGCGGCTCGTCGACTATGTCGGCCGGATGATGGCCCAATTCTATCCGGCTCATCCTTGGGGGCTGAAGCAGGCGGCGTGAGGCAAGATAACGCTGTCAAATTGGTCGTATGAGTTCACCTGGTCGCGAGATGATTGGTAAGGCCATTTTCAATTGCATGGCTGGCCAATTTCGTTAGGCTAGGGGCGCGCGACGGACGGGGTTTTACCCTTGTTCGTTCGCTTGCTCGTCGACCAAGGCGCTGCGTACCTTGCGCCAACCTCCTCCCGGGGCGGACGACGATGGCGGCCGGAGTCCTCCCTCCGGTCGCTTCGCCGGGACTTCATGGTAAGGCCACTCCAAGGGAGGTTGGCCCGCGAGTGCTTGTGAGCCGGCGGGACGCAGGCTAGTCCTGTGACGCGCCGATCGTGGCGCCTGTCCGTGGCCGCTCTTGATGTCGACCCCTTCGCCGGATTCCAGGCTCTACCAGCAGGTGGCCGCGACGATCAGCGGCGCGATCGCCGAAGGCGTCTATCAGCCGGGCCATCGCCTGCCGTCCGAGCGCGACCTGGCCGACGAGTTCGGCGTTTCCCGTCCCACCGTCCGCCGCGCCGTCATCGCGCTGGAGATGCGCGGGCTGCTGGAGGCCCGCCAGGGCTCGGGCGTCTATGTGCGTCTCGACCAGCCGCCGCCACCGGTGAAGGACCTCGACATCGGGGCGTTCGAGCAGGCCGAGGCCCGTCGCCTGTTCGAGGGCGAGGCCGCCGCCCTGGCCGCCACCCTGATCACCGACGAGGAACTGGCCTATCTCGAGACCCTGGTCGCCGAGATGAACAGCGACGCCTCGACCAAGGAGCAGTCGGAACTGGCCGACCGCCAGTTCCACATCTCCATCGCCCAGGCCACCCGCAACAACGCCGTGGTGCGGATCATCGAGGGCGCCTGGGACCTGCGCTACCGCTCGCGCCTGTGCATGCAGATGCTGGAAAAGGCACGCCACGTGCGCAAGCGGCCGCTGAACGACGAGCACCAGGAAATCATCGAGGCCCTGCGGACGCGCGATCCCAAGGCCGCGCGCGCGGCGATGCAGACCCACCTGGGCGGCCTGATCGAGAACCTGCTGCTGACCGCCGAGCTGGAGGCTATCGAGCGCACCCGCGAGAGCCTGGCGGCAAAGCGCGAAGAGATCGCCATCCGCGCGGCCAGCGCCGCGAAGTAGGCGAGAGCGCGGCCAGCGCCGCGAAGCAGGCCCTCCGCTATCAGCAAAAAAGAGGCCGGATCCGCAGGTGGGATCCGGCCGCGGGAGGGGGACTCGGAGGAGGGGCTAGGCCCGGCCTCTAGAAGTTCACGTCCAGGCGAGCGCCCACGTAGCGGAAGGCGTCGCGACCAGGGAACCACGTCTTGCCGAGGGCGGTCGGGATGGCCGGGTTGCTGTAGCCCGACGTGCCGTTGCCCAAGCCCTGGGCGTAGCGCTTGTCGAACAGGTTGTTGGCGAAGACCGAGATCTTGTAGCGATCGCTCAAGGCGGTGACGCCCAGCTTCAGGTCGACGATGCCATAGGCCTTCTGGATCGTGCGCGGATCCTGGCTGAGCGAGAAGTTGACGTCGTCCTGCCAGCGATAGGTCGCGCCGACGAAGCCCTTGAACGGCATGCCGGGCAGGTCGATATCGTACTGGCCGCCGATGTTGAACTTGAACTTCGGCGTGTTGTTGAGGCGCTTGCCGTGCAGGTTCTGCACCCGGCCGTTGGTCGTCGGCGTGCGGTAGCACTCGCCCGGCTTGCCGACATAGCCCGCGGGCTGCAGCGGCAGGTCGCCGGTGGCGGGCTGGGCGTTGTTGCAAGGGCCGTTGGCGAAGTCGACGACCGTCGCGTCGGTATAGGCGAAGGCGCCGTTGATCCTGAAGTTCGAGCTCAGGCGCGCCACCCCGTCCAGTTCCAGGCCCTGGGTGCGCAGCTGACCCACGCTGTTCAGGAAGGTCAGGAAGGTGCCGTCCGGCAGGAACGACGTCACCGAGGTCTGGAAGCCCTTGTAGTCGGCCCGGAAGAGGGTGGCGTTGAAGTAGGCGCGGCGGTTGAACAGGCTGCTCTTGAAGCCCAGCTCGTAGTTCTTGGCCGTTTCGGGCGGCACCGGCATCTGGGCGGCGATCCGGGCGTCGAAGGTGCTGACCAGATCATAGGCCTGGCCCTTGTAGCCGGTCGAGAAGGTCGCGAACGTCATGATGTCCGGCGTCACCTTGTACTGCGCGCCGATCTTGCCGGTGAAGGCGTCGTCCTGGTCGGACTTGCCGAACAGCTGGTGCGTCGTCGCCGCGCCGATGGCGGTGCTGGCGAAGATGGTCTTGTCGAACTTGTAGCTGATCTTCTGGCGATTGATCCGACCGCCGCCGGTCAGGCTGAGCCGATCGGTGAGGTCCCAGGTGGCGTTGGCGTAGGCCGAGTAGTTCTCGTTGGTGCTCTGCGCCAGGTAGCGGGCCAGCTGCAGCACCGGGCCGCGATTCAGGAAGCGGTCCAGGTCGTTCTTGGCGTACCAGAGGCCGGCCACGTAGCGCAGCCGCGTGTCCCCCGGCGAGGTCAGGCGGAACTCCTGGGTCCAGCTGTCGGCGTGGAAATAGCCGTTGATGACCGCGCCGCTGTTGACGCCCGAGGGGTTGGCGACCGGGAAGCCCAGCAGGAACGGTACGTCGGTGCCGTCGATGTCCTGGAAGTCGGTCATCTTCCAGCGATCGTGCGAGGTGATCGACGATAGGGTGTGGCCCTTCAGCGCCGAGCCGTCGCCGAAGGCGTAGTCGAGGCGGGCGGTCGTGCCGAACACATCCGAATTCCCGCCGCCGATACGGTCGTCGGCGCGCAGGAAGTGGTTGTTCTTGTCGATCGTGATCCCGCGCAGGGTGGTGCTGGCGGGGAAGCCCGGCTCCCCCTGATAGAAAAGGCCCGGCGTCAGTTCACTGATCACGCTGGCGCAGCAACTGCTGACATTGTGGTTGTAGCGTGGGGCCAGGCTGAGGGTCAGGTTCTCGGTCGGCGTCCAGACCAGCTTGGCGGTGGCGGTGAAGCCGGAGCTTCCGTTCACGTTCTTGCCGGCGGTCAGGTTCTTGACGTTGCCGTCGTAGTCGCTCTTGGCGGCCGTGAGGCGAAACAGCAGGTTGTCGCGGATCGGGCCGGAGACGGTAAAGGCCAGGCGGCGCTCGGCGTCATCGGTCGCCAGCGCCATGGCCTTGCCGGAGAATTCCTTGGTCGGGGCGGCGGTGACGATGTTCAGCACGCCGGCGATGGCGCTCTTGCCGAACAGGGTGCTTTGCGGGCCGCGCAGCACCTCCACGCGCTCGACGTCGATCAGGTCCTTGAAGGCGGCGGCCTGAAAGCCGACCGGCACGTCGTCGATGACCACCGCGACATCCGACTCGACGGCGATGCCGTTCGAGAAGGTGCCAATGCCGCGCATGTTGATGCTGAAATTGCCCGGCTGGCTGCCGTAGTTGATCACCAGACCCGGCGACAGTTTCACCAGGTCTCCCAGTTCGCGGACGTTGTTGCGGTCCAGTACGTCGGCGGTGACGGCGGTCACCGACACCGGCACGTCCTGCAGGCGCTCGGCGCGCTTGGTCGAGGTGACGATGACCTCTTCGAGCTGGGCGGAGTCGGTGTTGGTCTGCTGAGCCAGAGCCGCGACGGGGGCGGCGAGCAAGGCCGTCGCAGTGGAGGCGAGCAGCAGCAATCGGATGCTGGTCATGGTCCTGGTGTTCCTGCGCCTGCCGCTGGCTCACTGTCCGACGGCTAATTGGTATGCCCAACTGATGGCTTATGGTCAGACCAGTTGTCAAGTAGCGTCGTTCGGCGAGTGGATATGGTCTGGGCGGTTGTTTTCACTGTTCAATTGGACAAACAGCTTGGCGAACAACGACTAGTGACAACGTTAGACATGCAGTCGGCGCGCGTTCGGCCTTTACGGCGTCACCATCGGATTGGTAATGTCGGTTTCGCAACCAGCGAAAAATGGGGGATGGATGCGCGCCACGGAGCGGCCGCCGGTGAATGCCGCGGCTGGCCAGCGCCCTCCCCGAAGTGGAGGCCAACTCGGCCGATGAGCGTTCAGATGGACTATCGTGAGAGCACCGATCGCGCGGGCATTAGCCGCATGACGGGGCGCGAACTGCGCGACACCTTCGTCATCGACAAGCTGTTCCGGCCCGGCGAGCTGTCGCTGAGCTATCTGGAGATCGAGCGGGCGGTGGTCGGCTCGGCCGCGCCGACCGATACGGCCCTGACCCTGCCGACCCACAAGGAACTGGCCTCGCGGTTCTTCTGCGAGCGCCGCGAGGTGGGCGTGATCAACATCGGCGGTCCTGGCGTCGTGACCCTGGATGGCGAGGGTTTCGACCTGGCGCGCCACGACAGCCTCTATGTTGGCCGTGGGACGCAGGTCGTCAGCTTCGCGAGCGACGATCCGGCCAACCCGGCCAAGTTCTACTTCGTCAGCTATCCGGCTCACGCCAGCCACCCCAGCAAGCGGGTGCGGCGCGACGAGGCCAGGACGATCCAGGCCGGGGAGGCGACGACCGCTAATCGCCGGGTGATCCGTCAGGCCATCCGCCCCGGCATCGTCGAGACCTGCCAGCTGGTGATGGGCTTCACCGAGCTGGCCGACGGCAATGTCTGGAACACCATGCCGCCGCATACCCATCGCCGGCGCAGCGAAATCTACATGTACTTCGACACCGACCCCGGCCGGGTCATGCACTTGATGGGGGAGCCGTCCGAGCCGCGCGCGGTGTTCATGGACGAGGGCGAGGCGGTGTTCTCGCCCAGCTGGTCGATCCACAGCGGCGTCGGCACCTCGAACTACACCTTCGTCTGGTCGATGGGCGGGGAGAACCTGGAATTCGACGACATGGACGTGCTGGCGGTCTCACAGCTCGGCCCCAACACCTAAGCCAGGCGGCTACACGAAACGCATAAGAACAAGACGGGAGGAAACGCACTCATGACCTTCAAGACGCTCCTGAAGGCGGCCGTGGCCGCCGCGATCCTGGCCGGCGGCGCGGCGCCGGCCACCGCCGCCCCCCGCATGGCAGGGAAGGCCGCCGTCGTCAGTGTCCCGGCCGCTTCGGTCGACGCGGCGGGCCGCAAGGTGGCGGCCTGGCAATTGGCCCACATGGACAACTTCGACTACGTGCCGGTCGCCGCTTTCCGAAAGGACACCGAGGCGCCCCGCGACTGGATCCAAGCGGCCTTCTATATCGGCCTCTACACCTTCGCCGACGCGACCCAGGATCCGTACCTGACCACCGCGATCCTCAAGCACGGCGAGGCGGAAGCCTGGGGCTTCGATCATCGTCCGCGCCACGCCGACGCCGACGCCACCGGCGCGGTGTGGGTCTGGGCCGCCGGTCGCACCAAGGATCAGGGCAAGCTCACGCCGATCCGCGCGCGCTTCGACGCCGTGCTCGCCGATCCCTCGACGGTGTCGCTGGACTTCGCGCCGAAGCCGGCCAAGGGAGACCCTTACTGCCAGGTCCGCTGGTGCTGGAGCGACGCCATCTTCATGGCCCCGCCGGCCTGGGTGAGCCTGTCGAAGGTCACCGGCGACAAGCGCTACCTGGACCACGCCGACAGCGAGTTCTGGGCGACGACCGACTATCTCTACGACAAGACCGACCACCTCTATTTCCGCGACAGCCGCTTCATCACACGGCGCAGCGACGCGGGCGCGAAGATCTTCTGGGGGCGCGGCAATGGCTGGGCCTATGCGGGCATCGCGCGGATCCTGCAGGACCTGCCGGCCAATCATCCCAGCCGTCCGAAGTATGAGGCGATCTTCAAGCAGATGTCGGCCAAGATCGTCACCCTGCAGGGCCCCGAGGGCTACTGGCCCGTCTCGCTGCTGGAGCCGCAGAAGACGCCGGAGACCAGCGGCACGGGCTTCTTCGTCTATGGCCTGGCCTGGGGCGTGAACCACGGCCTCTTGCCGCGCGCCAAGTACGGCCCGGCCATCGACAAGGGCTGGAAGGCCTTGGAAGCGGCGATCGAGCCTGACGGCCGTCTGGGCTGGGTGCAGCGCGTCGGCGTCGCCCCTGACCAGGTGGGCCGCGATGATACTCAGCTCTATGGCGTCGGCGCGTTCCTGCTATCGGCCAGCGAAGTTCGCAAGCTGGCCGTCCAAGAATCTAACGCGGGCTCTGCTTCCCAAGGCCCGACCTCGCGCTAAGATAGATTCTCTCCGTTCAAGCGAGGTTTGATGCGCACGGCGCAGGATCCCCAGAAGCTGTACCAGCAGGTGGCCCGTTCGATCGCTGCCTCGATCGCCGAGGGGCGCTATGTCCCCGGCGACCGCCTGCCGTCCGAGCGGGGACTGGCCGACTCGTTCGGCGTCAGCCGGCCGACGATTCGTGACGCGATGATCGCCCTGGAATTCCAGGGACTGGTCGAGGCCCGTCAGGGCTCTGGTGTCTACGTCACCACCCGGGGCAAGCCCGAGGAGGACGTCACCGAGGCCGAGGTGAGCGCTCTGGAGCTGACCGAGGCTCGCCGCCTGTTCGAGGGCGAGGCCTGCGCCCTGGCCGCCGCGGTCAGCGACGAGCACATCGCCGGGCTGGAGCGAATCGCTCGCGACCTGACCAACCTGGCCGCCACCGAGGACGGCGAGCGGCTGGAGCACGATTTCCACCTGGCCGTGGCCCACGCCACCCGCAACGCCGCCATCGTCGCGGCGGTCGAGGAGATCTGGACGCTGCGTCGGCAGTTTCCCGACTGCTCCAGCCAGTTGCGCCGCGTGCGCCTGGCCGATCCTAAGAGCTTCGCCGAGGATCACCACCGCATCGTCGCCGCCTTGCGCGACCGCGATCCCAAGGAAGCGCGCCGCGCGATCCATGATCACCTGAACCGGACGGTCGAGACTCTGTTGTCGATGGCCGAGCGCGATGCGCTGGAACGGACCCGCCGCGAGATGGCCGAGCGCCGCGACGAACTGCTGCGCCGCACCACCATCTGACGTTGTTGCTGGCTTGCTCCGATCCAGCCGCGATAATTCGCCGCACAAATCAAGGGCTTGCCGTCACGGGTCCGCGCGTGCTGACCTCGCCTTAGGGAATCAGGGGGTTACTGATGTCGGATAAACTCGCGCCTGCGAGCGTTGAAACGGTGCTGAAGGCGATCTCGACCGAGATGTCGATCGCGGCGGTGGCGTGCGGGCATCTGGACGTCGCCCTCGGCAAGATCCTGGAGGTCGTTCCGGACGAGCACCGCCTGTCGGTGATGCAGGAGCTGCACACGGTCGACCTGTTGGCTCAGCACATCACGGCGCTGACCGACTTCACGGGGAACCTGTCACAACAGCATGGCCAAGGCGTGCTCGAGGTCAACGACTCCCTCGGCGCCATCACCCTGGGCGACGTCGCCGGCCGCCTGCGCGCCTCGATCTCGGGCGCGTAGAAGGCCGGCGGACCAAGCCGATCGATCAGGGCTGGGCGGGGATGGTGTTGATCATCCACGGAATGCCGAACTTGTCGGTGAAGCTGCCGTAGCCCGGCGACCAGAAGGTCTCGGCGAAATCCATGCCGACCTTGCCGCCTTCCGACAGCGCGTCGAACACCCGCTTGGCCTCGGCCGCATTATCGGCGTGATAGGTGACGTCGAAGCCATTCTTGGGCTTATCGATGTTCGGGGCGAACTCTGGCGGCATGTCCGCGCCCATGATCGCCTGGTCGCCGACCTCCAGCCACGCGTGCATCAGCCAGTCCTTGTACTTCGCATCGACCGGCATGTCGGGCGGGCCGTCGCCGAACGGGTAGGCGGCGGTGACCTTGCCGCCCAGGACCTGGGCGTAGAAGTCGAACGCCTGGCGGCACTCGCCCTTGAAGCTGAGGCTGGTGACGATCTTCACGGTAGTCTCCTCGCTGGATCCGGGCGCTAGGGCGGCCCAGTGTGGGCGACCCTAGCGCAGGACCGTGACGGGAGACAGACCGGCTACGCGGCCCCGATCTTGTTGCCGTAGCCGATGACGATGGTGGCCAGGATCAGCAGAGCGATGCCGCTCCAGACGGTGGCCTTCACGCCGGGGCGGGCGTCCTTCCATTCGCGCAGGGCAAAGCCCCAGACGGTGCCGAAGATGATGATGCTGGCCATGTGCAGCGTCCAGCTGGAGAAGCCGAACTTCCCCATCTGGCTCTCGCCCATCGTGTAGAAGAAGAACTGGAAGTACCAGGCCGTGCCCGCCAGGGCGCAGAGCAGGTAGTTGGCCAGCAGCGGCGGCTTGGCTTCGCCAACCCCTTTGGAAGCCGCGTCCTCGGCGGGCGCCGCGCCGCCCAGCCACTGGCCGGCGCTCTTGTTACGGACGATCAGGAAGCCGCACCAGACGCCGTTGGTCAGCAGGCCGCCGAACATGACGAGGCACAGCACCGGCAGGCCGGTCCACAGCGGGCCGGTGCCCGCCGAGGCCGACAGCGCCTTGATCGGTTCGCCCGCCGCCAGACCGAAGGCGAAGCAGGCCGACATGATCCCGGAGAAGATCGCCACGGCGACGCCCTTCTTGAAGTCGAACTCGGCGATGACCGCCTTCTTGGCGTCTTCGGAGAGGGCCGCGTCCTTGCGCGCCCCGGCCAGGGCCACCACGACGATGCCGGCCAAGGTGATGACGAGGCCCAGCAGGATGATCCGGCCCGAGGCGTTGTTCAGCAGCTTCTCGGCGAAGTCGCCCTGGACGATCGGCGGGATCAGGGTCCCGAACACCGTGCAGAGACCCAGCACCACCGCCATGCCCAGCGACAGGCCAAGATAGCGCATGGTCAGGCCGTAGGTCAGGCCGCCAAAGCCCCAGAGCATGCCGAACAGGATGCAGAGGCCGGCGATGTTGCCGGGAACCTGGCTCATCACGCCCATCAGGTCGCGGGTCTGGATCGCGGCGAAGAACCATGGCGCCAGCAGCCAGGAGAAGATCCCCCCGGTCAGCCAGAAGATCTCCCACGACCAGCGACGCACGCCGCGATAGGGCACGTAGAAGCTGGCCGAGGCCAGGCCGCCCAGCCAGTGGAACAGCACGCCAAGCAACGGATTGGGCGTCATGGTCTTCTCCCTTTTCTTCTTGTCTTGGATGCTGTCAGGCGAGGTGGAACAGGGTGTCCAGCGCAACGCTGACCGGCGATTTGTCAGGATTGACTTCCATCAGCGGCGCCATGGACTCCCACCAGCGCCGCATCACCGGATGGGCGGGCAGGTCGTCGAGCCGCTCGGGCGTGGCGCACCACATCACGGCGAACAGGGCGTTCGTCTCGGGATCGTGGTGGATGGAATAGTCGGTGATGCCGCGGCTCTTCAGCAGCTCGGCGAGTTCCGGCCACAGGGCGTCGTGCCGGCGGCGGTACTCGTCCAACCGGCCGGGTTTGAGCCGCATGCGGGTGGCGATCTTGCGCATCAGATGTCTAGGCCCAGGCGATAGAGGCGGTTGGCGTTGCGGCCGAACAGGTCGCGGCGCTCGTCGTCGCTGAAGCCGGCGGTGATGGCGGCGTAGGCGGTCAGATGTTTGTCGAGGCTGCCGAACAACATGTCGGTCGGCGCGTCGCTGGCGAACATGCAGCGGTCCGTGCCGAAGATGTCGATGGCCTCCAGGATGTAGGGGCGGATCTGATCCTCGGTCCACCGGCGGTGGACGAAGCCGAAGCCCGACAGCTTTGTCGAGACCTGGGGCAGGGCGGCCAGGGCCCTCATGCCTTCGCGCCACCGCGTCTTGCCGGCCTCGTCCGTGTCCACCGGCATGCCAGCGTGGTTGATCATCACCGGCGTGTCGGGATGGGCGGCGAACAGGTCCACGAGGCCCAGCATCTGGCCGGGATAGCACTGCAGGTCGAACGACAGGCCGTGCTTGGCCAGCAGGCCAAATCCCGCGCGCCAGGCCGGATCGCCGGTCACGTCGCGCGGGGTGTAGGTGCGCTTGGGATCGGCGTGCCAGTTGACGATGTGGCGGATGCCCCGGACGCTGCGATAGGCTGCGTGAGCCTCAAGCAAGGGCTCGACGTCAGGCGCGTCCAGAGCGGCGAAGGCGACTAGGCCGCTGGGCAGGCCACGCTCATCCGACAGCGCCTGCAGCCAGCGAGTCTCCTCCAGCGCCGACGCGCCCTCCGCGCCCGCGTCCACATGCACCGCGCCGACGACGTTCCAGGCCTTGGCGTCGGCCAGGTAGTCGTCCAGCAGATAGGTGTGCGCGATCGCCTCGACGCTACCGTTCGGACCATCTTCGTTGAACGGCGGCGTCAGCCAGGGATAGCGGATGCGCGTGAGGTCCCACAGATGGATGTGCGCATCGACGAAGGGCGGGCCGGCCATGGGTTTGTTCCTCTCCTAGACGCCCGGTGTTCCGGGTCGTTCCGCGATCAGAAGGTGGTCCGGCCGCCGGAAGTGTCGAAGGTGGCGGCGGTGGTGAAGCTGCATTCCTCGCTGGCCATGAAGCAGACCATCGCGGCGCTCTCGTGGACCTCGCCCAGGCGACCCATGGGGATCTTGCCGCGCATGTAGTCGACCTGGCTCTTGGGCAACTGGTCCAGGATCGGGCTCTCGAAGGTGGCGGGGGTGAGGGCGTTGGCGATCACGCCCTTGGTGGCCAGCTCCTTGCCCAGCGACTTGGTCAGGCCGATGACCCCGGCCTTCGAAGCCGAATAGGCGCTGGCGTTGGGGTTGCCTTCCTTGCCAGCTACGGAGGCGACGTTGACGATCCGGCCGTAGCCGCCCGCCAGCATGTACGGCACCGTCTCGCGGCAGCAGTAGAAGATGCCGTTCAGGTTGATGTCGATCACGCGCTTCCAGCTGTCGACCGGGAACTCGTGCACCGGGACGGTGGCGCCGGTGATGCCGGCCGAAGCGACCAGGATGTCGATCTTGCCCAGGGCTTCGTTCGAGCTCTTGGCGGCCTCGGCGACGGCGGCCTGGTCGGAGACGTCGAGCGCCACGCTGTGGCTGGCGCCGATCTCAAGGGCGACAGATTCGAGGCTCGTCGCGTCGAGGTCCCACAGGGCGACCTTGCCGCCTTCCGCGACGATGCGCGCGGCGACCGCCTTGCCGAGGCCCGAGGCCCCGCCGGTCACGACCGCGCAGCGGCCGGCGAAGCGATTAGCGTAGATGCCGCTCACTGCACGCCTTCCTGGGTCCAGGCCACGACGATCTGGCGCTGCTCGCCCAGCTTCTCGATGCCGAGGCGGATCTCGTCGCCGGCCTTCAGATAGACGGGCTCGGGCTTCTGACCCATGCCGACGCCGGGCGGGGTGCCGGTGGTGATGAGATCACCAGGCTCCAGCGTCATGAACTCGCTGATGTATGAGACCAGCTTGCTGATCGGGAAGATCATGGTCTTCGACGAGCCGTCCTGCTTGCGCTGACCGTTGACGTCCAGCCACATGCCCAGATTCTGCGGGTCGCCGACCTCGTCCGAGGTGACGATCCACGGGCCGACCGGGCCGAAGGTGTCGCAACCCTTGCCCTTGTCCCAGGTGCCGCCGCGCTCGATCTGGAAGGCGCGCTCGGAGACGTCGTTGATCAGGACGTAGCCGGCCACATAGTCCAGGGCCGCGGCTTCCGAGACGTAGCGGGCGCGCGTGCCGATCACGACGCCCAGCTCGACTTCCCAGTCGGTCTTCAGCGAGCCCTTGGGGATCATCACCGGATCGTTCGGACCGGTCAGGCAGCTGACGGCCTTGGTGAACAGCACCGGCTCTTCCGGGATCGGCAGGTTCGACTCGGCGGCGTGGTCGGCGAAGTTCAGGCCCACGGCGATGAACTTGGAAACGCCGTTGACCGGCACGCCGTAGCGGGGTGAGCCCTCGACGGGCGGCAGCGAGGCGGGGTCGATCGCGGCCAGGGCCTTCAGGCTGGCCGGCGACAACTGGGCGCCGGTGATGTCGGCCACGTGGCCCGACAGGTCGCGGATCTTGCCCTCGGCGTCGAGGAGGCCGGGCTTTTCGGCGCCCTTGGGGCCGTAGCGGAGGAGTTTCATGGCTCTAGTCTTTCGAGAGGATCAGCGGGCGTAAGGCCGGTGCAAGCCGACCTCGCGATTGAGTTCGACGCCGAAGCCCGGCGCGTCGGAGAGCTTGAGCTTGCCGTTGACCGGCACGGGCTCGCCGATCAGCTGCGGGTGGAACATCGGGACCACCTCGTCGGCCTTCGGGGCCATCATCAGGAACTCGGCGAACGGGCTGTTATGGCGCGTGATGACGAAGTGGTAGCTGTAGACCGACGAGCCGTGCGGGATGCAGAGCACGCCCCGGCTGTCGGCCAGATTCGAGATCTTGATGATCTCGGTCATGCCGCCGCACCAGCCCACGTCCGGCTGGATGATGTCGCAGCACTCCATCTCCAGCAGCATGCGGAAGCCCCAGCGGGTGGCTTCGTGTTCGCCGGTGGTGACCAGCATGCCCTTGGGGGCGTTCTTCTTCAGGTCACGATAGCCCCAGTAGTCGTCGGGGCTCAGGGCCTCCTCGATCCACTTCAGGCCATACTCATGGGCCTTGTGAGCCAGCTTGGTGGCGTAGTTGAGGTCCAGCGCCATCCAGCAGTCGAACATCAGCCAGAAGTCCTCGCCACAGCGCTCGCGCATCGTCGCCAGCTCTTCGAGGTTCTTGCGTAGGCCTTCCTCGCCCTCGGCCGGACCGTGGTGCAGGGGCATCTTGCCGCCGATGAAGCCCATCTGCTTGGCCAGGTCCGGGCGCGCGCCCGTGGCGTAGAAGGTCAGCTCGTCGCGAACCTTGCCGCCCAGCAGGTGATAAACGGGCTCCTGGCGTAGCTTGCCCAGCAGGTCCCACAGCGCCAGGTCGACGCCGGAGAGGGCGTTCACGACCAGGCCCTTGCGGCCGTAGTACTGGGTGGAGAAGTACATCTGGTCCCAGATCTTCTCGACCTCGGTGGGATCGCGGCCTTCCAGGAAGCGGGCCAGGTGCTTCTCGACGATATAGGCGGCCGGCTCGCCACCCGTGGTCACCGCGAAGCCGATCGTGCCGTCCATGGCCTCGATCTCGACGACCAGCGTGCCCAGCACGTTGATGCCGAAGCTCTGGCGGCTCTGGCGATATTCCGGATAGCGCGACATCGGCGTGGCGATGTGATCGTCGATCCAGTGGCCGTCACCCTGGTCGTGATAGTCGGCCCCGCCGCCCCGGACGACGTAGGCCCGAACGGCTCGGATCTTCGGAAAACTCATCGGCGTCGACTCCCCGAGGCAGGCTCTGTTTTGGCCCAAATGCACGCTAGTCCCATATTTCGGGAACGCTCTGGCTATTCGCGGCCGTGATCTGCAAACTGACGTCCAAAATGAAGGTCCTAAGCAGTGGACTTTCACAATGTGAGAGGTATGTCTAGAGAATGGAACAAGAGGCGTCAATCAAGCGCGGCGATGCGGATGGGGACGGAAAACCGTCGGGCAGCCAGACCCTGCTGCGCGGCCTGGACGTGATCGAGGCCGTCGCCAACGGCCCGATCGCCCTGACCGAACTGGCCGAGACGCTGGGCCTGACCCGCAGCACCACGCACCGCCTGGCCGCCGCCCTGGTCGATCGCCGGATGCTGACCTTCCGTCCGCGCGAGGGTTATGCGCTGGGGCCCAAGCTGCTGGAACTGGGCTATGCCGCGCGGGAGCAGATGCACCTGCCGCAGGTCGCCCGTCCGCACCTGGAGCTGCTGTCCAACACGACCAGCGACACCGTCCACCTTGGCATACTGGAGGGCGATCTAGCCCTCTATCTCGACAAGGTGCCGGGCCGTCGGCGGGTCGAGATCGGCTCGCGGATCGGCGAGCGCCAGCCGCTGTCATCGACGGGCCTCGGCAAGGCGCTGATCCTCGACCTTGGCGAAGAGCGCTGGAAGCAGTTGTTCACGGCCGAAACCGGTCCGCGCGCCCTGGGCCTGCCCGTCTGGCTGGAGCGGATGCGCGGCTACGCCGCCGCCGGCCGCGCCTTCGACCTTGAAGAGAACGAAGACCAGATCCGCTGCGTCGCCGCGCCCATTCGGGGTGTCGACGGCCAGACGGTCGGCGCCATCAGCCTCTCCAGCGCCGCCCAATACATGGACGACGCCCGCATGGAGGCGCTGTCGGACGATGTCCGCAACACCGCCAACGCCATCAGCCGCGAACTGGGCTGGAGCGAGCGGTCCACACGCAAGAAGTAACGCGTAAACGGGCCAGCCCCGGGAAGGAAGCCTATGCTGTTGAAGGATAAGGTCGTGCTGGTCACCGGCGCCTCTGGGGGCATCGGCAAGGCCGCGGCCATCGGCTGCGCCCAGCACGGGGCGGACGTCGCGATCAACTACCACTCGGACGAGGCGGGCGCGGCGGACGCGGTGCGCGAGATCGAGGCGCTGGGCCGTCGCGCGATCGCCGTGAAGGGCGACGTGGCCGAGGCTGCTTCCGCGCCCGCCTTCGTCCAGGCGGCGGTCGAGGCGTTCGGCAAGGTCGACGTGTTCGTCAACAACGCCGGCATCTGCCCCTTCCACGGCTTCCTCGACATGCCGGCCGAGGTGATGGAGCGCACCATGCGGGTCAACCTGCACGGCGCCTACTACATGGTCCAGGCGGCGGCCAACCAGATGGTCAAGCAGGGTCACGGCGGCGCGATCATCGCCGTCAGCTCGATCAGCGCCCTGGTCGGCGGTGGCATGCAGACGCACTACACCCCCACCAAGGCCGGCGTGAACTCGCTGATGCAGTCGACCGCTATCGCGCTCGGCCCCTACGGCATCCGCTGCAACGCGGTGCTGCCGGGTACGATCGAGACGGCGATCAACAAGGAAGACCTCGCCGACCAGAAGAAGCGTGACTACATGGCCGGGCGCATCCCGTTGGGCCGTCTGGGTCAGCCCGACGACCTGGCCGGGCCGATCGTGTTCCTGGCCTCGGACCTGGCCAAGTATGTCACCGGCGCGGCCCTGCTGGTCGACGGCGGCGCCTTCGTGAACCTGCAGTAGCGATGACCATCGTCTCCTCGACCACGGACTTTCGGGAGGCGGCGCGTCGTCGCCTGCCAAGGTTCCTGTTCGACTATATCGACGGCGGCGCCTATGCCGAGCGGACCCTGGCGCGCAACGTCGCCGACCTCGCGGATCTGTCCCTGCGCCAACGAGTGCTGAAGGACGTCTCCCGGGTCTCGACCAAGGCGACCTTGTTTGGCGTCGAGCAGGCCATGCCGATCGCCCTGGCCCCGGTCGGTCTGACGGGCATGTACGCTCGGCGCGGCGAGTGCCAGGCGGCGCGCGCGGCGGCCAAGAAGGGCGTGCCGTTCTGTCTGTCCACCGTCGGCGTCTGCGATGTCGACGAGGTGGCCGAGGCGTCCAGCGCGCCGATCTGGTTCCAGCTCTATGTGCTGCGCGACCGGGCCTTCATGCGTGACCTGCTGGCCCGCGCGGCGAATGCGGGCGCGACGACCCTCGTCTTTACCGTCGACATGCCCGTGCCCGGCGCCCGCTATCGCGACGCCCACTCCGGCATGAGCGGCCCGAGCGCCGCCGCCCGGCGCATGCTGCAGGCGATGTTCAAGCCCAGCTGGGCTTGGGACGTCGGCGTCATGGGCCGTCCGCACACCCTGGGCAATGTCGCGCCGGTGCTGGGCGACAACTCCGGGCTGGAAGACTTCATGGGCTGGCTGGGGGCGAACTTCGATCCGTCCATCCAGTGGAAGGACCTGGAGTGGATCCGCGAGGTCTGGAAGGGCCCGCTGGTCATCAAGGGTGTGCTGGATCCCGAGGACGCCAAGGCCGCCGCCGATATCGGCGCGGACGGCATCGTGGTCTCCAACCACGGCGGACGGCAGCTGGACGGCGTGCTGTCCTCGGCCCGCGCCCTGCCGGCCATCGCCGAGGCGGTGGGCGACCGGTTGACGGTGCTGGCCGACAGCGGCGTGCGCTCGGGCCTCGATGTCGTGCGGATGCTGGCCCTGGGCGCGCATGGCGTGCTGCTGGGCCGGGCCTGGGTCTACGCCCTGGCCGCTCGCGGCGAGACTGGCGTGACCCAGCTTCTGGACCTCTTCGAAAAGGAAATGCGCGTGGCCATGGCCCTGACCGGGGTCAACAGCGTGGCCGAGATCGACCGTTCGATCCTGGCCTGAGCGCCCGCGACAACAAGACGATTGGGAGTAGACGATGAAGCATGTTCTGATGGCCGGCCTCGCGGTCGCCTGCCTGGCTACATCAGCGTTCGGTCAGCCGATCGACCGCCACGCCCTGGTCAGCCGGCATGACGTCAAGCTGACCGCTGTCGATCCCAGCTCGCCGCTGATGGTCGGCAACGGCCAGATCGGTTTCACCGCCGACATCACCGGCCTGCAGACCTTCCCCGAGGCCTACAGCAAGATCGCGCCGCTGCTGACCGAGGCCCAATGGGCCTGGCACGCCTTCCCCAATCCGAACCACTACACCTATGCCGACGGAACCGTGCCGATCGACGTGAGGGGCAGCAAGCAGCCCTACGCCTATATGGCCGATTGGAACGAGGGCGAGACGCGGCCGGCCCTGCTGTGGCTGCGCGAGAACCCGCACCGCTTCTCGCTGGGCCGGGTGGCCCTGGATCTGCGGGACAGGGCCGGCAAGCCCGCCAAGTTCACGGACCTCAAGCAGGCCGAGCAGACGCTGGACCTGTGGACCGGCGTGCTGACCAGCCGCTTCACCTATGACGGCGAGACCGTGACGGTGCGGACGCGCGTGCATCCGACGCTGGACATGATCGTGGTCGACGTCGACTCCGCGCTGGTCGAGCAAGGCCGCCTGAAGCTGTCCGTGAAGTTCCCGGGCGTCTCGAAGAACCTCAATCCAGACCCATCGGATTGGGAGCACCCGGAGCTGCACACCACCAGGGTGACGGGGGAGGGGAAGACCCGCCTGGACCTCTCGCGTCAGCTGGATGAAACCCGCTACGTCGCCGCCCTGCAGGCGGACCGCGCGGTCGACTTCACCGCCGCCGGTCCGCATGCCTTCGTCGTCGCGCCCAGGGCCAAGGGCCGGACCCTGGGCCTTGAAGTCGCCTTCTCGCGCGCGGCCCTGCCGAAGCAACTGCCGACCGTCACCGTCGCCGACCAGGCCACGCGCGCGCACTGGAAGTCCTATTGGACGCAGGGCGCGGCCGTCGACTTCTCGGGCAGCACCGACCCGCGCGCCGCCGAACTGGAGCGCCGCGTGGTGCTCTCCCAGTACCTGATGGCCCTCAACGGCGCCGGCGAGGTCCCGCCGCAGGAGGAGGGGCTTTTCTCCAACAGCTGGAACGGCAAGTTCCATCTCGAGATGCACGCCTGGCACGCGGGCCATTTCGCCCTCTGGAACAAGCCCGAATACCTGGAGCGCAGCCTGCCCTGGTATGTGAGCCACCTGAAGGACGCCAAGGCCCGCGCCGCCAGCCACGGCCTGAAGGGCGCCTGGTGGCCCAAGATGGTCGGACCCGACGGCGTCGACAGCCCCAGCAAGGTCTCGCCCTTCATCATGTGGCAGCAGCCGCATCCGATCTGGATGTCCGAGCTGATCTGGCGCGACAAGCCGACCAAGGCGACCCTTGCCAAGTACGGCCAGTTGGTCTCCGAGACCGCCGACCTGCTGGCCAGCTTCCCGCACAAGGACGACAAGGGTCGCTTCATCCTGGGGCCGCCGATCATCCCGGTGCAGGAGAACTACGACCCGCTGACCACCTTCAACCCGGCCTTCGAGTTGGAGTATTACCGCTGGGGGCTGGAGACGGCGCAGCAGTGGCGGACCCGCGCCGGCCTGGCGCGCAAGCCCGAGTGGGACGCGGTGATCAAGGGCCTGGCCCCGCTGGCGACCAAGGACGGCCTCTACCTGCCGGCGGAGTCCGTGCCGGACTTCTGGGACGTGGCGAGAAGCGCCGCCTGCTCCAAGCACGCCGTCGATCCCAAGTGCATGAACCGCGACCACCCCTCGTTCCTGATGGCCTACGGCCTGATCCCGGGAAAGGCCGACCCGGAGACCATGCGGCGCACCCTGCGGGCCGTGGAGACCGACTGGGACCTGCGCCAGACCTGGGGCTGGGATTATCCGATGGTGGCGATGACCGCCGCGCGCCTGGGTGAGCCGGACAAGGCCGTCGACTGGCTGTTCTACGAGGCCAAGAACAACAAGTTCGGCGTCTCGGGCATGACGCCGCGGGTGCACCTGGACGAACATGCCCAGGCCTTCGTGCCCAAGACGGTTGTGTCTGGCGGCCAGATCGTGCCGGCCGACGAGCCGGTCGGCCCCGACGGCCCGGGTTATCGCCGCGCTGCCGAGACCTATTTCCCGTCGAACGGCTCGCTGCTGGCGGCCGTGGCGATGATGGCGGGCGGCTGGGACGGCTCGAAGGGGCCGACCCCGGGTTTCCCTAAGGACGGCAAGTGGACGGTGAAGGCCGAGGGCTTCAAGCCGTTGCCGTGACGCGTGTGAAAGCCGTCCTCGCCCTTCGACAGGCTCAGGGTGAGGACGACTTCAGCGTTCGAGTAGAAACCTCACCCTGAGCTTGTCGAAGGGCGAGGTTTCGGCTTCGCAAGCCTACTTCACCAGCCCGTTCACATACTCTTCGATGTTCGTGTAGCCGTCGCCGTCCCGATCCTTGGCCGCATCCGAGGCGTCCTTCGGGTTCAGCTTGTGGGCCGTCTCCCAGGCGTCCGGCATGCCATCGCCGTCAGTGTCCTTCGGCGCGGCGGTCGAGGACGCTTCGAACCAGCCGCCGACCTCTTTCTGGCTGTTGATGATCTTGCCGGTGCGGTCGACCACGCTCTTGACCACGCGAGCGTCGATCGGGTCGCGCTTGCGCGAGGCGCCGGCCTTGGCCAGCACCGCCTTGTAGGCGTCGGGCGCGGACTGGGTGACCACGGCGCCGAACGGGAAGGGCGTGTCGACCACGTGCTCGCCCGGCGCGTTGGACGAGGCCAGGACCAGGCTCTTCTGGTCGTCCACCATCTTGTCGTCCATGTAGTTGCCGGCGAAGTGGGTCAGGCCGCTCTTGTTGCGGATGTAGAGCGCCAGCGGGCCGCCGGTGTTGGCGCCCTGGATGTAGTAGTTGCCCACGAAGTTGGAGTGGGTCGTCGAGTTGGTGTTGAGGTCCTCGCCCGCCGCGAACTTCGAGGCGTTGTCGGGACGACCGTAGAACGGGTCCATCGAGTAGCCGCGGCTGACGCCCGGCTCCCAGTTGTAGAAGTCCGTCGTGGCGCCCTGGCCCCAGTTGTAGAAGACGTTGTTGCGGAAATCCAAGGTGATGCCCTCGGCGTCGTCCTTCGCGCCGGCGTAGTTGCCGATGCGGGGCATCCGCGCCTCGTGGTGAGCCCACAGATTGTGGTGGAAGCTGTACTTGGCCCCGAACGAGCCCTGGATCAGGCTGCCATAGCCATGCTCGCCCTTCTCATGGAGCGAGTGGTTCAGGCTTTCGGCGATCAGCGACCACTGGACCGTGACATTGGTCAGGTGCTTGACCTCGGGCGTGACCTTCTGGGTGACCGACAGGCTCTCGTCGATCGACCAGCCCGACGAGATGTGGTCGAGGATGATGTCCGATCCGCCGCCCAGCGAGATCGAGTCATACTCCTTGCCGGCGACGTCGCCGACCCGGACGTGCAGGTAGCGGACGATCACGTGGTTGGCGTGGATCAGGAACTGGGCGTCGCGCAGGGTGATCCCATAGCCGGGCGCCGTCTGGCCGGCGATGGTGATGTGGTCGTTGGCGATCTTCAGGTCGCTCTTCAGGCGGATCACGCCGCCAACGTCGAAGACCACGATGCGCGGACCGTCGGCCTCGACGGCGGCGCGCAGGGAGCCGGGGCCTGAGTCATTCAGGTTGGTCACCTTGATCACCTTGCCGCCACGGCCGCCCTCGGCGAAACGGCCGAAGCCTTCCGCGCCTGGAAACGCCAGCGGCTTACTCGCCTCCGCCGCCACCGCTGAATTGGTAACTCCAGCGATAAGGCCAGCAAAAACAAACGCTTTTTGCCAGTTCATGGTCGTTTCCTCATTTAACCTAGTTAGCCGAAGACGCTGAAGACGCATCGGATTGGTAATACCAGAGTTGCAGGCTTTCGCGTTCTGTTGCAAGGTGTGAGCAACAGTTCCACATTATGATATTTTGTGGAGCATTAAACGACACCGGTATCAAACCGGTTGAGGGGAGAAACCATGACCTCGGCCAAATTTCGCAAAAACCTGATGGCCAGCGGCGCTTTCGCCGCGTCGCTGCTCGCCGCCGCCGGTGCGCACGCCCAGACCGCGCCCGCCGCCGAAGCGGCCTCTGAAGTCGAGCAGATCGTCGTCACCGGCTACCGCTCCAGCTTGAGCAAGGCCCTGGGCGTCAAGCGCACCAGCATCGGCGCCGTCGACGCCATCCTGGCCGAGGATATCGCCGCCTTCCCGGACCAGAACCTGGCCGAAGCCATCCAGCGTCTGCCGGGGGTGACCATCGACCGCGTCGGCGGTGAAGGTCACCAGATCACCGTACGTGGCCTGAACGCCGACTTCACCCGCGTGCGCATCAACGGCGTGGAGGCCATCGCCACGGGCGGCGGCAACCGCAGCCGCGGCTTCGACTTCAATGTTTTCGCCTCGGAACTGTTCAACAGCATCACGGTGCGCAAGACCCAGTCGGCCGACATCTCGGAAGGCTCGCTAGGCGCCACGGTCGATCTGCAGAGCGGTCGCCCGTTCGACTACAAGGGCTTCAAGGCCGCCGCCTCGGCCGAGGGCAGCCTCAACAGCATCACCGATCGCGTCCTGCCGCGCGTCGCCGGCCTGCTGAGCTGGTCCAATCCCGACCAGACCTTCGGCGTCCTGGCCTCGGTAGCCTATTCGAAGCGCCAGCCGGTGGCCGAGGGCTTCAACACCACGCGCTGGCAAGGCGCCGATGCGACCGACAACTTCGCCAGCTGCAGCAAGTGCGCGACGCCGGACGAGTTGGCCAAGGTGCAGAACGCCTTCTACCCGCGCATCCCGCGCTACACGGCCTCGAAAATCGACTCCGAGCGCCTAGGCGTCACCTTCTCGACCCAGTGGCGTCCGAACGCGAAGTCGGAGCTGTCGCTGGACGTCCTGTATTCGGACCTCAACCAGTTCACCGAAAGCCCGAACCTGGAGGCCATCTCGTTCAGCCGATCCAACGCCGCCGGCGTCGGCTCGACGATCGTCCGCGACTACGCGCTCAACGACCGCAACACCTTCACCTACGGCGTGTTCGACAAGGTCGACGTCCGTTCGGAGAACGGCACCCAGCGCGACCACACGACCTTCACCCAGGTGACCCTGGCCGGGAAGTACGCGTTCACCGATCGCCTGCGCGGCCAGATCCGCGTCGGCGTGGCCAATTCCGACTACCGCATGCCCGAGCAGATCTCGTTCCAGCTCGATCGCAACGACGTCAACGGCTACGTCTATGACGCTCGCGCCAACGATCGCACACCGATCATCACCTACGGCTTCGACGTCGCCAATCCGGCCAACTTCACCCTGACCGAGATGCGCTCGCGCGAGAGCACGGCGCTGAACATCGTGCGCACCGTCAATGGCGCGCTGGAGTTCGACATCGATGAGCACCTGAAGCTGCGGGGCGGCGTCGACGCCCAGCAGTACGTGGTCAAGTATCGCGACGCGAGCCGCAACCAGACCTTGACCGGCGCCAACCAGATCGTCGGCGTCGGCGCGTTCTCGAAGGTCGTCTCGTTCGGCCGCGATTTCCCGTTCCCGGGCGGCGACCGCAGCTACGTGGTGGCCGACATCGACAAGGCCGTCGCCTACACTAAGCTGCTCAGCTATCCGCTGATCGTGCAGACGGGCGACACCCGCGACGTGTCGGAGGACGACCTGAGCGGCTTCGGCCAGGCGGTCGTCGACGCGACCATCTTCGGCGGCACCCCGCTGCGCTCGGACTTCGGCTTCCGTGTGGCCCACACCCAGGTCACGGCCGGCGGCTTCGTGAATAACAACACCAATTACGTCACGATGAAGAACGACTACACGGACGTTTTGCCATCGATGAACATCACGCTGGAGCCGCGCGACAACTTCATCCTGCGGGGCGGCATCGCCAAGGTCATGGCCCGCCCGACCCTGGGCAGCCTGACTCCGGGTGGTTCGGTCAGCGCCACGACCCGCACTGTCAACTTCGGCAATCCGGACCTGGAGCCGTTCCGCGCGACCAATTTCGACCTGGCGGCCGAGTGGTACTTCGCGTCGGAGTCGCTGCTGTCCGTGGCGGTCTTCTACAAGAAGATCGACAGCTTCATCGCCAGCCAGACCAGCCGCGCCGTCTACAACACGCTGGGCCTGCCGGAGAGCATCATCACCAGCGCCGGGGCCGTGGGCTCGGACATCTTCGACGTGACCCGTCCGTACAACGGCGACGGCGGTTGGCTGAAGGGCGTCGAGTTCCAGTACCAGCAGCCGTTCAACTTCCTGCCCGACTATCTGCGGGGCTTCGGCTTCATCGGCAACTTCACCTATGTCGACTCCGAGGTGAACTACGGCACCAAGGCCGCGCCGAAGTACAACACCCTGACCGGCCAGTCGAAGACGACGGCCAACGCCACGATCTATTTCGAGCGCGGCAAGTTCAGCGCCCGCACCTCGCTGGCGAAGCGGTCGAAGTTCCTGACGGCCTTCCCGGGCTCGAACGGCAACAACATGGGCGGCACCCACGGCAGCACGTACTACGACTTCTCGTCGAGCTATAAGCTGCGCGACAACTTCGTCATCACCCTGGAAGGCATCAACCTGGGCGACAAGTTCACCGACGCCTATGTCGACACCGCCGACCGGGTCAGCGACTACCGTCACACCGGCCGCGAGATCCTGCTCGGCGTCCGCTGGACCTACTGACCGCTTTCTTCTTTCTAGGCCTCCTCCTAGGGCCTGGGGTGGTCCTTTCCCCGCCCCAGGCCCATCTTTTTGGAGCATTCGACGTGATCGATCGCAGAAGTATCCTGGGCCTGGCGGCGGCCGCTTTGGCCACGCCGGCTCTGGCCGGGCAAACGGATGAGGCGCCGACGCCCGCCGGGCCGATAGCCACCCCTCCCGAGGACTGGATCGACCCGAAGACCGGCCACCGCATCGTGCGGCTTTCGGAGGAGGCGGGCAGCAAGAACCTCTATTTCCACCAGAATGGCTACACGCCCCGGGGCGACAAGCTGGCGATCACAACGCCGGCCGGCATCGCCCTCGTGGACCTGAAGACCTTCAAGCTGACGCCGCTAGCCAACAGCAAGGGCGCCGACCTGCTGTTCTTCGCCCGCAAATCGCGGCGGCTCTACTATTCGGTAACCGCCCCGGGCGAAGGCCAGCCGGTGGATCGCGCCAAGACGATCCACGCCCTCGACATCGACAGCGGTAAGGCCAAGGTCGTCGGCAATTTGGCCCAGGGCCAGATCGTCTCGATCAACGCCGACGAGACCCAACTGCTGGGCGTCGTCACCTACGGCGGCAAGCCGCTGCAGCCCAAGACCGCGGACGATCTCAAGCGCTTTGGCCAGGCCGAGTACGCGGCCAACGGCCCGGACGGCAAGCCGCTCTCCTTCGCCAAGGCCAAGGGCGTGCGGATGACCGAACGCTTCGAGACGCCGACGCCGATGGAGATCTTCACGCTCGACCTGAAGACCGGCGAGCGAAAAGTCGTCCACGCCTCGGACAAGTGGCTGGGCCATGCCCAGTTCTCGCCGACCGACCCGACCCTGGTAATGTTCTGCCACGAGGGACCCTGGCACCGCGTGGACCGCATCTGGACCATCCGCTCCGACGGCTCGGCCCTGACCAAGATCCACACCCGGACCATGAACTTCGAGATCGCCGGCCATGAGTTCTTCGGCGCCGACGGCAAGTGGATCTGGTACGATCTGCAGACCCCGCGCGGCCAGGTGTTCTGGATCGGCGGCTACGAGATCGCCACCGGCAAGCGCCTGTGGCGCCGGGTCGAGCAGAACGAGTGGTCGGTGCACTACAACGTCTCGGCCGACGGGACGCTGTTCGCCGGCGACGGCGGCGACGCCGACATGGTCGCCCATGCGCCGGACGGGAAGTGGATCTACGTCTTCAAGCCGGAGACCCCGCGTGACGCGGCCACCCAGTACTACACCGACGACCTGATCACGCCCGAGAAGATGGCTTCGGAGCGTCTGGTCGACATGTCGGCCCACGACTACCGCTTGGAGCCGAACCTGACCTTCACGCCGGACCAGAAGTGGATCGTGTTCACCTCGAACATGCATGGCGCGAACCATGTTTATGCGGTCGAAGTGGCCAAGCACTAGGATTCAGGCCCCGGCGCTCCAGCGCTGGGGCCTTTTCCCTCTTACAGCCCCACCACGCCCGAGGACTCGACCACCTCGGGCTTCTTGCCGTCGAGCGTGTCGATCCGGCAACGGGTGAAGCGCCAGTCCTTGGCGTCGGCGATCTTGCCGGCGGCCTGGACGTCCAGATCAAGATCCTCGAACGCGAAGCGCTCCAGCGGCGCCTCGACGAAGGCGGCGACCTCGAAGGCGGTCTTGGCGCCGACCGACTTGACCTTGCTGACCCGTACGTCACTGAGGCGGCACAGGCCCTGCGCGCGCGGCACGGGTTGGGTCATGACCCTCCAGTAGGACGGAACGTCCGTCATGCCCGCCGGGATCTCGGCGTAGCTGTAGGACGGGTTCCAATTCAGGTTCACGCGAAAGACGGTGGGCACGTCCTGTAGCTGCATGTCGCTGATGTCGATGTTCGAGATCTGGCCGCCCCGCGTATGGGCCGACTTGAACAGGATGCCGACCGGCGTGGGGTGATGCACCTTCAGGCCCGAGACCTTGATGTCGTGGAAGCCGCCGGAAGTCTCGCTGCCGAAGGTGATCCCGGCCGAGGCGTCGCGGATCACGCAGTCGCGGATGACGATGTCGCGGGTCGGCCGGGCTACCCGCAGGCCGTCGGCGTCGCGGCCGGCCTTGATGCACAGGGCGTCGTCGTTGCAGGCCACGTCGACCCGCTCAACCAGCACGTCGTGCGAGGAGTCGATGTCGACGCCGTCGGTCGACGGCCCGCGCCCGCCCTCGTTGTTGCGGATCTCCAGGTCGGCGATGTGGATGTAGTGCGAGTAGCAGACATGCACCGTCCAGAAGCCGGCGCGGCGCAGGCGCGGGCCGGCCAGCTCGATCTCCTGGCTGTCGAAGATCTGGATCAGGCGCGGGCGCTTGCAGTCGTAGTCGGCGGCCCAGCGCAGGCCCTTGGGATCGTACTTCCGGCGTAGGGCCCAGTAGCTGTCCCAGAACACCTTGCCGTCGCCGTCCACCGTGCCGTCGCCGACGATGCGGACGTTCTTCTGCTTGTAGACATTGATCAGCGCCGCCGGCCAGGTCAGCTCGATGCCGGCCACGCGGGTGGGGAGTTCGGGATAGTCGGCGAGGTTCTGAGAGCCCAACAGGGTGACGCCCTTGTCGAGACGCAGGGTGACGCCGGACTTCAGGAAGATCGAACCGGTGCGATAGGCGCCGGGCTTGAAGGCGATCGTCGCGCCGGTCTTGGCGGCCTCGTCGATTGCGGCCTGGATGGCCTTGGTGTTCAGCGTCTTGCCGTCGCCGACCGCGCCATGGGCGTTGGCCAGGATCGCCTTGCCGGCGGCCAGCGCCAGGGTGGGCGCGGAGGCGGCGACCAGACCGAGCTGGAGGAGGGCGCGTCTCTGCATGGGAAGCCTCAGGCGCTGAAGGTGAAGGTGTGCGAGCCCGAGCCAATCTCGACGACGCGGGTCGGCAGCTCGACGCGAGCCGTGGTGTTGGGCGGGATGATGACGTCGAGCCGGACGCCTGCGCTCGTTCGCTTCCAGGCGCTGGAGATCCGGCCAACCACGGACTCGTAGTCGCCGCCGGCGGCGGGGAGGCGCGGATCGGTCAGCGGGCGGATGGCGATCTTGCGGAAGCCGGGCTCCAGCGCGTCGATGCCGATGATCCGTCGCCAGATGAAGCCGCAGACCGCGCCGAAAGCATAGTGGTTCAGCGAGCCCGTGACGACGCCGTCCTTCAGCCCGTCCCAGCGCTCGAACACCGTCGTCGCCCCCTGGCCGACTTGGTAGCCCCACGAGGGCAGGTCGGTCTGTAGCAAGAGGCCATAGGCGAGGTCGGCGTGGCCGTGGTCGGCCAGAGCGTCCAGGATGTAGGGCGTGCCCACAAAGCCAGTCGACAGCTTGGTCCCGCGCCGGCGGATGTCGGCGGCCAGGCGACCGGCCGAGGCTTGGCGCAGGGCGGCCGGCATGAGGCCGAAGCGCAAGGCCAGGATGTGGCTGGTCTGGCTGTCATTGCCGACCCCGCCATCCGGCCGCACGAATTCGCGAGCGAAGGCCTCGCCGATTCTGGCGCGCAGGGCGGTCAGGCGTGCGGCGTCGGCGTCACGACCGGTGGCCTTGGCCATCTGGGCCAGCAGGTCGGTCGAGTGGGCCCAATAGGCGGTCGAGACCAGCGCCTTGGGCGTGGTGATGTCCGAGCGGCTCTTGGCGTCGACCGACAGCCAGTCGCCGTAGTCCATGCCCCGCGCGTTGCGCCAGACGTGGTCGGGATTGAGCGCGAGGAGCCGTCGGCTCCAGCGGTCCATGGCGTCCCAGTTCTCGCTGATGATGCCGGTGTCGCCGTAACGCCGCCAGACCGTCCAGGGCAGGATCACCGCCGCGTCCGCCCAGCCGGGGGTGTTTTGGCCCAGGGCCCAGAAGGGCGCGGTGTCGGGCATCTCGCCGGTCGGCGCCTGACCGGCCCGCACGTCGCCCATGAACCGGCGGGTGAAGGCGTCGAGGTCCATGTTGAAGGCCGCCGCGTCCCAGAAGATCTGGGCGTCGCCGGTCCAGCCCATTCGCTCGTCGCGTTGCGGGCAGTCGGTGGGAATGCCGAGGAAGTTGCCGCGCTGGCTCCACAGGGTGTTGTTGACGATCGACCGCACCAGCGGATGGTCGATCCGCGCCGCGCCGGTCAGGGCCGCGTCACTGTGCAGGACGACGCCCTCGATGTCGGTCAGCGGGCCGGTGACCTCGACATAGCGGAAGCCGTGGAAGGTGAAGCGCGGCTGCCACGTCTCGCCGGCCGAGTCTCCACGCAGGATGTAGGTGTCGGCTTGCAGCGCCCGGCGGTTGGAGGCGGTGTTCAGCGTCCCGTCCGGCTTCAGCGCCTCGGCATGGCGTAGGGTGATGGTGTCGCCCGCCGCGCCCTTGGCGCGGATTCGGCACCAGCCGGAAAAGTTCTGGCCGAAGTCGACGATGCGGACGCCGGGTCTGGGCGTGGTGATCCGTGTCGGCTTCAGGACCTGGATCGCGCATATGCCGGGACCCGGCTGGGCGGCGACATGGACCGGCGGCGCCTCGCCTTTGCGCGCCGAGGACCAGGCGCGATCGTCGAAGCCCGGTGCGTCCCAGCCTGTCTCGTCCAGGCGCGCATCGTGGGTCTCGCCGTCATAGATCTCGGCCTTCAGCACCGCCGAGGGGGCCAGCTTCCAGCCGTCGCCGTCCGTGGCGATGCGGGTCATCGAGCCGTCGGGGTGTGTCACCTCCAGCAGGCCCGAGAACCGGCGCGGCGGCGGGCCGAAGGCGTAGCGCAGGTCCAGGAAGCCGAACGGGCTGCCGAACCAGCCGTCGGCGACCAGAGCGCCCAGAACGTTGTCGCCGGCCTCCACCAGGTCGGTGACGTCGTAGGCCTGGCTGAGGGCGCGGCCGCGGAAGTCTGTTGACTCCGGCGTCAACAGGCGATCGCCGACCTTCTTCCCATTCAGCCGAGCCTCGTAGCCGCCAAGCGCCGTGGCGTAGAGTCGGGCGCTGGCGACGGGCTTGTCCAGCCGGAACGCGCGGCGCAGGCGCACGGCCGGGCCGGTGACCCAGGGATGGCACGGCGGGATGGTGCGGGCGGAAACCGCCGCTGGCCAAGCGGCATCGTCGAAGCTGGCCTCGCGCCAGCCGTCCGGCGCGTCCAACGCCGTGCGCCAACCTTCCTTGGCATGAATGCGCGTGACCGAACCGTCGGCCTTGGTGAGTGTCAGCCGCACGGCCAGGGCGCCGCCCAGCACCGGGCGCGGCTCGTCCAGGCGCAGGCCCGCCTCGACCGTCAACACGTGCGAGCCAGGCGTGAGACGAGGCAGGACGAAGCTGGGACCCTGGCCCCAGGCGGCGCGGTCGCCAGGCTTGATCAGATTGGCGCCGTCCACCCACAGGCCGTTCAGGCTGTCCTTGGCGCAGACGCTGACGATGGCCGAGACCACGTCGGCCGACATGTCGAAGCGCCAGCGGAACCGGCGGGGTTTGGCGTCATCCGTCTCGCCCCAGACCCAGTACACCCCCTCCAGGCGTTCTTCGCGCATGGCTGGGGTTTCGGCCTCCAGCCAGCTGGCGGACCAGGGCTCCAGCGGACCCATTTCCCACCAGGCGGGTGCGGAGGCGCGAACGGGTTTGCCGTCACCATCCCACGCCTCGACCCGCCACCAGCAGCGCTGGCGCGAGGCCAGCCGTGGTCCGGCATAGGTGATATCGAAGGTGTCGTCGGACTCTACCTTGCCGCTGTCCCAAAGGAACGGACCGCCGGTCAGCGCCGCGCGGCTGGCGGCCACGCGGAGGCGATAGGCGCTCTGCTTAACGTCGCGTCCGCCATCCGCCTCGATCGTCCACGAGAAGCGCGGCCGCGGATTGTCGAGGCCCAGTGGGCTGTCGATCTGGTCGACGCGCGGCGCGGCGATGCGAGCTGTATTCGGAGCGGCCTTGGCCGCGCCGGCGGTCAGGCTCGCGCCAGCGCCCGCGACGGCCAGGAACTGGCGGCGGTCCATCGCCTAGTGACTCGGGTTGAAGTCGGGCTTCCGCGCGAAGACGTAGGTCTCCCAGTCGGCGCGGCTGTGGAAGTCGAGGCCTTTGTCCCAGGCCGCGCCCATATAGTAGACGAACGGCTTGCCCGGCTCGACCTTGACCAGCACCAGCCAGTCCGTGTCGGTCTCGGTCACCCCGACGATCTGCTTGGGGTCGACCAGCAGGGCCACGCCCATCGTGCCCTTGTCGGGATCGGTGACATCCCAGAACGAGAACACGCCCTTGGCCTTGTCGGCGCGCAGGTCGCCAGCCTGTTTCGCGGTCGGCTTCTTGGTGACGCCCAGGGCCACGGTGATCGGCCCCTTGGCGTTCGAGCCGAAGGTCGAGACCATCCGCGTGAAGTTCGTGCCCATCGGCAGGGTGAAGGTCCGGCTCTCCCAGACCTCGCGCTTTTCCGCGACCTTCCAGGGCGCGTAGCTGACCTTGAACGAGGCCGCGTCGGGGCCGTCCTTCAGGATCTTATAGTCCTTCCAGTTGCGCGACACCCACAGTTTGCCGCCGTCCCAGACGCCCAAGCCGCCCGCGCCGCGGAAGGTCCCGACGTTGTAATAGTCGATGCCTTCGCCGTGATAGGCGTGCTGGTCGCCAGTGCGTAGCTGGCGGGTCATGAACGGGTAGCGGACGCTCTTGCCCCAGGCGTCGATGCCCGAGGTCGAGGGGGGCTCGAACTGCTCCAGGGCCGGGCCGTAGATGCGGTGGGCCGTGCGGTCGTTTTCCCACAGGATGTCGTCATAGCGCTCAGGCGCGTAGCGGACGGTGGCGCGTGGCTTGTCTTGGCCGGCCGGCGGCGGGGCCATGCGGTAGATCATCTTCGGCGGCGTCGGCTGGCCCGGCGCGGCGGGCGGAACCTGGGCGGGCGCCAGGCCGGGCCCCTCGATCGCCGGATCGTAGGCGAGGGCGGCGACGGCCTTCATCTCGGTGGCGTGGCGGGCCTCTTCCTCGGGCCCTCGAACGGTGCGCGGTACGGGCGGCACGGGCGTCGAGGCGGCCACGAAGTCGGCCGAGTCACGCGGCGGCTCGGCCAGGGGCAGGGCGGTGACGGGCTTGCCCAGGTTCATCACCTCCAGCCCGGCCAGCAGGAAGGCGCCCGTGCCGTAGGGACCGATGTCGTCGGCGGCCGTCGGCACCGGCTGGTCGCCGGTCTTCTGCACCGCGCCGATCATGCCGCTGGGCAGCACCTGCTTTTGAAGGCCGTTCCAGCCCTTCACGACCACCGGCTGGTAGGTCGCTCGGTCGAGGAGTCCATGGTTTATGCCCCAGGCCAGGGCGTAGACGAAGAACGACGAGCCGGAGGTCTCGGCCTCCGGGAACTTCTCCGGCTGCATCAGGCTGGACGCCCACAGGCCGTCGGCGCGCTGCAGGCCGGCGACCCGCTTGGCCATGGCCTGGAAGATCGCGACGTAGCGGGGCCGGGAGATGTAGTCGGCCGGCATTGATTCCAGCACACGCGCGGCGCCGGCCATCACCCAGCCGTTGCCGCGCGACCAGAAGAGCTTGCGGCCCTGCTCGTCGCGGCGCTCGATAAAGCGCTCGTCGCGGAAATAGAGGCTGTCGTCCGGGCTGTAGAGGCGCGCGAAGGTGCGCCACCACTGCTTGTCCATGGCGTCGAGGTACTTCTTGTCGCCGGTCTGGGCGCTCATCCGCGCCAGCACGGGCGGGGCCATGAACAGCGCGTCGCTCCACCACCAGACCAGATGCTCGGGGATCGGCTGGCGAGCCAGGTGGGGCAGGGCCCAGTCAAGGCGCTGGCGCAGGGGCATGATCACGCCTTCTTGGCCGCGACGGGCGTGGAGCTCCTCATAGAGGTCGCCGATCGCCATCTCGTCGGCGTTCAGCATGGCCTTTCCGTTCTTCGCGCCGCGCAGGGCGTAGTTGTAGTGCTCGGCCGCGTCGGTCAGGAACTTCAGCGTTTCGGCGTCGCCCGTCGCCCGCGCCAGACGCGCCGCGCCGACATAATAGGTCGCCGACACCCAGTTGGAGGACATCTCGCGCACCGCGCCGCCGGTGGTGACGGGGATCGGCTCGGCCCGCATGGCGTCGATCTGGGCCTTGTTGGCGCGGTTCAGCACCGCCAGCACGTCGGCCGGAGCAGGGAGTTGCGCGGCGTCCGCCGCGGGGCGCTTCGGCGCGGCCAGGACCGGCGCCCCGATGGCGCACAGGGCCGTGGCGCATAGCAAGGCGGCGAGGCCGGCCTGACGGATGGGCTTTGAACGCGGGGTCACGGGCACTGGCGATTTCCTCGACGCGCCGACGCTCATGGGGTCAGCGATATTCATTATTTGGAATAGAATGTCAGATTTTGAAAAGTTGTCCATCAGCCGCGCCATTGGGTGTTGGCGGTGTCACAGCATAGGCGCACCCGCCCATTATTCCGCCTGTGGGCTTGCAAAAAATGGAAACCAATCGCAGCATGTGAAGACAATGATACCGGTGTCATCAAGAACACCAACCTGGGAGGGTACGAGATAATGGCTTCATCCAAGAGTTTTGCCCTGCGTGATCGCCTGCTGACGGGCGCCGCGGGTCTAGTTTTCGCCCTGGCGGCCGGCGCGGCGCAAGCGCAACAGGCGGCCCCCGCTCCGGCGGGCGACGACACCGTCGAGGCGGTGGTCGTCACGGGCTTTCGCAACAGTCTCCAGCAGGCCCTGAACGTCAAACGCTCCTCGGCGGCGGCCGTCGACGCCATCTACGCCGAAGACATGGCCAAGTTCCCGGACCTGAACCTATCCGAATCCATCCAGCGCATCCCGGGCGTCGCGATCTCGCGTGACGCCGGCGAAGGCCGCCAGATCTCGGTCCGCGGTCTGGGCGCCCAATTCACCCGCGTGCGCATCAACGGCATGGAAGCGCTCACCACCTCGGGCGGCACCGACGCCTCGGGCGGCACCAACCGCAGCCGCTCGTTCGACTTCAACGTCTTCGCTTCGGACCTCTTCAACCGCATCACGGTGCAGAAGACCGCCTCGGCCGAGACCGAAGAGGGCTCGCTGGGCGCGACCGTCGACCTGAACACCGCCCATCCGTTCGACAAGCGCGGCTTCAACTTCGCGGTGTCGGGCAAGTACGGCTACAACGACCAGGCCAAGAAGGCCTCGCCGCGCGTGGCGGCCTTGATCTCTAACACCTGGCGCGACGACACCATCGGCGCCCTGTTCTCGATCGCCTATTCCAAGCGCGACCTGCTGGACGAAGGCACGAGCACGGTGCGCTGGCAGACGGGTACGGCGGCCGCGCCGGGCTTCCGCAGCGTGAAGGGCGTGACCTGCGCCACCAACGCCGCCGCCTGCGCCGAGGCCAATGGCGCGGTCCACCCGCGCATCCCGCGTTTCGACTGGTACAAGAACAAGCAGGACCGCCTGGGCATGACCGGGTCGCTGCAATGGGCTCCGGACGACAAGACCACGGTTTCGTTCGACGTGCTGTACGCCGACTTCAAGGGCGAGCGTAACGAGGACTTCCTTGAGACCTTCACGCCACAGACCGCCGGCGCCTGTACGGCGACCTCGGCGCCCTCATGCGGCATCAACCAGGTCGACGTGGTCGACTACACGGTGACCAACCCCCGTTCTGGCCTCTCGGTCATGACCAAGGGGACGTGGAACAACGTCGACCTGAAGACCGAGCAGCGCCACGACGAGCTGGAGACCGAGTTCCGCCAGTTCACCCTGGCCGGGGAGCACCAGTTCACCGACAAGTTCAAGGCCAAGGGCGTGCTCGGCTTCTCGAAGTCGACCTTCTCCAACCCGGTCCAGAACACGGTCCAGTGGGACCAGTACAACGTCCAGGGCTACAGCTTCGACTACAGCGGCGGCGACGCCTATCCGGTGATCAAGTACGGCACCGGCGACACCGTCAACGCCGACGCCTGGACCCTGGCCGAGATCCGCATGGTCCAGGGCTATGTCGACAACAGCTACAAGACCGGCCAGTTCGACCTGGCCTATGACTTCAGCGACGCCTTCAAGCTGAAGGGCGGCCTGTCCTACAAGGCCTATGGCGTCGAGAGCACGGCCTTCGCCCGCTCGAACGGCACGACCGCAAATATCAACCCGGTTTCGTCGACGGACCTGAAGAACGTGCCGCGGTCCAGCTATGCCGAGACGATCGATTTCTCCAGTCTGAAGATCCCGGGTGGCAACGTCTCCTCGTGGATCACGCCGGACCTGAACAAGGCCATCGCGGCCTTGCACATGGACGACGCCAGCTACGGCAAGACCGTCACCACCACGCCGGGCACGGTCTGGGTCAGCCCGTTCGGCAACTCCTGCTTCACCCAGGGCTGCGGCATCTACAACCTGGGTCGCGAACCCAGCCTGGGCAGCAACTACTCGATCGATGAGTGGGACACGACGGGCTACGTCCAGGGCGACTTCAAGTTCGACGTCGGCGGCGTGCCGGTGCGCGGCGATGTGGGCGTGCGCTACGTGAAGACCCGCCAGAAGGCGCTCGGCTACGGCGTCGTCCCGTCGAGCGTCAACGGCGTGAACTACCAGACGATCTCGGCCACCACCGCCACGCGCGCCTATACCGACGTGCTGCCGGCCATGAACGTGGTCGTCGAGCCGCGTGAAGACCTGCTGCTGCGCTTCGGCGCCGCCAAGGTCATGTCGCGTCCGAACCTCGGCTCGCTGACGCCGGGCGTGAACATCGGCACGGGTTCGACCAAGTCGGTGACCTCGGGCAACCCGTTCCTGGATCCGTACCGCGCCAAGACCGCCGACGCCGCCGTCGAGTGGTACTTCCAGCCGGGCGGCCTGCTGTCCTTCGCCTACTTCTACAAGGACATCTCGACGTTCGTGCAGAGCTATACCTCGGCGCTGTCGACCTTCGACCAGAACCCGTTCGGCCTGCCCGACAGCGCGGCGGTCGCGGCCTGCGGCACCACCCCGGGCTGCTCGCCCAGCCTGCCGGTCTGGCAGTTCAGCACCTCGGTCAACACGCCCGGCGGTCCGCTGAAGGGCTTCGAGATCAACTACCAGCAGCCCTTCACCTTCCTGCCGGCGCCGTTCGACAAGTTCGGCTTCCTGGGCAACTACACCCACGTGACGTCGAACGTGACGTACCTGTCCTCGACCGGCGCGGTGGCGGCCATCGGCCCGCTGACCAACCTCTCGAAGGACAGCTATAACGCCACGCTCTACTTCGAGAACAAGAAAATCAGCAGCCGCGTCTCGGCGGCCTATCGCTCCAAGTACCTGACCCAGATCCCGGGCCGTAACGGTTCGGACGTCGAGGGCACCAAGGCGACGCTGAACTTCGACGCCTCGCTGACCTACACCTTGAACAAGAACTTCGCTTTCACCCTCGAGGGGGTCAATCTGACCAACGAGAAGCAGGACCAGTATTACGACAGCAGCCAGCTGGTGTCGTTCTACCACGAGACCGGCCGCGAGTTCTTCGCCGGCTTCCGCTACACCTTCTAAATCTCATGCGCGGCGCGGTTCTTCGGAGCAGCGCCGTTTCGCTTTCCGAGGCGGCGGACCTATACGGTTCCGAAGCTGATATCGGGCTGGAGTCCGGTTTGAGGAGTAGAATGATGGGCGGTTTGCGACGACGCGAAGTCCTGGTCGGCGGCGGCGCCTTCGCTGGCGGCTTGTTGGCTGGCGGCGCCGAAGCGATGACCCGGCTCCCGGGTTCGACCCGCTGGGTTTTCGATCGCCTCTCCAACATCGGCGGCGTCGACACAGTGGTGGAGGGCGACCCGACCCTGGTCGACAGCCCCTATGGCAAGGCTGTCCAGTTCGACGGCGTCGACGACCGCCTGGTCATCGGCAAGCACCCGCTGGCGGGCATGGGCCAGTTCACTTTCGAGGCCCTGTTCCGCCCCGACGGCGGCGTCTTCGCCCAGCGCTGGTTCCACCTCAACGAGGAGGACCCGACGCCCGGCGCCCCGCTTTCGGTCACGCGCATCCTGTTCGAGATCCGCATCAAGGACGGCGCCTGGAGCCTGGACGCTTTCGCCACGGGGCAGGGTTACAAGCAGACCCTGCTGTTCCTGGACAAGACCTATCCGATCGGCCCCTGGTACTGGGTGGCCCAGAGCTATGACGGCAAGACCTATCGGTCGTTCGTCAACGGCGAACTGCAGGGCGAGGCCGACATCGCCTACGCGCCGCAAGGCCAGGGCCGCAGCTCGGTCGGCGCCCGCATGAACAAGGTCGACTACTTCAAGGGCGCGATCCGCGAAGCCCGCTTCACGCCCCGGGCGCTGGCGCCGGCTGCGCTGCGGAAGACCCGCTGACGGGGGCTCGATCGCCGCATCGGCCTGAATCCTGGTATGCCGTCGCGCGATCCCAAGTGCCGCGTAAGCGACTTGGCGTTGCACATGTCACCGCCAAACATATCCGTGGATTCCGGGACGTAACTTCCGGCCGACCCGGCTCGACCCGCGTATCGCCAACCCATGAAGCGCGAAGACATCGACCATCTGTTGGATTTCATGGCCAAGGAGGCGACGGAGAAGGGCGATGCCGCCTACCTGCCGGCGGCGATCACCTTCAACTCCGACACCTGGGTGAAGATGTCGGAGAAGGACTTGCCCACGACGTGCGTCAGCACTGGCGTGGGCATCCGCTATCGCGGCGTCCAGGTGCTGATCAGCGCGGCCCGGGAGGACAAGGTGCTGAACCGGGCCGAGGACGGCGGCGAGGGCAAGCCGCACTTCGACCTGGAGCCACGCGACTAGGCCAGCGGCGGCTTTGAAGGAACGGCCGGCGGCTCGACCCGCCGGTCCGCACGCCAATAGGGCAAGGGGCGCCAGCAAACCTAGGCCGAAGCCAAGGCCGGGCCTTCTTCGCTATCTATCTGAATTTTCGGGAAGAGGAGAATGGTGGATGCTGCAGGGATTGAACCTGCGACCCCCTCGGTGTGAACGAGGTGCTCTCCCGCTGAGCTAAGCATCCGCCTTGTCGGTTCGGGCCGCGAGGGACCGATCCGCGAGAGGAGGGGGCCTATAGCCCGGTGTTCGGCGCGGGGCAAGAGGCCAAAAGCGTCTTACAGGCCTGGGGGACATCCAAAAAGCTGTGGATGACCAGATCGGCTCCCAGGGTCTCGACCGGATCCTCGGTGTAGCCGAAGGATACCAGCACGCAGGGCGCCCCGGCGTTGCGGGCTCCGAGGGCGTCGTTGATGCTGTCGCCGACCATGACGGCGCGGGCCGGATCGCCGCCGACGGCGGCGATGGCGGCGGCTACGTGGCGGCCGTCGGGCTTGGCGGCGGGAGCGAGATCCGCGCCGACCACGGCGTCGAAGAACGGCGTCAGCGCCACGGCGTCCAGCAGGGCGACCGACAGGTTGGTCAGCTTGTTGGTGCAGACGACGAGCTTGGCGCCGGCGGCCTTCAGCTCGGTAAGCACCTCGACCACGCCGGGGAAGGGCGCGCTTTCGTCGGCGATGCGCTCCAGGTAGACGGCGATGAAGCGCTGGACCAGCGTCGGGCCGTGCTCGGCGTCCATGGGCGCGCCGGCGGCGGCGAAGCCGCGCTCCAGCAGGGCGCGCGCGCCGCGCCCGACCATCAGCCGCACCTCGTCGAAGGGCAGGGGCGGCAGGGTTTCCTGAGCCAGGATGGTGTTCAGCGCGCCGACCAGGTCCGGCGCGGTATCGACCAGGGTTCCGTCGAGGTCGAAGGCGATTGTCGCCCCGTTCAGGTCATGAAGCTCGCTCATGGGTCTGGCCTTTCCGCCAATTGGGCGGCTAATGCAACGCTGGAAGCGTCCCAGGGAGTCGCCAGTCCATGACTGATTCCGTTTCGAGCCCACCCCGTCCGCGCGCCGCCGTGATCCTGGCCGCCGGCCAGGGGACGCGGATGAAGTCGCCGACGCCGAAGGTCCTGCACAAGGTCGCCGGCCGCACCCTGCTGGACCTGGCCATCGACGCCGCCGAGGGTCTGAACTGCGAGCGGATCGTCGTCGTGGTCGGCGCGCACAGCCCCCAGGTCGGCGAGAGCGCCCGCAAGCGCCTCGGCCCGAACGCGACCGTTGTCCAGGATCCGCCGCTGGGCACCGGACACGCCGTGCTGGCGGCCAAGGACGCTCTGGCCGATTTCGATGGCGACGTGGTCGTCACCTATGCCGATTGCCCGCTGACGACCGCCGGAGTGATCGCGCCGCTGTTCGACCTGATGGCGGCCGGAACCGACGTCGCGGTGCTGGGCTTCGAGGCCGTCAACCCGACCGGCTACGGCCGCCTGATCATGGCGCCCGGCCATGTGCTGCTGCGCATCGTCGAGGAGAAGGACGCCGACCTCGCCACCAAGCAGGTCAAGCACTGCAATTCCGGCGTGCTGGCCGCTGACCGCGCCATGCTGTTCAGCCTGCTGGCCGACGTCCGCAACGACAACAGCAAGGGCGAGTACTATTTGACTGACGTCGTCGGCCTGGCCCACGACCGCAAGCTCTCGACCCGCGCGGCCTTCGCGCCGGAGCCGGCGGTGCAGGGCGTCAATTCCCAGGCCGAGCTGGCCGCCGCCGAGGCCGTCTGGCAGCGCGGCCGCCGCAACGCCCTGCTGACCGAGGGCGTGACCATGTGCGCGCCCGAGACCGTGCATCTGTCGTGGGATACCAAGATCGCCGGCGGCGCTGTCGTCGAACAGTTCGTGGTCTTCGGCCCGGGCGTCAGCGTCGAGACCGGCGCGGTGATCAAGGCCTTCAGTCACCTGGAAGGCGCGAGCGTCGGCGAGGGTGCGCTGATAGGCCCCTATGCCCGCCTGCGTCCGGGCGCGGAGATCGGTCGCGAAGCCCATATCGGCAACTTCGTGGAAGTGAAGAAGGTCAAGGTCGGGGCGGGCGCCAAAGCCAACCATCTCAGCTACCTGGGCGACGGCTCGATCGGCGAGAAGGCCAACATCGGGGCCGGTACGATCTTCTGCAACTACGACGGCTTCGAGAAGTTCGAGACCCATGTCGGCGCGGGCGCCTTCATCGGCTCCAACAGCGCCCTGGTCGCGCCCGTGCGGGTGGGCGACGGGGCGATGACCGGTTCGGGCTCGGTGATCGTCAAGAACGTGCCGGCCGAGGCCCTGGCCCTGGGGCGCGCCGAGCAGGTGATCAAGACCGGCTGGGCCGCGAAGTTCCGCGCCGCCAAGCAGGCGGCCAAGGACAAGAAGAGCAAGAAGGACAAGACATGAGCGCCGACGACCAGAAGCGCATCTCCGGCGAAGCCGCCGCCGAACTCGTCGAGAACGGCATGGTGGTGGGCCTGGGCACCGGTTCGACCGCCGCCTGGTTCGTCAAGGCGCTGGCGGCCCGCGAGCTGAGCGATATCCGCGGCGTGCCGACCTCGGACGCCACGGGCGCCCTGGCCCGCGAGCTGGGCATCCCGTTGGTGGCGCTGGACGACGTCAAGACCATCGACCTGACCGTGGACGGCGCCGACGAGGTCGGTCCGGGCCTCTCCCTGATCAAGGGCGGCGGCGCGGCCCTGCTGCGCGAGAAGCTGGTCTGGGAAGCCTCCAGTCGCTGCGTGGTCATCGCCGACGCCGCCAAGAAGGTCGACGCCCTGGGCAAGTTCCCTCTGCCGATCGAGGTGGTCCGCTTCGGCCACGTCCACACCAGCTGGCGCCTGGCCGACATCGCCGCCGAGTTCGATCTGCCGCCGCCGCGCCTGCGCATGGCCGACCGGGGCGTGGTGGTCACCGACGGCGGTAACCTGATCTACGACATGGCTTCCGGTGTGATCGCGGACCCCACGGCGCTGGCGGCGGCGCTGAAGAGTGTCACCGGCGTGGTCGATCACGGCCTGTTCCTCGATCTGGCCGACGAAGCGCTGTTCGGCACGGACGAGGGCGTGGTGCGCCTCGTTCCCTGACGTCCTACATAAGCCGCCCAAGCTTAGTTTCCGGAGGCCTTGATGGCTGACTACGACTTCGATCTCTTCGTCATCGGCGCCGGTTCTGGCGGCGTGCGAGCGGCCCGTCTGGCGGCAATGAGCGGCGCGAAGGTGGCCGTGGCCGAGGAATATCGGGTCGGCGGCACCTGCGTGATCCGCGGCTGCGTGCCCAAGAAGTTCATGGTCTATGCCAGCGAGGTCACCAGCCAGCTGAAGACCGCCAAGGGCTATGGCTGGACGATCGAAGTCGCCAAGTTCGACTGGAAGGGCTTCCTGCACGACAAGGACGTCGAGATCGCCCGCCTGTCGGGGATCTACGTCACCAACCTGCAGAAGGCCGGCGCCCACTTGCTGCACGGCCGCGCCCAGATCGTCGACGCCCACACCGTCGAGGTGCTGCCCAAGGAGGGCAGTAAGGACGCCGGGACCTATACCGCCCGGAAGATCCTGGTCGCCACCGGCGGCCGCCCGGTGAAGCCCGATTTCCCCGGCGCGGAGTTCGGGATCACCTCGGACGAAGCCTTCCACATCCCGAAGCTGCCCAAGAGCATACTGGTCGTCGGCGGCGGCTACATCGCGGTCGAGTTCGCGGGCATCTTCAATGGTCTGGGCGTCGAGACCACTCTGCTCTATCGCGGGGCCAATATCCTGCGCGGTTTCGACGACGACGTCCGCTCGCACCTGGCCGAGGAGCTGGAGAAGCGCGGCATCAAGGTGGTGTTGGGCTGCTCGCATACCAGCATCGAGAAGCAGGAAGACGGCACGCTGCTCAGCACCCTGACCAGCGACCTGACCTTCGAGACCGAGGCGGTGATGTTCGCCACCGGTCGCGAGCCCTACGTCCACGGCCTGGGCCTGGAAAAGGCCGGGGTGAAGCTGAACGATAAGGGCGCGATCGCGGTTGACGCGCATTCCAAGACCAGCGCCGCCAGCATTTGGGCCGTCGGCGACGTCACCGACCGCATCAACCTGACGCCGGTGGCCATCCGCGAAGGCGCGGCCTTCGCCCAGACCGAGTTCTATAACAACCCGACCAGCTTCGATCACGAACTGGTGGCTTCGGCGGTGTTCTCGCAGCCGCCGGTCGGCGCGGTCGGCATGACCGAGGCCGAGGCCCGCCACGCGTTCGGCACGGTCGACGTCTACCGCTCGGTGTTCCGGCCGATGAAGATCACATTCTACGGGGGCCAGGAGCGCTGCCTGATGAAGCTGGTGGTCAAGGCCGACGACCAGAAGGTGGTCGGCGTCCACGTGGTGGGCCCGGACTCGCCCGAGATCATCCAGATGGCCGCCATCGCCGTGAAGATGGGCGTGACCAAGCCCCAGTGGGATTCGACCTGCGCGGTCCACCCGACCCTGGCCGAGGAATTGGTCACCATGCGCGAGAAGTACGTGCCGGTCGAAGTCGGCGGGGTTGGATGACGCTGGCGGTGGCCTCCGCCGAGAGTCCCGAGCGCCGCACGCGGTGGTTGGGGGCGCTCGCCGTCTTCCTGATGGTGATGACGCCGCTGGTCGGCTACCTCGCGCCGCTGGGCTTCGCGCCCCTGCTGGCCGTGGTCGGCCTGCTGGCGGCGCCGAGCCTGGCGCGCTCGCGTCCGCCGCTGCTGCCGATGTTCGCCCTGATACCGCTGGTGCTGTGGGCGCTGGTCAGCCTGAGCTGGAGCCCGGCCGCGCCGGCGTTGTCGGCGCTGAAGCGCGGCAAGGACATTGGCGCGTTCACCGCGCTGAAGCTGGTTCTGGAGCTGGGGCTCTATGGGACCGCGGCCGCCACCCTCGGAACCCTGTCGCAACGCTCAGCGCGACTGGCCGGGCGGGTGATGCTGTTCGGCATGATCGCCCTGGCCGCGCTGACCTTCCTCGATTCCGCGATGCAGGCCAGAATTTATCAGGCGATCCGGGCCGCGACCCACGACCCCATTCGGCCCGATCTGGCGGTGGTGAAGGTGTCGATGCCGATCTATCCGCTGGTGCTGCTGTTCTGGCCCTGCGTGCGACTGCTGGACGCCTGGGGCTTCCGTGGCCGAAACGTGCTGATCGCGACCCTGGCGCTGATGATCCTGGCCGCTTCGCACTTCACCAGCGCCGACGCCTCGGGCGCGGCCCTGGTGCTGGGCGGTGTGGCCTGGCTGGGGACGCGGATCATCGGCAAGCCGTTCGTGCGCGGCATGATCCCGGCCGTCTCGACCCTGTTCATCTTCGCGCCGATGGTGGTGCTGTGGGGCGTGCGCTCGGGTCTGTTCGCGTGGCTGCACGCCATGGCCCCGCCGTCGTGGGACGCGCGGCTGAACATATGGGCGTTCGCCGCCAACCAGATCGTCGAGCACGCCCTGCGCGGCTGGGGCATCGACGCCAGCCGGGTCTTCGGCGCGGCCATTCCGCTGCACACGCACAACGCCGCGCTGCAGCTTTGGCTGGAGCTGGGCGCGCTGGGCGCGGCTCTCGCGGCGGCCTTCTTCGCCTGGGTCCTGTACCGGATCGTGGCCTGGACCGGGGAGAACCGCCGCGACGGCGCGATGGCGGCCGCGACCCTGACGGCCTATGTGGTGATCGGCGGCCTCAGCTTCGGCGTCTGGCAGGAGTGGTGGCTGGCGCTGGGCGTCATCGCGGCCGTCGGCTGTTCGATCGCGCAAAAATCGAGCGCCGCGGGGCGTTAGCGCGACCACGACTTTCTCGCCTTGGCGGATCCGCAGTGTTCAGTCGCACGATTTTGCCTTTTAGTTCCTTTCGCGGTATCTACGCCGCCCTTTCAGTTATCGAGCTCCGTCATGACCGCCCGCTGGACACCCGCCGCCTGGAGAGCCAAGCCCGCCAAGCACATGCCCACGGATTATCCGGACATGGCCGCGGTCGAGCGGGTCGAGCAGACCCTGCGCCAGATGCCGCCACTGGTCTTCGCCGGCGAAGCGCGCCGCCTGAAGAGCCTGCTGGGCGATGTGGCCGAGGGCCGGGCGTTCCTTCTGCAGGGCGGCGACTGCGCCGAGAGCTTCAAGGAATTCCACGCGGACAACATCCGCGACACCTTCCGCCTGATCCTGCAGATGGCGGTGGTGCTGACCTTCGCCGGCGGCAAGCCGGTGGTGAAGGTGGGACGTATCGCCGGCCAGTTCGCCAAGCCGCGCTCCGAGCCGATCGAGACCATCGGCGAGACGACCCTGCCGTCCTATCGCGGCGACATCATCAACGGCATGGATTTCACGTCGCAAGAGCGCGTGCCCGATCCGGACCGCCTGATGAAGGCCTACGGTCAGTCGGCCGCGACCCTGAACCTACTGCGCGCCTTCGCCAACGGCGGTTACGCCGACCTGCACAACATCCACCGCTGGACCCTGGGTTTCGTCGGCGACAGCCCGCAGGGCGCTCGTTATCGCGAGCTGTCCGACAAGATCACCGAGAGCCTGGCCTTCATGGCCGCCATCGGCGTCACGCCCCAGAGCCATCCGGGCATGCATCAGGTGGAGTTCTTCACCAGCCACGAAGCCCTGCTGCTGGGCTTCGAGGAAGCCATGACCCGCGTCGATAGCACCTCGGGCGACTGGTACGACACCAGCGCCCACCTGTTGTGGATCGGCGAGCGCACCCGCCAGCTGGACGGCGCCCACATCGAGTTCATGCGCGGCGTGAAGAACCCGATCGGACTGAAATGCGGCCCGACCATGGAGGGCGACGACCTTCTGCGCCTGATCGACGTCCTGAACCCCAACAACGAGCCGGGCCGCCTGACCCTCTACGGCCGCTTCGGTTCGGACAAGATCGCCGACCGCCTGCCGCGTCTGATGAAGGCCACCAAGTCGGCCGGCCGATCGGTGGTCTGGGCCACCGACCCGATGCACGGCAACACGCTGAAGGCCTCGACCGGCTACAAGACCCGTCCGTTCGACCGCATCCTGAGCGAAGTGAAGAGCTTCGTGGAGATCGCCCAGGCCGAGGGCGTCCATCCGGGCGGCGTGCACCTGGAGATGACCGGCCAGAACGTCACCGAATGCCTGGGCGGCGCCCGCGCGGTCTCGGAGACGGATCTCGCCGACCGCTACCACACGCACTGCGACCCGCGTCTGAACGGCGAGCAGGCTTTGGAGCTGGCCTTCCTGGTGGCCGAGAAGCTGAAATCCGATCGCGACGATCAGCGCCGCCAAGCGGCGGGTTGAGCCTGTGGCCGGGGATCGTCGCTGGGGCGGCGATCCTGAGTGATCGCTGTTCAGCTTGAGCGAACATTGAAAGGTTTGCGATGCGGCGCGACGTGTCTTGACCCGTCGCGCGGCGCTCTCCAATGGTTGTTTAAGGGAGAGATGAATGCGTTTGCGTCAGAAGATTAAGCGGGAAATCCGCTTCCTGAAGGGCCTGTCCCGGACGCTGAAGCGCGTGAAGTCCATCGCTCCCGACAGTCCCAACCTGATCTGCGACGATCTGGAGGCGGCCGTCGACAAGTGGCGTGATCGCCAGGCCATCACCTTCGAGGGCAAGTCGGTCACCTACGCCGAACTGGACGCCATCGCCAATCGCTACGCCCACTGGGCCAAGGGGCAGGGGCTGACCAAGGGCCAGACCGTGGCGCTGTTCATGCCCAATCGCCTTGAGTATCTGGCGATCTGGTACGGCCTGACCAAGGTTGGCGTGGCGACCGCGCTGATCAACAACCAGCTGACTGGCGCGGCGCTGGCGCACTGCCTGAACATCTCCCAGGCCCTGCACTGCATCGTCGATCCCGAGACCTCGCCGTGCTTCGAGGACGTCAAGGGTCAGCTGGAGCGCCACATGCAGCAGTGGGTGCTAGGCCCGGCGCACGGCGAGCAGCGCGATCTGGTCAAGGCGCTGAAGAGCTGCAGCCAGCTGCGTCCGGACCGCGAGACGGCCCGTGACGGCATCACCGCCAAGGACACCGCGCTCTACATCTTCACCAGCGGCACCACCGGCCTGCCCAAGGCCGCGCGCATCACCCACATGCGCGCCCAGCTGTACATGCGCGGCTTCGCGGGCTCGACCGGCTCCAACCAGAACGACCGCATCTACGTGACCTTGCCGCTGTACCACGCCACCGGCGGCCTCTGCGCCATGGGCGCGGGCCTGCTGAACGGCGGCTCGATCGTGCTGCGCAAGAAGTTCTCGGCCACCCATTTCTGGCCCGAGATCGTCGCCGAGAAGTGCACGATGTTCGTCTATATCGGCGAGCTGTGCCGCTACCTGGCCAACCAGCCCGAGCACGAGCTGGAGCGCGCCCACAAGATCCGCATGATCTTCGGCAACGGTCTGCGTCCGGACGTCTGGAACGACATGCTCGACCGCTTCAAGGTCGGCGATGTGCTTGAATTCTACGGCGCGACCGAAGGCAATGTTTCGCTGTTCAACTTCGACGGTCGCCGCGGCGCGATCGGCCGGGTCCCCGGCTATCTGAAGAAGAAATTCAATATCCGCATCGTCAAGTTCGACATCGAGACCGAGATGCCTGTGCGCGGCCCGAACGGCTGCTGCATCGAGGTCGCGCCCGGCGAGGTCGGCGAGTGCATCGGCCACATCGGCAGCGACGCTCGCTCGAACTACACCGGCTATGCCGACAAGGCCGCTACCGAGAAGAAGGTGCTGCACGACGTCTTCCAGAAGGGCGACGCCTGGTTCCGTACCGGCGACCTGATGAAGGTCGATGGCGACGGCTACATCTATTTCGTCGACCGCATCGGCGACACCTTCCGCTGGAAGGGCGAGAACGTCGCCACCAGCGAGGTCTCGGAACGCATCGCCGGCTTCGACGGCGTGCAGGAAGTCAATGTCTACGGCGTCAAGGTTGGCGACCTGGACGGCAAGGCCGGCATGGCCGCGCTGGTCGTGGAAGACGGCTTCGACATCGAGGCCTTCGCCAAGTACGTAGACGAGCAGCTACCCAGCTACGCCCGCCCGCTGTTCGTGCGCCTGCAGCGGCAGATCGAGACGACCGGCACATTCAAGTATCGCAAGATCGACCTGGTCAATGACGGCTTCGACCCCGCCACGACTAAGGACCCGCTGTACTTCCGCGATCCGGCCAAGGGCTATGTGAAGATCACCAAGGCTCTGCACGCCAAGATCGAGAGCGGGGCTTTCAAGCTCTAGGGGCGGCGAAGACCGGCGCTCGGTGTTGGTGGAAGGACGCGCATGAGCGTCCGAAAGCTTCGTGCGTTCGTAGCTCTAGCGGAGAACAACGGCGGAGGCGCGGCGTGGCGGGAATGCGGGTGACGAGACGTGTGGGACTGGCCGCCCTGACGGCCGCGATGACCTCGGCGTGCTCGCCGCTGTCGCTCTTCGCGACCTTCACGCCCAAGGATGCGGCCAGGGTCGAGGACAAGGGCGCGCGCTACGCGGCCGGACCGCGCGGCGGCCTCGACGTCTACGCTCCGCCGGTGGCCAAGGGCCCCGCGCCGGTGGCGATCTTCTTCTATGGCGGCTCGTGGGACAGTGGCCGCCGCCAGGATTACGGCTGGGCCGCGCGCGCGATCGCCGCCCAAGGCTTCCTGACCTTGGTCCCGGACTACCGGCTGTATCCGGAAGTGCGCTATCCCAGCTTCATCGACGACGGCGCCCAGGCCGTGCGCTGGGCCGTCGAGCATGCCGCCGCCCTGGGTGGAGATCCCGGTCGCATTGTCCTGATCGGCCATTCCGCGGGCGCCTACAACGCGGCCATGCTGGCCCTGGACACCCGCTACCTCACGGCCGCGGGTGTGAAGCCGGGCGTCATCAAGGCCTTCGCCGGCTTGTCGGGTCCCTACGCCTTTTTGCCGCTGGATGGCCCGATCACGCGCCAGACCTTCGGCGAGGCGTCGGATCTCGAAGCGACCCAGCCGACCCACTACGCCCGCGCCGATGCGCCGCCGACCTTCCTGGCCACCGGCGACAAGGACACCACGGTCCGTCCGCGCAACACGCGCATACTGGCCGCCGCCCTGCGCGACAAGGGCGCCAGGGTCGAGGAGCGCCATTACGCTGACCTCGACCACGCCGGAACCGTGCTGGCCCTGTCGCGGCCCTTCCGCCGCAAGTCGACGCTTTTCGCCGACATGACAGCCTTCCTCAAGACCGCTGTCGGCTAACCCCCGCAGGCTTGGCCGTTCAGCTTGCGCTGGTAGGCCTCGGCCAGGCTCAGATAGGGCGGCAGGAAGGTCAGCAGGGCGATCGGCTTGCCGTCGGTCGTCGTGCCCGTCACGCCCGCCCGCAGCTCGAAATGCAGGTGGATGGTTGTCGGCGTACCGCCGAAGTCGTTCGAGACCTTGCCCAGCTTCTGGCCCCTGACGACCTGATCCCCTTCCTTCACCGCCAAGGTCGACATCTGCATGTGCAGGTAACGGTAGGTGTAGTGCGGCTGGGCTTTGGCCACGAGGGTGACGCTGTACGAACCGATGTCCGTGATCGTCCCGGCCTCGGCGGCCACGGCGAAGTGTTCGTTCTTCTTACAGGTGGCCGGGCGGATGTCCTGGCCCTGGTGGCCCGTGCCGGATCCGGCGCACAACGGGTTTGTCCGCGAGCGGGCTTCGCAGAAGGTATCATGCCAGGGCAGGCTGTAGTTCAGCGTGTCGCACTGGCTGGGCTTGCCGGCCGGGCCCATGCCGCCGCCCGGGCCGTAGACCTGCGAATTGGCGAAGCCGGCCTCGGCCAGCGGCCAGCACATGTTGGGCGACCAGATCGTGCGGTCCATATAGCCCGGACCCTGGCCGGCCGGGATCGCGCCCGCCGGCGCGTGGTCGAAGGTGGCCTGCGCGGGGGCGGGCGGATCGGCCGGCCGCGGCGCGGGATCGGGGCTGGGTGGCACGGGCTCGCTGGAAGGCTGCTCGGCGCCGCCGTCGGATGGCGTGTCATCGGGCTGTGGCGGGCCGGGCTCGGGCGACGGCGGCTTGGGCGTCTCGCCGGGCGCCGGAGGCTTGGTGGTGTCGTCGCAAGCGGCCAGCGGCGCCAGGGTCAGGACGGCCATTAGCAGGAGCGGGGAGAGGCGCATGGTCAGCCCCCCAGCCCGGCGGCTTCACGGGCGGCCTTGCCCATCACCACCGCCGTGGTCTTGCCGACCAGGCCCAGCACGTAGTTGTCGTCGGCGCAGCGAGGGTCGCCGGCGGCGTCGCAGCGGATTTCCACCGAGTAAAGCACGCCGTAGCGCACGAAGCTGGCCAGTTGACCGTCGACCGTGCGCTGGACGATCAGCATCTCCGGCCCGGTCTCGATCTTCAGCGGCTTGGACGCCGGCATCGGCACGGTGGCGGTCGTCCCGCTCAACGAGACGCGGCCTCCGGTGGTGTTGCTGGTGATCGTATAGTAGTCGCCGAAGCTGTAGATCCGCGCCCCGGCGGTCAGCTTGGCGTCCTGCGGTAGCAGGATCGGCACGGCGGTCAGGTCGACCTGCTCGCGATCGAGGTTGGTCGCCAGGCTCTCGCCGACATTGGCCGACTGGCGCAGGCCGCCGACGGCGCCCTGCCAGTCCACGCGGACGCGCGGACGGGCCGCCAGCGCCGCGATCCCGGGACGGATAGCCGCCGCGCCGGGGATCGGCGCGCCGGTCGCATCCCGCGTCTGCGCCTTGCCGGTCGAGATCCAGGCCGCGCCCGCGAGCACGCTCACGGCGACGGCCCCCGCCACCGCCCACCCTCTTGAATGACGCATGGTATCCCCCACAGAACCGCGTTCTCTCAAACCTTAGCGCGAAAAGCGCGTGGTGTTAACCATTGGTCCCGCGTCCGGGTGCGATTGAACGGTTGTGGGCTTGTGTCTATATGGCGTGACCTGTTTCGGGCCTTGTGTGTGGCGCCCCTGAAAATTCAATTCATTTCAAAGGGATAAGGTCCCCGCCATGCTGCTCACCATGCTGAAGGCCAAGCTGCACCGCGCTACGGTGACCCAGGCCGACCTCGACTACGAAGGCTCGATCGCCATCGATCGCGACCTGCTGGACGCCTCGGGCATCCTGCCGAACGAGCAGGTCGACGTTCTGAACATCACCAACGGCGCTCGCTTCACCACCTACGCCATCGAGGCTCCGCGCGGCTCGAAGGTGATCGGCGTCAATGGCGCCGCCGCCCGCCTGGTGCAGAAGAACGACCTGGTGATCGTCGTCACCTACTGCCAGATGGCCGCGGAAGAGGCGCGCAACTACGCCCCGACCGTCGTGCTGCTGGACGAAGGCAACCTTATCAAAAAGGCCGCCTGATGCGTCGTATCGCGCTCGTTGTTCTGGCCGCCGCGGGCCTTTCGGCCTGTTCGCCGAAGCTGCCTACGGGCGTGGACGAGGCTGTCCTGACCCAGTCGGTCGGCAAGTCGATCGGTTCGCCCTCGACCTGCGTCGTTATCGCCGACGCTAGCGGCAAGCTGGTGTGGCGCGGCGGCGGCTATGTCACCTGCTCGCGCAACCTGCCGTCCTGCGACGGCGCGCAGACCACGGCCGAGACGTTGTTGAAGGCCAATGTGGGCAAGCCGGCCCGCTTCCTCAGCTGCGCCAGCGGCGGACCCGCTGGCGCCACGGTGGGCTGGTCCATCGGCCCGGTGCCGACCGGCGAGGGCAAGCCGCCGCGCGGCCTGACCTATGTCGCGGTCATGGAAGGCGACAAGGCGCTGCCAGGGCTGGAGATCAAGGAACGCGTCGAGCGGGCCTTCAAGAAGGCGGGCTTCTAGACACGTCAAAGCCGCCGCCGGGATCCCGGCGGCGGCTTTTTCCTAAGCGCGGGTTGGGGCGCTGCTCGGGGCCTACTTGGCGGCTTCGTACGTCGCGCTGATATCGATGCGGACCTTCAGTTCGCCGGCGGCGATGCTGGTCGAGTCGGCCATTTCGCGCTTGGCCATGGCGAACACCGGCATCGGCGCGGCCGGGGGCGAGTAGCCGCCGCCTTCGCTCAGATCGACCAGGCGCACGGCCTTGTAGCCGGTGGCGCGGCCATAGAGCTCGGCCTTGGCCTGCAGCGCCTTGACCGCTTCCAGGCGGGCGGCGTCCTCGGCGGCCTGCGGGTTGATGAGGCCGAAGCTGATGCCGTTGACCGTGTTGGCGCCGGCATTGACCGTGGCGTCGACCGTCGCGCCCAGCTTGGTCAGGTCGCGGACGGTGATCGTCACCTGGTTCGAGGCCTGGTAGCCGGTCAGCTTCGGCGGCTGGTTCTGCTCATAGGCGTATTGGGCGTTGAGGTTCAGGTTCGAGGTCTGGACGTCGCGCTCGGCGATCCCGGCCTTCTTCAGGGCGGCCATCACCTGGTTCATGCGCGCGCCGTTGGCCTTCAGGGCCTCGCCGGCGGTCAGGGCCTCGGTCTGGACGCCCAAGGTGATGGTGGCCATGTCCGGCGCCACGCGGGTCTCGCCATAGGCCGACAGGCTGAACGTCGTGGCCTTGAACGCCGAGTCCGCGCCGGTCTGGGCCGAGGCCGGGGCGGCGGCGCCCATCAGCAACGCGCCGCCGATCAGGGCGGCCACGGCGGAGGATTGGGCGATCGAGGTCAGGCGGCGAGCGGTGTTGGTCATCGTTCTTTTCTCCAGGGCGGTCGGGACAGGGAAGCGTCGCCGGACAGCTATGCGTTCCCTGATGACAGCTCCAACCTGAACCGGAGCTTTAAGCCGCGTTCGGCTCATGCTAATCCGCCGCTCTCGCGTACGTTCATCCGTATCCGCGCGGGCCTGTAGCTCAATGGTTAGAGCCGACCGCTCATAACGGTCTGGTTGGGGGTTCGAGTCCCTCCGGGCCTACCACTTCACCCAAATTGCGCAACGAAATCAGATCGCTTTGGTGGGTTAGGCAATAGGGTTAGACACTAGTTCGTTCGATGTATGTTCCGCGCGAGCTAGGCGCGAACCGGGTTCGCAGCCTAGGTGCTCTAGCCGGCGGGCGGGAAAAAGCCCGCTCCGGCGTTGGCCGGAGCGGGCTTCATTGTCAGCCCAGCTCTTAGTGAGACGGGAAGTCGGCGGGCAGTTCGGGGGCAGGGGCCACCTTGCTAAACTGCTCGCTTCGTTTGAACTCGCTAATACGGCCCTGATTGAGGTCGTAGTAGGCGGCAATCTGGTGTTGATAGTAACCCGATTGCATGGCCAGCTTAGCGACGCGCTTTTGTTCGTCAGTCAGATGGCGCATCGGATCAGCTCCGGTGCTTGGTGGGGTCGACGAGACGGTAGCCCTGGCCGGGCGAGAGGCTCGGAGGCAGGGGTTTGCCGCGCGTCGAAGTGACCTCGCCGGGGATGTGGCCCCCGCGAACGCCGATACGTTCATACTGTCCAGATTTAGGGGTGGGTTGCCCCGGTCGAAGGGGTGGCCGTTGAGCCATAGTTATTGCTCCTTGGTTCTTTAAAGTCAGATTGACTTGAAAAAGCCTTGGAGCGGGAATAGGGAAAGGTTGCTTACACCATACCTAGTCCCGCCGTGGCCTAACCGCCGGAAGCACCGGACAATCGACCTACCAAAGCACCCCGGAGACTTCTCCGGGGTGCTTTTTTATTCGGATATCGGGATGAGTCGCACAAGTGCCAAAACGAGACACTTAGGATTAGGTTAACAGTTTATGCACATCGCTGAGTCGGGTCAATGAATTTTGAAATGAGTAACCCGCTGATTTAGCGAGACTTTCCATTTCATAATGTTTTCGCCACTTCGGCGAAAAAAGTTCCCATAGCTGTGGATAAATGTTCGGAAGAGGCCTCGGTTCCGCCCGACGGGAACCTGGTTCGCCGAGCCGTTGGGACACAGGATGGCGTGCATGAACAGGCCGTTCTTGAAGCGGTCGGTCGCGGCGCGCCGATTTGCTGCCGATGCAAATACGCGGGAGATGAGAAAATTTGCCTTCAGTGCAAAAATTAACCTGCGTCAAACGCGGACGCATAGGCCGCCGCCACCGGTCGACTCATCTGAAGGAGGCGTGCAGAGTAGGGGTGTTGAAGGCGGAGGTTGTCGTGTTCTCGGTGACGCGTTTCTGCGTGCAGGCCTTCGGGCGGCGAGGTGGATTGCTCCGGCCGACCGAGGTTCGGGAGTGCTATTTCGAAGAGGATGCGCGGCGTGAAATGGAGGTTCTGGCCCGGCGATCCTCTGGCGTGGCGCTCTATCGGGTACGCGGCGAGCCGCTATCGGGCCTTTGGGGAAGGCCCAAGCTGATCGAGCGCCAGGGCGAGATCCTGGCGCTGGACTGATCGGGAATTACCCAGCTTTCTTGAGCGTTTGGCCGATCTCGACAAGTTGGCTGCGCTGCACGGGCTGCAACTGGTCCCAGATCGACCAGATCGCCTCCCCGGCCGCGGGATCGCGCATGATCAGGTCGGCGGGCTCGCAGCGATAGATGGTCGCCAAGGCCTCCAGCACATCCTGGGAATAGCCGGTTTCGCCGCGCTCGACGCGCGAGAGCTGGGCGACCGAATAGGGATATCCGACCTCGAGCTCCAGCCGTTCGATAGCTTGCTCCAGGTTCATGCCGCGATGCTTCCGCCAGGCGCGGATGAAGGTCTTCGCGCGCTGCTTCGCCTTGGCCTGCCGGTCGGGGGTCATGCAAATCCGGGAGTGAGTGCGAAAGGGAATGTCCAGCCATTAAACACAAAATTTGCTTGCCATGCAAATTTGTATTTGGTACAAATTGGATATTCCAAGAACTCCGCCCTGGCGACGCGAGCCGGGCGGCTTTCCACGAAATTCCCTTCATCGGCCTAGCCGCAGGAAGCCCCAGATGATTCCGCTCCACGCGACCGGTCACGCCGGTCATGCGCCTGTCCACGCCCCTATGCCGGGCTATGTCGCGCGCCGCACCGACGCCGACCGCCGTCCGCCGCGCGCTGTCCTGACCGCTCTGCTGATGGGCGATCCACGCCCGGGGCGCTACGCCGTGTCCGAAGCGATCCGTACCCGCCTGTTCGGCGGCGCGCCCATTGAACCCATCGTGCCGGCCAAGGTCCTGGCGGTGCTGGAGGCGCTGGTGGACGGGCCGCTGACCCTGGCCGAGCTAGCCGACGAGATGGCCGTCAGCCTGTCGGCCGGCAGCGACCGCGCCCAGGCCGCCCGTCTACTTGGCCTGGTCGAGCGCCTGGGCGGCCGGCCTTGCCGGATCGGCCTGACGCCGGCCGGCCGGACCGCGCTGGAAGCCTAGACCCATGGCCGGGCTCCAGGACGAGATCGCCGAGGGCGCCATCGACAAGGCCGTCCGCGCCTGCGGGCCGCGCAAGCCGATGCTGTGCGCGATCATTCGCGCCGCCGGCCGGATGCTGGCCGAGAGCGAAGGCCATGACTTCGTTGCACAGGTCTGCGCCGGCGAACCCCGCCGCCACGCCCTGGCCGACAGCCGACGCGGCGTCCGTTTCGGGCGCTGACCATCTAGAAAGGGGAACCATCATTTCCGTCCAGTTCATCCGGCCCGAGGGGCTGACCTCGGCCGAGCTTCGAGACCTGGCCCGCGCCGACCGCGCGGCGGGCCTGGCGATCAGTCCGGCCGCCCGCCAGGCGGCGCGCGAGACCGTGCTGCGCATCGCCGGCGCCCAACTGGCGAGAACCGAAGAGGCCGAGACCGCCGCGGGCTTGGTCGAGACCGCGGCCCTGGCGCGGGCGCGGGGTGAGGTGGTCGAGGCCGACGGCGGTTCGTTGCGGATCTCCAGCCGCGATGGCCTGCGCAGCCTGCGCCAGGGCGGCCACATCAACGACGCCCACTACGCCGTCGCCCTGCTGTACCGCGCCGGCTTCGAAGCCCGGGGCCGTGACCTGCGCGTCGCCAGCCTGGAGCCCGGAAGCGGCGGCGGTCACGACAACGACCGCTTCGTCGCCGCCCGTCTGCGGCGCGCCCGGATGCTGGACTTCGTGGCCCGCGCGGACCGCGCCGTGGCGATGAGCCTGGCCGATACGCCCATGGCCCTGCGCCTGCTGCGATCGGTGGCGGGCGAGGGGACCAGCCTGTCCGTATGGGGCGCCGGCCGCGCTTTTGCTCGTAATCGCGAAGTGCTGATCAAGGCTTTGGAGCTCGTCGTGGCCTTGGCCAAGCAGATCGCGCATGATCGTCAAATCAAGAACGTTTCGTGAACAAACAGATTGACGACCGGGAAGGTAAGGGGTTTAATCAAAACAGTCTCCGAGATGCGCCTTCAGCGGCGATCAAGACCTCCGGAGACTGAACTCCAGGCCTTCCTGTTCTTCCGAAGCGGCGCGCGCGACAAAGCGTGAGCCGGTCGGCCCCGTGAACCCGCTCTTCCTCCCCGGAGGGCGGGTTCTTCGTCTCGTCCGCTGATCCAGGGACCTCCGACATGAACCTCGCCCTCGCCGCCGGGAGCCGCATGGCTTCCGGATCGCCTCCGCGCGCCTCGAGCCCGCCAGTCTCGACAGGGGAGCGCCGCCGATGAGCGTGCTGAAGATCCGCGCGGCGCTGGAGACGGCGCTGGCGGCCATGAGCCCTGCCCTGGCCACCGCCTGGGAGAACACCGCCTACACGCCGGTTTCGGGAACGCCCTATCAGCGCGTGTCCATGACCTTCACCGAGCCGGTCAACACCGAGTACGGCCGAAGCTTCCAGCAGGGCGGCCTGTTCGTGGTCACCCTCTGCTACCCGCAGGGCGCGGGTCCGGCCGACGCGGCCGCGCGCATCGAGCTGCTGCGCTCGACCTTCTATCGCGGCGCCGCCTTCACGTCCGACGGCCTGACCACCGCGGTCGCCCGCACCCCCATCATCCTGGCCGCGATCCTGGAGGGCGACCGCTACCTCGTCCCTGTCCAGGTCCCGTTCCTGGCCACGATCACCAGCTGACGGCGGTCTCCGCCCGAAGGGACAGGCCCCAGGTCGCCTTCCTTGGGAGCCTCGTCCGATCCACCCATCCCGATAACGTCTCAGGAGAAGACCCCATGGCAGTCGCCCAGGGCATCAACAAGAAGACCGTCTACAAGAAGCAGACCGGCCTCGGCGCGCCCGCCGCCGGCTCGGGCGGCCAGGTCGTCCGCCGCACCAGCTCGGTGTTCCAGGCCCCGCCGGACACCTTCGAAAGCAACGAGATCGTCAGCCATCAGCAGTCGACGGGCGTCGGCCTGGGCGTGGTCAAGCCGGCCGGCAAGATCGACGGCCTGCTGTCGCCGGGCACCTACGGCGCCCTCATGGGCTCGCTGTTGCGCAAGGACATGACGGCCGGCGTCTCGGCCACCGGCGCGACGATCAGCGTCGCCGCCTCGGGTCAGAACTGGACCCTGACCCGTTCGGCCGGCTCGTACCTGACCGACGGCTTCAAGATCGGTGACGTCATCCGCCTGACCGCCGGCGCCTTCAATGCGCTGAACACCCAGAAAAACCTGCTGATCATCGCCCTGACGGCCACGATCGCCACGGTGCGCGTGGTCAACGGCTCGACCATGTTCGCCGAGGCCAACATCGCCAGCGCCACGGTCTCGGTCACCGGCAAGAAGTCGCTAGTTCCGCTGTCGGGCCACACCAACGACTACTACACCTTCGAGGAATGGTATCCGGACCTGGGCCGCTCGGAAGCCTATTCCGACCAGCAGGTCGGCCAGGCGGCGCTGAACCTTCCGGCCACCGGCAACGCCACCATCAGCCTCGACACCGTCGGCCGCATCCGCACGCTGGGCGCGGCCCAGGTGCTGACCACGCCGACGGCCGAGACGGTCACCGACATCCTGACGGCCGTGAACGGCGTGGTCCTGGTCAACGGCGTTCCCGTGACCAACGTGACCGGCGCCCAAGTGACCATCAACGGCAACGCCGCCCACAGCGACGCCGTGGTGGGCTCGAACGTGGTCGACGACATCCAGCGCGGTCGCCTGGCCGTGTCGGGCTCGTTCACCGCCAAGTTCGACAGCGTGACCCTGCAGACCATCTTCGAAGGCCGCTCGACCACCTCGCTGGTGCTGGCGGTGACCGAGGACGCCACGGCCAACGCCGACTTCGTGGTCATCAATCTGCCGATGATCAAGCTGACCGGCGACACCCCGGACGACGGCGAGAAGGCGGTGATCCGGACCTATCCGTTCACGGCCCAGATCAACGGCGCCGGCGGCGCTGGACAGACCTCGGATCAGACCATCATCGCCATCCAGGACAGCGCCGCCTAACCGGTCCGGTCCTTCTTCTCTCCCTCCCGAAGTCCCCCTCGACTTAGCGGCCGGGTCGCGCCCGGCCGTCCTTTTCCAAGGACAGACCCATGACCAAGTTCTCGACCGAAACCCTGTTCGACCTGAATGACCTCGACGCCGTCGCCGCCGGCGACACCCCGTTCGAGGTCGAATATATCCGCGCCGACGGCTCGGGCTCCGGCGTCTTTCTGCGGGTGCTGGGCGGCCAGTCCGAGAAGGTGCAGTCCGAGGTCAACCGCCTCGTCAACGACCGCCGCAAGAAGCAGGCCGTGGCCGCCGCCATGACGGGCCGAAGCAATCCCGAAAAGGCGGAGTTCACCCCGATCGAGGACGACATCGCCTTCGGCCATCGCCTGACCGCCGTCCGCCTGGTCGGCTGGCGCGGCATCAAGCAGGAGTGGTCGGCCGAGAACGCCTTCCGCCTGGTCAGCCGCAATTCCGAGATCGCCGAACAGATCACCACGGCGTCGAACACCCTCGGAAATTTTATGCCGGGCAAGTCCGCGGCCTGATCGCCTACGCCCGCGAGCAGTTCGAGCTCGCCGCGCGCCAGGACGACGGCGAGCCGCTGCGGACCCACCTCGAGAGCCTGGCCCGCCAGGGCGACCCCGAGGCCAGCTGGCGGCTCGCCAACCCGCCGCCGCTGTCGCCGCACGTGGCCCACCTGTGGGCCTGGTACGCCGACCTCTGCCAGACCCGCCAGTCCGGCGGGTTCGGTCCCTCCCGCCTCTCGCGCCTGGAGATCCAGGCCTGGGAGCGCGACGAGGGCGTCCGGCTCGAGCCCTGGGAACGGCGCGCGGTCATGACCCTCGACGCCGAACACCTTCTGACCATGACGGCCCCCAGCAAGGGCTGACCACCACCGGGCTGCGCCTTCGCAAGGAGGCGCGGCCCGAACTTTTTGGGAGAGCTGCTGTGGCTGATTTGGACCTGAAAGACCTCAAGCTCTTCGAGAGCGCTCTGGAGGATGTCGGCGATGCGTTCAAGGACATCGGTGACGAGGCCAAGGACGCGAGTAAGGAAGTCGAGGACTTCGAGAAGCGCATCTACGCCCTGATCATCAAGTCCAATCCGATGCCTCGGCTGGTCAAGGACATCAATGACCAGCTATCGCGCCAGGCCGGCCAGATGCGGCAGACGATGAAGGCCGCCGACGATCTCGCAAGGGCCTATGAACGGCTGGCGAAGGCGCAAGGCGGGCCAATGACGGCGACTTTGAAGCAGGGGCCAAAGTTCGGCTCGGCCGCCAAGTCGGCGATCGACAAGTCCCCGATGGAGGCGCCGGAGCCGATCGAGCCGCCGATGCCGCAAATCCCACATAAGCGTTCCAAGAAGAGCGTCGCGGGCGGACTGACCTCGCCTGAGGCTGAAGCTCTAGGTGGATCGGCGATCGAGGCCATCGCTTCGCTGTCCAAGGGCGACGAGCCGCTGAAGGTCCTGATCGACCTCGGCGAGCAAGTGGCCAATACCTTCCTGAAGGCCTCCATCGAGGGCGTCAGCCTGGCAACTGAACTGAAGCGCATGGGCGTTTCGACGGGCGTCCTCAAGGTCGTGGGCGCCGACGCCAAGGCGGCGCAGGCGGGGCTGGGGCTGATGACGGGTGCGACTGGCGAGCTGAGGGCCGCGACGGTCGGGATGGGCGAGGCCGCGACGGTGGCGGGCGCGGCTGAAATGGTCGCGTTCACGCCCGTGGGCGTGGTGTTGGGCGGTATTGCCCTGGCCGTCGGGACGGTCGCGACGGTGTTCGCGGTCACCGCCCAGCAGATCGGCAAGTCGACCGGCGAGAACCTCGATCACCTGCATCTCACCGAAGAGCAGCTAGGTCGGGTGAAGGACAAGGGCGTCACCATGGGCGACGTCCTGTCCGGCGTCTGGAAGACGACGACGGACATCCTTAAGGACGCCTTCGGGCCGGCTCTGAAGTGGCTCGGCGACCTGTTCGGCAAAGTCTACCAGGGCGTGGTCGATGGTGTCCTGTGGGTGGTTAAGGCGAACGTCCGAGCGATCGGGGGCTTCATTGGAGGGTTCAAGGCCGCCTTCGGTGGCCTGGGCTTCGCGATCGGGGATCTCGTGATCTCCGGCCTGAACCTGGCCGGCCAAGCCATTCAGCAGTTGGTCAACAAGGCCTTCGACGCCATCAACAACCTGGTGCGGATGGGCAATGGCGCGGCAGAGAAGCTGGGGCTGTCGATCCGTCTGCCCGAGTTGAAACCCATCTCTATCGGCCCAATCGACAATCCGTTCGAGGGCAAGGCCGCCGCTTTCGGCAAGGACCTCTACAAAGGCATTGTCGACGGCGCGGACGCGGCGGGCAAGGCCTTGGACGCCCTCGGCGCTCGCATGGTCAAGAACATCGTGGATGCGCGTGACACGCGGGCCATCAAGCATGCCGGCAAGGACGTCAAGGACGCCGCCGACGCCGCCTGCAACTGTGGCTCTAACATCCAGGAGGCCGCCAACGACAACTGCTCTTACACTTCAGCCGGCGCTTCAAGCGATGACGTGGTCGTCGCTTCCTACAAGGAGCCGGTTTCCGTTCAAGAGCAGTTGGTTCGCCCTATAGTGGTGAATGAGCCGCTTATCGATACCGGTCTCGAAGAAGCGGGCAAAGCCATCGAGGCCGTCCTCAAGCCGCTCGACGCGATGTTCGACAAGCTCACCGACGTCAACGCGTTGGCGCCTGAACTCGGCAAGCAGTTCGAAGCCGCCTTTGGCCAGACCGGCAAGGCGTTGGGCGGTGTGCTGAGCAGCTTCACGGCCTATTCGCTAGAGCTCGCTAAGATCAAAAAGGCGGCGGCGGGTGCAGACCTTTCGACCGAGCAACGGGAGGAGCGTACACGCGCTCAGGTCAAGGCCTATGGCGCTATGGCCGGAGCGGCCAAGGGGTTCTTCAAGGAAGGCTCCGACGGCTACAAGGCCATGCAGGTCGCTGAAATTGCATTCCATACGATCGAGATGCTGAACACCATCAAGTCGATGGGTGTGAAGGCGGCGGCGAACGCGGCCGATGTCACCGGAGAGGTGTCCAAGCAGGCGGCCTACGGCGCTACCGCCTACGCCAAGACGCTCAGCAGTTTGCCGTTCCCGTTCAACCTGCTGGCGGGCGCCACCGTGCTGGCGGCGCTGGTTCAGGTCGGCGTCGCGATCAAGGGTAAGCCCAGCGGTGCCGGTTCAGCGCCCGGCGCCAACGACATGAAGACGCGTCAGGAAGCCGCCGGCGCGACCTCGGTCCTCGGCGACCCCAAGGCCAAGTCTGACAGCCTCGAGAAGGCCCTCGGCTACGCCGAAGGCTACCAGAACAAGGACCTGGAATACGGCAACGCCATGGTCCGGTCGCTGAAGTCGATCGACGACCAGATCGGCGCGGTGGCGGCGGCGCTGGCGCGGTCGTTCGGGGCTGGCGGGATGCTGAGCACCGAGGGGCTGAACCTCGGCAAGACCGGCACGTCGGCGTCGCTGTCGAACCTGGGCTTCTCGAAATCCACGACCCGGACGCTGCAGGATCAGGGCATCCAGTTCGACGCCGCGACCCTGGGCGACGTCACGGACGGCAAGCTCTGGGGTTCGACCTACCAGCAGGTGCTGGAAGCGACCAAGAAGAAGGCTTTCGGGATCACCACCTCGAACAAGAGCAAGGTGATCACCGAGACCGGCGCGCTGGACACCGACTTCGTCGAACAGGTCACCAAGCTGATCACCTCGCTGGGCAAGGGAGTCACCGATGCCGCCGACGCCATCAAGGCGACCGGCGTCCAGGAGATCCTGGCCAGCTTCAAGGTCGACCTCGGCAAGCTGTCCTTCAAGGACATGACCGGTACGCAGATCGAGGAGGCTCTGAACGCGATCTTCGGCAAGCTGGGGGACGACATGGCCAAGGCGGCCGTGCCGGCGATCGCCGAGTTCCAGAAGGTGGGCGAGGGCGCCTTCGAAACCCTTGTCCGCGTGGCGCGCCAGTACGAGGTCATCGACACGGCGCTGAAGTCGGTCGGCATGAAGTTCAACGAGGTCGGTGTGGCCTCGCTGGCGGCCCGCGAGCGTCTTGTCGAACTGGTCGGTGGCCTCGACAACCTGACTGAGCAAACCGCTTTCTTTGGCGAGCATTTCCTGACGGACGAAGAGCGCCTGAAGCCGGTGAAGGACTCGGTCAAGGACAGGCTAACCGAGCTGAAGTTGCCGACGAACATGACGCGCGAAGGCTTCAAGGATTTGGTCCTCGGCCAAGACGTCAAGACCGAGGATGGCGCCAAACTCTACGCCGCGCTCCTGGCCCTCGCCCCCGCCTTCGACAAGGTCGCCACGGCGGCAGAGGCCGTCAAGGCGGCGGTGGACGACAAGCGGGCCTCGCTACAGGGGCAGATCGACGACCTGGCCCTGTCGCCGGCCGCCAAGCTGGCCAAGTCGCGCGAGGTGGAGAGGAAGGCGGTTGAGGACCTGGACAAGTCCCTGGTCCCGCTGCTCGAGACTCTCTGGGGCCTGCGGGACGCGGCCGACGCCGCCAAGCTGGCCACCGACCGGTCCAACATGTACGCGGACCTCCTGGACGCCCAGGGGCGGACGGCCGAAGCCACGCAGCGGCGCCGCACCCTGGCGCTGGCGGCGATCGAGGATCCGGTCCAGCAGGGGTACCAGACGCAGATCTGGGCCGCTCAGGACGCCGCCGAGAAGGTGTCGGCGGCGCGGGACGCGCTGAGCCAAGCCTATGAGAGCCAGAAGACCATCTTCCAGGAGACCGTGGACCGGTTCAAGGCTCTGTCGGAGTCGCTAAGGGCGTTCAGCGCCAGCCTGTCGGAGACGATCGCTGGAACCGATCTGGCCACGCGGTATCGAACGACGCGGGAGGCGTTCCAGACCACGGCCGCCCAGGCCAGACTGGGCGACGCGGACGCCATGGGGCGTCTCCAGGCCCTGGGCGAGGCGTTCACGTCGGCGTCGCGCGACCACGCCACCAGCACCATCGACTACCTCCGCGATGTCGCCCTGGTCCGGGGCGCGGTGGACGACGCGGCCGACACCGCCGACCGCCAGGTCTCGATCGCCGAGAAGCAGCTGGAGGAACTTGAGAATTCAGTCAGCGGGCTGATCAACATCAACAACAGCGTCATCTCGGTGGAGCAGGCGATCCTGAACCTGCAAGGCGCCTTGGCGGAGGCCAACAGCGCGGGCGTCGTGTCGGTGGGCGGCTCGAGCCTTGGCCTGTCGGGCGCCCCCTCTTCCAGCGGCGCCCCGGCGGTCACGACGCTGGATGGCAAGTACGCCTACGACAGTTTCCTGGGCAGCCTGGCGCTGAGCGAGTCTCGACGTGACCCGCAATACTACGGCGGCGCCAATCCTGCGCTGACCCCGGGCACGCAGTCGTACTCTCTGCTCGAGACCTACAAGGCCCGCGACCAGCTGTCCTATCTCAACCAGAGCATGAACTTCGCCACCGGCGGCGGCTTCGAGGTCGGCGGTTCGGGTCCGCCGGACTCCAAGCTCTTCAACCTGGCCCTCAGCCCCGGCGAGGCGGTCAACGTCCGCCGCCGCGGTGAGGGCGGCGACGACAGCCTCATCAACGAACTGCGACGCCTCCGCGAGGAGCTGGCCGACCTGCGCCAGACCAACGCCCGCATCGCCAACAGCAACGACAAGATGGAGCGCACCTTGACCAATGTGACCGAGGGCGGCCGCGCCATGCAGACCAGTCAGGCGGCCGCCTGATGCGCGCCCTGCCTCCCATTCCCATCACGCAGGCCGTCCTGACCAGCACCACCTGCGCCGAGCCTTCGGCGGGGGAGGCGGTCTGGGCCGCCGGGACCACCTACGCGGTCGGCGATCGCGTGATCCACACCACGTCCCACCGGGTCTATGAAAGTCTGAAGGCCAGCAATGTCGGCAAGGACCCGACCGTGGCGGCCAACGCGACCTGCTGGCTGGACGTCGGTCCAACCAACCGCTGGGCGATGTTCGACCTGCTGCGCAACACCGGCACCAGCACGACCTCGCCGCTGACGGTGGCGCTGACGCCGGGCAAGCGGGTGGACGCCATCGGCGTCGTCGGCATGGTCGCCGACACGGTGACCATCACGGTCACCGTGGCCAGCGTGATCGTCTACACCGCCTCGGCCAACCTGCTGAACCGGCCGACCCGAGGCTGGTACGACTACTTCATCGGGCCGTTCCGCTACCGGCAGGAATTCGCCCGCTTCGACCTGCCGCCCTATTCCAACGCGGTCATCACCCTCACCCTGACCAAGGCGAACGGCAATGTCCGCTGCGGCGGGGTGGTGATGGGCTCGTCGGTCTATCTGGGCCGCACCCTGCACGACGCCGAGAGCGACGCGCTGAACTTCTCGCGCATCGACCGCGACGACTTCGGGACCGCCACGCTGGTTCCGCGCCGCTCGGTGCCCAAGACGGTCCAGACCGTGCGCTGCCGGAAGACCGACGTCGATCGGATCCTGCAGCTGCGCGACGACCTCAACGCCACGCCGGCGCTGTGGTCGGGCCTGGACGACCAGGACAGCGGCTACTTCTCGGCCCTGCTCATCGTCGGTGTCTACAAGCGGTTCACGATCTCGATGGACCAGCCGGAAGACGCCCAGATTTCCCTCGAACTCGAAGAGGTCTAAACCCGTGGCCATCACGCCTCCCTCCGCGATCACGGTCGCGATCACCCCCCTGCCGCAACCGCCCCAGACCAGCGATCCCGCCAATTTCGACGTGAGGGCCGACGCCTACGTCCTGGCGGAACAGGTGTTCTCGCAACAGGTCGAACTGGCCCGGCAGCAGGTGAGCGCCAACGCCCTGGTCAGCCAGAACAACGCCCAGGAGTCGGCGAACTCGGCGGCCGCCTCGGCCGCGCAAGTGTCGCTGGCGGCCGCGCAAGTCGGGCTCGCCGCCGACCAGGTGGCGCTGGCGGCGGGCAAGGTCACGCTGGCGACGGCGCAGGCCGATCGCGCCGCTGAAAAGGCCGGCGCGGCCGCCGACACCCTGGCGCTGATCCAGAACATCGCCTCGGGCCTGTCGTTCACCTCGACCTCGACCACCTCGAACAGCATCTCGGCGGGAAGCAAGACCTTCACGGTCGATGCGGGCGAGAGCTTCAAGGTGGGGATGCCGATCTACGCCGTCGTGAACAACGATCCGACGCGGTACATGGTCGGCGTCTGCACCGCCTATTCGGGAACGACCCTGACGGTCTCGGTCAGCCAGATCTCGGCGAACACCGGCACGTTCAGCGCCTGGAACATCAGCATCGGCGGTATTCCGGGCACGGCCGGTCAGGGGGTTCCGAGCGGCGGCGCGATCGACCAGATCCTGCGCAAGAAGTCCGCGGCAGATTACGACGCCGAGTGGTCTACACTGCTCATTGGCGACATCGGCGATGTTGCCTATTCCTACGCGACCAACAAGGGCGCGAAATGGAAGAAGGCCGATGGCTCGATCATCAGCAGAGCCAGCTACCCGGACTTTGCGGCGCTGAACGGCTCGCCGGTCAATAAGCTGACCAACGCCTCGACGGAGTACGTCGTGACGGCTCAAACCCAACCCGGCGGCTGGAATTACTCCCTCAATGCCGTCTGCAAGGTCGGGTCGCTCTACATCGTGGGGGGCACTCGGGGCCTCATCTTCACGTCCCCCGACCTCACGACTTGGACGCAGCGCAGCACGGACCAGGGGGGCAGCTACGACATCGCATTTTTAGTTTACGACGGCACCTACGTGGTCGCCATCTCTAGCACGGGCTACACCATGCGCTCGGCGGACGGTGGGCTCAGCTGGACTAGTCTCGGCTACGTGGCGTCCGCTGTAAGCTTCGGGGGGCTCTTCGCGGTCGCCAGTGATGGCGCGGGCACTCTGATGGCTATGGCGACCTTCTCCAACATGGATGGAGAAGGAAATTCAGTCTACTATGCTTTCGTGATTAAGTCGACGAACGGAGGCGCGACTTGGTCCAACGCTCAGCAGATCATGAGCAACGCGGCTGCTTATGTCTCGGTCTGGATGCTGACTTGGACCGGCAGTAGATTCATCGCGGCGGTTGTCTGCGGAAATGTCGCCGGATACCAGTGGATTTCCTTCTTTAACTCGTCTGGAACACTGACCGGAGGACGGGCTCTATCAAGCCTCCCCGGAACGAACCAGATATATTGGGTCGGAAGCATCAATGAGCGGATTTTTGTCGGCCGTGCAAGCGCGCTGACGGCATACTATTCTGACGATGATTGTGTGACTTGGTCGCCGACCGCGTTGAACGCTAGTATTAGTGGGCAGCTGGTGAGCTTGGCGGGCAACGGCATCCTAGTCGGGAACAGTGGTGGCACCGCCGTCGTCAGTGTTGATCAAGTTATAACGATCGGCAGCAGTTTGAACTTTGGCATCCGGTCCACCGGGCAGATCGACAATGAGAACGGATACATTCTCATCCCCGGTACGGTCGCAAGCTCCAATGTTCGCGTCAGCGTGCTGAAGCCGTTCACCTACGACGTGAAGACGCAAACCGCGCTCCCAAAGCTGGCGCCATCGGCAACTTCGAATACGCAACTCGATAAGGCTGCAAACCCCTTCGTGAAGGTGCTCTGACATTCGGACCATTTGGGAAACCGACGAGCACGGCGCGTGGACGGGCGCGAGCCGCCAGATAGACGACGGCGACGCCTGGCCGCCGACTTGGGTCACGGTCGAGCCGCCCGAGCTCGCCGAGGGCGAGACCGCGCTCTGGAATGGTATCGTCTGGTCGCTCGTGCCCGACTGGACCCCGCCGGCCCCGACGATCGAGGTCCCCGCCAAGATCCACAAGGTCTGGGCTGTCATGGTCCTGGAGGCCTGGGGCGTCATGGATCAGGTCGAAGACGCCTTGGACGCGGCGTGGGCGGCGGGGAACCGTAGCTTAAAGCGCTTCTGGAGCGCTGTCGGCGAGATCAACCGAGGCGACCCGATCCTCGGCGCGTTCGCCGCCAACTTCGGCTGGTCGAGCGAGCAACTGGATCAGATCTTCGTTCAGGGCGCGGCCTATGAGGCCGCCGCCGGAGCGAACCTTTAAACCCCGACTCCGGAGGTCCGCATGGACGTCGATCCCGATCGCGTCCGCGCGGTCCTGGGCGCGCTGGGAGGCGCGTCCGTCTATGGGCTGGTGCAGTTCGGCGCGGTGGCGCTGGGCGGGCACCAGCCCTCGCGCCAGGAGTATCGCGCCCTGGCGCTCAACATCGCCTGCGCCATCCTGGCCGGGGTGCTGCTGGCGGGGTTCCTGGTCGAGGTGGTCGCGCCGTTGATCCCGTTCGCGCCGCTCCGCGACGCCTCGGCGTTCGGCTTCGCGGTCGGGGCGTTCGGCTGGGAGCTGGCGCCGCTGATCTTCAAGGTCATCGGCAACCGCGCCCGTCGCCAGGTCGAGACCCTCGGCGGGGAGGGGCGCTGACATGGCCCCGCTCGATCTGGTGACCATGGTCAATGCCGGGGCCGCGGCCCTGGCCCTGGCGCTGCGCGGCAACATGCTGAAGCCCGAAGCCCGGGCCTGGGCGTCGAGCCGCGCGGCGTCGCTGATCATCATGGGCCTTTCGGTGACCATGGCTGGGGTGGCGATCGACATCCACGGCCGGCGCGGCGCGACCGCGCGCGAGATGGCGATCGTCAGCGCTGTCGCCGTCTCTTCGATCGCGATGCTGATCCATCTCTGGCGCCAGAGACGCACGCCGACCGCCTGACACCCCAAACTCAAGGAGAACCACCATGCCCACGCCCTCGGCGCGGGGTGTACCCGCCTGCGCGCTCGCGCTGATCCAGCGCTTCGAAGGGCTTCACGACCGCGACAAGAAGACCGCCGTCCTGGAGCCCCAGGCCGATCCCGTCGGCATCTATACCGTCGGCTGGGGCCACGCCCTGTTCGTCGGCGGCAAGCCGGTCAGGGATCGCGAGACCGCCTACCGCCAGTGGCGGACGCGGTGGCCGGCCGGGATGGTCCGGGGCGACGCCGATGCGCTGCTCAAGGCCGATGCGCAGTCCGTCCGCGACAAGGTCGTCGCCCTGTTCCCGAACACGCCGCTGAGCGACGCCCAGCTCGGGGCGATGACCAGCCTGGCCTACAATATCGGCGTCGGCGAGATCGGCGGCGCGGCGGACTTCGCCGACAGCAGCGTGCGCCGGCGGCTGATCGCCGGCGACATCCAGGGGGCGGCCGACGCCTTCCGGATGTGGCGCTTCGCCGGCGGCCGCGAATTGCCGGGCCTGATCGCCCGGCGCGAGGCCGAGCGGGCCGTGTTCCTCAATTCCAAACCTTAGAAGGAGCTTTCCATGAAGCGCGTCGTCGGCCCGGTGGCGGGCCTTCTGCTGACGGTGTCCCTGTCGGCCTGCGCGGGCATGGCCGTCGATCCGGTCACCCTGGCCCAGGCCGTGAAGATCCTGAACGAGGGCTGCGAGCGGTCGGTCGATCTCAATCTCGACAAGAGTCAGCCCGGCGGGGGTTCGTTGAAAGTCGTCCGGACCTGCGCGCCGGCCGAGGCTCAGCCGCCAAAGCCATAGCCGAAACTAGAACCTGCCCGGAAACGCCTTGGTCGTCTTGGCGTCGTTGTAGCGCGCGCCGGGGCAGTCGACGGCGTAGGCGCCGGCGGTCTCGGCCAGGTAGGGGCCGCGGTCGCTGTCGCCGTTCAGGGCGCGGCACGAGACGGCCGTCTTGTAGACGACCGAGCCGTCGTGGCTGAGCTCGTTCATGAAGAGGTCGAAGGCCAGGTCCATCAGGCCCCGCGTGGCGGCGAGGCGCCGGTCGCGGCCGTTGAAGGCGGTGGTGACTTCGCCCTGTCGCGACACCTCGCGTGACACCGGGACGGGGCCCGCCGCCGCGCCGGCCGCGCTGATCACGCCGCCGGCCAGCATGGCCTCGAGATCCTGGAAGCGGCCCGACGCCGTGCCGACGGCCAGGGCGGCGCTGAAGGCGGCGTCGAAGCCGGGGCCCTGGCGGCTAGGGCCACCGATGCCGGCGGCCTGGGCCGCGCCGGCCAGGCCGGCATAGGGCGCGTCGTAGAGCGAAACGATCAGGTTCTGATTGACGTAATAGCCCAGCGCGATGCCGCCGATCGCGCCGCCGGGCAGGGCCAGCACGCGATCGCGCGAGACGCCCAGCGGGCCGGCGATGGCGGCGCGGGCGATGTCGGGCGTGATCCCGGTCCAGCGCGCCTCGTAGGAGGCTTCCAGGGTCTTCTCGCGGACCACCTCGCCCGTGCGCCAGCGCACCAGGCGGAAGGTCACGCGAGCCGAGGCCAGCTTGTCGGTTCCCCACCAGACGTCGGGGCCGCGAAGCTCTTCGAACGCCGTGTAGAGCATGTACTCGGCGTCGAGGCGCGTAGGCGCCAGCATCTCGGCGCGGCGCAGATGGTTGTTCAGGCTCTCGACCACCTGCACGCGGGTCGGGCGGGTGGTGACGACGGCGCCGCCATCGAACCAGCGGAACTCCGGAGCGCCTTCGACCGCCTGGACGGCGACGTTGCGATAGAAGGCGCGGGCGGGCGAGGCCTTGGCCACGGCGACCGGCGGCAGGGCCGGCTGGCGCAGGGCGGCCACCTCCTCGCGGGTGGCGCAGGCGCTCAGCAGGCCCGCGGCGCTCGCCAGTAGGACGGCCAGACGGATGGACTTGGTCGGCATGATCGCGCGCTCCCCCAGATGGACGGCACTATCCGGCGCAATCCTAAAGAGAGCTTGAAAGGCTCGGTGGTCTCTTGGGTTTAGGCCAAAAAGAACCCCTGTCGGGCAGGGCCGACAGGGGCGCCATAGGCTCCTTGGGGAAGGATTGGGCGGCTTAGAATCTGTAGTTCAGGCCGACGAGGTAGGTGCGACCGTAGTTCTGGTAGTCGATGACCTGACGCGGGTCGTTGTTCTGGTAGGTGACGAAGGGCTCGTTGGTCAGGTTGTTGACCTGGGCCAGGACCGAAAGGCCTTCCATCGGGCCGTCGTTGAAGGTGTAGCCGATCTGGCTGTCGACGACGGATTCGCCCTTCACCATCCGGTAGTTGCGGCCGTTGCCGAAGCCGGTGACCTCGCCCAGGAACTTCGAGCGATAGCGGTCGCTGACGCGGAACGAGAAGCCGTTCTTCTCGTAGTAGACGGTCAGGTTGGCGACGGTCTTGGACAGGCCGGGGATCGGCTGCGTCGCGTCGCTAGGGTTCGGCTGGATCGAGCTCTCGGTGTACGAGGCGCTGAACGTGGCGCCGAAGCCGTCCAGCCAGTCGGTGAACAGCGCGCCGGGGATCGAGGCGGCGAATTCCACGCCCTTCAGGTTGCCGCCCTTGCCGTTCTGCGGCGTGGTGACCAGGCCCAGGCGCGTGGCCGGGGTCGGGCCGCCATTGGTCGGGAAGCCGGTGAAGTCGAAAACGACGCTCTGGTCGTAAACGTAGGTCTTCAGGTCCTTGTAGAAGGCGGCCAGCGAGACATAGGCCTGACGGCCGAAGTACTTTTCGTACGACACGTCATAGGCGTCGGCGCGCCAGGGCTCGAGTTCCGGATTGCCGCCCGAACCGCTCCAGGGCGAGAAGTTGATGTTGCTATTGCCGGCCTTGGACGGGTCGTAGCTGAAAGTCTTGCTGGCGCGCATCTGGTCCATACGCGGACGGGCCAGGGTGCGGGCGACGGCGAAGCGCAGGGTCTGCTCGGCCGGCAGGTGGAACTGCAGGTTCATGCTGGGCAGGAAGTCCGTGTAGGTCTTGCCGCCCGACAGGTTGGTGCGGGTGACGCCCGCACCGGTGCCGCTAGCGCCCAGGGCGGTCGAGCTCTGGTCGGTGTTGACGATCTGGAAGCCGAAGTTGCCGGTGACCGGCACGCTGCCGACAGCGGCGTCGATATTGGCCTTCACATAGCCGATCGTGACCTTTTCCTCGACGTCCCAGCTCTTGACCAGCACGTCGGCGTTCGGGTTGCGGACCAGGTCGTACGTGCCGTTCTTGATCAGGGCGAACGGGTCGTAGCTGACCATGCCGGCGATGCCGATGAAGGCCAGCGAGGTCGTGCCTACGATGGCCGACGACGGGATCGCGACGCTGGCCGGCGAGCCCTTCACGCGCAGGAACCATTCGTCGTTGACGAGGCCCTTGGAGCGTTCGCTGTAGTTGAAGCCGATCTCGAAGCTCGACAGGCCGTCGCCCAGCGCCTTGGTGGCCGAGAGGCGGGCCGCCTTCAGCTCGTCCTCGATGTGCGGCTGGTTCAGATAGCCGTCCTGGCCGCCGGTGATGATGTCGCCGCCCCAGCCTTGCGGGCTGGTCAGCTTGATGACGTTCGGATCGGCGTAGTTCAGGGTCGACTTGAAGATCGCCACACCGTCTTCATTCATCGCGAACGTCATGTTGTCGGTGGCGCCGACGCCCGAGCGGCCCGTGCCTGAATAGCTCTCGACGACCTGGTCGGTGCGGTCGACCTTGGACCACGACAGGTCACTGACCAGCGTCCAGTCGTCGCCGACGTTGAACTTGTTGTTCCAGCCGACCGACTTGATGGTCGCGTCACGGTCGTTGCCGTCGTTGCGGACCACGCCCTTGACGCCGTTGAACGCGCCGCTGTTGACGAAGCCGCCCGAGGCCTGGGCGTTGGTCAGCGGCACGCCGCCCCAGACCAGCGGCAGTTCGATGCCGCGCTGGATCTGGTGGTTCTTGAACTTCGAATAGAAGACGTCCAGCGACGAGCTGAAGGTGTCGGTGGGCTTGAACTCCAGGACGCCGATGACGCCGTCACGCTTCAACATGCTGGACTGCACGTACGGCTTGGCGCCGCCGATCACCAGGTTGCCCGAGGCGTCGGTGGGATAGCCCCACGAATTCCAGCGCTCGGCCTGATAGGGCGACTCCATGTGAGCGTAGCCGAGCGCCAGGCCCAGCTTACCGTCCATGAACTGGTCGATGTACGAGATCGACAGGCGATTTCCGTGGGCCTTGGTGCCGGCGTTCAGGGCGCCGATATCGTTCCACTCGTAGCGGGCGCCGATGGCCAGGGCGCGCTTGCCGAAGGCCAGAGGACGCACGGTGCGCATGTCGGCGGTGCCGGCCAGGCCCTGGCCGATCAGGCCGGCGTCAGGGGTCTTATAGACCACGACCGCGCTCAGCAGTTCCGACGGATACTGGTCGAACTCGACGCCGCGGTTGTCGCCGGTCGAGACCTGCTCGCGGCCGTTCAGCAGGGCGGTGGTGAAGTCCGGCGCCAGGCCCCGGATCGAGATGACCTGACCGCGACCGTCCAGGCGCTGGGCGGTCAACCCAGGGAGACGCGCGATCGACTCAGCGATCGACATGTCCGGCAACTTGCCGATGTCTTCGGCCGAGACGGCTTCGACGATCGAGGTCGAGCTCTTCTTCAGCGAGATGGCGCCCTCGATGCCGCGGCGGATGCCGGTGACGACGATCTCTTCGACCTTGCTGTCGTCTTGAGCGGCGGGGGCGGTGGTTTGCGCTTGAGCCGAGCCGGCCACGGCGAACGCCAGCGCCAAGCCCGTGGCGCCGCCCGCCATCAGCCACGCGCGACGACGCGAAAATTGGGTGTTCATAGAAGCTCCCTCCCTGTCCGGCTCTGCGCTCTTGCGAATTTGCGATCGGGCCGTTGCTGCAAACTACCGCAAATTAACGGGCTGTAATCAACCCAAAAAATTGCAAATCCGGCATTGAGGATGGTGAGAAGTCACCGGAATGGGGCTTGGTGTGGCTTCAATGCGCCACCTTTGGCGGCGAGATTGGCTAGATGGACTGCAAATCGCGTCAATCGAACGGATTGACAGGTCGTCGCGGGTTCTGCAAATTCTTGCAAATAATTGCATTGGCGGTTGCAAGCCGTCAGCTAGGGGAGGGAGCGATGTCGGCGTTGACGCCTTGGCGACGAATGTTGCTGGCCATGACGGCGCTAGGCGCGCTGGCCTCGGCCGCCCACGCCTCGCCAGACTCCTTCCGCCTGCGAAAGCCCCAGGATGAAGTGATCTATTTCGTCCTGCCCGATCGCTTCGAGAATGGCGACGCGACCAATGACCACGGCGGACGCAATACGGGGCCGCTGGTCGACGGCTTCGACCCGACGCGGGCCGGCTTTTATCATGGCGGCGATCTGAAAGGCGTGACCCGACGGCTGGACTACATCCAGGGCCTGGGCGCGACGGCCGTGTGGCTGGCGCCGATCTTCAAGAACCAAGCGGTGCAGGGCTCGCCGGGCCACGAGTCGGCGGCGCATCACGGCTACTGGATCACCGACTTCACCGACGTCGATCCGCATTTCGGGACCAGGGCCGATTTCAGGGCGCTGGTGGACGCGGCCCACGCTCGAGGCCTGAAGGTCTATATGGACATCGTCGTGAACCACACGGCCGACGTCATCCGGTACAAGGAATGCCCCGATGGCCGCTGCGCCTATCGCGGCGTCGCGGACTATCCCTATGTCCGCCAGGGCGGCGTCGGCGGTGCGCCCATCAATGCCGGCTTCGACGGCAAGGATTTCACCAGGCTCAAGACGCCGAACTGGGCCTACAGCCCTTTCGTCCCGGCCGGGCAGGAGCACGCCAAGAAGCCCGACTGGCTGAACGACCCGATCTACTATCACAACCGGGGTGACAGCACCTTCGCCGGCGAGAGCTCGTTGCTGGGCGATTTCGCGACCCTGGACGACGTCTTCACCGAGAACCCGCGCGTCGTGCAGGGCTTCATCGAGGTCTACGGTCAGTGGATCGACGACTTCGGGATCGACGGCTTCCGCATCGACACCGCCCGTCACGTGAACCCGGAGTTCTGGCAGGCCTTCGTTCCGGCCATGCTGGCCCGCGCCAGGGCCCGGGGCATCCCGAACTTCCATATCTTCGGCGAGGTGTTCGACGCCGACCCGGCGATCCTGGCCAGCCACACCAGGGTCGACAAGCTGCCGGCGGTGCTGGACTTCGCCTTCCAGTCGGCCGTGACCGACGTCGCCCTGGGCCGGACCGGTACAGACCGTCTGGCCCGCGTCTTCGCCGCCGATCCCGTCTACGAAGGCGGCGAGGCGACCGCGCGTCAGTTGCCGACCTTCCTGGGCAATCACGACATGGGCCGCATCGGCTGGTTCGCGCTGAAGGCCAAGCCAGGCATCGGCGACGACGAACTGCTGGCCCGCGTCACCCTGGCCAACGCCCTGATGCTGACCGCGCGCGGCGTTCCGACGATCTACTACGGCGACGAGCAGGGTTTCACCGGCGACGGCGACTATGCCGACAGCCGCGAGGACATGTTCGAAAGCGGGGTCGCCAGCTACAACGACAACCGCCTGGTCGGCTCGAACGCCAAAGGGCCGCGATCGGCGTTCGGGACCGATGGCGTGCTCTACGGCCGGATCGCCGAACTTTCGAAGCTGCGCGTCGCCACGCCAGCCTTGCGTGGCGGCCGCCAGATCACCCGCGTCGCCAGCGATAAGCCGGGCCTGCTGGCGTTCTCGCGCATTCTGGGCAAGACCGAGGTGCTGGCCGTCTTCAACACCGGCGACCAGCCGCTGAAGGCCAACATCCCGGTCGAGGTAGGCTCCATTTCCTGGCGGGCGCTGCACGGCGCTTGCGTCGGGACCGCCGCCGCGCCGGGCAGCTTTTCGATAGAGCTGAAGCCGCTCGACTACATGATTTGCGTTTCCGAGGGACGATAGTGACAGTGCAGGTTCTGGTTCGCCCCGGTGCGGAGACGTCGATGAGCGGTGAGTGGTGGCGCGGGGCGGTGATCTATCAGGTCTATCCGCGCAGCTTCGCCGACTCGAACGGCGACGGCGTTGGCGACCTGCCGGGGATCAACGCCCATCTCGATCATATCGCCTCGCTGGGCGTCGATGGGGTGTGGCTGTCGCCGTTCTTCACCTCGCCGATGAAGGACTTCGGCTACGACGTCTCGGACTATCGCGACGTCGATCCGATCTTCGGGACCCTGGCCGACTTCGACGCCCTGATCGCCAAGGCCCACGCGCTGGACCTGAAGATCATCATCGACCTGGTGTTCTCGCACACCTCGGAAGAGCACCCCTGGTTCGCCGAGAGCCGCCAGGACCGGGCCAACGCCAGGGCCGACTGGTTCGTCTGGGCCGACGCCAAGATCGATGGCGGCCCGCCCAGCAACTGGCAGTCGGTGTTCGGCGGCCCGGCCTGGACCTGGGACGCCCGCCGCGGCCAGTACTACATGCACAACTTCCTCAGCAGCCAGCCGCAGCTGAACCTGCATAATCCGGCGGTTCAGCAAGCCCTGCTGGCCGTCACCCAGTTCTGGATCGACAAGGGGGTGGACGGCTTCCGCTTCGACGCCATCAACTTCTCGATGCACGATCCGGCCTTCACGGATAACCCCCCGCTGCCGCCGGGCGGCAAGCGCACCCGGCCGTTCGACTTCCAGGACAAGATCCACAACCAGAGCCACGCCGACATCCCGAAGTTCCTATCCCGCATCCGGGCCCTGACCGATGCGGCGGGTGGTCGGTTCTCGGTGGCGGAAGTCGGCGGGGACCACGCGGACCGCGAGATGAAGCTGTTCACGGCCGGCGAGGACCGCCTGAACAGCGCCTACGGCTTCCTCTATCTCTATGCCGACAAGCTGACCGGCGACATGGTCCCCAAGGGCGCGGCCATGTGGCCGGGCGAGGCGGGCGAGGGCTGGCCGTCCTGGACCTTCTCGAACCACGACGCCCCGCGCGCGGTGTCGCGCTGGGCCGAGGGCCGCGACCGCAAGGCCTTCGCCGAGATGTGTCTGCTGCTGCTGATGGGCCTGCGCGGCAATGTCTTCGTCTATCAGGGCGAGGAACTGGGTCTGCCGCAGGCCAACGTCCCGTTCGAGCGCCTCCAGGACCCGGAAGCCATCGCCAACTGGCCCCAGACCCTGGGCCGTGACGGCGCGCGCACGCCGATGCCGTGGGTGGCTGGCGCGATCAACGCCGGCTTCTCGGGTGTCGAGCCCTGGCTGCCGGTCGATCCCGAGCACCTGCCGTTGGCGGTGGACGCTCAGGAGGCCGACCCGACCTCGACCTTGCATGTGGCGCGCCGCCTGATCGGCCTGCGCAAGGCCTATGCCGCGCTGCGCACCGGCGCGATCAGCTTCGTCGACACCAACAGTTCGCTGCTGATCTTCCAGCGCGGGGAGGGGGCGGATGGGGTGCTGCTCGCCTTCAACCTGGGCTTTGAGCCGGTGACCTGGTCGCTGCCCGAAGGCTGGACGATGGTCGATGGTGTCAACCTGGGCGGCGAGGGCGAAATGCCGCCATGCGCCGGGCTGATCGCGCGACGGGCCTAGGTCGCCGGCGCTGCCGCGTGCCTTCCGCTCCGCTGCGGCAGGACGATGATCAGCAGCACGATCGCCGTGGATAGCACCGCCGAGGCGATCGGTCGGCTGAACGCCAGGCCGCCATGGTCATGGGGCTTGTCCAGGAAGTCGCCGACGGCCGCGCCCAGCGGCCGGGTCAGGATGAAGGCTGTCCAGAAGAGGACAATCCGGCTGACCCGGGTCCTGAAATACAGCGCCGCGACGACGACAAGCATGCCGGCGAAGATCAAGGCCGCGCCGACATAGCCCAGGCCCGCCGTGTCCGCCGTCCAGTCGCCGAGCGCCGTTCCCAGGGTCTGGGAGAAGGTGATGGTGATCCAGTAGAAGGTCTCGGCCTTGCGCGACTGGATGTCATCGGCGTCGATCGCGCCCAGGCTCACCCGCCAGGCCGCCAAGGTGGCGACCACGCAGGCCAGCAGCAGCAATGAGCCTCCGGCATAGCCGATCCCGAGCGAGCGCGTCGCCAAGTCGGCCATGGTCGTGCCGGCCGTGGTCGAGGCGATGATCGTCGCCCAATAGAGGAACGGGTGAAAACGCCGCGCCGCGATCTGGCTGGCGGCCAACGCCAGCAGCAGCGCCAGGAAGATGGCGGAGCTGACGAGGTAGCCCAGCGCGAAGGTCATGCTCAGCGTATCGCCGCCGGTCTCGCCCAGCGTCGTCGCCAGGATCTTGATGAGCCAGAAGCCCAGCGTGACGGCGGGAACCTTGCCGGCGGCGGCCTCAAGATCGGTCTTTGGCGTCATCCTGGGTCTCCTGGTCGGGCGCGCGCCGACACCTTAAAGACGGCAGAGTGGACCCTGTCCCTCAGCGGCCACTAACCGCCGCAGCTTTCCCGAATGATCAGGTCCGTCGGCACACGCTCCGATCGGCTAGCGCGCTCGCCGCTGTCGAGCAGCTTCGACACCATCAGGCGTCCCGCCTTATTGGTGTCCTGGGCGATCGTGCTGAGCGCCGGGCTGGCGTAGCGGCTGAAGGGGACGTTGTCGAAACCCATGACCGAGACGTCGCCGGGAACCGACCGGCCGGCGTGCTTCAGGGCGCGCATGGCCCCCAGCGCGATCAGGTCGGAGGCGGCGACGACGCCGTCGAACGCCACGCCGTGGTGGATCAGGCTGTCGACGGCGGCCTCGGCCGACTCGACCTCGAAGTGGGCCGGGACGATCAGGTCGGGATCGACGCCCAGCTTGGCGTGATCAAGGGCGTCCAGATAGCCGCGATGGCGCTGCATGGCCTCCGGCGCCTCGGTGTCGCCGAGGAAGACGATGCGCTTGCGGCCCAGCCGCTGCAGGTGAAGCGTGGCGCGGCGGCCGCCCATGACGTTGTCCGAGCCGACCGAGCAATAGTTCTGATCCGGCAGCTGGGCGCCCCAGACCACGAAGCGGTTCTCGGTCTCGGCCAGGCGGTTGAAGGCCGCGTGCAGCGAGCTCTGCCCCAGGAAAATCACGCCCTCGGCCCGGCTGGTGGTCATGGCCGAGGACAGGTCCTCGAAATTGGTCGGGGCGATGTGGCTGAGAATCACGTCGCAGCCGCGCTCGCGCGCCGCCTCGCCGACGCCGGCCAGCAGCTCGAGGAAGAACGGGTCAGACATGCTGCTGGCGCGGCCTTGCGGACGGGGCGTGACGATGGCGATCGTCGCCTCGGCCCCGATCGGGCCGGCGGGCATGTAGCGGCGGAAGGGATAGTCCATCTCGCGCGCCAGCTTCCAGATCAGTTGCTTGGTGCGCTTGTTGACGGCGGGGCTGTCATTGAGGGCCCGTGACGCGGTCGAGATCGAGACCCCCGCCAGCTTGGCCAGGTCCTCCAGTCGCGTCGCCCCCTTGCTCACCTTACGCTCGTCCCTGTCCGGCTGTTGTTGCTGCAAAGATTTCTGCAAACTTTTTCAGAGGTCCATAAGGCGCCGTTCGAAGGCGTTTGCAAGTCGGCCAGGGTGGAAACCGACTTGAAAACTCCTGCAAATATGAATGCAAGCTCTGCTTCACCGAGCGTGGGTTTAGAAGGGTGGGGTGCAAGGGTGTCGCGCTATAAGGCAATAAAACTTGGATTTTTCGTTGCGTAGCCTACCGGCGCATGCGCAAATACGCGCCACCACGATTTATGAAAAAACTTGCGAACCAGTCGGGCCAACCGGCGGTCGGAGCGGGGCGGAGGACCGATGGCCAGGCAGAGGCTCAGTTTCCTGCAGATCTGGAACATGTGCTTTGGCTTCTTCGGAATCCAGATCGGTTTCGGCCTGCAAAACGCCAACACCAGCCGCATCTTCCAGACCCTGGGCGTCGATGTGAACCATCTGGCGATCCTGTGGATCGCCGCGCCGGCCACGGGCCTGCTGGTCCAGCCGATCATCGGTCATCTGTCCGACAAGACCTGGGGGCGCATGGGCCGCCGCCGGCCGTACTTCTTCTGGGGCGCGATCCTCACCACCCTGGCCCTGTTCGTCATGCCCAACGCCCCGGCGCTGTGGGTGGCGGCCGGCGCGCTGTGGCTGATGGACGCCTCGATCAACATCACCATGGAGCCGTTCCGGGCCTTCGTCGGCGACAACCTGCCCGACGAGCAGCGGGCGACCGGCTACGCGATGCAGAGCTTCTTCATCGGCCTGGGCGCGGTGCTGGCCTCGGCCTTGCCGTGGATGCTGACCAACTGGCTTCATGTGTCCAATACGGCCCCGGCGGGGCAGATCCCTGACGCCGTGCGGATCGCCTTCTATGCCGGCGGCGCGGTCTTGCTGCTGGCCGTGATGTGGACCGTGTTCACGACCAAGGAATACACGCCCGAACAACTTGAAGCGTTCGAGGCGGCCGAGTTCGACAACGGCGTCCACGAGACCCCCGAGCCCTCGGTCAACGCCTATATCGGCCTGGCTCTCGGCGGCTTGATGGGCGGGGTGGTTCTGGCCCTGATCGTCTGGGGGGCGAAGCTGGAGAAGGAGCTCTACGTCCTGGCCGGCCTTTTGGCCGTGTTCGGCGTGGCGGGGATCGTCGGCGTTCGCCTCAAGCGGCGAGGCATGACGCAGAACGGCTTTTCCGAAGTGCTGGACGACTTCTTCCGCATGCCCCGGACCATGCGCCAGCTGGCGGTCGTGCAGTTCTTCTCGTGGTTTGGCCTGTTCGCCATGTGGATCTACACGACGCCCGCCGTGGCGGCGGTCCACTTCCACGCCGTCGACGCGACGTCCAAGGCCTACAACGAGGGCGCCGACTGGGTCGGCGTGTTGTTCGCCGTCTACAACGGGGTCGCGGCCCTGGCGGCCCTGGTCATCCCGCTGATGGTCCAGGCGACCAGCCGCAAGGTCAGTCACGCCGTCTGCCTTTTGCTCGGCGCCTTGGGTCTGCTGTCGTTCCTGCTGATCCGCGAGCCGGGGATGCTGTGGATCGGCATGATCGGCGTAGGCTTCGCCTGGAGCTCGATCCTGTCGGCCCCGTACTCGATCCTGGCCGGCGCTCTGCCCGCCCGGAAGATGGGCGTCTACATGGGCATCTTCAATTTCTTCATCGTCATCCCGCAGCTGCTGGCCGCGACGGTGCTGGGCCTGCTGCTGAAGAGCTTCTTCGGCGGCCAGGCGATCTACGCTCTGGTGCTGGGCGCGTTGTCCTTGGCCATCGCCGCCGCCACGACCTTCCTCGTCCGCGATCGTGTCGCCGGCGAGCCCGCCTGATCCTCCCTTTCCCTTCCAGCCTGACGAGGTCCTCGCCATGCGCCGCCTGAAACTTCTCGCCCTGGCCTCGGCCGCCGTCTCCTCCGTCGGGAGCGCCTACGCGGCCGCGCCGACCACCTGGGCCTATTCCGCCAAGACGGGGGTCGGCGCGTCCTACGAGGCCTATGTCGACGGGGCCTACAAGGCCGGCGGCAAGACCGGGGCGGTGTCCAAGGTCTGGTTCTCGATCGCCGACGGCGTGCTGACCGAGACCATGTATGGCCTGATCCACGAGGCCCAGATCAAGCAGATGCGCATCGCCGTTGAGACCACGACGGGCCTGGCGGTCGAGGGCGCGGACACCACGTCGAAGACCGAATATCTGCACGTCGACGGCATGGGTCGTCCGCTGTCGCCGGCCTACAAGATCACCACCACCGACAAGCAGGGTCGCTTCGTCATCGAGAAGCGGATCTTCACCGATCCCGACCGCGACAGCCTGTTCGTGCGGGTGACGGTCAAGGCGCTGAAGGGGGCGGTCACGCCGACTCTCGTGCTGGAGCCGCACATGGCCAATACCGGCGGCGGCGACACGGGCGTGGCCTCGCGCGCGGCGCTCACAGCCTTCGAGGGCAAGGCTTTCCTCAGCTTGAAGGGGACCAAGCCCTTCGCCAAGGCTTCAGCCAGCGTGCTGAGGGACAATGACGCGCTGCTGGGCCTGAAGGCCACGACGACCTCGGCCAAGGGCGCGATCGTGCTGACCGGCCTACTGCCCGCCGTGGGCAAGGAAACGACCTTCGACTTCGCCATCGGCTTTGGCCCCGACGCCAAGGCCGCCGACGCGAGCGCCGCCGCCACGCTGAAGACCGGCTATGCCGAGGTGCTGGCCCGCTACAACGGCGAGGGCGCGCGGGTGGGCTGGGAAGACTATCTCGCCTCGCTGACCGAGCTGCCGCGCCTGCGCGAGGCGTCGGAAGACGGGGGCAAGCTGGTCCAGGCCTCCGCCCTGATGCTGAAGGTCCAGGAAGACCGCACCCACGCCGGGGCCCTGATCGCCTCGCTGTCGAACCCGTGGGGCGACACGGTGGACGCCACCCAGTCCTCGACCGGCTACAAGGCGGTGTGGCCGCGCGACTTCTACCAGTGCGCCATGGCGTTGGCGGCCCTGGGCGACAAGGAGACGCCGCTGGCGGCCTTCCACTATCTGCCGACCGTGCAGGTCGGGCCAAAGACGCCGGGCAATAAGGGCGACGGCGGCTGGTTCCTGCAGAAGTCGCACGTGGACGGCACGCCCGAATGGGTCGGCGTCCAGCTGGACCAGACCGCCATGCCGATCATGCTGGGCTGGAAGCTCTGGAAGCTGGGCTGGCTCTCCGACGCCGACCTCAAGACCTTCTACGGCAGGATGCTGAAGCCGGCCGCCGACTTCCTGGTCAAGGGCGGAAAGGTCGACCTGGGCTGGAACCGCGGCACGATCATCCCGCCGTTCACCCAGCAGGAGCGCTGGGAAGAGCAGGGCGGTTATTCGCCCTCGACGACCGCCGCCGTGATCGCGGGTCTGGTCGTGGCCGGCGACATCGCCGAGGCCGCTGGCGACACGGTTTCCGCGCAGATCTACCGCGGGACCGCCGACGACTATTCCAGCAAGGTCGAGGCCCGCATGGTCACGACCAAGGGCGCGTTCGGCGACGGCCACTACTATCTGCGTCTCAACAGCGACCAGGACCCGGACAACAAGAGCCCGGTCGAGGAACGCAATGGCCAGGCGGCCGTACCCGAGGACCAGATGCTGGACGCCGGCTTCCTGGAGCTGGTCCGCTACGGCGTGCGCCGCGCCGACGATCCGGCCATCGTCGCGACCCTGCCCAAGGTGGACGACGAGTCGATGCAGGATCTCTATCGCGTCCGCTACAGCTTCACGTTCCCGGGCGTCGAGGGGACCTTCCCCGGGTGGCGCCGCTACGGCGTCGACGGCTATGGCGAGGACATCAAGAGCGGCGCCAACTATGGCGCGGGCGGCAAGATGGCGCCGGGGCAGCGCGGTCGGGTGTGGCCCATCTTCACCGGCGAGCGCGGCCATTACGAACTGGCTCTGGCCGGCGTGTCGGGCAAGCCCGACGCCGCGTCCCTCAAGAGGATCCGCGACACCTATGTCCGCGCCATGGAGCTGTTCGCCAACGAAGGCCTGCTGATCCCCGAGCAGGTCTGGGACGGCGTCGGCGCCGAAAGCCCGCACGGCTACGTGCGCGGCGAGGGAACCGACAGCGCCACGCCGCTGGCCTGGAGCCACGCCGAGTACGTCAAGCTGCTGCGCTCGGTCAGCGACGGGCAGGTCTGGGACAGCTACGCGCCTGTGAGGGCCCGTTTCTCACGCTAGGGCAGGCGGCCAGGGTGCGCGGATTGTCGCACTCGTGCGTGTCCGCGGCATGGTTAACGGGGCCTTTAGGATTCGACCGCGAGAAAGGGTTAATCGCCCTTCTCGCGGCCGGAGACCTTTCAAATGACCGCCTTCCGTCGGTTGACCATCGCCTGGAAACTGATCCTGGTGGCGGGTCTGGCGATCGGCTTCCTGCTCATCGCCGCGGCGGTGGCGGTGTCGTCGCACACCAGCGCGATCGTTTCGGGCCTGACCAACCGCTACGCCGGCGCGGTCGCCGACGATGCGATCCAGAGCGTCCAGGCCGACATCGGCAAGGTTCAGGCCACGACCCGGTCGATGGCCGTCTCTATCGGGGCCGCCCATGAAGCGGGCATGACCGACCGGGCCACGGTCGTCCAGATGCTGAAGCCGAACGCCGAGTCCTCGGCCATGGTGCTGGGCAGCTGGTACATGGCCGAGCCCAACGCCTTCGACGGCAAGGACGCCGAGTTTGTCGGCAACACCGCGTCGGGCTCCAACAAGGCCGGCAACTTCTCGCCGTACTGGGTGCACGACGGCGACAAGGTGATCTTCCAGCCGCTGGACCAGGGCAACGAATACGCCGAGCCCTACTACGCCATCCCCAAGCGGACGGGGAAGTCGACCGTCGTCGAGCCCTATTCCTACGACGTGGCCGGCAAGTCGGTGCTGATGACCTCGGTCGTCTATCCGGTGTTCTCACACGGCCAGTTCATAGGCGCGGCCGGTCTCGACATGGCGCTGGACAGCGTGTCCAAGACCCTCGGCGCGCTCAAGCCGCTAGGCGGTGGTCGGGTGATGATGCTGTCGCCGAGCGGCAAGTGGATCGCCCATCCCGATCCGGCCAAGCGCACCCAGCCATATTCCGACGTCGGCGCCGACCAGTTGCAGAGCGTCCTGGCCGGCGGCGCGGCCGTCGAGGTCAAGGGCGTGATCGACGACGGCGTGCCGATGGCCCGCATCATCCGACCCGTGCCGATCCCGGCGCTGAACACCACCTGGGCCCTGGTGATGGACGTGCCGGTGGCCGCCATTACCGGTCCGGCCGACCGACTGGCCAAGATCCTGTTCATCGGCGGGCTGGTGATCACCGCCGCCGTGCTGGCCGCGCTGTTCTTCGCCAGCGCCGCCCTGGTCAAGAAGCCGCTGACGGGCCTGACCCGTAGCGTCGATAAGCTGAGCGCCGGCCGCTATGATGAGGCCGTCCCCGGCGTCGACGGCGGGGACGAGATCGGCGCCATCGCCCGCGCCCTGGACGGCTTCCGGCACGATCTCGCCGACGGCCAGCGCCGTCGGGCCGAGCAGGAGGCCGAGCGCGCCGCCGCGGAGATCGAGCGCCAGCGCCACGAGCAGGAGGCCAAGGCCTTCGCCGCCGCCCAGGCCAAGGCCGTCTCCAGCCTTGGCGAAGGCATGGAGCGCCTAGCCGACGGTGATCTGATCTGGCGCATGCGCGAGGACGACTTCAGCGGCGACGCGGCCAAGATGCCGCGAGACTTCAACGCCGCCGTCGAGAGCCTGCAGGCGACCATGACCGGCATCCTGACCGCCGCGCGCAGCATCCGCGGCGGTTGCGCCGAGATCAGCAACGCCGCCGACGACCTTTCGCAGCGGACGGAACGTCAGGCCGCCGGCCTGGAGCAGACCGCTGCGGCCCTCGACCAGATCACCGCCACGGTGAAGCGCAGCTCGGAAGGCGCCGAGCGCGCCCGCCTGGTGACGATCAGCGCCAAGGCCGCCGCCGAACGTAGCGGCGCGGTCGTGAAGGAAGCCGTCCAGGCCATGGGTGGCATCGAAAAGTCCTCGCAGTCGATCACCCAGATCATCGGCGTCATCGACGAGATCGCCTTCCAGACCAACCTGCTGGCGCTGAACGCCGGCGTCGAGGCCGCCCGCGCCGGCGACGCCGGTCGTGGTTTCGCGGTGGTCGCTCAGGAAGTGCGGGCCCTGGCCCAACGCTCGGCCGACGCGGCCAAGGAGATCAAGGGCCTGATCCGCGCCTCCAGCGACGAGGTGGGCAAGGGCGTCAAGCTGGTCGGCGAGACCGGCGAGACCCTGGCGCAGATCCTCACCCAGGTGGCCGAGATCAACGAGCTGGTCGGCGAGATCGCCTCGTCCTCCAAGGAGCAGGCCGTGGGCCTGGCCGAGGTGAATCAGGCCGTGAACCAGATGGACCAGGTCACCCAGCAGAACGCCGCCATGGTCGAACAGTCGACGGCCGCCAGCCACGCGCTCTCGACCGAAGCGGCTGAACTGGAACGTCTGATTGGCCGCTTCCAGGTCGGGGCGGTCGTCCACGAACTGCCCGCCCGCGCCGAACGTCGCCCGGCGGCTACGGTTCAGCGTCCGGCGGCGGCTCCGACCCGCGAGAGCTTCCGCCAGCGCTACGTGCAGGGGGCGAATGCCTTGAAGGTCCAGCCGAACTCGCGTCCGGGCGAGTGGGAGGAATTCTGAGGGACCGGCATGCGTGACGATCACGCCCTCTGACATCCGCCGCCGGCCGCGCTATATCCCCGCCATGGCCGAAGCGTTCAACGACATCACCCTCTCCGCCGACAAGGCGACCCGCTATGCCGAGGTCGCCGACGAGATCGCGTCCGTGCTGGACGGCGAGCCCAACGTCACCGCTCGCATGGCGACGGTGGCCTCGATGCTGGCCAACAGCTTCGATCACTATTTCTGGACTGGCTTCTACGTCGTGGATCCCACCAAGGAGCGCGAACTGGTGGTCGGGCCCTATCAGGGCACGCTGGGCTGCCTGCGCATCGCCTACGGGCGCGGCGTCTGTGGCGCGGCGGCGGCGACGGGCGAGACCCAGCTTGTTCCGGATGTCCACGCCTTCCCGGGTCACATCGCCTGCGACAGCCGCTCGGAGAGCGAGATCGTCGTGCCGGTCTTTGGTCCCGACGGCCAGTTGATCGCGGTGTTCGACGTCGACTCCGACAAGCCGGCCTCGTTCGACGCCACCGACCAGCTATGGCTGGAGAAGATCCTCAAGACCACGTTTGCATAGGTCGGGCGCAACCCTGTCGGGAACCCTTCGCATGGCCCGCTGATTGCAGGCCCAGGTCCATCTTTCCCTAACCCGAGCCGGAGTAGGACAGGTGGACATGTTGGACGTCGAGACCCTGCACCCGAGCCTGCTGAGCGCCGAAGACGTGACGCTATGGCGGAGCCTGGCCGCTGCCCAGGCGGGTTTCGGCAATCCGCTGCTGGGTCCTGACTTCGCACAAGCCATTGGAAATGTTCGGGAAGATGCCCGCGTCGCGGTGGTTCGCCGCGCCGGTCAGGCCCTGGGCTTCCTGGCCTATCACCGTCGCCCCGGCGGCTTGGCGCGACCGATCGGTTCGCCGCTGTCGGACTATCACGGCCTGGTGGCGCGTCCCGATGCGGGACTTGATCTGGGACAGGTGCTGCGCGCCGCCGACATCTCGGTGTTCCGCTACACCGGCCTCATCGATCCGAACGGCCTGTTCCCGGCCGCGCCGGAGACCGATCGCACGGCCTATCTGATCGACCTCTCCGGCACGACCGCCGAGGCCTATCTGGAGGCCATCCGCGCCGCGAGCCCCAAGAAGATCAAGAACTACCGGCGCCTGGACAACAAGCTGGATCGCGAGGTCGGACCCGTGCGCCTGGTCGCCGGCGACGTCTCGCGCGAGGCCTTCAACCAGCTGATCGACTGGAAGCGCGAGCAACTTGAGCGCACCGGCGCCCACGACTTCCTGCGCGCGGACTGGACCCGTGAGCTGATCGCCGACCTGTTCGCGCGTCGCTCGGACGATTTTCGCGGGCTGATGATCAACCTCTATGCCGGCGACACGCTGATCGGCGGTCACTTCGGCGTTCGCTTGGGCGACGTCTATCACCCGTGGATCGCCTCGACCTCGCCGGAGCACGCCGCCTGGTCGCCGGGCCAGATATTCTTCCTGCGCGCCATCGCGGCGATGCCTGAACTAGGCCTCAGCCGCTACGACCTTGGTCCCGGCCATGATCACTACAAGCGCGCCTACGGACTCAACACAGTGACGATCGGCGAGGGCGCCGCGACGGCGGCCACGATCGGCGGCCGCATGGCGCTGTCGATCGAGAACGCCTGGACGATGGCCGGCGCCCATGGCGCGGGTCCGGTCGGACGCCTGCGCCGCCGGATGGACGCCATCGCCAGCACCGAACTGACCATCTCGGGCCGCGTGCGCGACTTCGTGGGCGCCGTGGCCTCGCGAGCGCACCGCCGCCCGGGGGACCATCCGGAGGCCTGATGACGCGCGTAACGATCATGATCCCGACGCAGCGACGTCCCGACGGCCTGGCCGTCGCGGCGCGCTCGGTGTTCGGCCAGACCGGCGTCGACTTCGCCGAACTGGAGCTGGTGATCGTCGACAACGACCAGGTCCCGTCCGCCAAGCCCCTCGCCGACGACCTGGCCAGGATCGCGCCGTTCCCGGTGATCTACGTGCATGAGAAGCGCCCCGGCGTCGCCTTCGCCCGCAACGCCGGCATGGCCCGCGCCTCGGGCGACTTCATCGCCTTCCTGGACGACGACGAGGAGGCCCCGGCGGGCTGGCTGGCGGCGCTGCTGGCGGCGCGGACCCGGTACGACGCCGACGTGGTGTTCGGGCCGGTGAAGACCCGCGCGCCGGACCACATCGTCGCGCACCGCGACTATCTGGAGCGGTTCTTCTCGCGCGAAGGCCCGGCCGAGGCTGGCGTTCTGGATCACTATTACGGCTGCGGCGACAGCCTGATCCGTCGCGCCGCCCTGCCGGATCCGGTCTCGCCGTTCGCGGTAGAGCGCAACCACATCGGCGGCGAGGACGACATGCTGTTCGGCCACATGAAGGCGGCCGGCGCGCGCTTCGCCTGGGAACCCGCGGCCTGGGTCTGGGAGGAGCCCGTGCCCAGCCGCATGAATCTTCGCTACACGATCGCCCGCGCCTTCGCCTACGGCCAGGGCCCGACCTCGCACTGCGCCGCGGCGACGCCGCGCGACAATCTGGGCGTCGCCCGCTGGATGCTCATTGGCCTCGGTCAAGCCGCCGCCTTTGGCCTGCTGGCCGGTTTCAAGTGGCTGACCCGCGCCAAGGATCGCGCCGAATGGCTGGACCGCGCCGCGCGGGGCCTGGGCAAGACCTTCTGGTGGGGGCCCTTCAAGATCCATTTCTACGGGAGGACCGCATGAGCGTGATCACCGACTGGACGGCGGACAAGGCCAAGGCCTTCGGTCGCGAGAACCTGACGTTCAAGCACGCCCTGCACGAGCGTCCGATGTTCGACGACGAGGGCCTGGCGCGCCTGCTGGACCAGTATCCGCGCGACAAGCTGGGTGTCTTCACCATGGGCGAGGATCCCAAGGCCTGGACTACCTGGCGCAAGGGCTCGGCCGGCAATCTGACCGGCGACCAACTGCTGGAAGGGGCCAAGACCGGCCGCATCTGGCTGAACCTGCGCCAGACCAACGATCACGTGCCGGAATACGCCGCCCTGGCCGATGAGATTTTCGCCGACAAGGAAGCCCACGTCCCGGGTCTGAAGACCTTCAAGCGCGATGTCGGCATGCTGATCTCCAGCGCCAGCGCCCAGGTCTTCTACCATCTCGACGTGCCGCTGGTGTCGCTGTGGCAGATCCGCGGCGAGAAGAAGGTCTGGGTCTATCCGGTGGCCGACCCCTATGTCGGCGACCTGGCCCTGGAGAAGATCGTCCTGCGCGAGACCGCCGAGCAGTTCGCCTTCGAGCCGGAATGGGACAAGGGGGCGCACGAGGTGAGCCTGACGCCGGGCAACATGGTCACCTGGAAGCAGAACGCCCCGCATCGGATCGAGAACGGGCCGATGCTGAACGTCTCGATCTCGATCGAATTCATGACCCCGCCGGCCCTGATGCGCGCCAATGTCATCTACGCCAACGGCGTGCTGCGCCGGCGCATGGGCATGAGCCCGCGCGTGCAGAGCGGCTTTGGTCCAAAGGCTTTGGGCAAGCTGGCCGTGGCGCGCGGGGCTAAGGCGCTGGGCTTGCAGACGCCGCACGTGCGCCACCTGCCGGTCACCTTCGGCCTGGATGCGGCGCGGCCGGGCGTTTTGGTCGAGCGCTGAGGATCCTGCCCCAGCAGGGGGGATCTAAGTCTTGCCGACCGTCGATCTTTCCCGCACTGCTTAGCCAATGAGTAAAGCGGTTACGATCGAATTGGGGGAGGGCGCCGAGCACGACGCCCGGGCCCTGCGCGACGCCTTTGGATGCTTCACGACCGGGGTGACGGTGATCACCACTGTCCGCGACGACGGGCGCAGGGTCGGGCTGACGGCCAATTCCTTCACCTCGGTGTCGCTGGACCCGCCCCTGGCCCTGGTCTGCGTCGACCTGAAGTCGTCCAGCCTGTCGTCGCTGGACGCGGCCGGCCGCTGGGCGGTCAATGTGCTGCACGCCGAGCACCAGGCCCTGGCCCGCCAGTTCGTCCAGAAGGACACCGACCGCTTCGCCGGCATCGAGACCGAGACCTGGCGCACCGGCGTGCCGATCCTTCCGGGCTGCATGGCCAATTTCGAGTGCGAGACGCACCACGTCTTCGACGCCGGCGATCACCGGGTCTATGTCGGGCGGGTGGTCAAGTTGCGCTACGACCCCGACCACGAGCCGCTGGTCTATCTGCAAGGCCGGTTCCGTCGCGTCCACGTGGACGCCGAGTAGGATTTCGCGCGATACGGCGTGAACCTTGGATGCTATTGACGCGCAAAACAGCGTTAGGGAGCGCATCATGCGAGATATCGCCCATTTCGTGAACGGTCAGACCCTGGCCGGAGCCTCCGGCCGCTTCGGCGACGTCTTCAACCCCAACACCGGCGAGGTCCAGGCCCGCGTCCAGTTCGCGACCGACGCCGAACTCGACGCCGCCGTGCAGGTCGCCGCCAAGGCGCAGATCGGTTGGGCCGCCACCAACCCGCAGCGCCGCGCGCGGGTGATGTTCGAGTTCAAGCGCCTGATCGAGCGCGACATGAACACCCTGGCGGAGATCCTGTCGTCCGAGCACGGTAAGGTCATCGCCGACAGCAAGGGTGATATCCAGCGCGGCCTTGAGGTCATCGAGTTCGCCTGCGGCATCCCCCACATCCTCAAGGGTGAGTACACCGAAGGCGCCGGTCCCGGCATCGACGTCTATTCGATGCGTCAGCCGTTGGGCGTCTGCGCGGGCATCACCCCGTTCAACTTCCCGGCCATGATCCCGATGTGGATGTTCGGCATCAGCATCGCGGTGGGCAACACCTTCATCCTAAAGCCGTCGGAGAAGGATCCGACGGTGCCGGTCAAGCTGGCCGAGCTGATGATGGAAGCCGGCGCCCCGGCGGGTGTTCTGAACGTCGTCCATGGCGACAAGAGCGCCGTCGACGCCATCTTGACCCATCCGCTGATCCGCGCGGTCAGCTTCGTCGGCAGTTCCGACATCGCTCACTATGTCTACCAGACCGGAACGGCGCACGGGAAACGCGTCCAGGCCATGGGCGGGGCCAAGAACCACGGCATTGTCCTGCCCGACGCGGACATGGACCAGGTCGTCAAGGACCTGTCCGGCGCGGCCTTCGGTTCGGCCGGCGAGCGTTGCATGGCCCTGCCGGTGGTGGTGCCCGTGGGCAAGGCCACGGCCGACGAACTGCGCGAGCGCATGGTCGCCGAGATCGCCACCCTTAAGGTCGGCGTGTCCACCGACCTCGACGCCCACTACGGCCCGGTGGTCAGCGCCGCGCATCGCGACAAGATCGCCGACTACATCCGCATCGGCCAGGAAGAGGGCGCCGAGCTGGTCGTCGACGGTCGCGACTTCCAGCTGCAGGGCTTCGAGAAGGGCTTCTTCATCGGCCCGTCGTTGTTCGATGGCGTCAAGAAGGGCATGAAGACCTACCAGGAGGAGATCTTCGGTCCGGTGCTGCAGATCGTCCGCGCCGAGAGCTTCGAGGAGGCCGTGGCCCTGCCGTCGGAGCACCAGTACGGCAACGGCGTCGCGATCTTCACCCGCAACGGCCGCGCGGCCCGCGAGTTCGCCGCCAGCGTCAATGTCGGCATGGTCGGCATCAACGTGCCGATCCCGGTGCCGGTGGCCTATCACACCTTCGGCGGCTGGAAGCGCTCGGCCTTTGGCGACACCAACCAGCACGGCGTCGAGGGCGTGAAGTTCTACACCAAGGTCAAGACGGTGACCGCCCGCTGGCCCGAAGGCGAGGTGGGGGACTCCAGCTTCGTCATTCCAACGATGAAGTAGATATTGGGAGGCGGTGATGCGCGGTCTGGTTCGACGATCCTTCCTGTCCATCACCGCCGCCGGGCTGCTGGCCCCGGCCGCGTTCAGCCAGACGAAGGCTGAATGGTCGGCCATCGGCCAGTACGGCGACAAGGCCGCGCCCTTCACCGTCTTCGAGAAGGACGGCGCGCTGCACATCGACGGCGAGGGCTTCAACTCCGCCCGCCTGACGGCGTCAGGCGGTGGTGGCTACGCGGTCGCCGGCGGCGGAGAATTGTTGCTTGAGACGGGCGCGGTGCGCCTGAACGGCAAGACCCTAGCGTTCCACGACTTCGGGGCCGAGATGCGGGAGCGGATCCACAAGGCGGTGCGCGCCGATCCGGTCAGCCTTCGCCAACGGGCCCTGGCCGCCACGCCGCCGGTCGAGCAGGGCGAGCATCTCCCGTCCGACCTCGTCGACGTGACGACCATCGATCCGGAGATCAAGCTCGACATCCGGTACGCGGGTCCTGATAACTTCATGGGCATTCCGCTCTACGAGAAGCCGGCCGTGTACATGCAGCGACCGGCGGCGCAGGCGCTCGGGCGGGTCCATAAGGCGCTGGCGGCCAAGGGCTATGGCCTGCTGATCCACGACGCCTATCGGCCCTGGTACGTGACCTGGATGTTCTGGGAGGCCACCCCGTCCGAGGACCACGCGTTCGTCGCCGACCCGGCGCAGGGCTCGCGGCACAATCGCGGCTGCGCGGTCGACCTGACCCTGTACGACCTGAAGACCGGCCAGGCCGTCGAAATGCCCGGCGGTTACGACGAGTTCTCGACCCGCTCCTACGCCGACTTCGTGGGCGGCACGACGGCGCAGCGGGCTCGGCGCGCGATCCTGCGCCAGGCGATGGAGGCCGAGGGCTTCACCGTCTATCCCGAGGAGTGGTGGCACTTCGACTACCGCGACTGGAAGCGCTATCCGATCGGGACGAAGACCTTCACGGAGCTGGGGGCGGCCGCCTGAGGGGGCTGGCGGATCGCCCGAAGATTGTGGTGTGATCGCTCGGTTCCTTCAAGGAAAAGCCGATGCTCGCCGCGCTGCTTCTGTCAGTTGTCGCCTCTGCCTGTCCTGTAGAACAAGCCCGATACGCCCTACGCACAGAGCCCACAGTATCCGCACGTTTCATGCGAGTGGAGAGCGGCGCGGAGTGGCCGCAAGGCTTGGCTCTGCGACTGGATTTCCACGGTTGCCGCGAATGGTTCCTGCCTTGGAACGGCGGTACGGACGGCCGGCAGAACGTATCATCTACGTTGGATCCAACCCGTCCGGGTTGGACGCCGCCCAGCCCGGATGGTGGCCCAAGGCCTCTGGGAGATTTTGAATATATCGGGCTTGATGAGACCTATCGTCTTCTGACGTCCGCGCCGAAGCGCGGAGAAACGGCGCCCGCGCACTTCCTGATTCCGCATCTGGACGACGCCCTGCGGCATCCACCAAGCGATCGCCCACGCGACAGCATTCCGAGACAGTTCTTCGATTTCGTCGCGTGCGAGCCGCTATAATTGGTCCCGGCTCTCGCCCGCGCTACAGGCCGGTATGAGACGATGTGAAGCACAGAGAGCGCCCCACTTCGCTGCGCTGTCCAGCCTCACTCCCTTGGACGCCAAGCCAGCACGTCGGCGCTGTGGCCAACCCCGGCCTTGGCGCACATCGACTTGACCGGGCACGCGCCGCACTTGGGGCTCTCGTGCGGGCACAGCATCTGGCCCAGGCCGCGCTTGAGCAGCCAGTGCAGCTCGAACAGGTCGTCGGCGGTCCAGGTGTCCGGCGCCAGGGCCATCAGGGTGTGGTAGGCCTGGGTCGTGTCGCCGGCGCCGACCAGGCCGACGCGCTTGGCCACGCGGTGGACGTGGGTGTCGACCACCAGGCTGCGCATGCCTAAGTCGCTGAAGTTAAGCACGCAGGCGGCGACCTTGACGCCCACGCCGGGCAGGGCCTGCAACTCCCAGCGGGCCTGGTCGACCTCCAGGGTTTTCAGGTGGTTCAGCGACAGCCAGCCGACCTTGGCCTCGATCATCTTCAGGGCGGTGGTCAGGTGGCGGGCCTTGTCGGCGGGGAAGGCGACGTCGTCGATGATCCGCGCCACCGCCGCGACCGGCGCTTGGGCCAGGTCCTCCCAGCACTTGAACTCTGACCGCAGGCGCAGGAAGGCCGCCCACGAGACGGCGTCCTGGGTCCGGCCGCTGATCGACGACTTCACCAGCTGCGAGATCGGGTCCATGCGCGCCACCGGCCGCTGCGGGCCGAACTCGCAGAGCAGGGCGTCGCGCACGCTTTCCAGCGGCGACCGCGCCAGGCCTAGGGACAGCTGCATGGGACCTCGCCGCGCAAGAACATAATGGGAACATTATGCGCGGCGAACGGTGTTGTCCACAGGCGACGTGTTAGCGGCGGTAGCGACCCCACAGCGCCGTTACGCGGCGGCGCAGACGCTGGAAGGCCACGCGCGCGGGCGTGGGCGCCGGGTCGGTCGCCGGGCGCTCTTCCTCGGGCAGGGCGATGCCGACGAAGTTCGCGATCAGGTCGCGAAGTTCGGGTTCCTGGACGGCGAGGGCGGCCTCGACCGGGGTCATCCAATCCAGCGTGCGCTGGCCCTTCTCCGGCCACGCCTCGAGTTCGCCGGTGATCTCCATCGGATAGACGTCGACCTTGACCAGCCGCGCCGCGCCGCTCTTCAGCTTCTTGAGGTACTCGTACTCGCCGATCGGCTGATCGTCGATCACGCCCACGAGGCCGGCCTCTTCATAGGCTTCCTGGGCGGCGGCGGCGTGGTCGGCCTTGTCCTTCATCGGCCAGCCCTTGGGGATCACCCAGCGGCGGGTCTCGCGCGACGAGACCAGCAGGACGCGCAGGGCGTCGCCCTCGCCCCGCCAGGGCAAGGCCGCGACCTGCCGGCGCTTGCCGCCGCCGCCCGGCTTGCCTGATCCCGTATCGCCACTCGCCCTTGCCACGTCACCCAATCCCAAGTTCGCGAACCGCGTAGTCCGCCTGTTCCGCGAATTCCAGCCACGCAGGATAGTGGCCCCTGTCGCCCGAGTCGTCGCGTTGAACGTTGGTGCGACAACTCGCGCGCGCTCCGCGTGCGGAGTCGCGTCGATGAATATCGTCTGTGAACGGATCGACTCCCCGGGGGCGAGGTGAAGACCACGCGCGGGCGCGGGTGTCAAATTCGTTCGTCAGTTTCGCCGAACAGGGGTCGCGCGCCGAGCCTCGCTGAGGCAGGATCGCGCCCGTTCACTGGGGATCGGAGCCGCGTCATGGCCTTTACGCTGACCGTTAACGGACAGACCCGCACGGCCGATGTCGACGCCGACACGCCCCTGCTGTGGGTGCTGCGCGACACGCTGGGCCTGGTCGGGGCCAAGTTCGGCTGCGGGGCGGCCCTGTGCGGGGCCTGCACGGTGCATCTGAATGGCGCGCCGGTCCGAGCCTGCGTCACGCCGGTCAGCCGGGTCGGCGAACGGGCGGTGACGACCATCGAGGGCGTCGGCAAGACTCCCGTCGGGGCCAAGGTCCAGGAGGCGTGGAAGGCGATCGACGTGCCCCAGTGCGGCTACTGCCAGGCGGGTCAGATCATGTCGGCCACGGCCCTGCTGACGGCCAAGCCCAAGCCGACCGACGCCGAGATCGAGGCGGCCATGAACGGCAACCTCTGCCGCTGCGCGACCTATCCGCGGGTCAAGAAGGCGATCAAGGCCGCGTCCGGCCAGGTGGAGGTTTGATCATGGACGGCGAACTCCCGCGCGATCCCACCCGCCGCTTCGTCCTGAAAAGCGGCGCGGCCGTCGGCGGCGGCCTGCTGCTGAGCTTCACCATGGCCAGCGAGGGTCGCGCGGCCGGCGGTCAGGTCAACGCCTATGTCCGTATCGCGCCGGACGGCAAGGTCACCATCGCCTCCAAGGTTCCGGAGGTTGGGCAGGGCATCAAGACGGCCCTGCCGATGCTGATCGCCGAGGAGCTGGACGTGGAGTGGTCGTCGGTGACGGTTGAGCAGGCCCTCGCCGACGCCAAGGTCTATGGCCGCCAGGTCGCCGGCGGCAGCATGGCCACCACGCTGGAATATGACGGCCTGCGCCGCGTCGGCGCGACCGTCCGGGCGCTGTTGATCCAGGCCGCCGCCACGCGCTGGAACGTGCCGGTCGAGAGCTGCTCGACCGAGCCGGGCGTTGTCATTTCAGGCGAGCACCGCGCGGGCTATGGCGAGCTGGTCGAAGCCGCCGCCGCCCTGACGCCGCCCGACCCCAAGACCCTGACCCTGAAGGACCCCAAGGCTTTCCGGATCATCGGCCAGAGCCACAAGAGCCAGAACCTCGACGCCATCACCACGGGTCAGCCGCTGTACGGGATCGACATCGTCGTGCCGGGCATGCTGTTCGCCACCTTCGTCAAGGCGCCGGTCTATGGGGCCAAGGTGGACAGCGTCGACCTCGCGCCGGCCAAGGCGGTGAAGGGCGTTCGCGACGCCTTCGTCATCGAGGGCGGGACCAATCTCAACGGACTGCTGCCCGGCGTGGCGGTGGTGGCCGACAGCTGGTGGGCGGCGCGCAAGGGCCGCAACGCCCTGGAGATCCAGTGGGCCGAGCATCCGACCGCCGCCCAGTCCAGCGCTGGCTTCGCCGCCAAGGCCGCCGAGCTGGCCAAGGCCCCGCCGCAACGCACCGACCGTTCGGACGGCGATGTCGACGCGGCCCTGAAGGGCGCGGCCAAGGTCGTGGCCGCGACCTATAGCTATCCCTTCATCGCCCACGCGCCGCTGGAGCCGCAGAACTGCACGGCCAGCGTCAAGGACGGCAAGGTCGAGATCTGGGCCCCGACCCAGAACCCGGAGCCGGGCCGCAAGCTGGTCGCCGCGGCCCTCAACGTGCCGGAAGAGGCGATCACCATCCATCTGATCCGCGCCGGCGGCGGTTTCGGCCGGCGGCTGAACAACGACTACATGGTCGAGGCCGCGGCGATCGCCGCCAAGGCCGGCGCGCCGGTCAAGCTGATCTGGACGCGCGAGGACGACACGCGCCACGACTTCTACCGTCCCGGCGCCTGGCACAACCTGACCGCCGGCCTCGACGCCTCGGGCAAGGTCACGGCCTGGAAGGATCACTTCGTCAGCTTCGGCGAGGGCGACAAGTTCGCGCCCAGCTGCGGCTTCAACGCCACCCAGTTCCCGTGCCGGGCGGTGGACAACTACCGTGTCGACGTCTCGGTCATGCCGCTGGGCATGCCGACCGGGCCGCTGCGGGCGCCGGGCAACAACGCCTTCGGCTTCGTGCTGCAGAGCTTCACCGACGAACTGGCCGTCGCCGCTGGCAAGGATCCGATCGCCTTCCGCCGCGAGCTGCTGGGCGAGCCGCGCCTGCTGGGCGAGCCGGGCAAGGGCGACAGCTTCCACACGGGCCGCATGCGCGGGGTTTTGGACCTCGTGGCCGAGAAGTCCGGCTGGGGTCGCAAGCTGCCCAAGGGTTCCGGCCTGGGCGTCTCCTGCCATTACAGCCATCTGGGCTATGTGGCGGTGGTCATGCAGGTGACGGTCAAGGACGGGGCGCTGAAGATCGACAAGGTCTGGGCCGCCGCCGATGTGGGCCGCCAGATCGTCAATCCGAACGGCGCCGAGCAGCAGATGCAGGGCTCGATCCTCGACGCCATCGGCTCGACCCTGCGCCAGGAGATCACCTTCGAGAACGGCGCGGCCAAGCAGGGCAATTTCAATACCTTCCCGCTTTTGCGTATGGTCGACGCGCCCGAGGTCGAGGTTCATTTCAAGCTGTCGGACAACAATCCGACGGGCCTGGGCGAGCCGGCCTATCCCCCGACGCCGGCTGCGCTGTGCAACGCCATCTTCGCGGCCACTGGCAAGCGCATCCGCGGCTTGCCGATCGGCGACCAACTGGCCTAGGACCGGGAGATACTCTTCAAGCGAGCGCCTTCATGTCCCAGGTCACCGTCGTCAGCCACCCGCTCGTCCAGCACAAGCTGACCAAGATGCGGGACAAGCAGACCTCGACCAAGACCTTCCGGACCCTGATGCGCGAGGTCGCGACGCTGATCTGCTATGAGATCACCCGCGACCTGCCGATGGATGCGGTCCAGATCGAGACCCCGGTCGCCCCGACCACGGCCTATGAGATCGCCGGCAAGAAGCTGGTCTTCGCCCCGATCCTGCGCGCGGGCCTGGGCATGTGCGAGGGGATGCTGGACTTGGTCCCGTCGGCGCGCGTGGCCCACATCGGCCTCTATCGCGACCACGAGACTCTGGAGGCGGTCGAGTACTATTTCAAGGCGCCGGAGGACATCGCCGGCCGCCTGGTCATCGTGGTCGACCCGATGCTGGCCACCGGCCACTCCGCCATCGCGGCGATCTCGCGCCTGAAGCAGGCGGGCGTGACCAATCTGCGTTTCGTCTGTCTGTTGGCGGCGCGGCCGGGCGTCGAGGCGCTGCAGGCCGCGCACCCCGACGTGCCGATCTGGACGGCCGCGATCGACGCGACCCTAAACGAGCACGGCTACATCGTGCCGGGCCTGGGCGACGCCGGCGACCGGACGTTCGGGACGCGCTGAGGAGCCGAAACCTCGCCCTTCGACAGGCTCAGGGTGAGGTTTCTACTGAGGGCGCTGAGTAGCCCTCACCCTGAGCCTGTCGAAGGGCGTGGGCGGGCCACTCGTCTCTACTTCTTGGCGTCCTTGACGGCGTCCTTCAGCTCGCCCTGCTTCAGGTTGCCGGCGACCTTGTCCTTCTTGCCTTCGCTCTTCAGGTCCTTGTCGCCGACGACCGTGCCCACGCCGGACTCGACCTTGCCGATCGTCTCCTGCTTGCGGCCGGCTTCCTTGTCGCAGGCGCTCAAGGTCGTCAGCGCGATCATCGAGACCAGGGCGAAGGCGAGGGGGCGTTGCAGGGTCATGGGTAAAGCTCCGTGTTGTCCGCAAGGAACGCGAACGGAGCCTTAGCGATCCAAGGCCTAGTTCGGCAGCGCCTTGACGAACGCCTTCACCACGCTCGCGGAATTGTCCGAGGCCAGGGCCATGAAGGTGTGCATCTCATTGGCGCCCGCGCCGCCGCCGGCCAGGTCCGAGAGGCTGCGGAAGGCGATGAACGGGGTCGCGTTGACCAGGGCCACATGGGCGACGGCCGCGCTTTCCATGTCCACGACGCGGGCCTCGAACGTGGCGCGCAGGTATTTGCGATAGCCGGCGTTGTCGAGGAACACCGGGGCCGAGACGCCGTTGCCGCCGACCACGACCTTGGGCGGATGCACCAGGCACTTGTCGGCCGAGCAGCGTTGCAGGGCGACCTCGGCGGCGACCTTGCGGGCGGTGGCCAGCAGGGCCGGATCGGCCGGGAACCACACGCGGGCCGGCGACGACAGGTCGGTCCCCGGCAGGATGATCGCGCGCGGATAGATCATGCCGTAGTTGGCGAGCGGGCTGTTGCGGATGCTGGACGAGACCTCGAAGCCCTTGTCGGTCTCGCGGGCGAAGGCGCTTTCCAGGTTCTGGGCCCACTGGTCGGCGACCACGACATCGCCGATGTCCAGGCCCTCGTCGACGCCGCCGGCGATGCCGGAGAAGACGATGCGGGTGATGTTGAAGCGGTCCAGCGCCATCTGGGTGGTCATGGCCGCGTTGACCATCGACACGCCACTGAGGAACACCACGACCGGCTTGCCCTCCAGCCTGCCGGTCACGAACCGGACGCCGTGGACGTCGAAGGTCTTCTGCTCGCTGGTCGCGGCGTTCAGCGCCCCGATCTCGGGCGGGAAGGCCGAGATCACCGCCACGCGGGGGGTTTCGTCCAATCTCTGCGCGAGGGCGGGCGAGCCGACGAGGAACAGGCAGGCCAGAATAAGGGCAGCCAAGGAAGGAAAGGAAGGGCGCATGGCGACTCCGAGGCGAAACAGCCTCTGCTTAGCCGTCCGGCCGCTCGGCCCCAAGCGCGCAGGCGCATTCCAGCTGGAAAGTCTTTCGAACGCCTCCAAAACCGCGTAGGCGGTTGGCGCGATGTCCAGACGCGTCCCCCTGATCTATGTCGCCGATGACGACGAGGCGACACTCGAGCTGGTCGAGGCCTATCTTGCCCGCGACGGGCTGGAGGTGGTGGGCTTTCCCGCCGCCGACCGGCTGATCGCGGCGATCCCTATGCGCCGGCCCGACGCGATCCTGCTGGACGTGCGGATCCCCGGCCAGAGCGGTCTCGACGCCCTCAGGGCGCTCAAGGACTCCGAGGCCGCCGACATCCCGGTGCTGATGCTGACCGGCGAGGGGCGCCTGGACCGCATCGTCCAGGCCATGCAGCTGGGCGCCAAGGGCTATGTGATGAAGCCGTTCGAAGGTCCCAAACTGGTCGCCGAAGTCCTGGCGGTGCTGGAGTCCGCCTGAGGTCAGCCGATCAGGCTTTTTAGCCAGGCCACGACCTCGCCGCACCAGGCCAGGAAGTTCTCGAACAGGCTGACCGGCTTGGGCGGAGAGGGCGGTTTGATCTCGACCGGCGTGAACCAGCTGGGCGCGGCCGGCGGGGCGCAGTTCATCCGCATGCCGACGCCCTTCAGATAGCCGCGCCGCACGCCCCCGGACTGGATCGCCTTGGCGATGGCCTTGTCGTGCTTGGCCGCGCCGGTCAGGCGACGGATCCAGCCGCGGAAGGGCAGCAGGTCGTGGGTCGTGTCGCGCACCCCGGCCACGCCGGCGCCGTAGGCCGCGTCGGCCACCTTCTTGCCGCGCGAACGATTGTCGGGCGGCGGGGCCTCGTCGAGGTCGGGACCCAGGGCGGCGTCTAGACGGCCGACCTCGGCGGCGATCGGCTCGCAGCGGGTCAGGCCCGTCAGGTCGTAGGGATCGATCACCGCGCGGGCCAGGACCGGCGGAATCGACTTCTGCTTGAGGTTCAGGTCCTCCAGCGGCGCGGTCGCGGCGTCGCGGAAGGTGTCGTGCTGTTGCAGCGTGCCCGGGTCGGTCTCGGCGAACGCGGGGTTGGCCAGGGTCAGCAACAGGAGGGCGGGGACCAGACGCATCACGGCCGCCGCACGATCTGACCGCCCTTCATGACGAAGACGACGTCCCTGGTCGCCTCGATCGTCTGGGTCGGGTCGCCCTTCACGGCCACGATGTCGGCCAGGTAGCCGGGCTTCAACTGACCCATATCATTGGCCCGGCCCAGCACCTTGGCGTCGACGGCCGTGGCGGCCAGCAGGGCCTGGGCGGGGCTCATGCCTTCCTTGACCAGCCAGACGAGCTCGCGGGCGTTGTCCCCGTGCTTGAAGACGCCCACGTCGCTGCCCATGCCGATGGTGACGCCGTTCTTCACGGCCAGCTTGAAGGCGCGCTCGGCGTTGTTCATCGCGGCCGTTGCCGGTGTCTTGCCGGCGATATAGCCGCCGAAATAGGTCGAGGTGCTCTCGACCGCCGTGAGGGTCGGGAAGAACACCACGCCCTTCTCGGCCATAAGCTTGAAGGTGGCGTCGCTGCCGCCGTAGCCGTGCTCGATGGTGTCCACGCCCGCCACGATCGCCCGACGCATGCCCTCGTCGCTGGAGGCGTGGGCCGAGACCGGCCGGCCGCTGGAATGGGCCGCGTCGACCAAAGCCTTCAATTCCTCGATCGAGAAGGTCGGCTGGGTGGAGCCGTCAGGTCCCACGCGGTAGTCGGCGTAGACCTTGATCCAGTCGGCGCCGGCTCCGGCCTGCTCGCGCACGGCCTTGATCACCTCGGGCACCCCGCTGGCCTCCTGGGCGCCCTGGGGCAGCTCGGCCTCGGGATTGTAATTCTTGCGGGCAGGGCCATAGGAGCCTGTGGCCACGATCGCCTTGGTCGCCACGAACAGGCGCGGACCCGGGATCAGGCCGTCGTTGATCGCCTTCTTCAGCGGAACGTCCGCCGCGCCGACACCTTCGGTTCCCAGGTCGCGCAGGGTGGTGAAGCCGGCCTCCAGCGTCGCCTTGGCCTGCACCGCCGCCCGCAGCGTGCGGTAGGTCGGGGTCTCCTTCAGCACCTGATCGTCCCACAGGGTCTCGTTGTAGGGATGCAGGAAGAGATGGCTGTGCAGGTCCATCAAGCCCGGGATCACCGTGGCGCCGGGAAGGTCGACGATCTCGGCGCCGGTCGCGTCTATCTGGCTCGCGGGGCCCATGGCGGCGATCTTGCCGTCCTTGACCAGCACGGCCCAGCCTTCGCGCGGCGGGCCGGCGTTCTCGGCGGTCCACACCCGGGCGGGCTTCAGCAGGATCGGCTGAGCGGCCGCCGCGAGGCCGGGCGCCCAAGGTGAGACCAGGATCAGGGCGAGAGCGGTGAGCAGACGGCGCATGGGACGACTCGCGATGGGACGCCGTGCAGCTAAGCCGAAATCGGCCCGGACGCCAAAGCGATCAGACGCCAAAGCGCAGATGGATCAGCGGGTAGGGGCGGCCCTGGCCGTCGGTCGCCGACCAGCCGGTCCGCTCAAAGCCCATGTGCTCGTAGAAGCCGAGGGCCTGGCTGTTCTGCTCGTTGACGTCGGTGGTCAGGACCGGGTGAACCGCCAGCGCGTAGTCGATCAACATGGCGCCGACGCCCGCTCCGCGATGTTGGGGATCGATGAACAGGGCTTCCATGTGGCTGCCTGCGATGAGCATGAAGCCGAGAGGCCGATCGCGGTCGTCTACGGCCAGCATTAGCGGCGCGGCGGGGAGAAAGTCCTCGACCTCGCGACCGAGCGCGGCGCGGTCCTCGGGGTTCAGGAAATCATGCGTGGCGTCGACGGCTGCGGCCCAGATCGCGACGACGCGATCGCCGTCCTCGGGCCGGGAAGGACGGAGCTTGATCATGGGCGGTGACTAACCCGTCGCCGCGTCGCGCGCCAGCCGATCGGCCGGATCCGACATATTTCGCGGCGCCCCTGATAAACTTGGCTTTGGGTCCCTATATGAGGATCAGTCGCCGTCGGGAGCGAACCGCATCGCGGTCAACGTTCGGGCTTGGCGACACTTGAGATTTCCCAAATGGACTGGCTCTTCCAGCTGTCGGCGGCCTGTGTTGTCGCCGCGGCGCTCATGCTTCCTGTTTTCCGCTTCTTCATCGCGACCCCGAGCCGCGCCCGCGCGCCCTACCGCTCGTCCAAGTCGACGCCGCGATGAAAACCTATTCAGGCACGCTGCCCTCGCCGCTCCGCGGACTCAACGATCCCCGCTCGACGGGCGGCCCGCCGCCCCTGAAGCGCGTGGACACGGTCGCGCAACGGGGCACTAAGACGTCCTAATCAGGATGTGTGATCCCCGGCGGCTGAACGTCCAATGACAAAGGGCAGGCGCTGATGCGCCGGCCCTTTTTCGTTAAGCCGTTCGAACCGATCAGATTTCCTGATTGTACTTGCCGACCCGGTCGCCCAGGCGCGGCTTGACCTCTTCGCGGAACAGCGCGCGCATGTCGTCTTCCGACTGGGTGCTCTCGACGACCACCACGACTTCCGGCTTGTTCGACGAGGCGCGGACCAGGACCCACGAGCCGTCTTCCAGGTGGACGCGCACGCCGTTGACCGTGATCACTTCGGTTATCTTGCGGCCCAGGATCGAGCCGCCGGCGGCGAACAGGTCCTGGTATTCCTTCACCACGTCGTCGACGACGCCGTACTTCACCTCGTCGCCGCATTTGGGGCTCATGGTCAGCGAGGTGAAGGCCACCGGCAGGGCCTTGCGCATGTCCGACAGCTTCAGGCCAGGATTGCGGTCCAGCATGGCCAGGATGGCGGCGGCGGCGGTCAGGCCGCAGTCATAGCCGTAGCCCAGCTCGCCGTTCATGAAGAAGTGGCCGCTCTTCTCGAAGCCGGCCAGGGCGCCCAGCTCGGCGCTCTTGCGCTTGATGTAGCTGTGGCCGGTCTTCCAGTAGATCACCTTGCAGCCGTGGGCGGCCAGGATCGGGTCGGTGGCGTAGAGGCCCGTGGACTTCACATCGACCACGAAGGTCGCGCCCGGATGGAGCGGGGCGAGATCACGGGCCAGCATCAGGCCGATCTTGTCGGCGAAGATCTCCTCGCCCTCGTCGTCGACCACGCCGCAGCGGTCGCCGTCGCCGTCGAAGCCGAAGGCCAGATCCGCCTTGGTCTCACGGACGGTGTGCGCCATCGCGTGCAGCATCTCGGCGTCTTCGGGGTTGGGATTGTACTTCGGGAAGTTGAAGTCGAGGTCGGTGTCCATCGGCACGACCTCGGCCACGCCCATCTTCCGCAGGGCCTCGACGACGAAGGCGCCGGCCGTGCCGTTGCCGCAGGCGGCCACGACCTTGAGGGGGCGGGTGATGCTGGCGCGCTTGGCGACGTCGTCGATATAGCGCTGAGCCTCGCCCTCCACGCGGATCAGCTTGCCGCCGTCGCGCTCGACGAACTGAGCACCGAGAACGATCGCCTTCAGGCGGCTCATCTCGTCTGGACCGAAGGTCAGGGGCTTCTGGGCGCCCATCTTCACGCCGGTCCAGCCGTTTTCGTTATGGCTGGCCGTGACCATGGCCACGCACGGGATGTCGAGGTCGAACTGGGCGAAATAGGCGGTCGGCGACAAGGCCAGGCCGATGTCGTGAACCTCGCAGCCAGCGCTGATCAGGCCCAGCATCAGGGCGTTCTTGATCGAGGTCGAATAGGAGCGGAAGTCGTGGCCGACCACGATCTTCGACTGGCCCCGCTCGTGGATATAGGTCCCCAGGCCCAGGCCCAGCGCCTGGACGCCCAGCAGGTTGATCTCGGGCCCGAACAGCCAGCGCGCGTCGTACTCGCGAAAGCCGGTCGCCTTGACCAGCGGCTCGTTCTCGTAGGCGGCGGTATTCGGGACGAGGTCGGCGCGGGGCGCGGAGAACATCGAAAGCTCGCTTCAGTTTAGGTGAGGTGGCTGTAGCCGCCCGCGGGCCGGGCGACTAGCACGTTCACATGACAAAGTTCGATAAAGTCGAATGTGACCTAGATCACGCCGGCGCGGAGCAGGTCGTGAACATGCAGCACGCCGACCGGGCGTCCCGCATCGACGACGAACAGCACGGTAATGCGGCGCTCGTTCATGACCTTCAGCGCCTCGGCGGCCAAAGCGCCAGGTGAAATGGTCAGCGGATGCTGGGTCATGACCTGACCGGCCGTGTGCTGAAGGAGGCCGTCCATGTGGCGGCGCAGGTCGCCGTCGGTGATCAGGCCGGTCAGCAAGCCCCCGCCGTCGACGACGCCGACCGCGCCGAAACGCTTCTCGCTCATCACCAGCAGGGCGTCGGGCATGGCCGCGTCGACGCCGATCAGCGGCAGCTCGTCATGCCCGTGCATCAGGTCGGCGACGGTGCGCAGCATGGCGCCCAGCTTGCCGCCCGGGTGGAAGACGCGGAAGTCGCTGGCGGTGAAGCCGCGCCGTTCCAGCAGGGCCACGGCCAGGGCGTCGCCCAGGGCGATCTGCAGGGTTGTGGACGTGGTCGGCGCATTGACCTCGGCCGTGGCTTCCGGAGCGTCGGGCAACAGCAGGACGATGTCGCCCCCGCGCCCCAGCTGGCTGCCTTCGAAGGCGGTCATGGCGATCAGCGGGATCGAGAACCGCTTGGCGTAGGCGATGAGATCGGACAGCTCCCGCGCCTCGCCGGACTTGGACAGCGCCAGGACCACGTCGTCGGACCCGATCATGCCGAGGTCGCCGTGCGAGGCCTCGGCGGGATGGACGAACATGGCCGAGGTCCCGGTCGAGGCCAGGGTGGCGGCGATCTTGCGGGCCACGTGGCCTGACTTGCCCATGCCGGTGCAGACGACCCGCCCCTTGGCGTTGAACACGGTCTCGACCGCCTGGACGAAAGTCTCGCCCAGCGACTCGGCCAGGCTGTTGAGCGCCTCGGCCTCGGCGCTCAGCACGCGGCGGCCGACCACGATGGCGTCGAAAGCGCTCATCGCGGGGTCGGGGGCGGGGGCTCCGCGGGGGGAGGAGCCTGAGTCGGCATCTGACCCACGGCCTCGACGGCCTTCTTGGCGGCTTCGTCGCGACGGATCGCGGCGTCCTTCTCCTTTTGGATCCGCGCCTTCATTTCGGGCGTCTGCTGCACGGGCGTGTGGCCAAACGGGCCCCAGGAGCGGTCGCCCTGGCCTTGCGGCCAGACGAGGGACAGGGCGATCAGCGCGGCGGCGACCAATCCCATCAGCGGCATGAAAAGGCGATCAGGCATGGCCCGCCTATAGCATGCGGCGCGGCTTGGGGGAGGGGGAACAGGACCCGCGCGGACGGATCGCGCTATGCTCGGTGCTTGACCCCGCGAGCGCGGGGCCTTAGCCCCGCGCCCCATACCTCCCGATCCGCGAAGGAAGCCGCCCGATGCCGACCCTCGTCCTGCTCCGCCATGGCCAGAGCCAGTGGAACCTGGAAAACCGCTTCACGGGCTGGGTCGACGTCGACCTGACCGCCGAGGGCGAGGCCCAGGCCAGGAAGGGCGGCGAACTGATCAAGGCCGCCGGCATAGAGATCGATCACGCCTTCACCTCGGTCCAGACCCGCGCCATCCGCACCGGCAACCTCGCCTTGGACGCCGCCAAGCAGAGCTTCGTGCCGGTGACCAAGGACTGGCGCCTGAACGAGCGCCACTACGGCGGCCTGACGGGCCTGAACAAGGCCGAGACCGCCGAGAAGCACGGCGTGGAGCAGGTGACCATCTGGCGTCGTTCCTACGACATCCCGCCGCCGGAACTGGCCCCGGGCGGCGAGTACGACTTCAGCAAGGACCGCCGCTACAAGGGCGCGGACCTGCCGTCGACCGAAAGCCTGGCGACCACCCTGGTCCGCGTTCTGCCCTACTGGGAAAGCGACATCGCTCCGCATCTGAAGGCGGGCGAGACCGTCCTGATCGCCGCCCACGGCAATTCGCTGCGCGCCATCGTCAAGCACCTGTTCAACGTGCCGGACGACAAGATCGTCGGGGTCGAGATTCCGACCGGCAACCCGTTGGTCATCGAGCTTGACGCCCATTTGAAACCGACCAGCGCGCGCTACCTGGACGAAGGCCGCGCCGAGGCGTTGCCCAGCGTCGGCTAAGCGACTCCCGGCTTCACCGGAAGCTGTTGGAAACACGGCGTTAATTTTGCTCTGCGCATGGTTATCCCCGTACTCGGGATTCCATGCCAGACATGAGCGCCGCCGCAGCAGCACAGGAATACAAGCGCCTGACGCAGCATGACGTTGACGTCATCTGCGCCAAGCACGATCGCCTGTGGTCGGCCCGCCTGGGCGGGGCGCGCGCCGTCTTCGCGTTCTGCGACCTGTCGGGCCTGTCGATGACCGGCCGCAACCTGTGCGACGCCGACTTCACCGGCGCGATGATGGTCGGCTGCGACCTGCGCAAGACCAAGCTGGACAACGCCAATCTCTACGGCGCGGACATGCAGGGGGCGGACCTGACGGACGCCTCGATGCGTCGCGCCGACCTGCGTGGCTCCAGCCTGCGCGGCGCCAACCTGACCGGCGCCGACATGTTCGAGGCCGACCTGCGCGAAGGCACGATCGCCGCCGCCGACCGCAAGGAAGGCTACCGCGTCATCGAACTGACCCAGCGCGAGGCTTACGCCACCGGCGCGAATCTCTCAGGCGCCAACCTCGAGCGCTCGCGCCTTTCGGGCATCGTCGCCACCAAGGCCGACTTCAGCGACGCGATCCTCAAGGACGCCAAGCTGGTCCGCGCCAACCTCAAGCAGGCCAATTTCAACGGGGCCAATCTGGCCGGCGCCGACCTTTCGGGCGCCAACCTGACCGGGGCCGACCTGCGCAACACCGTCCTGGTCGGCGCCAAGACCATGTCGTGGAACATCAGCGACACCAACCTGGAAGGCGCGCTGACCGACAAACCGTCCGGCACCAGTGTCTCGGACCTGCCGTACGAGCAGATGATCGCCGACCACGCGCGCTGGATCGATACCGGCGGTGCCGAGGGCAAGCCGTCGGTTTTCGACAAGGCGGACCTTCGGAACCTGCGCTCGATCCGCGGCTACAACCTGACGGCCCTGTCAGCCAAGGGCGCGGTACTCTACGGCCTCGACATGGAGGGCGTGCAGATGCAGGGCGCGCAGCTGGAAGGCGCCGACCTGCGGGCCTGCAACCTGCGCCGCGCCGACCTGCGCGGCGCGCGGCTGAAGGGCGCAAAGTTGACCGGTTCGGACCTGCGCGACGCCCAGTTGGGCCCGCTGCTGATCGCCGCCGACCGCGTGCTGCCGGTGGACCTGACGGGCGCGATCCTGGCCAATGCCGACCTCGCGCGGGCCGACCTTCGCCAGGCTCGGATGACCGGCGCGGACGTGTCGCGCGCCAACTTCACCGGGGCCCAGCTCAAGGACGTGGACCTGACCGGCGCGATCCGTCTGGCGGCGCGGGGCCTGGACGATGTTATTTAAGAAAATATCGCGACAAACGGACGCACGCTTAACGCTTCGCTCGTCCCTCGTCGCTACAGTGCGCGTAACTCAGAAAAGAACCTAACGGGGAACCAACGTTATGAACGCCGCGCAAAGCGTGGCCGGGCGTCGTCGCCTGAGCCAAGCCGAGCTCGACATGATCGTAACGGCGCACGAGAAATTCGTTACCGGCAAGCAGGGCGGCAAACGCGCCTCCCTACGCTTCATGCAGCTGTCGGGCCTAGATCTGTCGTTCCGAAATCTGATTGACGCGGACCTGACCGCTTCTGTCCTCGAGAATTGCCGCATGGTCCGCACCAAACTGGACCGCGCGAGCCTGTTCGGCTGCGACCTGCGGAAAAGCGACATGCGACAGGCTTCGCTGGTCCGCGCGGATCTGCGGGGCGCCTGCTTGCGCGGCGCGAACCTCGCCCAGGCGGACCTGACCCAGGCCGACTTCCGCGAAGGCCAGATCGCCATCCCGCACCCCCGCAAGGGCCTCGAGACGATGCGCCACGAGACCCGCCAGGGCGAAGTGGACGAGGTCAACTTCTCGGGCGCCACCCTGGACGGCTCGCAGTTCGAGGGCGTCTCGGCGTTCAAGGCCGATTTCAGCGATTGCTCGCTGAGGGGCGCCAAGCTGGCGGGCGCGAACCTGAAGGAAGCCAATCTGGTCGGGGCCATGCTGGACGGGGCCGACGTCAAGGGCTGCAACCTGGAAGGCGCGAACCTGTCGGGCGCGGTGATGGCGGGGGTCGACACCTCCACGGCCCGCATCAGCGGCGCCAGCATGACCGGCGCGGTGGTCACGGTGACCCGCGAGGCGATCGACAAGGCCCAGGAACTCTACCGGCGTTGCCTGGACAACCAGCGCTGGTGCCAGACCGGCGGCAAGGAGGGCGCGGCCGCCCGCCTCGACGGCGAGGACCTGCGTCCGCTGGGGGACAGGCTGAAGGGCCTGCGCCTGACCGCCATGAGCGCCAAGGGCGCCTGCATGGTCGGCCTGGATCTCTCCGGCGCCCAGCTGCAGGGCGCGAATCTGCAGAACGCCGACCTGCGCGCGGCCAACCTGCGCGGCGCGGACCTGCGCGGCGCCAAGCTGACCGGCGCCAACCTGACCAAGGCCGACCTGCGGCAGGTCTTCCTGTCGCCGCTGCCGCTGGGACCCGACCGTCAGACCCCGTCCAATCTGCAGGGCGCGCGGATGCGCTACGCCATGGTCCAGACCGCCGATCTCAGTGAAGCCGTCTTCGACGGCGCCGACCTGCGCGGCTCGGATTTCACGGGCGCGCGGGTGGCCAAGGCCAGCTTCCGCGATGTGGACCTGAACCAGGTCCAGGGCTTGGATTTCTCGCTGCCCTGACCAGGGCCCGATCTGAAAAAGGCGGCGCATCGCTGCGCCGCCGAAGTTCAGAGGGGATCAGGGGAGACTAAGGAGCAGGGCCGCCGTCAGGCGGCCTTTTCGCCTTCGATCAGGGTCGAAGCGGGGCTCGACTTGATCTCCACCGTGCGGGGCTTCAGCGCTTCGGGCAGCTCACGCTTCAGCGCGATCGACAGCAGACCGTTCGACAGGTCGGCGTCGCCCACGATCAGGTAGTCCGTCAGCTGGAACTTGCGCTCGAAGTTACGCTCGGCCAGGCCGCGATGCAGGTACTGTTTGGCGTCCCCGTCATTGGCGGCCTTGCGCCCGGTGACGGTCAGGAGGTTTTCCTTCACCTCGACGGTCAGTTCATCGGGCTTGAAGCCGGCCACCGCGATCTCGATGCGGTAGTCGTTCTCGCCGGTGCGTTCGATGTTGTAGGGGGGGTAGCCCGAGGCCGCTTCGGTGCGGGCGGCGGCGTCCAGCTGGTCGGCGAGGCGGTCGAAGCCGACGAGCGAGCGGTACAGGGGCGAAAGGTCGATCGTACGCATAGGGTCAGATCCTTCTTATCAAGCAAGGTCTTTGATGTTCGTCCCGTCGGCGACCCGAAATCGGCGTCGCCAGGTGGTCCGGAAGGCCCGGGTGTCCAGCGCCTTCGTTGAAGTAGTTGGTGAGCCGATTTTCCGGTTCAAGGGGCGCCAAACTCATCGAACGTGAATCGTTTGACGCGCCGTCAGCCCCGGCTAAGGTCGCGCTCCAATTCCGCCAATCCGCCGAAGGACACGTCCCCCATGCCGCTTCGTCGCCACGCTCTCCTGCTCGCCGCCGCGTTCGCCCTGGTCGCGCCCGCCGCCTTGGCCGCGCCCGACGCGGCGCTGAAAGCCGCCGTCGCCTCGCCGAACCGCCCCGCTGGCGATGTCGCCCGCGACGGCGCGCGCCATCCCTATGACAGCCTGACCTTCTGGGGCGTGAAGCCCAAGCAGACGATCATCGAGATCTCGCCCGGCGGCGGCTACTGGACCGAGATCCTGGCCCCGTACGCCAAGGCCACCGGCGGGACCTATGTCGCCGGCGTCGCCGATCTGTCGAATCCCAAGATCTCGGAAGGGGCCAAGAAAGGCCGCGCCGACTTCGAGGCCCGGTTCGCCGACGCGGCCAAGTACGGCAAGCCCCAGTTCGTCAATTTCGGCGCTGCTTCGGGTCCGCTGGGCGCGCCGGGCTCGGCCGACGTGGTGCTGACCGCCCGCAACGTCCACAACTGGACCCAGGCGCCAGGCATGGCCGACAAGGTGTTCGCCGACTTCTTCGCCGTTCTGAAGCCCGGCGGCGTGCTGGCGGTCGAGGATCACCGCGCCGACCCGCGCTCGGAAAAGGACGCCGGCGCGGACGGTTACCTGAACACCGCCACGGTGGTCGCCCTGGCCGAGAAGGCCGGCTTCAAGCTGGACGCCAAGTCCGAGATCAACGCCAATCCCAAGGACACCAAGGATCACCCCTTCGGCGTCTGGACCCTGCCCCCCGTCAAGCGCACCGCCCCGGGCGGCCAGCCGGCCAATCCGAACTTCGACCGCACGAAATACGACGCGATCGGCGAGAGCGACCGCATGACCCTGCGCTTCCGCAAGCCAGCCTAGGTCGGCCTGCCTGACTTTGGTCAAGGTCGGCCGGCAGGTTGGCTGCATTACGGGGGAATGATGCGTCCAGCTCAGTATTGGTCGAGGCGGGGAGTCCTGGCGAGCGTCGGCGCGCTGGGGCTTTCGGCCTGCGGGCAGAAGAACAACCCGGCCAAGACCGACGCCAAGGCGGCCCGGAAGGCCGGGCCGGCGACCATCGAGACGGCCGTGGCCGGCGACTGGCGTCCGCCCGCCGACCGCGCCCGCGACATCTGGCGCCATCCGGTCGAGACCTTGAAGTTCTGGGACCTGAAGCCCGGTCAGACGGTGGTCGAGTTCTGGCCGGGCGCCGGCTGGTACACCGACATCCTGGGTCCGTTCCTGGCCGACACCCGCGGCCAGCTCTACGAGGCCGAGCTGCAGGCCGACGATCCGTCGGAGCCCGCCGCGGCGGAGATCGTCGAGGCCTACCGTCGCAAGCTCTCGGAAAAGAAAAAGATCTACGGCGAGGTGATCTTCACCGCCTTCGGCCCGACCAGCGGCCCGGTGGCGCCGGCGGGAACGGCGGACCTCGTGCTGTTCCTGCGCAACCTGCACAACTGGATGGCCGGCGGCATCGCCGAGAAGGCCTTCAAGGACGCCCTGGCGGCCCTGAAGCCGGGCGGGATCCTGGGCGTCGAGGAGCACCGGGGCCAGCCGGGCCGGGTGCAGGACGTGCTGGCCGCCGACGGCTATGTGCAGCAGGACTACGTGATCCAGATGGCCAAGGAGGCTGGCTTCGTCCTGGCCGGGACCAGCGAGATCAACGCCAATCCCAAGGACACCAAGGACCACCCGTTCGGCGTCTGGACCTTGCCGCCGACGCGGCTGTCCGCCCCGCGCGGCGAGCCGGCCGAGCCGGGTTTCGATCATTCCAGATATGACGCCATCGGCGAAAGCGACCGCATGACCCTGAAGTTCGTGAAGCCCAAATGAAACGCGCCCTGATCCTCGCCGCGGCCCTGGCCGCCGCCGCGACGCCCGCCCTGGCCGAAAAGACGGCGCCGGCCGACAAGGTCTTTCCGTTCCTGGGCCGCTTCCTGGCCGTGCCGGTCAGCGAGCGCGGCCGTATGAAGCTGTCCTACGCGGTCCGTCACGACGGCAAGATGATCCCGAACCTGAAGGCTACTTTGGTCGAGAAGAACGGGACGCGCACGCCACTACCGGTCAATGCCGAGGGCTATTTCGACCGTCTGCCCAACGCCGCGCAGTTGGACAACGGCCCGACCGTCGTGCTCGACGTGCCGGCCGACTGGAAGATGGGGGCGCTGATGGACCTGGCCCCGGCTCTGAAGCCGGCTCAGGACTATGACGCGCGTGAGCTGACGGCGACCGTCAACGAGACCAACGGCGTCATCGGCAAGGCCGCGGGCATCGCCAGCCTGATGGCCCCGAAAATGTCCGGGATCACCTTCCTGAAGGGCGAGGGTGGAACGATCGTCTTCGCTGACGGCCACACCGCGCCGCTTCCCGAGGGCAAGGAAGGGCCATACTTCCGTCCCGACGATCACAAGGGCGCCGCACGGGTAAAGTTGACAAAAACGCCGATTAAGGTCGGGTTCTACGTCGGGAAGAAATAAGGCCCTGGGTCGTCTGAACGGTGTTTACTTAACCGGACGGCCCGGTCTAGCTATCCGTCCAACTTTTTCGCGCAGAGGGAGATCGCGCTCATGGCCACGCTTCAGGAAATCACCGATCGCATCAAGGGCGCCGTCGGCGACGACAGCGGTCTCGGCAAGAGCCTCAAGTTCGACCTCAAGGACACCGGCGTCATCCATATCGATGGCGGTTCGGTGACGAACGAAGACAAGCCGGCCGACCTGACCATGACGCTCAGCCTGGACGATCTGCTGGCCATCGGCGCCGGCACGCTGGACCCGACCATGGCGGTCATGACCGGCAAGCTGAAGCTGTCGGACATGGGCACGGCCATGGCGCTGCAGCCCAAGATGGGCGCTCTGTTCGCCAAGATGCGCTAACCCGCGATGACGGAAGAACCGGCGCGTCTGGTCTCGATTCCCGAGGCGCCGGTTCCCGACACGGGTAAGGCCGAATGGTTTCGCGGCGCGGATGGGGCGACCCTCCGCGCCGCGACGTTTTTCCCGCGGGGACCCGCGCGGGGTTCGGTGGTGCTCAGCCCCGGACGCAGCGAGCCGATCGAGAAGTATTTCGAGGTCGTCGAAGATCTCCTGGGCCGCGGCTTCGCCGTGCTGCTGCACGACTGGCGAGGGCAGGGGCTGTCGGCTCGCGACCTGCCGGACCGCCTCAAGGGTCACGCCCGGGGCTTCAAGACCTTCGTTTCCGACTACAAGACGCTGCTCGACACGTTCGACGCGCGAATGCCCAGGCCGTGGGTCGCTGTGTCGCACTCGATGGGCGGCTGCCTGACCATGCTAGCCCTGGCCCACGGCGAGACGCGCTTCGCCGCCGCCGTGCTGTCCGCGCCGATGCTGGGCTTGAACACGGCAGGCGTGCCGCCTTGGCTGGCCAAGCCGCTGGCCTGGACGATGTCACGGGTCGGCCTGGCCGGCGACTACGTGTCGGCCGCCTACGATCCCCTGACCCAGACCTTCCAGGGCGACGGCCTGACCCACGATGAGACACGCTACGACCACTATCAGGCCCAGCTGAGGGCCGATCCGGAGATCGCCCTGGGTGGTATGACCTGGGGCTGGGCCGACTTCGCCATCTCGGCCTGCGCCTGGCTGCGGGGCAGCAAGGGGGTCGAGAAGATCCAGATCCCGGTGACCATCGTCGGGGCCGAACTGGACAACCGCGTGCTGAATTCGGACGCGGAAGCGATCGCCGCCCGCATCCCCAAGGGCCGCTATGTCGAGGTCCCGGGCGCTTTCCACGAGATCCTGGTCGAGACCGACGCGCGCCGGGCGATCTTCTGGCGGGCCTTCGACGAGACGGTCGATTCCGTCGCCGCGCGAGAGCCGCTTATTTCGCCGAACGCTTCAGACTGACCAGGGCCTCGTCCAGGGGACGGCGGTCGCCGGAGATGACCATCTGGCCGCCGTTCGGGCCGACGGGCTCGCCGCGCCAGTTGGTGACGATGCCGCCGGCGCCTTCGATCACGGGGATGGCGGCCTCGATGTCCCAGGACTTCAGGCCGGCCTCGATGACCATGTCCATCTTGCCCATGGCGACCATGGCGTAGGCATAGGCGTCGCAGCCCAGACGGGCCAGCTTTGAAGCCGCGCGAACTTGCAGCCAGGCGCCGCGCTCGGCCCCGTCGAAGCAGGCGTCGGGATCGGTGGTGGCGATGACGGCGTCGGTAAGGTCGGCGCATTCGCGGACCTTGATCGGCGTCTCCTGGCCGCGCGCCAGCAGGCGCGAGCCGCCGGCGTGGCCGATGAACAGCTCGCCGACATAGGGTTGGCCGATCGAGCCCAGCACGGGGCGGCCCTGATGGCGCAGGCCGATGAGGGTGGTCCACAGCGGCAGGCCGGAGATGAAGGCGCGGGTGCCGTCGATCGGGTCCAGCACCCAGACGAACTCGGCGTCGGGGCGGTCCTCGCCGTATTCCTCGCCGATCACGCCGTGCTCGGGGAACCGCTCGCCGATCAGCTGGCGGATCGCCGCTTCCGCGCCGCGGTCGGCCTCGGTCACGGGGTCGAACGCCGCGTGTGAGTCGCGCGGAAGGTTCTTGCCGGCGCCCTTGTCCTCCAGGCCATGATCGGCCCGGAACAACGGCAAGATCGCGTCCGCGGAGGCGCGGTTCAGATCGATGGTGAAGGCGTCGAGCGCCGCGAGCCGGTCAGCGGAAAGCGTCATGGGCGGGGTTTAACGCCCCCGCCGCGGGTACGCTACCAATGACTTACGCGTCGGCGTGTTCGTGAGCGCCGCCGTTCAGCGACTTGGCCAGGTCCAGCAGGCGACGTCGCGGACGCTCGCCCAGCAGGTAGTAGGCGCGGATCAGGTCCAGCGTCTCCTTGCGAGCGAACATCTCGCCGCCTTCCGCCGACTCGCCAGCGCTCTCGCGGCGAACGTCCGACAGGCCGTCATAGAAGTAGCCGACCGGCACTTCCAGCGCCTCGGACAGTTGCCACAGACGCGCGGCGGAGATGCGGTTGGCGCCGCACTCGTATTTCTGAATCTGCTGGAACCGCACGCCGACGGCGCCAGCCAGTTGTTGCTGGGTCAGGCCCAGCAGACGGCGGCGGCGACGCAGGCGCTTGCCCAGGTGCGTATCAATGTCGTTTCCCATGGAAGCAGTCCCCACTAGCTCTTCCCAACCCGTCCCGAAACGGAACGGTCTGGGTTGACGGTCGCAAGTCGCGTGCCGCGAGAACGCGTTGGGCGAAAGAACGCCCCGTTCAGCCGGCCAACGCGCTTCAAGTGTGGCCCTCGCGCCCGTCTGGTTCAGGTCGCGACCAGACGGGCTCGGGCGCCGTTGCGCGAGGCGTGCGAGGCAGCCTACTTAGGACGCATGTCGGATAAGCGTCAGCCCTGGGTGCGGGATCTTCTGTGGCGGTTGGAAGCCCTGGGCTTCGACCTCTTTATCGGCGCCGTGCGCCTGATGGGCGTGGATCGCGCTTCGGATTTCGGCGGCTGGCTGGGCCGTACGTTCGGGCCGCTCAGCGGCGCGCACAAGGTCGCGACCCGGAATCTGAAGCTGGCCTTCCCGGAAAAGGACGCTGCCTGGCACGCCCGGATCCTGGACGAGCAGTGGGAGGGCCTGGGCCGCTCGTTCGCCGAGTTCCCCTTGATGGACAAGATCCTGCCGTCGACCGGGCGGGTCGAGGTGGTCAATGCCGAACGCCTGGCGCGGATCGCCGAGCAGAAGGTCCCGGTGGTGTTCGTCTCGGGGCACCTGTCCAACTGGGAGGTGATGCCCGCGGCCATCGTCGACAGCGGCGTGATCTGCGAGATGACCTATCGCGCGGCCAACAACCCCTATGTCGACAAGCGCATCCGCGACAGCCGCTTTCGCTACGGGGTGCGCCTGTTCGCGCCCAAGGGCGGCGACGGCTCCCGCGAGCTGCTGAAGGGCATGATGGAGGGCCGATCGGTCGCCCTGATGAACGATCAGAAGTTCAACAGCGGCGTGGCGGCCCCGTTCTTCGGCCACGACGCCCGCACCGCGCCGGCGCCGACGCGGATGGCGATCCGTTTTGGCACGGTGCTGCAGCCGATGTCGGTTCAGCGCCTGAAGGGCGCGCGCTTCCGGGCGGTGGTGCACGACCCGATCGTCCCGCCCAGCACGGGCAACCGCACGGCCGACATCGAGGCGGGCGTGCGGATGATCAACGCCTTCATGGAAGACCGCATCCGCGAGCGGCCGGCCGAGTGGTTCTGGGTCCACCGTCGCTGGCCGAACGAGGTCTATGCGGAACTGGCCGAGCGCGAGCGCGCGGCCCAGACCGCCAACGCCTAGATCTCCAGCGTGTCCGCGGCCGCGTCCTTCTCGCCCGAGCGGCGGAAGGGGCCGTGGTAGTGCGGGTCGACGCGGCGGCGCCTGCAGGGACCGAAATAGTCCGATGATCGAATGAATGGCCGCGGGTGGAAGATCACCGTGTTGATCCGATCCAGCAACGATCGGGCCGTGACCGGTTTGACCACGACCTCGGTCACGCCGGCGTCGCGGGCCTCGAACACGCGGTGACGCTCGGCGAAACCCGTCAGCATGATGATCGGCAGGAACGGGTCGACGCTGTCGGGCGAGTTGCGGACGAGCTGGGTGAACTGCACGCCGTCCAGCGGGCTCATCTTGAAGTCGACGATCGCGATGTCCGTCTGCCAGTCGCGCAGGATCTGCAGGCCCTCGGCCCCGTCCATGGCTTCACGAATGTGGCGAACACCCACGCCTTTCAGGATCGCCGAGACGATCGACCGGATGTGCTGGTTGTCGTCCACCAGCAAAAAGCGCAGCTTTTCCAACGCCGCCGACATGCGGGAGCCGCCTCCTTAAAAATCTCGCGGAAACACCAGAACGCGGGCTGCTCCCACAAGCGACCGCCCGTCCCAATAGCGGCGGCATAGCTAGCGAATGAATGAAAATCGCGCCAGAGGCGAATTGTAAGATTTTCAGGCGCGGAAGGGACCCGCGCCGACCAGCAGTGACGGGTCCAGATTGCGCCCGCGCCATTTCATGCGCCAGCACAGATGCGGTCCGGTCGCGCGGCCCTCCTTGCCCGTCTCGGCGATAAGCTGGCCCTGATTGACGTAAGCGCCCGCCGGGACAAGGATTTTCGACAGATGAAGATAGGCGGTGATCAGACCCTGGCCGTGATCGACCAGGACGAGACCGCCCTCGTAGTGCAATCCGGTCTCGGCGAAGCACACCAGACCGCCGGCCGGCGCGCGCACCGGCGTGCCGACGGGTGTCGCCAGATCAACCCCATAATGGGGACGCTTGGGCTCGCCATTGAGGATCCGCTGGCCGCCGAAGCGGGCCGAGCGCCGCGCGCCCACGACCGGAAGGATGAAGCCGTCGCGGAATCCCTCCAGGTCGGCCTGGCTGGCGAAGCCGGCGACCTTGCGGAGGTTCTCGGCGGTGATCCGCTCCAGCAGCGCCGGATCCGTCGGCGTCACCTGCTCGGGCGGCAGGCCGTCGATGCGCTGGATATCGAAGTCGCCGACCGCGATGGCGCGCTCGTCCGAGGCCGAACCGTCCGGCGTGGTGACCGTCAGCCTGCTTTGCGGCGGCGCATCGCGGTCGAAGCCGATCACGAACCACCCGTTGGCCGAGGCGGTGGTCCGCGTCAGGCCGTCGACATCGATCAGCGCGCGCGGCGTGGTGCGGCCGACGGCATAGCCGCCTTGGACGAACTTGCCCGTCAGCGACAGGCCCGGCGCGGCGGCGCGGGTCGTCGTCGTCAGGGCGGCGGAAAGCGGCAGCGCGGCCAGGACCGCGCGGCGGCTCAGGCCGCTTGCCAACGCTTCAGCGCTTCGGCGGGACCGGCATAGGCTTCCTGGTGCTCGGGGCTCCAGTAGCGCAGCGCCTCCAGCGGGATCTGCTTGTTGGTGATGGCGCACAGCACGAAGCGGCCGGGGCTGAGCACGGCGAACTCGCCGTCGCCATAGTGCAGGACGGCGATGCCGTCGGACTTGCCGAGATCACGATCGAAAGCGTTCATGGCTTCTACTGTACGCCAAAGCGGGGCTTCAGAACAGATCGCCCTGATCGATCGGCGGAGCCGGCGGCCTGGGGCGAGGCTTCTGCGCGGGGGCGGCCGCGGGCGCGGGCGGCGGGACGAACCCGCCTTCGCCGTCGATCACCGCGTCTCGGTCGCCGCTCTTGAACTTCAGGTTCACGCGTTCGCCGGCGACGAGGTCGGCCGCCGAGCGGGCCAGAGTCCCGTCGCCCTTGCGAACCAGGGCGAAGCCAAGCTCGAGCGGCCGCTCGGGGTTCAGCGATTGGCGCAGCTTTTCCAGGCCGGATAAGCGGTCGACATCGCGCTGCAGGCGGCGATCTCCGGCGGCGTTCAGGCGCTGCCAGAGGGCGGGCAGGCGGGCGTGTTGGGCGACGCGGTCGGGCGCGCGGCGGGCGGCCAGGTCCAGGCGGCGGCCAAGGTCGGCCACCCGCTCGGCCTTGGTCGCATGCTGGCGGCGCAGGGCGTCCGGCGTCAGGCGCGCGGTGACCTTCAGCAGCGCCTGGGCGTGGACGGTGGTGTTTCGGTGCAGGGCCGCGTCCAGGCGTCCCGACGCGATGTCGAATCGCTGCTGGGCCAGGGCCAGGATGTCGTCCGGACGCGGCAGGCCGCGCGCGGCGCTGACCAGGCGCGTACGGCGATCCTCGATCAGTCGCGCGCCCGAGCGGTTCAGGCGGCGGTCGAGATCCGAGATCAGGGCGCGCAGCTCGGCCAGCACCGGAGTCGCCATCTCGGCGGCGGCGGTGGGCGTGGGCGCGCGGCGGTCGGAGACGAAGTCGATCAGGGTGGTGTCGGTCTCGTGGCCGACGGCCGAGATCAGCGGGATGGTTCCTTCGGCGACCGTGCGGGCCAGGCCTTCGTCGTTGAAGGCCCAGAGGTCCTCCACCGAGCCGCCGCCACGGGCGACGATCAGGATGTCTGGGCGCGGCACGGGACCGCCGGGCGCGATGGCGTTGAAGCCGCGGATGGCCGCGCTGACCTGAGCCGCGGCGGCGTCGCCCTGGACGACGCACGGCCAGACCAGCACCTGGCACGGCCAGCGGTCGCGGATGCGGTGCAGGATGTCGCGGATTACCGCCCCGGTCGGGCTGGTGATGACGCCGACCACGGCCGGCATCGAGGGGAGGGGCTTCTTGCGCTCGGGGGCGAACAGGCCCTCGGCGGCCAGCTTGGCCTTCAGCCGTTCGAGTTGCGCCAGAAGCGCGCCGACGCCAGCGGCCTCCATGCTGTCGATGACGATCTGATAGCGCGAGCCGGCCGGATAGGTGGTGATCTTGCCGGTGACGATGACCTCGAGGCCATGCTCGGGCCGCACGCCCAGGCCCCGGACATTGCCCTTCCAGACCACGCCGTCGATCGCGGACTTGTCGTCCTTGATGGTCAGGTAGACGTGACCGTTGCCGTGGTGCGTGACCTTGGACAGCTCGCCGCGCAGACGCACGAAGCCGTACCGGTCCTCCAGCGTCCGCTTCAGGGCGAAGGCCAGCTCGGAGACCGAATAGGGCGGTGCGTTGGAATCGGTTGGCGGCAAATCGCTCATGAGCTTCTAGATAGGACAAAGCCGGGGCGGGGTTAAATGGCCGAAAGCGTACTGAGCGTAGAAGAGGTCGCCGCCCGGGTCCCGCTGTGGTGCGCGCTATCCGAGTTGTTCCTCGATACCCAGATGCAGCGCCAGGATTACGAGGCGATCGCTCGGGTGGCGCGCGAGGGCGGCTTTTCGGTGGAGCAGGTCCGCGACATTTTCGAGCACGAGGTCTTCCCTGCCTTCGCCTTCAATCTCATGAGCGTCGCCGGCGAATGGGCCGGCTTCGATCCGGATTTCGTACGCGAGCGGATCCTGCTGACCCTGGGCCGTCCGCGGGCGACGCGGCTTCTGACCGGCGGTCTGAGAAAGCAGTTGCTGGCCGAGGAGTGGCCTCACGTGCGGGCGGTGATGGAGGGGCGCGAGCCCGATCTCTCCGAAGCGCCCGTCAAGCCCGATCCGCCGATCCTGCTCATCGGGATCGGAGTCCTGGTTGTTGTGGCGGGCCTAGCCCTGATCTTTGGCTGGCTCTGAGGTCGGCTCCATAAATGGAAAATCCCGGGGCGCGTGAGCGCCCCGGGATCCGCCGCCTGAGAGACTATTGTTCTTCTTAGATGTAGCGGCGAAGCGAACGGGCGAGCTCGGTGGCGCCGCCCTTCTTCTTGGTCTGCTGCGGCTGGTAGGCCACGCGGGCGTGCTCGACGCAGTAGGGGCCTTCCGACGAGCGGCGGCCGCAGAAGGTGAAGCCGTCGGTCGACGGATCGCCGATCGGCCACTTGCACATGTGCGCGCCCAGGGTCAGCACGGTGGCCGAGCCCGGCTCTTCATGCCTGAAAGCCGGCAGCGAGGGGGGCGTCGAGGCCGAGGCCGAGGCCACGGGAACCGACGACGGCGCTTCGACCGGCGTCACGCGACGCGGGGCCGACGGCATGGCCTGGGCGGCCGGACGCGCCGGACGCGGAGCCTTGAAGGCCGGACGCGCCGGTTGCGAAGGGGCCGCGCGGCCCGAAAGGCCCAGGCGGTGCACCTTGCCGATGACGGCGTTGCGCGTGACGCCGCCCAGCTGCTTGGCGATCTGACTGGCCGAAAGGCCGTCCAGCCAGAGCTTCTTCAAGGTCGAAACCCGTTCGTCGGTCCAGCTCATAACCCGTCTCCGCCGTTTCGATGGAGGTGAAGCGCGTCCCCACGCTCCTCACCCCATATCTGGTGATCAAACCGCCCCGCCGGCGGTCGTCCTACTAGATATCGTAAAGAATGTGTTAAGGCGCACAATAGGCGGTAACGACTCTGTCCACAGAAACAAGATGTTGATTCAGGCAAGCCCAAGCTTGCGGAAAGGCGCCCCAGGGCGCACATGGCCAAGCAACACAACGGGTTGAGCGTATGAGAGACATGGCCAACAGCGTCATTCCGCCGCAGCCGCGCGACTATCACGGCTGGAATTGGTCCGGGTTCGTCACGCTGTATCAGCGCGAAATTCGCCGGTTCTGGAAGGTCGGCACCCAGACGGTGGCCGCGCCGGTGGTGACGACCCTGCTTTACATGCTGGTCTTCGTGGTCGCCGTGGGCGCCAGCCGGCCGGCGGTGGGTGGTGTGACCTTCGGCCATTTCGTGGCCCCCGGCCTGATCATGATGGCGATCCTGAACAACGCCTTCGCCAATTCCTCGTCGTCGCTGATCCAGGCCAAGATGATGGGCCTGACGCCCGACTTCCTGACGCCGCCGCTGTCGGCGCTGGAACAGGTTCTGGGGTTCGCCCTGGGCGCGGCGACGCGCGGCGTCGTGGTCGGGGCGGTCACCGCCCTGGTCATCGGGGTCCTCCCAGGCGCGGGCCTGCAGCTGGCCCACCCGTGGGCCATCGCCTATTTCGCCGTGACGGCGTCGCTGATCCTGGGCCTGGCCGGCATATTGGCCGGACTGTGGGCCGAGAAGTTCGACCAGCTGGCGGCGGTGACCAACTTCCTGATCATGCCGATGACCTTCCTGTCAGGCACCTTCTACCTGGTCGACAAGCTGCCCGAGCCGTTCCGCTCGGCCAGCCATTTCAACCCGTTCTTCTATCTGATCGATGGCTTCCGCTACGGCTTCATCGGCCATGCCGACGGCTCGCTCCTGATCGGCGTGGTCAGCATGGGCGTGCTGACCACCGGCATGTTCCTGTGGTGCTGGCGCCTGTTCGTCACCGGCTATCGCCTGAAGAGCTGAGGCCCCGCCGCCGACGATCCGGAAATTCGTCGGTTTTTCAGCGGCCTTCACAGTCCCTTGATTGACAGGACGGCGTTCCACGGCGACAACCTGCGGCCTTCCGGTCCCCGTGCTCACGCGCGGGGGCTTCTTTCCTTTTTGGGAGGCCGGTCTTGAGCACCGCGACGTCGTCCAACCCCTCGCAGCACCACATCATGGGCGTCTACAACCGCGCCCCGCTGGCGTTCGAGCGAGGCCGAGGCGCGCGCCTGTTCTCGACCGACGGCGGCGAATATCTGGACTGCGTGGCGGGCATCGCCACCGACGGCCTGGGCCACGCCCACCCCGTCCTGGTCGAGGCGCTGAAGACCCAGGGCGAAAAGCTCTGGCACGTCTCCAACATCTATCGGATTCCCGAGCAGGAAGAGCTGGCGGACCGGCTGTGCGCCCACAGCTTCGCCGACGTGGTGTTCTTCACCAATTCGGGCACCGAGGCGATCGAGTGCGCCCTGAAGACGGCCCGCAAGTATCACACCGCCAACGGCCAGCCCGAGCGAACCGAGATCTACGGCTTCGACGGCTCGTTCCACGGCCGCTCGTACGCGGCGGTCAACGCCTCGGGCAATCCCAACTATGTGGAGGGCTTCGGCCCCCGCCTACCGGGCTACAGCCAGCTGGTGTTCGGCGACCATGACGCCCTGAAGGCGGCGATCGCCAACCCGACCACGGCGGCGATCATCGTCGAACCCGTGCAGGGCGAGGGCGGCGCGCGCTCGATCCCCGAGCACTGCCTGGTCAGCCTGCGCCAGCTCTGCGACGAGCACGGCGTGCTGTTGATCTATGACGAAGTGCAGTGCGGCATGGGTCGGACCGGCAAGCTGTTCGCCTACGAATGGGCCCCGGGCGGCGAGCCGCACATCATGGCCATCGCCAAGGCCCTGGGCGGCGGCTTCCCGATCGGCGCCTGTCTGGCCACGACCGACGCGGCCAAGGGCATGGTCGTGGGCGTCCACGGCTCGACCTTCGGCGGCAATCCGCTGGCCATGGCCGTCGGCAAGGCGGCCTTCGACACGATCAACACGCCCGAGATCCTCGACAACGTGAAGGCCGTTGCAGGCTACTTCACCCAGCAGCTGACCGGTCTGAAGGACCGCTTCCCGGACGTGATCGTCGACATCCGCGGCAAGGGCCTGCTGATCGGCATCAAGCTCGTGCTGAACAACCGCGAGTTCATGGTCCTGGCGCGCGACCAGAACCTGCTGATCGCGGGCGGCGGCGACAACTGCGTGCGCCTGCTACCGCCGCTGAACCTGACCATCGAGGAAGCCAGCGAGGCGATCTCCAAGCTGGAAAAGGCTTGTGAAGTCGCCCGCGCCAAGGCGTCCGCCTAAGCAACAACAAGCACTGGCCGCCCGCTCCGGAATAGGGGGCGGGCGGAACCGTTAGGGATATGGCCAAGATGACCACCCCCCGGCACTTCATCGACCTGTGGAAGCTGGATGGCGCGACCCTGCGCCTGATGCTGGACGACGCCCACGCTCGCAAGGCCGCCCGCAAGGGCTGGCCGCGGGGCAAGGTCGACGCCGACGCGCCGGCCAAGGACCGCGTGCTGTCGATGATCTTCCAGAAGAACTCGACCCGCACCCGCTTCTCGTTCGACGCGGCCATGCGCCAGCTGGGCGGCAGCGCGATCATCTCAACCTCGTCGGACATGCAGCTGGGCCGGGGCGAGACCATCGAGGACACCGCCAAGGTGCTGTCGCGCATGGTCGACGCGGTGATGATCCGCGCCAACAGCCACGCCGACGTCGAGCGTTTCGCCCAGGTGGCCACCGTGCCGGTGATCAACGGCCTGACGGACAAGAGCCACCCGTGCCAGATCATGGCCGATATCCTCACCATCGAGGAGCATCGCGGCCCGATCGCCGGCAAGACCATCGCCTGGGTCGGCGACGGCAACAATGTCTGCTCCAGCTTCATCCATGCCGCGCCGCTGCTGGGCTTTACGCTGAAGATCGCCTGTCCGGCGGTCTATCACGCCGACCTGCACGACTTGGCGCGCGCCGAGGGCCTGCTGGGCAAGGTCAGCATGACCACCGACGTCAAGGCGGCCGTCGCCGGGGCCGACGTGGTGGTGGCCGACACCTGGGTGTCGATGGGCGACACCGACCATGACGAACGCCTGGCCGCGCTGGAGCCGTATCAGGTCGACGACGCCCTGATGGACCTCGCCGCCGACAATGGCGTGTTCCTGCACTGCCTGCCGGCTCACCGGGGCGAGGAAGTCACCGACGCCGTGCTGGACGGTCCGCGCTCGTTGGTGTGGGACGAGGCCGAAAACCGCATCCACGCCCAGAAGTCCGTGCTGGCCTGGGTGTTCGGGGCGATCGGGTAGGGGCTTTTAAGATCCTCCCCCGCGAGCGGGGGAGGTGTCGGCGGAGCCGACGGAGGGGGCAAGCTGGAGGTCGGCCGTGCTGGCCCCCTCCGGCCCTCTGGGCCACCTCCCCCGCGAGCGGGGGAGGATCTAAAAGCACGGCCCTCGCAATTCTCCTGTCGCTCACCTATCTAGCCTCCCCATGACCGACATCGCCCCCAATCCCGGCGTCCTCGACGACGTCGTTTCCGCATTCCAGATCGAAGGCCTGCCCGTGCGCGGCCGCGTCGTCCGCCTGGGCGACGCCGTCGACCAGGTGCTGACGCGTCACGCCTATCCGGAACCCGTCGCCAACCTGCTCGGCGAGGCCTGCGCGCTGGCCGCCCTGGTCGGCTCCAGCCTGAAGTTCGAAGGCCGGCTGATCATCCAGGCCCAGGGCGACGGTCCCGTGCGCTATGTCGTGGTCGACTATGACACCAGCGGCGGCCTGCGCGGCTACTGCCGGTTCGATCCGGAGGAGGTCGCGGCCCTCTCGGAAGGCTTCACGCGTCCGGGCGCCAAGACCCTTCTGGGCGGCGGCGTGTTCATCATGACCCTGGACCAGGGCGCGGACATGGACCGCTATCAGGGCGTCACGCCGATCGAAGGCGAGACCCTGGCCCTGTGCGCCGAGCAGTACTTCGCCCAGTCGGAGCAGACGCCGACCCGCGTGCGCTTGGCCGTCGGCCAGGTCGACACCGGCGAAGGTCCGAAGTGGCGCGCCGGCGGCATCCTGATCCAGATGATCGCGGGCGACCAGTCACGCGGCGACACTCAGGACGCCTGGACCCACGTCCAGGCCCTGTTCGAGACCACGGGCGAGGACGAGCTGGTCGACCCGACCCTCACGACCCCGACCCTGCTGTGGCGGCTGTTCAACGAGGACGGCGTGCGTCTCCTCGAGGAGAAGCCGATGCGGGCCTTCTGCCGCTGCTCGGACGAGCGCATCGCCGTGGTGATGGACTCGTTCTCGGCCGAGGAAGTCGCCGACATGGTCGAGCCCGACGGCAAGATCCACGTGACCTGCGAGTACTGCTCGCGCGTCTACAAGCTGGACGCGCCGGCGACGGCCTGACCCCGGTCCCTGAATGAAGAAAGCCGGCGCCCGAAAGAGCGCCGGCTTTTTTTGTCTGTTTCCCTGGCCGACCTAGTTCAGCTTCGCCGCCGCGCCGGGCAGGTGCAGGGAGAACTCGGGGATCTCGACCTCGAACATTTCGCCCTGGTCCGTGACCATCTGGTAGCTGCCCTTCATCGCGCCGGACGGCGTGGGCAGGGGGCAGTTGGAGACGTAGCGGAAGGCCTCGCGCGGCTTCAGCTCCGGCTGCTCGCCGACCACGCCGGAGCCCTCGACATCGTTGACGCGGTTGAAGGCGTCGGTGATCGACCAGCGGCGGGCGACCAGGGTGACGATCTCGGCCCCATGGTTCTCGATCTCGACCGTGTAGGACCACAGATAAAGGCCCTGGTCGGGCGAAGATTCCTCGGCGGCATAGACCGGGAAGACGCGCACGACGATGTCGCGCGTGCGGGCCTCGTAGGCTCCGCCGTCCTGGCCGCGACGTCGGCGCATCCGCTGCATCGGCGGGGAGGTTTCACGCCTGATCGAGCGCACGGATCACATCTCGCTGAAGGTCGGCCAGGCTTTCCAGGCCCACGGACAGGCGCACGCCGCCCTCGGTCACGCCCAGGGACGGGCGCTGCTCCTCGGGCACCGAGCGGTGGGTGGTGGTCGGCGGGTGGGTGGCCATCGACTTGGCGTCGCCGAGGTTGTTGGAGATGTCGACGATCTCCAGCGCGTTCAGGAACTTGAAGGCCGCCTCGCGCGAGCCGAGATCCATGGCGATCACCGTGCCGCCGCCGCTCATCTGCGCCTTGGCGACGTTGTGGCCCGGGTGGTCGGTGCGGAACGGGTAGAGCACCCGCCGCACCTTCTTGTGCTCGGCGATGGTGTTGGACAGGGCCAGGGCGCTGTCGGCCTGGCGGCGGACCCGCAGGTCAAGTGTCTCCAGACCCTTCAGCATCACCCAGGCGTTGAACGGCGACAGCGACGGGCCGGTGTGGCGCAGGCTGTCGCGATAGAATTCCTCGTTGATCGCCTCGCTTGTCAGGATGGCCCCGCCCAGCACGCGGCCCTGGCCGTCGATGTGCTTGGTGGCCGAGTAGACGACGACGTCGGCGCCCAGCTCCAGCGGCTGCTGGAAGATCGGGGTCGCGAAGACGTTGTCGACGATCACCTTGGCGCCGACCGCGTGAGCCATCTCCGAGACGGCGCGGATGTCGGTGATTTCCAGGACCGGGTTCGAGGGCGTCTCGATCAGCACGGCCTTGGTGCCGGGGCGGATCGCCGCTTCCCATTCCCTGAGGTCGGTGGCGTCGACGAAGGTTGTCTCGACGCCGAAGCGCGGCAGCCACTCGCTGATGATCCAGCGGCACGAGCCGAACAGGGCGCGGCCGGCCACCACGTGGTCGCCGGCGCGGACCAGGCCCATCAGAGCGCTGTGGATCGAGGCCATGCCGGTGGCCTGGGCGCGGCATACTTCGGCGCCTTCCAGCAGGGCCAGGCGGTCCTCGAACATCTTCACGGTCGGATTGTTGAACCGCGAATAGACGAAGCCCGGGTCCTCGCCGGAGAAGCGGCGGTCGGCGGCCTCGGCGCTGTCGTAGGTGAAGCCTTGCGTCAGATAGAGCGCCTCGGCGGTCTCCATGAACTGCGACCGCGCGATGCCCCCACGAATGAGCTTCGTCGCGACGTCCCAGTCTTTTGGATCCTCGGCCACGGGCCCCGCCTCTCTACGCTTGAAACCGCCGGCATAAGGAGTGGCGAGGGGGCCTTGGTCAAGCCTGAACGCCCCGTCCGCGAGCGGAGAATTGTCACGGGCGAAAATCACATTGTCACGGGCGAACGGGCGCCTCTCCCGCCTTGCCTTTGTGGCGCGGTTTCGCGAGTGTCGCGCCGATGACCGACGCCCACGCCGCGGGGATTCTGCCCTGCCAGACCATCGAGGACCTGATCGCCGAAGAGGCGATCACCTCGGCCACGCCGTTCGATGCCGATCAGGTGCAGCCCGCCAGCCTGGACCTGCGGCTGGGCGCGCGCGCCTGGCGCGTGCGCGCCTCGTTCCTGCCGGGCCTGGGCCGCCGTGTGGTGGAGCGTCTCAAGGATGTGGCCATGCACGAGCTGGACCTGACCAAGGGCGCGGTGCTGGAGAAGGGCTGCGTCTACATCGCCGAGCTGCAGGAGAGCCTGGCCTTGCCAGGCAATGTCTCGGCGCGCGGCAATCCCAAGAGCTCGACCGGCCGGGTGGACGTGTTCGTACGCCTGCTCACCGACCACAGTCGCGCCTTCGACGACGTGGACGCCGGCTATGACGGTCCGCTCTACATGGAGATCGCGCCCCAGACCTTCTCGGTGCTCGTGCGCTCCGGCACGCGGCTGAACCAACTGCGTCTCAAGCGTGGCGAACCGGTCAAGCTGTCGATCAAGAGCGTGGGCGTGGACCTGACGCCGGGCCTGAACGGCCTGGTCGGCTTCCGCGGCCGCCGCCACGCCGGGGTCGTCGACCTGGATCACGAGGACGGCCACGACCCGCGCGACTACTGGGAGCCGCTGGAGGCTCGCCACGGTGAACTGCTGCTGGATCCGGGCGAATTCTACATCCTGGCCTCCAAGGAAGACATCGAGATCCCGGTGATGGAAGCGGCCGAGATGACGCCGATCGACCCGTCGGTCGGCGAGTTCCGCGTCCACTATGCCGGCTTCTTCGACCCGGGTTTTGGCACCGAGGAGGCCCTGGCGACAGGCTCCAAGGGCGTGCTGGAAGTGCGCAGCCACGAGACGCCCTTCCTGCTCGAGGACGGACAGACCGTGGCCAGGCTGGTCTACGAACCGCTGACCGCGCGCCCCGTCCGCCTTTACGGCGAGGGTGGCTCGCACTACCAGCGCCAGGGCCTGAAACTCTCCAAGCATTTCAAGGCGTGGAGCTGAGCTTCAGCGCCTTGAGGCGTTAGGTCGCGGACCCCGTTCACTCGCGCCTTACCAAACAGCCGCTTATCTGAGGGGCCGGTTTGATAGGGCCTCGAAGTATGCGCGTCATGTCCGAGAGCGCCCGTCGGGCGAGGGCTGCCTGCCTCCGTGAAAGCGCGTCGCTGGGTAGTCCGCGGGCTGCCGCGAAGGTGTCGCAGCCGCGCCGCGCGGCAACGCGCCGCACCACATCTAGTGGACAGTCGGTGCGGTTACACAAATTCTAGTCCTCGTCCTCGCGGGCGGCGACTCACCGAGTCGCCGGGTTGCGAGGCTGGTTAAATCTCCACGGAGGCCGTCTTGGCCCGCATCGCACATGATCGGTTCCTGATCCTGCAAGGCCGCGTCGAGGCCTGGGAGCGGTGCGCGCGCATTCCCGGCTGCGACAAGGCTGTTTGGCGCCAGGACGCCGAAGGCCGTGTGATCCGCTGGGCCGACTTCGGCGATCGCTTCTCGCGCTACGGCTGGGAAGCGGTCAGTCGTCCGCGCCCCGGCGTGCTGGGCCGCGCCCTGTCGGTCAAGCGCCTGGAGGCCATCCACTGGCGCGGCCTGACCCGCGACGGAGCGCCGACGGACCCATTCCTGGATCGCGAGGCGGCCTGATCTCTTAGCCTAAAACGTCAGCGCCTCCGCCGCTTAGTCTGGTGTGCCAGACAGAATGACAGCCACGCTTGACATAAATCCGCTCCGGTGTGACAAGTTCGCTTGTCAAATTGAGAGGGGTGCTTGTCATGGAAGATGCAAAGCCCAAGTGGACCAGGTGGGTCCTGTTCTTCGCCGGCGCGGCGGCGCTGTCGGCCATTCCGTTCTGGCTGGCCTTCGCCCGCCCGTTCTCGGGCACGGCGATGCTGGTGGCGATGCTGGTCTGGTTCCTGGTCTACATGGCCTATATCTATGTCGGCTCGTCGAGACTGAAGGCCGGCCGGATCGGTCCTGTCATGAAGCGCTATCGCCGCCGCCTCGCGGTGGCGATGATGGCCTACTTCCTGTTCCTGATCGGCTCGCTGACCCTGTTGCGCGGCGACCACCTCACCGGGCCGCTGCTATGGATCGTGGCCGCCGCGCCGGCGATCCCGATCCTGGGCGTGTTGGTCGTCATGGGCCTCTATCTCAAGGAAGAGCCCGACGAGTTCGAGCGCATGGTCCACGTCGAGGCCATGCTGTGGGGGCTGGGCGCGGTATTGGGCGTCAGCACCGTCTGGGGTTTCCTGAGCAATGCCGGCGTCATTCCCGCACCGCCCTTGTTCATGACCTTCCCGCTGTTCTGCCTGGCCTGGGGCTTTAGCCAGCCCATCATTCGGAGGCGGTACCAATGAAAAACCGGCTCAAGGTCCTCCGCGCCGAGCGCGACTGGAGCCAGGCCGATCTCGCCGAGAAGCTTCAGGTCTCCCGCCAGACCATCAACGCCCTTGAGACGGGCAAGTACGACCCCAGCCTGCCGCTGGCCTTCAAGATCGCCCGGCTGTTCGAGCAGCCAATCGAAGCGATCTTCCAGGACGAGGCCTAGGTTTCGTCCCGGCGGGTTCGCCCGCCCCGTTTCCGCGCTTTCCCATCCATCGCTTGGCGGCCCGACCGCCGAAGCCTTCCGCACGCCTCTTTCCCAAGGAGAAAGACCCATGAACAAGCTTATGCCGCGCATCCACCTCTTCGCCGTCTTGATGGCCATTCTGTCGGCTATCGGCGTCTTCGGCGGCAACCACGCCCATGCCGCCGCCCCATCCGACGGCCGCATGACGGTCACCGTCACGGGCAAGGGTCCCGACGTCATCCTGATCCCCGGCCTGGCCTCGTCGGGCGCGGTCTGGGACGAGACCGTCAAGCAACTGGCGCCGACCCATCGCGTCCACGTCGTCCAGGTCGCGGGCTTCGCCGGCGCGCCGGTGGCCGGCAACGCCGAGGGGCCGGTCGTCGAGCCGCTGGTCGAGGCGGTCGACGCCTACATCAAGACCAATCACCTGACGTCGCCGGCCGTGATCGGCCACTCGATGGGCGGCTTCACCGGCCTGATGCTGGTCAGCCGTCACCCCGAGGACGTCAGCCGCCTGCTGATCGTCGACAGCCTGCCCTTCTTCTCGTCGCTGTTCTCGCCGACCGCCACCGCCGAAAGCATGAAGCCCCAGGCGGCCGCCATGCGCGACGCCACGGTCGCCATGAGCGCCGACGCCTTCGCCAGCCAGCAGGCGATGACCCTGCCGCGCATGATCAAGTCGTCGGAAGGCCAGAAAGCGGCCCTGGCCTGGTCGGTCGCCTCGTCGCAGTCGGTCGTCGGTCGCGCCATGTACGACCTGCTGACCACCGACGCCCGTAGCGCGCTGCCGGCCATCAAGACGCCGACCACGCTGCTCTATCCCTACGATCCGGCCATGGGCGCGCCGACGGCGATGATCGACAAGACCTATGCCGACGCCTATGCCGGCCTGCCGGGCGTCACCCTTAAGCGCATCGACGACAGCCGCCACTTCATCATGATCGACCAGCCCAAGGCCTTCGCCGACGCGGTCCAGACCTTCTTGAAGTAGGCTGGCTTGAAGTAGGCTGGCTTGAAGTAGCGGGCGGCGCGGTCCAAGCATGGGGCCAACGGTCAACGGGGGTCCCATGCCGCGCAATCTTTACCGGTCGGCCCGTCGCGTCGCGGCGGGTCTGATCTCCGTCCTGGTGCTGGGTTTCGCCGGAACCGCCCTGGCCGAGCCGGCGCTGTGGAAGATCCATGACGCGGACTCGACCATCTATCTGTTCGGCACGATCCATGTGCTCAAGCCCAGCACGGTCTGGCGCTCGCCCAGGATTGACAAGGCCCTGAAGGACAGCGGCGACCTGACCCTGGAGATCGTCGGCGCCGACGATCCCGCCGTGATGCAGCCGCTGGTGCTGAAATACGGTCTGGACCCGAACAACCCTCTGTCGGGCAAGATCGACGCGGCCGCCTTCCAGAAGGCCTCGGGTCTGGCCCAGGCCGGTGGCGTGCCGCCGCAACTGTTGAACGCCATGCGGCCCTGGCTGGCGGCGGTGCAGCTGTCGCTGATCCCGGTGATCAAGGCCGGCTACGATCCCAAGAGCGGCGTCGAGCCGATCCTGGCCGCCGAGGTCAAGGCCGCCGGCAAGCGGGAGGGCGCCTTCGAGACGCCGGAGCAGCAGATCCGCTTCTTCGCCGACCTGCCGATCAAGACCGAGGTGGAGTTCCTCAGCTCGACCCTCGACGAGGCCGATGAGGGCGTGGACAAGATCGACAAGATGGTCGCCGCCTGGGCCGCCGGCGACACCGCCGCGCTGGAGACCGAGTTCGTCACCGAGATGAAGGGCCAGTACCCGGCGCTCTACGACCTGCTGATCACCAAGCGGAACCAGAACTGGGCCGGCCAACTGAAGACCAAGCTAGCGGGCAGGGGCGTCAGCTTCGTCGCCGTCGGCTCGGGCCACCTGGTGGGGCCGGACAGCGTCCAGGTCCAACTGGCCAAGCTGGGCATCAAGGCCGAGCGCGTGGAGTAGGGGGAGGGACCTTGGAGCGGGCGGGGGGAATCGAACCCCCGACATCAAGCTTGGGAAGCTTGCGTTCTACCTCTGAACTACGCCCGCCAAAGGGACGCTTCGTTTAGCCTGGGATGTCCGCCTACTCAAGGCGCCTTCACGCGGTCGGGTCTCGGATCTCCGGCCAAGCTGACCCAATTGCGCCGCACAGTTCGTCTTCCTGTCCGGCGCGAGACGGATAGGGATTCGATCGGCGCGTGGAAGTCATCACGGAAATCGCTCGGAACGCTGAACTGGGCCAAGACCCGCCGAGCCTGGCGTTCGGCGAGGTGACGGTCGATATCGAAAGCCGCCACGTGCGAACCGCCACCAACTCCAGCAGCCTGGAGCCGAGGGCCTGTGATCTGCTGCGAACCCTGGCCGCGCGGCCGGGCCTGACGGTCTCGCGCGGCCATCTGATCGAGACGGTGTGGGGCCAGGACGAAGGCTCCGACGGAACGCTCAGCCAGGCCGTGTCCACGCTGCGCCAGGCCCTGGGCGACGACGACCGCGCGCCGCGTTTCATCGAGACGGTGCCTGGGCTCGGCTATCGCTGGATCTTCGAGGAGGCCCCCGAGCGCCTGCGCCCGCCGTCCGCGCGCTGGCTGGGACGGGTCTGGGCGGCGGGCGGCGCGGCGATCGCCGCTGTCGTGGGCGGACGTGACGGGATCGGCGCTCGCGCCGTCACCGCCGGGTCGCGAACCGGCGACCACCTTTGATATCGTCGAGCCTCAATGCTTGGCCCCGCAACGGGTCAGCATGTCGGCCAGGGCAGAAGCCTCGATAGGCTTGGGCAGGACGTCGTCCATGCCCGCGTCGCGGTAGCTGTCGGTTTCCTCTTCCTGCAGGCTCGCGGTCACCGCCACGATCGGCACCCTTGAGCGGCCGGCGCGGGTTTCTTCCTCGCGGATCTTTCGGGTGGCTTCGATGCCGTCCATCACCGGCATGTGGACGTCCATGAAGATCGCCGTCCAAGGTTCGCGACGCCACGCCTCGACGGCCTCTTGGCCATCGGCGGCGAACGCGCAGGAAACGCCGAACGACCCGAGCAGGGCCTCCATGATCCGACGGTTCGTGGCGTTGTCGTCAACGACCAGAAGTCGCGGCGAGCCTCCCGAGGCGATCTCAAGACGTTCCGTCGTCGCCGCCGGGGCTGGCCGCTCCGCGGTGATCGGGCAGGGGACAACGATGCGGAAAACGGAGCCCCTTCCTGGGGTGGAGGAAACGGTCATTTCGCCGCCCATCCGGCTGACGAGACTCTGACAGAGCGCCAGGCCGACGCCCACGCCGCCGATCTCTCGCGTGGACGAATCGTCACCCTGGCTGAAGCGCTCGAAGATCGCCGCCAGTTTTTCGGGAGGGACCCCGTCGCCGGTGTCGCTGACCTCGATGCAAAGCGTGTCGTCCTGACCCGCGATGCGACAATCGACGCCGCCCTCGCGGGTGAACTTCAGGGCGTTGGTCAGCAAAAGGCTGATCGCCTGGCGCAGGCGGTCGATATCGCCGCTTCGCGTCTCGCGTTCCGCCGCCTCCAGCAGCATGGTCAGTCTCAGATGCTGCGCCTCCGCCGAGGGGCGGTGCAGGTCGTCGAGGGACTGAACCAGGGTCGCCAGGCGGAAAGGCGCGGTCTTCAGCGCCAGTTCGCCGTCGTCCAGGCGCGACAGGTCCAGCACGTCGTCGATCATCTGGCGCAGGCGACGCGCGGAGTTCTTCATCTCCAGCACCTGAGCCCGCTGGGTTTCGACCATCTTGGACTGAGTGAGCATCTGGCCGACGCCCAGGATGGCGTTCAGGGGGGTGCGCATCTCGTGGCTGACGGTCGCCAGGAAGCGCGACTTCGCCCGGTTGGCGGCCTGGGCCTGATGCGTCGCCAGCTCCAGTTGCCGCGTGCGGAGCGCCACGCGTTCTTCCAGGGCTCGGTTGAGGACGTTCAGGTCCGAGCCGCGGCGCGCCAGGGCCTCGATCAGCTCCTGGTTTTCGTCACGAAGCTGAATGGCGTCGACCAGCAGGCGGTGGTTGTTACGATGCCCCGCCAGCATCACCAGGCAGAACATCGCGCCCAGCACCCCCAGCGGCGTCTCCGAGCGTGAGGCGAAGATCATGGTCAGGGACGCGGGCAGCAGGATCAGCGCGATATAGATCCGTCCTGTGATCTTCATCGGCGACAAGACCCCCGTCGCGCCGCCGGCCAGGGCCGACAGCACCACGATCGTGACGTACCGGGTGCGCTCGCTGTCGATCGGGAAGCGCGCGCAAGCCAGGAGCGCCCACAGTCCGGCGCTGACCAGAAGGCCGGCCGAGAATATCGCCGAGATCACATCCAGCCGTTTGGCCAGGACGCCGCCCCGCAAGGCGGAGATCAGAAGCCGGTCGACGACGAGCCTCAACGCCAGGACAGCCAACGCCGCGGCCAGCCATATCCGGTAATAGCCCGCTTCCGTCGGCGCGGCCGCCAGGGTCACGCCGATCGCCGCCGCGGCCTGGACGGCCATGGTCGCCTTGCTGTTGCGGGAGGCATGACCAAGCAGCGCCAGGCCCAACGGGTTGTCACGGATAGGGACGGTAGGTTGCGCGAGGGGCATCGGCCGTCTCCATAGAACAACGTTTTCTCCGTCCTCCTATGGTCAAGTTCCCGGCATGAGTCACGGCGCGTGGCGAGCGACATAGCGACGCGCCGCACGGCAAACGGCCCGGAAACCATGTTCCGGGCCGTCGCTGGTGGGACAGGCGTTGGCGCTCAGGCTCAGGCCTTGATGAAGGCCAGCAGGTCCGGGTTGATGATTTCCGGATGGGTGGTGGCCATGCCGTGCGGCAGCCCGGGATAGGTCTTCAGCGTGCCCTTCTTCAGCAGCTTGATGCCCAGGCGGGCGCTGTCGTCGATCGGCACGATCTGGTCGTCCTCGCCGTGCATCAGGAACACCGGCACGTCGACCTTCTTCATGTCTTCGGTGAAGTCCGTTTCCGAGAAGGCCTTGATGCAGTCGTAGTGGGCCTTGGTTCCGCCCATCATGCCCTGACGCCACCAGTTCTCAACGGTGGCCTGCGACACCTTCGCGCCGGGGCGGTTGAAGCCATAGAACGGGCCCGCCGCCACGTCGTGGAAGAACTGGGAGCGGTTGGCGATCTGGGCGGCGCGGAAGCCGTCGAACACCTCGATCGGCAGGCCGCCCGGGTTCTTGTCGGACTTGACCATGATCGGCGGCACGGCGCCGATCAAAACGGCCTTGGCGACCCGGCCCGGCTTGGCGCGGGCGACGTAGTGGATCACCTCGCCGCCGCCGGTCGAGTGACCGACGTGGATTGCGTTCTTCAGGTCCAGGTGGTCGGTCAGGGCGGCGACGTCGGCGGCGTAGGTGTCCATCTCGTTGCCGGTGTCGGTCTGGGTCGAGCGACCATGGCCGCGACGATCATGGGCGATGACCCGGAAACCCTGGCCCAGGAAGAACATCATCTGGTTGTCCCAGTCGTCCGCGCTGAGCGGCCAGCCGTGGTGGAACACGATGGGCTGGGCGGTCTTGGGACCCCAGTCCTTGTAGAAGATCTGCGTGCCGTCCTTGGTGGTGATGAAGCCGCTGCTCATGTTCGGTGCTCCTTGAGCGGCCGTCGCGACGGCCGGGTTGGCGAGGGTGGGGATGGCCGCGAGCGCGCTGAGCGCCAGCCCGCCGGCGAGCACGCCGCGACGCGAGGTTTCGATCGGTTCTTTGGCGTCCATGGTCTTGCCCCTGGTGTGTGACCGCCGCGCGAAGCGGCGCGCCGTCGTTCTGCGAGACGGACATTGGCCCAGGAGGGCGAGCCGGGATTGGACGGCCTGGACGTGGTTTGAATGTTCATGAGGCTTGTCGCTCGATGCGCGCGCCGACCTGGAATGCAAAACGCCGCCCGGCGGACCGGGCGGCGTTCAAAAAGCGTCTCGGATCGGAGCGCTTAGTTGCCTTGCGGCGGCTGGCCTTCCGGCGGCGGGCCGGGAGGCGGGCCGCCGTCCTGCGAACGACGGGCGCGCATCTTTTCGAAGGCGGCCTTCAGCTCGTCCAGGGTGACCTTGCCGTCGTTGTTGGCGTCGATCATGGCGAAGCGGTCGGCCGGGCGGCCCGTGGCGTCCCACTCGGCCTTGTCGACCACGCCGTCGCCATTGGTGTCCCAGCGCTTGAAGATGTCTTCCGGCGCCGGCATGCGACCGGGCGGCGGGCCTTCCTGAGCCAGGGCGGCGCCGCCGGCCAGGGTGGTGAGCGAAGCGAGCGCGACGAGAAGCGTGCGGCGCATGGTGGGTTTCCTTCCCCGATAGATGTCCCTGCCAGCGTGGATGAGCCGCGATTGTTGCGGCCTTATTTCGGGATTGGGGCGGGAAAGGGGGACTGGCAGGGGGCTACTCGCGCGTTTCGGAGCCCTTCACTGCTAGCTTCCAGTTAGTCGGCATTCACAGCATTCCATTCCTCTCGCGTCATACCTGGAACGCTTGCTTCGACAGGTCGAAACGCAGATGGGACGAATTCCGCCATGTCGCCTACAATTTCGTACAGACGTTGTGTTCTGTAGTGAATAATTTCGAGTTGTTTAGATTCAAAGTGTCGGTTCTGAAAGCCTATGGCCAACATTCTTACAAGTGGTTCGATGTCAGTCAGTTGTAATCGTGCCATTCTTAGAGCAGAAAGGGCCCCGGGTTCAGGCACTTCAATCAGTGGTATTTCGTCTAGTATTTTCCTGGCGCTCGTTAACATCTCTCTTATGGCGGATTCGCCGAGATACGGCTCGCCAGCGTCCACGTGCTGACACGCGCAGTAGATGGTGTTCATAAAGCCCGCAGCTTCGACGATGGCGGTGTAGATAGCTCCCAGCACGATCGTTTCGCGGCGTCGTTGTTGCTCTAGCTGTATTTGCCGCGCCTTTGCGACTTGATGTGTCGTTGCCCAAATCGCGACGAAGATTGCTGCCACAGAGCCAGCCGCTTGAGCCCAGGCGGCGGCGTCCCTGCTGGTCGCGAGCTTCCACACGCCAATATAGAATCCCGTCGGAATCAGCATCACGCCGACAAAGAGCGTGCAGCAGCCCAAAATTGTTATGTTGGCCCAACGCATGAGGGCGACGCTCTCATGATTCTTGTTTGCCGGGTGGAGCCGGGCAGGCGCCTCAGTGCTTGCCGCGATCGCGGCCGAAGTTCGGTTCGGCGCTTTCCTGGCCGGCCGCGACGATGCCCCGGCGGATGGCCCGCGTTCGGGTGAAGTGAGCGTGGAGGGTGTCGGCGTCGCCCCAGCGGATGGCGCGGCTCATGGCCTGCAGGTCCTCGGTGAAGCGACCCAGCATCTCCAGCACCGCGTCCTTGTTGGCCACGAAGATGTCGCGCCACATGGTCGGGTCGCTGGCGGCGATGCGGGTGAAGTCGCGGAAGCCCGAGGCCGAGTACTTGATGACCTCGTTCTCGGTGACGTTCTCCAGGTCGGCGGCGCTGCCGACGATCGTGTAGGCGATCAGGTGGGGCAGGTGGGAGACGACGGCCAGGACGAGGTCGTGGTGCTTTTCCTCCATCAGCTCGACCTGGGCCCCGAAGGCGCGCCAGAAGGCCGACAGCTTGGCGACGGCGGCGGCATAGTGCTCGTCGTCGCTGTCGAAGGGGGTCAGGATCGTCCAGCGGTTCTCGAACAGCTCGGCGAAGCCTGAGTCGGGACCCGACTGCTCGGTGCCGGCGATCGGGTGGCCGGGGATGGCGTAGATCTTCGACAGGTCCTGGGCGCGGAAGGCCTCGCCGACATTGGCCTTGGTCGAGCCGACATCGGTCAGGGTGGCGCCGGCTTTCATGGCGGGGATGACGACGGCGGCCAGCTCGGGGATCGATAGCACCGGCGTGGCGATGACCACCAGGTCGGCGTCCTTCACCGCTTCGGCGATGTCGCCGGTGACGTGTTCGGCGATGCCCAGTTCGACCGCGCGGGCGCGGTTGGCCTCGCTGGCGTCGACCACCGTGACCTCGCCGACGACGCCATGCTCGCGCGCCGCGCGGATAACCGACCCGCCGATCAGGCCGCAGCCGATGACGGTGAGCTTGGGGTAGAGGATCCCTGGAGCCGACATCTATCGCCCCATGAACTCGCTCAGCAGATCCACGACCGCCCGGTTCTGGTCTTCCAGGCCGATGGTGATGCGGATCGCGTCGGGCAGATTGTAGTTGGCCACGGCGCGGACCAGATAGCCCTTCGACGCCAGGAAGGCCTCGGCCTCGCGGGCGGTCTTGCCCGGCGTTGTCGAGAAGTTGGCCAGGACGAAGTTGGCCGCCGACGGTGTGACCTCCAGCCCCAGGCCGCCCAGCTGTTGAGTCAGCCATGGACGCCACAGCTCGACCAGGGCCAGCGAGCGCGCCTGGAAGTCGTCGTCGAACAGAGCCGCGACGGCGGCTTCCTGACCGGGGATCGAGGTGTTGAACGGCGGGCGGATGCGCTCCAGGGGTTCGATGATGTGCTCGGGCGCATAGCCCCAGCCGACGCGCAGGGCGGCCAGGCCGTGCAGCTTCGAGAAGGTGCGCGTGACGATCACGTTCTCGGCGGCGCGGGCCAGGTCCAGGCCGTCCTCGAAGCGCGGATCGCTGCAGAATTCGGCATAGGCGCCGTCCAGCACCAGGATCACCGACGGCGGCAGGGCCGCGTGCAGGGCGCGGATCTCCTCGCCCGTCAGCCACGTGCCGGTCGGGTTGGCGGGGTTGGCGATGAACACGAGGCGCGTGCGCTCGTCGACGCACTTGACCGTCTCGTCGATGTCGATGCGGTGGTTGATCTCCTTGGCCATCCGCACCTGCGCCTGGCAGGCGCGGGCGCCGATGGCGTAGGCGGCGAAGCCGTGCTCGCCCTGGACGATGTTGTCGCCGGGCTCGAGATAGGCCTGGCACAGCAGGGCGAAGATCTCGTCGCTGCCGTCGCCGAAGGTCAGGCGCTCGGGCTCCAGCTTGAAGCGCTCGGCCACGGCGGCGCGCAGGATATTGGCCTTGCCGTCCGGATAGATGTGCATCCGGTCGACCGCGTCGCGATAGGCCTGCTTGGCCTTGTCGCTGCTGCCCAGGATGTTCTCGTTGCTCGACAGCTTGATGGGGTGCTCGATGCCCTCGATCTTCGACTTGCCGCCCACATAGGCGTGGATGTCCATGATCCCGGGCTTGGGGACGGGACGGGGCGCGGCGAAGCGATCGGTGGGAGCGGCGGTCATCGGACTACTCAGCTGACGGACGTCTGGTTTGCGGACGGCCGCTTCTTACACGTCGAACTGCTCCGGTGCAGCCCCGATGACGCCCGTCAGTTGGCCCGGCGCGCGGGCCAGGCGTTCGTCCTGGGGCTGGAAGAAGCCCGACAGCGAGAACAGCTTCAGCCCGCCGGCCTCGGCGACCTGCTCGGCGGCGACGCCGTCCTGGCTCATGGCGTCGACGATGGCGGCCGTGCTCTTGGCCGAGTCGGTCACCCAGAAGGTCTGGTCGTGGCCCGTAGGCTCGACCTCGACCTCGGCCACGGCCAGGGCGGCTTGCGGTCCCCAGGTGGCGAGGCAGGGGAGGGCGGCGAACACTTTCAGCTTCGGCTCGGCCAGCAGGCGGCCCCACCAGGGCGTCTCGGACGTCAGCGGCAGGACGGCGACGCCCCAGGGGGCGCGGGCCACGGCCAGGGCGTCCTGGGCCGTTGGAACGATCGACAGGCGCGGGGCGGTCCCGAAGCGCAGGCGGGTCAGCTCGACCGCGCGGGCCGGCTCGCGACCGCCGAACACGGCCAGCTGATAGGGACCCTGGCGCGCCAGGTTGTCGGCCATGATCTCGCGCCAGATGCGGATGACCAGGGCGTTGGAGGCGCCGGTGCGCGGCGCGTCCAGAAGTTTGCGGACGATCTGGGCCTCGCGGCCAGGGCGCAGGCCAAAGCCCGTATCGCCCGAAGCGCGCTTGGCGGCCGCAACGGCGCTCGCTAAGCCGGCGCGCTCGTCGAGCAGCTTCAAAAGTTCACCGTCGATGGCGTCCAGTCGCCATCGGACCTCTTCGAGAGACGGTGTGGCGTCCGTCGCGTCGCTGCCCATGTTTTTCCCCGAAATTGGAGGGCGGACCATAGTCCTTGCCGCCGAACACGCAATAGCCAGCCCTGTTGGGGAAGAAAATTGCGCGCTCGGCGATCAGCGATCGGTCATTCGGGCTCAATATACCTTCGGCGCGGGTCCCGTATCGATCACGCCCAGGAAGGTGCGGCCGGTCTGGAACTTCAGGTCGGCTTCGATCACCGGCTCCTGGCCGGCGGCCTGGGCGACGGCGGCCAGGGCCTGTTCCGGCGTTCTGATCGGTTGGCCCGGGGCGGCGCGTTCCTTCAGCGCCACGCTCAGCGATCCGGTCACCGCGCCATCGGCGTCGACCGACAGCACGCCGGACTTGGCCTTGCCCTCGGCGTCGCCGGCCAGCAATTGGCTCTGCTGCACGCTGATCTGGCCGCCCGCCTCGCTCCAGCGCTTGACGGCCGCCTCCCAGTTGCGGCCGCGCAGGTAGGAGACGTGCGACAGGCGGGTCTCCAGGATCATCGAGGCGGTCTTGTCCTGGGCCAGACGGCCGAGGAGACCGGTGAAGGCGGTCTTGGCGCCGTCGGCCTTGAAGAAGATCGCGCCCTGGTCGTCGGGACCGCCGCGCGTGTGCAACTGCATGTTGTCGGCCGAGACCAGCTGGAACGGCTTGGACCCAGGGGCGGGGGTGAAGATCAGCTTGGCCCCCTCGACCGAGATGCGCGGCGGGTATTCGGTCACGTGCGAGACGCTGGCGCGCAGAGCCTGGCCGGTGATCGTCACGTCGCCTGCCTCGGGACGGGTCAGCACCACGCCCCGCGGCGCGACCAGCACCCAGTGGGTCAGGTCATAAATCTCGGCCTCGCCCTTCAGCACCGGCGCGCGGACGGCCCAGCCGGTGGGTTCGGCCATGCGGGCGTTGGTCAGGTCGACGTTCATGCGGAACGGGAAGCCGTGGAAGGTGCGGGCGCTCCACGACAGGTCATAGCCGCGCGACTTCAGGTCGGCCGACTGGGCGTCCATCCGCTGCTCGGCCTGGCCGCGCAGCCAGAACCAACCATAGCTCCAACCGCCCGCGATGATGGCGGCGAGGATGAAAGGCGTGAACAGACGGCTCCGCCGAGCTTTCTGGGGGGCTTTGCGAGGACGGGCGGCGTCGTTATGGGTCATGAAATGGGCGCGTCCAGTCGGGATCGGTGATGGGTTTGTCAGGCGACAGCGAAGATCGCTGGGTGTTCGGATACGGATCGCTCATGTGGCGGCCCGGGTTCCCGTTCATAGACCGAAGAACGGCCGTGCTCCACGGTCGCCGGCGGGCCTTCTGCATCTATTCCGTCCACCATCGCGGCACCTACGAGCGGCCAGGCCTGGTGCTGGGGCTGGCTCCCGGTGGCGCGGTGCGCGGCATGGCCTATCGCGTGGCGGCTAGCGAGTGGGAAGAGGTCTACGCCTACCTGCGCGAACGCGAGCAGCCGACCGAGACCTATTTCGAGACCTGGCGCGAGGTGAAGATCGACAATGGGCCAGAGGGGGGAGGCAAGACGCCCGCCCTGGTCTTCCTGTCTGACATGAAGCACAGCCAGTGGGCCGGGGCCCTGACCCTGGAACAGCAGGCCCAGCTGATCGCCGGCGCCAGGGGCCTGTCGGGCCGCAACATCGACTACCTCTCCGACCTCGTCCTGCACCTGCGCGAGAACGGGGTGCGCGACGTGGCGATGGAGAAGCTGCTGAAGATGGTGGAGGCGATCGAACCGGCCTAGACGCCGGACTCCTCGAGCGCCTGGGTCGCAGTATCGATCCTCGTCTGCAGCTCGCGCATGAACTCGCCGCGCTTCAAGCCGGCGGGGATGGGGTCGAGATAGTCGAAGACGATCGCGCCCGGCTTGACCAGGAAGCCCTTGTTCCAGTGGCTGCCGCAGTTCAGGGCCAGCGGCGTGACCGGCATGTTCAGCTCGCGATAGAGCGCGGCGATGCCGGGCTTGTAGTCGCCGGGTTGGCCCGGAAGGCCGCGAGTGCCTTCTGGAAAGATGATGATCTGGCGGCTCCCGGTCATGCGCGCGGTGGAGTCGCGGACCAGCTTCTTCAGCGCCGTCGAATGGCCGGCGCGGTCGACGACGATCATGCCCGCCTTCATGCCGTGCCAGCCGAACAGCGGCACCATCAGCAGTTCCTTCTTCATCACGAAGCAGGCGTCCGGCAACAGGGCGAACTGGCTGAAGACGTCGAACATCGATTGGTGCTTGGCCGCCACCAGGGCTGGGCCGGTCGGGCGCTGGCCGCGCACCTCGACCTTGACGTCGGCCAGCCAGCGCAGACCCCAGATCAGGCCCTTGGCCCAGGTGCTCAGGCACCAGGTGTTGGCGACGCGGGGCAGCGGATAGGTCACGATCATGCCCACGGCCCAGACGATGGACCACAGCCAGAAGAACAGCTGGAACAGGAACGAACGCAGATAGATCAAGACGCTTCCTTCGCCGCCGGGGCGGCCTTTTCTCCCGTTTTGCACGTCCGTGCAAAACAGAACTTTCTTAGTCGAGAACGTGACAAACGCCGAAACCGGCAACCACTTTCGGCTGTCACGTTCGCGGACCGAGCCCAAGGAACCCTTCACGTCCAAGGATCGCCAGGTACTTGCAGTATTCCACGATCATCCGCCGGGCGCTGAGGCCGGTCTTCCACCAGCGATGGGCGTTCAGGTCGGTCTTGACCGGGTAGGGGTACAGCTCGACGTTCGGCATGGCCGCCCGCAGCTCCAGCATGGAGCGCGGCATGTGGTAGTCGGCCGTGACCACGATCAGGCTCTCATAGCCCTTGGACTTGGCCCACTCGGCGGTCTCGCGGGCGTTGCCGACGGTGTTGGCGGCGGCGAACCCTAAGTCCACGCAGCAGTCATAGATCGGCTTGACCGCCTTGGTGACGGTCTGGACGTCGGCGCGGGTGGCCTCGCGGTTGACGCCGGAGATCAGCAGGCGCTGGCCCTTGCCTTCTTCCAGCAGCTTGGTGGCCGCCTCAAGGCGCAGGGTCGATGCGCCGGTCAGGGCCACGACGCCGTCGGCGACCGGCGGCTCCTTGGCGGGGGTCGACTGGTCCACGCGGCCGGTGAAGGCCAGCAGGCCCAGGCCCCAGATCATCAGCGCGATCAGCAGCGCGGCTAAGGTCTTCACGGCATCTCCCCCACGATGCGCGACGCGGCCAGACGGGCCGAGAGCCCGGCGATCAGCGCCGCGACCACCGGAGCGGGCAGGGCGGCGACCAGATCCATCCAGGCCAAGGGCAGAACCGGCGCAACCCCCGCGCCGCCGCCGAAATAGCGCGCAACGGAGCCGATGATGGCCGCGCCCGTCCCGCCCAGCAAGCCCGCCAGCGCGCCCATGGTCGCGAAACGGTTCTGGAACAGGCTGACGATGAAGCCCTGCTCGGCCCCGGAGAAGTGCAGCACCTCGATCACGTCGCGACGGGCGGCCAGTCCCGCCCGGGTGGCGAAGGCGATGACGGCGGCGGTGGCCGCGGCGATCAGGGCGAAGACACCCAGGGCCGCCAGGCGCGCCAGGTCGGCGGCGCGTTCGATATCGGCGATCCAGCGGCTGTGGTCGTCGACCGTGGCGTCGATGCCGGCCGAGCGCAGGGCCTTGTCCAGCACCTGGGCGGTCGGCGGGGCCTTGGGATCAAGCTCCAGGGTGACGAGGCGCGGGGTTGGCAGGTCGTCGACCAGGGCCTCCTTGCCGATCCACGGCGCCAGCAAGGCCTCGGCCTTCTCGCGCGGCAGGGCCTGGGCCTCGGCCACGCCCTTGACGCCGGCCAGGGTCTCGGCCGCGCGGGCCGCGGCGCTGTCGGGCGTTTCGTTGGCGCGCGCGCGGACCACCACGGTGGCTGAGTTGACCAGCTGGGACGTCCAGCCATCGGCTGCGCGGTTGGAGGCCAGCGCCGCGAAGGCGGTCAGGCAGGCCAAGAAGCACAGCACGGCCACCACGAAGACCAGCGCCCCGTCGCGGGCGTCACGCGGTGGCAGCAGCGGACCCGGCTTCCAGCGGGCGACCTGGAAGAACTCGCTCATCGCGGGCCTCCCACATCGACCAGGCGGCCATGGTCGAGGTGCAGGGTCGGGCGGGCGGCGCGGGCGACCAGGTCCTCGTCGTGGGTGGCGATCAGCACCGTGGTGCCCAGGCGGTTGAGCTCGACGAACAGCCGCAGCAGGCGCAGCGACATGGCCGGATCGACATTGCCGGTCGGCTCGTCGGCCAGCAGCACGTCGGGACGGTCGACCACGGCGCGGGCGATCGCGAGGCGCTGCTTCTCGCCGCCGGACAGGGTGGCGGGAAGCGCATGCATGCGTTCACCCAGTCCGACCCAGCTCAGCAGTTCGGCGACGTCCTCGCGGTAGGTGGCGGGCTTGCGCTTGAGAATCCGCAGCGGCAGGGCGGCGTTGTCGAACACCGACAGGTGCTCCAGCAAACGGAATTCCTGGAACACCACCCCGATCCGGCGGCGCAGAAACGGCAGGTCCGAGGTGTGGGTCAGGCTGACATCGCGCCCGAAAAGCTCGACGCGACCCCGTGACGCACGGTGGGCCAGATAGATCAGCTTAAGCAGGGAACTTTTGCCCGCCCCCGACGCGCCGGTGAGGAAATGGAACGAGCCAGGGGCCAGGGAAAAGCTGATATCCCTCAGGGTTTCCGGCGCTCGGCCGTAACGCATCGAGACGCCATCGAACCGGACCACCGGAAGGGCGTCATCGCCCTGTTCTGTGTCGATCCGCAAGGCGCGTCACTTGGGTTTCTGGACATCAGGGTTAAAATCAGCGACCCCCTTAAGCTGTGTGGGGAGCGTTCGATTCGCGGCCATGATACTGACCTGTCCGGAGTGCGCCAGCCGCTATTTCGTCGACGACTCCAAGGTCGGTGCGGCTGGTCGCGTCGTGCGCTGCGCTTCGTGCGGCCACCGCTGGAACGCGCGCAACGAAACGGCTGACGACCTCTTCGACGAGCCCGAGGCGCCGACCCTGGCCAGTCTGGCCGAAGGCGCCGAGCAGGCCGCCGAAACCGTGGCCGCCGGCGCGAGCCCAGACGGCGAGGAGCCGCCGGTCAGCGCGCTGCCGGGCGAGGAGCTTCCCAAGGTCTTCCGCGCGCGGGCCGACGCCGAGCGCCGCCTCCGCGAAGCCACCGCCACCGGCGTGATATGGGCCGGCATGGCGGCCGCCATGGCGGTGGTCGTGGTCGCCGCCCTGATTTTCCGCATCGACGTGGTCAAGATCCTGCCCGGCTCGGCCGGCGCCTATGCCGCCGTCGGCCTGCCGGTGAACACCATCGGCCTGGTGATCGACCGAGGCAGCATCAAGGCTCAGCCCGTGATGCTGGATGGCCACGCGGCCGTGACCGTCACCGGCTCGATCCGCAACATCACCGAACACGAAGTGCTGGCCCCGCCGCTGCGGGTCGAGTTGCTGAACAAGCAGGACAAGCGCGTGGCCGGCCAGCTGGCCGCGGCCGCCGACGCCAAGATCCCCCCGGGCGAGGTGCGCCACTTCTCGATCACCTTCCTGAACCCGCCGCGCACCGCCAAGGACCTGCAGATCGGTTTCGCCACCGAAGCTGGCGCGGCCAGGGCGGTGAAAGCGGCCCTGAAGAAGCCGGAAGGCCACGGCGGCGAGCCTCAACTGGACCTTCGCGGCGCTCAGGAAGCCCCCGTCGAGCACGAAGCGGCTGGACAGGAACCCCCGGGACATGAGAGCGGGGACGAAACGCCTCCCCCTTCGGACTCTCATGAACCCGACCACCATGAATGACACCCAACATCCCGAAGTCCTGATCTCGGAAGCCGAGATCGCCGAGCGGGTTCAGAAGCTGGCCGAAGCGATCGCGCCGCGCATCGACAACGACACCGTCGTGATCTGCCTGCTGACGGGCGGTCTGTGGTTCGCCGCCGACCTGACCCGCGCCCTCTACAAGGCCGGCCGCGACGTGCGGTTCGACGCCCTGTGGCTGGCGTCCTATCACGACGAGCGCAAGAGCACCGGCCGCTGCGAGGTCCGCGCCGACCTGCAACGCCCGCTGGTCGGCCGCCGCGCGCTGGTCGTCGACGACGTGTTCGACACCGGCCTGTCGCTGTCGGAAGCCGCCCGCCTGGTGAAGGACGCGGGGGCCAGCGAAGTGCTGACCGCCGTCTTCGCCCGCAAGCCCTGGCCGAAGGATCGCGGCATGGAGCCCGACTTCGTCGCCTGGGAAGCGCCCGCGCGGTACCTGGTCGGCTACGGCCTAGACGACGAGGGCAAGAGCCGCGGCCTGCCGTACATCGGCGCCCTGGACTGAACGGACTGACGATCGCCCCGGGGCAGCGTCCCGGGAGCGACCCATTTTGGGCTTGCCGGCGATTTATCCCTTCCGAGCCCCATGACGTGGTAGTGTGAACGTAAGGCGCTACGAAGCGCCATTGGCGGTCCGCCTTATCCCGCGGAACAGCTCGCCAAGCCCTCCGAATGAAGGGGGGCGCATATTCCCTAGACACGCCCGCTGGCGCTCCAGCCCCAAGACATCCTGATCGCGACCTCTCACGCCGGGCTTTCGCCCGAGCGATGACGCGCGTCGGATGATCCCTCCGCAAAGGAAGTCCGTTGTCCAAAGGCAATCGTGAGACCCGCAAGCCCAAGGCCGTCAAGCCGAAGGTGATCGCCGCCGCCGCGCCGACCCTTCCGGTCGCGTTCGCCCGCAAGAAATAGCCGATCCGTCGGCCGCCGAAGGCGCCGCCGCGCCGGCTAGGGCCGGTCCCTCTTCATCGCCATTCGACGAGGTCGCCGCCCGCGAGCGGCGGCTCGTCAGGGAGTGCTCGCTTGATCGCCTATCTTCTCCTGGTCCATCGCTTTCCCCAGCAATTCAAGCGGCTCTTCCGGGCCATCCATGATCCGGACAACCACTATGTCGTCCATGTCGACGCCAATGCGACGCCGGCTGTCGAGGCTGAGATCCGGGACTTCCTGAAGCCCTATCCCAATGCCGCGATGCTGGAGAGCCAGAGGGCGCTGTGGGGCGGCTACAGCCTGGTCGACGCCGAGCTGCGGGGCATGGAGAAGCTGCTTGAGATGAACGCCGACTGGGAGGTGTTCATCAATCTCAGCGGCCAGGACTTCCCGCTGATGACCCAGAAGAACATCAAGGCCTTCCTGGCCCGCCATCGCGGCCAGGAGTTCATCAAGGTGCTGGACCAGGCCGCGGCGCGGCCCGACACCCTGGATCGGGTGCGTAAATATGTCGTCGAGTTGGGCGGACGCATCGTCAACACGCCCCTGACGCGTCGCTTCCCGGAGGGCGCCAAGCCCTATATCGGCAATCAGTGGATGATGGTCAGCCGCGCGTTCTGCGCGTTCGTCTGCCGGGATCCGGCCGCCGAACGGTTCAAGGCCTTCTATCGCAACACCTTCATCGCCGACGAAGGCTTCTTCCAGACGGTGATGATGAACGGCGCGCCGCACGGCCCGATCGTCAGCGACGACAAGCGGATGATCGACTGGATCCCCGACGGCGATATCAAGCTGCGGCCGCGGACCTATACGGCGGGGGACGCCGCCGCCCTGATCGCCAGCGGAAACCTCTTCGCGCGCAAGTTCGACGCCGAGGTCGACAGCAAGATCCTCGACATCCTCGAGGCGCACCTGTTGACGCAGGAGGCCGCGAATGCCGACGAGGCCAGGCCCGCCAAGCCGCGCGAAGCGGCTCTTATCGTCGCCTAGACCCAGTCCGGGACCAGGTCCCGGGCCAGGATCTCATCGTAGGTCGGCCGCTCGCGGATCACCGCATAGCGGTCGCCATCGACCAGGACCTCGGGAACCAGGGGGCGGGTGTTGTACTCGCTGGCCATGGCGGCGCCGTAGGCGCCGGCCGACATGAAGGCCACCAGGTCGCCGGCCGCGAACGGCGGCAAGGCGCGATCTCGCGTGAACGTGTCGCCCGTCTCGCAAACCGGGCCGACCACGTCATAGACCGTCTCGCCAGCACGCTGGATCACCGGGCGAATGTCGTGGAAGGCGTCGTACATGGCCGGGCGGACCAGGTCGTTCATGGCCGCGTCGATGACCAGGAACTTGCGGCCTTCCGGGCGCTCGTGGATGTGCATCACTTCGGCGACCATCACGCCGGCATTGGCGGCGATGACACGCCCTGGCTCGAAAGCCAGTCTGACGTTCAACCCTCTGGTGACCTCGCCGACCATCGCGCCGAACTCGGCGGGCGAGGGCGGTTCGGGATTGTTGAAGTAGGGCACGCCCAGGCCGCCGCCCAGGTCCAGGCGTTCGACCGACAAGCCTTCGCCCAGCAACTGTTCGACCAGGCCCCGCATCTTGGTGAAGGCCGCGCGCATGGGCGTCAGGTCGGTGATTTGGCTGCCGATGTGGCAGGCCACGCCGACGGGGTCGAGATTGGCGTTGTTGCTGGCGTTGGCGTAGAGGCGCGCGGCCTCGGCGAACGAGACGCCGAACTTGTTCTCGGACTTGCCGGTGGCGATCTTGGCGTGACCTCCGGCCGCGACGTCCGGATTGACCCGGAAAGCGACTTTCGCACGAACGCCCAGTTCGCCGGCCACCTGAGCGATTAGGTTCATCTCCGGCTCGGACTCGACGTTGATCTCCGCGACGCCGGTCTTGAGGGCGAATTCGATCTCGCGACGGGCCTTGCCGACGCCGGAGAAGACAATGCGCTCGGCCGGGATGCCGGCGGCGAGGGCGCGGCGCACCTCGCCCTCCGAGACCGTGTCGGCCCCGGCCCCCAGATCGCCCAGCACCTTCAGCACCGCGACGTTGGAATTGGCCTTCACGGCGTAGGCGACCAGCGGGTCGACGACGCCGCCGGCGACCAGGGCGTCGCGGAACACGGTGAAGTGCCGCTCCAGCGTGGCGCGGCTGTAGACGTAGACCGGCGTGCCGACCTCGGCCGCGATCCTGGCCAGGGGCACGCCTTCGCAGGCCATGCCCTCGGGGCCGTACTCGAAGTGGTTCAACGTATCGCCTTAATTCGGGGTGGCGCCGGGGAAGCCCTTGGCGGACGGGCCGCCGAACGGGTCCTTGGTGCCGGGCAGCGGCGCGGCGCGGATCGTGCGGTCGCTGGAGGCCGGGTCGCGGATCTCCTGGGCGCCGCCGGCGCGGGCCGGCTGGTTGGCCTGGGCCGAGGCGGCGCGGCGTTCGGCGTCCCAGGCGGCCTTCTTGGCCGGATCCCACATCGGGGCGGGACGCTCCAGGGCGCCTTGCTTGCCGCAGGCGGCGGCCGTGATGGCCAGGGCGGTCAGCGCCAGGATGGTGACAGGACGCAGCTTCATGCGAGGACTTCCTTCCAACGCGCGATCTGGGCGCGGACCTGGGCGGGGGCGGTCCCACCGTAGCTCATGCGGCTGGCCGCCGAGGCGGCCGGAGTCAGAACGGCGTAGACGTCCTGGGTGATCCGGGGCTCGATCGCCTGGAACTGTTCCAAGGTAAGATCGGCCAGATCGACGCCAAGGCCCTCGGCCGCCTTCACGGCGGAGCCTGTCACGTGGTGGGCGTCGCGGAAAGGCATGTTCAGCGTCCGCACCAGCCAATCGGCGAGGTCCGTGGCGGTCGAGAAGCCGGCGCCGGCGGCCGCCGCCATCTTTTCGGTGTTCGGCGTCAGGTCGGCGACCATGCCGGCCATGGCGAGCAGGCTGAGTTCAAGGGCGTCGAAGGCCTCGAAGGTCGGGACCTTGTCTTCCTGCATGTCCTTCGAATAGGCCAGCGGCAGGCCCTTCATGACCACGGTCAGGGTGGTCAGCGAACCCAGAATCCGGCCGACCTTGGCGCGGATCAGCTCGGCCGCGTCGGGGTTCTTTTTCTGCGGCATGATCGAGCTGCCGGTCGTGAAGGCGTCGGTCAGCTTGATGAAGCCGAACATCGGCGTCGTCCACAGCACGATCTCCTCGGCCAGGCGCGACAGGTGCGTGGCGGTGATCGAGGCGGCCGACAGGGCTTCCAGGGCGAAGTCGCGGGCCGAGACGCTGTCCAGCGAATTGGCGGTCGGCCGGTCGAAGCCCAGGGCCGCCGCCGTCTGGTGGCGATCGATCGGGAAGGGCGAACCGGCCAGGGCCGCGGCGCCCAGCGGGCACTCGTTCATGCGAGCGCGGGCGTCGCGGAAGCGGCTGGCGTCGCGGCCGAACATCTCGACATAGGCCATCAGGTGGTGGCCGAAGGTCACCGGCTGGGCCGGCTGCAGGTGAGTGAAGCCCGGCATCAGGGCGTCGGCATGGGCCTCGGCCTGTGCCAGCAGGGCTTTTTGCAGGGCTTCCAGTTGAGCGGCCGAGCGGTCGGCGGCGTCGCGGACCCACAAGCGGAAGTCGACGGCCACCTGGTCGTTGCGCGAGCGCGCGGTGTGCAGCCGGCCGGCGGTCGCGCCGATCAGCTCGCGCAGCCGCGCCTCGATATTCATGTGGATGTCTTCGTATTCGTCGCGGAAGGGGAAGGTCCCGGCCGTCATCTCGCCCTCGATGGCGTCGAGGCCTTTGAGGATTTCCTCGCCGTCGGCGCTTGCAATCACACCTTGGCTGATCAACATCCGGGCGTGGGCGCGGGAGCCTGCCAGGTCTTGCGCCCAGAGGCGCTTGTCGAAGCCGATGGAGACGTTGATCGCCTGCATCAGTTCCGCCGGCTTGGCCGAGAACCGACCGCCCCACATGGCTTGGCCCTGGCCCTTGTCGGCCTTGGGCGTATCGGAGGCGTTGTCGGTCATATGAGCGAAGTCCAATCGGAGGCGGCGGCCAAGAAGCGCAACCCTGTGAGGCTGGCGCTGGGTGGCGTCGTCCTCGTCGGCGTGGCGGCGGTTCTATACGTCATCGCCAGTGCTTCGTTCAAACCCCATGGGCCCGCCGACCTCACAGAATTCAAGAAGGGGACGCTGGAAAAGCTCGATGTGCCCGCCACGCCGCGTCCCGCGCCCGATACGGTGTTCACCAGCCTGGATGGCAAGTCCGCGACCCTGGCCGACTTCAAGGGCCGTGTGGTGGTCATGAACCTGTGGGCCACTTGGTGCGCGCCCTGCAAGGCCGAGATGCCGACCCTGGCCAAGCTGCAGGCCGTCTACGCTACACAGCCGGTGACCGTGCTGCCGATCTCGGTCGACCGTGACGGCGACCTTAACCTGGTCAACGAGGAGATGGCCGCCAACCCGCCGCTGAAGACCTACCGGGACCCGGGCTACAAGCTGTCCTTCGCCCTGGAGCCCAAGGCGGCCGGCTATCCGACCACGGTGATCTACGACCGCCAGGGCCGTGAGCGCGCCCGCATGGCCGGTCCGGCCGACTGGTCCAGCCCGGAAGCGCGCGGCATCGTCGAGAAGCTGCTGGCCGAGAAGTGACCGACCCGGCGATTTTCGAGCCCCATATCCTCGAGCCTCATATCCTTGAGCCGTTGGCCGACGACGCCTGGCCGGCCCGCGAGCGGGCGCGGCTGGGCGGCTGGCGGCTGAACGCCTCGTCCGGCCAGTCGATGCGGATCAACGCGTGCTGGCCCTTGGCGGCGCCGGACCGTGATCCGGAGGCGGCGCTGGATGCCGTCGAGGCCTGGTTCGCCGAGCGGAACCTGCCGCCGCGCTTCAAGCTGACCGACGGCGTCGTCGCGCCGGTCGATCTGGCCGAGCGTCTGGCGGCGCGCGGCTATGCCGCCTGCAAGACCACCCTGGTCATGCTGGGCCAATTGAAGGATGTGGCGGACGGGGAGGGCGACGCCGCCATCCGCCTGTCGGACACGCCGGACGCCACCTTCGAAGCGGTGTTCACCGCCACGGCCGGTAACCCGGAGGACGGCCGCGAGCGTCTCGACGCCCTCGGCCGTATCCCCGCGCCGGCCCGCTTCGCGCGGCTGGATATCGACGGCGTCCCGGCGGCGATCGGGGCCAGCGCCGTCGGCGGCGGCTATGCCGGGATCTTCGGCATGCGCACCGTGCCCGACCATCGCCGGAAGGGCCTTGCCCGGCGGGTGCTGCGCGCGCTGCTGGCCGAGGCCAAGACCCTCGGCGCCGAGCGAGCCTGGCTGCAGGTCGAGGCCGACAACGCCCCGGCGATCGCCCTCTATGCCGACGAGGGCTTCGCGCCCGGGTATCGCTACAGCTACTGGGTTCGCTGAGGCGCGACGCGACACAATCGCCCTAATGGTGCGAGAGGTGGTGTTGATAGACTAGTTTACAAAACAAACTTGTTGATCCATCTTGCGGCGACCTCAAAGGGGAGACCCAAGCCATGCACGCGCCCCTCAGCGCTTCCGAGCGGTCGACGCTCGCCCAGATCGGCGGCCGCAACGCCCCGATCGGCGCCTTGCGCGCCTTCGTCACCCTGCTGGTGATCGCTCACCACGCGGTGCTGACCTATCACCCGTACGCGCCGGCCCCGAAGGCGTTCGACGCCCAGCCGATCCTGTGGACGGCGTTCCCCATCGTCGATCCGCAAAAGTTCGGCGGCTGGGGCATCCTCACTCTGGTCAACGACCTCTTCTTCATGTCGCTGATGTTCTTCATCTCGGGCCTGTTCGTCGCCGACGGCCTGCGAGCCAGGGGCGCGGGAGGGTTCCTGAAGAGCCGGGCCTTGCGCCTGGGCGTTCCGTTCATCCTCGCCGCGGGCCTGCTGGCGCCGCTGGCCTATTTCCCGGCCTGGCTGCAGTCGGGAGGCGCGCCGTCGTTCACCGCCTTCGCCGAGGCCTGGACGCACCTGCCGTTCTGGCCCAGCGGTCCGGCCTGGTTCCTTTGGGTCTTGCTGGCCTTCTGCGCGCTGTTCACGGCGGTGTACGCCATGTGGCCCGGCGTCATCGACGCCCTCGGCCGTCTGGCCGGAGGCGCGGACGCCAAGCCCGGCCGGTTCTTCTGTGGTCTCGCGGCGGTGAGCCTGATGGCCTATCTACCGCTGGCCACGACCACGCCGTTCGGCCACTGGACGATGGTCGGGCCCTTCGTGGTCCAGACCGCGCGCATCGGCCACTACTTCGTCTACTTCCTGGCCGGGATCGCTGTCGGCGCGGCCGGCGTCGGCCAGGGCCTGACCGATCCGGACGGCAAGCTGGCCCAGCGCTGGTGGCTTTGGCATCTGGCCCCCATCCTGCCAATCGTCGGCGCGGTGGCGACCATGATCATCGCCTTCTCGCCGAACCCGCCGCCGAGGACGTTGCTGGACGCCTTTGGCGGACTGATGTTCTGCCTGTCCTGCGCCACCCTGTCGTTCGCGGCCCTGGCGACCTTCCTGCGCTTCGTCCGCAAGACGGGTCCGATTGGCGAAAGCCTGCAGGCCAACGCCTACGGCATGTACCTGACCCACTACGTCTTTACCGCCTGGCTGGGCTGGCTGCTGCTGCCGCAAAGCTGGGGCGGGCTCGCCAAGGGCTGGGTGGCGTTCGGCGGGGCGGTGGCGCTCAGCTGGCTGACGACCATGCTCCTGCGCCGTATGCCGCTGTTGGGGCGAATCCTGTGAGCCGTCATGATGCGGGGCTGAAGGGGATCGGCATGCCAGAAGACCAACCTAGCAAGCTCAAGAGCGCCCAGGACGACCTGGCCTTCTTGCGCGGCCTCGCCGACGGCAGCAACGAGCGCGGCGGGCTGGGCGTGGCCGGGGGCGCGCTCTACGGCTCGGCGGGGGTGCTCTACGGCGTCCAGACCCTGAGCTATTTCGTCCAGGAGAAGGGCCTGCTGAGTCTGGGATCGACCGGGAACATCGTGATGGCCTGGGCGCCGACGGTGATCTTCCTGATCCTGATGACCATCGTCATCATCATCGACCGCAAGAACCCCCAGCGTGGCGTCACCAACCGGGCCGTCAACGCCGCCTTCGCGGGCACGGGCATCGCCAATCTGGCGCTGGTGGTGGTGTTCGCCTCGGCCGCCGCGCGCAACCACGACTTCCGCTACTGGCTGTTCCATCCGGCGGTGGTGTTCATCCTCCAGGGGGCGGTCTGGTACGTGAGCTTCGTGCTGCGCAAGCGGGTCTGGATGGCGCTGGTGGCGATCGGCTGGCTGGTGTCGGGCGTGGTCATGGGGATGCTGATCCATCGCGCCGACCTCTACCTGGCGATCGCGACCTTCGGCCTTTTCGCTTTCATGGGGGCCCCGGGCTTCTTCATGATGCGCCAGGCCCTGCGGCCGGCCGCCTGAGACGATCGTGGCGCCGAGGTTCGACATCAGCGGGCTGGACGACGTCATCCACGGCCGAGTGCGGCTGGGGATCGTCGCCTACCTGGCCAGCGCCGAGGTGGCCGACTTCACCGAGCTGAAGGACGTGCTGGAGGTCACCCAAGGCAACCTGTCGATCCATCTGCGCAAGCTGGAGGAGGCGGGCTACGTCTCGATCGACAAGAGCTTCGTTGGCAGGAAGCCGCTGACACGGGTGCGCCTGACCGAGACGGGGCGGGCGGCGTTCGGGGTCTATCTGAAGGCCATGGGCCAGTTGGTCGAGCAGGCCGGGGGCTCTTAATAGTCCGATCTCCCCGGCGTTCGCCGGGAAGATCGGTATTCAGGAGAATCCGAGTTCTTTCCTGAGGTCGGCCGCGCTCATGCCCATCGCCCGCAGTTCGCGCAGCGTCTGGGCCTTGTCGCGCTTGGCGTAACGCTTGCCGTCCGGGCCGACCAGCAGGCCGTGATGGCGGTAGGTCGGGGTCGGATAGCCCAGCAGCGCCTGCAGCAGGCGCTGGATGTGGGCGGCCTCGAACAGGTCCACGCCTCGGATCACATGGGTGACGTCTTGCCGCGCGTCGTCGTGGACCACGGCCAGGTGATAGGCGACGCCGACGTCCTTGCGGGCGAGGACGATATCGCCGGCGGTCTCGGGACGCGCCTGGACGACGCCGGCCTCGCCGTCGGGGCCCACGCCCTGTTCAACGAAGGTCAGGCCCTCGAAGCCGCCCAGCGCGTCACGCGCCGCCGCCAGCGACAGCCGCCAGGCGAAGGCCTCGCCGCGTTCGAGGCGCTCGGCTTCCTCGGCGGCGGAGAGCGGCGCGCCGACATAAGGCGCGGCCGGCGCGTGCGGGGCGCGGCCGATGTCGATTTCCTTGCGGGTCTTGAAGCAGCGATAGACCAGACCGCGTTCGCGTAGAGCCTCGATGGCCGCGTGATAATCGGCGAGGTGTTTGGACTGCCGACGGACGGGCGTTTCCCAGGAAAGGCCCAGCCAGGCCAGGTCCTCGAAGATCGCCGTGTCGTATTCCGGCCGGCAGCGGGTGGCGTCGATATCCTCGATGCGCAGCAGGAAGCCGCCACCGGCCTCTTGCGCGGCGCGATAGGCCGTCAGGGCCGAGAACGCGTGGCCGCGATGCAGATAGCCCGTCGGCGACGGGGCGAACCGGGTGACGAAGGTCACGCTGGATCTCAGTCCTGAGGGGCGGTCAGCTTCGCGAACATGCCCAGGTGCTCGAACACGGCGCGGAGGAAGGCTTCCTCGCCGCCCAGCTGGGCCTTCAGCGTGGTGAACTGCTTGAAGCCGATCATCTCGGCCAGACCGTGGCCGGCGCACCAGGCGGCGATGGTCGCCAGTTCAAGGTCGATGCCGCTGACGTCGCCGCCGCTGTTCTCGTTGATGGTGTCGCGGACCTGGCAATAGGCGCCGTCGTCCTTCAACTGGTCGGGCAGGGCGTCCTTGTCGCGCGAACGGTCGTACATCACGCGATACAGAGCCGGGTTATCGCGGGCGAAGCAGACATAGGCCACGCCGATATTGGTCATCCGTGAGCGGGCGTCCTGGGTCTCCGTGCGAGCCTGGGTCAGCGCCTCGTTGAGTTCGTGCCAGCCCTCGTGGGCGACGGCTTCCAGCAGCTCGGCCTTGTCCTTGAAGTGGTGATAGGGCGCGGCGGGGCTGACCCCGGCCTCGCGCGCCACGGCCCGCAGCGACAAGGCCGCGGGACCCTCGGTCTCGAGGATCTTGCGGGCGGCGTCGATCAGGGCGCGGCTCAGGTCGCCATGGTGATACGGGCGGGATTCGGCGGGCGCGATGGTCATTGGCCCTCACTGTAACAGCACCTTTCCAAATTTTCATCCAAGCACTGTAAAGATCATCTTGACGCCGTTCAGATTGGTGCTATCTAAGCATCGTCCAGATTGGCTCGGCGCAGGCCCGGCCAGGGCCCATCGGGGCAGGACAACAAACCGAGGGACTTCCCATGCAACGTACGCTTGCCGCCTTTGAAAACGCCTTCGACCGTCTGGCCGCCGGCTATTTCCTCGTCATTGCTCTTGGCGTCGCCGCCGCCGTCGCCGGCGTGGTTCTCTAGTCAAGACAGACGGTTCGCTGTCGGCGGGTTCGCCTCGGAGCGCCCGCCGCCGCGTTCGGCTTGAAGCTTTGCCGTCGCGGAGCTAACCAGAACCGGACGCGTTAGCCTTTCGACGCTTTAATCCGTACGCGTCGCAGGCTTTCTTTATGATCCAAGATATCGTCCGATGAGCGTCGCCTTCACCAAGGAAGGCGACAGCGAGGCCTTCGCGGCCGATCTGCCCGATCGCCCGATCTCCACCCATCCCAATCTCGTCACGCCGGAAGGCCTGATTCAGATCGAGGCCGAGCTGGCCTCGGCGCGCGCGGCCTACAGCGCGGCCCAGACCGCCGGCGGGGCGGCGGATGGTGATCGCACGGCCATGGCCCGGGCCACGCGCGACCTGCGCTACTGGTCGGCCCGTCGCGCCACCGCCCAGCTGATGGAGCGTGACCCGGCCAAGACCGTCGTGCAGTTCGGCGACCGCGTGACCTTCGAGCGCGAGGACGGTCGCGTGCAGACCTTCCGCATCGTCGGCGAGGACGAGGCCGACCCGGCCCAGGGCTCGGTCTCCTACGTCGCGCCGATCGCTCGCGCCCTGCTGGGCAAGGTCGTCGGCGATAGCTCGCCAGCGCCGGGCGGCGAGGTCGAGATCACCGCGATCGGCGGATAGTTCAGCAAGTTCCGGATTGTCAGTGGCGGCGGGACGGGGTCCCTTGCGGTCGATGTTCGTTCCGCCCAGCGCCGAAGCCCTTCTCGAAGCCCGCAGGCATCTCGCGTCCGTCGACCCGGCGCTGGCCGCGATCGAGGCCGTCACGCCGTCCTTCGAGTGGCGCGTCAGCAGGGGCGGCTTTGCCGGTCTGCTCAAGATGGTCGTACAGCAGCAGGTGTCCTTGGCCTCGGCCGCCGCCATCTGGGCGCGGGTGGAGGCCGGTCTTCCCGACATGACGCCGGACGCGGTGATGGGTCATGAGGACGCCTACCTGCTGTCGCTGGGCCTGTCGCGACCCAAGGCGCGCTATGCCCGCGCCCTGGCCGAGGCGCACCTCACCGGCGCCTGCGATTTCGACGCCTTGCCGGGACTGTCCGACGACGAGGCCATCGCGGCCCTGACCGCCATCACCGGCATCGGCCGCTGGACCGCCGAGGTCTATCTGATGTTCACCCAAGGGCGGCTGGACATGTTCCCCGGCGGCGATATCGCCCTGCAGGAAGCCATGCGCTGGACCGACAGGGCCGAGGTTCGTCCGACCGAGAAACAGGCCTATGCGCGCGCCCAGCTCTGGCGGCCCTATCGCGGTGTCGCCGCCCATCTGCTCTGGGCCTGCTACGGCGCCGTCAAACGTCGCGAGATCGCGCCTTTCTAAATCCCGTCGGCGAGATGTCTTGGTTCTGTCGCTGACATGGCCCATCCTTTCCATGCGTTCGGGAATGAATGGCGATTCCCTGAATAGCGTAGGAAGGAGGCCCGTCTTCAGTCCTGTCGCGTACCACATCAGCCGAGGTGCTGAACGCTTGGCCGTTCGCCTCGAAGGGGGGATCTGATGCAGGTCCTCACACGCCCGCCGTCGGGCATGCCGGCCCTCGTGCTCAATGCCGATTTCAGGCCGCTCAGCTACTATCCGCTGTCCCTCTGGCCTTGGCAGGAGGTGATCAAGGCGGTGTTCCTGGATCGCGTCGACGTCGTGGCCAGCTATGACCAGGTCGTCCATTCGCCGTCGTTCGAGATGCGACTGCCCAGCGTGGTGGCGCTGAAGCAGTACGTGCCGCAGGAGCGACCGCCCGCCTTCACGCGCTTCAACCTGTTCCTGCGCGACAGCTTCAGCTGCCAGTACTGCGGTTCGCCGGAGGACCTGACCTTCGACCACGTGATCCCCCGCTCGCGCGGCGGCCGGACCACCTGGGAGAATATCGTCACCGCCTGCGCCCCCTGTAATCTCAGCAAGGGCGGTCGGACGCCGCGCGAGGCGGGGATGCAGCCCTTCCACAACGCCCGCCGTCCATCGATGCATGAGCTGCAGGAGCGGGGGCGACGCTTCCCGCCGGGGCGGCTGCACGTCAGCTGGCTGGACTATCTGTACTGGGACATCGAGCTGGAGGCTTAGCGGCCTCTGGCTCCAGACAGCAAAACGGCCCGGGCTATGGCATGAGGGGGATAGCTGTCCCGGGCCGTGGCTGTGGGCGGAAGGGGATAGACCGCCGAAGCTGAACCCTAAATGCGGTGCGCGAGGCTCAGGTTCCAGAGGTCGCGGCGAATATTCAGAGGCGAAATAGGCGGGCATGGCGGCTGTCCGACCATGCAACCCGAACCTGGAGCGGCGGGTTTTTAGTCCGAGGCTAAAAAGCCACGGGAGACTATGCCATGAGCCGACAACCTAATACCGACGGCGACCAACGCCACTTCACGCACGGTGCCGCCGCGTCCACGGTCGACATGGCCTCGGAGAGCAAGGCGCGCGCCGAAGACCGCCATATCGACGCGCCGCACGCGCGCGAGGCCAAGCATCCGTTGGCCGACAACGAAAAGCACGACCAGCTGGCCGGCAAGGTCGCCAATTCCGAGAGCCGTCAGGAAGCCCTGCTGGACGAAGGTCTGGAAGAAAGCTTCCCGGGCAGCGACCCGGTCAGCGTCAAGCGCATTACCTGACGGGAAACCGACGGGCGGCGCGCTCGGCGAAGCTGGGCGCGTCCGCCTCGTTCGGTGAGAACGTTGTCGCGCGCTGGCGTCGGCCGCGACGACGGTCAAGCGCGGCGATCTGGGCGAAGGTCAGGTCACCTTGTTCGCGGGCCAGCTTGCGGACGGTCTCGATCATGCTGGCGCCGTAGATCGTCACGATACCGGCCGCGTCGGCCAGCCAGTCGGCGATATTGCCGTCGCGGTGGGCGACGATCTGGGCGACCTCGATCGCCGCGCCCAGCACCAGCGCCGCGATGGCCAGGTCATTGCGGCGCATGCGCGGGAAAGCCAGGAACGACACGGCAAGCAGACCGCCGAACGCGATGGCGTGCGCTTCCTTGTCGGTGAGGCCGAAGTGGCCTTCCGCGCCCTGGAACGGACCGAGAGTCAGCGCCACCACGGTCAGGGAGCCAGCCATCAGCGTAAAGCGCGCGGCGGCGACGAGGTGGATGGGTTTGAACATGGGGCGCGACCTCCGGAAGGACATGCGGGTCCTAACCTCTAAGGTCGCGCCATCCGGTGAACGGACAGGGTTAGCGGAAGGTGACCGCTACTTCCTCGCGGCTTCCGCCGCCTTCTTGGCTTCGGCCTCGGCCTTGGCGGCGTCGTCCTGGGTCTTCTTCCACACCTGATAAGCTTCCAGATAGGGCTGCCGGCGCAGGACCTTCGAGGCCGGGTCGATAATGACCGGTACGGTATCGCCGATGCTCACCCGGCCCGTCCCGTCGGTCATCGGCAGGGTGACGATCTTGCCGCCCACCTTGACGTCCACCGGCATCGGGAAAGGTTTGTCCTTGGGCGTCTTCCACCTCAAAAGCAGATCGTCGCCCTGGCGGGTCTCGACCAGTTCCGGCGGCGCCGCCTCGTAGAGATAGACGTCGAAGAACCAGCCGTAGTCCTTGCCGGTCACCTGGTCGACGATCTTGATGTAGTCCTTGGTGCCCAGATATCGGGTGGTGAAATTGCCCGGCTTGGGATCGTCGCGGCCGTAGACGGCGATGCGGGTGATCTTGAAGAAGGCCTCGTCGCCGATCAGGGTCCGTAGCGTGTGCAGGACGTTGGCGGCCTTGTAGTAGATGTCGTTCCCCGGCCCGCGCTCGCCGTTATAGACCTCGTCTTCCCTCAGCGGCTTGCCCGAGACGATCGGGAACCTGTTCCTTGTATCGACCCGCATCTGGTTCAGGCGCGCCATGTATTCCATGTCGCCATGCAGCCATTGCGACATCAGCGGCTGCATGTAGGTCCCGTAGCCCTCGTGCAGCCACATGTCGTCATTGTCGCTGTTGGTCAGCTGATTGCCGAACCACTCGTGCGCGAACTCGTGCTGCAGCAGCCAGTCGAAGCCGTAGACTTCCTTCTTGTACTTGTTGCCGTAGGCGTTGATCGTCTGGTGCTCCATGCCCAGGTGCGGTGTCTCGACCACGCCCATCTTTTCGTCGCCGAATGGGTAGGGGCCGATCATCTGCTCGTAGAAGTCCAGCATCGGCGCGAACTCGGCGAACAGGCCCTTGGCCTTCTCCGTTTCGCCTTTCAGATACCAGAACGACATCGGGAAGCTGTCGCCGAAGCGGCTCTTGTAGGTGGCCGTCATCTCCTCGTAGGGGCCGACGTCCAGGGCGATGGCGTAGGTGTTGGGGTTCTTGGCCCGCCAGTTGTAGGTCCGCCACCCGTCCTTCTCGGTCATGCCCTTGAAGACGCCGTTGGCCGGGGCGACCAGAGGGGCGGGGACGGTGATGTGCAGGTCCACCAGCTTCGGCTCGCCCGTCGGATAGTCGATGCAGGGCCAGAAGATGTCGCAGCCGTCACCTTGTACGGCGGTGGCGATCCAGGGCTCGCCGGTCGGGGCCTTGCTCCAGACGAAGCCGCCGTCCCAAGGGGCGCGCTTGGCCTCCAGCGGGACGCCGTCATAGGTGATCACCGCCGTGATCGACCTGCCCTTGGCGACCTCCTTGGGCAGGGTGATGGTCATCCGGCCTTCGGGATTGGTCCAGGCGGCGGGCTTCAGCGGCTTGCCGTCGATGGTCAGCCCGCGGATCGTAAAGACGCGGTCGAAGTCGAGGACCAGCTTGTCCAGCGGCGCCTTGGCCGTGAAGGTCAGGGTCGCTTCGCCCTCGATAGCCTTCTTGTCGGGTAGGATCTTGAACTTGAGGTCGGCGTGCTCGAAGCCCAGCGCCTGCTGCGCGGCGGGCATCAAGCCGCCGGTCCGCAGGCTGAGTTCACTGGTCTTGAGAGGCTCGGCGGCCCAAGCGACGGAGGACGTCGCCGTCGACAGGGCCAGCAGCGACGCCGCGCGGGCGGCGAAGGTACGAAACGACAAGTAGGCGACTCCCCAACGCAAGGTCTTGTGGGGAGCATCGGTAGGCCCGCGCGCGGCGGGCGCCAAGCCGAGGGCCTAGATCTTCTCGCTGATCTTGATGGCGGCGCGGCAGCCAGCCTGGATCACGGCGGTCAGCAGCGGATAGGCGACGGCTTCGTGCGCGCCTTCCTCAATGGCGATGTCACGGTGGCCAAGCTCGTCGTTGCGGAACTGGGTCAGTTCGGCGGCCAGGGCCGGATCGCGGTCCTTCAACTCTTCGATCTGGCCGGCATAGTGCTTTTCGATCACCGTCTCGACCGCCTCGGTGCAGGCGTGGGCGGCCTTGTCGCCCAGCAGGGCGGTGCCGGCCCCCAGCGCGAAGGCGGCGGCGCGCCAGACCGGCGACATCAGGGTCGGGCGGACCTTGCGCTCGGCCAGCAGTTCGTTGAAGCGGCTCAGGTGGACCTGCTCGTGGCCCTCCATCTCCCGGAGTTGGCTGGCGATGCGCTCGCGGCCCGGCGCGGCGCGCATGACGGCCGCCTGGCCGCGATAGATGTGCACGGCCGCCAATTCGCCGGCCTGGTCGACGCGCAGAATCTCGGCAAGGCGCGAACTCAGGGCGCCTTGGCCAGGGCGAGAGGGGATCGGACGGGTCATCACGGCGTCTCTATCTTGCGCAGGCCCGCCAACACCGACCAGACGGTCAGCTTCAGCGAAACCAGGGCGTTCCAGCCCGCCATCGACAGGCCCAGAAATACCCAGGCGGCCTTGTCGCACATCGGCGGCTTGATCTTCAGCGAGCCGTCCAGCATGGCCGAGAGGTTGGCCGCGCTGGCAGCGCCGCTGCCGGTGCAGGTGGTCGGACCCGGCCACCACTTCCATTCGACGCCTGCGTGGAAGGCGGCCAGACCCGTCCCGTAGAGAAAGATCGCGCCCAGCAGCAGGTTCACCGGCTGGCGAAGACGGGGCCACAGCGGCGTGCGCTGCAGGACGGCGCCGATCACGCCGACGGTCCCCGCGACCCAATAGACCTCGCGGGCCTTCAGGCAGAGGTGGCAGGGGGCGAGGTGGCCGAAGGTCTCGAACGCATGGGCGATGGCCAGCATCAGCGCGCTGGACAGGACCGCGACCAGCGGCCAGTGGCGCGTCATCAGGTCGTAGACGACGCCGATGAAGGTCGGGGCCTGAGCTTCAACCGGCGCGGGCGCGGAGCCGCGCACCGGCGTGGCGGCCAGGGTTTCAGTCTTCGGATCGTCGCTCATCACGCGGCGCAAGCTCCAGCATGTCCGCCCCCACCGATGAAATGGCTGGCGCCGAGGCCGATGACAATGAGGGCGATCAAGATTCCCGCGAACAGGGCCAGGCGGCGCTCGATCACCGGCATCATGGCTGGGCCGAATTTCTTGACGATGAAGGCGACCATGAAGAAGCGCGCGCCGCGGGTCACGGCGGAGGCGGCGACGAACACCGGGAAGCTGAAGGCCGCGACACCGGATGCGATGGTCACCAGCTTGTAGGGAATCGGGGTCAGGCCCTTGGCCAGGATCACCCAGACGCCGTACTTGCCGTACCAGCACTGGAACTGCTCGAGGCCGCCGGCGTGGCCGGTGGCCGACATCATCCAGAGGCCGAAATCGCGCAGGAAATAGCCGATGGCCCAGCCCAGCATGCCGCCCAGCACTGAACCGAGCGTGCAGATCAGGGCGTAGCGCCAGGCCTTCTCCGGCTTGGCCAGCACCATCGGAGCCAGCATCACGTCCGGGGGAATCGGGAAGAACGAGCTCTCGGCGAACGAGACGGCGAACAGGCTCGCGGGAGCGTGTCGGGAAGCGGCCAGGCCCATGACCCAGTCGTACATACGGCGCAGCATGCGAACTCCGAAGAAACCTGTTGCGCGTTGCTAGCAGGGCCAAGCGAGCTTGTCCGCAAGGATGTCGGCGCGCGCGGCTTCCCGGCCCACGCGCGCCGCGCCCTAGAACTTCAGCGCGAGGGAAACGCTGTAGTTTCGACCAGGCTGGCTGTAGCCGTCCTTGACGGTCGAGCTATCGGCCAGGCCGCGCGCGTCGCTCCACCACCAGTACGTCTCGTCGGTCAGGTTGAAGACGCCGGCGCGCACGGTCACCGCGTCGGTCACCGCGAACCAGGCGGTGGCGTCGGCGACGGTGAACGACGGCGGCGTGAAGCACCCGCCAGTGCAGGTGACGCCCGCGCGGCTGGCCGACTTGCGGTCCGCGTGGATGACGCTGAGATCGCCGCCGAAACGGCCCGTCGGCGCGCGGTAGGCGACGCCGCCGGTCAGCTTGACGGGATCGATCGAGACGAGCGGGGTGCGCACGCCGTTGGTCTTGGACGAGCCCTTGGAATACGAGGCCGCGGCGCGCGCCGTGAAGCCCTTGCCCAGGTCGAACGAGGCCTTGGCCTCGGCGCCGCTGATCTTGGCGTCCGACAGGTTGATGTACTGGTAGACGGCCGGATTGGCGGCGGTGAAGTTCCCGCCGACCTGCACCTGCTCGATGAAGTCGTCGTACTTGCCGGTGAAACCGGTGACGGCCACCCGCCAGCCGCCCTGGCGCAGGCGAACGCCGCCTTCCAGGGTCTTGCTGGTCTCGGGCTTCAGGTCGGGGTTCGAGATCGACTTGTAGTTCGAGACCAGGTTGGCGAAGCCGGTGTTGATCTGGATGGGGGCGGGGGCCTTGAAGCCGGCCGCGGCGTTGGCGAACACGGTGACGAGGTCGCTGGCCTCCCACACCAGGCCCAGTTTCGGCGAGATGTGCGAGTCGTGCTGGCCGGACGCGGCCGTCGTGAACAGCGGGTCGCTCTTCGGGTCCAGCTTGTAGTAGTCGAAGCGGACGGCCGGATAGATCGTCACCGGTCCGGCTGTGATCTCGTCCTGCGCATACAGGCCGGCCAGGGTGAAGTCGGTGGTCGGGAAAGCCTTGCCGGGGAAGGTCTCGCCGGCCGGCGGGACCGTGCCGTCGCGCGTGCCTTGCTGGCGGGTGAGCGAGGCGTCGCCGCCCCAGACGATCTCATGCTTCAGCGCGCCGGTGTCGAAGACGCTGTGCAGCTCGACACTGGCGCCCAGGACGCGGTTGTTGAATGTGGCGTCGCGGGTCCGGTCGGCGGCCGTATTGCGATCCTCGGCCGAGACCTGGCGGGTCGTGCTCTTCTGCCAGTAGACGGTCGAGCGGGCGGCGTTGATCAGGCGTTCGCCGCCGTCGAAGCGGTGGTCGGCGCTGACCCGGTTGCGCTTGATCTTGTCGAAGGCGGTCAGGCCGATGACGCTGGTCGCGGCCAACGGCGGCTTGGCGATGGCCGACAGCACGGTCCAGTCGACGTCGCGATCCATGTGGTCGACCGTCAGGCGGAAGCGGTTCCTGTCATTGGGGCTGTAGATCAGCTTGCCCAGGAACGAATTGGACTGGTTGTCCTCGGGATTGGCGGTGGTGCGGTCGGTGTTGGCCGAGTCGTTGGTCCCGGCCGTCTTATGGCCCTTGCCGTCGCGGCGGGTGTAGGCGGCCAGGGCTTCCCAGCGGTCCGACTTGCCGGCCAGCAGCAGGCTTTCGGTCCAGCTCTTGTCGGCCGAGGCGTAGCCCACGCGGGCGCGGCCGGCGAAGGTCTTGCCGTCCTTCAGGATGTCCGACGGATCCTTGGTGATAAAGCTGACGGAACCCGCGAGACCATCGGCGCCGTACAGGGCCGAGGCGGGGCCGCGCACGATCTCGACCGACTTCAGGATGTCGAGGTCGACATAGTCGCCGCGACCGATCGACTGGGCGCCGAAGGCGAAGCCGTCCGGCACGCGCACGCCGTCGACGACGATCAGCACGCGGTTGCCTTCCAGGCCGCGGATGTTGAAGCCGGCATTGCCGTCGCGGCCCGTCGAGGAACCGGCGGCGGTGAAGCGGGCAGGGGCGTTGCGGACGGAAACGCCCGGCTCGTCGCGGACCAGATCCTTGATGTCCTTGACCAGGCCGTCCTCGATCTCGTCCGAGGAGATCACGGTGACCGTCGCCGGGACCTTTTCGACCGACTTTTCCGAGCGCGTGGCGGTGACGGTGACCTTGTCGACCTCGACCGCGTCGGCGGCGTTGTCGGCGGCCCAGGCTTGAGAAGAGGGCGCGGCGGCGGCCAGGAGGGCGGCGGTGGAGGCGGCCGCGAGGGAGGCCAGCTTCAGGCGAGACATCGATATCCCCTTCGATGGTTGTTGCGACTTGCTCGCAATTTGATGGCGGTGGCCTAAATCGACCCGCCAGACCGGTCAAGCTATTTGCAATTGATTCTCAGAACTAATCGCAATATCCCAAGCCTCGCCGCGACTGGCGCGGCGCCTGGGGTGTTTGCCGATGATCCGTTCTCTCCGCGCTGGCCTGCTGGGCGGCGCGCTTCTGCTCAGCCTGGCCGGTTCAGCCGCCCAGGCTCACTCGCCCTATCTGCTGCCGACCGTGTTCGACGCCTCGGACCGCAAGCTCGTCACCGTGCAGGGGGCCTTCACGGAAAGCTTCTTCACGCCGGAGGTGGCGATGAAGTCGGACGCCTACGCCGTGATCGGCCCCGACGGCGTCCGCGTCGCCCTGACCCCGGTCTACACGCGCGAGCTGGCGCTGGTCGAAGCGGTCACCGAGAAGCCTGGGACCTATCGCATCACCACTGGCCTACGCGGCGGCCGCGTCGCCAAGGCCGCCCTGGTCAAGGGCGAGTGGCGGTTCTTCGAGGGCGACAAGGCTCCGGTCGACGCCATCGACATGCGGAGCCTGACCCTGGCCGACGTCTATGTGACGCGCGGCGCGCCCAGCGACGCGGCTCTGGCCCCGATCGGCAAGGGTCTGGAATTCCACGCCATCACCCACCCCAGCAAGATCATCACCGGCCAGGACGCCGTGTTCGAGGTGCTGTTCGACGGCAAGCCGCTGGCGGGCCAGGCGATCACCTTCCAGGGCGCCGACGACCGCTACGCCGACACCAAGGCCGCGCCCAGGACCGTGAAGAGCGACGCAAAGGGCCGCTTCGTCCTGAAGGTCGACAGGTCGGGGATCTACCAGGTCCAGACCCGCTACCGCGTCGCCCCGGCCGCCGCTGGCCAGCCCGGCCAGAGCTTCACCTACGCCCTGACCTTCGAATCCCTCCGCTAGGACATCCCATGAAGACCCGCACGATCCTCACCACCGTCGCCGTCCTCTCGCTGAGCGCCGGAACCGCCTTCGCCGCTTCCCACGCCCGCGACACCTTCATCAAGGAGCAGGACCAGAACGGCGACGGCGTCGTCACCAAGGACGAGTACGCCGCAACCCGCGCCCTGCAGTTCGCCGCCACCGACGCCGACAGGAACGGCGCGCTGTCCCGGGCTGAATATGTCGGCGAGTTCAAGGCGCGCTTTGAGAAGAAGCTGGCCACGGACGCGCGTACGCCTGAGAAGAAACAAGAGGAACGCGAGCGCCAGATGCGCCAGGCCGATGTCCGCTTCGACGTGCTCGACAGCGACAAGAGCGGCGCCATCACCCGCGCCGAGTTCGATTATTCCGGCTGGCGGATGTTCGTGACGCACGACACCAACAACGACGGGACCGTGTCGGCCGCCGACCGGGTGAAGGAAGACCCGCGGACTTAAAAGGACGGGCGGCGCGTCGCCGGATTTGGATTTTCAGCGTTTCGTGGCTATCACCGCCGGCCAAGACATGGGCCGCGCTGCCCCGACCGAAAGCTGAAGACCATGAGCGACACGCCTCCCGACCGCCTCTCCGTGAACCCGGCCAGCCCGTACTACGACGCTGACCTGCTGGAGCGCGGCATCGGCATCCGTTTCAAGGGCGTCGAGAAGACCAATGTCGAGGAATACTGCATCAGCGAGAAGTGGGTGCGGGTCGCGGCCGGCAAGACCGTGGACCGCAAGGGCAACGCCATGACCCTGAAGCTGCAGGGCGAGGTCGAAGCCTATTTCCGCGACACCGCCGAAGGCTGAGGCCACTTCGGTGAGCCATCCCATGGGCGATCCCGACCTGGAGGCCATGGCGCGCGACGAGCTTTCGCGCGCCGTGACCCTGCGCTGGCAGGAGCTGCGCGGGATCGTGCCCTGGGGCGACACCTTCGAGGGCATTTCCCCCGCCGGCCGCTATGTCGAGGTCGAGCGCAGCTACATCTGGGCCTCGACCGAGGGCGGCGACATCCTCTGCGAGGTGAGCGTCTTTGGCGGTCCGTCGCGCTACGAGGCGGGCGCGCGGGTCTCCAGCATCATTTCCGCCCGATGATCAGAACCTTGGCCGTGCATCGATAACGCTGTTGCGTTAACCATAGGCCGCGCTACTCGACGCGTGGCGTGTGGGGCCAAGGGGGATCGCCGTGTACCAGTCTGAATTTCCGGTCGAGCAGCCGGTGCCGGTCTTCGACCCGACCCTGGTTTTCCTGCTGATTCTCGCCGGCGTCGCCATCGCCGCCCTGGCCTTCTTCGCCGGCCGCCTGACGGGGCGCGGCGAGAAGGGCGAAAAGACCAGCGACGTGCCCAAGAAGATCCACGAGGCCATCAAGGCCAAGTGCGTGGCCGCCAGCAGCGCCCATTCCGGCGAGCTGGAAAAGAAGGCCCACGAGTTGCTCGACGAGGTCAGGCGCCTGATCGGCCCGCTGCTGATGTTCGGCGGCCCCTGCGCCAAGGCTTTCAAGCACCTGTCCGACGCCATCGACGGCAAGCCGCCCGAGGAGAAGCCGAAGGAGGGCCACAAGGACGGCGCGGCGCACGACAAGCATGACAAGCACGGCGACGACGCGGTCTGCGCCGTCCATGGGGCCGAAAAGCACAAATGCGACGACAAGTGTCGCGGCGGGGGCGTCGAGGTGCTGAGCCGCAACGTGACGATTGTCGGCTCCCAGACCGTGCTGCTGGCGTCCTACAAGCCGGACGCCAAGCACGACGACTGCCACGAGGAGCCCAAGGGGCCCGACTCGAAGGAATTCAAGCAACTGCTGCGCCTGGCCGTGGCCGAGTTCGCCGACTTCTGGAACCGCCCCAACTGCCTGCGCGAGCTGGAAGACTGCCAGAAGTCGCTGACGACCCTGCCGCCCATGCCCAAGGAAAAGCCGCACGCCGCCGACCATCATCACTAGGACAGATCGACATTCAATGACCGGCGTTCTGATTCAAATGTCGATCGGTCCTGAACTCCCCGAGGCATAAGAACGCCGTTCAGGTGGGCGAGACGGCTATTCTCTGCCCAAGGGGCGTGCGAAAGTGGTTCTTCGTTCGAGCGAACTCGCCCCGCCGTTGAGGCGCGGGCCGGGGACGCTCACACCAAGAGGACGCGTGGGCCGACGCCATGGCCCGATCAACGCGCAATGGATTGGCGAAGGCCGCTCCTCTAGAGGCGGCTGCGCCTGGGAGGACGAAAGGAAGGGTATGACCGCGACGGTCTCTCCGATCACGTCTGGCGCGCCCGAAGCGCCCGAGGCTGGTGTCAGCCTGATCGACTACGTGCCTTATCGCCTGGCCACGGCGTCGGCGGCGGTCAGCCGCCTGATCGCCCGCGCCTACGAGGACCGCTTCGGCCTGACCATCCCGCAGTGGCGGCTGATGTCGGTGCTGGCCGAGGGCTCGCTGACCCCGCACACCGCCGTCACCCGCACGGCGATGGACAAGGTCCGGGTCAGCCGCGCCGCCCAGGAACTGGTCGTCCGCCGCCTGGTGGCCCGCACGACGGTCCGCTCGGACCGCCGCTCGCACACCCTGGAGCTGACCGCCGCCGGCCGCCGGCTGTTCGCCGAGATCGCTCCGCTGGCCCTGGCCTATGAGGCGACCCTGCTGGCCGGCCTGGCGCCCAGCGAAGTGGCGATGTTCAAGCGCCTGCTGGACCACCTCGAGACCGCCGCCGTGCAACTGACCGGCGGCGAGACGATTGCGCCGCCGTAGCCGTTTCACGGCCCGTCGCTAAACCGCGTTCTGAAGACTGGAAATCGCCGGCGACGCCTGTTAGGAAGACCACCCTTCGCGGAAGCGCGAAGCCTGCGGGCGTGGTGAAACTGGTAGACGCGCCGGACTCAAAATCCGGTTCCGAAAGGAGTGTCGGTTCGACCCCGACCGCCCGCACCAACAATCTTTTCAATGACTTAGGGCTAATTCACCCCACCTTGGGGAAGAAATCATGCGTTCCGCAGATTTCCCAGCTTTTCCAAAGATTTCCCAGCTTTCCCCAGAAGTCCCGCGAACTCCGAGCGCACGATGAGCGCACAAAGGTTCGTTAGGTGTTCCGGCCGAGCAGCATGGCCTCGGAGCGCTTTGCCAGGTCGGCGTCGCCCTCGACGTCACGCCAGAGGTGGCCGTAGAGGTCCATGGTCATCTGCAGGCTGGAGTGGCCGGCGAGCTCCTGGACGCGCTTGGGGGATAGACCCTGTGCGATCCACAGACTGACGGCGGCATGGCGAAGGGTGTGGGGGCCGAAAGCCTGCACCGGCCGGTTCTTCCCCTTGGCGTCCGGCATCATCTCGACCAGGCCGGCGCGCCGCATCAGCGGGAGCCAGCACTGGCGCATGAAGTCGAGGTATCCCCACACGGGCCGGCCGTCGGGATGCGCGAAGAGGCGCCCGGACTTCATCGCCCGGTCCGAGCCATGGCCATTGTGCATGAACGCAGGGCAGGGGCCGCGCCGCAGACGCCAGGCCTTCACCGCCGATGCGGCGGATGGGCCCACGGGGATGTCGCGGCGGGCGCGCTTAGTCTTCACCTTGCCGATGATCTCATAGTGGCGGTCCAAGCGTTCGCGGACTCGCAGCTCGCCGCCGGCCTTGGCGACGGTCACGGCGTCGTCGGCCAGGCCCAGCATTTCCGAGATGCGAAGGCCGCCGAAGAGCAGGATGTGAACCGCGGCCGTGTCGCGCTCCGGATGGTCGCCTTCGGTCGCGGCTCGCAGGAGGGCGGAAAGAACTTCCTTGGTGGGGATGTTGACCTGATCCTCGCCTTCGTCGGGCCGTGCTGTCGACTCCACCTTGCAGGCGCTAGCGGGGTTCATCACCAGGTCGCCCTTGCGGACGGCGAAGTCGCACCACGTCACCAGCACTCGGCGCATCCGGCGCGTGAGGTCCAGGGAGCCAGAGCGCACGAAAAGGTCGTCGAGGAAGGCCTGGACGCGCGGCGTCGTCAGGTCCGACAGCTTGACCGCGCAGAAAGCCTTATCCGCCTTCAGGTGGCGCTCGATCGAGGTCGCGTATCCGTCCCGGGTCACCGCCTCGCGGACGCCAGCCTTCACTAGGCCGTCGAAATGCTTGTAGTGGGCCTCGGCCACGTCGAGGAGCGTCTTATGCGCGGATCCGACGATGCGGGCGCTCTCTACCTCGCGTAGCCATGTCTGGGCGTCGGTCTTCTTGTCGAAGACCTTGGACACCCGCTTGCCGTTGACGTCCTTGCCGGCGGCGCGCCACTTCGCGGCGGCCGAGCCGTCCTTGCGCGTCTGGCCGGTGAATTTCTGGACGTGTCCCATGTCGCGCGATTAGAGCGCTCGGCGAGCGGCGCGCGTCAAGCCGCCGACCGCGAAAGCGTGTCTTCACCCTTGAGCCATGCGGTCAACTCGGACTTGAAGGCGTAGATCCCCACGCCCTCGCGCTTGCGGATCGGGCAAGAGCCGCCCCGCTCGCGGACGTGGTAGACCTTCCGCTCGGTCCAGCCCAGGAACGCGGCTATTGCCGGCACACCCTCGATATAGTCGTGAGCCAGGGTCTCAGCCCCCATGTCCGCTCTCCTTGGTCTGGAGGGCGCGGAGGAGGGCGGCGCAAAGGGCGAGTGGCGCGGACCATCCCTCGCCGTGGATTCCTCCGCGCGATGCGCCTCGGTGCCAGACCATGGCTTCGGCTAGCCCGTGGGGTCCGTCCGAGGCATCGACGCGATAGCCGCCGCCGATCTTCTCTCCGATCAGCGCCACTATGGCGTCTAGGGAAGTGGTGTATGGCGGTGGCGGAGGAGACGACCACCCATCCCCGACCCAGCCAACGCTCGCCCCGTCGCAGCCGCTCCGGTTTCTGAAGCCTCTGAGGTGCGGATAGGTCGCCTCGGCAACATCGTGTGCTAGCTCCTGGCTCCCACTCTCCGCCTTCTCCAGGCGCGCGATGAGCTCAGCGTACATCGCGCTTCTCCTCAGTCATGAGAGTGTGAACTTGGCCATCGTCGTCGAGGTGATAGCGCCAGATGATCCCCGACACCTGCCCCTTCGTCAGGCCTAGGGCAGCGGCGATCGAGACGTATTTCTCGCCAGCGCGGCGGCGGGTGAGAACCTCCTTAAGGGTCTTGATCGGCGGCGCAGGAATCTTCGGCGCACGGACGCGGTAGCCTGCGGCCTCGCAAACTCGGATCGCGTTCTGAAGCTCAGCGTGCATCGGGCGTCTCCTGGTTAAGAGCGGCGCGGCCGGCGGGCAGGCCTTGAGCTTCAAAGGTTCCGAACTCGGACCGCTCCCCGATGATCTTGATCAACCCGCGCGCCTCAAGCGACTTGGCTGTCCGCCATTCGTGGCGGTGGCATTCGACAAACGGATAATCGGCATCCTCGAACAGGTCGGTGAGAAAGCCTTTCTGGATCTTCGTCAGGCTCACGGCTTCACCCTGCATTGGTCTTGTCCTTGGTGAGGGCTCCAATCTCGATCACGGCTCCATTCTCGAAGCGCAGTTCGCAAGTATCGCCGCGTGCGATCCTGGTGAAGATAGCTTCAAGGTCGTCGCGATACTTGTCGGCCCGCTTGTTGGCCCAGTCCAGTTCGACCTTCAGCTTTTCGGCGGCAATGATTTGCCCCCAACGATCATCGGAGCGGAACGACGGTTCGCTGATGTTCAGGTGATCGGCCATCTACGCGTCCTCCCCTTCAGAAGAGGAGGGTTCAGCCGGTGCTTGATCGCTAGGCTGAGAGTGGACGGCTTCGCCGCCATCAGGAGATCGACTTTCCAGCGCGGCGCGGGTCTTGTGCATCGCCGAGACGCGCGTGATTTCTTGGAAGATGCGGTCCACTTCGGACATGCGTCCGCCGAACTTGCCCCGGCAGTGCGCAGCGGCGCGGTGGATGACGTTCAGGTCTTCCTCGGCCTTTTCCGCTCGCTTACGATCGGCAGCGGCCAAGTGCTTCAAGGCCCAGAACATGCCCGCTTCGAAAAGCTCCACGGGATCGGCGTTGCGGCCGACTCTCTCGTAAGTGGATCTCGTGAACCGGCCTAGCGCCGTCAGGTGGTTCGGCTCGTAGTCACCGGTGAAGCCGGTCAGTTCGAGCGAGCGCGGGGAGGGACCCGCGTCCGCGCACTGGTCCTTGCCAAGCCCCTGGGATGAACCCTGCTCTTTTGGCCCTTCAGGGGTAGCCGGTACGGCGGAGAGCATGGCCGCAACCCGCTTGAGCGTTCGGATGCAGCCCGGCGCGCGAGACCACTCGCTACTTTCCAGATCGGAGATCACGCCTTCAAGTTCGTCGATCGCCGCTGTATCGGCCTTAACAGGGGCGGGGTGGGCGAAGGGGGGGCCGCGATCAGCCAAGGCATCCAGCGTGAGGCCGACCCAGAACGCCGCGATCCCGATATCAGCCGCGCCAGGGCTCTCGCAACGAGGCGTCGAGCTTTGCCCCTGGCGCCGGTTCGCGACGCTCACCGCCAAGCTGCGGCGGTCATCGGCGGTCCACGCCACCGGCTCTTCCCGCCCCGGCCGCTCGGCTGAGACAGCGGAACGATCGAGGTCTGCAAGGTCAGGCCGATCGGGCGGAGGCCGGCGAGTGTTCCAGCCCGAAATGGCGGCGTGTCGAGTGTTGGCGCGATGGGTCTTCACGCCGCATCCGCACTGCACGACCCAGCCCGACCGATTTCCATAGCCGTTGGTCAGGCCGATCGGCATGGGCGCCGAGGTCGAGAAGCACCACGGGTTCGGGCACGGCTTCAGGTCTTCGGCCATTGGTCTAGCCTCCGGTCTTCGGGTTGGTGAGGGCGGCGGGAGGCTTGGCGTGGCGGATCTCGTAGAGCCGGTCCTTGGTCACGTACTCGGTGAAGACGTCCGGACAGGCGTTGCAATGCCAGTTGATGAAGTCGAACCCTGCGCTATGGCCCGCGCCCCAGTCGAAGAGCGTTCCGCCGCAAGCGCACGGCTGATTGGCCCGATGGTCATGGACGTCAGCGTTGTTGCGCTCGACGCTGTAGTTGATGGGGCGGCCGCCGGGCGTGGGATCGTGCCGGATCAGCTTGCCCATTTCGGGGTCGGGCATCTTGCCGGCCAGGGCGTCGGCGATGATCGGCAAGCATCTGTGGGGATAGGTAGACCACCCGTCCCACACGCCGTGAGCGGCGCGCGTGGTCAGGCCATGCCGGACCATGACCTCCACGGCCCACTCTTTGGCGTAGTGCCATGCGTAGCGGACGCCTGTCGAATTGCCGCCCTTTCCGACCTTGAACACCTCGCCGCAGACCGTGAGTTGTCGACGGAGGCCGAATGTCGGCACGAAGCGACCGTATTCGTGGGCGGCGCATATCCGCGCTCCGGCCTCGACGCGGGCCTTTGAAATCCTGGCCCAAGTTGGACCCCGGAAGGGGTTCGCGAAGGGGGCCTGGATCGCCGCCTCCAACTCAGCGGCTGTCGTTGCCGCCGACATCCCGGCCAAGTAGTCGGCGAGTTTCATCGCAGTTGCCATCTACCCCTCCCTATCGGTCTGTTCGGCCACAGCAGGGGGAGGGGCGCGCTTGACGATCGTGACCTCGCCGGCCGCCGCTTCTTTGAGGCCGTCGATGATCCGCGCGCCGTCTTCCCCTTCCCTCGCCACCCGATCAGCGAACGGGGCGAGAGCGGCGCGCGTGTAAGCCTTGGCTACCCATCCCGCAATCTCGCGAGCGCGGTCGTCATCCTCGGTGTGATTGCTCACGATCAGCACGGCGTCGTGGATCGTGTCGAGGTTACCGGTCATCCCGATCGTCCGCCGCGCCGCGATCGTCTCCGCACTCCAGCCCGTCAAGTGACTGGACGGGTCCGGCAGGGAGGGCGCAGCCGGTGGCGTGGCGATCGTGTCGAAGCCGCGCGCGGTCGCATCCACGCCGGGCCGCATCGCGGTAGGCTTGCTGGAAAGCTGGGCGTGCCAGTTGGCGAGCGCCGCCGACGTGCTGATGGTGTGGTGCTTGGCCTTGTCGAGGTCGCCGGCCAAAGCCGCCGCGAGCGCTTTGCCGCCCAGGTAGCCGAGCAGCCAGAACCAGTCCTGCGGCCCCTTTCCCGTGTCGTGCTCAGCGCCCCAGCGCTCGACCTGATGCGCGGCTTCGATCTGCACGCCCAGCAAGAAATCACCAATCTCGGGCTTGTTGATCAGCCCTTCCAGTTCCTTGATCCGCTCTGCCTGACGGGCGTAGTCTGCGAGGAAAGCGGTGATCGCCTCGTTGGCCTCCGCCGTCGTGTAGATGCCCATGTATAACGTGAACGGTGACTTCTCCGTCATCTCGGTCAGGATGCTACGGGCGCGCTCTACGGCGGCCTGGGTGCTGGGGTCGGTCATAGCGGGCGCTTCCATTCGATCAGAGGCGTGTCGTACGCCAGCATCAGGGGGTGACGAGGGTGGCCGTCCTGCGCCATGCCGAAGCACATCAAGGGCCGGCCTATGCCGTCAGCGAGTTCGGCAATCCGACGCCAGCGGCGGCGAAGGTGCTTCGGCAGCTTGGCCAGTGGACCCCAAGCCACGATCACGGTCGGAGCGGTGCGGATGATGTCGGCCAGATGATCGTCGTTGTCGGGGCCGCTAGGATCTCGCACACGCTTCAACTCGTTCACGTCCGTGGCGCGGTATGCGAACTTGTTGCCGACGATCGCCCAGCCCGCGCCCATGCGGTTGCTGAAGCCGATCACCTTGCGAATGGTGGCGTCGTCCTCGGTCGCGTCAGCGGTCGAGGGGTTGACCATGATCCAGGCGACCGCGCCGGCTCCCGCCAGAGCGTGACGCTCAAGGCGATAGCGGTAGAGGCCGCAATCCGAGATGACGGCGCTCACTGGTCGCCCCCCTTCTTGGCGTTGAGAGCGCGATCACACATCGACGCCGCTTCGATGACGCGGCTCTTCTCATGCTTTTCGCCGTCCAGCAGATGTTCCCGGACGCTCTTCAACGCCTCTTCCGCCGTCCTGGCGCGGGCCTCAGCGGCTTGCTTCCCCTCCAGCAGGGAGATGACAAAGGCGGGGTTGAAGGTGGCGATGAACTTGGCGTTGGCGTCCACGTCGGCCTTGGTGCAGGACGTGGCGCCGGGGCCGCCCATGCCGACTATGGCGATGGTGTTGCCGAAGTTTTCCGCGCCGCCGACGTGGACGTGCGCCTGGTGGAAATCGGGCATAGGGGGCTTGGAGCCAGTCGGCCGCGCTTCGGTGTTATGCCACTTGCCTGGCGTTGCCGCCTTCGCGATAGCCAGCAGTCCTTCAAGGGTTGGTTCAGTAGTCATGGGAGGGTCCGATTTGTTGCTGGTGGCGGCTTTACTCTTCTCCCCCATGGCTCTACCCAACCTCCGCCGGGCCCGTGGACGTCTCCGCCCCTCCTGCCGTCTCAGGGGTAGGGGAAACGCCGGGCTGATCGCCGTTCAGGTTGCTGACGATCCAGGCGCGCATCCGCTCCCATCGAGCGCGCGGCGTCTCATTGAACCGCCCCTCGTCGTTCTCCCACATGACCTCACAAGCCAGGGCGTGGGGGATGGCGAAGAGTGCGGCGACGGCCTCGTGATCATCAGGATCGACCACGCCAAGCGCCGTGCCGCGCGCTGCTCCAACAGCGCCAAGCGTGCAGAACGCCCCTTCGGCCTGAAGGTCGTTCTTGATCAGTTGCGGATCAGGAAGTGCGTCGAGCGCTGCCAGAGCCTCGCGAAGGAACGCCTGCCCCTTCTTGCCGCGAATTGAACTAGTGACGGCGCCGCGCCAGCGGATCAGCGACCAGTTCTCGCCGTCGAAGTCGTGAGAATAACCGGACCTGCTCATGCGGCACCGCCGAGGGCTTTGGCGATGACAGGGTCGATCTGGTCGCGGATAATGTCGTCCATCACCTCCTTGGCCATGACGTTCATGGCGGGTTGCAGAGACCGCAGGATGCCGCGCATCTTTTGCAGCGCCCCCAGCATGTCGGGTGCGGCGGCGATCAGGGCGGCGTTCGCCTTGTCCTGATCTACGAAAGCGCTGCCGGGACGGTTGACGTGCGCGATGACGTACGGGCGGCCGTAAGCCGTGACACCGCCCCTGATCGGGATCTTGCTGTCGAAACAGGTGTGGTCCGTCGTCCACGGCCCCGGTGAGCCCTTAAAGGTCGCGCCGCTCATGCTGCACCGCCGAAATCAGCGTCAAAGGGGTCCTCGGCGCTAGGCGCAGCCGCCTCGGGCAGCGCGTCCCAGTCGACCTCGGGCGTCTCGCCGCGTTCGATCTGGCCCCGCACCTGGGCGGCAGCGGCCATGAACTGCTCTAGCGGGATGTTGTCGTCGCCCCCGGCGCGGAGGGCGTTGCGCACGATGGCCTTCGCCGCGTTCTTCAGCGCCGCTTCGCGGGTGAAGAAGCGCCGCCCGCCGCCACGCCAGACGAGCGCCTGCTCTTGTTCGACGTGCGGGTAACCAGTGAGCGCAGCCGTCGCAGGAGCGGTCTGTTCATCCCGCGAACCGCAGGGCGGTGCATCCGTTCCGGGAGACCCGCAAACGTCTTTTTCGAGGTCAGACATCAAGCATCTGCTCCTTTAGGGGGGCGGAGAGAGGGTGTTTCGTCACCGGTCAGGAAGCGGGCGTAGAGGTGCGCGGCGTTGTCGTAGGCGTCGACGCCCACGGCATCCCAGAAGTCGCGCTCCTTGCGCTTGTGCTGGTCATGCTGGTGGTGGTTGAAACAAAGGGGGTTGGCGAACCGATCGTGGTTCTTCGCCTGCAGGCCTGGATTGTGAGAGCCAGCCGCGACGCACGAGTACCGGATGTGGGCGGCCTCGACCCGTCCGCCGCAGCCGCCAAGATGGGCGGCAGCGCAGGGCTGGCGCCGAACGAAGGCGAGGAAAGGCTTGTCGAGTTGGCGCTTGTCCTTGGCGTTCGGCAGGGTCGACGCTTTCCATGCCTGAACGTGCTTGATCGCAGCGGCCTTACGCTCCTTGCGTTTGGCGGCCTTGTCTTGGCGAACGGCCTCGTAGGCTTGGCGGAGTTCCGGCGAGCGGAGGGTCATTGAAACGCCTCCGGGTTTTCCGCGTAATCCATCCGGTCGATCGCGGACGAGACCATGGACATGCCAGCGTCGACGATGCGTTGGTCCAGAACGTCGCCATGCCGGCCGGCGCGGCGGATCTCACGCCAGAACCGGAACGTGGCCTTGATGTCGCCGGAGAACCGGGCGGCCTCTTCGCGGGCGACGGCGATGTGATAGCGGAGGGTCACGCCGCCTCGCTCTGCTTAGCCAGAGTAGCGGGCTCGTGGAACGTGACGCCGTGTTCGGCCCCGAACGCCTCGATGAGCGTCATCAGGTCGCCGAGTTCGGCCTTGGTCATTCGGCTCGTATGCATCCCGAGGAGTACGAAGCCGCCGTTCAGGCCAGGAACCACGTCCAGGCCGTGGTTGGCGCTTCGAAGGGCCGCCGTGAAAATGTCCTTCCACGCCTCGACCGTGCGCTTGGTTCCGCTACCGACTGGCCACTCGACTTGGCGCGCCACGTCAGTAATCATGGCGTGGAGCCTCGCGTTCTGCGGAAGCGTCCGGCCAGGGGCCGATACTTCCATGACGCTATTGACCGGCGCGGCGTCGATAAGGCGATGCGCCTGTTGACGGCGGTAGGCGCTGGATATGATCACGGTCGGGCCAGACATGGTTATGCAGCCCTCCGCTCTTCGGAGACGGTGAAGCCGGGGATAGTGCGAATGCCGGCGGCGACGTCCTTGCGGGCGAGGTCGCGCAGGAAGTCCTTCACGGCGTCCGGGTTGCGGGCGATGTAGTGCTTGAGCGCAGCGGTGGCGTCGGTCAGCTCCGGAACCCAGAAAGAGCGTAGACCCGTCCCTTTGGTGGTCGCGGTCTCGGCGCGGGTGGCGTTGCGGTCCATGGCTTGAGCCTGGACAACCAGAACTTCGGCCTCTTCACGCGCTTCCATGTCCTCTCCAGCAGCGGCGCGTGCGGCCTCGGCAGCGATGCGCGCGGCTTCCTCGGCCGCCTGGCGCGCCCTCTCGGCGGCCTCGCGGCGAAGGCGGTCCTGCTCTTGGAGGTACGGCTCCTTGGCCTTCTTGATCGCATCCAGCGCCAGCGGGATCTTGCCCTTGACCGTCTTGTTGGTCAGGGGCGCCAGGTAGACGTTGAACGTCGCCTGGATTTCGGCGATGGCATCGTCCAGCGGCTTCTTGCGGGTGACGCGCTCGACTTCCAGCGCATCGGCGGCGTCCTTCAGGTCGTCGGCCAGGGCGTTGACGGCGTTGAGTTGGTCTTCGTTCTCGACAGCCGTAATGGTGCGAGCCTGTTCGATGGCGTCGTCAGCGTTGACCTTCAGCGCGTCGAGCGGGTCGTCGGCGGGCGGATTGTTGTGCCCGGCGGTGGCGATGACGTCAGTCATTGAACGCGCCCTCCAGTTCGTCGGCGCGGAAGTCCGCAGCCTCTTCGCGGGCCGGTTGGCGCTTCTCGATTTTTGGCTTGGGGTACTTCTCGCGGACGGTCTTGTGCAGGGCCAAGACGACCTTGCGCTCGTCGCGGTCCATGTCAGCCAGGACGGCCTTGTTCTTGGCCTCCCAGGCGTCCACATCCTCGGGGCTTTGGCACATCAACAACGAGCTTTCGGCGGCCACGATGACGGCGGGGCGTCCATCTTCCTGGCTGCGCTCCTCCTCGGAAGATTGCTCGGCGGCCGGACCGTGAAGGTCGCCCTTGTGCCAGAGGTCCAAGGCCATGCCGAAGCGCATCCCGGCGTTGCGGATCGCGTCGCCGATGATCTCCTTGACGGCGTCTCCGCCGGTCTTGCCGGCCGCATCACCGAAACCAAGGCGCGTGACGCCGTCGACCGTCAGTTCGATCCACATGCCGCCCGGAACCACGGGCAGGCCTCGGCTGGCCGGGTCGGGAACCGGAGTCCAGTTCCAGCGCGGATCGGCGTCGAGAAGGCGGTCGGTCGCCGCCGCATGTCCGACGTAGTCGAGGTGGACGGCGTTCTTGTGGTGCCAGCCGCCACAGACGTTGCACTTGACGCCCTTGGATCGATCCTTCTCACGCTCCTCGCGTTGCGGCTTCGTCTCCTTGGGGAGCTTGCTGATCTGATTGGCCGGGAACGGCTCACGCAGCTTGGCGAGTGGATCGAAGGGCGCTTCCGGCGGCGTCGGATCGGAGGTCTTGAGCTTGGCGACGTTGGTCATGCCGCGTCTCCCATCTGGGCCGCAGCGGCTTGCGCCTCGGCATGGGCTTCGTTGTTGATGGCGATCTGCGCGGCCATGGCGGCGATTTCGTCCGCTCGCGAGCCGTCGTCGGTGTCGACCAGCTTTTGCCAGGAGTTGACGAGGTGACGGTGCGTCATGGTCGCGATCTCGACCGGACCCTTGCTGGACGATTGGTAGTGGGTGGTCATGCTTGGCTCCTTTTCAGTTCGGCGAGCCGCCGCGCATAGGCAGCGCGAGCGGCGGCGTGGTATTGTGGATGGGTGTCGGCGATCGCGTCGAAGGCAGCGGCGTGTTTCGCTCCCCAAGCCGACAGGTCTGACTTTCGCCAGATGCAGGCGAGAAGCTGGGAAACAGCGTGTCCGAACTCGTCGGGCGTGAGGTCGCGGCGTTCATCGGCCATGGGCCTCCCGGCCGCCAAAGATCACCTCGTCACCCATCACCCAGAGGGCCACGAGAACGCCGGGGATGAAGGGGGCGGAGACGATCGCCAGGATGATCAGGGCGGTCATCAGCGCTGTCCCGCTAGAGCGATCGTGAACCGCTGCCACAGCGTCGGGCGCGGAATGCGGGCGATGTCGGCCATCATCTCGGCGTATTCCGACATGTGGTCCCGGCCGAGGGGCTGGCGCGACACAGCCTCCTCAGCAGTTGCCCTAGTCGTCGCGCGGCGGGGGTTGGTGGTGGCCATGGTCAAGCGGCCTCCGACTTGCGTTCGGCGAAGCCGATGATCTCGGCGCTGATCAGATGGGCGGTCAGCCACTCCTCAACTTCCGCGTCCTCGGTGTCGCAGATGAGCGTATCGCCGGCCGCGTCCGTCATGGTGAGGCGAGCACCCCATTCGACGTCCGGCAGTTCGTCGGCAACGCAGCTGATCGCGACATCGAGGTTGTCGAACCCGGCGCAGTTACCGAACACGGTAGCCTCCGTGGTCCAGCGATAGGCCCAGCAGCCGAAGGTCAGGCGGAACACCTTCCCTTTTTCGCGCATCGTGTTGGGATCGGCGTTGAAGGCCTCAGACATGTCTCTCGCCCCTCAGGAAGCCGCGCGTTCAGGCGTCGGCGTGGTGGTGGACCGCTCTAGGCGGCGTGGTTGCGGGATTGGTCGGCGACCGCGTGGAGCGCGGCGCGGGACTGGTTCACGGCGGCAACGCCAGCGGCGATGAGCTGAACCTGAACCGAGGCCAGAAGCCGCAGCGTCGGAACGTCCTCGGTGCGCTCGCCCATCCGGTTCAGCGCGGCCTTGATCGCGGCGCGCTTGGCCGGGGCAACAGGGCGCCCTTCGAACATCACCACGCCGTCAAGCGCGGTGAAGGCGGCGGGGGTGAAGATCGGGCCGGCGGTCATGCGCGCCTCCGGGTCTTGGTTCGGCGCTTCGCCCACTCGGCTTGGCGCGCAGCACGGGCGGCGACGCGGGAGGCTGGAAAGCGATCTTCCGGATAGCGCGACAGATAGGCCTCGCGAGCGCGCGCCAGTCCTTCGCGAACGGCTTTCGTGCGGCGATGGGCTGGGAGACGAGCGTAGGTCCGCAAACACGCGGCGTAGTCGCTCCGGTCGCTCGGCATCGCCGTTTGCTCGCCGCCGTAGGCCAAATCGACCAGAGCGTTGCTCGACATGCCGGTCCACCGGTCCGCGCCGAAGTAGGCGGAGCCTGCGCAACGGGCGCGGAGCACGAGAAACGCCACGTCGGCCTCTAGTTGTTCGCGCGTGAGGGTCATGCCGCCCTCGCCATATGCTGAACCCGAAGGGTCACGGTGATGGAATTGGTCACGTCACACTCCCGAGAGCGGACCGCAGACGAGGGCCATGAAGGCGACGCCTGCGATGAATTGAAGGGTGCGAAGGGTCCACATCGCGGGAGAGCCGAAGCTCTCCCGCGCGCTCGTGGTTGAGTAGTGCGGCAGGCCGGCGGTCAGGCCGCGGCGCCGGCGCCCAGGTCGTCGTTGATCAGGTCGTTGTGCTTGACATTCATGATGGCCGTATCCAGCGCAGCTTTGTCCGGCGGCTTGCAGTCCTTCAGCATGTTGGTGCTCCTTTGCGCACAATCCCCGTGCGCTTGGGGAAACCGGCAGGACGCCGGAATTCGGGTGATTGGTGCGGAGGGCGCGCATCAGGCGGCGCCCTTGGCGAGCGTATCGGCCAGCATCCGCTTGGCCTTGTTGCCCCAGAACCAAGCCAGCATCGTCGGCTTTCCAGCGCCGAACTCGCCGACCGTGTCGTAGTAGGGACCGCCGACAAAGGCGATGCGCGGGCCGTCCATGCCGGTCGTGATGTCCAGCACCAGAGGTCGCATCTGGGCTTCGTGGTTTGGGGTGATCGTGGCCATGGTTCATGCCGCCTTTGCTTGATCAGCAGCCGGATGACCGACGCGCTCGAAAAGCCACGCCTCGAAATCGGCGCGTTGCTGTTGGGAGACGGGGTGGAGCGGCGCCATGCCACGAAGGCGACGCCAGATGCTCCACTGGGTCGAAATCCAGGCGCTAAACTCGTAGCCCTTCCACGCCGCGCCGATCGGCAGGCGCTGGGCGAGGCGGTAGGCCTGGAAGTAGGGCTGTTCAGCCTTCGTCACGAAGGCGCACAAGCCGTTGCAGATGCAGTCGTCGCAGGCCATCGTCAGGCCTCCGAGCCGGTAGCGATGGCGTAGAGCGCAATCGATCCGCGACCCTTACTGCCATCCACGCGCTTTGCCCGGCCGGACGCCATTAGCTTGGCCATCATGCGCGAGACGTCTCCGCAGTGAGTGACCAGGAGGTCAGCCAACTCGGCGTTGGTGGCGGGCGATTGCTCAAGCCGATTGAGGACGATCGCTATGCGAGTCATGCCGGCCACCCCATGGACTGGCAGAGCAAGGCCGCAGCCTCTTCGGCATCCTCACGGCTATCGGTCCAGCCCGCGATCTCATCGGGCTCCCACGACCCCGGCTCGCCATCGACGCGGCAGTAGGTTTCGCGGCCGGTGTAGTGGTGGTAGTCGTCGCTGTAGGCAACCTCGCGGGCTTCACCCTCTTCCGTCACAATCCAGAAGATGCGGTCTCGCGGAAAATACTGCGACAGCGGCGAACTGTTGGCGACGTGGAGTTTGCCGTTCCAGTCGAGGAAGCTGGCTTCAAAAGCGCCCATCACGCCGCCTCCGCTGCTATCAGAAGGGCCGGAGCCTCGGAGGCTTCGATCGCGCGAGCTTCAGCGGCCGCAGCGTTGGCGCGAGCCCGGCACGTGAAAGCCCAGGCGGCGACGTCGGCGCGTTGCTCAGCGGTGTGAGGGGCGCCGAAGAACTGGCCGACGCCCGGGTTGCGGAGGGCGACCTTGGCCACCCAGCGGCGCTCGGTGCGTAGGCGGCGGATACCCGCCATGCCTTCACTGCGCTGAACGGTCGCCAGCTTCCGCAGGCGCTCCGACTTGGTCAGCTCGCGAGCCGGCTGCATGTGCAGCGCAAGCCCGGCGGCTAGAAGGTCTTGGTTGAGGCTGGCCATCGGTGGCGCTCCCGTTCGGTGACGAGAACGATAATGCAAATTGCATCACGACTTGGCAAGTGCAAAATGCATCACGGGGTGATAAATCAGCGAAAAGCCCGCCGGGTGTGGCGGGCTGGATGGAGGTCAGAGATGGATCTGGTTGAGGATCAGGAGGGCGCGCCGTCGCCGACGTCAGCGGCCGACCGGTGGCTTGCCGAGATGCCGCATTGGTCTGAAGCTCTGAACCAAAGGATTGGTGAGCTGCGATGCGGTAACGGCGGCGGACGTGCTAATTTTTCGTCGGCCCATCCGTTGCTATCGGATTTAGGAAGCGTAGCGCTTCGAATAGTTGCTCGCCTGGCATCTCTATGCGGAGCGTCGCCACGCCCAACTCAATCGACAGAACGATATGCGTGTCCGTTCTGCCAGGCTCAAAATAGACACTTCTGGGCATCATCGGCTCCCCTCGCACCTCCTGGCTCGGCTCTCCAGGCCGGCGCGACGTCCACCACAGCAGCTTCATCGCCAGAAGAGCAATTTGGTCGGTTTGCAATCGTACCGCGGCGCCGCCCTCACCAATCTTGAATGCGATCAACACTTGGTCGTCTTCGGCGACCAACTCGAAGCCATCGGCATTGAATGGGATAACGAACTTTTCGGTCATTCACCCCTCCAAGGGGTAAGGGGAGGGCTAGGCCGTCGGGCGGGTGGCTTTCGCCTTGTCGAACCCGGCGGTCTTGAATGTGAAGATCTCGCGCCCGGCGCCGTACATGCCAACCTCCACGCGCATCGTGGAATACTTGCCGGCGCCGCGCCAGATCGTTGCGCTGCCATTCCGTCCAGCGAAGATCGCCATGTTCGCGAAGCCGGAAGGCTGAATGCCTGCGAGCGTCATGGCTGGCTCGTCATTCAAGCGGACGCGTATTGTGCAGCCATTGATGCACTCGATGTGCCCGCCAGCGGGTATCGAGATCATCGCATCCACGCCGTGGATTGAGTTGTCGCGTAGGCAGAGGCGACCCCTTGCCTTCTCTGCGGTGGGCATAATGAAAATGGCGTTCTCAGACATGATGCAGGCCGTATAATCGACCTTCCCCGACATCTCGTCTGTCTTGGCTTCGTACTGCCAGCCGGCCGGGAAGATGCTGTCGATGGTCGGCGGCGCGGGCGGCGGCGCTTCCACCTTTGGACCGCATCCACTCAGAGCAACGGCCGCAGCGACGATGATCGCCGCACCTAGAGTTCGCATTTCCCCCTCCTAGCCGCTAGGCGGCGCTCTCTTCAGCTCGCACGATGATGCGGCGGGCTTGGCGCGGCGGCACGATGTTGGTGATCTCCGCTGCCCAGACCAGGCGCACGTCCTTGATCGTAGCGCCGACGATGCTCTCGAGATCGAACAGGCCGGGCGCGGATCCTCGCAACAGGCGTTTCACCAAAACCCGGCCATCCTCGGTCTGTACGGCGCACACCTCTCCGATCAGGTCGGGCGTCGGCTCGAACTTCTGGTCTTCGAAGTAGATGAGCGATCCGTCGTCGGCGAGCATGGGCATGCTCGAACCGTTAACTTCTAGGGCGACAGTCCGGGACGTACCCCCTGGAGGCATCGGGACCATGTCATAGGTCTCGTGCGCGTCGGCCAAGAAGACCTGGCCGCTGGAGTCAGCGCCCACCCGGCCGACCACTCGTACTGGAGGCGTGGAGCCGAAGGCGCGGGGGATCACTGGCGTCTTGCCGCGACCGTAAAGCAACCACTCAGGTGTCGAGCGGAAGAAGCTGGCATACTTCGCAGCGGCCTTGGCCGGGAACCCCCGCGTGCCGTTCTCGTGCTGGATGTATGTCGGGACGCTGGCGCCCATCGCCTCGGCCGCGCTCTTGGCGGACTCGAAGCCCGCTTTCACGCGCGCTTCCTTCAGTCGATCGGATGGCTGCTGCATAATGCATCTGCTTAACCCGCGACTTGATGCAAAAGGCACTTGCGCATCAGTGATGCAAAATGCATTATCCACCTTATGCGAACGCACCTTGAGATCCTGAAGGACGCCGGAGCCGAGGCCATTCATGAGAAGGGCATCGCGGCGTCGCTGCACACCGCGCGATCGTGGCTCCAGCGCGAGCACATCCCGCCCGCCGCTTTCGACGGTTTCGTTGCAGCGGGCCTTGCCACGTTTGAGGAACTCTTCGCGGGCGCCCGTCCTCGTAAAGCGCGCCAGCAGGTAGCTGCATGATGGCTGACTGGCGCGAGATCCCCGACGCCCCCGGCCGCGTATTTGAGCCGCGATACGTCTACCTTTGCCTCTTCGAGAATATTGCGAAGGTCGGTGTGACCCGTAGCCCGCGCAAGCGCATCAAGGCATTGCGCTCTAAGCACGGAGATCCGCTTGAGGTACGGGTCAAGCATGTTGGCTTCTTCGAGTCTTGCCGCCGAGAAGCGACCGTAAAATACGCGTTTGGCTATCCGTCCAAGGCCAAGGGCAAGCGGCTCGAATTCTTCCCCGTAGAGCACTTTGCAGCCGCCTGCGAAATGATCGCTACCAAGGCGGTGGAATGGCGCCCCGAGTGGATGTGCGCCGTCGCAGCTCAGGCAGAAAACGAAAATCGCTACGGTCACGGAAGGGACGCCTAGATGGCCTACCTCTCCGACATATCTGCGCACTCGCCGCAGGTCTTGCACTTTGACAAGACCCAAAGCCGCCGGATGGCGTCGCGCTGTCCGATGTCGGTCTCGCGGGCTAGGTCGGTAAGGGCGCGCGTACGGCAAGCAATGCGCTCGGATGCGCTGGCCAGCTCGAACCGGATCGGCTTGGGCGCCGTAGTGGCCTCTCGCGCGGCCATCGCCACGGCCAAGTTCTCGGCAAACCGCCGTTGGAACCGCTCCATATCGAATGCGCGCTTCATTCAATGCCCCCACTACGGGCGCATTGTTCGGAAATGCTACTTTCAGTGTCAACCCGCTAGGGTAGATCTGAGTTCGTCCAGGAATGTTTGCGTCAGTGTAATCGCCCCGATTTCGGTATCGGTCGCGGTTCCGTTGCTGACCTTGGCCTCGGCCAGCAGCTTCTTGCCGTCGAGGTTCCAGGCCCAGGCCTTGACCTGTTCGGGCGGCATGACGTCGGCGAGCGCTTCTAGCGCCCAGATCAGCATGTGTTCGCCTCGGGTGAGGCCTGCGGTGGCTGTTGCGTTCATGGCGCCGCTTATTGGCGCGTGCATTGCCGAAAACAACGCACCTGACGTGGCCGTTCATAGTGAACGACAACCCACCGTCGAAAACGGCGGTTTCGCCGCACCCTCGCGCCCCCGGATCGGGGTTTAGCGATGGGTCGGGGGCAATCACACAACCAGATCGACCGGCAAGCCGCTCCCCCGGCTGGCTGCGTCGTGGCGCGCGGGGGCTTAGCGTCACCCGCTGGGAATGGACCCCGCGCGCTTTCACCCTCCAACACCTTTGCCGGCGTCGCCTCCCCCCAGGCGTCGGCGACGAGCAGCCGGGCAAGCGCCCACACCGCCCGGCTGCTCACCTACTTCGTCACGAGCGATACGTCTGGCCATAGCTCGATAGGCGTAGGCCCTAGCGTGGGCCTCTTCGGCCGATCGCTCTTCTTCGGCCGCGCTCACCAAGCACGAAACCACTCGCTCCCACGGGCTCACGCCATCGCCTCCAACGTCCGGCCCGCCTGCCGAACGAGCGGGACCATGCGGCAAAGCGCCGCCCGACACACTCAAATTGGGGAGGCCTAGATTTGGCCCAGAACGACGTCATCAAGGCGCTCTGCCAACAGATTGAGAAGCGCTACGGCACCGGCAAGGACGCCGCCCTGGTTGCCCGCGTTTCGCCCGGCGTGTGGTCGCAATATTGCAGCGACGCGCCGCAGAACGCCGAAATCACCATCCCTTTCGGCCGCCTTCTGATGGTCGCCAACAGTGCTGAGAAGCTGCTGTTTGCCCAGCTTCTCGTGGGCGATGACGGGGGCGACGAGCCAACCGGCGACCTGCTGGACGAGGCCCAGGAAGCAACCGAGGCTACGGCCGACCTCCAGCACACCGTGCGCCAGTTCCGCCGCGCCGGGCCGCTCAGTCCCGCCAAGAAGGCCGTGATCCGCAACAAGATCGCGCTGGCGACCAAGGAGGTCGCCGACGTCTTCGTCAGCCTGGACCGTGCGTCATGAGCGCGATCGGGAAGGGCGATTTCGTCGAGGCGCTAAACGACTCTCCCGAGGACGGAATTGTCCAAGGCTGCGTCTATACCGTCACTGAGATCATCCCTGAAGATGCGGTCGGCGTCTGCACCGACTGCGGCGAGGCCGGGGACGGGTTTCTCCTGAAGGAGACGCCAGAAGCAAACCGCCTTGGGGCCTTCTGCCCCTGCGGTTTCAAGCCGATCTCCGGCGGTCAGCCAGGCATGTTTGATGAGCTGCTGAAGGCTCCGACCGGCGCTCCTACCAGGGAGCCCGTCGCAGCATGACCCCGGTAGCCGTCACCGTCACCCGCCACGCCAAGAAGCGCCGACCCGGCCTGCTGATCACCGCAGGCCCGCCCGCGCTCGCCCTCTGGGCTCTCATCGCTATCGCCGTTCGACACCTCGTCTAGCGGCCCGGGGGAAGCGTCGGCCCCCAACCAGACCGGCGCATATCAGAGAGGGGCTTCTCTCATGTCTGACGACACTATCGCTCACGCCGACGTTCTCGGCCAAACCGCCCAGGCGCAAATCAAGTCGATCATCGACCGGGTCGAGCGCCTAGCCGCTGAAGAAGCGGAAATCCGCGAACAGAAGAAAGAGGTCTACGCGGAGGCCAAGGGGAATGGATTTAACGTCCAGATCCTCAAGGCCGTTGTTCGCCTGCGGAAGGTCGACCCGGCCAAGCGCCAGGAGGCCGACGCCATCCTCGATCTGTACCTCTCCGCCATTGGGGAGATCTAGGCCATGACCACGATCGCATACCGCGACGGCGTCCTGGCGGCGGACACACAATCTACCTGCGGCAACCATCGCCAGCCGGGCGAGGCCATGAAGGTGGCTGTCGGGCCTATGGGCCTCGGCATCGCCTGCGGAAGCGCTGCTTTCTGCGAAACGTGGCTGGCCTGGGTTCGCGGAGATGAGCTGGAACGCCCGATTCCTGAACGCGCCGATGAGCACGGCGGCGACTGTGGCATCCTGATCCATCCGGATGGTCGCCTTCAGTTGTTCGAGCACAACGGCGCTCACTTTCCTGCCGGAGCCTACTTCGCCGAAGGCACGGGAATGGGGCCTGCTCTCGGCGCGCTCTACCACGGCGCCACCGCAGAGCAGGCGATCGAGGCGGCTATCGCTCTGGATGTCTTCACGGGCGGGCGGGTCATGGCCGTGCGCCTGTCGGACATCCCGGCTCAAGCCGCGAAGGCGGCCTGATCATGGGCGCCGTCTCACACCCCAAGGCCAGCGTCGGCGTGGATGGCGCACCCCTCCGCAAGTTCCTCGCATGGCTAGGCGAGGCTGTACGCAACCCCCCGCGCTTCGCCTTGATCGACTTCTCCCGCAAGGAGGGGCCGGTCGCTCAGAGCGAGCGGTTCGAGGCGCTGAAGGCCTACGCCGCGTCGGGTCACGCCGGGTGCTTGGTCGCCCGCCAGCGGCTCAAGCACGCCACCAACGCCGGATTGGCGAAGGCGCTTGGCCGCGACCTCCCCGAAGTCCTGATCAACAAGGAGCTGGCCCGGTGATCACGTTCAGCCTGCCGTTTCCGCCCGGGGTCAACAACCTCTATCCGCAGGTCAAGACCAAGACCGGCTTTCGGCGGATCACGTCGAAGGAATACGCGGTCTGGCAGAGGACGGCCGGCTGGATGGTTCCTCGCCAAGCGAAGGGCGCGGCGCCGCAGTGGTTCCGCGTCGCGCTGTCCTTTGACCGGCCCGACAAGGGCAACCGCGTAGACCTGGACGGCAGGATCAAAGCTGTCCTCGACCTTCTCAAGAAGACCGGCGTCATCGCCGACGACCGCTGGAACGACGGCATGACCGTTGAGTGGTCCTCGCCGTGCACGGCGCCAGTCTACCCCAACAATCCGATGGTTCATGTAACTGTCGATCCCCTGGAGGCCACATGAGCCCCGAACTTCGCAGCTTCATGTACGAGAAGCGCGGCGCGGGTGTGCCGTGGAATCACATCGCCGTCATGGCTGGAAAGCCGCTGTCTCTCTTCGCACCGTACATCGCCCTAGAGCGCGGCTACGCGGCCACGAAGGCAAAGCGCGATGCTGAGACCGAGGAGGCCGAGGCCAAGAAGCGGACCAAGGTCCCGGTGCCCGGCGAGATCTTCGTTCCGCCGCCCATCATGCCTGCACTCGCTGAGGAAATCGCGGGCCTCTACGGCGTCACCGTGGGCGACATCATGGGGATTAAGCGCGTGCGAGGCATAACCCTCGCCCGCCAACACCTCATGTGGGTCCTGACCCAAGACGCGAAGTTCTCGACGGCAAAGGTCGGCCAGTTCCTCGCCGGCCGCGACCATTCCACCGTCCTGTATGGCGCCAAGAAGCACGCCGAACGCTTGGCTGGCCTTGGCAAGGGGAGGGCCGCGGCTTGATCCGGCTCGTCTGCAACAACGACGGGCCGATCTGCACGCCGGCGCCGCTCGATGACCTCCTGCACTTGCTGTCGGTCCAGATCCGCAAGCTTCAGGACTCTCCGACCGACACCCTACGCCTGTCGATCAAGCGCACCTTCGATAAGGTGGTGGAGAGGATGGGATGATCGACGCGCGCGAGCGGCCTCCCGTCGACATGCCGGGGAGCCTGGAGGCTGAACAGGCGCTCCTTGGCGTCCTGCTGTACGACAACGGCTCTGTCGAACAGGTCGAAGGGGTAACCGTCGACCACTTCAGCGAGCCCCTGCATGGCCGGATCTTCAAGCTGATCACTGAGATGGTCGAGCGTCGCCAGATGGCCGACCCGATCACCTTGCGGTCGGCCCTGGAGGGCGATCCGGCCTTCGCCGACATCGGCGGTATTATCTACCTAGCCGACCTCGTTGACCGCGCGCCGCCCGCGACGAGCATCCGCGACTATGCGCGTACCGTTGCCGATGCGGGGATCCGCCGCGCCATGGTCTCCCTTGGTCAGGACATCACGGTTCTTGGGCGCGAGCCGGGCGCACGGTCGGCCTTCGAATGCCTGTCGCTGGTACGCGCTGAGCTGGAAAAGCTCGAAACCGCCTCGACGCCTGCCGAGCACTCCATGATCACCGCCACGGAGGCCGGTGAGCAGGCCATTGAGCAGATGCGCCAGCTTGCGGTGTCGGGGAAGAAGCGCGGGGCCATGACCGGCCTGCGGTGCGTTGACCGGCGTCTGGGCGGGCTTCGTCAGGGCGCGCTCATCGTCGTGGGCGGCAGGCCATCCATGGGCAAGACGTCGCTGGCGCGGGCTATCGCCCACGGCGCCGCCACACGTAACCCAGATCAAAACGCCGTCTTCATGGGCATCGAGATGGGTCCAGAGGAGATGATGCAGCGCGAGCTTTCCGCGCTCTCCTGGGAACTTGGCGACAACGGGCAGTTCGACCCGATCCAATACCGCGCCATGTCCGAGGGCGCTCTTACCCATCAGGACTTCGCCACGCTCAAGGTCGCCCAACAGCGCGTGCCGCAGAACCTCATCTTGGACGACTGCCACAGCCTGTCGATTGAGGACGTCCGCCGCAAGCTCTGGACGCTCCAGCGCCGCCGCAAGGTGTCGGTCGTGGTGATCGACTACCTGCAGCTCATGCGCCGGCCAGCCGCCCAAGGCCGAAACGACGCCACGGTGCTCGGTGAGATGACCGCCGGCCTCAAGCAGATCGCCCGCCAGGCCAAGACCTGCATCGTCCTGCTCTCGCAGCTTTCCCGCGCCGTGGAGAGCCGTGACGACAAGCGTCCTCAGCTTTCGGACCTTCGGGAGTCTGGCTCGATTGAGCAGGATGCTGATGCTGTCCTCTTCCCGTATCGCGAGGCCTACTACGTCGAGCGCAACGAGCCCAAGGGCACGGGACCTGATCACCGGGAGTGGGAGATGCGCTGTCACGAGCTGCGCACTCAGCTTGATGTCATCTGCGCAAAGCAGCGCCAGGGGCCGGTCGGGTCCGACAAACAGTTTTACGAAGCCGGATATGACTACATCGCCGATGTGAAAGAGGAGGGCGGTCGTTGAGCCTGTCTCTTGAGGCCATGCGCCTGTTGGTCAGCTACGGCATGACGGCAGAGCAAATCCTTGCGGTAGCTGAGGCGCAAGGTGGAAAGTCGCGATCGGCCGGCGCTGAACGCCAGGCCCGCTATCGAGCCCGCAAGTCAGAAGTAGATCATGACGACGTTGGTGACGTAACAAGTGACGTAACAAGTGACGCGTCACCAAGTGACGCACAAACTCTTCCCCTCCCTTCTTCCCCCCCTGAACCCCCCCAACTACCCACCCCTGCTCGGGGAGAGAAAACGCGCGTACGCGAGGAGGGGCCGATTGAGGCCGCATTCGCCGCCTGGAATGTCCTCGCCAAGCAAATCGGAAACCCGGTTGCCGTGTCGCTGTCGCCAGATCGGCGCAGGGCGATCAAGGCGAGGCTGGATGACGCTGGAGGCGCTGGTTGGACCGAGGCGCTGAACGGCGTCCGCCTATCACGCCACTGCCAGGGCCATAACGACCGCGAATGGCGCGCCGACATCGACTTCGTCTGCCAGCCAAAATCGTTCAACCGGCTTCGGGAAGGGTTCTATGGCCGCGACGCCGGCAAGCCGAAGCCCGGCGCCCCCGTGCCCATGCCAAGCGCCGAAGACATCGCCGATCGCTGGGACCGCCGCGTCGCTGAGTTCGCCAAGAGCCGCCACTGGAACGAGGTGGATTGGGGGCCAAGGCCCGGCCGCGACGGCTGCAAGGTCAATCCGACCACCCTCGCCAAGCATGGCTACGGCCTCAACCAAGGGGAAGCCGCATGACGGCGACAACCATCCCTCCGCGCTACCTCCAGGTGCTCAAAGACGTCTCCAGAGAGCACAAGGTACCGGTAGCCTGGATGTTCGTCCACGACCGTAGGCGCGACGCCTCGTGGCCGCGACAAGCCGCCTACGCCCGTATTCGTCAGACACCCATGCCGAGCGGAAAGCCGCCGTCCTACCCGCTGATCGGGCGTTGGATGGGCGGCAGGGACCACACGACGATCATCGAGGGCATCGAACGTCACGAGGCTCGCATCGCCGCCGGCCAGCACTTCCCAGCCCAAGCCTGCCCACCAGCCTATTCGGGGAATAGACCATGACCATGAACATCACCGACCCGGCCCGCTGGTTCGCGCTTCGCTGCATCGCTGGCCGGGAGAACAAGATCATCGCCGCCATCGGCGAACTGGCCCGCCGCGACGCGCTGGACCTTGAGGCCTACATGCCGGCGATCACCCGCTGGCGCCGCGTCCGCTTCAGCCGCAAGGTCACGGTCAGGGAGAAGTTTGACCGCGCCCTTTTCCCAGGCATCGTGTTCATCCGGGGATTCTCCAGCCACTGCACCGCGATCGCGGGCGAGGTCGACGGCGTGAAGTTCTACACCCGCCGCAATAGCCAGGGTGACAACGTTCCGGCCATGCTCCCTACGGCTGGCATAGAGGCAATCCGCCGCCTCCAGGAAGCCGGCGAGTTCGACGAGACCAAGCCGAAGGACGCCTACACGCCCAAGGCCGGCGACAAGGCCTTCATCGACGACGGCGCCTGGGTTAGCCAGATCGGTGAAATCCTCAAGATCAAGACCAAGCAGGGGACGGCAACTTTGATCATCGACGGCCGCCGGGTCAAAGCCCAGCTGAAGACGCTCCGACCGGAGCCGAAAGAGGAGGTTGCGGCATGATGCGCGCGCTGATCATCGCTGCCGGCCTGGCGCTCACCGCCAGCGCCGCCCATGCCGACCCCTGCGAGGCTCCGGTGAGCGGCTACAAGGCCGGAACGGTCATCACCGCGCCTATCATCTATTCCGGCGACGGCGATTCCATGTGCCTTGCCTTGGGTCGTGACCCGTCACGCTGGCTAGAGATCAGGGTCGCGGATTGGTATGCGCCTGAACTTCACGAGGCCGGAGGTCGGGAGGCCAAGCGCGTGATGGATGGTCTAGTCGGCCGGAGCGCCGTCTGTACCGTCGAGCGCGGCAAGGGTGGGCGCACATCGAGCTACGATCGCGTCATTGCCGCTTGCCGGGTCGATGGGCGGCCCATCGGCGACATCATGCGCGCGGCGGGCATAGCGCCAGGCGGGCGCGGGCGATGAACACCACCTATTGCGCCAGACCACGAACCAGGGCACATATGGTGTGTTCTCCGGTCCCCATGTGACCGCCTTCGACACCCTCGGGAGGTACCGCGTACTCCAGCGGCTGCCCGAACGGCGCGAGATCACCCCGGCCTGAGCGCCGGTGCGGTAGCCATTCTCCACCTTCGCGAGGGCCGTTCGGCGGTTTCTGGGGTTCGATCCCCTGGCCTCGCTCCATATTGCCCGCCCTTCCTCATCCCCTCATCTTGTGAAGCCCCCACGACGAGCCGGGGGAGGGCGGGGATTCACCTTCGCGCCGCCGCAACAACGCCACCCCATGCCCGGTAGACCGAGGCCTCAGCAAAGAGGCGGCTGGCGCGATACCCATAGGAGGTCAGCATGGACTTGATCGCCATCCTCGCCACGCTCGCCGCCGGTCTCGTCATTGGCGCCTTCCTGGTTCTCTTCCTGGTCTGCGCCACCGCCAAGCACGTCATGGGCAAAGCCCTTGGCTGGTAAGCCCGACGCCGACCACATCGTCTGGATCGATCGGGGCTGGCAGCCCGTCAGCATCGGCTTCTGCCCCAGCAAGAAAGCCTGGCGCCGCGAGATGCGCCGCATAGGCCAGAGCGAGCCGTACCCGAAGAACGCCGGACGAGCGAACTTCTACCGACACAAGGGCGGCGCGGGCGCCATCGTCACTCTCGGCGACCATCTCGAGGAGGCTCACAGCCGCGTCGAGATCGCCGGCGTCCTGGCTCACGAGTCCACGCACGTTTGGCAGTACGTCCGTGACGAAATTGGCGAAGAGAAGCCGTCGCCTGAGTTTGAAGCCTACGCCGTGCAGGCGATCTTCCAGCAGCTCTATCAGGCCTGGCTCGACACCCGCGCCCCGGACGAGATGAAAGCCGCCTGCGCCAAGCGCGTGAAGGCCAAGAAGTAGACCCCGACCGCCAACCTTCCCCGCCTGTGTGCAGCGCTACGGCAAAGGCCAGAGCGGGGATCCGAAGCGGCCGATCAAGAAAACCCCTTCCCCGAGCGAGGGCCATGCCCTGCTCACCTCGTAAGGAGCCCCAGACTATGTCGACCGTCGGCCAGAAAATCACCAAGGGCAACTACATCCGCGTCACCGAGACCAACCCGATGACCGTGACCGCCACGGCCAACACCGACTTCGTGTTCGACGCCCCGCCCGGCGCCGTGGACATCACGTTCACCACGGTCACCACCACGGCCTTCACGGCGGCCACGGACATGACGATCCAGATCGGCTCGGCCGCCACGGGCGCCCAGTACGTCGCCGCCACCACGGTCAAGGCTGTCGGTCGCAAGGCGCACACCCTGGTCGACGCCGCCGCTGCCGACTACGTGAACTTCCCTGGCCCGGTCTATGTCCGCCTGATCCAGACCGGCACCGCCACCGCCGTCGGCTCGGCCACCCTGGTCATCAACTACAGCCTGCCGACCCAGTAGGGCCGCGCCGTGGCCGTAAGTGCGTCCAGGGACAAGGTGGCGGTCAGCTCAGTGACCCAAGTGAAAACAATCAAAGAAAATCAAAGAGGCGGAGCGAGGCCTGGCGCCGGTCGGAAACCCGGCTCCGCAACCAAGAAGACCCGTGAGATCGCCAACCGCGCTGTGGAGGAGGGGATTACCCCTCTCGACGTGATGCTGATCACCATGCGGTCGCTGTGGGGTGAGGCAACGGGCGGGAGCGACAAGGTCGTGGACATGGACAAAGCCGTGATGGCCCACGCCATTGCCAAGGACGCCGCGCCATTCATCCACGCCAAGCTGTCGCAGGTCTCCGCCGACGTGAAGACTTCCATCAGCCACGAAGACGCCCTTGCCGATCTCGCCTGAAGAGCGGGCGATCCGCTTAAGGCTCAAGACCGACCTGGAGCACTACGCGGCGCGCTGTCTCAAGATCCGCACCAAGTCGGGCGGCGTAGAGCCGTTGGTTCTGAACAAGGCCCAGAAGTACGTTCACGATCGCCTTGAGGCGCAGAGAGCACGCACCGGACGGGTTCGCGCCCTAGTGCTGAAGGGCCGTCAGCAGGGAATGAGCACCTATATCGCTGCTCGGTTCTACTGGCGCGTCACCCACGCGAAGGGCCTCCGGGTCTTCATCCTGACCCACGAACAGAGCGCAACCGACAGTCTGTTCGGGATGGCTAACCGCTATCACGAGCATTGTCCGCCGTTGATGAAACCCGAGACCGGCGCCTCCAACGCCAAGGAGCTGGTCTTCACCCGGTTGGACGGCGGCTATGAGGTGGGCACCGCTGGGACGAAGGCGGTCGGCCGATCTAAGACCCTGCAGCTCTTTCACGGCTCAGAGGTCGGTTTCTGGCCCAACGCCGCGTCGCACTTCGCCGCCGTGATCCAAGCCATTCCCGAGTTGCCCGGGACCGAGATCGTTCTGGAGAGCACGGCGAATGGCGTCGGCGGTGAATTCCACGAGCGCTGGCAGATGGCCGAGGCGGGTGTGGGGGACTACGAGGCGATCTTCGTTCCGTGGTTCTGGTCCGACGAGTATCGGCGCACCGCTCCCGACGACTTCGTCATGGATGATGAAGAGTGGGAATACGCCGACGCGCACGACCTTGATATCGACCAGATGTGCTGGCGCCGGGCTAAGATCGCCGAGCTGAAGGATCCGCTGCTCTTCAAGCAAGAGTACCCAGCGACGGCGGCCGAGGCATTCCAGCTCACGGGCCACGACAGTTTCATCAAGCCCGAAAGCCTTCTCCGAGCCCGCAAGGCTCAACTGAACGAATACGGCCCGTTGGTGATTGGCGCAGACCCGGCGGGTGATGGCGCGACGTCCGACCGGTTCAGCTTGGCGTGGCGCGCCGGCCCAAAGGTTCGGAAGGTCGAGAGCCGCCAAGGCCTCGATAACGTCGCCGGCGCCCACTGGATCAAGAGCGTTATCGATGAAGACCGGCCCACGAAGGTGTTTATCGACGTCGGCGGACTTGGCGCTGGCGTCTTTCACATCCTGCGCAGCTGGGGCGAGCCGTACAGCGACATTTGCGTCGCGGTGAACTTCGGATCCGACCCGTTCAATCCGAACCCGAAGGATAAAGACGGCAAGCCCATGGCTGGCCCGAGGAACCGACGGGCGGAGATGTGGGGCCTGTCGAGAGATTGGCTGGACCAGGTGGGCGGGGCGGATATCCCTGACAGTGACGCCCTCCAGGCCGACGCCTGCGCCCCGAAGCACCACAAGGACACGAACCAGCGGTTTGTCCTTGAAAGTAAGGCCGCGATGAAGAAGCGCGGCATGAGATCGCCGGACGAGTGGGATGCCATCGCCCTGACCTTCGCCGAGCCCGTCTCGGAATCGATCAACACGCGACGCATCGAAGTTCCTTCGTTCGGCGCCGTCTGACCCACCCAACTCTGAACGACTGGAGTCGCCCGATGATGAACGCGCCTCCCGAGGTATGCGCTTGATGGCGTACGACGAAGACGAACTGCTGCGCATCGTCCGCGACGAGCGGCAACGCAGCGTGGGGTTCGAGCAGGACAGTGACTTGCTGGCCGCCCGTGAACGCGCTCTGCAGTACATCAAGGGCGAGATGATCGACGTCCCGTCACTGCCCAACCGCTCCAAGGCGGTCAGCAGCGACGTGGCCGATGCGATCGAGACCATCCTGCCCGACCTGGTGGAAATCTTCACTGGCGGCGAGGACGTCGCGACCTTCCGCCCGACCGGCGAAGAGGACGTCGAGGGCGCCCAGCAGGAGACCGACTACGTAAACCACGTCATCTTCAACGAGAACCCGGGCTGGCTGATCCTCTACACGATGTTCAAGGATGCCCTTCAGCTGAAGACGGGCGTCGTGAAGTGGTGGAAGGAAGACGTCGCCCCGCCGACCCCCAAGACGTTCACGGGCATGCCGCAGGCGGCCGTGGCGCTGGCCATGAACGACGGCGGCGAGGTCATCAACCTTCGGCCCTCGGAACAGCGGTCCGACGGCGGCGAGCCGCTCTACGACTTCGAGATGCCGGTCCAAGGCCCCAAGCAGCGCGTCCGCTGCGCCGCTGTCCCGCCAGAGGACTTTACGGTCGCCATCGACACCACGATGAGCCTTCGCGACACCGCCTATTGCGCTATGAGGGCCAGGCCGCGAGCCCAGGATCTGTTGGTCCGGGGGATCCCGGAGGATATCGTCGAGCGCCTACCGCCTTACGGCTCGTTCAACGACCAGATGGACCAGTCGCGCGACACCGTCGGCGAGCACCGCACCTATTCGGGCAACGGCGCGATTGACAGCCTCCGCATCGTCGAGACCGTCGAGCACTACATCCGCCTGGTCGACGGCGACGAGTACAAAATCTACCGGGTCGAGACCGGCCGCGATGAGACGGTGATGATCGAATGGGAGGAGGTCGACGCGATCCCCTTCGCTGCGATCACGCCCTACATCGTTACCCACCGGTTCTACGGGGAGAGCGTCGCCGACAAGCTGATGGAGATTCAGCGGATCAAGACCGCCGTGACCCGCGCCGGCTTGGACAACATCTATTTCGCGCTGAACCAGCGCATGGAAGTGTCTGAAGCCGGCATGAGCGCGCGGACCCTGTCGGACCTGCTGCGCAACGAACCTGGCGTCCCCGTTCTGTCGAAAACTGGCAGCGCGGTCCGCGCCATTTCGGCCGGACCGCTCAACTTCGACCCGTTCAGTACGCTGGAATATTTCTCGACCGTGGCGGAGCAGCGCGCCGGCATCGTGCGCAGCGCCCAGGGGCTCAATCCCGACACCCTGCACGACACCGCCAAGGGCGCCCAGGTTCAGATCTCGGCGGCACAGAAACGCACCCGCATGATCGCCCGCATCTTCGCCGAAACCGGAGTGAAGGATTTCATCCTCGGCGTCCACGCCATGCTTCGCCAGACCGGCGGCATGTCGGAGAAGGTTCGCCTGCGTCGCAAGTGGGTGGCGACCGACCCCACAGAGTGGGGCGAACGCAACGACATGACGATCGAGCTCGGCGTCGGATCGGCCGGCCGCGAGCAAGACCTGGCGGCGATGGGCCAGGTGCTCAGCCTTCAGGAGAAGTGTATCGCGGGGCAGGGCGGTTCGCTAAATGGCCCGCTGGTCACCGCCTCCAATATCTTCAAGGCGGCTACCCGCTTCGTCGAGAAGGCGGGGATCAAGGCTCCCGAGGAGTTCTTCACCGATCCTGACGCGGAGAAGGACCCGAACGCGCCTCCAGAACCGGCCGCCATGGCCCAGCAGCAGGCTCAACAGGCCGCGCAAGCCGAGGCGATGGCCAAGGCCCAGGCGGACGCCGCAAAGACGGCCCTGGCGCAGGCCAAGCTCGAACAGGAAGGGCAGATTGCCCTAGGCGCTCACAGCATCGCCGAGCGCAAGCTGGCGCTGGAAGAGGCCAAGCTCCAGCTAGAGGCGGAGGACGCTGCGCACAGGCGCATGCTGGCCGAAGAGAAGATGAGCCTCGACGTCCAGCAGGCCCAGGCCGAGCGCGACAGCGAAGACGCCCTGAAGCTGGCCGAGATCAATGCCCGCTACAACTCATCAATCACTGTGGCGCAGATCAAGGCCGATGCCGAGGCGTTGCGAGCACACGCTGATCTGGCGATCCAGGCCTCAGAGCACCAGCACGGCCACGAAATGGCGGATCGAACGCACGTCCAAGACGTGATCGATGAAGCTATCGCTGCAGCTGACGAACCGGATGTCGCCGGCCAATCCGATGAGGCCGAGTGATGACCGACGAAGATGCTATCCGCCTCGCCAACCAGGCTGAACAGGCCTTGGAACTCACCGACCGGGCGTTCAACGGGCTGAAAGAGGCCATCACGGCCGAACTGATCGAGACCACATTTGAGCAACAGGCCAAGCGCGAGCGGCTTTACGTCGCGCTGAAGACCCTGACCATGGTTCGCGGCGCCCTGAATGATGCCGTGACCGCTGGCGAGATCGCCCGCACCCAGCTTGAGTACCGTGAAGTCCTCGCGGCCAATGGACTGCTTCGGCCCTAATCGACCCCACCACCAAAGCTAGCGCTTCCACCTCCTCGGTCTTGGGATCGGGGAGGCTTGCGCGGAGATGCCCATGACTACGTCGTCTGACGCTGCCCCCCTGTCAATTGACCAAGCCGTCGCCTCGCTCGTTAGCGCTGATGAACCCCAGGTTTCCGGTGTCGCCGCGCCCGAAGAAGCTGCTGCTGACGTCGACGATGATGCGGTAGAGCCCGAGGCTCCCGCCGACGAATCCGAGGGCGATCCCGCGCCCGAAGAAGGTGACGACCCGGATGAAGATCCGGCCATCGAAGCCGAGGAAGACGACGAGCCTGAGAGCGACCCGGAACTCCCGGCCATCGCCGCTCCGAAGTCATGGGACGCCGCTGAACGCGCCGAGTTCGCAAAGCTTCCTCGCGCCGCCCAGGAGATCGTGGCGGCTCGGGAAACTGAGCGCGACAAGGCTGTTTCGCGGGCGCAATCCGAGGCCGGCGAGGCCCGCAAGCAGGTGGAAGCCCAGCTTGCCGGCGTCGGTGAGTTCAAGGCGAAGCTCGACCAGGCCGTCACGAAGGCGCAAACCGTCTTCGCCGGCAAATGGGACGGCATCGACTGGCTCACCTTCGCGCGAGAAGACCCAGCCGCTTATACCACCGCCAAGGCAGAATTCGACACTGAACGGGCCGAGCTTGCTTCAATTGAGGCGATGCAGGCCGAAGCAGCGCGAGTTCAGCGCGAGACGGAAGACCGAGAGTTCCAGTCTTACCTCCAGGCGGAACGCGAGAAGCTGACGACCGAAGCCCCCGACCTGGTGGACCCCGTCGAAGGCCCAGCGCGCATCGCCAAGGTGGCCAAGTACCTTCTCTCGAAAGGCGTCACCAGCACTCAGCTTGAGAACATCTCTGCGTTCGAGTTGTCGCTGGCCTATGACGGCATCCGCTTCCGCGAGGGCCAAGACGCGCTGAAAACAGCGAAGACGGCTAAGCCTACCACGGCGACCAACCCCGCCCCCAAAGCCGCCCCGACTAAGACCGCGAAGCCATCGGCAGCGGCCCCGGCGCGGCCTTCCCCCCAACGCAGCGTTGAACAGGCCCGCGCCCGGCTGGATAAGTCGGGGTCAGTGGAAGACGCCGTCGCGCTGCTCCTCGCCAAGGACCAGAGACCATGACCGCACCCACCAATACCGTAACCTCGGTGAACAACGTCGGGATCCGTGAGGACCTCGAAGACACCATCTATCGCGTCGCCGCGGAAGAAACGATCTTCAGCTCGTCGATCGGCACCGTGAAGGCCACCAACACCCGTCACGAGTGGCAGATCGAAAGCCTCGCCGCCGCCGACGAGACCAACGCCGCCCTTGAAGGCGACGATGTCTCGACCCTGGATGCGCCGAACCTGACCACCCGCGTCTCCAACATCTGCCAGATCCTGACCAAGAAGGGCGGCGTCTCGCGAACCCAGGAAGTCGTCGACAAAGCTGGCCGTGCTTCCGAGCTGGCTCGCCAGAAGATCCTCAAGGGGATCGAGATCCGCCGTGACTTCGAAAAGCGCATCACTGGCAACTTCGCGTCGGTGGCAGAGTCTGGCGCCACGACCCGTAAGACCGCTGGCGTCCTGGCCTGGGCCACGTCCAACGTCAGCCGCGGCGCCGGCGGTTCGTCGGGCGGCTTCTCGGCCGGTATCGTCGCGGCGGCCACCAACGGCACGCAGCGCACCTTTACCGAGGCTCTGGTCAAGGGCGTCCTGTCGACGGCCTTCTCCAACGGCGCCAAGCTGAGCCAAGCCTATGTCGATGGCACGCACAAGCAGCAGTTCTCGGCCTTCACCGGCATCGCTGATATCCGTGTCGACGTGAAGGGCATGAACCAGGCTACGATCGTCGCCGGCGCCGATGTCTACGTGTCGGACTTCGGGTCGATCTCGATCATCCCGCACCCCTATGCGGCCCTGTCCCGCGACGCCTTTTTCGTCGATCCGAAGATGTGCGCCGTGGGTACGCTGGACGGCATCAAGTCTACCCCGCTGGCCAAGACGGGCGACAACGAGCGTTTCCTCCTGACGATGGAGAAGTGCTACGTCGCCCGCAACGAGAAGGCCACGGCGGTCGTCGCCGACCTGATCTAACCCCCATCCACCACTGACAGGCCAGCCCTCACGCGGGGCTGGCCATTTTCATGGAGCCTTCATGACTGACGCCCCCCAAGCGCCGGCGGTCGACCGCATGGCCGCCGCGCGCGCCGCGCGCGCCGCCAAACTCGCCGCAGGCCAACCCTCGTCCCCCCAAGCGCCGGCGGTCGAGCTTCCGGAAGGCACCACGCTGCACGTCGAAGAACCCGTGCCGACTGTTCCGGCCAATCTGGCTGTCTCCGAAGACTTCCTGGGCCAGCGCGCCGAGGCGCAGCGCCTGGCGGCCGAAGCCGCCGCCCTGGCCGTAGCCGACCAGCAGAACAAGCCGACCAGCAACGCGCGCGCCGCGAACAAGCTGGCGACGGCCGAGGAACTGAAGATCCGCGCTGCCCGCCAACGCGCTGACCAAGGCCCCGCCAAGCCGGTCGTCATGGTCCCCGTGCGGATCACCAAGGCCGGCAACGGCAAGATCTCCATGGGCATTCACGTCGCCGGCGTCGGCGAGGCCTGTTTCGAATGGAAGGAAGAGACCACGCTTCCCCAAGAGACGGCGACCGCGCTCGAAGATCGCGGCTTCGTGGAAATCCTCGAAGAGACGCTCTAATGAGCCGCCGTCACCTGCTCACCTCGGGCGCCGGGGTCCGGTACACCTGGGAGGACCAGGCTGACGGCACCTATCTGATCCACGGTACCCAGGACCTGACCGACGTCCTGGACGACAACAAGAACAAGGCCAACCACAACGACGGCTACTCAAAGTCGCGCGAGCTGCGCCGGGTCGCCCATATCCCCTTCATCATCCGCAACAAGTGGCTGGCGGAGGAGGGGTGGGACTGTTTCGACCACGAGAACGCCGACCGGTTGATGCGCAAGCTCAACGACCCGGACTGGCGCTATCTGCGCACCGCCGATGGCCACCTGGGCATTTCCAACGGAGTCATGCGCTAGATGACCCTGGCAACGTACTCGGACCTCCAGGCGTCCATCGCCAACTGGTTGCGACGAGCGGACCTCACGGCTGTAATCCCAGACTTCATCACTCTGGCAGAAGCGCAGATCAACCGGCGCCTTCGAGTCCGCCGGATGGTCGCGCACGCGGCGCTGGCGATCGACGCCGAGTTCGTGAGCGTGCCGGCCGACTTCGCCGGCGCCAAGTCGATCGAGGTTACCTACAGCCCGGTGATCGACGTCCAGTACGTCACGACGGACCAGATGGCGCGGCTCCAGGCCAAAACCAACCCCGGCGGCCCGCCGACGCACTACACGGTCGTGGGCAACCAGTTCCGGTTCTATCCGCCGTCGTTCCCCTACAGCGCGTCGCTGACCTACTGGCAGCGCGTGCCGAGCCTGTCGGTCTCGGCGCCTTCAAACTGGCTGCTGGAAACCTCGCCCGACGCCTACCTCTACGGCGCCCTGCTTCAGTCGGCCCCCTATCTGCGGGCGGACCCGCGCATCGACACATGGTCCGGGCTCTACCTCGCCGCCCTGAGCGATCTGACCGATGTGGACCAGATCGACGACAGCAGCGCGCCGCTCACGCCTATCCCTTCCACCGTCGTGTAAGGAACCGACATGGCCGATGTGATCACTACGTATCTTGGCCTCACGGTTCCGGAAGTTGGAACGGCGGGCTATGCACCCAAGATCAACGCAGATTTGGTGCTGATTGACACGGCCTACGGTGCGAAGACGCCGCACGTCCTCGCGACAGGCTCCATCGCAAACGGCACCCTGAGTCTCACCGTTCCGTCCGGCTTCAGCGAGTACGAGCTTCGGCTTGGTGATATTCGGCCGCCTACCGGCTACAAAATCTTCGCCAGATTGAACGGCGCTACTGGTTCGACGGCATATGAATATCTCCGGAGCGACGTGACCGCGGCCGCAGGTGGGACCCAAGCGTTTGAAGCAAGCGCGGGCGCCGCGGCACTGATCATATCTCCGGCCGTCGTAAGTTCAGCGTCCGACGGAAATGTGCGCCAAGCGGCGGTGATCAGGTTCTCGACCTATCCGTCGCAACTAGGGACTTACAACAACAACAAATTCAATGCAGTCGTAGACTGCCGGACGTCGGCCGGAAATCTTGCCCTGTCCCAAACCACTGGCGCGTTGATCACGCCGGGCGGCGTCATCACAAGCATCCAGATCGGCGCGGTGACAGGATCGGACTACACCGGCGACATGGCGCTGAAATATGCGCTGCTCGGCCTACCTGGCACCTAAGGCATGGCCGAATTCATCGACCTGAAATTCCAGCCTGGCATTAGGCGGGGCAGTACCGACATGCCGTCGGTCGGCTGGTACTTCGACAGCCAACTCGTTCGCCAGCCTGATTTCTGGCTGCGCCCGATGCAGGGCTGGCAGGTACGTAGCCCCTCGGCTTCCGCCATGGCGGGTGCGCCCCGAGCCATCCTCACCTGGCGCACGAACAGCGGTGCTCGATGGATTGGGATCGGCACCCACTCGAACCTCTACGTCCAGTCGGAAGACGGTCTCCTGTCGGATATCACGCCAGTCGGGTTCACTGTCGGCACGTCGGTCGCCACGATGAATACTGGCTGGGGCGCGGGTGTCTGGGGCGGCGGCTTCTGGGGCGTCGACTTGCCGGACGGCGGCTCTGTCACGCCCGCCACCGTGTGGTCGCTAGACACTTGGGGGGAATATCTGCTCGGCGTGTCCAATGCGGACGGCAAAATCTACCAGTGGCAACTAGTCGCCGCGACAAAAGCTGCCGTCCTGAGCAGTGCGCCGACCTCATGCCAGTCCCTGGTCACCACGGACGAGCGCATCCTGATGGCGCTCGCGGCCGGCGGCAATGCCCGCAAGGTGCAGTGGTCGGATCAAGAGAACAACAACACCTGGACCCCCACGGCGACCAACCAGGCCGGTGACTTCGAACTCAAGACCGTTGGTCAACTGACGGCCGGCAAGACCCTCAAAGGCGGAACCCTGCTGTTCACCTCGGTCGACGCCTGGATCGCGACCTATGTCGGCTATCCGCTGGTCTATGGTTTTGAGCGCGTCGGCGTCGGCTGCGGCTTGATCGCCCCTCAGGCAGCAGTGCAGATTGATGACGTTCAGGCCGCTTGGATGAGCCAGGACAACTTCTGGGTCTACAACGGCTACGCCCAGCCGATCCCTTCGGCCTCCGACATCCGCGATTACGTCTTCAGCAACCTGAACGTCTCGCAAAAGTCCAAGGTGACAGCGGTTCACCAGAGCGCGTTCGGCGAGGTCTGGTGGTTTTATCCCTCGGCCGCCGCCACCGAAAACGACCGCTATGTCCTGTGGTGCTATCGGACGGACAAATGGTGGACCGGAGCGCTTTCGCGGACGTGTGGTGTCGACAAGGGCGTTTTCGCGAACCCGCTGATGGTGACAGTTGACGGCTATCTCTATGCCCATGAAACCGGCTTCGACTACACGGGCGCCGAGCTACCTTACGCCGAAAGCGGGCCGATCGAACTGAGCCCGGGCGACTACATGATGGAGGTCAGTCGCTACATCCCCGACGACAAGACGTTGGGGAACGCTGATCTCACCCTGAAGGGCAAAGTCTGGCCCAACAGCGCGGAAGACTCCTACGGCCCCGCCACAGTCTCGGCGCAGACCGACTTCCTGTTCCAGACCCGTCTTCTGCGGGTTCGCTACGACTTCCACGGCACGGCGGACGACCGCATCGGCGTCCCGAAGATCGCCATCACACAAGGGGACATGATTTGATCCTCCCAAAGCCGTCGGATGCCTACGTGCGCGAGTTTTTTGACCGCGTGTTCAGCATCCTCTCGCGCGCCGACGACAAAAACCTGAAGCGCGACCAAGACATCGAGGTCGGCGCCAACCGCATCATCCTGACCTCGGCCAACGGCACCCGCTACGCCCTGGTCGTCAGCAATGCCGGCGCGCTTTCGACGAGCGCCGTATGACCTGGGACGAGGAGCGCTTCACGTCCGCAGGTCTGACGTTCAGCCGAGAAGGCAACGTCGCCACCTTCTACACGCCCGGCAAGCCTGACCCAGTACATGTCGCGTTGGTTGGTGACGAGTTGCAGATCCTTCCGCGCCGCTCCGCCGGCCATCGCCGGATCCTCGGCGCTCTCGGCGAAGATGTTGGCGATGTCGCAGACCTTGACGCCTGAGCAGGAGTGGGCGCGCTGCCGCCCCTGGATCGAAGACGCACTCGTCTACGACATCGGCGCCCACACCATCGACGATGTCTGGGACAAGATCCAGCGCAGCGAGGCGGCGTTCTGGCCCGGCAAGGCGTCGGCTATGGTCACAGAAATCAGCGAATTTCCCCGCCTCACCGCCCTGAACTTCTGGCTGGCCGGTGGCGACCTGACCGAGTTGCTCCGCGATATGCGCCCCGTAGTCGAGACATGGGGCGCCGAGAAACACGGCTGCACCCGCTTCACTGTCGCCGGCCGACCAGGCTGGCAGCGCGCCATGGCGCAATACGGCTATCGCCCCGCTTGGTCGATCTGCATGAAGGACATCTGACATGAGCAAGGGTAAGAGCAAGACCAAGACCACGGCGGAGCAAACCGCCACGCAAAGCGCCACCAACGCCGGCACCTCCACGACGTCTCTTGATCCCCGGCTCTCCGGGGCGCTGTACGACAATATCGACGCGGCCAAAGGCCTCACGGCCGCCTACACGCCCTACACGGGGACCGGCCTGACTTCAGCTCAGACCGCTGCGGCGGCGATCCCAGACGTCAAGGCGTTGACCTACGTCCCAGACAGTCAGAAGGCGACAACGGTGGCGCCGACCGCGAAGGGCTACGAGGGCCTGACAAACTACTTCAACCCGTACGAGACCCAGGTCGTCGACAACGCTACGGCCGACATCGAGCGGGCACGGCAGATCGCGGGAATGACCGACGCAGCGAAAGCCACAGCGGCCGGCGCTTTCGGTGGATCGCGTCATGGCGTTGCGGACTCGCTGACCAATGAGGCCTACGACCGCAACACCAACACGACGGTCGCGGCGCTCCGCCAGGCTGGCTTCACGCAAGCCGCACAACTCGCGGCGGCCGATGCTGCCCAGACCAATTCGGCCTCTGCTCTACAGGCCCAGATTGACGCCGCGCGCCGGGCTGCTGACGCTGAAGCCGCCAATCGGTCCTACGAGACCAACATCGGCAACAACCAGACGGCGCAGACTTCGAACCAATCCGCAGCGGCCACCCGCGCCGGCCTGCTCGGCAACCTGGCGACCCAGGACTACGCCCAATACAAGGATCAGCAGGATCGCCCGCTGACCATCCAGCAGCTGATCAACCAAGCATTGGGCCTGATCCCGAGCACGGGCACGACGGACACGACGGGTACGTCTGCGGGCACGTCGGCGGGAACCTCTAGCGGTACCTCGGAAACCAAGACCAGCAGCATCGATTTCATCAAGGCCGCGCAGGCTGCGGCGGGTCTGGCGGCCGCGTCGGATGTGCGCCTGAAGCGAGAAATAGAGACGGTGGGCCACGACGCCGCCGGCCGCCGCATCGTGACGTTTGCCTACCTTTGGGACGCCCCTGGAATTAAGCATACCGGGCACATCGCCCAGGAAATCGCCATCAGCGATCCTCACGCGGTTTCGATCCACCCGTCAGGCTATCTCATGGTCGACTACGCCAAGTTGGAGGCTGCTTGATGGGGCTGTTTGGCGGCTATCAAAAGTGGGCAAGTCAGGTCAACCCGAGCACAGGGATGTCGTTTCGCGACAAGGCGCTCATCGCGAGCGCGGCGCTGGGCGACGACCCGGTAGCGGCGTTCAAGCTCAAGAACGCTTTCTCGGACCGGGCCAAGACTAAGGCCGACGTGGAGCTGAACGACGAGTACGCTCAGCGCACCGGCGTGCCGGCCCAGATCCGCGTCTTGATGCGGGTCAACCCGGTCGAGGGCGCGAAGGCCCTGGCTGACTTCTTGAAGCCGCAGACCCTGGGCGCGGACTCGGTCGTCTATTCCGGCGGCGAGTTCGCGCACCCCGACCAAACCCGGGTCGTGGGCGACAATCTTGTGGCCGTTCCAGGCAATGAGGCGCCGCAGATCGAGCCGCTTGAGGGCTTCAAGCCTGCGTCGACTGTCGACATCTACGGAACCCGCCGCGAGGACGCCGCCCCGCCGGCTCGGCCCAAGCCTCAGGGCGTCCGCAGCATCTTCACCGCCCCGCCGTCTTTCGCGGACCAAACCGCGCGCATGGTCGCCACCAAGCCCGTCTATCAGACCGTCGGCGAGAACCAGTCGCTGGTGGCGCTTCCGGGCGCTGGCGGGGCTCCCGGCGCGCCCGCAGCACCCTCGGCGTCCGGTAGTGGCGCGGGCAGGGCGCAGCGCAACAACAATCCCGGCAATCTGCGCGACAGCGGTGACCAGTGGCAGGGCATGACGGGCAAGGACGGCGATGGTTTCCTTCAGTTCGCCACGCCCGAGGCCGGCATCCGTGCCGCCGACATCAACCTGCAGAACCAACAGAAGCTGCACGGCATCAACACGATCGAGGGCCTAGTCGCCAAGTACGCCCCGCCGACCGACGGAAACGACACGGCGGCCTATATCGCCACGGTCGCCAAGCAAACCGGGTTCGCGCCAGGCCAGCCGCTTGATCTGACCGACCCGCAGGTTCGCTCTAAGATCCTGCCGGTGATGTTCGCGGTCGAGGGTGGCGGTACGCCGGCCGTCGCGCAGCAGCAGGCGGCAAGCGCGACGGCGAACAGCGGCGCCCAGGTGCTGTTTCAGGGCGCGCCGAAAGCCCAGGTGCGCCCCGCCACTGCGGAAGAGAAGGCCAAATACGGCATCCCGGCCGACGTGCCGGCGCAGATGCGCCCTGACGGTACGATCACGCCCATCACGGGCACGGGTGCGGCGTTGAAGCCTGTCCCGGTCAAAATCCAAGAGGGCATCGTCGGCAACCGCGCTGCGATGAGCCAGATCGATCAGGCCATCGCGCTTCTCCGACAACATCCGGAGGCGATGGGGCTGAAGAACTACGCGCCGGAGGCTATCACACAGCGTTTCGACACCAAGGGTGTACCGGTTCGCGCCGCAGTGGCCAACATTGGCAGTCTGATCCGCCACGACCGTTCCGGCGCGGCGGTTACGGCAGCCGAGACCCCGATCCTCAAGCCATTCATCCCGAGTCAAACAGATACGGCCGAGGTGGCGATTAAAAAGTTGCAGGGCCTCCGCCAGCAATACGTGAATACCACGGGTGAGATGGAGATGACCTACGGAGCGGACAGCGGCTATCGGCCGATGGGCGGCCAAGCCAGCCCGGCCACAGCATCCGCTCCAGCACCGGCCAAGCCTCGCGCCGTGCCGCGCTTCGCCGCGCCACCTGCGGCAGCGGTTCAATATCTGAAGGCCAACCCAGGCCAGCGAGCGGCCTTTGATCAGAAGTACGGCCCTGGCGCAGCGCAAAAGGTACTCGGCCGATGAGCAACCCGTTCGACCAGTTTGACGCCGTTCCCGCCATGCCAAAGAGTGCGCCGGCGAATAGCGCCAACCCGTTCGACCGCTTCGACGCGCCGCCGCCGGCCCAGCCGAAGGCGGCGGCGACTAAGCGCTCAAGCATGCTGGACGACGTGATCAAGTCCTTCAAAACTGGTACGATGCAGGGCGCCACCGGACTGGCCGGAACGATCTCGCAGTCCAGGCCGGGCGCAGCATTATTGGATACCGCCGTTGGCATGGCGGACAACGTCGAGAACTTGATCAACGCCGTGCGAGGCGCGCCGCAAAAGAAGCGACAGCCCTTCGCATCGGCCAACGTGCCGGGCCTTCGGACTGGGCTGACAGGCGCACCTGCGACGGAAGACCTCAACCGCGTCGTTCAAACCCTGACCGGAAAATACCACGTTCCGCAGACGACGCCTGGGCGCTATGCCCAGTCTATCGGGCAGATGACGCCAGCGCTCCTCGCTCCCGGATCAGTGCCCGCCAGAGTTGCCAACACGGTCATTCCTGGCCTGGCGGCGCAAGGGTCAGTCGATGCTGCTGCCGGAATGGGCTTCGGCCAGCGCGGTCAAGACATCGCGCGCATGGCGGGCGGGCTGTTTGGCGGCGGTTTGGCTCAGGCTCGTGTCTCGCTGCGTCCAAAGGGGCTTTCCACGCGTGACCCCGTGTACGAGCGGGTCATGAAGGGGCAGGACCCGCAAGCAATCACCCAGCGGCGAGGAGAGTTCGAGGCGGCTGGTATTCGACCGACCTTGGCGGACGTGGTTGACGATTCGGCGCGAGGCACGATCCGAGCGGCCGGTGTCCGCCAGACGCCTGGCCGGCAGATGGTAACGAACTATGCCGACGCTCGGGCTATCGATCTTCCATCGCGCATGAGCCAGCAGGCCCGGCGGGTGCTGTCTAACGATCCGCGCACGCCGGACCAAATCCGGACCGACATGACTGCGCAGCGCGGCCGGCAAGCGGATAATGCCTTTGGCGCGGTGCGTCAGGAGCCTATCGGCCTGGATGAAAACAGCATCATGGCCCTTCGCACGACCGATGGGCGAGACGCGATACGTGCGGCCGCCGCGCGAGCCGCGCGATCGATCAACCCGGACGACCGCGCCATAGCCGCTCGCCTGAACAGACTCGCCGACGATGTCATCGACAACCCTGCCGGCGGCTCGGACATCACGATCGGCATGGCTCAGCACATCAGCGAAGCCCTCTTTGACAAAGCCACGACGGCGGCCAGCCAAGGCGCAAAGTTCGATGCGGCGAGCTTCAACAACTTGGGACGTGCCCTCCGCGATAATGCACGCCAGCAGGTGCCCGGCTACGATGATGCCCTGCGCGGTTACGAGGCCGGAAGTCGTCTGGTGGACGCTGCCGAGGTGGGCGAGAACCTCCTGACGCGGAACACGGACGAATTCACGCAGCAGGCATCCGGTCTAGGCGATCAGGAGCGCGAACTCGCCCTAGCGGCAGCCCGGCGAGCGATCGAGCGCAAGTCCGGTGAGAGCATCGGCTCCGCTCCCGGCGTTGCGCGGCAAATCGCTATGGCGCCCGAGCAACAAATGCGCACCGAGGCCTTGGCCGGTCCCGAGCGTGCTCGTAGTCTTGAAAGCGCCATGCGTCTGGAGGAATCTCGTGTCCGCAACGCTGCTGACATCGCGCCTCGCGCGGGCTCACGAACCTCGGTTCTGACGGCCGACGGCGAACGGCTCAATGAGGGCCTGCAGCGTGGCGCCCAGGTCGCCAGGGCGGTCACCGGCGGTTGGTCAGAGCGCCTGAACGTTGCTGCTGATTGGTTGAAGTCGATGGGGCTTTCTGACCGCGACGCCCAGCGCATTATAGAAGCGTCTATAGACCCGTCTCGGGTTGATGAAGCGGTGAGCTATCTGACCAACCGCATCGGGGCGAAAGCGGCCCATCGCGTCGTCCGGTTCCAAGTACCTGAATGGCTTGGGCTCAGTGGTGCGGTCGCGCGCCCAACGCCGCCAAGCCCACAATCAGCCACCACGTCCATGGCCGGCGCTCCATAAAGGCCTGAAGCTTGTCGACTATGTTCGGCGGCGTTGGGCCGCCGACCACTTCGAACGGCGCATCGGTAACGGGGGGCTTCGGTTTTCGCTGAAGGGGGGAAAGCTCGATTACCTCGACTTCAGCATCAATGGTCCGGGGAGGCGGCTTCACTTCCGCCCCGCTGAACAGAGGCGAGCTGTCCGCTCAGCTAAATCAAGGTCTCCGGACCGGAGCGCAAAATTCCGGGCCTCTTCGCATTTCCCGTCGGCGATAAGGCTACCGACAGTCTTCCGGTTATCAGCGGTCTGCTTGGCCTGGGCGATCTCTCCACGAGTGCAGCCCATTGCGACGGCGGAAATCCCGCCGACGGAGCAATCTCGGTTTTCCCGTTGGTCGGTGCGGCAAACTACACCGCCAATCGGGCTTTCCTGACAGCGCGTAGTCTGGGCGACGGCCGCCGCCGGAATGAGAAGGGCGGCGATGGTGGACGTCAGGGCTCTCATGGCGCGAGACTATGCCACAACTTCAGCGGAAGGCGAGAGGGCTAGTCATCGAGGGCGCCCAGAGCGTCGGCGGCCTCAATGATGGCGCGAACAGCCTCGGGGCGAGTGGTGTGGTGCTTCTTCACCCAGGCGTCGACCTTAGCAAGGAGGATGGGCTGAAGGCGGACCTGCACCGGCGTACCTTTGCCGGTAGCGGGCGGTCCGGGCTTCTTTCGTGATTGTGGTTGCACGGTCATGGCGTCCATGGTACCACAGTCTGGCCGGAGCGGAAGAGCGTTGGCGCGCTCAACCGCCCCTAACCAAGAAACCGGAAGGATGAGTTCCGATGTCCCAGGCTGCGCCTGCCTATACCAGCAACGTGCTGCAATTTCGACGCCCTGCGAGCCCGCCGGTTGAAATCCGCGAACCCACGCCGCACGAGGTCAGCAGCGTCATCATCGCCGCGATCGTGACCTCGATGCCGGTCAAGGCTCGTCTGGCGCTCTATAGCCGGTTTCAGAAGATGTACGACCGCGCCGCCGGTAACGCCGAGCGCCAGAGCATCGTCAAGATCGCCGCCGAGTGGATCGCCGCGCCGCTGAAGACCCAAGCCGGATAGCATTCACGTAGTGTTCCCTAAGCCACAGGTTCCTACGATCCTCGACTTATTAACAGGCCGATCCCCTTCCAATTCGCAGCGAAGCGGCGGAAAGACGAATCGAAAGGCCCTGGCCGCGTGACGCGGCGAGCCACTGAAATTCCCTGAAAGGGGATGCTTGCGGGTCAGCAACGCAGGCGGGGCCACGGTTCGCTTCCTAGGGCAATTACCGTGGCCCCTTTCGCTTTTAAGCTGGTGGGCATGCTGAGCCCATCGGCGTCCAAGCATGCGGAGCCTATGATGGCCAACCCCCGGCGCGTCAAGCGCGAGGAAGACAAGGGCAACTACCAACACCGCGCCGAGCCCGGCGTGACCCAGGCACCGGCCAATGAGCTGGTGCCGCTTCAGTTCAACGGCGTAGGCATTCACGAGCGGGGCGAAATGCTGTCGCTCACGGATATGTGGAAGGCATCGGGTTCGCCCGATAACCAAAGTCCGGCGCAATGGCTGCGCACGCCGAAAGCGGAAGGCTTCGCCGAGGCTGTCGCGCTCAATGTGGGGAAATCCCACAATGAGATCATCAAGACCGTTCGCGGCGGGCGCACTCCCGGCACATGGGGTCACTGGCATCTAGCGATCTCGTACGCCCGCTACCTGTCCCACGAGTTCCATATCTGGACGAACGTGGTTGTGCGTGGCCGGATGGAGCAAATGGCCAGCGGCGGCGCCATCGATTACGACGACGAACTCGCGACCCTGCGATCAGACGTGACGGCGATCAAGGAAACCCTGTCGCGGGTCAGTGGCATGGAGAAGATGAACCTCCACAAGGTCACTGGCATCGAAAAGGCTGTCGCTCTGTCGCCAAGGCTGGATCAGACCGTCGCCCTCCTTGTCGAACGGAAGTTCGCCGAGATGCAGATGGCCATCGTCCCGGACCTGACGGCCGGTGAAGTCATCGAAATGGCGGGGCTGACGGACATGAAAGGCCTTCGCCGTTTGTCCCGCTGGGTTTCGGATCGTCTCCGCCTCGTCCATGCCGAGCGGTGCATTGCCGTCCGGCGGGCGAAGTTGGGCCGCAGCCGGGCCTACGTCTTCGACGAGCGCGTCTGCCGCGACTGGCTGCTCGATGGCGGCAAGGAAGCGATCCTGATGCGGGCGCAGGAAATGCGCGGGCAGGGCATCCTTCGACTGGTCGTTTCAAAGCGAAAGAGCAGCCTATGACGCCCGCGCACGTCTTCAAGGCGCGTTCACTGGCTCGCCAGACGGGAGAAAGCGAGGCGGCAGCGGTTCAGGCGGCCTTGGACATGGCTGACCTCAGCCTGTCCGAGGCCGGAAGGCTTGCTGTCGCCACCTTTATCGCTGAGGTGATCCTTGGCCGCCTTTGGGAAGGTCTCGGTGAACGGCCGCACCCCCTACCTGAAGGGTTTGTCGAAGTTCTCGTTGATCGCGTGAGAGATGGCTTACGCGGCTTCGTGCCAGACCAAATTCTTGACTGCGCAATCCCGCCGACCGCTGCCACTACGCTGATTGCTAGGCTGTCGGCCGTGAGCGACGCGATCAACTAGACCTATCGGGCGGACGGTCTCTACAACCGCGAGCCCGCCTCTTTCGCGCCACCGTGGCGCAAAATCCGAAATCCCCGAAATCGCTGAACCTTCGCCCGCCTCTGCGCGGGCGCTTGGCGTTGCGCGCGCGGCAGGCTGCTAGCAGCCCCCTTCCACACCTCACCCCCGAGCAACAGCCGGGGGCCTTTCCCATGGAGCCAAGCCATGACGCATCGCAATGACCTTATTCCATCCGACGCGGAGGCGATCGTGACGTCGTCAGCGCCCAACAAGGGCTATGCTGGCATCTATGTGGGCGTAGCTGGCGACGTCGTGATCACTACGACCGTGGGCAACGACGTCACGTTCACCGCTGTTCCCGCCGGGTCGATCATCCCTCTGGCCTGCCGAGGCGTGAAGACCACCGGCACGACAGCCACCAACATGGTCGGGTTCATCCCTTGATGGCCGGCCTGGTTCTGACCCTCGGCTTGGGCCTCGGCCTCTCCCCTGGAAAGGGTGGTGGGGCGCCTGCTGGCTTCGCTTGGCTGACCGATTTTGAAGGTAACCCCGTCTTCGATTTCGAAGGCGTCCGCCTCTATGGAGCTGTCGCCTGATGGCCGCCCTGAACATCATCTACCCGACTGCCAACAGCACCGCTGCTGCCACCACCAATAGTGCGCGGATTCAGGCGCTGCTGGACAGGGGCGGTGCGTGTGAGCTTGCGGCTGCGCCGGGCGACGTGATCTACATCGACGATACCTTGGTGATCGGGTCGAGCAGTTCGCTCACCGTCCAACGCGGCGTCAAGGTTAAGCAATTCAGCGCTACCTACCGGAAAGCGGTTCTGCGCACCGGCAACGCCGAGTTGGCTGGCGCTCACATCGTTCCGGTCATTCCTCTGTGCCACGACACCCGATCAGCGAGCGGCGTGGGTACGCTGCGCTTAGTGAAGGCCGGCGAGGCCCTCACGATGTCGTATCGTGCGCCTGGCGACAGTTACGGCGCTGGCGTGTCGGTGGCGGGCGCGTCGGCGAAGTTCAAGCTGACCTCGGCAAATGGCGAGAGCCTCTATATCCGCACGGTCTCGGCGCAACTGCCGGCCAGCGACGGGACCTACACGCAAGACGTCCGTGTTACGCCCCTGCTGGGCGCGGAAGCGGCAGCGATCGTCCGCGCCTCGGGCGTCTGTACCGTGACCCAAGCCGGCCATCGCTTCCGCCCCGGCTCGATCGTAACCGTCCTGGATAGCGCCACTTATGCCGGCCTGTGGCTGGTCCTAACAGCGACCCCGACCACCTACACCTATGCCGACGTGCGCAGCGACGCGGCTTCGGCGGCGGCGAAAACCTATGCGACTTTCGACGTGAAGATTGATGGTTGGTTCGAGAGCGGGACGGGCACGGGCGGGGCTCTCCACACCTGTTCGAACCTGTTCTTGAACGTCAATCGGCTCACGGTGAGCGGCAAATACAAGACGATGGCCGGGGGTAAATACGCCGGCTTCTTGCAGGCCTGTAGCGGCGTGCGAGGCCATAACATCGAGTTCGATTTCACCGCCTCGGATGGCTTCACCAGCGTCGGGCCCATGAACGACGTGGAGTGGCGTGATTGCCGTGGCTCGTGCGTCGACAACATGTTCGGGACAGGCACCTCCAACAGCGACAACATCCTGATCCATGCGCCCAGTGACCCCGGCACGCGTGATCAGACGTACATCCTATTCGACGCCATCTATCCCCAAGAGCAGGAACAGGAGCCGATCCGGCTGTTCGGTAGCAGGGGCGCGTCGCACAAGAACATCACCGTCCGTCGCCTGGTTGGGCAGGCCACCCACGCGGCGACCAAGTGCATGCTCTGGGCCTTCGCGGACCCGATGACGATCGACGGCGCGGCCGGTTATGTCGAGGGCCTGACCTTCGAAGACTGCGACTATCAAGGTCTGGCCGGCGAGTTCTTCAATCCGGTGATCCTGCAAGGGACAGCGACCACTTCGGGCTCCGACGTCTACAAGTTCAAGGACGTCACTTTCCGGCGCAACAAGTTCACGTCGCGGAGCGTGGTGCCGACCGGGGAGGTCCCGGCCCTCGCGACTTTGGTCTATAGCGCCGTTGCGGAAGGCGTCTGGACGTTCGAAGATAACCGCATCATCGAAGGAAAAGGGCCGGCTGATCCGGGGCTGCGTGCGAATCTCTTCCTCGTTCAGGGCGGTTCGGCCATGCCGCTTTCGCTCCGAATTCATCGGAACTACGGCGAGGGCCTGATTAACGGGTTTGTCCGTTACGAAGGCGGCGTCGTGACGTCGGCGGCCTATTCAGGCCTCAACACGTGCGTCTCGTTCAAGGATAACACCCTGCACAAGGGCAGCACCTTGTTCCGCTTTGACACTCACCCCGCGCTGATCAACGTCGACGGCGTGAACGGTTACAACACGTCAGGCCTGGGAAGCCTCACCTCCAACGTCGGGACCACGAAGGTGACGGTGCGCGGGATCGAGGACGTGACGACTGGGGCGCTGAATACGCTCAGCATCACCAACACTGGCGCGACCATCTCAACCTTCAGCGCCGAGATGCGGGCGGACATCACCAAGCTGGCGCGGACGGACGGAGCGATGATCTACAACAACAACGCTGCGGCCAACAACGGCACCGATGGAGCCTGTGGAGCTGGCGTCTTCGTCTGCGTCGGAACCGCGTCGGGGAGCTGGAAGCGCCAAGGCACGACCGGCGGCGCTGGTAACCAGTACTAGACCCCCACACCCCTGATCCATCTAGCAGGGTCTCCTATCAGGCTCGGACGGTGTTTGCCGCACCGCCCGAGCCAACCGTCCGATGGACAGGCGGCGCCTAGCGCTAGGCCGCGACATCCCTCCTCACAGCACAGCTAGAGTCAAACGAAAGGAGGGGCGATGGACGCTTCATTCTGGGTTTCCGCGTGCGCACTTGGGATCACGGTCCTTGGCGGGGCGGCGGGGTATGGCGCTCTTCGCCAACTGGTCACGAGCCAGCAATCGGCAATGGAAGAGCTGAAGGGCAGGGTCCGCGCCTGTGAAGACCGGCACATGGGGACCGAGCAGCGGGTGGGCTCGATCGAGGTCGACCTGGCGGTTCTGACGGAGCGCTCTGGCACGACGATCACCACCCTTAATCGCATCGAGGGCAAGTTGGACGCCAAGGACACGCGTCCGGCGCCAAGAGCGAGGGCGACGAAATGATGGGCTTCACCCGCCGCGTCGGACCGCAACCGCCGAACCTGATCTCTCGCGCCTTCACCGCCATGCTCAACCGGGCGCCGCTCAAGGAGTGGACGCGCCTGGGGGCCGGGATCGCGATCACCGCTTTGTTCCTCGCAGTGGTCGCAGCCGTTCGCTTCGGCTGGCGTCCAGGTACGGAACATCAGCGGCTAGAAATTCTCTTCGCGGCCGTTTGCTTCGCCGGGGTTGGGGTTCTGGCCGCCATCGTCTCGACCTTCGACATCAACCTCAAGATCAACGCCAGCAAGGCGGGCTTCACGGGCGACTTCAGCCACGACGACGAGCCAGAGACCACCAAGGCCCACGTTGAGGGCAGTGTGACGATTACCCCGGAGGCGAAGGCATGAACCCCACGACCGACGTCAAGGGTTTGCTGGTTCCCGAGAACCAAGAGCACCTGACAGCCCGGCAGTGGGAGATCCTACAGGCCATCGACAAGTATGGTAGCCAGCAAGCCGCATCCCGGGCGCTCGGTGTCGCCAACAACGCCGTTCACGAACAATACCACGCTGCCAAGAAGAAGCTGGCTGCTCTTGGCCGCGCGCCGGGCCACTTCGACGATGGCGTCGCGCCAGGCTTCGCGATGGGCAAGGTGACCATCCAGCGCGGGCCGGGCGGCGTCGAGCGGGTTTGGGAGCGCCAGCATCCAGAGCAGGGCGAAGCCCTGGAGGCGGTGCGTAAGTTCGTCGCCGAGCTGTGCGAGCCGATCCGCGGCAAGGCCCCGTTGATCCCCGCGCCGCGCTACCTCATGAGCGACATGCTCGTCTCCTACAAGTTTGGAGATCCACACTTCGGCATGGCGTCAGGCCCGGAGGCTGGAGGCGACGAGTTCGACATCGACGAGGCCGACCGCCTGACCCGCGCCGGCATTGATCGGCTCATCGCCGTCGCCCCGCCGACGGAAATCTGCATCGTCGAGGTCATCGGCGACGCCATGCACGCCAACGACAGTTCAGCCCTCACGCCGGGGCACAAGCACCGCCTTGACGTGGACAAGCGCGGCTTCGCCTATGCCCTGCTGCGATGCGCCAGGGCCTGGCAGTACGTCATCGAGAGGGCGCTGGAGCACCACAAGACCGTCCACGTCTGGTTCCTTCGCGGCAACCACGATGAAGACGCCGCCGAGGCTATCAAGATCGCCCTGGGGTTCCACTTCGAGCGCGAGCCGCGCGTTGTCATCGACCTCGGCCCGGCCGTGTTCCGCTATCTGCGGTTTGGCAAGAACCTCCTGGGCGCCCACCACGGCGACAAGGTCAAGATGGACGCCCTGCCGCTTCTCATGGCCGTCGATCGGCCGGAGGACTGGGGCGCGACGAGCTTCCGATACATCACGACCGGCCATATCCATCACGACGTGGTCAAGGAGGTCCAGGGCGTACGCGTCGAGAGCCTGCGCACCCTGGCGCCAAAAGACCCCTACCACGCGTCAAAGGGCTATCGAGCCCTGAGGGACACGCGCGCCGTCGCCTATCACGCCGAGTTTGGTGAGGTCGAGCGCTACACCGTTTCGGCCGCGATGCTGGCCGCCTAACCCCACTACATCGAAAGGACTGCCCGATGTCCATGCGCCCGGTACCGGCGTGCGCCCTTGCGCTTATCCAGCGCTTCGAGGGCCTGCACGACGGCGACAAGAAGACCGCCATCCTGGAGCCCCAGGCCGACCCGATCGGGATCTATACCGTTGGCTGGGGTTACGCCCTATTCGAGAAGGGCAAGCCGGTGACGGACAAGGCCCTTGCCAGCCGGATCTATCTCGCCCGCTGGCCTAACGGCATGGGCCGCTCCGACGCCGACGAGCTGTTGCGCCAGGTCGCGCAAGAGGTCTGCGACAAGATCGTGCGCCTGCTACCCGGCCGCTCTCCCACCGACGCGCAACTCGGCGCCATGGTGAGCCTGGCCTACAACATCGGCGTCGGCGAGATCGGCGGTGTAGCAGACTTCGCCGACTCGACCGTGCGCCGGAAGTTCCTGGCCGGCGACCTGACCGGCGCGGCCGACGCCTTCCGCATGTGGGTCAAGGCCGGCGGCAAGACGCTGCCGGGCCTGGTCAACCGTCGCGAAGCGGAAAGGGCCGTCTTCCTCGGTGGGAAGGCCTGACCATGACCCATGAAGAGAAATCCGCCGCGCGCGTCCTTGGGATCTTCTGGGCTGGCATAGCGGTCTTCGCTGCGGTGGCCGTGGCGGTGTTCCGATGAGCCTGCTGCTCCGCTTCTGGTGGGCTCCGGTCATCGCCCTGGTCCTCGGTTTCGCCGGGATCCAGAAGGTCCGCCTCGACCACGCCAGGGCTGACCTTGCCGCCGTCCGCCGCGATCTGGTGGCAATGACCTCCGCCAAGACCGCCAGCGAGGGCCTGAGGGCCAAGGAGGCGGGCGAGGCGACCGACGCCTACGAGGCGCTCCAAACGTCGTGCACCGCCAATTTCCAAGCGGCTCTTTCCAAGGGCCGCATCATCGAGAGGATTATCAATGCGCCTCCGAACCCTGACGGCTCTCGCGGCCTTGTCGGCGCTGACAGCCTGCGCTCCCTTGTCGGGCAAGAAGCTCGACCTGTCGGTGATGACCAAGCGGTGTCCGCCCGAAGCGACCGCTGAGGTCCAGGACGCGCCGCGCGTGCCGGACGGCGCCGGGTTTCCGGCTCCCATGACCCCCGAAGAGCGCCAAGCTGTCGGCAGTTACACCGGCTGGCTGGCCTCCTTCGGAAACGACAGCCAGGCCAAGACCGACCGCCTGAAACGAATACGCGCATGGTGTTCGAAATGACCGCCCCGTAGCCGGGGCCGATCCACTCCGGGGCTCCGACACCCTGACGGCTCGCTTTACGGCTTGAGCCTACATCAAGGCCCGTCCTGGCTTCGGCTAGGGCGGGCTTTCGTCGTTTAGGCCCTGCGCTGATGCGGCATCTTCCCGGCCATGGCGCGCTCTACAGCCGCCTCGTCAAGGATGCGCCGTACTTCCGCCGTTGCCTCTGCATCTGTAGGCTCTCGACCCAGGCGCGCGGCGAGGCGATTCCAGATTGTGTCCGGGTTGTCGTTGCGCCACGTGGTGGTGATGCGGATCATGCGTTGCCTTTCACGGCCGACCAAATCTTGTCCTCGGCGTGGTCTTGAGCCCAGAGCTTGGCGCCCAGCTTCTGGAGCGCGGCGACGGCGTGGCCCCGTCGCTCCCACGGCAGGCTTTCGACCACCTGACTGAGCATCCACCCGACCTCGCGGGCGCACTCGGCGAGGTCGCCATCCGTCTCGACGGGAGCCGCAAAGGCCGCTCCGCGCATGAAGCACGCGCCGACACGGTAGGAGAGGGCGGCGTTCTCCATGCCGATCAAACCCAGGGCCGTCTCGACCTCGTCAGGCGTGGCGACGCCGTATTCAGTCACCGCCCAGTTCTCGCGCACGTCTTCAGCCATTCTCGTTATCTCCCTGTTGAGCTAGGCCAGAAGGCCCCATTCGATCATCGAGATAGCCTTGTCGCGCATCTTGTGCCCGCCGCCGCGCTCGTGTTGGATCTCGACCCGCAGGCCGGTCGGGATGTGCGTCACCCGGAGGGCGTGCTTACCGTCGTTCAGGTGCAGAGATCCCAGGTGCTCGCGAGAGCGAAGCGGGATGTGCTCGATGAGCAGGTCTTCGGGCGGGATCGCCATCTGTTCCTCGTCTAGTACGGCTAGGGCCGGGGATGGTGGGGTTAGGCGGGGCGCAACTCGTTCGCGCACTGCGGCAACGGCTGCTTAGGAGCCCATCCGCGCTGATCAGTGTGTTGGCACCAGTAGCCCTTAACGACCTGGACCTCACGCCAGCACACGGGGCAGCGGCGCAGCTCGCCCTTTCCACGCGCCAGCCGGGCGATCTTCTGGTCTCGGGATAGGGCGTCCCAGTTCTGGAAGGCCATCTTCTCTCTCCTCCCAGCCTGGGCTGGATTGTGTTGGTCTACGGCCTAAGCCGCCTTTGTGTTGGTGGGGGCGTCTGCGTGATCAAGCACCGCCTGAGCCACGGCGCGCCAATGGAGCCGGACGTCGTTGTTCCCCGCCCAATATTCCTCATCCGACATGAAGCCACGGCGACCGAGGTGTGTGCTCTGGTAGGCGAGCGACGCCTTGAAGGCTTGGAAGCCGATCTGGTCTAGCCTAGCTTTCGTCATGCGCGTGCTCATGTGGTGTCCTCCGCCGCAAATGACTTGGCCGTCGTCCATCTCGCCCCTCACAGGCCGATGTGTTCGTCGAACCATGCCCGCATATCCTCGGCGCATTGCTCGGCCTCGGCGCACTTGGCCTGGGTCTTTTCCGGCAGATCGTCGGTCGGCCCGTAAAGCTGCTCTTGGACCATGTCGCTGAAGGTCTTCACCGCATCGTGGATGCGCCCGTCCTCCAGCTGCGCCCACAGCTCGACCATGTAAGGCGCGCGCGGGTCCTTCGCCCGAAGCGTGAAAAGCGGCTCGTCGGGGTCGGCCTTCGCGTAGCAGTCGAAATGGCCGGGGTTATTCTTGGTCGCCATCGGTGGTCTCTCCATATCTGCAGATGCCGCGATAGGGGTGGGGTTAGGGCAGGGTCTCGCCGTCCAGGGCGCCAAGCGCGTCAAGCGCTTTGGTGCGGCGGTCGGCCAAGCGGCTGCGATCGTAGGCGCCGTAGAGGTACATCGGGCCGAAGACCGCGAGCATGAGGACGGCGCCGACGAAGGCGCGCTCCCAGCTTCGCGACGCGCCGGCCGCGAAGCCCATCAAGGCCAGCATGACCATGAAGCCAGTTCCGGGGTGGTCGCCATAGCCGGGGACGTATCCGCATCCCCGGATCGCGTGTTGAAAGGCGTTGCGCTTCTTCATGGCTAGTACCGCTTGCGCCCGATGACGCAGAGCAGGGTGTTCACGTAGGTGCCGCTCTCAGCGAAGGACCCGGCGGGCAGGTCGACGAAGTAGCCGCCCCGGCGCTCGACCATGGCGCGGAAGTCCTGCGCCTTGCGGTCTTCGCGGAATTCCGTGCTTGCGCTCATCACCGAGACCAGCACGCCGTCGTCGGCGAGGAACTGCACGGCGTGGGTCACGTGGTCGATGTCCCGGCCACGGTCGAACGGCGGGTTCATGACGATGCGGGTGAACTTGCCGAGCGCGGCCGGGGTGACGGCCAGGAAGTCGGCGTTCAAGACCTTCTCGAACCGGCCGGACACGGCGAGCCGCTGGGCCAGGGCGTCTTGGATCTCCACGCACGTGACGCGATTACCGTCCTTCAGAGCGGCAAGGGCGATTGCCCCAGGCCCAGCGCTCGGCTCAAGGACCCGGTGCGGACCCTGCCGGAAACGCGCCTCTTCGATCACGCGCGCCACCACGGCGGCGGGGCTCGGGAACAGGCCAAAGTCCTTCGCGGGCGTCACCGCATAGCTGTGCTTCTTCTCGGCCGCGTCCGGCGCGACGCCGAGGTTGGCGCCGTAGTATTCCGCCAGCAGCAGGTTCACTTGCTCGACAAGGTCGTCGCGCTCGAACCACAGGTGGATGTTGCCGTTCTTGAAGACCTTCGCGCGGAAGTACGGCGACGAGACCTCGTAGGCCTGTGGGCGGAAGCCGCGCCGCCCGGAGTTGATGGCTCCCACGATGCCCGCATCCCGGCTCGGCTGCTCCTTGCGGTCCAGGATCGCGAACGTCCGCTCGATGTCGACAAGGTTGTCGTCGTGATTGGCGTAGTGGTTCCAGAAGCCGTCGTTCAGCGCACCCGACAGGACGAGCCGCGCCCCGACCTTAAACCCGTCGTGTGAGCGGAACCGGCGATCCAGCTTCGAGAAGACGTTCGCGATCCCGCGCTTGAAGATCAGGTCGGAGTCGCCGACCAGTCGTTCGACCGTCGCGGCGATGTTCTCAACCGTGGCTTCGGGCGGGTTGTCCTGGAGCTGGGCGCGGAAGGCGTCGCGCTCCTGGCGATCCATTAGCTGATCAAGGTTGGTCGACCGGATGACGTGATCCCAGACGCTCTTGTTCAGTCCCTTCTCGACGTAGGCGCGGAACTCCTCGGGCTTATCGAACCCGACCGTGCCGTTTCCGTAGCGCGAGCCGCCGGCGACCCATGGCAGATCAAACGTGCCCGACGGCGCGGCAATCTTGGCCATCTGGTGGGCTTCGTTCATCGCGTCCCAGGCAGCGAGATAGGCGCGGTTCGCCTGGATGCGTGCGCCAACCAGCTGCGCGATGGTCGAACGCGGCATGACGCCAGTCCCCGGCGCGGCCGGCGCTTCGTCATCCATCACTTCGGCGTAAGCGGTCGCGTTCATGGCGCTTTCCAAATCATCGTTACAGAGATAATATCTGCATCAGCGATTTCCGCAACCGGATTTATCTGTGACAGATACGATTTGTGAGACTCGATGCGACGCGCTACGGGATCCCATGGACGGCGAGCCGTGGCAGATGCGCGTGAAGGCGCTCGGGATCAGTCAGGGCGATCTGGCGGTGGCCGTCGGCATGACTGCGACCAATCTGTCGCTAGGCCTCAGGGGGAAGTGGCAGGGCGGCGTGCCGCAGCAGTTGCGCGCCCTGATCATCGCGCTGGAGGCCCTGGACGATGCCGGTCGCGCCGACTGGCTGGTCAAGGCCAAGGCCGAGCGCCAGAAGCCCAAGCCCTAGCGCCAGGAGGGGATTCCCCGACTCTGCTTTTGTGGTATGGTGTTCGGGCTTACACCTACCTAGTCCCGCGTAATCCCTGGATTGGCCGAAGCCCAACGCTTGCGTCGGAGGTTCATGTAGGCCAGTCCGGGGATGTGAGGGCGGCAAGCGCTGGAGAAACGGTGGGTAGGCCTGATCAGCCGACAACCGCCAGGGGCCGCCCCCTCACCTTCTCCAGGCCCAAACCGCCTCGCTCACCATATGCGCTGAGACCGAGATAAACCCGGCCGGCGCTCCGCAGCGAGAGCACCGAAACGCCCTGGCCTCGGCTAGATCCTGAATTGTCCTCTCGCGCCACGGTCCAGGCCTTGAGCAATCCAGACCCCGCCCATGACACCGACCCACGCACCAGATGGTCACGCTATGGCCTAGGCGGGCGCAGGTGGCGGGGGTGAGGGCGTCGGCCAGGCAACAAGCTCCGATGTTCTCGGGGCGTTCTGGTTGGCATGGCGCGGCTGGTCAAGCGCACGGTTTCGAGCCGCAACGCACGCTCAACGCATAGAAACGGCAAGCCATTGATATTGAACGGGAAGGACCGCCCTCAAAATCCGGTTCCGAAAGGAGTGTCGGTTCGACCCCGACCGCCCGCACCAACTGTCTTCTGTCAAAGCCGAATATCTGTCCCCTCATCCCCGCGAATGCGGGGAGCCAAGCCGAGCTTGCGAACGAACTCCAATCGTCAACAAGCGCTGCGGCCCAAATGACGGAGCGCGCCGCAGACTCTGTCTGTTCGCGACCCTAGGCGGCCTTCAGATTCCCTCTCTCAAAGAGAGAGGGCGCATCGTGGTTGCCTTGGAAAGCGAACGGAATGGGCGCGGGAGAATGGAGCAAGCCTAGGCGGGACGCTCTGCCGCCTGCACCCGCTGAATCAATCCCCGCAGCAGGGTCCGCCCCTTCATCCACGCCCCATGCCCGGACTCCACATTGATGTGTCCTGCGCGCCCGGCGTCGACAAACTCCGACCCCCAACTGCGAGCAAACGCCTCCGCGCGTTCGAGCTCGACATAGGGGTCGTCGCGGCTGGCCACGACCAGGCTGGGGAAGGGCAGGCGTTGGCGGGGGATCGGGGAGAAGCCGACCAGCAGGCGGCCGGCCGGACCCTCGCGATTGACGTCGGCCGGGGCGACCAGCATGGCGCCGCCGACGCCGCGTCCGCCGGTCACCTGGGCCAGGTGGCAGATCAGGGCGCAGCCCAGGCTGTGGGCGACCAGGATCGCGCCGGGGTTCTGGCGGATGGCCTCGGCCAGGCTGATGGTCCAGTCGCCCAGCAAGGGGCGCTCCCAATCCTGTTGCTCGACCCGCTGGGCGTTGGGCAGCTCGCGCTCCCAATGGCTCTGCCAGTGGTCGGGACCGGAGTTGTAGAGGCCCGGCACGATCAGGATCGGCGGGTCATCCCGGCCGCGGCGGCGCGCTTCGAACAGGGAGGGCGTTGGGGTCATCAACTCAACTCTGGCTACCCGACGCAGATGCCCCATTCCGCCGTCGCGCGACAATTCATATCAATTCGATAGGAGTTGAGAAAAGCTGGCGCGAGACAATGGTTTCGCCCCAGCTCTTAAGTGGGCGCCTACGCCGCGATCTTGTCGCCGCGATGCAGCGGATCAGGCAGGGGATCCTCCGACTTCACGAATTGCAGCGACACCGAGTTGATGCAGTAGCGCAGGCGCGTCGGGGCCGGGCCGTCGGGGAAGACGTGGCCCTGGTGGCTGTCGCAGCGGGCGCAGCGGGTCTCGATGCGGACCATGCCGTACGAGTCGTCGCGAATGCCCAGCACGTGGTCCTCGGCGAACGGGGCGTAGAAGCTGGGCCAGCCCGTGCCGCTCTCGAATTTGGTCTCGTGCTTGAACAGCGGCAGGCCGCACAGGCGGCAGGCGTAGACGCCGGGGTTCTTCTCGCCCAGCAGGCCGCCGCAGAACGGGGCCTCGGTGCCGTGGTGCAGAAGGACTCGCGCCTCTTCGGCCGTCAGGTCGGCTTCCAGACGTTCGCGTTCGGCTTCCGTCGGCGCGGTGAGGTCGAAGCCGGCGGTTGAAAGAGTGGCTGTGTCTGTCATGACAGCCAATGTAAGGGCTTACGCGTTGAAGCGGTAGAACCCAGGAGTCGCCCTATGACCGTCGCCGTCGCCTTTTTGCAGCCAGGCTGGGCCGATTGGGAAGCCGGGAGCGTGCTGGCCCTTCTGCGCCGCGAGCTGAAGGTCCAGATCGAGATCGCCACGCCGGACGGAGCGCCCGAGACCTCGATCGGCGGCGTGCTGGCGGCGGCCGACTACCGCTTCGACGATCCGGTGCTGAACGACGCCGACGTGTTCATCCTGATCGGCAGCGACTCGTGGGCCGAGGGCGAGAACAAGGCGGTCAGCGGCCTGCTGCGCCAGGCGTTCGCCGACGGCAAGGTGGTGGCCGGCATCTGCGCCGGAACCACGGCCCTGGCCCATGCCGGCCTGTTCGAGGGGCGCAAGCACACCTCGAACGGCCAGGACTGGCTGGCCCAGACCGTCACCGACTATGCGGGCGCCGAGCACTATGTCGACACGCCCAAGGCGGTTAGCGACGGCAAGGTGGTCAGCGCCTCGGGCCTGGCCCCGGTGACCTTCGCCGCCGCCGTGGCGCGCCTGATCGCCCCGGAAGCCGAGGAGGCGATCGCCGGCTACGAGGCGATGTTCGCGCGGGAGTTCGCCGCTACTTGAGCGCGGCGACACCAACCCGCGCCACCTGGCCGTCCTGGACGGCCGAGCCGCCGGAGACGCCGATGGCGCCGACGATCTTGCCGTCGACCAGCAGCAGCTCGCCGCCCTCAAGCGCCATGGCGCCGGTGAAGATCGAATTCAGCGTCCCCGCCTTAACCGCGTCCTGGAAGTAGGACGAGGGTCTGCGGAAGTTGGCGGCGGTGGCGGCCTTCTTGTGGGCCACCTCGCCAGAGCCGTACTGCGTGCCGTCCATCTTCTCGGTCAGCACCGGCTGGCCGTTCGACTCCAGCACGGTGATGACCATGGTCCAGCCGTTCTTGCGGGCCTCGGCCTCGGCGGCGGCGACCACGGTCTTGGCCTCGGCCAGGGTGATCACGCGGCTGGAATAGGCCGGCGTGGGCGCGGGGGCGGGGGTGGCCGTCTGCGCGAGAGCCGGGCTGCCCGTCAGGAGCAGGCCCCCTTGCAAGGTAAGACTGGCGGCGATCAGGGCGATGGTCTTCGTCATGGCAGCACGACCTCGTCGTTCAGAGCGGTGTTCTGGGGTTGGGCGGTGACGATGCGGACCCGCAGGCCCTGGGCCTTCACCCCGGCCGGGATCTTCAGCTTCACCGACGCGGTCTTGGGCAGAAGATCCAGCGGCGCCTTCAGGGCCGGCGTCGGGGCGCTGGCCAGCACCTCGCCGGCCGCGTCGACCAGTTCGAGCTTGGCCGGCGCGGCGTCCTGGGCGCCCAGGCTGTGGACCTTGGCGGTGATGGATGAGCCCTTCACCACCACGTCGCCGCGACCGACGCCGAGGTCGGCGCGCTTGGCCGGATCATCGCCGGCCGTGACCCGCTTCATGTCGATGACCGTGGTCTGGCGCGGGGCCAGCGTGACCTTGGTCCCCAGGCTTCGCTCGAAGGCGAGCGAGCGGGTTTCGCCCGAGCCGTCGATCGCGTCGTCACCGTTGGCGTCGAGCCCTTGGGACAGGCTCCACTGGCCCGGCGCGACGTTCCAGCCGGTCATGGTCGCCGTCACCGGCTTGTCGGTGGTGTTGTACGCGATGACCTTGAAGCCGGTCTTGGTCGCGTCCTTGACCAGCACCGCCACGTCCGTGCCGTCGACGCCGTCGAAGCGCCACGAGACGGTGTGACCCGGCGTCATCTGGGTGCGCTTGTTGGCGATGCCGCCCAAGCGCGAGCGCTGCAGGATGTCGGACGGCAGCTCCACACGGTCCGACCACCAGTGGCCTTCCGTGTGCATGTACATGTGCTGGGCGTTCCACTGGATCTCGTCGGCATAGAGGCGTTCGAGATACGTCTTGTCGCCGGTCAGGTTCCAGGCCGCGTAGCGCTCCAGCGCCCCCCCCTTGGCCGCCAGCTTGAGGATGGCGTCCTTGTTGGCGTCGGCCAGGCCCATCTCGGTCAAGGCGTTCTCGTTGATGCTGGACAGCGACTTGAGGCCGTTCTTGCCGATCCGCCAGGTGATCGGGGCCAGGTACTTGCTGTCGCCGGTCAGGCGCCAGGCCTGCCAGAACACCTGGAACGGACCGTCGGCGCCCGAGCCTTGCAGCACCGTGCCGCCGCGCTCGGCGTCGCTGCGCCAGTTGATCTCGTTGGGATAGGAGCCGTCCTTGGCCACGTGGGCCAGGTAGCCGTCGGCCAGGCCGATGATCGTGGCCTTCGCGGTCGGATCGCCGTTGAAGTCGCTGATCAGGATCGAGGGATGGGTGACGCCGAACGAGTAAGGCTTCTGCCACTCCCACGGGCCTTCGCGGTACGCGATCTTGCCGCTGTACCAGTTGGTGTTGAAGTGGACGTGGCCGGCCGGGTTCTTGTCCACGACGCGGGGCAGGGCCTTCACCGTGGTGAACAGGCGCTCGACGGTCAGCGGGTCGCCGTAGTTGACGTATATCGCCTCGGAGTTGGAGTTGATGCCCTCTTCGTAGGCGTGCAGCTCGTCGGTGACGATGGTCGACAGGCCATCGGTGAACATGCCGTTCTTGTAGACCGCGTCGGTCAGGCGGTTCAGCGAGTGGGTGATCTTGTCCGGCTGGACGCCCATCAGGGCCAGCCCGGGCCACTGTTGCAAGAGGTCGGTGTCGTCCGACAGGCCGCCGCCGAAGTCGCCGAAGTCGGACTGGCGCTCATCGATCCACCAGTTGACGAACTTGGAGACCAGCTTGAGGTCTTCCAGCTGGCGGAAGGCCCACAGCGGCGTCGCATCGGTCGGCTTGGGCTGCTCGAACGCCGGCCAGCCCTGGCTACCATAGGTGATGTCGCCCCAGTATTCGCGGCCGATCTGGTTGTCGGGATCGACCTTCAGCAGGTCCGAGATGTCGGCATAGAGGCGGCGATAGAGGCCCTGGCGCTTGGAGGTGGTGTGCTCCTCGACCAGGAAGGCCCAGTTGTCCTTGACCTGGTTCAGGCGATCCTCGATGTGCTCGACCTTGGCCTTGTCGCGGTCCTTCAGCACCAGGCGGATCTTGGCGCCGTCCAGGGCCTTGGGACCGAAGTCGGTGCTGTCGGCGGCGAGGGTCAGGTACAGGCTGTCCGGCGTCAGGATGCGGTCGCGCATATCGAGCCAGACGGTGCGGGCCTCGCCGGCCTTCACCGAGACGCTGACGTCGATCATGTTCCGGCCCGGCCAGATCGGGTCCTTGACCTGGATGTTCAGCGGGATGATGGCGCCAGCGGCGCCAGGCAGGGCGGGGATGTCGATGGCCACGCCGTCCAGGCCGTCGCGGGCGTTCTCCCAGCCATAGGCCCAGTTGCGGGCCAGGGGCTGGGCGGCCGGCGCGTCGCCGAAGCCCGAGGGGATCAGTACGTGGACGATCGGCAGGCCGGGCGCATCGAGGTCGCCGGCCGCGCGCTTGCGGCTGGGCGCGCCCTCGGGAAGGGCCACGACGGTGGCGCGCTCGCCGGCCGGGTGACGGCCCGCGATATAGGCTTTGAGGCTGGCCAGGTTCAAATAGTCCGGCGCGACGTCGGCGCGGACCGTGTAGCTCATCTTGAACGCGTCCTTCGGTTCGGCGCCGGCGGTCACGTTATAGGCCCAGATCTCCTGGATCGGGGTCTCTTGCGCCACATTGGTGAAGGTCAGGACGCCGCCGGTCAGCGGCTTGGCCAGGGTGTTGACCGTTCGCTCCTGGTCCTTGACGCGCGTGCCGACGCTGGCGCCCTTGTCGCCGGCCTTGAGAGCCCAGCTGAGATCGCCATAGGCGGTCCCCTGAATCTCGATCCGGTTCACCGGCTCGTCGGGCAGGGTCAGCGTCAGGGCCTTGCCGCCGTCAACATAGACGTTCCAGTCCGGCAGCTGGAAGTAGTCGTTACGGCCGGGCAGGCGCGAGCGGTTGTAGACGCCGGGCCAGGTGGTTTCGGCGATGCCGTCCGTGCCCTTCCACATCCACTCCTTGATGTCCTTGGCGTCCTTGAACTCGACCTTGCGGATCGTGGTCTTCTCGTCGGTCAGGAGGGGCGGGAGGTCCTTGTTCCAGCCGTAGCGCTGCTTCCAGGCGGCGTGGATGGCCGGGTCGTCCAGCGTGGCCACGGTCGCGGCGGTGGTCGGCGCTTCGTTGCGAGCCAGGGCCGCGATGGCGTCGGCGGCCAACGGGCGGTCGTAGACGCGCAGTTCGTCCAGGTCGCCGCCGCGGGTGAAGTTGTAGCGGCTCTGCACCTGGTGCGGGGCGATCACGCGGCCGGCGACGCCGAACTGGTCGAGACCGGCGTCATAGACGGCCTTGGCCTCGGTCCTGGCCGCCAGCTTGCCGTCGACGAACAGCTGCACGCCGGTCGTCTCGTCCCAGGTGAAGGCCAGGTGCGTCCAGGCGTCGGCGGCCGGGTTCTTGTCGACCTTGAACGAGACGCGGGTGCGGGCGAGGCCGTTGTCGGTGACGAAGGCGTCGAAGCCGTGGCCGTTCCAGTCGATGCGCAGGAACGCCATGTCCCAGCTGGTGTGGTCGGCATAGCCGACGCGGAAGATCACGAACGGCGCGACGCCGACCGGATAGCCCGAGCGCCAGAAGAACGAGAGCGTGCCGCGCTGGGCCTGGATGTTGCCGGGCGCGTTCCACGAGACGACGCCGTCGTCCTCGGCGTGGAAGCCCTTGCCCGCCTTGCCGTTGGCGATCGGCGTGACCTTGTCGGCGAAGTTGGGGATAGGGTCGCCGGCGGCGACGTCGGCGACGAGGCCCTTGTCGCCCGAGACCTTGAACAGCAGGGCTGGCTCAGGGGCCAAGGGGGCGCTCTGAGCGGCCGCGGCGGCGTTGGCGAGGATCAGCGCGCAGGCCGAGCCCAGGAAAATCGCCTTCATAGATTGTCTCCTCCCGGTGGCGTTTCATCGCGGCTTCCGCACTAATGGAAACCGGTGTCATGCCTGAGCTCCGGTTTAGCGCCCTAAGGGCAAGCTTGCAAACCCGACGGGGACTGATAGGCCGTGCTGCAAAGCACAAAATCTTTGGGCGGAAGTTGCGATGTTTTCCAAGATCCTGATCGCCAACCGGGGTGAGATCGCCGTCCGCGTCATCAAGACGTGCCGCCGCCTCGGCATCAAGACCGTGGTCGTCTATTCGGACGCCGACGCCGGTTCGCTGGCCGTCGAGATGGCCGACGAGACGGTGCATATCGGCGCCTCGCCGGCCAATCAGAGCTACCTCGTCGCCGACAAGATCATCGCCGCCTGCAAGCAGACGGGCGCGCAAGCCGTGCACCCCGGCTTCGGCTTCCTGTCCGAGAACGCCGGTTTCGCCCAGCGCTGCGCCGACGAGGGGATCGTCTTCATCGGTCCCAACCCCGGCGCCATCAGCGCCATGGGCGACAAGATCGAGAGCAAGAAGTTCGCCCAGGCCGCCGGCGTCTCCTGCGTGCCCGGCCATATCGGCGAGATCGACGACACCGCCCATGCGATGACCATCGCCGAGCAGATCGGCTATCCGGTGATGATCAAGGCCTCGGCCGGCGGCGGCGGCAAGGGCATCCGCGTGGCCTGGAACCGCAAGGACGTCGAGGAGGGCTTCCCGGCCGTGCGCGCAGAGGCCAAGGCCAGCTTCGGCGACGACCGGATCTTCATCGAGAAGTTCATCGAGAGCCCGCGCCACATCGAGATCCAGGTGCTGGGCGACAAGCACGGCAACGTGGTCCACCTGTTCGAGCGCGAATGCTCGATCCAGCGCCGCAACCAGAAGGTCATCGAGGAGGCGCCGTCGCCCCTGCTGGACGGGGCCACTCGCGCCGCCATGGGCGCCCAGGCCGTGGCCCTGGCCAAGGCCGTGAACTATGACAGCGCCGGCACGGTCGAGTTCGTCGCCGGCCAGGACAAGAGCTTCTACTTCCTGGAGATGAACACCCGCCTGCAGGTCGAGCACCCGGTCACCGAACTGATCACGGGCCTCGATCTGGTCGAGCAGATGATCCTCAGCGCGGCCGGCGAGAAGATGGCCTTCGAGCAGAAGGACCTGAAGATCAACGGCTGGGCCATCGAGAGCCGCATCTACGCCGAGGATCCCTACCGCAAGTTCCTGCCGTCGATCGGCCGCCTGGTCCGCTATGACCCACCGGCCGAGGGTGAGAAGGACGGTTACAAGGTCCGCAACGACGCCGGCGTCCGCGAGGGCGACGAGATCTCGATGTATTACGACCCGATGATCTCCAAGCTGTGCACCTGGGCCCCGACCCGCCTGGCGGCGATCGACGGCATGGGCCGGGCGCTGGAGGACTTCCACATCGAGGGCCTGGGCCAGAACATCCCGTTCCTGGCCGCGGTGATGGACCAGGAGCGCTTCCGGTCCGGCAAGATCTCGACCAACTACATCAAGGACGAGTTCGCCGACGGCTTCCACGGAACCGAACCGACGCCCGAGCAGATCGACATCCTGACCGCCGTCGGCGCGGCCATGCAGCGCGTCTACGCCGCCCGCGCCAGGTCCTACGCCTCGGGCCTGGCCGGCCCGCCGCGCGCCGACTGGATCGTGGCCGTCGGCCACGCCAAGCGCCGCGTGAAGGTCAGCGGGGAGGGCGACGTCCGCGTCGAGCTGCTCGACGAGGGCCGCGCCCTGACCCTGACCGACATCGACTGGCGTCCGGGCAAACCGGTGTTCAAGGCCGCCCTGGACGGCAAGGTCTTCACGGTCCAGGCCGCGCCCGCCGCCGAGGGCTTCAACATCCGCCACCGCGCCGCCAAGGCCCGGGTGCTGGTGCTGACCCCGCGCAACGCCGAACTGCACGGCAAGCTGCCCGAGAAGCAGGCCGCCGACACCTCCAAGCTGGTGCTCTCCCCGATGCCGGGCCTGGTGGTCTCGATGGACGTCATCACCGGCCAGCAGGTCCGCGAGGGCGAGGTCGTCTGCGTGCTCGAGGCCATGAAGATGCAGAACATCATCCGCGCCGAGCGCGATGGTGTGGTGAAAGCCGTCAACGCCAAGGGCGGCGATCCGGTCGCGGCGGATGAGGTGCTGGTGGAGTTCGCGTAAGGCGACTTGCGACCTCAGGTGGAGTTGATAGCCTCGCCTTATGGCGAAGAAGAATCAGTTCCTCATTGACGGCTTGTTCGGGTTCGACGGGCGCTTTCTGCGGTCGGAGTACTGGATCGCCAGCATTGGCCTGACGATCGTACGACTGGTGGTCCTGCTTGTGATCTGCGGCGTGCTGGGCAAGGGGCTGGTCGAGGCGTCGCGGATGCCGTTGGTGCGGCATGGCCTGGACCTGCTGTTCCTTTGGCCCGCCGCAGCGATCACGATCAAGCGCGGGCACGACCGCAACCGGTCGACCCTCTTCACCAGCGTCATGCTCGCCGTACTGTACGGCTCCGGTGTGGTTCTGACATTCCTCGCGCAGGGCGGAAATCAGATGGCGGTCGCGGGGGTGAGCGTCCTGCTGCTGCCGTTCATGCTCTATATGCTCATCGACTACGGGCTGATCGACGGGACCAAGGGCGACAACCGCTATGGTCCGTCGCCCAAGACGGTCAGCACGAATACGACCCTGACCCTCGACTAGGGGCTCTTTCTCCCTCGCGGCCTAGGCCTTAGATTGCCCCCGTCGGCAAGTGGCCGACTCGAAGAGAGCGGGCATGAGCGATCGTAGCGAATGGGCGGAGCTGTTCCTGTCGTCGAACGGCAGGCTGTCGCGGACGCCGTTCCTGATCGCCGCCGGCGTGCTGATCGGCGTGGCGGTGCTGTACGAGGCCATCGCCGGCTACACCCTGCACTGGCTGACCGGCTGGCTGGTCTATCCGGCCCTGCTGTTTTCCGGCGCCTGCGTGCTGTCCAAGCGCCTGCACGATCGCGGCCGTTCGGGCTGGTGGTCGCTGCTGGTGCTGGTGGCGGTGATTGCCGTCTGGCCGCAGCCGGAGCACTTCCTGGACTTCATGTTCTGCCTGGTGATCGTCTGGGCGATCGTCGAGCTGGGCGTCATGGGCGGCGAGCAGGGCGCCAATCGTTATGGTGCGAACCCGCTGAAGACGATCTCGATCTAGGTCGCACAATTCTTGTCATCCCGGCCGAAGCGCAGCGTAGGGCCGGGATGACAAGAATTTGGCTGGCGGGCGGGGATAGAGGGCGCTCCATCCCCGGCGTTCGCGATCTTGAAGTCAACGAAATCAGACACTTGTCGATTTTACACACCGCTGAATGATCGGCGCGCAGGACAGCCGCACAATGCTTCCACCTCGTCGCGAGGAAAGGGCGCATGGCCAGCGACCGTTGCGGCGACGGGGGGCGATCGAGCGGGCGCGCTCGTCGGCGCGGGCTCGAGGAGACTTGGGTCCGCAACTGCACCATCCCCGAGGTAGTCGACCCTGGAACACAGAAACGACGGTGGATGCAGGCCGAGGAGAGCGACAGGTTCGGGGAAACCCGGACATCCGGGACCAGGCTTCGCGGCCTGGCCCGCCCGTCGGAGGCTTCAAGGGCGAACAGGCGCGAACAGCGTCGGGACGTCACGCTTCCGGACAACGATCGCGCGGAGCGTCTGGCTTCGTCGAAACGGTACTTTCTACCCCTACACCGGGCGTGGCCCGGCGCTCCGCGTCCCTTTCATCATCTTCAGCGGCCCGCCGCGTGAGGCTGAAAACGCATGACCCTAAACCGGCGCGTCCGCATCCTCGACCGGGCCGAACACCTTCTCGAAGCTGGCCTTCAGGGCCGCGTCGGCCTCGTCCAGGGTGACGGGCAGGCCCAGGTCGACCAGGCTGGTTACGCCGTGCTCGGTCTGGCCGCAGGGCACGATGCCGGAGAAGTGGCCAAGGTCGGGCTCGACGTTCAGGCTGACGCCGTGGAAGCTGACCCACTTGCGCAGCTTGACGCCGATGGCGGCGATCTTGTCCTCGCGGCTCCAGCCGACGCCCTTGCGCTCGACCCAGACGCCGACCCGGCCGTCGCGCAGTTCCCCAGTGACATTGAAGGCGGCCAGGGCGTCGATGATCCAGGCCTCCAGCGCCGCCACGAAGGCGCGCACGTCACGGCCTCGTTTCGTCAGGTCCAGCATGACATAGGCCACGCGCTGGCCGGGGCCGTGATAGGTGAACTGCCCGCCGCGCCCGCTCTCGAACACCGGGAAGCGGTCGGGCTCGATCAGGTCGCCCGCCTTGGCCGAGACGCCGGATGTGTAGAGCGGCGGATGCTCCAGCAGCCAGATCAGCTCGCCCGCCGTTCCCTCGGCGATGTCGGCGGCGCGGGCCTCCATGGCGGCAACCGCTGCCGGGTAGGGCACGTAGTCGGTCGAAACCGCCCAGCCAACCGGCGCCGCGTCATCGCGTCCCATGGTCGGAAGCCCAGTATTTTCAGCGCTTAACGGGAGAGCAAGCATACGGCCCTAATCTTGCAATCGAGACGGTTGCGACCCGGTCGGTCGCGTGTGTCAGTTCAAGGGTCTTACTTCGTGAGCCAGGTCAACGCCGTCAATGTCGAGATCTCCGTTCTGCTGGGGCGCTCGATCCTGCCTATGCAGCAGCTCCTGCGCATGGGTCGCGGCGCGGTGATCCCGCTGGACGCCAAGACCAATGACGAAGTGTGGATCCTGGCCAACAACCACCCGATCGCGCGGGGCGAAATCCAGATCAGCGACGACCGCATCGCCATCCAGGTGACCCGCGCGGCCGACGTCTACGACTACATGGCCGGCGGCGCCTAAGGCGTCGCGGGGGGTAAGTTCGCCAGACGCGAACTTCCGACTTCCCAAACCCGATTCAGTTTGCTACCTGCCGCCCCTCACCACGAGCGGTCGTGGCGGAATTGGTAGACGCGCAGCGTTGAGGTCGCTGTATCGCAAGATGTGGAAGTTCGAGTCTTCTCGACCGCACCAGTGTTGAACACAGACTAGAGCGCTCCCGGCGAAATCGGTTTCCGACTCGCTAGGGGCGCTCTAATCGTTTCTGGCCTTGGTTTCGCCCCAAGCGCGCTTCATCGGACCCAGCCGCAACGAAACCACGCGCTCTAAGAGCTCAGGAGGCCCCCATGACCCGGGACACCGCCGAACTGACCGACGACGTGCTGGACGACATCCCGCTGACCCAGATCCCTCTGGCCAAGACCGAAACCCCCGAGGAGCTGGAAGATCTCGCCCTCGGCGACGACTACGCCCTCAATCCCGAATATGTCGAGATGGTGATCGACGCCGCCGACAGCGGCGACAGCAAGCGCCTGCGCGAGCTGGTGGGCGCCCTGGACCCGGCCGACGTCGCCGACCTGATGGGCTTTCTGACCGCCGACTATCGCGAGCAGGTCATTCCGCTGCTCGATCCCGAAGCGCTGGGCGAGATCATCTCGGAGCTGGAAGACAATATCCGCGAGGAGGTCCTTGAGGCCACCCCGTCCGTGACCCTGGCCCGGGCGCTGGAGGAACTGGACACCGACGACGCCGCCGACGTCATCGACGACCTGGACGACACCAAGCGCTTCCAGGTGCTGGCGGCCATGGGCGAGATCGATCGCGCGGCCATCGAGACGACCCTGTCCTACGAGGACGAGACCGCCGGCCGCCTGATGCAGCGGGAGTTCCTGGCCGCGCCGGAGTTCTGGACCGTCGGCCAGACCATCGACCACGTCCGCGACTCGGGCGATCAGCTGCCCGAGCTGTTCTTCGACGTCTATGTGGTCGACCCGACCTACAAGCCCGTCGGCGCGATCCCGATCAGCATCCTGCTGCGCAGCCGTCGCGAGACGCCGCTGGCCGAGCTGATGGAAGCAGCGACCGAAATCGATGTCGGCATGGACCAGGAAGAGGTCGCCTACATCTTCGACAAGTACCACCTGATCAGCGCCCCGGTGATCGACCCGGGCGGTCGGCTGGTGGGCCAGATCACCGTCGATGACATCGTCGAGGTCATTCGCGACGAGGCCCAGGAAGACATCCTGGCCCTGGCCGGCGTGTCCGACGCCGGTCGCGACGCTTCGGTGATCGAGATCGTCAAGTCGCGCCTGCCGTGGCTGATGCTGAACCTCGCCACGGCGACCCTGGCCGTCAGCGGCGTCGCCATCTTCCAGGCCGAGATCGCCCAGCTGGTCGCCCTGGCCATCCTGATGCCGATCGTCTCGTCCCTGGGCGGCAACGCCGGCACCCAGACCCTGGCCGTCGCCGTGCGCGCCCTGGCCAGCAAGGAGCTGACCACGGCCAACGCCCGCAGGATCGTGCTGCGTGAACTGCTGGTCGGCTTGGTCAACGGCGTATGCCTGGCCCTTGTGATGGGCGCGGCGACCTATCTGTTCTTCGGTCCCCAGGACCATCACGGCAAGCTGGCGATCATCGTCGGTTCCGCCCTGATCGCCAACATCTTCACCGCCGCCCTGGGGGGCATCCTGATGCCGCTGGCCCTGGAGAAGATGGGGCGCGATCCGGCGGTTTCGTCTTCGATCTTCGTGACCTTCCTGACCGACTTCACGGGCTTCTTCGCGGTGCTGCTGATCGCGGCCCTGCTGCTGCACTGACGGTTTTCTAGGGGCGCTGTTGAAAACTGGCGCCGACCTTGCGCCGGGACAGGCGAACGCACCCGCGTCTGTCTCAAACTGGGTCAAACTCCGCGATGAAACCGCGCCATCAGGTCACCCGGACGGCCGTCGATCTCATCAAGAGATTCGAGGGCTATCGTCAGAAGGCCGCACAGCTCCCCGATGGGCGCTGGACGGTCGGCTATGGCCACACCCTGACCGCTCGCGAGGGCGCCTCCGTCTCTGAAAAGGACGCCGAGGCCCTGCTGCTTTACGACCTGATCTCGGTCGCCCATTCGGTCAACGAACACACCTACGCGCCGCTGAACCAGAACCAGTTCGATGCGCTGGCCTGCTTCGCCTTCAATATCGGTGTCGACAACTTCCTCCGTTCGGGCGTGCTGCGACGGATCAACGAGGGCTCGCTGCTGCAAGCCGCGTGCGCGATGGAGATGTGGCGCAAGGCCGATTTCGAGGGCGAGCGGATCGTCATCGACGCCCTGGTCCGCCGACGTTCGGCCGAAAAGACCCTGTTCCTGACGCCGGCGAACGGCGAATGGGTGCCCGCGCCCAGCCCCGTGCTGCGCCCGAAGGTCGACTACGACGCCAGCTGCGCCGTGCCGAAACAGACTCCGGTCGCCGTCAATGCTCGTACCGAGGGCGACCGCGTCGTCGCTCAGCGCGAGGACGGCCTGCCGCTGACCGTGGTCGTTCCGGAAGAGGACGGCCCCACGGCCACCGAACAGTCGGCCGCCGCGGTCGCCGCGCGCCTGGAGGCCATTCTGCCGGATGCGCCGCTGGCCGCCCCGAGGACGACCACGACCGCGCCTCAGCCCGTGCGCCTGGACGATCTGGGTCTGCCGGAACCCCCGGCGCCGGCCCAGCCTGCGGTCACCGAGCCCGCGCCAGTCCTGTTCCAGGACGAAACGACCACGACGTCGGTCGAGCCGGCGACGGCGCCCGTCGAGTTCACGCCGTTCCGCCTGACGCCGCAGCCGGTCGAGGAGGTCGAAAAGCCGACGCCGGTCGAAAGCTTCGCGCCGGCCTCGCAGCCGGTGCAGAGCGAGCCGACCCTGTTCGGCGGTCCGGCCGCCAATTCGTCGGTGTTCAACCTCGGCGGCTTCTCGACCAGCGAAGAGGTCGACCTGCGGCCGATGGACGTCTCGATGATCCCGGCCGAGGCTCCCCGCTTCGGCAACACCAGCCTGCTGGTCAGCCTGGGCATCCTGGGTCTGGCCCTGTTCGGCGGCGGCGTCCTGTGGATCCTGACCGTGGCCGCGGGCTCGGACACCGGCGTCAAGATGTTCGGCTACGGCGCGAGCATGATCGGCGCGATCTGTTTCGTGGTTTCGGCTTATCTTCTTCTTCGCCGCCTTGCTGGGCCCGATATGGGCGACGAAGAATAGTTTCTTTGCTTCCCTCGCGGAAATTGAGCAAGAACGCCCGTAGGTCCGCGTGATCGACGGGCGTTCGTGCTTTGGGAGCCGCTATCATGACGAATTTCGCGCCCTCGATGGATTTCGCGCTGGGCGAGACGGCCGACGCGATCCGCGAGACCACGGCTCGCTTCGCCGCCGACAAGATCGAGCCGCTGGCGGCGAAGATCGATGAGACCAACGAATTTCCCCGTGAGCTTTGGGTCCCCATGGGCGATCTGGGCTTGCACGGCATAACGGTCGAGGAAGAATTCGGCGGCCTGGGTCTCGGCTATCTTGAGCACGTGATCGCCATGGAGGAGATTTCTCGTGCCTCGGCCTCGGTGGGCCTGAGCTACGGCGCGCACTCCAATCTCTGCGTCAACCAGATCCGCCGCTGGGCCACGCCCGACCAGAAGCAGCGCTACTTGCCCAAGCTGATCAGCGGCGAGCATGTCGGCTCGCTGGCCATGAGCGAGGCCGGTTCGGGCTCGGACGTCGTGTCGATGAAGCTACGCGCCGAACAGCGTGGCGACCGCTACGTCCTGAACGGCACGAAGTTCTGGATCACCAACGCCCCGCACGCCGACACCCTGGTGGTCTACGCCAAGACGGGCGAAGGCAGCCGCGGCATCACCGCCTTCATCGTCGAGAAGGGCATGAAGGGCTTCAGCGTCTCCAAGAAGCTGGACAAGATGGGCATGCGCGGCAGCGACACCGCTGAACTGGTGTTCGAGGACTGCGAGATCCCGGAAGAAAACATCATGGGCCCGGTCGGCGGCGGCGTCGGGGTGCTGATGAGCGGTCTGGACTACGAGCGCGCCGTGCTCAGCGCCGGGCCGCTGGGCATCATGCAGGCGTGTCTGGACATCGTCCTGCCCTATGTCCGCGACCGTAAGCAGTTTGGCCAGGCCATCGGCTCGTTCCAGCTGATGCAGGGCAAGATCGCCGACATGTACGTGGCCCTGAACTCGGCCCGGGCCTATGTCTATGCCGTGGCCCGCGCCTGTGACGCCGGCAAGACCACGCGCTTCGACGCCGCCGGCGCGATCCTGATGGCGTCCGAGAACGCCGTGAAGGTGTCGCTGGAAGCCATCCAAGCCCTCGGCGGCGCGGGATACACCAAGGAGTGGCCGGTCGAGCGCCTGCTGCGCGACGCCAAGCTTTACGACATCGGCGCGGGCACCAACGAGATCCGCCGCTTCCTGATCGGCCGCGAGCTGATCGGGGCCTAACCGGAATTGAAAAGGGCCGCCCCGATCGCTCGGGACGGCCCTCCATCGTCGTGGCCGCTTTCGCAGCGCGTGACTTGGAAACCTTGGGCGCTCAACGCCTAGGCGGAGACCTCACTCACAAGGCTCCAGGTCACGACTTGCGACCGCGGTTGGAGACAATGAGACACTGGTCACCTCCTTTCAGTTGGTTGAACAACACAACTCGAATATGGACCCGATTTCGCGGATGAAAAGGGGGAGTCGACCGCGACGAGACGTCGCGCTGGTCTTGCCCAAATGCCGTGCTCAGATCGTCAGCAGCTTGAAGCCCACCAGAATGGCCGCCCATAGCGCGAAGGCCGCGCCCACGGCCAGGGGACGATTGAGGTTGATACGACGCGCACCAGTCGCCCGGGCCGAATGGCCGTTCGGGGTGAAGTTTATGGGGGTAAGCATGCCGCGTGAATCCTTCCCTTTAATCCCTCTGTCGGGGATCTGACTCGGACCGTATGGTAAATCCTCGCCTTTGAGAAGAATTCTTCACAAAAGCCTTGGTTGCACCTCGGCGGATTGTCGCAGGGCCAACATATTGGAGCGCCGATGGCCAGTTGGGATCCCGACGTCTACGCCCTCTATCGTCGCTATCGCGAGCGGCCGGCGCTGGACCTGCTGACGGCTATTCCCCGCGACCTGCAGCCACGCGAGATCTGGGACCTGGGCTGCGGTCTAGGCGAGCAGGCGGCTCTGCTGGCCGCGCGGCATCCGGCGGCGCGGGTGCGGGGCCTGGACGCCAGTCCGGAGATGCTGGCGCGGGCCAAGGCCCTGCCGACGCGGGTCGAGTGGGTGCGGGGCGATATCGCCAGCTTCGCGCCCGACGTTCCGGCCGACCTGATCTTCAGCAACGCCGCCCTACAGTGGGTGGATGACCACGGGACCTTGATCCCGCGGTTGGCCGCGGCCCTGGCGACCGGCGGCGAGCTGGCCGTGCAGATGCCGGTGGCGGACGGGCTGGGCTGGCGCGGTGCGTTGGCCGAGATCGCCGCCGACGGACCGTGGGCGGCGTGGCTGAGCGGGGTCGAAGGCGTGCGCCACGCCAACGCGCCCGAGGACTACTACGCCTGGCTGGCGCCGACCTGTCCCGAGGTCGACATCTGGACCACGACCTACCTGCACGCCCTGCATGGCCAGGACCCGATCGTCGACTGGACGATGGGCACGACCTTGCGGCCCTATCTTGACGCACTGCCGGACGAGGAGAAGAAGCCGTTCCTCGACGCTTGGCGAGCCCGGCTGGCGCGAGACTATCCGCGCCGCGAAGATGGCGTGACGCTGTTTCCGTTCAAGCGGTTGTTCATCGTCGCTCGAAAGGCGTGAGCCTCTAGCGACCTGGGTGCAGCGTGGCGTCCGCGCGTTTCTCGGCCAGGCTGGGCCTGCGGCGCAGTTCATCGACGGGCTTGTGCAGGGCGTCCAGCGCCTGGCTGGCGGCCATGTAACCGGCCTTCACGGCGGGCTCGAAGGCGCGCCAGTCGCGGATGTCGACGCCCTCCAGCTTGGGCGTGATCAGCACGTCGGTGGCTTCACGGGCGGCGGCGAGATCGCGGCCAGTCGTGACCGTGGCGGCGCGCATCAGCAAGGCCACGATCGGCGGACCCTTGCGCCACTCGCCCGACACGATCCAGCTCCACAAGGAGGGTGGCACGATGATGTCGTCGGCGGTGATGCTGCGACCCCGCGTGACGTCGACGCCGACGATCGGCCCCAGCTGGAAGGATCGCATCACGTCGGCCGGGAAGTTCTTCATCACGGCTCCGTCGACCAGCACCTGGCCATTTTCGGTGGCCGGCGGCATCACGCCCGGCAGCGAGATCGACGCCCGCAGCGCCGCCTGGAGGTCGTCGGTGCGATGCAGTTGATAGGCGCCCGAGGTCAGGTTCGACGAGACGCAGAAGAACGGCAGCCACAGGTCGCTGATGTCGACCGTGCCGAAATGCTCGTCCAGCCGCGCCCTGACCTTCTCGCCGCGGGTCATGGCGATCAGGGGGAAGGCGATGTCGTCCAGCGGGCTGGTGTCGACGAAGGCCTTGCGTATGCGGTGCTCCAGCTCGCCGTCGTCCCAGCCCATGGCGATGCCGGCCGCCACGATCGCGCCCATCGAGGCGCCGCCGACGAAGTCGATCGGTACGCCGCGCTCGCGCATGGCCTGGATCGCGCCGATATGGGCATAGGCCCGCGCGCCGCCGCCGGAGAGCACCAGACCCACCGACTGGCCGGTCAGCACCCGCGCCAGGCGCTGCATGTCGGCCACGCCGTTCTCGCGCAGGTGGAACAGCCGGGCGGCCTGAGTCGCGGCCATCCAGGCCGCCGAGCCGCTGGGCCGCGGCAGGCTGGCAGACTGCAGCAGGATCAGGTCGACCAGCCGCTGGGCCTGCAACGGACCCGAGGCGTAGGAGGGTATTTCGGCCGGCGGCTTACGGTCGCCGCGCCCGATCCGGAACAGCCGGTCCACCTGGCGGCCGACCACGTGCTTCCAGGCGGTCTCATCTGCCTCGGCGACATAGAGGACGAAGTCGTGCTCGCGCTCGACATTGCTGAACCATTCGGTCGGAGCCAGCTGCGACTCGCAGCCCTCGACGGTGACCGAATAGCCCAGGGCCTCGATGCAGCGGGCCAGACGCTCGACGACCGGCCGGATCGCCGCGCCGGACTCGACCGCGATGAATCCGAACACCGACGGATCGCCGATCGCCGCGTGGGTCTGAGCCTGGCGAGTGCGGCGGATCATCAGCCGCGACAGCTCCAGCATCACGTGCGGGTCTTCCTCGGCGGCCTCGAAGAAATCGTCGCGGGGCAGGGACAGGACCTCGCTGTCCCGCAAGGCGACCATATAGGCCGAGTGCGCGCTGCCGCCGATCAGAGCCATCTCGCCGGCCGGCTCACCAGGGCGGATCACGCCCAGGAATTGCGACTCCTGGCCCTCCTCATGGCGGAAGGCGCCCAGCCGCCCGGTCTTCAGGAAATAGAGCTGGTCGGCCTCTTCGCCGGGCCGGAAGAGGGTCGCTCCGCCGGGCAGCGAAAACCACGCGGCCGCCCCGGTCCGCCGCTCTCGGGCGAACAGGCGCGACAGGGCCGAGTCGTCGGGCAGGGGCGTTTCCACGGCGCGGACGCTAGCGGTTTCGGGCAGGCTTGACCACGGGGGAGCGATCAGGCGCAACTGTTGATCCCGAAGCTGAAATGTCCCAGAACGGATTTGGCTCGAAATCTTCTCTTCAGGGTCCAAAAAACTACGACTTCCGGGATGGGGTGGAAGAGGCTAATCGTCGGTCATGCCGAAGTTGAACTCCGCTATTGACGCGTCCGGTGACGCTTTCGCCCGCAACGCGGCCCACAACCGCGCCTTGGCCGAGGAATTGAGGGTCAAGGTCGCCGAGGCGGCGTTGGGCGGTCCCGAGAGTTCGCGTGAGCGCCACGCATCGCGCGGCAAGCTGCTGCCGCGCCAGCGGGTCGAACGCCTGCTGGATCCCGGCTCCCCCTTCCTGGAGATCGGCCAACTCGCGGCTTGCGACCTCTATGGCGGAGAAGCGCCGGGCGCGGGCATGATCTGCGGCGTCGGCCGCGTGTCGGGCCGCGAGGTGATGATCGTGGCCAACGACGCCACGGTTAAGGGCGGCGCCTACTTCCCGATGACGGTGAAGAAGCACCTGCGGGCCCAGGAGATCGCCGCCCAGAACCGCCTGCCGTGCGTCTATCTGGTCGACAGCGGCGGCGCGAACCTGCCGCACCAGGCCGAGGTCTTCCCCGACCGCGACCACTTCGGCCGCATTTTCTTTAACCAGGCGCGGATGAGCGCCGTGGGCATCCCGCAGATCGCCTGCGTCATGGGTTCGTGCACCGCTGGTGGGGCCTACGTCCCGGCGATGAGCGACGAGACCGTCATCGTCCGCGACCAGGGCACCATCTTCCTGGCCGGTCCGCCGTTGGTGAAGGCCGCCACGGGCGAGGTGATCAGCGCCGAGGAACTGGGCGGGGCCGACACCCATGGCCGCCGTTCGGGCGTCGTCGACCACGTGGCCGAGAACGACGAGCACGCGCTGGAGATCGTCCGCTTGATCGTCGCCAACCTCAACACCACCAAGCCCGAACAACTGGTCATCACCGAGTCCGAGCCGCCGCTGTACGATCCGGAAGAGCTCTACGGCATCGTCCCGACCGACGTCCGCGCGCCCTATGACGTTCGCGAGGTCATCGCCCGCGTCGTCGACGGCAGCCAGTTCGACGAGTTCAAGGCGCTGTACGGCACGACCCTGGTCTGCGGCTTCGCCCGCATCTGGGGCCAGCCGGTGGCGATCCTGGCCAACAACGGCGTTCTGTTCAGCGAGAGCGCCGTGAAGGGCGCGCACTTCATCGAGCTGGCCTGCAAGCGCAAGATCCCGCTGGTCTTCCTGCAGAACATCTCTGGCTTCATGGTCGGCGGCAAGTACGAGGCTGGGGGCATCGCCAAGGACGGCGCCAAGCTGGTCACGGCCGTCGCCTCGGCCGAGGTGCCGAAGTTGACCGTCCTGATCGGGGGCAGCTTCGGTGCTGGCAACTACGGCATGTGCGGCCGCGCCTACAGCCCGCGCTTCCTGTTCACCTGGCCCAACAGCCGGATTTCGGTGATGGGCGGCGAGCAGGCCGCCAGCGTGCTGGCCACCGTGCACCGCGACGCCGCCAAGTGGACGCCGGAGGAGGCGGAAGCCTTCAAGACGCCGATCCGCCAGCGCTACGAGGATGAAGGCAATCCGTATCACGCCACGGCGCGGCTCTGGGACGACGGCATCATTGATCCGGCGCAAACCCGTGACGTGCTGGGCCTCGCAATCTCGGCGTCGCTGAATGCGCCGATCCCGGAGACCACCTTCGGCGTTTTCCGGATGTAGCGCTTAGACAGGAACGAACCACCATGACCAACCCGATCGCCGACCCCATCGTTGAAGTGAACGACACAGAGACCATGACTCCGCTCGTCCACATCGACAGCACGCCCGACGGCGCGGTGACGGTCTGGATCAACCGGCCCGACAAGAAAAACGCCTTCGACGCCGAGACCATCTCGGGCCTGCGTCAGGCGTTCGAGACCCTGCACGGGGCCGAGGGCGTGCGGATCGTCTTCCTGCGCGGCGTCAGCGGCATGTTCAGCGCCGGCGCCGACCTCGACTGGATGGCCGCGTCCATCGAGCAGGACGAGGACGACAATCGCGCCGACGCCCTGGAACTGGCCCACATGCTCAAGGCGCTGCACGACATTCCGGCCCTGACCGTGGCCCTGGTCGAGGGCCCGGCCTTCGGCGGCGGCGCGGGTCTGGTGGCCGCCTGCGATCACGCCATCGCCCTGATGGACGCCAAGTTCTCGTTCTCCGAGGTCAAGCTGGGCCTGACCCCGGCGACCATCAGCCCGTACGTCATCCAGGCCCTGGGTCCGCGCACCGCCAAGCTGCTGTTCGCCACCGGCCGGGTGTTCGACGCCGACGAAGCCTGGGGCTACGGCCTGGTCGACGAAGTGTTCGAGGACGTCGCCAGCCTGGAAGTCGCCCGCGACGCCCTGATCGAGGAAATGGCGCCCTGCGCTCCCGGCGCGATCGGCGACGCCAAGGCCCTGGTCAACGACTTCGCTGGCCAGAAAATCGACAAGGGCCTGATCGAAGAGAGCGCCAAGCGCATCGCTCGCCGCCGTGTGTCGGAAGAGGGCCAAGAAGGGGTGCGCGCCTTCCTCGCCCGTCGTAAACCCTCCTGGGCTGAGTAAGACTCAACTTCTGGGGCTTGAGGGGGCGTGATGACGGCGGCGGATCTGGAAGCAGGGGCAGCGGACTCGGCGGCGAGCTTTATTCGTCCCAAGCAGCACCCGTTCGATAAGCAGGGCGAGCCCTGCAAGAACTGCGGGACGCCCCTGGAGGGCTGGTACTGCTACTCCTGCGGCCAGAACGCCGACACGCATCACCGGTCGATCCTGCACCTGCTCTGGGAGGCCATCGAGGGGATGTTCCACCTCGACGGTCGCCTGGCCAACACCCTGCCGCTGCTGTTCTTCAAGCCGGGTAAGCTGGCCAAGGACTACATGGAAGGCCGGATCGTGCGGCACGTGCCGCCGTTCCGCACCTTCCTGGTCGCCCTGCTGCTGTTCATCTTTTCCGCCGAGCACGCCATCCACGGCATCCGCCATCAGCAGGAGCTGAAGGAGGAGAAGGCGGCTGAGTTGCTGGCGACGCCGGCCGGCCGCAAGGCCAAGGCCGACGAGATCCGCAAGGACGCGACCGAAGTCCGCGATGATCGTCTTAAGGATCTCGCCACGATTCGCGACGAGAACCTCAAGGAGGCGGGCGCCGACAAGGCCAGGATCGCCGCTAAATACGCCGACGGCGTCAAGAAGGCGCAGGACCGCTACGCCCGTCATATGGCCGAGGCCCAGGCGGTGCAGGACAATCCCAAGGCCGCCGAAGAGGCCATCGCCAAGCTGCACGGCCGGAACTCTGCCGCCGCCGAGCAGATCCGCAACCTCAGCTTCGAAAGCCCGGAGACGCTGACAGACGGCGCCAACAAGGTCGCTGACGCCCAGATCGGGGGGCAGCGCTTCAACGTTGTCGTTCCCGACGAGACGCAGCAAGCCGAGATCAAGGCCAAGGCCGCCGAGCAGGGGCACGCCGCGAAAGGCAAGTACGCCTCCGGCGCCGAGGCGCTCGGCAATTGGAAGGAAGGCCTGGCCAAGGCCGTCGCCAATCCGGACTACTTCCTGCTGGTGATGTTCGGCTGGGCGCACCGCCTGGCGGTGCTGCTGCTGCCGATCACCGGCCTTTCCCTGGCGCTGGTCTACGTCAACAAGCGCCAGTACTTCATCTACGACCACCTGCTGGTCGCCACGAACCTGCTGTCGTTCTCGTTCCTGATCTACGCCATCCTGTTCGTGCTGCCCGGGGCGATGGTGCCGTGGTTCCTCGGGATCGTGCAGCTGTGGGCGCCGATCAACCTCTTCCAGACCCTGCGGGGCGGCTATGGCTCCAGCATCATTGGCGCGCTGCTCAAGACGTTCATTGTCTGGATGATCAGCATGACCTCCTTCGGCCTTCTGGTCGGCGGCCTGATGGTCTTCACCCTTTCCCAGATGTAGGTCTCCGCCTTGATCTCCTCCGTCCTGATCGCCAACCGAGGCGAGATCTCCCGTCGCATCATCCGCACCGCCCGTGAGTTGGGCGTGCGGACGATCGCCGTCTATTCCGAAGCGGACGCCCACGCGCCCTTCGTGATGGAGGCCGACGCCGCGATCCTGATCGGCCCGGCGCCGGCCAAGGAGAGCTATCTGGATCCGAGGAAGATCCTGGCCGCCGCCAAGCAGATGGGCGCCGAGGCCATCCACCCCGGCTACGGCTTCCTGTCCGAGAACGCCGAGTTCGCGCAGAGCGTGATCGACGCGGGCCTCGTCTGGATCGGTCCGCCGCCCTCGGCGATCCGGGCCATGGGCCTGAAGGACGCCGCCAAGAAGGTCATGATCGAAGCGGGCGTGCCGACCACGCCTGGCTATCTGGGTGAGGACCAGTCGGTCGAGCGCCTGACCGCCGAAGCCGCCAAGATCGGCTACCCCGTGCTGATCAAGGCCGTGGCCGGCGGCGGCGGCAAGGGTATGCGCAAGGTCGACAAGGCCGACGACTTCGAAGCCGCCCTCGGTTCGTGCCGCCGCGAGGCCGCCGCCAGCTTCGGCGACGACCGGGTGCTGCTGGAGAAATACGTCACTCGTCCGCGCCACATCGAGGTGCAGGTGTTCGGCGACAGCTTCGGCAATGTCGTCCACCTGTTCGAGCGCGACTGCTCGCTGCAGCGCCGCCACCAGAAGGTCATCGAGGAGGCTCCGGCCCCCGGCATGGACGAGGCCACGCGAGAGGCCGTCTGCGCCGCCGCGGTCAAGGCCGCCCAGGCCGTGGGCTATGTCGGGGCCGGCACGGTCGAGTTCATCGCCGACGCCTCCGAAGGCCTGCGCGCCGACCGCATCTGGTTCATGGAGATGAACACCCGCCTGCAGGTCGAGCATCCGGTCACCGAGATGGTCACCGGCCAGGACCTGGTGGAGTGGCAGTTGCTGGTCGCCTCGGGCGAGCCGCTGCCGCTGGAGCAGGACGAGATCACGCTGGACGGCTGGGCCATGGAGGCCCGCCTCTATGCCGAGAACCCGGCCACCGGCTTCCTGCCCTCGACCGGCAAGCTGAAGCACTTCCGTCTGCCGGAAGGCGATGTCCGCGTCGACAGCGCGGTGGAGGAGGGCGGCGAGGTCACGCCCTTCTACGACCCGATGATCGCCAAGCTGATCGCCCACGGCGCCGACCGCGAGGACGCGGCCCAGCGCCTGGCCGAGGCCTGCGCCCTGGTCGAGGTCTGGCCGGTCAAGACCAACGCCGCCTTCCTGGCCAAGTGCGCCAGCCACCCGGACTTCATCGACGGTACGATAGACACCGGCTTCATCGAAGCGCGGCTGGACGAGCTGGTCGAGCGCACCTTCAGCGACGAGCCGGCCATGGCCGCGATCGGCTGGCGGCTGGACAGCTTCCTCGAGGCCGAGGCGCGCCGCGATCCGTGGGAGAGCGCGCCGTCCAAGCTGCTGGGCTTCCGCATGAACGCCCCCCGCGCCCCGATGCATCTGCCGATGTCGGCCGACGGCAAGGCCATGCCGCTGCAAGTCGCCCTGATCGGCGGCGGCTCCGAGGACTGGTCCTGGGACATCCGCCACGCCGACGGCGCGACCTTCGACGAGGTCACCCGCCTGCCGACCACCTACGGCAAGGGGCCGATCCAGGTGTTCGAGGGCGGCGACGTCCAGACCTTCGACTTCGAGGCCCAGGTCGGCGGTGCGGGCGAGGGCGCGGCCTCGGACGGGGTGATCCTGTCGCCGATGCCTGGCAAGATCGTCTCGGTTGCTGTCGCGGCCGGTCAGACGGTGACCAAGGGCCAGACGCTGCTGACCCTGGAAGCCATGAAGATGGAACACGCCCTGGCCGCGCCGTTCGACGGGGTGGTGGCGGAGCTGACGGCCGTGGCCGGCGGCCAGGTCAGCGAGGGTGTGGTGCTGGCGAAGCTGGAAGCGGCGGCAGGCTGAGCGCCCCCTCCACCGGCTTCGCCGGTCCCCCTCCCCCAATAGGGGGAGGAGAGAAGAGGGCCCGGCGTCCTCTCCGCCCCGCTTGGGGGCGGACAGACCTGCGCAGCAGGTCAGGTGGGGGCCTGTGCTGAGTCCAGTCACGCGGGCGCGCCTCCACGCGGCCAGCCGCTGAAGCTCAAGGAAAGGGACGCGGAGCGCCGGACAGCGTCCGGAGTTGGAAAATAGAAATACCGTTTCGACGAAGTCAGACGCTCCGCGCGGTCGTTATCCGGAAGCGTGACGTCCCGACGCTGTTCGCGCCTGTTCGCCCTTGAAGCCTCCGACGGGCGGGCCGGATCGCGAAGCCTGGTCCCGGATGTCCGGGTTTCCCCGAACCTGTCGCTCTCCTCGGCCTGCATCCACCGTCGTTTCTGTGTTCCAGGGTCGACTACCTCGGGGATGGTGCAGTTGCGGAGTCTCCCCCGCGCCGACGAACGCGCCCGCTCGATCGCCCCCCGCCGCCGCAACGGTCGCTGGCCATGCGCCCTTTCCTCGCGACGAGGTGGAAGCATTGTGCGGCCGTTCTGAACGCCGATCATTCAGGGGTGTGTAAAAGTGACAAGCGCTTGATTTCGTGGGGTTCGATGTCCCCAACGCCGGGGATGGAGCGCCGCCAATCCCCTCGACCCCACCGCCCCCTTCACCGTCATTCCTGCCCGCGTGGCGGGAATGACGGGATGCTTTTAGGATCGGTAAGAAAGCCCCTTCGCCCGCGCGAAGCGTGGGAGGGTGAGGGGTTACGAGGTGGACGGCGTGCCGGCACTCCGTCGAGCGCCGTAACCCCTCACCCCAGCCCTCTCCCTATGGGAGAGGGAGCACGGGCCGCCATCCACCCTTCTCAGCCCCTCGCGATGTCCGCTTTCCGGCTGACGTCGGACCGCGCGGTGCGGTCGAAAGCCGAGTTTCCGACTTCCACCCCATGGCCGCGCTCAAAACCCGAGCCCCCAAACGAAGACCGCCGCTGCGGGCGCCTCCCACAAGGCGTCCGAAACGGCGGTATGGAGCCCTCCAGGCTCGGATCACGCCCCCACATGAACGCGATACGTAAGGGATAACGGTGTCTTATGGACCGTCGATGGCTTTCCCCAACGGGGCGAGAGCGGGCGGATGAATGCGTCGGTTGCCTTACCCTGGAAGCGCGCTATCTAGCGCCCATGGCGTTGCACATCATCAAGCTGGTCGTCGGATGCGAGACGATCGACGATCTCCTGGCCTGGCACAGGGACGAGAGCCAACCCTGGATCATGCACACCCGCATGACGCCCAAACGGATCGACGAGGTGCTGGACGGCGGCTCGCTGTATCGGGTGTTCAAGGGGCAGGTTCTTTGCCGCCAGAAGATCCTGGCGATCGACACGGTCGGGGAGGGCGCGGCCTCGCGCTGCGAGGTCACGGTCGATCCGCCGATCATCCGCGTCGCGCCCCAGCCGCGCCGGGCCTTCCAGGGCTGGCGCTATCTGAAGCCCGAGGACGCGCCGCCGGACCTGACCGAGAGCGAAGCCGCCGACCTTCCGCCGGATCTCGCCCGCCAGCTGCGCGAACTGGGCGCGTGGTGATGTTCGCCTGAATAACTTTCAGGTGTGTCGTTATCTAAATGGCAACCAGGGCGGGTGTCATCTTGTCGCAGGGGACAAGGGAGAGATGACAATGAAGGCCGGTTTCGCCGCCTTGGGCGTGGGAATGCTGTTCGTGGGCCTGATCGCCGGGCTGCTGATCGCCCTCAGGCCGCTCTAGGCGCGCGACCTCAGTTCACCGCCATATTGTCGATCAGCCGCGTCTTGCCCAGCCACGCGGCGACCAGGATGCGGCCTTTCGTCTGGCCGACGGGGCCGGGGCCCAGACGTGAAAGGTCTGTGGCCTCACGGATCTCGACATAGTCAACCTGACCAAAGCCGGCCGCCTTCAGCGCGGCCGTCGCCGTTTGCTCGGCCTCGTCGATCCGACCGCCCGCGGCCACGGCGGCCGCCGCCGCCTTCATCGCCGTCGGCAGGGCCACCGCGGCGGCGCGCTCTTCGGCGGACAGATAGGCGTTGCGCGAGGAGAGGGCGAGGCCATCGTCAGCCCGGGCCGTTGGGGCGCCGATGATCTCGATCGGGATGTCCAGGTCGCGGGTCATCCGTTTGACCACCTGTAGCTGCTGATAGTCCTTCTCGCCGAACACGGCGACGTCGGCCTGGCTCTGGATGAACAGCTTGGCCACCACGGTGGCGACACCGCCGAAGAATTGCGGCCGGGCCGCGCCTTCGAGGGGCTCGGAGACGCCCGAGACCGTGATCGCCGTGGCGAAGCCGGGGGCGTACATCTCCGCGCCATTGGGGGCGAACATCAGGTCGCAGCCGACCGAGGCCAGCTTCTCGGCGTCCATCGCTTCGCCGCGCGGATAGGCGTCGAAGTCCTCGTGCGGGGCGAACTGCTTGGGATTGACGAAGACGGTGGCGATCACCCGGTCGGCGTTCCGCTGGGCCAGGCGGATCAGGGTCAGGTGGCCCTCGTGCAGGGCGCCCATGGTCGGAACCAGGGCCACGCGCTGGCCGGCGGCCTTCCAGGCGCGGACGTGCTCGCGCATCTGCGCGACGGTGCGGACGATCTGGGTCATGGCTGGGTCTCCACGCGGACAGGCCGCGCTTATGGCCTCGTGGCTTGCGCAGGTCCACCGTCCGTTGCGTGAGGCCGGGCTGGGGGTGCGACAATTATGCCTGTGGATTGAGCCGGTTGACCCGCTAGGGCGTCGGTAACATCGTGTTAACCTTCAGTCCAAGGTCGCGCGAGTCGCGATGCATTGAGGATCGAGTCATGGCCGAAACGCGCGTCATCGTCGTCGGCAACGAAAAGGGTGGTGCGGGCAAGTCCACCATCGCCGTCCACCTTGTCACCGCGCTGCTCTACGGCGGCGCCAAGGTCGCCGTTCTGGACCTGGACCTTCGCCAGCGGACGTCGGGCCGGTTCTTCGAGAACCGCCGGGCCTGGGCCGCCAACAAGAAGCTCGACCTGCCCATGCCGTTGGCGCTGGACCTCAGCGACAACGACATCGCCCTGGCCGAAAAGGGCGACGAGGCGCAGGTCGCCGGCTTCGAGGCCGCCTTCGCCCGCGCGGCGGAGGAATGCGACTTCATCCTGATCGACACCCCCGGCGGCGACAGCGCCATCACGCGCCTGGCCCACGGCCGCGCGGACTTGGTCGTCACCCCGATGAACGACAGCTTCGTCGATTTCGACATGCTGGGCACCGTCGACCCGGTGACCCTGGAGCTTACCAAGCCCAGCCTCTATTCGCTGACCGTCTGGGAAGGCCGCAAGCAGCGCGCTCTGTCGGGCCAGCGCCAGGCCATGGACTGGGTGGTGCTGCGCAACCGCCTGGCCACCACCGAGGCCCGCAACCGCAAGCGTCTGGAGGACCGTCTGACGGCCCTGGCCAAGCGCGTCGGCTTCCGCATCGGCCCTGGCCTGCGCGACCGCGTCATCTATCGCGAGCTGTTCCCGTTCGGCCTGACCATCGCCGACCTGTCGCCGCAGGTGCGCCCCGTGCCGGTGTCGCTGCAGCACCTGGCCGCCCGCCAGGAACTGCGCGCCTTGATGCACAGCCTGGGCCTGTCGGCCTATTCCGGCGAGACCCTGCTGGCGGCGCAGTAGGCGCTGGCCTAAGTTAGGAAGCGGGCGGCTGGGGCGACCCTGCCGCCCGTTTTCGTATCTGGAGCTCCGATGCTGTACCTGCTGCTGGGCGCGGCCATTCTCGTCTTTTTGCTGTGGCCGAAGGGGCGCGCGCTCCTCAACGGCGACGGCTGGCGGGTCGGCGCGGGCGCGGCCTCGATCGCCGCCTTCGCCGGGGCGGCCTATGCCTCGATCCGCGGGTCTTGGGGCACGGGGATCGTGCTGGGCGTCATCGGTCTGTGGAGCGTTACCGAGGCCCGCCGCCGGCCGGTCATCCGCCGCGAGGTCGTCCATCCGCCCAAGGCCGAGTTGAGCCTGTCCGAAGCCCGCGCCATCCTCGGCGTCGGCCCCGACGCGACCTTGGCCGAGGTCAAGGCGGCCTATATGCGCCTGATCCAGATGGCTCACCCGGACAAGGGCGGCACCGAAGGCCTGGCGGCCCAGCTGAATGCCGCGCGGGATCGTTTGATCAGGCGGCGAAGCTGAGCTACGACTTCCGCCATGATCAATAACCAACGTTTCTGGCGTCGTCGCTCGTCGGGCCAAACCTGCTCGGTATGACGCTCTGACCGTGTTCAGAGCGAGTCGCCGCGCGCGGCTCATGGCGTCATTTCAGTTTCGGACTTTGATCTTCCCATGACCAACCAACCCATCGACTGGGCCGAGCGCTTCAGCGCGCGCATGGACCGCGTCCACGCCAGCGAGATCCGCGAGCTTCTCAAGCTGCTGGACCAGCCCGACATCCTGTCGTTCGCCGGCGGCATTCCCGATCCCAGCCTGTTTCCGGCCGAGCGGATCCAGGCCGAGTACGAGGCCGTGCTGGCCGATCCGGTCCTGTCCAAGCAGGCGCTGCAATACTCCGTCAGCGAGGGTTATCTGCCGCTGCGCGAGTGGATAGCCGAGCGCATGACCCGCGACGGCATGCCGTGCGAACCGCACAACATCATGCTGACCGCCGGCTCGCAGCAGGCGCTGGACCTGATCGGCAAGCTGTTCATCAGCCCCGGCGATACGGTGGTGGTGGCGCGGCCGACCTATCTGGGCGCGCTGCAGGCCTTCAACGGATATCAGCCGAGCTATCGCGACCTGCCGGACGCGGCGCTGACGAGCGGGGAGACCGACCTGCCGCAAGGCGCGCTCGGCTATTTCGTGCCCGACTTCGCCAACCCGACCGGCGTCAGCCTGACCCTGGACGAGCGCGAGGCCCTGCTGGACCAGGCCGCCACGCTGGACATGACCCTGGTCGAGGACGCGGCCTATCGCGAGCTGCGCTTCGCCGGCGAGCCGACGCCGACCCTGCTGTCGCTGGATATCAAGCGCCGCGGCGGTATCGACAACGCCCGGACCCTGTTCCTGGGCACCCTGTCCAAGACCCTGTCGCCAGCCTTGCGCATCGGCTGGGTCTGCGGCCCCAAGCCGGTGATCGAGAAGCTGGTTCTGCTCAAGCAGGGCGCGGACCTGCACGTCTCGACGATCAACCAGATGGTCGCCCATCGCGCGGTGTCCGAAGGCTACGACCAGCACCTTCATCGCCTGCGCGGGGCCTATGGCGCCAAGGGGCGGGTGATGCTGGCGGCGCTGGAGCGGTCGATGCCTCAGGGCGTGACCTGGTCGCATCCGGACGGCGGCATGTTCGTGTGGATCGACCTGCCCGAGGGTGTCGACGGCGCGGACCTGCTGGCCCGGGCCATCGCCGAAGAGCGCGTGGCCTTCGTGCCCGGCGCGCCGTTCTTCGCCGAGGTGAAGACGGCCAACGCCATCCGCCTGAGCTACTCGCTGCCGACCGACGCGCAGATCGAGGAAGGCGTGGGACGGCTGGCGCGGCTGATCTCGAGAGTGATGGCCGAGGCCTAGAAAAGCAAAACCCCGGAGGTCGCCCTCCGGGGTTTCTTGTCTCAGCGGTAGAAGCCGCCTCAGCGCGGCGACAGCACCATGCAGGGCATCCGCTTGGCCTTCAGGGCCGAGCAGGCCTCGCGGGCGGCGTCCGAGGTCAGGCCCTGGAACTGGGCGCGGAAGGCGCCGCCGGCCGCGCCTTCGACGGCGCCCTCGGCGTCGGCGACCATCTTGGCGAAGCGGCCGCGCACCAGCTTCAGCTGGTCGTTGGCCAGCGACTTGGACTTGAACGCCCCGACCTGCACGCCCCATTCGCCCTTCGGCTTCTTGGCGGCGGCCTTCGAGGCCGGCTTGGCGGCTTCCTGGGCGCCGCGCAGGGTGGGGGAGACCTTCACCGGACCGGGGTTGCGGGGGTTCTCGGTCAGGACGATCCGCAGGCCGGCCTGGTCGCCGTCACCCTGTTCGGTGGACGGACGCTCGATCGGACCCGAAGGCTCTTCCTCATAGATGTTGGCGGCGATGGTGGTGCGCTCGCCGCGCGACCGGCGCTTCATGACGTCGAAGCCGGTCAGCAGCAGGTCTTCCATGTTGTTGTCGCGCCAGGCGGTCGAGGGGCCGCCCAGGACCACGGCGATCAGGCGACGGCCGTCGCGCACGGCCGAGCCGGCTAGGTTGAAGCCAGAAGCGTTGGTGTAGCCGGTCTTGAGGCCATCGAAGCCGTCCATGCTGTCCAGCAGGCGGTTGTGGCCTTTGACGTAGTTGCCCCGGAAGTAGAAGCCCTTCACCGAGAAGTAGCTGTAGTACTGCGGGAAGTCCCGCATCGTGGCGCGCGACAGGATGGCGAGGTCCCGGGCCGTCGAGATCTGGCGGCTGTCGGGCAGGCCCGAGGCGTTCACGAAGCGGCTGTTGCGCATGCCTAGTTCCTGACCGCGCAGGGTCATCAGGGCGGCGAAGCGCGACTCACTGCCGGCGAGTCGCTCGGCCATGGCCACGGCCACGTCGTTGGCCGACTTGACCGTCATGGCCTTGATGGCCTCGTCGACCGACAGGCTGTCGCCGGACGAGATGCCGATCTTGGTCGGAGCCTGGGCGGCCGCGCGGGGCGACATGACGACTCGGTCCGTGAGCTTCAGGCGGCCTTCGCTCAGCGCCTCGAAGGTCAGGTACAGGGTCATCACCTTGGTGACCGAGGCGGGGTAGCGGGGGCTGTCGGCCCTTTTGTCGTAAAGGACTTCGCCCGAATTGGCGTCGATCACGATCGCCGCGTACTTCGGTTCCTGAGCGTTCAGCTGCAGGTACGGTATGGCCGCCGAAGCCGGGGTCGGCGCGACGGCGCCGAACAGGCACGAGAGCGCGAGGCCGGCGACGGCCAGGAAAGAACGGGCGGTGGTAAGCTTGGCGAACATGAAGCGACGTCCGTCATCTGAACTGGGAAGCGGTTTCGCACCGCCACACGCGTGACCATTAGCATGATGGAGGCGGCCTTTCGCTAAAGTAAACAACTGGTGAGCGATGTTGCCGCGGGCGCGAAAATTTCAGGCGCGTGTTTTCAATGCTGCAGCTTGAGGGGGCGCATGACGTTACGTCATGGTGCGCTGCACAAAATCATTGACTGCTGCACTGCAACATGAGAGAACCACGGTGTTCCAAAGCGCAGATGGGCGAGTTGCAGCTCGCTTGTTCGCCCCGCCCCGATTTCTCGCCTTCGCACCTCCCCAGGAGAATTCCCATGGCCGCCGCCGAAACCGTCAAGAACACCGTCGAACAATTCAGCACCGCCTCGAACCAAGCGTTCAAGGACGGCGTCGAGAAGTCGCTGGCCGCCCTGGCCGAAGCCAACACCCACTCGAAGAAGAACCTGGAAGCCGTCGTCGCTTCGGTGACCGCGGCCACCAAGGGCGCTGAAGCCCTGGGCGCCCAGACCTTCGCCTACTCGAAGAAGGCCATGGAAGACCAGGTCGCCGCCGCCAAGTCGCTGGCCGGCGCCAAGAGCGTCCAAGAAGCCATGGAACTGCAGACCGCCTGGGCCAAGACCGCTCTGGAAGCCTACATCGCCCAGGTCAGCAAGGCCTCGGAGATCGTCTCGGCCTCGATCAAGGACTCGGTGAAGCCGCTGAACGAACGCGCCAGCGCCGCCGTCGAGAAGTTCCAGGCCGCTCGCTAGGAGCCGCTTCTGGTTTCGGGCCTTGCGGCTCGATCCCACCCCATTGGAAGGGCTCGGACCGAAAGGTCCGGGCCTTTTCTCTTTTGCGCTCCGGTGGGGCGCGTTAAGCATGCCTCACTGCCTTTCAGTGGAGCGCGTGAATGTCGAAGGTCGAGGAACGCCTGAGGGCGATCGGAATTGAGCTGCCCCAGCCGGTGGCGCCGGTGGCCAACTACGTGACCTTCGTCAAGACGGGCAATCTCGTCCACATCTCCGGCCAGATCTCGCTGGACGCCGACGGCGGCATCAAGGGCACGGTCGGGGTCGATGTCGACCTGGAGACCGCCCAGAAGGCCGCCCGCATCTGCGGCATCAACCTGTTGGCCCAGATGAAGGCGGCCTGCGACGGCGACCTGGACCGCGTGGTTCGAGTCGTGAAGCTGGGCGGCTTCGTCCAGGCCGGTCCGGACTTCATCGACATCCCCAAGGTCATCAACGGCTGCTCGGACCTGATGGTCGAGGCGCTGGGCGACGCCGGCCGCCACGCCCGCTCGGCGGTGGGCGTCTATCGTCTGCCCCTCGGCTTCGCGGTTGAAGTCGACGCGGTGGTGGAGATCGCCTGATGAGCTCGCGCGAACGCCCCTCGACCGACGTCTTCGGCGAGGCGTGGGAGCGCCTCTTCGATCCGCCGGTGGCCCATCGCGGCCTCTGGACCCCGGACGGCGCGCCGGAAAACTCGCGCGCCGCTTTCCAGGCCGCTTGCGCCGGCGGCTACGGCATCGAGCTTGACGTCCAGCTCACCGCCGACGGCGAGGCGGTGGTGTTCCATGACGAGCGCCTGGAACGGATGACCGGACGGGAAGGCCGCCCGCGGGATCACACCGCCGCCGACCTTGGGACCATGGCCCTGAAGGGCACGGACGAGACCATTCCGACCTTGGCCGACGTGCTGACCCTGATCGGCCACCGCGCCATGGTGTTCATCGAGTTGAAGACGCCGTTCGGTGAGGTTGGCCCGCTGGAGAAGCGGGTCACCGACGTGCTGGTCGACCACAACGGTCCGACCGCCGTGATCGGCTTCAACCCTTACTCGCACGCCTGGTTCGCCGATCACCACCCGCAGATCCTGCGCGGCCTGGACAGCTACAGCTGGAACGACGAGGGCGCCCGCAAGCTGGCGCCCGAAATGCGCAAGTCTCTGGCGGCGCTGGAGCAGGTCGAGCTGGCGCGCCCCGATTTCCTGGCCCTTGGCCTGGACATGTTGCCCAGCGCCCGCGCCGACCTATATCGCGCCAAGGGCATGCCGGTCGTCGCCTGGACGGTCCGCTCGCCCGACCAGTGGGAAGGCGTGAAGGATCATTGCGACAACCTGATCTTCGAGGGCTTCACGGCGTGAGTTCGGCCCGGCCGGGCGTCCAGTCGGCGGTTCGCGTCCATCGCGAGATCGCCGAGATCGGCAAGGCCGCCTGGGACGCCTGCGCCGCCCCCACCGGTGACCCGTTCGTCAGCTACGACTTCCTGTCGATCCTGGAAGAAAGCGGCTGCGTCGCGCCGCGCACCGGCTGGGCGTCGCAGCACCTGTCGGTGCTGGACGAGGCCGGCGAGGTCGCGGCGGTCATGCCGCTGTACCTGAAGTCTCACAGCCAAGGCGAATACGTCTTCGACCATGCCTGGGCCGACGCCTATGAGCGGGCCGGCGGGCGGTATTATCCCAAGCTCCAGTGCTCCTCGCCGTTCTCGCCGGTGACTGGCTCGCGGCTGATCGTGCGGCCCGATGTGGATGTCGACGAGGGCCGCTCGGCCCTGCTGGGCGGGGCCCTGACCCTGTGCGAGCGCATGGGGGCCTCTTCGCTGCATGTGACCTTCCCGGTCGAGGACGAGTGGGCCTGGATGGGCGAGCGCGGGATGCTGCTCCGCCAGGACCAGCAGTACCATTGGGAGAACCGCGACTACGCGACCTTCGACGCCTTCCTGGCGGCGCTGTCGGCCAACCGCCGCAAGACCATCCGCCGCGAGCGCCGCGACGCCCAGGATGGGCTGGAGATCGTCGCCCTGACCGGCGACGACCTGACCGAGGATCACTGGGACGCCTTTTTCGGCTTCTACATGGATACGGGGTCGCGGAAGTGGGGCCGGCCCTATCTGAACCGCCGCTTCTTCTCGCTGCTGCAAGAGCGGATGGCCGACAAGGTGCTGCTGATCATGGCCCGCCGCCTGGACGAGGGGGGGGCGGGCGGTCCGTGGATCGCCGGGGCGTTGAACCTGCTGGGCCGCGATTGCCTGTACGGCCGCCACTGGGGCTGCACCGAGGACGTGCCGTTCCTGCACTTCGAGCTGTGCTACTATCAGGCCATCGAGCACGCGATCCGGCTGGGCCTGCCGCGCGTCGAGGCCGGGGCGCAGGGCCAGCACAAGATCGCCCGGGGCTATCTGCCCAGCGCGGTCTATTCGGCCCACTGGATCGCCGATCCGGCCCTGCGTGAGCCCGTGGCCCGCTACCTGGAACGCGAGCGCGAGGCGGTCGAAAGCGACATCGCGATGCTGACGGAAGAATATTCGCCGTTCCGCCACGCGCCAGACCCGCCTCGCGAGAGCGACTAGCTCAGCCGGACTTCCCCGACCTTGTCTTTATAGTCGGTCTTCGGATCGACCCCGAGCATCATCTTCACGCCGGCGAACAGGCTGTGCTCGTTCAGCCAGATCTGGGCGTCGCGGGGTTCGAAGCGCAGCAGGCGCAGCTTCGGATCGTCCTTGCCCTCGAACCACGCCGCGACGAAGGGGTTCCACAGGCGATCGACGGTCTCGCGACCGGTGTCGATCCGCAGGGATCCGTCGACCGCCGCGAACAGGTGGTGACCCTTGTCGGCGAAGTGGATGAAGGCGTCGCGGCCTTCGCTGCTCAGCGAGTGGATCAAGTCGGTCTCCGACGAGGTGAAGATCCAGATCGGGCCGGAATGATCGCCCTCGATCTGGGCGGTCATCGGCTGAGCGCGGCCGCGGTCGACATCGGGCAGGCCCAGCATCACGGTGCGGTCCGACTTCAGGGCTTTCCAGAACTTCTCGGCCAGATCGGCTTCGTTGGACATCATGGTCTCCTTGAATGTGGAAGACCGAACGGCGTCCGCGAAGGTGCGTTCCCAGGGTGAAGCTTGAGGCCTCAGGACCGTTCCCAGGCCGCCTTCAGCAGCGCCTTGACCGTGTCGTCGACCTCGGCGGGCGAGGTGAGGGGCAGCTTGGCTTTCAGGCGCTCGGACCAGCCCTCGTTCCTGGGTTCGGCGAGGCCTGGGGCGGCGTCCGGCTCCACCGCCAGGCCCAGAATCGCCGCACCACCCTTGACGGGCTTCAGCGCCGCGAACTGCGCCTTGCGCGACCATGCGGTAAAGCCCTTGCGCTGGCCCATGACCAGGCCCGGCAAGTCGGCGACGGCGGCCTCGACCGCCTCCAGGATCGCCGTCGAGGCCGGGTCGGTCCACAGCGCCGTGCGCAGGCCGTCGGCGTCGTCCCAGCCCATCTCCGTCGGGAAAGCCACGGAGAAGATGGCGGCGGCGCGGTTCTGGCCGACGCCGTAGGTCGTCTTCAGCCAGTCGGTGCGGGCGCGCGGCTTGGTCTCCTGGCACTCGCGGCGGACGATCTCGACCCAGTTGTCGAGGGTCTTGCCAGTCTCGCGCTCCAGGTTGGCCTTCAAGGAGGCGAACCACTTCTGTTGCTGCTCGGTCAGACCTTGGGGTGTCGTGTCCACGGTTTGCGCGCCTCGTGCGGTTTGCTACGACCATTCCGTCAAAGGGAGACAGTCATGAGCCTCGACGGACGCTACGACGCCGACAACATCTTCGCCAAGATCATCCGCGGCGAGATCCCGAGCGTGAAGGTGTTCGAGGATGATCAGGTGCTGATCTTCATGGACGTGTTCCCTCAGGCGAGGGGCCACATGCTGGTGATCTCCAAGACCTCGCAGGCTCGCAACCTGCTAGAGGCCGAGGCCAAGACATTGGGACGGTTGATCGGCGCGACCCAGAAGGCCGCCGCCGCGGTGGTCGCGGCGCTGAAGCCCGACGGCGTGGTCATCACCCAGTTCAACGGCGCCCCCGCCGGCCAGACGGTCTTCCACCTGCATTTCCACGTCATCCCCCGCTACGAGGGCGAAGGCCTGGGCCGCCACGGGGAGGGCGGCATGGCGGACGTCGAAGAGTTGAAGGCCCTGGCGGCGAAGATTTCGGCGGCGCTTTAGGCGCTCCTGGCCTTCCGAAAACGAAAAAGGGCCCGGATCGCTCCGGGCCCTTCGCTAGGTCTTTCGACTTAAGCCTATTCGACCAAAGCCGGTTCGGCTTCGTCGGTCTTGCTGGCTTTCGGATCGGCCGTGCTCTCGATCTCGAAGGCGATCTTGCCATTTTCCAGGACCACCTTGACGTGGCCGCCTCGGACCAGCCGTCCGAACAGGATGTCGTCGGCCAGGGGCTTCTTGATGTGCTCCTGGATGACGCGACCCAGCGGACGGGCGCCGTAGAGCTCGTCGAAGCCGTTCTTGGCCAGCCAGTCGGCCGCGTCGTCGCTCAGCGAGATCGTCACGTTCCGGTCGGCCAGCTGGGCCTCCATCTGCATGACGAACTTCTGCACGACCTGACGGATGATCTCCGGCGTCAGCGGCTTGAAGGCCACGACCGCGTCGAGGCGGTTGCGGAATTCCGGGGTGAACAGGCGCTTGAGGGCGGCCTCTTCCTCGCCGACCACCTTGTCGCGACCAAAGCCGATGGACTGGCGTTGGGCGTCCGAGGCGCCCGCATTGGTGGTCATGATCAGGACCACGTTGCGGAAATCGACCTTCTTGCCGTTGGAGTCGGTGAGAACCCCGTGGTCCATGACCTGCAGCAGGATGTTGTAGACGTCCTGGTGGGCCTTCTCGATTTCGTCGAGCAGCACGACCGCGTGCGGGTGCTGGTCGACGGCGTCGGTCAGTTGGCCGCCTTGGTCATAGCCGACATAGCCGGGAGGGGCGCCGATCAGGCGGCTCACGGTATGGCGCTCCATGTACTCCGACATGTCGAAGCGGATCATTTCGATGCCGAGCGTCTGGGCCAGCTGCTTGGCGGCTTCGGTCTTGCCGACGCCGGTGGGGCCGCTGAACAGGAACGAGCCGATCGGCTTGTCCGCGTCGCGAAGACCGGCGCGGGCCAGCTTCATGGCCGAGGACAGCTGCATGATCGCGTCTTCCTGACCGAACACGGCGCGCTTCAGGTCCGTTTCCAGCTCCTTCAGCGCTTCGGTGTCGGACTTGCTGACCGACTTGGGCGGGATGCGGGCGATCTTGGCCACGACGGCTTCGATCTCCTTGACGCCCAGGACCTTCTTGCGGCGGCCTTCCGGCAGCAGCATCTGGCCCGCGCCCGCTTCGTCGATCACATCGATCGCCTTGTCGGGCAGCTTGCGGTCGGTGATGTACTTGGCCGACAGCTCGACGGCCACCTTGATGGCGTCGTTCGTGTACTTCAGCTTGTGGAAGTCCTCGTAGTAGCTCTTCAGCCCCTTGAGGATCTTGATGGTGTCGTCCACCGACGGCTCGTTCACGTCGATCTTCTGGAAGCGACGGACCAGGGCCCGATCCTTCTCGAAGTGCTGGCGGAACTCCTTGTAGGTGGTCGAGCCCATGCAGCGCAGCGAGCCGGAGGCGAGCGCGGGCTTGAGCAGATTGCTGGCGTCCATAGCCCCGCCGCTGGTCGCGCCGGCGCCGATCACGGTGTGGATCTCGTCGATGAACAGCACCGCGTTCGGGTGGTTCTCCAGTTCCTTGACCACCTGCTTGACGCGTTCCTCGAAGTCGCCGCGATAGCGGGTGCCGGCCAGCAGCGCGCCCATGTCGAGCGAGTAGATGGTGGCGCCGGCCAGGACTTCGGGGACCTGGTTGGTGATGATCTTGCGGGCCAGGCCTTCGGCGATGGCGGTCTTGCCGACGCCGGGATCACCCACGAGCAGCGGGTTGTTCTTGGTGCGGCGGCACAGGATCTGGATCGCGCGTTCGACTTCGTTCGCGCGGCCGATCAGCGGGTCGACCTTGCCCTGTCGGGCCTTTTCGTTGAGGTCGACGCAATAGGCCTCGAGAGCCTCGCCGCCGGTCTTGGCGTTCGGCTTTTCGCCGTCGTCCTCGGCCGCGTTCGAGCCGGCGTTGGCGCCCTTGACGTTCTTGGGCTCGGAGGCGCCGGCCTTCTTGGCGATGCCGTGGGCGATGAAGTTGACCGCGTCGTACCGCGTCATGTCCTGCTCCTGCAGGAAGTAGGCGGCGTGGCTTTCACGTTCGGAGAAGATGGCGACCAGAACATTGGCGCCGGTGACCTCTTCGCGGCCCGACGACTGGACGTGGATCACCGCGCGCTGGATCACGCGCTGGAAGCCGGCGGTCGGCTTGGCGTCCTCGTCGTCGTCGACGACCAGCGAGGCCAGTTCGACGTCGAGATAGTTCGAGAGGCTCTTCTTCAGCGCGGTGAGATCAACGTCGCACGCACGCATAACTCCGGCGGCGTCCTCGTCGTCGGTCAGGGAAAGCAGGAGATGCTCGAGCGTCGCGTATTCGTGCTTACGCTGGTTGGCGTACGCGACGGCGCGATGCAGGGATTCTTCCAGGGGGCGCGAAAAAGAGGGCAATGGGTGGGCTCCTCAGTCCTTTTCCATGGTGCACTGCAGAGGGTGCTGATGGCGCCGCGCCGAGTCGATGACTTGCGCGACCTTGGTCTCTGCGACTTCGTAAGTGTAGACACCGCACACCCCCACGCCGTTCTGATGGACGTGGAGCATTATGCGCGTGGCGTCTTCACGCGACTTGTTGAAGAACCGTTCGAGCACGTAAACGACGAACTCCATGGGAGTGTAGTCGTCGTTGAGAATCAGAACTCGATAGAGCGAAGGCTTCTGCGTCTTCGGCTTCACTTCCGTGACGACCGAAGATCCTGCGCCGTTGCCTTGTCCGCCTTGCTTTCGCTCGGCCATCGACTTGTTCTCTCCCGGCGGGCAAATCACCCGCCTGTCTGAATTAGATATGGAAACGCGCCGGCTTTGGAAGAGGCCGAGACGCGTCTGCGCCGCTTTAGCACAGGGGCGCCTCGGAAAACGGCTTCACGATTGGGAGAGCGAAGGCCGCGCGCGAACGGTTCCCAAAGCGTGGCAGCCGAAAGTGTGAGCGGTTTCGGCGCCTGCCACGCTTTGATTTTTAGGGGTTTGAGCCATTTGCAGGCAAACGGCTCGGGGTGAGAGGCCCAAATGGTGCGCGGCGCGATGTCGCGCAAGAGGGGGAGGCGCCCCGCGGCCGGGACTCAGCTAGCGCCCCTTCAGGGCTCGCCCACTGAACACGGCCGCCGCGCCGAACTTGCCGCGCAGGGCGTCGATGGCGGTTTCGTTCTTCAGCGTGCGGCGCTCGTCGTCGGCGAACATGTCCGAGCCGGCGGTCTCGGCGTCGACGAACTCGGTCAGGCCCGCGCCGATCAGACGGTAGGAAAGGCCGGGCTTCTCGGCCGCCAACAGTTCGCGCGCCACCTGGAACAGGGTGCGGGCAGTCTGGGTCGGCACGGCCAGGGTGCGGCGGCGGGTGTGGATCTTGAAGTCGGGCGTGCGCAGCTTCAGCGTGGCCACGCGGCCGGCGACGCCTTCCTTGCGCGCCTGCTTGGCGACCTTCTCACATAGAGGCCACAGCTCGTCTTCCAGCGCGTCGCGCTTGTGCAGGTCGTCGTTGAAGGTGGTCTCGGCGCTGATCGTCTTACGCGACTGGTCGGGATCGACCATCCGGCTGTCCTGACCGTGCGCCAGGCGGTGCAGGCGCAGGCCGCCGGAGCCCAGGCGGTTGGCCAACAGCTTGAGGTCCGCGGCGGCGATGTCGCCGACGGTCTTCAGGCCGATCTCCGCCAGGCTCGACACCGTGGCCGGCCCCACGCCCGGCAGCATGCCCACGGGCTTGTCCGCGAGAAAGGTCTGGGCCTCGGCCGCGCCGATCGCGGAAAAGCCGCGCGGCTTGTCCAGTTCCGAGGCGATCTTGGCCAGGAACTTGTTGGGCGCCAGGCCGACCGACACGGTCAGGCCGATGTCGCGCTCGATCTCGGCCTGCACGCGCGCCAGCATCGCCGCGGGCGTGGCGCCGTGGAGCCGCTCGGTGCCGGTCAGGTCGATCCAGGCCTCGTCCAGCGACAGCGGCTGGATCAGCGGCGTCAGCCGGTCCAGCTTCTCGTGGATGCGCCTGCTGGCTTCCTTGTACTTGGCGAAGTCGGGCTTGATGACCACGGCGTCGGGGCACAGCTTCAGCGCCTTGAACATCGGCATGGCCGAGCGGGCGCCGCTCATCCGGGCGATATAGCAGGCCGTGGTCACCACCCCGCGCTTGCCGCCGCCGACGATCACCGGCTTGTCGCGCAAGGACGGATCGTCGCGCTTTTCCACCGAGGCGTAGAAGGCGTCGCAGTCCAGGTGGGCGATCGACAGCGTTCCCAGCTCTTCGTGGAAGATGGTGCGCGGCGACTGACAGGACGGACAGCGCGGGGCCTTGGCCTCGCCCGTCCATCCGCAGTCGCGGCACAGGGACTTCATCGCTGTTCTCAGGTTTCGTGGGGCCACAGCCAGACCGCGCCGCGCACGCCCGAGCTGTCGCCGTGGACGGCCTTCTTCACGGGAGTCTCGAAGACGTCGGAAAAGACGTGCGGCGCGATGGCGGCGGGCAGGCGTTCATAGAGCGCGTCGACATTGGACATGCCGCCGCCCAGCACGATGACGTCCGGATCGATGATGTCGCAGATCGCGGCCAGGCCTCGGCCCAGGCGGTCAATATAGCGGTCCAGGGCCGCGGCGGCCGAGGCGTCGCCGGCTTCAATCGCGTCCATGGCCTCGTGGCCGGTGGGGTAGTCCGCGTCGCGCGCGAACGCCGGGCCGGCGACCCATTTCTCCATGCAGCCCTTGCGGCCGCACCAGCACGCGGGACCGGGATATTCCTCCGGCCTTGGCCAGGGCAGGGGCATGTGGCCCCATTCGCCGCCAAAGCCGTTGTGGCCCTCGATGATCTTGCCGTCGACCACGACGCCGCCGCCGCAGCCGGTGCCGATGATCACCGCGAACACCACGCTCGCCCCGGCCCCCGCGCCGTCGGCGGCCTCGGACAGGGCCAGGCAGTTGGCGTCATTGGCCAGGCGCACCGGGCGCGCCAGGCGCTGCTCCAGGTCCTGACCGAACGGGCGGCCATTCAGATAGACGCTGTTGGCGTTGCGGATCAGGCCGGTGCGCGGCGAGATCGAGCCGGGAATGCCCAGGCCCAGGCGCGCGCAGGTCGCGCCCGCCATGCACTCGGCGTCGGCCAACAGGCCGGCCACCACGTCCAGCGCGGCGTCGTAGTCGCCGGGATTGGGCTTGCGCACCCGCGCGACGAACTGGCCGGTCTCGCTGAGGGCCGCGATCTCTATCTTGGTGCCGCCGAAATCGACTCCGAACCGGATCATGCGAACAGACGCTCCTCAATGGCGGCCTTCAGGCGGGGCCACTCGTCAATACGAACATGACGATCGGGCGCGGTCGGGGCGAACGGGCGCAGGCGCTCGTCGCTGACCATCTGGAACCGCCCGACGTCGGGCGCCTTCTCCGCCACCGATTCCAGCTGCGGCAAAAGGTCATCGATGAAGACGGCCTTTCCCGACGTGCGCGCGGCCAGTTCCGCCGCCGCCGGCCCCTTGGGGCCGCTGTTGATGATCAGAGGGTAGTCGAAACCGTGAGTCTTCAGCCACTTGGCGCGCGCCAGGCGTCCGTGCTCGGGTGCGTTGGTCAGGATCACCACCTCGGCGCGGGCCGAAAGATCGGCCAGGGCGTCGGCCGCGCCGATCGCCGGCGGCAGATCCTCGGCCCCGTCGCGGAAGAAATCGTCGAAAAGCACCTTGCCCGCGATCAGATCGAGGTGTTCCGTCTCGCCAGGGCGGTAGATGTTCTGGAACAGGGCGAAGCGATCAACACGCAGCTCGAAGCCGTGACGCGCGATGAAATCGCCGAAGCCGCGCATGAACTGCGCCAGCACCTCGTCGACATCGACAATGACCAGCGACGCGGTCGGCGTAATGGCGCAGGCTTGAAGGTCGGAGTGGCGTTGTTCCATGCTCTTATGGGTCTTAACGCGATTAGCGGGGGCTTAAGGATATTCGTGGCAACTGGTTCTGGAAGGCGACGCGAATCCCTAGGCGTCGCCACGTGACCTTTTGGTCGGGGTAAGGATGACGAAGAAGGTCCTCATCGTGGAGGATAACGAGCTGAACATGAAGCTCTTTCATGATCTGCTCGAAGCCCAGGGTTACGAGACCCTGCAGACTCGCGAGGGTCTGTCGGCGCTGTCCATTGCCCGCGACAACAAGCCCGACCTGATTCTGATGGACATCCAGCTGCCGGAGATCTCCGGCCTGGAAGTCACCAAGTGGCTGAAGGAAGACGACGACCTCGCCCATATCCCGGTCGTGGCCGTCACCGCCTTCGCCATGAAGGGCGACGAAGAGCGCATCCGCGAGGGGGGCTGCGAGGCCTATATCTCCAAGCCGATCTCGGTGGTCCACTTCCTGGACACCATCAAGCGCCTCTTGGACAAGGTCCCCGCCGCATGAGCGCCCGGATCCTCGTCGTCGACGACATCGAAGCCAATGTCCGTCTGCTCGAGGCCAAGCTGACGGCCGAGTACTATGAAGTCTCCAGCGCCATGGATGGCCCGACCGCCTTGGCCATGGCGTCTCGAGACCTGCCCGACATCATTCTGCTGGACGTGATGATGCCCGGCATGGACGGCTTCACCGTCTGCCGTAAACTCAAGGAAGACCCCGCCACCCGCCACATCCCGGTGGTGCTGATCACCGCGCTGGACGGCCGAGGCGACCGCATCCAGGGCCTGGAGGCGGGGGCTTCGGACTTCCTGACCAAGCCCATTGACGACGTCATGCTGTTCGCCCGCGTGCGCAGCCTGACGCGCTTCAAGCTGGTGATCGACGAACTGCGCCAGCGCGAGGCCTCGGGCCGCCGCATGGGTGTCATCGCCGGCGCCGCCGCGCGACTGGACGGCCTGGGCGGCCGGGTGCTGATCGTCGACGACAATGAACGCCAGGCCGCCCGCATCGCGGCCGAGCTGGGCGTCGAGCATCGTCCGGTCATCGAGAGCGATCCCGAAAAGGCCAAGATCAGCGCCGGCGGCCCGGTCGACCTCGTGATCGTCAACGCCGCGGCCAAGAGCTTCGATGGCCTGCGCTTCACCGCCGCCCTGCGGTCGGAGGAGCGCTCGCGCCAACTCCCCGTCCTGGCCATGGTCGATCCCGATGATCGCAATCGCATGGTCAAGGCGCTGGAAATCGGCGTCAACGACATCCTGCCGCGTCCGGTGGACCCGCAGGAGCTGTCGGCCCGCGTCAAGACGCAGATCCAGCGCAAGCGCTACACCGACTATCTGCGCAACAATCTCGACCACAGCCTGGAACTGGCCGTCACCGACCAGCTCACGGGGCTGCACAATCGTCGCTACATGTCCGGCCAGCTCGACTCGCTGGTCAAGCGGGCCGCGATGGGCGGCGAGCCGGTCGCGGCCCTGCTGATCGACATCGACTTCTTCAAGAAGATCAACGACACCTTCGGCCACGACATCGGTGACGAGGTGCTGCGCGAGTTCGCCCTGCGCCTGGCCTCGAACGTCCGCGCCATCGACCTGCCGTGCCGTTTCGGCGGCGAGGAGTTCGTGGTGGTCATGCCCGACACCCAGCTGGCCGACGCCCTGCGCATCGCCGAACGGATCCGCAACCACGTCGCCGGCTCGCCCTTCAAGGTCGGGCCGACCAAGGAACAGCTGACGGTGACCATCTCGGTCGGCGTCTCGGCCACGCTCGGCCCCGACGACACCCCCGAAGCCCTGCTGAAGCGGGCCGACCAGGGCGTCTACCAGGCCAAGGCCTCGGGCCGTAACGCGGTGGTCGGCAAGGCGGCCTAACCCGGCTGGCGCATCGCTGACGCCAGGCGGACGTCTTTTCCTAGAGGCCAGAATCAAAAAGAGGCCAGAATCAAAAACGCCCGGCTATCGCTAGCCGGGCGTCTTGATGTCGTACCGCTGAAAGCGATCTTACTTGATCTTGCCTTCGCGGAATTCGACGTGCTTGCGGACGACCGGATCGTACTTCTTCAGCACCATCTTCTCGGTCTTGGTGCGGGCGTTCTTCTTGGTGACGTAGAAGAAGCCGGTGTCCGCCGTCGAGTTCAGGCGGATCTTGATTGAAGCCGGTTTGGCCATGGTCGAATCCCTGCGGTGGTCGCGCAGGTTCCCGCGCGTTGGAATTAAGAGGCGCGGAACATACTCATCGGGGACTCAAAGTCAATTGCCGGTCTGACAACGCCGGTAAGTAAAGTCGGCTGAGCGCGCCTGGCCGCCGACGGAACCCTCGATCCGGGCCACCAGAGTGTCCTTGTCGACCAGGCGATAGAGAATCCGCTGCGGGAAGTCGTGCTCGGGCGCCTCGAAGGTCACGGCGTTCTCGGCGATCGCCTTCACCGGGAAGGCGGCTTCGGCCTGGCCGGACGGAATCGCCACGTAGCGCAGCTTGCCGTCGTCTCCGGGCACGATGCGCATGAACTCGTACTCCCGCAGCTTGCCGTCTCGGACGCTGCGGCTCATGCCGATCATCGCGCCGCCGGCGGGCGCCAGCCACTGTTCCTCGATCTTCGTGCCGTTGGGCCGGGTCAGGGTCCAGCAGCCGGCGATGAAGCCCAGCTTGTCTATGTCGGATGGCGTGGGCGGCGTGGTAGCCAGGGCCATGGCGAGCAGTGTGGCGAACATGTGTGCGTCCCCCGGAAGCCGACCTACAGGTGGGTCAGGCGCCGTTTGCCATTCAGGAAGCGCATGAAGGGGGCGGGCCGTCCAGTGTCGGCGAGGCGTTGGCCGATCTCGTGGACCACGAAGCGGGTGATATTGGGCAGATCCAGCGCCATCGCCTCCTGGAAGTCGACCCAGGCGATCTCGTCCAGCTCGCCGCAGTCCGGCCGGCGGTCCAGCGACAAAAGCGCCTCGGCTGGAGCCATGAAGAAGCGGGCGTCGAAGCGGCGCGGACGGTAGGGCGGGGTGATGGCTCGGGCGACAAAGGACAGCGGCGCCAGGTCGGGCAGGGCGCCCTGGGCCAGGAAGGGCCGCCAGGGCCCCGCGCCGGGCCGTACAGGGGCTTGGCGGGCCAGCAGCAGGCCTGTCTCCTCGAAGGTCTCTCGCACCGCCGCCAGGGCCAGGGCGCGGGCCAGGCGGGCTGGCGTGCGATGGCGAGGTTCCAGCTCCAGCCGCGCGGAGACGTCGGGCGAAAGCTCGCTCGCGCTTGGCGCGTCGTAGTCGGTGCGGTCGACCCGGCCGCCGGGGAACACCCACTTGTCGGGCATGAAGGCGTGGCCGCCGTTGCGCCGCCCCATCAGCAGGCGCGGCCGCGGACCGTCGGTGCGGACGATGATCAGGGTGGCGGCGTGCTTGGGCGTCAGCGCCGCGCCGGTCTCGCGCACGGCGCCGTCGTGGATCGTGTCGAATTTCGCGTCGATCGGCGGCAGGCTCATGCGCTCAAGTTAGACCGATCCGCGAAGCTGCATAGAGCGACCCGACGTCAAGCCGGCGGACGCTTGACCCTTCGCCACGACGCGTCCCAAGGTCGCTGGGCTTTTCGTGAGGGGGTTTTGTGATGATCGGACGGGTTTCGGCGCTGGCGCTGGTCGCGGGCATGGCTTTCGGCGCGCCGGCGATGGCCGCGCCTTCGACGGCCAAGATCGAGGCGGCGGCCAAGGCGGTCCAGCCCAAGGTCATCGCCTGGCGGCGCGACATCCACGAGCATCCCGAGCTGGGCAACCAGGAGGTCCGCACCTCGGCCCTGATCGCCAAGGAGCTGAAGGCCCTGGGCTTCGAGGTCCGCGAGAACGTCGGCAAGACCGGCGTGGTCGGCATCCTCAAGGGCGGCAAGCCGGGCAAGGTCGTGGCCCTGCGCGCCGACATGGACGCCCTGCCGGTCGAGGAAAAGACCGGCCTGCCGTTCGCCTCCAAGGTCACCGCGACCTGGGAAGGCCGCACCGTTCCGGTCATGCACGCCTGCGGCCACGACACCCACGTGGCCATGCTGCTGGGGACCGCCACGGTGCTGGCCGGCATGAAGGCCGACATCAAGGGCACGGTGGTCCTGATCTTCCAGCCGGCCGAGGAAGGCCCGCAGGCCGGCGAGGAGGGCGGCGCCAAGCTGATGATCCGCGACGGGGCGCTGGACAAGCCCAAGGTCGACGCGATCTTCGGCCTGCACATCGGTCCCGCCGACGCCAATCTGCTGAACTATCGCCCCGAGGGCTTCTACGCCTCGTCCGACCGGCTGACGATCACCGTGAAGGGCAAGCAGACCCATGGCGCGCGGCCCTGGGCCGGTGTCGACATGGCCAGCGTGGCCGCCGACATCATCCAGGCCACGAACCAGATCGCCGCCCGCCAGGTCGATGTCGGCGCTTCGCCTTCGGTGGTGACGATCGCCGTCATCAACATGGGCATGCGCCAGAACATCATCCCCGAGGACCTGAAGATGGAGGGGACCATGCGAACCTTCTCCACCGCCCGCCACGACGACCTGGTCGCCAAGATGCAGAAGGCCGTCGCCGCCATCGGCGACCGCTACGGCGCCAAGGCCGAGGCGGTGTTCAGCCAGCCCTATCCGGTGACCTACAACGACCCGGCGCTATCGGCCTGGGTCAAGGCCAGCCTGGAAAAGGCCTCGCCCGGCAAGGTCGACGACAAGGCCGCCCTGGTGACCGGGGCGGAGGACTTCTCGATGTACGCCGAAAAGGTCCCAGCGGTGTTCGTGCAGCTCGGCGGCCGCAAGGCGAACGTGCCGGCCGCCACCGCGCCAGCCAACCACTCGCCCTATTTCGACGTCGACGAGGCGGTGTTCGAAACAGGCGTGAAGGCCGAGGTGTTCATGGCCTTGGACTATCTGGACCGGAAATAGCGGCGGCGCTGGCCCCCTCCACCGCCGTTCGGCGGTCCCCCTCCCCCAAGAGGGGGAGGAGAGGCCTACCCGTGAGGGCGTAGCTTAGCTCTCCGCCCCGCTTGGGGGCGGACAGACCTGCGTGAGCAGGTCAGGTGGGGGCCAGTGCTGAGTCAGCCGCCCGCGCCGCGAACCACGGCGTCATCCGCTTCAGCGCCTCCTCGACCTCGGCCGTCGAGACCGCGAAGCTGAAGCGGATGAAGTGCTTGCCCTCGACCGGATCGAAGTCGACGCCGGGGGCGGTGGCGACGCCGGTGTCCTTCAGGAGCTGCTGGCAGAAGGCGAGCGAGTCGTCGGTCAGGTGGCCGATGTCGGCCCAGATGTAGAAGGCCCCGTCCGGCGGGGCGATCTTGCGCAGGCCCAGGGCGGGCAGGGCGTCCAGCATTAGCTGGCGATTGGCGCGATAGACGTCGATATGGGCTTCCAGCTCGTCGATGCAGTCCATGGCCGCCAGGCCGGCGTGCTGGCTCAGCGACGGGGCGGTCAGGAACAGGTTGCCGACATAGGCCCGGGCCCGCTCCAGGTCCTCGCCCAGCGGCGTCAGCAGCCAGCCCAGCCGCCAGCCGGCCATGCTGAAGTACTTGCTGAAGCTGTTGACGATCAGGGCGTCGGGCGCGAACTCCAGCATTGACGGCGTGCGGCCGGTATAGCTGAGGCCGTGATAGATCTCGTCGCTGATGATGCGGATGCCGCGCTCGCGACAGACTTGCGCGATTTTCTCCAGTTCCTCGGGCGCGATGATCGTGCCGGTCGGGTTGGCCGGGCTGGCGACGATGACGCCGGCGGGGGCGGGGTCCAGTTCGGCAAGGTGCTTGGCGGTCAGCTGGAAGCGATCCTCTGGCCCGCAGGCGATCTCGACGGGTTCGAGGTGCAGGGCCTTCAGGCTGTTGCGATAGGCGACATAGCCGGGGCGGGCCAGGGCGATGCGGTCGCCGGGCTGGAACACACTGGACAACGCCAGCACCAGGGCCGGCGAGGCGCCGCAGGTCAGGACGATCCGCTCGGGCTCGACCGTGACGCCGTACAGGGTCTGGTAGCGCTCGGCGATCCGCTGGCGCAGCAGGGGGCTTTCCCAATAGCCCATGGCCTCGGCGTCCAGCATCTCGTGGGCCTTGGCGATCGCCTTGCTCGGCGCGCCGGTCGAAGGCTGGCCGAACTCCATGTGGATGATCGAGGCGCCCTGCGTCTTCAACTGGTGAGCCAGGCGGCTGATGGCGATGGCGTGGAAGGGTTCGATCTGGGCGCGCATGGTTCTGCTTAGCGGGGTTTGACGCGGCGCGCATCCGGCTTGAGAAGGAGGTCATGCGCTTGCTGACTCTCGCCGTCATCCTGGGGCTCGCGACCCCCGTCTTCGCTCAAACCGCGCTGCCCCTAAATATCGGCGGCCGTGTCGCGCCGGTGGCGGGCGGCGCGTACGACTTCGGCTGGCCGGGGGTCTATTTCGAAGGGCGCTTCAAGGGGGCGTCGGTCGAGGTGGTGGTCGACACCGGCGCCGAGCATCTGGCGGTCAGCATCGACGGCGTGCGCAAGGCCGAGCTGACCAAGGCTGGCGAACTGCATCTGCTGCTCGATCGGCTGGGTTCTGGCGAACACGTCGTGCGCGTCGACAAGCTGACGGAAAGCCAGACGGGCTCGGCGCGGTTCGAGGGCTTCTTCGTCGGGCCAAGGGAGGCGGCCTTGCCGGCGCCCAGCCGTCCGCGCCGGATCGAGTTCATCGGCGATTCCTACACGGTCGGCTACGGCGTGCGCTCGACCAGCCGCACCTGCACCGAGAGCCAGGTCCACGACCTGACCGACACCAGCCTGACGTTCGGTCCGATCCTGGCGGGGCGACTGGACGCCGACTATCGGATCGAGGCGTTCTCGGGCCGGGGCGTGGTGCGCAACTACAATGGCCTGTCGCCGGGCGAGACGCTGCCGGTGCTATTGCCGCGCGTCATCCCCGGCCAAGCCGAGCCACGGGTGGCGGCGGATGATCCGTGGACGCCGGATATTCTCGTCATCGGCCTGGGCACCAACGACTTCTCGACGCAGCCGCACCCCGGAGAGGCCTGGGCCGACGAGGCGGCGCTGCGCAGGGACTACCGCGAGACCTATGTGGCCTTCGTCCAGGGGCTGCAGGCCAGCCGGCCGGGCGCGCGCGTGTTCCTGATCGCTGGCGACACCTTCGCCGACGACGTCGCCGAGGTCGCCAAGCGTACGGGTGTGAAGGCGGTGCGGATCACCGGCATGGACCGCGGGGCGTGCCATTCGCACCCGTCGGTCGCCGATCAGAGGATGATGGCTGACACGCTGGAAGCGGCGATCGCGGCGAAGTGAGAGGGGCCGAAACCCCGTCCTTCGACAAGCTCAGGATGAGGTTTCTACTTCGTCGCCGAGCCTGCCGTGATCCTCATCCTGAGCTTGTCGAAGGACGAGGATCAAGCACCGACCGCTACCGCCGCTTGCCGCGTCGCACACCCTTGGGCAGTCCGCCGCGCGGCTTCACCGCCGCCTGACGCCGAGCGCCCAACCTGGGCCGCGGCATCTTCGGATCGGCCGGCATCGGGTCGCTGAGCATCTCGAACAACAGCCCGCCGGTCACCGGCGTGGCCTCGACCAGCTTGACCTCGACGTTCATGCCCAGGGTCCAGCGCTGGCCGGTGCGGTCGCCGACCAGGGCGTGCAGCTTCTCGTCGTGGACGAAGAACTCCTCCCCGAGGGTCGAGACCGGCACCAGGCCGTCGGCGCCGGTGTCGACCAGCTTCACGAACAGTCCAAAGCGGGTGACGCCGGTGACCCGGCCGGCGAAGGTCGCGCCCACCCGGTCGGCCAGGAAGGCGGCGATGTAGCGGTCGGTGGCGTCGCGCTCGGCGGCCATGGCCCGGCGCTCGGCGTGGGTGATGACCTCGGCCGTGTCCTTGATCTGGGCGATGTCCTGGTCGGTCAGGCCATCGTCGCCCAGGCCCAGGGCCCGGATCAGGCCCCGGTGGACGATCAGGTCGGCATAGCGGCGGATCGGGCTGGTGAAGTGGGCGTACTTGGCCAGGTTCAGGCCGAAGTGGCCGATATTGTCGGCGCTGTAATGGGCCTGCATCTGGGTGCGCAGAACCACCTCGTTGATGATCGCCGCGTTGGGGCCCTCGCGCGTCTCGTCCAGCAGCTTGTTGAACCGCGCGGTCTGCGGCGCCTGGCCCTTGTCCCAGCGGATCTCCAGCGTCTGCAGGAAGTCGGCGAGGTTCTGCACCTTCTCCAGGCTGGGGGTGTCGTGCACCCGGTAGATCAGGGGCGAGCGCTTGGCTTCCAGGCTCTCGGCGGCGCAGACATTGGCCTGCACCATCATCTCCTCGATCAGCTTGTGGGCTTCCAGGCTGGGGCGCTTGGTGATCGACAGGATCTCGCCCTCGCGGATGATGATCCGACGCTCGTCGCTCTCGATGGCCAGGGGCGATCGGGCGTCGCGGCCGATCTTCATCGTCCGATAGGCTTCCCACAGGGGCTGCAGGATCGGTTCCAGCAGAGGACCCGACTTGTCATCCGGCTGGCCGTCGATGGCGCTCTGCGCTTGTTCGTAGGACAGCTTGGCGGCCGAGCGCATCAGGCCGCGCACGAACCTGTGGCCCTTCTTGCGTCCCGACTTGTCGAACACCATCCGCACGGCCAGGGTCGCGCGGTTCTCGCTCTCACGCAGCGAGCACAGGCCGTTCGACAGGGTCTCGGGCAGCATCGGCTCGACGCGGTCGGGGAAGTAGACGCTGTTGCCCTTCTCGCGGGCGTCGCGGTCCAGGGCCGAGCCAGGGCGGACGTAAGCCGCGACGTCGGCGATGGCGACCCAGACCACCCAGCCGCCCTTGTTGGTCTCGTCCTCGTCGGGATGGGCGTAGACGGCGTCGTCGTGGTCGCGGGCGTCCACCGGGTCGATGGTCACGAACGGCAGCTTCCGCAGGTCCTCGCGGCCCGTCAGCGTCGGCTCGACGGCGGTCCTGGCCTCTGCCTCGGCGGCTTCGGAGAAGCCGGTCGGGATGCCGTGGCTGTGGATGGCGATCAGCGAGGCGGCGCGGGGATCGTTCTCGGTCCCGACCACCTCCAGCACCTTGCCGGGCTTGGGGCCGTAGCGGCCGCCATGCGTGCCGACCTGGGCGAGCACGAGGTCGCCGTCCTTCAGGTCGTGGGCGACGCTGGGGTCGAGGATCAGGACGTCCTTGGACTTGCGGTCGACCGGCTCGACCCGGATTTCCTTGCGGTGCTTGCGGATGACGCCCAGCACCTTGTGGGCGCTCTGGCCGAGCTTCTTGATCAGCTTGGCCTCGAACTCGCCGGTCTCCAGGCGCTCGAAGCGGACCAGAAGCCGGTCGCCCAGGCCCGGCGCGCCGGCGGCGGCCTCGCCCTTGGTCGGGGCCAGGCGGACATTCGGGACGTCGTCATCGGACTTGGTCAGCTTGACATAGAGCTCGCCATCGACGTCGCGCTCGACCACGTCGGCCACGCCCACCGGCGGCAGCGAGCCAGGCTCGGCGAAGCCCTTGCGGCCGCGCTTGGCCAGGGCGCCTTGCGCCTCCAGCTCACGGATCATCTCGCGCAGGGCGCGGCGATCGGCGCCCTTCAGGCCGAAGTGGCGGGCGATGTCGGCCTTGCCGCTCTCGCCGGCGTCGCGCAGGAACGCCAGCAGCGTCTCGCGATCTGGCAGGCCGGCGGGCGGCCTCTCCTTCTTGGAGGCTTGGGGCTTAAAGGTCTTGGTCGGGCGAAGTTTAGCCATGTCCTGCCTTACCGCGCTTCCGGGGCGAAAGGCCAGTCAAGGGCGCGAGAGCCTAGTACAGGTCCTCGATCGACTTCGGCGGCGCGGGCTCGACGGGCTTGGGCGCGGCGGGGGCCGCCGTGGTCGGCGCCGGAGCCGCGACGGGCGGGGCCTCGATCACCGGCGGGGCTTCCTGTTCGGCGGTCTGGACCTCGACGGCCTTGGGCTTGGGCTTCTCGACCGGCGGCGGTTCGTAGGCGAGGGCGGGGGCGGCGTCCTTGACGGGCACGCCTGAGACCTCGGCCAGCGGCTGTTTGGAGGGTTCCAGCCCGCCGCGGTCGATCTTCATGGCGTTGGTCAGGCCCATGGCGAAACCGCCCACGCAGCACAGGATCAGCGCGGACACCACGACATGCAGCGGCAGGGGACGTTCCAGCGTCGTCATGCTCGAAACCTACTCCCCTCCCGATCGCCTGAACAGAGTGGCCTTCACAGACTAGGCTTCGTCGTCCCAAGGCGTCGCGCCGTCGTCCGAGGACGCTTCGACCTTCGCCTTGGGCGCGGCTTTCTTCGCCGCCGGCTTCTTGGCCGCGGGCTTCTTCGCGGCTGTCTTCTTGGCCGGAGCGTCGCCTTCCGCCTTAGTGGTCTTCGCGGCGGCCTTCTTCGGCGCCGCAGCCTTTTTCGCCGGCTTCTTGCCGCCGCCCTTGGCGGCGCGCTCGGCGATCAGGGCCACGGCCTCTTCCATGGTGATGGAGGCCGGGTCCTTGCCCTTGGGCACATTGGCGTTGGTGTCGCCATGCTTGATGTAGGGGCCAAAGCGTCCCGACAGCACGCGCACCGGCTTGCCATCCTCGGGGTGATTGCCGATCTCGGCCAGGGCGGTGGCGGCGCCGCGCTGCGGACGTCCGCCGCCGGCGCGCTTATCGGCCAGGATGGCGACGGCGCGGTTCAGGCCGACGTCGAACACCTCGTCGGGGTTCTCCAGGTTGGCGTAGGTGCCGTCGTGCAGCACGAACGGCCCGAAGCGTCCCAGGCCCGCCGTGATGACCTTGCCGTCATCCGGGTGCTTGCCGACTTCACGCGGCAACGAGAGCAGGCGCAGGGCCTTCTCCAGGTCCATGGCCGAGGCGATCCAGCCCTTGGGCAGGGACGAGCGCTTGGGCTTGTCGCCGCTGTCGGCGGCCGCCAGCTCCTCGACATAGGGACCAAAGCGGCCGTTCTTCAGCCACACGGCCAGGCCGGTCGCGGGATTGAGGCCCAGCTCCTTGTCGGCGCTCTCGGCCTCGCCGTCGCCTTCGGACACACCGAGCTGACGCGTGTAGCGGCACTCCGGATAGTTCGAGCAGCCGATGAAGGCGCCGAACTTGCCGGTCTTCAACGAGAGCTGGCCGACATGGCAGGTCGGGCACAGGCGCGGGTTGGAGCCGTCGCCCTTGTCGGGGAAGATGTGCGGGCCCAGGGCCTCGTTCAGCGCATCCAGCACGTTGGTCGTGCGCAGTTCGGCGATCTCACCGACGGCGGCGTGGAAGTCCTTCCAGAAGTCGCGCAGGAACTGCTTCCAGTCCAGCTTGCCATCCGACACCAAGTCCAGCTGCTCTTCGAGCGCGGCGGTGAAGTCGTACTCGACGTAGCGCTTGAAGAACTGTTCCAGGAACGCGGTGACCAGTCGGCCCTTGTCCTCCGGGACGAAGCGCTGCTTGTCCATCTTCACGTATTCGCGGTCGCGCAGCACGGTGAGGACCGAGGCGTAGGTCGACGGACGGCCGATCCCCAGCTCTTCCATCTTCTTGACCAGGCTGGCTTCCGAATAGCGCGGCGGCGGTTCGGTGAAGTGCTGGTCGGCGCGGGCCTCGATGACCTTGGCCGAAGCGCCTTCCTCGATCATCGGCAGGCGGGCGCTGTCCTCGTCGCCCTCGTCGTCGCGGCCTTCTTCATAGACCGCGAGATAGCCGGGGAAGAGCACGACCTGACCCGTGGCGCGCAGGCCGGTCTGGCCATCGCTGCTTTCAAGGTCGACCGTGGTGCGCTCAATGCGGGCGCTTTCCATCTGCGAAGCGATCATCCGCTTCCAGATCAGCTCGTACAGGCGGCCCAGGTCCGACTCCAGGCGTAGCGAGCCGGGGTTACGGTTCAGGCTGGTCGGGCGGATGGCTTCGTGGGCCTCCTGCGCGTTCTTGGCCTTGGCCTTGTAGTAGCGCGGCGTCTCGGGGACGTAGGACGCGCCATAGACATTGCCGATCACACCGCGCGCCTCGGCGATGCCCTCCGGCTCGACCGACACGCCGTCGGTCCGCATGTAGGTGATCAGACCGACGGTCTCGCCGCCGATGTCGATCCCTTCGTACAGCTTCTGGGCGGCCTGCATGGTGCGCTGGGCCGAGAAGCCCAGCTTGCGGGCGGCTTCCTGCTGCAGGGTGGAGGTGGTGAAGGGCGGGGCGGGCGAGCGCTTGCCGGGCTTCTTCTCGACGGCGGCGACCTTGAACACGGCGCTGGTCACCGCGGCCTTGGCGGCCAGGGCCGAGGTCTCGTTGTTGAGGTCGAACTTGGTGAGCTTCTTGCCTTCGTGCTTGACCAGGCGGGCCGTGAACGGATCGGCGCCGGCCGAGACGTCGGCGTCGACGCTCCAGTATTCCTGGGTCTTGAAGCGCTCGATCTCCATCTCGCGCTCGACGATCAGGCGCAGGCAGACCGACTGCACGCGGCCGGCCGAGCGGCTGCCCGGCAGCTTGCGCCACAGGACCGGCGAGAGGGTGAAGCCGACCAGATAGTCCAGGGCGCGGCGGGCCAGATAGGCCTCGACCAGCTCCATGTCGACGTCGCGCGGATTGGCCATGGCCTCCAACACGGACGTCTTGGTGATGGCGTTGAAGGTCACGCGCTGGACGGTCTTGTCCTTCAGCGCCTTCTTCTTGTTCAGCACTTCCAGCACGTGCCAGCTGATCGCTTCCCCTTCGCGATCCGGGTCGGTGGCCAGAATCAGGCGGTCGGCCTTCTTCAGGGCGTCGACGATGTCGCTGACCCGCTTGGAGGCCTTGGAGTCGACCTCCCAGCTCATGGCGAAGTCGTTGTCCGGCTCGACCGACCCGTCCTTGGACGGCAGGTCACGGATGTGGCCATAGGAAGCGAGAACCGTGTAGTCGGACCCGAGGTACTTGTTGATGGTCTTGGCCTTGGCCGGGCTCTCGACGACGACGACGTTCATTCTGACTCTTGTTCAGGAAAGGGGATCGCCCGGAAGGCGAGCGCCGGGAAAGTGGGGGCTTCACCCCACGTCTGTCAACGTGAGGACCCAGAAACAGTAAGGCTTGGCCGTCTGGTAGGCGCTTGTTAAGGCCATTGCACGACAATGCGATGGCTAGTTTCACGACTGCATTGAGCCCGATGGACATGACCGTCAATCGGATCGCGACCGAGGCCTATGTCTCGCCGATCCGTCCGATCAAGCCCGTGACCTCGAACGCCGAACGCGCGGAGATCGCCGATCGGCTGAAGGAAGCCGTGCGCGCGGCCCCGGCGGCGGGCACCGGCCTGCTGGTCGATCTGTCGGTCTGAACCCTCTTTCCAAGCTAGACCAATCGCCACGTTCCTGACGCGGGGACGTGATTTTCCAGAGGTCTGGGCCGGCGCTTCGGCCCGTGGCCTGGCGGACAGATGGCGCGGTGGAAACGACGAGGGGGCAAGGGCGTCGCCCTGGTCGTGAGCATCGGCGCGCATGTCGGGGCCCTGATGGTCCTGTTCGCCACGCACATCACCCCGCCGCCGCCGGAGCCACCGTCGGTGATGGTTTCGCTGGTCGATCCGCCGCCACCGCCGCCTCCGCCACCACCCCCTCCGCCGCCGCCCGCGCCGCACGACGCGCCCAAGTCGCCGGTGAAGGCCCCGGCCAAGCCGCCGTCGCCAGAAAAGCCCAAGGCGGCGCCGAAAGCCGCGCCGCGCTCGCCGTTGCGCGTGTCGAAACTGCCGCCGCCCAAGGACGTCACGCCGCTGCCCGCCAGCCGTAACCCCGGACCCAGCCCTGTGCTGGGCCTTGGCGAGTCCGAACTGATGGGCGCGGCGACGGCCGGCTCGGGCAGCGGCGGCGGTGGCGGCGGCGCGGGCTGCGACATGGTGCGCCTGCTGCAGGAGGGTCTGCGCAAGAACCCCCGCGCCCGCGCCTCGCTGATGCGGGCCCACGGCGCGACGGTCGGGGCCGGCCGCGCGCCGCTGGTCTGGAGCGGCGACTGGGCTAGGGTCACCGGCGAAGAAGGCGACGGCCTGGCCGGCCTGCGCGAGATGATCATGATGGAGGTGGCCTTCGCCCCGGCCGCCTGCCGCGCCGAGCCGATGCGGGGTCTAGTCCTGATTTCCCTGAACGATGGTCCGGGCGGCGCTCGCTTCGCCCTGGGCGGCGGCCACTGGCGGTGGTCGGACCTGCTGTTCGCCAAGGGCGCGCGCAGAGGCGGCTAAGGAGAGAGGCTAGACCCGTTCGAGCAGGTAAAGGCAGCCGGTCGTGACGGCCGTCGTCTCCCGGCGGAGCGGGACTTCCTGACGTTCGACGATACGGAAGCCGGGCGCCGTGGCTTCCTCGATGTAGTCGTCGCCGTGGGCGTAACGGGCGGTGGGCAGGAGCCGCCAGCCGGCCTCGCCCAACTCGGTGCTGAAAGCCAGGAGGCCGCCTGGAGCCACAGCCTTGGCGGCGGCGGCGAACAGCGGCGCGAGATCGCCGAAATAGATCAGGACGTCGGCCGCGACGATCAGGTCGAAGGCGCCAGGTTGGCTCTCGAGAAAGGCTATAGCCTCGGCCTGCACCAGATGATCGTAGCCGCCGCGCTCGGCGGCCTTGGCCAGCATGGCGGACGAGAGGTCCACCCCAGTTAGTTCGGCGCCGAACTGTTCCAGGGACGGCGCGGCCAGGCCCGTTCCGCAGCCCAGGTCCAGGATCCGCTCGAACCGCGTGCGCCGGCTCGCCACGAGATCGGCCAGCAAGGCGGGCGCGCGGTAGCCCAGCATCTCGACCAGCTGGCGGTCGAACCGCTCGGCGAAGTCGTCGAACAGGGCCTCGACATAGGCGGGCGGGGCCCGATCGATGCTAGGATCGACCAGCACGCGCAGTTCGTGGGCGCGGATCTTGTCGTCTGGATCGCGCGCCTCCAGCCAGGCGCCGAGGGCGCGGGCCGCGTCGAGGCGGTCGAAGGCCACCAGGACGCCGAAGCCTTCCCGCGCGACCGTCCTCAGGTCCTCGGCCAGGGGGCCGGCGATGCGGGCGTAGAGGTCCAGAGCCGCGTCGGCCGGCGACTGGTCGAGGGCCGCATAGGCGGCGGCGCGGGCCCAGGTCAGGCGCGGGCTCTCCGGCAGGGGCGCGATCGCCTCGGCGGCGGCGAAGGTCTCGGCGGCGCGGGTGAAGGCGCCGGTCAGGAACAGGGCGTGGGCCAGGCACTGATGGCGGACCGGTTCGGCGTCCGGCGCCTGGGCCGCCAGCGCCAGCGGCTCGACGGCCTCCTGGAAGCGCCGGGCGATCATCAGGTTCAGGCCAAGGCCGAACAGGGCCTCGTCATGGCCGGGGCTCATCACCAGGACGGCGCGGAAGGCCGCTTCGGCGTCGTCCAGCCGGCCCTCGCCGCTGGCCGCGACGGCAACGGCGAACATGTCGTCAACAGCCTGGATGTCCATCGGCGTTCCTGATCGTCACGTGCGCGCGACTCGGACGAGTTCGCGCGACGGTCGACGAAGGTTACACACCAGCCACCAGTCCGCCGTCCAGCAACTCGGCCCGGCCCGCCAGACTCAATTCAACCAGCGCCGCCATCACCGCCGAGGCGGGCGCGGCGGCGGCGCGGACCAGGTCGTTGCGGGATACCGGCGTCGGCGAGAGCAGGGCGGCGACGTGCTCACGCAAGACGTCGTGGTCGATGTCCAGGTCCGGCTGGGCCTCGTAGCCGCGCTCGCGTTCGCGCAGGTGGATCTGGCCCGACAGCGAGCGCAGCACGTCCTCGGCGCCCTCGCACAGGATCGCGCCCTGGCGGATCAGGTCGTTCGTGCCCTTGGAGCGCGGGTCGAGAGGCGACCCTGGCACGGCGAAAACGTCGCGGCCCTGCTCGGCGGCGAGGCGGGCGGTGATCAGCGAGCCGGATTTCAGCTCGGCCTCGACCACGACGACCCCTAGGGACAAGCCCGAGATTATGCGGTTGCGGCGCGGGAAGTCCTTGGCCTGGGCGCGGCGGTCCGGCGCGCTCTCGGAGACGATGCAGCCCTCGGCGGCGAGGCGCGCGTGCAGCTTGTCGTGCTCGGGCGGATAGATGTCGCCGACCCCGCCGCCCAGCACGGCCACGGCGCCAGTGGCCAGCGAGCCCTCATGCGCCGCGCCGTCGATGCCGCGCGCCATGCCCGAGACCACCACATGGCCGGCGGTCCCCAGGTCGGTTGCCAGCTGGCGGGCGAAGCGCTGACCGGCGGCCGAGGCGATGCGGGCCCCGACGATGGCGATGGACGGCTCCGACAGCAGCTCGGCGCTGCCCAGGGTCCAGATCACCGGCGGCGGCGGGTCCAGGGCCGCCAGTCGCGGCGGAAAATCGGGCTCGCAGCCGCAGATCAGCCGCGCGCCCACTTTCGCGCCCGCCTCAAGCTCGCGCTCGATCGCCTCCCGCGGGGGCAGGGACAGCGGCACGGCGCGGCCGCCGCGTCGCGACAGGTCGGGGAGGGCGGACAGCGCCCGCTCGGGCGTGCCGTAGCGGGCGATCAGGTGCTCGAAGGCGACGGGGCCGACCGTCTCGGTGCGCGCCAGGCGCAGCCAGGCGAAGCGCTGGATGTCCGAGAGCCGGCCTGGAGTCACGGGGCGTCGGTTACGGGCGGCGGCGCCTCGTCCTTCTTTTTGCCGATCTTGGGCTCCTGGCCCTTCAGCAGGCGGGCGATGTTCTCGCGGTGGCGGATGAAGATCAGCACCGCCATGAACAGGCACAGCACCATGATCGGATAGGGCTGGTCGAAGGCCAGGGCGAACGGCGCGGCCAGAACCGCGGCGACCAGGGCGGCCAGCGAGCTGATGCGCAGCAGGAAGGCCACGGCCAGCCAGGTCGCGCCGGCGGCGATGCCCACCGGCCAGGCGGCCGACAGCAGCACGCCATAGAAGGTGGCCACGCCCTTGCCGCCCTTGAACTTCAGCCAGACCGGGAACAGGTGGCCCAGGAACGCCGCGCCGCCGGCCAGGGCAATGATCGCCGGGTTGCCGTGGGTCAAGAACCGAGCCAGCAGCACGGCCACGACGCCCTTGCCGGCGTCGCCCAGCAGGGTAATGGCCGCCAGGTCCTTGCGTCCCGAGCGCAGCACGTTGGTCGCGCCGATATTGCCCGAACCGATCTGGCGAATGTCGCCGGCCCCGCCCAGCCGCGTGGCGATCAGCCCGAACGGAATGGATCCGAGCAGGTAGCCGCCGACAAGGGTGATGGCGAGCGTCAGATAGGTGGCGGCGGCGAGATCTTGCACGATTCGACTCTAAGGCGAGTTGCGCGCGGATTCAACCGCAGCGCAAGCGAAAGCTGTGGGGTCTAGGTGTAGTGCAGACTCGGAGCTTGGGCAAAACCGGCGTCAGGCGCCCTGCAGCATCTTCAGCAAAGCGTGGGCGGGCGGGGTGAAGGCCAGCGGCGCGGTCAGCAGGTTGCTGAACACGATCGCGCCCACGCCCCAGGCGTAAGCCGGGTGAATTCGCTTGCGAACGAACAGATCGACAACCGGCCCAGCCAAGGCGAACAGCATGATGACGCCGAACATGACGAGGGGCGCGGCCGCGCCAAAGGAATCCATCGGTAGCAGACGACCCAGGCCCGGACCCAGGATCGAGATCGTCGCGCATAGCATCAGCCGCTTGTGCCACTCAGCCTTGCGACGAAGGGCGACGCCGCCCGCGACTAGTCCGCCGAAGACCAGGATGCCGATCGCGTTCATCACCAAGAAGATGGCCGGCGGGAAGAACGACGGGATGAACTTGTAGCGGATGGCGAAGATCGTCGCGGCCAGGCCCATGATCACCATCAGGCCCGCCAGCCACGCGCCCGCCATGCCCACCTGTCGATGCAGCTTCAGCGATCCACGCGCCACGAAGGCCGGCTGGGCCACGAAGACCAGCACCCACAGGGTGAACACCGCGCCGTGCACATGCAGCAGCAGGGGCAGGCCGGGCTTGTGGGTGAAGTCGTCCGGCACGGTCTGGCCGAAGCCGCCGATGAACACCGCCGCCATCAGCAGCGACATGATCAGGTAGAACCGGCGTCCAACACTGGCCACGGGCCGGTGGCCTGCCTCGATCGCGGTCATCTGGCTTTCCCCCCGACTCCGTGGAGGAAGAGTGCTGGAGGACGGGGTCTTTTACAATGGGAGACCGGCGGTATCTGAATGCGTCGCCGCGACTGCCGTCTAAGGCGTCACCCCTCCGCCCGGTGCACCACGCGGCCGTCAACCACGGTCATCAGCACCTGGCCCTGCAGCCTGCGTCCGTCGAACGGCGAGTTCTTCGATTTCGACAGTAGGCGGGCGGCGTCGACGATGATCGGGGCGTCGATGTCGCACAGCACCAGATCCGCCGGCGCGCCCGGGGCGATGCGGCCGCCGCGCAAGCCCAAGAGCTCGGCCGGGGCCAGGGTGACGGCGCGGATCAGGTCGACCAGGGCGATGCGCTCGTCGTGATAAAGCGACAGCAGGGCGGGCAGCAGGGTTTCCAGGCCCACGGCGCCCGGAACCGCCTCGTCGAACGGCAGGCGCTTGTCCTCGGCGGGCGCCGGACTGTGCGACGAGACGACGATGTCGATCAGGCCGCTGGCCAGGGCCTCGATCAGCGCCTGACGATCGTCCTCGCCGCGTAGAGGCGGATTCAGCTTGGCGAAGGTGCGGTAGTCGCCGATGTCCAGCTCGTTGAAGGACAGGTGGTTGATCGACACCGAGGCGCTGATCCGCAGGCCTTTTTTCTTGGCGCGCTGAAGCGTCTCCAACGCCTGCGCCGAGGTGATCTGGTCGACCAACAGCCGGCCGCCGGTGGCTTCCAGCAGGGCGACGTCGCGCTCCAGCATGATCCGTTCGGCCATAGGCGAGATCGAGGGCAGGCCCATGCGGCCGGCGAACTCGCCGCCGATCGCAGCCCCGCCCTTGGCCAGCCAGGGATCCATCGGACGGTGGGCCAGCAGGGTGTCGAAGCCCTTGGCGTAGGTCAGGACGCGCTGCATGACCTTGCTGTCGACGATCGGCTTGCCCGCGTCGGTGATGTAGACGCAGCCGGCCTCGCGCATCAGGCCGATCTCGGCCATCTGTTCGCCGTGCAGGCCCTTGGTCGCCGCGCCGGCCACCAGGATGCGGGCGCTGTCGATGTCGCGGGCCCGGCGCAGGATGAAGTCGACGACGCTGGGATCGTCGATGGCCGGGGCCGTGTCGGGCTGGACGACCATCGAGGTGACGCCGCCGGCCGCCGCGGCCTTGGCCGCCGAAGCCAGGGTCTCCTTGGTCTCGGCCCCGGGCTCGCCGGTGCGGACGCGCAGGTCGATCAGGCCGGGCGCCAGCAGCGCCCCGCCGCAGTCGATGACGCGCACGGCCTTCGACAGCTTGCCGAACTCGCGGCCCTTGGCGACGTCGGCGATGACGCCTTCGGAGACGATGACGCCGCCGGGACCGTCATAGCCGCTCTCGGGGTCGACCAGGCGAGCATTGACGAGGGCGATGGGCTGGGCGGACGTCATTGGCTGGCCTCCAGAGCGTGGCGTCTCGCCACGCTCTTATGTTTGAGGTCGAGGCTGTTTATCGGCTTCTGATGGAACATCAGAAGCCGACAGCCTCGATGCGCGCGGCCAGGCTGGTCAGCACCGCCATCCGGGCGGCGACGCCCATCTCGACCTGGTCCTGGATGAGGCTGACGGCCGGATCGTCGGCGACGTCGCTGTCGATCTCGACCCCCCGGTTCATGGGGCCGGGGTGCATGACCTTAGCCCCCGGCGCGGCGCGGGCCAGCTTTTCGCGATCAAGGCCGTAGAAGCGGAAATATTCTCGGGTCGACGGCACGAACGCGCCCTGCATCCGCTCCAGCTGCAGGCGCAGCATCATGACGACATCGGCGCCGGCCAGGCCGGACTTCATGTCGTGGTGGACGGTGACGCCCCAGCGCTCGGCCTGGGCCGGCATGAGGGTGGGCGGGCCGACCAGGCGCACGCTGGCGCCCAGGGTGTGCAGCAGGGAGACGTTCGAACGCGCCACGCGGCTGTGCAGCACGTCGCCGCAGATCGCCACGGTCAGGCCCGAGACGCGGCCGAAGGCGCGGCGGATCGACAGGGCGTCCAGCAGGGCCTGGGTCGGGTGCTCGTGCTGGCCGTCGCCGGCGTTGACCACGTGGCCGCTGACCTTCTGGCTGAGCAGCGACGCCGCGCCCGACGAGGCGTGGCGCACGACCAGCAGGTCTGGCCGCATGGCGTTCAGGGTGACCGCCGTGTCGATCAGGGTCTCGCCCTTGGCGACCGAGGAGGTCTTGGGGTTCATGTTGACGACATCGGCGCCCAGCCGCTTGCCGGCCAGCTCGAACGAGCTCTGGGTGCGGGTGCTGTTCTCGAAGAACAGGTTCATCAGCGTCCGGCCGTGCAGCAGGTCCAGGCTCTTGGACGTCTGGCGGTTGAAGGCGACGAAGGCGTCGGCCAGGTCCAGCAGATCGGCCGCCTGGGGCGCGTTCAGGTCGCCGGCGGACAGGAAATGGCGTTTTGGGAAGGCAAAGACGCGGGCGCGGATCGCATCGATGGCCGCGCGGGCGGGGTCATGGGCTGGTGCCGTCATGAGCTCGCCTCATAGGCGGCTTTGGCGGGGAAGGGAAGCGCGCGGGCCGGCGCGCGGCGGACTGTCCTCAGGAATATTCACGAAGTTTGACATACGGGCCGCGCTTCCGGGGCCGCTTGCGCTTGTTGCTGGGGGGCGAAGGTGGGTACTGTGACCCATGCGTTTCGCACAGGCTCCTCGGGGGTGGCCATGCTGTTGCTCTTGATCGCCTTGCTGCAGACCGCCGAGCCGTCGTCCCAGGAGACGAAGGCGACGTTGCAGTCTTGCGAAACGACCGAGAAGGGCTGGGTCTGCCACTATCAGATTCCGCAGGCGACGATCGTGCGCCCGCTGGATCCCGCGCCGCCCGCCACCATGGTCCCGCCGTCGCCGGCCACCCTGACCGATCCAGCGCCGCAACCAACTCAACAGCCGACGCAAGCGCCCATCGTCGCGCCGATCGACAACCGCGCCGAGGCCGCGCGCCAGACGCGTCTGATCGCCCGCTGCGCCGACGCCAAGTGGTACTCGCCGTGCCTGCCGGGTGAGCGCAAGGAAGCCCAGATCCTGCGTGAAGCCGCGCTGAACGCCGCGACGCTGCGCGGCCATGTCACGACCCTGCTTAGCGAGAAGCGCTGCGACGACGCGGTGAAGACCGCGCTGGAAGGCGGCGACCTCTCCCTGGCGCGTGAAGCTCGCGAGTTCTGCGCGGTCCCGCAGCACTAAAGATCATGCGAACGAAAAGAGGCGGGAGGCTTGTGGCCTCCCGCCTCGACTCTATTCGGCGAACCGTGCGCTTAGTGGCGCGGCGGAGCCGGCTCGCAGCGCACGCCGTCGGCGCAGCCCGTGAAGTGGATTTCCGGCGCCTCGACCGTCACGGCTGACGGACGTACGAAGACTTCCGGACGGTGCAGGTAGATTTGCGGCGCGGCCACGCGAACCGGCGGGGCGTCGACATAGACCGGCGGGCCCTGGATATCGATGCGACCCGACGGCACGACCACCGGCTCGCCGATGACGCGGACGCCCGGCGCGGCGACGGTGATGTCGCCATAGCCCGAGGTCGGGCCGTAGAAGACGACGGCGCGGGTGCACAGGCAGTCGATGCCGGTCGGACCCGATGGCGGGGGCGGCGGGGGCGGATAGCCCTGCGGCGGCGGAGCCGGCGCATAGCGCGGAACCGGTCGCGGCGCGTAGTTGCGTCCGTCGGCCATCGCCGAACTGACCGACAAACCGGCGACGGCGAACGCCATCAACCCCATCAAGACCTTTTTAGTCATCCCAGCCCCTCGTTGCCCTCAACCCAGGTACACACCATCAAAGAGCGAACCTGGGGTTCGTTCTGGGGCGCGACCTTAACCATATTCAAACGCAGAACAATGTTGTCGCGGTTTTTCCCCCGGCAAGGGAGTTGTCCGCTCCCCGAAATGAGTGAAACTCGCCTCTCGGGATATGTTGGACCTCTTCAACGCAAGTCACGGCTGAATGGGGTCAGTGGTCGCGCCTGGCGGGAAGGCCGCCGTTGCACGAGATGACCTGCCAGACGAAGCTGGCCTCGCGAATCTTCCGCTGCTTGGTGACGGTCCGGTAGGCCGTCTGGACCGGGCGCTGCTCGGTCACGGTGCGGTACTGGGCGGGGACGACGCGCTGCTCGACATGGACGGGCGAGACCATGACCTGACGCGTCACCGTGCGGTATTCGGCGGGGACCTCGACCAAGCACAACACCTCGCCGTTGGGCAGCATTCGGGTCTGGCCGGGCGCTACCTGGGTGCGGTCCAGCAGAACGCCGCGCTTCCATTCGGTGTGGGCCGGACGCACCAGCACCTGCTCTTCGATGGTCTGATAGACCGCCGGGACGGTGTAGCGCTCGACATAGGCGTCGCGGACCAGCACCTGTCGCTCGTTCGTGCGATAGGACGACTGCTCCAGTTCCTGGTCGATATAGCTCTCGTACTGAGCGGGCCGGTAGACCTTCTCGTAGCACTTGCCGGGTTCGGGATTGGGCGGGCAGTCGTCGCCCGTCCCCGCCAGGCTGGAGCCGGCCAGCAGGGCGACGAGCAGCACGGCGCTCGCCGTGGCGACCTGTCTGGATCGTCCGAACCGCCTCGCCTTCATGCCCATCCCCGCCCGATAATTAACCAAGCTTATCCATACGAGGCGGATTCCAAAAAGCGCGGATTTTCTGGCGTCAGGCGAAAAGAGCGGCGCTAAAGCCCTCGTAGCCGCTCCAGCGCGCCCTGCAGGATCCAGCCGGCGGCCATCTTGTCGACGACCTCGTCGCGGCGCTTGCGCGAGACGTCGTGCTCGTCGATCAGCACCCGGGTCACCGCCGCCGTCGACAGGCGCTCGTCCCAGAAGGTGATCGGCAGATCGGGCTTCAGGCGCAGGAGATTGCGGCCCAGCGCCCGGTTGGACTGACAGCGCACGCCCTCGGTGCCGTCCATGTTCATCGGCAGGCCGATGACGATGCCGATGGCGCCGCGGCTGTCCATCAGCTTGAACAGTTGCTCGGCGTCCTTGCTGAACTTGGTCTTCTCGATCAGAGCCATGGGGCTGGCGACCGTGCGGGTGACGTCCGAGACGGCCACGCCGATGGTCTTCTCGCCCGGGTCCAGGCCGACGATGGCGGCGTACTGGGGCAGGGCGGCGGCGAAGTCTTCGATATCGAGAACGGGCATGGCGGTCTTCTACGTCCTCATGCTCGGCTTGTCGAAGCGCGAGGACGTCGCACAGCGCGCCGGCTCCGCCCTTCGACAGGGTCAGGGTGAGGCTGAAGGATACGTCGCGCCTTGAAACAAGCGCCTTGGCCCGCTAACCCACGCGTTCGAATTTCAGGAGATCCCCATGGCCATTGACGCCGCCACCGTGCGGAAGGTCGCCCGGCTCGCCCGCATCGCCACGCCAGAAGAACGCCTGGAGCCCCTGGCCCAGGAGCTCAACGGCATCATGGCCTGGATCGAGCAGTTGGCCGAGGTCGACACCGACGGCTGCGAACCGCTGACCAGCGTCGTGGCCGCCGGCCTGCCGCTGCGCGAGGACGCCGTCACCATGGGCGGCGATCCGGCCCGCGTGACCAGCAACGCGCCCAAGTCCGTGAACAACTTCTTCGTCGTGCCGAAGGTGGTCGAATAATGAGCGCCCTCACGAAGCTGACCCTGGCCGGCGCCCTCGATGGCCTGGCCAAGCGCGAGTTCACCTCGGTTGAGCTGACCAAGGCCCACATCGAGGCCGTCGAGGCCGCGCGTGGCCTGAACGCCTACATCCTGGAAACCCCGGACAAGGCGCTGGACATGGCCGCCAAGTCCGACGCCCGTCGGGCGCTGGGCGAAGCCGGGCCGCTGGAAGGCGCGCCGCTGGGCGTGAAGGACCTGTTCTGCACCGAAGGCGTGCGGACCACGGCCTGCTCGAAGATCCTCGAAAACTTCATCCCGACCTACGAGTCGACGGTCACCAGCCAGCTGTGGCGTGACGGCGCGGTGATGCTGGGCAAGCTGAACCTCGACCAGTTCGCCATGGGCTCGTCGAACGAGACCAGCTATTTCGGCCCGGTGACCAACCCCTGGCGCGGCAAGGGCAGCAACAAGGCCCTGACCCCGGGCGGTTCGTCGGGCGGTTCGGCCGCGGCCGTCGCCGCCGACCTGTGCCTGGGCGCCACGGCGACCGACACCGGCGGCTCGATCCGCCAGCCGGCCGCCTTCACCGGCACCGTCGGGATCAAGCCGACCTACGGCCGCTGTTCACGCTGGGGCGTCGTCGCCTTCGCCAGCTCGCTGGACCAGGCGGGGCCCATCGCCAAGACCGTCGAGGACGCGGCCCTGCTGCTGACCTCCATGTCGGGCCATGATCCCAAGGACTCGACCAGCCTCGACATCGCCGTGCCCGACTTCACCCAGTTCGTGGGCAAGTCAGTGAAGGGCCTGCGTATCGGTATCCCTAAGGAATACCGCGTCGACAACATGCCGGCCGAGATCGAGAAGCTCTGGTCCGACGGCATCGCCTGGCTGAAGGACGCCGGCTGCGAGATCGTCGACATCAGCTTGCCGCACACCAAGTACGCCCTGCCGGCCTACTACATCGTGGCCCCGGCCGAGGCGTCCTCGAACCTGGCTCGCTACGACGGCATGCGCTACGGCCTGCGCGAGGACGGCGCCAACCTGACCGAGATCTACGAGAACACCCGCGCGTCGGGCTTCGGCGACGAGGTCAAGCGCCGCATCCTGATCGGCACCTATGTGCTGAGCGCCGGCTACTACGACGCCTACTACCTCAAGGCCTTGAAGGTGCGTCGCCGCATCGCCGAGGACTTCGACAACGCCTGGACCAAGGTCGACGCGATCCTCACCCCGACCGCGCCCTCGGCGGCGTTTGGCCTGGGTGAGAACAGCAACGATCCGATCGCCATGTACCTGAACGACGTCTTCACGGTGACGACGAACCTGGCGGGTCTGCCGGGCCTGTCCCTGCCGGCGGGGCTCGACGCCAACGGCCTGCCGCTGGGGCTGCAGATCATCGGCAAGCCTCTCGACGAGGCCACGGTGTTCTCTGTCGCGGGAGCGGTCGAGAAGGCGGCGGGTTTCACCGCCAAAGCCGAAAAGTGGTGGTGATCTAGAAAAGGGCGGCTCCGGCGGAGCCGCCCTTCTTCGTTCTAGGGGTGTGGGACCCCGGTTATTGCGGGATGGTCGCCTGGGGCTGCGGCGTAGGGGCCGGAGCCGCCGGAGCCGGGATCACCAGCGGAGCCGGCTCGGCGATCGGGGCGCTGACGGTCGGCGGCGTTGCCGGGACCGTGGCGCCGACGTTGGCCGAGGCGCTCAAGGCGTCCGGAGCGCTGCTTTCGACCGGCGCGGCGCGACGGGCGACCGTGCGGGCCGGATTGGCGGCGCGCGGAGCCGAGCGGGCGACCGGGGCGGGCGCCGCCGGTTCATTGGCGGCCAGTTCGGTCGGTTGCGGAATCGGCGACGGCGTGGCCGAAGCGCTGGCGGGAACCGGCGTCGTGGCGACCGGCGCGGGGCTTTCGGCCGCGGCGGTCCGCAGCGATTGCGGATCGGTCGGCGCTTCGGTGCGATTGGCGCTCATGCCCCAGATCAAGGCGCCGGCGGCGACGGCCAGCACGGGAACACCGATCAGAAGCGGCAGATTGCCGGACGCCTTCTTCTTCGGCGTGCGAGCATAGATCGGCTGGCTGGGAAACATCGCCGAAGCATTGGGATCGGCCGAGATGACCGGCTCCGGCGCGTCGAAGTTCAAAGCGGGGCGAGTATCGTAAGCGGTGGGCATTTCTACCTCCGTGAATGAGCTGTTCGAGAAAAGAACGGCACGATAACTCGGCGGTTCCATTGCCCCGCAATGGCGCCGGATTTGACTCAATGCGGCCTTATTCAGAAAAGTCGAAAATCTAATGGCGCCGCTTGCTTGAATTAGCGCCAAAGCCCTTGTTGGCTTGGCGTGGCGAAGTGGTCGGGCGCCGACGTTCGAAGCTTTTCCGGCCTGCCTCGCTTGATGTAGAGAGACGGCTATGACGCAAGATTCCAAAACGATCCAAGGCCGCACCGGCCCCTGGGAAATCGTCCTCGGCCTTGAGGTTCACGCCCAGGTGGCCAGCAAGTCCAAGCTGTTCTCCGGCGCCGCCGTCGGTTTCGGCGCGGGTCCGAACGAGCAGGTCAGCCTGGTCGACGCGGCCATGCCGGGCATGCTGCCGGTGCTGAACAAGTTCTGCGTCGAGCAGGCGGTCAAGACCGGCCTGGGCCTGAAGGCCCAGATCAACCTGAAGAGCCGCTTCGACCGGAAGAACTACTTCTATCCGGATCTGCCGCAGGGCTATCAGATCAGCCAGTTCGACCAGCCGATCGTCGGCGAGGGCGTGGTGACGGTCGAGCGCGACGACGGCACGACCTTCGACGTGCGCATCGAGCGCCTGCACCTGGAGCAGGACGCCGGCAAGTCGCTGCACGATCAGGATCCGAACGCGACCTATGTCGACCTGAACCGGGCGGGCACGGCGCTGATGGAGATCGTCTCCAAGCCGGACATGCGCACCTCGGAAGAGGCGGCCGCCTACGTCAAGAAGCTGCGCACGATCCTGGTCTATCTGGGCACCTGCGACGGCGACATGGAGAAGGGCAACCTGCGCGCCGACGTCAATGTCTCGGTCTGCCGCCCCGGCGACTATGAGAAGTTCCGCGAGACCGGCAGCTTCAGCCACCTGGGCACGCGCTGCGAGATCAAGAACGTCAACAGCTACCGCTACATCCAGCAGGCCATCGAGTACGAGGCCCGTCGCCAGATCGAGATCCTGGAAGACGGCGGCAAGATCGATCAGGAGACCCGCCTGTTCGACCCCACCAAGGGCGAGACCCGCTCGATGCGATCGAAGGAAGAGGCGCACGACTATCGCTATTTCCCCGATCCGGATCTGCTGCCGCTGGTCCTGGACCCGGCCTGGGTCAAGGAACTTGAGACGACGCTGCCGGAACTGCCGGACGCCAAGAAGCTGCGTCTGCAGAGCCAGTATGGCCTGTCGGCCTATGACGCCGGCGTGCTGATCATCGAGAGCGACCGCGCCGACTATTTCGAGGCCGCCGCGAAAGGCCGAGACGCCAAGCTGGTCTCGAACTGGGTGACCAACGAGCTGCTGTCTAAGCTGTCGGCCGGCGGCCACGAGATCGCCAACTCGCCGCTGCCGTCGTCGGACATCGCCCAACTGGTCGAGCTGATCGAGAACGGCACCATCTCGTCGAAGATCGCCAAGGAAGTCTTCGAGCACATGTGGGCCGGCGAAGGCCGTCCCTCGGAGATCGTCGAGAAGCGCGGCCTGGTGCAGATCAACGACACCGGCGCCATCGAGAAAGCCATCGACGACCTGGTCGCCGCCAATCCTGACAAGGCCGAGGCGGTGAAGGAAAAGCCGCAGGCGCTCGGCTGGTTCGTCGGCCAGGTGATGAAGGCCACGGGCGGCAAGGCCAATCCGGCCACGCTCAACGAACTGCTGCGCAAGAAGCTCGGCGTCGCCGAATAGGCTTCTCGCCCGGCCAGGCATGACGAGGGCCCGCGGTGGAAGCCGCGGGCCCTTCTTCGTTGATGCGAACTCTAAATTATCGCGGCTGGGCCGGGGTCGGCTCTTCGGCCGTCTTCTTGTGCTTCTTGGTCTTCTTGGCGGCCTTCTCGTCGGCGGCGGGCGCGGTCTTGTCGTCGGTCATGGCCGGCGCCGTGGCCGAGGTCGGCGCGCCAGCGGAGTCGGCCGGTGTGGCGGTCTCGGAAGCCGGCGGCGCGGACTGCTCGGACGCCGGCGCGGCCGGCGAGGCATCGTTGGTCGGGGCCGGCGTGGTCATGCTCGGCTGCGGATTGGCTGGCGAGGTCTGAGGCAGGGTCGTCTGAGCCAGGGCCGAGCCGGCATAGGCGGCGGCCGCCAGGGCAAGGGCGGCGGTGGTGATGCGCAGGGTCTTCATGGTCGGGACCGTGTTGCTTCAGCGTCGTTGTGTGACGCGAAGCCTACGCTGACCCAGCAATGCGGTCGAAATGACTTCGCAATCGGGCGCTTGGGCCTCACTCGCGGCAGGGTCGAGGCGCTTGTGACCGCAAAACGGCGTCCCAGGCAAAACCCAGGACGCCGTCTCCATGCCGCAAAAGCAGGTCAGGTCTAGCGGTTGGCGATGACGTCGAAGATCAGGCCGGTCGCGATGGCGGCCAGAACGTAGTCATTGCCCGTACGATACCAATAGTAGCCCCGGGGCGGCGGGCGCAGGCTGTAGCGGTAGTAATCGTTCACGACATAGCCGTGTCCGCGATAATAGCTGGGCAGATAGGCGCCGCGACGCCACGACGTATAACCTGGGCGGAAGCCCGGACGGCCATAATAGGCGGGCGGCGGCGGGCCGTAGGACCAGCGGTTGTTATAGTAGTAGCCGTTGTGCCGGCCGCCGTCCCAACGATCACCGCGCCCGTAGTCGCCGCGCCCGCGATCACGGTCGTAGTCGCGACGGTCATGGTCCCGGCCGCGATCCCAATCGCCGCGCCCGCGGTCGTTGTGTTCCCAGCGGCCGCGATCCTGGGCGGCGGCGTCGGTGGCCGTCAGAGCCATCGGGCCCGCCACGGAGGCTACGGCGGCGATGGTGAGCAGCAGACGTTTCATCTCGTCTTCTCCTAGTGGTCGGGCGGCGCCCGCGAGACGTCGCCTAGAAACTTCCCTCGACCTTGAAACGCAGGATGACGCCTTTCGGCTGAACCCAGCCTGAACGCCGCCGTCAGGCTTTTCCGCGAGGAAGCCTTGGCGGGAAGGGCGCGCGCGGCCATCTTCCGTCGGAGCAACGATAACGGGAGGGAAGGCCAATGAGCCGTCCGATCGAACTGCACTACTGGCCCACGCCCAACGGCTGGAAGATTTCCATCGCTCTGGAGGAGATGGGCCTGCCGTACGAGATGATCCCGGTGAACATCGGGACCGGCGAGCAGTTCAAGCCGGAGTTCCTGGCCATCAGCCCCAACAACCGCATGCCGGCCATCGTCGATCCCGATGGTCCCGATGGCCAGCCGATCTCGATTTTCGAGTCCGGCGCCATCCTGCAGTACCTGGCCCGCAAGACCGGCCAGTTCTACGGCGAGACCGAGCGGGATCGCGTCAATATCGACCAGTGGGTGATGTGGCAGATGGGGGGACTGGGTCCCATGGCGGGCCAGACCCACCATTTCCGTCAGTACGCCCCGTCGATCATCGCCGACCAGCGCCAGATCGCCTATGGCGCCATCCGCTACACCAATGAGACCCACCGCCTGTACGGAGTGCTCAACAAGCAGTTGGAAGGCCGCGATTTCATCTGCGGCCAATTGTCCATCGCCGACTTCATGAGTTGGCCCTGGGTAGTGCCGTGGAAAAATCAGGGCATCATTCTGGAGGAGTTCCCCAATTTGAGGACATGGTTCGAGCGCGTCGGCGCGCGCGAAGCGGTCCAGAAGGGCTTCAAGCTGGGCGCCGAATTGCGGTCCGCCGGCCTGCAAGCGTCGGGAAAAGCGGCGGAAGAGGCCCGAAAAGTGCTTTTCGGCCAGCGTGCCCGTTAACGCTCTGTAGACTCGTGTTTACGCTCAGTAATCACCTTGAATAACTAGTATACTTGTTGTGGCGTTCATGATGTCGGCGCGCTTAACTATATGTTCAGTGGCGGTGGACTTTTCTTCTCTCAGGCTCTGATCCGTCAGAACGGCGGGGCGAGCTTGAGAGAGGAGACTAGCCATGATGATGATGCAAGAACCGCCAGCCGCCGTGGCGATGCTGCCGCTGCCGACCGCCGAATCCACCGGCGACGAACTGTTCCGCATGGGCCTGCTGTACTCGACCGGCCAAGGCGGCGCGCCGCTGGACTATGTGTCGGCGCACATGCTGTTCAACCTGGCCGCCATGCGCGGTTCGGTCGAGGCCAAGGTCTACCGCAAGGAACTGTCGCAAGAGATGGCCAGCGACGAGGTCGCCGAAGCCCAGCGTCAGGCCCGGCAATGGCTCGCCCACGGCTGACCCACTTGTCTGGGCTTGGACTGCCGGCCGGTCCTGTGGGGGACCGGCTCAGTTGCCGTTGACGTTGCCGTTGATCGCGTAGCTGAAGCTGATGGGCAGCAGGTCCCGGAAGTACTGCTGCATGAACAGACCCGCTTCCGATACGCCGCTGCGCGGCACATAGACGATGTCGAAGCGCCGCAGCGGCACCAGATCCGCGCCTCCGGCGCGCGTCAGGCCCGCCAGCAGGTCGGCCGTCCGCATCATCGCCCGCCCGTCGGGGCCGCGTCGAATGATCACCACCTGATTGCGCTTGGCGCCGTTGGTAAAGCCGCCGGCCTGAATGATGGCCCGCAGCGCGTCGCTGTCGCCCGCCATGTCGAACACGCCGGCGTTCTTGACCTCGCCGCCGACGAACACCTTGAGCGGCGTCGCCGTCTTCACCGAAACCTGAATCTGAGGCCGCAGCAGCGTGCCGGCGTAGGCCTGGCTGATCGCGCCCTCCAGCTCGTCGATCGTGCGATCGGCGGCCATCACCGGCGCGACCAGCGGCAGGGTGATGCGGCCGTCGGGCTGCACGACCACGGACTTGTTGAGCTCCGGAGCCGACGGCACGGCCACCTCGACCTCGTCGCCCGGGTAGAACCGGTACGAGGGCTCGCTCTCGCTCCAGTCGGCGTAACCGATATTGGAGAAGTTCGCGGTAGGCCGGGGGCCCGGCGTGATCGGCTCGGCGTCGATGTGCCCGCAGGCGGAAAGCCCGCCGGCCATCAGGACCACGGCCCAAATCGCCTTCAAGGGGACCATCTTGAGATGCGTGCGGCTCTGCATGCGACAAGTCTTAACAGGAATGGGTAACGAACCCTTAAGGCTGGCCGCTCCAGGGTGAGCGGCAGATTGAACCGCCCGGATTCGAATGTCGACGAGCCCTTGGATCAGCGTACCGCACGACTCGCCGCCCCGCATGGCGGCGAGACGAGCCGGCGCGCGCGCCAAGTACGCCCCGGCCGACTTCGTCACCCTGTTGTGGCGCGAGCGTTTCCTGATGCTGGTCGTCTTCGTGGTGATCGTGGCGCTGGGCTTCGGCTTCGCCACCACGCTGAAGAAGAACTACACGGCCCAATCCAGCCTGTTCGTCCGCCTGGGCCAGGAATATGTCTACGAACCCCGCGCCGGCGACGCCGGCCGCGGCGCGGTGCCCAACAACGACGAAGTCATCCAGTCGGAAGCCGAGATCCTGGGCAGCGGCGAGCTGCGCGAGCGGGTGATCCGCAAGATCGGCTTCGCCAAGATCTTCCCGCAGGCGGCTCGGAAGTACGCCGGCGCCACGCCGGAAGGTAAGCGCAAGCTGATCGCCGAGGGCCGCGACTCGATCGCCAAGAGCCTGAAGATCGAGACCGCTCCGGACAATTCGATCATCCGTCTGGCCTATCAGGACAGCGATCCCGAAATGGCCGAGAAGGTGCTCAACACCTTGCTCGAGGAATATCTGATCTATCGCCGCAGCCTGCTGATCGGCGGCGGCGACAACGTGCTGCAGCGGCAGCGCGATATCTTCTCGCAGAAGCTGGCGGACGCCGATACGGCCTATCAGTCGTTCCTGACCACCAACGACATCGGCGACTTCACCGCTCAGAAGACCACGCTGATCCAGCTTCAGTCCCAGGTCGAGCAGCAGAAGTATTCGGTCGACGCTCAGTTGCAGGACCGCGTGGGCCGCCTGGCCGCCGTCGAGGCGGAGCTGTCGCGCACGCCGGCCGAGTCGGTGCTGTATCGCGACACCGACATGTCGGCCTCGACCAAGCTGGCTCAACTGAAGCTGGACCGCGAAGGCCTGTTGTCCCGCTACACGGCTGGCGCCCCGCCCGTGCAGGACATCAACGCCCAGATCGCCCAGCTGGAAGCGGGCCTCGCCGCCGGTCGAACCAATGGCGAAGGCGCGCGCCGCAGCGGTCCGAACCCGATCTGGCAGACCCTGACCACCACCCGCAACGACCTGCGGGCCGAGGTCGCGGCCTTGCGGCAGTCGCAGGCGACCTATGCCCAGCAGGTGACGGACGTGAACTCGCGCCTGCTGCGCCTCGCCGGGCTGGAGCCGCAATTCAACGAACTGTCGCGCGACCGCGATGTCCTGTCCGCCAACGTCCGCGATTTCACGGTCAAGGAACAGCAGGACGAGGCTCAGCGGCAGATGTCGTCCCAGAGCAGCGACAATATCCGCATCGTCCAGCGCGCCGTCGCCCCGTCGACCGGCAAGAGCCTGAAGAAGCCGGTGCTGATCCTGGCCGTCCTGTTCGCGGGCTTCGCGGCGCTGTGCGTCGGGCTGATCCGCATGTTCACACGCCCTGGTCTGCAGACGCCGGAATCGGCCTCGCGCACCCTGGGCGTGCCGGTCCTGGCCACGGCCGGGGTCAAACGGTGAGCGCTTTCGTCGCCTTTCGCCCCTAGGGTTAATGTCGCAAGTTGCGATCTTCGAGTACGTGGCGATTCGGTAGATGGTGGATTTGAACGTCGAGATGACGGAGTTGTGGGGGGCGCTTGGCGCGCCGCCCGCCGGACGTCCGCACGTCATCCAGTTCATCTCCGCGCGGCGCGGGGAGGGAACCTCGACGGTCGCCCGGGAATTCGCCCGTTTCACGTCGCGTCGGGCGGGCCGCAAGACCTGGCTGATCGACCTGGATCTCAACAGCCCCAGCCAGTTTCGCGAGATCGCCGCCGATCCGAACCGCTTCGGCCCGCTGGGTCCGCCGGTGGCGGCCTCGCCCGACGGCTCGACCTTCTTCACCGTTCAGCCGCCCGCGCCGCGCGCCGAGGGCGGGGTCTGGCCGGACTCCAAATTCCTGACGGGCCACAGCGTCGGCGGTCCCAACCTGTGGATCACGCGGTTCAACCGAGAAGCCCTGCGCGGTCGCCAGCAGGTTCACGTCATTCCGTCGGCGGACTATTGGCGGGCGCTGCGCAAGCACGCCGAGATCATCGTGGTCGACAGCCCGTCGCTGGACCGCTCCCAGTCGGGTCCGAGCATCGCCCAGCACATGGACCAGACGGTGATGGTGGTCTCGGCCGACCAGCCGGACGTGCGCCAGCCCGCCATGCTGCGTGACGCCCTGACGGCGGCCGGCGGCCGCTGCGCGGGCATGTTCTTCAACAAGGTCTCGGTCGAGCCGCCCGCCTTCCTGAAGGCGATCCTGCCTTAGCCGGCTCTCCGCCGCCTGAGCGCGGCCACGGCTAGAGCATTTTCCGATCCAATTGGATCGGTGAAATGCTCTAGCCTATTGTTTTGACGCATTTTCTGACGACGAACCGGTACCCACTTCGTCGGAAAATGCTCTAGAGGCCGATCCGCCTGGCGCCCTCGGCGACCGTCACGATATCGAAGCCGTCCGCCACCGCGCGGTCGATCAACCGCTCCAGCGCGCCCGTCGTGCAGCCCCATCGCGAGGGCTGAGCGGCCACGTCGTGGGTGTAGAGGATCAGCCAGGCCTTGCGGGTCTTGGCCTTGTCCAGCCAGCCGTTGGCTACCGCCTCGCCGTCCTCGCCCTCGATGCCGACGGCCGGGGCCTGGTTGAGATCGGCCCCGTCGGCGATCAGGCCGTGGTGCAGGGCGCGCAGGGTCTTGAAGCGGCCGGCAAGGGCCGTCTTGGCCGGCGCGCCGACGTCGCCATACGGATAGGCGAAGCTGACCGGATCGCCCGCGCCCCAGGCCGCCAGGCTTTCGGCGTTCTGGTCGACATCGGCGATGGTCGTCGCGCCGGACGACTGACCGCAGTCCAGGTGCGAGAAGGTGTGGCAGGCGATCTCGTGGCCAGCGTCGTGCAGGCGTCGCGCATCGGCGCCGGTGGCGAACCGGCCCATTGGCCCGTCGCGTCCGGCCAGGCCCGCGGCGAAATAGTAGGTGCCGCGCAGGCCGCGCGCCTCCAGCGCCTTGGCCCCGGCCTCGCAGGCCGTGGCCGGGGCGTCGTCGAAGCTGAACGACACCATCGGCCGCTCCAGCGCCACCTTGGCCGGCCGGCGATAGGCGAGGCGGATCAGCCGGCGGCGCAGCTTGCCCTTCAGGGTCCGGTCGGGCTCGTAGGCGTCGACCTTCTCGAACTGCACCTGCATCAGACGGCCTCGATATAGAGGGACGCGCGGTACAGCCGCATGGCGAACGCGCGAAGGGAAACGGGAGCGGCCTCGGCCAGGGCGACGCGCTTCAGCGCCGGCCGCCAGACGCCGCGCAGCGGGAAGGGCTTCAGGGCCTTGGCGACCTTGTAGCTTGGATAGGCGCTGACGATGTCGCGGTGGCTGGCGACGACGCGCGCGAAGTTGGCCGCCGACTGCTCGTACTTGGCGGCCATGGTCGGGGCGGCGTCCAGGCCCAGGTGCGTGGCGGTGTTATCGATGTGCAGGATCGGATGCTGGCGCACCACCCGCATCGCCCACTCGACATCCTCCCAGCCCCAACCCGAGAAGCCCTCGTCGAAGCCGATAGCCTCGAAGACGTCGCGGCGGACCAGCAGGTTGGAGGTGAAGACGTGCTTCTCCGGCGCCTTGGCCCGCTCCGGAGCGGGCGTGCAGTCGCTCTTCAGCGCCATGGCCCGGTGCAGCGCGGTCTCGGGCCGCGGCGGCGTCTGGTCCAGGGTGAAGCCGCCGAACGCCACCGGCGCGCCGCTTTCGGCCACGGCGACCCAGCGGCTGAGGAAGTCCGGGGTGTCGGGCAGCATGTCGCTGTCCAGGAACAGCAAGTGCTCGCCGCGCGCGTGGCTGGCCAGGCGGTTGCGGCCCTTGGCGCGGCCTTCGTTGCTGGAGAGGCGAACGAACCGGGCCGGGACGCGCAGCTTCTCGATCCGGCGGGCGATGCGTTCCGCCAGGGCGTCGTCGCCGCCGCCGTCGTCCAGCACCACGATCTCGGCGTGGGCGCGGGGATCGTCGAGGGCCTTGAGCAGGGCGCTGGGATCGTCGCGGAAGGTAGGGATCAGGACCGACAGGCGCGGCTGGGCGCTGGCCCAGGCGGCGTTCTCGATGCGGATTTCGGTGATGGGGGCGGTCATAGGGCGGGGGCTCTCCGACGGATGAGACCAGAAAGCTTGCCGCGCAGGCCGCCGACATCGAGGCCCAGCACGATCGCGCCATAGACCGTCGCGCCGACGCTGGCCTTCAGGGCCAGTTCCAGAGCGCCGCCTGGGGAGGGCAGCAGCCGCACGACCAGCGCCATGGCCAAGCAGGCGGCTCCGGCCTTGGCGAGGACCTCCCAGGGGATCGGCAGGGGGCAGGCGCGGCGGCCTAGCGCCCAGGCGGCGACGGCTCCGACGCCGTAGCTGATCGTCGTGGCCCACAGGGCGCCGTCCAGACCCAGGCGCGGGATCAGGACAAGGTTGAGAAGGACATTGGCGATGGCCGGCGCGCTCATGCTGACGATCAGCAGCGGCGTGCGGCGGGCCAGGGTGAAGGCCTGCAGCAGATAGTAGGTGGTCACGCCCGACAGCCAGCCGCTGGCGGCGATCCACGGCGTCACGTGGCCAGCCCCGACCCGCAGGTCCTGGCCGATCATCAGCTCCGCCAGCGGACGGGCGACCAGGGCCAGGCCGACGGCGGCGGGCAGGGTCAGCAGCGTCATGAAGCTTGCCTGTTCGCGGGCGGCCTCGGTAAGCGCCGCCTGGCCGCCGCGCTCCAGCGCCGAGATCAGGGCGGGCGCGCCGGCCATGCCGAGCCAGATGAAGACGACGTCCAGGGTGCGACTGCCCAGCGAATAGCCCGCGTGATAGACGCCGACCGTGGCCTCGTCGAGGAACGCGCCGAGCAGCAGGCGGTCGGTGCTGGCCAAGACGAGGGCCAGGATCAGCGACAGCGACACCGGCAGGCCGTAGGCGGCGTAGGCGCGGGCCAGGGCGCGGTCGAACTTGCCCCCGGACAGCCGCTTCAGCTCGCCCGGCAGCACCACGGCGACGCACAGGGCCGAGATCGCGCCGACGCCCAGGATCGGCGCCGCGCCGCCCAGACCGGCGAAGGCCAGGGCGAGACCGAGGACGAAGCCGCCGGCGTTCTGGATGATGGTCAGCAGGGCCGCGCCGGAGACCTCGCCAGCCGCGCGGCGGCGCTCCAAGGCCAACTTCGTCAGGCTGTTGACCAGGGTGCAGGCCAGGGCGGCGATCACCGCCACCTTCAGCGGTCCATGCAGCGGCGACACCGCCACGGCGACGCAGGCCAGTGGCACGATGACCGCAGCGCCGATCCACAGGCGATAGAGGGTGGCGAAGTGGTCGGCCAGGCGGCCATCCTCGCCGCGCGTCGCCAGGAACCGGGCCATGGCGGCTTCGGTCCAGGTCAGCAGGACGGTCTGGGTCAGGCTGCCGACAGAAAAGGCCAGGGCGTAGACGCCGTACTGGGCCGGATCCAGGACGCGCGTGAACAGGACGATGGTGAGCAGCCCCACCACGCCTTGCACCACATTGACCGGCAGATAGCCGAGGACCCCGCGCCAGAACATCGCCGGCCGCCTAGCGCACCGCCGACCGGTCCCCCAGCAGGCAGGGGATGGTCATGACGATGACGTAGAGGTCCAGCCAGAAGGACTGGCGCTCGATATATTCCACGTCGAGGGCCACCCGCAGGCGGACGCTCTCGGGCGTGTCGACGGGGCCGCGCGAGCCCTTGATGGCCGCCCAGCCGGTCAGGCCCGGCTTCATGCGGTGGCGGTGGGCGTATTCGGCGACCAGCTTGGCCGACTCGACGCCGCCGGTCTTCATGCCGATGGCGTGGGGGCGGGGACCGACGATCGACATCTCGCCGGCCAGCACGTTGAACAACTGCGGCAGCTCGTCGAGGCTGGTCTTGCGGATGAACTTGCCGATCTTGGTGACGCGGTCGTCATTGGCGCTGATCTGGCGCGCGGCCTGGGCGTCGGCCATCTCGTGGCGCATGGAGCGGAACTTCCAGACCAGGATCGCCTCGTTGTTGAAGCCGTGGCGGCGCTGGCGGAAGAAGATCGGGCCAGGGCTGTCAAGCTTCACGGCCAGGGCGACGATCAGCATGACCGGACCGGCGACCAGCAGGCCCGCGCCCGCCACGACCAGGTCCTGGGCGCGCTTGATCCACGCCTGGCGCGCGCCCCTGGCGGCCCCCGACAGTTCATTCTCGCCGCCGGCCACGATCCGGGCCAGGGCGGCGTCGTCCTGCGCGGGGCCACCGACGTCGATGAAGAGGTTCACCGGATTGGGCAGCACGCCCAGCTTCTCGACCAGTTGACGGACGCGGCCCTGGGCCGTCGACTCCACGGCGATCACCACGCGGTCGACATAGGGCATGATGCGGTGGTCGAGCAGGGCGGTGGTGTCACCCAGCACCGGCACGTCCATGATGTTCCCGGGCGCTCGGTCCATGCGGTCGTCGAACACGCCCAGAACATTGGCTTCGCCCGTGCGGAGGGCGGCCGCTATCAGGCGCTGGGCGTTGGCCGTGGCGCCGACCACGATGATGTTGGGGGTCAGGCGGCCTTGCTGGCGACCGCGCGCGATGATCGTCCACCAGGCGACGTGCAGGGCGACGACACCGGTGGTCGCGGCCAGTAGCGTCCAGACGACCGGCGTCTCGACACCGCCCGACGGCAGCAGCGCCACGGCGGCGGCCAGCAGGCCGACGCCCAGCGCGAGGCCCGTCCGGGCCATGTGCCGCGACAGGTCCTGCTTGCGCGGGAAGGCGTAGGCGCCGAGCATTCGCAGCGCGACCAGTGCGGTCACCGCCCAGAGGCCGGCGGCCAGCGGATGGCCCTCCAGGGTCAGCGCAAGCGTGACGCCGGCGGCGGTCAGGACGTCGACGATGCGGAAGGTGCGCGACAGGAGCCGCGCCTCGAGCCGAGCCCGCGACGGGATAAGCTGTCCAGGCCGGAACGGTCCGCGCCGCGCTCGCCCCATATCGCCGCCAGATCCGCCCGGAACACGCGGCGCGATTTCCGCTCCGCCCACGAAGGCGACAGCGGATTCGGCGGGCGAAGCGGAAGAGGGGATCGGACGCATGGCACTCGTCGTTGGAAAAACCATGTTCAACCTAGCGGGGCCGTCTGAGCACCGCGTTAACAGGCGAATTTTCCGCATAAGCGCCGTTGTCATCCTGAAGCGAACAGGCTATCCAGCCGCTCCCTCTCAGGAGGAGACGTGGCCGAGAGGCTGAAGGCACCGCTTTGCTAAAGCGGCATACCTCAAAAGGGTATCGAGGGTTCGAATCCCTCCGTCTCCGCCATCCCCGCTTTCCAGCACAATCCATCAGCGTCCGGCCGCGTCCGTGACCCGTTGATTTATCACCGAAAACTCGCGTTTTCGTGTCTGGACGCGTCCGCGCTCATACACCTCAATGGCTGTCACCTGCGGGGGTGAAAGCGGGGGTGAGATCCCCCCGAGTCTGAACGAGGTGATCCATGGCGCGGCTTATTGATCGACTCACCACCATGAAGGTGCGGCGCCTGAACGAGGCAGGCCGCTACCCGGACGGCGGCGGCCTCTATCTCCAGATCACCCCAAGCGGCGGCAAGTCCTGGATCTTTCGCTACAGATCGGCGGGCCGAGAACGGCACATGGGCCTTGGTCCCCTGGAGTTCGTCTCCCTGGCCGAAGCGCGCGAGAAGGCTCGCATAGCGCGATTGCAAAGGCACAATGGCGAAGATCCGCTTGGCGGCCACGTTGTGCGGCGGCCGAAGACTATCAGCACCGGCCCGAAAGGCGTCACCTTCAAGGAGGCGATGGTCGCCTACATCGATGGCAACAAAGCCGCGTGGCGCAACGAGAAGCACATCCAGCAATGGTCGAGCACGCTCAACACCTATGCCGTCCCGCACTTTGGATCAAAGTCGCTGGCTGACGTCGAAACGGCTGACGTCCTCAATGCGATCAAGCCGATCTGGCTCACGAAGTCCGAGACAGCTAGCCGGCTACGGGGGCGGATCGAGGCCGTGCTCAGCTGGGGGACGGTGCAGGGCTACCGCCAGGGCGAGAACCCAGCGCGCTGGAAGGGGCATATCGAGATGATCCTGCCCGCCAAGTCCAAGGTGGCGAAGGTCAAGCATCACGCAGCCTTGGACTACAAGGAGCTGCCAGCGTTCATGGCCAAGATGGAGGCCCAGGCTGGGGTGGGGGTTCTGGCTCTGCGCTTCGTCATTCTTACCGCCGCACGAACGGGGGAGGTGATCGGCGCGGATTGGAGCGAGATCGACTTCGAGAACAAGGTCTGGACCGTGCCGGCGTCGCGGATGAAAGCGGGCCGGGAGCACAGGGTTCCACTTAGCGAACCGGCGCTGGCGATCTTGGCGGCGCAGCGCGAGACTTGGCTGGAAGTCGAAGCTAGACGGCATCGAAAGACGTTGCCGGCCGGGAAAGCCGGACCAGTGGGGCCAATCTTCTGGGGACAGGTTGCGGGCAAGGGGCTCAGCAATATGGCGTTGCTCGCGGTGCTGCGCCGAATGGGACCTGGCGATCTAACGAGCCACGGCTTTCGGAGCACATTCCGAGACTGGGCGGCTGAAGAGACTGAGTTCCAGGGGGAGGTGGTGGAGATGGCTCTCGCTCACACCATTGGTAGCAAGGTCGAAGCTGCCTATCGCCGCGGTGATCTCTTCGAGAAGCGCCGTTCGTTGATGGGCCGCTGGGCTGAGGCTTGCGGGCTTGGCGATTGGAAATGAGACAATGGTTTTGCAGGCCCGTGCGAACATAGTGAATTCAAAGGCTTGGCGGCAAAGGGGCCGATTTTCGCCCCTAGCAAAATCAAGGGCTTAGCCGACCTCTGCAAACCAAAATCGGGCCTCTCGGGAGGCGCGAAATGAGCCTCGAAGCCCGCAACTGGGCCCGCCGCATCGGCGGCCTCTCGATCGCCGCCAAGGCCGTCCTGATGGCCCTGGCCGACCACGCCGACGCCGAAGGCAAGGCCTGGCCCAAGCTCAAGACCCTCGCCGAGATCACCAGCATGACCGAACGCCACGTCCGCCGACAGATCGGCGTGCTGGAGGGCAGGGGGTTGGTCGTGCGCGAGGATCGCTTCCGCAAAGACGGCGGCCAGACCAGCAACATCTATCGTTTGGCCATCGAACGGCCGACCCCACCAGGTCCGGCCCCGAAGGACCCGCCGAGCGGGGGAGGCGGACAATTGCGTCCGACCAAGGAACCCCATCTGAACCTTCCTCTTCTGACAAAGAGGAGCGCGCGGACACGGCCGTCCAGGACGCCCGTGCGGCCTTCGACCAGGTGTTCGACGCCTGGAAGGCCGTCAGCCCCGCAAGGCTCTCTCGCCCTCGCGCCTGGCCGCTCTGGCGTCGCTTTGCCCAGAAGCTTTCGCCGGCGCGACTCCTGGCCGCCGCACTACGCTATCTCCGCGAGGATCCCGACGTGAAGCGTTACGGTTCGCCTCAGGGGCTGGCCAAATGGCTAGCCGATGAAAAGTTCGAAGCCTGGATGCCGGCGGCGGAAAGGTCGTTCTCCCCGGCCTCACCATTGACCCTTCCAACCACGCTGTACGACGCCGCAGCCCTTCAGAAGGGCGCGGCCTGGGTAGCCAGCTGGATCGTCCCATGCCGCTACGACGCCGTGACTCGGATTCTCCACGCCAGAACCGGCTTTGCAGCCAGAACCATCGCCACGGAGTTGGGCAGCCTGCTTCGAGTTCTAGGGATTGGGCTCTGTGCAGCGTCAGCAGGCTGAGGTCGGAGCAGACCGTCAGGATACAGCGGCAACGATACGTGGACCTGGGGTCAATGACAGCGCCGGACCCGTCGCCCATGTTGCCGCTCAAAGCACTCGCCATGTCGTTTCTGGGCTTTGTCGCAATTTCTCGCGACATGCTGGAGATGACGCGCGTGCGAGAAGGAAGCGTTGGCGTGCATTTCGTTACATCCAGCGTGTATGGGATCAGCGCATTCGTCCGGAAATAGCCGGCGCGCTTGACCTCGGCGCCTCTCAATAGGGCGGGCGGTGTGTCCTGAACGCGCAAGAACCGGCGCATTGTCGAAAGAGGTTGGTTAACAACCACGACGAGCGGTTGTTTGTTGGTCATCGATTTAGTAAAGGCTTTCTAAATCATTCGGGCAAAGACCCGAACACGTACACTGGTGGGGACCACGTGCTGATCGTATCTAATCCGTCAGCGGAACAGCGAAGCTGCGTCGCGAAAGCGTCGCCGGTCGCCAAGGATTCGCTGAAACGCGCAATGGATATTGTGGTGGCGGGCGGCGCATTGCTGTTCTTCGCCCCGCTCCTCGCGCTTATCGCCGTGCTGATCAAACTGGAATCGCCGGGTCCGGTGCTGTTCCGGCAGGCTCGCGGCGGTCTGAACGGTCAGGCCTTCACGATCTTCAAGTTCCGTTCAATGCGCTGCCAGGAAAACGGCGCTGACGTCGTTCAGGCCAAGCGCGACGACGACCGCATCACTGCGCTCGGCCGCATCCTCCGCAAGACCAGCATCGACGAGCTGCCCCAGCTCCTCAACGTACTGAAGGGCGACATGTCGATCGTCGGCCCGCGCCCGCACGCGCTGGCTCATGACGAGCGGTACGGGGCGTTGATCGCGAACTACCACCTGCGCTTCCGCACCCGTCCCGGCCTGACCGGCTTAGCGCAGATCAAGGGCTTGCGCGGCGGCACAAGCGCGGTTGAGGCTATGGCCGCACGCATAGATGCGGACAACGAATACATCGAATGCTGGAGCCTTGGCGGTGATGTCAAAATCCTGCTGATGACCGTGCCGCATCTGCTGATGGCCGAGAACGCCTACTAACAACCTGATCCGGGCAATATTGCTGAGGTGGGAGCGCGGTGAGCCCTGCCCTAGTTGCCGCACGCAATTTCAATCAGCGAGCTTTCGATGTTCTCCGCGCCCCGCGCCGACCTCGTCCCGAATACCGCCGCCTACGAGAACGAGCCGCTGGTCAAGGCGACCGGCTTTCGCGAGTACGACGCGCGCTGGCTGTTCGGGCCCGAGATCAATCTGCTGGGCGTCCAGGCGCTCGGCCTGGGCCTGGGGACCTATATCCACGAGCTGGGCCAGTCGAAGATCGTGGTCGGCCACGACTTCCGCTCCTATTCGACCTCGATCAAGAACGCCCTGATGCTGGGCCTGATCAGCGCTGGCTGCGAGGTTCACGACATCGGCCTGGCCTTGTCGCCGACCGCCTATTTCGCCCAGTTCGACCTCGACATCCCGTGCGTGGCCATGGTCACGGCCAGCCATAACGAAAACGGCTGGACCGGCGTGAAGATGGGCGCCCAGAAGCCCTTGACCTTCGGCCCCGACGAGATGAGCCGCCTGAAGGCGATCGTGCTGGGTGCGCAGTTCGTCGAGCGCGACGGCGGCAAGCTGATCCGCGTGGAGGGCGAGGCTCAGCGCTATATCGACGACGTCGCCAAGCGCGCCAGCATCACCCGCCCCCTCAAGGTCGTGGCCGCCTGCGGCAACGGCACGGCCGGCGCCTTCGTCGTCGAGGCCCTGCGGAAGATGGGCGTGGCCGAGGTCGTGCCGATGGACACCGACCTCGACTTCAACTTCCCGAAGTACAATCCCAACCCCGAAGACGCCGAGATGCTGCACGCGATGGCGCACACCGTCCGTGAGACCAAGGCGGATCTGGCCTTCGGCTTCGACGGCGACGGCGACCGCTGCGGCGTGGTCGACGACGAGGGCGAGGAGATCTTCGCCGACAAGATCGGCCTGATGCTGGCCCGTGATCTCGCCCCGCTCCATCCGGGCGCGACCTTCGTGGTCGATGTGAAGTCCACGGGCCTCTACGCCACCGACCCGATCCTGGCCGCCCACGGCTGCAAGGTGATCTACTGGAAGACCGGCCACAGCTACATCAAGCGCAAGAGCGCCGAGCTGGGCGCCCTGGCCGGCTTCGAGAAGAGCGGCCACTTCTTCATGAACGGCGAGCTGGGCTACGGCTATGACTGCGGCCTGACCGCCGCCGCCGCCATCCTGGCCATGCTGGACCGCAATCCTGGCCTGAAGCTGTCGGACATGCGCAAGGCCCTGCCGGTGGCCTTCACCTCGCTGACCATGAGCCCCAAGTGCGGCGACGAGGTGAAGTACGGCGTCGTCGACGGCATCGTGAAGGAATACCAGGACCTGTTCGCCGCCGGCGGCTCGATCCTGGGCCGCAAGGTAACCGAAGTGATCACTGTCAACGGCGTGCGCGTCCACCTGGAAGACGGCTCGTGGGTCCTAGTCCGCGCCTCGTCGAACAAGCCGGAAGTCGTGGTGGTCGTCGAGAGCACCCAGTCGGAGGACGACATGCGGGCTCTGTTCCGTGAGGAAGTGAAGCCGCGCCTAGGCGACCGCGTCGGCAAGTACAATCAAGAGATCTGAGCTCATTACGCGATGACCGACGTCCTCATGACCGCCGCCCGCCTTCGAGACCGCCTGAAGACGTGGGCCCTGGAGGCTGCCTATCCGCTGTGGTGGAGCGCTGGCGCAGACCATGTCAAAGGCGGCTTCTTCGAGAAGCTTGACTTGGGCGGACTGCCTGTCGACGGCGCACGACGTGGGCGCGTGCTGCCGCGCCAGATCTTCTCGTTCTCCCTGGCCGGCGAACTGGGCTGGACCGGTCCCTGGCTCGAGGCCATCGAGCACGGCCTCTCGTTCTATTTGTCGGCCTATCGCCGACCGGACGGCCTGTTCCGCGCCCTGATCGGGCCAAACGGCGAAAGCCTCGACGATAGCGCCACGCTCTATGACCAGGCTTTCGCGATGTTTGCCGCTGCAGCCGTAGCCCGGGTCGCACCGGACAAGGCCGATGCCATGCAGCGCATGGCGCTAGACGTCTGCCAGACGTTGGTCGCTACGCGCAAGCATCCCCAGGGCGGCTTCTACCTAACCGATCCGCCGACGCCGCCGCTAGGCTCTAACGAGCACATGCACCTGCTGGAGGCCTGCTTGGCATGGACCGAGCTCGGGGGGGATTCGTTGTGGCGCATCCTGGCCGACGAGATCGGCGACCTAGCGCTGTCCAAGTTCATTCACACCGATAGCGGCCAGATCCGTGAATTCTTCGATCTTGACTGGAGCCCAGCGCCGGGGATCGAAGGTCGTATCTGCGAGCCCGGTCACCAGTTCGAATGGGGCTGGCTGCTGCTACGCTGGAGCAAGCTGGCCGGCCGCGAGGACGCCGCCGTAGCCGCCCTGCGGATGATCGACGCAGGCGAGGCGCACGGCATCGACTTGGCGCGGGGCGCGGCGGTTAACGCCCTGCTGGACGACTATTCGATCCACGACGATGGCGCGCGCCTCTGGCCGCAGACTGAGCGGATCAAGGCGGCCGTCCTAGCTGCCAGATTGACGGACGACGCTAAGTACTGGGCCATGGCTGCAGCCGGCGCCGAGGGCTTGCTGGTTTATCTGCGCACGCCCATACCGGGCCTGTGGCGTGATAAATACCTGCCCGACGAGACCTTTATAGAAGAGCCGGCTCCGGCCAGCTCGTTCTACCACATCGCCCTCGCTATCGCTGAATTGGATCGAGCGGTGAGAGTGGCCGGGTGATCCAAATTCGAGAGCTTCTTCGGGGAATGCTTCGATGCGCGTAGCGATGATTGGCACGGGTTATGTGGGCCTGGTGTCTGGGGCGTGTTTCGCCGACTTCGGCCACGTGGTGACGTGCATCGACAAGGATCCGAGCAAGATCGAGCGGCTGGAGAAGGGCGAGATCCCGATCTTCGAGCCCGGTCTGGACGATCTGGTGGCCCGCAACGTCCGTGAAGGGCGGCTGTTCTTCACGCTTGAGGGCGCGCAGGCGATCAAGGAAGCCGACGCGGTGTTCATCGCCGTCGGCACGCCGACGCGCCGCGGCGACGGCCATGCGGACCTCAGCTACGTCTACGCCGCGGCCGAGGAGATCGCCGGGCTGATCGACGGCTTTACCGTCGTCGTCACCAAGTCGACCGTGCCGGTGGGGACGGGCGACGAGGTCGAGGCGATCATCAAGAAAGCCAATCCGAACGCACAGTTCGCCGTGGTGTCGAACCCCGAGTTCCTGCGTGAGGGCGCGGCGATCGAGGACTTCAAGCGCCCCGACCGCGTGGTCGTCGGCACCGACGACGAACGCGCCCAGGCGGTGATGCGCGAGCTCTATCGCCCGCTGAGCCTCAACGAGACCCCGATCGTCTTCACCGGCCGCCGCACCAGCGAGCTGATCAAGTACGCGGCCAACGCCTTCCTGGCGATGAAGATCACCTTCATCAACGAGATGGCCGACCTCTGCGAGAAGGTCGGGGCCGACGTCCAGCAGGTGGCCAAGGGCATCGGCCTGGACAAGCGGATCGGCGGCAAGTTCCTGAACGCCGGCCCCGGCTACGGCGGCAGCTGCTTCCCGAAGGACACCATCGCCCTGGTGCGCACCGCCCAGCAGTACGGCGCGCCCGTGCGGCTGATCGAGACAACGGTCGAGGTCAATGACGCCCGCAAGAAGGCCATGGCCGCCAAGGTGGCCCACGCCATCGGCGCCGAGGACCTGACCGGCAAGACGATCGGCGTGCTGGGCCTGACCTTCAAGCCCAACACCGACGACATGCGCGACGCCCCCAGCCTGGACATCCTGCCGGCCCTGCAGGCCATGGGCGCCAAGGTCCAGGCCTTTGATCCGGAAGGCGCGAAGGAAGCCTCGCACATGCTGGCCGGCGTGGACTTCAAGAGCGGCGCGTATGAAGCGGCCGAGGGCGCCGACGCCCTGGTCATCCTGACCGAGTGGGACCAGTTCCGGGCGCTGGACCTCGACCGCCTGAAGGTCCTGATGAAGGCGCCGATCGTGGTCGACCTGCGCAACGTCTACAAGCCGGCCGAAATGATTCGCCACGGGTTTACTTACGCCTCGATCGGTCGGTGCTAACTTCAATCGATTGGAGCGCGCGAGCGAGCAGTTTTGCCGCTTGGCTTTCTCAATATAACAAGACGATGATTCCCATCATGACAAGACGGCGCAACGGACGAGCGATCCTAGCCAGCGTTTTTGCCGCGGGGCTGCTGCTTGCTTTCGCGTCCTCTTCCGAGACCACGGCAGCTGACTTAAGGACAGCACGGGTAGGAATTGCTGTCCCTTCATTAGTCTATGTTGAGCCCATCGATAAAACTGGAGTGAAGGCCGGTTTTACATATACTAATTTTGATCCCCGCCTCGCCAAGCATATCGCTAGAAATCTACGAAGCCAGAATTTTCAATTAGTAAGATTAGTGGTTAATCCTGTACCTATGCTTTACGGCGATAGTGGTTCAGAGGCGCGAGCCGCATCATACGTAGAGCGTGCAGTCGATGTATTTGTTGGTGCGGGTTTGTCAGTAATAGTCGACCTTCATTTCTGGTCTCCTGATGTAACGGGAGGCTTTAAAGAATCTTTCGCGAGTACTGATCGCGTAGATCGCTATGGTTCGATGCTTGAGAATTTAGCCATACTTCTGAGTGGAAAAAAGCATGGATACGTAGGTTTGGAGTTGGCGAACGAACCGTCATGCGAACAGAATACGCGGCACAGCTGGAATTTAATCCAAGAGGAGTTTTTCCTTCGTATCCGCAGCAAGTCGAAGCGTATCCCTTTAGTTGTAACGGGCTGTGGTGGGCAGGTGGAAGGGCTGTTGAATTTCCCCTCATCTGAAATACTGCGAGATCCGAACGTAATTTATTCTTTCCATTTCTATGAGCCATTTTACTTCACGCACCAGAGGATCATATGCGCGTCTTGCGACGCGATCGACTATCCGTTCAGTCGTTCCGATTTATTCAAAAAAGTACTTCCCAACGCGAGTATTACTCCGAAGAGCGGGGAGGGGACGCGGGCTCGTATTGAAGAACGGTTCGAAGCGGTATCGTTGTGGGCAAATCGTAATAAAATCCCACCCAGTCGCGTGTTTCTTGGAGAGTTTGGAGCGGCAATCGGTGCTTCGAAAGCGGATGCTATATTACGGCCAGGCCAAATACGTTGGCTGCGAGATGTCCGTGAAGTTGCAGACAGAGAGGGGTTTCCGTATGCGTTTTGGGGGCTGAAAGATGATCCCGACGGTTATAACTATGGTGGACCGGCTGGACGGTTGCGCCCAGACGTGCTCAGCGCCGTTGCACCCAGTAACTGATTCAGTCTTTCGAGCTAATGAGCTAGAGCATTTTTCGATCAGTCTGCATCGTATCCGGCGGCGGCAAAGTAGTTAGCGCATTCTGGTGGGGTGAAGGCGTCGATGGCCTGGGCGATGGCGTTCCAGAGCTGTTCGAGGGTTCTGGCGGCGGCCTTGCGCAGCAGGGCCTTGAGCTTGGAGAAGGCGTTTTCGATGGGGTTGAGGTCGGGGCTGTAGGGCGGCAGGAAGAGCATCCTGGCGCCGGTGGCCTCGATGGCATCGCGAGCCGCCGCGCTTTTGTGAGCGGCCAGATTGTCGAGGATGACGATGTCGCCGGGCGCCAGCGTGGGGGCGAGGACCTGCTGGACATAGGCCAGGAACCAGGCGGCGGTCATGGGGCCGTCCAAGACCATGGGCGCGGTCATGCCCGATAGACGCAAGCCGCCGATGAAGGTGGTGGTTTTCCAGTGGCCGTGGGGAACGCTGGCCCGCAGGCGTTCGCCGCGCCGAGCCCGTCCATGCCGACGCGCCATCTTGGTGGTGGCCCCGGTCTCGTCGAGAAACACAAGCCGCGCGGGGTCTAGGTCCAGCTGGCTGGTGACCTGCCTCTGAACTTTCATCCGGCGGCGACTAGAGCCTCGGGGTTGGTTACGCCGTCTGGCGCGGTGGAAGCAACAGGCCGGCGCGCGGAGCTTTCCGGCGGCGCAGCGGGACGGCCTGTTGCGATCAGGTGCGCGGCGTAGGCCGCGGGGGTCTGGTAGCCGATCGACGAGTGCGGCCGGCGGGTGTTGTAGTCGAGCGTTCAGGCGGCCAGCTTCTGGCGGGCGTGCTCGAGGCTGAAGAACAAAGTCTCGTTCAGCAACTCGTCGCGCATGCGCCCATTGAAGCTCTCGACGAAGCCGTTTTGGGTCGGCTTGCCAGGGGCGATGTAATGCCAGGCCACACGCTGGTCTTCGGCCCAGGCCAGGATCGCCGTGGAGGTGAACTCCGTGCCGTTGTCGCTGACGATCATTCCCGGGCGCCCGCGCCGGCGGACCAGGGCCGTCAGTTCGCGGGCCACGCGCCGGCCCGACAGCGAGGTGTCGGCGATCGCCGCCAGGCATTCGCGCGTGACGTCGTCGACCACGTTGAGGATGCGAAACCGCCGCCCGCCGGCAAGCTGGTCGTGCACGAAGTCCAGCGACCAGCGCGCATTGGCCTTGGCCTCCACCAGGATCGGCGCGCGCGCCCCTATGGCGCGGCGACGCGAGCGGCGCTTGCGCACCGCCAGGCCCTCCTCGCGATAGAGCCGGTAAATCCGGTTCTTGCCCGAAGGCTCGCCCTCCCGCCGCAGCAGCACGAACAGCCGTCGATAGCCGAACCGCCGACGCTCGGCGGCCAGGCTGTGCAGACGCTCGCGCAGTTCGGTGTCCGGCGCGCGCCGGGACCGATAGCGCACCATCTTGCGATCGGCCTGGACAACGGCGCAGGCCCGCCGCTGGCTCAGCCCCAGAGCGCTCTGGAGATGGGCCACGCCCTCGCGCCGGGCGGCGGGCCCTACCATTTTTTTGACAGCAGCTCCTGCAGCGCCGCCTTGTCCAGCATGGCGTCGGCCAGCAGCCGCTTGAGCTTGGCGTTCTCGTCCTCCAGCGTCCGCAGACGCTGGGCCTCCGACACGCTCATCCCGCCGAACTTGGCCTTCCAGGCGTAGATCGTGCCTTCCGACACGCCATGCTTGCGGGCCAGCTCACCCGCCTTCGCCCCAGCCTCGTTCTCCCGCAGGATCCCGATGATCTGCTCTTCGGTAAATCTCGCTCGCTTCATGTCCGTCCTCTCAAGGGCCGGACTCTAGCTCCGCGTGGAGGAAAAAATCAGGGGCAGGTCACTCTCGAACCAGGCCCGTCGACGCTTCAGGATATCGGGACGGCTTTGCTCGTCCGCGTGGGCCGACTTTTTTTGAGCGTGATCCGCCGCCGGCCGAAGAACCGCCAGATCGCCAAACTGCTGACCGTGACGTCGCGTTCGGCCAGGCCCGCCTGCAGTTCGGCCAAGGTGATATCCGGCTTGGCCTCAAGCATCCCCAGGATCACCTCGGCGTTCTGCTCAACGAGCCCGGAGCGGCGATCCCCGCCAAGGGGGCCTGGCCGCGCATCCCCCTGCTTGAGCATCCGTTGCCGCCACCGGATCGCACTCGCCGCGCTGACCCCAAACTGCGCGGCCGCCGCCCGACACGATAGTCCACTGTCGACCGCAGCCATCACCCGCTCGCGAAGATCCAGAGACAGCGCTTTGCTCATCCGCGCCGGCCTCCGATCCAGCACGAAGCTTGAATCAGAAACCAACCGACCTGGGAATCCCAAACGATTCAATCAGATCGCTAAATGCTCTAGAGCGTTTCTGCGAAACCTTATGCGCCTAAGCTCTGCGGCTCAGTAGCTCGAATATATTTGAATAAGTCGTTCAAGGTTCTTCGCAGGGGTATACAGGTCCAGATATTTCTGCCGAGCCGCTGATGCGAACTCACCGCGCGTGGCGCTTACAAGCGTTCGCACGCCAGCGATGAGCGCAAGCGGGTCGGCGGCTGGAAACAATACTCCGTCAACGCCACTCGACACGATCGTTCCAAGTGCGCCGACGTCGGATGCAGCAACTGGAATCCCGTTTCCAAAAGCTTCAATGGCAACCAAGCCAAATGCCTCGGGCCAGACTGACGGAACGATCAGGAAATCTGCTGACCTCATTGCGGCATGGACTTCGCTTCGATCTAGAAATCCTTTGAACGTGACATTGCTAGGAGCGGCGTCTTCCAGTGCTGCACGGTCTGGGCCGTCGCCGATGATTGTCAACGGGATATCAGGCAGGCTCCGCCAAGCGGATAGCAAAACGTCCACCCCCTTTTCGCGTGAAAGGCGGCCGACATAGAGCGCGCCTAGTCTCTCCGCGCATGTCTTTGTCTGGTCGAGAACTACAGCATTTGGCTTGACGGCAATTTTATCTCTCGGGAAGCCTGCTCGGACGAAGTCGGCTTTCTGGTTCTCGCTAAGAGCAAGAAGTGCATTGATATTAGAAAGCCAGTTACGCCGTTTCAGCTGATTTTGCATTTCTACTAATGCGGCGCTTCCTGCGAAAGAATTTCGGTAACATCTGTGTACAATCCCCCAGATATTACTTCCCTCAACGCATTTGTCGCATGGAGCGCCTTTCCTGAAAAGAAAGGCACTTGCGCAGATCATTCTGTAATTGTGGAGTGTTTGAAACACCTTCGCACCGCCTAGTCGCGCTCCCCGGTGAATGGATGGCGATAAGATGGGAAAGAAATTGTGAACGTGCACAACATCAATTTTGTTGCCCACAACAAGACCCCTTACCCAATCTTCCCGAGCACTATTATAGGGTGCGTTCAGAAGGGTGCTAATTTGCGAGAGTGGGCCTTGGATATTTTCGTTGGAAACCACTTCGAGGTGTACATTATAGCCCGCGAATCTGAGCGCTTCGACCTCATTCGAAACTACTGTATCTTCGCCGCCTTTTTCCTTATAGGCATTGTGTAATATAAGGATGTTCATTGGTTTTGGTGTGCCTATGGCGGAATTATCTCTGGAGAATGCGTTATGCGTAAGGTAGCATTTTTAGCGAGAATTCTCACCCACTATCGTGTGCCTTTTCACAACGCTGTACGTGAACGATTGGGCGAGCGAGGTGTCCAGTACGATTTAATTTACGGCACCCCAACGCAAGCGGAAGCCAAAAAAGGTGACCTCGCAGAGCTGCCTTGGGCTGCGAAGCTTCCAACGCATTATTTCGGAAAGATGGGGTATTTGTCCGTTCGCAATATGCGAGACTACGAGCTTGTAGTTATTGGGCAAGAGCTCAAAAATTTAAACAACTACCCTCTGCAGTTTAGCCGGCGATTTCTTAGAGGTCCAAAACTGGCATACTTTGGGCATGGGCGTAACTTTCAAGCGGGAAGGAAGCGTGACATTAAGGAGCGCTTCAAGTCCGCAATTATTCGCGAAGTAGATTGGTGGTTTGGGTACACAGAAGCTACGCGTAACATCGTTTGTGAGGCCGGCTTTCCAAAAGAGAAAATAACTATATTTAACAACAGCGTTGATGTCACAGAGATGTTGGAAGAATATAATTCAGTCTCTCTACTTGAGTGCACACAGAAAGCAGTGAAACTCAACGTTTCGCATAACGTCGCTATTTACATTGGCGGCATATATCCTGAGAAGCGATTACAGTTTCTTATTTCCGCGGCAAAGCGTGTGAGAGACCAGGTGCCCGACTTTTCGTTAATTGTTGTGGGCGGTGGGGCGGATCAACATTTGGCGACGGAAGCGGCCCTAGCGTACCCCTGGATTAAGTACGTCGGCCCCAAGTTCGGCAGAGAGAAGGCAGTCATTGCGAGTTTGGCGAAGGTAATGGTTCTCCCTGGCTTAGTAGGGCTTGGTGTACTGGATAGCTTTGCATACGGCATTCCGCTCGTAACCACAGACGTTCCTTGGCACAGTCCCGAAATCGATTACCTGGAAGATGGAAAAAATGGCGTAGTTGTTTCCCCTTATTCTAGCGAGGAGGCTTACGCTACCGCGATCATAGCGCTTCTCCAGAATGAGGTGCTGCGTAGCCAACTTGCAGAGGGTGCTAAGATTTCGAGCGGGCAATATTCCATTGATTGTATGGCGGAACGGTTTGCCGATGGCGTTCTGGCCGCACTAAAATGACCTCCGACGCACTAACGTTAACCTTGCCCCCAACCTTGGACCAGTTCGGGCCGGGATTTCTCGCCGGTCAGGCGCCGGGCGGGCCATATGGCCCGGCGCCGTTCATGAGCTCGATCGGGCACTTGTCGCCGATCGCGCTGTGGGGACGTTGCTCATTATAGTACCTACGCCAAGCCTCGCATTTTGAACGGGCGTCGTCGAGGGACATGAACCAGGCGGTGTTCAGGCATTCGGCCCGGACCTTGCCGTTGAAAGACTCCGCGAAGGCGTTGTCGGTCGGCTTGCCGGGCCGGCTGAAGTCCAAGGTGACGCCCCGCTGGTAAGCCCAAAGGTCCAGGTCGCGGGAGACAAATTCCGGGCCATTATCGACCCGAATGACCCGCGGATAGCCGACCGCCTTTCCGGCCCGTTCGAGCGTCTGGACGACGTCGCTGGCCTTGTAGGCGAACCGCGGATCCAGCGCCGGCGAGAACCGGCTGAAGGTGTCGATGACCGCCAGGATGCGGATCTTGCGGCCATCGAACAATTGGTCATGCAGGAAGTCCATGGCCCAGACATCGTTGGGGCCGGAGGCTGGCTGACGATCCTCGCGCAGCTTGGCCTTGACCTTGCGCTTGGGCGTCTTGTTGCGCAGCTGAAGGCCCAACTCCTTGTAAACGCGATAGATCCGCTTGCCATTGACGGCCCATCCTTCCCGCTCGAGCAGCACGGTGATCCGCCGATAGCCGTAGCGGACCCGGGTCTCGGCGATCTCCTTGATCCGCGCCTTCAAGGCGACCGGATCCGTAAGTGTCCGATCATGACCGCCTGTTGAGGGCGCGGGCTCGGGCCTAAGTTCCGGGCGTGGGCGGCATGGTGTCCATTTTGGGCTTAGTGGACACGATGTCGACGTTGGTTCGCGTGGGTCCTGATGCGACAGGCAAGGCGCGCAGGAGGGCTCGTCGCGCGTGGAGCGACGAAGAGAAACGGCAAATGGTGGCGCAGACGTATGAGGCCGGGACCTCTGTGTCGGTCGTTGCCCGTCGCCACGACCTCAACGCCAATTTGCTGTTCACCTGGCGTCGCGAGGCCCGGCAGCGCGAACGGATCGTAGCCGCGCCCGAGACGCCGCCGCCCGCCTTTGCGCCGATCGACGTGATCCCGGACCAAGAGGTCCCGTCCTGCACCAGGCCCGAGGGGCAGATCTTGATTGAACTTCCTGGCGGCGCCCGTGTCCGCGTTGAGGGCGTGGTGAGCGAGGCTGCGTTGGTCAGAGCGCTCCGTGCGCTGAGGGCGGCGTCTTGATCTCACCGGCTCCGGGCATGCGCGTCTACCTGGCGACCACGCCCTGCGACATGCGCAAAGGTTTTGATGGCTTGGCCGCTCAGGTCCAGTCGGTGTTGAGGGCTGATCCGTTCTCGGGCGCGCTGTTTGTCTTCCGTGGCAAGCGCGGTGACTATTTGAAAATCCTCGCCTGGGACGGCAGCGGCATGTGTCTGTTTGCTAAGCGGCTTGAGAGCGGCCGGTTTGTCTGGCCGCCGATTGTCGAGGGGCGGCTGCAGCTGACTGCGGCGCAACTGGCCCTGCTCCTGGAGGGTATCGACTGGCGCAGGACGGTGGCGGCCGAGCCCGTGCGGCGACCGGAAATGGTCTGATAACCGGCTGAATTCAGACGATTATCATCGATTGCGGAGCAGTGATTTGCTATAAATCGGCATGTCACTGGCGACGGCAGCATTACCGACTGACCCTGATGAGCTTCGGGCTTTTGCGGCGGCGCTGCAGTCCGAACTCTATGCCAAGACCCTGCATATCGAGAAGCTGAGGGGCGAACTGGCGCGTTTGAAGCGCGCCCGCTTTGGCCAGTCTTCGGAGAAGATCGACCGCCAGATAGACCTGCTAGAGTTGGTCATCGGCGACATGGAGGAGGCTGAGGCTGAAGACGAGGCTCGCACCGCCTCGACGTCGCCAGCAAACCCCAGGGCAGCGCCGGCGCCGCGCCAGGGAAACCGGCGGCCGCTCCCGGATCACTTGCCGCGCGAGATCGTCACCCATGCGGGACCATGCGCCTGTCCGGTCTGCGGGTCCGACAAGCTGCGCAAGATCGCCAATGATGAGCGCGAGGTGCTTGAATACATCCCCTCCCACTTCAAGGTGGTGGTTCATGTGCGCCCCAAGCTGAGTTGCCGCGCCTGCGAGGCCATCAGCCAGGCGCCGATGCCGAGCCTGCCGATCGAGCGTGGACGTCCGGGGGCGGCGCTGCTGGCTCATGTGGCGGTGGCCAAATACTGCGATCACCTGCCCCTCAACCGGCAATCGGAGATTTACGCCCGGGAGGGCGTGGAGCTGGAACGCTCCACATTGGCGGACTGGATAGGCCGCATGGCCTGGCTTCTGACTGCGGTCTCCGAAGCCATCGGCGCCTACGCCCGAGCCGGCCCCTGCGTCCATGCCGATGACACGCCCGTCCCCGTCCAGGAGCCTGGGCGAGGCAGCACGCGCTCGGGGCGCCTGTGGGCCGTGGTCCGGGATGAGCGGGGTTGGGCGCCGAGCCACCGACCGGCGGCCTATTATCGCTACTCTCCTGATCGCAAGGGCGAGCACGCCCGTGCGCTGCTGGCCCCGTGTCGCGGCTTCCTGCACGCCGACGCCTACAGCGGCTTCGACAGGCTCTATGAGCCTGACCCCGACACAGGCCAGTCCCGGCTGGTCGAGGTCGCCTGCTGGGCGCACGCGCGTCGTCAGATCTTCGAGGAGCACGCCAAGACCAAGTCGCCTCTGGCGCGCGAGGCGCTTGAACGGATTGGCGACATCTTCGCGATCGAGCGTGAGATCAATGGCATGCCCCCCGAGCAGCGCCTGGCTGTGCGTCAGGCGCGCAGCGTACCGCTCCTGACCGACCTCAAGGCCTTCCTGGGCAACAGCCTCATGCGGATCAGCCGCAAGGGCGATCTGGCCAAGGCCATTCGCTACAGTCTCAAACTATGGCCTGCGCTTTGCCGGTTCACTGAAGATGGCCGGCTGGAAATGACCAACAACGCCGCCGAGCGTGCGATCCGCCCCCTGACCCTGGGGCGCAGGAACTGGACCTTCCTCGGCTCCGATTCCGGCGGCGACCGGGCGGCGGTCTTCTACACGATCATCCAGACCTGCCGGCTCAATGGGATCAATCCCGAGGCCTATCTCACGGACGTCATCGGCCGCATCGCCGACCATCCCGCCAACCGGATCGATGAGCTGTTGCCGTGGAACTGGCGGCCTATCGAGGCTGACCAACCGCAGGCGGCTTAGCGATGGCGGCTGTCACCCGGGTCTATACCCTGGCTCTCGTGGCCGAGATGCTCGACGAGGACCCCGACTGGCTCTCCGAGATCTGCGACGAGATGGAGCCTGAGGACGGCCATCTCTGGATCTACGGTCCCAACGATCAACAGATCGAGGGCTTTACCCCGGCCGGCCTCGACTGCCTCACGGACATCGTGCGGGAATACAAAGCTAACCCAGACCTGATCCCTCAGCCGCTGACCTGCCCCTGATTTTTTCCTCCACGCGGAGCTAGAGTCCGGCCCTTGAGAGGACGGACATGAAGCGAGCGAGATTTACCGAAGAGCAGATCATCGGGATCCTGCGGGAGAACGAGGCTGGGGCGAAGGCGGGTGAGCTGGCCCGCAAGCATGGCGTGTCGGAAGGCACGATCTACGCCTGGAAGGCCAAGTTCGGCGGGATGAGCGTGTCGGAGGCCCAGCGTCTGCGGACGCTGGAGGACGAGAACGCCAAGCTCAAGCGGCTGCTGGCCGACGCCATGCTGGACAAGGCGGCGCTGCAGGAGCTGCTGTCAAAAAAATGGTAGGGCCCGCCGCCCGGCGCGAGGGCGTGGCCCATCTCCAGAGCGCTCTGGGGCTGAGCCAGCGGCGGGCCTGCGCCGTTGTCCAGGCCGATCGCAAGATGGTGCGCTATCGGTCCCGGCGCGCGCCGGACACCGAACTGCGCGAGCGTCTGCACAGCCTGGCCGCCGAGCGTCGGCGGTTCGGCTATCGACGGCTGTTCGTGCTGCTGCGGCGGGAGGGCGAGCCTTCGGGCAAGAACCGGATTTACCGGCTCTATCGCGAGGAGGGCCTGGCGGTGCGCAAGCGCCGCTCGCGTCGCCGCGCCATAGGGGCGCGCGCGCCGATCCTGGTGGAGGCCAAGGCCAATGCGCGCTGGTCGCTGGACTTCGTGCACGACCAGCTTGCCGGCGGGCGGCGGTTTCGCATCCTCAACGTGGTCGACGACGTCACGCGCGAATGCCTGGCGGCGATCGCCGACACCTCGCTGTCGGGCCGGCGCGTGGCCCGCGAACTGACGGCCCTGGTCCGCCGGCGCGGGCGCCCGGGAATGATCGTCAGCGACAACGGCACGGAGTTCACCTCCACGGCGATCCTGGCCTGGGCCGAAGACCAGCGTGTGGCCTGGCATTACATCGCCCCTGGCAAGCCGACCCAAAACGGCTTCGTCGAGAGCTTCAATGGGCGCATGCGCGACGAGTTGCTGAACGAGACTTTGTTCTTCAGCCTCGAGCACGCCCGCCAGAAGCTGGCCGCCTGAACGCTCGACTACAACACCCGCCGGCCGCACTCGTCGATCGGCTACCAGACCCCCGCGGCCTACGCCGCGCACCTGATCGCAACAGGCCGTCCCGCTGCGCCGCCGGAAAGCTCCGCGCGCCGGCCTGTTGCTTCCACCGCGCCAGACGGCGTAACCAACCCCGAGGCTCTAGTCGCCGCCGGATGAAAGTTCAGAGGCAGGTCACTCTAGGTGGGGTTGGGGCTCCGCTTACGCTCGCCACGGTCGGACGCGCCGCTTATTTGCCAGCACGGCCGTCACCGGATGGGTACGCCGCGCGTCGGAGGGCCGCGGCGTACCTGGGCCAGGCCTACGAGATGAGCGAGCGGCGGGCGTGCCGGGTTCTGGGCGCGGATCGCACGAGCGTGCGCTACGCGCCACGCGGCCCGACGACGCCGTCCTGCGCTAGCGGCTCGATGCTCTGGCGCAGGAGCGTCGCCGGTTCGGCTACGGAAATCGGCAGACATCATGATGATCGGGGGCTCATGTTCCTTCTGCAGGAAGTGCAAGTAGCCTTGTACGCCCGCTCAAGTTCGAAGCCTTCGGCCTGTCCCGGCCGTCAGTAATCCCTTGGGCATGAGCAGCCAGATACACTAGTAAGAACCAAATGAAGCTGAAGAAAAAGTACGGGCCGCCACTCTTTTCGACTACGCTCAGCACCAAAAGGAATAAAGCGTAGGCGGAAACTGATGCCTCTCCCACCGTTTTCCCTCCAGCGTTCCTAATGATTGAAGTGCTGTTTCTGATAAGAACTGCAGCGTACAGTCCGGAAGCTAGCCAGCCGAGATCCAGGGCGAGAACAATAAAAGCATTGTCAATTGCGTTATAGGTTGAGCGGGCCCTTTGACTAATTGCACTGAAGGCCTCGACACCTCCTGACACACCGTACCCGCGGCCTATAGGAGCATCGAACGTAAGAGGTAGAACAGCCTGCCAAATGTAAGTACGGCCTGTGAAGGTGAAGTCCCGGCCGAGGCTCAAGATCAGCATTGGTCCAAGATAGGCGGCCCCAATGATCAAGAGGATGATTGCAGGCACGAGCGCTGCGAACAAAATGGGATTGGACCGGCGGACGCGCTCAAGCCCATTAAGTGACAAGGCTCCGATCGATCCGAGGACGGTGGCTACTAACGCGCCCATCGAGCCGGAGCACACCAGTGATACGGCTGCCACTACAAATACGAGCGCGCGTATTCCGAGTGCGAGCTTTGTAATCGGCCTCAGAAAGAACGTCGCTACGATGAGGGCGCCAGCGAATGCTCCGAAGTAATTCTTGCTGATCGTAAGGCCGCGCCATAGGGAGGTGCCCTCGACTACTGCGTACGGGCTGCCTATTGCTGCTAAGGCTGCTGATATTAGAAGAAGGCAACTGGCAGTAAGCCACGCCGTCTGAAGTGCTCTCTCCGCTCCTAATCTCGACACGGCAACTAGAATAAACGCCGCTGAAACTAATAAATCAGCCGCAGCGCGCAATGTTTGATAAGAATCGGCGCTCCATATAGATGACAGTATTGCAATCGCTATGCCTGTGGTAAGCAGCCAATGCCTAGAAAGGCCGTATATGGCTACTCGTATATTTGCGATTACGCAAATCAGAAGAATTAGGCGGAGGGTGCGGAATGCGTCAGAAAGCACACTGCGCTCGCCTAGGGACGCGATTTGAGTAACCTTGGTCGAAAAATAAAGTCCGCTTGCCATAACTATGAATGCGCAAAGCAAAGCAGACACTATGGCATCGGCGCTTACTGCGCCGGCGCGCGTATCTCCTCTATTGTTAACGGCGTTCAATCCCATTGTAGGTCCAACTAATGTTTGTTTTCTGCTTAGACATAAGGAGGTGCGAGGCTACGCGAGCGATTTGTAAAATTCGATGTGTTCTCGGGTCGAGCGAGACCAGCTAAACGTCTCCGCGCGAGACGCTCCAGTCTTCGATAGACTGTCTCGCAAAACGCTATCGCTTAACAGTGTCGACAAAGATCTGGCGATGTCTTCCGGAGACGTTGGGTCGAAGTAAAGGGCAGCATCGCCTGCGACCTCGGGAAAGGAGCTCGTGTTTGAGCAGGCAACTGGGCATCTGTTCGTCATTGATTCCAGCAATGGGAGACCAAAGCCCTCGTAGAGCGAGGGATATACGAAAGCAGCTGCTCTCCTGTAAGCTCGGGCGAGATCAAAGTCGCTGCCGCTCGAGAATCTATAGCGCTTTATCCCGGCCTCAGACAACATTTCGATCTCTGAGTTCTTGGCCGGTCCTCCGCCAAACATTACCAGCTCAACTTCCGAAGATAGAAGCTTGTCCGCGCGAAACGCGGAAACGAGCCCTGTGAAGTTCTTGTAGCCGTCGCGCCCTCCGACGTACAGCAGCTGGTCACTACTTCGCTCCATGGCGTTGATATGAGGCATATCGGAACGACCGTGGTGAATTACGCGAACCCTCTCTGGGTCAACGCCGAACATTGCAGTAAGGTCCCGACGGGTATTCTCGGAAATGGCTACGAACGAAGCTTCCGATAGGAATGCTTTACGTCGTTTGGCGAGTATTGCCGAGTAGTGCTCGAAGTGTTGCGGGAATAGCTCCGGTGTCAGATCGTGCACCGTAAATACAACTCTATCCGGCCTAGAGTAGTCTCGGCCACTATAATGAGTTTCATGGATGATGTCAGGCTTCCAGGCAGCGATCGCTGCCCGCGTTGCTGCCTCATTCACAAGGTTAGCAACCCGGCCGACGCCTCGCATCTGTGGGATCCTCGCGCCTCCAAGCAGGAGGGCGCCGGACTGCTGCAAAAAATAGTTAGTGTAGATCGGAGAGGCGACCTTGAGGGTGGCATCCGACTGCTCCCTCGCGTGTGACAACACCTCAGCAAAGTAGCGCGGGATGCCACCGTGGGTCTGTCGCGAGAACGCGTTGTGATCAAAGAGCACTTTCACGAAATCTGGCCGTCGAAGGTAGGGACCGCCCCGTAGCGGATTAGGTCGGTCTCGCTACGCTTCAACTCGGCTCGGTGCTCAAGATAAGCGAACATTTCCTCAGGGATTTCGCCAGACCAGTCCACTGCAATGCCTCGAGTGTTAGGGTGTTTTCCGGCCCTCATTCGCGATGCCGTTGATTCAATAGCGACTGTCGTGGGACTTCCGGCCTCCAGTTGATCGGCATCCCCCCCCCATATCGTGGCTAAATTGTCGCGTACGGTCAGGTTATGGGAGAGCCATATATATCTCCCGCTCGAGAAAAATGCGGCCCAGAGGCTGTAGCTAGATATCGAGCACACAATTAAATCGCACATTGAGAGTGCCAAGAGATCTGAAATGTCGCTGTTCTCAATGTCGCTTGTAAATATACATGGAATTGAACTACCGAACGGCTCAAGCTCAGACGGACTACCATCAGAGACTACAAGAAACTGAACTGAATTACCGAGCCGCCTTTTTATGCTCGCGGCAATGTTAGCATACCATTGAAGCGGAACAGCGACGTTAAATTTTCCGCGATAGTCCAACTCTATAGAATCTGGAGAAAAATCACCGCGCCGGATATGAAAACCAACATTTATCGGCCGATCGCCTAGTCGCTGGCGAATTGTAAAGAGATTATCCAAGGTAAAGGTCGAGTTGAGGAGTTGCGAATATAGATAATCTCGAGCGGGCTCGACCGCACGCAACCCACCCCACATACCCTCAAGGCGGAGCACATAGAAGCTGCGACGGTGTAGGTCGCGGGACTCGGCGAAATCCTGGATCGCCCCTGCGAATCCAAGGGACTTGCGGGCTTCATAGTCTGACCTGGTAAACGTTGCTCCAGGTGTTGCGGCGTCTAAGAGGCGGTGGGCCACCCAATCTAGACGCGGGGTGCTAAAGTATCGATGATACCCTCGAGCGTTCAAGCCAAACGCTGGCTTAAGCAGATCGATCTTGAGGACTTGGCTGGCAATATAGGCCTTTCCCCAGACCAGCATTTCATTGCCCAGTCCAGCACCTCTGCCAACCACGCGCGGCATAGCGAACCCATGCGTCATCACTAGGCGGACCGATTTGTAAATTTGGCGAAGATCGCTCGATGCTCAACCGAAATTTTATTCACAAGTCTCAATATAGCAAATAGTACAGGTCCGGTGGAAAATTGACGCGGTTGGGGTACGTTAGAGAAGCTTTGTGCGAGATTATCGGCGACATATTTTTTCAATTCCGCCTTTTTTAGCCCTTTAACACGCTCGAATATTTCTTTGTTCAGGGCGTAGCGCTCGCCGACGGATGAGTCTGGGCCTCGAATGTGGTTTAGGTGAGTAATGCTGTGTGGCGTGAAGCCAAAATAGAATCCAAGTTTTTTGGCTCGGACGAGAATTTCAATATCCTCCCATCCGTAGGAGACCATTTCCCGGTTCATGCCGCCAACCGAGATGAACGCTGCGCGGTCTGCCATAAGGATGCCGCCGACAATGAGACGAGGCAAAGCTGAAGGGTGTGGTCGTGGTCCGCCGATAGATTTAATTCTACCAAAGCGTTCGGCATCCAGCGAGATGCCAAGTTCCGAGATCAAAGGCTGATCAACGTCAACACACACGCGGTTGAAGGGTAGCATGAAAGCAAACTTTCCTCGCCTAATGGCGGTGAGACTCTGCTGCATGGCTGCGATTGGAACGAGCATATCAGTATCATAGACGCAAACAACAGGCCTCTCTGTTGCGGATAGGGCTCTGTTGATGTTGAGAGATTTATTGAAAGACCCGCCATCTTTGACGTGGATTAACCTTGCGCCCATTGCGGAGGTAATATCAATGCTCTGAGCTTCTACAGCCTGCTCAATAATAATGACTTCAGCACTGGGAAAACTCCTCTCTATATAAGAGAGGATTATCTTCAGGTTTCTCAAGCGGTCGTCACTGTCAACTCTGAGTGGAATGATGATGGCTAGATCGCCAAACCCCTGATTTTCTGCGCGCTTCATCATTCTTTTCCAAAAGATGACTGTGAGGGGGCCGACCCGTCTGTCACCCACCTTGAGACAAAGGTCGGCATTTTTCCGCTTCTGGCCAAGATTTCTCCAAGCGGACCGGAGAATAGATGCTTTCGCGTAAGCGCGATTGCTATCGCTAGGCCTAGGCCGCTCGAGGCCATTACCGCTACCAAAGCTATTTCAGCGCCCCACCCCTGCGTCGCTTTTGAGCTCACCCAAGCTGCGGCAAGTGGGAAGGGCGCAATCGACAGTGCTGGCCTCAACAACGCAACGAGATACCGGGATAGGCGCATGCTGAGTGTATCGAGAACAGCCCTCGTTACGAGGATGAAGCGGACGGCGTAGAGAGGGACGATCGCCCATGCGACCATTTCTACAGAGTGACCAGCCGCGAAAGGGAGAACTGCAAGCATCAGTGTGATCGCGACCGCAAGCGCGATCACTTCTCTGATTGTCGAATTCCGTGCCATCAGAATTGGGCCAGCGAGCCACGAGTACGAGTTGATTGCTACGGCGATAGCCAGGGGACGGGCGATAGCCGCTGCATCACGCCAGGCAGTGCCGTAGACTCCAACAATTACGCGGTCTGCTACCAAGGAAGTTACGAGCAGGATTGGCACAACCGTGGCGCTGACGGCGACAGTGCAAGCCAGAAAGCCGGTTTGTATCTTCTCCTCGTCGTGCTGAATGCGAGAGGATGCGGAAAATAGAAGCGGTTGTATGCTCGAGACAATAATGATGGGCATATTAACAAGAGTCATGGATCGATTGTAGAGGCCGAGAGCAAGTGGTCCGGTTAATTTAGAGAGTACGAGGTTATCCACATTATAGAAGAGCCAGCTAAGAAAGCCGCCGACCATGGTTTTCCACCCAAAAGATAGTAGATCTCGTGGCGGCGACCAGGACTTTGCTCTGAAGGGGGGGCGTGCAAGCAGAAGATATGCAGCAGACGTGAGGACAGTTTGTGAGATATGGGCATAGATGACACTCCAAGCGCCTAGTTTCATCAGCGCGCATGAAACTCCGACCACCCCATAACCAACCAAGTAGGTTGCAACCATTACTATCTGAATTAACCCGAATCTCATTCTCCGGTTGAGAAGCGCGAAAGAGGTTTGCCCTGCTGACTTCAAAACGAAAGTCAAACTCATCGCTTGAATGAATGGCTCTGCCTGCTTGTTGCCGAGCGAATTTGCGAGATACGGCGAGGAGAGCCAAAGTATTGATGAAAGGGCGGCACCCAAGCATAATTGCGCATAGAACGCCCAAGCTATGTCGCTATCAGCAACCTTCTCGTTCTGAATAACCGAAGAGCTGATACCCGCATCCATGAGGAGCGTGCCAAAGCCGACAATAACCCATGCAACGGCTACCAGTCCGAAAGCTTCAGGGCCGAGAAGGCGTGCTAGTAGGGTTCCGATAGCAAACTGCAGCAGAACCTTTGCAAGGTTTCCTGCATAAGTCTGAATAAGCGCTTGGATGCCCCGCGCTGCTAAGCCGGCGCTCATCGTGCGGGCTTATTGCGTAGTGCGTTCGCGTACATCGCGATCATTAAGCAAATGCCGATCGGACCCGCGTGACGTAAATAAAAGGTAAGCCATGATCTAAATGGAAGGCCGCGTGGGGTTCGTAGGAGATGGTATCGGCTGAAAATGTCTTTAGCGCGCTTCCATGGCGCTCCCCCTATATTCGGGGAGCAGCAGCCGACAAAGCCGGGGGCTAACCAGATTCGGCCGCCTGCTTTGGTAACCCGGTAGCCATAATCGATATCGCCAAGTTGATGCACGAAGACTGGATCAATAGAGCCAAGGCGTCGAACGACATCTGCGGGAACTAGCACGCAGTTGCCATTCAATGTGTCGCAAGGGATCAACTCGGAATGGGACGGCTCGACGCGTTCCAATTGAGCAGGGTGCCACAAGTTGCGGCGGGTGAAGCCTCCGTAACTCATGTTGCCGGTGGCGGGGTCTTCCATTGCGCCGGTGACCACATGTAGTCCGCCGCTAGTCCCTTTGGCGGTTTCGTAGGCTTCGAGCATGCGCTTAACCGCATCGGGCTTTAGCGTCACGTCGTCGTTCAGCCACAGTATGTAGTCGAAGGCGGTGTCCCTGGCCGATTGCATAGCCAAGTACATCCCGCCGCCCCAAAATCGGTTCCCGTCACCCTTAATGACAATCGTCTCTGGGAACTCGGCCTTTACTGCATCGGCGGTTCCATCTGCGCTGTCGTCATCAAGAACATGTACGGTAAACCGAACGCCATCAGAGGCTTGCGTAACAAGGCTGCGTAGACACCGGAGGGTTGTCTCACGCCGATTGAAGCAGCTCATTGCTACGGCGATGGTGATAGGGCGGTCAGGCATGCCCACGTCGTCCAAATATGATCTTCCAGATAAACTGTGGTGCCATGACGAGATAGCGCCGCCACAGGCGGCGTGGCTCGCTGGCCAGGCGCCAGGACCACTCGAGGCCGATACCCTGCATCCAGTAGGGCGCACGTTGAACGGCGCCGGTATGGAAGTCGAAGGCAGCACCGACGCCAATCAAAGTTGCATGGACCTTTGGGACTAAAGCGTCCATCAGGTGTTCCTGTTTGGGCGTTGATAGCCCGATCCACACGACGTCGGCGCCGCTCTCATTGATCTCGCGCGCCACCTCAGCCAGCTCGGCCGTGGTCAACGGGCGGAAAGGGGGAGTATCGGTCTTGACGACGTCAAGGCCGGGGAAGCGGCGTTCGAATGTGTCCTTCAGCTGTTCCGCGACGCCAGGCTTGCCGCCGTAGAAGAAGTGCTTCAGACCGGTTGTTGGCGAGTCCGCCAGGACGCGCTCCATCAGGTCAGGCCCGCATGTCCGCGAGACGTCGAAGCCGGCTTTGCGGCCGAGCCATACCAAGGGCATGCCGTCCGGCGTCACCATTGCGGCCTGATGATGCAGCTGCATGAGTTGGGCGTCGTCCTGCGCCTGCATGACGCCATGGACGTCGCGAATGAAGACGCAGCGCCCAACGTCGTCCTTGGCCCAGTTCGCGATAGCTCCGCTAGCGCTATCCAGGGTCGTGGCCGAAACCGGAACGCCGAGAACGTCGTACGTCGCGAAGGCCTTTTCCTGGGTCACGACACCGCTGCTGATTTCTGATTGCTCGAGGCCAGGAACCAACGGTACGCGTCGGCGATGCCGTCACGCAATTCGATGCTCGGCTTCCAGCCCATGCTCCGCAACTTGTCGGCGCTCATCAGCTTGCGCGGTGTTCCGTCAGGCTTGGTGGTGTCAGTGATGACCTCACCCGTAAAGCCCACCACTTCGCAGACCAGTGTCGCCAGGTCGTAGATCGTCAGATCCTCGCCCGACCCGACATTGACGTGCTCGAAGTCCGAATAGTTCTTCATGAGGAACACGCAAGCGTCGGCACAGTCGTCGGCATTCAGGAACTCGCGGCGCGGTGTGCCCGTGCCCCAGATCATGATGCTGTCGGCACCGGCCAGCTTGGCCTCGTGGGCCTTGCGGATCAGGGCAGGCATGACGTGGCTGCTGTTCAGGTCGAAGTTGTCGCCCTGGCCGTAGAGGTTGGTCGGCATGGCGCTGATGAAGTCGCAGCCGTGCTGCTTGCGATAGGCCTGGGCCAGCTTGATGCCGGCGATCTTGGCGATCGCGTACCACTCGTTGGTCGGCTCCAGCGGACCGGTGAGCAGGGCGTCTTCCATGATCGGCTGCGGCGCGAACTTCGGATAGATGCACGACGAGCCTAGGAACAGCACCTTGCTGACGCCGCTCCGCCAGGCCGCGTCGACGATGTTCGTCTCGATGACCAGGTTGTTGTAGAGAAAGTCAGCCGGATAGGTGTCATTGGCCAGAATGCCGCCGACCTTGGCCGCGGCCATGAAGATGGCGTCCGGCTTTTCCTTGGCGATCCAGGCCTCGACGGCGCTTTGGCGCTCGAGGTCCAGCACATCTCGGCCGGCGGTCAGGATTTCGCAGCCCTCTGAAGCGAGGCGACGCACTATGGCGGAACCGACCATCCCACGATGGCCGGCCACCCAGACGCGCTTGCCCTCAAGGGGGAAGATCACGTCATTCGGCATTGCGACGCTGCTCCTTGGCGACATTGATCATGTCGGCGGCGACCATCTCGGCGCAGAGCTGCTCCCACTTAGTCTCGTGGACCCAGCCGAGCTTTTCCTTGGCCTTGGTTGGGTCACCGATCAGCAGTTCGACTTCAGTCGGGCGGAAGTAGCGCGGGTCGACCTCGACCAGCACCTTGCCGGTTTCGGCGCACGAACCCTTTTCGTCGATGCCCGTACCCGACCAATTGATCGTGATGCCGACTTCCGAGAAGGCCTTAGCAACGAAGTCGCGGACCAGGGTGGTTTCGCCGGTGGCCAGGACGTAGTCGTCGGCCTGCTCCTGCTGCAGCATCAGCCACATGCCGCGGACGTACTCACGGGCGTGGCCCCAGTCGCGCTTGGCGTCCATGTTACCGAGATAGAGCTTCTCCTGGAAGCCCTGCTTGATGGCCGCCACGGCGCGCGTGATCTTGCGGGTGACGAAGGTCTCGCCGCGCAGCGGGCTCTCGTGGTTGAATAGGATGCCATTGCTGGCGTGGATGCCGTAGGCCTCGCGGTAGTTCACCACGATCCAATAGCTGTAGAGCTTGGCGGCGGCGTAGGGGCTTCGCGGATAGAAGGGCGTCTTCTCGCTCTGCGGCACTTCCTGGACGAGGCCGTACAACTCCGAGGTCGAGGCCTGGTAGAACTTGGTCTTCTTTTCCAGGCCCAGGATGCGGATGGCTTCCAGCAGGCGCAGCGTGCCGGTACCGTCGGCGTTGCTGGTGTATTCCGGCGTCTCGAAGCTAACCTGGACGTGGCTCTGGGCTGCCAGGTTGTAAATCTCGTCCGGCTGGGTCTGCTGCACGATCCGGATGAGGTTCGTGCTGTCGGTCATGTCGCCGTAGTGCAGGATGAAGCGCGGATTGGCTTCGTGCGGATCCTGATAGATGTGCTCCAGGCGGCCCGTGTTAAAAGACGAAGAACGGCGCTTCACGCCGTGGACCGTGTAGCCCTTCGACAGAAGCAGCTCCGACAGGTACGCGCCATCTTGCCCGGTCACGCCCGTGATGAGCGCAACCTTACCATTGCTTTCAACCGTCATTTAGTCCCCACCTTGTATAACGCGGCTATTCAGCCTTGCGTATCTGCCTCATAGCGTAAGCTTTTCGCCGAGGCGACCTCGTTGTTGCGCCGCAGCGTCAAAAGTTCTGTTTGAACGTCAAACGGGCGCCGTTAACGACGTTTCGTAGATTATCGTAGTCGTTTCATGTGACATCGCCTTGTTGGCTTCACGTCGTAGATTGCGTCATCGGCGGGTCTCTGGCCGCAATTCCCGGATCCTGACATCGTCTACATAAAAGTGTGTGCGTCTTCCTGTTAATCTTAACGGCTGCTGTAGAGCCATATTTTGGGGAATTTAGACAAGCGCGAGGGGCATGGGCTGGATTGCCTGGAATCCGCCAGCGACCATCCGCACTCTCCGGCGTCCAACTGAATGGGCAACAGCTTCGCGTTGCCGCATGGCCAAACAGTGGCCAGCGTATTTCACGCGCTACATAGGGGCGGCAGGCAGCGCACGCGTTTCAAGCTCCAGGTTCCAGGCTAAGCCATATCCTATAGAGCCGAACGGCGTCGCCGCCGCGGACGGTCTCGGCGCGCGCTCTATGGAGTTTCTGGATCCACGCGACCAGAAATTCATCCGCGATCAGGTGGCAGTTCTCGAAGCATTCCTTGATCAAGGTCGAGACCGATATGTCTCGGTACTTGCCGATGATCGTGCGCAGGAACTTGATGTCGAGCACCCATTGGGCCTGCTTTATGGAGAGCTCGGTCTGATGCTCTCGCTTATCCAGACTCTCGAGAAAAAGTGAATGCCGATCCTCGGCGCCATCGTATCGATAGGTTTCGAGAAGATCCTTCACCAGTTTTCGCCAAATGGCTTCGTCGTAACGGATCGCTTCTGCTGCAGCTTCGGAGGCCATGTCGCGTGCTCGGCAGGTGTGGCGTCGGGGAATGCTGAAACTGCCGAGACGTTGATCTGAGTCTTTGAGTTGATCAATAATGCGCCTCGTTTCCGCAGCGTAGTTTGCGCCTCGGCTGGAGCGATGTTGTGCGTCCAAAGCAGACTAGATCCAGTCGAGCCGACGCCGACAAGCACATTCGCAAGAAGCATGCGCGGGCGCCGGCAGAGGTAGCGGAGTTACTTGCCGAGCGGATATCTTCCCGGCAGTGGCGAGGGGCCATAACGATTGGACGAGCGTTTGCATTCGTCGCGCAGGCGCATGTTCGTCACCAGATGACGGACTACGATCGGCTGTTGCGCGTACCGGGCATCACCCGAGAGGAGGCGCAGCTGATCGTGAACGCTGAGGTCCAGGCCGTAATCTCCTCCTGGGCGACGCTCAAGGCGTAGGGCATTTGCGGCCTTTAAGTTTTGCAGACTGCAAAAACGCCCATCCGGCTCCTTCCCTTCCTCATGCCCATCATCTGCGGTTGCGGCGAGAATAGAGTTGAATGTTTGGGATTAGGGCAGGATATGTTTGTTGGTACCATTGTATTACGATGCCGGAGGCGTGGTGAGCAGAAACGGGCAAGAGCTGTTATCGGCGTGGGTGCCCGCAGAGCAGGCCGAGCGCTTTAAAGCGCTGGCGCGTCAGCAAGATGGTGGTGTTTCAGCCGCGCTTGGCCGGATGATCGATGAGGCCCTCGGCGGCAGGGCGGAAGCGCCCCGCGGGAGTGGTCAAGGCGAGCAGGTGAAAATCCGGCTGAGGGGAGAGGAGCGTTACGCCCTCGCACGAGCCGCCGCCGCGCGCGGAACGACGCCGGCCGGCTGGCTTCGCGCTCTGGCCTTGGCCCACTTGGCTGGGCGGCCCCAGTGGAACCGGGAGGAGCTGGAGGCCCTACGTGAGATTGGCCGGGAGGTTCGGCGGATCGGTGTGAACGTCAATCAGATCGCCCACGCCCTCAATACAGCCGCCCAGATTGGCGAATGCCCGCCGGGACAGGGCGAGGCGGCGGAACGCTGTCTCGAACTTGTCCGGCTCGAGATGCGACGGCTGGCCGGCGTGGTCACGGGCAACTTCGACTACTACGGCCTTCCTGGTGACGAGCGGCCGACGGCGGCGCGCGGCGCGGTGGCGCGCCGAAATGCGGAAGAAGCGAGCGCGGCCGCGTTGCTCAAGCGCAGGCCAAAACTGCGTCCCAAGAAATTCACGGAGGGGCGGGGGAGCGGTCGGGACTAGGTTGCGAATTTTGCAGTCTGCAAAACTTCGCGAGCTGTACATGCTTTATAGGGCGATAGGTCGTCAGCCGGTGGCGTGAGGTTTTTGCAGTCTGCAAAAATCGTCGCGGATTTTACAGACTGCAAATGTTTAGCTCGACCCTTACTGCAGAAATTGTTCTGAGAAGCTTCTTCTGGCGCTGCCAGATGGGTTGACATGGGTTGACGAATATTTCGAATTTGCATGTATAATCATGTATTAATTATAGATTTTACTTGATGTATTCGGTTGCCTGTGGATTTCTTCGCGCAGTTGATCGCCATTTCTGGCTGTTGGATCTGCGAGCGCGAGTTTTGAATCTTAAAAAGCGTCCCATCGTCCGGTCTTATGACGTCACGGGTGTCCTGATGGCGCTCAAGAAAGCCGGGTTTTGCCCAGCCGAACTTTGGGTTGGTAGCGTACGGATCGTTCTGGATCCGGGCGGGCAGGTGTCGGACGCGGCGACGTCGCCAGCGCGCGAGATCCAGGATGAACTCGCCAAGCACTTCGCCAATGCCCGCTTCTAAGCGCAGCCTGCCCAAGGGCGTCTGGTTTCAGAAAAAGCGCCTGAGCGACGGCGAGGTCATCCGCTATGGCTACCTTGGGCGGGGGCCGGGTTCGATCGCGCTGGGCCGGGAAGGCAGTATCGAGTTCCATGCGCGTCTGGCTGAGGCGATGCGCAAGGAGCCGCCCGGTCACACGGTTCACAACCTGATCTGGCGCTACAAACAGTCGCCGGAGTACCGCGACCTCGCGGACCGGACGCGCGCTGACTACGCCAAGCAGCTCGACAAGATCCAAACCGTGTTTGGTGGGTTGTCCTTGCGGGCGATGGCGGCGCGGGAGGTGGCGACGCACATCTATGGCTGGCGGGACAGCATGTGGGAGAGCCCGCGTCGGGCCGACTATGCGGTCGCCGTGCTGAAGCTGGTGCTGGCCTGGGGCGTGCGCCGGGGCCTGCTGGAGTTCAATCGCGCTGCGGGCGTCGAGAAGCTGTCCAACGCCGATCGTCGCGAGAAGACCTGGACGGCCGAGCAGGTCGACGCCTTCATGCGCGTGGCTTCCGAGCCGATGAAGCGGGCCATGATCCTGGCGTTGGAGACCGGGCAGCGGCAAGGCGACTTGATCACCCTGGGTTGGGGCGCGGTTCAGGGGAGCGTGATACACCTTCGGCAAGCCAAGACCGGTGTTCGGGTAGCCGTGCCGATCTCGGCGGCTCTGCGCGAGTGCCTGACTGCGGCGCCTCGCGGCGATGCCACCACCATCCTCACCAAGCCTGATGGCCGGCCGTGGGAGATCAAGGGCAACGGCTTTCGGTCGGCCTGGCGGCTGACCTGCCAAGCGGCCGGGATCAAGGGCGTCACCTTCCACGATCTGCGCGGCACGTTCGTCACGCGGCGGCTCTCCGAGGGCTGGACGACACAGGAAGTCGCCATGTGCACCGGCCACACGTTGCGCGATCTGGCGTCGCTGGACGCCTATGCCGACCGCGGCGCCATCGCCGAAGCGACGGCCAAGAGGATCAGCGAACGCCTCGCCCGAGGCTGAACCGAGAACAAATCTGCAAACCGACCTGCAAACTGGTCGATCGACAAAGGAGCTAAGTGCTTGAAAAATGGTGGAGGCCCGGCCCGGAATCGAACCGGGGTGCACGGATTTGCAGTCCGCTGCGTCACCACTCCGCCACCGGGCCATCCGGGTCGACGACGCAAATCACGTCGGCGGGGGAGGGCGTTCGATACAGGAGCGTCGGCGGGGCCGCAACTTCGAATTTCGCGCGATCGTATTGTGGGCAAGGGGTGCGGAGCGCGATCGGTTGCTCAGCGCCTCGACCGGAGTGGATTGATCACGCGCACGCCTCGGATGCTATCCATAGTCATCATTGTCAACGCCGCGGAGCGCGTGGTGAGCGTCGGCCAAAGCGGTTCGTCGCGCCGCTAGTCTGGAATGAAGCGCGAAGTCTCAAAGCCCTACGTCCGCGATTGGCCCTTCACGGTCATCCTGCCAGCGCACCGTGCTCAAGCTATCTGCGCCGCGCTCTAGCTTCCCGGCGCGGGGGGGGGGGCGAGCTTCCCGTGAAGACCGTCAGGCCTCGCTAGCGATCTTCCGGAGCGCCTGTTCGAAATACTCGGCCGGCTGGCCGCCCGAGATCAGATAGCGGTCGTTGATCACCACCGCCGGCACCGAACTGATCCCCGCCGCCTGCCAGGCGCGTTCGGCCTCGCGCACCTCTTGGTCATAGCGGCCTGAGGTGAGCACCTCGTGAGCCGCATGCGGGTCCAGGCCCGCCTTCATCGCCGCGCGCACCAGAACCTCGAAGTCGGCGGGGCTGTCATTGTCGGTGAAATAGGCGTCGAACAGGGCGCGCTTGAGCGCCTTCTGGTCGCCGACCAGCCCCGCCCAATGCAGCAGGCGATGGGCGTCGAACGTGTTGTAGATGCGGCTGTTCTCGTCGGTGGCCATGGTGAAGCCCACGGCTGCGGCCCGATCGTGGATGGCTTGGCGATTGGCCGCCGACTGCTCCCGCGTCGCCCCGTACTTCTCAGCCACGTGCTCGACGATGTTCTGGCCCTCAGGCGGCATGTTCGGGTTCAGCTCAAAGGGCTGGAAATAGATCTCAGCCTCGACCAGGTCGCCGACCCGCTCGAGCGCGGCCTCCAGCCCGCCTAGGCCCACCACGCACCAAGGGCAGGAAACGTCGGAGACGAAGTCAATCTTCAGGGGCTTGGTCATCGGACGATCCATGCGGCGGGAACGCAGATATAGGCGCACGGACGCAGAATGCATCGGACGAAGCGCTGTCGCCGGCGTGGTGGGCAAGGTCCATTCGTCCGACGGGTTCCCGCGCGCAGCCCACACCCGGGGCCGACCAAGACAACCTGCGGGGCGACGCTTAGGATCCGTGGGCACCTGGATGCTTCAGTCCTATGCCGAAACTCAAGGGACCGACTCGTTTCAGCCCGTAAATTTGGCTCCGCTATTTCCCAGGCGCCCCAAGAGACCGATCGTCGATACGGACGCTGCGGTTCATCGTTCAGCGACGCCCGGGGACCAGCAGGTCGCGATACCCGGTCTGGGTCATCCATCGGGCGCGCGCCATGTGGCTTTCCCAGCACCGGCGACTGAGATCCGGCGCCTGCTCCGGGTCGCGCCCCAGAACCCGCCGCGCCGCTTCACGCCAGTCGGCGCCGTCCTCGTCGGCGTCGAGCAGCCGCAGATAGGTCACCAAGTGCCGCTGGTCGTAGTCGGTCAGGGTCTCCGACCACGGCGCCTTGTCGGCCACGGGATGTTCGAGCTGGGACGTCAACCTAAGGCCTTTGCGTGCGGATGCGACGGCGCGTCAGTCTATCAGGCGCGTCCTGCCAGGCCCTAGTCCCGTGGCGCCGACGGCGTCCATGGCAAACTTCGCGAGGGTGCGTGCCGGGCGGCCAAGGCTCGACAGCCCGCGCAACCTCGGAAACACTTTTATCGTGGGAACGACGAGCGGCCGACATGAACGATGTCCAAGCCCGCGCGCCTGACTGGAGAGACGCGCAAACCTACGAGGGACTCCTGGGCGCCGACCGGTCGGTCTGGGCCTGGGAGTTCGCGCGGCGCGGGTTTGAACCGTCCCGCGGCGCGACCGCGCGCGCGCCGCGAGCGGGCAGGGCGCCTGAGCTGTGCTTTGTCGGCGACGGGCCGCCCGGCGATCCCCTGCCCATCGCCCTGTGGCGGTGGCAGGCGGACGGCGCGGCGCCGGTCTTCAGTGTCGAGCCGGCCGGCGCGCACGATCCCGACGCCATCGACCTCAAGGGTCTGGACGTCGCGACCTTGGTGGTGCGCGCCGCCGACGGCGACCAGCACGTCCTGGTCAGCGACGGTGGGCGCCGCCTGCGTTTCGCGATCGTCCAGGGGGATGTTCTGGCCGGCCCGTCGGCCTTTCGCTTTCATTTGCCGCCCTGGGCCCTGGGTGTTGGATCGCTGGACGGCCTGCGCCGGACGGGGCTGGACCCGCCCAACGTGGTCGAGGTCTGGCGCTCGCCTCGATGGCTGGGGGCCTTGCTGCCGGTGCTGCTGTGCGCCGTCACTTTCCTGGGGACATCTTTTTCGCCATCTCAATCACGGCACGACTTGCGCCCGCTTTCGGGAACGCCGTGCCAAAAGCCGGTAGAGCCGTCCTGATCTATGGCGCGCCCCGCATCGCGGCCGCGAAAAAACGCGATCCCGGCGGGACTCGGACGAGGCCGCCGATTCCAGCCCGCCCTCACGAGGCGCTCAATGGAGCCATGGCCCAGTCCCACGTCGCCCGTTGCCGCCCCGACCCGCCCGTCGCGCCAGGCGTCGCCGCACCGCCGGAGGCGATCGACCCGCGCCGGGCGCGACTGGCCTGGGAGTTCCTGCGCCGCAATCCCCAATACCGGGCCGACTATCGTCGCTGGCGCGCCGGAGCCCTGATCGTCCTGGCCGAACGCTGGGGCCTGCGCGCGCCGATCGATCCGGACCGGGTCGACATCGACGTCAACGCGATCTGGCCAGGTCCGCTTCGCTGACGCCCGGACCATAGTCCCAGATGACGACGTTCAGGGTGTCGGCCCTGGCGAAGGCGACGATGCGGGTCTTTCCGCCGCCATAGGCGCAGGCGTTGAAGATCAGATTCCGCAGCACCTCGCCGATCAGCACCGGATTGCCGCGGGCGAGGGGAAGGCCTGAGGGCAGGCGCGCCAGAACCTCGACATCAGGAAAAGCTCGCAGGGCCTCCAGCTGGATGGTGATCAGCAGGGCGGCGAGGTCGGCCTCGCCCTCGGCCGCTGTGGCCTCCGAACGGGCCAGGGCCAGGAACTGTGACAGGACCTGGCGCAGGTTGGCCGCCGCTTGGCGAGAGTCGCCCAGTAGGGCCTTGTCGCGCGGCGTAGCGGCGGTGCGCTCTAGCAGGGCCAGGTTGGCGACGATCACCGACAGTGGGGTGCGCAACTGGTGCGAGGCGTCTGCCGAGAACCGCTCCAGCGCCCGGGTGAAGCGTTCCAGGCTACCCATCAGGTGGTTGAAGGCCCCCACCACCGGCGACAGCTCGACCGGCGCCCGTGGCGTCGACCGGCGCGAGGTCGGGGTGTGAGGCCTGGGCGCGAGTCGTCAGGTCGGCAGTTAGCCGGCGCAATGGCGCCAGGCCCCAGCCAGCGGGCGGCCGGCGCGGTCGCCTCGCCGGGCAACTCGTTGGGTCACCTGCCACCGGAGGAGAAGGCCGCGAGGTCGCGGAGCGCGCGGGTGATCAGGCCGTGGGCTTGCGGATGGTCTCCCACGAGGATCAGGCGCGCCGCCACCGACAGGTTGGCGACGACCGCCACGATGCTTTTGGCGGGCTTGGGTCGCATGGACTTCAGAAGGGCGAACCTCTACCGCAAGATCCGTGAGGGCTCGCTTTCCCCACAAGTGCGGATCAGCATGAACGGGGCAGGGTGACGGGAGTCTTCGATCAATAGTTGGGTCGAGGATCCCGTTGGCTATCGGCCGGAGGCGCGGTCTTGACGCTTCCCCAGCATCCACCGCCACAACGGATGGCCTATCGCGTAAAGGAGGCCGCCGAGATGTTGGCGATCAGCCGCAGCCGCTTCTACGAATTGATCGCCGAGGGACGGATCCGAGTCTTGAAGGAGGGTGCGCGAACGCTGGTGCGTTATCGGGAACTCGAGCGCTATCTCGATGCGCTCGACGACCACGGGGTAGCGTGAACGCCATCAGCAGGCCCGCCTTGTCGGCAAGCCGCCGAGCGCGGGCAGGAGGACGCCCAGCGCAACGCCGCCGGCGTGGCGACACAGGGCGAGCTTCAGGCGTTCACCGCAAACGCTTGCCAGGCACGCTTCGCCCGCGCCATTTAGCAGCCAGGTTCGAGGCAGGCATGACCCAGACACGACTGAAGGGCGCGGAGCGCCGTGAGCGCTTTCTCGATGCGGCCGCGCAGATCGTCATCGAGCACGGCGTGGCGGCCGTGACCATGGATGGCGTGGCGCATCTGACGGGCGTCACCAAGGCGCTGGGCTATCGCTATTTCACCGACCGCGACGACCTGCTGACCGCCTTGTTCGATCGTGAAACCCAGATCTATGTGGAGCGCCTGGCCAGCGAGGTCGGACCGGCGTCCAGTTTCGAGGACTGGGTGCGCGGGGCCCTGAAATACTGGTGTCGGCGCGCCGACGAGCGCGGTGAGCTGTTCATGCGCTTGGTCAGGGACTGCGGACCCCTGGCGGAGCGAGCCCGGAACAACCGCAAGGCCGACGCGGAGGGGTGGGCCCTGGGCCTGCAGAAGGCCTTCGGGTTGCCGCCTCGCCAGGCCAAGCAATATGCGTGGTTCATGGTGGCGGGCACGGCGGGCGCGCTGGACGCACGCGACGGCGACGACGAGGCGATGATCGACGCCATCACCCTGGCCGTCATCGCCGGCGCCAAGGCCTTGGCGAAGAAGTACGGCGAACCCCGCCCGGCCAGGGCTACCTAGTCTTCGGCCAAAATGAGCTATTGCCTTCTTACATTAAGTGACGGTACCGTTACTTAATGAGCGGGGCGGTCAGACCCCGCGCGCGGCGCGACCGCCGACGGGAGGAATGCAAGTGAAGCTCTATGGCGAAGACAATCCCGCGCCCAATCCGCGACGGGTGCGGATCTTCCTGGCCGAGAAGGGCCTGACGCTGGAGCAGGAGCGTGTGCCCCTGCGCGAGCGCGCCCACAAGGCCAGCGCCTTTCTCGAGAAGAACACCCTGGGACAGGTTCCGGTGCTTGAGCTGGACGACGGCTCGTATCTCAGCGAGAGCGTCAGCATCTGCCGGTATCTGGAAGGCCTGCATCCCACGCCGCCGCTCTTTGGCGTGTCGCCGAAAGAGCAGGCCGTGATCGACATGTGGATCCGCCGTATCGAGCTGCAGCTGATGATGCCGATCGCTCACATCTGGCGTCATACCCATCCCCTGACGGCGAGTCTGCTGACCCAGTTCACCGACTTCGGCGAGTCGAACCGCGCCCATGCCGACCGGGCCTATCGCTGGCTCGACACGGAATTGGCCAATCGGGAATTCATCGCGGGCGACGCCTACAGCATGGCCGACATCATTGCCCAGACCACCGCGGACTTCGGGCGCTTCATCGGCGTTTCGGTTCCGGAGGACTGCGCCGCGGTTCAGGCCTGGCTGGTGCGCGTCACCGCCCGGCCAAGCGCGACGGCGTGACGAACGGATGTTCGAAACCCGTTGCCAGACCCTTTAAGTGACGATATCGTTACTTAAGCGTTCAGAGCTCGGATGCTGATCCCCTGAAGCGGTGAGCCGGTCGGCTTCGCCCCTGGCTTTTGACCGTCCGCCTCAAGCGGACGCCGACGGCCTGCGCCTGTCCCAGATCACAAAAGAAGCCGCTCAGCGGCTCAAGGAAGGAACGCGCCATGTCTATCCAACCGCGCCCGCCGCGGGCCTTCAAGGCTGAGCTTCTGCTGGGGGCTTCGCTTGGGTTCGCCATGCTGATCGGCGCCACCGACGCCGCGGCCCAGGTCACCCAGGTCGCCCAGGCCAACACGGTCGTCAGCGTCGACGAGATCACGGTCACGGCTCAAAAGCGCGCCGAGAACGTCCAGGACGTGCCGCTGGCCATCACCGCCGCGCGCGGCGAGGCGCTGGCGGCGATGAACATCACCCAGCCCCAGCAACTGTCCCTGATCGACCCCAGCGTCCGGTTCAAGCAGAGCCTTAGCAGCAGCGCTTCGGGCCTGACCGTCCGAGGCGTCGGCACCAGCAGCTTCTCCGCCGGCATCGAGCAGAGCATTTCGACCGTCGTGGACGGCGTTGTGCTGGCCGACCCGGCCAGCCTGGCCACGCTCGCCGATATCGAGCGGGTCGAGATCCTGCGCGGACCGCAGGGCATGCTGTTTGGCAAGAACGCTTCGGCGGGCCTGATTCACTTCATCACCAAGCGCCCCCGGTTGAACGAGAACAGCGGGGAGCTGCACGCGCAGTACGGCGAACGCGGCGAACGCATCCTGCAAGCGATCGGGAACGTGGCCCTGGGCGACACGCTCGCCCTGCGGCTGGTGGCCACGCACAACGAACGTGACGGGCTGATCCGCAACGTCGCCAAGGACAACGTCTTCACCGATCCGCAGGACGTCAGCACCCTGACCCTGAAGGCGCTGTGGCGTCCCAACGACGACCTGACCGTCTATTTCTCGGCCGACCGCACCGACAACGACGCGTTCTGCTGTTCGTCGACCTGGCGCAAGGTCACGCCGGGCTATGCGCCCGCCGTCACCAACGCGCGGTACGGCATCGTCGCCGGCCCCAAGAACCTGCGGGTCGCCGCCAATGGTCCGTCGCAAGGCAAGTCGACAGCCCAGGGCGGCACGCTGCAAGTCGACTACGATCTCGGCGATCTGACCCTGACCTCGATCAGCGCCTATCGCTCGGTCAAGCGCGAGGCGTTCTATGACGGCGACCTGACGCCGGTCAGCTATGTCGACACCAATGGCGGGGCCGGGAAGACCGACTGGCTGAGCCAGGAACTGCGCCTGACCTCGCCGATCGGCCAGCGGTTCGACTATGTCGCCGGGCTCTATCTCTACCACTCCAAGGCCTCGTCCCTGATCCGCCAGCGGGGCCAGCTCAGCTGGATCACGCCCGCGACCAACGGCGCGGTGGTTCCGATCATTCCCGGCGCACCTCTGGGCACGATCTTCGAGACCTCTACCTACAACGACATCAATTCGACCAGCATCGCCGGCTTCGGTCAGGTCGGGCTGCACATCACCCCGAAGCTGGACCTGATCGCCGGAGCGCGCGTCACGCGCGACGAGATCACCCTGGACTATCACCGGGCCCCGACCCCGGGCGCGGTCTACATCCCCGGCTCGGTGACGCTGGATCTGCACCAGGAGGTCGACAACACCAACCTCTCCTGGCGCGTCGGGCCGCGCTTCAACGCCACCGACGACCTGATGGTCTATGCGACGGTGTCGCGGGGCTACAAGGGGCCGGGCTTCAGTGGTCTCAGCGCCGCCACGGCCGCCGCCGACCAGAGGGTGCAGCCGGAGATCCCGACCAGCTACGAGATCGGCTTCAAGGCCGCGTTCCTGGATCGTCGTCTGATCTTCAACGCCGATGTCTACAGCACCAGGATCAAGAACTTCCAGGCCCAGGTCTCGGACCTGACCAGCGCCACCTATTCGTCGCGGATCACCAACGCCGGCGAGATCAAGACGCGGGGCGTGGAGGCCAATCTGGTGGCGCGGCTCGCGGCGGGCCTGACCCTCACGGCCGGCGGCGCCTACACCCACGCCCGCTATGCCGACTTCAATGGCGTGCAGTGCTATTTCGGCCAGCCCAAGATCGCCCAGGGCGGCCCGTGCAGCGCGCCGCCGGCCTCGCCCACCTCGCTGGACGGCTTCTTCAACGCCAAGGGCCTGAGCATCGCCGGCGTGCCGGAATGGGCCTACGGCGCCAGCCTGGCCTATGAGCGGCCCCTGGGCGCGAACCTGCGAGGCTTCTTCCAGGCCAACTGGAACTGGCAGAGCGACATCAACTACGCCATCAGCGGCGATCCAGGCACGATCCAGAAGGCTTACGGCCTTCTGGGCGGTCGCCTGGGCGTCTCGGCGCCCGACAAGGCCTGGAGCGTGGCGCTCTACGCCAGCAACCTGCTCGACAAGCGCTACGCCGCGCAGATCACGCCCTCGCCGGTCACCGCGCTCAATCCTGGCGGCTATGTCCAGTATTTCAGTCCGGACTCGGTCCGCCGGGTCGGGGTCAGCCTCGACGTGGCCTTCTAGTTCGTACGCGGCGGCGGCGCGCTTGCCCCGCGCCGCCGCCGGGCGGGGGCCTTGGAGCCCTCACAACAACAATGACAGATGAGGAAAGCCTGATGGGACAGAGCATTGGACGTCGCGGTTCGCTGGCCGCGCTCGCCGGCCTGATCGCCGCCCCCCTGGCGCTGGCGGCGTCGAAAACCGCCGCCAAGCCCGCCGCGCCAATGCCCGAGGTGACGATCTATCACCTCGAAGGCCGGCGGTCCGAGCGGATCGTCTGGCTGATGGAGGAGCTGGGCCTGCCGTACCAGTTGAAGTTCAAGCGTGGCGATCTCGCCGGCTCCATGGCGATGATCCGGGCCTTCAGTCCCGTGGTGCCGATGGCGCCGACGGTGACCTATGGAGACCAGGTCCTGGTCGAGTCCGGCGCGATCATCGAACTGATCCTCAATCGGCACGCCCCGGGGAAGTTGCAACCGGCCCTGGAGAGCCAGGACTATCCGGCCTACCTGATGTGGATGCACTTCGCCGAGGGCAGCCTGGCGGCGCGATTGTTCTCCGACTACCGCGCCTGGACGGCGCAGCCGCCCAAGGAGCGCTCGCGCCTGGTCGATTCCGAGGCCGTGGTCCAGTTCGCTGACGAGTTTCTGGGCAAGCACGCCTGGTTCGGCGGCGCGGCCTTCTCGGGCGCCGACATCATGATGCTGTTCCCGCTCAACGTCGCCACGACGCTCAATCTCGTGGACGAGGCGCGGTTTCCCAACGTCGCGACCTGGAAGGCCAGGATCGAAGCGCGGCCGGCCTATCAACGCATGCTCGCCAAAGCGCGACCGGACGGCATGATCGGCAACTTGCCGCGTTTGCCCCAGCACGCGCCGTCGGGCGCCCGTCCGTCGCCGCAAAAGTAGGGGAGGGCTTTCCGTATCGCCTGCGTTCCCGCGCCCGTCCCCGCCTTACCGGCCGGGCGCGGATCGAAAGGCCTTCCCGCCAGGCTGGATAAAAGCATGGCGCCCGCTGAGAATGGAAAACGCCTACTAGCGGCTTGAGTGTCCGACACGCATTGCCACGACAGCGAGAATGTCGTCGCAATGTGGAAGTATCCGGCTATTTAGCAAGCTTCCACCGTTCGGTGTCCCGAGCGTGGAAAAGGCTTCTTTGCAATTCTCGTCCCGTTGTTTGAGCGGGAACAAGCAGGTGGAAATCGATGCGCGTAGCGATGATTGGCACGGGTTATGTAGGCCTGGTGTCCGGGGCGTGTTTCGCCGACTTCGGCCACGTGGTGACGTGCATCGACAAGGATCCGAGCAAGATCGAGCGCCTGGAGAAGGGCGAGATCCCGATCTTCGAGCCCGGTCTGGACGATCTGGTGGCCCGCAACGTCCGTGAAGGCCGGCTGTTCTTCACGCTCGAGGGCGCTCAGGCGATCAAGGAAGCCGACGCGGTGTTCATCGCCGTCGGCACGCCGACCCGCCGCGGCGACGGCCATGCGGACCTCAGCTACGTCTACGCCGCGGCCGAGGAGATCGCCGGGCTGATCGACGGCTTTACCGTCGTCGTCACCAAGTCGACCGTGCCGGTGGGGACGGGCGACGAGGTCGAGGCGATCATCAAGAAAGCCAATCCGAACGCACAGTTCGCCGTGGTGTCGAACCCCGAGTTCCTGCGTGAGGGCGCGGCGATCGAGGACTTCAAGCGCCCCGACCGCGTGGTGGTCGGCACCGACGACGAACGCGCCCAGGCGGTGATGCGCGAGCTCTACCGCCCGCTGAGCCTGAACGAGACGCCGATCGTCTTCACCGGCCGCCGCACCAGCGAGCTGATCAAGTACGCGGCCAACGCCTTCCTGGCGATGAAGATCACCTTCATCAACGAGATGGCCGACCTCTGCGAAAAGGTCGGGGCGGACGTCCAGCAAGTGGCCAAGGGCATCGGCCTGGACAAGCGGATCGGCGGCAAGTTCCTGAACGCCGGCCCCGGCTACGGCGGCAGCTGCTTCCCGAAGGACACCATCGCCCTGGTGCGCACCGCCCAGCAGTACGGCGCGCCCGTGCGGCTGATCGAGACAACGGTCGAGGTCAATGACGCCCGCAAGAAGGCTATGGCCGGCAAAGTCGCCAAGGCCATCGGCGCCGAGGACCTGACCGGCAAGACGATCGGCGTGCTGGGCCTGACCTTCAAGCCCAACACCGACGACATGCGCGACGCCCCCAGCCTGGACATCCTGCCGGCCCTGCAGGCCCTGGGCGCCAAGGTCCAGGCCTTTGATCCGGAAGGCGCGAAGGAAGCCTCGCACATGCTGGCCGGCGTGGACTTCAAGAGCGGCGCGTATGAAGCGGCCGAGGGCGCCGACGCCCTGGTCATCCTGACCGAGTGGGACCAGTTCCGGGCGCTGGACCTCGACCGTCTGAAGGTCCTGATGAAGGCGCCGATCGTGGTCGACCTGCGCAACGTCTACAAGCCAGCCGAGATGGTCCGCCACGGCTTCACCTACGCCAGCATCGGGCGAGGCTGAGCCATGGCGCCTCCGATCATCGTCACCGGCGCGGCCGGCTTCGTGGGCTACCACGTCGCCGAGCGCCTGCTGGATCGCGGCGAGACGGTGATCGGCGTCGACGTGTTCAACGCCTATTACGATCCGGCTCTGAAGGAAGCGCGGGCCGAGCGGCTGAGCGGCCGCGACGGCTTTCGGATGGTCCGCATGGACATCGCCGAGCACGAGGCCTTCGCCGAGCTGGTGAAGACCTCGGGCGCCAAGCAGGTGATCCACCTGGCCGCCCAGGCCGGGGTCCGCTACTCGATCGAGAACCCGTTCGCCTACGAGCGCAGCAACCTGGCCGGCCACCTGTCGGTGCTGGAAGCCTGCCGTCACGCCGGTGTCGAGCATCTGGTCTACGCTAGCTCTTCCAGCGTCTATGGCGACCGACCGCTGAACGGCGACGGCTTCCGCGAAACCGACCCGGCCGAGAGCCCGGTGTCGCTGTACGCGGCCACCAAGCGCTCCTGCGAACTGCTGAGCCAGAGCTACGCCAGGCTCTATGGCTTTCCGCAATCTGGCCTGCGGTTCTTCACCGTCTATGGCCCCTGGGGCCGGCCGGACATGGCTTACTACGGCTTCACCGAGAAGATGCTGAAGGGCGAGGCGATCGAGGTCTATGGCGAGGGCAAGATGGCCCGCGACTTCACCTATATCGACGACATCGTCGACGGCATCCTGGGGGTGCTCGACCACCCGCCGGCCAAGGGCGGTCACGAGGTCTACAATATCGGCGACAACGATCCTGTGGGGCTGATGGAGATGATCTCGACGCTGGAAGCCGCGCTGGGCGTCGAGGCCCAAAAGACCTTCCTGCCGATGCAGCCCGGCGACGTCCCGGCCACCTTCGCCAATATCGACAAGCTGCACGCCCTCTGCGGCTACAAGCCCAAGGTCAAGCTCCCTGACGGTCTGGCAAGATTCGTCGAATGGCGGAGGGCGACGACGTTCTAAGCGTCGACGAGAGGAGCCGTTCGATGCGGGACGAGGCCGGCCGCTGCAACGGATTCGTCGCGGGGCCGGCCGATTTGTCACCGAAGTTTCGGCTGGGATCTATAGCGGGCCGACGCCGCCCGGGCTGGTCTGGAAGTCGAAGGCCGGATCGCGGCGGCGGCGCGGGTCGGGGGCGCCGGTTCCGCCGAAGTTGTAGGTTACGCCGACGAAGATGGCCCGCAGGTCCAGGTCGAGGGCGCGGCGGTCCTTCAGGGTCGGCGTGTCGATAACCAGCTTGTCGCCGAAGGTCTTCAGGGCGTCCTGCACCGTCACGACGCCCGAGACGCGGTCGTTGAACTTGTGGCGATAGCCCAGCAGCAGCATGCCGGTCGGCTCCTTGTAGCCCTGGGGCGTCAGGCGCTTGCCGGTGGCGAAACCGCTGATCTGCAGGAAGTCCTTGGGCGTGGCCTGGACGTTCAGAGCCGCGTAGCCGGACACGGTCCAGGCCGAGCGCTTGTCGGGGAAGCCCAGGTCCGTGGCGCCGATCTCGTTCCAGAAGGCGTTGCCGCTGATCGTGTACGAGATCTTGGGCGTCAGGCGGGCGTTGGCGACCAGCTCCAGGCCGCCGCTGCGGCTCTTGGCCAGGTTGGCCTTGCTGGTCAGCAGCACGCCGTTGCCGATGTCGCGGACCACGTCGGTGACGCCGTCGCGGGCCTCGCGGTAGTACACGGTGCCCTGATAGTAGTTGTAGCCCTTGCGCAGCTGGTAGCCGACCTCGAACGAGTCCGTGGTCTGCGGTTTCAGGCGCGGGTCGCCCTGACGGTAGCTATAGGGATCTTGGTAGATCCGGTACGGGTTAAGGTCCTGGGCCGTCGGGCGCTGGATGCGGCGGCTGTAGCTGGCGTTGACCTGGCGGGCGTCGTCGAGCTTGTACTGCACGTGCAGCGAGGGATAGGCGCGCAGGTAGTCGTAGCTGTCCTTGAGCTTGGAAGTGACCTGGTTGGTGTCGACCGTGACCTCCTCGATGCGCAGACCCGGCATGATGGTCAGGTCGCCGATCGGGCGGCTGAGGGTCGCGTAGATCGCGTGGACGACCTGGTCGTACTTGAACTGGTTGGTCAGGGCCGGATCGACCGCCAGGGCGCCGCCCGTCGGGCCGCGAGCGCCGTAGTTGTCATAGTCGTTGTTGTCGACCTGCAGCTCGTAGCCCGCCACGAGCTTGGCGCCGCCAGGTAGGGGACGCTTGTACTCGGCCTTCAGGCGGCTCTGGACCAGTTCGTCGCCGATGCTGACGTGCTCGACATAGTTCGAGACGGTCGGCAGCTGGTTGAAGCCGTTCGCGTCGGTGAGCTGGCGGTCGCGGGTGCGCTCGACGCTGGTGTGCAGGGTGAACTCGTGTTCGTCGCCCGAGAACTTGCGGCGCAGGTCGCCGGACAGACCGCCCACCGACTTCTTCATCTTGCCGTCGCTGAGACGCTGATAGCGGACAATGGGCGCGCCATTGATGTCCTTGCCCTCGTAGGACGAGCCGGCCCTGGAGCTATAGGCGGTGTCGTTGTAGCGGGCCTCGGCGCTGAGGCGGGTCTGCTTGTCGAGGTCGTAGTCGACGCCGGCGCGGACGTTGTGCGACTGGCCGTGGCTGTTGAAGCCGACCTTCTGATGGCTGTCGGCGTAGCGGCCCGTGACCGGATCCAGGCGCGAGCGGTCGTCCTCGATAGAGCCCTTGGCCTTGTCGCGGCGCCAGCCGGCGTCGGCCGACAGGGTCAGCTTCTTGGTGTTGCGGGCCAGGCTGATGCTGGCGTTCTTGCGGCCTTCGGTGCCCATGTTGGCGCGGACCGAGCCGGTCGTGCCGACGCCGCGCTGTTGCTTGGTGATCAGGTTGATGATCCCGGCCGAGCCTTCGGGGCTGAAGGCGGCCGAGGGGTTGGTCATCACCTCGACGCGCTCGAACTGGCTGGCGGGGATCTGCTGCAGCACCTGGCCGCGATTGTCGCCCTTGAACATGCCGGACGGCTTGCCGTCGATCATGATGGTGACGTTGGGGTCGCCGCGCAGGCTGACATTGCCCTGCACGTCGACCTGCACCGAGGGGACGTTGCGCAGCACGTCGGCGACCGAGCCGGTCGTCGCCTGCAGGTCCTTGCCCAAGCTGTAACTGCGACGATCGATCGAGGTCTTGATGTCCTGAGCCGAGGGGGCGGTGATGGTCACGCCCTGGACCTGGGTGGATTGCTCCTTCTTCGCCGGGGCGGGCGTCGTCGGGGCAGGGGACGTGGTCTGGGCGACGGCGGCCGTGCTGAGGGCGGCCAGGCCCGTGGCGGCCAGCAGGGCGGCGCGGCGGGTCGTGAAGGTCATGGAAGGTCTCCTCTGTTGCGAGGACCTTGCCGGAACGACTCGAAGCGTTGCAGTGCCGGGCGTCAGGCGCGCGAGGTGACGTTTGTCATGTTGGCCCGGTCAGGCCGGTCAGTGGGCGGGATCGACCGCGTCCAGGGTCTGGGGCGTGGCGGCGTCGGCGCCGTTGAAGACCAGGGTGCGCGTCACGCCGAGGCGGCGGATGTTCACCTGGTTGGCTTCGTCGCCATAGACATCCGCGAACATCGCGGCGCGGACCTCGACGGCGGCGCTGGCGTCGGCCGGGGCGATCTTGCCGGCATATTCGAAACGGACCTCGTCCGCGCCCAGGGTCATGTCCTTCAGGACGAGGGCGACCGGAGCGTCGTTCACGGCCACGGCGAAGGTGCGCAGCATGTAGGTCTTCAGCGCCTCGATCGCGTCAGGATCGTCGAGGCTGGTCTGGGCGTCGGGAGCGATCACCGCCAGGGCCGGTTCGGCGTCGTGCGTCGGAATCCGGTGACTGACGGTGACCGCGCCGGTCTTGGCGTCGATCGCCACGACGCTCAGCGCGCCGTGGCCACGATGCGCGGCCGCCGGGAGCGGGGCGAGAACAAGGCCCGCCGCCGCGATCAGGACAGCCGCGCGCGCGATCACTTCGGAGCTTCGTCCTTCTTGGCGTCGTCCTTCTTCGGTTCGGCCGACGTGAAGGTGCCCAGACCACCGGGCTCGACCTTCAGGTTGGCGTCCTTCATCCGGTTCGACTGGTCGGGGAACTTGATGATCTTCAGCGTCGTCGGCGTGATGGCGCCGTCATAGACGTTGTTGCCGCGATCGGCGTCGGCGGTTTCCCAGAGCGGATCGATCTCGGCCCCCTTCAGGTCCTTGGGCGAGACGTACTGCCAGGTGACCTGCTTGGAGTTCTTGCGCCAGATCTCGGCCGGGATACGGACCGTCTCGCTGGAGCCGTCGGCGAAGTTCATCTTCAGGATCACCGGCATCACCAGACCGCCGATGTTGCGGAAGGTGAAGCGGTAGAAGTTGTCCTTCACGTCCTGGGCGGCCAGTTCCTCCGGCGTCATGTCCTCCCGCGCCGCCTTGGCCTTCTTGCGGGCGCCGTCGAACACGGTGAACTCGTCCGTCTGGTCATAGAAGTCGCGGACCTTGGGGTCGCGATCGACGACGGTCGGCGCCTTGTTGTTGGCGGCGGTGCGCGATTCCGGCTCGATGCCGCGCGCGGCCTTGCGGACGGCGGCTTCGGCGTCGGGGTCACCGCTGTCAAGACGAGCCTTGACGATCTTGTCCAGCGAGATGTCCACGTGGTCGGTCGAGTAGAACCAACCGCGCCAGAACCAGTCGAGGTCGATGCCCGAGGACTCTTCCATGGTGCGGAAGAAGTCGTACGGGGTCGGGTGCTTGAAGCGCCAGCGGTTGGCGTACTCCTTGAAGGCGCGGTCGAACAGCTCGCGGCCCATGACCGTCTCGCGCAGGATCACCAGCGCGGTAGCGGGTTTGGTGTAGCCGTTCGGACCGAACTGGATGACCGAATCTGACTGGGTCATCAGCGGCACCTGGTCCTGGCTGACCATGTAGTCGACGATGTCCTTGGGCTCACCGCGGCGCGACGGGAACTTCTTGTCCCACTGCATCTCGGCCTGGAACTCGAGGAAGCTGTTGAGGCCCTCGTCCATCCAGGTCCACTGACGCTCGTCGGAGTTGACGATCATCGGGAAGTAGTTGTGGCCGACCTCGTGGATGACCACGCCGATCAGGCCGTACTTGGCGCGCTCGGTATAGGTCAGGGCGCCGGTCTTCTTGTCCTTCACCGGCCGCGGGCCGTTGAAGGAGATCATCGGATATTCCATGCCGCCGACCGGGCCGTTGACCGACTGGGCCACCGGATAGGGATAGGCGAAGGTGAAGTCCGAATAGACCTTCAGGGTGTGGGCGATCGACTTGGTCGAATAGGCGTCCCACAGCGGGCGCGCTTCCTTCGGGAAGAACGACATGGCCATGACCACCGGATGGGCGGCGTCGCCCTCCTGCTTCACGCCCAGGGCGTCCCAGACGAACTTGCGCGAGCTGGCCCAGCCGAAGTCGCGGACGTTGGTCGCCGAGAACACCCAGGTCTTTTCGGTCGTGGCCTTGCCCTTCTCGGCGGCCAGGGCCTCCTCTGGGGTGACGACATAGACGGGCTCGGCGGCGGTGCGGGCCTTGGTCAGGCGATCACGCTGGGCGGCGCTGAGCACGGCGGCCGGGTTCTGCAGCACGCCGGTGGCCGAGACCACGTGGTCGGAGGGCACGGTCAGGGCGACGCGGTAGTCGCCGAACTCCAGGGTGAACTCGCCCGAGCCGAGGAAGGCCTTGTTGTGCCAGCCTTCATAGTCCGAATAGACGGCCAGACGCGGGAACCACTGGGCGCCCTCGTAGATGCAGTTGCCGTCTTCGCCCTTGCCGGTGAAGCATTCATAGCCGCTGCGGCCGCCGACAACCTTGTTCTCGACCATGGGCAGCGACCATTCGATCGTGATCTTGGTCTCGCCGCCATTGCCGCGCACGGCGGTCGGCAGGTCGACGCGCAGCAGCGTGTCGACGACGGTGAACTTCAGCGGACGGCCGGAGACGTCCTTCACCGACTTGATGGTGAAGCCGCCTTCCCACTCCTTGAAGCGCTGGATGCGGCGCACCTGGCCCAGGGTGATGTTGTCGCCCGAGACGGTCTCGGTCAGCTTGCTGATCGAATCGCGCTTGTAATCCTGGTCCAGCAACAGCCACAGATAGGGCAGGTTGTCCGGCGAGTTGTTCTTGTAGGTGATCGTTTCCTTGCCGGTCAGCAGCTTGGTGTCTTCGTTCAGGCGAACGGAGACGTCGTAGTCGACCTTCTGCTGCCAGTAACGATAGCCCGGCGCGCCTGACGCATTGCGGTAGTCGGTCGGCGACGGCCAGTCTTCGCCTTCGAGCTGGCGGAATTTGTCGTCGAACGGCGCCTTGGTCTGCTTGATGGCGTCGGCGTGAGCGACCGTGACGGAGAGCGCGGCGGCGATGACGCCGGCCACGGCGTAGCGGATAGAACGTTTTGACAAATCCTGCCCCTCAGAACCCTGACTAAACCCCGCCGCGACCTTGGCAGCGCGCGGAAGAAAATCACCCCATTTTCGCCGTAGTGTGTCAGAAATTTATCTTCATGCCGAGCCGCGCGGCACGGGGTTCCACGGGGTGGAAATGGACGTCGTCAACGCCGTCCGCGGGTTCGCCGGGAAGGCGTGAGGCGTACGAATAGGCGATGTCGTCCTTCTTGCTGTTGGTCAGGTTCAGGACCTCGACCATCAGACTGGCCTTGCCGAAATCCTGGACGAACAGCGCATTGACCAGGCTGGTGGGCCGCGAGCGCACGGAATTGTCTTCGATCAGCGGCGCGGCGCCGAGGCGGCGCCAGGTCAGCGACAGGGCCGAGGCCTGGCCCAGCTTCCAGCTGGCGCCGGCGCTCAGCACCGAACCGACGGCATTGGGGATACGCTCGCCATTCGTGAAGCGGGCGTGGGTCCCGGCATAGGAGGCCGTCAGGTTCAAGCGCGCGGTCGGGCGCCAGTCGGCCAACAGCTCGATCCCCTTGCGCCGGGTCGCGCCGGCGGCCTCGGTGAAGCCGGCGTCGCCGACATAGACCAGCTCCGAATCGACGTGCAGCGCCCAAGCGGCCGCCGTCAGGGTCAAGCCGTCATGCTTCCAGCGTAGGCCGAGTTCCGCGCCATCCGACGGCGACAGCAGCGGCGCGCGCTCGGCCGGATCGCCGGTGACCGGATCGATCGTGATCACCGCTCCGCGCGCATCATTGGAATGGAAGCCGCGCCCGGCGTCGGCATAGAGCTCGAAAGTCTTGGACACGCGCCAGGCCAGGGCCAGCTTGGGGCTGACCAGCAGGTCGCTCACGTCGCCGGCGTTGCGCGGGTCGCCGGCCTTGACCTCCGCGCCCATGGCGTCGGCGCGCACGCCGAAGGTGGCGTCCAGCTTGCCGAAGGACCGGGAGGCCTCGCCCCACAGCGCCGTCGACCATTCGGTCAGGGCGTCCTGGCGCACCGTCTCGCGGCGCACGCGGGCGGTGGTGCGGTAGAGACCGACCTTGCCGATGTCGTCGACGCGGGCCGAGACGCCCGTGCGGGCGCTCCAGCCGTCGCCCAAGGTCCAGCGCTTGGTCAGCGACGCGCCATAGATCCAGCGCTGGTCGACCTGCTCGAACTGGTCGCCATGGATCGGGTCGTCGAGGAAGTAGGTGAAGTTCGAATAGAGATCGAGCTTGTAGCGCTGGACATAGACCACGCTGTCCAGGCCGCGCAGCAGGTCGCGGCGGCGGGCCGACAGGATGTAGCGCGAGGTGCTCCCCCCGTCGGTCTTGTCGACCGCGTCGAGATAGCCCAGCCGCCCATCCTCGACCGCGCGGCGCGGGATCTGGTCGGTGGCGTTCCAGTCGGCGTCGTAGGCCAGGGCGGTGATCGACCAGCCCCCGACCAGGGCGCGGCCCAGCAGATTTATCTTCTTCAGGTCCTCCGGCGTCGACCAGGCGCCGCGCGAGGTCGACAGGTCGGCGGCGACCAGCACGGTCTGGCTCAGCGCCTTGGAGCCGACAGCGCGGTAGTAGTCGTTCTCGCCCACCCAGGCCTGCAGACCGTCTCCGTGCAGGTGGTCGGCGGTCTCGAAGGCGACGGCGCCGGCGGTGGCGAAGTCGCCGTTCTCGGCCGAGTAGGGACCCTTCTTGAAGCCGATGTCGTGGACGAACTCGGGCGTCAGCACATTGAGGTCGAGGTAGCCCTGGCCGTGCCCATGGCTAGGCAAGTTCAGCGGCACGCCGTCCAACGAGGCCGAGAGGTCGGTGCCGTGGTCCAGATTGAAGCCGCGCAGGAAGTACTGGTTGGCCTTGCCCGCGCCGGAGTGCTGAGTGGCGGCCAGGCCCGGCACGGCCTCGATCAGCTCGCCCGGACGCAGCAGCGGCCGCACCGCGAAGTCGGCGTAGCTGATACGGCCCTCGCTGGCCGAGGTGGCGCGGCCGAGGTCGTTGGCCCGGCGGCCCCAGACCGAAATGGCCTCGACCTCCTGGGCGTGGGCGAGGACCGGCGTCGAGGCGGCGGCGAGCAGGGCGGTCAGAAACGCGGAACGGATCATGCTCGGCTGTTAGGCGAGCGGCGCGCTTCGGACAAGTTCCGCGCTGTCCTCGACGGCGGTCTGAAAGCCCAGGGAGCGGCGGGACCGAGGCGTCAAGCCGCCTTCAGCAGCCCGTCGAAATACTCGATCGTTCGCATCAGGCCGACCTTCAGCGGCGCGGTCGGAGTCCAGTCCAGCACCTGCTTGGCCAGGGTGATGTCGGGCTGGCGCTGGCGCGGGTCGTCCGAGGGCAGGGGGCGGTGGACGAGGCCCGACTTGCTGTCCGTCAGCTCAACGACCAGTTCGGCCAACTGCCTCATCGTGAACTCGACGGGATTGCCCAGGTTGATCGGGCCGGTCACCTCGTCGCCGGTGTTCATCAGCCGGATCAGGCCGTCGACCAGGTCGTCGACATAGCAGAACGAACGCGTCTGGGCGCCGTCGCCATAGAGGGTGATGTCCTCGCCCCTCAGCGCCTGGACGATGAAGTTCGACACCACGCGCCCATCGTTCGGATGCATGCGCGGCCCGTAGGTGTTGAAAATCCTAGCCACCTTGATGCGCAGCTTGTGCTGGCGCCAGTAGTCGAAGAACAGGGTCTCGGCGCAGCGCTTGCCCTCGTCATAGCATGAGCGGATGCCGATCGGATTGACGTTGCCCCAGTAGCTCTCGACCTGCGGGTGGATGCTGGGGTCGCCGTACACTTCCGACGTCGAGGCTTGCAGGATCTTGGCCTTCACCCGCTTGGCCAGGCCCAGCATGTTGATCGCCCCGTGGACGCTGGTCTTGGTCGTCTGCACGGGGTCGAACTGGTAGTGAACCGGACTGGCCGGACAGGCCAGGTTGTAGATCTGGTCGACCTCGACATAGAGCGGCATGGTCACGTCATGGCGCAGCAGTTCAAAGCGGGGATTGGTCAGGTTCTGAGCCACGTTCTGGCGCGAGCCCGTATAGTAGTTGTCCACGCAGAGCACTTCGGCCCCGGTCTCCAGCAGCCGGTCGCACAGATGCGAGCCGACGAAGCCGGCGCCGCCGGTCACCAGGATTCTCTGCGTATGCATGGACCGGCCGACCTTTCAGGGACTCGCGGAGAGTCGTCCCCGACGTTGTACCGCCGCGCTTTCTAGGCCGTCGAGCCCTCGCCGAACGAGCGGGGCTCGGTGACGACGGAGGGCTCGGCGATCGGCTTGGCCCGCTTGGCGGGCTGGGCCGTTTCGGCGGGGCGCGACGAGAGCTGGTCGGGCGCGAAGTCGTCGACCGCGACCACCGCCGCCACCGCCTGGTCAGCGGCGTTGAGAGCGGCGATCTCGTCCGGGGTCAGCAGGTTCTTGGCCAGGCCGTCCTTCCAGTGGCGCACGCTCTGGTCTTTCAGCCGGTCATGGATCGGCTGGGTGGCGACCACGCGCTCGAAGGCGTCGATCAGCTGGCCGACCGCCTCGTCCTTGCCGCCGACATAGACGCCCTCGACCAGGCGGTCACGGGTGGCGGACGGGTGCAGGATCAGCTCGGCGCAGGCGCGGGTGACGTGGTCCGAGGGACCCCGGCGGCGCGCGCCGAATGGCAGCACCGCCGCGCGTAACAGCCACCCCGCGAAGCGGTTGGGCAGGTTGGCGAACACCTCGTCGAGCCGCTGTTCGATCGTGGCGAAGGCGGTGTCCGAGCACCATTGCAGCAGCGGGAAGTCCGCGTCCGGCCGGCCGTCGTCCTCCCAGCGCTTCAGGGCGCCCGACAGGAAGTACATCTCGGAAAGAATGTCACCGAGGCGAGCCGACAACATTTCCTTGCGCTTGAGCTCGCCGCCCAGGGTCAGCAGGGCGATGTCCGACGTCAGGGCGAAGGCGGCGCTGTAGCGGCCCAGCTTGCGATAGAAGCGCGCGGCGCGGCCGGCGTCCGGCGCGGGCGACAGGGCGCCGTCGGTCCAGGCGCTGGCGGTGGCGCGCAGGCCGTTGCGCAGGGCGTGTACGACATGCTTCCAGAAGGTCTCGTCGAACTGCGCGAGGCCCTTGGCCTCGTCCTGATCGCCCAAGGCCAGGATCTCTTTGAGCATGTAGGGGTGCGCCCGGATCGCGCCCTGGCCGAACACCATCAGGCTGCGGGTCAGGATGTTGGCGCCCTCGACCGTGATGCCGACCGGCAGGGCGCGGTACTGGCTGCCCATGTAGTTGCGCGGGCCTTCCATGATCGCCTTGCCGCCGTGGACGTCCATGGCGTCGTTGACCACGACGCGCATCCGCTCGGTCGCGCCGGACTTCATCATCGCCGAGATCACTGACGGGTGCTTGCCGAGGTCCAGGCCGGCGCAGGTCAGGCGCCGCGCGCCGTCGACCAGGTAGGCGTTGCCGGCGATGCGGGCCAGGCGCTCCTGCACGCCCTCGAACTTGCCGATGGCGATGCCGAACTGGCTGCGGACACGGGCATAGGCGCCGGTGGTGAGCGCGCTATAGGCCGCCGCGGCGCCAGCCATGGCAGGGAGGGAGATGCCACGCCCGGCCGCGAGGGCCATCATCAGCATCTTCCAGCCCTGGCCAGCGCGTTCGGCGCCGCCGATGATCAGGTCCAGCGGGATGAAGACGTCCTCGCCCCAGTTCGGACCGTTCTGGAACGTCTGGAAGGCCGGCAGGTGGCGGCGGCCGATGCTGACCCCGGGGGTATCGGTCGGGACCAGGGCGCAGGTGATGCCGATATCCGCTTCACCGCCCAGCAGACCGTCGGGATCGCGCAGCTTGAAGGCCAGACCCAGCACGGAGCAGACGGGACCGAGGGTGATGTAGCGCTTGTGCCAATTCAGGCGGACGCCCAGGACGCTCTCGCCCTTCCAGATACCGCGAACGACCACGCCCTCGTCGACCATGGCGCCGGCGTCCGAGCCCGCCTCGGGACTGGTTAGGCCGAAGGCGGGCACCTCGCGGCCGTCGGCGAGGCGCGGCAGCCAATAGTCCTGTTGTTCCTTGGTCCCGAACTTCACCAGCAGCTCGCCCGGGCCGAGCGAGTTGGGCACCATCGCCGTCACCGCAGCCGAGGTCGAGCGGGTGGCGATCTTGCGGACGATCTCGGCGTGACCAAAGGCCGAGAAACCCAGGCCCCCGAACGCTTTCGGGATGATCATGCCGAAGAACTTCTCGCGCTTCAGGAAGTCCCAGACCTCGGGCGGCAGGTCGCGTGTCTCCCAGGTCATCCGCCAGTCGTCGAGCATGGCGCACAGGGCGTTGACCGGCCCATCGAAGAACGCCTGTTCCTCGGGGCTCAGCGTAGGCTTGGGATAGGAAAGCAGTTCGTTCCAGTCCGGATCGCCGGTGAACAGGTTCGCGTCCCACCAGGTGTCACCGGCCTCGAGCGCATCGCGCTCGGTCTCCGACAGGGCGGGCAGCACGCCCTTGGCCCAATGGTAGATCGGGCGGGTGATGGTGTCCCGGCGGAACGAAGAGCTGATCATGACGCTGCCTCAAGGATACTCGCGCTATCAAAACGCGAGCGCGGCGAGGCGGCTCCGCGAAAACTCGGCTTTGGATGACTTAAGGGTGACGTTTGTCATGTGGCGCCCGTGACGTGCGGCACTGATGGATCGCGTTCGCCGGCGGCATGGTGGCTTCACAACGAGGGACCCACCCATGTCACCCACAACTTCCGAACCGATCGCCATGCTGCGCCAAGTGGTCAAGCGCCGGGGCGCGACCCTGGCTCTGAACGGCCTGGATCTCGACATCCGTCCTGGCCAGTGCGTCGCCTTGCTGGGTCCGAACGGGGCAGGCAAGAGCACCAGCGTCGCCCTGCTGACCGGCCGCCTGCGTCCCGACGCCGGGACCGCCAGCCTGTTCGGCGGCGATCCGCGCGACGTCGCCGCCCGAGGCCGCATGGGCGTCATGCTGCAGGAGGCCGGGCTGCCGCGCACCCTGACCGTCCGCGAGCAGGTCGACCTGTTCCGGGGCTACTATCGCAAGCCCCGCCCGCTGGAGGAGACTCTCCGGCTGGCCGGCCTGGAAGGCCTGGAGCGTCGCCGTTGCGGCGCGCTGTCCGGCGGTCAGCAGCGCCGCGTGCAGTTCGCCCTGGCCATCGCCGGCCGCCCGGACTTCCTGGTGCTGGACGAGCCGACCACTGGCATGGACATCGACGCCCGTCGCGGCCTGTGGACCGCTGTCCGCGCCGAGATCGCCCGGGGTGCGGCCGTGCTGCTGACCACCCACCACCTGGACGAGGCCGAGGCCCTGGCCGACCGCATCGTGGTCATCGACCACGGTCAGGTCATCGCCGACGGCTCACCCGAAGCGATCAAGAGCCAGGTCTCCGGTGTCGCCATCCGCTGCCGCACGCGCCTTTCGGACGCCGAATTGTCGGCGCTGGCCCGGGTCACCGGCGTCAGCCGCGATGGCGGCCGGGTCACGCTGTTGACGACCTCGGCGCCCGCCACCCTGCGCGAGCTGCTGGCGCGTGACGAAACCGTCGATGACCTGACCGTCGCCGGCGCCTCGCTGGAGGACGCCGTCACCCGTCTCGTGCAGGCCGGCGCGCCTGCCGCCAACAAGTCCCCCATTGGGCAAGCCGAGGTCGCCTGAGATGCACACCCTGTTCGTCTACATCCGTGAAGCCCGCGCCCAGATCGTCTCCACTTGGCGCACCCCGCAGTTCATCATCCCCAGCGTGGCCCTGCCGCTGCTGTTCTACGGCGTGATGGGCCTTGGTCTCAGCAAGGGACGCGAGGAGATCGCCCACATGATGCTGGCCAACTACGTGATCTTCGCCGCCATCGCCCCGGCCATGTTCGGCTTCGGCGCCGCCGTCGCCGCCGAGCGCGAGGCCAAGCTGATCGAGCTGAAGCAGATCGCGCCGTTGCCCGCCGGCGGCTATCTGGCCGGCCGCCTGATCGCCGCCCTGGTCCTGGTCGGAGTCTCGATCGGCCTCCTTGGCGCCCTGGCTCGTTTCGGGGGCGTGACGATGGTCCCTTGGCGCTGGGCCGCGACCCTGGGCCTGGGCCTGGCCTCGGCGATCCCGTTCGCCCTGATCGGACTAAACATCGGCATGCGGTTCGGCTCGCAAGGCGCCACCGCCGTGGCCAACCTTCTGTTCCTCAGCTTCAGCCTGTTTGGTGGTCTTTGGGTGCCGCTCAGCATCATGCCGAAGTGGGCCGGCGACATCGCCGAGGTCACGCCGTCCTATCACCTGGGACAGCTGTCGCAGATGCTGTCGGGCATGCAGCCGATGGCGAACGTCCCGCACCACCTCTCGATCCTGGCCGCGATCAGCATCGCCGCCATGATCGGGGCCTGGGCGGGCTGGCGGCGGCAATCGGCTTGACCCTGAAGGGCCTGCCGCGCGACATCGCCGCCATGGATCAGGGAACACGAGGCAAGGATGCGACCCCGGCGGCGACCGCCGGGGTCGGGATGCGGCGGAACGGGAGCCTGATCTTCCTCTCCTACCTGCCGTTCTACTTCATCTCCTGGCTCAATCGTCCGCCGGGGACGCTGGAGCTGGTCGCCTCGATCGCGGGCCTCCTGGTGTTTATCGGCCTCTTCTGGGCGATCTGGAAAAGCCGGGGCCGGCCGGTGCTATGGCAGGTGCTGGCGATATACGGGCTGGGAATGGTTCTCTCGCCCTTCCACGCCGGCTGGAGCGTCTACACGATCTACGCCATGTCGTTCGCTTCGCGCCTGGCCTCCCGGCGGATGGCGATACGGTTGATGATCGTGCTGGAGATCGTGCTGCTGGCGGTCGGGCTGGTCCTCTACCGCCACGTCTGGCCGATCTGGGCCTCGGGCTTGTTGTTTGGCGCGATCACCGGCTTCGCCAGCCTGATGCAGGCCGACGTCGAGCGGAAGAACCAGGAACTGGCCGTCGCCCACGAGGAGGTCCGGGCCCTGGCCACGACGGCCGAGCGCGAGCGGATCTCCCGCGACCTGCACGATCTCTTGGGCCATACCCTGACCCTGGTGGCCGTGAAGGCCGAGCTGGCCGCCCGCCTGGTCGGTCGGGACGCCGAGGCGGCCGAGCGCGAGATGCAGGCTGTCGCCGCCGCCGCTCGCGAGGCCCTCTCCGAAGTCCGCACGGCGGTGGTCGGCATGAGAGGCGCCTCCCTGGCGTTCGAGATCGACAAGGCCCGCCAAGCATTGGCCGCCGCCGACATCAAGGCCGAGATCTCGGCCCTGACCACCGACGGCTTTCCTGCGCAGGAGACCGTGCTGGCCATGGCCCTGCGCGAAGGGGTGACCAACGTCATCCGCCACGCCGGCGCCAAGCGTTGCGACATCACGCTGGAACCCAGCGCCAAGGCGCTCACGCTCACCATCGCCGACGATGGTCCGGGCGGCGGCCGGCTGGTCGAGGGTTCGGGCCTGAAGGGCATGCGCGCGCGTCTGGCCGCCATCGGCGGGGCGCTGGACATCAAGTCCGGCAAGACCGGGACCCGCCTCGTGGCCACCGCGCCCCTGAGCAACGCCCATGGAGAGACCGTCTCGTGATCCGCGTCGTCATCGCCGAAGACCAGAAGATGGTGCTGGGCGCCCTCAGCGCCTTGCTCGAGATGGAGGACGACATCCAGGTCGTCGGCCGCGCGCCCGACGGCGCCGTCGCCCTGGAACTGGTCAAGGCCAAGAAGCCGGACGTGCTGATCTCCGACATCGAGATGCCCAGCCTGACAGGCATCGACGTCGCCGCGCGGCTGAAGGCCGAGGGCTCGGCGACCCGGGTGCTGATCGTCACCACTTTCGGTCGGCCGGGCTATCTGCGCCGGGCCATGGAAGCGGGGGTGAAGGGCTATCTCCTCAAGGACGGCCCTAGCAGCGTGCTGGCCGCCGCCGTCCGCACCGTCGCCGCCGGCGGCCGGGCCATCGCGCCGGAGCTGTCCGAGGCGGTCTGGGACGCCCAACCCGACCCGCTGACCGACCGCGAGCGCGAGATCCTGCGCCTGGCCGAGGAAGGGCGCTCGAACAAGGACATCGCCGACGTGCTGGACCTCTCACCTGGCACGGTGCGCAACTACCTGTCGGAAGCGGCCCAGAAGCTGGGCGCGGCCAACCGGGTCGAGGCCGGCCGGATCGCGCGCTCCAACGGCTGGCTCTAGGCGCTCGCCGTCACGGGCTCGGGTTCGGCCGCCGGCGCGCGGGTCGTGCGCCACAGCACCAGGCCGATGACGCCCAGCGTCAACTCTCGCAGGCGGCGCAGCAGCGACAGGGCCAGGGCCTGGTCCGGCGTCAGGCCCAACGCGCCGCCCAGCAGCAGGTAGCCGCCCTCCTGCACGCCCAAGGCGCCGGGGATGGCGAAGCCGACGACCTTGGCCGTCTGGGCCAGACCCTCGACGATCAGGGCCTGCAGCAAGGTAGGGTTGAGGCCCAGGGCCCACATCGAGACATAGGTCTCGAACGCCCCAGCCATCCAGGCGGCCATGTGCCAGGCCCAGGATGCGAACAGGTTGCCGCGCTGGCGGCCAATCAGGCGGAAGGCCTCGCCCAGTTCGCCGACCCGGCCGGCGATCACCGTCCAACGCTGAGAGACCTGACCCAGCCGCCGATGCAGGCCGGCCCTGTGGGCCAGATAGGCCGCCAGGATGATGCCCGCCACGATCGCGACAAGGGTCAGGCCGGCTTGAGCCAGGCGAGGGTCATGCAGGGTGGCGATGGCGACGATCAGGCTGGTCAGCACGAACAGGACCAGGCCCACCGTGCCAGCCAGCACGTCGACGATGCAGCTGGCGGTGGCCTCGGCCAGGGTCAGGCCGTCGCGGGCCGACAGCTTGGCGCGCACGACGTCGCCGCCAACCTGGGCGACGGGGAGCAGGGCGTTGACGGCTTCCTTGATCAGGCGGACGCGGAAAAGGAAAGTCAGGGGCGGGCGTCGGTCGGGCGGCAGCAGGACCTGCCAGCTGATCGTGGCCAGAAAGGTGACGGGCAGGTGGGCGGCGATGACGATCACCGCCTGCCAGCCGACCTGGGCCAGGATCTCGCGCACCGCGCCGACACCATGTGTCGCCAGCAGGATCGCCAGCAGGGCGACCCCGATGGTCAACAGCCAGCCCCGCCATGGCGAAGGCTTGGTCTTCGTCGCTTCCCCCGTCTCGGACGTCATGCGGCCGAGCGGGCTCGGCGATCGGCGGTGACGCCCAGCTCGCGATAGACGGCCAGCACCTCGGCGCAGATGGCGTTCCAGTCGTAGCGGGCGCTGGACTGGCGGGCGGCCCGGCCCATACGCACGCGGCGCAGGGGCTCGGAGATCAGGCTCTGGATCGCGCCGGCATAGGCCTCGGCGTCGGCGCGCGGGGTCAGGACGCCATCCTGGCCGTCGGCGATCAGGGCGCTGGTGCTGGGCGCGCGCGGGCAGACCACGGCCAGGCCGGCGGCCATGCCTTCCAGGCTGGCATTGCCGAAAGCTTCCGTCAGGCTGGGGTTGAACAGGATGTCGGCGCTGGACACCGCGCGGCCCAGGTCGGTCCCGTCCAGGTGGCCGGTCAGGATGGCCTCGGGCAGGCGTCCCTCCACGAAGGCGCGGGCGGGGCCTTCGCCAATGATCAGTGGACGGATCGGTTGGCCGCGGAGGCGGACCAGGGTGTCGGCGAGGACGTCCAGGCCCTTCTCCATGACCAGACGGCCCAGGAACGCCACGACGATCTCGCTGTCGCCGATGCCCATCGACCGCCGCCAATCCAGGTCGCGCTTGGTCGGTGAGAATCGCTCGCGGTCGACGCCGCGGCCCCAGACGCGTACGCGCTCGCCCAGCGCCTGTTCGCGCAGCAGGTCGGCGATCGGCGCATTCGGCGCCAGCACGCGGTCGCAGCCGCGATAGAACCTGTCCAGATAGCGCTCCGCGCTCGGGCGTAGCCACTCGAGGCCGTAGTAGGACAGGTAGGTCTCGAAGCGGGTGTGCAGGCTGGCCACCACGGGCAAGCCCATCTTGCGGCCCCACTTGCCGGCCTGATTGCCCAGCAGGTCGGGCGCGGAGAGATGGACGGCGTTCGGACGGAAATCGGCCAGGTCGGCGCGCAGCGCGCGGTTCAGGCCCAGGGCCAGTCGGTATTCGCCTCGTCCCGGGATCGCGACCGAAGGCGCGGACACCAGTTCGCCGGCCGGTTCGAAGGCCGGTGTGTCCGTGGTGGGCGAGTAGACGCGAACCTCCGCGCCCTGGCTGATCAGGTAGGCGGAGAGGCGATTGAGGGCCTGGTTCGAGCCATCGCGCGTGTAGTTGTAGTTCCCGGAAAACAGCGCCAGACGCAGGCCTTCGGCGGGATTTTCTTCTGCAGGCTGATGAAAGTTTCTTTCCGCGAGCAGCACGACGCCTCCGTTAGTTTACATCGCCGAGCCCCCGCCCATCTCGAGTATGACAATGGCCATATGGTGGAATGGTTCAGTTTACGGAAGGGGGCTTCTGTCGACGAGCGGACAATCTTCGGGTCAAGCTGAACGCAAGCTGAACCATGAGGCGCGTGGCAAGCGCGGCCGGTGCACGAGACCCGACCGTCACCCATCACCCGTCACCCGTTTGACGCGGTTCGCGAAAATGCACGGGGAGGGGTTGCGCCGCGACGTCATGACGGGTTTTTGGCGGTCCGAGCGCACTTGCCGTGAGGCGGGTTCGTGCTCAGTTATCCGCCCGTGGCCGCGAGGTGGGCGGTCCAGCGATTCCTAGAGGGGCAAGCCGCCCCCATTTCCAGCGAGATCTCGAAACGTCATGCAGCCGGTCAAGACCCTTATTCTCAGCGCCGGTCAGGGCAAGCGCCTTTCGCCCCTGACCGACGACCGGCCCAAGTGCCTGGTCGAGCTGGCCGGCCGCACCGTTCTGGAGTGGCAACTGCGCCACCTGCATCAGGCGGGCGTCACCGAGGCGGTCGTGGTCACCGGCTTCCGCGCGGACCTGGTCGAGGCCGAGGTCGCGCGCCTGCGGTTCCCGGGCATGAGCGTTCGCACGCTCTACAACCCCTTCTACAGCGTGACCGACAACCTCGCGACCTGCTGGCTGGCGCGCGAGGAGATGCGCGGCGGGCCGTTCATGATCCTCAACGGCGACACCCTGTTCGAGCCGGCCATCGCCGAGCGCCTGATCAGCGCTCCGGTCGGCCCGATCACCGTGACGGTCGATCGCAAGGACGACGGCGTCTACGACAGCGACGACATGAAGGTGCTGACCGAAGGCGACAGCCTTCGCGCCATCGGCAAGACCATCACCGAGTACAACGCGGAATCGATCGGCTTCCTGCGCTTCGACGCCGAGGGTTCGGCCCTGTTCATCGAGACGCTGGAAAAGATCATGCGCACGCCGGAAGGCCTGAAGCGCTGGTACCTCAGCGTCATCAACGAGATCGCCCAGGCCCACGACGTGGTCCGCGTGCGCTCGATCCAGGGCCTGGATTGGGCCGAGATGGACTTCCCGGAAGACCTGGTCCGCAACCGCGCGCTCACCGCCGAGTGGGCGGCGAAGGAAGCGGTTTCAGCTTAAGGCTTAGGTGGTGGGCGAGGTTTCGCCCACCAATTCGCGCACCAGATCCAGGTCCGACGGCTTGTCGACATCGACCGCCGCCAGGCCGTCATGGGCCCGGACGGCGGCGGCCTTGACCTTGGCCAGCTTGCCGAGCCTCAGCACGGCCTCGTCCAGGGTCAGACCGTTCAGCAGGTATCGGATCAGGAAGCTGGGGCCGAGCATGGCGGCGATCTTCCAGGGCTGCTTGCGCATGGCCTCGACCTTGCGCCAGACGTGGACGACGTTGAGGGCGTTCTCGTTGCGCAGCAGGAAGAGGTTGCAGCCCGAATAGCGGCCGTCCTGGAAGCGCAGATAGGTCCGCTTGGTCCGGGGCGCGGCGGCCTGAACGCGGTTCTCGGGCGCCAGCAGCACGGCGACGTCGGCCCAGTCGGGTGTGTCGGCCAGGAACTGGGTGATCCACTCGGGCTTCAGCAGGGCGTGGTCGACCGTGGTCACCACCAGCGGAAAGCCGAGCTGATGCGCCGCGTTCTCGACGCTCTGGCTGGGACCCGAAGCGGTGGGCAGCACCACGACCTTGGCGCTCGCAAGCGCGGCCTTGATCGCCTCGTCATTGGCCGCGACGCCGACCAGCACGGGTCCGGCGGCCTCGACCGCGCCCAGCACGCGGCTGAGCAGGGTCTTGCCCTCCAGCGTGATCAGGGCCTTGTGGCGAACGCCGGCATAGGCGGCGACGGGATCGACCTCGCCGCCGCGCGACCCGGCCAGCACCAGGACCTTGAACGGGATCAAAGGGCCTTCTCGTAGAGGCGGTAGGTCTTGTAGTGCGTGCCGCCGACGTTCTCGGCGATGTGGGTCATGGCCTTGTTGGCTTCCAGCACCCAGGAGATCTCGTAGCGATTATAGCCAAGGCTCATCGCCATATCGCGGCTGGCCTTCATCATCCAGAACGGCAGCATGCGGCCGCGCTGAGTGGACGAGAACTTCTTCTTCACGCCCATCAGCGGGATGCGGGCCGACTTCACGCCCTTGACCTTCAGCCGCCACAGCAGCTTGGCCCAGCCAAACGGCAGCAGCTTGCCGCCCAGGTCGGCGATGGCCTCGTTGACGTTGGGCAGGAAGACCACGACGCCGGCGGCCTCGCCGTCGATCTCGGCGAACCAGATCAGGCGCTTGTCGATCACCTGCTTGAGCGCCTTGCCCAGTTGGGCGGTCTCGGCCTCGGTGGTGGGGGTGAAGCCCCAGTTGTCCGACCAGGCGTCGTTCAGGATGTCCGTAAGCGTCTGGACCTCGGCGTCATAGCGCTTCATGTCCAGCTGGCGCAGAACCACGCCGGCGGGCAGGCCGCGCTTGACCCGGCGCTGGGCGATCTCGGGAATGTCGCCGCTCTCGTCGGCGCGATAGGCGAACAGGTCCTGGGCCTTGGCGTAGCCCTGCTCCTCGACGCGCTTGCCGGCATAGACCGGGTCGTGGCCCATCAGGATCATCGGCGGGGTGTCGAAGCCCTCGACCAGCAGTCCGAGTTCTTCGTTGACCGACAGGTTGAACGGGCCGACCACGTGGGTGCGGCCGCGCGCGCGCAACCAGTCCTCCGCGGCGCGGAACAGCACCTGGAACACCGCCGCGTCGTCCTCGGCGGCGATGAGGCCGAAGTGGCCGTCCAGGCGCCCCGGCGTCGGCTGCGGGGTCAGGTGGTCGATCTGGGCGCTGATCCGGCCCACGTCGCGGCCGCCGCGCATCGCCAGGAACAGCTGGACCTCGGCGTGGGCGAAGAAGGGGTTGGTCTTCGGCGTCAGGGCGTCGGTCCGCTCCATGAACAGCGGCGTGATCCAGTTGGGGTCCTTGGCGTTCAGGCGGGCGGGCAAGGCGATGAAGCGCTTGAGCTCCCGCGCCGTCTTGACCGGGATGACCGTGAGGTCGGCGTTCGCGGAGTCGAAAGGCATCACCCCTCCAGGGCCAGGAATGCGCGGATGGCGAGCGCGCCGAAGATCGCGGGAGCGGCCCAGACGGCCAGGAACGGAGCCAGGGCGCCGGACTCGCCCAAGGCGGTGAGCATGCCGTTGGCCACCAGGAAGAAGAGCCCCGCGCCCAGGCCGGCGGTCAGCAGCACCGCCCCCTGGCCGCTGCGGAAGTTGGCCAGCGCCACGGGCGCGCTGAGCAGAAGCATGACCAAAGTCACGAACGGTCCAGCGAAGGCCGCGTGGAAGTGGGTGCGGTAGAAGCTCTCGGGACGGTCGGAGCCGCCGTTCTCAAGCGCGCGGCGGGCCGAGGCGGCGGTGGGCACAGCGTCGTCGCCGAACAGGCTCTGGACATCTCGTGGCTTCAGCGCGGCGGGCCAGGTCGTCGAGGCGGCGGTCGAACTCTGGGCCAGGTCGCCGGAGAAGCGGGTGGTCTTGGGCTGTTCCAGCGTCCAGCGATGGTCGACGTAGAGCGCCTTCTGAGCCTCGACCTTCTCGACCAGTATGCCCTTGGGGTCGCGACGGAAGATCGTGACGTTGTCGATCTCGCGCCCGTCGGCGGTGGCCGTGGCGCCGATAACGAGGTCGGCGCCGGCGCGGAAGGTGCGCGGGGCTGGGACCTTGCGCTCCGCCACGGGGGTGGTGTTCTTCCACCAGTCGGCCAGGGCCGGGTCGGCGCGCGGAGCCAGATACTGACCGCACAAGGCGTCCAGCAGCATGATGAAGACGGCGGCCGGCATGGCCATGCCGATGATGCGATAGCCGGATATGCCGGTGGCGCGCATGGCGACGATCGCGCTTTCGCGGGCCAGCCCCGAAAAGGCGAACAGGCCGCCGGCCAAGACGGCGATCGGCGCGATCTGCTCGAACAGGCGCGGCAGGCGCATGAAGGCGTAGTAGGCCACGCCAGCCATGCCCAGGCCCCGGTCGAGGATGTCGCTGGTCACGTCCAGCAGATCCAGGATCTGCAGGATGGACATCAGGATCAGGGCCGCGCCGAGGATCCGGGTGGCGACCGTCTTCAGGACGTAGAGCTGCAGCATCATGCGGCTTGTCGTTTCTTCGGCAGGGGCAGGGCGTGGACCACGCGCGTGACCACCTTGTTGATGCGACGCACCGTGCGTGAGACCGGCGTGTCGCCCGGACGGGTGCGGCTGCCCATGAACAGCCAGACGCCGAGTCCCGCGAAGATCGCGAACGGAACCCAGATGGCCGGGATGGTCGGAAGTTTGCCGGACGAGGCCATGCTCTGGCCCAGCAGCAGCGAGTGCTGGAAGGCCAGCAGCAGGATACCCGCCATGATCAGGCCCGGGGCGCGATTGCCGCGCTTGGAGGCCAGACCCAGCGGGAAGGCCAGCATCGGCAGGAACGGCAGGAACGCCGCGCGGGCCAGTCTGCCGTAGAGTTCGCTCAGCAGCGTGGCCTTTGGCACGACCGGATTGGGCAGTTTGGACTGGCGGTACAGCTCGCCCAGCGTCAACTCGCGCTCGTCGCCGCCGCGCGCTCGCAGCAGCACGGCCGCGGCGCTCAAGGGAGTCTGGGTGGTCAGGCTGCTGAAAGCCAGGTTGCGGTATTCCCCAGCGGAGTCGCGCGCGATGCGGCGGCCGCTCTTCAGGTTCATGGTGATGGTCTTGCCGCCCGGATCCATCTTCAGGTCGGCCGCGGCGGCGGTGATGATCTCCTCATGGCCGCGCGCGTCCAGGCGGCGGATGAAGACCCGCGTCAGGCGCTGACCCGCAACGTCGGCGCTGTCGGCGGTCATCAGCGAGCCCTTGTCGTCGATGAAGGCCCCGCCCGCCAGGCGCCCGTTCCAGCCGGCGTTGATCGCGGCATGCATCACCGCGCGATAGGCGTAGCGGCTGTAGGGCTGCATGTAGCCGAACACGACGACGCTGAAGATGCTGAGGAATAGGCCCACGGCCAGGAAAGGCGCGGCGATGCGCTCAAGCGACTGGCCGCTGGCCAGCAGGGCGTCGATCTCGGAGCCGTCCGACAGCTTGGTTATGACGATGAACAGGGCCACGAAGAACGCGACCGGTAGCGCCAGGCCCAGATAGTGGGGCACCAAGTTGGCGGCCAGCTGGGCGACGTAGCCGAAACGGGCGCTGCTCTGCGACAGCGCGTCCAGCAGCCGCAGCACGCGCTCCAGCAACAGGGCGACGACCGTGACGCCCAGGCACCCGACCAGCGGCCAGAACAGCAGGCGCAGCAGATAGCGGTCGATCAGGCTCACCGGGCCTATGGTTAGCTCTTTCGCGCTCACGCCTGGACCCAGGCTTGAGCGAAGCGTTGCGCCAGGCGCTGGACGCCTTCGGCCGACAGCTCGACGGCGACGCCCAGGGCCGGGGCGGCGGGCCAGCCGGCGTCGGGAAAGCTCTCACCCTCATGTTCGCGCGTGCCCTCGTAGCGGGGCAGCACGTGGAAGTGGACGTCTTTGTCGACCATCATCAGCATCAGGTAGTTGATCTTCTCGTAGTCGACTTGCGCCTTCAGCAGGCGTTCAATGCCGGCCACGGCGACCTGCAGGTCGGCGAAGGCGGCGGGACTCACCTCGGAGAATGCCTGGACCGTTTCCTTGCACACCAGGACCAAAGACCCAAATGTCGGTTGCTTCGGACGGACCAGAATCAGCCAGTGATTGGTCTCCGCGATCTTGGAGCCGGGATAGCCGAACGCCAGAGCTGTGGGATTGGTCATGACAAAGCCGGAACTTCAGGCTGATTTCGCCTGCACGTAACAATAGGGATGCGGCCTTTTAGATGAAAGCATGTTCCGTTCTTGTCGGCGCGATGGTGTTGGCGTCCGCGACGGCGGGGGGCGCTCGAGCCGAAGGCGTGGCCCGGCCCCTGACGGACAAGGAATGCGTCGGCCGCAAGAGCGGCACGCGCCTGAACGTGCAGGTCGGCGCGTTGCGTTCGAACGCCGGCGAGGTGGTGATCACGGTCTATCCCGGCGACCCGACCCGCTTCCTGGCCCCGCGCGGCAAGGTGGAGCGGGCGCGGGTCAAGACCTCGGCGCCGATGAGCCAGGCCTGCTTCTGGCTGCCGTCGCCCAGCGACGCCTATGCGGTGGAGGTCTATCATGACGCCAACGCCAACAAGGATCTCGACCGCGGCCCGCAGGGCATGCCGCTGGAAGGCTACGGCTACTCGAACGATGCGCCGACCAGGTTCGCGTTCCCCTCCTTCGACTCGGTGCGGTTCGGCGTGAAGCCGGGCGAGACCACGATCCGGGTCAAGGTGCGCTACCCGCGCTAAACGACGTCGGCCAGACTGTAGCGGCCGAGCTCCGACAGGCCTTCTTGAGCGGCCTCGACGCCCCGCACGACGATGCGAGCGCTATGGCCGCCGTCCGGCTGGGTTTCGATTTCGATCGCATGCCAGCGAGCGGGGGAATGGCCCCGGCGCCCAGATGAGGCCGAGGGTACGCCCAGCACAGGGATCGCCGCGCCGTTAGGGCCGGGGATAGAGCCGACGAGGGACTCGTGGGCATGGCCATGCAGGACGAGATCGGCGCCATGCCTGGCCAGCACCGCGCGCAAGGCCTCCTGGTCGTCCAGCGACTTGCGCTTCGACACCGCGCCCTTCTGCGGCGGGTGGTGCAGGACGACGAGGCGGAAGTGGTCCTTATAGGCTGGATCGGCCAGGGCTGCGTCCAGGCGCCGCAGCTGCGCTTCGCCCAGGCGGCCCGTGGCCAGGTGCGGGGCGGTCGGGACGGCCGAGCACAGGTTGAAGATCGCCACGGGACCGCGCACGCGGACCTGCGGAAAGTGGGCCTCGCCCGCGTCGCCCAGCCAGGGCGCCCAGGGCGCGAAGCGTTCGCCGCCGCGCGCGCCGGCTCTCCCCTTGTCGGAGAGGGCGTCGTGATTGCCTGGGCTGACGGTGCAGGCGCTGGAGGGACCCAAGGATTCCAGCCACTTCGTCGCCGCCGCGATCTCCGTATGCGAAGCAAAGTTGGTGAGATCGCCGCTGATCACCACATGATCGGGGCCGGCGGCCTTCAGGTCGGCGATCAGGGCCGCCAGCACATCGGGTTGGTGGACCTTGCGCTTCTTGCGCCAGGCGATGCGGCTCAGCAGCCGCTTGGTGAACACGTCCTTCCACCCGAACGCGCCTAGCGGCGGCGGCAGGTGGGGGTCGGAGAGGTGAGCGATGCGATATATGGGCAAGACGGTTCGGGTCGTTCTGGTCGAAGCAGCCGAAGCTGCTTATCAATCGGCGCGAGTTTCAAGGGGTATATCTGTCTTTGACTGGTGAAATGCAAAACCTCGCGCCCGCGGGACCCCGGGCTCTGAGCGTTGGCGAGAGCGGCGCGCGCATCTGGGGCATGACCTCGCGCGAGCGTCTGTCGCGCATCTATCGTCGCCTGGGCCTGGTCGAGACGCCCGCCGTCGACCTGTCGAACGCCGTGGTGGCGGTAGACGCCGGCTGGGTGTTCGACGAGTCGCTGATCAAGGCGCTGGCGGGCCGTGAGGGCGCGGTGCTGGTCGATGACTCCGGTCGCGCCGTGGCCGTCCATGCCCCGGCCGAGCTGGGCTACGCGGCCAGCGAAGCGTTGGCGGCCGGGCAGGATCCCTCCGGCCTGGATCCGCGTCTGACGCGCCTGACCGCGCTGGAGCTGGGCTCGGCCTATAACAGCGCCCTGCGCAAGCGCGAGCCGCCGGTGCTGGAGCGCCTGACGCCGGAAACCGTGCGCGCCGTCGAAAAGCGCCTGTTCCAGGGCTCGTACAAGGGCGTCACCGACCTCGTCACCAAGTATGTCTGGCCCGCGCCGGCCCGGGTCGTCACCCGCTGGTGCGCCCTGGCGAAGATGACGCCAAACCAGGTGACCGGCATCGGCTTCCTGCTTGTGCTGGCGGCCATGTACCTGTTCTGGACCGGACACTTCGGCTGGGGCCTGGTCTGCGCCTGGATCATGACCTTCCTCGACACGGTCGACGGCAAGTTGGCCCGCGTGACGTTGACCTCGTCCAAGTGGGGCAATGTCTTCGACCATGGCATCGACCTGCTGCACCCGCCGTTCTGGTGGTGGGCCTGGTTCGTCGGCGTTTACGCGGTCGGCCAGCAGATCCCGTACGCGGGCCTGAGCCTGGCCATCGTCATCGCAGGCTATGTGCTGCAGCGCGTGGAGGAGGGGATCTTCCTGGGGCTCTTCAAGCTGGAAGTGCACGCTTGGCGGCCGTTCGACAGCTTCTTCCGCCTGATCACGGCGCGCCGGAACCCGAATCTGATCCTCTTGACGGCCTGCGCCCTGGCAGGCCGGCCGGACATCGGCTTCACCCTGGTGGCTATCTGGACCGCGGTGTGCTTGATCGTGCACGCCGTCCAGATTCTGCAGGGCCTGGCCGCACCGAAGGGCTCAATCCAGTCTTGGCTGTCGAAATGACGCGCATCGGGGTTGTTCGCAATCCAAAGAGCCACGGCAACCGGGCGCATCCGCCCGGTCCGCCGCCCGCGGGCGTGCGGCTGGTCGAGCCCCTTGGCCGCGACGCCCTGAGAGCCGAGCTCGAGGCCTTCGCCCGCGAGGGCCTGGACCTGCTGATCATCGACGGCGGCGACGGCACGGTGCGCGACGTCATCAGCCTGCTGCCGCATACCTTCGGCGAGAACCTGCCCCTGCTGGCCGTGTTGCCGTCGGGCAAGACCAACGTTCTGGCCATAGACCTGGGAGCGCCCAACGACTGGCGACTCGAGGAGGTTCTGGTCGCCGCCCGCCAGGCCGATCCGCGCATCAAGGAGCGTCCGCCGCTGCGGGTCAGCTGGGCCGACGGCCGGCCGTGCCTGCAAGGCTTCTTCTTCGGCGTCGGGGCCATGGTGAAGGCCACCAACCTGGCCCAGAAGGCCCACAAGGTCGGCTTTTTCCATAACCTGGCCGTGGCCGTGACCATTCTGACCGCGGCCGGGGGCGCGCTGTTCGGCGGGGCCAAGGACGAGTGGCGCGAAGGCGTGAAGGCCCGGCTGGCCATCGACGGCCAGGACCAGCCCGGCAACGAACGCTTCGCCATCGTGGCGACGGCTCTGAAGCGCCTGCCGTTCGGCCTCAAGCCCTTCGGCCCGCCGCGCGAGGGCTTCAAGCTGCTGGACGTCGACGCGCCGCCGCGCCGCCTGCTGAAGGCGCTGCCGATGGTGCTGAGCGGCAGGGCCGAGCCGGCCTTGGAGGGCCTGGGCTATCGCCGCCGCGACCCGCGCCATGTCGCCCTGGCCGGCGGCGCGCCGTTCGTGCTGGACGGCGAGGTCTATGAAGGCGGCGACCTGACCATCGGCCTGGGGCCGTCCTTGCGATTCCTCGTCGGATGAGCAGCCTTCGCGACCTCGTCGCGGCCGAGCTGTCCACGCCGACCCCCGCGCCGATAACCGCCTTCGCCGAGCACCTGACGACGGTCTTTCCGACCGCCCAGGCGGTGCTGTTCTACGGCTCGATCCTCCGGACGGGCGACCTGTCTGGCGTGCTCGACTACTACGTCCTGACCGAGCGGCCACCGGCCGGCTGGCGAGGGTTCTTCACCCGCATCCTGTGGCCTGACGTCAGCTATCACGAGCTGGAGCATGGGGGGCAGGTCCTGCGGGCCAAGGTCGCCTCGATGACCCTGAGCCAATTCCGCAAGGCCGCCGGCGGCGCGGACCACGACACCACTGTCTGGGCCCGCTTCGTGCAGCCGTGCGCCCTGATCTGGGCGGCCGAGGGGGCGCGAGAGACGGTGATCGACGCGGTGACCGACGCCTGCCGTACGGCGTCCCGCTACGCCCGCGCCCTCGGGCCTGTCGACGGGACGCCGCACGACCTTTGGACGGCTCTGTTCCGCGAGACCTACAAGGCCGAGCTGCGGGTCGAGAAGGCTGGCCGCGAGGTCTCGATCCTGACCTTCGACCCTCGGCGCTACGACCACGTCATGGAAGCGGTATGGCATGACGAGGGGAGGGCGATGGGCGAGGCCGAGCGGATCCGCGTGCGCCGGGCGTGGCGGCCGCGCAAGCTGCTGGGCAAGCCGCTGAACGTCGCGCGGCTGATGAAGGCCTCCTTCACCTTCCAGGGCGCGGCCCGCTACGCCGCCTGGAAGATCGAGCGCCACACCGGCGTCGCCGTAGAGATCACGCCCTGGCGCGAGCGTCATCCGATCCTGGCCGCGCCGGGGGTGCTGCTGCGGGTCTGGAAGAGCCGTCGCCGGACGAGCTAGCGGCCACAAACAAAAACGCCCGGGCGTGAGCCCGGGCGTCTTCGTTCAGCGATGCGGCAATCTTAGGCGCGGGCGCGCTTCAGGGGCTCGATGACGCCCAGGGCCGCGCCGATTTCGGCGAAGGCGCTCAGGACGGCGTCGATCTGCTCGTCGGTGTGCGCGGCGCTGACGCTGGCGCGAAGCAGCGGACGGCTGTCCGGCGTGGCCGGCGGCAGGGCCAGGTTCAGGTAGACGCCGGCCTGCAGCAGGCCGTTCCACATGGCGATGGCGCGTTCCTGGTCCGGGATGGTCGTGGCGACCACAGGGCTGGCCGTTGGGCCCGTGTGGAAGCCCATGGTCGTCAGGCCGTCGTAAAGACGCTTGGCGTTGCGGTTCAGCCGGTCGCGCAATTCCGGCTGTTCGACCATGCGGCGCAGGGCCGTGACCGTCGAAGCCACAACAGCCGGCGGCAGCGAGGCGGTGAACATGTACGGGCGGCAGACGACGCGCATGACGTCGAAATCGTCCATGTTCGAGACGCAGAAGCCGCCGATGGCCCCCAGGCTCTTGGAGAAGGTGCCGACGATGAAGTCGACATCGTCCTCGACACCGGCCGCTTCGGCCAGGCCGCGGCCCGTGGCGCCGAGCACGCCCATCGAGTGGGCCTCGTCGACCAGCAGGTAACCGCCAAGCTCCCGCTTCACGGCGGCGATTTCCTTCAGCGGCGCGACGTCGCCGATCATCGAATAGACGCCTTCGACCACGATCAGGCGCTCGCCCGGCGCATCGCCCAGGCGACGCAGGCGCTTGGCCAGGTCCTCGGGGTCGTTGTGGCGGAAGCGAATGACCTCGGCGTGGCCCAGACGCGAGCCGTCGTAGATCGAGGCATGGCTGTCGGCGTCGAGGATCAGGTGGTCGCCTCGGCCGACCAGGGTCGACAGCACGCCCAGATTGGCCTGGTAGCCGGTCGTGAAGACCATGGCGTGCTTGCGGCCGTAGAACTTGGCCAGTTCCTGCTCGAGCTCGACGTGCGCCTCGAACGAACCGTTGGCGATGCGGGAACCCGTTGTGCCCGTGCCGCGTTCCTGGACCGCCTTGACCGAAGCGGCGATCGCCTCCTCGTCGAAGGTCAGGCCCAGATAGTTGTTGGTGCCCAGCAGGATCGTCGGACGCCCCTCGACGACCCCCTCGGTCGGCGAGGTGACGGCGTCGAAGCGAACCTTGAACGGGTCGGCGCCGGCGCTCTGGATGGCCTTGTACGCATCGCGATAGGCCAGGTGCTTATCGAATAGCCCCATTAGTTAAGCCCTAGTCCGGAGATCGTTGATCAGTTTGGAAAGATCGCCGGCGGTCTCGACAGAGGCCAGGCGATCAAGAGGAATGGAGATGTCGAAGGTGTCTTCGAGCTCCATGATGATGTTCATCAGGGCCAGGGAATCCACGGCGAGGTCGCGGCCGATATGCGACTCTGCACGAACCTCAACGGGCCGTCCCAGAACCTTGCTCGCCGCCACCCCGATCTCGCGCAAGCTGAGATCCGTAACCGTTTCCATTCTAAACCAAACCTCCGGGAGCCCCACCCGTGACACTACTGTAACGGCGAGTCTGTCAGAATTCCGCCCTATTTGAACTAGGCGGCGACGTTTTTGGGTAACCACCCCTGGTCTCGATACCAATCGACGGTGTGCAAGAAGCCGTCGATCAGGCCGAACACGCTGGGTACTCCCTCCGCCATCGGAGCGCTAGATAGGGACCAATCGTTGTGAAGCAACTCCCTAGCTTTGCCTAAACCGAACACCGAGGGGTTGTTTGAGGCGAAAGACCAAGCATCCGCTAGGATTCCAGCCAGCCGTAGCGCGCTATCGGGCAACCTGACCAGTCGGGGATCTCGGTTCATCACCTGGCCGGCGGCGGTCATGATTTCTGACCAAGTGTAACCGTCGCGCCGCACATCCGAGAGCTCCACGAGGCCCGAAATGGGCCGGCGGCAGAACGCGACGAGCTTGGCCGCGGCGTCCTGCACGTGGATCATGGCGATCCGCGAGTCTGGCGACAGCACCGGCAGGACCGGGCTCTGGGCCGCGATCTTGAACAGTCCCAGGGTCTCGGTGTCGCCCGGACCGTAGATCGCGGGCGGGCGAACAATGAGCGCGCTAGGGCTGATTTCCCGCACCGCGTCCTCGCCCGCGCGCTTGCTGGCGGCGTAGTTGGAGAGTTGCGGCTCGCGCGCGGCGAGGCTGGAAACGAGGATGAACCGCGCGCTCGCTTCTTGGGCGGCCATGGCGGCGGCGCGGGCCCCGTCGCGATTGACGACGTTGAAGCCGTCCAGCGAAACGGCCTTGATCAGGCCAGCGACGTGGATGACGGCGTCCGCGCCCCGGCACAGGCGGTCCAGCGCGCCGGGGGTCTTCAGGTCGCCGACGACCACCTCGAGGTCCAGGCCCCGCCACAGCGGATGGATCGGGTCGCGGCGGACGAGCACGCGGGGCGTCCATCCGTCCTGGGCCAGGGCGCGGACCAGATGACGGCCCAGAAAGCCCGTGGCGCCGGTGACCGCGACGACGGCTTTAGTCACCGTAGGCGCCGGCCAGATAGGCGGTCTTGGCTTTCGAGCGGCTCAGCTTGCCCGACGAGGTCTGGGGCAGGGCGTGGGCGCCGACCAGCTTGACCTTGGCCTCGACCCCGTGACGGGTGCGCAGCAGGGTGGCGACCTGCTCGACAAGGGCGACGCGGGTGTCGGCGTCGCCGCCGCGCGCCTGGACCAGAACCACGATCTGATCTTCCGGCTCGGCCGGGATCGAGAACGCGCAGACGTCGCCGCTGCGCAGGCCGTCGATCTCATGGTCGGCGGTCCATTCCAGGTCCTGCGGCCAGATGTTGCGGCCGTTGAGGATGATCAGGTCCTTGGCGCGGCCGGTGATGACGATCTCGCCCTCGATCTTGAAGCCGATGTCGCCGGTATCCAGCCAGCCGTCGGCCGACAGCACGCGCGCGGTCTCGTCCGGATTGGCGAAATAGCCGCTCATCACCGAGGGACCCTTGGCGAAGATGCGGCCGACGCCCCGCTCGGGCAGGACCGCGCCGCTCTCGTCGCGGACCTCAAGGAAGTGGTCGGGCAGGGCCGGGCCGCAACGGGCGAAGGCGCGGGCGCGCTCCGAACCCTCGGGCGCATCGACCGCCAGGTTGTCGCGCTCCAGGCGCTCGACATCCAGGGTCTCGGCGCGCAGGCCCTTGCCCAGCGGGGCCATGGAGAGCGCCAGGGTCGCCTCGGCCATGCCGTAGCTGGCCACGAACGCCTTGGGCGAGAAGCCGGCGGGCTCGAAGGCCTCGACGAAGGCCTTCAGCGGCGGCATGCGGATCATGTCGCCGCCCAGACCGGCGCTGCGCCAGTGGCTCAGGTCGTAGGCGTCCAGCGGCTGGCCCTGCACCCGGCGGGCGCACAGCTCGTAGCCGAAGGTCGGGCTGTAGGCGATCGTCGCCTTGTTGCGGCCGATCAGGTCGATCCACAGCAGCGGACGGCGCACGAAGGCGCCAGTGGGCAGCAGGTCGACCGACATCTGGCAGGACAGGGGGCTGAGCAGGAAGCCGATCAGGCCCATGTCATGATAGAGCGGCAGCCACGAGATCGCGCGGTCCGACGCCGTCACCTGCAGGCCGTCGCGGGTGATCGCCACGCAGTTGGCCATCAGGGCCTTGTGGCGCACCAGCACGCCGGTCGGGGTGCGGGTGCTGCCCGACGAAAACTGCAGATAGCAGGGGTCTTCCGGCGTGATGGCCGGGAGATCCGCGCCGCCGTCTTCCGGCAGGTCGTCCAGGACGCCGGCGAAGTCCAGACCCGCGCGTTCGCCGATCTCGGCCGCCCAGTCCTTCAGGCCCTTCGGGCCGATCAGGATCTTGGCCTTGGCCGATTGGGCCAGGGTCTTGATCTGCTCGATATAGGCCTCCCGGCCGCCCAGAGGCGTCGGCAGCGCCATCGGCGCGGGCAGCAGGCCCGCGTACTGGCAGGCGAAGAAGGCGCGCACGAAGTCGGCGTCGGTCTCGGCCAGCAGCGCCACGCTGTCGCCGACCTTGGCGCCCGTAGCCAGCAGGCGACGGGCCAGGACGACGGCGTCCTCGCGCAGCTTGGCGTAGGGAAGGGCCTCGACCAGTTCGCCGCGCAGCGAATACAGGTTGACCCCGGTCTCGCCGGTCGCGGCGAAATCGAGGGCCTGGGTCAGGGTCGGGAAGTCGGCGAACCGGACAGTACGCTCAGACGCCGTGGGGGTGATCATAGGATAGTCTTTCATCGTCTTTGTCGGTGCGCGCGGAGCCTTCCTCCGTCGCGAGTCGGGCGAGCCTGTGACGCGCCATGAAATACATGCCCACGGCCATTGCCAAAGCGGACGCAACCAGGGCGGCGCCCGCGCCGGTCAGGCCGAAGGTCTTGATCAGCGGTCCGAGGGCCGCGAGATAAGCGATAACGACCACCAGGCGCACGGCCAAGGCCGCGCCGGCGGCGCGCATGGAGACCAGCATAGGCTCCAGGGGCAGCGAAAGGATAGCGATGGCCGCGGCGGCCACCTGCCAGTTCATCACCCCGGCGGCCGCGCCGAACGCCTTGCCCATCACGATCTCAAGGATCCACTTGCCCGCCACCAGACTGACCAGCAGCAGGGCGGCGGCCGCGCCGCCGCCGATCAGGCCGATCTGCATGGCCAGCTTGGTCATGGCCTGCCGGCCGCCCTGGCTGCGCATCTTGGCCAGTTCGGGATAGAGGGCCGGCACCATCAGGCGCGCGGGCTTGGCCATGCCGTCGGCGACCTGTTTGCCGATCCGCCAGTAGGCGGCCTGCACGGGACCCAGCATGGCGCCGACCACCAGGGTCAGCACGTGGGTGAAGCCGACGTCGATGGTGCTGGAAAAGTTGGTGGCCATGGCGAAGCGCCAGACGCCCGGCAAGCCTTGGCTGGTCGGGCCCATCAGCGTGAAGCCTTTCAGCAGGCCGCGCTTGTTGAGGTCCCAGGCCGCGATGGCGGCGATGTAGAAGAACGAGACGAAGGTGCCGGCCGCCCAGGCCGCCAGGAACCACTGGATCTCCGCGCCGGCCAGGGCGCAGATCCCGCAGCCGATCATCCGTACGAACGAGCTGACCGCCTGCTGGCCCGCCAGGTAGCGGAAGCGGTCGAACAGGCGCAGCAGCCCCACGCCCGTGGCCGAGGTCATCACCCCGATCGACAGGGCGTAGAGCGCGCCATAGCCGCTCATGCCCGCCGGCCAGGCCAGCTCGCGCCAGAAGAACCACGCGCCCAGCATGCCGAGGACCACGCCCAGCACGCCGCTGATTCCGTCCAGCAGCAGCGACAGGCGCAACACCTGGTGGAACTTGGGACGATCGTTCTCCAGGGCCGGCGCCGTCCCGTAGGTGATCAGGGTCTGCCACGACTGGAAGTGCGCCACCTCGCCCAGGAACTGGGCGAAGGCGTTGATCAGCACCACGACGCCCATCGCTTCCTTGCCCAGACTGCGGGCGGTGAGGGCGATATAGGCCAGGCCGACGACGGCGTTGACGATGCGGCCGCTCAGCAGCTGGCCGGCGTTGCCCAGGACATGCTTGAGCGGGCTGGGAGGGGGAGCGGCGGGCGCGTCCGTCATGCGGCGCGCTCCAGCTTGTCGACGATGGCGCGGGCCGCGCGCACCGAGGCCGGGACGTTGCTGACGTCGAAGGTTTCCTCGATCCCCCAGACCTGGGCCTCACGGTAGTTGTCGTGGGTGGCGAAGGCCTCGTCGAGTGCCTCGCCCAGTCGGGCGATGTTCGCCAGCACGGGACCGTAGAGCCAATGGTGGAAACTGGGGTCACCGCACCAGGACGCGTCGCTGCTGTTGAGGAACAGGCACGGCTTGGGTGTGCGCAGAAACTCGTAGATCTGGCTGGAGACGTCGCCCAGATAGAGGTCTGCCGCCTTGGTGTAGGTCATGTCCGCCGCCGCCGGGCCGCCCAGGTCGACATGGATGCGCGGATGCTGGGCGAAGGCCTTGAACGCGGCGCGCTCCTCGGTCGAGGCGGTCTCGAACAGGCGGATATGCGGGGCGAAGATCAGGTTGTAGCGGTCATTGGCCGCGAAGAACTCCAGCACCTGCATGCCCCATTTGGGCCAGGAGCCAAGCGTGGCGTGGAAGTGCGGATTGTATAGCACGACCGGACCGGGATGGTCGAACTGCGGGATCGCGCGCTTGGGCAGGTCGTCGACCAGGTCGAACTTCGGATAGCCGACCATGGCGCAGGTGTCTTCGGTGACCCAGCCCTCGTGCAGCATGCGGTCACGCTGCTTTCGGCCGGCGGCCATCACCAGGTCGAAGACCTTCAGGCGCGGTTCGAACGGGCCCTCGCGGTCGCCGGCGCCATGCTGGGTGTAGACCAGCAGCGGGTGGCGCACGCCCAGGCGTCGGAGCAGGGCGGTGGTGCGCTCAGGCGTGATCACCGCGTCGTAGCGCGCCAGGCGACGGGCGTTGATGATCAGCATCGGCGCCTTGGGCGGCGCGCCGTTGCTGAACCGCCGCATCCAGGCCGGCGGCAGCAAAACGAGTTCGATAGCGGCGCCGCCGAGCTCGGCGACCAGGCCGGACACGTAGTCGAGCAGATCCGGCGTGGTCGCGGCGATCTCGACCTTGATGGCCGGCCAGCGTCTGGCCATGGCGACGGCCACCGACAGGCTGTGCCAGACCTGATGGTGTTGCGCGATGTAGAGAAAGCAGACGCGTTTGGCGGCGGCCACGTCAGCGCTGACGCTCCAGCCGAGTATGGACGCGGCCCTGCAGCTTCACCCGGTCGCCCTTGTCGGTGACGCTGTAGGCATTGGCCTGCGTGCTGCCCTTGGGGCCGCTGCCCGCGATGCCGGCGTCGCCGCTGACCTCGCCCGTCTTCATGTTGATCAAGGCGCGCGGGGCGTCGAAGTCATAGCCCTCGGCGCTGGTGATCTTGACCTCGTCGGTCAGCAGCAGGGTGTTCTCGTCCTCGCGATAGAGGCCGCTCTTGGCCACCGCCTGGCTGGCGTTGGGCTGGCCGTATCCGCGCACCAGGACAGGCGAGACCAAGCGCACCAGGTTTTCGTCCTTGGGATCGCGCTCCGCGCTCGTGGCCGTGATCAGGAACGGCCGGCCGTCCTTGAGCACGCCGGTGAAGCGCGGCTTGTCCAGCACCAGCGGCGAGGCGGCGGCCTGGGTCTGCAGCTTGTTCGAGACGAAGCTGTTCCACGCGGCCTGGACGACCACGGCGACGCCGACGCTGACCGCGAACGCGGCCAGGGCGAAGCGCAGCCGCCGGACCGGCTTGCGGCGGCGGTTACGGGCGCGTTCAGCCGCGCTTTCGGTGGGAGGGACGGCGGAAACGCCATCGGTCTGGGTGAGCATTTGGGGAATGGATAGTCCCACGTTGTCATTCGCCCAAGACCTTTGTTTTCCCTCATGCGGTCCTGGCGCGGGGAAGCCGCGTGCGGATGGCGTTGAAGGACCCGACGTCAAGCGCGGTTGTTCGGCGAGGCGAAGCGCGTGATTATCCGCCGCATGTTCCAGCGCCCCCCGCAGCACAAGGATTTCGGCGTCTTCCTGCCGGTGGCCAATGGCGGCTGGATCGTCTCCAAGACCACGCCCGTCCTGGACGGCCTCTACGGCCAGAACCGCGCCGCCGCCGTGGCCGCCGACCAAGCGGGGCTGGATTTCGTGATGTCGATGGGCAAGTTCCGCGGCTTCGGCGGCGAGACCGACCACTGGGGAACCTCGCTGGAGTCGGTGACGCTGATGGCGGCCATCGCCGAGGCGACCAGCAACGTACGCATATGGGCCACGGTCCATCCGCTGCTGCAAAATCCGGCGGTCGCGGCCAAGATGATCGCGACGCTCGACCATATCAGCGGCGGCAGGGCCGGGCTGAACATCGTCGCGGGAGCCTACAAGGCCGAGTTCGACCAGATGAGCGCCTGGGACGATTCGCTGTCCCACGACGACCGCTACGCCCTGGCCGAGGAGTGGACGACCATCGTCAAGCGCCTGTGGCTTGAGGACAGCGTCGACTTCGCCGGCAAGTATTTCACGATGAGGGACTGTCAGTCCAAGCCCAAACCCTTGTCGAAGCCGCGTCCCGAGCTGATCTGCGCGGGGATGTCCGACCGGGGCTTCCAGTTTTCGGTGCGCCACGCCGACGCCTGCTTCATCGGCGGCCGCTCGCGCGCCGAGCATCGCGACGCCTCGCGTCGCGCCAAGGCCCTGGCCGGCGAGCTGGGCAAGGCGGTTCGCACCTACGCCATGTGCACGATCATCCACGCCGAGAGCGACGCTGGGGCCGAGACCCTGGCTCGCCGTTACGCCGAGGGCGCGGACATGGGCGCGATCCTCTCGATGCTGGCCAGTTGGGGCGTGCCAGCCGACAAGCTGCGGGCCGCCGCCGACAAGCAGGGGGCGTTCATGACCGAGACCCTGATCGGCTCGCCCGCCACCTGTCGCGAGCAGGTCGAGGGCTTCATGACCGAGTGCGAGCTGGACGGGCTGATGCTGATCTTCCCCGACTATGTGGAAGGCCTGGCGATGTTCGGCTCCGAGATCCTGCCTAGCCTGCGGACGACCTTCGCATGAACCTTGAGCATTGGATCGCACCCGGACGCACGGCGCTGCTGATCGTCGACATGCAGGTCGACTTCGCCTCGCCCGAGGGCCTGGCCGCCGGATGGGGCCTCGACCTTTCGACGGTTCCGGCGGCCTTGGCGGCGGCCCAGCGCCTGGCCGAGGCCGCGCGGGCGGCGGACGTCCCGGTGGTGTTCGTGGGTCTGTTCACGACGCCTGAAACCGACTCGGAGGTCTGGGACGAGCGGATGCGCCGACGCGGCAACGATCCCGAAGCCAGCCCGGCGCTCTGCCGCGCCGGCGCACCGGGCAGCGCCTTCGTCGGACCTCGGCCCCAGCCGGGCGAACCTATTTTCCGCAAGACCCGTTATAGCCCGTTCTGGGACACCGACATCGATGCGCGGCTCAAGGCTCTCGGTGTCGACACGCTGGTGATGGCCGGCCTGACGACCGAGTGTTGTGTCGCTGATACGGCCAAGGACGCCTTCAACCTCGATTACCACGTGTTCGTCGCCGCCGACGCCTGCGCGGCCTACGAGCCCGACCTGCACGCCGGGGCGCTGAAGATGCTGGACCTGAACACCGCGATCCTGACCGACTCCGCCAGCGTCGCCGCCGCCTGGAGCGCCTGATGGTCAGTCAAGCCGATCGCGAGGCCATCGCCGCCGCCATCGACACTGACGAGCTGACCGAGCTGGCCTTGACGCTTGGCAACATCCCCAGCCGCTCGGGCCAGGAGCGCGAGGCCGGCCAGTTCGTCCACGACTGGCTGGCCCGTGAGGGCTTTTCGCCGCGCAAGGTCGGGGCGACCGAGGATCGCTTCAACGTTATCGGGACCTATGGCGGTCTGGGCGCAAGCACAAAACGGTTCGGCAAGAACCTGCTGTTTACCGCCCATCTCGACACCGAGAGCCCGACGCGTGACCCCGATCTCGACGTCCACAAGTACAGTCCCGCCACCCTGGCCGATCCGGAGTGGGAGCGCTGCTGGCTGGAAGACGGTGTGCTGCGCGGCTACCCGATCGCCAATGATCGCGGACCGCTCAGCTGCTTCCTGATCGCGGCCAAGGCGCTGAAGACCGCGGGCTACGGCCTGGCCGGGAAGATGTACTTGACCGCCTGTCCCGGCGAGATCGGACCCGAGCCGATCGAGGAGCATCGCGGGATCGCGTTTCTCGGCAAGGACATCGGCGCTCACTACCTGTTCCACCACGGCGGCGTCGCGCCCGACTACGCCATCGCCGCCGAGGGATGCGACTTCGGCTGGACCAGCGTCGGCTGCGGCTATGCGGTGTTCCGGCTAAGGCTTTGGGGCGACGGCGTTTTCACGCCGCTGCTGCGCCATCCCGATCGGGCCGGCGACCATCCCAATCCGATCTATCGCGTCGGCAGGTTGACCGACGCCCTCCACGCCTGGACCCGCGACTGGGAAGCCGCCAGCCGCTACGAGAGCGCCGGCGGGATCGCGGAGCCCAAGGTCCAGCTGTGCGCCATCCGGGGCGGCGTGCCGTTCCAGTTCGGGGACGGGACCGAGGTCGTCAGCCTCTATCTCGAGGTCGGCCTCAACCCGCGCCAGAAGGCCGCCGACGTCCAGCACGCCCTGGAGGCCATGGTCCGTGCGGCGGATGTTGGTCGAGTCGAGGTCGAGCCGGTCGTGGTGCGCCACGGCTTCGAGGCCGACGCCAGGGAGGTCGCGCCGCTGGTCGGCGCGGTGGACGCCGCCACGCGCCTGGGCCTTGGCCAGCCGGCCGCCCGCGCCAACCCGGTCTATTCAAGCATGTGGCGCGACCACAATGTCTTCAACATGCACCGCGTCCCGGCCATCACCACGGGGCCGAAGCGCTGGCGGCCGACGCCGAAGGACTTGGCCGACAGCGCCCTGATCTACGCCCTGACGGCCCTGGAGATCTGCGGTCGCGCGGAGCAGGGCGAGGCCGCGAAAGGCGCGTCGGTCTATCCGGACAATCCGTTCGGCGCATAGGCCTTCGTCGGCGCCGTCGCCGCGCGGAGGTCGTCTTCCAGCATCCACAGCCGGTCCTGGCCCCAGTGCGCCTCTTGGCCCCGGACCCGGAAGGTCGGCGCGCCCCACAGACCGGCGTCCAGCAGGGCGGCGCGGTTGGCCTCGACGCGGTCGCGCCAGCTGTCATCGGCCAGGGCCGTGGCGGTCTGGGCGTCGGTGAGGCCGGCCCGGCGGGCGGCGGCATAGAGACCGCCATCCTCGGCCAGGGCCAGGCCGTCGGCGAAGGCCGCCTTCAGGCCCGACTCGGCGAATTCCTCGCCCAGTCCCAGGTCGATCGCGTGGTGCAGCACCGCCAAGGCGCGCTCGGCCCCGGCCCCCACGGGGTCGACGATCTTGCCGAACGGCAGTCCGAGGCGCTCGGCCTCGCGCTTGCAGTCCAGGGTGATGTAGACGGTCTTCACGCGGGGCACGGCCAGGCCGCGCATGACCATCGGCAGGATCGGCCGCAGCCGCAGCGTCGCGCCATGGGCTCGGGCCAGCTGGCGGAGACGCGGCAGGACCAGCCAGGAATAGGGACTACGGAACGAGAACCAGGCCTCGATCGTCGCCTTGGACGCGCCGGGCGCCGCCAACAGGGTCGGCTCCAGGGCGGGGGCCAAAAGCGGGGTTCCGGGCTCGCGGTCCAGGCCGCGCGCCGCGAGGCGGGCCTCCAGATGGCCCAGGCGATCGACGCCCCAGAACCACTCGCCCTCGAAGTGGAACATGCCGCCCAGATAGTGGCCCAATCGCGCGCGACGCTGCTGGCTGAAGGTCAGCAGGTCGTCGCGGAGGTCCGGGTCCTGGCCGCTAGTCCAGGCGGCCATTCCGGCCAGGGTCTTGGTGTCGCCCGACCACAGGGCCGCGCCGGCCGCCGAGGCGACGTCCTCGAACCGTTCGCGCGCGATCGCGTCGGCCAGAACCCCTTGTAGGCGGCGCACGTCCTCGGCCGAGGGCAATTGCGCGTTGGCGGGGAAGCCGACGCCCCGGGCCTGCGCCAGGCGGGCGGCGTCGCGCAGGCCGTAGGCGCGCAGGCGCTCGCGATCGGGCGCGGCGGAGTCCTCGGGCGGCGGGACCAGATAGGGATCGATCTCCACGCCGTATCGAGCGCGCAGGCGCGGCAGCATCTGTACGGCCAGGTGCGAATAGGGATCGTCGGCCTGATGAAAATAGCGGACGGTCGGACGTTCGCCGCGAAGTCGGGCGGAGACGGCGGCCAGGTCGCGGGCCATCCGGCGTCGCGCCGGGCTGGTCAGGACGGTGGTCACGCTTCGCATGATCTGGGCGCGCAGGGACATGATGACGGCCTCCCAACTGTCGGGCGCATGACATCTAGCGGCACGATGAATGTCAATATATGCTCCTGTGAACGATAAGAGGGAGGCGCGCATGAAGGCCTGGAAGTTGTTCACGGGGATCGTCGTGGTGCTGGTCGCGGCCGGCGCGGCGGCCTGGCATTTCCGCTTCGACCTGATCATCATGCTCGCGCGCGCCAAGCAGCCGAAGATCGAGGCCAACCACGCGGTGACCTGGGCGCGAGGCCCGGTCGCGAGTCCGGCCGGGCAACGGCCGCCGAACGTGGTGTTCATCCTGGCCGACGACCTGGGCTACAACGACATCACCCTGAATGGCGGCGGCGTGGCGAACGGCGCCGTGCCGACCCCAGCGATCGACTCGATCGCCCACCAGGGCGTCACCTTCGCCAACGGCTACAGCGGCAACGCCACCTGCGCCCCGTCGCGCGCGGCGATCATGACCGGCCGCTACGCCACCCGTTTCGGCTTTGAGTTCACGCCCACGCCGGTGGCCTTCTCACGCGTCGTCGGCGGCCATCAGGGCGACGCGCTGCACCCTTCGCACTTCAACAAGGACGAGGTGAAGAACACGCCGAAGGACGACAATACCGAGGCCGTGCCCTCGACCGAGATCACCATCGCCGAAGCCCTGAAGACCCGCGGCTATCACACCGTCCATCTGGGCAAGTGGCACCTGGGCGGCGCCAAGGGCTCGCGGCCCGAGGATCAGGGCTTCGATGAGAGTCTCGGGTTCATGGCCGGCGCCTCGCTGTTCGCGCCCGTCGGCGACCCGTCCGTCGAGGAGTCGCGCCAGGATTGGGATCCGATCGACAAGTTCCTGTGGGGCGCTCTGCCGTTCGCCGTGCAGTACAACGGCTCGAAGATGTTCAACCCTTCGACCTACATGACCGACTACCTGACGGACGAGGCGATCAAGTCGATCGACGCCAACAGGAACCGGCCGTTCTTCATGTACCTGGCCTACAACGCCGTCCACACGCCGCTGCAGGCGCCCAAGGCCGACTACGACGCGCTGCCCCAGATCAAGGATCACCGCCTGCGCGTCTACGGGGCCATGGTCCGCAACCTTGACCGCAATATCGGCCGTGTGCTGCAGGCGTTGAAGGACAAGGGGCTGGACGACAACACCCTGGTGATCTTCACCTCCGACAACGGCGGGGCCAACTATATCGGTCTGCCCGACATCAACCGGCCTTATCGCGGCTGGAAGGCGACCTTCTTCGAAGGCGGCATCCACGTGCCGTTCCTGCTCCGCTGGCCGGGCCAATTGCCGGCGGGGGCGGTCTATCGCAGCCCCGTCGGCCACGTGGACATCTTCGCCACCGCCGCGGGGGCGGCCGGCGCGACCCCGCCGAAAGACCGCGTGATCGACGGCGTCGACCTCGTGCCGTTCGTCAAGGGCAAGGCCAGCGGCGATCCGCACAAGGCCATGTACTGGCGCTCTGGCCGCTACAAGACGGTGATGGCCGGCGGCTGGAAGCTGCAGGTCGCCCAGGAGCCGAACAAGGTCTGGCTGTTCGACCTCAACACCGACCCGACGGAGCGTCACGAGCTTTCCAAGACCCGACCGGACAAGCTCAAGGAGATGCAGGCGATCCTGGCCCAGTTGGACAGCCAGATGGTCAAGCCCGCCTGGCCCTCGCTGATCTCCGGCGCTTTCTATATCGACCATCCGGGTGGTCAGAAGGCCAAGGCCAGCGACGAGTACGTGTATTGGGACAACTGAGGACGCTTTCCTCCTCGGGTTTGGCGCTTCTGGCGGTCCTGGCGCTGGCGGCGTGCAAGCCGGCGCCGAAGGCCTGCCTGACGGACCTGGCCATCGCCGATCCCGCGCACCGCACGGTCGGCATGGTCCGCATCGCGGGCGGCGAGTTCGCCATGGGCGCGGCGCCCCTGCGGCCGGAGGAGGGGCCTCCACGGACCGTGAAGGTCGCGCCGTTCTGGATCGACCGCACGGAAGTCACCAACGCCGCCTTCGCGCGGTTCGTCGCGGCCACGGGCTATCGCACCCTGGCCGAACGACCGCTCGATCCCGCGCGCTACGCCCAGTTGTCGGCGGCGCAGCGGCGTCCGGCCTCGCTCGTCTTCGTGGGGGCGAAGGGGGCGAGGTCGGACGATCCCTCGCAATGGTGGCGGGTGATCCCCGGCGCGGACTGGCGACATCCGGACGGTCCGCGCTCGAACATCCGCGGCCGCGAGGCCTGGCCGGTGGTCCACATCGCCTGGGAGGACGCCCTGGCCTACGCCAAGTGGCTGGGTCGCGACCTGCCGACCGAGGCCGAGTGGGAGTACGCAGCGCGCGGCGGCCTCGTAGGCAAGCGTTACGCCTGGGGGGACCAGCCGGCCGATCCCCAGCACCCGCGCGCCAACACCTGGCAGGGCGTCTTTCCTGTCCAGGACCTGGGCAGCGACGGCTACAAGGCGCGGGCCGCGCCGGTCGGCTGCTATCCGCCCAACGGCTATGGCCTCGTGGACATGGCCGGCAATGTCTGGGAATGGACCAAGGACTGGTTCAAGCCCGGCCTGGAGGTCGCCAGCATCATCGAGGCCGGCGGTCCGCCCGAGATCCGCGCCCTCGACCCCGGCGAGCCGAACACGCCCAAGCACGTGGTCAAGGGCGGCTCGTTCCTGTGCGCCGACGACTACTGCTTCCGCTACCGCCCGGCGGCCCGCACGCCCGGACCGCCCGACGGGGGGGCCTCGCACATCGGATTCCGGACGGTGTACCGCGGCTCTTAGCTTAACCGCGTGTCCGGGCGGCGAAACCGTTCACACTTCGCCTGATGCGCTTTAGACGCCCGGGGCCGGCTTGGTGCGGATGTTCAGCTGTCCGGCCAGGCCCGCCTTACGGTGGTGCTCGATGGCGTGCATTTCCGCGGACAGGGCCATTTTCTGGAAGGCGGCCAGGGACGGGTATTCGGCCAGGGCGACCGCGTCCCACATCTCCTCGACCTCGCCGATCATCAGGCCGGTAACCGGGCCGTTGTAGCGGATCTGGCCGCCGAGTTCCCTGACCAGCTTGGCGACCTCGACGCCGTAACGGTTATAGGCTTCACGACCGCTTAGGTCCGGTTCAGAGCCGTCCTCATACTCGGCCTTGTCGCGGAACTTCAGCAGATTGACCATCACGAACGGCCCGTCCTCGGGGGCGCCGAAGAACTCTTGGAATTGCTCGGGCGAGGGAAAGACCTGATTGACGACGTTCATTCGGCGATCTCCTTTTGCGCCAGGCTGGCGACCAGGCCATCGAGCAGGGCCGCGATTTCGCCGGGGCTGTCTTCCTGCACGAAGTGGCCGCCTTTCAGCGTCGTGTGAGCGACGGTCTTGGCGCCCGGCACGCGGGACTGGAACACCGCCTCGCCGCCGCGGGTGATCGCGTCGGCGTCGCTGAAGGCGGTAATGAACGGCTTGTCGAACGTCTCCAGCACCGCCCAGGCGGCCTTGTTCTCGGCCACCGAGGCGTGCTCCGGCGTGATCGGCACCAGGGCCGGAAAGATCCGCGCGCCTTCCTTGTAGGTTTCGTCGGGGAAGGGCGCGTCGTAGGCCGCGCGCTCCGCGTCGGACAGGTCGCGCGCCGTGCCGCCGTTCAGGATGAAGCCGATGGGCAATTCCGGAACGTTCTGGCTGAAGTTCAGCCAGGCTTCGAAGCCCTCGCTCTTGCCCGAGCCTACGGGCAGGCCGGTGTTGGAGACGACCACGGCCGAGAAGCGCTCCGGGAACGCCGCCACCAGGCGCAGGCCGATCAGGCCACCCCAGTCCTGGCAGAAGAGGACGATGTCCTTGAGGTCGTTCTGGACAAGCCAGTCGCTCATCCAGGCCACGTGCCGCTCATAGGTGTAGTCGGCGCGAGCGGCCGGCTTGTCCGAACGGCCGAAGCCGACGAGATCCGGCGCGATGGCCCGACGGCCGCGGGCCGACAGGTCGGCGATGACCTTGCGATACAGATAGGCCCACGAAGGCTCGCCGTGCATCAGCAGGATCGGCCGCTGATCCTTGAGGCCTTCGTCGACATGGTGGATGCGCAGGGCGGTCCCGTCGGCGTCCGCCACCGCCGTGTAGCGGGGGAGATAAGGCCAGTCGGCCAGGCCCTCGAACCGTTCGTCCGGCGTGCGCAACACGTCCATTTCGCTCTCCCTCGACACCGCTTGGCGGATTTCTATTGACACTATGAGTGCCATTATGGCGCTACTGGGTCAAGTTCTGGGAGGAACATATGCGCAAGGTCTGGATCGGGTTGGGCGCCGTGGCTGGCGTGGTCGCCATCGCCTTGGGTGTGGCGTGGCTGTTTCGTGCGCAGCTTGCCGAGGCGGGCATGCGGAAACTCTATGAGACGGCCCTGGCGACCGATCCGCTGGCCGAGCTGCCGGACGGCCTGCACGTCGGCCTCTGCGGCTCGGGCGCGCCGATGCCGGATCCGACGCGCGCGGGGCCCTGCGTGGCGGTGGTGGCGGGCCGGGACCTGTTCGTCGTCGACTCCGGCTCGGGCTCGACTCGCAACATGCTGCTGATGAACCTGCCTCCGCCCCGCCTGAGCGCGGCGTTCGTCACTCACTACCATTCCGACCATATCGCCGACCTGGGCGAGCTGATGCTGCAGCGCTGGGGCGGCGGAGCCGCGCACGCGCCGCTGCCGATCTACGGACCCCCGGGCCTCGACCAAGTCGTGAAGGGCTTCCAGGACGCCTACACCCTGGATCGTGGCTATCGCGTCGCCCACCACGGTGAAGCCGTCATGCCGCCCTCGGGCTTCGGCGCGGTCACGCACGTCTTCACCGCCGATCCGAACGGCCCCGACGTGCTGGTGCTCGAGAAGCCGGGCCTCAAGGTCTGGGCCTTCCCGGTCAAGCACGACCCGGTCCATCCCGCCGTCGCCTATCGCTTCGAATACAAGGGCCGCACCGCCGTGATCAGCGGCGACACCGGGCCGTCGGAGCGGCTGGTCAAGGCGGCCAAGGGCGTCGACCTATTGGTCCACGAAGGCCTGTCGCCGAACCTGGTGGCGATCCAGCAGGATGTCGCCGAGAAGGCCGGGCGCACGAACTACGCCCACATCTTCCACGACATCCTGGACTATCACACCGCGCCGGAGACGGTGGCCAGCGAGGCCAAGACGGCGGGGGTGAGGGAGGTGCTGTTCTACCACATCATCCCGCCGCTGCCGGTCCGTGCGCTGGAGGGGCCGTTCCTGGGGCGCTCGCGGGCGATCTTCGGCGGGCCGATGAAGGTGGGCCGCGACGGCGACTTCGCCAGCCTGCCGGCCGGCTCCACCGAGATCAAATGGTCCAACAGGCTCGACCTCCTGAAGCTTTGAGGTGGCCGTCGGCGCGCCACGGGTCTAAGCAGGGGCGATAGTTGGGAGAGCCCTGGGCCGTGAGTTCCGCCGCGCGCAATCTTCGTCCGGGAGTCGACGCCGCGCCCGAAGTCGCGATCGATGGCCGCCGCAAGCGCTCGCAAGACAGCCGCGCCCGCATCGTCCAGGCCATGTTGGAGCTGGTGCGCGAAGGCGGCGTCTCGCCGTCGGCCGAACTGGTCGCGGCCCGCGCCGATGTCGGCCTTCGCACGGTCTTCCGCCACTTCAAGGATCTGGACAGCCTGTATAGCGAGATGTCGGCGGTGATCACGACCGAGCTGATGGCTCTGGTCCACTCGCCGTTCAAGGGCGAGAGCTGGCGCGAGCGGGTGCTGGAGCTGGTCGAGCGCCGCGGCTGGGCGTACGAGAAGATCGCCCCGTTCAAGCGCGCATCCGAGGTTCACCGCCACCAGTCGCCGGCCTTGGCCGTCGACAACGCCAAGATGGTGGAGATCTCGCGCGACATCCTGCGCGCCCAGTTGCCGGCCGAACTGGCCAAGGACCGGATCCGGTTCGAGGCCATGGATCTGCTGTTGAGCTTCGACGCCTGGAGCCGGCTGCGCCGCGATCAGGACCTGTCGCCCAAACGCGCCACCGAGGTGCTGCAGGCCGTCCTAACTGGGCTGCTGGAGGCGCCGATCAACGCGTGAAGGGTGGAGAGGAAGCGCCGGTCGAGGCTGCTCAATTCCCCGACCGGCAGGTACGCCAGCCGTAAGGGGCGTGCTGGCGTCCTCCGTTTGCTAGACGTTGCAGCGAGCGTTTACCCTCCAGCTTGCTGTCGAAAAATTCGCCTCGTGCAGCTGTCGCGTTCAAGCTTGCGGACGGGCTGCTGCCATAGGCTGGCAGCAGGGCGAGACGCACCTGGTTGTAACCATGACTGGGAACACCGAAGTTCTCGGAACGTTGTCGTCGATCGGGGCCTTGGCCCAGCGCCGCTTTAGCTCGCAGGAGCCACCATGATCCCGGACGAACTGCCCGTGATGGACCTCGCCGACGCCTCGGCGGATGTCCTGACTGATCTCTATCGGCGGGTGCGCCGCCGCACGGAGGTCCTGGCCGCGCCGCTGTCGCCCGAGGACCAGTCGGCCCAGTCGATGCCGGACGCCAGCCCGACCAAGTGGCACCGGGGGCATACGACCTGGTTCTTCGAGACCTTCCTTCTGACGCCGTTCCTGCCCGGCTATGCGGTGCATGACCCGCGCTTCAACTACATCTTCAATTCGTACTACGAGGCGGTTGGCCCCAGGCAGCCAAGGCCTCAGCGCGGTCTGCTGACCCGGCCGTCCGCTCAAGAGGTCGGCGCCTATCGCGCCCACGTCGACGCGGCCATGGTCCGCCTGCTGGCCGGTCCGCTGACGACGGAGATCCGCGAGCGCCTCGAACTCGGCCTGAATCATGAGGAGCAGCATCAGGAGCTGATCCTGATGGACATCCTGCACCTGTTCGCTCAGTCGCCGCTGAATCCGGCCTACCAGCCCGGCGCCGCGACGCCGCGTCCGGATCCGGGGCCGCAGCGTTTCCACCGCTTCGCCGGCGGCCTGATCGAGATCGGCGCGCCTGGCAACGAAAACGGCGCGGCGGGCTTTGCGTTCGACAACGAGCGGCCGCGGCACAAGACCTATGTCGCGCCGTTCCGCCTGTCCGATCGCCTGGTGACCAATGGCGAGTGGCTGGCCTTCATCGAGGCCGGCGGTTACGGCCGCGCCGACCTGTGGCTCTCCGAGGGCTGGGCCAAGGTCAACGAGGAGGGCTGGGAGGCCCCCGGTTATTGGCGACGCGACGAGAGCGGGGCCTGGACCACCATGACCCTGCGCGGCCGCCATCCGGTCGACCCCAACGTTCCCGTCGTCCATGTCAGCTATTACGAGGCGGCCGCCTACGCCGCCTGGGCTGGCCGTCGCCTGCCGACCGAGGCCGAGTGGGAAGCCGCGGCGACGGCCACCGGCGCCCCGTCGACCCTTCGCCAGTTGTGCGGCGCGGCCTGGCAGTGGACCGCTAGCGCCTACAGCGCCTATCCGGGCTTCAAGCCGAGCCCGGGCGCGCTGGGCGAGTACAACGGCAAGTTCATGGTCAGCCAGATGGTGCTGCGCGGCGGCTGCGAGGCCACCCCGCCCGGCCATTCGCGCGCGACCTACCGCAATTTCTTCCACCCCGGCAGTCGCTGGATGTTCGGCGGCGTGCGCCTGGCCGATGACGACCGCCTGGTCGAGGTCAAGCCGGGCGACCGTTTCCTGGACGAGGTCGTCGGCGGCCTGTCGGCCACGCCCAAGACCCTGTCGGCCAAATACTTCTACGACGCCGAGGGCTCGCGCCTGTTCGAGGCGATCTGCGAGCTGCCCGAATACTACCTGACCCGCACCGAGACGGCGCTGCTGCGCCAGATCGCGCCGGAACTGGCGGCCCGCATCCCCGACGGCGCGGTGCTGGTCGAGTTCGGCAGTGGGGCCAGCACCAAGACCCGCATCGTGCTGGACGCCGCGCCCCAGATCGCCGTCTACGCGCCCATCGACATCAGCCCTTCCGCCCTGGACGAAGCCGCGGCCAGCCTGCGCCAGGACTATCCGAACCTCGCGGTCGCTCCGCTGGTCGAAGACTTCACCAAGGCCATCCAACTGCCGGACGGCGCCAAGGGCCACACGCCCGTCGGCTTCTTCCCCGGCTCGACGATCGGCAACTTCGCGCCCGACGAGGCCGAGGCGCTGCTGCGACGGGCCCGGGCGTTGCTGGGCGAGGGCTCGCTGTTCATCGTCGGAGCCGATGTCGCCAAGGACCCCGGGGTGCTGATCCCGGCCTATGACGACGCTCAGGGCGTGACGGCGGCGTTCAACCGCAATGTCCTGGTCCACATCAATCGCGAGCTTGGCGGCAACTTCGATCCGGCCGCCTTCGCTCACAAGGCGGTGTGGAATGCGGACGAGAGCCGTATCGAGATGCATCTGGAGAGCACGCGCGACCAAATCGTCATGGTCGGCGACTACGGCTTTCGGTTTGCCGCCGGCGAGACCATCCACACCGAGAATTCATACAAGTACCCGTCCGAGGCCTTCGAGGGCATCGCCCGCCGCGCCGGCTGGACCGTGGCCCAGCGTTGGATCAGCGAGGACCCGACCTTCGCGGTTTACGCGCTAACCGCCTGACCTGAATGGACGACGATGCGCCGGTTCCGAAAACTTGGAGCCGGAGCTATCTGAATACCAAAACGCGCCGGTTCCAAAAGGGACCGGCGCGTCAAGGTCGTGGATGGGTCGGCTTCTAAAGCGCGCGCTCGCCTGGGCGAGCGCCGCGCGAGGAAGAGCCGCCTTTTCGGCCGGCGTTGGCCGCCAGATCACGGTCCTTGGCGAAGCTGCGCTTTTCACTGGGCACGCTAGCTCCGCCCTTCCTGGCGATCTCACGGCGGCGTTCCGGGTCCATGGCGGCGAAACCGCGACGGCCGCGGGGACGTTCGCTATCGGTGTCCATGTGGGGCTCCTAGTCTGGTCACAGGCGGTACGAATAAGGATCAGGCGTCATAGGGACGGTCGTCCCCTGGATCGACCGGCGGCGAGGTGGGGGGCTCCTCGACGGGGACGACCCCCGGCTCGTACTCGGGCGGTTTAGGCTCGGGCGGGGGCGGGGAGTCTGGGTCGGTCACTGGCGTCGTCTCCTGCGCGTTCCGGTAAAGTAACCAGCGAAGAGGCTTTCGGTTCACCGTGAGTTCGCACTAATTACGCCGCACAGGGACAAGCGCCCGTTTGAGGAGTCGTCGGAGAATGCCTCGCAAGACCAAACACATGGTCGGTCGGGCCGCGTCGCACTGGCGTCTAGCCGTCGCGCAGGGCGCCGGAATCGCTGTGTGGCTGGCGGCGAAATATTTGGGCGCGCCGCATGCCGCGCACCTTCTTCTGGGCTGGGACGCCGCCGCCGCTGTCTATCTGCTGACGACCTGGACGCTTTTTCTGAAGGCCGATGAGGCCAAGGTGCGCTCGCGCGCCGCCCAGGAGGACGAGGGCGTGCCTGTCCTGCTGCTGATCGTCCTGGCCGCCATCGCCGCCAGCCTGTGGGCGGTGGTCGACGCCATGATCTCGGCCAAGCACGCGTCGGGCGATACGAAGGCCTTCGTGACCGCGTGCGCCGGCGTGACCTTGGTGCTATCGTGGCTGGTGCTGCAGTCGGCCTTCGTCCTGCACTACGCCCACCGCAATTTCGGCGACGGCTCCGGCAAGCCGGGCATCGAGTTCCCGGGCGAGCAACCGACAGGCTACATGGACTTCGCCTATCTGGCCTTCAGCGTCGGCGCGACCTTCCAGGTGTCGGACAACAGCATCCTGACCTCGAAGCTACGCAAGCTGGTGACAGCCCACGCGGCGGCCGCCTATTTCTACAACACCGCCATCCTGGCCCTGGGGATCAACATCATCGCCAGCCTGGTCGGTAGCTAGCCGCGACGACCGCCGCCGCCGCCCGGGCCGCCTCGCCTTCCCCCGCCGTGGCCGCCCATCTTGCCCTTGCCGCCGCCCGGGCCCGCGCCCGCGCGCAGGCCGCCCTGGACCGGCGTCTTGGGAAGCTCGGCCAGCGTCAGCAGGCCATCCTTGTTGGTGTCGAGAAGGGCAAAGCGCGTCCTCGCCGCCTTGGCGGCCTCGTCCTTGCTGATACGGCGATCGAAATTGCCGTCGGCGGCCATGACCGGCTCGGGCTCGGCGATCAGGCCAAACAGCGAGGCGCCCTGCAGGACATTGGTGCGCTGCTGACGTTGGCGGTGGCTGGGCGACATATCGTCGTCGCTCGGACCGTCCTGCTGGCCCTCGGTCACGCCCAGGCCGCGTGGGCCGCGCCGCATCGCGCCGGGAGCCGCGCCGCCGATGATCTCGGGGGCGATGCGCTGCTCGTAGGCCGCCACCTCGAAGCCGTCGATGACGCCATTGTGGTCGGCGTCGACCACGCCGAAGAAGCGCAAGGAGTCGGCCACGAACTCATCGCGCGACAGGGCGCCGTCGTGATTGGCGTCGGCGCCGGCGAACCAGTCGGCGACGGGGTAGGGCGCGCCGGGCGGGGCGCGGAACGGCTCGCCGGCCGGGCTGATGAACAGCTGCGGGCCGGCCATCTGCGCGCCGCCGCCTTCGCCGAGCGGACCACCGCGTCCGCCAGGACGGCGATGGCTCTCGGGCCCTTCCGGCGGCGCGCTGGCGCAGGCGGCCAAGGTGGCGGCGAGGACGGCGGTCAGGCCAAGCGAGCGAAAGATCATCCGGTAAGTCTCCATCCAGCCAAGCTTTGAAACCGGTTGGGATGTCCCTGTGATGTCAGGCGCGCGCTCGGCCTTGCGCCGCCGCAACAAAGCCGTCCGTTTCCGCCGCAATCTTGGCGGCCAGTCCTAGGCCGGGATCCTTACGCTGGCCCGCAGGCCGCCGCCCGGGCGGTTGGCCAGGATCACATCGCCGCCGTGAGCGCGGGCCAGCGAGCGTACGACCGCCAGGCCCAGGCCGTTGCCGCCCGTCTCGCGATTGCGCGAGGGCTCGCCGCGATAGAAGGGTTCGAACACCCGCTCCAGCTCGCTGGCGGGGATGCCGGGGCCATCGTCGTCGACCTCGATGATCGCCATGTGGTCCTCGGCATAGACCCGGCCTCGGGCTCGCACGCCATATTTAAGGGCGTTCTCGACCAGATTGGCGACCAGGCGCTTGAGAGCCACCGGGTCGCCCTCGATCACCGTTTTCTCGGTTCGCTCGACGATGGCGTCGCCGCCCGTCTCGGCGGCCTCGTCGATCACGCTCTCGACCAGGGAGGAGAGCTCCAGCTTGGTGCGCTCGGCCGGGCGCTGGGTGTCGCGCACGAAGCCGAGGGTGGCGGCGATCATCGCCTCCATCTGGTCGATATCGGCGGCCAACTTGGGGCGGATGTCGTCGGGCACGGCCTCGATGCGGAACTTCAGGCGGGTCAGGGGCGTGCGCAGGTCGTGGGCGATGGCGCCTACCATGGCCGTGCGGTCCTCGACATAGCGCCGCAGGCGCTCTTGCATCATGTTGAAGGCCTTGGCGGCGGCGACCACCTCGCCCGAGCCGGAGATGCTCAGCGGCGGGGTGCGCGGGTCCTTGCCCAAGCGCTCGGCGGCGTCGGCGAAGGCGGTGATCGGCTGGGCCAGACGGCGGGCGAACAGCCAGGCCAGCGGCGTGACGGCGATCACCGACAGCAGGAGGATCAGCAGCACGCGCTGCTGCCAGTTGTCGAAGCGGAAGGTGGGCTTGGGTTCGACCACCAGCCAGCGGCCATCGCTCTGGCGCACGCCCAGCTTGAAGTCGCCGAAGATCAGCGGCTCGTCGACGCCCTTGCCGCGCGCGCCAGGCGGACCGCCGGGAACTCCGGGGCCGCCGCCCTCGCGGGCGAACGGCTCGCGGGCGCTGGGGCCTCGAGGCGGCGCATCGGGCTTGGGCGGCGTCACCGGCGTGCGGCGCACGAAGAAGCGTGGGCCGTTGTCGATCTGCAGCTCGATGCGGTTGACCGGCACGTCGACCGCGCGGCTGATATCGGTCTTGAAGTCGATACGACGCGGGGTGTCCTGACCCATGGGGTGCAGGGTGACGCGCTGCTTGACGACCAGCAGGCGACCGTCGCGCGGCTGCACGGGTTGACCGGTCTTCAGGGCGCGGGCGATCTCGCTGGACCGATAGAACTCGGGCGGCGGCGGCGGCAGGGTGAAGATAACCGCGATCGCGATCAGCTGGGCCGCCACCAGGGTAACGATCACCAGCCCCAGGGCCTGGACGAACAGCGGCGCGCCGCGCCGGAAAAGGGTCATGGGGTGCGGACGACCTTGGCGGTGAACATGTAGCCTTCGCTGCGGATCGTGCGGATCAGCTCGCTGCCGCCGCCGTCGTCCAGCTTGCGGCGAAGCCGGCTGATCTGGACGTCGATGGCCCGGTCATAGGCGTCGCTGTCACGGCCTCGGGCCAGGTCCAGCAGCTGGTCGCGGGTCAGGACCCGCTGAGGCCGCTCGACGAAGGCGCGCAGAAGCGAGAACTCGCCGCTGGAAAGATTCACCACCACCGACTGTGGCGAGCGCAGTTCGCGGCGGACGAGGTCCAGACGCCAGCCGGCGAACTCGCAGGCCGCGCCCATGGCGTCGTCGACGGCGCGCGGCTCCTGCCGGCGACGCAGCACGGCGCGAACGCGGGCCAGCAGCTCGCGCGGATTGCAGGGCTTGGGCAGGTAGTCGTCGGCCCCGAGCTCCAGGCCGACGATGCGGTCGGTGTCCTCGCCCATGGCCGAGAGCATGATGATCGCCGGGCCGTCATTGGTCGACGATAGGCGGCGGCAGATAGCCAGACCGTCCTCGCCGGGCAGCATGATGTCCAGGACGATCAGGTCGATCGGACCGCGCGCCAGGACCTGCTCCATGGTGCGGGCGTCCTGGGCCGTCTCGACGGCGTAGCCGTGACGGCTGAGAAAATCGGAGACGACGTCACGGATGCCGGGATCGTCGTCGACGATGAGGATGCGCGGAGCCGCACCACGCTGGGCGTCGGCGTCGCTCTGGGCGGTGCTTTGGACGTTTTCCATGAGAGTTCCCTGTCACGCCCCCGTCACGCCTAGATTTCACGCCTGAAACAGCGGCGGAAACGGTCTTGCGATCCAGTGTCGCACGGGCGGCGCGTCTTTCCTCAGCCTGGCGAGTGGTTTTTCGGCGCCTGATAGGCCGGGCCTTGCGCTTCCATCGCCGCCACCACGCGATCGCCCACGAACGGGTTGTTGCGCCGCTCGGCCCCGAAGGTCGACATCGGCCCGTGGCCGGGCACGAACCGCACGTCCTCGCCCAATGGCCACAGCTTTTGGGTGATCGCGTCGATCAGGTCCTGATGGTTGCCCCGCGGGAAGTCGGTGCGGCCGATCGAGCCCTGGAACAGCACGTCGCCGACCTGGGCGAATTTGGTCTCGCGATGGAAGAACACGACGTGGCCGGGCGTGTGGCCGGGGCAGTGGAAGACCTCGAACGCCGTCTCGCCAAGGGTGACGGTGTCGCCGTCGTTCAGCCAGCGGTCCGTGACGAAGATCCGGGCCTCGGGCATGCCGTACATTTCACCGGACTGCTGGATTTGGTCGATCCAGAACTGGTCGTCCTCGTGCGGGCCCTCGATCGGGACGCCGGTGCGGGCCTTCAGTTCGGCCGCGCCGCCGGCATGGTCCATGTGGCCGTGAGTGATCCAGATCTTCTCCAGCGTCAGGCCCTTGTCGGCGATGGCCTTGAGCAGGCGGTCGACCTCGCCGCCCGGATCGATCACGGCGGCCTTCATCGTCTTCGTGCACCAGACGATCGTGCAGTTCTGCTGCAGCGGCGTGACCGGGGCGATCACGGCGGCGATGGGCATGCCTTGGGTCATCGAGGCGACCTCCAAAAGAAAAGGGCGGGAGCCGAAGCGCCCGCCCTCTCTGACCTAAGGCCTAACAGCCGAAGATCAATCGCGTTCTTCCTTCGAACCCGGGGCCGGGGCGCCCGGCATAGGGGGAACCGGACCGCCGGGTGCGTCCGAAGCCAGTTCCGGAACGTCCGTCAGGCCGCGGCCGACATGGCTCTTGCGGTAGCCATAGGCGAAATAGATCACCAGACCGATGGCGCCCCAGATCGGCAGAACCAGCATCGCTTCGGCCGGCAGGTTGAAGTACAGCGCAGCGCAGCCGATCATGGCCAGTGGGGCCACGACCCACACGAACGGGGTCTTGAACGGACGCGGACGGTTCGGATCCTTCACCCGCAGCACCATCACCGCGATCGCCACCATGAAGAAGGCGAACAGCGTGCCGGAGTTGGAGATGTCGGCCAGTTGGCCGACCGGGAAGAAGGCCGCGGCCAGGGCCACGAAGATGCCGGTGGCGATCGTGACGATGTGCGGGGTTTTCCACTTGGGGTGGATGGTGGCCAGCTTCTCCGGCAGCAGGCCGTCGCGGGCCATGACGAAGAAGATGCGGGTCTGGCCGTAGATCATCATCAGGATGACGGAGGGCAGAGCCAGGTTGGCGGCCAGGCCGAGGGCGTTGCCGACGATCGGCCAGTTGATCTCGCGCAGGACGTGGGCCAGGGCCTCGTTCGAGCAGACCAGTCGATTGGCGTTCTCGCTCAGGGCGCAAGCGGCCTGGAAGGCGGCCGATCCGGGCTGGACAGCCGAACCGTCGGCGCCGAGCACCGGCTGAGCGCCGATGGCGCCGATCGCGCCGGCCGCGACCAGCAGATAGAAAACGGTGCAGATGGCCAGCGAGCCGATCAGGCCGATCGGGACGTTGCGCTGCGGGTTCTTGGTCTCCTCGGCGGCGGTCGACACGGCGTCGAAGCCGACATAGGCGAAGAAGATCGAGGCGGCGGCGCCGACCACGCCCATGCCCGTCGTGCCGGCGGGGCCGAACCAGCCGTTCGGGGTGAACGGCGAGAAGTTGCCGGTCTTCACGGCCGGCAGGGTCAGGACCACGAACACGGTCAGGGCCGTGACCTTGATCGCCACCAGTACCGCGTTGACGCGGGCGCTTTCGGTGGTGCCAAGGACCAGCAGGGCCGTCACCGCCAGGGCCACGACGATGGCCGGTATGTTGACGATGCCGACGCTGAAGTCCGCGGCGGGCATCCAGCCGTTCATCGACCAGGCGGGCCCCGACTTGAACAAGGCTGGCCACTGGAATCCGAACGCATGCTCGATCAGCCCCAGGAAGTAGCCGGACCAGCCGGCCGACACGGCCGACGCCGCGACGGCGTATTCGAGGATCAGCGCCCAGCCGACCATCCAGGCCAGCAGTTCGCCCATGACGGCGTAGGTGTAGGTGTAGGCGGAGCCCGAGACCGGGACCATCGAGGCCAGTTCGGAATAGCAGAGCGCGGCGATGGCGCAGACGGCGCCGGCGATCACGAAGCTCCACATCATGCCCGGACCGGCCTTCTGGGCGGCGGCGGCGGTCAGAACGAAGATGCCAGTACCGATGATCGCGCCAACCCCGAGCAGCGTCAGCTGAATGGGGCCAAGCGAGCGGTGAAGGGATTTTTTCTGAGCCGTCGCTAGGATCGCATCAAGCGATTTTACGCGCCACATAGTTCCTCCTGATAGGCAAGACTCCCCCCTGGGGTCGCCTTTAGAAAATTTTGCGGACCGTGACCCGTTTATGAGCATGGGGTCAAGGTCGAGCAGCGGATGCGCGTAAATGTTCTCCGCGACCCCCGCTCGTCCAGTGCTGCTTGGCCGCGAGGGCGGCTGCGGCTAAAGCGGGCGCGATGTTGCCCATTTTCGAGGCCCTTCCGGCGCTGAAAGGCGCCCTCGCCGAACGGGAGACCGCCGTTCTCGTCGCGCCGCCCGGCGCGGGCAAGACCACGGCCGTGCCCTTGGCGCTGCTGGACGAGCCGTGGACGCAAGGCCGCAAGATCATCGTTCTGGAGCCCCGCCGCCTGGCCGCGCGCGCCGCCGCCTCTCGCATGGCCGCGAACTTGAGCGAATCCGTCGGCGAGACGGTCGGCTTCCGGGTGCGCCTGCAGTCCAAGGTCTCAAGCCGGACGCGCATCGAGGTCGTCACCGAAGGCGTCTTTACCCGGATGATTCTCGACGACCCGGGCCTGGACGGCGTTGCCGCCGTGCTGTTCGACGAGTTCCACGAACGCAGCCTCGACGCCGACCTTGGCCTGGCCTTCGCCCGCGACGTCCAGAGCGTGCTGCGCGAAGACCTGCGCCTGCTGGTCATGTCGGCGACCCTGGACGGCGCGCGGATCTCGGCGTTGCTGAACGACGCGCCGATCGTCGAGAGTCAGGGGCGGATGTTCCCGGTCGACACCCGCTATCTGGGCCGCGATGAGCGCCAGCGGTTGGAGGAACGCGTCGGCCGCGCCGTCGAGCGGGCTCTGGCCGAGGAGATCGGCAGTGTCCTCGTTTTCCTGCCGGGCCAGGGCGAGATTCGCCGGGCCGAGAGCTGGCTGAACGAACGCCTGCGCCGGCCGGACGTAGACATAGCGCCCCTGTACGGTGCGCTCGATCCGGCCGTGCAGGACCGCGCCATCGCCGTCGCGCCGGCGGGCCGCCGCAAGGTGGTGCTGGCCACCTCGATCGCCGAGACCAGCCTGACCATCGAGGGCGTGCGGGTGGTGATCGACGCCGGCCTGGCCCGCGTGCCGCGCTATGATCCAGCCTCGGGGATCACCCGCCTGGACACCGTCCGCGTCAGCCGCGCCGCCGCCGACCAGCGCCGGGGCCGCGCCGGCCGCACCGAACCCGGCGTCTGCTACCGCCTGTGGGACGAGCCCGAGACCCGGGCGCTACCGGCCTTCGCGCGGCCGGAGATCCTGGAGGCGGATCTCTCGCGCCTGGCCCTGGATCTTGCCCGTTGGGGCGCGCGCGATCCTTCGGGCCTGACCTTCCTCGATCCGCCTCCACCCGCCGCCTTCGCCGAGGCGCGGACCCTGCTGACCCGCATCCAGGCCCTGGACGGGCAGGGGGATCTCACGCCGCACGGCAAGGCCCTGGCCGAGATGCCGCTGCCGCCGCGCCTGGCGCACATGGTCGTCCGGGCCGCCGCCTCGGGTCAGGCGCGAGAGGCCGCCGAGATCGCCGCCGTGCTGACCGAGCAAGGTCTCGGCGGCAAGGACGTCGACCTGCGTCGGCGGCTGGAGAACCTGCATCGCGACCGCTCGCCGCGCGCCCGCGACGCCATGGCTCTGGTCGAACGCTGGAGCCGCGCGGCCGGCAAACGCTCCGGCGCCAAGGTGCTCGAAGCCGGCCTGATGCTGGCCGAGGCCTATCCCGAGCGCGTCGCCAAGGCGCGCGGCAAGCCCGGCGAGTTCCAGCTGGCCGGCGGGCGCGGCGTCTATCTGGAGCCCACCGATCCTCTGGCCCGCGAGGCCTGGCTGGCCGTGGGCGAGCTGGGCGGCGGCGACAGCCGCGACCGCATCCTGCTGGCCGCCGCCGTCGATGAGGCCGAGCTGCGCGAGACCTTCGCCGACCGCCTGCTGGCCGAGGACCGCCTTGAGACCACGGGCGGCAAGGTCCGCGCCAAGCGCCTGCTTCGCCTGGGCCGCCTCGTGCTGGAAGAGCGCCTGATCGAGAACCCCGACCCGGCCATGATCGCCGGCGCGCTGATGGACCAGGTCCGCGCCGATGGCCTCTTCGGACTGCGCCTGGGGCAGGGGATCGAGGGCTTCCGCAGCCGGGTGGCGTTCCTGCGCGCGCTGGACGGCGAGGCCTGGCCCGATCTGTCCGACGCCGCCCTAGTGGCGCGGTTGGATGAATGGCTGGAGCCGCTGCTGCATGGGCGCTCGTCGCTGGCCAGCGTCGACGAGAATAGCCTGGACGGCGCGATCCGCGCGCTGGTCGCCTGGGACCTGCAGCAGAAGGTCGACGCCATGCTGCCGGCTCGCTTCAAGGCCCCGACGGGCACCACCGTGGCCATCGACTACGCCGCCGAGGCCGGTCCGCGCATCGACATCCGCGTGCAGGAGCTGTTCGGCCTGACCGAGCACCCCAGCATCGCCGGCGGCAAGGTTCCGCTGGTGCTGTCGCTGCTGTCGCCCGGCCACAAGCCGATCCAGATCACCCGCGACCTGCCGGGCTTCTGGAAAGGCTCGTGGCGCGAGGTGAAGATCGAGATGAAGGGCCGCTACCCCCGCCACGTCTGGCCGGACGACCCGGCAAACACCGCGCCGACGACGCGGGCCAAGCCTCGGGGGACCTAACCCGTCACCGTATAGATCATGATCCCCGTGGCCACCGACAGGTTCAGGCTGTCGGCGCGGCCACGCATCGGGATCTTGACGTTGACGTCGCAGGCGGCGGCCAGTTCGGGCGGAAGGCCCTGCTGTTCGTTGCCCATCAGGATCAGCGAGGGCTTCACATAGTCGGCGCTCTTGTGGTCGACCGTGGCGGTCAGCAGGGTGCCGACCACGCTGCCCGGCCAGCTCTCGCGCCAGGCCAGGAACTCGGGGATCGTCGCCTTGGCGATCTTCACCGCGAAGATCGAGCCCATGGTCGCGCGGACGCCTTCGACCGAGTAGGGGTCGACGCAGTCGCCGACCAGGATCACCCCGCCGCAGCCCGCCGCGTCCGCGGTGCGGATCACGGTGCCCAGGTTGCCCGGATCGCGGACGGCCTGCATGGCCACCCAGCACGGCGCGCTCTCGGGCACGATGGCCGACAGCCGCGTGTAGACCTGCTTGAACACGGCGACGACCGCCTGCGGGTTGTCGCGGCGCGAGACCTTCTCGAGGATTTCCCGATTGACCTCAATGACTTCGCCGCCGGCCTTGAGGCACGCGGCGACGGCCTTCTTCAGCATCGGATGGTCGGCGGCGTCCGGGCCGTACATGACGATCTTGGGCGCGTGGCCGCAATCGATCGCCTCGATGACGATCTTCAGGCCCTCGGCCAAGAACAGGCCGCTGTCTTCGCGCTCCTTGCGCATGTGCAGGGCGCGGACGGCCTTGACGGTGGTGTTGGTCAGCGAGGTGACGGTCTTGGTGTTCATCGCCGTTACCCTTCACCAAACTTGTCTTGGGCAGACCAGCGGGCGAAGAACGACAGGCCGATCTGGCGGTCGCCCTTTTCCTCGACCAGGGACAGCTCGCCCCAATCGATGACGCCGCCCCGGCCTTGAAGCTCCTGGGCCAGCAGGCCCGACATCGCCGCGCCCGAGACGCGGGCGGCATAGGCGTTCATCAGCAGGAACGAGGCGTCGTCGCTGAGCAGGGCGGCGCAGTCCTTGGTCAGGGCCGCCAGGTCCTCGAACAGACGCCAGACCTCGCCGTCGGCGCCGCGCCCGAACTTGGGCGGGTCCAGGATGACGCCGTCGTACTTATTGCCGCGCCGCACTTCGCGGGCCACGAACTTGCGGGCGTCCTCGACGATCCAGCGGATCGGCTTGTCGGCCAGGCCGGCGAAGGCGGCGTTCTCGCGCGCGAAGCCGACCGACTTCTTGGAGGCGTCGACATGGGTCACGGCCGAGCCAGCAGCGGCGCAGACCAGCGAGGCCACGCCCGTATAGCCGAACAGATTCAGGATCTTGGGCTGAGGTCCGGAACCCTTGCAGAGCGCGCGGACGCGTTCATCCTGCCAGGCCCAGTTAGCGGCCTGCTCGGGGAAGAAGGCCAGGTGCCGGAACGGCGTGAACTGGCCGTGGAACCTGGCTTCGCCCCAGGCCAGGTCGAACTTCTCGATCGGCTTGCCCTTGAAGCGCCAGCGACCAGCCTCGTCCTCGTCGGAGGGGTCGAAGACGGCGTCGGCGTCTTCCCAGGCCTTGGCGGGTAGGCGCGGCTCCCAGAAGCACTGCGGCTCGGGGCGAACGACCGTGTAGCGGCCATAGCGTTCCAGCTTCTTGCCGTGACCGCTGTCCAACAGGGCGTAGTCCGCCCAGCCGGTGGTGCGCATGACGATGGGGGCGGGAGCGATCTTCGGTGCCATCGCCCGCCCATACCGCCTTACGGCCCCAAAGGTCCAGAGTGGGGTCCAGAGTCGTGGGGGCCAGAGTGCGAGCCGGAGCGCGGGGCGTGCGGGGTCTTGTCCCAGCGGTGCGGGGCGGTGACGAACTGGTAGAGCGCCTTCATCCCCGCCAGGCTCTGCAGTGGCCAGTAGAGCACCATGCCGAACAGATGCAGCGACTTGGGCCGCGCCCGCATCCGCATGATCCCGCGCGCGCCGGCGATGGCGGAAGCGCTCCAGCCGAGCGCGTAGAGCGTGAGGTCCGCCGACGCGATCGTGAGGTGGGCGTCCGGCCAGAAGTCGATCGCGGCCAGCACGACCATCACGGCCATGATCGGTCCGTGCAGATGCGAGGAGGCCACCGACTGTGCCAGGGTCAGCGTCAGGGCCACGGCGTTGCGCGGCTGGCGGGGGACGGGACCGCGCAGACAGACGGCGATGGTTTGCATGTGTCCCTTGATCCATCGCGCCCGCTGCGGGAGCCATTGTCCCCAGGTGGTCGGCGCCGTCTCCCAGGTCGGCCGGTCGATGACGCCCAGCCGATAGCCGGCGGCGGCGAGGCGAAAGCCGATGTCCGCATCCTCGGTCACATTGAACGGGTCCCACCCGCCTTGTTCGCGCAGGATGGCGGTCCTGAAGTGATTGCTGGTCCCGCCCAGCGGGAAGGGCAGGCCCCATCGCGCCAGGGCCGGCAGCAGCACCTCGAAATGGGCGGCGTATTCCAGCCGGAACTGCGAGGGCAGGAACAGCGAGAAGCCCGGGTCCTCGATCCGCAGCGGGGCCTGCAGGCAGGCCAGGCTCTGGTCCGATGCCGCGAAACGGGCGGCGGCCTCCCGAAGTTGGCCGGCGTCGGGCATGTCCTCGGCGTCGTAGATCACCACGAGGTCGCCTCGCGCCTTGTCCAGCGCGTGGTTGCAGGCGCGCGGCTTGGTCTGGGGCGTCCCGCGCGGGACGACCAGCACCTGGATGAACGTGGGCAGCGGCAGGGCCCGAACCGCCGCCAGGGTCAGGTCGTCGTCGGCCTCCAGCACGATCAGCGCCTGCAGGCGGTCACGCGGATAGTCGAGCGCCCCAAGGCTCTGGACCAGTTCGGCCACGACCTCGGCCTCGCGATAGAGCGGGCAGATGAGCGTATAGGCTGGCAGGTCCTCGTCAGCCAGGGAGGGCGCGAGCGTTGGCGGCAAAGGCGTGCAGGCCGCCGCCAGACGGGTCAGGGCGCCCAGCAGGAAGACGGCGAAGAACAGGTGGTGCACGATCGTCATCGCCCCGATCGGGCTCAGCGCCACGCCAATGGCCGCCAGCAGACCAGCCAGGCAGACGCAGGCCGCTTGCCCTCGGGAAAGCGTCTGGTGCGCGCCATCGCGCCCGATCGGGGCGGTGTCTGCCCGCTCGATCCACTCAACGGACACAGGTCCGCACGCCGGCGCGAGCGCCGGTTCAAGCCGTCTGTCTTCGCGCGCCATGGATGCCCCTGGATACGCTGGTCGCCCCAACGGCGCAGATAAACGAATCTCAACCTTAAAGTGTCAAATGGTAAAAATGCTCGTTTTGGGAGGATTTTTCGCGCGCGCGAGGCGGGTCTTTCCTTCCACGCACGTTCTTGCGACGGCTGGGTGATTCCCGTTTAGTGTCGGACAGGGGAAACGCAGGGGAAGCCAAGTCCGTGACGGTCGTTCTGAAGAAGCCTCACAAGTCCGCCAGAAAGCCCAAGGGCGACGGGCACTTGCGTCGGGGCGAGATCCTGGCGGCGGCCGAGAAGATCTTCATCGCCGAAGGCTATTCCGGCGCGACGATCCGCAAGATCGCCGACGCCGTCGGCGTGTCCTCGACCGCGCTCTACATGCACTTCCGCGACAAGGACCAGATCCTGCTGGAGATCAGCAACGACGCCATCGAGCGTCTGCTGGAGCTCAATACGGAAATCGCGGCCCAACCGATCGATCCGGTTTCGCGGGTGCGGGTGATGCTGGAGGCGTACATGAAGTTCGCCCTCGACAACCCCAACACCTATCAACTGGTGTTCTGCGGCACGGGCGAGCACGTCTCGCCGGACAAGATCGCCGACGTGCTGGCGCTGGGCGACCGCTGCTTCGAGAAGTTCAGCGAGCCGGTGCATCAGATCGCCGCCCAGGGACGCCTGCGCTCGGGCTCGGCGGTGCAGGCCGCCGAAGTGCTGTGGAGCGGCTGCCATGGCCTGGTGTCGCTGCTGATCACCAAGCCTTCGCGCAACTGGTCCGACGCCGAAGGGTTGATGAAGATCATGCTGGACGGTCTGCTGTACGGCCTGGTGACGGACTGATTTCATGAATGCCGCCAAGGCCTTGTGCGCGCTTCTGGCGGCGATGACTCTTGTTCCCAGCGCCACTTTGGCGGGGCCGCGAGTGATGTCGCTCGATTCCTGCGCTGACCAATATGTCCTGGCCCTGGCGCCGCGCGAGACCATCGTCGGCCTGTCGCACCGGGCCGTCTCGCCCGACAGCTACATGCGTGCTTCAGCCAAGGGTCTGGCTTTGAGGCGGGCGACGTTCGAGAGCCTGGTCGCCGCCAAGCCCGATGTCGTGGTGCGCCTGTGGGGCGGCGACGCGCGGCTGTCCGAGGCCTTGCGGGGCAAGGGCGTGGCGACCGTGGCCCTGGACGACGCGGCCGACTTCGACGGCGTGCGGACCAACATCCGCAAGGTCGCCGCCGCGCTGGATCGCCAACAGCGGGGTGAGGCGCTGATCACGACCATGGACGCCAAGCTGGCCCGGTCGGCGGGGGCGGGGAAGGGACGCCCGGCGCTCTACCTCACGCCCGGCGGCTATACGGCCGGCTCCAACACCCTGGTTGACGCGATGCTGAAGGCGGCCGGCTACGCCAACGCCACCACCACGCCGTATTTCGCCCCGGTCTCGCTGGAGCGGATGGTGATGACGCCGCCAGCGGCGGTTGTGCTGGGCCTGTTCGATCTGGCCCGCGCCGGCTCGGACCGCTGGGGACCGGGACGCCACGCGGCGCTGCAGGGCGCGATCAAGGCCCGGACGGTCGCTTCGCTGCCGGCGGCGGTGGTCGGTTGCGCCGGCTGGTTCGCCGCAGATGGTTCGCTCGCCCTGGCGGAGGCCGCGCGTTGAGCCTCATACGCCTGTGTCTCCTGATGCTGATCGTCCTGGCGCTGGCGGCGACCGTGGCCGTGTCGCTGGGCGAGACGCCGCTGTCGCTGGCCCAGTACGCCCAGGCGCTGAGCCACCCGGCCTCGCCGCCGGGCGAGGTGCTGTGGACCATCCGCGCGCCGCGCGTCGCGGTCGCCGCCTTGGTCGGCGCGGCCTTGGGTCTGTCGGGCGCGACCATGCAGGGGCTGCTGCGCAATCCTCTGGCCGATCCCGGCGTGCTGGGCGTCTCGGCGGTGTCGGGCCTGGGCGCGGCCGTGGCGATCTCGGCGGGCCTGGCCGTGCTGCCCGGCGCGATCGAGCTGTCGGCTCTTGCCGGGGCTCTGGCGGCGGGGGCCGTGGTCGTGGTGCTGGCCGCGCGGTTCCGTGAGCCCGAAGCGCTGATCCTGTTCGGCGTGGCCCTGTCGGCGTTCGGCGGCGCGCTGACGGCGCTGGTGTTCAACCTCTCGCCCTCGCCGGTGGCGACGGCCGAGATCCTGGCCTGGCTGATGGGCTCGGTCGAGAACCGGGACTGGCATGACGCGCTAAGGGCTCTGGTCCCGATGGCGATCGGCGCGGCGCTGTGCGTCCGGGCCGGGCGGGGGCTGCGGATGCTGACCTTGGGTGAGGAGGCCGCGCGGATGTCCGGCCTGCCGATGGCGCGCCTGCGGGTCTATGCCGTCGCCGGCTCGTCCCTGCTGACCGGTGCGGGTGTGGCGGTGGCGGGCGTGATCGGCTTCGTCGGCCTGGCCGCGCCGCATCTGGTGCGAGCCCTGGTCAAGGACGACCCCAAACGGATCCTGTGGCCCTCCGCCCTGGCCGGTGCGCTGCTGCTGGTGCTGGCCGATCTGGCCGCCCGCCTCATCCCCACCGAGCAGGAGCTGAAGCTGGGCGTGGTCACGGCCCTGTTCGGCGCGCCGGCGTTCGCCCTGCTGGCTTGGCGGGCCTCGCGGAGCTGGCGGTCGTGAGCGCGCTCTGGACGCTGACCGACGCCACCGCCCGGCAAGGTCGCAAGGCGGTGCTGGAGGCCGCTTCCCTGAGCGTGGCGGCGGGTGAGGTGGTTGGCGTGGTCGGCCCCAACGGCGCGGGCAAAACCAGCCTGCTGCGCGCGGGCCTGGGGCTGCTGCCTCTGGCGGCGGGCGAGGCGCGGCTTTCGGGGCGTACGCTGGCCGAACTGAAGCCGGACGACCGCGCCAAGCTGGTCGGCTACTTGCCGCAGGATCGCCGCGTCGCCTGGAACCTGCCGGCTCGCATGATCGCCGCCCTGGGCGCGACCGACCTCGCGGACGAGGCCGCCGACGCCTTGGCGCTGGATTGCCTGGCCCGTGTCGGCGCGGCCGATCTGGCCGATCGCGGTGTGCTGGACATGTCTGGCGGTGAACGGGCGAGGGTGCTGCTGGCGCGGCTCCTGGCCACCCGCGCGCCGCTGCTGATCGCCGACGAGCCGGTGGCGGGCCTGGATCCCGACGCCCAGCTGCTGACCCTGGACCTGCTGCGCGCCGAGGCCGCCAAGGACGCGGGCGTCGTGGTGACCCTGCACGACCTGGGCCTGGCCGCCCGGTCCTGCGACCGCATCGTCGTGGTCGATCACGGCCGGATCGTCGCCGAGGGGCCGCCGCGCCAGGCCTTGGCGCGCGACATTCTCGGCCAGGTCTTCCGGCTCGACGGCGAACTGGTCGAGACCGCCGCGGGACCGGTGCTGGCGGCCCGCCGCGTTTAGGGCTGGGTGACCGCCGTATCGGCCGACGCCACCGAAGGCGAATAGACGTATCCGCCACGCTTCAGGTCCGACGACAGGGTCAGGGGGCTGACGCCGCCGTTCAGGCGGGCGCGGTAGACCATGGTCGTCTCCAGGGTCCGCATCACATAGTTGCGGGTCTCGGAGAAGGGGATGCACTCGATGAAGTCGAGCGGATCGGTGCCGGCGCCGCGCGGATCGCCGCACAGGCCCGCCCACTGGGCCGGACGGCCCGGACCGGCGTTGTAGGCGGCGGCCGCCATGATGTACGAGCCGCTGAAGCTGCGGACCATGTCGCCCAGATAGACCGAGCCCAGCCGCATGTTGTAGGGCGCATCGCCCAGCCGCTCGATCGAATGGGCCTCGCCCAGCTTGCGGGCGACGATCGAGGCGGTGGCCGGCATCAGCTGCATCATGCCGCGCGCGCCGACGCCCGAACGGGCCGACGGGTCGAAATTGCTTTCCTGGCGCGAGATCGAATAGACGAACGCCGTCTCGGCCGCGCCCGGACCCGGGGTGAAATGGTGGTCGAGCAGGGGGTAGCCGCGCTCGGGCAGGATGAAGCCGCGCTGTGCGGCCGTGCGCACGGCGCGCATGGCCAGGTCCTGGTCGCCGTAGCCGCGAGCGAAGTCGACCAGCAGGGCGCTTTCCTCGGCGTTGGGCAGGATGTCGTCGATGTACAGGACCAGGCTGCGGAACAGGTCGCGATTACCGGTGTCGGCCAGCATCCGCGCGGCGCGGATCTGCTCGCGGCCGTAGAATCGGGCGCGGTCGGCCTGGGTGATGACCGGATCGCGGTCCAGGCGCAGTTCCTTCAGGCCCGCCTTCTCGGCGGCCAGTTGGCCGTAGAAGGTGGTGATATAACGCGCGCCCTCGGCATAGAAGGCCTGGGCGGCGATCGGGTCGCCTTGCGCCTCGGCCGCGCGGCCCTGCCAGTAGAGGGCGCGGCCCCGCGTGATCGGCGAGGCGCCGACGGCGGCGATCTGGGCGAAGTGGGCGGCGGCGGCGTCCGGGTTCTTCAGGCGGGTCAGGGCGATCCAGCCGGCGTAGAACTCGCTCTCGGCGATGTCGGCCGGGGCCAGGGCCTGGGTGTTGTTGGCGGCGGCGTAGGCGCCGGCGCTGTTGCCGGCCTTCAGGGCCGCGACGATCAGCTGCTTGCGCTCCTTCCAGATCGCGGTCGAAGCTTCCTCGGTCGGCGGGGCAGGGAAGTTGACCGCCATCGGCAGGGCCAGGGTGTCCATGCCCGCGCGGCGCAGATAGGCGGCGCGCTCGAAGACCACGCCGGGCGAGCTTTGCAGGTCGGGTGTCAGGTTGTTGTAGAGCGTATTGGCGTTGCTGGCGTTCTGACGATAGGCCATCCGCACGCGGGCCGCGGACTGCCATGTGTCGGACAGCATGGCGACCATATCGCGGGCGGCCGGACCCTGCTGGCCATAAAGCAGGATGTCGGCGCGGCGATTGTAGTCGTCGGGCGTCAGCATGGCGCCGAAGCGGGCGATCATGCCGCGCTGAACGTCGGCCTCGAACACCTTGTCACGGAAGGTGCGGCGGATCAGGTTGGTGGCGTCCTGGGTCTTGCCGACAGCCTGATAGGCCGAAGCCAGCGCCATGGCTCCCTCGGCCGTCGCGGGCTGGGCGCCGCCGAACCAGGCGATGATGCGGGCAGGATCCAGGCCGGAGGTCGACAGAGCCTTCTCGGCGGCGGCGTCGCGCCGCGCGCCGCGCGGCCAGCCGGCCAGGTCGCGGCGGGCGGCGTCCAGCTCGAAGAAGCTCATCGCTTCGGCGTTGCTGTCGATCAACTGCCACTGGGCGATCTTCTTGGCGATCGGGTCCTGCAGGCTGTCCATGGCCATGCGCGCGCCCGAGACGTCGCCGCGCTTGGCGGCGGCGAGGGCGCTTTGCAGGTTGGCGCTGTCTGTGTCGGACAGCGCGCCGGGAACGGCGGTCGGCGGGGTGGTGATCAGGCCGGGCTGGCTGGAGTACGAGGTCGCATAGCCCGACGTCGTCTGGGCGTCCGCCGCCCCGACCACGGCCACGATGCAAGCTCCTCCGAGCAGAATCCGACGCACCACTGAAGCCAAAACGCTCTCCATCAACCGGCCCCTAAGAGCCTTGTACTCGAATACTCTGCCTGCCCCTATGCGACGATTCAGGCCTCAATAGGGTTTAAAGTCCGGTTCGCGGGGGTTGACCAAGCCGGTTTCCCCCATCAAATCCGCAGCTGCTCCGAAGCGCCGGTTGCGGCGTTACGGGGCAGGGACATATTGTCCGCCCCCATCGTCCTGCCGCAACACACGCGGCGCCATCCTCACGGCAATTTGCAAGTCATGGTCCAGTCTCACTTCAAGGGCGTCATTCCGGCCCTCGTCACGCCGTTCCGGGACGGTGAGGTGGACGAAAAAGCGTTCGTGTCGCTGGTCGAGCGCCAAATCGCTGGCGGCGTGCACGGCCTGGTGCCGGTCGGCACGACGGGCGAGACCTCGACCCTGTCGCACGATGAGCACAAGCGCGTCGTCGAGCTGTGCGTGAAGACCACGGCCGGCCGCGTGCCGGTCATCGCCGGCGCGGGCAGCAACTCGACCGACGAGGCCATCGAGCTGGCCCGCCACGCCAAGGCCGTCGGCGCCGACGCGGCCCTGGTGGTGACGCCGTACTACAATCGCCCGAGCCAGGAAGGCATGTATCAGCACTACAAGGCGATCAACGACGCCGTGGAGCTGCCGATCTTCGTCTACAACGTGCCGGGCCGCACCGGCGTGGATATCTCCAACGAGACCCTGGCGCGCCTGGCCAAGCTGCCGAACATCGTCGGCGTCAAGGACGCCACCGGCGACCTGACCCGGATCAGCATGCAGCGCCTGCTGTGCGGTCCGGACTGGGTGCTGCTGACCGGCGACGACCCTTCGGCCCTCGGTTACATGGCCCATGGCGGCCATGGCGTGATCTCGGTCACGGCCAATGTCGCGCCGGACGCCTGCGCCGCCTTCATGAACGCCTGCATGCAAGGTGCGTGGGAGACCGGCCTCTACTGGCAGGATCGCCTGGTGCGCCTGCACAAGGCCCTGTTCCTGGATTCCTCGCCGGCCCCGACCAAGTTCGCCCTGGCCCAGCTGGGTCTCTGCGCCGAGGACGTTCGCCTGCCGATCGTCGCCTGCGCCGAAGCCGTGCGTCCGACGATCCTGGAGGCCATGCGCGAGGCCGGTCTGCAGGAATGACCAAGCCGATCGCGGAGAACCGGCGCGCCCGGTACGACTACTTCATCGAAGAGGTCTTCGAGGCCGGCATCATGCTGACCGGCACCGAGGTCAAGTCGCTGCGCGTCGGCAGGGCCAATATCGCCGAGTCCTACGCGTCGGTCGAAGGGCGCGAGATCAAGCTGATCAACGCGGACATCCCGCCCTACGGCCACGCCAACCGCTTCAACCACGAGCCGCGCCGTCACCGGAAGCTGCTGCTGCATCGCAAGCAGATCGACAAGCTGATCGGCGCCGTGCAGCGCGACGGCCGGACGATGATCCCGCTGAAGCTCTATTGGAACGACAAGGGCCTGGCCAAGCTGGAGATCGGCCTGGCGAAGGGCAAGAAGAACCACGACAAGCGCGAGACCGAAGCGGCCCGCGACTGGGCGCGCGACAAGGCCCGCCTGATGAAGGGCAATCGGGACGACTAGGCGTCCCCGCGAGCGAGCGTCTAGCGCAGGCCCATCGCGGCGAAGCCGATGGCGAGGCCCAGGGCGAACGCGCCCGCGCTGACGATCAGAAAAATCCGGACCTCGGTCCGCAGTTGGTGTCGGGTCGTTTGGGCCATGAGCTGGCTCCGGCAAGCCGCGCCTCCGCGGCGCGGCAAATCAGTTTGTGATGAAATGGTAACCTTAACAGTGATGTCGCTTTGTAAAGGATTGTAAAGTCGAGCTTTAAGCGGCCTCGGGAAGCTCATACACCCGCGATCGCACGCCGCGTTCGAACAAGGCGCCGCACATATCGAGCGCACGCTTGTAGGCGGTTTCGCGGTTGTCGAAGAGGCCGGCGGGGCGGCCATTTTCCGAGACGACCCAGCCGTCGGTTTCGGGGGCGATCTCGATGCGGGCGGCGTCGGGCATGACGACGAGCTCCCTGTATGCGACACGCGCCTCTCGTTGGGCGCGAGAACGCTCTTAACGCGAGCTGCTTCGAGTTCATTGTCAAGGAATGTAAACAGTGGGCGGACGGTCGCGCCTTGCCTGAAGCTTAGCCGTTTTCCAGCGCCAGCAGGGCGAAGGTCGCCAGCCAGTGCTCGCCCATATAGTCGCCCGCGATGTGCGGTATGGCCGCGGCCAGGTGGGAGAGCGCCGCGTTGATGGCTAGGGGCTTGGCGGGATCCTCTTCGGGCATGGCCGCCGCGAGCAGCCGCCAGCACCACGCGCGCGACAGGTTCAGGCCGTCCAGGTGGGCGATCTTGCCGTCGCTGCGGTCGCTGACCCGGGCCGGTGAGAACAGGGTCGTGGGCTGTTTCTGGGCGAGGTCGGGCAGGAAGCGCGGGAACCAGGTGTCGAAGCTCTCGCGCGGGAGCAGGCGGCGCATGGCCTCGGCCTCGATCAGGGCGGGCGAGAGGAAGTCGTCGCCCGAGGGCTCCCAAGCCTGACAGGCGGCGTCCTGGCCGTACCAGAGGATGGCGCGGTTCTGCAGCAGGTCGAAGAAGCCCTGATTGTCGGTCATCACCGCATACTCGGTGGCCAAGACCAGCGCGAAGGCGGTGTTGAAGTGCGTGCCGGCGCGGACCGGGTAGTCGGCGATGGGCAGGAAGCTCTCGAAGCGCTGGCGGAAGGCGGCGGCCAGGGGGGCGTGCGTGGCCGCCCAGTGGCGATCCTTGTGGCGCATCAGTTCGGCCTGCAGCATCAGGCTCCAGGCCCAACCATAGGGGCGCTCGAAACCGCGACTTTCGGGGCGGGCCACATAGGCGGTCTCGACCCCGACCTTCTCGGACGTGAAGGCGTCGTCGAACAGAGCGACGATGGTATCGGCCTCTGGCATCTCCGGGCGCTTGCGCAGCAGCGTCGCCAGCAGCCAGTAGCCGTGCACGCACGAGTGCCAGTCGAAACTGCCGTAGAAGATCGGGTGTAGCTCACGCGGCGAGCGGACATCGCCGGCGTCCGCCATCACGTGGTCAAGCTTGTTCGGGTACTCGCGGGTCAGGTGGCCCAGCGCGATCTTGGCGAAGCGCGAGGCGGTGGAGCGGGCGAGGCTCATTTATGAAAGGCCAGGGCGTTCATCAGGACCACATTGACGATCAACATCAGGATCGCGGTCGGCGCCTGGGCGCGGATCACGGCGTAGCGGTTCTTCAACTGCAGCAGCGCGGCCGGCACAAGGTTGAAATTCGCGGCCAGTGGCGTCAGCAGCGTGCCGCAGAAGCCCGACAGCATGCCGATGGCGCAGACCACGGCCGGATCGCCGCCGAAACGGCCGATCACCAGGGGCAGGGCGATGCCGCCGGTCATCACCGGAAAGGCCGCGAAGGCGTTGCCCATCATCACGGTGAAGACCGCCATGCCCAGGCAGTAGGCGGCGATGGCGGCGAATCGGCTGTCGACGGGGGTCACCATCACGGCCAACTCGCCGATGGTCTTGCCGACACCGGCCAGGGCGAAGACCGCGCCCAGGGCGGCCAGCATCTGCGGGAGAAGGGCGGCCCAGCCGACGAGGTCCATCAGCCGCCGGCCCTCCTGCAGCGGCGCGGAGGCCGGCTGACGGAACATGACCTGGGCCAGGATCGCCGCGACGAGGGCGGCCAGGGCCAGCGAGACCAGCGTCGCCTGCTTGGGGTCGATCAGCGGCGCGCCTTGCAGGGTCAGGCGCTTGAACGCCAGGGTTCCGACCAGCACCAGCACCGGAATGACCAGGGCGGGAATGAACAGGCGCGCGCCATAGGTGGCGGCTAGTCCCTCGCGCTCGGCGGGCGAGGTGGTCGCGGGGGCGCCGACGCCGAGTTGACCTGTCCCGGCGATCAGGGCCAGGGCTAGCGCCAGGAAGCCGTTGCCCAGGTCGCCGAAGCGGTCGCCGAACAGGAAGCTCAGCGCGAACAAACCCCAGAAGGCGGCGTTGCTGAAGCGCTTGGGGTTCTCGCGGTCGAGGGCGCTGAGCACCGCGAAGGCGCCGAACATCAGGCCGGCCAGCAGATAGACGAGCGGCAGGCCGATCATTGCTCGGCCTCCGGCTTGGCAAGTTCGCGGTCGAACAGCAGCAGCCGCGCGCCGTGGACGAAGAACGCGGCGATGGCCGACGGGATGGCCCACATCGACAGGTGCAGCGGCTCGACCGTGATGCCGCTCTGGTCCAGGAAGCCGACGATCAGCAGGATCGAGCCGATGGCCAGGAAGATGTCCTCGCCGAAGAACAGGCCGACATTGTCGGTGGCCGCGCTCATGGCTTTCACGTCCTCGCGCCGCTGATCGGAAAGCGGTTCGGACGCCGCCTCCGCCATCGGGGCGAGCAGCGGTCGAACGGTCTGGGCCTGGCCGGCGATCGACACCAGGCCAAGGGCCGCGCTCAACTGGCGCAGGATCAGATAGACCAGCAGGATCCGCCCGGCGCTGGCGGCGCGGATCGAACGGATCGTGGCGCGGGCCTTTTCCTGCAGGCCGGCCCGCTCCAGTAGGCCGATGGCGGGCAGCACCAGCCAGGCGACGGTGACATAGCGGTTGGTGTTGAACGCCTTGCCGAAGGCGGCCAGCACCTCGAGCGGCGGCAGACCGGCCGCCAGCCCCGAGGTGAGGGCGGCGGCGATGACGACCAGCAGCGGATTGAAGCGCAGGGCGAAGCCCAGCACGATCACCGCCACGCCCAGCAGCGTCAGCATTTCGTCTCGATTCCCCCGTGTGCGCGGGGACGGTCCGACGCCGGCGCGCGGTTGGCAAGCGATGAGGTTGGCAAAGGGCCTCTTGACGCTGGAACGCCCCGGCGCGACGCTAAGTCAACAACGATAACTTACGGGAGGCTACCCATGGCCGATGGCGCTCTGCCGATTTCATCCCTGAAGGGCAAGGTCAGCGAAGCCGAATGGCAGGCGCGCGTTGATCTGGCCGCCCTCTATCGTCTCGTGGCCCTGCACGGCTGGGACGACATGATCTTCACCCACATCTCGGCGCGCGTTCCCGGCCCTGAGCACCACTTCCTGATCAATCCGTACGGCATGTTCTTCGGCGAGATGACCGCCTCGTGCCTGGTCAAGGTCGACCTGGAAGGCAATGTGGTCGACAAGACGCCCTACTTCATCAATCCGGCGGGCTTCACGATCCACTCGGCCATCCACGCCGCGCGCGAAGACGCCCATTTCGTCATGCACCTGCACAGCGACCAGGGCGTGGCGGTGTCGGCCCACGCCGAAGGCCTGCTGCCGCTGAGCCAGCACGCGTTAATCGTCTTGCCTCAACTCGCCTATCACGACTATGAAGGCATTGCTCTCAACTTGGACGAGCGGGAACGGCTCGTGGCCGACCTGGGCGATACCAAGAGGCTGATGATGCTGCGCAACCACGGCACGCTGTCGGTGGGCAGCACCGCGGCCGAGTGCTGGTTGGGGATGTTCTTCCTGGAGCGGGCGTGCGCGCAGCAGGTGATGGCTCTGTCGATCGGTCGCGACAACGTCCTCTTGGCGCCCGAGGAGGCCCAGGCGGAGGTCCGCAAGCAGACCGGCATGGGCATGGGCATGATCGGCGGTCTGGCCTGGCCGGGCTGCCTGCGAAAGCTGGACCGCGAGCTGCCCGGCTACGCGGACTAGGCGTCTATTCCTTCTTCACTAGAGCCGTCGCGATCCTGGCGATCGCGGCGGCTTTTTCGCGCCTGACGACCAGCGCCGCGCAAGCCGGCGCCTGGCCGATGGCGCCCGGCCGCACCCAGGTGATCGCCAAGTACGAAAAGTCGGACGCCAAGCAAGGTTACGATCCGGCTACAGTCCTCGTCGACATCGACCCGCGTCGTGACGAGAGCCTGTCGATGTTCGTCGAGCACGGCCTGACGAGCCGCCTGACCTTGCAGGCCAAGGCCGGCGTCACACGGGGGCGCGATCGTTGGGTGGACTACTCGGGGCGCGGACCGATCGAGCTGGGTCTGCGCTGGGCGGCCTTCCGTGACGACCGCTCGTCCCTGGCCGTCTATGTCGGCGCGGGCGAGGCCGGCGCCGGCCGCAACGCCGGCTATGCCGCGCCGGGGCAGGGGAGCCTGGATCTGGAGGCGCGCGTGCTTTACGGCCGCTCGGCCCTATGGAAAGGGCGCGAGGTGTTCGTCGATCTCGAGGCCGCCCGGCTGAAGCGCCAGGGTCTTGCCGACGAAACGCGCATCGACGCCACCCTCGGGGTCAGGCCCGCGAAAAAATGGCTGATCCTGGCCCAGACCTATGCCGGCCAAGCCGATCGGAGCCCAGTCCGTTCGCGCTGGGTGAAGAGCGAGCTCTCGGTTGTCCGCACCTTCGGAGACTGGAGCGTGCAGGCCGGCTGGCGCGATACGCCCACGGGGCGAGAGACCACCCGGGATCGCGGCTTCGTACTCGGTGTGTGGCGGAAGTTGTAGCTTGTTTCAGAATTGCAACATTCGGTCATCCGGCTGTCACTGGACGCCGCTTTAGGCTGCGGTCATATCTTCGCCGAATTCCGCCGACTCCTCCCGGCGTGCTGGAGCCGTTTTCTTGATCCGTAGGCACTTCTTCCTCGTGGTGGCTCTGGTCGCCGTTGTCCTGATGCTGGTCGTCGGGGGGCTGAAGCTGGCCTTCGGCAACAAGGACGCCAGCAAGGCTGGCGGCGGCGGCGGTCGTGCGACCAACGTCTCGCAGATGGTGGTCGGCGAGCGTCCGTTCACCGATCGTATCGAGGTGCTGGGGGCGGCAAAGGGCCGGCAGTCGGTGACGATCACCTCCAACACGCCCGAACTGATCACCGCCGTGCACTTCACGGACGGCGAGACGGTGCGCAAGGGCCAGGTGCTGGTCGAGCTGAAGGCCGACCAGGAAGACGCCGGGATCTCGGAAGCCAAGGCGCGCCTGGCCCAGGCCGAGCGCGACTACGCCCGCTGGAAGACCTTGGCCGACAAGGGCATAGCCCCGCGCGCGACGGCCGAGCAGTATCTGTCGGCCCTGGACGTCGCCAAGGCCTCGGTCGGCACGGCCCAGGCCCAGAAGCTTGACCGCGTGCTGCGCGCGCCGTTCTCGGGCCGCGTCGGCATTTCGGACGTCGCGCCGGGCATGCTGATCGCCGCCGGCACGCCGATCGTCAGCCTGGACGACGCCTCGGTCATTCGCGTCGATTTCTCGGTGCCGGACCGCTATCTACGGACCATCCGCATCGGCCTGCCCATCGCCGCGCGCCCCGACGCCCTGCCGGGCGAGACCTTCCAGGGCAGGATCGCCCAGATCGACACCCGCATTGATCCGTCCACTCGCGCCATCAAGGCCCGTGCCGAATTCCCGAACGCCGGCGGCCGCCTGAAGCCCGGCATGCTGGTCAAGGTCTCCATCGACCAGGGCGAGCGCACCGGCGTCGCCGTGCCGGAAGCGGCCGTGCAGTTCGAAGGAACCCAGGCCTCGGTCTACCGCATCGCCAAGGGCCCGAAGGGCATGGTCGCGCGCCGCACCGATGTCGACACCGGCATCAGCGAAGGCGGCTTCGTCGAGATCCGCGCCGGCCTGAAGAAGGGCGACAAGATCATCGCCGATGGCCTCAACCGCATCCAGGACGGCGCCCCGATCGGCGGCGGCAAGGACAAGCCCGGCGACAAGAAGGGCGACAAGGCCGGCGAAAAGGGCGGCGCTGACCGCAAGGCCGGCTGATGCTGTCCGACCTTTCCGTCCGTCGTCCCGTCTTCGCCGCCGTCGCGGCGATCATCCTCTGCGTCATCGGCCTGGCGGCCTATACCTCGCTGCCGATCCGTGAGCTGCCCAGCGTCGATCCCCCCGTGGTGTCGGTCTCGACCACCTATCGCGGCGCCTCGGCCGAAGTCATCGAAGAGCGCATCACCCAGGTGATCGAGCGCCAGGTGGCCGGCATCCAGGGCATCGATCGCGTGAACTCCAGCAGCCGTGACGGCCGCTCGCAGATCACCATCACCTTCAATCTCGACCGCGACCTCGACGCGGCCGCCAACGACGTGCGCGACGCCGTCAGCCGGGTGACGGCCAACCTGCCCGACCAGGCCGACCCGCCGCAGATCGCCAAGGCCAACGCCGACGCCTCGCCGATCATCATCCTGAACCTGACCTCGACAACGCTGGATCCGCTGCAATTGGCCGACTACGCCGACCGCTATCTGGTCGAGCGGATGTCCACGATCGACGGCGTGGCCCAGGCCCGTCTGTTCGGGGCCAAGATCTACGCCATGCGGATCTGGCTGGACGCCAACCAGATGGCCGCCCGCGGCGTCTCGGTCGACGACGTCGAGAACGCGCTGAACGCCCAGAACCTGGAGCTCCCGGCCGGCGCCCTGGAAAGCGCGGCCAAGGACTTCACGATCCGGGTCGCGCGCGCCTACGCCAAGCCCGAGGACTTCGCCCGCCTGCCGCTTCGTCCCGCCGACGCCAGCGGCTTCGTCCTTCGCCTGGGCGACGTCGCCAAGATCGAGGAGGGCGCCGACGAGCGCCGGCGCGTCTTCCGCGGCAACAATGTCGATCAGGTCGGCATCGGCCTGACCCGTCAGTCCCAGGCCAACGACGTCGCCATCTCCAAGGCCGTCCGCAAGGAAGTCGACTCCATCAACGAGGCCCTGCCGCCCGGCACCAAGCTGGTCGTGGCCGTGGATAACTCGGTATTCACCGCCGAGGCCATCCACGAGGTGTGGATCACCATGGGCCTGTCGATCAGCCTGGTGGTGCTGGTCAATCTGGTCTTCCTGGGCAGCTGGCGATCGGCGCTGATCCCGTCGTTGGTGGCGCCGATCTGCATCCTGTCGACCTTCATCGTTCTTGCGCCGCTGGGCTTCTCTCTGAACCTGCTGACCCTGCTGGCCCTGGTTCTGGCCGTGGGCCTGGTGGTCGACGACGCCATCGTCGTGGTCGAGAACATCCAGCGCCGGGTCGACGAGGGCGAGCCAGCCCTGGTCGCCGCCGAGCGCGGCACGCGCCAGGTCTTCTTTGCCGTCGTGGCCACCACCATCGTGCTGATCTCGGTGTTCGCGCCGCTGATGTTCCTGCCCGGCTACATCGGCCGCCTGTTCGTCGAGCTGGCCGTGGCCATCGCCGCCGCCGTCGGCTTCTCGGCCCTGCTGGCCCTGACGCTGTCGCCGATGATGGCGTCAAAGCTGCTCAAGCCCGCGCACGGCGAAGGCTGGCTGGCCAAGCGCGTCGACGCGGCCATGGACGCCCTGCGCCGGTCGTATCGGGCCTCGCTGGAGGGCATCCTGGGCGGCTGGTCCGCGGCGATCGCCGGCGGCCTGGTGGTGGTGCTAGCGGCCTTCGCGGCCCTGCTGTTCGCGAACCTCCCCAAGGAGCTCGTGCCGTCCGAGGACCGCGGACGGGTCGACGTCTCGGTCAACGGACCGGAGGGCGCCGGCTATGACTACACCCTGGGTATCGGCCTGCGGGTCGAGAAGATCATCGATCGCTATCGTGACGAGGGTATCGCCGACCGCACGATCTTGACCATTCCCCGGTTTGGCGGAACCTCGTTCAACAGCGGCAGCGGCGTGATCGTCATGAAGCCCTGGGGAGAGCGAAAGAAAAGCGCCGACGAGGTCGCCGCCGAGCTGAACAAGGATCTGTCGAAGATCACCAGCGTGCGGGCCATCGCCAGCGTCCGCGGGCCTTTCCAGCGCGGGGGCGGCGGGGGCGGCGGCACCAATGTCGACCTGATCGCCGTCGGCAACGACTACGTCCAGTTGGCCAACTGGCTGAAGCCGATCCTGGCCGAGGCCCAGGCCAATCCAGGCTTCTCGCGGCCCCGGCTGGACTACGAGCCCACCTCGCCGCGCCTATCGGTGCAGATCGATCGCGACAAGGCCGCCACGCTGGGCGTCTCCGCCCAGTCGATCGGCCGGGCGCTGGAGACGATGTTCGGCTCGCGCAAGGCCACGACCTACATCAAGAACGGCCAGGAATACGACGTCATCCTGCAGACCAACCTCGACCAGCGCCGCAGCGTCGCGGACCTGAACCAGCTGCAGGTGCGCACCAGCTCCGGCGCGCTGGTGCCGCTGTCGACGGTGGTGACCACGCAGCTGCGCGGCGACACCCCGGACCGTCCGCGCGTCGATCGCCTGCGCTCGGTCACCCTGACCACCCAGCTGAACCCCGACTACACCGTCGAGGACGCCGTGCGCTTCCTCAAGGACGAGGCCGATCAGCGCCCGACTCCCGGGATCAGCATCAAGTGGGGCGGTCAGGCCAAGGACTATCTGGAAGGCTCGGGCGGCATCGCCGTCGCCTTCTGCCTGGCCCTGCTGCTGGTGTTCCTGGTGCTGGCGGCGCAGTTCGAAAGCTGGATCCACCCGGCCGTGATCATGCTGACCGTGCCGCTGGCGGCGCTGGGGGGGCTGTTCGGCCTGCTGGTGATGGGCTCGACCATCAACACCTACAGCCAGATTGGTCTTATCATCCTGATCGGCATCGCCACCAAGAACGGCATCCTGATCGTCGAGTTCGCCAACCAGTTGCGCGATGAGGGCCTGACCGTGCGCGAGGCGGTGATCGAGGCGGCGGCTTTGCGCCTGCGTCCGATCATCATGACCTCGATCTCCGCGGCCATGGGCGCTCTGCCGCTCATGCTGTGGGCGGGCGCCGGCGCGGGAAGCCGCAAGACGATCGGTTCGGTGATCTTCACCGGCTCGATCTTCGCGACCCTGCTGACGCTGTTCATCGTTCCGGTGTTCTATGACCTTCTGGCGCGCTTCACGAAGTCGCCGGAGTGGACGGCCCGGCAGATCGAAGAGTATGAAGCCCGGGAAAAGAGCGGTGAGGGGCAAACCTCACCGGTATAGACGGGTGAGGAAGCATGGCTGACGGCTCTCTGGCGGCCAAGCGGCAGGAAATCGCTCTGCTGCGGCGCCTTGAGGAACGGATTCTCTGGTTGGCGGCGTGGACCATCCACAACGCCAACCATATTCGTGAAAGCCGCGATGGCCTGAAGGTCGGCGGCCACCAGGCGTCCAGCGCCTCGTGCGCGACCATCATGACCGCCCTCTACATGAAGGCGCTGCGGCCGCAGGATCGCGTGGCGGTCAAGCCGCACGCCAGCCCGATCTTCCACGCCATCCAGCACCTGTTCGGCCGCCAGAGCCTGGCGAACCTGCAGCGCTTCCGGGCGCTCGGCGGGGCCCAGTCGTATCCCTCGCGCACCAAGGACGTGGACGACGTCGACTTCTCGACCGGCTCGGTGGGCCTGGGCGTGGCCATGACCGCCTTCGCCTCGCTGGCCCAGGACTATCTGGCCGCGCGCGGTTCGGTGAAGCCGGAGAAGATGGGCCGGATGATCTCGCTGCTGGGCGACGCCGAGCTGGACGAGGGGAACATCTACGAGGCCCTTATCGAGGCCTGCAAGCACGACATCCGCAACACCTGGTGGATCGTCGACTACAATCGCCAGAGCCTGGACGCGACCACCCAGGACCGGATGTTCACCCGCTATGGCGAGATCTTCGAGGCCGCGGGCTGGACCGTCGAGACCCTCAAGTGGTCCAGGCGCCAGCGCGAGGCCTTCGTCAAGCCGGGCGGTGAGGCGCTGCACGACTGGATCGAGACCGCGCCCAACGATCTGTTCGCGGCCCTGAGCTACCAGGGCGGGGCGGCCTGGCGCGAACGCTTGAACGCCGATCTCGCCGACAACCCCGAGACCCTGGCCCTGATCGCCGGCTACAAGGACGTCGATCTTGCCGAGCTCATGACCGAGCTGGGCGGGCACTGCCTTGAGACCCTGCTGGAGGCCTTCGAGAAGGCGGGTCAGGACGACCGCCCCCGCTTCTTCATCGCCTACACGGTCAAGGGCCTGCGCCTGCCGTTCCAGGGCCACAAGGACAACCACGCCGGCCTGATGACGCCGGCCCAGATCGCCGAACTGCGCGCGCGCCTCGGTGTCGTGGAGGGCGAGGAGTGGGACGCGCTTTCGGGCCTTTCGGCCGCCGAGCGTACGGCGCTGAAGGGCCTGGTCGCCCGCGCCCCGTTCGCCGCGGAGGTCGAGCGTAACCACACGGCGCCGATCATCCAGACCCCGACCGCCGATGAGCTGCTGGCGGCCGTCACGGGCGGCAAGGCTGATGGCGAGCAGTCGACCCAGGCCGCGTTCGGCAAGGTGATGTTCGAGATCGCCGCCCGCAAGGACGAGTTCGCGGGCCACGTGGTCACCACCTCGCCGGACGTGACCGTCTCGACCAATCTTGGCGGCTTCGTGAACCGGCGCGGCGTCTTCCAGCGCCGCGCCCACGAGGATGTGTTCAAGCGTCGCCGCATTCCTTCAGCGCAGGTCTGGTCCAAGGGCGAGACGGGCCAGCATATCGAGCTGGGCATCGCCGAGAACAACCTCTTCATCGCCCTGGCGGCCCTGGGCCTGACCGGCCCGCTGTTCGGCGAGCGCCTGTTCCCGGTCGGGACGCTCTACGACCCCTTCATCGCCCGGGGCCTCGATGCCCTGAACTACGCCTGCTACCAGGACGCTCGCTTCCTGCTGGTCGCCACGCCGTCGGGCCTGACGCTGGCGCCGGAGGGCGGCGCCCACCAGTCGATCAACGCGCCCGTCATCGGCATGGCCCAGCCGGGGCTGGACACCTATGAGCCGGCCTTCGCCGACGAGACGGCGGTGCTGATGGCCCATGCCTTCGAGCGGATCCAGGCCAAGGACGGCTGCTCGACCTATCTGCGCCTATCGACCCGCGCCATCGCCCAGCCCGAACGGACCGACGACGCCTGGCGCCAGGGCGTGGTCGATGGCGCGTACTGGCTGAAGCCTCCCGCGCCCGGCGCGCGCCTGGCCCTGGCCTACAGCGGCGCGCTGGCGCCCGAGGCCCTGGCGGCGTTCGAGGCGCTGGCCGAGGACATGCCCGAAGTCGGTCTGCTGGCCGTCACCTCGGCCGACGTGCTGCACCGCGACTGGACCGCCTCGGGGCGGGCCCGCTGGACGGGGGAGGGGCGCGGGACCTCGACCATCGAGACCCTGCTGGCGCCGTTGGATCGCGACGCGGGACTGGTGACCCTGACCGACGGCGCGCCGCTGGCCCTGTCCTGGCTGGGATCGGTGCGTGGCCAGCGTGTGCGGGCCCTGGGTCTGGAGGCTTTCGGCCAGTCGGGCGACCTGCCGGATCTCTACGGCAAGTACCGATTGGACGCCGAGGCGATCCTCGACGCCTGCGCGGACCTGCTGGCTTAGAAGCCGCCGACGATCGTCATGCCGGCCAGCAGGCGGTCGCGGAAGTGATAGGTCAGGGTCGCGCGCGTGTCGGTCCAGACGTGGCCGTCGGGACTTTCCACCGAGTATTGGGCCTCGACCATCAGGGCGTCGGCGGTCTCTTCCAGCACCCGGATCAGCTGGATGTTGGGCACGATGGTCGCGAAGATGTGGGCGAACTGCGCCATCGCGGCTTCTCGGCCGACGAAGGGGGGGCCGCTTTCCAAGGTGTCGGGCCAGATCACCTCGGGATGCAGCGTCGCGCGTATGCCCGGCAGATTTTGGGCGTTGAAGGCCGTGAAGGCCTCGTCCAGCACCGCCTGAAGCGTGCTCATGGCGCGTTTCCGTCCCGACCGCTGTCGTCGACCTCCTGCTCGACGATCAGCCCCCCTTCGAGACGATACCGGACGATCACCGTGTCGTCCTGCCAGAGCCCCCCGCCGGGACCGCGGGTCTCAACGCGCAGCCGCGCCCGTAGCCGTCCGTCGGGTTCACGCATGAGGTCGATGATGGCGAGCTCGACGCGGACGGTCTCGAACAGTTGGAGGAAGTGGCCCCGGATGGCGTCGAGGCCGTCGAGCACGCCGCCCTCGAGGTCGTCGGCGAAGCGGGCGTGGGGAGCGTAGCAAGACACGGTCGCATCGAGATCGCGGGCGTTGATGGCCGCGTACAGCTCAGCGATGCGATCGTCGTCCGGCGTCATGGGCCTGGGTCCGCGTCCCCCGGGGAAACGACATCCATGCGCCAGATCAGGCCGTCGCGAAGTGTGTAAAAATGCCGCACGCAAAGGTCCGACCACAGCGCGCCCGCACGGTTCCAGATCACCTGGTTGGCGTCGACCACGATGCGACCGTCGTCGGTCACGTGGACCTCGACCGGAGTGATCTCCACGCGGATCGAAGCGTCGTTATAGGTCCAGTATTCGCGGATCTGTTCTGGTGTGGTCAGCCAGCCGCCGCGCGTCAGGTCCGGCCATACCAGCCGAGGCGCGACCAGGGCGCGGAACGCCTCGAAGTCGCGTCGTCCGTTGGCGTCGTAGAGGCGCTGGATCAACGCCTCCACATCTGGCGAGGCCGGGCGCATCCCTAGGGCGCGGGCTTGTAGCCCGTCTCGACCTTCAGATACGCGATCAGGTCGATACGGTCCTTGGGATCGTGAAGGCCCGCGAAGGTCATCTTGGTGCCGGGCAGGAAGCCGCGCGGGTCGGTCAGCCACTTGTCCAGGTGCTCGGCGTCCCAGGTGAAGCCGGCGTTCTGGACGGCCTGAGAATAGGCATAGCCCGGCTTAGAGCCGGCCTTGCGGCCGAACACTCCGTAGAGGTTAGGGCCTGTCAGGTCCGGACCGCCTTCGGTGGCGGTGTGGCACGAGCGGCAGAAGGCGAACTTGCTCTGACCGTTCGACAGGTCGCCGGTGTTGTAGGGCGCGGGGAGGGCGGCCAGGGCCGCGGCCTTGGCCGCGTCGGTTGGGGCCGCGTCGGTCGGCGGGGCGGCAGGGGCCGGAGCATCCGCCGGAGCCGAGGCCGGCGCCTCGCCAGAGCCGCCGCCGTCCTTCGAGCAGGCCGAAACGGCGACGCAGAGAGCCGCGATGGCGGCAAGTTTCACGATACGCATGATGATCCCCGACTGACGTTTCGCCGCAGGTCCTGCGACGGCGCGACGCATTCCAAACCCTTATAAAATCAGGGCCGCGACCCTGTCACGGAACAATGTTCCTTAAGGCTAGCTTGAGCAGGCCCCTGCGACAATCGTTGGTATCTACGTGATTCTTTTCGCAAAAAGTGAAATCGCAAACCGTGGGTCTGCACATAAACGTTTGACGTGCGTTAACCATAAAATCTACCAATTTCCTCACGGAGCGGGCTGGCTCCGGGCTGGGCTGGGAACACGATCATGGACTGGAGCGAAGAGCGCACCGCGACCCTGAAGAAGCTTTGGCTGGAGGGCCTCAGCGCCAGCCAGGTGGCGCGCCAGTTGGGCGGCGTCAGCCGCAGCGCGGTGATCGGCAAGGTGCATCGCCTCGGCATCACGGTCCGCGAAATTCCTGTCCGCCAGCGTACCGGTGGGGTGCGCGCCCCGTCGCGGATCGCGGTCCGCCAGCGTCCGGTCCGCGAGACCACGGCCGCGCCCCACGTCGCCCCGCGCTATGAGCGCACCGAGGAAGACCTGCTGCCGACCTCAAGCATCCTGGAACTGGGGATCCACTCGTGCCGCTGGCCGATCGGCAATCCGGAAGGCGACGATTTCGGCTTCTGCGGCCGTCCGAAGATGACCATGCGCGGCTCCTACTGCGAGCAGCACACCGCCGGCGCCTTCCGCCGCCTTGGCAATGGCCAAGCTGTTGAGGCCTGGGCTCTGAAGGGCCTCAAGGAACGCGTCCAGCCGAGCCCGATGTAAGGCTGGCCGCGCCCGCTTCCTCCGACCGATTTTCCTTCTCACTCGATCCCCGAGCAGAACCCCATGAACATGGTCCTCATCGAGAACGCCGCCGGCAGCAGCCAAGTGATCACCATCATCGAGGAGTTCGCCGGCCACTCGGTGTCGCGCGATCTCAACCCCGGCGACCACGCCAGCATCCCCGTCACCCAGTTCAAGTCGATCACCGTGCGCGAGACCTATCCCGACGACTGGTTGAGCCGTGGCCTGAGCCGAAATCGCGCCGCCGCGGCGTGAAATTCCCGTCTAAATTGAACGAGATGACCCCGCGAAGCCTTTCGCGGGGTTTTTCGTTTTCCCGCAGGCTCCGTAGATTGCATGGCCGTTAACCGTGTGAGACACAGAGCGCCGTTTTGTGGGGGCGGAAAACGACTATGCGTGAGGGGGAAGAGCGGAGGGACCTGGTCGATGACCATGCGCTGCCGCTGCCGAGTTATCTGAGCTATCTACTCTATCAGACCGAACAGCATCGCCGCGCCATGGCGACCGATCTCCTGGCCCGACACGGCCTGACGTTCGCCAAGTGGGTGGCGATGATCTCGTTGCGTCGGTTCGGCAATCTGTCCATGACCCGGCTGGCCAAGCTGGCGGCCACCGACCGCACGACACTGACGCGTTCGATAGACGGCCTGATCAATGACGGCCTGGTGGCGCGCAAGGCCTCGCCCGCCGACCGCCGGATCGTGGTCATCTGCCTTACCGAAGCCGGTCGCATGCTGCTCGAGAAGATCCGCGCCGAGATCCGGCCGCTGAACCGCGACATCTGCGCCAATCTGACCACGGAAGAACAGGCGGCCATGACCCGCTACCTGCAGAAGATGCTGTCGGGTCTGATCGTCGAGCCGGACTGGAAGCAGGACGTGATCGCCTTCTCGGCCCCTGCGCCGCCGGAGATGGTTTAGTCCCTCAGTCGTCGAACTTCACCCGTCCGCGCCCGGACTTCACCGTGCCGCGCTTGGCCTTGCCGTCCAGCCGCTTGAGCTTGCTGGAATAGGTGGGCTTGGTCGGCCGCCGCGGCTTGGGTTTTTCGGTCGCGCGGCGGATCAGGTCGACGAGGCGTTCCTGGGCGTCCTGGCGGTTCATCTCCTGCGAGCGCGAGCCCTGAGAGAACAGGATCAGCACTCCGTCCTGGGTCAGGCGGCTGCCGGCCAGGGCCTCCAGCCGCGCCTTGACGTCCTCGGGCAGGGCAGGGGAGTTCCGAACGTCGAACCGCAGCTCGATCGCCGTCGAGGTCTTGTTGACGTGCTGGCCGCCGGGGCCGGAGGCGCGGGTGGCCTTCCAGACCAGTTCGTCCTCGTCGATCCGCAGCCAGGACGTGATCTCGATCATTTCGGGACCGCTCGCTTGGCCTTGACCACCAGCTGATCCAAAGCTTGCAGGAACCGCGAACGGTCTGCGTTGGCGAAGGCTGCGGGCCCCTTGGTGACCTCGCCCATCGACCGCAGGTGCTCGCCGATCGAGCGCGAGGCCAGGGCCACACCGATCGTGTCGTGGGTGAACACTCGCCCGTTCGGCGCGACGGCCGCGCCGCCGGCCTTCAGTACGCGGTCGGCCAACGGAATGTCGTTGGTCACCACCACGTCGCCCGGGCCGCAGCGCTCGGCGATCCAGTCGTCGGCGACGTCCGGACCGGCGTCGACCACGATCTGCTCGATGACCGGTGTCAGCGGCACGCGGATCCAGCTGTTGGACACCACGAAGGTCTTGAAGCCGTGGCGCGCGGCGACCTTGTAGGCCTCGTCCTTCACGGGGCAGGCGTCGGCGTCGATGAAGAGGATGGCGGTCATCGCGCGGGGCCTGAAGAGAAGGAAGACCTGAGGAAACTGGTGCCGGCGGAGAGGATCGAACTCCCGACCTTCGGTTTACAAAACCGCTGCACTACCGCTGTGCTACGCCGGCATGGGCCTGGGACCCGAGGTGAGGGCTTATGCCGTTTGCGAGGGCGGACGGCAAGGGCGCGCTAAAGATCGAAGCGCACCCCCTGTGCCAGCGGCAGGGCGCCGGAATAGTTCACCGTCGCCGTCTGCCGGCGCATGTACTGCTTCCAGCTGTCCGAACCGCTCTCGCGACCGCCGCCAGTGTCCTTCTCGCCGCCGAACGCGCCGCCGATCTCGGCGCCGGAGGGACCGATATTGACGTTGGCGATACCGCAGTCGCTGCCGGCGGCCGACAGGAAGCCCTCGGCCTCACGGACGTCGTTGGTCATGACGCACGACGATAGGCCCTGGGGCACGTCGTTCTGGATCGCGATGGCTTCGTCGAAATCCGCATAGGGCACGACATGCAGCAGCGGGGCGAAGGTCTCGCGCTGCATGCAGGCGGTCGCGGCCGGCAGGCGCGCCAGGGCGGGGCGGACATAGTAGGCGTCCGGGTGCTCGTCGATCAGCAGGCGCTCGCCGCCGGCGATGGCGCCGCCCTCGGCGCGGACCTGGTTCATGGCCTCGACGAAGGCGTCATAGGCGGCCTTGTCGATCAGCGGGCCGAGCAGCGTCGCGGCCTGGCGCGGATCGCCCACCGGCAGGCGCTGGAAGGCGGTCTCGACCGCGTCGGCTACCTTGTCGACCAGGCTCTCGTGGACGATCAGGCGGCGCAGGGACGTGCAGCGCTGGCCCGCCGTGCCCGCCGCCGAGAAAACGATGGCGCGCAGGGCCAGCGACAGGTCGGCCGAGGGCGTGACGATCATGGCGTTGTTACCGCCCAACTCCAGGATCGAGCGGCCGAAGCGTTCGGCGACCATCGGGGCCACGGCGCGGCCCATGCGGGTCGAGCCGGTGGCGCTGACCAGGGCGATGCGGGGATCGCGGGCCAGACGCTCGCCGGCGTCGCGGCCGCCCTGGATCACGGCGCAGAGGCCGTCGGGGGCGTCCTCGAACCGGGCCAGGGCGCGTTGCAGGATGGCGTGTGTGGCCAGGGCTGTCAGCGGCGTCTTCTCGGACGGCTTCCAGATCACCGGATCACCGCACACCACGGCCAGGCACGCGTTCCAGGCCCAGACGGCGACCGGGAAGTTGAAGGCGCTGATCACCGCCACGGGGCCCAGGGGATGCCAGGTCTCGCGCATGGCGTGGCCGGGACGCTCCGAGGCGATGGTCAGACCGTGCAGCTGGCGCGACAGGCCCACGGCGAAGTCGCAGATGTCGATCATCTCCTGGACCTCGCCGGCCGCTTCGGAGGCGATCTTGCCGGCTTCCAGGGTGACCAGGGCGGCCAGATCCGGCTTGGCCGCGCGCAGTTCCTCGCCGAACAGCCGGACCAGTTCGCCGCGACGCGGGGCGGGGACGACGCGCCAGGCGGCGAAGGCGCGGCAGGCCGCCGAGACCTTGGCCCCGATCTCGCGGGCGTCATCGAAGGTGACGTGGGTCAGGACCTGGCCGTCGATCGGGCCGCGCGCGGCGTGACCGGCGTCGGCGGGCAGGGCCGGGACGCCGAGCCTAGCCAGCAGCTCTTGGGCGTGGGCGGCGGGAGTCGGAAAAGACTGGGTCATGGCCTGAGCACACGCCGGGGCCGAACCGTGGTCAACCCCTCGACATTGCGAGTCTCGCCTCCAGCGTTTAGGGACGGGCCAGGCAGGAGAAGCACCATGGCGCAGGGCAAACTCATCGACGGCAAGGCCTTCGCGGCCGATCTGCGGGCGAAGATCGCCGTGGAGGTCGCCGAGCTGAAGGCGCGGCACGGGCTCACCCCGGGTCTGGCCGTGGTGCTGGTCGGCGAGGACCCCGCAAGCCAGGTCTATGTCCGCAACAAGGGCGAGCAGACCGAGGCCGCCGGCATGTATTCCGAGACCCATCGCCTGCCGGCCGAAACCACGCAGGACGAGTTGCTGGCCGTGGTCGCCAAGCTGAACGCCGATCCGAAGATTCACGGCGTGCTGGTCCAGTTCCCGGTGCCGGCCCACATCAGCCAGATGGACGTCGTGGCGGCCCTGTCGCCGGACAAGGACGTCGACGGCCTGACCGTGACCAACGCCGGCCGCCTGGCCAGCGGCCTGCCGGCCCTGGCGCCCTGCACGCCGACCGGCTGCATGATGCTGCTGAAGGACGTGATCGGGGATCTCTCGGGCAAGACCGCCGTGGTCATCGGCCGCTCGAACCTGATGGGCAAGCCGATGGCCCAGCTGCTGCTGGCCGCCGACTGCACCGTGACCATCGCCCACTCGCGCTCCAAGGACCTGCCGTCGATCGTCCGCCAGGCCGATATCGTCGTCGCCGCCGTCGGCCGGGCCGAGATGGTCAAGGCCGATTGGGTCAAGCTGGGCGCGGTGGTGATCGACGTCGGCATCAGCCGCTTTCCGGCCCGCGATCCCGAAGCCGCCGCGGCCGGCAAGACCCGACTTGTCGGCGACGTCGCCTTCGACGAGGTTCGCGAGGTCGCCGGCGCGATCACGCCGGTTCCTGGGGGCGTCGGGCCGATGACCATCGCGTGCCTGCTGGCCAACACCGTGACGGCCGCCAAGCGCCTGACGGGGATCGCATGATGCGGGTGGCGTTGGTCGTCGCCGCCCTGACCCTGTCGGCTTGCGGGGCCAAGACCGCGCCGCCGCCGACGCCGGAGCAGGCCCTGGCCTTGCGCCCCGCCGACGCGCGTCTCTCGGGCCTGTACGAGACCTCCTGCCACGCCTGCCACGCCATCCCGGGCACGGGCGCGCCGCTGGTCCACGACCGCGCCGCCTGGGACGCTCGCTGGGAGCAGGGCGAGGCCACGCTGCTGGATCATGCGATCCAGGGCTACAACGCCATGCCGGCGACGGGTCAGTGCGCGACTTGCACCCCGGCCGATTTCCAGGCCCTCATACGATTCATGGCGGGGCGCGAAGACCCCGCGAAATAGAGGCGGGGAAGCGATGATCTCCAGGCGCGGAGCCCTGATCGCGGGCGCGACGGGGGCGGTGGTGGTCGCCGGCGGCGGCGTCGCCGCCTACAAGGTCGCCACCGGAGACAAGCCCGAACCGCCGTCGCCGCCCTCGGTCGACGCTCAGGGCAGGCTGCTTTGGCGCAACTGGTCCGGCGTCCAGCACGCCTATCCCGCCGCCCGCCTGGCGCCCAAGGACGAGGGCGAACTGGCCACCGTGCTGAAGGTCGCGCAAGCTCCGATCCGCCCCGTCGGCGCGGGACACTCGTTCACCGCCCTGGCGCCCACCAACGGCACATTGATCTCGCTGGACTCGCTATCGGGCGTGGTCGGCTGGGAGGGTGACGAGGCGATCGTCCGCACCGGCACGCGGCTGGGCGCCCTGGGTCCGATGCTGGCCGGGAAGGGCCGGGCGCTGCCCAACCTGCCCGACATCAACAAGCAGTCGCTGGGCGGCGCGCTGGGCACGGCGACCCACGGCACGGGCGCCAGGATCCAGGCCATGCATGGCAGCGTCACGGGCCTGCGGCTGGTCACGCCCTCGGGCAAGGTCATCGACGCCGACGCGACCAGGAACCCCGAGGTGTTCCAGGCCGCCCGCGTCTCGCTGGGCGCGTTGGGCGTCATCACCCAGGTTCGGATCAAGACCAGCGCCAACCGGCGCCTGCGCCGCCGCGTCTGGCTGGAACCGTTCGAGGAAGCGCTCGCCAAGGCCGAGACGCGCTGGGCCCAGCACCGCAACTTTGAGTTCTACGCCGTGCCGTTCACGGGACTGGCGGCTAATATAAGCCATGACGAGACCGACGATCCGGCCGAACCGCGTGGCCCGGACCAAGACACCGAGTTCCTTCAGGCGCTGCGAGGACTACGCAACCTGCTCGGCTTCGCCACGCCGCTGCGCAAGGCCGCCGCCCACGCGCTGCTGTCGACCGCCAAGCCGGAGACCGCGGTCGACGAGGGCTGGAAGCTGCTGTCGACCGAGCGGCCGGTGCGCTTCAACGAGATGGAGTTCCATCTCCCCGTCGAGAACCAGCTGAAGGCGCTGGAGGAGGTGGTTCGCACCATCGAGAAGGAGCGGCCGGACGTCTTCTTTCCGATCGAGGTGCGCCGCATCGCACCGGACGAGGCGTGGCTGTCGCCATTCCAGGGCGGGCCGCGCGGCTCGGTCGCGGTGCATGCCTACTACCGCGACGACTTCACGTTCCTGTACACCTTGATCGAGCCGATCTTCCGCCGCTACGACGGCCGGCCGCACTGGGGCAAGCTGCACACGCTGAACGGCGGCCAGCTGGAGGCGATCTATCCGCGCTGGAAGGACTTCCTGGCGGTGCGCCAGGCGCTGGACCCGGAGGGCCGGATGCTCAATCCCTATCTCAAGGGCCTGTTCGGCCTTTGAGCGACTACGCCGCGCTGCCCAGATACTCGGTGACGCGGGCTTCCAGCTCGGTGATCAGCGCCTTGCCGACCGGGTGCGTATCGACCTTGATGTCGTCGCGCACGCAGGCCTTGATCGCGTCGATGTGGGCGTCGACCAGGAACATCGGCGCCGACAGGCGGGTGTCCGGATCGTCGATCAGCTTGCAGAGCGAGGCGGCCAGACGGGTGATCAGCGGGAATTCGTAGGTGGCGCCGAGGCCCTTCAGGTCGTGGGCGCGTAGATAGAGGGTCTCGACCGTCTGGGCGTTCAGGCCTGCGGTGCGGACGTCCTGGCGGGCGGCCTCCAGCTTGACGATCTCGTCGTTCAGCCACTGGGCGAAGTTGCCGGACAGGCTCTTCAGCGCCGCCTCGGCCTTCGCTATGGCCGCCATGTCGATTCCGCCACGCCCGCCCACCTTGAGCTTGAGCATGTTCGGCACCTGGATCACTTCAGCGGTCTTATTCGTCACGGGCGCCTCCCCAGCGGCGGATAGTTGGGTAAGCGCTAACATAGCAGGCGTTAATATTAGATGAGACGCCGCTTTCCGCGACCCAACGTCTCAGGCGCCAGACTTAAGCGGAGAACTGCTCGGCCAGAACTCTTTCCTCCAGGCTGCGGCCGGCGTCGAAAAGCATCGACAGCGAGGTGCCCCGGTCTTCGGAGATGTGCACCTCCAGCACGTCGCGGACCTCGAAGTTGTCCGCCACGGCGCTGACGGGGCGCTTGTCGGCTTCCAGGATCTCGAAGGTGACCCGCGAGGACTGCGGCAGCAGGGCGCCGCGCCAGCGGCGGGGACGGAAGGCGCTGATCGGCGTCAGGGCCAGCACCTGGCCGTCGATCGGGATGATCGGGCCGTGCGCCGAAAGATTGTAGGCGGTCGACCCGGCCGGGGTGGCCAGCAGGGCGCCGTCGCAGACCAGCTCGCCCATCCGCACCTTGCCGTCGATCGAGATGCGCAGCTTGGCGGTCTGGCGCGTCTGGCGCAGCAGCGAGACCTCGTTGATGGCCAAGGCCCGGTGCTGCTTCCGGTTCGAATCGATGGCGACCATGGCCAGCGGATGGATGACGGCGCGCTCGGCGGCGTTGATCCGCTCCAGCAGGCCGTCCTCCGAATATTCGTTCATCAGGAAGCCTACCGACCCGCGATTCATGCCGTAGATCGGCGTCTGGCTGGCGATCGCCTCGTGGAGGGTCTCCAGCATGAAGCCGTCGCCCCCCAGCGCCACGATGACCTGGGCGTTCTGGTCGCCGACATCGCCATAGCGGGCCATCAGCCGTTCCCGCGCTTCCTGGGCTTCGGGTCGGTCGCTGGCCTTGAAGGACAGGCGAGTCACGAAGGGTTGCGCTTGGTACATGCGGCCAAGTGGCGGGAAGCCTACGGGCTTGTCAAACGCCGGATCAGGCCGTCGGATCAGGCTTGGCCGACGGCCTGGCGGAAAGCCATGCCGGCGATGTCCGGCGTGAAGGGGCCAAAGGCGCTGGCGGCGCGGCGCACGCCCTCGTCGCCGCCGCCCGGACGTCCGCCGTTCAGCTGGCGGACATGCTCCAGGATGGTCGGGAAAACGCTGCGGTCGATGCCCACGGCCGAGCAGGCCAAGGCCAGCAGCTCGGGACGGCCGCTGTCTATGGCGCGGCGGATCTGGACGGGCTCGAACTTGCCCAGGCGCGCCAGGGCCATGACGAACAGCTGCAGCCGGCCTTCGCGCAGCACGCGCAGCAGGTAGCCTGGACGCAGCTGGCCGGCGGAATCGAGCTTCTCGATCAGCGAGCGCTCCATCTCCTCGCGGTCCTCGTCGAGCTCGACCGGGCCGACCGCCTCGCTGTTGGCGTCGCCGCGATGGGCCGCGTGCAGGGCGTCGTGGACGGCGGCCTGCATCTTGGACGGATCCAGCTGGAAACGCGCCGTCAGGGCGTCGCGCAGCGCGCGGCCGACCAGCAAATAGAGCTGCTCGGCCAGGTCGGTGGAAAGCTTCGGGTGCCGGGCCAAGGGCGAGCGCAGGGCGACAACCTCGCGCGAGCGATTCACCAGCCGGCTCATGGCGTCGGGCGAGATCTGGGCGGTGTCGTTCGAGGCCAGGGCGGTCAGCACGGCGGGTTCGTCGCGGCTGATGATGGCCTCGACCACCTGCGCCTGCAGGTGCGGGCGTCGGGCGATCTCGATCTGGTGTTCCAGCGTCGCCTGGACCAGCAGGCGGATCAGGTCGTGATCCTGCAGCACCGGGCTGCGGGCGATGATCGGGCGGGCAATGTCGATCTCGTCCAGCGCCATGATGTTGATCAGGGCCGAGGGCGCCCAGTCGGCGTCGGCCAGGCGTTCGGACAGCCGGTGGCGGATGTCGCGCTCGGCCTCGACCACCAGGGTCATGAAGATGGAATTGAGCAGGGCCTGGATGTCGGGGTCGGTCGGCTCGCCGCTGGCCTGGCCGGCCTCGCAGAGATCGATGATCCCGGTGAGCAAACGTTCACGATCGCCGGGCTCGCGACTGCGAGCCAGCTTCATGAGCGATGCGATCTCGACGGCTTGGATGGCCCGCTCCTTCGAATCCGGAAGACCCGATCAGGATGACCTTGCGGCCCCCAAATGAAAACATGCTTAAACAGGCCAAGAACGCCGATGCGCCGTTGCGCGTCGAGATGTCGCAAGCTGGAGCGGAGGATACGTGACCCCAGATACCGAAAGGGACCTGATCCTGGCCCTGGACCAGGGCACGACCAGCACCCGGGCCATCCTGTTCGACCGCGCCGGCCAATCCCAGGGCGAGGCCTCGCGTCCGCTCCGCCAGAGCTATCCGCGCGACGGCTGGGTCGAGCACGACGCCGAGGAGATCTACGCCGCCTGCGTCGCGGTGCTGCGTGAAGTGGTCGAAACCTCGGGCAGGGCGGACGCCATCGCCGCCATCGGCATCACCAACCAGCGCGAGACGGTGGTGGTCTGGGACCGCGCCACCGGCCGCCCGATCCATCCGGCCGTCGTCTGGCAGGACCGCCGCACGGCCGAGGTATGCGCGACGCTGAAGGCGGCGGGCCACGAGCCGCGCGTCACCGAGGTGACGGGGCTGCTGCTGGATCCCTATTTCTCGGCCACTAAGATCGCCTGGATCCTCGACCGGGTCCCGGGCGCGCGAGCGCGGGCCGAGGCGGGCGGCTTGCTGTGCGGCACCATGGACTGCTGGGTGATCTGGCGGCTGACCGGCGGGGCGGTGCACGCCACCGACGCCACCAACGCCTCGCGCACCCTGCTGTTCGACATCGGCGCGCAGGACTGGTCGCTCGAGATGCTGGACCTGTTCAAGGTTCCCGCGCCCCTGCTGCCCAAGGTGCTGGACTGTGTCGACGACTATGGCGAGACGAGCGCCGAGCTGCTGGGTCGCCCCGTTCCGATCCGCGGCGCGGCCGGCGACCAGCAGGCCGCGCTGATGGGGCAGGGCTGCGTCGCGCCGGGCCAGATGAAGGCCACCTACGGCACCGGCTGCTTCATGCTGATCAACACCGGCGAGGATCGTCCGGTCTCGCGCTCGCGCCTGTTGACCACGGTGGCGGCGCGGGTCGGAGGCAGGACCACCTATGCCCTGGAAGGCTCGATCTTCGTGGCGGGGGCGGCGATCCAGTGGCTGGGCGAGGGTCTGGGCGTCACCGGCGGCCCGCGCGCGGCCGAGGCCCTGGCCCGGGCGGCCAAGGCCGACCACGGCGTCGTGGTGGTGCCGGCCTTCACCGGCCTGGGCGCGCCCTGGTGGGACGCCAAGGCGCGGGGCGGCATCTTCGGCCTGACCCGCGACGCCGGCCTGCCGGAGATCGCCGCGGCGACCTTCGACGCGTGCGCCTTGCAAAGCCGCGACCTGATCGAGGCCATGCGCGCCGACGCGCCCTCGGCCTTCGGGGAAGCCGCGCAGCTACGCATCGACGGCGGCATGTCCAAGAGCGCCTGGTTCTCGCAGCGGCTGGCCGACCTGACTGGAATGTCGGTGCGCCGCGCCAGCTACCAGGAGACCACGGCCCTGGGCGCGGCCTTGTTCGCCGGCGTGGGCGCGGGGCTCTACGCCTCGGTGGAAGAAGCGGCCGAGGCCAGTCCCGCCGCCGAGACCCTGTCGCCGTCGATCAAGGACCACGAGCGCGAGGCCGCCTACGCCCGCTGGCTGGACGCGGTTCCGCGTGTGCGACTTTAGTCGAACGTTGGTTGCGGTAACATCGACGTCGCCTCATAACCCTCTGACAAAGAAGAAGCGGAGATCGCCATGACCACCCGTCGCGCCGTGCTGGGCGCCGGAGCCGCCCTGATCGCTGGCGGACAGGCCCTGGCCGCTTCGCCGGCCTATCCGAAGATCGGCAAGATCCGCCGCCTCTCGCCGGAGCTGGACGCCATCCTCGACGTCCATGCGCCGATCGAGCAGATCGCCGATGGGATCACCTGGGCCGAGGGGCCGGCCTGGCACTGGGAAAGCAAGTCCCTGCTGTTCTCGGACGTGCCCGGCAACGTCATGTACCGCTGGACGCCCAAGACCGGGAAGACCGAGTTCCTCAAGCCGTCCGGCTATGACGGCCCGCCGACCAAGATCTTCCGCGAGGCCGGCTCGAACGGCGCGATCATCACCCTGGCCGGGGACCTGGTCATCGCCGACTGCGGCAATCGCGGCCTGGCCAAGGTGGATCTGGCGACCAAGAAGAAGACGGTTATGGCCGGCGTCTACAAGGGCAAGAAATTCAACAGCCCCAACGACCTGGTCGAGGTCCGCGATGGGGCGCTGAAGGGCTCGCTCTACTTCACCGATCCGCCCTACGGCTTGGAAGGCGGCGACGCCTCGCCGGCCAAGGAACTGGCGTTTAACGGCGTCTATCTGCTGCGCCCGAACGGTGAGGTGGCGCTGGTCGACGACACGCTGTCGTTCCCGAACGGCGTGGGTCTGTCGCTGGATGGCAAGCGGCTCTACGTCTCGATCTCGGACCCCAAGCGGCCGGTGATCATGGCCTACGACCTGGGCGCGGACGGCCTGCCCAGGTCGTCAAAGGTGTTCTTCGACGCTTCCGAGTTGCTCAAGGCCGGCGGCCCGGGCCTGCCGGACGGCATGAAAGTCGACGCCAAGGGCAACCTGTTCGCCAGCGGGCCGGGCGGGATCATGATCCTGACGCCGGAGGCCAAGCTGCTAGGCGTCATCGAGACCGGCGGGCCGGCCGCCAACTGCGCGTTCGGCGAGGACGGCAAGACGCTGTTCTTGACCTCCAATCACATCGTGGCGCGCGTGCGCACCAAGACTTCCGGCCTGGCCTGGTAGGAGAGAGCGACATGGACGAGATCAGCAAGCGGACATTCCTGGCGGCTGGTCTCGCCGCTACGCTGCCACTAACCGCCCCATCTTTGGAGGCCGAGGCGGCGGAGCCCGGCCGCAAGCTGGGCTACGCGATCCTGGGCCTGGGCTACTACGCCACCAAGATCATCATGCCCCGCTTCGCCGAGTGCGAGCACTCCAAGCTGGTGGCCCTGGTCAGCGGCACGCCCGAGAAGCTGAAGACGTTCGGCGAGCAGTACGGCATCCCGGAGAGCCACCGCTACAGCTACGAGACCTTCGACAGGATCGCCGACAATCCGGACGTCGACATCGTCTATGTCATCACCCCCAACAGCCTGCACCGGGTGTTCACCGAGCGGGCGGCCAAGGCCGGCAAACACGTGATGTGCGAGAAGCCGATGGCGACGAACTCGGCCGACGCCGAGGCGATGATCGCCGCTTGCAAAAAGGCCGGCCGCAAGCTGATGATCGGCTATCGCAGTCGCTTCCAGGCCCACAATATCGAGGCCATCAAGCTTTCGCGGGAGGGGGCCTTCGGGCCGGTGCGGACCATCGTCGCCGACCACGGATTCACGATCGGCGATCCGACCCAGTGGCGGCTGAAGCGGACCCTTTCCGGCGGCGGCAGCCTGATGGACATCGGCATCTACAGCTTGAACGCCGCCCGCTACCTGGCCGGCGAGGAGCCCGTGGCCGTCAACGCCTTCGAGTCCACCGACCGCTCCAACATCCGCTTCAAGGAAGTGGAGGACATCGTCGGCTTCCAGCTGCTGTTCCCGTCTGGCGCGGTGGCCAACTGCAATTCGACCTACACGACCAACGTCAACCGCTACCGCGTCTCGGGGCCGAAGGGCTGGGTCGAGATCGAGCCGGCCACCAGCTACCAGGGCCAGGCGATGCGGGCGTCGCTGAATGGCCAGACCGGCCCACTCGAGCCGACCTCGCAAGCCAAGAACCAGTTCTCGGCCCAGCTGGACCACCTCTCCGAGTGCATCCTCACCGGCCGGGAGCCGATCGTGCCCGGCGAGGAGGGCCTCAAGGACATGCGCCTGATCGAGGCGATCTACCGCGCGGCGCGGGAAGGACGGACGGTGAAGGTCTAGGCGTCCTCGTCCAGATAGGCCTTAACCCGCGCGAACAGGTCCTCGAACATCGGCGTCGTCAGGCGGCCGGTGTTCGTGTTCAGGCGCGAGCAGTGGTAGCTGTTGAAGATCCGATAGGGACCGGCCTGGAACTCCGAACCGTGGCCGGGAACGCCCGCCGAAGCCTTCAGGCCCAGGGCCTTCAGCACATTGCGCCGGGAGACGTCGCCGAGGGTGACGATGGCCTTCAGGTTGGGGAACATCTCCAGCCGCGCGGTGAGGAACGGGCGGCAGTTGTTCTCTTCCGAGGTCTCGGGCTTGTTGCCGGGCGGGGCGCAGCGGACGGCGTTGGTCACCGCCGCGCCGACCAGCTGGAGCGAGTCATCGGGGCGCGCCTCGAACTTGCCGGTGGCGAAGCCGAACTTGATCATCGTGTCGTAGAGCAGCGTCCCGGCATAGTCCCCGGTGAACGGCCGGCCCGTGCGGTTGGCGCCCTTGCGGCCGGGGGCCAGGCCGGCGACCAGCAAGCGCGCATCCTTGTCGCCGAACGACGGGGCAGGGCCGTTGAACCAGTCCGGATAGAGCGCCTGGTTCTCGCGGCGATAGGCCACCAGGCGCGGGCACAGCGGGCAGTCGCGCGGCGGTTCGGCGGGGTTGGGGACGGTCTCGCCGACGATGTTGGAAACCTGGCTCATCTCAATACTCGTCGTCGGCTTCGCGTTCGGCCAGGGTGCGGGTGTCCGCCGCCGGGCGAGGCTGGACCCGCTGCGGGCGGCCGATGATGTTCCCGAGATCGGCGAGGTCGACGAAGTTGTCGGCCTGGCGGCGCAGGTCGTCGCTGGTCATCGGCGGCTGGCTCTTCATGGTCGAGACCACGGTGACGCGGCGGCCCTTGCGCTGGACAGCCTCGACCACGGCGCGGAAGTCGCCGTCGCCGGAGAACAGCACCAGGTGGTCGGCCGTTTCGGCGATCTGCAGCATGTCGACCGCGATCTCGATGTCCATGTCGCCGCGCCAGCGCTTGCGGCCCTGGCTGTCGGTGAACTCGCGGGCTGGCTTGGTCACCAGGGTGAAGCCGTTGTAGTCCAGCCAGTCGACGAGGGGGCGGATGGGCGAATAGTCGTCGTTCTCGGCTATCGCGGTATAGTAGTAGGCCCGGATCAGGACGCCGCGCTTTTTGAACTCGTCGAGCAGCTTGCGGTAGTCGATGTCGAAGCCCAGGGACTTGGCGGCGGAATAGAGATTGGCGCCGTCGATGAACAACGCCAGACGGTCGGTCGGATAGAAGGTCACGGTAATCCCTTGAAAAATCAGGTCGCTCGAAATGACTTGGACGAGGCCGTGATCGTGGCGCTCGGCAGCAATCTGCCCGGACCCTATACGAGTCGCGAGGCGCTGTTGGAAGCCGCGCTAGCGGCTCTGCCGGACGTGGGACTGACGCTGACGACGCGCTCGACCTGGTGGAGCTCGGCGGCGTGGCCAGATCCCGCGGGGCCCGAATATCTGAACGGCGTGGCCATCGTGACCACCGACCTGTCGCCGGACGAGACCCTGGCGGCGCTTCACAGGATCGAGGAGCGTTTTGGAAGGGCGAGGGGAGAGGCCAACGCGCCGCGCACCCTGGACCTCGATCTCATCGCCCACGGCCGGACGGTATTGGACGGCGACCTCGTCTTGCCGCATCCGCGCGCCCAGGACCGGCTGTTCGTGATGGGACCGCTGGCCGAGCTGGCCTCGGCCTGGGTCCACCCCGTCAGCGGCGAGCCGGCCTTCCGGCTAGCGGCGAACGCCAGCGTCGGTCGCGACGCGCGCTCCATTGCCAAGGTTTAATTCCCGTTCGGATGAAGCGTCGCCCATAGTCCGGCCAAATTTCGGCGCCCCATTCCCTGCAAAGCGTCCCGCACGCTCATCTGGACCACGCACATGACCCTGACTCGTTCGCTGCTCGCCTGCGCCGCCGCGTGCGCTCTACTCACCGCCGCGCCCGCCGCCTTCGCCCAGGCCCAAATGGCCGCCAAGAGCGGCGTCGACCTGACCTCGATCGAGAAATCCATCAAGCCGGGCGACGACTTCTGGACCTATGCCAACGACAAGTGGGTCAAGGCCCACCCGATCCCGGCCGACCGCAGCAGCTACGGCATCACCGCGGTGATGGTCGAGGAGGCCAACAAGCGCACGGTCGACCTGATCCAGGACGCCGCCAAGGGCGGGGCGGGCGACGGCAAGAAGGTCGGCGACTACTACGCCAGCTACATGGACGAGGCCGGCATCGAGGCCAAAGGCCTGACGCCGCTGAAGGCCGACCTGTCCCGCATCGCCGCGATCAAGGACAAGACGCAGCTGGCCAAGGTGCTGGGCGGCAATATCCGCGCCGACGTGGACGCCCTGAACGCCACCGATTTCTACACCGACAACGTGCTGGGCCTGTGGGTCTCGCCGTCGTTCGACGACACCAGCAAGTACGCGCCGTTCCTGCTGCAGGGCGGTCTCGGCATGCCCGACCGCGAGTACTACGTCTCGGACAAGCCCTCGATGGTCGAGGCGCGGACCAAGTACCTGGCCCACGTCGAAAAGATCCTGACCCTGGGCGGCGTCGCCAACGCGGCGGCCAAGGCCAAGGCGATCGTGGCGCTGGAGACCCAGCTGGCCCAGGCCTCGGGCACGCGCGCCGACAGCGCCGACGTCCAGAAGGCCAACAACAGCTGGACCCCGGCCGATTTCGCGGCCAAGGCCCCAGGCCTCGACTGGAGCGCCTTCTTCGCCGCCGCCAAGCTGTCGGGCCAACCGCGCTTCATCGTCTGGCATCCGAGCATGGTCACCGGCTTGGGCAAGGCCGTGGCCAGCGTCTCTCTGGACACCTGGAAGGACTACCTGACCTTCCACCTGATGGACCACTACAGCAACGTCCTGCCCAAGGCCTTCGTCGACGAGCGCTTCGCCTTCTACGGCCAGGGCCTGCAGGGCACGCCGCGGCTGTCGCCGCGCTGGAAGCGGGCGGTCGGCTCGACCAACGCCGTGCTCGGCGAGGCGGTCGGCAAGCTCTATGCCGACAAGTACTTCTCGGCCCAGGCGAAAGCCGAAGTGACGGCCATGGTCGACAATATGAAGGTCGCCTTCGAGAAGCGCATCGACGGTCTGGACTGGATGGACCCCGCGACCAAGGCCGAGGCCCGCAGGAAGGTGGCGGTGCTGAAGGTCGGCGTCGGCTATCCGGATGCGTGGCGCGACTACTCGGCCTATGCGGTGGTGCGCGGCGACGCGTTCGGCAACGTGCAGCGCGCGGAAGCCTTTGACTACGCCACCGACCTCGCCAAGCTGGGCCAGCCGGTCGATCGCGGCGAGTGGGTGATGACGCCGCAGACGGTCAACGCCGTGAACCTGCCGATGCTGAACGCCCTGAACTTCCCGGCCGCCATCCTGGCCCCGCCGAACTTCGACCTGGCCAATGACGCCGCCGCCAACTACGGCGCGACCGGGGCCACGATCGGCCACGAGATCAGCCACAGCTTCGACGACCAGGGCGCGCAGTTCGACAGCCAGGGGCGCCTGCGCAACTGGTGGACTCCGGCCGACTTCGACCACTTCCAGAAGGCCGGCGCGGCGCTTGCGGACCAGTTTGACGCCTACAAGCCGTTCCCGGATCTGGCGGTGAACGGCAAGCAGACGCTGAGCGAGAACATCGCCGACGTCGCCGGCCTGGGCGCGGCGCTGGACGCCTATCACGCCTCGCTGGGCGGCAAGCCAGCGCCAGTGATCGACGGCATGACCGGCGACCAGCGCTTCTTACTGGCCTTCGCCCAGAGCTGGCTCGGCTATACCCGTCCGGCGGCCCTGCGCCAGCAACTGATCACCGACGGTCACGCCCCGGACCAGTACCGCGCCTCGACGGTGCGCAACATCGACGACTGGTATGCGGCGTTCGGCGTGAAGCCAGGCGACGCCCTCTACCTGCCGCCGGAAAAGCGCGTGAAGGTCTGGTGATCTGGACTACTCTGGACATTGACTCGCGAAGGGGGCATAAGCGCCCCCTCGCGAAAGCAGGATAATCGTGCGCGGCGTTGCGTGTCGCCGCACACAAGCCTATTTTGCGATTGCTAATCGGCAGCCCGAGGAACTCATGGCCCGCGTCACCGTCGAAGATTGCGTCGAGAAGGTTCCGAACCGCTTCTCGCTGGTTCTGCTCTCCGCGCACCGCGCCCGCGCCATCTCGGCCGGCGCCGCCCTGATGGTCGACCGTGACAACGACAAGAACCCGGTCGTCGCCCTGCGCGAGATCGCGGACGATGTCATCGACCACGAAGGCCTGAAGGAACACCTCATCAGCACGCTGCAACGCGTCGATGAGCACACCGAAGCCGAGGAAGAGGCCGAGACCCTGGCCCTGCTGGCCGATCCGAGCCACATGCAGATGAGCGAACTGGAACTGGTTCGCGCCCTGCAGAGCGACCGCGACGGCGGTCAGGAGGAGCGGTACTGAGCCCCGAAGGCGCAGACCCTCTGACCCTGCGAGCGGCCACTTCGACCGCTCTTTCCGAACGCGCGCCCGACGCCCCCTCTTCTGGAGGGGATTCGGGCGCGTCTTCCTCCGTGGCTCCCGCCGCGGCGACGACGACCGAGGCTCCGAAGCCTCGCCCAAAATTCCTTCGCCAATATGAGCTGATCGAGCGGGTCCACGCCTACGATCCCACGGCCGACGAGGCCCTGCTCAATCGCGCCTATGTCTACGCCATGCGGATGCACGGCTCGCAGACCCGGGCCAGCGGCGACCCCTACTACGCCCACCCGATCGAGGTGGCCGGCATCCTCACCGAGTACCGGCTGGACACCGCGACCATCGTTACGGCCCTGCTGCACGACGTGATCGAGGACACCCCGGTCACCAAGGAAGAGATCGCCAAGCTGTTCGGCGACGAGATCGCCGAGCTGGTCGAGGGCGTCACCAAGCTCAGCAAGCTCGAGCTGCAGGCCGAGCACATGCGCCAGGCCGAGAACCTGCGCAAATTCATCCTTGCCATCTCCAAGGACGTCCGCGTCCTGCTGGTCAAGCTGGCCGACCGTCTGCACAACATGCGGACGCTGCACTTCATCAAGAACCAGGCCAAGCGCGAGCGCATCGCCCGCGAGACGCGCGACATCTACGCGCCCCTGGCCCGCAACATCGGCTGTCACCGCATCTGTATCGAGCTGGAGGAACTCAGCTTCCAGCACACCAACCCGGTCGCCCGCGACGCCATCCTGCGCCGCCTGGACACCTTGCGCGAAGAGCAGGGCGGGGCGGTGGCTCTGGTCAGCCAGGAAATCGCCGCGCGGCTGGAGTCCTCGACCCTGCCGGCCCGCGTCTTCGGCCGCGAGAAGTCGCCCTATTCGATCTGGCGGAAGCTGCAGCGCAAGTCGATCGGCTTCTCGCAGATGTCGGACATCTATGCCTTCCGCGTGATCGTCGACAGCGAGGAAGACTGCTACCGCGCCCTCGGCGTCGTGCACCGGGCCTGGTCCAGCGTGCCCGACCGCTTCAAGGACTACATCTCGACGCCGAAGCGGAACAACTACCGCTCGCTGCACACCACGGTCGTGGGCCCCCGCGGCATGCGCATCGAGATGCAGATCCGCACCGAGGCCATGGACCGCGTCAACGAAGAGGGCGTCGCCGCCCACTTCCGCTACAAGGACGCTTCCTACGGCCTCGACCTGGAAGGCATGGAAGCCGCCGGCGGCCGCGATCCGCTGGCCAACCTGCGCCAGCTGGTCCAGGTGCTGGAGCACGGCGGCGACAGTGAGGAACTGGTCGAGCACGCCAAGCTCGAAATGTTCCTGGACCAGGTGTTCGTGTTCACCCCCAAGGGCAAGCTGGTCAGCCTGCCGCGGGGCGCGATGCCGCTGGACTTCGCCTATGCGGTCCACACCAGTGTTGGCGACACCTGCATCGGCGTGAAGATCAACGGCGAGCTGAAGCCGCTGCGCACGCCGCTGGTCAATGGCGACGTGGTCGAGGTGGTGCGGGGCTCCAAGCCCGTGGTGCCGCCGGACTGGCGCTCGCTGACGGTGACGGGCCGGGCCCGCTCGGCCATCCGCCGTCACATCCGCCAGACCGAGAAGGAAGAGTTCCTGCGCCTGGGCCGCGCCTCGCTGGAGCAGGTCTTCGAGCGCGCCGGCAAGAAGCTGAAGGACGTGTCGCTGCGGCCGATCCTGGAGCGCTTCGCCCTGGAGAACGACGAGACCCTGTTCGACGCCGTCGGCCGTGGCCGCGTCTCGCCCAGCCAGGTGCTGGAAACCGCCTATCCGGGCATGAAGGATTCCGAGCGCGAAGCCGCCACGGCCCGCCGCAAGATCGAAGGCGGACGCGACGCGACGCTCTATGTGGGCGGCGGCGGCCTGACGCCGGGCGTCTCGCTGCACTTCGCTCACTGCTGCAGCCCGGTGCCGGGCGACCGCATCGTCGGGATTTTGCGGGAAGACGGTGAAGGGCTCGACGTCCACACCATCGACTGTCCGCGCCTGGCCGAATACGAGGACCGCGAGGAACTCTGGCGCGACCTGAACTGGACGCCCGAGGCCGAGCGTTCGACCATCTCGTTGACCCGCCTGCACGCCACCATCCAGAACGCCCCCGGCGTGCTGGGCCTGGTCTGCACGATCATCGGCGAGGCCGGCGGCAATATCGTCAATCTGCGTATGCACCACCGGCAGAGCGACTTCTTCGACACTGACATCGACGTCGAGGTGCGCGACGCTAAGCACCTGACCAATATCCAGGCCGCCCTGCGGGCGTGTCCGTCGGTCGAGACCGTGGACCGGACGCGGGGCTGATGCTGGACGCGGACCTGGAAGCGCTGGCCAAGGCCTGCGCCACGACCCATCCGGAGAACGAGTTCGAACTCGACGACGACCCCTGGCAACACCTGTCGGAACTGGTCGAAGACGACGCCGAAGCGGCGCTTTCTGTGGCGCGTCGCATCACCGAGCTGACCGACGACGCGCATATGCTTTCAGCCTTGGGGGCGGGTCCGATTGAGGAAGTGCTGCAGAAGCATCCGGCGGCCGTTGACGCTATCCTGCTCGATGCGCGCCGCTCGCCGAGTTTCCGCAACGCGTTCCGCTGTGTCTGGACAGGAGGCCTGGCGCCTGCGGTGAAGGCCAAGGTCGATGAGGCGATCGCGGTCTACGGGGGCAATCTCTAGGCCCTGAGCGCCGCCACAGCGTCCCGTGTCGCGGCCGTCAGCGGCGAGGGCAGGGCGTCCAGCGGGAACCAGCCCCACTCATGAATCGCGTGGGCTTCCTGGATCGCCGGCTCGCCCTCGAAGCTTTCCACCGCATAGGTGATCGCCACCCAGTGATAGTCCTCGGCGACCATGTCGGTGACGGCCAGGACCCGGCCGGCCCTGATGGCGACGCCCAGTTCCTCGTGGATCTCGCGCTCGGCGCAGGTCCTGGCGGCCTCGCCCCAGTCCAGCTTGCCGCCGGGCACGCCCCAGTGGTCGGCCTCGGGGTTCTTGACCCGCTTGACCAGCAGCAGCTGGCCTTGGGTATCGAGGATGGCCGCGCCGCAGCCGACGCGAGGACGTTGAACTTCTTCGGTCATGAGAGGCGGTAGAGCCCGAAACGCCCTTGCCAGGCAAGCCAGCGCTTGAAGACTCAGCTCCCTGAGCTATACGCAGCGCTCATGACCAACGATGACGTCCTCGACGAATTCCGCGCCGCAGGGGCCCTGCGCGAAGGCCACTTCGTGCTGTCCAGCGGCCTGCATAGCCCGGTCTTCCTGCAGAAGAACCTGGTGTTCATGCGCCCCGAGCGCTGCGAGCGGCTCTGCAAGGCCCTGGCGGAGAAGATCATCGCCACGGTCGGCGCGGTCGACGTCGCCGTCTCGCCGGCCGTCGGCGGCATCATCCCCGGCTACGAGACCGCTCGTCACCTGAACGTGCCGTCGATCTATGTCGAGCGCGAGGGCGGCAGCTTCAAGTTCCGTCGCGGCTTCCACCTGGAGCCCGGCCAGAAGGTCGTGATGGTCGAGGACATCGTCACCACCGGCCTGTCGTCGCGCGAGTGCATCCAGGCCATCCAGGAGGCCGGCGGCGAGGTCGTGGCCGCCGCCTGCATCGTCGATCGCTCGGGCGGCAAGGTCGATGTCGGCGTGCCCCTGATCTCGCTGTGCAGCCTGGAAGTCCCGGCCTATCCGGCCGACGCCCTGCCGCCGGAGCTGGCGGCCATCCCGATCGAAGATCCGGGCAGCCGCCGGCTGCGCTGAGGGGCCGAAACCTCGCCCTTCGACAAGCTCAGGGTGAGGTTTCTACTCGGGCCTCTGCAAGCGTCCTCATCCTGAGCTTGTCGAAGGACAAGGACGACGCATATCCACTAGTTTCCAGCCGGCGGCGTCAGCTGCTTGACCGGCCAGGCGATGCCCAGCTGCTCCAGATAGGTCCCGTACTTGTCGGGGTCGTAGTAGTACTTCTTCATCTCCGGCCGGAAGGTCGCCATGATGTTGGCGTTGATCTGGGTCTGCGGCTTGTCGGTCGCGGCCAGCATCGGCACGTACTTCTGGGTCTTGGTCTGGACGTCGGTGAAGTAGGTCTTGGCCTCGGCCAGCAGCTTGGGCTGGGTCAAGAGGTCCAGCGCCGTCATCGCCACCACCTTCGAGCCGGCCACCACGCCCTTGTGGGCGATGGGCGTGGCCATCGAGATGGCGTTGGCCCAGTGGTGGCCGGGCAGGTCAGGGATGTTCGACGGGTAGTTGATGGTGATCGTGGGCATGATCCACGAGATGTCGCCGATGTCGTCCGAGCCGCCGCTTTCCGGCTTCTCCTCAGGCGGCTTCAGGCCCTTCAGCTTGACGTCGAGGCCTTCCTGCTTGGTCGAGCCGACGTTCTTCTGCACCGCCTTTGCAAAAGCCTGCTCGTCGTCGGTCCATTTGGGCAGGCCGACGGCGTCGATGTTCTTCTGGGCGGCCTCGGCGATCGGCTTGTTGAAGTGGCGCAGGGCGGCGGTGCCGACGATGGCGTAGTCAACCTTGGTGTCGGTCATGTCGGCCGCCGCCTTGGCGATCTTGTTGCCGATGTCCCAGTTCTTCTTGATGGCGTCGAAGGTCTGTTCGCGGAAGTAGTACCAGACGGTCGCTTCCGACGGCACGACGTTGGGCTGGTCGCCGCCGTCGGTGATCACATAGTGCGAGCGCTGCTCGGGCTTGAGGTGCTCGCGGCGCATGTTCCAGCCCATGTCCATCAGCTCGACCGCGTCCAGGGCGCTACGGCCACGCCACGGCGCGCCGGCCGAGTGGGCGGACTCGCCGTGGAAATTGTACTTGATCGAGACGAGGCCCGTGCCCGAGGGCTGGCCCCAGGCGGTCTGCAGGTTCGAGCCGACGTGGGTAAAGATGGTGGCGTCGACGCCGTTGAACACGCCGTCGCGGACCATGTAGGCCTTGCCGGCCACCAACTCCTCGGCGACGCCGGGCCACAGGACCAGCGTGCCTGCGATGTTCTGCTTGGTCATCACGTCCTTGACCGCCAAGGCGGCGACGACATTCAGGGCCTGGCCGGAGTTGTGGCCCTCGCCGTGGCCCGGCGCGCCGGGGACGATCGGATCGTGCCAGGGCACGCCCGGCTTCTGCGAGGCCTTGGGGATGCAGTCGATGTCGCTGCCGAAGGCGATGGTCGGGCCGCCGCTCCCGTGCGTCCAGGTCGCCGTCCAGGCCGTCGGAATGCCCGAGACGCCGCGCTTGATGGTGAAGCCGTTCTGCTCCAGCACCTTGGTGATGTAGGCCGAGGTCTCGACCTCCTGGAAGCCCAGCTCGCCGAACGAGAAGATCTCGTCGTTCATCACCTGAGCCAGCTTGGCGCGGCTCTCGACGCCGGCCACGGCCTCGGCCTTCAGGCTCTTGAGCTTGCCGGCCGAGACGTCGGCGGCGCCCGCCCCAGTGGCCAGCGAGCTCGCCAAGGTGATCGCTAGTACGCCCGCCGTCGCGGCGAGCCAGGTCTTGTTCGAAATCATCACGCCCCTCCCAAATGGTAGAGCGTATACGATTGGGCGCCCGAGCGGCTTTGTCCATGCGCCAGCCCTGGCGCCGGCCCGCGAAATTCCCACCTGCACAGGCGGGCGGCTGGGCTTATAGCTTTCGCCTCGAGTCCTTGAGTCCTTGGGTTTCAGCGGGAAGAGCGGATGAGCTTGCGACTGGGCGTCAATATCGACCACGTGGCCACGATCCGGAACGCGCGCGGCTCGTCGTATCCGGAGCCCGTGCGGGCGGCGGAACTGGCCCTGGCCGCCGGCGCCGACGGCATCACCGCCCACCTGCGCGAGGACCGCCGCCATATCAGCGACGCCGACATCGCCGTGCTGACCGACCTGTGCCACAAGCGCGGCAAGCCGCTGAACTTCGAGATGGCCGTGACCGACGAGATGGTCGCCATCGCCATCGGGGCGCGGCCGCACGCCGCCTGCCTGGTGCCCGAACGCCGCGAGGAGGTGACCACCGAGGGCGGCCTCGACGTGATCAAGGGCCAGAACCGCATCGCCGACGCCACCGCCCGCCTGCGCACGATCGGGGCGCGGGTGTCGCTGTTCATCGAAGCCGATCCCGAGCAGATCCGCGCCTCGGCCGCCGCCGGCGCCCAGGTGATCGAGCTGCACACCGGCGCCTACTGCGACGCCGCCCGCGAAGGCCATGTCGAGCGCGCCGAGGCCATCCTCGAACGGCTGAAGGCCGGCGCGGCCCTGGCCGCGAGCCTCGGCCTCGAAGTCCACGCTGGCCACGGCATCGACTACGCCACCGTCAAGCCGATCGCCGCGATCCCGGAGATCGCCGAGCTGAACATCGGCCACTTCCTGATTGGCGAGGCGATCTTCGTCGGCCTGCCGCAGGCCATCCAGCGCATGCGGGCGCTCATGGACGCGGCAAGGCTGGAGCAAGCCGCGTGATCATCGGCATCGGCTCGGACCTCTGCGACATCCGGCGGATCGAAAAGTCGCTGGAGCGCTTCGGCGAGCGCTTCACCAACAAGGTCTTCACCGAGATCGAGCGCAAACGGTCCGAGCGCAAGCCCGACCGCGCCTCCAGCTACGCCAAGCGTTTCGCGGCCAAGGAGGCCTGTTCGAAGGCGCTGGGCACGGGCCTCAAGCGCGGTGTGCATCTGGCGGGCATGGGCGTGGTCAACCTGCCGTCGGGCAAGCCGACCATGGCCCTGACCGGCGGCGCGCTGGAAAGGCTGAAGGCCATGACCCCAGAGGGCATGGAGGCGGTGATTCACCTCTCCCTGACCGACGACCATCCCTACGCCCAGGCCTTCGTGATCATCGAGGCCTTGCCCAAGGCTTCTTAAAGCCGCTCATCCCCGCTTCCGCGGGGATGAGCGGATAGGGGGAGGCTAAAGCTAGGTAGTGATCCGAGCTGGGTCCAACCTTCGCCTTAAAGCCAAGCTAACGCGCCGCACTTGCCCGGCAGGCCAAGCCCGTCTAGCAAAGCCGAACCGGTTCGCCGGCCAATCATCTTCGAAGAGCTCCGCGCCCGCATGACCGACGCCGCCGACGACCTCACGCCGCCCGAAGAGAAGGGCGTCGTCGCAGAGTTCATCGAGATCATCAAGACCGTCGCCTACGCCCTGGGCATCGCCCTGGTGCTGCGGGTCCTGCTGTTCCAGCCCTTCACCATCCCGTCGGCCTCGATGGAGCCCAACCTTTATCAGGGCGACTACATCATCGTGTCGAAGTTCAGCTACGGCTGGAGCAAGCACTCGATCCCGTTCAGCCCGCCGATCATCAAGGGCCGTATCCTGGGGCGCGCGCCGACGCGCGGCGACATCATCGTGTTCAAGCTGCCGCGCGACAACCGCACGGACTACATCAAGCGCCTGATCGGCCTGCCGGGCGACAAGGTCCAGATCCGCGGCGGCCAGGTGTTTATCAACGGCAAGGCCTTGCCGCGCAAGGAACAGGCCCCGGCCCTGGTCGATACCGGCTATGGCTTCACCCAGCAGGTCCAGCGCTTCCAGGAGACCAACCCGGAAGGCCGCCAGTACAACACCCAGGACTTCGGTCCCGACAGCCGCGGCGACAACACCGGCGTCTATACCGTGCCGGCCGGCTGCTACTTCTTCATGGGCGACAACCGCGACAACTCGGCCGACAGCCGCTTCGACCCGGGCGTATCGCCCTATGCGGAGAGCGCCTGCAAGTGGGACTACGAACTGGACCAGTATATCGGTGACGAGGTCGGGGTAGGCTTCGTGCCCGCCGAGAACCTGGTCGGCCGCGCCCAGATCATCCTGCTGTCGTGGAACGCCGAGGCCAGCCTGTTCAAGCCCTGGACCTGGTTCCTGAACGCGCGTCCGAGCCGCTTCTTCCACGTGCTGAAGTGATCCCCAAGGGACTGACCAGCCATGGATAGACGGGTCGCCGCCGTCGGCGACCTCGAGCGCCGGATCGGCCATCGGTTCAACGACCGCGAATTGCTCGAACGCGCCCTGACGCACGCCAGCGTCGGGGACGGGGCCAAGAAGGTCCGCGACAACGAGGTGCTTGAGTTCATCGGCGACCGCGTGCTGGGCCTGCTGGCCGCCGAGGCCTTGGCCGATCGTTATCCGAAGGCCAAGGAAGGCGAACTGGCGCCGCGCCTGAACGCCATTGTCAGCCGCGAGACCTGCGCCCGCGTCGCCCGCAAGGCTGAACTGGGCCCGGCCCTGCGCCTGTCGGCCTCGTCCAGCAAGATCGGCGGTCGCGAGACCGACTCGATCCTAGCCGGCGCCACCGAAGCCCTGATGGCCGCCCTCTACCAGGACGGCGGACTGGACGCCGCTCGCAAGGTGTTCCTCGACCTGTGGGCCGACGAGTTCGACAAGGCCGGCGAGGGCCGTCCGCGCGATCCCAAGACCGCGCTGCAGGAATGGGCCCAAGGCAAGGGCCGTCCGTTGCCGACCTACCGCGTGCTGGACCGCACCGGCCCCGACCACGCGCCGGTGTTCACGGTCGAGGTTACGGTCGTCGGCGTCGATCCCGCCATCGCCAAGGGCAAGTCGCGCCAGGAAGCCGAGAAGGCCGCGGCCAAGGCCCTGCTGGAGCGCGAGGGGGCGGAGTAGGCTTCTGTCAGGCCTGCGCGGGTTGACCCCCGCCAAGCTTGCGCTCTCTCATGCCGTCCAACGTCCGCGATTCCCGGAGAACTTCCCCATGCGCCGTCTCGCCGTCGCCCTGCTGATGACCCTCGGTCTTGCCGCCTGCAACAAGGGCCAGTCTTTCCAGGCGTTGCCCGACGACATGAGCCTGGGCGCCAAGGACGCCAAGATCACGGTGGTCGAGTACGCCTCGGTCGGCTGCCCGGTCTGCGCGAAGTGGCAGGCGGAGGTCTATCCGGCCTTCAAGGCCAAGTACGTGGATAGCGGCAAGGTCCGCTATGTGTTCCGCGAGATGCTGGTGGGCGACACCTCCGAGGTCACGGTCGCCCAGGCCGGGTTCCTGCTGGCCCGTTGCGCCGGCAAGGACAAGTATTTCCAGGTCAACGATGCCGTGTTCGCCAACCAGATGGGCGTCTTCGCCGCGCCGCGAGAGACCCTGCTGGAAATCGCCAAGTCGGCCGGCATGAACGAGGACAAGTTCAACACCTGCACGTCCGACGAGGCGGCGATCAAGGCGCTGGACGAGCGCGTCCAAAAGAACGCCAAGGAACACGACATCAACGCCACCCCGACCTTCGAGATCAACGGCCGCAAGATGGAGCCCGGCTATCACACCCTGGCCGAGATCGACGCGGCGATCGAGAACGCAGGCAAGTGAGCGCGGGCGCGGCCATGACCTTTGAGCTCGTGACCGCCCGCCTGAAGATGCGTCCGCCGGTTCAGGCCGATCTGGACGGCTGGGCGGCCTTCGACGGCGATCCCCTGGCGATGCGGTTCTTCGGCGGCCCGAAGTCGCGCGAGGCGGCCTGGGACGGCCTGGCCTTGGCGGCCGGCATGTGGTCGCTGCGCGGCTGCGGACTGTTCTCGGTGTTCGAGGCGGAGACCGGGCGCTGGGTGGGGCGCGTCGGGCCATGGGTTCCTGAAGCCCCCAGCCGCGCCGAAGTTGGCTGGGCGATCCTGCCGGCCTTCTGGGGACGTGGCTATGCGAGCGAAGCGGCGGCCGCCGCCGTTGACTGGACCTTCACGCACCTGGGCTGGGGCGAGGCCCGCCATCGGATCGACCCAGGCAATGCGGCCTCGATCGCCGTCGCCGAGCGGATCGGCTCGGGCTGGATGCGGACCGAAACCAACGACGAGGGCCAGCCCGTCGAGATCTATGGACAGGCGCGAAAGAGCCTTTAGTCCTCAGGGGGAGGAATTCCGGCCTCGCTGTGCTACAGGCACGCGCAATGACTGACACCACCTCCCAAACTCGCGCCGGTTTCGCGGCGATCATCGGCGCGCCGAACGCCGGCAAGTCCACCCTGGTCAACCGCATGGTCGGGGCCAAGGTCTCGATCGTGACCCAGAAGGTCCAGACCACCCGCTTCCCCGTGCGCGGCGTCGCCATCGCGGGCGACACCCAGATCGTCCTGGTCGACACCCCCGGGATCTTCAGCCCGCGGCGTCGCCTGGACCGCGCCATGGTCCGCGCGGCCTGGGCTGGCTCGGAAGACGCCGAGGCCACCGTCCACCTGGTCGACGTGCAGGCCGAACTGGCCAGCCGCGAAGACAAGGCCACGCCCGGCGAATACCGCTCGGTCCAGGACGTCCAGACCATCATCGAGGGCCTGAAGGCGGCCGGTCGCAAGGTCATCCTGGCCCTGAACAAGATCGACGGCGTCAAGCGCGATACCCTGCTTCTGGTCGCCAAGGAGTTCTTCGACACCGGCGTCTATTCGGACGTCTTCATGATCAGCGCCTCGACCGGCGCGGGCGTCGAGGACCTGACCGCCAAGCTGGTCTCGATGATGCCGGAAGGGCCGTGGCTCTATCCGGAAGACCAGACCGCCGACCTGCCGGCCCGTCTGCTGGCGTCGGAGATCACCCGCGAGAAGGTCTATCTGCGCGTCCACGAGGAACTGCCCTACGCCGCCATGGTCGAGACCACGGCGTTCGAGGAGCGCAAGGACGGCTCGGTGCGCATCGAACAGACCATCCTGGTCGAGCGCGAGGGCCAGCGGATCATCGTGATCGGCAAGGGCGGCCAGACCCTGAAGTGGATCGGCCAGGCCTCGCGCGAAGAGCTGTGCGACATCCTCGATCGCAAGGTTCACCTGTTCCTTCACGTGAAGGTCAAGGAGAACTGGGCCGAGGAGCGCGGTCTGTTCAGCGATATCGGACTGGACTTCGATGTTTGATGCGCCCGCGCTGACCGTCGATCTGGACGCCTACTTCCGGCGCATCGGCTATGACGGTCCGCGCGAGCCGACCCTGGCGACCTTGCGCGCCATGACGCTGAAGCATCCGGACGCCATTCCGTTCGAGAATCTCGACGTCCTGCTGGGGCGGGGGATCAGCATCGTACCGGCCGACATCGACGCCAAGCTGATCGGCGCCGGGCGGGGCGGCTACTGCTACGAGCAGAACGGTCTGCTCAAGCGCGTGCTGACGGCCCTGGGCTTTCCGGTCGAGGGGCTGATGGCGCGCGTGCAGTGGATGGCCGCCGAAGGCGCGCCGGCCCGGCCGCGCTCGCACATGGTGCTGGGCGTGACGCTGGAGGGCGAGACCTGGCTGGCCGATAGCGGCTTTGGCGGCTGCGTGCTGACCGGACCGCTGCGCCTGTTCTCGGACGACATCCAGGACACGCCGCACGGCGCTTTCCGAATCGTCGATGTCGAGCACGGCGGCGTGGCCGAGCGCCAGGTGCAGGCCAATCTCTCGGGCAAGTGGGCGCCGCTCTACCAGGTGGCCAAGGGCGCTTGGGCCGACATCGACTACGAGCAGGTCAATTTCTACACCTACACCCACCCCAGCTCGCACTTCACCTGGAGCATGACGGTGGGCCGCTCGACGCCGACCGCCCGCTACGCCCTGAAGAACAACCGCTTCACCCATCGCGACGTCACCGGCGCGGTGGTGGAGCAGCGCGACCTGACCGCTGACGAACTGGAAGCGACCCTGCGCGACGTGATCGGCCTGCCCGTCGAGCCGGACTGGAAGCCCGTGCTGGAGAAGGTCGTCGCCTGGGGTACGCCTTCGTGACTACCGAATGGGAGGACGAAGCCTACGTCCTCTCGGCCCGCTCGCACGGCGAGACGGGAGCCATCGTCGAACTCATCACCCAGGATCGCGGCAAGTACGCCGCTCACGTGGCCGGCGCGGCCTCGCGGCGGATGAAGCCCTTCCTGCAGCCGGGCGCGCGGGTCATCGCCCGCTATCGCGCCCGGGTCGAGGGGCAGCTGGGCTCGGCCACGCTGGAGCCGATGGGCGAGGGGCCTTCCAGCCTGTTCGACGACAGCCTGGCGCTGGCGGGATTGTCGTCCGCCGCCTCGATCGCCGCCTCGGCCCTGCCGGAGCGCGAGCCCCATCCCGGCGCCTTCCATGCGCTTGAGGCCCTGATCCGCGTTCTGGAAATCCCCGACATCTGGCCGGCCGTCTATGTGCGCTACGAGGCGGGCCTCTTGCAGGAGCTGGGCTTTGGCCTGGACCTCTCCAAGTGCGCGGCGACCGGCGGCTTCGACGACCTGATCTATGTCAGCCCGCGAACCGGCCGGGCCGTCAGCCGAGGGGCCGGGGCGCCGTACCATGACAAGCTGTTGCCGCTGCCGCCGTTCCTGCTGTCCGCCCAAGGCGGCCTGGCGGAGGGCGACGTGAAAGCCGGCCTGGACATCACCGGCCACTTTCTCGAACAGTTCGTCTTCGGCCCGCTGAACCGGCCGTTGCCCGCGCCGCGGATGTGGCTGATCGACCGACTGACGGAGGCGGGGCGGCTCTAACGGTCGCGTCGCCCGTGAAATGGGCGCGGGAAGCCGGAAAACCGGGGATCATTGAAGCCTAAACCGTCGAATCGTCCGGGGGATTTCTGCTAGGGTCCTGGCCCGGAGTACGAATCCCCTCGATGAACAAGCCTGTCCTACCTCCCGGTGGTCCCGACGACGGCGACCGCATCCTTGACGAGCCGCTGACGGAAGCCCTGTCGCGGCGCTATCTGGCCTATGCGCTGTCGACCATCGGCTCGCGAGCGCTGCCCGACGTGCGCGATGGCCTCAAGCCCGTGCACCGTCGCGTCCTGTACGCGATGAGCAACATGCGCCTGAATCCCGACTCCGCGGCGCGCAAATGCGCCAAGGTGGTCGGCGAGGTCATGGGTAACTTCCACCCCCACGGCGACCAGTCGATCTACGACGCCCTGGTCCGCCTGGCGCAGGAATTCAGCCAGCGCATCCCGCTGGTCGAGGGGCAGGGCAACTTCGGCAATATCGACGGCGATAGCGCCGCGGCCATGCGGTACACCGAGTGCAAGATGACGGAAGCGGCGACGCTTCTGCTGGACGGCATCGACGAGGACGCGGTCGACTTCAAGCCGACCTATGACGGCCAGGACGAGGAACCTTACGTTCTGCCGTCGGGGTTCCCGAACCTGCTGGCCAACGGCTCGTCGGGCATCGCGGTCGGCATGGCCACCTCGATCCCGCCACACAACGCCGCCGAGCTGATCGACGCCTGCCAGCTGCTGCTGGCCAATCCCGACGCGACGACGGAAGACATTCTGGAGAAGGTCCCCGGACCCGACTTCCCGACCGGCGGCGTCGTTGTGGAGCCGCGCGCCTCCCTGCTGGAGACCTACGAGACCGGTCGCGGCGGCGTGCGCATCCGCGCCAAGTGGGAGAAGGAAGACACCGGTCGCGGCACCTACCAGATCGTCGTCACCGAGATCCCGTACCAGGTGAAGAAGTCGGATCTGGTCGAGCAGCTGGCCGACCTGATCGACAGCAAGAAGGCCGCCCTGCTGGGCGACGTCCGCGACGAGAGCGCGGAGGACATCCGTCTCGTTCTCGAGCCCAAGTCCAAGAACGTCGAGCCCGAAGTGCTGATGGAGAGCCTGTTCAAGCTCTCGGCGCTGGAGGCCCGCTTCCCGGTCAATATCAACGTGCTGGACGCGCGCGGCACGCCGGGCGTGATGGGCATCAAGCAGGCCCTGATGGCCTTCCTGGCCCACCGTCGCGAGGTGCTGACTCGCCGGGCCCGTCACCGCCTGGCCAAGATCGAAGCCCGTCTGCACATCCTGGACGGCCTGCTGATCGCCTACCTCAATCTCGACGAGGTCATTCGGATCGTCCGCTACGAGGACAAGCCGAAGGAAAAGCTGATCGAGACCTTCGGGCTCTCGGACATCCAGGCCGACGCCATCCTCAACACCCGCCTGCGCCAACTGGCCAAGCTGGAGGAGATGGAGATCCGCCGCGAGCACGCCGAACTGGTCGAGGAGCGCGACGGCATTCTCGCCATGCTGGCCAGCGACGCCAAGCAGTGGAAGCTGGTCGGCAAGGGCCTGTCGGATGTTCGCGCCACCCTGCTGAAGATCAAGCACCCGCTGGACAAGGCCGGCCGTGTGACGGGCGTCATAGGCCGCTCGATCTTCGCCGACGCGCCGGTCGTCGACGCCGAAGCCGCCATCGAGGCGATGATCGTCCGTGAACCGATCACCATCATCCTGTCCGAGCGCGGCTGGATCCGCGCCGCCAAGGGCAAGGTCGAGGATCCGTCCGAACTGAAGTTCAAGGAAGGCGACAAGCTGGGCTTCCTGGTCCCGGCCGAGACCACCGACAAGCTGCTGATCTTCTCCAGCGACGGCCGTTTCTTCACCCTGGGCTGTGACAAGCTTCCCAGCGCGCGGGGCCATGGCGAGCCCGTGCGGATGATGATCGAGCTGGACGACAAGGTGAAGATCATCGACGTCTTCCCGTTCAAGGCCGGCCGCAAGCGCATTCTGGCCTCGAAGCAAGGCTATGGCTTCCTGATGCCCGAGGAAGAAGCGCTCGCGAACCGCAAGGCCGGCAAGCAGGTCCTGAATGTCGACGCCGCCGGCGCGGCCTTCTGCCTGGAAGCCGTTGGCGACCAGTTCGCGGTGATCGGCGATAACGCCAAGATCCTGATCTTCCCCATCGAGGAGCTGCCGGAAATGCCGCGCGGCAAGGGCGTCAAGCTGCAGGCCTACCGCGAAGGCGGTTTGCGCGACGGCCTGTCGTTCAACGCCGAGACCGGGGCCTACTGGATCGACACCGCCGGCCGCCGTCGCGACTGGGCGGAGTGGAAGGAATGGGTCGGCCGCCGGGCCGGGGCCGGCAAGCTGGCGCCCAAGGGCTTCGCGACCAACAAGCGGTTCAAGCCGAAATGAGCGTGACCCAGTGAGCAAGGGACGGCTGCGTCGCCGCGCGCTGAGCTTGATGGCCGGCGTCTTCGGCTGCGCGGCCGTCGCCGCGTCTCCGGCCCTGGCCCTGCCCAAGGGCAAGCCTGAGGAGCAGGGCTTCAGCGCCGAACGGCTCAGGAAGCTCGATGACCATATGCAGGCCATGGTCGATCGCGGCCAGATCGCCGGCGGCGTGACCCTGCTGGCCCGTCACGGCCGCGTGGTCCACGCCAAGGCCTTCGGCCGAAAGGTCCTGGGCGGCGAGCGGATGCCGCTCAACGCCATCTTCCGCATCCGCTCGGAGACCAAGCCCGTTACGGGTGTGGCGATGATGATCCTGTACGAGCAGGGCCTGTGGAAGCTGGACGATCCGATCAGCAAATTCGTGCCGGAGTTCGCCAATCTTCGCATCGCCACGGGCGTCGACGCGGCTGGCCAGCCCATCCTGGCGCCGGTCACCCGCGCTCCGACCATGCGCGAGCTGATGACCCATACGGCGGGCTTCGCCTATGGCATCGCCGACGATCTCAACAGTCCCGCCGACCAGGCCTACTACCGCGCCGGCGTGCTGCAGTCGGGATCGCTGAACGAGCTGGTCCAGAAGGTATCGAGCCTGCCGATGTTCTCCGAGCCCGGGCAGCTTTGGCGCTACAGCGTGGCGGCCGACATCCAGGGCTACATCGTCGAGAAGCTGTCGGGTGAGAGCCTGCCCGTCTTCATGGAAGAGCACATCTTCGCGCCGTTGGGGATGAAGGACACCGCCTTCTATGTGCCGGCTCAGAAGCAGCCGCGCCTGGCCGCGCTCTATGACGGCGATCCGGCGACGGGCGCTCTGGTCCCGGCCATGGAGGGGGCCTGGCGTGATGTGAGCAAGCCGCCGGCCGCGCCGCTGGGCGGAGGCGGCCTGGTCTCGACGGCCGGCGATTTCGCGCGCTTCGCCCAGATGATTCTCAACAAGGGCGCGCTGGACGGCGTGCGGATTCTCAAGCCCGAGACCGTGGCCTTGATGACCCAGAACCACCTGCCAGCGGGCTTCGTGGTCACGACCAACGGCACCGCGGGCGTGCTCAATCCGGGACCTAAACCGTTCCCCTTCGCGGCGGGCATGGGCTACGGCATCGACATGGCCGTGGCCATCGATCCCGCCGCCTCGGGCGCGCCGGTGGGGCCGGGCACGGTCAGTTGGGGGGGCAGCGCCGGCACCTGGTTCTGGATCGACCCCGTCAATGACCTGTTTTTCGTCGGCATGATCCAGCGTCTGGGCGGGGTGGGACCGGGTCTGGACGCTCAGTCGCGGGCCCTGGTCTATCAAGCGATCGAGCGGCCGCCGCTGCTGGCGGCGTCAACCGGCCAGTTGGCGGCCAAGGCGCCGCTCAACACGACCGCCGCGCGCTAACCCAAAAGGAAAACTCCCCCCGCCGTCCGGCGAGGGGAGCTCCGTCGCGACCTCGGGGGCTGATTTCCTAGGCCGCGAACAGGATATCGGCGACCTGACTGGTCTTGCCGACGCTCAGGCCGGTGACGCCGGCCAGCTTGATCAGGCCGTCGCCGGCGTCCAGCCCGGCCGCGCCGTTCTGGTGGAAGACATAGGTGTCTCCATTCCACTCGAACACGGTGTTGCTGTTGGCGGCGGTCAGGCCGGCATAGGCGGTCAGGGCGTCGTCGAAGGTGGCCGTGGCGACGAAGGCGATCTGGCGCTTTTCGCCGGAGCCGAGCACGCCGGCGAAGGTCAGGGCGTCGAAACCCTTCTGGAAGTCGTCGATCACGGGGATGCCCGTGGCCTTGCCGTTGGCCAGATGCAGGCCGGCGAAGGCGCCGATGTCGATGTTGTCGTGACCCGCGCCGGTGGTGATGCGGCCATCGAACTGTTCGACGAAGATCGAGTCGTTGCCCGTTCCGGTGTCGATCTGGCCGCGCATCGGGCCGTTGTCGACGAAGACGGTGTCGTTGCCGCCGCCGGTGCGGATGTGGCGCCCGGCGTCGAGGCCGCCTTGATCGGCGATCAACGGCCTGAGAACGTCGTTGCCCTCGGTGGCCAGGACATGCGTGTCATCGGCCGCGCCTTGCTGGCGGACGTCGATGTTCCAGTCGTGGGCGAAGCGCGCCGTCTCGCCCGGCAGGCCTGGATCGCTGCCGCCGCCCGCCGCGTAGTCGCCGCCCGGGCCGTAGAGTGACAGAAACGCGGGTGTTGGCGTGGCCTTGCCGTCAACGGCGACATCGGCGAGGTAGGCGCGCATGGCCTCGACGTAGGGACCCTTGTCCTCCTGAACCGCCACGGCCATCAGCCAGCCGACCATGGCCGCGCGCGTGCCGATGCCGAACGAGCCGTCTCCGCCGATGGCCTCGAAATAGGCGAAGCGGCCGTAGGTCCCACCAAGGCCGTCCGGCACGGGCTCGGCGAACAGGGCCAGGACCTCATCCAGGCTCTTCTCGATGCCGAACAGCTTGAAATAGGTCTTCTGGAAGGTGTTGATCGGCGAACCGTTCTCACCGTAGGCGGCGATGAACGCGTCGCGGCCTTCGCCGTTCTTGATCAGGTTGACCGCGAAATTGATGAAGCGGTTCGTCGTGTCGAACTTGGCGTAGTAGGCGCTGTTCAGATTGTTCGCATTGGGACCGCTGGCCGAGACGAGATAGTCGAGCCCAGCCGTGCCGAGGCTGACGTTGGCCAGGAAGCCATAGGACATCACCGCCACTTCGGTCGTGGCCTTGGCGCTGTCCTGGATCCAGCGCACTGCGGAGGCATAGCTCCAGAGGTCGCCAACCATGCCGCCTCTATCGGCGTCGATGCCCTGCGCTATCAGCGTGAGCTGGGTCGAAGCCGACTGGGGGAGTTCCACCTGCGCCGGCACGCGGTGGATGTTGCGGTAGATGGTGATCAGGTTGTCCAGGGTGGCCATGGCCAGCGCCGCCTATGTGAATAGTTCGTAATCCCTCGTGCAGTAAAAAATATACATGAACCCGGTTCGGGCAACCCTGTTCTTCATGAAATAACCTTAACCTTGGGCGTGACGGATCGCTCGTCATCCGGACGTTGAAAAAGCGGGTTTCAACGGCGATGCGCCCGCTCTAAGGTCGGGTCAAACATCTGTTCGGGAGGGCGACTTGGCGTTTCGGAAGTTCATCGCGGCCGCGCTGGTCGCGACGCTGCTCGGCGGCGGCTCGACGGCGGCCCTTGCGGCGTCCAGCAAGCCGGCCATTGTCGCCGCCGCGCCCGAAAGCGTCGGCTTCTCGGCCGAGGGCCTTAAGAAGCTGGACGCCCATATGCAGGGCCTGGTGGACACCGGCCATCTGCCGGGGGTGACCACCATGCTGGTCCGCCACGGCAAGATCGTGAACTACGAGGTTCACGGCAAGAAGGGCTTCGACGGCCCGCCGATGACCAGGGACACGATCTTCCGCATCTATTCGCAGACCAAGCCGGTCACCGGCGTGGCCATGATGATCCTCTACGAAGAGGGCAAGTGGAAGCTGGACGACCCGGTCAGCAAGTACATCCCCGAATTCGCCAGCTTGCGCGTCTTCAAGGGGGTCAACGCCGACGGCTCGTTTGACACCGTGCCGGCCGACCGGCCGCCGACCCTGCGCGAGATCATGAGCCACTCGGGCGGCTTCGCCTATGGTCTGGTCCCGGACAACCCCATCGACAAGGCCTATGTCTCGACCGGTGTGCTCGGCGCCAAGTCCAGCCAGGAGTTCGTCCAGAAGGTCGCCGCCTTGCCGCTGGTCGCTCAGCCGGGGACGCGCTGGAAGTACAGCGTCTCCGTCGATATCCAGGGCCTGCTGATCGAAAAGCTTTCGGGTATGTCGCTGGGCGACTTCATGCAGAAGCGGATATTCACGCCGCTGAACATGACCGACACCGGCTTCTGGCTGCCAGCCCAGAAGATGGACCGCCTGGCCTCGCTCTATCTGTGGGGGCCCAAGCAGCAGAAGCTGGTCCCGGCCGAGGGCTTCATGGTGCTGGACATCACCAAACCGCCGGCTTTGCCGTCGGGCGGCGGCGGCCTGGTCTCGACCAATGCCGACTACGCGCGCTTCGCCCAGATGCTGCTGAACGGCGGCGAGCTGGAAGGCCACCGGATCCTGAGGCCCGAGACCGTGAAGCTGATGCGGACCAACGCGCTCAGCGATGCGATCATGAATTCCAACGATCCGCCCTTCAACACCGCTGCGGGCAAGGGCTTTGGTCTGGATTTCGCGGTGGTGCTGGATAGCGCCAAGGCTGGTCCGTACGGGCAGGGGACCTTCAGCTGGGGCGGCGCGGCCGGCACCTGGTTCTGGATCGACCCGACCAATGACCTTTTCTTCCTGGGCATGATCCACATCCTCAACAAGGGCGGCGATCCGGCCATCAAGGACATCGACGACGACAGCGCCAAGCTGGTCTACGGCGCCCTGATCGAAGCCAAGAAATAACGCCCCTTCAAGAGCCAAGAACAACAACAGGGAGAAACGCCATGAAGGCCGCCGTCTACTACGAGACCGGGGCGCCGGACGTCCTTCGCTACGAGGACGTCGCCGACCCCGTCTGCCATGCCCAGGGCGTGATCATCCGCGTCGAGGCGGTCAGCATCGAGGGCGGCGACACCCTCAATCGCGGCGGCGGCCAGATGGCGGGCAGCCCGCACATCGTCGGCTACCAGGCCGCCGGCGAGATCGTCGAGGTCGGGGCCGAGGTCACGCATCTGAAGGTCGGGACGAGGGTCGTCACCGTGAACGCGTTCGGCTCGCACGCCGAGCTGCGCGCCGTTCCGGCCCGCAACGCCTGGCCGATCCCCGATGGCTTCGCCATTCAGAAGGCCTCGGCCATTCCGGTGCCCTTCGGCACGGCGCACGAGTGCCTGTTCGGCGCGGGCCGTCTGAAGGCCGGCGAGACCGTCCTGGTGCAAGCCGGGGCCGGCGCCGTGGGCCTGGCCGCTATCCAGCTGGCCAAGCAGGCGGGCGCCACGGTGCTGGCCTCGGCTTCCAGCGACCAGCGACTGGAGCGCCTGAAGGCGTTCGGCATGGACCACGGGATCAACTACGGTCGCGACGACCTGGTCGAGCAGGTCATGAAGCTGACCGGCGGCAAGGGCGTCGATCTGGTCGTCGATCCGGTCGGCGGCGCGACCTTGCAGGGCAGCCTCGGCGCCCTTGGCTATCGCGGCCGGATCTCGCTGGTCGGCAATGCCGGGCGCGAGCCGATGAAGGTCGACGTGTCGTCCCTGATGGGCGGAAACCGCTCGCTGACCGGCGTGTTCCTGGGCGCCGAGATCATGACCGACCGTGTCCATGACATGATCCAGGAGATGATCGACCGCGCAGCCAAGGGCGAGCTGGAAGTCGTGATCGACAAGACCTTCCCGCTGTCCGAAGCCGCCGCCGCCCATGCCTATATCGAGAGCCGCCAGGCCGTCGGCCGGGTGCTGTTGATCCCTTGATGGCCAGCATGAGCAACCGTGTCCTGGCCCATACGGGCGCGAAGTACCCGATCATCCAGGCCCCGATGGGCTGGATCGCTCGCTATCCTTTGGCCTCGGCGGTCTCCAGAGCCGGTGGGCTCGGGATCATCGAGACGTCCTCTGGTGAGACCGAGACCTGCAAGGCCGAGATCACCAAGATGGCGGCCAGCGGCCTGCCGTTCGGGGTAAACCTGCCGATCATGTTTCTGCGCGACGACGCCATGCTGCGTTTCGTCTGCGAAAGCGGGGTCAAGTTCGTCACCACCTCGGCCGGCAGTCCGGCCAAGTTCGTCGGGCCGCTGAAGGACGCCGGCATCGTCGTCTATCACGCCGTGCCCACCGTTGACGCAGCGGTCAAATGCGTCGAGGCGGGCGTCGACGGCCTCGTGGTCGAGGGCGCCGAAGGCGGCGGCTTCAAGAACCCGGAGGAGGTCTCGACCCTCGTCCTGCTGCAGGCGATCCGCGCGCGGGTCGACGTGCCTATCGTCGCCGCCGGCGGCATCTGCGACGGACGCGGCATGGCGGCGGCGTTCGCTCTGGGCGCCGAGGCGGTCCAGATGGGCACCCGCTTCGTCAGTTCGGCCGAGAGCCCGGTCCACGCCAACTACAAGGCCGCGATCACGGGCGCCAAGGAGACCGGAACCTGGGTGCTGAACAAGAAGGCCAGCCCCTGCATCCGGGCCATCAAGTCCGAGTTGACCAAGGAAATCCACGACGCCGGGATCATGCCGCCCGACGTGCTGAAGAACATCCTCGGCGTCTATTTTGGCGGCGACATGGAGGCCGCGCCCGCGCTGGCGGGCCAGACCGTCGGCCTGATCGACGAGGTCAAGACCGCCCAGCGGATCATCGACGAGACCGTCGCCCAGTTCCACGACATCACCGGACGCCTCGGCGTCCTGGCCGCCGCCCGCGGCTTCTAGGAGTTATCGACATGCAAGACCTGTTTTCTCTCGAGGGCCGCGTGGCCCTGGTCACCGGCGGTTCGCGCGGCATCGGCGCGATGATCGCCAAGGGCTTCCTCGTGTACGGCGCCAAGCGCGTCTACATCACCGCCCGCAAGGCCGCCGCCTGTGACGCCACCGCCGAGGAGCTTTCCCAGTACGGCGAGTGCGTCTCGCTGCCGGGCGACATCTCGACCATGGAAGGCATCGAGGGTCTGGCCAAGCGGATCGCCGAGCGCGAGGACAAGCTGGACATCCTGGTCAACAACGCCGGCGCCGCCTGGGGCGCGGCCTTTGACGAATTCCCCGAAGCCGGCTGGGACAAGACCGTCGACCTCAACATGAAGACGCCGTTCTTCCTGACCCAGGCCCTGATCGCTCAACTGCGCGCGGCCGCCCAGGATCGCGTCGCCAAGGTCATCAACATCTGCTCGATCGACGGCCAGTCGGTGACCAAGGACGAGACCTATCCCTACGGCGCCTCCAAGGCTGGCCTGTTGCACATGACCAAGCGCATGGCCCTGCGCCTGGCCGCCGACAACATCGCCGTCAGCGCCATCGCGCCCGGCGCCTTCGCCTCGGACATGAACAAGGTCGCCCGCGACCACGCCGAGGCGGTGTCGAAGGCCATCCCGGCCGGCCGTATCGGTTCGGAAGAAGACATGGCCGGTACGGCCATCTACCTGGCCTCGCGGGCCGGCGACTATGTGATGGGCGGCGCGGTCACCGTGGACGGCGGCGTCAGCTTCGCGCGCTGATCCTTAAAGCTAGAGCATTTTCCGACGAAGTGGATACCGGTTCGTCGTCAGAAAATGCGTCAAAACAAGATGCTAGAGCATTTTACCGATCCAATTGGATCGGAAAATGCTCTAGCCGAGGTCTTCGATCTCGGCTGGCTCCGCATCGCTCAGCGGCAGGTCGCACGGATCCTTCGAGCCGTCGCGCATGATGGGCGGACGGGCGCCTCGTTCGCGTGACGACATCAGCGACCAGCCGCCGGGCTTGAGGATCTCCAGCGGCGAGAAGCGCGCCTTGTAGGCCATCTTCTCGCTGCCCGGGACCCAGTAGCCCAGATAGACATAGGGCAGGCCGCTCTGCTGAGCCTGGACGATGTGGTCCAGGATGACGAACGATCCCAGGCTGCGACGGTCCAGATCCGGATTGTAGAAGCTGTAGACCAGCGAAAGGCCGTCGGCGAGCACGTCGACAAGAACGCAGGCGATCAGATCGCCCGGCCCGCGGTCCTCCGACTTGCGGCGATATTCGATCAGGTGGGTGCGGACCGCGGTGTCCTCGACCATGGCCACGTAGTCAGGCCAGGTCATCTCGGCCATGCCGCCGTCGGCGTGACGGGCCAGGAGGTAGCGGCGCAGCAACTCGAACTGCTCCAGCGTCGCCTCGGCTTCGACCAAGTGGCGCTTGAGGTCGTCGTTGCGGTTCAGAACCTTGCGTTCCGAGCGCGACAGCACGTAGTCGGCGGCCGGCGCGCGGGCCGACTGGCAGGCGCGGCAGGTCTCGCAGGCGGGCCGGTAGGCGATGTTCTGGGAGCGACGGAAGCCGACCTGGGTCAGGCTGTCATTGACCGTCGGGCCGTCCGACAACGGGAGGTGAGCGAACACCTTCCGCTCCTCGCGGCCGGGCAGGTACGGGCAAGGCGTGGGCGCCGTCAGAAAGAACCGAAGCTGTCGCGTCGGAAAATGCTGCGTCACTTTTAGGCCCCGTCCCCTTCAGCATGCCTGCCACCCATAGCGGGATTAGGGGGCATAGCGTTCAGTTGCGCAAGCTTCACGAAGCGCTCACGCGGCGAACGGTCACAGGTTGTCCGGAAGGACCGGCTTCTCGCGCAGCAGAATGATCGAGATGCGGCGGTTGCCCGCCAGCGTCGGGTCGTCGGCGTAGAGCGGCTCGGAATTGGCCTTGCCCGAGACCTGGTAGATCCGGTCATCGTCGACCCCGGCGCCGCGAAGCACCACGCGCGAGGCGTCGGCGCGCTCGGCCGAGAGGGCCCAGTCGCCGTCCTGTTTCTTGCCATAGGCGTTGGCGCTGGTGTGGCCCGAGATGGTCACGCGGTTGGGCAGCTGGTTGATCACCTTGGCCACGGCCCGCAGCAGGATCCTGGCGCGGTCGTTCGGCTCGCGCGAGTTCTCCTTGAACATGGTCCGCCCTTCCTGGTCGACCAGCTGAATGCGAAGGCCTTCCGGGGTTTGGTCGATCATGATCTGCTTCGACAGCTCGGCCAGTTCGGGCATGTCCTGCAGCGACTGGCGCAGGGACTGGGCGGCCGAGGCGAAGGCGTCCTGCTCCTTCTTGGCAAGGGCGTCGCGCAAGGCCTGCTCGCTGGCGGAGTCGAGGCTGGCGGTGTTGGTGCTCTGACCATCCTTGGTGACGCTGTCGGGCGCTTCGGGCGCCATCTGCTGGATGACCGACATCTTGCCGTCGGCCTTGGCGCCGTCGTCGCCCAGCGAGGTGCCGCCCAGGATGCCGCCCGATCCGCTGGTCGTGGACGAGATCGAGGCCGGCGCGAAATAGTCGGCGATGCCCTGCTTCTGCTCGGGGCTGGTCGTGTTCAGAAGCCACATCAGCAGGAAGAAGGCCATCATGGCCGTCACGAAGTCGGCATAGGCGACCTTCCAGGCGCCGCCGTGGTGTCCGTGACCGCCGCCCTTCTTGATCTTCTTGATGATGATCGGCTGTTCGCTGTTGACCGCCATCGTGCTTAAGCCTGCTTAACCATGCGCCGCAACGTGCCCAAAGGACGTTAAGATGGGGTTGCCGAAGTCGCCGCCGGCCGCGTAATCGGGGCCTCTGTAGAGGGAGCAGCGACATGAAGACGGCGTTTATCGGCCTGGGCGTGATGGGCTTCCCGATGGCGGGCCACCTGAAGGCGGCCGGTCACGAGGTCGCCGCCTACAATCGCACCGCTGAAAAGGCCCGCCGCTGGGCGGAAAAGCACGGCGGAATGGCTTTCGAGAGCATTGCCGAAGCCGTGGCGGGCGCCGAGATCGTGTTGCTCTGCGTCGGCAACGACGACGACCTCCGCGACGTCGTGGCGCAGGCCCTTCCGGCGCTCGAGACGGGCGTGACGGTCGTCGACCACACCACCACCTCGGCCAAGGTCGCTCGCGAGATGGCTGAACTGCTGGCGCCGCGCGGCTGCGCCTTCGTCGACGCTCCGGTGTCTGGTGGTCAGGCCGGAGCCGAGAACGGTCAACTGACCATCATGGTCGGCGCCGACCAGGCCGCCTACGACCGTGTGCTGCCGGTGATCGAGGTCTACGCCAAGGCCGTCCGTCGGATGGGCGAGGTCGGTTCGGGCCAACTGACCAAGATGTGCAACCAGATCGCCATCGCCGGCGTCGTCCAGGGCGTGGCCGAGGCGCTGCACTTCGCCAAGCGCTCGGGCCTGCCGACCGAGGACGTGCTGGCGGCGATCTCCAAGGGCGCGGCCCAGTCGTGGCAGATGGAGAACCGCTGGCCGACCATGTCCGAAGGCAAGTTCGACTTCGGCTTCGCGGTCGACTGGATGCGCAAGGACCTCGGCATCGCCCTGGACGAGGCCCGCTCCAACGGCGCCCAGTTGCCGGCCACGGCCCTGATCGACCAGTTCTACGCCGAGGTCCAGGCCATGGGCGGCCATCGCTGGGATACGTCCAGCCTGGTGGCGCGGCTAGAGAAATAGGTCGGCGAGCTCGGCCGCGCTCCAGTCCGGATCGCGCGGTGCGACCACGATCGGCGTCTGGCGCTCGAAGGCGCGCAGCATCTCGACGGTCTGGTCGAGGTTCGGCGCATCGAGGCTTTCGCTGACCACTACCGCCGCCACAGTCAGGTCCCGCGCCCGCAGCACCTCCAGCGCGGTCAGCAGGTGGCTGGCCGTGCCGAGATAGCTGCCGGCGACCAGCAGGACGGGCAGGGCGAGGGCGGTCATCAGGTCGAGATTGGTGGCGTCGTCGGTCATCGGCGACATGACACCACCCGCGCCTTCCACGAGGGCGAAGTCGGTCTCACGGCCGTCCAGCCATGTCCGGCAATCAGCGATCAGGTCCGCCATGGCCAGGTTGTCGCCCTCCAGTCGCGCCGCCAGGTTTGGAGCCAGTGGCGCGCGGTAGCGGCGGGGCGAGGTTTCCGCCCAGGCGTCCGGGCGTCCGATGGCGGCGGCGAGACGGGCGGGGTCGCTGGTCTCGGGCGCGTTGGGATCGAAGCCGCTGACGACGGGCTTGAAGGCGTCGACGCGGAGACCCCGAGCGCGAGCGGCGCGGAGCAGAGCGCACGCGACATGGGTCTTGCCGAGGTCGGTTCCTGTTCCGGCGACGAAGAGGGTTTTCATCGCAGCGCCGCCACGGCGTCGGCCAGGCGGATCACGTCGGCGTCGTCATGCTGGGCGCTGAAGGCCACGCGCAGACGGGCCGCGCCCTCGGGCACCGTCGGCGGACGGATGGCGACGGCCAGGAAGCCCCGCGCCTCCAGCGCGGCCGAGGCGGCGAGGGCGGCCTCGGCGCTGCCCATGATCACGGGCACGATCGGGCTCTGGGCGACGGGCAGGCCGAGGTGGCGGGTGAATAGGCGCGCCTTGGCCAGCGGCGCCTCGGTCAGTTCGGGCTCGGATTCGATAATGTCCAGCGCCGCAAGGGCCGCGGCGGCCGAGGCTGGCGGCAGACCGGTCGCGTAGACCAGGGTGCGGGCGCGGGTTTTCAGCAGGTCGATCACCCCCTGGGAGCCACAGACATAGCCGCCGTACGACCCGAGCGCCTTGGACAGCGTGCCCATCTGCAAGGGGATGTCCGCATCCGGGAACAGGGCCGCCGAACCTCGGCCTTGCGCCAGCACCCCGACCCCGTGGGCGTCGTCGCTCAGCAGCCAGGCGTCGTTCTCGGCGCACAGCGCGGAAAGTCGATCGAGCGGCGCGATGTCGCCGTCCATCGAGAACACGCCGTCGGTGGCCACCAGGGCATGGCGGGCCAGCGGGCGTTCGGCCTTCAGCAGGCGCGCCAGGTCCTCGACGTCGTTGTGGGCGAACTTGACGATCCTGGCGCCGGACAACTGCGCGCCGCTCCAGATGCAGGCGTGGGCCAGGGCGTCGACGAAGACCGCGTCGCCGGGACCGACCAGTGTCGGGATCGTGCCCGTATTGGCCAGATAGCCCGAGCCGAACACGCAGGCGGCCTCGGTTCCCTTCAGGCGGGCCAGGCGTTTTTCCAGATCACTCAGCAGCGGATGATCGCCGGTCACCAGGCGGGAGGCCGCCGCGCCGGCGCCGTAGTTCAGCGCCGCTTCGGCCGTCGCCGCGCGCACGAGGTGATGGTGCGACAGGCCCAGATAGTCGTTGCACGAGAACGAGATCAGCCGCTGGCCATCGCGCTCGACCACGGCGCCGTTGTGGCGGCGGGTCGACTTCAGGCGGCGGCGCAGGCTCATGGCGTCAAGGGCGGCCAGCTTCTCGCCGGCGAAGGCGTCGAGGCTCTGCATGTCGTTTCCCTTTGCCGTGGCTGGTGGGCGGGAATAGGCAAGGCGCCCCGAGTCCGCAAACGGAAACCGTCATGTCCGATCCAGCCTGGCTGACCGCTGGCGCGCCGCACGTCTGGCGTCCGTACTGCCAGATGAAGACCGCGCGGCCGCCATTGCCGGTCGTGGCGACGCGGGGCTCGCGGCTGGTGCTGGCCAATGGGCGCGAGCTGGTCGACGGACTGGCGTCCTGGTGGACGGCCTGCCACGGCTACAACCATCCGCACATCGCCGACGCCTTGCGGGCGCAGGTCGAGACCATGCCGCACGTGATGTTCGGAGGCCTGGCGCATGAGCCGGCCTATCGGCTGGCGGCGCGGCTGGCGAAGATGCTGCCCGGCGACCTGGACCACGTGTTCTTCGCCGAGAGCGGCTCGGTCTCGGTCGAGATCGCCATGAAGATGGCGCTGCAATTCCAGATAAATCGGGGTCTGAGGGGGCGGACCAAGTTCCTGGCCTTCCGGGGCGGCTATCATGGCGACACCCTGGCGACGATGACGGTCTGCGACCCGGAAGAGGGCATGCACAGCCTGTTCGCGGGCGTCATGCCCGAACAGGTGATCGCCGATCCGCCGCGCGATGCGGCGAGCGAGGCGGCGCTGGATGTGCTGCTGACCGAGCGCGGCCATGAGATCGCGGCCATCCTCATCGAGCCGCTAGTCCAAGGCGCGGGCGGCATGCTGCTGCATCCGCCTGAGGTGCTGCGGACGCTGCGCCGCCTGGCCGACAAGCACGGCGCGCTGCTGGTGTTCGACGAAATTTTCACGGGCTTCGGCCGTACCGGGACCCTGTTCGCCATGCAGGCGGCGGGGATCGAACCGGACATCGTCACTCTCTCCAAAGCCCTGACCGGCGGAACCCTGCCGCTGTCGGCGGCGGTGGCGTCGCGAAAGGTGTTCGAGGCCTTCTGGTCCGATGACCCGGGCGCGGCCCTCATGCACGGACCGACCTACATGGCCAATCCGCTGGCCTGCGCGGCGGCCAACGCCTCGCTGGATCTGTTCGAGGATGGGGCCTGGGCTGCGGATGTGGCGCGGGTCTCCGCGGCGCTCTCCGAAGGCCTTGAGCCATGCCGGGCAGGACGGGGCGTCGTCGATGTCCGGATTCTGGGGGCGATCGGCGTTGTCGAGTTCGACGCGCCGGTGGCGGTCGGCGATCTCTGCGCGCGCTTCGCCGAACTCGGCGTCTGGATCCGGCCGATGGGCAAGGTCGTCTATCTGACGCCAGCCTTCACGACGCCGGACGCGGATCTCGATCTGCTGACGGCCGCCGTCCGGAACGTGATCGGCGTCGCCTGAAGCTTCATTGACCCGAGGGGCTCGGGATGGTCCAAGCCCGGTCATGTCGTCCAAGTCATCCCCTCTGACGGTCGTGGAGTACCTCGCCATCCTGGCGATCATCCTGACCTGGGGGATCAACAACGCCGCCGCCAAGGTGGCGACTCATTACTTGCCGCCGATGCTGATGGGCGGCCTGCGGTTTGGCGCGGCGCTGGTTTTCCTTTTTCCGTTCGTCAAGCCGCCGTTCCCCGAGCCCAGGAAGCTGCTGACCATCGTGCTGCTGACGGGGCCGATCCATTTCGGCGTGATCTATGTCGCCTTCAGCATGGCCGACGCGCTGAGCCCGCTGGTCGTGGCCAGCCAGCTATGGATCCCGTTCACCGCCATCTTCGCCTGGCGGATGCTGGGCGAGACGATGCGCGCGCCGGCGGTGGTCGGGCTGATGGTCGCCTTCGTCGGCGTGGCCTGGATGAGCCTGGATCCGCACGGGCCGGGCGATCTGCCAGCGATCCTGCTGATCGTCTTCGCTAGCGCCTGCTGGGCCGTGGCCACGGTTCTGGTGCGCAAGACCCCTGGGATCAAGCCGCTGAAGCTGCAGGGCATGACGGCGCTGGTTGCCGCGCCGGTGCTGCTGACCCTGTCGGCCCTGTTCGAGACCGACCAGGTCGAGCGGATGAAGACCGCCCCGCCGATCGCCTGGCTGTGCGTGCTGTTCGCCGGCGTGGTCTCGACGATCGGGGCCAGCGCGCTGTTGTTCTGGCTGGTCCAACGCCGCGAGGCCGGACGGGTGACGCCCTACTTCCTGCTGACGCCGCTGGTCTCGTGCACGATCGGCGTGCTCTTCCTGGGCGACAAGCTGACGACCCAGCTGCTGATCGGCGGCGGCGCGACCATGGTCGGCGTCGCCCTGGTGGCCCTGACCGAGAAACGCGCCAAGGCGGCCGCCGAGGCCCTGGTCGAAAGCGCTAACCCTTAGGTGGGGGACATTCGGCGGCGGGCTCGCGCTTCAGCAGCACCGAGGTCGCCGGGACCTCGCTTTGGCCACCGTCATCGGCATAGACGCCCGTGAGCAGCCTGCCGCTGACGCCCAGCGCCTCGCCAGCGTGGGTCTTGATCAGGAGGAGGCCGTCGAGGTCGTCCAGATGCTCGACGCCGACGAAACCCGCGCCGACCGTCGCATAGCCCTTGATCTTGTCGCCCACGCCCTCGACGATCCAACCGGGCGGCTTGTTGCAGACGGAGACGATCTCGGCGCCCGTCAGTTGTAGCTCGAAGGACTGGAGGTTCTGGTCGCCGTTCGTCGGCCTCCAGGCCAGCGAGACGAGCTCTGTCGATGGCGAGGGCGTGGCGGCGGCCGCTTTTTCCGGCGGCTTGGCGTCCTTGGACGTCTTGGAGTCATGGCAGGCGGCCGTCGCGGCCAGCAGAACGGCGAGAAGCGACAGCCGCCAGATACGCATGGGATCTCCCGCCACGAATAGAACCGTGGCGGAAGCCTAGAGCCTTACTTGAACACGCCGCAAGCCGCGCGCGCGCCGGCGCCGCCGATCGGCTGGCTCTTGTGGTCGTCGGGGCTGGCGTGGACGACGATCGACGAGCCGTCGGCGTCCAGCAGGGCGGGGCGGCCGCCGGCGCCCTTCAGCGACACCAGGGTGGAATAGGCCTCGGCCGTGGCCGACCCGTCGGCGTTGGCGAAGACGTTCGGCAGGTCGCCGCTGTCGTTGGCGTCAGGGTTCAACAGGCCGTGCACCGTGGTGGCGGACGTGTGGACGTGGGCGCCGGCCGACTTGAAGTCCGGCGCGCCGCAGTCGCCCTTTTCGTGGAAGTGCACCGCGTGCCAGCCCGGCGTCAGGCCCTTCAATTCCAGCTTGAGCAGCACGCCGTGCGGCGCCTCGGTCAGCGTGACCACGCCGGCGTCCTTGCCGTCACCGGTCTTCACCAAGGCGGTCGCGGCGGTCTGGGCCCAAGCGGCGCCGACGCCGGACGAAGCGGCGATCATGGCGGCGAGGGCGAGCGTGGTCGCGGCGGGGAAGCGGATCATGCGTTTTTCCTTCGGATTCAAGCCAACAGAGGGGATGCGGCGGCCGGAAAGGTGGCGCCTTCCCCAACCGAATGCTAACTGTTTTCAACGGTTCCGTGTCCGATTCTGACGGCGAAAAATCCCCTTGAGCGACGACCAAAAAACTCTCCCCCCTGATGCTTCGGGCGGGGACGTAGCGCCCATCAACATCGAGGACGAACTGCGTCGTTCGTATCTCGACTATGCGATGAGTGTGATTGTCAGCCGCGCCCTGCCGGACGCGCGCGACGGTCTGAAACCGGTGCACCGCCGCGTGCTGTTCTCGATGCACGAGCAGGGCCAGACGCCGGAGCGTCCTTACGTCAAGTCGGCCCGCGTGGTCGGTGACGTGATGGGTAAGTATCACCCGCACGGCGACGCCTCGATCTACTTCACCCTGGTTCGCATGACCCAGTCGTTCTCGATGGGCCTGGTGCTGATCGACGGCCAGGGCAACTTCGGTTCGGTCGACGGCGATATGCCGGCCGCCATGCGTTATACGGAATGCCGCATGGCCCCGCCGGCCATGTCGCTGCTGGCCGACCTGGACAAGGACACGGTCGACTTCGCCGACAACTATGATGGCAAGGAGCAGGAACCGACTGTCCTGCCGGCGCGGATTCCGAATCTGCTGGTCAATGGCGCGGGCGGCATCGCCGTCGGCATGGCCACCAACATCCCGCCGCACAACCTCGGCGAAATCATCGACGCCTGCTTGCTGCTGATCGACGAGCCGGACGTCACCACCGACCAACTGCTCGACCTGGTCCCTGGCCCCGACTTCCCGACCGGCGGCGAGATCATCGGCCGCGCGGGTCCGCGTCAGGCGCTGTTGACGGGCCGTGGGTCGGTCATCATGCGCGGCGTGGCCAGCGTCGAAGAGATCCGCGCCGGCCGCGAAGCCATCATCGTCACCGAGATCCCGTATCAGGTGAACAAGGCCAATCTGGTCGAGCACATCGCCGAGCTGGTCCGCGAGAAGCGCCTGGAAGGCATCTCCGACATCCGCGACGAGTCGAACCGCGACGGCATGCGCATCGTGATCGAGCTGAAGCGCGACGCATCGGGCGAGGTGATCCTGAACCAGCTCTACCGCTTCACGGCGCTGCAGAGCTCGTTCGGCGTCAACATGCTGGCCCTGAACCGCGGCCGGCCCGAACAGATGGGCCTGCACAAGCTGTTGCAGCTGTTCGTCACCTTCCGAGAGGAAGTGGTCGTCCGCCGGACGAAGTTCGAACTGGGCAAGGCTCGCGATCGCGGCCACGTGCTGGTCGGCCTGACCATCGCCGTCGCCAATATCGACGAATTCATCCACATCATCCGCTCGTCCAAGGACCCGACCGAGGCGCGCGAACGTCTGGTGGCCAAGGCCTGGCCGGCCGGGGACATGCTGCCGCTGGTCGAACTGATCGCCGATCCGCGCACCCTGCAGGAAGCGGGCGGCCTGATCCGCCTGACCGACGAGCAGGCCCGCGCCATCCTGGCTCTGACGCTGTCGCGCCTGACCGGCCTGGGCCGCGAGGAAATCGGCAACGAAGCCACCGCCCTGGCGGACGCCATCCGCGGCTATCTGGACCTGCTGTCCGACCGCGCCAACATCATGGCCGTGGTCCGCGAGGAACTGGTCGAGGTCCGCGAGCGGTTCGCCATCCCGCGCCGCAGCCAGCTGGTCGACGGCGACGCCGACATGGAAGACGAGGACCTGATCGTCCGCGAGGACATGGTCATCACCGTCACCATGAGCGGCTACGTCAAGCGCACGCCGCTGGCCAACTACCGCACCCAACACCGGGGCGGCAAAGGCAAGTCGGGCATGGCGACCAAGACCGAGGACGCCGTCACCCGGGTGTTCTCGGCCTCGACCCACGCGCCGCTGCTGTTCTTCACCTCGGGCGGCAAGGTCTACAAGATGAAGGTGTGGCGCCTGCCGCAAGGCGCCGCCAACTCGCGCGGCAAGGCGTTCGTCAACCTGCTGCCGATCGAGCCAGGCGAGACGATTACCTCGATCCTGACCCTGCCGGAGGACGAAGCCACCTGGGGCGGCCTGGACGTGATGTTCGCCACCCGCTCGGGCAGCGTCCGTCGCAACAAGCTCAGCGACTTCGTGGACGTCCGCCGCAACGGCAAGATCGCCATGAAGCTGGACGAAGGCGACGGCATCGTCGGTGTCGCGGTCTGCAACAGCGACCAGGACGTACTGCTGACCACGGCGGCCGGCCGCTGCATCCGCTTCTCGGTCGACGAGGTGCGCGTGTTCGCCAGCCGCGATTCGACCGGCGTGCGCGGTGTGAAGCTGGCTGGCGACGACACCGTCATCTCGATGGCCGTCCTGCGCAGCGTCGACGCCACCCCGGCTGAACGCGCCGCCTATCTGAAGCACCAGCGCGCCATGCTGCGCGCCGCCGGCGAAGAGGGCGATGACGCCCCCGTCACGGCGGAAGAGGGCGAAGAGGACGGCGACGAAACCACCCTGACGCCGGAACGCATCGCCGAACTGGGCGCGGCCGAGGAAATCCTGCTGACCGTTTCGTCGGAAGGCTTCGGCAAGCGCACCAGCGCCTATGACTTCCGCCGCACGGGTCGCGGCGGACAGGGCTTGGCCGCGCAGGATCTCAGCAAGCGTGGGGGCCGTCTGGTGGGCTCGTTCCCGATCGACGACAGCGACCAGATCCTGCTGGTGACCGACCAGGGGCAGCTCATCCGGGTGCCCGTCTCGCAAATTCGTGTTGCAGCGCGGAATACTCAGGGCGTAACCATCTTCCGCACCGCGCAGGACGAGCATGTCGTCAGCGTCGAGCGCCTCGCCGATTCCGGCGGAGACGACAACCAGGGCGAGGACAGCGGGGCGGACGAGACCCCGTAAACCCTCGAAACCTTAGACGAAGGGGGCTGCATGCGGGTTGGGCTTTATCCGGGGACCTTCGATCCGGTCACCAATGGTCACCTCGACATCATCGGTCGGGCCGTGAAACTGGTCGACAAGCTGGTGATCGGGGTGGCGGTGAACATCGGCAAGGGGCCGTTGTTCTCGCTGGATGAACGGGTCGCCATTCTGGAAAAGGAAACGGCGCACCTGACCAAGATCGCCCAGATCGAGGTCCGTCCGTTCGAGAGCCTGCTGATGCACTTCGCCCGCGAGGTGGAGGCCCAGATGATCGTGCGGGGCCTGCGGGCCGTGGCCGACTTCGAATACGAATTCCAGATGACGGCGATGAACCAGCAACTGGATCGCGAGATCGAGACCGTCTTCCTGATGGCCGACCCGCGCCACCAGGCGATCGCCTCGCGCCTGGTCAAGGAGATCGCGGCGCTGGGCGGCGACATCACCAAGTTCGTGCCGGCCGGCGTGGCCGAGCAACTCCTGGCGAAGGTCGGCAGGGCCTGATCGACGAATTGACCGGGCGGTGTCGGAACGCCGCCCGGTCGTTCGTTCCTCGGGACAGCCACAGCCCGGAGGCCGCCTCATGAACCCGACCATCACCGCCTTCAAGCAATCGCCCGATCGCGGCCGAGGCCTGGCGCGCGACATGGCGGTCCGCTGGGCGCTTGAGGAAGTGGGCCAGCCTTACGACGTCCGCCTGGTCACCTTCCCGGAGATGAAGGCGCCCGCGCACCTTGCTGTGCAGCCGTTTGGCCAGATCCCGACCTATGAGGACGGCGACCTGGTCCTGTTCGAGTCCGGCGCCATCGTCTTCCACATCGCCGAGCGTCATCCTGGGCTGCTGCCGGAGGACGCCAACGCCAGGGCGCGCGCTCTGACCTGGATGTTCGCCGCTGTCAGCACCGTACAGCCGCCGATCGTCGAGTTCGGCATGGCCGCCATCCTGGAGCGCGACAAACCGTGGTTCGAGGCGCGCCAGCCTATGCTGGAACAGGCCGTCCGCACGCGTCTGGACCAGCTCGCCAATCATCTCGGCGAGGCGGATTGGCTAGACGGCGACTTCAGCGCCGGAGACCTGATGATGGTGGTGGTGGTTCGCAGACTCGGCGCATCCGGGATCCTGAACGACTATCCGAGCCTCCTGGCTTATGTCGTGCGGGCAGAGGCCCGTCCCGCCTTCCAGCGCGCCTTCGACGATCAGCTGGCGGTCTTCAAGGCTGCATCGGAAGCGTAGCCGTCGCCCCGTTCCGGCCGGAATCGTGCGGTTGAACGGTCGCCGCACTTGTCGGGGCGGCCTTGGCGTTCTACGCCGACCCCCGACTATTCTGTTCGGGGATTTCAATGAAGCTCGCCATGACCGCCGCCGCCCTGGCGCTTGTCGCTACGACGGCCTCTGTTTCGGCGGCCGCGGCCCAGACGAGTGACTGGCGCACCCCCGACCCGAACAACGTCATCGTCGTCGAGACCAACAAGGGCCGGATCATCGCCGAACTCGATCCGGTCGCCGCGCCGAACCATGTCCAGCGTGTTCGGGGCCTGGTGAAGAGCGGCTTCTATGATGGCCTGACCTTCTTCCGCGTGATCAGCGACTTCATGGCCCAGACGGGCGATCCCAAGAACACCGGCGAGGGCGGTTCGGACCAGCCCAACCTGACGGCCGAGTTCACCTTCCGTCGCGGCATGGACCTGCCGCTGGGCGCGGGCTTCAAGGTCGGCAGCGGCGAACTCGGCTGGATCGGCGCGATGCCGGTGTCGAGCCAGAACTCGGCCCTGGCCGTGATGACCGCCGATCGCAAGGTGGCCAGCTGGGGCAACTTCTGCTCGGGCGTCTTGGGCATGGCCCGCGCCGGCGATCCGGACAGCGCCAACAGCCAGTTCTTCTTCATGCGCCAGCCCAACGCCTCGTTGGACAAGACCTACACCGCCTTCGGCCGCGTGTTGTCGGGTCTGGACGTCGTGCGCAACATCAAGACCGGTGAGCCGGTGCCGAATCCGCAGGACAAGATGATCAGCGTGAAGATGCTGGCCGACCTGCCGGCCGACAAGCGTCCCTCGATCCAGGTGATGGACACCCGTTCGGCCGCCTTCAAGGCGCTGGTGACCAAGCGCCAGGCCGAGATGGGCCCCAGCTTCACCAATTGCGACGTCGACGTCCCCGTGCAAGTTAAGTGACATGATTTTCTCGCGCGCGCTCCTGGCCGGGCTTTGCCTGGCGGCGATTACCGGCTCGGCTCTGGCGGCGACGCCGTCGGCCTCGGCCAAGCCCAGCGAGTCGGCCAAGCCTTCTGAGCAAGATTGGCGCACGCCGTCTCCGGACACGGTGATGGTGATCGACACCAATAAGGGGCGCGTGCTGGTCGAACTGGTTCCGGATGTCGCGCCGAACCACGTGGCGCGCCTGCGGGAACTGACTCGCGCGGGCGTATATGACGGCCGCACCTTTTTCCGGGTCATCGACAGGTTCATGGCCCAGACGGGGGATCCGACCAATACGGGCGAGGGCGGCAGCGACAAGCCGAACCTCAAGGCCGAGTTCACCTTCCGCCGCGGCGCCGAGACGCCGTTCGTGGCGATGGCCGCGCCGGCGGGCCTGGAGGTCGGCTACCTGAAGTCGCTGCCCGTCGTCAGCCAGGCCTGGACCTGGAGCGACATGACCGCCGACAAGAAGGTGTCGGCCTGGGGAACCTACTGCCCCGGCGTGATCGGCATGGCCCGTGACGAGGACAACAACTCGGCCAACAGCCAGTTCTTCCTGATGCGCCAGCCCTATCCGTCGCTGGACAAGCGCTACACCGCCTTCGGACGTGTGATTAGCGGCCTGGACGCGGTTCGCGCCATTAAGACTGGCGAGCCGGTTCCCGCCCCGCAGGACCAGATGCGGAAGGTTCGTCTGCTGTCGGATATCCCCGAGGGCGAGCGCCCGAAGGTGCGGGTGATCGACCCCAAGGGCGCCTGGTTCGCCGCCGAGACCAAGCGTCTTCGCGCACTAAAAGGCGCGGATTTCTCGGTGTGCGATATCGATCTTCCGACCGAGGTTCGCTGAGACCTTACCGGTTTCCGGCCTCAACTTTGTTCACATAGGGGCGTGAACCGCGCTAGAAGCGCGTTCACAACACTTGTCATCCAAGGGAAGACCATGTCGGCCGATCTCGAAAACACCCTGATCCTGACCCTCGAGAGCGGTCCGGTCACGATCAAGCTTCGTCCCGACCTGGCGCCGGGCCACGTCGAGCGGATCAAGGACCTGGTTCGCGAAGGTTTCTATGACGGCGTGGTCTTCCACCGCGTGATCCCGGGCTTCATGGCCCAGGGCGGTGATCCGTCCGGCACCGGCCGTGGCGGTTCGGACAAGCCGGACATCAAGGCCGAGTTCAGCGACGAGCCGCACGTGCGTGGCGTCTGCTCGATGGCCCGGACGCCCGATCCGAACTCGGCTAACAGCCAGTTCTTCATCGTGTTCGACGACGCCACCTTCCTGGACAAGCAATACACCGTCTGGGGTCAAGTGGTTGAAGGCATGGAACATGTCGACGCCCTGCCGAAGGGTGAACCGCCCCGCGCCCCGGGCAAGATCGTCAGCGCCAAGATCGCCGCCGACGCCTAAGGTTCGGTCGCGAGCTGAAGGAACGGCCTCGGACCTCGTCCGGGGCCGTTTCTATTTCGGGCCGCGGCGCAGGGTGATCACGACTGGCCGGTGGTCCGAGCCCACGGCGGGGCCGCGCTCGACGTTCACCGCGTACCATTCGCTGCCCGCATAGACATGGTCGATCGGCAGGAACGGGGCGGGGGCGACCATGACCCGCGAGAACTTGCTGGCCGGCCATGAAGGCATACCGCGGGTCCAGCGACGCAGACCCAGGGCCTTGTCCTGACGCTTCAGGGTGAAGGACCAGGGCGTCGAGTTGAAGTCGCCCGTGATGATCGTGCTCTTGCGGTCGAAGCCGCTGGCGAACTTGACCAGCTTTCGGCTCTGCGCCTGCTGCAGGCCGGGCGGTACGGGCCAGGTGTAGTGGACGCCCACGATGGTAAAGGCGCCCTTGGCGTCGGCCAGGGTCGCCCACGCGCCGGAAAGATATGGCCGATCGAGCGGCATGCCCCCGCGCGCGATCATCTTCTTGCGCGAGAAGATCCAGGTCTCGCATTTGGAGGCCTTGTCGCAGGAAGAGAAAGGATAGGCGGTCTTCAGCGCGGCGATGGCCGGCCAGGCGTCACCGCCGCCTTCCTCGATGATCACCAAGTCGGCGTCCTGGGCCAGGATCCAATCGAGGCTTTTCTCCGGCGTGCGGTTTTCGTGCCAGATGTTGAACTGCACGATCTTGAGGTCGCTTGCCGCCGGCGTTGACGGCTTGAAGCGCCACGACGCCCACAGTTCGGGCAGCATCAGCACCGAACAGGCCGCCAGCGTGGCGACGCCCAGGCCGACCATCACCCAGCGCTCTCCGTCCCGCGCGAAGACGCCGCCCAGCATGATCGCGCCGATCCCCATCGCCAGCCACAACGGCGCGGCATGGGTGAAGGCGTCCAACTTGTCGCTGAAGGCGCCGCCCAGGCAAACGGCCGCCATGCCGAGACCCACGAGGCCCAGCATCAAGGCCGTGCCGCGGACGAGAAGGCTTGAGAGCTGAACGATCAGACGCATGAATCGCCCATAGCACGGCTCCGCTGTCGATGCTTCGCTCTACCCGCCGGAGGATAGAAGAACCTGCGTGCGAAATGGCCTATGTCTTGACCTTGTCGATCCATCGTGCGCTTGAAGCCCGCCCATGCGCCTTTCCGACTTCGATTTCGACCTGCCCGAGGATCATATCGCCCTGCGTCCGGCCGAGCCGCGCGACGCCGCGCGCCTGTTGGTGGTCCGCCCGGGCGAGGACTTCGCCGACCACGTCGTCCGTGAGCTGCCAGACTTCCTGCGTCCCGGCGACGCCCTGGTGTTCAATGACACCCGCGTGATCCCCGCGCGCCTGTCAGGCCTGCGCGAGGGTCGCACGACCGGCGGGGCCGACGGCACGCCCGTAGCCGTCGAGGCGACCCTGCACCGGCGCGTTTCGCCGAACCGCTGGAGCGCCTTCATGCGCCCGGGCAAACGGCTGAAAGCCGGTGATCGCGTCGCGTTCGGCTCGGTCGAGGATCGCGCTCGCGACAGTGATCGCTTGGACGCCATCGTCGCGGAAAAGCATGAGGGCGGGGAGGTCGTGCTGGCCTTCGACGTCTCCGGGCCTGACCTCGACATCGGCATCGCAAAGCACGGCGACATGCCGCTGCCGCCCTACATCGCCGCCAAGCGGGGCGAGGACGAGCGGGATCGCGCCGACTACCAGACCGTCTACGCTCGCGAGGACGGCTCGGTGGCCGCCCCGACGGCCGGCCTGCACTTTACCCCGCAACTGCTTGAGGCCCTCAAGGCCAAGGGCGTCTCCCTGCACTTCGTGACCCTGCACGTGGGCGCCGGCACCTTCCTGCCCGTCAAGACCGATGACGTGTCGGCACACAAGATGCACGCCGAGTTCGGCGAGGTGACGGCGCAGGTCGCCGACGCCTTGAATGCTGTCCATGCCGCCGGCGGTCGCATCGTCTGCGTCGGCACCACCTCGTTGCGCCTGCTGGAGAGCGCTACGGCCGAAGACGGGATCGTGCGGCCGTTCGCCAAAGAGACGGCGATCTTCATCACGCCCGGTTACCGCTTCCGCGCCGTCGACGTGCTGATGACCAACTTCCACCTGCCCAAGTCGACCCTGTTCATGCTGGTCAGCGCCTTCGCCGGATCGGCGACCATGCGCGCGGCCTACGAACACGCCATATCGACGGGCTATCGCTTCTATTCCTACGGGGATGGCAGCCTGCTGTTCAGGAACGAGACTTGAGCATGGCGTTTCCCTTCGAGATCAGCGCCACCGACGGCAAGGCGCGCACCGGCGTCCTGAAGACGCCGCGCGGCGACATCCGCACGCCGGCCTTCATGCCGGTCGGCACCGCCGCGACCGTCAAGGCTCTGACCGTCGACCAGGTCAAGGACACCGGCGCGGACATCATCCTGGGCAATACCTACCACCTGATGCTGCGGCCTTCGGCCGAGCGGGTGGCGCGCCTGGGCGGCCTTCACAAGTTCATGCGCTGGGATAAGCCGATCCTGACCGACAGCGGCGGCTTCCAGGTCATGTCGCTGTCGGGGATCAGCAAGCTGACCGAGGAGGCGGTGACCTTCTCCAGCCACGTCGACGGCTCCAAGCACGTGCTGACGCCCGAGCGATCGATCGAGATCCAGGCCGACCTGCTGGGCAGCGACATCGTCATGCAGCTGGACGAGTGCGTCGCCTGGCCGGCCGAGGAGGCGAGGGCGCGGAAGGGAATGGAACTGTCCGCCCGCTGGGCTCAACGCTCCAAGGACGCCTTCGGGACGCGTGACAGCCAGGTGCTGTTCGGTATCCAGCAGGGCTCGACCTTCGAAAACCTGCGTCGGGAGTCTTCCGACCGGTTGCGCGAGATCAGCTTCGACGGCTACGCCATCGGCGGTCTCGCCGTGGGCGAGGGGCATGAAGCCATGTGCGAGGTGCTGGACTACGCCCCGGGCCTGTTGCCGCGGGATCGTCCGCGCTACCTGATGGGTGTTGGCAAGCCGATCGACCTGGTCGAGGCCGTGGCGCGCGGCGTCGACATGTTCGACTGCGTGCTGCCCACCCGCTCGGGCCGCCACGGCCAAGCCTGGACCTGGGATGGCGCCATCAACCTGAAGAACGCCAAGTTCGCAGAGGACGAGTCGCCCCTCGACCCGGACAGCGACTGCCCGGCCAGCCGCGACTACTCGAAAGCCTATCTGCGCCACCTGTTCAAGGCCGAGGAGATCCTGGGTCAGGTGCTGCTGTCCTGGCACAACATCGCCTTCTTCCAGGCGCTGACGGCGGCCATGCGCGCCGCGATCGCCGAGGGGCGCTTCGAACAGTTCCGCCGCGACTTCCGCGCCCGGCACCTGAGCGAAGGCTAGTTTCCCGGTCTAGTACCGAGGGCCTTGCGGAACCGTGGGCGCCTCTTCCTTGAAGATCGGGAAGCGGGGTTTGCGCGGGCCGTAGGGATCGGGCGGCGGCGGCATGCCCGGATCGACGATCACGGGGGCGGCCGGCGGCTTGTGCTGCGGCGTGGCCGGCGGATTGCAGCCGCGCGCCTCGCCCAGCCCCTTCAGATAAGCCCGCCGCACGGCGCCCGAGGCCACGGCGCTCTGCACCAGGCGGTCATGGCGCTCGGCTCCGGATAATTTCCGCACCCAGCCGCGCATGGGGATCATGTCCTGAGCCGCGCTGGCCACCGCGCCCAGGGCCGCGCCGCCCGCCGCCTTGCGCCCGCGATCCATGAGGTCCTCGTTCTCGGTGGGCGGAGTGCGGTCGATGTCCTCGCCCAGGGCGACGTCCAACGGCTGGACCAGGCTGATCAGGCTGGCGCAGTCCGCTCTGGCGGGGCGCTGATAGGGATCGTCCATCGCCTCCAGCAGCACGCGGGGGATTTTTGTGCGGACGATATTCACGTCACGCAGCGGTGCGGTCATGGCGCCGGTGATCCCGTCGCGATTGGCTTCCGAGGTCGATCTGATTCGTCCGTCGTCGGTCGGCTCGACGGGCGACTCCTGGGATGGGGGCGGGGCGCCCAGCAGCGGCGGCGCCTCTTGTCGCTGACGGGCATTGGCCGTTCCAGCCACCGCCGCGCCGCAAAAGACCGCCAAAAGCAAGGTTGCACGCATGACTCACCCTAACCCGCCCACAGCTTTGCCGTCATCCATCGGAAAAACGGCGAAACCATGCTTGCGACACGGAAGTCCCCCGCCTATGGTCCGCGCCGCTTCCAACCGGCGCCCGCCGGACGTTAGCGGGCCGGTAGCTCAGTGGTAGAGCATTCGACTTTTAATCGAATGGTCGTGGGTTCGAACCCCACCCGGCCTACCAATTTCAAGCCTCTGATCCCTTAGAGGTTCTCGGCGTCGAACGCGCCGGCCACCAATCATTCTCAGACTCGTGCGATTGTAGGTCCTGAGATTTCGACGCGAGCGCCCTTGAGGATGTTGCGCCAGTTTTTCTCCACCCCCGTGCTCCCTTTTCTCGTTTGCCCCATTGGCTCGGTAGAGATTTAAGCGGCTCAGTTTCAACGACGCCGCCGGACCTCGATGGGTCTTGACGCGTTCACATTTTGCCTAGAGCCATGTGGCGAGCCCGGACCCTGGACGACGATCAGACGATGACCGCCGAGACCGCCGCCCGCCGGGCGCCCGCGCCGCCGAGCAGGCGTCCGCTGTTCCGGCGTCGGTCCGCGATTCCGGGCTTTGGCCTGACGATGGGCGTGACGCTGACCGTGCTGTCGCTGATTGTCCTGATCCCATTGAGCGCCGTGGTGCTGAAGGCCGCGCAGCAGTCGCCGGCCGAGTTCTGGACCGTGGCGACGTCGCAGAGATCCTTGGCCGCCTATCGCCTGAGCTTCGGCGCGGCGTTCGTGGCGGCCGTGGTCAACGGTGTGTTCGGCGTGCTGACCGCCTGGGCGCTGGTGCGCTACGAGTTTCCCGGCAAGACCTTGGTCAACGCGCTGGTCGACCTGCCGTTCGCCCTGCCGACCGCCGTGGCGGGCATCGCCCTGGCGACGCTCTATTCGCCGAACGGCTGGGTCGGGCAGTTCCTGACGCCGCTGGGTGTCAAGGCCGCCTATAACCCGGTGGGCGTGACCATCGCCCTGATCTTCATCGGCCTGCCGTTCGTGGTCCGCACCATCGAGCCGGTGTTGCGCGACGCGGCCGAGGACGTCGAGGAGGCGGCCGCCAGCCTCGGCGCGAACCGGATCGACACCATCCTGCGGATCGTCCTTCCTGCCCTGGCGCCCGCGTGGCTGACCGGATTCGCCATGGCCTTCGCGCGCGGGGTTGGTGAATACGGCTCTGTGATCTTCATCGCCGGCAACATGCCCTACAAATCCGAGATCGCGCCGCTGCTGATCATCATCCAGCTTGAGCAGTTCGAATATGCGCGCGCCGCCACCATCGCCGTGGTGATGTTGACGGTCTCGTTCACGATGCTGCTGATCATCAACGCCATCCACGCTTGGGCGCGGAGGTTCGACTGATGGCCGCTGTTTCGCGTCGCCGCGCCACCGACGATCCTCTCTGGGCGAAGGTCCTGGTGATCGGGACGGTCATGGCCTTTCTGGCCCTGGTTCTTATTCTGCCGCTCGTCGCCGTGTTCGCCGAGGCGCTGCGCAAGGGTCTCGACACGGCGCTGCAGGCGATCAACAACGCCGACGCTCTGGCGGCCGTGAAGCTCACCCTGATCACGGCGGCGATCGCCGTGCCGTTCAACGCGGCCTTTGGTCTGTGCGCGAGCTGGGCGATCGCTAAGCACGACTTCAAGGGCAAGGCTCTGCTGATCACGCTGATCGACCTGCCGTTTTCGGTTTCGCCGGTGGTGGCGGGCTTGATCTACGTGCTGATCTTCGGGCTGCAGGGCTGGTTTGGCGACTATCTGGTCGACAACGACATCAAGATCATCTTCGCCGTGCCTGGCATCGTGCTGGCGACCGTCTTCGTGACCTTTCCGTTCGTGGCCCGCGAGCTGATTCCGCTGATGCAGGAGCAGGGGACCGCCGAGGAGGAGGCCGCGGTCTCGATGGGGGCGGGCGGCCTGACGACTTTCTGGCGGGTGACCGCGCCTAACGTCCGCTGGGGCCTGATGTACGGCGTGCTGCTGTGTAACGCCCGCGCCATGGGCGAATTCGGCGCGGTGTCCGTCGTCAGCGGCCACATCCGCGGCCTTACCAACACCATGCCGCTACACGTCGAGATCCTCTACAACGAGTACGACTTCGTCGGCGCCTTCGCCGTTGCGGCCCTGCTTTGCCTGCTGGCCGTGGTGACGCTGGTGCTGAAGACGGCGGTCGAGGCCGCGCAGCCCGGCGTGCGCGGCCGCGGCGGACACTGAACGGACTGAAGACCCATGACCATCTCCATCCGCTCCGTCGAAAAGAAGTTCGGCCGCTATCCAGCGCTGAACAAGGTAGCCCTCGAGATCGCCGACGGCGAACTGCTGGCGCTCTTGGGGCCGTCGGGCTCGGGCAAGACGACGCTGCTGCGCACCATCGCCGGCCTGGAATTCCCCGACGCCGGTCAGGTGCTGTTCGATGGCGCGGACGTGACCTTCGCCTCGGCGGCCGATCGTCGCGTGGGTTTCGTCTTCCAGCAGTACGCGCTGTTCAAGCACATGACCGTGGCCAAGAACATTTCGTTCGGCCTCGACGTCCGGAAGGGCAAGGACAAGCCCTCCAAGGACGAAATCGCGCGTCGTGTCGAGGAGCTGCTGAAGCTGGTGGAGCTGGATGGCCTGGGCAAGCGCTACCCGTCGCAGCTGTCGGGCGGCCAGCGTCAGCGCGTGGCCTTGTCGCGGGCGCTGGCCGTACAGCCCAGCGTTCTGCTGCTGGACGAGCCGTTCGGCGCCCTGGACGCCACGGTCCGCAAGTCGCTCCGCAAGGAGCTGCGCCGCGTGCACGACGCCACGGGTGTGACCACCATCTTCGTCACCCACGACCAGGAAGAGGCCCTGGAATTGGCCGATCGCGTGGCCATCCTCAACAAGGGTTCGATCGAGCAGATCGGCACGCCCGACCAGGTCCACGACCAGCCCGAGACCGCCTTCGTCTGCGGCTTCGTCGGCGAGGCCAACTGCTTCGAGGGGCAAGTTGGCGGCGGGCAGTTCAAGGCAGGCGTCCTGCGCCTGCCGGCCGGGGGCGTTCGCGAGGGCTCGGCCACGGCCTATGTCCGGCCGCACGACTTCGTGCTGGACGACAGCGGCTTCGAGGTGCGGGTCGAGCGCGCCCACGTGCAGGGGGCCCTGACCACTGTTAACGCCACCGCCCTCGATGGTCGACCGATCGAGATCAGCGCCTCGCGCGCCGAGGCGTCCTGTTTTCAGGGCACGGTAAAGATCGCCGCCCGCAAGGCGCACGTTTACGCTGCCTAAGTTTCTACCCGTTAGACAGAGATCGGATGAACGGCGTTCAACGTTGACGCGGGGCCCTGCCGTCCGCGCTAAGGTCGTCGACGACTCGACGGGAGTTCTAAGGTTGCATGGTCATGGTCGAGCCCTCGGGCGCTGAGCGCCGCGCACATGCCCGGATGCCCGCGGCGCGCAAGATTTACATCGTCGACGATCCTCGCTCGTGGAAGTGCTCGTTGCTGGACGTGGCTGAAAAGGGCGCGCGCCTGTCGACCGCCGGCATCGCCTCGCCGCCGGACAAGTTCGTCTTCGTCGACGCGGGCGGCCGCCGGGTGCACCTGGCCCATGTCGTCTGGCGATCGGGGGGCGAGGTTGGCGTGCAGTTCCTGCAGACCGAACGCATGGGTCCCCGCGCCGGGGGCGCTGCGGGCGCTCTGGATATCGCCCGCCGTTTCGCGGCCAACCTGCCGCCCGAAATCCTTCAATAGATCACTGTTGCTGCTGTTGCTGCTGGTGCAGTTCCTGCTTCAACACGGCGTCCGGACGTCGGCGACCGCCGGCGAAGCTTGGGCGGGCCATGCGCAGGAACTCCGGCTCGGCCAGGGCGGCGCGGGCGCGGCGGACGGTGACGCCCACGGCCAGCTGGCTTTCCGCATCCCCCTTGTAGACCCCGCGTGACGGCGTGACGTCGGCATAGTCGCGGCCGACCGCCACACCGACGTGGCGCTCGCTAGTCATCATGTTGTTGGTCGGGTCCAGGCCGACCCAGCGCAGGCTGGGCAGGAAGACCTCGACCCAGGCGTGGGTGGCGTCCGGATCCGATCGGTCGCCCGCGTCGCGGTCGGTGAACAGGTAGCCGGACACGTATCGGGCCGGGACGCCCCACTCGCGGCAGATGGCCAGCATGATATGCGCGAAGTCCTGGCAAACCCCGCGCCCCGCGCTCAGCGCCAGATCTATGGGGCTGTCGGCGTCGGTCACGCCGGGCTGGTATTCGAACGCGCGGTAGATGGTTTCCGACAGCGTGCGGACGGCTGTCAGCGGGTCCTTGCGCCGGAGGGCGTCGAGATCGTGCTCGGCGATGAAGGTCCGCAGGGCGTCGGTGGTCTGGACGAAGCCGTGCGGCCGCAGGAAGTCGAAGCACTCGCCGCGTACGAATTCGCTGCGCAGACGGTCCCACTCGCCCATGTCCAGGTGGTCGGGCCGGTCGCCCGTCGGCTCGGTCTCGACCGCCGAGCGGGCCACGATGGTCAACTTGTCGTGCGGCTGCGGCACGTCGAAGTGGTAGACGGCGTTGCCAAAGCTGTCGGCGTACGAGAACACCTGGGCGGCCGGCTCCAGGTCCAGCTCGAAGCTGACCAGCCGCTGGCGAGCGGTCTTCTGAGGCTGCATCCACAGCTCCATCAGGCTTTCCCGGACGGGCTTCTCATAGTGGTATTGGGTGACGTGACGGATTTCGAGCAGCACGGGAAAAGTCCTTACTTGGTCGCGTGACGGGCGCCGAAACCGCTGACAATTTCGGCTGTCACGCTCCGAATCCTAGGCCGGAAGGCGCGTTTCGAGCGGATAGGCCACGAAGGTCTCGTAGATCGCTTCGTGGATGCGCGCGCACTCGTTGACGACGGTGGTCAGCAGCGGTCCGGCCCCGACAGCCTCCAACTCGTCGACATCGGCAAACTGCAGGCGGGCCTTGAGGCGACCGGCCAGGCGTTCCGGGCCGGGGCGCTCGCCGGTGAAGGCGTTGCGGGCCATGGCCGAAAGGTGCTGTTCGATCTGGGCGGTGGCGAAGCGGATCGAGCGCGGGAAGTCCTCGTCGAAAACCAGGAATTCCAGGATGTGTCGCGGCTCGATCTCGGCGGTGTAGACCCGCAGATAGGGCTCCAGGGCGCAAGCCATGCGCAGCACGCTGACCAGGGCCACGTGGTCGTCGACATGACCGTGCACGGGGCTCTCGGCGAAACACACCTCCAGCAGGCGCGAGACCAGCTGGGCGCGTTCCATGTAGATGCCCAGCATCATGAACCGCCAGCTCTCGCCGTGGCTCATGGTGGTGTCGGCCGCGCCCTTGAACAGGTGCAGGTCGGCGATGACGTCGTGAAGGAAGTTGGCCGAGCCGTCCGAGAATTCCTTGCCGGCGTTCTCGTCGGTGACCTTCAGATAGAGCAGGTTCAGCCGCTCCCAGGTCTCGGTGGTGATCTGGTCGCGGACCTGGCGGGCGTTCTCCCGGGCCCGGGCCAGGGACGAGACGACCGAATTGGTGTCGCTGCGATCCAGAACGAGCGCTTCGGCGGCTTCGAATGAGCCGATGTCCACGCCGTCGGCGGGATCGCCCACCGCCGCCATGGCGATCCGCACCGCGTGCGCGCCGGAATCGGTCTGGTCCAGGGTCGCGTTCATCATGACGCTGGACAGGCGCGAGAGGTGCTCGGCCCGTTCGATGTATCGGCCCAGCCAGTAGAGGCTGTCAGCCACGCGCGCGAGCATCATGGGCGGACGCTCCCATTGCCGGCGCCATTGGTGTGGGCGTTCTCCTCGGCCAGCACCCAAGTGTCCTTGGAGCCGCCGCCCTGGCTGGAATTGACCACCAGCGAGCCGCGCTTCAGCGCCACGCGGGTCAGTGCGCCGGGCGTGACGATGGTCTTCTCGCCGGAGAGGATGAAGGGGCGCAGGTCGACGTGGCGCGGCTCGATGCGGCCGTCGACCAGGCAGGGCGCGGTCGACAGCTGGATGGTCGGCTGGGCGATATAGTTGTCCGGATCGGCCTTGATCGCCTGGGCGAAGGCGTCTCGCTCCTTCTGGCTGGCGTGCGGGCCGACGAGCATGCCGTAGCCGCCCGAGGCGCCGACGGCCTTGACCACGTACTTGTCCAGGTTCTCGAGCACGTGGCCCATCTGCCGGGGTTCACGGCACAGGAAGGTCTCGATGTTCGGGAGGATCGCGTCCTCGCCCAGATAGTAGCGGATGATCTCGGGGACGTAGGCGTAGACGGCCTTGTCATCGGCGACGCCGGTGCCTGGCGCGTTGCAGATCACCACGTTGCCGGCGCGATAGGCGTTGAACAGGCCGGCCGCGCCCAGCGAACTGTCACGTCGGAAGGTGAGGGGATCGATGAAGTCGTCGTCCACCCGACGATAGATCACGTCCACCCGGCGGATGCCGGTCGTGGTGCGCATGTAGACCATGTTCTCGTGCACCACGAGGTCGCGGCCCTCGACCAGCGGCACGCCCATCAGGCGGGCCAGATAGGCGTGCTCGTAATAGGCGCTGTTGTAGACGCCCGGGGTCAGCACCACGACCTGCGGGTCACCGCGCCAGTCGGCGGCCATGCTCTTCAGCGTGGCCAACAGAAGGTCGGGATAGCGCTCGACCGGCCGCACGCCCGCGGCGCGATAGGTGCCGGGGAAGGTCCGCTTGGCAGCGTCGCGATTGGCCAGCATGTACGACACGCCGGACGGGACGCGCAGATTGTCCTCCAGCACCGCGAACTGGCCATCCTGGCAGCGGATCAGGTCGCTGCCGCAGACATTGGCGTAGGCCTTGTGCGGCACATAGACGTGCTGCATCTCGCGACGATAGGACGGCGCGCCCAGCACTAGCTCGCGCGGCACGACGCCGTCCATCAGGATCTGCTGATCGCCATAGATGTCGGCCAGGAAGAGGTTCAGCGCCTGGAGCCTCTGGGCCAGGCCCGCCTCGATCCGCTTCCACTCGTCGGCGGGGATGATGCGTGGGAAGAGGTCGGTCGGCATCACCCGCTCGGTGGTGTTGTCCGCGCCGTAGACCGTAAAGGTGATGCCCTGTAGCAGGAAGGAGCGCTCCAGCGTCCGCTGGCGGCCCGCCAGTTCCTCCGCGCCCAGGGTCGACATACGCCCATGCAGGGGATCGTAGTGCGGCCGGACCTCGCCCTCGGGCGTGAACATCTCGTCGTAGGCGACCCCCGGCAGGTAAGCCGCCTCCGTCATGGGCAACGTCGGTGTATCCTCGAGGGTCTGGGTCTTCGCCGCCACGCTTTTGTCCACGTTTCTCATAACCTTGGGCGCGGACCGGTGAGACCGCGCCATCCCCGACTCTAGAGTGTCGCGACCACCATGCGCGCCGGATTCGACGTCCGCCACGTGGATGCGCATGACTGCTTATCATTTGGGCGCCATTCGCCTGATTTGAGAAGCGCCGCTCGCGGCAGGTCGTTGCATTTCCTGTCGTGACACCGGCGCGACCCCGGACTACAGCAGGGCCGGGGGCGCTTCGCGCGGGGAACGTGATTTGGTGCTTCGGCGGACTACCCTGGCGTTGACGGCGGTGACTTGGCTGATCGCCTCGGCCGCGCTTGCCGACGAGCCGATGGCCCAGATTCAAGGCGTCGACGACAAATACCTGCGCGACGCGATCCAGCGCGCCCTGACCCAATCCAAGACTTCCGCCCAAAGCCGGGCCGAAGCGCGCCGCCGCGCCCGTCAGGCCGGAGAGGACGCCATCGCCGTTTTGCGCGCCGAGGGCTACTACGGATACACGGTCGAGCCCGATGTCCTGGACGGCGAGCCGCCGCGCGCGGTGGTCAAGATCGCGCCGGGTCCTGTGTTCCTGATCGCCGACCCGCGCATCGACTGGTCCGGCGCGCCGCCCGACGAAGGCACCCGGCAGCGCGCGGCCACGGCCATGCGCCTGACCGAGGGCGAGCCGGGACGTTCCGCCGATGTCGTGGGCGCCGAAGGACGTGTCGTCGCACAGGTCGCCAAGCTGGGCTATGCCGATGCGGCCGCCGAACCGCGCGAGGTCATCGTCGACCACGCCGACCACACGGTCAGGCCGGCCTTCAAGATCGCGGCCGGCGAACTCGTGCATCTCGACGGTGTTCAGGTCGTCACCAAGGGGCGCACCAACCCCGCCTGGGTCGGTCGGCTGGCGCCATGGGTGTCCGGCGACGTCTACGATCCCGAGGACGTGGCGGAGCTGGAACGTCGCCTGCGCGACACCAGCGTCTACGACTCGATCTCGGTGTCGCTGGCCGGAACCGACAAGGCCACGGCCGAGGGCTATCGCCCCGTCGTCGTCACTCTGTCCGACCGCAAGGCGCGCACCCTCGAACTGGGCGCTGGCTACTCGACCAGCGAGGGCGCGGGCGTCGACGCGCGGTGGATCCGCTACAACCGCCTCAAGCGCGCCGACACCACGACCTACGCCCTGCGCTTCGCCAAGCTGGAACAGCGGCTGGGCGCGGAGTTGTCGCTGCCGCATTGGCGGCGACCGCAGCAGACGTTGAAGCTGAACAGCGCCGTGTTCCGCAACGACACCGACGCCTATAACGAAACCGGCGCCACGGTCGGGGTGGACCTGACCAAGCGGCGGCAGACGACCGCCTACCGCACCTTCGGCGTCTCGCTGGATATCTCCCAGACCAAGGAGCAGGTGAACCGTGACGGGGCGGTGGCGGGCCGCAAGCTGAACCTGGCGACCTTCGCGGGTTTGGCGGCCTATGCCTGGGACTTCTCGGACAACATCCTCGATCCCAAGCGGGGCTGGCGCCTGGAGGCTCGGGGCGAGCCGACCTACGTGTTCGGCGACACCACCGTGCCCTATCTGAAGCTGACCACGCAGGGCTCGGCCTACATCCCGTTCGGGAAGCAGGCCAGCACCGTGCTCGCTGGTCGCTTGAAGCTTGGCGCGATCGTCGGCGGCGGCGTTCTGGATGTGCCTGCGTCGCGGCGCTTCTATGCGGGCGGCGGGGGTTCGGTACGCGGTTACGCCTATCAGGCTATCGGCCCGCGCCTGGCCGACAACACGCCTCAGGGCGGCATCTCGCTCATCGAGACCTCCGTCGAGCTGCGCCAGAAGATAACCTCGAAATGGAGTGGCGTGGCCTTCATCGACACCGGCGCGATCGGCACGCACAACACGCCGCAGCGCGAGGACTTCCGGGCCGGCGCCGGTCTGGGCGTCCGCTACGACCTTGGCTTTGGCCCGATCCGCGCCGACGTCGCCGTGCCCATGGGCCGGCGCAAGGGCGACCCCGCCTTCCAGGTCTATCTCAGCATCGGGCAAAGCTTTTGAGCGGCGAGCACGACAAGCCTGATCTGACGGAGACCGTCGTCCACGCCGCGGAGGCCACGGGCGAGGCCACGGGCGAGGCCGCGGTGGAGGTCGCCAAGAAGATCGGCTTGGGCGGCGTCGTGCTGATCGCCGCGGCGATCCTGGCCGGAATCCTGGTCATCATGGCCGGCGGCCTGCGCCTCGCGCCCATCACCCCTCAGGGCCGGATGTTCCTGGAGGCCCGCGCCTCGGGCCTGAAGCTGGGCCGCATCGGCAAGCTGCAAATCGAAGGCCTGTCGGGCGACATCTGGAAGAACTTCGGTGTTCGCCGCCTGACCATCTCCGATGAGAAGGGCGTCTGGCTGGAGGCGCATGATCTCCACGTGGCCTGGCGGCCGACCGAGCTGTTTGGCCGCCGCTTTCACGCCGAGAGCATCGATGCGCGGGATGTTGTCGTTCTGCGCCGTCCGACCATGGAGCCCAAGGGGCCGAAATCCGGCGCCGCGCCGGTGTCGGTCGATCTCGACGCCTTCAGGTTCCGCCTTGTCACCCGTCCGGCCTTCAGCGGCAAGGACGGCGACTTCGACGTCACCGGCGCCTATGAGATGGCGCGTCAGGACGGGCAGAAGGGCAAGCTGGGCGTCGCCTCGCGCCTGCACGTCGGCGATCACCTGAGCCTCGATTTCGACCTGGGCCGCTCCAAGAGCCTGCACCTGATCGCCGATGCGACCGAGGCCAATGGCGGCGCGATCGCGGGCGCGCTGGGCCTGCCCGCCAACCGCTCTTTCGACCTGAAGGCCAAGGCCGACGGCACGACCAGCCGCGCGGCCTTCAACGTTCTGGCGCGCTCGGGCCAGACGACGCCCCTGCGGGCCGACGGGGCCTGGACCGAGCAGGGCGGTTCGGCGCGGGGCCGCATCGACCTCACGGCCTCGACCCTGACCGAACGTCTGGCTCACATGTTCGGGCCGGACGCCAACTTCACCATCGATGGCAAGAAGACGGCTCAGGACGGGTTGTCCGATCTGAACTTGGCGATCACCGCCCAGAATCTGACGCTGCGTGGCCACGGCCTGGCGGATCTGGCCAAGAAACGCACGGGTCCCGACGGCGTCGCCTTCAGCGCCCAGATCGGCGCGTTGAAACGCATCGTCACCGTTCCCCAGATGGGCCGCGGCCTGGTCGACGGCGTCTTCCGGCTGGAGGAGGGCGGCTTCTCGGTCGAGGGCGATGTAGACGTCGCCGACATGGAGCTGATGGGCTACCGGCTCAAGCGCGCCAAGGGACCGGCCAGGGTCCGCTGGGCCAAGGGCCAACTGGAGATCAAGGCCCAGGCGAGCGCGTCGGGCGGCGGCGGCGAGGGTCTCCTGGCCCTGCTCGGTCCCAGCCCCAAGGCGTCGTTCGAGGGCGCGCGGGTCAAGGGCGGTCGGTTCCTGATCAAGTCGGCCCGGATCGACGCCCCGAATCTGATCGTCACCGGCAAGGGCGAGCGCGGACCGCTGGGCGGCCTGTCGTTCGACGGCGACATGAAGGTCGCCAGCATGGGCCCCGTGCGCCAGGGCGCTAAGGGGTCTGTCGCGGCCAAGTGGACGGCCTCCAGCACCGCCAACCGCCCCTGGAGCTTTACGGTCGACGGCCGCGCGGCGGGGTTCGCCACCGGCTATCCCGAAATTGACCGCCTGCTGGGCGCGACGCCGCGTCTGAACGGCAAGGCCAGCTGGAACGATGGCGTTCTGGCCATCGCCGACGCCAAGCTGGACGGCGCGAACGCCAGCCTGAGGTCCTCGGGCAAGATGACCGTCGCCAAGGCGTTGGAGCTCGACTTCAAGCTGGACTGGACCGCCACCGGGCCGTTCAGCGCGGGTCCCGTTGAAATATCGGGCAAGGCGGCGGGCGATGGTCATGTCGGCGGCACGCTGGCCGCCCCCAAGGCCGAGCTGAACGCCGACTTCGACAGCATCGACCTGCCCAGGCTGCCGCTGACCAAGGCGCGTCTGACCCTCACTTTCGCGCGCGGACCCAACGCCACCGATGGTGTCGCCGCGCTACAGGCCGACAGCGGCTACGGCCCGGCTAGCGCGCGGACGGCTTTCCGCTTCTCGCCAGGCGGTATCGAACTGAGCGACCTGGACGTCGACGCCGGCGGCGCCAAGGCCAAAGGGGCGATGAGCCTGAGCGACGGCCTGCCGGCCACGGCCGACCTGACCGTCGCCGTCGGTCCCGGCGCCTTCCTGCCCCAGGGCCAGGTCAAGGGCACGGCCAAGCTGGTCGACGCGCCTGGCGGCGGCGGCGCGCGCGCGACTCTGGACCTGACCGCCGAAGACGTCGCCAGCGGGGCCTGGAAGGTCCGTTCGGCGCGGGTCAAGGCGGACGGTCCGCTGGCCCGCCTGCCGCTGTCGATCGACGCGCGGGGCGAAGCGCCGGGAGGCCGCTGGCGCATCGGCGGCACGGGCGCCTTGGCGCAAAATGGCAAGATCTACGACCTCAGCCTCGACGCTGCTGGCCGCATGGGCCGCACCGAGATCAAGACCCGCGAGACCGCCAAGGTCCGGTTCGGCGATGGCCCGACGCAGGCCCGCCTGCGCCTGGCCATCGACAAGGGGCGCGCCGATATCGACGCCGACCTGGGCGGCGCGACGGCTATGCTCAAAGCGGAATTGGCGGGTGTGGCCATCACGGCTTTCAACCCCGATCTCGACGGCGACATCGACGGCTCGTTCAACCTGCACGGCCAGGGCGAAACCCTTGGCGGCGACTTCACCATGCGGCTGTCCAACGCCCGCGAGCGCGGCGCCAAGATCGATCAGTCGCTGAACGCCAAGATTCACGGCGATCTGACCGACAGGCATTTGACCATCGTCGCCGACGGCGACAACAGCCTGGGCCTTAAAGCCGACGCCAACCTGGTCCTGCCGGTCGAGGCCTCGGCTCGACCGCTGCGGCTGGTGATCGACAAGACGCGCGGCGTGCAGGGGCAGTTCTCGGCCAAGGGCGAGATCAAGCCGCTGTGGAATCTGCTGATGGGCGCCGACCGCTCGCTCTCGGGGCGCATCAACCTGCAGGGCAGCATTGGCGGCACGCTCGCCGACCCGCGCCTGCTGGGCTCGGCCACCCTCGACAATGGCGGTTTCGAGGACGGCCAGACAGGCCTGCGCCTGCGCAATGTCGTCCTGCGGACGGCCCTGGCCGACAACGCCATCGATGTCAGTCAGGCCATTGGCGAGGACGGGCATGGCGGCACGATCTCGGGCCTGGGACGGATCAGCCTGGCGCGCGACGGCGTCGGCAACTTCAAGCTCGACATGAAAAGCTTCCGCCTGATCGACAACGATCTGGCCTCGGCGGTCGCTACCGGCCAAGCTTCGGTGAACCGTTCGGCCGACGGCAAGATCAAGCTGACAGGCACGGTGACGCTCGACCGCGCCGATGTCTCGGCCCAGAGCAAGACCCCGGTCGGCGTCGTGGCCATGGATGTGATCGAGCGCAACCGCCCGCAGGATTTTGACCAGGGCCTTCAGCGCAGGCCGACGACCGGCGGCATGATCCTCGACCTCGACCTGAAGGCGCCGCGCCGGGTGTTCGTGCGTGGCCGCGGCCTGGACGTCGAGCTCTCCTTGGCCGCCCATGTCGGCGGCACGTCCCTGGCTCCGCAGCTTTCTGGTGTCGCCCGCATGGTTCGCGGCGAGTACGACTTCGCCGGCAAGCGGTTCGAGTTCGACGACGATGGCGTGGTCTATCTGTCCAGCCAGCTGGATCGTATCCGGCTGGACCTTTCCGCGACACGCGAGGACACCTCGCTGACGGCGGTGGTCAAGATCAAGGGCACGGCCGCCAAGCCGGAGATCACCCTGACCTCCAAGCCTGAACTGCCCAGCGACGAGGTGCTCAGCCAGGTGCTGTTCGGCGCCTCGGCCGCGCAGCTGTCGCCTATCGAAGCGGCCCAACTGGCCTCGGCTCTCGCCTCGCTGGCGGGCGGCGGCGGCTTCGACGTGATCGGAAATCTGCGCAGCTTCGCGCGCCTGGACCGCCTGGCCTTCGCCGAAAGCGCCACGGGCATGACGGTGTCAGGCGGCAAGTACGTGACCGACGATGTCTATGTCGAGATCATCGGCGGCGGCCGCGAAGGGCCGGCCGCCCAGGTCGAGTGGCGCGTTCGCCGGACCTTGTCGCTGGTCTCGCGCATCGGCGGCCAGAACGACGCCAAGCTTTCCGTTCGCTGGCGAAAGGACTACTAAAGTAGCAAGGCTGTTGCGCGGGTGACCGGTTTCCTCAGGTGAGGTGACAACGTTTTACCCCGCGGCCCTTGGTTATCGTGACTGAGGGAGGACCGGCTTTTCATGCGACTCAATTCAGAAGATCGCGCGGTTCTGGATCGCATCGCCCGCGATGGCGGCCTGATCGTCGACCGCGCCGTGGACTGGTGCGCCATCAACTCCGGCAGCCGGCACCTGGCCGGACTGGAGCGCCAACGGCAGGTTCTGCTCGACGCCGCCGCGGCGGGCCTGCCCGCGGCGCCGATCGAGACACCGCTGTCGCCTTCGCGCGAGATCACCGCCGATGGCCGCGAGACCGAGTTCCACCATCCGCCCTCCCTGGCCGTGGTGGTGCGTCCCGAAGCGCCAGTTCAGGTCGTGCTGACCGGCCACTACGACACGGTCTATCCCGAGACCAGCCCGTTCAAGGTCGTGCGCACGCGCCCCGACGGCGCGCTGCACGGCCCGGGCATCGCCGACATGAAGGGGGGCATTTCGGTCATGCTGGCGGCGCTGGAGGGGTTCGAAGCCCACCCGGACGCGCGCAATGTTGGCTACCGCGTGCTGCTGTCGCCGGACGAGGAGATCGGCTCGATCGCCTCCGGGCCCGTGCTGGCGGACTTCGCGCGACGCGGCCACGTCGGCCTGACTTATGAGCCGGCCCTGGCCGACGGGGCCTTGGCCTCGGCGCGCAAGGGCTCGGGCAACTTCCACATCGTCATCCATGGCCGCGCGGCTCATGCCGGCCGCGACTTCGCCGCCGGCCGCAACGCCATCATCGGCGCCGCGCGGGTTGCCGAAAAGCTGCACGGCCTGAACGGCCAGCGCGACGGCGTTACCGTCAATGTCGCCCGCATCGACGGCGGGGCGCCGCTGAACATGGTGCCGGACGTGGCGGTGGTCCGCTTCAACGTCCGCTTCCCCGAAGCGCAGGCCGCCGCCTGGTTCGAGGCCGAGGTCGCGCGGATCGTCGGCGAGATCGGTGACGACCTGCACGCCCACCTGCACGGCCTGATCACCCGCGCCGCCAAGCCGTTCAACGCCGCCCAACAGCGCCTGTTCGGGGCGGTGAAGGATGTCGGCGCGCTGCTGGGCCAGGACATCGCCTGGAAGCCGTCCGGCGGCGTCTGCGAGGGCAACAACCTGTTCGCCTCGGGCCTGCCGAACGTCGACACCCTGGGTGTGCGCGGCGGCGATATCCACAGCGAGGCCGAGCACGCCTTTCCCGAAAGCTTCGTCGAGCGCGCCCAGCTCTCGGCCCTGATCCTGATGAAACTGGCCAGCGGCGAGATCGACGCCAGAGCGATCCGCGCGGCCATGCCGTCCCTTGAGGGGGGAAACTGAATGCTTGTCGTCCGTCCCGCCGGCTCCGCCGACTTCGACGCCCTGATGGAGCTGGCCGTGCTGTCCGGGCGCGGCTTCACCAGCCTGCCGGAAGACGAGCCGACCCTCCGCGCGCGTCTCGCCCTGTCCGAAGCCAGCTTCCAGTCCGGCGTCGCGCCGCCCGAAGCTTGGTACACCCTGATGCTGGAGGACCTGGACGCCAACGACGTGATTGGCGTCGCCGGGGTCAAGGCGGGTGTGGGGCTGAAGCGACCGCACTTCTCGTTCCGGGTGGTCACCCTGGCTCAGTCCTCGCCGACCCTGGATAAACGCTTCGACCACCGGGCGCTGGTGCTGGTCAACGAGTGCGCCGGCTGGTCGGAGGTGGGGTCGCTGTTCCTGCGCCCGGAGCGGCGCATGGGCGGGGCGGGGCGTTTGCTGGCCCAGTCGCGTTACATGCTAATCGGCCTGGAGCCCCAGCGTTTCGCCGAGATGGTGCTGGCCGAACTGCGCGGTTGGTTCGACGAGGACGGCGGCTGTCCGTTCTGGGATCACGTGGCCAGCAAGTTCTTCCGCCTGGAGTTCGACGAGGCCGACATGATGAGCGCCTCGACCGACGGCCAGTTCATCCTCGACCTGGCGCCGCGCCATCCGATCTATGCCGAGCTGCTGCCGAAGGAGGCCAGCGAGGTGCTGGGCCGCGTCCACCGTGAGGGCGAGGCGGCGCGGGCCATGCTGGAGACCGAGGGCTTCCGCTATCAGGGCCTGATCGACATTTTCGACGCCGGACCGACGGTGGCCGCGCGCCGCGACGACATCAAGACGGTGCGCGATGCGCGCAGCCTGCGGTTGAAGATCGGCGAGGACGCCTTTGGCGAGGAGGCCCTGGTCTCCACGGGCGCCTTGGCCCGCTTCCGGGCCGTGCGCGCGCCGGTGTTGGTCGATGGCGAGAGCGCGATCCTGGGGCGGGAGGCGGCGCGGGCTTTGGGCGTGCATGAAGGCGACATGGTGCGGGTGAAGGCATGAGCGGGCTCTATATCGACGGCAAGTGGCGCTCCGGGCGTGGCCCGGAACTGGTCTCGACCGATCCGGCGACCGGCGAGGCGGTGTGGCGCGAGGGGACCGCGAACGCGGCCGACGTCGCCGAAGCGGTGGACGCCGCCCGCCGAGCCTTCCCGGCCTGGGCCGTTCGTCCGCGCGACGAGCGGGTCGCCATCCTGCGCCGCTACAAGGAGATCCTGGTCGAGCGCACGGCCGCCTTCGCCGAGGCCCTGAGCCGCGAGACGGGCAAGGCGCTGTGGGAGACCAAGGCCGAGCTGGGCTCGATGGCTAGCAAGGTCGACCTGTCGGTCCGCGCCTACGACGAGCGCACGGGCGTCACCGAGACCGCCATGCCGTTCGGTCGCGCCGTGCTGCGCCACCGCGCCCACGGGGTCATGGCGGTGCTGGGACCGTTCAACTTCCCGGGCCACCTGCCTAACGGCCACATCGTGCCGGCCCTGCTGGCGGGCGACACCGTGGTGTTCAAGCCGTCGGAAGAGACGCCTCTGGCGGGCCAACTGATGGTCGAGGCGCTGGAGGCGGCCGGCGTACCGGCGGGTGTGGTCAATCTGGTCCAGGGCGGCCGCGAGACCGGCCAGGCGTTGATCACCCAGGAGATCGACGGTCTGCTGTTCACGGGCTCGGCCGCCGCCGGGACCTTCTTCCGCCGTCACTTCGCCGACCGGCCGGACGTGATCCTGGCCCTGGAGCTGGGCGGCAACAATCCCTTGATCGTCTGGGACGCCGATGACGCCGAGGCCGTGGCGGCGCTGGTGGTGCAGTCGGCCTTCATCACCACGGGCCAGCGCTGTTCGTGCGCCCGGCGGTTGATCGTGCCTGACGACGCCTTCGGCCGGACGGTGATCGAGGCGACGGCGGCTCTTGCCGACCGGCTGTCGATTGGACCGTGGAACGGGGAGGGCGAGGCCTTCATGGGGCCGCTGATCTCGGCTCGAGCCGCCACGGCCGCCCGCGCGATCGCCGATACGATGGGCGGGCATCGCATTCGCGCGCTGGGTCAGGTGGAGGGGCTCAGCGAGGCCTTCGTGACGCCGGGGGTTGTCGATGTCACCGGCGTCGGCACGCCCGACGAGGAGCTGTTCGCCCCGTGGCTGCAGGTGCGCCGTGTGTCCAGCTATGACGACGCCCTGAAAGCCGCCAACGCGACGCGCTATGGCCTGTCGGCGGGGCTTATCTCAAGCGAGTCAAGGCGCTGGGATCAGTTCCTGAACCGCATACGCGCGGGCGTGGTGAACTGGAACCGCCCGACGACAGGCGCGGCGGGGTCGATGCCGTTCGGCGGGCTTGGCGCCTCGGGGAACCACAGGCCCAGCGCCTACTATGCCGCCGACTACTGCGCCTATCCGGTCGCCAGCTTCGAGGCCCCTCTGATCACCGACACCCTTAGGGACATCAAGGGGTTGCGCGGATGAGCCTGGCGGTCGAGGCCAATTGCGATGGCCTGGTCGGGCCGACCCACAGCTATGTCGGTCTCTCGCCCGGCAACCTGGCCAGCCAGAGAAACGCCGGCGAGGTGTCGAACCCGCGCGGCGCGGCGCTGGAAGGCCTTTCGAAAATGCGCCAGTTGGCGGATCTGGGCATCCCTCAGTTCGTGCTGCCGCCCCATGAGCGGCCAGCGGTAAATCTCTTGAAATCGCTGGGCTTTTCCGGTTCGGACGCGGCGGTGATCGAACGGGCCTGGAAGGATGCGCCAGCCCTGGCCGCCGCCGCCTGTTCGGCCTCGCCGATGTGGGCCGCCAACGCCGCCACCGTGACGCCCAGCGCCGACGCCGCCGACGGCCGTGTCCACTTCACGCCGGCCAACCTGTTGACCAACCTGCATCGCAGCTTGGAAGGGCCGCAGACCACCCGCGCCCTGCGCCGGCTGTTCCCGGACGAAGCCCGCTTCGCCGTCCACGACCCGTTGCCTGCCCAGCCACACTTCGCCGACGAAGGCGCGGCCAATCATGTGCGTCTCTGCGCCGAGCATGGCGCGCCGGGCGTCAACCTGTTCGTCTGGGGGCGCGAGGCCTGGGACCATTGGGATGGTCAGTTCCCGGCCCGCCAGACTCGCGAGGCCTTCGAAGCGATCCAGCGTCGCCACGGCGCGGCGCGGGCCGCTTTCGCGCGGCAAGGCAAGGCGGCGATCGAGGGCGGGGCGTTCCACAACGATGTCGTCTGCGTCGGCACGCGCGAGTGCCTGTTCTTCCACGAGCGCGCCTTCGAGGATCGCGCTGGGATGGAGCGAGACGTTCGCGCCGCCGCCGACGGGCTGTTCGAGCCGGCCTTCGTCGAGGTCTTGGAAGCCGACCTGCCGATGGCCGATCTGGTGGCCAGCTATCTTTTCAATTCGCAGCTATTGGTCGTTCCTGGCGCGGATCGCCTGGTCCTGCTGGCCCCGGCCGAGACCCGCGACAATCCGCGCGCCTTCGCCGTGGCCTCGAGCCTGGCCTCGTCCAACGGCCCGATCGGGCGCGTGGAGTATGTCGACGTCCGCCAGAGCATGCGCAACGGTGGCGGTCCGGCTTGCCTGCGTCTGCGGGTGGTGCTGACCGAAGCCGAGCTGGACGCGACCAATCCGGCGCAACGCTTCACACCCGGCCTGCACACGACGCTCGCCGACTGGATCACCCGCCGCTATCGCGACCGCCTGGCCCCAGCGGACCTGGCCGATCCCGACCTTTTGATCGAATGTCGGGAGGCTTTGGACGAACTCAGCCAGATCCTGGGCCTGGGCAAAGACTTCTATCCATTCCAGAGGGTGTCATGAGCATCACCATCCGGCAGGCGAGCCTCGACGACACCTCCGGGATTTTGGCCGCGCACAGAGCCGCGGCGGTTCAGCCAGGGCGATTGGCGCGCACACCCGACGAAATCACGGAAGCCTATGTTCGCGGCGTGATCGAGACGCCAGGCGGGGTTTGCCTCGTGGCGGTCGATCAGGAAGGGGGCGTCCGCGGCGAGATTCACGCGCGCAGGGAGCAAATCGCGCTCTTCTCCCACGTGCTGGGCGGGGTGACGGTCGCGGTCCAGCCGGATCACCAGGGGCGAGGCATCGGCTTCAAGCTTTTCATGGCCTTGATCGCCGAGGCTCGCACCATGAGCCCTCCGGTGCTGCGCATCGAACTCGCGGCCGGGGCGGGCAATCCGGACGCCATCCGGCTCTACGAGCGCCTGGGCTTCCAGCAGGAGGGGCGGCAGGTCGCGCGGGGCCGGTTTCCGGATGGTCGGTTCGAGGACGACATCCTGATGGGCATGTTGCTCTAGCTTTTCAGAGCCGCCAGGGCCTCGGGATAGCGCCGCGACAGCGGGACCTCCAACGCGCCCAGCTCCACGGCATAGTCGCCGGAGCCCTCGGGCTTCAGCCCCGTGACCCGTGAACGATTGACCAGCCAGGATTTGTGGCAGCGCACGAAGCCGTGCGCGGCGAGACCGTCGAGCACGGCGCTCAGCGACGAGCGCATCAGTGGCCGGCGCTCGTCAGCCAGGACGAATTCCACGTAGTTGCCGGCGGAGCGCACGGCCGCGATATCGGCGATGGGCACGCGGATCAGCCGCGCGCCATCCTGGATGTCGAAGGTGGCGGGCAGGGCAGGGGCTTGGACGCCGACCGGCCCCTGGGCGCTGCGCCGCAAGGCCAACCAGTAGATGATCGTGGCCAGGCCGTACGACATCATGTCCTTGCGGAACTCGTAGGGAAACTCGCTCGAGAGCGGCCCAAAGTCATAGCCTTCATGCAGAATGACGGCGTGGCCGAGCTTGCGGAGAGCGACGAAGCTCGAAACGTGCACGACGGAGTAGACGAAGACGGCGACCAGGTGCGCCGGGACGGCCTGCCACCACCGCGGCTGTTGCCGCACCATCCAAAGGGCCATGGCGGCCGGAATGCCGAAGATGACCATGGTGACCAGCGCGCTGCTGACTTCCCAGATCGCCGGCCGGATCACGCCCAGTCTTGGTGCGTCGTGCTGGATGGTCAGGACGTTGACCACCGTGATCGCGGCGATAAGGCAGGCTCCGAGAATCCAGGCGCGGGTGAGCCAAAGACGCTCCTCGCCGGTCATCCCGAAAAGCCCGCCGCTTGTCCCTGGAGCTTTTCCGCTCGTCCCAGCCAGCGACCGTTGATCCCCGGACGCTTGGCCGGTAGGGGCGCGCTGCGTCAGGTCCTTGGCATCGCTTTTCAAGCCGGACGCCTCTTCATGACCACGACTGCCTTACCCTTTGAGCGGCGCTATGACCTCGATTGGATTCGGGTCGGCGCATTCTTCCTGCTGATCCTCTATCACACAGGCATGTTCTACGTGCCTTGGGAATGGCACGTGAAGTCGCCGCGGATCATCGAGGGCCTGATGCCCTTCATGCTACTGACCAATCCGTGGCGCTTGACGCTGTTGTTCCTGGTGTCGGGCGCGGCGACGCGGTTCATGGCTGACAAGACGCCGGTCGGGAAGCTGACCTGGGCCCGGATCGCGCGCCTGCTGCCGCCGCTGCTGTTCGCGATGTTCGTGATCGTGCCGCCGCAGTCCTACTATCAGGTGGTCGAGTACATCGCCCTGCATCCGAACAGCGGTCTCACGGTCGACAACTTCTGGGTCCGCTACGTCACCGCCTCAGGGCGCTGGTGCGGGACCGACGGCGAGTGCCTGACCACCCCGACCTGGAACCACATGTGGTTCGTGGCCTATCTCTTGTTCTACACCTTGGTCTTGGCCGTCATGCTGCTGGTCTGGAAGAAGGCTGGCCAGCACATCCAAAAGGCCGCGGAGTGGACGCTGAAGGGCGTCGGTCTGTTCGCCTGGCCGATTCTGTTCCTGGGCATGCTGCGCGCCACGCTGTACGCCAAGTATGGCGAGACCCATGCGCTGGTCGGCGACCACTATGTCCATGCGGTCTCGTTCAGCGCTTTCCTGCTGGGCTTTGGTCTGGCCAAGTCCGAAGTGCTGCGCGATCGCCTGACCGCCATGCGCTGGCCGGCGCTGGCGGTGGCTTTCACGGCCTGGGCGGCCTGGAGCGTCTATGTCTGGACCTATCGCGGCGACAGGGCGGTTCCGCCGCCTCAGCTGAAGCTGGTCATGCGCTTCGTGTTCGCCACCGACACGTGGTGCGCCATCGTCGCCATCCTGGGCTTCGGGGCCAAGCACCTGGCCAACAAGGGCGGCCCGGTGCTGCGCTACCTGACCCTGGGCGTCTTTCCCTTCTACCTGGTCCACCAGACCCTGATCGTGGTCATGGCCTATCACCTGGCCAAGCTGGGACTGCCTCAGGGCCTGGAAGGCGCGATCCTGGTCGTGGCGACCTTCGCCGGTTGCTTCGCCACCTACGAGATCGTGCGGCGAATCCCGGGTGTGCGGATCCTGTTCGGCCTGAAGGGTCAGCCGGCCGTGGCTGAAGCCAAGCGTCCGCCGGCCTTCGCATAGGCCTGGCTGCCGCGCGTGATGACGGTGTCGCTGGGAAGGATCTCGGCGACACCGATCTCGCTGGCGCCGGCCAGGCGTTCATAGAGGCCGCTAAAGTCGCGCAAAGTCACCGCCTGCAAGGTCTGGATCGAGTCGATCACGAAATAGGCCTGCTGGAAGTCGTCGATCCGGTAGTTGGTGCGCATCACCCGCTCCAGCTCGAAGCCGATGCGGTTGGGCGAGGGATCGTCGAGCGCGAAGATCGACTCCGCCCGCGACGAGACGATGCCGGCGCCGTAGATGCGCAGCCCCGCTGGCGTGTTCATCAGACCGAACTCCACCGTGTACCAGTAGAGGCGGGCGAGGTTGGTCAGGCGGCCCAGGCCCAGCGCGCGCTGACCGCCCTGACCATAGGCCTGCATGTAGTCGGCGAAGACCGGGTCGGTCAGCATCGGCACGTGGCCGAAGACATCGTGGAAGATGTCCGGCTCCTGCAGATAGTCCAGCTCGTGCGGCTTGCGGATGAACTGGCCGGCGGGGAAGCGGCGATTGGCCAGGTGATCGAAGAACACGTCGTCGGGCACCAGGCCCGGCACGGCGACCACGGTCCAGCCGGTCAGCCGCTGGAGTTCCTCGTTGATGCGCTTGAAGTCGGGAATGCCGGTGCGGTGCAGGTCCAGGGCGTCGAGGCCACGCATGAAAGCCTCGCAGGCGCGGCCGTGCAGCATGTCGGCTTGGCGCTCGTACAGGGTGATCCAGACGTCGTGCTCGGCCTGGGAATAGGTTTCCCAGCCCTGGTCGATCGTCCAGTCGAGACGCGCGCCGGGGGGCGGTCCGTTGCTAAAGCCATCTCCGCTCATGCGACGACGCTACGCCCCGGATCAGGCAAATGCTGTTCGGAGTTTGCGCCGAAAACGCTGTTCGGCGGAGAAGCGTGCCGCCTAGTGGGAAATTCGGGGCCGAAGCTTGTAAAGCCCGTGGTCGAACGACTCGAAGATCACCGCGGTTTGCGGGTGACCGACGGGCTCGCCGCTGTCGTCCGGCAGCAGGTTCTGCTCCGACACATAGGCGACGTAGCTGTTGTCCTCGTTTTCGGCCAGCAGGTGGTAGAACGGCTGGTCCTTGGTCGGCCGGATGTCCTCGGGGATGGACTCCCACCACTCGTCGGTATTGGCGAACACGGGGTCGACGTCGAACACCACGCCCCGGAACGGGAAGATGCGGTGCCTGACGACCTGTCCGATCGCGAATTTAGCGAGTCTCGAGTTCATGGCGTTAGGAATAGCCGGGCGGACCTGACTGAATCCTGAACGTAGAGGTCAGCACGCGGAACACAAGCGGGCGCCTTCCAGTGGGCGAGTCACATGATATGGTCGAGTCGAAGTGAGGTTTCGCGACCGTTCGCGAACACCTGCGAGACAGGTAGTAGAGACCATGTCGGAGGCGCCGCGTGCGCCCGGCGCGCCACAAGGCCGGCGCCGGAGGTCTCAGGAGGAGTCCGTCGCTTGTTACGCGGCGCTCGACCTGGGGACCAACAACTGCCGCCTGCTGGTGGCCACGCCCACGCCGCGCGGGTTCCGCGTCGTCGAGGCCTATTCCCGCATCGTGCGCCTGGGCGAGGGCCTGTCGCAGACCGGTCAGCTGTCAGAGGCCGCCATGGAGCGCTCGCTGGCGGCCCTGAAGGTCTGCGCCGAGAAGATTCGCCGCCGCAAGGCGATCCGCGTGAAGGCCGTGGCGACCCAGGCCTGTCGGGGTGCGACCAATGGTCCCGACTTCGTCAGGCGGGTGCAGGAAGAAACGGGCCTCAAGCTGCAGATCATCAGCCCGCGCGAGGAAGCCCAGCTGTCGGTGGCCGGTTGCATGAGCCTGTTCGACCGCGAGCAGGACGCGGCCCTGGTGGTCGATGTCGGCGGTGGCTCGACCGAATTGTCCTGGGTCGACCTGAAGGCGGGCGGCCTGGACGCCAAGCCGCGCCAGTTCGCCGCCTGGAAGCTGCCGATCAAGGCCTGGCTGTCGATCCCGGTGGGCGTCGTCACGCTGGCCGAGCGCTTTCCCGAGGGTGAGCGCGCCGACGAAGGCTGGTTCCGGGCCATGGTCGACGATGTGAAGGCTCGCATCGAAGCGTTCCCGCACGCCGAACCCATGCGAGAGATCTTCGCCGAGGGCAGGGCGCATCTGATCGGCACCTCGGGCGCCATCACCAGCCTGGCGGGCCTTCACCTGGGCCTCCCGCGCTATGACCGCAACATCGTCGACGGTCTCTGGATGGACCGCGCCGACTGCGACGCCGCGTCCGAGCGGCTGCAGGGCCTGACGGCGGCCGAGCGTGCCCTGGAGCCGTGCATTGGCGCGGATCGAGCCGATCTTGTCCTCGCGGGGGCGGCCATTCTGCAGGCCGTTCAGGAGCTGTGGCCATGTTCGCGCGTGCGTGTCGCCGACCGAGGCCTTAGAGAGGGCCTTCTGATGTCCCTGATGTCCGACCAGCAGAAGCGCCCGCGTCGGCGTCGTCGCGGCGGATCGTCCAAGAAGCCGGTAGCCGCATGAGCGATGAAGAGCCCCCCCGCAAGCGCATGGTCAAGCCGCCAGCCGGCGGCACTGAAGGCGGTCGCGCCAAGCCCGCGCGCCTGAAGACGGCTTATGGCCGCACGCCCAGCCAGCAGGCGTGGCTGGAGCGCCAGATCAACGACCCGTTCTCGGCCAAGGCCCGCGCCCTGGGCTATCGTAGCCGCGCTGCGTTCAAGATTAGCGAGATCGACGACAAGTTTCGCTTCTTCCACAAGGGCGCCAAGGTCATCGACCTGGGTTGCGCACCGGGCGGCTGGCTGCAGATCGCCGTCGAGCGCGGCGTGACCCAACTGGCCGGCATCGACCTGCTGCCGGTTGATCCGGTCGCCCCGGCGCACCTGCTGGAGATGGATTTCACCGCCGACGACGCGCCCGGCAAGCTGCTTGAGCTCCTGGACGGCGCGCCCGACGTCGTCCTGTCCGACATGGCGCCCAATACCGTGGGCCACCGCGAAACCGACCACCTGCGCATCGTCGGCCTGATCGAAATCGCCGCCGAGTTCGCGATTGATGTTCTGAAGCCGGGCGGCGCCTTCGTCGCCAAGGCCTTCCAAGGCGGCGAAACGGCCGAGGTCATAGGGCGTCTCAAGCGCCACTTCGACAAGGTCCAGCACTTCAAGCCCAAGGCTAGCCGCGCCGACAGCTCGGAGGTCTTCCTGGTCGCGACGGGGTTCAAGGGACGGTGAGCCGGCCGGGGGGCGCGATCGGGGCGCTGGTCGCCCGGCCGTTCCGCAATCTGGCGATCTCGGTCGCTTTCGTTTTCCTGGTCGGCCTCTTCGCCGTCGTCGGCTATCTGAGCGCGGGCTGGTCATTCGACGACGCCATCTACATGGTCACCCTGACCATTTTCACGGTGGGCTACGGTGAAGTCAGGCCGATAGACACCGGCTACTTGCACATGATCACCATGGCCACGATGGTGTTCGGGTGCACCGGGGTGATCGTGGTCACCGGTTCGCTGGTTCAGGCGCTGACCCAGTCTCAACTCGAACAGTTCTTCGGAAAGCGCGTGGAACGCGATATCGACCGGCTCGAGGGCCACATCATCATCTGCGGTTTCGGCCGCATCGGGCTCATGCTGGCCGGCGAGCTGGCCTCGGCGGCCGAGACCTTCGTCGTCGTGGAGCGCGACGAGGCGCGCTGTCAGGAAGCGCGGGATCTCGGCTATCTTTGCCGTCATGCCGATGCGACCGACGAGGACGTCCTGCGCGCGATGCGTGTCGAGAGGGCCAAGGTCCTGGCCACGGTCCTGCCAGACGACGCGGCCAATGTGTTCATCACCCTGTCGGCCCGCAGCCTCAATCCCAAGCTTGAGATCATCGCCCGCGGCGAGCGTCCTACGACCGAACGAAAGCTGATCCAGGCCGGCGCGGACAAGGTGGTCATGCCCACCCACATCGGCGCGGAGCGGATCGCCGAGATCATTCTCTACCCGAGGCTGGCCAGCTTTCTGCGTGGCGCACAGTCCGACACGGGCCAGCAGGAAGCGCGCTTGGCGACCTTGGGGCTGGATCTCAGCGTCGTGACCGCGCCCGCGTCCTTCGCGGCCCGGCGTGTGACGGTCGGGGAGTTCGAGCGTCGCGGCGGCGGGCTGCTGGTGGTTCGAATCGACCGCGTCGATGGCCGCGTGGTCGACGCCCCAAAGCCGGAAGAGCTCATCGACGCCGGGGACGGTGTCTCGATCGTCTCGAAGCTAGGCCGCGTGGGCCTTTCGGCGCTCGCCGACTGAAGTTGCTATCGCCTGGATTGCGAAGGTGGCAAAAGCAATCCTAAATAGTTGAATAAGCAGGGAAATTTACAATTCTCCCTCTTGTCAGCGGTCGGCCTCCGCACGAGCGTCTGAAATGCGCGTTTCGCGTCCACCAAGAGGCTACCCATGTTGAAGTCCCTGAGCATCGTCGCCGCCTTTGCCATCGCCTTGTCGGGCGCCAGCGTCGCCTCCGCCGCGCCCTGCAAGGACGCCAAGGGTAAGTTCATCAAGTGCCCGGCCGCCGCGCCGGCCAAGCCGACCAAGTGCAAGGACGCCAAGGGCAAGTTCGCCAAGTGCGGCACGCCGGGCGCCAAGCCGGTCTAGGATCCCCTGCGGCGGCGTTCCCGACGTCGCCGTTCTTCCCTGAGAAAAATTCATCTCCATTTCGCACTTGCGGCGGGTCGACAACCGGCGGCCTCGCGGCTACATACGCGCCGCAAAATGGAGACTCCGATGGAGATTCGCGAAGGGCTCACCTTCGACGACGTTTTGCTCGAACCCGGCCCGTCCGACGTCATGCCTACTCAGGTGACGACCGAGACCCGGTTCACGCGTGAAATCAGTCTGAACATACCGCTCGTGTCCGCCGCCATGGACACGGTGACCGAAAGCCGCCTCGCCATCGCCATGGCGCAAGCCGGCGGCCTGGGCGTCCTGCACCGCAACCTCACCAACGAGGAGCAGGCCGACCAGGTGCGCGAGGTCAAGCGTTACGAAAGCGGCATGGTCATCAATCCGCTGACCATCCATCCCGACACCACCCTGGCCGAGATCCGCGAGATCACGGCCCGCCGCAAGATCTCGGGCTTCCCGGTGGTCGAGCGTGGCACCGGCAAGCTGGTCGGCATCGTCACGAACCGCGACATGCGCTTCGAAGGCGACGCCAATGTCCCGGCCTCGGCGATCATGACCCGTGAAGGGCTGATCACGGTGGGCGAGGGCGTCGACCAAGTCGAAGCCCGTGAGCTGCTCCGCAAGCACAAGATCGAACGCCTGATCGTCGTCGACGAGGCCTATCGCGCCGTCGGCCTGGTCACGGTGAAGGACATCGAGAAGGCCCAGGCCCACCCCCTGGCGGCCAAGGACGACAAGGGCCGCCTGCTGGTCGGCGCGGCCTCGACCGTCGGCGACGCCGGTTTCGAGCGCTCGATGGGCCTGGTGGACGCCGGCGTCGACGTCGTCGTCATCGACACCGCCCATGGCCACTCCAGCCAGGTCGCCCAGGCCGTCTCGCGCCTGAAGCGCGAAGCCAACCGCGTCCAGATCGTGGCCGGCAACATCGCCACCTACGACGCCGCCCGCGCCCTGATCGACGCCGGCGCCGACGCGGTGAAGGTGGGCATCGGCCCGGGCTCGATCTGCACCACCCGCATCGTCGCGGGCGTGGGCGTGCCGCAGCTGACCGCGATCATGGAAGCCGTGCGCGCCGGTCGCGAGAGCAACACCCCGATCATCGCCGACGGCGGCATCAAGTATTCGGGCGATCTGGCCAAGGCCATCGCGGCCGGGGCCTCGACCGCCATGATGGGCTCGATGTTCGCGGGCACCGAAGAGGCGCCGGGCGAGGTGTTCCTGTACCAGGGTCGCTCGTACAAGAGCTATCGCGGCATGGGCTCGGTGGGCGCCATGGCCCGCGGCTCGGCCGACCGCTACTTCCAGAAGGAAGTAACGGACAGCTTCAAGCTGGTGCCCGAAGGCATCGAGGGCCAGACCCCGTTCAAGGGCCCGATCTCGCCGGTGCTGCACCAGTTGGTCGGCGGTCTTCGCGCGGCCATGGGCTATGTCGGCGCACCGACCATCCCCGAGCTGCAAAAGCGCGCCAAGTTCGTGCGCATCACGGGCGCTGGCCTGCGTGAAAGCCACGTCCACGACGTGATGATCACCCGCGAAGCCCCGAACTATCCGAGCGCGGTTTAGGCGATGCGGATGGCCTTCGAGCTGCAGATGCTGGCGGCGGCGGTCCTGATCGGGATCGTCCACCTGCTGTGGGCGGCCGCGGCAGCCCAGCCCCAGCGCGGCTTGAAATGGAATGCGGGGCCCCGCGACGAGCCGGTCGTACTGACCGGCGTCGCGGGGCGCCTGGAACGCGCCTTCGCCAATTTCCGCGAGACGTTTCCGTTCTTCGCGGCCCTGGTGCTGGTCGATTATCTCGGCGGTCGCCTGGGCGAACTCACCTCGCTGGGCGCGCTGATCTATGTGGCGGCGCGCGCTGTCTACATCCCGCTCTATGCCTTCGGCGTGCCCTATGTGCGCAGCTTGACCTGGGTCGCCTCGATGGTCGGGATCTTGATGCTGCTCGCGGCCCTGGTGGTCTGATGCGCGACGGCGGACGGGTTTCAGCGGCGATCGAGGTTTTGACCGAGATCGAGACGCGGCATTTTCCCTCGAAGATGGCCTTGAAGCGTTGGGGCGAGACCGCGCGCTACGCCGGCTCCAAGGACCGCGCCTTCGTTTCGGGCCTCGTCCTGGATGCTCTGCGCCGCAAGCGTTCGCTGGGCTGGATGATGGGCGACGCGAGCGCGCGCGGCGTCGTTCTGGGCGTGCTGGCGATCACCTGGAAATGGACGCCTGAGCGGATCTCCGAAGCGGCCGCGGAAGAGCATGGCTTCGGCCCTCTGACAGACGCCGAACGCGAGCGATTGGCCAACCCCGTCTCGCTGGACGCCGCTCCGGCCCCGGTGGCCGGCGACTATCCCGACTGGCTGGAAGAGCGCCTGGTCCGGGCGTTCGGCGCCGACCAGACGGTCGAGATGCAGGTGCTGTCGGAGCGCGCCCCGGTCGACCTGCGCGTCAACACCCTGAAGACCGACGCCGAGCGCGGCGCCAAGGCCCTGGCGCCGATCCATGCCGCGCCGGCGGGGATCCTGCCCAACGCCTTCCGCATCCCTGCGCCCGCCGCCGCCGACCGCACGCCGTCGGTCGAGGCCGTACCGGCCTTCTCCAAGGGCTGGTTCGAGGTCCAGGACCTGGGCTCCCAGATCGCCGCCGCCGTGGCCGGCGAGGTCAAGGGCAAGCAGGTGTTGGATTTCTGCGCGGGCGGGGGCGGCAAGACCCTCGCGCTCGCCGCGGCCATGGGTAACACCGGCCAGATCTTCGCTCACGACAGCGACGCCCGACGCTTGGCCGACTGTATCCGGCGCGGCCAGAGGGCAGGGGTCCGCAACCTCCAGATCCGCTCGCCGATCGAGGCGACGCCCTTGAAGGGGCTGGAAGGCAAGATCGATGTGGTCTTCGTCGACGCCCCCTGCACCGGGTCTGGCACCTGGCGCCGGCACCCCGACGCCAAGTGGCGGCTGTCGCCCGATCAACTGGCTAAGCGTCAGATCGAGCAGGACAGCGTGCTGGAGGACGCCTCGACCTTCGTGAAGGCCGGCGGCCGCATGGTCTACGTAACCTGCTCGCTGCTGGTCGACGAGAACGAGGATCGCGTCGCCGGCTTCCTTGAGCGCCACCCAGAATTCACCGTGAAGCCGATCGCTCTGGACGGCGTCGATCACGTCACGCCGGAAGGCTATCTGCGCCTGACCCCTCATCGCGCCGGGACGGACGGCTTCTTCGCCGCCGTGCTGGAGCGGTCGTCCTATACCCCCTGACCTGACCGCCCGATCGAAACAAAGACCGCTGGAGACTTGCCGATGACCACCGAAACCGAACACCAGCGCGTCCTGATCGTCGACTTCGGCAGCCAGGTGACCCAACTGATCGCCCGTCGCGTGCGCGAGGCCGGCGTCTATTGCGAGATCCATCCATTCGATAAGGCCGAGGCCCTGGTCGACGAGTACAAGCCCTCGGCCATTATCCTGTCGGGCGGACCGGCCAGCGTGCTGGAGGACGACAGCCCCCGCATCGGGCGCAAGCTGTTCGACCTCGGTCTGCCGATGCTGGCCATCTGCTACGGCCAACAGCTGCTGTGCGACGTCCTCGGCGGCAAGGTCGAGGGCGGCCACGCGGGTGAATTCGGTCGCGCTGAACTGACCATCGGCAAGACCAGCCCGCTGTTCGACGGCTTGGCCGGCGTCGGCGAGCTGGAAACCGTCTGGATGAGCCATGGCGACCGCGTCACCGCCATTCCGGAAGGCTTCGAAGTCATCGCCACCTCGACCGGCGCGCCGTTCGCGGCCATCGCGAATGACGCCAAGAAGATCTACGCCGTCCAGTTCCACCCCGAGGTGGTCCACACGGTCAATGGCGGCAAGATCTACAAGAACTTCCTGGCCCTGGCCGGTCTGAAGGGCGACTGGACCATGGCGGCGTTCCGCCAGGAAATGGTCACGAGGATCCGCGACCAGGTCGGGACCGGCAAGGTGATCTGCGGCCTGTCCGGCGGCGTCGACAGCTCGGTGGCCGCCGTTCTGATCCACGAGGCGATCGGCGACCAGCTGACCTGCGTCTTCGTCGACACCGGCCTGCTGCGCAAGAACGAGGCCGACCAGGTCGTCACCCTGTTCCGCGACCACTACAACATCCCGCTGATCCATGTGGACGCCGGCGACCTGTTCCTGGGCGAACTAGCCGGCGTCAGCGACCCGGAGACCAAGCGCAAGATCATCGGCCGCCTGTTCATCGAGGTCTTCGACAAGGAAGCGGCCAAGATCGACGGGGCCGAGTTCCTGGCCCAGGGCACGCTCTATCCCGATGTGGTCGAGAGCGTCTCGGCGCGTGGCGGCCCCTCCGCCGTGATCAAGAGCCACCACAATGTCGGCGGCCTGCCGGACTACATGAAGCTGAAGCTGGTCGAGCCGCTGCGCGAGCTGTTCAAGGACGAGGTCCGCGCCCTGGGCGTCGAGCTGGGCCTGGCGCCGGCCTTCGTCGGCCGCCACCCGTTCCCCGGCCCGGGCCTGGCCATCCGCATCCCTGGCGAGATCACGCCCGAGAAGGTCAAGGTCCTGCAGGACGCCGACGCCATCTATCTGGAAGAGATTCGCAACGCCGGCCTCTACGACCAGATCTGGCAGGCCTTTGCCGTGCTGCTGCCCGTGAAGACGGTCGGCGTGATGGGCGACGCCCGCACCTACGAGAACGTCCTGGCCCTGCGCGCGGTGACCTCGACCGACGGCATGACCGCCGACTTTTTCGAGTTCCCCTGGCCGATCCTGGGCAAGACCGCCACGCGCATCATCAACGAGGTGCGCGGCGTCAACCGCGTCGTCTACGACGTGACCAGCAAGCCGCCTGGCACCATCGAGTGGGAATGATTCAGGGCCTTTCGGGGACCTTCGCGGACCATCGCGAATATCGGTTAAATCATTGAAATAATAAGTGTTCTGGCTCTCCAACGATCGGCGACGATCGAGGGGGGCCAGTTCAAATTTCGTGCGATTGACGGTACGCCCGCGACCTTGCTCGCGAGGGCGAGCGGCTGATACCGTCAGGCAAGTCAGGCCTGACGGTATTTTTTCCAACATCAAGCCCTTGAATTTCCTCAGAAAAGGCGATCCCGACATGCCGTTTTTGGCGTGACGGTATTTTGCGGCCTTTTCCTTGGTTTTCGGGGCAAGACGGAGGCCGTTCATGCTCACCGATGCAGCACTCAAGTTTCTGAAACCAAAGAAGAAACCGTACAAGGTCGCGGACCGTGACGGTATTTACGTCGTGGTCTCTCCCGCGGGCTCCATCACCTTCCGGCTTGACTACCGGATCAACAACCGCCGGGAGACCCTGACGCTAGGCCGCTATGGGCGCGATGGCGTCAGTCTGCTCAAGGCGCGCGAGCTTGGGATGGAAGCCCGGCGCAGAGTGAGGGAAGGGGTCTCGCCGGCCATCGAGAAGCAGCGTGACAAGGCGCGCATCAAGGCGGCCAAGACCTTCGCCGACTTCGGGCGCAAGTGGATCGAGGAAGGCCGCATGGCCGACAGCACTCGCGCCATGCGCCGCGCCATCTATGAGCGCGACGTCGAGCCGGCCTTCAAGAACCGAATGCTGACCGAGATCGAGCCGGGCGACGTTCGCGCGCTCTGCCAGCTGGTGAAGGATCGCGGGGCGCCCGCGACCGCCATCCACATCCGAGATCAGATCAACCTGATCTTCGCCTTCGCGCGCCTGCACGGCGAGAAGGTGGAAAACCCCGCCAAGGACGTCAGCCCGTCGTCGATCTGGTCTTTCACGCCGCGCGAGCGGGCGTTGTCGCCTAAGGAGATCCGGCTGCTCTATCCGCTCCTTGAGCAGGTCCCGACCTTGCCGACGATCCGGCTTGGCATGAAGCTCATCCTGCTGACCCTGGTGCGCAAGAGCGAGCTGCAGGACGCCACCTGGGACGAGGTCGACTTCGTCAACGCGATCTGGAGCATTCCCGCAGCCCGTATGAAGGCCAGCCGGGCCCACAACATCTACCTGTCGACCCAGGCCCTCGACATCATGATCGCGCTAAAAACCTGCGCTGGGAATTCGCCCTATCTGCTGCCTTCGCGCTACGAGGCCGACCAGCCGATGTCACGAGCGACGTTCAACCGCGTGACGATGTCGATCGCCGAGCGGGCCAAGGCGCAGGGGCTCCCGCTCGCGCCGTTCACGGTCCACGACCTGAGACGGACCGGATCGACCCTGCTGAACGAGATCGGGTTCGAAAGCGACTGGATCGAGAAGTGTCTGGCCCACGTCGATCGCAGGACCTCTCGCCGGGTCTACAACGTCGCCGAATACGCCCAACAGCGGCGCCACATGCTCCAGGAGTGGGCGGACATGATCGACGCCTGGGTGCGGGGCGAGCGGCATGTCCCGACCTTGAAGCCGGCGGACATCCACGGGGTCACCCTGGATCCACGGACCTGAACGTCGCCCCGACCCTCTCGGTGTAAACGAGAGGGGCTGGGCAAGGCGGGGCGATTAGGTCAGCGGCTTCGCACCGGCCTGGTCTTGCGATCGCGGACATCGGGCAGGGGCGCGCGCTCTTGGGTTCCTTCCTGAGCCTGGCGCTTGCGCTCGGCCAGCCAGGTCTCGACCTCCGCCAGATCCCAGACCACGCAGCGGCGGGTCAGGGCGAAGCGGCGGGGGAATTCGCCGCGCCGCTCCATCTCGTAGATGGTCGTGTCGGCCAGCGGGACGATCTTGTGGAGCTGGGCGCGGCGGATCGCCCGCAGGGGCGGGCCGTCGGCGGTTCGGGCTTTGTCAGGGGATGGGGTTTGGGTCATGGCGTCCTCACGCCGTGACCCTGCTGCGCCGCCGATAGATCGCGCAACCGACAAGCGGCCATCGGCGCGCGCCGGAAATCAAAGGCAACAAGACGGCGGGGCGACACGACCGCGGTCCGTTCGGGACCTGGGTCGCGTCGCCGTATCGTCAGCCGTTGACGGCGTCTTTCAGCTGCTTGGCGGCCGTGAAGGCGACCTTCTTGCTGGCGGCGATCTCGATCGTTCCGCCCGTGGCCGGGTTGCGGCCGGTGCGCGCTGGCTTGGCCTGGACCTTGAACTTGCCAAAGCCCGGGATCGAGACCTCTTCGCCCTTGACCGCCGCATCGCTCAGCGCCTTGAAGACGCCGTCGATGAGGGCCTTGGCCTGGGTCTTGGTGAGTTTGGGCTCGGCGGCCACGGCGGCGTCGACCAGGTCCGAAACGTTCATGGGAAAGCTCCTGCGCTATAGGGCCGGCCAAACTGGGCGCGTCGCGCTGGCTTGTCATCCCTGTATTGGACGCGCCCGTTGGGGCGGAGGCCGGCGCTCAGCTTCAGTCCTGGTCCAATGGGCGTCCGCCGTAGATCGCGGCCGGATCTGCCCGTCCCGGATGGCGATGCGGTTACGGATGCCTTTGGCCATCTTCTCGTCGAGCTTGGGCGTGTTCCAGCCGGCCGCGCCGCCCAGCTGGATGGGCTGATCGGGGAAGCTGAGGAAGGTGAAGACCCGATTGGTGACCTCGATCATCCAGGCCTTCATCTCGGGGTCGGAAATTCGCGAGGCTTCAAGATAGGGGATCTCGCCCGTCGGGGTGACGATCTTCACGTCGCTGAAGTCGCCGGCGGGGCTGATCACCTCGCGGCCGGCGTGCCAATCCTCGATCTTGGTGTTGCGCACGCAGGTCTCCACCAGGGCCAGCGCCGCACGGGCCAGGGCCCGGCGTTCGGTTTCAGTCCACGGAGCCTCGGTCATGGGCGATCCTCTTCTGGGCGGTCTGTTGTCCGCCAGGGCCGATCGGAGGTCAAAGGTCGCGACAGGGCTGGGCGCCTCGCGCGCAACGCGCGCGACTGGGCTCTACGGCGTCATGCGCGGCGCGAATGATCGCCGACGAGCCCCTTCGGGTCTCGTCCCATGCGGGTGACGATCCCGGGCGCGGACTTCAGGCCTGGATCGGCTGGAAGTTGCCCGGGTCGAGTCCTTCGGGGATGCCGCGCACATAGAGGCCTTCGGCGTGATGGCGCGCGAAATCCTCCACCTCGTAGACCTGGCCGTTGAAGATCCCCAGGTGCGGAAGGTCGGGGCCGGTGCGCATCACCGGCTGGCCCGGTTCGAAGGCGTGCTCGATCATAAGAGGTCTCCCGTCCTGGTCGCCGGCACTGTCAGGGCGGCGGCGGCGCGGTTCAAAACACGTGTTCGTCAGCAGCGTTGGCGCGAGCTGGCGCGGGCTTGGGCACGGTGCGGAATGTCACCGAGTAGCGCAGGGCCTCCACCGGCGGGATGCTGTGCTGCCATTGGCTGCGCGAGGGGCCGCTCATCAGATAGGCCGAGCGCGGCTCAGCCTCGATCGAGGCCCGGTCCCAGGCTTGGCCTGACCGACGACGCAGGCGGAAGGTGCAGGGCGACAGCAGCGAGACCCCGGCGATGGCGATGGCCGGCGGCCGGTCGCGATGCCAGCCGATCCCCGCGCCGGGCGCGTATTCGGTGACCAGGGCGTGGGCGAAGGTGTGGCGGGCGAACCCCGTGAAGACCGCGACCTTGTCCAGCAGCGGGGCGAGGAAATCGGGCAGGGGCTCGCCGGTCTCCACCAGCGCGCCGTCCGGTCCGCGTCGCCAGCCAAACCCAGCGACCCGCCTATGGCCCAGATAGCCTTTGTGCTCGTAGGGCTGGAAATCCAGGTCCGCGAACCGCGCGACCAGGGCTTGCTCCTCGACCGGGGTGATCAGCTCGGTCTGGTGACGAAAACCCTCCGGCAGGGGCGTCTTGGGGGCGATCGGCAGGTCAAAGAGACTGGGCTGGAAATCGATTGCGCGGGACGAGCGGGCGGTCACAGGCCGACCTGTTCGGGCAGAACCCCGGCGTCGAGCAGCATCGTCACCAGATGAGCTCGCTGTGCCGCAGGCGTGTCGGCTTGAGCATCCTGATAGCCGCCTTGCATCAGGCGCACGATCGGCCAATGACCGCCGCAGCCGCGCTGGGGGCAGAACACTCCGGCCTGGACCTGGGCGATGGTGCGGGCCAGGCGCTTGCGCAGGCGCTGGCCGAGAAACTCGCGACGCCCCCAGGTCCGCTCCATGCCGCAGTACTGGCAACGGAACTGGACGTCCCAGCCACGCTCCAGGCAATCGACCAGGCGCGTGCCGGCCATGGCCGGCTGTAATCGGGCGGCCTTGCGCCGGTCGCTCTCGCTAGGTTCAGGCATCGGCCGGCGGCTCCACCTGCCGCACCGCTCGCCACCACGGCCATTGGTGGCCGCCGCCGCGCTCGGTTTTCTCGACCTCGAACCAGGCCACGTCGCCGTCGAAGTCCGGCACATGCTGCGGATCGACATAGTCAGCGCGGCTGCTCAGGCCCCGATCGGTGTGCAACAGGAAATGCAGCGTGCGCCGGGTCCTGGTCTCGCCATAGCCCTCATGGACCGCGATCCGGGTGAGCCGGGCGATCGTCCGAAGATAGACCCGCGGCGGCCTGGAGACGTGAAGCCGCGCGCGCTGACCGGCGCGTTGGGTTGGCATATTAGGCTCCTAGATGTTCCTAATATGTTCTCATTCTTGGAGGTGACGGAGTCAATAGCTGAACCCGCGTGGCGCTATTTGTGACGCCAGACCTTCCAGGAGGAGATGAGAAGGATCGCCGCCAACATCGGCAGCAGGAACGCCGTCGGCACGACTCCGAGCAACCGGCCGCCAATGAAGGTTCCGACAATCGAGCCCGCGGCCATGGTGAGCACGAACCCGGTGTGACGTCTCAGGACGGAGAAGCTCCGATCGCGGCTATATCGCGCGAACCCCATCAGCATGGTCGGAAGACTGACGGCCAGCGACAAGCTGCCCGCGAGCTTGAGGGGGACGCCGAAGAGCAGGACCAAGGTGGGGATCAGCAGCTCGCCGCCGGCGACGCCCATCAGGGCGGCCACGATGCCGATGCCGAGGCCCGCGACGACACCGGCCGCGATCTGCGCGGGCCCAGTGAGCAAGGGCCGCGCATCGCCGTGGCCATGGCCGATCAACAGTACGATGGCGATCACCACCAGGAGGGCGGCGATCACCTTGTAGAGCGTCGCCGACTTGACCCGGGTGGCCCAGCCCGCGCCCAGCCAGGCGCCCAGAAGGCTGCCCGCCAGGAGGTTGAGAAGGATGGGCCAGCTGGCGATGACCGCGCTGAGCGGGACGCTTTGAGCGCGGAACGGCAGGGCGCTAGCCACGACGATCAGGCTCATCGCCTTGTTGAGGATTACCGCCTCGAGCGCGGCGAACTGGAAAACGCCGATCAGGACCGGAAGCCGAAACTCGGCGCCACCAAGGCCAATCAGGCCTCCCAGGGTGCCGATCAATCCCCCGGCGCCGAACGATAACGCCTTGGATCGCGGCTGGTCGGCCGCCTCGCTCAAACCTTCGGTCATCCTTGCCCCCGGGGCCGATCGGCCATCTCATGGCCTGCCCGTGCGGCGTTGTCGCGTCAAGCGCGCGCCAGGCTTAGGGGCGCCAGATCATCTGCAGCGCCACCAGGATGAGGAGCGCGCTGACGGCGCGCTCGAAGACGATCTTGGGTAGTCGGTCGATGACCAGCTTGGCGGTCCAGGTTCCTGCGAACATCGCCGCGCCCATGGCCAGCGCTAGCGGCCAGAATGTCGGGCCTAAGTGCAGTTGCCGCTGATAGACCACCATCTTGGTCAGGTGCATGCCAATGGCCGTGACGGCCTCGGTCGCGACATACGCGGCGGGTGCGAGGTTCATCGACAGGACGATCGCCGCGCCGAGTGGCCCGGCGCTACCGACCAATCCCGACAGGAATCCGACCAGGGCGCCGCCGATCGTCAGAGTCGGAAAGCCGCTCCTGAAACTCAAGATGCCGGTCAATCTCGCCAGGACGAAGAGTAGGATCGCGACGCCTAGCAGGCGGATGATCAGATGCGTAGGCGCTCCAGCGAAACAGAAAGCGCCGACCGCGGCGGCTGGCACGGCGGTCAGCAAGAAGACGCCGGCCAGCTTCCAATCGACGACCTGCCATCCCAAGCCGACCCGCGACAAGTTCCCGACCAACTGCGCCATGGTGAGCATCGGCACGGCCTGTTCGACGCCGACGACATGGGTCAGGAGCGGCAGGAGCAGGAGCGCCCCGCCAAAGCCCGCCGCCCCTGAGATCAACGCCGCGAAGAACGCGCCAGCCAGAAGCGTCACGGTCATCAGCATGGAGGCGCCCCTAGCCAGCGTGCTTGGCGGCGGTTGGGGCGATTTCGCTGGTCTCGACCCCGTCATCGGCGAGCCGCCATTGTTCCAGGTGCTTGTAGACGATCACCTTGTCGCGCAGCAGGTCGCCGTGCGTGCGGCAGAAAGCTTCCAATTGGTCGCGAGGGCCGATCAGCTCGACACACATCGTTAGGTCGGGATTGCCGATCTCGACGCCCTCGTCCTGCAGGCGACCATGGTTGCTGTAGCCATAATGCGTGTGATGGGCGACGGCGTTCATGACGCCCGCGACCTTGGCCTGTTCCACAAGTTGGCGATAGAGCGGCTTGGCGTTGAAGAAGGTCTTCAACTTGGGCTCGCGGGCGTTGTCGCGCGGCTTCATGTAGATGCGGATCATGCCGACCTCATGGGTCGTTACGGCGTGCTTGAAGGTCATGAACGGGCCTTGGGAGCTGGAATTGTGGGGAACTTTGCTCAGCCGAGCGGTGGGGGCGACCCGTCAACGGACCTTGCGGCGCGCAATTGGCGGGCTTGGCGCAGAGCGATGTCGGGTGGGAACTCGTCGCGGTCGGTCTTGGCCACGCCAAGGCGTTGCGACAGGTAGATGCCCGAATGTCCGCTACAGAGGTAGGCCGTGAAGCAGGCCACGGCGATGTAGGCGGTGTGCTCGCCGCCGAAGAGCTCTACCCCCATGATCGTGCAGGCTAGGGGAGTATTGGCCGCGCCCGCGAAGACCGCCACGAAGCCCAGTGCGGCAAAGAGATCGGTCGGCGCGCCCAGCAGCCAGGACAGGGCGTTGCCGAGGGCCGCGCCGATGAAGAACAGCGGCGTGACCTCTCCGCCTTTGAACCCCGCGCTCAGGGTGATGACCGTGAAGCCGATCTTCAGCAGCCAGCTCCAGTGATCGATGCGGTCAGGGCTGAAGAAGCCAAGGATGGTGGCGTCGGCCGGATTGGGCGACCAGACGCCCAGGCCGAGATATTGGCGGGTGCCCATCGCGAAGACCAGGGCGATGATGACCACGCCGCCGATCAGCGGGCGCAGCGGCGCATAGGGGACCAGGCGCTTGAACTGGGCGCTCAGGCGATGCTGCGCCTCGGAAAACAACAGGCCGACCAGACCGAAGGCGACGCCTGCCAGGGCGACCTTGGCCAGCAACATCGGATCGAGACGGAAGGCGCCAGGGGCGGCGTGATAGTGGATGGCGTAGGCGGTGTGCTCGATTCCCCAGGCGTGACAGGTCCAGTCGCCGATCAGGGCGGCGACCAGGCAAGGGATCAGGGCCTCATAGCGCACCTGTCCGATGGTTAGCACTTCCAGAGCAAAGACAGATCCAGCGACCGGGGTCCCGAACACAGCGCCGAACCCGGCGGCGATGCCGGCCATCAACAACACGCGGGTCTGATCCGCATCGAGCCGGAACAGCCTGCCAAACGCGCTGGCAAGACTGCCGCCCAGTTGAACGGCCGTCCCTTCGCGGCCCGCCGATCCGCCAAACAGATGGGTGATCACGGTCGAGACCAGAATCAGCGGCGCCATCCGCAGAGGCACGCCGCCGCCCGGCTCGTGAATCTGTTCGACGATCAGGTTGTTGCCGCCTTCGGCCGGTTTGCCCACCCAATGATAGACCAGTCCGACCGCCAGGCCGGCGACGGGCAGGCCAAACAGCAGCGCCGGATGGGCGAACCGTGTGCGGGTGGCCTCGTCGAGCGCCCACAGAAAGAGGGCGCATAGCGAGCCGATGGCCGCCGCCGTCGGCGTCAGGATCAGCGCCCATTTGAGGCTTGTCGACAGATGCGCGAGCCGCGCCCGCACGAACAAGCGCAGACCGGAAACATTGATGCGGGCCAACAGGGGCGATAGCTCAGACACGATTCCTCTTTCTCGCGGCATGCCGCGTCAAAGTAGGAATCATCGGCTCCTTCCCGAGGAGCGGTTCGGCATGACGCCAGGCGGAAATCCATCGCCAAGTTCGGCTTCTAGGGGGGCGGGGGTGGCGGTGTCAACCCGCGCCCCAGAGTGTCATCAACCAGGGTCGCTCGGTTCGCCGCCCACGACGCGCCAAGGTGAAGACCCGATTGGTCCCCTTGGTCATCCAGGTCCGTCATCTCAGCGCGGAAATCAGTGTTCCCACGAGCCGCCCACGGGGCCTAGCTCGTGGGAGCGCTTATGCTCGCGTTGAGGCGAGTCGACCAAGGCGCCTCGCGGCTAACCGCGTTCGCGCTCTATGGCTGCGGCCGCCGAGCCCGGAAGGTGGGTCTCGTCCCATGCGGGTCACGATCACTGGCGCAGGGGCGGGCCGTTGGCCCGCATAAGGCCATCGCGCTGCGCGCGATGACTCTCTTGAAAATCCTTTCTCCAAAAAGGGGGGTGGGCGACGCGCCCTTCTAGGCCCGCCACGGACGGCGGCAACCGGCCTTCGGCCGGTCCTCCACTGACGTTGCGGCCCTTCGGGTGCCGCCGCCCGCTGCGGCGGGCCTCTCCGGTCGCTCATCGCCGCCCACCCCCCTTTCCGGCGAAAGGACGCGGGGTTTTGGGGCGGGGATGGAGGCCACCTCATGCGCTCTTCCCGGAAAGGCCGTCAGGGAACGGTCAAGCTTGCGTCAAGGACGTCCGCCGCCGCCTCGGCGGCCCGGCCGGGGGACGTCGCCCCGGCCTCCGCTTCGGACGGGGAGCCCGCTGGTGACGCGGTCCCAGAGGGCCGCGAAGCCGAGCCCGAGCGCTCGCGCGCCAGCCTCTATGACGAGGTCACCGGCCGGATCATCGGCGAGCTGGAGGCGGGGCGCCTGCCTTGGGTCAAGCCGTGGGGGAAGGTGGGGAACAAGGTCGGCGGGACCGGGCCGGGCCTGCCGCGCAACGCCGCCACCGGGCGCAGCTATTCGGGGGTCAACATCCTGCTGCTGTGGGGCGCGGTCATCGAGCATGGCTACGAGACCCAAGGCTGGCTGACCTACCGCCAAGCCCAGAAGGCGGGCGGGCAGGTTCGCGGGGGCGAGCGCGGGACCACCGTCGTCTTCGCCGACAAGTTCACGCCCAAGGCCGAGCAGGAACGCGCCGCGCGCGAGGGCGAGGCGCCCGGCGCGGTGCCGTTCCTCAAGCGCTTCACCGTCTTCAACGTCGATCAATGCGAAGGCCTGGAGACCTTGGCGGCGGCGCCCGCGCCCTTGCCCGAGCGTCAGATCGTCCCGCACGTCGAGGCCTTGATCGCCGCGACCCACGCCGATTTCCGGATCGGCGGCAACGAGGCCTATTACGCCCCGGCCCTGGACTATGTCCGCGTGCCGCCGCAACCGGCCTTCCGCCAGCAGATCGATTACTACCGCACCGCCCTGCATGAGCTGTCGCACTGGACGGGCCATCCCACGCGCCTGAACCGTGACCAGTCGGGGCGCTTCGGCTCCAAGCCCTACGGCTTCGAAGAACTGGTCGCCGAGCTGTCGGCCGCCTTCGCCTGCGCCGCCTTGGGCGTCGTCCCCACCGTGCGTCATGCCGATTACCTGGGCGCTTGGCTGGCGATCCTGAAGGAGGACAACCGCGCGATTTTCCGCGCCGCCTCCAGGGCCAGCAAGGCGGCCGACTACCTGCTGGCCTTCGCCCCCGACCGAGCGGGCGAAGGCATGGACCCGCTGGCATCCGCCCCCGCCAAGGACAGCCCGTCCTGATCCGCTTTCCGCCCTTCCGCGCGCCGGGGCGTCAAAGCCCCGCGACGGACGACCGCGCCAATCCCGGCGCACCACCGGTCCCGCCCTTCGCCTTGGACAGCATGACGGGCGGGACCGGCTTCCCCCTGAAAACAGGAGCCACCCCATGAGACTCTCCCACGCCGACCCGCGCAAGCTGGTCATCTCACCGCTCAACATGCACTTCGACGAACCCGCGCCCGACGTCTCCGACATCATCGGATCGGTGCGCCAGCACGGCGTTCTGGAAACCCTCCTGGTGCGCGAGACCTTCCAGGACGGCGTCCTGGTCCCCGAGCATTTCGAGGTGGTGGCCGGGCGTCGGCGATGCTTCGCCGCCCAGGCCGTGGCGGGCGAGGGGATCGACATCGATCCCGTCCCCATCGGCATCCTCGAACCGGGCGATGACGCCGCCGCCCTGGAAATCTCGCTGATCGAGAACATGGCCCGCCTGCCGCCCAATGAGGTGGCTTGCTGGGAGACCTTCGTGAAGTTGATCCGCGCAGGCCGCACGCCCGAATATCTGGCCGCCACCTACGGCAAGACCGAAGCCGTCATTCACCGCGTGCTGGCCTTGGGCAATCTCCTGCCGCGCATCCGCAAGCTCTACCGCAAGGAGGCCATCGACGTGGCCACGGTCCGTCAACTGACCCTGGCCAGCAAGAGCCAGCAGAAGGACTGGCTCAAGCTCTACGACGATCCGGGGCAGCGCGAGCCACGCGGCGCCAGTCTCAAGGCCTGGCTGTTTGGCGGCGAAGCGATCCCGACCAGCTTGGCGATCTTCGCCTTGGAAGACTATCCCGGCGCGATCATCGCCGACCTCTTCGGCGAGGAGGCTTATTTCACCGACGCGGCGCTGTTCTGGACCCATCAGAACCAAGCCGTGGCGGCCAAGGTCGAGGCCTTGCGCGGCGAGGGTTGGAGCGACGTCGAGGTGATGGAGGTCGGGCAGACCTTCTATGGCTACCAGCACGTGGCCGTCCCGAAGGCCGAGGGCGGAAAGGTGTTCATCGCCGTCAGCCGCCGGGGCGAGGTGACCGTGCATGAAGGCTGGCTGACCACCAAGGACGCCCGTCGCGCCGAGGCCGCCGCCCGCGCCGCCGCGCAGGGCGGCGACGGCGCGGGCGGCTTGGGCGCCGGTGGGGACGGGGGCGGCAAGGCCGAGCGCTCGGAGGTCACCGCCAACCAGCAGGCCTATATCGACCTGCACCGGCGGGCCGCCGTTCGCGCGGTGCTCACCGACCACCTGGACGTGGCCTTGCGGCTGCTCGTCGCCCACGCCGTGGCCGGGTCGCGCTACTGGCGCGTGGAGACCGATCCGCTGGGCGCCGGATCGCAGATGGCCGCCGACAGCCTCAAGACCAGCCCCGGCGAAACCCTGTTCGCGGCCAAGCAGTCCCAGGCCCTTCGGCTCCTGGGTCTGGTGGCCGCTGGCGATGTGGTCGGGCGCGGCCACGCGGGTGGCGCGGCGGCGGTGTTCGCCCGGCTGCTGTCGCTCACCGACGCCGAGGTCATGGCCGTCGCGGCGGTGGTCATCGGCGAGACCCTGGCGGCTGGGAGCGCCGAGGTCGAGGCGGCCGGGACCTATCTTCAGGTCGACATGGGGGACTTCTGGCGGCCCGACGAGGCCTTCTTCGACGGCATCAAGGACCGCGAGACCGTCAACGCCATGCTCAAGGAGGTGGGCGGCAAGAAGGTCGCCGACGGCAATGTCAGCGAGAAGGTCCGCACCCAGAAGGGCATCTTGCGCGACTTCCTGGCCGGGACCAACGATCGGCCCAAGGTCGAGCGCTGGACGCCTCGCTGGCTGACCTTCCCGGCCCAGGCCTATACCCGTAGGCCTTTCGCCACGGCCCAGCGGTCCAAGGCCGTCGCGCCGCTGCTGCGCCGGGTGCGCCCGCCGCAGAGTGGAGCGGAGGCACCGGAGACCGTCCAACCCGACGCGGGCGAGGGCCAGACCCCCGCGCGGGTTCAGGCGGGCGCGGAGGCCTTCGCCGCCGAGTGACCCGGCGTCCTGTGGCGTCTGCCTTCAGGCCCCCGCGCTCGCGCGGGGGCTTTTCCTTTGGCTCTCCGACAGGGGCTGGCGCGGACGTGCGCGGCGTGACCTGGGGCTTGGTCTTGCCCTTTCGCTGGCGGCCAAAGCCCCCGCGCCTTGCGGCGTGGGGGCGCGTGGACCTTAGCCCTCGGGGTTCCAGATCAGGGCGAAGACATCGTCGTCGTCCAGGCCGGCGCGCGGGCCAGATGGCCCCTGATGGCGCGCGGGCCAAGGTCGGATGGGCTAGGGGCGGGCCGATATATTCTCGCCCCGAGATCTGGCCGACGTTCACCTGCCGACCCCAAGCTCCACACCGCTCGAATAGACGCGGTCGCCGGGATGAAAGGCTTGGGGCTTGCCCTGCGCCGACGCGATCTCGACGTCAACGCGCAAGCGGACGGCGCTCAGCCGCACCTTGAAAACCCCGGTTCGATGCCGCTCGCGACATTGCCCAACGAAGGCATGGCGGCGTCCTCGTCCGTCATCCGCCCGCGTGTCGATCCCCGGACTATGGCTTGAACCCTATAGGCGTGCGCTCCGCCCACAAACCCTCGCGTCCGGCTTTTTTCCCCGCCGCCTTCGAAGAAGGACGGCTCCTCGCGGCGCTGCGCTTCAAAAAAGACCGTTCGCTCGGGTCCTTCGCTGGCGCTGCGGCCCTGCGGGTTGGGGGCGGCGCGGCCCGCCCATCACGGGGCGCCTGTCGCCGGGGATCGGCCCCGACGGATCACAGACAAGGAACACCACCATGGCTTCTCTGGGCAACGTCACCCGCAGCACCGAAACCGGCGCCTTCAAGGGCGAGCTGCGCACCACCCGCTTCCGCGCCGACATCGAGATCGTGCCGGCGCACGACAAGCCCTCGGCCTCCCATCCCGACTACCGCGTCTATTCGAACGGCGTGGACCTGGGGGCCGGCTGGCTCAACGTCGGTCAGATCTCGGGTCGCGAATATATCGGCCTGACCCTGGCCCATCCCGACCTCGGCCCGCGCGCCATCAAGGTCACGCTGGGCCGCGCCGCCGGCCAGGACGATGACGATGTCTTCGCCCTGATCTGGAACCCCGAGGACTAAGGTCCGCGCGCCCCCGCGCCGAAAGGCGCGGGGGCTTTGGCGCGCTCAGGAAAGGGCCAGACCAAGCCCAGGGTCACGGGCGCGTCGGATCAGGCCGCCTGGTCGGCGGCGCCGGCGCCAGGCTCGGCCGGCTCGACGGATGTCTCGTCGGCCTCCTGGAACAGGGCGTAGCGGATCGGCGGATAGGCCGCGCCGGGCTCGATCTCGCCGGGGACCTGCTGCGATCCCGCCCTATGCACCAGCAACTCATTCAAGCTGGCCACCCTGGCCGGGTTCGTCCTCGTCCCGTTTGGCCTGTTCGGACGCACCGCCTTCCTGGCCGAACGCGTCCTGGGGGCGGTCATCGCCTCGGGCGTCAAGGTCATGGTCTTGGCGGTCATCGTCGGGATCGGCTCAAGCCTTTTCTCGGAATTCAACAGCACCGCTGCGGGCCAACCGACCCTTGAAGAGGTCCTGGCCATGGCCTTGGCGGCTCTGACGCTCCTGGGCCTGTCGATCTTCGGGCCGGGCATCGCCTCGGGCCTGGTGTCAGGCGCGCCGCAGCTGGGCGCCGGCGCGGCCGTCGGCACCGGCCTCACCGTGGCGGGCATGGCCATGGTCGGGGCCGGCGCGGCGCAGATGGCGGTGCGCGGTGGGGCCGGTCTCGCCACGGCGGCTTCCGCCGCCGGCGGCGCCGGCGGTCCGCGTTCTGGACCGGGCGCGCCAGCCCCTAGCAGCCCAGGCGGTGGCCCCGGCCCGGGGCAGGGTCCGGGTGGCGGATCGGCGCAGCCGGCCGGCAGCGCGCCGCCCGCTGGATCCAACACTTCGAGCGGCGGTGGGTCCGGCACAGGCTCCGCGCCGGCCAACCTGGGCCAGGCCCCCGCCGCCGAGGCGCCGGCCTGGGCGCGCGATCTCAAGCAACACCAGGCCTTGGCCCATGGCGCGAGCCTGGCCGCCCACGGCCTGGCCAGCGGCGACGACCACAGCGGCGGCGCCAGTCCTTCTCTCTCGGAGCAAAGCTGATGAACCCCTTCAAGGGTCCCTCGCGCCTGGGCGCGACACCCGTTCCTGAGACCCCCTACCAGCGCGCCGGCCAAGCCTGGGACGAACGCATCGGCTCGGCCAGGGTCCAGGCGGCCAATTGGCGGCTGATCGCCCTGGGTCTGCTGGCCAGCAACATCGTCCAGTCCGGCGGCATGATCTGGCAGACCGCGCGCGGCACGGTCACCCCATGGGTCGTCGAGGTCGATCGTCTCGGCCAGACCCTGGCGGTCGGTCCCGCGGTTCGCGGCTATCGTCCGCCCGACCCGGTGATCGCCTGGACCCTGTCGCGCTTCGTCGAGAACACGCGCGCCGTACCGGCCGACCCGGTGGTGCTGGGCCAAAACTGGCGGCGCGCCTACGACTTCGCCGATGCGGCGGGAGCCGCCGCCCTTTCGGACTACGCGCGCGGGGCCGATCCCTTCGCTCTGGTCGGCAAGGCGCAGGTCTCGGTGGATGTCACCAACGTGGTGCGCGCTTCGCCCGACAGCTTTCGCCTAGCCTGGGTGGAGCGCCGCTATGTCGACGGCCAGTTGGCTTCGACCCAGCGTTGGAGCGCCATCCTGACCCTGGTCATCGCCGCGCCCACCTCGCCCGAGGCCTTCGTCAAAAACCCGTTCGGGATCTTCGTGCGCGCGATTTCCTGGTCTCGGGAGTACGGAGCATGACCCGGGCGATCGTTGCGATCGCATTGGCCGGGTTTGTGACCCCCGCGGCTGGCTTGGCGTCTCCGCCCCGCAAGGCTGCCGAGCGGCCGGTGGAGGCGGTGGGGGCCACCGAATATCTCTTCGCCGAGCGCGGCGTATTCGAACTTCTCGCCGCGCCGGGCTGGATCACTGACATCGTGTTGGAGCCAGGGGAGACTCTGGTCGAGACCAATCCGATCGCCGCCGGCGACACCGTCCGTTGGATCATCGGCGACAATGCGAGCGGGGAGGGCGCGAGCCGCCGGGTCCACGTCCTGGTCAAGCCGGCGACGGCGGGTCTATCGACCAACCTGATCATCAACACCAACCGGCGCAGCTATCACCTGCGGATGCGCGCCTCGCCGCGCGCCTATCTCTCGCAGGTGGCTTGGCGCTATCCGCCGGCGGCGAACGCGGCTTTGACGATCCCCGTCAGGCCAGCTGCCCTTGCGCCTGTTCCGCCTGCGCCAACGCACATCAACCTCGGCTATCGGATCAAGGGAGCGGCGCGCTGGCGGCCAGAGCGCGCCTATGACGACGGCGCGCGGACCTTTGTAGAGTTTGGCCGCGCCATCGCGCTGTCGGACCTGCCGCCACTCTATGTCCTCGGCGTCGACGGCAAGACCTCGGAACTGGTCAACTATCGCGTCGATGGCCGCCGGCTGGTGGTTGATCGCCTGTTCGACCGGGCCGAGCTGCGTTTTGGCCTCAGGCGGTGGGAGCGGCGCGTCCGGATCGAGCGAACGACGCCGCCACAGGAGGTCGGCCAATGACCCAGCCCGTCGATCAAGAACAACAGGCCATCGCCAGAACCCTCCGTCTGAGAGGACCCGCCAAGCCGGTGGCCCGCGTCTCGCGAAAGGCGCTGATCGTGACGGGCGGCGTTCTGGCGATCGGCGTGGCCGCCGCCCTGGCCTGGTCGCTACGCGAACGGGAGCGGTCCGTCGCTCAGCCGGTGTTCCAACCCGCCGCCTCGCCGCCGGAGGCGATCACTGGATTGCCGCGCGACTACTTGCGGCGCGGCGAGGCTCCGGTGCTCGGGCCGCCGCTGCCTGGTGATCTTGGTCGGCCGATGCTCAGCGCCCAGCGCGCTCGCGGGCTAGAGCCTCCGGCCTTGTCATCAGACCCCGCGATGTCTCAGCCGCCGCCAATCCCGAGGCCGGCGGACAGGGCGATGTCGCCGGACAAGGCCGTCCAGGCCCGGGAGGCGGCGCGGGCGGCGGGTCTGTTCGCCACGGCCGCCGCGCGGCGCGGCGAACCGCCATTGCCCGCCGCGCCCCTGGACGCCGCGGGGGCCAGTGTCGCCGACGAGCGCGCGACCAGTCCCGAGCGCCTGCAGGCGCCGGCTTCGCCCTACCTGCTTCAGGCCGGATCGATCATCCCCGCCGCCCTGGTGACGGGTTTGCGGTCGGACGCGGCGGGCCTGGCGATCGCCCAGGTCAGCCAGGATGTCTTCGACAGCCTGGGCGGCCATCACCTTCTGATCCCGGCCGGCTCCCGGCTGATCGGCCAATACGAAACCGCGACCCATGTCGGCCAGAGCCGCCTGTCGGTCGGGTGGACCCGACTGATCCTGCCATCGGGCCGCTCGATCATGCTCGACAAGTTGCCGGGCGCCGACGCCCAGGGCATGGCCGGGCTGGAGGACGGCGTCGATCGGCATGGCAAGGCGGTGCTCGCCGCCGCCGCGCTCAGCACGGTCCTGGCCCTTGGCGCGGAGGCCGGGCAGTCCAGCGGTGGCGATGATCTGGAACGGGCGATCCGCCGCGGGGCCAGCCAGTCGATCAGCGATGTCGGACAACAGGCGGTCGGGCGGACCCTTGCCTTGACGCCGACCCTGACCATTCGACCCGGCGCGCCGCTGCGGGTGCTGCTGTCGCGTGATCTGGTCCTTGAACCCTATGACGAGGAGGCGCGTCCATGAACAAGCTCAAGCTTGGTCCGATCGAGGACGAAACGCCGGTGAAGGTCACAGTCGATCTCCCAGCGGCCGTGCATCGCGATCTCGTCGACTATGGCAAGCAGCTCGCGGCGGAGACGGGCTCGAAGGTCGCCGAACCGGGCAAGCTGATCGTGCCGATGGTGGCGCGATTCATGGAGAGCGACCGGGGTTTCACGCGCGGACGCAAGGCCAAAAAGGCCTGAACGTTCAAGTGTCTTGCGCAAACTCCTCGTCGGCCGCGAGGGTGCGAACCAGGGCGAGGATCTGATTGCGCTGGCCAGGACGAACCCCTGGAAAGGCAAACGCCAGCTCCAAGCCCTCGCGAGTGGCTAGGAATGCGTCCACGGCCGCTTGCCGTCGATTGATGACGGTGTTGTCAGCAGCTGGCTCTTCAAGGCCTTCGAAGAACCAGCTGATCGGGACCTGCATATGCAGCGCCAGGGCATGGAGTTTGGAGGCGCTGATCCGATTGGTCCCACGCTCGTACTTCTGCAACTGCTGGAAGGTCAGCCCCAGGGCCTCGGCCACCTGCGTTTGGCTGGCGCCCACCAGCTTTCGGCGCAGGCGGATACGTTGGCCGACATGGAGGTCGACAGGATGAGGGGAAGAGTTGGTCAAGGCGGAGCGCTCCAGGAGGGTTGACCGATCTGAGACGAACCGGCGGGCCGGACGGGACGCTTGAGCGCGGACTATTTTTTTTTGCGCTCGCCTAGTCGGCGCTGGAAGGATCCAGGGCGCGGTTCAACTCGAGCGCCAGACGCACGCCCGCCTTCTTCAACTGTAGCGCCACAGCGGCCTGCGCGGCGGCGTCATAGCCGACGGGCAGGGCGATGGGCGCGGTGTCGCTGGCGCAGCCAGGCTTAGAGCCGATCGTGTAGACGGCGGACTTTGCCACTGCATAGCTTTCCCACGCCCAGGCCTTGGTGTCGCCCTTGCGCCAAGCCGTTAGATCGGCGGGCGTGATCTCGGCGGAGAGCTTGGTCGCCAGCTTGATGGGATCGGGTTCGATCGCCTCGACCGCGACCGTATCCCAATAGCTATGCAGGTTGACCGTGCGCGGGCCTCCCAGGGCCAGCGGCACGCAGTTGCCGCCCCGGTCCTGATTGTCGGCCGCGTGCAGCGGCTGGTGCAGGTCGCCGACGAAATGAAGCACGAACTTGAAGGCCAGCAGGCGTTCGGCCGGGTCGGTCTTGGGATCGGCCAGCGCCTTCTCGAAAGCGTCGAGGCGACCGACGACGCAATCCTTCTCCGGTCCGGCGCTGGCCGGCGTGGCGCTGGCCGGAAAGCCGAAGCAGGCCTCCGTCAGATCCGGATGATCCAGCTCGATATCGACGAAGTGCCATTCCGTCGTCTCCCGGTGATCCTTTCGCCAAGCGTCGGCCCAGGAAGCCCGCGCCCCGAGATCGGGTGGGGTCAGGGTGTCTGTATCGGCCGCGAGTAAGGCGTCCACCGCGGCGGCGGCCTTGGGCGTCAGGTAGCCGCGGGCGATGTCGGCGACCACGGCGTGGCCGGTGCGCCCCCAGGCCAGAGCAGAGCCCGGCAGGGTGGCGAGCGTCAGCAGGGTGGCGGCCAGGATCTTCGAACGCATGACGATTCCTCGAAACAGAGCTTGGCCTGATGCGCGTCCGGGCGGTTCGCTGCAAGAGGCCTCGCCGCGTTTCGTGGGCCGACGACTCATGGTTTCGTTCCGGCGGTCGATCCGAGGGCGGAGGAGCACGTGAGTATGACGCCGGACGCTTTCGTCGCCGTCGCCAGCGGTCTGGCCATGGTCAAGGCCAAGACCGTGCTGGGCGCCGTGCGCCTGGCCGTGAGCGGGAAAACCTTCGCCACGGTGGGTTGGCCCGAGGCCGGTTGGGCGGTCGTGAGGCTGACGCCGGACGACCAAAGGGGGTTGATGACGCTCACCAGCGCCCTGGCGCCGGAGCCGGGCCAGCGCGGACGCAAGGGCGTCACCCTGGTTCGCCTGGCGAAGATCGACGAGCCGGCGGCAAGCCGGCTGCTGCTGGCCGCCTGGCGCTTTGCCCAGGGGCAGGCAGGCGAGGTCACCGCCCGCGCGAGCTAAGCGCGTTGCGTATCCGGGCGGCTAATCCTGGCGACGAAAGACGATCTTGCGGTCGGTTTTGGCCTGCAAGGCGTAGGGACCCCAGACCATGTCCTCAACGAGATCGTCGGCCCCAGTGATCAGGTGTCGGATTGGCTCGAACTTGGCAAATTGACCCAAGCGCTGGCGGTTGAATCCCCGCGCCGTGATGTGGTCGAGGCGTTGGCTCGCGACGGCGCCCCCAAAGTCGCCCATGGTCAGGGAGACCATGAGATGCGGCGTTAGAGGCAGAACGTCCATATAGGGCGTCATCCCGGGCGCGGGCATCGACAGTCGAGGATCTTCGGGGATCCGCACGGCCATGACCGGCGCGGTCGAGGTGCGCAGGGCGGTCGTTGAATGGAAGATCCCAATCAGGCAACTGGCGAAGGCGCGCGGGTCCCACTCGGTGTCGAGGGTCAACCGGTTCTGATGAGCCTTCGCGCCGCCCGGAGACGCGGCGATCTCGGCGTACATGCGCCGCTCGTGCTCATCGAACGGGATGGAACTGTCGGGCGAGGCCGCCATGGCGCCGAGCTCCAAACTCGTGGCCAGGGCATGGGGCGTGCGCATCTTGAGGTGGCGCACCAGGGCGTAGAGCACAGCACGATCGGATCGATCGAGCGCCGCGGGCTCCTCGCGGATCTTACGCCAAGTCTGGCTGGTCGAAATCGGGGTTTCGATCCGCTGGTTGATCAGGGTCTCCACTGACACCGGCGCGCCGTCGACCATGTGGACGTAGAAGTCCCGCTCATAGCCGATCGTCTCGATGGACCGCTGCGTCCACACCGCCGTCTGGCCGCTCTTGCCGACGGTGTGGATTTTCAGCCCCTCCGGGTCGGCGGCGAAATTCCGCAAATAGAACTGCGGGGCATAGTGATGGTCTCTCGGCTCGGCCATGCCTATGCGCTCCCTAGCTTGGACTGCGGCGGCGATGGCCGCCTACCGTTCCGTGTCCAGATCCCAGTAGCGTCCGCCAGCGTCGGTTTCGGTCGCAAGCCGGCTGATTGGCCTGCCTAACGTCGATCGAGGAGCGTCACCAGGCTAAGCCCGAGCGCGCCAGCAAACCCGATGATAGCCAAAATCCCCGCCCAGCCTGTCGGCGTCAGCAAGCGAGCATTGGGGCGGCGGCGAGGCGACATGAGGTGAACCTTAAGCAAGTCGAGCGATGCGCGCTATTGGCCGTTGCGCGCGGCGCTTGTGAAGCGGGCGCCTTGCCACTAGCTTCGCTGTTCGGGGGACGGAAATGGCGACAAGGTTTAAGGCGCGAGTCGCGCCTGCTGATCTCAGTACCACTTGCTCCGTGTGCTCGTCCGTCCCCCAGCTGGCCCGCTGACGTGGTCCCGCGCTACGATCTCACACGCCTGAAAACCAGAGAGCACTTCATCGGGTTTCTCGGCTCCACCGAGGCGCTCTTGGCGTTCTCGTTAGACTTTAAGCCGCCGCCCGATCCCGCGCCCGAGCCGGAACCGGACGAGAACGGCAAAATCATCAAGGCCGATATTCCGGCCTTCTTCCGCCACAAGATCCCTAAGAAGAACAAGGCGAGGGGGTTTCGCGTCGCATGGGAACCGTCGCTTCTAAAATCCGAGTACAAGAAGTTCGCGCGGCTCCTTGGAAAGTTCTTCGAGTACAAACTCGTCGGGTTTCCTCACCCTGCGGCGCACGGTTACATCGGCGGCCGCAGCATCAAAGGCAACGCCCGGGTCCATTGCGGGCACAAGCACCTGCTGGCGACCGACATCGCCGAGTTCTTCCCGTCCATCGATCGCGACAGGCTTCAGGCCTTCTTTTTGGACTGCGGCTTCAGCGACGAGATGGCCGATCTGCTGGCGCGGTTCGTCACGATCGACGGTCGGCTGCCGCTCGGGTTGCCGACGAGCCCGGTATTGTCGAACGCGATCTTCCTGCCCGTAGACCTTGAACTTCAGGCGCTGGCCGTGTCGCTTGGGGCGACCTATTCCCGCTATTCCGACGATATGAGCTTCTCCAGCGACGGCCCTTTGCCAGAGGTGGAAGACATAGGCGCGATCCTCGCGCGCCACGGGTTCGCCCTGGCTGCGGCGAAGACACGCCGCTCCGTTCGGGGCCAGGCACACTACGTCACGGGGCTTAGCATCAGCGACCCCGCCGCGCCCCATGCGCCCCGGCACATGAAGCGTCGACTACGCCAGGAACTCTACTATGCCCAGAAACATGGGCTGAACGACCACTTGCTTCGATTGGGCGTCAATGACGCCGATGTCGCCCAGCAGCAGCTCAACCGCCTCGACGGCACCGTCAAATACGTCTCGTTCCACGAGCCGGGTCTGGCCTCGCGGATCAAACCCCAATGGCTGGAGATCCTTCAGGCGGAGGGCGAAAGGCCCAGCTATCCGCCGAGGAGCCAGAACAGCGCTGCGCATTGCATCTGTATCGACGAGGCCGAGTACGCTTCGCGCGACGGACCGGTTCTGGCGCTGGGGTTATCGGTCAGCCAGCATCAGGGGGAGGTTATGACGGCCGCCAACGATGTGCTTCAGGACGCGCTCTCCGATCTATGGGCCGCGGGCGACCCTACCAAGCTCGAAAAGAAGGGCCTCCATTTCGCGGACGCGACGATGGATCTGCGTCTGCGCTACGCCGATCGGCTTAAGGCGATGCCGTTCGAAGGCTACGTCGTCATGGGGCGGCTGCAGCGGTACGAGGATTACGAGGCGACCTATCTTAAGCTTCTCGGCGCGGTCATCCGGCGTCGGCTGATGGCGGCCGAGAGTCGATCGGCGCTGTTCCTGATCGAGAAGAACAACAAGATCGCCGAAGACAAGGTTCGGGGTCTGATCCAGGACACCTTGAATTCGCTCAAAGCGGAGAACAACCGGCGTCCCATCGCCGCGCCCGTGCAGTTCGTCGCCAAGCCGAACTTGTCGATCAGCGTGCCCGATTTCCTGTTGGGAATTCTCGGCCTCTATCTGCAGACTCCGGATGCGCCTTCAGGTCGTCCCGAGCCCTGGAACCATGTCCTGTTCGAGCGCATCCGCGACAAATGCCGGCTGATCCTCGATATCGACACGAGAACGGAATACTCGCGCCGCCGGCCGATTTCGCCGTGGGCCGCAAGCCCTGAGTAGCTGGCCCCGAACTGGCTTCGTCAACTGGAGCCGGCGTTGGTCGAGCCACTCAGCGACAGCAGCTCGATACCTTGGGACCGCAGTCTCCCTGCGTTGACGCCGTCGCGCCGCCGGACGGGGAACAGGTGGCTTTGAGGCTTGAGGGGCCATCACCTCTCGGAGCGGTGTTGCAGACGCCGGTCTCGGGCAGCACCAGTTCGACGCGCCGGGCGGCCTCGTGGTCGCCATCGATCGCGGCGGCGACGGAGCGGACCTGCTCGTATCCGGTCAACATCAGGAAGGTCGGCGCGCGACCGTAGCTCTTCATGCCGACGATGTAGAAGCCAGGCTCCGGATGCCGCAGTTCGACCGCGCCATGGGGGCGGACCGTGCCGCAGCTGTGCAGATTGGGATCGATCAGCGGGCCGAGCGCCAGGGGGCTCTGGGTCCCGGCGTCCAGCGACAGTCTCAGTTCGTCGAGCATATGCAGGTCGGGGCGAAAGCCGGTCGCGCCGATGATTTCATCGACCGGGGGCAGCGCGGCGTCGCCGTGCCACGCCGTCAGCCCGTCCGGGGTCTGCGTCAGCCGGTCCAGCTGAAAACCGGTGTGCAGGACGATGCGTCCGGCGGCGACGAGCTGGGCCACCTTCAGGCCCAGAGCGCCGCGTTCCTTCAGCTGGTCGTTCTCGCCCCCGCCGGCGACGCTGGCCAGCGACGCCTTGCGGATGGCCCAGTGAATGGGCGTCGAGGCGGTGTCCGCCTGGAGTTGGGCCAAATCGACCAAGGCGTTGAACGCCGAGTGGCCGCCACCGATGACCAGCACCCGCTTGCCGGCGTAGCGATCGCGGTGCGCGGCCAGCATGTCCGGGATGCCGTACCAAATCTGGTCCATGGCGGCGCGTTCGCCGATCGCCGGGACGCCGGCCGCCCCGATGGGATTGGGCGTCTCGAAGGTGCCGGACGCGTCGATGACCGCCCGGGCCAGCAGGTCGTGCTCCTGGCCGTGCTGCTCGTAGCGCACAACGAAGGGCGTCTCTTCGCGCCCGTCGTCCTTCATGCGATCGCGCCGCTCCCGGCTGATGGTTCGCACCCGGGCGCCGAGCCGCAGGACGCTGGCGATGGCCGGCGCCTTCGCCAGTGGCTCCAGGTACGCCTCGATCAGCTCGGCTCCGGTCGGAAAATGCTCGTCGTCTGGAGCCTGCCAGCCGTTGGTTTGCAGCAGGGCTTTGGCCATCGCGTCAATGTTGTATTTCCAGGGCGAGAACACCCGCACATGGGACCAGCGCCGCACATTGGCGGCGACGTCGTCGCCGGCCTCCAGCACGAGCGGCTCGATACCGCGGGCAAGCAGGTGGGCGGCCGCGGCCAGGCCGACAGGGCCGGCCCCGATGATCACGACGGGAAGCGATGACAGGGTCATGGCGGTTTCCTTTCAGTCGAAGTTTTCAGGGATCAGGCGCTCGACGATCACGACGTCGAGCCAGCGGCCTTCAAGCTGGCCGTGCTTTTCGTAGAACCCGACTTCCCGGAAGCCGTTGGCGGCGGAGAGCTTGCGGCTGGCCTGGTTGAACGTGAAAATGCGCGACAGCATCTTCCAGTAGCCGCGCGACGCCGCCTCGCGGGCGAGACCCTCCAGGAGCGGGCCGCCGTGGCCTTTTCCGCGGGCGCTGCGGTCGATGTAGATCGAGAACTCGGCGATCCCGGCGTAGCAGGCCCGAGGACGGTAGCTGCTCAGCGACGCCCAGCCGACCACCTGGCCTTCGGCGTCCGTGCTGACGACGGTGGGATAGGCCGATTGGTCGACAAGCTTGGCTTCGATCTCCGGGACCTCACGAGGTTCGGTCTCGAAGGTCGCGCACCGTTCCGCGATGCCTTGGTTGTAGATCGCGGTGATGGCGGCGGCGTCTTTGGCTTCAGCGAGGCGGATCATGCGTGGTCCTATGTGGTTGTTAGTAGCAACTAAATGCCCAAGAAAAAGCGGCGGCAGGTCACTCTAGCGCCGGCGCGCAGACTCCGACGCTGACCCCGGAGACGAACCGGGCGGAGGCCGCGGTGGCCAGGCGGCGGACCACCTCCGTCACGCCCTGGCGGATGGAAGGATCAAGGTCGCGCAGCAATTCGGCCTGCTGCGCCACCAGGCCCTCGTTGATCTTGCCGTAGAGCGCGCGGCCGGTGGCCGTGATGGTCAGCGCCAGGGCGCGCGCATCCTCGGCGTCGGCGCGTCGCTCGACATAGCCCTTGCGCACCAACGCATCGACGACCCGCGTCGTCGTGCTTTTGTCCAGCATGAGCCGGTCGGCGAGCTGTTGGCTGCGCAACGGGCCCGTCTCCGCCAGCATCTCCAGCGCGTAGCACTGGGTCACCGAGACGTCGTAGCAGCAGATCCGATCGCGATCGCGAAACTGATAGACCCGCACCAGGTCGCCGACCGCGGCGTTGAGGGCGGCGGCGTCGGCGAGCAGCATGTCGGGGGCGGAGGAGGCGGGTTTCACTCTTGTCACTCGTTGCTAGTAGCAACTATATTCTCGATCGAACGAGGGTCAAGCGCGGGATTTTCGAAGCCGTCTCCGCGTCCGCGCCCCCTCAGAGCAAATCCCTGGAGCCCGCGTGTCCGATTTTCCCGCCTTGAACCCCGAGTTCGCCGATCGTCCGACGCTCGAGAAACTGGAGCCGCCGAAGGTCTCGACCCATCCGCCGCGCATCCTGCTGCTCTATGGCTCGCTGCGGGAACGTTCCTTCAGCCGGCTGCTGATCCTGGAGGCGCAGCGCATCCTGGAGTTGATGGGCGCGGAAACCCGCGTCTTCGATCCAGCCGGCCTGCCGCTGCCCGACGCCACCACGCCCGACCACCCCAAGGTCCAGGAACTGCGGGACTTGTCGCTGTGGTCGGAAGGCCAGGTCTGGTGCAGCCCCGAGCGTCACGGCGCGATCAGCGGCATCATGAAGGCGCAGATCGACTGGATCCCCTTGGAGATCGGCAGCGTCCGCCCGACCCAAGGCCGGACCCTGGCGGTGATGCAGGTCAGCGGCGGCTCGCAGTCGTTCAACGCCGTCAACACCCTGCGCCTGCTGGGGCGCTGGATGCGGATGATCACCATTCCCAACCAGTCGTCGGTCGCCATGGCCTACAAGGAGTTCGATGATCACGACCGGATGAAGCCGTCGGCCTATTACGACCGTGTGGTCGACGTCATGGAGGAGCTGTTCAAGTTCACCCTGCTGACCCGCGACCGCGCCGACTACCTCGTCGACCGCTATAGCGAGCGCAAGGCGTCCGGCCGCATCCCCGAGCACGTCGCCCTGGGCGAGGCGGCCATGTCCCACGAGCGCCCCGCCCAACCGGCATGACCAGCCTGCTCGCCTGGGGACCTCGCCGCGCGGGCCTGACCCTCGGCGTCACCCAGACGATCGCCTATGCCGCCAGCAGCTACCTGCCGGCCGTCCTGGCCACGCGGATGGCCGTCGACCTGAAGGTCGCGCCAGCCTTCGTGTTCGGGGCCTATTCGGCCGCGCTCCTGCTGCTGGCCGTCCTTGGTCAGCCCCTGGGGCGGTGGGTCGACCGGGTCGGCGGTCGGGGTCTGCTGGTGGCCTCGAGCCTGGTCTTCGCCGCGGGGCTGGTCGGCCTGGCCGTTTCCCGCACGCCGCTGCAGTTCTGCGCGGCCTGGATGGTCATGGGCCTGGGCATGGCCACGGGCCTCTACGACATCGCCTTCGCCGCCCTGGTCGACTGGTTCGGGACGGAGGGGAGGCGGCCGATCACCGGCGTGACCCTGATCGCGGGCTTCGCCAGCACCATCGGCTAGCCCCTGACCACCTGGGTGGCTGATCACCACGGCTGGCGCGGCGCCTGCCTCTTCTGGGCCGGCGCGCACCTGCTGGTCGCCTTGCCGCTGCACCTGAGCCTTCCGCGCGGCGGCGCCCGGCGCCTTCCTGCGTCAGCGCCCGCGAAGATGGAGGGTGCGGCGGGCCAGACCCGCGTGATGATCCTCCTGGCGACGGCCTTCGCGGCTATGGCGGCGGTCGGATCGGCGATCTCCGCCCACCTGCCGCCGCTGCTGGTCGCCGTAGGCGCGACGCCGGTCGCGGCGCTGGCGGCCGCCGCCCTGGTCGGCCCCGCCCAGGTCGCCGCCCGTCTTGGTGAATTCGTGATCGTCCGCCGGATCCATCCGCTCGACTCCGCCCGCCTGGCTCTGGCGCTCTTTCCGCTCGGGGCGGCGCTGCTGAGCGGCGGGGCGGCCTTCATCGCGCCATTCGCCATCCTCTATGGCTGCGGCAATGGCCTGATCACCATCGCCCGGGGCAGCGTGCCCCTGGCCTTGTTTGGTCCAGACGGCTACGGCGCGCGCCTGGGTCTGATCTCCATTCCAGGACGGATCGCTCAGGCCGCCGCGCCCTTCGTTTTCGCCCTGCTGATGCAGGTGTCTCTGTCCTTGGCCGTCGCGGTCTGCGCAAGTCTGTGCATCGTGGGGCTGGGATGCCTGGCGATGATCCGGCGTTGACGGGGCCTCGCCTTGCGCCGCCGGGTCAGGCGTCGTCGCCCTGGTCGAGCGCCGAGGCGATCCTGGCCACCAGGATCATACCGATCCCGATGACGATCGCGGGACCGCAGATGAAGGTGACGATTGCGTCGGCATATTTCTGCAGACGGCCGGTCTCTTCGACAAGCATAACGACCATCGTCGCGATGTAGGCCAGGGCAAAGCCCAGGCCGACGAAAACGCTGTGCCGATGCTGTGTCATCGGACCCTCCGCTACAAGAAAAGCAGCGTGCCCGTTGCACTTAGGCTCGCCTTGTCTTAGTTCTGTCGCATATTTCCAGTAAGGTAGAAATATGGAATCGAAAGCCGCCGCTTCCGCGCTCAGCGCTCTGGCCCACGAGGGCCGGCTGGGCATTTTCCGAATGCTGGTTCGCAAGGGCGCCGAAGGCATGGCCGCCGGCGAGATCGCGCGGGCCGCCGGCATCTTGCCCAATACCTTGTCGGCCAGCCTCAACATCCTGAGCCACGCGGACCTGATCGTCTCGCGGCGTGAAGGGCGCTCGATCATCTACACCGCCAACTACGGCGTGATGACCGGGCTGCTCGGCTTCCTGATGGAGGACTGCTGCGGCGGCAATTCGGAAATCTGCGGTCCTTTGAACGAGATCCTCGCCAAGGCCGCCGACTGCGACGGAACCTGCCTTACCGAACTGGAGACGGCATGAGCGACACCCAAAGCACCGTGAAGAACGTCCTTTTCCTCTGCACCCACAATTCGGCGCGTTCGGTCCTGGCGGAGTCGATCATGAACCGGGTCGGGGCAGGGCGCTTCAAGGCCTATTCGGCTGGATCCATGCCCAGCGGGGTGCTCGATCCGCGCGCCATCAGCCTGTTGCAGCACCTCAACTACAAGACCGACCACCTGCGCTCCAAGGCCTGGGACGAGTTCTCCAAGGCCACCAATCCCGACGCGCCAGACCTCGATTTCGTCTTCACCGTCTGCGATAACGCCGCCGGCGAGGTCTGCCCGATCTGGCCCGGTCAGCCGATGAGCGCCCACTGGGGCATTCCTAATCCGGGCTCGACCGAGGGCACCGAAGCTGAGGTCGCCCTGGCCTTCGCCGAGGCCTACCGCCAGCTCAACAGCCGCATCACCCTGTTCTGCGCGCTTCCGATGGCTTCGATCGACCGCCTCTCGCTGCAAAGACGCCTCGACGAGATCGGCAGATCCAAAGCTCCCGACGAGTCCGCCGCCTAGGCGGTCCCTCTGCATTCTTTCCTGACCTGGTGACCTATGTCTGACGCCGACTTTCCGATCGTGATCTTTCACAACCCCGCCTGCGGCACGTCGCGCAATGTCGTGGCGATGGTTCAGGCGGCAGGCTACGAGCCCAAGATCGTCGAGTATCTCAAGGCCGGCTGGAGCCATGATCAGCTGCGCGAGCTGGCGGGCGAGGCTGGCCTGACCCTTCGCCAGCTGATGCGCGAGAAAGGGACCCCGGCGGCTGAGCTGGGTCTTCTGGCCGACAGCGTCACCGAAGATCAGATCCTCGACGCCATGGTCGCCCACCCCATTCTCGTCAACCGGCCGCTCGTGGTCACGCCTAAGGGCGTCAAGCTCTGCCGGCCCTCCGAAGTCGTGCTCGATCTTCTGGATCGCAAGCCGACGAGCTTCACCAAGGAAGACGGTGAAGTCGTTTCCCTGACCTAGTCCCCCGAACGATCAGGAACACCCTCATGAAAAAGCTCCTAGGCGTCGCCGCGGCGACCGCCCTGATGACGTGCGCCTCGACCGCACACGCCGCCCGTGACTACGTCTGGGCGGCCGGCTCCTCCACCGTCTTCCCGTTCACCACCCGCGTGGCCGAAAACTTCTCCAAGAAGACCGGCAAGAAGTCGCCCAAGGTCGAGAGCCTGGGCACCGGCGGCGGCTTCAAGATGTTCTGCGGCGGCAACGGCGAAGCCTTCCCGGACGTCGCCAACGCCTCGCGGCCGATGAAGAAGTCCGAGTTCGAGGCCTGCAAGGCCAAGGGCGTCAAAGACATCGTCGAGATCAAGATCGGCTTCGACGGCATCGTCATCGCCATGGACAAGAAGGCGCCGGACTACAATTTCAAGCTCGAAGACCTCTATCAGGGCGTGGCGCAGAACGTTCAGCGCAATGGCCAGTTCGTCGCCAATCCCTTCAAGAACTGGCGGGAGGTGAGCGCCAGCCTGCCGAGCAACCGCATTGTCGTCTATGGACCGCCGCCGACCTCCGGCACGCGCGACGCCTGGGTCGAGCTGGCCATCGAAGGCGGCGCCAAGCGCATCCCGAGCGCCAAGGCCCTGCACGACAGCGACGAGAAGACGTTCAAGGCCAAGGTCGATCCGATGCGGACGGACGGCGGCTGGATCGATGCCGGCGAGAACGACAACGCCATCGTCGGCACCATCACCAAGACCCCAGGCGCGCTTGGCGTCTTTGGCTATTCGTTCCTCGAAGAGAACGGCAACCGGATCAAGGGCGCCAGCGTCAATGGCGTCAAGCCGACGGCGTTGACAATCTCCAACGGGACCTATCCGGTGTCACGGTCGCTCTACATCTATGTCAAAAAGGCCAATGTCGGCGTGACGCCGGGCCTGAAGGATTTCATCAAGGAGTACGTCTCCGACGCGGCGACCGGTCGAGGCGGCTATCTGGCCGATCGCGGCTTGATCCTGCTGCCGCCGGCCCAGCACCAAGCCGCCAAGTCCGTGGCGGAAAAGCTGCCAGCAATGGCCGCGCCGAAGAGCTGACGTCGGGGGAGGGCGGCGCGCCGCCCGACCGACCATAATGATGCGGCGGACAAGCAAAAGCCTGTCCGCCGTCTTTGTCTTTTCTCCAGATTGAGCGCCGCCCGTGATCCTCGCCCTGCTGATCTTCCTGCTCACCATCACCCTGGTCATCTGGCAGCCCAAAGGTCTCAGCATTGGCTGGAGCGCGACCCTCGGCGCCGTCCTGGCTTTGCTGACGGGCGTCGTCCATCTGGGCGACATCATCACCGTCTGGCACATCGTCTGGAACGCCACCGGCGCCTTCATCGCGGTGATCATCATCAGCCTGCTACTCGACGAGGCGGGCTTCTTCGAGTGGGCCGCCCTGCATGTGGCCCGCTGGGGCGGCGGCAAGGGGCGGCTGCTGTTTGCTTCGATCGTGCTGCTGGGGGCGGCGGTGTCGTCCCTGTTCGCCAATGACGGCGCGGCTTTGATCCTCACCCCGATCGTCATCGCCATGCTGATGGCGCTGGGTTTCAAGGATAAGGCGACCCTGGCCTTCGTGATGGCGGCGGGCTTCATCGCCGACATGGCCAGCCTGCCGCTGGTGGTCTCCAACCTCGTCAACATCGTCTCGGCCGACTTCTTCAAGATCGGCTTCAGCCGTTACGCCCTGGTGATGATCCCGGTCGACATCGCCGCCATCGCCGCCACGCTCGGGGCGCTGATGCTCTATTTCCGGCGCGACATCCCCAAGACCTACGACGTCGGCCAGCTGAAACCGCCGCGCGAGGCGATCAAGGACGCGGCGACCTTCAAGGCCGGCTGGGTGGTCCTGGCGCTGCTCCTCATCGGGTTCTTCGCCCTGGAACCGCTCGGCGTCCCGGTCAGCGCCACCGCCGCCGTCGGCGCCCTGGTCCTGCTGGTCATCGCCGGACGCGGACACATCATCAGCACCCGCAAGGTGCTCAAGGGCGCGCCCTGGCAGGTCGTGGTGTTCTCGCTGGGCATGTACTTGGTGGTCTATGGTCTGCGCAACGCCGGCCTCACCGACCAGATCGCGGGGCTGCTCAACCACTTCGCCAAGGGCGGGGTGTGGGGCGCGGCGTTCGGCACCGGCGTGCTAACCGCCCTGTTGTCCTCGGTGATGAACAACATGCCCACGGTCCTGGTCGGCGCCTTGTCGATCGACGCCAGCGGCGCCACCGGCGCGGTCAAGGAGGCGATGATCTACGCTAATGTCATCGGCAGCGACCTTGGTCCCAAGATCACCCCGATCGGGTCGCTGGCGACGCTCCTGTGGCTCCACGTCCTCGACGCCAAGGGGATCAAGATTTCCTGGGGCTACTATTTCAAGGTCGGGATCGTGCTGACCACGCCGATCCTGCTGATCACCCTGGCGGCCTTGGCGCTGCGGCTCACGCTCGCACCGTAAATCGACCTTGGACTAGCCGCTGCTCGGTTCTGGCGACGGCTCGTTCGCCGCCAGCGCCTGGCCGATTTCCAGCGCCGTTTGCCGCGCGCCGCGCAGGACGCCCACCAGGGTGGCGGACGCAAAGCCTGTCCATTCGCCATAGCCGACCAGCCACAGCCGGGGCTCTTGGATCGAACGGGTCCCTTCGACGGCGACCTTGCCGTCGGGATTGACGACGCCCAGCAGGGCCAGATGTCCCAGCGCGGGCCGAAAGCCGGTGCACCAAATGATCGCGTCGACGGGGGTCTCGGTCCCATCGCCCCAGACCACGCCCGTTTCCGTGAACCGGATGAAGGGCCGCACCGCGTGCAGCACGCCGCGTGCTCGCGCCTCCTGAACGGCCGGGATCATGACGATGTCGCCCAGGCCGCCGGGCGGCGGTCCTGCCGGACCCGTCCCTTCCTGAGCTTTCCAGCGCGCCGTGGCGCGTTCGAACAGGACCCGTCCATCGACATCGTCGGAAAGAAAGATCGGGGGCTGCGGCGTCACCCATGTCGTCCGCGCGACTTTGGACACCTCAGCCAGAATCTGCGCGCCGCTATTGCCGCCACCGACCACGAGCACGGTCTGACCGGCGAACGATTCTGGGTCCTGATAGTGGGCCGAGTGGATCTGCCGACCCTGGAACTGGTCTTGGTCTGGATAGGCGGGAATATGGGGCTTTCGCCAGGTGCCCGTGGCGCTGACGACGGCGCGCGCGCGCCAAGCCCCCTTGTCGGTGGCCACGTCCAGGCCCGCGGAACCCTCCGAGACGCTCAGGACCTCGATGGGGCGCTCGACCTGTAGATCGTAGCGGGCCTCGTAGTTGGCGAGATAGTCGACGACATTCTCCTTGGCGGGGTAGGCGGCCTGCGTCGGCTGCATTGGCCAACCCGGAAGAGAACTCCATTGAGCCGGAGAAAATAGCCGCAAGGACGACCAGGCGTGGCGCCAGGCGCCGCCAGGCCCAGGCTCGCTATCCAGGATCGCGAACGACAAGCCGCTACGCCGAAGGAAATAGGCGGTGGCCAACCCGGCTTGGCCGCCGCCCACGATGATCACGTCGCGTGTCTGTGGGGCAGGGGGGATGGCCGCTCTCCAAAAGAATTTCCTTGGCTATGAATATCCCAAAGACGGCGCCTGGACTTGATCCAAGTCAGGCGTTCGCGCCGCGAGCCATTTGCGCCGCGTGGGCGCAGGCTGGGGCTGTCGTGGAGCTTTTTCAAAATCGGTCACGACCCGCTGTTCGGAACAGCAGGACGAGCCAAGACATCGTCACTTCACCATCATCCACCGTGCTGGCCGTTGGTCGCTCATGTCGACGGGAGTGCGAAAAGCGCACAATCTCGCGCCTGGCCCACATCGTTCGGCATGACGCACAGCTTCCGCGCTAGGATCATTCCAGCGCGTATCGCGTGAACGAAAGGGCAGGGCATGGCCGAACGCGATTGGAGCGCCGAGGACGAGGCGTCGCTGGCCCTGGCGGTCGGGTTGTTGGAGAAGGAAACCCTCACCGACACCCTGCTCAGCATCGCCGGGGCCGCCGGCAGGATCGGCATGAAGGGCGTCAGTGCGGTCGTGCCGGCCAAGGTCAGCGAGGGCCTAGGCGACAGGCTCGCCCAGATCCTGCAGTTCACCTTCGACAAGGTGCTCCTCACCGTCGATCGCGACGCTTCTGGCCTGACCTCGTCGAGCTGGTTCGCCCGCATCAGCGTCGCTTTGAGCGGCGGGGGCGGGGGCCTGGCCGGCCTGCCCGGGACGCTCGTGGAGCTTCCCGTGACCACGGCCCTGCTGATGCGCAGCATCGCCCAGGTCGCCGTCCGCGAAGGCGAGGACCTGTCGACGGCCGAGGCCAAGCTCGAGTGCTTGAAGGTCCTGGCGTTCGGCGGGCCGGGCGCGGCCGACGACCAGGAGGACGAGGGCTATTTCGCCACCCGCGTCTCCTTGGCGGCGGGCCTGCCGCGCCTGGCCGAGAAGTCGATCGCCGACATCGTTCCGGCGCTGGCGGCCCGGGTCTCGGGTCGTTTCGCGCCGCTGGTCAGCGCCAAGCTGGGAAGCCAGGGCATGGCCATCGTCGGGGCGGTCGCCGGTCTGATCGTCAATTCCGCCTTCGCCGACCATTTTGAACGCAAGGCCAAGGGGCACTTCATCGTTCGCCGACTGGAGCGGACCCATGGCGATGCGGCCGTGCATGCGCGGTACGAGACGCTGAAGGCCAGCGCGCCGTCGAAGGGCCGCGCCGCGCCGTCCAAACCCCCGGCGGCGGACGCCTGAAGACGTCCGCCCGGCGCCGATGGTGGGGATCATCCGGCGCCGCGGCGCGCCTTGCGGGCGCGCCGGCTCGCGTGGCTATTCGGCCGCCAGCCTGCTGAGGCCCAGTTCCCGGCCGACCTTCTGGGTCAGCTCGAGCATCCGGCAGACATAGCCGATCTCATTGTCGTACCAGCCCAGCACCTTCACCTGGGTTCCGGCCACGACCATGGTGGAGCCCGCGTCGATGATCGCCGAGCGCGTGTCGCCCTTGAAGTCGACGGAGACAAGCGGCAGCTCCTCGTAGCCGAGGATCCCTTGCAGGGACCCTTGCGCGGCCGCCTTGAATAGGCCGTTGACCTCTTCGACGGTCGTCGGCCGCTCGACCTCGAACACCGCGTCGGTCAGGGAGGCGTTGAGCAGCGGCACGCGCACGGCCAGGCCGTTCAACCGTCCGGCAAGCTCGGGATAGATCAAGGTGATCGCCGTCGCCGAGCCGGTCGAGGTGGGGATCAGCGACAGGCTGGCGGCCCGGGCCCGTCGCAGGTCCGAAAGCGGGGTGTCGGTCACCGCCTGGGTGTTGGTCATGTCATGGATGGTGGTGACCACCCCGTGGCGGATGCCCAGGTTCTCGTGGATCACCTTGACGATCGGCGCCAGGCAGTTGGTGGTGCAGGAGGCGGCGGTGACGATGTGATGGGCCGTGGGATCGTAGCGGTGATCGTTGATCCCCATGACGATATTGAGCACGTCGTCCTTGACCGGGGCCGAGACGATGACCTTGCGGACGTCGCCGGAAAGGTGCGGCCGCAACGACGCGGTCGTGCGAAACTTGCCGCTGCATTCCAGGACGACGTCGACGTCGCGCCAGTCGATGTCCTCTGGCGTCGCCGCGTCGCTGAAGGCGACGGATTGACCGTTGATGACGATGGCCTCGTCGGCGGCTTCCACCTCATGGGGCCAGCGGCCATGAACGGAATCGAACTTCAGCAGGTGCGCCGAGACGCCGGCTCCGCCCTTGGGTTCGTTGATCTGGGTGAATTCCAGATCGGGATTGTCCCAGCCGTGGCGCAGGGCAAGCCGGCCCATGCGCCCAAAACCGTTGATGCCAACTCTCGTCTTCATCATTGCCCCCTCAATCTTCAGCTGGCATGCGCGGTCGAACTGAAACCGATCCGCTTGGCGTTCTCCGGATGCGACTCCCCGCCCGGAAAGCGCTGCTCAAGGTCGCGCATCAGCATTTCGGCGAAGCGGAGCGCCTGGGCCCGGGTCTGGGGAAAGCGGCTCTGAACCCATCGATCCAAGGCCGACCCGCCAGGCTTGGCGGCGGACTTCAGGGCCACCGCGACGATCAGCAGCGGCCATCCGGGTATGCCCGGCAAGACGAGGCCAGCGAGGCCTGCCCAAATGAAGAACGATGCGCTTTTGCGGATGGCCGGCGATCTGGCGATGAGCGCGCTCAGGCTATTGGCCTCGACGACCGCTTGAGAGGTCGCGCCGGCGTCGTGCCGGCCTCCAGGCAGATAGCGCGCGAGCGCCTTGGCCGTCCGCGGCACGATCGACAGGCGAGGGGCCGATTGAGCGTCGATCGCCTCGGCGTACATGCCGCGCGGTCGCAGCCCGTTGGCCAGGGCGGCGATCGCCGCGACATTGTTGGCGAGCACGGACGCCATAACGCCGAAGCCGAGGAAGAACGCCCCGCCGATGCAGAGCAGGTTCGGCACGAGAATGATCTTCCAGCTCAGGTTCACATTCTTGTCGAGCTCATGGGAGATGTCCTTGAACTCGCAGAGCTTCCAAAGATCGTTCTCCATGAAGACCAGTTGCGCCGTGTCGGTGGCGACGGTCGAAGCGCCCCGCAACGACACCGAGACGTTGGCCCGCTTGAGGGCGATGGAGTCGTTGATGCCGTCGCCGACGAAGCAGACCTTGCGGCCCTCGGCCTGCAAGAGTTCGACGTAGCGGGCCTTGTCCTGGGGCAGGACCTCGGCGAAGTAGCGGTCCACGCCCAGGCTTTCGGCCAGCTTGCGGGTCGGCTTGTCGTGGTCACCGGAAATGATGACGATCTGGCGCACCCCCCGGGCCCGCAGCCCCGCCATGACCTCGCGCACGCCGGCCCTCAGCTTGGGCGCCAGTTCAATGGCGCCGACCACCTCGCCGTCGACCGCCACGAAGACGATCGAATGACCCTCCTCGTGCGCGTCCAATTCGATCTGGTTGACGCTGGCGGGTGTCGCGGCGTTTTCCAGCGTCATGAACCGGCTGCTGCCGACCAGCACGGGCTTTGAATCGATGTGGACGCTGATGCCGTAGCCGATCTTGAACGACGACTGGTCGGTCTTCAGGAACGGCTTGCCCAGCTGGCGGAAGCTCTCGACGATGGCCGCGGCGATCGGGTGTTCGAGCCGCTGCTCGGCGGCGGCGGCATAGGTCAGGACCTGCTCTTCGTCGAGCTGGCCAAAACAGTGGACCCGGTAAAGCTCGGGGCGTTCGTGCGTCAGCGTGCCGGTCTTGTCGAAAAGGACCGTGTCGACGCCCTCCATCTCCTCCAGGGCGCGGCCGTCCTTGATAAGGATGCCCCGTCCCGCGCAGACCGACAGCGAGCTGAGCAGCGCCAGCGGCGCGGCCATCCGGATCCCGGTGCCAAAGTCGCAGTTGACGATGGCGGTCGCGCCTTGCAGGCCGACGAAGCCAAGGCCCAGGGAGGCCAGGCCGAGGGTCGGGAAGACCGCCTTGTCGGCCAGTTCCTCACCCTTGGACTGGGACGTCAGGCGGAATGCGGCCGTATCGTTGAGGATCGCGCTGATCTTGGCGGTGGCGGTCTCCCGGCCGGCATTCTCCACGGTGATCAGCAGCCTGCCGCCGATGACCAGGGTCGAGGCGTAGACCTTGCTCCCGGTTTGCTTCTCCACTGGAACGGACTCCCCGGTGAGGGCGTGCTGATCGACGAGGGCGTCGCCTTCCCAGACGATGCCGTCGGCGGCGATGACCTCGCCGGTGTGGACGGCGATGATGTCGCCAGGACCGATCTGATCCAGGGAGACCATGACCTCGACGCCGTCTCGATAGAGATAGGCGGTGCGGGGTTGTTTTCCGAACACGTTGATCAGGCGACGGCGCGAGTCCTCCTGCGCCCGATCGAGCAGCACCCGGCCAAAGCTCAGGCACCAGGCCAGGACCGCGCCGGCGAAGATCTCCAGGGTGAAGAGGCAGATCACCACGACGATGGCGTCGAGCACATCGACGCCGATCCTTCGCTCCTTGAAGATGGTGTCGCGCGCGCCGATCATCGTCGGGATGGCGCAATAGGCGAAGAGCGCCGCCGCTGGCAGGAGAAGCACGGGCGCGGCGAATTGGGCGACGGCGGCAAGGCCGGCGGCCGCCGTGCAGATCAAGAGTTCGTGGTTGTTCTTGTCGGGCGAGGGATAGGCGTGGGCGTTGCGCAACGCCTCCTCGAGAAATTCCAGGAGCTGCCAGCGGTCGATCGCGGCGGGATCGAAGTGGATCAGCACCGAGCAGGTCTGCGGGTTGATCTTGAAGCGATCGACGCCGAAGACGGTCATCAGCTCGCGTTCGATGTCCTGGCAGAGCTGCTTTTTGCGAAACAGATGGGTGTTTCGGAACCGCATTCGGCCGGGCATCTCGCTGGCGATCGACCAGGTCGAGACGATCGAGCCGTAGCGATGCAGCCGCACGCGCCCCTTCGGATCGGGCGACAACACGGGGAGCTTGGCGTGCTCGTCCAGATCGCGCACGACGACCTGCGAGCCCATCCTGTGGGCCATTTCCGCCGGAGCCAACGGTTGGTCAAAGATGATCTCGGCGCAGGCCCGGTCCGCCGCGATGTCCACCGTCCGAACGTCCGGCATCCGAAACAGGGTGGACAAGAAGCGCTTGGCCTCCTGGCTTTCGGGCTCGGCCAGGAAGCCAAGCTCGGAGATCCGGAGCGCGCCGTCGCGGGGGTAGGAAACCTGCATGATGCTGGGCGATCAGCGGCTGTGGACGCCGCGGGCCTGCCGCAAAGCTATGCGGTCTTCCAGGTACTCGACCTTTTGGCCGACATCGCGGGCCACCTCCGAATAGAGCTTGTCGAAGCTGGCGGAGGCCGCGTCGGAAACCGGATCGATGGCGCGTTGGAAGCGACGCCACTCCTTGCCCAGGATGAAGCCGGCCGCCAGGACGATCAGATAGGGCATGACTGTTTCCTTGAGGGCTGCGGCCTCGCGGCCGGAGCGGGTGACGGCGATAGGAGCGGCCCGAAGCTTCGGGCGAGGCCGAGGCTTCGGGCCGGGAGGCGATGGCTAGGCCGCTTGCGCCAGGCCGCTGGCGCTCTTGTGCTGGGCGTGGGTGGCCTTGGCCGCCTCCGCGCCGTCGCTGAAGCCGTGGCGGATGGGCGAGTCTTCGGGAACGACGGTCATGGCCAGTTCGGCCGAATAGACGACGCCGAAGGCCAGGTAGTAGCAGAACATGTAGGCGCCCTTGGCGGCCGCACGCTTGATGCCGGGGGCGGCCTTGGCGGCCGCGGCGATGGCGTCGTCGCGGCCCTTCTCGAAGGCGCGGAAGACGTCTTCGGCCTTCTCGCCCGTTGCGGCGTCCCTGTGCAAAGGCTCGCCAGCCGGAGCAGTGGCGGCCTTGGGAGGCTCCTGGGCAGGCGGGGGTTGGGCGGCGCGCGCGGCTTGGGCCGCTTGGGCGTCTGGCGCGCCAGCGCCCGGGGCAGCGTCGCCCGGCGCGGCGGTGTTCTGGGAGGACGTGTCCTTGGGGGGCTTCGACATGGTGGCTCCTCGGTTTTCGTCGCCTTCAAGAGGCAAGGTGGGTTGTCGACTAGGCAGGGACGCTGGCGTGGCCGAGCGCCAGCTGGCCCTGGCGGGCCGAGCCGATCGCTCTGCGGTCTTCGGGAAGAGAGAGGCCCGTGGAGATCAGCGCGGCCGATCCGACGAAGACCGCCGACAGCCACAGACAGGCGACGATGCCGCCCGCATATTGATAGACGAGGCCAGACAGCACCGTGCCGGCCAGGCGGCCGCCCGCGTTGGCCATGTAGTAGAAGCCGATGGTCATCGCGACCTTCTCGGATTCCGCATAGTTGACGATCATGTAGGAGTGGACGGCGGAGTTGATGGCGAAGACGACGCCGAACACCGCCAGGCCCGCGACCAGGGAGAAGCCGGGAAGAATGCCCGCGCCCAAGGCCAGAGCGATGACGACCGGCACGGCCGTCAGGATCGCCGACCACAGGAAGACCGTATAGCCCTTCGGCGCTTCGCCCGGCTTGGAGGCGATGAACTTGGGAGCGAGCGACTGCACGATCCCGTAGCCGATGGTCCACAGCGCCAGGTACGCGCCCACCACCATCGGCGACCAACCGAAGACGGCCGCCATATAGACCGGCAGCGCCACGACGAACCACACGTCGCGCGCGCCGAACAGGAAGAAGCGGGCCGCCGACAGGATATTGATCCGCCGGTCCATCGAGAACATCGAGGTGAACTTCGACTTCTGCTTGGTTCGGCCAAGGTCGTCGGGCAGATGGCGCCACAGGCTGGTGAGGACGAAGAGCAGGCCCGCGGCCATGATCAGCAGCGACAGGTTGAAGCCGGTCACTGTCAGCAGCAGCGCCCCGACGAAGAAGCCCACGCCCTTCAGGGCGTTCTTCGAGCCGGTCAGCAGCGAGACCCAGCGGTACATGGTCGAGTCCGCGTCCTTGGGCACGACCGCCTTGATCGCGCTCTTGGAGCTCATCTTGGTGAGGTCCTTGGCGATGCCCGACAGGGCCTGGCTGGCCATGACGTAGCTAATCACCAGCCAGGTCGGCCAAGCCGGATTGAGCAGGGCCAGCATGGCCAGCGCCACCACTTGGATCCCGAGGCCGCCGAACAACGTGACGCGCAGGCCGAAGTTGGCGCCGATCCAGCCGCCAAACAGGTTGGTCAGGACGCCGAAGACTTCATAGAACAGGAACAGCGAGGCGATCTGCATCGCCGAATATCCCATCAGGTAGACCTGGAAGAGGATCAGCATGCGGATCGCGCCATCGGTGATGGTCAGGCCCCAATAGGCCAGCGTCACCAGCGCATATTCCTTGATGCCGTCGCCGCCCGACGATAGCGCCGCTACCAGCGCTCGCAGACGCTCCCTTATCGCTTCGTGTTTGCGCCGCAGCCAGTCCAGGGCCGCTCGCATCAGCCCTCCGATCGAGCCCAGGTCGGCCGGCGGGGCGGGCTTGGGCGGCGTGATGTTGAGCGGGGCCTTCGGTTGCGGGCCGCGCATCGCTGGCCGGGTGGGCCGGCGGGCATGGCTTGGGCTGGTGCGTGCGCCACGCGACGGCGCCGGGGGTGGCGGCGGCTCCTCGACCTTGGGCTTGGCCACGACCAGGCTCTTGACCAGCTTCGTCGCGAACGCGATCGCGAAACCCGCGGCGTAGGACGCCTCGCTGGCCGCTGAAGGCCCGGTCGCGCCCGGGCGCTTGCGGTAGGAATGTTCATGGCGCCGATCACGGGGCGCGCTGTCGCTGGGCGGGGTTATGCGACGTCGATAGGGGGTTTCGTGCGGCACGGCGCTCATGACGAGGGGCCGCCTTTCCGCACGGTACAAAGAGGCCCGCCCATGCTCGCCAATTCAATCGTCCCCACGCTGTCCAGCGTTCGAAAACCGCGCGAGATCTGCTGTAACAGTCTCGGTTGCGCGGCATCGAAACACAACGAATAGACGAACCTTAACCGAAGCTGGAGAGCTTGCCCAGATGCAATCTTGCCGCGTATTCGTCCGTAACGACCCAGCATCGGGCGTGGCGTTCAAGGCCATGAGCCTGTCCCGTTCCTAGGCGAGCGCGCGCAAGGCGAAAGCCATTACCGCGCCCAGGACCGCGGCGATCGGCAGCGTCATCAGCCAGGACGCCAGGATGCCGGAGATCATCTTGCGGTTGGCCGATCCATTGAGCAGGCCGATCCCGGCGATGGCGCCGACGCTGACCTGGGTGGTGGAGACCGGCATGCCCAGGCGGCTGGCGACGATCACCAGAAACGCCGTGACCAGATTGGCCGACAGGGCCTGCCCGTCGTTCATGCGCGAAATCCCTCTGCCCATGGTCTGGGCCACCTTGCGGGCGTTGAGCAGGCCGCCAATGGCCATGGCCACAACGATGGCGACGGCGCCGAAGCGGATGTCGAGCACCTTGGCGGCCAGCAGCAGGGCCAGCATCTTGGGTGTGTCGTTGAGCCCGCGGGCGAAACTGACGGCCGCGCCGCTTGCAATGTGCGCGGCGTCGGTGACCTGCTGAACGCGCAGACCCAGGATCTGCCCGCCATACTTCTCGACGCACTGCTCGGCCGAGGCGACGGTGATCAATTGGCCGGTGTGTTGGGTGTAGGCGGTCGCGAAGCCTTCCGTGCCGGCCAGCACCGGTTGCAAGATGCTGACCGGGGTCAGGCGCACGCCGTCCAGGCAAACGCAGGTCTCGCGCTTGAGCCCGGTGCGGCGAGAGACTTCGTGCAGCACGCCGTAAACCAGCATCGTCAAGCCGACGGCGACCACCGGACTGATGATCAACGGCAAGGCGAAGCTCTTGCCCAGCAGCGCCAGGTTCAGATGGGGCCCGACGAACACTAGCCCCGCGCCGATGATCGCGCCGGTCAGGCCGTGTGTGGTCGATACGGGCAAGCCTAGCATGGTGGCCAGGATGATGGTGGCGGCCGTGGCCGCCGAAATAGCGGCCAGGAAGGTGGGCAGGGCCGCGACCTCGGCGGGCACGACGCCCGCGCCCGAGAACATCTTGATCAGGCCCGTCGCCACCAGCATCGAGGCCAAGCCACCCAGGAAGGTGGCCGTGGTGCCCAGCAGCAAGGCGCTTCGATAGTCCAGGCTGTAACTTCCATAGAGCGTCGCCACGCCCTTGAAATTGTCGTTGGCGCCGTTGGCGTAGGCCAGGAACAGCGTCGAAATCAGCAGAAAGCCCGACAGGATCATGAGTGCCCCCCAAGTGCGAAAACGTCATCGAACGCATACGAACCGACCAGAGCTCGAACTGGCGCTTTTCGCGCCGGCGCGGCCAACGGCAATCGCCGCTTGGTCGTGACACTTTCGTGACACTACTATGAAGGGAAGTTCTGCCTAGTCAGAAATACAACTGTGGGTGAAAAAACTTCACCGTTAAATCATGACGGCATTGGCGGGTGGATCGGGCAACATGGCGATGGCTTGACGCGAGCGAGCTGGACGCTCAATCGCGACGCCGACGGTCCGTAGTGCGGGCATGGCTGTTCGACAGCGAAGGACTGCGTGGTAAGCCGTCGTGCGAGGTCCGCTTCAAACCACTCACCGACGTCTTGGACATGCCGCTCTGCGACCATGAGACGAAGTTAGCCAGCGCCACCGCAGCAGCCCTTGGCTGGCTTGCTCGTTACGAGGTCTTCGAAAATCACGCACGCCGACCCTGGGCCGCCGACGCAGGCGGCGTCGCAGTCGTCGACGAGTTTGGCCAAGCTGAGTTCCAGTTCCCGCAGCTCGGCCATCTTGGCGCGCACCGCATCCAGTTGATCGCGGGCGAGGTCACGCGCTTCGAGGCAGGAGCGGTCGTCGTTCTCGAAGAGATCGACCAGTCCGCGAACCTGCTCGATCGGAAAGCCAAACTGCCGGCATCGGCGGATGAAGGTCAGTCGGCGCACGTCGGCGTCGCCATAGGCGCGCTGGCCGCCGTCGCGCCGATCCGGTCGCGGCAGCAGACCGATCTCTTCGTAGTAGCGGATCGTCGGCGCATTGGCGCCGGTGCGGGCGGCGAGCGCGCCGATCTTCAGTCCCATGGCTTGGCTCTCGAAATAGTCCTTGAACCTCAAGTTACTTGAAGGTGCACGGTCTGGCGAGTTGAACCGGGAAGACCTTATCGTGATGAACCGCCAGACTCTCACGCGCGCCCTGGGCGCGCTGGCCGTCACCGCCGCACTCGTCGGCGGCGCCGGCTATGTTTCAGCCGCGCCGGCGCCGGGCGCCGCGCCGGATTTCACCGCCAAGGGCAGCGACGGCAAGGTCCATCGGCTCAGCGACTATCGCGGCTCGATCGTCGTGCTGGAATGGACGAGCCCGGTCTGCGGACCGACCAGGCATCAGTATGAGACGGGCGCGATCCAGAAGTTGCAGGCCCAGGCCGCTCAGAAAAAGATCGTCTGGCTGACCATCGACACGGCCGCCCCCGGCAAACCCGGCTACTTGACGGGCGAGGGCGCCCAGGCCCTGACCAAGGCGCGCGGCGCCAAGATCAACGCCTTCCTCTTCGATCCCGACGGCAAGATCGGGCGGCTCTACGGCGCCAAGGCCACGCCGTCGGCCTACATCATCAACGCCAAGGGCGCTCTGGTCTATCAAGGGGCGATCAGCGGCGCTGACGGCGCCTATGTCGAGACCGCCCTGGCCGAAGTCAACGCCGGCAAGGCGGTCACCACGCCCTTCACGCCGCAGCGCGGCTGTCCGGTCGAATATTAGGTCACAGCGAGTTGTCCCACATGACCCTCGAACCTGAACCCGCGCCGATCGCCTGCACGCTGGGCGCTGGCGACTACAAGGCGCGCCAGGCCTGGATCGCCGGCCTGAACGCCGCTTCCCTTCAAGAAGTGGAGCAGGACGATCTGCGGCTCGCGCTCACCTATGCGGCTTCCGCACGCGAGGCCGTTCTGGAGTTGGCGCGGCGCGAGCAGGACTGCTGCGGCTTCCTGAGCTTCGTTGTCAGCGAGTTGCCCGGTCAGGTGCGGCTGACGATCACCGCGCCCGAGCGCGCGCGAAGCGGGGCTGGCGATGTTCGAGACCTTCAAGTCGAAGACCTCAGGTCCCGGCCCTGGACCCGACGTCGGCTGTGGCTGCCAGGGCGTTTGCGCATGAGCGCGCCCAAGTCCCAGGCCGCGCCCAAGCCGAAGGATCGGGTGGTTGGCGCGACGGCCGCCATCGTCGCGGCCGGCGCGGTGTCATGCGGCGTTTGCTGCGTGCTGCCCTTCGCGCTTCCGGCCGCCGTCCTGGCGACCAGCGGCGGCGTGTTGGCTTGGTTTGCCCGTATCCAGGGCTGGGCCACGCTGTTGGCGGTCGTGGCCGTGGTCGGCGCATGGGCTTGGATCGGTCTGCAATCGTGGAGAGCCCGGCGCGATCCGGCCCGCTCGACACTGATCACGCTGGGCCTGGCGACACTACTGTTGGCCGCCGCTCTGGCGTGGCCAAGGATCGAACCCCTGGTCGTTGGGTTGCTTCGGCAGCGGTAGGCCTACCGCCTCAGGTTTCTGGTCCAGCGGTCGCGCCAAGCCTGGGCATCAGCCGGATATAGACCAGCTCGGCGACCAGTTCGACGAGGGTCTGGGCGACGATGACAGCCGGTAGCAGCGGCACCGCGCCGGGCACCGCCAAGGCCAGCGGCAGGACGACCAGGGAGTTGCGGGTGGCCGCGCTGAAGGCGATGGCGCGACCGGCCGGGGCCTCCAGCCTGACGACGCGTGCGACGCCCCAACCCAGGACCGGGGCGATGACGGCGAAGGCGACGTAGAGGGGCACGACCTTCAGGGTCGCTTCCACCGCCAGGCCCAGTTGCGGCGTCACCGCGGCGACCACGATGAAAAGCACGGCTGCGGTCGCCGGCACCGGCAGCAGGCCCAGGACGTTGGCGCTCTTCTCGCCCGTTTTGCTCTTGGCGGCCCAGGCTTGAACGAGGGCTGCCAGGACGAAGGGGATGGCGATCAACCAGACGAAGGCGTGGACGAACGGGCCAAGCTGCACATAGGCGGCCGCCTGGGCGCCGAGAAACAGGCGCAGATAGACCGGCAGCAGCACCATCTGGACAATCAGCAAGGCCGGGGTCGAAGCCAGCAGCAACCGCGCGTCGGCGCGACCCAGGTGCGAGAAGGTCACGACATAGTCGATGCACGGGCAGAGCAGGACCATCAGGACGCCCAGGCGCAGCATTGGCGACGCGGGCAGGACCTGGATGAGCGCGGCGACGAGCAACGGCACGACGACGAAGTTGACGGACAGCAGGGCGCCAAGGAAGCGCACGTCCTTGAGCGCTTGGCCCAGGGCCGCGACCGGCACCTGCAGGAAGGTGACGAACAACATCAGGGCCAGGGCGGGATTGATCGCCGGCTCCAGCGTTGTCGACCCGGGGACTAGAAGGCCCGCGATCCCCGCGATGATGACGGCGGTAAAATAGATCCAGACCTGTCGGCCTTCGAGCGCGTCTCTGAGGTCCGACTGGGTCACCGTGCTTTTCTTGCTCGCTCGCGGCGGCGCCGAACGCCGGCAGGGCCCCCTTCATAGCGTCAAGTTGGCCGCTCGCGAATGGGGTGTCAGGGCGTGCCGACGCTCAGCCGCTGATCAACCGACGAAGCGCCAAGGCTGCCAAGGTGACCAACAGGAAATCTTGATCGCCCTGGTTCCGAGGACGAGCAGCCACAGCAATCTTGGCGTCGAGGTTTGCTGGTCTGCGACGAGGAGGCCAGCCGTATATTCGCCGACGACCGGCCGCGGCGCTCAACGCTTTTCCGTCTTTGTGCGGCAGGTGCGGGCGCTCGGCGGATATGAGTTCACCCAAGCCAACACCAATGGCTTCCTGGCTAGGCTCATCGCGCAAGCCGGGTTCAGCAGGTCGAGGACGACGCGTCATGCCGACCCCGACCGGGACGACACCGCTCCATTGGAACGAGCGGCCAGCCTAGTCCGTACGGCTGGCGGACGCGCGGCGTTCCGCGTCGACGAACGCCGCTCGCATAACCTTCGCAGTGCGACGCCGCCGTCATTTCACAGCTCAGCCTGATCCCCGCGCCGTTTTCAGGCCTTCAGCCACGCAATCAGTTCCGGCCCGAGCAACTGCGCGTTCAGCTGGTCGTCCGACAGCTCCACGAAGGCGTCGAGGTCGCGGATGATCACGACGCCGGTGTTCTTGAAGCGCGCGGCGATCGTGCGCAGGAACCCAAAATCGACGTCGTGCTCGCACGCGCCGACGAAGAGGAAATAGACTTGGTCGCCACGCTGTTCGGACTCCTCGAGGATCCTCGTCGTGCGGACGTGATCGCTAGTGCTGTTCTCGCCGTCCGTGACGAAGATGACGATCGAGCGCTTCTTCGCTCGGACTTCCGGCGTCTTGGGACGGCCCAGGAACCGGCTCAGGAAGCCGCCGGCCTCCGGAGACGCCGGTAGCCACCCGAAATGTTGGAGGTTGCGCTCCAGCACGTAGCTGTAGTCGGTGCCGCCGTTCCAGCCGATCACGCGCCCGACGACTTTGCGGACGATATAGTCCTCGCAATCGTCGGGCGTGACCGTGCCGACGTGGGTGACGGTGTGCCGGCCGTCGCTGAACGTGAACACGTCCATCTGGCCGTCCGGATCCAGCTCCATGCCGTAGGGTACGAGACGCGCGATCAGCTTGCTGGTCGTGCCTTCCTCGTGCTCATGCTCGAAGGAGCCCGACACGTCCATGTCGAAGATCAGCTCGGCTTTCACGGTCTGCGCGACGCCGGCCTTGTCGAGCGAGAGACGCAGCGAGCGCGCCGATTTCTGTAGGTCGAGTTGCAGGGCCATTGAGATCGATCCTATGCGTCGAGTTTTCGAAGAAGGGTGCGGAGGCGGTGCTGGAGTTCCCCAGCTTCAGTGGGGTTGAGGCGGTGACGGGCGCGGCTGAGGGCTTCTAGGCACTCGGGCAGGTCTACGAGGACGACGGCCTGGATCGTGGTCATAAGCGCGCGCGGCGCCTCGCGCTGGCTGTTCCGCTCGAACTCGCCGCCGCGGATTTCCAGGGCTGTTCGCGTCAGGCTGATCTCGCGCAAAAGGAAGCCGCGAGACAGGTCGGGACGTGAGGATGTCAAATATTCGGAGAGGAACAACGCCGCCAGTGCGGCAGCCTCAATCTCGAGCCTAGCCTCTTCGAGGCGGCGCGCATGGCCATCCAGCGCGGTCTTGAGGTTCTCCAGAGGCGCAAGCGTCGCCTGGGCAAGGCAAACCAGTTTCTCCAACTCGGCGCGCGCGGCCGTGAGCTTGCGCGACGGCTCGATGTCGATCGCCGCCAGGAGTTCGACGATCCGCCCGACATAGCCGCGGGCCTGGCCCGCCACATCGGCCTGCGGAACTTCGGGCGCCTCGAGGAGCGCGGCGCCGCGCTGCTGCGAGGCCTGTCCCCATTGGACGACATGGTCCTCCCGGGCGTCCTCGACGACGAAGCCGTCGACGAGCCGCACCGCGCGCGCGGCCGTACGCGGTTCCACGCCAGGGGACAGTCGCTTCATATCGGCCGACCTGACCGCGATACGTCTGCGCGCGACGCCGGGAAGCACGGTCGGCCTGTTCACCTTGGGCGCTGAGGTCTGGGGGCGGGGCGCGTCTGGTGTCGCCGCGACGCTCTTCAAGCGTTTTGCGGGCGGCGCGATGATGGTCGGGCGCAGCTGTTTCGGCGCCGCGCCCGGCTTGGCGTCCGTCTTGGCTTTGGAGTCGTCCGACACGCGTCTGGTCAGGAGAAGTGCGCGAGCACGTCGTTGAAGTCGCCGTTGAACCCACGGCCGACCGCCGCGTATTCCCAGCCATCGGGACCCAGCAGGATGCTGCCGAACTGGACGACGTTGAAGTCCCTGAACTCCGACGACAGCTGATAGGCCGCAAGCTCGCGCCCGCTGTCGTCCGTCAACGTGATCACGCACAAGTCTATGTCGCCGAACGCCGGCTCGTCCTCGTCCTCATCGCCGCCATCGTGCCCGTCACTGTGGTCGGCCTCATGGACCGTCACCAGGATGGGGATCTCGTTCACCCCGACCGGGATCTTTGAACCGTCGATCGTGATGGATTCCGAATTGTTCTGCACGCGCATGTCGCCACTGTGCGCCAGCCCGCCGCTGGGGGTCTGGAACGACCCGTCGGGATTGGTCGCCAGCACGCCGCTGCGCGGGTTCATGCGGGTGGTGTTATAGGTGGACAGCACGGCGGTGAGCTCGGTCACTTTCGCGCCGGAACCGTCATTCACCGCCTCCAGCGCATGCACATCGACATCGTCGGCGTGATCGGCGTCGCACTCCCACCGCACCTGCACGGTGAAGCGCGCGCCTTTGTTCAACGAGAGCTGAAGTTTGGGCCGTGCGACGCCGGGCTTTTCGAGCGGCAAGGTGAGCATGCTGGGGCGGGTCCTGTCCGGCATCGAGTCGAAGCGAATGCAGGGGCGACATTAGACAAGCGGCGGTTGACTGCCAATCGCCACGAACTGCCCCGATGCGACGGACCGACCATCTGGCAAGCGTGATCTTGTAACATATTTCCACCGGCTGCTCTGACGAGTATAGACCCAAGTCATGGTAGGGACGGCGTTCCGACAACATCTTTCCGGTACGGTCGCCGGCCCGAGACGCGTGCGTCTGGGGGCAGCGTCCTTCACCGTTGATGTCGGCGTGCTGCGCAGTGAAATTCGCGGACTTCTCGGCGCCGCCACGGCCCTGTCCCTTCGTCAGCTTTTGACGGCCGCTCTGGTGCTGGCCTTCGTGTTCGGCACGATTATGTCTACCCCAGCGGCGCACGAGTGGTTCGAAGCCGAACCCGCCGCCAGCGTTCAAACCCTCGATGATGCCGGCGCGCTGGCGACCAATCAGAAGGCGCCGTTCAAAAAGGAGGCCGGCCGCCTGTGCACCGGCCACTGCGTCGCCCATACCCTGACCCTGCCGGCTTCCTACGCGCTGGCCGTCGCGCCGGTCTTGCAGCGGGCCATTTGGGGCCTGTTCCAGGATCAGCGGCTGCAAGCCGCCCGTCCAACCCTGTTGGATCGACCACCTAGAGCCTGATGCGTCACCGCCGCCGTTGATCGGCGGCCCGACTGCATCTGAAACTCTAGGATACCAACTTCATGACACTCATCATGCGTGGACGGCTGCGATATGCAGCCGCCAGCGTAGCTGCGATCCTGGGCGCGTTGGCGTCCGGGCGCGGCGCGGCGGCCGATCCGGCCCCGCTCTTCAAGGATCTGCTCGCCCAGGCCCAGTCCAACGCGCCTCGCCTTGCCGAAGCCGCCGCTTCGGTGCGCCAAGCCGAAGGGCTGGCTAGGCAAGCCTCGGCGCGGCCCAATCCCACCGTGGATGTCGGGGTCGAGAATTTCAGCGGAAGCGGAGTCTATAGCGGCGCCAACAACGCCGAGACGACGTTCTCGCTCAGCCAGCCGCTGGAACTGGGCGGCAAGCGCGGCGCGCGCATCGCGGCGGGCCGGGCAGGCCTGGACGCGGCGCGGGCGCGTCTGGTGCAATCGAAGGCCGACTACGCCTTCACCCTGGCGGACGCCTACGCCCAGGCCGAAGCAGCCGAACGCCGCGTCGCGCTCGCCCAGGAAGCGGTGACCTTGTCGGACGAGACCGTGCGCGCCTCGCGCGCTTTGGTCGATGCGGGCAAGGAAGCCGAACTGCGCAGCCTGCAAGCCCAGGCCGCATTGACGTCGGCACGCGCCTCTCTCGACGAGGCCCGCGCCGAACGGACCGGGGCTTTCGCGCGTCTGACGGCGCTGGCCGGTTCGGCCGCGCCGTTCACCTCGCTGACCGACAGCCTGCTGACCGCCTCCCAGTCGGCATCTCTGAACCGCGATATCGACGTCCTGGCCACCCCCGCCGTCCTGGCGGCCGAAGCCGAACGAGAAGCAGCGGCCAAGCGCGTTCGGATCGAACGCATTCGGGCCGTGCCGGACGTGACCGTCTCGGCCGGCGTGCGCCGGTTCAGCGGTGACGATTCCACGGCGCTGGTGGCAGGGGTTTCGATCCCGATCCCGGTGTTCGACCAGAACCGCGGCAACATCACCGCCGCGCAGGGCGAGCTTCAGGGCGCCGAGGCGCGGCTCAGCGCAGCGCGCCTGGACGCCGAAGCCGACGTCCGCACCGCTCTCTTCCAGATTGACGCCGCCCAGACGAGGGTCGGCGCCGCGACCGAGGGCGAAACGACCGCTGCCGAGGCCTACCGGCTAACGCGCATCGCCTACGAGGCCGGCAAGTCGCCGCTGGTCGAACTCATCAACGCGCGCCGTTCGCTGGCCGAGGCGCGCGCCCAAACCATCGAAGCCCAATTGGCGCGCCTTCGCGCCGAAGCCGGCCTGGCGCGCCTGCAAGGCCGCCCCTTCGGAGATCGCTGATGCTTCGCAAATCTTCTTCCTCAAATCGACAGTGGCTGATGGCGGGCGTGGCGCTCGCCGCGGTCGCTGTCGTGGCCTTCTCGGTCGGCAAGTTTTCAAGCGGTAAACCCGAGACCGCCCAAGAGGCCCCGGCCGCCGCTCCGGCCGAAGCCGCTCACGCCGACACCCTAACCATGGGCCCAGAACGCATCACCGCGTCAGGTGTCCAACTGCAGACGGTTACGGTCGGCGGCTTGGCCTCCGAGGTCGTCGCTCAAGCGACGGTCGAGGCCGAGCCGACCGGCCAAGCTGTCTTGACCGCGCGGGCTGCCGGATCGATCACCCAGATCACCAAGCGTCTGGGCGACCCCGTGCGTGCTGGCGAAACCTTGGCCCTGGTGTCCAGTCGGGACGCGGCGCAGATTTCGGCCGATCGCAGCGTGGCGACCGCCAAGGCCGATCTGGCGCGCAAGGTCCTGGCGCGGGAAAAGCGGCTCTACGAACAGAAGGTCAGCCCTCGGCAGGACTACGAGACGGCCCAGTCCGAACTGGTGGTCGCCGAAGCCGAATCGCGACGCGCCGCCAGCGCCGCCGGAGCCTCAGGCGTCTCGCGCGATGGTCGCTATGTGGCCGTCACCAGCCCGATCAGCGGTCGCGTGACGTCGATGGCCGCCAGTCTCGGCGCCTTCGTCCAACCGGAGACTGAACTTTTCCGGATTTCCGATCCGGCCAAGATCCAGGTTGATGCTTCGGTGACCGCCAACGACGCGCGGCGCATCCAGCCGGGCGACCAAGCCGTGATCGAGACCAACACTGGCGAGACCCGCACGGCGGTCGTCCGGGCCGTGACGCCGGGCGTCAGCGAGGAAACGCGCAGCGCCACCGTCGTCCTGACCCTGACCGGCGGGGCCGGCGCGCTGCAGCCGGGCCAGTTGGTACGGGCCCGCATTACCTCTCGGCAATCGACCTCGAGCGGGATCGTGGTGTCGGAGGAGGCCGTGCAGACCGTCGAGGGGCGAGACGTGGTCTTCGTGCGCACCAAGACCGGCTTCAAGGTCCAGCCCGTGACCGTTGGCCAGCGCAGCGGCGGACGAGTGGTCATCACCCAAGGCTTGCGGGGCGGGGAGAGCCTGGCCGTCAAGAACGCCTTCCTGCTGAAGGCTGAACTCGGCAAGAGCGCGGAAGAAGAATGAGCCCCTCGATCAGTTCAGGAGACACGCCGAAATGATCGGTCGCATTCTCTCTATGTCGGTGAAGGGGCGTTGGTACGTCCTGCTGCTCACCGTCATCATCGCCGCCCTCGGCGCTTGGCAACTGACCAAGCTGCCCATCGACGCGGTTCCCGACATCACCAACAAGCAGGTGCAGATCAACACCGTGGCCGGCGCCTTGTCGCCGATCGAAATTGAAAAGCGGGTCACCTTCCCCGTTGAGACGGCCCTGGCGGGCATCCCCGGCCTGGAAACCACGCGCTCGATCTCGCGCAACGGCTTTTCCCAGGTCTCGGCGATCTTCACCGAGGGCACTGATCTCTATTTCGCCCGCCAGCAGGTGGCTGAGCGGCTGACCCAGGCCCGCGACACGCTCCCAGCCTCGGTCCAGCCGCAGATCGGTCCTGTAACGACCGGCCTGGGCGAAGTCTTCATGTACTCGGTCGAATACGCCAATCCGGGCGGAAAGGGCGCCAAGCCACGCGACGGCGTCCCCGGCTGGCAGACCGACGGGGCCTATCTGACCGCCGAGGGTGAACGCCTGGCCGACGCCGTCTCGCAGGCCGCCTATCTGCGAACCGTGCAGGACTGGGTCATTCGTCCGCAACTGCGCAGCGTCAAGGGCGTCGCTGGCATCGACTCTATCGGCGGCTACGAGAAGCAATACGTCGTCGAGCCCGATCCGGCCAAGCTGGCCGCCTATGGCGTGTCCTACACCGATCTGGCCAAGGCCCTGGAGTCGGCCAACCTCTCGGTCGGCGCCAACTTCATCCAGCGGGCGGGCGAGGCGTATCTGGTGCGCGCCGACGCCCGGGTTCGCACGCTCGACGAGATCCAGAACGCCATCATCGCCACCCGGCGCACCGTGCCGGTCGCCGTCAAGGACGTCGCCGCCGTGCGCGTCGGTGGCGACCTGCGCACCGGCGCGGCCAGCAAGAACGGCGACGAGGTCGTTGTCGGCACCGCCCTGATGCTGATCGGCGAGAACAGCCGGTCGGTGGCCAAGGCGGTTGGTGAGAAGCTGACCGAGGTCAAGAAGTCGCTGCCGCCTGGCGTCGTGGTGACCCCGACCCTGGACCGTTCGGTCCTGGTCAACGCGACGGTCAAGACCGTCGAGCGCAACCTGACCGAAGGCGCGATTCTGGTGGCCGCGACCCTGTTCCTGCTGCTGGGCAATGTCCGCGCCGCCTTCATCGCCGTGCTGATCATCCCGCTGTCGTTCCTGATGATGGCCATCGGCATGAACGAGATGAAGGTGCCCGGAAACCTGATGAGCCTGGGCGCGCTCGACTTTGGTCTGATCGTCGATGGCACGGTGATCATCATCGAAAACTGCCTGTTGCGACTGGCCGAGCGACAGCATCATCGAGGTCGGCTGCTAAGCCTTCCCGAGCGCCTGGAAACCGTGCTGCACGCGGCCCAGGAAATGATCCGTCCGACGGTCTTTGGCCAGGCGATCATCTTCCTGGTCTTCGCGCCGCTGCTGACCTTCACCGGCGTCGAGGGCAAGACCTTCTCCCCGATGGCCATCACCATCATGCTGGCCCTGGGCGCGGCCTTCATCCTGTCGCTGACCTTCGTCCCGGCCATGGTCGCGATTCTGATGCGCGGCAAGGTCTCTGAGAAGGAGGTCAGGGTGATCGCCTACTCTAAACGCCACTATGACCCAGTGCTCAAGCGCGCCATCGAGCGGCCCTGGCCGTTCATCGCCGCGGGCGTGGCGCTCTTCCTGGTGGCCGGCGTGGTCTACACCACCCTGGGCCAGGAGTTTATTCCGCAACTGGACGAGAAGAACGTCGCGATGGGATCGCTGAAGATCCCCTCCACGGCGCTGGAACAATCGCGCACCATGCAGCAGCAGGTGGAGAAGGCCGTCAGCGGATTGCCGGAAGTGGAGATGATGTTCTCCAAGACCGGCACGGCCGAGGTCGCCACCGATCCCATGCCGCCCAACCTTTCGGATGGGTTCATCATCCTTAAGCCGCAGAAGGACTGGCCCAAGGGCGTGGACAGCAAAGCCAAGGTCGTCGAGCGCATCGAGGCCAAGGTCGCGCCGCTGCTGGGCAACAGTTTCGAGGTGACCCAGCCGATCCAGATGCGCTTCAACGAGCTCATCGCCGGCGTGCGCGGCGACGTCGCGATCAAGCTCTACGGCGACGATCTCGACAAGATGGGCGTCTCCGCGGCCAAGATCGGCGCGGTCCTGGAATCCATTCCCGGGGCAGACGGCGTCCGCGTCGAGCAGACGGCGGGCGCCCCGACCCTGGACGTGCGGTTCGACCGGGCGGCGATCGCGCGCTTTGGCCTGACCGTCGAGGAGGTCGCCGACACGGTGGCCGCCGCGATGGGCGGCCGCGAGGCGGGCGATGTCTTCGAGGGTGACAAGCGCTTCGACATCATCGTCCGCGTGCCGATGGCCCAACGCGACGATCTGGAGGCCATGGGCGCCTTGCCGGTGATGCTGCCGTCGGAAGGCGGCGGCGCTCAACGCTCGGTGCCGTTGCGCGAGCTGGTGCAGTTCCGGTTCGCCGATGGTCTCAACCAGATCAGCCGCGAGGACGGCAAGCGCCGGGTGGTGATCCAGGTCAATGTGCGAAACCGCGACATCGGGTCGTTCGTCAACGAAGCCAAGGCCAAGGTCGAGGCCGTGCCCTTGCCCACCGGCTCGTGGCTGACCTGGGGCGGACAGTTCGAAAACCTCAAGGCGGCCACGGCCCGGCTAGCCTTGGTGGTGCCGCTCTGCTTCGTCCTGATCTTCCTGATCCTGTACATGGCCCTGGGGGGCGTGGGCCCCGCCGCCTCGGTGTTCGCTGCGATCCCGTTGGGACTGTCGGGAGGGGTCTTCGCCCTGGCCCTGACGGGGATCACCTTCTCGATCTCCGCAGCGGTCGGCTTTATCGTCCTGGCCGGCGTGGCGGTGCTGAACGGCCTAGTGGTGATGTCGAGCGTTCGCCAGCGGCTCGACGAGGGCTTGCCGGTGGCGCAGGCCATCTATGAGGGCTCGATCGAACGCTTTCGGCCGGTGTTGATGACCGGTTTGGTGCCCGCCATCGGGTTCATCCCCATGGCCCTGGCCCACGGGACGGGCGCGGAGGTCCAAAAGCCCCTGGCGATGGTGGTGATCGGCGGCCTGGTCACCGCGACGGCGGTCACGCTCGTCGTGCTGCCGGCCATCTCCAGGCTGATCCTCCAGCTGGGGCGCGGTCGGACCGCCCCGGACGAGAGCCCGGCGGTGTCAGCCCCCCTGACGACCTGAGCCGGGGCGCCGGCGTGGTCCCGTCCCCCAGCCACGCCGGCGCGTTCCTCTTTCCAAAGGAGCTTGCATGTCCCTGAGTTCTTCCCAAGCCCGACAACTCTGGATCCCGGTCGGGCTGGCGGTCGCGGTAATGCTTCCAGCGCTGGCCTTGCGGATCGCCGGCTGGCGGCCCAATCCCGTGCTCGACATCGGTGTGTTCGGCGCGGCGATCCTAGCGGCGGGATTCCTGCTTTCCTGGGGTGCCGAGGCGGCCGAGAAGTATCTGTCCCAAGGCCTGATCCTGGCCGCCGTGGCCTTGGTCACGGTGCTGCCCGAATACGCGGTCGACATCTACTACGCCTTCCAGGCGGGGCGTTCGCCAAGCGAGGGCTATGTCGCTTTTGCGGCCGCCAACATGACCGGCGCCAACCGATTGCTGATCGGCCTGGCCTGGCCGGCCATGGTCCTCCTGCACTGGTGGAAGAACCGCCAGCGCGGCATCGAACTGGCGCCCGTCAACGCCATCGAGATCGTGGTCCTGGCGCTGTCCAGCGCCTACGCCTTCGTGATCATTCTGAAGAACACCATCAGCGCCTGGGACGCCGTGGTGCTGGTCGGGCTGTTTGGCCTCTATCTGTGGCGCGTAAGCAAGCTTCCCAAGGCCCAGGACGAAGACGAAGGCGAAGAGCCTGGTCCGGGCGCGGTCATCGCCAAGCTGTCGAACACGACGCGCTGGACGGTCATGATCGCCATGACCGTGGTCGCCGCGGGCGTGATCCTGGTGGTGGCCGAACCGTTCGCCGAGTCGATGATCGACGGCGGCCGCGCGCTGGGCATCGACCAGTTCCTGCTGATCCAGTGGCTGGCGCCGATCGCCAGCGAAGCGCCAGCCGTGGTCATCGCCGTGCTGTTCGTGCTGGCGGGGCGCGCGGCGGCCGGTCTTGTGGCGATGATCAGCGACAAGATCAATCAATGGACCCTGCTGGTTGGCATGTTGCCCCTGGCGATGAGCCTTGGCGCGGGTCAGCTGAGGGCGTTGCCGCTCGACGCACGCCAACACGAGGAGTTCTTCCTCACTGCCGCCCAATCGCTGTTTGGGCTGGCGTTGCTGCTGCGCCTGCGTCTGTCGGTCATCGGCGCGATCGCCTTGCTGGGCCTGTTCGTCGCTCAGCTGATGATCGCCCTGAGCCTGCGCCAGGACGAGGCGCGCGACATCGCCGCGCTGACGGCCGTGGCCTGGGGCTACCTTGTCCTGGCCGGCCTGCTGTTCGCCCTCAACTGGCGCGCCATCGCCGGTTTGCTGTCCACCGCTTTTAGCCTGACGGCCAACCTCGAGACCGTCGCCGATCCCCATTTGGCTCGACCGACACCTAGCCCGGAGCGCGCCCGTGACGATGCCCAGGAACACTGACTTGAGGCCGGGCCCGCTCTGGCGGGCTACGGTCGCCGCTGCCTTGGGCTGGGTCACCTTCGCCAGCGCCGGCCCCGCCTTCGCGGCGCGGGCGGAACGCGCGCTGATTTTGGAAGCGACCGCGCCGCGTGCCGTGGGCCTCGCCGTACCCGGCATGCCGATCGGCTCTGCAGGCATGACCTTGGCCGGCGCCGCCTCCCAATCCTACTCGACCCTGCTGCTGCTTTCGGGCAGCCGTCGGCAAGTTTTCGCGCGCCATTGAACCGCCCTTGAGGAGACAACCATGCAGATTCCCGGACAAGCCGTCCTGCTTCGCATCTACACCGACGAGAGCGCGCTAGTGGGCGACCGCTCCTTGATGGACGTGATCGTCCAGCGGGCCAAACAGGCGCGATTGGCCGGCGCCACCGTCCTGCGCGGCCGCAAAGGCTTTGGCGAGTCGGCGCGCATGCACGAGTCCCGGCCGCTCGACTTCAACGACAATCTGCCCGTGGTCATCGAGATGGTCGACGAAGAAGTGCGTCTTCGCGCGTTCCTGACCACGTTGAACGACCTCAAGGGCATTGGCCTGGTCACCTTCGAAAAGGTCGAAGTGCTCCGCTACGGCGGCCATCACGTCGAGCCGCACCAGTAAAAGCAGGAGAAGCGCCATGACCGACAAGCTCCGCCTCGAATTGCCGATCCTCCTGCCCCAGGCGGCGGACGCGTGCGACCGCTGCGTCACAAGTCTGATCGCCATACTGAAAGGGCGGCCTGGCGTGACCGAAGCCCATGTCGAGATGGGCGAAGCGGGTGAAGGCGTCCTTTGCGTCCACTACGACGAGACCCAGATCCGACTGGGCCAGCTGCGAGCCTTCGCGCTGCAAGCCGGCGCGACCCTGAGCGGCCGCTTCGGTCACTTCAACTTCGAGCTTGCCGGCGCCGTTCATGCCCGGAACGCTCGGCGCCTAGCCGAGACCTTGCGTGAACAGCCTGGCGTTCTAGCCGCGGAGATCGGTCCGTCCGGCCGAGGATTCGTGGAGTTCGACCTGCAGAAGACAAACGACGAAGCGCTGCGCGCAGCTGTCCGAGACGCCGGCGGCCGGTTCTCGGATCTCGGGGCCAGCACTGGCCAGAAGCGCGGCCGCCACGCCGCGCACGACCACGCCCATAGCGACGATGGCGCCCATGGCGGTGAGGAGGGTCATGACCACGGCGCTGGCCATGACGCAGCCGATGGGCACGGCCATGACGAGGCCAAGCAAGAGCCGTCAAGCGGCGCGACGAAACCCCACGCGCACGCAAAGCCCGGCAAGGGCCACGAGGGACATGATCACGCCGCTGGCGAACACGATCATGCTCACGGCGGCATCTTTGGCGAGCGCACCGAACTGATCTTCGCCGTTCTGTCAGGGGTGATGCTCCTCGCCGGCTGGCTGATTGGCCAGCGGGTGCAAGGCGTCGTTCCGCTGCTCTTCTACGGCGCGGCCTATGTGTTCGGTGGCTATTTCACGCTGAAAGAAGCTTTCGAGAATCTACGCAAGCGCCGGTTCGAAATCGACACCCTCATGCTGGTGGCGGCCGCCGGCGCGGCCGCGCTTGGACAGTGGGCCGAAGGCGCATTGCTGCTGTTCCTCTTCAGCATCGGCCATGCCCTGGAGCACTACGCCATGGGCCGGGCCCGTCGGGCGATCGAGGCCTTAGCCGAACTGGCGCCCGAACGGGCCACGGTGCGGCGCGGCGACAAGACCGAAGATATCGCCGTCGAAGCGCTCGAGATCGGCGACATCGTCCTGGTCCGCCCCAACGAGCGGATCGCCGCCGATGGTGTCGTCGTGGTTGGGGAAAGCAGCGTCAATCAGGCGCCGGTGACCGGCGAAAGCGTTCCGGTCGACAAGCGCGCCGCCGCCCAGGTCGATCTGGATTTCGGCAAGGCCAGCGCCGAGCACCGGGTGTTTGCCGGTACGATCAATGGCTCGGGCGCGCTTGATATCCGGGTCGCCAAGAAGGCGTCGGAAAGCACTCTGGCGCGCGTCGTCAAGATGGTCGCCGAAGCCGAGGCCCAACGCTCGCCGACCCAGAGGTTCACCGACCGGTTCGAGCGCATCTTCGTTCCCGCCGTTCTTGTCGGCGTCGGCTTGCTGATGCTGGCTTTCCTGGTGATCGACGAGCCGTTCAGCGCCAGCTTCTATCGCGCCATGGCCGTGCTGGTGGCCGCCAGTCCCTGCGCCCTGGCGATCTCCGTGCCGAGCGCCGTTCTCAGCGGCGTCGCCCGCGCCGGCCGAGGCGGGGTCCTGGTCAAGGGCGGCGGCCCGCTGGAGAACCTGGGCACCTTGACCGCCCTGGCCTTCGACAAGACGGGCACGCTCACGGAAGGCAAGCCTCGACTCACCGACGTGGTCCCGGCGGAGGGCGTTGAGGAGCATGAACTCCTGGCCGTGGCCGTGGCGGTCGAGGCCTTAAGCGATCACCCCTTGGCCGCGGCCGTTGTCCGCGATGGCGAGGAAAAGCTGGGCCAGGCGGCCCGCCTGAAGGCCGAGGGCGTCAAGAGCCTGACGGGGCAGGGCGTTCAGGCCCAGGTGTCTGGCAAGGCAGCGGTGATCGGCAAGCCCGGTCTCTTCGAAACCGGCGAAGGCGACAAGCCGCCTGCGGCCGTGTGGAGCGAGGCTCAGAGACTTGAAAGCGCCGGTCGCACCGTTGTCGTGGTCCGACACGGCGACCGTTATCTGGGCGTGTTGGGGTTGATGGACACCGCGCGCCCCGCCGCCAAGGGCGTGATCCAGCGCCTCAGAACCCTGGGGATCAAGCACATCATCATGCTGTCGGGCGACAATCAGTCGGTCGCCAGCGCCATCGCCAAGGAACTGGGTCTCGATGACGCCAAGGGCGGTCTGATGCCCGAGGACAAGGTCGCGGTGATCAAGGCCTTGAAAGAGAAGTTCGGCAAGGCGGCCATGGTGGGCGACGGCGTCAATGACGCGCCGGCCATGGCCAACGCCACCGTCGGGATCGCCATGGGCGCGGCGGGATCGGACGTCGCGCTGGAAACCGCCGACGTGGCGTTGATGGCAGACGACCTGACCCACCTGCCGTTCGCCGTGGGCCTCAGCCGCCGGACCAGCGGCATCATCAAGCAGAACCTCTGGGTAAGCCTGGGCATGGTCGCTTTCCTTATCCCCGCAACGTTACTGGGGCTGAAGATCGGCGAGGCGGTGATTTTCCACGAGGGTTCAACCTTGCTGGTCGTGGCCAATGCGCTGCGCTTGCTGGCCTATCGGGACAGAACCGCGTGATCTGCGATCGCTTCAACGACACCGGCGACGACGCGTGAGGGCATGGTTGCGCGTGATCCTCGCACGGACCCATCCCGGCCCAGACCCAAGACCGGTCGCCCATCGTTATGGGCCGTCGTCGCCCTGATCGCGTCGCTACTCTTCCTGGCTCTAGCGGTCGCGCTTCTCCTTATTGAATTTGGACGGTCAACATGAAGATCCGCGGACCAAGATCCCTGATCGTATCCATAGGCTGGTTGCTCGGCGTGGGCGTCCCAACAGCGTTGGGCGGTTGCGTCGCCCTGGCTGGAACAACCTACCTCCCCATGCCCATCGCGACGAGCGCGCCGAGAGGGTTCCCTCTAAAGTCGGTCGTGGCGATCCAGGAGCCGGACGGCGTCCGGTTCCACGGCGCGGCCTGCCGAAGAACCTTTTCACCGCCGCCGCTCCGCATTCGGGTCGATCGCATTGACGCCTCGGGCCAATTGGTAAGCTCGACCTCGCGGATGTTGTCGGGCCTGGGCGGCCATGCGCGCCACTGCACCTTCTTCGACGTGCCGACGCCCGGCGATCCGAGCCCTGGGGAAAGCGCTCGCGTATGCGCTCAGCGAACCGTGGGACCGTGTCCCGCCGCATCGAAATAGCCGAAGGCTCCGCGCCGCTCTTGGCCTCGACGAGGCGGCGGGCATTTCTAGGACTTGCCATGATTTTCGAAACCGAGATCGATATCGCAGCGCCACCCATGAAAGTCTGGCGCGCACTCACCGACTTTCCCGCCTATCCCAAATGGCATCCATTCCGCACCGTGGCGGGCGAACTGGCCTTGGGCCAGAAGGTGAAGATGCTGGTCAAAACCACGTCCGATCGCCGGCGCAAGGATTCGGGCCGCATCACCCAATTAGTTCCAGGCGAGGCCATCACCTTCACCACGGGCAACCCGATGCTGAAACACACGGAGTGCTACACCCTGACGCCAAGCCGCAGGGGTGTGTTGGTGCGCCATCGCACCGAAATGACGGGACCGGCCGAGTTCCTGTTTCGGTTCGCCAAACCCTTCGTCGCCAACATGCGAATGGCCAGCGAAGTCACCGACAAGGCCCTGGACCGTTATTTGACCACCAACGCTCCGGTCACGAGCGGGGCGCGCAAGCGTCCGCGCACCCGGATCTGATAGCGGGTCGCCACAACACCCTTCGCAACGACAAGGCGCAACTCCAATGACCACCGACGGCCAGCACCTGCTGCGAATTTACTTCGACGCCGCGCTCATGTTTCAGGGCCAGGCTTATGACGGCGTGCTTCTCGCGAGGGCTCGCGAGATGAAGATCGCTAGCGCGGCGGTTCTTCGCGTCAAGCAAGCCTACGGCGACACGGCGATTGTGCACGGCGCCCAGGCGAGAGACTTGGCGCCGGACAAACACCTCATCGTCGAGTTGCTGGACACCCAGCCCAAGCTCAAGGCTTTCGTGGAGACCCTTGAGCTGTCCGTCGAGATCGGCTTGGTGACCTTGGAAAAGGTCCAGGTCGTCGGTTATGGCGGGCATCGCCATCACGGCATGTGAACGCGGATGTCGCCCGTGGGGAACATTGCCCTGATCAAAGACTTCCTTGCTCAAGGAGCTTACTCATGAACACCGCAGCAGCGTCCAACGATCCCTCCGGCCCGGCCGGTCCCAAGCCAGGCGCGCGCCCTGAGCCGTCGCCCGCCGATCCAAAGACCACGCCAGACCCCGCCGATGATAAATCCGGCGGTATGATCGGCGAGGGTGAAGCAAACAACGCCAACGTCGAAGGCGTCGAGAGCGAGACGGAGACGCGCCGCGACGGCGGCATGATCGGCGAGGGGTGAGCGCCCTGCCGGCGGGCCAGCACGGCGCGACCACCGTGACTATGTAACACGTTCCCATGTTGCAGCGCGAAAGCTATAGGTCGCGGCGATGACGACCGTGACGACATGGCTGAAGCACTTGGCGAGCGCGCTGTTCGCTTGCCTGCTGTTGGCTAGTTTCGTGACGCCGTCCGTCCGCACCGGCCTCTGTGCAGGCGACCCCGCCATGGCTGCGATGCAAGTCTTGGCCGCCGAAGCCGCGGGACAGGGCGACTTGGATCTCGAAGCGTTCGCCAACCAAGAGGAGGGCGCTGGCGAGATTTGTCTCGAAGGCCATTGCCATCACGCCTCGCCGTTGATCGACGGCGCCGTCGTTCAACACGCAGTGTTGCAACGCGATGGCGGCAGGTTGGTCCCGCCTTCTTTGGGCATGCCGCCATCTCTCGAACCCGACAGCCCTAGCGAGCCTCCCCGCGCCTGACCTGACCGCGCTCATGCGCGTGTTCGCCATTGTCAGAACGCACATAGGGACTCTCCATGTCACCCCCATACGCCCGGCCCGCCGCCTTGTTCGGCGCGGTCTTGGCCCTCGTGAGCCTCGGCGCGCCTGTGCGCGCCGCCGCCGCGCCCGTTACCCTCGCCGCCGCGCTTGAACGCGCCCAGGCGCAATCTCCGCTGATCACCGCCGCCAGGGCCGCGCTTGCGGCTGAGCAGGGGCGGGCGCGCCAAGCGGGCTTCTCGCCCAATCCTGAAGCCAGTCTGCAGAGCGAGAATATCGCCGGCTCTGGACCCTATGACGGGTTCGCGTCTGCCGAAACCACGCTGGCGATCGGCCAGAGGCTGGAGCTTGGCGGCAAGCGGCGAACCCGGGCTGCGGCCGCCAAGGCCGTGGTCCGCGCCTATGAACTTCGCTTAAGCATCGCCCAAGCGGACCTAGCTCAGGAGGTTCGGACCCGATACGCCGAAGCGCTGTACGCCGACGCCAGGCTTGCCTTGGCCACCGAAGCAGCCGAGCGGGCCGAAAGTCTGGCCGGCATCGCCGCCACCCTAGTCGATGCGGGGCGCGAGCCCCCCCTGCGCGCCTTGCGCGCCCGCACCGCCAGTCAGGAAGCGGCCAGCGCCGTGCTAACCGCGCGGGCGGAGGCGGCCGCGGCCCATCGGGCGCTGGCGACGCTATGGTCCGACCCCGAGCCAACGCTTGAACTGGTCGAACCAGAACGCCTTGAGCGGCCTGCCACGCCCGCCGATCCCACGGCGGCCTTGGACGTGCGCTTGGCGGACGCTGAGCGTGGAGCCGCCGAGGCCGCAATCGACCGTGAACGCGCCGCCGGCCGGCCGGACCTCACCGTTCAAGCGGGTGTGAGACGGTTCGAGCAAACAGGCGATCAGGCCTTGATCGTGGGCTTTACCGCCCCGATCCCGATCCGTGATCGCAACCAGGGCAACGTCGCCGCCGCTCGGGCCGACGCCACGGCCGCCGAGGCGCGACAGCGGCTGGCCTTGGCGCGGGTCGTCCGATCGGTCCGCGACGCGCAGGCAGCGCTTGCCGCCGCCGAAGCGCGGCTCGAGGTGTTGCAAGCCAAGACCGTGCCCCAGGCCGAGGAGGCTGTCCGGCTGTCGCGAGACGGCTTCCAGGCCGGGAAGTTCTCCCTGCTCGACGTGCTCGACGCCCAAGGCGCTCTCTCTGCCGCTCGAAACGATCTCATCGCCGCGCGCCTGGAGCGCGCCAAGGCGTTGGCCGCGCTCGAACGCGCCGCCGCTCAATAGGACCCTGACCATGCCCAAGACCACGGACAAAAAGACATTGCTGGCCGCCGTCGCTGTCAGCGCGCTGCTAGCGGCGGGCGCTGGCGCTCTGATCGGCCGCACCTGGCTGGCGCCCAAGACGCCGTCCGCCGCAGCCGCCAAACTGGCCCCAGCGGAAAACGCGGAAGCTGGCCACAACGAAGAGGCCGGCCATGCCGAAGGCGAGAAGGAGGAGGAAGGCCATATCGAGATGAACGCCGAGCGCCTGGCGGCTTCCGGCATCAAGCTTGAGATTCTCACGCCCGGGAGCCTCGGCGCGGCGATACTGGCCCAGGCCACCGTCACGGCCTCGCCTGCCGGCGCCGCGGTGCTGGCCGCGCGCGCCGATGGCGCGGTCGTGCGGATCAACAAACGGCTGGGCGATCCGGTGTCCGCCGGGGAAGCCTTGGCGCAGATCGAAAGCCGTGACGCCGCCACCATCAGCTCGGAGCGCTCCTCGGCCGCGGCCAGGGCCACCGCCGCGCGTCAGGCCTATGCCCGCGAAAAGCGTCTGTTCGACGCCAAGATCACCGCACGCCAGGACCTGGAAAGCGCCCAGGCCGAGGTAGCGATCGCCGAGTCCGAACTGCGCCGCGCCTCCAGCGCCAGCGCCGCCGCCGGCGTCAGCGCCAACGGTCGCTATATTACGGTGGCCAGCCCGATTTCCGGACGGATTACCGCCGCGCCCGCTGTGCTGGGTTCCTATGTGATCGCCGGCGCGGAACTGTTCCGCATCGCTGACCCGGCCCGTCTGGAAATCCAGGCGTCGCTGCCGTCGGCCGACGCCGCGCGGATCAAGCCGGGCGATCAGGCGATCGTCGAAACCGCCCAAGGCTCGGTCCCGGCCTCCGTGCGCTCGGTTACGCCGGGCGTCGATGTCGCCAGCCGAGCGGCCACCGCGGTGCTGACCCTCGCGCCGGGCCAGACGCAACTCGCGCCTGGCCAAGCGGTCCGCGTTCGGATCACGCCGCGCGGCGCAGCCAGCTCCGAACGTTTCTCTGTGCCCGAAGAAGCGGTCCAGGCCGTGGAAGGCGCCGACACGGTGTTCGTGCGGACCAAGGACGGGTTCGAGGCCCGGGCGGTGAAGGTCGGCCGCCGTGGCGGCGGCCGCATCGAGATCCTGTCCGGCGTCGCCGCTGGCGAACAGATCGCCGGCCAGAGCGCCTTCCTGCTGAAGGCCGAACTCGGCAAGGGGGAGGCTGAGCATGGGCACTAGATCAAACGGTGTGCCGCTAACCGGGCTCGTGGGCGGGTTAGTCATCTTGATCGGGCTTGGCGTGAGCGCGCTCGCGGCCCAGGCTCAAACGCCAGCGCCTTCCGTTGGTCTCTATAGCCAAGGCCGTCTGAAGATCCTCACCGGTACGGTGAGGCCAGAGAAGGACGGCGTCCGTGTCTTCGGACTGGTGCGCCGCGCTGCGCTTTGGCGCGGCGGCGTGGACGGTCATCTTGACATTGATCTCTACGACTTGTCCGGCCGACGCGTCGAACACACCAGCGTCAAGTGGAATGGACGGCTGGGGAGCGGACATGCGGCCCGATACCAGGCGGCGTTTCCGACCCTGAAAATCGAACGCGTGGCGCGTGTCGATGTGACCTACAGCCCCGTCGCCGATGGCGCGCAAGTTTCGGAGGCCGCGCGATGATCGGCAGGATTCTCGACTTCTCCGTCCGCGCGCGCTGGGCGGTCATCGGCGTGGTGGCGCTGATCGCCGCGCTGGGCGTCTACAACCTGGTTCGGCTGCCGATCGACGCGGTGCCCGACATCACCAACAAGCAGGTGCAGATCAACACCGTCGTTCCGGCCTTGGCTCCAGCCGAGGTCGAGAAACTCGTCACCTTCCCGGTCGAAACGGCCATGTCCGGCATCCCCGGCCTGGAAAGCACGCGCTCGATTTCGCGCAATGGCTTTTCCCAGGTCACCATCGTCTTTAAGGAAAAAACTGACCTCTACTTCGCCCGTCAGCAGGTCTCAGAACGCTTGACGGGCGTTGGCCAGACCCTCCCCGAAGGCGCACAGCCATCCATGGGCCCGATCTCCTCGGGTCTGGGCGAGGTGCTGATGTGGACGGTCGCCTATGATCATCCCGGCGGGCGCGGAGCCAAGGTCAAGGACGGCAGCCCGGGCTGGCAGTCTGACGGCGCTTACCTGACCACGACCGGGGAGCACCTGGGGGACGCCACGGCGCAGGCGGCATACCTGCGGGAGATCCAGGACTGGATCGTGCGCCCGCAAATGCGCAGCGTCGCCGGCGTCGCCGGCGTCGATTCCATCGGTGGCTATGAGAAGCAGTTCGCCGTGCAGGCCGACCCCTCGCGCATGGCCGCCTATGGTGTGTCGTTCAGCGAACTGGCCAAGGCGCTGGAAGCCGCCAATATCGCCGTGGGCGCCAACTTCATGGAGCGCGGCGGCGAGGCGTTTCTGGTCCGGGCCGATGCGCGCGTCCGCACGGTCGATGAAATCGGCAACGCGACCGTCGCCAATCGCGACGGCGTGTCGGTGCGCGTTCGCGACGTCGCCACGGTCAAGGTCGGTGGCGGCTTGCGCACTGGCGCGGCGTCGGAGAACGGCGAAGAGGTCGTGGTCGGCACCGTCCTGATGTTGACCGGCGAGAATAGCCGCACCGTGGCTGGCGCCTCGGCCGAGCGCTTGCAGGAGATCGCCAAGAGCCTGCCCCCAGGGGTCAAGGTGCAGATCACCTATGATCGCTCCAAGCTGGTCAACGCCACCATCAAGACCGTCGAGAAGAACCTCGTCGAAGGCGCCTTGCTGGTCATCGTGGTGCTCTTCCTGCTGCTGGGGAACTTCCGAGCTGCGCTGATCACCGCCTTGGTCATTCCGCTGTCGATGCTGATGACCGCCATCGGCATGAACAAGCTGGGGGTGTCGGGCAACCTGATGAGCCTGGGCGCCCTGGACTTTGGCCTGATCGTCGATGGCGCCGTGATCATTGTCGAAAACAGCCTGCGTAGGCTGGCCGAGCGGCAGCACCATGAAGGGCGCTTGCTGACCCTCTCGGAACGTCTGGGCGAGACGCGTGAAGCCGCCCGTGAGATGATCGCCCCGACCGTCTACGGCCAGGCGATCATCCTGCTGGTCTACGCGCCGCTGCTGACCTTCACCGGCGTCGAGGGCAAGACCTTCTCGCCGATGGCCATCACCGTGATGCTGGCCCTGGCCGCGGCCTTTGTACTGTCGCTGACCTTCATCCCGGCGATGATCGCCTTGCTTATTCGCGGCAAGGTCGCCGAGAAGGAAGTGGCCATGGTCCGCTGGACCAAGGTTCGCTACGAGCCGCTTTTGCGCAAGGCGGTCGCCAAGCCGTGGCCGGTGATCGGCGCGGCCGTGGGCATGTTTGTCCTGGCCATGGTCACCTTCTCGTTCCTGGGCCGTGAGTTCACGCCCCAGCTCGACGAGAAGGACCTGGCCGTGCAGGCGCTGCGGATCCCATCGACCTCGCTGGAGCAGTCGCTGCGGATGCAGCGGCAGATCGAGCGGACCATCGCCACCTTCCCGGAGGTGCAGTTCGTCTACTCCAAGACCGGCACGGCCGAGGTGGCCAGCGATCCGATGCCGCCCAACGCTTCGGACAGCTTCATCATTCTCAAGCCCCAGGATGAGTGGCCCAACAAGAAGGAGACCAAAGCCGAGCTCGTCACCCGCATGGAAAAGAAGCTCGAGGGCCTGACCGGCAACGTCTACGAGTTCAGCCAGCCCATCCAGATGCGGTTCAACGAACTGATCGCCGGCGTGCGCGGCGACGTGGCCATCAAGGTTTATGGCGACGACCTGGACGCCATGACCAAGAGCGCCGGCGAGATCGCCACGATCCTGCAGGGCGTCAAGGGCGCGGCTGACGTCAAGGTCGAACAGACCTCTGGCTTCCCGACCCTGGACGTCTCGCTGGACCGCGACGCCATCGGGCGCCTGGGTCTGACGGTGGAAGAGGTCGCCGACACCCTGGCGGTGGCCATGGGCGGGCGCGAGTCCGGCCTGGTCTTCCAAGGCGACCGGCGCTTCGACATCGTCGTTCGTCTGCCCGACGCCACGCGCAACGACCTGGACGCGGTCGGAGCGCTGCCGGTAATGTTGCCGGAACGGGCCGGCGGCGGCGCGCGCCTGTCGGTGCCGTTGCGCGACGTGGCCCGCTTTTCCTACTCGGAAGGTCTCAATCAGGTCAGCCGGGAGAACGGCAAGCGTCGGGTGGTGGTCCAGGCCAATGTGCGTGGCAACGACCTGGGCTCGTTCGTCTCCGAGGCTCAGGCCAAGGTCGATGCGCAAGTCAAGCTGCCGGCTGGATCATGGGTTGAATGGGGCGGGCAGTTCGAGAACCTCAAGGCCGCGCAAGCGCGTCTGGCCCTGGTGGTCCCGCTCTGCTTCCTGCTGATCTTCGCCCTGCTCTACATGGCCCTGGGGGGCTTCGCGCCAGCTTTGGCGGTGTTCTCGGCCATCCCGCTGGCCCTCGCTGGCGGGGTGTTTGGCCTTGCGCTTCGAGGCATCCCGTTCTCGGTCTCGGCTGCGGTCGGGTTCATCGCGCTCTCGGGCGTGGCCGTGCTCAACGGGCTGGTGATGATGACCGCCATCCGCCAGCGGCTCGCCCAGGGTTTCGAGCTGGAAAAGGCGATCATCGACGGGGCCATGGAGCGGCTGCGTCCGGTGATGATGACCGGTCTGGTCGCCTCCCTGGGCTTTGTGCCGATGGCCCTGGCCACCGAAACCGGCGCCGAGGTCCAGCGACCGCTGGCCACCGTGGTCATCGGCGGCCTGATCACCGCCACCGCCCTGACCTTGTTTGTCCTGCCGGCGATCTGCCGGTTCGTCTTGCGCAAGACCCCCAAGGCCTCGATGGGGCCTTCCGCGCCGTCCCAAGGGCAAGGAGCCTAAGATGACCCCGGGCCAAGCACTGCTGCTACGGATCTACACCGACGAAAACGCCATGACCGGCGATCGCCGCTTCTTCGACATCCTCGTCGAACGGGCGCGGTCAATGGGCCTGGCGGGCGCCACCGTGCTGAGGGGACTGCGAGGCTTTGGAGCCTCCAGCACCCTTCACGGCGGCCAGCCCTTCGACTTGGCGCCGAACCTGCCGGTCGTCGTGGAAATCGTCGATGAGGAGGTCGCACTTAAGGCCTTCATCGACACCCTGACGCCAGACGACGAAGTGGGTTTGGTGACCTTGGAGAAGGTCGAGGTGGTCCGCTACGGCGGCCATCGTCGCCCTTACTAGGCCATAGGCGGCGCGCCGGCTGCAACCGGCGCGCCGTTCGTTCAACACCCGATCCTCACGGGGCGCCATGGGCGCCTGACACGACCCCGGCGATCTTAAAAGGCAGAGAATCGTTCATCCTGGCTCCAAGCCGGCGGGCACGTCGCTGTGTCACCGCAAGGAGATGATCGGGCCGATGAATCTTCTGTTGCGCTTGACGTCTCCGTTCGTCGCCAATCTCAGATCGGCCAACGAACGAGGGCGTCGAACGCGAAGCGCAGACGCGACGTGATGCCGGGGTTCGGTCGCGGGCCAGTCGTCGCTGAGCAACGGGCCTCTGCCAGCCATGTAGAAGTCATGGGCGCGGAGGTCGGATCCGCGCTCTGGCCCGGCTAGGACGGTCTGCTCCATAGCGGAGGCAGGACGCCAAGCCGCAGGGTCAAGGGATGGCGGCGCATGGCTTCGCGGGCGGGGCGCTCGACGAGGTGGTGCGCCAGCATGCCCATGGGAATGACGCCCAGCACTAGCGCGATCCAGATCGGCCACGGCAGGGCTTCCGGCGAGACGCCGAGCAGGCGCGCAACGAGCCGGCCCGACACCAGCTGCCACGGGATGCAAACCATGTAGATCGAGAAGCTGATCTCCCCCAGATACACCCAGGCCGGGGCGGTGAGCCGGCGGGAGCCGCTGCTTGAGAGGGTCGCCAGCCCGAAGATCAGGCCGCCGAACGTCAGGACGATCAGCCAGTCTGGCGCGCGCGATGCGCCCGCCGCGGTCGCCAGTCCCACGCAGAGCAGGGCGAACAGGCCGGCGACCCGGGAGGAGGCGACCTGATTGGCCCGCCACAACAGCCACACAGCGCAACCGAGGCCAAAACACGGAATGATGCGCAGGGCGCCCCAGGCGATGGTCGCGCGGCTGAGCAACTGGCCCGTGACCTCCTGGAAGCCAAGGCTGATGGCAGCGAGCGCGAGGGCCGCCAGCCCCACCGCAAGGCGCGGGCGCGCACGCAGCGGCCAGAGGGCGGCGGCGAACACGGGAAAGCCCAGATAGGCGAACCACTCGGCCGAGATGGACCAGGACGGATGATTCCAGCCGCCGTCCAGACCCAGGCCCCAGGCGTGGGTCAACGTCAGTTGGGCGGGCAGGGAGGACCAAGCCAAGATCTTGTCGCCGACGTCCAGACCGAAGACTCGGGCGCATCCAACGACCAGCCCTAGGCCGACCAGGGTGGCGATATGGACGGGATAGATTCGCGCCAGTCGGGCCCAGAGGAACGCGCCATACTGAAACTGGCCCGTCCCAAGGCGCTCCATATAGACGTGGCTGATGATGAAGCCTGACAGCACGAAGAACAGTTCGACGCCCAGATAGCCCTTGGCGATCACGGCCGGCATGCCCAGTCCCAGGCTCGGCGTGAAATCGAACAGCACCACCCACATCGCCGCGAAGAAACGCAACGCGGTCAGCGGCTTGAGATCCTGTGGCATGGCGCTCCCCATCCGGGATGAGCGTCCACGCTAACGGAGTGAGTCCTAAGATAGTGCGACGGGGCGACCTAGTGGCCATGACGCGCACATACGGATGCTGCGGCGAGCTATGAGCGGCCCCGCAGGGCCTAGCTAGATCTTGGTCTAGACGCTCATTTGCCCCGCTAAGGCTTCGATCACCCGACAATCGGCGGCCTGACCCATGCAAGCCGCATCGACCATGCGGCGTAGCTCGCCGCGAAGCGTCTCCAGCTGCGCGATCTTGGCCTCGACGTCTTGAAGCTGTTGCGCCGCCAGGCGGTTGGCCGCGCCGCAATGGCGATCGGGATTGTCCGAAAGATCCAGCAGATTGCGGATCGCTTCGACCGAGAAGCCCAACTGCCGGGCGTGGCGAATGAAGGCCAGACGGCGGACGGCGGCGGCGTCATAGACGCGCCGGTCGTTGGCGGTCCGGATCGGTTCCGGCAGCAGACCGATCTCTTCGTAGAATCGGATGGTCGGGACCTTGACGTCCGAGGCCTTGGCCAGTTGGCCGATCGATAGGGTCATGGGATTTCCTCACCCGACGCAAATAGGCCCTTGATCCTCTAGTGGCTAGAGGATGCACGGTGGCGTCATGAGCGACTCTTGTTCCAGCAAGCCGGTCGCCTCGGGCTGTGGTTGCGGCGCCGAGGTGAAGTTCGACGGCGCTACCCCAGCCTATCGCCGCGCCCTGGCGTGGGTGATCGCGATCAATCTGGTCGGCTTTGTCGTCGTGCTGATTGGTGGCCTGATCCAGGGCTCGGCCGCCTTGTCGGCCAACGCCCTGGACTTCCTGGCCGACAGCGCCACCTACGCGATCAGCCTGTGGGCCATCGGACGCTCCGTGGCCGTTCGCACGGGCGCGGCGTTGTTCAAGGGCGTCAGCCTCGGTGTGGTCGCCCTATCCGTTGTCGGGTTCGCCGCGTGGCGCGCTTGGAGCGGCGCGGCGCCGTCCGGTGAGGCGATCTCGGCCCTAGGGCTGTTTGGCGCCCTGGCCAATCTGGTCGCCGCAGGGCTCCTGGTTCGCTACCGCGACGGCGACGCCAACGTCCGTTCGGTGTGGCTCTGCACGCGCAACGATCTGATCCAGTGCCTGGCCGTCGCCGCAACCGGCGTTCTGGTCTGGCTGACCGGCTCGCGCTGGCCCGACCTGATCGTGGGCGTGCTCCTGGCTGGGGTCTTCCTTATGTCCGCCTACCAGATCATCCGCCAAGCCCTCGACGAACACCGCGCCGACCTCGCGACCTCCTGACACATGCTCAAGCTCTTGCCACATGCGCCGCTTTGCGCCCATGGATTGATAATGATTACTGAACTCAAGGGCCGCTTGGCCTCGATGTTTGCCGGTCTGTTGGCGGTCCTGGTTTTCGCGGTCGCGCCGATGGCCCATGCCCAGGAGGCGACCTCGTCCCAGACCGCCTGGCGGCTGCTGGACTACCTGTCGGTTGACTACGCCGGGGCGGTCAAGGACGGCAAGGTCATCAGTCCGTCCGAATATGCCGAGATGAACGAGTTTGCCGGCCAAGTGCGCGAGCGCATCGCCGGCCTACCGGCCACCAAAGCCCAGCCCGCCCTGGTGTCCAAGGCCGAAAGCTTGCAAGCCGCGATCGCCGCCAAGCAGGCGCCCGATGTCGTCTCGGCCAAGGCCCACGCCCTGGCCAACGCTCTGCTGGCCACCTATCCGACGCCCCTGGCTCCGACCCGGGCGCCGGACCTGGCGCGCGGCGCGGCGCTCTATGCCGAGAACTGCTCGGCCTGCCATGGCGAGACCGGCAAGGCCGACGGTCCCAATGCGGCGGGTCTGGATCCGCCGCCGATCGCCTTCGCCGACGCCGAAAGGGCGCGCCAGCGCAGCGTCTTTGGCCTCTACCAGGTGATCCAGCAGGGTCTCGACGGCACGGCCATGGCCAGCTACGCCCACCTGCCGTCCGACGATCGCTGGGACCTGGCCTTCTATGTCGGGCGCTTTGCGTTCAGCGACGCCGAGGCCGCCGAGGGCGAGAAACTCTGGAACGGAGACGCCGCCGTGCGCGCCCATTTCGCCAATCTCCAGGCCCTGACCCAGGAGACGCCCGGCGCCCTGGCCAAGACCGTCGGCGAGACCAAGGCGCGCGCCCTGACCGCCTATCTGCGCCGCCACCCGGAGGTCGTCACCCGCAAGGACAGCGGCTCGCTCGAAGTGGCCCACCAGAAGCTGGCCGCCAGCCTCAAGGCCTATGAGGCCGGCGACCGCAAGGCCGCCGCCGACCTGGCCCTGGCCGCCTATCTCGACGGCTTCGAGCCTGTCGAACCGATCCTGGGCGCGCGCGACCCGGCCCTGATGCGCCGCATCGAGGGCGCGATGGGCGACGTGCGCGGGGCGATCGGCAAGGCCGCGCCAGCCAGCGAGGTCCGCAGCCAGATCGAGCGCCTGGACGCCCTGTTCGCCACCGCCGGTCGGGCCCTGGCGCCGGAGAAGGCCAGCCGCCTGTCAAGCTTTGCCGGCGCCTTCACTATCCTGCTGCGCGAGGGTCTGGAGGCCCTTTTGATCGTGGTCGCCATGATCGCCTTCCTGCGCAAGGCCGAGCGAACCGATGTCCTGCCTTACGTCCACGGCGGCTGGATCGCGGCCCTGGCGGCCGGCGGCCTGACCTGGGCGGCGGCGACCTTCGTGATCTCGATCAGCGGCGCCAGCCGCGAACTGACCGAAGGGTTCGGCTCGGTGATCGCCGCGGCGGTGCTGATCTCGGTGGGCCTATGGATGCACGGCAAGGCCCAGGCCGACGCCTGGCAGGTCTATATCCGCGAGAAGCTCTCCCACGCTCTTTCCAAGCAGTCGGCCTGGTTCCTGTTCCTGCTGGCCTTCATCGTCGTCTACCGCGAGGTCTTCGAGACGATCCTGTTCCTCACCGCGCTGTGGACCCAGAGCGGCGCGACGGCCGTGCTGTCGGGGGTGGCCCTGGCCGTCGTCGTGCTGGCCATCATCGCCTGGGCCATGCTGCGGTTCTCCAAGCGCCTGCCGATCGGCCAGTTCTTCGAATACAGCGCCAGCCTGATGGCGATCCTGGCGGTCGTCCTGGCCGGCAAGGGCGTCGCGGCGTTGCAGGAAGCGGGCCTTCTGGACCTGCATCCCTTGGCTCTGCCGCGCATCGAACTCCTGGGCTTCTTCCCCACGATAGAGGGGGGCGCGGCCCAGGCGTTGACGCTCGCGATCCTGGTCATCGGGTTCTGGTGGTCACGGCGTGGGGCGAGCGCGGGCGGGCAGGCAGGCGACCCAGCGTGATCTTGTAACGCATTCACGGATCGATCCTCCAAGGCTGTAGGGCGAGCACGAAGCAGCTGAGAACATGGTGGCGCGGTGTGGGAGGGCTCCTGTTGCCCTTCCTGCTGGCGCTCATGGTTCTCTCGCCCGCGATCGACGCTGCGGTCGGCTTTGGCGACAGCGGCGCGACTTCCGCGCCGGTCGCCGAGTCGCCTCGACGGCCAAGCCGGACCAAAGCCCTCCGATCACCGCGACGCCGGCGATGTCTGCCCGAACGGGCACTGTCACCACAGCGCGCCGATGCTGATCGCCCAATTGGAAGATGAGCTGATCCATGCCCTGGTCCAGCCCCTGCATCCGGCGCTCGGAGCCAGGGCCGCGCCGGCCCCGGCCGGACCCGAACGCCCTGCACGCGCCTGACGGACTGCGCGCGAATCATCCTCGGCCGCATGGGCCAGGCAGTGATCGATATGGTCGTGGATCAAGGTCTTTTTGGCGGCGGCGACCGCCTTCTCGATGGCGTGCAGTTGCTGGGCCAGGTCCAGGCACGTGCGGCCCGCCTCGATCATGGCGATGGTCTTGCGCAGATGTCCTTCGGCGCGCTTGAGCCGATTGACGATCTCGGGATGGGTTTCGTGGACGACGTGAGCCATGCAAAGGTCCCATCCCCTAGGAGGGGGTGGAGTCCAGCCAGTTTCGGACGACCGTCCGTGCCTGCAGGCGGGCGTACCGCTTGACTGCTGAGGCGCCGGGGCCAGGATGCGCAACGAGGTGACGATGACCGCGATGCGACCGCACGGCGCCGACCTTCTTGAAGATGAGCCGCCCTCATGGCGAGGCGATCTGGTGGTCGGCGACCTTTGGGCCACATGGCGCGGCGCCGCCGGCGACGCCGCCCCGCATCGCCATCTGGCGGCTCAGGCCGTGATCGCGCCGATGGGCGCGCGCGTCGTCGATGGCGAAGGCGAGCAGCATGGCGCGACCGTGATCCTCATCGATCCGCTTGCCAGCCACGCGCTCTTGCCCATCGTGGAGGCCCAGATCCTGTTCGTGGAACAGGGCGCGATCGGCGCGCCCGCCGTCGCCCCGCTGCTCGAGAGCATCAGGGCGGCGCGGGACACGATCGCCATCATTGGCCCGCCCGAGGCGGGCTTCTGGCGCGCGTGGCTCGACGGAGAAGCGCGATCGTCGCCTTGGCCGCCATCCGGTTCGGAACGCCTTTCCGATCTGATCGATCGGCTCGCGCCGCTCGGGCTGCTGCGCCTCGAAACCGCCGCCTCGGCGTTTGGGCTTTCCAGCTCTCGGTTTCGGCATCGCTTTTCCGAAAGCTTTGGACTGCCGTTCCGCCGGTATGTCTTGTGGCGACGACTACGTCTGGCGGCCGTCGCCATGATGCAAGGGGCGGATGCGACCGACGCCGCCCACGCCGCGGGCTTCGCAGACCAGTCCCATTACGCCCGGACCCTGCGAGCGATGTTCGGCGTGACCGCCGGTCAGGCCTTGTCGAAGCCCCGGCTGGCGCCTGGGTCGCGCCTATCCTGAGCCCCGGTCTGCGGGTGAAACGGCTCGACGAGTTGGCGGACATAGCCAGACGGATAGTCGGGGCGTTCCTCGATCCCCAGGTCCCGCGAGGTAAAGCGGCGCTGGGCATCGAAGACCGCTGTTCCCAGCAGGTGGTCCCAGATCGTCGTGAACAGGCCGAAATTGACATTGCCCAGGCGAGCGCTGCTCTGGTGGTGGAAGCGATGCACCGGCGCCAGCGCCAGCATGCGGCGCAGCGGCCCGATCCGCATGTCGACGTTCGAATGCTGCAGGAGCAACTGGATCGCCACGGCGAAGGCCAGCAGGGCGCCGATGTTCAGCGGCAGGCCGATCAGGATCAGCGGCGCGACCCCCATCGTGGTTTCGACGGCCTGATGCACGGGATGTTTCATCAATCCGTTGAGCCCGTAGAGACGGCGCGCTGAGTGGTGGACGGCATGGAAGCGCCAAAGCCAGCTGATCTTGTGGCTGGCATAGTGGGTCAAGGTGATGCCAGCGTCGGCGACCAGAATGGCCAGGAGAAGCTGGAGCGCAAGCGGCAGGTTCGCCGGCCACAGGGCCTTGAACGGCGAGATCAGCGTCAAGAGGGGGATAAGGCCGAGGGCAAGGCTATTACTGGCTTCATTGACCAGGGCATGAGCGAGGTCGCGACCGCGATCGTGATGGTCGTGGTTCCAGTCAGGGTGATAGGGCGCCAAGCGCTCGGCCAGGAACGAGGCGCCGATCGCCGCGACGAGCAGCGGCGCCAGCAGCCATAACGGCGCGCCTCCGGCGACCAGGGCGATGGCCAGGCCGTTGAAGCCCAGCAGCATGGCTGGGGCATAAAGCAGGGTGAGCGCGGCGCGCATGGCAAGCCTCCGAGCGGATGATCCGTCGTCCGGACCTTGGCGTTGTCCGGGGCTTACCGCTTGAACGTAGGGGCTAGGTCCCTAAAGCCGTTACAGCGCGTGCTGCCGACGCGCGCCGTATCGCGTCAGGCCTTGCGGCTTGTAGATCGACAACACCGCGGGCACGAGCAACACCAGCAGGCCGCCCGCTGCGTGGACGAGAAGCTGGATCCCCACGACCCGAAGGTCCGCCCTGGCCAGGATCGTCTCGGAGGCCAGACGGGCGGCCTGGTCGATCAAGTCGAGCTTCACCAGCAGTACGGCGGTGGCGAACAGGGTCATCAGCAGCTTGATCAAGACCCAGTAGTGGCGAAACAGCCCCCAGGCGGTGCCCAGCGATTGGATGAGCCCGGTGGCCAGGGCCGCCAGGGCCAGGGGCGTCACGACCAGCCGGGCGATCAAAGCCATGGCCGGATAGGCGGCGCGCACCATCTGAGGGTCGCGGCCGGCCAGGCCGGCGACGGACAGCGCCAGGAAGGCGGCGATGGCGCCGAGCAGGCCGACCGATGCGGTGACGTGGACGGTGAGCGCCAGCTTGCGCAGGCCCGGCGACATGATCACGACGGTCGAGGTCCGTGATCTATGGCGGCGGACGGGTTTCGGCCCGAACCACCAAGGCCGTGCCGCGGCGCCAGCCCGGTGAGATGCAGGACGACGAACAGCAGGACGAGGACGACGCCGACCACCTGAAAGGTCCTCACCCAGGCCGGCGTGCGATGGGGCGGCGGCCGGCCGGATGCGCTATCGCCGTCGGGAGAGGGGCTGGACATATTGGTCCTCGACGATGGGGCCGACGGAGGCGGGTTCTCCATTTATCAATACATAGTGTCTCGATAGAGTCAAGGTGTCTCGGCCTTGGACATCGTTCTGGATCCGCCTATGCTGGGCGGATGCCGAAGCTGTGGGACGAGACGATCGAGACGCATCGCCTGGCGGTGCGCGAAGCCACGCTGGACACCACGGCGGCGCTGGTCGCTGAGCACGGGCTGGCGTCGGTGACGATGTCGAAGATCGCCGCGCAGACCGGCATCGGTCGCGCGACGCTCTACAAGTACTTCCCCGACATCCAAGCGATCCTGATGGCCTGGCACGAACGGCAGGTCGGCCACCACCTTCGACAGCTCGCCGCGGTGCGCGACCAGGCGGGCGATCCTGGCCAGAAGCTGCAAGCCGTCCTTGAGGCCTTCGCGCTGATTTCCCATCAGCGCCACGATGGCGAGCTGGCGGCGCTGCTGCATCGTGGCGATCATGTCGTCCGGGCGCACCAGCAACTACATGACCTCATTCGTGATCTGGTGATCGAGGGCGCGAAGACCGGGGCGCTGCGCGACGACATCGCGCCGGATGAGCTTGCGACCTATTGCCTGCACGCCCTGACGGCGGCCAGTAGTCTTGCGTCCAAGGCCGCCGTTCAGCGGCTCGTCGCCGTCACCCTGGCGGGCTTGCGCCCGCAACCCTGACCCCGTCCACCTCGGCTCAGAGCTTCACGACCCGAAGCCGCAGGGCGTTGCTGATCACGCTGACCGACGACAGCGCCATGGCCGCCGCGGCGATCTGCGGCGAAAGCAGCCAGCCGAACATGGGATAGAGCGCCCCGGCGGCGATCGGGACTCCGGCCACATTGTAGATGAAAGCGAAGACCAGGTTCTGGCGGATGTTGCGCATCACCATCCGCGACAGGCGGCGCGCCCTGACGAGGCCCTGCAGGTCACCCTTCAGCAACGTCACCCCGGCGCTTTCGATGGCCACGTCCGAACCGGCGCCCATGGCGACGCCGACATCGGCGGCGGCCAGCGCCGGGGCGTCATTGACGCCGTCGCCGGCCATGGCCACGACGCGGCCTTCGGCGCGCAGCTTCTGGACGACCTTGGCTTTGTCCTGCGGCAGCACCTCGGCTTCGACATCCTCGATGCCCAAGCGCTTGGCGACGGCCAGCGCCGTGGTGCGATTGTCGCCGGTCATCATCACCAGCCGGACGCCGTCGGCCTGCAGGGCTCGCACCGCCTCCGGCGTGGTCGGCTTGATCGGGTCGGCGATGCCAAGCACGCCCGCCAGGCGACCGTCGATCGCCGCGAAGACGGCGGTCGTCCCGTCCTGGCGAAGGGCTTCGGCCTGCGTCAGCAGCGCGGTTAGGTCGATGCCCTGCTCGGCCATCAGCGGCGCGCCGCCGAGCACGATCTTCTTGCCATCGACCATGCCGATCACGCCCCGGCCGACCGGCGAGTCGAAGTCGGCGGCCTCCGATAGGGACAGGCCGCGATCCTTGGCCGCGCGCAGCACCGCGTCGGCGAGGGGATGCTCGCTGCCGCGCTCCAAGCTGGCCGCCAGCCGCAGGAGTTCGCCTTCATCGATGCCGGCCACGGTCTCGATGGCGGTAACGGCCGGCCGACCCTCGGTGAGGGTGCCGGTCTTGTCGATCACCAGGGTGTCGATCTTCTCGAAGCGCTCGAGGGCTTCGGCGTTCTTGATCAGCACGCCGGCCTGCGCGCCCCGGCCCACCCCGACCATGATCGACATCGGCGTGGCCAAGCCCAGCGCGCAGGGGCAGGCGATGATCAGCACCGAGACGGCGGCGACCAGGGCATAGGCCAACCGGGGGTCTGGTCCGACGATCGCCCACGCGGCGAAGGCGACGGCCGCCACGGCGATGACAGCGGGCACGAACCAGCCGGCGACCTGATCGGCCATCCGCTGGATCGGCGCGCGGCTGCGCTGTGCGTCGGCGACCATCTGCACGATGCGCGAGAGCAAGGTGTCGGCGCCCACCTTCTCGGCCCGCATCACGAAGGAGCCGGTCTTGTTGATCGAGCCGGCGATGACCTTGCCGCCCGGCTCCTTGGTCACCGGCATGGATTCGCCCGTCACCAGGGACTCGTCGATCGACACGCGGCCCTCGACGATCTCGCCATCCACCGGCACCCTCTCGCCCGGACGGACCCGCAGTCGGTCGGCCACGAGGACGAGGTCGAGCGTGACCTCTTCGTCGGTCCCGTCATCGCGGATGCGCCGCGCGGTCTTGGGAGCAAGGTTGAGCAGGGCCTTGATCGCCCCACTGGTCCGTTCGCGGGCCCGCAGTTCGAGGACCTGTCCCAGGAGCACCAGCACGGTGATCACGGCCGCCGCTTCGAAATAGACCGGGACCGCGCCCGCGGCGTCGCGGAAAGCGGGCGGGAAGACGCCGGGAGCCAGCACCGCCACCATGCTGTAGAGCCAGGATACGCCGACGCCCATGGCGATGAGCGTGAACATATTGAGCTGGCGCGTTCGCAGCGAGGCCCAGCCGCGCACGAAGAAGGGCCAGCCGGCCCAGAGCACGACAGGCGTCCCCAGCGCCAGCTGGATCCAATTGGACGTTTGGCGGCTCATCAACATCATCAGGCCGCTGAGGTGGCCGCCCATCTCCAGCGCGAAGACCGGGGCGGTGAGCGCCAGGCCGATCCAGAACCGCCGGGTCATGTCGTCGAGTTCGTGGCTTGGCCCGGACTCCGCCGTCACCGTCACCGGCTCGAGCGTCATGCCGCAGATCGGGCAGGAGCCGGGACCGACCTGCCGGATCTGCGGGTGCATGGGACAGGTGTAGATCGTCCCTTCGGCCGCGGCGGGCGCGGCCTGCGTGGCCGTCGCCAGATAGCGCTCGGGGCTGGCGATGAACTTGTCGCGGCAGCCCGCCGAACAGAAGGAAACCGTCCTGCTCCCATGCTCGACATGGTGGGGCGTTTTGCGCGGATCGACCGTCATGCCGCAGACGGGATCGATGGCCGGATCGGCTTGGGGCGATACGCTCGTCTGCGCCCCATGGTCGTGATCGTGACTCTGGGCGCGGGTCATGTCGTCCCTATCTAGCCTCGCGGCGGCTTCGCAAATCGTGTGGACGCGCGCCCATATGCGCAATGGAGAATGGGCGAGACGCCTTCGCGGGGTATATGCCGCAACGTCACAGCTGGGGATTTGATCCAGGACAAGAAGCCAGGCCGTTCAGTCGCCTGAGCCACATGAAGGGCCTGGCGCGCGCCGCGGCCGGCGGTCCAGGACGATCGCCACGGAGACGACTTGCGACGGCCGCCATCAGATGACGAAGACCGGCGCGAAGCCCCCTCCCGGCGTCCTGAAGTTGGTTGTCTGTCCCTGGTAGACGCGCGCGGCCATCAAGAGCGGCGAACCGGCATAGGTGTAGAGGCGCACGTCCAGCTTCAGCGACTTGGTCTCGCCGTCGATCCTGATCCGCCGCTCGCCGGGCGCGGCGAAGGCCTGGGCGATGTAGCCGCCCCGCCGGATATCCTCCCAGACGCCTCGCGTGACCTTGTCGCCGCGATAGACCGCCTTGCCCCCATAACCCGCCGCCGGCTTGAAGAAGTAGCGCTTGCGCGCCGTCCAGAGTTGGTCGGCATTGTCGGCGGTGATCATTCGGGTCGCGGGCACGGCCGCCAGGCTTTGCCGCTGAACGGATGTGATGGCCCACCCGCTCGTCGCGCCCGGATCCGAGAGCAGGGTCAGGTTGCGCTTGTCGGCCAGGAGCGCGTGGTTGCGAGGATTGGGGGTGAGGACAACGGCGCCCGCCAGATAGGCTTCTCGTAGCGGTTGATGGCCGTCGTCGCTCAGGGCGAAGTCCACAAGGCGGTTGTAGACAAGGTCGACCGTCTGGCCTTCGAACGCCAACCGGCCGTCGGCGAAGCGGAGCTCCGTAGGATCGACCACCCAGGCCTCCAGGTCGTGGCGCTCAAAGAAGCGTTGCGCCAGCAGGAACTCGGGAAACAGGTACTGCTCCCGCGGTCGATCATCGACGATGGCGATCGTTCGCGGTTGTCCCGCGCGACCTTGCGCGCGCCACTCCGCCAGGAACATCTCCCAGGCGACCGTCTCGAATTGACCTGGCGGCGCGCCACGCATCGCATCGTCCGCCTCGCGGCAGCAGGCTCTTTGCGCGCGCGCCAGCATGGCGTTGAGGAAGGCGCCGCCCGCATTGGTGTTGACCTCGATGAGCTTGGGCCCGTCTGCGCCGAGGTGAAAGTCGTAACCCATGAAGACCCCGCGCGGGCCAAAGTCCTGTCGCGCGATCGCCGGCGCCCAGCGCAGGACCGCCGCTTGGTAGGCGGGGTCCTGGACGGCGGCTTCGATAGCCCCGACAATATCCAGCATCGCCGCCAGATCACTCTTGGCGATGAACACCGGTCCGCCGGAGAACAGATTGGGTCGCGCGGCCATCAGGGTCGCGACGAGGCCTGGTTCCGGCGCTTGCGCCTGGATCGCGGCCAGCAGGCCGGCGCTGTCGAGCGTGATGCAGAAACACTCCCTGTTCAGCACCGCGTCGCGATCAGGGGAACGATCCATCTCAGCGCTCATTCAGGCGGCCCGCGTCGCGCGCGGCCAGGGCGATGGCGACGGCCCAGGCCGCGACGGGAAGGATCAGCAGCCATCGGAAGTCGGACGCCAGGACAAGGTTCACCACGCTCATCGTTCCCACCGACAGCGCGCCCGCGCCGCCAAGCAAAGCAAGTTCGCGCCGATCCGGCGCATGGCCCCGGCTTAGGCGCAATGCAAGCGCCGCGGTCAACACCCCCAGCGCCGCCATCTGCCCGCCCAGCACGACGAACACCAACTGCAGCCAGCGCTCCAGCCTTGGCGCCGCCGCCGTGAGCGCTCCGGACGCGGTCCCGAGGAACCGAAGATCCTCCGCAAGGAGTGGCGGGCGGAGCATGGCGAAGTAGAGGCCGATCGCCAGTTGATAGGCCGCGCAAGCGCCCAGCAGCAGGGCGGCGAGGCGATGGGGGCTCGCCGACGCTGCGCCGGGATCTGGGGGCTGGTGGTCAGCCGCATGGGAGGGGCGATCGATCAACGTTCCAGGAACGAAAGCGCATTGTAGGCCAGCGCGAGCAACGCGCCGACCAGGGTCCCAAAAGCCAGCGACCAGCAAAGGCCCATCGCCAGGGCCGCCACCGATCCGGCGGGCTCCACCGTGAAAATCGCAACGTACATGTGGCTGGCGCTGAGCCATCCGATCGCCGCGCCGCTCCAGCACAGTAGGAACACCGCCCCCAGCGTGGCGGCGACCGCGAGCGCGCTACGAAGAACGGGGAGCCGCCCACGGATAGCGCGGGTGTCGCCGGAGTTCGCCATGACCAGGGGAGTCCTTCCGAGAGTCCAAGCCGCCGCGTCCGCAATGGTTCCACGCGTTCAGGCCTCCTTCACCGCCGATGGCTCCCCGACCAAGGTTTCAGGGTGAAAAGGCCAGGCGCCACGCCCGCAGCTAGCGGACGTCGATCACCATCATCAGGCCGCCGCCGCCCTGGGTCTCGACGTTGTTGTTGGTCGTGTGGTGGCCGATATGGCAGTGGATCAGCCATTTTCCGGGCTTGAGCGCCGTCCAGATGACGTCGTAGCGCTGACCAGGTCCGATATTGATCGTGTCGGCCTTGAAGCGGGCCGAGGGCTGCAGGGTCTCGCCGTCGCGGGCCACCACCTCGAATGGACCGCCGTGGATGTGAATCGGGTGGATGAAACCGTTGTTGGAGCCGATCATCCGGACCTTGAGGGTTTCGCCCACCCTCATGTGAATGGTGTCGGTTGCCGGAAACGCCTTGCCATTGAAGGTGAAGAAGTTGGGCTGGCCGCCGTCCATGGGCATCGCCGGGTAGGTCAGGCCCTCGCGCTTCAGCCATTCCTGCAATTGCAGCACATATTCGTGGTCGGCCCTTAGACTGGGGTCGGGCGTCTTGGGGTCGATGATGAGCGCGCCGTAAAGCCCAAGCCCCTGCTGGCGGTCAACATGGTCGTGCGAGTGATAGAGGTAGGCGCCGCTCTGCACCGCGGTGAAGGCGTAGCGATAGGCCTTCCCGTTCTCGATCGGCGCCTGGGTGATCATCGCCGGGCCGTCCATGATATTGGGCAGGATCAACCCATGCCAATGGACAGTGGTGGACTCTGGAAGTCGATTGGTCACGTCGATCCGAACCTTGTCGCCCTCGTTGAAGCGGATGGTCGGGCCCGGGACCTGGCCGTTGAAGCCATAGGCGTCGACCGTGACGCCCGGCAGGATCGTCCAGCGGAACACCGAGGTCTCCAATTCGAAAATCTTGACGCCGTTCTCCAGGCGGAAGGGCAGGGGGCGGGCTCCGCGCACCTCCACGCCGTAGGTCGCCTTGACCTGACGCGGATCGACCGCCGCCATGTCGATCATCGCCTCGGCCGGCGTGTCGCGATCCATGATCATGCCTGGCGGCATGATCGCGCCGCCGACCTGGTGGGCCGACAGTGTCATGTTGATCCAGTTCCAGGGTGCGATCATCCCCGCGACCAGGGCCAGACTCGAGACGATGCCGAGCGTGGCAATCTGGGCCGAGGTGGCGTCGGACGCCATACCGGGGCTGTCGGGGGCCATGGTCGCGTGGGCGCCATGATCCGGATGTTCGCCGCCGGCCATCGCCTTGGCCATCTTGTGGCCGGCATGCGGGTCGGCGGTCGCCTTCGCCTTGGCCTGGGACCCAAGGTCGAACTTCGCGCCCGATTTGCGTTCGGTCATCAGGCCGTGTTTGAGGGCCTTGGAGACCAGCCAGACATTGGACGGAAAGGCCAGGGCGAAGCCGGCGACGACGCCCAGGCTCATCACGCCCCAGAAGATCAGTTCGGTCGGAACCATGGCCCGCATGTCGCGGCCCATCATCAGGAAGCTCATCACCGGAGCCATGCCGGCCATCATGAAGTTCATGCTGATCAGTTCGGGAATGAAACTGCGGCGGACATTCTGCCAATAGGTCCCGCCCATCATCGACTTCATGAACAGGGCCTGGAAGATGAACAGGCCGAACGCGAAACCGAAGGCGTATTCGACCAGGAGGTCCAGCCACATCGGCAGGCCCAGGGTCGCGGTGATCACCGCCGCCAGAATGATCCCCGTAGCGTCGCCGGCGATGCAGTGGATGGTCGAGCCGACGCCCTGCTTCCACAACGGCTTGACGAAGGCTTCGTGCTCACCGGGACGGGGCTCCTTGTCGGCCAGCACGTACAGCAGCAGGCCGATGGGCCCCGTATAAAGAGTCACCAGGATGAAACCCCACTTCATCACAACCGGCTCGGGGTTGTTGCGATACTGGTCGACGGCGACATAGACCGTGCAGAGCGCGGCGACGGAAAACCAGCCCACCAGGAAGTAGTCGATCGGTTGGATTAGCATCGGTGCTTCCTGCCGGAATAAAGATTCCAATGATGGGAAGGATATCGACCCGGTCAAATTCATTGGGACCAGCCATCGACACGACAACGGCGAATGAGCGGTCGAGGTTGCCCGCTTCTTGACTTGGAAAGCAAGGCGTCGCCGCCTATTGACCAAGGGTGCGGCCGGGGAGAGATGGATTGTCCGACGACTTGATGCGCGATCTTCTGCGGCGCTGGCGCGACGATCCGCGCGGCGCCTATCGCACCTGGTTTCTCTGGGAAGACCGGATCAAGAACTTCCGTTCTATCCGGCGCGGCGTGCAACAGGTCGCCGAGGAGATAGCCGAGGGACGGTTCGGCGTGGCCTATCGCGGCTCCTCGCTCGAGACCGTCGTCCACTCGATCGCCGAGCAGCGCCAGGTCTTCAAGGGCGCCGACCACGCTTTCCTGTGGAAGCCCAAGCTGCGCATTCCCGACATCTACGAGCATCCCGGCAACCAGCGGGCCTTCGGGCGCCTGCTGGACGCTTGCGTCTGCTGCGACACCGCCGAGCATGTCCTGGCCGAAATCCATCGGATCGACGCCCTGCAGATCAAGGGGCTCGGACCCGCCGTCGCCAACATCCTCTACTTCCTGCACCCGACGATCGCCCCGCCGTTCAACACCGCGATCGTCCGCGGCTACAACGCCCTGTTCGGGGCGAATGTGAAGCTCGGGCGCTGGGAGCAGTACCTGGCCATGCGCCAAGGCTTGATCGCTTTCAACAGCAAGCATCGAGATCTGCTCTCCAACGATCTGGGCGCGGCCGCCGCCTTCTGCTTCGATATCGGCATGGGTCTCTATGCGCCGCCGCCACGTCAGGACGACGTCGCCGCCCTGGCGTCTTGGCGCGAGGATCTGGCCAAGGTTCGGGAAGCCGCGGCCCTTAAGCCCGGGGTCGAACAGGACGAGCGCACCCATACCCAGGTCCAGGGCTGGCTGCGCGATCTGGGCTTGGCCCTGGGCTACAAGGTGTTCATCGCCCAGAACGATCAAGGGCGTCTGCACGAGGGCGGCAAGCTGGGCGAGGGGTGTCTGACGCGGCTGGGTGGCCGGCTGGAAGCGGCGCCCGGCGCGGACGCCGTGCGGCTGATCGATGTGTTGTGGCTGTCGGGCCCGGACACGATCATCGCGGCCTTCGAAGTCGAGCACAGCACCTCCATCTATTCGGGCATCGTGCGGATGCTCGATCTGGCGCTCGGCGGCGCGGCCGGCAGCCTGCATGCGCTCTACCTGGTCGCCCCCGACAAACGGGAAGTCGATGTTCGCGCCCAGATCGCCCGGCCGGCCTTCAGCCGGATCGGGGATCTGTCGGTTCGCTACCTGCCCTATGGCGAACTGGACAAGCATCGCGAGGCCATTGGGCGGTTCGGAACGGGTATCCAGGCGCTGGAATCGGTGTCCCATCGGCTTACCCCTGGCGAGGGGGTGTCGCGCTAGCGATCGCGAAAGGCTTCCGGATCCAACGACGCCGCCAGGGCTTTGCGCGCCCGATAGACGCGGGTCTCGACGGACTTGGGCGAGACGCCCAGGATCGCGGCGGCTTCATGATGTGACAGGCCTTCGAAGGCGGTCAGCACGAGCGGCGCCTTCAGGGCGTCGGGAAGTTTCGCCACCGCCTGGTTGAGAAGACCCATCGACTGGTGTTGGCGCAGCTGGTCGTCGGCCAGCGCACCGGGATCGACGGCTTGGGCCAGGGCGTCATCGGGCGCGACAGACCCGAAAAAGAAGCGCCGCACGGCCATTTTCCGCCCGCGGTCTCGCGCCTTGTTGATGGCGATGGTGCGCAGCCAGGAGCCGAAAGAGCGCGAGGGGTCATATCGGCCCAAAGCCGCCCAGGCCGCGATGAACGCTTCGTGGGCTGCTTCATAGGCCTCATCGGCATCGCCCGTATAACGCCGCAGCAGGCGGTAGAGACTTTCCTTGTGTCGGCCGACCAGCTGCGCGAACGCGCGCTCGTCACCCCTCGCGGCCTGCGCCGCGAGCGCTTCGTCGGTGGGCGTCGCCGCGATCACTGCGCCTGTTCGGTCAGGTTCTTGACGACGGTGTCGTCGAAACGGGCGGCTTGTTGCGGGGTCAGCACGGCGCGCATGGCGATAACGTGCTGGATGCTTTCCTTCTGCAGGGCGCCCATTGCCATGTGGAAGCGGTCGATGGCCGCCTGGACCTTGGGCGTATAGCTGTGCTGCTCCTGAATGGCCTGGGCGAGCTCGGCGTTGGCGGCGCGCATTTCGGCCTCAAGGACCTTGCGGCGCGCCGCGTAGTCACGCTCCAGCCCGTCGATCCGCCGTTCCTGATCCGGCGTGAGGTTGAGCTTCTCATGCACCAACTGATGCAGGGGCGTGGCGTGGTGCATCCGGCGCACGACATACTGTCCGCCGCCCCAGGCGCCGATCGCCGCCGCCAGGGTCGAAAGCACTAATGTCAGAATGATGCTGCGGGTAACGCTCACTGATCACCCTCGAGCAGGGTGGACGGCGCCAGATGAGCCGAGACCGAAAAGGTGCTGAACTGCTGTGGCGCGGAGACGGTGCTGGCCGCGGCCAAGCCGCCGGCGGTGACGCCCATCGCCAGCGCCAGACCGACCGATGCGACCCGGATCGGCGCCAGGGCGGCCCCTGTCTTGAGGTCGGCGCGTCGACGGGCAATGCCGCGCGCCACGTCCCATTCCAGGCCGTCCAGCGATCTGTCCAGCGGCTGAGCCGCCAGCTGATCGACCAAGTCATCCAAGTTCAGAGTCATGCTCGGTCCTTCGCCCCCGGAGGTGTCCCGCTGACTATACGCAGCAGAACCCCTTTATCCCGCAAGTCTGGAACGCGCGCGAAAATGACGCGCGGCGCAAGGTGCGCCGGCGCCAGTTTCTACAGGCAGCCTATCCGCCGTGCTTGCGGACGAAAGCCTCCAATTCGGCCTTGGCCTTGGTGTTTTCGTCGATGGTCATCTGCGCCATGCGCTTAGCCTCGGTGTCGCCGCCGTGCTTGAGCAGCGATTGGCTCATGTCGATCGCGCCTTGGTGATGAGCGATCATCTTCTTGGCCCACAGCACGTCGAAGTCGGCGGCCTTGGCCGCCATCATCGCTTTGCTCATCCGCATCTCGTCCATCTTCAAGGCGTCGCGGCCCATCTGAGCGTGACCCTTCATGCTGGTCTTGGACATATCCATGCCCTTCATGTCGTGCCCGGCCATGGACTGAGCCGAGGCGCCGACGGCGCCGACGGCGCCGAGCAGGCCCGCCACGCATAACGTAGTCAAAATCTTGCGCATTTGTTCGTCTTCCAGAGTGCTGCTGATCCGGTCGCGCCAAGAGCGGCGCTGGTCGCCCGACTAGAACAGCAATCGAAGGTATTCGTTGCCGAATACGAGCGCACATACATCCATCGAACATTCCCATCATTGTAGGTATGGATTGGATGATTTGGATCGGCTGTCGTGTGTGTGGTGAGTGTTTTTCGACTTGCAGAGAAACCTTCCGATGAGGGGAAGCCCTGGGCCGGCGCGTACACCTCTCGGGCGCCGCCAAACACCGCCTTGACCTTCCCATGATGGGAGGGATCACAAAGCTGGGCATCGAGAACAGGAGACAGTCGATGCCCGACCAAAACCTCAACATCCTGGACCTGCCCGTGGTCGGAATGACCTGCGCGTCCTGCGTGCGGCGGGTCGAAATGGCGGTTGCCGCCGTGCCGGGCGTGACGTCCGCCAGCGTCAATCTCGCGGCCAAGCGCGTTCACGTTGAAGGCGGCGATCCCATCGCGATCGGCGCCGCGATCCGCCAGGCCGGCTATGATCTCGTCGATCAGACGATCGATCTGCGCATTGTCGGCATGACCTGCGCATCTTGCGTCTCTCGCGTCGAAAAGGCGTTGCTGAAGGCGCCTGGGGTTGAGCGGGCGGTGGTCAACCTGGCCACAGAACGGGCTAGCGTCAGCGGCGCGCGCGGCGCTCTGGACCCCGATGCGCTGATCAAGGTAGTTGCCGAGGCGGGATACACGGCGAGCCTGGCGCCAGACGCCAGCGGCGACGCCGGCGACGACGAAGCCAAGGCCCGCGAGGCGGAGATCGCTGGCCTCAAGCGCGCGGTTCTGATCGCCGCCCTGGCCACCGCGCCGCTCTTCGTCGTCGAGATGGCCCGCCATTTCGTCCCAGGCGCCCACCATCTGCTGGCGGCGACGCTAGGCGAGCAAGCCTGGCGGCTGATCAGCCTGGTTCTGGCCAGCATCGTGCTGTTCGGGCCTGGACTGCGCTTCTATCGCAAGGGCGTCCCAAACCTGCTGCGCCTGACGCCCGACATGAACAGCCTGGTCGTGCTCGGCGCGAGCGCGGCCTTCGGCTATTCGCTGGTCGGGACCCTGGCGCCGGGCCTGCTGCCGGCCGGGACGGACGGCGTCTACTACGAGGCCGCCGCGGTCATCGTCACCCTGATCTTGATGGGTCGATGGTTCGAAGCCCGGGCCAAGGGCGCGACGAGCCAGGCGATCAAGCGGCTGATGACCCTGCAAGCCAAGACCGCGCGGGTCGAACGCGATGGCCAGGCCGTCGAGGTCGCCATCGGCGAGGTCGTGCCCGGCGATCTGGTGCTGGTCCGTCCTGGTGAACGCCTCCCGGTCGATGGCGTCGTTATCGACGGTGTGTCGTTTGTCGATGAGGCGATGATCACAGGGGAGCCGATCCCCGTCGAGAAGTCCGTCGGGGCCTTGGTGGTCGGCGGCACGGTCAACACCACCGGCGCCTTGCGGTTCAAGGCGACCAAGGTCGGCGGCGACACCCTGCTCGCCCAGATCGTGCGCATGGTCCAGGCCGTGCAGGGGTCCAAGCTCCCAATCCAGGCCTTGGTCGACAAGATCACCGCTTGGTTCGTGCCCGCCGTCATCGCCGTGGCCGTCGCGACCTTCCTGGCCTGGCTGGTGTTCGGCCCGTCGCCCGCCCTGGGCTTGGCGCTCGTTCACGCGGTGGCGGTGCTGATCATCGCCTGTCCATGCGCCATGGGTCTGGCCACGCCGACCTCGATCATGGTCGGGACCGGCAGAGCCGCCGAGCTGGGCGTTCTGTTCCGCCGTGGCGAAGCCCTGCAGGCGCTGCAGGACGCCAAGGTCGTAGCGCTCGACAAGACCGGCACCCTGACCAAAGGCCGGCCCGAACTGACCGATTTGATCCTCGCGGAAGGGTTTGGCCGGGGCGAGGTCCTGGGCCTGGCGGCCGCGGTCGAGGCGCGTTCCGAGCACCCGATCGCCCAGGCCATCGTCTCCGCGGCCAAGGCCGAAGGCGCGACGCTCGGCGCGTTGAGCGATTTTGCCTCGACGCCAGGGTTTGGAGCGCAAGGGATCGTGGCCGGCCACCGCGTCGAGATCGGCGCCGATCGCTACATGCTGCGCCTGGCGCTGGACGTCGGGCCCTTCGCCAGGGACGCCGCCCGCCTAGGGGACGCCGGCAAGAGCCCGCTCTATGTGGCGCTCGACGGACGACTGGCGGCCATTCTCGCGGTGTCCGATCCCATTCGCGAAACCGCGCCGGCCGCCATAGCCGCCCTGCACGCCCAGGGCCTGAAGGTGGCGATGATCACCGGCGATAATCGCCGCACCGCCGAGGCGGTCGCCAAAATCCTCGGTATCGACGAGGTCGTGGCCGAGGTGCTGCCCCAGGGCAAGACCGAGGCGATCGCGGCGCTGCGCGCCCGCCATGGCGCGACGGCGTTCGTCGGCGACGGCGTCAATGACGCGCCGGCCCTGGCCAGCGCCGATGTCGGCCTGGCCATGGGGCAGGGGACAGACATCGCCATCGAGAGCGCCGACGTCGTGCTGATGGGCGGGGATCTGCGCGGCGTGGTCAACGCCTTGGCGCTGAGCCGGGCGACCTTGCGCAACATCCGCCAGAACCTGGTCTGGGCCTTCGGCTACAACGTCGTCCTGATCCCGGTGGCGGCGGGCGCGCTCGCGACGACCTTTGGTCTGTCGCTTTCGCCGATGGTGGCGGCCGGCGCGATGGCGCTGTCCAGCGTCAGCGTCCTGTCCAACGCTTTGCGCCTGCGCGCCTTCACCTCGCCTCTGCCCGCCGCCAAGCCAAGGAGCACGCACGCATGAACATCGGACAGGCGGCCAAGGCGTCCGGGGTCTCGGCCAAGATGATCCGCTACTATGAGCAGATCAAACTGATCACGCCCGCCGGCCGCACCGACAGCAACTATCGCAGCTTCAGCGAGCGTGAGGTCAATGAGCTGAGGTTCATTCGCCGCGCCCGTTCGCTGGGATTTTCGGTCGAGGAGATCACTCACCTGTTGTCGCTCTGGCGCGACCGTGTCCGGCCCAGCCGCGAGGTTAAGGCGATCGCCGATGGGCATGTCCAGGCACTAGAGGCCAAGATCGTGGAGATGCAGGCCATGGCCGACACGCTACGCGACCTGTCTCGCGATTGCGCGGGCGATGATCGGCCCGACTGTCCGATCCTGGCCGACCTCGGTTCGGGCGCGCCGCCACGGCGCGAGCCAGCTCCGTCCCGGGGCTTTCGGTGAAGCGGCCTCTGGCTTGGCTGTCGGGTGTCTGCCTGATGGCGGGGCCGCTGGCTGGCAACGCCGCCGACTACAGGTTCGAGGCCGTTTCGCCAAACCTGACCCGCGGCGTGGCGACGACCATTATGGTGAAAGTCACTCCCGTCGAACCCGCCCGCATTATGCCGCGATTGTCGGCGCGCGACGCCACGGTCAGCTTGACCTCGGGGCGTGGAACAGCGGTGTTTCCCGCCTTTTTCGAGCCTTCGCTCGACTATGACCAGCTTCGGTTCCGCGCCGACCTGCCCATGACCGGCGACTGGGTGCTGGCCTTCACCCTTCAGCCCGTCGGTGAACCGACCAAGGCCGCGAGCGTCAACCTCAAGGTCGCCGATCCGCCGCGCGCCGCGGGGCCGTCGCCGGCCACCGGACCTGTTCGCCCGCCGCGTTGATGCGCCGGGCGAACCGTCCTGAAGTGCTACTTGGCCGACATCGCCACGACTTCGGCCGCAGCGCCCATCGGCTTGAGCTTGAAATTGACGGCCTGACCGACCTTGAACGACTTGAGAACGTTCGGAGCGGCCTTGAACTTCATGGTCATGGCCGGCCACTTCAGCGCCGGGATCGGTTGGTGCTGCAAAGTCACCGTGCCGCCCTTGGCGTCGATCGCCTTGATCACGCCCTGGCCGTCGGCCGTCTTGGCCGGGGCGGGCGCGGCGTCGTGCTTCATGCCCGCCATATCGCCCATCTTCATATCGCCCATCTTCATGTCGGATTGAGCAAGGGCGGGGCCGGTGAGGGCCAGGAACAGGGCGCCGGCGGCGAGGAAGGTCTTCATCGATTTTGTCTCCTGTCGGTGCGGATCGACCGGAGAGGGCCGTCCTGCGCCAGAGAGATACGCGCCGGCCCAGGCCGATCCCTCAGCAGGATTTCGGCGAGGCGCCTCTTGACCTTGCCATGATGGGAAGCCCCATCTGTTGCAGCGAAGTCGAACAAGGACGAACAAGATGCTTCGCTACACCATCGAGAACATGACCTGCGGCCATTGCGTCGCCACCGTCACCAAGGCCGTGTGCGGCGTGGACGCCCATGCCAAGGTTCGGGCCGATATCGCAGGGCGACGACTGGAAATTGCCACGGCCGCGGCTTCGGACCGCATATCGGCAGCGATCGCCGCCGCCGGCTATCGTGTGACTCCGGCTTGACCGCTTGGCCACCCCGACCTTTGGCGCGGACGACCAAGTCCGCCGGGGCGGCCGTCACGCCTGCAAGGCGACAGGCTTCGCATAAAGCGTCTGGATCAGCGGGCAGCCGGACTCGCGCCCGGCGTCGCAGGCTTGCACCGAGGAAGTCAGAACCGCTTCCATCCGTCTCAGATCCGCGATCCGCGAACGCACGTCATTCAGGTGCGCCGCCGCAAGGTCTCGCACATCGGTGCATGCGCCCTGCGGCCCAGCCGAGAGGTCCAGCAGCACGCGCACCGTCTCCAAGGTAAAGCCCAACTGCCGCGCGCGACGCACGAAACCCAGACGCGCCACGTCACCATCGCCGTAGCTTCGGTAGCGGCCCTTGCGTGGCGGCGTCAGCATCAGGCCGATGCGCTCATAATAGCGGATCGTCTCGATGTTGCAGCCGGTGAGGCGAGATAGCTGGCCGATCTGTATCGTCTGGGGGGACATCGGAGGGCCTTGCGATTGGGGCTTGAGTCTGTAGCCGCTACAGATGGCATCCTGGTGGCGCACGCGCCAGGAGACGACGATATGACGACCAAAAGCGGTTCTCGCCCCGAGACCGGCGACAGGACCCGCCGCGTAGCGGAGAACACCTTGAGCGGCGCGGCGGTTCTCGCCGCGTTCGGGGCCGTTTTCGCATGGTCCGCGTGCTGCGTTCTGCCTTTGTCCCTGGCGTTGGCGGGTTTGGGGCTGGGCGGTTTGAGCTGGGCCGCCGGCCAGCGCGTCTGGCTCACGCTCGCGGCGCTTGGCGTGATCGCCGCCGGCTGGATCGTGACTTGGCGGCGGAGCCGGCCGCGTCGAGGCGACTGCACGGACCGCGCGCCGTCGCGGCTGGCGATCGGCCTGCTCAGCGCGGCGACGCTTCTTGTTCTCCTCGCCTTGGCCTGGCGCCCGATCATCGAGCCTTGGGCTTTGACCCTTATCCGAAGCGCTCGCGCATGACCCGCAAACCGATCACGCTTGGATCCACGCTGACCTGCCCGCATTGCGGCCATCGCGAGACCGAAACCATGCCGACGGACGCTTGCCAGTATTTCTACGACTGCAAGGGTTGCGGTGTGGTGCTCAAGCCAAAGCGGGGCGATTGCTGCGTCTACTGCTCTTACGGCGACGTCGCCTGCCCGCCGATCCAGGCCGGGGATGGCGGGCCATGCTGCGGTTAGCCGGCTATCCATGAGCAATGGTGGGGCCGCGAGGCCGACTAAGACGCCGACGTTCGATGAGCAGATAGGCGGCCGGAACCACGAACATCGACAGCAGCGGCGCGCTGAGCATGCCGCCGATCATCGGCGCGGCGATCCGGCTCATCACCTCCGAGCCGGCGCCGTGGCCGATCAGGATCGGGATCAGCCCCGCCAGGATCACCGCCACGGTCATGGCCTTGGGCCTGACCCGCAGCAAGGCGCCCTCGCGGATCGCTTGGCTGAGGTCGGCGTCGCTCAGAACACCCTGGCGCTCGGCCAAGGCCTGCTTGAGATAGATCAGCATCACCACCCCGAACTCGGCCGAGACGCCCGCCAGGGCGATGAACCCGACCCCGGTGGCCACCGACTGGTTGAAGCCCAATAGGTAGAGCGCCCAGAAGCCGCCGGTCAGGGCGAAGGGCAGGGCGCCCATGATCAGGGCCGCCTCGTCGAAGCGGCGGAAGGTCAGGTAGAGCAGCACGAAGATGATCAGCAGCGTCGCCGGCACGACGATCTTCAGCCGCTCGACCGCCCGCTGCAGATATTCGAACTGACCCGAATAGCTGATGGTCACGCCGGTGACCGGCTTGATGTCCTTGGCCACTGCCCGCTGCAGATCGGCGACGACCGAAGACAGGTCGCGCCCGCGCACATCGACATAGACGAAGGTGGTCGGCCGCCCGTTCTCGCTCTTGAGCATCGGCGGGCCCTCGCTGATCGCCACCTGGGCCACCGTGCCCAGGGTGATCTGCTGCAGGGACGGGGTGAGGATCGGCAGCGCCCTCAAGGCCTCCAGATCGCCGCGCACCTCGCGCGGATAGCGCACGCTGATCGGATAGCGGGCCAGGCCCTCGACGGTCTCGCCCACCGTCTGGCCGCCGATCGCGCCCGAGACGATAGCCTGGACGTCGGCGATGTTGAGGCCGTAGCGGCCGGCGGCGGCCCGATCGATGCGGACATCGACATAGCGCCCGCCGGTCAATCGCTCGGCCAGGGCCGAACTGACCCCTGGCACGGTCTTGGCGACTTGGGCGATCTGCTGGGCGACCCGATCGAGGTCATCAAGGTTCGCGCCCGACACCTTGACCCCGATCGGGCTCTTGATCCCGGTGGCCAGCATGTCGATGCGGTTGCGGATCGGCGGCACCCAGACGTTGGAGAGTCCCGGCACCGCCACCGTGCGGTCCAATTCCTCGACCAGCTTTTCCGGGGTCATGCCGGGGCGCCACTGGTCGCGCGGCTTGAAGCGGATGGTGGTCTCGAACATCTCCAGCGGGGCCGGATCGGTCGCCGACTCCGCGCGGCCGGCCTTGCCGAACACGCTGTCGACCTCGGGCACGGTCTTGATCAGCCGATCGGTCTGCTGCAGCAGCGCGCTGGCCTTGGCGGCCGACAGCCCGGGCAAGGCCGAGGGCATGTAGAGCAGGTCGCCCTCGTCGAGGGTCGGCATGAACTCGCCGCCCAGCCGCGACAGCGGGACCAGGGTGGTGGCGAAGACCAGGGCGGCGATGACCAGCGTGGTGCGCGGACGCCCAAGCACCCAGTCCAGGGCCGGGGCGTAGAGCGCGCTCAGCGCCCGATTGATCGGGTTGGCGGTCTCGGCCGGGATCCTGCCGCGGATCAGATAGCCCATCAGCACTGGGATCAGGGTGATCGACAGCAGGGCCGCGGCCGCCATGGCATAGGTCTTGGTGAAGGCCAGCGGCGCGAACAGCCGCCCCTCCTGGCCCTGCAGGGTGAAGACCGGGATGAACGAGAAGGTGATGATCAGCAGGCTCAGGAACAGGGCCGGGCCGACCTCGACGGCGGCGGCGGCGATCTCGTCCCAGCGCTCGCGATCGCCGATCGTTTGGTCGGGATGGTCGTGCGCCCAACGTTCGAGATGCTTGTGGGCGTTCTCGATCATCACCACGGCCGCGTCCACCATGGCCCCGACGGCGATGGCGATGCCGCCCAGCGACATGATGTTGGCGTTGACGCCCTGGGCCCGCATGACGATGAAGGCGGCCAGCACGCCCAGGGGCAGGGCGATGATCGCCACCAGGGCCGAGCGCAGATGCCAAAGGAAGAGCGCGCAGACCAGGGCGACGACGATGAACTCCTCGAAGAGTTTGGATTTCAGGTTGTCGATGGCGCGGTCGATCAGGCCCGATCGGTCGTAGGTGGTGACGATCTCAACGCCTGGCGGCAGGCTGGCCTTGAGCGTCTTCAGCTTGTCCTGCACGGCCTTGAGCGTGGCGCGCGCGTCCTCGCCCGAACGCAGAACGACCACGCCGCCGGCAACCTCGCCCTGACCATTGAGTTCGGCGACCCCTCGGCGCATCTCCGGTCCGATCTGGATCGTGGCGACCTGACCCAGGGCGATCGGCACGCCGCCGGCCGCGGTCTTGACCGGTACGGCGGCGAAGTCGTCCAGGCTGCTCAGATAGCCGCTGGCCCGAACCATGTATTCGGCCTCGGCCATCTCGACGACGGAGCCGCCGGCTTCCTGGTTGGCCCGGTTCAGCGCGTCGACCACGGCCTGGTGGGTGACCCCGTAGGCCGCCAGCTTCTGCGGGTCGAGCACCACCTGGTACTGACGCACCATGCCGCCGATACTGGCCACCTCGGCCACGCCCGGCAGGGTCTTGAGCTCATAGCGCACGAACCAGTCCTGCAAGGATCGCAGTTGGCTGAGGTCATGGCGGCCGGTTCGGTCGACCAGGGCGTATTCGAAGATCCATCCCACACCCGTGGCGTCGGGACCCAGGGCAGGGCGGGCCCCGGCCGGGAGCCGGCTCTGGACTTGGCTCAGCGATTCCAGGACCCGCGAGCGGGCCCAATAGGGATCGGTCCCGTCGGCGAACAGCACATAGACGAAGCTGTCGCCGAAGAAGGAATAGCCGCGCACGGTCTTGGCGCCCGGCACCGACAGCATGGTGGTGGCCAGCGGATAGGTGATCTGGTCCTCGACCAGGCGCGGCGCCTGGCCCTGGGCTGGCGTGCGGATCACCACCTGGACGTCGGAGAGATCAGGCAGGGCGTCGAGCGGCGTTTCGCGCAGCGCCACCAGCCCGCCGGCCAGCAGGACCAGGGCCCCGAGCAGCACGAAGAAGCGGTTGCCCAGCGACCAGCGAATGACGGCGGCGATCATCGGCTGGCCTCCACGCGGCGAAGGCTGCGCACGGCGGGCCCGTCAGGACGTTGTTCGAAGCCAAACGCCGCTTGGTCGCCCGCCTTCAATCCCCGAGCCAGGCTTGGCGGATCGAGCTTGAAGGTCATGGTCATCGCCGGCCAGCCGATCGCCGGCACCGGTCCATGGCTCAGGGTGATGGTATCGGCGGTGATCTCCTCGATGCGTCCCTCCGCTTGCAACAGCGCCTTGGCGGCGGCCGGCGCCGGCTTCATCGCCGGCGCGGCGGACTTCGTGGCCGGACCCGCCGGCATTGAGTTCACCGGTTCATCCGCCGACAGCGGCCTGGGTTCCAAGCCGGCGAGGCTGGCTTCCGAGTCGAGCAGGAACTGGCCGGAGGCCACGACCTGATCGCCAGCCTTCAGGCCGCCGAGGATTTCGGTGCGACCGCCGGCCTGTCGACCGACACGGACCTCGGCGGCCTGGTAGCGGCCGCCGCCCTGGGCCAGCATCACCAAGTCCCGACGGCCGGTGCGGATCACCGCCTCGCTGGGGACGGTCAGGACCGGCGCCGCATCACTCCCGAGACTGGCCGTGGCGAACATGCCCGGCCGCAGCCGGCCGTCGCGATTGGCCAGTTCGACCCGTACCTGCAGGGTGCGGCTGTCGACTTGGGCGGAAGGCAGGATGGCGCTGACCCGGCCGTTGAAGGTCTCGCCAGGAAAGGCGGCCAACTGGGCGGAAACCGCCTGGCCGATCTTGATCAGTCCGGCCTGGGCCTCGGGGGCCGACAGGATCAGCCAAACGCTCGACAGGCCGCTGATCTGCGCCAGGGTCTGGCCCGAGGTCAGGCTCATGCCGGCCCGGACGTCCAAGGTCTGAATCACCCCGCCGATCGGCGCGCGCACCGTGGAGATCGGCTGGACCCTGCCGCCGCGCTCGACCGCGGCGATCAAGGGCTCGCTCATCCCGGCCAAGACCAGGCGTGAGCGCGCCGCAGCCGTCAGGCGCGGATCGCCGACGCGGCGCACGGCCAGATATTCGGTCTGCGCGCCGGCCCAGTCGGGATTGAGCAGGTCTGCGATCGGCGCGCCGGCCGCGACGATGTCGCCGGGGGCGTGGCCATAGACACGCTGGACGAAGCCGGCGGTTCGGGTCTGGACGATGGCCAGGTCACGCTGATTGAAGTCGATCGACCCCGGGACGGTCAAGCCAGAGGCGAGCGGCGTCATCTCGGCGCGGGCCAAACGCAGGCCCAGGGTCTGGGCGCCGCGCGGATCGACGGCCACGCCAGGCGACGCCGCGCTCGCGGCTTCGTCCGCGTAGCGGGGGACCAGCTGCATGTCCATGAACGGCGACTTGCCCGGCTTGTCGAAGCGTTGGGCCGGCACCATCGGATCATACCAGTAGAGAACCTTGCGGCCGGGCGCATCGCCCGCCGCCGGGACGGGCGCCTTGCGCCACTGGCCCAGGCCATAGCCCCCGGCCGCAGCCAGAAGGGCGATGGCGGCGGCGCCCGCGATCAGGGATCGGGGCGAAAGGGTCGTGGCGCGGCTCATGACGCGGTTCCATAGGTCAGGTTGATCTTGGCGCTGTCGCGCGTGACGAGGGCTTGGCGGTCGAGGATCGAAAGCTTGGTCTCGGCCAGATCGAGCAGAGCGCCGAGCACGTCGGTCAGGCTGGCGCGGCCGGCGCCGTAGCTGGCGGTCTCCAGGTCGGCGCGCTGCTGGGCCAGCGGCGCCAAGGTCTCTTGGGCCCTCGCCAACTGCTCATGGTGCATCTGGTGGTCTGCGAGGTCGCTCTCCAGCGCGGCGAGAAGTTGGCGCGCGCCCGCCGCCTTCTGGCTCTCCGCGCCGCGAACCCGCGCGCTCTGGGCGGCGATTAGCGGTTCGCGCCGGGATTGGCCAAACAGCGGTAGGCCGAAGGTCACTCCTAGCGACACCATGTCGCCGTAGGCGCCGTCGCGCTTCTGATAGGCGATGTCCCAACTGGTGTCGGGATGGGCCTCGGCGCGGGCCTGGGCCAGCTGGGCTCCGGCCATTTGGCGCGCCGCATCCAGCGCCATGAGGCTGGGATGGTCGGGGAGGCCGGCGCGCAGCGTCTCGGGGTCGATGGGAAAATCGGGCGCCGGTCCGATGGGTTGTGGCCCTGGCTCTCCGGTCCAGCGGGTCAGTTCGGCGGCGGCGCGGGCGCGGTCGGCCAGCAGTTCGCTGCGCCGATCGGCCAGCAGGGCCAGCTTCTGTTGCGCTTCCAGGGTCTGGCCCGGGCGAGCGTCGCCAGCCGTCAAGGCAGCCGGCGCGGTGTCGCGCAGCGGCGTGATCGCTTTCTCGACCGCGGCGAGCGCGGCCAGCTTCTGGTCGGTGTAGTAGAGATCGATCCAGGCCAGGGCGACGGCCAGCCGCGTCTCGCGCGCCACCAGCGCCTGGCGGGCGCCGGCGGTCGAGACCTCGGCCGAAGCGGCTCGACGCGCGGCCTCGCGCTTGGCGGCGCTGGGCCGATCCTGCATCAAGCCGACGCTGACCATGGTCATGCTGTCGCCGCCGAACGTCCCGGCCGGCGGTCCGGAGATCGGGGCATTGTCCAGACCCAGCCGTAACCTGGGATCGGGCAACTTGCCGGCCGCCCGTCCCTGGGCCTTGGCGGCCTCCAGATCGGCGGCGGTTCCATCCAGAGCCGGTGACTGCAGGGCCAGCCGCTGAGCGGCTTCGAAGGTCAGAGGGCCAGCCTGGGCCGCGCTGGCCAGGCTAAGGCTGCCCGCCAGAAGCAGTATGAAGCGCATTGAACAGAAGATCCTGTCGCGTAGCGCGCGGCGTCGGCCGCCGCGCGAGAAGGGGAGAGGCGCTCCGGCGGAGCGGTTGCAGCCAGTCCGCCGGAGCCGACCGAGCGGGCGACGGGAGGGGATTGCCCGCCGCCCGGTTCAGCCGATCCTAGCGGGTCGGGCCCGTGGCTTCAGGCTTGGCCGGGGAAGCCGGGCCGGCCATCATCGACATCATCCCGCAGTTGGCCGGCATGTCGCAGATGCGCAGGGCGGTCCGGAAAACGTCCTTGGGATTGGACGGCGGGGACTGGGCCTGCAGGTGGCTGCAAGGCGCGGGCTTGGCGGCCAGGGCGGCCGAGGCGGCGAAGGTCAGGCCGGCGGCCAAGGCGGCCAGCATCGTGGTGCGAAGAGTCATGGAATCGTTCCTTGAAAATCGTGATCTGAAGCGCCCGCGAGCGGGCAAGCGACCGCGCGCTTGGCCGGGTGTGGGATGCACGACGGCGGGCGCGGAAGCGTCAGACCGGCGCTTGGCCGGTCGCTAGATCAGCGATCTTGGAGGAGGATCTTCCGGGATGGGATCGTGGGTCTGGCCGCTGGTGTTGGACCAACTGACCTCGACGCGGTAGACGATCGGCGAATGGCTGATCGCCGCGTCGCCGGGCACCCCGACCGCCAGCGCGCAACTGGTGGCGCAGGCCTTGGCGCAGTCCTTGGCCGACATCGCCTTGCCGTGGTCGCAACAGGGGTCTGGCTGGGCGGTGTCGGGGGCGGTTTCAGCGGCGGGCATCGTCATGCTCATCGCGCTCATGTCCATGCCGGCCATGTCGCAATCAGCCTGCGCGGCGTTGACCGCCAGCGGGCTGAACGCGACGGCCATGGCGGCCAGGAAAGCGAGCGCATGTCTCAGCATGGCTTCACCCTAGTCTGTTTACGCGACCCCGTCATCAGGCGTTGGCCGGGGCGGGGCTCGCCGCCCTGGCGCGGCCGAAGGGCGGACCATGGCGGCGCATCAGCGTGCGCATCGGCCGCTCGACGGCGTGATGCAAGACCATGGCCACGGGGATGACCCCAACATAGAGCGCCAGCCACAAGCCTATGGGCATATGGGAGGGCTCCAGCCCGATGACCTTGCCCAGGCCTTGGGTGAAGACCGACTCCCAAGGAATGCAGACCATGTAGACGGCGAAGCTGACCTCGCCGAGATAGACCAGGGCCGGTTGGGCCAGGAATGACGAGCCTGAGGTGGAGATCGCCGCCAGACCCAGGATCAGCGCGCCAAACAGCGCCACGGCGACAAAGTCCGGGGCCTGCAAGAGCGCCGCGGCCACGACGCCGGACAGCGCCATGAGAGTCAGGCCGAGGCCCGAGGGTTTGCCGGTGACCAGATCAGCGCGCCAGGCCAGCCAGATCGCGCAGCCGAGCGCGAAACACGGCACGATCCGCAGGGCTCCCCAGAGCAAGGTAGCCTTGGTCAGGGGAAAGCCGGCGACGGCCGGGAAGCCGATATTGAGCGCCACCACCAAGCCCAAAGCCAGGACCAGGGCCAGTCTTGGCCGGCTGATCAGCCGCCAGGCCAAGAACGCGAAGACCGGGAAGCTCAGATAGGCGAACCATTCGGCGGAGATCGACCAGGACGGATGGTTCCAGCCGCCCAGCGGCGACAGGCCCCAAGCCTGGGTCAGGGTCAGTTGGGCTGGCAGGGATGGCCAGATCAGCAGCTTGTCGCCCGCCGAAACGCCCATCATGGCGGCCGTCGCGATCAGCAGCATCAAGCCCAACAGAACCGCCAGATGAACCGGATAGATCCGCGCCAGGCGAGCCCAGAGGAACTCGCGGTAGTCGAACCGACCCTGGCCAAAATTTTCCAGGTAGACGTGGCAAAGGATGAAGCCAGAGAGCACGAAGAACAGCTCAACGCCCAGATAGCCCTTGGCGATTACGGCGGGCATGGCCAGGCCGAGGTTGGGCCAAAAATGATAGGCCACGACCCACATGGCGGCGAAGAACCGCAGGCTGGTGAGGGATTTGAGGTTCAGCGGCATGGTCATCGGGCCTGGTGTCGCGGCGCTGGGCCGACGGTCATGGCCAAGCCTAGCGCCGAACTACCTAACAGCTTGAGAATCGCCTTTGGTTTCAAGACCTTGCCCATTATGGGAAGGTTCGCGCCGCAGCCCCGCCCAACCGGCCGACGCGCACCTGGCTGGGCGGGGCTACGCGCGCTGGCGCGTACTGCAGCTGGGTGGGTGAGGCCGCGGACCATCGAGCTCCTGCCCCGCAGTCGTGGCCCGTTGCCGACGCGCTCCCTTTGGCGACGACCATTGGCGACGACGAAACCACCGGCGAAAGCAGCTTGAAAGATCGGTGAGGCTCGCCGGCGCCATTTGAAGAGATCCTCGAAAAATACGCGATGTGACATCTACGTATTCAGACCCGGGACCCGGGACCTTAGTCCTGGTGGGGAAGGAAACCTCATTCCCCTCGGTCTCTCCGAGCGGCTCAACTTCAAAGGAGACAATCGTGAAAAAGTCGATCGTAGCGGCTCTGGCTGGCGTCGCGATGCTGGCCGCCACCCCCGTCCTGGCCCAGGGCATCGGCCACACCTTCTTCATGCGGGGCTCGATCGTCCAGGCCGACAGCACCGGCACGGTCATCTGCATCGGCAAGGCCGATGGGGCTGAAGTTGGCCAAAGCCTGGAGGTCTATCGGGTCAAGACCCTTCCGGGCCCAGCAAAGGGTCCCCCGTCGTATCGCCGTGATCTCGTCGGCCACGTGACGATCGACCATATCTTCGACGAACACTTCGCCCATGTGCGCGTCGCCGACGGCGCCGCCGCCAAGCACGACATCGTCGAACTCGTTCGCAACTGATCCATCGGGGGGCGGCGTCCGCCCCCCCTTCCGCCGAGCAGGACATCGACCGGGGCCTTAGCTCAGAAACCTTGAGCAAACCCCGCATGCCTCGCTTGACCTTGGACCACGGTCCAACCTGCAGAAGGGGCGGATGCCATGGGAAAGTTTAAAATCGGCGAACTGGCTACGGCCGCGGGTGTCAGCCGCGACACCATTCGCTACTACGAACGGACGGGTTTGCTGCTTTCGCCGGGTCGGTCGGGCGCGGGCTATCGGCTCTACGGCGACGACGATCTTCTCCGGCTCAGATTCATCCGTTCGGGACAGGGGTTGGGCTTCACGCTCGCCGAAACCAGCGAGCTTCTCACCCTACAGACGTCTGACACCGCCAGAGCTACGGCTGTGCTCGCGATCACGTGCGACAAGATCCGCCAGGCGGAGACGCGCGTGGATGAGCTCAACCTTATCCGAACGATTCTAGAGGGGCTGGCTGCGGCGTGTCCGGGCGAGGCCCCAACCCGCGACTGCCCGATCCTGGCCTTCATTTCGGCGAGGCCCCGCGCCCGCGCCGCGGCGAAGCCAGAAACGACGAGGGGGGAGAAGAACCGTGAAACCTGACAGCGAAGGAATGACCATGAAGACTTATGCAGTTGCTGCAGCCCTTGCAGCCGCCACGCTTCTCAGCGCTTGCGCCACCACGGCGCCGACCGAGAGCCAGATCGCCAGCTGTCGTCAGATGGAGAGCGATATGGGGGTCGCCGACCGACACGATCACTCGGAGATGAAGGGACAGGGGCGCAACCCCATGAACCTCTCGCACGATCGCTGCCGGCAGATCCTGCGGCAGTCGAAATGATCGGCGCCGGGTGATCAGCGCTCTGGTCACCCGGACCACACGTTCGCAAAAGGAAGACCTTGATGACAATCAACGGCAACTGCCGATCGCTGCTGATCAGCGGCGTGGCGGTCATGGCGGGACTCGCACTCGCCGGCTGCAACCGCGACAGCTCAACCTCGACCGCCAACACACCGGCGGCCGCTACCGCGAGCACGACGAACCCCGTCGGATCGACGCCGCCGCCTTCGCCCGCTGATGCGTCGGCCCAGCCCGCCGATGGGACCGGCAACGAGGTCGCCGACATGGAACATCATCACAAACAGGCGATGGATCATGCCGACATGCGCGCGGGCGCCGCCAAGCCCGACGCGCCGCCGCCCGCCGACAGCCCGCCCGCGCCGATGAAGCACATGTGAGCCTTGGGGGGCGGGGGCCATCGATGCGCTTACCGACAACCCTTTCAGGTCTGCTCGCGGTCGCGCTTTTGGTCGTCGTCGCCGCCGCCGCGGCGCCGGCGCCGGCGCAGGACGCTGACGAGCACGCCGCCCATCATCCCGTGGCCGCCGACCCAGCCGCGCCTGGCGCGATGGCGCCCGCGTCCGCCTCCGCCATGCCGACACCCGCCATGCCAACCACCGCCATGCCGGGGGCGGGCGCGCCCCAGGACGCCGCCATGGCGGGGATGGGGGGGATGATGGAGAAGATGGACCAGATGGCGGGCTGTTGCGGCCCCGGCCAGAACAACGGTCCGTTCTTCTCGCGCCTGCTGGGCCTACCAGGCCTCGATTCTGAGGCCCGCCAAGCGCTGGCGCGAGACACGGAGGCGCGGGTCCACAACGGCCTTGTCCTCGCGGGCGAGGGCGCCGCCGAAGGCATGCACGCCTCCAATTCGACCGCCCGTGCGGCGGCGGCGCGGAAGCTTCGAGAGGGCGCCGATCTCTACGCCAGCAGCGCGGCCGCGAAGAGCGCTCTGGAAGGCGAGACCTCGGGACCGAACGTTGCGACCAATTGGTTCCGGACGCAGCTTTCGGTCGGCACGGTCCTGTCGGGCGAGCACGCCGCCCATCCGTTCGGGATTTCGCCGGCGCATCTGCTGCTGATGTTATTTCTGACGCTCGTCAGCGCCAGCCTCATCGCCCTGCAACTGTTTCGCCTGCAACGCATCCGCAAGATCGTCGCCGGGGCGCCGGCTGCGCCAGGCGCCACGGCGGTCTCGGCCGCGGCTGGAAACGACCGAAAAGCCGCCGCGCCGGCTCCGGCCGCGACCGTCGCGCCAGGCGGGGCGAAGGCTGTGGCCCCAAGCAGCGCCTTGGACCCGTCCGGCGCGACGCCGCGCAAGCCAAGAAGCTGGACCGGCGCGTTGCGAGTCGCGCAGATCCTGCGCGAAACGCCGACCATCTTGACCTTCCGGCTCGCCGACCCGGCCGCCGACCGGCTGCCGTTCGACTTTCTTCCCGGGCAGTTTCTCCAGGTCGAGGTGGAGCCCGAGCCTGGCAAGACCGCGCGCCGGTCGTACACCATCGCCTCATCCCCGACCCAGCGCGCCCATGTCGAACTCTCCGTGAAGCGCGAAGAGCAGGGCGCTGTCTCGCGCTTTCTCCACGATCACGTGAAGGTCGGAGAGTTAGTCAAAATCTCTGGCCCCTTTGGCGCCTTCACCTTCACGGGGACCGACGCTGACAGCGTCGTGCTCATCGCCGGCGGCGTCGGGATCACGCCGATGATGTCGGTCCTGCGCTATCTCACTGACACCGCCTGGCCAGGCGAGATCTTCTTCCTCTACGGCGCACGGTCGACCGAAGAATTTGCCTTCCGCGAGGACATCGAGCGCCTCGAACGCCGCCACGAGAACCTGCACGTCTTCGCCGCCATGCACCGGGCGCCCGGCACCGTGTGGCATGGGGCCGAAGGGCCGATCACCAAGGAGATGCTCACCAGCGTGGTCCCGGACCTCGCGCGCCGCCGCATTCACCTTTGCGGTCCGCCGGCCATGATGGCGGCCATGAAGGCCCAACTCGCCGAGCTTGGCGTCCCCGAGGCGCAGCTCCATACCGAGGCGTTCGGGCCGGCGTCCCTGCCGATCGATCCGCTCGAGCCGCCGGCCCAAGCCGCGACCGTCGCCCCGGCCGTGGGCAAGCCCGGCCCGACGCCAACGCCGCCGCCCGCAGGGGGGGCGGAAACCTTAGCCGCCACCATCACCTTTTCGGTTTCCGGGGTCTCGGCGCCGCTGCCCGCCACCCAGACGGTGCTCGAAGCCGCCGAAGGCGCGGGAGTCGAGATTCCTTACTCCTGCCGTGTCGGCGAATGCGGCGTCTGCGTCACCAAGCTCATCGACGGCGAGGTCACCATGGCCGTTGAGTCCGGCCTCGCGCCGGAGGACAAGGTCCAGGGCTACATCCTCGCCTGCCAGGCTAAGACGACCGGCAAGCCGCTCGTGGTCGAAGCCTGATGCGCGAGCGTGGCGACATCCTCGTGGCGCTGCTCGCGGGCTTCATCCTCGTCTTCCCGCTGGGGTTCATGATCCACGTCTCGTCGCGGTTTCCGGGCAGCTTCGCCGGCGGCATGCTTGGCGTTCTCGCCGTGCTGATGATGTTGCTGACGCTCCCCTATGTGGCGGCCAAGCACATCGGCGCTGTCGACCGGTTCCTGTCGAGATTTGTGGCCAAGCCGACCCTCTTGGCGGTCCACGTCTACGCCGGCGTGCTCGCGCCGCTGCTCGCCCTGCTTCACGCGGCGCACAAGCTCGACAGTCCCCTCGGGGTGATGCTGACCGGCCTCCTGCTGCTCACCGTCCTGAGCGGGTTCGTTGGCCGATTTCTCCTGGCCGAGCTGGCGCGGGCGCTGCGCGGGCGCAAGACCGAGCTGGCCTCGCTCAAGGCGGCCTATCTGAACCTGCCGCCGCCGCCCACGGGCGTGGAGCCGCCGCCGCGCCAACTCGGTCGGCTGGCCCGCTTGTTGTTCAGGCCGGGTGACCCGCCCGCGGCGCCGGCGCCCGCCGACAAGGCGACGCTGGCCGCCGCGCTGTCGGACAGCGAATACGCCGTTCGGGCGGAAGCCGCGACCAGTTCGCTGTTCGCCAAGTGGCGCCTGCTGCATATCGTGGCCGGGGTCATTCTCTATGGGCTGATCCTGCTCCACGTCGGGGCGGCCCTCTATTACGGGCTGCGTTGGCTATGAAGCGATCGACGCTGTTCTATGGCCTGTTCATCGCGGCGCTGCTGGTCGTTGTGGTCGGCTTGCCGGCGGTCATGCGGACGAATACGCCGGCCAACAGCGGCATGATCGAAGGTCTTGTTTCACCAGGGCCGCTCTCCGCAGCCCACCAGACCTTCGCCGGTCAATGCACGACCTGCCACACGCCGCTGAAGGGCGTGGAGACGAAAACCTGCCTGAGCTGCCATGCCGGGCAGGATTTCGGCGGCAAGCAGTCGACCCAGTTCCACGCGACCGTCGCCGAGTGCACATCGTGCCACGTCGAGCACGACGGCGGCCGTAGTCTCGCCCGCATGAACCATCCGGCGTTGTTGGATCCGAAGGTCTGGAAGCATCCGATGGGGATTCCGGCGGTGGCCAGGAATGCCGGGACCGCCGGCCTGGACTGCGCCAGCTGCCATTCGATCCGGGACCCGCACCAGGGATTGTTCGGAGAGACCTGCGCCAGTTGCCACAGCGTGACCAGTTGGCGCGTCGAGGGGTATCGGCATCCCTCGGTCAACTCGACCCAATGCTCCGAATGCCACAAGCCGCCGCCCAGTCACCAGATGATGCATTTTAGCATGGTGTCGCAACGGGTCGCCGGGGAGAAGGCGCGCGTCGATCAATGCTCCGCCTGTCACACGACCGACAGCTTCAACAACATCCGCAAGCGAGGCTGGTATGATCACCACTGATTTTACCGGCGACATCCTCAGCGCCTTCTTCAAGCTGGCCGTGGTCGTCCTCGAACTGGCCGGCGCCCTGACGATCTTGGCCGGGGCCGCCCTGGCCACCTTCCTGTTCCTCAAGCGCGCCTGGCGCGCCGACCATTCCGAGGCCTACAGCCCGTTCCGCTCGGCCCTGGGCCGCAGCATCCTGCTCGGTCTCGAATTCCTGGTCGCGGGCGACATCGTCAAATCGCTGGTCATCAACCCCACCCTCGATGACCTGATCGTGCTGGCCGGACTCGTTCTGGTGCGCACCTTCCTCAGCATCTCGCTCGGGGTCGAGATCAACGGCCATTGGCCCTGGCAGGACACGCGCATGGCCCGGGAGGCCGTCGCGGCTTCGTCCCAAGCACCGGGGGCGACCAGGGGGCGCAGGCCTGGAGCATCGTCGACGCCGCCCGCCGCCGCCTCGTCAACCTGATCGGAGACACCCTATGCAAGACCGACGCGGACTTCTCGTCTCGAGCTTGGCGCTCGCCGCCGTTGCCGCCGCTGCCCGGGCCCAGCCCACGACCATGGCCCCTGGTCAGGGCGCCATGTCGATGCAGGCCTGCATCGACGCCTGCCTCGCCACCTATCGTCTGTGCATTGAGACGTCCCGGCATAGCCTGGAGAAGGGCGGCGCCCACGCCGCCCCGGGCCATATCGCGATCTTGCTGGATTGCGCCGACCTCTGCCAGGCGACGGCGACGTCGATGATGCGGGGATCGCCGATCCATACGGTCCTCTGCGAGGCCTGCGCCAAGGCCTGCGAGGCCTGTTCGAAGGACTGCGCCGGCTTCGACGATGTGCGGATGCAGCGATGCGCGGCCAGCTGCCGCGACTGTGCGGCCAGCTGCGCGATGATGGCGATGACCAGTCGTTGAGAGGCGACGGCCGGTTCGCCGCCGTTGCTCTGGCGACGAACGGTAGGACGAGCATCGTCGATGTGAACTCCACGTATATGGCCGCCGATCGCCGCCACGCATGCTGACCGCAAGCTGGCCGAGGGCGAAAACCATGCTCCCTCAGCCTAGAACGGCCCCTTTTTCTTGGAGAAACCCAATGCGCAAGACGTCACTCTTGATCGCCGCCCTCAGCCTTCTTGCGCTGGGATCGGCGGCACACGCCGACGACGACATGAAGATGCCCATGCCGGCCAAGCCGGCCGCCGCCGCCAAGCCGACCCCGCAGCATCAGCAAGGGATGCAGCACGGCGGCGACCAGATGCACGAACAGATGATGAAGGACCATGCGGCGGGCATGGCGAACATGGCTGGCATGCCGCCCAAGAAGGACCCGCCGGCCTCGTCGGGCATGAAGATGGGCTGCAGCGACGGCTCCGGCTGCAAGGGCAAGACGATGCCCGCCATGCCCGCCATGCCCGCTGATAAGCCGGACGCGCCCATGCCGATGAAAGACCACATGTAAAACGGCGTTGATGAGGAGGAAAGGCCCGCCCCGGTGATCGGGATGCGGGCTTTTCTTAAGTCAAGGTTGGGGGGTGAGTTCTGCGGACTCTACCTATTCACTCCCCGCCTGGCTGACAAATACCGTTCGATCTCACCATTGGAGGAGCGGCGTCATGTTCGAGCAAGCCATCAAGACCGTCAAATCCACGCCGCTCTTCCGCGAGCGCTACGACAACTGGATTGGTGGACGATGGGTCGCGCCGCTCGGCGGCGCCTCATTCACCGACCATAGCCCAATCAATGGCCGCGCCATCGCCACCTTCGCATCGTCCGGGCCTGAAGACGTGGAACTCGCCCTCGACGCCGCTCACGGCGCCAAGGCGGCCTGGGCCCGGGTCTCGCCCTCGGATCGCGCCCGAATGCTCAACCGCATCGCCGACCGGCTGGAGGACAATCTCGAATTCTTCGCCCTCGCCGAGACGATCGACAACGGCAAGCCCATCCGCGAGACGCGCGCCGCCGACGTTCCCTTGGCGATCGACCACTTCCGCTATTTCGCCGGCTGCATCCGAGCGGAGGAAGGCGCCATCTCGACCATCGACGACAACACCATCGCTTACCATTTCCGCGAACCGCTCGGCGTGGTCGGCCAGATCATCCCATGGAATTTCCCGCTGCTGATGGCGGCGTGGAAAATCGCCCCGGCGCTGGCGGCGGGCAACTGCACCGTGATCAAACCTGCCTCTCAGACGCCGCTGACCCTGCTGTTGTTCGCCGAACTGACGGCTGACATCCTGCCGCCGGGCGTCCTCAACGTCCTGACGGGTCCCGGCGGGACCGTCGGTCGCGCGATCGCGGAGAATCCGCGGATCGCCAAGGTGTCCTTCACCGGGGAGACGACGACCGGGCGCCAGATCATGCACTACGCCGCCGACCATCTGATCCCCCAGACGATGGAACTCGGTGGCAAGTCGGCCAACATCTTCCTGCCCGACGTGATGGATCAGGACGATCGCTTCCTCGACAAGGCCCTGGAGGGGTTTGCGCTGTTCGCCTTCAACAAGGGCGAGGTCTGCACCTGCCCATCACGCGCGCTGGTGCATGAATCGATCTTCGACAGGTTCATGGAAAGGGCGCTCGGCCGCGTCGCGGCCATCCGTCAGGGCGACCCGCTGGATCCGGTCACTCAGGTCGGCGCGCAGGCCTCCGAGGACCAACTGCGCAAGATCCTCGGCTATGTCGAGATCGGCAAGGCCGAGGGCGCCGAGTGCCTGATCGGCGGAGAGCGAGCGCTTCCGGGCGGCGAGCTGAACCAGGGCTATTTCGTCCAACCGACCGTGTTCGTCGGTGAGAACCGCATGCGGATCTTCCAGGAAGAGATTTTCGGCCCGGTGCTTTCGGTGACGCGGTTCAGCAGCGTCGAAGAGGCGATCGATATCGCCAATGACACGCCCTACGGCCTTGGCGGCGGTGTCTGGTCGCGCAACGGCAACAACGCCTACCGCGTCGGCCGCGCTCTGCAGGCTGGGCGGGTCTGGACGAACTGCTACCACGTTTACCCGGCCCACGCCGCGTTCGGCGGCTACAAGGCCTCGGGCTTTGGCCGTGAGAACCATAAGATGATGCTGGATCACTACCAGCAAACCAAGAACCTCCTCGTCTCCTACGACGAGGCGCCCCTGGGTCTGTTCTGACCGGCTGCTGAGGACACCCATGGAAAAGACAATGAAGGCGGCCGTGGTCCGCGCCTTCGGCCAGCCGCTCGTGATCGAGGAGGTGCGGGTTCCGCAGGTCGGCCCCGGCCAGATCCTGGTCAAGATCGCCGCCGCCGGGGTTTGCCACACCGATCTGCACGCCGCGCAGGGCGATTGGCCGGTCAAGCCCAATCCGCCCTTTATTCCAGGCCATGAGGGCGCCGGCCATGTGGTCGCCGTGGGCGCGGGCGTCACCCATGTCCGGGAAGGAGACCGCGTCGGCGTGCCCTGGCTCTACTCCGCCTGCGGTCACTGCGTTCATTGCCTCGGCGGCTGGGAGACCCTCTGCGAACTGCAGCAAAACACCGGATATTCGGTGAACGGCAGCTTCGCTGACTATGTGCTCGCCGATCCCAACTATGTCGGCCACTTGCCCGACAACGTCGGCTTCGTCGAGATCGCCCCCGTGCTGTGCGCGGGCGTCACGGTCTATAAGGGCCTCAAGATGACCGAGGCCAAGCCGGGCGACTGGGTGGCCATCTCTGGCGTCGGCGGCCTTGGGCACATGGCTGTCCAATACGCTAGAGCGATGGGATTGAACGTCGCCGCCGTCGATATCGATGACCAGAAGCTGGCCCTGGCGCGCGCTCTTGGTGCGACCGTGACCGTCAACGCGCTCCACGCCGACCCGGTGGCGGTGCTCAAGAAGGAGATCGGCGGCGCCCACGGCGTCCTCGTGACCGCCGTCTCGCCAAAGGCCTTCGCCCAGGCGCTGGGCCTGGTGCGCAGAGGCGGCACCGTCGCCCTGAATGGATTGCCGCCGGGGGATTTCCCCCTCTCCATCTTCGACACCGTGCTCAACGGGATCACCATCCGCGGTTCGATCGTCGGCACGCGGCTGGACCTGCAAGAGGCTCTGGCCTTTGCCGGTGAGGGAAAGGTGCGCGCCACCGTCTCGACCGATCGGCTCGAGAACATCAATGCAGTTTTCGACCGCATGCGTCGCGGCGAGATCGAGGGCCGGGTCGTGCTCGACCTGTCGGATGGACCCCGCAGTGGTTCATGACTCGCCGTCCGGAAGAACGACGATGCCGACAAACCTAGAGACCCTGGTCCATATCGCGGCGCCGGCGACCGCTGTCTTCGCCCGACTCGACGATCAGACTCGGCTGGGCGCGCACATGGAACAGCCCTCCGCGATGATGGGCGGCGGCCGCATGACCTTTGAGTTCGATGGGAGGCGCGGTCAGGCCATAGGCTCCCACATCAAGATGGGCGGCTCGGCGTTCGGAATCTCCCTCTACGTGGACGAAGTCGTGACGGAGCGCGAGCCGCCGCGCCGCAAGGCCTGGGAAACGGTCGGCCACCCACGCCTACTCGTGGTCGGCGCCTACCGGATGGGCTTCGACATCACACCGGTGGCTGGTGGTTCGGACCTGCGCGTCTGGATCGCCTACAACCTTCCGCCGGGCCTGCTCGGCCGCTGGCTAGGCCCGTTCCTGGCGCCATTCTACGCCAAGTGGTGCGTGGGCCAGATGGCGCGCGACGCGGCGACCTATTTTGCCCAGTCCCATTCACTCTAGGCGCGCTCCGAGCGATCAGGCGCTACCAGCGAGGCGTTGCTGATCATTCGAGTGTCGCGCCACAGCGTCAAGAACAGCCCTGAAAATGATCGGCTTTGCGATCACATCGTCAAAGCCGGCCTCTTGCGCCCGCTTTTCCAGCCGCGGGTCATAATAGGCGGAGATCATGATGGCGCCGCCCCGCCAGCCCTTACTCCTGAGACCCTTGAGAAGCGCCAGGCCGTCGATGTCGGGCATCCGGTAGTCGACGATGAGGCAGTCGGCGCACAACGACTGGGGATCGGCCAGAAGGGCGCGCCCGCTGGTATATCCCCGCACGTGATAGCCACGGGCCGTCAGCATCAGCTGGATCGACCGGCGCACCCCATGATCGTCATCCGACAGCAGGATCGTAAAGCGCTGCTCGGCCGTATAGCCGGTGGTCGGGGGCATGGTTTGGGTACGCTCGCACAGGGCAGGGGTAGAGATACGATCTCAGACCCGCCCCGCGCAGTCGCTACGTAAACGTCCTAGCGCTTGGAGGACGCCCCCATACCGGCCGCAAAGGCGATCCTCAGCGCGTCGGAAAGGCAGTGAACTCCCAATTTCGTCATCAAGCTCGCGCGGTGAACTTCCACGGTGCGCGAAGACACGCCCAGATCATAGGCGATAGTCTTGTTGGGGTAGCCTTGGGCCAGACCCTCCAGGATTTCCTGTTCGCGCGGCGTTAGCGCTGCAACGCGCACCAGCGCTTCGGCCTCTTCCGTCGCTCGAATGTCGGCATTGTCGAGCCGGGCGAACGCCCGCGCGACGGCGTCGAGCACGGCCGCCTTCTCGAAGGGCTTCTCAAGGAAGTCGATGGCTCCGGCCTTCATCGCCTGCACGGCGATCGAGACGTCTCCGTGTCCGGTGACCACCACAACGGGCATGTTGACCCCACGAGCGGCCATCTCGGTCTGCACCTGAAGCCCGTCCATGTCAGGCATCCGGACATCGAGAAGCACGCAACCGACCTCGGCGTTCCGGGCGACCTTCAGGAACTCTACGCCGGACGCGTAGCTATGGACGAGATAGCCCGAGGACCGCAGCAGGAACCCTGCGGACTTTCTTATGGCCTCCTCGTCGTCGACGAGATGGACGATCCGCTTGTCTCTCATTTCTCTTCGTCCGCCCGCCCATGAATGAGTGTGAATCGGAAGGCCGTGCCGCCGCCCGGCAACGCGTCGGCCAAGATGCGTCCGCCATGCGCCTCGATGATCGTTCGGCAGATCGACAGGCCAAGACCCATGCCTTCGGCCTTGCTGCTGACGAAAGCCTGGAACAGTCGAGGCGCGATCTCGTCGGAAATGCCGGGCCCCGTATCCTCGACCGACACCTCGATCGCGCCGTCGGGCCGGAGCAAGGTCGACACGGTCAGTTCTCGCACCTCTGATTCCGCCATGGCCTCTACGGCGTTGCGCATGAGGTTCACGAGGACTTGCTGGATCTGCACGCGATCGACGAGGGCCGGCGTAGCCTCGAGATCGAACCTGAAAAAGCTCCTGACGCCGCGCTCTCGCGCACCGACCAGAGCCAGATTGCCGGCTTCCTCGATCAGCCGGGGTAGGTCCTCGATGCTCTTGTCCACGTCGCCGCGCGCGACGAAATCCCGAAGCCGGCGAACGATAAATCCTGCGCGCAACGTCTCGCTCGCGGCTTCCCCAACGGCCTCGCGCAATAGGGAGCGGTCGATCTCGGCGTCGCCGATCAGCAGATCGCGGATTGTCTCAAGGTAGTTGGCCACCGCCGTCAAAGGCTGGTTGATTTCGTGGGCGAGGGTGGAGGCCATAGTGCCCATGGCGCTCAGTCGCGAGACGTGAACGAGTTCCGCCTGCAGTTCCTTGAGCCTGAGCTCGTCACGCTCCTTCGCGGTCAGGTCCCGAACGAAGCCGGTGAAGATCCGGCTGCCGTCCTCGCCGGCCTGGCCGACGGATAGCTCCATGGGAAAGGTGGTCCCGTCACGGCGCTGGCCCACCACCACGCGACCCATTCCGATGACGCGGCGCTCGCCGGTTTCGAGATAGTGGGCGATATACTGGTCGTGGCGGCCGCGGTCAGGCTCCGGCATGAGACAGGAGATGTTCCTGCCGAGCAGCTCGCTTTCCCCGTAGCCGAACAGGCGCTCGGCCGCCGCGCTGAACGAGGTAATCGTACCTCGCTCGTCGATGATGATCATGGCGTCGGGAACGGTGGCGAGTATGGACTGCAGATGCTGCTCTCGGGCCTCGATCGACGCCCGCACGGCAACATCCACGGTGATGTCGCGCGCGATGCAGCTAAAGCCCCGCAGGACGCCGCTCTCGTCCCACAGCGCGTTTATCGTCAGCCGTGCAAGATACTCGGAACCGTCGTGACAAACGCGCCAAGCGTCACGTTCCAGGAGGCCGTCCTTCACCGCGGCAGACAGATCGGCCGCGGGCCGTCCCTCGGCAATTCCGTCGGGCGGGTAGAAGAGTTCGTGGGAACGCCCACGCACTTGTTCGGGAGGCCAATATCCGACGACCTCGGTCGCGTTGTTCATATCGAGGATGACGCCTTGCGGATCCAGCAACACGATGGCGTAGCCGCTCGCCTGGCGCATCATCAGGGCCCCAAGCGCGCTCGCCTTCGAGGCCGCGCGGGCATTCCCATCGCTAACGCTCATGCCAATCTCCGCGCGTGATCAAGCCGCTGGGATGGACGAGGGGGGCGCTTCATCAGTGTTTTGCCGGCGCTGCGCAGGCTTGGAACACCCCACTGCCGTAAAGCCGCCGCCCGCTGACGCGCCACAGCTTGGAGTGTCCCGTCGTGTAAGCACCGGCCATGCATCAAGAGGTCTCACAAGGAAACGCTTCGAGGGATACGCGTCCGGTTGGGTCTATCCCTCAAGCAATCGGCCCAAGGCGATTTCGAAGCGCCCTGATGCGGCAAGGCCCCAAAGAACGGAGCCGAGCAGGAGGTGACCGCCGAGCCCGCCGAGTGGCCGCCCTTTGCCGGCCATATCCATTGTGCGGTAGAGTCTAGAGGGCCGCTGGCGGGGCCAACGTGCCCAGCCAGGCGACGAGCGCGAGCACCCCGAGCCCGGCGGCCGATTCCAGCGCCACGCTGCGTTTGAGCGCGGAAAGCGCTGAGGTCCCCCTGGCGCGGGCCATATCCCGCTCCAGCCGAGGCGTGAGCGCGAAACGGTTGAGCGCGGCCAGGCTGAGCATCAAGCCAAAGACGACCAGCTTGGCCAGCAGCGCCACGCCCCACGCGGTCGAGGCCGCCAAGACAATTTGGCTCGGCCCGACGAGGAACCAGACATTGACCAGGCCGGTCAGCACCAGGGCCGCGACGACCAGCGAACCGACGCCGGAAAACCCCTCAAGGGCCTGGTGGAGTTCGCGCAACGACGTCTCGCTCGGGGTGCGAGCGCCAAGGATCAGGGCCGCCAAGGCCGCCAGGGCGCCCAGCCAGACACCGGCCGCCAGCAGGTGGACGATGTCGGCGACCAGCTTGAACGCGCCGCTCAGGCCCGCGCCGTCGGCGCCATGTCCGCTCCAGGCGAAGCTGCCCAGGGCAATGGCGCCCAGGGCGGACGCGGCCGACCACAAGGCGCGCGAGGGGCGGCCGCCCAGGGCGACAATCACGGCGGCGAGACCCGCGATCAAGCGGACGATCACCGACAGGCCAAATTGCGTGCCGGTCGCGACCATCGCCAGGGTCTCGCGATCAAAGGCGTCGGCCGCGCTTCCGGCCATCATCGCGGTCTGGGCCAGCAGGGCGAGACCCGATCCGATCATCACGGCCACGCCGCCAGCCAGGACCAGGCGTCTCGGCCAGATCATCGTGACCCCGCCACTCGCCAAGCCATAGAGACAAAAGAGCGGCGATCCGAATAGGACCGCCGCGCCGATGTACTGGACCAGGCGCGCGAGAACGACGGCCAGTTCGATCATGGGCCTAGCGCACCGTGAAGGTGTAGGCGCCGTTCATGCGGTGCGCGTCGGCGGTGACGGCGTGCCAGGTGACCTTATAGGCGCCGGGCGCCAGCGGAGCGGCCAGCGCGCCCTCCAGACCCATGCCGTCGGCGGCGACCGTCGTCTTGATCGAGACAGCCGCGCCGGCGGCGTTGGCGATCTCGAAGCCCGAAAATTTCGGTTCCAACTTTTCGCTGAACTTCAGGTTCAGCGCCTTGGGGGCGGCGACCGTGGCGTTGGGCGCCGGATTGGCGGTCACCAGCTTGGCGTGGGCGAGCGCCTGGGACGCACCCAGGAGCATGGCGCCGGCGGCGATCGTCGCCAGCAGGGTCGAGGTGGTCTTGGTGGTCATGACTTGTCTCCAGGAGACGACGCCCCGGTCGCCCGATGATGATACGCGCCATTCAGAGCCGAGCCCTCGCGACGCCGTGAAGAATTCTCCCGATCGCGAAGTCCGCGGTCAGCCATGGCGCGCGAAAACGCGTGTGGAGCCCTTGGCGTCCAGCAGCAAAAGAGTGGCATAGGGTTCGGAGGGCGCTCCCGCGATTTCCATACCGGGCGAACCGATCGGCATGCCTGGCAGCACCAGGCCCAGCGCCTTGGGCCGTTCTCTCAGCAGCCGCAGGATATCGGCCGGTGGAACATGGCCTTCGATAGTGTAGCCGCCGATCCGCGCGGTGTGGCAGGACGACAGCGCGTCGGGCACTCCATAGGTCGCCCGCACGCTCGTCAGATCGTTGAGAACCGATACCCGCGGCTTGAGGCCGGCCGACGCCAGGGCGTCGATCCACTTACCGCAGCAGGCGCAGACCGGCGTCTTGTAGACCTGAATGGCGAGCGGGTCGGCGGCTTTGGCGCAGCCGGCGAGCAGGGTGGCCGCCGCAGCCGCGCCCAGCAGAACGGTGCGCCGGGCTATGGGCGAGACCGGGGTGAAACGTGTCATTGGGAGGTCCTGCGGTTCCAAGGCCAAGGCGCCGGGCGAGGCTAAGGTTTGCCGGCGGGCATCGGCATGTTCGACATCCCCGGCATGTCACGCATCATCGCGTCGTGATCTTCCGGGGCGCTCTTGATGGCGGCCTGGTATTGTTCGGGCGACATCGATGGCAATTGTCGCACGAAGGCGACCATGTCCCACATCAACTCGTCGCTGTGGGTGCGGCCCCAGGCCGGCATGGCGGTCATCTTCACCCCATGCTTGATCATCCAGAACTCCTGGGCCGGGCTATGACCCAAGGTGCGGTAGAGTTCGGGCGCTTGCGGGTAGAGACCCTGGCTGATCTCGGTCTTCTCAAGCCCTGGTCCTAGATGGCAGCCGCTGCACATCTCGGTGTAGAGGCCCGCGCCGACGGCGATGCGCTTGGGGTCATTGAGGTCGGCCGGGACCTTGATGTTGCGAGCGCGCACGGCGATGGAGCGGTCGCGGAGGCTTTGGATCATCCAATAGGTCGGCTTTGTGTGCGGAACATCGGCGCCGATATTGTAGAGCCCGGCGTAGAGACCCGCGCCGACGATCCCGCCAATCAACAGGGCCGCGACCGTGACGAAGGGCAGGCTCGGAAAGTGCCGCTTGAAATCGAGACGCTGCTTCTCGGTCATCGTTCGGCTCCGCGAAACGATCGGCGGCCAGGACGCCGATCTTGGATGTGATCCTTGCAACGTCTACGCGCCAGCCGGCGTCCATCCCTCGCCGCACCGTGATTGTGCCTGAGGCTATTTGGGTTTGGCGGCGCGCGACGACCAATGGATGTGGACGATCTTCCATCCCGCGGGTCCGTTGCGCAGCATCATGGATTCGGCTGACAGCCTGTCCACCGGCTTGCCGTTGTAGGTCCCGGTCATGCGGCTCTCGGTGACGATGTAGGCCAAGTCGCCGATCGCCTCACCGGTGCTGGCCAGCGGCGTGCTGGGCACCGCGTGGGTGAAGGCGGCGTCGGCCGCCAAGTGATGGCTGGCATATTCGGCCCGCGAACGCTCCGCGCCGCCCTCCTCGACGATGAGGACATCAGGCGCCAGATAATCCAAGGCCCGTTGCGTCTCGCCCGCGGCCAGAGCCGCGTGGAACCCTTCCACCGCCTGTCGAGCGGCGCGGGCCGACGGCGACACCTGGCCTGATGGGGCCGCTGTCTTGGCCGGTTCGTGGGCCTGCGCGGCGCTCGCCGCCACAAGCACGACCGCGGCTAAGAGCGATATCGAACGTGTCATTCAGATCTCCAACCGATGGGCGCTGAGGCCGTTCTAGAACCAGGCGCGAAGGCCCAGTACGACGCGGGCGTCTTCGACATCCTCGCCGCCGGTTCGGGCGTAGTCGGCGGTCTTGCCGAACTTGCGGTCGTAGGTGACGCCGACATAGGGCGCGAACTCGCGGCGGATCTCGTAACGCAGGCGCAGGCCAAGCTCGACATCCGACAAACCGGAGCCGACGCCGGTCGCCCGGTCGTTCGAGGCGGCGAGATTGAGTTCGGCGCGCGGCTGAATGATCAGGCGCTGAGTCAGGCGCTGATCGTAGTAGCCCTCCAAACGCGCCGACAGGTCGCCTTTGTTGGACAGGAACGCCGCGCCGCTGACCTCGAACCAATAGGGCGCGAGGCCCTCGAAGCCGATAGTCGCATAGGTCCGTGAAGGCCTGGGCTCGAAGTCATGGCGCACACCGGCCTGGAGATTGAAGTACGGCCCGACGCTGCGCGAATAGAGCGCTTGAAGTTCGGCGCGGTTCAGCCCATCGCCACTGAGGCCTTCGCCTTCCGATTTGAGCGTCAGGCGGTTGATGTCGCCGCCAAACCAGGCTTCGCCCTCCCAGCGATAACTGTCCTTGCCCGACCGTGGCGCCCATTCGGCGAAATTGGCCATCACCAGCGAGGTGATGCCACCGCCGTGCTCCTTACGCAGCAGCGCGCGCGCCTTGGCCATGCCCGTCGGGTCAAAGACATTGTCGGCTGCATGGTCGGTGGGCGCGGGCGGCGGCGGCGTATTGGGAATATCGCCCATGTCAGCCATCGAACTCATGGCCTGGTCCGTGTTCATCCCTGGCATGGGCATCGCGGCCATGTCGTGGCCGGCGTGCGGATCGGCGGACGTGGCAGGCATCGGCATGGCCCCCATGTCCTGGCCCGTCGGGGCGGCGGGCATGGCCATCGTGCTCATGTCGTGGCCCGCGTGGGGATCGGCGACCTGGCCGCTGGCGGGCGATGGCATGGCCATCGCGCCCATGGCGCGCCCGGCGGCGGGCTTGGCCGTCGTCCGTGGCGCAGCGGCCTTCCGAGGGGCCGCCTTCTTCTTGACAACCGGCTTCTGGGCAGGCGGTTTTTTGGCAACCGGCTTGGCCGTGGGCGCGGGCATCTGCATGCCCGGCATCATCGAATGGTCCATGGTCTGAGCCAGCGCCGGCGCGCCCAACATCAGCGGCAGGAGGCCGATCAAAGCTGCGGTCTTCATGCTGCGGCTCCTTCAAGCGGCCGCACGCTGAACACTTGGAACATGCCCGCGTGCATGTGGTAGAGCATGTGGCAGTGGAAGGCCCAATCACCCGGGTCGGCTGTGAAGTCCCACGACACCTTGCCGCCCGGCAGCACGATGACCGTATGTTTTCGCGGGCCGTAGCCGACCGGCGCATGGGTCAGCTCGAAGAAGTGGCCGTGTAGGTGGATTGGGTGGGCCATCATGGTGTCGTTGACCAGGGTGACCCGGACTCGCTCGTTCTTTTCGAAGGCGTAGGGCTTGGTGGTCTCGCTGAACTTCTGCCCGTCGAACCCCCACATGAAACGCTCCATGTTCCCGGTCAGCCGGATCTCCAGCGCCCGCGTCGGCGCGCGCACGTCGGGGTTTTGTGTCAAGGCGACGAGGTCCTTGTAGACCAGCACCCGATGGCCGACGCTTTCCAGGCCCTGCCCAGGCTCGCCGGTGCGATCCATGGGCATCGGCGCGATCGTCTGGACCCCGGGGCCGAGCTTGATCTGGGGCGCGTTGGCCCCGTCCCGCATCGACATCTTCATGCCGCCCATATCGCCCATGGCGTCCGAGCCGCGGGGTTTGGGCGCGGCCATACCCGGTGGCGGACTCATGCCCGCCATCTCATGACCCATGGCGGCGTGGTCCATCCCCTGCATCGCGCCTGGACTGCTCATATCCATGCCGCCCATGTCCATGTTGCCCATGTCCATGCCCATGTCCTTCATGGTGGCCAGGGGCCGCTCGCGCAGGGGCGGGACCGGCGCGGTTATCCCCGCGCGCGGTGCCAGCGTGGCGCGCGCCATGCCCGAGCGGTCGACGGCCTCGGCGACGAGCGTGAAGGCCTTGTCCTCGGTGGGTTGGACGATGACGTCGTAGGTCTCGGCGTTGCCGATCTGGAACTCGTCGACTTCGACGGGACGCACCGTCTGGCCGTCGGCGGCCACCACGGTCAGCTTCAGGCCGGGAATCCGCACGTTGAACATCATCTGGGCGGCGGTGTTGATGAACCGCAGGCGCACCCGCTCGCCCGGCGTGAACAGGCCGGTCCAGTTGTCGGCGGGGCCGTGGCCGTTGACCAGGAACGTCATCACCGCGCCGGTGACGTCGGAAATGTCGGTGGGGTCCATGCGCATCTTCCCCCACTCCATCCGCTCCTGGAGTGTCTGGTCCTTGCCGGCCATCAGGCTGGAGAGGGTCTGCTTCTGGTAATTGAACACGCCGGCCTGCTGCTTCATGCGCTTGAAGATCAGGTGGGGGTGCATGAAGCTGAAATCGGAGAGCACGATCACATGCTCACGATCATAGGCGACCGGATCGGGCCCGGCCGGCTCGATGACGAGGGGGCCGTAGTGCCCCTCGGCCTCCTGCAGGCCCGAATGGCTATGATACCAGTAGGTGCCCGATTGCTTGACCGGGAATTCGTAGACGAAGGTTTCGCCGGGCGGAATGCCGGGGAAGCTGACGCCTGGCACGCCGTCCATCTGGAAAGGCACGAGCAACCCGTGCCAGTGGATCGAGGTCTCCTCGTCTAGGGTGTTGGTCACCGAGAGCCGGACGGTCTGGCCTTCCTTCAGGCGGATCAGGGGGCCGGGCACCGTGCCGTTGATGGTCACCGCGTGGCTCGTCTTACCGTCGATCGTTACCTCGGAATGGCCGATGGTCAGCTTGATATCCTGTCCCGAAACCGTGGGCAGGGTGGAGCCGAGGCCCTGCGTCGCGCTCTGCGCCCAGGTCGGGAGAAGAGCCCCGGTCGCCAGGCCCGCGCCCACCGCGGCGGCTCCGCGCAACAGCTGCCGACGGTCAAATTGAGTCATCATCCGAGATCCTGCGACTGGTGACCAGGATGCGGCTAGAGCAATCCCGTCCTGGTCACTACGTTTCAACACGATCATAGCCCTCGCCGATCCAGCCGATTTTTGCCGCATGCTCAATATTCGGGACCTCGCCGCGCCTTCAGCGGCGCTGAAGACCGTCGGGCTCGCGGCCGAGCAGGAAGGATGAGGGCTGACCTCTCCCCCGCGCGTATGGACACGACAGGGTGGGGACCAGAATGCGATCAGCCAAGCCGCTTAAACGCGAAGCTACGCCCTTCCCGAACGATCTGCCCGCGCTGACCTCGGTCCGCTTTGCGCTCGCCATGGGAGTGGTGCTCTTCCACTACCAACTCCAATGGTCTTGGGACGCCATGGCCTCGACAGGGGTCCTTGATCGAGCCGGGCTCGGCGTCGATGCGTTCTTCATCTTGTCCGGCTTCGTCCTCACCCATGCCTATCGTCAGGCGCTGGTAGAAAGGCGGCTGAACTACCGCCGCTTCTTGACGGCGCGCTTCGCACGCGTCTACCCGGCCCACATCGCCGTTTTGGGGTTCGTGCTGGTGATGGTTGGCGCGGGAACCCTGATCGGCGCTGAGTTTGATCGGCGGCTCTACAATCCTCTCGGTCTGCTCACGACCGTCCTGCTGGTGCATGCTTGGTTGCCTGAAACCGTCGTGGCGGAATGGAACGGCCCCTCATGGTCGCTCTCCGCCGAATGGTTCGCCTATCTCGCCTTTCCCGCCTTTGCCTGGATCGGCCTCGTTCTGGCCCGTCGACCATGGATCCTGCTCGCCCTGTCGGCGCTGGTCTTCCTGGCGCTGGATTTGATCTACCAGGCGGTGTTTGGCGACCTGGTCGTCCACGCCCAACTGAACATGGGTGTGCTGCGGATCATACCCGAGTTTCTCTATGGCATAGGCCTCTACCGGTTGGGACAGCGGATGCGGCTCACACGGCGCCAAGCGATCGGCGCGGCCTGGCTGTCGGCGATCATTCTGTTGCTGCTCATGCACTTCAAAGCGGACGAGCGGATCGTGGTGGCTGCGGCGGGGCCCTTGGTCCTCAGCCTGGCCCTTCTGTCGAAATCGGGCGCTGATCGCGCGGTCGCCCGGCCATCGATGCTGGCCGCAGGCGAGGCCTCCTACGCCTTGTACTTGGTCCACATGCCTATTCTGATTGGATGGAAGGGCGTCAATTCCGCTCTGACGCAGCGGCCGAGCGCCTATGTGCTGGCGTGGTGGGAGGTATCGTGCCTGCTCATGCTCACGCTCGTTGCCGCGTTCGCTGTGCATGTCTTCGTCGAGAGACCCGCGCGAACATGGATTCGGCGCGGCGCCGACCGTTTGCTGCCGGTGACCGGCGCAAAGGCGATCATGGGGTCCGGATCGCAGCCTCCGGACGTCTAGGCAGGACTGCGCGAGCCGCTGTTGGGATGCGCCGCATCGTCGTCCGCGCCGGCCCAGCCCGGTTCACGGCTGCTCGCGTTCGGTGGCGCGGCGGCGGCGTCCCTGGCTCGCCACGGCGAAGGCCAGGCCCCGCACGCGGCCGGCCAAGGTCAGATCGACGCTGGCGATGACCTCCATCCGTCGCCGCAGGCGGCCGACCGGTCCGGGCCTTTCGGCGCCGGCCAGCAGCCAGGCGGCGTCGATGGAGCGGGCGATGTCGCCGGCCAGGTTGCCGGCGGTCGCCAGGCCCGCGGTCACGATGCGGGTCCGCAAGGCGTAGACGCTCTTGTAGTGATCGTGACCGCAGCCGAGGTCGTAGGTTGTCAGGCCCAGGGCGGGCATGGCCGCGATCGCACGCGGGAAGAGCTGATGCCCGGGAGACCAAGGCCCATAGTCTGGGTGGGTGGAGGCGATCCAAGGGTGAAAGACCTCGCCCTGCCGCACGCCGAAATGCCCTGCCACCAGGGTGTCGCCGGCATAGAGGCAGATCATCAGGCCGCGAAGCTCGCCCTGCTGGCCTTCGAATAGCCGGGTCACTAGGTCGAGCGACCAATCGGCGCCCAGGAAGTCGTGGGTTCCGGTGCGCATGAGCTGCTCGCGCTTCCAGGCGATCAACTGGTCGAAAGCCGGTCGTGACCGGTCGTCGGCGACTAGGCGCACGGCGCCGCACTCGCGTTCCAGCTTGGCGCCCAGCCGGCGGTAGTTCTTGATCTTCTTGGGATTGGCCGCCCGGACCTGCTCCAGATAGGCCTCGGGGCCGTCGGCCGGCGCGATCACATGGCCGACCTGATCGGCGCCTGGGCCCATCACCCCGAACGGATCGACCAGGCCGCCGAAGCGGAACGCCGACAATCCGGCGGCGGCGAGGGCGTCACGGCCGTCGAGCCCGGCGTCGGCGACGCCGACCAGGGCGTGATAGTCCGACAACGGCGCGCCGATCGGCCAGGCTTGGCCGCAGGCCCGGCGATGATAGGGCAGGTAGCCCAGCACGCGGCCGTGGCGCCGAAAGATCGCCACGCGCGCATCGGGCCGAAGGGCGCCGACCGCCTGGGCGAAATCCGGGCCGAGCAGAGGGTTGCGGAACTCAGGATGCGCCGAGGCCATGGCGCGCCATGTCTCGACGTCCTGGCTGTCCAGCGCGCACGGGTGAACGGATCGGGTCTCGAGCATGGCGATCTCCCAGATCCGAGCGGCCGAAATCCTGGGATTGGCCGGAGCGCCCAGGCTTCATGTGGGTTCAGGGAAGTTCAGTCTGACGGCGAGACCTTACCGTGCTGTAAAAGTAAAATTCAACATTCCCATGATTGGAATGTTCAAATGCTCGTACATCTGAGTTGATTGACGGCTGTGACTCGATAACGGGTAACTACAAACCTTGCCATGATGGTATAGCATGTCGCCATGCGAGGTGATTATCTATCCATCACGAGGTGATATTTTGTGACAATTTCAGCGCCTTTGGGTTCGAAGGGTGTTGATTATGATTTTTTGTGAAATAGTCATGTCGTCGTGGGTAATGCGGAAAATTGGGGCATTATTTTCCGCGCAGACTGGATATGCCACGGATGATCTCGTTTCCGGGGGTAGCGTGATGGCAAGAATGGACCCCGTCTGCCTCCTCCCAAATGTATATACATAGATTGACTTGATCCCGGACGAACCCGGAACCTCGCCCGACGTGACCGCCAAAGGGACGGCGGACGGGGCCATGAGGTGAGGGGATCGCCATGAAACTGATCGACAAACGAACTCTGCTGGCGAGCGTCGCCGCCATGGCGACGCTGGTCGGCGCCGGACAGGCTTTCGCCCAAGCGACCGAGACGGCCACGGTCGAGGAGGTGATCGTCACCGGCAGCCGCATCAAGCGCGCCGACATCACCGGGGTTGGGCCGGCGACCGTGATTTCGCAGGACCAGATCGAGCGGACGGGCCTGACCAATGTCGAGTCCCTGTTGCAGCGCCTGCCGGCCTCGGCCGGCAACGCCGGCAACCAGACCAACGCCTATTGGACCGGCAACGGCTACGGCACCGCCCAGGTCAATTTGCGCGGCCTGGGCATCAACCGCACCCTGACCCTGATCAACGGCCGCCGGGTGGTGAACGGCGGCACCGGCGCCAACAGCGCGCCCGACCTGAACATGATCCCGACAGCGATCATCGGCCGCATCGACGTGCTCAAGGACGGGGCCTCGGCGATCTACGGCGCCGACGCCGTGGCCGGCGTGGTCAACATCATCACCCAGAACAACTTCGAGGGCCTGAAGCTCTCGGCCAAGTACGGCGTCACCGACGAGGGCGACGGCCAGGACTATACGGTCGACGTGCTCTGGGGCATGCGCAACGAACGCGGCGGGGTGACGGCGGGGCTGACTTACCAGAAGACCGAGGCGGTCAACCTGGCCAGCCGCGCGCCCTGCGGCCTGGGCGAGGTCGGCGGCCAACTGGTCTGCATCTCCAGCGCCTCGACGATCGGCGGCCGGGCCGTGCTGCCCAATGGCCAGCAGATCAATTTCAACCAGACCCCGGGCGGCAACGGCAATTTCTACGAGCCCTACAGCGCCGCCAAGCACAACTTCAACTCCAACCCGTTCCTCAACGCCGTCAGCCCGATCGAGCGGATCAGCACAGCCTTCCTCGCTGACTACAAGCTGACCGACACCGTCACCCTGTTTGGCGAGCTGTTCTTCACCCACCGCGAAAGCCACCAGATCGCCACGCCGGGAACCCTGCGCAACCTGGCCATCTTGGCCAGCAACCCGACCAATCCGACGGGCCAGAACATCACCTTGCTGCAGCGCCGCCTGGCCGAACCTGGGCCGCGGATCTTCTCGCAGGAGACCGACACCTACCGCTTCGTCGGCGGCGCGCGCGGTTCGCTGGCGGGTGACTGGACCTGGGAGGCGGCGGCCAACTGGGGCCGCAACACCGGCGTCGATGCGATGAGCAACATCGCCAATCTTGAGCGGGTGCGTAACTCGGTCAACACCAGCGTCTGCAGCACGACGCCCGGCGCGGCGATCCCCTGTATCGACTACCTCGGCGCTGGAGATGTGACGCCCGCGGCCCTGAAATACATCCTGTTCAATTCCCGCGACACCGGCGGCAACGAACAAAAGAGCGTCACCGCCGATGTCACCGGCACGCTGCTCAGCCTGCCGGCCGGCCGCCTGGCGGTGGCCGCCGGTGTCGTCTATCGCCAGGAAAAGGGCTGGCGTGATCCCGACGCCCTGACGGTGCTGGGCATCGCCAACACCAACCAGCAGGACCCGATCTCGGGTTCGGTGACCGCCAAGGAAGCCTATCTGGAACTTTCGGCGCCCCTGCTGGCCAACCTGCCGATGGTCCAGAGCCTGGATTTGGACGCGGCGGTCCGCTACTCGGATTATGACCTGTTCGGCTCGAACGAGACCTACAAGATCGGCCTGAACTGGGCCGTGATCCCCAGCCTTCGCCTGCGCGCCACCTATGGGACGGGCTTCCGTATCCCCAGCGTGCCCGAGCTGTTTGGCGGGGTGGCCGAGGGCAACCTGACGACCACCGATCCGTGCAGCCGCTACGCCACCAGCGGCAATGCCACCCTGATCGCCAACTGCCAGGCCACTGGCGTTCCGGCCAACTACGTCCAACTGGGCAATACGGTGCTGACGACCGTCGGCGGCAACCAGAACCTGCAGCCGGAAACCGCCAAGACCCTGACGCTCGGGGCGGTGATCCAACCGCCGATCATCCCGGGCCTGTCGGTGACGGTCGACTACTTCGATATCGAGATCAAGGACGCCATCCGCTCGATCCCCGGCTCCACCAAGTTGGCCGTCTGCTATGCGACCCCCAGCCTGGCTCACCCGTTCTGCGGCGCCTCCAACTTCACGCGCAGTCCGCTGACCGGCGAGATCACCTATCTGTCCGCCCAGCCGACCAATGCCGGCCTGGAGAAGATGAAGGGCGTCGATGTCGGAGTTCGCTATGACTTCGACATCCGGGGCCTGCGCGCCAGCCTCGACTGGAACACCACCTATCTCGACAGCTATGTGGTGACCCCGTTCCAGGGCGCCGATCCTATCGTCTTCGACGGCCATATCGGCGGCGGCAACGGCGGCTATCCGCACTGGCGCTCCAATGGCAGCTTTTCGCTGATGGCCGAACGCTGGACGGGGACCTATTCGGTGCAGTGGATCGGCAAGGCCACTGACTTCAACGCCGCGCCCACGGCGATCGGCTACAAAACGCCCGACGTCTTCTACCACAACGCCCAGTTCGCCTACCGGCTGGGGGGGCAGGCCGACATCGCCGTCGGCGTCGACAACCTCTTCGACAAGAAGGCGCCGTTCATCCAGAGCTGGACCGACGGCAACACCGACACCATGACCTACGACCTGCTGGGTCGGCGGGGCTATGTGCGGCTGAGCTACAAGTTCAACTAGTCCGTCTCCGCGCCTGGCTGGCCTCGCGGGCCGGCCAGGCGCCTTTCGATCAGGTGAAGACTATGCGTTGGCCGGCCCTCGCCCGGAACACTCACAAATGGCTCGGCCTCGTCATCGGCGTGCAGGCGGTCTTCTGGACCTTCAGCGGCCTCTACATGACCGCCGTCCATCTCGACATCATCCATGGCGACCACCTGGTGCGCCACGCGCCATCGCCGCCGCTGGAGCTTGCCAACCTGGTCGAGCCCGGCGCGGTGATGACGGCGGCGCCTAGCCAGGCCGTGCGGCTGGAGACCCAGTTGGGTCAGCCGGTCTACGTCGTGACGGGCGGGCCGGAGCGCGCGTTGTTCGACGCCCGCACCGGCGACAAGCTGTCGCCGCTGGGCCAGGCTGCTGCGGAAGCTCGCGCCAAGGCGCTTTATGCCGGCGTCGGGCCGATCAAAGCCGTCGAGTTGCTCGGCAAGGCGCCGCCGGAAATCCGCGGTCGTCCGGCGCCGCTCTGGCGCATCGAGTTCCAGGGCTGGTGGCGACCGACGCTCTACATCTCGGCCCAGACCGGTGAGCTGGTCGCCAAGCGCCACGACCTGTGGCGCATCTTCGACTTCGTGTGGATGTTCCACATCATGGACTACCAGGAGCGCGAGAACGTCAACAACACGCTCCTGCGCGTCGCCACCTGGGCGGCCGTGGCCAGTTGCGCCAGCGGCGCCTGGCTCCTGATCTTCAGTTTCCGCCGTCGTCGGCGGGCCCGCAAAGCCGCCGCGTGAGACCGTCATGTTGCTGATCCGCACCCTGCACAAATGGTTTGGCCTGATCTTGGGCCTGCAGTTCCTGCTGTGGACGGTGAGCGGGGCGATGATGGCCTTGCTCGACCACCACAAGGTCTCGGGCGAGCACACTGTGCGTGCGCCTGTTGCCTTGGCGGCGCCGACGAAGCTCGTGCCGATCGGCGAGCTAGCCACCTTGGTTGGCGCGCCAATCCAGAGCGTCAAGCTGCGGCCGCTGAACGGCCGCTACGTGTACGAGGCGAAGACCTCCGCAGGGACTTCGATGCTGGACGCCACCTCCGGCCGGCCGGTGGTCATCGACGCCGTCGCCGCGCGCGGCCTGGCCGACGCCGCCTATGTCGGCGATGGCAAGATCACCGCCGTCGAACCGGTGACCCAGCACGGCCTGGAGACGCGCGGCCTGGTCCTGCCCCTGTGGAAGGCCAGCTTCAACGACGCGGGCCACACCACCCTCTATGTCGCCGCCGCCACCGGCGACGTGGTCGAACGCCGAACCGACACCTGGCGGTTGTGGGACGTCTTCTGGATGCTGCACATCATGGACTATTCCAATCGCACCAGCTTCAACCACCCGCTGATCATCACGGTGGCGACAGGCGTCGCCTGGTTGGCCCTCAGCGGAGTCATCCTGCTCTTTCGCAGCTTCAGGCGATCGGATTTCGCCTGGGCTCTGGACGGACTGGACCGCTTGCGCTCACGTTAGCCTCCGCCACCAGCGCGGCCCCGCGCCACCTCGTCCCTTGCGTCCGCGAGATCTCCTTGGCCATGGCCCGCGACACCCCCTCGACGCTACATCAGCGCATCCGAACCGATATCGGCGAGCGCATCCGATCGGGCGCCTGGCCGCCGGGCCATCGGATCCCCTTCGAGCACGAACTGATGGCGCAGTACGGCTGCTCGCGGATGACCGTGAACAAGGCGCTGTCGCCGCTCGCCGAGCGGGGCCTGATCATCCGCCAGCGCGGGGCGGGCTCCTTCGTCTGCCACCCCAGGGTCCATTCCGTGGTCCTGGATATCCCTGACATCCAGGCCGAGATCAGCGGGCGCGGCGCGGCCTATCGCTACGAACTTCTGTCGCGGCAGCTGCGGCGTCCCGATCGCGTCGAAATGGCCAAGCTCGACCTGGTCGCCTCGAGTAGGGTTCTGGCCTTGACGTGCCTGCATCGCTCCAACGAGCGCCCGTTCGCGCTGGAGGAACGGGTGATCAATCTGACGGCCGTGCCCGACGCCGCGGAGGCAGATTTCTCAAGGGCGCCGCCGGGCACCTGGCTGCTCGGGACGGTCGCTTGGACCGAGGCCGAGCATCGCATCAGCGCCGTCAACGTCTCGCGCTCCACGGCCAATTTGCTTGGCATAAACGCCAGCGCGGCTTGCTTGGCGCTGGAGCGGCGCACGTGGCGAGGTGATGACCAGATCACCTGTGTTCGGCTGCTATTCCCAGGCGAAGTCTACGATCTGATGGCGCGGCTTTCGCCCACGCCGACGGGCGTTTGACATCACAGACCCTCTGCCGCTCTAGGTCAGCCCTGTAACCACCTGTCTGCGAGCGGCGGCGGCTCCTGCTGGCTTATCAGCGATGCTTTAGTTTGCGCTGCGCTTAGGGCAGGGGGCCTAAAAGCTCATCGAGGACTGAGCTGAGATGGGTCTCGATCACCCTTACCTCCTGGATGGTTATAGGAACGTCATCGGGCCAGTCATCGGTGACCACGATCACTGCCGGCGTTCTTCTCGAACGTTGCTTCGGACCGGTCACGGTGCGGGTCGTAGGTTTTTCGGGTCCTTTGGCCAATTGACCGTTCCTCACTCAAGATCACCTGGTGCGCCGTTCTGAGACGTCTCAAACGCTCATGGGAGACAGTCACTGGATGAAATTTTATCGGCGAGTCCACGCGGGACATCGCACTGCCAAGCCGTGGCTTAGGCTTTCAGCGCCTTGGAAAATATCGGGACCTGGGATGTGACCGGATCGAGCGCGTCGGCTTGCGCCAGCGCCCAATCGGCCCACGCCATGAGAGGCTGCGTCGCGTCTGATCGGGCGAGAACCGCGGCCACGAAGCCCCGGACGTCTTGGGCGGCGCGCCATTCGGCGGCTTGGGTGAGCAGATGTTGGCGCCCCTGTTGTGGGAAGGCGATCGGGGGATCGGGTTGCTTCCTGGGCTCGACCCGTCGCCTTTCCATCGTTTGAGCCAGTTGCGCCCTGTACTGAAGTTGTCGGGCATGAGCGCGCGCGGCCTCCGCCCGAAACTCCGCTTCGCCGGCCACCAGGATTTCCAGGGCCACGGCGGACAGGCGCTCCTCAAGCGGATCGTCGGCGACATCTTCCCAGAAGACCTGGTAGCAGTCCGCGCGGCCTGTACTCGGCCCGATCATCAGCCTCAAGGTGTCGGCAGGGCCTTGTCGGACTTGCCACTGGCCTTGCCTGTCCGGCTCCGCCAGCGGGTGGTCCAGGCGAAGCGGAACCCGAGTATCGCCGACGAGGACGGAGACGTCCCGGCCAGCCTTGCCGCGAACCTCGATGCGGGCCCGCGCCTTGGCCATGCCCAGGCCTAGGCTGTTGAGGATTCTCAAGCGCCGTTTCTCGAACCCGCTTTCAAAGAGCGGCTTGTTCCAGGGGGAGGCCGACTTCTCCGACCGCTGGCGGGCGGCGCGCTTTTGGTCCTCCTGGAGAATTTGACGCAACCCGGCCCATGGACTGGACAGGTCGCGCACGTGTTTGACCGCGCCCAATCGCACCTGCGATCGGGCGCGCACGCTCTCCAGAGATTCATCGAAGCGTGGCGGTTTCGGTAGGGGCTGAGCCAGCTGTGCTTCCGGCGTAGCCCGCGAGGCTTGATAGTCCAGCTCGCCGATCCGCAGCATCTCGTTTGCGCCGGGCGTGCGGCAGGGCAGGGGAATGGGCCTAGTCGGCTGCCCGGCCGCGAGTTTGGTCCAGTAGCCACGATATGGAACCGGCACGTCGCCGCTCATGCAGGCATTCTTGATCGCCATCTCGGGCACGCCAAGCCGCTGCGCAGCGGCCTTGATCGGTTCAGACCAGACCAAGTCGTAGAGCGCTTGCCGACTCAGAGCTTCGTCCATTTTGCTCCTCGCGTTGTTCTGGGAGGGAGGCGACCAAGGCTGCGGCCCATGGGTCGTACCGAGAGGCGAAATGCCGATGGCGTTCGCGATAGATCGTGAATGGTGCAGAAGGTCATCGAAAGATATCGGGAGGAGGTTTAAGGTATTTGTCGCGACTTGGCGCGAAATCGATCCATGCTCGCTGCTATATGTCAAGCATCCGAATTTCTGAGCGAATTCAAAACGCTAATATTTGGCGGTATTGATCACAGGTATACACGAACGTGTGATTATTGAAATCCAATAAATTCAATGAGTTGGTATAATTACTGGAATTGAGTGGGAATGATTCCGTAGGTCTCGGGAGCTTTCGGAAACGCTCAAGAACGGCGCCGTAACGAATTGAACAAAAACGTGATTGTTGCCGATGTCTAGCGGCGACAATCGGCCAGCATCCGTTCCATCTGACGGACTGTGTGGCGGGCCTTCCCGAGCCCACGCCCGCCAATACGCCCGTCGTCATCGACTTGGCCTTCGCGTGCGCGCGCCTCGTGCGATGTGATCCCCAGCGTCCGCTCTATCGGCAGTTGGCGGACATGATCCGCAAGATCGAAGCCTCCCATCGCGGCGTTCGACCGCCGACCGAGCGGCGTCTGGCGCAAGAGCTCAGGATGGCGCGCGTGACGGTCCGTAAGGCTCTGGCGGATTTGGAGCGTGAGGGGATCATCCGGCGCAGGCAGGGAGCGGGAACCTATTTCGCCTCCGAGTAGGCACGGCGCCGGTCGGGACTAAGCTGAATCAACCCCTGAAGGCGACTTCCGCGAGCGGGGAAAGGGGGCGCGACCGTGGTCGTTCCACCTTGGCAGGGCCCGCCGTTGAGGCCGCAATTGAAGGTCCATTTGTGGAGTGGTTCGAAGAGCCGCATTTGGCGCTTGGAACTCTTTCAGTGGACGAGTTCGTATCAGCCTGGCCTCTGAAAGTGGAGCCACCCGGATTAGGCCGTTCTCAGCATCCTGGCGACGTTGCTTCTGCCATTCCTCGACCTCCAATAAGTCCCATACGCATGTGGGGCTTGGTGTGCCGGGGCGGCAATAGATGTGCTGAGAATTTAGCCAGACGGTCGGTTGTGAGCGATTTTCTGCGACATCATGACGCGTGATAAGCGCCTTGAAACTCAAATGAAGTTCATTTTGAGCGAGTGTCACATCCAATATAAGTGATCTATACCTTTCTGTAATTGTAATTCGTCTTCTTGAGATGATTGTTGACGACTAAAGGCGTCGCCTCGTCTCCGAAGGCCTTGTGGCCCAAGTTCTGAATGTCGACGCCTTAGCCGACATCCGGCAGGCGATAGAAATCGCTCCGAGCGCCAAAGGTTAGAGGAAGAAGTCAGATGTCGATGTTCACGCGGTTCAAAACGTCTTCCCAGCCCCAGGCCGCGATCCTGGAGGTCCGGCGCCTCGCCCAGGCCATGAAGAATGGCGACTACGCTGATCGGGCAAATCCTCAGGCCGTCACGGGGGAGGCTCGTGAAATCCTTCTCGCCGTCAATGCCCTCCTCGATGAGGGGCTGCAGCCGGTCCGCGCGCTGGGCGAAAGCCTGAGGTTCATGTCGGTCGAACACGACCGGGGCGACATCGACGTCCAGATGCCCGTCGCCCAGTTCAAGGGTGACCTGGCGACGATGGCGAGCGACGTCAATTCGCTGGTGAACGCGCACATCGCGGCAAAGAAGAAGGCCATGGCCTGCGTCAAGGCTTTCGGTGATGGGGACTTCGAGGCGGTCCTGGAGCCTTTCCCGGGCAAGAAGGCCTTTATCAATGAAACCATCGAGACGCTGCGCGGCAATCTCAAGGGCCTGATCGCCGAGATGAACCATATGTCCGACGAGCATGATCGCGGCGATATCGACGTCTTCGTGCCGGTCGACAAATTCAGGGGGGACTTCGCGGTCATGGCCCGTGGCGTCAACACCATGGTGTCGGGCCACATCGCCGTCAAAAAGAAGGCCATGGCCTGCATCAAGGAGTTCGGCGACGGGAACTTCAGCGCGCCTCTCGAGCAGTTCCCCGGCAAGAAGGCCTTCATCAACGACACGGTCGAGACGCTGCGCGGCAACCTCACGGCGATCACCGTCGAGATCCAGAAGCTGATCGCTGTGTCCATGGCGGGGGAACTCAGCAAACGCGGAGAGCCCGGCCGCTTCGTGGGCGATTTCGCCCAGCTTGTGACGGGCATCAATGGCATGCTGGACGCGATCCTGTTGCCGATCGCCGAAGGAAATAGGGTTCTCGAGAAAGTCAGCGGCGGCGACCTGACCGAGCGGGTGGAAATCGAGTGCGAGGGTGACCACCGTCGCATGAAGGACGCCATCAACGGCTTGGTCGACAGTCTGACCAAGTTCGCGGGGGATGTTTCCAACGCCGCCGACCAGGTGGCGGCCGGTAGTCAGGAACTCTCCGCCAGCGCCGACCAGATGAGCCAAGGCACGACCGAACAGGCTTCGGCGGCCGAGCAGGCCTCGGCCTCGATGGAAGAGATGGCCTCCAACATCAAGCAGAACGCCGACAACGCCGCCCAGACCGAGAAGATCGCTCGCCAGTCCGCCGCCGACGCCGAAACCTCGGGTCAGGCGGTCAACAAGGCGGTCGAAGCCATGCAGACCATCGCCGACAAGATCGCCATCGTGCAGGAGATCGCGCGTCAGACCGACCTGCTGGCCCTGAACGCGGCCGTTGAGGCCGCCCGCGCCGGCGAGTATGGCCGCGGCTTCGCGGTGGTCGCCTCCGAAGTGCGCAAGCTGGCCGAACGCTCGCAAAGCGCGGCCACTGAAATCAGCGCGGTCTCGTCCGATACGGTCAAGGCCGCCCGATCGGCCGGTGAGATGCTGACCACCCTCGTGCCGAACATCCGCAAGACCGCCGAGCTGGTTTTCGAGATCAGCGCCGCCTGCCGCGAGCAGGACATCGGCGCCTCGCAAGTCAACGAAGCCATCCAGCAACTGGACAAGGTCATCCAGCAGAACGCCTCGGCCGCCGAACAGATGTCCGCCACCTCCGAGGAGCTGGCCGCCCAGGCCGAGGAACTGCAGGGCTCGATGGCCTATTTCCATCGCATCGAATCCCTGGGCGCCGTTCGGAGGCCGGGCTTCGGGGGCGGCATCAGGGCGCGAACCGGCGCCAGGACGGAAACGCATGGCCGAGCCGGGAGGCCGCTCGCAAAGGGCGTCATCGGACGCTCTTCCGTGGCCGCCCAGCAGTCCCAGGTCACCGGGTTTGTTTTGGACCTGCAACAAGGCAGTCCCGACGCCGAGGACACCCATTTCAAAAGCTACGGCGCCTGACGCGGACTGGCGAAGTCCCGACTTTGGGCTGGCGTCGCCCGCGCATCAAAGGTGTTGAACGTCAGTGCGCGTCAAATTCCCTGGTGCTGTTCCAAGCCAGGAACTTGGCTTCGATCTGCTCGCACAGCGCCAATCGCGCGGCGTGGGGATTGTTGTCGCCGGCGCAACTGAACCAAACCGCCGCCAGAAGGCGGGCCAGCACGCTGGCGTGCAGAACGAGATCGTCGCCGGAAAGACCGAACACCCGGCCAAGGCTGTCGCGCAGCGTGCCGCCGTATGAAAACCGGATCACCCCGCCCGCCGGGGCAAGCTCGCGACGACGCACCGTCGCCAAGAACAAGCGCCGGCGGCGGATCACGGCCGGCGAGGGCGACTTGGCTGTGACATGCAGGCGCAAAGCCGCGAACAGCGCCTCGGGAGTCAGGATGCCTTCGACAGTGGGCGGGCCATCATTCCGGGCGGCGGCTTCATCGGTCATTGTCTGGACCTGGCCACGGATGGCACCGGCGACGAGATCCTCGATCGAGCGGAAATGGTGGGTGACCGAGCCCGTGGTTACGCCCGCGCGCGCCGCTACCGCGCGGTGGGTCAGGCCCGAAAGGCCCTTGTCCTCGACGACCTCGGCGGCGGCCTGGGCGATGCGCATGGCCGCCGGCTGAACGGAGCCGAAAGGCCGGGTTCCCGCTGTGCGTTCGACCAAGGGCGTTACGCCCCGCATCGGGCGGATCGAGGCCCCAAGCCAAAGGGTGGCGAAATGCTCCGCCATCTCTGTGAGCGCGGCGCTTTCAAGCGTTGGGGACCAGGCCGACAGGCTGTAGAGCGCCTCGTGCTCGAAGAAGGCGTGCAGAATCCGCCCGTCGATCGACGCGAGGCCGAAGCGCTCGGCGGCCTCGATCCAGAAGTCTCGCCACAGGCCAGTCCATCCCGCCGCGATCCCCTGTCCGGGCGCGGCGGTGACGGCTTCCTGGTAGATCAGCGCGAGGCGACGGCCATCGCTCGCCCAGGCCTGGATCACATGCGGCAGCGCCAGCGCCGCACCGTCCGGCGAGCGGGGCAGGGTGGCGATCTCTCGCGCGCGACATTCTTGCCAGGCGCGGGTCTCTTCCAGGCCTTGCTTGAATACGGCCTGTAACAAACGTTCTAAATTGCCGAAGTTGTAGTTGACCGCGCTGGCCGAGGTTCCGGCTTGGGCGGCGATGGCGCGCGCCGATGCGGCGGCAATTCCCCCTTCGGCGACCAGGGTCGCGGCGGCTGCGACCAGGCGCTGACGCGTGTTGTCGTGGGGCTCCGAGCTTCCGAAGTGTGAGGGCGTCGCGGGTGGCGCGGAGGTTGTGGCAGGGGGCGGGCGAGCGGGCATCAGGCATATTCCCTACCCGGATGAGCGGTGCAAGTCAGGGGCGTATCGGGCTGCGACCTTCGTGCAACTGAAACATAACATTCGTTCTAATGTCATGCGCTGCGCCTAGATGCGCCCCAGCCCGGCTGGTCAGTCGGGAGGTAAAGGGGACTCACGATGAAACGGCATATCGAGATGTCGGCGCTGCGCGTCGGCCTGCTGACGAGCGCGGCGGCCCTGGCCCTGTGCGGCGCGGCCAGCGCGGCGGATAACGCCGCCGCCTCCGGAGACAGCGCGGTCGGCCTCGAGGAGGTCGTCGTCACCGCCCAGAAGCGCAAGACCAACCTGCAGGACACGCCGATCGCCATCTCCGCGATGGACAGCGAGGCCCTCAAGGCCCGTCACGTCCAGTCGGTGGAAGACCTGGGCGACGGCTCGATACCGTCGCTGCGCGTGGCCCCGTTCTTCGCCCGGAAGTCGGCCTTGACGATCGGCATGCGCGGCATCGGCGCTCTCGGCGACGCCAACCAGCCCGCCCGTGATCAGGCCGTCGGCGTCTATGTCAACGGCGTCTATCTGGGCCGTGCCCAAGGCCTGGGCTCGGCGCTGTATGACGTCGAGCGCATCGAGGTGCTGAAGGGGCCGCAGGGCACGCTTTTCGGCCGCAACACCGAAGGCGGCGCGGTCAGCATCATCACCAAGGCTCCGACCGGCGTGTTCGGCATGAACACCACGCTCGGCTACGGCAACTACAATGGCTACAAGCTCGAGACCCACGTCGATCTGCCGGCTTACAAGGGCGTCAGCTTCAAGATCGACGCCCTGCTCAGCAAGCGCGACGGCACGACGACCAACCCGACCAGCACGGGCCAGCCCGACTTCAACAGCTACGACAAGCGTGGCGTGAACCTGGAGTTCGCCTGGCGTCCGTCGGAGACCTTCACCGCCGACTACGCCTACGACCTCTCGTATGACGGCTCGACCCCGTACTATGTGCAGCTGGAGAAGAAGGGCGCCCTGGCCCTGGCCCCGTTGACGCCCGCTCAGCCGGACCGCGCTGATCGCGCCAGCGTCGGCGTGCCGTTGCGGACCAGCGAGGGCGACACGTGGGGGCACCGGCTGAACCTGACCTGGAAGCTGGGTGATAATCTGGACCTCAAGTCGATCAGCTCGTACCGCAAGCTGACCCAGACCCAGTTCGACAACGGCGCGGCGGCCCTGTCGGTGTTCGCGCCGAACGCCGCCTTCGCCCGCTACAGCGTCGCCCGCGTCTGGCAGGACCAGGTCAGCCAGGAGCTGCAACTGGTCGGAAAGACCGATCGCATCGAATACGTCGGCGGCGTCTTCTATTTCCGCGAGAAGGTCCGCGACAACGCTCAGACTCCGAACTCGCTGCAGTGGAACGCGACGGGCACGGCCTATACGACCCTGTCGCTGGACTTCAACACGATCTCGCTGGACCGGGCCAGCCACGTGGAGACGACCAGCTACGGCGCCTTCGGTCAGGCCGCCTGGACGCCGGCGGTCCTCGACGACAGGCTGCATGTCACGGTCGGCGGCCGCTATACCAAGGACGCCAAGAAGGGCGACCTCGATATCGTCAACGGCGCGCCGCCCTCCTATGTCGACGCCAACAAGAACACGGTCGTCGGCAAGATCCCGCTGGACGAATCCTGGAGCCACTTCGACCCGATGGTCAGCGTGGCCTACGAGGTGACCCCGGACATCAATGTCTATGGCCGTTGGGCCACGGGGTACAAGGCCGGCGGGGCCAACTCGCGCTCGCTGACCTACCGCGCCTACGACCCCGAAAAGGTCGAGATGTTCGAGGTCGGCGCCAAGACCGAGTTCTGGAACCGCCGCGCCCGCCTGAACGTCGCGGCCTTCACCGGCGACATCAAGGACGCCCAGGTCGACTTCAACGTTCTGATCCTCAACAACAACCGCGGCACGTTGGAAACCACCAACGCCGCCACGGGCAAGACCAAGGGCTTCGAGCTGGACTTCGCCCTGGTTCCGGTCGAAGGCCTGACCCTATCGGGCGCCTACGCCTATACAGACATCAAGCTGTCCAAGGCGTTCAACCCGTTCACCAACGCCCAGTCGAGCATCTATCCGCTCTACAGTCCCAAGAACGCCGGCAGCGTGGCCGTGGACTATGTCCGTCCAGCCTTCGGCGCGACGTTCAAGGCCCACCTGGACGCCAACTTCGCTGACGCCCAGATGACCAGCACCACGGACCCGACCCTGAGCGACAAGTCGTTCACGGTGAACGGCCGTCTGGCCCTGGCCGAGATCAGGCTATCCGAGGACGCTCCGGCCCTGCAGTTGTCGGTGTGGTCGCGCAACCTGACCAACGAATCCTACGCCTTCCTACGCAACACCAACGCCGCCCTAGGCACGTACGCGATCTACAATGAGCCGCGCACCTTCGGCGTCGAAGCCAATGTGAAGTTCTGAGGGATGGGAGCCTCTAACATGGATCGTCGTTTGTTCCTCACGGCCGCTGGCGCGCTGGCGCTGGCGCCCGCCGCCCGCGCCGCGACCCTGCTGGACGCCAAGGCCGAGCGCACCGCGCCTGACGTTGTCCGCCTCGACTGGACCGGCGCCCAGGCCGTGTCCGTCCTGATCTCGGGCGACCCTGACGCGCGGAAGGGGGCCATGCGCCCGCTGAAGGCGGTGGCGGGTAGCTCCGCCAGCGTGGACGCTCCGGTCTCGCCGCGTCCGTACTTCCTGGTGACGGCGGCCGACGGCCGCCAGACCCGGGTGGCCGAGCGCCTGCTGCCGCTACAGGGCGGCCGGAACTTCCGCGACCTTGGCGGCTGGCGCGCCGCCGACGGCCGCCAGGTCAAATGGGGCAAGATCTATCGCTCCGGCGTGATGGCCAACCTGACCCTGACCGACCTCGAGTACCTGAAGGCGCTCGGCATCCTGACCATCTGCGACCTGCGCAGCCCGCAAGAACGCGCCAGCGAGCCCAACCCCTTTCTGAAGACGCCGGGACCGGAGGTCGTGGCCACTGACTACGACATGAGCGCGTCGATGGCGGCCTTCATGACGATGAAGACCCGTGAGGACGCCATCCAGGGCTTCGCCGACGCCTATGTCGGCTTTCTGGACATGTTGACCCCGCACTATACCGACATGTTCGCGCGCCTCGTGGCCGACGAGGGGCCGCTGGCCTTCAACTGCAGCGCTGGCAAGGACCGCACGGGGATGGCCTCGGCCCTGATCTTGTCGGTGCTGGGGGCGTCGCGCGAGACTGTGCTCACCGACTATGGCCTGACCCAGGTGTACACGCCGCCGTCCTACTACGCGAAGATGGCCCAGAGCGGGGCCGGCGCCAGCGTCACGGCCCAGCAGATGCAGGCCCTGTCCAAGCTGCCGCCGGAGGTGCTGCGGGTGATCATGGGCTCGGATCCCGAGGTCATGCGCCGGGCTCTGGCGACCATTGACGCCAAGTTCGGCGGGCCGGTCGCCCTGACCAAGGCGCGCTTTGGGCTGACCGACGCCAAGATCGCCAAGCTGCGCGCCGCTTACCTGGCCTAGTCGAACACGCGAGCGTCTCTCTTAGGCTTACGCCCCGGCTCATGTGCCGCGCCGGGGCGTGGGCGGTCCGCCTGGGAGTCGTCCTGTTCGATGGGAGGCGTGACCCTGTGCTCGCGCAGCAGGGTTTCCCAGCCCCGGATCATGATGGTCGCCGCCTGCGCATGGCCCAGGCTGCGGAAGCTCACGCCCGCTCCCTCAAGAAGCAGCAGAAGGCCGCCGACCAGCAGATCGGGCGCCTCGACGCCGGCCTGTTCGGCGGCTTCCAGCAGATGGCAGCGCAGCCGCGTCCTGTAGAGTTCGCAGACCCTTCTGATCACGTGATGGTCTTCGTGGATCTCGACGTCCAGGTTCGAGAGCAGCCAGCCGCGATAGGCGGGGTGCTCGATCTTGGCCGCCGCCGCCGCCAAGATGGCCCGAAACTGCGCCATGGGCGTGACCGAGAGCCGCTTGGCGATGGTCGCGAGTTCTTCCAGGTCATCGAGCGCCAATGAGCTGAGACAGGCCGCGGCCAGATCGTCCTTGGACTGGAAATAGCGATAGAACGTGGACTTGGTCAGGCCGCCGCGGGCGGCGATGTCGTTGACCGAGACGGCGCGAAAGCCGTGTCTATAGAAGAGGGCGGTTGCCGCTTCGATGAGACGGTCATTCGGCGTGTCCAGTGTCGGGATCTTGGCGCTCACGAGCAAAATCCTTGAAAGAGACGGTGAGGTCGCCCCGGCGGTTAGGCGCGCGGCGAGTGAAGGCGTCAGTGAACCGCCGAGGTGTCGACGGTGCGGGTCGGCTTGGGGGCCAGCCAGATGATCAAGGCCGAGGCGACGAACAGGATCGCCATCGCCAGGAACACCTGGTTGGTCGCCAGCATGACGCTCTGGCCCTGGACCAGCTGGTCGATGTTCCCCAGGGCCTGGTCGGGCGACATGCCGCCCGCGCCCATCTGGTCCATCACGCCCTGAGGATCGTTGAGAGTCCCCGCAAGGGCGCTGTGGTTCCGGCTGGCGTTGTCGGACCAGACGGTCGTGACGACCGAGGTGGCGATCGCGCCCGACAGGGTGCGGCAGAAGTTCATCAGGCCGGCGGCGCTGGCGGTTTCCTTCTCGTCGACGCAGGCTAGGGCCAGGCCCGTCAGCGGCACGAAGAACAGCGGCATGCCAAAGCCCTGCAGCAGCAGCCAGTGGCCGATGTCGAAGAAGCCCATCTGTGAAGTGGCCAGGCTGCGCATGAAGGTGATCGCGCCCATCCAGACCAGGCCGATGAACACCAGGCGGCGCGGATCGACCTTGGTCGACATGCCGGCCGCGAACGGCGCCATCATTACGGCCGTCACGCCCAGCAGAGCCGTGACGTAACCCGCGTCGGTGGCGGTGTACCCCATGTTCTGCTGCAGCCACAGCGGCGTCAGGACGTTGATCCCGAAGAACGCGCCGAAGGCGACGCTCAAGGTGACGACGCTGGCGCTATAGCCGCGGTGGCGGAAGACGCGGAGATCGACGATCGGATCGGCGGCGGTCAGCTCCCAGATCAGGAAGGCCAGGAAACCCAGCAGGGCGACGACGGCGAGGCCCGTGATCAGCGGCGAGGCGAACCACTCGTGTTCCTTGCCAAGGTCGACCATGATCTGCAGGGCGCCGACCCAGACGACCAGCAAGCCCAGGCCGACCAGATCGACCTTCGCATGGGCGAGCGGGGTTTCGTGTTGGCGCAGCAGCTTCCAGGCGAACCAGCCGCAGATGGCGGCGACGGGCACGTTGATCCAGAAGATGAAGGCCCAGCCCGCATTGTCACACAGGGCGCCGCCCAGGATCGGCCCCAGGATCGGTGCGACCAGGGTGGTCATGGCCCACAGGCCGGTGGCGGCCGCGGCGTATTTCTTGGGGAAGACGCGCAACAGCAGGGTTTGGGACAGCGGCATCAGCGGGCCGCCGCAAGCGCCCTGCAGGACGCGGAACAGCACCAGCAGACTCAGCGACGGCGCCAGGCCGCAAAGGAAGGAGAAGAAGCCGAAACCGACCATGCCGGCGACGAAAACCTTCACCGCCCCGAACCGGGCCGACAGCCAGCCGGTCAGTGGCACCACGACCGCCTCGGCGACCGCGTAGGAGGTGATGACCCAGGTGCCTTGACTGGGCGATACGCCGAGGGCGCCGGCGATATTGGATACCGAGACGTTGGCGATGGTGGTGTCCAACACCACCAGGAAGTTCGCGGCGGCCAGCACCAGGCCGGCGAAGATCATCGCCGGACCGGACAGAGCCGGCGCGGCGGGGGAGGAAGCCTGGGCCATGACGGCGGTCCCTTGGAGCTGGGCTTAGCGACGGGTGTCGATAGTTGCGGTCATCGACAGGCCGACGCGCAACGGATTGGCTTTCAGCTCGGCCGGGTCGAGGGCGATGCGCACAGGCAGGCGCTGGACGACCTTGATCCAGTTGCCGGTGGCGTTCTGGGCCGGGATCAGGGCGAAGGCCGAGCCGGTGCCGCCCGACAGGCCCACGACCTTGCCGTGATAGGTCACCGAGCCGCCATAGAGGTCGGCCTTCAGTTCGACGGGCTGGCCGATCGCGACCTTGCGCAACTGGCCTTCCTTGAAGTTGGCGTCGACATAGGCTTGTTGGATCGGAACCACCTGCATCAGGACGGCGCCGGGCGCGACGCGTTGGCCGATCTGGACGTTGCGGCGGGTCACGACGCCATCGATCGGGGCGCGGATGACCGTGCGGTCCAGGTCCAGCCTGGCCTGCTCGACGCGGGCGCGGGCGGCGGCGACCTCTGGGTTGGTCTCGACGGTGGTTCCGTCGGTCAGGGTGCTGTTGGCGTTCAGCGAGCCGACGGCGGCGGCCCGGTTGGCCAGGGCCTGGACCTGGGCGGCCTTGGCCGAGGTCGCGGCGGCCTGGGCGTTGGCGAAGGCGTTCTGGGCGCGGGTCAGCTCGTCGCCCGAGACCGCGCCGTTGGCGGCCAGGGCCTTGCGGCGGTCCAGGTCGATGCGTGCGCGTTCCAGGTCGGCCTGGGCGGAGGTCAGGTTGGCGGCGGCGCGGGCCTGGTCGGCTTCGCGGGCTGTGATCTGGGCCGTCAGGCTTTGGTCGGTCGCGAGATAGCCGCGCACGCGGCGCTGGGCTTTGGCCAGATCGGCCTGTGCCGAGTCCAGGGCGATCCGCACGTCGCTGTCGTCGAGAGTCAGCAGGATCTGACCGCGCTGGACGGTCTGGGTGTCGCGCACGGCGACGCTGAGCACCGGACCGCCGACGAGAGGGGTGACCTGAGCGACGTCGGCGGCGACATAGGCGTTATCGGTTTCGACGTGGTGCGACCCGACCAAGGCGTACCAGGCGCCGTAGCCGACGCCGGCGATCACGACCGCGCCGGCCAGGGCCGCGAATAGCTGCTTGCGCTTGGCATGGTCGGCGGTCTGGGGCCCGGACGGGGCGATGATGGTGTTGGCGTTTTGGCCTTGGGCTTCGTTGTCGAACATGGCAGGGGCTCCGGAGAGGATGGGGTCAGGCGGCGCGGAAGCCGCCGCCGAGGGCGCGAACGAGCGCGACGTCCAGGGTGAAGGCGCGGGTTTCGAGGTCGGCGACCGCCCGCTGGTTGGCGATCATCGCGTCCTCGGCCGTGAGGACGTCGAGATAGGTCGACAGCGCGCCGCGATAGCGTTGGACGGCGATGTCGTGGGCGGCGCTGGAGGCCTGCAAGGCCGCCTTGCTTTCCGAGAGACGCACATCCAGGGCGCGGGCGCTGACTGCCGCGTCGGCCACGTCCTGCAGCGCCTGGGCCAAGGTCCCGTTGTAGCTGGCGACGGCGAGGTCGTAGTCGGCCGCGGCGCCGCGATAGTTGGCGCGCAGGGCGCCGCCCTCGAAGATCGGCAGGCTCACGGCCGGCCCGATGGAGCCGATGCGCGAACTGGCGTTGTTCAGCAGGTCCAGACCTAGAGCCTGCTGGCCGAAATAGGCCGAGAGATTCACCGCTGGATAGAATTGCGCCTTGGCCTGCTTGATCCGCTGGCTTGCGGCCTCGGCCCGAAGGCGGGCGGCGACGACGTCAGGGCGACGACCGATCAGGTCGGCGCTGAGATTCGCCGGCAGACCGAAGGCCTTGACCGCGCCAACGGCGGGGCGGGCGATGGCCAGACCTCGGTCGGGACCGGCGCCCAGCAGGGCGGCCAGGCGGTTGCGGGTCAAGCCGATCTGCTCGTCCAGCGCGGCCAGGTCGGCGCGGGCCGAGGCCAGGCGGGCCTTGGCCTGTTCGGCAGCGCCCTGGTTCTCCAGGCCGTTGGCGACCCGTTCGGCGGTGAGGCTCGCCGACTGCTCGCGGATGCGCGCGGCGTCCTGGCTGGCGTCGCGGTCGGCGAACAGCTGGGCCAGGTCGGCATAGGCGGTGGCGATGTTGGTCGAGAGCACGAGGCGCGCCTCGGCGGCGTCGGCCATGCCGGCTGCGGCGTCCGAGGTCGCCGCCGCGAGCGCCGCGCGGTTCTTGCCGAAGAAGTCCAGCTCCCAGGCGAAGTCCAGCGCGGCGCGGCCGCTGTCGTTGTAGCCCTTGGGCACGAAGGCGGCGGGGATGCCGTTGTTATAGCTTTGCTTGACCGAGGCGTACGACCCGTTGGCCGTGACGCTGGGCAGGGTCGCGGCGCGGGCCTGGGCCGTGGCCGCCTGGGCCTTGGCCAGGCGGGCCTTGGCCGCCGCCAGGTCGGGCGAGTCGGCCAGCGCTTCGTCCATCAGCCCGTTCAATTGCCTGTCGCCATAAGCCGTCCACCACTGATCGCCCGGCCAGTCGGCGGAGGGAGCGGCGAGACGGGTCGCCGACGCGTAGGCGCTCGGGGCGTTCAGCGTTTGGGCGGGCGGTGTCGCGGGGATGACCGCGCAGGCGCCGAGGCCGCTGGTCAGGAGTGCGCTGGCGACTGCCGCGCGAAGAGCGTTCGAAGAGGGCATCGGCTTCTCGTTTCCAAACCGTACTGTTCGGTCTAATTATCTTTCGCCGTGACGTCGTCAAGGGAAAAATGTACAGCCTGGTCCAGAAAAGAAATTTTGGAAGAGCCGGGTCGATGCGGGTGAAGAGCGAAGAGAAGCGGCGAGCCATCCTGGAGGCCGCCAAGGGGGTGTTCCTGGAGCGGGGCTATGTCGCCGCCAGCATGGCCGAGGTCTCCGCGCGCGTGGGCGGATCCAAGCAGACGCTCTACAGCTACTTCGCTTCTAAGGAGGAGCTTTTCGTCGCCGTGATGCTGGAGAAGGGGGCCACGCAGGTCGAACCGATATTCGACGCCTTCCTCGGCAGCGAGAACCTGGCCGAGGCCGTGCGTCGTTTCGCCCTGGCCTTCGCGCGCTTCATCGCGGGGGACGAGATCATCGCCTTTCGCCGGATCGTCTATGCCGAAGGCGCCAAGTCGGACCTAGGCCGGCTGTTCTACGAGAACGGCCCCAAGCGCGGCTGGACCCGCATGGCCGCGGATTTCGAACGAGCGATGGACGAGGGGAGGATGCGACGGGCTGACCCGTGGACGGCGGTCAACCAGCTGCATGCCCTGTGCGAGGCGGGACCGATCCAGCGTCTCCTGGAGGGATCGGAGAGCGGGGTCGGTGAAGACGTTCTGACAGCCGCGGCCGAGGCCGCGGCCGATACCTTCATTCGCGCGTACGGGCCGCCGGCCTAGAGGCTTTCACCGATCCAATTGTATCGGGCAAAGGTGCTAGCCTATTGTTTTAAAGCGTTTTCTGACGACGAACCGGTATCCACTTCGTCGGAAAATACTCTAACGACCGCTTCGCGCCAGCACGACATGGTCAGATGCGATAGCGCGCTTCCAGCAGGTCGATTTCGCGAACGATCTTGCGGGCCGCCTCGCCGTCGAGAGCGCGTTCACGCACCATCCGGAAGATGACGTCGCGCTCGGCGACGAGGCCGGCGACCCGCAGTTGCCGTTCGATCTGCTCGACCTTGCGATCGATCGCGGCGGCTTCGGGCGTCTGCAGGCGTCCGTCGATCCTCCGCCGATAGAGTTCCATGATCCGCGCCGAGGCGTCGGTATAGAGATCGGCGTCGTCTCGACCTTCGCCCAGGGCGTGCTGCGCGGTCTCGATCGCCTGGATCGCGGCCTGGGCCGCCACGGCGCGGGCCTGGTCGATCTCGGCCTGATGCGACGGTTCCGGCGGAAGTTCGAGGTTTCGGAGCACGTGCGGCAACCCGACACTGGCCACCAGCAACGAGACGACAATCACGCCCGCGGCCAGGAAGATCGCCAGGTCGCGCGCGGGGAAGGCGGTTCCGTCGGCCAGGGTCAGGGGCAGGGTCAGGACGCCCGCCAGGGTGATGGCGCCGCGCACGCCGGCGAAGGACATGCCCAGAACCAAGCGCCAGCCGATCTTGGGCGGACGTTCGCCGCGCCGGTGCGCGCGAAACAGCGTCCAGCGCAATGAGGTCCAGACCCAGGCGAAGCGCATCGCGCCCAGCGCCATGCTGATCGCGAGAACATAGACGGCCAGCCACCAGGTTTCGCGATGGCCCGTCAGCTGAACCGTCTCCGCCGCCTTCTGGAGAATGCCCGGCATTTGCTCGCCAAGCAGCACGAAGATGATCCCGTTGGCGGTGAATTGCACGGTGTCCCAGACGGCGGCGCGCCGGACCCGCGTCACGGCGAGGCTCTCGCCGGACTGTTCGGTGAAGCTCATGGTCACCCCGGCGGCGACCGCGGCCAAGATGCCCGAACAGTGGAAGTGTTCGGCGAACAGGTAGGCCCCGAACGGGATCAGCAGGCTGACCAGGATCTGGGCGCTGGTGTCCTCGCCCAAACGGCGCGTCAGCCATTGCTTGGCTCGGGTGATCGACCAGGTGACGCACACCCCGATCGCCAAGCCCCCAAGCGCGACCCAAAGGAAGGTGACGAAGGCTTCTTGCAGCGAGAAGGCGCCGGTTAGCATGGCGGCGACGGCGAAGCGCATGCAGACGAGGCCCGAGGCGTCGTTGAGCAGGGATTCTCCCTCCAGGATGTGCATCATCCGCTTGGGTATGGGCGCGCGGGCGGCGATGGCGGACACGGCGATGGGATCCGTCGGTGAAATGATCGCCGCCAAGGCGAACGCCACTGGCAAGGGCATGGCCGGGATCATCAGGTGGATCAGCCAACCCACGCCGACGACGGTCAGGACCACGAGGCCCAGAGCCAGCTCCAGCACGATGGCCTTGTCCCGCAGCAGATCCTCCTTGGGGATCCGCCAGCCGTCCAGAAACAGCAGCGGTGGCAGGAAGAGCAGGAAGAACAGGTCGGGCTTCAACTCGACGGTCGGGACGACCGACGCGGCGATGAGCGCGCCAAGAGCGATCTGAACGAGCGGAAGGGGGAGGCGGCTGAACCGCGCCAGCGAACCGCTGATGATAACGGCCAGCAACAGGACCAGGATCGTGACAACGGGATCCAAAACACCTCCAATGGCGATCCAGACAGGATCGTCGTAAGCTTACGATATGGCTTCCAGCCGTTGAGGCGGCCAGTGCAAGGGCGTTCGCCAAGGCTGTCAAATTCAGGCTTGGCGCGAAGCGCTGATAGTCAGCGCCCGCGAGAGGGGCTACGCGGCCTAAAATCCTTGGCCTTGGCGGTGATGAGCTCGGCTCCGGCCAGATCGGGGTCGAGCACGTCATACCGTCCGATCCTGCCCTGACGTGTGACGCTCGACTGCCAATCGCTCACTCAGCCCGTGCCTGGCGTTCGCACAATATGACTGAACGGCAACCCCAGCGGTTTGGTCTCGTCTTATTCTCTTCCAGGTAAGTTCGAAGAGCTCTCAGAAGGAGGCCCGCGAGCGCTTCACGCCTTCGCGGGTCTTGAGAGATCCAATCAACTGGCCCGGCTTGCGCCGGGCCTTTTTCACGATGCGGGGCGAGAGCCTCAGGCCGATGATCGACCCGAAGGGCGAAGCGTCCGGCGCGCTAAAGAGCGTATTTGCGTCCTTCCTCCGCGATGATGAAGTTGAAGAAGCCGATCTTTCCGAGTTGTCGCTCTATCGATCTAAGGCTCGAACGCGGCGGTCCCGAAGGCTTTATGTGCGTGACGAGTATGGGCAACGCCCGCATGCGAGCGTCGTCCCGCGTCATGCCGCGCAGCGTCTCAAGCTCGACGTTCAGCCACGTCGGGGTCAGATGCCCGTAGAGCCGGGCGGTTGGGACCGGGTCGGGGTACGAGACCTCGATCAACATGCCTCGCAGCCGCCCCTGGCGCACCAACGGGGCGACGGCGCGCCAAAGATCTTCCAGGTTCGTCGCGTGTTCGACCTCGTCGGGACCCGTGTCGCCCAGGCAGAGGAAGGCGTCGGGTCCGCTCCTGAGCAGGAACGCGGTCGAGGTCACTCCTCCGTGCGACAGCGGGTAGGCCGTGACGGTCATGCCCGTTCCAGCGATCGGTGTGGGAGCCCCACCCGGTTCAAGGTCCTTGTAGTGATATTTGCCGATATGCGGTGGGGGACCACGGTCGCCCATGTTGGGCCATGCGACCCAGTTGAAATAGTGATCCGCGAGCGCCTGGTTCACTTGCGGCAGGCCCATGATGTCCTTCTTGGTGTCGTCTGGGGACGCCAGCACAAGACCGGCGACGTGGTCGAGGTGGGCGTGCGTGATCAGGTACGCGCCGATGGAGCTCATCACCTCACCGCGCGAGCCCGCCCCCGGGTAGCGACCCTTGCGCACGGCCCGATCGAGGCCCGATGCCAGCGTGCCCGCGTCGCACATCACGCCCGAACGGGTCCCGTGAGCGACGATATGGTAGGCGCTCGTCGGCTCTTCCACGCCGCCGTTGACGCCCAGCGCGACGACATCGAAGGCGGGTGGCGGCGGCGCGGCCGCCGAGAGCAGGAGCAGAGCGGGTAGAAGCGCTCGCGGAAAACCTCGACCTTGCATAACGCCCAGTCTCGAAAAGATCCGAAGCTTGCCGCGTCGGAAGCGCGATGGCGAGGCCTAAGGGACCGGGTGGCGCGGCGGGCGGCGAGCGGGCTCCTGTCGCTGCCCTATGCGGCAGGGCGGGCGGGAGGTTGCCCGGTCCGGCGTCACAATGAAGTAAGAAATTATTTCCACTCCCGCGCTCGCTTGACCGGTGCGCGCCGCACGCCATTGCATCCGACCCGAACAAGGGTTTCAGCGTCCCCGGCGATCCGCCGCGGCGCCGGGGTCTTCGCGTAGCGTTAAAGGGCCGAGTTGGGGGAATTTGCGATCATGTTGAACTTGTCCGCCTGGACACGCCGATCCCTTTTGGCTGCGGCCTTCGCGGGGGTGACGGCGACGTCGGCCCTGGCGCAGGCGCCGGTTTCGCCGCCCGCCGCGTCCGCGGCTGCCGCCCCCATCCCGATCCGAGTCGTCGTCGTCACGGCCTATGCGTTGGAAGACAAGGCGTGGATGGCCAAGGTTCCCCAGACGCTGGACTTCCCGAACGGCGTCGCGCCGCTGGGCTACGATCCGGCGACGGGCGTCCTGATCTTGCGCACCGGCGTGGGCACCAACCATGCGGCCATCACCACCTTCGCCCTGGCGACCGATCCGCGCTTTGACCTCTCCAAGGCCTACTGGGTGATCGCCGCCATCGCAGGGGTCAATCCGAACGAGGCCTCGCCCGGGTCGGCGGCGTGGATCGGCAACGTCATAGACGTCGATTTCGGCAAGTGGGTCGATCCGCGGGAGGCGCCGCCGGAATGGACGGGCGGCTATCCGCCGTTCGAGCCGCCGCGCGCCGACCGCCCTAGCAGCGTCTACTATCCGCTCAACGTCGGCCTGCGCGACTGGGCCTATGGGCTGACGAAGGGCATTCAGCTCCCGGACACCGAAGCGCTGAAGACGGCCCGGGCGCGTTTCTCCAGCTATCCGAACGGCTCCAAGCCGCCCTTCGTGCTGACCGGCGACGAAATCTCCGGCCAAGCCTACTGGCACGGCGAAATGCTGACCAAGCGCTACGCCAAACTCGCCACGGACTTCAGTGGCGGCAAGAGCCGATTCGTGATGACCGCCATGGAGGACACCGGCGTCGCCAACGCGCTGCGGCGGCTCACAGTGGTCGGCAAGGCCGACTACGATCGGCTGGTGGTCCTGCGGACCGCCAGTAATTATTCGCAGCAGGCTCCGGGCGAGAGCCCGGTCGACAGCATGAACCGCCCCTATGCCGGGGTCGGCGACGCCGCCGCCTACGCCGCTCTCGTGGTGGCCGGCAAGGTCGTCGACGAGCTCTCGGGCAACTGGGCGGTCTATCGCGACAAGATTCCCGGCGACGGGAAGTAACGACCTGAAACGGCGGATCGGCCCTCACGGTCGGTCCGACCGCGAGGACGCGCCAAGTGTCCCGACCGTTGGAGGAAACACCGCGGGCTCCGCCGTACGGCACACCAAGCGCTTCGGCGCGGAGGTGCGGCCGGCGGCGCGGCGGGCTTAACGGCTTCAGTTCGGTGTGGCTCGGGGGGACCGCGGCGCACCACCTCAAGGGGACCCAAATGCGACATCTCTATGCCGCGAGCGCCATCGCGCTCGCCTTGGCGGCCACCGGAACGGCGGTCGTCGCCCAGGAGACGACCTCCTCGATCCGCGGCTCGGTAACCGCCGGCGGCGCGGCCGCCGTCAACGCCAGCGTCAGCGCCGTGCACGAGCCCTCGGGCACGACCGCGAACGCCACCACCAACAGCGTCGGCGCCTTCAACCTGACCGGCCTGCGTCCAGGCGGCCCCTACACCGTGACGGTGACCGCGCCGGGCTTCGCGCCGGTCACCTCGCAGAATCTCTTCCTGAGCGTCGGTCAGCCTTATGTCCTGCCGGTCACCGTGGGCGACACGCAGGTCGACGCCCTGGTGGTGACCGCCACGCGGGGCGAAAAGAGCGGCCCGCTGGTCACGGTGTTCGACCGCGAAAGCATCGCCAGCGTGGCCTCGGTGTCCCGCGATATCCGCGACATCGCCCGTCGCGATCCGTTCGCTTCGTTCAATCCCAGCACCCGCGGCGTCTCGATCGCGGGTCAGAACGGCCGGACCAACCGCTTCTCGGTCGACGGCGTGCGCTTCTCGGACAACTTCGGCCTGAACCAGGGCGGCCTGCCCAGCGCCCGCGGCCCCATCCCCTTGGACGCGATCGAGCAACTGTCGGTCAAGATCGCGCCCTATGACATCTCCGAAGGGGATTTCCAGGGCGGCTCGATCAACGTCGTTCTGCGCTCGGGGGGCAACAAGTTCACCGGCGCCGCTGGCTACACCTATTCGGACGACAGCCTGATGGGCACGAAGTCCAAGGGCAGCACCTTCTCGCAGGAGATGACCTCCAAGACGCGCAACGCCTTCATCTCGGGGCCGATCATCAAGGACAAGCTGTTCTTCGCGTTCGCCTACGAGAAGCTTGATGAGACCGTCCCGTCTGTCTTCGGCCCGCCGGGCTCGGGCAACGCCGTGCCGAACCTGACTCAGGGCCAGATCGATCAGGTCAGCTCGATCGCCAAGTCGGTCTATGGCTACGACACGCTCGGCGTGCTCACCAGCCGTCCGGAAAAGGACAAGAAATGGACGCTGAAGCTCGACTGGAACATCAGCGACAACCAGCGCCTGTCGTATTCGACCATCCAGAACAAGGGTGAGACGATCGCGCTCAGCGGCGGCAGCTCGTCGATCACGTCGCCGGGCCTGGGCCTGGGGTCCTACGCCACCCATGAACCGGAGAAGGTCGAGACCCACGTCCTTCAGCTGAACTCCCGGTGGACCAACGCCTTCAGCACCGAGCTGCGGGTCAATTATCGCGACTCGATGAAGGTCCCGATCTCGTTCGGCTCGCCGGGCTACAGCGACATCACCGTCTGCCTGGACCCAGTCGCGGTCGGTTCGCTGAACCAGTGCACCCAGACGGGGACGCCGCGATTGGTGTTCGGCACGGAAGCCTTCAGCCAGGCCGACGTCGTCGGGCAGAAGCAGTACGGCGCCGAATTCGTCGCCCGCTACAACCTCGGCGACCACGCCTTCAAGCTGCATGCGTCCTACAGCCGGCTGAAGATCAGCAACACCTTCGTGGCCAACTCTCTGGGCACCTACTATTTCGACTCCTTGGCGGACTTCCAGGCGCGCCAGGCTGGCCAGCTTCTGTACCAGTACTCGATCACGGGCAAGCTGTCGGACGCCAGCGCCAGCTTCGACTATGATCAGCTGACCTTCGGCGCCCAGGACAGCTGGGACATCACGCCGGAGCTGAACGTCACCGCCGGCGTCCGTTTCGACGGCTACAAGATGAGCGACCAGGCGCCGCTGAAGACGTCGTTCGTCAATCGCTACGGCTTCGCCAACAACGCCAATATCGACGGCAACCTGGTCGTCCAGCCGCGCGTCGGTGTGACCTGGCGGCCGACCGATCGCCTGACGGTCCGCACGGGCGTGGGCCTGTTCAACGGCGGCGCGCCGGACGTCTTCGTCGGCAACAGCTTCTCGAACGCCGGGGTGTTCACCAACACGGTCACGATCGGCCGCGCCGTCGGTGGCACGGGCTGCACGATCCCGGCTACGGTGGCCAACGCCGCGGCGATCTGCGCGGCGGCTCTGAACAATGTCCAGGGCAACAAGATCGACCCCCTGGTGTCGAGCTATCTGCAGACCAACATCTCCGCCCTCGGGGCCTCGCCGACCTCGTTCATCCTGCCGAGCTTCAAGCTGCCGGCGCAGTGGAAGACCAACCTGTCGGTCGACTACGTGGCCGATCTGGGCGAGCGACTGGGCGACGGCTGGCGTTTCGGCGCGGACCTGTTCTATGGGCGCGCGGACTCCGCAGCCTACTATACCGACCTGCGGCTGACGAAGGTCGGGACGGCGCCCGACGGTCGCGCGATCTATGCCGACACCTATACCAATACGGCCAACAGCGATCTGGCCATGCTGAGCACCGACAAAGGCAAGTCGATCATCGCCGTCGCCCGGGCCAGCAAGTCCTTCGACTTCGGCCTGGATACCGGCGTCAGCTATACCTACTCGGACGTGAAGTCGCTGTCGGACATGGGCAGCTACGCCTCGGGCGGTTCGACGGCTAGCGGCACCTATGGCGGCCAGCCGATGGTCGATCCGAACCAGCCGGCGTATGGCCGGTCCAGCTACGAGGTGCGGGACAACTGGAAGTTCAACATCGACTACGCCCACGCCTTCTTCGGCGACTACAAGACCAGCTTCAACCTGTTCGGGGAACTGCGTTCGGGCTCGCCCTACAGCCTGACGATGAACACCACCTCGTCCAACAGCCGCTCGGCCCTGTTCGGCACGACCGGCGGCACCAACCGCTATCTGCTCTATGTGCCGGATGTGTCGAGCATCACCGCCGACTCCAAGGTCAGCTATGCCTCGACCGCGGTCTACGAGGCGTTCCGCGACTTCGTACGGGCCAACGATCTGAGCCAGGGCGTGATCGGCAAGAACACCGAAAAGTCCCCTGACTACTTCAAGGTCGACCTGCACGTCGAACAGGAGGTGCCCGCGCCGTTCCTTGGTTCGGCTCGGTTCAAGCTGTTCGGCGACGTCGAGAACCTGCTGAACCTGATCAACAGCGACTGGGGCTCCTACCGGACCTACAACCCGCTGACCTCGGTGGTGAACGTCGCCTGCGCCCAGCAGGCCGGCTCCAGCTGCAATCAGTATTCCTACACCGCCTTCACCAAGCCGACCCTGCAGCCGAACGCCCAGCTGGGCGTCTGGCGGGTCCGCCTGGGGGCCCGCTTCGAGTTCTAGTTTTTACCGCTTAAGCTTCGGCCCCGGCGTTCGCGCCGGGGCCGATTCCATATTAGGGGGGCAGCGCACGATGTCCGCATCCATGAAGGCCCTCGCGGCCCTGTTCGCCGCCAGCTGCCTGGCGTCCGCCTGTCCGGTGATCGCCGGGACGCCCGCGGACACCGAGTTGGACGCCTTGTTCGCCAAGGCGGCGACCTCGCCGCCGTTGCTGCGTGTTCTGTTGACCAAGTTGCCCAAGGGCGCGGACCTGCACAACCACGCGGGCGGCGGCACTTATGCCGAGGACTTCATCGCTTGGGCCGCGGCCGCCGATGGCTGTTTCTCCAGGTCGACACAGTCCCTGGTATCGGGCCCTTGCGGCGGTGAGGCCAACGCCGATCGGGTTGCGCTGAAGGGCCTGCCCGAGCGTGACCCCGACCTCTATAGCGACATCGTCGATGCGCTCTCCACCCGCCGCTTCGAGCAGGGGGTAGGCGATCCGGAAATCTCTGGCCACCGTCGTTTCTTCCGCACCTTTGGCCGTTCGGGACGGGGCGGCGGCGAGGACCGTGGCGTGCGGATCCAGGCCGAGGCTTTGCGCCAGGCCGCGCTCGACAACACCCTGTATCTGGAGTTGATGGCCGGATCGAGCGCCTCGCGCGCGGTCGTCCAGGCTTCGGCCGCCATCCGTTGGGCCGATCCGTGGGTCCAGACGACCGACGGCTCGCCGCCCCAGCGCCTGGACACCAGGATCCTGCAAGCCCGTCTCGACCAGCTGAAACCGGCCATCGCCAAGGCTACGCCGGCGGCGGTCTCGGAAGCTGACGCCAATGACAAGGCCATCGCCGCCCTCAATCGCTGTGGGACCGCGAAGCCCGAGCCGGCCTGCGATGTGACGCTGCGCTATCTGCTGTCGATCTCCCGCCAACGCCCGCCGGAGGTGGTGTTCGGCCAGATGGCCGCCGCCTTCGCCCTGGTGAAAGCCGATCCGCGTTATGTCGGGATCAACATCCTGGAGCCCGAGGACGGTCCGGTGTCGCTGCGGGACTACCGTCTTCACATGCGTCTCTTCGCCTTCTTCCGGACGCTGTATCCAGATGTGCCCCTGACCCTCCACGCCGGCGAGCTGGCCATGGGCCTGACGCCGCCGCGCGACCTGCGCTTCCATATCGCCGAGGCGGTCGAGGTCGCCGGGGCCCGGCGCATCGGCCACGGGGTCGACATCGCCTACGAGGACGACGCCGAAAAGCTGCTGGCGCGCATGGCCCGGGACAAGATCGCCGTCGAGATCAACCTGACCAGCAACGACGTCATCCTGGGCGTGAAAGGCAAGGACCATCCGCTGCCGTTGTATCTGGCCGCCGGTGTGCCCGTGACCCTGTCGACCGACGACCTGGGCGTCTCGCGAAGCGATTTGACTCACGAATACATGCGCGCGGTCCTGGAACAGGGCGTGCGCTATGGTCAGCTGAAGCAGATGTCGCGCGACAGCCTGACCTACTCTTTCCTGCAAGGCGCGAGCCTGTGGGATGGTCCCTGCGCCGACGCCAGCGGCGCGACGCCGTCCGGACCCTGCGCGGCGGTGCTGAAGGCCAGCCCCAAGGCGCGCGATCAGTGGCGTCTTGAGCGGGCCTTCGACACCTTCGAGAGCCAGATGAAGGCCATCGTGCCGAAACTCGCTCCGTAGAGCCTGTCCCGTTTCAGCCCGCTGTCATCCAGACGAAGCGGGCCACGAACAGGCCCGCGAGCACGAACAGCAGCCAGTCGCCGCGTCGGGCCTTGCCGCGCACGATCTTCAGCGCCGCGAACACCGTGACTCCGAACGCCAGGCCGTTGGCGATCGAGAAGGTGAGGGGAATGATGATCAGCGTCAGGAAGGCCGGCACGGCGGTGTAGGCGTCGTCCCAGTCGACCTCGGCCAGCGGCGCCATCATCAGCCCGCCGACGATGATCAGGGCCGGGGCGGTCGCCGCCGCGGGGACCAGTTGGGCATAGGGCGCCACAAATATCGCCAGCAGGAACAGGATGCCGGTCACCACCGAGGCCAGGCCCGTGCGACCGCCGGCCTGCACGCCGGCCGCGCTCTCGACATAGCTGGTGACGGTGCTGGTGCCGACCACGGCGCCGACCATGGTGGCCACCGAGTCGGTGGTCAGGATGCGGTTCAGGCCGGGGATCTTGCCCGCCGCGTCGACAAGGCCGGCGCGCTTGGTCACCGCCACCAGGGTGCCGATGTTGTCGAAGATATCGACGAACAGGAAGACGAAGATGATCTCAAGCAGGCCCAGACCGTGCCCGCCGAAACCCAGGGCACCGGCGATATCCAGCTTGAACGCCGTCTGCGTCAATGCGGTCAGGCTGTAGGGCTCGGGCGTGAACGTGACCTGGCCGAATAGCCAGGCAATGATGGTCGTGACGACAATGCCGAGCAGCAGAGCGCCCTTTACCCGCCAGGCGCTGAGGCCGGCGATCAACACCAGCCCCAGAAGCGCCAGGGCGGGACCTGGCTGACGCAGGTCGCCAAGGGCCACGAAGGTCGCCGGATTGCTGACGACGATGCCGGCGTTCTTCAGACCGATGAAGGCGATGAACAGGCCGATGCCCCCGGCGACGGAGGCGAACAGGTGTACGGGAATGGCCGCGATGATCATCTGCCGGATACCGGCCGCCGTCAGCAGCAGGAAGATCACGCCCGACAGGAACACGCACCCCAGGCCTACCTGCCAGGGCACGCCCATCTGCAGCACGACGGTATATGTGAAGTAGGCGTTCAAGCCCATGCCAGGCGCCAGGGCGAGGGGCACGTTGGCGACCAGGCCCATGGCCAGGGTGGCGAAGCCGGCCGCGATGCACGTCGCCACGGCCACGGCGGCGACCGGAAGGCCCGCATCGGACAGGATCGCCGGGTTGACCATGACGATATAGGCCATGGCGACAAAGGTCGTGGCCCCGGCCAGGATCTCGGTCCGAACGCTGGACCCCCGCGCGCTGATCCCGAAGTGACGGTCCAGCGCGGCCGTCGTTCCTGTCGCGCCTTGCGAGGCCTTGCCGCTCATAGGTATTCCCGATCCTTCGCCGTGCCTCCGAGGAGGGCGCCGTTACGCCAAATAGGAGGGCAATTCGCGCGGGATGCGCGCGATGTCCCCGAAGCCAGACGCGCCAGGACGACGGACCTTGTTCTTCGTCGTTAGACAGATAGCCGCGACGCGGCCGCGCTGGGTGTTGGATAAAGAAGCTGTTACTTACTGGCGTGGGATCGGCCACCGATGCCGAATGTGTTGGCGCGTTTCGCCTGTCGCGCGGGCGCCGACTCGACGCGAGAACAGGTTTCGCCAGGCCGGGTCGCGGCGCCGGCCGGAGATTCGCCTTCGGATCCGCTCTGGCGGGCGGCGCCGGCAGCCAGGGCGTCGGTGGCGATCGCGGCGAGGGACAAGACCAAAGGACGGCGATCGTCATCGGCCTCCTTGTCGCGGGAGCGAGGACAGCGAGGGCCCAGCGCAACGCGTTGCTCGCGAGCGCACAAGCCGACGCCGTCGATGGACATCGCTCCTCCTGGGGCGACTTCAAATCCCGTTCGGCGGTGGGCTGTCGGAAGCCCAGCCGGCGGGCGCCGGGCCCATGGTCAGGTCCAGCACGCCCCCTTGGACAAGTTCCTGGTGGGTGATCCAGGCCCGGTTCAGCGGTTTGCCGTTCAGCCGCGCCGCGACGATGTAGAGGTTGGTTTTCGAAGCCCCGGGCGCTTGGACCGTAAAGCTCTTGCCGGCTTCCAGGGCGATGACGCCTCGCGTGAACACCGGCGGGACGATGTAGTAGTAGGGTTGGCCGGCGTTTGGATACAGCCCAATGGCGTTCCAGACGTACCAGCTGGACATCGCCCCGGCGTCGTCATTGCCGGGCAGGCCGGTCCGGCTGAGCCGATAGTGCTTCTCCATCAGACCACGGACCGTCTCGGCCGTGCGGTCGGGACGACCGGCATGGATGTAGAGATAGGGCGCCAGGATGTCCGGCTCATTGCCTTGCGAATAGTGGCCGTCGAAGAGCCGGTCGAGCCAGGCGATGAAGCCTTCACGCCCGCCCGTCTTGGCGATCAGGCCGGCCACGTCCTGGGGAACGTAGCTGGAGTACTGCAAGGCGTTGCCTTCGTAGAACACGGCGTCCCACCAGGGGCCCGAACGGTCGGGATATTCATAGGTGCAGCTGTAGTTCTCGACCCAGTCGCCGTCGGGATAGCGCGGACGGACGCAGCCGAGTTGATCGTCCCAGATGTTTTTCCAATTGCTCGCGCGCGCCAGATAGCGACGGGCGTCTTCGGTCTTGCCCAGGGCCTTGGCCACCACGCCGATCGCGTAGTCGTCATAGGCGTATTCCAGCGTCCGTGAGGCCGACCGGGTCTGGGTGAACGGGACATAGCCCAGCTTCAGATAGTCGTTCAGCACGCGGCCTTGCAGGAACGGCTGATCGGAATCGACCTCGCCGTTCTTGCGGATGGCTTCGTACGCCAGGGCGTGGTCGAAGCCGCCCAGACCCTTGACCACGGCGTCGGCGACGAGGATGTCGCCGTTGGAGCCGCCCTGGGTCATGCCGTTGGCGCCGGCGATACGCGCGTCGGGCATCCAGCCGGTGTGCTTGTAGGTGTCGATCAACGACCGCAGCATGTCCCGCTGTCGCCGCGGCTGGATGATGGTCAGCAGCGGGTGCACTGTCCGGAACGTGTCCCACAGGGTGTAGAAGTCCTCATAGTGCGGCTCGTCCGACGCCCACCAGGCGTTCTCGCCGCTCAGGTCATGCGGCATGGTGTGGGTGCGGTAGAGCGCCGAATAGAAAATCTTCTGCTGCTCGTCGGCGCCGCCTTCGACCTGAATCTTGGCCAGGGCGTCGCTCCACTGGGTCTCGGCGGCGCGACGATAGGCGTCGAAATCCCAGCCGGGCATCTCCTCGGCCAGGTTGGCGCGGGCCTTCTCCGCGCTGATGAACGACACCGCCAGCTTCATCCGCACCTGGCGGGCGGTGGTGGTGTCGAAGGTCAGGTAGGCGCCGAGGCGATTGGAGAACTCGCGTTCAGTGTCGTATTCGATCATCAGGCCCTGGCGGTTCGCCGGGCTCTTGATCTGGACCCCGCCTTCGGAGCGGCCAACGCCCGGCTTGGCCTCGAACCAGCCCTGACCGGCCGTCCAGACGCCGAAGGCCTTGGCCGGGCGGTCGACGACAGCATGGAAGTAGAGCGTGTAGGGAGCAGGGTTCCAACCGCCCTCGACCGTGACCTCTCCAGACAAGGTGTGGTCGTCGATCAGCTCGACCTTGGCCAGGCGAACGCGCTGGCCCCGCCCGCGCATGGCGACCACGGAGCTGACATCGAAGATCAACTGGCTCTCGGACTGGGCGGGATAGGTCAGCCGCTGGAAGCCGACGCGGCGCGAGGCGGTGAGTTCGACCTGGATCCGCTCGGCGTCGCTATTGCCCAGGCCCACGGCGTAGTAGCCCGGCGAGGCGCGTTCATCCGTCTTGCCGAAGTGCAGGTGGTTGACCGCAAGCGGACCGACCGTCGGAGTGACGCGGAAGTTGCCGTACTTGCCCGACCCGCCCGTGCCGCTGACATGGGTGTAGCTGAAGCCCATGATCGGGCTCTTGGAATCGTAACCGTTGGTGTCGGCGTTGGTCGTGTCGGGGCTCAGCGAAACGAAGCCGAAGGGAACGCCGGCGCCCGGCACGGTGTTGCCGCCCGTCACGCCGCCGCCGTCGACGCCTACGAACGGATCCACCTTGGCCAAAAGGTCGGGTCTTGGCTGGGCCTGGACGGAGCCCGCGCCCAAAACCAAAGCGCCGATCAGGCCGAGAAGAGGCTTATGCCTGGAGACGAGGTTCTGCCTGAGCATGATTTTCTTCTCCATCGATCCAGGTGGCCGTGACGTTCAGCCGCTCATCCAGCAGGCAGAAGTCCGCCGCGTAGCCTCGTGCGATCTTGCCGCGCTGGGCGGCCAGGCCCAGGAAGGCGGCGGGGGCGGCCGAGGCCATGGTCACCGCGTCTTCCAGGCTGACGCCCAGCATGGCCACGGCGTTGCGCACCGCGCCGGCCATGTCGAGGTCCGAGCCGGCCAGGGTGCCGTGGTCGTCGACGCAGACGCCGTCGCGCACGACGATCTCGCGGCCTTGCAGGGTGAAGCGCTTGTCGGCCATGCCCACGGTCGGCATGGCGTCGGTCACCAGCATGAAGCGGTCCAGCGGCCGGGTGCGCAGGGCGATCCTCAAGGTCGCCGGATCGACGTGGCGACCGTCGACGATGATGCCGGCCCAGGCCGTTTGGCTCTCCAGCGCCGCGCCCACCGCGCCCGGCTCGCGGCTGGTCAGCGGCGACATGGCGTTGAACAGGTGGGTGAAGCCGGTCAGGCCGTGGTCCAGCGCCTGGCGCAGGGTCTTGTAGAGCGCGTTGGTGTGGCCGGCGGCGACGCGCACGCCGGCGTCGGCCAGGCGCTGGATCATCTCCGGCGTCGTGCGCTCCGGCGCCAGGGTGACCAGGGTCTCGCCGACCTTCAGCGAGGTCAGCAGCGCCAGGGCCTCGTCGTCGATGACGCGGAACTTGCCCTCGTCATGGATGCCCTTGCGCTTGGGATTGAGGAACGGGCCCTCGATGTGGATCCCCAGCACGCCGGGAACGCCCTGTTCGATGGCCTGCTCGGTCGCCCGCATGGCCCGGTCGACCACCGACAGGTCGTCGCTGATCAGGGTCGGCAGGAACCCCGTCGTGCCATAGGCGCGGTGCGCCGCGCCGATCGCGGCGATGGCCTCGGGCGTGGGCGAGTCGTTGAACAGCACCCCGCCGCCGCCATTGACCTGGGTGTCGATATAGCCCGGGACCAGCAGGCCGCCGGAGAGGTCCCGCCGTTCAGCGCCCGCCGGAACCGCGTCCGCCTCGACGATCTCCGCGATCACGCCGTTCTCGACCAGGACGGCCTTGCCGTCGACGACGCCGGCTTCCGTCAGGACGCGGCCATTTACAAGCGAGGCCAGCATCAGAGGGTTTCGGTGACCTTGTTGAGGTGGGGCGGGCTGTCGGGATCGTAGCCGCGCGCTACCGACAGGGCGTTGGCCATGCGGTAGAAGCTCTGGATCATCAGGATCGGCTCGAGGACCGGGTGGCTGGACACCGTCGGCAGCACGCCATCGCCGGTCTCGTCCCCTTGCGTTCCGTTGGGCGCGGCCAGCATGACCGTGGCGCCGCGTTCTCGCAGGCCCTCGGCCATGGCGTCGACGCTGGCGCGGCTCTCGTCGTTCTGGGCGAAGACCAGGACCGGGAAGCCGTCCTTGACCAGGGCCATGGGTCCATGCAGCACCTCGGCGGCGCTGAAGGCCTCGGCGTGCAGGCCGCAGGTCTCCTTGAACTTCAGGGCCGCCTCCAGGGCGACCGCGAACCCGACGCCGCGGCCCAGGACGTAGAGATTGCGGGCCGGCGTCAGGCGCTCGACGGCCGGGGTCCAGTCCAGGGTCCAGGCCTCGGCGAGGGCGTCGGGCAGGGTCGACAGCGCCTGGGTCAGCTCGTCGTCCCGCGTCCAGGCGGCGATCAGCTGGGTGATGGCCGCGAGGGCGGCGATGTAGGACTTGGTGGCGGCCACCGACAGCTCGGGACCGGCGTGCAGCGGGATCACCGCGTCGGCCAGCTGGGCCAGCGGCGAGTCGACGACATTGACCAGGGCCACCGCATAGGCGCCGGCGGCCTTGGCCGCCTTCACCGAAGCCAGCAGGTCGGGGCTCTTGCCCGACTGCGAGATGGCCAAGACCAGCGCGCCGTCGAGGTTGGGCGAGGCGTCATAGACCGAGCTGACCGACAGGCCCGCCGACGAGGTCAGGACCCCGGCCTTGGTCTCGATCAGGTAGCGGGCGAAGGTGGCGGCGTGATCGCTGCTGCCGCGCGCGCAGGTGACCACCACGCGCGGCGGATTGGCCCGCAGGCGCTCGGCCAAGGCCTCGATCGCGCCAGCATTGGCCGCCAGCTGCGCGGCCACGACCGCCGAGGCCTCGCCCGCTTCCAGGAACATGCGCGTGGCTTCAGGCGACAACCGCCCGTGCGCGGGGGTCTCGGGACAGGTCAAGACGGTCGCCTCCAAGCTATGGCTCCTCAGGACTGATCATTGAGTTCGGCGACGAAATCGTACGCATCGCCGCGGTAGTAGGAATGGGAGACTTCCACCGCTCGGCCATCCTTCAGGAAGCCGCGGCGCTCGACGAGCAGGCCCGCGTCCTTGGGCTTTACGCCGAGCAGCGGCGCGTGTTCGCGCGTGATCAGAATGCCGCGCAGGCGTTGCAAGGCCCGGGCTGGGCGGTGGCCGCTTGCGGCCATGGCAGCGTACAGCGAGTCGACGACGGCGTTGGCGGAGGGCAGGGCGAAGGCCGCGATAGTCGTGTACTCCACGGCCATCGGCGCGCCGTCGGCGTAGCGAATGCGGGTGAAGCGGTACACCGGCGTGCCGGGCGACAGACCCAAGGTCAGCGATTCCTCCGGCGTCACCTTACCTTCGCTGCGGTCTATCCACTCGCTATGGGGCTTACGGCCGCGTGAGAGCATGTCCTCGGTAAAGCAGGTCAGCTTGGAGAAGTTCTTCTCCACACGCGCGGCGACGAAGGTGCCGGCGCCTTGGCGGCGCGTCAGCAGGCCCTCGCTCACCAGACCTTCCAGCGCCTTGCGAACCGTGATCCGCGACACGGAAAAGTCCTCCGCCATCTCGCGTTCGGGCGGCAAGGCGTCGTCGGCCACGAGCATTTTGAGCTGGATGGCCTCGCGCAGAGCGCGCTGGAGCTGGAGATAGAGCGGCGCGGAATCCGCGCCGTGGGCGAAGCCTATGCGCTGGGATAGGGACACGGCGTTCGCGGCTCCTCCATCTGAGCGACGCGGAGGCGGATCGCTCGCGTCGTACGATACCAATATAAGTCCTATTTGCCTCGATGTGAGGGGGTGTGTCATCCCGTTACGTCAATGCCCGCTCCGTATCTGGCAATTTTGGAGGCAAAACAAGAGTGGCCTTGCCATTATCGTAATTGGCCTTGCCAAATGGTATTAATTTGGACTGTATTGCCTCGTCGACGGCTTCGGGGCCGCGTCGGCAGCGCGAAAAGGGGGGGCGGTTGCAATGTCGGGATTGGTGTTGTCGTCGCCGCTTAACGGCTGGATCGGGCCGCTGGATGAGACGCCGGACGCGGTGTTCGCCGAGCGGATGCTGGGCGACGGCTTGGCGATTGATCCGTTTGGCTCGACCCTGCACGCGCCGTGCGACGCGGTGGTCGTCACCGTGCATCGCGCCCGCCACGCCGTGACGCTGCGCGCGGCCAATGGGGCCGAGATCCTGATGCATGTGGGGCTGGAGACGGTGGCCCTGAACGGCGAGGGCTTCAGTGTCTTCGTCCAGGAAGGCCAGAGCGTGAAGGCCGGCGACAGGCTGCTGGGGTTCGACCTCGACCTGCTGGCCCAGAAGGCCCGCAGCCTGATCACCCCGGTGGTGATCACCAATCCGGGCGCCTTCCAGATCGTCCGTCGCGACCAGGATCGCGCGCTGAGCGTCGGCGATTTCCTGATGGAGTTGTCGCCAGCCAATCTTCCAGGGGAGGGCGGCGCGGTGGCCGCCCGCCCGGTCAGCACTGGTGAAGTGTCGCGCGAGGTCGTCGTGCCGCTGGTCCATGGCATCCACGCCCGCCCCGCCGCCCGCATCGCCGAGACGGCCCGCCCGTTCGGGGCCGAGGTCGCCATCCTCGCCGGCAACCGCCGCGCCAGCGCCAGGAGCCCGGTGGGCGTCATGTCCCTGGCTATCCGCCATGGCGACGCCATCCAGGTCGTGGCTTCGGGTCTGGACGCCGAGGCGGCGATCCGGGCGGTGGCCGAGCTGATCGAAGGCGGCATGGGCGAGGGCGGTCCGGTGACCGCTCCGAGCCCCGCGCCCGTGGTGATCGAGGCGCCCCCGGCGCCCGCCGAACTTCCCCGCGACGGGGTGCTGAAGGGCGTGCTGGCCGCGCCAGGGCTGGCGATCGGCAAGGCCGTTCGGTTGGCTTCGACCGACATCGTCGTGCGCGAGCAGGGCGAAGGCGTCGCCCATGAAGAAGCCGCGCTCGCGAGCGCGCTCGACACCGTCCGCGCCCGCATCGAAGTCAACGCGGCTAAAGGCGACAAGGCCCGCAAGGCGATCCTGGGCGCCCACCTGGCCTTCCTGGATGATCCCGAACTCGCCGCCGGCGCCCGCCGCCTGATCGGCGAGGGCAAGAGCGCCGGCTTTGCCTGGCGCCAGGCGGTCGGCGGCTATGTCGAGGCTCTGCGCGGCCTGGGCGACCGCCGCCTGGCCGAACGCGTCGACGACCTGGTGGATCTCGAACGCCAGGTGCTGCGCGCGCTCCTTGTTCTGGAAGGGGCTGGCGAAGAGGACGAAGGCGCGGTCCTGGCGCCCGGCTCGATCCTGCTGGCCGACGAACTGCTGCCCTCGCAGCTGATGGGCGTGGATCCAAGCGCCGTGGCCGGCTTCGCCACCGCGCGCGGCGGCCCGACCTCGCACGTGGCGATCCTGGCCGCGGCCATGGGCATCCCGGCGATGGTCGCCCTGGGCGGCGCGCTGCTCAAGGTCAAGGACGGCGCCGCCCTGATCCTCGACGCCGACGGCGGAACCTTGCGCGTCGCGCCGGACGCGCCCGCCCTGGAAGCGGCCCAGACCGCCCTGGCCCAGCGCCAGGAACGCCGCGCGGCCGCCAAGGCCGCCGCCCACGAGGCCTGCGTCACCCAGGATGGCGTCCGCATCGAGGTGTTCGCCAACACCGGCTCGGTCGGCGACGCCGTGGCCGCCGTCGCCAATGGCGCGGAAGGCTGCGGTCTTCTCCGCACCGAGTTCCTGTTCCTGGACCGCGACACCCCGCCGGACGAGGACGAGCAGGCCCGCCAGTACCAGGCCATCGCCGACGCGCTGGAAGGCCGGCCGCTGATCATCCGCACCCTGGATGTCGGCGGCGACAAGGCCGCGCCGTACCTGCCGATCCCGGCCGAGGAGAACCCGGCGCTGGGCCTGCGCGGCGTGCGCGTCAGCCTGTGGCGGCCGCATCTGCTGAAGACCCAGCTGCGGGCCATCCTGCGGGTTCAACCTTTTGGCCAGTGCAAGATCATGGTCCCGATGATCGCCAGCCTGGACGAGCTGCGCGCCGTCCGCGCGGTGCTCGAGGAGGCCAAGCGCGAGCTGGGCGTCAGCGACAAGGTCGAGCTGGGCGTGATGATCGAGACGCCCGCCGCCGCCGTCACCGCCGACCTGCTCGCCGCCGAGGCCGACTTCCTGTCGATCGGCACCAACGATCTGACCCAGTATGTGCTGGCCATGGACCGGGGCAATCCCGAGCTGGCCGCCCGCATCGACGCCCTGCATCCGGCGGTGCTGCGGATGATCGACCAGACCTGCCAGGGCGCGGCCAGGCATCAGCGCTGGGTCGGCGTCTGCGGGGGGCTGGCCTCCGACGTCGCCGCCACGCCAATCCTGCTGGGCCTGGGCGTCACGGAGCTGTCGACCACGGCCAGCATCGCGCCCGAGGTGAAGGCCCGCGTGCGCGGCCTCTCGCGCGAGGCTTGCCGCGGCCTGGCCCGGCAGGCTCTGGACCAGACCTCGCCCGAGGCGGTCCGGGCCCTCGTGAAGTCTCATCTTTCTATTGGGGCAGGAGCCTGACGCCCATGAAGTCTCCGCTCGAGATCCTCCAGCCCCTGGGCCGGGCCCTGATGCTGCCGATCGCGGTGCTGCCGGTGGCGGGCCTGTTGCTGCGCCTGGGCCAGCCCGACCTGCTGAACATCGGCTTCATGGCCGCCGCCGGGGACGCGATCTTCTCCAACCTTGGCCTGCTGTTCGCCATCGGCGTCGCCGTGGGTCTCGCTCGCGAGAACAACGGCGCGGCCGGCCTGGCCGGCGTGGTCTGCTTCCTGATCGCCACCGAGGGCGCCAAGACCCTGCTGCACGTTCCGGCCGAGGTCACCGCCAATCTCGTCAAGGCCCATGCCGAGCTGGCGGGCGCGGCCTACAAGGCCAAGGCCCTGGCCAAGCTGAGCGCGCCGATCGGCATCCTCTCGGGCGTGATCGGCGGGCTGTTCTACAACCGCTTCTCGACCTTCAAACTGCCGGAATACCTGGCCTTCTTCAGCGGCCGGCGCTTCGTGCCGATGATCGCGGGCCTGGCCGGCCTGATCATGGCCGTGCTGATCGGCCTGGGCTATGACGGCATCAACGGCGCGGTCGACGCCGCCAGCCGGGCCGTGGTCGGCTCGGGCGAGATCGGCCTGCTGGTCTTCGGGTTCCTCAACCGGATCCTGATCGTCACCGGCCTGCACCATGTGCTCAACAACATCGCCTGGTTCGTGGTCGGCGACTATCACGGCGCCACGGGAGATCTCCGCCGCTTCTTCGCCGACGACCCCAGCGCCGGGGCGTTCATGAGCGGCTTCTTCCCGGTGATGATGTTCGGCCTGCCGGCCGCCTGCCTGGCCATGTACCACACCGCCAGGCCGGAGAAGAAAAAGGCCGTCGGCGGCATGCTGTTCTCGCTGGCCCTGACCTCGTTCCTGACCGGGGTGACCGAGCCGATCGAGTTCTCCTTCATGTTCCTGGCCCCGGTGCTCTTCGCCGTGCACGCGGTGCTGACGGGCGTGGCCATGGCGCTGATGAACCTGTTGAACGTGAAGCTGGGCTTCACCTTCTCGGCGGGCCTGTTCGACTATGTGCTGAACTTCGGCAAGGCCACGAACCCGTGGCTGCTGATCCCGGTCGGCCTCGTCTATGGCGCGGTCTATTACGGCCTGTTCCGGTTCTTCATCCAGCGCTTCGACCTCAAGACCCCAGGCCGCGAGGACGAGGACACCGTCGCCGTCGAGACCGTCACCACCGGCGGCGGGCGCGGCGCGGACTTCGTCCAGGCCCTGGGCGGGGCGGCCAACCTGACCAGCGTCGACGCCTGCACCACCCGCCTGCGCCTGATCGTCGTCGACCAGGGCGCGGTCAATGCGCCGGCCCTCAAGGCGTTGGGCGCGCGCGGGATCGTCAAGCCGTCCGCCAACGCGCTGCAGGTCGTGCTGGGCCCCATCGCCGACGGTGTCGCTGGCGAGATCCGCGCGACCCTAAGCCGGGGTATCGGGGACGCTCCGCCTCCCGCCAAGCCCGTCGCCGTCGCCAAGGTCGCGCCTTCGGCGCCGCCGAGCGTCGAGGACGACCGCAGGGCCAAAGCGCTGCTCGTCGCCCTGGGCGGCGCGGCCAACCTGACGAGCGTCGGAACCAGCTCCAGCCGCCTGCGCCTGGTCGTCGCCGACCCCGGCGCGGTGGACGAACCCGCCCTGAAGACCCTGGGCGCCCGCGGCCTCGTCCGCATCGGCGACCACATCGTCCACCTCGTCCTCGGCCCCGACGCCGAGCGCGTCGCGGAGGCTGTCAAATGTCTGGTCTAGGCGGCGCGCGCACGTCTGGCGTGAGCGTCAGGGCCGGTTCTCTCGACTCGGCGGCGACGGGTTCAAAGGCGCTGCTGGAGTGGTCGCAAAAAAGGCATTGAATTGGTATTGTATTCGGCGCAATCAGCATTGGAGAAAATCAAGCTAACCAACGAAAAAGAAATGATAAATCGAATCTTTTCGAGGTCCCGGTCCGCGTAGCCCACAATCAGCGCTGCCCAAGGATCGTACGCCTTACAAAGTTCAGAAAAACAAACGACTTACAGTTTTGCGCCGGCTTCACTCGACGCTCTATCGTCTCTTCGTACGCAGTCCGGAGAGGTCCTAAAATGGTCTGCATCATGTTTGCCGACGAGCCGCCGGGTCGCATCACGTCGACCGGTTCAAAAAAGGGGGAATAACACTATGATCAATCGTCAGTTCAACGTTTCACATGCCCGCCGCAAGGCCTTCGTGCTCGCCCTGCTGGCCGGCGCCTGTTTCGCCGACGCCGCTCTGGCTCAGAGCGCACCGGCCCCGGCGGCAGAGTCCGTCGATGAGGTGATCGTCACCGCCTTCCGCAAGAGCCTGGCCACCGCCCTGGAGGTCAAGCGCAAGGACGTGCGCGTCTCGGACGGCATCTCGTCGGAGGACATCGGCAAGTTCCCGTCGGAAAACATCGCCGAAGCCATCCAGCGCATTCCCGGCGTGCAGATTTCCAACATCAACGGCCGTGGCTCGACCATCAGCATCCGCGGCCTGGGTCCGCAGTACGCTCTGACCACCGTCAACGGTCAGGCTTTCAAGAGCTCGAACTTCACCGACGGCTTCCGCTACGACGTCATCCAGACCGAGCTGGCCTCGGGCATCCAGGTCTATAAGTCGCCGACCGCCGAAATGGACGCGGGCGGCCTGGCCGGCACCGTCAACATCGACACGGTGCACCCCTTCGACGTGAAGGGTCGCCAGATCATCATCGCCGGCAAGGCTCAGAAGCAGGACCTGATCGGCGGCGATCCCACGGGCAAGTTCGGTCTGACCTATGTCGATCACTTCTTCGACGGCAAGCTGGGCTTCTTCCTGGGCGGCGGCTACCAGGAGCTGAAGGACCGTGGCGACTATCTGTGGATGGACCGCTGGACCGTCGCCAACAACGTCTACACTCCGGCGCGCCCGCGCTATCGCCGCATCGACCGTGAGACCAAGCGCTCGATGGTCAATACCGCGATCCAGTTCAAGCCGACCAGCGACCTGCAGATCGACCTGATCGGCACCTACGCCAAGGACAAGACGACCCAAGACCTTCACCAGCAGGTCTTCCTGTTCACGACGCCTTCGGCCTCGAACGTCGTGCCGATCACGGTGGCCAACGGCACCGCGACCAAGGTGCAGGTGAACAACCTCCGCCTGGAGAACAACCACCAGTTCGAGAACCGTCCCCAGTCGACCGGCGCCCTGACGGCCAACGTCCACTACACGGGCATCGAGAACTGGGACTTCAAGGCCACCGGCCACTATTCGCGCGGTAGCGCCAAGCATAACGAAGAGGCGGCGATCCTCGGTATCAACATCCCGAGCGCCACGCTCGACATCAGCAACCCGAGCAACATCGTCTTCACGACGTCGACGCCGCTGACCGACACGGCCCAGTACAACACGGCTACGCTGATCCGGAACACCTACCCGAACGGCGCCTATCGCTCGATCGACTCTTATGAGGACGCCGGCCAATTCGACGCCAAGCGCTTCCTTGACTGGGGCGTGCTGGAGTCTATCCAGGCTGGCGCCAAGATCCGCCACGAAGTGCTCAAGCGCAACGTGATCCGTCGAGACGGCCAGAACAGCATCCCGGCGTCCTACTCGCCGACGATGGCCGCGACCGGCATTTCGATCACGAACTTCCTGGACGGCGACAACACCCTGCCCGCCGCCTGGGTGTCGCCGAACCTGCAAGCCTATCGCGACGCGCTCAAGGCCCAAGGCGTCTCGGTGTATAACGCGTTCGACCCGTCGGGCAGCTTCCGCGTCGAGCGTGACCTGACCTCGTTCTACGCCATGGCCAACCTGAAGGGCGAAGTGCTGTCGAAGACGTTCCGCGGCAATGTGGGCGTCCGCAGCGAGAGCACCGACCAGACGGTTAAGGGCTATGTCGGCGGGGCGGCCAACCCGCTGAACACCGAGGTCAAGCTGATCGCCGGGACCTACACGACCAAGAAGTCCTACGACAACATCCTGCCGTCGGCGAATTTCAGCCTGGACCTGACCGACAACCTGCTGCTGCGCTTCGCCGCCGCCAAGGTGCTGGTGCGTCCGATCATCGACTCCAACAACCAGCTGGCCACCACCAAGACCACCACGACCGACACCACGGGCAAGAAGGTCAATACGATCTCGATCGGCCAAGGCGATCTGGATCCGATGACGGCCAACCAGATCGATCTGACCCTCGAGTGGTACTACGGCCAGGGCAATGGCCTGTCCGCCGGCTACTTCTCGAAGAAGGTCAAGAACGGGGTCTTCACGTCGGTCATCTGCCCGGCTTCGTATGAAGGCGTCTCGTTGTCGAAGGACGCCACTGGCGTCTGCGTCTCCGGCGCGGGTGACACCTATTCGATCACCCAGAGCTTCAATGATGACAAGACGGTCGACATCCACGGCTACGAACTGAACTGGCAACAGTCGTTTGACGCCTGGCTGCCGATCAAGGGCTTCGGTCTGATCACGAACTACACCCACGTGAATCCGGCTACCTCGACGACGGGCTTCCGTCTGGCCAACCTGTCGGAGCACACCGCCAACGGCACGGTCTATTGGGAAAACCAGACCTTCAGCGCCCGTCTGTCGGCCAACTACCGCAGCGCCTACGACCAGACCTCGGTGGAGAGCTTCTTCGCTGGTCCGCTGGGTCACACGGTCAAGTCGCGGACGCAGCTGGACCTGAACCTGGGCTACAACTTCAACGAACACCTGAGCTTCGCCTTCGCGGCGATGAACATCAACAACGCGCAGGAGAAGGCCTACCTCGGCGACTCCAGCCGCTGGCAGATGTCGTCGGCGACGGGGCCGAGCTACTACCTGTCGTTCCAATACAAGATGTAACGCGTTCGGCGCGGCGCTCTCCTCCTCCCCGAGCGCCGCGTCCTTCCTGGCCTTGTCCGTCGGACGGACGAGGCCTTATCCCTGGCGCCCGCCGCTACTCTCTCCTGCGCGGCGGGCGTCCTTTTCCATAGATCCTGCCGCCGATGACCAGCTTGTTGAACCGCCGTCAGGCCCTGACCCTCGCCGCAGCGGCGAGCATGGCCCCGTCCGCCTTCGCCGCCCCCAAGAGCGGGGGCGCCGCGGCCGCGCGGGCGAGCCTGCAGCGATTGTTCGGCAAGCGCCTGGCCGGCGCCGCGCTCAGCCTGAAATCCGGCGGCGATCGGCCCTGGTATTCCGTCAGCGGCGGCGGTGGGAAGGTCTCGATTTCCGGCGACAGCCCCGTGGCCCTGGTGCGCGGGGCCTATGCCTATCTGCGCCAGTCGGGCCTGGCCCATGTCAGTTGGGAGGGCGACCGGGTCGCCCAGGGCGGCGCCTTGCCAGCCGTCTCCAGCGGCAAGGTCGAAAGCCCGTTCCGGCATCGCGCCTATCTCAACACCTGCACCTACGGCTACACGACCCCCTGGTGGGGCTGGAAGCGCTGGACCCGCGAGATCGACTGGATGGCGGCGCACGGCGTCGACATGCCGTTGGCCATGGAGGGCCAGGAATATGTCTGGCGGGCGCTATGGCGCGAGTTCGGTCTGAGCGAGGCCGAGCTGGCCGACTACTTCTCGGGCCCGGCCTTCACCCCATGGCACCGCATGGGCAACATCGAGGGCTATCGCGCGCCTCTGCCCACCGCCTGGATCGACAAGAAGAAGGACCTGCAGGTCAACATTCTCGGCCGCATGCGATCGCTGGGCATGACCCCGATCCTGCCGGCCTTCGGGGGCTATGTGCCCAAGGCCTTTGCCCAGAAGAACCCCAAGGCCCGCATCTACCGCATGCGTCCTTGGGAGGGCTTCCACGAGACCTACTGGCTGGACCCGGCCGATCCCTTGTTCGCCAAGATCGCCGGAAGGTTCCTGGCGCTCTACACGGAGACCTACGGGGCCGGGACCTACTATCTCGCGGACTCGTTCAACGAGATGCTGCCGCCGATCAACGCCGACGGCGCGGACGCCCGCTACGCGGCCTATGGCGACGGAACCGCCAATACGGCGGCGACAAAGACCAAGGTCGAGGTCGATCCGGTCCTGAAGGCCCAGCGCCTGGCCGCTTATGGCAAGGCGATTTACGACTCCATCCGGCAGGCCCGGCCCGACGCGGTCTGGGTCATGCAGGGCTGGTTGTTCGGCGCCGACAGCCACTTCTGGGATCCGACGGCGATCTCGGCCTATCTGAGCCTCGTTCCCGACGACAAGCTGATGATCCTGGATATCGGCAACGACCGCTATCCGGCCGTATGGAAGAACGCCAAGGCCTTCGGCGGCAAGCCGTGGATCTACGGTTACGTCCATAACTATGGCGGCAGCAATCCGGTCTATGGCGATCTGGACTACTACCGCCAGGACATCGCGGCGATCGCGAGCAATCCCGAAACGGGCAAGCTGTCGGGCTTCGGCATGTTCCCGGAAGGGCTGCACAACAACTCGATCGTCTATGAAGCCGTCTACGACCTGGCCTGGGGCGCGGGGCAGGAGAGCGGTGCGGCGTGGCTGTCGACCTATGCCCGCTCGCGCTACGGCCGTACGACGCCGGCGCTGGATGCGGCCATGGGTCTGTTGGTGCAGGGTGCGTATTCGACCCGCTACTGGTCGCCGCGCTGGTGGAACAGCAAGGCCGGGGCCTATCTGTTCTTCAAGCGGCCGACGGCGACGATCGGCGCGTTCCCGCCACATCCGGGCGATCGCGCCAAACTGGAGGCGGCCGTCAAGGCGCTCGCGGCGCTGGCGCCAGCCTATGCGAACGAGCCCCTGTTCTTGCTCGACCTGACCGACGCGACACGTCACCTGGCCACGATGAAGATCGACGACCTGCTGCAAGCCGCCGTCGCCGCCTATCGGCGTGGTGATGTCGCCGCGGGCGACCAGGCGCACGCCGAGATCGAGGCGCTGGCGCTGTCGATCGACAAGCTTCTGGGCGTCCAACCCGAGACGCTGGCCACCTGGATCGACGACGCGCGCGCCTATGGCGACACGCCTGGCGATGCGGCGGCCTATGTCGCCAACGCCAAGGCCCAGGTCACGGTCTGGGGCGGACAGGGCAACCTCAACGACTATGCCTCCAAGGCCTGGCAGGGGCTGTATCGCGGCTTCTATCTGCCGCGCTGGTCGCTGTTCCTCGACACGCTGAAGGCGGCAGGGACGGGGGGCTTCGACGAAGCCGCCGCCGTGCGCGCCAGCATCGCCTGGGAGCACGGCTGGGTGGAGGCCGATGTCGCCTATCGCCGCGAAAGGCCCGCCGACCCGATCGGCGAGATAAAGACCCTGATCGCACGCATCGGTCAGGGCGGGGAGAAGACCGCATGAGCAAGCCCGCCGCCCGTTTTCTCTCTCTGGATGTGTTCCGAGGGCTGACGGTCTTTCTGATGATCGTCGTCAATACGGCGGGCCCGGGCGCCAAGGCCTATACCCAGCTGGTCCACGCGCCGTGGTTCGGGTTCACGGCGGCCGACGCGGTGTTTCCGTCGTTCCTGTTCGCGGTCGGCTGTTCGATGGCCTTCGCCTTCTCGCGGCCGATCCCCCTCAACGACTTCCTGGTCAAGGTGCTGAAGCGGGCGGCGCTGATCTTCCTGCTGGGCTTCCTGATGTACTGGTTCCCGTTCGTCCATAAGGTCGACGGGCACTGGGTTCCGAACCCCTTCTCCGAGACTCGGGTGACCGGCGTCCTGCAGCGCATCGCCCTCTGCTACATGCTGGCCGCCTTCGCCGTGCGCTGGCTGTCGCCGCGTCTGATCGTCGTGCTGTCGGCCGCGTTGCTGCTGGGCTACTGGGCGATCCTCCTCGTCTTTGGGGATCCGGCGGCGCCGCTGTCCAAGCTGGGCAACGCCGGCACGCATCTGGATCTCCTCCTGATCGGCCAGAACCATCTCTACCGGAAGGACGCCGGCTTCGACCCCGAAGGCTTGCTCGGCGCGCTGCCGGCCACGGTCAACGTCCTGGCGGGCTATCTGGCCGCCCGCCTGCTGAGGGCCGCGCCCGAAGCGCGGCAAGCCGTCAGGCGCATGCTCCTGATTGGCGCGACGCTGGTCCTGGCCGGCCTGGCCTGGGGCCTAGTCTTCCCGATCGCCAAGAAGCTCTGGACCGGCAGCTTCGTCCTGCTGACCGTGGGGATCGACTTCCTGCTGCTCGCGGCGCTGACCCTGGCGCTGGAAGGGAAGGAGACGAACGCCTTCACCAAGTTCTTCGAGGTGTTCGGTCTCAATCCTCTGGTGATCTACCTGTTCTCGGAGCTGTTCGTCGTCGTGCTGGGCATGATCGAGGTCGCGCCCGGGGTGGGGATCTACAGCTGGATCGGCGTCCATCTTTTCCAGGCCATGGCGCCCGGCGCGCTGGGCTCGTTGCTCTGCGCGCTCGCCTACACGCTGCTGTGCTGGCTGCTGGGTTACGTCATGTATCGACGCGGCGTGGTCGTGAAGCTGTAGGGGCCGGCATGTCTCATCTCGCGCGTCTCTGCGCCGCCTTGCTCATGCTGACGCCGTCGGTGTCGGCTGCCGCCGGCGCGTCGGAAGATCACCTCGAGAAGGTGGTGATCCTGAGCCGCCATGGCGTCCGCGCGGCCATGTCCTCGCCAGAGCGGCTCGGGGAGGCTTCGGCCCGCCCGTGGCCGCGCTTCGAGGTTCCGGCCGGTCACCTGACCGCGCGCGGCGGCCAACTGGTCGAGCAGATCGGCGCCTACTATCGCCAGCTCTACGTGGCGGAGGGTCTGCTGACGTCCGGCGACTGCGGGCAGACCTATTTCTGGGCAAACCAGACCCAGAGGACCATCGCCACGGCGCGGGCCTATGCGCGGACGATCGCGCCGGGTTGCGCGGTCGAGGTCCATGCCGTCGGCGAAGGCGCGGACGACCCGATGTTCGAACCCGTCAAGGCCGGCGTCGTCCAGGCGGACCCCGCCTTGGCGCGCGCCGCCGTGGCCGGAAGGGTTGGTGGCGACCTTACCGCATGGAGCGCCAGCCACCGCCAGGAAGTCGAGACGCTCGACGCCTTTCTCATGCAGTGCGCCAAGGGGCCTTGCCCTCCCTCGGCCGGCAAACGCCGGGCCACGGACGCTAAGCCCGGCTTCGCCGAAAATGGGGAACTGGCCGAGCTGACGGGTCCCGAGGCCTTTGCTTCGGGCGTCACCGAGAGCCTGCTGATGGCCTGGGCCGACGGACGGGACTTCGCCGCCCTGGGCTGGAAAGGCGTCGACGAAGACACGCTGACGCGGGTCTTCTTCCTGCATCAGGCCGAGTTCGATCTGCGCCTGCGCACACCCTATGTGGCCAAGATCCTCGCGGGGCATCTGGCTGGCCGACTGCTGGCCACGCTGGAGGACGGCGCTGGCGCCTCCGCCGCGGCGATCGGACCTCAGGACGCCAAGCTGGTGGTGATCGCCGGACATGACGGCACCCTGGCGAGCTTGGGCGGCTTGCTGCGCGCCGAGTGGACGCTGCCCGGCTACCAGCCCAATCAGATCCAGCCGGGCGGAGCGCTTGTTTTCGAACGCTGGCGTCGCGCCGACGGCGTGCGAGTCATCCGGGCGCGCTTCACGGGGCAGAGCCTGGAGCAACTGCGCGCCGGGACGCGCCTGTCGCTGACGACGCCACCGCTGGCCGCGCCGGTCTTCATTCCCGGCTGCAGCACCGCGACACCGGCGTTCGACTGTCCCTTGAAGGACTTTCAGGCCGTCGTGGGGCGCGCGATCGGTCCCTGAGGCCGGGTGCGGATAGACCACCAATGAAAAATTCCAGGGACGGAAGCAGGAAGACGATGATGGGCAAGCAGGCGTCGTGGCCGCGACTGGCGGGATGTCTTCTCGCGGCGGCGCTTTGGCCGCTCGGCGCTCTCGCGGCGAAGGCTCCGGATCCCGCCAAGGCCGAGGCCATCTTCAGCGATGGGCCGACACGCGGCGGCTTCGCGCTGGTCGCGCCGGGCAAGGCGCCGACGATCGTCGTCGACTCCGCCGACGCCAGCGTCGTGCGGCACGCGGCCGAGGACCTGGCTGAAGACATCAAGACCGTCACCGGCCAAGTCTCGCCGGTGAAGGGCGAGGCTACAAGCGGAACGGCCATTCTGGTCGGTACGCTGGGTCATAGCGCCATGATCGACCAACTGGTCGCGTCCGGCCGTATCGACGTCTCGCGCCTGAAGGGAGCCTGGGAGAGCTTCGTCATCACGACGCTGGATCGTCCGCTGCCCGGCGTCGACAAGGCCGTGGTCGTGATCGGCAGCGATCGCCGTGGCGCGGCCTTTGGCGCCTATGAACTGGCTCAGCAGATGGGCGTCTCGCCCTGGGCCTGGTGGGCGGATGTCACGCCAAAGCATCGCGATACGCTGTTCGTCCGCGCGGGCGCCAAGCGCTTCGGCCCTCCGTCGGTGCGCTATCGCGGGATCTTCGTGAACGACGAGGACTGGGGGCTCTATCCCTGGGCCGCCAAGACCTTCGATCCCGAGCGCGGTGATATCGGTCCGAAGACTTATCGCCGGATCTTTACCCTGCTGCTGCGCCTCAAGGCCAACACCTTGTGGCCGGCCATGCATCACACCACCGCGCCGTTCAACGACGACCCGGGCAACGCCAAGCTGGCCGACGAATACGGCATCGTCATGGGCTCGTCCCACGCGGAAGCCATGCTGCGCAACAATGTCGGGGAGTGGAAGGACGATCCGGCCAAGTTCAACTACGCGACCAATCCCGAGGGCGTGAAGGCCTATTGGGACGAGCGCGCCAAGGCCAATGCGCCTTATGAAAGCCTGTGGACCGTCGGTATGCGCGGCATTCACGACACCGGCATGGTCGGACCCAAGACCATGCAGGAGAAGGTGGCGTTGCTCGACAAGATCATCAGCGATCAGCGCCAGATCCTGAGCCAGGAGGTCTCCACCGACACCGCCAAGGTCCCGCAGATCTTCGTGCCGTACAAGGAGGTGCTGGAGATCTACCGCGCTGGCGTGAAGGTCCCCGACGATGTCACCATCGTCTGGCCCGATGACAATTTCGGCTACATCCGACAGTTCGCCAGCGCCGAGGAGGCTGGGCGCAAGGGCGGGGCGGGCGTCTATTATCACCTGTCCTACCTGGGCTATCCGCTGGCCTATCTGTGGCTGGCCACGACGCCGCCGGCCCTCGTGCAGGAGGAGATGATCCACGCCTGGGACAAGGGCGCGCGCAATGTCTGGATCGCCAATGTCGGGGACATCAAGCCCGCCGAGATCGGGACCAGCCACTTCCTGGAGATGGCCTGGGATATCGATCAATGGCGTGGTCGCTCCCAGCGCCAGTTCCTGCAGGATTGGACGGCGCGCAATCTGGGCGCGGACCTTTCGGCCGAGACCGCCGATCTGCTGGACCGCTACTACCGCCTGAACTTCGAGCGACGCCCCGAACATCTGGAATGGCAGCCCCAAGCCGAGAGCCGTCACCTCAGTAGCTACACGCCTGCCCAGGTCAACGACCGGCTGCGGTCGTTCCGGCGGCTGGCCGCCGAGGCGCGGGCGATGGGACAACATATTCCGCCGGAACTCGCCGACGCCTGGTTCGAACTTGTCGAGTTCCCGATCCGGATATCAGCGGCCGCCAACATGCGGTTCTTCGCGGCGGAACGCTATAATGAGCTGATCGACAGCGATCAGGCCATGGCGCGCTCGGCAGGCGGCGCGGCGGTTTTGGCCCAGGCCGAGATCACCGCCTTGACCACGCGCTTCAACGAGCGGATCGCCGGCGGCAAGTGGCGCTGGCTGATGCCGGAGGAGCCGGCCGACAGCCAGTGGCGGATCTACCGCGCGCGTTCCATTCCGCTGCCCGGCGCGGGCCTGACCGCCGACCCGGCGACGTTCCTGGCGGTGGTCGACGCCCCGACGCGCGCCGAGGAGCCGATCATAGAGGCCGAGGCCTTCACGGCCAATACCGGCTGGCGTCTGGTCGAAGGCGTGGGGCGCGGGCGCGGGGTAATGGTCGCGGACAGCAAGGGGGCCGCCTTGACCTTCCAGGTCGACGTCGCCTCGAACGGTCGTCGCCTGCAACTTGGCGTCCTGCCGATCTTCCCCGATGGCCAGGCCAAGGAGATCGAAGCGGAGGTAAGCATCGACGGCGCTGGGCCCGAGCGCGTGCGCTGGCCGCGCGCCGTCGGCTCGCCAGCATGGGCCCAAGGCGTGCTCGATAACCTGCTGAAGGCGACTGTCGGACCGGAACTGAGCCCGGGGCGGCACACGATCCGCGTCACATCAGCGGTCGGTCGCGTGGGCCTGGATCAGCTGCGTCTCGTTGAGCCCGAGACGGTTCTGACCCACGAAAACCACTGAGGGAACTAGAGGCCGCCGCCGCCGCGGCGGGCCTCAGGAGCGAAGCTGGCCAATTACCCGCCTGGTCAACGGCTTTGAAACGGGACGGGGCGCGGAGCGAGCCATCGCGGCCGGACCCAGGCCGGTGGCGGCCGAGTGGTCGGGCGGAACGGCAAGCGATGTCTTGCAACCCCTGGTCAGCTGACCAGGGAGTGCATGAACTCCAGCTTGGCGACGGGCTCGAGCGGACCGGCGGCCTTCAGCAGCTTGAAGGCGTCATCGGCGGCTTGAAGCGTGTGGTCGATATCCCCGTCGGTCATGGCCGTGGTCATGAACATGTTGTGCCAGGGGTGGAAGTACACGCCGCGCTTGAGCAGCGCATTGTTCCAGAAGTAGCCCTTGGCCCCGGTCGGGTCGTCGTCGACCATGATCAGCGGCATTTGGGCCGGCCCGGTCTGGCGCAGGCCGAAGCCGTTCTGGCCGGCGACCGCGTCGAGGCCCGTGCGCAGGCGCTCGCCCAGCGCGATGCTGCGCTCAAGATAGTCGGTTTCACGGATCAGCTTCAGGGTCTCGAGCGATGCGGCCATCGGCGCGGCCGAGAACCAGTACGAGCCGGTGGCGTAGATGGTGGCCGCCGCGAACCGGGCGACGTCAGCGCCCAGCAGGGCCGAAATCGGATGGCCGTTGGCGATCGCCTTGCCCCAGGTCGACAGGTCCGGTTTGACGCCGACGAGAGACCAGCTGCAGTCGCGGGCGAGGCGGAAGCCGGCCCGGACGTCGTCGACGATCAATAGGGCGCCATGCTCATCGCACAGCCCGCGAGCCCGGCGGGCGTATTCGGGGTTTGGCGGCTCCTGGTCGACGAAGGTGTCGTGCTTGATCGGCGCGGCGAAGATCGCCGCCAGATCCGAGCCCGCCTCGCGCACGGCCGCCTCCAGGCTTTCGACGTCGTTGTACTCGTAAAAGACCTGGTTGGCGCGGTCGGCCGGCGTGACGCCGTTTTTCAGCGGGGTGCACCACGGCGCGGCCCCATGATAGGCGCCCTTGGCCAGGACGATGGTCTTCTTCTGGGTGAAGTTGCGGGCGATCATCATCGCCATGGTGGTGGCGTCGGTGCCGTTCTTGCAGAACAACGCCCAGTCGGCGTGGCTGACCTGAGCGGTCAGGGCCTCGGCCAATTCGACCATGGCCGCGCCGGGGCCGGTCATGGTGTCGCCCTGCTTCATCCGGTCGACATAGGCCGCGTTGATACCGGAATGGCCATAACCGAACAGGTTGGGTCCATAGCCGCACAGGAAGTCGATGTAGCGGTTGCCGTCGACGTCCCAGAGATGGGCGCCTTCCGCCCGATCGAAGAACTGCGGATAGTCGTCGGGCAGCAGCATGACCGACTGGTGGCCGTACATGCCGTTGGGGATCACGGCCATGGCGCGCTCGCGCAGCGCGCTATCCTTGCTGTTCGTCCAGGTCATTCGGGAGCGTCCTGCCTTTAAGATAGTTTTGACTATCATATCGACTGAGGCATAGTGCCTGTCAATGTATCGGGGAGCGACGGCATGAAGACCGGCTTGGCATGCATCGGGCTGACGACTTTGGATGTGGTGGCGCGCGCCATCGACGCGCTGCCTGAAGGGGAGGGAACGACCCTGATCGAAGGCATCGCCTGCGCCCCGGCGGGGACGGCGGCGGGCGCCGCCCTGGTCGCCGCCAAGCTGGGCGTGGCGGTCAGCCTCGCCTCGGCCGTGGGCGATGATCTGGTCGGCCGCTTCATCCGCATGGCGCTGGACGAAGCCGGGGTGGACCTCAGGGCGCTGGAGACCCTACCGGGCCTGCCCAGTTCCACGACCGTGCTGGCCGTGGACTCGGCGGGACGGCGACCGAACTTCCATGCGCTGGGCGCGGGCATGCTGGCGGCGGTCACGCCAGAGGCGCTGGCGGCGGCGCGGTCCGCGCGCTTTCTGCACTATGCCGGGATTGGCGGGCCAAGGCTCGACGGTGGCCCTGGCGCGGACCTTGTCCAGGCGGCGCGCGAAGCGGGCGCCATCGTGACCTGCGACCTGATCTCGCCCCAGGCCTCGGCGCTCGACGAGCTGAAGCGGCTGCTGCCGTATGTCGACTACTTCCTGCCGAGCGCGGCCGAGGCACGGATGCTGACGGGGCAAGACGATCTCTTCGCCGCCGCGGACATCTTTATCGGTCTGGGAGCCAGGAATTGCCTGATCAAGGACGGCGGCCGAGGCTCGGTGGTGGTGCTGGACGGCGTCCGCATGACCCTGCCAGCCTATGCGATCAAGCCGATCGACACGACCAGCTGCGGCGACTCCTATTGCGCCGGCTTTATCGCCGCGCTGGACCGCGGCTGGCCGCCGCTTGACGCCGCGCGCTTCGCCACCGCCACGGCGGCGCTAGTGGCGCAGGGCCTGGCGACCCTTGGCAAGCTGGAGAGCTTCGAGGCCACCGAGGCGGCCATGCGCGCCATGACCCTGAATGGAGACGTCCGATGACCGTCGATGAAGGCGCGCTGCGCCAGCGTATGACCGAGGTCATGAAGGCGATGGACGACAGGGGGCTCAACCGGGGCACCTCGGGCAATGTCTCGGCGCGGTGTGGCGAGGCGATGCTGGTCACGCCCAGCGGCGTGCCGGCCGGACGGTTGGTCCCCGAGCACATGGTGCTGGTCCAGCCCGACGGATCGACGGCGCAAGGCGCGCTGAAGCCGTCCAGCGAGTGGCGGATGCACCAGGGCATCCTCGATCGCCGCCCCGACGTCGGGGCGGTGGTCCACTGCCACTCGCGCCACGCCACCATCCTGGCCTGCGCGGGCAAGCCGATCCCCGCGGTTCACTACATGGTCGCCGTCAGCGGCGGGACCAGCGTGCCGGTCGCGCCCTATGCCACATTCGGCTCCGAGGACCTCGCCCAGGTCGTGGTCGAGGCGCTGGATGGTCGCTACGCCACCCTGATGGCCAATCATGGCCAGATCGTCGCCGCGCCCAATCTCGACTACGCCCTGGCCATCGCCGAGGAGATCGAGGAGCAGGCGGCGGTCTATTGGGGCACGCTGGCGATCGGCGGCCCGACGCTGCTGGCGGAGGAGGAGATGAACCTGATCCTCCAGCGCTTCAAATCCTACGGTCAGCGCTGATGAGCGTCTCGGAAAGGCTTGTCGAGGGGCAAGTCGCGGTCGCCTCGCCGCCGAGGTGGGACGCCGCCGTCAGTCAGGCCGTCGGGGTCGTGGCCTTGCTGATCGCCGGATTGCAGCCGGTGATCCTGGGCGCGATGGAGCGGGAGGGGCGGCTCAGCACGGCCCAGATCGGCCTGGCCGCCACCGTCGAGCTGATGGCCCTGGGTGTCGCCGCCGGTCTGGCGGCCGCCTTTCTCAAGCCGACCAACATCCGGCTGAAGATGGCGCTGGTTTGCCTGCTGCACGCCGGCGCGATGATGGCCACGACGCTGGTCAGCGGCGTTGGCGTGATCCTGGTTCGGACCGTGGCGGGCGCGTTCGCCGGGGTCATGTTGTGGCTGGCCATCGGAGTGATCGCGCGCTCTTCCCGACCGGAGCGCGCCTCCGGCGTCTTCGTCACCCTGCAGACCTTCGCCCAGCTGGTGCTGGCGGCGACCTTGCCGGCCACGGTCATGGTCCACGGCGGCGTCAACGGCGCCCTGACCTGCCTGGCGGTGATCTCCGTCCTGGCCGCCCTGGCGGCGCTGACTGGACCCGACCGTCTGGCCGCCTTGCCCAAGCACGAGGACGGCGGCCGCCTGGATACTCGCGCCCTGGCCGGCCTGGCGGCGGTCTTCCTGTGGATGGCCTTTATCGTGGCCCTGTGGGTCTATCTGGAGCCGTTGGCGGCCCAGGCTGGCCTGTCCCCGCGCGAGTCGGGCATGGCGATCGCTCAGGCGCTGGGCCTGCAAGTCCTGGGCGGCGTGGCCGCCACCGTGGTGGGCGATCGCGTTCCGCCGGCCCGGATGCTGATGGGCGTCGGCGTGCTCAACGCCATCATCCTGGCGGTGCTTTGGAGCGGACCGGGCCGCTTGCCGTTCGCCGCCTGCGTGGCGGCGTTCGGGTTCCTGTGGCTGTTCGCCCTGCCGTTCCAGACCCTGATGCTGATCCGCATCGATCCGACACGGCGCGCCTCGATGCAGCTGGGCGCGGCTCAGCTGCTGGGCAGCAGCGCCGGGCCATTGGCGGCGTCCATGGTCGTCGGCGACGGACCCGTTCGGAGAGCGTTGATCCTGTCAGCCGCTTGTCTGGTTCTGGCCCTGGCGCTGATCAGTCTTTTGAGGCCGAAGTCGCCCGCGTGAGGTTCTGGTAGTACAGCCCGACCATCCAGCAGATCTCTTCATTGATCTTGTCCTCGTCCTGGTCCGGCTCCTCCAGCACCATTTCGGTGGCGGCGTACATCATCTGGGTCGTCAGGCGCGTGGCCGTGCGCAGGCGATCTTCGCTGGCGTGCGGGTTCTCGGCCTTCAGGATCTCGAACAAGGCGTGGGCGACCATGTCGCGCGAGGTGGTTCGCACCTCCTGCAGCATCGGTAGGGCGCGCAGGGCCCGCAGGATCCAGTCGCCGCCCGGGAAGTCGCGGGTGATAGCGTTGACCTGCTTTTGCAGATCGCGGTTCTTGGCGACCGACTCTTCCAGCGAGGCGGCCTTGATACCGCCGTCCTCGAGCCAGGCCAGGACCACCTTGTCCTGGGCGTCCATCAACCGGTGCGCCAGCTCCTTCAGCAGCGCGTACTTGTTGGGGAAATAGCGGTAAAGCGCCGGCGGCGTCAGGCCCGCGCGCTCGCACACCAGGTTGGTCGTCAGACGCTCGAAGCCTACCTCGGCCAGCAGTTCGCCGGCGGTGGTCAGGATCACCTCGAACGTGTCCTTACCCCGTCGCCGCGAGGGGCGCGACTTGGTGTCCAGCGACGGCGCGGCGGTCTTGTTGGCGGGGGTCTTCGCGGCGGTGCTTCTTGCCATGCGATCCTGATAGCAAGATTGACCGCCGCCGACCAACTCCAGCTAGTAGTGATAGCGCAGGAAGACGCCCAGGCTGCGCGGGCGGTTCATGCTGAGCAGGTCCTCGCCCAGGCTGTCGATGTTGGAGATCGACACGACATAGGTCTTGTCGAACAGGTTGCGGGCGAAGGCTCCGGCCTCGATCTTCCGGTCCGGCGAGCGCCAGCTGAGCTCGGCCCCGGCGACCCACACCGCGTCTTGTGACAGGCGCGGAGCGTTGGAGTTGTCGAAATAGACCTTGGAAGAATAGTTGGCGTCGACATTGGCCACGATCGACGATCCGTTGGCCAGCGGGGCCACATAGGTGGCGGACGTGTTGAAGGTCACGCTCGGCGACTGCGGCAGCCGGTTGCCGGTGAAGTCCTGTCCTTCGCTGAAATAGTCGCCGTATTTGGCGTGCAGCAGCGAAACGCCGGCCGTCAAGGTCAGGGGCTGAATCGGTCGCGCGGTGATCTCGGCTTCGCCGCCATAGACTTTCGAGTTCGCGGCGTTGTCCAGCACCAGCACGGTCAGGCCATTGCGCAGCGCCTGGGCGAAGACCTGCTGGTTCTTGTAGTCGTAGTAGAAGCCCGACAGGTTCAGCCGCAGGCGGCGGTCGAAGAACTCGGACTTCATGCCGACTTCGTAGGCGTCGAGCGTCTCGTTGTCGTAGGGTTCCACCTCTTCGGGCGTGGTGGCCAGACCGCCGAAGAAGCCGCCGCTCTTATAGCCGCGATTGTAGGTGGCGTAGACGTTGGTGTCTGGCGTCACCTCGTAACGCAGGCCCAGGCGTCCCGAGAGCGCCGAGAAGGTCTTCGTCTGATCAGAGGTCAGCAAGACGATCAGGCCGTCCTCGATCTGGCTCTGGTAGTTCATGTGCTTCTTGTCGGCGGACCAGCGCAGGCCAACCGTGCCGGTCAGCTTGTCGGTGATCTTGTAGTCCGCCTGGCCGAACGCGGCGTAGCCCTTGGTCGTCTGGGTGTAGGGCCAGCCGAATACGGCCACGCTGTTTTCCGGGCTCAGACCTGTCGGATTGTCTGGCGTGGCGAATAGCGGTCGAAGGTCTCGCAGAGTGTCCTGACGGGTGTTGTCGCGGACCGTCTCGTCCATGAAGTAGCCGCCGATCACCCAGTTCAGGCGGCCTGACGGCGTGTCGGACTGCAGGCGCAGTTCCTGGGTGAACTGGTGCTGACGAGAGCGATAGTTGATCTCCAGCATCTGGGCCGGGCTGCCGTCGGTATTCTCGACGTCGTTGCGGTGGGCCCATTGCCAGGCGGTGACCGACACCAGCCGCAGGCCGTTGAAGGACCACGTCGCCTGGTTCGAGGCGCCGAACAGGTCGACCTTGTCCTTGCCTTCCAGGTTGGCGTCGATGGCGCGCGGGTTCTTGTCGGTGTCGGCATAGCCCAGGAGGTCGGCGCAGGCGCCGCTGGCATAGGCGTTGGGCGCGCAGAAACCGTCCGGACCCGTGGCGGCGGCGCTGGACGGGAAGAGGGCGCGGTGCTGCGGGGCGATGGCGTCGCCGCGGTTCACGTAGCGATTGACCTGGGTCAGCATCTCGAAATTGTCGGTCGGCGTGAACAGCAACGACAGGCGACCGGCCCAGTGGTCCGCGGCGTTGACGTCGTTCCCGGTGATCCGGTTGTAGGTGTAGCCGTCGTCCTTGACCCACTGACCCGCGGCGCGGAAGGCCAGTTTGTCGGCGATGATAGGGCCGCCCACCGCGGCTTCGGCGGTGATGGCGTTGAAGGTGGCGTACTCTAGAGAAGCATCGGCGCTGAAGCTCTGGGTGGGGCGCTTGGTGGTGATATTGATGGCGCCGCCATTGGTGTTGCGGCCGTAGAGCGTGCCTTGCGGGCCGCGTAGCACCTCCACCTGGGCCAGATCGAAGAAGCCGGCCATCTGGGCCAGCGGCGAGCCAATGTAGACGCCGTCGACATAGACGCCGACGCCGCTGGAGGCGTTGGGATTGAAGTCGCTGAGGCCCACGCCGCGAATATAGATCTTAGGATTGGCGGCCGCGTCATTGGCGCTGATCCGCATGCCGGGCGCCATGTTATTGAGGGCCAGCACGTTGTTGACGCCGCGGGCGGCCAGGGTGTCGGCGGTCAGGGCAGTCACCGAGACAGGGACGTCCTGCAGGTTCTCCGCGCGCTTCTGGGCGGTGACGACGATCTCGGCGATCGCGGTGTCGCCGTCGCTCGGCGCCGCGGTCCGGGATGACGTCGCCTGGGCCGAAGCAAGGCCCGGCGAAAGCGCCAGCATGGCGCAGCCCATGAACATAGCCGCTTTCATTTTCCAATCCCTTTAGCCCGGCACTTCGACCGTTGGTCACATTACGATAATAAAAACTATCGCAATGCAAGCGCGACGAGGGCAAGCGGTAGGCGTCCGACGAGCCCGCTCAAGTCGGCGCTGTATGCTTTGCGGGCTGGAGCGATGGCAAAGCGCTCAAAAGTGCTGGTCGGTCGCGGCATTCGCCTCCCGATAGACGGCGAGGCCGCGCATGGTCTTGCCGGTCGGATCTCGGGCGTTCCGGAGCGAAAGCAGCTCCTTAAGTCTCCCGCCGAGCTTCGTCGGAGATCCATTCCGCGAAGATCCTGACCGGACCTGCTGGCGCTCGCGCGTCAGGACGCAGGAGCCAGTACGCGGCCTTGGCAGAGCGCGCCACCGTCGCGAACGGCGCGACGAGCTGGCCCTTGGCGATCAATGGGTCCACGAGGCTCAATCGCCCCAAAGCCAGCCCCTCGCCAAGTAACGCCGCCTGGAGCACGACATTGTAGTCGTTGAGTTGCACCTGCCGCCGGACCGACAGGCCGAACCGTTCGGCCTCGGCCCAGACCTTCCAGTCGAAGGCCTTCTTCGCGGCGGAACAGGCCATGGTGGTGGGCGCCTTGGCCTCAAGCCTGGGCTTGTTGGCGCGAGGGGACCTGACGGGCCGTATCGAGGCCGAATTCGGCGGCGAATATTCGCGGATCAAGGTCGATTTCAACGCCGCCGTGGACAGCTTGCACGAGGCGATGAGCGCGATCTCCGGCGCGACCAGCGGTATCCGCGGCGGCTCGGACGAGATCGCCGCGGCGTCCGAGACCTGTCGCGCCGCACGGAGCAGCAAGCCGCCAGCCTTGAAGAAACGGCCGCCGCGCTCGACGAGATCACCGCGACCGTTCGGCGCAGCGCCGAGGGCGCCAAGCGCGCTTCGGCCGCGGCGACGGGCGCCAAGTCCGACGCCGAGAAGTCAGGGGCGGTGATGCGCGATCCAGGGGCTTGGTCAGAACATCGTTCATGCCGCCACGTCGGCCTTGCGTCCAGGGCGTCGGTCGCGGCCTTCGAGTTGTTCAGCACCATGACCATCGCCGCGAGAGGCTGGTCATGATCGCGCGCGGCGAGCTCGCGGATGCGCGCGGATCCGGTCGCCCAGCGCCTGAAGCCGCTCGGCGCGCGATGCCGCCATCGCCACGCCGCTCGTCAGGGAGAGGATGACGGCCGGGCCGCTCTGGCGACGTTCCTCGTCAGTTTCGGTTGCTCACACCCTGGCGATCAAACCGCATGACCACGGCGCGCCCACTATAGGCGACCGCCCGAGCAGGCATATCGGCGGCATCGACAACGATCACATTGAGTGTCCGCTGCTTGACCATGCCGGCGAACGCGCCGTGACGTCGACCCAAAGTCAAGGTTCGCGTCGCATCGTTCCAATTGAGGTCGTAGCGCGCCGATTGGCCTTTCTCATAGGCATAGGTCTCGTTGTCGTCCTCGTAGAGCGTGAACTTGCCGTCCGCGCCGGGATAGACGCGGATCTCATAGGGCGCATCCGGGCGCTCCGTCGCATATTGCACGACCGGCCCCATGGGGATGATCGCTCCGGCCCGGACGTAGAGCGGCATGACGTCGAGCGGCGCCTGTCGCGCCACGGTCTGGCCGCCGCCATAGCGCTGGTTGCTCCAGAAATCGTACCAGTCGGCGCCCTTGGGCAGGTAGGTGCGCATCGTCAGGTCGCGCGGCGCGCTCAGCACCGCGGCGTCCCGCTTCAGCTCGCTTGGCTTGCGCCAGACGAAACGGAACACCCGGCCGCCCTCGGGGTGGGAGAACTCGAGCCGGACCGGCAGCTTTTCGCCAGCCCGGAGCGTGCGACGCACCAGCCGCGTGCGGGTCGCCGCGCGGTTCCACTCGTCGACCACCGTCTCACCGCCCAGAGCGAGGCGCATACCGTCATTGCCGGTCAGCCCGATCTCATATTCCCCGTCTTCGGGGGCGATCAACTCGCCCTCCCAACGCGCGGAGAAATGGCTCAGGGAGGGCAGGTCGGGCGGAAGTTCCGCCAGCGGCGGGTCTGGCCAGGTGTGATCGATCTTCTCGTCAACGGCCTTGCCGCGCGGCGTCTCGAAGTTCTCTCCCGAGAAATACCGCACGGTCAGGCCCGGCTTGCCGTCGGCGGTGCGCAGCTGTCGGCCTGGGACCGTCGTCGGGGAAGAGGGGAGGATATTGTACATCGCCCGCGTGACGGGATGGACCAGCAGCGACGGGCCGAACATGAAGCTGTCGTTGATGTTGAAGGTCGCCTGGTCGGTCGGGAAGTCCATCGGCAGGGCGCGCATCAGGGTGTAGCGGTCGGCCGTGACCTTGGCGCTCAGGCTGTAGGTGTAGGGCAGCAGCCGGTAGCGTAACTGCGTCGCCTCGAGCAGCGTCTTGTAGACCGGCGGATCCAGCGTCTTGAACAGATAGGGCTCGCGCTCGACGCTCGTGCCGTGGACGCGCATGATCGGATTGAAGGCCGCGTATTGAAACCAGCGGGCATAGAGCTCGCGCCAGGCGGGGTTCTTCTCGCCGCCCGGAAAATCGGTGACGAAGAAGCCGCCGGTGTCCTGGGTCCAGTAGGGATTGCCGGTGATCGTGACGTTGACGCCGCCCGCCACCTGCTGGGCGAAGGTCTTCCAGCTGGCATAGATGTCGCCCGACCATGAGGCCGCGGCCGTGCGCTGAGCGCCTGCCCATGCCGAACGTGTCAGCGTGAAGACGCGCTTGTCGCTGGTCGCGCGCTGACCCTTGTAGGTCCCTTCGGTGGTCAGCAGCGAATAGGGGTTCAGATACCGGGTGAAGTCACCCATCGCGTTGCTGCCCAGCGCCTTGGTGTCGCGGACATTGTCGACCGGGTTCCACATCGCCGAGCTGACCTCGACCTCGGTCCCGTCCATCCAAAGCGCGTCGACGCCCTTGTCGAGCAGGCCCGACTTGATGTGCTTGAAATAGATTTCGCGGCCCTTGGGGCTGTAGGCGTCGTAGACGCGCGCCTGCTTGGATATCCAGTGCACCGGCTTGAAGCGCAGATTGTACTGGTCGAGTTCGCGCCCGAGCGCCGTGTCGTCGCCGACCGAAGGCCAGATCGAGACCATCAGTTTCATGTGAAGGTCGTGGACCTGTCGCGTCATGCCGACCGGATCGGGGAACCGCTTGGGATCCCAGGTCATGCCGGACCAGCTACCGTCCTTGTCGCCGCCCCAGTATTGCCAGTCCTGGACGATGTAATCGAGCGGGAAGCCTTCTCCGCGGAAGGTGTGGGCGACCTCCAAGAGACGCTCCTGCGTGGGGTAGCGTTCCTTACTCATGAACAGACCGAACGCCTGCTTGGGATACATCGGCGCATCGCCGGTTAGCCACCGATAGGCGCCGACCACGCCGTCCATCGTATCGCCGGCCATGAAGTAGTAGTCGACGCCGCCCGGCGCGCTTTCCGCCCATAGGCGCGCGCCTTGGTCGTCGTCCTTGAAGCGCATCTGCGAATAGGTATCCCAGAGCACGCCATAGCGCTCGGTGGACACCATCACCGGAATGATGATGCCGACGTTTGTCTGGACCAGCAGCAGGTCCTTGCCCCGGCGGTTGACCTCGTCGTCACCGGTGAAGCCAAGGCCGTAGACGCCTTCATCGGGCTTGAGCGTGAAGCGGTTCTCGACTTCATAGGTCGGCGCGTCGGCGATGACGCGTTTGTCGATCGACTGGGGCGCATCGGCCTTCTCGCGCGTCAGCAAACGGCCCGAGGGGTCATAGTAGGTCAGCGCGCCGCCGCGCTTGTCGATCACGACGCGCAGCTTTGGTCCGATCAGGTCTAGCGTATCGGCTGTCTCTTGGAGGGTGAAAGGCGCGGCCCCGGGCTGGCGGATCACCACGAGGCTTGGCGCGGTCCAATAGCTTTGGCCCAGGTTGGCGTTCACCCGCACGATCGTCGGCGAATAGAAAACCACCGACTTGGTGACGCCGTTCAACTGAAACTGCACCCCGTTGCGGAGTCTCGAAAAGTGAAAGGCCGCATCGCCAGGCCGCGCCAGGGCCTGGAATTGGCCAAGAGAATCCAGGCCGGTGGGCGGTGTCGCCGGCCGCGCGACCGCCGTGGTGGCGGCGAACAAAGCGACCGCCACGGTCGTGAGCGTCCAACGCGCCGTCACCATACGAGTATTGACCTTCGGCACGCGTTTCTTCCCCAGTCACTCTCCCGCGAGTTTCTTCAGCGGGGGCGATTTGGGTTACCGGTACCACAATGACGCGAGGCGACAAGCGATCCGTCTTGCGGGACCTCGCTCTCGGCTTAGGCCGCCACGCGCGCGCCGCCGGGCATCAAGGCCCCGACGATCAATCGACTGAGCATCCGGCCTTCCAGCGGAATGATCGCGTCGACGAAGAGGTTGCCGTCCGTGTCCATCTCCGGCGGGGTTTGAAGCAGCGCGGCGTCGACCATGAAGGTTTCCTGAACCGCATCGACGAGCAGGCCGACCATGCGGACGTCTTGCTGCACCACGACGATGACGTGGCGCGAGGAGGGCTCCGTGCGCCCCAGCCCCAGACGGTTGCGAAGGTCGAGAACCGGCATGACCGTTCCTCGCAGATTGATGACGCCGCGGATGTAGTCGGGCGTCTGAGGCATGGCGGTGGTCGGCGTCCAACCACGGATCTCCCTGACCACGCTGATGTCGATGCAGTATTCCTGGCCGCCGATCTCGAACGAAATCAGTTCAAGCTGGCCGGGATGGGCGAGGGAGGCTGTCAAAACTCCTCCCAATTCTCTGTCTTGACCGCGACGGCGGCCGAGCCTGGGCGAGCGCCAGCGAAGGCGGCGATCTTGCGCTGGGCGGCGTGAACAGGGCTCGCGGCGGCCGGGGCATGGGCCGGGGCCGGACGTCGGATCTGCGAGGCGGCTTCGGTCCTTCCAAACTGGAACTTGCCGATCAGGTCTCCCAGGGCCTGGGTTTCCTCGCGCAACGAGTGGGCGGCGGCGGTAGCCTCCTCCACCATCGCGGCGTTCTGCTGCGTGACCTGGTCCATCTGATTGACCGCGGCGTTGACCTCGTTGAGGCCAACCGCTTGCTCCTGCGCCGAGGTGGCGATCTCGGAGATCAGGCTGTCGATGCGCGCGACCTTCTCCACGATGGTCGTCAGGGCTTGGCCCGTGTCGCCGACCAGCTTGACGCCTCGGCCGACCTGGGCGGTGCTGCTGGCGATCAGGGTCTTGATCTCCTTGGCCGCCTCGGCCGAGCGCTGCGCCAGGGCCCGCACTTCCTGGGCGACAACGGCGAAGCCTCGGCCGGCCTCGCCGGCCCGGGCGGCCTCGACGCCGGCGTTCAGGGCCAGCAGGTTTGTCTGGAAGGCGATTTCGTCGATCACGCCGATGATCTGCGTAATCTGCACCGAGCTTTGCTCGATTTCGCCCATGGCTTGAACCGCTTCGCGCATCACCGCGCCGGATTGCTCCGCGTCAGCCCGGGTTCCCGATGCGGCCGAGGAGGCCTCCTTGGCGTTCTCGGCGCTGCGCTTGACCGTGGCGGTGATCTCGTCGAGCGCCGCGGCGGTCTCTTCCAGGCTCGCGGCCTGCTGTTCCGTTCGCTTGGACAAGTCGTCGGAGGAGCTGCGGATTTCGTCGGTTCCCGCGCGGATGGCCTCCGCCGTGCGGCCCACCAAGGTCATCGTCCCTTGCAGGGTTTCAAGCGCGCGATTGAAATCCAGACGCAACTTGTCCAGTTCGGGGGTGAAGGCCTTGTCGATCCTCTGCTCGAGGTCGCCCGTGGACAGGGCCGTCAGGGCCGCGCCAATCTCGTTCACCGCCTCGACACGCTTGGTGACATCGGTGGCGAACTTGACGATCTTCACGACCTTGCCGCTCGAGTCGAGGATCGGGTTGTACGAGCCCTGGATGGTCACGATACCGCCGCTCTTGGCCATTCGCGTGAACTCGGCGGCCTGGTACTCGCCGCGCACGAGGCGCGCCCAGAAATCAGCGTAGTCCTGGCTGTCGCGGTACGACGGTTCGGTGAACATGCTATGTTTGCGGCCGACGACTTCGGCCAAGGTGTAGCCCATGGCCTTGAGGAAATTGTCGTTGGCGTTGAGGATCGTGCCGTCGACGGCGAACTCGATCATCGCCTGCGAGCGGCTGATCGCGGCGATCTGGGCGGTGTAGTCCAGATTCAGCAGGCGTTCCTTGGCGTCGGCCCACTCCACCACGAAGCCGACGATTTTTCCGCCCTCGCGCTGCGGCGAAACCATCAGGTCGAACGCCAGGGCGCCCACGCGAATGGTGGCGTTGTGCCGATCCGTCAGCCGCGCGAGCATGCCGCGCTGATGGGCCGGGTTCTTGTGGAAGACGTCGATATTGGCGCCGATCAGCCCGGCGACGCTGAAGTTGGGCAGCTCCTTGCGGATGTCGGCCTCATTCTCCTGCAATAACGCTCTAACCGCGGGGTTCATGTAAGTGATGTTGAGGTTAGCGTCGGCAACCATCACGTTGGCGCGCAAAACTTCAAGAACTTGTTTCCCAGGTTGGGAGGCCTTACCCCCCATCAGCGACTTGATCATTTCTTTGCCCAATCGGCCTTTGGTTGTATTTTGGACTGATACGCGAGACTGGGAACGCGGTTCACTGAAAGTAGCGTGCGGCGGGTTAAGTTAATCAGAGCTTACCAATCGCGGTCGCCCGCTTGCGCTGGACGATATGACGCAACTCGGCGCTCCGCCGTCGTCGAGGATCCAAACCGCTTCCCGACCGCGTGGCTTGAGCAGACGCATACGGGCTTGGATCGGAATTCCGTCATCCAGGCGCGTGGGCCAGCTCCCGGCCAGGCTCGACTTGCCGGGGCGGTCCAAATCGTGGGCGCGCCGCCCGCCAAGGCTCTGGCCGACAGGGGCGGTGGCAGGGCTTGCGGGTGGCGATCAGACCCGCGCCCAGGGGGGGGGGGCGGCTAGAGCGCCACGCGCCGCGCGCGGAATGCTCGCGCAACGGCGGCGAACAGGACCGCGACATGCTCCGTCAGCCAACTGACGGGGTTTTCGCCTGGGCGCTGACGGCTGGTCACCCAGGTGGCGACACACACCGTCGCGAAAAGCACGGCTGGCCCTCCGATCGTGACGATCGCCGGAAGATGCGCCGCCGAGACCATGGCCTGGCCGAGGATCATAGAGGTCTCGAACAGGAACAGCAGAACCCCGCCGGTGGCCATGGCCGAGCCGGAACCCGCGCGCTTGGCGCTCAGGCCGAACGGAACCGCCAGCAGCGGCAGCAAGGGCAGGATCAACGCCCGCGACGACCGGGCGAAGAGCTCGGCCAGCAGGACCTGTCGGGGGAGCGCGGGCGTCGGCTTGCCAAAGCCCTGTTGGGCCAGCTCGATCAGAGTCAGCTCGCTGACCTCGTCCCCCCGGAGTCGCAGCAGCTTGGCCGACTGTGACAGGGGCAGGTCGAAGGCGAAGCGCGAGAAATTGGTGACATAGACCTGGGCCTCGCGGGTCGTGCTGACCTGTCGGCCGTCCCGCAGCTCAAGCTTGACGATCTGATCGCCCGCGCCCTTGCGGACCACCGCCGAGATCGCCGTGAGCACGTCCTCGCGTCCATCGGGGCCGATCTTGCGGATGAAGACGTGCTCGAGCCTGCTCCCGCTGGCGTCGGCGTCATCGGCGGTGAGAAAGACATCGGGACTAGCCGTGAGCAGGGCCTTGGCCCTGACATCGCCGTTCCATCCGGCGTTCGCGGCCGCGTGCAGGACCGCGTGATAGGCGTAGCGGCTGTAAGGCTGGATGAAGCCGAACAGCAGAATGCTGAAGACCATCAGCACGACGCCGAGGCCGACGAAGGGCGCGGCGAAGCGGCCCAGTGACGTGCCGCTGGCCAGGATCGCGTCGATCTCGGAGCTTTTGTTGAGGCCGTTGACGACGACGAACAGGCCGATGAAGAAACCGCCTGGCAAGGTCAGCCCCACATAGTGCGGGACGAGGTTGACCAGCAGCTCTGTCAGGAACTTGAAACCGTCCGTCGTCTGAGAAAGCAACTGGAAGGAGCGCATGAGGCGCTCCATCAGAAACGCCACCATCGTGCTGATCAGGACGGCTGACATCGGCGTCAAGGTCCGCTTCAGCAGATAGCGGTCGAGTATGGTCGGGAACATGTCGCGGCTGCGCCTCAGAGGACGGGCAGGCCGGCCGGTTGCGGCTCGACCAGGACGCCGGAGCGGCGCACGGGCGCGCGCGGCGCTCGGAGTACAGGGCGAGCGTCCAGAGCCTCGGCATAGACGTCCAGCACCTCGTCCAGGATCTCCGTCCAGCGATAGGCGGCGCTGCGTTCGAGCGCCTCGGCGCCAAGCCGCAGCCGCTCCTCGCGATCGACCAGCAAGCCCGACAGGGCGTCGGCATAGGCGGAGGGTTGATCCGCGCAGAGCAGGGCGTTGCGGCCATGGCGCAGCAGCGCGCGCGTGTTGGGCGCATCGGCGCAGACCATCGCCAGGCCCGAGGCCATCGCCTCCAGATTGACGTTGCCGAAGGTTTCCGTGGTGCTGGGATTGAGGAAGATGTCGCCACTGGCCAGGGCCGTGGCCAGGGCCTCGCCGGTCAGGAAGCCGGTGAAGACCGCCGATGGGATTCGCTCCTGGAACCAGGACCGGCCAGGACCGTCGCCGATCACCACCACCTGCGGGGCATGGCCCGCCGCCTCTAGTCGGCCGATGGTCTCGGCGAAGGCCGCCAGGCCCTTCTCCATGACGATTCGCCCGAGAAAGACGATCACCGGACGGTCAGGCACGAAGCCCTGGCTCAACCGCCAGGCCTCGCTGCGGCGTCCGGGATGGAAGAGCTCCGGATCGACGCCGCGCGCCCAGGTGCGGATGCGGGCTGGCAGGTTCTGGGCGCGAAGCTCGTCGCCGATCGCTTCGGTCGGCGCCAGCACATAGTCGCACGCGCCGTAGAATTTCCAGAGTTGGCGACGCACCAGGGGGCGCAGCCGACCAAGCCCATAGTAGTCGAGATAGGTGTCGAACAGCGTGTGCAGGCTGGCGACGACCGGGACCTTCAGGACTCGTCCAAACTTCAGCGCCGCCGACCCCAGAAGGTCCGGCGCTGACAGGTGGATCAGGTCGGGCTTGAACGCCTCGACATCGCGCCGCAAGGCGCGTGGCAGGCCCAGCGCCAAACGATAGTCCCGCCGGAATGGGATCTTCACGGACGGCACCGAGATCAGTTCGCCCATCGGCTCGAACGCGGGGTTCGGTCCGGTCGGAGAATAGACCCGCACCTGTGCGCCCACCGTGCTCTGCAGGTGGCCGACCAGCCGGTTCAGCGACTTGTTCGCGCCATCGAGGGTGTAGTTGTAGTTCCCCGAGAACAAGGCAATCCGCAACGGGCGCGCACCGTCGGTGTGCGTCAGCGCCTTGATATCCATGATTGTCCTTCCATGAGCACGCCCTGGCCCCCCGGCCACTACGACGACGCGCTTGCCCCACCACCACAAGGAATCTCGAACTGGATGAGACCTACACCCGCTCACGTCGTCTTTTTGTGAAGGTGGCCAGCCGCACGACCGTCATGGTGATGCTTTAACGGTGAGGGCGGACTATTTTTGGGAAACGCGATGCGGGTAGTGGATGTCGCCGAGTTCTATTCGCCCACTGGCGGGGGCGTGCGGACCTATATCGACCGCAAGTTCGAAGCGGCGGCCCAACTGGGCCACGAGCTCTTCGTTATCGCGCCGGGGCCGGAGGAAAGGTTCGAGCCGCGGGGCTCGGGCGGCCTGATCCAGGTTCGCGCGCCCCGTCTGCCGTTCGACGCGAACTACCACATGTTCTGGGATGCGAAGCCCGTGCATCGCTGGCTCGATTCGTTGTCGCCGGATCTGGTCGAGGCCTCTTCGCCCTGGCGCGGGGCCTGGATCGTCGCCAACTGGCGCGGGCCCGCCGCGCGCGTCATGTTCATGCATGCGGACCCCGTGGCGACCTATCCTCAACGATGGTTGGCCCCGGTCGCCAGCCCTGAGCGGATCGATCAGCTCTTTGAATGGTTCTGGAGCTATCTGCGTAATCTGACCGGACACTTCGCTTCCGTCGTCACCGGTGGCCACTGGCTCGCGCAGCGCTTCGAGCACCAAGGCGTGAAGGCCGTGAAGGGCGTCCCGCTCGGAATTGATCGAGGCTCGTTCTCCCCTCGATTCAGGGACGAGCGCCTGCGATCGGAACTGCTCCGGGCGTGTTCCTGCCCCGACGATGCGAAACTGGCCCTGGCCGTGGGGCGGTTTCATCCGGAAAAACGCTGGCCGATGGTGATCGAGGCCGTGACCAAGGCTCGCGTTGACGGTCCGATCGGGCTCGTACTGGTGGGCGATGGTATCGACCGCGCCAGGGTCCTGCGCGCGGCCGCGGGCAAGGCTCATGTCCATCTGATCCCGCCGATTCTCGATCGAGGCTTGCTGGCCGCTCACCTCGCCAGCGCCGATGTCCTGGTGCATGGCTGCGACTCGGAAACCTTCGGGCTGCTGCCGGCGGAGGCCCTGGCCAGCGGTCTTCCCCTCGTGGGGCCCGACCGCGGCGGCTTCGCCGATCTCGCCCAGCCGTCGACCTCGGAGATCTATCGCGCCGGCGATACCGAAGCGGCGGCCGCCGCCATCCGTCGATTGTTCGCGCGCGATCCAGGCGCTCTAAAGGTCGCCTCGGTCGAGGCCGCGACACGGGTCCGGTGCGACAAGGACCACTTCGCGGATCTGTTCGAACACTATCAGGCGGTGGCGGGCAGAGCCTGGTCGATCGCGCCGCGTCCAGCGTCCCAGCCGCTCGAAGCGTTCGGCGCGAGCGCTTGACCCGCGTGACTCAAGCCGACACCCCCGATCCGAACGGCGCGAGGAGCAAGACCGCGCGCTGGTGGACCCTGCTGGGCGGCATGCTGTCCATCGGCCTTGTCGCCGCCATCGTCCTGCAACTCGGCGGCGCGACGTCGGACGTGCTGAAGACGATCGGCCGGCTGCCGCCCCTCGTCTGGCTGGTGCTCCTGCTGCTCTATTTCGTTCAGACGCTCTTCGACTTCGCGATCTTCCGGCGTCTTTGGAATATGCCCCTGGCCGGCATCGAGGCGCTGCTGCGTAAGAACGTCATCAACGAAGTCGTGCTCGGCTATAGCGGCGAAGCGTTCCTGTATGTCTGGGCGCGGCGAGCGGCCGCCGCGGTTTCGGAGCCGTTCGCGGCCATCAAAGACGCCAATATCGTCTCGGCTTTGCTGGGCAATCTCCTGACCCTGGCGCTCGCGGCGGCCAGCATCACCCAACTGCGCGAGCTCGATTTCGCTGGGCGGCTCGGGCCGGCCCTGTGGTCGGGGCTTATTCCGCTGGCGATCTCGGTTGGCGTTCTGGCCTTTGGGCGTCGGGTATTCTCGCTGCGCCCGCGGCAGCTTGCCTATGTCGCGATGGTCTGCGGTCTGCGCTTGATCGTCTGGACCGCGCTCACGGTCCTGATCTGGCGCATGGCGCTGCCGGACGTCGCCCCGGGGCTATGGATCGTCCTCCTGGCGATCCGCTTCCTGGTGTCGCGCATCCCGCTGATCTCCAACAAGGATCTGGTCTTCGGAAACCTGATGCTGCTTCTGCTGGGAGCGCACTCGGCCGTCGCCGTGCTTCTGGCCGCGCTGGCGGTCGTTACGCTGGGTATGCATCTGATCGTCATCGTCGGGCTTGGCGCGGCCGATCTGGCGCGCGGCATGCGACGCGCCTCCGCTTCTCTGGCGCCGATCGTCCCGGCGGCCGTCGAACCCCAGGGCGTCCATGACTAGCTGGCGCGTGACGATCCCGGGGCGGGATATCTGGCGGGTCGGTCTCGTCGAAACCCCCATCGCCGAGGTCGCTCGGCGCGGCTTCTCGCCCGACACGCCGGTCCACTGGCTGCCCGAGGAAGGTCGGCTGAAGTTCCTCGCCGATCCGTTTGGCGTCTGGCATGACGGCCGCCTGCATCTGTTCGTCGAGGCCTATGACTATCGGACCCGGCACGGCGTCATCGAGCTGATCGAGCTCGGCGCGGATTTCTCGCCGATCGGGCGGTCGGTGGTGCTGCGGGAGCCCTGGCATCTGTCCTACCCGCAGGTCTTCGAGGCGGACGGCGCGTATTGGATGCTGCCCGAGGCCTACCGCTCTGGCGCGCTGACCCTCTACCGCGCGGCGGAATTTCCCCGTGTCTGGGAGCCGGTCGCGCGTCTGGAACTGGATACGCCGGCCATCGACGCGACACCGTTCCGCCACGATGGCCTGTGGTGGCTGGCCTATTCGCCGACAGGGCCGCAGAGATGGAAGCAGGGGAGGCTGCATCTCGCCTTCGCCGAGCGCCTGACGGGGCCTTGGCGGATCCATCCGGGCAACCCGGTCCGCAACGATCTCGCCTCCAGTCGCCCGGGCGGCACGGCGTGGATCGAGCATGGACTGCCGCGCCTTCCGATGCAGGACTGCACGCGCACCTATGGCGGCGGCCTCCGCCCTCTGACGATTCTCAGGCTCGACACCGGGGGTTTCGAGGCCGAAGTTGGCCCGCCCCTGGCGCTTCCGCGAGGCGTAGGGGCGTACGCGAACGGCCTGCATACACTGTCGGCCTGCGGTCCGGTCACCCTGTTCGACGTCAAGCGCATCGACCGGTCGCTGTGGTAGCGTCGCGTCAGACTCGGCTGGACCATCCTTCGCGGGAGGCGCCGCCATGCGCATCCTGACGTTCCTGCATAGCTTCGAGCCTGGCGGCGTTGAACGCGTCGCTTTGCGACTCGTGCGGCAATGGCGAGCCCATGACGTCGACGCGCCCCTGTTCATGGGCCGAACGGACGGCGACATGGCCGGTGATGTCGGCGCGGATCTTGAGTTCATCCTGCCGCCCAATGCCGGTCCGCATAGGGCGAAGATGGAAACGCTCTGGATGATCCGGACGCTTCCCAAGGTGGTGCGTAGAGTCCGCCCCGACGTCCTGTTCTGCTCGGGCAATACCTACGCCGTCGTCGCCGTGGCGCTCAAATTTCTGCTCGGCCGCGATTGCCCGCCCGTCCTGGTCAAGGTCAGCAACGACCTTGATCGCCAGGACCAGCCAAGGTGGTTCCGTTTCTTCTATCGCCTCTGGCTCAGGACCCAGGGACGCCATCTGGATCATTTCATCGGCATGGAAACGCCGATGGCCGACGAGATCGCCGAAAGCCTTGGCGTGTCCGCGGACCGTATCACCATCATCCCCGATCCGGCCTTGTCAAAGCCGCTGATCGAAAGGTTGCGGGCCGAGCGCGGCGCTGGTCGGGGCGAGGGCACCGGTCGACGCTTTGTGTGCATTGGGCGGCTGTCGGCGCAGAAGAATATCGCCTTGATGCTTCGCGCCTTCGCTCGCGGCGCGCGCGGCGACGATACGCTGACCGTGATCGGCGACGGGATCGAGCGCGCGAAGCTTGAAAGCATCGCGCGGGAGCTCGGGATTGAAGCGCGCGTAAGGTTCCGGGGGTATGTCTCCGAGCCGGCGAGCCTTCTGCCTTCGTTCGATGTCCTGCTTCTGTCTTCGAACTACGAAGGCGTGCCCGCCGTCGTTCTGGAAGCGCTCGCGGCCGGACTTCCCATCGTCGCCACCGATTGCAGTCGCAGCATGGCGACTCTGCTCGGCCACGGCGCGATGGGCGACCTTGTCCCGGTGGGCGACGAGCAGGCGATGGCCGAGGCGATCGCAAGGGCGCGACCGTCTTCCCAGGATCAGGATCTCAGCCTCGCGCAGGCGCGGCGCTTCACGATCGAGGACGCCGCCGAAGCCTATCTTCGCGTCAAGTCCCGCCTTTGTCAGCCGCGCGCCCGTTAGGCCTTAGCGGACAGGATCGCGCCGAGCGATGGGGCCAACGCCGAGCCGAAGGCGCTGGCGGTCGGGTGTTCGTCCCGCAGCTTCGAGCGTTGGAAGAGCATAAGCTTGCGCCGGATCGTCGGCGCGGTCAGCGGGATCAGCCTGATCTTGTCGGTCTCGTAGCCCCGCGCGTAGAGCCAGGGGATGACGCCCAGGGCCATGCCCGCGCCGACCAGCCCGAACAGCGAGCCGACCTGATCCACGCGGAAGCGCTGGGACGGCGAGAGGTTGTTCTGGCGCATGGCCGCCGAACTCAGTTCGCCGATACTGCCGCCGGTGAAGTGGACGATCTCGTCGCCCTCCAGGGCGCTCCAGGGCAGGGCGGCGTGCGAGGCCAGGGGATGGTCGACCGGCGCGGCCAGCATCATCTCATCCTCGGTGATCAGGCTGGCATCGACATCGTCCTCGACACGCCCCAGCACGCCGACGACGAGGTCGAGGGCGCCGGACCGCAGGTCGGCCATCAGGCTGTCGTTCTTGCCGTCGCGCAGATGAAAGCAGATGTCGGGGCGCTCCTGGCCAAGGCGCGCGATGGCCTCGGCGGCGGCGGGCACCACCGAGGGAATGACGCCGACCCGCACGACCGCACGACCGCGCGTGGCCACGTCCGTCATGTCGACGAAGGCGTTCTCGGCGGTGGTCAGCAGGCGACGGGCATGCGGCAGGAAGGCGGCGCCCGCGTCGGTCAGGGCGACATGGTGGGTGCTGCGGTCGAACAGGCGCAGACCCATATGGTCCTCGACCTGACGGATCGCGGCGCTGAGCGCGGGCTGCGACACCATCATCCGCTCGGCGGCGCGGCTGAAGTTCGCCGACTCGGCCAGGGCCGTGAAGAACCTCAGTTGGCGGAGCGAAATGGCCTGGGTGCGGGTGGCGGGACGGGGGAGCGTGGCGATCGAAGACGGGGGCACAGGGGGCTTCCAGCAAGACTGGATCGCGTTTCCGAAATGGCTATAAGCGCGATCTATAGCGAGATAATTACAAAGAATTTCCCTTTCTAAGGGGGCTCGCTAGCGTCTCTTCATCGCGCTTCCGCCCAGCAGTATAAATATAGGGCAGGGAAGATCGAAGTCGTGCTCAACGGAGTACGGATTCTGATCATCTCCACCTATCGGGGTGAACAACAATAAATAGAAACGGCTGGGGAGGGCTGTCGGCGGAGCGCGCCAACAACCAAGGGGGTTCTTCGATGTCGTCCTTTTCCGGTTCCGCGCTCGACGCGACCCACGGCCGCCGCAAGCGCGCGTCGTGGTTCGGACTAGCCTCCACCGCCGTGCTGGCCGCCGTGGCCTGTGGCTCCGTCGTCAGTGCCCAGGAAGCGCCGTCCGACCAGGTCGAGGCCATCGTCGTCACCGGCTCGCGCATCAAGAGCCCCGACGCCACCAGCGTCAGCCCGGTCAGCACGATCGGCGACAAGGAAATCGCCCGTCGCGGCGTCGTTCGGGTCGAGGACCTGATCAACACCCTGCCGCAGGCCTTCGCCGACCAAGGCAGCGGCAATCGCGGCGGCACCGTCGGCGCGAGCGGCACGGCGACGATCAACCTGCGCAACCTCGGCAATCAGCGGACCCTGGTCCTGATCGATGGCCGTCGCTTGATGCAGGGCGATCCGGCCCGCTCGGCGGCCCAGGCGGCCGACATCAACAACATCCCGGCGGCGCTGATCCAGCGCATCGACGTGGTCACGGGCGGCGCCTCGGCCGTCTACGGCTCGGACGCCCTGGCCGGGGTCGTCAACTTCATGCTCAAGCGCGACTTCGACGGCGTGCAGGTGGACGCTCAGGGCGGCCTCTACATGCACTCGAACGGCAACCCGATCGCTTCGGCGGCGCGGGCGGCCGGTCAGCTGCCGGCGTTCGGCCGCAGCTTCGACGGCGAGCAGCAGAGCTATTCGATCACCGCCGGCAAGAACTTCGCCGAGGGCCGCGGCAACGTCACCGGCTTCTTCAGCTACAAGCACATCTCCGGCGTCGGCACCAAGGATCGCGACTTTTCGACCTGCAACCTGTCGGCCACGGCGACCGGCTATGCCTGCTCGCTGTCCAGCGCCACCTATCCGGTGCAGTTCCAGCTGACCAACCCGACCACCGGCGCGACGCGGGGAAGCTACGCCCTGGAAGGCAATACGCTACGCACCTATCGCAGCACGGACGGCTTCAACAACGGCAACACCTACGACCTGCAGTCGCCCGACAAGCGCTACAACGCCGACCTGTTCGCCCGCTACCAGTTCTCGGATAAGGTCGAGGCCTATGGCGAGCTGATGTACATGCGCGACGAGGCGGACATCAAACTGTCGCCGACCGCCGTGTTCACCGTCTCCGAAAAGATCAACTGCAACAACCCGCTGATGTCGGCTCAGGAGAAGAACCTGATCTGCACCTCGGTCGGCCTGAACGACGCACAGAGCGCCAATGTCATCGTGTCGCAGCGCAACGCGCTGGGCGGCTCTCGCCACGACTACACGAACCACACCTCGTATCGCGGCGTGGCGGGTCTGCGCGGCGACCTGAACTCACACTGGCGTTACGACGTCTATGCGCAGTATGGCCGCACCGACTACAGCTCGCGCCTGACCGGCGACTACTCGCTGGCCAAGTTCGCCAAGGCCCTGCGCGCGGTGACCGACAGCAGCGGCAAGGTCGTCTGCGAGTCGGTGGTCAACGGTACCGATCCGTCGTGCGTGCCGATCAACCTGTTCCAGGTCGACGGCATCACCCCGGCGGCGCTGAACTACGTGCAGAACGTCGTCTATCGCGACGGCTACACCGAGGAGAGCATCCTCAGCGGCGCCTTGACCGGCGACCTGGGCGTGACCAGCCCGCTGGCGTCGTATCCGATCGGCGTGGCCATCGGCGCCGAATACCGCAAGGAAAAGATCAGCTTCCAGCCGGACAGCTTCTACAGCAGCCGCGACGTGGCCGGGAACTCGGGCGGTGAATTCCCGATCGCCGGTTCGTTCGACGTCAAGGAAGTCTACGGCGAGATCCGCGTCCCGCTGGTCGAGAACAAGCCGTTCTTCAAGAGCTTGTCGGTCGAGGGCGGCGTCCGCTACTCCGACTACAGCACGGCCGGCGACACCTGGGCCTACAAGGGCGGCGGCGAATGGGCGCCGATCAACGACGTGCGCCTGCGCGCCAGCTATCAGCGCGCTGTCCGCGCGCCCAACCTGGTGGAACTGTTCGGTCCCCAGCGCGTCGTGACCGCGGCGATCACCGACCCTTGCGAAGGCGCGACGCCCAAGGCGACCGCCGCCCAGTGCGCGCTGTCGGGCGTCACCGCGCTGCAGTACGGCTCGATCGCGCCGGCGGCGGGCCAGCAGTCGGGCGCCATGGTCGGCGGCAATCCGAACCTGGATCCCGAAACCTCGAACACCAAGTCGTTCGGCGTCCAGTTCACCCCGCGCTTCGTGCAGGGCCTGAGCGTCTCGATCGACTATTTCGACATCGACGTGAAGAAGCTGATCACCACGGTGCCGGCCAGCATCGAGCTGAACCAGTGCATCAACTCCGGCATCTCGTGCGACCTGATCAAGCGCAACGCCGCCACCGGCTCGCTGGTGACCAGCGGCTATGTCGTCACCACCAGCATCAACGCCGGCTACCTGAAGACCAAGGGCCTGGATTTCGCGGCCAGCTACGCCCACGACCTGCCGGAGTTGTTCGGTCGCAACACGGGCCGCCTTGGCCTGAACTTCGCGGGGACCAGGACCGACAAGTACGAGGTCCAGATCCTGCCGGGCCTGGCCCCGTATCGCTGCGACGGCTATTTCGGCGTCACCTGCGGCCAGCCCATTCCCGAATGGCGTCACCGCCTGGTGGCGGATTGGACCCTGCCCAGCGGCGTCAACCTTTCGACCACCTGGCGCTACATCGGCGGCACGAAGAACGACAAGTCGAGCACCTCGATCTATCTGGCCGGGACCTATCAGCCCTACGATCTGAAGATGCCCAGCGTCAGCTATGTCGACTTCGCCGCCTCGGCCAATGTCACCGAGAAGGTCACCCTGCGCCTGGGCGTGAACAACGCCTTCGACAAGGATCCGCCGGTGACCGCCAGCACGGGCGGCCAGACCTCGAACGGCGCCTTCTTCGCGGGGATGTACGACTCGCTGGGTCGCTACATCTTCGTCGGCGCCACCGCCCGATTCTGATCAAGTCCCGTTTCGACCCAGACGCGGGAGGGGCGTTCTTCCTCCCACGTCCAGGCCAAGGATCTCCCATGCTGCCCTGTCGCTTCTCCCCTTATTTGCGCCACGCAGCCCTTGGCCTGGCGGCGCTGCTCGCGAGCCAGTCGCTCGCGGGCGGCGCAACCGCCCAGACCGCTTCGCCCGTCAGCAAGGAGAAGGTCCAGATCTTCTTCGACAACGACTTCCTCGGCCCTGGCCAGAGCAACATCCAGTCGCTTATCCCGCTGCTCCGGGACGACCGGGTCAAGCTGCTGGGCATCGGCGTCGTCACCGGCGACGCCTGGCTGAAGGAAGAAGCCGCGCACGCGCTCCGCTTCCTCGAAATCGCCAAGCGCCCTGAAACCCCCGTCCACCTGGGCGCGCAGATGCCGCTGATCCGCACCCAGGCCGAGATGGCCAACTGGGAGGCCCGCTACGGCAAGGTGCCGTTCAAGGGCGCGTGGAGCACGCCGCGTCCGGGCCGCACCTATCACCCACAGGATCCCGACCTGATCCCGCCGATGCCCGAGGGCGAGCCGAAGCTTAAAGCCTCCGACGAGGATGCGGTCCACGCCCTGATCCGCAACGTCCGCGCCCATCCTGGCGAGGTGACGATCGTCAGCGCCGGCCCGCTGACCAACATCGCCCTGGCCCTGCGCATCGCGCCCGACATCGCGCCGCTGGCCAAGGAGATCGTTATCGAGCCCGGCAAGCTGGACACCGCCGTGGCGCGGGTGACCGGCAACACCGACTACGCCACCGACTTCAACTTCATCTTCGATCCCGAGGCCGCGCACATCGTGCTGACCGCGCCTTGGAAGAAGATCACCGTGATGGGCAACGTCACCGCCGCCGCGAAGGCGACACAGGAGGTGGTTGATCGTATCGGCGCGTCCGGCACGCCGGTGGCCACGTACGTCAAGACCTACGCCCGCATCGGTCAGCCCCTGTGGGATGAGATCACCGTGGCCGTCGCCATCGACCGCTCACTGGTCACCGAGGAGCTGGTAGCGCGGATGGACGTCGACACCTTCGCCGGCCCGTCCTATGGCCAGCCGGTTGTCTGGAAGTCGGACATGGCCCCCAATGCCGGCGAGCGCGAGGTCCACATCGTGCGGGCCATCGACGTGCCGCGCTTCGTCGAGACCTTCGTGGGCCTGGCCTCCAAATGAGCCGCCTTCACACCTTCCTCGACCGCCGCTTCGCCCTGGACGCGCGCGAGACGACGATCAGCCGCGAGATGGTGGCGGGCCTGACCAGCTTCCTGGCGGCCGCCTATCTGATCGTGGTTATTCCGTCGCTGCTGTCGACCGGCGGCATGGACCGAGGCGCGGCGACCACGGCGGCGATCCTGGTGATGGCTCTGGGCAGCCTCCTCATGGGGTTCTACGCCAACCTGCCGTTTATCGTCGGCCCTGGCATCGGCGGTTCGGTGATCCTGGGCGTGACCTTGGCCCACACCGAGCATGTGCCGTTCGCCACCGGCCTGGCCATCGCCATGACCTCCGGCCTGCTGTTCATGGTCCTGACCCTGACCGGCGCGCGAGAACTGGTCGTCAAGATGATCCCGCCGCAGATCAAGCTGGGCCTAGGCGCCTCGATCGGCCTGTTCATCGCCATGCTGGGATGCCGCGACGCCGGCATGGTCGCCGTCAACGCCAAGACCCTGGCCCTGAAGCTGGGCGACTTCTCCCAGCCCGGACCCGTGGTGGCCCTGATCGGGTTGGCCGTCGCCTTGGCGCTGCAGGCGCGCAAGGTCCCCGGCGCGGTGCTGGCCGGCATCGCCGCCGCCGCCGTGGCGGGCATCCCGCTGGGCCTGACCAAGCTGCCGCCGAGCCTGCTTTCGCTGCCGCATGGCCTTGGACCAGTCGCCCTGCAAGTCGACTTCGCCGGGGCGTTCAGCCTGGCGGCTCTGCCCTATGTCTTCGCGTTCTTCGCCGGCGAGTTCTTCTCGACCCTGGGCACCACCCTGGCCATCGGCGCCAAGGCGGGGCTGACCGACGCAGAGGGTAACCTGCCGGGCATCGAGCGGCCGTTCCTGGTCGATTCCTTCGCCGCCGCCGTGGGGCCGCTGATCGGCGTCCCGGCTGGCACCGCCTTGGTCGAATCCGCCGCGGGCGTCGAGGCCGGAGGCCGCACCGGCCTGACGCCGGTCACCGCGGCCGTGCTGTTCCTGGGCGCGCTGTGTCTGCTGCCTCTTGCCATGGCGATCCCCAAGCAGGCTACGGCGCCGGCGTTGATCCTGATCGGCGTCTCGATGCTGGGCACCGTCCGCCACCTGCGCGGCGAGGACGTCACCGATCTCTTCCCCGCCATGGCCATGGTGCTGCTGACCCTGATCTCCAACAGCTTCGGCACCGGCATCGCCGGTGGCCTGCTGGTCCACGTCATCGTTCAGGTGCTGGCCGGCAAGGCGCGCGAGATCCCGATCGGGCTGTTCATCCTGACCATTCCGCTTGGCTACTACTTCTACACGGCCGCCACGCACTGATGACCGACTCCATCCACTCCATCGGAGCCGTCCCCGCGTCCACGCTGGGGCGCCAGACGACCGACGCCCAGCGCGCGGTGTTCCGCGCCCTTCCCAAGGTCGAGCTGCACTGCCACCTTCTGGGCTCGGTGCGGCGCGAGACCTTCACGGACATGGTCAGCCGTCGCGGCGCGCCCATCACCGAAGCCGAGATCGCCGCCTTCTACGAGCGGGGCTCCAAGCCCGTTGGGGTGCTTCGCGTGCTGCGCGCGCTGGAGCGTCACCTGCTGCTCGAACCAGACGACTTCCGCCGCATCACCTATGAGTACCTCCATGACGCGGCGACCGAGGGCGTCCGCCATGCCGAGTTCTTCTGGAACCCGACAGCGACCGTCCGCGACACCGGCCTGGCCTATCGCGAGGCCCAGGCCGGTATCCTGGCGGGCATTCGCGAGGCGCGCGCTGATCTCGGCGTCAGCGCGCTGCTGATCCCAAGTATTGACCGCGAGGCCGAGGCCTCCAGCGCGCTGGAGATGGTCGAGCTGATGCTCGATTGCCGCGATCCCGCCGTGCCGGGCATCGGCATCGACTACCGCGAGAACGACCGCCCGCCCGAGCTCTTCGCCGAGGCCTACGCCCTGGCCCGTCGTAACGGCCTGAAGGCCACGGCCCACGCCGGCGAGTTCGGCATGCCCTGGACCAACGTCCAGACCGCCGTCGACCTGCTGAACGTCGACCGGATCGACCACGGCTACACCATCGTCGACAATCCGGACCTGGCCCGGCGCTATGCCGAGCAAGGCCTGGTGTTCACCATCGTGCCGACCAACTCCTACTACCTGCGCACGCTGGAGCCCGAGCGGTGGGCGATCGACCATCCGATCCGCGCCATGTCGGCTCTGGGCCTGAAACTGCATCCCAACACCGACGACCCGACCTTGCACAACGTCACCCCCGGCGGCGCGTGGGAGCTGATGCACAGCCATCTCGGCTACGACATGGCTGACCTACGCGCGATGATGCTGAACGGCGTGGACGGTTCCTGGGCCGACGACGATCAGAAGGCCGAATGGCGCGCGCGCTGGCCGGCCGAGTTCGACGCTCTGGTCGCGACGACGGATTGGCCCGGTCCGGCGGTATTCGCCCAGTGAGCGGGCTGACGGCGGCGATCATTCGGCAAAGCCGCGCGGCGGCCGTCGACATCCCGCCCGCCACGCTCGACATGGCGGGACTCTGCGTCCTCGACTGGTTCGGCCTGGCGATCGGTGGAGCCAAGGAGCCCGCGACGCGGTTGATCCGCGAGGTGGCGCTCATCGAGGGCGCGGCGCCGGCAGCCTCGGCGGTCGGTGGGGGAAAGCGCTTCAGCGCTCGTCAGGCAGCCCTGGTCAACGGCGTGGCCGGCCACGCGCTGGACTATGACGACGTCAATCTGGCGATGCATGTCCACCCGACGGCGGTGATCCTGCCCGGATTACTGGCCCTGGCCGAGGCCGAGGGGCTGTCGGGCCGCGCGGTGATCGAGGCCTTCGTCGCCGGCTACGAGGCCGCCGGCATGATCGGGACCCTGATCAGCGCCAGCCACTACGCACGCGGCTTTCATGCCACCGGCACGATCGGCGCGTTCGGGGCGGCGGCGGCCTGCGCGCGCCTCCTGGGTCTCGACGAGGAGGCCACGGCTCGCGCCTACGGTCTGGCCGGCTCCCAGGCGGCGGGGCTCAAGGCGCAGTTCGGGACCATGGCCAAGCCGCTGCACGCGGGGCGCGCCGCCGAGGCCGGGGTGATGGCGGCGCTGTGGGCGCGCGCGGGCGTGAGCGCCCGGACGAACATCCTGGAGCATCCGCGCGGTTTCGCCGCCACCCAGAGCGATGGGCTGCCGGCGGAGAGGCTGCGCTGGGACGGCTACGCCTTGGACAAGAACCTCTTCAAGCACCACGCCGCCTGTTTCGGCACGCACGGGACCCTGGAGGCGATCGGAGCCCTGCGTCGCCAGGGCTTGGTCCCCGAGGCCGTTCGCGCGATCCGCCTGAAGGTCGACGCCGGCGCCGACGCGATGTGCAACATCGCCGAGCCCAGGACTGGGCTTGAGGCCAAGTTCAGCCTGCGCTTCAACGCCGCCCTGGCTCTGCACGGCGTCGATACTTCGGACGTGGCCGCTTATGCCGATCCCACTGTCCAGCGCGCCGAGCTGCGCGCCGTCCGGGCCATCACCGAGGTCGAGTTGGCGCCGGGCGGATGGCCCGAGGACGTCACGGAAGTCACCGTCGAGACCCGCGATGGCCGGATGCTGATGGCGCGCCACGACGTCTCCAAACCCGCCGGTGATTTGAACCTCCTGAGAGGGAAGCTGCGGACAAAGTTCGTGAATCTGGTCGAACCTCGCCTTGGCGCTTCGCAGGCGAAGGACCTGATGAGCCACGTCGAGACCCTCGCGTCGAACGAGGATCTCGTCAGGTTGCTAGCGGTCGCATGCGCGGACGTAGGCCCCTAGGCGGCTGAAGCCCGACGCCGCGTCCGGCTCGCTTCGAACACGGCGAGATAGGCGTCCGCCACGGGCGTGATCCGATACGCCCCAACCGCCGCGATCAGAGCCGAGGGTTCTGGCGGCGCAGCGGAGAGTTCGGCTTCGAGCGCCCTGGCGAGGCCGTCCACATCGCCCGGCGCCGCGACGCGTCCGCGCCCGGGCGTGTCGAGAAGGTCCCGGACCGCTGGCGTACAGTCCGTGGCGACGACCGGGCGGCCGCGCCCCAGGGCCTCGACAATGACCGCGCCGAAGCCCTCGTGCCAGGAACTGAGCAGCAGCAGCCGCGCGCGATCCAGCCATGGCCCGATGTCGGGGGCGTAGCCGGCGAAGGTCACGCGATCGTGGATGCCGAGCCTGTCGGCCAGCGCCTCCAGTTCCGCGCGCAGCGGGCCATCGCCGACGAAGGCCAGGCGGGCTTCAGGATCGGCGATCTTGGCGAAGGCCTTCAGCGCAATGTCGTAGCCCTTTTCCGGCGCCAGGCGCCCGGCCGCGACGATCAGTTTGCCGGAGGCGATATCCGCCTGGTGGACGGTGTCGTCGAGCGCGGGCAGGGGGATGGCGGTGGCGATGCGGCGGCCCAACAATTTGTCCGTCTCGGGAACGGTCCGCGGCGACAGCGTCACCATCGCGTCGACGTCGCGTAGCCGGCGGCGAGCGTAGGCTTCGAACGTCCATTGTCTCAAGCCCTTGCGGCCATGTTTGAAGATCGGGGAGCTGACCTGGGCGACGATGGCCGGACGGTCGCCGCCCAGGCTCTGGGCTACGGACCGGCAGACCGACCAGTGGAAGTTCCCCGGCACGAACAGCACGTCGGCGGCGTGGCGGCGCAGATGCTCGGCCACCGCGCGACCCAGGCGGATCCGTGAGCCGAAGCCGCGCGGGATCGGCGGAGCGCATTCAACCAGCTCGACCGCCTCTGACACCAAGTCGGCCTGGGCGCCCGTCGCCGAGCCGCACAGCAGGGTGACCTGATGGCCCGCCCGAGCCCAGGCGTCGGTCAGGCGCAGGGCGACGCGCTCGGTGCCGCCCACGGGCAGGTCATGCAGAACGACGATGATCTTCACGTCAGGCGACCGCTCGCTTCAGGCGCTGCACGATGGCCGCGCCTCGCGCCGCGAACTGCTTGGCGCCGAACCGCGTTTGGACTCGGGCGCGCGCGGCGAGGCCCATGCGCGCCAGGCGCTCCGGTTTCGACAGCGCTTCAGCCAGGGCGGCGGCCAGCGCGGCAGGGTCGCGCGGCGGTACGAGGAAACCCGTCTCGCCGTCGACGATGCTGTAGGGCAGCTCGCCGACCGCCGAGGCCAGCACTGGCAGGCCCGCCTGCATCGCTTCGTGGGCGGCGACGCAAAGGCCCTCCGAACGCGACGGCTGCAGGTAGAGGTGCAAGGTCGCCAGGAAGCTGGGCGGATCCTGGCTGAAGCCGACGAACTGGACGTTGTCGAGGCGGGCCGTCGCCCTTTGGGCTTCCAGCCGCGCGAGCTCGCCGCCATCGCCGGCGATCAGCACCTCGAACGGCGTGGCGGGCCTGAAGCCCTGGGTCTTCAACTGCGCCAGGGCGTCCAGCAGGACGTCGTAGCCTTTTACCGGGTGCAGCCGGCCCAGCGCGCCAAGGCGCAGGATCTCGCCGGGGCGCCACGGCAGGGCTTGCGGCGCGTTGGCGTTGACCGAGAAGATCGGCCAGCAGACCAGCTTGTCCGGATCGGGCGCGATCCGCTCGGCGGTCAGGGCGGTGACGCTCTCGGAGTCACCGATCCACAGCGCCGAGGCCGAACGACGCCAGCGCAGCAGCGCCCGGTTGGCGGGCTTGAGGAAGGCGGCGTGCTGCCAGCTGACCACCGGCTTGCCCAGCCAGCCGCCAACGATCTGGCCCATCAGGGTGGCGCGGGTCAGGGAGGTCCAGACGACGTCGGGCTTCCACGCCTTCAGCTCGGCGTGCAGCCAGCGCAGCGCGGTGAGCTGTTGCTTTTCGCTGGCTGGACAGACGCGCACGTCCAGGCCGGCCGCCTCCATGGCGATGGCGCCGCGACCGTCGCGGCGGCTCAGGGCGAAGACCGCGACCTCGGCGCCCTCGTTGCGCAGCACCGTGGCGATGGCGGGCACGGGCGACTGGGCGCCGCCGCCTTCGACGGAGTTGATCACATAGGCGATACGCATGTCAGGCGGTCATACTCGGGCGGCCATGTTAGGCGGTTCGCGGCGTGCTCGCGGTCGAGCGGGCCTGGGTGGCCAGCGCCGCTGCCAACAGGGCCATGGTCAGCACCGCCTGGGCGACGATGCAAGGGCCGATGGCGCTCTGGCCCCAGGCCGGCAGGGCGACCGACAACAGGGCGATCAGGCCCAGGCTCCCCGCTAGGTTCATGCTGGCAGACAGGCTGGGACGGCCCAGGGCGGTCAAGGCGGCGCTGAGCGGCGGGGCGCAGAGCAGGAGAGTGCGGGCGATGGCCAGCCACAGCATCAGCCCGCCGGCCGCGGCGAAACCGTCGCCGCCCATCAGCTTGGCGAAGGTGTCGCCGAACAGGCCGAACAGGATGCAGACTGGGACGGCCACGGCCATGGTCACGCCGCTGGCCTTGGCGATCGTCGAGATGACCAGCGCCGTCTGGCCCTTTGCCGCCAGCTTCGCCAGTTCGGCATAGGCCGCCTGGCCCAGGCTCTGGGCGGGCTGTGCGATCACGGTGGTGGCGCGCTGGGCAATGGCGAAGAGGCCCGCGGCGGTCGGGCCGCCCAGCCAGCCGATGGCCAGTGGTGTCACGCGCGCCGCCAGTTCCGCGAAGGTCACATCGGCGTTAGCGCCGAGCATGAAGCGGACGATGCCCGGGTTCTCGGCCCTGACGCCGCGCAGGTCGATGCTCATGGTCAGCTCGCGCAGCGAGGGCGGCATGGTGGCGAAGGCCATGATCCACATGACCGCCCACTCCAGCACCGCCGCGGCCAGCCAAGCCCACAGGAAGCCGACCAGCCCCCAGCCGCCGGCCCAGGCGACGACGGCGCCGATCAACCGCACGACGGGCGGGACCAGGCTGTGGGCGCCCAGCAGGCCGAATCGCCCGGTGACCTGCAGGTAGCCGGCGGCCGTGGCGCGCACGGTGGCCAGCACCGCCAGGCTGTAGGGCAGGCTCAGTTCGATGGCGCGCGGCGACCAGCCGAGCTTGGCGCCGATCCACGGCGCCAGCAGCGCCGCGACGACGACGGCGACAACGCCACAGGCCAGTTCCAGCGCCGCGGCGCATTTCAGCAGGCGGGCCAGCCGTCGCTCGTCGCCGGCGAGCAGCGCTTGCGCGCCATAGCGCACGACCGCGTGCCAGCCGGGGAACTCGATGATCCCGCCGACGGCCAGCACATAGGTGTGGACCAGCACTAGAATGCCGTAGTCCCTCGGACCCAGGGCATGGGCCGCCAGGGCGATATAGACGAGGCTGATGATCCCGGCCCCGGCCTTGCCGCTGAGGAGACGAAGCGTATTGCCGAAGATGCCGCGCAGCGCGCCGCGATCCTCAGCCATAGGCGACACGGGCGAAATCGGCGATCGGCTGCAGTAGCGGCGCGGCCAGGCCGGCGAAGGTCGCCACAGCGCGCGCCGCGCGGCGCGCCGAGGGCTCTTCGGTCAGGTCGAAACTATTCTCGAACTGCTCGCGCTGGACGTGGCGATAGCCGTCGGCGTGGTCGGCGGAGGCCGTCTCCAGCGCGCTGCCAAGCTGGTCGACGCCGTTGATCACGCGGCCCAGGTTCCAGTGATTGAAGTTCTTGTCATCCCGCCAGTCGTGGCCTTGCGGGTTCAGGAAGATGCAAGGCCGCGAGCGCAGCAGGAACTCATAGACCTGGCTGCTGGCGTCGCCGAGATAGATGTCGGCGGCCTGGGTGTAGGCCATGGTGGTCGAGGCGCGGCTGCCGAGGTCGATATGGATGTTCGGCGCGTTCAGGTGGCGCGCCTCCATGCGGCCGGGACGGTCGATGCGCAGCTTGTCGACGCTGATCGTGAACGGGCGCTCGAACAGCATGACGTGCGGCGCGAAGATCAGTTGGTACTCCGGATGGTCGACGAACCAGTCCAGCACCTGGCGGCCGACGGTGAACCATGACGAGAGATGCGGCGAGACGTGCGGGTTGTACAGCACCAGCGGACGCCCGTCGTTCGGCAGCGGCCGCTCGGGGGTGGCCGAGGCCAGGTCGAACTTCGGATAGCCGACCACCGAGATCGCTTCCGGCTTCACGCCGGTGTCGCTGATCAGGCGCTCGCGGATCTTCGGGCCCGAGACCAGCACGTGGTCGAAGAGGGCGCTGGCGGGGTCGAAGCCGACGGCCCGGTCGCCGGCGCCGTGGCGGGTGTGTACGATCTTCAGGTGATCCAGGCCGAACTGGGTCTTGAGGATCAGCGAGGTCTTCTCGGCGACCACCAACACGTCGACCGATCGGAAGAACTCGAGATTGTCGCGGTAGAACAGCAGTTTTCCGGCCGGCAGAAGGCGTTCCAGCATCCGGTGCGCCAATTGACTGGACTTGCGCGTCAGGCCGAGTTCCACGACGGGCAGGGCGGGCCTGCCCCCGCTGAGACGGGTCACCTCGGCGGTCAGTCGGGCGTTCGACGTCGCGATGACGATCTCGGCGTCGAGATTGGCGTCCAGCATCGCCAAGGCGATCGGCAGGCTGTGAGCCACCTGATGAACTTGGTCGTGATTGAAGAGGAAACAGATCCGCATACGACTCTGACGCCGCCGATCGAACGGGGCCGTAACGGATATTTCAATATTGTGACCGCGGCGTCTCGCCGCGCGGGGCGGGAAACGCTAGGCCGAGCGCCCGGCCTTCGCCTTGCGCTGGCGGATCTTGCGGGCGACGTCGATCGCCAGACCGTGGGGCGAAGCCTTGATCCACTTGGCGTCGAACAGGGTCACGGGTCCGCAAGCGGCCAGGGTGTGGCGCCCGCCGGTGTAGCGACCGGCGTTGGCGGGGGCTTTGAGCATCGCCGTCGCCTCGGCGTCGAAGTGGTCCGGTGTCAGGACGTTGATGACCAGCAAGCGCAGGTCGCCGCCATAGGTGCGGGTGCAGTCCTGGACCGGCAGATGCAGGCGGCCCTCATGGACGAAGGGCGTGCCGCCGGGCCGACTGCTGCTTAGGTCGATCCGCACCGGATTGCCCGGATGGGGCGTCCAGGGACCTTCGAGGCGGTCGGCATGGGCCAGATGCAGCTTGCCCTGCTTGTCCCGTTGGTCGCCGTCGGGCGAATAGGCGCACCACCAGCGGCCGTCCCACTGGAAGAAGGTCGGATCGATGGCCGGAGTGTCGAAGGCGATCTTCGTCACCGGCTCCCAGGTGTCCGGGAAGCGCTTGGCGCGGTAGAGCGTGAAGGTTCCCGACCGGTAGGCCTCTGGCGTCATCCAGGTCTCGCCCTGGGCCTCGAACACCACGGGGTAGGAGAGGTGCCAGGGCTCGCGGATCACCGTGCTCCGGCGGGCCGGCCGGTAGTCGGCGTCCAGCTCGATATGATCGATGACGCCGTGACGCGTACGGTAGTCATAGGCCTCGGCGAACAGATGCAGGCGGCCGTCGCGCCATAGGCCGAACGGGTCGGCCAGGAAGGTGTAGGACGGCTCCTCCGGCAGCCAGCGCACCGGCGCGGCATGCAGTCCGCCGGCCGCGGCGACTTCCTGGATCGAGCTTTCGATCACGCCGACGCGCCAGATATCTGAAAACAGGGGCATGCTCCTGCGCTAGCGCGACGTCGCCCCGATTGGCAAGCGTCGGCTTAGCGCTCGGCGGAGCGCAGGCCTTGGGCTAGGGACTGCGCGGCGATCGCGGCCTGGGTGCGGTTGTGGACATTGAGCTTGCGCATCAGCGCGGTCATGTGCGCCTTGACCGTGGCCTCGGCGATGCCGAGGTCATGGGCGATCTGCTTATTCAGCAGCCCCAGATTGACGCCCTCCAGAACCTTCATCTGGGTCGGCGTCAGCGCGCCGAGCCCCGTCTCGATGTCCCGGTCCGATCTGCGGATATCCATCATGGTCATGCGGCAACCCCTCTGTCTCTTCCCCTGACCTCCGTCTTCGGAGGCGCGGCTACCGGTTTTTCTCGCTGCCGTTCTTGAGTCGGCCGGTCCGGTTCGCTGATTTCGGATGTTATCGTTATCTGTTGGACTAATTCAAGAGATTTCAGAGATGTGAGCGTGAACATCGCTTCGGATCCATGATATCCATGAAACCTGTCATACAGCTTTTGACTGTATGGGCGATAGTTCGGCGCAGAGGTTGGCCTCAAGACGCGAATGGCCCGATGGTGGCGTGAGACGAGGGGAGACTTATGAGCGAAGGCCGCCTAGCCGACCGGGCCTATACGGGCATCGTCGAGATGATCAACAGCGACGGCTTGGAGGTCGGCGACCGGCTGCCGTCGGAAGCACGGCTCGCCGAGATGTTCGGCATGTCGCGCACGGTCGTGCGTGAGGCCCTGGTGCGTCTCGCCGCTGACAGTATCACCGAGGCGCGGCGCGGGGCGGGGTCGTTCATCAAGAACCGGCCTTCGGACAAGCTGAGCGCCTATATGCCGCTATCCGAGCTGCCCTCGACCATGGGCAGCTATGAGGTGCGCTTCGTTCTCGAGGCCGAGGCCGCGCGACTGGCGGCGGTGCGGCGATCGGCGGAGGAGATGGCGAGCATAGAGGCCGCGCTTTCGAAGCTGCGCACGGCCCTGATGTCCAGCGCGCCGGCGCACGCCGAAGACATGGAGCTGCATCGCCAGATCGTGCTCGCCACGGCCAACCCCGCCTTCCTGGTCGCGTTCGAGGCGTTGGAGGCGGATGTCGACCGCATCATGCGGGCCGGCGTCGACATCTCCCGCTCGCGGCCGCCGGAGGCGATCGCCGAGATGATGCGTGAGCACGAGATGATCGTCGAAGCGATCCGGGCCCAGGACGCCGACGGCGCGGCCCTGGCCATGCGCTGGCATCTATCGCGGGGGAGAAAGCGGCTCATGCCCTAGGCGCGCGGCGCCGAGCGGTCGCACCGCCGTTTCCAGCCAGGTCTGGCTCAGCGCGCGGAGGCGTTCGGGCGAGGTGACGGCGTCGAGCGTGAGGATGGCTTCTTCGGGGGCCGGGCGTTCCATAGTGGCCAGCTGGCTGTCCAGCAGACTGGCCGGCATGTAGTGGCCCGCGCGCTGGCTGATGCGGCGCAGAAGCTCGTCTGGCTGGGCGTCCAGAAGGATGAAGCGTGTGGGAGCGCCGACGGCCGCGCGCAGCCGCTCGCGATAGTCGCGTTTCAACGCCGAACAGGCCGCCACGACGCCGCCTTGCGTCGTCAGCGTCTCGCCAATGGCCGCGCCCAGCCGATCCAGCCACGGCCAGCGATCATCGTCGACCAGAGGCTGGCCCGCTCGCATCTTGGCGACGGCGCTTGCGTCATGGAACGCGTCGCCTTCCAGAAAGGGGCAGTCCAGCGCGCCCGCCAGCAGGGCGCCCAGGGTCGACTTCCCGCAACCGCTGACGCCCATGACGACAACGGCGAAACCCGCGGAGCGTGCTGGGCGCGATGGCGGCAAATGGGGTCCCCGACCGGACGGTGTCGAAGATCGACACGCCACGGCTGATTTTCTAGCGGTGTGTCGGCGGGCCGTAACTACGACCATGGTCGCGGTGGTCGCCGACGCCGACGGCTCTATCACTAGTCCCAAAGTAGATTTGGGAAGCAGCATGAGAGCGATCCTGTTGTCGGTGATCCTGGTGGCGGCGTGCCCCATCGTGGCGGAGGCCGCGGCTTCGACCTCCTTCCTGCCCCAGGCGCCAGACGATCCCAAGGCGATCACGGTCAAGGGCGTGGGCGATGGCAAGGCCGACGACACCGAAGCCGTCCAGAAGGCCATCGACGCCGCGCGCGACGGGACGGGGCATGGCCTGGTCTTCCTGCCGTCGGGTCGCTATCGCATCAGCCGAAGCCTGCTGGTGCCGCCGGGCGTCCGCGTTTTCGGCGTTGGTCCGACCCGTCCCGCCTTCGTGCTCGGCGCCAATACGCCGGGCTTCCAGGAGGGCGTGGGCACGATGATCGTGTTCACCGGCGGCGACCAGTATCAGGTCGGCGCCATCCCCGTGCCGGTCCCGACCGTGCGGCCCGCGACCGCCAAGGTGCGCGACGCCAATTCGGGGACCTTCTATTCGTCGATGAGCAATGTCGACATCGAGATCGGCGACGGCAATCCGTCCGCCGCCGGCGTGCGGTTCCGCATGGCCCAGCACGCCTTCCTGAGCCACATGGATTTCCGCCTGGGTTCGGCGTTCGCCGGCGTCTACCAGGCCGGTAACATCATGGAGGACGTCCACTTCCACGGCGGCCGCTACGGCATCGTCACCGAGAAGACCTCTCCGGCCTGGCAGTTCACCCTGGTGGACTCGACCTTCGACGGCCAGCGCGACGCGGCGATCCGCGAGCACGAGGTCGACCTGACCCTGGTCAATGTCGCGATCAAGAACACTCCGGTCGGCATCGAGATCGACAAGGGCTACAGCGACAGCCTGTGGGGCAAGAACGTCCGCTTCGAGAACGTCTCCAAGGCCGGCGTCGTCATCTCGGCCGAGGACAACGTCTTCACCCAGGTAGGCTTCGACAACGCCGTGGCGTCCAATACGCCGGTGTTCGCGCGCTTCCGCGATAGCGGCAAGACCGTGGACGGGAAGGGTAAGGCCTATCGGGTCGCGAACTTCACCTACGGCCTGACCCTGCCGGGCTTGGGTCACGTGGGCGAGTACAAGACGATTTCCGATATCGCGCCGCTGAAGGCGCTGCCGGCCGCCGGCGCGCCGGCGCTGCGGGCCGCGCCGCCGATCGGCGAATGGACCAACGTCAAGACGCTGGGCGTCGTGGGCGACGGCGCGACCGATGACACTGTCGCCCTGCAGAAGGCGATCGACAGCCACCGGGTGCTCTATCTGCCGGTCGGCTTCTACATGGTCAGCGACACGCTGAAGCTCAAAGCTGACACCGTGCTGATCGGCTTGCATCCCGCCCTGACCCAACTGGTCATTCCCGACGGTAATGCCCGCCATGCCGGCGTCGGGATGGTGAAGCCGATCCTGGAGACGCCCAAGGGCGGCGACAACATCCTGTCCGGCATCGGCCTGTTCACCGGCCGTGTGAACCCGCGCGCCTCGGCGCTGCTGTGGCGGTCGGGCGAGAAGTCCCTGGTCACGGACGTCAAGATCATGGGCGGCGGCGGCACGCCCACCGCCGACGGCAAGCCGCTGGGCCCGGCCCAGGCCCGCAGCGGCGATCCCGTGGCCGACGGCCGCTGGGACGCGCAGTATCCCAGCATATGGGTCACCGACGGCGGCGGCGGCACCTTCGCCAATGTCTGGAGCCCCAACACCTTCGCCTCGGCCGGATTCTACATCAGCGACACCAAGACGCCGGGTCACATCTACGAGGTCTCGGTCGAGCACCACGTGCGCAACGAGTTCGTGCTCGACAATGTCGAGAACTGGGAATTCCTGGCGCCGCAAACCGAGCAGGAGGTCGGCGACGGCCCCGACGCGGTGTCGCTGGAGATCCGCAACTCGAAGAACATCCTGTTCGCCAACTATCACGGCTACCGGGTCACGCGCTCCTACCACCCGGCCGAGACGGCGGTGAAGCTGTTCAACTCGACCGACATCCGCTTCCGCAATGTCCACATCAACGCCGAGAGCGGCGTGGCCCTGTGCGACACCATCAGCTGCGGGACCTATCTGCGGGCCAGCAAGTATCCGTTCGAGAACGCCATCCAGGACAAGACCCGCAAGCTGGAGGTGCGCGAGCGCGAGTTCGCGGTGCTGGATATCAAGGCCGACCAGCCAGCCCCGCCGCCGGCCAATCCGAATGTCAGGAAGCTTGAGACCGGGTTCTGGTCGATCTCGGGCGCGACGGTGGGGGCGGACGGGGCGCTGTACTTCGTCGAGAAGCGGTTCCAGCGGATCTATCGCTGGACGGCGGCCAAGGGTCTGGAGATTGTCCGCGACAGTTCGCTGGACCCCACGAACCTGGCCGTTGACCGCTCGGGCAACCTGCTGGTGGTGTCCTCGCTTGGGCCGCAAGGCGCGGTCTATTCGATCGATCCGAACGGTCCCAAGGACCAGATGACCCTGATCTCGCCGACGGAGGTGGCGCAACGCACCGGCGCCAAGACGCTGCTGCCCGTCAACTGGTGGAACAACGGCGAGTTCCGCGACGAGTACGATCCGGTCAAGGGAGAGTTCACCACCCTGGCCGAGATGTTCGCCCGCGATGTCGGCGCGCCCAAGGCCCAGGAATATGTCTCGCCCGACGGCAGTGTGTCGCTGCCCGCCTTCCGGGTGTGGCAGCAGGGGCCGCCGGACCACGTCGGCTGGCGATGGTCCGACAGCCTGCAGACCCATGGCCTGATCGGCGGCGCGGTCGGCGAGCGGTTGTTCTTCACCAACGGCTCGGAGAACAAGACCTACAGCGGCCAGGTCGGCGCCAGCGGGACGCTGACCGACCTGAAGGTCTTCGCTAATCGCGGCGGCGAGAGCGTCGCGGTGGACGCGCTGGGTCGGGTGTTCGTCGCCAATGGCCAGATCTTCCAGTACGGCGCCGATGGTCAGCCGACCGCTCGCATCGACGTGCCCGAGCGGCCGCTGCAACTGATCTTCGGCGGGGAGGGCGGCAAGACCTTGTTCGCCCTGACCCACCATTCGCTCTACGCTGTGAACCCGTAGGTCGGGTGAGGGAGGCTGCCATGAAGCAATGGCTTGTGTTGGGCGCGGCTTCGATCGCGCTGAGCTTGGCGACCGGTCCTGCCTGGGCCTCGACCTCGGTGCTGGCGACGCTCCCGGACGACCCGGCCGCCATCGTGGTCAAGGCCAAGGGCGACGGGAAGACCGACGACGGCGCGGCGATCCAGGCGGCGATCGACGCGGCGGCGGTCAAGCCGGGAGGGGGTCTCGTCTTCCTGCCCTCGGGGCGCTACCTGATCACCAGGACTCTGTTCCTTTGGCCGGGTGTGCGGGTGTTCGGCGTCGGCGCCACGCGGCCCTTGATCGAGCTCCCCGACGCCACGCCGGGATTCCAGAAGGGCGTGGCCAACATGGTGATCTTCGCCGGCGCCAAGCGCGATCCGGCGGGCCGTCCGGTGGCCTTCCCGCCGCCGGGCAGCGTGCCGTTCGACAAGGACGTGCCAGACGCCAATCCCGGCACCTTCTACAGCGCGATGAGCAACATCGACTTCAAGATCGGCAAGGGCAATCCGGCCGCGACGGCGATCCGCTTCCACGCCGCCCAGCACGCCGTGCTGACCCACATGGACTTCGACATTGGTTCAGGGTTGGCGGGCCTCTACCACGTCGCCAACGAGGCCGAGGACCTGCACTTCAAGGGCGGGCGCTATGGCATCCTGGCCGAGAAGCCGTCGCCGGCCTGGGGCTTCGTGCTGCTGGACTCGACCTTCGAAGGGCAGCGTGAGGCGGCGATCCGCGAGCACGAGGCCGGCCTGACCCTGGTCAATGTGGCAATGAAGGACACGCCCGTCGGCATCGAGATCGACAAGGGCTATGGTGACTGGCTGTGGGGCAAGGACGTCCGCTTCGAGAACGTCTCCAAGGCGGGCGTCGTCATCTCCAACGAGGCCAACGTCTACACCCAGGTCGGCTTCGAGAACGCGGTGGCGTCCAACACCCCGGTGTTCGCCCGCTTCCGCGACAGTGGCAAGATGGTCGCCGGCAAGGGGGCGACCTACCACGTTTCCGCCTTCAACCACGGCCTCACCGTGCCAGCGCCCGGCGAGATGGGCGAGTATCGTACGAACCTCCAGGCCGAACCGCTGAAGGCCTTTCCCCAGCCCAAGGCGCCCGCGATCCGGGCGCTGCCGCCGACCGCGGACTGGACGAATGTCCGCACGCTCGGCGCCAAGGGCGACAACGCCACCGACGACACCGCCGCGATCCAGAAGGCGATCGACGCCCATCGCGTGGTCTATTTCCCGACCGGCTTCTATCGCGTCACCGACACCCTGAAGCTGAAGTCCGACACCGTGCTGATCGGTCTGCATCCCAGCCTGACCCAGATCGTGCTGCCCCATGGCACGCCCGCCTACCAAGGCGTCGGCGCGCCCAAGGCGCTGGTGGAGTCGGCCAAGGGCGGGGACAACATCGTCTTTGGCCTGGGCCTCTACACCGACGGCGCCAATTCGCGCGCCACGGCCCTGCTGTGGACGGCCGGCGCGACCTCGATGGTCAATGACGTCAAGTTTCAGGGCGGGCACGGCACCAACCTGTTCGATGGTACGCGGTTCATCCCCTACAACGCCAACGGCACGGGCGACGCCGATCCGGCCAAGCGGTGGGCGGGGCAATATCCCAGCCTGTGGGTGACCAATGGCGGCGGCGGGACGTTCTCCAACGTCTGGAGCCCCAATACCTACGCCTATACGGGCATCTACGTGTCCGACACCACGACGCCGGGCCACGTCTACCAGGCCTCGGTCGAGCACCATGTGCGCACCGAGATCACCCTCAACCGCGTCGCCAACTGGGAGTTCCTGGCGCCTCAGACCGAGGAGGAGGCCGGGGAGGGCGAGGACACCGTCTCGCTGGAGATCCGCGACTCCCACAACATCCTGCTGGCCAACTATCACGGCTATCGTGTCACCCGGACGCGCAAGCCGGCAGCGGCGGCGGTGCGGGTCTACAACTCGCACGACATCCGGTTCCGCAACGTCGCGGTCAACGGCGAGAGCGGCCTGGGGACCTGCGACGAGAACGGCTGCGCGACCTTCACGCGCCTGACCAAGTATCCGTACGAGAACGCGATCCAGGACGTGACCAACGGCCTGGAGGTGCGCGAGCGCCAGTTCGCGGTGCTGGACCTGCCGGCCGTCTCGAAGCCGGTCGCGCCTTCGGTCTTCCGGGCCGGCGCGACGGTGGAGAAGCTGGCCGACGGCTTCTATTCGCTGGGCGGCGGGGCCGTCGACGCGGCCGGGACCCTGTACTTCGCCGACCGCAAGCATCAGCGCATCTATAGCTGGTCGGACGCCCGAAAGCTGTCGATCGTGCGCGACAACACCCTGGATCCGGTCAACCTGGCGGTCGACGCCTCGGGCGACCTGCTGGTGCTGTCGTCGGACGGCCGCAACGGCTCGGTCTACAGCTTCAAGCCCGGTAGCCCTGACAACGCGGTGACGGTGATCGCCGCCACGCCGACCGCCGACCATTCCGGCGCGGCGACCGTGTTGCCGGTCAACTGGTGGAACAACGGCGAGTTCAAGGACCAGATCGATCCCGAGACCTACCAGTACCAGACCCTGGCGGAGCTTTTCGTCCGCGACATGGCCGTGTCCAAACCGAAGGAATATGTCTCGCCGGACGGCAGCCTAGTTCTGCCTGCCTATCGCGTCTTCCAGCAGGGGCCGCCGGACTATCGCGGCCTGCGCTTCTCGGATTCGCTGGACACCTATGGCTTCACGACGGCGAAGGCGGGGCAGCGGGTCTTCCTGGCCAACAGTTCCGAAAACAAGACCTATAGCGGTGTCGTTGGGAAGGGCGGTTCGATCACCAACCTGAAGCCGTTCGCCGACCGTGGCGGCGAGAGCGTCGCGACGGACGCGCAGGGTCGCGTCTATGTCGCTAACGGCCAGGTGTTCGTCTACGGGCCCGACGGCCAGGAATTGGGCCGCGTCGACGTGCCCGAACGGCCGCTACAGCTGCTGTTCGGCGGCGCCGACAAGCAGACGCTGTTCGTGCTGACCCACCACGCGCTCTACGCGGTTCGCCCCCGCTAGGACGCCGAAGACGGACGACGATAGGCCCGGAACGCTTGGCGTTCCGGGCCTTGTCTTGCGTGCGATCCCAGCGCCGGGAGCGCATACGACCATGGTCGTATAGTTAGCGGTCCCATCGTCTGACACAGTCCCCCTCAGATCATCGAACGATGGTCTCAATGAAAAATGGGAGGGTGTAGGATGAGCGCTGTCGGTAGTCTGCGGGGGCGATCGCCCGTTTTGAGCATGTTGCTCGCGACCAGCGCGGTCGCGATGGTGATGGCGGCCGGAGCAGCCAACGCACAGACGGCGCCGGCCCCGGCAACGGGATCGTCCGACGCGACCGCTCTGACGGAAATCATCGTCACCGGCACGCGGATCCGGTCGACCGGCTTCACCGCGCCGACCCCGACCCAGGTGCTGGGCCAGGCCGACCTTGAGCGCGCCGCCCAGCCGAACATCTTCACCGCCATCACCCAGCTGCCATCGCTGCAGGGCTCGAGCGGCGCGACCACCGGCACGTTCAGCACATCGAGCGGCCAGCAGGGCCTGTCCTCGTTCTCGCTGCGGGGCCTTGGCACCATCCGCACCCTGACCCTGCTGGACGGCCAGCGGGTCGTGCCGGCCAACGTCACCGGGGTTCCCGACATCAGCCTGTTCCCCCAACTGCTGGTCGAGCGGGTCGACGTGGTGACCGGCGGCGCCTCGGCGTCCTACGGCTCGGACGCTGTCGGCGGCGTGGTCAACTTCATCACCAACAAGAAGTTCGTGGGTTTCAAGGCCAACGTCATGGGTGGCGTCACCACCTATGGCGACAACCACCAATGGCTGGCCCAGGTCGCGGCGGGCAAGAACTTCATGAATGATCGCCTGCACGTGCAGGTCAGCGGCGAATACGACTGGGAAGAAGGCGTTCCGGCGGGCGGCTTTGGTGAAGACGCACCCGGCAGCCGTGACTGGTACACGACCGCCACCCTGGTCAATCGTGGCGTCACCAACGACGGCTCGCCCCAGTATCTCTATCGTGAGCACGCCCAAGCCTATCAGTACACCAAGTACGGTCTGATCAGCGCGGGTCCGCTGCAGGGCACGGCCTTCGATCAGGCCGGCAACCCGTTCCAGTTCCAGTACGGCAGTAACGGCGTGCCGACCAAGGCCGCCAACGGCGCGGTCACCGGCTGCTACTCCAACGGCGGCTTCTGCGTCGGCGGCGACCTATCGGGAAATGTCGGCGTCGGCACCTCGCTGCAGTCGAGGATCAAGCGGATGGGCAGCTACGGTCGCATCGGCTACGATCTGGACGACAAGAACGAGATCTACGCGACCCTGAACGTCGCCCGCGTCGAGAGCAGCAACCAGCCCAATCCGGGCGGCGCCACGACCAACCTGACGATGTCGTGCTCGAACCCGTATCTCCCGGCCTCGGTCGTGGCCGCCTGTGCGGCCAATAACATCACGACCTTCAGCTTCGGCACCAGCAACGCCCTGCTGCCGCGAAACATCAATGTTCACCCGACGCGGACCCAAGTCCGGGCAGTGATCGGCGCCGACGGCCGGTTCGACGCCCTGGGCAAGGAATGGCGCTACGACGCCTACTACACCCACGGCCAGAACACGACGAACATCCACGTTCGCGATATCCTGCTGATGCCGCGTTATCGCGCGGCCATCCAGGCCACGACGGTTGGCGGCCAGATCGTCTGCGCCGACCCGATCGCCCGCGCCAACGGCTGCGTGCCGATCAACATCTTCGGCGGCAAGGCGCCCAGCGAAGCGGCCCTGGCCTACATCACGCCCACGAACGGCCCCTATCAGCACTCGGTGCAGAAGCAGGATGTCGCCAGCGTCAACTTCAGCGGCGAGCCCTTCTCGCTGTGGGCCGGTCCGGTGTCGCTGGCCTTCGGCGGCGAGTGGCGCAAGGAGCAGTACCACGTCCAAGGCGACCCCTATGGCGATGGCAATACCGACTCGCCCAACACCGCCGACTATCCCGCCGATCCGGTCCTGACTCCGTCGGGCGCCAATTGGTTCGCGGGCAACTACCACTCCGGCGCCGGCAAGTACTCGGTGAAGGAAGCCTATGCCGAAGTGAACATCCCGCTGGTCAATTCGGAAGCCGTGGGCAGGGCCAATCTCAACATGGCCGGCCGCTGGACCGACTACAGCACCTCGGGCACCGTCTACACCTGGAAGGTCGGCGCCACCTGGGACACGCCGATCGATGGCGTCCGCCTGCGGGCCGTCACCTCGCGTGACGTGCGCGCGCCGAACCTGTCGGAACTGTTCGCCGCGCCGGTCACCACCACGCTGCCGAACTTCACCAACCCGTTCACTGGCGGCGCGCTGACCGTTCTGCAGAACGTGGTCGGCAACCCGAACCTGAAGCCCGAAATCGCCAAGAACGTCACCATCGGCGCGGTGCTGTCGAACCCGCAATGGCTGCCGGGCTTCAGCGTCTCGGTCGACTGGTACAACATCGTGCTGAACGGCGGCATCTCCAGCCTGGGCGCTCAGCAGATCGTCAATTTCTGCTATGCGGGCCTCACCCAGTTTTGCGGCGCCTTCAACTTCACGCCAGCTCAGGGCACGGCCTTCGTCAACTCCCAGACGTTCAACCTAGCCTCGATCAAGACCAGCGGCTTCGACATCGAGAGCAGCTACCGCTTCGAACTGCCCAGCGTGCCCGGCCGCTTCACGGTGCGGGGCCTGGCGACGAACACGCACAAGTTCGTCACCAACCCTGGCATCCCCGGCGCGATCGCTGTCGACTCCGCCGGCCAGAACTCCGGCGCCACGCCGGACTGGAAGTTCCTGGCCATCCAGTCCTGGGACAACGACCGCTTCGCCTTCAGTGTCCAGGAGCGCTGGTTCAGCGATGGCCGGTTCGGCGGCACGACGACCGACTATGTCGAATGCAAGGCTGGCAGCTGCCCAGTCTCGACCGGCACCAACCCGACCATCGACTACAACCACATGAGCGGCGCGACCTATGTCGACATCAGCGCCTCGTACAAGTTCGGCAAGGGCCTGCAGATCTACGGCAAGGTCGACAACCTGCTGAACCGCGATCCGACGCCGTCGCCGCAGACCAATACGGGCCTGGACGCCAACCCGGCGCTCTATGACCTGCTGGGCCGCTTCTACCACGTCGGTCTGCGATACAGCTTCTAGTCCGCATCTCCGCCTCTCCTTCCCCTGGGCGGCCTCGCCCGGGCCCGGAAGCGGCCAAGCGCCGCGCCGTGGCTCGGGCGTCTTTCTTTGCGCTACAGATTGAGACCGGTGGAGTCGCCCAATAGCGGCTACAGACGGTAGATCGAGTGGATGATTTCGGTGACGACAGCGATCAGCTTAGGGGGCGACCGTTGAACCGGCCGGACCGCGTCCGGGACGCCACCATGGCCGACGTCGCCGAGCGGGCGGGCGTCTCGCGGATGACCGTCTCGCGTGTCATCAATGACGGCGCCAAGGTCCGGGACGACACACGGCGGGCGGTGCTGGAGGCCATCCGCGACCTCAATTTCCAACCCAACCTTGCGGCTCGCAATCTCGTCACCGCCGGCGAGCTGCGGATCGGCGTCGTCTATTCCAATCCCAGCGCCGCCTTCATGAGCGACTTCCTGGTCGGCGTGTTCGAGGAGGCCACCAGCGCCGGCGCGCGATTGATCCTGGTCCGCGGCGAGAACGGGGCCGCTCCGTCGCTCCAGGAACTGCAGCGACTGGTGAGCGGCGGCGTTCATGGCGTGGTGCTGGCGCCGCCTCTGGGCGAGTCCGCCGTGGTTCTGGATGTTCTCCGCGCCGCCAATCTGCCCGTCGCCGTGGTCGCCGCGGGACTTCCTCCGGCGTACGCGATCAGTGTCAGGATCGATGATCGCGAGGCCAGTCGGGCCATGACCCGCCATCTGCTGGACCTGGGGCATCGCCGCATCGGCTTGATCGTGGGCAATCCCAACCAGACCGCCAGCGCCTCGCGCCTGGACGGCGCCCGAGCCGCCGTCGCGACAACCGAGGGCGCCGAGCTCGTCGTGGCGCACGGCGCCTTCACCTATGACTCCGGCCTACGCGCCGCCGAGATCTTGCTGGACGATGAGCGGCTGCCGACCGCCATCTTCGCCAGCAATGATGACATGGCCGCCGCCGCCGTGTCGGTCGCTCACCGCCGGCGCCTGGACGTGCCGGGCGACTTGACCGTCGTCGGGTTCGACGACACGACCGTGGCCACCACCTTGTGGCCGCCGCTGACCACTATTCGCCAGCCCGTCCGCCAGATGGCGTCGATGGCCCTCGATCTCCTGCTCCGCGCGTTGCGTTCGCCCGGGTCTTCGGCGGAGATCTATGCGGATCACGTACTGGACCATGTGCTGATCCAGCGGGACTCCACCGCTCCACCCCGACGCGCGCCCAGTCGGGCCGAGAAGAGGCCCTCGAATGTCTGATCCGTCTCCCGATCTGGAAGTCGCGACCGTCCGGCGGGTCACCGCGCGGCTGATGCCGTTGTTCTGCCTGATGTACCTGATCGCCTATATCGACCGGCAGAACGTCTCCTACGCCAAGCTCGAAATGGTCCAGGCCCTGGGCCTCAGCGAAGCCTCCTATGGCCTTGGCGCGTCTCTATTTTTCATCGGCTACTTCCTGTTCGAGGCGCCCTCGAACCTGATCCTGGCCAAGGTCGGCGCGCGCGTATGGTTCGCGCGGATCATGTTCACCTGGGGGCTCGTCACCCTGGCGCTGGGCTTCACCCAGAACGCGACGATGTTTTACGTCCTGCGCTTCCTGCTCGGGGTCACGGAGGCCGGCTTCTTCCCCGGCGTGCTCTATGTCCTGACGCTCTGGTATCCGCAGTCGCACCGGGCGCGGATGGTGGGTCTGTTCATGATCGCCAGCGCCATCGCCAACGCAGTCGGCGCGGTCGTCGGCGGCATGCTGCTGGATCTGGACGGCCTGCTGGGCCTCGCGGGCTGGCAATGGGTGTTCCTGGCCACCGGCGCGCCGGCGATCCTGTTGACGCCCTACGTACTCTGGAAGCTGCCCAATGGTCCGGCCCATGCGCGGTGGCTGCTCGACGATCAGAAGGCCTGGCTGGCCAAGGCGCTGGACGCCGAGCGGGGCGGGGTGGTCGACGACCATCGCGGCGCGTGGAAGGCGATCTTCGATCCGCGTGTCCTGCTGCTGGCCGGCCTCTATATCGGCATGCCGCTGGGGGCATACGGCTTGAGCTACTGGTTGCCGACGATCGTCAAGTCGTTCGGCGTGTCCAATACCGTCAACGGTCTGATCAACATCATCCCCTGGCTGTTGGTCGCCGTGGCGCTGTGGTTCGTGCCGCGCCATGCCGCGCGCCACGGGGCCAGCGCCTGGCACATAGCCGGACCTGTGTTGCTGGGGGCGTTCTGCCTGGTCCTGAGCGTCATCCTGCCCGGACCCGTGCTGAAGTTCGCCGCGCTGTGCGTCGCCGCGCCAGCCATCTTCGCCGCCCAGCCCGTGTTCTGGAGCCTGCCGCCCAGCTTCCTGAGCGGACCCCGCGCGGCGGCCGGCATCGCGGCGATCAATGCGATCGGCAATCTGGGGGGCTTCATCGCCCAGAACATGGTGCCGATGGTGCGGGACGCCACGGGCAGCAATCTGGCGCCCATGCTGGCCCTGGGCGCGGTGCTGTTGGTGACAAGCCTGCTGATCTTCTACGCCATGCGGAAATTGGGCCGGCAGAGGTGATCGCCGGATAGTCTCTGGCCACGGCTCGTTCGCGAAGAAAGCGCCGCTCCTGGGAGGCAGGAGCGGCGCCCTAATGCTAGGCGGTGAATGAAGAAGGACGCCTAGAAATACCGGGCCTAGAAATTGTAGCGGAGGCCGACAATGAACTGGCGGCCGCTGTGGGTGTAGACGTTCAGGCGGTCGCTATCGCCGACGTACTGGTCGTTGAACTCGTCGGTCAGGTTCACGCCCTCGACCGAGAGCTTCAGGTTCTCGCGGATGTTCCAGCTGGCCTGCATGTCGACGTTCAGGGTCTCGTTGGTGCCCTGGACGGTGTTGCCGTCGCTGCCCGGGACCTGGGTCAGGTAGCCGGCGCGATAGGCCAGCGAGCCCCGGACGCTCCACTTGTCGGTCTCGTAGTAGAGCGTTGCGTTGGCGGCGTTCTTCGACAGGCCGATCAGGTCGTTGATCACCACCGGCGCGCCGGCGGTCGACGAGGTCGGATATTCGATCTTGGAAGCGACATAGGTGTAGTTGGCGATCACGCCGAAGTGGCTCAGCCACCCAGGCAGGAAGGTGAAGGGCTGCTGGACGTTCAGTTCGAAGCCCTTCAGGTCGCCGCCCTTGGTGTTGATCGGCTTGGAGACCTGGAACAGCATGTCCGGCGTGGCGGTGGTGCCGGCGATCAGCGAGTTGGGCAGGCCCAGGGTGTTATAGGCGCGCAGCTCGCTCTGGGTGGCCACGAAGGTGTTGATCTTCTTGTAGAAGATGCCCGCCGCGAACATCGTGCCCGACGACGGATACCACTCCAGCGACACATCGAGGTTCTTGGACTGGGTCGGGTTCAGGTACGGATTGCCCGAGCTGAAGCTGCGGTTCGCGCCCTGCACGGCGACGTCCCCACCGGGCGACAACGAGCCGATGCCCGGACGGGCGATCGTCTTGGCGGCGCTGAAGCGGGCCACGAAGGTGTCGGTGACGTCGGCCGCCAGGTTGAACGACGGCAGGGTCAGGTCGTAGTCGCGCTTGACGTCAACGCGCTGGATCACGCCGCCGACGGCGGCATAGCCGGCCGATTCCTGCTCGGTGTGGACGCGGCGCAGGCCGGCGTCGCCGCGGAAGGGTAAGCCCATCGCCTGGAAGCGAAACTCGGCCTGGACATAGGCGCCGGTGTCCTGCTCCTCGACCGCGCCGTACTGGCCGCGGGCCGAGGTGTTGTTGGTGCCGGTCAGGGCGTAGATACCGGTGTTGCTGTAGATGTTCAGCAGGGCGGCGTACTTGTCGATGTCGGGGACCAGCCAGGCGGTGGCGTTGCCGGACGGCATGTCCAGCCCCTTGCCGAAGCCGCTGAACACCTTCGACACCGAAGCCAACTGGTCCGGGGTCAAGGTCTGGCTGACGGTTTCGGTCGTGCGGTACAGGCCGTAGCTGTCATACTCGAACTTGCGCCAGTCCACGCCGGCCTTGAGCTTCAGGTTCTCGTTGGCTTCCCACTCGCCATAGACCTTGGCGGTCGAGAACTGGTTCTCGACGAAGGTCGGGCGCAGCCGGACTTCCGACGTGCCGTTGGTCGCCGACCAGTTGGCTGGGTTGGTCGCGTCGAAGCCCAGCAGGATCTGGGGCGCGCGGCCCTTGCGGAAGTCGTAGCTGTAGTTCTGGCTGTTGGCGCGGTCGAAGGTGACGATCGTCGAGACCGGCTGGGTGAAGGTCGAGTCCGCATAGCCGGCCAGGGCGCCGACGACCAGGCGGTCGCCGAAGTTGTGCTTGGCCGACAGGGTGAACTGCTTGAACTCGGTGTTCAGCTCGTCATAGGCCGACTGGGCGCGCAGATCGACATTGTCCATTCGGGCATAGACCAGGTCATTGCCCTGGACGACGCCGTCCCGAATGATCGTTTCAGGCTTGCCGGTGGTGGCGCGCGACAGGCCGATGGCCTGCAGCTGGGCTTCCTTCCGCAAGCCCTTCAGATAGGCGTACAGCGTGTCCAGCGTGATCTCGGTATTGGTGTCCGGCTTGAACTGCAGTGAGCCGGCCAGGCCCGTGCGTTTGTTCTGGATGTCGTAGCTGACATAGGCCGGGATGCGCGGGGCGAATATGCCCGTCGTCGTGCTGGTGTTGTTGATCTGGGCCAGCGTGTAACCGGGCACGGTCGAGGCCGCGTTGAAGCCGCCGTTGCTGCCGCCGACGGCCCAGCGAGTGATGTTGGCGCCTTCTTCCTTCAGATGCCGCTCTTCGTAGGCGGCCGAGATCAGCACGCCCAGCTTGCCGTCGAAGAAGGTGCGGCTGGCCAGGGCCGAGAGGCGCGGCGTGGTCTTCTCGGACAGGTCATTGTAGCTGCCGCCGGCCGACAGCACGAGCTGGGGCTTGCGGCTGTCGAAGGCGCGCGAGGTGTTCAGGTCGACCGTGGCGCCCAGCGAGCCTTCCTCGACATCGGCCGAGGCGGTCTTGCGCACCGCTATGCTGTTGAAGAGATCCGAGGCGAAGACGTTGAAGTCGAAGCCGCGACCGCGGTTGGTGCCGCCGCTGTTGGCCGTGCCGCCGGTGGTCGAGATGGCCTCCATGCCGTTGATGCGGACGCGGGTGTATTCCGAGCCAAGGCCCCGAACCGTGATCTGGCGGCCTTCGCCGTTGATGCGCGAGATCGAGACGCCCGGGATGCGTTGCAGCGACTCCGCCAGGTTCAGGTCGGGGAACTGGGCGATGTCCTCGGCCTTGATGGCGTCGACGACGCCGCTCGAGCCGCGTTTGATGTTGATGGCGCTCTGCAGGCTGGCGCGGAAGCCGGTGACGACGACGGCCTCGACCTCGTCGGACGCCGGCTGGGCCGGCGCGGCCTCTTGAGCGGTCGCCGCGCTGGCCATCGCCATCGCCAGGGCCGAGGCGCTCAGCGCCAGGGCGGCGCGCAGGGCGGTCGTGTGGTTGGTCGACATGGTTCCCTCCCGGTGCCCGCGTTTCGCGGGTCTCTTTCGTACCGAAGACGATCTGGCCGCCTTCTTCGTTGCCGTGAAGATAGGTGTGGATTTTCGTCCAGGGCCAATCCCAATCGGGTATGAACCTATGCGCGTTCGGCACGGATCGAGCCTGTCATCATCCCGTGCAATCGAGTGCATAGGGCGCGGTAGAGACCAGCCCGCGCGATATTCGTGTACGGAGCGGGTTTGATGCCGAAAGCGGTTCGATCCATGTCCGCCTTGGATCGGTCCATAGGCGAATTGACTTAGACCTGGCGAACGGGCGCCTCTAGCGTTCCCCTGCCCACACCGACGTCAGATCGGTTTCATGAGGGGAGGGGACGAAGGATGACCGAAGCCGACAAGCGGACGCGCGTGCGTTGGCTGATCATCACGGTGCTCTTCATCATCACCACCATCAACTACGCCGACCGCGCGACCTTCTCGATCGCAGGCCAGTCGGCGTCGAAGGAGCTGGGCCTGGATCCGGTGGCGATGGGCTACATCCTGTCGGCCTTCGCCTGGGCCTATGTCCTGGGCCAGATCCCGGGCGGGGCGCTGCTGGACAAGTTCGGCTCGAAGACGATCTACGTTATCTCGCTGTTGGTTTGGTCGCTGTTCACGGCGCTGCAGGGCTTCGCGGGCTTCTTCACCGGCCTGATGGCGGCCGCGGTGCTGTTCGCCATGCGCTTCGCCGTCGGCCTTGGGGAGTCGCCGTCGTTCCCGGCCAACGCCCGCATCGTCGCGGCCTGGTTCCCGAGCTCCGAGCGCGGCACGGCCTCGGCGATCTTCAACTCGGCCCAATACTTCTCGCTGGTCGCCTTCGCGCCGCTGATGGGCTGGCTGGCCCACAGCTTCGGCTGGCGCTCGGTATTTTGGGTGATGGGCGTGGTGGGCATCGCGGCCGCCGCCATCTTCGCCAAGCTGATCCACAGCCCGCTCGCGCATCCGGCCGTCAACAAGGCCGAGGTCGACTATATCGAGGCCGGCGGCGGCCTGGTGCGGATGGAAGAGAAGAACGCGGCCAATGGCGCGGCCTTTACCTGGCCCAACGTCAAGCAGGTTCTGACCAACCGCATGCTGCTGGGCGTCTATCTCGGCCAATACTGCATCAATGTCCTGACCTATTTCTTCGTCACCTGGTTTCCGATCTACCTGGTCAAGGAGCGCGGCCTGTCGATCCTGCAAGCCGGCTTCACCGCTGCCTTGCCAGCCCTGTGCGGCTTCGCCGGCGGCATTCTGGGCGGCATGATCTCGGACGGCCTGCTGAAGAAGACCGGCAACCTGGACATCGCTCGCAAGACCCCGCTGCTGCTGGGGATGGTGCTGGCCACCTGCATCATCCTCTGCAACTACGTCGAGCAGGAGTGGCTGGTCATCGTGATCATGGCCGCGGCCTTCTTCGGCAAGGGCGTGGCGTCGCTGGGCTGGGCGGTGGTGGCCGACACCTCGCCCAAGGAGATGGCCGGCGTCACGGGCGGCATCTTCAACACCTTCGGCAATGTCGCCGGTATCGTGACCCCGATCGTCATCGGCTACATCGTCAAGGCGACCGGCTCGTTCGACGGAGCGCTGATCTTTGTCGGCGTCCACTGCCTGATCTGCATCCTGGCGTATTTCGTGATCGTCGGGAAAATCCAGCGTCTGGACCTGAAGGCCGCCTGAACATGACCACCCGCCGCTCCATCCTGGCCGGCGCCTCGGCCCTGGCCTTCGTCGCCCTGGCCAAGTCGGCGAACGCCGCTCCGCTGGTGACCGTCTCGACGCCAATGGCCCCGCCCGAGTGGGCGCTGCTGCAGCGCGAACTGCTTAAGGCCAATGAGGAGGCCTGCGCGGCCTTCTTCGCGCGCTATTTCGACGATCGCGGCTGGCTGCGGGCGGTCGAGCGCTGGGGCGCCAATGATGGTCCTGACGACGCCATCGAGAACGTCAACGACTGGCCGACCCTGCATGCGCTTGGGGCCGGAGATAGCCTGCTGGCCATGGCTAAGAAGGCCTTCGACGGCAACGTCGCCCAATATACGGCGGCCAGGACGAAGGAGGTGCCGTTCGCTCGCGAGGGCATGTACTACCGCGAGTTTCCGGTCATGACCGATTGGCAGCACCTGTCCGAGGGGCTGTCGGTGTTCAACCTGCTGGGCCTGTCGGACCCCTATGACGCCAGGTATCGCGACCGGGTGAAGCGCTTCTCGGGCTTCTATACCGGCGAGGACAAGGCGGTCGCGAACTACGACCCGAAGCTGAAGATCATCCGCAGCATGATCACCGGCAGCAAGGGGCCGATGTTGCGCCCGGCCACGCCGCTGGACTGGGCCGGCGACCGGTTCGACCCGACCAACTTCTTCATGGAGCACGGCGAGAGCAGCTATGAAGAGACGCTGCACCACTACGACGAATATGGCGACGTGGTCGGCGATGCGCCGCTGAACCTCCAGGCCACCAGCTTGGTCATGAACGCCTACATGCTGGATCACGAGCCGAAGTACCGCGACTGGATCGTGAGTTACGTGGACGCCTGGATCGACCGCGCCAAGGCCAATGGCGGTGTCCTGCCCAGCAAGATCGGCCTGGACGGCAAGATCGGCGGGCCCAAGGGCCAATGGTGGAGCGGGACCTACGGCTGGGGCTTCAGCCCCCTGGCGCCCCAGACCGGCAAGCGCGAGGATCGCAACCGCGTGCCGCGCGCCGTGGTCGGTTTCCTCAACGCCTATCTGCTGACCGGCGAAGACAAGTATCTCGACGTCTGGCGTCGTCAGAACGACGTGATCAACGCCCAGAAGAAGACCGTCGACGGCAAGGTCATGACCCCGCGCATGTACGGCCCCAAGGGATGGTACGGCTATTCGCCCGGCGAGTACCGGCTGAACGGCCTCGAAATCTGGTACATGTCGCAGAAGGCCAGCGACCGCGCCCGCGCCGCCGAGCATCCCTGGCTGACCTATCTGGAGGGTAAGGACCCCGGCTTCCCGGCCAAGGCCTTGCGCGCTGATCTCGAGCGCGTCCGCGCTCGCGCCCAGGCCCAGCATGACGACAAGACCACGCCCGACACCCGCCTGGCCGACGCGGCCCTGGACATCAATCCGGCCAGCGTCACGGCCCTGATCCACCTGATGGAGGGCGGCATCCAGATCGCCCGGCCGCCGTGGTCGGGAACCTCGCCGGCCCAGGGCGGGGCGCTGCGCTATGCCCGCCTGCGCTGGTTCGATCCCGCGCATCGCCGCGCTGGTATCCCGCCGGACGTCGCCGCCCTTGTCGAGAAACTCGGCGAGGAGGAGACGGTTGTCACGCTGGTCAACACCAACCAGGTCGCGGCGCGCACCTTGACCGTCCAGGGCGGCGCCTATGCCGAGCATCAGATCCTCAGCGCGGCGATCGGTGAGGGGGCCGCCCTGCCGGTCGATTCCTCGGCCTTCACGCTGCGCCTCGCCGCTGGCGCCGGCGCGCGGCTGACCTTGAAGATGAAGCGCTATACGAACGCCCCGACCCTGACCTTCCCCTGGGACCGAGCCTGACGCGTCGGCGTCAGGTCCCTTCCTTCAAGAACGGCGCGACCGCGAAGATCTCTCGCTCCTCCTTGCGGGGATCATCCACCATCGTCGATGTCTCGTTGATCACCAGGGTCGACCGCCTCGGCAGTGTGTACTTCTCCCAAGCCGGGATCGCAGGGCCGTTGGGATTCCCCGTGCGCGCCAGCGACACGAACGCCGCGCTCATCTGGTCCCGAACCTTTCGCGCCGCCGGCCCCGTCCCGGTCATCGAGCCCTTGGCGTCCAGCGTGCCGAAGACCAGGGCGATGTCGTAGCTGTGATAGGCGCCCATCTTCGGATCGGTCTGGGCGCCGAAGTCCAGCTGGTACATCCAGACCGGCGCCTCGATCTGTGCGCGTCGCTCGGCCTGAATCAGGTGGCCCGGCCACGACCGCCCCGCCGTCGTGATGGCGAAGAAGCAGTCCGAGGGGCTGTAGTTTGGATAGAGCGCCCGGTACTTGGCCACCAGGTATTCGGGCGACATGTCCAAAACGAGCTCGTTCTCCAGCCGGCCCGGCAACTCCTCCCAGGTCAGGGCGAAGTTCCGGGGATCACCGCCCAGGAAGGCTTTCGTCTCGTCATGGGTGTTGCCGATGATCATCGGAATGTGGCCGCTCTCGCACGGGGCGTCGGGATAGAACGGGTGGCGGGCCAGGACGCCGTGGTCCAGCACCGACCAGAAGATGATCCCGCCCTTGCGCTCCAGCGGATCGCGCATCTTCAGGGCCTCGACCAACTGGGCGGCGGGCAGGGTCTTGAGCGTCTCGACCTGGTCGGGCTTGAGGCCCAGCTTCTCCATGAAGGCCTTGGCGCGGATCGTGGCGTGCAGCGGGCCCATGGCCGTGACGTGCTGGCCGCTCATGGTCGCGACCTTGTGGTACAGGCCCGCCGCGCGCGGCATGGCCATCAGCGTCACCACCTTGCCGCCGCCGCCCGACTGGCCGAAGGCCATGACGTTGCTGGGATCGCCGCCGAACGCGCCGATGTTGTCGCGCACCCACCGCAGCGCCAGGATCAGGTCGAGATTGCCGACATTGCCGCTGTCGGCCAGTTCGGCCCCGCCCAGCCGCGCCAGATAGGCGTAGCCGAAGCAGTTCAGCCGGTGGTTCACCACCACCACCACCACGTCATGGGTCTTGGCCAGCCAGGTCCCGTCATACAGCGGGCTGGACCCGGAGCCATTCGCGTGCGCCCCGCCGTGAACGTAGAACATCACCGGCCGCTTCTTCCCGTCGGCCACGCCGGGCGTCCAGACATTGAGGAACAGGCAGTCCTCGCTGGTCGGCTCGTCGGCTTTCAACTGGGGGCTGGCCGGGCCATAGGCGAGGGCGTCGGCGATCCCCTTCCAGGGTTGGGCGGCCTGCGCCGGCTGGAAGCGCCGTGACGCGGTGTCGGCGCCGTAGCGAACACCCTTGAAGATCTTGACGCCGTCGACTTCAGCCCCGCGCACCCGGCCGGCGGTGGTGGTCGCCACGGGCGCGGCGAGCCCGGCTGCGTTGACGCGGGGCGCGGCGGCGACCGCCAGGGTTCCGGCCAGCACGGCGCGGCGATCGAGGGTCATGAACGTCTCTCCCAGGTCTCTTGTCGTTGGGCCTCAAGCCCACCGGGAGAGGGACGCGTCAGCGCGCGCCGGACTCCGACGGCGGGGCCTCGGCCAGGCAAAGATCGATGAAGGTCTGCAGGATCGGGCTCTCGTTGTCCTTGCGCCAGGCCATGTAGAGCTCGACCGGGCGGTCGGGCGTGGTCTCCACGGGCCGGAACTGCACGTCGTCGAAATGCAGGCTCATGGCCGCCTCCGGCACGATCGCCGCGCCGAGGCCGGCATGGACCAGGGCCAGCATCGAGTGGATCTGGGTGACGTGCTGGATGTAGTTCGGCGACACGCCGTTGGCGTCGAACAGTGTGGTCAGCATATTGTAGAAATAGCCCGCGCCCTCGGGCGAATACATGATCAGGGGCTGTCCATCGAAGTCGGCCAGGGTCAGGGACGCCTTGGCCAGGCGCGCGTCGCCGGTCGGCAGGGCCGCGACCAGCGGCTCGGACAGCACGCGGGCGGTGGCGAATTCGACCCGCTCCATCGGCGGGCGGACCAGACCTATGTCGATGCGGCCGGTCAGCAAGGCCTCGACCTGCTCGCGGGTGACCATCTCGCGCAGGGTCAGGTCGGCATTGGGCAGGCGGGCCTTGGACAGGATCACAAGTTGCGGCAGGAAGTTGTAGCCAGAGGCGGCCGTGAAGCCGATGGCGATCTGGCCGGCGTCGCCGCTGGCGATGCGGCGGGTGGCCAGGGCCGCGCTCTCGGCCAGGCGCAGGATGCGGCGGGCTTCCAGCAGGAAGGCTCGGCCGGCGGGTGTCAGGCGCACCGACCGGCTGGTGCGATCCAGCAGGGTTACGCCCAGGATCCGCTCTAGCAACTGCACCTGCCGGCTGAGCGGCGGCTGGGTCATGTTCAGCCGCTGCGCCGCGCGGCCGAAATGCAGCTCTTCGGCCGTGGCCACGAAGCAGCGCAGCTGACTCAGTTCGAACATCGGAAAACGCCCATCGACGACACCCTGGAGGCGTGAAGCTAGACGCTCGTTCGGACCGATCGCCAATGTCTTCTTGCCGGGCAGGGCGTTCATCGTGTGGGCGGACGGGTCGATGCGTGGCGCGCATCGACCTTAAGTCCCTTAGCCGTTCGCGGCGCGGCGCTGGTCGCCGCCATGCGCGCGGCCGATCAGGCCCTGGAGTTCGGCATATTCGGCGGCCGTCAACTCGGTCAACGGAAGGCGTACAGGGCCCGCGTCGCGGCCGATGGCCTTCATGCCCGCCTTGACGATCGAGACCGCATAGCCTTTGCCCCTGTTGCGCAGGGTGATGTAGGGCAGCACGAAGTCGCGCAGGCCGGCCATGACCGCCTCGCGGTCGCGGGCGCGGACCGACTTGTAGAACGCCAGCGCCCATTCCGGCATGAAGTTGAAGATGGCCGACGAATAGGTCGTAACGCCCATCTCCAGATAGGGCAGGGCGAAGGTCTCGGCCGTCGGCAGGCCGCCGATATAGGTCAGGCGGTCGCCCATGCGGGCATAGACCCGCATCATCAATTCCAGGTCGCCGACGCCGTCCTTGAAGCCCACGAGGTTGGGATTGCGCGCGCACAGCTTCTCGAGCGTGTCCTCGTTGATGATCGCGTTGTCGCGATTGTAGACGATGACCCCCAGCTTGGTGGCCTTGCAGACCGCCTCGATGTGGGCGGCCAGGCCCTCCTGCGTCGCGTTGGTCAGGTAGGGCGGTAGCAGCAGCACGCCGTCGGCGCCGGCGGCTTCCGCGTCAGCGGCCAAGTCGGTGGCGATGGCCGTGCCGTAGCCGCAGCCGGCGATGACCGGGATCCTGCCATTGGTCTCGGCGACGGCCGCGCGGACCACCTGGCCGACTTCCGAGGGGCGCAGCGAGAAGAACTCGCCCGTGCCGCCGGCGGCGAACAGGCCGGCGAGGTCCCGCTCCAGCATCCAGCCGCAGTGCTCGCGGTAGGGCGCTTCCACGAACTGGCGCTGGTCATCGAAGTGGGTGACGGGGAACGACAGCAGGCCGCCGCCGAGCTGGCGGGCCATTTCCGTCGGCGACATTCGGCTCATGAAGTCCTCTCCGAGCGGCGGCCCTTGGCGCGGATCATTCGCGCGGGGCCGCTTCTTGATCATCACGGTAGAGAGGGCCGCCGTCGCGGTCTAAGCCAAAGGTGCTATGGACCGATGCGGGAATTGGCTTGATCCGCCTCGGGCGGTCCCAACTTGCTCAGGAGCCTATGCTATGACCGACGAAGCCGACCTCAACGCCAGGCACAACGCCAAGATGGCCAAGATCCAGGTTGCGCGCGCCAAGATGATGGCCGAGCGGCAGATCGAGAAGGGCCTGCTGATCGTCAATACCGGTCCCGGCAAGGGCAAGACCACCGCGGCCCTGGGCATGGTCTGCCGCGCCATCGGCCACGGTCAGAGGGTGTCGGTGATCCAGTTCGTGAAGGGCGCGCTGCAAACGGGCGAGAAGGTGGTGTTCGACGCCTTCCCCGACCATGTGGAGTTCAAGCCCATGGGTGAGGGCTTCACCTGGGACACCCAGGACCGCGCCCGCGACATCGCCGTGGCGCGCGAGGCCTGGGAGGCGGTGAAGGCGCGCATAGCCGATCCCGAGATCGACATAGTGGTGGCCGACGAACTGAACATCGTCCTGCGCTACGACTATCTGCCGGTCGAAGAGGTGATCGAGGCGATCGTCAGTCGCCCCGAGGGCAAGCATGTCATCGTCACCGGCCGCAACGCGCCGCAGGCCCTGATCGACGTTGCCGACCTCGTCACCGAGATGACGCAGGTCAAGCATCCGTTCCGTTCAGGCGTGAAGGCCCAGGCGGGGATCGAGTTCTGATCCCGACCTTTCGGACGGCCGAGCGTTGTATCTGACCGCCAACGCGACGCGTTGAAGCCCTGGCGCGCGGCCTCGACGCATAGCCTCCGCAGTCGCCCTCGCGCCATCGCAATGAGCGAGCAGCGTTTTTTGGTATAGTCCAAATTCTGAGAACGGGTGCGGCTCGGACGGTCTTTAGGGGCCGTCGCCTCTCGGCCGGCCTACAAGGTCGGCCGATCGATCCAGACACGAACACCCAACCCCTGGTGTCGTATCCGCGAACGTCGTCGTCCGGATGAGCGCTCGTTCCGAGCAAATTCCCGGGTCGAGGCCGGCCACTGTCACGCTGATGTCGCCACAGCTGTTTAAAGCACTCTGGTCCATACCAGTTGGGGCAGGGGAACCACTCATGTCGATCCGATATCCCGTTCGAGCCGCGGGCCCGAACCTGAAGAGCCTTTTGCTGGCGACCGTTGCGGCGCTGGCCGTCGGCGCCCATTCATCGGCCGCTTTCGCGCGGCAGACCGCCAGTGAACCGGCCGCCGCCGACACGGTCGACGCTGTGGTCGTCACCGGCTTCCGCAAATCGCTGAGCGATGCGCGCGCCATCAAGCGCGACTCCGTCATCCAGAAGGACGCCATCGTCGCCGAGGACATGGCGAAGTTCCCGGAACTGAACCTAGCTGAGTCGCTGCAGCGCCTGCCGGGCGTGCAGATCAGCCGCGAGGCGGGCGAAGGTCGCCGCATCTCGCTGCGGGGCCTGGGTCCCGACTTCGCCCGCGTGCAGCTGAACGGCATGGAAGTGCTGGGCAATGTCGATTCGGCGCAGGACAGCCGCGGCCAGCGCTCGCGCGACCGGGCCTTCGACTTCAATATCTTCGCCTCGGAACTGTTCTCGAAGGTGGAGGTCGAGAAGACCTTCGAGGCGGCCCAGAACGAGGGCGGCATGGCCGGCACCGTCGGGCTGTTCACCGGCAAGCCGTTCGACTACGCGCCGGGCGCCAAGGGCGCCATCTCGGTCAAGGCTGGCACCAATCAATATACCAAGGACACCCAGCCGCGCGTCGCCGGCCTGTTCAGCTACAACTGGGACAACAAGTTCGGCGTGGCGGTTTCGGTCGCCTACAGCAAGCGCGAGACCACCGAGCAAGGTCACAACACCTATAACTACGACAAGCCCAGCGCCTCGGACATGGGCAAGCTGGTCGCCAACGGCTTGGACATCTCCCACCTGTCCGCCGCGCAGCAGGCCAAGTTCCTGTCCGGCGACCTGTATATCGCGGATGGCAACCGCATCTCGTCTTGGAACTCGAAGGCCGAGCGCCTGGGCCTGACGGGCGCCGTGCAGTGGAAGCCGGCGGACAATCTGCTGCTGACGCTGGACGTATTGCATGGTGAGTTCACCACCCACCGCGACGAGTATCACCTGGCCACGCGGCCACTGGGGTCGGGTACGAAATCCTTTGCGTTCGACACCCCCGCGGGCGGGGTCTGGCCGTCGCAGTTCCAGAAGGGCTCGGTGCTCAACAACCTGGCGTGGGACAGCAGCAACTACGTCACCATGACCGACGTCACGGGCACGACCTTTGGCAGCGAGCATCGCCGGTCGCTGAATGAAAACCGCTTCAACCAGGTCGCGCTGACCGGCAAGTGGGACCTGTCCGATCGCTTCTCGATCGATGGTCACGTCGGCTACGAGAAGTCGACCTACAAGACCCCCTATGACGACAAGCTCTATATGCGCGCCAAGGGGAATATGGTCGCCAACTACGGCGCCGATGGCCAATCGGCGACCTTCTCCTATCCGAATTTCGACGCCACCAACCCGGCCAACTACGCGTTGGATTCCTTCTACTATCGCGGTTTCAACAACCAGTCGGAACTGAAGGAAGGCGTGCTGAACGCCAAGTATGAGCTGAACGACACGTGGACTCTGCGCGCCGGCGTGGCCTATCACAAGTTCACGCAAGGCGGCCGGGACCTGTTCTATGACGACAACGTCAATGGAACCCGGTCCAAGATGCGCGGCATGTCGGTCTCTGGCGTGACCTCGGTGTTCACCAACGCCTTCGGCTCGTGGCTGGTCGGCGACTACGACAAGACCTTCGCCAAGTACAACGAGTACCACCGCTTTGGCCCCAACAAGGACGGCACGGGCGGCGCGCTGCAGGACATCGAGAACGTCTACGAGACCTCGGAAGCGACCGTGTCCGAGTATGTTCAGGCGGATTGGGACAGCGAGCTTTTCGGCAAGCGCTTCCGCGGCAATGTCGGCCTGCGCGGCTATCAGAGCGACACCCACGGCACCGGCTGGATCCAGGGCGACAGCTACGCCTATCTGGGCACGACGGACGTGAAAGGCAGCTATGACGGCGTGCTGCCGGCCATGAATTCGGTTCTGGAACTGACGCCGCAGGTGATGGTGCGCTTCTCCGCCACGCAAAATCTGAACCGTCCGGGTCTGGGCTCGATGGCGGCCAAGGGCAGCGCGTTCCAGGCCGACAGCGGCGATATCACGGCCTCGCGCGGCAACCCGAACCTGAAGCCCTACAAGGACAGCACGCTGGACCTGGCGGCGGAATACTACTTCGGCCAGGACGGGCTGCTCTCGGCGAGCGTGTTCCACAAGAGCATCAAGAACTTCATCGGCACGCAAACGCTCGAGAACGTGCCGTTCAGCCAGACGGGCGTGCCTTACTCCACGATCCCGGGCGCTACGGCGACTTCGATCGTCAAAGAGTTCGAGATGCCGATCAATATCGCCGGCACGAAGCAGTTGACCGGCGTTGAGCTGGCCGCGCAGGGCCAGTTCTCGTTCCTGCCCGCGCCATTCGACAAGCTGGGCGCGGTGGTGAACTATACCTATGTGGACGCCGACGAAGCCCTAACCGGCATTTCCAACACCAGCTATAACGCCACGCTCTACTACGAAACCGAGCGCTGGGGCCTGCGCGGCTCCTTGAGCCATCGCAACAAGTGGTTCACCGGCCACAGCGACAGCCTGATGAGCGCCAGCACGCGCGGGTTCCAGGGCTCCACCTATGTGGACGCCTCTGCCTTCCTGAACGTCTCGAGCGCGCTGCAACTGACGCTGAACGCGATCAACCTGACGAACCAGAAGGACACCCAGTTCTGGGGCCAGAACGAGTATCTCTATAACCAGACCCAGAGCGGCGCGACATACATGGTCGGTCTTCGCTACAAGTTCTAAGACGAACAATCCTGGTCAACACCGCGCCCCGACCCGCCTTTCCGGCGGGGAGGGGCGCCCCCTTTTGCGTGGGCTCGAACGTGATTGTCTCCCATCGCCATCGCTTCATCTTCGCCGCGGTGCCCAAGACCGGCACCCATTCGGTGCGGCGCGCCCTGCGCGAACAGCTTGGCGACGAGGATGTCGAGCAGGTGGGGCTGTTCCTCAACAAGCGCTTCCCCTGGCAGGATCTGGCCGAGATCCAGCATGGCCATCTGTCGCTGGAGCAGGTCAGGCCGCATCTGGGGGAGGAGGCCTTTGGGGGCTATTTCAAGTTCGCCTTCGTCCGCAACCCGTTCGACCGCTTCGTGTCATACTGCGCCTTCATGCTGCGCGGCGGCCATGTCTTCCAGCAGCGCCCGCGCGATGTGATGCGTCACTTTCTCTTCGCCGAGCCGCCGGAGCAGCACATCCTGTTCAAGCCGCAGGCCTCGCTGCTGGTCGGCGACGACAGCGCGACCCTGCTGACCGACGCGATCGGCCGGGTAGAGGACATGCAGGGGTCCTACGACGCCATCTGCGCGCGGATCGGCATTCCTTCCCATCCGCTCGAGCACGTCAACGGCAGCCAGCACGGTGACTATCGCCAATACTACGATCAGGCCCTGATTGACGGCGTCGCGGCTCGCTACGCCCAGGATCTGGAGCTGTTCGGCTACACTTTCGAAGGCCTGCGATGAGCGCCGCGCCCGACGCCAATCCGCGCAAGACCACGACGGTCCGCCAGCTCGGACTGGTCGACATCGCCGCCTTGCGGACCGCCGTGCTGGCGATTCCCGAGGCGGTTTGGGCGGCGGAGAACGCTGATAAGCCGAACCGGTTCGAGGCGCTGGGCGCCACGCGCCACATCGTCTTCCGCTTCATCGACAGCCCGCGCGACTGGCGCGGGTCGCACGATCGTCCGGCCTGGGCTCCATGGCGCGCTCTGCTGGAGCCGGTGCTGGCGAAGACGGGTAGCGAATACGGCTACGCGAGAGGCATGTTCCCGCGCGTGATGCTGGCCAGCATGCCGCCGGGCGGGGTGATCCACCCGCACATCGACGCCAACCCCGCCGCGAAGTGGCCGCACAAGATCCACGTCCCCCTGACGACCAATCCCGGCGTGGTGGCGTTCTTCGGCGGGAAGGAACGCCATTTTCCCGTGGGCGAGGCGGTGGAGGTCGACAATCTCGGCCCGCACTGGGTGCGTAACAACGGCGACACCGATCGCATCCACCTGATCTTCGAATATTACGACGCCGACCAGCCGGATCCGGACTGGCTGGCGCCGTTCCTGGCGGCGAGCGCGACGCGGTGACGGAACGCGACGCCTTGCTGCGCGAAGCCCAGAGCCTGCGCGTCGGCCAACGCGTGCCGGACGCCCTGGCCACGCTGGCGCGGCTGGAGGCGCTGCACCCCCGGTTCAGCCGCCTCCACCAGGAACGGGGGCACTGCCTCATCCTGCTGCGAGACGGCCCAGCGGCGATCGCGGCGCTGCGTGAGGCCGTGCGCCTGAACCCGAGCCTGCCGGCCAGTTGGGACATGCTTGAGCAGCTCTATCGGATGCAGGGCGACATCGCCCAGTCGGCCATGGCGGGCCAGCATCTGGCCATCCTGAAACAGCTGCCGCCGGCGGTGGTGATGGCCAGAAGCCTGTTGGCCGATGGCGACCTGGAGCCGGCCGAGGAAGTCCTCAGCGACTATCTGCGCCAGGATCCTCTCAATGTCGGCGCGTTGCGCCTGTTCGCGCGGATCCGCCACGAGCGCGGCGACCTCGCCGAGGCCGAGAGGCTGCTGGAATCGGTGGTGGAGCGCGCGCCGGACTACCACGCCGCCCGCTTCGACTACGGAATGGTGCTGCTGCAACGGCAGAAGCCGGCGCAAGCGCGGCGGGAGGCCGAGCGCCTGCTGCGGGACGATCCCGACAACCGCGACTATCTCAAGCAATATGGCGCGGCCTGCGTCGCCCTGGGTGACCATGAGCCCGTGATCGATCTCTATGCGCGCCTGCTGGACGGTCTGCCCCCGACGGGTCCGGAAGTCGCCGACCTGCGCCTGTGGCGCGCCAACGCCTTGAAGATCACCGGCCGGCGGGCGGAGGCCATCGCTGACTATCAGGCTTCGCTGGCGGCGCGACCGGACAATGGCGTGGCCTGGTTCAGTCTGGCCAACCTCAAGACCTATCGCTTTACCGATGACGAGGTCGCGCGGATGGGCGCCCTGGAGGCTCGCAACGACCTTCAGGACATGGACCGCGTCTATCTCGGCTTCGCCTTGGGCAAAGCGCTCGAGGATCGGGGCGAACACGAAGCTTCGTGGCGCGCCTACGCTCGCGGAAACGCGGTGCGCCGCGACCTCGGTCGCTGGCGACCGGAGGTGACGGAGGCGTACGCCGCCCGCCTGAAGCAGGTCTTAACCGCCGAGGTCTTCGCCGAACGCGCCGGCTGGGGGGCGGAAGATCCGGCGCCGATCTTCGTCCTGGGCCTGCCGCGTTCGGGGTCGACCCTGATCGAACAAATCCTGGCCTCCCATTCCCAGGTCGAGGGTACGCAGGAGTTGACCGAGATCGGCCGCTATGTCGGCGAGGTCTGCGGCCGGGATACGAACTGCGGCCTGCCGCTGCAGCCCGAGGCTCTTCTGGATCTGACAGCCGAAGAGGCGAGGGTGCTGGGCCAGCGTTTCCTGGCCGACACACGGACCTATCGGCGGCTGGGCCGGCCGTTCTTCGTCGACAAGATGCCGAACAACTTCTGGCATATCGGCCTGATCCACCTGATCCTACCGCGCGCGACGATCCTCGACGTCCGGCGCGAGCCGATGGCCTGCGGCTTCAGCAATCTCAAGCAGCTGTTCGGCACGACGAACCAAGAATTTACCTACGGGGTCGACGATATCGCCCGCTACTACCGAACCTATCTCGAGGTCATGCGGCACTGGGACAAGGTGCTCCCGGGACGGGTGCTGAGAGTCTCGTACGAGGACGTGGTCGACGATCTCGAAGGGGGCGTGCGGCGGATGCTGCTCCATGCGGGGCTGCCCTTCGAGCCGGCCTGCCTGACCTTCCACGAAACGCGGCGCAGCGTGCGCACGCCCAGTTCCGAGCAGGTGCGTCAGCCGCTTGGCCGGGAGAGTCTGACCCAGTGGCGGAACTACGCGCCGTGGCTCGAGCCGTTGCGTCATGCGCTAGGCGACGCCGCGACCGGCTACAAGGACTGACCGATGCGGCTATCGCGCCCCTTCTTCCAGCTGCCTGTGCTCTTCGACGTGGCCCGCCTCCAGGCCGAGGTCGCGGCGTTGCCGAGCGAGGCCTGGGTCTCTCACCCGGATCGCCTGCCCGGCAACAGCGCCGCTCGGTTGATCAGCGTCGGGGGGGCCGAGACGGACGCCGTCCACGGACAGATGCTGCCGACGCGTTGGCTGGAGGGCATGCCCTATCTGCGGCAGGCTCTGGCGGGATTCGGCGTGGTCTGGAGCCGCTCACGGCTGATGCGACTGGCGCCCGGCGCGGGCGTGCCCGAGCACGCCGACATCAACTACCACTGGCACACGCGGGTGCGGCTGCACATCCCGGTCTTCACCCAGCCGGCGGTGCGATTCCATTGCGACGGCGAGGCGGTGCACATGGCCGCCGGCGAGGCCTGGATCTTCGACAACTGGCGGCGGCACCACGTCGAGAACAACGCCGACGCCGAGCGCATCCATCTGGTCGCCGACACTACCGGCACGGCGGCGTTCTGGCGGCTCGCCTGCGGGCCGACGCCGCCGCGCCCGCAATGGCGCACGGTGGCCTGGGACCCGATCGCCTCTCCGGACCTGCTCACCGAGGACGACCAACGCTCACCGGTGATGCCCGCCGCCGAGGCGCAGTGGCTGATCGACGACCTGCGCTCTGAGCTGGCGGCCGCCGTCGACACCGCCGACGCCGGGGTCCGCATCGCGCGCTTCGGCAAGCTGCTGGAGAGCTTCGTGTTCGACTGGCGTCAGCTGTGCGCGTTGCACGGCGTCAGCGGCCGGGGACGACCCGACTTCCAACGCCTGGCCGGCGCTGTCCGCAAGGCCGCCGAGCCGCTGGCCGAGGGGTTGGTCATGCGCACCAACGACGCCAGCGCTCTACTGGTGCTGGAGAAACGCGTGCTGCGGCACCTACTCGCGGACTAGATCTTACCCTCGCGATCGATCAGGTCGCGCAGAAGATCGTGATAGGTCTCGAAGCCAGCCACTTTGGCGTCGGGGGCCTTGCCGGCCTCGTCGTAGCCGCGCAGGCGCAGGGCGGTCTGGGCCGACGGATCGGCCAGGAAATCCTCGATCTCGGCGGGCGACATCGGTCCGCCTTGCAAGGCCAGGCTCTGCAGCGAAGCGGTGCTGAGACGCTGGTGATAGTCCGGATCCACCGCGACCCGATAGCGCTTGGCCGCCACGTGCAGGCGGATCGGCTCGGTGACCCCAGGGCCAAAGGCGCGAGCCAGATAGCCGGCGCTGATGTGCTCGTGGCGGGTGTCGATACCCAGGTCGGCGGCGTTCTCGCCGACCTTCTGCATCAGGTGACCGACGTCGTGCAGCAGGGCGGCGGCGACCAGTTCCGGCGGCGCGCCGTCTAGCTTGGCGTGGTGCGCGGTCTGCACCGCGTGCTCCATCTGGCTGACGCCCTCGCCGTAGTGCAGGCCGCCCAGGCGCGTGAAAAGGTCTGTCAGTTCGGCCACGTAAGCGTCGGCCGCAGGACGAGAAGTCATCGAATATCCGTGTACTGAAGGCTTAGAGGCGCATCCGGCCGATGCCGGGATCGGTGCGGCTGGCGCGGCCGGTTTCGAGGTGTCCGGCCAAGCGTTGGGTGAAGCTGGGATCGTCGGCCAGCGAGAGGGCCAGGTCGTACCAGTGGTCGCTGCCGCGCAGGTCCCAGACCGAACGGACGACGCCCTTGGGCTCCAGCATCACGGTCTCGCGGGCTTCGCCCTCGGCCAGCGGATAGTCCTCGGCCATGCGGAGAGTCGCCAGACCGGCGCCTCTCAGGCTGACGACCAGGCGCGCGCGGGCGTCGGCCGCGACCGTGACGATCGGCTGGGGCTTGGACGTATCGCCGGCGAAGCGGCGATAGAAGCCGTTCGGACCGTGGACCGTCAGGTCGTAGGGGCCGGGCGCTCGGCCCACCTTGTTCCAGTGACCCGCAGCGTATTTCTGGCCAGCCGCCAAGGTGAAGCGCCAGGGGCCGTCGCGGTCGGTGTTGTCGAACACCTGGAACACCGCCCCGGCCCGGCCGGCGTTGATCAGGTCGATCCACAGCGCGCCGTCCGCGACGCGAGCGTCGGCCGACAGGACGTAGGGCAGGGGACGCGCGCCGCGCCGCGGGCCGTCCTGGACCGAGGGGCTCTGCTTGACGGGGATCTTCAGGCTTGGCGCGGCCTTGGAGCGGGCCACGCGCTGCATGTAGTCGGCGGTGGCGGGTAGGGTCAGGGCCGTCCAGTCCTGGTTCGGCGTGGCGAAGTCGAAGGCCGAGGTCAGGTCGCCGCAGACCGTACGGCGCCAGTCGCTGATATTGTCCTCCCGCACCCCGAAGCGCTTCTCCAGGAACTTCAGCGTCGAGGTATGGTCGAACACCTCCGAACAGACGAAGCCGCCCCGGCTCCAGGGCGAGACGATGATGGCCGGCACGCGGATGCCCAGGCCCAGGGGGTAGGCGCCCTTGTTGACCCCATCGGCGTCAGGTCCATAGGTCTTGGCCTCACCGGCGACCGACACCGAGCTCCAGCCCTGCTCCGACGTCAGCGGCGGCATTGGCGGCTGCATGTGGTCGTAGAATCCGCCGGCCTCGTCGTAGTTGACGATGAAGACCGTCTTGGCGAACACCTCGGGGTGGTCGACCAGGGCCTTGATCAGTTCGGCGCAGACGTGCTCGCCCTTCGACGGCTCGGCCTGAGGGTGTTCGGAAAGGTCGGCGGCGGTGACGATCCATGAGATACGCGGCAGGCGGTCCGCGGCGACGTCGGCGCGGAAGGCCTCGACCAGTTGCTCGCCGTCCGAGCGGGTGCGGTCCGGACCGGTCTTGCCTTCGGACACCCAAGAGCGCCCGCGCGCATAGAGTTCGGAGTCCTTGGCGCAGGGGCGGAAGGGCTTGAACACCGACAGGATGTTGTCGCCGAAATTATCGTACTCCTGGTAGACCTTCCAGCTGACGCCGGCCGCCTGCAGGCGCTCGGCGTAGGTCGTCCAGTCATGCGGCCCGTTGGCCATGAGCTTGTCTTCGGTCATGTCGGCGCTGGGCGTCTCGTCCTCGCCGTAGTTGCTCATTTCCGGATCGCCGCCGACCTTGCCGCCGCCGTTGCAGCCTGTCCAAAGGTGCAGGCGGTTCGGATAGGTCTGGGTCAGGGTCGAGCAGTGATAGGCGTCGCAGACCGTGAAGGCGCTGGCCAGGGCGTGGTAGAATGGCAGGTCGGAGGCCTTGTAGTAGACCATCCGCTTGTGCAGTTCGCCCGAGTGGCCCCACTGGTCGTAGCGGCCGCCGTTGACGATGGTGATCGCCGCCTGATGGCCCTGGTCCGAGCCGTCGACGGTATAGGCGTTGGTGGCCGAGGCGTCGCCGTGGAACGGGGCGACGAAGCCGTCGGGGTGCTCCTTGCTCGGCTGGCGCCAGACCGAGGCTCCGCCCGGCAGGCGCTGCGGGCGGGGATCGCCCAGGCCGCGTACGCCGTTCAGCGCCCCGAAATAGTGATCGAAAGAGCGGTTTTCCTGCATGAAGATCACGACGTGCTCGACGTCCATGATCGTGCCGGTGCGATGGCGCGCGGGAATGGCCATGGCCTTGGCCACCGTGGCCGGCAGCAGGCCGACAGCCGCGCTGGCCGTGGCGGCGGCGCGCAGGAAAGAGCGGCGGTCGGTCGGCATCGGCCCATCTCCGAAATTCAGCGTTGGTATAGACCAGATAGTCGAGGGCTTTGGCGAAACTTTCATGACACCGTGACGAGTGGCGGGTGTGCTTGCGTCTGGTCCAATCCAGTTCCTTGACCCTGGGGGAGCGCCCTCCCATCCTCGTCGCTTGGCGGGATTCGACCGCTGGCCAGGTCGCCCGATGCAGCAGCCCGAAAGCCTTCAGTATATCGGCGTGCGCGACGAGATCGCCGCGCGCATCGCTGGCGGCGAGTTCAAGCCGGGCGAACGTCTGCCGTCAGAGCGCCAGATGCAGATTGGCGGCGGCGTCGCGCGCGGCACCGTCCGGGAAGCCCTGTTCCAACTGGAGGCCGAGGGGGTCGTCTACCGTAAGGAGCGTAGCGGCTGGTACGTCTCGCCGCCGCCGGTGGTTTATGATCCGACCCGCTGGGAAGGCTTCATGTCCTATGTCGAGGCCCAGGGGCGGCAGCCCTCGACCGAGACCCTCAGCAAGATCGAGATCGCCTGTGACGGCGTGCTGGCCGAGATTTTCTCGCGCCCGGTCGGGGCGCCCATGTACTGGATCCGTCGTCGGCGTTCGGTGGATGGTCGGGCGGTGCTGTTCGAGAGCATCGTCGTCGACGCGTCTCTGACTCCAGGCCTGATTGATCACGACCTGAACGGGTCGCTGACCAGCGTGCTTAAGTCGGTCTATGGCATCGGCGTCGCGCGCAACAAGGTCGACATGCGCCCCTGCGCCCTGACCGGAGAAGAGGCCGAGGCCCTGAGGGTCAAGTCCGGCTTGCCTGGGCTGAATCTGGTTCGGGTTTGCTACGACGCGCAAGGGCGGGTGGTCGAGTTCGACCGCGAGCACTGGCGTCACGACGCGGTGAAGATCAGCGTCGACATCCGCGTCCGCTAAGCGCGCGCGACCGTCACCGAGCTGACATGCAGTTGGTCTAGACCAAAACGCTCCATTGAGGGGCGTTCCCATGACGACTGGTCCCAAGCGCTGGCTGGAGCGGGCGAACCCGCTGGTCTTCACTCTGTTCGCCGGGCTGGCCGGCTTCTGCGCCTATTTCTCGATGTACGCCTTCCGCAAGCCGTTCGCGGCGGCGACGTTCGGAGCGGTCGAGGGCTGGCATTTCGCGGTCGACTACAAGATCGCCCTGGTTCTGGCCCAGGTGGCGGGTTACGCCGCCTCCAAGATGATCGGGGTCAAGGTGATCTCCGAGATCGCGCCGCGTCATCGCGGCGTCGCCATTCTGGGCCTGATCGGCATATCGTGGGTGGCGCTGCTGGCCTTCGCGGTCACACCAGCGCCTTGGAACGTCGCCGCGCTGTTCCTGAACGGCCTGCCGCTGGGCATGATCTGGGGCCTGGTGTTCGGCTTCATGGAAGGCCGTCGCACCTCGGAAGTGCTGGGGGCCATTCTCTGCGCCAGCTTCATCCTGTCGTCGGGCGTGGTGAAGTCGGTCGGCAAGTGGCTGATGGTCGACCTCCACGTCTCGCCGTTCTGGATGCCTGCCGCCACCGGCGCGATCTTCATGCCGCTGCTGGCGGTTTCGGTATGGGCGCTGGTGCAGATGCCGCCGCCCAGCGCCGCCGACGAGGCCGCCCGCGTGCGTCGCCAGCCGATGGATCTGGTCCAGCGCCGCGCCTTCCTGGCCACCTACGCGCCCGGCATCGTGTTGCTGGTGCTGGCCTATATCCTGCTGACGGCCCTGCGTGACTTCCGCGACAACTTCGCCGCCGAGATCTGGACGGCCCTGGGCTTCGGCGAAGCCTCGGGCGTGTTCACCGCCAGCGAGCTGCCGGTCGCGGTCGTCTCTCTGGCCGTGATGGGCGCGGTGATGCTGGTGCGCGACAACCTGCGGGCCCTGCTGGTCATGCACGGGGTGATCCTGGCCGGCTTCCTGCTGCTGGGCGGCTCGACCCTGGCGTTCCAGGCCCATATGCTGACGCCTCTGACCTGGATGATCCTGACCGGCGCGGGGCTGTACATGGCCTATACCCCGTTCAACGCCATGCTGTTCGACCGCATGATCGCCTTCAGCGGCCGGGTCGGCACGGCGGGTTTCCTGATCTATGTGGCCGACGCCTCGGGCTATCTGGGCAGCGTCGTCCTGCTGGTCTGGCGCAACTTCGCCATGGTCGATCTCGACTGGCTGAGCTTCTTCATCAACAGCGCCTACGCCACCAGCGCGGTGGGCGCGGTCTGCACGCTGTTCGCGGGCCTCTACTTCCTGCGTCAGCGCGTCAGGTCCGGCGAAGGACAGGGCGCGGCGGCTTTCCCGGCCGCCGGCCAGACGGTCGAGTCGTGACCATGGAGCGCGCCTTCGATCTCGCCGTGGTCGGCGCCGGCATCGTGGGCTTGGCCCATGCCCTGGCCGCCGCCCGCCTGGGCAAGCGCGTCGTGGTCATTGATCGCGACGCCCAGGCCAACGGCGCCTCCGTGCGGAACTTCGGCTTCGTGACGGTCACGGGCCAGGCGCGCGGCGAGGTCTGGCGGCGCGCGCGGCGCTCGGCGCGGGTCTGGGACGAGGTCGCCGGTCCGGCCGGGATCGAGGTCGTTCAGCGCGGCCTGACCATGGTCGCCCGTCGCCCCGAGGCCAAGGCCGTGTTGGAAGCCTTTCTCGAAACCGAGATGGCTGAAGGCTGCGCCTGGCGCGAGGCCGTCGATCTCGACGATCGTTTGCCGAGCCAGGGCGCGGTGCTGGGCGCTTTGACAAGCGCGGTCGATCTGCGGGTGGAATCTCGCACCGCCATTCCGCGTCTGGCTGCATGGCTGGAGGCCGCGCATAGCGTGACCTTCCTACGCGGCGTCGCCGTTCATGGCGTCGAGACCGGTCGCCTGGAGACGTCAGTCGGAGACGTGCTGGCCGAGACCATCGTGGCTTGCCCCGGCGATGACCTGATCACCGTTTTCCCAGACGCCTTCGCCCAAGCCGAGGTGACGCGCTGCAAGTTGCAGATGCTGCGTCTGGCTGCCCCCGGCTGGCGACTTCCCGGGCCGGTGATGTCGGACCTCGGTCTCGTTCGCTACCTTGGCTATGCCGCCCTGCCGGAAGCCGCCGCCCTCCGCGTGCGACTTGAGGCCGAGCAGCCGGCGCATCTGGAGCACGGCGTCCACCTGATCGTGGCCCAGAGCGCCGACGGCTCGCTGGTGGTCGGCGACAGCCACCACTATGCCGCCACGCCCGATCCCTTCGCGCGCGACGATGTCGACGCCCTGATCCTTGACGAGTTCGCCAAGGTGTTCGGCCAGGCCCCGCCGCCGGTTCTGGAGCGCTGGACCGGCACCTATGCCTCGGCCGCCGGCCACAGCCTGGTCGAGGCTCCGATGCCGCGCGTGCGTTTGGTGACCGTGACCAGCGGAACCGGCGCTTCGACCGCCTTCGGCCTGGCCGAGGACGTTATCGCGGGCCTCTACGACCTTCCCCGGCAAGGAGCCGCCGCATGAGCCCTATCCAGGCCGTCGTCTTCGACTGGGCCGGCGCCATGATCGATTTCGGCTGTCGCGCGCCGGTCCTGGCCCTGAGTGAGGTGTTCGCCGAGGCGGGGATCGAGATCTCGGAGTCCGAGGCTCGCGCCGACATGGGCAGGGCCAAGCGCGATCACGTGCGGGCCTTGCTGGCCATGCCGCGCGTCGCCGCCCTCTGGACTGAAAGCCACGCCGCGGCCTCGACGGAGGCCGATGTCGACCGTCTGCACGACGCCGTCGAACCGAAGATGCGCGCCGCCGCCCGCGACTGCGCCCGGTTGATTCCCGGTGCGGCCGAACTCGTCGCCGACCTGCGGGCGCGAGGCGTGAAGATCGGCTCCACGACCGGCTATACCCGGCCGATGATGGCGGACATCCTGCCGCTGGCGGCGGAGCAGGGCTATGCGCCCGACGTCGTTGTCTGCGCCGGTGAGACGATGGCGGGGCGGCCTTCGCCCCTGATGATGTGGAAGGCCCTGGTCGAGCTGGGCGCCTGGCCGGCCCGGGCCTGCGTCAAGGTCGATGACGCGGTCGTCGGCATCGGGGAGGGGCTGGAGGCTGGCGCCTGGACGGTTGGCCTGTCGGCCTCGGGCAATGGTGTTGGCCTGACGCGCGAGGACCTCGCCCTGCTGCCGGAAGCCGAGCGCGCCGAGCGGATCGAAGCCTCCGCTCAGGCTCTGCGCGAGGCCGGCGCGCACTACGTGGTCGACAGCGTCGCCGACCTTGGGCCAGTCCTGGCCGCGATCGAGACGCGGATCGCGCGCGGCGAGCGTCCGGCGGCCTGACCTCGGGACGACCCTATTCGGCCGCCAGGGCCACGCCCCCGAAGCGCTGGGCGCGGGCGGCGCTGGAGCGCAGGTCCGAGAAGCTCTGCGCCACCAACGGATAGTCGGCCGGCAGGCCCCACTTGGCGCGATACTGGTCCTCGGTCAGGCCGAGCTGGTTCAGGTGTCGGCGCAGCGAACGATAGCGGCGACCGTTCTCGAAGCTGACGATGGCGTCGGGGGTAATGCTGGCGGCGATCTGGTCAGGCGTCGGCGGCTCGACGGGCGAGACGATGGTCGCCGGGCCGGCGAAGACCGCTTCCAGCGCTGCGTAGGTGCGAGCACTGAGCGCCGGCAGATCGTCCACCGACACGGTATTGCGGCTGAGATAGGCGCATAGCAGCTGAGCAGCGATCTCGGCAGCGCGTTCCTGGGCCTTGGTCATGAGACTCCCTCTAGACGTTGGGAAGAAACCCAGGGGCGCTGGGATCGCGCCCCTGGGCCAGTTGGCGGGCGAACGGTGGGTCAGTGCGCGCCCGCGGCTCGGAGGCGATCGCCGAAGGCGCAGGCTGGCGGCAGCTCGACCTTCACTCCGGCGCGCGCCTTGCTTTTCAGCCAGTCGCTGAGGGCCTCGGCGACGGTGTGGTCCAGGCTGGTGAGGCCGCGGGTGTCCAGTTTCACGCGACCGTTGTTCGGCGCGCCGTCGAGGACCTTGGCGATCTTCGGCAGCTGGATGAACGTGGCCGCGCCCTCCAGTCGGATCTCGCTCTCGTCGGGACCCAGTTCGTGCTGGGAGACGCTGAGGCGCATCTTCTTCAGGTTCGGGATCAGCTCCAGCAGCGTCAGGCCCATGCCGACCAGCACGCCGGTCAGGAGGTCCGTCGCCACCACCATCACGAAGGTCGCCGCCCAGATCATCGCCGGCAGCAGGCCGTAGCGGGCGAACAGGTGACGGACGTGCTGCAGGCTGACCAGCTTCCAGCCCGTGACGACCAGCACGCCGGCGAGGGCGGCGCTGGGCACCATGCGCAGCAGCCAGGGCAGCAGGGCGACGAACGCCAGGATCCACACGCCATGCAGGATCGCCGACAGGCGGGTCATGGCGCCGGCCTGGACGTTGGCCGAGCTGCGCACGATCACGCCGGTCATCGGCAGGGCGCCGACCAGGCCGCACAACATGTTGCCAACGCCCTGGGCGCCCAGCTCCTTGTTGTACTTCGTGCGCTCGCCATCGTGCATTCGGTCGACGGCGGCGGCCGACAGCAGGGTCTCGGCCGAGGCGATGAAGGCCACCGCGATGGCGGTCACCAGCAGCATCGGATCGGCCATGCGGGCGAAGTCCTCCACGCCCGGAATAGCGATCGCCGCGGCGATCGATTCCGGCACGACGATCTTCTGGACGTCCAGGCCCAGGACCGTGGCCAGCACTGTGCCGGCGACGACGCCCAGCAGAGCGCCCGGAACCAGCTTCAGCGCCTTGGGACGGAACTTCTCCCACAGCAGGATCGAGCCGATCGTCACCACGCCGACCGCCAGGGCGGCTTCGACCTGGGTCAGTGTGGCGAACTGGACGCCGGCCAGGGCCGAGGGGATAGTCGCCAGATTCTGCAGGCCGTGGGCCTTGGGCGAGTCGCCGAACAGGACGTGGAACTGGCCCGCCACGATCAGCACGCCGATGCCGGCCAACATGCCGTGCACGACGGCGGGCGAGATGGCGCGGAACCAGTTGCCCAGTCTGGCGGCGCCGGCGATCAGCTGGATCAGGCCGGCGACCACCAGGATCGGGCCCAGCATGGTCAAGCCATGCTTGGCGACGATCTCGAAAACGATGACGGCCAGGCCAGCGGCGGGGCCGCTGACCTGCAGGGGCGAACCGGCCAGGGCGCCGACGATGACGCCGCCGATGATGCCGGTGATCAGGCCTCGCTCGGCTGGGACGCCGGAGGCGACGGCGATGCCCATGCAGAGAGGCATCGCCACGAGGAAGACGACGATCGAGGCGATGAAGTCACGTGACAGGATCGTCGAGAAGCCAGGCTTCACGCCCTGGGGAGAGGAGGCGACAGCTTGGGTCATTCCGCGGCGATGCCCAGGTGGTCGGCGGCGACCATGCGGCGCGACGGGCGCTGGGCGACGGGCAGCGGAGCGCCTTCATAGACCTGCTCGAACTGGCCGGTGTCGCCGTTATAGGCCTGGATCTGGCCGGTCTCGATCTCGAAGAACCAGCCGTGCAGGGTCAGTTTACCCTGGGCGATGGCGGAGGCCACCGACGGGTGGGTGCGCAGGTGGTTCAGCTGGACGACGACGTTTTCCAGCGACAGGGCGCGGGTCGTGCCATGCTCGTCCAGGCCGTGATAGGCGTTGCAGACGACGCTGTGGGCGGCGTGGGCGTGGCGCAGCCAGGCGGCCACGTTCGGCATCTTTTCCAGGGCCGCCGGGTTCGAGAACGCCTTCATCGCGCCGCAGTCCGAGTGGCCGCAGACCACGATGTCGCGAACGCCCAACGCCATGACGGCGTACTCGACCGCCGATGAGACGCCGCCGTTGGCTTGGCTGAACGGCGGGACGATGTTGCCGGCGTTGCGGCAGACGAACAGGTCGCCGGGCGCGGCCTGGGTGATCAGTTCGGGGACGACGCGGGAGTCGGCGCACGAGATCATCAGGGCCGAGGGGCTCTGGCCGTGGCTGGCGAGGCGTTCGTAGAGGGCGCTCTGAGCGGGGAAGACCTGGCCGCGAAAGAGCGCGGCGCGTTCGAGAAACTGTTCCAAGGGACCTCCATGAACTGATCGCCGCGACGCCCAAAAGGGGGGCGGGCGCCGCGGCGAGCGTCACGGCGAGAAGCGCCGGATGCGTCGATGAAGGTCGTTCGAGGTCTTTGCTGCGATGCAGCGGCTTTGTGACAAAGGATGTCTTGGGGATTGGGAGCCGCCTAGAGCGCGGGCAGGCGGATTTCCACGCGCAGACCGCCTTGCGGGCGGTTCCGTAGGGCCAGGGTTCCGCTTTCACGCTGCAGAATCTGCTGAACGATGGTCAGGCCCAAACCGAGACCGGCCGTGTTGCGGGTCCGGGCGCTGTCCAGGCGATGGAACGGCTGCAACACATGGACCATCTCGGCCTCGGGGATGCCGGGTCCATTGTCCTCGATCACCAACACGGCCGTGTCGCCCTCACGGGTGAGGGTGAGGGCGGCGTCGCCGCCATAGTGCAGGGCGTTCTCGACGATGTTGCTGATCGCCCGCTTCACCGACAGGGGACGGGCCAGCACGGGCAGATGGTCGAGGCCGGCATAGCGGGCTGGTCGTTCCGCGTCGACGGCGTCATTGACGAGGGTCATGGCCATGGCGGCCAGGTCCGTCCGCCGACGGGGCTCGGGATCTTCCTGACCGCCCAGATAGGCCAGGAGCGAGTCCAGCATGGAGGTCATCTCGTCGACATCGGCCTCCAGCGCTTCACGCGCGTCGGCGTCCGTCACGAAACCGGCCCGCAACCGCAGGCGCGCCAGGGGTGTTCGGAGATCGTGGCCGACGGCCGCCAAGGCCTCGGTGCGGGTGTTCAGCAGGCCGGCGATGCGGTCCTGCATGGCGTTGAACGCCTTGGCCAGCAGCTTCAGGTCGCCGGCCCCGCTTTCGGCGATCCGGACCTGGGCGCCCTTGCCGACCTTGTCGGCGGCCTCGGCCAACGCCCGCAAGGGGCGGCTGAGATTGCGCAGCACCAGCGCCGCGGCGACGATCACGCCCAAGCCCAGCGTGAAGGCCGAGCCGACGCCGCTGAGCAGCACCGCCCAGGGCGCGACATGGATGCGCGTATTCAGCGCCATCCAGCTCCCGTCGCGCAGCTTCAGCGCCACCTTCAGATGGGTGTCGCGCGGCACGGTGTGGTCGATGTCGGCGCGCAGACGCAGGTCACGGCCGCGCAGGCCTGGCTCCGCCTCGAGGAACTCCTCGCGGAATTCCCGCTCGGCGTCGCGCCCGCCGTCCGCCAGGGTGGGCAGGACCGACCAGCTCAGTTGGGTGATCCGGGTGGACATGACGGCCGCCCGCGCGGCGCGGTCGTCGGGGGAGGCGTCTTCCAGAAGCGCCTCGGCGGTGACCAGCTGTTCGGCCACCCGCTTGGTCTGGTTCTCGAGATCGGGATAAAGGCGACTGCGTTCGAACAGAAGCGAGCTGCCGATGAACTCAAGGGCCACGGCCAGCATCAGAACCAGGGTGACCTGGCCGACCAGACGCTGCGGCCATAGCCGCAAGGGCCTCATCGACGCTCCCAGTTCATCGACGTTCTACTGTGGCCGTGAAGATGTAGCCGACGCCGCGCACGGTGCGCAGCAGCGGTTCGGCCTGGCCGACGACGGCCAGCTTGCGGCGCAGGCGGCTGACCAGCACGTCGATGCTGCGGTCCGAGGCGTCGGAGAACCGTGCGCGCGACATCTCCAGCAGGCGCTCTCGGCCGATCACCCGTTGAGGCGAGCTGACGAAGGCCAGCAGCAGGTCGAACTCGGCGCCCGACAGGTCGACGAAGGCTCCGTCCGGCGACAGCAGTTCGCGGCGGCCAGGATCCAGGCTCCAGCCGGAGAAGGTCATTCGCTGGTGACCGCGCGGTTCGCTGGCCTGCGATCCGCTCTTGGTTCGGCGCAGGATGGCGCGGATGCGGGCGATCAGCTCCTTCTTGCTGAAGGGCTTGCCGATATAGTCGTCAGCGCCGAGCTCCAGGCCGATCAGGCGGTCGGTCTCGTCCTGGCGGGCGCTGAGCATGACGATCGGAACGTCGCTCTCCCGGCGCACCAGGCGGCAGAGATCGAAGCCGTTGCTGCCAGGAAGCATGACATCCAGCAGGATCAGGTCGACCGTGTTGGTCTCCAGCACGCGGGCCATTTCGGCGCCGTGGGCGGCGCTGAGCGGCTGGAAGCCTTCCTCGCGCAGGAGGCGCATCAGCAAGGTGCGCAGAGCCGGATCGTCCTCGACGATGAGGATGGTGGGCGCGAGCGGCGCGGTCGCCAAGTCGCGCGGCAAGGCGGTCAATCCGTGGCCAGAAGAATCCATATGCTCGGGCTAGTTAGGCGCCACGGCGCCGTGAACAAGGCCGGAGCCGACGATTTCTCGCCGGCTCCGCGCCAAAACTGGGGATACCCTTGGGATCCCGCGAAACTGGGCCCTCGCGCGCATTTTGCAGGTAGGGGAGCACGCGAGGGCGGGCCACCGTTGACGATGAAGCTACGGCGACCGTCCCGGACGCCGCGCTAGCTGGCGCGGCAGGTGTCGATGGCGCCAGGCGTGGCCGCGTCAGCGGCCTGGGCCTTCGGCCTGGCGCAGTCGACGACCGCCTGGGCCTTGGCGGCGCGTTTCTGGAAGTTCTTCTTGGCGACTTCCTCGGTGAAGGTCAGGCCGGTTCCGGCGGGACCCGCGAGGGCCGGGGAGGCGAGCAGACAGGCGGCGGCGAGGCCGAGGGATACGAGGACTTTCATAAGCGGTACAGACTCCGGGGAACTTCTGGGACTAACCGCCCGCGGCGGTGTCGGCTTGCGCCTGGATGGCGGGCAAGGCGCGGCGGTAGGTGTCGACGGCCTTCAGAAGGCCCTCGATCTCTGCATGGGTGATGGCGGTCCGGTGCTCATAGCCCTTGGCCGAGATGAACTTGAACGCCCATGCGCCCGGCGTTGCGGCGGCGCGGCGCAGTTCGCTCTCGGCGACGCCGAACGAGACCTCCTCGCGGCAGACTTCCGGCGCTTCGAACAGGAAGCAGTGGCTGGCGTTGTCGCGGATCTTGGTCAGCGGCGCGGCGACCGGCCAGTGACCGGTTTGGTGCGAGACCTCGCTGTAGCTTCGGATCGAGCCCGGATAGGTCAGGGTCTGGCGGACCTCGAAGCGCGTGGCGCCTGAGCGTTTGTCGACGACCGCCCGCAGGTGGTTGTCGTTGCTGGGCGACTTGAAGACGCCCTTGCCCGTCTGGAAGCCGCGCTCGGTGCTGATCACCGTCTCGATGTCCAGCGGATCGTCGATGACTTGCGTGCGGGCGTGGAAGTGGTCGGCTGTCAGGGCGGTCTGCTTGGCGGGCAGGCGGACGGTCTCGGCGCGCGCGGCGCCGGCGACGGCGAATCCCGCGACGGCGGCCAGGGCCAACAGGCGGGTATGGGTCTTGCGCATCCTTGTTCTCCCGAACAGGGGCCGCGCCATCGGGTGCGGCCTTTCAACGGTTCGAGAGTGGCGAGGTCGCCTTGCGGCTCTGCATCGCGATTGTGACAAAGCATGACAGGCGATGGTCGCTCGCGTGACGACCTTCGTTTTCGGCTTTCGCTGAAAGGCCGGAGTCTAGGCCGGCAGGCGCACCGCGCCGGCCTCGCGCAGGGCCTTGATCGTGGGGAAGCCGTCGACGGCCATCAGCAGGTCGGCCTCGGCCAGCAGAGAGCGCAGGACGTGGACCGCGCCTTCGGTCCCGCCCAGGGCCAGGCCGTACGAATACGGTCGCCCGACGCCGACCGCCGTCGCGCCGATCGCCAGGGCCTTGGCGACATCGCTGCCCGAGCGGATGCCGGAGTCGAACAGCACCGGCATGTCGCCCGCCGCCTCGACCACGCCGGGCAGCATGTCGATCGCGGCGATGCCGCCATTGGCCTGCCGGCCGCCGTGGTTGGAGCAGTAGACGCCGTCGACGCCCTCGTCCTTGGCGCGTCGCACGTCGTCTGGATGGCATATGCCTTTCAGCACGATGGGCAGCTTGGTCAGCGACCTCAACCACGGCAGGTCGCTCCAGGTCAGGACCTTTCCGAAGGTCGCCGCCCAGGTCATCACCGAAGCCTGGAGATCCGTCTTCGGATCCTTGCCGACCATGGCGTGAAAACGCGGGTCCGAGAAGTAATTGGCCAGCACATGACCGCGCAGCTGCGGGAAATTCGAGTCGTTGAGGTCGCGCGGCCGCCAGCCGGTGACCCAGGTGTCTAGAGTGACAACGATGGCCTTGTAGCCGGCGGATTCGGCGCGGTTGACGAGGCTGGCGGCCAGCTCCGGGTCCTTGGGCGTATAGAGCTGGAACATCCCGGGCGTGTCGCCCATGGCGGCTGCGACGTCTTCCAGCGGGTCGTTGGTCAGGGTCGAGACCACCATCGGCACGCCGGTCGCGGCGGCGGCGCGCGCGGCGGCGAGGTCGCCGTGGCCATCCTGGGTACAGAGCCCGGTCACGCCAATCGGGGCCATGAACAGTGGGCTGGGCAGCTTCATGCCGAACAGTTCGATGGAGAGATCGCGCGACGAACAGTCGACCATCATCCTCGGGATCAGCCCCCAGTGCTTGAAGGCCGAGGCGTTGCTGTCCTGGGTGTGCTCGTCGCCGCAGCCGCCCTGGACATATTTCAGGGTCGAGGGCGACATGGCCGCCTGGGCGCGGGCCAAGAGGCCGGCGAAGTCTACGGGATACTTCGGCAAAACGCCGTGAAGGCCCTGGAAATAGATCTCGGTCTGGTAGTCGCCATAGTGCGGCATGGTTCGCTCCCCGTGCTGCTCGACGTCTGGGCGTCGATGCGTCAAACCGATTTGACGCGATCGCGCCGCCGGCCGCTAGTCCTCAAGCGCGCGATCGGCGCTCCAGCCACCACAGAAGGCCGAGCACGGCCAGCAGGCTGGCGGCCCAGGGCCAGGAAGAACCGGGCGTCGTACGACCGGCGCGGGCGCCGCGCATGACGCTGGCCGCCACCGCGTCGAGCGTCGCGGCCCGGCTGGTGGCCTGGGCCAGCGAAGGCGCGGCGTTGGCGGGGTGTACATAAACGGCCGCGCCGTCCGAGACCCTGTGCCAGCCGGCCTGACGCGGCCAGTAGGCGGCGCAAGCGGCGGGGCCGGTCGCCGGATCGACAATAGGCCGGCTTTCGACGCCATCTGGGGCGACGATACGGATCGATCCGGTGACGCCGCAGAGCGCCGTGCGTTGGCCCACCCGCGCGATGTCATCCAGGCGAACGCCCGCGCCGTCGCTGGGACGCGCCAGGGTGGAGAATAGTTCGCTCCAGAGTTCCCCGTAGCGATCGGCGTGGCCGGCCAGGGTCAGGCCGTAGCTGTCGGCCACGATCCATAGGCCCACGCGCCCCTGGCCGCGCGGACGCCAGGCGGCCAGCGGCGCGCCGGCCTTGTCGCGGATCATCGGCACGCCGTCGCGCGGGGCTTGCGCCAGGTCATAGCGGCTGAGTTCCAGGTCGGATGGGCCGCCCAGCCGGAAGGCCTGAGCCTCGCCGTCGCCCGAGGTCGCTATGCCCAGGCTGGTCCAGTCGCGTCGGGTCGCGGCCGAGAGCGGACCGGTCGGCCGCAGCAGCAGGCCGAGGCCATCCTGGGTCGCCGCGGCCAGGGAGGCCTGGGCGCCGGGCGACAGGCTTTCCCAGCGGCGATCGTCCACCACCACCAGGTCGATCTCGGCCACGCTCGCCCGGGTGATCGGCGTCGGCGGATCGCCCAGGACCACGCCGCCGCCCACGTCGATGTCGACGCTCAACGCGATGCCGGCGTCCTGGGCCCAGCGGCGCAGGTACTTGGTCTCGGCGCTGGGCGCGCCTGCCAGGACCAGCACGCGCGGCTGACGCTGGGCGCGGGTCTCGACGGGGATGTCGATGTTCTCGACCAGACGACCCGCGCCGTCCTTCAGGCGCAGGTCGAACAGCGCCAGACCGGGCGCGCGGGCGGTGGCCGACACCTGGAAGCGTCGATTGGCGGCCACGGCGGTCTGGTCGACCAAGGCGCCAGAGGGATCGAGCAGTTCGATGGTTCCCGCGCCCTCGACCTGACCGGTGACCGTGAAGCGCGCGCCCGGGGCGATGGGCTTCGGCGGCGTCAGGTCAACAAGGCCTTGCGGGGGCGGTGAGGGCGCGAACGTGGCGGGTCGATCCAGCGGGATCCGATCGCGCGGCGTCAGGCCGTCGCCCTCGATCAGAAGGCGGCCAGGCTCGGGATAAAGCCGCAGCGCCGAGCCAAGGTCGGGCAGGCGGACCGCGCCGGGCAGCGGGCCGGCTTCGGGCAGGGCGACGAGTACGTCTCCCGAGGCGCGTACCGCGGGCTTCGCGCCGTGGGTGGCGACCACGAGACGACCGGGCGCGTTGCCAACCGAAGGCGGGAAGAGCGTCAGATAGAGCAGCGTGGCGCTCAGGGGCTGCAGAGCGATCAGCGCGGCGAACCGCCAGGTGGGACCGCGTGTGTCGGCTGACCGTCGTCGCAGAACCGTCCGCGCGATCCCGCCCATCGTCGCGACCGTGATCAGGATCGCCGTCCAGAGTTCGAAGGCCCCCGTCATCGCAGCGCGTCCAGATAGCGTCGGCCCCGCGCGTCGGCGGGATCACGGCGACTGACGGCGGCTGGCGGGCGCTCCAGCGCGGTCCACAGCAGGGCGCGCAGCTTGCGGCGGCAGTCCTGGCACTGGGGCTCGTTGCGGACCGTGTCGATCGCGGCCGACAGGGCCAGCGGATCGGCCAGGCGCTTTGGGTTGGCGTTCACCCAGCGGGCCAGGGCGTCGAGCTGGAGCGGCGCGCTGGGGCGCTCCCCCAGCGCGCGCCAGACATCGACGGCCGGCGTGTCCGCGGGATCGCGGCGTGTCGGCGCCAGTCGACCGGGCGCGATACCCTCGCGTTTGCCGGTCAGGCGGCGCGAAAGGTCGACCGGTGGCAGCTTCGGCGGCGTGCGCGCCAGGAAGATGCGTCCGGCCTGCTGGGCGGTCTTCAGCAGGTTCAGGGCCTTGTAGGCGTGGGGCAGGGCGTCCTTCGGCTTGCCTTGGCGCAGGGCGCGCTCGGAATCCCACATGGCGTCCAGCGCCTGGGCCAGGGTCGAGCGCGTGCCCGGATCGAACAGCGTCGCGGCGTCCCCCGTATCGTGGGCGTGGCCGTATTTGGCGACGACGTCGGTCATGTCATTGAGATTGGCCCCGCCGCCATGGTCGTGGCCGTCATCGTCGTCGTGATGCGCCTCGGCCTTGGCTGGCGCAGCGGCGGGGGCGTCGTCGGTCGGCAGGGCCGGCGCGTCATTGGTCGGCAGGTCGAGGCCGCCGCCGCTGCTCTCCCCCTCGGCCTTCTCGCCCATGAACTGGCCGTAGCGCAGGCGCAGTTGGGCCTGGTCGGCGCCGAGGCCGTTCGAGCGGTCCAGGAAGGCGTCGGGCGTGATCTTGCCGCGCTGGGCGATCAGGGCCTCGGCGTCGATGATGATCTGGCGCTGGCTGCGAAAATAGACGGGCATCACCTGCTTGGCCATGCCGTCCAGGCCCTCGGCCAGCCCCATGGCGGCCGGCCAGCGCAGGATCACGCTCGGGCCTTCGACGATCTGGCGGCGGGGGCTACGATTGTCGCTGACCACCAGCTGCACGATCATGTCGCCACCCGGAGCCAGACCCTCGCGCGCCAGGTCGAGGGCGGCGGTGAAACGCTTGAGCCGCGCGGCGCCCTGGCCTGCCAGAGGCTGGGTCCGCTGGGCGGTGTTGATGTTCTCGCCTTCGCCCTTGGTGACGGTGATGCGCAGTTGGGCGACGCCGTCGACGCCGTAGTCGTCGCGGACCTCGAACACGGGCGCCCATCGGCTCTGGCCGGGCGTGACCAGAGTCAGAGAACTATCCGGTGCCACGACGCGGACGACCGGCGGGGTGTCGGGGATCAGTTCCAGCCGATGCAGGCGTTGCCGGGCAAGGCCTGCAGCCTCGACGCGATAGAGCGCCGAGCGTTCGAATACCCGCCCGCCCAGCCAGCGTCCGCCGTCGCGGCGTAGCGGTAGCAGGGCCTCGCCCGGGAAACTCAAGGCGGCGGTGTCCGGATGCGGCCGGAAGCTGACGGCCCACTCGATACGCGAGCCCTCGGGCGCGCGGGCGTCCAGACCGCCTTGCTCGAATGGGCGCTGGCCGGTGTAGGCGGGCGGCGTTATCCGCAGCTTGGCGCTGGTCACCCTGGGCGCGCCGGGCGGGGACGCGGTTTCCGCCTCTTCGGGGCCGAGCGGGACGCTGGATGCGGGTGGCCAGAACAGGGCGGCGAGGATCACCAGGGCGCTGACGCCGGCGGTCCAGGGGATCCAGCGACGGGACCAGTCGGGACGGAGGTCGACGGCGGCAGCTTCGGCGACGCGCGCCTCAAGGCGGGCGCGCTGCAGGGCGGCCAGACCGTCGCCGGAGGATTGGAACAGGAGGGCGCTGCTGTCCTCCAGGCCGGGCGCGTGGGCGTCGAGGGCGGCGATGAGCCAGGCTTGGTCGAAGCGTCGGCTGCGTCGGATGGCGACCCAGCCCAACACGAGGGCGCCGATCACGAGGGCAGCCACCGCCCCCACGACCTCGAACCCGCGTAGAGCCAGCGCGGCTATCGCCAGGACCACCGGCAGACCGACGGCCAGCGTGTCGAGCACGCTTCTTTGCCGGGCCGCGCGCGGATGACGGGCGAGGGCGGCGATCATGCGGCTACCGGGCGGTCGCGCCGCGTCGCCAGCCAGCGCTCGGCGGCGAAGATCAGGGCGATCAGCAGGGCCAGCCAAGGGCGCAGGCTGACGGGATGCGGGTTGTAGGTCACTCCGCCCGCCGCTGGGCGGACACTCGGGGCATAGTCGGCCGCCGCGACCCGGTTCGGCGCGGGCGGCGGGGCCAGCAGCGTCCAGAGTTGCTCGGGGAAGTCCGGCTCCACTAGGATCGGCATAGCGCTGGGTTCAAGGGCGCGTGTAAGGCGCAGCACGCGGCCCTTGCCGAAGCGGCCGGCCGTGGCCAGTGGCGCGCCTTGGGCGTCACGCCAGACCGTGGGTTGGGCGCCTTCGACGGGCGAGGGCGCATCCTGGGCCAGAAGGGCGACGCCGCCGGCCTCGATCCAGTCGAGCGTGGCCGCCGGCATGGGCGCGCCGGACAGCCAGACGAGATAGCGCGCGGCGCGAGGCGCGGAAACGTCGGTGGAGGCCGCGTCGAAGGCGGTAGCCTTGCCGGGGTGGGCGAAAGCCGCTGCGGCGGCGCGAAAATAGCCGACGGCGGGTTCGCCGCCGGGGGCGTAGCGCACGGTCAGGGCGGGCGGCATGGGGGCCGGGATCGCCGCCGAGCTTCGCGCGGGCTTGCCGATCCGCCATTCCACCTTACGGGACAGGTACAGCCGCTCGGCGTCGGCGCCGCTCACTTCCGGCGGCGCGACGACCGTGATCGCCGTCTTGCCGGGCGTCTCGGCGTCCAGTTGGCGCGCAAGGCTGGCGAAGTCCGCCGATGGCGCGGGAGGTGGACGGTCGAGGCCTGGGAAGCCGGGCGCGAGCCACACCCGCCGCTCGCCATGGTTCGGAACACTGCTGGCGTCGACCGCTGGGGAGACGGCGATCACGGCCCGGCCATCGCCGCTCGGCCGCGGTACGGGCTCGGCCAGAGCCAGGACGACCGCGACGACCAGGGCGATCCGCACCGCCAGCAGCAGCCGCTCGTCGAGGCGCAGGCGCTGGACGGGCTTGGGGTTCGGATTCAGCCAGCGCAGGGCGGCGAAGTCGATGACTTGCGTCTCGGTGCGGCGGGCGATGTGGATCGCCAGCGGAACCAGAACCGCGAGCAGGGCGCCGAGCGCGGCGGGGACGAGTAGGGCGGGGATCATCCGCGCGCCACCGGGCGGGACAGGTCCTGGATCGGCTGGTCCGGATCCCGGTCGCTGAAGTGCTCGACGAACCGCGCGCCATGGGCCTCGAGCCGGGCGCGCAGGGCGGCGCGGGCTTGGGCGAAGCGCGCCAGGAAGTCCGCGCGAAGCGCCCGGCCGTCGCCTGCGACCTTCGCGTCGCTCTCCGGGTCGCGGAACAGCAAACTACGGTCGAACGGGAAGTCGCGTTCGTCGCCGGTCAGCAGTTGAACGAACGCGACGTCGCGACCGGACGCGGCCAGACGCTCGGCGGCCGCCACGCAGGCGTCGTCGAAGCCGTCGGAAATGAAGACCACGAGGTCGGCCGGCGAAATCCGTTCTCCCAGCACCTTGAGGTCCCGCTGCCACTGGGGGACGCCCTCGGGGCGCAGTGGTCCCAACGCCAGGCGGATGCGGTCACGGTGGCGGCTGTCGCTGGACGGCGGCAGGACGATCGCACCCTCGGCGCGGGCCACGACCACGCCGAACCGGTCACCCTGCTGCAGCGCCACCTCGATGATCGCGGCGGTCAGACGGCGGGCGGCGTCGAAGCGGGTCCAGGCGGGCTTGCCAAGATCGGCCTGGGCCATAGAGGCGCTGGCGTCCAGCACGACCCAGATCGCCACCGGGCTCTCGCGCTCGGCGTCGCGGACGAAGAACTTGTCCGAGCGCGAATAGAGCTTCCAGTCGATGCGCCGCAGATCATCGCCGCGCTCGTAGGCGCGGTACTGGGCGAACTCCATGGCCCCGCCGCGATTGGGGCTGGCATGGTGGCCGTCCCCGATCAGCACCGCGGCCGCGCGCGGCGTCAGCGACAGACGTCGCAGACGGCTACGCAGGTCCGGGGGCAGGTCGAACGGAGACATCCGCTGTTAGTCGCGGGCCGGCGCGGGCAGGGCGGCCAGCAGCGCGGCGACCACGTCGTCGGTCGACTTGCGCTCGGCCTCGGCGGCGAAGGACAGCAGGATGCGGTGGCGCATGACCGGCGCGGCCAGGGCCTTCACGTCGTCGCGCGTCGCGGCCAGCCGTCCGTGCAGCAAGGCGCGAGCCTTGGCGGCCAGCACCAGGGCCTGGCCGGCGCGAGGACCAGCGCCCCATCGGACATACTCCTGGACGGCGGCGGGCGCGTCCGAGCCGGGACGCGTGGCGCGGATCAGCGACGTGATCCAGGTCAGCAGGCCGTCGCTGACGTGGACTTGGCGCACCCACTTTTGAAGTTCGACGATGTCCTCGCCCGTCATCACCGCCGCCGGGGCGGTGATGGCGCCGCCGGTGGTCAGGGTCAGGATGGCGCGCTCTTCTTCCGCCGTTGGATAGCCGACGCGGATGTTGAGCAGGAAGCGGTCCAACTGCGCCTCGGGCAAGGGGTAGGTGCCGGCCTGCTCAAGCGGGTTCTGTGTGGCCAGCACAAAGAACGGTTCGGACAGCCGGTGGGTGACGCCGGCGTAGCTGACCTGGTGTTCCTGCATGGCCTCGAGCAGGGCGGCCTGGGTCTTGGGCGGCGTGCGGTTCAGTTCGTCGGCCAGGAAGAGGTGGGTGAAGACCGGGCCGGGCTGGAAGCGGAAGTGACGGTGACCGGTGCCGTGGTCTTCCTCCAGCACCTCGGTGCCGAGGATGTCGCTGGGCATCAGGTCGGGGGTGAACTGCACGCGACGGAAGTCCAGCGACAGCGCCTGGCCCAGGGTGCGGACAAGCAGGGTCTTGCCCAGGCCCGGCACGCCCTCGATCAGGCAGTGGCCGCCGGCCAGCAGGCCGATCAGCAGCTGCTCCACGACCTCGTCCTGGCCGACGATGGCCTGGCCGATCGCCGCGCGCAACTGGCCCAGGCGCTCGAGCTTGGCCGCGATATCGGCTTCGGTGGGGGTGACGCTCATCGGAACTCCGGACAGGTCGTAAGGCGGATCAGGCCGTTAGGGCGTAGAGGACGATATTGACCGCGAACTTGGTGTTGTCCTCGGCCAGGAAGCGCTTGTTGCGCCAGTCGTAATCCCACTCGCAGCCGTAATCCTTGTTGCTGTAGAGCACCCCGAGGCGCCCATCGATCTCGATGCCCTTCAGGTAGTCATGAACGAGATCGTCGCCCCAGCCATTCAGTTCGAAGCTGGTGGCGGGCGGGCCGTCGAACTTGAAGAAGCTGCGATAGATCGGATGGTCCTTGGCCAGCTTCTTCAGGGCGTCGCCGCCGAACAGCTTGGCCATCTGGCGCTCGAACGACTTGGCGAACAGGCCGTCAATGTCGTGGTTGCAGTCGTCGACCAAGACGAAGCCGCCGTTGCGGACGTAACGCTGGAAGTTGGCGGCCTCGGCGGGGCTGAACTCGACCAGCTTGTGGCCGGCCAGATAGCAGAACGGCGCGGTCAGCATGGTCGGGTCCGAGAGGCGCACGACGCGCTCCTCGGTGTCCACGCGCAGGTTGGTGTAGTCGACCAGCGAGGTCAGGATGTTCGACGGCATCCGCTGGTCGACGTCCCAGTCGCCGGATTCGTAGCGCAGGCGCGTGAACCAGAAGTCGTAGGTCGGCGCTGCCTGAGCGGCGGACGGGCGGCTGGCGAACCAGCTTCCCATCGCGCCGGCCGCCAGCAGACGCAGGCACTCGGTACGCGTTACGCTTCTACTCGGCATGTCGAACGTCAGACAGCGTCCGACAGCGAGGTGAAGGTGAAGTCCCGCAGGCGCATGGCGGGGATCATCATCTGCATGCGACCGCCTTCGCTGACCCGGACCGGACGGCCCAGCTCATCGATGTTGTTCAGCATGATCACCGGCGACTCGTTGAAGCGGAAGTTCTTCACCGGGTGTTTCAGCTGGCCGTTCTCGATGTAGAAGGTGCCATCGCGGGTCAGGCCGGTCAGCAACACGGTCTGTGGGTCGACCATGCGGATGTACCAGGTGCGGGTCACCAGGATGCCGCGCTCGGTCTCGCGCACCATGTCGGCCGTCGACTTGGTTCCGCCCGACATGATGACGTTGCCCGGACGGCCGGTGACCTTCTTGCCCTGTTTCTGAGCCCAGTAGGGGCTGTAGAGCAGGTTGGCGATCTTGCCGTTCTCGACCAGAGGCATGCGCTCGCGCGGACGGCCCTGCTCGTCCCACGGGAACACCGGCATTTCCTTGTCCCACGGGTCGGCCATGAAGGTGACGCGCGGATCGAAGACCTGTTCGCCCAGCTTGTTGCCGCCGCCCTTCTTGGACAGGAAGCTCCGGCCCTCGTCGGCCTGGCGGGCGTCGAAGTAGTTGAACATGAACGAGATCAGGCCCGAGGCGGCGTTCGGCTCGAGGATCACGGTGTACTTGCCCGGCTCCAGAGCCTGGGCCTCGGCCGAGGCGCTGGCCTTGCGCATGGCGATCTCGATGTCGCTGGCCGCCTTGAAGCCGCTGGAATCCTGCAGGTTGCGGGCGACCCAGCCCGAGCCGCGGCCGTCGGCCGTGCGCACGGTGCAGGTGTAGTCCATCGCCGTGGCGCGCTGATAGCCGAACGCGCCCTTGCTGTTGGCGAAAGCCACGAAGCTCTGCTCGTCCTGCAGGAAGCCGGCGGCGACCAGCTTCTGGGCGCGGCAGGGAGCGATCGAGGCGCGGGCCACCTCGGCCCGCTGATCGGGCGTGATCGCCGCGGTCGCCGGGCTGAAGGTGTCGCTGGGCTTGTAGGTGGTCGCCTCCACCGCCGTGACGAACTCGGGGTTCTCGGGCGCCAGCTTGGCCAGCTCCTCGGCGCGCTTGACCACGCGGGCCAGGGCCGAGTCCGAGAACTCGTTGATCGTCGCCGTGCCGACGCGACGCCCGAAGGCGACCGTGACGGCGAGGTCGATATTGCTGACGACGCCACTGGTGGAGACGTTGTTCAGGGCGAAGCGGATATTGCCCTCGATCGAACCGGCCAGTTGCGCGGTGCACTCATCGGCCGTCGACAGCTTGATGACTTTCGCGAGGATCGTCTTGGCCTCGGCTTCGGTCATGATGCTCATTGGATAATCTTCCCCGAACCGATCAACCGAGCGAACGCGCGGTGTTGATGACATTGATGCCGTTGAACCGCGTGGTCGACGAGCCGTGGCTCACGGCCGAGACCTGACTGGGTTGGCCCTTGCCGTCGAAGAACGAGCCGAACAGGCGGTAGTCGCGCTCGTCGCAGATCGCCGAGCAGGCGTTCCAGAACTCGGGCGTCCGCATCTGGTAGGCGACGTCTTCCAGAGGCTGGGTGATCTTGCCGTTCTTGATCTCGTAGAACAGCGTCCCGCCGAACTGGGCGTTGTAGCGCTGTTGGTCGATCGAAAACGAGCCGCGGCCCAGGATGTAGATGCCGTCCTCCACGCCCGCGATCATGTCGTTGAGGCTGAGCGGGCTCTTGCCCGGCTGCAGCGAGACGTTGGGCATCCGCTGGAACTGCACGGTCGACCAGGAGTCGGCGTAGGAACAGCCGTCGCTCTCGGTCTTGCCCAGGATATGGGCCTGGTCGCGGGTTGCCTGGTAGTCGACCAGCTTGCCGTCCTGGATCAGCGGCCACTGCTTGGTCTTGATACCTTCGTCGTCGAAGCCCACGGCCCCGAGGCTGCCGGGTTGCAGCTTGTCGGCCATGATGTTGACGAGGTCGCTGCCGTACTTGAAGTGCGCCGCGCGCTTGTCCAGCGTGGCGAAGCTGGTGCCTGCGTAGTTGGCCTCGTAGCCAAGCACACGGTCCAGTTCGAGCGGGTGGCCCACCGACTCGTGGATGGTCAGGCCCAGGTGGTTGGGATCCAGCACGAGGTCATAGCGGCCCGGCTTGACCGACTTGGCGGTCAGCTTCTCGCGCGCCTGCGCGGCGGCGGCCTGGGCGTCCTCGACCATGTCATAGGACTTGCCGTAGCTGATGATGCCGTTCGGCGAGAGCGTCTTGTCGCCGGCCTGCGGGTCCAGATACTCGTAGCCCATGCCCATCGGGGCCGACAGGCCTTCGCGCGAGCGGAACTTGCCGGTGGTCTTGTCGACGGCCGTGACCGTGAACGGCGACCAGATGCGGTGAACGTCCTGATCGATGTACGAGCCGTCGGTGCTGGCGAAGTACTTCTGCTCGTTGATCAGGAACAGGCTGGAATTGACGAAGTTGGCGCCCGCCTTCAGGGCCGCGCCATTGACCCGCATCAGCAGGTCGACCTTTTCCTGCAGCGAGACCTCCATGCCGTTGCGGCGCAGTGGCGTGGCCCATTTCACTTCGCCGACGCCCTTGGTCGGGGCCAGCTGCACGGGGGCGGTCTGGTTCTTGGCGTTGGCCTTGGCGATAGCGACAGCCAGGCGGGCGGTGTCTGCCACCGCCTCCGCCGACAGACTGTTGGTCGCCGCGAAGCCCCAGGCCCCACCGGCGATGACCCGAACGCCAACACCGCTTGATTCGGTGTTGGTCACGCCCTGAACGTTGGCTTCGCGCGTCTGGATGAACTGGCGCAGGTAGCGGCCCACGCGCACGTCGCAATAGCTGGCCCCGGCGGCCTTGGCGGCGCTCATGGCCGCGTCGGCCAAGCGCTTCTTGACAGCCACGTCGAGGGTCTCGACCAGCTGTTCGGCGGCGATGGCGCGGCCGAAGCCGGGCAGCAGCACGCCGCCGGCGCCGATCCCGCAGGCGGCAAGGAACTGACGTCTATCCAAGTTTCTTCTCCCCAACGGCCCAAAAACACAGGCGTTCGCGCTGGCTTCCGCTCCCGACGGAATCCGAGCGCGAGAAGTTCTGTGCCGCCCATCGCCGGAGGTCAAATCTTTCCCGAACATCGGGCGCGGGTATGATCAGATTGCGCGCATCGGCGGCTATGCCCTGTACAGCACGCCGAGCAAGGGCGTCGCACGGCTGGTAGTGTCCCTCCAGCGACGCCGTCTGTAAGGTCGCCGACTTCGGGAAAAGGGGGCGTCATGGATCGCTGGCAGGCGATGAGAGTGTTCGTGAAGGTCGCCGAGACCAAGGGCTTCGCCGAGGCCGCGCGGCGTCTGCACATGAGCCCGCCGGCCGTGACCCGGGCGATCGCGACTCTGGAAGAGGCGATCGGCGCCCGCCTGCTGGTCCGCACCACCCGTTCCGTGACCTTGACCGACGCCGGTGCGCGGTTCTTCGAGGACTGCTCGCGGATCCTGGCCGATCTCGCCGAGGCGGAAGCCAGCGCTGCCGGCAGTTTCGCCACGCCTAGCGGCACGCTGACCATCACCGCCTCCGTGATGTTCGGCCATCAGTACATCCTACCGATCATCATGGACTATCTGGCGGCGTATCCGCGGGTCAGTATCCGCACCCTGTTCGTCGATCGCATGGTCAACCTCGTCGACGAGGGCGTGGACCTGGCGGTGCGGATCGGCAACCTGCCCAATTCGGGGTTCAGCGCCTTGCGGGTCGGCGCGGTGCGTCGCGTGGTGTGCGGCTCGTCCGGCTATTTCGAGAAGAATGGCGAGCCCGCGACGCCGGCGGACCTCGCCGACCACTCGGTCATCGCCGCGACCAGCGCCTGGGCCTCGACGGAATGGCGCTTCGGCCAGGACCAGAAGACCATCGTCCACGTCCATCCACGCCTTTACTGCAACACCAACGACGCGGCGCTGCGGGCGGCGATCGACGGTTTTGGCCTGACGCGCGTGCTGTCCTACCAAGCCGCGCCGTCACTGGCGTCCGGTGCGCTGCGCACGGTGCTGTCGGCCTATGAGGAGCACCCGCTGCCGGTTCACATCGTCCACCCCGAAGGCCGGCACGCGCCGGCCAAGGTCCGCACCTTCATAGACTTCGCGGCCGAACGGCTGCGGGCGGATCGGCGGCTCAACTAGGTCAGAGCAGGCCCATCCATGCGATCGCATCGACGTTCTGGCCCTCGCTGAGTTTGAGAAACATGTCATGCAGCCTGGCCTTGGGCTTCCATGACCGGAAACGGAAGCGAGAGATCGGCTTCGTCTCGCTGATTGACCCGCGAAGCCGGCCATCGATTAGCGCGCTATTCATCGTCGCCTCCAGTCTTGGGACGCCGTGGAGGATGGCGCCCGGCAGCGCCGGCAAGAACGGCGAACCGGAGGAATGGATTGTTCCGGTTTTCGGAACGCGAACTATTCCACTGAGTGGAATAGTGCCTTTCCTCCGTCATGGCTTCAGCTCGTCCGGCGGAAGGCGTGTTCTTGGCTCACCGGATGGACGCCGTGTCCAGCCGCTCCGCGAAGGACACGACGATGCGCCTCTATTACCACCCGCTGTCAGGCCACGCTCACCGAGCTCACCTGTTCCTGTCGCTGATCGGCGCGGACTTCGAACTGGTCGAGGTCGATCTGGTGGCGGGCGAACACAAGACGCCCGAATTCCTGAAGCTGAACCCGTTCGGCCAGGTGCCTGTGCTGGACGACGACGGCGTCATCGTCTCGGATTCCAACGGCATCATGGTCTATCTGGCTCGCAAGTTCGGCAAGACCGACTGGCTGCCGGAGGGCGTCATCGAGGCCGCCCAGGTGCAGCGCTGGCTGTCGGTGGCCGCCGGTGAGCTGGCCTATGGCGCCGCCGCCGCCCGCCTGATCACGGTGTTCGGGGCCAAGCGCGACGCCGACGAGGTCATCGGGCGCGGCGCCGCGCTGCTGACCACCCTGGAAGGCCTGTTGGCCGGGCAGGACTGGCTGGTCGCCGGCCGCCCGACGATCGCGGACGTGGCGCTCTACAGCTACACGGCCCGCGCGCCGGAGGGGAACGTCGATCTTCGACCCTATCCGGCCGTTCGCGCGTGGCTGGCGCGCGTCGAGGCCCTGCCGGGCTTCGTGCCGTTCCGCCAGACGCCCGTCGGCCTGGCCGCATAACGTCGAGCGCCGGGGAGCGGGCCCATGACCACCACCGAAAAGCCCTCTCCCTGGCATCGCGGCGAGGTGGAGATCCAGCGTAGCGTCGGCGTCGAGACGCGGATGGAAGATATCGGCCGCCGCGTCATCCGCGACTTCCTCTTGGACCAGCACCGCGCGTTCTTCCCGCAACTGCCGTTCCTGGTTGTCGGAAGCGTCGATCCGACCGGCGAGCCCTGGGCGACGGTCGTCGCCGGTCAGCCGGGCTTTGTCAGCTCGCCCGACATCCACACCTTGGCGATCAAGGCCGTGCGCCAGGCCAGCGATCCCGCCGACGCGGGCATGGAGGACGGCGATCCCGTCGGCCTGCTGGGCATCGAGCTGCATACGCGCCGTCGCAACCGCATGAACGGAACCGTGCGCCGTCAGGCCTATGGCTTCGACGTCACGGTAGATCAGAGCTACGGCAACTGCCCGCAATACATCCAGCTGCGCGACTTCGCGGTGGTGGGGGACCCGGCCGCGCCCTATGCCGGCGAGGTCGAGACCTCCACGGATCTGGACGCTGACGCCCGCGCGCTGATCGGCGACGCCGACGCCTTCTTCGTGGCGTCGTACAGCGATGAGAACGGCCGGCAGGTCGATGTCTCGCACCGGGGCGGCAAGCCTGGTTTCGTGCGGATCGGCGAGGACGGCGTCCTGACCATCCCGGACTTCGCCGGCAACCTGTTCTTCAACACGCTGGGCAACATCCGGCTGAACGGCAAGGCGGGGCTGGTCTTTGTCGACTTCTCGTCTGGCGACCTGCTGCAGCTGACCGGCGAGGCCGAAGTGGTGCTGGACTCGCCCGAGATCGCGGCTTTCCAGGGCGCGGAGCGTCTATGGCGCGTGCGTCCGACAAGGATCATCCGTCGTCGGAGTATCCTCCCGGTTCGGTGGGTCGATCGGTCGAATGGCGCGTCGCCCAACGCCCTGATCACCGGCGACTGGGACGGTGCGGCGGCCCGCCTCAAGGCCGCCGAGTTGGCCGGTCGGTGGCGCCCGTTTCGCGTCAGGAAGATCACCCGCGAGAGCGCGACGATCCGTTCGTTCGAGCTGGAGCCGGCCGACGGCGTGGCGGCCATCCCGCACCTGGCCGGCCAGCACCTTCCGATCCGCGTCCTGCTTCCGGGCGATCAGCGGCCCGTCATCCGCACCTACACCCTGTCGGTCGCGCCCTCGGATCCGTTCTACCGGATCAGCGTCAAGCGCGAAGGCGCGGTCTCCCGATACCTCCACGACCAGATCCGCGAGGGCGACCTGATCGAGGCCCGCGCCCCGGCTGGCGACTTCACCATCGACGCCAAGGAAAAGCGCCCGGCGGTGCTCCTGGCGGCTGGCGTTGGCATCACCCCGATGATCGCCATGGCCCGACATCTCCTGTTCGAAGGTTTCCGCACGCGCGGCATTCGGCCGACCTGGATCTTCCAGGCCGCGCGAACCAAGGCCGAGCGGGCGTTTGACGAGGAGCTCTCAGCGCTGGTCGAGGCCGGGCAGGGGGCGATCCACCTGACGCGCATCCTCAGCGACAGGGCGGGCGCGGACGGCGACGACTATGACCTGCTGGGTAGGCTCGACATGGACGTCCTGCGCGCCGAGCTGCCGTTCGACGACTACGACTTCTATCTGTGCGGCCCGCAGGCTTTCATGCAGGCGATCCACGACGGCTTGCGCGGCTTGAACGTCGCCGACAAGCGCATCCACGCCGAGGCGTTCGGCCCCGCCTCGCTGCGACGCACGCCCGACCTTGGGGCCGCGCCCGCGAAGGCCGGCCCTCTGCCAGCGACAAGCTCCAAGCCGGTTTTCTTCATGGAGTCCGCCAAGGAGGCCCGTTGGGAGCCTGGCTCGGGTACGCTGCTGGAGCTGGCCGAAGCGCGGGGGCTGCGGCCCGAATTCAGCTGCCGGGCCGGAAGTTGCGGTTCGTGCAAGACCAGAGTGCTGCAAGGCGCTGTCTCCTATCTCACGCCGCCGACCGCTGCGGTCGCCGAGGACGAGGCGCTGATCTGCCGCGCCGTTCCGGCCGCCGAAGGCGAGGCGCTGCAACTAGCCCTTTGATCCCCGAGAGAGAAACCCATGTCCCGTCCGCCGCTGCCCCCGTTCACCCGCGAAACCGCCATCGAGAAGGTCCGCCTGGCCGAGGATGGCTGGAATAGCCGCGACGCCGCCAAGGTCGCTCTGGCCTATACGACCGACACGCGATGGCGGAACCGCGCCGAGTTCCTTAACGGCCGTGATCAGGCCCAGGCCTTCCTGGAGCGCAAGTGGGCCAAGGAGCTGGACTATCGGCTGATCAAGGAGCTGTGGGCTTTCGAGGGCAATCGCATCGCCGTGCGCTACGCCTACGAATATCACGACGACAGCGGCAACTGGTTCCGCGCCTACGGCAACGAGAACTGGGAGTTCGACGCCGACGGCCTGATGCGCAACCGTCACGCCAGCATCAATGAGCAGCCGATCGCCGAGTCCGACCGCAAGTTCCGCTGGCCGCTGGGCCGGCGTCCCGACGATCATCCGGGCTTGAGCGACTTCGGCTTCTGACCACGGTCATCCGGATCATCACCCGTCCCGAGCCAAGCCCCGAGCCGCGGCGCGCGCTAGGCCTCGTCCAGCAGATTCAGGATGTTGGCCAGGGTGGGGGTGAGGTCGTCGCGCCGCCAGGCCAGGCCCGTCTCCAGCATCGGGGCCGCGCCGGCCAGAGGGACGTAGCTGACCCCCGCCCGCGCCAGGTTGCGCAGCGAAGCCGGTACGAGGGCGATTCCCAGACCGCTGGAGACCAGGCTGATGATGGTCTGCATCTGGATCGCCTCCTGGACGATCCGCACCGTCCCGCCCAAGGAGGCGAAATAGCCGGTGACCAGGTCGTGGAACGCTGGGGCCACGTGCTTGGGGAACAGGATCAGCGGCGAGGCCAGCACCTCGGCGCTGGAGAGTTCGGTCTCGCGGGCGATGCGGCCGTCCTCGATCCAGGCGCTAGGCACGGCGGCGACCAGCGGCTCGCGCAGCAGGCGGCGGTAGGCGAGGGCCGGCGGCAGGGGATGGTCGGCGGGCGGGATGATGATGCCGGCGTGGCGTTCGCCGCTGACGATGGCCGGGATCTGTACGTCGCTAGTGGCCTCGAACAGGCGGATCTCGACGTCCGGATAGGCCTGGGAGTAGCGCCGCACCAGCGACGGTAGGACGCTGTAGTCGGCGGTGCTGACGAACGACAGCGCCAGGTAGCCGGTCTGGCCGTCGCGCATCCGCTGGGCCAGGCCAGGCAGGCCGTCCAGCGCCGCCAGCGTCTCCTGAACATGCGGCAGCCATTGCTCGCCCAAGGCGGTCAGGCGGACGCTGCGCTTGGTGCGCTCGAACAGCGGCGCGCCCAGGTCGCGCTCAAGGCCCATGATCGACTGACTGAGTGGCGGCTGGGTCATGCCCAGCCTCTCGGCGGCGCGGCCGAAGTGCAGGGTCTGAGCCACGGCGACGAAGTGGCGGAGCGGGCGCGCGTCCATTGATACTCTCAGCGACCTAATGGTGCTGAACTAATATATTTTGAGAGCGGGTGAAACGGCCTTAAATAACCCCATCGCCGACATTGAGATTTGCCATGCCTCCCTATCGCTCACGCACCTCGACCCACGGCCGCAACATGGCGGGAGCTCGCGGCCTCTGGCGCGCGACGGGCATGAAGGACGAGGACTTCGGCAAGCCGATTATCGCCGTGGCCAACAGCTTCACCCAGTTCGTCCCAGGCCACGTGCACCTGAAGGACCTGGGCCAGCTGGTCGCCCGCGAGATCGAGGCGGCTGGCGGCGTGGCCAAGGAGTTCAACACCATCGCCGTCGACGACGGCATCGCCATGGGCCACGGCGGGATGCTGTACTCGCTGCCCAGCCGCGAGCTGATCGCCGACAGCGTCGAATACATGGTCAACGCTCACTGCGCCGACGCCATCGTCTGCATCTCAAACTGCGACAAGATCACGCCCGGCATGCTGATGGCCGCCATGCGCCTCAACATCCCGGTGGTCTTCGTCTCGGGCGGGCCGATGGAGGCTGGCAAGGTGCGGGTGAAGGGCGAGATCCGCGCCCTGGACCTGGTCGACGCCATGGTGGTGGCGGCCGACGACAAATATACCGACGAGGAAGTCACCGCGATCGAGAAGGCCGCGTGCCCGACCTGCGGCTCGTGCTCGGGGATGTTCACCGCCAACTCGATGAACTGCCTGACCGAGGCCCTGGGTCTGTCTTTGCCCGGCAACGGCTCGGTCCTGGCCACTCACGCCGATCGCGAGGCCCTGTTCAAGGAGGCCGGCCGCCTGGTCGTCGACCTCTGCCAACGCTGGTACGAGCAGGACGACGCCACGGCCCTGCCGCGCGGCATCGCCACGCGGGCGGCGTTCGAGAACGCCATGAGCCTGGACATCGCCATGGGCGGCTCGACCAACACCGTGCTGCACCTTCTGGCAGCGGCCCAAGAGGGCGGGGTCGACTTCAAGATGGAGGACATCGACCGCCTTTCGCGTCGCGTGCCGTGCCTCTCGAAGGTCGCGCCGGCCAAGGCCGACGTGCACATGGAGGACGTCCACCGCGCCGGCGGCGTCATGGCTATCCTGGGCGAGCTGGAACGCGGTGGGCTGATCGACACCACCCAGCCGACCGTCCACGCCACGACCATGGCCGAGGCCCTGGCGCGCTGGGACATCGGCCGCACCAACAGCGCCGTCGCTCACGAGTTGTTCCGCGCCGCGCCGGGCGGCAAGCCGACCCAGATCGCCTTCAGCCAGGCCGCCCGCTGGGAGAGCCTGGACCTGGACCGCGAGAAGGGCGTCATCCGCTCGGTCGAGCATCCGTTCTCGAAGGACGGCGGCCTGGCCGTGCTGTTCGGCAACTTGGCCCCCGAGGGCTGCATCGTGAAGACAGCGGGCGTCGATGACTCGATCTTGACGTTCCGGGGCACGGCGCGCGTCTTCGAAAGCCAGGAGGCGGCGGTCAGCGGCATCCTGGGCGGCAAGGTCGTGGCCGGCGAGGTGGTGGTCATCCGCTACGAAGGGCCCAAGGGCGGTCCGGGGATGCAGGAGATGCTGTACCCGACCACCTATCTGAAATCGAAAGGTCTGGGCGCGGCCTGCGCCCTTATCACCGATGGCCGCTTCTCAGGCGGCACCTCGGGCCTGTCGATCGGTCACGTCTCGCCCGAAGCGGGCGAGGGGGGCCTGATCGCCCTGGTCGAGACCGGCGACTCGATCTTGATCGACATTCCCAACCGGGGCATCACGCTGGAGGTGTCGGATGCCGTTCTGGCCGATCGCCGCGCAGCGCAGGAGGCGCGCGGGTCCAAGGCCTGGAAGCCGCTGGACCGCAAGCGCGAGGTCAGTCCGGCCCTACGCGCCTACGCCGCCATGACCACGAACGCCGCCCGCGGCGCGGTGCGCGACGTCAGCCAGGTCGAGTAGATCCAAAGGTTAGAGCTGGGCCGCTGCTTCCCGGCAGAGGTCCAGCAGCCAGCCGTTGGGCGAGTCCGCCGCGTCGCTGGCGCGCAGCACCGCGCCGAACGGCGTGGGGGGCGTGGCGTTCGGCGGTTCGACCATGAACACCTTGCCGCGGTCGGCGGCCAGCTGGGCCAGGCGCCGTGGCAGGATGCAGGTCATGTCCGAGCGGCCGACCATGTTCATGGCGCTGAACGAGTCCTGCACGGTGAACGGCTGATAGGGATTTTCGCCCAGGGCATAGGTGTCGCCCCACGAGGTCACGCGCCGTAGGCCGAGGTGCCCGGCCGAGGTGCGGTCGGGATCGTCGTTGCCGCCGCCCGATACGCCCAGGCGTGGCAGGCGGGCCAGGGTGTCGTAGTCGATGCCGCCCGCGACCATGGGATGGTCGGCGCGCAGCACCCATACGCCGGTCTCCTCGAACAGCGGACTGTAGGAGAACCGACCTGGGATGGCCTCGAAGCAGCCGACGACCATGTCCAGCCGCCCGGTGTCGAGGTCCTCGGTCATGCCGGCATAGAGGTTGTGGAAATGGATCTGGACGTTCGGCGCGCTGGCGATCACCCGCTCGGCGATCAGCGGGCCCAGGACGTAGGAGATGTAGGTTCCGGCCGCGATGTTGAAGGTGTGCGTATCGACCGCCGGATCGAACCGCTGGTTGGTGACGGCGCTCTCCAGCAGCTTCAGGGCGGTGCGGGCCGTGTCGGCGATCTCCAGCGCGCGTGGCGTCGGGCGCAGGCCCGTCTGGCCTCTGACGAAAAGGTCGTCGCCGACCATTTCGCGCAGGCGGCGCAACGAATGGCTCACGGCGGACTGAGACAGCCCCAGGCGCTCGCCGGCGCGCGTGGCGTTCTTCTCTTCCAGCAAGGTGACGAACACCCGGAAGAGATTGAGGTCGGCGGTTCTAAAATTAATGGCGTTCATGGCTGTCGTGAAGACATATCATTTCTCTCATGACAGGCCGAGCCCTATCTGAGGGGCAAGGTTCGCGAGCCGAACGAACCTCGACGATTCCCCAAAACCTATCGAGACGTGGAGCAGCGCGTGAGCGACGCTGAAGGTTACGACGCCATTGCCGAGGCCGAGGTCGGCGCGGCCAACAGGCGGCGCGAGAAGACCCTGGGCCAGCGGCTGCGCTGGCCGTTGATGATCGGCGCGCCGCTGGTCGTTCTCGTGGGCATCGGCATCTTCGTCTTACTGACGGGCGGCAAGTCCGAGACCACCGACAACGCTTATGTCCAGTCCAGCCGCACGGGCATCAGCACCAGCATCGATGGCCGCGTGGTCGAGATCGACGTGCAGGAGAACCAGCGCGTGGCCAAGGGGCAGCTGCTGTTCCGTCTCGACCCGGCCGACTACCAGGTGGCGGTGTCGCAGGCCGAGGCCGCCCTGGCGCAGGCTCGCTTCGACGTTCAGGGCAAGCGCGCGGTCTACAACCAGCGCCTGGCCGATCTCGCCGCCGTTCAGGAGACGGCCGGCTACGCCCAGCGCGAGGCCGCCCGCCAGCGCGATCTCGCCGCCGCGGGCGTCGCCACCAAGGCGCAAGCGGACGAGGCCCGTCACGCCGCCGACCAGGCCCAGCGCCAGGTCGCTATCGTCCAGCAGCAGATCGCGACGGCCCTTGCCGACCTCGGCGGCCGCGCCGACATCGCCACCGAAGGCCAGCCCGGCATTCTGGAGGCCACCGCCAAGCTGGAGCGCGCCAAGCTGGACCGCTCCTACGCCGCTGTCATCGCCCCGACGGACGGCGTCATCGCCAAGGTCGAGCAACTTCAGGTCGGCCAGCGCGTCGAGGCGTCCAAGCCGCTGTTCTTTCTGATCTCGGGCAAGCCCTGGATCGAGGCCAACTTCAAGGAAGACCAGCTGGCCCACATGCGCGTAGGCCAGCCGGCCACGATCAAGGTCGACGCCTATGACAAGCCGCTGAAGGCCCATGTCGCCAGCTTCAGCCCCGGCACCGGCGCCAGCTTCGCTCTGTTGCCGGCCGAGAACGCCACGGGCAACTGGGTCAAGGTCGTCCAGCGCGTGCCCGTGCGCCTGACCCTGGACCAGGCGGCGCCGAGCAACCTGTCGGCGGGGCTCAGCGCCAAGGCCACGGTGGATATCCGTTCGGGCAAGCGCGGATGACCCCAAAGGCGCTCCAGGACGGTCACGCGCGCGATGTCGCCAATCGCACGCCGATCACCATCTCGGTGATGCTGGCGACGATCATGATCTCGCTGGACACCACGATCGCCAACGTCGCCCTGCCGCACATCCAGGGTAGCGTCTCGGCCTCGACCGATCAGATCACCTGGGTGCTGACCTCCTACATCGTGGCCTCGACGATCATGACGCCGCTGACCGGCTTCCTGACCGAGCGGATGGGCCGCAAGATGGTGCTGATCGTCTCGATCATCGGCTTCACCGCCGCCTCGATGCTGTGCGGCGTGGCCCAGAACCTGGTCGAGATCGTGCTGTTCCGCTTGCTGCAAGGCCTGTTTGGAGCGGCTCTGATCCCGTTGTCCCAGGCCGTGCTGCTGGACATCAATCCGCCCGAGCGCCACGGCCAGGCCATGGCCGTCTGGGGCGCCGGGGCGGTGCTTGGCCCGCTGCTGGGCCCCGGCCTGGGCGGCTGGCTGACCGACAATCTCGACTGGCGGTGGGTGTTCTTCATCAACCTGCCGATCGGCATCCTGGCCTTGTGCGGCGTGTTCTTCTTCCTGTCCGAGAAGAGAAGCAGCGAGAAACGCAAGTTCGACACCCTGGGCTTTCTAGCCTTGGCCATCGCCATCGGCGCCTTCCAGCTGATGCTGGACCGCGGCCCAAGTCAGGACTGGCTGGGCTCGCGCGAGATCTGGATCGAACTGATCGTCGCCGTCATCGCGCTGTGGGTGTTCGGCGTTCAGCTAGCGACGGCCGAGAAGCCGTTCGTGGCGCGCGAGCTGCTGGCCGACGGCAACTTCGTCACCTGCTGCCTGTTCGGCTTTTTCATCGGCATACTGCTCTACAGCACCCTGGCCTTGCTGCCGCCGCTGATGCAGACCCTGCTGGGCTATCCGGTCGCCTTCACGGGGCTCGTCTCCATGCCGCGCGGCCTGGGCTCGTTCATCGCCATGTTCACGGTGGGCCAGCTGATGGGCCGGATGAACATCAAGCTGATCCTGAGCATCGGCCTGGCGATCAGCGCGCTCTCGCTCTGGCAGATGAGCCACTACAATCTACAGATGGACACGACGCTGCTCATCACGTCGGGCTTTCTGTCGGGCGTGGGCACCGGCCTGATCTTCGTGCCGCTCAGCACCATCGCCTTCGCCAAGGTCATGCCGCGGCACCGGGCCGAGGGCGCGGGGCTCTTTACCCTGATCCGCAACATCGGTTCGGCGGCGGGCATCTCGATCATGCAGGCCCTGTTCGTCAGCGGCATCGAGAAGCACCACGCGGTGCTGGTCGAGCACGCACGGCCCGACAACCCGCTGTACCAGGCCTACGCCCCGAACGTCTTCTCGACCGAGGCCGCCATGGCCGCGTTCAACGGTGTCATCGGTCGGCAGGCGGCGATGCTGTCCTATCTCGACGACTTCCGGCTGATGCTGGTGATCACCATCGCCTGCGCGCCGCTCATTCTTCTCATGCGTACCCCGAAGCCCGGGGCGAAGGCCGCCAATGTCTCCGACCACTAAGCTGATCGCCACGTTGCTGGCGGCTTCCAGCCTGACCGCCTGCGCGACGGTCGGCCCGGACTTCAAGGCGCCCGACGCGCCCAAGACCGCCTCGACCCTGGGCGCGGGCGAGACGGCCCCGGCCGCTGCGCGCCTCGACGCTCAAGCCGCCAGCGCCGGTCCGTGGTGGACGGCTCTGAACTCGCCCGAGCTGGACGCTGTCATCCGCCAGGCGCTGAAGGACAGTCCCACCCTGGCCGAGGCCGACGCCACCCTGGCTCAGTCGCAATCGGCCCTGGCCCAGGCGCGCGGCGTCGCTGGCCCTCAGGTCACGGGCAATGCCGGCATCTCCCGCGAGCGCGCCAACCTGCAGGCGTTCGGCTTCACGGGCTTCGGAGACATCCAGCTCAGCAACCCGACCTTCAGCCTCTATTCGATTGGCGGCGCGGTCAGCTACGACCTCGACCTGTGGGGCGGGAACAAGCGCCGCATCGAGAGCGCCACCGCTCGGGCCGAAGCCCAGGGCCGTCGCGCCGAGGCGGCCTATCTCAGCCTGACCGCCAATGTCGCCCTCCAAGCCGCGACCATCGCCACGTTGCGAGCCCAGATCGCCAGTGTCGAGCGGATGATCGCCGACGACCAAGCCAATATCGAGCTGATCCGCGAGGCCAACGCCTTGGGCGGCTCGACCAGCCTGGCCAAGGTCTCGGCCGCCAGCCAGATGGAAGAGGATCGCGCCCAGGTGCCGGCGCTGCAAGGCGAACTGGCCGCCGCCCGTCACGCCCTGGCCGTGCTTGTGGGCAAGGCCCCGGCCGACTGGAGCGCGCCGGCCTTCGACCTCTCGACCATGGTACTGAGCGCGCCCGTGCCGGTGACCCTGCCGTCGCAACTGGTGCGCAAGCGGCCGGATATCCTGGTCGCCGAGGCTGAGCTTCATGCCGCCACCGCCGACATCGGCGTGGCGACAGCCGACCTCTATCCGGACCTGAAGCTGACGGCCTCGCTGACCCAGGGCGCGCTTAAGCCGGGGGATATCTTCTCGTACGACGCCAGCGGCTGGGACCTGGGCGCCGGCCTGACCGCCCCGATCTTCGACGGCGGCGCCCTGAGGGCCCGTCGACAGCAGGCCCGTGAGGCCGCGCGCGCCGCCAGCGCCCGCTACCAGCAGACCGTGTTGACCGCCTTCGGCCAGGTCGCCGACGCGCTGTCGGCGCTGTCATCCGACGAGGCGGCGCTGGCGGCGCACGCCCGCCGCGAGCAGCAGGCGACCGAGCGCCTGCGCTTGGCCCGGGTCGCGTTCGACAAGGGCGGCGGCACGTTGCTGGAGGTCGTCGACGCTCAGCGCACCCTCAACGCCGCCCGCTCGGCCCAGGCGCGCGCGCAAGGCCAACGCCTGGTCGACGCCATTCGCTTGTTCGCCGCGACGGGGGCCGATTGGCGCACGGGCTAACCGAATAGGGGGACGCCTCAATTCTGACGGCTTCACCTCGTCTTTCCGAGCGGCTAGCTTCGCGCGCCCGAAGGGACGAGCCCGCTGGCGCAGCCGATGAGAGAAGAGCCGTGATGAGCCGAAGCATGACGCGTGGACTGGTTGTGGCGCTGGCGCTGTGGGCCGGCGCGGGAGCCGCCACGGCTCAGACCGGAGCCGCGCCGCGCGCCGGCGACATCTACGGCGTCTGGCGCAACCCCAAGGGCAGCGTCCATATCGAGATCAAGCCGTGCGAAGCCCGCACCTGCGGCGTAGTCGTCTGGGCCAATGCCGACGCGCGCGAAGACGTCAGGAAGAAAAAGAACCAGGACCTTGTCGGCATGCAACTGCTGCGCGACTTCGCCGTCTCGGATCCCAACGAGTGGAAGGGCCGCGTCTATGTGCCCGACCTGGACATGACCTTCTCGGGCCAGGTCAAGCTGCTGGACCGCGCCTCGCTGAAGGCCAAGGGCTGCCTGCTGCCCAACATCCTCTGCAAGTCGCAGACCTGGACACGGGTCGACACGGCCACCGCCGGCACGGCGAAGGCGTCCTAGGTCTCGAACGACAGGAGGGCCAGCAGCGCGCCTTCGGTGTCCGACAGTCGCCAGCCGCGATAGGCGAAGACCGATCCTTTTCGGAAATCGGCGGCGGCCTGGGCGCGCAGGCGGGGCAGGGCGGCGAGACCGCGTCCGGCCGGGAAGAGGCGCTTGGCCAGCACGGCCGCATTGACGTTCGGATACAGTTCGCGCCAGGCCTTGCCGATCCGCTGCACGGCGGCGGGGTCGAGGCCGGCGAAGGCGTCGGGTGTCGCGGCGCGGGCTAGGGCCGGGGTAGCGGCCAGCGCCACAAGAGCGGCCAGGAGGTCGCGGCGGCTGGTCATTGTGCGGTCTCGCTCTTCAGGTGATCGGCCAGGCGCATGCACAGCGCCAGGATGGTCAGGGTCGGATTGACGATGCCGGAAGTCGGGAACACCGAGCTGCCGGCGACATAGAGGTTCCTGGCCTCGTGCAGGCGCAGGTCGGCGTCGACCACGCCCTTTCTCGGATCGGCGTGCATCCGCGTCGCGCCCATGTGGTGGCGCGAGGCGCTCGACGTCGCCAGCAGCTTGTCGCGCGGGATCGACCAGCACAGCCGGCCTTGGCCAGCGGCGCCGAACGCGTCGGCCAGCCCCGCCACCGACCGCTCCAGATCGGCATAGTCCTTCTCGCCATAGGCCCAGGTCAGGCGCACGCGCGGCATGCCCAGCGGGTCCTTGTGTTCCGGATCCAGGGTCACGCGGCTGTCGGGATTGGGGAAGTGCTCGGTCATGGCGAAATAGCCCAGCAACTGGGCCTCTTCCTGACCAGCGACGCGGCCGCTGGTCCGGCGGATCGTTTGCGTATCCGCGCCGACCTTGGTCTCGGTTCCCGAAGGCGTGGACTTGTAAAGCGTGGCGGTGAAGTTGCCGGTCTTCATCCGCGCCTGGGCCTGCAGGCCAGAGCCGATAACGCAGTGGGCCGCCAGGCGCTTGGACGGCGCGTAGAGCTCCATCGGCGCGGCGCGGGTGACGGCCACCACCGAGCCTTCGGTCTCGGCGTCGCCGTCGTTCGAGTAGGTGACGTGGCCCTGGAAGAACCGCCCAACCAGGTCGTGGCTGTTGCCCAGGTCGTCGGAGGCCAGCAACAGGCGGACGTTCTCGATGCCGCCGGTCGCCAGCACATAGCGCTTGGCCTTGGCGGTGTGGCGCGAGCCTTTGAGACAGGCGACATCCAGCCCAACGATTTCAGCGTCTTGCCGGCGGATTTTCACGACATTGGCGTAGAGATAGACGGTGATGTTCGGAGCCTCGGCGAACTTCGTCCGCCAGGCGTCGAAAGCCGCCTTGTCGCCGCCGCCGGAGAACTTCGAGAACACCCTCGGCGCCGGGAAGAAGCCGTCGGCCGGGTCCAACGCCAGGGGCTGGCGCTCGGGTTCGGTCGGTTTGGCCATCTCCAGCGGGAAGCGCGGGATCTCCAGCAGGTCGCAGGCCCGGTCATAGTAGGTCTGCATCCGCGGGCGGGTGACCGGCCAGCCGCTGTAGGGGATCCAGGACCGCTCGGCGAAGTCGGCGGGATCCAGCGGTCCGCACTTGCCGCCCCAGACGTGGCCCGAGCCGCCCAGAGCCCTGATGCGGGACTGAGCGGGATAGTTGTCGAATGGCCGGTCGGGATTGCCGGGCGCCGTCTGGACGCCGGAGCCGGCGTAGAGGGCCTGGTTCTCCATGTCGATTTCCAGGCCGCCGCTCTCCAGGATCGCGACCTTCAGCGGGCCGCCGGCCAGCTCCTTGGCCAGGGTGATGCCGGCCAGGCCGCCGCCGATGATCACAAGATCGGCTTCGATCCGGCTGGCGTCAGGCAAGGTTCGGGCGTCGATGATCGCCATCGTTGAAAAACTCGCTGATTTTAAAGGGGAAGTTTGGGGCGGGTCCCTTAGGACCGCGCGCCCCGGGTCTTCAGGTAGTTCACGACCGCGCCGTGGCCGTTCTTGCGAGCCTGGCCGAGCGGAGAGCGTATCTCGCCTTCATTGGCCTCGACCGCGCGGTTCACGTCGGCGCCGTGCTCGACCAGGTAGGTAACGATGGGCAGGCTGCCGGCCTGGGCCGCGTTGATCAGCGGGGTCTCGTCGCCGGGGACGAAGATCTCGACATTGGCGCCGCGCGCCACCAGGGCCTGAACGATGTCGAGGTGGCCGGACAACGAGGCCTGGATCAGCGGGGCGCCGTCGCCGCGCACGGCCAGGTTCGGATCGGCGCCGGCCGCCAGCAGGGCCTGGACGATGTCCATCCGGCCGCGCCGGGCGGCCTCGATCAGCGGCGAGCCGTCGCCGACGACCACCGTGTTCACATCGGCCCCCAGGGCGATCAGTTCGCGCACGGCGGCGATGTCCTTGGCGCGCACGGCCTCGAACAGCGGTTGGCCCAGGTGACGGGCAACGGCTGACTTGGCTTGGTCGGGGCTCCGCTGGACGACTTGGGCCGGCTGGGCGGCCCAGGCGGCGACGCCGGCCGAGAGGCTGAGGACCGCGACAGCGGCCGCGCCGGCCAGATGGCGGCCGCGTTGGGCATGGTGACGGGTAAGCAAGGTGAAGCGCTCCTTCAGTTGGTTGTTGGCCGAGGCGGGCCAATGACAGCCCATCGGCGGGGCGAAGGCGGCCAGCTGGGTCTTCAGCATGGCTTCGCCATAGGCGCGGCGGGTCTTGGGGTGGCGAGACAGAACGGCGGCGTCACAGGCGATCTCCTGATCGATCCGCAGCACGGCCGCGCCCAGGTGGACGAAGGGGTTGAACCAGAACAGGCACCGCAGGCCGGTGACCACGCCGTTGATCTGGGCGTCGCCAACGGCGAGGTGATTGCGCTCGTGGGCGATGATCAGGGCCTGCTCCTCGGGCGTGAAGCGCTCGGCGAAGTCGGCGGGCAGCACCACGCAGGGCGCCAGGGCGCCGATCACGGCCGGGCCTACGCCGGGACGCTCCGCCAGCAGCAGGCTGGCGTCGTCGGTGACGCTGAGGCGGCCCAGCGACCGGACGAAGCGACGCTGGCGCTCGGCCTGGACGATCAGGCCGGCGAAGGCGACGAAGGCCCACAGGCCCAACACGATCTCGGCGACCGGCAGAGCCCTGACCTGCCTTGGTACGAGGATCGGGGACGGCGCGGCCTTGGTGGACGAGGGCGCTTGGGCCGTGACGACCGAAGCTGTCGGTCGAGGGGCGACCGGCGAGGACACGGTGATGGTGCGGGCCGGGATGAGCAGGGCCAGGATCGACAGGGGCGCGACCAGCCACAGGGCGTAGGCGCTGCGGGCTCCGAACGCGGCGCGGACCGGCTTGCGCAGGGCCAGCACCAACAGGACCGCCGCCGCCAGGGCGAGATTGGCCTTGGCCAGGAAGAGGATCAGATCACTGGTCATCGTCGATCTTGTCCAGCAAGCGGCGCAGTTCCGCGATGTCCTCGGGGTTCAGCTTCTCGCGCTTGGAGAAGTGGCTGACCAAGGGCGCCAGGCGGCCATCGAACAGGCGGTCCAGCAGGCCCTGGCTCTCGGAGTCCACATAGTCCTCGCGGCCGACCAGAGGGCGGTAGAGGAAGCGGCGGCCATCCTTGTCGGCGGCGATCGCGCCCTTCTTCAGCAGGCGGTTCAGGAGGGTCTTCACCGTGCCCTCGGCCCAGCCGTGGTCCTTGGCCAGGATGGCCAGGACGTCCTCGGCGGGCTTGGGGCTGTCGGCCCAAAGCACCTTCATGACTTCGCTCTCGGCGGCGCTGATGCGTTGTGGGTTGATATCCATGCTCTAACGATTACGCACGTAAACGACCGCGTCAAGCCAGCGATTACGCTCGTAAACGAATTGTAATGCGGCGCTTCCTTGACCCGTTGGATTAGAACCCGAAGCGGCTTAACCCTCGCGGCGAGACAGGAGGCGCCGGATGGCCGAGACATTGCAGATGGGCCTGCCGGGTTTCGACCCGCCGACGCCGACCGACCGGCTGATGTTCCTGCTGTATCCTGACGCCGCGACGGCCGAACGGATCGCCGCCGAGGCTCGCCGGCTGAAGGTGGCCCTGGACCTGCGCGGCCCGCCGCTGCTGACCGACCGCTTCCACATCACATTGCATCACCTGGGCGACTATGTGGGTCTGCCCAACGACATCGTGGCGAAAGGTAAGGACGCCGGTGCGGCTCTGAAGGCAGCGCCGTTCGAGGTCGCGTTCGATCAGGCCGTCAGCTTCGCCAACCGGCCGGGCAACAACCCCTTCACGCTGCAGGGCGGGGAGGGCGTGCAAGACCTGATCGCGTTCCAGAAGGCGCTTGGCGAGGCGATGGCTTGGGTCAGGTTGAAGCCCGACAGCAGCTTCACCCCGCACATCACGCTGCTCTACGACAGCCAGGTAATCCCGGCCCAGGCCATCGCGCCGATCCGCTGGACGGTGGATCGTTTCGTGCTGGTTCAAAGCAAGCTGGGCCAGACCCAGCACATCGTGCTCCAGGCCTGGGATCTGACCAGCTAGGATCACGCGGATTCGCTCCAGGAGACCCAGCCATGACCCCGACCATGTATGGCATCAAGAACTGCGACACGGTCGCCAAGGCGCGCAAGTGGCTGGAAGCGCGCGGCCGCGCCTACGATTTCCACGACTACAAGGTGGTCGGGATCGATCGCGCGACGCTGGAAGGCTGGGTCCGGGAGCACGGCTGGGAGACGATCCTGAACCGCGCTGGAACGACCTTCCGCAAGCTGGACGAGGCCGATCGCCAGGACCTGAACGCCGACAAGGCCATCGCCCTGATGCTGGCCCAGCCGTCGATGATCAAGCGCCCGGTGCTGGACCTGGGCGGCCGCCGGCTGGTCGGCTTCAAGCCCGAGATCTACGAAGCCGCGATCGGCTAGGCCGCGATCCATCCGAGCTTCCCTAGCGTCCCGAGCTTCCCTAGCGTCGAGAGCGAAGTTTAAGACGACAATTTCCAGAGGATCAGTCTATCACTGGACGGAAGGTCTCGCGTCGTCGCGAGCCATGAGGGGGTTTTTGACGCGTGGGGGACGCTGTCTCGCGATACGAACTGGTCATCTTCGATTTCGACGGCACGCTGGCCGACAGCGCGGCCTGGATGATGCGGGCTGTCAATCCGATGGCGCGCCGGTACGGCTTCAAGACCGTCACCAATGAAGAGATCGAGATGCTGCGTGGGCGCAGCACCCGCGAGGTCATCCGCTATCTTGGCGTCTCGCCCTGGAAGCTGCCGCTGATCGCCCGCGCCGGCAAGAAGCTGATGGCCGCCGACGCCCACACTATTCCGCTGTTCCCCGAGACCGCCCAGATGCTGCGCGCTCTGCACGCGGCCGGCGTGAAAATCGCGGTGGTCAGCTCCAACAGCGAGGCGGTGATCCGGCGCGTGCTGGGCGAGGAGCTGGGCGACCTGATCAGTCTCTATGCCTGCGGGGCTTCGCTGTTCGGCAAGGCCCGCAAGTTCAAGCAGGTCACGGCCCGGGGCGTCAGCCGTGACAAGGTCATCTGCATCGGCGACGAGACCCGCGACATCGAGGCCGCCCGCGCGGTGGGCCTGGACTGCGGCGCCGTCGGCTGGGGCTACGCCAAGCCCTCGATCCTGGCCCAGCACCAGCCCACGGTGTCGTTCGCCACGATGTCGGAAATTATTTCGTACGTCTCCGCATCCAGCTCGGCGGTCGGCGGCGACTAACCTTCGAAAGCGCGAATGATCGCGCCCTGATCGAAGGACCTGACCGTGGACAACCTGTTCCGTGACTTCTGGTGGCTGATGTTCCCGATCGGCGCCATGGCGTTGAGCGCCTTGCGCGCTTGGCTGAATTACCGCGCCCGTCGCGAAGTGGTGAAGACCCTGCGTGAGCTGGCCGTCGAGGGCCGTGACCCGCCGGCCGCGCTGCTGGCGCAACTGCAACGCTGAGGGCGCGAGATGTTCGAGGACCTTTTCCGTCAGTTCTGGTGGCTGATCTTTCCGATCAGCGCCTTCATGGTGGGGGCTTGGCGCAGTTGGCTATCCTACCAGGCCAACCGCGAGACGCTGGACCTGATCAAGACCTATGCCGCCGCCGGCCGCGATCCGCCGGCCGAACTGCTGAGCAAGCTGGAGCGGCGCTGGCCCGACGAAAACCTGGACGATGACCGTCCCCGCTATCGTCGCCGCCGCGAACGCAGCTGGTATCAGGTCGTGTTGTTTGGCCTGTTGAGCGCGGGTTTCGCGGTCTCGGCGGCCACCGACCTTTATGGTTCGGGTGAGGCTTTCACGATCGTCGCCTTCGTTCTGGGCGCCCTCTGCGCGGCGACCCTGGTCCAGGTGCTGCTCGACCGAAACGGTCCGACGATCTGATGGACGCCGCGCTCGTCAGGCAGGCGCGCGCGGGCTCCCAGGCCGCTTTCGCGCGGCTGGTGGCGATCCACGAGAAGGCGCTGCGGGGCTTCCTGCGCAAGAGCGGCTGGATCGACGCCGACGACATCGCCCAAGAGGCCTTCGTGGCGGCCTGGGCCGGCCTGCCCAGGCTGCGTGAGGACGAGGGCTTCCGGGCCTGGCTCTATGGCGTGGCCTGGAAGAAGGCCCTTTCGCAGCGACGCGGCGCCCAGCGCGCCGCCGCTCGCGACGAGACGTGGCGGGGAGAGCAGGAACTGGAGGCGACCGCCGAGGTCGGGGCCGAGGACCGCATGGCCCTCGAAAAGGCCCTGGCGACTCTGCCGGAAGACCAGCGCGCCTGTGTCACCCTGTGCCTGGGGCAAGGCTGGTCGCATGCCGAGGTCTCCGATGCGCTCGGGCTTCCCCTGGGCACCGTGAAATCGCATGTTACCCGCGGCCGTGAGCGGCTGCTGTCTGTTCTTGGAGGTTCCCAATGAGCCTGGACGATCAACTTTCGGCTTTCCTGGGCGAGGCGCCCAAGCGGAGCCGCGCCGACGTCTTCACCGCCGAGGTGATGACGCGGATCGAGCGCCAGGTGTTCGTGGATCGGCTGACGACGAGCGCCGCCGGGGCGGCGGTCATCGCCCTGGTGATGTGGGCCTGCGCGCCGATATTGACGCGAGCGGTGGAGATCATCGCGCCAGGGCTGGCGCCTGTCGCGGCCCTCGGGGCTTTCGTCGCGGCGGTGCTGATGGTCGGAGGCCCTTCGGTATGGCGTCGCCTGGGACTTACGATCAGCTAGCTATTGGCCTTACGAAAGTTTCATCCCGGCGGGCGCCTCCAATCAGGACCGTGAACGCCTCTTACTAGTGAAGGCGGCGCGGGGGCGTCGTCCAAACAACTCGTTGGAGGATTTAAAATGGGTCCTGATATCATCGTTCCGATCGGCGCTTTCGCCATGATCGTCGCCATCGTCTGCCTGCCGTTCTACTTCAAGAGCCGTGAGCGTCGCGAAATGCAGCGCACCCTGCGCGTGGCCATCGAGAAGGGCCAGCCGATCCCGCCCGAGGTCATCGAGGCCATGAGCCGGAGCGTGAAGACGCCGCCGACCCGCCTGCGCGATCTGCGCACCGGTGTGATTTGGCTGGCAGTCGGCATCGGCATCGCCGGCGCCACCTACTTCGGCGACTTCATCCATGGCGGCAACGACTTCGACGGTTTCGGCTTCGCCTGCATCCCGGTCGTGATCGGCGTGGCCTTCATCGTCCTCAGCTTCTTCAATCCGAACAAGGAAGAGCGGGTCTAGGCGGCTCGCGAGCCTTGGGAGGGGCATGATCCAATGGGCACGGAACGCCCGCCAACTGGTCACGACGTCGAGCTCGCCGCGCAAGCGGCGGGGGGGGATCGCCGGGCCTACGGGGAGCTGGTGCGCAGGCACGGCTCGGCTGTCCGCGGTCTCTTGAGACGCATGGGCGCCGACTCGGCCACCGCCGACGACCTGGCCCAGGACGCCTTCATGACCGGTTTCGAACAGGCCGCCGAGTTCCGCGGGGAGGGGACCTTCGGGGCCTGGATCAGGAAGATCGCCGCGCGGCTCTATCTGAAGAAGGTCAAGCGCGAGGCGCGGCTGATCTTCTCGGACACTGTCGAGCCGGTCGAGGACGTCATGGCGCGCGACGCGTCGGGGGACGCGGCCAGTCGCATCGACCTCGACGAGGCCCTGAAGTCGCTGTCACGCGGGGAGCGGCTGTGCGTTTCCCTGTGTTACGGCGCCGACTGGTCCCACGCCGAGGCGGCCGAGGCCTTGAATATCCCGATCGGCACGGTCAAATCCCATGTCAAACGTGGTTTGGATAAACTCAGGGCGAAGCTCGCCCGGCCCGAAACCCAACCTGAGAAAGGCGCGAGGAGGGAAGCTCATGGCTGAACCCGATTTCGAAGCCCAGCTAAGCCATATGTTCGCCGAGCCGCCGTCGTTCCCAGACGCGGCGCTGTTCAATGCCGAGGTCGCGGCCAAGCTGGATCGCGGCTGGGCGATGCGGCGACTCTTTATCGCCGTCGCGGGCGGCGCGGCGGGGCTGGTCGCGGCCTTCCAGCTGCTGTCGACCCGCTTCTCCAGCGAAGTCGCGCAGCTGTCGAAGAACGGCAGCCACACGCTGGAGAACGAGATCAGCGCCGGCGTGGCCAAGTTCAACGCCGTGCTGACCACCCCGTCCAGCGCCGAGGCGGTCTGGCTGGCGGCGGGCCTGGCGGTGGTGGCGCTGGCGTTCTTCGTGACGCGCGCGGTCGAGGACTTCTGACGCGGCGGGACCAAGGTCGGACGCGCCGCGCCGTTCTGAACGGTTATCGCTGTTCATGTTGCGGCGCGGCGCGTTCCAGCCCACAAACGGCGTCTCAAAAGACCCGCTTCAGGGAGCGAACGCCTGTCAGCCCATCGTGAAGAGACGGTCCGCCGTCTGGCCGCCCCCGACATCACCGCCCGCAAGGGCGGCGTCCCCATCGTCTGCCTGACGGCCTACACCGCGCCGGTCGCCGCCGCGCTGGACGAGGCCTGCGACCTGCTGCTGGTAGGGGATTCGCTGGGCATGGTCGTCCACGGCCTGCCCAACACCGTCGGCGTGACCCTGGAGATGATGATCCTGCACGGCCAGGCCGTCATGCGTGGCTCCCGTAAGGCCATGGTCGTCATCGACATGCCGTTCGGCTCCTACGAGAATTCGCACGAAGAGGCCTACGCCAACGCCGTCCGGATCATGAAGGAGACGGGCGCCCAGGCGGTGAAGGTCGAAAGCGGCCCGACCGTGCCGGCGACCATCGCCTATCTCACCCAGCGCGGCGTGCCGGTCATGGGCCACGTCGGCCTGCGACCCCAGGCGGTGCTGTTGGAAGGCGGCTTCAAGGCCAAGGGCAAGGACGAGACGGGCCGCGCCAAGGTGCTGGAAGAGGCCCGCCTGACCGCCGAGGCCGGGGCCTTCGCCATCGTCGTCGAAGGCGTGGCCGAGAGCCTGGCCCGTGAAGTCACGCAGGCCGTCTCGGTCCCGACCATCGGGATCGGCGCCTCGGCCGGCTGCGACGGCCAGGTGCTGGTCGTCGACGACATGCTGGGCCTGTTCGACTGGACCCCGAAATTCGTCCGCCGCTACGCCGACCTGAAGGGCGAGATCGAGCGTGCCGCGGCCGAATTCGCCCGTGACGTGAAGGATCGCAGCTTTCCGGGCGACGCCGAGACCTACTACGCCAGGAAGCCCTGAAGCGCTTTCGTGACGAACCTGGAACGACGATCGAAATCGCCGCTCCAGCGGGCGTTGCGGCCCGGCGCGGCACGCTATAGGTTCGCCGCCTCGGCGAGCGGCCCTCCGCCCGCCACAATCTGTCTTCAACCCAGCGGCGTCGCTCCAGTGCGGGCGGCGTGCCTGGGTTAGCGCCTGTTTCGGAGCCTCGTTTCGTGGTCGATGTTTTTGACGAAGTCGAAGAACAGCTTCGCTCGGAGCGCTATCGTACGCTGGCGGTGAAGTCGCTGCCGTTCGTAGCGGCGGCCGTTGCGGCCGTGGTGATCGGCGTAGGCGGCTACTGGGGCTGGACCTCGCACCAGACCACCCAGGCCAACAAGGCCTCGGAAGGCTACCAGGCCGCGCTGGAAGCCGCCCAGAAGCAGGGTCCAGCCAGCGCTTTTGGCCAGTTCAAGGCCGTCGCCGACAGCGGCGCCCAGGGCTACAAGGCCCTGGCCTTGCTGCAGATGGGCGACATCCGCCTGGAAGAAAACAAGACCAAGGAGGCCATCGGCTATTTCGACGAGGCCGCCAAGGCCGCGCCGAATGTCCTGCTGGGCGACCTAGCCCGCCTCAAATCCGCCTTCGCCCTGATGGACACGGCTCCCTACAAGGATCTTGAGTCGAGGTTGACGCCGTTGGCGGGGGAAAAGAGTCCGTACCGCGTGTACGCCAAGGAAGCGCTGGCCTTCGCAAAGCTGCAGGCCGGCGACCTGAAGGGCGCGCGCGGAGATTTCGTGATCCTGGCCAATTCGCTGGACAGCAGCACGTCCGAAGAGGTGCGCCAGCGCGCCCAGGCGGCGATGCAGCTGATCGACTCGGGCACCGCCAAGGACCTGGCCGCCGCGGTGAAGGCCGCCGCCGCTCTGCCGCCCATGCCGCCGATGAGCCAACTGCCCGCGGGCCTCGCGCCGCAAGCCGCCCCTAACGCCCAATGAGCCGCCTGATGATCTCCAAGCGTTCCGTCGCCCTGGTCGCGCTGATGTCGGCGTCCATGGCCGTCACCGGCTGCTCGACGGTTTCGAAGCTCAATCCGTTCCACGGCAAGGACAAGAACAAGTCCACCGCCAGCCAGGGTCAGCGCATCTCGATCATCGCCTTCGACCAGAAGGTCGAGGCCAATGAATCGCTGAAGGGCGCCGACTTCTTCCTGCCTGAACCGGTCGCGCAGACTGAATGGCGACTGCCCGGCGGCAACGCCGAGCAGTCGATCGAGCACGTCGACGCCGGCAAGGACTTCCAGATCGCCTGGAAGAAGGGCTTCGGCAAGAAGAGCGGCAAGACCTTCCACGTCACCGCGCCGCCGGTTTCGGCCGAGGGCCGCATCTTCGTGATGGACGGCGAGGCCGATGTCGTGGCGATCGACGCCAAATCGGGTTCGCAGATCTGGCGCAAGGACCTGCGTCCGGCCGCCGGTTCGATCAAGAAGGCGGGCTTCATGGGCTTGCTGCCCAAGAAGAATGACCGCACGGGCTTCGGCGGCGGCCTCGCCGTCGGCGCCGACAACAAGCTCTATGTCGCCTCGGGCTTCCGCTTCGTGGCCCAGATCGACGCCGCCTCGGGCAATCTGAACTGGACGCAGCAGGTCACCACCCCGATCCACGCCGCGCCAACCGTCGCCGACGGCCGGGTGTTCGTGGTCTCGACCGACAACGAACTGCTGACCTTCGACGCCGCTACCGGCGCGCCGGGTTGGACCTACCAGGCCCTCAGCGAACCGGCGCGCATTCTGGCCGCCTCGACCCCCGCTGTCAGCGGCGACACCGTCGTGGCCGGCTTCGCCTCGGGCGAACTGGTGGCCCTGCGCGCGACCAACGGCAACGACTTGTGGAGCGAGGCCCTGAGCCGCGCCAGCCGCACCAACGCGCTGTCGGAAATCCGCGACATCCCGGGCCGCCCGGTGATCTACAAGGGCGACGTCTTCGCCGTCAGCCACTCGGGCGTCTTCGCCGCCACCGACCTGCGCTCGGGCCAGGCCCGCTGGAGCCTGCCGGTCACCGCCATCACCACCCCATGGGTGTCCGGCGACGTCGTCTATGTGGTCGACAAGGCCGGCCAGGTGATCTGCGTCTCGCGCGAGAACGGCTCGGTCTACTGGATCCAGGACCTCAACAACACCGAGGCCCTGTCCAAGAAGCAGAAGAAGAAGCGCGCCAAGCACCCGATCCTTTGGTCGACCCCGATCCTGGCCAATGGCCGCCTGATCACGGTGTCCAGCACCGGTGAAGCCGTCGCTCTGAACGCCAAGACCGGCGTCAAGGAAAAGACCCTGAAGATCGGCGCTTCGGTGCTGATCAACCCGATCGCGGTCGGCGACATGATCTACCTCGTCACCGACGAGGCGGAGCTGGTCGCCATCCGCTAAGCCTGATGCGGGCTTTCGGGCTCGCTCGACAACTTGAAACGCTCTTGAGCCCGGGTCCGCGAAAGCTGGCCCGGGCGTTCGCTTTTCCAGCGCCTTTCGCGGGCGCGTTTTGCGACTTGGGCGAAAATCGACTACTGGACGCCCTATGCCTTTGAAACTCGCCATCGTCGGCCGCCCCAATGTGGGCAAGTCCACGCTGTTCAACCGTCTGGCCGGCAAGAAGCTGGCCATCGTCGACGACCAGCCGGGCGTCACCCGTGACCGCCGCTACGCCGACGGCCGCCTGGGCGACCTCGACCTGCATCTGATCGACACCGCTGGCTTCGAGGACGTCGCCGACGAGAGCCTGGAGGCGCGGATGCGCGCCCAGACCGAGTTGGCGATCGAAGAAGCCGACCTCTCGCTGTTCATCTACGACGCGCGCGAAGGCGTGACGCCGCTGGACGAGGTGTTCGCCGCCCTGCTGCGCCGTCGCGGCAAGCCGGTGATCATCGCCGCCAACAAGGCCGAGGGCAAAGCCGGCCAGTCGGGCATCGGCGAGGCCTACAAGCTGGGCCTGGGCGAGCCGATCCCGATCTCGGGCGAACATGGCGAAGGCATGGCCGAGCTCTACGCCGCCATGCTGGAGGCTGTCCCCGAGGATCAGTATTCCGACGAAGAGGACGACGAGGACAAGCCCATCCGTCTGGCCATCGTCGGCCGCCCGAACGCCGGCAAGTCCACCCTGATCAACCGCCTGATCGGCGAGCAACGCCTGCTGACCGGCCCGGAGGCCGGCATCACCCGCGATTCGATCTCGGTCGACTGGATCTGGGGCGACAAGAAGGTCCGCCTGGTCGACACCGCCGGCCTGCGCAAGAAGGCCAAGGTGCAGGAGAAGCTGGAAAAGCTCTCCACTCAGGACACCATCCGCGCCATCACCTTCGCCGAGGTCGTGGTGCTGGTGATGGACGCCACCCACCCGTTCGAGATCCAGGACCTGCAGATCGCCGACCTGACCGAGCGGGAAGGGCGGGCCCTGGTGTTCGTGCTGGCCAAGTGGGACCTGATCGAGGATCAGGCCGCGACCCTGGCCGCCTTCCGCGAGCACGCCGAGCGCATGCTGCCCCAGGTGCGCGGCGCGCCGGTGGTGGCGCTGTCGGGCGAAACCGGCAGCGGCGTCAACAAGCTGATGCCGGCCGTGCTGAAGATCCACAAGGACTGGTCGACCAAGGTCAAGACCCGCGACCTGAACGACTGGCTGCAGATGGCCATGCAGCGCCACCCGCCGCCCGCCGTCAGCGGCCGCCGCGTGAAGCCCAAATATATGGCCCAGACCAAGGCCCGCCCGCCGACGTTCGTGCTGTTCTCCAGCCGCGCCGACCAGATGCCCGACCACTATCGGCGCTATCTGATCAATTCCTTGCGGGAGAGCTTCGACCTGCCGGGGGTGCCGCTGCGCATCACCATCAAGTCGGGCGCCAACCCCTATGCCGACGGCGAGGCCAAGGGCCACAGCGGCCGGGGCAAGCGGGAATTCGAGCGTCGCGAACGCGAGGAGGAGCGCATCCGCGCCTCGCGCAACACGGTCAAGAAGTCCAAGCGCATCGCCGACGAAGCGGCCGCCAAGGCCGCGATCGAGGCGGGCCTGCCCGACCCCCGCGAGGCCAAGCCGGTCAAGAAGAAGGCTCCGGCGGCGTCGGCCAAGGCCGCTCTGGCTGTCGAGGGCGCGCCCAAGGACGTCGGGGCCGTCGAGCCCGGCAAGGCCGCGGTCAAGTCGGTCAAGAAGCTGGGTCCCAAGGTCCAGAAAAAGGTCTCAACCACGCCCAGCTACAAGGTCGGCGCCAAGGCCGCCGGCGGCAAGGCGGCGGGACCCAAGCGTCCGGTGTCCGGCGCGCGCACCGTCCGGGGCAACACCGGTCCGGGCCGCACCAAGCGCTAGCCTAAACTTCGCCATACGCGTTCAGCCTTATGGGCGGAACGTGGAGGGACGGCGATGCGAAGCTTAGGTCGAGGCTGGGGGCTGACGTTGATGTTGATGGCGCTGCCGGTGGCGGCGTCGGCGGCTGACTACAAGCCCGTGGTCTGCACCAGTGCGGTGACCTATGCCGGGCCGCCGCTGCGCGCCGCCGTCGCGCCGCCGTTGCTGGCCGAGGTCCCTAAGGCTCCGCTCGATCCCGAAACCGTCGCGCGTCTGGAGGCGGCTTTCGCCCGGGCCAAGGCCGCGACCAACGCGCCGGCCCTGACCGCCGCCGTGCTGATCCCCGGCAAGGGGACCTGGACGCGCACCGACAGCGGCGAGCAGCCTCCGATGCTGTTCTGGGCCAGCGCCGGCAAGAGCCTGGTGGCCGTCGTCGTCCTGCAGTTGGCCGAGGCCGGCAAGCTCAAGCTGGAAGATCCGATCTCGAAGTATGTCGCCGGCGTGCCCAACGGTGACGTGGTGACCCTCCGCGACCTGCTGGCTCACACCGGCGGCCTTTTCAGCGCCAACGAGGATCTGAAGGCCCGCGCCCAGCGCCGCGCTCACAGCCTGGACGAGGATCTGAAGATCATCGCCCGCCATGGGGCCATGTCCTGTCCCGGCGAGCGCTGGCGTTATTCCAACACCGGCTACGCCCTGCTGGGCAAGGTGATCGAGACGGTCGACGGCCAGTCCTGGCAGGCCGCCGTCGAGGCGCGGATCGTCAAGCCGCTCGGCTTGAAGTCGCTGCGGATGCTGGCCGACGGCGACAAGGCCGAGGACGTCGCCAAGCTGGTCTCGGCCAAGGAGGCTCCGATCGAGCCCGCCTGGGCCGGCGCGGCGGGCGGCGCCGTGGGTTCGGCCGAGGACATGGCCCGGGTGTGGGCGGCGCTTTTGGGCGGCAAGCTGCTGAAGCAGGAGACGCTGACGGCGATGTTCGACCAGCTCTACCCGATGTTCGACGCAGGCAGCTTCTACGGCCTGGGCGCCATGGTCATCGAGGTCCCCGAGGCCGACGGCTCGAAGAGCCTTTGGCTAGGACATCTGGGCGGAACGCCGGGCGCCAGCGCCGTCGTGGCCTATTCGGTCAGGGACAAGGCGATCGTGGCCGCCGCCCTGACCGGAGACGGCTCGGCCACGGCCACGGCGAACCTGCTGCTGAGGCAGCTACGCCCTTAGAATTCCCGCCAATTCGCCGTCGGGCGACCGCCCTTGCGGATGGAGGCTTTGATGGGCGTGCGCGGCTCCGTCACCGGATGGCGTGGCCACGCGTCGGCTCTGGACGACGCGCGAAGCTTCGTCCGGTCTGGAACCGCGATACCTGGCGGGCAAGATTCCGGGCCTCGCTCCGCAGCGACGCCGACGCGGCCGTGGCCTGCTCGACCATGGCGGCGTTCTGCTGGGTGACCTGATCCATCTGGTTGACCGCGGCGTTGACCTGGTTCAGGCCCGTGGCCTGTTCCTGGGACGACTCCGCGATCTCGCGGATCAGGCCGTGGATCTCGCCAACCCTGCCGACGATGTCGCTGAGCGCCGCGCCGGTGTCTCCGACCAGGCGTACGCCGCGCTCGACCTGGGCGGTCGAATTGGCGATCAGGTTCTTGATCTCCTTGGCGGCGTCGGCCGAGCGCTGGGCCAAGGCCCGGACTTCCTGGGCGACGACGGCGAAACCGCGACCCGCTTCGCCCGCGCGGGCGGCTTCGACCCCGGCGTTGAGGGCCAGCAGGTTGGTCTGGAAGGCGATCTCGTCGATGACGCCGATGATCTGGGTGATCTGGCCCGAGGACTTTTCGATCTCGCCCATCGCGCTGACGGCCTCGCGGACGACCTCGCCGGAACGGTCGGCGTCGGCGCGGGCGGCCGAGGCCGCGGACGAGGCCAGCTTGGCGCCATCGGCGCTGCGGCGGATCGTGACGGTGATTTCGTCGAGCGCCGCGGCTGTCTCTTCCAGGCTGGCGGCCTGCTGCTCGGTGCGCTTGGACAGATCGCTCGCGGCGCTGGCGATCTCGTTGGAACCGCTCTCCATGCCTCGGGTCGCGTCGGCGATCCCGTCCATGGCCTCTTTCAGGCTGTCGATGGCGCTGTTGAAGTCGTTTTTCAACCGGGCGTACCGCCCGGTGAACTGGGCCTCGATGCTGGCGGTCAGGTCGCCCCGCGCCAGGCGGGTCAGGCTGTCGGCCAGCGCCGACACGACGTGTTCCTGCTCGTCCTGCACGGCCTTGCGCTCGGCCTCGACCTGATGGCGCTCGGTCTCGATGGCGGTGATGTCGGAGGCGAACTTGATGATCTTCACCGGCTTGCCGGTCTTGTCGAAGACGGGATTATAGGAGGCCTGGATCCAGACCTCCTTGCCGCCCTTGCCGATGCGCTTGTACTTGTCCGCGAAGAACTCACCCGCGTTCAGGCGGCGCCAGAATTCCCGATAGTCGTTGCTCGCGGCGTAGACTTCATCGACAAAAAGGCTGTGCTTCCGGCCCTTGATCTCGCTCAGGGGGTAGCCAAGCGTTCTCAGGAAATTCTCGTTGGCGGTAATGATAGTGCCGTCGAGATCGAACTCGATGACCGCCTGGGACCGCTGGATAGCGCCCACAATGCCTTCGAGATCGGCGATCCGAGCTGCGACGCCACCAGTGTCACGGCCGCGGGAAAACAACGCCATCTGCGAACTCCAAACGGCATGTTCGCCGTGTGGCACGATGTCGCGGGCAGCCGGTTAAATAAGCGCTAACCCATCGCTGATGTGCGAAGAGTTCATCCTCGGAATTGGCGCTTCAATAGTAATTCAAATAGCCACAACTCAGACGGTTATCTGTGGAATAGTAGTCGACATCTGAGTGGATCGCGGGGTGCGTCTCAAGCGTCGACGCTAGGCGCTTCCTGGCCGCGATCCTTGAAGCGAACCACACCCTTGGGCGGTTCGCGGTCAGGGCGGACCAGGTCGATGACGAACGGCACGATGGTCTCGGGCGCTGGAACGGTCCGGGGATCCTCGCCGGGGAACGCGCCCGAGCGCATCCGGGTGCGCATCGCGCCGGGATCGACGCACAGGGCGCGGACGGGGGTGTTCTCCATCTCGTCGGCATAGACGTCGACAATGGCTTCCAGGGCCGCCTTGGTGGCCGCGTAGGCGCCCCAGAAGGCCGGACGGGTCTTGGCCACGCTGCTGGAGAAGAACAGCGCCCGGCCGGCGTCCGACGCGCGCAGCAGCGGATCCATGGCGCGGATCAGGCGCCAGTTGGCCGTCAGGTTGGTGGACAGGATCATGTCCCAGCCCTTCGGCTCCAGGTGGCTCACCGGCGTGAGCGGACCCAGCAGGCCGGCCGCGCCGACCACGATGTCGAGCTTGCCCCAACGCTGATGGATGGCCGCGCCCAGGTGGTCCAGGCCGTCGGGCTCGCGGAGGTCCAGCGGGACGAGGGTGGCGCGCTCGCCGGTCGCTTCCAGGATGGAGTCGTCCAGGGCCTCCAGGGCGCCTTGGGTGCGGCCCACCGCGATCACGTGAGCGCCGGCCTGGGCCAGGCCAAGGGCGACCGCGCCGCCGATGCCGCGCGTGGCGCCGGTGACGAGGGCGATGCGGCCGGCCAGCGGCTTTTGGGAGTCGGAAGTCATGGGCGGGTTCTAGAACAGACGAGGGCGGACGGAAACCGGGGCAAGCCCTTAAGCTCGCATCTCCTGCTCCGCGATTTTCCGGGCGTAGTGCTGGGCGATGACCGAACAGGCCATCAGCTGGATCTGGTGGAAGATCATCAGCGGCAGGACGATGATCCCCGCCGTGGGACCGGGGAACAGGATGCCCGCCATCGGCACGCCGGTGGCCAGGCTCTTCTTGGAGCCGCAGAAGGTGATGGCCCTCTCGTCCTCGGGCGAAAAGCCAAGGGCGCGGGCGCCGAAGGTGGTGGCGGCCAGCACGACAGCCAGCAGAACGCCGCACACCGCCAGCAGGATCGCCAGCTGCAGCGGCGAGATCTTGTGCCAGATGCCGCCGACCACGGCCTCGCTGAAGGCAGCGTAGACGACCAGCAGGATCGAGCCGCGGTCGACATAGCCGATCAGCTGCTTGTGGCGCTCGATCCACCTGGCGATCAGGGGGCGGGCCAGCTGGCCGGCGATGAACGGCAGGAGAAGCTGGACGACGATGTCCTGCACCGACTTCCAGCCGCCCGAGGCGCCGCCCTGGGTATGCATCAGCAGGCTGACCAGAACCGGGGTGATGAAGATCCCGAACAGGTTCGAGGCGCTGGCCGCCACGACGGCCGCCGCGACATTGCCGCGTGCGATCGAGGTGAACGCGATCGATGACTGCACCGTGGAGGGCAGGCAGCACAGGAACAGGATTCCCGCGGCCAGGGTCGGCGGCAGCAAGTTGAGCTTGCTGGCCAGCAAGCCCAGGATCGGGAACATCACGAAGGTGAAGGCCAGGATCAGCAGGTGCAGCCGCCAATGGGTGAGGCCCGCCACCACGTTGTCGCGCGACAGCTTGGCCCCGTGCAGGAAGAACAGCAGGGCGATGGCCAGCTTGACGACGATGTTCAGGCCGTGCGCGGCCTCGCCACGCACGGGCAGGATCGAGGCCAGCACGACCATGCCGAACAGGGCGAGGACGTACGGCTCGAGCTTCAGCTTGTCGAGAACGCTCTTCAGGGTCACGTAAAAGACTTAGGCGCTGAGCAGCGAAAGCTGCTTGTCGTTGGTCTCGTTGCGGCCTTCGGCGATTTCACGATCCGTCAGGCGGGTCGGATAGTCGCCAGTGAAGTAGTGGTCGGTGAACTGCGGGGCGGCCGGATCGCGCGGGCCTGCCTCCAGGGCGTCGTACAGACCCTCGACCGAGAGGAAGCCCAGGCTGTCCACTTCCAGGAACTTGGCCATCTCTTCCAACGACTTGTTGGCCGCCAGCAGCTGTTCGCGCTCGGGCATGTCGATGCCGTAGAAGTCGGGCCACTTGATCGGCGGGCTGGCCGAGCGGAGGTGAACCTCGGTGGCGCCGGCCTCGCGGACCATGCGGACGATCTTCAGCGAGGTGGTGCCGCGCACGATCGAGTCGTCGATCAGGACAACGCGCTTGCCGGCCAGGATGGCGCGATTGGGGCTGTGCTTCATGCGCACGCCAAGTTCGCGCACGCCCTGGGTCGGCTGGATGAAGGTGCGGCCCACATAGTGGTTGCGGATGATGCCCATCTCGAACGGGATGCCGCTCTCCTGGGCGAAGCCCAGGGCCGCGGGCACGCCCGAGTCCGGCACCGGCACCACGACATCGGCCTCGACGCCGGTTTCCTTGGCGAGGTTGCGGCCCATGCGCTTGCGCACGCCATAGACCGAGCGACCGTTCACGACGCTGTCGGGACGGGCGAAATAGACATACTCGAACACGCAGGGGCGCGCGGCCTGGGTCTGGAACGGCTTGGTCGAGGTGATGCCGGTCTCCTCGATCACCACCATCTCGCCGTGCTCGATGTCGCGCACGAAGCGGGCGCCGATCATGTCGAGGGCGCAGGTCTCGGACGCCAGGACGGGTTTGCCTTCCAGGTCGCCAAGCACCAGCGGGCGGATGCCCAGCGGGTCGCGCAGGCCGATCATCTTCTTGTTGGTGATGGCCACCAGGGCGTAGCCGCCTTCGATCTGGCCGACGGCGTCGACGAAGCGGTCGACGATCTTTGCCTTCCGCGAACGGGCGATCAGGTGAAGGATCACCTCGGAGTCCGAGGTCGACTGGAAGATCGCGCCTTCCTGCACAAGGCGCTCGCGCAGGGTCAGGAAGTTGGTCAGATTGCCGTTGTGGGCGATGGCCACGCCGCCGGTTTCCAGATCGGCGAACATCGGCTGGACGTTGCGGATGCCCGCGCCGCCGGCGGTGGAGTAGCGGGTGTGGCCGATGGCCAGGGCGCCCGGCAGGCGCTGGACGAGGTCAGCGCCGGTGAAGGCGTCGCCGACGTGGCCCATGTGGCGTTCGGTGTGGAAGCGGGCGCCGTCGTAGGCGGCGATGCCGCAGGCTTCCTGGCCGCGGTGCTGCAGGGCGTGCAGGCCCAGCGCCGCGATGGCGGCGGCGTCACGCACGCCGAACACGCCGAATACGCCGCATTCCAGGCGCAGGGTGTCGTCCTCGGGATCGCGCCACGGCGACGAGGAATAGCGGTCGGTCGACTGGCCCAGGAAGGTCATCGTGATTTCTCCACCAGGTCGTCGAGCTTCCGACGCTGGTCATCATCATAGCCTTTATCCGACGACTTCTCGCCGGACGTATTGTCGCCGCCCTCATGAACGGCTTCCTTGATCGCGGGGGCCAGCTTGCCGGCCAGGGCCTTGCCCTTCGGGGCGAAGACCTTGAGCACCGTGCCGCTGGCTTCGGACAAGGGATAGAACATCGAATCCTGGACCCAGTGCGGCATGCGGTCCGGCGGCGTCGCCAGGTGCAGCAGCAGGTTGAAGACGCCCAGGATGACCACGGCCCGGATCACGCCGAAGGTCGCGCCGACCGCGCGGTCCAGCGTGCCAGCCGAGGTCTCGTGCAGGCCGGCGGTGAGTTGGCCGCCGATCAGGCGAATGATCAGGAAAAAGACGACGAACACCACCACGATCGCGGCGGCCGTGGCGGCCCAGTCCGGGTCCATGAGGCCGCGGAAGATCGGACCCGAAATGCGCAGGCCGAACAACGAGATGGCGGCGGCGATGATGAACGACAGGGCCGAGGTCAGCTCCCGCGAGGCGCCGCGCGTCCAGCCGGTGAGGGCGGAGACCAGCAGCAGCAGCCCGGCGATGATGTCGAACGGCGTCACGTCAGGCTGCTCCAGATCTCGTCGCCGATGCGGCGGACGGCGTCCGCGACACGGGCGACGCCCGCGACCGGCAGGGCTCCGCCGCCTTCGGGAAGACCCGAGAGCGGGCCGAGGGCCCGGCCAAATCCCAGTTTCGCGGCTTCCTTCAAACGCGTCTCCATCCGGCTGACGGGCCGTACTTCACCCGACAGGCTGAGCTCGCCGAACACGACGCAGTCCTGGGGCAGGGCGACGTCCAGAGCGGAGGAGGCCAGGGCCGCCGCCGCCGCGAGATCCGCCGCCGGCTCCGTGATCCGGATGCCGCCAGCGACGTTCAGATAGACGTCCTTATCGCCAAAACCAAGGCCGCATCGGGATTCCAGGATCGCCAGGACCATGGCGAGGCGTCCGGAGTCCCATCCGACCACGGCGCGGCGCGGCGTCCCATACGCGGAAGGCGCGACCAGGGCCTGGAATTCCACCAGGACGGGCCGCGAGCCTTCGATGCCGGCGAACACCGCCGCGCCGGCCGAGCGTTCCCCGCCCTCGTTGAGGAACAGGGCCGAGGGGTTCTTGACCTCGCGAAGGCCGACGTCGCCCATCTCGAAGACGCCGATCTCGTCGGTGGCCCCGAAGCGGTTCTTGGCCCCGCGCAGGATGCGGAACGGATAGCCACGCTCGCCTTCGAAGGCCAGGACGGCGTCGACCAGGTGCTCGACCACGCGGGGACCGGCGATCTGCCCATCCTTGGTGACGTGGCCGACCAGCAGGATCGCCACGCCCTTCTTCTTGGCCAGGCGCACCAGTTCGGTGGCGCAGGCGCGGACCTGGGTGACGGTGCCGGGCCCGGCCTCGTGCGCATCGCTCCACATCGTCTGGATCGAGTCGATGACCACGAGATCGAAGTTGTCGCGTTTCAGGCCGTCCAGGATGTCACGCAGCGAGGTCTCGGCGGCCAGGCTGACATTGGCCTGGGCGAGGTCCATGCGGTCGGCGCGGCCGCGGATCTGCTCGACGGCTTCCTCGCCCGAGATATAGGCGCAGGAGACACCGCGCAGGGCGGCGCTGGCGCAGACCTGGAGCAGCAGGGTCGACTTGCCCACGCCCGGGTCGCCGCCGATCAGGATGGCCGAGCCCGGCACCACGCCGCCGCCGCAGACGCGGTCGAACTCGTCGACGCCCGTCATGATGCGCGGGGGCGGGGCGGTGTCGCTCTGCAAGCCCGTGAACTGCAGGCCGCGCACGCGGGTGGCCTTGGTCGATGACAGGGCGCCGGGCGGCTTGGCGCCGACCTCCTCGACCAGGGTGTTCCAGCTCTGGCAGGCAGGGCACTGTCCGGACCACTTGGTCTGGACCGCGCCACAGGACTGGCAGGCGTAGACGGCGCCGTCGCGGGCCATGAGGTCTCCTGATTCTCGGATAGCGGGAGACTACAGGGTGGCGGGCCGCTGCGCCAAAGCCGGACGCAGCCAAGCTGTGAGCCGATGCGTTTGTATAGGGCGAATGTCGAGGAGCGAGACCATGTGGAATAGGGCCTTGGGCGTGGCGATCCTGGCGACGGCGGCCCTGGCGGCCTGCGGGCGCTCCCAGTCGAAGGACCCGGACGCCTCGGCGCGCGTCGAGGTCAATGGCGGCGAGGTTACGGTCGGCCAGTTGCAGAAGGACTCCGCCCGCGCCGAGAGGGCGGCGGTGAAGGGAACGAAGCCCCTGGCGCCGGCCAGCCTGCCGGCCTTGCTGCCGGCCACGGTCGGCGGCTTCGCGCGCACCGATGTGCGGACCCAGGCCGGGACGGAGCCAGGCATGACCACGGTCAGCGCGCGCTACGTCAAGGGCGCGGCGAGCTTCACAATCGAGTTCGTGGACATGGGCGCGATCGGTTCGGTGGGCGCCAGCGACGACGCGGTCGGCGCGTACAGCACCCGTCGCACGGCCACCGGCTATGAAACCGTAACCACGGCCGCCGGCCACGCCGTCACCGAGCAGTGGGACGAAACCGCGAAGAAGGGCCGCTACGCCGTTGTCGCCGCCGACCGCTACAGCATCGTGGCCGATGGCGCCGCCGACAGCGCCGCCGTGCTGAAGGCGGCCGTCGAGACGGTCAACGCCGCGCGGCTACGGGCGTTGGCGGCCCCGTAGCGCGCGACGCCTACTGGCTGATGATCACCTTCTCGACGCCCAAGCCGATCCTGCGCTGGTCCTCGGGCGTCGAGGGCATGGGAGCGCCGATCGTGTAGTCGATCGTCAGAGGCTGGCCCGGCGTGACGAGGTCGGCCGGAACGCTGACGCGATACGGTCGCCAGTTGGCCCTCTCGACATTCCAGGTGACCAGCTTGCGGCCCTTTACCGACACCTCGATCTTCTGCATCACCGATGGCGGCGTCGTGAAGCTCATGGCGTGCAGCTCGACGATCAGCGGCGCGCCGGGCGCGATGCCGGGGACGTCGACGGTCATGGTCGAGTGCGGGCCGTTGGACCAGACGCCCTTCGGGTCCGCGCCGGACCAGCCGGAGACCAGTTCCGGCGGATTGACGCCCTTGTCGAAGTAAGCCGTCGCCAGCACGCGGCTGCCGTTCGGGACGTAGGGCGCGATCTCGGTCAGGCCCGGAACCTTGTCCAGCCCCTGGCCGCACATCAGCCCGCGCAGGAAGCGGTGGCAATCCGTGCGCTGGGTGAAGCGGCCGTACTCCGCGCCGGCGCTCTCTTCCATGACCACGGTGATGCGCGGATCATTGGGCGCGGCGACCTTGAACAGGTCTTCCGGCGTCTGGCACGCGATGCCCTGGTCGCGGGCCGTGGAGGCGCTGTTCGACGTTCCGCCGGTGCGCACCGCCGCCAGGGTCAGCTGCGAGATCTCCATCTGGTCGATGACGTTGTTGGCGCAGAAATAGGTCGGAGCGAACACCCAGGGGCGGTTGTGCAGCACCGTCGATTTCTCGAGGTCGACCGGGTGATAGGACGGCGCGCCTTCGCTGAAGGTGTGGCGCACGCCGGCCCGCATCTCGTGGCTGTCGCCCCATTGCAGGCCGACGGCGATCGCGGCGATGGCCAGCAGGGTGATGGGACGGGCGTAACGGCCGATCTGCACGATCGAGACGGCGGTCAGCAGATAACCGGCGGCCCAGAACAGGCGGCCATGGGCGCGGAACAGGCTCAGCCACTCGAACACTCCCGACAGCTTCGGACCGGTGAACAGCAGGCGCTGGGCCAGATAGGGGTTGGGACCGATGGCCCAGACGGTCAGCACGACCATGGCCAGGGCCAGCGGCAGCCAGCGGCGGCTCCACACGTGAGCGGGCGTCGGCAGCCAACCGTGGCGCACCGACAGGAAGACGCCGGCGGCGGTCGTGAAGAGCACGCCCGCGCCCAGGTAGTTGTAGCCCTCGAACCACTGGCCGCCGTTGGGATCCAGGGTCTGCTTGAACCAGCCGCCCTCGAAGGTCTGGCCGAACAGAGCCGAGCCCTGCGGCAGGATCGGGCCTAGGATGTTCATCGAGTAGTAGCCGATGATCGGACTCTTGCCGCCGCCCGCGCCCTGGCCGACGCCGTAGCCCAGCAAGATGGCGGTCAGGACCATGCCGCCCAGCACAAGGCCCGCGGCCTTGGCGCAGCTCAGCCAGGCCTTCGGGCGCTTCTGGGCGATCTCCGAGGCCATGGCGGCGGCGAAGCAGAAGCCTATCGGCGGCAGGTGATAGGCGTGAACGCCCATGGCCAGGGCCGCCAGGCCCGCGAAGACGCCGGCGCGGCGCAAGGTCAGGCCGTGGCGAATGCTGTCGACAGCAGCGGCCAGGGCGAAGATCACCACCCAGTGACCGCTCAGGGCCACGTGGCCATGGCGCATCAGGAAGGCTGGCGTCAGCAGGGCCAGCAGAGCGCCGGTCGCCAGCAGCACGACCTGACGGACGTCCAGGGCGCGGAGCAGGGCGATCATCGCCACTGGCTGCAGAGCGTAGGACACGAGGAAGAACAGGCCCAGGCCGTTCAGCCAATGCCAAAGGCCCGTGACCTTCAGCACCACCGTCATCCAGGGGATGCTGTCGGTATAGACCGTAGACAGCAGGGTCGGGTGCAGCAGGCGGTCGGTGACGACCAGCGGGAAGCGCCAGGCCTGGCGGAAGACCGCCTCCTGGCCGGCTAGCATGGTGGCCATGTCGTTGTGCGGCGCGCGCCAGAAGTCGGCATGGGCGCCGATCAGCTTGAAGCCGATCAGATGATGGAAGAGGCCGATGGCGGCGACCACGATGGCCAGGGCGACCCAGCGCCAGCCCGTCTCCTGGCGCGCGGCGGTCAGCAGCGCGCGCTTGGCTTCTTCGTACAGGTCCGACATCAACGCGCCCCCGGGCGGAAACTCAATTTCAGGCTGAGCGCTAGCCGCTCCGCCGCCCCACATAGCGGCGCGTCGCGCGGAGCGTCAATCGCGTCAGACGCTCGTAGGCCGTGGTGGCGGCGGCCTCGGCCGCGTCGTCGATCGGCAGGTTCGGACCGAACAATTCGACCATCGCGCCGGGCCTGGCGGCGTCGCAATCGGTGATGTCGACGGCGATCAGATCCATGGACACGCGACCCAGCATCGGCCGCCGAGCGCCGTCGAACCAGACCGCCCCGCGCGGATAGGCGGCGCGCGGAACGCCGTCGGCATAGCCGGCCGCGATGATGGCCACGCGCGTGGTCTCGGTCGCCGTCCAGCCGGCGCCGTAGCCGATGCTTTCGCCGCGCGGCACGACGCGGACTTGCAGGATCGGGGCCTCGACCGTTGCGACGGCGCGGATCTCCGGATGTGGCCGGCCTTCCGGGCCGCCGCCATAGAGGCTGATCCCCGGCCGAGCCTGATCGAAGCGCCACGCCTCGCCCAGGAAGATCCCCGCCGAGTTGGCCAGGCTGCGCCGGGCGTTCGGCAGCAGGGCGACGGCCTCCTGGAAGCGTTCCAGCTGGGTTGCGTTCAACGGATGGGCGGGCTCGTCGGCGCAGGCCAGGTGACTGACGACGAGCTCGATATCGAGCCGCTTGAGCCGATCAAAGGCGCCGACCAGCACCTTCAGCTCTTCGGGGCGCAGGCCCAGGCGGTTCATACCGGTGTCGACATGCAGGGCGGCCTTGAGGCGGCCCGCGCGCGCCTGGGCGTTCCAGGCCTCGACCTGGGGCAGGCTGTTGAGCACCGGCGTCAGCTTCGCGCCCTCCAGCGTGTCGCCGGAACCGGGCGTGGCGCCGTCGAGCACATAGATGGCGGCGTCACGATCGCCCAGCGAAGCGCGAAGGGCCACGCCCTCGGACAGGCGGGCGACATAGAAGCTCCGCGCGCCCTCGGCCCACAGGCGGTCGGCGACCTGGGCCGCGCCCAGTCCATAGCCGTCGGCCTTGACCGCCGGCGCCACCTCGGCTCCGCCGGCGCGGGCGCGCAGGGCCGCATGGTTGGCGGCCAGGGCGTCAAGGTCGATGGTGATGCGGGTGTCGGTGGTGTCGGTCACGGATGGGGCGTAGCCGACGCGGGCAGGGGGTTCAACGCCTTAACCGTGGTGGACGGCCAGGAACCGCGCGACCAGATTCTCCGCCCCCGAGGCGATGATCTGCACGCCGATGCACAGCAGCAGGAACGCCACCAGCCGCGACAGCACCCGCGCGCCGCCGGGACCCAGCAGGCGCATGACCAGGCCCGAGGCGCTGTAGAGCAGCCAGACCAGGATCGCCACCAGGGCGGCGGCCAGGCTGGCGCCGATGAAGAAGGGCGCCACGGCGCTGCCTTCGGTGGGGCGCTGGGACGACAGGGCGATGGCCACGGAGATCGAGCCCGGTCCGGTCGTGAACGGCATGGTCAGCGGGAAAAAGGCGACGTCCTCGTGACTCTGGGCCGTTTCCGTCTGGCTGGTCTTGCGGTCCTCGTGTTCCTGCGGGTCCATCAACAGGCCCCAGGCGCGGATCGCCACCACCAGGCCGCCTGCCACCCGCAGGGCGCCCAGGCTGACGCCGAAGAAGTTGAGGATGTAGCCGCCCAGCAGCAGCGAACCCAGCAGCACCAGGAAGGCGTAGAGGCCGATCAGTCGCGCCAGCCGCAGCCGCTCGGAACGGTCCCGCCCGGCCATCGCCTGATCGAAGATCAGCGACGCTCCGACAGGATTGACGATCGAGAACAGCGCCGGAAACGCCAGCAGGAAGGCGCCGACCAGGCTGGAGGTGGGCAGAGGGCTGAAGTCCATGTGACTCGTCGGGGCAGGGGGCGAGGCGGGGACGGTGGCTTGAGGCGCGCGCCTTAGTCAAACACCCAACGCGGTTTCCCCGGCTTTCACCGGGAAGATCGGATCCGCGGAGCTATTCGTCCGACGGAATGTTCCGCGCCTGGGCGAAGTAGTGGTCGCGGGCCAGGTTGCCGAACTTGGTGGTGTCGCTGTTGAACGACAGGCGAACGGTGCCGATGGGGCCGTGACGCTGCTTGGCGATGATCACCTCGGCCAGGCCGTGCAGGCGGTCCATCTCTTCCTGCCAGGTCAGGTGCTCGGGCGTGCCTTCGCGCGGCTCGGCGCGGCCCACGTAGTAGGCCTCGCGATACACGAACCACACCATGTCGGCGTCCTGTTCGATCGAGCCCGATTCCCGAAGGTCGGAAAGCTGGGGCCGCTTGTCGTCGCGCTGCTCGACCTGACGCGACAGCTGCGAGAGGGCGATGACCGGACAGGCCAGTTCCTTGGCCAGGGCCTTGAGGCCCATGGTGATCTGCGAGACTTCCTGCACGCGGTTGGCGTTGGAGCCGAGGTCCGAGCCGGTGACGAGCTGCAGGTAGTCGACCACGACCAGATCCAGGCCGACCTGGCGCTTCAGGCGACGGGCGCGGGCGGTCAGCTTGGCGATCGAGATACCGCCGGTGGCGTCGATATAGAGCGGCGCTTCCTGCAGCTCCATGGCCGCGTCGCGGACCCGGCCAAACTCGGACGCGTCGATCTCGCCCTTGCGGAGCTTGTCGCCCGACACGCCCGAAGCGTCGGCCAGCATACGCAGGGCCAGCTGTTCGGCGCTCATTTCCAGCGAGTAGAAGGCCACGACGCCGCCCTGCACGGTCTTCTTGGTGCCGTCAGGCTGGATCTCGTAGGCGTACTTCTTGGCGATGTTGAAGGCGATGTTGGTCGCCAGCGCCGTCTTGCCCATCGACGGACGGCCCGCCAGCACCACGAGGTCGGAGGGGTGCAGACCACCGATCTTCTGGTCGAGATCGACCAGGTCGGTCGCCACGCCCGACATGCCGCCCTCGCGGCTGTAGGCTTCGGCCGTCATCTCGACCGCGCCGCGAAGGGCGTCGCCGAACGTCACGAAGCCCGACGAGGCCGCGCCGCTTTCGGCCAGGCTGTAGAGGCTCTGTTCCGCCGACTCGATCTGGTCGCGGGCGGTGCGCTTTTCCTCGTTGCCGCCTTGCGCGGCGGTGGCGATGTCGCCGCCGATGCGGATCAGCTCGCGGCGCAGCGACAGGTCGAAGATCACCCGGGCGTAGTCGCCGACATTGGCCGCCGGGGGGGCGCGGTCGACGAGGTCGGCCAGGTAGCGCAGGCCGCCCAGTTCCTCGAACGCGGGGTCCTTCTTGAACTCGTCGGCCAGCAGGATGGGCTCGGCCAGCTGACCCTTGCGGACGTGGGTCTCGATCGACTGGAAAAGGCGCTGGTGGAAGGGCTCGTAGAAGCAGCGGGCTTGCAGGTTGTCGCTGAGCCGTTCGTAGGCGGCGTTGTCATAGAGCAGAATGCCCAGCAGCGCTTGCTCGGCTTCCATGTTGTGGGGCGCCACGTTGATCGTGGGCTCGGGAAGGCCGGGGAGAACAAGGTCGAGCGCGGGTACGAGAGACATCGGCGGAATTTACCGCGAGGGCGGAGGCAAGGCTTGCCCGAGTTCAGTCGGGCCATCCAAAGGTGTGGGCTTATCTGAGGATGTTCTGTGTATGTTTTGACGCCTGTTGCGTCAGAATCGGACGTCGCGAAAGGTCTGTGCGATCGCACTTTTTGCCAAAAGAAAAGGGCCCGGAGATCGCTCTCCGGGCCCAATCGTTTGCGCGCCTTTCAGCCTACCAGTTGATCGCCAGACGCCCGTAGAGGAAGCGGCCGTTGAAGCCGAACGGCGAGAAGCTGGAGAACGGGTTGCCGCCGCTGGTGTTGAGGTTCGGCGGCACCTGGTCGGGATACTGGTCGAACAGGTTGTCCGCGCCGAGCGAGACCGTGGCGTGCTCGCCGAAGCGGCGGCGCGCCTCCAGGTCGACAATGCCTTGCGAGCCCGTGTGCCAGTCGCCGCTGCCGTCCGCGGCGGAGCCGGGCGACAGGACGTTGCCATAGAGGGTGGTGCGCAGGGTGGCGCCCCACTGACCCTTGCTCCAGTCGCCTTGCAGCGAGACCTTGTTGCGCGGCGTGCCTTCCTCGAAGCGCAGCGTGGCCTGGCGGCCGAACAGCGTGGTCTGGGTCGGCAGGACCGAGGTGGACGGCGTGCGGTTGACCTTGAAGTCGTTGATATTGGCCGCGGCCGTCAGGTCGAACGTGCCGGCCTGTTCGTCGAGGATGCGATAACGCGCCACGATGTCGACGCCCTTGGTCTTGGTGTCGACGCCGTTGGTGAAGAAGCGGCCCGCCGACGCGCCATAGTCCTTCAGCAGGTCGAAGATCACCCGGGCGTTGGTCCCCGGCGTCGCCGTGGCGCTGCCCGTCAGGGTCTCGCTGAGGACGATGCGGTTGTCGACATTGATCTGGTAGGCGTCGACCGTCAGCTCGAACGGGCCCTTGTGGTAGACCGCGCCCAGCGAGAAGTTCTTGGACTTCTCCGGCTCCAGCGGCTTGCCGCCGAGGGCCTTGCCGACCGTGCTGACCGACGGATAGGTGCCGGTCTCGAACGGCACGGCCGTGGTCACCCCGCCGACCGACTGGTTGATATAGAGGATCGAGGTCGAGGTGAAGTACTGCTGCTGCAGGCTCGGGGCGCGGAAGCCGGTCGAGACCGCGCCGCGCAGGGCGAAGGCGTCGGTGAAGTCGTAGCGGCCCGCCAGCTTCCAGCTCGTGTTGTTGCCGAAGTCCGAATAGTGCTCACGACGGACGGCCGCCGAGGCGGTCAGCTTCTCGGTCAGCTTGCCTTCCAGGTCCAGATAGGCGCCGACGGCGTCGCGATCGACGTCGATGACGTTGCTGGGCGTGAAGCCGGTGAAGCCGCGCGAGCCGAAAGCCAGGGTCGGCGAGACCGTGCCACGGGCATAGGACGCCACTTCGCCAGCGTTGATCTTGTAGGTCTCGCGACGGGCTTCCAGGCCGAAGGCGACGTTCAGCGGGCCGGCCAGGCCGACATCGAATTCCTGGCTGGCGTCGAGGCCGAAGACCAGTTGGTCATAGGTCAGGCCGCCGGCCTGGAAGTTCGTCGGCGAGCTAGGGCCATACGACGGGTTGAGGGTGTTCTTGACCCCGAAATCGAGGTCGTTCTTGCCGTAGACCAGATTGGTGTCGATCTTCCAGCCGGCCAGGTCGCCGCGCAGTCCGATGGCGGCGGTGACGTCCTCGGTGTTGGTGGTGATCAGCGGCAGATAGCCGTTGGGATAGACGCTGGTGATGGTCTGCTGGGCGTCGGTCGGCAGGCGGTAGGTGGCCGAGGCCTCGCTGTCTCGCTGCTGATAGCCGTACCAGCCGTAGAGCTGCCAGTTGTCGCCGATCGGCTTGCCGGCGTTGGCGTAGAAGCTGACCTGCTCGACCTCGGGATCGCCGAAGCGCGAGGTGACGCGCTGCGGGGTGACGCGGGTGTCGGTGTCGCTGCGGTTGGTGAAGTCGCGGTCCACATACTCGGCCGACAGGGTCAGGAAGCCGTCCGAACCGAGCTTCAGGCCTTGCCAGCCGGCGACGGTCTTGGTCGCGCCGTCGCGACGCTTCTGCTTGGCGCCGGTCTGCAGGCCGTCGAAGCTGGTGATGTACTTGCCGGCCGTGACCGTGACGCCGCCGCCGTGGTCGGCTTCGCGCAGACGCAGGTTGATGACGCCGGCGATGGCGTCCGAGCCGTACTGGGCCGCGGCGCCGTCGCGCAGGACTTCGATGCGATCCAGGGCGACCGACGGGATGGCGTTGAGGTCGACGGCGGCCGAGCCGCGGCCGACCGAGCCGTTCAGGTTGACCAGCGCCGTGGTGTGGCGGCGCGTGCCGTTGACCAGCACCAGGGTCTGGTCGGGGCCTTGGCCGCGCAGCACGGCCGGGCGGACCGAGTCGGTGCCGTCGGTATTGGACGGGCGAGGGAAGGTGATCGACGGGACCGTGGCGGCCAGGGCGGTGGCCAGCTCGGTGCTGCCGCGCTGTTGCAGGGTCTTGGCGGTGACGACGTCGACCGGCGCCAGAGTGTCCAGGCGCGAGCGGCCGGCGGTGCGGGTGCCGGTGACGACGATCTCGTCGACATTGGTGTTATCGGTCGCGGGCGCCGCCGTTTGGGCATGGGCGGTGGCGGCGAAGGCCGCCAGCGAAGCGGCGGTCAGCAGTAAGCTTCTGTAATGCATGAGATATCCCCTGTCTTGGCCGGGGATGAGGCGCGCGTCCTCATGCCCCGAAGCGGGGGTCTTGATTGCCCCCAAACCGAACATGGGATTTCAGCGTTCTGCACACAAGCTGAACATTTCTATGCTGCGGCGCAGAAAAAAACGGCGTGGATCGCTCCACGCCGTTCTCTTGAAACGTTCAGAACCCAGACAGGTCTTAGGCTTCGTAGTGGTCGCCTTCGAACGAGCCGGCGCCGCCTTCCGCCATGTCTTGGGCGGCTTCGGCTTCGGCCGCGCGATCTTCCTCGAATTGCGAGTTGATCACGTTTTCGCCGCGCGCTTGGCGATCGGCTTCGTCCTGGCTGCGCGCGATGTTGAGGGTGACCGTGATGGTCACTTCAGCGTGCAGCTTCACCTTCACTTCGTGGACGCCCAGCGTCTTGATCGGCTTGTCCAGCACGATCATCGAGCGGTCGACCTTGCCGCCTTCGGCCTTGATGGCGTCGGCGACGTCGCGGCCCGCGACCGAACCGTACAGCTGGCCGCTTTCGCCAGCTTGACGGATCATCACGTATTGCGTGCCGTCCAGCGCTTCACCGTTCTTGCCGGCGGCTTCACGGTTCTTGACGTTGCGGGCTTCGATCTCGGCGCGTTGCGCTTCAAAGGTCGCTTCGTTGGCCTTGGTGGCGCGCAGGGCCTTGTGGCGCGGCAGCAGGAAGTTACGGGCGAAGCCGTCCTTCACGGTGACCACGTCGCCGAGGACGCCAGTGCCTTCGACGCGTTCGAGCAGAATGATTTTCATCGTGGTGTCTCCCTTACTTCACGACGTAGGGGAGCAGAGCCAGGAAACGGGCGCGCTTGATGGCCTTGGCCAGTTCGCGTTGCTTCTTGGCCGACACCGCGGTGATGCGCGACGGGACGATCTTGCCGCGCTCGGAAACGTAACGCTGCAGCAGCTTCACGTCCTTGTAGTCGATCTTCGGCGCGTTGGCGCCCGAGAACGGGCAAACCTTGCGGCGACGGAAGAACGGGCGGCGAGCGCCGCCAGCGGCGGCGGCCGGAGCGCCGGCTTCGGGAGCAGTCGTATCGGTCATGATCTATCTCTCCCTTACGCTTGAGCCTGGGGCGCGAAGTCTTCGCGCGGACGTTCCGGGCGATCGCCACGGTCACGACGGGCGAGAACCGGCGACAGTTCCAGGTCCAGCTCTTCCACGCGGATGGTCATGAAGCGCAGCACATCTTCGTTGATGAGCAGCTGACGCTCCATTTCCTTCACGGCCGGCGCCGGGGCGTCGATCGCGAGCAGGGAGTAGTGGCCCTTGCGGTTCTTCTTAATGCGGTAGGTGAGGTTGCGAAGGCCCCAGTACTCGATCTTGGCGATGTGGCCGCCATTCTCTTCGATGAGGGTCTTCAGTTGCTCGTTCAGAGCTTCGGCCTGTTGCGGCGAGATATCTTGCCGCGCGATGACCACGTGTTCGTAGAACGCCATGTTTTCCTTCTTCCGTTGGGGGAGGCGGCGCGGTCGTCGGCGGAAGTCCGACGTCCACGATGGATCCTGCACACCGAGCGGGGAAATCCCCGGTCCCGGATGGGTGCGTGCAAGACCGCTCTTCCGTGAGAACGCGCGCTCTTACAGAAGATGGGCCCGAAAGGCAAGCCGCATGGGTTTTGCCGCCGAACCAGGCGATGGCCCTCAATGTCCGATAAATGACATTGGGTGGGTTCCATCCCCGCGGCCAACTATGCTAGCAGGCGACCATGGGGATCGGTGATCGTCTCTTGGTGGCATTCGCAGCGGCCTTGGCCGCCGGGACGGCGCACGCCGAGATCATCCAGAAGCCGGTCACCTCGGTTTCGGCCCGTGAAGGGCGCTTCGCCGGCTATTCGGCGGCTCTGCCGCTGGACCTGTCCACCGACACCGAGAAAGTCGCTCTGACGGTCAGGTCCTCGGGCATGATCGAGAACCCGACCTACGATTTCGACCTGAACCTGACCCAGAAGCCCGACGATCAGCGCATCGGTCAGCGGTCGATGGCGCTGGGCGCCTCGTGGAACGAAAACGAGGCCAAGCTTCGCTCGTCGATGTCCAAGGCGTTCGGCTTCGGCTTGCTGCCGCGCGCCAACTATGTGCGCGTCTCGATGGACATGGACGCCAGCCAGAGCATCGCCGTGCCGGGCAAGATCCCGATCGCCCGCGCCAACATCCGCTCGTCCCTGACCCTGGACGGCAGGCCGGTCGGCTCGATCGCCTTTGGCGGCGGCTCGGCGGGCGACGAGGGTGTCGATCTGAGCCTGACCCGGCCGTTCGACATCCCCGCCGAGTTCACCGTCAGCGTGCGGGGCGTCAACAACCAGCGCGAAAGCTGGCGGCTGCAGGACGCCCGCGCCATGATCAAGCTGGTGAAGGTCGGCTGGTAGCCTCCAGCTCGCGATCCTTGTCCTTCTTCGACTTTTGGGCGGCCACGGCCGCGAAGCGCTTCGGATATTCAGGGTGCTCCGTGCCCATCACCTTGTCCCAGAAGGTGAAGTAGAGGCCGTAGTTCCAGCCCGCCTGGGCGTGGTGCAGGTCGTGGTGGGTCACGGTCGTCAGGAACGGGATCAGCGGCCGGCCGTCCTTGCGGGCGGGGAACAGCTCGTAGCCCGAGTGGCCGATCGTGTTGCGGACGATCTGGTGCAGCATGAACAGACCGATCACCGGCCACTGGGTGGGAACGACGATCATCCACAGCGGCACGAACACGCCGTTGATGAAGGCCTCGCCCAGGTCGAAGCTGTAGGCCGTGAATGGCGAGGGATTGTTCGACCGGTGGTGCCGGCGATGAAAGCGCCGGAACAGTCGGCGGTCGTGGATCAGCCGATGCGTCCAGTAGAACCAGGCGTCGTGGGCCACGATCATAAGGACGAGGCTGGTCCAGAACCAGACCGGCCCCCAGCTCTTGGCGATATAGGGTCCCGGCAGCCAGCCGGCGCGGAACAGGCCGAAGGTCAAAAGCCCCAGGGTCGAGAAGATGGCGATCGAACGGATCGAGGTCGCGAACTCGATCAACAGTTGGAGCGCTGGCGGGCGGCTGTCGCGGATCTTGCGGCTGGCCAGCGGGATGGCCAGGGCGACCCAAAGCGCCAGCCAGACGCCGACCGAGAAGATCACGTAGCGGGTGACGTCGACCCACATGCTGGCCAGCCAATTGCTGGCGAAGGGGAGGAGAGTGTCGAGCATTTATCGGGGCTCCAGAGTGGAAGGCCTCGCCAAGGAAGCCCCTCGTTCTCAGGCCGTCGCGCCGAACTTGAAATCAGGCCCGTTTGTCGCTTTTCGACCGACCTTCGCCGGTTTCGACCAGCCGCGGTCGCGGGTGCGCGGGCGTGACCTCCTGACGCCAGGCGGTCGGGGTGACGCCGGTGGCGGCGCGGAAGGCGCGGTTGAACGGACCCAGCGAGGCGAATCCCAGCTCATACGCGATGGTTGAGACCGACTTCAGCGCCTGCTCCGGATCGGCCAGGGCGACCTTGGCCGCCTCGATCCGCCGGCCGTTGACGTAGTCGGCGAAGTTGCGGTGGCCCAGCGTGCCGTTGATCAGCTTGCGCAGGCGGTGCTCGGGCGCGCCGACCAGGGCGGCCAGGGTTCCGATCGACAGGTCCTCGCCGCGCCAGACCTCGTTTTCGTTCATGGCCTTGTCCAGGCGGGCCAGGACCAAGCGGTCGGCGGGGGTGAGGTCGAGGGTCTCGACGGGCTTGACCACGGGCGGCTCGCCGGCTGCGGGCGAAGCCTGGACCAGCACCGGTTCGGCGCGCAGCAAGGCCAGGGCCGAACCGACCCCCAGGCCGGCCAAGGCGATAGCCTGGATCAGGCTAGGCAGCATGGGGCCTTTCCCAAGTCCGAAGTCGCATAGGGTCTGGACCAGCATGTAGCCCGTCGCCGCAGCCGCGATCGGCGCGCGCAGATGCCGGCGGCGCTCCACGAGGTCGATCCGCCAGCCGCGCCAGGTCATCACCAGGATGTGCGCGTTGATCGCCAGCGAGACGGCGGCGAAGATCCACCAGGCGGTCACGCGGGCTTGCGAGGGCGGTAGAAGCGCGCCCGGGATCCAGAGCGCTATGACCGTCGCGGGCACGGCGAAGCGCCAAGCCGGGATTTTCGGCTCGTCCTCGAACAGCACCGAGCAGAACAGCCAGAGCACCGCCGCTGCCATCGAGCTCAGGAACCAGGTCAGCAGGCTGAAGTGCCGGTGCGTCGCGTAGTAGAAATGGCTCTCGAACCCGTGGGCGATGGCGCAGGCCATCAGCAGCACGCCGACCCAGCGCGTCGGCGTCATGTTGCGGCTGGCGGCCAGGGAAACACCGGTCGCGGCGAACGCGCCGATGGCGACGCCGCGAAGTCCGAGCTCGAGGCCGGAAAGGTCGATATGGGCGGGATCGATCATGGCCGATCATCTCCCGTGCGCCGCGCGAGCCTCAACCCGCGCGGCTGGCCGGAACCCGAAAAGGCTGGCTACTTCTTGGCCTTGTAGGCCTTCACGGCGTCCATGGTGTTGGTCACGTGGCCGGCGAAGTTGCCGTCGGTGTAGGACATCAGGATCTTGCCGTCCGGGGCGATCACGTAGGACGTGCGGTTCGACCAGTCCGGCTTCACCATGAGGGCCACGTCGTAGCTCTTGATAAGCGCCTTGTCGGCGGCGGCCACGGCGAACTTGTCGCGGCAGTGCTCCTTGGAGAAGTCCTTGATGCGGTCGACGTTGCCGGCCGTGACGCCGATCACCGTGGCGCCCAGCTTTTCGAACTCGGGCGTGGCCTCGGCGAACTCGTGGGCCTCGGCGGTGCAGCCCGAGGTGTAGGCGGCTGGGAAGAAGTACAGGACCACCGGGCCCTTTTTCAGGGCCTTGGCCAGCGTGAAATCGAAGTCCTTGCCGGCGAGAGCGGCCTTGGCGGTGAAGTCCGGGGCCTTGTCGCCGACCTTGAGGGCGGCGAGGGCGGGGGAAGCGGCGGCGAGGGCGAACGCGGCGACGCCGGCGAGGATGAGTTTCATGGCGCGACTCCGAGGAAGGATGGCCCAGCTACGCTGGCGGGCGCACTTTGGATGTGGCCGCTGTAATTGCAAGCACTCAGCGCTCCCCGCCGCACTTGCCCAGTGGGGGCCTTTCGCCTAACCCTCCGGCCCTTGAATTTACAAAAGACGGAGCGGGCCATCATGAGCATCGCCTTCATTTTCCCCGGCCAGGGCAGTCAGTCGGTCGGCATGGGCGTCGATCTCGCCGCGGCTTTCGCCAGCGCTCGCGAGGTCTTCCAGGAAGTCGACGACGCGCTGGGCCAGAAGCTGTTCGCGCTGATGAAGGAAGGTCCCGAAGGCGACCTGACCCTGACCGAGAACGCCCAGCCGGCCCTGATGGCCGTCAGCCTGGCGGTCACCCGGACCCTGGAAAAGGAGTTCGGTGTCGGCATCGATCGCGCCGCCTTCGTGGCCGGCCACAGCCTGGGTGAATACTCGGCCCTGGCCGCCGCCGGCGCCATCACCCTGGCCGACACCGCGCGCCTGCTGAAGCTGCGCGGCCAGGCCATGCAGCGCGCCGTGCCGGTGGGCGAGGGCGCCATGGCCTCGCTCATTGGTCCGAAGACGGACCTGGCCCTGGCCGAAGCGGCCGCCGCCGCCGGCTCGGAGGTCGGCGTCTGCGTCGTGGCTAACGACAACAACAACGGCAATGTCGTGATCTCCGGCGCCAAGGCCGCCGTCGACAAGGCCATCGAGAAGGCCAAGGAGCTGGGCGCGCGGGCCATCCCGCTGAACGTCTCGGCGCCCTTCCACTGCCCGCTGATGCAGCCGGCGGCCGACGAGATGGCCGAGGCCCTGTCCAAGACCACCATCATCACCCCGCGCGCGCCGCTGGTGGCCAATGTCACCGCCGCCCCGGTCCACGACCCGGACGTCATCCGCGGGCTGCTGGTCGAGCAGGTCACCGGCCGCGTCCGCTGGCGCGAGAGCATGACCTGGCTGGCGACCGAAGGCGGCATCACCCGTTTCGCCGAAGCCGGCGCCGGCAAGGTGCTCTCGGGCATGGCCAAGCGCATCGCCCCGGACTCCGAGGCGACACCGCTCAACACGCCCGCCGATCTCGAAGCCTTCGCGGCCTCGCTCTAGTTCAAAAGGAAGACCGACACATGTTCGATCTGACCGGCAAGACCGCTCTCGTCACCGGCGCCACCGGCGGCATCGGCGGAGCCATCGCCAAGGCCCTGCACGACCAGGGCGCCCATGTCGTGCTCTCGGGCACCCGCGAATCAGCGCTCTCGGAACTGGCCGCCCAGTTCGGCGAGCGCGTCTCGTTCGTCGCCGCGAATCTGTCCGACTCGGCCGCCGTCGACGGTCTGGTCGCCAAGGCGGAGGAAGCCGCCGGCGCGCCGCTGGACATCCTGATCGCCAATGCGGGCGTCACCCGCGACGGCCTGCTCGTCCGCATGAAGGACGAAGACTGGGAGACCGTGATCAAGGTCAATCTGGAAGGCTATTTCCGCCTGGCCCGCGCGGCCGCCAAGGGCATGATGAAGCGCCGCGCCGGTCGCATCATCGGCATCACCTCGGTGGTCGGCGTGACCGGCAACCCGGGCCAGACCAACTACGCGGCCTCCAAGGCCGGCATGATCGGCTTTTCCAAGGCCTTGGCCCAGGAACTGGCCAGCCGTGGCGTGACGGTCAACTGCGTGGCCCCCGGCTTCATAGCCAGCCCGATGACCGACTCGCTGAACGAGCAGCAGAAGGCCGGCATCCTGGCGACCATTCCCGCCGGCAAGCTGGGCGAGGGCAGCGATATCGCCGCCGCGTGCGTTTTCCTGGCCAGCGACCAGGCCAGCTACGTCACCGGCCAGACCTTGCACGTCAACGGCGGCATGGCCATGATCTAGAACCGCCAGAGCCTGTCCGTTTCAGGTGCCTCCACCTGAAACGGATAAACAGGCTTTGACGTTAAAAGTCTGAAGCGCATTACGCGGCGAAACCGCTAACACTTCCGCCAAACGCGCTTCGGGTCCTCTTTCGGTCTGCCGCTAGCAAGCCGAAAAGGAACGTGATAGGCGGAGCCCGACACTTCCCGCGGATCGCGAGGCTTAGGCCTCGATGTCCGAGGGCCGAAATTTCATAATGAGGGACTGAACAGAATGTCCGACATTCTCGAGCGCGTGCGTAAGATCGTCATCGAACACCTGGATGCCGATCCCGAGAAGGTCACCGAGAAGGCTTCCTTCATCGATGACCTGGGCGCCGACAGCCTCGACAACGTTGAGCTGGTGATGGCGTTCGAAGAAGAGTTCGACATCGAAATCCCGGACGACGCCGCCGAGCACATCCAGACCGTTGGCGACGCCGTGAAGTTCATCACGGAAAAGACCGCCTAATTAGGTTCGAGTTCGCTAGTCGGACCTGCCGCCGCGTCGCACGGGCTATTGCCATCGTGCGCGCGGCGGTTTTCGTTTGAGGCCCAAGAATCGAGGCCAAGATTCGCGACTGGCGCAGGTCGGGTGTTATCCCCACATCCCGCGTCCCGCATCGAAGGTTTGGGAGTGATCCATGCGTAGAGTTGTCGTCACGGGTATCGGCCTGCTGACCCCTCTGGGCCACGGCGTTGACGTGACCTGGAAGAACATCCTCGCCGGTAAGTCCGGCGCCAACCGCATCACGGCCTTCGATCCGACCGACTATGCCTGCAAGGTCGCCTGCGAGGTTCCGCGCGTCGATGGACGCGGCGGCGGCGGCCCGGATGTCGAGGGCTCGTTTGACCCCGACCAGACCATGAGCCCGCGCGACCAGAAGCGCGTGGACGATTTCATCCTGTACGGCATCGCCGCGGCCGACGAGGCCATCAAGGATTCGGGCTGGGTTCCGGAGACCGACGAGGACAAGTGGCGCACCGGCGTCATCCTGGGCTCGGGCATCGGCGGCCTGTCGACGATCGCCGACACCGCGCTGGAGCTGGAGGCCAAGGGCCCGCGCCGCGTCAGCCCGTTCTTCATTTCCTCGGCCCTGATCAACCTGATCTCGGGTCAGGTCTCGATCAAGTACGGCTTCAAGGGCCCCAACCACGCGGTCGTCACGGCCTGCGCCACCGGGGCCCACGCCATCGGCGACGCCATGCGCCTGATCAAGTACGGCGACGCCGACGTGATGGTGGCCGGCGGCGCCGAAGCGGCCGTCTGCAAGGTCGGCGTGGCCGGCTTCATCGCCTGCCGCGCCATGTCGACCGAGTGGAACGACACGCCCGAAAAGGCTTCGCGTCCCTATGACAAGGACCGCGACGGCTTCGTCATGGGCGAGGGCGCCGGCGCCCTGGTGCTGGAAGAGTACGAGCATGCCAAGGCCCGTGGCGCGAAGATCTACGCCGAAGTCGTCGGGTACGGCCTGTCGGGCGACGCGCACCACATCACCGCCCCGTCGGAAGACGGCGAAGGCGGCGGCCGCGCCCTGGCCTCGGCCATCAAGGACGCGGGCCTGAAGCCCTCGGACATCGACTACATCAACGCCCACGGCACCTCGACCATGGCCGACGGCCTGGAAGCCGGCGCCGTCGAGCGGTTCCTGGGCGACCACGCCAAGAACGTCGTCATGTCCTCGACCAAGTCGATGACGGGCCACCTGCTGGGCGCGGCTGGCGCGATCGAGGGGATCTTCTCGGTCCTGGCGATCCGCGACCAGATCGCCCCGCCGACCATCAACCTCGACAACCCCGACGTTCACGTCGCCATGAACCTGGCCCCGAACAAGGCCGTGCCGATGAAGATCGACGTGGCCGTGTCCAACAGCTTCGGCTTCGGCGGCACCAACGCCACCGTGGTGTTCAAGAAGGTCTCGTGAGCAAGAAGCCGCCAGCCCCGCCTCGGGCTCCCCGCGCGCCCAAGCGCTCACCCGCTCGGGCGAACCGTCGCGAAACCGCGTCCGTGGGGCGGCGGCTGATCCGCGCCTTCTTTGGCGCCGTCACGACCCTGATCGTGGTTGGCATGGTCGCCATTGTCGGCGCGACCTGGGTCTATAACGGCCCGGGTCCCGCTTCGAAGGCTGGCGACAAGACCACCGTCGTGCTGCGCAAGGGCGCCAGCCTTCCGGAGATCGCCTCAAGCCTGGAGCGGGGCGGGGTGATCCGCTCCTCGTCGATCTTCATGACCGCCGCCAAGGCCACGGGCGCGGCCCGGACCCTGAAGGCCGGCGAATACGAATTCGCCAGCCGCGCCTCGATGGCCCAGGTGCTGGACGCCATCCGCCACGGCCGCATCGTCCGGCACTGGATCACCATCCCCGAGGGCCTGACCTCGGACATGGTCATGGATATCCTGTCCAAGTCCGACATTCTCGAGGGCAGCGCCGCGACCCCGCCCGAGGGCGCGATCCTGCCGGAGACCTACGAGGTCCAGCGCGGCGAGGACCGCGCCGCCGTCCTCAAGCGCATGATGGACGACCGCGACAAGCTGCTGAACCAGCTGTGGGCCAACCGCCAGCCGGGCCTGCCTTACCAGTCGAAGGACGATGCCGTGATCATGGCCTCGATCGTCGAGAAGGAGACGGGCGTGAAGGGTGAGCGCCCGCGGGTGGCGGCGGTGTTCATCAATCGCCTGCGCACCGGCATGCGCCTGGATACCGATCCGACCGTGATCTACGGCATATCGCGCGGCCGTCCGCTGGGCCGTGGCCTGCGCCGGTCAGAGCTGGATACGGTGACGCCCTACAACACCTACAAGATCGACGGCCTGCCGCCGACGCCGATCGCCAATCCGGGCCGCGCGGCCCTGGAAGCGGCGCTGAATCCGGCCAAGACGAACGACCTCTATTTCGTCGCCGACGGCACGGGCGGCCACGTGTTCGCCTCGACGCTGGAGCAGCACAACGCCAATGTCGCCAAGTGGCGTCAGATCGAGGGCCAGCGGGCGGGCGAAGGCGTCCCCGTGGTCCCGGCGCCGCCGGCCGCCAAGCCGCTGGCGGGTGGCTAGGTCATGACCATTTCGGGCATGACGGGCTTTGCCCGGGTCGAGGGCGCCCACGGCGCCTGGACCTGGGCGGTCGAGGCGCGCAGCGTCAACGGCCGCAATCTCGAGACTCGCTTTCGCGGCCCGCCCGGCTTCGAGAGCCTGGAGCGCGCCGCGCGTGAAGGCTCGCAAAGCCGCTTTCAGCGCGGCCAACTGACGGTCAATGTTCAGGCCAAGCGCGCCGAGACCTCGGGCGAGACCCAGGTCAATATCGCGACCCTGGAGCGCTACCTGACCGCCGGCGGGCCCTATGTGGCCACCGGCATGGTCGCCAAGCCCACGCTGGACGGCCTGCTGTCGCTGAAGGGCGTGATCGAGGCCCGCGAGGACGAGGACGACGCCGAGACCCGCGCCAGCGTCGAAGCCGCCATGGCCGCCTCGGTTGCCAGGGCGCTGGACGGTCTCAAGACCGCGCGCCTGGAGGAGGGCGCGGCGCTCGATCCGGTGCTGAAGGGCCTGATCGACAAGATCGAGGACCAGACCGGCCAGGCCGAACGCGAGGCCGCTGGCCAGCCGGCGGTGCTGAAGGATCGCTTCGCCCGGCGCATGGCCGAGTTGATCGGCGAGGCCGCCTCCGAGGAGCGCATCGTCCAGGAAGCCGCCGCCCAGGCCGTCAAGGCCGACGTGCGCGAGGAACTGGACCGCCTGGCCAGCCATGTGGCGGCCGCGCGCGGCCTGCTGTCGGGCGAGGGGGCGTCGGGCCGCCGGCTCGACTTCCTTTCCCAGGAATTCATGCGAGAATCCAATACCCTCTGCTCGAAATCGGCCCTGACCGCCTTGACCGCGATCGGTCTGGAGCTGAAGGCCGTGATCGAACAGTTCCGCGAGCAGGTCCAGAACGTTGAATAAGCCCCACGACAACACGCGCGGCCTGCTGCTGATGGTCGTCGCGCCGTCGGGCGTCGGCAAGACCTCGTTGACGCGCCGCCTGGTGGCCGATCACAACGACCTGCACCTGTCGATCAGCTACACCACGCGCGAGCCGCGTCCCGGCGAACATGACGGCCGTGACTATCACTTCGTCACGCGGGAAGCGTTCCAGGCGATGATCGACGAGGACGCCTTCCTGGAGTGGGCCGAGGTCTACGGGAACTTCTACGGCAGCCCCAAGCCACCGATCATGCAGGCCCTGGAGCGGGGCGAGAGCGCCCTGTTCGACATCGATTTCCAAGGCGCCATGAAGGTGCATGCTCAGGCCAAGGAAGACAGCGTTCTGGTCTATATCCTGCCGCCGTCGCTGGCCGAGATGAGCCGTCGCCTGCACGCGCGCAGCCAGGACAGCGAAGAGGTCATCCACCGTCGCCTGTCGCGCGCCAAGGACGAAGTCGCCGACTGGGAGCGCTTCGACTACGTCATTCTCAATGAGGATTTCGATCGGGCCTATTCGGATCTGGCCCACATCTATCACGCCGAACGTCTGAAGCGGGCGCGTAACCCGTGGATCGGCGACTTGGTCAGTGATCTGCTCAAGGAAGAGATCTGAGAGCGGAGAAGTCGTCCTCGTCCTTCGACAGGCTCAGGATGAGGACGACTTCACGCCTTAGCGCTAGAAAACCTCATCCTGAGCTTGTCGAAGGACGAGGTTTTCGGGACCGTGCGCCTACAGCGCGCGACGGCCGAAGATCAGGTGGTACAGCGCCAGGATGACGACGGCGCCGATCGTGGCAACGGCGAGGCTGTACAGGTTGAAACCCGACACGCCGCCATTGCCGAACTGGTTGAACAGCCAGCCGCCGACGAACGCGCCGACGATGCCGAGCACGATATCGAGCAGCACGCCGCTGCCGGAACGGTTGACGAGCTTGCTGGCGATGAAGCCGGCGATCAGGCCCAGAAGGAGCCAGGCGAGAATGGACATCGTAGGGACTCCGTGAGCGGCCGCCCTGTGCGGCCTTGCCCAATGAAGTCCCCGACGGTGAAGTTAGTTCCCGCGCATGCGTTCCTGCACGAGAGCGATCAGCTTTTCGGCCGGCGGTCGGCCGAACGCGATGAACAGGCCCGAGCCCAGAACGGCTCCGATCAGGAATGTCAGGTCCATCGATAGTTCCCCTGCGACTGGGGAGAGCTATTGCAGACGCGGTGTGGCCAAGCCAAGGCGACAAGGGGGCGCTGCGACGATCGGTCTTGGCTTGCCCGCTCAGACGGCGCCTTTCGCCAAAGAGACCTGGGGTGGCGCGATGATGCTCATGACGCAGGTGAGCCCTTCGGGGGCGTAGTCGAACGTCGCCGAACCCGCGAGATCGCCCTTCAAGCTGGCGGCGATGAGGCGCGAGCCAAACCCGCCGCGCTCGGGAGGCTTGACCATCGGGCCGCCGCGCTCGCGCCACTCGATGGTCAGCAGGGTGCGGCCGCCCAGGCTCCAGGACACCGCGACCTTGCCGCTTTCCGTGGACAGGGCGCCGTATTTCGACGCGTTGGTGGCCAGCTCGTGGAAGATCATCGCCAGGGCCACGGCGGCGTTGGGCGCCAGCGGTACGGAAGGTCCGTCGAGGCTCACCTGGCTGGCATAGGGCTTCAGCGCCTCGGCCATCAGTTCGCCCAGGTCCGCGCCTTCCCAGTTGCGACGGGTCAGCAGGTCGTGCGCCGAGGCCAGGGTGTAGAGGCGGTCGTTGAACTGGTTCAGGCCGTTCTCCACGGCGCCCTGATCGGGCGCGGGGCGCAGGCTGTGACGCGCCAGGGACTGGACCACCACCAGCGTGTTCTTCACCCGGTGATTCAGCTCGTTGATCATCAGCTGCTGGCGCTCGGCGGCGCGGCGGGCCTCGTCGTCGCGAGCCCGCAGGATGTCGGCGGCGGCCTGCAGCGAGCCGCGCACCTCCGCGATCTCCTGCAAGTGGGAGGGCGCCGGGTCGAGCGGCGCGCCAGCCGCGAGGGCTTCGGCCTCGCCGACCAGGCCCCGCACGTCACGTGAGATCGGGCGCGCGAAGCCGAGCGCGGCCGCCACGGCCAGGGCGATCAGCAGGGCCGCGCCGGCGACAGCCGGTCCCAACGAGGTCAGCACGGTCCGGTTCAACTCGTCGCGCGGCACGCCGACGATGAAGGTCCAGCCGGACTTCTGCGAACGGCTGAACGCCGACAGCGTCTTGACCCCATCCAGGGTCTGACTGTGGAGCACGCCCTCGTTGGCGTGGGCCATGGCCCGCCGCATGTCCTGGCTGGCGTACTTGCCCTGCATCTTCTGCTGGTCGCGGGAGCGGGCCACCAGGGCGGCCTTGCGGTCGACGATGCTGGCCGTCCAGGTGTCCGGGAAGGCTTGGGCCGTCATCAGGCTGTGGAAGTTGTCCGGAGACTGGATGTAGCCCAGCACGAAGATCTCGCCCTCGACCAGCACCGGCATGTCGAAGCCGATGATCGGCGGCAGCGGGGCGGGGCGTTCGATGAGATCCGAAACCGTGGTGCGGCCGTGGGACATCCGATCCCAGTCGGCGTCCGACAGGCGCATGGCCGGCGGCGACTCGCCGGGCCCCATGCGGGTGTTGAGCCACTGGCGGTCCTGGCTCATCAGCACGACCCAGGCGTCACGGCCCTTGGTGGCCTCGCGGGCCTGTTTCTCGAAGGTCTTGAGATCGCCTTCGGCCAGGGCGGGCGACACCGACAAGCCTTGCAGAATGCTCTGTCCCTGGCCGATCTGGCGGTCGGTGGCCAGGGACAGGGCGCGGGTCATCGCCGTCAGCTGCGTGGCGAAGCGCCGTTGGCCTTCCGAATACTGCATGGCCACCAGAGCGCCCATCAGCAGGATAGCCGGCGCCGCCAGCGTCAGCGCCATGAACAGGAGCCGTCGCGCCACCGTCGAAGGCGCCTTCACCGTACTGTTGGTGGTCACGTTCGCCCCGCTCAGCCCGGGCGCAAGCTGGAGAGCGCGAGCCCCAGCGTCAATAGGGTTTGGCGTCTATCTGAGGCGCGCGGGCAAAGCTGGACGTTCGAGATGCGCTAGTCCTGCGCGCCCCGCTTGCGAAGCGCGCGTGTGAAGGCCTCTCCCGTCCGCGCGAAACCCGTGGCGAGACAGAAGGCGCGCAGATCGCCCATTTCGGCGGGCGCGTCGAGGATCAGTTCGCCGCATCCGGCGGACCGCGCGGCTTGAGAGGCGGACTTCAGAAGCAGCCGGGCGATGCCGTTGCGCCGCCGTTCGGGATCGACGAGCAGCATGGAGATCGATCCGACCTTCAGGTCGGCCGTGAGGACCGTCTTCCAATGCGCCGCGATGACGCCGGAGGGCGGCCCCCATTCCTCGGCGATCAGCAGGACGCCGGGCTGGTCAAGAAGCGCGGGCAGGCGTTGCGCCAGCCGGTCCTTGGCGACGGCTTGGCCGGCGGTCGAGAGCAGTTCGGCCAAGCCCTCCGCGTCGCTGATCTGCGCGGCTCTGACGGAGAGGCCGTAGCGGCTCGACACGCCTCAGCTCAGGCTCGCCCGCGCCAGGGCCAGGAAGCCGGCCAGGTCGACGACCTCGGCGCGAACGTCGGGGCTGATCCCGGCCTTCTCGCAGAGCTCGCCGCCCCCCAGGCCCTTCAGGCTGGAGCGCAGCATCTTGCGGCGTTGGCCAAAGGCGGCGGCGGTGACGCGTTCGAGCGCGGCGATCAGGTCGGCGGGCGGCGGGTCGGCCTTGGGCACGAGGCGAACCACGGCCGAGGCGACCTTGGGCGGCGGGGTGAAGGCCTTGGCCGGCAGGTCCATGACGATCTTGGCGTCGCACAGCACCTGGGAGATCACGGCCAGGCGGCCGTAAGCGTCGTCGTCGGTCTGCGCGACGATGCGTTCGGCGACTTCCTTCTGGAACATCAAGGTCATCGACAGCGGCCTGAACGGGCCCGTGAGCCAGTTGATCAACAGCTGGGTGCCGACATTGTAGGGCAGGTTGGAAACGACGTGGGCCGGCCCGCCGACCGCCTTCAGCGCGTCGACCCTCAGGGCGTCGCCCTCGACCAGCTCCAGGCGGCCGTCTGCGACCTCGGCGAGCTCGGACAGCAGGGGCAGGAAGCGGCTGTCCTTCTCGATGGCCACGACGCGGGCGCCGGTCTCCAGCAGGGCGCGGGTCAGGCCGCCGGGACCAGGACCGACCTCGACCACCGTGTCGCCTTCGCCCACCTGGGCCATGCGGGCGATCTTGCGCGTGATGTTCAGGTCCAGCAGGAAGTGCTGGCCGAAACTTTTGCGCGCCAGCAGGTCGTGGCGCTCCAGGGCCTCGCGCAGGGGCGGCAGGTCGGCCAGGCTCATGGTCTCTATCTTTCAGCCGCCGCGGCGGGCGGCGATGTCGGCCGCCAGCTTGATGGCGGCGATCAGGCTATCGGCACGGGCGATGCCGCGTCCAGCGATGTCGAACGCGGCGCCGTGGTCGGGCGAGGTGCGCACGATCGGCAGGCCTAGGGTGATGTTCACCCCGCCCCAGAAGTCCAGCATCTTGACCGGGATAAGGGCCTGATCGTGATACATGCACAGCACCCCGTCGTAGCCGAGGCGGGCGGCCGGGTGGAACAGGCTGTCGGCCGGGGCCGGCCCGAAGGCGTCGACGCCGAGGTCCTTCAAGGCGCGGACGGCCGGCGCGATGATCTCGATCTCCTCGCGACCCAGGGCCCCGCCTTCGCCGGCGTGGGGGTTGAGGGCGGCGACGGCCAGGCGCGGGGAGGCGATGCCGAAGTCCTTGCGCAGGGCCTGGGCGGTGACGAGGCCGCTGGTGACCACCTTTTCGATGGTCAGGGCGGCCGGGACCTTGGCGAGGGCCGTGTGGATGGTCACCAGGGTCGCCCGCAGATCGCCGGCGGCCAGCATCATCACCGGTCCACGCGCGCCGTCGAACGTCTCGTCGACGGTCAGCTCGGCCAGGAACTCGGTGTGGCCCGGGAACTTGAAGCCCGCCTCGTACAGCGGAGCCTTGGCGATCGGCGCGGTGACCAGGCCCGAGACGGCGCCGGACAGCGCAAGCCCGACGCCGGTCTCGATCCAGCGGATCACCTGGGGCGCATAGGCGGGTGAGGGCTGGCCGGAAACCACGGGAGTGAGCAAGGGAATGTCTATGACCGGCAGCGCCTCGGCGAAGACGGCGACGGCCTCTTCCGGACCGGTCACGGCGCGGACCTTCACCCCGCCGCCGGCCGAGGCCAGCAGCTGGGCGTCGCCCACGACCACGAAGGTCGGGCCGTCCTGACGCAGGGCGGCCCAGGCCTTGGCGATGATCTCCGCGCCGACGCCGGCGGGATCACCGGCGCTGAGGGCAAGCGGGCGGAGGGGCACCGGGGTCTGGCCTATCGGGTCTCGATGGTCGCCTGGTTGCGCAGGTCGCGCAGGTAGCGCTTGGAGATCAGCGCCAACTGCTGGCCGCGCAGGCGGTTTTCGATCTGGTCGTGCGACGGGGCGTTGGCGCCGCCCTGGCGCTTACCGCAGACCGCGATCAGGTGCATGCCGGCGTCGGTGCGGATCGGATCCGAGACCTGGCCGACGTCCAGCTTGTTGGCGGCCTCCTGGAAGGCGGGGGCCAGATCGGTGATCTCGGCCTCGCCAAGGTCGCCGGCGACCAGGCCGTCGACCTTGGCGGCGACGGTTTCCAGCGTCGAGCAGTTGCTGATCTTGGGCTTCAGGTCGGTCAGCAGCTTGGTCGCCGCGGCGACCTGGGCCTCGGTGGCGTTGGCGGCCAGCGGCGCGGCGACCTGCTTGAGGTCGACGATCGCGGTCTTGGAGCCGGCGCGCTTGTCGCGCAGATAGACGATGTAGACGCCGTCCTTGACCGGGATCGGCTTGGACAGCTGGCCGGGACGCAGCTCTTCGAGCGCGGCGTCGACTTCCGGCGGCATTTCGCCCGGGCTGACCCAGCCCACGTCGCCGCCGTTGGCGGCCGTGGCCGAGCCCGAGAACTGGCGGGCGACGGCCGCGAAGGGCGCGCCTTGCTGCATCTGGTTCAGCAGCTGGGCCGCGCCGTTGGTGGCGACTTCCATGCCGCCGACACGGGCCGCGTCGAGGAAGACTTCGCTGACCTGATACTGCGGCTTGGCCGCGGCGTCGGCGAGGCGCTTCTGGTAGGCCTTGACCTGGTCCTCGCCGATACGAAGGCGCGAACCGTAGCGGCCCTGGATCCAGCTCTGCCACGAGGAGTCGGCGCGCAGCTGAGCGCGCCAGGTGTCCAGGCCGATGCCTTGCTGAACCAGCGATTGCTTCAGCTGGTCGGCGCTCATCTTGTTGGACTGGGCGATGTCGCCGATCTGCTCGTCGACTTCCTTGTCGGTCGAGATGATCGTGATCTTCTGCTGCTTCTCGAGGCGCTTCAGCTCCTGCATCTGCAGGTGCTCGTCGATCAGCGAGCGTAGGGCTTCCTGCTCGATCTGCGGCAGGTTCTCCTGGGTGGGTTGCATGCCCGAGGTGGCCATCAGCAGGCGCATGCGCTGCATCAGGTCATAGCTGGAGACGATCTCGTCGTTGACGACCGCCGCCACGCTCTCGGACAGCGGGTTCACCGGAGCCGCTGGCGCGGCCTGGGCGGCCGGAGCCGCCACCTGCGGCGGCGCGGCCTCCGGCTGTTGGGCCTGGAGGGCTTGAGCGGGCAGGCCGAGGCTCGCCACGGTCAGGGCGAGAATGGACGCGGCGCCGGCCGCGAAAGTCGTGACGCTACGCGCAGACCGCATGGATAGTGTCGTTCCTCTAGTCCCTGGCCGCACCCGGGGGGCGCGGTCGGTTATCATGTTTTCCGAAGTGACGAACGCCAAATCTGACGTTTCCCCCTGGTCGACCAAGCGGTCGTCGCCCCCGAGACACACTGGGCGGACGCGCGCGAACGCGGCACGCCCCCCCAAGACGTGTTCACTCATTTGGTCACGTATCCTGCTGCGCCCAATGTGGCGAACGAAAGGCTGAACACGATCGTATGGTCAGGCTGCAGGCGCAGACCGGTGGCCGTCGAGGCGTAGCGGTCCTGCTGCTGGTAGATCACATCGATGCGGATGCAGTCGTCCTGGTAGGCGACGCCGAGGTCGCGGCGACGCCAGACGTCGGCGACCATGTCGCGCGCGCCGTAGGTGGTCACCGACCAGTGCTTGGTCAGCTTCAGCTCGCCACGGGCTTCGAAGTTTTCCTGGCGGTTGCCGTTGGTGTCCAGCTCGTCCTTCAGGTAGCGCACCGAGGCGTAGCCGCGGCTCGTGAAGGCGTCGATGCCCGTTTCCAGGCGACGGATCTCCTGGGTATCCGAATCGAGGCGCGTGCGGGCGAAGGCGGTGATGCCGCGGATCGGGGTGACCGTGGCGGCCACGATCCAGTCGGACGACTTGCTCTGCAGGCCGGTGCGGGCCGGGATCAGCGGATCGAACTCCGAGCGGAAGCTGCGGCCGACCAGGATGCTGCCGCTGCGGCCGCCCGGCAGGGTGTAGGTGGCGCGGCCGCCGAGGTTCAGGCGTTGTCCGCCCTCATAGAGGTCGAAGCCCGGAGACTTGTTGGCCTGGAACAGGTTGGTCTCGTCGAACTCCAGGGTCGCGCTGTCCTCGTTGTAGAGGTAGGTCGTCGTCCCGTTGCGGGCCACGACGGTCGGCACGCGCGAGCTGTCCGAGCCGACGGCGACCTGGGCCAGGGGCTCCAGCACGATGCTGCCGCCCTTCTTCAACGGCTTGTAGAACGGCAAGGTGAAGTCGACGCCGCCCACGCCGACGGCGCGGGTGTAGGTGTCCTTGTCGTCGTCGCCCAGAGCCGCCGCGGTCGGCGTGACGTAGGACTTGATCGAATAGGCGTCGCCGCGCGCCTGGGCGAAGGGCGAGACCTTCAGGCCGTTGCCGACGATCGTGCTGGACCGCCAGTCGGCCTTGAAGCTGGCGCGGGTGGAGTCGACGCCGTTCTGGCCCTTGTAGTCGGGCAGGTAGTAGGGCGGTTCGCCGTACTGGGACTCCGAGCGGTTGAGCATGACGCCCGAGCCCTGCAGGCGCAGGCGGCCGCCCAGCACCGGGCGGTCCGGCTCCCAGCGGGCCTCGACCAGCGGGCCGATCAGCGGGAAGGCGCCGCTGTTTTCGAAGGCGTTGGCCGAGTTGGTCGTCGGGTTGATGCCCACGACGCGCAGGCCCTGGATCGAGACGGCCGAGACCGAGAACCAAGAACGGGCGTCCTGGCGGGTGGCGTAGAGCTGCGACACAAGGCGATGGTCGTCGCTCGTGAACAGGCCGCGCTGCACGTAGACGTCGTTGACCTTGTACTTGTCGAACAGCAGGGCGTCGGAGACGCGCTCGGCCGTGAAGCCCCACTTCCACTTGTCGTTGATGTCGAACTTGCCGTTGGCCAGGATGTAGCTGCGAGCCGTCGACTGACCGAAGCGGTCGCCGTGGATGTCGAAGTCCTTGTCGTAGGTGAAGCCGCCGCGCGCCTCGATCGTCCCCGAATAGAAACGCTTGCGATAGTTCACGTTCAGGAACGGATTGACGCCCGTATTGATCTGCGGGGCGATGATCACGTCAGAGGACGGCGAGATCACGTAGTAATAGGGCTGGTTGTACGACGTGCCCCGGCCCTTGGAGAAGTCGATCTTCGGCGCCAGGAAGCCCGAGCTCCGCTTGGCCTGCGGATCCGGGTGCCAGAACAGCGGCATGTACAGGATCGGCGCGCCCCACAGACGGATGGTGGCGTTCTTGTAGTAGATCAGCTGCTTGCGCTTATCCTGGACGATCTTGTCGGCCGAGACGGACCAGGTGGGGGTCGGCTTCTCGGCGCAGACCTCGCAAGGGGTGTAGATGGCCCGGTTCAGTTCCTGGATGTTGGCGTTGCGACGCACGGCCGTGACCGATGCGATCTTCATGTTCTGGTCGAGGCGGGCCGAGAAGTTCTTGGCGAAGCCCGCCTTCATGTCCTTGTCGATTTCCATGTGGTCGGCGAACTCGGCCGTGCCGTCGGGATTGATCAACTGGACGTGGCCGTTGGCCGTGATCTCGCCGGTCTTGGCGTTGTAGATCACTTCGTCGGCGCGCAGCGTACGGCCCTGGTAGCGGCTCTGCACCTTGCCGCGCGCGGTCATGATCTGGTTCGCGTCGTCGCGGATCAGCAGGTCGGACTCGAGGTAATAGCCCTCGTCCGTCAGGCCGTCGGACGGCGTGGCCGGGACCACCGGCGTCGGCGGGATCGTGGCCAGGCTTTGCTGGGCGTGGGCCGCGCCCGCGCAGGCGAGCGCCAGCCAGGCCGCGCCGCTGAACAACAGCGCGCGGCAGGCGGACGGGACGCTGGGACGCGTTTCAGTCATGAATGACCCTGGAAGCAATGACTCACCCATCTTCCGTATAGCAAAGCAAAGTGAAGCCCGCCAAAAGCGCGACGGTCGGCGGTGTCCATGCGGCGATGAACGGGGCCAGAACATCGGCCTTGCCCAAGGTGCTGCATAGCTCGTTGAAGAAAAAGAACCCAAAGCCGAGGGCGACGCCAGAACCCGCCAGCGCGGCCAGGCCGCCAAGCCGCATCAGGCGCAGCGAAAACGCCGCCGCCAGCACCGACATGGCGGCGAACAGGATGGGCGTGGCCAGGTCCTGCTGCAGGCGCAGCTTGAACGGCGCGGCCGAGAAACCGGCGTCCTCGGTGCGCTGGATCGTCGCCGGCAGCCGCCACAGGGCCACGGCCTGAGGGGTGTTGAAACGCTCCGAGGCGGTGCGGTCGTCGAGGTTCGAGGGGATCGACAGGCTGTCGGACCGGATCGCCCCGGCGCCGGGCGTGGCCTCACGCACGCCGGTCAGCCGCCAGAAGCCCGGCTCCAGCCGCGCCTCGTTGGCCTCGATCCGGCGGGTGAAGTCCATCACGCCCTTGGCGTTGAGACTGTAGACGAACAGCGACACGCCCTTCAGCCGCACCGAGCCGTCGACCAGGTCGCGAGCCCGGGCGCGGATGACGATCTGGGTCTTGTCGTCGCCCTGGCGCAGCCAGATGCCCTTGGGGGCCTCTTTCAGATAGCCGTTCATGACCCGGTCGCGCTCGGTCTCGAACTTCGCGGTCATGGCCGTGGTCAGCGGGTTGAGCAGGGTGATGCTCAGCAGGCCGATGAAGAACGAGGCCATCGCCGCGGGCATGATGAACCGCCAGGCCGAGACGCCGGCCGCGCGCATGGCGATCAGCTCGCTGCGGCGGTTCAGCTCGACGAAGGCCCACATGGTGCCGAACAGGAACACGAACGGCGCCAGAACCAGGATGGTGGCCGGGGACTGCAGGACGGTCAGGTACAGCAGCTGGAAGAAGCTGGCGTCGGCGCGGGTGCCCACGTTGCGGGCGATGTCGACGAAGGCGATCAGCATCACCATCGCGCCCAGCACGGCCAGGGCCGCCACCAGGGCGCTCATGGTGCGCTTGAGGACGTAGCGTTCCAGCATGCCCATGGTCAGCATCACGCGGCTCCCGACAGGGCGGGGGCGGCCTTGGCCATCCGGGCGGCGCGGCGCGGCGAGACCTTCTGGCGGAAGATCTGCGACAGGCCCCAACCCATGGCGGCCAGCGGCACCATGTACTGCAGGACGTTCAGCCAGGCGCTGTCCTCGCAGGCGGCCTGCACGCCGAAGCCGACAATGCGGACCACAGCGGCGGCGGCGCCGACGGCGGCCATTCGCTTGCCATAGCCCATGCGGCTGAACGAGCCGCCCAGCACGGCCGCCAGGGCCATGGTCATCAGGGCGATGTTGTAGAGCGGGGCGGCGAAGCGCGAATGGCCCTCGGCCAGCAGCTTACCCTTGTTCCGCTGCTCCCAGTCCTGGGTCAGGTCGGGGAAGAACAGCTCGTGCGGATAGCGGTCGGCGATCTTGTAGTGCAGCAGCTCGTCGGTGTGCGACAGGCTGGACAGGTCGAAGGTGTACTCGTCGAACGAAGTGTATTGCAGCACGCCCTGGCGTGAGAACTGCTGGTTGGAACCGTGGCGCATGATCAGCACCGGTTCGCCCTTGCGGGTGGCGATCTCGGCCTCGCGCGACGAATAGGTCGAGGCGCCGCCGTTGGCCGTGTCCTGGTGGATGAACAGGTTCTGGATCTTGTTGTCGCGGTCGATCGACTGCGCGTAGACGGTCAGGCCCGGGCCCGGCTCGGTGAACTGACCCGGCTGGACCAGGGTCGAGGCGACGTCGGTCTTGATGTCGAAGGACGTCTCGCGGATCTGGCGGGCGCTCCACGGTTGCAGCCACAAGCCCGAGACCAGCGAGACCAGGGCGGCGATCACCGCCAGACGCATGGCGGGCGAGATGACGCTCCAGCGACTCATGCCGCCGGCGAAGCAGACGACGATCTCCTGTTCGGTATGCAGACGGTTCAGCGCCACCAGCGCGGCCACGAACAGGGCCAGCGGCATCATGATGCCCAAGAGCTGGGGCAGGGCCAGGACGATGATCTTGAGGAACACCAGCGCGCTCTGGCGCTGTTCCACCAGGACGTCGAACTCCGACAGGCTGCGCGCCAGCAGCGCGAGCGCCACCAGGGCCGCCGTCGCCAGCAGCGTCGGACCCAACAACTGGCGGAAGAGATAGCGTTCTATGAGGCGCATCGAGTGGGGGTTCGGGCGGATGGATTCGTGGGACGAACCCCGAAGATGGGTCGTTCTACACGGGGGCTTCGCGTCGGCACAACCAGTGAGCTGACTTAGCTGTGCCGAGTGGGGGGCAACGGAGCCTTTTCTATGGCGCGGCATTGGACTATGCCGCCTAATTCAAGATGAGTGGCGGCGCGTCACAACGCGCCATGGAAGTCGCCCAAATGCAGGAGCGCGGCATGCGTATCGAGTTCGTCCCCGTCGACACCCAGGCCGGCGCCACGGCCGCCCTCGCGGTCCTGGCTCATGAGGGCGCGGCCCTATCGCCGGAGGCCAAGGCCGCCAACGAGTCGACCGGCGGCGCCTTGGCGCGGGCCATCGCCGGCGGTCGCTTCACCGGCGCCAAGGGGCAGACCCTGGATCTCGTCGCCCCGCACGGCCTGGAAGCCGCCCGCCTGGTGCTGGTCGGCGTCGACGGCTCGGGCGCGGTGGAGCCGGAAGCGGTCGAGACCGCCGCCGCCTCGGCCTATCAGGCCGTCAAGACCACGGGCGTCACCGAACTGGTGCTGAAGCTGGGCGCCGACGCCGAGAGCGCCGCCCGCGCGGCGTTCGGCGCGCGCCTGGCCGCCTATCGCTTCGACAAGTACCGCACCACCGAAAAGGCCGAGAAGAAGCCCTCGGTCCAAGTGGTGAAGGTCGCCGCCGCCGACCCGATCAAGGCCCAGAAGGCTTACGAGCCGCTGGCCGCCCTGGCCGACGCCATCGTCTTCAGCCGTGACCTGGTGTCCGAGCCGGCCAACATCCTGCATCCCGAGGAGTTCGCCGCGCGCGCCAAGAGCCTCGAGAGCCTGGGCCTGGAGGTCGAAATCCTGGGCGAGGCCCAGATGGCCGAACTCGGCATGGGCAGCCTGCTGGGCGTGGGGCAGGGCAGCCGCCGCGAGAGCCAGCTGGTGATCATGAAATGGCTGGGCGGGGCGGACAAGAACGCTCAACCCATCGCCTTCGTCGGCAAGGGCGTCACCTTCGACACCGGCGGCATCTCGATCAAACCGGCCGACGGCATGGAGGACATGAAGTGGGACATGGGCGGCGCGGCCGCCGTGACCGGCGTCATGCACGCCCTGGCCGGCCGCAAGGCCAAGGTCAACGCCATCGGCATTCTCGGTCTCGTCGAGAACATGCCCGACGGCAACGCCCAGCGTCCGGGCGACGTGGTCACCTCGATGTCGGGCCAGACGATCGAGGTCATCAACACCGACGCCGAAGGCCGTCTCGTGCTGGCCGACGCCCTCTGGTACTGCCAGGAGCGATTCAAGCCGCGGTTCATGATCGACCTGGCCACCCTGACCGGCGCGATCATCATCTCGCTGGGTCACGACTATGCGGGTTTGTTCAGCAATAACGATGGCTTGTCGGAGAAACTTCTCGCCGCAGGCAAGGACGAGCGAGAGCCCCTGTGGCGCCTGCCGCTGCCGGCGTCCTACGAAAAGCAGATCGAAAGCCCGATCGCCGACATGAAGAACATCGGCGGCCGCCCGGCCGGCTCGATCACGGCGGGCCTGTTCCTGCAGCGCTTCGTCAACAACGTGCCGTGGGCTCACCTCGACATCGCCTCGGTGGCCTGGAAGAAGCCCTCCACCGACCCGACCGTACCGGACGGCGCGGCCGGCTACGGCGTGCGCCTGCTCAACCGTCTCGTCGCTGACGCCTACGAAGGCTGAGCATGACCGCCGCGCCGTGCGAGGTCTGGTTCTACCACCTGGAGCGCTCGCCGCTCGAGGCGGTGCTGCCCGAGCTTCTGGAAAAGACGCTGGGCAGGGGCTGGAAGGCGCTGGTGCGCGGCGGCGATGCGCGTCGGATGGAGGCGCTGGACCAGCACCTGTGGACTTGGCGCGAGGACAGCTTCCTGCCGCACGGCCTGGCCAGCGAGCCGATGGCCGAGCGCCAGCCGGTGCTGCTGACCGCCGAGGACGGCAACCCGAACGCCGGTGATGCGCTGTTCCTGATCGACGGGGCCGAGCCGGGCGATCTGGCCGGGGTTTCGCGCTGCATCCTGCTGTTCGACGGCCGGGATGACCGGGCGCTGGCCATGGCGCGCGGACGCTGGTCCGTCTTCAAGAAGGCCGGGCATCCGGTGTCCTACTGGCGCCAGGGCGCCGAACGCGGTTGGGAGAAGCAGGCATGACGCGCGTCATTTCGGGTATCGTGGCCGCGATGGCCTTGGGTCTGGTCCTGGCCTCTTGCTCCAGCGCGCCCGAGCCGGCCCCGCCGCCGCCGCCCAGCACGCCCACCGCGCCGCCGGCCATCGCGCTGCCCGCCAAGCCGCCGGCGTCGTCGGCGTCGGAAGCGGCCAAGGACCAATGCGGGCTAAAGGACGCCCAGGCCTTCGTCGGCAAGCCGCGCACCAGCCTGCCGGCCCCGGTCGACCCGTCGCGTTGGCGCGTGGCCTGCACGACCTGTCCGGTGACGATGGACTACCGCGCCGATCGCCTGAATATCCTGTTCAACGCGGATACGGGCGTCGTCCAGGAAGTGAAGTGCGGCTAGAAACCATGGTATTCCAAGCTTTTCTGGCGTTTTCACGGATCCGATGAAATAACCGAGTCGCCGGGGATTCCGCGCCGGCCGGTTCAGCGCATGGTCGACAACCCGAAGATCGGATCCAAGACCGATGACAACTTGGCGGCCACGCTGTTGGCCGCCGTGGGCGTCGCTTTTGGTTTCGCCGGTCTAGCCTATCTCTGCGTCGAGATCCCACGCGCCTACGATCACGTTACGCCGATCTGGCTGTCGAACGGCTTCCTGGCCGCGTGTCTGCTGTCGTCGCCGACGAGACGGTGGCCCGCACTGGTGGTCGGCGCGCTGCTGGGCGCCTTGGCGGCTGGCGCCCATGCCGGCGACAGGCCGACGCTCAACGCCATCTTGACCACCCTGAACGTCTCCCAAGGCCTGATGGCCGCCTTGGCGGTGCGCAGGGTCACGGGCGAGGCGATCGACCTGGGCCGGCCCCGCGACATGCTGGCCTTCGTCCTCCTGGGCGGCTTCCTGGCTCCGACGATCCTGGGGACCATCGCCGCCTCGATCCACACCCTGATGCGCGGCGGCGACCTGCTGAGCAACGTGACCGGTTGGGTGCTCAACGACATCCTGGGCATGCTGACCATTGGCCCCTGCCTGCTGGTGCTGTTCAGGGCCAAGCTCTATTTGCGTGAGCGCCCGCTGACCCGCGACGGCGTCCTGTCGATCGTCGCCTGTGGCTTGATGACCGCCGTGGTCTTCGGTCAGACCAAGTATCCGATGCTGTTCTTGGTGCCGCCGTTCATGTTCCTGGCGGCCTGGCGTCAGGAGGTGCTGGGCGCGGTTCTGGGCGTGGTGCTGGTGGCGGCGATCGCGCTCGTCCTGACCATCGCCGGCCGCGGACCCATCCACCTGATCCTGGCGGGTTCGGCCACCCAGTCGACCGTGCTGCAGCTTTTCCTGGCCGTCTCGACCTTCGTCGCCCTGCCGGTGGCCGCCTTCCAGCGTCAACGGCGCGCGATCATGGCCGAGCTGGTCGAGACCAGCGCCGCGGCCGAACGCAGCGAGGTCAAGTTCCGTCTTCTGGCCGAGAACGCCCTCGACATCATCGCCCACAGCGACCTCCACGGGCAGATGACCTATATTTCGCCCGCGGCGAGGGTCATCGTCGGTTATGAGCCGGAAGAGCTGCTGGGCGCGCGGGCGCTTGAGATTCTTCACGACGACGATCGCGCTGAACTCCGCCGCGTCGTCGATGCGCAGCGGAACGCTCCCCGCGGGATCGCTCCGCCGCCGGCCGAGGCCGTCGAATATCGTGTGTTCCGCAAGGACGGCGTGATGATCTGGCTGGAGGCGCGCCCGACGCTGGTCTGCGATCCGGTCACCGGCGAGCCAACGGGCATCACCGACATCATCCGTGATATCACCGCCCGCAAGACGCTGGAACTTGAGCTGCGGGCCGCGCGCGCCGAGGCGGAAACCGCCGCCGCCGTGAAGGGCGAATTCCTGGCGAACATGAGCCACGAACTGCGCACGCCGCTCACCGCCGTCATCGGCTTCGCCAACCTGGCGGCGGACGAGCCGGATTTGTCACCCCGCGCGCGCCGATATCTCGATCGCATCGCCACGGGCGGCCAGACCCTGCTGACGACGATCAACGACATTCTCGACTTCTCGCGGCTGGAATCAGGGCGCATCGCGCTGAATGTGCGCCCGACAAGTGTCGCCGACTTGGTCGCCGAGGTGCTGGAACTGAGCAGCGCCGACGCCATGGCCAAGGGCCTCGCGCTCGCGGCCGACGGCCTGACGGCGCTGCCGCCTCACGTGATGATCGACCCCGAGCGCGTGCGGCAGGTGCTGGTCAACCTGGTCGGCAACGCCGTGAAGTTCACTGAAACGGGCAAGGTCAGCCTTGCCGTCGTTCACCACGAGAACCGCTTGCGCATCGCCGTGGTCGACACCGGGCGTGGCGTGGCGGCCGAGGATCAGGCGCTGCTATTCGCCCGCTTCTCGCAGATCGACGCGGCCCTGAACCGCCAGCACGGCGGCGCCGGCCTGGGCCTGGCCATCTCCAAGGGCCTGGTCGAGCTGATGGGCGGCCAGATCGGCGTCGAGAGCGAGGAGGGCCGGGGCGCGCGGTTCTGGTTCGAGATTCCGGCCCATGTCGCTCAGGCCGCCGATGGGGAGCCGTCCGAGGACGACATCCCGCTGCCGCCGCCTGGCAGCCGCGTGCTGGTGGTCGACGACAATGCCGGCAACCGCGAGCTGGTCCGCTCGGTGCTGGAAGCCGTCGGGGTCGAGGTCGCCGAGGCCGAGGACGGCGAGGAAGGTGTCGCCGCCGCCGCGGCCGCGCCCTACGACGCCATCCTGATGGACCTGCGGATGCCACGCCTTGACGGCGTCTCGGCCGCCCGGCGGATCCGGGCCGAGCGGGGACTCAGCGCCGGGGCGCCGATCATCGCCTTCTCGGCCGATGTGCGGATGGGGCCGCTGGACCCGGTGTTCGACGGCGCGACCCCCAAGCCCCTGACGGTGATATCCTTGCTGTCGACCCTGGCGCAGGCCATGAGCGAACCCGCACCGGCCACCGCCTAACGCTTGCCGACGCCCGGGAACATCGCCACGCCGTCCTCGAACACGCCCAGATAGCCCAGCTCGCCCAGCAGAGGCGTCAGGTCCTCGACCAGGTCGCCCGAGTGGGGCAGGTGGGCCGGGCGGCCGGTCTGGTCGTGCAGGCGGTAGACCGTCCACATCTTGCCCTTGGGCGCGGCCGCGCCGGGCTGGATGAACTTGTGCTCCCAGCCGATCAGGGGCGGGACGCGGCCGACCACGATGTCGAACGGCCGGTCGCGGAAGGCCAGGTCCATCTCGATCCGCATGGCCTCGCCAATCCGAGCGTTCACCCAATCGGCGAACGCTTCCAGGACCGAGGACGCGGACAAGCCTTCCGGATTGGCCACGACATGGTTGCGAGGATGGGCGGTGCTCATGCGGCGCACCCTGCGCCGCCAGATGTCGCGGAAGCGCTAAACTTCTTGGTTCACGAGGGTTTACCCTAAACCCTCGATGTCTCCAGTGAAGCTCAGGCCTCCGCCGACGCCAGTTCCTCGGCCAGGGTCATCCAGGTCGCCTCGGCGTCGTCCAGCTTGGCCTTGGCGTTGTCGCGGCGCTTGGTCAGCTCGGCCACCTTGGTCGGGTTCTTGTAGAGCTGCGGGTCGGCCAACTGGGCTTCCAGCTCGTTCACCTGACGCGTCGTGCGCATGACCACCTGCTCGGCGGCCTCGATCTTGCGCTTCAGGGGCTCGATGGCGACGGACTTCTTCGGCGCGGACGCCGCCGGCTCGGGGGCGCGGGCCACCTGGGTCGGCTTCACGGCCTGCTTGGCGCGGTCCAGCACGAACTTGGCGTAGTCGTCCATGTCGCCGTCGAACGGCTTCACCGTGCCGTCGGCGGCCAGCCAAAGGCGGTCGGCGACCAGCTCCATCAGCGAGCGGTCGTGGGTGATCAGGATCACCGCGCCGCTGTAGTCGTTCAGCGCGTCCAGCAGGGCGCGGCGGCTGTCGATGTCCAGGTGGTTCGTCGGTTCGTCGAGGATCAGCATGTGCGGGGCTTCCATCGCCACCATGTTGAGCAGCAGTCGGGCCCGCTCGCCGCCCGACAGGTTGGCCACCGTGGTCTCCTGCTTCTCGAAGCCCAGGCCGAACTGCGCCAGTTTCGACCGGCGCGAGCTCTCCGACGCGTCCGGCATGGCGCGGCGGATGATCTCGAGCGGGGTGTCCACCGGATCCATCGCCTCGATCTGGTGCTGGTGGAACCAGCCGACCTTCATCTTGCGGTCGCGGTGGAATTCGCCCGACTGCACGCCCAGCGCGCCGGCGATCATCTTGGCGAAGGTCGACTTGCCCGCGCCGTTGACGCCCAGCAGGCCGATGCGGTCGTCCAGGTCCATGCGCAGGTTGAGGTTCTTGAGGATCGAGCGGCCTTCCTCATAGCCCACGTTCGCCCGTTCAAGGCGAATGAGCGGCGGCGCCAGCGGGCGCGGCGGCGAGGGCAGGGTGAAGGGCGCGACGCGCTCCTCGATCGTGGTCGACACCGGCTCCATCTTGGCCAGGCGCTTCATCCGCGACTGGGCCTGGGCGGCCTTGGAGGCCTTGGCCTTGAAGCGATCGACGAAGGCCTGCAGGTGGGCGCGCTCGGCGTCCTGCTTGGCCTTGGCCGACAGCTGCAGGCGGGCCTTCTCGGCGCGGCGCTTCTCGAAGTCGTCGTAGCCGCCGGTGTAGAGTTCCAGCTTGCCGCCCGCCAGGTGCAGCATGTGCGTACAGCTGTTGTTGAGCAGTTCGCGGTCGTGGCTGACGATCAGGGCCGTGTGCGGGTACTTCTGGAGCCTCGCTTCGAGCCACAGCGCGCCTTCCAGGTCGAGATAGTTGGTCGGTTCGTCCAGCAGCAGCATGTCAGGCTCGGCGAACAGCGCCGCGGCCAGGGCCACGCGCATCCGCCAGCCGCCGGAGAACTCGCTCATGGGACGCGCCAGGTCGTCTTGCGTGAAGCCCAGGCCCACCAGGATTTCCGAAGCCTTGGCGGGGGCGGCGTCGGAATCGATCTCGATCAGCCGCGCCCAGATCTCGCCCATCGCCTCGGGATCGGCCGTCTCCAGCCGGGTCAGCAGGTCGTGGCGCTCCTCGTCGGCCTCCAGCACCGTATCCAGCAGGGTGAACGGCGTGGCCGGGTGCTCCTGGTCGACCGAGCCGATCCGCGCGGACTTGGGCAGGCTGATCTCGTCGTCGCCGGCGTGCAGCTGGCCCAGGATCAGCTTGAACAGGGTCGATTTGCCGACGCCATTGCGGCCGATCAGACCGACCTTGGCGCCCGGCGGCAGGCTGACGCTGGCGTGGTCGAAGAACTTCCGACCCCAGGCGTTGAAGGTCAGGTCACGGATCTGAAGCATTTTATGAAGGTTACGCGTCGGGGTTGGCGGGGAGGAGGCGCCCGGCTATAAGCCCGCAACCTCCCAATCCACAACTTTTCTGTGAGATCACTCCGTGACCGAACGCACCTTCTCGATCATCAAGCCGGACGCCACCCGTCGTAACCTGACCGGCGCCATCAACGCGGTGATCGAGGCCGCTGGCCTGCGCATCGTCGCTCAGCGCCGCGTGCACCTGACCGAAGACCAAGCCAAGAAGTTCTACGAAGTGCACGCCGAGCGTCCGTTCTACGGCGAACTCGTCGGCCAGATGATCGCCGAGCCGGTTGTCGTGCAGGTCCTGGAAGCCGAAGGCGCCGTTGCCAAGTATCGCGACGTCATGGGCGCCACCAACCCGAAGGACGCCGCCGAAGGCACCATCCGCAAGCTGTTCGCCCTGTCGATCGGCGAAAACTCGGTCCACGGTTCGGACAGCCTGGAGAACGCCGCGATCGAAATCGCCCAGTTCTTCACGGACGACCAAATCGTCGGCTAATCCCGGCCGGACTTTTCTGATGACTTGGAGCGGCCGGATCGGAGACGATCCGGCCGTTTCCTTTTGCGCCTTCAGAGTCGCGTCGGGGAGTTGCCGGTGAAACACTACGAACGGAACGAGGTGGCGCTGGCCGTCGTGCTGGCGGGCGTAGCCGGCTATGTCGACGCGATCGGCTTCCTGAAGCTGGGCGGCTTCTTCGTCTCGTTCATGAGCGGCAACTCCACGCGCCTCGGCGTGGCCCTGGCCACGGCCAACTGGGCGGCGGCGGCGACCGTGCTGACCCTGGTCGGATCGTTCGTCGCCGGCGTGGTGCTGGGCGCCCTCACGGCGCGGGCGCTCGGCGAGAACCGCCGCTCGCCGGTTCTGGCCCTGGAGGCGACGCTGCTAGCGGCGGGCGCGGGCCTGCTGGCCTTCGGCTTCGATACCGCCGGCGTCACGGCCGTGGCCATGGCCATGGGGGCCGAGAACGCGGTCTTTCAGCGGAACGGCGACGTGGCCGTGGGGCTGACCTACATGACCGGCGCGCTCGTGAAGGCCGGCCAGCGCATCGCCGGCGCGCTTACCGGCGGCGAGCCCGCCGACTGGCTGCGCTACGTGCTGCTGTGGATGGGGCTTTCGGCCGGCGGCGCGCTGGGCGCCCTGACCTATCTGACGATCGGCGCCAGCGCGCTCTGGGCGGCCGTGGCGGTTGTCCTGGGCGGCGCGATCTGGGCCGAGCGGCGCTGGCGGTCCGTCTAGAGACCGCGCACGAAGTCGGCCAGGGTCGCCGCGTAGAGCCTATGCTCCTGCTCCAGCACCCGCGCCGCCAGGCTGTGGTCGTCGTCGCCAGGCAGGATCGGCACGCGGGCCTGGCCCAGGATCGGACCTTCGTCGACGCCGGCCGTGACCAGGTGGACGGTGCAGCCGGCCTCCGCCTCGCCCGCCGCGATGGCGCGGGCGTGGGTGTCCAGGCCGGGATAGGCCGGCAGCAGGGACGGGTGGATGTTCAGCATCCGGCCCTCCCAGGCGTCGACCAGGAACGGGGTGAGAATCCGCATGTAGCCGGCCAGGGCGATGACCTGGATGCCGCGCTCGCGCAGGGCCGCGTCGATGGCCCGCTCATGGGCCTCGCGATCCTTGCCGAAGGGCTTGCTGTCGACGCACAGCGCCTCGATCCCCTCGGCCGCCGCCGTGGCCAGGCCGCCGGCGTCGGGCTTGTTGGCCAGGACGAGGGCGATGTCGAACGGGCAGTCGTCGGCCTTCGCCGCGCGGACCAGGGCTTCCATGTTGGAACCCCGGCCAGAGATCAGGACGGCGACCTTGGTGCGTTGGGTCATAATTTCAGCTCCGTGGAGCCGTCCTCGTCCTTCGACAAGCTCAGGATGAGGACTACTGCGGCTTGAGTGAAAACCTCACCCTGAGCCTGTCGAAGGGCGGGGTTTTCAGGCTCAGGCCTTGACCAGCTGGCCGCAGATGAAGGCGTCCTCGCCGGCGTTGAGCAGGGCGGCCAGGACAGGCTCGGCGTCGGCTTGCGCCACGATGATGATGAAGCCGACGCCGCAGTTGAACGTACGACGCATCTCGTGCTCGGAGACGCCGCCCACCTTGGCCATCCACTCGAACACCGGGGGCAGGGCCCAGGCGTTCCAGTCGAACTCGGCCGCCAGGCCTTCGGCGATGGCGCGGGGCGGGTTCTCGATCAGGCCGCCGCCGGTGATGTGGGCGCCGCCCTTGACGCGACCCGACTGCAGCAGCGGCAGCAGCGACTTCACATAGATGCGGGTCGGGGCCATCAGGGCCTCGGCCAGGGTCTTGCCGTCCTCGAAGGGGGCCGGCGCGTCCCAGGCCAGGCCCGAGCGCTCGACCACGCGGCGCACCAGCGAATAGCCGTTGGAGTGCGGGCCCGAGGAGCCGAGGCCAATGATGATGTCGCCGGCGCGCTGCTTGTCCAGCTTGGGCAGGACGTCGTCGCGGTCGACCGCGCCGACCGAGAAGCCGGCCAGGTCGTACTCACCGTCACTGTACATGCCCGGCATCTCGGCGGTCTCGCCGCCCACCAGAGCCGCGCCGGCCAGCTTGCAGCCCTCGGCGATGCCGGCGACGACGCTCTTGGCGACCTCGATGTCCAGCTTGCCGGTGGCGAAATAGTCCAGGAACATCAGCGGCTCGGCGCCCTGCGCCAGCAGGTCGTTGACGCACATGGCGACCAGGTCGATGCCGACCGTGGCGTGCATGCCCGCGTCGATGGCGATGCGCAGCTTGGTGCCGACGCCGTCGGTGGTGGTGACCAGCAGCGGGTCGTCATAGCCGGCGGCCTTGAGGTCGAAGAGCGCGCCGAAGCCGCCCAGGCTGGCTTCCGCGCCGGGGCGGCGGGTCGCTTTCGCGAGCGGCTTGATGGCGTCCACCAGGGCGTTGCCCGCGTCGATATCGACACCCGCCTGGGCGTAGGTAAGGCCGTTCGGCTGATCGCTCATGGTCGCTCTGGCGCTCGCTCTGGTCTATCGGAGGGCGGTGAGCCGTCCGAACACGCGGAAAATTTGCTTTCCCGAGACGCTGGGCGCGTCTTGACGCTTGCAGACTCGGGGGTGCGCGAGGCTATTAGCAGCCGATGAAGCCGATCACCACTACCGCCGAGCTGGCGGCGTTCTGTAATGCGCTCGCGGGCGAGCCTTTCGTCGCCGTCGACACCGAGTTCATGCGCGAGACGACCTACTGGCCCAAGTTGTGCCTGATCCAGGTCGCCTCGCCCACGCACGAAGCCGTCATCGATCCGCTGGCCGAGGGCATCGACCTCGAGCCGCTGCTGGCCGTCATGCGCGACACGAGCATCCTCAAGGTGTTCCACGCCGCCCGCCAGGACGTCGAGATCTTCAACAATCTGAAGGCCATGCCGAGGCCGTTGTTCGACACCCAGGTGGCGGGCATGGCGGCGGGCTTTGGCGAGCAGATCGCCTATGACGCCCTGGTCCGCCAGATGCTGCGCATCGACCTCGACAAGTCCAGCCGGTTCACCGACTGGGCCCGGCGGCCGCTCAGCGAAGCCCAGCTGACCTACGCCCTGGCCGACGTCACCCACCTAGCCGCCCTGTTCCCGACCCTGCGCGAGCGCCTCGAGACCTCGGGCCGCCTGGCCTGGGTCGAGGAAGAGATGACCGCCATCTCGGATCCGGCCGCCTACGATGTCGATCCCGAGAAGGCCTGGCGTCGCCTGCGTCCGCGCAAGACCGCGGCGAAGTACCTGGCGGTGTTCAAGGCCGTCGCCGCCTGGCGCGAGCGCACCGCCCAGAATCGTGACCAGCCGCGTGGCCGGATCCTGAAGGACGAGGCCATCGACGAACTGGCCACCCAGGCGCCGACCAGCCTTGAGGCGCTGAACAACCTGCGCGGCGTGCCCAAGGGCTTCGGCGGCAGCAAGTTCGGTCCGGACCTGCTGGCCGCGATCAAGGCGGCGCTCGCCGATCCGGAAGGCTACGCCCCGACCGTCGACAAGCCTGGTCCGCCGCCGCCCCAGAACGCCGGCGCCGTGGTCGAGCTGCTCAAGGTGTTGCTGAAGGCGCGGGCGGAGGAGGCGGGGGTCGCCTCCAAGCTGATCGCCACGGTCTCTGACCTGGAGAAGATCGCCGCCGACGACAACGCCGCCACCCCGGCCCTGGTCGGCTGGCGCCGCGACGCCTTCGGGGCCGACGCCCTGAAGATCAAGCGCGGCGAGCTGGCCCTGGTGCTGGACGGCGCCAAGGTCCGTGTCGTCGAGGTGCGCCGCGCGCCGAAGGCCGAATAGAACTCGCGACAGACGTCCGTAGAAAAGGCGAGGGCGGGGCTAACGCTGAGGTTGTCGCGCCCTCCGCTACCCGGAACGGGCCATTTTCCCGTGCGTGCAAAGGTTTGCTGGCGTACAACGCCGCGACGTTCGCACTCCCTCGGGAGTAGAGCGCGCCGTGTACGGGGGTTGCGTTGAGTGCTTTCTGGGAGAACCTGGCGGACGCCTACCGCCCCGCCGCGGTGTCGCGGCGTCGCCTGATCCCCCTTCGGCTCGTGGTCGTCCTGGTCCTCTGCGCGATGGCGCTGGTGTGGCCGCGCCTGCACTTCCTGCTTGCCTGGTCTGGCGTCTTCGTCGTCGTCCAGGCGGCCAAATTCCTGGCCTTGCGCCATTTCCTGAACGAGGCGGCCCCCGGACGCGCCGTGGCGCTGAACCTCGTCAGCGATTTCCTGATGGCGACGATCTTCGGCTGGCTGGCCATTCCGCTTTGGGCGATGGACACGCAGATGGGCGCGGCCGGCGCCGTCTTGCTGCTGTCCGGCTCGATCTTCACCGCCCTGATGGGCGCCGAGGGTTGCCTCGTCGCCTTCGTCGCGGCTGCCGCTCCGCATATCGCCTATCTGTTCGTCACGCCGCTGGTCGCCGGCGACGCGCACGATCCGGTCACCGTCTACTTCCTGATCGGTTGCGGCCTGTTCTGCCTGACCCTGTCGATGGTCTTCCTGTGGTCGGAGCGGACCATGGCCGCCGAGCGCGCAGCGAGGCGAGCGGCCGAGCGTCAGACAGCGGCCAAGTCGGCCTTCATCGCCATGGTCAGCCACGAGCTACGCACCCCGATCAACGCCATCCTGAACGGCGCGGCGGCCCTGGACCGTGAGGGCGCCGCCGCCCTGGTCACCGACGCCGGGTTGATGATGCGGGCCCTGCTCAACGACCTGCTGGACCTTTCCAAGATCGAGGCCGGCCGCATGGGCGTCGAGGTTGTCGACTATGACCTGCCAGCCGTGGTCGGTGACGCCGTCGAGTTCTGGCGCTGTACCGCCGCGGCCAAGGGAGTCGCGCTGGCCCTGACCGGCGTCGAGACCCTGCCGCGCTGGGTGCGGGGCGATCCGATGCGCACCCGACAGATCCTCAACAACCTGCTCAGTAACGCCATCAAGTTCACGCCCGAGGTCAAGGTGAATGGGCCGGGCGAGGTCACCGTCGACGTCCGCGTCGAGCGTGAGCGGCCGCGCCAGGTGGCCATCGTCGTGCGCGACACCGGCCCCGGCCTGAAGGACGACCAGATCGAGCGGCTGTTCAGCCCCTACGAGCAGCTGGGCGCCGAGACCGCCCGGGCCTTCGGCGGCACGGGGCTTGGCCTGTCGATCAGCCGCGACCTGGCCCGGCTGATGGGGGGCGAGTTGACGGCGGCCAATGTTCCGGAAGGCGGCGCGCGCTTCACCCTGCGCCTGCCCGCGCCCGAGGGCGCCGCGCCGGTCGAGCCGGCCGAGGATGATGTCCAGGCCCTGGCCGTGCGCGAAGAGGCCCCGGTGATCCTGGTCGTCGACGACCACGACATCAACCGCCGCGCCCTGCGCCAGATGCTGGAGGCGTTCGGCGCGCGCGTGGAAACCGCCGAGGACGCCCAGGCGGCGCTGCTGGCGGCCGAGCGGCAAATCTTCGACGCCATTCTGATGGACGTCCGCATGCCCGGCATGGATGGGCTGGAGGCCTCGCGCCGCCTGCGCGAGGACGGGGCCAATCGTCAGACGCCGATCATCGCCGTCACCGGCGGCGCCTCGCCCGAGGAGGTCGCCGCCTGCGGTGAGGCGGGCATGACGGGGTGGGTGGAAAAGCCGGTCAACCCACGCGATCTCTACAAGGCCCTGTTCGGCTAGGATCGCCGCGCCGCCCCTTTTTCGGCGCATATCGCGGGCGTTCTCGCTAGAAGGAGACCGGACGGAACGAGTCGCCCCGCGCGTCTCGCCTGATCGGTTTCCAATTCAGTTCAAGAGTTTAGGCGCCGTGTCGAGGATCTGGCAGAGCGAGTGGGAAAAGCGTCGGCGCCTGAAGTGGATCGCCGCTGGCGCGGCGGGCCTTGTCCTGGTCGGCGGCCTGGCGACCCTGCCGTTCCTGAAGAAGGCTCCCAAGGCGGTGTCCGAGGCGATCGAGCAGGCGGCGCTGAACACCCCGGAGAAGCCGTCCGCCTGGCATGGCGATATCGACTACGACGCCCTGAACGCCCGCATCACGGCCATGGCCGCCGACAAGACCATGGAAGGCTTGGCCGTGGCCGTGGTCGAGAAGGGGCGGTTGTCTTTTGTCCACGGCTATGGCCGCACCACCGAGGGCGGTCAGAAGGTCGACGCCCGCACGGTGTTCCGCTGGGCCTCGCTGTCCAAGACCGTTTCGTCGAGCCTCAGCGCCCGGCTAGCGGCCGATGGAACCCTGTCGCTGACCGAGCCGCTGGTGGCCTTCAACACCAGCCTGCGCCTGCCGGGTGACGCGCAGAACTCCCTGACCGTCGAGGAACTGCTGTCGCAGCGCACGGGCCTGGGCAAGAACGCCTATGACGGCCAGCTGGAGGACGGTGTCGATCCGGCCAAGATCCGCGGCTCCTACGGCGCGCTGAAGACCGTCTGCCCGCCCGGCACCTGCCACAGCTACCAGAACGTCGCCTATGACACGATTACAGAAGTCATCCAGGGCAAGACGGGCGAGCCCTATGCCGCGACGGTTCAGCACAAGCTGTTCGGGCCGCTGGGCATGACCGGCGCCTCGATCGGCATGGCCGGCCTGACCTCGGCCGAGCGCTGGGCTAGGCCCCACGACCGCGCCCGCCGCGAGCTGAAGTTGTCCGAGGCCTATTACCGCGTGCCCGCCGCCGCGGGCGTCAACTCGACCATCGTCGATCTGGCCACCTGGATGCAGGCTCAGATGGGCCTCAAGCCCGATGTGCTGTCGTCGACCGTGCTGAACGAGGTGCAGCGTCCCCGCGTGGCCACCGGCAGGCCCTATGGCCGCCTGAACATCGCCCGCGAGCTGAAGAACCCCGCCTATGGCCTGGGCATGCGTAGCTTCACCTACAAGGGTCACCGTCTGGTCGGCCACAGCGGCGGGGTCTCGGGCTATCGCTCGACCATGATGTTCGACCCGGCGACCAAGACCGGCATCGTCATGCTGTGGAACAGCGACGCCAACCTGCCTTTCCGCTTCCAGGCCGAGTTCTTCGACCGCGTCTATCGGATCCCGTTCACGGACTATCTGGACCTGGACTCGGGTCAGCCGGGCGCGGAGGCCTCGCTGTCGGATTGAGGGTGAGGCGCTTACCGAAACCCTCTCTCAGAGAGAGGGAAGCGGTATGCGCCCCAGTATTCTAGTGATGCGCGAACTGGCTGAGCGCGCCGCCGGCGGCCAGGCCCAGGGCGCAGAAGACGCCGAGGTGGAAGACGACGCCGATGGCGACGGTGCGGCGGACCGACCAGGTGTTTTCCTGGGCGAAGACGCGGCCGATTTCCGATTGCAGGGTGCGGGCGGCGCTGGCCACCGGCGCGTCGTGATCGTTGGCGATGTGGAGCTCGGGACGCTTGCGGGCACTGGGAGCCGGAGCGATAGCATCCAGGTAGTCGACCTTACGCTTCAACATCACTGACCTCCGTTTATTTCGTTGAGGTCACGCTACGTAAGTAGTGTTAACGAAATGTGCAGTGTCGATGCCGATAGTCCGCGACAACTTGTCGATTTCCCCGTATCGGGGAAATTCAGAGCCGGTTAAGCATAAGGTCTGTCGGGTCTATACCTGAATTTACGCCGCGATAATCTTTGTCTTCAGGTTCAGGTGTTGGGCGGCGGTATTGGCGCGCTTGCTGGTCTGTTCGCCCAGCAGCAGATTGGCATAGCCGGGCTCGGCCGCCAGGATCAGATGCGTCTTGTCCAGGGTCAGGCGCGAGCGGGCCAGCAGGCTGGGGCTGCGGCCCGAAAGGTCGCAGGCCAGGCGGATCGTGGCGCCCAGGGCGCGGGCCCGCTTCAACTGGGCGGGGCTGAGCAGGCGCTCCAGGGTCGGCAGTTCGGGCGGGTGGAAGTTGGTGGCGTGGCGGGCGTGGGAGGCGACGGCCACGAAGCAGCGCTCGGCGTGGGTCTGGCCGGCGATCGGGGCGCGCAGCACCTGCTCGAACACCAGGTCGGCGCGATGGTCCGGGTGCAGGCGCGCGCCGACGTCCGACAGGCGGCAGGCGGCCGATACCAGGATACCGTCGCGCTCGCCGAACAGCGGGGGCAGGGTGCGGAAGGCCGGGGCGATCCAGGCGTCCAGGGCGGGGCCCAGCTCGTCGGCGACGCCCTGGCGGTGGCCCAGAGCGTAGCAACCCTCGATCAGCGGATCCAGGCTCCGCACGCGTGGCGGCATGGCCTCGAACAGCAGGCCTTCGCGCACGCCATAGGCCGAGATCTCGATGCGCTTGAGGTGCAACTGCTCGATCAGGGCCTCCAGCACCACGGCGGCGTAGGGCAGGGTCTCCGAGCGCTTCTTGCTCATGCCCTCGATACGTTCGAGCGAGCTCTTGGACTGGTGGGCGACCAGGCGGGCGGCGTCCATCGCCTCGCTGGCGCTGATCTCGTACTGGTGGACCACGTGCAGCGGGTAGCCGGACAGCCGCATGTGCAGTAGGGCGAGGTTGCGCCAGGCGCCGCCCACCGCGTGGAAGGTGTCGCTGCGGAAGTCGGCGGCCACCGGGGCCAGGCGCTCGCGGCACAGGCGGCGGGCGCGCTCGCCGTCGAAGCCGCCATTTACCGCGCCGTTGGGTCCGGCCAGGCTGAACGGGCCCAGCGGCAGGGTCACGCCGCGGCCCGCGCCGGTGGACGACAGCCGGACCAGTTCCAGGCTGGCGCCGCCCAGGTCGCCGACCACGCCCTCGGCGTCAGGGGCGCCGGCCAGCACGCCGACGGCGGCGTAGTGGGCCTCTTCCTCGCCGCTCAGCACGCGGACGGTGAAGCCGGTCTCGTCGCGGACGCGATCGATGAAGTTCTGGCCGTCCTTGGCGTCGCGGGCCGCGGCGGTGGCGACGACGAAGGTCTCGGCCGGATTAACCGCCTCCAGTACGGCGCGGAAGCGCTTCAGCGCCTGAAGGGTCTGGATGACGCCCTCGGGCGACAGGCTGCCGGTCTTGGCCAGGTCGCGGCCGAGGCCCGCCAGGACCTTCTCGTTGAAGACCGTCCAGATGGCGCGGCCTTCCAGCCGGTACACCACGAGGCGGACCGAGTTTGAACCGATATCGATCACAGCCGCGTCGCGCGGCGCCTGGAAGGGCATGGGGACGGTTTAGCGCATTCGCGGGTGGGGGGAAGCGTTCACGATCGTTTTCGATGGGGAAGAACGCGCGGAAAGGCTTGTCGGAAAACGCCTTGATGATTTTCGCCATTATTGCCCGGGTGATATTGACTCATATTATACCCGGGTAAATAAGGGGCGAGCTTCGAGAGGTTCCGCCGATGTCCGTTTCCCCCGATCCACTTTCCCCCGATCCACTTTCGCCCGATCAGCATCCCGATGTCCGCAAGGCCTTGCGCGCCACCTTCGGGACCGAGGTTCTCGACGGCTGGACGCCGGTGTCCGGCGGGCTGTCGGGGGCGGGGGTCTACAAGGTCCGGGTCGGCGGCATCGCCTATCTGCTGCGGGTCGAGGCTGGGCGCGAGGGGGCTGGGCGTGACGGGCCGCGCGATCCGCATCGCGGCTATGCCTGCCTGAAGCTGGCGGCGCTCGCCTGCCTGGCGCCGCGCGTGCGCTACGCCGATCCGGATGACGGGGTGGTGATCAGCGACTTCATCGAGGCCCGTTCCCTGGCCCTCGACTATGCCGGAACCCGCGCCGACCTCGTGGTCGAGCTGGCCCAGGCGGTGCGAGCGCTGCACGCCGTCGAGGGCTTTCCGCCGCTGGTCGACTATCTGGACGGTCTCGACGCCCTGGTGGGCGAGGCGGCCCGCGCGGGCGTGGTCCCGGTCGGGACCTTCGACGACTGGGCGCGCTTGCGGGAGGTGTGCAAGCGCCTGGCGCCGCAGCCGGTGTCCAGCCACAACGACCTCAATCCCGGCAACCTTGTCTATGACGGCCGGCGCATCTGGCTGGTCGACTGGGAGGCGGCGTTCCAGGCCGACCGCTATGTCGACCTGGCCGCCCTCGCCAACACCTACGCCGCCGATGCGGACGGGGAGGGCCTGCTGCTGCGGACCTATTTCGGGCGTGAGGCCAGCGCGGCCGAGCGGGCGCGGCTGTGGCTGTTCCGGCAGGTCAGCCACGTCTTCCACGCGGCGGTGTTCATCGCCCGTCTCGCGGGGCAGGCGAGGGCGGAGCATCTGGACGGGCCGGACCTCGACGCCCTCCACCAGCGCCTGGCCCTGGGCGAGCCGCTGCTGGCCACGCCGGAGGGGCGGCTGGCCTATGGCCTGGCGCGATTGCGGACGGTGGGGGCGAACCTGGCGTCCAGCGCCTTCGCCGAAGCCATAACCCTCGCACGCTGAGGTCCCGAAACCTCGCCCTTCGACAGGCTCAGGGTGAGGTTTCTACTTTCGGCCTCAGCCATGATCCTCATCCTGAGCCTGTCGAAGGACGAGGATCACGCACGGCCTCAAGGATTCACCCGGCACGCCACCGTGCGCCAGCGCGGGCCCTCGCGGCGGTGATAGCAGGTGCCGTAGCTGACCTGACGGCCGTGCGCCCGCTCGCCGCCCTTGGTCAGGGCCCAGGGCTCGGGGCCAAGCAGCAGCATGTCCGTGGTGTCGGCCCGGCGCGGGCACGGACCCCACCAGCGGATATGGTAGCCGCCGACCACGCCCGGGCCGTAGACCTCGGCGACCGCCTGGGCCTTTTGCTCGACACCGGGCGGGACGCCGAAGCGGTCGACGCCGGGGCGGGCGGGCAGGGCCTGGACGGCGCAGATCCGCGCCTGCCGCCCTGGCGCCGGTCCGCAAGCGGCCAGCAGTCCCAGGAGCGGCAGGACGAGAAGCGTCCTCAACGCTTGCGCTTGGTGCCGACGTGGTCGAAGGCCCGGGGCATGTCATTGGTCTTGTGGCCGCGGCCCGACAGGCTGGGATTGGTCATGAAGTAGTCGTGGGCCGAGAAGGCGCCCTTGGTCTTCCAAGCCGGATCGCGGGCATAGTCGCCCTCGCTGTCGAGGCGCCAGCTCTGGGCCTCGTCATTGAGGTTGGCGACCATGATCTGGTCCAGCACCTGCTGGTGCACGGTCGGGTTTTCCAGCGGCACCAGGGTCTCGACGCGGCGGTCCAGGTTGCGCGGCATCCAGTCGGCCGAGCTCATGAACAGGCGCGTCTGGGCGCTGGGCATGGCCGCGCCGTTGGCGAAGGCGATGATGCGCGCGTGCTCCAGGAAGCGGCCGACGATCGACTTGACCCGGATGTTCTCCGACAGCCCCTTGATCCCCGGACGCAGGCAGCAGATGCCGCGCACGACCAGCTCGATCTGCACGCCGGCCTGGCTGGCGGCGTAGAGGGCGTCGATGATCTGCGGGTCGACCACCGAGTTCATCTTGGCCCACACGCCGGCGGGCTTGCCGGCCCGGGCGTTGTCGGCCTCGGCCGCGATCATCTTCAAGAGGTCCGGCTTCAACGTCGTCGGCGAGAACGACAGCCGCTCCAGATGGCCCGGCTGGGCGTAGCCGGTGATGAAGTTGAACAGCTTGCCCCCGTCGCGGCCCAGGGCCGGATCGCAGGTGAAGAGGCTCAGGTCCGTATAGATCCGCGCCGTCTGCGGGTGATAGTTGCCGGTGCCGAAGTGGCAGTAGGTACGCAGGCCCTCGCCCTCGCGGCGGACCACCACCGACAGCTTGGCGTGGGTCTTCCAGTCGACGAAGCCGAACACCACGTGCACGCCCGCCCGCTCCAGGTCGCGCGCCCACTTGAGGTTATTCTCCTCGTCGAAGCGCGCCTTGATCTCGACCAGAGCGGTGACGTTCTTGCCGTTGTCGGCCGCCTCGATCAGGGCCGCCACGATCGGGCTGTCCTTGGAGGTGCGGTACAGCGTCTGCTTGATGGCCAGCACGTTCGGATCGCGCGCGGCCTGGCGGATGAACTGCACCACCACGTCGAAGCTCTCGAACGGGTGGTGAACCAGAATGTCCTTCTCGCGGATCGCCGCGAAGCAGTCGCCGCCGTGGTCGCGCACGCGCTCGGGGAAGCGGGCGTTGTAGGGCGGGAACTTCAGGTCCGGACGGTCCGGCGGGATCAGCTCCGACATCTGGGCCAGGCCCAGCTTGCCGTCGACCAGGATCACGTCCTCCGGCTCGGCGCGCAGGCCCTCGATGATGAACTCGCGCAGGTCCGGTGGCATGGTCGTCTGGATCTTGACGCGCACCACGCGGCCCAGGCGACGCTTCTTCAGCCGCGCCTCGAACTCGCGCACCAGGTCCTCGGCCTCTTCCTCGATCTCGAGATCGCTGTCGCGGTTCAGGCGGAACAGGCCCCGGCCCTCGACCTCGTAGCCGGGGAACAGGTGGTCCAGGAACAGGATGATGAAGCTTTCCAGCGCCATGATCTTGCGCTGGCGCTTGCGGCCGCGCGAGACGACGGAACTCAGCTCCCAGAACCGCCGCACCTGCGAGGGGATCGGGGCCAGGGCGTACAGGTGCTTGTCGTCGGCGATCCGCCGCAGCTTCAGCGCCAGGCAGAAGCCCAGGTTCGGGATGAACGGGAACGGATGGGCCGGGTCGATGGCCAGCGGCGTCATCACCGGGAAGATCTGATTGAGGAAGATCTCCTCGGCCTTGGCCCGATCCTCGGCCTCGATGTCCTTGGCGTCGAGCAGCTTCAGCCCCTCGTCCGACAGCTCGGTGCGGACCTGGCGCCAGATCTTCTGCTGCTCGCCCATCAGCTCGGCGGCCGAGGCGTTGATGCGCGCCAGCTGCTCGCCCGGCGTCAGGCCGTCCTGGCTGACCACCCGCACGCCCTCGCGCACCTGGCCCTTCAGGCCGGCCACGCGGACCATGTAGAATTCGTCGAGGTTGTTGGCGCTGATCGACAGGAACCGCAGGCGTTCCAGCAGCGGGTGGCGCGGATTGGCGCTCTCTTCCAGCACCCGCTGATTGAAGGCCAGCCACGAGGTCTCGCGATTGAAGAACCGCTCGGGCGAGGCCAGCAGCTCGCCGTCGAGCGTCAGGCCGGTCTGCGGGGCGGGGATCTCGGGCGCGGCGGGGGCCAGCGGCGCCAGGGGCGGGGTCGGAAGAGCGGCGGCGTCGGTCATGGGCCTCAGTCTAGCGCAGAGTTTTCCGCAGGGTGAACGCCCAATGGTGAAGGAAGGGCGTGACGCGGTGACGACAGTGTGTGTGCTGAGCAATCAAGGCTCATCCCTCATCCCTCACGTCGTCATCCCGCGCTTCATGCGCGGGACCCATCGTTCCGCCGCGGGTGCGGAGCGCAATAGTCCTCTCACGGGGAAGCTGAACCATGGGTCCCGCGAACATGTCGCGGGATGACGGGTGAGAGGCGGAGGGCCTACTCCTCCCCCTCGAACGCCCCCAGCACTTCCCGCGCCAAAGCCTTGTTCATCTCGCGATGGCCATCCGCCGCCGCCTCGGACAGCAGGGCCGCCGCCGCCTGGGCCTCGGCCGCCGAGCGGGGCAGGCGCGCGACCAGATAGGGATAGAGGTCCGGCTCGGGGTTCCAGAACGCCGCCGCGAAGGCCCGCTTCAGCACCGCCGCCAGCACCAGGTCGTCGGGCTCGTCGATCGCGGCGACCGACAGGGCGTTGAGCCGCGAGCGCAGGTCGGGCACGCCTGCGTCCCAGCCCAGCGGCGGCGTGCGGCCGGTCAGCAGCACGGTCCCGCCGTCGACCCCGGCCATGTTGAGGATGTGGAACAGCGCTTCGTCGCTGAGGCAGGCGCTTTCCGATCTCCGGTCGGCGTCCTCGACCAGCACGGCCCGGCCGCGCAGGGTGGAGAGGTCCACGGGCGGGGCCAGCGGATCGGCCGCCTCCACCGTCACCGCCCCGACGGCCCGCGCCCAGTCCCGCGCCAGGTGGGTCTTTCCGCACCCGGACGGCCCGATCAGCGCCAGCCGCCCCTCGGCCCAGTCCGGCCAGCCATCCAGCCGCGCCACCGCCGCCGCATTGCTCGGCGAGACGGCGAAGTCCTCCCGGGCATAGGTCGGCGGCGCGGCGAGCGGCAGTTTGAACTGGGTGGACAATCCCGAGGGTCCGGCGTGGTGAACGTCAGGGTAGGGATATAGGCCGCTGCGGCGGGAAGGGCGAGCAGGAGGGGCTGGGGATAGTGGGGATTAGGGTTGTGCGGGTGTGGAGGGAGTCTGTGGAGGCCCAGGCTGAGGCCGGATTTCCATCATCGTGAACACGGTGAGGACAGACCCGATAACCAAAAGTATTCCGTAGTTCATTGTCGCGACGCCGACGGCTGAAACCGCGACGTTCACATAGAATGCAAACCGCTCCGCGCCTTCAGGTGTCGGAAACGGTTTCGATGAATAAACTAAAGATATTAAAATCCCAATCGCTTGAACAATGGTCGCGTGTATAACGGTGCTTACGATCATGAGGAGGGGTGATCTTCCCTGATATTGCTGCTGCGGTTTTCGAAGCAAATTCTTGTGCTTGTCGCTGAGAGCGGAAAATATCAGCGCGTAGGCAGCGATGGAAAATCCTGCCAAGGTAGGCAGTATGGTTCGAGCCATTTCTGCCCACTTTTCGTCTGACCAAAGGCGCCATTCCAGGGTGCCTAGAGCGCCAGCAATTATAAAGTATGGCGATTTTACTAGGGCGCTCCATCCGCCATATTGATGGTAAAGGCGGTTCCAATTGGAGGGCTTCTTATTCTTGGCCACGAACTTGAGCTCTCGCGCTGCGAATTTTCTCGAATATATCACCCGCCATGCGAACAAAGAGGTTGAGGGCTGAATCGTCCGATTTGTGCTTCGTTACCTCCCTCAATGGTATTTCATCTGTTGAATGGGGCGTTACAACGCCGTTCTCAATTGTTTTAACTGAAAAAGTGCCATTTTCAGAGGCGACTTTCGCCAGTTTGTAGGATCGATCATTTGGAATGATCGAATCTTTATCTTTTGACTTTATAACTTCTTCATATTCATCGGCGTTTTGCTCGAAAAGAATATTCTCAATAAAATCTGCCAGCCCATTGTCGATATCGTCCGGATTTGGGCGTCGAATAATGAATCTTATTTCCTTCAATTTGGGGAGTCCTAGAAGCGAATCCGCTCCGTCGTAGCTTTTGATAATATCGGCCTGAACGTCTCCATACTGGGAAGAAACTTCCTTCCATTGGAGCGCATTTTTAAAATATTGCTCTACAGATCGTGTGCTCAATCCCTTTGACTCTGAGTAGAGTTCAAATGCGAGCGCATGTAGGTCGTTGTTTATCTTGAAATAAAACGCGGCGTGATTTGGGCGCAACTTTTCAGGTATGCTGATGGCGTTTTTATCTTCTGTTGATGCTCTGGAAAATTTTTCGAGATTAAACCAATCACCTTTTATATCTATCTCTGTATACTTAGAAAAAGTTCCAACGCGAGTTGCTTCGTTAAAGCTTTGAATGGCAACAAAAGTATCGCCATGAACTCTTACGCCTCTACGTAGGGAGGTTAGAAGAATTATCAGGCCTATATAATCTCTGTTTGCGTTACTTGGGATGCGTAGATTTATAGCCGCAACTTCGGTCTTAGAGTCTCTAGCCAATGGATCTTCCCTCCCCCAGAGGGCATATGATTCTTTTGCAATTTTCTCGCGAATTTTATCTGACGCGCAATCGATTTTTGTTCCTGTGCGCTTCTATTCCCCTCACTCCGGCATGAGCCGGACTCTTGTGTCACTAGACAATCAACACCTCGATTGACGGTGTTTGCGAGTTGGATTCGCCTAGGCATTCAGTATCTGCCTCAACACCAACAACACCACCCCCACCACGATCACCGGCCCGAACACCCGGAACGTGTGCCGCGTGCAGCGCTCCGGGAAGAAGGTGTCGTAGGGGCCGTCCTTGGTCGCGCCGTACTTCACGGCGACGGCGGTCAGGGGGCATTTGAAGCCGCAGGCGGCGAAGACGGCGCTCTCGATCGCCGTCAGGCCCAGCGCGACCCACAGCCAGGGACCGCGCGCCCCGGTGATCCCGGCGGCCAGCACGACCAGGGCGGCGCTGGCCATCACCACATAGATCACCGTGTGGACGGCGCGGACGAGGGTCAGGCGCTGGGCGTCGGTCATGGCGGGAGGGTAGCGGATGGCGCTGGCGGGGCCATTGCGGAAACGCCCTTAAGCTTACCCACGCTTGTCATCCCGGCCGCCAGGTTGCACGCGCGCTGAAGAGGGGAGCGTTCCGGCCGGCTACATCATCGCTTCGCAGTCGCCGAAGTTCGTGAACTCGAAGCGGGCGACCAGGTAGGTCTCGGTGGCCGAGACGGCGTCGGTCTCGAGCGTGATGGTCCGGACATCCGTCGGCAGAGTCGCGCCGCTGAGGAAATCCCACGACGCGACGGGCTTGCCGTCCTTTGCGTAGGTCCGGGAGGCGCCGTATTGCTTGTCCAGGGCGGCCCTCTGGATATCGAAAGCCGCGCGGACGCCGGCGCCGCTGGCGTCGTTATTGTGATAGCGACCAAGCGCGGCGACCCGGCAAACCCCCGTCTTGGCGCTGGCCGTCAGCATCAGAAGCTCAAACTCCGGGTGCGGCTTGGGAAGCGTTTCCAGCAGGTACTGCCGGACGGGCTTGCCGGCGTTCTCCGGCTGGAGTTCGGCGCCCAGCGCGGCCGGGTTGGAGCCCATTTTCACGCCGAAGGCGTCCGCCCATGCGGGCGAGGCGATCGCCAGGGCCAAGGCCACGCCGCCGCCGATCAACATACGTCCCATAACACTTCCCCCCAGACGGGTTGGCGAGGATGATCGACGGCCAACCCGATTCCGACCCGAGCTAAATCTTAGGTAGGAGGGTGCCGCCTGCAACCACCTTTGTTGGTCCCAAATGCCTCTCTCCCCCGACCTCCTCGCCTGGCGCGCTGACCTCACCAAGCCCGCCGGCCCGCTGAACGGCCTCGCTCGCGCCACCCAGACGCGGATCAACCGGATCATTCCCGAGAAGATCCACGCCGCCATCACCGCCGCCATCGAGGGGATGACGCGGGCCTTGCTTACGGGCGCGGACTTCACGACCGGCTCGCCGCTGGTCGGCCTCACCCTGGACGAGCGCCGGGCCAGGGCGGCCAAGGCGATCGACGGCTGGAAGAAGGCGGCGGCGGCCGAGGGCGGGGTCACCGGGTTCGGGGGCTTCCTGGCGGCGGCGGCCGACTTCCCGCTGCTGATGAGCTTCAAGATCAAGCTCTTGTTCGAGATCGCCGCCGTGTTCGGCCACGACGGGACGGACCTGCCCGAGCGGCTCTACATCCTGCACATCTTCGAGTTGGCGTTTTCGGACGGCATCCACCGCGCCCGGGTGCTGGCGGCCATGGACGACTGGGACGCCAAGGCCCATCCGGCCCACCTGGACGACTTCGACTGGCGGGCCTTCCAGCAGCAGTACCGCGACCACATCGACCTGGCGAAACTGGCCCAGTTCCTCCCCGTGGTCGGCGCGCCGCTGGGGGCCATCGTCAATTGGCGGCTGGTCGAGCGGCTGGGGCATACGGCGGTGATGGCGTATCGGATGCGGGCCGAGCAGGGGGCTGCTTCCGAAGCCCTCTCTCATGAAGAGAGGGAGGGGCCCGCCGCGTAGCGGTGGGAGGGTGAGAGGTTTCACCAGTGGCCGGCTTCTACCTTCCCCCTCTACAGTACAATTCTTGTCATCCCGGCCGCAGCGAAGCGGAGAGCCGGGACCCAGGGGCAACCGCGATGCGCCGGCCCCTGGGTCCCGGACAGCCTCCGCGAGGCTTCCGGGATGACAAGGGGGGGGATTGAGGGCGCTCTATCCCCGGCGTTCGCGATATGGAAATCCACGAAATCAAGTGTTTGTCGATTTTTCGCGCCCCTGCATCATCCGCGTTGAATCCGCCCCGATACTCAATGCGTCCCCGTCGCGGGGGAGGGCGTTTGGATCCGGCCCAAAACGGCGGCGGGGGTAGGTTGAGCGGGGCCGCTGGCGGTTCCCGGCGGTGTCGTCAGGTCGTGCGGCTTACTCTTTAGGAGCGCGTACGGGTGACGGGATCGTTGGGGCCAAAGCCGGCAGCGGAGCGACAGGGCGGTGATCGTACAAGCCGCCTATCGTGGATCGTCGGGGTCGAGACGGATGTAGCCGATCGACTTGGTCCGCGCCCGTCCGGGGGCAAATGGGGTCCCGAGCTGAAATACGCTCACGCCCCCCATCCTCACGGGCAAGAACAACCTGGCGGAGCGGTCAGCGAGCCGAAACACGAACAAACCTCACGGTATCCGGGTTCGCCCGGCCGCTCCGTCGCCTCCCCATACGCCTTCAGCGGCCGCGCCGCGTGAAGCGGCGGACGCATGTCTGACTCAGCACTGGCCCCCACCTGACCTGCTCACGCAGGTCTGTCCGCCCCCAAGCGGGGCGGAGAGGGGACAGGGAGCCTCTCCTCCCCCTTTTGGGGGAGGGGGACCGGCGAAGCCGGTGGAGGGGGTCGGCTCCGCCTACAAATCCAGATCCGCCGAAGCGAACTCCGCATTCTCCTGAATGAACCGGAACCGCAGCTCGGGCTTCCGCCCCATCAGGGTCTCGACCAGGCTTTCCACCGCTTCCTCGGAGCGCGGCAGGGTCACGCGGGCCAGGGTGCGCTTCTTCGGATCCATGGTGGTCTCCTTAAGCTGGGAGGCCATCATCTCGCCCAGGCCCTTGAAGCGGCCGATCTCGGGCTTCTTGCCCTTGAACACCGTGGCCAAGAGCTCGTCCTTGTGGGCGTCGTCGCGGGCGTATTCGCTCTTGCCGCCGTGGGCGATGCGGTACAGCGGCGGCAGGGCCAGATACAGGTGCCCCTGGCGGATCACGTCCGGCATGGTGCGGTAGAAGAAGGTGATCAACAGGCTGGCGATGTGGGCGCCGTCGACGTCGGCGTCGGTCATGATGATGATGCGGTCGTATCGCAGGTCTTCCTCGCGATACTTGTTCCCGCCCTGGGCCCCCAGGGCCAGCATCAGGTCCGACAGCTCCTTGTTGGCGGTGAACTTCTCGCCGGACGCGGAGGCCACGTTCAGGATCTTGCCGCGCAGGGGCAGGATGGCCTGGTACTTGCGGTCGCGGGCCTGCTTGGCCGAGCCGCCGGCCGAGTCGCCTTCGACGATGAACAGTTCGGCCCCGTCGACCGCGCTGCCGGCGCAGTCGGCGAGCTTGCCGGGGAGACGCAGCTTGCGGGTGGCGCTGGCGCGGGTGACTTCCTTGTCCTTGCGGCGCTTGAGGCGTTCCTCGGCCCGCTCGATGACGAACTCCAGCAGGGCCTGGGCGTTCTTCGGGCTGGAGCTGAGCCACAGGTCGAACGGGTCGCGCAGCGCCGCCTCGACGAAGCGCTGGGCCTCGGAGGTGGACAGCTTTTCCTTGGTCTGGCCCTGGAATTCGGGGTTCTTGATGAACACCGAGATCAGGGCGCCGGCCTGGGCGACGACGTCGTCGGCGGTGATGATCGTCCCGCGCTTCTCGCCCTTGAGGTCGGCATAGGCCTTGAGGCCTCTGGTCAGGGCGGCGCGGAAGCCGCTCTCGTGGGTGCCGCCTTCGGGGGTGGGCACGGTGTTGCAGTACGACTGCATGAAGCCGTCGTGCTCGCCGAAGCCCTGGGGCGTCCAGCTGACGGCCCACTCGACCGCGCCGGCCTCGCCCTGGCGCTCGATGCGGCCCGAGAAGCTCTCGGGCGTGACGGTGTTGAGCCCCTTGGTCCGCTCGGCCAGGAAGTCGGCCAGGCCGTTGGGGAAGTGGAACGTGGCCTCGGGCGGGGTCTGGTCATGGATGCGGGAGGGATCGCAGGACCATTTGATCTGCACGCCGCGGAACAGATAGGCCTTGGAGCGGGCCATGCGGTACAGGCGCGCCGGCTTGAAGCCGACATTGTCGCCGAAGATCTCGTCGTCGGGCTTGAAGCGCACCATGGTGCCCTTCTTTCGCGACGGGCCCAGTTGCTCGATCGGACCCAGCGGCTTGCCGCGCGAGAACACCTGCAGGTGCTCGAAGCCGTCGCGCCAGACGGTGACCTCGACGCGCTCGGACAGGGCGTTGACCACGGAGGCGCCGACGCCGTGCAGGCCGCCGGAGGTCTCATAGGCCTTGCCGGTGAACTTACCGCCGGCGTGCAGGACGGTCATGATGACCTCCAGCGCCGACTTGCCGGGGTACTTGGGGTGCGGGTCGACGGGCATCCCGCGCCCATCGTCCTTGACCGACAGGTATCCGTCGGCGTCCAGCTTGACCTCGATGGTCTTGGCGAAGCCGGCCACGGCCTCGTCCATCGAGTTGTCCAGCACTTCGGCGAACAGGTGATGCAGCGCCCGCTCGTCGGTGCCGCCGATGTACATGCCGGGGCGCTTGCGGACGGGCTCCAGCCCTTCCAGCACCTCGATGTCGGCGGCCGAGTACTCGCCCGGCGCGCTGACCTTGGCCGGCGCGGACGGCGGGGCCGGCTTGCTGGACGGCGGCGGGGGCGGCATCGGACGCGGAGTCGGCTCGACGTGCGGCTCCACGCTGGCCTGGAACGGCGCGGCGGGGACGGGCGCCAGGGCGTCGTCGTCGAACAGTGAGGGGGTCTTGTCGGAGGACATCAGGAGGAGTCTTAAGCGATTCGAACGCGGGGGCCTCGTATGGCCTCGCGACCGTCCCCTGAAAAGCAAAATCCGCCCCCAGCTTGGCCGGGGGCGGATCGCTAGGACCAGGCGGAAAGCCTAGCGGTAGGCGGGCGGATAACCGCTCTGGTCGGTGGCCGCGTAGCGGTCGCGCAGCTGGGTTTGGCGGCTGTCCTGCGGCTGCTCGACGCCGCCGATGAAGACGTTCAGCGGCCAGCTGGTGGTCTCCAGCGGATCGCCGTTCCAGACCACGACGTCGGCCAGCTTGCCCACTTCCAGCGAGCCGATCTTGCCGTCCTGGCCCCAGATCTTGGCCGGGACCAGGGTCACGGAGGCCAGGCCGGCCGCGTAGGGCAGGCCGTTGGCGACCGCCAGGCCGGCGTTCAGCCGCTCCTGACGCAGGTTGTTGAAGTCTCGCGAGCCGTTGATCGCCACCTTCACGCCGGCGGCGTTCAGGCGGGCGGCGTTGTCCAGCCGCGAGGCGAGGGTCTCGAAGCTGTCGGGCAGGTCGGCCTGCGGATCGACGATGACGGGCGCGCCGGCCTTGGCGATCTCGGCGGCGACCAGCCAGCCCTCCTCGACGCCTTCGAGGATGACCTTGATCTTCTCGTCGGCCGCCAGCTTCAGCGCCTGACGGATGTCGGCCGCGCGGGAGACGCGGATCAGCAGCGGGGTCTTGCCCTGCACGACGGGGATCAGGGCCGCCAGATCCAGGCGCGAGAGGCCGAAGTCCCGGGTCGCGCCCTGCTCGAAGGCCGCACGGCGGCTGGCGAAGGCGCGAGCATCCTCCAGGGCCGAGCGGATCAGGATCAGGTCCGCGCCGCGAGAACCGCCGGCCGCCCGCGCGCCGCTCTCGCCCAGCGAGACGGTGACGGCCAGCCTGGAGGCCTCGACGATGTCGCTCGCCCCGGACTTCAGGCGGATGAACGCCGCCTGGCCGCCGAACAGCGACGGGTCGCCGTCACCGGTCTTACCGGCGGTCATCTCCTCGACCACGCCGTCGTCGGCATGCTCGTGAGCGCCGCCGCCGGTCCCCGACAGCACGGGCACGACGGCCGAGCTGGTGATGCCCCCGTCCCGGGCGAACGGGATGAAGGTCGAGGCGGGGTTGATCGCGTAGCTGATGTCGAAGGCGGCGCTGAGCGCGTTGCCGGTGCCGTCGTCGCGGGTCTCGCGCACGCCGCTCACCTCGGACGCGCCGAGGTTCGAGGACGAGGCGACCAGGCCGGGGGTGACGACCCCGCCCTTGGCGTCGATCACCTTGGCGCCGGCCGGGACGGCGACGCTGGCGCCCAGGGCGGCGATCTTGCCGTCCTTGATGACCAGCGTGCCGGTCGGGATCGTGGGACCCGAGACTGGCTCGATGCGGGCGTTCGTGATGGCGACCGTCTCGGCCGCCGCGGGGAGGGCCAGCGCGCAGGCGGCGCTGGCGAGAAGCAGTGACCGGATCATCAGTTGAACGCTCCCTGGCCGGGTTGGCCGAGCTCGAAATCGGACTTGGGCTGGAAGCGCGCGTCCTTGCGGTCGTAGATCAGCGCGCCGTCGATGAAGACCTTCTCGGCCTGGGCGTAGACGCTGAATGGGTCGCGGCTCCAGACCACCAGGTCGGCGGCCTTGCCAGGTTCGATCGAGCCGGTCTTGTCGCCGATGCCCATGGCCTTGGCCGGGTTGGCGGTGATCCACTTGATGGCCTCGGCCCGGCTGATGCCGTAACCCAGCTTGTTGCCGGCGGTCATGGCGATGGCGGCCTCTTGATTGAGCCGCTGGGTCATGATCGGGTCGTCCGAGTGGATGACCACGCAGGCGCCGTTCTTCCACAGGATGGCGGCGTTGGCGTCGATGCCGTCCAGGCTTTCCATCTTGAAGCCCGTCCACGAGGCCCAGGTGGCCGAGCAGATGCCCTCCTTGGCCAGCAGAGGCGCGATCTTGTAGCTCTCCACAGCGTGGTGGAACATCGTGATCTTGTAGCCAAACTCCTTGGCGATATCGATCATCGTGGCTTCTTCGTCGGCGCGGTAGCAGTGGTTCTGCACCAGGATGTCGCCCTTCAGCACGCCGGCCAGGGTCTCCATCTGCAGATCGCGCTTCGGCGGATCGGCCTTTTCGCCCTTCTGCTGCTTGGCGCGGAAGTCGTCCCACTTGCGGGCGTAGTCCGCCGCGTCGATCCAGGCCTTGCGGTACCCGAAGACGTTGCCCATCGCCGTGGAGGGCGAACGACCCTTGCCACCGTAGACGCGCTTGGGGTTCTCGCCGCAGGCCATCTTCAGGCCGTAGGGGGCGTCGGGGAACTTCATGCCCTGCATGGTCAGGGCGGGCACATTCTTCAGCGTCACCGAGCGGCCGCCGAACAGATTGGCCGAGCCTGGGAGGATCTGCAGCGTGGTCACGCCGCCGGCGCGGGCCCGGTTGAAGCCGGGATCCTGTGGCCAGACCGAGTGCTCCGCCCAGACCTGGGCGGTGTTCGGGTCGGTGGCTTCGTTGCCGTCCGAGCGAGCCTGAACGCCGGGCGAGGGATAGACGCCCAGGTGGCTGTGGGCGTCGATGATGCCCGGGGTCAGCCACTTGCCAGTGGCGTCGACCTTGACGGCGTCGGCCGGGATCGCGGTGTCGGGGCCGCCGACGGCGACGACCTTGCCGCCCGAGGTGACGACCACGCCGTTGTCGATCTGCTGGCCGGTGGCGGTCAGCACCGTGGCGCCGACGAAGGCCGTGGCCCGCGAGGGGAAAGGCTTGTAGGTCGACGGGAAACCCGTCGACGCCTGACCGTCGAGACCCTTGGGCAGCGGCTTGGGCTCGACCTTCTCGGCTGGCTTGCCGCCCTTCTGGGCCGTCGTGGACGGTTTGGCGGGACCCCCGGTCCCGGTAGTCGCGCAGGCCGAAAGCCCCAGCGCGAGCAGGCTCACGGCCATCGCCGTGTAACGCCATCTGATCATGAAAAACCCCGACTCTCGAAGAGGCGGGAAGGACAGACGAAAAGAACCCCGTTATCAAGTTAAAGGAGATCGAGCCGACCTCCTCGTCGGCAAAATTGTTGCGCTTGTCCCAGGGAGGTCGTCCATGCGCCGTCTGCTCGCCTGTCTCGCCGTCGCGCTGCTGACCGCCTGCACCGCGCCGACCTCGCCGGGACCTTCGGGACCGCCGCGGCAGTCGCCGCGCGCCCCGGTCGCCGAGGGCGGCATGTGCGGCGGCTTCGCGGGCTTCCAATGCCAGTCTGGCCTGACCTGCCAGATGGAGGCCGGGGTCTGCGGGCGGGTCGCCGATGCGGCGGGCGTCTGCCGCAAGACGCCGCGAGCCTGCACGCGGATCTATCAGCCGGTCTGCGGCTGCGACGGCAAGACCTATGGCAACGCCTGCGAGGCGGGCGCCGCGGGAGTCAGCGTGTCGGCTCAGGGCGCGTGCAAGGCGAAGTAAGCTGCTGCCACTATCCGGACCGCGCTGACGCAAGGTGGGGCCGAGGGGAGAAGCCCATGACCCAAATCATCCGGCGTGACGTGCTGGCCGGCGGCCTTGCCGTCGTCGCGTTCGCGCCCGCCGCCCACGCCTCGAGTGTTTTGGTCCAGGAGAAGACGCCCATGTACGGACTGATCGGACAGATGCTGGCCGCGCCCGGCAAGCGCGACGAGCTCTTGGCGATCCTGGGGGAGGGGACCAACGACATGCCCGGCTGCCTCAGCTACGTGATCGCCAAGGATCCGACCAACGCCGACGCGTTGTGGATCACCGAGGTCTGGACCGACAAGGACGCCCACGCCGCCTCGCTGAAGCTGCCCTCCGTGCAAGCGGCGATCGCCAAGGGGCGGCCGATCATCGCCGGCTTCCCACAGCACTTCGAGACCATCCCCGTCATCGGCCACGGCCTGAAGGCTTAGAGACCAAAAGAAAAGGCCGCGGATCGCTCCGCGGCCTTTCCAGTCTCGGGACCCGAAGGTCTTAGAAGTTGGCGTTCAGCGAGACGCCGACGACGCGCGGTTCGTTGACGAAGGCGGTCAGGTTGTTGAAGTCGATCGCGCCCTTGATGTTGGCCTCGTTGGTGATGTTGCGGGCGAACGCCGCCAGCTCCCAACCGGCTTCCTTGTCGGCATAGCCTACCTTCAGACCGCCCTCGAAGTCGCCCTTCGTGTAGAACTCCTTCGACTGATAGAGGAACAGGTTGGTGTAGCCCTGAACCTTCCAGTCGGTGAAGGCGAACAGCTCGCCCGAGGCGATCGGGATCGAGTAACGGGCCGTGAAGTCGAAGGTGTACTTTGGCGCGTTCGGGAACGGGTTTCCGTCCACCAGCGCCAGGCCGGCGGCGTTCAGCTTGTCGGTCACGGTGCAGGCGGCGCAGGGGGCGACGGCCAGCGTGCTGTCCTTGATCTTGGTGTGGGCGTAGCTGTAGCCGGCCGTGACGACGAAGTTCGGGGTAACCACGAACTCGCTGTCCAGTTCCAGGCCGTAGGCCTCGCCCTTCTTGGCGTTGATCAGGCGGTTGGAGTTGCTGCCGCCGCCGACCGCGCTGAACTGCGGGTCATCGATGGTGTAGGTGAAGACGGCGCCGTTCAGGCGGACGCGACGGTCGAACAGCTCGCTCTTCAGGCCCAGTTCGTAGGACAGGATCGTTTCGGACTTGGCCGCCGAGGCCGGCGAACCGAAGGCGATATCGCGGCCTTGGATCGACGGACCGCGGAAGCCCGAAGCGACCTTGGCGTAGACGCTGACGTCCTCGTCGATCTTGTAGAACGCCGACAGGTCCCAGGTGACCTTCGAGTCCGAGACCGACACCGACGGGGCGGGGTTAGGGCCAGAGACGACGTTCATGTCCTTGTCGTCGTCGGTGTAGCGCAGGCCGCCGGTCAGGGTCAGCTGGTCGGTGACCTTGTACGAGGCCTGACCGAACGCGGCCCAGGCCTTGTTCTTCTGACGCAGCGTGGTGGCGGGCATGAAGAACGGGTCAGTGCGGATGTCGTACTTGGTGTCGAAGTAGAAGCCGCCGACCTGCCAGCTCAGCGGGCCGTCGGTATCGCTGGCCAGGCGCACTTCCTGCGTCCACTGGAAAAGGTTCTTGATGCCGTCCTGGGTGCTCGACTGGAAGGGGATGAAGCCCGGGCCGGTCGGGTTGCCCCCGTCGATGTCGCCCAGGCTGTAGCCGTGTGTGTTCTCATAGGCGGTGATCGAGGTCAGCTTCACGCCGTCGAAGTCGTAGCCGATGTTGGCCGAAGCGCCGTAGCCCTTGTACTTCTGCGGGTTGTTGGCGGTGTTGTCGAAGGCGACCTTGTCGCGCTGGTAGTTGCCGTTGAGCTTGTTCGAGCCCTTGGTCAGCACGTTGGCGCGGAACACGGCGGCGGTGCCGTCAAGGTCGCGGCCGTGGACGTTGAACAGGGCGCTCAGCTTGTCGTTCGGCGTGACCAGCAACTGAACACGAGCGGCCTTTTCATTGAAGCCGCCCAGGGCGTTTTCCTGCTTGGTGTAGGTGTTGTCGATATAGTCGTCGCGACGCTGGAGCAGGAACGAGGCGCGGACCGCGACCTTGCCCGGGACGATGGCGCCGCCGTAGCCGCCGTCCAGGGTGACGGTGTTGTAGCTGCCGTAGGTAGCCGCCAGGCGGCCCTTGGTCTCGTCGCTCGGCTTGATGGTGTCGAACTTGACGATGCCGGCCGTGGTGTTGCGACCAAACAGCGTGCCTTGCGGGCCGCGCAGGACTTCGACGTGGTCGAGGTCGTAGATCGGCGAGCTCTTGAGGACCACGTTCTCCAGGACGACGTCGTCCTGGATGATCGACACCGGTTGCGAGGCGGCCAGATCGAAGTCGGCGTTGCCCAGGCCGCGGATGTAGAAGCGCGGGGCGGCGCGGCCGTTCGAGGACTCGGCGTAGAGGCCAGGAGCCTTGCCCGACAGGGTCAGGATATCTTCGCCAGCGGCGAAGACCGACTGCAGGCGCTCACCGCTGATGGCGGCGACCGAGACCGGCACGTCCTGCAGGTTTTCGCTGCGCTTCTGGGCGGTGACGACGACTTCGCCGACGGTGGTGTCCTGCGCCATGGCGGCCGAGCTGGCGGCCAGCGAGGCCACGAGGGCGGTCAGGCCGCACGACACCGTGAGGGCGCGGCGGAAGGAGCGGTTGGGGTGCATGGAGACATCCTGTGCTGATGCGCGCCGTTCGCCGACTCTGACTGGGGCGTTAGCGACGCTTCTATTGCGCTGCGATAGGCGCAACTGAGGGGCTCCGGATATCTCGTGTGGCTGGAAAACGGCCGTTTGGAGCCGATTACGTCGGTTCTGTTGCGAACTTGCGACAATTTTGTTCAGGCGGCGCCTAGTAAGTAATAAGTCATTCTACTTACGAGCGGCCGATGACTTGGCGGCGCAACGAAAAGGGCCGGAGATCGCTCTCCGGCCCTTCGTTCGTCTGAGCGTTACGCGATCAGCACTTGTAATACATGTCGAATTCGACCGGGTGCGGGTGCAGTTGCAGACGCATAACCTCTTCCATCTTCAGCTCGATGTAGCTGTCGATGAAGTCGTCATCCATGACGCCGCCGGCCTTCAGGAAGGCGCGGTCCTTGTCCAGGCTTTCCAGGGCTTCGCGCAGCGAGCCGCAGACTTCCGGGATCTTCTTCTGCTCGCGGGGCGGCAGGTCGTAGAGGTTCTTGTCGGCCGGCGCGCCCGGGTCGATCTTGTTGATGATGCCGTCCAGGCCGGCCATCAGCAGAGCGACGAAGGTCAGGTAGGGGTTGCCCATCGGATCGGGGAAGCGGGCTTCCAGGCGCTTGGCCTTGGGCGAATCGACGTGCGGGATGCGGATCGAGGCCGAGCGGTTGCGCGAGCTGTAGGCCAGCTTCACCGGGGCTTCGTAGCCGGGCACGAGGCGCTTGTACGAGTTCGTCGTCGAGTTCGAGAACGCGTTGATCGCCTTGGCGTGCTTGATGATGCCGCCGATGTAGTACAGGCAGTCCTGCGACAGGCCGGCGTACTTATCGCCGGCGAACAGCGGCTTGCCGTCCTGCCAGATCGACTGGTGCACGTGCATGCCCGAGCCGTTGTCGGCGAACATCGGCTTGGCCATGAAGGTGGCCGTCTTGCCGTAGGCGGCGGCGACGTTGTGGATGACGTACTTGTAGAGCTGCATCCGGTCGGCCATGACGACCATGGTGTCGAACTTCAGGCCGAGTTCGTGCTGAGCCGGGGCCACCTCGTGGTGGTGCTTTTCCGGCTTCATGCCCAGTTCGCCCATGACGGCCAGCATTTCGCCGCGCAGGTCCTGAGCCGAGTCGACCGGGTTCACCGGGAAATAGCCGCCCTTCGGGCCAGGGCGGTGGCCCATGTTGCCTTCCGGATATTCCTTGCCCGAATTGCTCGGCAGTTCGCTCGAGTCGTACGAGTAGCCGGTGTTGTTCGGCGCGGTCGACCAGCGGACGTCGTCGAAGATGAAGAACTCGGCTTCCGGACCGAAGTAGACGGTGTCGCCCACGCCGGCCGACTTGACGTAGTTCAGCGCGGCCTTGGCGATCGAGCGCGGGTCGCGGTTGTACGGGGTGCCGTCATCCGGGTTCACGACGTCGCAGAACAGGGCCAGCGTGGTCTGCTGATAGAACGGGTCGATGATGGCGCTGTCCAGGTCAGGACGCAGCTTCATGTCCGACTCGTTGATGGCCTTCCAGCCGGCGATCGACGAGCCGTCGAACATCGTGCCGTCGTTCAGGAAGTCATCGTCGACCAGGTCGATGTCGAACGTGACGTGCTGCAGCTTGCCGCGCACGTCGGTGAAGCGGACGTCGACATACTTGACGTCCTTTTCCTTGATCAGGTTCAGGATATCCTTGGCGGTAGTCATTCCGTATCCCCTTTGTAGGCTCTCTAAGTGTTTGACGATCCGGCCCTTTAGACGGCGGCCGGGCCGTTTTCTCCGGTTCGGATGCGGATCACTTCGGTGATCTCCGAGACGAAAATCTTGCCGTCGCCGATGCGGCCGGTGCGGGCCGCGCGGGTGATGGCTTCCAGAGCGGGCTCCAGCTGGCTGTCCTCGACGACGACCTCGACCTTGATCTTGGGGAGGAAGTCCACGACGTACTCCGCGCCGCGATACAGCTCGGTGTGGCCCTTCTGGCGGCCGTAGCCCTTGGCTTCGAGGACGGTCATGCCCTGGACGCCCATGTCCTGCAGGGCCTCCTTCACCTCATCCAGCTTGAACGGCTTGATGACGGCTTCGATCTTCTTCATCGGTTCCACTTTCGGGCCCGGGCGGCGAACCGCTTCACTGAGCGGGCAAGCATCACGCTGGCCCCAGCGCCGCAAGCGAACGCCACGGACATTCATGACCGTTTGGTTGTCTCGCGAGCATGTGTTCGAAATCTAGGCGCCCGGCGCCGTGGAAATATACATTTCCGGAATGGCCGCCAAATGGCCTTGCGACGCGACGTTTCGCGCCTACGATCGCGCCCAACGAGCGTTTGAATGGGGGCGGAGATGCGCGACGATACACCGGTTTTGATCGGCGCTGGCCAGTTCACCTATCGGGGCGACGCGGCGACTTCACCGTCTCCGCTGGAACTGCTGAAAGTTGCGGCGGAAAAAGCGGTGCTGGATGCGGGCCTCAAAGGGTCGGTTCTTGCCGATCTCGATGCTTTGGCGGTCGTGGCGTTCAGTATCGATGCGCCGGGAGGTCTGTCGAAGCTGCCGCTGCCCCGGCTGGCCGATCCGCCGGCCTCGCTTGCGCGGGCTTTGTCGGCCTCGCCGGCCTGGAGCGTCTACACCGAAACCGGCGGCAACAGCCCCCAGCAGGCGGTCAATGTCGTCTGCGAGCGGATCGCGGGCGGCGAGTCGGACTTCGCCCTCATCACCGGAGCCGAGTTCCTGGGCTCGCTGATGAAGCGGATGAAGGGCGGCCAGGGCTTCGAAGGTTGGGGCGATGACATGACCAGCACGCCGCAACGGATCGGCGACCCGCGCCCCGGCGTGACCCGGCAGGAGGCCGCGCACGGCCTCGGCTATCCGGTGAACACCTATCCCCTGTTCGAGAACGCGCTGCGGGCGCGGGACGGACGATCGCTGGCGGAGCACCAGAAACAGCTGGGCGAATTCTTCGCGCCCTTCACCAAGGTCGCCGCCGCCAACCCCTACGCCTGGTTCCCGGTCGAGCGTTCGGCCGAGGAACTGGTCACGGTGACCGACCGCAACCGGATGGTCGGCTATCCGTACCCGAAGTACCTGAACGCCATCATGGAGGTCGACCAGTCGGCCGCCGTCCTGATCGCCAGCGTCCGCAAGGCGCGCGAGCTGGGCGTGCCCGAGGACAAGTGGGTCTTCCTGCACGGCTGCGCCGACGCCTCGGACCTCTGGTATCCGCTGGAGCGCCAGGACTATCACTCCAGCCCGGCGATGCGCCTGACCGGCGAGCGGGCCCTGGAGATGGCTGGGATCGGCGTCGAGGATCTCGACGTCATCGACCTCTATTCGTGCTTCCCGTCGGCGGTGAGGGTCGGGGCAGAGGAGATAGGCTTGGCGCTGGACGACCCTCGCGGCCTGACCATCACCGGCGGCCTGCCGTATTTCGGCGGACCGGGAAACAACTACGCCCTGCACGCCATCGCCGAGATGGTTGGCAAGCTTCGCGCGCGGCCCGGCGCCTACGGCCTGTCGACCGCCAACGGCTGGTTTCTGACCAAGCAGTCGGTCGGCATCTATTCGACCAAGCCGGTAGAAGGAAAATGGCGGCGCCAGCCGCCATCGGTGCTGCAAGCCCAGATCGACGCCTTGCCGCATCCCGAGATCGTCGAGCGCCCGGAGGGCAGGGCGACCATCGAGACCTATACCGTCGTCCACGGTCGCGAAGGCGTTCGGATGGGGATAGTCATCGGCCGGGACGGGCAAGGCCGGCGCTTCGTGGCCCAGACTCCAGACGATCCTGACGCGCTGCGCGATCTGGAAAGCCGCGAGGGCGTGGGGCGTACGGGCGCGGTCGGCCCGCATCCAGACGGCGTTCGCAACCTGTTCATCCCGGATTGAGCCATGGCCGTTGTTCACGTCATCCGCCACGGAAAACCCGCCGCGACCTGGGGCGAGAGCGACGAGGATCCTGGCCTCGACGCGGTCGGCAAGGCGCAGGCGAACGATGCCGCCGAGGCGATCCTGGCTCTGCCCGAGCGGCCGACCCGTGTGGTGTCATCGCCCCTTCGCCGGTGTCGCGAGACCGCCGAGCCGCTGGCGCGGGCGCTGGGGGTCGGGTTGATCATCGACCCGCGCGTCGGCGAGATCCCGACCCCGGCGGCGCTGTCGCATGACGAGCGGCCCGCCTGGTTGAAGCGGGCCTTCGAGGGGCGTTGGGACGAGATCCAGGGCGATCTCGACTACGTCGGCTGGGCGGAGGGCGTGGCGGCCGCGCTGCGAGAATATGCCGGCGCGGCGGTGTTCAGCCACTTCGTCGCCTTGAACGCGGCGGTCGGTGTCGCGACAGGCCAGGCTGAGGTCATGACGTTCCGGCCCGACCACTGCTCCCGCACCGTTTTCGAGATCGGCGGCGATCGCTTGATCCTGGTGGCGAAAGGGCGCGAAGCTCAGAGTCAGGTCCTTTAGGGCCAGTGCTTTGAAGGAGTAGGCGTGGCGCGAGAGATCCTGACCGTCGCCCAAATGGCCGCGGCCGACCGCGCCGCCGTCGCGGGGGGCGCGCCGACCCGCGCGCTGATGGAGCGCGCTGGCGACGCCGTGGCCGAGGCCGTCCGCGCCCGCTACTCCCGAACTCCAGTGGTAATCTGGTGCGGCCCCGGCGACAACGGCGGCGATGGCTATGTCGCGGCCCGCCACCTGCGCCGACGCGGCTGGCCGGTCGTGGTCGAGGCGGCTTATCCCCCGTCCAGCGACGCCGCCCGTTGGGCCGCCTCGCGCTGGAAGGGGGAGGTGCGGCCGCTGTCGCCCGCTCTCGCGCCGGGGACACTCTATATAGACGCCCTGTTCGGCGCGGGCCTGTCGCGTCCGCTGGAAGGGGAGGTCGCGAGGCTGGCGCGCGCGAGCCAGGAACAGCCGCTGACGCTTGTCGCGGTCGACACGCCGTCGGGAATCCATGGCGACACCGGCCGTCCGCTGGGCGATGCGGCGTTTCGCGCCGGCCTGACCGTCACCTTCCATCGCCGCAAGCCGGCTCACGTCCTGATCGAAGGTCGCAAGGCCTGCGGCGAGGTCGTGCTGGCCGATATCGGACTTTCGCCCAGCGAAGGCGTCGATCTGTTCGAGAACGGGCCAGACCTGTGGAGCAAGCGCTTCCCCTGGCCGGCGCTCGACGCCCACAAGCACACGCGCGGCCGGCTGAAGGTGGTCAGCGGCGAGATGTGGAGCACCGGGGCGGCGCGGCTGGCGGCGCGTGGGGGCTTGAGAGTGGGCGCCGGGGCGGTGACTGTCCTGTCACCGCCGGGAGCCTTGGTGGTGAACGCCGCCCATCTCGAGGCGATCATGCTGGCGCCGTTCGGCGCGGAGGCCGATCTCGCCGTCGCCGCCGAGGAAGCCGACGCGGTGATCATCGGTCCGGCGGCCGGGGTGGGGGAGGCGACCGCCCGCAACCTCCAGGCCCTGGCGAGCACGGGCGCCGCCCTGGTCGTCGACGCCGACGCCCTGACCAGCTTCCGCCACGACGTTGAAAGCCTGTTCGCGTGCCTCGACCGCGATGACGTGCTGACCCCGCATCCCGGCGAGTTCGAGCGAATCTTCCCTGGTCTGCTGGCGAGGTCGCCGGAGCGGATCACCGCGGCGCGCGAGGCCGCCAGGAGGGCCGGGGCCGTCGTCCTGTTGAAAGGTCCCGACACGGTGATCGCCGCGCCGGACGGACGGGCCGCCGTGTCGCTCAACGGAACGCCGTGGCTGGCCACCGCCGGCTCCGGCGATGTGCTGGCCGGCTTCATCGGCGGCCTGATCGCGCAGGGCATGGAAAGCTTCGAAGCCGCCTGCGCCGGGGCCTGGCTTCACGCCGAGTGCGGCGTGCGCCATGGGCCTGGATTGATCGCGGAGGACCTGCCGGGGCTTGCGCCGTCCGTGTTGGCCGCGCTTTACGCGAGGCGCTGATGCGAGGTCTCGCTTACGCCGCGATTGGAGCGCCAAAGCTCGCCGGGTCCATGCCTCCGGAAAACGCGCGATGAACATCACCGAGGGTCTGTGTCTCGCGCTTGTGGTCAGTTGCCTGGCGGTGCTCGTCCACTACGAGGCCTTGCGGCTGATCTCGACCTCGGTGATCGACCGAGGCGGCGTCTCGCGTCTGCGGGTCCTTGGCGTCATCTTCAGCCTGCTGGCGGCGCATGCGCTGGAAGCTGGCTTGTTCGCCGGGGGGTTCTGGCTGGGCGCGGATGTGCTGCACTTTGGGCGGTTCATCGGTCGCGCCCCGACGGACGTTTTCCAGTACTATTCGTTCGCCCTGGAAACCTACACCACGCAGGGCGTGGGCGATCTCTATCCGATCGGCGGCCTGCGTCTGCTGGCCAGCATCGAGCCATTGGTCGGGTTGATTCTGATCGGGTGGTCGACGTCGCTGACCTTCATGGTCATGGCGCGGGACTGGCGCGTGAAGCTTTCGCCGAACGCCCAAGGTGGTCCGAATCTCGATTGAAGGGATGGTGCGGCTAGAGGGACTCGAACCCCCACGGTCTCCCGGCGGTACCTAAAACCGCTGCGTCTACCAATTCCGCCATAACCGCGCGGAGGTCGACTTAGCGCGGGGTGAGGAGATTATCCATGGAAATTTGGCGGCGCCCACGGCGGGGCAGGCGGGACTTCAGTTTTCTCGCCGCCGCTCTTGGATGCTCGCGCACGTCGTGACATAAGGGCGGTCTTTCGCCGCCCCCGGCTCTCGCGGGCGGCGTCGATCTTTTGGACCCCCAGGGCGGAGCTCGGGCGCGCGGCGTCCCGGACCCGAGAAAATAAGAATGTCGATGCAGATCGTTGAAAAGTCGGGCGAAGGCCTCAGCCGCGTTTTTAGCGTCACGGTGCCCGCGAGTGAACTGGCCACGCGCCTGGAAGCGCGTATCGCCGAAGTCGCCCCGCAGATGAACGTGAAGGGTTTCCGTCCGGGCAAGGTGCCCGCCGCCCACGTGCGTCGCCTGTATGGCAAGGGCCTGATGGGCGAAGTCATCGAGCAAGCCCTGAACGAGACCACCCAGAAGGTCCTCGACGACAACAAGCTGCGTCCCGCCGGCCAACCCGAGCTGAACCCGACGTCGGACATGGACAAGGTCCTGGACGGCGGCCTCGACCTGGCGTTCGACCTAGCCGTTGAAGTGATGCCGGAATTCGAGCCGATCGACCCGACCACCATCGAGCTGGTCAAGCCGGTCTACAAGGTCGGCGACGAGGAAGTCGACGAGGCCCTGGAAGAGCTGTCCAAGCAGGCGCGCACCTATGAGCCGCGCACCGGCAAGAGCCTGAAGGCCAAGGATGGCGACCAACTGCTGATCGACTTCGTCGGCACGATCGACGCCGTCGAGTTCGCCGGCGGCAAGGCCGAAGGCGCTGAACTGGTCCTGGGTTCGGGTCAGTTCATCCCGGGCTTCGAAGAGCAACTGGTTGGCGCCAAGCCCGGCGACGAGATCGTCGTGAAGGTGAAGTTCCCGGAAGACTACCAAGCCGCTGAACTGGCCGGCAAGGACGCCGAGTTCGCCACCAAGGTCACCGAAGTCCGCGCTCCGGTCGACGGCAAGGCCGACGACGAGCTGGCCAAGCGCCTGGGTCTGTCGGACCTGGCGGCCCTGAAGGACCTGCTGCGCTCGAACCTGGGTAGCCGCTACGAGAACAGCTCGCGCTTCAAGCTGAAGCGCGCCCTGCTGGACGTGCTGGACACCAAGCACGACTTCCCGCTGCCGCCGCGCATGGTGGACGCGGAGTTCGCCGGCATCTGGCAACAGGTCGAGGCCGACAAGGCGCGGGGCGGTCTGCCGCCGGAAGACGCCGACAAGACCGAAGACCAGCTGAAGGACGAGTACCGCAAGATCGCCGAGCGCCGCGTGCGCCTGGGCCTGGTGCTCGCCGAGATCGGCCGCAAGAACGACGTGGTCGTGACCGACCAGGAACTGACCGACGCCATCATGCGCGAAGCTCGCCAGTACGGCGCGCAAGCCCAGCAGGTGTTCGACATGTACCGCCAGCGCGCCGACCTGCAGGCCGCTCTGCGCGCCCCGATCTATGAAGACAAGGTCGTCGACCTGATCTTCAACAAGGCCAAGGTCGAGGAAAAGGAAGTTTCCAAGGACGAACTCCTGGAAGAAGACGACCTGCCGGAAGGCTACGGCGGCTAAGGCCAGCCGAGGCTGAAAGAAACGAGGCGCGGTTCGCAAGGACCGCGCCTTTTTTCATGCCGCCACGAAACCGCCGGCTCCTTGCAACCTGTTAATCGCCACGCGATATGCGATAGCGACGGCGCGCGGGGGCTGATTCGTTTTCGCGCCGCCCAGCAAACACGACGAAGGGTGATCCCGATGATGTACGATCCGATGGCGACGGCCATGAATCTGGTTCCGATGGTGGTCGAGCAGACCAGCCGCGGCGAGCGCGCGTTCGACATCTTCTCGCGCCTGCTGAAGGAGCGGATCATCTTCCTGACCGGTCCGGTGGAAGATGGCATGGCGAGCCTGATCTGCGCCCAGCTGCTGTTCCTGGAGTCGGAGAACCCCAAGAAAGAGATCGCCATGTACATCAACTCGCCGGGTGGCGTGGTGACGTCGGGTCTCGCGATCTATGACACCATGCAATACATCAAGAGCCCGGTCTCGACGGTGTGCATGGGCATGGCCGCTTCGATGGGCTCGCTGTTGCTTCAAGCTGGCGCGCCGGGCCAGCGCATCGCGCTGCCGAACGCCCGCATCATGGTGCACCAGCCCTCGGGCGGTTTCCGCGGCCAGGCCTCGGACATCGAGCGCCACGCCGAAGACATCATCAAGACCAAGCGCCGCCTCAACGAAATCTACGTCAAGCACACGGGCCGCACCTATGAGGAAGTCGAAAAGACCCTCGATCGCGACCACTTCATGAGCGCGGACGAGGCCAAGGCCTGGGGTCTGGTCGACCATGTCTACGACACGCGTGAAGCGGCCGAGGCGGGCGCTGAATAAGCTCACCCTCTAAGACACGGAAGGCCGCCGGTCATCAGACCGGCGGCCTTTTTCGTGCGCGTTGCACGGCCTTCGCCCTCGACTTATAGTCGTATTGGTTGGGAGGGCGTCAGATGTGGAATGGGGCGAAGGCGCTGGCGGTTATCTTTGCTTCGGTCAGTCTGCTGGCGACGTCGGCCAGCGCGCAGTGTTGCATGTGGTGTCCGAACGGCAGCGGACCGGCCGAGTTCGCGACGGTCCAACGCGCCCAGGCCGGATGCCATGGTGACGAGATCGTCTGGGTTCAGGACCGCCCGCGCGTCTATCACAAGGCCGGCTGGCCAAAGTTCGGCAAGACGCCGGGCGGCAGCTTCATCTGCAAAACGTCGACGAAGCGGGTCGGCCTGCGTGAGGCCAATCTCTTCCAGCGCTTCCTGTAGCTTCCGGTCAGCCTCCACCCCTGCGACAAAAGCGCTCAGGTGGCGGGTTTGCCTCGGAAGATGCGGTAGCCCTTCTCGTCGGCGATCGCGAGCATCTCGATGTCGCCCGAAGTGTCGCCATAGGCGGCGGTGAGGTGAACGTCGGGGCCGAACACCTCGCGTAGGCGCTGCACCTTTTCCTTGGCCCGGCAGTTGTTTCCGTCAAGACCGCCCAGGATGCGGCCGTCCTCGTTGCTCATCAGCCGCGTGCCGATCAGCATGTCGGCTCCCAAGCCGCGCGCGAAGGGGGCGACGGTGATCTCTGGCGAGGCCGTCACGATCACAAGCTTCGCGCCCCTGGCGCGCCATGCGCGCCAGACGGCCAGGGCGTCTGGACGCAGCAGGGACCGCGCGTGGGTCTCGGCGAAGGTGCGGGCGTCGGTCTCGATCTGGGTGATCGTGGCGCCCTTCATGAACTCGCGTATCGCGGCGGCCTTGAGTTTGGCGCGGTTGCGATCGAACACATAGGCGATCAGCGACGGGGTCAGGCGGATGACGCCCCGCGTCCACCGGCGGCCCGCCCGCCACTTCAGGAACGCGTTGAAGCTGTCCTTGACGGTCAGGGTGCCGTCGAAGTCGAAGGCCACGAGCGCCGGCTCGAGGCCCATCTCGCCGGTCATCGGGCGCGAAGCGCTCAAACCCTTGGCCATCCACGAACGCTTGCCCATCGACCTTCCCAAAGAGCGCGTTTCCGCGCTCGACCTCGCATACGATTCCTGGCTTCGTCTTACGGGGTTCCACGGGCGGCGGTAAGGCCCAAGGCGCTCGACGCTTGCGCCGGAGCGCCAATCGCCCAAATTAGATGACGAGGCCATGACACGATCCGGCCGGTTTGGACGTTTGGCGCTTCAAAGGAGCCGCCAAGGGTTGTGAACCGCGCCCGGATCGGGGAATGTCAAGGATTAGACAACTCCCGGCGTATATCCTGTCTGCTTCGGTGGCGGTGTATGCGCTCGGAGGGGCGCCGCGGCGTTAAGCCGTAAGGCGCCATAGTGTGAGAAGCGATCATGACGAAAGCCGCGAGCGGCGACACCAAGAGCACCCTGTACTGTTCTTTCTGCGGAAAGAGCCAACATGAGGTGCGCAAGCTCATCGCGGGACCGACGGTGTTCATTTGTGATGAATGCGTCGAGCTCTGCATGGATATCATTCGCGAAGAGCACAAGATCGCTTTCGTGAAGTCCAAGGACGGCGTTCCGACGCCGCGTGAGATATGCGAGGTTCTGGACGACTACGTGATCGGGCAAGGTCACGCCAAGAAGGTGCTCGCTGTCGCGGTGCACAATCACTACAAGCGCCTGAACCACGCTTCGAAGAACAACGACGTCGAACTGGCCAAGTCGAACATCCTGCTGGTCGGTCCGACCGGTACGGGCAAGACGCTGCTGGCCCAGACGCTGGCCCGAATCATCGACGTGCCCTTCACCATGGCTGACGCCACGACGCTGACCGAAGCCGGTTACGTTGGTGAAGACGTCGAGAACATCGTGCTGAAGCTGCTGCAAGCCGCCGACTACAACGTCGAGCGCGCCCAGCGCGGCATCGTCTATATCGACGAAATCGACAAGATCAGCCGCAAGTCCGACAATCCGTCGATCACCCGAGACGTGTCGGGCGAAGGCGTGCAGCAGGCCCTGCTGAAGATCATGGAAGGCACTGTCGCCTCCGTGCCGCCGCAAGGCGGGCGCAAGCATCCGCAGCAGGAATTCCTGCAGGTCGACACGACGAACATCCTGTTCATCTGTGGTGGCGCGTTCGCCGGGCTCGAGAAGATCATCTCGGCGCGCGGCGCGGCGAAGTCGATCGGCTTCGGGGCCAAGGTGACCGACCCGGAAGAGCGCCGGACGGGCGAAATCCTGCGGAATGTCGAGCCCGACGATCTGCAGCGTTTTGGCCTGATCCCGGAATTCATCGGCCGTCTGCCCGTGGTCGCGACCCTGGAGGACCTAGACGAGCCCGCCCTGGTCAAGATCCTGACGGAGCCGAAGAACGCCTTCGTCAAGCAATACCAGCGCCTGTTCGAGATGGAGAACATCGGCCTGACCTTCACGGAGGACGCCCTGCACGGCGTCGCCAAGAAGGCCATCGTGCGCAAGACCGGCGCGCGCGGCCTGCGCTCGATCATGGAAGGCATCCTGCTGGAAACCATGTTCGAGCTGCCTAGCTACGAAGGCGTCGAGGAAGTGGTGGTCAATGCGGAGGTCGTCGAAGGCCGCGCCCAACCGTTGCTGATCTACGCCGAGAAGAAGGGCGGGGCGGCTTCGGCCTAAACTCCAAGCTTCATCGCGAAATCGAGGCGCGCCTTTTTGGACAAAGGCGCGCCTTTTTCGTGGATAAGCCGGCTTTGCCAGTCTGATGGACGACGAGTGAGGCTTCGGCGCCACGGAGAGCTTGAGCGAGCGAAACTCGCGAAAGGTCTAGGCCTTGGATGAACTTGCCCGTGTTACCGGTATTGGGGGCATGCGGGCGCCAGCTTCGCCGGTGGCGCGCGACTTGTCGCCGCTGTCAGGCGAGCGCGCTTGAACCCTGTTGTAAAACGTCCACATAAATAACGACCATTCGCCCAGTCCCGGGCGGACGGGTCGTTCGACTCAGGCGCATCGTCTGATGTTACGGCGGCCCGCATGGCCAGGCGTGCGAAAGCGCCGAGGCCGGGAGTATTGAGCACATGTCCGAACTACGTACGCTTCCTGTGTTGCCACTGCGGGACATCGTTGTGTTCCCGCACATGGTGGTGCCGCTCTTCGTCGGCCGCGACAAATCCGTGCGCGCCCTCGAGGAAGTGATGCGCGGCGACAAGCAGATCCTGCTCGTCACCCAGAAGAACTCGGCGGATGATGATCCGGCGCCGGGCGACATCTTCGACGTCGGCGTTCTGGCCACCGTCCTGCAGCTGCTGAAGCTGCCCGACGGCACGGTCAAGGTGCTGGTCGAAGGCAAGGGCCGCGCGGCCGTCGTGAAGTTCACCGACCAGGAGTCCTTCTACGAGGCCCAGATCGGCGAAGTCAGCGAAGACGAAGGCGTCGGCCCCGAGGCAGAGGCCCTGTCGCGCGCGGTCGTCGAGCAATTCGAAAACTACGTCAAACTGAACAAGAAGGTGCCGCCGGAGGCCCTGGCGTCGATCCCGCAGATCGCCGAACCCGGCAAGCTGGCCGACAGCATCGCCGCTCACCTGTCGGTGAAGATCGGCGACAAGCAGCACCTGCTGGAAATCTTCGACGTCGTGAAGCGCCTGGAAAAGGTCTTCGCCCTCATGGAGGGCGAGATCTCGGTGCTGCAGGTCGAGAAGAAGATCCGCTCGCGCGTCAAGCGCCAGATGGAGAAGACCCAGCGCGAGTATTATCTGAACGAACAGATGAAGGCGATCCAGCGCGAGCTGGGCGACCCTGACGACTCGCGAGACGAGCTGATCGATCTCGAAAAGCGCATCAAGAAGACCAAGCTCTCCAAGGAAGCTCGCACCAAGGCCGAGAGCGAGCTTAAGAAGCTGCGCAACATGAGCCCGATGTCGGCCGAGAGCACCGTGGTCCGCAACTATCTGGACTGGCTGCTGTCGATCCCGTGGGGCAAGGCCAAGACCAAGAAGATCGACCTGCTGGAGGCCGAGGAAATTCTCGACGCCGACCACTACGGCCTGGACAAGGTCAAGGAGCGGATCCTCGAGTACCTGGCCGTCCAGGCCCGGACCAACTCGCTCAAGGGCCCGATTCTGTGCCTCGTCGGCCCTCCTGGCGTCGGCAAGACCTCGCTGGGCAAGTCGCTGGCCAAGGCCACCGGTCGCGAGTTCGTGCGCATGAGCCTCGGCGGCGTGCGTGACGAAGCCGAGATCCGCGGTCACCGCCGCACCTACATCGGCTCGATGCCCGGCAAGGTCATCCAGTCGATGAAGAAGGCCAAGACCACGAACGCCTTCGTCCTGCTGGACGAGATCGACAAGATGGGCAGCGACTACCGCGGCGACCCAGCTTCGGCGCTGCTGGAAGTGCTCGATCCGTCGCAAAACTCGACCTTCGGCGACCACTATCTGGAAGTCGACTACGACCTGAGCCAGGTGATGTTCGTCACGACGGCCAACAGCCTGAACATGCCCCAGCCGCTGCTGGACCGCATGGAGATCATCCGCATCCCCGGCTACACCGAGGATGAAAAGCTGGAGATCGCCAAGCGGCACATCCTGCCGAAGCTGTCGAAGGACCACGGCCTGAAGCCGGCCGAGTTCATCGTTCCTGACGCCGCGATCCGCGACCTGATCCGCTACTACACCCGGGAAGCCGGCGTGCGGTCGCTGGAGCGGGAACTGGGCGCCCTGGCGCGCAAAACGGTGCGTGACCTGGCCCGCGAGAAGCTGGCCACGATCACTATCGACGACGAGCGCCTGGCCAAGTACGCGGGCGTCAAGAAGTACCGTTACGGCGAGACCGACGAGGTCGACCAGGTCGGCATCGTCACCGGTCTGGCCTGGACGGAGTTCGGCGGCGACATCCTGACCATCGAAGCCGTGAAGATGCCGGGCAAGGGTCGCATGCAGATCACCGGCAACCTCAAGGACGTGATGAAGGAGTCCATCGCGGCGGCCAACAGCTACGTTCGTTCGCGGGCGGTGCAGTTCGGCATCAAGCCGCCGGTGTTCGAGAAGACCGACGTGCACATCCACGTGCCGGATGGCGCCACGCCCAAGGACGGTCCGTCCGCCGGCGCGGCCATGGGCCTGGCTATCGTATCGGTTCTGACCGGCATCCCGATCCGCAAGGATATCGCCATGACCGGCGAGATCACCCTGCGCGGCCGGGTCACGGCCATCGGCGGCCTGAAGGAAAAGCTGCTCGCGGCTCTGCGCTCCGGCGTGAAGACCGTGCTGATCCCGCAGGAAAACGAGAAGGACCTCGTCGACGTGCCCCAGAGCGTCAAGGGCGGCCTGGAAATCATCCCGGTCTCGACCATGGACGAGGTGCTCAAGCACGGTCTCACCGGCCCTTTGACGCCGATCGAATGGAACGAGGCCGACGAGCCGATTGCTGCGACCGCGAAGAAGGATGAGGGCGACAGCGACGCTGTCCTCACCCACTAAACGCAACTAATCGTTGATAACTTAGGCGGCGCGGGAGATTCCCGCGCCGCTCTCGTTTGACGAGGCTTTTTCAACAGCCATAATCCCCGACGAGCCAAGCGCGGTAAGCAAAACGCGGCGCTGCTCAGGCTGGGAGAAAAACATGACCACAAAAGCCGAGCTCGTTACGGCGATCGCCGAGAAGGCGGGCATCAACAAGAACCAAGCCAAGGACGCTCTGGAAGCCTTCATCGACGCCGTCACCGACTCGCTGAAGTCAGGTTCTGACGTTCGCCTGGTCGGCTTCGGCACCTTCAAGGCCGTGACCCGCGCCGCCGGCACCGCCCGCAACCCTCGCACCGGCGAGACCGTGAACCGCCCCGCATCCAAGACCGCGCGTTTCCAGGTCGGCGAAGGCCTGAAGTCTTCGCTGAACGGCTAAACAGTTTCCGTTTAACAGAGGCGGGACGTCATCCTGGGGGCTGACGTTCCGCCTTTTCGTTTTTCGCGCTTTGCGTGAAGCGCTAGGGCGGCTAGACACGCCAACCCGAGAGGGCAGTTAGCTCAGCGGTAGAGCGTCTCGTTTACACCGAGAGGGTCGGGGGTTCGATCCCCTCACTGCCCACCAATCCCCTTCGATCATGCGCATCGTTTCCTTACGGCCAGGGCCAGGGTCAGAGCCGGCGCCGGCGCCGCATGGCCACGCTTCTACTTGTCGCCTGCGATCAAAGTGATATCATTTTGATCGCAACGCTGGAGGAGCGTCCATGTCCGAGACTCGCACCATCAATCCCACCACCGAGCGCGCCCATGGCGGCATGGCAGGCGGCCTGCCGCTACTGGCGCTGCCGCTCCTGCTCGCGGCCGGGGCCTGGGCGTTCACGCAGGCCGATAACGGTCCGGTCTATCCGGCGATCGGCGGCGCGCTGATCTTCCTGTTCGCCATGGTCGCCTGCGGCTTCTACGCCCTGCAGCCGAACGAGGCCTATGCGATCACCCTGTTCGGATCGTACGTCGGCACGGATCGCAAGACCGGCCTGCGCTGGATCCTGCCGTGGTACGGCCGCAAGAAGATCAGCCTGCGGGTGCGCAACGTCACCAGCGAGACCCTGAAGGTGAACGACAAGCGCGGCAACCCGATCGAGATCGCCGCCAACATCGTCTGGCGGGTGCGGGACTCGGCTCAGGCCCTGTTCGACGTCGACGACTACATCGCCTTCGTGAACATCCAGATCGAGACCGGCCTGCGCGAGGTCGCCTCGCACTACGCCTATGATCACGCGGAGGAGGGCGAGCCGACGCTCCGCGCCCACGCCGAGGAGGTCGGCGACCGGTTGCAGAAGGACCTGCAGCAGCGCACGGCCGTGGCCGGCGTGGCCATCGACGAGGCGCACCTGATGCACCTGGCCTACGCGCCCGAGATCGCCGGCTCGATGCTGAAGCGCCAGCAGGCCGAGGCCGTGCTGGCCGCCCGCCGCACGATCGTCGCCGGCGCCGTCGACATGGTCGAGAGCGCGCTGAGCCAGCTCAGCGAGCGGGGCGTCGTCACCCTGGACGACGAGCGCCGCGCCTCGATGGTGTCCAATCTGCTGGTGGTGCTGTGCGCCGACCGCGAGGCCCAGCCCGTGGTCAACACCGGCACACTGTACAGCTGACGTGGCGGGCGATCCGGCTGAACCGAAAAGCGGGCGGCGCGCGTTCCTGATGCGCGTCCGTCCCGAGGTGCTGGCTGCTGTCGAGCGCCTCGCCGGCGCTGAGTTGCGCAGCGTGAATGCTCAGGTAGAAGTACTGCTGCGAGAAGCGCTTGGGCGACGCGGTGTGTCCCTGAAATCGTCCGGGAACGGCGAGGAACCGTGAGTGTCGCAAAAGCTTTATCGTTCCAGGGCCGAATGGGGGGCCTAGGGTAGCGACGAGGAATCGGTGTGACGGATACGAGATCGACCCGGCCGGTCGGCCTGCGTGGTTTTCCTTCCGACATCGCTCCGTCGACTGACGGCGCCGTACGCCTCGTCGACACCACCATGCTCTACGCCCCGCGCAGTGGCGGCGTGCGTCGTTATCTGGCCTCGAAGCGCGCATGGCTGGCCGCCAATCGCCCGGACGTCCGCCATACGCTAGTGGTGCCGGGCGCGCGCGATTCCTATGACGGCCAGGGCCGGGTCTCGATCTACGCGGCGCCGCTGCCGTTCGGGGCCGGTTATCGCTGGCCCGTGGTCAAGGCCGCCTGGATGGACCGCCTCATCCGCCAACGTCCCGACATCATCGAGGCGGGCGATCCCTATACGCCGGGCCTGGCGGCGTTGCGGGCGGGCGACGCCCTGGGCGTGCCGGTCGTCGGCTTCTGCCATACCGACCTCGGCGCCTTGGCCGCCCTTCACATCGGCGAGTGGGCCGAAAAGCCGGTGCAGAAGCGCTGGGCGGCGATCTATCGCCAGTTCGATCAAGCCGTGGCGCCGAGCCGCTTCATCGCCGGCCGCCTGATCGAGGCCGGGGTTCACAACGCCATCGGTCTGCCGCTGGGCGTGGACACCGACCTCTTCCATCCCGCCCGGGGGGACCGCGACGCCCTGCGCAGGCGCCTCGGCATCGCGTCCGACGAGCGCCTTCTGGTTTTCGCTGGCCGCCCGGCGCGCGAGAAGAAGCTGGAAGTGCTGGTGGGGGCGGTCGAAAAGCTCGGCGCGCCCTACAAACTGCTGTTCGTTGGGGCCGGGGGCGGCGCGCCGGTCAGCGATCGCGCCATCTGCCTGGATTATGTCCGCGACCCCGCCGAACTGGCCGGGGTGCTGGCCAGCTGCGACGCCTTCGTTCACGCCAACGACAACGAGCCGTTCGGCCTGATCGTCTTGGAGGCCATGGCCTGCGGCTTGCCCGTGGTCGGCGTCGCCGCCGGCGGGGTGGCCGAGTCGGTCGACCACGAGGTCGGCCAATTGGCGCCCCGCTCCGAGCCCGCCGCCCTCGCCGAAGCGATCGAGGCCCTGTTCGCGCGCGACCTGGCCGCCGTGGGCGTCGCCGCCCGCCGCCGCGCCGTCGAGCGACACGGCTGGGACGCGGTGTTCCGCCAGCTGTGCGCCATCTATGGCGGCTTGAGCGGTCGGAGCGCCTTCGGTGGGCTGGCCCCTCTAAGGGACCACTAGGCTTTCAGACCCGCCAGGATCTCGTAGCTGTGCTTGCGGGCGCTGTGGTCGTAGATTTGCGAGGCGAACATCAGCTCGTCGGCTTCGGTCAGCTTCAGCACCTGTTCGACCTTGCGCTTCACGGCCTCGGGCGAGCCGATCGCGGAATACTGGAAGGTATGATCCAGGCCCGCCAGCTCGGCCGGCGAGGCATAGTCGCGGATGTCGTCGACCGGCGGCGGCAGCAGCCCCGGTCGTCCGCGCCGCAAAGCCAGGAACTGTTGTTGCGTCGAGGTCGCCAGGCGAGTCGCTTCGGCGTCCGTGTCGGCCGCGCAGACTCCGATGCAGACCATGGCGTAGGGCTTGTCCAGAACCTCCGACGGCTTGAAGTGCCGGCGATAGAGGAGGAGGGCGTCCAGCAGCGAGTCGGGGGCGAAGTGGGCGGCGAAGGCGAACGGCAGGCCCAAGGCCGCGGCCAACTGCGCGCTCCAGGTCGAGGAACCCAGCAGCCAGATCGGCACGTCCTGGCCTTCGCCCGGGACAGCGCGGACGCTCTGCTCGGGATCGGCCGGCTTGAACCAGTGCTGCAGCTCGACGACGTCCTGGGCGAACGAATCGACCGCCCCAGCATAGCGGCGCAGGGCGCGCATCGTCGGCTGGTCGGTGCCCGGCGCGCGGCCCAGGCCCAGATCGATTCGGCCGGGATAGAGGGCGGCGAGCGTGCCGAACTGCTCGGCGACCATCAGCGGGGCGTGGTTGGGGAGCATGACGCCGCCCGAACCGACCCGAATCGTCTTCGTCCCGCCGGCCACGTGGCCGATCACGACCGCCGTCGCGGCGGACGCGATTCCGGGCATGTTGTGATGCTCGGCCAGCCAGTAGCGGTGGAAGCCGAGGGATTCGGCGTGGCGCGCCAGATCCAGGCTGTTGTTCAGGGCTTGGCCGACGGGCGTGCCTTGCGGAACGGGCGCGAGGTCGAGGACGGAGAACGGCGGGTAAGCGGATGTCATGTCCGCTACATGGCGTGTGCTGACAGCAACTCAAGGCGTTGCTGAAACCATTGTCGATCTGGGAGGAAGAACCACTGGACGGTGGCGCGAATGACGGGACTCGAACCCGCGACCTCCGGCGTGACAGGCCGGCGCTCTAACCAACTGAGCTACATCCGCATCGTTGCGCCTGGGCGCGACGGTCGTCCGTAAACCGAGGGGAGGGTGCTTTCCGACCCCTTTTTTAAGGGGTGGCGCGAATGACGGGACTCGAACCCGCGACCTCCGGCGTGACAGGCCGGCGCTCTAACCAACTGAGCTACATCCGCATATCCCTTCGCCGAAGCGAAAGTGCGACCCGCCCTGCGGCGAGGGGCGTCTGATATGTCGGGCGAAGACTCGTGTCAACGGCCATATCGAAGAAGCGCCAAATAGCCCGGCGGGGCTGGGAGATTTCATGTGGATGGAGCCGAGCCGGGCCGCCGCGTCGGTCCTTTGAGGCACAGACGAAAGCCTTCGCGTGCAATCGATCGCCGTTAGGGGAAACAACTCTAGTTGCGATCGTTTCTCAATGTGGTTCCGGCGTTTGAAGCGCTGGCGACAGTGGGCTACAACCCGCTCGATTCAAGCCAAGGGCTGTCATGACCGCCTTCCTCCTCCAGTATCTTCCGATCGTGATCTTCCTAGGGATCGCGGCGGCCATCGGTATCGTCTTCATTCTCGCTGCCGCCGTGCTCGCGCCGAAGGCGCCGGACCCGGAAAAACTGTCCGCGTACGAATGCGGCTTCAACGCCTTCGACGATGCGCGCATGAAGTTCGACGTCCGGTTCTATCTGGTGTCGATCCTCTTCATCATCTTCGACCTTGAAGTGGCGTTCCTGTTCCCCTGGGCGGTCACGCTGATGAAGCTGCCGCACGACGTGGCCCAGTTCGCCTTCTGGTCGATGATGACTTTCCTGGGCGTGCTGACCGTCGGCTTTATCTACGAATGGAAGAAGGGCGCCCTCGAATGGGAGTGATCGTTCCCGCCAACTCGTCGCCCATCGGGTCTGGCGTTCCGGCGCTGTCTGGCGGCCGTTCGACGGTCGAGGGCTATGACCCCAAGCTGCACGACCCGTTCTTCGACGGCGTCTCGCAGCAACTGGCCGACAAGGGCTTCATCACGGCCGCCGCCGACGACCTGATCACCTGGGCCCGCACGGGCTCGCTGATGTGGATGACGTTCGGCCTGGCGTGCTGCGCCGTCGAGATGATGCACTCGGCCATGCCGCGTTACGATCTGGAGCGCTTCGGCTTCGCGCCGCGCGCCAGCCCACGCCAGTCGGACGTGATGATCGTCGCCGGCACCCTGACCAACAAGATGGCTCCGGCCCTGCGCAAGGTCTACGACCAGATGCCGGAGCCGCGCTACGTCATCTCGATGGGCAGCTGCGCCAACGGCGGCGGCTACTACTATTACAGCTATAGCGTCGTGCGCGGCTGCGATCGCATCGTGCCGATCGACATCTACGTCCCGGGCTGCCCGCCTACCGCGGAAGCCCTGGTCTATGGCGTGCTGCAGCTGCAGAAGAAGATCCGTCGCACGGGGACGATCGAGCGATGACCGACGTGGTTCCGACTGAAATCGCTATCTCGCCGCTGGAGGCCTTGGGGCAGGACATCGTCGCCCGCGCACCCGGCGTGCTGGGCCATTCGGTGGCCTTCGGCGAACTGACTATCGTGGCCAAAACCGCGACCGTGGTCGAAACCCTGACCTTCCTGCGGGACGACGCGGCCTGCCGCTTCCACCAGCTTGTCGACCTGACGGGCGTTGACTACCCCGAGCGCGCCGCGCGCTTCGACGTCGTCTATCACCTTCTGTCGATGGTGAAGAACGCCCGCATCCGCCTGAAGGTGATGACGGACGAGGACACGCCGGTCCCCAGCGTCACGCCGGTGTTCCCGGTCGCCGACTGGTTCGAGCGCGAGGCGTTCGACATGTACGGCATCTTCTTCGAAGGCCATCCGGACCTGCGCCGGATTCTGACCGACTACGGCTTCCACGGCCACCCGTTGCGGAAGGACTTCCCGATGACGGGTTATGTGGAAGTGCGCTACGACGACGAGCTCAAGCGCGTCGTCTACGAACCCGTCAAGATCACCGAGTTCCGCGCGTTCGACTTCCTGTCTCCGTGGGAGGGCGCCAAGTACGCCCTGCCGGGCGATGAGAAGGCCGAGAAGCGGCCAGGGGGCGCCTAAGCCATGACTGGAACGAACGCGCCCGCCGCGGCGACCGACTTCTTCCGCGACGAACCGACGACTCCGGCCATCCCGGAGACGCCGGTCCGCAAGTTCAATATCAACTTTGGTCCGCAACACCCGGCCGCGCACGGCGTGCTGCGCCTGGTGCTGGAGCTGGACGGCGAAATCGTCGAACGCGTCGATCCGCACATCGGCCTGCTGCATCGCGGCACCGAGAAGCTGATGGAAGCGCGGACCTATCTGCAGAACATCCCGTACTTCGATCGCCTCGACTACGTGGCGCCGATGAACCAGGAACATGCGTTCTGTCTGGCCATCGAGAAGCTGCTGGGCGTCGAAGTGCCCAAGCGCGGCCAGATCGTGCGCGTGCTGTTCTGCGAGATCGGCCGCATCCTCAACCACCTGCTGAACGTGACGACCCAGGCCATGGACGTCGGCGCCCTGACGCCGCCGCTCTGGGGCTTCGAGGAGCGTGAGAAGCTGATGGTGTTCTACGAGCGCGCCTGCGGCGCTCGCCTGCACGCCAACTATTTCCGTCCGGGCGGCGTCCACCAGGACCTGACCCCCAGCCTGATCGACGACATCGAGACCTGGGCGAAGGCTTTCCCCAAGATCTGCGACGACATCGAGGGCCTGATCACCGACAACCGCATCTTCAAGCAGCGCAACGTCGATATCGGCGTCGTGACCAAGGAAGACGCCTGGGCCTGGGGTTTCTCGGGCGTGATGGTGCGCGGTTCGGGCATCGCCTGGGACCTGCGCCGCAACCAGCCTTACGAGAACTACAACGAGTTCGAGTTCGACATCCCGCTGGGCAAGAACGGCGACTGCTACGACCGCTATCTCTGCCGCATGCAGGAGATGCGTGAGTCGACGAAGATCATCCTGCAGGCCGTCGCCATGCTGCGCGGCACGCCGGGGCCTGTGCTGACCGAGGACAACAAGGTCAGCCCGCCCCGTCGCGCCGAGATGAAGCGCTCGATGGAAGCCCTGATCCACCACTTCAAGCTCTATACCGAGGGCTTCAAGACGCCGGAAGGCGAGGTCTACGCGGCCGTCGAGGCGCCCAAGGGCGAGTTCGGCGTCTACGTGGTCAGCAACGGCACCAACAAGCCATACCGCTGCAAGATCAAGGCGCCGGGCTTCTCGCACCTGGCGGCCATGGACTGGATGAACCGCGGCCACCAGCTCGCCGACGTCTCGGCCATCCTGGGCTCGCTCGACATCGTGTTCGGCGAGGTCGACCGGTGAGTCTTGAAGCCCCTAATCTCGAAAGGGTCGCCCAAGCTCAGCTGGACGCCTATAACGCCCAGGACCTGGACGCGCACTGCGCCCACTTCGCCGACGACGTCGTCGTGGCGGGGCTGAATGGCGACGTGGCGCGCACGGGCCTTGACGCCTACCGCGCCTTCTACGCCAAGACCTTCGCCGAGTTCCCCAAGAACCAGGCCAAGCTGCTGAACCGCATCGTGGTCGGTGCGAACGTGATCGACCACGAGCATGTCGACCGCGGCAACGGCGAAGCGCCGTTCCAGGTCGCCGCCATCTACACCTTCAAGGGCGACAAGATCGCCCGCGTGGATTTCGCCCGATGAGCGCCCCCCAATGAGCGTACGCCGTCTCGCCAAGGAACAGCCCGCCAGCTTCGCCTTCTCGGTCGACAGCCAGGCCAAGGCCGACTGGTGGAAAGCCAAGTATCCCGCCGCCCGCAAGCAGTCGGCGGTGATCCCGATGCTGTGGTTGGCCCAGAAGCAAGAAGGCTGGATTTCCGAGCCGGCGATCCAGGAGATAGCCAAGCAGCTCGAGATGCCGGTCATCCGCGTGCTGGAAGTGGCCACCTTCTACGTGATGTTCCAGCTGCAGCCGGTCGGCAAGGTCGCCTTCGTGCAGCTGTGCGGCACCACGCCGTGCCAGCTGCGCGGCGCTCTGGACCTGAAGGCCGTGCTGAAGGCCAAGATCGGCGACGCCAACCACGTCTCGGCCGACGGCAAGTTCAGCTGGGAAGAGGTCGAGTGCCTGGGCGCGTGCTGCAACGCCCCGATGGCCGCGATCAACGACTACTACTACGAGGACCTGACGCCGGAGAGCCTGGCCCAGATCCTCGACGACTTCGCGGCCGGCAAGGACCCGAAGCCCGGCAGCTACGACGGCCGCGGCGCCTCGGAGCCGAAGGGCGCGATCCACACCCTGACGGATCCGAAGCTCTACGACGGTTCGTACGCCAAGAAGATAAAGATCCCTAACCTGCCCGAGAAGCCCAAGGCCACGAAGGCCAAATCGGAGCCGACCGCCTAACATGACCGCCGACGCCGCCCTTCAGAAGAAGCGCCTGACCGCGATGCTCGCCATCGACGTGGTCTGCTTCCTGCTGGCCGGCGTCTCGATCTATGGCGCGGTGTCGCTGGGACTGGGATGGGCCAAGCCCGTCTTCGTCCTGGCCATCGTGGCGGGCCTTGGGGCGCAAGTCTGGTTCATCCTGGGCTGGATGCGCGCGACCAAGGCGGAGGGCGCTTCGTCATGATCGACGACAGCGAACTCAACACCCGCCGCGCGGCCTATGCCGACACCATCCGGGGCCTGCATCGCCGTGAACGCGGCGTGGGCTTCGTGGCGTGCCTGCTGGGCGCGATCCTGCTGATCTGGGGTCGCACCGTGCAGGGGGCGCCGTTCTGGGCGGTCATCGCTGGTCTGGTCACGATTGCCGCCGGCTGGCTGCTTTTCGCCTATGTCATCATTCGTCGGACGCGCTATGTGCGCGCCCATCCATTCGATCCGCAAAGCTGAGTCATGGTCGGTATCCTCGAAGACAAGGACCGCATCTTCACGAACCTCTACGGTCTCCACGATTGGGGCCTCGAGGGCGCGAAGAAGCGCGGCTGCTGGAATGGCACCAAGGACATCCTGGACGCCGGGCGCGACTGGATCATCGACAACATGAAGAACTCCGGCCTGCGCGGCCGGGGTGGGGCGGGCTTCGGCACCGGCCTGAAGTGGTCGTTCATGCCCAAGGAAGTGAAGGACGGTCGTCCGCACTACCTCGTGGTCAACGCCGATGAATCCGAGCCGGGCACCTGCAAGGACCGGGAGATCATGCGGCACGATCCGCACCTCCTGATCGAGGGCTGCCTGATCGCCTCGCGCGCCATGCTGGCCCACGCCTGCTACATCTATATTCGCGGCGAATACGTCCGTGAGCGCGAAGTGCTAGAAGCCGCTATCAAGCAGGCCTACGAGGCAAAGCTGATCGGCAAGAACAACATCCACGGCTGGGACTTCGACCTCTACGTCCACCACGGCGCCGGCGCCTATATCTGCGGTGAAGAGACCGCCCTGCTCGAAAGCCTGGAAGGCAAGAAGGGCCAACCGCGCCTAAAGCCGCCGTTCCCGGCCGGCGCGGGCCTCTACGGCATGCCGACCACGGTCAACAACGTCGAGAGCATCGCCGTCGCCGGCACGATCCTTCGTCGCGGCGCCGCCTGGTTCGCCGGCTTTGGTCGTCCGAACAACGCCGGCACCAAGCTGTTCTGCGTCTCGGGCCACGTGAACCTCCCCTGCAACGTCGAAGAAGCCATGAGCATCCCCTTCCGTCAGCTGATGGAAGATCACTGCGGCGGCATCCGAGGCGGCTGGGGCAACCTGAAGGCCGTCATCCCGGGCGGCTCGTCCGTGCCGATGATCCCGGCCGAACAGTGCGAAGACCTGCCGATGGACTTCGACGCCCTGCGCAATCTCAAGTCGGGCCTGGGCACCGCCGCTGTCATCGTCATGGACAAGGACACCGACCTCGTCCGCGCCATCGCCCGCCTGTCGTACTTCTACAAGCACGAGAGCTGCGGCCAGTGCACGCCGTGCCGCGAAGGCACCGGCTGGATGTGGCGCGTCATGGAGCGCATGGCGACCGGCGAGGCCGATCCGAAAGAAATCGATACTCTGCTGGACGTCACGACCCAGGTCGAAGGTCACACCATCTGCGCCCTGGGCGACGCGGCCGCCTGGCCGATCCAGGGTCTGTTCCGCCACTTCCGCCACGAGGTGGAAGACCGGATTGCTTCCTATCGTAGCGGTCGCCTGCACGTGCAGGGCGCCAAGCTGATCGCGGCGGAGTAACAATTATGGCTATCGCCAAGGTCAACGGCGTCGAGGTCGAGTTCGAACCCGGCATGACGGTTCTGCAGGTCGCGGAATTGGCCGGGGAAGAGATCCCGCGCTTCTGCTATCACGAGCGCCTGTCCATCGCCGGCAACTGCCGGATGTGCCTGGTCGAGGTGAAGCCCGGTCCGCCGAAGCCGCAGGCGTCTTGCGCCCTGCCGGCCGCCGAGGGCCAGGAGATCTTCACCAAGACGCCGATGGTCAAGAAGGCCCGCGAAGGGGTGATGGAGTTCCTGCTCATCAACCACCCGCTGGATTGCCCGATCTGCGACCAGGGCGGCGAGTGTGACCTGCAGGACCAGGCCGTCGGCTACGGCCGCGATGACAGCCGCTACGACGAGAACAAGCGCGCGGTCGAAGAGAAGGCCATGGGCCCGCTCATCAAGACCGTGATGACGCGCTGCATCCAGTGCACCCGCTGCGTCCGCTTCATCACCGAAGTCGCCGGCTCGCCCGAAATCGGCCTGATCTCGCGCGGCGAAGACGTCGAAATCACGACCTATCTGGGCGCGGCGGTGACGTCGGAGCTCAGCGCCAACGTCATCGACCTGTGCCCGGTCGGCGCCCTGACCTCCAAGCCCTACGCCTTCGAAGCCCGTCCGTGGGAGCTGAAGAAGACCGAGAGCATCGACGTCATGGACGCGCTGGGCTCGTGGATCCGCGTCGACAGCCGCGCCGCCGCCGTGCTCCGCGTGCTGCCGCGCAACAATGACGACGTCAACGAAGAGTGGATCTCGGACAAGACGCGCTACGCCGTCGACGGCCTGGGCCGTCAGCGCCTGGATCGTCCGTACGTCCGCGTCGGCGGCGGCCTGAAGCCGGCCACCTGGTCCGAGGCCTTCGCCGCCGTCGCCGCCAAGATCAAGACGGCCGCGCCCGAGCGAATCGGCGTCATCGCCGGCGACCTGCAGGACGCCGAAAGCCTGAAGGCGACCAAGGATCTCTTCACCGCCCTGGGCGTGAAGAACCTCGACAGCCGTCAGGACGGCGCCGCCCTGGGGGTTGGCCCGCGCGAAAGCTGGTTGTTCAACTCGACGATCGCCGGCATCGAGAACGCCGACGTCGTGCTATTCGTCGGCGCCAATCCGCGCATTGAGGCCCCGGTCCTGAACGCCCGCTTCCGGAAACAGTGGATCGCCGGCAAGACGCGCTTCGGCGTCATCGGCGAGCAGGCCGACCTGACGTTCGACTACGACTACCTCGGCGCGGGCGCCAAGACCCTGTCGGGCCTGGCCAAGAGCAAGAGCGACTTCGTCGCGGCCCTGAAGGCCGCCGAGCGTCCCGCCATCATCATCGGCCAGGGCGCTCTGGCACGCGCCGACGGCGCGGCGATTCTCAAGGCCGCCGCCGGCCTGGCCAAGACCGTCAAGGTCGTCCGTGAAGGCTGGAACGGCTGGAACGTTCTGCACACCGCCGCCGCGCGCGTCGCCGGTCTCGACATGGGCTTCGTCCCGGCCGAGGGCGGTCTGGCCACGGCCGACATGCTGAAGCCGGGCGCCCTGGACGTCCTGTTCCTGCTGGGCGCCGACGAGTGTGAAACAGCCGCCTCGGACGCCTTCAAGATCTATCTCGGCACGCATGGCGACAACGGGGCCCACAAGGCCGACGTCATCCTGCCGGGCGCGGCCTACACCGAGAAGAACGGCCTCTACGTGAACCTCGAAGGCCGGGTCCAGATGGGCCGCCGCGCGGTGTTTCCGAAGGGCGAGGCCAAGGAAGACTGGTCGATCCTTCGTGCTCTCTCCGAAGTGCTGGGCTGCAAGCTGCCTTATGACAGCCTGGACCAACTGCGCGCCAAGCTGTTCGCCGACCATCCGACCTTCGGCCAGATCGACTACGCGCCGGGCTCGGTCGCGACCTCGTTCGATGTTGGAGACCTGGGCGCCGACGGCGAGATCTCCGACGCGCCGTTCGAAAGCCCGATCAAGGCTTTCCACCTGACCAACCCCGTCGCGCGCGCCAGCGTGACCATGGCCGAATGCGCGGCCGTGGCGTCCGGCGCCGCCAAGATCGCCGCGGAGTAAATCGTGGGCTCGACTTCTCCGCTTCTCTGGTTTGGCCTGACGACCGGCGGCATCCTGCTCGTCGTGATCTGGGTCCTGCTGAGCCTGGCCTTCCTGCTGCTGGCCGACCGTAAGATCTGGGCTGGCGTTCAGATGCGCAAGGGCCCCAATGTCGTGGGTCCCTTCGGCCTGCTGCAGTCCTTCGCCGACTTCCTCAAGTTCGTCTTGAAGGAGATCGTGATCCCGGCCGGCGCAGACAAGATCGTCTTCATCCTGGCGCCGCTGCTCAGCCTGGTCCTGGGCTTCGTGGGCTGGGCCGTCGTGCCGTTCGCGCCGGGCTGGGTCGTTTCGAACCTCAATGTCGGCATCCTGTACCTGCTGGCGATGAGCTCGCTGGGCGTCTACGGCATCATCATGGGCGGCTGGGCTTCTAACTCGAAGTACCCGTTCCTGGGGGCGCTGCGTTCGGCGGCGCAGATGGTGTCGTACGAAGTCTCGATCGGCCTGATCATCATCACCGTGATCCTGCTGGCCGGTTCGATGAACCTGTCGACCATCGTCGAGAAGCAGTCGGGCTGGTTCTGGAACTGGAACGTCTTTGGCGGCGGCCTGAAGAACCTGGTCCTGCTGCCGATCATGGTCGTCTCGATGGGCATGTTCTACATCTCGGCCCTGGCCGAGACGAACCGCCCGCCCTTCGATCTTCCGGAAGCCGAATCCGAACTCGTGGCGGGGTACCAGGTAGAGTACAGCTCGACCCCGTACCTGCTGTTCATGGTGGCCGAGTATTCGAACATCGTCCTGATGTGCGCCATGATCAGCGTTTTGTTCTTCGGCGGATGGAACCTGGGTATTCCGGTCGATCTGGTGGCCATGTGGGGATGGTGGGGCAAGTTCGCCCTGGCCTTGGTCTTCTACGCCAAGATCTGTTTCTGGTTCTTCATGATCGCCATGGCGAAGGCCATCGTGCCGCGCTACCGCTACGACCAGTTGATGCGCCTGGGTTGGAAGGTGTTCCTGCCCACCTCTCTGGTGCTGGTTGCCGCGGTCGCCGCCTGGCGCGTGTTCGGTCCGGGGGCCTGATGCGTCGCGCCGCGATCCTTGTGCTGGGTCTTTCCGGACTTGCCCTGACGGCCTGTGCGGGTGTCGCGGCGACGGATCGGTCCTATTCGCTGGGCGACGGGGTTGTCAGTTATGACGACCTCCGCCGCGAAGGCGACAAGTGCAAGGCCTCGGGCGGCGTGATCCAGGCCAAGCAGGACGGGGGCGACCCCGCTCAGCTGTCGAACTACACCTGCGTGATCCCGCGCGGGCCGAAATAGGGGCTTCAACGCCCAAGTCGAGACGGGGAGGGGCCAACGCACCTCCTCGGAAGTATAGGTTTAGGAGAGCTCTGGTGTTCCAGCGCATCACTCAAGCGGTCAAGGGCGCGGCCCTTCTGGACTTCGCGGGCGCCTTTGGCCTCGCCATGAAGTACATGATCGCGCCGAAGAAGACGGTGATCTATCCGAACGAGCGCGGCCCGCAGTCGCCTCGCTTCCGGGGCGAGCACGCCCTGCGCCGCTATCCATCGGGCGAGGAGCGCTGCATCGCGTGCAAGCTCTGTGAAGCCATCTGCCCGGCCCAGGCGATCACCATCGAAGCCGAACCGCGCGAGGACGGCAGCCGCCGCACGACCCGCTACGACATCGACATGGTCAAGTGCATCTACTGCGGCCTTTGCCAGGAGGCCTGCCCGGTGGACGCCATCGTGGAAGGTCCGAACATCGAGTTCGCGACCGAAACCCGCGAAGAACTCTACTACGACAAGGAACGTCTTCTCGATAATGGCGACCGCTGGGAGCGCCTGATCGCGAAGAATCTGGAGTTGGACGCGCCCTACCGCTAAAGACGGGCGCGAATCCGAAGGAGCGTGATAGCCGAAAGTGTTCGCGGTTTCGGCGACCATCACGCTCCCACTAAGCAACTGGGAATTTGCCGGCTCATAGAGCCGGAAAATTCCTAAAGGCGTTGCGCCGTAAGGCGTAGCGTCATCGACCGTAAGATTTCAGGGGAGCCCTGGGCCAATGCCCTTGCAGGCGATCGCTTTCTATCTGCTGGCTTTCACGACCATCGCGGCGGGCTTGCTCGTCGTGTCGGCTCGGAATCCCGTGCACTCGGTGCTCTTCCTGATCACCGCCTTCTTCTCGGCCGCCGGCCTCTTCGTCCTGCTGGGCGCGGAGTTCCTGGCGATGCTGCTGATTGTCGTCTACGTCGGCGCGGTCGCGGTGCTGTTCCTGTTCGTCGTGATGATGCTCGACGTTGACTTCGCCGAGCTGCGCCAAGGCTTCGTGCAGTACCTGCCGTTCGGCGGGGCGATCGCCCTGGTCATCGCCACCGAGATGGTGATGGTCGTGGCTGCGGTCGCCACCAACGGCGCGGCTTCGCGGAACGCCCTGCCGAACGCCTCGCCGGGCGGCGTCCCCAACACCGAGGCGATCGGTCGCGTGCTCTACACCGACTACGTCTTCTTCTTCCAACTGGCGGGTCTGGTGCTGCTAGTCGCCATGATCGGCGCCATCGTCCTGACCCTGCGCCACAAGCCGGGCGTCAAGCGCCAGGACATCGGCAAGCAAGTCGCCCGTACGCCGAAGACCGGCATGGAACTGGTCCAGATCAAGCCGGGTGAGGGGATCTCCGAATGATCGGCCTGTCGCACTATCTCGTCGTCGCCGCGATCCTGTTTACGATCGGCGTCTTCGGCATCTTCGTGAACCGCAAGAACGTCATCGTCATCCTGATGTCGATCGAACTGATCCTGCTCGCGGTGAACATCAATCTCGTGGCGTTCTCGTCCTTCCTGCACGATGTGGCGGGACAGATCTTCGCCATGTTCGTGCTGACCGTCGCCGCCGCCGAGGCGGCCGTGGGTCTGGCCATTCTCGTCACCTTCTTCCGAAACCGCGGCGACATCGCGGTTGACGACGCCAGCATGATGAAGGGCTAAGCGACGTCATGCAGACGCCAGTCACCCACATACTTGTCACCATTCTCGTTTTCGCGCCGATCATCGCCGCGGCCATCGCCGGCCTGTTCGGCCGCCGCATCGGCGACTTGGCGTCGCAGTCGGTCACCACCGGCGCGCTGATCCTGGCCTGCGGTCTCAGCTGGTACACCTTCAGCCAGTGGACGTGGGGGCACATGGAGGCCTTCACCGTCCACCTGCTGCCGTTCATCGACATCGGCGACTTCCAGGCCGACTGGTCGATCCGTATCGACGCCCTTTCGGCGACCATGCTGATCGTGGTCACGACGGTCTCGGCCCTCGTGCACATCTATTCCTGGGGCTACATGGCCGAGGACGACAGCAAGCCGCGCTTCTTCGCGTACCTGTCGCTGTTCACATTCGCCATGTTGTCGCTGGTCACCGCGGCCGACTTCATGCAGCTGTTCTTCGGCTGGGAAGGCGTGGGCCTGGCCTCGTACCTGCTGATCGGCTTCTGGTACAAGAAGCCGTCGGCGAGCGCTGCGGCCATCAAGGCGTTCGTGGTCAACCGGGTCGGCGACTTCGGTTTCGCTCTCGGCATCATGACCACCTTCTGGGCGTTCGGCACGATCCAGTTCGCCGAGCTGTTCCCGATGATCGCCAGCCACGCCGGCAAGACCTGGGAGTTCGCGGGCCACACCTGGCCGCTGATGGATATCGCCTGCTTCCTGCTGTTCATCGGCGCGATGGGCAAGTCGGCGCAGTTCTTCCTGCACACCTGGCTTCCGGACGCCATGGAAGGCCCGACCCCGGTCTCGGCCCTGATCCACGCGGCCACCATGGTGACCGCTGGCGTTTACATGCTGTGCCTGCTGTCACCGATGTTCGAATACGCCCCGGTGGCCAAGAACATCGTCACGGTGATCGGCGCGGTGACGGCCCTGTTCGCCGCCACGGTCGGCCTGACACAGAACGACATCAAGCGCGTGATCGCCTACTCGACCTGTTCGCAGCTGGGCTACATGTTCTTCGCGGCCGGCGTCGGCGCCTATCAAGCGGCCATGTTCCACCTGTTCACCCACGCCTTCTTCAAGGCGCTGCTTTTCCTGGGCGCCGGTTCGGTTATCCACGGCATGCATCACGAACAGGACATGCGGAAGTACGGCGCCCTGGCCAAGCTGCTGCCGGTGACCTTCATCGCCATGACGATCGGCACGATCGCCATCACGGGCCTCGGCTTCCCGCCGCTGCACCTGGGCTTCGCCGGCTTCTACTCGAAGGACACCATCATCGAAGCGGCCTTCGCGGTCGGCCAGAACAACGGCATCGGGATGTTCGCCTGGGTGATCGGCGTGCTCGTCGCTGGCCTGACCTCGTTCTACTCGTGGCGCCTGGCCTTCTTCACCTTCAACGGCAAGGCGCGCTGGGGTCATGACGACCATCACGCCCACGGTGGCGCCCCCGCCGCTCATGGTCACGACACCCACGCGCACGATGACCACGCTCATGACGATCACGGCCATGGTCACGATCACAAGCCGCACGAAAGCCCGTGGGTGATGCTGTTCCCGCTGATCGTGCTGTCGCTGGGCGCGGTCTTCGCCGGCTTCGTGTTCACAGACTACTTCGTCGGCCACCACCAGGAAGAGTTCTGGCGCGGCGCGATCTATAACGCCCCGACCAACCACGTGCTCCACCAGGCGCATGAAGTGGCCGAGTGGGTGAAGTGGAGCCCGCTGATCGCCTCGATCCTGGGCCTGTTGGTCGCGGTCTACGTCTATCTCTTGAAGGGCGACGAGCGCCTCGGCCTGAAGATGGCCGAACGCAAGGGCCCGCTGTACGTCTTCTTCTACAACAAGTGGTTCTTCGACGAGCTTTACGACGCCACCTTCGTGCGCTTCGCCAAGTTCCTCGGCGACCTGTTCTGGAAGGGCGGCGACCAGAAGATCATCGACGGCCTCGGCCCGGATGGCGTCAGCAGCCTCTCGTATGAGGTGGGCAAGCGCACCGGCAAGCTGCAGACCGGCTATCTCTATCACTACGCGTTTGTCATGCTGCTCGGCGTCGCCGGCCTGCTGACCTTCGCCCTGTACGCCTTCCGTTGAGGGGGACGGAGCTCATGAGCGGCCTTCTCAGCCTTACGACCTTCGCGCCGATCATCGGCGTCGCGGTGATCCTCGCCGCGCGCCTCTTCAGCGGCGCGAGCGAAAAGACCGACACCCTGGCCAAGTGGATCGCGCTCGCGACCACCCTGGTCACGTTCGGCCTGTCGATCGTCCTGACCCTGCAGTTCGACCCGAAGAACCCGGGCTTCCAGTTCGTGGAAGACTTCGCCTGGTTCGCGGGCCTGCATTACCGCATGGGCGTGGACGGCATCTCGGTGCTGTTCGTCCTGCTGACCGCGTTCCTGCTGCCGATCTGCATCATCGCCAGCTGGAAGTCGGTCGAGAAGCGCGTCGTCGAATATCTGATCGCCTTCCTGGTCCTGGAGACCCTGGTGATCGGCGTATTCTGCGCGCTGGACCTGGTGCTGTTCTATCTGTTCTTCGAGTTTGGCCTGGTCCCGATGTTCCTGATCATCGGCATTTGGGGCGGCAAGCGCCGGGTGTACGCGGCCTACAAGTTCTTCCTCTACACGCTGCTCGGCTCGGTGCTGATGCTGGCGGCGATCCTGGCGATGATCTCGATCTCGGGCACCTCGTCGATCCCCGACCTGATGCACTACAAGTTCGCGCCATGGCTGCAGACCTGGCTGTGGCTGGCCTTCTTCGCCTCGTTCGCGGTGAAGATGCCGATGTGGCCGGTGCACACCTGGCTGCCCGACGCCCACGTCGAGGCGCCGACGGCCGGTTCGGTCATCCTGGCGGGCATCCTGCTGAAGATGGGCGGCTACGGCTTCATGCGCTTCAGCCTGCCGATGTTCCCCAACGCCTCGGAGATGTTCCAGCCGCTGGTGTTCGCGATGTCGGCGATCGCCATTGTCTACACATCGCTGGTCGCCTTCCGTCAAACCGACATCAAGAAGCTGATCGCCTACTCGTCGGTCGCCCACATGGGCTTCGTGACCATGGGCATCTTCTCGGGCAATGCGGCGGGCGAACAGGGCGCTTTGTTCCAGATGCTGAGCCACGGGGTGATCTCCGGCGCGCTCTTCCTCTGCGTCGGCGTCGTCTACGACCGCATGCACACCCGCGAGATCGCTTTCTACGGCGGCCTGACCAACCGGATGCCGCACTACGCCTTCGTGTTCCTGCTATTCACGATGGGCAATGTCGGCCTGCCGGGCACCTCGGGCTTCGTCGGTGAAATCCTGACCATGACCGGCGTCTACAAGGCGTCGACATGGACGGCGATCGTAGCGGCGACCGGCGTGATCCTGTCGGCCATGTACGCCCTGACCCTTTATCGTCGGGTCATGTACGGCGAGATCACGAATCCCGAGCTGAAGACCATCACCGATCTGGATGCGCGCGAAATCGTGCTGTTCGTGCCGCTGATCGCGATGACCCTGCTGCTGGGCATCTATCCCAATCTCGTGTTCAACCTGACCGCGACGTCCGTCGACGCGCTCGTCGGCGCTTGGCGCGCCGCCGTGGGCGGGTGAGGAGCCTATGACCTTTTCCGCCCACTTCACGCTCGTCCTGCCTGAGATCGTTCTCGCGATCGCGGCGCTCGTCCTGCTGGTCGCCGGCGCCTTCCGGGGCAAGGTCGGGGCCATCTTCACCCTGGCCGCCGTCGCCGCGCTGATCGCTGCCGCCGCCACGGCGGTGCTGGGACCGCACGGCCGCGCCTTCGGCGGCGTCTACGTCGCCGACGCCGCGGCGACCTACGCCAAGGTCGCCATCTATATCTCGAGCGCCATCGCCGTGGTGCTGGGCGACCGCTGGCTGGCCCAGCGCGGCGACCAGAAGTTCGAGTACGCCGTCCTGGTGATCCTGGCCGCACTCGGCATGGGCGTCACCGCCTCGGCCGGCGACCTGATAAGCCTCTATGTCGGCGTCGAGCTGCAGTCGCTGGCTCTCTATGTGCTGGCCGCCATGCGCCGCGATGACGCCAAGTCGTCGGAAGCGGGCCTGAAGTACTTCGTGCTGGGCGCGCTGTCGTCGGGCCTGCTGTTGTACGGCGCCTCGCTGATCTACGGCTTCACTGGCTCGACCCATTTCAGCCAGATCGCCCTGGCCGCCGCCCATGGCGGCGCGCACGGCACGGGCCTGCTGTTCGGCCTGGTGTTCCTGATCTGCGGCCTGGCGTTCAAGGTCTCGGCCGCGCCGTTCCACATGTGGACCCCGGACGTCTATGAAGGCGCCCCGACCCCGGTCGTCGGCTTCTTCGCCGCCGCCCCGAAGCTGGCCGCCATGATGATGTTCGCCCGCGTGCTGGGCGACGCGTTCCCGGCCGCCGGCGACCAATGGCGCCAGATCCTGGTGATCGCGGCCTTGCTGTCGATCTTTGTCGGCGCCTTCGCGGGCCTGGCCCAGACCAACCTCAAGCGCCTGTGGGCCTATTCCTCGATCGCCAATGTCGGCTACGCCCTGCTGGGCGTCGCGGCCGGCGGCGAGGTCGGCCTGCATGCGATGCTGGTCTTCATGGTCCTCTACATGGTCGACGTCACCGGCTTCTTCGCCTGCCTGCAGGCGCTGAACCGTGACGGCAAGCCCATGGAGACGATCGAGGACATGGCGGGCCTGATCAAGCAACGTCCGGGCGTCGCCCTGGCCATGACCGCGTTCTCGCTGTCGGCCCTGGGCCTGCCGCCGTTCTCCGGCTTCTGGTCGAAGTACTATGTGTTCAAGGCCGCCCTAGGCGCGGGCGACGTGGTCCTGCAATGGGCCGCCGTCCTGGGTCTGGTCGGGTCGGTCGTCGCGGCGTTCTATTACCTGCGCCTGATCAAATCGATGTGGTTCGACGCGCCGGCCGGCTCGGTCGACGCGCCGTCGCCTTCGGCTCAGGCCGTCGGCATCGCGGCGGCGTTCTTCTCGTTCCCGATCGTGCTCGTGGCTCTGGTCTGGCTGGATCCCGCCGCCAGGGCCGCCGCGGCCGCCTTTGGTCACGCGTGACGTGACGGGCGTTTCGCCCGTCGTCGTCCCGCCCATCGTCGTTCTCGACGAGATCGACTCCACCAACGCCGAAGCCCGTCGCCGGGCCGAGGCGGGCGAGGCCGGCCCCATTTGGCTGGTCGGCCTGCGCCAGACCGCCGGCCGAGGCCGGCGCGGCCGGGCCTGGGAAACGGGCGAGGGCAACCTCGCCGCCACCCTGCTTTTTCGTACCGACCGGCCCCCGGCAGAGGCCGCTCAGGTTTCGTTCGTGGCCGCCCTGGCCGTGGCGGACATGCTGGGCCAGTACGTGCCAGATTCGCTCGTCAGCCTGAAATGGCCCAACGACCCGCTGCTGGGCGGGGTGAAGGTCAGCGGTATCCTGATCGAGTCCGGCGCCTCACCCTTGGGCGGTCTGTGGCTAGCCGTCGGCGTGGGGGTCAATCTAGTCCGCGAGCCGGTCGACAGCGAGCGTCCCGCGACCTCGATCGCCACTCATCGCGAAATCCCGCCGCCGAGCGCGCCCGAGGCCGCCCAAGCCCTGGCCGAGGCGTTCGAACGCTGGTCGCGGGTCTGGACCTCGCTGGGCTTTCCCTCCATCGCCGACGCCTGGACGGCTCGCGCCCATGGGCTGGGCGAGCCTTGCGTCGCGCGCCTGGGGGCCGAGACGGTCGAAGGCATCGCCGAGGGACTGGACGGGGACGGGGCTCTGCGGCTTCGTCTGGATGACGGCCGGGTCCGCAGGATCACGGCCGGCGATGTATTTTTCGGAGGCGCGTGATGCTTCTCGCCATTGAACAGGGCAACACCAACACCATGTTCGCCATCCACGACGGACAGTCGTGGCTGGCTCAATGGCGCGCGGCCACCGAGAGCACGCGGACCGCCGACGAGTACGTGGTCTGGCTCTCGCAACTCCTGTCGATGCAGGGCATCGGTTTCCGGGCCATTGACGCGGTGATCATCTCCAGCGTCGTCCCGCAGTCGATCTTCAACCTGCGCAACCTGTCCCGGCGCTATCTCAACGTCGAGCCGCTGGTGATCGGCGAGAACGCCAGGCTGGGCATCGATGTCCGCATCGAGAAGCCCTCCGAGGCCGGCGCCGACCGTCTGGTCAACGCCATCGGCGCGGCGATGATCTATTCTGGGCCGCTGATCGTCATCGACAGCGGCACGGCCACGACCTTCGATATCGTGGCGGCCGACGGCGCGTTCGAAGGCGGGATCATCTCGCCGGGCATCAATCTGTCCATGCAGGCCCTACACGAGGCGGCGGCCAAACTGCCGCGGATCGCCATCCAGCGGCCCGCCGGTAACAGGATCGTGGGGACGGACACCGTCTCGGCCATGCAATCGGGCGTCTTCTGGGGGTATATCTCTCTGATCGAAGGGCTCGTGTCGCGCATCAAGGCTGAGCGCGGCGAGCCCATGACCGTTATCGCCACCGGCGGCGTCGCCTCGTTGTTCGAGGGCGCCACCGACAGCATCGACCACTTCGACTCCGACCTGACGATACGGGGTCTTCTCGAAATCTATCGTCGAAACACCATTTCCGAGACCTGATGAAAAAATCCAAGAGCGACGAGCTCGTCTTCCTGCCGCTGGGCGGATCGAACGAGATCGGCATGAATTTCAACCTGTATGGCTTCGGGCCGGCGCACGATCGCAAGTGGGTCGTCGTCGACCTGGGCGTGACCTTCGGCGACCAGACGACGCCCGGCGTCGAGATCATCCTGCCGGATCCGTCCTATATCGAGCCCTACGCCAAGGACATTATCGGCATCGTCCTGACCCACGCCCACGAAGACCACCTGGGCGCGGTCCACTGGCTGTGGCCGCGCCTGAAGGCGCCGGTCTACGCCACGCCGTTCACCGCCTTCCTGCTGCGTGAAAAGCTGCGGGACGCGGGCATACTGGACGACGTGCCGATCACCGAGGTGCCGCTGGGCGGCCGTTTCTCGCTGGGTCCGTTCGACCTGGAACTGATCACCCTGACGCACTCGATTCCCGAGCCGAACGGCCTGGCGATCAAGACGCCGCTGGGCACGATCCTGCACACCGGCGACTGGAAGATCGATCCCGAGCCGCAGCTGGGCGCGCCGACCGATGACGCCGCCCTACGCCGCCTGGGCGACGAGGGCGTGCTGGCCATGGTCTGCGACAGCACCAACGTCTTCGTCGAAGGCGAGGCCGGTTCGGAAGCGGGCGTCCGCGAGGCGCTGGGCAATCTGATCAAGAGTCTGTCTGGCAAGATCGCCGTGGCCTGCTTCGCCTCGAACGTGGCCCGCATGGACACCGTGATCCGCGCCGCCCAGGCGTGCGGCCGCAAGGTAAGCCTGGCCGGCCGTTCTATGCACCGCATGGCCGCCGCGGCGCGGTCGGTCGGTCTGCTGCAGGGCCTCGAGCCCTTCATCAACGACGACCAGGCCAAGCACCTGCCCGAGGACCAAGTCCTGTTCCTCTGCACCGGCAGCCAGGGCGAGGCCCGCGCCGCGCTGTCGCGCATCGCCGACGGCAGCCATCCGCACGTTAAGCTGGGGCAGGGAGACCACGTCATCTTCTCGTCGCGGGTCATCCCGGGCAACGAGATCCCGATCCGCAACCTGCAGAACAAGCTGGCCGACCGAGGCGTGCGTCTGCACACCGAGCGCGACACGCCCGGCATCCACGTCTCGGGTCACCCGTGCCGTGAAGAACTGCGCCAGATGTATGCGTGGGTGCGTCCGACGATCGCGGTGCCGACCCATGGCGAGCGCCGTCACCTGATCGAGCACGCCGCCTTCGCCAAGGACCTGCAGGTCCCGCACGCCATCTCGCCGCGTAACGGCGACATGGTGCGCCTGGCGCCGGGGCATCCAGAGATCATCGACGAGGTGCCAGCCGGGCGCCTGTATGTCGATGGCGGCGTGGTCACCCCCGAGAACGGCGACGCCCTGCGCGAGCGCCGCCACGCGGCGTTCAACGGCATGCTGGTGGTGTCGATCGTCCTGGACGGTCGCAACAAGATTGTGTCGGGTCCGCAAGTGCGCGGCATCGGTTTGGCTGGCGACGAAGAGTACTCGCTGGACGACGCGCTCGACGATCTCGCCGAGGAAGCCGAGACCGCCTACAAGAAGCTGGGCGGTGACACCCGGGAGCAGGACGAGGCGATCGAGAGCGCCATCTCCCGCGCCGTGAAGAAGGCGGCGTTCCGTATCTGGGAACGCAAGCCGGTCGTCGAAACCACGGTCCTGCGCCTGTGATCTTCCGCCGTGGCCGTTCCGCCGAGCCCCAGACGTCGGCCTCGCCGACCCCGGGGGCCGGCGAGTACGGCTACGCGGTCCAGATCGTCCGCCACCTCTATCAGGATCTGCTCAAGCGCGAGCCGGATCCCGACGCCCTGGCCGCCTGCGTGGCCTGGATGGAGCGTGGCGCGACGATCGAGGACATCAAGACCGAGATCGTCGGTTCGCCGGAATATCGCGAGCGTGTCTCCGGGCATCCGATCGCCAAGTTTCCGGCCATCTACCGTCCGGAGCGGATCTCCTACTTCACGCACCGGGGCCGTTTCCGTCCGCTGGCGATCAGCATCGAGACGGTCAATATCTGCAACAACGACTGCGTGATCTGCCCGTACTCGATCCAGACCCGCAAGAAGCAAGGCATGGACATGGCGGTATTCGCCAAGGTCGTGGCGGACTACGCGGCCCTGGGCGGCGGCCCAGTCACCCTGACGCCGATGGTCGGCGAAGTGTTGCTGGACAAACAGCTTCTGGAACGCCTGCGGCTGCTGCGCGCGACGCCGGCGATCTCCCGCGTCTCGGCGATCACCAACGCCACCATGGCCTATCTTTATACGGACGAAGAGCTGGCCGAACTGGCCGGCTATTTCGACCGCATCACCGTGTCGGTGTACGGCCTGGACGCCGAAGAATTCGCGCTGATGACCCGCAAGGACCAGTACGACCGGTTCATGGACTCGCTGGGCCGGCTGATCCGCATCTTCGGCGTCGCCAAGGTCGGGCTGGGCGCGCGGCACCTGCGCGAACGCACCGCCGACGAGATCGAGGCGTGGCTGGCGGACGTGGCGCGTCGCGCCGGCGTCGCGCCAAGCTTGCTATCTCTGCCGGGCACCAAAACCTATGCCAACTGGACGGTGTTCGACACGTCCAAGCCGCTGCCGCTGGACGCCGAGTGGATGCCGCCGCGGCGCAACACCGAGCAGTGCGCGCTGCCGCTGGTCAGCCTGCAGGTGCTCTCGAGCGGTCAGGTGTCATTCTGCGGCTGCGCCGACTTCGACGGCAAGACGGCCTTGATGCTGGGCGACATCCGCGACGCCAGCCTGGCCGAACTGCTGGGCTCGGATCGCGTCAGGGCCCTGTGGGATTGGCAGGGGCGCGGTGTGCCCGAGCCTTGCAAGGGCTGCAGCTTCTACATGCCGATCAGCAAGCTGAATGATCTGCACTCGGCTTTCAGCGATCCGATTGGTACGTTCGGGGGCTAGGGAGAAAGACCATGATCGGCAAGCTGAACCACGTCGGCGTCGCGACGCCTTCGATCGACGACTCGGTGAAGATGTATCGCGACCTGCTGGGCGCGACCTCGGTGACCGAGAAGTGGGCGATGCCAGAGCAGGGGGTCTGGGTCTGTTTCGTCAACCTGCCCAACAGCCAGATCGAGCTGATCGAGCCCTATGGCGAAAACTCGCCGATCCACGGCTTCCTGGCCAAGAACCCCAAAGGGGGGCAGCACCACATTTGCTTCGAGGTGGAGAACATCTACGACGCGCGCGATGATCTGGTGGCCAAGGGCGCGACCGTGCTGGGCGAACCCCGCATCGGGGCCCACGGCACGATGATCATCTTCGTCCACCCCAAGGACATGGGCGGCCTGCTGGTCGAGCTCATGGAAACGCCCCAAAACACTGCTGGTAAGGATGCTCACTGATGAGCCCGATCACCTGGTTCGCGATCTACCTGACCATCTGGTGGACGGTTCTGTTCGCCGTCCTGCCGCTGGGCTCGCGCAGCTACCACGAGGCTGGTATCAAGACGCCGGGCGGGGGCGATCCGGGCGCGCCGATCAATCCGAACCTCAAGCGCAAGTTCATCACCACGACGTGGGTCTCGGCCGTGGTGTTCGTGCTGTTCTTCCTGGTCGTGCACTTCAACCTGGTCACGCTGCCTGATCTTCCTCAGTGGGGTAAGGCCTAGCGGACGTGCGAATGCACAAGCCTTGGGCGCGGGGTGAGCAATCTGCCCTCGAACGCCCAAGCCTTGGGCGAACGGTCTCATTGTGAGCGCTTCCCTCGCATGGCCGTGCCCCAACAGATGTTTGGTTGGTAAGGTCACTTCATGAGATCGGCCTTGCCGGTCTCGCTCTGTGGCGTCTTCCCCGACGATGACTTGAAAGGCCGCGCGGCGATCCGCGCGGCCTCTCTTTTATTCGTGTCGGGAGCCATACTTTAGTCCAAAGCGTGACAGCAGAAAGTGGATGCCGGTTTCTGCGATCGTCACGCTTCGACTCCTTGGTGGACGAGCCCTCTAACCCGGTTCAGATCAAAGATCTGAACCGGGCGGGCTCTACCGCGTTGCCAAGCTGTCGGACGAGAGGCTATCTCAGGCCTCCTTGAATTCCCCGGAGTTTCCACGCGCATGCGCTTGTCGCGCTATTTCCTGCCGGTGCTGAAGGAAGCACCGTCCGACGCCCAGATCGTTTCGCATCAGCTGATGCTTCGCGCCGGCATGATCCGCCAGGAAGCGGCGGGCATCTATGCCTGGCTGCCACTGGGCTTCCGCGTGCTGAAGAAGATCGAGCAGATCGTCCGCGAGGAAATGGATCGCGCCGGCGCCATCGAGCTGCTGATGCCGACGCTTCAGCTGGCCGACCTGTGGCGCGAGTCGGGTCGCTACGACGCCTATGGCCCGGAGATGCTGCGCATCACCGACCGCCACGAGCGCGAGCTTCTGTACGGGCCCACCAACGAGGAAATGATCACCGAGATCTTCCGCGGTTCGGTGCGCAGCTATCGCGACCTGCCCAAGAACCTCTACCACGTGCAGTGGAAGTTCCGCGACGAGACCCGTCCGCGCTTCGGCGTGATGCGCGGCCGCGAGTTCCTGATGAAGGACGCCTACAGCTTTGACCTCGACGCCGAGGGCGCGCGCAAGGCCTACAACCGCATGTTCGTGGCCTATCTGAACCTGTTCGAACGCATGGGCCTGAAGGCCGTGCCGATGCGCGCCGACACCGGTCCGATCGGCGGCGACCTGAGCCATGAGTTCATCGTCCTGGCCGAGACGGGCGAAAGCGCCGTATTCTGCCACAAGGATCTGGTCGAGATGCCGGCGCCGGGGCCGGACGTCGACTGGTACGGCGACCTGCAGCCGCTGGTGAACCAGCGCACGGCGCTGTACGCCGCGACGGAGGAAATGCACGACGAAGCCGCCTTCGGCGCCCTGCCGGAAGGTGACCGCCTATCGGCGCGCGGCATCGAGGTCGGCCACATCTTCTCGTTCGGGACCAAGTACTCCGAGCCGATGAAGGCCGTGGTCACCGGTCCCGACGGCAAGGACGTGCCGGTGCAGATGGGCAGCTACGGCGTCGGCGTCTCGCGCCTGCTGGGCGCGATCATCGAGGCCAGTCACGACGAGGCCGGGATCATCTGGCCGGAAAGCGTCGCGCCGTTCGATGTCGGCATCGTCAACATGCGCCAGGGCGACGCCGCGTGCGACGCGGCCTGCGAGACGGCCTATGCCGCGCTCAAGGCCGCGGGCAAGGATGTGCTGTACGACGACACCGACGCCCGCGGCGGCGCCAAGTTCGCCACCATGGACCTGATCGGCCTGCCCTGGCAGCTGGTCATCGGCCCCAAGGGCATCGCCGAGGGCGTGGTCGAGATCAAGAACCGCAAGACCGGCGAGCGCCACACCGCCTCGCTGGAATCGGTCCTCGACGGCCTGACCAAGAGCAAGACCGCCTGATGCCAGACGTCCGCGCCGCCGGTCCCTTCAGCCGTTGGGAGCGCTCCGTCGCTCGCCGGTATCTGTTCGCCAAGCGCAAGAACGGCGGCGTGGCGCTTATCGCGGTCATCTCATTCAGCGCGGTGATGTTGGCGGTCTTCGCCCTTATCACCGTGATGAGCGTCATGAACGGCTTCAGGGCTGAACTGCTGGGCAGGATCGTGGGCTTCAACGGCCACCTCTACGCCCAGTCGCCGCTCATAAATGGACCGGACCGGGACGCCATCATTCGTCGCATCAAGGGCGCGCCGGGCGTGATCCAGGCCGCCCCGATGGTCGAGGCGCAGGCCATGGTCATCGGCCCGACACAGGTGACCGGCGCCATCGTGCGCGGGGTTACGCCCGGCGACCTGCGGCACATGTCGCTGATCTCCAGCAACATCAAGAAGGGCTCGCTGCAGGGCTTCGGCCAGGGCGAGTACGGCGGCGATATCGTCCTGATCGGCGACCGCATGGCCCAGACCCTGGGCGTGCAGCCGGGCGATCCGATCACCCTGATCTCGCCGACGGGACCGGCCACGGCGTTCGGGACCTCGACCCGCGAGAAGAACTACATCGTCGGCGGCCTGTTCAGCGTCGGCATGAGCCAGTTCGACGAGGCCTTTATCTACATGCCGCTGGAGCAGGCCCAACTGTTCTTCGGTCGCGACACCTCGGTCGACTATGTCGAGATCAAGGTCGACGACCCGGACAAGGCCAAGGAATACAAGCACGACGTCGAGGTCGCCTCCGGCCCCGGCGCGCTGGTGACCGACTGGCAGGACAAGAACCATAGCTACTTCACCGCGCTCCAGGTCGAGCGGAAGGTGATGCGGCTGATCCTGTTCTGCATCGTCGCCATCGCCACCCTGAATATCATCTCCAGCCTGGTCATGCTGGTGAAGAACAAGGGCAAGGACATCGCCATCTTGCGCACCATGGGCGCCAGTCAGGGCGCTGTGCTGCGGATCTTCGTGATGGCGGGCGCCTCGATCGGCGTGGCCGGCACGCTGTGCGGCCTGGCCCTGGGGGTGGTGTTCTGCGCCTATATCACCCCGATCCAGAACTTCGTGGAATGGGTCACCGGCACGGCCGTGTTCAGCGCCGACGTCTACATGCTCTCGCACATTCCGGCCAAGATCGACTGGACAGAGGTCGGTGGGATCGTCGCGCTGTCGGCCCTGATGAGCGTGCTGGCGACGCTGCCGCCGGCCATGCGCGCCTCGCGCCTCGATCCGGTGGAGGCGCTTCGCTATGAGTGATCCGATACAGCCTTCGCCGATTTTGGCCCTGCGCGGGGTCGAGCGCGTCTACAAGACCGAGGCTGGCGCCCTGCCGGTGCTGCGCGGCGTCGACATCGACGTCTATCCGGGCGAGGTCGTCGGGCTGATTGGTCCCTCGGGGTCGGGCAAGTCGTCGCTGTTGCACTCGGCGGGCCTGCTGGAGCATCCCGACGCCGGGCTCGTGGCCCTTGAGGGCCGCGACTGCTCGAAGCTGTCAGAACGCGCCCGCACGCGCATCCGTCTGGGCACGGTCGGTTTCGTCTATCAGTTCCACCACTTGCTGCCCGAGTTCTCGGCCCTTGAGAACGTGGCCATGCCGCTGTCCATCGCTGGCAAGAGCCGTCGCGAGGCTGAAGCGCGCGCCAAGGAGCTGCTCGAAGGCCTTGGCCTTGGCCCCCGTATGAACCACCAGCCGGCCCAGATGTCCGGCGGCGAACAGCAGCGCGTGGCCATCGCCCGCGCCCTGGCCAACCGCCCCAAGCTGCTGCTTGCCGACGAGCCGACCGGCAATCTCGATCCGGCGACGTCGGCGACGGTGTTTCAGGCCCTGTACCAGACCTGCCGCCAGCAGGGCGTGGCGGCCCTGATCGCCACGCACAACATGGAGCTGGCGCGCTACATGGACCGCGTTCTGGCCCTCAAGGATGGACACCTGGAAGCCCAACGCGTCTAGACGTGCGTTTCGGCTAGAACTGATGGCGGAAGGCCGTTTGCAGGACCGTCTGGTCCTGGGAGGGCGCAAGGCCCAGTCGCGCGCGGTCGCGGCGGAAGCTGTCGATATAAAGAGCTTCGAACACGATCTGGGCGTTGGGCCGGACGTCCCATCGATAGGCCGCCAGCGCCGACCAGCCATGCTCGGCATTGTTGTCCGTGGCCTTGTTGGTGCGGTCGGTTGTCGAGAAATGGTCGTAGCGCACAGTCGCCGACCCTGGCCCAAGCGCCTTGGTCGCCGAGACATAGGCCGCCTCGAACCCCATGTCGGCCCAGAGGCCAAGGGCGTTCGAATAGCCCATCAGGGTCTCGCCGGTCATGACCTGGGCCTTGAGCGCGACGGCGTCGAGATCCAGCCGTATCCCGAGGTTCCAGAACCGCGTTTCCCACGACCATTCGCGGCGGGTGTCGACGCTGGTTCGGTCGCCCTCGTTATCATAGCGGAAGAGGTCGAAGGCCAGTCGCGAGGTCGGCCGCCATTCGAGGCGGCCGTAGTAGCCGATCCGCCCGTCGATCTCGGCCAGGGGCGTGGTCGACGGCGCCTGCCGCGTGGCCATCTTGGCGCTCAGCGGCGGCAGAGGGAAACGGCCGAACACCGGGGACTTCAGATCGTGCAACGCCCAGCCTCGGAATGTCAGCTCCGTACCTGATGTGTCGCCGTTCTTGAAGGCCCCGGCGGTCAGGCTGAAACTCTGGCCGGCGATCGTGCGGCGGATCGTGGCCTCGCCCCCGACCACCTTGGTCTCCTCGGCCACCCAGGTGTTGATCGCCGAGGGCGTGATGGTGTCGGGCACGGACCAGTCCAGGCCGTCGTGCTCCAGCGAGATCGGCGGATAGAACACGCCGGCGCGCGCCGAGAGCCGCAGGGATGCGCCGGGCCGCGATCGATAGGCCAGATAGCCTTCGCCCAGATCAACCAGATGCCTTTGGCCGTCCTGGCTGTCACCGACGACCACGGCCGAGACGGTGTCGGAGAACCGGGGGTTCCAGACCAGGGCCGCTTCGCCCAGGCGCAGGCCCTGATGGTCATCGCCGAACCGGGCCTTGCCGACCGCGCCGTCAACCCACGACCTCTCGCCGTCGGCCGCGACCAGGCGCAGGTCGACAAGGCCGGAAATCGTATCGCGAGAGAAGAAATCCGTCTGGGCATGCGCCGCGCCGACGCTCGCCAAGCTTAGCCACAAGATCAGTATCGCGGTGGCTTGCTGTCCCATGGCCCGAAAACTGGACCCGACCGGCTACGATGAGGTTAAAGCAGAGTGTTCTTCATGGCGGTGAAGAAACCGGCCTGGTCGATCTTCTTGACGACCCTTGCGTTGGGTGGTCGACGTTTGAGGGCAGGGTCGGCGATCTCGATATCTGGCAGTATCGCGTGCGACACGCTGAGATAGCCGCGGGTCAGCTCGCCCATCGTCTCGACATCGACCACGCAGTCCTCGGCCTCCAGGATCAGCTGTTCGTCGAGCGCGATGGCGCAGGTCAGGGCGTCTGGATGCAGGCTGCCGTCCAGCCCCTCGGTTTCGCGGGCGAAGGCGAGCGAGGCGCGGTTCACGTCGGTGAAGAACCGGGCCTTGTCCGTGCCCAGCGCCTCCAGTTCCGCCAGTTGCGCCGTGCTCCACAGGCCGTCCTGAAGGGTGAGGGTCCAGGTGGCGATCGACAGGTTGAAGCCGGCGTTGACGACGATCTTGGCGGCTTCCGGATCGACATAGAAATTGTATTCGGCCGCCGGTGTGACATTGCCGACGCCGTTGTCCGTGCCGCCCATCACCCACAGATGCTTCAGCGCCTTGGCGATGCGCGGCTCACGCAGATAGGCCAGGGCGACATTGGTCAGCGGCGCCTGGGCGATCAGGGTGATCTCGCCGGGCGCGTCCATGATCCGCCGGACCAGTTCGTCGACGGCGTGCCCCCCGGCGGGACGTTGGATGGTCCTGGGAAAGCCGCTGTCGCTCATCCCGTCGTGGCCGAAGACATAGGCCGCGTCGAGCGGCGCCCGCGTGAACGGCGTCTGGGCGCCCAGATAGACGGGGACTTCGCCGGCCTTGCCGCACCGCTCCAGCGTCACCAGCGCGTTCTCGGCATGCTGGACGAAGCCGACATTGCCGTGAGCGATCGTGATCGCCTCGACGGTCACGCCAGGCCGGGTGAGGGCGAGCATCAGCGAGAAGACGTCGTCGCCGGCGGTGTCGGTGTCGATGATCAGGCGCATGGCCTCGATCTGAACCGATCCGCTCGCCTTGGCCATATCGAAAGTCGCTACGCGCGGCTGCCTATCGAGTGACTCGGGCCAGGAAAATGCGGTGGAACGTCGCGGAACATCTTGTGAACGGAACAAAAGCGGAATATGGAACAAAACAAGAAATCTGTGGAGGCTCCTATGATCCGTATCGCCCGTGAGTCTTTGGCCCTTGTGTCGGTCGCCAGCTTCGTCTGGATGATGTGTACGGTCGCCAACCTGGTGGCTTGAGTCGTATGACGGCGGTCGTCTAGCGGAGGTTGGTCATGGCGGACGAGGAGGGGCAGGGTTTCGTCCACCTGCGGGTTCGCTCCGCCTATTCGCTGCTGGAAGGCGCGATCAAGGCCGACCAGATCGGCAAGCTGGCCGCCGGGATCGGCATGCCGGCCGCGGCGATCGCCGACCGCGCCAATCTGTTCGGCGCGCTTGAATATTCCTCGTACGCCAAGGATGCGGGGGTCCAGCCGATCATCGGCTGCGCCATTCCGATCACCGGCATTGGCGGCGGGCCGACCGAACGCTGGGCCCGGGCCCCGACGATCGTGCTCCTTGCCCAGAACGAGCGAGGCTATCTCAACCTCTCCGAACTTTCGTCCATCGCCTATCTCGACAGCGCCGAGCTGCCCGAGCCGATCGTCCCCTGGGCCAAGGTCATCGAGCACAACGAAGGCCTGATCCTGCTGTCGGGCGGCACGGACGGTCCGGTGGACGCGCTGTTCGCCGCCGGCAAGGCGGCCGAGGCCTCGGCGGCCTTGGCCGAGATGCAGCGCGTGTTCGGCGATCGCTTCTATGTCGAGCTCCAGCGCCACGGTCTGCCCAAGCAGGCCGCGGCCGAGCCGGGTCTGGTCAATTGGGCCTACGAGCACGACGCGCCGCTGGTCGCCACCAACGACGTCTATTTCGCCAAGGAGAGTTTCTACGCCGCCCACGATGCATTGCTGTGCATCTCGGACGGCTCCTTCGTCGGCCAGGACGAGCGGCGGCGGGTAACGCCCGAGCACTGGTTCAAGCCGGCGGCTGACATGCGCAAGCTGTTCTCCGACCTGCCGGAGGCCTGCGACAACACCCTCGATATCGCCCGCCGCTGCGCCTTCATGGTGCACAAGCGCGATCCGATCCTGCCCAGCTTCCCGACCGGCGACGGTCGCAACGAGGCCGAGGAGCTGGAGCACCAGGCGCGGGAAGGCCTGAAGGCGCGCTTCGTGGGCCTGACCTTGTCGGCGCCCGAGGAGGAGTACTGGAAGCGCCTCGAGTTCGAACTCGACATCATCAAGAAGATGGGGTTCCCCGGCTACTTCCTGATCGTGTCGGACTTCATCAAATGGGGAAAGACGCACGGCATTCCGGTCGGTCCGGGACGGGGGTCGGGCGCCGGTTCGCTTGTCGCCTGGGTCTTGACCATCACCGACCTCGACCCGCTGCGCTTCGGCCTGCTGTTCGAGCGCTTCCTCAATCCGGAACGGGTTTCGATGCCCGACTTCGACGTCGACTTCTGCCAGGAGCGGCGCGAAGAGGTGATCTCCTACGTGCAGGAGAAGTACGGCCGCGACCGCGTGGCCCAGATCATCACCTTCGGCAGCTTGCAGGCGCGCGCCGTGCTGCGCGACGTCGGCCGGGTGATGCAACTGCCGCTGGGTCTGGTCGACCGTCTCTGCAAGATGGTGCCCAACAACCCGGCCGCGCCGGTGACCCTGGCCCAGGCCATCGACCTTGAGCCGCGTCTCAAGCAGGCCAAGAAGGAAGACGCCAACGTCTCGGCCTGTCTTGACGTGGCCCTGCAGCTGGAAGGCCTGTTCCGCAACGCCTCGACCCACGCCGCTGGCGTGGTGATCGGCGACCGGCCGCTGACCCAGTTGACTCCGCTGTACAAGGATCCACGCTCGGATCTGCCGGCCACCCAGTTCAACATGAAATGGGTCGAGAGCGCTGGCCTGGTGAAGTTCGACTTCCTGGGCCTCAAGACCCTGACGGTGCTCGACCGGGCGGTGAAGCACCTGAAGAAGCGCGGCTTCGAGATCGATCTCGGCAAGCTGGCCTTCGACGACACCAAGACCTACGAGCTGCTCGCCTCCGGCCAGACGGTCGGGGTGTTCCAGCTTGAAAGCCAGGGCATGCGGGACACGCTGCGCAAGATGCGCTGCGGCTCGATCGAGGAGATCACCGCGCTGATCTCGCTCTATCGTCCGGGGCCGATGGACAACATCGACACCTTCGTCGACTGCAAGTTTGGCCGCAAACCCGTCGACACCCTGCATCCGTCGCTGGAGACGGTGCTGAAGGAGACCTACGGCGTCATCGTCTATCAGGAGCAGGTGATGCAGATCGCCCAGATCCTGGCCGGCTACAGCCTGGGCGAGGCCGACCTTCTGCGTCGCGCCATGGGCAAGAAGAAGAAGGAGGAGATGGATCTCCAGAAGATCCGTTTCGTCTCCGGCGCCAAGGAAAAGAACGTCCCCGAGGAGCAGTCGGGCTCGATCTTCGAACTGGTGGCCAAGTTCGCCGGCTATGGCTTCAACAAGTCGCACGCCGCCGCCTATGCCTTCATCTCGTACCAGACGGCCTGGCTGAAGGCGAATACGCCGGTCGAGTTCTTCGCCGCCTCGATGAGCCTGGATCTGTCGAACACCGACAAGCTCGCGGTCTTCCACCAGGACGCCCGCAAGTTCGACATCACGGTGCGGGCCCCGGACGTCAATGTCTCGGGCGCCGACTTCGAGGTCGAGAACGGCGAGGTGCTCTACGCCCTGGGCGCCATCCGCAATGTCGGCCTGGAGGCCATGAAGCACCTGGTGGCGATCCGCGAGGAGGGCGGGCCGTTCCGCGACATCTTCGATTTCGTCGAGCGGATCGATCCCAAGCAGGTCAACAAGCGCGCCATCGAGAATCTGGCCCGGGCGGGGGCTTTCGACCAGATCCACAAGAACCGCGCCCAGATCGTGGCCTCGGCCGACGTGCTGATCGCCCATGCCCAAAGCTGTCACGCCGACCGCCAAGGCGGGCAGGGCGGCCTGTTCGGCTCCGACCCGGGGGCGGGGCGCCCGCGCCTCTCGAAGACGGAGAACTGGAACCAGGTCGACCTGCTGGACGAGGAGCTGTCGGCCGTCGGGTTCTATCTGACCGGTCACCCACTTGAAGACGTGGTCGGCATGCTGCGCCGTCGGCGCACCGTGATGCTGACCGAGGCCATGGCCCAGGCCGAAGCCGGCATGGAGGCCCTGCGCATGTGCGGCGTCGTGCGTCGCCGCCAGGAGCGCGCCTCGCAAAGCGGCGAGAAGTTCGCCTTCGTCTCGCTGTCGGACCCGACCGGCGAATACGAGGTGCTGTTCCCGCCGGAATCGCTGCGCAAATGTCGGGACGTGCTGGAGCCGGGCAAGGCTGTCGTCATCAAGGTTCGCGCCAAGGCCCGCGACGGCGAGGTCCGCTTCTTCGGCGACGACGCCGAGCCGATCGAGAAGGCCATCGAGAATGTGGTGGCCGGCCTGCGCGTGCACCTGTCACCGTCGGCCACCGAGATCCAGGCGCTGAAGCGTCGCCTCGAACCCGCCCAGGGCCAGAAGGGCGGTGAGGTGACCTTCGTGGCCGCCATCGGCGGCGGTCGCGAGATCGAACTGCGCTTGCCGGGCCGCTACACGCTGGACGCCGCCCTCCGGGGGGCGCTGAAGACCGCGCCGGGCGTGGCGTTGCTGGAAGATGTGTAGGAATATATTCCTATTTCTTGTGCTGGTAGCGGGAATCCGCTGCTAGGGGGGGCGCCGCCAGCGGCTGCCTTGGTCGGAGACCCTCTGAGGGGCTAACTGGGGAGAAGGCCGATGGCCAATCACGAAGGCGGTTGCCAGTGCGGGCGCGTGCGCTACGCGGTCGATGTCGAGCTGGATGGACTTATCAGCTGCAACTGTTCCCGCTGCGGCAAGCTGGGCGCGATCCTGGCCTTCGCGCCGGAAAGCGCCTTTGAACTGAAGAGCGGCCAGGACGCCCTGACCGAATACCAGTTCAACACCCACAAGATTTCGCACCTGTTCTGCGAAACCTGCGGCATTCAGTCCTTTGGGATGGGCACGGCGCCGGACGGCCGCAAGATGGCGGCGATCAATGTCCGCTGTCTTGACGGCGTCGACGTCTTCGCCTTGAACCCGCGTCCGGTGGACGGCAAGTCGTTCTGAGGCGCGAGGGCGGCGGCGCGTCAAAGCGAAAGATTGGAGCATTTCATCGATCTAGTGGGATCGGAAAGTGCTCCGGCGCTGATCGACGGTCGGTGGGGCGAATGGGGGCGACCTCTTAACCCGCCCGAAATCGCCGGGGCCGGCGGAATGGGCGCGGCTAGAGCATTTTCCGACGAAGTGGGTACCGGTTCGTCGTCAGAAAATGCTTCAAAACAATAGCCTAGAGCATTTCACCGATCCAATTGGATCGAAAAATGCTCTAGCGTTCGGATGGTAAGCTTCGATCGATGAACGGATCTCCGGCGCCGCTTGGGGTTGCGCTTTCGCCGGGATGATCTGCGTCGAATTCCGAGCTTGATCCTGCCCCGGGAGGGCGTTTGGACGTGCGGAGGCCGGGATGCTGGCTGAGGGAACTGGGAGCGAGACAGGCTGCCCCTTGAGAGCGCGGATCGGCGAACGAGCGCCGCGGGCGATGGTTCGCTTCAGTCCTATAGCCGTTGTCCTGAACCGGATGGCAATGGCTGTCCCTCGCCGCGCGCCGGGCGGCCGTTGCTCCGCCGTCGCGCCTTCGCTTAGATGCGGCGCATGAAATCGTCAGCCGCCGCCTCGCCAGGGTCCGCCGCGTATGATGCGCCGACGCTGCGGTTCTATGCCGGCGCGGCTCGGGCCTACACCACGACCAGACCGGATGGCGTGAGCCGGCATTTGGACGGGTTTTTGGAGCGTCTCGCGCCGGGTGCGCGGGTTCTGGAGCTGGGGTGCGGCGACGGTCGAGACAGCGAGGCGATGCTGGCGCGGGGCTTCGACGTCGACGCCACCGATGGGGTCCCGGCGATCACCCGCGAGGCCGAGGCGAGGATCGGTCGCCCGGTTCGGGTGATGCGGTTCGACGAACTTGACGCCGCGCGAGCCTATGATGGGATCCTGGCCAATGCCAGCCTGCTGCACGCGCCCAGGCCGGCGCTCACGGATATTCTGTCGCGCGTTTTCCGAGCTCTGAGGCCGGGCGGCGTTCATCTCGCCAGTTTCAAGGTCGGCGACGCCGAAGGGCGCGATAGCCTGGGGCGGTATTTCAACTACCTGTCGGCCGGCGCCGTGGAGGCTGCTTATCGCGGCGCGGCGGACTGGGAGATCCTGTCGATCAACGACTATATGGGCGGCGACTATGAAGGCGGGCAAAGGCCGTGGGTCGTCATTACCGTACGCAGGGGGGTCTGAGATCCAGGCGGCCGCGCCGCGGCGCCCGATGGAGCGGTGCGATCACCAGGCCGCGGCGCGTCCGTTCGCCAGGCCAGCCCGGAACAGCCGCCGCGCGGCCTTCTCGCCGCCCTTGACGATCACGGGCTTCTCCGCGCCGCGGAGCAGGGGCAGGTCGTCGAGGCTGTCGGTATAGGCATAGGCCCAGCGCGCGCCGTGGCCCGCTTCGGCCAGGGCTTGGCATTTGCGCTGGTGGCGGCAGTGGACGTCGGCGACCCAGCCGCCGCCGCGGCGCTTCAGGGAGGTGCCCAGCACCTCGATCGGATGGCCGAGCGGGCCGATCAGGGCCTGCGCCAGGATGGCCGGCGCGGCCGTGACCACCACGACGCGGTCGCCGGCCTCCAGATGCGCTTCCAGCGCCGCGAGCCCTCCAGCGCGCCAGGCGAGGGCGCTGTCGCCGGCCCGGAAGGTGTCGCCGAACCGCGCGCAGGACTCGCGTAGGGCTCGTTCGGTCAAGCCCGCCGTCGCGATCCACAGCAGGATCGACGCGCCAAGTCGGCGCGTGCGCGGGATCATCACCAACGGCGCGGCGAACGGGGCGACCGCCAGGACCGCCAGAGCGCGCAGGGGCGAGCGCCTGACCCGCCCCCAGAGCCACAGGCCCGTGGAGTCGCCGTCCAGCAAGGTTCCGTCCAGATCGAAGACCGCGAGCATGACGTCCTCCAGCTATGCCGTTCAGAACGACGACGCCGGGTGGATTGGGCCACATCACTATGTCGGTACGGCGACGGTTTTCCGCTCGTCCTGTGGAGGGACGGGGGATGCTGGCCCGGTTCGGGGATGGGTGTCGCGGTCGCCGCCGTCACGATGGATCAACCTTGCGGCCGGCGCCGGTCCTCACGGCGAGGACTTGCTTTTTCTCCGCTGAGAGACTATCTGCGCGGCCATTCCACACGTGGACGTTCGGTTGCACCGGGGAGACATCCCGGCGTCGCCGTTCCGGTCCCGCTCCAGAATGGTCTGGAACGGGGGTGTCCGCGGAGGTTCAACCGGAAAAAGGATATAGGCCCGATGGCTCTTCCCGAATTCTCCATGCGTCAGCTCCTGGAAGCCGGCGCCCACTTCGGCCACCAGACGCACCGCTGGAACCCGAAGATGGACCGCTACATCTTCGGCTCGCGCTCGAACATCCACATCATCGACCTGTCGCAGTCGATCCCGCTGCTGCACCAAGCCCTGGTGAAGGTCCGTGAAGTCGCCGCCGCCGGTGGCCGCGTGCTGTTCGTCGGCACCAAGCGCCAGGCCAGCGACCCGGTCGCCACGGCCGCCAAGCGCTGCGCCCAATACTACGTGAACCACCGTTGGCTCGGCGGCACCCTGACCAACTGGCGTACCGTTTCGGGCTCGATCGCGCGTCTGCGCGAGCTGGAAGGCGTTCTGGCCGGCGAAGGCCAAGGCCGTTCCAAGAAGGAACTGCTGCAGCTGACGCGCGAGCGCGACAAGCTGGAACTGTCGCTGGGCGGCATCAAGGACATGGGCGGCATCCCCGACATCATGTTCGTGATCGACACCAACAAGGAAGCGATCGCGATCCTGGAAGCCCGCAAGCTGAACATCCCGGTCGTCGCCATCCTCGACACCAACTGCGATCCGGACGGCATCACCTACCCGATCCCGGGTAACGACGACGCCGCCCGCGCTCTGCAACTGTACTGCGACCTGATCGCTGACGCCGTCCTGGACGGTCTGGCCGCTGGCCAAGCCGGTTCGGGCGTCGACCTGGGCGCCGCCGTGAACCCGACCGAGCCGGCCCTGGCGCGCGCTCTGGCTCCGGAACCTGAAGCCGCTCCGGCCGTCGCCGAAGTTGCTCCGGTTGCTGAAGCCGCTCCGGAAGTGGCCGCCGAGGCCGCCCCGGAAGCCGCTGTCGAAGCTGCTCCGGAATCGGCCGAAGGCTGATTCCCTACGCGCCTCCGCCCCGGTTCGCCGGGATGCCGAGGCCGTCGCGACCCTGACATGCGACCGGGCTAAAAGCCCGGTCGCTACTCTTTATGGATTAGGCGGGCGACAAGCCCGGTCGCTAACCGTTTGAATATGGAGATTTTCCATGGCTGAGATCACGGCTGCGCTGGTTAAAGAACTGCGCGAAAAGTCCGGCGTCGGCATGATGGACTGCAAGAAGGCGCTGTCGGAAAACAACGGCGACATCGAAGCGTCCATCGACTGGCTGCGCGCCAAGGGCCTGTCCAAGGCCGCCAAGAAGGCCGATCGCGCCGCCGCTGAAGGCCTGGTGGCCATCGCCACGGCCGACCAGGGCGCGGGTGAAACCGCCACGGCCGTCGAAGTGAACGCCGAAACTGACTTCGTGTCGCGCAACGACCTGTTCCAGGGCGCTGCTCGTCAGATCGCCGGCGCCGCTCTGGGCACCGACGGCTCGGTCGACGCCATCACCGCCGCCAAGCTGGCTGGCGGCGAGAGCGTGCAGGATCACCTGACCAACCTGATCGCCACGATTGGCGAGAACATGATGGTTCGTCGCGCGGCCAAGCACACCGTCGAGAACGGCGTCGTCGCCTCTTACATCCACAACGCCACCGCGCCGGACCTCGGCCGCATCGGCGTGCTGGTGGCCCTGGAGTCGACCGGCGACAAGGCCGCCCTGCGCGACCTGGGCCGCAAGATCGCCATGCACGTCGCCGCGACCGCCCCGCTGTCGCTGTCGCCGGACGATCTGGACCCGGCCGCCATCGAGCGTGAAAAGGCCGTGTTCACCGAGCAGGCTCTGGAGTCGGGCAAGCCGCCGGCGGTCGTCGAAAAGATGATCGAAGGCCGTATCCGCAAGTTCCTGGAAGAAGTCGTGCTGCTGAAGCAGGCCTTCGTCATGAACCCGGACCAGACCGTCGAGCAACTGGTCGCCGAGACCGGCAAGACCCTGGGCGCCCCGATCGCCGTGAAGGGCTTCACGCGTCTCGCCCTGGGCGAAGGCGTTGAAAAGAAGCAGGACGACTTCGCCGCCGAAGTCGCCTCGATGACCGGCCAGGCCTAAGGCTTGATCGCCAGGACCTTCGGGCCCCGGCGAACAATCAGGGCGCGGCGCGTCTAGACGCGCGCCGCGCCCTTTTTGCGCCTGCCGTTCGACACCCCGTCAGAGGGTGAGGACGGTTGGCAAAACCCTCCCCACTTCTGTAGAACGCACGTATGTGCGTGCCGACGACTCAGGAATAGCGGTCCAATGTCCGATACCAGCGCGCCCCAGAAATATCGCCGCATCCTGCTGAAGGTGTCCGGCGAGGTCCTGATGGGCGACACGCCCTACGGTATCGACACCAACACCGTTCAATCCGTCGCCGACGACGTGGCCGAGATCGTCAAGTCCGGCGTCGAGCTGTGCCTGGTGATCGGCGGCGGCAACATCTTCCGCGGCATGGCCGGCGCGGCCAAGGGCATGGAGCGTTCCAGCGCCGACTATATGGGCATGCTGGCCACCGTGATGAACGCCCTGGCCATGCAGGACGCGCTTGAGCGCATCGGCGTCGAGACCCGCGTGCAGTCGGCGATCCCGATGGCCACGGTCTGCGAACCCTACATCCGCCGCCGCGCCCAGCGTCACCTCGAGAAGGGGCGCGTGGTGATCTTCGCCGCGGGCACCGGCAACCCGTTCTTCACCACAGACACCGCCGCGGCCCTGCGCGCCGCCGAGATGCAGTGCGACGCCCTGTTCAAGGGCACCAGCGTCGACGGCGTCTATACGGCCGACCCCAAGAAGGATCCGAAGGCCGAGCGTTACGACCGCCTGACCTACATGGACGTGCTGGCCAAGGATTTGCGGGTCATGGACGCCTCGGCCGTGGCGCTGATGCGCGACAGCAACATTCCGATCGTGGTCTTCTCGATCAAGGGGCGCGGCAATCTGCTGACCGTCCTGCGAGGCGAGGGGACCCACACCGTGGTCGCCGCCGACCGCGCCGCCTGAAGATAGAGAACCGCGAGGAGAGCCCGCCATGGCCGCCGCCGAGAAACCCGTCCTGTCGCGTTACCGCGAGCGAATGGACAAGACCATCGCCGCCCTGAAGGAAGAGTTCGCCAGCCTGCGCACGGGCCGGGCGTCCGCCAGCCTGCTGGACCAGGTGATGGTCGAGGCCTACGGCTCGACCACGCCGCTGAACGCGGTGGCGTCGGTCAGCGTGCCCGAGCCGCGCCAGATCAATGTCAGCGTCTGGGACCGCGGGGTCGTCGTTTCGGTCGAGAAGGCCATCCGCGCCTCGGGCCTGGGCCTGAACCCTGTCGTCGAAGGTCAGAATCTGCGCATTCCGATCCCGCCGCTGACCGAGGAGCGCCGCAAGGATCTCTCCAAGATCGCCGGCAAGTACGCGGAACAGCAGAAGATCGCCGTCCGCAACGTCCGCCGCGACGCCAACGACGACCTGAAGAAGGCCGAGAGGGACGGCGCGATCGCCGAGGACGAGCGCAAGAAGATGGAAACCGAGGTCCAGAAGATCACGGACGAGGCCATCAAGCGCGTCGACGAGGCCTTGAAAATCAAAGAACAAGAGATCATGCAGGTCTAATCGCCCCTCCTGCGAGTTGATGGGGGAGCGACGAGGGAAGGTTGAAGCGAATGCCGGCGACCACCGGTCCGCAGAACGTGTCGGGGCGCGCCGGGGGCGAGGCGGCCGACCAACGTCTGCACGTGGCCATTATCATGGATGGCAACGGCCGCTGGGCGAAACAGCGGGGGATGCCGCGCGTCCTCGGCCATCGCGCCGGGGTCAATGCGCTGAAGCGCACCGTCGAGGGCGCTCAGGCTCAGAACGTCGGTGTTCTGACGGTGTTCGGCTTCTCGACCGAGAACTGGCGCCGGCCGGCGCACGAGGTCTCCGAGCTGATGAACCTGCTCAAGGCCTATGTCGAATCGGACCTCGAGCGCTTGGCCAAGGCGGGTGTGCGCGTCCGTATCATCGGTCGCCGCACGGGCCTGTCGGCCGACATCGCCGAGGTCATCGACCGGGCCGAGAAGCGCACCGAGGGCAACACCCAGTTCACGCTGCAGGTGGCCTTCAACTACGGCGGCCAAGCCGACATCACGGATGCGGCCCGCGCCTTCGCCGAGAAGGTCGAGCGCGGCGAGGCCAGGGCCGCGGATCTGACAGAAGAAACTTTCGAGCGTTTCCTGTCGACCGCCTCGGCGCCCGCGCCGGACCTGATCGTGCGCACTAGCGGCGAACGCCGAATCTCGAATTTCCTGCTCTGGGAATGCGCCTACGCCGAGCTCGTCTTCCAGGACGTGCTGTGGCCCGACTACGGGCCCGAGGCGCTGGCGGCGGCCATCGCCGAATATCGCCGTCGGGATCGACGCTACGGAGGGGTCGCTGCCGATGACGTCGCCGTCGCCGGCTAAGCGCTTCAACTGGAGTAACCTGAAGACGCGCGTGGTTTCGGCCACCGTGCTCGTGCCTATGGTCGTGGCCGCCGTCTGGCTGGGGAACTTCTGGTTCCTGGCCCTGGCCCTAGTCTGCACGGCGCTGCTGGCGCGCGAGTGGGGCAAGATCAGCGCGCCCAAGTCACCCAACGCCGTCGGCGCCGTGGTCGGCCTGTTCTGCGCGGTCGCGGTCATCGCCGCCTACCTGCATCAATTCCTTATCGCCTGGTCGGTCGTGCTGGCCGGGGCCTTCCTGGCCGGCTTGATCGCGCGCGGCGCGGTCGAGCGTCGGGCCGACGCGGCCTATGGCGTCGTCTATATTGCCCCGGCGGTCATCGCGCTGGTGTGGATCCGTTCGTTGCCGGCCGATGGTCTCTGGTGGACGCTGTTACTGTTCGTGGTGACCTGGTTCGCCGACATCTTCGCCTATGTGGCGGGCAGCATCTTCAAGGGGCCGAAGCTGTGGCCCCAGATTTCGCCCAACAAGACCTGGGCGGGCTTCGTCGGCGGTTTGGTGGCGGCGACGATCGGCGCCGTTCTGGTCGCGCATTTCGCCCACCTGAAGCTGATCTGGCCCGCGGCGGCCCTGATCGGCTTCCTGGGCGGCCTGGCGACCATGGCCGGCGACCTTTGGGAGTCGATCCTTAAGCGCCGCTTCGGGGTCAAGGACAGCGGCGACATCATCCCCGGCCATGGCGGCCTGTTGGATCGCGTGGACGGCCTGATGTTCGCGGCGATCGTCATCGCCGCCGTCCGGTTGATCGACCACTTGGGATGGGCGCATTGACCTTACCCCGCAAGGTGGTGGTGCTGGGCTCGACCGGATCGATCGGCCTTTCGACCTTGAGCCTGTTCGAGGAGTCCGGCGTCGAGGTCGAGATTCTGGCCCTGACGGCCGGGCGCAATGTGGAGCGCCTGATCGAGCAGGCCCGCCGCTGGAAGCCCCAGGTCGCTGTCATCGAGGACGAGACCAAGTTTCAGGCCCTGAAGGATGGCTTGACCGGAACCAGCGTGCGGCCCGCCGCCGGCGCGGCCGCCGTGGCCGAGGCCGCCGCCATGGGCGCGGACTGGGTGATGTCGGCCATCGTCGGCGCGGCCGGCCTGGCGCCGACGGTGGCGGCGGCTCGCACGGGCGCGATCATAGCCCTGGCCAACAAGGAGAGCCTCGTCTGCGCCGGTCCGGCCTTGCTGGCCATCGCGCAGTCGGCCGGCGGCTCGGTGATCCCGGTCGATTCCGAGCATTCGGCCATCTTCCAGGTGCTGCAGCCGGCGTGCGCCCATCGCGTGGCGCGACTGATCCTCACCGCTTCCGGCGGGCCTTTCCGCACCTGGGACAAGATCGCCATGGCGGCGGCGACCCCGGAGCAGGCCATCGCCCACCCGAACTGGAGCATGGGCGCCAAGATTTCGGTCGATTCCGCGACGATGATGAACAAGGGGCTCGAGATGATCGAAGCCTCCTACCTGTTCGGAACGCCCGAGGACCGCATCGACGTCGTGATCCACCCCCAGTCCGTCATCCATAGCCTCGTCGAGTACGCCGACGGCTCGACCCTGGCCCAGCTGGGACCGCCGGACATGCGCGCGCCGATCGCCTGCGCCTTCGCCTGGCCGGACCGCCTGCCATGGCCCGCGCCGCGCCTGGATCTGGCCGCCTACGGCCAGCTGACGTTCGAATCACCCGACCTGGATCGCTTTCCGTCGATCGGAATCGCCCGCGAGGCCCTGCGCCTTGGCGGGGGCGCGCCGACGGCGATGAATGCGGCCAATGAGGTCGCCGTCGCTGCTTTCCTTGACCGGCGGATTGGCTTTCTTGATATTGCCGCCTCGGTGGCGGGAACCCTTGAGCGTATGAACAGTCTGGGCAACCTCGCCGTGGCGGAAAGTGACGCTGTCGACAACGCGATGATGATCGACGCCAGCGCTCGCCGCATTGCGGCCGAGGTTGTCGCGCAAAAGCATCGCCGGCTCTGATCCGGGGGACCGGCCAACCTTATGACTGACGTCTTGATCTTCATCCTGTCCACGGCCTTCGTGCTGTCCGTCGTGGTGACCATCCACGAGCTGGGGCACTACTGGGCCGCGCGGGCTTGCGGGGTCGCCATCGATTGTTTCTCGATCGGCTTTGGCCCGCCGCTGCTGTCCTGGCGTGACAAGCACGGCGTCGAGTGGCGCGTCGCGTCGATCCCCCTGGGCGGCTATGTCCGCTTCTCCGGCGACGAAAACGCCGCCAGCGTGCCGGACCAAGACAACCTGGCCGCCATGCGCGACTCGATCGTGCGGCGTGAAGGCGAGGAGGGGGTCTCCAAATACTTCCATTTCAAGCCGGTGTGGCAGCGGGCGATCATCGCCGTGGCCGGTCCGGCGTCGAACTTCGTCCTGGCCATCCTGATCATGGCCGTCTTCCTGGTGCTGATCGGCACGCCGCAGCGCGCCGCCAGCGTGAACGGTGTCGTGCCGGGCGGCGCGGCCGCCGTGGCCGGCTTCAAGAAGGGCGATATCATCGTCGCGGCCGACGGCCGCAAGATCGGCACGTTCCAGGATCTGCAGGGCTATGTCTCTCTGCGCGCCAATCTGCCGATCGACTTCACGGTCAAGCGGGGCGCGCGGCAGGTCCACCTGACCGCCACGCCACGCCTAGTCGAGATCAACGACAAGATCAGTGGCCGCATGAAGACCGGGCAGCTGGGCATCGAGAACGCCGGGGTCACCCAGTTCAAGCGCTCCAGCGTGCTGACCGCCATACCCGACGCCACGGTCGAGGTCTGGAACATGATCAAGACGATCGGCTTCTATCTGGGCCGCCTCGTCACCGGTCAGCTGCCCGCCGACCAGATCAGCGGCCTGATCGGTATCGGCCACACCGCTGGCGCGGTGACCAAGGCCAGCGCCGCTGGCGCGCCCGACGTCGCCACCATGGCGCTGCGGGTCTTCATCTCGTCCATGCTGCTGATCGCCAGCCTGTCGGTCAGCATCGGCTTCATGAATCTGCTGCCGATCCCGGTCCTCGATGGCGGACATCTGTTGATGTACGCCTATGAAGCCGTGGCCAAGCGGCCTCTACGGGCGGATTTCCAGGCGGCGGGCTTCCGTGCGGGGCTTGCCTTGATCCTGGGTTTCATGCTGTTCGCGGCGTGGAACGACCTCAACCGCTACGACGTGTTCAAATTCATCGGCGGCCTGTTCACGTGAACGCCCGCTCTTCGTCCATGATTGGTCCCATGCACAAACTTCGCGCCCAAAGCGCCGCGTTCGCCACGGGTATGGCGCTGCTCCTCGGCTCGACGGCCCTGGTGGCTCCGCATCAGGCTTTCGCCCAGGCCGCTGCTCAGACCGGCGTGGTCCAGCGCATCGTCGTTCAGGGCAATGAACGCATCGAGCAGGGCACGGTTCTGTCCTATCTGCCGATCCAGCCCGGCGACACCGTTGATGCCCAGCGCCTTGACCTGGCGCTCAAGACCCTGGCCCGCACCGACCTCTTCGCCGACGTGAAGATCGAGATGCAGGGCGGCGATCTGGTGGTGAAGGTCGTCGAGAACCCGATCATCAACCAGGTGGTCTTCGAGGGGAATTCGTCCCTGAAGGAAGACAAGCTGAAGGACGAAGTGCAGATCCGCCCGCGCGGCATCTTTACCCGCGCCAAGGTGCAGGCCGACGTTCAGCGGATCATCGAACTGTATCGCCGCTCGGGCCGTATCTCGGCGACCGTGACGCCCAAGGTGGTGGAACTGCCGCAGAAGCGCGTCGACCTGGTCTTCGAAATCAGCGAAGGCCCCAAGAGCGGCGTGCTGGGGATCAATTTCCTGGGCAACAGCGAGTACTCGGACAACGACCTGCGCGACGTGGTCGTGACCAAGGAAAGCCGCTGGTACAAGATCCTGACCAGCAACGACAATTACGACCCCGACCGGATCGAGTACGACCGCGAGCAGCTGCGCAAGCATTACCGCAACCGCGGCTTCTTCGACTTCCGAGTCGTCTCGTCGGTCGCCGAACTGGCGCCGGACAAGAACGGCTTCGCCGTCACCTACACTCTCGACGAAGGCCCGAAATACAAGTTCGGCAAGGTCACCGTCGAAACCGAACTCAAGAAGCTGGACGGCAACCTGCTGGCCCAGATCCTGCCGATCCGCGCCGGCCAACTCTATGAGGACGAGCGCATCGAGCAGGCCACCGACGCCCTGACCTTCGCGGCGGGCGCGGCCGGCTTCGCTTTCGTGGACGTGCGTCCGCGCTACGTGCCCAACCGCGAGACCAAGACCGTCGACGTGGTCTTCCAGGTCCGCGAAGGCCCGCGCGTCTATGTCGATCGCATCGACATCGTCGGCAACACCCGCACGCTGGATTACGTCCTGCGCCGCGAACTCGAAGTGGCCGAGGGCGACGCCTATAACCGCGTGCTGGTCGACCGCTCGAAGAACAACATCCGCCGCCTCGGCTTCTTCAAGGAAGTCGATATCGAGGACACCCCCGGCTCGGCTCCCGACCGCACCAGCCTGAAGGTGAAGGTCGAAGAGCAGCCGACGGGCGAGCTGTCGTTCAGCGCCGGCTACAGCTCGGTGGACAAGCTGGTGCTCGATGTCGGCATCACCGAGCGCAACTTCCGCGGCCGCGGTCAGAACCTACGGGCGCGCGCCTCGGTCGGTTCGCTGCGCCAGCAGATCGACTTCGGCTTCAGCGAGCCGCGCTTCCTGGGTCGCAACCTGGTGGCGGGCCTCAACCTGTACACCTTCCGTTATGACCTGTCGGACTACGCGGCCTACGACACCAAGTCGGTCGGCGGCGACGTGCGCCTGGGCTTCCCGCTGACCAACGACTCGTCGATGAGCCTGCGCTACACGCTCCGCCAGGACGACGTCAGCGTGGCCGACAGCCTCTGCACCAGTGGCTCGGTCTCGCAGATCCTCTGCCTGCAGCGCGGCGCCTACATCACCTCGCTGATCGGCTATGGCCTGCGCATCGACAAGCGCAACGACCCGATCAACCCGACTCGCGGCTGGTTCGCCGACCTGAACCAGGACCTGGCCGGCATCGGCGGCGACGTGAAGTACCTGAAGACGGAAGCCGACGCTGGCTGGTACTGGGGCTTCACCAAGGACCTGGTGTTCAGCGCCACGGGCTCGTTCGGCTATATCGAGGGCTGGGGCGGCGACAATGTCCGCATCAACGACCGCTTCTATCGCGGCGGCACCTCGTTCCGCGGCTTCGAGATCGCCGGTATCGGTCCGCGCGACATCTCGAGCACCAACAACTCGATGGGCGCGAAGCTCTACGCCATCAGCACCTTCGAGCTGACCATCCCGACCTTCCTGCCCGAGCAGTACGGCATCAAGGCCGCCCTGTTCAGCGACGTGGGCACGGCGGGTCTGCTGGATGATGTGGATCGTCAGAAGTCGCCTGGCGTCTTCGATCCGAACATCAAGGATAACCTCGGCCTGCGTGCGACGGCTGGTATCTCGATCGACTGGAAGTCCCCAATGGGCCCCATCCGATTCGATATCAGCCGCATTTTGGCCAAGGAAGACTACGATCGAACCGAAACCTTCCGGTTCTCCACCTCCACAAGGTTCCAATAAACATGTCCAAGTTCCTGTCCGCGGCCGCGTCCAGCGTCGTCGCTCTCGCCCTCGCGACCAGCGCCTCGGCTCAGACGGCTCCGGCCGCCGCTCCCGCGGCTCCGGCTGTCACGCACGGCCCGGCCCTGACCGGCGTCTGCATCTTCTCGAGCCAGGGCGCCGTCGGCAACTCGCTGGTGGGTAAGGCGGTCGACGCCCGCCTGAAGACGATCATCCAACAGGTCAACGCCGAGCTGACCGCCGAGCGCACCGGTCTCGACAACGAAGCCAAGGCCCTCGACGCCAAGAAGGCGACCCTGGCCCAGGACGCCCTGGAACAGCAGGCCTCGGCTCTGCAGGTCAAGGCCAACGCCTGGCAGCGCAAGGGTCAGCTGCGCCAGAAGGAAGTCGAAGCCACCGAGCAGAAGGCGCTGGCCCGCGTCTATCAAGAACTCGATACGCCGATCCGTCAGGTCTATCAGGCGCAGAAGTGCAGCATCCTGTTCGATCGTGAATCGGTGATGCTGGCCAACCCGTCGATGGACATCACCGGCACCGTGGTCGCGGCGCTCGACGCGCGCATCAAGACCCTGACCTTCGATCGCGAACGTCTGGACCAAGGCGCTCCGGGCGCCGCTGCCCTGCAACCGACCAATAAGTAAGCGAATCGTCTCCTTTAGGATTACCTAGGGGAACTTATTCGTGAGGAGCCATGCCGGACCCCCGTTTCTTCGACAACCTGGGTCCGGCATCGCTTTCCGAGTTGGCCCGGGCCGGCGCAGCCGAACTGGCTGACGCCGCCCTGGGCGACCGGGCCATCGCCCATGCCACGCCGCTGGATAGCGCGGACCTCGGGGCGATCACCTTCTTCTCCGACGCCAAGCGCAAGGACGCCGCCGGGGCAACCCTGGCGGGCGCCTGTTTCGTGCGTCCGGAGCATCGCGACTTTCTGCCGGCGGCCTGCGGCGCGCTGATCACCAGGCATCCGCAGGCCGCGTGGGCCTCGGCGGTCAACCGCCTTCACGCGCCGCGTCGCCATGATCCGACGGCCCCCGCGATTCATCCCGAAGCGGCGCTGGAAGACGGCGTCCTGCTGTCGCCCAACGTGACGATCGGGCAGGGGGCGAGGATCGGGCGCGGCACGCGGATCGGTCCTGGCGTCGTGGTCGGTCCGGGCGTGCTGATCGGCCGGGACTGCGTGATCGGCGCCAACGCCGTGATCGGCTTTGCCGTGCTGGGCGACCGGGTGTCGATCTCGGCTGGCGCGGTGCTGGGCGAGGCGGGTTTCGGCGCCGCCGTCGGGCCACGCGGCATGGTCGACATGCCCCAGCTGGGCCGGGTGGTGATCCAGGACAACGTCACGATCGGCGCCAACAGCTGCGTCGACCGGGGCGCCTTCGCCGACACGACGATTGGCGAGAACACCAAGATCGACAACCTCGTGCATGTCGCGCACAACGTCCGTGTAGGACGCAATTGCGTCCTGGCGGCCTATACCGGGCTGTCGGGCAGTACGATCGTCGGTGACGGTGTCGCGTTCGGCGGCAAGGCCGGCGTCGCCGACCATTTGAACATCGGCTCGGGCGCGAGCATCGGGGCGGCCGCCTCGGTGTTCAAGGACGTGCCGGAAGGCGAAACTTGGACGGGATTCCCGGCGCGGCCGCTCAAGCGGTGGCTTCGGGAGACCGCATGGCTGTCGCGCATGGCGGGCGGTCGAGGCACGAGGGGCAGACCATGAGCGAGAACACCGAGCAAACGGTGCGAACCGACATCGACATCGCGGAAATCCTGGCGCGCATCCCGCACCGCTATCCGTTCCTGCTGGTCGACCGCGCCGAGGACTACAAGCCCGGCCAGTCGATCGTCGGCATCAAGTGCGTGACGATCAACGAGCCGTTCTTCCAGGGCCACTTCCCGGGCAACCCGGTGATGCCCGGCGTGCTGATCATCGAAGCCCTTGCCCAGACGGGCGCGGTCCTGATGAGCAAGACGCTGGAAGTCGACACCGAGGGCAAGACCATCTTCTTCATGTCGATCGACGGCGTGCGCTTCCGCAGTCCGGTGCGGCCCGGCGACGTGATCCGGATGGAGGTCGAGGTGGTGCGTGCGCGCTCGTCGATCTTCAAGTTCAAGGGCGTGGCCAAGGTCGGCGACAAGGTGGCGGCCGAGGCCGAGTTCGCCGCCATGGTGGTCGAGACGGGGCCCAAGGCATGATCATCCATCCCACCGCGATCATCGCGCCCGAGGCCAAGATCGCTTCGGACGTCGAGATCGGGCCCTACAGCATCGTCGGTCCGGACGTGACTCTCGAGGCCGGCGTTCGCCTGCTGTCGCACGTGGTGGTGGAAGGCGCGACGACGATCGGCGAAAATTGCATCGTCCATCCTTTCGCCAATCTGGGCGGGCCGCCGCAGCATCTGGGCCACAAGGGCGAGAAGACCGAACTGCTGATCGGTCCGCGCAACATCATCCGCGAGCACGTGACCATGCACACGGGTACGGCCTCGGGTAAGGGCGTGACCACGATCGGTTCGGACGGCCTCTACATGGTCGGTTCGCACGTGGCGCACGACTGCACGGTCGGCGACTTCGTGGTGCTGGCCAAGGGCGCGACCCTGGGCGGTCACGTGGCGATCGGTGACTACGTGTTCATGGGCGGCCTAGCCGCCGCGCACCAGTTCTCCCGCATTGGCCGCTACAGCTTCATCGGCGGCCTAGCCGCCGTGACCAAGGACGTCATTCCGTACGGCTCGGTCTGGGGGAACCACGCCCATCTCGAGGGCCTGAACCTGGTGGGCCTCAAACGCCGGGGCTTCTCGCGCGAGACGATCAACGCCCTGCGCGCGGCCTATCGCCTGATGTTCGCCGACGAGGGCACCTTCCAGGAGCGGCTCGACGACGTGGCCGAGACCCACGCGGCGATCACCGAGGTCATGGAGATCGTCGACTTCATCCGCGCCGACGCCAACCGCCCGCTCTGCCTGCCCGAGCGCGAGGTCTAGGATCGGGTGATGCGCAAGCTCGGTCTGATCGCAGGCGGCGGGGCGCTTCCCGTCGAACTGGCGGCCCATTGCGAGGCCGCCGGACGCGCCTTCGCGGTCATGCGCCTGCGCGGCTTCGCCGATCCGGCCCTGGCCCGCTATCCTGGCGCCGAGGTCGGCATCGGAGAATTCGGTAAGGCTTTCAAGGCGCTGCGGGCCGAGGGCTGCGAGGTCGTCTGCTTCGCGGGCGACGTGAAGCGTCCGGACTTCGCCGCCTTGATGCCGGATGCCCGCGGCCTGCTGATCGTGCCCAGCCTGATCAAGGCGGCGCGCCAGGGTGACGACGCCTTGCTGCGTCGGGTGCTGGACGAGTTCGAGAAGGAAGGCTTCGAGATCGAGGGCGCGCACGAGGTGGTCGGTGAGATGACCCTGCCGCGCGGCCGCCTGGGCAAGTTCTATCCGCGCGACGACCACATGGCAGATATCGACAAGGCCCTGCTGGTGGCGCGTGAGATCGGCCGACTGGACGTCGGCCAGGGGGCCGTGGTCTGTGACGGCCTCGTGCTGGCCGTCGAGGCCCAGGAGGGCACCGACGCCATGCTGCGCCGGGTCGCCGAGCTGCCCCAGGCGATCCGGGGTTCGGCCGAGCGTCCGCGCGGCGTGCTCGCCAAGGCGCCCAAGCCGATCCAGGAAACCAAGGTCGATCTGCCGACTATCGGCGTCGCCACCATACAGCGCGCCGCCCGTGCGGGTCTGGCCGGCGTGGTCGGCGAGGCCGGCCGTCTGCTGGTGGTCGACCGAGAGGCCGTGACGGCCTGCGCCGACGACCTGGGCCTCTTCGTGCTGGGGGTCGATCCGCAGGGGCGGACCTGATGCTGAAGGTCATGCTGGTCGCCGCCGAGGCCTCGGGCGACGCCCTGGGCGCCAGCCTGGCCAAGGCGCTGCGATCGAGGCTGGGCGACAAGGTCACGTTCGTCGGTGTCGGCGGAGCCAAAATGGCGGAGCAGGGGGTCGTTAGCCCCTTCGACATAGCCCAGCTGTCGATCCTGGGTATCGTGGAGGGGCTTAAGGCCTATCCGACGGTCGTCGCTCGCCTGAAGGATACCGTCGCCCTGGCGGCCCGGGAAAGACCCGACGTGGCGATCCTGATCGACAGCTGGGGTTTCAACATTCGCCTGGCCCACGCTCTGCGAAAGCTGGATCCCAAGTTGCCGCTGGTGAAGTACGTCGCGCCGCAGGTGTGGGCCTATCGCCCCGGCCGCGCCCGGGGCTTGGCCAAGTCCGTCGACCTGCTCCTGTCGATCCAGCCGATGGACAAGCCCTATTTCGACGCCGTGGACCTGCCCAGTGTGTTCGTCGGCAATTCGGCGCTGGCCAAGCGCTTCGACCATGCCGACGGCGCGAGGCTGCGCGCGGCGATCGGCGCCTCGGCCTCTGATCCGGTCCTGCTCGTGCTGCCGGGCAGCCGCCCGTCCGAGATCGAGCGCGTCCTGCCCGCCTTCGAGGACGCCGTGCGCCGCTTGAAGGCCGAGCGGCCGGAGCTCGAGATCGTCGTGCCCGCCGCCTACACGGTGGCCGAGGCGGTCAAGGCCCGCGTCGCCGGTTGGCCGTTCCGGGCTCACGTGATCGAAGACGAGCCACTGAAGGACGACGCCTTCGTCGCCGCCGACGTCGCCCTGGCGTGCAGCGGCACGGTGACGACCGAGTTGGCCTTGGCGGGGGCCCCGATGGTGGTGGGCTACAAGACCGCGCCCCTAACCTACGCCATCCTCAAGCGCCTGATGAAGCCGCGCTGGGTCACGCTGTTCAACATCGCCGCCGACCGGGAGGTCGCGCCGGAACTGTTGCAGGACGCTTGCGAGGGCGAGGGACTGGCGCGCGAGGTGGAGCGGTTGCTCGACGATCCGGCGTTGCGCGCGCTTCAGGCGGCCGAGCAATGCGCGGCGTTGGACAAGATGGGCCGCGGCATGCCCGATCCGTCGGAAGCCGCCGCCGACGTCCTAGTCGACTTCCTGGGGGGCCGGGGTCTGGCTTCGGCCTGAGACCGCCCGGTCGAGCGCGCCCAGCAGTTGGGCGACATCGATCGGCTTGCCGACATGGTCGTCCATACCGGCCTCTATCAGTAGCTCGATCTGGTGGCGCATGGCGTTGGCCGTCAGGGCGATCACGGGCGTGCGCGGACGCCCTTCCTCGACCTCCAGGCGGCGAATCTCCTTAAGCGCGGTCAGGCCGTCCATGACGGGCATGTGGATGTCCATGAGCACCGCGTCCCAGCGCCCCGCGCGCCAGGCGGCGAGGGCCTTGGCGCCATCGTCGACGATGACGGGCTCGACGCCGGCCTGGCGCAGCACCGAGCGCAGAACCAGCTGGTTGGTCGGATTGTCCTCGGCGGCCAGGATCCGCAAGTCCAGCGCCGCGTCGGGCGTGGTCTCGGCCTCGGCCTCCGCGGGCGGGGCAACCTTGGTCAGCGGCAGAACGACGGTGAAGGCGCTGCCTTCGCCGGGGCGGCTGAACAGGGTGACGTCGCCATCCATGCGGCGCGCCAGCTCTCGACTGATAGCCAGGCCCAGGCCCGCGCCGCCGTGGCGGCGGGTTTCGATGTCGTCCAGCAGCACGAAGCGGCCGAACAGACGTTCCTGCTCGCTGGCCGCGACGCCGGGACCGGTGTCGGCGATGGTCAGCTCAAGCCGGCCCGCGGCGTAGTCGGCCACGATCGAGACGCCGCCCCGTTCCGTGAATTTCACGGCATTGGACAGCAGGTTGTGCAGGATCTGCCGCAGCCGCCCAGCGTCGCCCAGATAGGCGCCCTCGGCGGTCGCGGCGATCGACAGGTCGTGGCTCAGGCCCTTGCCCTCCGCCAGGGCGGCGAAGGTCTGGCCGCAGCCGATCAGCAGCCCGCGCAAGTCGAACGGTTCGGGACGCAGCTCCAGCTGGCCGGACTCGATGCGCGCCAGGTCCAGCACGTCGTTGAGGATTTCCGTCAGGGCCTTGCCTGACTGGCGAACCACGCCCAGGCGTTCGCGCTGGGCTGGGGACAGTTCGTCGGCCTGCATCACCTGAGCCATGCCCAGGATACCGTTCAGCGGCGTGCGGATCTCGTGGCTCATGGTCGCGAGGAACGCGGTCTTGGCCCGGTTGGCGCTGGCCGCTTCGGCCTCGCGCGCCTGGGCCAGGGCGGTGGCTTCCGCCATCTGCCGGACCGTCGCCTCGCGGTGCAGGGCGTAGCGCAGGACATAGGCGAAGAAGCACATCACCGCGACCAGGGAGAGCGCCAGCTGGACGATGCCGGTCGAAGGAATGGACAACGCCGCGCCCAGCAGCACCTGCAGCACCACGGCGGCCAGGGCGGCAAGGCCGATCCGGCGCGAGATCACGAACTCGGCCGTGCAGCTCAGCGCGATGGCGCCCATCATCGCGCCTCCGGCCAGCACGGACGCGCGCGTGCCGAGCAGCACCAGGGCCGACGGCAGGCTGGCATAGACAAAGGTATAGACCAGGGTGAAGGCCGCCAGCACGGTTTCCAGGACGGGCGCATCCTGGCCGCGCTTGGCGATGAAGTGGCAAAGCAGCTGGCTGGCGGCGATCAGCACCAAGGCGGCGGCCAACCAGACGGCGCAGATCCGGGGATCAAGCCAGGCGCAGCTCCCGGCGGCCGCCAGCAGGGTCATCGGCACGATGGACAACAGATCGCGGCGGCGATGCTCGACGATGCTCAGCCACCGCGTATCCAGAACGCACCTCACACGCCGAAATAGAGCTCGTCCTTAGGGCGAGACGCCGAGAGTTCATACTTTGAAGGTTAACCAGCGATTTACGCCAGGGGGCTAACCTATCCATAACTGTCGCTGTGGAGCCGTTGTCGTGGCTATCGACCCGACCACGCCCGTGACCCCGATCCTTCCAGCGCCCGGCGCTGGGACGGGGGCCGATTCTGTCGCGACTTTGCAGGCCATGGCGCGCCAGGCGCTCGCCAATTCGACCGCTCAGCTGGGTGAGATCGTCGGCCGTCCGTCTACCACTCAATCCAAGGCCGGCGCGCCCGTCGAGCAGGCTGGGCAGGCCGGAACCCAGGACGCCGGTCACACCGCCGATACGCCCGGCGCCAAGGCCGTTTCACCGGCGCTTCAGCAAACCGCTCTGGCCAGGCCCGAGACACGGCTGGTCCGCGCGGTGCGCGCCGCCGCCGCCGAAGCCGTGCCGCGCCAGGCGGGCCTGGCTCCGCTGATGGCCAATGTCCGCGCCATCGTCGAACGTCCCGACATGCCGGCCGAGGTGCGCGAGGCGGGCAGGGCGCTGCTGGCCAAGGTCTCCTCGGCCGCCGAGATCGCCACGCCCCAGGGCCTGCGCCAGGCCGTCGAGCGTTCCGGCGTGTTCCTGGAGGCCCAGATGGCTCGGGCGGCCGCCACGCCGGCCCAGGAGGGTTCGCCGCGCTTTCCCGAGGCAGGCGACATGAAGGCCGCTCTTCTGGTCTTCCGGGGCGCGCTGTCGAGCTGGCTGGCCAAGACGTCGCCGCAGCCGGTCTTCGATGCGGCCGGCGCCGAGACGGTGTCGATACGCGCGGCCGAGGAAGACGCGGAAACGCCGTCGCCCACCTCGCTTCGCGGCGCGCCATCGGTCGCGGCGTCGACAACCCAGCGCCCGCTCACCGCCGCCAATCCGGCGACCATCCAGCCCGGTCTTGAGGCCGCGCCCGAAGTGTCGCCGGCCGTCGCGCAGCGGCTTCAGCCGCGCGAATCTCCCGATATCGCGCCGGCGACTCTACCAGCGAGCGCCAAGGCTCCGGAGCCGCCTCCAGAGGACGACGGCCTTGCCGCCCGCTTTGGCGCCTTCGTCGCCGCGCCCAGGCCGTCCGCGCCCGTCCAGACGCCCGTCCGGGCCGCGATGTCGGCGCTGGTTCAGTTGGGCCTGATCGCCGAGGAGGCTCTCGCGGAAGATCCGGTCGCCGTTGCGCCCACCGAGCCCAGGCCGTTGACCGCAGGGGGCTATGGCGCGGCGCCGGCCGAGGTCGCGCGTTCCAAGGTTCCGCCACCGCCCTACGCCGGCGGCCCGATGGCCGGCCAGAAGCCCGCCGCGCCCGAACTCCCCATCGACCAGTCCCCCACCGAACTGGTGCGTCGCCTGCTGAAGGGGGCAAACGGCGCCCTGGCCCGTCAGGACCTATTGCAGATCGCCTCGCTGCCCGAGGCGCACGAGCCCGAGACCGTCGAGGCCCGACCGCAACAAGCCGGCCGGCTGAACCTCGACCTGCCGTTCATGACGCCCCAGGGCATGGCCGTCGCCCAGTTCGAGATCAGCCACGATGGCGGCGGCTCCGGGGGCGGCGTGGTCGGTCCGGCCGAGCGCACCTACAAGGTGCGCTTCTCGATCGACCTCGAGCCGCTGGGTCCCGTCCACGCCCTGGTGACCCTGACGGGGTCGCGCACGCGCGTGTCGCTGTGGGCCGAGCGGGCCGAGACGATCGCCCGCCTGCGCGCGGGCGAGGAGAGCCTGGGCGCGGCCCTGCGCCAGGCCGAGCTGTCGCCCGAGGTCGCCGTCCATTCCGGCGCGCCGATCAGTCCGAGCAGCGCGAGTCCGCTGGGCCACTTCGTGGATCAGGCCTCATGAGCGGGATCACCGGACCTTCCGCGCGGCCGCGCATCGCCGTGGCGCTGCTCTACGAAGACCCCAACGCCCCCAAGGTCGTGGCGTCGGGCCAAGGCTGGCTGGGCGAGAAGATCATCGAGACCGCGCGCGAGCATGGGGTTCCGATCGAGGAAGACCCCGTCCTGGCCCAGGCCCTCTCGACCCTGGAGATCGACGAGGAGATCCCCGAGGCCCTCTACCGCGCCGTCGCCGAGGTCCTGAGCTTCCTGCTAAAGCGCTAGAAACGAAAAAGGCCCCGCCGAAGCGGGGCCTGATCCGTGTCTCCGAGGGAGAAGCGCCTAGCGCTTTTCGACCGGGACGTAGTCGCGTTGCGTGGCGCCCGTGTAGAGCTGACGCGGACGACCGATCTTGCGGGTGGGGTCCTCGAACATTTCCTTCCACTGGCTGATCCAGCCGACGGTGCGGGCCAGGGCGAACAGCACGGTGAACATGTTGGTCGGGAAGCCCATCGCGCGCAGGGTGATGCCCGAATAGAAGTCGATGTTCGGGTACAGCTTGCGATCGATGAAGTACGGATCGCTCAGGGCGACCTTTTCCAGTTCCTGGGCGACCTGCAGCAGCGGGTCGTTGTTGTGGCCCAGTTCCGCCAGCACTTCGTGGGCGGTCTTCTGCATGACCTTGGCGCGCGGGTCGAAGTTCTTGTACACGCGGTGACCGAAGCCCATCAGCTTGTACTTGCGGTCCTTCACGCCCTGGACGTAGTCCGGGATGTTCTCGACCGAACCGATGGTCTCCAGCATCTCCAGCGCTTCCTGGTTGGCGCCGCCGTGCGACGGGCCCCACAGACAGGCGATGCCAGCGGCGATGCAGGCGAACGGGTGCGCGCCCGACGAGCCGGCCAGACGGACGGTCGAGGTCGAGGCGTTCTGCTCGTGGTCGGCGTGCAGGATGAAGATCCGGTCCATGGCGCGGGTCAGCACCGGGTTCGGCTTCCAGTCCTCGGCCGGCACGGCGAAGCACATGCGCAGGAAGTTTTCCGAATACGACAGGTCGTTGCGCGGCGACACGAACGGCTGGCCGACCGTGTACTTGTAGGCGCGGGCGGCGATCGTCGGCATCTTGGCGATCAGGCGATGGGCGCTGATCTCGCGCTCACGCGCGTCGTCCACATTTATGCTGTCGGCGTAGAAGGCCGACAGGGCGCCGACGGCGCCGGTCATGACGGCCATCGGGTGCGCGTCGCGACGGAAGCCCTGGAAGAAGGCGTCGAACTGCGCGTGCAGCATCGTGTGATAGGTGATGTTCTTTTCGAACTGGGCGAACTCGTCCGCGCTGGGCAGTTCGCCGTTCAGCAGCAGGTGGCAGACCTCGAGGAACGAGGACTTCTCGGCCAACTGGTCGATGGGATAGCCGCGGTGCAGCAGAATGCCCGCGTCGCCGTCGATATAGGTGATCTTGCTTTCGCACGACGCGGTCGAGGTGAAGCCCGGATCGAACGTGAAGTGGTCGCTTTCGGCGTAGACTTTCCGGATGTCGAGGACGTCCGGACCCGTGCTGCCCTTGAGGATCGGCAGGTCGTAGCTCTTGTCGCCGATCGTCAGCGTGGCTTTATCGGTCATACTTAGACCCCTTCATAAATTGGCCCCGTTCATAAGTGGAATGGGCAGTCCAACTTTCGTTTTTGCAGGTGCGTTATAGCGCCTCATGCGCGCGGCGCCAGGGCGTCGTCAAGGCGCCCCAAACTCTCTTCGCGGGAGAGTGCTGCCATGGTCTTGTTAAGATCCGGCGCCTGGGCGCCGCCGGTCAGAATGCCGCGCAGGGCCGGACCGAACTTGCCAAACCCGACGCCTTCCGATTCCGCGAACGTTTTCAACACGGTTTCCAGCGTCGCCGCATCGAAGGCCGGGGCGGCGGCCAGTTGATCGCGCAAGCGCTTGAGGCGCTCGACGGTTTCTTCGGTCAGCTGCTTTTGGGTTTTCTCCTCCAGCGCGAACGGTCGGACCTTCAGTGCGAACGCACAATGGTCGACCAGCTCCAGGATGGTCTTGGCGCCTTCCTTCACTTCCGGAACCGTGCGGGCGATGCGCTCGCGGGCGTCGGCGGGCAGGGGCTCGCCACGCTTTTGAGCGGCTTCGAGTGCGAGATCCGTCAGGCGTGCGTCGTCGGCCTTGCGCAGGTGCTGGGCGTTCGTGTGGTTCAGCTTGGCCCAGTCCAGGCGCGCTGGCGCCTTGACCACGTCCTTGACGTCGAACCAGCTGATCGCCTGTTCGTCATCGAACACTTCGTCGTCGCCATGGCCCCAACCCAGGCGCGCCAGGTAGTTGCGCATGCCTTCGGCGATATAGCCAAGATCGGCGAACTCACCGACGGCCTGGGCGCCGTGGCGCTTGGACAGCTTGGCGCCGTCGGGGCCGTGGATCAGCGGGATGTGGGCGAAGGCCGGCAGGTCCCAGTCCATCGCCTGATAGATCAGGCTCTGGCGGGCGGCGTTGTTCAGGTGGTCATCGCCGCGGATCACGTGGGTGACGCCCATGTCGTGGTCGTCGACCACCACGGCGAGGTTGTAGGTTGGCGCCCCGTCAGCCCGGAGCAGGACCAGATCGTCCAGCTCGATGTTCTTGAACGTCACCGGACCCTTGACCAGGTCGTTGACCACGGTCTCGCCGTCCAGCGGGCCCTTGAAGCGGATCACGTGCGGGACCGCCAGATCGCCTTCGGGCGCATCACGCCAAGGCGAGCGGATCGCCTTGCCTTCGGCGCGCGCCTTCTCACGGGCGACTTCCAGTTCCTCGACGGTCATCCAGCAGCGATAGGCGCGGCCCTTCGCGAGCAGTTCGTGGACGACCTCGACGTGACGCGGGGCGCGGGTGTGCTGGAAGACGACCTCGTCGTCCGATTCCAGGCCCAGCCAGTTCAGGCCCTCGAAGATCGCCGCGACAGCGGCCTCGGTCGAACGTTCGCGATCGGTGTCCTCGACGCGAACAAGGAACTTCCCTCCCGTATGGCGCGCATATAACCAGTTGAACAGCGCCGTGCGGGCGCCGCCGATATGCAGGAAGCCGGTGGGCGAGGGGGCGAAGCGCGTGACGACGCCCGTCGCGATGGGGCCGGTGGGAGTGGGGTTCGACATGAGCTTCAAGACTGTGGGGCTGGACGCCGAAATGGCGTTGACGAGCACGAACCGCAAGGCGGCTTGGGCGGCGCGTCTTAGCACGCCGCTTCGTGCCGGACCTAGCGGTTTTCCGACGCGCGGCGATCTTGGCTCCTCCGTCAAAACCGCAAGGGTTTCCGGGTGTTAGGCGTAGAAGTCGCCGAGACGGCGCCGTCGGCCTCCGCGCCGCGCCTGTCGTGGTCCGCCGTGAAGGCCACGCTGCTGGCGGAAGGACGAGTCAATCTGGAGCGGGCGTTCCTGTGGACGCCCGTGGCGTTCGGTCTGGGGGCGGCGGGCTATCTGGAGGCCGGCGCCGAACCCGCGCTCTGGATGCTGGCCTTGGCGACCGGATCGCTGGCGGCGATCTGGTGGGTCTTTCGGCGGTGGAACGCGCCGCGCGGCTTCGTCGTGCTGGCCAGCCTGGCCGCGTTCGGGGCCGCCGGCGGTCTGGCCGCCAAGATCCGCGGCGACCGGGTGGCGGCGCCCCTCGTGGGCGGTGAGAGGGTCGTGCGACGGGTGGACGGCTTCGTGGTCGATGTCGTCAGTCCCGGCGCGGGCGGACCGCGCCTGCTGATCGCGCCCGTGGCGGTCTCGGGCTTGTCGGCCGACAGAACGCCGCGCCGGATCCGGGTGACGATCGGTGAGAATGAAACGCCAGCGCCGGGGCAGGCGGTTCGACTGCGGGCGATGTTGGGACCGCCGCCGCCGCCCGCCGCGCCGGGGTCCTACGACTTCGGTCGCGACGCCTGGTTCGACTCGATCGGAGGCGTCGGCTTCGTGATTGGCGAACTGGGGATGGCGCGGCTGGATCCGCCGCCGTTGAGCCTGCGAGCGACCATGGCGGTCAACGCTTTCAGATGGCGCCTGGCTCAGCGGATCCACGCCAGGATGGGCCCGACCAGCGGCGGTCTCGGCGCGGCCATGGTCACGGGCCATGAAGCCTGGATCACCCAGGATCAGACCGACGCCATGCGGGCGTCCGGCCTGGCGCACATCATCTCGATTTCCGGGCTGCACATGGCCATTGTCGGCGGCTTCATGTTCGGCGCGGTCCGGCTGGCCGTCGCCGCCTGGCCTTGGCTGGCCCTGCGCGCGCCCGGCAAGAAAATCGCCGCGGTCGCGGGGCTCGTCGCCGTGCTGGGCTATCTGGTCATCTCCGGCGCGCCGCCGCCGGCCGAGCGTTCCGCGATCACCGCCAGCGTGGCGTTCCTGGCCATTCTGTTCGATCGGCGGGCGATCACCCTGCACGGCTTGGCGCTCGCGGCGCTGGTGATCCTGGCCATGAAGCCCGAAACCGCCGGCGAGCCGGGATTCCAGATGTCGTTCGCCGCCACCGCCGCCCTGGTGGCCTTGGCGGAGGGCTGGCCGCGACCGGTCAAGGAGATCTCGACGCCGTGGTGGATCCGCTGGCCGCAGGCGGGGCTGACCTGGCTGACGGCCTCGGTCGCGACCAGCCTGGTGGCGGGCCTGGCGACCGCGCCTTTCGCCATGCAGCATTTCAACCGCGTCGCCGTCTGGGGTCTGCCGGCCAACCTGGCGGTCGCGCCGCTGTCGTCGTTCGTGATCATGCCGTTCCTGGCGGTCGGAACCTTGCTGGAGCCGTTCGGCCTGGGCGCGCCCTTCCTGACGGTGGCCGGCTGGGGCGTCGACGGTATGGTCGGGATCGCCCATGGCTTCGCCGACGCCCAGGGCGCCCAGCGGATCGTGGCCAGCGCGCCGCCGCAGGTGTTGGTGGTCGCCTTCCTGGGCCTGATGATTCTTTGCCTCTGGCGCGGCCGTCTGCGCTGGATCGGCGCGCCGCTGGCCCTGGCGGTCGCGCTTTGGCCAAGACCCGCCGCGCCGGACGCCTGGATCGCCGCCGACGGAGCAACCGCCGCCGTCCGCTCGGGCGACGCCGCCGTGCTGCTGCGCACCGACGCCAAGCGGTTCGGAGCGGAGCTATGGGCGCGACGGCGCGGCCTGACGCCGGCGACCTGGAGCCTCTATGCCTGCGACAAGAGGATTTGCGCGCCGGAACCGGGCGCCCCCGTGCGGCTGTCTCTGGCCTGGAGCCGCAAGACGCCCGACGCCGAGACGCTGTCGAGCCTGTGCGTCCGAAGCGAGGTCGTGGTGATCCGCGGGCCGGCTCCTGCTCGAACCCCGCCGCTGTGCGCCGACACCGTGCTGCTGACCGCCGAGGATTTCGAACAGGGTGGGGCAGCCGAGCTCTATCGCCGTTCCGATGGCTGGCGCATCGTCTGGGCTCAGCCCCTGCGCGGCGACCGGCCTTGGAGCCGTCCGTAGGCGAGCCGCCTGCTGACAGCCGATGTCACTAGCGGGGGCTAGAGCTTCAGCAGCACTCTAGGAGACGCTGTCATGCCAAACCCGTTCGCCGCCCGCCGCGCCGACTTCCGCGCCCTGCACGCCGACGGCTGCTTCACTCTGCCGAACCCTTGGGACGGCGGCAGCGCCAAGCGGTTGCAGAAGCAGGGGTTCAAGGCTCTGGCCTCTACCAGCGCCGGCATGGCCTGGTCCATGGGCAAGGACGACGGCCAGGTCACCCGCGACGAGGTCATCGCCCATCTGCGCGTGCTTTGCGCCGCCACCGACCTGCCGGTGAACGCCGATTTCGAGGCCGGCTTTTCCGACACGCCCGAAGGCGTCGGCGAGAGCGTGACCCTGGCCATTGAGGCTGGTGTGGCGGGCCTGTCCATCGAGGACTGGTCGGGCTCGGCGCTCTACGATCTCGCGGTCGCGGTGGAGCGCCTCAAGGCCGCCCGCGCGGCGATCGACGCTTCGGGCCAGGACGTGATCCTGGTCGGCCGCGCCGAGGGCTATCTGCGCGGCAACCGCGATCTTGCCCCGATCCTGGAGCGGCTCAAGGCGTATGCGGAGGCGGGCGCTGATTGCCTTTACGCGCCAGCGGTGACCGATCCGGACGAGATCCGCGCGATCGTCCAGGCCGTGGCGCCCAAGCCGGTCAACGTCCTGCTCTGGGGAGCGGATATGTCGGTCGCGAGCATGGGCGCTCTGGGCGTGCGCCGGGTCAGCACGGGCGGATCGCTGGCGGCGGCGGCCTGGGCCGGCTTCGACGTGGCCGCCAAGCGTCTGGCGGAGGAGGGCCGGCTCTAAGCGTCACCTCCGTACGAAAAGGCCCCGATCCTCGGATGAAGATCGGGGCCGAATTTCGAGCGCTCTGGAACGCCTAGTGATATCGGCGGATTAGGCCCACCAGCTTACCCTGCACCTCGACCTGGTCGGGGCCGAAGATGCGGGTCTCGTATTTCGGATTGGCGGCTTCCAGGGCGATCGAACCGCCCTTCTTGCGCAAGCGCTTGAGGGTGGCTTCCTCGCCGACCAGGGCGACCACGATCTCGCCCGAGGTGGCGGTGTCGCCCTTCTTGATGATCACATAGTCGCCGTCGAGGATGCCGGCCTCGATCATCGAGTCGCCTTGCACCTCGAGGACATAGTGCTCGCCATTGCCCAGCATCGATTCAGGCACCGGCAGGCGCTCGCGCTCGTGCTGGATGGCGTCGATCGGCGTGCCGGCGGCGATCTTGCCCAGGATCGGCAGTTCGCGGCTGTCATTGGCCGGCGGGGCGGATGCGGGAGCCGACGACGGCGCGCCGCCGCCTTCGAACACCTGCGGCCGGAAGGCGCCGCGCCCCTTGGGCGGAGCGGCCGTCGTGGCCTGCTGCGGCAGCTTCACCACTTCCAGCGCGCGGGCGCGGTGCGCGAGACGGCGAATGAAGCCGCGTTCCTCCAGGGCCGTGATGAGCCGGTGGATGCCCGACTTGGACGCCAGGTCCAGGGCCTCCTTCATCTCGTCGAAAGACGGGGAGACGCCGGTCTCCTTGATCCGCTCGTGGATGAACATCAGCAGTTCGTGCTGCTTGCGGGTAAGCATGTCGACCTCGGCTGGAGCGCGGAACAAACCGCAAACCTCGCGAATGTTCTCTAGGCGTTCTTCCTTAAAGTCAAGTCGAGCGTCGCCGCTGGTCAAAAGTCGAGGAAATTCAAAGGCTAGAACTTCTGAGAGTGGAAAAGACGACCAGAATCAAAAGCTTAACGAAAGCTTTCAAGCGCGCTTGCGGGCGATGATGATGTCCTGGTCCTGCATCGGCTGGCGGCGCCAGACGCCAAGGGCCTGGTTCAGCACGTCGAAGCCCAGGGCCTCGTACTGCGCCAGGATCGGCTTCAGGTCGTAACCGATCACCGCCTCAGGCAGGTCGGGGGTCGCGGTCCAGCAGCCGTCCAGGGCGTGGACGAAGTCGAAGGCGATATCGCCGTTTCCGGTATTGGCGCGGGCCTCGTCGTCGATCAGGTACCAGGAGACGATGCTGGTCCCGCCCGGCTTCAGCACCCGCGCGATCTCGCGGGCGAACTGGGCCTGATCGGCGGCCAGCAGGTGGGTGAACACCGAGCCCAGCCAGACATAGTCGAAGCTGGCGTCCGGATAGGGGAAGACGAAGGTGCTGGCCGGCCGCGAGCCCTCCGGATTGTACCGGTCGCTGTGCATGTCGGCATGGGTGAAGTCGAAACGCGGGTCGCCGACGGCGATGTTGGCTTTGCACCAGTCGATGGCCTGGGTCATGACGTCGAAGCCGGCATAGCGGCCTCTCGCGTCGAGGTAGTCGACCAGGGGCGCGGCGGCGCGGCCGATGCCGCAGCCGACGTCGAGGATGGCGTGATGCGGCTGCAGGCCGGCGGCGACGAACAGTTCCTTGAACTGCTGGCCCACGCGGATGAAGTCGGCGTCGGCGGCGCCGACGAGGTGCCAGAGCTCCTGTGGAGCGGCGACGGCGTCGGACGGCGGCGGCGCTGGCGTCAGCGACATGGCGCGCCGTAGCTTGGAGAGAAAGGCCCGCATCCGATTCCTTTTTGGGTAGAGCGGCCCGGACCCTAGCGAGCGGTCAAGCTTCAGCCAACCCGGCCGTTGATCCACCCTAGAGGATGGTCTTCAGTTCCGGATGCTTGGGCGTGACCGGCGCATAGAACGCCGCCAGCGCCGCCAGGTCCTTCTCGTAGTCGCCGCTGGGAATCATCGCCGGACCCAGGCCCACGACCTTGCGCTTGTAGTCCATGAAGCCAGGCACCATCGGCACGCCCGCCTTAAGGGCGATGTTGTAGAAGCCTGTCTTCCAGCCGCCAGCCTTGCCGCGCGTGCCCTCGGGCGAGATCGTCAGCATGAACTCGTCGCGGCGGGCGAACTCGTCGGCCATGGCCTGGACCGTATCGCGCGACTGGGAGCGGTCGATCGGCACGCCGCCCAGGTCCTTCATAAGCTTCTCGAATGGCCAGCGGAACAGCGAGGCCTTGCCCATGAAGCTGAGCTTCAGGTTCAGCGCGTCGGCCGCCCCCAGGAAATAGACGAAGTCCCAGTTGCTGGTGTGCGGCGCGGCGATGATCACGAACTTGCGCGTCGTGGTCGGCGCCGAGCCCTCGATCGTCCAGCCCTCGCGCTTGAAGAAGGCGACGAGGGACCAATTCACCACGCGGGCGACCCAATGCATTCGCGCTTCCTCGCGTGGCGTCCGCCGACGTCCTGACGCGGCGGCTTTTCTTGTTGAGGGGACTGTGAGCGGGCGAGGGGGAAAACGCCAGATGGCGCGTACCCAAACCGTCAGCCGAGCAGGGCCTTGGTGGCGGCCGTGACGTCGGCCTGGCGCATCAGACTTTCGCCGACCAGCATGGCCTTGGCCCCGGTCGCCTCCATCAGCACCACGTCGTCGTGGGTGAAGATGCCGCTCTCGGTGACCAGCAGGGCGTCTTTCGGCGCCTGGGCCGACAGCCGTTCGGTGACGGCCAGATCGACGACGAAGCTCTTCAGGTCGCGGTTGTTGATGCCCACCAGGTCCGCGCCCAGAGCGCCGGCGCGGGCCATCTCGGCCTCGTCGTGGACCTCCATCAGGGCGTCCATGCCCAGGCGCTTGGCCTCGGCCATCAGCTCGGCGGCCAGGACGTCGTCGATCATCGCCAGGATGACCAGGATGGCGTCGGCGCCCAGGGCGCGGCTCTCGGACACCTGCCAGGGATCCACCAGGAAATCCTTGCGGATGCAGGGCAGGCTGACGGCCGCGCGGGCGTCGATCAGATAGGCGTCGGCGCCCTGGAAGCTGGGTCCGTCGGTCAGCACCGACAGGCACGCCGCGCCGCCGGCCTCGTAACTTCTGGCCAGGGCCGGCGGATCGAAGTCGGCGCGGATCAGGCCCTTGGAGGGCGAGGCCTTCTTGATTTCGGCGATCAGCGACAGCTTGCCGGGCGCGTGGCCTTGAGCAAGCGCCCGCTTGAAGCCGCGCGGCGACGAGGCGTTGCGGGCCGCGGAGTCCAGGGCGGCCTGGGTGCGGCGACGCTTGCGGTCGGTGACCTCGTCGCGCTTGTAGGCGGCGATCTTGGCGAGGATGTCGGTCATGCGGCGGCTTCCGTATTCGTTGCGGCCACCAGGCCGGCAAGGGCCGCCTTGGCGCGGCCTTCGTCGATGATGTCGGCGGCCAGCGCGATGCCCTCGACCAGGGTCTCGACCTTGTCGGCGACCAGGAAGGCGGCGGCGGCGTTCAGCAGCACGATGTCGCGATAGGCGCCCTGTTCGCCGTCGAACAGGCGGGTCAGGGCGGCGGCGTTGAAGTCGGGGTCGCCGCCGGTGATGTCCGACAGCGAGGCGCGCGGCAGGCCTACGGCCTCGGGCGTGATCTTGAAGAGATGGATGCGGCCGTCGCGCCATTCGGCGACCTCGGTCTCGCCCGTGGTGGTCAGTTCATCCATGCCCGAGCCGTGCACCGACCAGGCGCGCTCGGCGCCCAGCGCGCCCAGCGCCTTGGCGATCGGCTCGACGAAGCGCGGGGCCGAGACGCCGACCACCTGTCGCCTGGCGCCGGCCGGATTGGTCAGCGGGCCCAGCAGGTTGAAGATGGTGCGGAAGCCCAGCTGTTGGCGGATCGGCGAGACGTGCTTCATCGCGCCGTGATGGGCCTGGGCGAACAGGAAGCAGATCCCGGCCTCGTCCAGAGCACGCCGCTGCTGCTCGCGCGTGGCGTCGATATTGACGCCCAGGGCGGTCAGGACGTCGGCCGTGCCGGACTTGGAGGTGATGGCGCGGTTGCCGTGCTTGGCGACCTTGAGGCCTCCACCGGCGGCCACGAAGCCGACGGCGGTGGAGATGTTCAGGGTATGCAGGCCATCGCCGCCGGTGCCGCAGACGTCGATGACCTCGTACGGATGCTCCAGCTGCACGGCCGCGCGGCGCATGGCGCGGGCGCAGGCGGCGATCTCGCCCACGGTTTCCCCGCGCAGGCGCATGGCGGTGACGGCGGCGGCGACCTGGGCCGGGGTCGGCTCGCCGCGCAGGCACGCCGCGAAGAAGATCTCCGCGTCGGCGTCGTCCAGGGTCTGGCCGTCGGCCAGCTTGGCCAGCAGCGGCTTGAAAGCGTCGGACATGGCTCGGCTAGACCCAGATCGCCGCGTCGCGCTTGACGCCCGACAGGTCCATGAAGTTGGCCAGCATCTGGTGGCCGCCCTCGGTGGCGATCGACTCCGGGTGGAACTGGACGCCGAACACGGGGCGGGTCCTGTGCTGCACGCCCATGATCTCGCCATCGTCGGTCCAGGCGGTGACCTCCAGCTCCGGCGGCAGGTCTTCGCGGCGGACCGCCAGGCTGTGATAGCGCGTCGCTGTGAAGGGGTTGGGCAGGCCCTTGAAGATGCCCTTGTCGTCGTGGCGGACCTTGCTGACCTTGCCATGCATCACGGCCTTGGCGCGGATGACCTCGCCGCCGTAGGCTTGGCCGATGGCCTGGTGGCCCAGGCAGACGCCCAGAATCGGCAGATCCTCGGGCGCGGCGCGCAGCAGCGGCAGGCAGATACCGGCCTGGTCCGGGGCCTTGGGGCCGGGAGACAGCAGCACGGCGGCCGGCGCCAGGCCCAAGGCCTCCTGCACGGTCAGCGCGTCGTTGCGGTAGACGACCGTCTCGGCCCCCAGCTCGTTCAGATAGTGGACGAGGTTGTAGGTGAAGCTGTCGTAGTTATCGATGACCAGGATCATGACGCCGCCTTTCGGAGGTCGGTTCTAGCCTGCGCGGGCCTGATGTGTAGCGGCATTTTCGCGCGCGGCTTTCAGTTACGGTTACAGCGGTCGCGGTCTTCAAGCATCATATGGGGATGGACCCGCGTGATTCCGCCCTGGACCCCGTCGCCGTCGCCTATGTCCGCGCGCTGCTGCGGCGCAAGAACCGTATCCAGAAGATGGGGCCGGTTCTGGTCGCCGCGGCTTTCGCCGCGATCTGCGCGCTGGCCTTCGCCACGGTGATGGTGTTGGCGCCGCCGGCGGTCACTCAGCACCTCCCGGACGACCGGCTGGGCGGTCCTTAGTCCAAAGGGAAGACGTCAGCCCTAAGGCTCAGCTGAATCGCCAGGCTTCCTCGGCCGCGCGCTTGAGGGCGCGGGACTTGTGCAGGGTCTCGTCATATTCCGCGTCCGGATCGCTGTCGGCGACGATACCGCCGCCGGCCTGGACGTACATCATGCCGTCCTTGACCAGCGCCGTGCGCAGCACGATGCAGGTGTCGACCGAACCGTCGGCGCCGAAGTAGCCGACAGCGCCGGCATAGCCGATGCCGCGCTTCTCGACCTCGAGCTCGTCGATGATTTCCATGGCCCGCACCTTGGGCGCGCCCGACAGCGTGCCGGCGGGCAGGGCGGCCATCAGCACGTCGACCGGATCGACGCCGTTGGGCGCCGTGCCCTCGACGTTCGAGACGATGTGCATGACGTGGCTGTAGCGCTCGATCTTGAAGCTCTCGGTCACGCGAACGTTCGGACCCTTGGGACGCTCAGCGGGAGCATTGCGGCCCTGGTGGTTCAGCATGGCCACGCGACCCACGTCGTTGCGGCCCAGATCCAGCAGCATCAGGTGCTCGGCGCGTTCCTTGGGATCGGCCAGTAGTTCGGCTTCCAGCGCCGCGTCTTCCTCGGGCGTGGCGCCGCGCGGACGGGTGCCGGCGATCGGCCGGATGGTGATCTTGTTGTCGCGCAGGCGGACCAGGATCTCGGGGCTGGAGCCGACCAGGTTGAAGCCGTCCAGGTTCAGGAAGAACAGGAACGGCGACGGATTGGTCCGGCGCAGCGAGCGATAGAGCGCGAACGGCGGCAGGTCGAAGGGCGCGCGGAAGCGGTGGCTGGCCACGACCTGGAAGATGTCGCCGGCGGCGATGTAGTCCTTGGCCTTGGCGACGACATCGGCGTAGTCGGCGCGGCTGACCGGAGTCGTGAAGTCCATCGGCCCCCGGGGAGCGCGCGGCGCGTCGTGGGCCAGCGGCCGGTGCAGGTCGGCCATCACCGTCTCGATCCGCGCGCGGGCGGCGGCGTAGGCGTCGTGGGCCGAGACGCCGGCTTTCGGGCGTACGGCCGTGGTCAGGATGATCTCCTGGGCGATGGCGTCGAAGACGGCGACGATCGACGGGCGGGTCATGATCCCGTCCGGAAGGCCCAGAGTGTCCTCGTTGATGTCGGGCAGGCGCTCGACCAGGCGCACCAGATCGTAGCCCAGGGCCCCGAACACGCCGGCGGCCATGGGCGGCAGGCCCTTGGGCAACTCCATCCGCGCCTGAGCCACCAGGTCGCGCAGACTGTCCAGAGCGCCGCCCGGCTGGGGCGTGTAGCGCCCGGCGGCGATGTCGTCGCCCTCGGCGAGCTCGGCCTGGTCGCCGCGACAGCGCCACACCAGGTCCGGGTTCATGGTCACGATCGAGTAGCGACCGCGCCAGGCCCCGCCTTCGACGCTCTCGAACAGGAAGCTGTAGGGACGCGCTTGGGCGATCTTCAGATAGGCCGAGACGGGGGTCTCGAGATCGTCGATCAGGCGGGTCCAGACGACTTGCTGCCGTCCGGAATCATAGATTTCCGAAAAGGCGTCGAACGCGGGCTCCAGACTCATTACTCGGCTTTCTTTCCGCCCTTGGCGGCTTCCGCCTTGGCCAGGGCGTCGGTGTCGACGCCGATGGCCTGGCGCGCCAGGGTCAGGTTGCTCTTGGTCTTAAGCTGGACCTTGGCGGCGTTGCGGGAGGCTTCGCCGAGGTCGCGCATCAGGCTTTCACCCGACTGGGCGCCCGCCATGGCGGCGATCTGGGCGATGGCGGCGGTCGGGGCCGAACGGATGGCCTCCAGCTTGGCGACGACATAGGCCTCGCCCTGCGGACCAGCGCGGGTGGCGAAGGCCTCATTGTTCTTGGCCTGGAAGGCGGCGCCAAGGAACTCGCGGCCCAGGCCCATGTGCTGCTGGGCGTTCTGGCGCGACAGGCCCGGCACCTTCTGGACCTTGGACTGCACCGAAGCGGCGACAGCCTCGATCGACTCGCCCTTCTTGACGCGAGCGACCAGTTCGTCGGCCTTGGCCTTCAGGCGCTTGCTCAGTTCCTGGCCCATCCAGACGGCGGTCAGTTGTGGCTTGATCTCGGCGAGGGGCGGCAGGGCTGCCGGGACGACCTTCTCGACCTTCACGGCGTAGTATTCGCCCTTGCCGGCCTCGATCAGGTCGCTTTCGCCGCCCTGCGACAGGCCGAAGGCGGTCTTGACGATGTCCGGCGTCAGGCCGGCGACGGGTTGGCCCGTCTCGTCCGCGCCTTGGGCGGTGATCGGGGCGGTCGTCAGCACCAGGGCGCCGGCCTTGCTAGCCGCGGCGACCAGGTCGGCGCCGGCGTCATGGGCGTCCTGATAGACCTGGGTCTGGTCGTAGGCCTTGGTCTGCGAAGCCTGGGTGCGCACCTCGGCCTCGATCTGCGGGCGCACGCTCTCCAGCGAGGCGGTCGAGCCCGGCGTGACCTTGACGATCTTGATGACCGAGACGCCCAGCTCGCCCGTGATCGGGCCGCTCACCTGACCGGCGGCCAGGCTGAAGGCGGCGTCGGCGACCTTGCGGTCCGGAACGGCGGTCTTGGGCTTGTCGTTCAGAACCAGCGGGGTCTTGCCGAACGTCTTGGCGACAGCGACGGGATCCTCGCCCTTGGTCAGGCGCTGCGAAATGGTGGCGGCCGCCTTGGCGTCCGGAGCGACGATCTGGATGATCGTGCGGGTCTCGGGCTTGGCCAGGCTGTCCTTGCGGAAATCATAGGCCTTCCGCACGGCGGCCGGATCGATGGCGACGGTCGGCTCCAGCGCCTTGGCGCTGACGCGCATGATCGACAGCACGCGGGTTTCCGGACGAGTCAGGCGCTCGGCGTTTTCCTTCATGAAGGCGGTCAGCTGGGCGTCGGTCGGCGGGGCCGGGCGCTCGACCGAGGCCGGGTTCACGGCGAAGGCGGCGACGTCGCGCGCTTCCAGCACATAGGCGCCTTGCAGGGCGGCATAGATGCGCGGGGCCTTCAGGCCGCCGGCGACCGCGGAAAAGAAGTGGGCGTTGGCGATCTCGTCGCGCAGCGAAGCTTCGTAGTTCGCCGGTGTCAGGTTGTTCTGGGCCAGGAGGCCGGCATACATCTGCGGGTCGAACTTGCCGGTGATCGGGTTGAACGGCCGCTGGTTGGGCGGCAGCTGGCTCATCTGCTGGTGCACGATGTCGCCGACCAGCTTGTCCGACGGCTTCACGCCCATCCCCTGGATGGCCGCGGCGATCGATTCCTGCAGAGCCAGTTCCTGGACGATCTGGCGGTCGATGCCCTGCTCGACAGCTTGGTCGGGCGTCAGGGCCTGGCCGCTGCGTTGTTCCATGCCCTTGCGGTAGTTGTCGAAGCGCAGCTTGAAGTCCTGGGCGGACAGTGTGCGCGAGCCCGCGCTGATCACGCCTGAGCCCTTGGGACCCTTGAAGACGTCGCTGATGCCGAAAATGGCGAAGCTGACGATCAGCAAGCCAAACAGCAGCACCGCGAACGGCGATTTGGCGAAGGAGCGGAAACCGGCGAGCATGCGTTCGAAAACCTTCCAGGCGGATCGCCGCGCGAATGAGCACGGCGGTCGAGAGCAGCGGGTATAGTAGAGCCGTGTGCGCGTGGGCAAGCGGCGTGGACTTGACTTCCCAGGGGACCGTGACCCCAAGAAGGCCTTCATGACCTTATCGAACACGACTCCCCGGCCGCTGATCGCCGGAAACTGGAAGATGAACGGCCTCTCCGCCGCGCTCGACGAGGCGTGCGCGGTCGCCGCGGGCCTGGAGCGTCAGCCCGCCGGGGCCCGCGTGGCCATCTTCCCGCCCGCCACCCTGCTGCACCGCCTCGCCGAGGCGGTCGAGGGTTCTCATCTCCTGACCGGCGGTCAGGACTGCCACGGCAAGGCCAGTGGGGCGCACACCGGCGACATCTCGGCCGAGATGATCGCCGACGCCGGCGGAACCCTGGTCATCGTCGGCCACTCCGAGCGGCGCACCGATCACGGCGAAACCTGCCAGCAGGTCGCCGCCAAGGCCGAGGCCGCCATCGCCGCGGGCCTGGAGCCCATCGTCTGCGTCGGCGAGAGCCTGGCCCAGCGGGAAGCGGGGGAGGCGGTGTCCTTCGTCGTCGGCCAGTTGCACAACTCCCTGCCGCCCTGCCTGGCCGGCAAGGCCTTCAATGTCGCCTATGAGCCGCTATGGGCGATCGGCACGGGCCACGTGGCCTCGGTCGACAACATCATCGAGATGCACGCGGCGATCCGCGCCGAGCTGGTCGCTCTGTTCGGCGAGCATGGCGCCGCCGTCCAGATCCTCTACGGCGGCTCGGTGAAGCCCGAGAACGCCCGGGAGATCCTGGCCGCGCCGGACGTCGGCGGGGCCCTGGTCGGCGGCGCCTCGCTGAAGGCCAAGGACTTCCTGGCCATCGTCGAGGCCGCTTAGGGCTGAAAAGCGTCCGCGGACGGGCCGTGCGAGTGCAAGGCCCGTCCCATTGGCCGTCCCAGAATCCTTGACATCATGGCGCCCACGTGCGCCTTACCGCGCCTTGCAAATCACCGCGTATTCAAGACTTTCATGACCTCCATGCACGCCTATCGCACCCACAACTGCGGCGCTCTGCGCGCCTCCGACACCGGTTCCTCGGTGCGCCTGTCGGGCTGGATCCACCGCAAGCGCGACCACGGCGGGCTGGTCTTCATCGACCTGCGCGACCACCACGGTCTGACGCAGCTCGTCCTGCACCCGGAGACCCCGGGCTTCGCGATCGTCGAGCGCCTGCGCGCCGAAAGCGTGATCAAGATCGACGGCGAGGTCGTCGCCCGTGACGCCAGCGTCGTGAACCCGAACCTGCCGACCGGCGAGATCGAGATCCGCGTCTCGGCCGTCGAGGTGCTGTCCGAGGCCGCCGAGTTGCCGCTGCCGGTCTTCGGCGAGCCGGACTATCCGGAAGAAATCCGCCTCAAGCACCGCTATCTCGACCTGCGTCGCGAGACCCTGCACAAGAATATTGTCCTGCGCTCGCGCGTGATCCAGTCGATCCGCAACCGCATGTTCGCGCAAGGCTTCAACGAGTTCCAGACGCCGATCCTGACGGCCAGCTCGCCGGAAGGCGCGCGCGACTTCCTGGTGCCTTCGCGTCTGCACCCCGAGAAGTTCTACGCCCTGCCGCAGGCGCCCCAACAGTTCAAGCAGCTGCTGATGGTCTCCGGCTTCGACCGCTATTTCCAGATCGCCCCGTGCTTCCGCGACGAAGACCTGCGCGCCGACCGTTCGCTGGAATTCTACCAGCTCGACGTCGAGATGAGCTTCGTGACGCAGGAAGACGTGTTCGCGGCCATCGAGCCGGTGATGCACGGCGTGTTCGAGGAATTCTCGAGCGGCAAGCCGGTCTCGCCGATCGACGGAACCCACACCTTCACCAACGATTTCGGCCAATCGTTCGAGCACCAGGGCTTCGAGCGCCTGACCTATGCCCAGTCGATGGCCTGGTACGGCAGCGACAAGCCGGACCTGCGCAACCCGATCAAGATGCAGGACGTCTCGGAGCACTTCCGTGAGGGCGGCTTTGGCCTGTTCGCCAAGATCCTGGGCGCGGACGCCAAGAACCAGATCTGGGCGATCCCGGCGCCGACCGGCGGCAGCCGCGCCTTCTGCGATCGCATGAACAGCTGGGCTCAGGGCGAAGGCCAGCCGGGCCTGGGCTACGTGTTCTGGTCGGAAGACCAAGGCGGCTGGGGCGGCCCGATCGCCAAGAACCTGGGCGAGCCGACGCAGGCCCTGATGGAATCGCTGGGCCTCGGCGCCGGCGACGCCGCCTTCTTCGTGGCCGGCGATCCCTCGGTGTTCACGAAGTTCGCTGGCCTGGCCCGCACGCGGGTCGGCACGGAGCTGAAGCTGGTCGACGAGAACCAGTTCAAGTTCTGCTGGATCGTCGACTTCCCGATGTTCGAGTGGAACGAGGAAGAGAAGAAGGTCGACTTCTCGCACAACCCGTTCTCGATGCCGCAAGGCGGTCTGGAGGCTCTGGAGACCCAGGACCCCCTGACCATCCGCGCCTATCAGTACGACATCGTCTGCAACGGTTACGAGCTGTGCTCGGGCGCGATCCGGAACCACAAGCCCGAGATCATGCTGAAGGCCTTCGCCACCGCCGGCTATGGCCCGGAAGTGGTCGAGGACCAGTTCGGCGGCATGCTGAACGCCTTCCGCTATGGCGCCCCGCCGCACGGTGGTCTGGCTCCTGGCATCGACCGTATCGTCATGCTGCTGGCCGACCAGGTCGCCATCCGCGAAGTCATCGCCTTCCCGCTGAACCAGCAGGGCCAGGACCTGCTGATGAACGCGCCGGCCAACGTGCTCGACAAGCAGCTCAAGGAGCTGCACATCCGCACCGCGCCGCCGATCAAGGTTTAGTGCGCGGGCGGTAGAGCCCAGAAACAAAGAAGCCCTCCGGTCTAAAGATCGGAGGGCTTTTTCTTGGTCGGCTGGCCTTGAGCGACGATCACCACTTCTTGGGCGCTGGCGGGGCAGGGGGCGCGGGCGGGGCCGGCGGGGCCTTGGGAACCTCCCGAAGGAGCATGAAGCGTCCGCCCTTGATCCCGTTGCACGGCCGGACGGTCAGGCCCGACGGCAGGCGGGTGGAGCTGTCGCCGCAGGCCTCGTCCAGTTGATCCTGTTCCAGGCCACGGGCGCTCGACAGATCGGCGGCGCTGAGATTGACCATGGTCAGGTCGGCGTTGCGGAAGTCCGCGCCGTTGAAGATGGCGCCGCGCAGGTTCGAGCCGGTCATGTCGGCGTTGCGGAACCGGGCGCCGTCGAAGCGCGCGCCCTGGAAGTTGGCGTGGTTGATGTCGGCGTTCGAGAAGTCGGCGTCACGAGCGTTTGCGCCCGACAGGTTGGCGGCGATCAGCTCGGCGTTGGCGAAACGCGCCTTCTGCAGGTTGGCGCCGGTCATCTGGGCGGCGTGCAACTCGGCCGACGAGAGGTCGACGCGGAGGAGGGTGGCTTGGGTGAAGTTGGCGCCGCTGCTCTCGATGCCGGACATGCGGGCGTCGGTGAAGTTCGCGCCGGTGAAGTTCGCGCCGCGCATCTCGGCGCCGCGCAGGTCGGCGCGGCTCAGGTCTGCCCAGCCGAAGTCAGAGCCGTAGAACATCGCGCCGCGCAGGTCGGAGCCGATCAGTATGGCCCTGACGAACCTGGCGCCGGCGAACTTGGCGTTCATCAGCTTGCGGCCCGCGAGATCGCAGTTGGCGCACATCCCGCCGAAGGAGGTCAGCTTGGCGACGTCCTTGTCTTCGATCGAGGCCTGGGCCTGGCCGGACATGGCCAGCAGGCTCAGGGTCAACGCGGCGATGGAAGCGCCCAGGCGGGACATCAAGTTCTCCGTTCAGTCCATACGCGACTGTGTGAGTTACGGTTTGAACCGACGGCCCGCTGGAAGCCACTTAAATTGCGGTAATGACGGGGATTTAACGGCAGAGCGGGATGCGCAGCTTGCCCGGCAGATAGGTCGACCCGTCGCCGCACGCCTTGTCCAGCTGCGCCTGGGTGAGGCCGATCGCACGGTCCATTTCGGCGCCCGAGAAGTTGGCTCCCGATAGTCTGGCCCCGGAGAAATTCGCGCCCTGCAGATAGGCCCCGACGAAGCTGGCGTTGGTCAGGTCCGCGCGGACAAAGCTGGCGCCGGTCATGACCGCGCCATAGGCGTTGACGTCGCGCAGGTCGCCGCCGGTGAAGCGGGTGCGGTTCATGATCGCCGTCGAGAAGTCTGCCTGACGCAGGCGCGCGCCCGTCAGGTTCTTGTTCTTCAGCTCCAGGTTCGACAGGTCGGCCTGGAACAGGTTGCAGCGCGGGCAACTGGCGCCGTTGCGGACGGCCGAGATCTGGCCGGCGTTCTGGGCGGCGGCCGAACTGGCCAGGACCAGCACGGCGAGGGCCGGAAGAAGAGCGATCGGTTTCATTCTGGCGCGGGTCCTACGCGAAAGGGGCGTTCGCACCCTGCCGAAGCAAGCTTAACGCCAACCGAACGCGATCAAGACGAGGCTATCGGTCCCGGGCGGTCCGACTGGGCCCCGCAGGTGTCGCAGACGGTCATGCCGCCGCGCTTGGTCAGCGAGAGGTCGCCGCAGGCCGGGCACATCTCGCCCTCGGCGCCGGGGCGATCCTGGCCTTCCACACGGCGGCGGCCGAACGAGGCGAAGACCAGGTTGTCATGCGCGGCTCCGCGCGAAAAACCTTTTGAAATGAACAGGCTGGCTGGCACTGGAGCAGGCTCGGCTTCGTCGAACTCGTCGCCCGGTCGACCCTTGCCCGCGCCCAGGCCGTCGGCGTTGAACTCGCCCGGATCGCCATTGGCCAGGTCGTCGCGTCCCAGGTACGACACGCCTAGCTCGCGGAAGACGTAGTCCAGGATCGAGGTCGCCGACTTGATCGAGTCGTTGCCGGTGACCGGACCCGCCGGTTCGAACTTCGTATAGACGAAGGCGTCGACGAACTCGTGCAGCGGCACGCCGTGCTGCAGGCCCAGCGACACGGCGATGGCGAAGTTGTTCATCAGGCTGCGGAAGGCCGCGCCTTCCTTGTGCATGTCGATGAACAGCTCGCCAAGCTCGCCGTCCTCGTACTCGCCGGTGTGCAGATAGACCTTGTGGCCGCCGACGGCCGCCTTCTGGATGTAGCCCTTGCGGCGATCGGGCAGGCGGCGGCGCGAGCGGTCGCGCTCGACGATCTTCTCGACCACCCGCTCGGTGACGACGGGTTCGCGGGCCATCTGTTCGCGAAGGGGCGAGGCGGCGCGCGGCGCTTCGGCGGCGGGCTCGTCGGGCAGGTCCAGCTTGAAGTCCGCCGGCGCGGCGGCGCGTTGCAGGCGCAGCGCTCGAATGCCCGAGCGGGCGGCGGCGGCCTGGGCGCGCACGGCGTCGGCCGGGCGGCTGTCGAAGGCCACGGAGATGGAGACCGCTGTCGGCAGGCAGGCGAAGGCTTCTACGGCGGCCAGCATGGCCAGGCGATCGGCGAGGGCCGGGGCCTCGACCGATTTGAAGGCCTCGCGCAGTTCGGGATTGAGCGCGTCGCAGTCGTTCAGCGAGCCGGCGCCCAGGGCGTGACGCTCGGCGGCGGCGATCTCGGTCGCCGAGAAGTCGGCGAAGGCCAGGGTGTCGAAGTCGCGGCGGGCCACGTCCTCGGCCGAGGCGCCCAGCACGTCACGCAGGAAGCCCGCGCCAATCACGGCCGGGGCGAAAGCGGCGCGCAGGCCGTGGTTCTCGCGAAGGGCGTGCTCGGCCTTCTCGATCTCGTGGGCGGTGAAGCCGCGGGCCTGCAGCATGGCGTGGTCGATGGCCGGGCTCTCGGCCAGCGAGCCGTGGCCCAGGGCGTGGCGGCGCGCGGCGTCCAGGTCGACGCCTTCGCTCGACAGCGCCTCGAAGGCGGCGGGGCTGAAGGTCGGGAGCAGGAAGCCGTCGGCGGTTTGGGCGACCGATACCGGGGACATGGCGCCTGCCGGACCGACCGGAGCGCCGCCGAGGCGTAGGGTGGCTTCGGCGTCCTCGAACGGACCGACCAGGGCGGCGGAGCGCAGGCCGTGCTTGCGGGCCAGGGCGTGGGCGGTGGCCAGGGCGGCGGCGGCCTCCGTGGCCAGGGCCGAGCGCAAGGCGGCGGCGCGGACCCGGCGCTCGGCCAGGGTCTTGAGCACGCTTTGCTTGTCCTGGGCGAAGGCGGCGTCCGGACCCATGACGGCGGCGGCCTCGGCGCTGGCCGACAGCGCGGTGCCCACCGCGAGGGCCCACAGGACGGCCGCGCCGTCGCGGCCTTCGGTGCTGGTCTGGGCCCAGCCCTGGCTGAGCAGGCAGTCGCCGACACCGGCCAGGCCCAGGCGGGCCGGGCGCTCGCCGCGCTCCAGCTCCAGGGCCGTGGCCCACAGGTGGCAGACATAGGTGAAGCGCTCGACGTCGAAGCCGTCGGCGTCGAGGAAGGCGCTGGCGTCGATGGCCGCGCCGATCTCGACGCCGCGCGCCAGGAGCTCCGCGTCGACCGGCGACAGGGCCAGGGTGAGGGCGCTGGTCTCCCAGCCGACCTGGGCGGCGAAGGCGGCGGCCTCGTTGCCCGCGGCCACGTCCTGACGCGACGCCGAGGTGACCATCGCCATCTCCGCCACGACCGGCGGCTCGGCCAGCGGCGTGCGCGGGGCGTCGGCCGTGGCGATGGCGTCGAGGATGGTGCGGTCGTCGGCGCCCAGTTCGCGGGCCTTGCGGGCGGCGCGGGCCAGGGCCGGGTTCTTGCGGACGTCGGCGCAGGCGCGCGGATCGCCGGAGCAGCGGCGGACCGCGTCGGCCACCTGGGCCAGGGCGGCGTCCAGCCGCGCCGAGGCCTGAGCGGCCAGGGCGCGGCCACGGCGACGGCCCAGGCTCTGTCTGACGATGCTTTGGAACTCGAACTCAGCGATCTCGGGCAAAAGGTCCAGACCCGCCTGGCCGCCGGTCGGCGTGGCGATCCCCGACAGCATGGTCGCCAGCAGGGCCTCGCGGAAGGCGCTGGCGTCGGCCTTGTCGCCGAACAGGCCGCGCGCCAGGCCGGCCTGCGCCACGCGTTCGGCGTAGCGGGCAGGGCCGCCGCCCAGGGCCGCCTTTGGCTCGATCTCGCCGGCCCAGTCCAGCCAGGCCTCGACTCGGGCGTCGCTCCACGCGCTGGGCGCCGAGACCACGACGATCTCGTCGGCGCGCTCGAGGTCGCGCCACTCCATCGCGGGAACACTTCCGGCGGCTTTGGCGGGGGTGCGCATGGGCGAGTTCCGGATCTGGTCGGCCAGTCTGATTGTCTTACCAAATTCCTAACGGCTGATTCCGTGCCGCCGGGATGCGCGTAAGGTCGCACCCCACGCTAGAACCTTGATCGCCGAGCCTCAATAGATGTTGCGGGTGTGGGGGCTCTAATCCACAAGATGTTGAAGTCGCGGCCGATGGCGCGACGCTGGACGCTGAGGGCGCGAAACCCTATAGTCCGGCCGCTTCGCCGTGCGTGTCGCGGTCTGCGAAGCCTTATAAATTCGGGTGCGAACGTAGTGCTGAAAGCGATCTTCACGTGGTGGAACGGCGCGACCATTGGTCAGCGTTTCCACATCGGCCGCCGCGGCCTGTTTGTCGGCAAGGACGATTACGGCAACAGCTACTTCGAAGCCCGCGACAACAGCGACAGCTATGACGCGCGCAAGCGCCGCTGGGTGATCTACAGCGGCTATGCCGAGGCCTCCAAGGTCCCGCCGGACTGGAGCGGCTGGCTGCACTACACCTTCGACGAGGTCCCGACCCAGACGCCGCTGAACCGCCGCGACTGGGAGAAGGATCACATCCCGAACCTGACCGGCACCGTGCACGCCTGGCGCCCGAAGGGGTCGCTGACCCGTGGCGGCGAGCGCGCGGCCGCGACCAGCGACTACGAAGCCTGGAAGCCGGAATAATCCCGATGGCCCGCCGGGCGTTGCTGGTCGCCACCGCTGCGGTCCTGTCCGGCCTGGCCGCGACGGGCGCCGCCGTGGCGCGCCAGAACAGCGCTCCGCAGGCCCAGACCCCGCCGGCCGCCGTCCAAGCCCCGGTCGCGCCGGCTCCGCGCCCGGTAGCGCCGGCGCCGACGCCGGGCGAGTTGCGTCCGGCTCAGCCGACCACGGTCTCGCCCGCGGTCGCCAATCCCGTTCCCCCGGCTTCACCGCCGCCCGCCGCGACGACCCCGCCGAAGGCCGCCGCGACGACCCCGGTCAAGCCGCCGGAGCCGGCCAAGCGCCAGCGCTACACGATCGCCATCCTGCAGGCCCTGGACAAGGTCACGACCGAGACCATGCGGTTCGAGGTCCCGGTCGGCCAGCCGATCCGCTACAAGACCCTGATCTTCACGGTCCGCGCCTGCGAGACGGCCGCCGCCGATGAGGTGGCCCCGGAAACGGCGGCCTATGTCGTGGTTGACACCCAGCCCAAGGCCCAGGCCGGACGCGCCGCGCCGCCCGGACGTCAGGTCTACAAGGGTTGGATGTACGCCAGCTCGCCGGGCCTGAACCCGCTGCAGCATCCGGTCTATGACGCCTGGCTGATCGCCTGCAAGCAGTCGATCCCGGTCGCGCCGCCCGCCAAGCCGTAGAAGTCGCCCTGGACCGCCAAGGCCTTGGCTAGCCGCCGGCGGTAGTCCGCGCGGCTGATCTCGACCGTGCCGAACTGCGTCAGGTGATCGGTCAGGAACTGGGTGTCCAGCAGCTGATAGCCGCCGGCCAACATCCGCGCCACCAGATGCACCAGCGCCACCTTGCTGGCGTCTCTCGCGGTCGAGAACATGCTCTCGCCGAAGAACGCCCCGCCCAGCGATACGCCATAGAGGCCGCCAACCATCTCGTCGCCCAGCCAGGTCTCGACGCTGTGGGCCAGGCCGCGCGCGTAGAGCTGGCCATAGAGGCGTTGGATGGGGTGGTTGATCCAGGTCTCGACCCGCCCGGGCCTTGAGGCCGCGCAGGCTTCGACGACCGTGTCGAAAGCCGTGTCGATCCGCACCTCGTACGGCCCGTTGCGGACCGTGCGGGCCAGGCGCTTGGGAATATGAAAGTCCCCGAGCGGCAGGACGCCCCGCCGCTCGGGATCGATCAGGAAGAGGCTTTCGTCCTCGCGGGCGTCCGCCATGGGGAAGACGCCGCGCGCGTAGCAGGCGATCAGATCGTCGACCGTGAAGGCGTCGTCCATCGCTGTTCGGGACCTACGCCTCTTGCGCTTTGATCCAGCGTTCCAGCCAGTGGATGTCGTAGTCGCCGGCCAGGATGTCGGGCTGAACCAGAAGGTCCTGGAACAGCGGGATCGTGGTCTCGATGCCGCCGACGACCATCTCGCCCAGGCAGCGCTTCAGGCGCGCGATGCACTCGGCGCGGTCCCGGCCGTGCACGATCAGCTTGCCGATCAGGCTGTCGTAGTAGGGCGGGATCGCATAGCCGGTGTAGATCGCCGAATCCAGGCGAACGCCCAGGCCGCCCGGGGCGTGGAAGTCGGTGATCACGCCCGGCGAGGGCGTGAAGGTCCGCGCGTTCTCGGCGTTGATCCGGCACTCGATCGCGTGGCCCTCGAAGACGACGTCTTCCTGGGTGAACGACAGCGGCAGGCCGGCGGCGATGCGGATCTGCTCGCGCACCAGGTCGATGCCGGTGATGGCCTCGGTGACCGGGTGCTCGACCTGCAGGCGGGTGTTCATCTCGATGAAGAAGAACTCGTCGTTCTCCCACAGGAACTCGATGGTCCCGACGCCCAGGTAGCCGATGGCCTTGACGGCGTCGACGACCACCTTGCCGATCTTGGCGCGGCCTTCGGCGGACAGGGCGGGCGAGGGGGCTTCTTCCAGCACCTTCTGGTGGCGGCGCTGCAGCGAGCAGTCGCGTTCGCCCAGGTGCACCACGTTGCCATGGCTGTCGGCGATGACCTGCAGCTCGATGTGGCGCGGCTTCTGAAGGTAGCGCTCCATATAGACCGTGTCGTCGCCGAACGCGGCGCGGGCCTCGGCGCGAGCCGTCGAGACCGCTTCGGCCAGGTCTTCACGCGTCTGGGCGACCTTCATGCCGCGACCGCCGCCGCCGGAGGCGGCCTTGATCAGCACCGGGAAGCCGATCTCGTCGGCGGCCGCGAAGGCCTCTTCCTCGGTCGAGACGCCGCCGTTAGAGCCGGGGACGACCGGGATGCCGGCGTCCTTCACGGCCTGCTTGGCGGTGATCTTGTCGCCCATCATCCGGATGTGCTCGGGCTTCGGGCCGATGAAGGTGAAGCCGTGCGCGCCGACGATCTCGGCGAAGCGGGCGTTCTCCGACAGGAAGCCATAGCCCGGGTGGATCGCCTGGGCGCCGGTAATCTCGGCCGCGGCGATGATCGACGGGATGTTCAGGTAGCTCTTGGCGGCCGGCGCGGGGCCGATGCAGACGCTTTCGTCCGCCAGGCGCACCCACATCGAGTTGCGGTCGGCCTCGGAGTGGACGGCCACGGTGGCGATGCCCATTTCCTTGCAGGCGCGGTGAACCCGGAGCGCGATCTCGCCCCGGTTCGCGATGAGAATCTTGTCGAACATGAGCGTTACTCGATGACGACGAGAGGCTCGCCGAACTCGACGGGCTGGGCGTCGGCGACCAGGATTTCGACGACCTTGCCGGCCTTCGTCGCCGCGATCGGGTTCATGGTCTTCATGGCTTCGACGATCAACAGCGTCTGGCCGGCCGAAACGGTGTCGCCAACCTTCACGAAGGCGTCCGCGCCCGGTTGGGGCGACAGATAGACCGTGCCGACCATCGGCGACTTCACGGCGTCGCCACGGGCGGCGGCCGGAGCCGGAGCTGCCTCGACGGCGGCGGGCGCGGCGGGCGCGGCGGCGGCGACCGGAGCCGGGGCATAGGCCGGAGCCGCGGCCTGGACGTAGTTGACCGGGGCCGCGGTCAGTTCACGGGCCACGCGGATCTTCAGGCCGGCGTGCTCGACCTCGATCTCCGTGAGGCCCGTGTCCTTCAGGATGTCCGCGATCTTGCGGACCAGACGGGCGTCGATGGCCGGAGCTTCGACCGGATCGGCGGGGGCCTTGGGGTTCGACATGGAAGCTTACCTTGTTCTCTTGAGCGCCTCGGCGGCGGAAAAACGCCGGGCGTTATCGTTGTTAAACGCGGATCAGGCCGAAAGCAGCCTCGATCGCCAGTTCATAACTCGCCGCGCCGAAGCCGGAGACGATCCCGGTCGCGGCCAGCGAAACGAAGGTGTGGCGGCGGAATTCCTCCCTCGCCGCCGGGTTGGACAGGTGGCACTCGATCACCGGAATGCTCAAGGCCTTGAGCGCATCCAGAAGCGCGATCGAGGTGTGGCCGTAGCCGGCCGGATTGATGATCAGCGCCGAAGCCGACTCACGCGCCTCGTGCACCCAATCGATCAGCACACCCTCATGGTTGGACTGGCGGAAGACCACCTCGACGCCACGCGAAGCCGCCCGCGCCTCACAGCGCGTACGGACATCCGCGAGCGTGTCCTTGCCGTAAATCTCAGGCTCGCGGGTCCCCAACAGGTTGAGGTTGGGTCCGCTCAGCACGTGGATCGGTTTTACCATGCGGCTCCGCCGTCGATTCCGAGGGTCTTGTATAGCCGGTTCCGCCGGGTCACAAGCACGGCTCGCTTCGGAGGTGAGATGAGGCTTTTACTGAACGGGGAAGAGCGGGACGTGGCCGACGTCGTCACGATCGCCGATCTGGTGGGCGCCCTGGGCCTGGACGCCCGCAAGGTGGCGGTCGAGCGCAACCTCGAGATCGCGCCGCGCTCGACCTATGCCGGCACGGAACTGGTCGAGGGCGACCGCATCGAGATCGTGACGTTTATCGGCGGCGGTTGATCCTCCGCATTTGAAACGCCGGCTTCCCGGGCGTAAACCAGCCGCATGAACGCGCATGTTTCCCCCGACACCGTCTCGACGCCTCAGGTTTCTGGGGACACCGAAGAAACCTGGACCGTCGCCGGCCGCACCTTCCGCTCGCGCCTGATCGTCGGTACGGGCAAGTACAAGGACTATGCGACCAACGCCGCCGCCGCTCGCGCGGCCGGGGCCGAGATCGTCACCGTGGCCGTGCGCCGCGTGAACCTGACGGACCCGACGCAGCCGCTGCTGGTCGACTACGTCAAGCCCAGCGAATTCACCTATCTGCCCAACACGGCGGGCTGCTTCACCGGCGAGGACGCGGTGCGCACCCTCCGCCTGGCGCGCGAGGCCGGCGGGTGGGACCTGGTCAAGCTGGAGGTCCTGAGCGACCCCAAGACCCTGTTCCCGGACATGGAAGAGACCCTGCGCTCGCTGAAGCTGCTGGTCGCAGACGGCTTCCAGGTGATGGTCTATTGCTCCGACGATCCGGTCTATGCCCGCAAGCTTGAGGAGGCCGGCGCCGTGGCGATCATGCCGCTGGGCGCGCCGATCGGCTCGGGGCTGGGCATCCAGAATCGCGTGAACCTGCGGATCATCGTCGAGAACGCCGGCGTGCCCGTGCTGGTCGACGCCGGTGTCGGCACGGCCTCGGACGCCGCCATCGGCATGGAGCTGGGCTGCGACGCCATCCTGATGAACACCGCCATCGCCGAGGCCAAGGACCCGATCCGCATGGCCAAGGCCATGAAGCACGCGGTCATCGCCGGGCGTGAGGCGTATCTGGCCGGCCGGATGCAGAAGCGCCTGTACGCGGACCCGAGCTCGCCGCTGGGCGGGCTGATCTGACCTCGGACGCTGAAAACCTCGCCCTTCGACAAGCTCAGGGTGAGGTTTTCAAATGATGCGCGGGTGAAGTCGCCCTCATCCTGAGCTTGTCGAAGGACGAGGGCGTCTCCTCAGCCCGCCTTCGCCTTGGCCGCGCGTGTCTGGTCGATCGCCAGCTTCAGCGCGTTGATGTCCGCGCCGGGGACCAGGGTGTCGCCGACGATGAAGGCCGGGGTGCCCGACAGTTGCAGGGTCTTGGCCAGGGTGTCGGTGTCGGCCAGGTGCTGGGTGACGGCCTCGCTCTCGCCGGCGGCCTTGGCCCTGGTCATGTCGATGCCAAGACCGGCGGCGATCCGTAGGGCGGCGGCGGCGTCCAGGGCGTTCTCGGCCATCAGCGCCTTGTAGAGTTCCAGGCTCTTGCCCTGGTCCTTGGCGCCCAGCGCCAGGCGGGCGGCGGCCTCGCTGTCGTGGCCGAAGATCACGAAGTCCTTCAGCACCAGGCGGACGTCGGGGTTCTTCTGGACCAGCTCGACGATCTCGGGCGCGGCGTGACGGCAATAGCCGCAGCGATAGTCGAAGAACTCAGTGACGGTGATCGAGCCGTTCGGGTTGATGACGATGTCGCGCGGGTCGCGCTCGATGGCCTGACGGTACTGGCCGATGGCCTTCTGGGCCGAGGCGCTTTGCTGCGCGGCCTGCTTCTCCTGAAGCTTCTGACTGGCCTCCATCAGCACCTCGGGGTGCTCCAGCAGATAGGCGCGGACCTTTTCACCGAACGCCTTGTCGGGCTTGGCCGGGCCGCAGCCCGCGAGAACCATGCCGGTGACGGCCAGGGGGAGGGCGAGGGTCGCGACGCGACGAAGCAGGGTCATGAAGATCTCGAACGTGGAAGAGGAGGCGGCCTATAGGCCGAGGTTGGCCTAGTGGCTAAGGCTGGATTGCGCCACGCTGTCCTTGGCCAGGTCTTTCAGGTCCTGGTTGGACGGGCGTGAGGCCAAGATGATGTCGGTGGCGCGGCGCCAGTCGGGGGTGTTCTTGCCCAGGAGTTCACGGGCCCGCATGGCGAAGACCTTGGCCTCGCGCACGGCGCCCATAGAATAGTACTGCTCGGCCGTGGCCAGGCGCGCCTCGCCGTCCTTCTTCTGAGTGTCGTAGGCCTGGGCCAGCAGGCGCCAGGTCACCGAGTTGTCGGGGTCGTTCAGCAGGCTGCGCTTCAGCTCCTGGACGCCTTCCTCGATCTTCTTGGGATCGTTCAGATTGATCAGGGTCTGGCCCAGATTGACCCGCAGCAGGGCCGCGTCGGGCTTCAGCTGCACCGACTTGCGCTGCGGCTCCTCGGCCAGGGCCACCCGGTTGAACTCGAACAGGATCTGGCCCTTCAGCTCCCACAGATAGGGATTGTCGGGGTGGTCGGCGATCAAAGGCTCCAACAGCTGCAGGGCCCGGTCGGGCTCCTTCATCTGGTAATAGGCGATGGCGCGGGCGTAGCGAGCCGGAAAGCCGGTGTCGCTCTCCTTGTACTTCATCAAGGCGATCTGCGGGTTCAGGAACCCTTCCAGCTTGGCCTTCATAATCTCGTGCTGGGCCAGGTCTTCAGGCGTGTCGACGGCGCTGTAGTGCGGCTGGCGCTCGACGCGGCTGCGCAGCACCTCGATCCGTTCGGACGACAGGGGGTGGCTGCGGAAATATTCGTAGCGGCGGGCCTGATCGAAGACTTCCTGGTAGCGGAAGTTGTCGAAGAACTCGACGAGACCCCGGCCCGACTGGCCTGTCGCCTCCAGGAAGCCGGCGCCGGCCTGGTCGGCGCGTGATTCCTGCTCGCGGCTGTACCCGAGAGCGCCCAGCGCGCCAGCGTACTGGGCGTTGCCCAGCAGCACGGCCGCGCCGTCGGCGGATCCGGCCAGGGCGGCGAGGACGCCCAGGCCCATGGTCAGGATCATGGGCTTCAGACCCGCGCGGGTCATCTCGCCCGACCGGATCGGGTGGCCGCCGGCCAGGTGTCCGGTTTCGTGGGCGATGACGCCGCGCAGCTGGTTTGGATTTTCGGTCTGCAGAATCAGGCCGGTGTTCAGGCCCATCTGCAGGCCCTGGGTCGCGAAGGCGTTCAGCGACTTGTCGCCGACGATCAGGATGCGCACGGTCCTGGGATCCAGGCCCGCCGCCGCATAGATCGGGTCGGCGTCGTGGTGGAGGATCTCCTCGATCTCGGTGTCCCGGATCAGGGAGGGGCCGTCGTCCTGGGCCAGGGCGGCCTGGGGGACGCCGGACGCGAGCACCGCCAGCGCGGACAAAGCCACGCCGAGTCGCCTCCCAGCTTGCCCGCTACGCGAGGTCATTGAGTGATCTCCAGATCGCGCCCCCGCGAACTACGACCAGTCTAACTTGGAAGTCGGAGGCGAGGGAACAAGGGTCTCGCTTCGGCTTCGCGACGATTTAGGCCCGCGCATCTTTCGATGCGCGGGCCGCCATCAGGTCAGCCTACCGGCGCCACCAGCCCTTGCGGGGCTTTTCGGGCGGGGTGGTGATCTCGTTCGGATCCGGTTCGGCGGGAGCGGCCGGGGCCGTTTCCACCACCGGTTCCGGCGGCGCCTCCACGGCCGGCTCGGGCGCGGTCTCGACGACCGGCTCGGGGGCCGGCGCTTGAACCGGTTCGGGAGTCGGTTCCGGCGGGACCACGGCGACGCTTTCGGTCACGGTTTCGGCGACAGCCTCGACCGCCGTTTCGGGAGCGGCTTCCGGCGCGGCCTCTTCGGCGACGGCCTTCTTGCTCCGCGAACGGGCGCGCTTGGGCTTCTTCGGCGCTTCCTCGGCCTCGGGCAACTCGACCCAGACGTCGGACGGCGGCCCGGAGATCACCGGCGGCGCCAGGATCGGCGTTTCGTAGGGCTCGGCCGGTTCAGCGGGGCTGATCGCGTCGATGGCGGCGGTCGCTTCGGCCGAAGCCTCGACCAGGGGAGCCTCGTCACGGTTGCGGCGACCACGGTCACGGCCACGACGGCCGCGTTCGCGGGCCGGGCGTTCCTCACGCTCGGCGCGTTCCGGACGTTCGGTGGTTTCTTCACGCTCGGCGCGGGCTTCCGGCGCCGGGCGGCGCGGTTCGCTATTGCCGCCGACCAGAGCCGCCGGGTCGTGCCAGGTGAAGACGTTCTCGCCGAACGGGACGCGCGGACGGATCCAGACGAAGGCGTCGGCCGGACGATCGCCGTCCTCGCGACCGCCACGACGGCCGCCACGGCGACCACGACGGCGACGGCGGCGGGCACCGTCATCGTCATCGCCGAACTCGGCGCGGTCTTCGGCGTCGCCTTCGAGCTCGTCTTCGTCGCCTTCGGCCTCGGCTTCGGCCGGAGCCTCGCCTTCGGTCTCGCGTTCGTCACGACGACCCCGACCGCGACCGCGATCGCGGCGGCCACGGCGGCCCTTGCGGTCGCCGCGATCGTCTTCGCGGGCCTGCTTGCGGGCCGCGGCGTCGTCGTCGTCGGTATCCTCGCGCTCGAGGCTGTCTTCGTCCTCGTCGTCGATGATTTCGTCTTCTTCTTCGTCCTCGTCCTCGAAGGCCGCGGGATCGAAGTCGTCGTCTTCGTCGACATAGGGAGCGGGGGCGATGGCGATGCGCTCACCCAGTTCGGTGCGCTCGATCTCCTGGTCGCCGGCGTGCAGGCTGTCATCGACCACGACAGTGATGTGCAGGCCGTGCGTCTCCTGCAGGCGCTGCAGATAGGCGCGCTTTTCGTTGAGGATATACAGGCCGACCGAACGCGAGACCTTCAGGATCACCGCGCCGCTGCCCTTCAGGGCCTCGACCTCGACCGCGCGCAGGGCCGCCAGGGCGCTGGACTCGACCGAGCGGACGCGGCCGGTGCCTTCGCAGTGTTCGCAGACATGGGTCGTGCCTTCCAGGACGCCGGTGCGGCGACGCTGGCGGCTGATCTCCATCAGGCCAAAGCCCGAGATCTTGCCCATCTGGATGCGGGCGCGGTCGTCCTTGAGCGCGTCCTTGAGGACCTTCTCGACCGTGCGGTTGTTCTTGCCTTCATCCATGTCGATGAAGTCGATGACGATCAGGCCGGCCAGGTCGCGCAGACGCAGCTGGCGAGCGGCTTCCTCGGCGGCCTCGACATTGGTCTTGAGGGCCGTGGCCTCGATATTGCGCTCGCGCGTGGCCTTGCCCGAGTTGACGTCGATGGCGACCAGGGCCTCGGTCTGGTTGATCACCAGATAGCCGCCCGAACGCAGCGGCACGACCGGCGAATAGATCTGGGCCAGATGGTCCTCGATCTTGTGCTTGACGAACAGCGGGGTCGGGTCGCGGTAGTTGAAGACCTTCTTGGCTTGGCTTGGCATCAGCATGCGCATGAAGTCGCGCGCTTCTTTATAGCCGGCGTCGCCCTCGACCCAGATGCCCTCCAGGTCCTTGTCGTACATGTCGCGGATGGCGCGTTTGACGAGGTCTTCTTCCTCGTAGATCAGCGCCGGCGCGACCGAGTGCAGCGTGTTGTCGCGGATGTTTTCCCACAGGCGCAGCAGATATTCGTAGTCGCGCTTGACCTCGGCCTTGGTGCGCTTGGCGCCGGCCGTGCGGACGATCAGGCCCATGCCCTGCGGCACGTCCAGGCTGTTGACCACGCTCTTCAGGCGGCGGCGGTCCGACACCGCGGTGATCTTGCGGCTGATGCCGCCGCCCCGGGCGGTGTTGGGCATCAGGACGCCGTAGCGGCCGGCCAGCGACAGGTAGGTGGTCAGGGCCGCGCCCTTATTGCCGCGCTCTTCCTTGACGACCTGGACCAGCATGATCTGCCGGCGGCGGATAACTTCCTGGATCTTGTACTTGCGCATCAGTCGGCGCTTGCGACGCGCCAGCTCTTCTTCGACGTCATCATCGTCGTCGTCGACCGCGTGGCCGCCGTTGACGTCGTCCTCGTCGTCGCCGCCCGAGGCGCGACGCGAGACCGGGGTGTCGTCATCGTCGTCGCCCGAGTCGTCACGCATCAGCGCTTCACGGTCGGCGACCGGGATCTGGTAATAGTCCGGGTGGATTTCGTTGAACGCCAGGAAACCGTGGCGGTTACCGCCGTACTCGATGAACGCGGCCTGGAGGCTGGGTTCAACGCGGGTCACCTTGGCGAGGTAGATATTTCCGCGAAGCTGTTTGCGAGTCTGGCTTTCGAAATCGAACTCTTCAACCCGGGTTCCGTCCACGACGACCACACGCGTCTCTTCGGCGTGTGCTGCGTCGATCAGCATCTTCTTCGACATTAAGGAAGTCTCCACGGCGCGCGGCGGGCGCGAGGCCCGGTCGCCGTTCTGAATGAAGGGCGCGCGCGTCGCCGACCGTCGCACCGTCAGCGCGGTTGCGAAGGGTCGGGTGCCAAAGGCGGTCGGGTGCGGCGCAGCCCATTGGGGGTTTCGTTTTTCCCTACCGCGCCTGAAGCGCGGACTGGATGGTTTGCCTGTCGCGTCACGAATGGCGCGAGGAGGTGGTGTTGTCGCGCCGGATGGCGCGGATCGGATGGCGCGTCGTCGCCAAAAAGGCGTTTGAGCCCGACGCGAGCCCTAGATCCGGCGTCTCGGTAGGCTTCTCGCCCGCCAGATCGGCCGTCTCTCGAACACTATCTAGTCTGCCGCCTCCGCGCCGGAAGAGGTTCAGGACCACTTTCGAGGCTCGGGCGGCCCGCACGGAGTCGTGACGATCACGGCATTCGCGCACCACGGGACTGTAGCCACATCGACGCACAAAAGAAAAGCTTTCGACGGATGATCTGGACTTAACCCTTTGGCTACCGCCCCGGGAGATATTGACGTTCAGTTCACCAGTTTCGGATTACGCGGGCGGGAATGCGTAAGTTTCTTATCAGTTTGGCCCGCATGGGCTGGGTCAGGGCGGCCCTGATTGTCGGGGGCCTCACGGTCGCCGGCGTCGCCGTGGCCACCGCCCAGGGTCCCGCCGCGCCCGCCGGCGTGCAGAAGGTCCGCTTCGGCGGCGACCGCAACGAGACCCGCGTCGTCATCGACCTGGACCGCGCCGCGGCCGGCAAGCTGATTTCCGACGGCATGAGCGACCAGCGCCTGGTCATGGCCCTGCCGAATGTCCTGGTGTCGGGCGACCTTCAAGGGTCCGGCCAGGGCCTGGTCAAGCGCTGGGTGATCGACGAGGCCGCCGGCGGCGCCCGTCTGCGCCTGGACCTGACCGGCAAGGCCGAGGTCCGCCGCCGCTTCCTGCTGCCGCCGGGCGATGGCGCCACCGCCTATCGTTATGTCATCGACCTGAAGGCCGTGGACGCCGCGCCCTTGGTCACCGCCCCGCCGGCGCAGCGCCTGACCTTCGCCAGCGCGCCGGTCAAGGCCGCGCCGTTGCGCCTGAAGAAGGTGATCGTCATCGACGCCGGCCACGGCGGCAAGGATCCGGGCTCGCTGGGCGCCAACGTGTTCGAAAAGGACGTCACCCTGGCCGCGGCCAAGGCGCTGAAGGCCCGCCTGGAGCGCACCGGCCGCTTCCAGGTCGTGCTGACCCGCGAGACCGACACCTTCATCCCGCTGGAAGGCCGCGTGCAGATCGCCCGCCGCGCCGACGCCGATCTCTTTATTTCTCTTCACGCCGACTCGGGTCCCGACGTCAGCACGCGCGGCGCTTCGGTCTACACCGTGTCGGACAAGGGCTCCGAGCGCGTCGGCCTCGTCCTCGACAAGGACGACTGGCTGATGAAGGCCAACCTGCCGGGGCGCGACCGCGCCGTCAGCCAGATCCTGCTGGACCTGTCGCAGCGCGCCACCAAGAATCGCTCGGCCGCCTTCGCCCAGCTGCTGCTGGCCAGCGTTGGCGAGGAAACCACCCTGCTGCGCCGCAGCCACCGCGACGCCGGCTTTATAGTGCTGCTGGCGCCGGACGTGCCGGCCGTGCTCCTGGAGATGGGCTTCATCACCAATCCGGAAGACGAAGCTTTCCTGACCACCAAGGCCAGCCGCAACCGCCTGGTCGACGCGGTCGGCGACTCCATCGAGGCCTATTTCTCGGCGGGTCTGCGCAAGTCCTGATATTCCGAAGCGGGGAGCGGCTTTCCCTTTTGCCTGTCGCCCTCTAATCACAGGGGTGATCGTTCGTGCTTCGCCTCGCGAGGTGCGACCGCAAAACCGCTTACGGTTCGGCGCCAAGCGATCTAGTGAAGTGTGTGCGGCAGGCGAGGGGGCCTGCCTCGACGGAGGTCGCGTGGATCTGAAACCCACCGAACGATGGATGGCCATCGCGGGCGTGGCGGTGCTTTCGGCCATCGCGGTCGCGGGTTTCGCGATCGCGATTTATGCCGCCTGGCTGTTCCACGACATGCCCGACGCCGGCGAGTTGCAGGACTATCGTCCGCCGACGGCGACGCGCGTCTATGCCTGGGACGGCACCCTGATCGGCGAGTACAGCAAAGAACGCCGGATCTTCATCCCCTACGACCAGATCCCGCCGCAGCTGGCTCAGGCCTTCCTGGCGGCCGAGGATCGCAACTTCTTCCAGCACGGCGGCGTCGACGTCTCGGGTCTCTCGCGCGCCATGCTCAAGAACGTTGGCAACGTCGTTCGCGGCAAACGCCTAGAGGGCGGCTCGACCATCACCCAGCAGGTCGCCAAGAACGTTCTGCTGACGAGCGACGCCACGGTTGGTCGCAAGTTCAAGGAAGCGATCCTGGCCCACCGCCTGGAGCAGTCGCTGACCAAGCAGCAGATCCTCGAGCTTTATCTGAACGAGATTTGGCTGGGCTATCGCTCGTTCGGCGTCGGCGCGGCCGCCTACAACTATTTCGGCAAGTCGCTGCCTGACCTGACTCTGGCCGAATGCGCCTTCCTGGCCTCGCTGCCCAAGGGACCGGACAACTACCATCCGATCCGCAACAAGGCCAAGGCCATGACCCGGCGCAACTGGGTGCTGGGCCAGATGGCCGAGCAGGGCTGGGTGTCGAAGGCCGAGGCCCAGAAGGCCATGGCCGAGGATCTGGTGGTCCAGGCCGCGCCCAAGCGCGCCGCCTATCGCGACGCCGACTACTTCGTCGAGGAAGTGCGCCAGCGCGGCGTGGCGACGCTGGGCCCACGCCTCAACGAGGGCGGCTACTACATGCGCACCACGCTGGATCCGCGCCTGCAGACGGCCGCGCGCTCGGCCCTGATGGACGGCCTGGAGAAGTACGATCGCCGCCACGGCTGGCGCGGAGCCTGGGGTCATGTCGAATCGACGGATCTGGCCTGGGAAAAGACCGCCCTGGCCAAGGCCCCGCCGGCGGAGCGCGGCAAGTGGCGTCAGGCCCTGGTCACCTCCAACGACGGGCGCGTCCGTCTCGTCAAGGACGAGGGTGAAGGCCAGATCGTCGGCGAGGACCTCACCTGGGCCAAGAACGGCAAGGGCCTGAAGGCTGGCGATCTGGTGTTCGTCGAGAAGACCGACGCCGGCTATCGCCTGCGCCAGGTTCCCGCGGTCAACGGCGCCCTGGTCGCCATGGAGCCCTATACGGGCCGGATCGTGGCGCTGGTCGGCGGCTACAGCTACTCGCTGTCGAACTTCAACCGCGCCACCCAGGCGATGCGCCAGCCGGGCTCGTCGTTCAAGCCGTTCGTCTACGCCACGGCGCTGGAGAACGGCTACACGCCGGCCAGCGTGGTCGTCGACAGCGCCATCACCTTCAAGGGCGCGAACGGCCAGGACTGGAGCCCGGAGAACTACCACAAGGAGTTCTACGGGGCGCAACCACTACGCAAGGGCCTGGAGCTGTCGATCAACGCCATGACCGTGCGTCTGGCCCAGGGCGTCGGCATGAAGAAGGTCGTCGACTTCGCCCAGCGCGCCGGCGTGACCAAGAGCATGGATCCGGTCCTGGCGATGGCCCTGGGGGCGGGCGAAACGACGCCTTTCAAGCTGACGGCCGCCTATGCCGCCTTCGTCAATGGCGGTCGCCGCGTCGATCCGCACCTGATCGAACTGGTGCAGGATCGCGAGGGCAAGGTCATCTTCCGGGCCGACAAGCGCGACTGCGAGCGCTGCGACGCCGGCTTCAACGGCGATGAGAGCCCGCGTTTCGCCGCGCCGGGAGACCAGATCATGGACCCGGTCACCGCCTATCAGATCACCTCGATGCTGCAGGGCGTGGTGCAGCGTGGCACCGCAGCGGCCGTCAGCTCCCTGGGGCGTCCGCTGGCGGGCAAGACCGGCACGACCAACGAGTACCGCAGCGCCTGGTTCGTCGGCTATTCGCCGAACCTGGTGGTGGGGATCTTCGTCGGCTTCGACGACAACCGCTCGCTGGGCGAGGGCGAGACGGGCGCGGTCGACGCGGTGCCCGTGTTCATGGACTTCATGAAGGTGGCGCTGGACGGTCAGCCGGTCGTCGACTTCAAGCCGCCCAAGAACGCCAAGTTCGCCATGGTGCGCGGCGTCCGCGAGGCCTTCCGCCCGGGCACCGAGCCCAAGGTGGAGGTCGCGCCCACCGGACCGATCCCGTACGAGCAGATCTCGCCAGGCCTGCCGCAGCCGGTCCAGCAGGCCCCTCAGCCGGGCAAGCCGCCGCCGCAGAAGGTCGATCCTCTCAGTGGGCTCTATTAGGGCGGGCTCTACGAACTCTCATTGCGCGGGAGCGCGACGCGCGTTAGAGCCTGCCCGGTTCAGATTTTTCGATCTGAACCGGATCAGCGGGCTCTAGACTCGAAAGTTGGAGCGCGCCCGGGCGGGTTGACCGCGCACACTTAACCCTGGCGCGCTCTGCTCCCGCGCCCTTCAACACTGTCACGGAGTAACGTGATGCGACCGGATGTCGAGGCCGCCGCGGCTGACATCGAGCAGTCCATTGGACTGCTCAGGAGGCGTCTTTGACTGGGATGTCGCCCTCCGAAAGCTCGATGAGCTGAACGCCCGGGTCGAAGACCCGACCCTCTGGGATCGCCCGACCGAGGCCCAGGCCGTCTCGCGCGAGCGCGCCGCCCTGGCCGCCAAGGTCGAGGCCGTGCAAGGCATCGAGCGCGACGTCAAGGACGCGCTGGAATATGCCGAGCTGGCCGACATGGAGTCCGACGAGGATTCCCTGAACGACGCCCGCGCCCAGCTGAAAGCCATCAAGGAACGCGCCGGCCGCGCCGAACTCGAGGCCCTGCTCTCGGGTGAGGCCGATGGCAACGACGCCTATATCGAAATCAACTCCGGGGCCGGGGGCACCGAGTCGTGCGACTGGGCCGGCATCCTGCTGCGCATGTACACGCGCTGGGCCAACGCCCACGGCATGACGACAGAACTGATCGAAGAGACCGACGGCGACCAAGCCGGCATCAAGTCCGCGACCTTGCTGGTCAAGGGGCAGAACGCCTATGGCTGGCTGAAGACCGAGGCTGGCGTGCACCGTCTGGTGCGCATCAGCCCCTACGACAGCAGCGCCCGCCGCCACACCTCGTTCGCCTCGGCCTGGGTCTATCCCGTGGTCGACGACACGATCGAGATCGAGATCAACCCGGCGGACGTGCGCACCGACACCTACCGCGCCTCCGGCGCCGGCGGTCAGCACATCAACAAGACCGACTCGGCCGTGCGTCTGACGCACATCCCGACCGGCATCGCCGTGGCCTGCCAGGCCGGGCGCTCGCAGCACCAGAACCGCGAAGAAGCGTGGAAGATGCTGCGCGCCCGTCTCTACGAGGCCGAGCTGCAACGGCGTGAAGCCGCCCAGCAGGCGCTGGAAGACCAGAAGACCGACATCGGCTGGGGTCACCAGATCCGCAGCTACGTCCTGCAGCCCTACCAGATGGTCAAGGACCTGCGGACCAATGTCGAGACCTCCGACACCGCCGGCGTCCTCGACGGCGACCTTGACGCCTTCATGGGCGCCTCGCTGGCCCAGCGCGTCGGCGCCACGCGCGACGCGGTCGAGGGTTAGAGACAGACCGGCCCGAAATACGAAAAACGCCCCGGAGCGATCCGGGGCGTTCTTGTATCTGAAGCCTATATCGAAGGGCTGAAGCCTCAGCCTGCGGCGGGCTTGGCCTGGGCGATGGCCAGCTGCTCAGGCTGCGGCGCCGGCTGGGCGGCCGGAGCGGGGCGCTGGAACTTCAGGCTGCGGCCCTGGAAGAAGGCTCCGGTTTCCATGGCCAGCTGCTCGTGGGTGATGTCGCCATCGACGTACGAGGTGCCGTAGAGGCGGACCTGCTTGGAGGTGATCGCGCCGACCACGCGGCCGCGCACTTCCACGGCCTCGGCGTAGACGCCGCCTTCGACATGGCCGGTCTCGCCGACGGTCAGGCGGCCGACGCGGACGTCGCCCTTGACCACGCCGTCGATCTGCAGCTCGCCTTCGCCGGTGACGCAGCCCTCGATCGTCAGGTCGGCCGACAGCAAGGACGCCACCTTCGGCGGTCCGCGACGGGCCGGGTCGACAGGGGCGGCCGCCATGGGAGTCGGCAGGGGTTCGATGCGAGCCGGGGTCTTGGAGCTCGACTTAGCTTGCTTGCTGAACATACTCACCAGCCTTCAAGAAGCGATTGGGATTCTGGGCCTTACCATTGACCCAGACTTCGTAGTGGAGATGCGGACCGGTCGAGCGGCCGGTCGAGCCCATGGCCGCGATGCGCGAGCCGATGGTGACGCGCTCGCCGACGCGGACGCCGATCGTGGCCAGGTGGGCGTAGCGGGTCTTGAAGCCGCCGCCGTGGTCGATCTCGACCGTATTGCCGTAGCCCGAGCGGACGCCCGTGAACGAGACGACGCCCGGAGCCGTGGCCATGATCGGGGTGTAGTAGGCGCCGGGGAAATCCAGGCCCGAGTGGAAGGCGGGCCTGTGCGTGAACGGGTCGAAGCGGACGCCGTAGCTGGACGACAGGGCCGGGTTTCCGGTCGGGCGGTAGAAGGGCAGCTTCTTGGCGGCCGCGCCCAGCGAGCGCATGTCCGACATGTCGTTGGCCGCGTGCTGGATGCGGCTGGCGAAATCCTCGTCGACGTCGAGGACGGCCGCGAGGGCGCGCGGATCCTTGGCCTCGATCAGCGGGCCGCCCAGCGATACGCCGCGGCCGGTGAAGTTGCCGGCGTCCAGGCCCGCCATCCTCATGGCCAGGCGCAGGCGCTCGGCGCGGCTCTTGGCGAAGCTTTCGGCGGCGTCGATCAGGCGCTCCTGGTCCATCCGGGTGGCCTGGATGCGCTGAACGGGGCTGGCGGCCAGCAGGCGCGGCTTGGCGACGGTCAGGGCCTGGGCGGCGCCGGGCACGCCCTTGAAGTCGGAAACGAGGAGGGCGAGGGCGGCGTGGCGCTTCTCGACCGAAGCGGCCAGATCTTCGAGCGAGCCGTTGGTGGCCGACAGCTGGGCCACGGCGCTGTTCAGGCGGGCCTGGCGATCGGCGTTGAGGCGCTCGTAATAGGCCTTCTGGCGAATGACTTGTTGGTCGGTCGAGCTGACCGCCAGGGCGTTGACCGCCATCGAGGCAGTGCAGACGCCCATCCACAGCGCGGTGACGGCGACGACGGACGCGCCCAGCAGCTGCTTGTTGGTGGAAAAGACGTAGCCGCGCATCTCGCCGCCGGAGCGGATATAGATGTGGCGTTCGGGAAATAGGGCTTCGAGAGAGTGCCGCAGTCGCTTAAAGCGCTTGATCGCCATCGCCCAAGAAACCCCCCGTTTCAGGTCTGGGGGATATGCTATGAGAAAGCGGAAACGCGCAAGACCGTTCGCGCCCTAAGTGAGCGCGAGTCGCAAAATATAATCTTGCGCTACGTTCCTTAACGATTTCTGACCGCGACGGCCACGTTCACGGTGGCGCTTGCGCGAAAAGGTCACAGGGAGCGGCGCCGATACAACACGTCGGCGACCAACCGGTTCCCCTGAGAGACGAAAAGCCAGGCGAAATTCTACTTGATGGCCTTGGCGGCGGTCATCACGGCCTTGATGTGGCCGGGGACCTTTACCTTGCGCCAGACCTCGCGGACGACGCCCTCGCGGTCAATGAGGAAGGTCGAGCGATCGATGCCCATGTACTTGCGGCCGTACATGCTCTTCTCGACCCAGGCGCCATAGGCCTCGACCACGTCGCCCAGAGGGTCGGCGGCCAGGTCGATGGTCAGGTCATGCTTCTTGCGAAACTTGGCGTGCGAGGCGACGCTGTCCTTGGACACGCCGACGATGACCGCGCCCAGCTTCTGGAATTCCTCGACTTCCGACGAGAACTGCAGGGCCTCGGACGTGCAGCCGGCCGTGTCGTCCTTGGGATAGAAGTACAGAACGACGTTCTTGCCCTTGAAACCGGCCAGGCTGACGCGGCCGGTGTCGGTCGGCAGGTCGAAATCGGGGGCCTTGTCGCCGGGCTGCAGCATCGAACGCGTCTCCAGGTAGAAAGGGGGGAGCCCCGGCCCTTGGCTACGCCAGGGCCGGGACACGGATCAACCCATAACTAAACAGGCTTCACCAACACGATCTTCTTCTTGCCAGCCGCCAGCTTGACCACGCCCTCGACGAGGTCCGCCGAGGTGATCACCCGGTCCGCGCTAGCCTCGGCCTTGTCGTTGACCTTGAGGCCGCCGCCCTGGGCCAGACGACGGGCCTCGCCGCGCGAGCCGGCCAGACCGGCGTCGGTGAACAGGACCGCCAGCACGATGCCCGCATCCAGTTCGGCCGCCGGGACTTCGAAGGTCGGCAGGTCGGCCGAGAGCGCGCCCTGCTCGAACGCCTTCTCGGCGGCGTCGCGGGCCTTGCGAGCTTCCTCGTCGCCGTGGGCCATGCGGGTGGCCTCGTCCGCCAGCACCTTCTTGGCGTCGTTGATCTGGGCGCCTTCGAGGGCTTCCAGCTCGGCGATCTTGTCCAGCGGGAGGTCGGTGAACAGCTTCAGGAACCGGCCAACATCGGCGTCTTCCGTGTTCCGCCAGAACTGCCAGTAGTCGTAAGGGCTCAGCTGCTCGGCGTTCAGCCACACAGCGCCGGCCATGGTCTTGCCCATCTTGGCGCCCGAGGCGGTGGCCAAAAGCGGCGTCGTGAGGCCGAAGGCGGCCTTCTGGTCGACGCGGCGCGTCAGCTCCACCCCGTTCAGTATGTTGCCCCACTGGTCCGAGCCGCCCATCTGCAGAACGCAATTGTACTTGCGGTTCAGCTCCAGGAAGTCGGTGGCCTGCATCAGCATGTAGTTGAATTCGAGGAAGGTCATGGGCTGCTCGCGCTCGAGCCGCAGCTTCACCGAATCGAAAGCCAGCATCCGGTTGACCGTGAAGTGCACGCCGTAGTCGCGCAGGAACTGCACGTAGCCGAATTTGCTCAGCCACTCGTCGTTGTCGACCATGATGGCGTCGGTCGGGCCGTCGCCGAAGATCAGGAACTTGGCGAAGACCCGCTTGATGCCGGCGATGTTGGCGGCGATGTCGGCGTCCGACAGCAGCTTGCGGCTCTCGTCCTTGCCGGTGGGGTCGCCGACCTTGGTCGTGCCGCCGCCCATCAGGACGATCGGCTTGTGGCCGGCCTGCTGCAAGCGGCGCAACATCATGATCTGGATCAGGCTGCCGACGTGCAGGCTGGGCGCGGTGGCGTCGAAGCCGATGTAGGCGGTGACGATCCCGCCGGCGGCCGCTGCGTCCAGTTCATCCGGATGGGTGATCTGATGGATGTAGCCACGCGCCTCCAGGGTTCGCAGGAACTCCGACTTGAAGGGCGACGCGGCGGACATGGCTCGACTCTCTATTCTGGGCGTGGCGCCGTCTAGCACGGCGAGGTCGGCCAAATCGAGGGAATGTGAGGGTTTCATTGCAAACTCCAGGCGGGGAGCCGGAGCGCATGATCGACTGGATGAGAGCGACCCCGGCGAGGCGGGGTGGCGACGTGGCTGGTCGTCCTCCCGCTATGGCAGCGGGCGGTAATAGGGACGGGCCAGGACGCGAGCATCGATCATGGGGCCTAGCTACCGTTTGCCGACCGTGGCAGTCAACGTCTCCATGAAGATCCTGGGATTCATGACCGGCACCTCTCTCGACGCGGTCGACATGGCGGTGCTGGAAACCGACGGCGAAGAGATCCAGGGCTTTGGCCCGGCGGGCGAGCGCAAGCTGCGCGAGGCGACCCGCGATCTGCTGCTGAAGACGACCGACATCGCCCGCGCCTGGCCGCGTGGCGAGCCCGAGCCGGCGATCTTCGATGAGGCTCGCCAAGCTGTCGCCGATGAGCACTTCCACGCCGCCGGGAGCTTCCTGGAAGAGCACGGCCTGGCCTGGAGCGAGTTCGACCTGCTGGGCGTCCACGGCCAGACGGTGCTGCACGAGCGGCCGACCGCCGAGCGTATGGGACGCACGGTTCAGCTGCTGGATGCAGAGCGTCTGGCGAAGGCCTGTGGTCGGCCCGTCGCCTACGACTTCCGCACCGCCGACGTCGCGGCCGGCGGGGAGGGGGCGCCGCTGGCCCCGATCTATCACGCCGCCCGCGCCCGGGCCTCGGGCCTAGCCGCGCCGGTGGCGGCGCTGAACGTCGGGGGGGTGGCCAACATTACCCTGATCGGCTCGGACGGGAGCTTGCTGGCCTTCGACACCGGCCCCGGCAACGGCATGATCGACCTGATGCTGCAGGCGCGCGGCATCGCCCGCTTCGACAAAGATGGCAAGCTGGCCTTGGTCGGCCGGGTCGACGAGCTGGCCTTGAACGCCCTGCTGTCGAGCCCGTATTTCGACGCGCCGGTTCCCAAGTCGCTGGATCGCTACGACTTCTCGCTGGAGCCCGTGGCGCACCTGTCGCCCGAGGACGCCGCCGCGACCCTGGTGGCCTTCACCGCCGAGGGCGTGTTCCGCGCCTTCAGCCAAGGCGGCCAGACGCCCGGGGCCCTGATCGTCTGTGGCGGCGGCCGGCACAATCCGGCGATCATGAAGACCCTGGCCGAGCGCGCGCCGGTCCCCGTGCAGGCCGCCGAGGCCTATGGCTGGCGCGGCGACAGCATCGAGGCCGAGGCCTTCGCCTATCTTGCGGCGCGAACGGCCAAGGGGTTGCCGATCAGCTTCCCCGGGACGACGGGGGTGAGGGCGGCGATGACGGGCGGGCGGGTCGTTACGCCCTGAGGGCTAATGCAGCTTCAGCCGTCCCGACACCCGCTGCTGCAGCAACCTCGCCAGCGCCAGGGTCGCCGTGCGGCCCACGCCCAGGATCGCCCGGTGGTGATCCAGGTGCAGCGACATGTAGGCCCACTTGGCGATCAGGCCCTCGACGAAGAAGTTCGGTCCGCCCAGGCCGCCCATCAGCGCGCCGACGCCCTTGTTGTCACCCAGCGAGACCAGCGAGCCGAAGTCGCGATAGACGAACGGGGCGTCGATCCGGCCCTGGTGCAGTCGGGCGATGAGGGCCCGCTCCAGATAGCTGGCCTGCTGGTGCGCGGCCTGGGCGCGGGCGGGGATGGTCTTGCCGTCCTTCCACGGCGCGGCGGCGCAGTCGCCCAGGGCCCAAATGTCAGGGGCCGAGGTCTCCAGATGGTCGTTGACCACGAACTGGTTGCCGCGATTGGTCTCCAGGCCAAAGCCGGCATTGGCCTCGGCCGCCTTGATGCCGGCGGCCCAGACGATCAGGTCGGCCGGAATGTCGCCCTGGCTGGTCTCCAGCCGGTCGGCGTGGACGGCCAGAACCTTGGCGTCCGTTCTGACCGCCACGCCCTTGCGCTCCAGGGCCAGAGTGGCCTTGTCGGCGATCTTTTGCGGCAGGCCGTTGAGGATGCGCGGCGCGGCCTCGACCACGCTGATGTCCAGGCGGAAGCGCTGCTCGTCGCCCAGGCTGTCCAGCAGCTCGCGGTGCGCCTCGATCAGCTCGGCCGACAGCTCGACGCCCGTCGCGCCGCCGCCGACGATGGCCACGCGCATGATCTTCTCGGGCGAGAACGAGGCCTTGGTGAAGGCGGCCAGCAGGCGAGCGTGAAAGGCCTCGGCGTCCTCGGTGCGTTCCAGCAGGTGCGCTTGCTCCGCGCCGGGCGTGCCGAAGAGGTTCGAGCCCGAGCCAATCGCCAGCACGCCATAGGTGAAGGTGATGGCCCGCTCGGGCGCCAGCAGCTGGCCGTCGTCGTCGGTGATGGCCTTCAGGGTCAGGCGCTTGGCGGCCGGATCGAAGGCAGACAGTTCGCCGAGTAGGAAGTTGAAGCCGTTCGAGCGGCCCAGGATCGAATAGGAGACGCCTTCCTGATGGACGTCCAGCGTGCCGGCCGCCACCTCGTGCAGGGTCGGCTTCCAGATGTGAAAGCTGGAGCGATCGATCAGCAACACGCGGCGCTTGCCCCGATGGGGTGTGCCGTGCCGGCCGCCCAGCCGACGCCCCAGCCGCGAGGCCAACTCCAGGCCGCCGGCGCCCCCGCCGACGATGACGATGTCGTAGTGCATCACCGCATCCTTGATATTCATCAATTGGTGAAAATATAGGATCGCGACCGATGTTACGCCAGGAACTTGATCTCGCCCCGCGCAAACGAAAAAGGCCTCCCCGGAGGGAGGCCTTCTTGACGTCGTCTAGATCGGGTTTTCCGCGATACGCTTGTCGAGATACTCGCTGACGCTCTTCTCGACGCTGGGCAGGTGCTCGGTCCAGAAGTGGCTGGCCTTGTCGATGACCTCGTAGTCGATCGTGATGCCCTTCTGGGTCCGCAGCTTGGTGACCACGCGCTCCACCTCGACCGGCGGGGTGATGGTGTCGGCCGAGCCCGTCAGGAACAGGCCGGAGGCCGGGCAGGGGGCCAGGAAGCTGAAGTCATACATGTTGGTCGGCGGCGACACCGAGATGAAGCCGTCCGTCTCCGGGCGACGCATCAGGAGCTGCATGCCGATATAGGCGCCGAAGTCGAAGCCGGCGACCCAGGTCTGGCTGGCGGCCGGGTTGGACGTCTGCAGCCAGTCCAGCGCCGTCGCCGCGTCGGCCAGTTCGCCGATGCCGGCGTCGAACTCGCCCTGGCTGCGGCCCACGCCGCGGAAATTGAAGCGCAAGGTCGCGAAACCGCGCTTCATGAACAGGTGGTACAGCTGAACCGACACGGGGTGGTTCATGTGCCCGCCGGCCTTCGGGTGCGGGTGCAGGATCAGCGCGATCGGCGCCGTCTCGGTCTTGCCCGGAGAATAGCGACCTTCGATCCGCCCGGACGCGCCGGTCAAAATCACATCAGGCATGTCGTTCCCTTGAGCTCGCGAGCGGTCCGCCATCCGACGATTTGGGGCGTCGAATACTTGACTACTGCGCTTGGTCTTCCTAGATCGCAACCAGTCGCGGGCTGGAGGGCCCGCGCGCGAAGTCGCGGCTTGTAGCACACGCAAAAGCCGATGCGCGCGGAATCTGCAAGGGGTAAGGCGATGCGCCTGAGCACCAAAGGTCGATACGCGGTCATGGCGATGACCGACCTGGCCAAGCGCCAGGACGAAAGCGAGGGCCGCGCCGTGGCCCTGGCCGAGATCGCGTCGCGTCAACAGATCTCGCTCTCTTATCTGGAGCAGCTGTTCGCGCGCCTGCGCCGCAAGGGTCTGGTGATCAGCGCCCGCGGACCCGGCGGTGGCTATCGGCTGGCCAAGGCGTCGGCCGAGACCTTTATCTCCGACATCGTTCTCGCGGTCGACGAACCGCTGCGCGCCACGCGCTGCAACTTCACCAAGGGCCAGGCCAAGGGCTGCATGGCCGGTGGTGAGCGCTGCATGACCCACGGCCTGTGGGAAGAGATGGGCCGTCAGATCCACGGCTACCTGGCCTCGGTCTCCGTCGCCGACGTCCTGGCGGGCAAGCTGCGCCCGGTCGGCCCCCTGGAGATCGCGGCCGAGTGAGCATGTCCCGCACATCGGTCTATCTCGACTATAACGCCACGGCCCCGATGCGGCCGGAGGCGCGTGAGGCGCTGCTGCGCGCCCTGGGGAGCCCGGCCAATCCCTCGTCGGTCCACGCCGCCGGCCGCGCCGCGCGCGACGTGGTCGAGCGCGCCCGGGCCGAGGTCGGGGCCCTGGTCGGCGTGCCCGCTGGTTCCGTCACCTTCGTCAGCGGCGGCACGGAGGCCAACGCCCTGGCCATCGAGAGCGCCAAGGTCGCGGGCGTCCAACGCGTCATCATCAGCGCCATCGAGCACGACGCGGTGACCGAGACGGCGAAGGCCTCGGGTCTGCCGGTCGAGGTTCTGCCGGTCGATGGCAATGGCGTCACGGATCTGACCTGGTTGGCCAAGGCCCTTGAAATTCCTGGCAAGACCCTGGTCTGCGTGATGCTGGCCAACAACGAGACCGGCGTCATTCAGCCGGTGGCGGAGGCCTCCAGCCTGGTCCGCGCTCACGACGGGTTGCTGCACGTCGACGCCGTTCAGGCGGCCGGCAAGATCGCCGTCGATTTCTCGGCCCTTGGCGCCGACACGATGGCGCTGTCGGCCCACAAGTTGGGCGGTCCGCAAGGCGTCGGGGCCCTGGTCGCCGGAACGCGCGCCACAATCACCCGCCGCCAGCACGGCGGCGGTCAGGAGCGCGGCCGTCGGGCCGGCACCGAGAATGTCGCGGGGATCGCGGCCTTCGGCGCGGCCGCCAGGGTTGCCCAGGAAAGCCTTGCCTCGATGGCCGAACAGGCCCAATGGCGCGACGCCTTGGCCCAGCGGCTCCAGGCGGAAGGCGCGGTCGTGCTCGGCGAGAGCGCTGATCGCTTGCCGCAAACCCTGTGTTTCGCCGGCGAGGGCTTCGGCTCCGAGGTCCAGGTCATGAACATGGACCTGGCCGGAGTCATGGTCAGCGCCGGCAGCGCCTGCTCGTCGGGCAAGGTCAAGGCCAGCCGCGTGGTGGAAGCCATGGGCCGGTCCGATCTCGCCCCGTTCGCTCTGCGTGTGAGTGGCGGCTGGGCGAGCACGGAAGACGATTGGAACAAGTGCGGCGACGCCTGGCTCGCCGCCTGGAAGCGTATCGGCGCACGGCGCCGGGAGGTGGCGTAGTGGCCGCGGTCAAGGAAACTGTCGAAACCGTCGCCGCGCTCGAAAAGTACGAGCACGGCTTCACGACCGATATCGCGCAGGAGTTCGCCCCCAAGGGTCTCTCCGAGGATATCGTCCGCTTCATCTCGGCCAAGAAGGACGAGCCGCAATGGATGCTGGACTGGCGGCTGGAAGCCTATCGCCGCTGGCTTGAGCTGGAAGAGCCGACCTGGGCGAAGGTGAACTTCCCCAAGATCGACTACCAGGACAGCTACTACTACGCCGCCCCCTCGACCAAGGAAGGCCCCAAGAGCCTGGACGAGGTCGATCCCGAGATCCTGGCCGTCTACGCCAAGCTGGGTATTCCGCTTAAGGAACAAGAGGTTCTGGCCGGAGTCGAAGGCGCGCCGCGCTATGCCGTGGATGCGGTGTTCGACAGCGTGTCGGTCGTGACCACCTTCAAGAAGGAGCTGGCCGCCGTCGGCGTCATCTTCTGCTCGATGAGCGAGGCGGTCCGCGAGCATCCCGAACTGGTGCGCCAGTATCTGGGCAGCGTCGTGCCGACCTCGGACAACTATTTCGCCTGCCTGAACAGCGCCGTCTTCAGCGACGGCTCGTTCGTCTACATTCCGCCGGGCGTGCGCTGCCCGATGGAGCTGTCGACCTATTTCCGGATAAACGCCAAGGATTCCGGACAGTTCGAGCGGACTTTGATCATCGCCGACAAGGGCGCCTATTGCTCGTACCTGGAGGGCTGCACGGCCCCGATGCGCGACGAGAACCAGCTGCACGCGGCCGTGGTCGAGCTCGTCCTGCTCGAAGACGCCGAGATCAAATATTCGACCGTCCAGAACTGGTACCCGGGCGATCCCGAGACCGGCAAGGGCGGCATCTACAACTTCGTCACCAAGCGCGCCGACTGCCGGGGCGACCGCTCCAAGGTCTCGTGGACCCAGGTCGAGACCGGCTCGGCCATCACCTGGAAATACCCGTCCTGCGTGCTGCGCGGCGAGGGTTCGTCGGGCGAGTTCTATTCGATCGCCGTGACCAACGGCCATCAGCAGGCCGACACCGGCACCAAGATGATCCACCTGGGCGCCAATACGAAGTCGCGGATCGTCGCCAAGGGCATCAGCGCCGGCAAGTCGACCAGCACCTATCGCGGTCTGGTCAGCGCTCACCCCAAGGCCAAGGGCGCGCGCAACTTCACCCAGTGCGACTCCTTGCTGATCGGCAAGGACTGCGCGGCCCACACCGTGCCCTATATCGAGGCCCGCAACGGCAAGTCGGTGTTCGAGCATGAGGCCACGACCACGCGGCTGTCGGACGACCAACTCTTCTACTGCCAGCAGCGCGGCCTTTCCCAGGAAGAGGCCGTGGCCCTGCTGGTCAATGGCTTCGTCAAGGACGTGCTGCAGCAACTCCCCATGGAATTCGCCGTCGAGGCCCAGAAGCTAGTGGCGATTTCTCTCGAAGGATCAGTCGGTTAAAGATGCTTTCTATCCAGAACCTTCACGCCCGCGTCGAAGACAAGCCGATCCTGAAGGGCGTCACGCTGGACGTCCCGGCCGGCGAGGTCCACGCCATCATGGGCCCGAACGGGGCCGGCAAGTCGACCCTGTCCTACGTGCTCTCCGGCCGGGGCGGCTATGAGGTCACCGAGGGCTCGGCGAGCCTGAACGGCGACGACCTTCTGGCGCTGGAGCCCAATGAGCGGGCGGCCAAGGGGCTGTTCCTGTCGTTCCAGTATCCGCTTGAAATTCCTGGCGTTCCGGCCCTGACCTTCATCCGCACCGCCCTCAACGCCCAGCGCCGCGCGCGGGGCGAGGACGAGGTCGCCGCGCCGGCCTTCCTGAAGCTGGCCAAGGAGAAGGCCGCGGCGCTGAAGATAGACTTCGAGATGCTCAAGCGCGGCCTGAACGTCGGCTTCTCGGGCGGCGAGAAGAAGCGGATGGAGATCTTCCAGATGTCCATGCTTTCGCCGAAATTCCTGATCCTGGACGAGACCGACAGCGGCCTCGACATCGACGCCCTGAAGATCGTCTCCGAGGGCGTCAACGCCCTGCGTTCGCCCGAGCGCGGCTTGCTGGTCATCACCCACTACCAGCGCCTGCTGGACTACATCAAACCCGACAAGGTCCACGTGCTGGCCGCCGGCCGCATCGTCGCCTCGGGCGGTCCGGAACTGGCTCTGCAGCTGGAAGCCGAGGGCTACGACAAGTATGTGAGCGTCGCGGCGTGACCCTTTCGACCGCCCTCAAGACCGGCGACCTGACCGCGCTCCCCTCGCGGCGCGACGAGGACTGGCGCTGGACCGACCTGCGGGGCCTGCTGCGGACCTTGCCGCCGGCCGCGCCGGGGCATGACGGTGAGGTTCCCGCCGGTCCGTTCGCCGGGCTCGCCACGACCGAGACCCTGTTCGTCAATGGCCGCCGCGTCGCCGGCGCCGAGACCGCCTCAGGCGTTGTGGCTCTGCGCTTCGTCGCCCTGGCCGACAAGGTCTCGCAGACCGCCAGCCACGCCCTGGTCGTCAAGCCGGGCGAGACCCTGGTCCTGCTGGAAAGCCACGAAGGCCGCGCCGCCGGCTATGTGTCCGACGTCACGCTCGACATCGCCGTGGGCGAGGGCGCTTCGGTCGAGCGCATCATCCTGGTCGAGGATGATGCGGAGGCCATCAACGTCGTCACCGCCGAGGTCGACCTCGCCCCCGGCGCGACCTATGCCCAGACCGTCCTGACCTCGGGCGCGCGCCGCCAGCGGATCGAGACGCGGGTCAACCATCCCGGCGCCCACGCCCAGGTCCGCCTGGACGGCGTCTATCTGCTGGACGGCCAGCGCCACGCCGACCAGACCACGGTCGTCACCCATGCCGGCGTCGACGGCGTCACCAGCCAACTGACCAAGGGCATGGTCAATGACCAGGCGCGCGGCGTCTTCCAGGGCCGCATCGTGGTCTCGCCCGGCGCCGACCAGACCGACGCGCGGATGGGCCATCACGCCCTGATCCTGTCGGACAAGGCCGAGATCGACGCCAAGCCCGAGCTTCTGATCTTCGCCGACGACGTTTCGTGCGCCCACGGCAACACGATCGGCGCCCTGGACGAGGAAGCGATCTTCTACGCCCGCCAGCGCGGCATCCCGGAGCTCGAGGCCAAGGCCATGCTGACCGTGGCCTTCGTCGGCGAGGTGGTCGAGCGGATCGGGCACGAAGGCGCCCGCGTCATCGCCGCCGCCTGGGTCGCCCGAAAGCTGGGGAGTCCCGCGTAATGGCCTTTGACGCCCCCTTCGATGTCGCCGCGATCCGCCAGCAGTTCCCGATCCTGCGACGCACTGTACACGGCAAGCCGCTGATCTATCTGGACAGCGCCGCCAGCGCCCAGAAGCCCGACGCGGTGCTGGACGCCATGATGGGCCTGGCTCGCACATCCTACGCCAACGTCCATCGCGGCCTGCACACGCTCGCCAACGAAACGACGGAAGCCTATGAAAAGGCGCGCGAAACCGTCGCGAAGTTCATCAATGCCGAGCCGACCGAAGTCGTCTGGACCAAGAGCGCCACCGAGGCGGTGAACCTGGTCGCCAGCTCGTTTGGCCTCTCGCTGAACGCCGGCGACGAGATCGTGCTCTCGGAGATGGAGCACCACGCCAACATCGTGCCCTGGCACTTCCTGCGCGAGCGCAAGGGCGTCGTCCTGAAGTTCATCCCGGTGCTGGACGACGGCCGGCTCGACATGGAGGCTTTCAAGGGCCTGCTGTCCGAGCGCACCAAGATGGTCGCCGTCACCCACATGTCGAACGTGCTGGGCACGGTCAACGAGGTGGCCGAGATCGTCCGCCTGGCCCACGCGGCCGGCGCGCCGGTGCTGCTGGACGGCTGCCAGGCCATCGTCCACGCCAAGGTCGACGTGAAGGCGCTGGACGTCGATTTCTACGTCTTCTCCGGCCACAAGCTCTACGGTCCGACCGGTATCGGCGTGCTCTATGGCAAGGCCGAGCGGCTGGCCGCTCTGCCGCCCTATCAGGGCGGCGGCGAGATGATCGGATCGGTGTCTATGGACCGCATCACCTACGCGGATCCGCCGCATCGCTTCGAGGCCGGCACGCCGGCAATCCTGGAGGCCGTAGGCCTGGGCGCGGCGATCGAATGGCTGAACGGCCTGGATCGCGACGCCGCCTTCGCCCACGAGCACGCGCTTTATGAGCGCGTCGCCGAGCGGCTGCGCGGCGTCAACGGCGTGCGGATCCTGGGCGAGGCGCCCGGCAAGGGCGCGGTGCTGTCGTTCACGGTCGAGGACGCCCACGCCCACGATATCGCCCAGGTGCTAGACCGCTACGGCGTCGCCGTGCGCGCCGGGACCCATTGCGCCGAGCCCTTGATGCGCCGTTTTGGCGTGACCTCGAGCGCCCGGGCCTCCTTCGCCCTATATAACACCGAAGCCGAAGCCGATGCGTTCGTGGACGCGTTGGCCAAGGCGCGTAGCTTCTTCAGTTGAGCCGACCGATGACCGACGCCGCCGCTTCCTCCGAGCCCGTGACCGCCCTCTCGAAGGACGAGCTCAACCGGTTGACCGATCAGCTGATCGAGAAGCTGAAGACCGTCTACGACCCGGAAATCCCGGTCGACATCTACGAGCTGGGCCTGATCTACAAGGTCGACGTCAGCGACGACAAGGACGTGGCCATCGACATGACCCTGACCGCCCCGGGCTGCCCGGTGGCCGGGGAAATGCCGGGCTGGGTCCGCGACGCGGTGATGGAAATCCCCGGCTTGAAGTCGTGCAATGTCGAGCTGGTCTTCGAGCCGCCGTGGGATTCCTCGCGGATGAGCGACGAGGCCAAGCTGCAACTGAACATGTTCTGATCGGTTCAAAACCCATGGAAGCCGCGATCACCGCTCGTCCCCGCCGTCCACGCCCCAAGGTCGTCACCCTGACCGACGCCGCGGCCGCGCGCGTGAAGGAGATCATGGCCCGGGCGGATAAGCCCTATGCGGGGCTGCGCGTCGGCGTGAAGAACGGCGGCTGCGCGGGTTCGGAATACGTCTTCGAATACGCCGCCGAACGCGGCCCGATGGACGAGGTGGTCGAGGACAAGGATGTCACCATCCTGATCGAGCCCAAGGCCGTGCTGTTCCTGATCGGGACCGAGATCGACTACGAGATCACCAAGCTGTCGTCGAAGTTCGTGTTCCACAATCCGAACGAAACCGACGCCTGCGGCTGCGGTGAGAGCGTGACGATCCAGCCGGCGCCGGAAGGCCCCGAAGCGAGCGAGCACTGATGCTGGCTCGCACGCCGTCCTGCGTCGAATGCGGCCTGGCCTGGGGCGCGCCGCGCTTCAAGCACGAGGACGAGGCGCCACTCTACTGGTCGGACACCGGCCTGCTGTGCTCCTCGACCTGCGCCCAGACCCACTTCGCCAAGCGCCGCGCCGAGGGGACCTTCGTGGCGATCCCGGTGGAGTGTCCGGTCGAGGTTTAGGCCGAGGCTTCCGCCGCCTTTGGCGCCGTGGCTATGTTCTTCCGGCCATCCCACTCCACCAGCACCGACGGTTTTACCGGCTCGCCGCGCGCCAGGGCGATCAGCTCATTCGTGCGGCCTTCGATCGCCGCTTCCATCCGCGCCATGAAGTCATCCTTCTCCAGGCCCTGGGGCAGGGGCGGCAGGAACTCGACGGTGGCGGCGCCGGGCGTCTTGGCCTTCTGCTGCTGCTTCCAGAAGCAACCCAGGTTGGTCGCCACCGGCACCACCGGCAGGCCGAAGTCCTTGCTCATGTAGTAGACGCCGGTGCGATAGCGGAAGCGCTCGCCCGGCGCGGCCAGGTGGCCCTCGGGATAGATCAGGATCCGCCGGCCCTCGGCCGCGACCTGGGCGGCGCTTTCGGACAGCGCCTTGCGCGCCTCGGGACCGCCGCAACTGTCGACGACGATGGCCCCGAACTTCTTCAGGATCGCCCCGACGAGCGGGAACTTCTCCAGGTGGTCGCCGGTGACGAAGCTGAGGTTGTCGACATGGGCGAACATCACGAAGCCGTCGCCCCAGCTGTGGTGCTTGGCGGCGATGATGCAGGGGCCCTCGGGCAGGTTCTCCTGGCCCTTCAGCTGCACCTTCACGTCGGCGAAGAACCCCAGCGCCCACAGCATCCGCCGGCTATAGAGCCGCAGCGTGAAGGTCACGGCCTCGCGTCCGGGCGCGAGCGCCGCGAACGCCGCCGACAGGCCATAGAAGATCGACAGGACCCAGTAGTAGGCGTTGAACAGCGCGCTGCGCATGGGATTGGTCTCTCTAACGAGCGAAGAGCACGGCCTTGACGGCCGCCGTCATCAGGGGAGCGTGGGCCGACAGGGCGTCGTCGCCCAGACGGCCATAGGCCTTGTTCTGCGCGGTCTGGGTGATGACCCCGATGGCCATGGCCGCCAGCACCCGGGGATCGCCCGGCGGCAGCTGGAGATCCATCATGGCGCGCTTGATGATGGTCTCGACCAGGGTGACCGGGTCGCGCCCGTCCTCCTGGTAGTAGGGCAGGAAGTGATGCAGCTGCAGCAGGTGGAACGAGAACAACAGCCAATCCTCATCGGCCACGGCGCAATAGGCGCGCACCAGGGCCTCGGCCTTGGCTTCGACCCCGTGAACCGCGCCGGCCTCGTCCTCGATCAAGCTCGACAGGCGTCTGTGGCAGTCCATGAACAGGCCAACGGCCAGGGCGTCCTTGCTCTTCCAGTGGCGATAGATCGCGCCTTCCGACACGCCGGCGCGGGCGGCGATGGTCTTGGTGGTGGCCGCGTCGACGCCTTCGACGACGAAGGCCTCGAGGGCAGCCCGTTCGATGCGAGGCTTGGCGCTCATGAGGCGAGCATCTCACACCGCCTTCAAAGCGCAAGTGAGCGTTCACTTACATTTCCGTGATCGGCTTGACCCCGGGCGGCGGGGCGGCGACACACGGCCATGGTCCAGACGGTTCTGATCTATTCGATGGGCGAGGTGATCGGCGACGGCCTGATCAAGCTGCCCTTCATCGCCGGCCTCCGCGCGGCCTTTCCCGAGGCCCGCATCAGTTGGTGCGCGGCCAAGGGCGAGACGGTCTACGCGGGGCCGCTGAAGGCCGTGGTCGCCGGCTACGTCGATGAGGTGATCCTGGACGGCCGTAACGGCGCCAGGCCGCTGGACGGTCTGCCGTGGTCCAAGCCGTTCGACGGCCGCAAGTTCGACCTCGTCATCGACACTCAGGAGAACCTGCGCCGCAGCGGTGTCGCCCATCGCGGTGCGGCTGGACGCTTCGTCTCGGCCGCCCGCCATGCGCGCGACAAGGACTGGCCGGCGGCCGTCACCGACCGTCTGGCGCGGCTGCTGAACTTGGCCACGGACGGGCAGGGCGCGCCGACGCCACTGGCGCTGAACAACCCCGACGCCTTCAAGGCCGCCGAGGCGCTGCTGCCGACCGGCCCGACCTATGTCGGCCTGGCGCCCGGCGCGGGCGGCCAGGACAAGCGCTGGCCGCTGGAGAACTATCTGGAGCTGGCGCGCCGGATCGTCGCCAAGGGCTGGACGCCGGTCTTCCTGTTCGGCCCCGACGAGGCCGAGGACGCCGCCGTGGCCGCGCGGGAGGTCCCGCAAGCGCTTCAGCCCGAGCGGAACCGTACGGACGGCCTCACGGCCGTGAAGGGGCCGCTGCTGGTCATCGCCATGGCGGGACGGCTGGCGGCGGGCGTCGCCAACGACGCCGGCCCGGGCCACATGCTGGCCGCCGGCGGCGCGCCGCTGCTGTCTCTGCAACAGGACCGCCGCAAGTCGGTGAAGTTTCGCCCGGCCGCCCGTCGGCTTGAGATGCTGGTCGCCGAGGACTACGGAAGCGGAATGGGCGCCCTGCCGGTCGACGTGGCCTGGGCGGCGCTGGAACGTCTGGTCACGGGAGCCGCCTGAATGTCCATCCTCGCGCCGATCTCGGCGGGCGAACTGGTCGACAAGATCACCATCCTGCGGGTCAAGGCCCAGCGCATCGGCGATCCGGCCAAGGAAGCCAATGTCCGCAAGGAGCTGGCCCTGCTGGAGGCCACGGCCGCCGAGCACCTGCCCGACAATGCCGACATCGCCCGCCTGACCGACGAACTGACCACCGTCAACGCCGCGCTGTGGGACATCGAGGACGGCAAGCGCGACTGCGAACGACGCCAGGACTTCGGCCCGGACTTCGTCGCCCTGGCCCGCCGCGTCTATATCGACAACGACAAGCGCGCCGCCATCAAGCGCGCCATCAACGAAGCCGCCGGCTCGGAAATCGTCGAGGAGAAGAGCTACAAGCCCTATCTCGCGACGTCCGGAGAATGACCCAAGTCGTTCGCGGCGCTCGGGAAATGGTGGCTGGCATGACGCCGGACCTGAAGCCCGGCGCCTATGTCTTCTGCGCCGCCGGCGACCGCGACTGGGCGGGGCTTGAGCCCTTGGCCATGTTCCGCGAAGCCGAGGGCGTGAGCCTGATCCTCGAGCGCGACGCGGCGCGAGCCGCTGGCTTTCCGGTCGAGGCGCCGATGGCTCTGATCACGCTGAACGTCTACTCGGCCCTCGACGGCGTCGGCCTGACGGCCGCCGTGGCGACGGCCCTGGCCGAGGCCGGGATCGCCTGCAACATGGTCGCGGCGCTGAACCACGACCACGTCTTCGTGCCAGCGGATCGCGCCGACGAGGCCCTCGAGACCCTGCGCCAGCTACAGGCCGCCGCTACCGCCCCTTGAACGAGGCCGCGCGTTTCTGGAGGAAGGCGGCGACGCCCTCGAGGAAGTCTTCGGTCTTGCCGGCGAATTTCTGGGCCTTGCGCTCGGCGTGCAGCTGGCCGGTCCAGTCGCTGTCGAGGCTGTCCCACACCAGCTTGCGGATGGCCCCCAGCGCCGCCGGGCCTCGGGCCAGTTCCAGGGCCAGGGCCCGGGCCGTCGGGATCAACTCGGCGTCCGGGACGCAGCGATTGACCAGGCCCCATTCCAGGGCCTTGGTCGCCGGAATCTTGTCGCCCAGCAGCATCATCTCCATGGCCCGCGCCTTGCCGATCAAGCGCGGCAGCAGGTAGGTCGAGCCGCCGTCGGGAACCAGGCCGATGCGGCGGAAGGCCTGCAGGAAATAGGCGCTCTCGGCGGCGACGATGATATCGCCCATCAGGGCGATGGAGCAGCCGACACCGGCCGCCGGACCGTTCACCGCCGTGACGATCGGCAGCGGGAAATCCTTCAGCAGGGTCATCAGAGGATTGTAGGTGCTTTCCAGCGCCGAGCCGGCGTCCGGCTTGCCGTCGACGTCCAGTTCACGCCCGGCCGCGCCGCCGCCCGACAGGTTGGCGCCCGAGCAGAAGCCGCGGCCTTCGCCGGTCAGGATCACCGCGCGGGCCTCGATCTTGCCGGCCGCGGCCCCATGAGCGATTTGGGCGAAGGCGTGGGTCAGCTCGCGGGCGATCTCCAGGCTGGCGGCGTTCAGCGTGGAGGGATCGGCGAGGGTGACGGTCGCGATGCCGTCTTCGGTCGAGACTCGGATCTTCTGATAGTCCACGGCGCGGTCCTCCCTTGGTCTTTGGGGAAGTCTAGGCGCCTTTGCCCCTTGGGAAGGCCAGTGGAATTTTCCAAAGAAGTTGGAATCTTCACATGAGAACGCCGCCGATCGTGAGACCGGCGGCGCCTAAGGTAGGTCTTCTGCTGAAGAGGTTCAGGCCGCGTTGGCCGAGGCCGGCATGGACTCCGCCGCGGTGACGCGATTGCGGCCGCCACGCTTGGAGGCGTAGAGCGCCACATCGGCGCGTTCCATGAGAGAGTGTCCGCTCTCGCCCGACTTTCGCTCCGCGAAGCCCGACGAAATGGTGATGGCGCCCAGGTCCTCGTTGGTCGAACGGCGCTTGAGCATGCGCGAGGAGACCTCGACGCGGATCTCTTCCAGGGTGGTGGCGACGGTCGCGGCCGACTCGCGCGGGAAGATCATGGCGAATTCCTCGCCGCCGTAGCGGGCGGCGAACCGCGGCGGGGCGGCGACGCGGCCGATCACCGAAGCGACGTAGCGGATGACCTGGTCGCCGGTCTGGTGGCCCCAGGTGTCGTTGAAGCCCTTGAAATGGTCGATATCGAGCACGGCCAGGCAGATGCTGGCGTTCTGCTCGTCGCCCTCCGCGCAGGCGCGCTCCAGCTCTTCGTCGAAGGCCTTGCGGTTGGCGAGGTTCGTCAGACCGTCGGTGGTGGCGTCGCGGCGAACCTGTTCCAGGTGCTCGCGCAGGCGTTCGACCTCGGCGGTGGAGTCGGCCAGGCGCGTTTCCAGCGACTGGTTTTCCTTGTGGACGCGGCGGGTGGCGTCGGCCAGACCCGAAACGAGCGTCTTGATGGCATCGACGTCGGTCGGCGCATCCAGGCTCTTGCTGGCGCCGGCCAGCTGCTTGCCGAAGGCTGCGTTGGACTTCTGAGCGTTCTGGATGGCCTTGGAGACCGCTTCCAGTTCTTTCGACAGAAGGTCGCCGGCGTCGCGAATCTGTTCGTTCAGGCGCGCCTTGGGCAGGTAGGTCGCGGCCAGTTCTTCGCTGACCAGTTCGGTCATCGGCTCGCCTAGCGAGATCAGGCGGGTCAGTTCACGGGCCAGGGCGCCGTCGGGATCGGCCACATAGTGGGTCCACAGTTCGAAGTTCAGCGCGGTCGGCCAAACCTGGTGGCGCTCCATGAGCTCCAGAGCACGTGCGGCGATCTTGTACGCTTCGGGACCGCGCAGCGTGGTTTCGACGTCCGACATCTCATCTTCCCCCGTTCAGCGGTTCCCCTGGCGGAAACGCCGACGCTTGGAGCGCCACCCTAGTGCCGAGAGTTCTTACGAGGCGTTAAGACCGACGTTCTCTTGCGTAGGAAACGACCAAGCGTCATGGTTATCATTGATAAGATGAGCACCGCGCCGCCATGGCCGGGCCAGGGTAGGGAGGCGAAAATCATGAACGCACCGGTCAATCTGTCGTTCGACGCCCACAAGGCCGCGATGACCGACGTCCTGCGGCGTCAGAAGGCCGCGCATCTGCGCGATGGCGCGCCCAGTGTCGAGAAGCGCATCGACTGGCTGAACCGTTCGATCGACCTGCTGGTCGGCCATCAGGCGCAGATCGCCAAGGCGGTGAACGAGGATTTCGGCTCGCGCTCGCCCGAGGCGACGGCCCTGACCGATGTCGCGGGCTCGATCGGGCCGCTGAAGTTCGCGCGCGAGAACGTCGCCAAGTGGGCTAGGCCGGAGAAGCGCAAGACGACCCCGGCGATCCTGGGCCTGTTCGGCGCCAAGGCGACCGTGCAGTGGCAGCCCAAGGGCGTGGTCGGGGTGATCAGCCCCTGGAACTTTCCGGTCAACCTGACCTTCGCCCCGCTGGCCGGCGTGTTCGCCGCCGGCAACCGGGCGATGATCAAGCCGTCGGAATTCACGCCAGCGACCTCGGACCTGCTGAAAGCGATGTTCGCCAAGGCGTTCTCGGAAGAGGAGGTCGCGGTGTTCGTCGGCGGGCCCGAGGTAGGCCAGGCCTTTTCGGGACTGGCCTTCGACCATCTGGTGTTCACCGGCGCGACCTCGGTGGCGCGCCACGTGATGCGGGCGGCGGCCGAAAACCTGGTGCCGGTGACCCTGGAGCTGGGCGGCAAGAGCCCGGTGATCCTGTCGCGCGGGGCCGACATGGCCACCGCCGCGGCGCGGATCATGAACGGCAAGACCCTGAACGCCGGCCAGATCTGTCTGGCGCCGGACTACGTCCTGGCGCCGCAGGAGGACGTTGAGAGCTTCGTCAAGGAAGCCCAGGCCGCCGTCGGCCGCTATTTCCCGACGATCAAGGACAATCCCGATTACACGGCTGTCGTCGCCCAGCGTCACTACGACCGGGTGAAGGGCTATGTCGACGACGCCCGGGCCAAGGGCGCGCGGGTGATCGAGATCAATCCGGGCGGAGAGGACCTGTCGCAGCAGGAGCACCGCAAGATCGCCCCGACCCTGATCCTGGATCCCACCGACGACATGACGGTGATGCAGGAGGAGATCTTCGGTCCTGTCCTGCCCGTGAAGGGCTACAGGACCGTCGATGAGGCCGTGGCCTATGTGAACGCGCACGATCGGCCACTGGCCCTCTACTGGTTCGGGACCGACGAGGCCGAGAAGGATCGCGTGCTGGCGGGCACCACCAGCGGCGGCGTGACGGTCAATGACGTGATCTTCCATGTCGCTCAGGAGGACCTGCCGTTCGGCGGCGTCGGGCCGGCCGGTATGGGCGCCTATCACGGCCACGACGGCTTCCGCGAGTTCAGCCACCGCAAGGCGGTGTTCCAGCAGCTGAAGAAGGACATCGCCCCGATGCTGGGCCTGCGCCCGCCGTACGGCGAGGGGATCCGCAAGTACCTGGCGGGGCAGATCAAGAAGTAGGGCTCAAGACGTAGCCAAGCGCGGCGGGTCATGCTCCAAGCGGCGCATGACCGCGCCGCTGTCCCTGCGCCCCATCGTCGAAGCTCGCGACCTGCCGCCCATGCTGACGGCGGAGCTGCGTGAGCGGTTCGCGCGGGGCGAAGCCGGGGTGGCGTTCGCGCCGGAACATGACGCCTCCATCGGCGCGCCGCCGGGAACGCTGGCGGGACCGCGGGCGGCCGCCTGGCCTCACGACATCGCCGCGCCCCTGCCGGTCAATGTTCCGGCGCTCTGCGCGGTCGGCGAGAGCTGGTGGATTCCGCGGTTCGGCGGGCTGATCGGCGTCGACGGCGCGCTCTACAACGCCACCATCGGCGAGGCCCGGCATGGATCCGGTGATCTGTCGGCCCTTCCGGGCGTGCTGGACAAGGCCACGCGCTTCGTTCCACCGGCGTCCGCGCCCGAGATCGAGGCCGGGGCGGTGTTCCTGCCGTGGGGCGGGACCTTCAACTACGGTCACTTCGTCATCGACGCCCTGCCATCGCTATTGGCGCTGGAGCAGGCCGGGCTGCTGGACGGGGTGCCGGCCCTCGCGCCCAAGCTGACCGCCTGGCAAAGCGACCTGATCGGCATGGCCTTTCCGGATCTAGAGATCCGCGAGGTCGCCGCGCCGGTCGCGCGCTTGAAGCGGGCAGTATTCGCCACCAGCATGGACCACTTCCTGCACCACCCCAACGGCCTGGTCGCCGATGTCGCCCAACGCGTGCTGGAGCGCGCGCCGGCTGGGCGCGGCGTCAAGCGCGTCTATCTCTCGCGACGCGGTCAGTCGATGCGGGTGATGGTCGGCGAGGCGGCGTTCGAAAAGGCGCTGGCGGCGCGCGGCTTCACGATCGTCCGGCCCGAGACCTTGAGCGCTGGCGAGCAGGTCGCGCTGATGCGCGAGGCCGAGGTGCTCGTCGGCGCCAGCGGCGCGGCCCTGGCCAATGCCGTCTTCCTGCCCAAGGGGGCGCGGGTCGTGGAGATCCAGCCGCTGAACTTCACCAGCCAGTGGGTGCGAGCGGCCTGTCGCCAGGTCGGAGTCGACTGGCGCGGCTATGTCTGCGCCTCACCGGCCCCGGCGCGGCAGGCGCCGGTGCTGGCGAGACTCCGTAGAGGTTTCAAGTTCGCCTTCAGGCCGCCGCTGGACGACCTGCTGAGCGTCGTGGACGCCGTTCTTTAGAAATCAGGGCGCTCTAGCAGGCTGTTGAAGAAGCCTCCCGTCTGGCGATGAAGTTGGCTTCGTCGCCGCCGTGGAAGCAGATCTGGCCCTTGAGGGAGCCGTCGGGCTGGAGTTGAGCCCATCCGTCGCCCTGGGCCTCATCCATTTCGTCGTTTCCGCGCCAGTCGAACTGCACGGCGTCGTGGTCGCCGGCGGCGGCGAAGGCGCCAGTGACGCAGCCGAAGGCGAACTGGCCATGGGTGGCTTCGAAGAGGATGTAGGCGGGCTCCATCATGTCCCGATAGTCGTCAGTGTAGTCGGGCGTCTGGACGATGCGCCACTGGCCCAGGACGCTCATGCCGGGGCCGCCAGGAGCTTGGGCAGACGGATCAGGTTGTAGGCCGCCAGCGCCAGGGTGAAGGCGGCGTCGACCTTGGCGCGGCCGCGCACCTTGACCTTGGCTAGGCCGGCCGAGCCCTTGATCCAGCCGAACACCTCTTCGATGCGCTTGCGACATCGCTGGCTGATCGCATAGCCGGGGTGGCGCTTGGTGCGGCCGTCAATGGCGGTCGAGCGCGGCTTGCCCAGCTTGGACAGGTGGCCATCGACGGCGATGTGCGGTGTCACCCGGCGCGCCCGAAGTTGGCCAATGAAGTCGCGCACGTCATAGGCCTTGTCGGCGCCCAGGGTGATCCGACGCCGGCCGCTTCTTCGGTCCAGCATCGCCACAGCCGCCTCGCGCTCGGCTGTGCCCGTGGCCAGGGTCACCCCACCATCCGTCACCAGGCCATGGCGGTTCTCCATCAGGGCGTGGCCCATATAGCAGAGCCTCGCCGGCTGGCCGTCGCCCTTCTTATAGAGCCGAGCCTCAGGATCGGTGGTGCTGCGGTGCGTCTGGTTGGAACGCTTCTCCTTGTGGAAGCCGCGCTCGGCGTTGCGACCCGGCCCCTCGGGATCGCTGTCGTCGCCATCGACCCTGCGGAAGCTCTTGGTCGACGCCCAGGCTTCGATCAGCGTGCCGTCCACCGAGAAGTGGTCTGACGACATCAGCCGCTTCACCCGAGGCTGGGCCAGCACCGCGCGCAGGAACTTGCCGGCGATCTCGCCCGCCAACAGCCGGTCGCGGTTCTTGGTGAAACTGGAATGATCCCAGGCCGCATCGTCCACGCCAAGACCTACAAACCAGCGGAACAGCAGGTCAAACTCCATCCGCTCCATCAACTGGCGCTCCGATCGGATGCCGTAGAACGCCTGCAGCAGCATGGCGCGCAACAACCGTTCCGGCGGGATCGACGGACGTCCCAGCCTCGGCGGATAGAGCGCCGCGAAGTCCGCGCTCAAATCCCCAAGCGCCCCGTTCGCGATCTCCAGGATCGGCCGCAAGGGATGATCGCGCCGAACCCGAGCATCCAGATCTACATATGAGAACAGCGACCCCGTCCGCTCGTCCGACCCGCGCATCCACCCCTCCAGAGCTCCCGCCCAAAGAGTGAATCATGTCGAACTCCGCCCCGCTACGGACTTCTTCAACAGCCTGCTAGAGGATGCCCTTGCGGCCCGGCGCCCATGGGTCGAGCGATTGCTGCTCCTCGCGCTTGACCATGCCATAGTAGCCGGCGACCCAGACGATCACGAAGGTGACGAGGCCGCCCCAGAAGCCGCCCGGCGTGGCGAACCATACCGTGAAGGCGCTGATGCTTGAGGCCAGGCCCAGCATCGCCCAGCGCAGCAGCACCGAGAACGCGTGATAGGTCTTCTCATGCGCGATCAGCACGGCTTGCTTGTCGAGTTCGGGTTCGATGGCGGCCATGTTCAGTCCTCCCATTCTTGTTGGGCGCGACCGAGCCGGACTCCGGCGCGATCGAGCCGAAAACAGACTGTATGATAACAGCGTTCCGCGAGGTGGGCTACGCCGCCGTCGGCGCTGATCACGGCGTGTAGCCGCAGAGTTCGTTCTTGAAGCCCTTGGCGTCGCCCTGGATGGAGAATTCCAGGTGATCCGGGTTGGATCGCGACTGGCCATCCTCGCTGGCGACGAAGTGCATGGGCACGCGGATACGTCGGACGCATCCATCCTCGCGATCCGACGACGGAACGCTCAAGCCCAGGACGATCGAGGGCGCGATATCCTTTTCGAGAACGGATATGATCTCCTGGCGGCGCTTCGAGGATAGCCCGGGGATGGTGAAGGACAGGTGGCCGTAGGTCGACGTCTCGCTCAACAATTGAACTAGCCCCCGCCCCTGGATGTCGAGCTTGAACGTGACGCCGTAGGTGTAGGGCTCGTTGGCCTCGGGCTGCGAGAACCATTGTCCGTCGGTAGGCGGCGCCTCTGGGTCGGGCGCCTTGCCGATTGGCAGGAACTCCGCGCCGTTCGGGTTTGGCTTGACGGCGTAGCTGATGGGCGCCTCGATCCTGAGCCCACCTGGCGCGGGCTTCAGCGTGGCCTCGTAATATTCCTCGCCGACGAAGAGCGCCAGCTTTCCGACGCCGCCGGCGGGCAGCTCCGGAAATGGTCCCACGAAGCCAGGGAAGGCGGTCGGAAGGGGATCCGATTTCTCCGGATCTCCGACCATGGGAACCTCGAGAAGGAAGTTCACCAGGCCTACTGGCTTAGAGAGGTCCGCACCCGAAATGACGCCGATCAGGAGGGCGGCCTGGGTGCGGCGCAGGTCCGCCTCGGCCTGTTCCGCGGCCTGCGCGGCGAGTCTGCCTTTCTCCGCGTCACGATGGGCCTGATAACCGGAAATCCCGCCCGCCACGATGATCAGGACGACAGCCATCCAGCCGACGCCGCGTATCTCGTTGATCTGACCGTCCTTGGCGAAGAAGACGCCAGCCAGGCCAGACGCCATGACGATCGCGATGGCGAGATATTTCCAGGCGTCCATGATCGCGCACCCTATTTGCGCGAACATCATGGCATATGCGTCCTGGAGTTGCTAAGGGATTTGCCCGAGCTTCGGCCGCCCCCGGCGTCGCGCCAAAGGAAAAGCGCCGGACGAGAGCCCGGCGCTTCTGCTTTTTTGAAAGATCGGCCCGGGCCTATTTGCCGCGCGGCGGACGCACCAGGAAGGCGGGGACGTCGTTGCCGAAGCCGACCACGCGACGGTCGTCGTCGTCGCGATCGCGGATCGGCTGGACCCCGCGCACTGGCCGCTCGGGACGTTCGCCGCGCTCAGGACGGTCGCTGACGCGTTCGCTGCGTTCCGGACGGTCGGCGCGTTCAGCACGATCGGGACGTTCGGGGCGAGCCGGACGTTCCGTGCGTTCGGGACGCTCGGTCTCGGCGGCCGGGGCGGCGGCGCGGGGTTCGCGCTCGGCGCGGGGCTCGCGTTCACGGCGCGGGCGGCGCTCGCGGGCGGGACGTTCCTCCGCGACGGCGGCTTCGGGAGCTTCGGCGGCGACAACGGCGGCCTCGACCGGCGCCTCGGCGGCGGCTTCCTCGGTGCGGCGGCCACGGGCGCGCGGCGCCGGACGTTCACTACGGTCGCCACGTTCGGGGCGGTCGCGATCACGGGAGCCACGCTTGCGGTCGCGGTCGCCTTCGCGCTTCACCGTCACGGCGTTCGAATAGTCGAGGTCGAGCTTCTCTTCGTCCGGGGTCGAGCCGATCAGCTTGACGACCTTGTCGAAGCCCTTGTCGTCGCCCGGGGTGACCAGCATGTAGGTGATGCCGGTGCGTCCGGCCCGGCCGGTGCGGCCGATGCGGTGGACGTAGTCGTCGGCGTGGTGCGGGACGTCGTAGTTGAAGACGTGGCTGACGGCCGGGATGTCCAGGCCGCGCGCGGCGACGTCCGAGGCCACCAGGATCTTCAGCGCGCCCGAGCGGAAGTCCGCCAGGGTCTTCGTGCGTTGCGACTGGTCGAGGTCGCCGTGGATGGCGGCGGCGTCGAAGCCGTGCACGCGCAGCGACTTGGCGACGATGTCGACTTCGGTCTTGCGGTTGCAGAACACGATGCCGGTCTCGATCTGGGCCTTCTCGATCAGCGCCCGCAGCGCCAGGCGCTTGGCCTTGGGATCAGAGGAGGGAACCTTGACCAGCAGCTGGGTGATGTTGGCGTTGGTCGTCGCCGGCTTGGCCACCTCGATCCGGACCGGATCCTTGAGGAACTGTTTGGTCAGGCGGGTGATTTCCGGCGGCATGGTCGCCGAGAAGAACAGGGTCTGCTTCTTGGGCGGCGTCATCTTGAAGATGCGCTCGATGTCCGGGATGAAGCCCATGTCCAGCATGCGGTCGGCTTCGTCGACGACCAGGAACTGCACGCCGGTCATCAGGAGCTTGCCGCGCTCGAAGTGGTCGAGCAGGCGGCCGGGGGTGGCGATCAGCACGTCGACGCCGCGGTCCAGCTTCTTCTCCTGGTCGCCGAACGACACGCCACCGATTAGCAGCGCCCATGAGAGCTTGGTGCCCTTGGCGTATTTCTCGAAGCTGGAGGCGACCTGGTCGGCCAGCTCGCGGGTCGGGGCGATGACCAGGGCGCGCGGCATGCGAGCCTTGGCGCGGCCGTTCATCAGCTTGTCGATCAGCGGCAAGGTGAAGGCGGCGGTCTTGCCGGTGCCCGTCTGGGCGATGCCGAGGACGTCCTGGCCCGCCAGGGCGACCGGGATGGCCTGGGCCTGAATGGGGGTCGCGGTGGTATAGCCGGTATCGGCGACCGCCTGCAGGGTCGTGGGCGAAAGCCCGAGGTCGGAAAATTCGGTCATTTACACGCTGGTCTGAAACCCGGAGCCGCCCGTGCTTGGGCGAGCGGGCAGCGCGGATTCGCCAGACCTGCTCCGAAGCTGGGGATAAATAAGCCGAAAGTCGCCAAAGTCAATCTAGGCAAGGTGATAGGCGCACTGGGAGCGTCATGTTGGGTCATCATGGAGTGGCGCGAGCCCTGACGCCGCTCTATATCGGCCGGCACATGACCATCGACCACGACTCCCGCCTAAGGCGCCTTCGTTTCCGCGCCTGGCATCGCGGCTTCCGGGAAGCGGACCTCATTCTGGGCCCGTTCGCGGACGTCCATGGCCCGAACCTGACTCCTGAGCAGATCGACACCCTGGAAACCCTGCTCGAGGAGTCGGATCGCGAGATCTATGCCTGGATCGTCGGTCAGGAGCCGACCCCGGAAAAGTTCGAAACGGACGTGCTGGCGATGATCCGCGCGTTCCGGTTCGACGCGCACGCTTCGCGCCCGGTGGGGGATGGCGCTTAAGAGCATGGCCTACGACGCTAAACAGATCGCCAAGGCCGCCGGCGGCCTGACCCTGGCCGGCGCGCCGGAAGGCTTCGACGCGCTGGTGATGGCCGACATCGCCCGGGCGCGCGGCGGCCTGACCGCCTTCGTGGCCCGCGACACCGCTCGCGCCAACGCCTTCGTCGACGCCTTGAAGTTCTTCGCCCCCGAGATCGAGGCGGTGCTGCTGCCCTCGTGGGACTGCCTGCCTTACGACCGCATCGGCCCGTCCTCGGGCGTCTCGGCCACGCGGATGGCGACCCTGTCGCGCCTGGCCCGGGGCCTGGGCGACAAGAAGCCGGCCATCCTGGTCCTGCCCGCGCCGGCCCTGCTGCAGCGCGTGCCGACCAAGGACGTTCTGCTGCGCGCCAGCTACAGCGCCAAGGTCGGCAATGTCGTCGATATCAAGGATCTGGAGCGCTATTTCGCCGTCAACGGCTATGCCCGCGCCTCCACCGTCTCCGAGCGCGGCGAGTTCGCGATCCGCGGCGGGGTCATCGACGTCTACCCGCCGGCCGCCGAGGAACCGGTGCGCCTCGATCTTTTCGGCGACACCTTGGAGAGTATTCGGGCCTTCGATCCCGAGACCCAGCGCTCGACCAAGCAGCTGAAGGAAATCGACCTGCTACCGGTCAGCGAGGCCCTGCTGGACGCCGAGGGCATCTCGCGCTTCCGCAAGGGCTATGTCGCCGAATTCGGCGCGCCGGGGGATGATCCGCTGTACGCCGCCGTCAGCGAAGGCGGCCGACGCGCCGGTCTCGAGCACTGGCTGCCGCTGTTCTACGAGCGGATGTCGAGCCTGTTCGACTATCTGCCCGCCGGATCGCTGATCGGGGTAGACCACCAGACCACCGAGTCGCGCGACGAGCGCCTGGCCATGATCCTGGACGCCTACGAGGCCCGGGCCAGCGCCGACCGCAAGTCGGCCTATCGCCCGCTGGCGCCGCGGGCCCTGTACCTGACCGCCGCAGAATGGGACCGCGAGCTCACCGAGCGCACCCATCGCCTGTTCACGCCGTTCCAGCCTCAGGGGCTCGATGTCGTCGACATGGGCGCCAAGCTCGGCCGGGTCTTCGCCGCCGAGCGCGCCCAGGACAGCGTCAACCTGTTCGAGGCCACCGCCGACCACGCCAAGGCGCTGGCCGCCGCCGGCAAGCGGGTGCTGTTCGGCTCGTGGTCCGAGGGCTCGTCCGAGCGTCTGGGGACCATGCTGGCCGACCACGGCCTGAAGAAGATCCCCTATGCCGCCTATTGGCAGGCGGCGAAGGCCAATGACCCCAAGGTTCCGCAGCGCGTCGTGCTGCCGTTGGACCACGGCTTCGAGACCGAGAGCCTGGCGGTCATTTCCGAGACCGACATACTGGGCGACCGTCTGGCCCGCCCGCGCAAGAAGCGCCGCGCCGCCAACTTCCTGGCCGAGGCCAGCGCCCTGACGCCGGGCGACCTGGTCGTCCACATCGACCACGGCATCGGCCGCTACGAGGGCCTGAAGACTCTCGACGTCCAGGGCGCGCCGCATGACTGCCTGGACCTGCTCTATGGCGGCGAGGCCAAGCTGTACCTCCCGGTCGAGAACATCGACCTTCTGACCCGCTACGGCGCGTCGGATCCCGAGACCGTACAGCTGGACAAGCTGGGCGGCGCCGCCTGGCAGGGCCGCAAGGCCAAGGCCAAGGAACGCCTGCGGGTCATGGCCGAGGGCCTGATCCAGATCGCCGCCGCCCGCCAGCTAAAGTCCGTCGAGGAAACCGACGCGCCGCAGGGCGTGTTCGACGAGTTCTGCGCCCGCTTCCCCTACGAGGAGACGGACGACCAGCTCAGCGCCATCCACGACGTGCTGGAGGACCTGTCGTCCGGCAAGCCGATGGACCGCCTGATCTGCGGCGACGTCGGCTTCGGCAAGACGGAAGTCGCCCTGCGCGCGGCCTTCGTGGTGGCGATGAGCGGCAAGCAGGTGGCCATCGTCTGCCCGACGACCCTGCTGGCACGCCAGCACTACAAGACCTTCAAGGACCGCTTCCAGGGCTGGCCGGTCAAGGTCACGCGCCTGTCGCGCCTGGTCACCGGCAAGGAAGCCGCCGAGACCCGCGAGGGCCTGGCCAATGGCCAGCTTGAGATCGTGGTCGGCACCCACGCCATCCTGTCCAAGCAGGTGTCGTTCAAGGACCTGGGCCTGGTCATCGTCGACGAGGAGCAGCACTTCGGGGTCAAGCACAAGGAGAAGCTGAAAGAGCTTCGCGCCGACGTGCACATGCTGACCCTGACCGCCACGCCCATCCCGCGCACCCTGCAGATGGCGCTGTCGGGCATCCGCGAGATGTCGATCATCGCCACCCCGCCGGTCGATCGCCTGGCGGTGCGGACCTATATCAGCCCGTTCGACCCGGTGACCCTGCGCGAGGCCCTGCTGCGCGAGAAGTACCGCGGCGGCCAGTCCTACTACGTCGTGCCGCGCATCAAGGACCTGGAGGATATCGAGAAGTTCCTCCGCACCCAGGTGCCCGAGGTGAAGTACGTCGTCGGCCACGGCCAGATGGCCGCCACCCAGCTGGAAGACGTGATGACGGCCTTCTACGAGGGCCAGTACGACGTGCTTCTTGCGACGACGATCGTCGAAAGCGGCCTCGACATCCCGTCGGCCAACACCCTGATCGTCCACCGCGCCGACATGTTCGGCCTGGCCCAGCTCTATCAGATCCGGGGCCGCGTCGGCCGCTCCAAGGCCCGCGCCTATGCCTATCTGACCACGCCGGTCGAGAAGTCGCTGACCTTGTCGGCCGAGAAGCGCCTGCAGGTGCTGCAGTCGCTGGACAGCCTGGGGGCCGGCTTCCAGCTGGCCAGCCACGACCTGGATCAGCGCGGCGGCGGCAACCTGCTGGGCGACGAACAGAGCGGCCACATCAAGGAGATCGGCGTCGAGCTCTACCAGCAGATGCTGGAGGACGCGGTCGCGGAGCTGCGCCAGCGGCAGGGGCAGGAGGCTTTGCTGGAGGACCGGGGTTGGTCGCCGCAGATCAACACCGGCGCGGCTGTGATGATCCCGGACGAGTACGTCCCCGACCTGAACGTGCGCCTGTCGCTCTATCGCCGCCTGTCCGACGCCGAGAAGGCCGCCGACCGCGAAGCCCTGGCCGCCGAGATGATCGACCGCTTCGGCCCGCTGCCGCCCGAAACCGACAGCCTGCTCAAGGTCGTCGCCATCAAGGGCCTGTGCCGCGAAGCCAATGTCGCCAAGATCGATGTCGGGCCCAAGGGCGCGGTGGCCAGCTTCAGGAATGATAGTTACGCCAATCCGCTGGGGCTGATGCAGTACGTCGGCAAGAACAGCCTGATCTGGAAGGTCCGCCCCGACCAGAAGGTCGTCATCAAGGGCGAGTGGGACACCCCGGCCCAGCGTCTCGACGCGGCGGAGAAGATCCTCACCGTGCTGGCCAGGCTGGCCAAGGAGTAGGGCAGGGCGCTGATCCCGTCGGCGCGCGGGTATTGAATCCCTCTCTCATAGAGAGAGGGAGGGGCCCGCGCTGCGGGCGTGGGAGGGTGAGTGGTTTCACCGGTGGCCTCGAAAACCGATATTATTCAACCGCTTACTGGGTCATTGCCCTGTCCGGATAGTTTGTAACCTCTCACCCTCCCATGCTGCGCATGGGTCCCTCCCTGTCTCAAAGAGAGAGGGTTTCATGCGGATTCGACGAGCGTTCGCCACCCCGCGTCCCCGGCTTTAAAACCTGCCGTATTCTCTCTTCACCTTGTCGCGAGGAAAGGGCGCATGGCCAGCGACCGTTGCGGCGACGAGGGGCGATCGAGCGGGCGCGCTCGTCGGCGCGGGGAAACTCCGCAACTGCACCATCCCCGAGGTAGTCGACCCTGGAACACAGAAACGACGGTGGATGCAGGCCGAGGAGAGCGACAGGGGGGCCGAAAGGCTCCTGACCGGGACCAGGCTTCGCGGCCTGGCCCGCCCGTCGGAGGCTTCAAGGGCGTTGGGGTGCGAATAGCATCACGAGGTCACGCTTCCGGATGACGACCGCGCGGAGCGTTGGGCTTCGTCGAAACGGTATTTCTATTTCCAAACTCCGGACGCTGTCCGGCGCTCCGCATCCCTTTCCACACCTTCAGCGGCCAGCCGCGTGAAGCGGCGGAGCCGTGCGTCTACAGCCGCAGCCCGTACAGCCGTCGATCCCGCCGCTCGCCGTCGCGGTGCACCGCGCCCTTCAGGTAGCCCTCGGCCTTGAAGCCCAGCTTGTCCAGCAGGCGCTCGGCGCGGTTGTCGCCGACGTGGATGCTGGCCACCAGGCTCTTGAGGCCGCTGCCGGCGGCGTGGGCCAGGAGGGCGCTGACCGCTTCGGCGCCGAAGCCCTGGCCCCAGCCCTTGCGGTCGATGACGAAGCGAATCTCGGCCCGATCGTGACGCCGGTCGATGTCGACGAATTCGCAATAGCCCAGGTACTGGCCGCCCTGGGTGTGGCGGATGCTCCAGTAGGCGGCGTCGCCGGCGCTCATCTCGTCGACCTGGGCGGCGACGCGGCTGGCCACCTCGTCGGGATCCTCGATCGGCTCCTGGTCGAGGTTGGACATCACCTCGGCGTCGCTGAGGAACGGATAGATCAGGGGCGCGTCGTCGACCGTCAGCGGCGTGAGGGTCAGGCGTTCGGTCTCGAGGATCATGCGATGGAGCGGTCTGGCTTTCGGGGTTGCGTTTGGCGTCGCGCTTCCCAGCTATGGCGCGGAGCGCTCGCTAGTGGTAGAGGGGCCGCTTCGTTTTTAACGCGGCATTTCGCCCGCGCCCGGATCGAGAATACATTCCACATGCTTATCGGCGTCCTGCTGGCCATCAATATCGTCGTCTGCCTCTGTCTGATCGGGGTGGTGCTCATGCAACGCTCCGAAGGCGGCGCGCTGGGCATGGGCGGCGGCAACACCGGTTTCATGACCGCCCGCGGCGCCGGTGACCTGCTGACCCGCATCACCTGGATCCTGTTCTCGGTCTTCCTGCTGATCAGCCTGACCCTGACCATCCTGACGGGGCGCGCCAATACCGGCGGTTCGGTGGCCGACCAGGTCAAGGGCCTGGACGCCAAGACCCTGAACGCGGCCCCGGCCCCCGTGGCGCCGACGCCCGGTTCGCTGAATTCGCTGCCGGCCTCGCCGGATAGCCAGCCGGGCGCCATCCAAGCCCCGACCCCGCAGATCAACACGCCGGCCCCGGCCGCCACGCAGCCCGCGCTGCTGGCTCCGACCCCGTCGGCCCCGAAAGCCGAAGCCAAGAAGCCGGCGGCCAAACCGGCCGCCACGGCGCCCGCTGCGGCAGCCCCGGCCCCGACGGTCGCGGCCCCGCCGGCGGAACAGCCCAAACAACAATAACCGTCCCAGACGGACTTCAACCGACCCCCGAGGGCAACCTCGGGGGTTTAATCTTGTTGATGAACGCAGGTCTTTTTCCGGCGTCGTCGAATCACGGGTAAGCTGATCGCCCATGACGCGGTACATTTTCATCACCGGCGGCGTGGTTTCCTCGCTTGGCAAGGGTTTGGCCTCGGCGGCGCTCGGCGCGCTGCTGCAAGCGCGTGGCTACACGGTTCGCCTTCGGAAGCTCGACCCCTATCTCAACGTCGATCCGGGCACGATGAGCCCGTATCAGCACGGTGAGGTCTTCGTCACCGACGACGGGGCGGAAACCGACCTCGACCTGGGTCACTACGAGCGCTTCACCGGCGTGTCGGCCAAGAAGGCCGACAACATCACGACGGGCCAGATCTACAAGACGATCATCGAGAAGGAGCGCCGCGGCGACTATCTCGGCGCGACCGTCCAGGTGATTCCGCACGTCACCAACGAGATCAAGGACTTCGTCCTGTCGCCGGCCATGGACGAGACGGGCAAGAAGCCGGTCGACTTCGTGCTGGTCGAGATCGGCGGCACGGTCGGCGACATCGAGGGCCTGCCGTTCTTCGAAGCCATCCGCCAGCTGCGCCAGGACCTGCCGCGCGGCCAGAGCTGCTACCTGCACCTGACCCTGCTGCCGTTCATCAAGACGGCCGGCGAGATGAAGACCAAGCCGACCCAGCACTCGGTCAAGGAACTGCGCTCGATCGGCATCCAGCCGGACATCCTGCTGTGCCGTTGCGAGCAGGAGATCCCGGCCGAGGAAAAGCGCAAGATCGCCCAGTTCTGCAATGTCCGCCCCAGCGCGGTCATCCAGGCGATGGACTCCTCGTCCATCTACGCCGTGCCGATCGATTATCACGAGCAAGGCCTGGACGCCGAAGTCCTCGACGTCTTCGGCATGCAGGACGCGCCAGAGCCGGACTTGGCGCGGTGGAAGACCATCGACGACACCGTCCAGCATCCCGACGGCGAGGTCACCATCGCCGTCGTCGGCAAGTACACGGTGCTCAAGGACGCCTACAAGTCGCTGATCGAGGCGCTGCACCACGGCGGCCTGGCCAACAAGGTCAAGGTCAACCTGGACTGGGTCGAGAGCGAGACCTTCGAGGGCGACGAGGGCGCGGCCGCGGCCCGCCTGGAGAACGCCCACGCCATCATGGTGCCCGGCGGCTTCGGCGAGCGGGGCGCGGAGGGCAAGATCCGCGCGGCCCAGTTCGCCCGGGAGCGCAAGGTGCCGTACTTCGGCATCTGCTTCGGCATGCAGATGGCGGTCATCGAGACCCTGCGGAACGTCGCCGGCATCAAGGACGCCAGTTCGTCCGAGTTCGGCCCCACCGAGCGTCCCGTGGTCGGCATCATGACCGAGTGGATCAAGGGCAACGAGACCGTCCAGCGTCGCGCCAACGACGACCTGGGCGGCACCATGCGCCTGGGGGCCTACGACGCCGTCCTGACCTCGGGATCGAAGGTCGCCGAGATCTATGGCTCGACCGAGATCAGCGAGCGCCACAGGCACCGCTACGAGGTCAATATCGGCTACGCCCACCTGATGGAGGACGCCGGCCTAAAACTGACCGGCCGCTCGCCCAACGGCGTGCTGCCCGAGATCGTCGAGCGGGACGACCATCCGTGGTTCATCGGGGTGCAGTATCACCCGGAGCTGAAGAGCCGTCCGTTCGCCCCGCACCCACTTTTCGCCAGCTTCATCGCCGCGGCCAAGGAGCATGGTCGACTAGTCTGAAGCACGGTGTTGCATCCCCGAAGAGATTCGGGCATAAGCGCGCCCTCACGCGGCGACCTGGGCACCCCCGAGTCGCCGCTCTCGATTTTCACGCTCAACGAGCAGAGTCACTTCGATGGCCGTTCCTAAAAGAAAAACTTCGCCTTCTCGCCGGAACATGCGCCGGTCGCACCACGCCCTGGGCGCTAACTCGTTCATCGAGGACAAGGACACCGGCGAGCTGCGCCGTCCGCACCATGTCGATCTGAAGACCGGCATGTACAACGGCAAGCAGATCCTGACGCCGAAGGAAGACTAAGGTCTCCTTTCGTCATTGACGATTTCGGAAACGCCGCTTGGTTCGCCCGGGCGGCGTTTTTCGTCGTATTTTTGTCGTACGCGTAAAAAACGGTGTTAGCCTTCCGAGCTGGGAGGTACGCCCATGCTCACACGCCGAAATATCACGGCGGGACTGGGGATTTCGGGACTAGGGCTTTCTGGGGCCGCGTCGTCCGTCAGGGCCGAGGCCAACACTCCCGTGTCCGTCACTCAGACCCTGCCGCCAGCGACCGCGCCGACGCCGCCGGACGATGGCGTGCTGATCCTGGACGCCTCGCTGGACGATGACGACCGACTCACCGTCGACGTCGAGATCAACGGGCAGGGGCCTTTCAACTTCGTGGTGGACACCGGCGCCGGACGCAGCGTGCTGACGCCGGCCGTGGCCGAGAAGCTGAACCTACCGCCCGGTCCCCAGATCCTTATTCACGGCATCTCCAGCGCTATCACAAGTCCCACGGCGCGGATCGACAGCATGAAGGCCGGCGAAGCCCGCATGGGCGCGGCTGTCCTTCCCGTGCTGCCCTACGAAAGGGTCGGAGCGGACGGCCTGTTGGGCGTCGACATCCTGGACCGGCGCAACGTCGTCATGGACTTCCGCAAACGGCAGATCCTGATCCGCCGCAGCCAGTTCTTCTCGGAGATGACCCGCAGGGCGGACGAGATTTCGGTGCCGGCCGACGCCCGCTTCGGACGCCTGACCCTGACCGACGCCCGGATTTCCGGCACGCGCTCGGTGGCCTTCATCGATTCCGGCGGCGGCGTCTCGATCGGCAATCTGGCGCTCCAGCGAGCGATCGCCGCCAAGCGTCGTCGCACGTCGGACATCGTCAAGCCGGCGCGCCTGTTGACGGCCGGCGGCGAGGTCTATCTGGGCGAGTTCCGCGTCGTGCCGTCGATCACCATGGGCAATCTGCAGCTGACCAACATCCCCATGGCCTTCGCCGACGTGCACATCTTCGACGTCTGGTCGCTGAACGACCGGCCGGCGGCCTTGCTGGGCGTGGACGTGCTGAAGCTGTTCGCCAAGGTCGAGCTGGACTTCGGCTCCGACCGCGTCCTGTTCAAGCTGGGGCAGAAGAGCGGGCTGACGCCGATCTACAACGTCTGAGCTCAGCTTCCGACTTCGTGACCGGTGATCAGTCGCTCGCCGAAAGGGAAGTCAAGTTGCGCCCGAAGCGCATGGCGGCTAAAGCCACCGCGCCTTTTGGCCTCTAGGAGCAGCTCATGACCGAGATCGTCGACATCATCGCCCGCGAAATTCTCGACAGCCGGGGCAACCCGACCGTCGAAGTCGACGTGATCCTGGACGACGGCGCGTTTGGTCGCGCCGCGGTGCCGTCGGGCGCCTCGACCGGCGCTCACGAAGCCAACGAGAAGCGCGATGGTGACAAGGCCCGCTACGGTGGCAAGGGCGTCCTGCAGGCCGTGGACGCCGTCAATGGCGAGATCTTCGACGCCCTGTCGGGCGTGGACGCCGAGGACCAGCGCCGCGTCGACAACCTGCTGATCGAGCTGGACGGCACGCCGAACAAGTCGCGCCTGGGCGCCAACGCCATCCTGGGCGTCTCGCTGGCGACCGCCAAGGCCGCCGCCGAGTCGGCCGGCCAGCCGCTCTACAAGTACGTCGGCGGCGTGAACGCCCGCGTGCTGCCGACCCCGATGATGAACATCATCAACGGCGGCGCCCACGCCGACAACCCGATCGACATCCAGGAATTCATGATCCTGCCGACCGGCGCCCCGAGCTTCCGTGAAAGCCTGCGCATGGGCGCCGAGATCTTCCACGCCCTGAAGAAGGCCCTGAACGACGCCGGCCACAATACCAACGTCGGCGACGAGGGAGGCTTCGCCCCGAACCTGGCGTCGGCCGAAGCCGCGCTGGACTTCATCGTCAAGGCTGGCGAGAAGGCGGGGTACAAGGCCGGCGAGGACTTCGTCCTGGGCCTGGACGTCGCCTCGACCGAGTTCTTCAAGAACGGCAAGTACGAGCTGGAAGGCGAGGGCAAGTCGCTCGACCCGGCCCAGATGGTCGACTACCTGGCCGGCCTGGCCTCGAAGTTCCCGATCCTGTCAATCGAGGACGGCATGGCCGAGGACGACTTCGACGGCTGGAAGCTGCTGACCGACACCCTGGGCAAGCAGGTCCAACTGGTCGGCGACGACTTGTTCGTGACCAACCCCAAGCGCCTGCGGATGGGCCTGGACATGGGTCTGGCCAATTCGATCCTGGTGAAGGTCAACCAGATCGGCACGCTGTCGGAAACCATCGACGCCGTCGATCTGGCGCACCGCCACGGCTACACCAGCGTCATGAGCCACCGCTCGGGCGAAACCGAGGACAGCACGATCGCCGACCTGGCCGTCGCCCTGAACTGCGGTCAGATCAAGACCGGCTCGCTGGCCCGCTCGGACCGCACCGCCAAGTACAACCAGCTGCTGCGTATCGAGGAGATGCTGGACGATCAGGGCGTCTACGCCGCTCGCGCGGCGCTGAAGGGCCGCTAGGTCCTTCCAGATCGCTGAAACGGGTGAAGGCGCGGCTTCCAAAAGGAGCCGCGCCATTTACTTTTCGGGTGCGATTCTCGCCGCCGGACCGAACGACGAACGCGTTCCCTCGGTCCGCGATCGCGTTAACCCACAAATTTTCTAAAAGCACGACGGTGGTTTCAAACGAGACCATTTTTCGGCTGTTCGCGGTCGCGAAATGGCTTCGGCGGCGCAGTATCTAGATGCGCGTGAAACGATCTCACGTGAAAGCATCGTTCGCCTGACTGGCGAACTACCAAAGACCCTGCTCAATGCCTGGATTTAGAAGGCGTTAAGCACGGTCGGCGATCCTACGAATCCCTCTCTAGGGCCCTGAGATGTTCGCCCGACTGCAACCCTTCCTGCCGACCGCGGCGATCTTTTTCCTGATTTTCTACTTCGCCTTTCATGCTCTGACAGGTGATCGAGGCCTGCTGTCCATTTCGCAGCGCAATGCGGACCTCGCAGCAAAAACAAAGGAACTCAGGAAGATACGCGCGGAGAGGATGGACCTTGAGGCCCGTGCTCGTCTATTACGCAACGGCAGTCTGTCGGCTGATCTCCTGGAAGAGCGCGCGCGTTCCCTTCTAGGATATGCCGACCCGAGGGACTATGTGATCCGGGTCAAGCGTCCGAGCTGACGGGTCGCCTATTCTTGGAATCGGCTGTCGGTCAGCTCGTGGATCACCCGGTCCCGGATTGATCTTGGCGAGACACCAGGGCGCTCCCCACGCGGAACCGACGTTTTTTCGGCGGGTGGCGCTCTTAGGACGAAGGCCGCGATGAAGATTGGCCAGGGAGATTTGAATGGCGCGTACGCGCAAGGCTGAGGCCTCAGAGGGGAAGGCGGTAGACACCGGTGTCAACGCCTTCGTCGGCAAAGACGAACTCCTGAAATTCTATCAGGACATGCTGCTGATCCGCCGTTTCGAGGAGCGCGCCGGCCAGCTGTACGGCATGGGCCTGATCGGCGGCTTCTGCCACCTGTACATCGGTCAGGAAGCCATCGCGGTCGGCATGCAGTCGATCTCGCAACAAGGCGACCAGATCATCACGGGTTACCGTGACCACGGCCACATGTTGGCCGCAGGCATGGATCCCCGCGAAGTCATGGCCGAGCTGACCGGCCGCGCCGGCGGTTCGTCCAAGGGCAAAGGTGGGTCGATGCACATGTTCGACGTCGCCACCGGCTTCTACGGCGGCCACGGCATCGTCGGCGCCCAGGTGGCGCTCGGCACCGGCCTGGCGCTGGCCAACCACTACAAGGGCAATGGCAATGTCTCGTACGCCTATATGGGCGACGGCGCGGCTAACCAGGGCCAGGTCTACGAGAGCTTCAACATGGCCCAGCTGTGGAAGCTGCCGGTCGTGTACGTGATCGAGAACAACCAGTACGCCATGGGCACCAGCGTCGAGCGCGCCGCCTCGGAAACCGCGTTCCACAAGCGCGGTACCTCGTTCCGCATTCCGGGCGAGGAAGTCGACGGCATGGACGTCGTCGCCGTGCGTGAAGCCGGCGCCCGCGCCACCGAGCACGCCCGCAGCGGCCAGGGCCCGTACATCCTCGAGATGAAGACCTACCGCTATCGCGGCCACTCGATGTCGGACCCGGCCAAGTACCGCACCAAGGAAGAGGTCGACGAGGTCAAGACGACCCGCGACCCGATCGACCACATCAAGGAACGTCTGGCCGCGGCCGGCGTCACCGAGGACGACCTGAAGAGCGTCGACGCGGACGTGAAGCGCATCGTCGCCGAGGCCGCCGAGTTCGCTCGCACGAGCCCCGAGCCTGATCCCTCGGAACTGTATACCGACGTCTACCTGGAGGCCGCCGAGTGACGGACATCCTGATGCCCGCGCTTTCCCCCACGATGGAGGAAGGCACCCTGGCCAAGTGGCTCGTCAAGGAAGGCGACACCATCAAGGCCGGCGACGTGATCGCCGAGATCGAGACCGACAAGGCGACCATGGAAGTCGAAGCCGTGGACGAGGGCGTGGTGGAAGCCATCCTGGTCCCGGCCGGCAGCGAGAACGTCAAGGTCAACACCCTGATCGCGCGCCTGAAGGGCGAGGGCGAAGCCTCGGCTCCGGCCGCTCCGGCCGCTACCCCCGCCGCTGAAGCCGCCCCGGCTGCGGTCGCGGCCGCTCCCTCTGGCGGCCCGATCTCGGCCGCCTCGACCTTCGCCGATCCGGAAATCCCGGCCGGCACGCCGATGAAGAAGATCACGGTTCGCGACGCCCTGCGCGACGCCATGGCCGAGGAGATGCGCAAGGATGACCGCGTTTTCCTGATGGGCGAGGAAGTCGCCCAGTATCAGGGGGCTTACAAGGTCAGCCGCGAGCTGCTGCAAGAGTTTGGCGACAAGCGCGTCATCGACACCCCGATCACCGAGCACGGCTTCGCCGGCATGGGCGTCGGCGCGGCGATGGCCGGCCTGAAGCCGATCGTCGAGTTCATGACCTGGAACTTCGCCATGCAGGCGATCGACCACATCATCAACTCGGCCGCCAAGACGCTCTACATGTCGGGCGGTCAGATCAAGTCGTCGATCGTGTTCCGCGGCCCGAACGGGGCGGCCTCGCGCGTCGGCGCCCAGCACAGCCAGGACTACGCCGCCTGGTACGGCAACGTTCCCGGTCTCAAGGTCATCGCGCCCTACGACGCGGCAGACGCCAAGGGCCTGCTGAAGGCCGCGATCCGCGATCCGAACCCGGTCGTCTTCCTCGAACACGAGATGATGTACGGCCACGAGTTCGATATCCCGGACGTCGAGGACTGGGTCGTGCCGATCGGCAAGGCCAAGGTCCGTCGCGAAGGCTCGGATGTTACGCTGGTCGCCTACAGCCGCATGGTGGGCTTCGCCCTGAAGGCGGCCGAGGAACTGGAGAAGGAAGGCATTTCGGCGGAGGTCGTCGACCTGCGCACGATCCGTCCGATGGACCACGCCACGGTCCTGGAAAGCGTCAAGAAGACCAACCGTCTGGTCACGGTCGAGGAAGGCTGGGGCCCGATGGGCGTCGGTGCCGAGATCGTCGCGCGCATCACCGAGTTCGGCTTCGACTATCTGGACGCCCCGCCGCTGCGGGTCTGCCAGGAAGACGTGCCGCTGCCTTACGCGGCCAACCTGGAAGCCCTGTCGCTGCCTTCGGTCGAGAAGATCGTCAAGGCGGCCAAGGCGGTCAGCTACCGCTAAGAACGGCGCGGCTCTTGCTCCAGACGGGCAGGGGCCGCATCGTCCTGGCCAACGAATTCATCCCGCTTCAAGCGGGGTATCGCGGACGGCGACCCAGTACACCGTGGGCCGACATAGTCCCGAACGATTGAGGAAAAAGCTCAATGTCGATCGACATCCTGATGCCCGCCCTGTCGCCCACCATGGAGGAGGGAACCCTCGCCAAGTGGCACGTCAAGGTTGGCGACACCGTCAAGGCCGGCGACGTGATCGCCGAGATCGAGACCGACAAGGCGACGATGGAAGTCGAAGCTGTCGATGAAGGCGTGATCGAAGCCATCCTGGTCGACGCCGGGACCGAGAACGTCAAGGTCAACGCCCTGATCGCCAAGCTGGCGGGCGAGGGCGAAAGCCCCGCGCCGGCGCCCAAGGCGGAAGCGCCCAAAGCGGCAGCCGCCGCTCCGGTCCCGACCTCGGCCGCTCCGGCTCCCGCCGCGCCCGCGCCGGCCGCTCCGGTCGCCGCTGACGGCTCGCGCGTCTTCGCCTCGCCGCTGGCCCGCCGCCTGGCTTCGGCCGCCGGCCTGGACCTGAAGGGCATCAAGGGCACCGGCCCGCACGGCCGCGTGGTCAAGACCGACGTGGAAGCCGCCAAGTCTGGCGCCCCGGCCGCCAAGGCTGCTCCGAGCGCGACGCCTACCGCCGCCGCTCCTGTCGCCGCTGAGCCGCGCAAGGTCCAGTCGCTGGAGCAGATGGGCATTCCCGCCGGCTCCTACGACCTCGTTCCGCTTGACGGCATGCGCAAGACGATCGCGCGCCGGCTGACGGAAAGCTTCCGTGACGTGCCGCACTTCCCGCTGACGATCGATCTGGAGATCGACGCCCTGCTGGCCGCGCGCGCCAAGATCAACCACCTGCTGGAAGGCCAGGGCGTGAAGGTGTCGGTCAACGACATCATCATCAAGGCTGCGGCCGTGGCTCTGAAGCGCGTGCCGGAAGCCAACGCCTCCTACACGCCGGAAGGCATCGCCATGCACAAGCATGCCGACATCGCCGTGGCCGTGGCCATCGATGGCGGCCTGATCACCCCGATCGTCCGCGCCGCAGAGACAAAGGGCCTGGCCCAGATCTCGGCCGAGGTGAAGGATCTGGCCGCCCGCGCCAAGTCCAAGAAGCTGAAGCCCGAGGAATTCCAGGGCGGAACCTTCTCGGTCAGCAACCTCGGCATGTTCGGCATCAAGGCCTTCGCCTCGATCATCAATGAGCCGCAGGGCGCGATCATGAGCGTCGGGGCCGGCGAGCAGCGTCCGGTGGTCAAGGACGGCCAGCTGGCCGTGGCCACCGTGATGACCGTGACCCTGACCTGCGATCACCGCGTGGTCGACGGGGCCATCGGCGCCAAGTTCCTGGCGGCCTTCAAGCCGCTGATCGAAGAGCCGCTGACCCTGATCGTCTGATCCGGTCGCGGTAAGGGGACGGCTATGTCGGTCTACGACTATTCGGCCAAGACGCTGGACGGCCAGGACGTGAGCCTTGCCGACTATCGCGGCCAGGTGCTGCTGATCGTGAACACCGCCAGCAAGTGCGGGTTCACACCTCAGTACGAAGGCCTCGAGGCGCTCTACAAGACCCACAAGGATCGTGGTTTCACGGTCCTGGCCTTTCCCTGCAACCAGTTCGGCGCTCAAGAGCCGGGTAACGCCGAGGAGATCGCGAACTTCTGCTCGCTGACCTACGACGTGACCTTCCCGGTGATGAGCAAGATCGACGTCAACGGCGCCGACGCCCACCCGCTCTACCGCTACCTCAAGAAGGCGCAGAAGGGCCTGCTGGGCACCGAGGCGATCAAGTGGAACTTCACCAAGTTCCTGATCGGCAAGGACGGCGAGGTCGTCGAGCGGTTCGCGCCGACCGTGAAGCCCGAAGACCTCAAGGTCGCGGTCGAGGCGCTGCTGTAGTTTCCCCCGGATCGGCTCGCTGGCCGATCGATCTAGGCCGTCCGGCTTCCCACGGACGACGTCCAAGCTAGGGTTAGATGAACATGTCCACGGAATTCGATGTCGTCGTCATCGGCGCCGGTCCTGGCGGCTATGTGGCCGCGATCCGCGCCAGCCAACTGGGTCTGAAGACGGCGATCGTCGAGCGCGAGAACCTGGGCGGCATCTGCCTGAACTGGGGCTGCATCCCCACCAAGGCCCTGCTGAAGTCGGGCGAGATCTTCGAGCAGCTGTCGCATCTGGACAGCTACGGTCTGTCGGTCGAAAAGCCGGCCTTCGACTTTACCAAGATCATCGAGCGTTCGCGCGGCGTGGCCAAGACCATGTCGGGCGGCATCGCCTTCCTGATGAAGAAGCACAAGATCGAGGTCATCGAAGGCGAGGCCAAGCTTGAGAAGGGCGATCCCGCGCCCAAGCTGGTCATCGCCCTGAAGGCCGGCGGCAGCCGCACGGTCCAGGCCAAGAACGTCATCCTGGCCAGCGGCGCCCGCGCGCGCGAGATCCCGGCGATCGGCGCGGTCTCGGACGGCGACAAGATCTGGACCTATCGCGACGCCCTGGCGCCAAAGACCATGCCCAAGTCGCTGGTCGTGATCGGCTCGGGCGCCATCGGCATCGAGTTCGCCAGCTTCTACCGGGCTCTCGGCGCCGAGGTGACCGTCGTCGAGGCCCTGGACCGCATCATGCCGGTCGAGGACGTCGAGGTCTCCAAGGCCGCCCAGAAGGCGTTCGAGAAGCGCGGCATCAAGTTCCGCATCGGCGCCAAGGTCAGCAAGGTCGAGAAGACCAAGGATGGCGTCTCGGTCACCGTCGACGTCGGCGGCAAGATCGAGCAGCTGACGGCCGAGAAGTGCATCGTCGCCGTCGGCATCGCGCCGAACAGCGAAGGCCTGGACGCCGTCGGCCTGAACCTGGACCGCGGCCACGCGGTCACCGACAAGCATGGCAAGACCAACGTCCCGGGGCTCTACGCCATCGGCGATATCGCCGGCGCGCCCTGGCTCGCCCACAAGGCCAGCCACGAGGGCATCCACGCCGCCGAGGCCATCGCCGGCTACAAGACCCCGAACGTCCACTCGCCGATCCCAGGCTGCACCTATGCCAACCCGCAGGTCGCCTCGGTCGGCTATACCGAGGCCGGCGCCAAGGCGGCGGGCATTGAGGTCAAGGCCGGTCGCTTCCCCTTCAAGGTCAACGGCAAGGCCGTCGCCGCGGGCGAGACCGAAGGCTTCGTGAAGACCGTGTTCGACGCCAAGACCGGCGCCCTGATCGGCGCCCACATGATCGGCCACGAAGTGACCGAGATGATCCAGGGCTTCGTCACGGCCATCACCCTGGAGGCCACCGAGGAAGACCTGCACGGCATCGTCTACGCCCATCCGACCATGTCGGAAGCCATGCACGAGGCTGCTCTGGACGCCTACGGACGAGTCCTGCACATCTAGGCCTCGCTTGAGGACATTGGATGGCGCGCAAGGCCGCGACGACAACGGATGACGCTCCGGACAAGGTGAAGCCGGCCAAGGCTCGGAAGGGATCGAAGACGACCCTTTCCGAGGCCAATCTGGTCGACCTCGGTCCAGAGCGCCTTGCCACCATCCTGCTCGACCTCTCCAGCGACAGCCACGTCAAGCGCGTGCTGCGGCTGGAGCTGTTCGCCGAGTCGAACACCGAGGGCTTGGCGCTGGAGATCTCCAAGCGCCTGACCGCGATCGGCAAGTCGTCGTCCCGCATCAACTGGCGCAAGCGCGCGGCCTTCGCCAGGGACCTCGACCTGCATCGCGGGATGATCGAGCGGCTGGCGCAGGACGACGCCACCGCGGCGCTCGACTTGATGCTGGACCTGCTGGATCTGGCGACGCCGACCCTGGATCGCCTCAGTCAGGCCGAGGGTCCGATCGGCGACGTGTTCCTGGCCGCGCGCGACGGGGTCGGCGCGATCGCCGCCGGGGCCATGCCGGACCCTATTGTCCTCGCCGACCGTATCGTAAACTTGCTGCGCCGCGACGACTACGCCCAGTTCGGACCCGTGGTGAACGCGCTGGGACCCTTGCTCGGCCAGAAGGGGCAGGCCCACCTCCGCGAGACGCTGGAGAAGCTGCTGGCCGCGCGCACCATCCGCGACGCCCGCAGCGGGATCTACAAGGACGCCCTGCGCCGCTTGGCCGACGCCAGTGGCGACGTCGACGCTTTCGAGGCCACCTTCGCGCCGGAGCTTCGCCGCACGCCCTTGGTCTCGGCCGAGATCGCGCGTCGCTTGCTGGAGGCCGGCCGCGCCGAGGACGCGCTGGCGACCCTGCATGCTGGCGCCCCCAGCGATCAGCGCGGCCGTCACCAGAGCTCCTTGGAGGAACGGTCGGCCTGGGAAGAGGCGATGCTCGACGCGCTGGAGGCAACGGGTCACCACGACGAGGCCCAGAAACGCCGCTGGGCGGAGTTCGAGCGCACCCTGTCCATCCCGCGCCTTCGGACCTACCTGAAGGGCCTGCCGGACTTCGACGACGTGGAGGCCGAGGATCAGGCCAAGGCTGTCGCCAAGCGCTTCCCTCAGTTCGACAGGGCGCTGGCGTTCCTGGTCTCCTGGCCCGACCTGATGGCCGCCTCGCGCCTGGTGCTGGCCCGCGCCGGCGAGATCAACGGCGCCGACGACACCTTGATGGCCGAGGCGGCGCGCCGCCTGGAAGGCGCCTACCCGATGGCCGCGACGCTGCTGCTGCGCGGTTCGATCCAGTACGTCCTGACTTACGGCGTAGCGGCCCGCTACGCGGAGGCGGCGCGTCAGCTACTGGAAGCGGAGTCGCTGTCTGCGATGATCGGCGATTACGGCGAGTATCCCGATCACCAGGCCTTCGTGGCCGACCTGCGCGCCATGCACGGCCGCAAGCAGGGCTTCCGCGCGGAGCTCGAAGCCCTCGGCGGCGTGTTCTAGGAAGCGCTTCAAGACCTGAAGACAGGAAGGTTCCGGCGAAGCCTGATCCGCTTCGCCGGATTTGACCTAGGCGGCGCGCGCGTCGGTCTCGGCCATCCTCTGGATGGCGACATAGTCGGTCTTGCCGCTGCCCAGCACCGGCACTTCCTGCACCTTGAGGATCTTGCGCGGCACGGCCAGTTCGGGCGCGCCAATCGTCTGGGCGTGGGCGACAAGCGACGCCACGGCGGCGTCGGGACGGTCGGTGACCAGAACCAGCTTCTCGCCCTTCTTCTTGTCGGGCATCGAGATCACGGCGTGGCGGCCGTCGGGCCACACGGCGGAGGCCAGGTCCTCGGCGGCGGTCAAGGAGACCATTTCGCCGCCGATCTTGGCGAAGCGCTTCACGCGGCCCTTGATGGTGATCCACAGGTCATCGGTGACGGTGACGACGTCGCCCGTGTCGTGCCAGCCGCCCTGGGGCGCATCGACTCCGCCATCCTCGCGCAGGTAGCCGGCCATGATGTTGGGGCCGCGCACCAGCAGGTTGCCGCCCTCGGGAATGCCCTCGACGGGCTCGATCTTCCATTCCTGGCCCGGCAGCAGGCCGCCGACCGTCCCCCGGCGATTGTCGTTGGGCTTGTTGACCGCGATCACCGGCGAAGCCTCGGTCGCGCCATAGCCTTCCAGCACCGGCACGCCGCCGAATTTCTCGGCGATCAGGTTATGCGTCTCTTCGCGCACCTTCTCGGCGCCGCAGACGATGAACTTCAGGCCCGACATCTCGTCGGGTTCGGCGGAGCGGGCGTACTGGTTGACGAAGGTGTCCGTCGCCAACAGCACCGAGGCGCCGACGTCCTTCATCAGCGGCGGGATCTGCTTGGTATGCAGCGGCGAGGGGTACTGGAACGCCTTCATGCCGGTCATCAGCGGCAGGATCACCCCAGCGGTCAGGCCGAAGCAGTGGAAGACCGGCAGCGGGTTAAAGAACACCCAGGCCGGATCCAGCGCGATGTGGGCGGCGATCTGCTGAGCGTTCGACACCAGGTTGGCCTGGGTCAACACCACGCCGCGCGGCGCGCCGAAGCTGCCCGAGGTGAACAGCACGACGCCCTTGTCAGACGGCTTGGCCTGGGCGCGGAACTGGCGCGGGAAGAGGCCGGCGGCGGCCGCGAACAGCTTGTCGCCCAAGCCGATCGTGCCGCGCACGTCTTCCAGATAGGTGACCTCGGCATGCTCGCCGATCGCATCGACGATGTCGTGCAGCTTGCCCAACTCGATGAACTTGTGGGCCGTCAGCACGCGCTTGATCTTGGCCAGCTTGCAGGCGGCCTTGATGTTCCGCAGACCCGCCGTGAAGTTCAGCATCGTCGGCACGCGACCGAAGGCGTGCAGGGCGAAGAAGGTCACGACGGACCCCGAACCCGACGGCAACAGTACGCCGACGTGCTCGCCTGGCGCGGTCATGGACGCGATCTTGCGACCAAGCGCGAAGCTCGCCCGGATCAGGTCCGTGTAGCTGAGCGGATTGCGATCCTGGTCCTCCAGGATCGGTTTCTTGGCGCCATACTTGTCGCGGGCGTCGATAAGGGCGTCAAAGATGGCCTTTTCGCCAGCTTGCGCGTCGTAAGCTACCGCCATACCGGCGAAACCTCCCCGTAGAGCGAAAGCGCGCTCCCGTTTTGAACGCCGAGTCTGCCGGGGAAGGTCCAGCTTTGCAAGAAAGAGTCACAAACCGTGAGGTTCACCCTAGCGGGGCAAGGACCTGGCGGTTGTCCGAGCGCGCGTGAAATCTATGATCGCCGCCAGCCAGGCTTGGCGAACAGCGTCCGATTCCATGTGCAGGTCGTGTCCCGACTTCGGGTAGCGGGTCTCCTGACAAGTGACCATGGCCGCGCAAAGCCTATCCTGGGGCGTGGCTGAAACGGCCTTGTCCTGGTCGGCGGTCAGCATCAGCGTCGGGACGTTGAACTTGCGAACATCCCGCGCGGCGGCCTCCGACGCGTCGAAGAAGGCCGCGAACCAGCCCAGGCTCCGTCCGCCCATGCGCAGGTCCGGATTGGCCAGCATCCAGGCCGCCTGAACCTTGCCGCGGACCGGGTCGTGGGTCAGCCCGTCGCCGGGTGCGTCGCGCCGCCAGCCGAGCTGGTCCGGCGTCTTGATCCAGCCCAGGCGCAGGAACCGCATCGTCGGCGTGAACTTGGCGAAGTCGGCGCGCGGGCGGGGCAGGGCGGTCAGGCCGAAGGCGGGCGAGGACAGGACCAGACCGTCCATCGCCACGCCTTGCTGGGCGGCGCGCAGAGCCACGAGGCCGCCCTCGGAATGACCCAAGACGACCAGCGGCGTGTCAGGCCTGGGCCGTATCACCCCCCGGACAAGGGCGCGGACGGCCGCGACGTCCGGATCGAAGCTGTCGATGTGGCCAAGGTCCCGCCAGGGCGTCTCGCGCTCGGAGCCGCCCTGGCCCTGGCGCTCGAGCACCCAGACCGAGAAGCCCTGGCCTGTCAGGTCCGTGACGGTCTCGAACCACTTCTCCGCGCTTTCGCCATAGCCGGTCAGAATCAGGATCGTCGCCTTGGGCGCGACGGGCGGCGCGGTGACGCCGTAGCGCTGCACCAGATCCTCGCCGCTCCGGATGTAACCCCAGGCCCAGCCCGGAGGTGGGTAGAACCGCGCGCTCAGTGACGGCGGCGTACGGCTTTCGGCGAAAGGCGCGCGCGAGCCCCCGTCGCCACAGGCGGAAACGGTCAGGGCTAGGGCGATAGCTGGGAGGCGGAGACGCATACCAGCACAGTCATTTCGCGCGTTGCTGACTTAAGCAAGATCGAGCGCTTGATCCGCGAGCCAAGAAGACCGATTTAGGCGCCATGGCCACGGTGATCGACACCCTCAAGGCTCGCGGCCCGGATGACCGGGCGGTGCGCCATCCCGAAAAGCAGAACCGCCCGGACACGCCGGTTCTCCGCAAGCCCGAGTGGCTGCGAGTCCGCGCCCCCGGCTCGGGTCAATACAACGAGACCAAGGGCATCGTGCGCGAGCACAAGCTGACCACGGTCTGCGAGGAGGCGGCCTGTCCGAACATCGGGGAGTGCTGGAGCCAGAAACACGCGACCATGATGATCATGGGCGAAATCTGCACCCGCGCCTGCGCCTTCTGCAATGTCACCACCGGCCTGCCGACCCAGCTGGATCCCGACGAGCCGCGCCGCGTGGCCGAGGCTGTCGCCAAGATGGGCCTCAAGCACGTGGTCATCACCTCGGTGGACCGCGATGACCTTCTGGACGGCGGCGCCCGCCACTTCGCCGAGGTGGTCACGGCCATCCGCGCTGCCGCCCCGGGCACCACCATCGAGATCCTGACACCGGACTTCCTGCGCAAGGATAGCGCCGAGAACGCGGTGATCGACTCCAAGCCGGACGTCTTCAACCACAACCTCGAGACCGTGCCGCGGCTGTATCTGAAGATCCGTCCGGGGGCCCGCTACTACAACTCCCTGCGCCTGCTGGACCGCGTGAAGCAGCGCGACCCCTCCCAGTTCACCAAGTCCGGCCTGATGGTCGGCCTGGGCGAAACAAAGGAGGAGGTCATGCAGGTCATGGACGACATGCGCTCGGCCGGCGTCGACTTCATCACCATCGGCCAATACCTGCAGCCGACCCGCAAGCACGCCGCCATCGACCGCTTCGTGACGCCGGAAGAGTTCAAGGCCTATGAGGCGATTGCCCGGGCCAAGGGCTTCCTCATGGTGTCGTCCAGCCCGCTGACCCGCTCGTCGCACCATGCGGGCGAGGACTTCGCCAAGCTGCAGGCGGCCCGCCGGGCCCTCGACGCCCGCACGGCGTAAAGCCTTGCATCGGCATACCGTAACGCGCGTGCTGCCGTACGCGCCTGAGCAGCTGTTCGAGCTCGTCGGCGACGTCGAGGCCTATCCGAAGTTCGTGCCGTGGATCACCGCCATGCGCACCTGGAATGACCGCCTCGACGGCGCGGTCAGCACGGTCGACGCCGAGGCGCAGGTCGGCTTCTCGTTCCTGCGCGAGAAGTTCGCCACGCGTGTTCGCCGCGATCGCGAAGCACTGAGTATCGATGTCAGCCTGCTCTATGGACCGTTCAAACGCCTGGCCAATGGCTGGCGCTTTGTGCCGGAAGGCGATGTGACCCGCGTCGAGTTCGTGATCGATTTCGCCTTCAAGTCGGCGCTGCTCGACGCCATGCTGGCCGCCAATATCGACAAGGCCGCCAACAAGCTGATCGCCTGCTTCGAGGATCGCGCGAAACAGGTCTACGGCGCGAAGGCCTAATCCTTCTTCGCGACAGCCTCCTCGATCCGCTCCTCGAAGTCGCCGAGATTGCCGAACAGGTTCTCGATCGCGAAGACCAAGCCGAACACCCGCGCGGCGTCGTCGAACTCCAGTTCCCGGGTTAGGCCCTTCTCGCGCAAACCCTCGACGCAGGCCTGGAAGGTCTGATGGACTTCGGCGAAGGCTAGGCGGTCCGGGCGTGCGCCGCCGGCAAGAAGATCGGCCGTGCCGCGCAGGAACTTGGCGCTGGCTTCCAGCATGTCGGCGGCGGCCGGAGCTAGGCCTTCGGCCGGAAGGGGCTCGCGAAGGGTCCGGCCGACCATCACCGTGTCGTTACGCAGCCGCCACAGCGTGCGGGGCAGGGCGTCGGACACCGATCGCTCGCTGAGCTTGGTGGCGTTCTCGCGATCGGCCTCGGTCATGGCCGTCTGCAGCTTGGCCAGAGCCGCGCGCAACTCGTCCTGCGCCTTGAGGTAGTCGGTCGGCCCCGGCGTGCCGCGCAGCATGAGGATATAGCTGTCGAGAATGTGGGCCTGAAGGCCGGCGATCTTCTGGACGCTTGTGACCACCGAGGCATGGGCGCGAGCCGGGAAGATCAGCAGGGTGGCGGCGACGCCGACGAGGCTGCCGACGGTGATCTCGGCGACCCGCAGGCTGGCGGCGACCAGCGGATCCATATGCGTCGCCTGGCCGATCAGCATGATCACGGCGGTGACCGGCGCCACCTTCAGCGCCGGCCGCACCGAGACCACGAACGCCAGCAGCGCGACCGTCACGCACAGGATCAGCCCGCCGAACTCTGGCCACTTTGTGTGGAAATAGGCCGCTACGGCGCCGGCCAGCGCCCCGACGACCGTGCCCATGAAGCGCTCGATGGAAGCGGTGATGGTCGCGCCCAGGCTGGACTGCACGACGATCACGGCGGTGAACACCGCCCAATAGCCTTGCGGCAGGCGCAGCAGCGTCGCCAGGGCGAATGCCGCGCCGACAGCGGCCGAAACGCGAATGGCGTGGCGGATCTCGGTCTTGCGGGCCGCCGCGGCCTTCAGCGCCTTCTGCGAAAAGCCGACACCCGCGAAGCGCCGCCAGTCGCTGGGCGCGGTCTCGGGCACTAGGCCACCGCCTCTCGCAGCATTTCGAGGGCTGTCCGCACCGCGGCCAATTGCACGGCCCCACGCGTCTCGCCGGCGAAGTGCTCGTGCCGATGGACGACCGAGCGGTTGGCGCGGGCGACGGCGAAGTGGACGGTGCCGACCGGCTTCATCGGCGTGCCGCCGCCCGGGCCGGCGATGCCGGTGATGGCCACGGCGACATGGCCGTTGCTTTCGCGGAGCGCGCCTTCGGCCATCATCCGCGCTACGGGTTCGGAGACGGCGCCGTGGTCGGCGATCAGGTCGCCTGGCACGCCCAGCATCTCGGACTTGGCGCGGTTGGTGTAGGTGACGAAGCCGCGCTCGAAGACGTCGGACGCACCGGAGATCGCGCAGATCGCGCCAGCCACCAAGCCGCCGGTGCAGCTCTCGGCCGCGACCAGGCGCAGCGACTTGCCGCGCGCCTCGTCGATGAGCAGTCGGGCCAGGGTCTCGATTTCCAGCGGGAACATCGGCGTCTCCGGTTTCGTCTTCAGCTTAGCCCGTTTCAGGCCGGCGTCTCGACCGCCACGACGGCGGAGGCCGCGAGACCTTCGCCGCGGCCGGTGAAGCCCATCTTCTCGGTCGTGGTCGCCTTGACGCTGACTCGGTCCAGCGGGAGAGCCAGGATCTGCGCCAGCTTCTCGCGCATGGCCAGCCTATGCGGTTTGATCTTGGGTCGCTCGCAGATCAGGGTCACGTCGACATTGATGATGGCGCCGCCCTTGGCGGTGACCAGTTCGGCGGCGTGCTTCAGGAACTGATCCGAGGCCGCGCCCTTCCACTTCGGGTCGGTCGGCGGGAAGTGGTCGCCGATGTCGCCTTCGCCGATCGCGCCCAAGATGGCGTCGGTCAGGGCGTGCAGTCCGGCGTCGGCGTCCGAATGGCCGACCAGGGTCTCGTCGTGCTTGATGGCCACGCCGCACAGCCAGACCTCTTCGCCGGGACCCCAGCGGTGAGCGTCGAAGCCCTGGCCGACTCGGGTGATGCGCGCGGCGCCGGCGAGCCGTTCGGCCATGGTGAAATCCTCGGGATAGGTGAGTTTCAGCAGGAGCGGGTCGCCCGGCGCGATGGCCACGCGGCCGCCGGCGGCTTCCACCACCTGGGCGTCGTCGGTCGGTTCGTGACCGGTCCAGACGGCATAGGCGGCAAGCAGGACGTTACGACGGACGGCCTGAGGAGTCTGGGCGCGCCACAGATGTTCCCGCGACGTCGTGATCGGGTTTTGCCCAGGTTCGGCGCGCTTAAGCGTATCGGCGACGGGCAGGGCGGGGAGAGCGGCGTCGGCGGCGTCTAGCGCCCGCAGCACGCCGTCGATGGTTGCGCGACTCACGAACGGACGCGCGGCGTCGTGGATCAGGACCGGCTCGTCCTCTGGACGATCGGCCAGGGCGGCCAAGCCGGACCGCACCGACAGGGCCCGAGTCGCGCCGCCAGGCGCCGCGCGCCAGCCCGAAAGGCCGGCCAGCACATCGATCAGCGCCTTTTCCCCATCTTGCGTTGTCACGATGACGATGTCAGACGCACCGGCCGCCATGAAGGCTTCGACCGACCAGCGCAGGACCGGCTTTCCGGCGACAAGCCGCCACTGCTTGGCCTGGCCCGGACCGGCTCGGCTTCCCGAACCGGCGGCGACGATCACGACGGAAAAGGTCATGGCGGCTGTTTAGTCCGGTAGCCGCTCTTGTCCATAGCTCGTCCCGAATGGGATCAGCGGTCTCTTTGAGTCAGCGAGCTTCCCATCCAGTCGAAACGATCGGGGAAAGCCTCTGGCGATTGGGCTTTACTGCGCTGCACAATGTGCCTAAAAAGAATGCTGTGGGGATGATCATAAAATGAGCAACACGCTCGATATCGGCGGGGTCGAAGTTCCCGGTCGGGTGTGGATCGCGCCCATGACCGGGGTCTCGGACCTGCCCTTCAGAGAAACGGCCACGGCGCTCGGCGCGCCTTATGTGGCGACGGAAATGGTGGCCTGCGCCGAGTTCGCGCGTGGGCGGCCCGATGTCGTGCGCCGCGCCGCGGTGGGTGAGGGCCTGCCGCTGATGGTGGTCCAGCTGGTCGGACGCGATCCGGGCTTCATGGCCAAGGGCGCGCGCATGGCCGCCGACGCCGGCGCCCAGATCGTCGATCTGAACTTCGGCTGTCCCGCCAAGGAAGTGTCAGCCGGCCAGCAATCGGGCTCGGCCATCATGCGCGAGCCTGACCTGGCCGAAGCCTTGGTCAGCGCGGCTGTCGAGGCTGTCGACATTCCCGTCACCGTAAAGATGCGGCTGGGCTGGGACGACAATCTGCGCAACGCCCCCGACATCGCGCGTCGAGCCGAGGCGGCTGGCGCCAAGGCGATCACGGTTCATGGCCGCACGCGCAGTCAGTTCTACAAGGGCGTCGCCGACTGGAGCGCCGTCGCGGCGGTCAAGAAGGCCGTCTCGATCCCCGTCCTGGTCAACGGCGACATCGTTGATGGCGACACCGCTCGCATGGCCTTGGAGCAGTCTGGCGCGGACGGCGTGATGATCGGCCGGGGCGTCTATGGTCGCCCTTGGATCGCCGGCGCCATCCAGGCCGCGCTCGAAGGTCGCGACTTCGTCGAGCCCCAGGCCGAGGAACGCCTGGCGATCGCGCTCACCCACTTCCGCCGCAGCCTAGCCTTCTATGGGGAGCCGCTGGGCCTGAAGATGTTCCGCAAGCACCTGGCCTCGTACATCGAGGCCGCGCCCTGGCCGGAGACGGCCGAGGCTCGCCGGACCGCTCGCGCTACGCTGTGCCGCCTTGAAGATCCCGCCGCCGTTGAGGCCGCCCTGCGCGACCTTTGGCTGGCGGGCGGGAGACTAGCCGCATGACCGACCGCGCCCGCGTCCTGGGTGGTGTCACCCCCGAGGCCCTGAAGGCGGCCGCCTTCGACCTCAGTCCCGAACCCGCCCTGGTGGTCGATCGCGACGGCGGGCTGGTGGCGGTCAACGAGGCCGCCGAGGCGCTGTTCGGCCACGGCCTGTCGCTGCTGGCGCGCGGGCGTTTTCGCGCCGCCTTGCCGCCGGGCTCGGTTCTGGTTTCGCTTCTGGATCGCGCGATCTTCGAAGGCGCTCTGGTTCGCGAGCACGGGGTCGAGGTCAACCTGTTCGGCCAGCCGCCGTTCGAGGCCGACGGCGCCGCGGCGCCCTTGGGCGACGGTTCGGTGCTGCTGACCCTGCACGTCAAGGGCGTCCTGGGCGTGGACAAGGCCGCCGACGCGGCCGGTCTGCGTTCGGTCGTTGGTCTGGGCAAGATGCTGGCCCACGAGATCAAGAACCCATTAGCCGGCATTCGCGGCGCGGCCCAGTTGCTCAAGACCGGCGCTAGCGCCGTCGATCAGCCGCTGGCCCAGCTGATCGTCGACGAGACCGACCGCATCCGCCGCCTGGTCGACCGCATGGAGGCCTTCTCCGAAGAGGCGCCGACCCCGCGCGAGCCGGTCAACATCCATCAGGTGCTGGACCGCGTCCGGGCCCTGGTCGCCAACGGCGTCGCCGACGGCCTGACGCTGAAGGAAAGCTACGATCCGTCCCTGCCGCCGGTGTGGGGCGACGAGGACCACCTGATCCAGGTCTTCCTCAACCTGACCAAGAACGCCGCCGAGGCCGCCCATATGCGGGGCGATGATCGCGGCCAGATCTCCATTCACACCGCCTGGCGCCCGGGCGTCCGGGTGCGCGGCGCGGACGGCAAGACCGCCAGCGGCGCGCCGATCGAGGTAAAGGTGATCGACAACGGTCCCGGCGTGCCGGCCAGCCTGCGCGACCATCTGTTCCAGCCCTTCGTGACCACCAAGGCCAATGGCACGGGTCTCGGCCTGGCGTTGGTCACCAAGCTCGTCACCGCCCATGGCGGTCTGATCGATTTCGAATCCGAGCCCGGCCGCACCGTCTTCCGCGTGCTGCTGCCCGTCGCGCCCGCCCTTGATATCGCCCCCGGAGACGCCCGAGCATGAATGCCGCGAGCAAGAAGATCCTGATCGCCGACGACGACAGCTCTGTCCGGCTCGTCCTGAGCCAGGCCTTCACCCGTCTTGGCTACCAGGTCCGCGCCACCGGCAACGCCACCACCTTGCTGAAGTGGGTCACGGACGGCGAGGGCGATCTGGTCGTCACCGATGTGATGATGCCGGACGAGAATGTGTTCGACGTGCTGCCGCGCATCCGCAAGGAGCGGCCCAAGCTGCCGATCATCGTGATGAGCGCCCAGAACACCCTGCTGACAGCGGTCAATGCCGCTGACGCGGGCGCTTTCGAATATATCTCCAAGCCCTTCGATCTCGACGACGTAACGGCCGCCGCGCGCCGGGCCCTGTCGCGCCCGGCCGACGCCGAGGCTTCAAAGGCCCAGGCTCGCGCCATGCGTGACGAGCGCCTGCCGCTGATCGGCCGCTCGGCGCCGATGCAGGAGGTCTATCGCACCATCGCCCGCCTGGTCGGAGCCGACCTGACGGTCCTGATCCTTGGCGAAAGCGGCACCGGCAAGGAGCTGGTCGCCCGCGCCCTGCATGAGTTGGGGCGCCGTCGCGACGGCAAGTTCGTGGTCATCAACCTGGCCGCCGTGCCGCGCGAGCGGGTCGAAGCCGAGCTGTTCGGACGTGGCGAGGGCGACAACGGCCGCCTGGTGGAAGCCGACGGCGGCACGCTGTTCCTGGACGAGATCGGCGATATGCCGCTGGACGCCCAGACCCGCCTGCTGCGCGTCATCGACGGCACCGAGCCGGTGATCAATCCCAAGACCGGCCGCCGGCCGAACGTGCGGATCATCGCCGCCACCAATCGCGACCTGCGCGGCCTGATCCAGCAGGGCCTCTTCCGCGAGGACCTGTTCTTCCGCCTGAACGTCGCGCCGGTGCGCCTGCCGCCGCTGCGCGATCGCGTGGAAGACATCCCGGACCTGGCTCGCACATTCCTGCTGCGCGCCGCCCGGGAAGGCCTGCCGTCCAAGACCATCGACCAGAGCGCGTTGGATCGCCTGAAGACCCATCCGTGGCCGGGCAATGTCCGTGAGCTCGAGAACCTGATGCGCCGGATGTGCGCCCTCTATGCCGAGGAGCTGATCACCGCCCGCATCGTCGACCGCGAGTTGCAGGATCACACGCCGGCCGTCCGGTCGGAGGAGGGGCCACTCACTCTGTCGATGCTGGTCGAACGCCATCTGGCCTCGCACTTCGCTGACCAACCCGACGGCGTGCCGCCGCCCGGCCTGTACGACCGGATCCTGGAAGAGGTGGAGCGTCCGCTGATCCAGCTGACCCTGTCGGCGACGCGTGGCAACCAGGTGCGCGCGGCCGAGATCCTCGGCCTGAACCGCAACACCCTGCGCAAGAAGATCCAGGATCTGGGCGTGGAGATGACGAGAGGTCGCCGATAGCTTTGAGCGCTGCCGCGCTCGCGGTCGCCGCCAGCAAGCGCGCTGAAGCTTTCTCGGCACATAGCTGTTGAATTTAGGACACACGCTCCTAAACTCGTCGGCGATGTCTTCAGTGGCTTACGCGACAGGATCGGAAGACCCGCCGACCCGGTTCAGCCGGGCCTGGTGGCGGGAACTCCTGCGGTCGCGCTACCTGACGGGCGGCGCCTACGCCCTGGCGGTGATCCTGACCGTCGCTAGCGTCGCCCTGGCCTCGTCGCCGCCCAAGACCGATTCGATCAGCACGGCCTCGACGGTCATCCTGGTGGTGCTGGGCTTCAACCTGGTGTTGATCCTGGGCGTGGCCACCGTGGTGGGCTTGCGCCTCTATGACCTGATCGACGCCCGGGCCAGCGACGCCGGCGCCCGTCTGCACCTGCGCTTCGTCGGTCTGTTCTCGCTGGCGGCGGTGGCCCCGGCGGTGATCGTCGCGCTGTTCTTCGGCGTGCTGGTCAACAGGGGTGTGGACGGTTGGTTCAGCCAACGCGTCCAGACCGTCGTCGGCAACTCGGCCAAGGTCGCCATCTCCTACGTCGAACAGCAGAAGAACTACATCTCTGAACACATCGGCCCGATGGCCGCCAACCTGAATGAGGCCGCTCCGGCCCTGGCCCATTCGCCGGTGGCGTTCGGACACTTCCTGGCCGACGAAACCAAGAACAACGGCTTCGCCGCCGCCTACATTCTCGACCGTGACGGCCGCGTCCTGGCGCGTGCCGAGTTGCGGGACGCTCCGCCTTTCCTGGCGCCGCCGCCGTCCAGCTACCAAGCCACCGACAGTGGCGAAGTCACCGCCCAGCGCTTCGTCTCGACCGATCTATTCCGGGCTCTGTACAAGCTGAACGGCTTTCAGGATGCCTATCTTTATGTCGTCCGGCCGATCGAGAAGGGCATTCTCACCCACCTGATCGAGACCCAGGACGCCCTGGTCTCGTATCGCGACGCCGAGCGCAGCCGCGGACGAATCCAGGCGATCTTCGGCCTCAGCTACCTGGAGACCGCGCTGCTGGTTCTGGTGGCCGCCATCTGGGTCGGCATAGCCGCCGCCAACTCGATCGCCGGTCCGGTGGCCGGCCTGGTCGAGGCGGCCGGTCGCGTCTCCGGCGGAGACCTCGACGCCCGGGTGGAGGCCGACACTGGCCCCGAGGAAATCCGGGCGCTGTCCAACGCCTTCAACATGATGACCAGCGAACTGCAACTGCAGCAGGCCGCGCTGAAAGCCGCCAGCCTCGACGCCGAGAGCCGACGCCTGTTCATCGAGACGGTGCTGTCCGGGGTCAGCGCCGGCGTCGTCAGTCTGGACGAGCACGGCAAGGTGTCGGCGGTGAACCGCCGCGCCGTGACCCTGCTCGGCTTGCCCGACGGCGCCCTTGGGACCGACCTCATTGAGCTGGCGCCCGAGTTCGAGACGGTGATGGAGGCGCTGCAGGAAAGCCGCCCCGACACCGACGTCGAGGTCGACATCCAGCGCGAGGGCGAGACCCGCCGCCTGCGGGTCCGCGCCGCCGGCCACGTGGCCGAGGGCCTCGTCCTGACCTTCGACGACATCACCCGCCTGATGGCCGCCCAGCGCAACGCCGCCTGGAAGGACGTGGCGCGTCGCATCGCCCACGAGATCAAGAACCCCCTGACCCCGATCCAGCTTTCGGCCGAGCGCCTGCGCCGCAAATACCGCAAGGAAATCGCCAGCGACCTGGAGACCTTCGACCGTTGCACCGAGACGATCATCCGCCAGGTCGGCGACATTGGCCGGATGGTCGACGAGTTCTCCGCCTTCGCCCGCATGCCGGCGCCGCGCTTCGAGCCGGCCAACCTGACCGAAATGCTACGCCAGGCGGTCTTCGCCCAGCGGTTCCAGGACGCCGAGATCGAGGTCAAGCTGCAGGAGCCGGGCGGCGAGGACGTCTGGATCACGTGCGACGAGCGAATGATCGGTCAGGTTCTGACCAACATCCTGAAGAACGCCGGCGAGGCCGTGGGCGCGCGCCGCCTCGCCGATCCCGACCTGAAGGGCCGCATCACGGCGATCCTCGGCGCGGACGCCGACGAGCTGTGCGTGACGATCGAGGACAACGGTGTCGGTCTGCCCGCCAAGGACCGAGATCGCTTGACCGAACCCTATGTGACCACCCGCGAGAAGGGGACAGGCCTGGGCCTGGCCATCGTCAAGCGGATCATGGAGGACCATGGCGGCGGCCTGGCCCTGATCGACGCACGCGAGCTCCCCGGAGCCCGCGTGATCCTGAAATTCCCGACGACCGTACGACTGCACGCCGCTATCCGTAGCGGCGCTGAGGAGATGATATGAGCGCCGACGTTCTTGTGGTCGATGACGAAGCCGACATCCGCGAGCTGGTGGCCGGCATTTTGGAGGATGAGGGCTATGCGGTGCGCACGGCCGCCGACTCCGACCAGGCCCTGGCCGCGATCCGGGCCCGCAAGCCGGCGCTGCTGGTGCTGGATATCTGGATGCAGGGCGGCGGCATGGACGGCCTGGAGCTGCTGGACATGGTCAAGGGGTTGGACGCCGACCTGCCGGTGATCATGATCTCGGGCCACGGCAATATCGAGACCGCGGTCAGCGCCATCAAGCGCGGCGCCTACGAGTTCCTGGAAAAGCCGTTCAAGTCCGACCGCCTGCTGATGATCGTCGAGCGGGCGCTGGAGGCGGCCGGGCTGCGCCGCGAGAACCGTCGCCTGCGAACCCAGACTCTGACGCCGGACGGCCTGATCGGCAAGTCGGCGCCGGCCCAGGCTCTACGGCAGTTGATCCTCAAGGTGGCGCCGGCCAATAGCCGCATCCTGGTCTCGGGCCCGCCGGGTTCGGGCAAGGAACTGGTGGCGCGCCTGATCCACGGGGCAAGCACCCGGGCCAAACAGGAATTCGTGGCGGTCAGCGCCGCCGGCATGGCCCCAGAGCGCCTCGACGTCGAACTGTTCGGCGAGGAAGGCGAGGGCGGTCGTCCGCGCAAGATCGGCGTGTTCGAACGCGCCCATAACGGCACCCTCTATCTCGACGAAGTGGCCGACATGCCGCGCGAGACGCAGGGCCGTATCCTGCGGGTTCTGGTCGAGCAGCGCTTCCGCCGGGTTGGCGGCGACAATGACGTCCAGGTCGACGTGCGGGTGATTTCGTCCAGCTCTCGGGACTTGCGTGACGAGATCACCAGCGGTCGCTTCCGTGAAGACCTGTTCCACCGGCTGAACGTGGTGCCGGTCCGCGTGCCTGGCTTGGCCGAACGTCGCGAAGACATTCCCGAGCTGATCGCCTACTTCGTCGACAAGATCAGCGAGGCCACCGGCCTGGCGCGCCGCAAGCTGGGCGAGGATGCGCTCGCCACGCTGCAGGTGCAGACCTGGCCGGGCAATGTCCGCCAGTTGCGCAACAACGTCGAGCGCATGCTGATCCTGGCCTCGGGCGAGCCGGGCGAGGTGATCACCGCCGATATGCTGGCCGGCGCCGACCAGCCAAGCGCCGGCCATGCTGGGGCGATCGGAGCCGAACGGATCATCGCCCTGCCGCTGCGCGAGGCCCGCGAGCTGTTCGAGCGTGAATATCTGAACGCCCAGATCCTGCGGTTCGGCGGCAATATCTCGCGCACCGCCAATTTCATTGGCATGGAGCGCTCGGCGCTGCACCGGAAGCTGAAGTCCCTGGGCGTGGCCGGCGCCCGGGCGGAGGAGGAAGAGTAGATGTCGCGTTTCGCCTATGTGAACGGCCGCTTCGTGCGTCATGGCGAGGCCGCCGTGCATATCGAGGATCGCGGCTATCAACTGGCTGACGGCGTCTACGAGGTCTGGGCGGTGTTTGACGGCAAGCTGGCCGACGCCGAAGGACACTTCGCCCGCCTGTGGCGCAGCCTCGACGAACTGCGCATCGCCCATCCGATGAGTGAGGCGTCATTGACCCTGGTGCTGCGGGAAGCCGCGCGTCGCAACAAGGTCAAGGAAGGGCTCTGCTACATCCAGATCACCCGCGGCGTCGCCAAGCGCGACCACGCCTTCCCGAACCCGGCCGTCCCGCCCTCGATCGTGATCACCGCCAAGTCGCTGGACCGCGCCGCCACCGAGGCCAAGGCCGCCAAGGGCGCGTCGGTGATCTCGGTTCCCGAGAACCGCTGGGGCCGTTGCGACATCAAGTCGATCGGCCTGCTGCCCAACGCCCTGGCCAAGCAGGCGGCCCGCGAGCGCGGCGCGATCGAGGCCTGGTTCGTCGACGACATGGGTCTCGTCACCGAAGGCGCCTCGTCCAACGCCTGGATCATCGACGCCGAGGGCATGCTGCGCACACGCGACACCAACGCCAACATCCTGCGCGGCATCACCCGCTCGACCCTTCTGGAGGTGATCCGCGAGACCGGCCTGCCGTTCAGCGAAAAGCCCTTCACGATCGCCGAGGCCCAGGCGGCCAGGGAGGCGTTCATCACCGGGGCCGGTTCGCTGGTCACGCCGATCACCCAGGTCGACGGCGTCAAGCTGGGCGACGGAGCGCCGGGGCCGGTGGCGATCGGCCTGCGGCGTTCCTATATCGAGCTGGCGCGCCAAAAAGCCGTCTGAGATCGGAGCGATATTCGATCGACGCGCCTTTGGGCCGCGCGGTCTTGCGGAAATTTTCCCTGCGCGCTTGTCGCTTTCGGCGAAAAATCCTCTAGCATGGCCTTGTTTGTGTGGGGGGCGTGTTGCCCCCTGATAACAATGAGAGGGGAACCCCCGATGTCCGCCGAAAAGAAGCAAAACCTTCAGGACACCTTCCTGAACAGCGTGCGCAAGTCGAAGACGCCGCTCACCATCTTCCTGGTCAACGGCGTGAAGCTGCAGGGCGTGGTCAGCTGGTTCGACAATTTCTGCGTTCTCCTGCGTCGCGACGGCCAGTCGCAACTGGTCTACAAGCACGCCATTTCCACCATCATGCCGGCTCAGCCTGTTCAGCTCTATGAGCCCAGCGCCGACTCCGACGACTGAATTTAGAGACGCTTGTCCAAATCCACATCCAGGTCGATTGACCACGCCGCGCCGATCCTGAAGGCGCTCGTCATCCATCCGGCGCGGCAGCTGCGCGGCCAGGCGGCCCTCGAGGCCCGGGATCCCAAGGCCCGGCTCGAGGAAGCCGTCGGCCTCGCGATCGCACTCGATCTCGACGTCGTCGAGACCGTGATCGCGCCTTTGCGCGCCGTCACGCCGGCGACCCTGTTCGGCAAGGGCAAGATCGAGGAGTTCGCGGTGATCTGCGAGGTCGAGCACATCGACGTCGCCGTCTTCGACGATCAGCTCACGCCGATCCAACAGCGCAACCTCGAGAAGGCGCTGGAGGTGAAGGTCGTGGACCGCACCGGGCTGATCCTGGAGATCTTCGCCCGCCGGGCCCGAACCCGTGAAGGCCGTCTGCAGGTCGAGCTGGCCAGGCTCGAATACGAACGCTCACGCCTCGTCCGCACCTGGACCCACCTTGAGCGCCAGCGCGGCGGCACGGGCAACACCGGCGGCCCTGGCGAAACCCAGATCGAACTGGACCGCCGGCTGATCCGCGACAACATTCTCAAGCTCAAGAAGGAGCTGGAGGAGGTGCGCCGCACGCGGACCCTGCACCGCAGCGCCCGCAAGAAGGTTCCGTATCCGACCGTCGCCCTGGTCGGCTACACCAACGCCGGCAAGTCCACGCTGTTCAACCGCCTGACCGAGGCGGAGGTCCTGGCCAAGGACATGCTGTTCGCGACGCTGGACCCGACCTTGCGCACCGTGAAGCTGCCCGACGGGCGGCCGGCGATCATGTCCGACACCGTCGGCTTCATCTCCGACCTGCCGCACGAACTGGTCGAGGCCTTCCGCGCCACCCTCGAGGAGGTGCAGGAGGCCGACGTGGTCTTGCACGTCCGCGACGTGGCCAACCCTGACAGCGAGGCCCAGGCCCGCGACGTCCAGACCGTGCTGGCCGAACTGGGCGTGACGTTCGACGAGGGCAAGACCGTCGTCGAGGTCTGGAACAAGGTCGACCTGCTCTCCGAAGACGACCGCGAGGTCGTCGAGGGTCATGCCCGCCGCAAGGAAGCTTCGGCCGTCTCGGCCGTCACGGGCGAGGGTTGCGAAGCCCTTCTGCGGCGGATCAGCGGCCTGATCGACGACTCGCCGCCCGTCGAGATCCAGCTGAAGGCCCAGGATGGCCAGGCCATCGCCTGGATCTATCGCAACGGCCGGGTGCTGAACCGCTACGACGGTCCGGACGGCGACGTCATGATCGTCACCCGGCTCGACAGTCAGGCGCTGGGCCGGTTCGAGCGCCAATATCCTGGCGCCCTCGTCGGGACTGTTGACTAAAATGGGCGACTAGAAGGTCGACTAGCCCTTCTTCTCGGCCGCCTTGGCGTCGTTCCACAGGGCGTCCATTTCCGCCAGATCGGACTGGTCGGGCGTCTTGCCGCGCTCGGCCAGGCCCGCCTCGACGAAGGCGAAGCGGCGAGCGAACTTGGCGTTGGTGGCGCGCAGGGCGTCCTCGGGGTCGACGTCCAGTTTGCGAGCCAGGTTGGCGCAGACGAACAGGATGTCGCCCAGCTCCTCGCGGGCCTTGGCCATGTCGCCGGCCTCTATCTCGACCTCGATCTCGGCGGTTTCCTCGCGCAGCTTGTCCAGCACCTCGCGGGCCGAGGGCCAGTCGAAGCCGACGCGGGCCGCGCGCTTGGTCAGCTTCACGGCGCGGGTGAGGGCAGGCAGCCCCGCCGGCACGTCGTCCAGCACCCCGGTCTTGGCCTTGGCCTTACGCTCCTGGGCCTTCAGTTCCTCCCAGCCGGCGACCTGGGCCGAGAGGTCCTCATAGGCGTGGTCGCCGAACACGTGCGGATGCCGGCGGATCATCTTGTCGGAGATGGCCGCGGCCACGTCCTTCAGGTCGAAAGCGCCCTGTTCCTCGGCCATCCGCGAATGGAACACCACCTGCAGCAGCAGGTCGCCCAGCTCGTCGCGCAGCTCCGGCAGGTCGTTGCGTTCGATGGCGTCGGCGACCTCGTACGCCTCCTCGACCGTGTAGGGCGCGATCGTCGCGAAGGTCTGCTCCAGGTCCCATGGGCAGCCGCCATCCGGATCGCGCAGCTTGGCCATGATCTCGACCAGGCGGAAGATCGGGTGGCCATCCTCGCCTTCATTCGGCGGGGCCAGGGGCGGGGACTTGCTGGGGGAGGACATGGGCTTCCGGCTCCGCTGCGGGGGCGTCCCCCTCGGCCGCATCCCGCGCCGTGAGCTGGCGCTGAATCTCGGCGACGCGGGTCGCATCCAGCGGATAGCGCAACATGACGGCGGCGACCACCAGTCCCATCGTGGCCGGGACGACCGCGTACATGGCGATCAACGCGTTGTCGCCGGCGACGGTCGGAACCTTGGGGTCGAAACCCATCCATTGCAGGACGGGGAAGGCCCCGATCGCCAGGGCGTAGCCCAGCTTCACCGTGCCGGTCAGGATGGCGTAAAGCAGGCCGGTCCGGTCAACGCCGCTGGTCAGCCTCTCCTCGTCGCCGATGTCGGCCATCATGGCGCGCACCAGCACCGGCGCGGCCGTGTAGGGGATGCCGGCCAGGATCAGGACGAGCGTGCCGATTCCGGAATTGCCGACCGGCGTGAACACGGTGGCGACCTGGACGATGGCGTAGATCACGGCCGCGACGGACAGGGCTCTGTGCTTGCCGATGCGCTTGGCCAGCAAGGGCCAAAGCGGCGCGCTGAGCAGGCCGGCCAGGAAATAGATCAACAGCAGCACGCCCGACTGCGTCTTGTCGAAGTGCTTCACCCGCTCGAAGAAGAACAGGAACAGCGCCCCGGCGATGCCCGGCGCCAGGCCCATCAGCAAGTCGGCCAGCAGCAGCATGCGCACCGACGGACGGCGCAGCAGCGCAAGATACTGCTTGATGCCGGCCGCGTGCCGCACGACCGGCGCGGCGGGCTCGCCGACGACGCGAACGGCCATCAGGATGGTGATCGGCAGCAGGGCGACGATGAACCAGCCCATGGCGCGTACGCCCTCGGCCTGGTCGGTCTTGAAGACGCCCACCAGCAGCGGCGGCAAGCACAAGACCAGAATCATGCCGACCATGTTGCCGGCCTGCCACCATCCATAGATCCGAGAGCGCTGCTGATAGTCGCTGGACAACACGCCGCCCCAGGCGGTGTGCGACAGCACCACCATCGAATAGCCGGCATAGGTGAGCAGAAGCCAGCCCCACAGATAAAAGGCGCTGGCGCCAGGCTGGCCCATGAACAGGGCCAAGGCTCCGATTCCCACCACCGGCATGCCGCCCAGCAGCCAGGGCCTGAAGCGTCCGAGCTTGGTGCGTGTGCGGTCCATGATCCCGCCCAGGAACGGATCCAGGGAGATGTCGATCAGGCGCACGAAGAGGAAAGCCGCGCCGACCGCCGCCAGCGAGAGCCCGATGGTGCTGACATAGAATTCGGGCAAGTACACGACCAGCGGCAGGCCGAGCGCCGCGATCGGGATATTGGGCGAGGCGAAGGCCGCCAGGGCCCACGAAGACCGTCGTTGAGTTGATGGGCTCTCGGACATCTCTTTACTCCTCCCCGCGCTGTTGGCCGCGCTCGGACACCAAGGCCGCTGAACGACCGTTTGAATGAGTGTGCGAGCATTGTCCGCCGAGCGCCAGCCTCTTCCTTTTACGACGCACGGCGCCGCCGCTTCACGCGGCTGCCCGCTGAAGGTGTGGAAAGGGACGCGGAGCGCCGGACAGCGTCCGGAGTTGGAAAATAGAAATACCGTTTCGACGAAGCCCGACGCTCCGCGCGGTCGTTATCCGGAAGCGTGACGCCGCGATGCTGTTCGCACCTCGACGCCCTTGAAGCCTCCGACGGGCGGGCCAGGCCGCGAAGCCTGGTCCCGGTCAGGAGCCTTTCGACTCCCCTGTCGCTCTCCTCGGCCCGCATCCACCGTCGTTTCTGTGTTCCAGGGTCGACTACCTCGGGGATGGTGCAGTTGCGGACCCAAGTCGCCTTGAGCCCGCGCCGACGAGCGCGCCCGCTCGATCGCCCCACGTCGCCGCAACGGTCGCTGGCCATGCGCCCTTTCCTCGCGACGAGGTGGGAAGACTGTACGACAGGTTTTGGGACGGGGGACGCAGCGCGGCGAATGCTCGTGCGCCACCCAAACCCTCTCTCTTAGAGAGAGGGAGGGGCCCATGCGAAGCATGGGAGGGTGAGTGGTTACACCGCCTGCCGATAAATCCAGAAAATTCAGCAACATGTGCGAACCTTCAACCGGCTTCGCCTAACCACTCACCCTCCCACGCCTGCGGCGCGGGCCCCTCCCTCTCTCAAAGAGAGAGGGATTCAGATCTCGCACATCGACGGGAATTCACCCCTGCGGCTTCAGCTTCAGCGGCAGACCGGCGGCGATGAAATAGACCTCGTCCACGGCCTGGGCCAGCCGCTGGTGCAGCCGTCCCGCCTCGTCGCGGAAGCGGCGCCCCAGCGGCGTCTCCGGCACGATCCCCAACCCCACCTCGTTGCTGACCAGCCAGAGGCGGGCAGGGCAGGCGACGATGGCTTCAGCCAGGGCGGTCGCCGCCGCCTCGACGTCCCGCTCGTCCAGCATCAGGTTCGACAGCCACAGCGTCAGGCAGTCGACGACCGCCACCGCTTCGGCGGGGAGGGCGGCGATCGCCTCGGCCAGGGCCAGGGGCGCCTCCACCGTCCTCCATGATTCGCCGCGGTCGGCCTGGTGGCGGGCGATGCGCTCGGCCATCTCGTCGTCGAAGGCCTGGCCGGTGGCGATCAGCACCGGCGAACCCGACAAGACGGCGTTTTCCGCCGCTTTCTGGGCGAAGGCGCTCTTGCCGGAACGGGCCCCGCCCAGCACCAGGATCGACGTCATGGAAGCTCCACATTGACCGTAAGCGGCGCAGTCTATAGGGCTGCCCCCGCACCAGGCTCCTCGAAAGAGGATTAAAAGGGAACGAGGTTCAAGACCTCGGCTGCCCCCGCAACTGTAAGCGGCGAGTTCTAGCGTCACATGCCACTGGGGTCTTTTCGACCCTGGGAAGGCGACGCCAAGAGCGATGACCCGTGAGCCAGGAGACCTGCCCGGCGCAGTCGTTCATCGCTCGGCCGGGGTGCGCCGAACGAACGGGATCTCCCGCGAAACGACAGTCAAAGGGCCGCGCGACGGTCCGGGGCGTACGCGTGGCTTTCCAGCTGGCGGGTGCGCCGCGGTCAGCCGCGCGGGTCGTTCAACTGGGAAGATTGAAACATGATCCGAACGTTCCTGAGCTCCACCGCGCTCGCAACCCTCCTTGTGTCTGGTTCCGCTCTTGCCGACGAGCAGAAGGCCCCCGAGGCCGATGTCGCCGGCGCTGTCGGCGCCAATGGCGTCGCCGAACTGATCGTCACCGCCACCCGCACCGCCCAGCCGATCGAGAAGGTCGGCGCGTCGGTCACCGTGCTGACCCAGGCCGCCATCGAGGCCAGCCAGGCCATCTCGGTCACGGAGCTGCTGGCCCAAACGCCGGGCGTCAGCTTCACCCGCAACGGCGGGCCGGGCACGGCCACCAGCCTCAACATCCGCGGCGCCGAGACCCAGCACACCGTGGTGCTGATCGACGGCGTCAAGCTGAATGACCCGTCCTCGACCCAAGGCGGCTTCAACAGCGGCAACCTGCTGATCGGCGACATCGCGCGCATTGAGGTGCTGCGCGGCGCCCAGTCGACCCTGTGGGGCAGCCAGGCCGTCGGCGGCGTGGTCAACATCGTCACCGCCGATCCCACCGTCCCGTTCACCAGCTCGATCGAGGCCGAAGGCGGCGCGCGCAAGACCGGCTACCTGCGGGCCGGCGTGGGCGGCGCTTCGGAAAAGATCACCTGGCGCCTGGCCGGCGGCTACTACACCACCGACGGCTTCTCGGCCTACAAGCTCGGCCAGGAGAAGGACGGCTACCAGAACACCGGTCTGTCGGGCCGCGTGCGCGTGGCGTTGGCCGAGAACGTCTCGGCCGAAGTCCGGTCGGTCTATTCGAAGGGCAAGAACGACTTCGACGGCTTCAACGTCGACAGCGCCGAGTTCGGCCGCACCGAGGAACTGGTCGTCTATACGGGCCTGAACTTCGCCCTGCTGGACGGCCGCTGGAACAACCGCCTCGGCTACGCCTATACCGACACCGACCGCGAGAACATCAATCCGGCCCGTCCGGCCGCGCCGCTGACCTTCGACGCCGCCGGCAAGAACAAGCGCTTCGAATACCAGGGCGTGTTCGCGATCTCGGACATCTGGACCGCCACCTTCGGCGCCGAGACCGAGAAGGCCCGCATGCGCACGCGCTCGCCGACAGTCGCCAAGCCGAACCCCGCGTTCAGCACCGGCCGCGTCGGCGTCGACAGCCTCTACGGCCAGTTGCAGGTCGAGCCGGTCAAGGGCCTGACCCTGACGGGCGGCCTGCGCCACGAGGATCACGACACCTATGGCTCGCACACCCTGGGGCAGGTCGCCGCCGCCTGGGCGCTGAACGAGGGCGACACCGTCCTTCGCGCCAGCTTCGGCCAGGGCTTCCGCGCCCCGGGCCTCTACGAGCTCTACAGCGAGTACGGCAACCTCACCCTGTCGCCGGAAAAGTTCGACAGCTGGGACGCCGGCGTCGAGCAGCGCTTCTTCGGCGGCAAGGCCCGCGCCTCGGCCACCTGGTTCCACCGCGAGGCCGACAACGAGATCCGCTTCTTCTCGTGCGCCTCGGGCTCGACGACTGTCCTGTGCAATCCGAACGGCGCGTTCCGGTTCGGCTATTACGACAATGTCCAGAAGACCAAGGCGCAAGGGGTGGAGCTGATCGGCGAGGTCAAGCCGGTCTCGGCCCTGACCATCACCGGCAACTACACCTACACCGACGCCGAGTCCGACTCGGGCGCCAGCAAGGGCAAGCAGCTGACCCGCCGTCCGAAGAACATGGGCAACCTGTCGGCCGCCTATCGCTGGCCGGTGGGCCTGACCACGACGGTGGCGGTGCGTTATGTGGGCAAGACCTACAACAACGACGCCAACACCCAGGTGGTGAAGGACTACACCCTGGTCGACCTGCGCGCGGCCTATCCGATCAACGAGACCCTCGAGATCTTCGGTCGGGTCGAGAACGCCTTCGACAAGGACTACCAGACCATCCTGAACTACGGGACGCCGGGACGCGGGGCCTTCGTGGGCCTGCGGGCGCGGTTCTAGGCTGATGTCGGCGTCGATTTCCACGATCGGCGCCTTCCGGCACGGCGGCCGTCTCCGCGAGGCGATGGCCGCTTTTCCGGACGCGCCGCGTCCCTGGCTGGACCTGTCCACCGGGATCAATCCCGAGCCCTGGTCCGGCCAGCGGGCGCGGGCCGACGCCCTGCGCCGGCTGCCCGATCCGCTAGAGCTGGCCGAACTCGAAACAGTCGCCGCGCGGGCGTTCGGCGTCGCTGACGCTGGCCGCGTGGTCGCGACCTCCGGGGCGGAGGCGGCGCTTCGCCTGCTGCCTGGCTTGATCGGCGGCGGGGAGGTCGCGCTGCTGGGCCCGATCTATGGCGGCCATGCCGAGAGCTGGGCGGCGTCGGCGCCGAGCCTCATCACGTCGCTGGAAGACCCCAGAGCCGCCGGCGCCGACGTGCTGGTGCTGGTCAATCCGAACAATCCCGATGGCCGGCGGAGCGAGCGGAGCGCCTTGGCCGCCCTGGCGGCGGAGCGGTCGGACGCGGGACGCTGGACGGTCGTCGACGAGTCCTTCGGCGAGGTCGCGCCCGAGCTCAGCGTCGCCGACCTGGAGATCGACCGGCTGGTGATCCTGCGCTCGTTCGGCAAGTTCTATGGCCTGCCGGGCGTTCGACTTGGTTTCATGATTGGAAACAATATCTTCTCGCGGGAATTTCGCGTACTTCTGGGCGACTGGCCTGTCGGCGTCGACGCCCTGGCGATGGGGCTGGAGGCCTATGCCGACGGCGCCTGGCGAACTCAGGCCCGGATCCGGCTGGCGGCCCAGGCCGGCGCGGTCGACGCAGTTCTGGCCAGGGCGGGCCTCAAGCCCGTTGGCGGCTGCGATCTCTTCCGCTGGGTCGAGGCGCCGAACGCGCACGGCCTGTTCACGCGGCTCTGCGCCCAGGGCGTGCTGACGCGGCCCTTCGCCGAGCGGCCGGATAGACTTCGGATCGGCTTGCCTTCGCGCAATGAATTCAATCGCTTTGAACAGGCACTTCGCGCGGTGACGTCATGAACCGCCGCGAGGTCGTGGCTGGCGCCCTGGCGATGACGGCGGGCGGTCCGCCGCCGCTTCCAAGACGCATCGTGTCGCTCAACAGCTGTCTCGACGCCATGCTGGTCCACCTGGCGGACCGGAGCCAGATCGCCGCCCTCAGCCACTATGCCCGTGAGGCCCAAGCCTCCACCGTCGCGGCCCAGGCCCGGACGCTGCCCTATACGTGGGAGAGCGCCGAGGAGGTCATCGACCTGATGCCCGACCTCGTCCTGGCCAGCCAGCACTCGGCGCTCGCGACGCGCAATGCGCTCAAGCGACTGCATGTGCCGGTCCAGCGCTTCAAGGTGCCCAGGTCGATCGACGAGAGCCTGGGCCAGGTTCGCAAGCTGGCCAGGCTGGTCGGCCATCCGGATCGCGGCGAGGCCCTGGTCGCCCGCATCGAGGCGGCGATCGCGGCCGCCAGGCCCGCGCCGGGCGCGCGGCGGCTGACGGCGCTGATCTACCAGCCCAACGGCTTCGCGGCCGGTCCTGGCACCCTGGTCGACGAGATGATGGACCACGCCGGCTTCGACAATGTCGCCCGCCGCTTCGGCCTGAAGACCTGGGGCAATGTCGGGCTGGAGCGCCTGCTGGCCGATCCGCCTCAGGTGCTGCTGGTCGGTGTCTCCGCGCCCGGCGCGCGCAGCTGGGCCGACCGGATCATGACCCACCCGGCCCTGAAGGCCGTGTCGGGGCGGATGCGCCAGGCGTCACTGCCCGAGAAGCTGCTCTACTGCGGCGGCCCTGTCCTGATCGAGACCGCCGCGGCCATGGCCCGGGCGCGAGCCCAAGCTCTGAAGGAGGGCGCATGAAGCCCCGATCTCCCCACGTGAAGCCGTGGGCGATCCGCGGCGTCTTGCTGGCGCTGCTGGTCTTGCTGTTCGGCGTCAGCCTGTGCGCCGGACGCGTCTGGGCGCCGTGGAGCGCCTGGACCTCGGGCGGCGCCGACCCGCGCTGGGCCATCGTCTTCGGCCTGCGCCTGCCGCGCGCCATCCTGGCCATCCTGGTCGGCGGGGCGCTGGGCCTCTCCGGCGCGGCGCTGCAGGGCTATACCCGCAACCCGCTGGCCGATCCCGGCGCCCTGGGCGTCTCGGCGGCGGCGGCGCTGGGCGCGGTGCTGACCCTCTATCTCGGCGCGGCGGGCGAGGCGACCTGGATCCTGCCGGCCGCCGCCATGGTCGGGGCGGGCCTGGGCGTCGCGGCGCTGCTGGGCCTGGCGGGCGTCACCTCCAGCATTGTCACCTTCATTCTGGCGGGCTTTGTCATCCAGACGGTCTGCGGGGCCGGCATCGCCCTGGCCCTGAACCTCGCGCCCAACCCGTGGGCCGTGAACGAGATCGTCAACTGGACCCTGGGCTCGCTGGCCGACCGCGGCGTCGACGAGGTCAAGCTGGCCGCGCCGGGGATCATCGCCGGCGGCGTCCTGCTGCTGACCCTGGGCCGCTCGCTGGACGCCCTGACCCTGGGCGAGCAGGGCGCGCGCTCGCTGGGCGTCGACCTGTCGCGCACGCGCCTGCTGATGGCCGTCGGCGTCGCCGTGGCGGTCGGGTCCAGTGTGGCGGTGACGGGCGTCATCAGCTTCGTCGGCCTGATCACCCCGCACCTGCTGCGACCGCTGCTGGGCTCACGGCCGAGCGCGATCTTGCTGCCGTCATTCCTGGGCGGCGCGGCCCTGACCCTGGCCGCCGACATCCTGGTGCGCCTGACCCCCGCCGCCAGCGAGGTCAAGCTGAGCGTCGCCATGGCCATATTGGGCGGGCCCTTCTTCCTGGCCATGCTGATCTCGATGCGCCGGAGGCTGGCATGATTTCGGCCCGGAACGTGACCCTGGCCCTGGGCGGCCAAGCGGTGCTGGACGGCGTATCGGCCGATTTCGCCAAGGGCGGCGTGATCGCCATCGTCGGCCCCAATGGCGCGGGCAAGTCGACCTTGCTGGCGTGCCTGGCCGGCCTGCGGCGTCCGGACAGCGGCGCGGTCACTCTGGACGGCGCGGCGGTCGCGACCCTGCCGGGCCGCCAGCGCGCGAGCCGCATCGCCTTCCTGGCCCAGACGCCGGAGATCGCCTGGGACGTGGATGTGCGCGCCTTCGTCGGCCTGGGGCGGACGCCGCATCTGGGCGCCTTCGGGCCCAGCGCCGAGGACCAGACGGCGATCGACGCCGCCATCGCCGCCGCCGGCCTAGAGGCCTTCGTCGACCGCGCCGTCACCCGCCTGTCGGGCGGCGAGCGGGCCCGCGCCCTGATCGCCCGGGGGCTGGCCGGCCAAAGCGACTGGCTGCTGGCCGACGAACCGCTGACGGGCCTGGATCCCGGCCACGCCCTCGACGCCCTGGCCCTGTTCCGCCGCATGGCCCACGACCAGGGCAAGGGGGTGATCATCACTCTGCACGACCTGAACCTGGCCGCGCGCTTCGCCGACCGGGTGCTGGTGCTGAGCCAAGGTCGCCTCGTCGTCGACGGCGCGCCCGCCACGGCCCTGACGCAGGAAACCCTGTCGGACGTCTATGGTGTCGTCGTCCGCCTTCACGCGGGCGAAGGCGGTCCGCTGATCGAGGTGCTGGGCCGTGCCGGCTAGACTATCGTCCACCAGCCCCTGGATCGTCCTGGCGGCGGCGATCGTGGAGGCCGCCGTCGGTTATCCGAGCGCCCTGCACCGGCGCGTGCCGCACCCTGTCGTCTGGATTGGAGGACTGATCTCGGCGCTGGAGGCGGGGCTAAACCTGCCGGGTTTCGGCGCGATGGCCCGCCGCCTGCTGGGCGTCGTGACCCTGCTGACCATCGTCACGATCAGCGCCCTGGCGGGTTGGATGGTCGCGGCGCTTGGCGGCGCTTGGGCGATCGTGCTGGTCGGCACCCTGGGCCTGGCCCAGCGCAGCCTGTTCGACCATGTCCGGGCCGTCGCTAAGCCTCTGGCGGCGGGCGACCTGGATAGCGCCCGGATCATGGTCGGCCACATCGTCGGCCGCGATGTCGCCCGGCTGAGCGAGACCGACATCGCCACGGCCGCTATCGAGAGTCTGGCCGAGAGCTTTTGCGACGGGGTCGTCGCGCCGCTATTCTGGTTCGTGGTCGCCGGCCTGCCGGGCCTATTCGTCTACAAGGCGGTCAACACCGCCGACAGCCTGATCGGCCATCGCGAGCCGCGCTGGCGGGCGTTCGGCTGGGCCTCGGCGCGCTTCGACGACCTGATGAATCTGGTCCCGGCGCGGCTGGCGGGCGTGGTCATAGCTCTGACGGGACGCGGTGGCTGGAAGGTCATGCTGCGCGACGCCGGCAAGCACGCCTCGCCCAATGCCGGCTGGCCCGAGGCGGCCATGGCCGGAGCGCTGGGCGTGCGCCTGGGCGGTCCGGCCTGGTATGACGACGCGCTTTCCCAACGTCCGGTGCTGGGCGAGGGCCGGGCGGCGACACCCGCGGATCTGGGCCGCGCTCTGAGGATCTATCTTGTCGCCTGCGGGCTGCTCTGGGTGATGCTGGCGACCGCCGGATTCGTCTGGGCAGGGTTCGTCTGGGGAGGATTCGCATGGCCGCTTTGATGATCCAGGGCTGCGGCTCCGACGTCGGAAAGTCGGTGCTGGTCGCCGGTCTCTGCCGGCTGTTCGCTAACCGAGGCCTCAGCGTCCGACCGTTCAAGCCGCAGAACATGTCCAACAACGCCGCCGTGACCGCCGACGGCGGCGAGATCGGCCGCGCCCAGGCCTTGCAGGCCATTGCCTGCCGCGTCGCCCCGACCGTCGACATGAACCCGGTCTTGCTGAAGCCGCAGAGCGACGTCGGCGCCCAGCTGATCGTGCGCGGCAAGATGGTCGGGACCTGGAAGGCGCGCGGCTATCAGGAGGGCAAGGCGGCGCTGCTAGACACGGTAATCGAGAGCTTCCGCGCGCTGGAGGCGCAAAGCGATCTGGTCATCGTCGAGGGGGCCGGCAGCCCGGCCGAGATCAATCTGCGCGCCGGCGATATCGCCAATATGGGCTTCGCGATCGCCGCCGACGTGCCCGTCGTGCTGGTCGGCGACATCGATCGGGGCCACGTGATCGCCGCCCTGGTCGGCGCCCACGTGGTTCTGGACGACGCTGATCGCGCGATGATCAAGGGCTTCCTGATCAACAAGTTCCGGGGCGATCCCAGCCTGTTTCAGGACGGCCGGACCGAGATCGTCCGCCGAACGGGTTGGGCCGACCTCGGCATGGCCCCGTGGCTGGCGGCGGCGCGACGCCTGCCGGCCGAGGACGCCGTGGTGCTGGACCGCGCCGTCGTCGCCGACGATCGCAAGGCGCGGATCGTCGTGCCGATGCTGTCGCGGATCGCCAATTTCGACGAGTTCGACGCCCTGCGCACAGAACCCGAGGTCGAGTTCGCCTTCGTGCCACCAGGCTCAGCTCTGCCGGGCGACGCGGACCTGGTCATCCTGCCGGGGACCAAGGCGACGCTGGCCGATCTGGCCTTCCTCCGCGCCCAAGGCTGGGACATCGATCTGGCCGCCCACGTCCGGCGCGGCGGCCGGGTGCTGGGCGTCTGCGGCGGCTACCAGATGCTGGGCCGGCGGGTGTCGGATCCGGACGGGGTCGAGGGGCCGCCGGACTCGGTCGAAGGCCTGGGCCTGCTCGACGTCGAGACGGTGATGACCGGCGACAAGACCCTGCGGCCTGTCGCTGGGCGGTTAGCGGGAGGCGCGCGGTTCGAGGGCTACGAGATGCATGTCGGCCGCACCACGGGCGCGGTCTCGCCCATGCTCACCTTCGACGAAGGCGTCACCGACGGCGCCGTCTCGGTCAATGGTCTGGTGCGCGGCGCCTATGTCCACGGCCTGTTCGACCGGGGCGAGGCGCGGGCGGCCCTGCTGGCTGAGCTAGGCGCGGTCTCCGACGCGATCGACCAGGCCGTCCGCGTCGACCAGGCACTGGACGAGATCGCCGCCGCGCTGGAGCAGGCCTTCGACATTCCCGCCCTGGCCGCCATCGCCGGCCTGGAGAATTTCCGATGAATTTGCCGCCCGTCACGCCCGTGGACCATGGCCAGGCGGGGCGGCCGCGCGCCCTGATCGACGGCAAGGCCAAACCGCCGGGGGCGCTGGGGCGGATCGAGGACCTGGCCGTGCGCCTGGCCCTGATCGCCGGCGAGCGACCGCTGGACAGGGCGCTGCTGCTGGTTTTCGCAGGCGACCACGGCCTGACCGCGGAGGGCGTCTCGGCCTATCCGTCCAGCGTCACCCAGGCCATGGTCGCCACTTTCCTGGCCGGCAAGGCCAGCGCCAACGCCTTCGCCCACGCGGTCGGGGCCGGGCTGCGGGTGGTCGACGCCGGGGTCGACGCCGAGTTGCCCGCCCATCCGAACCTGCTGGCGGAAAAGGTGCGGCGCGGGACGCGCAATGCCGCCCTTGAGCCGGCCCTGACCGCTGGCGAGGTGGCCCAGGCGCTGGAGACCGGGGCGCGGATCGCCAGGGATGCCGCCGCCGAGGGCTTCGAGATCCTGGCGCTGGGCGAGATGGGCATCGGCAACACCGCCTCGGCGGCGCTGCTCATGCACCGCCTGGCTCCGGCGCCCCTGGCCGAATGCGTCGGTCGCGGGACCGGCCACGACGATGCGGGCCTGGCCCGCAAGCTGGCGGTGCTGGAGCGCGCTGCGGCGCGATCGGGCGCCACGGAGCCCGCCGCCGTCCTCGCCGAGTTCGGCGGGCTGGAGATCGCCATGATGGCCGGCGCGGTGATCGGCGCGGCGTCGGCGCGCGTTCCGGTGCTGGTCGACGGCTTCATCGCCTCGGCGGCGGCGCTGGCGGCGATCCGCTTGGTTCCTGCCGCCAAGGACTACTGCGTCTTCTGCCACCGCTCGGCCGAGCAGGGACACCAGCGGATGCTGACGGCTCTGGAGGTCGAGCCGCTTCTGGATCTCGGCCTGCGCCTGGGCGAGGGCACGGGCGCGCTGCTGGCCCTGCCGCTCGTTCGCGCCGCTTCGCGGCTGCTCGGCGACGTCGCCAGCCTCGACGACGTCCTGAACGGGCGGCTCTGAGCATGGGCTGGCTCGCGCTTCAGGTTCGGCTGCTGGTTTGCGCGGTCCAGTTCCTGACGCGTATCCCGACGCCGACGCTCAAGGCCTTCGAGCCCGAGTGGATCACTCGCTCGGCCCGCTATTTTCCGCTGGTCGGGCAGGGCGTAGGGGCGGTCTGCGCCGGGGTGCTGCTGATCGGAGACTGGCTGTGGAGCGCGCCGGCCGGGGCGATCCTGGCCATAACCGCGGGCCTGCTGATCACCGGCGCCTTCCACGAGGACGGCCTGGCCGACACCGCCGATGGCCTGGGCGGCGGTCAGACTCCCGCACGGCGGCTCGAGATCATGAAGGACAGCCGCATCGGGACCTATGGCGTCTGCGCCCTGGTCGGGGTGTTGGCGCTGAAGGCCGCCGTACTGGCCGAGACGCCGGTCGCCGCCGTCCTGCTGCTGGCCGCCCACGGCCTGGGCCGCGCCGCCGCTGTCGTGGTCATGCGCCTGACGCCCTATGCCCCCAGCGGCGAGGCCGGGAAGTGGAAGCCCGTACCGCGAGGCGTGCGGACCGGCGAGGTGATCGTCGCCGTGCTGATCGCCGCCTGGCCGCTGGTTCTGCTGCCGCCCGGGGCGGTGCTGGCGGGTTTGGCGGGGGGCGCGCTGCTGGCCAGCTTGCTGACCCTGACCGCCCGGCGGCTGATCGGCGGCCACACCGGCGACGTGCTGGGGGCGGTCGAGCAGGTGTTCGAGCTCGGCTTCCTGCTCGGCGCGGCGGCGTTGGCATGAGGCTGCTGGTCGGTCCGATCACGGCGGTCGCGCGGTTGGCCGGAGAGGCCGATCATGTGCTGTCGCTGATCTCGCCCGACGCAGCGGAACCGGTCTTAACGCAGACAAAAACGCTGTTGCGTTTCAATGATATCACCGAACAACGTGAAGGCTTGATCGCGCCCTCGGCGGCGATGGTCGAGACCATCCTCGCCCTCCGCGAGGCGCCGACGCTGTTGATCCACTGCTTCGCCGGCGTCAGCCGCTCGACGGCGGCGGCCTATGCCCTGGCGTGCGCGAGGCGTCCGGCGGGCGAGGAACAGGCGCTGGCCACGCAGCTCCGTTCGCTCTGCCCAGAAGCCACGCCCAACGCCCTGATGGTGGCGCTGGCCGACATGATCTTGGATCGCGCCGGCGCCATGTCCCGCGCCATCGCTGGGATCGGTCGCGGGATCGACGCCTATGAAGGCAGGGTGATCGACTGGCGGCTGGACTAGCCTAGACCAGGCCGGGCAGCTCGATCTTCACCAGCTTCCATTTGAAAAGTCCGCGACGCTCCAGCACCAGGCCGAACGGCTCCTGATCGCCGTCCTTGCGGTTGCGATAGGTGGCGCGGAAGTGATCGAGGTCCACGTAGCCGTAGTGGACCTCGGTCTCGGACTTCGCCTTCGGTTTCGTCGCCTCGGGCTGGGGCTGTTCGGCCGCTGGACCGCCCGGCGGGGCGCCGATGCTTTTCGGCGGCTCGTTGGTGGCCACCATGTTGGCGATGGCGTCGGGCGTCGCATAGGTCTCGACCGCCTTGTCCACCACGCCGACCAGCAGCATCTGGCCGAAGGCGGCGAAGGGGTTGTCGCGCAGCTTGGGGTCTTCCTCCAACTTGCGCGTCATGCTGGCCTTGAGCTGGCTCTTCAGGCTCTCGCGCACGGCCGGAAAGTCGACCGCGCTCTCCAGACCGGCCTTGTCGCCGGCCTTGGCCGCCGCCGTCAGGCCCCGCAGAGCGAGGACCGGCGAGGCCAGATAACCGGCGATCAGCGCCGCCACCAGCACAGCAGCGCCGGCGCCAATCAGAATACGGTTCGAGCGAGTCATCGGGTCCTCCTGACCTGGATCAAGTCAGGCGGGGGGAGCGGGGTCAACTCACGGCCGCGAGGCGCGCAGGATATCGGTCCACGGCGCCGGCTTCTTGCCCGTGCGCTTCACCAGATCGTCGCGCAGCGGCAGGTACCTGGCGTCCAGCAGGCTGGCCAGGGTGTAGGTGCTGACGCCGTTGGAGACGTCCCAGTCGTGCGCCGCATATTCTTTCTGGCCGGAATTGGCGCGGTCGCGGTCGAACTGGATCTTGGAGTTGACGAACTCGCTGTGGGTCTTCTCGCCCCGCGCGAAGGCCGCCAGCCAGTCCAGCGAATGGGGCAGGCTGGACCCCGTCGGGCTCTTCCAGCTGAACCAGTCCTCGCCGTGCGCCTGGGCCGACAAGGCGGCCATCATCAGCGGATCCAGATTGTAGGTCACGTAGTGCAGGGCGTCGCGCTCGTGGAAGTCGTAGGTCGAGCCGTCGGCATACAGGTTGACGCCAATCTGCTTGCGGAACGCCTCACGGGCGCGAGCGATCAGCTTGGCGTCGCCGGTCTGGTAGGCGGCCAGGGTCGCCATCTTGATCCGGTGGCTCTGCCAGTTGGTCTCGGCGTGGGTCGGACCCGCGTCCATGGCGTCCAGATAACCGACCGCCATCCTGCGCCAGAAGGCGTCGACCTTGGCGCGGAGCGGGGCGGGCAGGTCGCTCTCCGTCAGGTCGGTGGCCATGAGCAGGGTGTCGAAGCCGGTCTCGTCGATCGGGTTGAACGAGATCTGATAGATGTCCGCCCAATTCTCGAGATAGCGGCCCGCGGCCTCCAGGAACCCGCGGTCGCCGGTCAGGCGGTAGGCCAGCGCGAAGTTCAGCACGATCGGCTGGTCCTCGCGGGCCTTGATGCTGATTTCGCGGATGCCTTTGCCGGGCAGGGTGCCTTCGGTATGCGCGTGGGGGATGGCGCCGGGCGGACGATCCAGGGTCGCGACGGCGCGCGAGACGATGGCCTCCTTCAGCGCGGGCGATACCGCGCCCTTGCCGTAGTTCGGCCCGAGCAGACCGTAGTCCGCGGCGTGCGCGGCGGACGCGACGGCCATCAGGGCGCACGCGGCGAACCATGCGGTCTTCATAGGAGCCTCCCAAGCCTTACTGGTCGCCGCGCTTCTCGCGGCGTTGAGCAAGATATCTGGCCAATCGGGAGGCTTGTCAATTATTGGTCATGTCAATTTTGGCGACTGGTCCGACCGAGGCCGATGGCGGCGCCGCCCATCGCGGTCCGCCGTCTTAGGTCGGGTCGTCGAGCGGATCGGCTCGGCGCCAGGCGCGGATCGCGAGGCTTACGCTCCACAGCGCCGCCAGGACCGCCGAGACGATGAGCAGGGCGTTGAAGCCCCGCGCCAGTAGCAGGCGTTGGTCCACGGCCCTGAGAGTGGGAAGGGTCGCGCAATCGCCTTCCGCCCTGGGCGGCGAGGGATGTTTCAGGGCCTCTCGTTCGGCCAGGCGCTCGCTGGTGGCGCGCACCTGGACGCACCGCGTCCAGTCGTCGCCGGGCGCGATGACGTAGGATTTCAGGGGCGGATCGAGCAGGAGATCCCCGACTGAGAACCCGATGGCGCCGGCATAGGCCACCGCGCACAGCGCTAGCAAAGGGCTTGGTTTGATCACGTCGGCTATCCAATTCTGCGGGCGGCGGCGAAGCGCGGAGAGCGTCGCCGGGGCATGAGCCGTGGCGGTGGATCATGATGGTGGGGTGTTCGGTTCCCGGCTTCGGGACCGTGGGACCGTCCCGTTGGGAACCTGCCCGAATGGCGTGACTGCGCGCCGCGTGAGAATCCTAGCACGGACCGTCGCCTGGACGGGAATGATTGCGACATGGGGAGCCATCGTCTCCGCGCCGCGCTATCCTATCCGAGCCACGGATCATCCCGCGTCATGCGGAATCGTCGGCCCGAAAGGACGTCATGTCCGCCATCTCGAACAATCCAGCCCAAGTGTCCCCGGCTCTGGCGTCTCGATGAGCCCGTGGAGAGCGTTGCTGGCGAGTTTTGGCGCGCGCCGGGCGTCGCCGCGGGAGGTGCGGGCCGAGGCGTTCTTCCTGGGCAGCCGCCACAAGGGTGAGATCCGGGAAGGCGCGGAAAAGGAACTGCTGGCGCCCGACCTCAGTGCCGATCGCGCCGCCCTGCTGCGCGCGGTCATCCGCATGACGCCTGACCCCGCCAGCCGGGGGACGCGCCCATGACCGACGAAGACGCTCAGTCGATGCGTCGCGAGAACGCCTATCTCAAAAGTCGAAACGCCCAACTGCAAGGCGACGTCACCAGCCTCAGCGGCCAGGTCCTGCGCATGCAGCAGGAGCTGGAGCGCTTGAGCGGCCGTCACTCTGGCCGCGCGCCCGATCCGCTCGTCGGTGGTCAATCCTAGGCGGCTAGGTCTTCTTGCGATCCGTGGACTTCAGGAACTCCGACCCCGCGGCGGTGATTTCCCAGCCCTGGGCCTTCCGCTCCGCCAGGCCGAGATCGGTCAGGACGCGCGCGGCGGCGATATTGATGTAGGGGACCTCTTTACCCTGACGCTTGCGTTCCAGGTTTTCGAGGGCGTGTATTTGGGCGTCGGTCAGGGTCATGCCGGAACAACGCCCGGCCAGCCGCAAAAGTCCAGCACCTTGTCCGTGACGACGTTCGGGGCTCAGGTCGGCGCCATGATCTCATCGGTTCTGACGACGAAGCTTTTCAGGAGCGCGGGGCCGAACGAGGTGGTGATGGCCGCGTCGGTCGCGTCGCGCCCGCGCGCCATCAGGATGCGCGCGATGCGCGGGGTGTTGTGGCGCGCGTCGAAGGTGCGCCATTCGCCGTCGAGATAGGCCTCGAACCAGGCGCTGAAATCCATCGGCGCGTCGACCGCCGGAACCCCGATGTCGCCCAGATAGCCGGTGCAGTATCGCGCCGGGATGTTCATGCAGCGGCACAGGGCGATGGCCAGGTGGGCGAAGTCGCGGCAGACGCCGCGCCGCTCTTCGTTGGCTTGCCACGCCGATTTCGTGGCCCGGGCGTGCGCATAGCCAAATTCGATGCGCTGGTGGGTGTAGTCGACGATCGCCTGCACCCGCGCCCAGCCCGGCGGGGTGTCGCCGAAAAGCGACCAGGCCAGATCGCTCAGGGTGTCGGTCTCGCAGTAGCGGCTGCCCAGCAGGAAGACGAGCGCTTCGGGCGGCAACTGCTCGACCCCGCACGCGTGGGCGTCGGGCAGGACGGGATCAGGCGCGCCGCTGTCGCGGATGACGAAATCGGCCGACAGCACCGAACGCCCCGCCGGCAGCACGACGCGACTACAGCGGTTCCCGAAGCCGTCGATATAGGCGTCGATCGGCGCGCCGCTGTCGATATGGATGGTGTCAGGCGTCTCGAGGTCGGCCTCGCGCTCGGGCCGGACATTCAGCATCAGCAGCATCGGCGTCGGCGCCGGGCAATCGTAGGTGATCTCGAAACCGGCTCGTATGCGCATGGAATGTCCTGACGGCTAACTGGCCAAGGCAACGTCCTCTTGGGCGGGCGGTTGCGCCGCATGCATCGTCGCCAGCGCGCCGAGGCGATCATGCTCGCTCAGCACCTCGACCTCGACGTCCATGCCTAGATAATCGCCAGACTCTCCCGTCCAGCCGCCCGACAGGGGCAGGGCCTGGCGAGGATCGCGGGCGATCGCCACGCGGATAAGGTCGGCGTTGCCGACGATGCCGTTGGTCGGATCGAACTCCACCCAGCCGCAGAGCGGCAGGTAGACCCGCACCCAGGCATGGGTGTGTCCGCCGCCGAGCTTGGCGGGCAGGCCAGCCGGGCGCGGCGGGCAATAGAGGTAGCCGGAGACGAACTGGGCGGCCAGGCCCAGGGACCGGACCGCCTCCATCATCAACACCGCGAAGTCTCGACACGTGCCGCTGCGCCAGGCCAGGGTCTCCGTCGGGCTCTGCGCCGCGCCGTGCAGACGCGTGGCGTAGCGGAAGTCGCTGTAGATGGCCTGAGTCATCTCGGCCAGCAGGGTCTGAAGGCTGGTGCGGCCGTCATGGCGCAGGAAGCTGCGCGCCCAGCGTTCCAGCGCGCCGTCGGGATCCGGATGCTGCCGCTCCATCGACCGCAGCAGGTCGGGCATGTCCTCCGGGCTGTAGGCGAACGGCATCGAGCCGCCATAGGCCTCGATCTCGCCGTCGACGCCGGCGAAGGCGGGCAGGGGCCGATGATCCAGCGTCACCCGGCTCTCGAAGGACAGCTCGCGTGCGCGCTCGCCGAAGCGCGCGATGGTCACGCAATTGCCGAACACGTCGTGGACGTTGCGGATCAGGCTGGGCTCGGGTCCGATGACAAGGTCGGCGCTGACCAGGCGCTGGTCGTAGCTCTCCAGCGGGCGGAACATCATCCGGTGCTCGCCAAACCCGACGGGCTTGCGATAGCGGTAGCGCGTCAGGTGACGGATCGAGAGGATCGACATTGAACCAGCGTGACCTGAGCCGGGATGATCCGTCGATGAGGCTGCTGGTCGCAGGCGATATCGATCCGGTGGCTGTCGATAATCCGGGCGGTTCCTCGCCGTTTCTGTTGCTGGGGGATCATGCCGGTCGCGCCATTCCCCGGCGACTGGGGGCGCTGGGTCTCGCGAATCACGACCTGGCGCGCCACATCGCCTGGGACATCGGCGTCGAGGGCCTCGGCACGCGGCTCGCCCGGCGCCTCGACGCGACCTTCGTACGCCAGACCTATTCGCGGCTCGTCATCGATTGCAATCGCGCCCCGGGATCGGAAGGCTCGATCGCCACCGTCAGTGACGGAACGCCCATCCCCGGCAACCAGGACCTTGACGCGGCGAGACGTCACGCGCGGGCGGCCGAGATCTTCACGCCCTACCACGACCATATCGCCACGACGCTTGATCGTCGTCGGGGCGCGACGATCGTCATCTCTCTGCACAGCTTCACGCCGGCGCTCAGCGGACAGGCCCGGCCCTGGCGCTATGGCGTTCTGCATCGCGGCGACTCCCCCTTCTCGAACGCGGTCCTCGCGGCGCTCAGGGCGCGGGTGGGGGAGGGCCTGGTGGGCGACAACGCGCCCTATGCGATGGACGGCACCGATTTCACCATCCCGCATCACGTCGATCCGCGCGGCCTGGACTATCTCGAGCTGGAGGTTCGCCAGGATATTATCGCTGATCCGATCGGACAGGACGCGGTGGCCGAAAGCCTCGCTGAAGTCTTCCCAGCACTTGTTCAGGAACGCCAATAGCGTTCGCGGATTGAGTTGGCGCGTCGCCCTTCGGCGGCTAACGGAGGATTACCGATGGACGATCAAGTGATGGGCGTCGCGAGGCAGGGCGTGGGCCGGGTTCAGGACGCGATCGGCGGCTTGACCGGCGACGGCGCCACCCAGGCCAAGGGCAAGCTGAACGAAGCCGTGGGCAGCGCCCAACAGGCCTATGGCCAACTGGCCAGCGGCATGCGCGACGTGGTGGGCGGCGGCCTGGAGACGGTGCGCGGCGAGATCCACGACCGCCTCGACACGGTCGAGAGCTATGTGAAGGGCAAGCCGCTGCCGGCCGTGGCCATCGCCGCGACGATCGGCGTGGTTCTGGGTCTGCTCCTGCGCGGGCGCGGCAAGACCGTCTATCTCCGCGACCCTCGCTGACCTTCAGCATCGCGTGGTTCAGATCGGAGGGCTCGGCGTCACGCGCCGGGCTCTTCGCACGTCAGCGGCAAGCCTGGCGGCAATCGCCGAACCAGAGTTCGTCGCCGATAGTCTTGAGTGTCTAGTATCCGACGCTCCCGGCTCCGCGTAACGCGAACGTCTCGCAAGTAATATCCTGTTCGGAACAGTTGTCTCCGGCCTCCGTTGCTTGTCTCAACAAGTCTCATGGAGATCAAGACGATGGCCCAAGCCGCTAAACTGGACGCCGTGGCCCTGCTCAAGGCCGATCACCGCAAGGTCGAGGATCTGTTCGCCAAATTCGAGGCCGCCACGGGCGACGGCAAGAAGAAGGCCCTGGCCGAGCAGATTTGCATGGAACTGACCGTGCACACCAAGATCGAGGAGGACATCTTCTATCCGGCCTGCGAGGGCAAGGTTGAGGAGGATCTGCTGAAGGAAGCCTATGTCGAGCATGACGGGGCCAAGGTGCTGATCGCCGAGATCGAAGCGGGCGGTCCGGACGACGAATTCTACGACGCCAAGGTCAAGGTTCTGTCGGAGATGATCGAGCACCACGTCAAGGAAGAGGAGCAGCGCGTCGAGGGCATGTTCAGCCAGGCCCGTAAGGCCGGTCTCGACATGGACGCCCTGGGCGAGCAGATGGCGGCCGAGAAGGCCGAGTTGATCGCGACCTACAAGGCCGGCGGCCTGCCAGTTCCCGAGACCCCCACCTTCGGCGGTACGGAGCTCGCGGCCCACTGACGGCTGTGCGCGCGATGGCCTCGGAGAGCGGCTTGAGCGACCACGTCGCCGAGTCCGTCGAGGCCGTTGCCGATTTCCACCGCGAGCACTACCGCGGCGCCAGCGCCGCACAGCGCGCCATCGACGCCGTCACCGACCGCCTTGGGCGGCCGGTGGCGGTGTTCGTCCTGTTGATGGCGATCGCGGGTTGGGCAGGCTTCGCGGCCTGGCGGGGCGGCGGGCGGGTGGATCAGCCATCGTTCGCGTGGCTGGAGTTGGCGGCCACCTCGCGGCCCTGCTGGTCTCATTCCTTATCCTGGTCACCCAGCGACGGGAGGACCTCCTGGCCGACCGCCGCGCCCAGGTCACCCTGGAACTGGCCCTTCTCGCCGACAAGAAAAGCGCCAAGATCATCAAACTCCTCGAAGAGCTGCGTCATGACGAGCCCAGCTTGGTCGACCGTTCGGACCCGGAGTCCGAGGACATGGCTAGGCCGACCGACCCGGCCGCCGTCGCCGCCTCGATCGAGTCTAAGTCTATCGACCGAAGAGAGACATGATCAGCGCAGCAACGGCGCCAGGGCGGCGAGGTCGTTGCGGAGGGTGGTGGCGGCGACGCCGGCTTCGCCCATCGCGTGGCTGATCTGATCCAGCCCCAGCACGACGTCGCCGGCGGCGTAGAGGCCGGGAAGGCTGGTGCGCTGGTGACTGTCGACCTTGATGCAGCCCTCCTCGGTGACCGCCGCGCCCAGGGCGCGCGCGAGGTCCGAATGGATGTCCGATCCCAGTGACGGATAGACGGCGTCGAACCGCGGGCGTCCCGCCGTGCAGGTCACCACAAGTCCGTCGCTCTCGAGATGGAAATCATGAACCGGTCCGGCGAAACGCTTGACCCCGATGATGTCGAGACGAGCCCGTGCGGCTTCATCCAGGCCGTCCTCTCCCGTCAGGCCGATCAGGCTGACATCGGCGGTGTAGCCGCGCAGGAACTCCGCCTCACGAGCCGCTCGCGGGCCACGGCCGACGACCGCCACGACTTGATCGGTGACCTCGTAGCCGTCGCAAACCGGGCAGTAGCGTAGACGGCCCTGCCGGAGCGCCTCGGCGTGAAGATCGTCATCCATCAACGGGCGGCGGTTCGTCACGCCGGTAGCCAGCAAGACGGCCCGGGCCGAAATCTCGCGATCGGCCAGCGTGGCTTTGAAGCCCTGCGGAATGGGCCTCAAGTCCGTAACCCGGCCCGCGACCAGTTTCGTTCCGTAGAGGGTCGCCTGCTCACGCATGCGCTCCAGCAACGCCACGCCGGATATCCCTTCGGGAAAGCCGGCGTGGTTGCGGGTGAGGGGGATTTGCGCGGCGCGGCTATCGCCAGCGTCGACCACCTGGACGGACAGGTGGAAGCGCGCGGCGTAGATGGCTGCGGTCAGGCCGGCGGGCCCGCCGCCGATGATCAGGCAATCGATCATGCGAGATACGGCGCTCAGGCCGCCGCGGCGGTGGGCTTGGGCGGCGGACGCACCAGGGGCTCGCGCGCCCAGATGCGGCCCGCCGAGGCCGCGGCGATGAAGTCGTCGAGGCTGGCGTCGGGCAGGGCGATCAGGCCCGCGTCGTCATCCGGCCCCACGTCGACGATGCCGCCCGCCGCGAACAGCGGCGCGGCCGAGGGCAGGTAGGCGATGACCTTCAGGTGGCCATAGGCGTCGCGCAGGAAGTTGACCGCGGCCGCCTCGATCGCCAGCTGCTCGCCGCCGTCGTCGGACGGCAGGATCGCCACCGCGTCGAACAGCACCGAGGGACCGCCGTCGATCTTGTGGTCGACCGGCAGCAGCGCCCCGCTGGCCGTGGTCACGCCATAGATGGTCGGGCCGATGATCTGTAGCTTGGCGCCCGCCGCCTCGACGGCGGTCTTGAGCTTGGCGACCAGCTTATCGTCGCAGCCGTCGCTGACCAGGGCGCCGATCTTGCGGCCCTCCAAGGTCGGCTCGGCCTTGGCCAGCAGGCTGAGCATGGGCGAGGGATCCATGTCCTTGGCCGGGATCGGGGCGGGGGCCGGGACGATCTTGCCCGGGAAGCCCAGGCCCTCTGCCACCGACTGGGCCAGGAACGCATCGATATGGATCAGCCGCGACAGCACGGCCTCGCGGACGCGCGGCGTCACGCACTTGCTGAGCTCGAAGACCAGGGCCGCGACGATGTGGTCCTGCTCGGGCTTGGTCTGGCTGGCGAAGAACAGCCGCGCCTGAGTGTAGTGGTCGGCGAAGGTCTCCGGCCGCACGCGCAGTTGTTCGCCCGCCTCGGGGTTGGGGAACGTGTGGAAGCCGGTCTCCAGCGACTCGCGCGCCACGTCGGCGCCCAGGCTGGACGGCTCGTAGTTCACCTGGCCCTTCGGGACGCCCATCTGCATGTGGCCGTCCCGCTGCAGGTTGTGGAACGGGCACTTGGGCTGGTTGATCGGGATCTGGTGGAAGTTAGGTCCGCCCAAGCGCTTGAGCTGGGTGTCCTGGTACGAGAACAGCCGGCCTTGCAGCAGCGGGTCGTTGGTGAAGTCGATGCCCGGCACGACGTGCGCGGCGCAATAGGCCACCTGCTCGGTCTCGGCGAAGAAGTTGTCGGGGTTGCGGTCCAGCACCATGCGGCCCACGACGCGGAGGGGGACGACCTCCTCCGGGATCAACTTGGTGGCGTCCAGCACGTCGAAGTCGAAGCCGTCGGCCTGTTCCTGGGTGAAGGTCTGCAGGCAGAACTCCCACTCGGGGAAATCGCCGCCTTGAATAGCCTCCCACAGGTCGCGGCGGTGGAAATCGGGATCGGCGCCGTTGATCTTCAGCGCCTCGTCCCAGACCACTGACTGGGCGCCCAGCTTGGGCCGCCAGTGGAACTTGACGAAGGTGGAGTCGCCGGCCGCGTTGACCAGCCGGAAGGTGTGGACACCGAAGCCCTCCATCATCCGCAATGAGCGCGGGATGGCCCGGTCGCTCATCGCCCACATGATCATGTGCATGCTCTCGGGCGTCAGCGAGATGAAGTCCCAGAAGGTGTCGTGGGCGGTGGCCGCTTGCGGGAATTCCCGGTCGGGATCCTGCTTGGCCGCATGGATCAGGTCCGGGAACTTGATGGCGTCCTGAATGAAGAACACCGGCATGTTGTTGCCGACCAGATCGAAATTGCCCTGCTGGGTATAGAACTTGACCGCGAAGCCGCGCACGTCGCGCGGCAAGTCGGCCGAGCCCTTGTTGCCGGCCACGGTCGAGAAGCGGGTGAACACCGGGGTGCGCTCGCCCGGACGCTGCAGGAAGTCGGCGCAGGTGACGTCGGCGCAGGACTCCAGGCACTCGAAGAAGCCGTGCGCGGCCGAGCCGCGGGCATGGACCACGCGCTCGGGAATGCGCTCGTGGTCGAAGTGCATGATCTTTTCGCGCAGGATGAAGTCCTGCAGCAGCACCGGCCCGCGCGCGCCGGCCTTCAGCGAATTCTGATTGTCGGCGATCGGCACGCCCTGGTTGGTGGTCAGCTGGGTGGCCGGACCATCGGCCTGCTGGTGAGTCTCGCCGCCGGGCGCGACCAGGACCTCGCCCTGCGTCGAGGGACCGGCGGGCTGGGGGACCTGCGTCGAGGTCGGGGGCTTGGCGCTGGCGCGCGGGGCCGTCTTGGCCTTGGTTTTCGCCGGGGTGGCCATGAGCGTCTTCCGATTGTTTGGATGTGGGAGGCTAACGCCGGCCGGAAGACGAGGTTGCGGTCGCCAAGTCGACACAGGACAGAAGCGCGCCTCCAAGGCTGGCGTTCTGGCCCCAAGCGCGTTAGCAGACCGCCCCATGATCCGCCTCGACAATATCTCCAAGCAGAACGGCCACCAGATCCTGTTCATCGAAGCCTCGATGGGCATTCAGAAGGGCGAAAAGGTCGGCCTCGTCGGCCCGAACGGCGCCGGCAAGACGACGCTGTTCCGCATGATCACCGGTCAGGAGCAACCTGACGACGGGCTGGTTTCGATCGATCCCGGCATGACGATCGGCTATTTCAGCCAGGACGTCGGCGAGATGTCGGGTCAGAGCGCGGTCTCCGCCGTGATGGATGGCGTCGGCCCTGTCAGCGCTCTGGCCGCCGAGATGGCCACGCTCGAGGCGGCCATGGTCGATCCGGACCAGGCCGACACGCTTGACGCCGTCATGGAGCGCTATGGCGAGGTTCTGGAGCGCTTCCAGGAGTTGGACGGCTATGCGCTGGAGGCGAGGGCGCGCGAAGTACTGGCCGGCCTGAGCTTCAGCCAGGAACGCATGGACGGCGATGTCGGCCTGCTGTCGGGCGGCTGGAAGATGCGCGTGGCGCTGGCCCGCATCCTGCTGATGCGCCCCGATGGCATGCTTCTGGACGAGCCCTCCAACCACCTGGATCTGGAAAGCCTGATCTGGCTGGAGGCGTTCCTCAAGAACTATGAGGGCGCGCTGCTGATGACCTCGCACGATCGCGCGTTCATGAACCGCATCATCGGCAAGGTGGTGGAGATCGACGGCGGCTCGCTCATTACCTATTCGGGCGATCTGGACTTCTATGACCAGCAGCGCGCGCTCGGCGAGGCGCAACGCCAGGCGCAGTACGAGCGCCAGCAGGCCATGCTGGCCAAGGAAATCAAGTTCATCGAGAAGTTCAAGGCGCGCGCCTCCCACGCCGCCCAGGTCCAGAGCCGGGTGAAGAAGCTCGACAAGATCGAACGGGTCGAGGCCCCTCGCCGCCGCCAGGCGGTGCAGTTCGAGTTCCAGAGCCCGCCCCGGTCGGGCGAAGACGTGATCAGCCTGCGCGATGTCCACAAGGGCTACGGCGCCCAGCGGATTTATGAAGGCCTCGACTTCCTGGTGCGCCGCAAGGAGCGCTGGTGCGTCCTGGGCGCCAACGGGGCCGGAAAGTCGACGCTGCTGAAACTGGTGGCCGGCGCCACCGCCCCCGACCAGGGCAGGGTCAACATCGGCGCCAGCGTCAAGATGGGTTATTTCGCCCAGCACTCCATGGACCTGCTGGACGGCGAAGAGACGATCTTCGAGTCTCTGGAAAGCTCGTTCCCGCAGGCGGGGCAGGGCGCTTTGCGCACCCTGGCCGGCTGCTTCGGCTTCTCCGGCGACGATGTCGAGAAGCCTTGCCGCGTGTTGTCCGGCGGCGAGAAGGCGCGCCTGGTCATGGCCAAGATGCTGTTCGATCCTCCGAACCTGCTGGTGCTGGACGAACCGACCAACCACCTCGACATGGCGACGAAAGAGATGCTGGTCGCGGCGCTGGCGGACTTCGAAGGCACCATGCTGTTCGTCTCGCACGACCGCCACTTCCTGGCGGCCCTGTCGAACCGCGTGCTGGAGCTGACGCCCGAGGGTGTCCACCAGTACGGCGGCGGCTACACCGAATATGTCAGCCGCACGGGCCAGGAAGCGCCTGGACTGCACCCGGGCGGGTAGGGGGGCTCAAGTCACGACCTATAGAGACCCGCGTCCGGGTCTTTCTCGCCCCGCACCTCCGCCGCGACGACCTGCGAGGCGATGACCGAATAGGTGATGCCGTTGCCGCCAAAGCCCATGACGGCCCAGGTGTGCGCCATGTCCTCAACCGGCCCTATGCTGGGCAAGCCCGTCGCGCTTTCGCCGAAGGCGCCGGCCCAGCCATAGTCGATCTTGAACGCCACGTCGGGCAACAGCCGCCTTAGCTTGGTCGAGATGGTCTCGCACTTTCGCTCCAGCTTCGCCTTGTCCTGGTGCGCGGTGGCGGAGGCTTCATCCTCACCGCCGACAATCAGGCGGCCATCGCCGCCCATGCGCAGATAGAGATACGGGTCGGATGCTTCCCACACCAGCATCTCCCGCAGCCAGGCGGGACAGCGCTGGCGCGGCTTCGAGGCCATCGCCCAGGTCGAGATGATCTCCGCGCCCGGAGTTGGAACGCCCTTGGGGAATTCGTATCCGCAGCAGAACACCAGCGACTTGGCCCGCACCGCATGACCCGCGTCGGTCAGCAGCGTCACCCCGTCGGGATCGCTGACCGCGCTCAGGACCTCGACGGGCGACCAGACCTTCGCGCCACGCGTTTGGGCGCGTCTCAGCAGCCCCGCCGCCAGTCGGGCGGGGTCGCCGCTGGCCGAACCGCTTGAGAGGATGGCTCCGGTTCGATCCACGCCGAAGCGCTCGCGCAACGCCGCGGAATTCAGATAGCGGCTATCCAAGCCGATGGCCGCGCGCGCTTCCGCCTCGGCCTCCAGCGCGCGATGGCCGTAGGCGTCGCCGGCCAGGTAGAGTGACGACTTGTCCTTTAGTCCACAGGGGATCCGCTCTTCGGCCACGATCCGTTTCAGGGCGTCGACGGCCTGGCGAGACCTCAGATAGGCCCGCCTGGCGTTCGCCGCGCCAATCCGCGTGGCGAGCGCCGTGAGCGGCAGGTCGATCTCCCACTGCAGCAGCGCTGTCGAGGCCAGGGTCGACCCCATCAGCGGCGCGCGTCGGTCCAGCACCGCGACCGAGTGATCCTTCGACAGCTCATGGGCCATGAAGGCGCCGCTGATTCCGGCGCCGACGATGGCTACATCGACGCTGATCGCGGCGGTCAGCGGTCGCACCGGGACGCCCAGTCCAGGGCTGTCGGCCCAGAGCGAGCGGCCCGTCCTGAGATCGCGTTTGATCGTGGCGCCAGTCATCGAGGCCTCCCTGAAGCGGAGGCATAGCTCTTGAGGACGCTTCAAGTTCCTCCAGCGCCCGTCAGCCGACCTTCGTACAGTCCAGGGAGGACGCGTCGGCCGAGGCGTGGGGGGCGGCGCGTTCGTTGAGGGCCTGGGCGTATCGAGGAAACTCTGAAGGCGGTCGACTTGGGGTCAACGCGCCACGGCAACAAGAAGCGTGTCTTCACACATAATTCGCCAGTCCTTTCTTTCAGGCGGCGCACGAGCCGCCGAAGGCGAAGCCGCTGATCAGGCTGAGCGAGTGATCACGAAAGCGGCCGGTAGATCAGCGCCAGCGCTGGACCTGTGTCGAAATCCGGTTTGAGGCTGTCGCTCCAGGCGCATTTTGTCAGCCGCGGAAACGCGAAAACGTGGAAGGGCATGGCAACTCGTATCGGCGTAGCCGCGGCTCGCGGAAATAGGGAGTTCAGTGAAACCGTAGGGTCAAATATCCACTGTCTACGCCGCTTAGAGATGTCGCGGAGTCTGCCATTTAGAAATGTCACCTGGCTCTGCATTTGGGGTCGGGCGGCGGGCGGGCGCGGAGCCTTCACGGAGCGCAGAGCCCGACCGGCGACCGTGGCAAGGGCAGGGCGGCTTCGTCTTTTTGATCTCACCGAGCGCGCCGCCAGGCGGGCGAGGCTCTGACGGGTTTGCTCGCCGCGAGCGGACGTTCCGAACTTCTCAGAAGGGTGGATTGTGTTGAAAAAGGCCGTTGAGGCGGCGCCTGCGGCCTGATTCACTCCTGTTGTAGCAGGAGGTCGCGGCCATGATGGGCGAGCGTCGGATCGAGCAGCCGGCTCTGTTCTACGAGTTTTCGCTCGATGGGCACGTGCCCCAGGATCACCTGCTGCGCGCCATCGATCGGTTCGTCGATCTGGAAGGCGTGCGGGCCCATTTGGCGCCGTTCTACAGCGCGATCGGCAGGCCCTCGATCGATCCGGAGCTGATGATCCGGATGCTGCTGATCGGCTACTGCATGGGCGTGCGCTCCGAGCGCCGACTGTGCGAGGAGGTCCACCTCAACCTCGCCTACCGCTGGTTCTGCCGCCTGGGCCTGGACGGCGACGTGCCCGATCACTCCACCTTCTCCAAGAACCGCCACGGCCGCTTCCGCGACAGCGACCTGCTGCGCGAGCTGTTCGAGAGCGTGGTGCGCCGCTGCATTGCCGAGGGCTTGGTCGGCGGCGAGGGCTTCGCCGTTGACGCCAGTATCATCCGCGCCGACGCCAGCCGGCACAGGACCGCCGTCGATGGCGCCGCGGGCTTGCCGGCAGAGGCCGCCGGGCGGGCCATCGAGGAGTATCTGGCGGTCCTGGACGACGCAGCCTTCGGCGCGGCCACGCCCGTCATCCCCAAGTACATCTCACTGTCGGATCCGGCTTCGCGATGGACCGCCGCCCAAGCCGGGCCGGCCAGCTTCGCCTACTGCACCAACTACCTCATCGACCTGGATCATGCGGTGATCGTCGATGTCGAGCCTTCGACGGCGGTGCGTCAGGGCGAGCTGGCCGCCTGTCGCACCATGATCGAGCGCGCCAACGACCGCCTTGGTCTCTATCCCGAGCGCCTGGCCGCCGACACCGCCTACGGCACGGCCGAGATGCTCGACTGGCTGGTCCATGATCAGGGCATCGAGCCCCACATTCCTGTCTTCGACAAATCCCAGCGCGATGACGGGACCTTTTCCCGCGCCGACTTCAGCTTCGACCACCAGGCCGACGCCTACACCTGCCCGGGCGGCAAGCTGCTCAAGTCCAGCCGGCGCGCCTTCAAGGTTCCGCGCAACGCCCAGCCCGCCGACGACACCATCCGCTACCGCGCCAGCACCCACGACTGCCAGCCGTGCTCGCTCAAGACGGCCTGCTGCCCCAACCAGCCCTATCGAAAAGTGACCCGCTCGATCCACGAGGGCGCGCGTGACATGGCCCGCGACATCGCCAAGACCGACGCCTACATCACCTCCCGGCGCGAACGGAAAAAGGTCGAGATGCTCTTCGCCCACCTCAAGCGCATCGTCGGGTTGGATCGCCTTAGATTACGAGGCCCCAACGGCGCCAGAGACGAGTTCCTCCTCGCCGCGACGGCCCAAAACCTCCGCAAACTCGCCAAACTCGTCCAGCAGCAGCCTCACGCCTCACCAGCCTGAGCGACAACGGCTCTCATCGCTACCTAACGCCCGCCAGATAAGAGGCCTTTTTCAACGGCATCGGTGGTTGTCGGACATTGGCGGGGCTAGCTTCGCCTTATGAAAAGGCTCTGGATCGCCCTTGGGCTAATTGCTGCAGTGCTGGTCGCGGCTGTCGCCTACATCCGCTTTTCGCCGACGGTCGCTCAGGACACGTGTCTCGACGGTGGCGGTGCGTGGCATGCTGGACAATGTGTTGGCCGAAGGCCCAACGGCTAAACCAACACCGGACCTTTTTAGCGTCGCCGACGGGTGGTTAGGAGACATTCTACCCGCTGGTAAGCACTGCGTCCTTTCGCGCTCCTGCCGCGAGGCTGCGCAGCTGAGGCACCAGCCGATCAATTGCCGCGTAGCTAGTCATTAGCTTTGCCTTCAATCTGCAGGACGGATCGTCCGGGTCTGCAATCTCCACGCGGACCTCTAGGGTGCCCAGGCTTCCCACTGGCCGGACTTCGACTGCTAGCCGCAGGTCGTCACCGTCACCCATTCCGTAAGCGAGTTGCAGTCTTGGCGGTTCGCCCGCCCGAATTGGATACGCGGAGAGCTGATCAGCGAAGTCGCTGAAACTCTCGGGGGAGCCCCATGACCAGCCCCTCCCACTGAAAGTCTCTGTTTCCAAGTGCGCATGCACTTGCCAAACACCGTCACCGTCCGGCGTAACGCTGAAAGAGAGTTGGCCCATCCGCCAAAGCTAGCCGTTACTGGCGAGTCCGCAATGGGTCGAGGCTGTGTAAAAACCCGCTGACGGCCGCAGCATGGCCAGACGGGGCGAGCGCGCGGCGAGGCCGGCGTCAGGCCTGGATCGCCTCCATGAGCGGCGCCACGCCCAGGATGGCGATCACCCGCTTGAGGTTATAGGCCAGAACGTGGAGGCCGATCTCGGTCTTCACATTGGGAAGGCGCTTCATCAGGAAGTGTGTGGATCCCATCCAGGCCTTGATCGTGCCGAAGGGGTGCTCGACGGTCCGCCTTCGCTGGCGCATGGCGCCGGGCGTCAGGTCCATCCGCCTTTGCATGGCGTCGATGACCGCCTCGTGCTCCCAGCGGGTCACCCGTCGGGTGATGCTCGGCGTGCACTGGGGCTTGAGCGCGCAGCTCTGGCAACTGAAGTGATCCCAGTACCGGTGCAGCGTCATGCCGTTCTCGACATTGGTCATGTGGCGCGGCAGCAGCGCGCCCGAGGGGCAACGGTAGACGTCCTGGTCAGGCAGATAGACGAAGTCTTGCTTGCCGAACCGGCCATTGGCCTTGGCCCCGGAGGTCAGGGGCCTGGGCACATAGGGCGTGACGCCCAAAGCCTCGCAGGCCAGGATCTCCTCGCCCGAGAAGTAGCCGCGGTCGGCCAGCACCTCCAGTTCGTCGACACCCAGGGCGTCCTTGGCCTGGGCGGCCATGGCCGAGAGTTGCTGGCGATCACTACCGGTCATGACCACGTCGTGGGCGACGATCAGGTGATGCTCAGCGTCTACGACGGACTGGACGTTGTAGCCGACCATTCCGCTGCCGCGTCCCGTGGTGGCCATCGAACGGGCATCGGGATCGGTCAGCGAGACCTGGCCATCCGGCGAGGCCGAGACCTTGGCTTCCATCGACTGGAGCCAGCGCATCTGCTCGCGCAGCCGCTCGACCTTCTCCTTCAGGCGTTCCGATCGCGTCTCGGCGGCCTCGCCCTCCTGACGATCAGCGGTGTCCAGGTCGCGCAGATAGCCGGCGATGTGCTCGGCCACTTGCTCCAGGCGCTTCTTGAGCTTGTTGGTCGTGAAGTTCTTATCGCGGGTGTTGACCGCCTTGAACTTGCTGCCGTCGATGGCCACCAGGGCCGCGCCGAACAGACCAATCTGGCGGCACAGCACCACGAACTGGGCGCAGGCCGCCTGGATCGCTGGGCCGTTGTCCTTCCTGAAGTCGGCGATGGTCTTGTGGTCGGGCGCCAGCCGGCCCGTCAGCCACATCAGCTCGACATTGCGCCGCGCCTCGCGTTCCAGCCGGCGGCTGGACTGCACCTTGTTCAGGTAGCCGTAGACGTAGAGCTTCAGCAGCATGGCCGGGTGATAGGCCGGACGTCCCGTCGCCGCCGGCATCACTTCGAAGCCCAGCGACGCCAGATCCAGCTCGTCGACGAAGACATCGACCACACGCACCGGGTTCTCCTCGGCCACGTAGTCGTCCAGACATTCGGGAAGCAGCGTTGGCTGCAGGCGGTCGCAACCCTCAACGAAGCGGCTCAACTCCACCTCCTGACAGCTCGTCTGATGTCAGGATTCTAGCTGATTTGCGGGGTTTTCACACAGCCTCGGTCGGGTGCAGAAATCGGGTCTGCGCCGGAAACCGGACATCAGGGCAGGGGGCTTAACCCACCCCGAACATATGTCCGGTCTGATCGCGGCGCCTGGGACCTTTACGGGTGCGTGCCCCAGGCGGCCCTGCCGCCTGGCTCTGTTTGATCAAGGCGAGCAGGCCGCCCAGGCGCTTGTTCTCGATCACGGCCGTCTCGGTGACGCGCCGAACCTTGTCGAAGGTCCGGTAGGGCATGCTGCGACCCTTGTGGCGGATCTCCAGGCGGCCATCGGGGAAGTCGACGACCTCGACGCGCTGGCCGATCGCTCCTTGCGCGAACTCGGATGGCTCGATCATGAAGAGGATGTTGTCGTACTGGAGCGTCAGCGCCTGCGAGAGTGTCCGCTCGGCGCGCCAGGTGAACGCCTCGTCCAATCGGTCCCGCGGCGCCATGGGCCGGTGAAGATCCTTGTCGTTGAACGGCGCCTTGGCGAAGCGCGTGTTGTAGTCGGCCATGAAGCTCGGGAGGAAGGCGTTGCCGTCGTCCATCGAGCTGACGCCGGCGAGCCTGAGCTCCTTCACCAGCCGGTCCTGCAGGGTCTTGTTGGCCCGCTCGACCCGGCCCTTGGCCTGGCTGGAGTTGGCGCAAATGATCTCGATGCTCAGGGCTTTGAGGGCGCGGCCGAACTGGGTCATGCCGTCTCCATGGAGGCCGCCGGACTTGTTCACCCGAAAGACCGCATGCTTGTCGGTGTAGAAGGCGATCGGCTTGCCGTGGGCCTCAAGGTAGCGCTGGGTGGCGTTGAAGTAGGCGAAGGTCGACTCCGACTGGACGAACTGCAGGTGCATCAGCCGACTGGTGGCGTCGTCGATGAAGACCAGCAGCGTGCAGCTGTCGGCGCGGTCCTCGAACCAGAAGTGATCGGACCCATCGACCTGGATGAGCTCGCCGACGCATTCCCGGCGATAGCGCGGCTGGTAGACCCGACCACGCCGCTTCTGGCGATCGGCCCATAGCCCGGCCTCAAGCATCCAGATCCGCAGTGTCTCACGCCCGATATAAACGCCGTGGAGCTCGCGGAGCTTCTCGGCCGCCAGCGTCGGACCAAAGCCCGAGTACCGCGCGCGGATCAGGTCCAGCGCCTGCGTCTTGACGGTCGATGGCGTGCGCCGGTTGCTCGGCTGACCACGCTTCTTGGAGATCAGCGCCGTGGCGCCTTGCTCCTGATAGGCCTTGGCCAATCGCTGAACCTGGCGTCGCTCCAGGCCCAGCAGCTGCGCCGCCGCCGGCGTCGTGAGCCGGCCGCTAGCGAGATCGCGAAGGATCTCCAGCCGCGAGAGCTCCTTGTCGCTCATGAAATGCAACGCCATCCTGGAGGCCTCCGTCGCGGTTGCGGCGGAGGGTGACATGTCTAAATGGCACGGTGCGACATTACTAAATGGCGGCTACATCCACATATCGTCTAAGATATATTATCGGAATATTGTGCCTGTTCGCCGATGTTGCATATGGACATATCCCCGTCGCGAGTCAGCGGCCATGGAGGTCCATGCGGAGAAGTTCGCCGCGCGCCATCGCGCTTTAGCCAGTCGCCGCGGGGCTTGGAAACCGCTTCACGCCAAGTCTTCTCATCCGCGCCGCGACGCGCAACGGGAATCCACGCGCTCGTGAGACAAAACTCGCTATAATTGTTTTTTATAATAATCCCTTTTTGATTGACTCGCTAGCTGCGGCGCCCCCAACCTTGTTCAGGCCCTAGTTTAGAACCGCTCGCGTCCAGGCTCGCGCCGACCGCGAAGTCGCGCCGCTTGTCGCCATCCGGCGCGCCGACGAAATGGGGAACGTCAGGTCATGTCCACGCCGCAAACCGCTCAGGTCTACATCACCAACACAACCGATGGCGTGGCGGCCATCAGCCTGATGCACAACAACTCCGACTACGGTAACCAGCAGGGACAATGGACCGCCCAGCCCGGCCAGACCGTCGGACCGCTGACGGTCAATTTCAACACCGGCTTTGGCTCTTGGTCGGTGCTGGACTATTGGGCGTGCGAGATCAACGTCACCGGCGGTTCCACCCCGGGCCTCTACGAGAGCACCGGCGTCCTGCAATACAGCGACTGGAAGGAATGCCAGCTGCAAGGTCCCGACGCGGGCCAGAACCTGACCTTCCAGGTCAGCAGCACGACGTTCAACATCAACCTGAAGTCCGGCGGGACCTCGACCCCGATGAACCCGGTCGATCGGGTGTCGGCGCAGGTCTATGTGACCAACCGGACCGACGGCGAAGCCACGATCACCCTGTTCCACAACAACAGCACCGACGGCACTCAAAGCGCGACCTGGGTCGCCCAGCCGGGTCAGCAGGTCGGGCCGCTGACCGTCTATTTCCGCCTGGGCCTGAACGTCGGGTGGGTCCTGGACTATTGGGCGATCAAGCTGGCGGTGTCGAACGGCTCGGCCCCGGGCATCTATTCCAGCGTCGGCTCCTGGGCCGTCGCCAACTGGAAGGAATGCCAGCTACAGAGCGGTGACGTCGGCAAGACCCTGGGCTTCACGGTCGACACCAGGACGTTCGACATCAATGTGGCGTCCGGCGGGACCTCCACCAGCATGAACAGGATCGGTCCCTATACGGCGATCGATAACGTCTTCGTGCTGATGCTGGAAAACCACTCGTTCGACAACATGTTCGCCCTGTCGAAGATCCCTGGTCTGACCGTCGCCACGCCCGCCGATAGCAATGCCTATCAGGGCCAGACCTACAACTTCGGCCCTGGCGGCCCATCGGCCATGCCCACCGATCCCGGCCACGAGTTCGCCGACGTGCTGGAGCAGCTTTGCGGCGCCGCGGTCGCCCAGCGGCGCGAGCCGTGGACGGCCTATCCGGCGACCAACAACAGCGGCTTCGTCTCGAACTACGCCACGACGCGGAGCGAGATCACCTCGGACAATCCCAACCTCCCGACCCGACCCGAGTGGGGCGACGTCATGCTGGGCCTGGACACGCCCTCGCAGTTGCCGGTGATCTATCAACTGGCCACCAGCTTCGCGATCTGCGACGCGTGGCATGCGTCGATCCCCGGCCCGACCTGGCCCAACCGCTTCTTCGTGCACGGCGCCTCGTCGGCGGGCTGGGCGGACTCGCCCTCCAGCAAGCAGATCGCCACCTGGGAAGCGCCCGGCTACGGCTTCACCTATCCCAGCGGCAAGTCGATCTTCGACAAGCTGTCGTACAAGGGCCTGCAGTGGCGGATCTACGCCGATCAGAATGGCTCGGTGCTGGGCGGCATCCCGCAGGTCTCGTCGCTGAAGGGGATCACCTATGGGGTCGACACCAACTCGATCGGCAGCTTCGCCTCGGACCTGCAGGGCCCCTACCCGTACGCCTACACCTTCATCGAGCCCAACTATGGCGATGTCTATGGCGGCTCCTACACCGGCGGCTCTTCTCAGCATCCGATGGACTCGGTGGCCGGCGGCGAGGGCCTGATCAAGACCGTCTACGAGGCCATCCGCAACTCGCCCGTCTGGCAGCGCAGCCTGCTGATCATCACCTATGACGAGCACGGCGGCTTCTATGACAGCGTCCAGACCCAGGCCGCCACGCCGCCCGACGACGGCGCGCCGCGGGACCTGTCGATCAATTCAGGCGGCTTCCTGTTCGACATCTACGGCGTGCGGGTGCCGGCGGTGATCGTCTCGCCGCTGATCCCGGCCGGCACGGTGGACCACACGCTGTACGACCATGCTTCGGTCTCGGCGACGCTGAACGCCCTCTATGGCACGGGTTTCATGACCCAGCGCGACGCCAAGGCCAATCCCCTCACCCACCTGCTGTCGCTGTCGGAACCGCGCACCGACTGCCCCACCACGCTAAACGATCCCGCCGAGGCCATGGTCAGGGCCGCCAAGCCAGCCGTACTGTCGACGGACGATACGTCGCCGCTGCCGGAGTCGGGCAACGGCATCGGCTTCCTGCAGATCCTGGTGAAGACCGACATCGAGCTGACCCGCGGCGATCCCGCCGAGATCGCGGCCATCCAGGCGAAGGTGGCGGCCATCAAGACCGTCGGCGAGGCCGAGGCCTATGCGCGCGAGGTGACCGCCAAGGCGAACCTGGCGCGGAGCGCGCTGGAAGGCGCGACCGCCGCACCGCCAATGCGATGACGCTGAAGCGAGCTCAAGGGACCGAGCATCTGCCCGAGACGCGCGACGTGAGGCGGGGCCGGATCAGCGGACCCCGTCGTCCTCGCCGGCCATCGCCCGCACCAGATTGAGCAGTTGCGAGCGGGCGCTCTTCGACGTTCGCGGCAGCAGGGTCGCGAACTCAAGGCCTTCGGGGGAAAGCAGGAAGGCCTGCAAGGCGTGGGCCTGTTCCTCGGCCTGACGCATGGCCTCGGAAACCTCCTCGGCGTCCGTCGACGGCAGCCCCTCGAAGAACCACGACACCGGACTCTGCAGCCTCAGGGCCAAGCCATAGAGCTTTGAAGCGCTGATCCGGTTGTGGCCCCGCTCGTACTTTTGCAGCTGCTGGAAGGTCAGTCCGACCGCGTTGGCCAAGACCGTCTGGCTCAATCCCAGGACGCGACGACGCATGCGAAGACGTGATCCGACGTGGACATCGACAAAGTGAGGCGTGACGTCGTCCGACAAAGCGATGCTCCAGAAGAATGGACTCAATCCTTGGTGGAGATCGAGCTCTTTGCCCCGGTTGAGCAAGCTTCTGCCCACCGGTCTACTATCTGAAGGTCGTAAAGGCCGCGCTTACGATCAGGACACGAAAAACGGCGCCATATAGCGGTCCGTGTAGACGCGCCTGCCACTAAAGGCGTCAAGGCGACCTCCGCGCTCACCGCCTCCCGGCCGCCGCGCCGGGGGTAGCGGCGCCGCTTCGCAACGCGGCGCTGCCTTGGCGGGAAGATTAGATTGACACAACCAAGGGAAGCATGAACTCCTTGGATGACGTCGATCATCTGGGATATGGATCATGGGCAGCCAAAACCCGCCGATACCGCCGTGCTTCGACTGCGGTGACGACCCGATCAACCGCCTGATCGAGATGTTCGTCGACATCGCCCAGAAGAAGCGCATCCGCCTGGGCCAGACCCCGGCCGAGCGCCCGGTGTTCCGCAAGCTGCACGGCGCGGCCCACGGTCGGCTGGAAATGGTCAAGGACATCCCCGCTGACCTCAAGGTCGGCGTCTTCGCCCACAAAAGCCTGACGGCCTGGATGCGATTTTCCAGCGACACCTCGCCCACCTCGCCCGACCTCCAGTCGACGGTCGGCATTGGGCTGAAGGTGTTCGGGGTGCCGGGCGAGAAGGCTTATGGCGGGGCCGGCGACACCGCCGACTTCATCCTCCAGAACTACCCGGTGTTCTTCGTCGATAACGCGACGGAGATGTGCCAGTTCACCTATGCCGGGGTCGTCCAGGGCGACTATCCGACGTATCTGGCTCACCACCCAAAGACCAACCACATTCTCAACGAGATGGCCAAGGTCGAGGGCAGCGTCCTGACCACCACCTACTGGGGCATCCTGCCGTTCGGAGCGGGGCAAAAGCAGGCGGTCAAGTATCGGCTCGATCCCGAAACCCCGCCGGAAAACGTCGCCAATGACGCGCCCGACTACCTGGCCACCGACATGGCCGGCCGCCTGCTGAAACGAGAATACCGCTTCAAGTTCATGGTTCAGCGCCGGACCAACCCGGCGACCATGCCGCTGGATGAGGCCACGGTCGCGTGGCCCGAGGCCGAGAGCCCGTTCATCCACGTCGCCACTCTTGTGATCCCCAGCCAGGACGTCGAGGATCGCGGTCAGGCCGCCTATGGCCAGTCGCTGGCCTTCAACATCTTCCGCGTGCCGCCCGAGCAGGCTCCGGTTCCCGAATCCTCGATCGCCGCGGTGCGCAAGGCCGTCTACGCCGCCAGCGCGGACACCCGCCACGAGGCCAACGGCCAGCCGCTCCGCGATCCAGCCGAGCCGCGTCAGCCGCACCTGGCGCCGGACACGCCGCCCGACACCTGCGTGGTCAAGGCCGCCATCTATCCGCCGATCGGCATCGCCCGTGTCGGCAACAGCCCGGACGAATGGTATCTTGGCCCGGAAACCCCCGATCCCGAGCCCCTGCCCCGCGGCGCCTATCGCGACAAGCACGGCCGGCTGAAACGCCAGGCCGCTCGTTTCCGGGTCTACGGCGTCAACGCCAAGGGCGACATCGTGCGCGAGCTGACCGGCGAGCATGACGACGTCCAGATCGATTGGTCCGTCCAACTGGCGAACACCAAATCGGCCTGGTACGGCTTCCAACTGGCCCTGGACATTCCCGAGGCCGCCTCGGCCCCGCCGACGGTTCTGCGCAACGCCTCCATCGCCGACCGCGCTGGCCTGGCCATCACCCCGAAGCCCCGCCACGTCGCCGGGCGCGCCGCCAAGCCCAGGGCCTTCGACGACGGCGAATTCATGGGCGACAAGGTCTATCTCGGCGAGATCTCGACCGACGCCGAGCAGCGCCTGATCGTGTTGGGCGGCCACGGCAAGTCGGCCTCGTGCGATGGCAGCTGGGCCATCACCTTCGCCAACAACGAGGGGTGGTACGACGACATCTCGGACGGTCCGGTCACCGCCAAGGTCAAGCTGAACGGCGTCCCGCTGGAGGTGGTCCCGGCCTGGGTCGTGGTCGCCCCGCCCAATTTCGGCCCGCAGCGCAAGTCGGTGCGCACCATGTGGGACCTGATGCGCGACGTCGCCATCAAGGCCGGAACCCTGCCCGCGCCAAAGCGTGCGTCCTTCACCCACGACATCCTGCCGATCTTCGAGCGGATGGCTGGGCTGCAATGGGTCAATGCGGGCTTCGCGGCCGGCTTCGGCTGGAAAGGCGCCTTCGACTTCATGACCCCGGAAGGGATCGCCAAGCTTGCCGACCCGGGCCCGGCCACCCAGGAGATCCGCCGCGTCCTGTCCAACTCGTTCCGGCGGTTCGCGGTCGACTCCTGGGCGCCGACGCCCTGGCCGTGGCTGTACGGCGACGCCATGGCCATCCCAGCGGCTCCGACGCCGCGTCAGAACGCAGCGCTCAGCGACTGCCAGCTGGCCATGCTGGACCAGTGGGCCAAGGGCGATTTCGACGCCGACTACGACCCCAAGCGCGTTCCGCCGACGTCGATCGACCAGGCGCCCCTGGCCGAACAGGGCGACGTGCTCACCAAGGCGGCGCTGGACTTCTGCCTGGCCGACGCCTTCCATCCTGGCTGCGAGATGACCTGGCCGGTGCGCGCCTCGACCATGTACATGGCGCCCTTCCGTTTCGCCCACGTCCTGCCCGACTGGGTGGCGCCGAACCTGGGCGAGGTGCTGACGAGCGACGGCATGACCATCCCCAATGGCCCACTGTACGGCCAGATCCCCGGCGGCGTCACCCGCTGGATGGCCGTGCCATGGCAGACCGACAGCGCCAGTTGCCGCTCGGGCTATGACACCGCCTACGATCCTTATGTGCCCGCCTTCTGGCCCGCCCGCGTCCCCGACCAGGTGTTGACCGAGGAGAACTACGAGATCGTCATGGATAGGAAGCGGCCGCTCTCCGAGCGCCGCGCCGCTTTCGCCAACCGCGCCGCCTGGATCGATCCGCTGGGCACGACCAGCTACACCGACCAGATCAACAACATGATCGAGCACTTCGACCACCTGGGCGTGGTCGAGGTGCGCGAGGGGCCGACGGACACCGACGCCTTCCCGGCGGTGATCGAGGTCGAAGACCGCCGCAAGACCATCCACGACGTGATCCCCAAGAACGGCAAGGGTGCGCGCAGCCTGAAGTCGCCCGCCCACCAGGGCGCGACCCACGCGGGCTCGCCGGGAACCAACCGCCAGGTGGACATCTCGAACATCGACAAGTTCCGCCGTTTCCCATTGGGCCTGCCTGTGCAGTTCAAATAGATGGACGAGGTCGACGTCGCCATTGTCGGCGCCGGACCGGCCGGGGCGACGGCGGCGCTCAATCTGGCGCCGTTCTGGCGCGTGCTGCTGGTCGATCGCTGGCCCGCGCCGCGCGGCCGCGTCGGCGAGTCCCTGCCCGGTGCGGCTCGCCGGCTGCTCAGCGACATGGGCCTCTGGGAGGGATTTCTGTCCGACGGCCATGCGGCGCGCCACCTTCATCGGGGCGCTTGGGGCCGGGCCGCGCCCGCCGAGCGCGATGCGCTGGCGGATCCGGACGGTCACGGCTGGCACCTGGACCGCGCGCGTTTCGAGCAGCGCTTGCGCGCCACGGCCTTAGCCCGCGGCGCGCGCCTCCTGGCGCCGGCACGGCCGTTGACGGTGTCCCGCCAAGCCCAGGGTTGGCGTCTGTCTCTCGAGCAAGAGGGCCGGGTCCAGGGCGTCCAGGCCCGCGTCCTGATCGACGCCAGCGGTCGCGGCTCTCGGCTCCTCCGCGGCGCGGGTGTGACCCGCGAGGTCGACGATCGCCTGGTCTGCGCCTGGCTTCGCGCCGAAGCCGACCTGCCCGCCGGCGTTACCCAGATCGAGGCCGAGTCCGAAGGCTGGTGGTACGCCGCCCCGCTTCCGCGCGGCGAAGCGCTGGTGGCCTTCCACACGGATGCGGATCTTCCCCTGGCCAGGACTCTGGCCGCCAGGCCGGCGGACCTGATCACGCGAGCCGGCGCCCTGCCGATGCTCGGCGCCCTAGTCGCCGAGGAACGCTGGCGCATCATCGCGACCGGCTATTGCGCGGCGCACGGGGCGCGCGCTTCGTCACCGGCCGGACCAGACTGGCTGGCGGTCGGCGACGCGGCCCTCGCCTTTGACCCTCTCTCCTCGCAAGGCCTCTTCAACGCGCTCTATACCGGTCTTGCCGGCGCCGAGACGGTCGACCGGCTGCTTCGGGGCGACGGCGAGGCGTGCGCTGAATACGCCGCCGAGCTCGGGCGCGTGCGCACGCGCTACCTGCGGCATCTGGAGGCCTGGTACGGCGTCGAGCGGCGGTGGCCGAACCACCTCTTCTGGCGCCGTCGCCATCGGCTGGGGGCGCGCGCGCCATCGCGGACGCCCCAGCCATCCGCCTTGGCGGCGCGCTGATCCAGGTTGAAGTCGCGGCGTGCGTCGACCTTGGAAGATTAGTCTCGCCGATCGTAGTCTACAGTCGCCGCCGCACAGGCCTGGAAAGCTCGATGTCATCCTCGCGCCTCGCGCCACAGGTCGTACGTATGCGCCGCGCTCCGATCCTGGCCGAGGCGGTGCTGTGCATCGTGACCGCGCGCATCCTCCTGATCGTCGCGCCGATCGATCGGCTCCTGACGGGCGAGCGATCCCCTGGCGAGCGCGGATCGCTGGCCGGGGCGCCGGGCGATCAGCGCGCGGCGGACGTGGCCCAGGCCTTGCGAAGCGCTTCGCGCCGCCTCCCGGGCCAGACGACCTGCCTGGCCCGGGCGCTCGCGGGACAGTGGATGTTGCGGCGGCGCCGGCTCGGCGCCGTCGTTCATCTGGGCATGCGACGCGAAGCGGCCGGCCTCGCCGCCCATGCTTGGCTGGAAGCGGGCGGCGGCGTGGTCTGCGGCGGCGAAGACATGGCTGATTTCACGCCCATCGCGCGGATCGGCACGCTCTAGGCGCCAGCGCAGCTTCAGATATTATTTGAAAACACTTCCCGTTCAGGAAGAACCGTTTTGAGGAAAGCAACAGCGTGCTCGACCGACTGACCGCCGATGATTTCGCACCGCTGATCGGCCAGACCGTGCTCTTTGACCAACCCGACTACAAGGAGCCCCTGACGATTTCGGAGGTCGCCACAAGCCGCATCCCCGCGCCGACCGGCGGCCGGCAAGCCTTCATCGTGGTCATGGATGGTTCCAATCCGGCCATGATGATCGCCCAGGGCCTCTATGCGCTGGAGCTTCCGGGATTGGGCCGTCACGAGCTGATGATCGGCTGTATCGGAAAGACCGACGCGGGCGCCTTTCGGTATCAGATGGTCTTCAACTGATTGCCGGTCTCAACGCGCGGTCTCGGGTTCGACGAGGCGTTCGAGGCGATCGTAGATGTTGGCTTCGCCGGCCTTGACGAAACCCAGGCGTTCGTAGAGGCGGCGCGCTGGATTGTTCTGTTCGACGTGGATGCTGATCTTGCCGGCGCCAAGCGTGGGGGCTTGGCGTAGCACCGCGTCCAACAACGCGCCGCCCAGTCCCCGCCCCCGCGCCTCGGGCATGAGGCCGATGTCCATGATCCTCATGTCGCCAGCGCTGCAGAGTGTGTAGAGGCGACCAACGGGCCGACCATACTCCTCGACCACGGCGTAGGACGCATCCGGATAGTGCTGATCGTAGTGAAGGCGTTGAAGACGATGCTGATCCGACAGAAAGGCAAGGCGCACGGGTTCGGGCCAGCCGGTCTGGGCCACCTCCTCCCAGCGATGGGCGAAATAAACCGCCTCGAGGAAATCGGCGTCCGCGTCCGAGCGAGGGCGCAAGGCGACGGCGAGACGACGCAATTGTGGTGTCAACGGCGGCGGAGGCGTGACGATCATGTCGGAAATCTTGAACCCGTCCGAACGGCCTTGGAAGGCTTACGCGACGCCCGCCGCCTGGACGGGCGTCGCGTCCAGCGCGTTTGTCTCAGGGACGTGACGGATACGTGCCGTAGAGACAGATGAAATAGCCCATCGACAGGAAGGGTTGGCGGTTCTCATGCTGCCCCCCCGCCCCAGAGAAGCCTACCGTCAAAGGGTTGAGGACGACCTGGGGCGTGGCGGTCGTCGCGGCATAGGCGACGGCCGCGGCGGCCGCGGCTGTCCCGCCCGGCTGGTAGACCGGCGACGACAGATAGGTGTTGGTCGTCGCGGTCGGCACCTTCAAGGCCGGGGTCGTATTGTAGAAGGTCAGGCTATGGCGGTGCGCCGGCGTCGTCGTGACATCCAGAGCGACGCCCTCCACGCCCTCGACCTCGCCCGTGGCGTACATCGGGTTAGCGCCTTTCGCGACGCGCGAACGCAGGTCTGGCAAGCCGAAGGTGGTGGTGCCATTGCCGCCGTACTGAACGCCTAGCAACGAATAGAGCGTGGTGTTCTGTTGAATGGGAAGCAGCTGCCCGTTGCACAGCGCCCAGTCCGTCGGGACGAAATTGAAGGCGAAGAGCCGGATCTCGCCGGTAAACGCGTCGGCCATGTTCGATCTCTCCTATTAGGGACGGCTCGGAAAAATGCCTTCGTAGGCGATGATGTAATTGATGCTCGTCGACGGCATCTGGTTCTCGTGCGCCCCGTTCATGCCGTAGGTGGTGACCGCCTGCGGGGCGAGCGTCCAGGCCACGGGCGCGGGCGACGTGGTGGGCGTGACGTAGTCGGCGACCGCGCCGGAGCTCTGGTTCGTCGTCGGCGACGCGAACGCCGCCCCCGAGGCCAACGACGATGTGGTCGCGGGGGAGGTTTGCACGTTGAACGAGTGATTGTGCTGGGGCAGGTTGCCCTCGACCAACGTCACGGAGTCCGTGCCGGCGCGCTGGCCGAGGATCCGCGTCGTCAGGCCAGAGCCCGTCCCCTGGCCGACCGGGAGATTGCCGCGCAGGTCGGGTACGGCGAAGGTCGTCTGACCATCGCCGCCCCAGGTCGTGCCCAACAGCACGAAGAGCGCCTGGTATTGCGCGATGGATAGAAGGGAGCCGTCGCACCACAAAAAACCTACCGGCGCGAAAGTCCCCGCGAACATGCGGATTTCACCCACATACTGGTCCATGGATCGTCTTCCTTGAGGGATTGAACGTCAGGGGCGAACACCGTCGCCCGGACCGTGCTAGCTTCGGCTCGGATAGATGCCGGACAGCGCGATCGTGAAATTGACGACCGCGTACGGTTGCATGTTGGCGTGCGCGATATTGCTGCCGTCCATGCCGATCGTGGCGTTGTTCAGCGGCGTGCTGGATGACCAACTGCCACTGTATACCTGATAGGCCACTGTCGAGGTGGCCGCGGCCGGCGCGACATTGGCGATTATTTGGCCGGTGGCGTTGACCGTCGTGCCCTTGGTGTTCACGCCAATGACGTTGTGGTTGTGCTGGGGGATGTTGGTGTTGAGGAGCGTGACGGTCTCCTGCCCAGCCACCGCGCCGGTAGGATACGCTGTCAGACCCGGCCCCGTGGGTCCCCCGAGCGAGGACCCCGCCGCCACGCGGCCGCGCAGGTCGGGCAGCGCGAAATTGGTCGAGCCGTTGCCACCGTATTGCGTGCCCAGCAAGGCGAACAACGCCTGATTTTGCTGGACCGGCAGGAGGGCGCCGTTGCACAGCGCCCAATATTTGGGGGCCCAGTCAAACCCCCAGATTCTGATCTCACCCAGGAAATTATCGCCCACACTATCCTCCCCGCGGCCGTGCCACCGCGCCCTGATCAGACGGTTGCAATCATTGAAATACGCGCTTTTCTTGTGTCATGTAGGATCATAGTTGTTGAAAGCGCAAGATACGATCCAGGCTTGTATAAGCCCAAAATGGGACCGGTTCGCACAACGGCGTTATTTTCAAGGGGTTAGAGAAATCGTGGAGGGGTTGGGCGAGGCGATCGATCTGGGGCCGCCGCTGACGAAGGCGACCGCGCCTTTGGCGGGCGAGGCGCTCGCGCTGTTCGAGTCGGGGCGGCGGGCCATTCTCGCCGGCGACGCGGCGGGCGCCCGAGCCTTGTTCGACGACGCCCTCGATCTCGCGCCCGGGAGCGCGGCGCTGATCCAGCAGAAGGGCGTGACTTTCCTGATGGAAGGGCGCCTCGAAGAAGGATCCCAATGGCTGCATGAGGCTGTCACGGCAGGCTTCTCGGTCTCGGCGCTGTGCGATCTGGCCACCGCCGAGCGCATGCAAGATCAGCTGGAGTCGGCTCAAGCCCACTACAGTCTGGCGCTATCGGGAGCTCCCGATCTTTCGGTGGCCTGGGAAGGGCTGGGCTATGTCAAGCGCCAGCTGGACGACCACGCCGCCGCCGTACAATGCCTGAAGCGCGCCCTCCCCGGCGCCGGCGCGCGGCGCGCAACGATCCTCTGCGAACTGATCCACAGTCTGCAATATCTGGCGGCGTGGTCGGAAATCGAGCGTCTTAAGCCAGAGCTCGAAGACGCCATGCGGACCAGCGATTGCGAAGTCGCCTCGTTTCCTCTGCTGTCGCTCGCGGGGATGGAGGCTTGCCATCTGAAGGCCGCGCGCAGCCTCGTTCTCGATAGGGTGAAGCGGGTCAGCACCGTTCCGCCGCGGTTTTCGCCGCGGTCGGCCGAACGCCTGCGGATCGGCTACCTGTCGTCCGATTTCTTCGAGCACGCCACGGCGCGTTTGATCGTCGAGGTTCTGGAGCGGCATGATCGGAACGCGGTCGAAGTGGTCCTGCTCGATCATGGCCCCGATGACGGCACACCCATGCGCCGCCGACTCGAGGCCGCCGCCGATCGCCTGGTTCGCCTGGGGGGACTATCGCACGACGATGCGGCGGAGAGCATCAGGGCGCGGGGTGTCGATGTCCTTGTGGATCTGAAGGGCAACACCGCCAACGCCCGGCCGGACATCCTGGTCCGGCGGCCCGCGCCCGTCATCGTCCACTGGCTGGGATATCCTGGCCCGCTGGGCGGACTCGTCGACGCCATCATCGGCGATCCGATCGTCATGCCCCCGGGCGCCGAGGCCGGATATGACGAAACCCTTGTGCGGCTGCCGGTCTGCTATCAGCCCAACGACTCCGCCCGCCCCGTCGGAACAAGCCCGTCACGGGTCCAGCTCGGCTTGCCGGAGGCGGGTGTGGTGTTCTGCGGCTTCAACGCCAGCTACAAGATCGGACGCGAGGTCTGGCGTCGCTGGATGCGCATCCTCCACGCCACGCCCGGCGGCGTGCTTTGGCTGCTGCAACCCAGCGACGCGACCGCGGCGGTCTATCGGCGCGAAGCCTCGTACGCAGGCGTCGATCCTGGTCGGATCGTGTTCGCGCCCTGGCTCGGCTGGAAAGACTACCCCGATCATCTCGCACGGCACCAAGCCGCGGACCTCTTTCTCGACGCCAGTCCCTATGGCGCGCACACCACGGCCAGCGACGCGCTGTGGGCGGGCTTGCCGGCCCTGACCTTCGTCGGCGAAGGCTTCGCCTCACGGGTCACGGCCAGCCTTCTGCACTTCCTCGACATGGACGACCTGATCGCGGGGTCTCCCGAGGCTCATGTCGAGCAGGCGATCGCTCTGGCGGCTGATCCGCTCGCGCGTGAGCGGATCAGGGCGCGGCTGGAGGCGGGGCGACATCGTCCGGGAGGCCCTTTCGACTCCTCCGCCACAGCGAGCGCCTTGGAAGCAGCCTATCAGGCCCTCTATCGCGACTGGGCCGAAGGTGGCGCAACCGCCCAGGCCCACCATCCTTGATCACGACCTGACAGGAAATCCCATGCTGCCTCAAGGCGTCAACGCCTACTACACCGATCTCTTCCTGCCGGCGTATCGAGCGCTTGACCACGGCGACTGGCGGGTCCGCACCGCGCCCATGAGCCTGATGCGCGGCTATTGGAGCCCGCCTCAGCTGGTGACAGACTTCGTGGCGCTCCAGCGCGGGAGCGTGACGTGGATGTCGACCTCGCCGATGGAGCTTGAAAGCCAGGAGATCGGCATTCGCTTGTCGCGCGGCCATGTCCTGATCTTCGGCTTGGGCATGGGGTGGTGCGCGGTCAACTGCGCGCTTCGCGACGAGGTGGAGCGCGTGACCGTGGTCGAGTTGGATGAGGACGTTCTGGCCCTGCACCGTGAGCTTGACCTGGCCGCGCAACTGCCGGCCGAGGCGCGCGAAAAGCTCCACATCGTCCAGGGCGACGCCTACGCCTACACGCCCGACCGGCCCGTGGATCTCCTGATGCCGGACATCTGGCTGCCATTCATGAACGCGGGGCGGGTCGATGAGGTGCGCGCCATGCAGGCGCGCGTCGGCGCTGTCGATATCTATTTCTGGGGGCAGGAGCTGGAGATCGCCCGGCACGCGCTGGCGCGCGGACGTAGTCTGGACAAGGCTGGCGTGGCGGCGACGGTCGCCGAATTCGGACTGCCGCTGCTAGGCCCCGCCCTTCCCGACTATGCCGATACGGTCCGGATCGTGGCCGAGGCGCACCTGACCCGTTGCCTGGCGACCGAGGCGCGGACGGCGGCCTAGGGCCGGTCTTTCTCCAGGGCCGCCAGCCGGGCGGCCACGCAGAGCACACGGGCTAGGTCGCCGAGCCGGCGGTCGGCCCGATCGAGTGTTCGCCCATCCAACTCGGCCAGCGTCCGGTCGACCACGTCGAAGTTGACGAAGGCGGTCGCGGCCGGATCGCCGCGAAGCTGAATGGCCAGACGCGCGATCCGCGGCCGCGCCGCGCTCAGCCGAGGAACGACGTCAGGCAACAGCAGAAACTTGCTGTCGCGCCGACGGATCATGTCGGGCAGGACGCCCTCCATCGCGGCGCGGAACGGCTGGCGCATGAAGCCGTCCTCGACCAGCAGCCATGGCGGAAGCGAAAGGCAGAACTCGACGAGGGACCGATCGAGCAGCGGAAAGGTGAAGGCCAGGCCGTGACGAGCGGCGGCGATGGAAAGGTCGTTGACGCGGTTGGCCATCAGGCCCGAGACGACGCGATGGAGACGGTCCGCGGGCCTTGCGTCGAACCCGCGCGTGCGTGAGACCCGTCGCCGCGACAGGACCTCCGCCGTCAGCAGCGACGACACCAGGGCGCGCCCAGCCAACTGCGGCTCGCGGCCCGCCAGACGCCTGACCAGGGGGGCGACCAGCACGCGATAAGCCATTCGCGGCCAAGAGACGCCCGCGCGGCGGGCCCGCGCGACCAGATCTCGCAAGACGAAAAGCGGACGCCCCGAGGCCAGGATCGCCAGATGCAGGCGCTCGTGCTGCTGGCTGGCCGTTTCGTCGCCGCCCAGGCCGCTCATCAGACGAACGCATCCGTCGGCGCGCGCCGCGGCATAGCTCTTGTCGAGCAACGGTTCGACAAGCCCCGCCAGCAGACGGTCGCAGCCTCCGACCCGGTCGAACCGCAGGGGCATTGAGCGAAACGTCGACCAGACCAGGTTCGGCTCCTGGTCCAGGACCGAGCGAATGAACGGGCTCTCGTCGTCACGATCATCGCTGAGCGCCGAAGCGGCGAGAAAGGAATAGGCCGGCACGGTCCTTTTTCGCGGACGCGCCGCGCGAGCGGCCAGGACGGCGATCGCCGAGGAATCGAGCCCTCCGCTCAGTTGCACGCCCACCCGGTCCTCATCGGCCATGCGGGCCGTTACCGCCGCCGTGGTCAGGGACAGCAACTGGCGCCGCGCTGTCGCGGCGTCACCGCGCCATCGACCGACGTCGCGTGTCCGCGGCCGCCAAGCCCGATGCGGCGCCCCTATGGCCGACGCCGTGACGGCCATGGCGCTGGCGGCCGGCAACCAGTCGACGCCTTCCAAGCCCGTCGTCTCGATGGCGGGGTGGGTGAGGCGCTCGGCCAAAGCGCCAAGATCGGCGCGCGGCGCCACCAATCCCGAGCCGATGATCCCGCTGGGCAAGGACGCGAAGACAAAGACCTTGCCCGGGATGCTCGCGTAACACAGCGGGCGCACGCCGAACGCGTCGCGCGCCAGCAGCAGGCGCTCGTCATCCGGCGCCCAGTGGGCCAGGGCGAAATCGCCGTCCAGGTGATCGGGCAGCTCCAAAGTCCACCGTCGCGCGGCGGCGATTGTCAGGGCATGGCGAGGCGTTGTCTCGGGCAGGCCCAGGTTGCGCGCGACCTCGCCCGGACGATCAAGCCGCAGGTCGCCGGCTAGCCAAGCCCCGCCGTCGCTCGCCAGGATCTGGGGCGGGTCGTCGCGCGCGAAGTCCAGGACAGCCAGAGCGATTTTCCCCTCAGCCCGAACGCTCAGACTTGGCGACAAGGTCTCGGCCGTCATCGCGCGAGCCATGGCCCGCACGATCGCCGGATCCGCCTTGGCCCCATCCAGGCGCAGGAGACCGCAGATCAGCCGCATGAGGGGTCAGTCGCCCTCGACCAGCAGCCGGTGCTCGCGCAACGCGTCGAGGAAACTCGTCACCTCGACCTCACAGACCGCCGGGGGAACGTCGAATTCCTCGCTTAGCCTGTCGATCAGCGCGGTCGATGAGGTCGGCTTCTCCAGCAGCGCCCAGATGCGCGGCCCAACCCCTTCGAGGCTGAAATAGCGGCCTTGCTCCAGACTGAGCATGAGCAAGGTGTCGTCCAACTCGCTCGTGAAGACATCGTCGCGTCGCCGGATCGCCAAGTGCGCTCCCTCCCCTAGATCGTGACCGGCGCATAGCCGAAGCGCCTCATGGTTTCGCCGTGCGCGCGCTCGATGCGCTGAACCTGGGCGGGGGCGAGCGCCTCGACCCAGGCCCCGGCTCGCCCCTGCCGGAAGAACGGCGCGGACGCGCGCGGCGGACGCTCCCTGAAGCCAGATCGGGCCTCCTGTCCGCTCAGCTCGGCGAAATCGGCATGGCGCACCGCCAGGGCTATCTCTTCGGCGTCACAGGCGACGCCGAGGAAATCCACCGCCGCGGCGAAGGCGGCCAACGGATCTTCGGTCAGGCGCTCATAGGTTACCAGATGGACGGGAACGTCCCGCTGATCGAGCCAGCTTCTGGCATGACCGCTCCAATCACTCCAATGATGCAGGACCTGATGGGAGCCCTCGAACCGGGCGTCCGGATCGCACAGCGTGGCGATGGCGCGGTCCAGGCTCGAACCGTTGTGCGCCGCCAGGGACACGGCGACGTCGCGGGGGTCCCGCAGCACGTAGAGCGCGCAGCGCGCCCCTCGTCCGAGCACGGGCTCGCCGTCGGCAAGGCGCCCATAGGCGTCGTGGACCTTCTTGACGTCCCCCGCCCGCGGATCATGGCCGTCCAGCGGCGAGAGCAGCGCCCTGGCCCTGGCCAGTTCGGCGGGACGCAGCAGAACGCTATCGACCAGCATCGCCTCTTCCAGCGGGCGCCGCGCGCTGGCGATGCCTGACCTCAATGCCAAGCCGTTGATATCCTGAGGCCCCTCCTCGCCGGCCAGCAGGTTGGACAGCAGAACGCGCATCCACGTATTCCCGGACTTGGGATACGAGGCGAGCCAGACCTGTCCGGGCGGCAGGCTCGGCATCGCTAAGCCGCGACCTCGCGCCAATGATCGAGCAGCCGCGTCACGCTCTCGTCGAGACGGTCGAGCGCATCGGGACGCGTCAGGCTGAAGAGGCCGCATCCACGCAACAGCGCCGCGGTGATGCGCGGGGCCTGGTCCGGCCGCATCAGGGCCATGGCCATGCGCGGGCGATAGCTTTCTTCCAGGAGCTTTTGGGCCCCGGCCAGACGCGCCATCGTCGTGATCCGAGGCGCCGCCGCCAGCCGGTCGAAGTCCAGGAAATAGATCCCGCTCAGCGGCCGGCTTTCGCCGCCGTGGCGCGGCGGCGCGACATAGTACTTTTCGATGTCGCTCCGCACAGCCGCCCCCTGGCCGTCGACGAGATCCAGCCGCGCAATGCTTTGGGGGGTGAGTTTCAGGCGCCGCCCATCGGCATGGACCAGCGGCCGTTCGCTCGCATCAAGAGTGATCTGGGTGACGTCGTCGCTGAGAAACTCCGCTCCGGCCTTGCAGAGCGCCGCCGCCAAGGTCGACTTGCCCGCGCCAGACGCGCCGCACAGGGCGTAGGCCCGACCTTCGAAGGCCACGGCCGACGCATGCAGAACGACGGCGCCGCGCTGATAGAGCACAGCGCCCAGACCGGTGCCGAGGACGAACGGCAGCAGATCGTCCATGTCCACGCCGGGCGACGGCTGAGCGAACAGTTCAGTCCCCCGCCGCGCCACGAAGCCGCCAAGACCGGGCATGCGCCAGAGAAACGCCTCGCCGGAATACTCCCAGAAGGTGTGGCGCGCCGTCGCCGCCTCGATATGTTCGGGCACCTCGCCCGCGGCGAACGTGACGTCCACTTCGCGGCTCTCGCAGGGGATCGCGCCCGGCAGAGCACGGTCGGAATCGACCCGTAAGCCGCAAATCAGATACGAAGGCACGTCGGGCGGGTTCCGGCGGGAAACGAAGGTTGATGACTGCCATAACTCGCCCCACGTCACAACCCGGACGAGCTTATTGCTCCTCTTCCCGTCTGACGTATAATCGTTGGGGGGCCGAAGCCCCGGTTCGCGAGGAAGCACGATGAGCGACAGCAGTCTTGATCACGCTGGAAAACCCGCCGCCGAACAGGTTGGGTTCAAGGGCGAACGCGTGTGGCGCACGCCGAGGCTGATCGCGGCAGAGGTCGCCGCCGTGACGGAAAAAGGTCTCCTGACGACCGAAACCACCCAAGGCGCCCCCAGCTAGCGGCGGCGAAAGACCACTTTGTTATAGGCCTGATCGGCCAGCCGGCGATTGTCGGGCCCGAACAGGGGCGTCGCGGGATCAGGCGGCAAGACCATCGCCAGGACCGGCTCGAAGACCCCCGCGACTTGCGTGTCGCTCAGACGAAAATTGCTATGTCTCAGGGCCAGCAGACCGCCGGGCCGCAGCACCCGAGCGAAGTCGGCGATATGCCGTTCGAACGACTCGAACTTCAGAAACTTCGCACAGCTGTCGCCAGCATGACGGTTGAGATCGCCGCGCCGCAGCACCGATAGGCAAAAGATCCCGTCTAGGCTGGCCGTCTTCAGGTTCCGGGTGTCGGCGGCGACCGCGCAGGACAATCGCGGGTCGGCGCGCGCGGCCAGCCGGCGACGGCAGGTCGCTACATGGCCGGGATGAATGTCGAGGCCCAGGATATTGGCCCGCGGAAAGCGCTCGCGCAGGCTCAGCACCTCTTCTCCCGTGGCGCAGCCGAAAGACAGCAGCTCGACCTCATCGCCCAGCGCGTCATGAACGAAGTCGAAGAGACGCGGATGTCGGTTCGCCGTGGTGCAGCCGTCGTCCTGCATGAGCCGCCCGCCAGCGGTCAGCCTGAGCAGCGCATAGGTCGCGCCCACTCGTGATCGCAGCGCCCGCCGCGCCCAACCCGGCAGGGCCGCGCGCGTCCGCATCCTCAAGCTCATGAGACAGCACCCAGTTTTCCCATTCGCAACTGAAACGAGTAGACGAAGGCGGCACAATCTTGTCCAGTCGGGACGGATAGAAACGGCTTTGACGGATCCGCCTTGCGATCGTCCTATGGCGCCTTGCTGCGGGCGGCGCGTGCATTTTACGGCGACTTCGCCCGGTTCGCCGGTGCGAGAGGGCTTGGCGTTCTGACGCTGGTCGCGGTCGGGGCGCTTTGCGAGGGCGTGGGCCTGACCTTGCTGGTTCCCATTCTTGGCCTCGCCGTTGGGGGGACGCCGCAAGGCTGGCCGACCCGCTTGGCCGAGCACGCCTTCGCCGTCGCGGGCCTGGCCAATCCCGATGCGCGTCTGGCCGTCCTGCTGGCCGGGTTTCTAGCCTTGCTGGCGCTGCGCGGCCTGGTCATGCGCGCTCGCGATATCGGCCAGATCCAGCTGCAGACCGGCTTTGTGGAGCGGCAACGACGCGATGTGATCGGCGCGCTGGCGCACGCACGTTGGGCGGTGATCGAACACCTGCGGCATGGTCGGGTCGCCCAGGCGATCGGCGGGGATGTCCTGCGTGTGGCGGCCGTCTCGAACTTCGCGATCCAGGCGACGATGGCGGCCGTGGCGGTGGCGGTGCAAATGGTTCTGGCTTTCGCGCTCTCGCCCACCCTGACGCTGGCGGCCGGCGCCTTCGCCCTGGTCAGCGCGGCCACCCTGGCGCCGTGGCTGCGCCGGGTGTTCGTCGTCGGCGGCGCCCTGGTGCATCTGCAGGGGCAGGTGATGGAAACGATGCGGCAATTTCTTGGAGGCATGAAGCTGGCCGTCAGCCAGAACCTGCAAGGCGGTTATGTCGCTCAGGTGGAAGCGGCGCTGGCCCAACTGCGTGAACAGCAGATTGACCTGACCCGCCGACAGGCGAAGCGACGCCTGGCCGGTTCGATCATCGCCGGGTTGGTCGGCGTGCTGATCGTGTTCGTCGGCCTGCGCGTGCTGCACGCCCAGCCGCTGGTGCTGTTAGCGGTCCTCGCCCTGCTCGCGCGCGCCGTGGGCCCCGCCACACAGATCGCTCAATCGGCTCAGGCTTTCGTCCAGGCCCTGCCAGCCTATGCTCAGGTGCGCTCACTGTGCGACGAACTGGCCGCCTCACCGGCGCCCGTCGCGAACGACGGCATCGTCGCCGTCCCGCCGCGTGCCGCGCTAGCCCTACGAAAGCTCACCTACGTTCGGGATCGGGAGCCGGTTCTGAAAGACGTCGACCTCGCGCTCGCGCCAGGGGCCTTCGTCGGGCTCACCGGCGACTCCGGCGCGGGAAAGAGCACCCTGGCCGACCTGCTGGTCGGCCTAGTGACCCCGACCACAGGGGATGTTCTCGTCGCGGGCCAGCCGCTTACCAGCGACAGGCTTCCAGCCTGGCGCGATCGCCTCGCCTACGTGTCGCAGGATCCCTTCCTGTTTCATGACACCATCCGCGCCAACCTGACCTGGGGCGCGGCCGACGACGCCGAAGAGGCCGATCTCTGGCGGGCTCTGGCCTTGACCGGCGCCGAAGCGCTGGTGGGCGGCCTGCCGCGTGCCCTGGACACCGTGATCGGCGAGCGCGGGGCCCTGGTGTCGGGCGGCGAGCGCCAGCGCCTGGCCCTGGCCAGAGCGTTATTGCGCCGACCCGACTTCATGATCCTGGACGAAGCCACCAACGCGATCGATGTCTACAGCGAGGCTTTGATCCTCTCCGGGCTGAGGACATTGGAGCCCCGGCCGACCATCCTGCTGATCGCTCACCGACGAGAGAGCTTTCAGGCCTGCGATACGGTCATGCAACTCGAAGCGGGAAGGCTGTCGCCGCGAGCCGCCTGGGTCCCGGCGCGCGCGTGAGCAGCGATCCGGCCTTCGCGCTGCTTCTGGCCTGCGTCGCCTGGCCGCCCCGTCCGTCCAGCGGCGCGGATATCCGGGCGGCCGCCGAACGTGTCGAGGACTGGAATCAGGTTCAACGCCTGGTCATCCGCCATCGGGTCGCGAACCTCGTCGTCGAGGCGCTTGATCGCGCCGGGGTCGCGCCACCGCCTTCGCATCGACTCAGGCTGATGACGCGCGCCGAACGCACCGCTCGACGCGACGCCCTGATGAGCTTGGAGACCGCGCGTCTGCAGGCCCTTCTCGACGCGGCCAACATTCCCAACCTGGTGCTGAAGGGCGCCACCTTGTCGGCCTTGGCCTATGGCCGAACCGGCCTCAAGCAGTCGCTGGACATCGACTTGCTGATCCTGCCCGAGCATGTCCGCGCGGCCTCTGGCGTTCTTGAGGCGGCTGGCTACGCGCGCGAAACGCCCGCATTGGACCTGCCGGACGACCGGCTCGACGCGGTCGTCGCGCTCACCCGCGAAGGCGCGTTTCGCCGCGGCGCCGACGGCCTGTTGGTCGAGCTCCAATGGCGGGCCGATATCAACCCGCTTTGGCTGGTGGGCGTTGACGCCAGCTCGCAGACCCAGACCGCCTACCTGGAGGGCGCGCCGCCCCTGCGCACCCTGGCTCCCGAGCTGCTGTACGCCTATCTCTGCGCTCACGGGGCCCGGCATGGGTTCGCGCGCCTGAAGTGGCTGGCCGATCTTGGCGCCCTGATCGCCCGCCAGCCGCCTGGTCAGATCGAGGCGCTGCATGCCCGTGCGGAAGCCTTGGGGGTTGGTCGGGCCTCCGGCCTGTCCTTGCGTCTGTGCCAGCGTCTGCTGCGCCTGGAGCTTCCGTCGACGCTATCGGCCCGGCTCGCGGGAGACTGGTCTTTGGGATGGCTCGAAGCGCTGTGCCTGGATTTCATGACCGGGGGCGACGGGGCCGAAGCCGAAACGCGACCGCTCAATCTCTATCGTCTTCTGGTTCTGCAAATCCTCCTCAACGATCGCGGGGATCGACTGAGCGCCGAGCTGAAGCTGCGCTGGGCCAGTCCGCGAGACCGTATGGCCGTTCCCCTGCCCGCCTGGGCCAGCTTTCTCTATCCCGTCCTGCGCGTACCGCTTTTCGTGGCGCGTCGACTGGGTGGGTTCAGCGCTCCCTGAGCGCGGTCTCAAGGACGTCGACCATCTGGCGCGCGCGGTCATGGACCGAATAGCCGCTGGCCAGGCAGCGGCGGCGGCCCGCTTCGCCCAGCGCCGCGCGCCGCGTCGCGTCGGAGAGGTACCGCCGGGCCAGGGTGATCATCTGAACCTCGTCAGCGAAACCGGCGTATTCCACACCATCCTGGAAGTGCGCGTCGTGCTCGTCGGTCCTCTCGGCCAGCATCGGGCGGGCGGCGGCGGTGATCTCGAAGCTGCGCTGGGTGATCCGGTCGCGATTTTGCCGACGCAAAAAGCAGAGGGCCAACCGTCCATGATGCAGCGCCCGCACATAGTCGGGGCCGAACGCGGCGGGGCGCAGGGTGATCGCCGGATGCAGTCCACCGTGCGGCCAGCCGCCGATCGCGCCGCCGTAGACGACCAGGCTCAGTCCCGCCTCGGCAAGACGGTTCATCGCCTGGGTCCGCTCGGCCTCGAACGAGCCGGCGAAGACCAGGTCGAACCGTTCGAACTCCTCGCCCACCTCGCGCGCGCTCAAGGGGCGATGCAGGACCGGATCATAGGCCTTGCCCACCAGCATCGGCCGGCGCACGCCACGCTCGGCCAGTTCGGGAAGATTGAAGGTCTTGGTGGTGAAGAAGATGTCCCAGTCCCGCAGCGAGGCGCGAACGGGGGCCTTGAGGTTACGCGGATTGAGCGGGTCGTCGGGCGTATAGTAGGCGAGAACCCTGGGGCCGGCCCCGCGCAACGCGGCCAGGTCCTGGGGTCCGAAGACCTTGCTGCTGTCGATCAGCACCACGTCGGGACGCGTCTGGGCGACGAACGCCAGGAGTCTCGCCCGCTCTCGCGCCGCGTCGATCGGCCATCCCAGCCGCCAGGCGAGCCGCTGGCCAAGGGTGGCCGCGTCGGTTGGCGCCGTGCCGGCCTCATGCCCCAGCACCGTCAGGCCGGGCACGGCGCCGAACGCCTCGAGCCTTTGCAAGGCGGTGCTCCCGGCCCAGAACGGTCCGTGGTAGACGAGCTTCACGCCGCCGCATCCCAATCCACGGCCAGGCTGGCGGGATCGATGTCGAAGCGCCTCAGGAACGACTGCGCCGCCAGGGCGCGCCAGATCAGATCGGCCGAGCCTTGGCTCTGGCCAGCCGCCAGACGCTCGATCTGGCCTTCCATGAAGGCGGCGTCGTAGAGCTTCATGTCTCGCGCGCGTTCACCAAGGGTCTCGGCGCGGACCCAGTCGAGCTCGGCGTTCAGAAGGTCAGCCAAAGGCGTGTGAAAGCCGATCTTGTCGGTGCGGTCGATAACCGTCCGCGGCAGGAATTCCGCACAGGACTGGCGCAGAATCGCCTTGCGCCGTCCCTCCAGGAAGAAGGCGCGCGGCTCCATGCCGGTCGCCACCTCCGCCAGGCGGTGGTCAAGGAACGGCATGCGTCCCTCCAGCGAATGGCGCATGCCGTTGTGATCGTCGTAGCGAACCAGATGCGGCAGGGCCAGGGCCTCGACGCTCTCACGCCAGAACGCCCCTCGCGCGCTGAGCGGAGAAAGCCGCGGGCCATGGCCGCCGCGCAGATGCGGCGACAGCCAATGAAAAAGGCGCTGCCGGGACCGCTCGCGCAGGGTCCGCTCGATCTCTGGCGAGATGGCCGAACCCAGGACCCGCAGCGCGTGCGCCGGACCTCGACCCAGACGCGGCAGCTGGCCCAGAGCCCAGACAGCGTCACCCTCGCGCAGGGCCGAGGCGACCACCGAGGAGGACATGTAAGGATAGCCCAGCAGGAGCTCGTCGGCTCCCTGACCTCCGAGCAGCACCTTCGCTCCAGCCTGGGCGGCGGCGGCGGCGAGGGCGTCGTGGGCGATGATCGAAGGATCGCCGAACGGCCCGGCCTGGGCTTCGATGACGCGATCGAGGCGTTCCGAGAGGACCATGTGCTGGGAGGGGAAGGTCTCGATATCGAGGCGATCGCCCCATTTGGCCTTCACCGCCGCCACATAGCGGCTTTCGTCGCGCTCCGCGCCCTGGGCCTGGGCGGTGAACACCTTCAACGGCGCGCGGTCGCCCCGCGCGGCCAGGACGCCGACCACGGCGCTGGAATCGATGCCCCCCGACAGCGTCGCCGCCAGCGGGGTGTCCGCGGCGGTCTGCGAGATCACCGCCTCGACGAAGGCGTCGCGGAAGGCGGTTTGGGCCGCGGGGTCGAAGGGACGTCGGTCCGGGCGCGCGGCCGCTGGAAATCGCCAGTAGCGCTCGGGACGAACTTGAGGATCCGCCGGATCGATCCAGGCCGAGCACCCCGCGGGAAAGCTCAGGACATCCCGGAAGAACGTCCTCTCGGCCAGATGGCCCCAGGCGCCCGTCGCCAAGAACTCCGCCAGGGCGCCGGCGTCGGCGGCCGGGCGTTCGCCATCGGCCAACAAGGGCCCGACCTCGCTGGAAAAGGCGAGGGCGCCGCCCGCCAGCCTTCGCCAGTAGAGCGGCTTTTGTCCGTAACGATCGCGCGAGACCAACAGCCGCCGCGTGCGGTTGTCCCAGAGCGCCAGGGCCCACATGCCCACCAGCCGCTCAAGACTGTCCGGGCCCTCCAGCGCCAGAGCCGCCAACAGGGTCTCGGTGTCGCTTTCGGAGCGGAATCGCCAGCCGGCGCGCGCCAGGGCCGGACGAAGGGCTCGGTGATTGTAGATCTCGCCGTTGTAGGTCAGGGCATAGCGGCCATCCGGTGAAACCATCGGTTGGCGGGCGCGATCGGAAAGATCGAGGATCGCCAGACGCCTGTGGGCCAGCGCCACGCCTGTCGCCAGGAAGATATCTTCGCCGTCGGGGCCGCGATGGGCCATGAGTCTGTTGGCGCGGCGCGCGAACGCCTGGCCCGCCGCCGGGTCTTCGCCGAGCCAGGCGGCTATGCCGCACATGCCGCCGCTCGCGGGGGCGCCGATCGCGTCGACAGGGCGCAGGCCAGCGCCATCACCAGGGCCATGGCGGGCGTACGCAGCGGATAGTCGACCAGCGAGTGCGACAGCAACAGGCCGATGACGATGGTTCCGGCTCGGCCGAGCGGATCATAGAGCGACCCAAACCAGTGTTGGCGCACGGCCAGGCCCCACCACGCCAGGAAGGCCACGATCAGCGCCAGTCCGGGCCAGCCCGCCTCGAGCCAGAGCTCGGCGAAGTCGTTGTGGGCGTGGTTGAGGTAGAAGGGGTCGATGTCCTCCAGTCGCTCGGCGGCGCGATACACAAGGTCGAAGGATCCAAGGCCCGCCCCCAGGGGCTGGTGCAGGCGCGCCAGTTCCAGCACCTGAGGCAAGAGCTGCCAGCGCCCCCCACCCTGCCCGTTCTCGAAGCGATCGAGGATCAGCCCGCCCTTGGCCAGGACGATCATCGCGATCAGCGTGGCCATCGCCGTCAGCGCCGCCGACCACGCGAGCGTCCGTCCGCCGAACGCGTCGCCGCGCCGAGGCGACCGCAGAACCAGGAAACCGCCGGCCAGGGCCGGACCGGCCAGCATAGCGCCCGCCCGGGACAGAGTCGCCAACGCGCCGACGATCAGCAACGCCATCAGGATCAGCGCCACCGCCGGCCGAAAAATCGGGCGGCCGGGCGACGGTTCGGCGCGCGCCAGGGCGGCGGTAAGAACCGACGCCGAAAGCAGGAATATGGCTTGATGGTTACGGTTGACGAAGAAGCCGAGGGGCTGGCCGATGGGCGCGAGAGGGCGCCATCGCAGATAGCCCGCCTCTCCGCCGGCGGCCTGGATCGCGGCGACCAGAAGACCCAGGATGCCCGCCCCGACCACCAGCATGGTCAGGCTGGCGCGCTGTCGCGCGCCCATGGGCGCCACCGCCAGGAAGAGCGCGGCCGGAGCGATCAGGCTGAGAAGCGCGCGTTGCGTATCCGCCGGCGACAGCGTCATGGGCCGCCAATGCTCGGGCAAGCCGGCCAGGGAAAGGGCCCGCGCCAGCGGGGCGTGGCCCGGCAGCTCGGTCCAGACGCCGGGCGGAAGCGGCGCTAGCTGCAGAAGCGGCAAAAGCGCCATGGCGCCCAGGATCGACATGGGCAGGATCTGATCCGCGCGCGCAAGATCTGTTCGCAACATCGCTGGCCCCAGCAAGGCCAGTCCGACCAGTTGCACCGCCATATGACCCAGAGGATCGAGACGGCTCGCCCCGCCGAGCAACAGGCCAGCGACGAGCACGACGGCCGAAACCATGAAGATCGCCTGGGCGTGCCGATCCTGCCTGGTCTCGCGCCAGCCCGCGCCCAGAACCACGCGCCTCAAGGACCGTTCCATCGTTGGGCGGTGCGCCGAGACTCAGCCGCAGGATCCGTTCAGCCGCTCTTGCTGTTGTCGCTCGCCTCGATCACCACGGCTGTCGTGGCCACGGCGGCCGCGACGCCGGTGAACGCGCCCGCGCCGCTCTGCCAAAAAGCGCCCTTGCGCCAGAAGCGGCCAAACTTCCGATAGTTGAAGCCCTTGCGCGCCGTTTCCGCCTGTTGCGCCGACTGGACGGCCGTCCCCGCGGCCGGATCCTGCATGTCTTCGGATACCTCGTCGGCGCCGATCGAATCCATGGCGGACGAGATGGTCTCGAACTTCGGCGCCAGGGGCGCGAATACATCAGCCGCCAGGGCCGGCCCCGCGAGGGTCAGGAAGCTCACGGCGGTCACGGTCAGAATCTTGCGCACGAGGATCTACCTTGCGTGAACGGCGATGTTTGAGATGCAACGTTATCGCGCTCGCCATCGACTTGCAACCTGGCATGGGCAACAACGAGGGCGCTGATGTCAGGTTCCCGGTTGCAGGACGACCGGCCCGAACCAGGCCGAGATCGCCGAACGACGTCCTTGTGGATCACCGACCAGGACCAGCCAGACCGCATCGCAGCCGACGGCCGGAACGTGGACGGCCCCCTCGAAACGCGACCAGGTCGCGGTGGGACCAGACATTGGGCGCTCGACGAGAACCGGCCCGTCGGGCGCGCAACGGACGTGCCATCGCAGCCGATCGATGGCTCCGTTCTCGGGATAGACCTCGCCGATCAGGCGATAGTCGCCAGGCGTGACCGCGACGAGACGCCGCACGATGTCTCCGCCCGCGAAGCCGTCATAGCCGATCCACGCCGCCTGCCCGTTACGTCCCGGCGCGCCGGCGATCTCGATGTCGGCCCCGGACAAGCCACCCTTGGTCCAGGCGAAGGGCGAAAGGCCCGGCGCGGATGTGAACGCGCCGGTCCGGACCTGTTCCCGCGTCGCGCGGCCGGCCCGAAAACGCGACAATGCCTCCTGGGCCTGACCATAGCGCTCCTCGAGCGTCAGCCTCTCGATCCAGCCGGAAAGTTCGGCTTGCGTCAGGGGCGCGGGCCCCTGTTCGACCCGGGTCAGCAGATGCTCGATGGCTTCGTCCGTCTGCGGCGTCTGGGCCAGCACCTCGAAGAACTGGGCGCGCCAGGGCGGTCGCGCGGCCAGCCTTTCCGCGAAGGCTTCCGTGGCGATCGGATCGGCGGCCGCGAGCCCGCCTAGGGCGAAGACCGCCGGCCGGAAGGCCTGACGCCGGCGCGCCAGGGCGTCGGCGCGGCGAAAGGCCGAGCGATAGTCGCGGCGCCGCAGATCCATGTCCAGAAGCCAGGCCTGGACCTGGTTGTCTCGCCAACCCCGCTCCCCGGCGAAGGCCATCAACCGGCGAGCCTCCGCCGTACGCCCCAGTCCCTGCATCGCCTGAGCCCTTGTCCGGAGCGCCGGCACGTTCAGGGGGGAACGGTCGAGCGCGGCCCGCGCCATCTTGGCGGCCAGCGGGAATTCGCCGCGCCGCACGGCCTTTTCCGCCAAGCCGGTCAGGACTTGCTCGCTGTCCAGCCCCAGGCGCGCCGCGCGCGCCGGATCGCGCGAGGCCAGCGCGCCGCCAAGACCCTGATCGATGGCCAAGCGGGCCAGGCATAGCGAGAGCAGGACGACCAGGCCAAGCTTGACCCACGCGCTCCAGCTGACTTGCCGCTCGGCCCGTACGCCCCGGTTCAAGAGGCGCCGGCCCGATGCTTCGAGGCGGCCGTGTCGCGGCCATAAGCATAGTCGTAGGCGTAGGCCTCGCCATATCCCGCCCCATACGCGGCCTGTCGGGCGTTGAACTTGGTCAGCACCACGCCCAACACCTTGGCGCGGGCCATGCCAAGGCGATTGAGGGTGTTGACGATCTGGCCGCGCCCCGTACGGCCGGCTTCGACCACCATGATCGTGCCCGCGGTGACCGAGGCGATCAACGGCGCGTCGGCGAAACCCAGGACAGGCGGGCCATCGAAGATCACCACGTCGTAGGCCTGTTCGGCCGCGGCGCAGAACGCCTCAAGGCGCTCCCCGGCCAGCAGTTCGGGCGGCGTCGGCGGGATGGGACCGCTGGTCACGACGGAGAGATTGGCGATCGCCCCCTCCTGGACGACTTCCTCCAGGGTCTTGGCCCCGGTCAGGATGTTGCTCAGACCCATTTCGCTGTCCAAGCCCAGCACCTGATGCAAGGACGGCTTTCGCAGGTCGCCGTCGACCAGGAGCGTCCGCGAACCCAGTCGCGCGAGGCTGTAGGCCAGGGCGATCGAGGTTGTCGTCTTGCCTTCCGCTGGCCGCGTGCTGACCACCAGGAGGCTGTGGGGCAGGCCCTGCGATGTTGAAAACTGCAGCGCCGTGCGAACCGAGAAATAGGACTCCCAGAACGGCGAGCGCGAATCCTGCATCGCCTCCTTTGGACTCACCCCACGCGTGAGCAGCGGCACGGAGCCCAAGAGAGGCAGTCGCAGCTTCGCCTCGATCTCGCTCGGATGACGGATAGCCTGGTCGAGCGCCTCGGCCACGAAGGCGAAGACGCCGCCGGCGCCTAGGCCCATCAGCAAGGCCAGCGCCAGATTGATCATCGGTCGCGGCTTGGATGGCCCGCGCGGCGTCTGGGCCCGGTCCACCACCGATACGTTGTTGGTGGCCACGCCTGCGGTGACGCCGACCTCCTTGTAGCGCTGCAGCAGCGCGTCATAGATCGTGCGGTTGGTGTCGAGCTCGCGCTGCAGGAAGTTGTAGTGGATGCTTCGCTCTCGCAGGTTCAGAACGTCGGACTTCAGGCCGCCGACCTTGCTGGCCAGGGCTTTTTCCTGATTGAGCGCGGCGGCGTAGTCACCATAGAGCGACTGACGCACCCGCCCGGCTTCGGCCTGGATCTGGCGGTCGAGCTCGTCGATCTGCGCGCGCAGGCGCGTCATCGCCGGATAGTCGCTCTTGTAGATCCGCAGATTGTCCTGGTACTCGGCTTCGAGCTTGGCCTTTTCCTTGCCCAGCTCCTGGACGGTGGCGCTCTGGAGGACCTGCGAGACTCCAAGGCCAGCGCCCTGCGATTGACGCCATTTCTGCTCGGCGGCGATCCGCGCGGCGGTGGCGGCGGCATAGGCGGCGTTGATGGCTGAAAGATTGGTCTCGGTCAGCGACTCGACACCAGCGGCCTGTCCCGAGCCCCGCCGGTTTTCACCCAGATTGACGATTTGCTGCTGCACGGCGTAGGCCACCGACTGACGCTCGGACTCCTCCAGCTTGGCCTTGGTCTGGGCGATTTGCTTTTCGAGGAACTCGCGCGCATAGGCCGAGGATTCGAACTTTCGTTCGAGATTCATGGAGATGAAGTTGTCGGCGAACGCGTTGGCCAGTTGCGCCGAGAGCGCGGGCGACGTGCTCTGATACATCAGCTGGACCAGTCGCGAGCCGCGCACGGGATTGACCGAAAGCCCCGCCGCGGTCCGGTTGATCACCGCCTCGCGCAGGTTCGTCCGGCGACGCGCCGGATCGATCTTGGGGTCGGGCTTGATCGCGTCCAGGCCGTTGGCGTGCAGGAACGCCTGCGATTGCGTCAGATCGAGAGCATCGACGACGCGCTCGGCCAAGGCGCGACTGCGGAGCAGTCCGTACTGGGTCTGGTAGAACTCCAGGCCGTTACCGAACTCCTCGCGAGGGGTCACCTCCTGCAGATTGACGACCTTGGCCGAGGCGCGCTCGATTTCCAGGGTCATGCGGGCGACGTAGAGCGGGGTGGTCATGAGCGTCACCGTCACGCCCAGCGCCAAGGCCACGACCACGCTTAGCGAGAAGATCAGCCGGTGCTTCCACAGAAAGCGCCAATAGGCCATGAGGTCGAAGCGGAACTCGCCGCCAGCACCGGCTTGGTAGGCCACCGGCGCGGCGAGGTCGCGCTCCCTGGCCAGTAACGGCCGCGTCTCGTTTCGGACGAGCGCGCCCGTTTCGCCATCATCCCCCAGCGGCATTATCTTCCTGAACTCCAACGCGCCGCGCGGCGGCGGTCCGACCGCCCCGCGCGCGACCTCCAAAACTTGCTATCGAAACAGCGCGAAGATCGAGAACGAGCCCACGTTCTCGACAATCTCGCGCCAAGCCGCCTTGCCCTTCGACTGCGCGACCACCACCATGTCGTTGGCCTGTAGCGGCGGGTCTTCGACCTCGCCTCTTCGTATCGTTTCAAGGTCAAAGATCAGGGCCCGCCGAACCCCGCCGATCTCGCGAAAGACGATGATATGGCGCTCGTCGGCGCGATTGGTCGGGCCCTTGCTCTGGGCCAGGGCCTGCAGCAGCGACGTCCGACTCTGCAGATTGAACACGCCCGGCGAGGTCACCGCCCCCTCGACGGTGATGGTCTGGGCGTTCTGGCTGATCAGCGAGACCGAAACCTTGGGATCCTGGAGGTATTTGGCCTCGAGCCGACCCGTGATCTCCTCCGCGATCTGCCGCCCCGTTCGACCGGTGGCCAGCACCGCGCCGATCAGCGGAAAATCAAACTGGCCCGTGCTGTCGACCTGGACTTCTTGCTTGGTCAGCTCCTGAACGCCGAAAACGGTGATCGAAAGCTTGTCGAGCGCGCTGATCCGGTACTCCGTCACGCTCGTCCGCGGCGTGGCGTCGGGCGCCCCCGCCTGGGCCCACGCCGCGCCAGTCAGGGACAGCGACGCGGCGCAGAGCGCCGCCATCCACAAGCCTCGCCCCTGCCCGCACATCGCGCCCGCCATGTCCTTCCCCTCATCGACACAACCTGAGCTGGAAGCTCGGCGATGTTCGCTCGCGATCATAAGGAGCCCATTTGCAACTGGAAAGCGTCTTTCGGCGCCAGGACATCATGACGGGTTTTACTTGCATCGATCCGCGGGTGGCCGCATGTCGGCTAGAGCGGTCAGGCGGCCGCTATTGGAAATGCGATGTCCGAAGGGCTGGTTTTCGCGATCGGCGACCTCCACGGTCGCCTGGACTTGGCTTGGGCCGTTGTCGACCTGCTCGCCGCCCAGAGCCGAGGGGGCGGCTATCGCGCCATCTTTCTGGGCGACTATGTCGATCGTGGTCCAGAGAGCCGCGGACTGGTCGAGTTCCTGATGTCGCTGGCCCGGGACCCGAGGTTTGTGTTCCTCAAGGGCAATCATGAGGCCATGATGGTCGAGGCGCTGCTGCGGCGTGACCCGGCGGCTTTCGCGCGATGGCGCGCGGCTGGCGGCGGCGAGACCCTGGCGTCCTATCACGCCGAAACTTTCGACGAGGCGCTGGCGCGGGTCCCCGTGACGCACCTGCGCTGGATGGACGCCCTGCCCTTGACCTCCGGCGACGGCCATCGCGTCTTCGTTCACGCGGGCCTGTCGCCAGGCGTGCCGCTAGAGCGCCAGTCCGCCGCCAGTTGCCTGTGGATCCGCGACAAGTTCCTCAAGGCGCCGGCGCGCGCGTTCGATGTCCACGTCGTGCACGGACATACGCCCATCTGGGATGGAAAACCCGATCCGGGGGAGCCTGAGGTCCTCGCGCATAGGACCAACCTCGATCTCGCCGCCTATGCGACCGGGCGCGTGGCGATAGGGGTTTTTGATCCCGCCAGGGCTGGCGGGCCTTTGGAAATCCTGGTTCTGGACCGGTCCTTGAACGGACCTATCCGTGTCGAGCGGCGCGCGCCCGAGCCCGTCAGGCCCTCGGGTTGGTCGGCCCGGCTAGGGTTACGTGGCTGATTGGCGCCCGCTCACCGCTTTACAGCGGCGCGACAGCAGGTGATGTATAACGCTAAGTTTTATTGTGGGGGAGCTGCTCGTCTGGATTGCGATGGACGGGCGCGGTCGAAGCGATGCTGCAAGCGGTCTGGCGTACTTGGAGCATGATCTCGGCCTCGGCCCTGGCCATGGGCCTTTTGGCGATCCTGGCGACCATCGCTTCGATGCTGGCCTTGCGTCGCCTCGCGCCGAGCCTGGGTTTGATGGACCAGCCGGGCGGGCGAAAGCGGCATGAGCGCGCGACCCCGGCCGTGGGTGGCCTGGCGATCGCTCTGGGATGCGCGCTGGCGGCCAGTGGGCTTGGGCCGTTGGGTCCGCCCGAAGCGGCCTTGGCGCTGGGCGGCATGATCCTCCTGGCCAGCGGCGGACTCGATGACCTTTTTGACCTGGCCTGGCCCTGGAAGGTCGCCGCTCAAGTCGCGGCCGCGATGGTTCTGATCGGGTTCGGCGGCGTGGAGGTCAATTCCATAGACACGGCCCTGGGGTTCAACGGCCGGGATCTTGGTTTTCTGGCGGCCCCTTTCACCATTCTGGCCACGGTCGGTCTGGTCAACGCCATCAACATGATCGACGGGGTGGATGGTCTGGCCGGCGCGGCGATCCTGACGGCGCTCGCGATGTTGACGGGATCGGCCCTCTATGCCGGCAATGCCGAATTGGCCAGGACGCTCATTCTGCTTTGCGGCGGCCTGATCGCGTTCCTGCTATTCAATCTTCGTCTGCCAGGTTGGCCCCGCGCGCGCGTGTTCCTGGGCAATGCGGGCAGCGAGTTCCTGGGTCTGGCGGTGGCCTGGGGATGTTTCCGGCTAACCCAGACGCCGTCCCACCCGGTGACGCCGGTATTGGCTCCGTTTCTGATCGCCGTTCCGGTGATCGACTGCCTGACCTTGGTGTTGCGCCGGATAGCCAAGCGCCGTTCGCCCTTCAGCGCCGATCGAGACCACCTGCACCATGTCCTGGCCGATGCGGGACTGTCCCCGACCGCGATCGTCCTGCTGGTGACGCTCGCGAGCCTGTTCATCGGGCTCGTCGCGGCGCTGTGCCTGTTGCAGCACGTGCCGCAGCCCCTGTTCATCGTTGCGTTCCTGACCCTGACGGCCCTCTACGTGGGGGTCAGTCGACGGCGCGCGCGCTTTGTCGCCCTCGTACGTGGACTGACCGTGGGCCAGGGCTCGACGCCGGCTTCGGCGATCAAGACGATCGGCGTTTCCGAACGCCTGGGCGCTTAGGTCTTAACCGCCCGGCAGGCGGCGATGACCGCCGCGACGGTGGCGGGGCCGCGATGCGCCTCAGAGATGGCCAGCGAGGCTTCGCCTAGCCGCGTCGCCGTCCGGGGATCGCGAACCTTGTCGATCGCGGCGGCGAGCGCGGCGATATCGCCGCAGGAAAAGACCAGGGCGTTGCGATCTGGCTGGGCGATGGCCGTGGCCCCGACCGCGCCGACCCGGTCGCTGACCACCAGCGGCAATCCCAGGACGGCGGCCTCCAGCAGGACCATCCCGTACTGTTCGAGTTCGGCGGCGTGGATCAAGGCGTCCGCCGCGGCGTAGACGTCCGGCAGGGCGTCGATGTTGACGAAGCCCAGAAACCGCGCGTCGACGCCCGCGCGGGCCGCTTGCGCCTCCAGGGTCGCGCGTTCCGCGCCATCGCCAGCCACGATCAGAATGGGCGGATCGGGCAAGCGCGCCAGGGCCGCGATCACATCCCCTACCCGCTTGCCCGCGTAGAGCTTGCCGACGCAAAGCACGGCCGTGTCGCCGTCGGCCAGACCCAGACGTGTTCGCGCCAGCACGCGGCGCGCGGTACCGGCGTCACGAACGCGCCAGAACCCTTCGTCCAGCGTGGCCGGCGCGCGAAAGAGACGCTCGCGCGGCGCGCCCCGCGCCACCAGAAACGCCTCCGCCCGATCGCCGAGCGTCAGGAACGCCGAGAACAGTCCCAGAAGCCGCCGCTTGACGACTCTCGGCGCCAGGCCCGCCGCGTCGATGCTGGCGTCGGAGGCCAGGATCACGGCGCGGCGATGCAGTTTCGCCCAGGCCAGGGCCTTCAGGTTGGTCAAGGAAGCATAGCCGTGGAGGATGACGACATCGGGATGGTGCTCGGCCAACCGCCTGCCGACGTCGACATTGTTCAGGGCCAGGAATCCGGCGTGAGCGATGCCTTCGGCGCCCGCCAGAAATCGATGGGGATAGCCGCTGGTCAGGTCGGTCTTCCAGGCCATGGACACGCCCATCGCCGGGTCTAGACGCGGGTCCAGTCCGATGCGGCTGGAAAACAGCACCAAAGGCCGCAGTTCGGGCGCGGCGGCCAGAGCGCGATAGAGCGGTGCGAAATACTGGATGGGGTGGGAGACGACGATCGCCACCCGAAGCACCGGCGGCGCGTTCATCGGCCACACGCCCGCAGCAACATCTCGCGCAACTGGCGCGCGGCGTCGCTCCGAACCGTCTCCAGTTCGGCTTCAAGCCGCGCTCCATCGCGCCAGGTGAGGAAGTCCGCCGGCGACATCGCCGCGAAACGGTCGATGGCCTGGGCGAAGAGGTCCGGGCGCTCAAGCGACAGGTCGACCCCCGCGTGGCGCGCCTCAAGGCCCCGCCAGGGCGTGCGATCGCTGATCAGAACCGGGGAAGCGGCGGCGAGCGCTTCGAAGATGGCATGGCCGAAATTCTCGCCGAGCGTGGGCAGAAACAGCAGGTCGTGCGCGGCGAGAAGCGCTGGAGCCTCGGCGTTGCTGACCTCGCCATGGAAACGCGCCGCCACGTGAGGCGGCAGGTTCGCCGCCAGGGTCTGGCAGGCCTTGGCATAGGCTGGATCGCTGTCGGGGCCGTAGATGTCGTAGATCACCGGCGCCTTGACGCGGGCCAGAACCTTGAGCGCGAAATCCAGGTTCTTGATCCGCGAGATCCGCCCCAGGAAAGCCAGTCGAAGCGGCGCGTCAGGCGCGCGCGGATGCATCGTCGGTCTCGGAAAAAGGAATCGTGCATTGGGCGCGGTGACCGTGGGCAGGCGTCCGGCCAGGGCGCGACGGATGTCGGCCGCCTCCTCCTCGCCCGTCGCATGAAGCGTCACGCCATCGAGCAGGCCACAGGCCAGGGCCGAGGCGAGCCAGGCGCGCTTGACGGCCCCCTTCAAGGACAGCGCGCCGGCGCTGAACTCGCCGCGCGGTGAGAGCAGCACGGACCGTCGGGTCACCAGGCGGCCGCGTCGCAGGATCAACGCCGGCAGCGTGAACTCGCGATCGAAGAAGCCATTGAGCATCAGAAGGTCGTGCGGCGTCTCGTTGAGCAACGCGGCCAGTCCGCGCGCGCCCAACGGACCGATCTCGAGATATCGCGCGCGCGCGCCAGGCACGGGGCGCCAGCCTGGGCCGGTCGACTGGCTTGCCCGCGCCCCGAACGCCCGGTCGCGCGCCACGATCTTGAAGTCGAAATTCTCGCCCAGCGCCTCGCACATCGCCCGCAGGCTTTGGTTGGGCCCCGAGGCGTCGGCGCCAGGCGAGAAACAACCCATCAGGACGAGAACCCGGGGCCTTGCCCGCGGACTAGAGCTCAACGCCATGCCGCGTCCTAAGCCAGGCCTGGAAGGCCTGCGGGCCTTCACGGCGGATCATGGCGCGCGCCTCGTCGATCTTGGCGTCGATCAGCACGAACAGCCAGAAGCCTTGCAGGAAGTGCCAGACGAAACCCCGCCGACCGTCGAGAAAGCCCAAGCGCAGGATGTAGCGCTGCAGGAAATACAGCACCGCCCGCAAGTAGAGCGGCGCGCGGGCATAGATCCGGTCACGCAAGAGGCGCTTGAACCAGCCTTGGCCGAGGGCGCCGGTCTCGACGCCGCGATCGACGGGCGCGAGGTCGAATTCACGCGATACGAAATCGACCATGTGGAGCGTGGCGTAGCGATTGTGCTTGGTCGTCCACCAGTCGATGTCCTTGAGCGAGGCGTCGACGAGATCGCCGCCAGACAGGCGTATGGCGCGCCCCTCGGTCAGCACCGCCCGCTCGTCCATCCAGCGCTGTTCAATCCGCGCCGCGCCGCGCCGCCAAAGACGCGGCAGCCAAGTGCGATAGTAACCGCCGAAACGAATAAACCGTCCACGGAAGATGACCTTGAGCTTGAACTCGACGCCGGTAACCGCGCTGGACAGGCCTCCCAGGGATTGACGCAGCGCTGCCTGCAAGCCCGGTTCGAGATACTCGTCGCAATCCAGTCGCAAGACCCAGTCGGTGTCCACGTCGATCGTTTCAAGCGCCCAGTTCAACTGGTCGGCCGGGTTCTTCCAGGCCCTCTGCACGACCTCCGCGCCCATCTGGCGGGCGATCTCGACCGTTCGATCAGTCGAAAAGCTGTCGACAACCACGATACGCTCGACCAGGGGCCGCAGGCGCTCGATACAGCGCGCGATGTGGATCTCCTCCTCATAGGTCAGGACGATGGCGGTGATCGACAGGGGCGCGCCCGTTGTCGTCGCTTCCTCGCCTCCGCGTCTCCGCAAGTCGTCGCCCTCCCGTGGCGCGCGCGACAAGGGCGTCGCCTCCCGATCATCTTTGGCTATCATGGGGCGACCCATTCAACCAGACAGCGCAACGGACCGATTTATATGGCTCCGCCCGTTCAAGCCGACATCCTTCATCCGCCGCGGGCGTCGGCCCGGTTGGTGCGCGCGCTGAGGGGCCTGGGGCACGTGCGCGGCTGGCGGCGCGTCGCCGCGCTCCTGGCGCCGCCTGCCGCGCGCGGCGCCTTCACGATCGAGAACCGGGGCGTGTTGTTCAGCGGCGATCTGGGCAGTTTCCTCGACCGTGAGGTCTATCTCTTCGGCGGCTATGAGGCCGAGGCATTGGACGCCTTTCTGCGTCGCGTTCCGGCCGAGAGGCGCGGCGTCGCGCTGGATGTCGGCGCCAATGCGGGCGTTCACAGTCTTCGATTGGCCCGACATTTCGCGGCCGTTCACGCCTTCGATCCCAATGCGGCGCTGTGGAGGCAGTTCGAACGGAACGTGGCGCTGAATGGGCTGACCAACGTCACCTTGCATCGTATGGGCCTGGGCGATGAAGACGCGGTCCTGCCGCTCTATGACGTGGCGGGCGCCAACGCCGGCTTGGCGACCTTCTTGAGCGCGCCGCAGTACGATCGCCCGCTCCGGCCGGCGGGCCACACGCCCGTGGCCCGGGGCGATGGCGTCGTTGAACGCCTCGGATCGCCGCGCATCGACGCGGTGAAGATCGATGTTCAGGGCTACGAAGCCCACGTACTGCGCGGCTTGGCGACGGTTCTTCAGCGCGATGAACCCTTGGTCTGGGTGGAGGCCGGTGGCGACGCGCCCGAGGCGATCCGCACAATGACGGACCTGAAGGCGCTCTTTCCCTATCCGGTCGAGGTGACGCGCTTCCATGGCGTGCGCGGCTGGCTGACCCACGGTTGGGTGGCCACCCCCGCCGCCGACATTCTGCCGCCAGGGGACTATTGGGTCAGCCCGGCGGCCTGAAGGCCTCGGCGACGCGGAGGGCCCAACGGCGCGACTGCACGCGATCGGGTCCGTGGGGCCCAAGCGCCCAACGCGCGGCCGGAATGGCGAAGCCGGTCTTGGAGCGATTCAGCACATCCATGGGCAAGCCAAGCTCGGTCGCCCTGGCCAGGGCGCGCTTGCCGTCGCCGGGCGAGAGGCCCGCGATGTGGGGCGCCACCGCCCTGAAAAGATCGATGTCCACGAACGGCGTGCGGATCTCCACGCCATGGACCATACCCGCCCAGTCGGCGTCCCGCAGCAATTGATCGCGCAGGTAGGCCCGCGACTCCAGAAGCGCCACCCGACCGTTGTCGCACCCCGGATCCGGTTCAAGCAGACCGTCAAGTCGGTCGACCGGGTTCAAGCGCTCCAGGCCGGTGCGCACCATCTCGGGGTCCATGATGGCGTCGAGCTCGGCGGGCAGCCGCACGGCCCGCCTGAGCATATAGGCGCCGCCCCAGCTTCGCGCATGGCGAAGCACGCCCAAAACCTTGGGATTGCGCCGGACCAGCCCGGGGGCAAGGACGTTGAGCGTCGCGCTCGCCAAACTCGCAAGGCCCGGAACGCGCGTGAACGGTCGGGCTCCGCGCAGCAGGCGCGGCAGGGTCTGGAACGTCGAATAGCCCGCCAGCAATTCATCGCCGCCCACGCCCGAGAGCGCGACCTTCAGGCCCTGCTCGCGCGCGGCCTTGGCCACGAACCAGGTATTGATGCCGTCGATCGAGGGTTGATCCATGGCCGCCAGAATGGCGGGCAGGTCGGCTTCGAACTCGGCCTGGTCGACGCGGCGAAGCATATGCCGCGCACCCTGGGCCCTGGCCATCGCGGCGGCCAGAGGGCCTTCGTCGCGCGGATCGCCAGCGAAATCGGGATAGACCAGTGTCAGGGCGCGCGGCGCGCCTTGACCGGCCTCACGCATCAAGCCCAGCAGCGCACCCGAATCGACGCCGGCCGACAGGAACAGGCCGACCTCGACATCGGCCAGAAGATGGCAGCGCACGCTCTCGAAGGCCGCGCCACGGAGGACTTCGTCCAGAGGCGCGTCAGGAGGCGGCGCTTCCGCGAGGATCCGCGCCAGAGATGTGTAGACGGCCGGCGTGGAGACACCATCGCGTCCGACCCATATCGCGGTTCCAGCCGGCGCGGCCTGGATATTGCCGTGCAGGGTGAACGGCTCGGGGACGTGGCCGAAGATATGGAAGCCGACCCATCCCGCCGGATCGGGCATGTCGTCGACGCCGCCGCCGGCCATCAGCGCCTTGACCTGGGAAGCGAAGCGGAACGTCCCGCCGTCATCGGAATAATAGAGCGGCTTTATCCCGTACGGATCGCGCGCCATCAGCAGCCCGCCCTTGTGGCCGTCCCACAAGGCCAAGGCGAACATGCCGCGCAATCGCCGCAGCATCGCCGCGCCCTCATGGGCGTACAGCCGCAGGATCACTTCGGTGTCCGACTGGGTGACGAAGCGATCACCCCGCGCTTCCAGCTCGGCGCGCAGCTCCCGGTGATTGTAGATCTCGCCGTTGAAGACCAGGGTGAGGTCGGCCTCGGGCAGGCGCATCGGCTGGGCGGCGCGGTCGGCAAGGTCGATCACCGCGAGCCGGCGATGGGCAAGGCCGACCAGACCCTCGGGCGACCACCACGCTCCCTCCCCGTCTGGTCCCCGGGCGCGCATGTGGTCTCGCACCGCCAGCAGCTCTCGCGGCTCGGGCGGCGCGGCGGCGGCGCCATAGGCGAAAATTCCGTTGATGCCGCACATGATTCGACGCCCCTCCGCGCGGCGCAGATTGCACCTTGTCGCGCCAAACTATAATCCTTGCGCAATGCAACCCTAAGGGAGAGTTGCGCAAAGGGTGGGAATTGCTCGGGAAATGCCAAGCTTGACGCGGGCCATGAGCGGGAAACCGGCTCCTTCCGAGAACGGCGTGACGCTTCATGACCGTCTCGCGGACGGCTGGAGCGCGCGTTATCGCCGCGGCGGTTTCGCTCGGCGTCGCCGGTTCCTAGAGGCGGAAATCCTCGCGCCGTTGCCGATCGGCGGGCGCTGGCTGGACGCGGGTTGCGGCGCTGGCGATTTCACGCGCTGGCTGGCCGCGCGCGGCGCCCAGGCTAGTGGGCTGGACGCGTCGGCGGGCATGATCGCCGCGGCGCGCGCGGGCTCGCCCGCGATGAGATTCGACCAAGGGTTGGTCGAACACCTGACCGACAGCGCCGTCTATGACGGCGTACTCTGCTTGAGCGTGCTGGAATATATCGACGACACGAACACAGCATTGGCGCGCCTGTCGGCCGCCATCCGGCCGGACGGCCATTTGATCCTCTCCGCGCCGCGCCGACTTTCGATCCTTCGCATCGCCCAGAAAGCCGCTCATCGCCTGTCCGGCGGGCGGCTCTTTACCTATCTGGCCAGCTCCCGCAACGCCTGGGGCAAGGCAGACCTCGTCGCGGCGCTGCGCGAGCACGCCCTGGTGATCGAGAGCCTGCGTGAATTCGATCCCCTGCTCCCGCGTTTCCTGGGACCGCTGGCGAGCCTTTGGGTCGTGACCTGCCGCAAGGCGGCGCCATGAAACAGGTTCTTCAGGATCTGAACGGCGGGGCCGTGCTGGTCGAGGACGTGCCCGCCCCCCTGGCGCGCGCGGGGTTCGTGCGGATCGCCACAACCACCAGCCTGGTGTCGCCTGGCACCGAACGCGCGCTTTTCGATTTCGCGCGCGGATCCCTGGCGGCCAAAGCGCTGCAGCAGCCCGAGCGCGTGCGCCAGGTGCTGCGCAAAGCGGCGGTGGACGGCGTGGCCGCGACCCTCGAAGCCGTCCGCGCCAAACTCGATGAGCCCATGGCGGTGGGCTATTGCAATGTCGGACGCGTGCTCGACGGCGGCGGGACAGGCCTGCGGGCGGGCGACCGGGTCGTGTCCAACGGCCGACACGCCGGCGTCGTGCTGGTGGGGCGCAACCTGGTCGCGCGGGCGCCAGATACGGTGGATGATCAGGCCGCCGCCTTCGCGCCCCTGGCGGCCATCGCTCTGCAGGGGGTGCGGCTGGCCGCGCCCACGCTCGGCGAGACCTTCGCGGTCGTCGGGCTTGGCCTGGTCGGCTTGCTGACCGTCCAGATCCTGCGCGCGAACGGCTGCCGCGTGCTCGGGATTGATACCGACCCGGCCCGGACAGCCCTGGCCCGGGCCTTCGGCGCGACCACCGTCGATCTGGCGGCCGGTCAGGACCCGCTGGCCGAGGCCGCGGCCCTTACCGACGGTCGCGGCCTGGACGGTGTGTTGCTGACGCTGGCCGCGACCAGCGACGAGCCTGTCGCCCAGGCGGCGCGCATGTGCCGGCGTCATGGTCGCCTGGTCCTAGTCGGGGTCACCGGCCTTCGCCTGAACCGAGCGGACTTCTATGAAAAGGAGCTCAGCTTCCAGGTGTCCTGCTCCTACGGACCTGGACGCCATGACCCGGTCTATGAGGAGCAAGGACACGACTACCCGTTTGGCGAGGTGCGCTGGACCGAACAGCGCAACTTCGAGGCCGTTCTTGAGCTGATGGCCTCCGGCGCCCTCGATGTCACCTCGCTGATCAGCGCCCGCTTTCCCATAACCGAGGCGGCGCGGGCCTATTCGCTCCTCGGCGGGGGCAAGGCCCTGGGCATCCTTCTGGACTATCCCGGCGAACACGCACGAGCCGACCCGACGCTCGACCAGCCCGCCGCCGTCGCCTCGCGCGCCACCCAGCCGATGGTCGGCTTTCTAGGGGCTGGCGCCCACGGGCGCCAGCTGATGGCCAGCTTCGCCGCGGCGGGCGCCAGCCTGACGACAGTCGTCTCGGCGACGGGCGTCAGCGCCGCCCACGCGGCGCGACGGTTCGGCTTCGCGCGGGTATCGACGGATCCTCAGGCCGTGCTCTCGGACCCCAATAGCCTCGCGGTCTGCATCGCCACGCGGCACGACAGCCACGCCGACTACGTCCGCGCCGCCCTGGCGGCGGGCAAGGCCGTGTTCGTGGAAAAGCCGCTCTGTCTCACCCGCGATGATCTCGAGGCGATCGCGCGCGCGGCGTCCGCCCCAGGCGCGCCAATGTTGATGGTCGGCTTCAATCGCCGCTTCGCGCCCCTAGTCGTCGAGATGCGCCGTCTTCTCGAAAGCCTGAGCGCTCCCAAGGCGATGGTGATGACGGTCAATGCCGGCGCGGCCGCGCCCGGCCACTGGACGCAGGATCCGAGGATCGGCGGCGGGCGTATCGTCGGCGAAGCGTGTCATTTCATCGACCTTCTGCGGCACCTGGCCGGCGCGCCCGTCGAGACAATGCAGGTCGTAGCCGCCGCGTCCGATGTCGCCATCATCACGCTTGGGTTCGCCGACGGCTCGATCGGCGCGATCCACTATCTGGCCAACGGGCATCGCGGTCGCGCCAAGGAGACCCTTGAGGTCTTCGTCGGCGGACGGATCTTGCATCTCGACAACTACCGCCGCCTGACCGGGCGCGGCTGGCCGGCGTTTCGGACGCGAGGCGCGTGGCGCCAGGACAAGGGACACGCGGGCTGCGTGAGCGCCTTCGTTTCGGCCTTGCGGAACGGCGAGCCCTGCCCGATCCCGCTCGGAGAGGCGCTCGAGGTCAGCGGCCTGGCCATCGAGGCGGCCGATCAGGTCGCGCGCCGATGAGCCTTCCTCGCCTGGCGCGTACGGTCCGGTGGCTGAAACCGGTCCAAATCTATGGGCGGATCCTGCATCACGTTCCACGGCCAGAACCGCGCCGGGCGCCGCCGCCGGCCTTGCGTCGGCCCCGCGCGGTCTGGCGAGAAGCGCTGCTTCGCCCCTCGCCGTTCCGCGGTCCCTGGCGGGTCCGCCATCTGAACCACGAGGTCGAGATCGACGCCCCCGGGGCCTGGAACGATCCGGCCCAGTCCCGGCTCTGGCTCTATAATCTGCACTATTTCGAGGGGTTTTCCCCGCAAGACCAGGGCGAGCACGATCTCCGCCTCGCCGCGCTGATCGAGCGTTGGGTCGCCGAGAATCCTCCGGGCCAGGGTGTGGGGTGGGAGCCCTACCCCACCTCGCTGCGCATCGTGAATTGGATCAAACGCCATCTCGCCGGCGGGGCGCTGAGCCCCGCCGCTTTGGCGAGTCTTGCCCATCAGGTTCGGTGGCTGGCGGGCCGCCTGGAATGGCGGCTCTTGGGCAACCACCTGCTGGCCAACGCCAAGGCGCTGATGTTCGCCGGCCTGTTCTTCGAAGGCGCCGAGGCCGAACGCTGGCGAACGCGCGGGCTCGGGATCCTCCGGACACAACTGGCCGAACAGATCCTCGCCGACGGCGGCCACTTCGAGCGCTCGCCCATGTACCACGCCCTGGTGCTTGAGGATGTTCTCGACCTGCTGAACCTGGCGCGAACCTATGCGACGCCCGAAGAAGACTGGGCCCGCCTTATCGGGCCGATGCTGGCCTGGCAGGCGCACCTGACCCATCCCGACGGTCGGATAGCCTTCTTCAACGACGCCGCGTTCGGCGTGGCCGGCGACCTCGATGCGCTGGAAGACTATGCCCGGCGACTGGGTCTGGCGCCGGCGGCGCGTCCCGGTCCGGGCGTCTCGATGGGCGCGTCCGGTTATGGACGCCTGGCGACCGATGAAGCGGTGGTGCTTCTGGACGCCGCGCCGATCGGGCCCGACCATCTTCCGGGTCATGCCCACGCCGACACCCTTTCGTTCGAGTGGTCGCTCGGCCCCGACCGGGTCGTCGTCAACGGCGGCACGTCGCTCTATGGCGAGGGCGCCGATCGCGCTCGCGAGCGCGCCACGGCTTCGCACAGCACCGTCGAGATCGACGGCCTGGACTCCTCGGAACTCTGGTCCGGTTTTCGCGCCGGTCGGCGAGCCCGCGTCCAGGGCGTCGAGGTCGCGCGGGACGAGGCTGGGCCGCGGGCCAGCGCTGTCCACGACGGTTATGCCTGGCGGCCGGGCCGTCCTCGTCATCGCCGCGACTGGCGGCTGAGCAGCGGTCGTCTCGACGTGACCGACCGGATAGACGGTCGGGCGGACAAGGCCGAAGCCCGCTTCCACCTCGCGCCGACCTGTCGCGCGACCCTTCAAGAAGACGGACGGTCCGGCTCGATCACGACGCCCGCCGGCCGGATCATCACCTGGTCGACAAGCGCGCCCGCCCGCCTCGAGCACTCGGAGTGGCGACCTGAATTTGGCCTTCGCCAGGCCACCACGCAGCTGGTCGTTCAGCTCGACGCCCCGCGCCTGCGCACGCAATTCACCTGGTGAGGGGCATGCATATCCTGTTTCTCACCGACAACTTCCCGCCTGAGGTCAACGCGCCGGCCTCGCGGACCTTCGAGCATTGTCGCGCGTGGGTGGCGGCGGGACATCGGGTCACGGTCGTGACGTGCGCGCCCAATTTTCCCAGTGGCCGGGTGCATCCGGGCTATCGCAACCGGCTTTGGTCGCGCGAGACCATCGAAGGCGTCGAGGTGGTGCGTGTCTGGTCGTTCATCACGGCCAATGAGGGCCTGTTCAAACGCTCGCTGGACTATGCCAGCTACATGGTCGGCGCGGTGCTGGCCGCGCCCTTCGTACGCGGCGTCGACATCGTGGTGGCCACCTCCCCGCAGTTCTTCACCGCCTGCGCGGGCGCGATCGTGGCCGCCGCGCGCCGTAAGCCCTTCGTGTTCGAAGTTCGCGACCTGTGGCCAGAGTCGATCCGCGCGGTCGGAGCCCTGGCCAACGAACGAGTCCTCACTTGGCTCGAGCGCCTCGAACTGTTCCTCTATCGCCGCGCCAGCGCGGTCGTGGCCGTAACGCATGCCTTCCGGGACAACCTGACGCGCCGTGGCGTCGACGGCGCGAAGATCCATGTGGTGACCAATGGCGCGGATCTCACGCGGTTCGCGCCGATCCCGCGCGACGCCGAGCTGGCCCGTCGCCACGGGCTCACCGGCAAGTTCGTGGCCGGCTACATCGGCACCCACGGCATGGCCCATGCGCTGGACACCTTGCTGGAGGCGGCCGCGCGCCTGGAAGCTCATCCAGAGGGGCGGAGCGTGCGCCTGCTGATGCTGGGCGACGGCGCGACCAAGCAGGCCTTGAAGGCCCGAGCCCGAGCCATGGGCCTGACGTCCGTCGTCTTCCTCGACAGCGTCGCCAAGAGCGAGGTCGCGCGCTACTGGGGGCTCCTCGACGTTTCGATCATCCATCTGCGCAAGGCCGAGCTCTTCGCCACCGTCATCCCCTCCAAGCTTTTCGAGGGCATGGCCATGGGCGTGCCGGTGGCGCACGGCGTGCCAGGTGAATCGGCCATGATCGTGGAGCGTGAGGGAGTCGGGCTCACGTTCGAATCCGAGAATGCGGACTCCCTGGTGGAGGCCCTGCTCACCCTGGCCCGGGACCATTCCCTGCGCGCCGAGCACGCCCGGCGCGCGCGCGCCGCGGCGGCCCGCTATGACCGCGCCGTCCTCGCCGGTCAGATGCTGACCGTGCTGGAGATGGTGGGTCGGCCCGCCGCCAGGCTCACGCCCGCCGAATGAGACACTCATGAGAATCCTCAGCGTCGTTGGCGCACGTCCGAACTTCGTCAAGGCCGCGCCCATCGCCCGCGCTCTGGCCGCGCGACAGGACAGGTTTGAGCACCGGCTGGTTCACACTGGCCAGCACTATGACGGCCGGATGAGCGACGCCTTCTTCGCCGATCTCAACCTCCCAGAGCCGGACTATCATCTGGGTGTCGGCTCGGGCGGCCACGCCCATCAGACCGCCGCGGTGATGCTGGGCCTGGAGCCCGTGCTTGAGGCCGTGGCGCCCGACCTCGTCCTGGTGGTCGGCGACGTCAACTCGACCCTGGCCGCGGCGCTGACGGCCAAGAAACTCGGTATCGCGGTCGCCCATGTCGAGGCTGGCCTGCGGTCGGGAGACATGACCATGCCCGAGGAGATCAATCGCCGCTGTGTCGATGCGATCTCCGACATTCTCTTCACCACCGACCGGCTCGCGGACGAGAACCTGGCTCGGGAAAACCCGCCGGGTCGCATCGTGCGGGTCGGCAATGTGATGATCGACACCCTCCTCGACCAGTTGCCGGCCGCTCGCGCGCTGGACATGCCCGCGCGACTGGGCCTCCCCGCCAAGGGCTACGGCGTCCTGACGCTGCACCGTCCCGCCAACGTCGAGAGCCGGGACACCCTGGCGGATCTGCTGGACGCCGTGCGCGCCGGCGCCGGCGACCTCCCGGTGGTCTTTCCGATCCATCCGCGCACCCGGCGGCGCATCGAAGCGTTTGGCTTGGCCGATCGTCTCAGCGTTGATCCCCGTGGCCCAGGCCTTTTCGCCACCGAACCGCTCGGCTACCGGGAATTTCTCGGCCTGGTCGCGGGCGCGCGCGTCGTCATGACCGACAGTGGCGGCCTGCAGGAGGAGACGACCGTGCTGGGCGTCCCCTGCGTGACATTGCGCGAGACGACCGAACGGCCGATCACGGTTCTGGAAGGTGGCAACCGTATCGCCGGCGTGGCCCCGCCAGCGGTGCGGGCGACCATCGCCGAGGCCCTGGATCGCCGCGCGGAACCCCGTCGACCGGCGCTCTGGGACGGCCATGCGGCGGAGCGCATCGCTGACGTGCTTTACGAACTTTACCCGTTCTGAGGGAATGTCGCTGGCCTAAGTTGTGATTTCGCGCAATGTAACCCTAACGACGCCCCTCGGGAGGCGGCGACGAGCCAGTCGGACGGAAGACCGCACACGCATGACCGCGCATATCCGGACGGGTCGAGCTTCCGCTTTCCAGAGTCTGTTCGACAAGCTCGCGGCGCGAACGGCCCAAGTCGGCGTCATCGGGCTCGGCTATGTCGGCCTTCCCCTCGCGGCGGCCGTGGCCAAGGGCGGATTTGGCGTGATCGGCTTCGACATCGACACAAGCAAGCCGGAGCATATCCATGCTGGTCGCTCCTATATTCCCGCCGTGGCGAACGAAACGCTCGCCCGTCTGGTCCAGGCCGGCCGGTTGACGGCCACCAGCGACTTCGCCCGGCTTTCGGTCTGTGACGTCATCGCCATATGCGTGCCCACGCCATTGGGCCCGCATCGCGAACCCGATCTCACCTTCGTGCGCTCGACAAGCGAGGCCATCGCCCGGACCCTGCGTCCGGGGCAACTCGTGTCCCTGGAATCCACCACCTATCCCGGCACGACACGGGAGATCCTCAAGCCGGCTCTCGAGGCGGCCGGGCTGGTGTCCGGGCATGACATTTTCCTTGGCTTTTCGCCCGAGCGCGAGGATCCGGGCAACCTAAGCTACGATACCGCGAGCATTCCCAAGGTCGTCGGCGGCGATGGCCAGGAGGCGCTGGCGCTGATGGAGGCGTTCTACGGCGCCGTCGTGGAGTCGGTCGTACCCGTTTCATCCCTGGAGACGGCCGAGGCGGTCAAGATCACCGAGAACGTCTTCCGGGCGGTCAATATCGCGCTGGCCAACGAGCTGAAGGTCATCTTCACGGCCATGGGCGTCGATGTCTGGGAGGTGATCGACGCGGCCAAGACCAAGCCGTTCGGGTACATGCCATTCTATCCCGGCCCCGGCCTGGGTGGTCACTGCATTCCCGTGGACCCGTTCTATCTGAGCTGGAAATCGCGCGAATACGACGTCACCACCCGCTTCATCGAGCTGGCTGGCGAAATCAACGTGGCGATGCCGCGCGTGGTGGTCGACACCCTCACCGCGGCGCTGGATCGCCAAAGCGGTCTGCCGCTCGGCGCGGCCCGCATTCTCCTCATGGGCCTGGCCTACAAGAAGAACGTCGCCGATCTGCGCGAGAGTCCCTCGCTCAAGCTTTTGGAACTCCTGCGGCTTCGCGGCGCGCGGGTCGACTACCACGATCCGCTGATCGCCCAGGTGCCCAGCACCCGCAACTACCCCGCGCTGGAAGGGCTGAGATCGGCGGTGCTGAGCGCCGAGGCGATCGCCGACTACGATGCGGTGCTGATCGCCACCGACCATGACGCGGTCGACTATGGCCAGTTGGCCCGTAGCGCCAAGCTGATCGTGGATACGCGCAATGTCATGGCGCGCGCGGGCTATTCAGGCCCTAGCATCGTCAAAGCCTGAAGCGTCGACGGGTCAACCCGCTGAGCAAAGTCATGAGCCCTGTCTCCACGCCCACCCAGATCAACCGGCTGCCAGCGGCGCTGGCCGCCACCTTTGATCGCGACGGCTATCTCGTTCTGCGCGGCGCGGTTCCCGCTGGGTGGAGACAGGCGCTGCGCGAGACCTTCGACGCCGGGGTGGGAACGCCCGACCAGTGGGCCGCGCCGCGCGCGATCGGCTGGCGGCACGCCCTCGTCGATCTCGATCCGATCGTGCGGCGGGTCTGTCGCGGCCCCTTGGTCTTGGCGACGGCGGGCCATTTAATCGAAGAGCCGTTCTTCTTCAGCCAGGTTGAAGGGCGCGAGCCCTTGCTCGACGGAGGCCACCAGCCGCTGCACCGCGACGGCGTGGGGCAAGGATCCGTCGCCGCCCTGGTCTTTCTCGACGACTATGGGCCTGACAATGGGGCGACGCGGGTTGTTCCACGTCATCTTGACGCTGGAGCGCCGGACGAAGCCACGGCCTTGATCGTGGCCGGCGAGGCTGGCGACATCCTGGTCTTCGACGCCGATCTGCTGCACGGCGCGACATGCAACCGCTCCGGCGCGCGGCGTCGCTCGCTCTTGCTGAGCTTCCTCCCGGAACGCCATAGGGCCAAGGACGACGCCTGCAAGGCCGCGCGAAATGTTCGCATGGATACCCGCGAGGTCTTCGTCCCTCGGAAAGGATGAGAATTTTCGTGCCCTGGGATGTTGACGGCTCGCCGAGTTCCAAGGTGACGCGACGGGCGAGCCGAGGTTTATTGCTGGGGTCTCTTTCCTCGATGAAAAACGTCCGTGATCGCCCCCCTCTCCGACCGACAACGCCAGATCCTTCGCCTCGTGGCGCGCGGTCGCACGTCGAAGGAAATCGCCCTGGCGATTGGGCTGTCTCCCCACGGCGTCGATATGAGCCTGCGAAGGTCATGTGAGCGTCTTGGCGTCGCCAATCGCCGCGAGGCGGCGCGCCTGCTCGAGGCTCACGAGAGCAGTATCAACGATACGTACTACGGTTCGGCCGACCTTTCCGACACGCCGCCTCCTCTGCCATCCCATGAGCCGTTCGGAGAGGAAGGCCATGGACAACTTTTCCCCCCAGCAGGCCGTCGAGAGCGCCCGCGCTCTTCGCCGGGACATTCTGGAGTTCGAGGAGAAGTTCCCGTTGCTCCCCTCGGAACAAACTCAGATGCCGAGGTTCACATGGGCGCAATTGGAACGACAACTGGAGGACCTTTCGCGCTTGTCGACCTGCTCGCGGGATCAGGTGCGGAGCGTAATCGCGATGCTGCGGCTAAAGGCGCTTTCGGCGCCGCCCGAACTGCTGCTGCGCGAGCTGCTGGTGGCGGCTTCGATCCTCCTCGAGGAGGATTTGGCCGAGGACCTTTCGGCCGACAGCTAACCTCACTGGAGTCGATCGCCCTGGCCCTTGGCCTGGCGGTGTTGATCGGCCTGCTGCTCGCCGGCGTCCTTGTCGCCGCCGGAAGCTTCATGGGCGCGATGCAGCGCACGATCGAAGCGGCCAGCCGCGGCGCCTGAATTCGACAACAACCCGAAACGCATCGCGCTGTGGCCAGCGCCGAGGAGAACCCATGCCTGTTCCGCAAGAGATCGGCCGAGAAGTCGCCGACAAGCTGTTCGCCGCCGAGCGCGCCGTCGACGACGCCATCAGCGCCATCGCCCAGTTCCAGGGCATGCTGCCGGACGCCGGACGCCGCGCCGGCCTGTCCTTCGGCTATATCCAGGCCCCGATGGCTCATCTCGCGACCGCCAGCAGCGATCTGGTCCGGGCGCGCGAAAGCACGTCCTCGGTCCACAGGAGCCTTGAGGTCATCCAGCGCGCGACCGGCTTGGCGGCGGTTTCCTACGGCCCGTTCGTCGACAAGCCCGATGCCCAATCTCAGCCATCCGGCCGTCTTGAAGTCGTCAAGACCGAGGCCGCCTAACTGGCGCGCCCCCGGCCCAGGCGGTATGCAAGCGCATGTTCGACGCGCTGCGCTACACGGTCGGAGCCGCTTTCTTCTTCGGCGCGATCGCCTACGCCCTCTGGAAAGGCGACTGGCCAGAGCGTGTCACGGCCCTGGCCATGCTGGCGGCGACCGTACTGACCCCCCTTGTGTTCCGTCACTCGGCCTTCGCCGATCCACAGTGGGCGGTGGCGGCGGTCGACCTGGCCCTGCTCTCCGTTCTGACGGTCGTGGTCGTGAAATCGCGTCGGATCTGGCTGGTTCTGGCTCTGGCGGTTCACGCCCTCGGCGCGGCGTCCCATGTGGCCCTGATTTTCGACCCCCAGATCAAGGCCCTGGCCTATCTCTCGTCGATCGTGGTGTGGAGCTACCTGGCCAATGGGTTCCTGATCGCCAGTGTCGCGCAAGCGCGGTGGCGTCGCCCGCGTCAACAAGCCGCCCCCACCCTGCCCACGGGTTGGCGCTAAGGCCCTGACCGCTGGCGGGAGCCATCAACCACGATCAAGCAGCTCATCGTAAAGGTCGAGATAGGCCTGGCCGGCGGCGGCGTCGCTGTACAGCGCGCCGACCTTGGCCAGAGCGGCTCGCCGCATGGACCACGCCAAGTCGGGGTTGGCGTGCAGTTGAGCCAGGCGCCCGGCCATCGCGGCCGCGTCCCCGCGATCGACGAGGAAGCCGTCCACCCCATCGGAAATCACCCCCTCTGGACCGCCGCAGCGAGTGGCGATGACCGGGGCGCCGCAAGCCATGGCCTCGATCATGACCATGCCGAACCCTTCCTCGTCCGAGGACAGCAGGAGGCAAGAGGCCTGACGATAGAGCGCGATCAAGGCCTGCACGGACGGCGTTTCGACGAAGCGGATATGCGTCGCTAGCCCCGCGGCCCGCGCCTTGCTCCAGAAGGCTGGTGGTGGCGGCGTCGCGCCCGCCATCACCAGCTCCGGCGCGTCCGGCCGCCCGGCGGCGAAGGCGCCATAGGCCTCCAACAGCATCATCGGGTTCTTGCGAGGATCCGAAAAGCGTCCGACCGCGAGAACATGGGGAGGGTCCGCCGGGGACTGGTCGGCCGGCGCGGGACGATAGAGCGTGGTGTCGACGCCGGGCGGGGCCTGGACTACCCGCGCGCCGCGAGCCTCGGCGTGAGCCTGCATCCACGGGTTTTCGACCTGGACGACATCGACCGCGCGCAAGGCTCGCTCATCGAGCGTGTCCATGACCTGGGTCATGGCGCGTCGCCAGGCGCCGCGAGGGCCTATGCTTGCGCCGTCGCGCGCCCGCCGTTCGACCGCCGTCAGGGTCGCGGCCTGGACCAGCACCGGCTTTCCGAGCCCGATAACCGGGGTCGCCCAGGCCGGTACGCCCGCCACGACCTGGATCAGGTCGCATTCGGCCAGCACCTGGGCGAGGAGCGGACGCGGCGCCAGGCGGAGGATCTCGATTTCGCCCAGCGCCGCCCCGACATGAAGGTAGTCGCGGCCGCGCGCGGTCTTGGCGAGCGTCACGGGGCCGCGCGCCCAGGTGCGGGGATCGAGGATCAGCTGGCTGGCGGGATCGCGCGCCCACGTCGCCAGGGACACGATGCGAATAGCCAGGTCCGTCCGAGCCGAGAGCACCCGCAGCAGAAAATCGGCCACCGCGCCCACGCCGCCGACGTCGTCGAACGAGGGTACGACCATCGCCACGGTCGACCGCGTTTCTCGCCTCGCCGTCATCGCGCGTCCATCGCTTCGCCCTCGGCCCGGATCCTGCTTATCGTCATGGAGGAATATGGACAACAGGGGCGCCGTAGGTTGTCCAGCGCCTCGCGGCCCTATACCGTCGGCGGTGAACAGGGAGAGACAGCATGCGCGTCGCGGACGGCCGGATCGCGCCGGTGCGGGCCTGGGAGTTGGTCTCGCTCGCGAGCCTGCTGGGTGTCTATCTGGTCACCATGGCCCTGTATGGCGAGGCCGGGACCCAGGCGGTGAACCTCTTTGGCGCGATCGCGCTCGGCGTCATCATGCTGCTCGGCGCGGTGCCGCCGGCCATGCGCGAGGCGACCGTGATCTGGACCCCGCTGTTCTGGTTCCGCATCGCCACGGCCGCCTATTTCAGCTTCGGCAACGCCATCGTCCACTTCGTCAACGACGAGAGCCGTCGGATGATGGAGGCCTTCTTCCAGGACTACGAGAGCCTGATGGGCAAGCTCAACGCGGTGATCACGGTGGGCGCGCTGCTAACCCTGGCCAGCGCCTGGGTTCTGGACGCGGCCTGGCGGCGCGGCGCGCCTCAGATCGAAGGCGCGCCGAGATCGCGGCTAGAGGTTGGCGAGCCAGGCCGTCTGCTCACGGTAGGCATGGGTTTCCTGGCGGTTGGTGGGGCGGTGAAGTTTCTCTTCACGCTGCCGGCGACCCTGGGCGTCATAAGCTTCACCTTGCCCGGCGCGCTGGGCGCGCTGGCGCTGCTTGCCGATGCCGGCGTCTATCTGCTGGCGGTCTGGGCCTGGCGCTTCCAGACCAGGTTGCTGTGGCTTCCGGTCTGCCTGACCGGTCTCAATGTCGCCCTGGGCCTGCTGGCTTTCTCCAAGACGGAGGTTATCGCCTCGATCATGGTGCTGGCCCTCGGCTGGCTTTCGAAGGGGCTGACCTGGCGACGCATGCTGGTCACGGCCGGGGTGATCACCGTCACCTTCGCGCTGATCGTGCCGTTCGTGGCGGCCAGCCGCACCGAGATGGTGCGCCGCTATCAGAGCCTGCAAGGCGCGGGCCTGGCCGAGCGGCTCGAGATCGCCAGCTTCTACCTGCGGCCGACCAGCGGCCTGGAGAACCCCCAGCAGACCGGGCTGATCCGGTTCAGCTATGTCAATGGCAGCGCCCTGGCGCTCTCGCTGCAGGACAATGGCAGCCCCGGAGGCACCCTGGCGACCTTGCCGGCCGTTTTCGTTCCGCGCGCGCTATGGCCCAACAAACCGGACATGACGGTGATCGGCCGCGAGTTCAACTACCTGGCCACCGGCAACGAGGAGAGCGCCTCCAGTCCAGGCTGCTTCGCCGAGGCCTATTGGGACTATGGTTGGCTCGGCCTGCCGCTGCTGATGATCCCTCTCGGCCTGATCCTGCAGGCATGGTCGCTCGTGTCGCTGTGGATCATCCGCGGCGAGCATTGGCTGTTCTTCCCGTTCTGCCTGCTGGGCATGAAGGTCGGCTCGAGCATCGACGGGTTCATCGTCCCGACCGTGTTCGGCACCGCGGTCCTGGCCCTGATCGCCTTCGTGGCGCTGCGCCTGGCCTTGCGGGTCAACAGCCAGATCCTCGCCGCCAGCCCAAGCGGCTACCGCGCCCGATGAGCGCCAGCGCCACGCTCATCCAGCACCTCTACGGCGATCCGCGTCACGACGGCACGCGGCGCTTCTACGAAAGCGTACGCCGCGAGCTCACATCGCGGAGCCGGGTGCTCAATCTTGGAGCGGGGCCAGCCACCGGCAATCCGGTGCGCACCCTGCGCGGCGAAGTCGCCTGGGTGGCGGGCGCGGATGTCGACCCCTGCGTATTGGACAATCCCGAACTGGACGAGGCGGTCTTGATAGCCGGTGGGCGGCTGCCCTTCCCCGACGCCTCTTTCGATATGGTCCTCAGCGACTATGTCTTCGAGCACGTGCGTGCGCCTGCCCCGTTCCTGGCCGAGGCCGCCCGCGTTCTGCGGCCGGGCGGGACACTGGTGTTCCGCACGCCGAACCTCGCCCACTATGTCGCCGTGATCTCGGCCTTGACGCCGCACGCGGCGCACGCGCGTCTGGCCAACGCCGTGCGGCGCAATCCCGCCGGCAGCCAGGAACCTTGGCGAACCTGCTACCGGATGAACCGCGTGGGTCGCCTGCGTCGCCTGGGACAAGCCGCCGGGTTTGAGGGTCTGGACGTGGAAATGGTCGAGACCGAGCCCGTCTACCTGCGATTTTTCACGCCGCTGTTCCTGCTCGGTGTCGCCTATGAGCGGTTCGTCAACAGTTCCCCACTGCTCGCGCCCCTCCGCGCCAACATCTTCGGCCGCTTCACGAAGCCCTCTTGAGCGCGCCGCGCAGCAACAACGCCGTCACCAACCCCTGGACGAGGAAACTCGCGGTCGTGGCCTGAGCGGCGCCCACCGCGCCCTCGCGCGGGATCAGCACCAGGCTGAAGGCCAGATTGGCCAGCCCCCCTGTGACCAAGGGAATGAGCAGTCGCCGAGTGTGGTCCAGGGACATCAGCCGGGTCTCGGCCACCTGGATGACCCCCTGCGCGCCATAGGCGATGGCCACCCACACCAGCACGGCCGGCGCATCGTGACGGTAGGCCGGCGCCAACAGCAGTGTCGAAAGCCACGGGCCCAAGGCCCAGAGCCCCAGGACGCAGGCCAGGGCCGCGGCCGACCGGACCCACAACCAGTGTCGAAAGACCTTTCGCGCCTGCTGGACCTGACCGGAATTGACCGCCTCGAACAAGGCCGGGCGATAGAGATCGTTCAAGGCGCCGCCGATCAGCGACACGCCGCGGCTGGCGATCGAGAAGGGCGCGACGTAGCGACCCGCCGCCGCCGGCCCGGCCAAGGCGGCCAGCACATAGCGATCGACCATATTGGCCAACCAGGACAGCAGGCTCATCGGCGCGAACGGAGCGCCATAGCGCCAGGCGCGTCGAGCGAAGCTTGGCGCGCCGAACTCGGCCGGCCCCCTTAATCCAGGCGCGGCCAGCAGGCCCAGCGACGCGGCGACCGCCATGCCCGAGGCCTGACCGATAACATAGCCGTCGACCGTGGGCGCCGCGCGTAGCGCCAAGCCGGTGCAGCCCGCCAGGGCGAGGGCTTCGGCGACCAGAAGACTGGCGTAGGCGCGATTGCGGCGATCGGCCTGGACGCGGCCATAGAGCACGCCTCGGACCAGGGTGAGCAGGCCCAGGAGCAGCGCGCCGGCGGCGCCGGGGCCGCCAAGCTGGGTCTGCCCCATCGCCGCCAGCCCCGCCCAGGTAAGGGCCGCGATCACGCAGACGGCGCCCCCCGCCCCCAGGACATGCGCGAGAACCTGGCGCGTGAACCCATCGCCCCTCCCGGCCGCGACCGCTGCGCTGTGGAACCGCAACTGGGTGTTGGTGAAGGGCGTGGAGGCCGTGGTCAGGGCCAGGATGAGGAGGGAAAGGAGAAGATTTGCCTCTCCAAACACGGCCGGCGGGGCCAGTTCGGTGAAGAGTCGGATCGAGGCCAAGCCGATCACCGCCACCATCAGATAACCGCCCAACACCCAGACGCCGGAGCCGAGCAAGACCGTGCGGGCGCTTCGGGACACGGCGGTCATGCGTCGGCGGGCCCTTTCCCAAGAACGCCAGCCATCCCCGGTGGCGGTGGTTGCACACAAGCTTAGCGTGAACCGTGATCCGCGCGAAGCGGTGGCGGCGGCAGACCGTAAACGGATAAAAAACAAGCCCGGTCTCGTAGAGGCCGGGCTTGCAGGAGGCCGCCGAGCGGTGGGGTGCTCGTACGCAGCAGGTTGGGACCCTAGAAGGACCAACGCGGGTCAGACAACCGAAAATAGATTATTTTACAATTGCCCCCAGGCGGACTAATCGGCCTGGACGTCGCGTCGCCTGATGGCGACGCGACGAATTGGGGACCGGCCCGAGCGCCTAGATGGCGTTACGCTAGCGCGTCGCCCAGGCGCGGCCGATCTCGGACAGCGGCACGCAGCCGTGATAGGCGCCGGGTACGGGCTCGTACTTCAGCGCCACGGTCGCGCCGGGCTCGGAGGTGAAATAGCCGACTGTGACCATGTCCTCCAGCGCCGGGAAGAAGTGCGACTGGCCCTGCCCTTGCGCGACCCCGGCCTCCTGGTCGTAGGCCGTCAGAAGCGCGACCTGCTGTTCGGGCGTCAGCGCCACGAAGACATCGCCATGCGCAGCGCGGGCGTCGGCGTCCATGCGCGCCAGCCCACCCAGCAACTGATCGACCTGCTTCTTCTCGTAGAAATCGCCTACCGCGCGGTCGATGAACCGCGGAACGCCGGCTTCGCGGGCCCCCGGCGTATCGGTCGCCGGGATGATCAGCTCGGCCACCACGTCGATCAACCGGGCCTGCTCCGCCGTTAGAGCCGTCGGCGTCCAGGTCAGGGCCGGCGCGGGCGCCGCGGCGGCGGCCAGGGCGCGCTCGGTCCAGCCCGTCGAGGCGACGCCGACCGCCAGGGCCAGGCCGCGAAGCGTGTCGCGTCGGTTCAGCATCACAGGTCTCCCCGCTTGCGAGCCTTCACCGCGTGGTCGGCGGCGCGGGCGGTCAGGGCCATATAGGTCAGCGACGGGTTCACGCACGAGGCCGAGGTCATGGCCGCCCCGTCGGTGACATAGACGTTCTTGCACTCGTGGACCTGGTTATGGGCGTTCAGCACCGAGGTCTTCGGGTCGCGCCCCATCCGGGCGGTGCCCATCTCGTGGATGCCCAGGCCTGGGGCGAAGCCTCCGTCGTGGCCTTTGACGTTCTTGAAGCCAGCCGCCTCCAGCATCTCGACCGCCGCCTGCTGCATGTCGCGGCGCATCGCCATTTCGTTCTCGCGCATGGTGACGTTGAACGACAGGGTGGGCAGGCCGAAATGGTCCTTCACATCACGGTTCAGGGTGATGCGGTTGTCCTCGTAAGGCAGGATCTCGCCGAAGCCGCCCAGTCCCATGCTCCAGGGCCCAGGCTGGGTGAGCGCGGCCTTGCGCGCCGCGCCAAAGCCCTTGCCGCCCTTGCCGAGATCGCGATCCCAGATCGGACGCGAGGCGCCGCCCTGGTAGCCGAAGCCGCGCAGGTAGTCGGTCCGCTTGCTGGCCGCGTCGCCCAGATTGCGGAAGCGCGGCACATAGATGCCGTTTGGACGCCGGCCCGAATAGTACATCTCGGCGAACTCGGGCGCCTCGCCCGACGCGCCGACGCCCAGGTGATGGTCCATGACATTGCGGCCCAGCTGGTCGCTGCCGTTGCCGAAGCCGTTCGGGAACCGCGAACTGGTCGAGTTCATCATGATCCAGGCCGAGTTCAGGGCCGAGGCGCACAGGAAGATGACGTCGGCGTGGAATTCCTCGTCCTGCCGGGTCTCGGCGTCTAGGATTCGCACACCGGTCGCCTTGCCGGCCTTCTCATCATAGATCAGTTCGGTGACGATCGAGTTCGGGCGGATCACGAGGTTGCCGGTCCGCTCGGCCGCCACCAGCCCGCCGGCGTTGGAGCTGTAGTAGGCGCCGAACGGGCAGCCACGGATGCACTGGTTGCGGTACTGACACTTGGTGCGGCCCAGGCTGAGCTGTTCCTCGGTCGGCTCGGTCAGGTGGGCGGCGCGGCCAATGCTGACGCGGCGATCCGGGAAGCGGGCCTCCGAACGGCTCTTAAAGGCCTTCTCGACGCAGTTCATCTCCATCGGCGGCTGGTAGTGGCCGTCGGGAAAATGCGGCAGGCCCTCGGCCTGGCCGGATACGCCGATGAAGCGCTCGACGTGCTCATACCAGGGGGCCAGTTCCTCGTAGCGGATCGGCCAGTCGACGCCGATGCCCTCCTTGGCGTTGGCCTCGAAGTCGATCGGGCTATGGCGATAGCTCTGGCGCCCCCAGGTCAGCGAGCGACCGCCCACGTGATAGCCGCGGATCCAGTCGAAGCGGTTTTCCTCGGTGTAAGGGTTCTCGTCGTCCTTGACGAAGAAGTGCTTGCTGTACTCCGTCATGGTGTAGCCGGTGCGGCGCTGCACCGGATAGTGCGCGTCCAGCTCGGCCTTCGGGAGCTGTCCCTGCGGGTACTTGGTCTGCCAGGGATCGAGGACCGCGGTCGGATAGTCCTCGAGATGGCGGACCATGCGGCCCCGCTCGAGCACCAGGACCTTGAGCCCCTTCTGGGTCAGCTCCTTAGCCGCCCAGCCGCCTGTGATACCGCTACCAACAACGATCGCGTCATAAGTGTTCTTACGCCGCGCGCGGCCGCTCAGATTGGCCATGTTCGCTCCCTTCGCGGTCGCTCGATGGACCACGTCGGAAGCTTTAAGCCACGCGACGCCCCGACTTCGGCGACCCCCTCATTCTTGCCTGGAGGCTTCCATGAAATGGGTTACATTGCAAGAAAGCTTGGCGTTCAACGTCAAAATCGCCGACCGCCCTGGGAGGGACATCATGACGAGATCGACGACGCGCGCGCGGTGGGTGGCGACGGGCCTGCTGCTGGCGCTGTACGCGGGCGCGGCGAACGCCCAGAACGTAAAGGCTGGCCCCTGGCGGCCGCTGTTCGACGGCAAGACCCTGAACGGCTGGACGGCGAAGGTCGCCAAGCATCCGACCGGCGAGAACTACCACCAGACCTTCGTCGCCGATCACGGGGTGATCCGCGTGTCCTACGCCGGCTATGACAAGCTGGACGGTCAGTTCGGGCACCTGTTCTACAAGACGCCGTTCAAGGCCTATCGCCTGAAGCTGACCTACCGCTTCCTGACCGAAGGCGGCCTGGCCGACACCCCTGCATGGGCGCATAGCAACAGCGGCATCATGTTCCTCAGCCAGAGCCCCGAGAGCATGACGGTCGAGCAGCCCTTCCCAGTCTCGGTAGAGTTTCAGCTGCTGGGCAAGGACGGTGAAGCGCCCCGCCCCACCGGCGCGGTCTGCACGCCCGGCCTGACCATCACCATCGACGGCGCGAAGGTAAAGGAGCACTGCACTCCGCCCGCCAACGCCCCGACCATTCCCAATGGGACCTGGGTCCAGGCCGAGCTGGAAGTCATGCCCAATGGCGAGATCACCCAGAAGATCAACGGCGTGGCCGTGCACCGCTATGCCGGCGTCACCCTGGATCCCGACGACACCGTCGCGGGCGGGGCCAAGCCCTATATCCTCGCGCGCGGGGCCCAGCCGGTGACGGAAGGCTACATCGCCCTGCAGAGCGAGGGCCACCCGATCGAGTTCAAGGACATTCAAATTCAAGAGCTGACGGCGCGCTAAGGCGCCTGTCATGGCAAATTCAAGAGCTGACGGAGCGCTAAGGCGCGCTGTCATTTCCCGCCGGGCAACTTGATGCCCAGCAGGACCAGCCGCTCGCCGGTGATCCCGAACCAATGAGGCACGCCTGCCGGAATCAGGATGACGTCGCCCGGACCCAGCGCACGCGTCAGCCCGCCTTCGATCTGGCTGCCCTCGATCAGATTGGCGTTCTTGGCCGTCGGATCGGCCATGGTCCCGCCCGAAACCAGCGTTCCGGCGCCTTCCAGTACGATGGCGTATTCCGCTTCGGCGGGATGAACGGCGGGGCGGCCCGGCTTCTTCCATATTTCGATCGCCGCCACGGTCGCGCCGTCGCGAACCAGGGGACGCCACATGAACCCCTGGTCGGGCTTCATCGCGGCGAGCATGTCGCGGAGCTGGGCCTGGACATCCACGCCGCTTGCGAAACCGGATGGGCCGGCGGCTTGAGCGCCGTTGGTTTGCGCGGAAGCGGTGGCGACGGAGGCGGCAAGCGCCAATGACGTCGCGCAGATCGTGAACGCTCTGGCCATCCCCCTCATCTCGGCTCTCCCTTGCCCAGTCTACTTCTTCACGGATGTCAGATACTGGATCACCGCCGCGCGCTGCTCGGCGTCCGGCGCGCCCAGCAGCATCTTAGTGCCCGGGACCTTTTTGCCCGGCGCCTTGATGAAGGCGTCCAGCTCTTCCGGCGTCCAGGTTATGCCCGAGGCCTTCATCGCGGCGCTGTAGGCGAAGCCCGGCGCGGTCCCGGCCTTGCGGCCCGCGACACCGGCCAGGGGCGGCCCCATCTTGCCGGGGGTGGGCTGCAGCGAATGACAGACCGTGCAGCGCTGCTCGAACACCTGCTGGCCCGTGGGGGCGGCGACGGCGCTGGTCGCGATGCCTGCCAGAACGGCGGCGAGCGTAAGCTTGAACTTCATCGAGAATACTCTCCGTCAGAGATTGGGCGGCGGCCTAGAGCATTTTCCGACGAAGTGGGTACCGGTTCGTCGTCAGAAAATGCGTCAAAACAAGAGGCTAGAGCATTTCACCGATCCAATTGGATCGAAAAATGCTCTAGAGGCCCAATAGCCGGCGATTGCGACCGGCGTCTGGCGCGCTGCCGGCGAAATCGTCGAACGCCTTGTCGGTCACCTGGATGATATGGTCGCGGATGAACGGCGCGCCTTCGCGAGCCCCCTGCTCCGGGTGCTTCAGGGCGCACTCCCATTCCAGCACCGCCCAGCCTTCGAAATCGTACTGGGCCAGCTTGGAGAAGATCGCCTTGAAGTCCACTTGGCCGTCCCCCAGCGAGCGGAAGCGGCCCGGGCGCTCGGCCCAGCCCTGGTAGCCGCCATAGACGCCCGACTGGGCCGTCGGCCGGAACTCGGCGTCCTTCACGTGGAAGGCCTTTATCCGCGCGTGATAGCGGTCGATGTAGCCCAAATAGTCCAGCTGCTGCAGCACGAAGTGGCTGGGATCGTAGAGGATGTTGGCGCGTGGATGGCCGCCGACCTCGTCCAGGAACCGCTCGAAGGTGGCGCCGTCGTGCAGGTCTTCGCCCGGATGGATCTCGTAGGCGACGTCGACGCCGTTGTCTTCGAAGACGTCCAGGATCGGCTTCCAGCGACGGCCGAGTTCCGCGAACGCTTCCTCGATCAGGCCCGCCGGGCGCTGCGGCCAGGGATAGAAATACGGCCATGCCAGGGCGCCCGAGAAAGTGGCGTGGGCCTTGAGGCCCAGGCGCCGGCTGGCGACGGCGGCGGCCTTGACCTGCCCCACGGCCCACGCCTGACGCTCGGATGGCTTGCCGCGCAGCTCGGGCGGCGCGAAACCATCGAACAACTCGTCATAGGCCGGATGCACGGCGACCAGTTGACCCTGCAGGTGGGTTGAGAGCTCGGTGATCTCCAGGCCATGCTCGGCCAGGAGCCCCGCGATGTCGTCGCAATAGGTCTGGCTCTCGGCGGCCAGGGCCAGGTCGAAGAACGAGTCCGCCCCGCCCGTCGGCATCTGCACCCCGACATAGCCGAGGTCGGCGACCCATTTGGCCATGGTCTCGAGCTTGTCGAACGGCGGCTCGCCGCCGATGAACTGGGCCAGGAAGATGGCTGGTCCCTTGAGCGTCTTCATCGCGCGTCTCCTTCCAAGGCGACCCAACCGGCGTCGTCGCGACTGGCGGCCACGGCGCGCTCAACGAAGGCCATGCCGCGCAGGCCCGCTTGGATATCCGGCACGAACCCGCCGCCCCGCCCTTCGATGGCGTCGGCGAACTCGCGATAGATATTAGCGAAGGCCTCGATGAAGCCTTCCGGATGGCCCGTGGGCAGACGTGTGACCGCGCGGGCGGCCGCGCCCAAATAGGCCGAGCCGGCGTGTAGCACCTGGCTTGGGCCGTCCAGCCAGTCGATCGTCAGCACGTTGGGATCCTCGTGCGACCAGGTCAGGCCGCCCTTCTCGCCATAGACGCCGAGTCGCAGGCCGTTGCGGGCCCCGGCCGATATCTGCGAGGCGATCAGCACGCCGCGCGCGCCGCCGTCGAACCGCAGCAGCACGTTGCAGTCGTCGTCCAGGCCGCGACCCGGCACGATGGTCGAGACATCCGCGCACAGGCGCTCGACCCGGCGGCCGGTCACGAACTCGGCGATGTTGAAAGCGTGGACGCCAATGTCGCCGATGCAGCCGCCCACGCCGGATTGGGCGGGGTCCGCGCGCCAGCTGGCCTGCTTGTTGTCGCCGTCGCGCTCGAGCGGCTTCGACAGCCAGCCTTGCGAATATTCGACCACGACCTTGCGCACCGCGCCAAGGTCGCCGCGCGCCACGATATCCCGCGCTTCGCGAACCATCGGATAGCCGGTGTAGGTATAGGTCAGGCCGTAGAGCTTGCCCGACGCCGCGACGACGCCGGCCAGTTCCTGGGCCTCGGCGAGGTTCAGGGTGGCGGGCTTGTCGCTGATCACGTGCAACCCGCCCTTCAGCGCGGCGGCCGAAACGTCGAAGTGCAGATGGTTGGGCGTGACGACCGAAACGAGGTCGACGCCATCCTCGCGCGCCCGCTCGGCGGCGATCATCGCGTGATGGTCCGGATAGACCCGGTCGGGCGCGACGCCCCAGGCGGCCGCGGCCTGGGCGCTCTTGGCCGGGTCGCGGCTGAACACCCCGGCGACCAGCCGGATGCGGCCATCCAACTCGGCGGCCATGCGGTGCACTGGCCCGATGAACGACCCGGGACCGCCGCCGACCATGGCCATTCTCAACGTCATCAGGCGACGACCTTGGCCAGGTAGTCGTAGCTGATCTTGGCCGACTCCAGACGGGCATGAGCGAACGGCGGCTCCTGCTCGTAGTAGAACCCACGGACGCCCGCGGCATAGGCGGCCGGCAGCAGCTTCTTCCAGTCGATCATGCCGCTCCCGACCTCGGTCGGGTCCTGCTTCAGTTCGAAATTGGTCTTGGTCGTTGCCTTGATGTCCTTGACGTGCATCTGGGTGAAGCGTCCTGGATGCGCCTTCAGCAGGGCCAGCGGATCATGGCCTGCGGCCGTGACCCAGCCAGCATCCATCTCGAATGTGACCAGACTGGGATCCGTGCCCTTCAGCAGGATCTCCATGCCCGTGGTTTCGCCTAGCGGGGCGAACTCGAAATTGTGGTTGTGGTAGCCGACGGCGATGCCGGCTTTCTTCAATACGGCGGCCTTCTCGTTGAGGAAGTCGGCGTTCCACTTCCAGTCGTCGGCCGTCATCTGAACGCCGGCCTGGCGCAGGTCGGCGCCGAGGCGATCGGGAATGTAGAGGATCGGCATGATCGCCGACTTCACGCCGATCACGTGCAGCTCATCGGCCAGCTTGGCGAGATCACCGCTGAAGCCGCCCGGCCCCTTGGGCGCGATGTGGGCGCTGGGGCAGACAAGGCCCGCCTTGTCGAAGGCGCCGCGCAGTTCGTTCGGGGTGCGGCCCAGGTAGCCGGCCAGCTCGACCGACTTGAAGCCGATCTTGGCGACCGTGGCCAGTTGGGAGTCCAGCTCCTTGGCGAGGTCCGGACCCAGGCTATAGAGCTGGATGCCGACCGGCAGTTCGTGGCGCTGGAAGAACGGCGTCGCCGCCGCGCTCGCGCCGCCAGCCAAGGCCGCCCCCGCGAAGGCCGCGCCAGCGCCGAGAAGACCACGTCGAGAAAGGTGTTCGTGCACGGGGTTTTCCTTTGGAGAAAGGCTAGACTTGGGCCGGGCTGGCCGCGGCGGGAACCTCGTCGGCCTCCGCGACTGGACCGCGCGACGGCGGGCGGAAGAACAGGGCCAGCAGGCAGACGGCCGCCAGGGCCATGCCGGTCGGGACCATGAACAGGGTGGTGTAGTCGACGGCTCCGCCCGTGCTCAGACGGCTGACCAGCGTCGGGAACAGGAAGCTGGCGACCACATTGCCAACGCCCAGGATCAGCAGGTTGAACAGCCCCTGGGCGCTGGAGCGGACGTCCTTGGGGAACACCGCGTCGACGAAGATGTACACGGTGGCGAAGAAGAACGCGTAGCAGATCCCGTGCAGCAATTGCACGGCCACGATGACCGGGATGCTGTCGGCGAAGAAGGCGAACACCGCGAAGCGGGCGGCGTGGCCCAGCACGCCGACGATCATCGTCACCTTCCAGCCCAGGCGCACCAGCACCCGGCCCAGCACGAACATGGTCAGGATCTCGGCCACTTGGCCGAGGCTCAGGACCACCATGCTGAGGTTGCCGGCGATCCCGACCCTGTTGGTCAGGAAGGCGTCGGCCATCACGAAGTAGCCGTTATGGATGACGCTGTCGATGAAGGTGACCAGGAACAGCACCAGCACGAACGGCGCCGCCAGCAGCTTGAAGGCCCGTCGCCAGGCCAGATTGTCGATACCCGGCGCATCCTTGCGGGCCGGAGTATGCGGCAGGGTCAGGGCATAGCCGGCGAAGGCGAACGAGACGATCGCCGCGACCAGGAAGATCCAGCGCACCTGCTCGACCGACGCGTGGGCGCCCAGCAGGAACACGAAGGGCCAGCTGACCAGCACCCAGCCGACCGTCCCGCCCATTCGCACCGGGCCAAAGCCGGCGGCTGGGTCCTTCAGGTTGGCGAAGGCGATGGAGTTAGTCACCGACAGGGTCGGCACATAGACCAGGCTGAAGATCAGGTAACAGCCGAAGAATGGCCAGAAACTGGTGGCGAACGCCGTCCCCACCAGGGCCAGGCCGCCGATCAGATGGCTGGCGGCCAGGAACCGTTCGGCCGCGAAATTGCGGTCGGCGAATTGGTTGGAGAAGAAGATGCCAACCAGGGCGGCCACGCCCCAGGCGCTGCCGACCATCGACTGCTGCCAGGGCTCGAAGCCCAGCATGCCCATGTAGGGAAAGATCTTCGGCGCCCAGGCGCCCCAGATCGCAAGCTGCAGCACCATCATCACGAAGAGCCGGAAGCTCGTGTTCATGGATCTGGCCCTCCCGACCAGCTTGGGCGGCTGGTTCGCCCTTTTGGACGCCCTCCGCTCCGATGTAATCGAAATCATCGATAACAGGGGTCGGTCTACTTGCCAAGCTGTCGGCTAGTCGCCAGTGTCCCGCCGATGGCGACCATTCAAGATGTTGCGCGCGACGCGGGCGTCTCCACGGCGACGGTTTCTCGGGTGTTCAGCGCGCCGGAGCTCGTGCTGGAGACCACGCGCGACAAGGTGATGGAGGCGGTCAACCGTCTCGGCTACGAGCCGAACTTCGCCGCCAAGAGCCTGCGCACCCTGCGGACCGAGAAGATCCTCGTCACGGTGCCGGACATTTCCAACCCGTTCTTCTCCCATGTCATTCGGGGCGTCGAGGAAGCCGCCCTCGCCGCCGGCTACTCCGTGCTGCTGGGCGACACGCGCCACGAGGAAGCGCGCGAGGAGCAGTACGCGGCCATGTTCCGCCGCAAGGAGGCCGACGGGCTGATCTTCCTGGGTCATCGCCTGCCTGACGTCCTGGCGGACATGGTAGCCGCCAAGGGTCCGAAGACGCCGATCGTCAACGGCTGCGAGTTCAGGCCGGGCCTGGCCGTCTCCAGCGCCCATATCGACAACGAGCGCGCCGCGGCCGAGGTCGTCGACTACCTCTACAGCCTGGGCCACACACGCATCGGCGTGGTGACCGGCCCGCTGGCCAGCCCGATCAGCAGCGATCGCCTGGCCGGCGTGCTGTCGGCGGCCCACCGCCACGGCCGCGCCAGCGCCCTGCGCATCGCCATCGGCGACTTCTCGATCGAGTCCGGCGTGCGCCAGACCGGCGAGCTCCTGGACGAACCCGGCCGACCGACGGCGATCTTCTGCTTCAGCGACGAGATGGCCATGGGCGCGCTGGAGGCGATCCGGCAACGCGGCCTGCGCTGTCCCGAGGACGTGTCGCTGGTCGGCTTCGACGACATCCGCTTCGCCCAGTATCTGCACCCGCAGCTGACCACGGTCAGTCAGCCCAAGGAGCAGATCGGCCACGAAGTGGTGCGCCTGCTGATGGACATCCTGAGCGGTCGCGCCACCGCGCTGCAGAACGTCACCCTGCCTCACCGGCTAGTGGTGAGGTCGAGCGCCGCCCCGCCGCCCGCCTAGGGGCGCGGCGACAGCTCGCGAACCCAGATGTTTCGGAAGCTGATCGGCGCGCTGGGATCGCCATGCGCCTGCAGCTTGATCGGCGCGGCCCCGTGAGCGTTGTAGCTCGGCTTGCCGATATAGACCGTCTCGCCAGCCAGCACCGCGTTGTCCTGGACCAGAACGCCATTGTGGATCACGGTGACCACGGCGGGTGAAACGAGCGCGCCGTTCGTGTCGAAGACCGGCGCGCGCCAGACGATGTCATAGATCTGCCACGCGCCCGGCTCGCGACTGGCGTTCACCAGGGGCGGATACTGCTTGTAGACGCTGGCCGCCTGGCCGTTGACGTAGGTCGGGTTCTCGAAGCTGTCGAGGATCTGCACCTCGTAGCCCTTGTCGCCGTCGCCGGTGGACGCCAGGAAGACGCCGCTATTGCCGCGCGCCTGGCCAGAGCCCGTGATCCCGGCCGGGATGCGCCATTCGAGATGCAGCTGGTAGTCGCGAAACGCCCGCCGGGTCTCGATATTGCCCTTCGACTTGTCGACGGTCATCAGGCCATCCGCGACTGTCCAGGCGGCCGGCGACTTGTCCTGCGTGGCGACCCATTGGCCGAGGTCACGGCCGTCGAACAGCACGATCGCGTCGGAGGGCGCGCCGCCGGGCGTCGCCGCGGGAGAGACAGCCGGCGGAACGGGCTTCCAGACCTCGGTGTCCTCCGGCTTGCTCTGGGCCAGGGCCGAGGACGTGACCAACAGGCCGAGTAGCGTAAAGGTGGATCGGGTCAGCATGCGGCGCCTTGGCTCCCTGTCGGACGGACCAGAGACTCCCATGCGTCCGCGAATACGACCACCACATTCTCAACAAAGGCCGGCCGCCATGCGGCGACGACGCGGCTGGATCGCGGAGCCCATCACCGCGCTTCCGAAGTCGAAGGTCGGTTCCCCGCGATAGTCCTTTGAATGCGCCCGGCCTCTTTCTAGGATCGGATCCTTCGCAATCCGCCACGATCCATGACCGACTCGCTCACGCACAATGCCTGGACCCTTATCGATCGCGGCCAGGCGGCGGAGGCGCTGAGCCTGACGCGATCGGCGGCCCAGGCCAGCAACGCCACGCCGGGCCTGCTGATGGCGCACGCCGCGGCGCTGAAGGCCCTGGACCGCGCCGAGGACGCGGTGGCGTTCAACCGGCGCGCGGTGACGCGGGCGCCGTCAGACCGCTTCGCCTGGTACAATCTGGCCGCCACGCTGGGCGACCTGAAGATCGACGCCGAAGCCGAAGCCGCCGCGCGCCGCACCCTAGCCTTGGGCCTGGATGCCCCGGAGGTCTGGCTGGTGCTAGGCAAGGCCCTGCAGGGCCTGCGTCGCTACGACGAGGCCGAAAAGGCCTTCCTGACCGCCCTCGCCCGGCGGCCCAGCTACGCGGCCGCGCATCTGGACCTGGCTCAACTGCGCTGGATGCGCTCGGGACGGCAGGACGAGGCCCTGACCGTGCTGGGAGCCGCGCTGCGCCAGCATCCCGCCGATGCGGGCCTGTGGCTGATCAAGAGCACCGTGCTGACGTTCGCGGGTGATCAAGCCGGGGCTGACGCGACGCTGGAAGCCGCCGTTGGGGCCTCGCCAAACGATGTACTGCTGCGGTTGGCCGTGGCGCGCGCGGCCGGCGCGGTTGGCGACGCCGCTCGGATGCTGGCCCATGCCCGCGCGGCCCAGCGCCTGGCGCCCGCCGCGACCGAGGTCCACGCCGTGCTCTGCGAGGCCCTTCTGGCGGACGGCCAGGCCCAGGCGGCCGCCCAGACGGCCGAACAACTGGTGGCGGCCACGCCGCGAGACCAGTACGCCCTAGCCCTGCGCAACACCGCCTGGCGGTTGACCCAGGACCCGCGCCTGGCGCCGTTTAGCGACTACGATCGGCTCGTCCGCGCCTATCGCCTGGAGACGCCTGACGGCTGGCCTGACCTGGAGACGTTCCTCGAGGCGCTGCGCGCGCGACTGCTGGAGCTGCACGACCTCAAGACCCACCCGCTGCAACAGTCGCTGCGCGGCGGCACTCAGGTTCCCTCCCTGGACCGTTCGGAGGAGCCGCTGGTGCGCGCCTTCTTCGTTTCGGCCCGCAAGGCGGTGGCGCGCTATATCGAGGATCTCGGCCCCGGTGACGATCCGATACGCGCGCGTCGCTCGGCGGCCTTCGACTTCGCCGGCGGCTGGTCGGTGCGCCTGCGCTCAGACGGTTTTCACGCCGACCATGTCCACCCGAAGGGCTGGATTTCCTCGGCCTTCTATCTGGACCTGCCGGCCGTCGTCGATGACGGCGAGACCCGCGAGGGCTGGCTGCAGTTCGGCCTGCCAGGCTGTCGGACGTCTCCCGCCCTGCCCGCCGAGCACATGGTCAAGCCCGAGCGCGGCGTGTTGGTGCTGTTCCCGTCATGCTTCTGGCACGGGACGCGGCCATTCTCCGATCCTGGTCATCGCCTGACCATGGCCTTCGACGTCACGCCGCGCTGAGCGTTTCACCACGACATTGAACAGAAAAAGGCCCGCCCCGAGTGATCGGGGCGGGCCTTTTGCCGAGATCCCCTCCCCGACGCCGAGGCGCCGAGGAGGTTCAGATCTCTTAGTAGCGCAGGCGGGCGTTGATGAAGAACGTCCGGCCCAGGACGTCGTACGTGGCGGGGTAACCGCTGTTCGACGGCGAGGCGTTGCCGCCCAGGATCGGGTACTTCTCTTGCGTCAGGTTGCGCACGCCAGCCGTGAAGGCGACGTGGTCGTTGATGCTCCAGTCGCCCGACAGATCCCAGTAGTTCTTCGCGCCGATACGCTCGACGGTGTAAACCGTGGCGGCGTCGTCATTGACGTCGTCCAGGTGGCTCCAGACCACGTTCACGCCGAACTGGTTCATGGTCCAGTTCATCGTCGAACGCAGCTTGTGGCGCGGGGTCGGGTTGCCGCACCGCGTACCGAACTTGTCGGCGCACTTCACCGGCGACGATATCTCATCCGGCGTCGTGGTCGAGTCCCAGGTGTTGGTGTACAGCGAGCGGAAAGCCAGCGAACCCCAATCCGGCAGACCCAGGTTTTCCAGGGTCGTGCGGTAGGCGACGCCGATGTCCAGACCCGCCGTCGTGATCGTGGCCACGTTTTGCGCGGTCAGCGAGATGTAGTCGATCGAGCCGTTGGCGAGGCGGTTGATGGCCTTGCAGTACGGTGAGTTCGGGTTGCCGTTGACCAGCGCGCCATAGCAGACGTTCATGACGTTCGAAGCGCTGCCGCCGAAGGAGGCGATCGCGTCGTCGATCTTGATGTCGAAGTAGTCGGCGGTCATCGAGAAGCCCGGCAGCCACGACGGCGTATAGGCGAAGCCGGCCGTGAAGGTCTTGCCCGATTCAGGACGCAGGTTCGGGTTGCCGCCCGACAGGGTCTGGGTCTGCTGGTTGGCGTTGATCAGGCCGACGACGCTGGCCGCGACGCCCGAGTTGATGCAGGCCTGACGGATGGCGGCCGTCGGAGCGGCGCGCGCCGAGCAGGGGTCGGTGGCGGTCGGGAAGCCGTTGCTTTGCGGCGCGTACAGGTCGCCGATCGACGGAGCGCGGATCGCCTTGTTGTACGAAGCGCGCAGCATCAGGTCGTCGAACACCTTCCACGAACCGGCGACCTTGTAGGTCTTAACCGGGTGCGGTTGGCCGGTGTAGTCCGACGTACGGCCAGCCAACTCCAGGTCCAGGGACTTGATGAGCGGCAGGTCCTTCAACAGCGGAACCAGCAGTTCGGCGTAGCCTTCGTAGACGTCGAAACGACCCGAAACCGGCGGGCTGGCGTTGAAGCCCGTCAGGTTGCCGGTAGCCAGATCCTGGCTGGGCAGGAAGGCGAATTCTTCAGCGCGGTACTCGGCGCCGATGGCGAAGCCGATCGGGCCGGCCGGCAGCGAGAACATGTTCGCCGTGTCGCCGTTGATGCTGAAGCCGCCGTACTGCTGCTCATAGTCTTGCGACGAGTTGATGCGGGTCTTGATGAAGTTCGCGGCGGCGGCCGAGATGTTGCCTTGACCGAACAGGTTGATCGGCACGCAGCCGCCCGACGGATCCAGACAGCCGGTGCCAGCCGCGTTCAGCAGCAGGGCCTGCTGGATGCGCGACAGGCTGGTGTCGCCGATCAGCGAGTTGCTGCCATGGGTGTTGCCGTATTGATAATACAGATCGAAGCCGCCGTTGATGGCCTCGATGTCGCCCTTCAGGCCCAGCTGCATCTGGTAGCCGAAGAAGTTGAACTTCGAAATCCGCGGGCCGACTTCGGTCAGGCGGCGGTTGAACACGCCGGTGACGGTGTCGTAGATGCCGTTGTTGTTGGCATCGACGTCGGTGAACGTGCCGGCCGTCCACGAGCTCGAGGCCGGGATGGTGTAGGCGGTCGACGAACCCAGGCTGTTCAGCGCGGCCTTGGCGGCCGGCGTCAGGAACGGGTTGTTGTCCAGCGAGAAGCGGAAGGTACGGCTGCCGACCGGGGTCGGGGCCAGCTGGGTCACGACCTGGCTGTTGACGAAGTTACCCTTGGCGTAAACTTTCAGGCCCGGCTTGATTTCGTAGTTGGCCATCGACGTGACCGAGAAGCGCTCTTGCGGCGTCTGGACGTAGTTGACCGGCGCGAAGTTGTAGGTGTCGTTGGCCGAATTGTAGAGGCGGACGTTGCCGTCCGTCAGGAACAGCGCGGCGTTCGCGGCGTTGTTGGCCACGCCCGGCAGGGTGATGAACTTGCCGGCGACGAAGGCGCCGACCTGGCCCGGTTCGTTCGAACCCGAGCCCGACGGCACGAAGCCGGTCTTGGTGGCGTTGTCGCCCCAGGCCGTGCTCAGCATGCCGCCGCGCTCGCCTTGGGTCAGGGCTTCACGCTTGTTGTAGCCCAGGCTGAGGACGACGTTGCCCTTACGATCGGCGAAGTTGGCGCCGATGGTAAGGTCAGACGAGTAGACCGGAGCTTGACCGTCACGGGCTTGCGAGTAGCCGGCCGTGAATTCCATGCCCTCGAAGTCTTGCTTCAGGATGAAGTTCACGACGCCAGCGACAGCGTCCGAGCCGTAAACGGCCGAGCCGCCGCCCGACACGACGTCGATGCGCTTGATAAGGGCGGGCGGGATCAGGTTCAGGTCGACGCTGCCGCCCTGGGTGGTCGGGGTCTGGCGCTTGCCATCGACCAGCACCAGGGTCCGGTTCGAGCCGAGGCCGCGCAGGTTGACCGTGGCCGTACCGTTGCTGCCGTTGTTGACGGTCGAGGTGATGCCCGGAACCGCCTGCGGCAGGGTGTTCAGCAGGTTTTCGGTGTTCACCACACCCGACTGCTTGAGCTCCTTATCGCCGACCACGGCGACGGGGCTCGAGGACGTCAGGTCCGGACGCGCGATGCGCGAACCGGTGACGACGATCTCTTCGACCTGAGCGGAGTCGCTCGGCGCGGCGGCTTGCTGCGCCCAGGCGCCAGCGGCCGGCAGCATGAAACCGCAAAGGATCGAAGACGCCAGCAGGCGCTTTCTACGAGTGGTCACACTAAACAAATTCCACCTCCAAAACTATACGCCGAGCCCTGCGGACGAGCATACGGCGCTCCCCCTGTCCCCCCTGGAACCGGGTTTTGCGCAAGAGTGGAATTCGAAGACCTTTGGTCAATCAGGATGGTGGCGCGACTGCCCAGGAAATTTCCACGTGTTACCCAAATGTGACGCACCTGACACAAGCCCTGGCCACGATCCGGCCAAGAATGTGTAATTTCAAGAGGATGGCGACGACGCCTTCATTGCATATAGGCAATGCCGTACACGATATACGAAGTAATCGCTCGATACTTGGCGTTTCCGTCGCAATCCAATGACGTCGCCGCTCTAGTTCAGCCCCCACTCGCCGCAAGGAAAAAGTTCTTCCATGAACTCGGATCGACGTCGCGTTATGCTGCGTTTCTCGCCTTTCAGGCGTTCAAATTGCGACAATATTCGTTTTTCGACTTGAAATGCGCTCACGCCTGCGACAAGTCGCCTCAGGTAATGGCGATTTAAGCCACAGGGACAGTTGCACGGGAACGAAAAGCACCGCTTGAATAAAATACGAGCAAATCCATGCTCACGATCCCTCACCGACGAGTCCCGCATGCCCGCGCACCCGCCCCTCAGAATCAATGGCGACCTGCCGACAGAGACGTTCGCGACAAGGTTCGCGCGGGACGGATTCGTGCAGATTCCCGTCTTCCTGGCCCCGGCCGACGCAGAGGAAGTCGCCGGAGCGATGGAGGGCCTGACCTGGAACATCGTGGCGCCCGACGAGACGTCCGAAACGCTGGTCATCACGCCCGAGGTGATCAAGAAGTTCGGCGAGGCGCAGGTCCGGCAGTTCCTGCAAGGCGCGCTGAAGCGCGCGGCGACCGGCTTTTCGTTCGTGCACATGTCCTATGCCCTGCAAGACGAATATCAGCGCGGCGATGAAGCGCGCATCCACCGGGCGACGCAGTTCCTGCAGAGCGAGGACTTTCTCGAGTTCGGCCGGCGAGCAATCGGCGCGCCCGCCGTGGCGGGCGTTCGGGTCCAGGCCTCCTACTACCGCCCCGGCGACTTCCTCACCCTGCATGACGACAGCCACCGCAAGGACACGCGCCTGGCCGCGTTCACCCTGGGCTTCACCCGAAACTGGCGCGCCGACTGGGGCGGGCAACTCCTGTTCCATGACGCCGAGGGCAACGTCACGCGAGGCTTCCAGCCGGCGTTCAACGTGCTGACCTTGTTCAAGGTGCCCACCGCCCATTCGGTGGCCCAGGTCGCCTCCTATGCCGCGGCCAAAAGGCTTTCGCTGACCGGATGGCTACTGGGCGACGCCCCCGTCGCCGTTTAAGACTTCGCCGCGCAAGGAGTTCTAGATGACCAAGCTGCTGCTCGCCGCCGCGATCGCCCTCATCGCCGCCCCTGAACTCGCTGGGGCCGCCGAGCCCGCCGAGCCAGCGGTGATCGCCGCGTTGAAGGCTTGCCGCGCCCTCACGGCCGACGCCGAGCGGCTGGCTTGCTACGACAAGGCCGCCCAGTCGGTGACCAAGGCCCAGGAAACGGGCGAGGTCATCATCATCGACAAGCAGACGGCCCGCGCCGCGCGCCGCCAGGCGTTCGGCCTGGAGTTGCCGACACTGTCGATCCTCGACAAGGGCGCCGACAAGGCCGAGACCGAGAAGATGCAGTCCGTGGTGAAGAGCGCCCGCGTCGACGCCGAGCAACGGCTAGTGGTCACGCTGGAGGACGGCGCGGTGTGGCGTCAGATCGATGACACCATGCTCGGCAAGCCGCCCAAGGCCGGCGACACCATCGAGGTCAGAAAGGCCGCCATGGGCAGCTACATGATGAAGATTGGCAGCCAGCCAGCCATACGCGTGCGCCGCATCGAGATCGGTGGGCGCTGATCAAGCCCCGTCGTCGACGAAACGGTAGCCGACGCCAGGCTCGGTCTGCAGAAGCTTCGGCGACGCCGGGTCCGCCTCCAGCTTCTGGCGAAGTTGGCCGACGAAGACGCGCAGATATTGGGTGTCCCGCGCGTGCGCGGGTCCCCAGACGGCGGTCAGCAGCTCCTTGTGGGTCAGCACCTTGCCGTGTCCGAGAGCCAGACGGACCAGCACATCGTATTCGCGCGGCGACAGCTTCACGGCCTCTCCGGCGCGGGTGACGCGACGCTTCTCCAGATCGATCTCGACCTCGCCGGCGCGGATCGGCCCGCTGGGGGCCTGGGCCCGCCCGGCCTGGCGCATGGCGGCGCGCAGACGGGCCAGAAGTTCGCCGACCCCGAAAGGCTTTTCGACATAGTCATTGGCGCCTCGGTCCAGGGCCTCGATCTTCTCGATCTCGCGGTCGCGGGCCGACAGGATCAGGATCGGACCATCGTAAAAGGCCCGGGCCTTTTCCAGCACATCCTTGCCGTCCATGTCGGGCAAGCCGAGATCCAGCACCACGGCGTCGGGCGACCACAGGGCGATGGCGCGCAGGCCCTCCTGACCGCCGTCGGCGCGGAGCGGCTCGTAGCCGGCCGCGTCCAGAGCCGGGCCCAGGAAACGGTGGATCTGCGGCTCGTCGTCGATGACGAGGATGCGTTGGCGTCCTGTGTTCATCAGCGGCTCATAGCAGATCGCGCGGCGTGGCGACGGCCTTGGGCAGGCTGATCAGCACCCGCGTGCCGCGCCCGTCGCGGATCGGGCTGGCGGCGGCGATCCGGCCGCCCATGGCGTCGACGAAGCCCTTGGCGATGGCCAGGCCCAGGCCAGCGCCCTGATGACGATCGCTGGGCTCCTCCATGCGGTGGAACTTGTCGAAGATCCGCTCCAGCTCGGCGGGCGGTACGCCCCTGCCCTCGTCCTCGACGCTGATCACGACATTGCCGCGATCCTCGTAAGCAGCGAGTTCGATCCGGCTGCTCGGTTCACTGTAGGTGATGGCGTTTTCCAGGATGTTGACAATGACTTGTTCCAACAGGCTCGCGTCCGCCTGGACCAGAGTCAGAGACCCAGGATAGTCTCGAACCAGGCCGCGTCCGCCCAGGCGGCGCGTCACCCGCTCGGCGGCGGCGTTGAGCACATCGCGCACGTCGACCCAGTCGGTGCGAAGCTTCAGCCCGCCGCCCTCCAGGCGGGTCATGTCCAGCAGATTGGCGACGTAGCGGCTGAGGCGCTCGGCTTCCTCGCGGATGCTGATCAGCAGGTCATCGCGCACGGCCTTCTTCATCTTGTCGCCGTAGTCGAGCAGGGTGCTGGAAGCCCCCAGCACGGTCGACAGCGGCGTGCGGAGGTCATGGCTGACCGAGTTCATCAGCGCCGAACGGAAGCGGTCGGCCCGGCGCAGGGTCTCGGTCTCGAGCGCCTCGGACGCCAGTTGCGAGCGCTCCAGCGCCACGGCGCCCTGTTCCAGCAGCGCCAGGACCAGGCGCTCCAGGTCCGAGCCCGGCGGGGCGGCGCCGGCTTCCACGCCGGCCACGCCGGTGCGGGCGCGCACGCCCTGCAGCGGCCAGAAGGTCCAGCGGGCTTGCGGCAGCGTGCCGGTCCCGAAGCCCGCCGCCTCGCCCTTTTCCCAGGCCCAGCGCGCGGCGGCCATCTGGGCCGCGTCGAGCGGCTCCAGGCCGGGCGCGCCGGCGGTCGGGACGATCTCCGCGTCACGCGGCAACAGCACCATCGAGCGCCCACCCGCCGCGGCGGCGACCTGCTCGGCCAGGGCGTGGGCGACGGCGTCCCTGCCCGTGGCCGCTGACAGCGTCCGGCTCGCGGCCAGCAGGGTGGCGACGGCGGCGGCGCGGCGCTGCGAGCCCACGGCCTGATCGCGAACCCGCCCCGCCAGGCCACCCGACGCCAGGGCCACGGCCCAGAACACCACCAGGGTGATGAAGTCCGTCGGCGAGCCGATCGCCAGGCTGTAGCGCGGCTCCAGGAACAGGTAGTTGTAGATGAAGAAGGCCACGGTCGCGGCGACCAACGCCGGCCTCAGCCCGTGCAGCACGCCGGCGGCCAGGACAGCGGCCAGAAAGATCATCCCCAGATCGACGTGGTCGAAGACGACGTCCAGCCCCCAGGCGCCGAGCGTGGCGGCGACAACGAACAACGCGCCGACGGCATAGCCCCGCCAGGCGCCCAGGCCGAAAGGCTTTGTGGGTTTCGACTGCCGCTCATGGCTGGCTTCGGTGACCACGTGGACGGCGACGCCCCGCGCCTCGCGCAGCAGGGCCACCGCGAGCGACCGACCCAGAAGCTCGCGCCACCGGCTCTCGACCGATTTGCCGATGACGATCTGGGTGACATTGCTGCGCCGGGCATAGGCCATGACGGTCGCGACGATATCGCCGCCCGTCAGCGCGACGGTCGTCCCGCCCAACTGTTCCGCCAGACGATAGGCTTCGCTGAGTCGGGCCGCGCTGCCCTCGCCCGCCGCCGGACGATCGGCGCGCTCGACGTGGGCGACGATCCAGGGCGCGTCCATCATCATGTCCGACAGCCGCCGCCCGGCGCGGACCAGAGAGCCAGCCATGGCGTCGCCGCTGACCAGGACCAGGATCCGCTCGCCCGCCGCCCATGGGCCCTCGACGCCCTTCTCGCGCATGGCGGCGACCAGTTGGTCGTCGACGGTCTGGGCCGCGCGGCGCAGGGCCAGTTCGCGCAGGGCGGTGAGGTTCTCGACCTTGAAGAAGTTGTCCGCCGCCAGACGCGCGGTCTCGGGAACATAGACCTTGCCCGCCGCCATCCGCTCGCGCAGCTCTTCGGGCGTGATGTCCACCAGCTCGATGGAGTCGGCCCGGGACAGGGCGCTGTCGGGGACCGTCTCGCGCTGGCGCACGCCCGTGATGCGCAGGATCACCTCGACCAGACTTTCCAGGTGCTGGACGTTCAGGGTGGTCCAGACGTCCACGCCGGCGGCCAGCAGTTCCTCGACATCCTGCCAGCGCTTGGGATGGCGCGAGCCGGGCGCGTTGGAGTGGGCGTATTCGTCGACCAGCAGCACCTTGGGCTTGCGCGCCAAGGCTTCGTCGAGGTCGAACTCCATCAGCACATTGCCGCGATGCTCGATCGACTTGCGCGGCAGGAGCTCCATGCCGCGCAGCAGGCTTTCGGTCTCGCGGCGGCCGTGGGTCTCGACGACGCCGATCAGGACGTCGACGCCCTCGGCCTTGCGGCGGCGGGCGGCGCGCAGCATCTCGTAGGTCTTGCCCACCCCCGGGGCCATGCCCAGAAGCACCTTGAGGCGCCCCCGGCGCGCACGATTGGCGGCGGCCAGGAGCGCCTCGGGATCGGGACGCCCAGGTTCGTTGTGGGAGCGATCCTCGGTTGGCAACTAGCCGTCCTTCGGGAAACGCGCGTCGAGCGCCCGGTTGACGGCCAGGACATTCACCGCCGGCTGGCCGATGAAGCCCAGTAGCGGCGCCGTGGTGTGGGCGTCAATCACCGCCTCAACCTCGCCCACGGGCACGCCGCGCGACCGGGCGATCCGGGGCGCCTGGAAGCGGGCGTTGGCGGGCGAGACGGCCGGATCCAGGCCCGAGCCAGAAGTGGTGACCGCATCGGCCGGGATGGCCACGCCGGGGTTCTCGGTCCGCAGCACGGCTGCGTCGGTCTTCTCCCGCGCGATCAGCTTGTCGTTCAGCGGACCCATGTTCGAGCCGCCCGACGCCGAGGCGTCATAGCCGTTACCCGCCGCCGAAGGACGCGGATGCAGATATCGCGGCTTGCTGAAGCCCTGGGCGATCAGGGACGAGCCGACGACCGTCCCCTTGGCGTCCTTGACCAGACTGCCGTTGGCCTGGGCCGGGAAGGCCGCCTGGGCGACGCCGGTGACGGCCAGGGGATAGGCGACGCCCAGGAGCGCCATGAACAGGCCCATCGAGACCAGGGCCGGGCGAAGGTGAGAAATCATGGGATTTGTCTCCGAAAGGATCAGGCCAGGCCCAGGGCCGAGATGATCAGGTCGATCAGCTTGATGCCGACGAACGGGGCGATCAGACCACCCAGGCCGTAGACCGTAAGGTTGCGCGACAGGAGCTTGCCGGCGCCGATGGCGCGATACTTCACGCCCTTCAGGGCTAGCGGGATCAGCGCCGCGATGATCAGGGCGTTGAAGATCACCGCCGACAGGATCGCGCTCTGGGGGCTGTGCAGATGCATGACGTTCAGCGCGCCCAGGGCCGGCAGGGCGACCACGAACATCGCCGGGATGATGGCGAAGTACTTGGCCACGTCGTTGGCGATCGAGAAGGTCGTCAGGGCGCCGCGGGTGATCAGCATCTGCTTTCCGACCTCGACGATCTCGATGACCTTGGTCGGGTCGCTGTCGAGATCGACCATGTTGCCGGCCTCGCGAGCGGCCTGGGCGCCGGTCTGCATGGCCACCCCGACATCGGCCTGAGCCAGGGCGGGCGCGTCATTGGCGCCGTCGCCGCACATGGCCACCAGCCGGCCCTTGGCCTGCTCGTCGCGCATCAGGCGCAGCTTGTCCTCGGGCGTGGCCTCGGCGAGGAAGTCGTCGACGCCGGCTTCCGAGGCGATGGCCGCGGCGGTCACCGGGTTGTCGCCGGTGATCATCACGGTGCGCAGGCCCATGCGGCGCAGATCGGCGAAACGGGCCTTCACGCCGGGCTTCACAACGTCCTTCAGGTGGATGACGCCGACCAGGGCGCCGTCCTCGCTGACGGCCAGGGGCGTGCCGCCCGAGCGAGCGATACGGTCCACCGCGGCGTTGACCTCGGCCGGGACGGTCTTCGGATCCAGGGCCAGCGAGCGGTAAACCGCGTCGACCGCGCCCTTGCGCCAGCTGCGGCCACCGGCGTCCAGGCCCGACTGACGAGTCGTGGCGCTGAAGGCGATGGCGGTCGCGCCTTCCGGCGCCTCGACCACGACGCCCTGGTTGCGGCCCAGCTCGATGATCGAGCGGCCCTCCGGAGTCTCGTCGGCCATGGAGGCCATCAAAGCCGCGCGGAGCGCGATATCGGCACGCACGCCGGGGGCCGGGATCACCTCGGTGGCCATGCGGTTGCCGAAGGTGATGGTGCCGGTCTTGTCCAGCAACAGGGTGTCGACGTCGCCGGCCGCTTCCACGGCCCGGCCCGAGGTGGCCAGGACGTTGACCTTCAGCAGGCGGTCCATGCCGGCGATACCGACGGCGGACAGGAGGCCGCCGATGGTCGTGGGGATGAGCGTGATGAACAGCGCCCCCAGCACGATCGGGTCCAGATTGACGCCCGAGAACTTGCCCAGGCCCAGCAGGGTGACGACCGCGATCAGGAAGATCAGGGTCAGGCCCGCCAGCAGCACGGCCAGGGCGATCTCGTTGGGCGTCTTGCGACGGTCCGCGCCCTCGACCATGGCGATCATGCGGTCCAGGAAGGTCGAGCCCGGCGCGGCGGTGACGCGGATCTTCAGCCAGTCGGAGACCAGTGTGGTGCCGCCGGTGACCGCGGAACGGTCGCCGCCGCTCTCGCGGATGACCGGCGCGCTTTCACCGGTGATGGCGGCTTCATTGACGCTGGCGATGCCTTCGATGATCTCGCCGTCCGTCGGGATGACGTCTCCAGCCTCGACCAGGATGATCTCCCCTACGCCGAGCTTGTGGGCCGGGGTCGGGATCCAGGTTCCGGTGTTGGGATCGACGATCAGCTTGGCCTTGGTGGTGACGCGAGCAGCGCGCAGGCTGTCGGCCGCCGCCTTGCCGCAGCCTTCGGCGACGCTTTCGGCCAGGTTGGCGAACAGCACGGTGGCCCAGAGCCAGAGGGCGACCTGAAGGGCGAAGCCCGCCGACTGGTGCGAGACCAGGGCCGCGACCGCCGAGATGGTCGACAGCAGGGCCACGATCCAGGTGGCGAAGATCACAGGATTGCTGGTCAGCTTGCGCGGATCCAGCTTCACGAAGCTGTCCTTGGCCGCGCGGGCCAGGACCGCCCCGGAGAGGCCGCCGGCGAGCGCGCGCCCGCTCTTCTGGGGGCCCTCGCCAGAATGGGTTTCAACGGTTGTCATGGGAGTGATCGCCTTCGATCAATGGCCGGCCACGAAGGCGAGCGCTTGGAAGTGCTCGACGATCGGACCCAGGGCCAGAGCGGGGAAGAATTGCAGGCCGCCGAGGATCAGGATCACCCCGATCAGGAGGCCGACGAAGAGACCGCCGTGCGTGGGCAGCGTACCGGCCGACGGCGCCAGCTTGGGCTTGGCCGCCAGGGCGCCGGCGATGGCCAGCACCGCGACGATCGGCGGGAAGCGGCCCAGCATCATGGAGACGCCCAGGGTCGTGTCCCACCACGGCGCATTGGCCGTGAGTCCCGCGAACGCCGAGCCGTTGTTGGCCGTCGCCGAGGTGTAGGCGTAGAGGATCTCCGACAGGCCGTGCGGGCCAGTGTGCATCAGGCCCTTGAGGGCTTCGGGCAGCACCGCGGCGATGGCCGCGAACCCCAGGGTCGAGACCGGGATGGCCATGACCGCCAGGATCGACAGCTTCACTTCGCGCGCTTCGATCTTCTTGCCCATATATTCCGGCGTGCGGCCCACCATCAGGCCAGCGACGAACACGGTCAGGATGGCCATGACCACCATGATGGCGATGCCCGAACCGATGCCGCCGGGCAGGATCTCGCCCAGGTGCATCAGGAACATCGCCATGCCGCCGCCCAGCGGCATAAGGCTGGCGTGCATGCCGTTGACCGAACCGTTCGAGGCGCCGGTCGTGGCGGCGGCCCAGGCGGCGGTGGCCGGGGCGCCGAAGCGTACTTCCTTGCCTTCCATGTTGACGGTCGTCTCGACCCCGGCGGCCATCTGGGCTGGCGGCGTGCGGGTCTCGGCCGCGTAGATGGTCGCCGCGCCGGCGAACAGCAGCACGGAGGCGGCGATCACCAAGGCGCGAATGTCCTTCTTGGCGAGGGCGCTACGACCGAAGGCGAAGAAGGCGGCCCAGCCCAGCACATTGATCGAGGTCGCCGTGATCAGGTTGGTCAGCGCGGACGGGTTCTCGAACGGGTGCGCGGAGTTGGCGTTGAAGATCCCGCCACCGTTGATGCCCAGCATCTTGATGGCTTCCTGCGAGGCTACCGCGTAGAGCGAGATCTTCTGCTCGGCGCCTTCCATCGTCTGGGCCAAGACGCCCGCCGACAGGGTCTGGGGCAGCCCCAGGGCGACCAGCAGCACCGCCAGCACGAACGAGAGCGGCAGCAGCACATAGAGCGTGGTGCGGACCAGGTCGGCCCAGAAGTTACCGACACCCTCGCCGCGGTTGGCCGTGAAGGCCCGCGCCAAGGCGGCGGCCACGGTCGCGCCGGTCGCGGCCGAGACGAAGTTCTGGGTGGTCAGGACCAGCATCTGGCTGAGCGTCGACATGGTCGTCTCGCCCGCATAGCTCTGCCAGTTGGTGTTGGTCACGAAGCTGATGGCGGTGTTGAACGCCAAGTGCCCCGACAGGCCAGCGAAGCCCTGCGGGTTCAAAGGCAGCACGCCCTGCAGGCGCAGCACCGCGTAGGTGAACAGAAAGCCCATCAGGTTGAACGCCAGCAGCGCCAGGGCATAGCCATGCCAGGTCTGGCTCTTCTTCGGGTCGACCCCGCAGGCGGTGTAGAAGACGGCTTCGAACGGCTTCATTACCGGATCGAGCCAGGTGCGCTCGCCATTCCAGACGCGCGACATGAAAACGCCCAGCGGCCAGCCGATCGCGACCGCCAGGCCAAGCGTGAGGGCGATCTCCGCCCACCCTTGCCAATTCATAGGGGTATGTCCGTCAGAACTTGTCGGGTCGCAGCATCGCCGCGACCATGTAGCCGGCGACGACGATCGCCCCGGCGGCCCACAGGAAGTTCACGAGCATGGTCACACGCGCCTCAGCGCGGCGGCGAAAGCGCCGAACAGGGCGAACAGGCCAACCGCCAGCGCCCCGAAGATAAGATCAGCCATAACGGCCTCCTTTGGTGTCGGAGGCCATGGACCATGTCCGGGCGTAAGGGCTCTATGCCGAAGCGGAGCCGCCGCATAAGGGCGGCATAAAGATCGACTCCCCGCAGGACGCGCTTAGGCCGCGAGCCTGGCGTCGAGCGCGGCCAGCTTGGCCAGTATCCGATCGAGGGTCGAGCGCTTCACCGGCTTGCCGTCGCGCAGCTTGGTCCAGGTGGTTTCGCTGATCGCGTAGCAGTCGAACAGGTGCTCGCGCGTCACCGCCGGCAGGCGCGAGCGGAGGCGCTGGAAGATCTCTCGGGATATGGTGACGGTTTCGGCCATGGGATGGTGTGGTCAATGACGCTCGGGAAGGTGACCCTACCGCGTCCCTATGACGGTGTTGTTGGACGAGCTTATTTCAACGCTGTTACGTAAAGCCAAGTTTTCGCCAAACTTGGCAAAAGTTGCCGCCAAGCGTGCCTTTCGACGCCCAAAACGCATACAGGCGCTGTTCGGGGCGGCGCTGTTGGAGAACTCCGCCACCGTCCGAAAAGTTGCCTAGACCGTGAACCGCAGGCCGTCGTAGCCCGCCTCGACCCCCGGCGGCAGACGCGCGGACAGGGCGTTGTAGTCCAGGTCGATGTGCAGGTTGGTCAGGATGGCCCGCTTCGGCCTGGCCTTGCCGATCCACTCCAGGGCCAGGTCGACGTGGGCATGGGTCGGATGCGGCGTCCAGCGCAGGGCGTCGACGATCCAGACGTCGAGATGGGCCAGGTCCGCCCAGCTGCCGTCCGGAATGGCGCGGACGTCGGGGGTATAGGCCACGCCGCCGAACCGGTAGCCGACCGCGCGGATCTCCCCGTGGTCGACGTCGAAGGTGTGGACCGGGATCGACCCGCTAGGCCCGTCGATCTGGAAGTCCTGGCCCAGCGGCGGGATCAGGCGCGGCTCCAGGATAGCCGGATAGCCGCCCCGGGTCTCGAAGACATAGCCGAACCGCGTCAGCAGGCCATCATGCGTGGCCTGGTCCATCCAGGTGGGGATGCGGACCCGCTGCTTCAGGAAGAAGGGCCGCAGGTCGTCGATGCCGTGGGCCTGGTCGGCGTGGTCGTGCGTATAGAGGGCCGCATCGACGCGCTTTACCCCCGCCGTGGCGGTTTGCAGTCGCAGGTCGGGTGAGGTGTCGACGATGACGGTGGTCTCATGGCGCGCCCCGCCCTCGCCTTTGCGGCGGACAAGCAGTGAGCAGCGCGATCGGTGGTTCTTGGGCTCGGCCGGATCGCAGTCGCCCCAATCGCCGTCGGCGCGCGGAACGCCGCCGGACGAGCCGGAGCCCAGGATGGTGAACTCCAGCGGGCCGGTCATGGACGAGGGATCCGGTCGAACAGGTTGAAGAAGGCGTCCTCGGTGCGGGCTTCCGTATCCGCCCGGCTCCAGCCCCGGATCTCGGCCAGCTTGTCGTAGACATGCGGCAGATAGGCCGGCTCGTTGCGACGGCCGCGCATCGGCACGGGGGCCAGGTACGGGCAGTCGGTCTCGACGATGATCCGGTCGGCGGGCATGTCGCGGATCACCTCGCGCACGTCCTCGGCCGCCTTGAAGGTCGCGATGCCCGAGACCGAGAACCAGGCGCCCAAGGCCATGGCGCGGGCGGCCAGCGCCGGACCGCTGGTGTAGCAGTGCATCAGGATCTTGAACGGCCCGGCGGCGTACTCCTCCTCGAGGATCTGGCCCATGACGTCGTCGGCCTCGCGGGTGTGGACCACCAGCGGCAGGCCGCTCTCGCGGGCGGCGACACAATGCTGGCGGAACACGGCCGCTTGCACCTCGCGGGGCGACAGGTCGTAGTGGAAGTCCAGGCCGCACTCGCCGATGCCGATGACGCGCGGGCGCTGGGCCAGTTCGATCAAGCGCGCGGCGGTCAGGTCTGGATCTTCCTTGGACTCATGCGGGTGCGTGCCGACCGTGCACCAGATGTCGGGCTCGGCCATGGCGATCGCGTGGACGGCCTCGAAGGACGAGACCTTGTCGCAGATGGTGACCATCAGGGCGATGCCGGCTTCGCGGGCGCGGGCGATGACGGCGTCCTTGTCCTCGGCGAACTGGGGCGCGTGGAGATTCACGTGGCTGTCGATGAGCATGCCGCTCAAATCGCCGTCTTGGCCGCCGCGCGCAAGTCCGAGATGACGCTCCAGAACACATCGGCGCGGTCGAGGTTCACGGCCTCGGCCTCGCCGGGCACGTTGGACAGCCGCTCCCACACGGCCGCCCAGCGGTCGAGACCGGGCGAGTTCTTGCCATCGGCCGCCACCTGGGTGGCGAAGATCCGCACCTGGTCGGCCATGCGCTCCATCAGGAGCTCGAACCGCGCCGCGCCCTCGCCGCCCCGGAAGGTGTCGGTCAGAGCGAGGAGCGCGCCCTCGTCCAGCTTGGGCAGACCGCGCAGTATCTCGTTGGCGGCGTCGTCCATCTCGATCGCCTTGGCGGCTGCCAGCTGCAGCGCCTTGCCCGGCGCGCCGTGGGCCATGCGGGCCAGACGTTCGGCGTCGCGCTCGGAGACGTCGGCCATGCGCTCGACCATCTCGGCGGCGGCCCGCACGCCTGGCGCGGGCACGACCAGGCGACGGCAGCGCGAGCGAATGGTCGGCAACAGCTTGCCCGGCGCGTGGCTGATCAGCAGGATCACCCCGCGCGGCGGCGGCTCCTCCAGCGTCTTCAGCACGGCGTTGGCGGCGTTGACATTCAGGTCGTCGGCCGCGTCGATGATCGCCACGCGATAGGGCGAGACGGCCGGCGAATTGGCGAAGAATTCCGGCAGGCGGCGGGCCTCGTCGACCGGGATCGACTTGCGGGCCTTGCCGTCGTCGGTCAGGCGCTCCAGCACCATCAGGTCCGGATGCGAGCGGGCGGCGACCTGCCGGCTGACCACGTCGGAGGGCGCGGCGCCCAGCAGGCCCATCGACGGATCGGGCTTCGCGCCCAGCAGGCGACGGGCCATGCGATAGGCCAGCGTCGCCTTACCCACGCCCTCCGGGCCGGTCAGCAGCCAGGCGTGGTGCAGACGGCCCCGATCCAGCGCGTCGAGGAACGAGGCCTCGGCGGCGGACTGGCCGTCCAGGCCGTAGACGTCGCGTGGATGGGCCGGGGTCATCAGAGATCCAGCCGCTGGGTCACGGCCTCGACAATCGCGGCGGTCACGGCGTCCAGCTCGGCGTCGGCGTCGATGACGACGCAGCGCTCGGGCTCCTGGCGGGCGATCTCCAGATAGCCGGCGCGCAGGCGCTGGTGGAAGTCGAGCCCCTTGGATTCGAACCGGGCCGCGCCGCCCCGCGCCTCGGCCCGGCTCAAGCCGACCTCGGCCGGCAGATCGAGAATCAGGGTCAGGGTCGGGACCGAGCCGTTCAAAACATGGACTTCCAGCGCCGCGATCAGGCTGGCCGGCGCATCGCCGCCCGCGCCCTGATAGGCCCGTGTGGAATCGGCGAAGCGGTCGCAAAGCACGACCTTGCCCTGCGCTAGCGCCGGACGGATAACCCGCTCCAGGTGGTCGCGGCGCGCGGCGTACATCAACAGGGTCTCGGTGACCGGCGACCAGCGATCGGCCGAACCGTTGACCAGCAGATCGCGGATCGCCTCGGCGCCGGGGCTGCCGCCCGGCTCGCGGGTGACGACGACGTCATGGCCGGCCGCTCGCAGCCGCTCGGCCAGGCGGCGGATCTGGGTGGACTTGCCCGCCCCCTCCCCGCCTTCGAAACTGATGAAAGAACCCTGGGTCACCCGGCCTCATTCGACCGGTTTCCAGGGCTTGTCCAGAGGTGGTTGCGGCCCCTCGTTACGGACGAAGAACCGTCGCGCCCTGATAGCCCAGCGACTCGACCCGCTGGCGCAGGCTCCACGCCTCGCCCTCGTTAGGACCGGCCGACACGGTGACGCGGTAAAGCGTGCCGCTGGCCCGCTCGATGGCGTCGATCTTCGCCTCGCCCGCGCCCGAAAGCTGGCGCACGGCCCTTTCGGCGTTCTCGCGGCTGGAGAACGAGCCGGCCTGGACCCGGAAACCGGACTTGCCAGCCGAGGCATAGACGCGATCGGGGACGCGATCGGGCGGATTGATCGGCGGGGCCGACTGCTGGACGGGCGCGCTCCACTCCGGATCGGGCTGGCGCGACGGAATGACCTGCACGCGCTGGCTCGGTTCCTGGATATCGTCAAAGCTGCGCTCGCGCGGCGGCGGCGGCGCGGACTGCGTGACGGCGTACTGGCGCGGACCATCGAAGGCGTTCTTGGGGGCCGGACCGACATATTTCACCCGCACGCGGGCGACGCCCTGACGGTAATAGCCGAGCTGCTGAGCAGCGGCCTTGGACAGGTCGATGACGCGACCGTCGACGAACGGCCCGCGGTCGTTAACCCGCACGATCATTTTCTTGCCGTTGTCGAGATTGGTCACCTCGACCAGGCTCGGCAGAGGCAGGGTCTTATGAGCCGCCGACGGGATGTCCATGTCGAAGATTTCGCCGTTGGATGTGCGGCGGTTGTGGAACTGCGCGCCGTACCACGAACCGACGCCGACGACGTTGTAGTCCTTGTCCTGGCGCGGATAATACCACACGCCGTTGATCTGATACGGCTTTTCGGTGCCGCGCAACGGCTTGCCGTCGCGGCCGACCGTCGAGCCGGAGCGTGGCGACGAACCGCGCGTGGTCTCGTTGCGGGCGCTGGCCGTGTAGCCGGACTTGCCTAGATCGTATTTCGGCGTGGCGCAGGCGGCGAGGCTCACGGCCGCCAGGGCCATCAGGCCCAGGTTGCGCGCAATTCGCCAAACCTGATCGATACGCTGGTTCATCCGATGGTCGTCCAGGCGGGTCGCACCCCTTCCGAGCGCAGATCATCGCCGGTTTGTTTTGAAGTCTGGTTAAGGCGCCGACGCGCTGATATAGCCGCCTGCTCCGGGCAGGTGGCCGAGTGGTTTAAGGCAGCGGTCTTGAAAACCGCCGTAGGTGAAAGTCTACCGTGGGTTCGAATCCCACCCTGCCCGCCAGAGCTCTTGGCGACCGGAAAACCCTTTCAGGACAAGCATGTCGGCTTCCAATACCGCGATCTATGGCCAGGCCGATCATGACCTGGCGCCATCCGCGGCGGACGCCGTGCAGTTGTCGCCGCTGGTCGTCGGCGCCAGCGACATCGCCTCCATTCCGGACGAATCCTTCGCCGCCGTGACCGTCCGCGCGCCCGCCGGCGCGGTGGAGCGACGATTTGTCCTCGCCCAGGCGTTGCGCGTTCTGGCCCAAGGCGGCCGCATGACCGCCTTCGCGCCGAAGGACCGCGGCGGCCTGCGCCTGAAAAAGGAACTCGAGGCCCTCGGCTGCGAGGTCGGCGAGAGCGCCCGTCGCCACAACCGCATCTGCCTGGTGGTTCGCCCCGCCGTGATCAAGGGCCTTGCCGAAGCCGTCGCCGCCGGAGCCCCGCGCCAGATTTCCGAGAACGGCCTGTGGACCCAGCCTGGCGTGTTCAGCTGGGACCGTCTGGACGCCGGCACCAACGCCCTGCTGCAGGTCCTGCCGCCGTTCGCCGGGACCGGCGCCGATTTCGGCGCGGGCATCGGTCTCCTGGCCCTGCACGTCCTGGCCGAGCGCAAGGTGACCAAGCTGACCCTCGTCGAGCTGGACCGACGCGCGCTCGATGCGGCCCGCCACAATGTCACCGATCCGCGCGCCGACTTCATATGGAATGATGTCCGTCAGACCGAATTGAAGGATCTGGACTTCATCGTCAGCAACCCGCCGTTCCACGAGGGCGGTGGCGAGGACAAGACCCTGGGCCAGGCCTTCATCGCCTCGGCCGCCGGCGCACTGCGCAAGGGCGGGACCTTGTGGATCGTGGCCAACCGCCATCTGCCGTACGAGGCGATCCTCGGGGAGAGCTTCGCCAAGGTCCGGCTGGTCGCCGAGGGTGGCGGCTACAAGGTTTTCGAGGCCCGCAAGTAATGGCCAAGGCCCTCATGGCCCGGCTGGATCGGCTGCTGGCCAACCTCGGCTACGGCAGTCGCAAGGAGGTCCAGACTCTGGTCGCCAGCGGCAAGGTCATCCTGGACGGCAAGGTGCTGAAGGACGCCGGAGTCCGCATCGCCGTCGACGCGACGTTGCCCGAGCGCATGAGCATCCGGGGCGTCGCGGTCGATCCGCCGGCTCCGCTGGTGCTGCTGATGCACAAGCCGCTGGGCGTGACCTGCTCGCACAAGGAAGATGGCGAGAAGATCTACGACCTGCTGCCGCGCCGCTGGCGGGTGCGGGACCCTGGCCTGTCGACCGTCGGCCGGCTGGACAAGGACACCAGCGGCCTGATCCTGATCACCGACGACGGCGACTTCCTGCACCGGGTGATCTCACCCAAGCGCCATGTGCCCAAGACCTATCTGGCTACGCTTGACCGACCCCTGGCCGGCTCGGAGGGCGTGGTGTTCGCCGCCGGGACGCTGATGCTGGAGGGCGAGGAAAAGCCGCTGCTGCCGGCCCAGCTCGACGTCGTCGACGGCAAGACCGCCAGGCTGACGATCACCGAAGGCCGCTATCATCAGGTGCGCCGGATGTTCGCCGCCGTCGGCAACCACGTGGTCACGCTGCACCGCGAGCGGATCGGCGGCCTCACCCTGCCCATCGACCTGGAGCCTGGCCAATATCGCATCCTGCCGGCCAACGAGGCAGAGGCGGTGTTCGCCGATGCCTGATCCGATCCTGGTCGACGCCCGCGGCCATCATTGCCCAGTGCCAACCCTAAGACTGCGCAAGGCTCACGAGGCCGCCGCGCGGGGCGCTGAGCTCGTCCTGCTGGCCACCGATCCGATGGCGCGGATCGACGTCCCGCACTTCGCCGCTCAGATCGGCGCGACCGTGCTGGAGATCAGCGACCAGGACGGCGGCGTCATCCGTTTTCGAGTTCAGAAGGCGTCTTAAGGGGGATCGCCCTCGGACCTTCCAGCAGGGCGCGAGGGCGTTCATCCAGGGCGATCTCGACCTCGGTGGCCAGGGCCCCGCCAAAAAAGATGGCGTTCACGCTCCACGACAACCAGATCAGGAAGATGATCACCGCCGAGATCGAGCCGTAGGTCGCGCCCAGGTGGACGATCTTCTCGACATAGAAGGCGCTGGCCCACGACATGAACACGCAGAGGGCCGCCGCCGCGACGCCGCCCGAGATCGCGGCGCGCCAGCCAACCACCTCGCGCGACATGGCGTAGCGGTAGACCAGACTCATGCCGACCACGATGCCGAAGCTGGCCCAGGTCCATTCCGACTGGATCCACGAGACCCCGGCCAGCGGCTTCAGATCCATGGCCGAGCCCAGCAGGCGCAGGGTCAGGAAGACACCCGACATGAAGAACAGCAGGCCAAAGGCGGCCATCAGCACCAGCAGCGCCATCAGGTTGAAGCCGAAGAAGCCACGCTGATCCTCCTCGTCGTGGATGAACGACAGGCCGGCCAGCAACGCCTTGAAGCCGCGGTGGGCGGCGTAGGCGCCGACGACCAGCACGACGCCGCTCTGTAGCGAGATGGTCTGGCCGGGCGCGTGGGCCAGGCGCGAAAGCTCGTCCTGAAACATCGAGCGGGCGCCGGAGGGAATCAGTTCGGCCAGCTTGGTCGCCTGGCGCGCGGCGCTCTCGGGCGTCAGGAAGAAGCTGTAGAGACCGATCAGAATCGCCAGCCCGGGAAACACGGCCAGCAGCGCGAAAAACGAGACGCCGCCGACATATAGCATGACGTCGCGGCCCCACAGGCGCGACAGGGCCAGGCCCAGAACGCGGAGGATTTCACGAACCCAGTGGATCGGATCAAGCTGAAGGTCGCGCCAACGAATGTGGTGCTGCGGATCTTGCATCCGGCGGACCATGGCGATGCGAGCCCCCAGAGTCAAAGACGCGCCGCCTAGGGGAAGGCGACGCGTCTCCGCAGGAAGTCCCTGTGAACCGGACGCCGCATCGAGGGACGGATGGCGCGACGGCCGGTCGACACACGCAATCTGGGACTTCGCGCCTGAACCGAACCTGAACGCGATCAGCAGGTTTCAGAGCGCTCCCGCCGTCTTCAGCCCGGCGATGGCGTCGGCCGAGAATCCCCAGTCGGCCAGGGCCTCGTCATTGTGGGCCCCGATCTTCGGCGGCGGTCGTTGGATGACGCCCGGCGTGGCCGAGAAGCGCGGCGCGGGCGCGGGCTGGACGACGCCGGCGACCTCGACAAAGGTCTCGCGGGCGGCGTTGTGCGCGTGGCTGGGCGCCTCGTCCATGGTCAGGACGGGGGCGAAACAGACGTCCGTGGCGTCCATGATCGCGCACCAGTCGTCACGGGACTTGGTCTTGATCACCGCCGCCAGCTTCTCGCGCAGCTCCGGCCACTCCTCGCGGCTCATCTGATGCTGGAACTGCGGGTCGGAAATCCCCGTCTTTTCCAGGAGAAGCAGGTAGAACTGCGGCTCGATCGAGCCGATCGAGATCCACTTGCCGTCGGCGCATTCGTAGGTGTCGTAGAAGTGCGCGCCGCCGTCGAGAAGGTTGGTCCGCCGGCCTTCGTTCCACATGCCGCCGGCCTTGAATCCGTAAAACATGGCCATCAGCGAGGCCGCGCCGTCGCTCATGGCGCAGTCGATCACCTGGCCCTGCCCCGTCGCGCGGGCATGGATAACCCCGGCCAGCAGGCCGAAGGCCAGGTAGAGGGCCCCGCCTCCGAAGTCGCCGACCAGGTTCAGCGGCGGCACGGGCTTGTCGCTCGTGCCGATCGCGGCCAGGGCCCCAGTGATGGCGATGTAGTTCATGTCATGGCCGGCGGCCTTGGCGTAGGGCCCCGTCTGGCCCCAACCGGTCATGCGCCCGTAGACGAGCTTGGGGTTACGAGCCAGCGCCTGGTCCGGTCCCAGGCCCAAGCGCTCCATGACCCCCGGTCGAAAGCCCTCGATCAGCCCATCGGCGCTTTCCAGCAGCTTCAGGCAGGTCTCGATCGCCTCTGGGTGCTTGAGGTCCAGCGCCACGGAGCGGCGGCCGCGCGCGGTCACATCTGCCGGCGAGCCGCGACCTTGCCCCTTGCGGTCGATCCGCACCACGTCCGCGCCAAGGTCCGACAGCAGCATGCCGCAGAACGGTCCCGGACCGATGCCGGCGAACTCGACGATCTTCAGTCCTGAAAGCGGCCCCTGGCCCATGATCGATCTCCCTATCGGCTCTACGAACGCGGCCGGTTTCGATCACTAGAACGACCCTGACGTTCGGTCAGGCAAGCCCTCACGGGCGTGGTATCGAAAACACCCCCAGCCTGCGGCGTTCCGGAGCTTTGACCGCGCAAAGCCTCTGCTATGTTGCAGCGTCGAATCTCAGGGCCGGTGTGGGCGGTCCCCATGAGATTTCGGGCGGAGGTTGGTTTGGCGGTTGACGCCCGGATCCTGATCGTGGCGCGCGACGATGTTCGCGCCGGACCGCTGGCCGAAGGGCTGGACCGGTTGGGCTGGCGCACGATCACCGCCCGCGGCCCCTATGCCGCCCTCGCCGCCCTCGGCGACTTGCCGATCGAGGCCGTCATCGTCGACCTGGCCAGCGCTGGTCCCGAGACCCAGACCCTGGCCCGCCGACTGAAAGCCGCCGTGGCCCCGCGTCGTCTCCCGGTCATCGCCATCGGCGACCCGGACGGCGACTATCGCAATCAGGCCTTCGACCTCACCCTCTCGCCGCCGCTGCACCCGTCTCAGGCCGCCCTGCGCCTGGAGAGCCTGGTGCGGACCGCGATCGCCGAGGAAGAGTTCGAGCTCCGCCTGGAGACTTTCGGCGAGCGCGGACGGCGCCTCGATCTGCCCGAGCCGCCGGACACGCCTGTCCGCATCCTGGCGGTCGGCGAGCCGGCCCCGCAATTCCTGGCCCTGTCCAACGCCCTGCAGGCCAGTGGAGCCGAGGTGGTCGGCGCCTTCACCGCCTACACGGCCTTCGACTACCTGCACGAGCGGGCCTTCGACTCGGTGGTGCTGTGGGCCGGCGACAGCCAGCAGGAAGCGCTGTCGATCGCGGCCGGCATGCGCCGCAACACACGCCTCTTTCACATCCCGGCCCTGCTCTATCTGAAGGCCGAAAGCTATGTGACCATGTCCGAGGCGTTCCATCGCGGCGTGTCCGATGTGGCCTCGCCCGAAACGCCCGAGATCGAAACGGCCCTGCGCGTCATGGAGCTGGCCCGTAGCTACCGACGCGGCGAATCGATCCGCGGCGCGCTGGAAAAGGCCCGCAGCTCGGGCTTGATGGACGCCGCCACGGGACTCTTCACCCGCGACCTGTTCGCCGCCCACCTCGCACGCCTGGCCAAGGCCGCGACCGAGCGCGCCCGACCGTTGTCGATCTGCGTGCTACGAGTCGCCGACAAGCCCGAGACCGTCTGGGCCCGCCAGAACGGCTGGCTTGACCGCGCCATCCCGCAGATCGGCTCGATGATCGGTCGCCTGGTCCGCGTCGAGGACACCTCGGCACGCCTGGCGACTGAAGTCTTTGCCCTGGCCTTGCCGGCGACCAATCTGGGCGCGGCCAAGGCCGCCGCGGAGCGGATCGCCGCCGTGATCGGCTGCACCGCCTTCGACGCCGGCGAGGATCGCCCGCCGTTCGTCTGCGAATTCGACATCGGGGTTGCCGAGGTCCAGCACGGCGAAGGCGCTGTCCGGACCCTGGAGCGCGCCGCCGCCAACGCCCTGCGCCGCGAAGCCAGCTGAACCAAAGTCGAAGGTAAGATTGGGCGCCGTAACGGCAGCTCCTATATGGAACCTGTCCTGTAGCGGACAATAGTTCCCGAGGAGTACGCCGTGGCCCAGCAGCCCCAGACAGCCCCGCTGATCATCGACGTCGTCGCCGACGTCGTCTGCCCCTGGTGTTATCTCGGCTGGAGACGCCTGAAGTCGGCCCTGGCCCTGCGCCCCGACGTCGAGGCCAAGCTGATCTGGCGACCCTACCAGCTTGATCCGACCCTTCCCGAGGAAGGTGTCGACCGCAAGGCGTACATGGCCAGCAAGTTCAGGGACCCCGAGAAGCTGAAGGCCGTCCACGCGGCCCTGGTCGAGGGCGGCGCCGAGGAGGGCATCCGCTTCGACTTCGAGGCGATCGAATTCTCGCCCAACACCAACGCCGCCCATCGCCTGATCCGCTGGGCCTTGACGGCCGGCGCGCAGGACGCGGTCGTCGAGGCGCTGTTCAAGGCCTATTTCACCGACGGCCTCGACATCGGCGACCCGATGGTGCTGGGCGACATCGCCGAGGCCGCCGGCATGGAGCGCTTGGTTGTGCTGCAACTTTTGTCGGAAGGCGCAGACAAGGAGGCCGTGGCCCGCGAGCACGCCATGGCCGTCCAAGGCGGCGTCACGGGCGTGCCGTTCGCTATCTTCGCGGGCAAGGTGGCCGTGGTCGGGGCGGAATCCGCGGAACGCATCACCCAGGCGATTGACCAGGCGCTGGCTTCGGGCGTCTGATCCGGACGACGTCGGAGTCGGGGGGCTTAAGCGCCATGGACCACAACAATCAGCGCATGATCAGCTACGCCATCAGCGGCACGGTGATCGCCCTGGTGCTGTTCTTCCGTATGCGACGGCTGACCCAAGAACGGCGACTGAAGCTAGAGCTGATGTGGATCATGCCGGCCGTGATGTTCGTGGCCATGGTCGCCCTTTTCTTCCAATTCCCGCCTCAGGGCATGGACTGGCTATGGCTGGGCGCGATCTTCACCGTCGGCGCGGTCATCGGTTGGTGGCGCGGCAAGCTGGTCCCCATCGCCATCGATCCCGAGACCCACCGCCTCAACACCAAGCCCTCGCCGGCCGCCCTGCTTTTCCTGCTGGGCCTGTTCGTCGCCCGTTTCGCCATGCGCGCCTACCTGGAGAGCAACGCGAGCGCCCTGCATATCAGCATCAGCCTTCTGACCGACGGCTTCGTCGTCCTGGCCGTGGGCCTGTTCGCGGTGTCGCGGATCGAGATGGCCCTGCGGGCCTGGGGCCTTCTTAAGGCCGCGCGCGCGGCCAAGGCGGCGGCCTAAACCACGCTTGCGGTCGACGGATAGCGCCCGATCCTTCACGACGCTTGCTTTTGGCCCCGCAACAGGCGCATAAGGCCGCTCATTAAGCCTCGTTTCTCCGCCCGAGCATCGTCTCGGCGGCGAAACGAGGCTATTTTCGTTGGAATTCGACCAATAAGCGGTCCGAGGGAAGCGTTACTGGCTTCAGGGGTCCGATTTGGTCATTGGCGCGAGCCGCGCGTTTTTGTGTGCGCGGCCGCAAATGAACTGGACCTAGATGCCCTTCCCCGCCTCCCACCCCGCTCTCGAGCGGGCTCTCGCCGCGCAAGGCTATGCCGAGCCCACCCCCGTCCAGGCCGCCGTGCTGGAAGCCGACGCCGAAGGCCGCGACCTGCTGGTCAGCGCCCAGACCGGCTCGGGCAAGACGGTGGCCTTCGGTCTGGCCGCCGCCCCCACCCTGCTGGGTGACGAAGAGATTCTCGGCCGCGCCGGCGCCCCGCTGTGCCTGGTCATCGCCCCGACTCGAGAACTGGCCATTCAGGTCAATCGCGAACTGACCTGGCTGTACGCCCAGGCCATGGCCGTCGTGGTCAACTGCGTCGGCGGCATGGACGCGCGTCGCGAACAGCGCGCCCTGAACTATGGCGCCCACATCGTGGTCGGCACCCCGGGCCGCCTGCGCGACCACATCGAGCGCGGCCACCTGGACCTGTCGGAGCTGAAGGTCGCCGTCCTCGACGAGGCCGACGAGATGCTCGACATGGGCTTCCGCGAGGACCTTGAGTTCATCCTCGACGCCGCCCCGGCCGAACGCCGCACCCTCCTGTTCTCGGCCACCCTGGCGCGCGAGATCGTGCAGTTGGCCAAGAACTACCAGAACGACGCCGTACGCATCGACACCGTCGGCCGCAACGAACCGCACCGTGACATCGAATATCGCGCCGTCCGCGTCGCGCCGAACGAAGTCGAGCACGCGGTCGTCAACCTGCTGCGCTTCTTCGAGAGCCCCGGCGCGCTGGTGTTCTGCAACACGCGAGAAAGCGTCCGTTCGATGCACGCCAAGCTTCGCGAGCGCGGCTTTGACGTCGTCGGCCTGTCGGGTGAACTGAGCCAGCGCGAACGCGCCGACGCCCTGCAAGCCCTGCGCGATGGCCACGCCCGCGTCTGCGTCGCTACCGACGTCGCAGCGCGCGGTCTCGACCTGCCGGACCTGGGCCTGGTGATCCACGCCGAACTGCCGGTCAACAAGGCCACCCTGTTGCACCGTTCGGGTCGTACGGGCCGGGCCGGCAAGAAGGGCGTCTCGGCCCTGGTCGTCCCCTACACCCGTCGTCGCAAAGCCGAGCAACTGCTGATGGCCGCCGGCGTCGAAGGCCAGTGGGGCGGCGCCCCGACCGCGGACGAGATCCGCGTCAAGGACACCGAGCGTCTGCTCGACGACCCGATCTTCAACGAGCCGGCGGTGGAAGAAGACACCGCCCTGGCCGAAGCCATGCTGGCCAAGCGCACGCCGCTGGAAATCGCAGCGGCGCTGATCCGCACCCGCCGCGCCAAGCTGCCGGCCCCGGAAGAGATCTATGACGATCCGCGCCACGGCGCCGATCCGGGTCCGCGCGGCCGCGAGCCGCGCGAGCCCCGCGACTTCGGCGGCGAGCGCGACTTCGGCGACCGCCCCGAGCGCGTCAGCATGGACGGGTCGGAGTGGTTCCGCCTCAACACCGGCCGTCGCAACAACGCCGACCCCAAGTGGCTGATCCCGCTGATCTGCCGCCTGGGCCACATCACCAAGAAGGACATCGGGTCGATCCGGATCTTCGACTACGACACCAAGTTCGAGATCTCGGCCGAGGCGGCCGTGAAGTTCGGCGCCGCGGTCCAGCAGACGGTGCGTGAAGACGTCTCGATCACCCCGACGGCGGCTCCCGCCGCCCGCGAAGCCGGTCCGCGCCGCGAATATGCGCCGCGTCCTCCGCGGGAACATGGGGCGCGCGACAACGACGCTCCGCGCGAGTACAAGCCGCGCCCGCCTCGTGACGATGCGCCGCGCGCGCCGCGCGCCAACGCGCCAGGCTCGCGTGATCATACCCCGCGCCCGTCCAGCTACGGCGACGACGGCGTCAGCAACGCCAAGCCGTACGGCCGTGGCGAAGAGCCGAAGGGCGACTACAAGCCCCGCGAGTTCAAGCCCCGCGCCCCGCGTGATGAAGCGCCGCGTCCGTACTCGCCGCAGGATTCCGACAGCCCCAAGCGGGCCTACAAGCCGCGCGCCGAAGCCGGCGCCGAGGCGCCGCGAGAGTTCAAGCCTCGCGCCCCGCGTGCGGATGGTGACGGCCCGAAGAAGCCCTTCAAAAAGGCGTTCGGCGATAACGCCGCCGGCGCCAAGCCGTACACGCCCAAGCCCTATGCCGGTAAGCGCGACGACGCGGGTTCCGGCAAGCCGTTCAAGGGCCCCAAGCCCTTCAAGGCCAAGAGCTTTGACGGCAAGCCGGCCGGTAAGCCGTTCAAGAAGAAGTAGTTAGACGAAGATCCTCCCCCTCGCGGGGGAGGATTTTTCTTATGCGGCCTGCCCCGCCGACCAGCCGGACGCCCAGGCCCACTGGAAGTTATAGCCGCCCAGCCAGCCGGTGACGTCGACGACTTCACCGATGAAATAGAGCCCCGGGATGGCCTTGGCCTCCAGGGTGCGCGAGTCCAGGGCGTCCGTATCCACGCCGCCCAGAGTCACTTCCGCCGTGCGATAGCCTTCCGAGCCCACCGGCTTGAAGGTCCAGGCGTTGACCGCCGTGGCCAACCGGCCCAGCACCTTGTCAGAGCAGTCGGCGATATTGCCTTTGGCCCCCTCCTCGTCCTCGGCGATCAGTTGCGCCACCCGCTTGGGCAGCAGGGTCGAAAGCACCGTCGCCACCGCCTGACGCGGCGACGCCGCGCGGGCCGCCTTCAGCGCCGCCAGGGCGTCGACGCCAGGGGCCATGTCGACCCGAATTTCGTCGCCTTCGCGCCAATAGGACGAGATCTGCAGGATCGACGGCCCCGACAGCCCCCTGTGCGTGAACAGCATCCCTTCGCGGAACTTCGTCTTGCCGTGGGCGACCACGGCGTCCAGCGCCACGCCTGACAGCGGCGTCAGCCGCGCCAGCATGCCGGCCTCGAAGGTCAGTGGCACGAGCGCAGGACGGGTCTCGACGATGTTAAGACCGAACTGCTTGGCGATCTCGTAACCCAGCCCCGTAGCGCCCATCTTCGGGATCGACTTGCCGCCGCACGCCACCACCAGTGACGCGCAGCGCACCGTGCCTGACGATAGTTCGACCTCGAAACCGGTCTCGGTCTTGGCCAGATCCTGAAAGCTCGTTTCCAGCCTTAGCTTGACGCCGGCGGCCTTCATCTCGGTCAGCAGCATGTCGATGATCTGCTTGGCCGAGCCGTCGCAGAACAACTGCCCCAACGTCTTCTCGTGGTAGGCGATGCCGTACCGCTCGACGAGCGCGATAAAGTCCTTGGGCCGATAGCGGCGAAGGGCCGACAGGGCGAACTTCGGGTTGGCCGACAGGAAATTATGGATCGACGCGCCGGTGTTGGTGAAGTTGCACCTCCCGCCGCCGCTGATGCGGATCTTCTCGCCGGGGGCCTTGGCGTGATCGATCACCAGCACCGAGCGCCCGCGCTTGCCGGCCTCGATGGCGCACATCATGCCGGCCGCGCCCGCGCCGATCACCAGGACGTCGAAGTTTTCCAAGGTCTTCCCGCTACTTGCTCTGGCCTCTTCGACCGGAGCCTGACGGCGGAGTCAATCAGCCCGCGTGGCGATAGCCTGGTCGCGAAGCCGCGTGCCGCCGTTGCGGCGCCGCCTTCGCGCTGACCTCGAAGCGGCCGATCATGCGGACGAGCCCGCTGATGTCGTTCTTCAGGGCGTGGCTGACGGCGGTGGCCTGTTCGACCATCGCCGCGTTCTGCTGCACCCCCTGGTCCATCTGATTGACGGCGGTGTTGACCGCGTTGAGGCCGGTCGCCTGCTCCTGGGCCGAGGCCGCCAGTTCGGACACCAGGGCGTCGATCTCTCCGACCTTGAGGACGATGCCGTCCAGCGCCTCGCCGGTCTGGCCGACCAGCCGCACGCCCTCGTCGACCTGGGCCGTCGAGGCGCTGATCAGGGTCTTGATCTCCTTGGCCGCATCCGCCGAGCGCTGGGCCAGGGCCCGCACCTCTTGGGCGACAACCGCGAAGCCACGACCGCTCTCGCCCGCTCGGGCGGCCTCCACCCCGGCGTTCAAGGCCAGGAGGTTGGTCTGGAAGGCGATCTCGTCGATGACGCCGACGATATTGCCAATCTGAGTCGAGGACCTCTCGATGCCGGTCATGGCCGCGACCGCGCCGCGCACGACCTCACCAGAGCGCTCGGCGTCCGAACGGGTGGAGGTGACGACGCGGCTGGCCTCACCGGCGCCCTGCGAGGCCCGGCGGACGGTGGCGGTGATCTCATCGAGGGCCGCGGCGGTTTCTTCCAGGCTGGCGGCCTGCTGCTCGCTGCGGCGGGCGGTGTTGTCGGCGGCCGCGGCGATCTCGTCGGCGCCGCTCCCCACGGTCCCGGCCACGGCGACAATGCCGCCCATCGCTTCGTCCAGTTGGGTGATGGCGGCGTTGAAGTCGTCACGGATGGTTTCATAGCCTCGCGGGAAGGCGTCCGTCAGGCGGACGGTCAGGTCGCCGTTCGACAAGCGGGACAGGGCGTTGGCCAGCCGCTCCATGGCGAAGGCCTGGTCCTTGGCGGCGGCCGAAGACACCGCTTCGCTACGGGCGCGCTCGCTGTCGCTGGCGGCCGAGATCCGGGCCTGTTCGGCTTCCGAAGAACGCAAGGCCACGGCGTTGTCCTTGAACACCTGGACGGCGCGGGCCATCAGCCCGACCTCGTCCTTTCGACCGCCCCCCACCACCTCGACGTCCAACTGACCCTCCGCCAGATCCGTCATACCGCGCGACAAAGACCGCAGCGGCCGCGAAATCTTCGACGAACCGATCCACAGGGCGAACAGCATGCCGCACGCCGCGGCGCCCAGGCCGAACAGAAGGGTCAGCCACGAGCCGGCGGCGGCCGACTTGCCGGCCGTCTCGACCATGGCCGCGGTCTGCTTGTTATAGACGTCGCCCCAGGCCTTGCCTTCCTTGGCCATGGCGTCGATGGCGGGATCGACCCGGCTCAGGCCGCTGACGGCGCCGGCGTCGTCGTTCTTCAGGGCTAGGTCGGCGGCGGACCGGGCGTCGGCATACGCCGCGTCCAGCTTGGCCTTCATCCCAACCGTATAGTCGGCGGTCGTCGGATCGGCGGCGGCGATCTTGTCGAGGCTCTCCATGCCCTCGCCATAGACCTTGTCGAGCTCCTTGGACGCCGCGGCGGCCTGCTCGGACGCGCCCTCGTAGGTCGCCGTCCGATGGGCCGCGTAGCCCATCATGCTGATCCGGCGCAGGAAACGGGCCGACTGCACCTCGGCCGGCGAGCGATGCTTGACCAGTTGCTCGGTGGCGGCCTCGGCGCGCTTCTGCTGCCAGACGCCCAGGCCGGCGCAGGCCAGCGTGGCGGCCGCCAGCACGGCGGCGGGCAACAGAACCTTGGACGATATCTTCAGGTCGTCGAGCTTCACGGCGTTTTCCCCACTACTCCCGACGCCACTACACGGCGCCGCCTGAGTTATTCCGTTCCCTGCGGACACCGGTGTCAGGCGAATCGTCATGCGCCGGCCCAATTGCACGCGAGAGTCCGGCTCGGACCGTAAATGAGCGCTTAAAAAGGCCCATACCGCTTGACCTTCGCGCGAGAGGCGCTACGACGCACGCCCCTCCCGACCGACAACATCGAGCCATCCCATGACGGCCGCTCCCCCCGCGCCGAAGAATGGCGCGCCGACCATTGGCGTCGACTTCGGCACCACCAACACCGTCGTCTCGCTGACGCGCGGCGACGATCAGGCGCATCTGGTCCGTTTCTCGATCGACAATCGGGAGCTGTTCGCCTTCCGCTCTGCGCTGAGTTTCCACAGCGTCCAGGGCCAGAACGGCGCGGTGAACGAGCGCGTGGTCGAGGCCGGCCCTTGGGCCATCGAGTCCTATCTGGAAGATCCGCTGGAAACGCGGTTCATCCAGTCGTTCAAGACCTTCGCCGCCTCGCAAGCCTTCACCGAGACGCGGATCCTGAACAAGCGCTACCTGTTCGAGGATCTGCTGGCCGCCTTCCTGCTGCGTCTGCAGGAGCATGCCGCGGGCCAGCTGGACGCCCTGCCCCCGCGCGTCATCGTCGGCCGCCCGGTGACCTTCGCCGGCAGCTCGCCCAACGAGGCCCTGGCCCTGACCCGCTATGAAGAGGCCTTCAAGCGCCTGGGCTTCACCGATATCCGCTATGCGTACGAGCCGGTCGGCGCGGCCTTCTTCTTCGCCCGCCAGCTGAAGGAGGACGCCACGGTGCTGGTGGCCGACTTCGGCGGCGGCACCAGCGACTTCTCGCTGGTCCGCTTCGAGCGCGACGCCGACGGCACCCTGCGCTCGACGCCGCTGTCGCGCTCGGGCGTTGGCATCGCCGGCGACGCCTTCGACTACCGGATCATCGACCAACTGGTCTCGCCGGAACTGGGCAAGGGCTCGGACTACCGGTCGTTCTCCAACAGCCTGCCGATCCCGCAGCGATACTACGCCGCCTTCGCCCGCTGGGACCAGCTGGCCCTGCTTCGCGCTTCCAAGGACATGCGCGACATCCGCGCCCTGGAGCGCACGGCGGTGGAGCCGGAGAAGATCGCCGCCCTGATCGAGGTGCTGGACGGCAATCACGGCTACGCCCTCTACAAGTCGGTCTCGGCGCTGAAGGAGGCGCTGTCGGCCCAGACGGAAGCGACGTTCCACTTCGCCGCCGGCTCTGTCGAGATCGAGAAATCCGTCCAGCGCGGCGAGTTCGAGAGCTGGATCGCCCCGGAACTGAACGCTATCGAGACCGCCGTCGGCCAGGCTCTGGAGCGCGCCAACCTCACCGAGGCGGGCGTCGACCGCGTGTTCCTGACCGGCGGCAGCTCGTTCGTGCCGGCCGTTCGCGAGATCTTCCTGCGCCGCTTCGGAGCCGAAAAGATCGAGAGCGGCGGCGAGTTCGAGTCGATCGCCTCCGGCCTGGCCCTGATCGGCCGTGAGAACGACCTGGATCTGTGGACCATGCGCGCCGAGTAGGCTTTCTCGCCGCATGGTCGAGTGGGGCCGTTTCGCATAAGGTTAACGCGACCGATTCACGTCGCGACCTTGTGGGGCAACGAGTCCAGTGCCGATTTCGTACCTCTCCGCCGCCCAGATCGCCGCCCTGTCGGTGTCGACGATCACCAATCTCTCGACCACCAAGCTGGAGACCCTGGCCAGCACGCAGGTCGCCGCCCTGTCGAACACGGCGCTGGGCAGCCTGTCGGCCAGCCAGGTCTCGGCCCTGTCGAACACCGCCGTGAAGGGCCTGACGGCCACCCAGATCCCAGCCTTCGCCCCGAACCTGATCTTCGACGCCGAGCAACTGGCGGCCTTTAGCGGCGGCCAGCTGAACGCCCTGACCTCGACCCAGCTGGCCAAGCTGGACACCGAACGGCTGGAGAAGCTGAGCGCCGTCCAGATCGGCGCGCTGGACACCACGCACTTCACGGGCCTGGACGGCACGCAGATCACGGCGCTGAACACCACCCAGGTCAAAAGCCTGACGGCGGCTCAGATCGGGGCCATGCGCCTGGAAGACCTGGGCGAGATGTGGCCCGATCAGTTGCAGGCCCTGTCGCCGACTCAGCTCTCGGCCCTGCCGGCCACCCTGATCCCGGCCCTGGACGACCTGCAGTTCGCCGCCTTGACGACCAGCCAGCTGAAGGGCCTGACCGCCACCCAGGTCGGATCGCTGTCGCTGGATCAACTCCGCGACCTCGACACGGACTTCAACGTCTTCTCGGCGGCGCAGCTGGGCGGCCTGACTAGCGCCCAGACCGGCTCCCTGTCCGACACCCAGTTCTCGGCCCTGACCGCGACACAGCTGGCGGGCCTTTCCAGCAGCGGCTTTACGGGTCTCTCGGCCACCAAGGTCGCCGCCCTGACCGCGACCCAGATCGGGGGCCTCACCGCCGCGCAGGTCCGGACGCTGAGCGTCACCGACTTCACCAAGCTGACCCCGACCCAGGTCGCGGGCTTCACGGCGGGACAGCTGTCGGCGCTGTCGACCGACAACTTCAACGCCCTTTCGGCCACCCAGATCGCGGCCCTGAGCCCGACCCAGTTGGCGGGCCTGGCCGCGACACAGATCGCCGGCCTGACGGCGACCGACTTCGCCGAGCTGTCGGCCACCCAGTTCCAGAGCCTGAGCGCCAGCCAGATCGGCGGCCTGTCGGCCGAGAATCTGTCCGGCCTGGACGCGACCGCCTTCCAGACGATCAGCTCGACCCAGATCACCGGACTGACCGCGACCCAACTGGCCGGTCTGTCGACCACGGACATGGCCGAGTTCTCGACCACCCAGGTGCGCGCCCTCAGCGGCGCCCAGCTAGGCGCGATCTCGATCACCGACCTCTCGGCCCTGTCGACCACCCAGGTCACGACCCTGACGACTAGCGCGCTGAGGGGTCTGTCGCCCTACCAGATGCGGAGCTTCTCACATGCCGGATTCAGCCAGTTCACCGTGACCCAGGTCCAATCCCTCAGCTCCACCCAGATTGGCTCGTTGGCGACGTCGGTGATCGCGGGGCTGACGACGACCCAGGTCGGCTACCTGCTGCCGGCCCAAATCCCAGGCCTGACCTTGACCCAGCTGGACTGGCTGTCTTCGACCAATCTGTCGGTCATGACTCCGCTGCAGGTCGGCGCCCTTACCCCCACCCAAGTCGCCAGTCTTTAGGTCCGAAAGTCTGGGGAAGAGAAAGCGCCTAGACGAACCGCGTCGCCCGGGCGTCTGATGGCGCCGCTCCCAGGAGGCGCTCCATGATCCGTTCCGCCCTTCCCGTTCTCGCCGCCGTCAGCCTGATGATGGCCGTGCCCGCCCAGGCGCGGACCGGCCCGCTGGGCGCGATCGGTCTCTGGAAGATCGATCTCGCGGCGTCACACTTCAACGAAGCCCTGACTGGGCCCGCGCCGCTGAGCGCGGAACTCGACGTCACCAAGGACGACGGCAGGAGCCTCGCCTGGACGTTGATCGAGGAAGACGAGAGCGGCCTGGCCGCCATTCAGTTCGCCGACGCCCCTTTGGACGGCACGCCGACAAAGGCCGTGGTCAACACCCAGATCGTGATGATCAGCGTCCGCCGCGACGGGACCAGCGGCGTCACCGCCGTCACCAGCAACAAGAGCGGCCGCAAGCAGTCGATGAAGGTCTGGCTCGTTGACGCCAACACGCTGAAGGTCGAACAGGACGTCGACGGCCAACCGGGTCCGCCGGACCAGAGCCTGACCTTCAAGCGCGTGCGCTAACCTTTGGCTGAAAGCGCCTTGCCCAGATAGTTGGCCAGCGCATCCACCCGCGCGGGACGCGGCCCGCCGGGCGGCATCACCAGATGCAGGGCGATCGGCGCGGCGGTCCAGTCGACGAGGATCTCCTCCAGCCGGCCGTCGGCCACGGCCGGGCCGACGATGAAGTCGGGCAGCACCGCCACACCGACCCCAGCGATCAAGGACGGGACAAGCACGTCGCCGTTATTGGCGCGGATCACCGACTTGGGGCGCACGGATGCCTCCTCGCTGCCTCTCTGGAAGCGCCAGGTCTCCGGCGCGGCCTGGTGGCCATAGGTCAGGCCGCGGTGCTCGGCCAGACCCGCCGGGTGTCCGGGCCGCCCATGCTTGTCCCAATAACCGGGCGACGCCACGACATGGCGCTTCACGCCCCTCAGGCGACGGGCGACCAGCGAGCTGTCCGGCAGCGAGGCCACGCGCAAGGCCAGGTCGAAGCCCATGCCGACCAGGTCGACGGTGGCGTCCGACAGGTGCAGGTCGACCGACACGTCGGGATAGGCCTCGAAGAAGCCCGGCAGCACCGGCGCCAGGGTGGTTATGCCCAGCGACATCGGCACGGCCATCCGCACGGTGCCTCGCGGGGCCGAGGACTGGCTGGAGGCCTCCTCCTCGGCGGCTTGCGCCTCGGCCAGCACGCGGCTGGCGCGCTCGACAAGGGACTGGCCCGCGTCGGTCAAGGCCAGGCGGCGCGAAGTGCGGTTGAAGAGGCGCGCGCCCAGACGTTCCTCAAGGCGGGTCACCGCCTTCGACACCGTGGCCTTGGACATGGCCAGCTCCTCGGCGGCGGCGGCGAACGAGCGCAGCTCCACCACCTTGGCGAACACGGCGAGGCCTTCGAGATCGGGCAGCTTGGACATGATGAGAGCTTAGTTTTGGCAACGATGAGTTTCAACAGTTTCCATTTCGGATCCTGTGCGATCCCCTATCTTCTCCTCAACAGGACGCGCCGACGCGGCGCACCGAGGGCCAAGGCCCAGAGGGAAAGAAAGGTTAGAGCCATGATCGACCGCAGACCGTTCGACAAGCTTGGCGGCGCCAACCACGGTTGGCTGAACGCCAAGCACCACTTTTCGTTCGCCAGCTACTACGACCCCAGCAACATGAACTGGGGCGCCCTGCGGGTATGGAACGACGACGAGATCGCCCCCAACACGGGCTTCCCGCCGCATCCGCACAGCGACATGGAAATCATCACCTATGTCCGCGACGGCGCGATCACTCACCAGGACAACCTGGGCAACAAGGGCCGCACCGAGGCCGGCGACGTCCAGGTGATGAGCGCGGGCACGGGCATCCGTCACTCGGAATACAATCTCGAGCCGGAAACCACCCGGATCTTCCAGATCTGGATCGAGCCCAAGACCTTCGGCGCGGCTCCCTCGTGGGGCGCCAAGCCGTTCCCGAAGGGCGACCGCTCGGGCAAGTTCGTAACCCTGGCTTCGGGCTTCAAGGATGACGCCGACGCTCTACCGATCCGCACCGACGCCCGCGTTCTGGGCGCCACGCTGAAGGCCGGCGAAAGCACCACCTACGCCCTGGGCAAGGACCGCAGCGGCTACCTGGTCCCGGCGGTCGGGGTTGTCGAAGTCAACGGCGTCAAGCTGAACGCCCGCGACGGCGCCGGCATCAAGGACGAGGACGTCATCACCGTCACCGCCCTGGAAGACGCCGAACTCGTTCTGGTCGACGCCGCCTAAGCGCGACCGCTTCGTTCAAGAGCCGGCGCGAGGAAACTGAAATCCTCGCGCCGACTTCCCTCCCCGACGTTCGTTTTCAAGGAGGCCTCCATGGCCAAGGTTCTCGTCCTCTACTACTCGTCGTACGGCCACATCGAGACGATGGCCAAGGCCGTCGCCGAAGGCGCCCGCGAAGCCGGCGCTCAGGTCGACATCAAGCGCGTGCCGGAAACCGCCCCGCCTGAAGTCGCCAAGAACGCCCACTTCAAGCTCGACCAGGAAGCCCCGGTGGCCTCCATCGCCGACCTTGCCGACTACGACGCGATCATCGTCGGCACGGGCACCCGCTTTGGCCGCATGAGCTCGCAGATGGCGGCGTTCCTCGACCAGGCCGGCGGCCTGTGGGCTCGCGGCGCCCTGCACGGCAAGGTCGGCGGCGCGTTCACCTCGACGGCGACGCAACACGGCGGCCAGGAGACCACCCTGTTCTCGATTATCACCAACCTGCTGCACTTCGGCATGGTGATCGTGGGCATGGACTATGGCCACGCCGGCCAGATGACGCTGGATGAAATCACTGGCGGCAGCCCCTACGGCGCCACCACCATCGCCGGCGGCGACGGTTCGCGTCAGCCCAGCGAAAACGAACTGACTGGCGCTCGCTACCAAGGTCGCAAGATCGCCGAGACCGCCCTGAAACTGCACGGTTAAGCAACCGCACGGCTGATCCCTTCCCCAAGGATCCAAAGCCGCGGCCGCCGTCCGCGCCCTCCCCCAGGCGGACGGCCAACGACCGCCCCGAGGCTCCCCTCCGCCTCGGGGCGGTTTCCGTTTTGGCCTAGTGCGTCGGGTCGAAGTCCGCCTTCGCGCCCGCCACATACGCGTCCCATTCGGCCGGCGTATGGAAGTCCAGGCCCTTATCCCAGGCCGCGCCCATGTAGTAGACGAACGGCTTGCCCGGCTCGACCTTGATGAGAACCAGGTAGTTGTCGAAGTCCTGGCGCACCTCGACGACCGACTTGGGGTCGACCATCAGGGCGATGGCCATCGCCCCCTTATCCGGATCCGCCGGCTCCCAGAACGTCACGCGGCCGGGAGCCAGGTCCTTCTTGAACACGCCCGAGCCGCTGGCGCGCTTGCGTTTGCTGATGCCGATGCCGACCACCAAAGGACCCGGTTTGTCGGAGCTGATGGTCGATACCATCCGCGTGAAGTTCGTGCCCAGCGGCAGGCTGAAGGTCCGCGTCTCCCAGACCTCGCGATCCACATCCACCGGCCACGGCGCGTAGTCGACGCTAAACTTGGCCACGTCCGGACCATTCTGGATCATCTTCCAGCTGGACCAGTTGCGCGAGGTCCACAGCTTGTTGTCCCGCCATACGCCCAGTCCGCCCGCGCCACGGCCGGTGCCGACATCATAAAAGTCCAGCCCCTCTCCGTGGTTGGCGTGCTGGTCACCGGTCTTCAGTTGGCGGTCCATATACGGCCAGCGCTCGCTTTTGCCCCAGGCGTCGATACCCGAGGTGGACGGCGGCTCGGCCTTCTCCAACTCGCGGCTGTACATCCGGTGCGCCGTGCGATCGTTTTCCCAGAGGATGTCGTTGAAGCGATAGGGGGCCAGCGTGACCGTGGCGCGCGGCTTCTGGCCCTCGGCGTCGGGCTTTGGCAGCGGCTTGGCCGGGCCGTGTTCCTGGGCGTGAGCGGCGCCCAGGAACAGCGTCAGTACGGCGGTGAGGGCCAGGGTCTTCTTCATGTCGGACGCCTCAGTGGAATTGCGGAAACTGGGCAAGCGCCGCCCGGGCGCATTGGTCGGCGGCCTCGTGCGTGGTGTCGGCGATCGCCAGGCCGCCGACGACAGCGCTCCCGACATGCAGCGGCAGCGAGCCGGCGTGCGGGTTCAGGTGGTCGGGATCGGCGGCGATCTTGGCCGCGAAGTCCGGGTCTGTCTTCTCGCGCGGCTCCATGACGCTGCCGGGCTGGTCGAAGACCACGGCGGCGTTGGCCTTGCGCGGCGCGGCGATCGGCGGTTTGGGGCTTAGCTCGTCACGCAGCACGACCAGCGGATTACCTTTGGCGTCGACCACGGCCGCCGAGACATGCGCACCCTTGGCGGCGCAGGCGTCGATCGCGGCCTTGGCCAGACTGATCGCAGTGGGAAGCGTGATGGGCCGCGGATCGGGCGCGGTCGCGAAGCCTGCCGCCAAAGCCAAGATCGCCAGCATCGTGCTTCCTCCCAGAAGTCTACCTTCCGGATATAGCCTTAAGAGAGAATTGGTCTAGCCAAAATCTCCAATTGGATAATCCAACGCGTCAGCCAGCCTTCGCGCGCACCACGGCGACCAGCCAGCCGCCGCCCCACGGAGTGTTGTTCTCGGCCCCGTCGAGCACTTCGCCCATCCCTTTCAGGCGATGCCAGAGGCGCGGGGGCTTCAAGGCCAGCCACATGGTCGGCCCAACCGCCCCCGACTTTCAGGTTTGGGGCATGGTGGGCGACGAGGCGCTCGACCTCGCCCAGGCCCCCAGCGTCCCCACGTCTCGACGCGCGGCGACGATCGGCTTGCCCCGCTTACGCATGAAGAGCTCGCCCAGCCACGGGCGGTCCAGCGAGAGGAGTTCCGTGAACCGGCGCCAGCGGAGATAGGCCATTGAACATCCCCGAGCGCTCTGTTCCCGGATAGGAAAAGGGCCCGACGCTGTCCAGCGCCGAGCCCCTTAAATCAAGCCTTGTCGGCCTGCTATCGCTTATTGGCCAGCGCTGCTTGCGCCGCCGCCAGACGGGCGATCGGCACGCGATAGGGCGAGCACGACACGTAGTCGAGGCCGACCGTCTCGCAGAAGGCGATCGAGGCGGGGTCGCCGCCGTGCTCGCCGCAGATGCCCAGCTTGACGTCCGGACGGACCGCGCGGCCGCGCTCGGCGGCGATGCGGATCAGGTCGCCGACGCCTTCCTGGTCGAGGCTCACGAAGGGGTCCTTCTCGAAGATGCCCTTGTCGATATAGGCGCCCAGGAACTTGCCGGCGTCGTCGCGGCTGATGCCGAACGTCGTCTGGGTCAGGTCGTTGGTGCCGAAGCTGAAGAACTCGGCGTTGGCGGCCAGGTCACCGGCCCGCAGGGCCGCGCGAGGCAGCTCGATCATGGTGCCGACGGTGTACTTCAGGTCGACGCCCTGCTCCTCCAGCACCGCCTTGGCGACGCGGTCGGTCAGGTCGCGCAGGTACTTCATCTCCTCGCCCTTGGCGACCAACGGGTGCATGATTTCGGGCACCGGCGCGGCTTTGCCCGACTTGGCGATCTCGCAAGCAGCCTCGATGATGGCGCGGACCTGCATCTCGTAGATTTCGGGATACGAGACACCCAGGCGGCAGCCGCGGTGGCCCAGCATGGGGTTGGTTTCGTGCAGCTCCTTGGCGCGACGCATCAGCTTGGCGGCGTCCAGGCCCGTGGCTTGCGCGACGGCTTCGACGTCTTCCTCGGTATGCGGCAGGAACTCGTGCAGCGGCGGATCCAGAAGGCGGATCGTGACCGGCAGGCCTTCCATGATGGTGAACAGCTCGACGAAGTCGGCTTTCTGGAACGGCGCGATCTTGGCCAGGGCCGCGCGACGGCCCTTCTCGTCGTCGGCCAGGATCATCTCGCGCACGGCGGCGATCCGGGTGTCGTCGAAGAACATGTGCTCGGTGCGGCACAGGCCGATGCCTTCCGCGCCGAACTGGCGGGCGGTCTTGGCGTCAAGCGGCGTCTCGGCGTTGGCGCGCACCTTCAGGCGGCGGACCTGGTCGGCCCAGCCCATCAGGGTGGCGAAGTCACCGGTCAGCTCGGGCTCGATCATCTTCGGCGAACCGGCCAGGATCTCTCCGGTCGAGCCGTCGATGGTGATGATCTCACCGGCCTTGAACTCTCGGCCACGCACCCGGAACAGGCCTTCCTTCGGGAACATCGACACATCGCCGGCGCCGGAGACGCAGGGACGACCCATGCCGCGCGCCACGACGGCGGCGTGGCTGGTCATGCCGCCCCGGGCCGTGATGATGCCGCGGGCGGCGTGCATGCCGTGGATGTCTTCCGGCGAGGTCTCCTCGCGCACCAGGATGACGCTTTCGCCGGCGGCCGAAGCCTTCTCGGCGGCGTCGCTGTCAAAGACGACCTTGCCGGTCGCCGCGCCGGGCGAGGCCGGCAGGCCGGTGGTGATCACGTCGCGATGGGCGGTCGGGTCGATCGTCGGGTGCAGCAGTTGGTCCAGCGAGGCCGGCTCGACGCGGCCGATCGCCTCTTCCTTGCTGATCACGCCCTCGGCGGCCATGTCGACGGCCGTCTTCAGCGCGGCCTTGGCGGTGCGCTTGCCGTTGCGGGTCTGCAGCATGTAGAGCACGCCGCGCTCGACGGTGAACTCGATGTCCTGCATGTCGCGATAGTGACGCTCCAGCGTCTCCACCACCGACTTGAACTGGGCGAACACCTCGGGCATCGCCTCTTCCATCGAGGGAGCGACGTCGCCCATTTCCTCGCGGGCGGCCTTGGTCAGGGACTGCGGCGTGCGGATGCCCGCCACCACGTCCTCGCCCTGGGCGTTGATCAGAAACTCGCCGTAGAGGCGGTTGTCGCCGTTCGACGGGTTACGGGTGAAGGCCACGCCGGTCGCCGAGGTGTCGCCCATGTTGCCGAACACCATCGACTGGATGTTCACGGCCGTGCCCCAGCTCTCGGGGATGTCGTGCATGCGGCGATAGAACTTGGCGCGGTCGTTCATCCAGCTGGCGAACACGGCGCCGACGGCGCCCCACAGCTGCTCCTGGGCGTCCTGCGGGAACGGCTTGCCCAGGTGATCCTGAACAGCGGCCTTGTAGTCCTTGATCACGGCGGCCCAGTCGTCGGCGGTCAGGCCGGTGTCGACATGAACGTCCAGGCGATCCTTATGGTCGTCCAGGATCTCCTCGAACATGTGATGCTCGAGATTGAGCACGACGTTCGAGTACATCTGGATGAAGCGGCGGTAGCTGTCATAGGCGAAGCGGCGGTCGCCCGACAGCTTGGCCAGGCCCTCGACGGTCTCGTCGTTGAGGCCCAGGTTCAGCACGGTGTCCATCATGCCCGGCATCGAGGCTCGGGCGCCCGAGCGCACGGAGACCAGCAGCGGGTTGGCCACATCGCCAAACTTTTTGCCCGTCAGTTCCTCGACCTTGGCCAGGCCGACGGCGACCTGCTCGGTCAACTCGGTCGGGTACTGCTTGCCGTTCGAATAGTAGTGGACACAGGCTTCCGTGGTGATGGTGAAGCCCGGCGGAACCGGCAGGCCCAGGGACGACATCTCCGCGAGATTGGCGCCCTTCCCGCCCAACAGGTTCTTCATCGAGGCGTCGCCGTCAGCGCCGCCTCCGCCGAATGCATAAACCCAACGGGCTTTGGTCAACGTCTCAACCGGCATATGTTCTCACCCTGCGATCAGTGAAGATGGCCGCGCCTCTCTTTGGAGGTCGTCTCGCCTTGGAACAGCGCTGCTTTGTCGTGATCCCGCAGTGCAATATCCGGGCGTCTCAGTAGCACTTCGCTCAAGAACGCGTCCACTGGCGCTTAGCGTTCCACGGCCCGACACGAGAATTCGGCAAATAATTCCAATGACAACGTTGTCCGACCGCGCGCGTTGGCGAGGTTTCGAGCAATCTTACGCCAAATTCGCGATGTGAGCCGAAACCGGACGATCACAGCCGCTTGTTTTCGCAGCGCGGAACGCTTCCATTGCGGGCATGGACCCGCACATCGTCCGACTCAATCCGTGTCTGGGCGCGTCCCGGAATGAGGCGGACGCCATCGCCGACCTGCACACCCGCAGTCGCCAAATCGCCTATCGCGGTCTCTATGGCAACGCCCATTTGGACCATGCGCTGCCGGAGATCTCGCGGACCGTCTGGCGCAAGCGGTTCGAGACCTTCGACCCGGCGACCGACCTGATTCTGGCGGCGATGGAGGGTGGCGAGCCGATCGGCCTGGCCTACGCCTCGTTCAAGCTGAACCCCGCCGTCGGCGTCTTGCTCGACAACCTGCACGTCGCGCCCGAGCGCAAGGGCGGCGGTCTCGGCACGGCCCTGCTGGCCGAGGTGGCGCGGTGGCTGATCGAGGACCACGACGGCGCGCCGCTGCACCTGGAGGCCTACGCCCCCAACCAAGCCGCGCTCGGATTCTACATCCGCAAAGGCGGTGTGGAGGCGGCGCGCTACCGCGAGACAGCGCCCGGCGGTCGGGACGTCGATGTCGTGCGCTATCGCTGGGCGCGGCCTCAGGATCTGCTGGCTTAGCGCTCCAGCTCAGTGGCCATGGCCGAGGCCAGAGCGCCTAGCTGGTCCGGCCCGATGCGATCGGTCTTCAAATTGTAGAGGCCGCGCAGATAGGCCTTGTCGGAAGCGGTCATCCGCTTGGGACCGCCAGGCTCGACGAATAGATTCAGGATCGAGGCCTGGTCGGGCTGGGTCGCGTCGGGGCGGATGTCCGCCAGGGCGACCAGACTGACATAGTCCGCCAGGGCTCCGATCTCGACTCCGTCAGTCTTGCGCGCGTCCACGACCACAAGGCTGTAGTGAAGACGGCTGGCGACCGGCTGGAGGATATGGCTGTCCGGGGCCCGCATGGCGCGGATATCGGTGTCACCGGACGAGATGTCGCCATAAGCCGGAACCTCGCCGGTGTAGCTGAGCCAGCGCACGGGGTTGGTATTGGCCTTGAACCGGTCGATGCGCGGAAGCGAGATGGTGTCGTAACGAATCTTCCCGCGCCGGCGCGCCTGATCCAGCAAGACCTCCGGCTCGCGCGAGAACAGGATCAGCAGGTTCGGATAGCACTTCTGGGTGTCGAACCTCAGGCCGACATCGCCCGCCACCTGACGCAGCCGCGACCGCACATACCCGTCGACGGCCCCGCCCGCGCCAGCCACGACAGGACAGAGCTTCGGCCCGCGACGGCTGACCATACCGCTCGACAGTTCGGTCGCCGCCCGGACGTAGTTCATGGTCCGGGCGCGGTTGGCGGCCTTAACCACCAAGGTGTCGGAAACCAGCGGCGCCTCCTGAGCCACCGCTAGCGTCGTCGTCGGAACCATCGCGGCCAGGATCAGGCCGACAAGCCAGGGCCGCATCAAGCCCTCGCCTATCGCGTGCGGTAGACGGCGCGGAGATAAGCCCGGTCCGCCTCGGTCATGGCCTCGGCCTTGCCGTTGTCGAACAGGTTCAGGATCGTGCCGTCTGCCGGCGCCGCGCGGGCTTGAACATCAGCCAGCGAGACCATGGTCACATAGTCCGCCAGGGCCGAGACCTTGACGTCCGCGGCCTTGTTGGCGTCGACCACGACCAGCGAGTTATAGGGGCGCGCGTCCCGCGTCTTGATCCCCGGGGTCGCGCTGCCGTGCATCCAGCGGACCGGCTGGGTGCTGGTCTTGAACTGCTTGGCGCGCTGGGCGGTGACGCCGCTATAGTTGAACCGCTTGTCGCGCGAAGCCGCGTTCAGAAGTTGGTCGGGTTCCGACGAGAACAGGACCACTACATTGGGCTCGCAATCCCAGCGCGCGTACTCGGCGCCGACGTCCTTGGCCACCTGGCGCATGCGCGCGGCCACGTAGTTGTTCACCTCGGCCGAGGCGCCCCGGACCAGCGGGCAAACGCCTTGGCGGGCGCCGCCCGTCGGGCCATTGCCGCTCCGCAGCCGCGCCATCTCCACGGCGAGGCCGTTCTCCCGCCGCGCATCGCCCATCATGGTGTCGCTCTGCCGCGCCGAGACGGCCGAACCGGACGCCAGCAGCGTCATCACACCGATACCCAGAAGCACTCGTCGCATGGTGTTTTCTCCCAAGGTGATTGCAGGAGAACACAACCTCTGACTGAGAACAAGCGTGTAGCGCGGCTGAAACGTAAGCTGCGGGCGATGGCTCCCAGACGGTCGATAACCTTTTGGCGGCGCGGTGATCCTGACCAATGGCGACCAGGGGCGGGTCACGGGCCTTGTGGGTCAAGTTCACCTCGACGTAAGGCTCAGCCGGTGTTCGTCTCGACCCGGCGCCCGGTTGCTTGGCGCGCCTCCCCGCCGATGTAGGATTTTTGTCCGACCATGACCGACAAAGCCTTGCCCAAGCCAGACCGTCACCGGGACAGCGAAAGTCAGCCTTGCATGGCCGCGGCGTGAAACTCTTGCTCGTCGAGGACGACGCCATGTTGGGCGCGGCGATGAAGCGAGGCCTGGAGAAGGCTGGCTATGTCGTCGACTGGGCCCAGGATGGCGACGAGGCGCTGGGAGGGCTCAGCGCGCAAGCCTATGAGACCGTGATCCTGGACCTGTCCCTGCCGCTGATGGATGGCATCGAGGTGCTCAAGCGGATGCGCGCTCGCCGCGACACCACACCGGTGATCATCGTCACGGCGCGGGGTCGTGGCGATCAGAAGATCGATGGGCTTGACGCGGGCGCCGACGACTATCTGGTCAAGCCCTTCGACCTCGACGAACTGCTGGCGCGCATCCGGGCCCAGATCCGCCGCGCGGAGGGGCGGGTCAACGACCTGCTGAAGGTCAAGGAGGTGACCCTGGACATCGGCGCGCGCCTGGTGCGGCGTGGCGATGCGACCGTACAGCTGACCGCCAAGGAACTGCGGGTGCTCGATGTCCTGATGCGCCGGGCGGGTCGCTTCGTCAGCAAGGACGATCTGGAGAACGCGCTCTATGACGCCGCCGGCGGGGTCGAAAGCAACACTATCGAGGTGACCATCTACGCGCTGCGCAAGAAACTCGGGACAGACTTCATCCTGACGGCCCGCGGGTTGGGCTACATGGTGGGCAAATGAAGTCGCCCCGCTCTTCCGATCCACGCCCTTTCGATCCAAGGGCCTCGGTGACCGGTCAGCTCTTCCGCCGGGTGACCGCCCTGCTGATCGCCATCATGATCACCGTCTTCGGGATGATGTACTGGACCGCCCGCGACGAGATCGACAAGGTCTATGACGGCCAGCTGATCACCGGCGCCAACGTGCTGCGCGCGCTGATGAGCGAGGAGATCAAGGAGCGCGGCCAGAACCGGTCGGGCGTCTCGCTGGAGATCGGCGACGAGTGGCTGAGCGCCGAGGACCGCAAGGCCTTCGACGCCTATGCCGACTGGCGGATGTTCAGGATCTGGAAGGACGGGCGACTGGTCCTGGGCTCCGACACGGGCCCCAGCCTGGCCCCGCCGCGCGGCCAAAAGGGCTTCGAAACCGCGAAGGTCGCGGGCAAGCATTGGCGGATCTTCAACCTGCCGGTGGGGGAAGCCGGCGTCACCATTCAGGTGGGCGAGCGCACCAGTATCCGGTCGGTGCTGGTCAAACAGATCCTGGTCGAGCTGGCCATACCGCTGATGCTGGTGCTGCCAGCCAGCCTGGCGCTGATCTGGCTGGCCCTGAAGGATGGCCTCCGGGCGGTGCGGGCCCTGGTCGCGGCGATCGGCGATCGCGGCTCGCGCGACCTCAGCCCGCTCGATAGCCGGACCTGGCCGCTCGACCTCCAGCCGATGGCGCGGTCGGTCAACGACCTGCTGCGTCGCCTGCAGCGCAGCTACGAACACGAGCGTCAGTTCATCGACAGCGCCGCCCATCAGCTGCGCACGCCCCTGGCGGCGCTGAGCCTGCAGGCCCAACTGATCGCGCGGGAGGACGATCCGGTCGAGCGCGCGACTCAGGTCCAGCAACTGCGCGAGGGCGTGGCCCGGGCCAGCGAACTGACCGAACAGCTGCTGACCCTGGCGCAGCTGGGGCCGCGTATCGACCGGGACCTGACCGCCGATCCGCGGGCCGAGGCTACCGCCGCCCTGGCCGAGATCGCCGTCATCGCCGCCGCCAAGGGCGTGGCTTTGGCGCTGGAGGGCGAGGCCCCGCGAGTCCAGGGCGACCCGGCCCTGTTACGCCTGATCCTGGCCAATCTGATCGAGAACGCCGTCCGCCACGCCCCACCCGATTCGGAGGTGCAGGTCCTGCTCTCCAGCGACCGCCACCTGGGCTGGGTTACCGTTTCCGACCACGGTCCGGGGATCCCGGCCAACGAGCGCGAGCGCGTCTTCCAGCGCTTCTTCCGCGGCGCCAACGCACGTGGCTCGGGGTCTGGGCTAGGCCTGGCGATCGTCGAGGAGGCCGCCCGCGTTCTGGGCGGGCGGGTTGTTCTGGCGGATCGCGCGGACGGCGCCCCGGGTCTGGAGGCCCGCTTCGGCCTGCCGAAGGTCGCTTCCTAGACGGTCCATCCAGGGGCGACCGAAATCGCCTCATCATTGCCCGCTTCTCTTCAGCTTCGCATCAGCTTCGTCGCTCACACATCGCGCCGAACTGGAGCGGCGCATGCAAGTTTTCTGTGATTTCGACGGTACGATCGCCAAGCTCGACACCACCGATCTGGTCCTAACCCGTCTGGCCGATCCGGCCTGGGAGGATCTCGAGGACCAGTGGAAGCGCGGCGAGATCACCGCCGCGGCGTGCATGCGCGGTCAGGTCGCCTTGATCGGCGGCGACGACGACGCGCTCGACGCGGTGCTGGACAGCGTCGAACTGGTCGAGGGCTTCGCGGACTTCGTCGCCTGGTGCCAAGCCAGCGCCGTGCCGCTGACCGTGGTCAGCGACGGCGTCGACTACTTCATCGCCCGGATCCTGAGCCGACATGGTCTGGGACATCTGCCCGTCATCGCCAACCGCATGGTCGGTGACGCGGTCGCCGGACGCCGGCTGGAGCAGCCCTGGTCCCGCGCCGGCTGCGCGGCCGGGTCCGGGGTCTGCAAGTGCCAGGTCGCCTCGGCCGACGCCCAGGCCGGCAACCTCATGGTCTTCATCGGCGACGGGCGCTCGGACTTCTGCGTCTCGGGTCGCGCCGACCTGCTGTTCGCCCGCGACAAGCTGGCCGCCTACGCCCGCTCACGCGCCATGCCGCACCACGAATTCTCGGACTTCCACAGCATCACCACGACGCTCGCCGCGGTCCACGGCCGCCTGGCCCGCCGCGCCGCCATCTGATCGGAGTTTCCCCATGTACGACGCCGAACACCCCGTCCTCGATGAAGCCGCCCTGCGCGACCTCGAGGCCCAGTACTGCTCCTACGGCGATACGGTCCACTACCTGCCAGACCCGAAGTTCTTCACGGGCTGCGAGGGCTCGTTCATGTACGACGCGCAGGGCCGCGAGTATCTGGACCTGCAGATGTGGTACTCGGCCGTCAACTTCGGCTACCGCAATCCGCGCCTGAACGCCGTCGCCCACCGCCAGCTCGACACCCTGCCGCAGGTCGCCAGCCAGTACCTGCACCGCGAGAAGGTCGAGTTGGCCGCCATGATCGCCCAGGACGCAGAGAAGAAGTTCGGCCGCAAGGGCCGGGTCCACTTCAATGTCGGCGGCGCCCAGGCGGTCGAGGACTCGCTGAAGCTGGTCCGCAACGCCACCGGCGGCAAGCAGCTGATGTTCGCATTCGAGGGCGGCTATCACGGCCGCACCCTGGGCGCTTCGGCGATCACCTCTTCGTATCGCTATCGCCGCCGCTACGGCCACTTCGGCGACCGCGCCCAGTTCATCGAGTTCCCGTACCACTTCCGCGGCCCCAAGGGCATGAGCAAGGAAGATTACGGTCACCACTGCGTCCAGAAGTTCGCCCGCCTGTTCGAGACCGAGTACAACGGCGTGCTCGACACCAAGACCGGCCAGGCGGAATACGCCGCCTTCTTCATCGAGCCCATTCAAGGCACCGGCGGTTACGTCATCCCGCCGATGAACTTCTTCTCCGAACTGAAGAAGGTCCTCGACCAGTACGGCATCCTGCTGGTGGTCGACGAGATCCAGATGGGCATGTGGCGGACCGGCAAGCTGTGGTCGATCGAGCACTTTGGCGTGCAGCCGGACGTGCTGGTGTTCGGCAAGGCCCTGACCAATGGCCTGAATCCCCTGTCGGGCGTCTGGGCGCGCGAGGCGCTGATCAATCCGGAGATCTTCCCCCCCGGCTCGACCCACTCGACCTTCAATTCCAACCCGATGGGCACCTCGGTGGCGCTGGAGACCCTGCGCATGACGCACGAGGTCGACTACGGCGCCCAGGTCTTGGCGAAGGGCGCCTACTTCTTGGAAGGCCTGAAGGACCTGCAGAAGCGCTGGCCGCAGATCGGCGACGTCGACGGCCTGGGTTTGGCCCTGCGCGCTGAGATTTGCGAGGCCGACGGCTTCACGCCCAACAAGGCCCTGCTCAACAAGATGGAAGAGGTCGCCATGTCGGGCGAGCTCGAGGTCGACGGCAAGACCATGGGCCTGATCCTCGACGTCGGCGGTTACCACAAGAACGTCATCACGCTCGCGCCCTCGCTGGAGATCAGCAAGGACGAGATCGACCTGGCCCTGAAGCTTCTGGATGCGGTGCTGCGCCGGTGCGTCGACTGAGTGATCGCCTGACCCCGGTGCTCCTGGACCTCGACGGCGCGTTCGAGGACCAGGCGCTGCTGGCCGAGGAAGCCCTGGCCGCGGGCGGCCGCCAAGTCACCGCCCGCGACCTTGGCCCCGCCTTGCGCCTGTGGAGCCGCCCGCCCGCGCTGGAAGCCCTGCGCGAGCGGCTGCGGGCGGCCGCTCCGGCCAGCCCGAGCCTGGTGTTCACCGGCTCGGGCGACTTCCACCATGTCTCGCCACTGCTGATCGAGCGGGCGATCGAGGCGTCGTGGAGCGGACCGGTGACGGTCCTGCACTTCGACAACCACCCTGACTGGGTGAGGTTCGACAACGGCCTTCACTGCGGCTCCTGGGTCGGCAGGGCCGCGCGCCTGGCCGGCGTGGCCAAGGTCGTCACGGTCGGAGTCTGCAGCGACGACATCGCCCATCCGACCGCGAAGGGGGCGCATCTGGACCTGGCCGACGACGGCCGGCTGGAGCTCTACGCCTATCGCGCCCCCGACGGCGGCGCGGCCGTGCGCGTGGGGTCCGCCGCGTGGCCGACCGTCGAGAGCATGGGCGAGAAGGCCTTCATCGACCTCCTGGCTTCGCGTATCGAGACCGACGCCGTCTATGTCACGATCGACAAGGACGTTTTGCGTGCGGAAGACGCCGCCACCAACTGGGACCAGGGGCGCACCAGCCTACGGTTCCTGGAGGCGATGCTCGACCGCATCCTGGCCGAACGCCGCCTGATCGGCGCCGACATCGTCGGCGACTGGAGCCGCCCGCGCTATGGCGGCGGGGTCGTCGCGGCCTTGCTCAAGCAAGGCGAGGCGCTGCTCGACCAGCCCTGGTCGCCGCCAGCGCCCCAGGCCCGCCAGGCCAATGAGGGCGTCAACCGGCGCCTGCTGCGCCTGTTCGTGCAGGTCGCCGCATGAGCCGTATCCTATCCTCGGCCGCCTTGGGTCTGGCCTTTTGCGTCGTGACCGAGATCACCCGCGAGCTGTGCTTCAAGGCCGCCGCCAACCGGTCTCAGGACGGGTCGAACTACGTTCTCGACCTGGCGCGCCAGCCGCTCCTATGGGTCGGTATGGCGTTCTGGATCAGCGAGACCATCGCCCTGGTCCGCGTCCTGGAGATCGCGCCACTTTCCGTGGCCTATCCGATCACCACCTTGCCCTATGCCGGCATCCCGATCGCCGGCGCCCTGGTGTTCCGCGAGCGTCTCACCCGAGGCCAGGTCGCCGGCGCGGTGCTGATCGGACTGGGCGTGATCCTGGTCGGAGCCTCCGGCCTATGACCATTCAAGACCGTGGTTTCCGGCTGAAGGCCGAGGGCCGTCGTGGCGTGCTGCTGATCCACGGCCTGACCGGCGCGCCCGACGAGATGAAGTTTCTGGCCAAGCGGCTGCACCGCCAGGGGTTTGACGTCATGGCCCCGCAACTGGCCGGACATGGCGCCGACATGGCCACGCTGCTGCGCAGCACCTGGCGCGACTGGCTGGACTCCGTGGTCGCCGCCTACGACGCCTACGCCCGCGAGGTCGACGAGGTGTTCGTCGCCGGCATCTGCGTGGGCGGCGCCCTAGGCCTGGAGCTGGCCGCCCAGCGCCCGGAGATCGCCGCCGCCGTCGTCTACTCGATGACCTTCGAATACGACGGCTGGAACATGAAAGGCTGGATGAAGGGCGCCTATCTGATCCAGGCGGTCGCCAACCTGCCGCTGGTGCGCCGGATCAGTTTCGCCGAACCCTATCCTTTCGGCCTCAAGGACGAGCGCCTGCGCGAACGCGTGGCGCGCGCGCCGGAAGCCTTCATCGAGGGCTCTCTGGACCGCCTGCCGTTCGGGGCCCTGTTCCAGATGTATCGCCTGGGCCGGCGCCTGGAGCACGACGCCAGCGCCATCGACGTTCCGTGCCTGATCATGCATGCGCGCGAAGACGACATGAGCGACCCGCGTAACGCCTGGCGCCTGAAGCGCGCCCTGGGCCCAAAGGCCGAGGTGCGGCTGTTCGAGGACAGCTACCACATGCTGCACGTCGACAAGGAGCGCGCCCTGGTCGCCGACGAGACCGCCGCCTTCTTCCTGCGCCACGCCGCCAGCGCCCCGGCCGTAACGGCCGAGCTCGCGCATGCTTGAAGCCCGTGTCGTCGACACCCTGGCCGCCATCCACCGCGCCGCCTGGGACGCCCTCTTCCCCGACGAGGTCGAGCGCTATGACTATCTGGCCGCCGTCGAGGGCGCCGGCCTGGACGGCTTCGCCTGGCGCTATGTACTGGTCGAGGAGGATGGGCGGCTGCTGGCCGCCGCGCCGGCCTTTCTCACCCCGTACGCCCTGGAAACCACCGTCGACGGCGCCGTCAGGACCCTCCTGCGCGCGATCGGCCGGGTCGCGCCGGGACTGACCACGCTGCGCCTGGCCTGCCTTGGCTCGCCGTGCACGGAGACCGCCCAGCTCGGACTGTCGCCAGACGCCGACCCAGGCGCCGTGCTCGGTCTGTTGATGAAGGCGTTCGAAGACGCCGCCCGACGCGAGCGCTGTGGCCTGATGGCGGTCAAGGACGTGCCGGCCCCGCATGCCGCCCTGTGGGCCAAGGCCCTGGGTCCGGCCGACTACCAGCCGATGACCGGCCTGCCGCTGGCCAGCCTGGACATCGATTTTCCCGACCAGGAAACCTATCTGGCGCGGTTGTCACCGGCGACCCGCAAGGACATGCGCCGCAAGCTGCGCGCCGCCCAGGTCGTGCGGGTCGAGGTTCGCCGCGATCTGAAGGGCTTCGAGTCCGAGGTCATGGGCCTCTACGCCGAGACGAGAGCGCGCGGCGATCTGCGGTTCGAGACCCTTACGGCGGACTATTTCACGGACGTACTGGAGAACATGGGCCAGCGGGCCGCCTGCGTGCTCTATTTCGTCGACGACGCGCTGATGGCCGCCAACCTGGTCCTGATCGACGCCGGAACCCTGGTCGACAAGTTCTTCTGCATGCGGGCCGAGGGCCGCGACCACAATCTCTACTTCCTGAGCTGGTTCACCAACATCGGGCTTTGCCTGGACCTGGGCCTGACCCGCTATCAGAGCGGCCAGGCCGCCTACGCCAACAAGCTGCGGTTGGGCAGCGGCCTCATCCCAACGACCATGTATTTTCGCCACCGCGACCCGTTGCTCAACTTGGCTCTGCGCTGGCTCGCCCCGCTGCTGTCGCCGGACGTCCCCCAATTGCCCCCACCTGAACCGGTCGCCGATCCGGCGCCCCCGACCACCTTCCGCGCGCGGTGGGCCAAGCGCCTCCTGTTCCTGGCCCTGCCTCTGCTGGGCCTGGCCTATCAGGTGACCGCCAAGGAGACCGCACAGGTCATGTCCGGCGTCCCGTTCGGCGGTCGATGGCTTTCGAAGGTGCTCACCGTGCCTTGGGCCCAGGCGCTGATCGGGCTGGAGATCGTCAGCTTCTGCGCCTGGATGGTGGTCCTTTCCGAGATCAAGCTGAGCGAGGCCTTCCCTCTGTCCGCGCTCAGCTACGTGCTGGTGGTGGCGGCCAGCTGGACCGTCTTCCACGAGGCCGCCAGCCTGCTGCAGATCCTCGGCGGCGTCGCCATCCTCGCCGGGGTCTGGCTGATGGGCCGGTCGGGCGAGCCGGCGCAATGAGACCGCTTGCAATCATCCTGGCCGCGTCCATCGGCTTGGGCATGGCCAGCGCGGCCAAGGCTGAAGCGGCGTCGCCCGACGGCGGCCCTTGGACGGTGGATGTCGGATTGATCTCTCGCACGCGCCCCGTCCATCTGGGATCGTCCCGCTACACGACAGACCTGCTGCCGATCATCTCGGCGAGCTATGGCGACCGGGTGGAGTTCAGCCTTGATGACGGCCTGACCGCCAGCGTGTGGCGCGGCGGCGGTTGGTCGGCCGGCCCGGTGGTGGAATACCGCCAGTCCTATAACGACCGCCTGCCCCGGCGCGCCTTCGCCATGGACGACGCGATCGAGGTCGGCGGCTTCGTCAAGCGCCGCACGCCCATCGGTGATATCGGCCTGCGGGTGCGCAAGGCGGTCGACGGCTATGGCGGCTGGTCCGGCGACCTTGCGTTCGATACCGGCGCCCAGGTCTCGCCGCGTTGGAAGGTGGGCGCGCAAGCCCGCCTGTCGTGGGCCGACAGCAGCTTTTCGCGCGAGTATTTCGGCCTGAGGCGCAACACCGACCGACCCATGCAGCTGCCGCGTTTCGGCGAAAACGATTTCTACAGCGCCGGTCTGGAACTGGACGTGGCCCGCGCCATCGGTCCGCGCACGGCCATCGTCGCCACGGTCAGTGAAGACCACATTCTCGGCGAAGAATGGCGCAGCCCCCTATTGCGCAACCGCGACATGATGACGTTCGGCCTGGGCATGACCCACCGGTTCGGCTGATTACGGTCAATTCCGGTGGGTTTTACCCACGCTGGCGCGAACAGTCCGAATTGGGCGGATGCAATAGAAAACGGCCGGCTCTAAGGAGAACCGGCCGCTATTTACGTTCTCAGCCTTGTTCGGCCCTAGAAGGGAATCTCGTCGTCAAGGTCGGCCGAGAAGCTTTCGCGCGGGCCGCTGGGCTGGCTGCGCGGGCCGCCGCCGCCGCCGAAGCTGGAGCCGCCGCCGCCGCCGCCCGAATAGCCGCCACCATACTCGTCACCGCCGCCCGACGAGGCGCCGGCGCTGTCGCCGCGACCGCCCAGCATGGTCAGTTCGCCGCGGAACTTCTGCAGCACGATTTCGGTCGAGTACTTTTCGACGCCGGCGTTGTCGGTCCATTTGCGGGTCTGGATGGCGCCCTCGATATAGACCGTGGAGCCCTTGCGCAGATACTGCTCGGCGACCTTCACCAGGTTGTCGTTGAAGATCACGACGCGGTGCCACTCGGTCTTTTCCTTGCGCTCCCCGCTGGTGCGGTCGCGCCAGGTCTCGGAGGTGGCGATGCGAAGATTGGCGACGCGGTCGCCCGAACCGAGGCTGCGGATCTCGGGATCAGCCCCAAGATTGCCCACCAGAATGACCTTGTTGACGCTGCCAGCCATCGCTCGCCCTTGTTCTCGCCCGGCGACCTTCGCGCCGGAATCTGGAGCGAGACGTTAACGAGAGCTTGCGGCCCGCGCAAGTTTTGTTCTCATAACGTTCTTGTGGACGGGAAAGACGGCTGTGGACGGACGAGCCAGCCGCGCCCTCCTCCCTCGAACGCTACTGGCTGGGCTCGCGGCGGATGGCGCCTGGCACGGCCAAGCGACCGTCACCGGTACGAACCAGCGACATGAAGCGCGGACCTTCATAGGTCTGGCCGACGTAGATGCCTTCCTTCTCGAGGAAGATGAACGAGCCCTGGTAGGCGCCGACCATGCCCACGCTGTTGGACTGGCCCAGGCGCACGAAGCGCTGACGCGCGCCTTCAAGCGCCGCGGCGCAAAGCTCCATCTGGGGCACGTTACGCTCCACCGGATTGTACCTCAGCGTGCCGTCCTTGTTGGTCGCCACCTGGAAGCAGACGCCCTGCTCGAACGGCGCCTTGGTCTGCTTCTCGCAACCCGCGAGCGCAAGACTGGAAACGGCCAGAACGGCGGCGACGGCGAGGACGGTCTTGCTCATGGATTACACTTATAAACCTATCAGCCGTTGGGGATAGAGCAGTTGGGGCCCTGGTCGAACGCGGCGTGGAAGCTGCGGTTGTCGGACGAAATCTCGACGCGGCCGGGCACCAGCCGCAGCGTTTCCTCACCCCAGCGGCCGTAGGTGGCGCCGCCGGTCTTCTCGCAGCGGCCGCCGAACAGCTGCTGGGCGCAGGCGTTCAGGGTGATCTCGCCGGGCAGGCGCCGCCACTCGTTGCCGGCGTAGCGCCAGCAGGCGCCGAGCGGGGTGTTGGCCGCGGTATTGGCTGACGAGGTCGGCGTCGACACGGGCGTCGCCGGGGTCGCGGCGGGCGCTGAGACGGTCGGGGTCGGCGGCAGCGGAGTCAGGACCGTGCCCGCCTGGTCGGCCGCGGCCAAGGCGCCCGTCTCGTCGACGCCGACATCCAGGGCGCCGGTGGCCACGCCGTTCTTCTTGGCGCATTCGGCCAGGGTGATCTCGCCGACGAAGGCGCCGCCGACGAAGCAGCGCAGTGGGCGCGCGGGATCCAGCTTGGTGTCGTCGTCACGGCCCGTCTCGACGATCAAACCGCCTCGCGAGGCCGGCGGAGCCTCGTCCGGCTTCTTGTCATGGCCCGACATCAGGGCCACGGCGATGCCCAGTCCCGCCAGCAGCGCGAGCGCGCCGCCGCCGGCGAAGATGAGGGTTCGGCGATCTTTCAGAAAGTCCATGACCCCTGGCTACGACGCGTCGATGACGCTTTCAAGCTCGTCGGGCTAGAATATGAGGCCTAGCCGCCGCCCGTCAGGCGGTTCAGGGCCGCCTGATAGTTGGCCAACTGGCTGGTCAGATAGGCTGGAACCTTGCCGTCGGTCTTGCCCGAGCTTTTCGAGCTGTCGCTCTTGATGCCCATGGCCGTATCGGCGATCTCGCGATAGGCGCTGCGGACCGACGACATCGCCCGCTGGATGACCATGGTGGCGTTCTTGCGCCCCGCGTCCGAGGTCAGGTCCAGTTCGGGCGGCAGGCTGAGGCCATAGACCGGGCCGCTGCCGTCCGCCGAAACGGTCTTGCCGTCCTCGGTCTTGGTGGCGCGCACGACGCCACCTGCCAACCCCAGGGCCGTCAGCACATCGGCGCCGCCCTTGCCCGCCACGATCTCGATCGTCGAGGTATTGGAGGCGGGGCTGATTTTCAGAACGCGGCTGTTGCCACTCGTGGCGGTCTCCACCTTGGCGCGGTAGCCCGAGGCTCGCTTGATCTTGTCCGCCAGGGTCTCGAGCGTATCCTTGGCATCGATGGTGATCGTGGCCAGATTGCCGCGTTCGCGGGTGCGGATCTGGAATGTGTCGCCGGCCCGCGCCGCGGTCGCCGAGACGATGCGGTCGGACTGGGCGTAGTTTACCGCGCCGGCCGGCAGACCCAGGGCGTCCAGCGACGAGGCCCCGGTCTTGGCGACCGCCACCGAGGTCGGCGCGGCATAGCCGTCCTTGCCGGTCAGGCGCTGGCTCCAGTCGACATTGCCCGTGCCGACATTGACCTGGGCCACGTAGCCGTCCTTGGTCCCGACCGTCCCCTGGCCGTCCAGGTTCGCGCCGGCCGAGCCGACCAGCCAAGCCGTACCGTTCGAGACGTCGAAGCCGGTGACAGTATCGTCGCCCGTGCCGCCGTAATAGGTCAGCGCATCGCTGCCATTGTTGGAAAGGTCCAGCGACATGCGGCCAACGAAGGCGTCCATGCCGCCCGAGGGCGCGGTCGTGGCGCCATTGATCGACATCAGGGTGTTGGCCGTGGAGCCGCCGACATAAAGCTGGCCGCCATCGATCTTCAGCCCCACAAGATCACCGCCCTTCAGCGAGCCCAGGTCGCGCTTGGCGCCGGCCGCGACAGTGGCGGTCTTGGTGTAGGTGACCGGCACGGTCTGATAGGCGCCGTATTGATCCAGCTTACTGACGTTCTCGGTCACGACATTGGCCGAGACGTCGAAGCTGCGTAGGGTGGCCGAACCGTTCTCCTTGGATCCGACGATGACCTGCGAGCCGTTGACGACGATGTCGGAGACGCTGTCGTTCTCGGTCGTGCCGAACTTCTGGGTGAACAGCGCCTGGGGCTTGCCGGCGCTGTCGGTGGCGAAGGCCGTCAGATAGGCGTCATAGCCACCGCTGGGGTCCGAGCCGACCGCGCCGGGGAGGTCAGACTTGCTGCGGCCGCCGACATAGAGCACCCCATCCGAGCCGAACGCCAGGGCCGTGGCCTCGTCGTCCTGCAGCCCGCCGCGGCGCACCGTCCACTGCTCGTCGCCCTTGGAATCGTAGCGGGTTACGAAGCTGTCGCTGGTCGCGCCGGTGTCGCCACTGTTGATCGGACCGTTGACCGCGCCATTCAGGCGGCCGGTAACGGAACCCGCGACGGCCACGCTGCCGTCGTCGCCAACGGCCAGGGACAGGCCATTGGCCTCGTCGGTCGCGCCCAGAGTCCGAGCGTACAGCAGATGGCCGGCGCTGTCGTACTTCAGCAGCGCGACGTCGCTGTCGCCCTTGATCGGCTGACCATTGAGGTCGAGCTTGCCGTCCACCGCCGTGTCGACGTCGGCCAGCATGTAGACCGAGCCGTCCGCGCCGGTCACCGACTTGCGGACGCTGTTGATCGTGCCCTGCAGGGTCTCGGTGAACACCTTGCCGCCCGGCGCGCCGGCGTTGGGGCCGTTTCCAGTCCCGGCCGCGCTGTACTTGGTCAGGGTGTTTTCGTAGACGGCGTCGTTGGTCTTCGAGTCCTTGTCAGGATCCGGATTGCCGGCCTTGGTGGTCACATAGACCGCTGGCGCCGTCGTCGGAGCGCTGAAGCTCACCTGCTCGGCGATGTCGCCGTTGATCTTCAGAGCAAAGTCATCGCCCGTGGCGGGAAGGGTCACGGGCTTGCCGCCGACTTGGACCGTGCGCTCCTGGCCCGCCGTACGCTGCACCGCGAAGCTGGTGTTGAACCCTGCCGCCTTCAGCTTGCCGTTCATGTAGCTGACGACGTTGGACATGGTCCGAGGCGTCGAGCCCATCTCGGAGAGGTCCATGGCGACATTCGAGGTGACGCCGAAGCTCTTGACCGAGACCCCGAACGAGACATCCCCCTTGAAGCGCGGCACCTCGTCGTCGACCTGACCGCTGTAGAGCGTGTCGGTCGTGTACGTGGTGCTGTTCTTGGGAACTCCGACCGTGGCCTTGTCGCTGGTCATCACGGCGCCGGTCGACAGGCGCATCTGATCCAGCGACAGTCCCTGAACGTAGCTGGTGACCTCGCCCAGGCCGCGCGCCAGGGCGGTCTGCAGCCGCTTGATCTCGCCGTCGGTCTGACCCTTCTGCCCCGCTTGGGTGACGAGGGCGGCCATGGTGCTGAGCGCTTGGTACGAGGCGAACAGCTTCTTGTAGTCGGGGCTGACGCCCTTGAGGCTGGAGGCGTTGGCGCCTTCGTCGACGAACTTGCGGCCGTTCAGGGCCGAACGGACCTGCTCACTGGCCGCGGGCGCGTTGCCCAGCCAGGGGGCATTCGGCACGACGGCCTTCTTGCCACCCGACGCCGTGGTCGCCGTTCCAGACGCAGCCGCTCCCGTCACGCCCGCGCGAGCTTGATAGTAGTTGAGCAGGAGGTTGGAGTCGAAGCTGATCACGACCTGTTCCAATCAGGGCGCAAAGCGCCCCCGAACTACCCTTGTCAGACCTTCGCTGACGACTCCTTAACGATCAACCTTAAGCGGCGATAAGGTTAGCGTCCGACAGCGCCCGTCGAGCGCCCTCGCGCAGTCCCGCCCACTCCGAGGCAAGGATTCCCAGCAGCACGACGTCGCGCGCCTCGCCGCTCTTCAGCACATGGCCGCGCAGATAACCTTCGCGCCGGAATCCGGCCGAGGATTGAGCCTTCAAGGCCGCGTCGTTGTCGGCCATCACCTCGGCGAACACCTTGTGCAGGCCCAGCTCGCCAAAGGCGAGGTCCAGGCCCAGAACCTGGGCCGCGCGCCCCACGCCCCTGCCCCGCGCCTCGGCCGAGCCGAGGAACCAGTGCAGGCTCGCGCGGCGATGGTGGCTGCCAAGGCCAGTCAGGGTGATCAGGCCCATGGGCGCGTCGGCGCGGGTGATCATCCAACCGCGCATGTCGGGATCGGTCCGCAGGGCGTCGAACCAGGCCGCGTGAGCCGCGCGGCTCGGCAGTTCCGCGTCGGACATCCAGCGGTCCACCTCCGGTTCGGAGCGCCACTGAAAGAGGATCGCCTCGTCCTCGTCTCGCAAGTCGCGAAGTTCGATCATGCCCGTCGCCGAATCCCCGGTTCGCCTCGCGGAACCTTAGCCCGCGGATGCGACAGGACCTAGGCTCCCCTTGGCCTATCCTGGCCCTAGCCGCCCTTGAACAGCGACAGGATGATCTGCGGCGCGCTGTTGGCGATCGAAAGCGCCTGAGCGCCCAGCTGCTGCTTCACCTGCAAGGCCTGCAGGCGAGCGCTCTCCTTGGCCAGGTCGGCGTCCACCAGGTTGCCGACGCCCGTCTCAAGCACGTCGCTCAGCTTGCCCACGAAGCTGTTGTGAGCCTCGATCTGCTTGGCTTGCGTACCGATATTGCCGACGGCTTGGTTGACGGCGATCATGCTCGCGTCGAGGCGCTGCAGCACCGCGTCGGCATTGGTCGGCGTCAGGATGTCGTCGGTCGTCGTCAGGGTGTTGATCGTGCCGCCTAGCGACAGGTCCTGCGCGGTCAAGGTGATCGCCTGAGCCGCATCGGCGTCGGCCAGGAAGGTCATACCGACCGTCTGGCTGCCATTCAGCAGGTTCGCGCCGTCGAAGACCGCGCTCTTGACGACTTGGTCCAGGTTCTTGAGCAGGCCCTGGAAGTCGGCGTTCAGCGAGGTCCGCGAGGATGTGGTCAGCGAGGTGTCCTTGGCGGCCACCACCTTCTCGCGCAGCAGCTTCAGCAGATCGGAAACCGACTCGCCGCCAGCCAGGGCCACGTCGGCGATCGAGGTCGCGCGGTCCAGGCTCATCTTGACCGCGCCGAGCGCGCTCATGTCGGAGCGCTGTTCCTGAGCGATCGACCAAACGGCCGCGTTGTCTTTCGCGGTCGAGATCGACAGGCCCGTGTTGATGCGCGTCTGCACCGACTGCATGTCGTCGTTGGTGCGGTTCAGATTCTGCAGCGCGATCAGCGCGGGCTGGTTCGTGTTGACGCTCAACGTCATGCGCGGCCTCCGATCGGCGATTTTGCCGTTGGTTGCGATCGCGCGCGATTCGGCGAGCGATCTTGTCGCTCCCGAATTTGGGGCCAGAAGGTAAGATTATGGTTAACGCCTATAAACCATATCCATTTACGACCGCGACTCGCCGTCGCACTCGTCCGTAAAGCCGACCGATCCGCTCAGGCCTGGCCGTCGTAGACGTCGCCCGAAGCGTAGTTGGTCGCCTCGCGCAACTTCAGGATCTGCTCGCGCGGAAACTGCTGCAGCGTTTCGCCCGTTCGGCGGTCGATGGTCTTGTAGACATATTCGCCAGAGTCGTTGTCCTGCTCGATCACCAGGCGCAGGTCTCCAGGCTGCGGACCGTGGTCGACAGGCGCGGGCGGCTCGGGCTCGGCCGCCTGGGCAGGTTGAGCCGACTGGGCCGCTGGCGTCAAAACGACTTTCGCGCCCTCGGACAAGTCCGGGGCGTTCGTAGCGGGAGCGGTTGAGGCGACGAAATCTCTGATCGCCGACAAAGCGGCCTTGGGTTCCATTTTCTAACTGCCGGCCCCGCGGACCGACCCTCCTCTCTCTTACGTTCTCTCCCCCTTCGTCGCTCCCTGGAAAAGAAGGAGGCGGGCCACTCGGACCCGCCCCCTCCCCGCTCCTTAACGGAACAGGCTCAGGATCGACGACGAGGACTGGTTGGCGATCGACAGCGCCTGCACACCCAGCTGTTGCTTGGTTTGCAGCGACTGCAGCTTGGCGCTTTCCTTGGCCAGGTCAGCGTCCACCAGGTTGCCGACGCCGGCGTCCAGGCTGTCCTGCAGCTTGCCCACGAAGGTCAGGTGGGTGTCGAGACCGGTCGAGCTCGTGCCCAGCGAGGCCAGCTTGTTGGTGGCGGTGCCGATGGCGTTGTCGATCTGGGTCAGGACCGCCTTGGCCAGGGTGGCCGTGGTGAAGGTCGAACCGGCCGACAGACCGATACCAGCCAGGCCGAGGGTTTTGGCGCTGACGGTGAAGCCCGAGCCATCGGTGTTGGCCAGGAACGTCATCTTGGTGGTCTTGCCGTCGGCCAGGCTGACGCCGTTGAACTTGGCGTTGTCGGCGGCCTTCGTGATCTGGTCACGCAGCGACGTGAAGTCCGCCTGCAGGGCGTTGAACGAGGCGGTGTTGAGCGAGGTGTCGGAAGCGGCCAGGGCCTTTTCCTTCATCTTGCCGAGCAGGTCGGTGATGGTGTCGCCGGCGGCCAGGGCCACATCGATGGTCGACTGGCCGCGTTGCAGCGAGTCCTTCACCGAGTTCAGAGCTTGGGAGTTCGACGACTGGTTCTTGGCCATGGCCCAGATGGCGCCGTTGTCCTTGGCGGTACCGACCTTCTTGCCGGTGTTGATGCGCTGCTGAACCATACCCAGCTCGGTGTTCGTGCTGTTCAGGTTCTGCAGGGCGATCAGGGCGCCAGAATTCGTATTGATGCTATTCAGCGGCATACGAGTAGTTTCCTTTTCAAGGTAGCCGACGCCATTTTGGCTGCCGGGAGCGTTTTGCTCGAAAAGGTCTGTAGCAATTGCCGGGCCATTCTTGCCCAGTAACGCCGCCCTACTAACTAGCTGAAATTATTGAATTATACTTCCGTTAACGACGAAGGCTCCCGGCAATTTCTGCCGGGAGCCTTTCGCCATGGGCAATTATTGCCGGGCACAATATGCGCACCCGGCGGAAAAGAGGCGCCGGGCGGCTTTTGACGGCCGCCCGGCGTATCGGGCTCACCCCTTGAACAGCGACAGGATCGTCTGCGGGCTCTGATTGGCGATCGAGAGCGCTTGGACGCCCAGTTGCTGCTTGGTTTGCAGCGACTGCAGCTTGGCGCTTTCTTTCGCCAGGTCCGCGTCGACGAGGTTGCCCACGCCGGCGTCCAGGCTGTCCTGCAGCTTGCCCACGAAGGTCAGGTGAGTATCCAGACCGGTCGAGGACGTGCCCAGGGACGACAGTTTGTTCGTCGCCGTCTGCAACGCGCTGGTCATGATCGCGATCATGGCCTTCGCGTCCGTAGCGGTCGAGAAGCTGGTGCCAACCGACAGGCTCAGACCGTCCAGGGACAGGGTCTGAGACTTGACCGTGAAGTTGTCGCCATCCTGGTTGGACAGGAACGACAGCTTCGTGGTCTTACCGTCGGCGAGACTCACGCCGTTGAACTTCGCGTTTTCCGTGGCCTTGGTGATCTGGTCACGGAGAGAGGTGAAGTCGGCCTTGAGGGCTTCGAACGAGGCGGTGTTCAGCGAGGTGTCGGAAGCGGCCAGGGCCTTTTCCTTCATCTTCGTGAGCAGATCGGTGATGGTGTCGCCTGCCGCGAGAGCAACATCGATCGTCGACTGACCGCGCTGGAGCGAATCCTTCACGGCGTTCAACGAGCTCGAGCTCGCGCTTTGCATCTTGGCCATCGACCAGATCGCGCCATTGTCCTTGGCGGATCCAACTTTCTTGCCGGTGTTGATACGGCCTTGGGTGGCGGCGAGCTCCGTGTTGGTTGCGTTCAGGTTTTGGAGCGCGATGAGAGCGCCCTGGTTCGTGTTGATCGAGTTCAGCATTTGATACCTACCGTTTTGGTGGGATTTGCCCGGCGTATTGCCGGTCGGGCGTTTTGCCCCGCGCGAACCATCGCAAACGTCGGGCCAACCGAGCCGAGTTCGAGGCCAGGCCGTAAAATGCTGATTTTATTGAGTTTATTATATGTTCCGGACCAAAACGAAACCGCCCGGCGAATGCAGGATTCGCCGGGCGGCAGGTTTTTCCGAAGCAGGTAGGCAAGACGTTCAGTCTTGCGGAGACCGAAGAATCAGGCCGCGTCGGCGCGCGCGGACAGCCCTTGCATCATCATGCGGTTGATCTCGATCAAGGGCTCGAAGTCCTCCTCCTTGCGCATCACGGCGCTGGAGTGACGACCGACCCACAGACTCAGCGAGATGATGCTGGCCCGAAGCTCTTTCGGCAGTTGGTTTTCAGGCAAGGAACAGTCTGTCGCCAAGGCCGACCAGACCTTGCGATTCCAATCCAATGCGTCGATCCGCGTGGAAATGTCGTCCGCCGGGGCCTGGGACGCGTCCATGAGGGCGCGCGTCACCTGACCGAACAGGCGGTACTCCATTTCACGGGGATTCTCAGCCCGCGTCGCCGCCTGCTGATACGCCCGAAGAGACATGCCCCAACCTCTCGTCTTCGTATTCAATCAACCTACGGCTCAACATCAGAGCCTTGTAGTACTCGCGCGCCATCACGTGCTTCGAAATGGCGATGCAATCCTGCAGAACCACAGGATTGCGGACAACTCCCACGAATTCGTTAAGGCGACCCGCGAAGTCCTCGAAGAACTTCTCGGCCGAGGCCTCGTCGAGGTACATCATCATCACCGGGAAATAGATCCGACGCGCGGGCGTCGTGACCTGGTCCGGCTGCATGATATCCTTCTCTCGGAGGACGGAGGCCTTGTTCTGGAGAACCAGAACTCCGCGCCGATCCCCATTCTGGACCACGGCGCCGTTGAGAACGAACTTTTCGCCGGGCTTCAGCGACAGCTTCAAAGGCACTTAAGGCCGCTCCTTCGTTGACGCTGCTTCGCCCGGTTCCGTCGACATGACGGCTTGAAGGGGAAGCTAGGCGAACACGTGTTAACGCCGTCTTGCCGCAATTCACGCGGTCTTGCGACCGTAAGACGCGGCTTAGGACTCAATTAAGCATAGCCCCTCAAAACATGGTTAATAGCAGAGTCCGAAGGTCGGTTCGCCATGTCCCGTAAAAGCGCCCTCGAAGCGTCCGCCAGCGCCATGGCTCAGGCCGATGTCATGGGCGCCGCGCCCATCCAGCCCGGACAGATCGTGACGGCGATGGGCGATTCGGCGTCCGCCGAAGCCCTCGAGCGCCTCAAGCGCTCGGCGCAGGAGATCAAGACCGCGGAGAACGGCAAGATCGTCGGCCAGGCGATCGAGGCGGTGCACAAGCAGGATTTCGCCAAGGCCGAGAAGCTGGCCATGAAGCTGCTGAAGAAGGACGAACAGCTGGGCCTGGGCTGGCATATCCTGGCCATCGCGCGCGAGAAACAGGGCGACTTCGCTTCTTCCCTCAAATGCTACGAGGCGGCGCTGACGCTGCTGACCGACCACAGCTCGGTCGCCGGCGACCTGGGACGTCTGGCGTTCCGCATGAACATGTTCGAGTTCGCGGCCAAGTTCTTCGCCCACTTCCGCCTGGCCCGGCCCGACGACGTCGAAGCCGCCAACAACCTGGCCTGCGCCCTGCGCGAACTGAACCGGGAGAACGAGGCGATCGAGGTGCTGAAGGCCGTCTTGCGGATTCATCCCGAAGCGCCGGGCCTCTGGAACACCCTCGGCACCATCCTCTGCAATGTCGGCGATCCCGGCGGCTCGCTCGTCTTCTTCGACGAAGCCCTGCGCCTGGCGCCCAGGCACAGCAAGACGCTCCACAACCGGGCCTACGCCAAGGCGGACCTTGGCGACATCGCCGGCGCGCTGATCGACGGCGAAGCGGCGATGAAGGAATCCAAGGATTCCGCCGACCTGGTGGTGATGGAGTTCGCTCGCGCCACGCTCCTGCTGGCGCTGGGCCGCATCGCCGAGGGCTGGCAGGCCTACGAGGCCCGCTTCTCCCCGGAAATCGCCGACGCTCCCCTCTTCCATATCCCCGCGGCCCGCTGGGCGGGCGAGGACCTGAAAGGCAAGACCCTGCTCGTCGTCGCCGAGCAGGGTCTGGGCGACGAGGTCATGTTCTCAAGCATGCTGCCCGACATCCTCGAATGGCTAGGTCCCGACGGCGGGCTGACGCTGGTGGTCGAGCATCGCCTCAAGCCGCTGCTCGAGCGCTCGTTCCCCGGCGTCGAGGTCAGTTCGCACCGGACCATGAAATACGAGGGCCGTGTCTACCGCACCGCGCCCTATATCGAGGACTGGGATCGTTTCGACTGTTGGGCGGCCCTCGGCGATTTCCTGCGCCCTCTGCGCAACACGGTCGAGTCCTTCCCCGACCGGAATTCGTTCCTGTCGCCCGATCCGGCGCGTGTGGCCTACTGGAAGGCCGAGCTCGACAAGCTGGGCCCCGCGCCCAAGGTCGGCCTGTTGTGGAAGAGCCTGAGCCTGAAGGGTGATCGGGCCCGCCAGTTCTCGCCGTTCCAGCTCTGGGAACCCGTACTGAAGACGCCGGGCGTCACGCTGATCAACCTGCAGTACGGCGATTGCGAGGAGGAGATCGCCCTGGCCAAGGAACAGTTCGGCGTCGAGATCTGGCAGCCGCCGGGCATCGACCTGAAGCAGGACCTGGATGACCTGACCGCCCTGTGCCGCGCGGTCGACCTGATCATCGGCTTCTCCAACGCCACCACCAACCTGGCGGGCGCGGCGGGCGCGCCGATCTGGATGCTCACCGCCCCGGCGGTGTGGACCAAGCTCGGGACCGACGCCTATCCCTGGTATCCGCGGGCGCGGGTCTTCTCGCCGCCGGAGCTTGGTCAATGGGCGCCCGTGATGGCCGAGGTCGCCCAGGCCCTGCGCGAAAAGGTCGCGGGCTAGGCCGTGGTCCTCGCCATCCTGCAAGCGCGCATGTCGTCGACCCGCCTGCCCGGCAAGGTGCTGGCGCCGGTGGCCGGGGCGCCGATGGTCCTGCGCCAGATCGAGCGCCTGCGCCGCGCCCGCAAGCTCGAACGCATCGTGGTCGCGACCTCGATCCGAGCCGACGACGACCCGCTGGCCGAGGCTCTGGAGACCGCGGGCCTCCCCGTCTTTCGCGGTGACCTCGACGACGTGCTGGGGCGCTTCATAGGCGCCCTGGACGCCTTCGGCCCGGCGCGGACGGTGGTTCGCCTGACCGCCGACTGCCCGCTGGCCGATCCAGAGGTGATCGACGCCACCATCGCGCGGTTCGAGGACAGCGGCGCGGACTACGCCTCCAACGTCGTCGAGCCCCGCACCTTCCCCAAAGGCCTGGATGTCGAGGTGATGACGGCCGCCGCCCTGCGCCGCGCCGCCTCCGAGACCAGCGCCCCTCACGACCGCGAGCATGTGACGCCCTATCTCTACGGGCATCCGGACCGCTTCCGCCTGGCCGGCTACGCCCAGGCCGCCGACGAGGGCGCGGTGCGCTGGACCGTGGATCGGCCCGACGACCTGGCGTTCGTCCGCGCGGTCTATGACGCGCTCTACGCCGGCGATCCGGACTTCACGTCCGATGCGGTCCGCGCCTTCGTCCGAGGCCGACCGGACCTGGCCATGCTGGGAGGGGATCGTCGTGCCTGATGTCGGTCTGCGCCCCGTCGACGAAAGCGATCGCGACCGTTTGCTGGCGTGGCGAAACAGCCCGCGGGTCGCGGCCTTCATGTATTCCGACCACCTGATCGGCCGCGAGGAACACGATCGATGGTTCGACGGCCTCGTCGGCCATCCGCGTCGCCGCGACTGGGTCGTTCTGCTGGACGGCGCGCACGTCGGCCTGACCAGCCTGGTCGATATCGACCGGGGCCAAGGCCGCGCCGCCATAGCCCGCTACCTCGCCGAGGAAAGCGCGCGGGGCCTCGGCGTCGGCGGTTTCACCGAGTTCAAGGTCGCCGACCACGCCTTCCAGGTCCTGGGCCTGCGCAAGCTTTGGTCCGAGGTGTTGGCCACCAACGAGGCCGCCCTCGCCTCCCACCTTTCGAGCGGCTTCCAGCGCGAGGCCCTGTTCCGCGGCCACGTCGTCAAGCAGGGCCGACCAACCGACGTCATAGGCCTCGGCCTGTTGGCCCAGGACTGGCATGAGCATCGGCCGCGCCTCCGCGCCCGTCTGCTCGCCAAGGGCTTCGCGGACGCCGCGCTCGACGCGCCGCTGTGACCGGCTTCCGCCACGGGCACTTGCCAAGCGCGTAAGCGCCGGTAGTTTGATCCATTCGTTTTGAACAACTGTTCGAACCGGACTTGATTCCGGCGGAGATGGGCATGAGCCAGCGCTTCGAAGGCACTTCAGACTACGTGGCGGCCGACGACCTGAAGGTCGCGGTGAACGCCGCGGTCGCTCTGGAGCGCCCACTTCTGATCAAGGGCGAGCCCGGCACGGGCAAGACCGTGCTGGCCTACGAGGTCGCCAAGGCGATGGGCGCGCCGCTGATCACCTGGCACATCAAGTCAACGACCAAGGCCCAGCAGGGCCTCTACGAATACGACGCCGTCACCCGCCTGCGCGACAGCCAGCTGGGCGACGAGCGCGTCAAGGACGTCAAGAACTACATCAAGAAGGGCAAGCTCTGGGAGGCGTTCGAGAGCCAGCAGCGCCCCGTGCTGCTGATCGACGAGATCGACAAGGCCGACATCGAGTTCCCGAACGACCTGCTGCAGGAGCTCGATCGCAACGAGTTCTACGTCTACGAGACCAATGAGACGATCAAGGCCAAGGTTCGGCCGATCATCATCATCACCTCGAACAACGAGAAGGAACTGCCGGACGCGTTCCTGCGCCGCTGCTTCTTTCACTACATCCGCTTCCCCGAGGAGGCGACGATGCAGGCGATCGTCGACGTCCACTTCCCGGGCATCAAGCAGAAGCTGGTGTCGGAAGCGCTGCGCATCTTTTACGACATGCGCAAGGTGCCGGGCCTGAAGAAAAAGCCTTCGACGTCCGAGTTGCTGGACTGGCTGAAGCTGCTGCTGGTCGAGGACATCGATGACAAGGTCCTGCGCGAGAAGGACCCCACCAAGCTGATCCCGCCTCTGCATGGCGCCCTGCTCAAGAACGAACAGGACGTGCATCTCTTCGAACGCCTGGCCTTCCTGGCGCGTCGCGAGGGTTCGGGGTCTCGTCCGGGCCAATAGGCCCGCGACCAATTGGTCGTTACTTGGATTTCACTGGACGCGCGCCCAGCGCGCGCCCAACTTCCCGCCAAATCAGGGAAGACAGACAACCCATGCGGTATTCCAAATCGCGGACGAAATGGCTGGCCGCGGCGCTGATGATCGGCGTCGGCGCGACCGCCCTCACCGCCTGCCAGCGCACCGAGGCCACCAAGACCGAGCACGCCGAGCACGCCGAGCGCAAGCTGGGCCGACGCGAGCCCATCCGGGTCATCGACCGCCTCGACTGCCCCGACAAGCAGGGCGAGCTGAAGCTGGTCTCCAAGGCCGACGACGGCCAGTCCTGCGCCTATGTTTCGAACGCGGCCTCCGTCGACCTTCGGTTGGTCAAGCTGAACGGCGGTGACGCGGAGGCCGCGCTTGCGCCGATCGAGACCGAACTGAAGGGCATCATGCCCCTGCCCCCGGCCCCGCCGAAGCCACCCGAACACAAGGGCATGGGAAAGAACCGCACCAGCATCAACCTGCCAGGCGTAAGGATTGACGCCAGCGACAGCGGAGCCGACATCCGCATTGGCCATCTGACCATCAACAGCGACGGCGGCGCCGCCGAGGTGAAGGTCAACAAGAACGTCAATTTCAGGGGCGACGACGGCCGTGGCTCGGTCAACATCCAGGCCGACGACGAGCACGAGGGGGACGTCACGATCAAGGCCAATGATCATGGGGCGGAAATCCGCGCCAAGAAGGGCGGCAACGACTCGGTTCGCTCGACCCTGATCCTGGCCAACGACAAGGCCCCGAAGGGCTATCGTCTGGCCGGCTACGAGGCCCGAGGTCCCAAGGGCGGCCCGTTGGCCGTCGCCGTCGTCAAGGCCAAGACCCGCGACACCGACGACCACGACCTGTTCAAGGACATGAAGGCGCTGGTGCGCCACAACGTGGGCGGCTGACGCGGTCTACCGCGGAACCGGCTCGACCTGCATCACCTTGTAGGTCAGCGGCCGGCCGTCCTCGTCGGTGACGGTGACGTATTCGCCCAGGGCGAACCGGTGCTCGCCGAGACGATGCAGCGGTTCGTCGTCGGCGACATCCTCGCTGTCGTAGTCGAAGAACCAGCGCGCGCCGCGCTTGTTCAGGCGGCCGTCCACGGCCTCCTCGTCGGGCGCGAAGCGGCGCACGCTGCACGCGCCCTTGACCTTCGCGTAGGCCCCTTCGTCGATATGGCCGTCCTCGGTCAGCGGAGCCGTCAGGGCATAGCCACGGTGGTCGTCGCCGCCGGCGAACTCGGTGCCAGGATTGCGCGCAAGGCGCATGACGATGCGAGACAGAGACATTCCAGACCTCCCCTTATTTTGAGATTTCAGCGCCTTAGTGCGACAGGAACAGGGACGGCCCTTCGCTGCTCAGCAGCGTGCGGGTCGTGCCCCCGAAGATGAACTCCTGCAACCTGGGATGGCCGAACGCGCCGGCGACCAAGAGGTTCGCCCCGACGTCCTTGGCCGCGCCCAGCAGAAGACTGGCGGCGTCGCCGCCGCCCTCCAGCAGCTTCACGCTCGCCTTGACGCCGCGCGCGGCCAGGAACTCGACCAGCCGATCCAGCTCGAACGCCCGAGACGAGGCGCTCGGCGCGCCCGCCACGATCACCGAGCCCGCCTTCTGCAACAGCGGCAGGGCCGTACGCACGGCGCGGCTGGCTTCCTTGCCGCCGTCCCAGGCGACCAGGGCCACGCCGTCGACCCGAAAGCCGGGACGCGCGACCAGGGTCGGGCGCTGCTCGTCGGCGACCAGTTGCTGGAACGACTCCGCCAGCGGCCCCTTGCCCCGCGCCGAGGCGTCGTCGAAGACGATGACGTCCGACAGGCGACCTTCCATGGCCAGGCCCGCCCAGACCGGTGACTCAAGACTGATAACCCGCGTGCGGGGATAGCCGGTCTCGGCCGCCAGCTTGCCGCAGGCGCGAGCCCCTTCCTGGGCGGCTTCCTTCAGGCTTTCCAGCGCGGTGACCTGGACGCCGCCCATGAAACCTTCGCCCATCCAGGGCATCAGGTCGGCCATGTCGGCTGGCGCGTGAACGCAAGCCAACTCGGCCTGGAACGCGCCCGCGAGCGCGGCGGCGGTGGTCAGGACTCCCTTGTCGTTCGGAGTCCCGGCCAGCGGGACCATAATTCTCGCCCAACTCATGATCGAACTCCCTTTCAGGGCATTTCCACAGATGACGGCGACGGCCACATTGATCTTTCTCAATCGATAGGCCAGTCAACCACCTTCACTGTGAGGAACGATCTCGTGGCCAAAGGGCTGCATAGGGGCGGACCGCCCCGTGCTTGGCAAAGAATGCTCTCCGGACGTCGGCTCGACTTGCTCGATCCGTCGCCGATGGACATCGAGATCGAGGACATCGCCCATGGCCTTGCCCGCGTCGCCCGGTGGAATGGCCAGACGGTCGGCGACCACGGCTTCTCGGTCGCCCAGCACAGCCTGGTGGTCGAGGAGATCGCAGCGCATATCAAGCCGGACCTGGAGCCGCGCTGGCGCCTGGCCGCTCTGCTGCACGACGCCAGCGAATATGTGATCGGCGACATGATCAGCCCGTTCAAGGCGGCGCTAGGCGTCAGCTACAAGGACTTCGAGGCCCGGCTGGAGGACGCGATCCACATCCGCTTCGGCCTGCCGGTTAAGACCCCCGCCCCGATCAAGAAGCTGATCAAGCAGGCCGACCGTGCCTGCGCCTTCTTCGAGGCCACCCAGTTGGCCGGCTTCGAGCATTCGGAGTCTCTGGCGATCTTTGGCGCGCCGCCGACCGGCTATGACCTGAAAATCACGCCGCAACCGCCGTTCGAGGCTCAGGCCCGCTACGTCCAGCGCTTCCACGTGCTGTCGCGCGCCGCGGGCTTCGAGTCGGCCCCAGGCGCGGCGTTCGAAACGGAATGAACACCGCGGTCGTCATCGGCCTGTCGGCGGTGGTCGTCGCGATCCGCGACGGCGAGGCCGTCGTCCTGACCGTGCGGCCGCACGATGCGATCACCGACGTCGCCTCGCCGCTCTCGGGCCTGCCGTTCGGCCCGTTCGACCCCGAGGCCCACCGCACCTTCGAGCTGGGCCTGCGGGCCTTCGTGACCGCCCAGACCCGTTTCCAGCTAGGCTATGTCGAGCAGCTCTACACCTTCGGCGACAAGGGCCGCGACGCCCCGCGCGCCGAGGTCGGGGCTGGCGCGGCGCGCGTGGTCTCGGTCGGCTATCTGGGCCTGACGCCCAAGGCCGTCGACACCGACGCGCCCGACACAGCCTGGGCTCCCTGGACGCGGTTCTTCCCCTGGGAGGACTGGCGCATCGGCCGTCCCGCCCTGCTCGACGACGCCATCGCCCCGGCCTTGAAGCGCTGGGCTGGCGATGACGCGACCAAATGGTCCCGCGCCCGCCTGGCCTTCGCCCTGGACGGGGCGCCGTGGAACGAGGAACGCGTCCTGGAGCGCTACGAGCTACTCTACGAGGCTGGGCTGGCTCCGGAAGCCGCCCGGGACGTCGCTCGCGCCGACGGTCATGATCCCGCCGAGCCCCAGGCCCTGTCGGCGGCTCTGGGCGAGCCGATGATCTCCGACCACCGGCGGATCCTGGCCACCGGCCTCTCGCGCCTGCGCGGCAAGATCAAATATCGCCCCGTGGTGTTCGAACTGACGCCCGAGGAGTTTACCCTTTCGACCCTGCAGCGCACGGTCGAGGCCATCGCCGGCGTGCCGCTACACAAGCAGAACTTCCGCCGGGTGGTCGAGCGCGAGGAACTGGTCGAAGGCCTGGGCCGCCTCGACGCCGAGACCGGCGGCCGCCCCGCCGAGCTGTTCCGCTTCCGCCGCGAGATGCTGGCGGCGCGGCCAGCTACGGGCCTTTCGCTTCCGTTGCTGCGGGACTAGCGCTCTGGCTCGCCTCAACGCGCGCCCGCCACTTGGCCTTCAGCGTGTGGGAGGTGTCGCGCGAACCGTCGGGGCTCCAGCCGGGTGGGCCGAATATATAGCCGAGCGCCTCGCGGGGCGATTTCGAACCCGCCACGTCCTTGCCGATGCCGACCCACTCATGGAAAACGTTGTGCAAAAGGTTGAAGTTGCCCAGGTTTTTCACCGTGCCATAGCGGCAGGGCTCCTCGTCGACCTCGGGGACGAAGGTGCCGAACAGCCGGTCCCAGATGATCAGGATGCCGGCGTAGTTGGCGTCCAGGTAGCGGGCGTTGCGGGCGTGATGCACGCGGTGATGCGACGGCGTGTTGAACACCGCCTCGAACCAGCGCGGCATACGCTTGATCACCTCGGTGTGGATCCAGAACTGGTAGACGAGGCTGACGCCCTTCTGGATGGCCACCATGGCCGGCGGAAAGCCCAGGAACGACAGCGGCAACCACAGCAGCCAGGTGCCGGCGACGCCGCCGGTCCAGGTCTGCCGCAGGGCGGTCGACAGGTTGTAGTGGGTCGAGGTGTGGTGGTTGACGTGGCTGGCCCACCAGACGCGCCGCTCGTGCGAGAGGCGGTGGAACCAGTAATAGGTCAGGTCCTCGAGCAGGAAAACAGCGACCCAGGCCCAGACGGCGGTCATCGGGATCGTGAAGACCCGGTGATGCCAGACCCAGACGGTCGCGGCGAACACCACCCCGCCGAACAGAAGGCCAGCCACGGTGCTGCCGAAACCCATGGTCAGCGACATGGCCGTATCGCGCGCCTCGTAGTTGGCCTTTGCCTTGCCGAGACGGCCGACCAGGATTTCCAGGATGATGGCCAGCACGAAGAACGGGATGGCCAGCTGGACGGGGTCGAAAGGGGCTTTCAGCATCAGGCGAGCTCCTTCGGCGGCCAAGCATCGTCATTGACGGCGAACACGGGACGGGCGTCGCCCAGACGCAGGGCCAGGCGACCGTTCATCGGCTTCAGGCCGGCGATCGCGCTCCACGGCAGGTCGCGCGCGACATAGCTGTCGCCTCGCCGGTAGAGCACCAGCGTCAAATCCCCCTCGCGCGCGATGACCCCATCGCCGTCGGCGGAGATCCAGACAGCGTCCGGCTTGTGATCGGGAAATTCGAGCGCGACCAGCGCGCGGGCGGAATCGGGATCGAGCGGCGGGGTCGCTCTCGCCACCCCCATCCACGCCGCGAACGCCACCAGCAGAGCCACGGCGGCTATCGAGCCGCCGAGCTGAATCAACAGCGCCTTGTCCAAGACCGACGCATCCCCCCGTAACTTATTGCCGTTCAGATTGACGGCTCCGAGGGCGACGTCAAGTCGCCAAAGCGCGAACGGCGCGCCCCTACAGAGGGCGCGCCGCCCTGTCAGGCCACGAGGACCGTTCGGCTAGAACTTGCGGACGTAACCCACAGCCAGAGTGTTCGAGCTCAGGTCGCTCTTGGTATATTCGGACTTGGTCCAATCGGCGCGGATGCCGTTCTTGTCGTCGAACTTGTATTCGGCGCCGACGCCGTAGTTCCAGCTGTCGTGGCTGCCGTCGAAGTTCGTCGCGGCCGGGTTGTTGGTCTTGAATTTGGTCGTCCCGTAGCCGGCGCGCGCCAGCAGATCGAGGTGCGGCGTCACCGGCAGGTAGCCGACCGCGTAGCCCGCGACCTGATGCTCCATCTCCACATTGGCCAGACCGCCCGGGGTGTAGACCGTGTCGCCGTCGACGCCGCCGGCCGCCTCGGCCTCGACACCGAAATTAGGCGTAAGCTTGGCGCCGACACGCCCTTGAATAGCGCCGGTGTCAGCGCCGCGCGTCCGAGTTTGACCGTAGTTCAGCGAACCATAGACTTCGGTCGAGTTCTGGGCTTGTGCAAACATCGGGATCGCGAAAACCGAACCGGCGACCAGGGTGGCGATGATGAGAGTCTTCATTGTTGTACTCCAATTCTACTCGTAGTCTTCAGCACCCTCAGCCAGCTTTTGCTAAGCGGATAACGCGGCGAGCATGCGGCGGTTCACGGTCGCGTTCGAGGCCATTCCGTGTCGTGACCGAAAAGCCGCGGTTGATGACGCCCGCGCCATCCGTGCTATCTACGAGTCAAACAAGCGTCAGAACGCGGATCCGCTCCCACCAGGGACGAGGCCCGCGCGCATCATCGGGACCGTCGTCTTGCCGCAAGCCGTCATCGCCGCCACGGGGCTGTACACCCCGCCGTTTTCCATTTCGAACGCCGAGCTGGTCGAGGCCTTCAACACCTTCGTCGAGCGATTCAACGCCGCCAACGCCGAGGCCATCGCGGCCGGCGAGGTGGTCGCCCTGGCCCCCTCCTCGCCCGAATTCATCGAGAAGGCCTCGGGCATCAAGTCACGTTTCGTGATGAACAAGGACGGCATCGTCGATCCCGAGATCATGCGTCCGATCATTCCCGAGCGCCCCAACGAACAGCTGTCGATCCTGGCCGAAATGGCGGTCGAGGCGGCGAAGCAGGCGATCGAGCGGTGGGGCAAGCCGGTCAGCGAGATCGGCGCGGTAATCTGCGCCGCCTCGAACATGCAGCGCGCCTACCCCGCCATGGCCATCGAGGTGCAACAGGCCTTGGGCATCGAAGGCTTCGCCTTCGACATGAACGTGGCGTGCTCGTCGGCCACCTTCGGCATCAAGACCGCCGCCGACTTCGTCGCGACCGGCAGCGCCAAGGCCGTGCTGATGGTCAATCCGGAGATCTGCTCGGGTCACCTCAACTTCAAGGACCGCGACAGCCACTTCATCTTCGGCGACGTGGCCACGGCCGTGATCGTCGAGGACGCTGATCAGGCGACCGACGGCTGGGAGATCCTGGGCGCGCGACTGAAGACCCAGTTCTCCAACAACATCCGCAACAACTTCGGCTTCCTCAATCGCGCCGCGCCGGAAGGCGAAGGCGCGCGCGACAAGCTGTTCGTCCAGGAAGGCCGCAAGGTGTTCCGCGAGGTGGTGCCGATGGTCAGCGAGATGATCATCGAACACGCCGCCGACCTCGGCATCGACCCGACCGGCCTGAAGCGCCTCTGGCTGCACCAGGCCAATATCAACATGAACGAGATGATCGGCCGCAAGGTGCTGGGCCGTGATCCCGCGCCGGGCGAGAACGTCATCATTCTCGACGAATACGCCAACACCAGTTCGGCCGGCTCGATCATCGCCTTCCACCAGGCCAATGACGACTTCGCCCCGGGCGAGACGGGCCTGATCTGCAGCTTTGGGGCCGGCTACTCGGCCGGCACTGTGTTCGTGCGCAAGCGCTGAGCCCTACAAAGCCCTGAACGGAATGAAGCCCCGCGGCCCTTAGGCGCGGGGCTTTTTCACGCCTCAAGACTTCGGATGCGTCGCCTTCCAGTCCATGGCGCGGCGGACGCGGACGCTGACGGCTGGGTGGTCGTAGAATAGCACCTCTTCCAGCTTCGAGGGGGTGGCGGCGCGGTACTCGATGGTCTTAACAAGGGCCTTGGCCAGGCCGTCGGGCTCGTTGAAGTTCACCAGGCTGTAGCGGTCGGCGTCGCTCTCGACCTCGCGCACCAGCGTATTGGTGATCGGCCCGCCGATCAGCCCAAGCACGGCCATGATCACCGCCAGGACCGGAAGGCCAGCCGGATCGGCGATGCCCGTCACCCCCTTGGCGTTCAGCGCCTGCGCGAACCACGGGAACGTCCGATCGACGATGAAGAAGGCGATGACCGCCAGCACGGCGAAGATGCCAGTGATCCACAGGCTGTGCTGATGGGCGTAGTGGCCCATCTCGTGGCCGACGACGCCCCGCACCTCGGCGAGGTCCGCGCCCTTCTTGAACATAACGTCGCTCATCGCCACCCGGGCCGAGCCACCCAGGCCCGAGACGTTGGCGGTATAGGCGTTGGACTGCTTGGAGCCGTTGTAGACAAAGATCTTGTCGCTCGGGATGCCGACCGACTTGGCCATGGCCACGACCTCGTCGCGGACAGCTCCAGGCGGCGCGGGCGTGTATTTGTTGAACAGCGGCTCGATATAGATCGGGGCCAGCAGCATGCCGAACACGATGAAACCCGCCGTCAGGCCGCCGGCCCAAAGCCACCACAGGCGTCTCGCGCGGCGGATCAGCACGTAAAGCAGCGCCAGGAACAGCGACGTGAACACCAGCGAGATCGCCGTGCCCATCAGGTTTTCCGTGAGCCAGCCGCCAAAGGCCTGGCTGGTCAGGCCGTACTGCTTCTGCCGCCACCAGTTGGAATAGACCGACCAGGGCAGCTCCAGCAGCCAGCTGAAGGCGACGAAGACGGCGGCGACCACGAAGCTGGCCAGGAACGGCCGCCCCTTCTTGCGCTCGAGGCCCTGCTCGACCTTGGTCAGCACCCCCGTGCGGATAATGACCCAGGCGGCCAGGACCGAGATGATGAAGCCCCACAGCAGCAGCCAGTGGCCGCCCTGGGTGTAGTGCTGGGCCTTGACGTGCGCCTCGGGCGGCAGCTGCGCCAGATAGGCGGCGGTGGCGGCCGCCGGGTCGAATTGAGCCATGATCTTCCCCTCCCCGGGATGAGCCAGGCAGCAAGCCCCGAGTCCGTCTCGACGTCAGCTTAATTCGCGGTCAGGTGGAGAGCGCTTCGCCATGTTCAGGCTGGCGAAGCGCGCTCGCCCGTATAGAACTGCGACAGATTATTTCGCCCAAAGGTTCGTCCGATGCGATTCCCTGCCCGCCGCGCCGTCCTGTCCGGCCTTGGCTTTGCCCTGCTCGCCGCGTGCGGCAAGACGCCGGACGCCGGCGCGAGCGCCTGGGACAGGATCAAGGCGTCGGGAACCCTGCGCATTGGCCTGGAGGGCACCTATCCGCCCTTCAATTTCCAGGACAAGAACGGCCAGCTGGCCGGCTTCGAGGTCGACTTCGCCAAGGCGTTGGCCGCGCAGATGGGCCTGAAGCCGGATTTCCGCCCCGCCCCGTTCGCGGGCCTTCTCGGCGCGCTTGAGTCGGGCCGGGTCGACGTGGTCATCAACCAGATCACCATCACGCCCGATCGCCAGGCCAAGTACGACTTTTCCGAGCCCTATACCGTCTCGGGCATCCAGATCATCAAGCTCAGGGACAGGCCGGGCCTGGAAAAGCCCGAGGACCTTTCCGGCAAGAAGGTCGGCGTGGGCCTTGGCACCAACTACGAGCAGTGGGCGCGCGCCAATGTGCCCAAGGCCGACATCCGCACCTATGACGACGATCCCACCAAGTACCAGGACCTCAAGGCCGGGCGCACCGACGCGGTGCTGAACGACCGTCTTGTCGCCGCCGACTTCGTCAAGACCTCGCCGGAATTCGTCGCCTCGGGCCCGCCGTTCGCCGCCCAAGGCGCGGGCGTGGCGATGAAGAAGGATCCGGCCCTGAAGGTGATCATCGACCAGGCCATCGACGCCCTGCGCGCCAGCGGCAAGCTGACGGCGATCTCGCAACAGTGGTTCGGCATGGACGTGACGCACTAAGGACATGGAAACCGGTCTGGACCTGCTGCGCCAGTCCGCGCCCCTGTTGCTGAAGGGCGCCGGCTACACCGTGCTGCTCAGCGTCATCGGCATGGGCGTCGGCGTCGTGCTGGGCTTCGGCCTGGCGCTGATGCGCCTGTCGCGCTCTCCGCTGCTGCGCTGGCCGGCGGTTGTGTATGTCTCGGCCTTCCGGGGCACCCCGCTGCTGGTGCAGCTCTTTTTGATCTACTACGGCCTGCCGCAGTTCGGGATCGAGATGCCCGCCCTGGCGGCGGCCGGCATCGGCTTCTCGCTGAACGTCGCGGCCTATTCGTGCGAAATCCTGCGCAGCGCCATCGACGCCGTCGAGAAGGGCCAATGGGAAGCCGCCAGCGTCCTGGGCATGAGCCGCGGCCAGGCCCTGCGCCGGGTGATCCTGCCCCAGGCCGCCCGCACCGCCGTCGCCCCGCTGTCCAACAGCTTCATAGGCCTGGTCAAGGACACCTCGCTGGCCGCCACCATCCAGGTGCCGGAGCTGTTCCGCCAGGCCCAGCTGATCACCGCCCGCACCTACGAGATCTTCACCATGTATCTGGCCGCGGCGGCCATCTACTGGATCCTCTCCACCGTGCTGGCGGTCGTGCAGGGCCGGTTGGAACGCCGCGCTTCGGAGGGCCGCCGATGAGCGCGATCGAGGCCAAGGGCCTGAAGAAGAGCTTCGGCGACACCCCCGTCCTGGCGGGCGTCGACCTGACCGTCTCGCCGGGCGAGGTGGTGGCCATCATCGGCCCCAGCGGCTCGGGCAAGAGCACCCTGCTGCGCTGCCTGGCGGGCCTGGAGCCCTTGAACGCCGGCGACCTGACCATCGCGGGCGTCACCGCTGGCGGCAAGATTCCGCTGGCCAGGGCCCTGAACGGCCGTGTCGGCTTCGTCTTCCAGAGCTTCAACCTGTTTCCGCACAAGACCGCGCTGGAGAACGTGATCGAGGGTCCGGTCGTCGTCCGCGAGGAAGATCCCGCCCAGGCCCGCGCGCGCGGCCTGGCCCTGCTGGAGAAGGTCGGGCTGGGCGGCCGGGCCGACGCCTACCCCGCCGCCCTCTCCGGCGGCCAGCAGCAGCGCTGCGCCATCGCCCGGGCCCTGGCCATGGACCCCGAGGTCATCCTTTTCGACGAGCCGACCTCGGCCCTCGATCCCGAACTGGTCGGCGAGGTGCTGGCCGTGATCCGCGACCTGGCCGCCGAAAAACGGACCATGGTCCTCGTCACCCACCAGATGGACTTCGCCAGAGATGTCGCTGACCTGACGATTTTCATGGACGGCGGCGTCATCGTGGAGCAAGGAGCCTCCCGTCAGTTGCTTGCCTCCCCGCGCGAAGAACGTACCCGCAAGTTCCTGGCCAGGTCGGGTGTCCTCCAGCCATAATTTGGCCCACGGGACGCTTCACGTCCTGCTAGCGCGTCAGGCGAATTGCGTAGGCGGCCTCGCTGCTCAGGCGCGCGATTAACGATCAAATCCAAAGCCCTACGCCGGGTGGCTTTTATGGCGAGGACAGCGTGAAGCCTTATATCGAACTCAAGGGCGCCTCGGGCGCCGTCTACCGCTACAAGCTGGCCGAGAACGGCGACCCGGCGACCACGATCGCCGGCAACTACGTCTATGTCGACGCCAAGGGCGCGGTGGTTTTCGCCGGTGAGGCCAACAACCTCATCGACGCCAAGACACGCTGGTCGGAAGCCTATTCCCGCCATGGCGCGACCTGGCTCTACACGCGCCTCAACGTCTCGGGCGCGTCGCGGGCGGATGAATATTCCGACCTCGTGATCGCGCTTCAGCCTGTGATGAATCAGGACTAAGGCCTGCTCCCCGGGCGCGGAGGCGGCTAAGATCTCGCCAGATGCGCCCGGAGATTCTCTTCCCCCTGTTCAGCTCGGTGTCCACGCTCAAGGGCGTGGGCCCGCGCGTCGCGCCGCTGGTCGAGAAACTGGCCGGCCCGATCGTGCGTGACGTGCTGTTCACCCCGCCGACGGCGCTGATTCGCCGATCGGTGACCACGGTCGACCAGGCCGTCGAGGGCCAGGTCCAGACCTTCATCGTCACCATCGACCAGCATCAGACGCCGGGCCGCCTGGGCCAGCCTTGGAAGATCCGCGCCTGGGATGGGACAGGCTTCCTGACCCTCGTCTGGTTCAAGGGCCACGGCCCGCACCTGGAGCGCCAGCACCCCAAGGGCGCGCAACGCGCCGTCAGCGGCAAGGTCGAACGGCCAGACGGCTACGCCTCCGAACTCCAGATCGCCCATCCCGACTACATCGTCGAGGCCGAGCGCGCCGGCGATATTCCCGAGATCGAACCAGTCTATCCGGCGACCCACGGCCTGCCCTCGCGGACCTTCCGCAAGTTCGCCCTTGAGGCCCTGAACCGCGCGCCCGAACTCCCCGAGTGGCAGGACCAGGCCTGGCGCGAGCGCGAAAAGCTGCCCGGCTGGCGCGAGGCCCTGACGGCCATGCACGCGCCCGCGAGCGAGGCGGATCTGGCGCCCCTGGCAAGGCCGCGCCGGCGTCTGGCCTATGACGAACTGCTGGCTCACCAGCTGGCCCTGGCCCAGCGCAAGGCCTCGCGCCGCGCGACGCCGGGCCCGCGCGTCCCGTCCGGCTCGCTGTCGGAAGCGGCCGAGAAGGCCCTGCCCTTCAGGCTGACCGGCGCCCAGATCCGTTCGCTTTCGGAGATTCGCGGGGACCTCGCTTCCGGCGAGCGGATGAGCCGGCTGCTGCAGGGCGATGTCGGCTCGGGCAAGACGGTGGTGGCGATGCTGGCCATGGCCGACGCGGCCGGCGCGGGCTTCCAGTCGGCCCTGATGGCCCCGACCGAGATCCTGGCCCGCCAGCACTTCGAGACCATCGCGGCGCCGCTGCGGGCGCTGGGCCTGTCGGTGATCCTGCTCACCGGCCGCGACAAGGGCGCCAGCCGTTCGGCCAAGCTGCTGGGCCTGGCGGACGGAACCCACCACGTCGCCGTCGGCACACACGCGCTCTTCCAGGACGACGTCGTTTTCGACCGCCTGGCCCTGACCATTATCGACGAACAGCACCGCTTCGGCGTCAACGAGCGTCGCCGCCTGCAAGACAAGGGCCCCTCTAGCGAAGATTGGGGCGTCCACTTGCTGGCCATGTCGGCCACGCCGATCCCGCGCACGCTGGAGCTGACCGTCTTCGGCGATCTCGACGTCTCGCGCATCGACGAGAAGCCGCCAGGCCGAACGCCGGTCGCCACCCGCGCCGCGCCCACCCCGCGCGTGCCCGAAATCGTCGAGCGCCTGCGCGGCGCCATCGCCAGCGGCGCCCAGGCCTTCTGGGTCTGCCCGCTGGTTTCGGAATCCGACAAGGTCGAGCTGCGCGCCGCCGAGGACCGCGCCGCCGACCTGGCCCGCCATCTGCCCGGCGTGGGCCTGGTCCACGGCCAGATGCCCGCAGCCGAGAAGGACGCGGTCATGCAGCGCTTCGCCGACGGCGAGGTGAGCGTGCTTGTGGCAACCACGGTGGTCGAGGTCGGGGTCAATGTTCCCAACGCCAGCATCATGGTCATCGAGCACGCCGACCGCTTCGGTCTGGCCCAACTTCACCAACTGCGCGGCCGGGTCGGCCGGGGCGCGCGGGAGAGTTCGTGCGTGCTGCTCTATGATCCGCCGCTCTCGGAAGTGGCCCAGCAGCGCCTGGACATCCTGCGCCGCAGCGACGATGGCTTCGAAATCGCCGAAAAGGACCTGGCGCTGCGCGGCGGCGGCGACCCGCTGGGCCTCAAGCAGAGCGGCTTCCCGGCCTATCGCCTGGCCGATCCCGTAGCGCACCGCGACCTGATCGCCGTCGCCGCCGACGACGCCCGCCTGATCCTGGCCCGCGACCCGGACCTCACCTCGCCACGCGGCCAGGCGCTGCGGACGATGCAGGAACTGTTCGACTGGAAACCCGCCTCGCCATTGAATGAAGCCGGATAGGCCCATGATCCGACGCCTCGTCCTGGTGTCGGGCGCGCCCGGCTCCGGCAAATCGACCTTGGCCAAGCCCTTGGCGACGCGCCTGGGCCTCGCGCTGATCTCAAAGGACATCATCAAGGAGACCCTGGTCGACGTCCTGGGCGACGGCGATGGTGACCTGGCCGCGTCACGACGCGTCGGTGGCGCGGCGATGGAAGTGCTTTGGGCGCTTGCCGCCTCCGCTCCGACCGCCGTGCTGGAGGCCAATTTCCGTCCTCGCAGCGTCTACGAACGCGGAAAGATCCTGGCCCTTGGCGGACACCTGGTGGAGGCCCATTGCGTCTGCGGCGCCGAGGAGACCGCCCGGCGCTTCGCGGCGCGCGCGGCCGCATCGGGCCATCATCGCAGCGCTCATCCGCTGGCGACCCTGACGCCGGAGCTGTTGGCCGAATACGATCGCCCGATGGCCCTCGGCGCGGTCCTGGAGGTCGACACTCGAACGCCCGTCGACATCGAGGCCCTGGCAGTCAGGATCGAGGCGTTCTGGCGCGCCTAGTGCGTCGCCGCCGCGCCCTTACGGTGATGCCAAAGGTGCATGACGCCGGCCAGGACACCGCCGACGGCCAGGCCGACCACCGCCGAACCCACCGCGAACGCTAGCCAGCCGGTCACGGCGCCGATGCCCGGGACACCGTGCGCCCAGTGCGAGAAGCCCTCGACCCAAGTCGGGATCGGCGTCAGGTGGAACTTCTCCAGCCCGTGAACGATGATGCCGCCGCCGACCCACAACATGGCCGCGGTGCCGATCACCGTCAGGGCCTCCATGGTCACGGGCATGGCCTTGACCAGGCCACGGCCAAACTTCTGCACGCCCTTGGCCTCACGGCGCGACAGGTGCAGGCCCATGTCGTCCATCTTCACGATTAGCGCTACCGCGCCATAGACCACGATGGTCAGCAGGACGCCGACGATGGCCAGCGCCGCCGCTTGTATCACGAGGCTCAGATGGGCGACCTCGGCCAGGGCGATAGCCATGATCTCGCCGGACAGGATCAAGTCGGTGCGGATCGCGCCATCGACCTTCTGCTTTTCAAGCTCGGGCGCGCTGAGCGCTAGTTCCTCGATCGCCTCGCCCTCCGCCCCTGGCGCGAACGCCTCCAGGATTTTCTCGGTGGCCTCGAAGGCCAGATAGGCGCCGCCGACCATCAGGATCGGCGTCACGGCCCAGGGCGCGAAGGCCGACAGCACCAGCGCGCCGGGCAGCAGAAACAGCAGCTTGTTGCGCAACGAGCCAACGGCGATCTTCCAGACGATCGGCAGCTCGCGGTCGGGCGTGAAGCCCATGGCGTAGCCGGGCGTCACAGCCGCATCGTCGACCACCACGCCCACGGCCTTGGTCCCCGCCTTCCCAGCGGCCGCCCCCACATCGTCCAGCGAGGCGGCGGCGAGCTTGGTGATGGCCGCGACGTCATCCAGCAGCGCGGCGAGACCGGAAGGCATGAGGGATCCTGAGCAGAGTTTAAGCTCGTTGCGTAAGGCGCGCCGGGCTCGCCGTAAAGTCGCGAAGCTCTTGCCTGACGTAAGGTGAAACCTGGAAGCTTGCTCCATGGACATCGCCGCCGCTCTCGATCGCCTCGCCTCGCGCCTGTCGCCGACCGCGACCAGAGCCGCCAACGCCCGCCGCCTGTCGGGCGGCGCCAGCCTGGAAACCTGGGCTTTCGATCTCGACGACGGGACGCCGCTGATTCTGCGTCGCCGCCCCGATGGCGCGGCTATGCGCCAAACCGCCCTGTCCCTGGCGTCCGAGGCTGGGCTGATCCGCGCGGCCGATCAGGCCGGCGCGCCGGCGCCCAGCGTGGTCCATGTCTGCACGCCCGACGACAGCCTCGGCGAGGCCTATGTCATGCGCCGTCTGGAGGGCGAGACCCTGGGTCGCAGGATCGTCCGCGACGAGGCCTTCGCCGCCGTGCGCCCCGACCTTGCTCGCCGCTGCGGCGAGGTGCTGGCGCGGATTCACGCCGTGCCGACCGAAGGCCTGCCGGAGCTGACCACATCCGACGCGCGCGGCGAACTCGCGCGCTACGAGGAGATCTACCGCCAACTGGGCGCCCGGCGACCGATCCTGGAGGCCGCCTTCCGCTGGCTGGAGACGATCGCGCCGCCACCGCCCGAGCGGCCGGTGCTGGTCCACGGCGATTTCCGGAATGGCAATCTGATGATCCACCCGACGGGCGGCTTGGTCGGGGTGCTCGACTGGGAACTGGCCCATCTGGGCGACCCGGCCGAAGACCTCGGCTGGATCTGCGTCAATTCCTGGCGCTTCGGCGAATGGAGAAAGCCCGTCGGCGGCTTTGGCGACTATGGCGACCTGTTGGCCGCATACGGTGGCGGGGTCTCGCTGGAGCGCGTGAAGTTCTGGCAGGCGCTGGGCTCGCTAAAGTGGGGCGTCATGTGCCTGATGATGTATTCCAGCTTCGCCAGCGGCCAGGATCGCTCGATCGAGCGCGCCATGATCGGCCGGCGGACCAGCGAGACGGAGATTGACCTTGTGGTGCTGATGGAGCCGGCATGATCAGCCACCCGACCGCCGCCGAACTGGCCGAAGCCGTTGCCGCCTTCGACGCTGAGATCACCATATCCGGCGATGCGCGCCAGGCCTTTCTGACCCGCGTCGCCGACAACGCCCGCGCCACCCTGGCCCGCGAAGCCGAGCACGGCGCGAGGTTGGAGGCCGAGGCTATCGAGCGGCTTGAGGCCTTGATGGCCGACACCGGCGACTTCGCCACGCTCAACGCCAAGCTCTGCGAGGCCTTGCGGACCAGCGCGATCGGCCCGCTTGATCCGGCGCTTTTGGCGCACCTGCGCGCCACGGCCATCGGCCAGATCGCCATCGATCAGCCCGGCTATGGCGGCCTATCGGCGCTGCGGGATCGTGGGAATGGCGGCTAGCGGGCGGCCGACCATGGTCGCCGACCGCGCCAGGGCGTCGGCCTCGATATCGGCATAGAACAGGTTGAAGGCGTCGACCTTTCGCCGGTCGGCCCACGAGCCGCTGTCGCGCAGCGCGCTCGACTTGGGCTTGCTCGTCCTCAACAGGCCGTTCTCGCAGCGCGCCGAGACCTGCCTTTGCAAAAAGGCCGGCCGGGCGCCCCAATCCAGACCCGTGGCGTTGGCCGCGCCCAAGTTCAGCTTGGCCGGCGCGCGCTCCAGACCGGTCCCGCCCAGCAGCGGGTTGAAGCACAGCGGCGTGCGGTGCTCGAGGTTGACCAGTTGGTCGGTCGCGTCCCAGATCAGCGAGCGGCCCGTCAGTTCCTGGACGGCCCGGAAGTCGCCCTCCTGAGCCGACGCCCAAGCCGCGACGCATCCGGTCTCGCCCTTGTGCTCGCAGGCGGGGATCGGCGCCTTCGGTCCGTATTCGTCGGCCGGCGCCACCGTCTCGACCAGATAGGCGGCGACAAGGCGGCGCTTGAGGTCTGGGTCGGTGGCGATCTCCTCGCGGAGCAGGCGAACGGCCAGGGAGCCGCCCTGCTCCACCCCGACGATGATGAACGGCCGCGCCTCGCCGTAGCGCGACAGATAGGTTCTGAAGGCAAGCTTGACGTCGCCATAGGCGAAGCGCCGCGCGTCGCGGGCATCGTCGCGCAGGGTCAGGTAGGTATAGAGGCTGGCCTGGCGATAGCGCGGCGCGAACACCCTTCCCACGCGGTCGAATGGTCCCGCATAGTTCGGGATCACCACCCGCGACAGGAACCGCTGGGCCTTCGGCTGGTCGATGCCGCCGTTCCAGTCGCGACCGCCGTCGAAGGTGGTCGGGTGAACGAAGAACACGTCGACCGGCTGGTTGGCCCGGGCGGCGCCCGGCAGCAAGACCCAGGACGAGCGCTTGCCATAGTCCGGGGCTGGCGGCGGGCGGTAGGTCAGGAACGGGACCTTGGGGTCCAGGGCGTTGCTGAGGATGTCATAACGGAAGACGAAGGCGGCCGTCAGGAACAGCGCCAGGAACAGCGCCAGCCCCGCGAAAATCCAGCGCTTGAAGCCCTTGAACGTACCGCCCATGGCCTTGAGTTACACCAAGGCCATGGCGGCTTTAAGCCTCTTTTCCCTTAAGCGCCTTCCTGGCCGATGATCGCCACCGAGCAGACGTTGCTGGCTGGCGCCCCGCCCAGATTGTGGGTCATGCCGAAGACCGGATCAGAGAGTTGCCGCTCGCCCGCGCGCCCCTGCAGTTGCAGGTACATCTCGTAGAGCATCCGCAGGCCCGAGGCGCCGATCGGATGGCCGAAGCATTTTAGGCCGCCGTCGATCTGGCACGGCATCCCACCGTCGGCGTCATAGAAGCCGTCCAGCACATCCCGCCAGCCCTGGCCTTCCGGCGAGATGAAAAGGTCCTCCATCGTCACCAGCTCGGTGATCGAGAAGCAATCGTGCACCTCCATCATCGAGATCTGGTCACGCGGCCGCTCGATGCCGGCCTCTTTGTAGGCCTTCCGCGCGGCGATGCGGGCGGTGTGGAAGTGGCTGCCGTCCCAGCCATTGTACTGGCTCTCGTAGCCGTTCGAGACCGACAGCTGCAGGGCCTTCACCGTGACCAGATCGTGCTTGCCGAGCGCCCGGGCGATTTCGGGCGTGGTGACGATCGCCGCGGCGGCGCCGTCCGACACGCCACAGCAGTCGAACAGGCCCAGCGGCTCGGCGATCATCGGCGCGTTCAAGGCTTGCTCGGCGGTGATCGGCTTGCGCAGGTGCGCCTTGGGGTTCTTGGCGCCGTTGGCGTGGCTCTTGACCGAGACATGGGCGATGGCGCGCTTGAGATCATCCTTGGAGACCCCGTGCTTGGCGCGATAGGCGCTGGCCAGCTGGGCGAAGTTGCCTGGCGCGGAGCCGTTCGGCATTACCTGCGGACTGAGCGTCCCCGGATTGGCGACCGGCAGGCCGCCGTAGCCGGTGTCCTTCAGTTTCTCGACGCCCACGGCGAGCGCGATATCCGCCGCGCCGGCCGCCACGGCATAGACCGCGCCGCGGAAGGCCTCCGAGCCCGAGGCGCAGAAGTTCTCGACGCGGGTGACGGCGATGTTGGGCAGGCGCAGGGCGATCGACAGCGGCGTGCCGCCCTTGCCCGAGCCGATCTCATCGATGTGCGTCGAGAACCAGGCCGCATCCAGCTGGGTCTGATCGATGCCCGCGTCCTGCATGGCCTCCAGATAGGCCTCGACCATCAGCTCGTCGGGGCCGGCGTCCCAGCGCTCGCCGAACTTGCTGCAGCCCATCCCGAGGATGGCGACCTTGTCCCGGATACCCTGCGGCATGATCGGTCTCCCTATTCGGCGGCTTGAGAGGTTTGGGCGGCGATGGCCGCGCGATCCGGCGTGGCCTTCCAGAAGTAACGGACAAAGCCGCGCTTCTCGTCGAGCTCCTTGATGCGGAACACCATCCGCACCGGCAGGCCGGTCTCGACGTCACCCGGCGAGACGTCGGTTATGTCCATCATGATCCTGCCGCCGCCCTCGAAGACGATCATGCCGTAGTGGTTCGGCGGAGCCATGGAAAAGGTAAGATAATCAGCTGAATAGCTGAGAACGCTCGCGCGGCGTTCGGCGAAGCGATACGGCTCCTGCGTGTCGACGGCCGGATTGTTCGGCGCGACCGAGATGCGCGTGCGTGGGAACTGAACGACACCCGTCTCGCGGCAGCGGCCGCCGACCAGACCCAGGATCATGTCCTCATTGCGATAGAGGGTGGTCAGGGCCGTCTTGTTGTCCTTCTCGGCCCGCATGCCCTTGTCCCATTCGACCAGGCCGTTGAAGGTCAGGAATTTCAGATAGTTGGTTTCAACTTCTCGATCAGACAGCGAGCCCGTGACGCCCCGCGCGGGACGCGGGCCTTGGCCGGTGGCCCGGAACACCAGCGCCTCGGCGCCCTGGCCGAACTGGGCGACCAGGATCACCTCGCCGGCCTTGGCGTCCTCCAGCGCGTGGGCCAGCATGATCGGTCCGTGCGCGCAGCCCGCCTCGCCCATCACGGCGGCGAGATTGTCGCGAACAGCCTCTGGCCTGATCCCAAGGGCCTTGGCGACGGTCGCGGCCATGCCCGAGAAGGTCGATGGAAAGCAGAAATGATCGACATCAGAGGCGCTTAACCCGGCAACTTCAAGCGCCCTTCGCACAGCCGGCGGGACGAGCTTGACGATGCCCTCATCGCGGATCCAGCGCTCCTCCCAGTAGTAGTCAAAACCGCCGTCGTCGCCCCGGAAGTGGTCGACGAAGTCGTCGGTGACCGAACCCCGTCCCATTAGCTCGGCCGCGCCGGGACCGTCCGTGACCACGAACGCCGCCGCGCCGTCGCCGAAGTCCAGTTCCTGGGCCGAGACGGCGCGGGCCCTGCGGCGCTCGCCGATGGCGACCAGAGAGGTTCCGCCGCTCGCCAGCGCCTGGCCCAGCGCCGTCAGGCCGCAGCGCTGCGAACCGGTCACGTCGCTGGCGGTGATCGACTTCTCAAGGGTCAGGGCCGCCGAGACGATCCCCGCGTTCAGCCGGTCGGCGAAGGGCGCGGTCGTGGACGCGAAATAGAGGCTGTCGATGTGGCCGCGGTCGTCGTCGGGGCCGAGCGCGTCGCGGGCCGCCTCGACCGCCATGGTCAGGGCGTCCTCGTCCCAGTTGGCCATAGAGCGCTCGCCCTTGCCCTTGGCCTTCAGGTTCGGCGCGACCCAGGCATTGGCCTCGGTCATCGCCTTGCGGCTCAGGCGCAGACGCGGCGCGTAAGCGCCCCAGGCGGCGATGCCGGCCATGATGAACTCCCTGACGTCGAGGTTCGCGCCTCGATCTCGGGGCTCAGCCTACGCCCGTCGCCCGGGCCGGCAACCGTGCCCTGACGTCAGCGATACGGGTCGTCGGTATTCAGATAGCCCGCCACATAGTCGGCGACGCCGTCTTCCAGCGTGGTCATCGGCGCGTCATAGCCAGCGGCCCGCAGACGGCTCATGTCCGCCTGGGTGTAATACTGGTACTTGCCGCGCAGCACCTCGGGCATGTCGATATAGGTGATGTCGGGCGCGCGGTTCACGGCCTCGAAGGTGGCCACCGCGAGATCGCGGAACGAGCGCGCATGGCCCGAACCCAGATTGAAAACGCCGTTGACGGCTGGGCTCCTGGACAGCCAGGCGATCACGTCGACCGCGTCGCGGACATAGACGAAGTCGCGCAGCTGGCCGCCGTCCTCGTAGTCCTGATGATGCGACTTGAAGAGCTTGACGCCTTCGCCCGCGGCGACGCGCGGCCAGATCTGGGCCACGACCGACTTCATGCCGTCCTTGTGGTCCTCGTTGGGGCCGTAGACGTTGAAGAACTTCAGGCCCACCCATTGGGCCGGGGCATGGCCGCGATGAGCCTCGCGCACGGCGTAGATATCGAACAGCGCCTTGGACCAGCCATAGGCGTTCAGCGGCCGCAGGGCCTGCAGCGAGGCCGGATCGTCCTTGCCCTCGAAGCCCAGCGAGCCGTCGCCATAGGTCGCCGCCGACGAGGCGTAGATCAGCCGCTTGCCGTGTTGCGCGCACCAGTCCCAAAGGTCGCGTGACAACACGAAGTTGGACCGCACGATCTTGTCGGCGTCCTGCTCGGTCGTCGAGGACACCGCGCCCATGTGGATGATCAGTTCGACCTCCGCGCCGCGCTTGGCCAGCCAGTCGAACAGCTGCTCGGGGGCCACGAAGTCGGCGATCGGATGCTTGGCGATGTTGCGCCACTTGCCGCTGGCCGCGTCGCGCAAGCGATCGCAGACCACGACGTCCAGCGCCGGATCCTCGCAGAAGCGCGCGACGATGTTCGAACCTATGAAACCCGCGCCGCCGGTGACGAGAACGATGCGCCGGGTCATAGAGCGCCCCCGCGGGCGACGACTTGCGGATGATCCAAGGAAACGGTTCCGACGTATTAGGAGTGCAGGCGCCCGAGAGGTGGCCTTTCGGGCGAGGTGAAGCAAGTGCGGACGGACAAAGACCAGGAGCCGATCATCGTCTGGTTCCGCGAAGACCTGCGCTTAGCCGACAATCCCGCCCTGCGCCATGCCGCCGACAGCGGCCGGCCGGTGATCCCGCTGTACATTCTCGATGAGACCACGGACGTCCGACCGATGGGCGCCGCCTCGCTTTGGTGGCTGGACAAGTCTCTGAAGAGCCTGGCCGAAAGCCTTGATAAGCTTGGCAATAAGCTGGTGCTGCGCAAAGGCGTCGCCACCGAGGTTCTCGACGACATCATCGCCCACAGCGGGGCGACCGGCGTGCTGTGGAACCGGCTCTACGACAAGGCCAGCATCGATCGCGACACCGAAATCAAGGCCCGTCTGAAGGAAGCCGGCGTCGACTGCCAAAGCTTCAACGCCGGTCTTTTGAACGAACCCTGGACGGTGCAGAACGGCTCCAAGCAGCCCTACAAGGTCTTCACGCCCTACTGGCGGGCGGCGCGCGAGCACCTCACCCACGTGACTGCGGAACCCGCGCCCAAACATCTGAAATCGCCGGAACATTTCCCGCGCAGCGAAAGTCTATCCGGCTGGAATCTGCAGCCAATCAAGCCCGACTGGTCCAAGGGCTTCGATATCTGGAGGCCCGGCGAGGCGGGCGCGCTGGAGCGACTTGACGCGTTCCTGTCCGGCCCTGTTGACGGCTATGGCGAGAAGCGCGACGTGCCGGGCGTCGAGGCCACCTCGCGCCTGTCGCCGCACCTGCACTTCGGCGAGATCGGACCGCGGCAGGTGTGGATTGCCGCCCGCAACGCCGCCGAGCACGGCGACGCCCCCGCGGGCGAGATCGAGAAGTTCCTGTCCGAAATCGGCTGGCGCGAGTTCAATCACGCCATCCTCTTCCATTGTCCAGAGCTGCCGACGCAGAGTTTTCGGCCCGAGTTCGACGCCTTCCCCTGGAAGCCCAACCCCGCCTTCTTCGAAGCCTGGACCAAGGGCGAGACGGGCTATCCGATGGTCGACGCGGGCATGCGTGAACTGTGGGCCACCGGTTTCATGCACAATCGCGTGCGAATGATCGTCGCTTCGTTTCTGATCAAGCATCTGCTGGTCGACTGGCGGCAGGGCGAGGCCTGGTTCTGGGACACGCTGCTCGACGCCGACCTGCCCAACAATGTCGGCAACTGGCAGTGGGTGGCCGGCAGCGGCGCCGACGCCGCGCCCTACTTCCGGATCTTCAACCCCATCGCCCAGGGCGAGAAGTTCGATCCGCGTGGCGTCTATGTCCGACGCTGGGTCCCAGAGCTCAAAAACGTTTCCGACGAGGTTATCCACAAGCCATGGACCCGAGCCTTGCATCTGCCGGCCGAAGCAAAACGTCTCTATTCTAGACCAATCGTCGACCACGCCGAGGCGCGAGAGAAAGCCATGCAGGCCTATCGCAGCCTCTAGCGGGTTTACGGGCCGGTCCTTAACAGCGTTAATGAACGCGCAACCGGATGCGAGGCCCCGCCTTGGATACGACGCTCTGCAACCACCCCGACCTGAAGGCCGCCCCGACCGCCTTCCGAACCGCCCTGCGGGTGGCGGCGACGAACTGGGAGTTCGGTTCGGTCACCTTCATCCTGCCAACCGGCAAGGCCGTGACCGTGCGGGGGCGCCAGACTGGTCCGGAAGCGACGATCCGGATCCGCGACTACAACTTCGTCCGCCGCGCCTTCTCGTCCGGCGACATCGGTTTCGCCGAGGGCTTCATGGCCGGCGAATGGGAGACGCCCGACCTGTCGGCGGTGCTCGAAGCGTTCTCTCTGAATTTCGACAAGCTGTCCGCCCTTGTGGACGGCAACCCGGTCATGCGGGTCATCAACGTCCTCTACCACCTGTTCCACCGCAACAGCCGAGACGGCTCGCGCAAGAACATCCACGCCCATTACGACCTGGGCAACGCGTTCTATTCGCGCTGGCTCGATCCCAGCATGACCTATTCCTCGGCCCTCTACGAGCGGCCGAACCAGTCCCTGCCCGAGGCCCAGACCGCCAAGTACGCGGCCCTGGCCCGGACCATCGACCTAGCTCCCGGCAAACACGTGCTGGAGATCGGCTGCGGCTGGGGTGGTTTCGCCGAGTTCGCCGCCAAGGAGGTGGGCGCCAAGGTCACCGGCATCACCATCTCCCAGGCCCAGTACGACTTCGCCCGCAAGCGCCTGTTCGAGCAGGGCCTGGCCGAGAAGGCCGACATCCAGCTGATCGACTATCGCGACGTCCAGGGCCAGTTCGACGCCGTGGCTTCGATCGAGATGTTCGAGGCCGTAGGCGAGGAATACTGGCCCTCGTACTTCGGAAAGATCCGCGACGTGCTGACGCCCGGCGGTCGCGCCGGCCTGCAGATCATCACCATTCGCGACGAGCTGTTCGACGACTATCGCGGGCGCACCGACTTCATCCAGCGCTACATCTTCCCGGGCGGCATGCTGCCCAGCGAGGCGCGACTTAAGGAAGAGACCGAGCGCGCGGGCCTTGAGTGGAGCGATCTCAAGCGCTTCGGCCAGAACTATGCCGACACCCTGGCCGAATGGGCGCGGCGCTTTGAAGGCGCTTGGAGCGACATCCGCAAGGACGGCTTCGACGAACGCTTCCGGCGCCTGTGGCGGTTCTATCTCAGCTACTGCGAAGCAGGCTTTCGGACCGAGCGGACCAATGTCATTCAGCTAGGCCTGAGCCGCAGCTGATATCCACAGCTTGTGGATATCATGTCAAGCCACGGTGAAGCTTGAGGTTTGGCGATCCGCCCTGAGGCGCTTTCAGGAAAACTGGGGTTGCGCCGGCCTTTCGCCGCACGATCTGTCAGCCAACCGAAAGATCTTGCCCAAGGCCCCACATGACCGCCCTGCCCAGCGTTCTCGACGCGATCGGAAACACCCCGCTGATCCGCTTGAACCGCGCCAGCCAGGCCACGGGCTGCGAGATCCTGGGCAAGGCCGAGTTCATGAACCCTGGACAGTCGGTCAAGGACCGCGCCGCGCTGGGCATCATCCGTGACGCGGAGGCCAGGGGTCTGCTGAAGCCCGGCGGTCGCATCGTGGAGGGCACCGCCGGAAATACCGGCATCGGCCTGGCCATGGTCGCCTCGGCGCTGGGCTACAAGACGACGATCGTCATCCCCCGGACCCAGAGCCAGGAGAAGAAGGACGCCATCCGCCTGCTGGGCGCGGAACTGGTCGAGGTCGACGCCGCCCCCTACTCCAATCCCGACAACTATGTTCGCTATTCCGGACGCTTGGCCGAGGAACTTGCCAAGACTGAAACCAATGGCGTTGTCTGGGCCAACCAGTTCGACAATGTCGCCAACCGCGACGCCCACTATCGGGCGACCGGGCCGGAAATCTTCGAGCAGACGGGCGGCAAGGTCGACGGCTTCATCTGCGCGGTGGGCTCGGGAGGCACCCTGGCCGGCGTCGCCCAGGCCCTGCGCGAGCGCAAGCCCGGCGTGAAGATCGGCCTGGCCGACCCCTACGGCGCTTCGCTCTACAGCTGGTATAAGGACGGCGAGCTGAAGTCCGAAGGAACCTCGATCAGCGAGGGCATCGGCCAGGGCCGCGTCACCGCCAACCTGGAAGACCTGATTGTCGACCACCCCTTCCGCGTCAGCGACGAAGAGATGCTGGAAGTGGTCTTCGATCTTGTCCAGCACGAGGGGCTTTGCCTGGGCGGTTCGGCCGGCATCAATGTCGCCGGCGCGATCAAGCTGGCCCGCGAGCTGGGTCCTGGCCACACCATAGTGACCATCCTGTGCGACCACGGCTCGCGCTACCAGTCCAAGCTGTTCAATCCCGAATTCCTGAAGGAAAGAGGCTTGCCGACGCCGCCTTGGATGTAAACTCGCCGCCGAGTCTGATCCCAAGAGGCGTTCCATGGCCATTCCGTCCGATCCGTTGGTCTCCACCGCATGGCTGGCGGAGCACCTCGACGCGCCTGACGTGCGTGTGGTCGACGCCTCGTGGCACATGCCGGCCGCCCAGCGCGATCCGGGCCAGGAGTTCCTGGCCGCCCACATCCCGGGCGCGGTGTTCTTCGACATCGACGACATTTCCGACGAGACGTCGGACCTGCCGCACATGATCCCGACGGCGGTCAAGTTCGCCTCGCGGGTCAGGAAGCTGGGACTGGGCGACGGTTCGCGGATCGTGGTCTACGACAGCAGCGGCATCCTGCCGGCCGCGCGCGCCTGGTGGCACTTCCGCGCCATGGGCCACGAGGACGTCGTGGTGCTGGACGGCGGCCTGCCCAAGTGGATCGCCGAGGGCCGCCCGGTCGAGGACGGTCCGGCAATGCCACAGGAGCGGCACTTCACCCCGCGCTACCAGGCCGACATCTATCGCTCGCTGGAGCAGATGCGCGAGATCGTCGAGACCGGCCGCGAGCAGATCATCGACGCCCGCGCCGCCGGCCGTTTCGAGGGTAGAGATCCCGAGCCCCGCGCAGGCCTGCGCGGCGGTCACATGCCCGGCGCCCGCAACATCCCACTCTCGGCCCTGTTGGCCGCCGACGGGACCATGCTGCCGGCCGAGCCGTTGAAGACGGTGTTCGAGTCCGCGGGAGTCGACATCAACAAGCCGATCACCTCGACTTGCGGGTCAGGCATCACGGCCTCGGTCGTGGCCCTGGCGCTGGCGCGCTTGGGCAAGCCGCGCTCTGCGGTCTATGACGGCTCGTGGACAGAATGGGGCGGCTTGGCCGACACGCCGATCGCGACGGGACCGGCGACCTAACGCATCGGCGGCGCGTAGAGCAGGCCGGGCTTGGGCGCGTTCCACAGCGCGTTCAGACCCCGGTCCAGCTTCAGCGCCGAACCTCCGCCGATGTCGCGGTCGAAGATCTCGCCATAGTTGCCGCCGGCCGAGATGGCGCGCGCGGCCCAGTCGGAGTCCAGACCTAGGATCGCGCCGAAGCCACCCTCGCCGAGCAACCGCCGCGCCTCCGGATCGGCGCCGGTCTTCATGTCCTTGGCGTTGGCTTTCGTGACGCCATGCTCCTCGGCCAGGACCAGGGCGTAGAGCGTCCATCGGACGATATCGGTCCAGACAGGATCGTCCTGGCGCACCAGCGGACCCAGCGGTTCCTTGGAGATGGCGTCGGGCAGGATCACGTGGGCGCCCGGATCATCCAGCACCGACCGCGCCGCCGCCAAGGCGGAAATGTCGGCGGTGAACGCGTCGCACCTGTCGGCCTGATAGGCCGAGCGGGCCAACTCCTCGCTATCGAACACCATGGCCGTGTAGGCGATGCCGCGCGCCCGGAAGAAATCCTCGAGGTTTTGAGCCGAGGTGGCGCCGGTCTGGACGCAGATCTTGGCCGTGTTCAGCTCGACGGCGCTGGTCAGGTTCAGATTGCGGCGGACCAAGAACCCCTGCCCGTCGAAATAGGAGATGGCCGCCATGTCCAGCTGGTCGCCGACGTCGCGCGAGAAGGTCCACGAGGTGTTGCGCCACAGGACATCGACCTTGCCCGTACGCAGCGCGGCGATCCGCTCCTCGTTGCCCAGCGGCACGAAGGTCACCTTGTCGGGCTTGCCCAGCACGGCCGCGGCCAGGGCCCGACAGAAGTCGACATTGAAGCCGCGCCAGCGCCCGCCATTGTCCTGAAAGGCGAAGCCTGGCAGCTCGGGATTGACCCCGCAGCGCAATTCGCCGCGCGCCTTGACGGCTTTCAGGGTCTTGCTGGGCGCGGCGGGCTTGATGGCCAACGGCGCGGCCGTCTCGGCCGGCTTGGGTTCCGGCGCGGACCCGCGCTGACCGCACGCCGCGAGCGCCAGCAAGGACAGAACCACTACGCCAAAACGCACCGACAACCGATCGCTCCTTGAACCGTGCGCGCGGAGCCTTAAACCACAAGCGGTAAGCCGCGTCGCCGAGAGTCCCCCGCCATGGATGAAGAAACCCGTCTGGTCCGTACAGGCTCCGAGCCGACCGCCATGGCGCGCACCGTAAATCCGCCGATCCAGCGCGCTTCGACGGTGCTGCTGCCCAATGCGGCGTCACTCTACGACGATGACCAGATCACCTACGGCATTACGGGCCTTTCGTCGCCAGCCGCCCTGCAGAAGGCCCTGGCCGAGCTGGAGGGTTCGCCAGACGTCACTCTCTATCCATCGGGTCTGGCGGCGATCACCGGCGCCATGCTGGCGGTGTTGAAGGCCGGCGACGAGATCCTGGTGGTCGACAGCGCCTACAAGCCGACGCGCCGGTTCTGCGACCGCGTCCTGACCCGTTTCGGCGTCGCCACCACCTACTATGATCCCGCGCTGGACGCCGACGGCCTGATGGCGCTGGTGACGCCCAAGACCCGGATGATCCTGCTGGAAGCTCCCGGCTCCTTGACCTTCGAAATGCAGGACGTGCCGGCCATCGCCAAGGCCGCCAACGATCGCGAGATCATCACCCTGATCGACAACACCTGGGCGGCCGGGCTCTATTTCAAACCGTTGGCTCATGGAGTGACGATCAGCGTCCAGGCCCTGACCAAATATGTGGGCGGCCACTCGGACTGCTTCATGGGCTCGGCCACGACCATGGACGTCGACATCGGCAACGCTCTGGGCAACGCCATGTGGGACATCGGCTGGTCGGTGTCGCCCGATGACGCCTACACCATGCTGCGGGGCCTGCGGACCCTGACGACCCGCCTGCCCCGCCACCACGAGAACGGTCTCGTTATCGCCCGTTGGCTGCAGGACAGGCCCGAGGTCGCCAAGGTGCTGCACCCCGCCCTGCCCGGCGATCCGGGTCATGCGATCTGGAAGCGCGATTTCACCGGCGCCTGCGGCCTGTTCGGCGTGGTGCTCAAACCCTGCGGCCAGCGCGCCGTCCACGCCTTCCTCGATGAGCTCAAGCTGTTCGGCCTGGGCTTTTCCTGGGGAGGCTATGAGAGCCTGGCGATCCACTGCGATCCGCAGCTGAAGAACCGCTCCGTGCCGGCTGCCATTGAAGGGCCGCTGCTGCGCCTGCACATCGGCCTGGAGACGATCGAGGATCTGAAGATCGACCTCGACCGCGCTTTCGAGGCCCTCCGGTCCGCCTAGAGATAGCGAACCTCGGTCTCCGACGGTCGCTCCCACCAGCGATTGTCGCGGCCGTTGCCATAGTTGATCGGCGCGGCCGCCAGCTCGTCGGGTGTGACATCATCCAGCGTCGCCACCTGGATCGAGACAAAGTCACCGCCCAGTTCGGCGACATGGCCGTGGCCGAATACGCGAACACCGCAGGTCGCGCAGAACCGATGATGGCAGCTCATCGAGCCGAACAGGTAGTCACCCAGGCGATCCTCGCCGGTCAGCAGGCGGAAAGCGTCTGGCTTCATCAAGACGCCCCAGCTGCGAGTCTTGGCGCAGATAGAGCAATTGCAGCGGCCGGCGCCGGCTTCCAGGTCGATCTCGGCTTCGTAGCGGACGGCGCCGCAGTGGCAGCTGCCGGTATGGGTCTTGAGCATCGGGTGTCCCTCTCGGTGTTCGTTGCCCACCGTTCTAGAAACACGCTGCTGCCGCCTTACTGTCAGTATCGACGTCGCGATCACGCCAAAAGCGATTGGCCAAAAAGACCGCTGGAATGTGCAATCGCCGCGTAGGCCCTTGCGGTCAGGTTGCAAGGCAAGCCAGTCTCGGCGCCTCGATGTAAGGGGGAGTCTTCCATGTTGCTCTACGTTTTCGCTTTGCTGATCGGCGTGATCGCCGGGCTGCGCGCCATGACCGCGCCAGCGGCCGCGGCTTGGGCCGCCCGTCTGGGCTGGCTGCCGCTGGCCGGCTATCCGCTGGCCTGGCTGGGCGGACTGGCTCCGGTCCTGGTCCTCAGCACCCTGGCCGCGCTGGAGCTGATCGCCGACCAGCATCCCAAGACGCCTAGCCGCAAGGTCCCGCAACAGTTCATCGCCCGCGTGCTCACCGGCGCCTTCGCCGGCGCGGCCCTGATGATGCCCGGCACCCACTGGCTGCGCGGCATGGTCCTCGGCGCTGTCGGCGCTGTGATCGGCACGTTCGTCGGCGCCGACGTCCGCGGTCGCCTGGCGGCCAGATTCGGCAAGGACAAGCCCGCCGCGATCATCGAGGACATCGTCGCCGTCGTCGGCGCCTTCGCGATCTTCTTCCTGGCCAAGGCCGCGATCTGACCATGGCCGCCGCTGAAACCTTCGACGCCATCATCATCGGGGCCGGTCAGGCTGGTCCTTCGCTGGCCGGTCGCCTCAGCGCCGCCGGCTGGACCGTGGCGATGGTCGAGCGCAAGGATTTCGGCGGCACCTGCGTCAACACCGGCTGCATGCCGACCAAGACCCTGGTCGCCAGCGCCTATGCCGCGCATCTGGCGCGCCGCGCGGCGGACTATGGCGTCGTCCTCCAGGGCCACGTCGGCGTCGACATGAAGCGGGTCAAGGATCGCCAGCAAACCGTGGTCCGCAACGCCCGCGGCGGCGTCGAGAAATGGTTGCGCGGCATGAAGGGCGTCACGGTCGTGGAGGGCCACGCCCGCTTCGAGAGCGCCGACACCGTCCGCGTCGGCGAGCGCCTGCTGACCGCGCCGAAGATCTTTCTCAACGTCGGCGGCCGGGCCAACGCCCCGGACATGCCCGGGATCGGCGACATCGACTACCTGACCAATGTCGGAATGATGCAGCTCGATACGCTGCCCGAGCATTTGGTCATCGTCGGCGGCAGCTATATCGGGCTCGAGTTCGCCCAGATGTTCCGCCGCTTCGGCAGCCAGGTGACCGTGGTCGAGATGGGCCCGCGCCTGATCGGCCGTGAGGATCCGGAGATCTCCGATACGGTTCGCGAGATCCTCGAAGCCGAGGGCGTCACCGTCCGCCTCAACGCCGAGTGCATCAGCTTCAGCACCTGCCCCGAGGGCTACTGCGTCCACGTCACCTGCGAGGCCGGCGCGCCACAGGTGACCGGCTCGCACGTGCTGCTCGCGGTGGGCCGCAAGCCCAACACCGACGACCTGAGCCTGGAGGCGGCCGGGATCGCGACCGACAAACGAGGCTATGTCGTGGTCGACGACCATTTGAAGACCAATGTCCCGGGGATCTGGGCGATGGGCGACTGCAACGGCAAGGGCGCCTTTACCCACACCGCCTATAACGATTTCGAGATCATCGCCGCCAACCTGCTTGATGATGACCCGCGCAAGGTCAGCGACCGAATCACCTGCTACGGCCTGTTCATCGACCCGCCGCTGGGCCGCGTCGGCATGACCGAGGCGGAGGCCAAGGCCACCGGCCGCCCGCTGCTGGTCGGCCAGCGTCCGATGACCCGCGTCGGCCGCGCCGTCGAAAAGGGCGAGACGCAGGGCTTCATGAAGGTGGTGGTCGACGCCGAGACCAAAGAGATCCTCGGCGCCGCGATCCTGGGGCTGAACGGCGACGAGGTCGTCCATGGCATGCTGGACCTGATGTACGCCAAGGCCCCCTACACGGTGATTTCGCGGGCGGTGCACATCCACCCGACGGTGTCGGAACTGGTTCCGACGATGCTGCAAGACCTCAAGCCACTTTAGATTTTTAGATTTCACCGCTTCGCTTTCAGACGAAATCGATCCTGTTGCGATTGCGATACGAGACCTCGTCCCCACCTAGCTTCGCAGACGCCGACGGAGGGTCGGCGCCCCGCTCTAGGGACAAGTCTTCATGCCTAACCTGTTCGACCCGCTGCGCGTCGGCGCTCTTGAACTGCCCAACCGCGTCGTCATGGCGCCGCTGACCCGCCTGCGCGCCGGGCCGACCCGCATTCCCAACGCCTTGATGGCCGACTACTACGCCCAGCGCGCCTCGGCCGGCCTGTTGATCACCGAAGGCGTGCCGGTGAGCCCGCAAGGCGTCGGCTATGCCGGCGTGCCCGGCATCTGGTCGAAGGAGCAGGTCGAGGGCTGGAAGCAGGTGACCAGGGCCGTGCACGACAAGGGCGGCCGCATCTTCATGCAGATCTGGCACGTCGGCCGGATCTCCGACCCCGAGCACCTGAACGGCGCACTCCCGGTCGGCCCCAGCGCCATCGCCGCCAAGGGCCATGTCAGCCTGCTGCGTCCCGAGCGCCCCTACCCGACCCCGCGCGCCCTGACGACCGAGGAAGTCGGCGGCGTGGTCGAAGCCTTCCGACAAGGCGCCCAGAACGCCAAGGACGCCGGCTTCGATGGCGTGCAGTTGCACGGCGCCAATGGCTACCTGCTCGACCAGTTCCTGCAGGACGGTTCCAACCAGCGCACCGACCAATATGGCGGCCCGATCGAGAACCGCGCCCGCCTGCTGCTGGAAGCCACCGACGCGGCGATCTCGGTGTTCGGCGCCGACCGCGTCGGCGTCCACCTGGCGCCGCGCGCCGACAGCCACGGCATCAGCGACAGCGACCTGCCGGCCACCTTCGGCTATGTCGCCAAGGCCTTGGGTGAGCGCAAGATCGCCTTCATCTCGGCCCGCGAGCATGAAGCCGCCGACAGCCTGGGCCCGGCGCTGAAGGCCGCGTTCGGGGGCGTCTATATCGCCAACGAGAAGTTCGACCTCGACAGCGCCAATGCGGCGATCGCCGCCGGAAACGCCGATGCGGTCATGTTCGGCAAGGCCTATATCGCCAACCCGGACCTGGTGGAGCGCCTGCAAAAGCGCGCGCCGCTCAACGCACCCGATCCGACGACCTTCTATGGCTTCGCCAACGGGGCCAAGGGTTATACGGACTACCCCACGCTCGAGCAGGTCAGCGAACCGGCCGAGTAGCCGATACTGTCCCCGCGATGGCTCAGGTCGTCGCGGGGATCAGCCCTTCGGCAAGATAGGCCCGCGCCACGGCCTCGGCGACCTTGATGCCGTCGACCGCCGCCGAGAGGATGCCGCCGGCATAGCCCGCGCCCTCGCCGGCCGGGAACAGGCCCGCGGTGTTGAGACTTTGGAAGTCCTTGCCCCGGGTGATCCGGATCGGCGAGGACGTCCGGGTCTCGACGCCCGTCAGCAACACGTCCGGATGGTCGTAGCCGGCGATCTGGCGGCCGAAGACCGGCAGCGCCTCGCGCATGGCCTCGATCACGAAGTCCGGCAGGCAGGTCGATAGGTCCGTCAGCGTCACGCCCGGCTTGTAGGACGGCGCGACCTCGCCCAGGTCCGTCGAGGCTTGCCCCGCCATGAAGTCACCGACCTTCTGGGCCGGGGCGGCGTAGCTGGAGCCGCCCGCCACGTAGGCCAGGCTCTCCCACTTGCGCTGGAACTCGATCCCGGCCAGCGGATGGCCCGGATAATCGCGTTCGGGATCGATGCCGACCACGAAGCCGGAATTGGCGTTCCGCTCGTTGCGCGAATACTGGCTCATGCCGTTGGTGACGACCCGGCCGGGCTCCGAGGTCGCCGCCACCACCGTGCCGCCCGGGCACATGCAGAAGCTGTAGACGGTGCGGCCGTTCTTGCAGTGATGCGAGAGGCTGTAGTCCGCCGCGCCCAGGTCGGGGTGGCCGGCGCAGGTCCCAAACCGCGCCTTGTCCATCCACGATTGCGGATGCTCGATGCGCACGCCGATCGAGAACGGCTTGGCCTCGATATGGACGCCGCGATCGTGCAGGACTTCAAAGGTGTCGCGCGCGCTGTGACCCAGGGCCATGACCACGTGCGTCGTCGCCATGTAGCCCCCGCCGGCGATGTGCAGGCCCTTCAGCCGGCGCACGCCGTCCGCGTTGACCGCGATGTCGAAGTCCTCGACCTTGTGCCGCCAGCGATACTCGCCGCCCAGGCTCTCGATCAGCGCGCGCATCTGCTCGACCATGTGGACAAGGCGGAAGGTGCCGATATGCGGATGGGCCTCGGTCAGGATCTCTTCCGGCGCGCCCGCCTTGACGAACTCCTCCAGCACCTTGCGGCCCAGGAAGCGCGGATCCTTGATCTGGCTGTAGAGCTTGCCGTCAGAGAAGGTCCCCGCCCCGCCCTCGCCGAACTGGACGTTGGACTCTGGGTTCAGCTCGCTCTTGCGCCACAGGCCCCAGGTGTCCTTGGTCCGCTCACGCACGACCTTGCCGCGATCGATGATGATCGGCTTCAGGCCCATCTGCGCCAGGATCAGCCCGGCGAACAGGCCGCAGGGACCCGCGCCGATCACCACCGGGCGCGGGCCGTCGAAGCCCTCGGGGGCCTTGGCCACGAACCGGTATTCGGTATCGGGCGTGACGCGAACATGGTGGTCGCCCGTGAAACGCGCCAGCACGGCCGCCTCGTCGCGTAGCGCCACGTCGACCGAATAGACCATCAGGATCGCGGCCTTGCGGCGCGCGTCGTGAGCGCGGCGCGCGACCGAGAAGCTGACTAGGTCGCCCTCGGCGATCCCCAGGCGCGCGACGATGGCAGGCTTCATGGCCTCCGGCGGATGGCCGAGCGGCAGCTTCAGTTCCGAAATACGCAGCATGGCCGGCGTCTTAGCCAAAAGAGGGCTCGCGCGCCATCAAGATGCGCATCTTCAGCGCCCCAACCAAAGCCATCCGGACAAGGATGGTTCACGGCAATCGTCGCAAACACTTCATAAAATTCCGATCCCGAAAGCTGTCCCCGCCGCGCCCTCAGCCGCCTCTCCCCGCCTGACGACCGGCGGGGAAGCCTCCCCGTCCCGTCATCGCTCAAGCGGAAACCGCAAGGGATCGGGGCCATGCTCAAAGTCACCAAGTTCAACCTTCTGACCACGACGGCGCTGACCGTCGCCGTGCTGGGTGCGACCGCCCAGGCGCACGCCGCCGAGACGCCGGCTGCCTCCGCGCCGGCTGCCAGCGACGCCTCGGAAGTCGACGCCATCGTCGTCACTGGTTTCCGCGACAGCCTGCTGCACGCCCGCGACCTGAAGCGCAAAGCCGTCGGCGCCGTCGACGTGATCGTCTCCGAAGACATCGCCGCCTTCCCCGACCTGAACTTGGCGGAATCGCTGCAGCGCGTGCCCGGCGTGACCATCTCCCGCGACAGCGGCGAAGGCCGTCAGATCACCTTGCGCGGCCTAGGCCCCGACTTCACCCGCACCCAGCTGAACGGCATGGAAGTGCTGGGCAACACCGCTTCGGGCATGGACAACCGCGGCGGCGTCAGCCGTTCGCGCGCCTTCGACTTCAGCCTGTTCGCCTCGGAACTGTTCGACCGCGTGACGGTGCAGAAGTCGTACGCCTCGGAACAGGACGAAGGCGGCATCGGCGGCACCGTGCAGCTCCAGACCGCCAAGCCGTTCGACTATCCGGGATTCAAGGCCGTGCTGTCGGCCAAGGGCCAGCGCAACAGCAACGCCAACGACAAGATCACGCCGCGCGTGGTCGGCCTGATCTCCAACCGCTGGGGCGACTTCGGAGCCCTGGCCTCGATCGCCTATGGCGAGACCGACTCCAACGAGTTCGGCTATCGCAGCTATAATTGGGGTCCGATCCGCGGCAATCCCGGCAACATCGGTTCGGGCGTCAGCGCCGCCGACGCCGCCAAGCTGACGGCCGCAACGGCGACCGTCTACGCCCCGCAGGCCAACACCTATTCGACCTGGTTCGACCACCGCAAGCGACTGGGCGCGACCCTGGCCCTGCAGTATGAGCCCGGCGACAAGCTGAAGCTGGCCTTCGACGGCCTGTACAGCCAGCTGGAAAACAGCCGCCAGAACTTCTCGCTGGCCACCTCGGGCGTCAACAGCCTGACCGGCAACATCACCGGCACGCAGGTGATGCAGTCGGCCGTGATCCAGGGCAACACCCTGATGGCCGCCAGCTACACCGGCGTCGACATCCGCAGCGAGTTCAACCGCGAGGAAGACAAGACCAAGTTCTACCAGCTCGGCCTGAGCGGTTCGTACCAGGCTACCGACAGGTTGCTGCTGTCGGGCCTGATCGGTTACTCGAAGTCGGACTACGCTCTGCCGGTCTTCGACAAGGTGTTCCTGGAATCCAAGAACTACGCCTTCAGCTTCGACGACCGTCCGAGCATGCCGGTCAACACCTACGGCCCCGGCCTGACCGACCCGGCCAAGTGGGACCTGATGCGCATGGACACCCAGGAGAACAGAATCTCCTCGGAATACACCAACGCCAAGTTCGACGTCGCCTTCGCGGCCAACGAGATTTCCACCCTGAAGGGCGGCGTCTCCTACAAGAAGTTCCAGAACTACGGCGCTCAGTGGGGCGACAAACAGTTCCGCAACGTCCCGGCCAACACCAAAATCCCGGACAATCTCAAGCTGGTCCTGCCGTTCAAGTCGCTGGGCGCCTACATCGTCGGCGACGTCGATCCGGTCTATGCCCAGATTGGCCAGACCCGTGACCTGCAAGCCCAGGGCGCGAAGTACGCGACCCCCGGCACCGCCTTCACGGTCACCGAGGAGACCAAGGCGGCCTATCTGCAGTACGACCTGAACACCGAGATCCTAGGCAAGGGCGTGCGCGCCAACGCCGGCGTGCGCTACTACTCGACCGACCTGAGCTCGGACGGCACGCTGAACACCGGCACCAGCCTGCAGCCGGTGTCGATCAAGCACAAGTACAACGGCTGGCTGCCGGCCCTGAACGTGGCCGTCGACGTCAACGAAGGCATGGTCGCCCGCTTCAGCGCCAACCGCGACATCAGCCGCCCGGCCTTGGGCGACCTGGCCGCCGCCGGTTCGCTGACCACCGCCCCCTTCGGTGGCACGATCAGCACTGGTAACCCGAACCTGACGCCGTTCACCTCGGACTCGATCGAAGGCTCGCTGGAGTTCTACGACGGCAAGGTCGGGTCGTTCACGATCGGCGTCTTCTACAAGAAGCTGAAGTCGTTCATCACGTCGCAGACCAGCATCATGCCCTATTCGCAAACGGGCTTTCCGCTGTCGTTCCTGCTGCCGGGCCAGGACGGTACGATCCTGTACAATGTCAGCCGCCCGGTGAACGGCCCCGGCGCCGACATCCAGGGCCTGGAAGCCTCGTTCCAGCGTGACTTCGACTTCCTGCCGGCTCCGTTCAACCACCTGGGCGTCGTGGCCAACGGCACCTATGCCGACGGCTCCTCGCCGGTGATCATCAGCGGCCAGTCGGTGACACTGCCGCTGTTCCAGCTGTCGAAGTACTCGGCCAACGCTACCATTTATTACGAGACGGATGCCTGGGGCATGCGCCTGTCGACCGCCTATCGGGACCAGTACCTGGACGGCGCCGGCGGCAACGGCAACATCGGCAGCGGCGTCAAGGCGACCAACAACATCGACTTCGCCGCCCACTACAACGTCCTGCCCAAGCTGAAGCTGACCCTGGAAGGCATCAACCTCTCCAACCAGCACAGCATCCAGTTCACCGACGTCACCGCCAAGCGGACGACGGTGAACGTCAGCAGCGGTCGCACCATCCTGATCGGCGCGACCTACGAGTTCTAACCCCTTACCAAGAGACCCCTTGAACTGGGCCGCCGTCCCCTCCCGGATGGCGGCCCTCCTTTTTTGCGAGCGGCGAGCCCGACGTTGCCGTTGGGCCACGTTCAGACGCACGGATAGATCCGTCCACAGAACCTTCAAATTAGTGACATGCGTCCTTTGTAGGGGTTCGCGCGGGCGCCTGAAGCTTTACTGGCCGCCGTTGTGAGGACCCTTATGGCGGGACGGCGCGCCTGGCTGTCGCGATCAGGTCCAGTCATGGCCGGTTCGATGCTGGCCCTGGCCGCCGTGGCGCCCGTGCGCGCCGAAGCGCCGAAGCGCTTCGATATCCCGGGCGGCGAGCTCAGCCAGGCGCTGAACGCCTTCTCCCACCAGGCCGACATCCCGGTCATGACCCTGGCCGACATCCGCCGTCGCACCAGCCGCGGCGTGCGCGGCTTGCTGACCCCCGAGCAGGCGTTGAACCGCCTGATCGACGGCCAGAACCTGCGCGCCCTGGCGGCCGGGGGCGGCTATGTCCTGCGGGAAGCGGTCGCCGCCCCGCCCGCTTCAGTTCCCACCGCGCCTCGCCACGTATCGCCGCCCGAGGCGCCGACGCAGGTCGACCAGGTCATCGTCACCGGCTTCCGCGAGACCCTGCTGCACGCGCGCGACCTTAAGCGGCGCGCGGCCGGGGCCCAGGAGGTGATCCTGGCCGAAGACATCGCCGCCTTTCCGGACCTCAATCTCGCCGAGTCCCTGCAGCGCGTACCCGGCATGACCATCTCGCGCGACACCGGCGAAGGACGCCAGATCGCGCTGCGCGGCCTCGGTCCCGACTTTACCCGCGCCCAGCTGAACGGCATGGAGGTCTCGGCCTCCACCGCCTCGGGCATGGACAATCGCGGCTCGGTCAGCCGCACCCGGGCCTTCGACTATTCGATCTTCGCCAGCGAACTGTTCAACAAGGTCACCGTCTGGAAGTCCTACGCGGTCGACCAGGATGAAGGCGGCATCGGCGGCACGGTCGAACTGCGTACCGCCAAACCCTTCGACTATCCGGACGAAAAGCTGGCCTTCTCGGCCAAGGCCTTGAACAACAGCGCCACCGGCGTGGTCAGCCCGCGCATCGCGGCCCTGGCCTCGCGCCGCTGGGGCTATGTCGGCGCGCTGGTCTCCGTGGCCTATAGCGAGAACGACGCCAACGAGTACGGCTATCGCAATTGGGGCTGGTCGCCGGTGACCTTCGGCGCCGCCAATATCGACCCCGGCGTGGCGGGCGAGGTCGCCGACCGCCTACTGGCCACCGGCCCCAACCGGGTCGTCGCCCCGATGGCCGAGAGCTATTCGACCTGGTTCGACCACCGCGAGCGGTTGGGCGTCACCCTGTCACTGCAATACGAGCCGGCCGACCGGGTGAAGCTGGGCGCCGACCTCCTCTACGGACGACTCTCCAACGATCGCGACGAGTTCTCGCTGGCGGCGGCCGGCGACAATCCGCTGACCGGCGACGTCAAGGGGACCCAACGCCTGAGGGCCGCGGAGATCCGAGGCGACAGCCTCGTCTATGCCGACTATTCCGGTGGCGTCGATCTGCGCAGCGAGCACAAACGCTCGGAAGACACGACCGTCTTCCTGCAGGGCGCGCTCAATGGCGAGATCCAGGCCAGCGACCGCCTGCGCCTGCGCGGGGCGGCCGGCTATTCGAAGTCGGATTTCGAAGGACCGGTCTTCGACAAGATCTTCCTGCAGGCCACCGACAAGGCCTTCGCCTACGACCTGCGCGGCGGCGATGCGGCCGCGAACAGCCGCTACGGCTTCGACCCAGCCGATCCGACCCAGTGGAGCCTCATGCGGGCAGACACCCGCGAGGACCAGGTCGTCAACCAGTTCACCACCGGTCGCCTCGATTTCGACTACCAAGCCGCGCCGGCCCTGACGATCGAGGGCGGCGTCCAGTACAAATCGTTCCGCAACGACGGCTACACCCGCCGCGGCCGCGCCGACTATCCGACCGGTAGCCCCGCGCCGCGGGCGGTCAAGGAACTGGTCTTCGAAAAATCGCTGCGCCCCTACATCGTCGGCGACATCGACGCGACCTTCGCGCGCCTCGCCGTCAACCGCGACCTGACCGAGGCCGACGACATGCCGGGCTCGCACTATTCCCTCCGCGAGAAGACCTGGGCCGCCTATCTGATGGCGCGGGTCAACAGCGTGGTGGGCGACAAGCCCTGGCGCGGCGATTTCGGCTTCCGCTACTACGCCACGGACCTGACCTCGGTCGGCATGGTCAATACCGGGACCAAACTGGAGCCCGCATCTATCCACAGCCACTATGATGGCGTGTTACCCGCCCTGAACCTGGCGGTCGACCTCTCGTCACGTGTCGTCGCCCGCGTCTCGGCCAACCGCAACATCAGTCGGCCCAGCCTCGCGGACCTGCGTGCGGCCGGCAATGTCAACTCGGCCCCGTTCGGCGGAACCATCGCGGCGGGCAATCCGAACCTGCGCCCATTCCTGGCCGACGCGGTGGAGGGCGCGCTGGAGGTTTACCAGGGCCGCGGCGGCTCTTTCGCCGTCAGCCTGTTCTACAAGCGGATGGACTCGTTCATCACCACCGCGACCAGCGCCGTGCGTTATGGCTCGACCGGCTATCCGCTGGCGTTCCTGTCGCCCGGCAACGGCCCCGACACGGTCTACACCTTCGTGCGGCCGGTGAACGGAGACGGGGCCTCGATCAAGGGGATCGAGTTGGCCTGGCAGCGCGACTTCACGTTCATGCCCGCCCCCTTCGACAAGCTGGGCTTCGTCGGCAACGTCACCCACGCCGCCGGACGCTCTAACGTGCTGATCGAGGACCGCTCGATCGACCTGGACCTGTTCCAGTTGTCGAAGTGGACCTCGAACGCGACGCTCTACTACGAGACGGCGCGCTGGGGCGCGCGGGTCTCGTCCGCCTATCGCTCGGGCTATCTGGACGGCGCGGGCAGTCCCGGCTCGATTGGCTCGGGCTACAAGGCGTCGAACAACATCGACTTCGCCGCTCACTACAACACGGCCGACGGGCTGCGGATCGTGCTGGAGGGCGTCAACCTCACTGACGCGCCGATCACCCAATACAGCGACATCACCGAGAAACGCCTGACCGCCCGCACCGTCAGCGGCCGCACCTTCACCCTCGGCGTGACGTACGAGTTTTGACGGGCGGACTCTGATGCCGAAACATTTTCTGTCCCCGTTCGCGCGGCTCGCGCCTCCTCCCTCCATGGACGCGTGCACGACCATGCCGACTGGAAGCGCCATGAATGACGTCCTCGCGGCGCTGCGGCCCCACGAGCGCAAGCTCGCGGCCTATATCGTGCGGCGGTCCAAGGACCCGGCGCGCGCCGAGGACATCCTGCAGGAGACCCTCTTGGCGGTGTTGCGCCAGGCGCGAAAGCAGGAGATCGCCCAGCCGCTGGCCTATGCCTACCGAGTGGCGGACTCGCTGATCTACGCCCAGGCCCGCCGCGACCGGCGCGAGGAGCCGATCGGCGACGAGGACTTCGGCTGCGACCTGCCCCTGCCGGACGCGGTGCTGGAGCACAAGCAGCGAGCCGCTGTGTTCGAGAAGGCGCTCAAGCGCCTTTCGCCGCTGCGCCGCGACATCTTCATCCGCCGTCATATCGACGGCCAGTCCAGACAAGCCATCGCCGATGATCTTCGGATCAATGTGGAGGCCGTCAAGAAACACCTCGTGCGGGCCATGACGGAATTGGCCGGCGCGATGCAGGACGCGGCGGTCAACGCCGCGCGAGAAGGGAGCCGCCAGGATGCGCGCTAACGACAACTGGCGCCTGCCGTCCGACGAGGATCTCGAGATCGCCGCCGACTGGGCCGATCGCCTGCCCGACCTGACGCAAACCGAACGGGCCGAACTGGAAGCCTGGCTGGCCGGCGCGCCCGGCCGCGCCGCCGCCTTCGCCCTCATGCGCGACACCCAGCGCGACACCGCCCTGCTGGACGCCGCGGAGCGGGTGCGCACCGCGCCCGCCAAGACGCGACACCTGCGCATGGGCCTCATCGCCGCCGGCGTCGTCTTGGTCGCGGGGCTATCCGCCACGGTGCTGATGGGTCCGTACCTGAGTGAAAAACCGATCGATCTGGCCACCCCGGTTGGGGCGCGCGCCGAGCATCGGATGAGCGACACGTCCGTGATCACCCTGGCCGCCGACACCGGCGTCTCGGTACGCTATAGCCGCGCCGCCCGCGACGTGGCCCTGAACAAGGGTGACGCGGTGTTCGACGTCGCCAAGGACGCCAAGCGCCCCTTCCGGGTCCAGGCCGGCGACACGCAGGTGACCGCCGTCGGCACCACCTTCGAGGTCGAGCTGGTCAGCGACGCCGTCCAGGTGCGCGTGTTCGACGGCGTGGTGCGGGTCAATCGCGAAGGGGCCGAGCGCCGAGTCGGCAAGGGCGAGTGGCTGATGCTGGTCGCCGACCGCGCGCCGGTCCAGGGCCGCCTGGGCGCCGACAGCTACCAGGCCTGGCGCTCGGACTGGCTGGACGCCGACGCCCTGCCGCTAAAGTACGTGATCGCCCGCCTCAACCGCTACACCGCCCAGAGCGTGGCCCTGCATGACGCGGCCCTGGGCGAGTTGAAGGTCAGCGGCCGCTTCAAGCTGGATCGCCCCGCCGAGTCCCTGGCCATGATCGCCGCGGCGCTGGACATGCGGGCCGAGCCGGACGGTCGCAAGGTCTATCTCTCGCCCCGGCAGACCCCTACTCATCACGCGACGCGCCCCCCGGCGATCTAGCGCAGCGCGGACGAACGCCTATGTTCCAGCGGCGCTCCGCGTTCGGTCGGGACGCGATCAGCGCCGTGAACGCCGCGCTCGAGGAACTGGACAAGGCCTATGAGCAGCATCCTGCCACGGATCGGCGTGCGGCTTCCGATCGTGCAAGCGCCCATGGCGGGAACGTCGACACCGGCTCTGGCCGCGGCGGTCACCAACGCAGGAGCCCTCGGCTCGATCAGCGTCGGCGCGGTCCAGGCCGCCAAGGCCGGCGAAATGATCGGCGCGCTGAAGGCGCTGACCGATGGCCCATTCAACGTCAATGTCTTCACCCACCAGCCGGCCGAAGCCAATCCGGTCCGCGAGCGCGCCTGGACTGAGGCTTTGCGCCCGCTCTTCGCGGCCTATGGGGCCGAGCCGCCGACGACGCTGAGGGAGATCTATACCAGCTTCAACGTCGACGCGGCGATGCTGGAGACCCTGCTGGCGGCGCGGCCCGCCGTGGTCAGCTTCCACTTCGGCCTGCCGCCCGCGCCCGTCATCCAACGACTGAAGGCCGCGGGGATCGTCCTGCTGGCCAGCGCCACCAACCTGGACGAAGGCCGCGCCATCGAGCGCGTCGGTGTCGATGCGGTGGTGGCCCAGGGCTGGGAGGCCGGCGGCCATCGCGGCGTCTTCGATCCGGCCGCGCCGGACCCGCAACTCGGTGCGTTCGCGCTGACCCGACTACTGGTGCGCGAGCTCTCGATCCCGATCATCGCCGCTGGCGGCATCATGGATGGCGCCGGCATCGCCGCCGCCCTCGACTTGGGAGCCCAGGCCGCCCAGCTTGGCACGGCCTTCATCGCTTCACCGGAATCCAGCGCCGACGCCTATCACCGCGCGGCTCTGCTGGGCCCCGGCGCCGCGGCCACCGAGATGACCCGGCTGATTTCCGGCCGACTTGCGCGCTCCTTGCCCAATCGCTTCACGGCCTTGAAAGACGCGCTGCAGGACGTCGTCCCGCCCGACTATCCGATCGCCTATGACGCGGGCAAAGCGCTGGAGGCCGCCGCCCGGGCCAAAGGCGAAGGCGGCTTCGGCGCCCAGTGGGCCGGCCAGGGCGCGCCATTGGCCCGCGCTCTGCCCGCCGCCGACCTGATCGCGACCTTGGCGGCCGAGCTCGAAGCGGCGCGGAGAGCGCGCTGATCGCTCGCCGCGGGCGTTGTCGCCAATCCCTGGCGCTGAAGCGCCGCTGAGCTGACGAGCTGCAAATCACCGCCGTGCCAGACATCCAGAGCAAGGCCGGCGCCGTCGCTCGACCTTCGTCGCGGCCTTGGGTTAGCCTTCGACCGGCTCGCCGATCGCGATGAAGCCGTGGGCCTGGCTTCGCGTCGCCTCGCCGGTGGTGATGCGCATCAGGGGGTTTGGCCGCGGCTCGGAGACCTTGGTCAGGGTGTTGCGGTCAACATGACGGAACGGCGCGGTGCGGCCACGGACCTGCAGCATGGTTGTGGAGACGTACGACCAACCGCCATCGGCCTCGAACTTCACGTCCAGTTGGTAGGAATCCGTCCGGAACGCCCATTCGAGGAAATCGGTCGAGCAGATGCCGTAGCCCGGTCCGCCTCGCTCGGCGCGGACCATCAGGCCCGAACCGTCCTCGCTGGCCCGGCCGGCCGCGAGCGCCACCTGGCCGCGCGGAATGGCCAGGGTCTGCAGGATCAGACCCGTCGCCGGCTCGTACAGCCAGTAGCCGATCTGGTCGTGGAAGGTGGTTTCCTCGTCCGAGGCGACGATGTGGACGTGGTAGCGCAGGCCGTAGAACAGCTGCGGGCCGTTCGCCTGAGGATCGATCGGCTGCATCTCGATACGCTCGAGAAAGTCGCGCCGCTCGGGCCCTTCGGCCTTCGGGTTGAGGTCGACGCCCTTGAGGCCCTCCCATACGCCGGCCAGGCGACGCAGCGGCCCCAGATTGGCCAACGCATCCGGATCGACGTCCGAGGGCTCGGTGAAGATGTCGTCGGGGAAATTGATCATGCCGGCCTCTGGTGACGCTTACCCCGGCTCTAGCGGCCCGGGCGCGCCGGTCAAGCCGAAGAGCGGGCGAACTCTGCCGCAGAGCAAGGAATTCATCGCCTAAGCCACCTCGGCCTCCTGCGCCGCCTTGGCCGCCAGGAACCCCGGCCGCGCGGCCAGACGCTCCCAATAGGCGGCGACCTCCGGACTGAACTTCTGATCCAGGCCCAGGGTGCGAGCCAGCAGCAGCGCATAGCCGACACACAGGTCGGCCGTCGTGAACCGGCCGGCGCACAGCCATTCCCGGTCTGCCAGGGCGCGGGTCAGATGGCGCAGGCGCGACAGGAACCACTGGGCGTAGTCGTCGGCGGCCTGCTTCAGCCGACGCTCCTCGGGCTCCAGCCGCGTGTAACGCAGCACAATCGTCTGAGGGAACGTCAGCGTCGCCTCGCCACGATGCATCCAGTCCAGCCACAGGCCGTAATCCGGCTCATCGACCCCAACCGCCAGCGGCGTAGGGCCATGGCGCGTGGCCAGGTACTGCGGGATCGCGGCCGACTCGGTCATCCGCGTCTCGCCGTCGACCAGCAGCGGAATGGTGCCGAGCGGGTTCCGCGCCAGATATTCGGGCGCCAGGAAGCGCGGCGGGAAGGGCAAGATGTGCAGGCGATAGGCCAGCCCCATCTCCTCCAGCGTCCACAGAACGCGGAACGATCGCGCGTCATGGCAGTGATAGAGTTCGATCACCCGGGTCCCCTCGCCTAGTCCCGCAATCGCCATCCGAAGGCGATGCGGGCAATCTCGTTGCGGCGATCGTACAACAAGAATTTGAGATTGACCGCCTGCCCGCGGCTTCACGCCCCCGGCGGCCGGGCGCCTAGTTGAGGCCCGGCTTGGCGCGCGGATAGCTGCGGGTCGACAGCGCCGGGACCTTGTAGCCGACCTGGAAGTGGCAGGCCTCGCCATAGGTCTTCACGGCCTCGGCGCAGCCGGCGGCCAGGGTCGCGGGGCTGGGCCTGGTTCCCTGCTCGATCCAGGCGGTCATGGCGCGCAACAAGGCCGCGTATTCGGGCGTTGCGAGCTTGGAGTGCTCATGCTCGTCGGTGAACGACTGGACCAATAGGTCGCTCTTGCCAGCCTTGGCGACGGTATCATGGAACACCTGTTCCAGTTCAACGAAGGCGGTCGGATCGTCGATGGCGTGCATCGTCAGGGTCGGGACCAGCAGTTGGCCGGTCAGGTCGCTGTCCTCGGCCAACTCGCGTACGCCTTCGAGATCGGCACTGAAGCGGATCACGCCCCTGTTCAGCGCCTTGTCGTCGTCCGAGCCCCGGTAGACCACGCCGACATTGGTGAAGGGGTTCTTGCCATCCAGCCGCTTGTTGACCATGTCGGCGAAGGTAAAAGTGGCCCAGCCCAGGTGGCTGCCCAGGGTTCGCTCGGGGATCCTGGTCACCGCCAGGATATTGGCCAGGTTGCGCTTCTGCTGGGCCGTGCGCTGGCCGGCGGGCAGGTCGACACCGGTGCAAGCGTTGACGCGCGCGTCCAGGTCCTTGTTGGTCAGTTTCGAGCCGACCGGCTGGCCTTGCCAGAGCGGATACTGGGTCTCGCCCTTCTCCGGGTGGTTGCCGCAATAGTACTGGTAGACGGCCCGCAGGTCGGCGCGGAAGTCGTAGGCGCGCGTGCCGCCCGAGACCACGCCGCTGGTCAGGATGACGCCGTCATAAATGAGCTTGCCCTCGGCGTCCTTGCCGTAGAGTTCGGCGGTCTTGGCCGCGACATTGCCGCCCCATGACTGGCCGTGCAGCACCGTGCGCTTGGGCCGACCGTAGGTCTCCCAGAACAGCTTGCGCAGGTTGTCGCTGTCCTCGGCCGCCGAGCGAACGCCGTAGCCTTCGCGACGATAGTTCGAACCGGCCCAGGCATAGCCCTCGACGACGGTGATGGCAAAGCGCTGCAGATCCTCGATCGCGTCGTCGGGCTTGGGCTTCTTCAGACGCGGCCCGCCGTGAGTGTGCAGGATGAGTGTCCCGTTCCAGGCCTTTGGAATGGCGATCCAATAGTAGGCGCCGTTCATGTCCCGGCCCGCCACGCACTTGGTCTCGTCCGGCAGGCCCTCGGGACAGGGCTTGGCGGCCGGAGCTTCCGCATGGGCCGCGCCGGCGGCAAGAGCCAGGCCAAAGGCCAGAACGGCGCCCGAGCATTTGGGGGACAGCTTCATCATCGGCGGAGACCTCGGCACGCGAACAGGAAGGAAGCCGGCCGCTCCAGGGGGAGGACTTTGGAGCGGCCGGGGCGAACTCAGCCTCAGAACGACTTGCTGACGCTGAGATACCAGTAGCGGGCATAGGGGTTGTAGAGCGAGCCGATGAAGCCCGACGACGACAGCGGCGGATCCTTGTCGAACAGGTTGCGCGCGCCGACCCGGATGCGGGTGTCGTTGGCCCAGCCCGTCTGCTCGAAGCGATATTGGGCATAGAGGTTGACCGTGGTCAGAGGCTCCACGCGCCATGGCTCGCCCGTGGTCGACAGAAAATCGGTGTCCAGCACCGCGCCGGTGTAGATCACCGAGGCGCCGATCTGGACCGGACCGCCGCGCCAGGTAGTCGTGCCGCTCCACTTCCACTTCGGCTTGCCATTCCGCTTCAAGAGGTCGCCCGGATCGGTCAGCGGCGTGGCCGGGTTGATCGTCCCAGCGGCGCGGGCGGCGAACAGGTCTGCGATCGGCGGGGCCAATTCCTGCGAGAACTTGTCCATGTAGGTGCCATCAATATTGGCGCTGAAGCGGCCCAGCTTGTCGGTGCGCAGGGTCCAGTTCAGGCCGAAGTCGATGCCGCTGACGGTCTGGGGCTGCAGGTTCTTGAACTGGTCGCGGATCTCCAGGATCTGGCCGACCGGCGTCAGGCCCGTGCCGTTGAAGAAAGCGACGTCGTCCACCGTCGGAGCGGCGCGGATGACGTTGGCGTTTGTCGTGCCCGTCAGGCGGAACAGGTAGTCTTGAACCGCCGCGTTGGTCGAACCCAGGGTGCCGACGATGCCTTGCTGCTTTATCTGCCAGCGATCGACCGTGACCGTGAAGCGACCGAACTGCTCGGGGATGAAGGTCGGCTGGAGCACCATACCCACCGAATAGCTCTCGCTCTCCTCGGCCTTCAGGTTTGGGTTGCCGGCGGTGGTGAAGCGGATGCCCACGCCGCGCGTGCAGGCGCTGAAGGTCGAGATGCGGCCAGCCCGCAGGTCGGCCTCGCAGCGGTAGAAGTCGGTGACGGTGTTGGTCCGCGAATAGGCGAACGGGTTGGTCGTCTCCAGGTTCGGGGCGCGGAAACCCTTCTGCCAGGAGCCGCGGAAGCGGACGCCGTCGACCACGTCCCATGCGAAGGCCACCTTCGGCTTCGCGACCGAACCGAAGTCGCTGTAGTTCTCGTAACGGCCGGCCAACTGGAGATCGATGCGGCGAACCAGCGGGATGTTCATCTCCGGCGAGACCAGCGGCAGGGCGAACTCCACGAAGGCCGACCCGACATCGCGCGACCCCTTGGTGCTGGGGGTGTCGTTGACGCCGGTGACGTTGCTGTTGCTCGTGTTGCCGGTCACCGGGTCGGTGAAGGGTGTGCGGCCGTCCAGCTGCGGGTCGCGGCGGTCCTGCTGGGTCTCATGACGGAACTCGATGCCGGCCGCGACGCCGACATCGCCTGACCAGATGGTCAGCAGGTCCGGTTTGGAGACCTTGAAGTCGGCCAGCGTCAGGGTGGTGGTCGAGTGGCGCTTCAGGCGGAAGCGAATGGCGTCCAGCGCGGCTTTCGAGCTGGGCGTGCAGTCTCGACCGCCCGTGCCGTCCAGGCAACCGCCGTTGAACGGGTTGTAGGCGTCGGGGGTCGACAGCGCCAGTTGGGCGGCCAGCTTCTTGCTGTCGATGCCGTCGCTCTCGTCCTTGGCGTCGGCCTTCGAATAGAGCAGCGCCGAGTCCCAGGACCAGCCCCACTTCTCACCTTTCAGCCCGCCCAGGAAGCGGGTCTGATAGTTCTCGACCTCGACCTTGCTCGGACCCAAATCGTTGAATCGATAGTTGGTGAAGGTCACCGGCAAGCCTGTGACCGGCACGTTGGTCAAGCCCGGCAGGCGGTTGGGATTGACCGTGCCATTGGCGAAGGTCACAGGACCGAAGGGATTCCAGTAGTTGCTGGCCGGCACGCCGATGACCACCAGGCTGGTACCCTGGGTGGTGAGCCCCTCGGACTTGGCGTGATAGAAGCCGAGCTCTCCATAGGCCGTTAGGTTGTCGCTGATGTCATAGTGGCCGTTCAGGAACAGGTTCTGACGCTCGATCCGCGGCTGAACCGTCGTCGCATCGTTCTGCGGCGCGTTGTATCGGTAGGCGTTGGCGGTGCTGCCGGTCGCCAGGTTGCCAGTTCCCAGGCACAGGCCGTTGCCGATCTGGGTGGCGCAGCCGGCGATGGTGTTGGGCTGGACGTGGGTCGCGCCGGCGGCCGTGGTCAGCGCCGTCGCGCCCTGCCGGATGACGCCCGGGCCGCCGAACACCGTGAAGTTGGCGAACGAGTTCTGGTTGCCGCGATTATCCGGCGCGGCGCTGGCGGCATAGTCCGGATAGCCGGCGAACAGAGAGCGCAGGTCCTGGGTCGCGGTATACGGCCGATCGCTGGGGCGCTGAGCCGTGCGCCAAGTGAAGTTGCCGTTCAGCGAGATGTTGCCGCGGCCCTCGGCGAAGTTGCGACCGGCGAAGATGTTGCTGGTGTATTCCTTGCGATGCGTGCCCTCGGCCCACCCGTATTGGGTGTCGACGGTCAGGCCGTCGAAGTCGCTCCGCAGCACGGTGTTGACCACGCCGGCCACGGCGTCCGCGCCATAGATCGCGGCGGCCCCGTCACGCAGGATTTCCAGGCGCTCCAGGTTCGAGGTCGGGATGGCGTTGGCATTGTAGCCCAACAGCGGCACGGTGCCCGAGGATTGGCTGGTCGGGTGCGAGACCAGTCGGCGGCCATTCAGCAGCACCAGGGTGTTGCCCACGCCCAGGCTGCGCAGGTTGATCGAATTGACGTCGCCGCGCGTCGAGTTGCTGGTCTGGGCCGCGTTGCTAGGGTTGATGAAGACATCGCCCATCGCCGGGATCGAACGGAACAGGTCATCGCCCGAGACCGCGCCGGTGGCGGCGATCTGATTGTTGTCCAGCACGGTGACCGGTAGGGCGGCCGTGGTCTTGGCGCCCTTGATCTGGCTGCCAACGACGACGATCTCTTCGACCTTGGTGTCGGCGGCTTCCTGGGCGGCGGCGGTGGTGGCCGCCAGCAGGCTGACGACGGCGACACTTTGGATGAGATGGCGGCGGTAGCCGCGGAGGGTTTGGTACGTCACGTTTAGCTCCCCAATTTTCTTGTTCTGAGTAGGCTTTGAGTTTGACCCGGCGCCCTAGGGGCGCGCGGGGTCCGCGATGGGACCGCCGGCGGCAGGCGGGTGTTTCTTCGGGTTCAAGGCCGCGTTGAGGGCCGCGACATCCAGGCCCCTCTCCCAGCGCGAGACGACGATCGCCGCCACAGCGTTGCCGGTGAAGTTGGTCAAGGCGCGGCACTCGGACATGAAGCGGTCCACGCCCAGGATCAGGGCCATGCCGGCCACCGGGACCGAAGGCACGACCGACAGGGTAGCGGCCAGGGTGATGAAGCCGGCGCCGGTCACCCCCGCCGCGCCCTTCGAGCTCAGCATGGCCACGCCCAGCAGCAGCGCCTGCTGCTCCCACGACAGGTGGACACCGGTGGCCTGGGCGATGAACAGCGCCGCCAGGGTCATGTAGATGTTGGTGCCGTCCAGATTGAACGAGTAGCCCAGCGGGACGACGAGACCGACGACCGACTTCGGGCAGCCGGCCTTTTCCAGCTTCTCGATCAGGCTGGGCAGAGCGGCCTCCGACGAACTGGTGCCCAGCACCAGAAGCAGCTCGGCCTTGAGGTAGCGGATCAGGCTGAAGATCGAGAAGCCGTTGGCGACGCCCACGGCGCCCAGCACCACCACCACGAACAGCGCCGAGGTCAGGTAGAATGTCCCAACCAGCATCGCCAGGTTCGCCACCGAGGCGATGCCGTACTTGCCGATCGTGAAGGCGAAGGCCCCGAACGCGCCGATAGGGGCGGCCTTCATCACGATGTGCACGAACTTGAAGAACGCCTGAGCGATCAGCTCCAGGAAGTCGACGACGGGACGGGCCGGCTCGCCGACCAGGGTCAGCGACAGGCCAAACAGGATCGAGATCAGCAGCACCTGCAGGATCTCGCCGTCGGCGAAGGCGCCGACCACGGTGTCCGGGATGATGTGCATCAAGAAGCCGACGATGGTCTGGTCATGCGCCTTGGCGGCGTATTCGGCGACCTTGTCGGTCTTCAGGGTGGCCGGATCGATGTTCATTCCCGCGCCCGGCTGGACGACATTGGCGACGATCAGGCCGACGACCAGGGCCAGGGTCGAGAAGACCAGGAAGTAGAGCAGCGCCTTGATCGCCACGCGGCCCACCTTCTCCAGGTCGCGCATGCCGGCGATGCCAGTCACCACGGTGAGGAAGATCACCGGAGCGATGACCATCTTCACCAGCTTGATGAAGGCGTCGCCCAGCGGCTTAAGCGACTGGCCGATTTCCGGATAGTAGTGGCCGATGGCGCCGCCCAGGACGATGGCGAGCAGCACCTGGAAATAGAGATGCTGGAAGAACGGCTTGGATCGTTCAGGGGCTCGCGCGGGCGCGGCCGGTTGGATCGTCTTCACTAGCGCCTCTTGGACTGACCGTAACGGCCGCGTTTCCACCCCGCGCCCTTTGCCAGGACGCCTGGATAGACGATCCTTTCAGGCGGAAGTCCGCGCAAGCGGCCTGAAGAAAAGCCACAAGACATTGCTTCTGTTAGATATTTTACTTTGGCCAACGGCGCCATTCGCCCCGTCGCCAGCGAAAATCCCCACACAAAATCCTGAATTTGTGCGAAAATCCGCACAAAGCCTGGAAGGCCGCGAATGACGATCGTACGGCCGCCAGACCTCGCCGACCCGATCGTGCGCCGCTGGGCGGCCTATTTCGCGGTGAGCGTGATGATCCTGGCCGCAATTGTCGGTTTCGCGGGCGCGGTCGCCGAACGGCGCGCCCAAGCCGACCTGGCGCGCCAGGCCAAGACCTCCGCCACACTCCACGCAGCCGTGCTGCGCAGCGAGCTGGCCAAGCATCGCTCCCTGCCCTTCGTGCTGGCCCAGGACCCAGACGTCGCCCAAACCCTGCGCTCGGCGGATTCGCGCGGCATCGACGCCCTGAACCGCAAGCTGGAGACCTTGAGCGGCGGCACCCGGGCGGCGGTGATCTATGTGTTGAACGCCAAGGGCACGACAATAGCCGCCAGTAACTGGCGCGAACCGACCAGCTTCGTCGGCTCCGACTACAGCTTCCGCCCCTACTTCAAGGAGGCCAGCGCGAACGGCGTCGCCGAACTGTTCGCCCTCGGCACCGTCAGCCGCCGGCCGGGCCTGTTCATGTCCCGTCGCGTCGAGGGGCGCGAGGGCATGCTGGGCGTCGTGGTCGTGAAGGTCGAGTTCGAGGCGATGGAGGCCGAATGGTCTGCCGCCGAACCCGCGTTCGTCGCCGATCCGCGCGGCGTGATCTTGGTGACCTCCATCCCGGACTGGCGGTTCTCGACCCTCACTCCCCTGCCCCACGCCGAGCAGGAGCAGTTGCGCACCGAGCACCGCTTCGGCGACGCCCCGTTCGCGGTTCTGAAGGTCGCGCCCGCGCCCATGGCCGGCCGCCCGCCAATCCTCACTACGGCGGCGGCGGATGGCGACACGCGCTTCATGGTCGCCAGCGCCGACCTTGGAGTCGCCGGCTGGACAGTCTTCACCTTTACGCCCGCGGGTGAAGCCTTGCGCGCCGCCGTCGCCGGGGCGCGCGCCATCGCCCTGCTGATCGGCCTCATCGTCTGCGGCATTGCCTTCGCCATCCTGCGCTGGCGTGGCCAGGCGAGCATTCGCGCCGCCCGCCAGGAGGCCGCAAGGCTGGAGCTGGAGGCCCGCGTCGCCGAGCGGACCACCGAACTACGCCAGACCAACCAGCGACTAGTCGTCGAGATCGAGGAACGTCGCCGCGCAGAGGCCCACGTCCATCTGATGCAGGACGAGCTAGTCCAGTCCAACAAGCTGGCTACCCTGGGCCAGATCGCAGCGGGCGTGGCGCATGAGATCAACCAGCCGGTGGCCGCGATCCGCGCCTATGCCGACAATGCCGCCGCCTTCCTGGACCGCGCCGACCAAAAGACCGCCAAGGCCAATCTGGGCCTTATCGCCGGCCTGACCGAGCGCATCGGCCTGATCACCGACGAGTTGCGCGCCTTCGCCCGCAAGTCCAGCGCGCCCGCAGCGCCCGTGACTGTACGCGAAGCCGTCGACGGCGCCCTGCTGCTGGTCGGTCCACGCGTGCGCCAGCAGCACGTCCGGGTCATCCGCGACGAGGCCGACGAGGCGGCCCGGGTGATGGGCGAGCGCTTCCGGCTGGAGCAGGTGCTGGTCAACCTGCTGCAGAACGCACTGGAGGCGCTGGAGGGCACGTCCGATCCGGAGATCCGGGTTCAGGTGGTGGTCAAGCGCTCGCAAGTGCGGATCGTGGTCGCCGACAACGGCCCCGGCGTCACGCCCGAAGCGGCCAAGAGCCTTTTCACGCCCTTCGCGACCACCAAGCCGCGCGGGCTTGGCCTGGGCCTGGTGATCAGCCGCGACATCGTCGCCGAGTTCCGCGGCGAGCTTTCCCTGGAGCCCGCCCCCGGCGGCGCCCGCTTCGTCATGTCCCTTCCCAAGGCGCGCACCTGATGCTTGCTTCCGTCAACCAAGTGGCCTTCATCGACGACGACGACGTGCTGCGCGACGCCAATGTCCAGACCCTGCGGCTGGCCGGGTTCGAGGTCATGGCCTTCGCGGCCGCCGAGGTGGCGCTAGCCGCCCTGCCCGCCGGTTTCCCGGGCGTGGTGGTCAGCGACATCCGTATGCCGGGCCTGGATGGCCGCCAGTTGTTTCGTCGGCTCAAGGTCCGGGACGAGGACCTGCCCGTCATCCTGATCACCGGCCACGCCGACGTCTCGGAGGCGGTCGAGGCCATGCACGACGGCGTCTACGACTTCGTGGCCAAGCCTTATGCCCCGGACCGCCTGGTCAGCAGCGTCCGGCGGGCGATGGAGAAGCGACGACTGGTGCTGGAGAACCGGTCCTTACGCACCCTGGCCGTCGAGGCCCAAAGCGACTGGCCCCTGATCGGCCAGACGGCGATCATGGAGCGCCTGCGCGCCACGCTGCGACAACTGGCTAACGCCGACGTTGACGTGCTGCTGGAGGGCGAGACCGGGGTCGGCAAGGAATTGGCCGCCCGCGCCCTACACGCCTGGGGTCGCCGCCGCGATCGGGAGTTCGTCGCCGTCGACTGCGCCGCCCTGCCCGCCGTCGCCCTGGACAGCGAATTGTTCGGCCACGAACTGGGCGCATTCAGCGGCGCGGTGCGCCAGCGGGCCGGGCGCATCCAGCAGGCCGATCGCGGCACCCTGTTCCTCGACGAGATCGAGACCCTGGCGCCCGAAGCGCAGGGCAAGTTCCTGCGCGTGCTTGAAGAGCGGGAAGTCACGCCGATGGGCTCCAACCGGCCTCAGACGCTGGATCTGCGCGTCGTCGCCGCCGCCAAGTCGGACCTGTCGGACGCCGTGGTCGCCGGAACATTCCGCGAGGACCTGTTCCACCGCCTGGACGTCGTGCGCATCCGCATCCCGCCGCTGCGCGAGCGGCGCGAGGATGTGCCGCTCCTGTTCGCCCACTTCCTGGCTCGGGCCTGCGAGCGGCTGGAGGGCGAGCCGCCCAAGATCGACGACAAGATCCGCTGGCGGCTCTACAACCACGACTGGCCCGGCAATGTCCGCGAACTCGGCCACTACGCCCAGCGGGTGGCGCTAGGCCTGGCGGACCAGGGCGGCGATGCGCGGGCGGATCCTCAGCCGCCCCTGCCGGCGCGCGTCGCCACCTACGAGGCGCACCTGATCGAGGAGGCCCTAGCGGCCTGCGAAGGCGATGTCCGCAAGGCGCTGGAGGTCCTGCGCATTCCGCGCAAGACCTTCTACGACAAGATCGAGCGCCACGGCATCGACCTAGCCCGGCATCGCCGCCGGTCGCGCTAGCCGCCCCTATCGGCAGGGCTGTCCGTAGACCAGCGGCCGGCAGACGCCGTCGATGTCGGCCGGCGCCTTGACGCCCGTGACCGCGGCGATGGTCGGGGCGATGTCGACCGTGTCCAGCGGCAGCACCCGCTCGTGCGGCGTAGCACCCTTCCACCAGAACAGGATCGGCACGCGACGGTCGTAGTCCCAGGGGCTGCCGTGGGTCGAGACATAGGTCGGGCCGGGCGTCGAAGGGACGCGGTTGGGCTTGAAGGCGACCAGGATGTCGCCGACGCGGCCCGGATAAACGCTGCGACGCACGCGCTCCGCCACCGAAAGCTCCTCGATGGCGGCATCGGCCGGCGCCGGCGTCATCGTCAGTATCACGTTGGAGTCGAACGCCTCGGCCACGGCCGGATCGCGCTGGATCAAGGCCAGGGCGGCGGCGGCGATGCGGGCTCGGTCGACGATCGACGGCGTCTTGCGATCCGGTCCGACGACGTAGATCTGGTCGATGCCGCCATCTGCGATCAGCGGATCCCACGACAGGTCGAGATCCTTGCGCAACTGGGCGTTCAGGCTGGCGATCCAAGGCTTGCCGATCACGCGCTGGCTGTCATAGCCCTCGCCCGCCAGCCGCTCGGCGAAGTCGGCGCCGCCGTGATCGGCGGCCAGCACGACCAGAACCCCGCCCTTGACCTTGTCCAGGCTCTTGAGGAACGCGCCCAGGCGGTCGTCGAGGCGGGCGATCTGGTCGCACATCTCCGGACCGCGCGTGCCATAGCGGTGGCCGATGAAGTCGGTGGCCGACAGGCTGACGGTCAGCACGTCGACCTGCGGACCGTCGCCCAAGGCGTAGGTCTCGCGCAGGGTCTGAGCCAGTTCCAGGGTCACCTGGTCCGTATAGGGGCTGGCATAGAGGTCCCGCTGCTGGCCGGCCTCGTCGGACGCGACCGGGATCGGCAGGGCCGCGCGCCACTCGCGGCCGCCGGTCTCATAGCTGGCCTCCAGCGCCTGGCAGCGCCTGGCCGTCCCCCCGATCAGCTTCTTGTCGTAGTCCCAGACGTAAGGATGCTTCTTGAGGTCCGCCGCCAGCCTGGCGTTGAAGGCCGCGACGGGCTTCAGGCGTTCTTCCGCCGTCTGCCCCTGACCGACCCAGGTCGTGAAGCCGAAGCCCGGCTGGTACCAGAACTGGCCGTCGGCCTGGTGGCCCGACATGGTGATCGCCCCGCGATCCTTGCCCGACACGCCAAACACCCGGCTTTTCGGCGACACGGCCTTGAGCCAATCGCCATAGGTCGTGGCGACCAGATTCGCTGGCGACACGGCCCGCCCCTTGGGATTGTCGGCCGGCGTCGCGCTGGGGTCGGCCAGGCAGTAGACCGTCTTGCCGGTGGCCAGATCGTACCAGTCATTGGCGCTGATGCCGGTCTTGTTCGGATGCTTGCCCGTCAGCAGCGTCGAATGCCCCGGGCAGGTCTCGGTGAAGGCGTGGGACTGGTAGCCGTTCGGATAGACGACGCCACTGCTCAGCGTCTTCAGCCCGCCAGTGAACTCGGGCCTGTGCTGGGCGTAGAGGTTGGCGCTGAACTGGTCGATCGAGATGACCACGACCAGCTTCGGATCCGGCCTGGCCGAGATCGTCGAAGCCTGGGCGGTGAAGCCGGTCGATAGGGCGGCGGCGAACAGGCCGCAGGTAAGCATCTTGTTCATTCGCAGCGATTTCGCCCGAACCGACCATCCGTGCAAGGATTGAAACGATCCGGGCGACCCTCATTTCATCCTTGCCTCGGATCGAGGCGGGAGCCTCGACGCTTCGCTAGCCACACGTAGAAACTCGGCAACACCAGCAGAGTCAGCACGGTGGAGGTCAGCAGGCCGCCGACGACCACCGTGGCCAGCGGCTTCTGGACCTCGCCCCCCGGACCGACGGCCAGGGCCATCGGAATGAAGCCCAGGATCGCGACCAGCGCCGTGGTCAGCACCGCCCGCAGGCGTCCGACCGTTCCGTCGATCACGGCGGCGACGATATCGGTCGCGCCCGCCATCCGCTGCTTGATGCTCTGCATGAGAACGAGGCCGTTCAAGGTCGCCACGCCAGATACCGCGATGAAGCCGACCGCCGCCGAGATCGAGAACGGCATGCCCCGCGGCAGCAGCGCCAGCGCCCCGCCGACCAGGGCCAGCGGCACGCAGGCGAAGACCAGCGCCGCCTCCGTCGCCGAACCCAAGGCTAGGAACAGCAGCACGGCGATGATCAGGAACACGGCGGGCACGATGATCGCCAGCCGCGCGCTTGCCCGCTCCAGGTTCTGGAACTGACCGCCCCACTCGAGCCAGGAGCCCGGCGTCGGCTTGACCTCCCGCGCCACGGCGTCCTGGGCGTCGGAGACGAAGCCGCCAAGGTCGCGCCCCCGGACATTGGCTTGCACCACGATGCGCCGCTTGCCGTTCTCGCGACTGACCTGGTTGGGTCCCTCGGCGGTGTCGAAGCGGGCGATGCTGGACAATGGGATGGCCGTCGCGCCCTCCCCGCTCTCCGACACGACCGGCAGCTGTCCCATGGCCGCCGGATCGGCGCGCGACGCGTCGTCAAGGCGAACGACCACGTCGAAGCGTCGGTCGCCCTCCAGGATATGGCCGGCCTCGCGTCCGCCCAGGCCGATCTCCAGGGCGTCGGCCGCGTCGCTGGCGTGGACGCCGAGGGCGGCGGCCGCCGTCCGGTCGACGCTGGCGGTGATGGTCGGCTGGCCGGAGATCTGCTCGACCTTCACGTCCGCCGCGCCGGGGACCTTGCGCAGGGCGGCGGCGACCTGGTCGGCGGTCTTGCTCATGGCCGCGAAGTCGTCGCCATAGACCTTCACCGCCACGTCGGACCGCACGCCGGCGATCAACTCGTTGAAACGCATCTGGATCGGCTGGGTGAATTCATAGGCGTTGCCGATCAGCTTGCTAAGGTCGCCCTCCATGCGCTCGACCAGCTTGGCCTTTGACAGGCTCGGATCGGGCCAGTCCTTGCGCGGCTTCAGGATCACGAAGGTGTCCGACGCGCTAGGCGGCATCGGATCCGAGGCGATTTCGGCCGTGCCGGTGCGGGTGAAGACCAGGGCTACCTCGGGCTGGGCCGAGAGCGCCTTCTCGACCTCGAACTGCATGGCCTGGCTCTCTTCTAGCGAGATCGAGGGCACGCGGCTGGCCTGGACCAGCAGGTCGCCCTCGTCCAGCGTCGGGGCGAACTCACGGCCCAGAGCGAAGAAGGCGACCACACCGAGCGCCAGCGCCAGGACAGCGCCCCCGGCCACCGCTTTCGGCCGCGCCACGGCCGCGCGCAGCACCGGCTCGAAGCGAGTGCGGACGACGGCCATGGCCTTGGTCTCGCCATGACCTTTCGGCTCGCGCACCGCCAGGGCGGTCAGGGCCGGGACCAGGGTCATGGACAACACGAAGGCGCCGGCCAGCGCGAACATCACCGTGGCGGCCATCGGCGTGAACATCTTGCCCTCGACGCCCTGGAAGGTCAGCAGCGGGGCGTAGACCAGCAGGATGATCGCCTGGCCGAAGGCGGCGGGACGCGCCATCTCCTTGGCCGCGTCGATGGCGATCGACAGGCGTTCGTCGGCGGTCAGGGCGCGACCTTCGGCGTCCCGGCGTTGCGCCAGACGTCCGAGGGTATTCTCGATCACCACCACGGCGCCGTCGACGATCAGGCCAAAGTCCAGCGCCCCGAGGCTCATCAGATTGCCGCTGATCCCGAACCGCCGCATGGCGATGGCCGCGATCAGGAATGACAGCGGAATGACCAGCGCCGTGATCAGGGCGGCGCGGAAGTTGCCCAGGGCGAAGAACAGCACGGCGATGACCAGCAGAGCCCCGACCGTCAGATTGTGCTCGACGGTGCGGATCGTGGCGTCGACCAGGCGGGTGCGGTCCAGCACCGGCTTGATGATCACCTCGGGCGGCAGGCTGGGCGTGATGGCCTTGAGGCGCTCGGCCACGCGCGCGGCGACGGTGCGACTGTTCTCGCCGACCAGCATCAGGGCCGTGCCGATCACCACCTCGCGGCCGTTCTCGCTGGCCGAGCCCAGGCGCGGGGCATGGCCGATGGCGACCGTGGCGACGTCCGAGACCTTGACGACCGCGCCCGATCGGCGGCCGATCGGGGTCTCGGCCAGTTCCGCCAGGCTCTTCACCCGCGCGTCCGTGCGGACGATATAGGCCTCGCCGCCGCGCTGGACGTAGCCGGCGCCGGCGATGCGGTTGGAATGCTCCAGAGCCTCGACCAGTTGCGGCAGGCTGATCCCCCGCGCGGCCAGCTTGGCCGGATCGGGATGGACGGCGTACTCCTTGACGTAGCCGCCCAGCACATCGACGCCGGCGACGCCGTTCAGGGTCTTCAGCTGCGGCGCGACGATCCAGTCCTGAACGGTGCGCAGATAGGTGGCCTTCTCGACGTCGGTCCGCAGGGTCTCGCCCTCGGGCGTGACATAGGGAACGCCCGCGCGGGCGGCGGCGCCCTTGAACTCGACGGTCCAGATATAGACCTCGCCCAGGCCGGTGACGGGCGGCCCTATGCCGGGCTCAAGACCGTCAGGCAGGTTGGCTCGCGCGGCCTGCAGGCGCTCGTTGATCAGCGCGCGGGCGAAATAGAGGTCGGTCTTGTCCGTGAAGACGGCGGTTATCTGCGAGAAGCCGTGACGCGACAGCGAGCGGGTCTCGACCAGGCCCGGCGTCCCGGCCAGGGCCGTCTCGAGCGGGAAGGTCACTTGCCGCTCCACCTCCTCGGGGCCGAGGGCCGGCGCGATGGTGTTGATCTGAACCTGGCGGTTGGTGATGTCGGGCACGGCGTCGATCGGCAGACGCGACAACTGCCGCAGGCCAAACGCGAACAGCGCCACGGCCAGCAGGACGACGATCCACCGGAAGCGGACGGAAAGGTCGATGAGGCGGTTCAGCATGATCAGTCCTCGTGCCCCGCCTCGCCCTTGCCCAGCTCGGCTTTCAGGCGGAAGGCGCCCTTGCCGGCGAGGGTCTCGCCGCCGGTCAGGCCTTTCAGGATCTCGACCGAGCCGGCGGCGGTGCGGCCGGTGACGACCGGCGTGGCGCGGAAACCCTTGGGCTCGGCGACGAACACCATCGTGCGCCCCTCCAGTGTCTGGACGGCCTCGGCCGGGACCGTCAGGCCGCCCTCGCCCTTCGCCAGGATCACCCGGGCCGAGACGATCGCGCCGATCTGCGGCGCGGGCGTCGTCGGCTTGGCGCGCACGACCGCCGCGCCCGCGCCCAGCGCGCTGGGCGCGACGGCGACGATACGGGCGCTAGCCTCCCCGCCGTCGGGTCGTTGCACCATGACCGTGTCGCCGACATGGATGGCGTCGACGGAGGCCGGGGGCGCGTCGAGGACGTATTCGACCTGGCTCTGGTCGGCGATCTCGGCGACGAGGCCGCCTTGAGTCAGAAAGCCGCCGACACGCGCGTCGATGCGGGTTACGACGCCGGCGATCGGCGCGCGCAATGTCGCCAGCCCGCTGGCGCTGGGCGCGCCCTGGGCGGCGACCTGGGCGCGGGCGGCGCGCAATTCGGCCTGGGCCTTGGCGGCGGCGGCCTGGCTGACTTCCCAGTCCTGGCGAGCCACGACGCCGGCCTCGAACAGGCGACGATCGCGCGCGGCGGCGGCCTCGGCCGCGCCAGCCCCGGCGGCGGCGACATCGACGCTCGCCCGGGCGCCGGCCCCCTCAGCGCTGCGCAATGTGGCGATGGCGGACCCGGCGGGGACGCGATCGCCGGCGGCGACATGGACACGCTCGACCGTCCCTGACACCGGCGCGCCAAGGGCGGCCGAGGCGTTGACGGCCAGGGCGACCCGGCCAGGCAGAACCAGCTCTGAGCCACCGCCACGCCCGACCGTCGTGGTCAGCACGCCGGCCTTGGCGGCGTCGGCGGCGGAGAGCGCCACGAAACCCTCTTCGTGTGGGACGGCCTCCTTCTCTTCGTGGGCCGGCGCTTCAGCCGGAGCCTTGTCGGTTTGGCGGCCTAGACCGAAGCCAAGGCCGGTGGCGGCGAGCAGCGCGGCGCCAGCGCCGGCGAGGATCCATCTACGGTCGGTCATTGGGTGTCCCCGAAAGCGATCTGTCCGTTGGCCAGGGCGAGGTCCGCCCGGGCCTTGGCGCGCATCAGCCGCGCCTCGACGTTGCGTTGGCGCGCGGCGACGAGGTCGCGGCGCGCGGAGAGAAGTTCCAGCAGCGGCAGCTTGCCGGCCTCGTAGCCGAGCCGGGCCAGGCGGTAGGCCTCGCGGGCGGCCGCCTCGCCTTCGCGGGCGGCCTCGACGGCCTGTTCGGCCGCCTTCGCCTCGCCTGTCGCGCTACGGCGGTCGGCGACCGCATCGGCCCGCGCCATCAACAGCCTGGCGCGCGCGGCGTCGGCTTCGGCCTGCGCGGACTTCACCGCGCCACGGTTGCGGTCGAACAGCGGCAGCGGCAGCGAGAACCCCGCCACGGCGGCGGTGGCGTCCTCGCCGGCCAGGCGGCGGACACCGAAGCTGACCGTGACGTCGGGCGTGGCGCGACGGCGCTCCAGATCGAGCTTTCGCGCCGCGGCCCGCTGCTCGGCCTCGGCGAGGGCGACGGCGGACGCAGGGTTCGATGACGATACGCTCCAGGTCCCATCCAGCACGCCAAGCGTCACGTCGGTGAAGGCGCGCTCTCCGCCGATCAGGGCCGCCAGCCGCGCCAAGGCCGCGCCGAACTCCGCCTCGACGCGCGAGACCTCGGCCTGGGCCGCCGAGACAGCCGCGCGGGCCTGCAGCGCGCGCAGTTCCGCCTCCTTACCGTTGTCGACCAGCAGCCGCGCCGCGCGGGCGTCGGCCTCCGCGAGGTCGCTCCCCTCCTTGGCTACAAGCAGCCGCTCACTGGTCGCTTCGGCCGTCGCGTAGGCCACCACCAGGTCGCGGGCGTAGGCGACGCAGCCCAGGTCAGCGCGCGATCTCGCGGTGTCGAGTTCGGCCTGGGCCGCGGCGACCCGCGCGCCGCGCTTGCCGCCCAGTTCCAGGACCTGCCCGATCGACAAGGTCGTCTCGGCGCCCTGGAAGTCGCGGTAGGGCCCGTCGCCTCCAAGGTTTTCGACCTGCAGGTCCAGCGTCGGATTGGGGCGGGCGCGGGCTTGCAGAGCGCGGCCTTCGGCGGCGCGGGTCTCGGCCTCGCCGACCATCAATCGCGGCGCGGCGACCTCGCGCAGCAGGGTTCCCAGAGGCGGCGCGGTCTGGGCCGAAGCGGCCCCGCAGAGCGCGCCACAGGCGGCGGACGCCAAGGCCGCACGCAGCGGCCAGCGGTTCGATGACATGAAGATTCCTCGCGATGACATGACGACGGCGCGCGAAAGCGCGCGGGTCGTCAGCCGCGAGGCGGTCTATCGAGGGCGGAAACCGTCAACGACGGCAAGATGTGGCCCGGCGCGACGGCGAGACGCGCGTCCGTGAAGGTTGGCGCGGCGATGCTCGAAAGGGGCGCATCAAGCGCGGGACCGACGTGGTGACAGTGACCACCAAGGCAGCAAGCGGCCTTGCACGGCGCGCTGTCCTGACCGTGGTCGGCCTGCGCCGCCTGGCCGGCAGTCACAGCGACCGCGTCGTTGGCGCAGAGGCAAGCCGCGGCGCTGGTCATCGGCGCGGCGACGACCAAGGACAGCACAAAGGCGGCCAAAAGGCCTCCCAGGTTCCGCCACCATGTCGTCTTGCGCCGCATGACCGCTCTCATAACGCCGAGGCGCGCACTTGAGAACGCGTTACATAATCACAGCTCAGACCGCCTTGGCGTGCCGCTCCGCCGCCTTGGGCAGGCGGGCGTCGAAGGCCGCCGCGACCACGCGCATCAAACGTCGAGCCGTCTCCGGGATCGAAATCACCACGCCGTCGCGCTGGCAAAGGCCGGCCAGCGCCAGGGCGTCGATCGCCTCAAAGCTCTCGGCCAGCAGGTCGCTGGGCATTCCCTGACTACGGCAGATCGCTTCGACGTCGACGGACAGGTCGCACATCAACCGCTCGATCACGAGGGCGCGCAGGCGATCCTCATCGCCGACGGCCAGAGCGCGGTTCAACGGCAGCTTGCCCTCAGCGATCCGGGCCGCCCACTGATCGGTCGGCACGTGGTTCTGGACGAAGCCCTCGTGGAACTGGCCGATCGACGACGGCCCCAAGGGGATAAGCACGGCCGCCGCGTCGTCCGTATAGCCCTGAAAGTTGCGCCGCATCCGGCCCTTCGCCGCCGCGAGGCTTAGGGCGTCGTCCGGCAAGGCGTAGTGATCGAGGCCGATCCGCGCATAGCCGGCCTCGACCAGGGCCGCATCGGCCGCCTCGGCCTGCAACCAGCGTCCGTCGAGATCGGCGAGGTCGGTCTCTCGGATCATCGTCTGGTGCTTTTTCATCCACGGCACGTGGGCGTAACCGAACACGGCGATGCGGTCGGGCCGCAGGGCGACGGCCTCGCGAGCGGAGGCATAGACGTTGTCGGGCGTCTGGCCCGGCAGGCCGTACATCAGGTCGAAGTTCAGGCCGGCGACGCCCGCGCCGCGCAGGCCCTCGACCGCCCGCGCCACCTGGTCGTAGGGCTGGACGCGATTGACCAGAGCCTGGACGGTCGGATCGAAGGTCTGGACCCCGAGGCTGACCCGGGTCACGCCGGCCTCGCCGACCGCCTCGATGAAGCCCTTCGACAACATGCCGGGATCGAGCTCGGCGGCGATCTCCGCGCCAGGCCTCAGGCGGAAGGCGCGCGCCAGCCTGGCTGTCAGGTCGACGAAGTCGGCGGGCCTCAAGGCATTGGGGCTGCCGCCGCCGAAATGCAGGTGCGCCAGGCCGTCGTGCTCGCCCAGGCGCGCGGCGACCAGCTCGATCTCGCGCCGGAGCACATCGAGATAGTTTCCCACTCGGTCGTAGGTCGGGGCGATCGAGGTATGACAGCCGCAGTACCAGCACAGGCGGCGGCAGAACGGCACGTGGACATAGGCCGACAGCGTGTCGTCCGGCCGGGTCGCCCCGTACCAGCCCTCGGCCTCGGTGGCGTGGGCGCTGTCGAAGGCCAGGGCCGTCGGATAGCTGGTGTAGCGCGGCAGGTTGCGCTCGGCGTGCAGGCGCTGGGCTACGGGCAGGGTCGTGGCGGTCATGGGCGGGTGTCCTCGAGGACCGGGAAATCTATGGCGACGAAGCGGCGGCGCTCGCGATCGGCCTGTCCCGGGCGGGCGGCGTCGAAGGCGGCGTGATTGTCGATCGATGCATCGGGACTGGCCAGCAGCGCGAGGGCTTCAGGCTGTCGCAGGGTGACGGTCGGGCCGTCGACCTCGACCCCCAGCGGCGCGAGACTGGCGAAGCCGCGCGACAGGTTCTCCGGCGTCATGCCCAGCAGCGAGGCCAGCACCCTTTTGCGGCTCGGCAAGGTCAGGCGGGTCGCGCCCCCCTGGCGCCGCCGCTGGGTCAGCAGATAGTTGGCCAGGCGCTCCAGCGTACCCCGCAGCCTCTGGCTCTTGAGGGCGCGGACCACGCCGCTGTAGCAGCCGGACAGCTCCTCGGAGACGGCGAAGGCCAGGGCGGGATCGGTGCGCGCGGCCTGACGCAGCGCCTCGCCGGGGATCAGCAGCACCTTGCTGCGCGGCGCGGCCCAGGCCGTCACCAGGGCCGGCGCGTCCAGCACGACCGAGGCCAGCATCACGGTGGACGATGGCTCCAGCAGCGCCAGGGTCGCGCCCTGCCCGTCCCGCCCGCTCTCCAGAGCGACCGCGCCCTCCATCAGGATGGCGAGGTGGGGACTGACCTCGCCCTCGACCGTCAGGACGGTCCGGCGCGACACGCGTTGCAACAGGGCTTCGCGCGTCAGCCGGGCGAAGCTGTCGGCGGAGGCGGCCGCCAAGAGAGGCAGCTCGCGGAAGCGGTTCAGATCGGTGCTGTCGAACGGCATGACTCGCACCATTCCGCGTTCGGCGATCGCGAACCTTGATCGGCGTCAATCTTCCGCAGGCGGCTTGTCGTCCAGATGATCGTAGAGGATGCGCGCCGCGTCGCCCTTGGGGTCCTCGTACTGGCCCGAGCGCATCGTCCAGAAGAAGGCCAACAGGCCCAACGCGCCGAGGCCTATCGAGGCCGGGGCCAGGAACAGGATGATGTTCATCGGACTCTTCCTTGACGCGGCCATCGCAGGCGAGGCCTGGCGGCGTTCAAGAGCACCACCATCGAGGACCCCGACATGGCCAGGGCGGCGATGAACGGATTGACCAGACCGGCCATCGCCGCTGGCATGGCCACGACATTGTAGAGCCCAGAAAAGCCGAAATTCTCCAACGCGCGACGGCGGGCAGAGCGCGCGGTGTCGATCGCCTCGACCACCACGCCAAGCGCTTCGCCGGTAAAGACAAGATCCGCGGCGTTCTGGGCTGCGTCCACCGCTGCCCCGGGGGCTATCGAAGCGTGGGCCTTGGCCAGGGCGGCGGCGTCGTTGAGGCCATCGCCGACCATCAGCACCTTGCGCCCCTGGGCCTTGAGGCCGTCGACAATGGCGGCCTTGTCGAAAGGCGTCAGCTCCGCGCGCCATTGGTCGATGCCGACGGCTTGGGCGATGTCGCGCACCGGGCCGGCGAGATCGCCCGACAGCACCTCGATCGACAGCCCCATGCGGCGCAGCCGTTCGACGGTCCCGGCGGCGTCGAGGCGGGGCCGGTCTTCGAACACGAAGCGGATCTTCACGTCGCCTTCGAAGCCGAACCACAGCTCCGTCTCGCGCGCGTCGCCATCCTTGACGCCGACGAAGGCGGCGCGGCCCAGGCGCGCGCGGCGACCGTCGATCAGGCCCTCGACGCCCTGCCCGGCCGTCTCGACGCAGTCGGCCGCGACGGGGCCAACGCCCGCCTGCGCGACCAAGGCCTTGGCCAGCGGGTGGCGCGAGGCGCGGGCCAGCGGCGCGGCCAGGGCGACCAGATGGGCCGGCGCATCGACCAGGCGTGGGCGGCCCGCGGTCAGCACGCCGGTCTTATCGAAGACGACGTGGTCGACCTCGGCCAGACGCTCCAGGGCCGCGCCCGATTTGACCAGCACGCCCTTGCGGAATAGCCGGCTGCTGGCGGCGATCTGGACGGCGGGCGCGGCCAGGCCCAGGGCGCAGGGACAGGTGACGATCAGCACCGCCGCCGCCCGCAGCAGCGCTTCACGCGGCCCCAGGCCCAGCGCCCAACCGCCGATGAAGGTCGCGGCCGCGACGGTGTGGACCACCGGCACGTAGAGCGCGGCGGCCTTGTCGGCCATGCGGACATAGGCCGAGCGGGTCTGGGCGCCGGCCTCCATCAGGCGGGCGATGGCCGCCAGGGTGGAGTCCTCGCTGCGCGCCGTGGCGGTCATGACCAGGCGGCCGGACAGGTTCAGGGCGCCCGCGTGCAGGCGTGCGCCGATCGCGACGGGGGTCAGGGCCGTCTCGCCGGTGATCAGGGCGTTGTCAATCTCGGAGCGGCCGGTCTCGACCACCCCGTCGACGGGCACGCGATCGCCGGGGGCCACGACCAGCCGGTCGCCGACGACGATCTCGGCGACGGGCACGCCGTGCTCGGTCTCGCCGGACAGCCGCACGGCCACCGGGGCTTGCAGGGCCAGCAGGTCGCGCGCCGCCGAGCGGGCGTTGGCGCGCAGGCGGTGATCCAGGTAGCGGCCGATCAGCAGCAGGAACAGCAGGGTGACGGCGGCGTCGAAATAGGCGTGCCGGCCTCGCAGCATCGTCTCGGAGAAGCTGACGATCAGGGTCAGGATCACGCCGATCGAGATCGGCACGTCCATATTGGCCTTGCCGCGCTTCAGTGACGCCCAGGCCGAGCGGAAGAACGGCCGACCCGCGAACAGCGCGCAGGGCGTCGCGACGATCGCGGCCATCCAGTACATCAGGGTCAGGGTGGCCGGCGTCAGCTCCTGGCCGAACAGGCCGGCCCAGGCCGGGACCGTGAACATCATGACGTTGCCGGCCCCGAAGCCGGCGACGCCCAGGGCCACGGCCAGTTCGCGCCCCTCGCGATCGGTCGCCGCCACGGCCTCGGCCGGATCGAACAGGCAGGCGCGGTAGCCCAGTCCCTCGACCGTCTCGACCACGCGTTCGGGATGCGCATCCTGGCCGGTCAGCTCGACGGCCAGCTTGCCGGTGGTCAGGTTCAGCCGGACGGCGGCGACGCCCGGAAGGCCGGCGACGGCCGTCTCGATCTTGCGGATACAGGCGGCGCAGCGGGCGCCGCTCACCAGCAGTTCAAGCCGCCCCCGCCCCGCCTCGTCGCGGCGAACAAAAGCCTCCAGGTCGCGCTCCAGGGTCAGGCTCGCGCTCATTTGACCGGCTCCAGCAGACGCGTTTCCAGCTCGAAGACGTCGCGGCCGTCGCGCGCCGTGGCCCGCAGGTCCCAGGCGCCGTCGAGGCGGGCGCGGGCCTGGTATCGACCACCGCCCAGCGACCTGAAGTCCAAGGTCTGGCGTCCCGTCTCGGTGGCGGGGCGTTCCAGGACGCCGGTCAGGGACAACCGATCCAGCGGCGCGCCGGTCTTGTCGACGAGCCGCACGACGACCGTGCCCCCTTCGGCCTTGTCCACCGAAGCCGTCCAGCCCAGGGCCGCCTCGCGCTGGCGCTGGGCCAGGGTCTTGTTGAACGCCAGGCCCGCCTCATAGGGGTTGGAGGCGACCTCGCCGGAGAAGGTGCCGTAGGCCTTGATCATGAACAGCGTGTCGACGCCGATCACCACGGCGAAGAACGCCACGACGGCGATCAGCACGTGCCAGCCGGTGATGGGCTTGCCCGTGTCGGTCTGGGCGACCTTGGGGGACGAGGCGGCGGTCATTGCGGGTTCGCGGCTCCTGAGAGGAAGACGGTCTTGGCGTCGGCCTGGACGTCGCCGGCGCGGGCGATGAAGCGCGCGGGCGTGCTGGGCGCGAGAACCGCGTCGGGCGGCGCGGTGACGAAGACCCGGACCGAGGCGACCTGGTCCGCCGGCACGGTGATGCTGACGGCGCCGGCTTCGCCTGGTTGACTAAGGCGCGCGCCGGTCACGCCGTCGAAGGCGATCTCGAACCGGCGGTCGAAGAAGGTCCGATTGGTGATCTTCAACGTGTAGCCGTCCCGCACCGCGCCATCGTGCATCCGCACGAAGATCGGATTGCGGTCGCGGATGACGTGGAGGTCGGCCTTGGGCCGGCTGATCAATGCCGCCAGCGTCAGGCCGCCGACCGCCGTCAGGGCCAGGGCGTAGTAGATGGTCCGCGAACGCACGGGCTTGTAGGTCGCCTTGCGCCCGCAGGCGCGGGCGGCGACGGCCGCGTCGGTGTCGTAGGCTATAAGGCCTGTCGGCCGCCCCATCTTGCTCATGATCTCGTCGCAGGCGTCGACGCAGAGACCGCAGTTGATGCACTCCAGCTGGCTGCCGTCGCGGATGTCGATGCCCATCGGACAGACCACGACGCACTGGTGGCAATCGATGCAGTCGCCGCGCCCCGCCCAGTCCTGGCCCTTCTTGTGCGCGCCGCGCGGCTCGCCGCGATCGCGCAGATAGGTCACCTGCAGGGAATGCTGGTCCAGCATAGCGCCCTGGATGCGCGGCCACGGGCACATGTAGGTGCAGACCTGCTCGCGCATCCAGCCGGCGAAGACATAGGTGGTCACCGTCAGCAAGGCGCAGGACACATAGGCCGTGGCCGGAGCCTGGCCGATCCAGAAGGTGCGGATCAGGGTCGGGGCGTCATGGAAATAGAAGATCCACGCCCCACCGGTGCCGAAGGCGATGCCCAGCCACGTTAGGTGCTTGCCCGCCTTGCGCCAGAGCTTGTCGAAGGACAGCGGCGCGGCGTCCAGGCGCATGCGCGCGTTGCGGTCGCCCTCGAACAGGCGCTCGACAACGATGAATAGGTCTGTCCAGACGGTCTGCGGGCAGGTGTAGCCGCACCACAGCCGGCCAAACAGCGCCGTGACCAGGAACAGGGCCAGGGCTCCGGCGATCATCAGCCCCGTGATGATGTGGACGTCCTGGGGCCAGAGCTGGATGTCGAAGAAGTAGAAGCGCCCGTCGGCGAAATCGACGAGCGCCGCCTGCTGGGGAAAGCCCTCGGGCCGCCGCCAGCGGATCCACGGGGTCAAGTAGTAGATCGTCAGGGTGGCGATTAGCAGCGCCCACTTCACCCGGCGCCAGGTTCCGTGGACCAGCTTGGGATAGATCGGCTCGCGCGGCTTGTAGAGCCCACTGCCGGTCGGCGCGCCCTTGCCCTTGGCGCGGGCGGCGGCCGAGACCGCCGCCCGTCCATGTTCGGAGTTCGCCTCGGGCTTGGGCTTGGTGTTGTCGATCAGCGTGGGCATGGCCCGTTATTGCCCGCCTGCGTTTGCGTGGACGTAGACGGCGATGGCCTTGATGGTCTCCGGGCTGAGGCGGCCGCCCCAGGTGGGCATCACCCCGCCGTTGCCGGCGAAGATCTGGCCGCGGATCGCGGCGCGGTCGGAGCCGTAGAGCCACTCACCGTCGGTCAGGTTGGGGGCGCCGACGGCCTGGTCTCCCCTGCCCTCCAGGCCGTGACAGGCCACGCACTGGGTCTCGAAGATCGGCTTGGCGCGGGCGATGGCCCCGGCGTCGGCGGGACGGTTCGACAGATGGACGACATATTCGGTCAGGTCGTCGATCTGCTCGGGCTTGAGCAGTTCGTCGCGACCGAAGGCGGGCATCTGGGACATGCGCGCGCCGGGGGCTCCGGTCCGCACGCCGTGGGTGATGGTGTACTGGATGTCCTCCAGCTTGCCGCCCCACAGCCACACGTCGTCGCGCAGGTTGGGATAGCCCTTGCCACCCGTACCGCCGATGCCGTGGCAGGTGGCGCAGTTGTCGCCGAACACCGACTGGCCGACCTGCTGGGCGTAGGCCTGCAGCTTCGGGTCCTTCTCGATCTGCTCAAGGCTGGCGGCCCGCAGCTGAGCCGCCCCCGCCCCGCGCTGCACGTCGAGCGCCTTCAGTTCCTGCCCCACCGATGCGCGGTCGGACTGGTGCAACAGGCCCTTGGTGTAACCATGCAGGCCCGGCCAGGCGGGCATCAGCACCCAGTAGCCGACCGCGAAGGCGATGCAGGCATACCAGGTCCACAGCCACCAGCGCGGCAGCGGGTTGTCCAGTTCGCGAATGCCGTCCCACTCGTGGCCGGTGGTCTCGACGCCGGTGACGTCGTCGGTCTTGCGTTCGGAAGCCATCAGGAGAGCTCCTCGTCATCCAGCGGCATGCGCGCGGCGTGTTGGAATTCAGTCTTCTTGGAAGGCCGCAAGGCGTAGGCGACACCCGCCAGGAAGATCAGGCCGAAGTAGATCAGCCCGCCTTGCTGCGCGAAGCGCGCCACGGTTTCGTAGGAGAGCTGGCTCATCGCTGGTTCTCCGGGGCCTGGGCCTTGTAGGACTTGAAGTCGACCTGGGTCCCGAGCATCTGCAGATAGGACACCAGAGCGTCCATCTCGGTGATCTTGTCGGGATCGCCGTCGAAGTCGCGGTTGACGACCTTGGCCCCGTAGCGGCCGCGAAGGGCCACCGCGTCGGTCGAATAGGGATCGGCCTGGGCCTCGAGATCCTTCTTGGCGTTGGTCAGCTCGTCGGCCGTGTAGGGCACCCCCTCGGTGCGCAGCACCTTCATCCGGTCGACGATGTCGTGGTAGTCCAGTTCCTTCTCGGCCAGGAACTTGTAGGGCGGCATCACAGACTCCGGCACCACCGAGCGCGGGTCGATCAGGTGGTCGCGGTGCCAGGCGTCGGAATACTTGCCGCCGACACGGGCCAGGTCTGGCCCGGTGCGCTTGGACCCCCACTGGAACGGGTGGTCGTACATGCTCTCGGCGGCCAGGCTGTAGTGGCCGTAGCGTTCGACCTCGTCGCGCAGTGGGCGGATCATCTGCGAGTGGCAGAGATAGCAGCCCTCACGGACATAGATGTCGCGGCCGGTCAGTTCCAGCGGGGTATAGGGACGGACGCCCTGCACCTTCTCGATGGTGCCCTGCAGCCAGAACAAGGGGGCGATCTCGACCAGGCCGCCGATCGAGACGACCACGAGGATGCCGACGATGAGCAGCAGCGAATGCCGCTCGAACTTGGCGTGATGCTTCCAGACAGACATGGGCGGCCTCAGGCGATCGCGATGGCGGGAGCGGCCGTTTCATCGGCCGGCTCGGCGGAGGGCGAAGCGATCGTCTTCCAGATGTTGACGATCATGATCAGGGCGCCGGACAGATACATCAGCCCCCCGACCGCGCGGATGACGTTCTCGATGTGCTTGGCCGAGACGGTCTCGATGAAGCTGTAGGCCAGGAAGCCTTGCGGCGTGTAGGCGCGCCACATCAGGCCTTCCATGATGCCCGACACCCACATCGCGGCGATGTAGAGAAGGATACCGGTGGTCGCGATCCAGAAGTGCCACTCGATCAGCTTGGTCGAGTACATGTCCTTCTTCTTCCACAGCCACGGCACCAGGCAGTAGACCGCGCCGAAGCTGATGAAGCCGACCCAGCCCAGCGCGCCGGAGTGCACGTGGCCGATGGTCCAGTCTGTGTAGTGGCTGAGCGCGTTGACCGCGCGGATCGACATCACCGGGCCTTCGAAGGTGCTCATGCCATAGAAGGCGATCGAGACGACCATCATCCGGACCACGGGATCGGTGCGCAGCTTGTCCCAGGCGCCCGACAGGGTCATCAGGCCGTTGATCATGCCGCCCCAGGAGGGCATCCACAGCATGATCGAGAAGGTCATGCCCAGGGTCTGGGCCCACTGCGGCAGGGCCGTGTAGTGCAGGTGGTGCGGGCCAGCCCAGATGTAGATGAAGATCAGGGCCCAGAAGTGCACGATCGACAGGCGGTAGCTGTATACCGGCCGCTCAACGCGCTTGGGCACGAAGTAGTACATCATGGCCAGGAAGCCAGCGGTCAGGAAGAAGCCGACCGCGTTGTGGCCGTACCACCACTGCACCAGCGCATCCTGCACGCCCGAGAAGACGCCGTAGGACTTGTGGTTCAGCAGGCCGACCGGGATGGCGGCGTTGTTGACCAGATGCAGCAGGGCGATGGTGACGATGAAGGCCAGGTAGAACCAGTTGGCCACATAGATGTGGGGCTCCTTGCGCTTCCAGATCGTGCCCAGGAAGACCAGCAGATAAGCGACCCAGACGATGGTCAGCCACAGGTCGGTGTACCACTCGGGCTCGGCGTATTCCTTGCCCTGGGTCGCGCCCATCAGATACCCGGTCGCGGCCAGCACGATGAACAGCTGATAGCCCCAGAACACGAACCACGGCGCGATGCCGCCGGCCAGCTTCGCCTTGCAGGTGCGCTGCACGACCCAGAAGGACGTGGCGATCAGGGCGTTGCCCCCGAAGGCGAAGATCACGGCCGAGGTGTGCAGTGGCCGCAGTCGGCCAAAGTTCAGCCAGCCGGCTTCGGGGAAGTAGAAGATGGTCGGCCACGACAGCTGGGCGGCGATGACAACCCCAACCAGCAGGCCGGCGGCGGCCCAGAACATCGTGGCGATGACCCCGGCCTTGATGACGTTGTCGCTGTAGCGGTCGGGATGATGGACCAGCGTGCCGCCCGAGAGGCCGGCGTTCAGAACGAAGGCGGCGATGACGCCAGCCAGGGCGATGGTCTCGGCCTGCATCCGGAAGATCGGATCCTGGCTCAGCCCCGCTCCGAGGATCGCCAGAAAGGCGCCTACGGCCGAAACGATGAGTAAGGCGCCGGATCCCGCGGGGGACCTGACGCTGGTGTGGGACGGGGCGGACATGCAGACTCCCTGCGGCGAACGTCGCACCGTGGTGTCATGCGCCGCCAAGCGCGGCTTTGATGCGCATCAAAGCCGGGAACGCGATCCGGGAGGACTGTGTCTCCATGCTTCCGGAGAGCTTCATGTCGGCCAAGTTTCGCTTCATCGCCCCGTTCGCGGGCGCGACCGCCCTGGTCGCTTGGGCGATCGCCATCGCTCAGGCCCTTCCACGCCTCATGGCCGGTCCACTGTGCAGCAGCCAGCAGGACGCCTGGTCGATGGCCGGCCATTGCCCCGCCTGCTTCGTCGCTGCGGGCCTGACGCTGTTGTGCGCCACGAGTCTGGTGCTGGCTCGGGCCGAATCCAACCGGATCGGGCTCCCCGCGCGGGGCTGAGACCCGGCCCCCGGTGGACTGTACGCGCGGAAGCCGGCGTAGCCGCGCCCTCCGCTGACCGCCTGCTGCTCGCGCGGCGCCCCCCGTCACCGTGTGGGGTCTGGTCACCCTGGCCGCGAGCGCCACGGCGATCGCCTGGACACCAGCGGTGATCTCCACCCGCCTGCGACTTTTGTCGGCCACGCTGTTCGCCGGGGGCGCCCTGGTTCATATCGGCCTGAATGGCGGTCGCTTCGCCGATCCCGTGGCCTGGGCGGCGAACCTGGGCTTTCTCGCGGCGGCGCCGCTGATCATGGGCAGCGTCTATCTCTCGCGGCCGAAACCCACAGCGGCGTGCTGAAGGTCCGAGGCACGCAATCCTGGACATCTCCGCATCCATACCCACTTGCTAGGCGTCGCGTGAAACGCGCGACGCACTCAGCTCTGAAAGGGACTCGCCGTCATGAACGCCAAGGTCGAAACCGCCATCCTGGCCGGCGGATGCTTCTGGGGCGTACAGGATCTGCTGCGCCGCTATACGGGCGTCATCGCGACCCGAGTCGGCTATTCGGGCGGCGACACGCCCAACGCCACCTATCGCAATCATGGCGACCACGCCGAAGCGATCGAGATCCAGTTCGATCCGGCCCTGATCAGCTACCGCCAGCTTCTGGAGTTTTTCTTTCAGATTCACGATCCGACCACGCTGAACCGACAGGGCAACGACCTTGGCCGCAGCTATCGCTCGGCCATCTTTTACACGTCCGAAGACCAGCGACGCGTGGCTCTGGAGACCATCGCCGACGTCGACGCCTCGGGCCTGTGGCCCGGCAAGGCCGTGACCGAAGTCGAGCCCGCCGGAGACTTCTGGGAAGCCGAACCCGAGCATCAGGACTACTTGGAGCGGATTCCCAATGGCTACACCTGCCACTTCATCCGGCCAGGTTGGCGCCTACCACGGCGCGAGGGCGCTCAGGCCTGACCTCGCGAGCGCCCCTTCCCAGTGTCCGCGTCGCCAAATAGGCGACGCGGTCGCGCATCCCGGAAATACGCCGTCATGGCTCGCTCCCATCGCCACCCAGAAGCCCATCTGGTTTCTCGCATCGGCTGGCTGCGCGCCGCCGTGCTGGGCGCCAATGACGGCCTGGTCTCCACGGCCAGTCTGATCGTCGGGGTGGCCGCCGCCTCCGCCAAGTCCAGCGAGATCCTGGTCGCTGGCGTGGCGGCGCTGGTGGCCGGAGCGATGTCGATGGCGGCTGGAGAATATGTGTCGGTCAGCTCCCAAGCCGACACCGAGAAGGCCGATATCGCACGGGAGACGGAAGAGCTGAAAAGTGACAGCGAGGCCGAGCACGACGAGCTGGCCCAGATCTATGTGCAGCGGGGTCTCGAACCCGAGACCGCCCAAATCGTCGCCACCCAATTGATGGCCGAGAACGCGCTGGACGCCCACGCCCGTGACGAGTTGGGCATCTCGCTGGCGACGACGGCGCGGCCGGCGCAGGCGGCCCTCGCCTCGGCCGGCAGCTTCACGGTCGGCGCCGCCGCGCCCCTGATCGTCGCTGTTCTGACCCCTGCGTCCGCGATCGTTCCCATTGTGGTTCTGGTGGCGCTGGTTTGCCTGGCGCTTCTGGGCGTCGCTGGCGCCAAGGCCGGCGGAGCATCGCCTTGGCGCGCGGCGGTGCGCGTCACCTTCTGGGGCGCACTGGCCATGGCCGTGACCGCCGGTATCGGCCGTCTGGTGGGCACGGTCGTCTAGTGAGCTGGATTTGATGTCGCCCGCATGGCGCTGAGATCGACTCGCAGCTGAGCCGAACACCTTGCTCAGCCACGAAATAGCTCCCAAGCTCCGCGCATCTGGCCTCGCTGCGGATGGGCGTTACACGTCCGCGCGGGACCGCCAGGAGGGTCTCTCGTGCTGAAACGTATCCTTGTCGGACTGCTGGCCCTGGCGGTCGTGGGACTGGTCGGTTTCGGCGTCTTCGCCTGGCGACCCGCCATCGGCGAGATCGCGCCGCCCGCGCCGTCAAGCTTCGCTCCAGACCTGATCGCGCGGGGCGAGGTGCTCGCGGGGGCGGGCTATTGCTCGACCTGCCACACGGCCAAGGGCGGCCAGCCGTTCGCGGGCGGCTACCCGATGAAGACGAGCTTCGGCACGATCTACTCGACCAACATCACCCCCGACAAGAAGACCGGGATCGGCGCGTGGTCGGAGGCGGCCTTCCGCCGGGCGATGCACGAGGGCGTGGCGCGCGACGGCGCCCACCTGTTTCCGGCCTTCCCCTATGACCACTTCACCAAGCTGTCGGACGGCGATGTCGCGGCGCTCTACGCCTACATGATGACCCGGCCTGCGGTGGCGGCCCCGGCCAAGCACAACAGCGTCCCGTTCCCGCTGAACATTCGCGCCTTGCAAGCCGGCTGGAAGCTGTTGTTCTTCAAGCCAGGCCGCTTCGAGCCCGACACGGCCAAGAGCGCGGAATGGAACCGCGGCGCCTATCTGGCCGAGGGCGTCAGCCACTGCGGCGCCTGTCATACGCCACGCAATGTCCTGGGCGCCGAGAAGCACGACAAGGCCTTCACCGGCGCGGCGATCGACAACTGGATCGCCCCGCCGCTGACCGCCGCCAATCCCTCGCCCGCCCCCTGGGACCAGGCCGAGCTCGTCGCCTATTTGCGCACGGGCGTCAGCCGCTATCACGGTGTGGCCGCTGGCCCGATGGCGCCGGTCGTCCACGACGGGCTCATCAAGCTGCCCGACGCGGATATCCAAGCCCTGGCGGTCTATTTCGCCGATCGCGACGGCGCGGCGACCCGCGCCTCGGCCCTCGCCCCGGCCCTGCAACGGGCGGCGGCCGCCAACCGCCTGAACGTCGGGCCCCAGAACGACTCGTCGGCGAGGCTCTACACGGCGGCCTGCGCATCCTGCCACTACAACGGCGCGGGCCAGCCCAATCCGCTTCGTCCGGACCTGGCCCTCAACAGCGCCGTGAATCTGGATGATCCCACCAACCTGATCCAGGTGGTGCTCTACGGCGTCAGCGCCAAGGACGGCGCGCCGGGCGTGGTGATGCCCGGCTTCAACCGCTTCAGCGACGCCGACATCGCCAAGCTGGCGACCTATCTGCGCGCCACGCGCACGGACAAGCCGGCCTGGCCGAACCTCGAGAAAAAGGTCGCGGCGATCCGCGCGCAGGAAAAGTGAACCAGCCATGACCCAGTTCACGATCAACGGCCGGGCCGTCTCCATCGACGCCGACGAGGACACGCCCCTGCTGTGGGTGATCCGCGACGACATCGGCCTGACCGGCACCAAGTTCGGTTGCGGCATCGGCATGTGCGGCGCCTGCACGGTCCATGTGGGCGGTCGGGCGACGCGCTCCTGCATCACCCCGATCAGCGCCGTCGACGGGGCCGAGGTGACCACCATCGAGGGCCTGGACCCGGCCGGCCAGCACCCGGTCCAACAGGCCTGGCTGGACCTGCAGACTCCGCAATGTGGCTACTGCCAGTCGGGCCAGATCATGCAGGCCGCGGCCCTGCTGAAGGACTTCCCCGCCCCCACCGATGAAGACATCGACGCCACCATGAGCGGCAACCTCTGCCGCTGCATGACCTATGTCCGCATCCGAGCCGCCATCAAGCAGGCCGCCGCTGCGATGGGAGCGAAGTCGTGAGCCGCCTGCGAACGAAAAGCCAATCCGGCGGCTTGCTGTCGCGTCGCAACTTCCTGGTCGCCTCCACCGGCGCGGGCCTGGCCTTCGGCTTCTCGGCCCTGGTCGAGGCGGCGATGGATCCGGCTGTCCCTGGTGGCGCGCCACCGACCAAGTCCGGCCCCCAGTTCGAGCCGACCCTTTGGTTCGCCATCGATGGCGAGGGGATCGTCACGGTCAACATCATCCGCGCCGAGATGGGCCAGCATGTCGGCACCGCCCTGGCCCGCATCCTGGCCGACGAGTTGGACGTTGCCTGGGACAAGGTCCGCATCGTCCATGTCGACACCGACCCCAAGTGGGGCCTGATGGTCACCGGCGGCAGTTGGTCGGTGTGGCAGACCTTCCCGATCTTCAGCCAGGCTGGCGCGGCCGGACGCATCGCCCTGGTCGAGGCCGGGGCCAAGCTGCTGAATGTCTCGCCGGCCGGCGGGACGGCGCGCGGCGGCGTGGTCCATGTCGGCGGCAAGTCGATCTCTTACGGCGACATCGTCAAGCGCGGCGGCGTCGCGCGACAATTCACGCCCGACGAATTGGCCAAGCTGCCGATCAAGCCGGCCGCCGACCGCAAGCTGATCGGCAAGCCCGGCAAGGCCCTGGACATCGCCGCCAAGACCAACGGGACGGCGATCTATGGCATCGACGCGAAGGTCCCGGGCATGGTCTTCGCCCGTCCCAAGCTGCCGCCCACCCGCCACGGGGCCAAGGTGCTGTCGGTCGACGACAGCGCCGCGAAAAAGATCAAGGGCTACCTGCGCTGTCTGACGCTGGAAGATCCCTCGGACACCGTGCCCGGCTGGGTGCTGGTGATCGCCGAGAGCTATCCCGCCGCCCTGCGCGCCTCGGAACGCGTGAAGGTGAAGTGGGCCGCCGGACCCGGCGCCAAGGTCTCGGAAAAGGATCTTCAGGACCACGCCGCCAACCTGATCGCCAAACCTGACGGCGGCGCGCTGCTGGAGAACAAGACCGCCGACACCGGCCCGGCCTTCAAGGCCGCCAAGTCGGTGCTGGAGCAGACCTACACCGCCGCCACCGTGCTGCACTTCCAGCTCGAGCCCCTCAACGCCCTGGCCTTCGAGAAGGACGGGGTGATGGAGATCCACACGGGCAACCAGTGGCAGAGCCTGATCCTGCCGACCCTGGCCAAGGCCCTGGGTCGGCCCGAGACCAAGATCGTCATGCGCACCTACATGCTGGGCGGCGGCTTCGGGCGACGACTGAACGGCGACTACGCCGTGCCCGCGGCCCTGGCGGCCAAGGCGCTGGGCAAGCCGGTCAAGCTGGTGCTGACCCGCGAGGACGATGTGCGCTTCGACTCGGTGCGCTCGCCCTCGGTGCAGACCGTACGCATGGCCTTTGATGGGGCCGGAAACATACTCGCCCAGGAGCATCACGCCGCCGCCGGCTGGCCGACCCTGGCCAACGCCCCAGCCCTGATGCCCAAGGGCAAGAACGGGGTGGCCTACGACCCCTTCGCCATCTCCGGCGCGGACCACTGGTACGAGGTCGGCGCCCATAAGGTGCGAGCCATCAACAACGACCTGGCCAACGAAACCTTCCGTCCAGGCTGGCTGCGATCGGTGGGACCAGGCTGGACCAACTGGGCGAGCGAGAGCTTCATCGATGAGGCCGCTCATCACCTGAAGACCGATCCTGTGGCCTTGCGGCTGAAGCTGCTGACGGGCGCCGGCGCCAATGCCGGCGGCGACGCCAGCACCAAGGGCGGCGCCAAGCGCCAGGCCGAGGTCGTCAGGCGCGCCGCCGAAGCCGCTGGCTGGGGCAAGCCCTTGCCCAAGGACACCGCCCTGGGCCTGGCTACCAGCTTTGGCCAGGAACGCGACATGCCCACCTGGGTGGCCTGCGTCGCCCGGGTTCACGTGGATCGCGCCACCGGGGTGGTCACCGTCCACAAGCTCACCCTGGTGACCGACGCCGGGACCATCGTCGACCCCGACGGCGCCCGCGCCCAGACCGAAGGCGCGGCGCTGTGGGGCCTGAGCATGGCCCTGCACGAGGGAACCGAGTTCGTGAACGGCGAGGTCAAGGACCTGAACCTCGACACCTATACGCCGCTTCGGATCTCCGACACGCCGGAGCTGGACATCCAGTTCGTCGACAGCGTCGAGGTTCCGGTCGGCCTGGGCGAACCGGCGACGACGGTGGTGGCCCCGGCCATCGCCAACGCCATCTTCCGCGCGGTTGGCGTGCGTCTGCGCCATATTCCGATCAGCGCCGCCGATGTCCTCAACGGGCTGACAGGCCGCTCCTGAGCGCTTTGAGCGGTACGAACAACCGTCCCGGAACCGGCGCTTAAGAGGTGCTCAAACCACGCGGTGGAGCAGCAGCTCCGGATGATACCGCACACCGATCCAGAAGCGGCGTGAACGATCCTCCATCGCTTGGATCACGTTATTGTCCTGACGCGTGGCCACTGTGATGCCCACGCCCCGTCGATCGATGTGACCCGCCCCGGGTTCTCCGATGGCCCCGACCACAGGTTCTGAGCAACGCCTTCACGATGCGCGAACATAAATCGGCCGACAAATCGCTTGAGGCGCTCGACGGCTGGACCTCGTAGGTCTAGCCGAACCGGCCGCCGATATAGTCCTGGGTCTCCTGGGCCATCGGTTTCATGAAGATGTCCGATGTGGCGGCGAACTCCACCATCCGGCCCAGATACATGAAGCCGGTGTTGTCTGAGATCCGCGCGGCCTGTCCCAAGTTATGGGTCACGATGACGATGGTGAAGTCGCTCTTCAGCTCACCAATCGTCTGTTCCAGCTTGGCGGTCGAGATCGGATCGAGGGCCGAGGCCGGCTCGTCCAGCAGCAGGATCTCCGGCTCGACGGCGATGCCGCGCGCCACGCACAGGCGCTGCTGTTGCCCGCCCGACAAGGACAGGCCCGAGGCTTGGAGCTTGTCTTTCACCTCATCCCACAGGGCGGCCCGGCGCAGGGCCTTTTCGACCACCCCGTCCATGTCCTTGCGGCTCTTCCTCTCGTAGAGGCGCACGCCGAAGGCGACATTGTCGTAGATCGACATCGGAAAGGGCGTCGGCTTCTGGAACACCATGCCGATGCGCGAGCGCAACTTGGCGATGTCCTTGACCGCCAGCAGGTTCTCGCCCTCGTGGTCGATGGTCCCCGCCGCGCGCTGACCCGGATAGAGGTCGTACATGCGGTTGAAAGTCCGCAGCAGGGTGGACTTGCCGCAACCCGAGGGACCGATCAGAGCGGTGACCTGATTGCGCACGATGGGCAGGTCGACGCCAAACAGGGCCTGGGTCTTGCCATAGAAGAAGTCCAGGCCCTTGGCGCGCAGGGCGACGCTGTCGGCGGCCGGCTCGAGGATGTGCGCCAGGGTGTCGGTTTGGAAGGGCTTGGTCATGGACGAGTGTTCCCCCGCGCGATGATCACGCGGCCGATGATGTTGATCGAGAGCACGGTGAGGGCGATGAGCAGGGCCCCGGCCCAGGCCAGGGCGCGCCAATCATCGTAGGCGCTGAGCGCGTACTGGAAGATCACCGCCGGCAAGCTGGCCGTGGGCTTGGTCATGTCGAGGGCGAAGAACTGGTTGTTGAGCGCGGTGAACAGCAGCGGCGCCGTCTCGCCGCTGATCCGGGCGAAAGCCAGGAGACCGCCGGTCAGCAGCCCTCCCCCCGCTCCGCGCCAGATAATCTTGCGGATGGTCACCCAACGCGCCGCGCCCAGGGCCACCCCGGCCTCGCGCAAGGCGTTGGGCTGAAGCCGCAGTATATCCTCGGTGGTGCGGGTAACCACGGGCGCGGCGATCAGAGCGAGCGCCACGCCGCCCGCCAGTCCCGAGAAGCCGTGGAACGGCCGCACCACCAACTCATACACAAACAGGCCCACCAGGATGGATGGCGCGGACAAGAGGACGTCGTTCAGGAAGCGCACCGCGTGGCCGTAAGGCGTCGCCCCGCCATATTCGGCCAGCCAGGTGCCCGCCAGGATTCCGACGACGAGCGCGATGATCATGGCCACGGCGCACATCATGATCGAGCCGACGATGGCGTTGCGCAGGCCGCCCAGCGAGCCGGGCGCGGGGGTGTCACGGGTGAAGACGTTGAGATTGATCCCGCCCAAGCCCTGCTTGAGCAGCGACCACATGATCAGGCCAAGCGCGGCCAGCGCCAGCACCGTGGCGAGCGCGCAGAGCGCGACGAACACGGCGTTGGCGGCTTTGCGACGGAAGGCGCGGTCGAACTTCATGGCGGCCCTCAGTCGTAGCGTTGGCGCAACAACAGCGCCCGGGCGATGGCCAGCACGCTGAAGGTGATGACGAACAAGACCAGGCCGAGCGCCGTCAGGGCCGCGGTGTGCAGCTCGCCGGTGGCTTCGGTGAACTCGTTGGCGATGGTCGAGGCCAGGGTCGAGCCGCTGTCGAACAACGACTGGGGCAGGCCGTGGGCGTTGCCGATGATGAAGGTCACGGCCATGGTCTCACCTAGGGCGCGACCCAGGCCCAGCATGACCACCCCGACCATGCCGCTTCGCACATAGGGAATGGTCACCGACCGGATGACCTCGAATGGCGTGCAGCCGATGCCGTAGGCGCTTTCGCGCACCTGGGCCGGTACGGTCAGGAAGAGCTCGCGGAACACCGCCGCCATGTAGGGCAGGATCATCACCCCCAGGATCAGGGAGGCCGTGAAAATGTTGGCGCCGTTGGGCACGCCGTAGAACACCTTCTCCCAGATCGAGCCAGCCGGAATGTTCATCATCAGCGGGAGCTGGACGTGCAGGGCAAACCAAGGCGCCAGCACGAAGAGGCCCCACATCCCGTAGACGATCGACGGGATGCCCGCGAGCAGTTCCACGGCGATGGCGATGGGTTGGGCCAGGCGCTTGGGGCAGAACTCGACGAGAAAGACCGAGACGCCCAGCGCGATCGGCAGAGCGAGCAGCAGGGCCAGGGCCGACGTGATCAGGGTGCCGGCGATCGGTCCGGCCGCGCCGTAGACCTCGGTCACCGGGTTCCAGGTCGTGCTGGTCAAGAAGCCGAGGCCAAACTTGTGAAGGGCCGGCCAGCCGCCGATCACCAGCGACACGATGATACCGCCCAAGGCGGCCAGCAGCAAGGTGGCGGCCGACAGACAGGCGAACTGGAAGATCGGGTCGAACCAGGCGCCCTTGGAGGCGGTTCTGCTCGGCCTTGGCGCGGTCAGGGGGATGTCGGCCATGGGTTTCCGCTAAAGGAAATGGGCGGGAGCGCAGGTCTCCCGCCCGGTAGAAGGTCGAGGTCGGAAGCTTACTTGGAGACGTAGACGGGCTTGCCGTCCGGCCCCTTGATCATCGCCGCCCACTGCTTGCGCATCATGGTCTTCACCGAGGCGGGCATGGGCACGTAGTCGAGCGCGCCAGCCGCGCCGTCGCCGTTCTTATAGGCCCAGTCGAAAAACTTCAGCACCGACTGGCCTTGAGCCGCGTCGTCCTGCTTCTTGTAGACTAGGATGAAGGTCGCGCCGGTGATCGGCCAGGACTTGGCGCCCGGCTCGTCCAGCAGCAGCAGGTAGTTGCCCGGGGCCTTGGCCCAGTCGGCGCCGGCGGCGGCGGCGGCGAAGTTGGCCGCGGTCGGAGCCGGGAACTGGCCGGCCTTGTTCTGCACCAGGACGTAGGTGGCCTTGTTCTGCTTGGCGTAGGCGTATTCGACATAGCCGATCGCGCCGATCGTCTGCTTGACGAAGGCCGAGACGCCGTCATTCCCCTTGCCGCCCAGGCCCACCGGCCACTGCACCGAGTCGCTGGCGCCGACCTTCGATTGCCAGGCCGGGCTCTTCATCGACAGGTACGAGGTGAAGAGGAACGAGGTGCCCGAACCATCCGAGCGGTGGACGACGGTGATCGGCAGGGCCGGCAGCTTGACGCCCTTGTTGGCGCCGGCGATGCGCGGGTCGTTCCACTTGGTGATCGCGCCCATATAGATGTCGGCCAGGACCGAGCCGGTCAGATGCAGCTGGCCCGGATTGACGCCCGGCAGGTTCACGACCGGCACGACGCCGCCCATCACGGTGGGGAACTGCATCAGGCCCGCGCCGTCCAGCTCTTCGGGCTTCAGCGGCTTGTCCGAAGCGCCGAAGGCCACGGTCTTGGCCTTGATCTGCTTGATGCCGCCGCCCGAGCCGATGGCCTGGTAGTTCAGGCCAGTGCCCGTCTGAGCCTTATAGGTCTCGGCCCACTTGGCGTAGACCGGCGCGGGGAAGGTGGCGCCAGCGCCCGAAATGTCACCGGCTTGAGCGGCCGTGCCGGCCAGGAGGGCCACACCCAGGGCGGCCGCGAGCTTCTTCAACATCCGTCATCTCCTCGGGCGCCAGCAGAAGGCCGCCCCCGGATTGGGAATTAGACGGAAAATATAACAGTCACATGACGCGCCGTAAGATGATCTAACAAATGATCATTCGCCGCGCGGCGAATGGCCTTGGGCCAGGGCCTGGCTGCGACGCAGTTCCAGGCGCAGCCACATGACGAACCGCTCGGCCGCCTCGGCGGTCTCCGGCGAGGCCTGGACGCGCGCCGTGAGCCACTGTCCGGCCGAGACCTCCAAACCCAAGGCCGTCAGGCGTCCCGAGGCCAGATAGGACTCAGCGGCGAACACGCTGCTCAGCACGATCCCGCCGCCTTGAACCGCCGCATCCAGCGCCATGGCCGGATCGTCGAAGAGGTGGGCGCGCGGGGCCTTTCCGCTCGGCGCCCAGCGCGCCGCCCATAGACTCCAGCTGTCGGGCATGTCGGCGATCAGCGGCGAGCCGAGCAGGACCTTCGGGTGGGCGCCATCGAGCTTCGCGGCCAGGCCCGGCTCGCACATCGGCAGATAAAAGAGCTCGCACAGAGCGCCTTTGACCGCCTTCGGACTCCAGGTCAGGGCGATGTCCGCGCCCTCCCCGCCTTCGCGCGTGGAGACCTGAACCTCGACATCAGGCAAGGCTTCATTGAGCCGCCCGATCTTGGCGGAGAACCAAAGCCGTCCCAGGAGCGCCGGCATGGCGATGCCCAGGATCGCGCCGGCCCTCGGCCCCAGCACTTCGCGCATGGCTCGACTCAGCGATTCCTGAGCCTCGGAATAGGTCTGGGCTAGGCGCAGAGCCGCCGAGGACGGCTCCATGGCTCCACCCCTGCGCTCAAAAAGACGCGTGCCGAGATCCAGCTCAAGCCGGCGGATCGACTGACTGACCGCGCTGTGGGTGATCTGCAGCTCGCGCGCCGCAGAGGTGAAGCTGCGGTGGCGCGAGGCGGCCTCGACGGCGCGCAGAGCGGTAAAGGGCGGTGGTCTGTCTGACATGGTGATCGAGTCTAACGCAGGAAGTTGAACTTACAATGACTCGGATCGAATTCCCCGGTTAGTGCAGGGTCGAGGGCGCGTCGCGCAGGCCGTAGGCGCCGCCTTCCAACGGAAAGGTCAATTCGGAGACACGCCCCTCGGCGGCGCTGCGTGAGCTGAAGCGCCCCCTCAGCTGTTCAACCATGGCCTGGAGCATGGCCGTGTCCTGGCCAGATACCGGGAGCGGGTCGAGCGGGCGTTCGATCTCGGTGATCCGCAGCCTACCCATGCCGCAGTCGCCGCGCAGGCTGATGCGCATCAGGCCCGGATCGGCGGCGGCCAGGCGGACATTGAGGCACTCCAGAAGCACCAGGGCCACGGATGTGGCCTGCTCGGTCGAAAGCCATAGTCCGCCGCGCTCGAACTCGATGCGCACGGGCGGGTGCTCGCGCGCTGACAGGGTGGCGTCGAGCAACTGACGGGCGAAGGCGTCGAAGTCGAGCAAGTCGCCAGGTTCGCTAGAGAAGCTGCGATGGGTCTTTGAAATCAGCATCGTGCGGGCGGAGGCCTCCGCCAAGGCGCGCGCCACGGCCTTATCGGGCTCGTCGCGCGCCTGAAGCTGCAGGATCGCCGCGACCAGTTGCAGATGGTTGGTCACCCGCTCGTTCAACTCGCCAAAGAGGCTCGCGTGGGCCTGGGCCAGTTCCTCGGCCTTGGCCTGCGCGGCCTTGGTGGCCGCCATAGCGCGCGACATGCCGGTGATGAAATAGATCGCCACCGCCGAGGTCATGGCGAAGAACAGCAGCGAGGTCAGCGAGTCGAGGTCCGTCTTGATCTCGAACTCGGGCCGGGCGAAGCGAAAATAGCCAATCGCCGCCGAAAGCACCGCGGCGACCACGGCGGGCCTGGCGCCCAGCACATAGGCGCTGACCAGAACGACGGGGTAGAAGACGGTATAGGCGTGATTGGCGCCGAACACGGGATCGAGCGCCCAACGCGCCGCGAGGCCCGCGGCCACGAGGCCCAGGTTGATCGCGTGGGCGCCGAGGCGCTCCAAACGGTGTGCTCGCAACATGCGTCTCCACGTCCTAGCCCAGTAAGCTTTACGACAGAGCTGAGACGGTTTCACGACAACGGCGAAATGTCACGCGTCGGCCCGCCAAGCATTGTAAGTTGAACTTGACATGCTCGGACACGATCCCCAGCCTTTGGGCATGCGTTTAGCCTATGTTCAGCTCGGCGGCGGCTTCCCCAGCCTGGAGGCCCAGGTGTTGCGGATCATACCGCTGCGCCCGGACGACTACACGATCGAGGAGACCCCGAGCGACGCGGCGCGCCGCCGGGTCAGCGAGCGTCTGGAGTCCCTCGGCGCGGGCGACCGCCTATGCGTCTGGTCGCTCGACGTGTTCGACGGTCCGGCCAAGGACATGAGCGCTCTGATCGCGAGTCTCCTTGAGCGCGGCGTGGTGGTGGAAACCTTCGACGAGGCAGGCGAACCCGTTGAAATTGGGGGAACAGTCGCTGAGAGACTCCTTGTCGCGTGGCTGGGCCGCGTGTTCGCGGAGTGCAAGGCTGTCCCGCGGCGACGCACCGCCGCGTCCCATCTGGAAGTCCTCTCCAACGAGGACATCGCCGAGATCCGGCGCCTGGCGCGCGCGGGTCTTACGGCGCGCCGCATCGGGTTGATTTTCCGGCGTTCGCCCAAGTGCATTGAAGGCGTCCTGGACGCGGCGTGCCAGCAAGCCGCGCCCAGGGACCCGCACGCCAGCCAGCGCTCTTCAATCGCAGCGCCCCCTCGCCAAGCCCGACGTTAAGTTCAACTTACATCTAACTGTCATCAAGCTGAACTAACACCCCGTTTTGACCCTACCCAGCAAAGGGAGGGCAAACGAGGGGTTTTTCCATGAAGTCCAAGATGTCGCTGCTTGCCGGAGCAGCTTTTGGCGCCATTCTGGCCGCTAGCGCCGCCCTGCCCGCCAACGCCGCGCCGGCCAAGAAGCATCGGGTGGCCGCGCCGAGCGCCCAGGCCGCCGAACTGGCCGCCCTCAAGGCGCAGGTGCAGGCCCTGACCGAGCGCCTCAACGCGCAGGAAGCCGCTCAGGCCCAAACCCGGGGCCAAGCCCAGCAGGCTCAAGCCCAGGCGCAAGCCGCCAGCGCCCAGGTGCAGGAAGTGCAGACCAAGGCCGACGCGCAGATCAAGATGATCCCGACCCAGGTCAGCACCGCGGTCGCCGCCGCAGCGCCCAAGCCCAAGAAGGCTTGGACCGACGACACGGTGATCTCAGGCCGGATGTATTATGACGTCTCGAACGTCAGTCAGAAGACCAATGGCGCCAAGGTCGCGCCCAGCGGCACCGGCTTCGACATCAAGCGGTTCTATATCGGCGTCGATCACAAGTTCAACGACGTGTTCTCGGGCAACGTCACCACCGACTTCCAGTATTCATCGGCGATCTCGGCCACCGAGCTCTACATCAAGAAGGCCTACCTGCAGGCCAAGGTCTCTGACGCGCTTGTCATCAAGCTGGGCTCGACGGACCTGCCTTGGGTGCCCTTCGCCGAGGACATGTATGGCTATCGCTATGTGGAAAACACGCTGATCGACCGCACCAAGTTCGGCACCTCGGCCGACTGGGGTGTCCACGCCTCGGGCAAGTTCGCCGGCGGCAAGGTCAACTACGCCGTGTCGGTCACGGACGGCGCCGGCTACAAGGCCCCGCTGCGTTCAAAAGGGATGGATATCGAGGGCCGCCTCAGCGTCACCCCGATCGATCACCTGACCCTGGCGGTCGGTGGCTATTCGGGCAAGTTGGGCAAGGACACTCAAGGGGCGACCAACGTCCGGCACACGGCCACCCGCTTCAACGCCCTGGCCGCCTACGCCACCAAACAATACCGGTTCGGCGTCGAATACTTCTCGGCCAAGGACTGGAACAACGTCACCACCGTGGCCGAAGACAAGGCCAATGGCTACTCGGTGTTCGGCTCCTACAGCTTCAGCGACAAGTTCGCCGCCTTTGGCCGCTATGACTGGGTCAAGCCCAACGACGACACCGCTTCGAACAAGAAGGACAACTATTACAACATCGGCCTGACCTACAGCCCGGCCAAGATTGTCGACTTCTCGCTGGTCTATAAGCGCGACAGCGTCGAGAACGGCACGCTGAGCACGTCCAACGGCGTGATCGGCGGAACCAACAAGGGCACGTACGATGAGATCGGCCTGTTTGGCCAATATCGTTTCTAGAGCATTTTCCGACGAAGTGGACACCGGTTCGTTGTCAGAAAATGCGTTAAAACAAAGGGCTAGAGCATTTCACCGATCCAGTCGGATCGGAAAATGCTCTAGTCGCTAGCGACCGGCGATTATCGCCGGATCGGCGCGAAGGGGGTCGCCGCGAGCGGCCCCCTTTTGCTGTCCGCGCGGCGCCTCGCTTGCCCACGCGGGCGTCAGAAAATTCCAGAGCCCACGATCAGCACGCCGATCATCACCGCGATCAACGCCAAGGTCGTGGCGTCGGAGGGACCAAAGGCGCCGTCAGGACACTTGGGGCGTTCCTTATGGCCCATCCCTGGTCTCCCAGCCTCATTGACGAGGTCTTCCCGCACCCGCTACGCAGTGCGTTAGTAGAACTTACGCCGACTATCAGGCTGGCAAGCGCTTCCGCGGGCGCGGCCGGCGCGCGGCTTGGGTTACCGATCCACCGCTTGTCGAGCCTATCATGCCCCTGCCGCTCCCCCTGCCCGCCCCCTCCGCGACTCGCTGGCTGGGCTGGCTGCGTCGACGCACTCGGTCCAGCGAACTGTGGTTGATCGCTGTAGCGGTCCTGATCGGCGCGGCGGCGGGGGCGCTGGCGGTATTGCAAGCCAAGCTCGCCCATGGGCTGCAAGGGCTGCTGTTCGGCATCAATCTGGATGAGCGACTGAGCGCCCAGAGCGCCATCGCGCCCTGGCGCGTGCTGTCAATTCCACTGGGCGGGCTGGTGCTTGGCGCGCTGACCTGGTCCTGGCTGACCTATAGGCCGCGACCGGCCGTCGACCCGGTCGAGGCCAACGCGCTACACGGTGGTCGCCTGTCGCTGAAGGACAGCGCCTTCATCTGTGTCCAGACCCTGATCTCCAACGGCTTTGGCGCTTCGGTGGGGCTGGAGGCGGCCTATGCGCAGGCCGGGGCGGCCGTCGCCTCGTTCGCGGGCCGGAAGCTCAACCTGCGCCGCGCCGACATGCGCACCTTGGTGGGGGCCGGCGCGGGCGCGGCCATCGCCGCGGCGTTCGGCGCCCCCCTCACGGGCGCCTTCTACGCGTTCGAGATCGTTATCGGAGCCTACACCGTCGCCAACCTGGCGCCGGTCGCCGCCGCGACCCTGGCCGCGGCGCTGGTGGCGGGCCGCATGGGCGCTATTCCCTATCTGCTAAGGACGACGACCCCGGCGATTCAGTCCTGGCTCGACTATGGCCTCTACGCCCTCCTGGGCCTGGCCTGCGCGGCGGTCGGCATAGGCCTGATGCGTCTGGTGGCCGTGGCCGAGCGCGGCGTGGCTCGTAGCGGCCTGCCGCGTGGATGGCGTCCCGCCGCGGGGGGCGTGGCGCTGGCGGGCTTGGCGATGATCACGCCCCAGACCCTGTCGTCCGGACACGGGGCGCTGCACCTGGATCTGATTTCGGACCTTGGCCTCAAGACCCTGCTGATGCTGGTGACCCTCAAGGCCCTGGCCTCGGTGCTGTCCTTGAGCTTTGGCTTTCGGGGCGGGCTCTTCTTCGCCTCGCTCTTCCTGGGCGCGCTGATCGGACAGATCTTCTCAGCCCTGTCCGTGCTGGCCCCGTGGTTGCCGGGCTTGGATCCGACCGTGGCGGCCCTGGTGGGCATGGCGGCCTTGGCGGTGGCCGTGGTCGGCGGCCCCTTGACGATGTCGTTCCTGGTCCTGGAGGCGACGCGCGACTTTTCGGTGACGGCCGCGGCTCTGGTGGCCTCGCTGATCGCCAGCACCATCGTGCGCGAAACCTTCGGCTATTCCTTCTCGACCTGGCGGCTGCACCTACGCGGCGAGACCATCCGCAGCGCCCATGACGTCAGTTGGCTGCGGCCGCTGACAGCGGGCCGGATGATGCGCAAGGACGTCCAGACCACGTCGTCGGCGACGACCTTGGCGGAGTTTCGCCGTCGCTTTCCTCTCGGTTCGACGCGGCGGGTGGTGATGGTCGACGAAGCCGAACACTACGCCGGAGTGATCGTCACCGCCCTGGCCTATGCCGAGCCTGGCGGCGACGAGCGACCTGTGTCGGCGCTGGCGGTCAATCCAGACGCGGCTCTGACGCCGGAGCAGTCGATCAAGGACGTGATGCGCGCGTTCGACAGCACCGAGGCCGACGAGCTGGCCGTGGTCGACGCCGAACGGCGGGTCATCGGCCTGGTGTCCGAGGCCCACGCCACGCGGCGCTACGCCGAGGAGCTTGAAAAGGTTCGGCGGGACCTGACCGGCGAGACCTAGCGCCGCCAGCCACCAGCGCATGGCGACAACCTTTAGAGGCCTCAATCGTAAGGCGCCCGGCAGGCCGCGTCGGCGCATGTCTAGAGCATTTTCCGACGAAGTGGATACCAGTTCGTCGTCAGAAAATGCGTTAAAACAAAGGACTAGAGCATTTCACCGATCCAGCTGGATCGGACAATGCTCTAGCTCTAGCGCGCCGGGAGCTAGTCCGCTCGCCGGAGGGGCGGAACCCGCCAGGACCGTTTCCTGAGCTCGCTGCGCGGCAGATAGGCGCGCAGAGCCAGGCGCATGCGCCCCGCGGGAGCAGGAAGCCAGTTGGCCGCCTCGGCGCCTTGCGGACGATCGCGCTGGATCAAGATCTCGAAGCCGCCGTCGGGATCCTTGATCAGCCCCGGCGTGCGGTCTCCGATCGCGTATCGGCCGATCGGATTTTCGGTGAAGAAATAACGCCCCTCCGGCGTGACCTCGTACAGGGTCAGCGACCAGAAGGCGTCGACCGGCACGCCGCCCGGGGGCACACGCCATCGATAAGACGTCGTCCCCATCAGAGGCTCTCCGCCGCCGTCGAAGTTGGCGTGGAAGTACATCGCCTCCTCCTCGCCGAGCGCCGCGATACCGCCCAGCGCCACCGCGGCGCGCAGTTGGTCGTTGTCGCCGAAGTCTCCGATTCCGGGAGGCTGGTAGCTCCATCCGTCGACCGCATAGTCGCGGAAACGGAAGGTTTCGCGCAGAATCTCCAGCGCGCCAGGAATGGTCGCGCGCCAGCGGTCCAAGAGCGCCTGGGATGGCAGGTCCGCCGCGCCGATCCCCTGAGCGGCGAACTGGCGCGCGCGGGGAAACTGGCCGCCTCCGCCCGGAGAGCGGGCGATGACCTCGTTGACGAGCGACAAGAACCGCGCGGGATCATTCACATCGCCGGCGGCCGCGTCGAAGCCGCGCGGAGGCGGACGGTCCGCCGGAACGCTCAGCGTCAGCCCGCCCTGGAAGGCCTGGGCGGCGGCCAGGTCGGCCGGTCCATCCACGAGCGTGCGCATCAGGGCCCAGACATCGTTGCTGGGCGAGCGGATCAGGTTGACCCCTTCAGGCGCGGCGCCCTTCCAGGTCGGCCCCACGATCCAGTAGCGACCGCCACGCCCCTTGGTCGCCCGCGTGCCGACATAGGCGAACACGTCCGTGAAGGCGCTCATGAAGGCCAGCGAGAAATAGCGGTCGGTCGAGCTTGGGACAGTCAGCTCGACCGGGCCGCCCGACAGCTCCAGGAAGATCGACGAATAGATGGTGTCGTTGTTGGGCGCGGTGACCTGGTGGGAGGTGTGGTCCATCAGTTGGGACCGGTGCGAGATGACGTTTAGTTTGCCGGCCTTCCCGATCGCGCCCGTTCGCTCCTGCTCGATGCGCGCCTGCTCATAGAGCGGAAATGCGTAGAAGAAGGCGCGCTGGAACGGATCACGCGCCTGTTGAGCCAGGGCGGCCAGCGCGCTTCCCGACGGCAGGAGCGCCGAGGCGGCGAGCGCGGACTTGATCAGATGACGACGATGCATCGGCTTAACTCCAACGGACCCTAGTTTCGACGCGCGTTGCGGCTGAAGAACCGCCAGATGACCTCGGTCGCGTCGACCTGGTCATAGCGGGCCCGTTCCAGCCCCCCGACGTCGCGCGCCGGTCCCGGCCAGGTGTGGCCGGCCGACTTCAGGCGATACAGGACCACCTCCCCGCCCTTGGCGCACTTGGCGTAGGTCTCGACCGTCACGTCGCCCTTGGCCTCCACAGAAGGCCCGTCCACGCAGCCATCGGCGCGCCGCCAGAAGTCCACCGCGTAAGCGACGTCGCGGAACGGCCGCGCCTGCGAGCGGCCCACGAGCGCCATCGGCGAGGTCCCGCCCCTGAACGGCACGATATCGTCCTGCTCGCCATGCATGATCAGCACCGGGACGGGCGTCGCCGGCGGCGTCTCGTCCCCGAACATCGCGCCCGAGACGACGGCGATGGCCGCGATGCGCGGCGCCAGCGCCACGCCGACGCGGTAGGTCAGCATGCCGCCGTTGGACAGGCCCGTCACATAGACGCGAGTCAGGTCGATGCGATGGTCGCGGGCGATGTCGTCGATCATCGCGCCAATGAAGGCGACGTCGTCGGTGTCCGAGGTCATCGCGAAGCCGCAACATCCACCGGCGTTCCAGGTCCCCATGTTGGCGTTGCGCCCAAGGCCGTTTGGGAAGGCCACCGCGAAGCCCTCCCGGCGAGCCGTGTCCAGCCAGCGCGGCGTCATGGTGCGAGCGTTGCCGCCGCCGCCGTGCAGAGCGATGACCAGAGGAACCGGACTGGACGCATTGACCGGCGCATCGAGCAGATAGTTCCGGTCGACACCGCCCACGTGGAGGTTCCGCACGGCCGGACCGGCCTTTTCCTGGGCCCAAGCTGTATGACAGTTCAGCGCCAACACGGCGACCATGGCGACCAAAATGGATTTCATCTGTTCGATCCTTGCTCCGGCGCTCAGTAGCGTAAGGTCAGTTCCGCACCGTAGATGCGAGGCTGGTTCCAGAATTCGGCCGTTCCGACGACGTTGAGCACATAGCGCTCGTTGCTCAGGTTTCGGCCGGTGACGGAAAAGCGCCAGTTGCGCCCCTCGACGCCGATACGGGCGTCGTAGAGCGTGTACCCGGCATAGGCCCGGCTGTTGTCGGGCGTCTCGAAGCCGCCGTGGGCGTACTGGGCGCTGCCGCCCACGAAGCCGCGCAGGCGGCCGATCGGCTGGGTGTAGAGCAGGTTCGCCGTGACCTGGGCGTCGCGCAGGCGCGGAACCTGCTTTCCGTTCAAGTCGATCGTCACGCCCTGGCTGATCTGGCTGGCGCCCTTCTCGAACGCGCCATCGGACGTCGAATAGGACACCCGTGTCACCAGCCGTCCAGGTCCGACCCGGAAAACACGGCGCGCCTCGGCCTCGAAGCCGTAGACATGGGCGTCGCCGGCGTTGGACAGGATGAAGCCGCTCGATCCGGCCGACGGCGCTGTGACCACCTGAACCTGATTGGTCCAGGTGTAGTAGACGGCGGCCTCGGCGTTGAAGCCGAATAGACGCCCCTTCCAGCCGGTTTCATAGTTGTAGGCGTACTCGGCGTCGTAACGCAGGATCCGCGGCAGCAGGGCGCGGGTCACCGACGGCGGCAGGTTGGTGTTGAACCCGCCCGACCGATAAGCGGTGGCGAAGCGCCAATAGATGTTCTGCTCGTCCGCCAGGTTCCAGCGCAACGACACCGTCGGCGTGTAGAAGCTATTGTCGAAGCCCGTGCGGATGGTCGCCGTTTCGTTCCCGGCCGCGCAGGCGGGCGCCGCCAGGGTCGGCGGACAGAACTGGACCGTGGCGGCGCCGGAACCGCCGATGGGCGCCAGCAACCCCGTCGGGACAGCTCCGGATCCAAAATAGACCAATGGATCCTCGGACCACCGCTGGAAGTCGTAATCGCGGCTGTCGTGCTGCGCCCGCAACTCCAGCCCGAGCAGCCACCGCTCGGTCAGCTTCGCCTCGATCGCCCCGAACAGCGAGACCGAGTCGACAGTCTCGTTGAAGGTGTCGTGGTTCATCGTGCCGCGTCCAGCCTGCCGCGCGGCCGCCGAGAAGGTGGTCGTCGCGCCGAGGGCGGCGGTCCCGACAAAGCAGCCGGGCGTCTCGGGTTGCGCCATCCCAGTATAGGCGGGGCAATCGAGCGGCTCGGTCACGACCTTGTCCCTGGAGTTCAGGAACTCCGCGCCGAACAGCCAGCTGACGCGGCCACCGTGCTTTGACGCGAAGGTCGCTTGAAGCACATCCCTCCGGTAGTTTTCGGATTGGGGCCGAGAATAGTCCGGATACCTGACCGCCGCCCCGGGAGCCACGTCCGTCAGCGACAGGCCCACGAAGTGATCGTCATCTTCGTTCGTGCGGGCGCCGTCGCGCTCGCGGTGCGACGCACGCAGGGCCATGTCGGCCCAGCCCAGATCAACATCGGCCCGTAGAGATACCCCCTTTTCCTTGATGTTGGTCCGCCCTTCCCTGTTCTGGTTGGCCCGCGTGTCCGGCCCGGGATCAAGCGTCGGACTCCGGGCCAGGCCCGTGAAACCGGCGGCGCTGCTATCGTAATACTCGGCCATGCCCCCCAGCGTGACCTTGGCCGAGGGCCGGGCCTCGATGGTCAGCCGCGCGCCCTTCGAGTCCTGGGTGTCGGTGAAGTCTCCGGTCGTCGTATTGACGATGAAGCCATCGTGCTGGTCGCTGATGAAGCCGCCGAGCCTAGCGGCGACCTTGTCGCCCAGGGGCAGGTTGACGATCGCCTCCAAGTCGGTCCGGTCCGGATCCGACCGACGGACCGTGGCCGTCCCTCCGAAGTCGGGCTTTGGCGCGTTGGAGATGACGTTGACGGCGCCGCCGACGGCATTGCGCCCGAACAGCGCGCCCTGCGGACCGCGCAACACCTCGACCCGAGAATTATCGAACAGGTCCATGCGCGTCAGCGATCGACCGCCGAAGCCGCCGCCCGAACTGTACAGGCCGTCGCGATAGAGCCCCGTGGCGGTCTCCGTGAACCCGACGCGGCCGCTGCCCTGCCCCCGGATCGAGATGTCGTTCAGATATTCCGGACCGGAGGTGACCAGGGTCACGCCCTGCACCTGTCGGAGATAGTCCTCCATGCGGTCGAGCACGAGGCCCTGACGATCCGCCTCGGTGATCGCGGTGACCGCCGCGGGGACGTCGCGCAATTGCTCTGCCCGGCGGCGTGCGGTGACAACAACCTCGCCGACATCGCCAGCGGCCTGGGCATGCGCCGCGCCCGCAGCCAGAAGCTCCGCCAGCACGACGAATGCGACGCCGCCCAACATGGCTCGCTGGCGCGCCGCGCCTTGGCGGCGAGCCCCTTCATCGGCCGCGGCCGTCCAAGCTCGTCTCATCGTCACCCTCCCTCACGGCGTCTGCGCGCCTTATGCCGAGGAGGCTATGCCAAGAGGATAGCTACTGTCTATAAATTGTCGACAATTTATGTCGTCACCTTCAGGGCGGCGGTCAGGGAGTCGACGTGGGTCAGTTGCGCTTGACGGTCGGCCTCGTCCCCATCGCGCCGCACAATGGCGTCGACGAGGTCCCGCCAGCGCTGGGCGGCCCGAGTCCTCAAGGCCTCCGTGGTGAAGCCGTAGGGACCGAAGTTGTGCGCGGCGCCCGTCCGTACGTCCAGGATCAGCGACCGAAGCCGACTTCCCCTGGCGACGTCGAGCACCACAAGACCGGCGCGCAGGGTTTGGCGGAAGAACTCCTGAGGCTCTATCCCCTCGCCCGCCATCGCCTCCAGTCGTTCCACCTGCCGCCAAAGCGCTGATATATCATCATGAGTTCGTGCAGCGGCGGCCTTGCGCGCCGCGAGCCCGAACAGCACCGCGCTGATTTCGACGCTTTCGCGCGCCTCTTGGTCGGACAGCCGCGCAACGGCGGCGCCTTTCATCGGCTCCATGTGCACAACCGAGCGGGTCGCCAGGATGCGCAGGGCCTCGCGCACCGGCGCGCGACTAACCTTGAACCGCTCCGACAGCTCGACTTCTCGAAGGCGATCGCCGGGCTTGTAGACGCCCGTCTCGATTAGATAGGCCAGGTCCAGCGCGACCCGGTCGGCCACGGACCGATTTCTTCTTTGCTGCAAGTGTGGAGGGGGAGTCTTGGACATTGCCTACAATCTTGAATCTTTCTTGATCGTAGCAAGCTTACTCACTGAAGCGTAGCCGCGGTAGGAGCCGCCTACATCCGGTGTCTCAGGCTTGAGCAAGAGGTTCCAAATAGCCCTAGACGCCTTCACGCCCATCGCCTTGCCCGATCGGCAGGGTGATGGTCGCCAGGAGCCCGCCGCCCGAACGATTGCGCAGCGCCAATGCCCCTCCCTGGGCGATAGCAAGCGCCGTTACAATGGACAGGCCAAGACCCGCGCCACCCAAGCTCCGCCCGCGTGAAGGCTCCAGGCGCTCGAACGGCTCCAGCATTCGTTGCAAGTCCGTCTCGGGGATTCCGGGACCGCGATCAGCCACCTCGATGGAAATGCGGTCCGCATCGCGCCACGCGCAGATCCGTGCCGCGCCTCCGTAGCGGATAGCGTTGTCGATGAGATTTCCCACCATCCTGCGCACGGACTGACGGGAGCCGTGGAACGGCAAGGCTTCCCCCGCAGGCGTGAATTCGAGGCTTTCGCCATCGAGCGGTCGCGCCGCGACCAACGCCGCCAACTCTTGCCCGACGTCAAAATGTTCGAGGCGCGGCGGCGAGGCATTGTCACGGGCGAATATGAGGGTGTCATCCAAAAGAAGCGCCATCTCGGCGATATCCCGCTCGGCACATTCCCGATGATCGGCGTCCTCAATGAACTCGATGCGAAGCCTCAGCCGGGTCATGTAGGTGCGCATGTCATGCGCTACCGCCGCGAGAAGCCGAGTACGCTGATCCACCAGATCGCGAATGCGGTGCTTCATGTCATTGAAGTCGCTGCTGAGATCGCGGATCTCCCGGAGCCCCGAAGGCGTCAGGTCGGGTCCGTCCATGGCCAGCGAGAAACGCCTCACCGCCGCCGCGAGGTCGCTGACAGGGCGGGCGGTCTGCCGCACCGTTACGACAAGGACCCCGGCCAGAACCGCGACGATCCCGCAGAAGAGCAGCAAGGCGCGAATAATGAATGTCCGCACGACGCGGGAGGGCTTGCGCTCGACAATTAGGACGTTGCCGTCATGCAGGCGCAAGGACATCCGGACCGGCCATCCTTGGGCCTCGCCGTGGCGAAGATAGGCCAGCCAATAGCCCCGACGCAGATCAATCCGAAACTCCCGGTCGCTCAGGGCGTCGGCATAGCCCTTGAAGAGCGGCCCCAAGGGCCCTGGCGGAGGGCCAATTTCGCGCCGGCCGCTGGGCGGAAAAGTCGGCGCCAGATAGGCCGTAATCACCGAGTTGTTGACCGCGCGCAGAATACGGTTCTGCTCAGCGGGTGTCGCGCCTTCCAGGGCCTCGGCGATCGCCAAGGTTTCCCGTGGCAAAGGCATGTCCATGGTTCCGGCCTGTCCGCGAAACACCGGCACGACGAGAAGCCATATCACTAGAGACAGAACCAGGAAGAGGCCGATCGCCAGTATGGCGGCCATTCGCGTGGAGAGGTTGTCGAACGGCCTGATCATTCAGATACGGCCGACGCTAGCCGCGAACAGGTAGCCGCCGCCGCGCACCGTGCGGATCAACGCCTCGCCGCCCGCCTGCGTCGCGAGCTTGCGGCGCAGACGGCTCAACTGCACGTCGATGCTGCGGTCATAGGGAGCCGCGCTGCGCCCCTTGGTCCAGTCCAGCAGTTGGTCGCGATTGAGCACCCGTTGAGGGTGCTGCAAGAAACTCATCAGCAGGTCGAACTCGCCACTGGTGAGGTCGACCTGCGATCCATCCGGCGTCGTCAGATCCCGGCTCGCGGTGTCCAAACGCCAGCCGTTGAACCCCAGCACTTCGCGGGGGGGCGAGGGTGTGGGTGAATGGGCGTCGCGAGTGCGTCGGAGAATGGCTTTGACGCGGGCTATGAGCTCTCGGGGATTGAACGGCTTTGAAAGATAGTCATCCGCACCGATCTCCAGCCCGATGATTCGATCGATATCCTCGCCCTTGGCGGTGACCATCAGCACCGGGACAACGCCGTCGGCGCGCAGCCGGCGGCAGATCGACAACCCGTCCTCGCCAGGCAGCATCACATCCAGCACGGCAAGGTCCACGCGCCGCTGCGCGTGAAGGCGATCGAACTGCGCCGCGTCGCCGCAGACCTCGACCTCATACCCCTCCCGCCGAAGCAGATCCGCGACCATTCTCCGGATTTCGGGATCATCCTCGACAATAGCGACCAGGGTGGAACGGTTCATTGCGGGCTTTCCAGAGGGGCCTAGAACGATCGGAACTTCGATCTCGACGTCAAGCTGGGCGGCCAAAGGCGGCGCTCATCGCGGCTCGAAAGCTTCTTGCCCGGCCAAGATCGCGCAGAAGCCGCCGCCATTCGCCCAGCGCGAGCCGCAGCGGATTTCGCGAAGGTTCAGGATGAACCAGTCCATAGCGAATGGGCGCGTCCGCTCGTTCGGCCGCGAAGGTGCCAAAAAGCCTGTCAAAGACGATCAGGACGCCGCCATAGTTACGGTCCAGGTATTCGAGGTTGCTGGCGTGGTGAACGCGGTGATGCGCGGGCGTGTTGAATATCCATTCCATCGGCCCCAATCGGCCGACCGCCTCGGTGTGTAGAAAGAACTGATAGCGCAGGTTCGCCCCCAGCAGGCCGATCACCAGGCTCGGATGGAATCCGGCCAGCACGAGCGGCAAATAGATCGCCCAGCCACCCGACGGCAGGTTCGTCCATCCCAGCCGGACCGCCGATAGGAAGGTCATCTCGGTGGCGCTGTGATGCACGGCATGGTTGGCCCAAAGCCAGCGCACCTCATGGCTCAAGCGGTGGAACCAGTAATAGGCGAACTCGACCGCCAGAAACCCGACCGCCCAGGTTCGCCAGTCCTCCAGAGGCCATCGTACGGGCGCCATCCGCCAGGCCAAGGCGAAGACACCCGCGAGCGCCGCGGCGCTCAGGCCGCCGAACAGCAGATTGCCGGCGCCAATCCCAAGGCTCGCCGCGGCGCCGATGCGATCATAGCCCTTTCGCGTGATGGCGACGCGCCAGACCGCCTCCGCGACCACCGCCAGGGCCATCGTGATCAGCAAGGCCAAGGGGGCTTGCGTGGCGGGACCGCCAAACGACGCGGCAGGGTGATGGAACATGATCAGCGCGCTTTCAAGGCGGCGAGTTCGGCGCGGTCGACCCTGCCATCGCCATTCGCATCCGCGAGCGTGAACACCGGCGTCGGGGCGTTCACGAATTCGGCTCGGGTCACGCGCCCGTCATGGTTGGCGTCCGCGCCCGCGATCAGTATTCGCAGGTTCGCTTTCATCCTGGTATCGCGCGAGACGAACGGCGGCAGGCTCTCCATGGACAGGTAGCCCAGATGACGACGATCCAGATCGTCGAAGCGCGCGGCGCGGGCCGCGAGAAACTCCGCGAGGCTGACAAAGCCGTCATGGTTCATGTCGGCGCCGGACAACAGCTTGATCGACGCCTCGGGCGCCGCCGGAGCCGCCAGCACCGAGGCGTTTGAGGTTAGTCCGATCAGAACCGCGAGCCCGAAGGCCGACCAGTGCGAGGTCATGATGATCTCCTGCTGCGAAAAGAAAAGCGGAACCACGCGGAGGGGGGGGCGAGCCCCCGCGCGGTTCCTGCCCATCCGCGCTCTATTGCGGGCCGGAGTGGCTGACCGTGCCCGAGACGCTGGAGGTCTGACCATTCACGCCGGTGCGCGAGGCGCTGTAGGAGGCCGTGCCGTCGCCGTTGGCCTGGGCCGACGCGCTACGCTGGATCGACGCGCCGTTGTTGAACGACGTCTGGCTGGAGCTCTGATAGGCGCCATTGCTGTGGGTCGACGCCCGCGAGGTGGTGGCGCCGTAGCCGGCGTTGGTCTGGGTCGAACGGGTCGAAGCCGTTCCGGTCGCGGTGCGCGAGACCGCCGTGGAGCGCGTCGCGCCGTAACCGTTGGAGCCCTGGATCGAGGTGCCGCGGGCCCGGGTTCCAGCTTCGGCCGGAGCGATCGAGGCGGCGGTCAGGGCGATGGCGAGGCCCGCCGAGGCGAGGACAGTGAACTTGGACATTGGGTATCTCCTTGAGGAAAGACGGTCACGCCGTCCGTTCCTGCAATGTGAGTCCCGTCCGTAAGGCCTGCGTCTCAAGGGTGAGACGGATTGTATCAAAGTGTATCAGTCGGCCAGAGCCTTGGTCCGAAGGCCCCTCGCGGACTCGGTCCGCCACCGACACGGCGACTTTACGAAAGGCGCCCTCGATGGGTTGGAGTTCAAGCGAGCTATAGTGATCGAAAACGGCCTGGCGGATCCGAGCGATCGGTCGCTGAAGAAACGCACCGCCGAGTTAAAGGAAGTCCGAGACGGGCTAGGCGGCGTGGATACTTACCGCAGCCATAGGACGATGGCGGCGAGGGTGACGACGGCGGCAAGTTCAAGGCGGGGAACACCCGCGCTAAGAACTTCACCTCCCACAAACTCAAGAAGCGCCTGGAGCAGGCGGCTGAGCACATCGCCGGCTGTCCCGAGCCTCCTCCGACCGGCCCGACCTCCGTGATTCCCATGGCGGCGGACGGGAGCGATTGTCCGCCGTCACGAAGGCGACATGGCGAGGTGCTATCCGCCAAAATTCAGTTGATGGGGCATCGCGTGCATTTCGACGAAGTCGCATATCGTCGCTACCGCGAGAATGTCTACCGCTTGGCTTACCGCCACCTGCGAGACCATTCCGCGAGTGAGGACGTAGTTCAGGATAGTTTCCTGCGACTCGCCGGCTACAGCGCCCATCCCATCCTCAACATGGGCGGGATGCTCCGAAAGATCGCTCGAAACCTGATCGTCGACAGCGCCCGGTTCCGGGCCCGGCGGGCCGAGGAAGCCCTCCCCGCCGCTGAGGACATCTCGACCGACGAACCGTCGGCGGAAACCACCCTGCTGCACAAGGAGCGCATGGAACGGGTTTCACAAATCCTCGAACAGATGCCGCCCCTGCGTCGCGAAGTCTTCATAATGCGTCGGTTGCGCGGCATGTCCGCCAAAGCGGTCGCCGAGGCGCTGTCGATCAGCCCCGCCGCGGTCGATGCGCACGTCGCCCGCGCCGTGCTGGCGCTACACAAGGGCGCGCCCCCGGTTGACGGGGCCAAGGGCTCGGAATGAACGATCCGTCGATAGACCAGGACGAAGAGGACGCGGCGCTGTGGGTCGCCCGCCAACTTGGCGGGCCGGTCGACGTCACCGCCTTTTCGGAATGGCTGGACGCCGCGCCCGGTCGCAAGGAAAAGTTCGACGCCTTGTGGGCCACCTGCGCCGACGAGGTGGTGACCCACGCCCTGCGCCTGCAGGATCGCCCCGCACGGCTACCCGCCGTCCCTCGCCGCTCGATCCAGACGGTGGCGACGTTCGCCGCCCTGGCGGCCGCGCTCGTCGTCGGCGTCATCCTGGCCTGGCCCCTGGCCCGCTTCGCCCTCGGCCCAGCGCGGACCTACGAGACCGCCGCAGGTCAGGTCCGCGATGTGGCCCTGGCTGATGGTTCGACCGTGGCCCTGAACGGCGCGAGCCGCATCCGCGTGAAGATCGGCGGCGCGCGGCGAGAGGTGACACTCGAGCGCGGCGAGGCCTTGTTCGACGTCCGGCACGACAAAACTCGTCCCTTCGTGGTCGCGGCGGGCGGCGGACGGGTGACGGTTCTGGGCACGCGCTTCGATGTCGCGCTAAATCGGGAAAGAGTGGACCTGGAGGTCGAGCGTGGACTGGTCCGGTTCGACACGGCCCTGGACCGATCGACCAGCGTCCTAGTCCCGGCCTCGCATCAAACATCGCTGACCCACGGCGCCATCGCTCCGCCAGCTCCACTCCATCTCGACACGGCCGCCTCCTGGCGCACTGGCTGGCTGGAAGCCTCCGACATGCCGCTGGCCGAGATCCTGCCACGACTGGAGCGCTGGTCCAGCAAACCGATCTTCGTCCGTGACCAGGCGCTGCTGCAAAAGCGCGTCGCCGGCCGCTTCCAGCTCTCCGACCCAAAGGCCGTGCTCGACAGCCTCGGCGCGCTTGGCGGCTTCGACGTGCGGGAGACTGGCCAGGCCTATGTGATCAACACGCGATAGCCAGCTTCCCGTGCGCTCACCCATCGATCATGCGCGGATCTGGGCGCGGACGACAGGCCGGACGGCGCGCGGTGTGGAGGAGCGTCGATGAAGGCGCTCGGCGGAACGGCCTGCGCCCTGGGGCTCGCAATCGCAGCGCCGGCCCACGGACGGTCGGCTGTGTTCTCGATTCCGCCCGGCCCCCTGCCCTCCGCGATCACCGCCTTCTCGCAGGCGTCCAACATTCAGGTCTTCGCCGACCCGACCGTTCTGCGCGGGCGGCGCACCCAAGGGGTGCAAGGCCGGATGACGGTCGATAAGGGGCTCATGGCCCTGTTGCGCGGCACGGGCTTGGTGAGCAAGCCGCGTGGCGAGGCCTACCTGATCGTCGCCGACGACGAGCGCGACCATGGCCGCCCGGCCCCTTCGCTCCGCCGAGGCTTGGTTGAACGCCCGTCAGTCGGCCTTGACGAGCAGCCGGCGGCGCTGTCGCCGCTGATCGTCATCGGACAGCGCATAGCCGACCAGCGGGCGCTGGCCGAGAAGAACCGCCAGAGTAACATCGTCGACGTCGCCTCGAGCGACGAGGTGCGGCGGCTGCCAGACATCACCATCGTCGATGCGATGCGCCGGATCCCGGGTGTCTCGGTGGTCCCCATCGCCGACAACGAGCACCCCCGTGACATTCCCGTCGCACCGGTGGTCCGGGGTCTGACCCAGGCCTATAACAATGTCACGATCAACGGCCTGGCGATCGCCTCCACCGGCATTCCTGACGCCGCCTCCAACAGCGCCACACGCGGCGTTCGGCTGGATATATTGCCGGCTTCGCTGGTCAGCCAGTTGGTGGTGGTCAAGACCTTCACGCCGGACCTCGATGCAAACGCGATCGGCGGCGCGATCGATCTACAGACGCGCAGCGCCTTCGACGACCATGGACGACGGGTCCTGTCGATCGAGGCGGGTCTGGCCACGACGGATCACCACCGAGCCGTGCGCCCACAGTCGCCCGTGGGCGGACACGCCTCCCTGACCGCCAGCGGCGTCTTTGGGTCGGAGCGCCGCCTGGGCCTGGTGATTTCGGCCGACGACCAGCACCTGGAAAACAATAGCGACGTCCATGGCACCAGCGACCAAGGCTTCGTCGCCTTCTATGACGACACCGGCCGCCGACAGGACGACGACCAACTGGGCAACGGCGTTCCAGTGCCGCAGGAGGACCGATACTGGTCCAACGGCAGCGACCGCCGCCGGCGCAGCGTCACGGCCAGGGCCGAGCTTGATCTCGACGACCTTCGTCTGTCGTTGCTCGCGGGCGGTTACCGCTATGTCGACGGCTTCACGCGCAATGAGGTGCTGATCGATCCCGTCGACGGCGACGTGCACGATCAGACCGCGACGTCCGGCCGCTTCGACGCAGGCGCGATCGAGGTCGGCTACCGCAGCGGCGTCACCCGCAACGAGACCCGCATCCTGCAAGGCGTCGCCGACTGGCGGAGAGGTCCTGACGACCTGATCCGGATTCGCGCGGGGCTTTCGCACGCCGCGATGCTCGAACGCTATGACATGGTGAAGTTCATCGCCGGCATGAACACGGCCGGCTCGGTCGTCGGCGACAGCCGCCTAGCCTTCTCCTACGACAGCGCCAGCCTGCACCACAGCTTCAATCCGAACGCCGAGGCCTACCGCGACCTGACGCTCTATTCGGCGAACTACTGGAGGCACCGACAACGCAAGGCAGGGTCGCGGATCGCAGTGTTGCACGGCGATTGGCGTCACCGAATGGAGGCCGGCGACGAAGGTCTCGGCTTCGCCGCCGGCCTGGCGTGGAAGCGCTCGACCTTCTCCTACGCCTATCGCAACGAGCAGTATCGCACCTCCGACCGGGGCCTTGTGCTGGCCGACGCCGGGTTCGTCAGCAACGCCCCTCTGACCTTCAACCAGGGCGGCCTGCCGTTCCTGGTGATCGATCCCGACCGCGCCTGGCGGATGTTCTCGGCCAACCAGGCCAGCATTACCCGGACGAACACCGAAGACTCCAACAAAATGGACAACTTCGCCTATCGCGAGGGGACGTGGAGCGGCTACGGCCTGATGCGCTATGCGCGCGGGAACGTCGAACTGCTGGGCGGGGGGCGGTTCGAGGGCAGCGCGGTCAAGACCCACGGCCACATGAAGGTCGATGACACCTGGTCGCCGACTTCGAACTCGGCACGCTATGCCCAGCTGCTACCGTCGGTGCTGGTCAACTATCGGCCCTCCCCCTCGCTGCGCGTGCGCGCCGGCTACAGCCGCACGATCGGGCGTCCTGGCTACGAGGCCTACGCCCCACGCTCCGCCATCAACTTTCAAAATGACGCCACGGTCGGCGACCCCGAATCGCCCGGGATTTCGGTCCGTCTCGGCAATCCGGACATCCGGCCGCGCCGGTCGGACAATTTCGACGTCAGTCTTGAATGGAGCCTGCCGGGTCGCCTGAACGGCGCGATCTCCGCAGCCCTCTTCCACAAGGCGATCCGTGACGAGATCTTCGACGCCACCACGGTCGGCTATGCTGTGGACGGTGTCTTCTACAACCATGCGACCGTGACCCGCCCCGCCAATGCGACCTCCGCCCACATCTCGGGTCTCGAGGCTAGCGCCCAGATCGACTCTCTGGCGGCGGTCTCGCCGACGCTGCGCCATCTAGGGATCAACGCCAACTGGAGTCTGCTGTCGGGAGAGATGACGGTGGCCCAGTCGACGGGGGAACTGAGGACGGTCGATCGCCTGGTCGGGCAGCCCAGCGACATTCGCAATCTGACGCTCTTCTATGATCGCGGCGGGTTCGAACTGCGGGGCGGCGTCAGCTGGACTAATCGAGCCCTGCGCGGCTTGACGCCCGACAAGGCGTGGCAGGATCTCTACTGGGCGCCGCGCCGGCAGTTCGACCTGCAGGCCCGCTATCATTTCGGGCCGGGCCTCAGCCTCATCGTCGACGCCGCCAATATCACCGGCGAGCGCCTGGCCAGCGTGACGGGACCGGGGCGCGCGTGGCTGAAGGACAGCTATTCAGTGCCGCGCACCTACCAAGTCAGCCTGAACCTGAGCCTCTAGAAGTGTATCAAGATCGAGCCTGTTTATCCGGTTTAGATGGTAAACCAGTCAGGCTCTAGACGCCCGGCGAAAAGGGACATGGAGCGATTTCGCGCTCCATGTCAGGTCGGGGAGAAGAGCTTAGCGTGCGGTCAGGCCGCACCGATCGAGCGAAGCGCGCAACAGGGCGGGACGGTCGGTCTGGATCACGGAGACGTCCTGCCCGCGCAGGCGCTTCAGGCCATCGCAGGCGGGCGGACCGCCGGTCACGAGCGCCGCATCCGCCTCGCCCAGGGCGTTGGCCCAGATTCGGGCGGGGACCGCCTTGATCGCATGGCGCATGGCCGGAGTCAGCGACTTGGGATCACCGTGCACGATGCGAACCGGCGGCAGGCCCGCCGTGACGGCCTCGAGCGAGGCGCCCTCGCGCAGGCGGGGCATGACCTGGAGCGCCGGGGCGAGTCGGCGCGCCCCCAGCAGGACGTCGGCGTCGCTGTCGAACAGCTGGACCTGGTCGAGCATGCCCAGGCTTTCGACGACCGCCACCACCGGGGCGAAGCGCCCGGTCTTCATGTCGAGATCAACGAGGATCCGCCCGCAGCTGCGGGTCAGCACCTCAAGCAGCGTCGGCGGCGGAGTATCGCCACCCTTCAGGCGAAGGCGACGCAGTTCGCCATAGGTCATGGTCTCGCCGACGCCGGCGCCGTCGGTTGTCCGGTTGACCGTGCCGTCGTGCATTATGAAGGGGATGCCGTCGCTGGAGACGCGCACGTCGATCTCCAGGAAATCGGCCCCAGCGGCGATCGCCTCATCGACCGCGGCCAGAGAGTTTTCGGGCGCGCTCAGGTGACCGCCCCGATGGGAGGCGATCATGATCGCCCCCTTCGGATCGGCCCAGGCGTCGCGCAGGGCCGCGATGCGCGGGGTGTCGCCGCAGAACGGCGCCGCGGCGGCGGGCAAAGCGGCGGCGGCCAAAGCCACGGCCACGGAGAGTTTGGCAAGTTTGCTGATCATGGGATCGGTCTCCACCTTCGTCGGAAATGATCGCGCGGCGTGGCGAACCTGGATGCCCTGGCCCGCCGGCGCCGCGCCCGCGCTGTTAGAACCTGGCGTTGATGCTTAGCCAGAAGACCCGGGGCTTCTGGCTGCGTTCGCCGACCAGCGTCCCCGTCGGCATCTCACGCGAATACTCGATGTCCGACTGGGTCAGGTTCTGCCCCTCGGCGATGAGGGTCACATTGTCCCGCACCTTCCAGCGGGCCTGGGCTGACAACTCGCCACGATGCTTGCTGTGGATATCGAAGATCGCGGCGTTCTCGTTGATCGACTTCAGGTAGTCGCCGACATAGCTGTAGGCCACCGAGGCGCCGAAGACGGACGTCTCATACGACACCGTGGCGTTGGCCAGGAACTTCGGCTGACCTTCCAGGCCGTCCACCGAACGGAGGGACTTGTCGGCTTGGACGACCACCTGATGCCCGTCGATGAAGGTGGCGTTGGCCGAAGCCACGAAATTGCTCAGCGGACCCGTCAGGATGTTGTGGAAGTCCTGGCGCGCCGACAGTTCGACGCCCTTGAGCCCGGCGCTTTGCGAGTTCATCGGCGTGGTTATGTTAGCCGTATAGCGCCCGCCGTTGTACTCGTAGTTATCGACCTTGACGTTCTGGGCGAAGATCAGGTTCTTGATGTCCTTCTTGAACATCGCCACCGAAAGCATACTGCCGCGCGCCATGTACCACTCGAACGAGACATCGAAATTGTTCGAGGTACGCGGCTTGAGGTCGGGATTGCCGCGCGTGATACTGATCGTGTTCTCCTCGCTGTCGCCCGGAAGGCTGATGCTCTCGCTAATGGCGTAGTAAGAGAAGTTCGGGCGACCGATCGTCTTGCTGTAGCCCGCGCGCATCAGCACGCCGCGACCCAGGTCATAGGTGGCGATCACCGAAGGCAGCAGATAGTCGTACTTGGCCTTGCGGTGGGTCTTCACGTACTGGGCCGCCTTGTTCGGCGTCGCCGTGCGGTTCGCGTCGAACGCCCACAGGTCGATATTGTTGACCGTCGAATCGTAGCGAAGGCCGGCGCGCACGTTGAAGGCATTGGTGCGGTAGGCGGCTTCGGCGAAACCGGCCGAGACCTTCTCGTTCAACTGGTAGTCGTCGGAGATGGCGTTGGCGCTGTCATCGCCGCTGGCGGGCATGCCCTGCGCCGCCCACGCCGTGCGATACGCCTCATCGTCGATGAACATGAAGTCGACGTTCGGATCGGTGGTGTGTAGGCGGGTCGGGCGCACGAAGTTGGCCATGGTGACCGTGCCGCCCAGCAGCTTGCCGCTCAACTGGCCCGCGTCGAACGCCTGGTCTGTGTCCTGCAAACTGACCCCGAGGTTGAAGCCGAAGCCCCGCGCGTCGCGATCGAAGTTGTAGTCAAAGTTGGCGCTGGCGAAGCTCAGGTCTTGTTTGGCGGCCTGGGTGATGTGCTGGATATAGCTCTGCACATAGTTCGCCGCGTCGTTCACATAGGTCGGATTGGCGAACTTGAGTACCGGATAGCCGCCGCTAAGGTCATAGGAAAAGGCTGAGTTCACGGTGTTGCTGGCGATGTTGAACTTCGAGCGGTCGCGGATCGTGTCCAGCCGGGCTTCGGAATGGGTGCCGCGCAGGTGCATGGCCAGGCTGTCGTTTAGCTGCTGGTCCAGGAGACCCGACACGACGAATGTCCGACGCTTTTGCGGCTGGTGCGAATAGCCCAGCGCGGTCTTGCCCTTGGCCCAGACGCCCGAGGTGGCCGTCTGATTGGCCGGCGCCGCGCCGCTGTCAGCCGTGGCCAGGTACTCGTTCCGAACCTCGTCCTCCTTCTGGAAGAAATAGCCGGTATAGATCGAGGCGTGAATGCTGGACTGAGGGTCGTACTCCAGCTTCACCACGCCGGACGCGCGGGTGACGTTGTCATCGTAGACGAAGATCTGGTTGCGCGAGGCCGCCGAGAAGCCGTTTGAATTGGTGATGTTGTTATAGTCGACCTGCTTGTTCGAGCCGTTCTGGTAAAGCAGGTAGCTGCCTTCGACCGCGCCGGGCTTCTGATCGTAGTTGCTAGAATAGAGGCGCGCATACGACCCCGACACCACGACGCCGAAGTCGCGATTGGCGCCGAACAGGCTGCTGAAGGTCGCGTCGGCGCGGACGTTCTTGCCCTGTTTCACGTCCGCCGCTCCCGAGGTCGATGAGTCGCCGACCGAAGCGCGGGTGGTCAGCGTGCGCTTGCCGCTGTCAAAAGCACTGGTCGTGATCAGGTTCAGCTGACCGCTCAGCGCGTGGGGGTCGAGATTGGCGGTGATCGTCTTCACCGCATCCACCCGGCTGACGAACGACGGCGGCAGCAGCTCGATGCGAGCGCCGCGGCTGTTCTGCGAGGTGGTGGCCAGCGGCAGATCATCGATGGTGACTAGGTTGAAACTCGAGCTGACGCCGCGGATCATCACGCTCTCGGCTAGGTCGGGCGAACGGTCGTCCGACGTGGCGAAGTCAGGCACCAGGGCCAGGCCCGGAATGCGCTGAGCGACCTGGGCGATGGTCAGGTCCGGGAGCAGGCCGGCCTGGTCCTGAGCGACAGAGTCGGTGATGCCGACCGCCCGGCGCTTGGCCTCGATCGCGGCGGCGTTGGAGGTGCGGTAGCCGGTGACGATCACCGCCGAAACGGCGTCAGCCTCCCCGGCGACGGCGCCTTGTTGCGCGCTCCGAGCCTGGGCAAATGCCGGCGCGCCCATCAGGCCGGCTATCAGCGCCGAGCGAGCGACGGCGTAGGAGTATTTGGCGATAGGTTTCACGACCACGGTCCTTTGGTGGGGAGGTAAGCGAAGGGTTCAGGAAAGAGGGGGCCGCCGAAGCCGACGGCTCAGCGCGAACAGCTGTGGCCGTGGGCGCCGGTCCGGTTCAGGTAGGCAAGCAGGACCAGAGGCTCGTCGGTTTGGATCGCGTCGACGCCCTGAGCGATCATCCGACCCCAGACGAGGTCCGGATGGGTGACCGCGTCGCGGTCATCGAACACCCTGCCCGCCAGGCTGTTGACCCAGTAGCGCGCGCAACGCGTCCGGATGGCCTGGGTGATGGTCGGGGTGAACTCGGCATGCTTGATGTCGATCTCGTAGCTCACGGGCCGCAACGGATCGTAGGCGGCGATTCCAGCGGCGGGATCAGCCGCGATGTTCGGCTCGCGCAGGATCGGCTGGAACCGCACATCACGCGCCCAAGGCGCGGCCCGCTCGATCATGGACACCGACGCCTCAGCCTTGAACAACAACTGGCGGCGGTCGCTGACGGCGTCGATAAGGGCCGGGGTCGAGGCCGGCAGCAGCACCTTTGCGTCGACATTGATCAGGATACGGTTCTTGGCGACCCGCAGGGCCTGCTCGAAGGTGGGAATCCGGCGGCGCGTCACGGCCGCGCTTCCCCCACGCCCCTCGCGCAGGCGAAGTTTCCGCAGCTGGGCCCAGTCGATGTCGGCGACCTTGCCAGCGCCGTTCGTCATGCGATCGACGCTGTCGTCGTGCATTAGAACCAGCTTGCCGTCGCGCGTGGCGCGCACGTCCAGCTCCACCATGTCGACGCCGGCGCGGATGCAGGCGCGGATCGCGTCCAGACTGTTCTCGGATGTCTGTTGCCAGCAGCCTCGATGAGCGATCACCATCACCTGACCGTCGGGAGAGGCAAGACGGCGTTCCAGGAGTTGCTCCCGGGGCGCTTCGGCAAACGGCTCAGCCGCGACGGCTGACGGCGCCGAGATAAGAGCGACGACAACAGAAAACGCAGAAATAGGAATAATTCCGCGCGATACAAATAATTGAAAAGCCTTATTTCGCCTTTTAGCGCTCACCGTCAGCCAATTTCGACACGACTTAAGATTTTGCTGTGTCGATATATTTAATAAATTAATGAATTGTCGCAATTTATTCACAAATCACCCCCAACAATCAACGGAATTTGTTGCTTGTTGAGTGTTAGACGGCAGCCATATCGAAATCTGACAGGCCTTTTCGACTTTTTCCTTCCAAGCTGACCAGAGCCCGCCCCCCCGAGAGGACGCCATGAGGCGAGCGAGGGGGCGAGCCCGCCCGCAAGGGTGGGATAACGGAAGACGCGATCGACGCCCGGAAAGCCAAGTTCAGCGGGATGAGCGTGTCAGAGGCCCAGCGCCTGCGGACGCCGGAGGACGAGAGCGCCAGGCTCAAACGCCTACGCGGCGGACACCATGCTGGAGGGGCGCGCAAGAGCTGTTGTCAAAAATATGAAGGCCCTTCATCCGGCGCGAGGGCGTGGCCCATCTCGAGAGCGCTCTGGAGCTGAGCCAACGGCGGGCCTGCGGCGTGATCCAGGCCGATCGCAAGATCGGCGCGCTACCCAGGCGTACAGTTAGGGGCTTGACGCGCCCGTCACGATTCGAGGTGTCGCGGCGCTCCCTAAAGGCAGCCCTTTCGAAGGTCAGCCAAGAACCGCGATCGCCCTCCGCTGGGCGCCGCCAGGCCCGTCGCCGGCGCGCTGTGGGCCGAAGGCCGGCCCGTGGTCCGAACCCTTTCCGAGCGCCACTGCCATTTGCGCGGCGTCCTTGGCCAACTGCCGGGCGCGCAGGCTCCGCGCCATCACGGGGCCGCGCCGCGCGACGACGTTGGTCAGACATCGACGATCGAGCGTGCGAAGGCGCTGAGCGACACGCCTTGCCCTTAGGTCGAGAGGGACGCCTTGAACGCCGCCACCGCGCGGCTGACCGTCCGCCCGCGGTGACGCAGCATGGTGAAGGCTCGGAGACTGAGCGGCCAGTCCAGCTGTCGGACCGCGCCGGCGCCCACTCTGCACGCGGCCGAGAGCTCCGAGACGGCCGTCACCAGCTGTCCGCCTTCGACGGCTTCCAGAGCGGCTTCATTCGACGGGAGCTCAAGGACGATGCGGAGGTCCTCTGGCGTCACGCCGGACTGACGCAGACCCGCCTCCACATGGTCCCGGGTGCCTGAACCTTGGTCGCGCATGACCCAGGCAGCAGCCTCGAGATCCTTTCGCGTGACCGAGCGGTGCGCGAGCGGGTGGCCCGGCCCGACGAAGAGACCGATTCGATCTCCCCCGACCGGTTCCACCGCGAGGAGGTCGTCTTCGACATCGCCCTCAACGAACGCCAGATCGGCCTCACCGCTCAGGACACGGCCCGCCGCCTGGCGCGTATTGCCGACGAAGAGCTTCAGCTGAATGTGCGGCGTGGCCGTGACGAAACGCGCCATCCTGGCGGGAAGCCAGAAGCTGGCCACGGTCTGGCTCGCGGCGATGTGGATCTCGCCCTTGAGAAGACCGGAGAGTTCATCGAGCACCAAGCGGGCCGAGGCGGCGCGAGCCAGCACCGCGACAGCCTCGGGCATGAACAGGCGCCCAGCCTCTGTCAGCGTCAGGCGCCGACCCATACGATCGAACAGCCGGGTCGCATAACGCGCCTCCAGCGCGGCGATGGCGGCGCTGACGGCCGGCTGGGTCAGATGCAGCCGTTCGGCCGCCCGTGTCATGCTCAGCAGCTCCGCCGCCGCCACGAAGATTCGAAGTTGTTCAAGCGTCATCCCATAAGCATTGCTTATGCTATGATAAAAACCAATCGATTGGATTTGTGATCGGTGTGCGCGCACCGTTCCGTGCATGGAAGCTTTGAACAAACTCAGGTCGGTCGGGCCAGGCTTGGCGCTCACCGTTGTCGTCACCGTTGGCGCGGTACTCCTTCAAGAGGCGGAGACGCGCCTTTTGGGTCGTCCCTGGCTCGAAGCGCTGGTGCTGGCGATCCTGTCGGGCGCGCTGGTGCGGACGGTCTGGACGCCGCCGAGGGCGTTTGATCCTGGAATCCACTTCGCCGCCAAGACGATGCTGGAGCTGGCGATCATCCTGATGGGGGCGACGGTGAGCTTCGGCGCCATGGCCGCCGTGGGCGCGCCCCTGATGTTCTCCATCGTCGGGACCGTTTTCCTGGCGATCGCGGCAAGCTTCTTGATCGGTCGGCTGCTGGGACTGCCGACCAAGATGGCGGTGCTGGTCGCTTGCGGAAACGCGATCTGTGGCAACTCGGCAATCGCCGCCGTGGCGCCGGTGATCGACGCTGACGGCGATGACGTGGCGACGGCGATCGCCTTCACGGCCGTGCTTGGCGTGGGGGTGGTCATCGGCCTTCCGCTGGCGGCGCATCTGCTGGGTCTTTCGTCCATGGCCGGCGGGGTGTTGGCCGGGCTGACGGTTTACGCGGTGCCTCAGGTCCTCGCCGCGGCGGGACCCATGGGTTCGGCCGCCGTGCAGATCGGGACCTTGGTCAAGTTGGTGAGGGTTTTGATGTTGGGGCCGATCGTCACGGGTCTTGCCCTGCTGGGACCCAAATCCGCGGACAGCGTCGCCCTACCGCTCAAACGGATTGATCCGCTACACCTGCTGCCGCCGTTTATCGTCGGATTTCTGGTGTTGGCGAGCCTGAACTCAGCAGGACTGCTGCCCCACGCCTGGATCTCCCCGGCTCAGAAGGCCAGCCTCGGCTTGACCATTGCCGCCATGGCTGCGCTGGGACTTGGCGTCGATCTTCGCAGCGTTCGCGAGGCCGGGCCGCGGGTCATCTTGGTGGTGACCGCCTCGCTCGCCGTCTTGAGTCTAACCGCGCTGGCCATGTTGCACCTGTTGAAGCTCAGCTAGCCCCTACCGCCTTGTGATCTTCACCAAGTGTCTGCTTGGCGGACCCACGCGCGACCTGGCGACTTGCAGGTCTGTGAAGGCGCGGACCCGCCCGATGCGAAACTTGGTCCGCTCCAAGAGAACGACATCCAAGAGGGCGATGAATCCCTCGGGCCGCCGTTTCAACTGAGGATCTCGCGACAGTCGGAGCGAAGATTGATTTCCGACAGAGGGAATAATCGCCGCCGGCCAGCGTCTCACCTTCACCAAGGCGCCGTGCGCGCCGAAGCTGGAGAACGTCCCTTGTCCCCTGCCGTACGCTCTTCGAAGCAAATCTGGGCTCCCGTGCTGATCGCCGCCAGCCTGGGCTGCGCCGCGCCGCTGGCGGCCAGCACCCCGGCCGACGGCTTCAAGGCCGAGAACGACGCAGCCATGAGCAAGATGATGAGCGCCATGGACGTCAAGCCGACCGGCGACGTCGACCGTGACTTCGTCGAGATGATGATCCCCCATCACCAGGGGGGCATCGACATGGCGATCGCCGAGCTGCGCTACGGCAAGAACGAGCAACTGCGTCGGGTGGCCCAGGAGATCATCGTCGAGCAGCAGCAGGAGATCGCCGCCATGCGCCTGGCGCTGGGCGACCCGTTGCCGCCCGCCTACGCCGCGCCGACCGCGCCTGCACCCGCCGCTCCCTCATTGTCGTCGTCCTCGCCTCATCACCACGCCGCTCCGGCCCAGGATCACTGAAATGAAAACCGCCCCCTTCATGCTGTCGCTGGTCGCCGCCAGCGCCCTCTGCGCCGTCGCCTGGGCCGGCCAGGCTCCAGGCAAGGCCAGCGACGCCGACATCCCCATCAGCCACCGCGATCGCGTCTACGCCGCCGAGCAATTCTCCAACACCGTCTCGGTCACCGATCCGGTCGACAACAAGCTCCTGGGCGTGATCCGGTTAGGCGATCCGTCGCCGGGCAATTTCAGTCCGCTCTACAAGGGCCAGGTGCTGGTCCACGGCATGGGCTTCTCGCCCGACCACAAGACCCTGGCCGTGGTCTCGATCGGCTCCAATTCGGTGACCTTCATCGACACCGCCACCAATACGGTCAAGCACACCACCTATGTCGGCCGTTCGCCGCACGAGGCCTTCTTCACGCCCGACGGCAAGGAGGTGTGGGTCACGGTGCGCGGCGAGAACTATCTGGCGGTGCTCGACGGCGCGACGTTCGAGGAGAAGGCCCGGATCATCACCCCGGCTGGACCGGGCATGACCATCTTCTCGCCCGACGGCCAGTACGGCTATGTCTGCTCGTCGTTCAATCCCGAGACCGACGTGATCAGCGTCGCCGACCACAAGATCGTCGCCAAGGTGGTCCAGCCCAGCCCCTTCTGCCCCAATATCGCCGCCTCGCCGGATGGTCAGCAGGTGTGGTTCACGCTGAAGGATGTCGGCAAGACGGTGGCCTTCAACGCTCGGCCGCCGTTCAATATCCTCAAGGTCATCGACACCGGTCCGATCACCAACCACGTCAACTTCATCCGCAGCGCCAAGGGGCAGTTCGCCTATGTGACCATCGGCGGCCTCAATGAGGTGCAGGTGTTCCGCACCGTGGACTTCAGCAAGGTCGCGACCATCCCGGTCGGCAAGCTCCCGCACGGCATCTGGCCGTCGGGAGACGGTACGCGCGTCTATGTCGGGCTCGAGAACGCAGATGAACTCGCGGTGATCGACACCACGACCAACAAGGTCGTCGCCAACGTGCCGATCGGCCAGGCCCCTCAGGCGCTGACCTATGTCCCCAACGCCGTCCCCGAGGGTCCGGGCGTCCAGAACCTGCAGCCGCTGGGCGTGGCTGGACAGGCCGCCCACCTGACCCTGGCGACCGTCGGCGCGGCGGGCTCCACGCCGACCAGCGTCAGCCTGTTCGACCAGGGCCTGATCCAGGTCGTGCAGGCCTCGGCCACGGGCCTTGCCCCCAAGTCTCCTTATGTACTGGCGCTGTCGACCCAGGCCAACGGAGGCGGTACGCTCCAGCCGCTGGCGAACTTCATGACCAATCCGGCCGGCTCGGCGATCGTCAACGCCATCGGCCCGATCCGTCAGCTCGTCCAGGCCAGCCAGCCCGATCAACGGCGCTATCTGGTGATCGCGTCCGGCGGGGCGGCCGGGCCGGGCGCGCCGGTGCAAGTCCAGGTCCCGTAGACCTTCGGGCGGAGCCTCGCCATGGATGACATGATCCGCCTGATAGAACCGTTGATCCCCAGTCTGCGGCGATATGCACGGTCCTTTGTGCGCGATGCATCGGAGGCCGACGATCTGGTTCAGGACTGCCTGGAACGCGCCGTTGACCGCTGGGGCCAACGGCGCAAGACCAGCGACGCGCGCAGCTGGCTGTTCTCGATCCTCCACAACCTCGCGATCAGCCGCTGGCGGCGGGTCCAGCGGCGAGGACCGCACCTGGCGATCGACGGCGTGGCCGAAGCGGCGCTGTCGGCGCCGGCCAGCCAGCTGGACGGCATGCAGCACGCCGACCTGCTGCGCGCCCTGGCCGAGCTCAGCCCCGACGATCGGGCTGTGATCCTGCTGGTCGGCGTCGAGGATCTGACCTACGCCCAGGCCGCCGAGGTGCTGGGCGTACCGATCGGCACGGTCATGTCGCGACTGTCCCGGGCCCGCGAGCGCCTGGCCCAACTCATCGCTGTCGATGCGGCCCACCCCGTCCAGCGCCCACACCTGCGGAGGATCAAATGAGCGCGTCACGCCCGATCAGCGAAGACGACCTGCATGCCTTTGTCGACCAGGCGCTGGACGCCGGGCGCGGGGACGAGGTGCGCGAGTATCTGCGGCTCCATCCGGAGGTGGCGCGCCGGATCGACGGCTATGTCGCCCAGCGCGCGGCCCTGCGCGCGGTTCTGGCGCCGATCGCCGAGGAGCCCATTCCCGCGGAGCTGGGGATAAGCGCCCTGGCCGAGGCCCGGCGCGCCCGACGGAGCGCCTGGCGGCCCGCGATCGCCGCGGCGATGCTGCTGTGCGTGGGCGGCCTTGGGGGCTGGATGGCGCACGGGGTGCTGAGCCCGCCCATGAACGGCGTCGGCGCGCTGGCCCACGAGGCCGCCGACAACTACCGTGTCTATGCGTCCGATCTGCACCGGCCTGTCGAGATGGGATCGGCGCAGAAAGCCGACCTCGTCCGCTGGGTGTCCAACCGCCTTCGCAGTCCGGTCGCGGTCCCCGACCTGCAGTCGGCCGGTTATCGCTTCATCGGCGGGCGCCTGGTGACGACCCCGCACGGGCCGGCGGCCCTGTTCCTCTATGATGACGCCAATGGCGAGCGGCTGGCGGTCATGGTCAGGCCAATGCGGGTGGAGAAGAACACCCGTATGTCGGAACGGACCGATGGCGGCTTGGACGGCGTCTCTTGGGCAAGCGATGGAATCGGCTACAGCCTCGTTGCGCCGACAAGACCCAAATCGCTGCATCCCCTAGCGGACGAGGTGCGCCGGCAAGTCGAAGCCACCGCGTGACCACCAGCGTTGAGGTTTGTGAGCGCCCAACGCTGTTTGGCACTTCGTCGCCGTAGAGCCGTGCGCTCCCCCGGGCCTACTGCCTGAAGAGAGGGGACCGCTGACCGGGTCGCGCCGTCAGCCGCCGTTAGACCCGCTTCACAAACCCGACCCTATGGACTGTCGTTGAGGCGAGCTTAGCCGGGCCACGCAGTCGTTCAACAAGGCGCTTGATGGAAGGACCTGAAGTCCTCCGAGACGCTCGGCCGGTCCCAATGTGGAGGGTTCAAGATCATCGGGACGTTTATTGGCGTAGTGCCTTGAACCCGCTTAGGCGCGCCAGTTGGACCGCCCAAGGTTCCGCACCGAGACCCAGTTCCTTTCCTATGACCAAGCGTGTTTCAGGACCAAAGCGTGATCGATCACAACAAGGCCGCCGAGCGGGAAATCGCCGATCACGGCGTCATCGGCAACCTGTCCACGGTGGCACTTGTGGCAGCCGACGTCGCCATCGGCGAGCAACTGAGCGATGATGGTCTGGTACGCCAGCGAGGACGGACTGACCGGCCGCGAGGGCAGTTTCGCGGCCTGCCCATTCTGGCGCGTCGAGTGTCTGGCGCGCGCCGGCCGTCTCGATCAGGCGCGCGCCAACTTCGAGAATCTGCTGCGCTAAGGCAATCACCTGCACCTCTATGCCGAGGAGTTCGACGCGCGGGCCCAGCTGATCGGCAACTTCCCCCAGGCCTTCACCCATTGGCCCTTGTCAGCGCGGCTTTCTACCTGAACCGGGCGCTCGACGACGACAAAGGCAGCAGTGGCGCGCCTAAGAGTCCGCCATTCGACAGAACGCCGTGGTTCGGCGGAACCGCGTTTTGGAGGCGGGGTTTTCCTAACGGTCGCACGCCCCACTTCGACGGCCGGCGCTGATGCTCAGGAGATCCAGATGAAAGCTCAAACGGTCGATCCGCGGGAGCACGATCTGGACACTCTGGCGATCGTCACCCTTCGAACCCTCGCCATTGACGCGGTCGAGAAGGCCAATTCAGGCCATCCCGGCACGCCCATGGCCATGGCCCCGGTCGGCTACACCCTCTGGAGCCGGTTCCTGCGCTATGATCCCGACAAGCCAGACTGGCCCAATCGCGACCGCTTCGTGCTGTCGGCCGGCCACGCCTCGATGCTGCTCTACGGCTTGCTGCACCTGACCGGCGTCCGCGAGATCGACGCCGAGGGCCGCCCGACCGGCGAGCCCGCCGTCAGCCTCGAGGATATCCGCCAGTTCCGGCAGCTGTCGTCCAAGACCCCTGGCCACCCCGAATATCGCATGACCACCGGGGTCGAGACCACCACCGGCCCGCTAGGCCAAGGCTGCGGCAATTCGGTGGGCATGGCCCTGGCCGAGCGCTGGCTGGCCGCCCACTTCAACCGGGACGACGCCAAGCTGTTCGACCATGACGTCTATGTGCTGTGCGGCGATGGCGACATGATGGAAGGCGTCACGAGCGAGGCCGCCTCCCTGGCCGGGCACTACAAGCTGTCGAATCTGTGCTGGATCTACGACAGCAACACGATCAGCATCGAGGGCCACACGTCCCTCGCCTTCACCGAGGACGTCGCCGCGCGCTTCCGGGCCTATGGCTGGAAGACCCTGCATGTCGACGACGCCAATGACACCGAGGCCCTGGCGCGCTCGATCGAGACCTTCAAGGCCACCGAGAACGCCCCGACACTGATCGTCGTCAACAGCATCATCGGCTACGGCGCGCCGACCAAAGCCAATACCGAGAAGGCGCATGGCGAGCCGCTGGGCGCGGATGAGAGCAAGGCGGCCAAGCGGTCGTATGGCTGGCCCGAGGATGCGCAGTTCCTGGTACCAGACGGAGTCGCCGACCACGCCCGCGCCGCGCTCGCCGACCGCGGGCGCCCGCTACGCCAGGCCTGGGACGCGACCTTCGCCCGCTACCGCGAGCGCTATCCAGACCTGGCCGAGACCTTGGAGCGCCTGCGTTCAGGCAAGCTGCCCGATGGCTGGGACAAGGACATCCCGAGCTTCGCGGCCGACGCCAAGGGCGTCGCCTCGCGCGACGCCGGCGGCAAGGTGCTGAACGCCATCGCCCAGCACGTGCCGGGCCTAGTCGGCGGCGCCGCGGACCTTTCGCCCTCGACCAAGACCAACCTGACGTTCGAAGACGCGGGGCAGCTACAGGCCGACAAGTACGGCGGCCGCAACATGCATTTCGGGGTCCGCGAACACGCCATGGGCGCTATCGCCAATGGAATGGCGCTGTCGTACCTGAGGTCGTTCACCGCCACCTTCCTGGTGTTCAGCGACTACATGCGGCCGCCGATCCGGCTGGCGGCGATTATGGAAATCCCGACAGTCTTCGTGTTCACTCACGATTCCATCGGCGTCGGCGAGGACGGCCCCACCCACCAGCCGATCGAGCACCTGGCCGCCCTGCGCGCCATTCCCGGTCTCAATGTCATCCGACCAGCCGACGCCAACGAGACCGCGCAGGCGTGGCGGATAGCGATGAACCAGTCGAACGAGCCCAGCTGTCTGATCCTCAGCCGTCAGACCCTGCCGACCATCGACCGCACGCGCTATGCGGCGGCCGACGGCCTGGCCAAGGGGGCCTATGTCCTGGCCGAGTCCGACGGGACGCCGCAGGTCATCCTGCTCGCCACCGGCAGCGAGGTCTCCCTGGCTCTTGCCGCCCATGAGACACTCGCCGCGTCGGGTGTCCGCTCACGCGTGGTGTCGATGCCCTCCTGGTCGGTATTCGAAGAGCAGGACGCCGCCTATCGCGAGCAGGTCCTGCCGCGCACTGTCCGGGCCCGCCTGGCCATCGAGCAGGCCGGGCCGATCGGCTGGGATCGCTATGTCGGTTTCGATGGCGAGACCATCACCATGAGCACCTTCGGCGCCTCGGCCCCGCTAGCCAAGCTGCAGGACAAGTACGGCTTCACCCGGGACAACGTAGTTGCGCGGGCCAAGGCGCTGATCGCCAGGCTGGGAGAAACGTCATGAGCAGCCGTCTGAAAAGCCTGGCCGCCGTCGGCCAGGGCGTTTGGCTGGATTTCGTCGACCGAAAGTTCCTGGCCGATGGCGGCCTGGACAAGCTGATCGCCGAGGACGGCCTGACCGGCGTCACCTCCAACCCATCGATCTTCGAGAAGGCCATCGGCCACGGCGACGCTTATGACGAAGTGCTGAAGGCCTTCGTGAAGGCCCATCCCGACGCTGATGCGACCGGAGTCTATGAGAGCCTGGCCATCGCCGACATCCAGGCGGCGGCCGACGCCCTGCTGCCCACCTATGATCGCCTGGACGGCAAGGACGGCTATGTCAGCCTTGAGGTCTCGCCCTACCTGGCCAACGACACCGACGGCACGATCGCCGAGGCGCGCCGGCTATGGAAGGCGGTCGACCGGCGCAACCTGATGATCAAGGTCCCCGGCACGGACGCGGGCGTCCCTGCCATCCGCGCGCTGGTCGAGAATGGGCTGAACATCAACATCACCCTGCTATTCGCGCTGGACGCCTACCAGGCCGTGGCCGAGGCCTATCTGGCCGGGTTAGAGGCCCGCCTCGCCAAGGGCGAGCCCATCGACCGTATCGCCAGCGTCGCCAGCTTCTTCGTCAGCCGCATCGACACCCAAATGGACAAGAAGATCGAGGCGCTGGACGCGGCCGACGCCAAGCCGCTGGCGGGCAAGATCGCCATCGCCAACGCCAAGCTAGCCTATGCCTCGTACCAGAACCTGATCACCAGCCCGCGCTGGACGGCGCTGGCCGCCAAGGGCGCCATGCCCCAGCGGCTGCTGTGGGCCTCGACCGGGGTCAAGAACCCCGACTATCGCGACGTGCTCTATATCGAGACCCTAATCGGCCCGGATACCGTCAACACCGTCCCGCCCAAGACCCTGGACGCCTTCCGCGACCATGGCGAGGTCGCCCCGACCCTGACGGAGAGGGCCGCCGAGGCCAAAGCCGTCTTGGAGAAGGCGGGCGCCCTGGGCCTGGACTTGCCCGGCGTCACGACGGCGCTGGTCGCCGACGGCGTCAAGCAGTTCTCCGAGGCCGCCGACGCCCTGCTGGCGGCTGTGGAAGAAAAGCGCCGCGCCTTCGTCCAAGACACCGCGGAATAATTCGACGGCACGATCGCCGCGCCTCAACATCTCGAAGGGATGCAATCATGAAGATCGGTGTGATCGGCCTTGGCCGCATGGGCGCCAACATCGTCCGTCGCTTGATGCGCGGCGGTCACGAGGTGGTGGTGCACAACCGCTCACCCGAGCCGGTGCGGGAACTGGCCAAGGAAGGCGCGATCGCATCGACCGACCTGACGGACATGCAGGCCAAGCTGGGCGAGGACGCGATCTATTGGGTGATGCTGCCGGCCGGAGCGGTCACCGACGAGACGATCGAGGAGATCGCGGGCTTGGCCAGTCCCGGCGACATCATCATCGACGGCGGCAACAGCTTCTACAAGGACGACATCCGCCGGGCCAAGGCGTTGCGCGCCAAGAACCTGAACTATGTCGATGTCGGCACCTCGGGCGGCGTCTGGGGGCTGGAGCGCGGCTACTGCATGATGATCGGCGGCGACGAGGCCGTGGTCGACAAGCTGGACCCGATCTTCGCGACCCTGGCCCCGGGCTATGGCGACATCCCCCGCACCAAGGGCCGCGACGCCGCCGACGACCGCGCCGAGCGTGGCTATATCCACGCCGGTCCCGCCGGCGCCGGGCACTTCGTCAAGATGGTCCACAACGGCATCGAGTACGGCCTGATGCAGGCCTATGCCGAAGGCTTCGACATCCTGAAGAACAAGGGTTCGGGTCGTCTGCCCGAGGATGAGCGTTTCGACCTGAACCTGACGGACATCGCCGAGGTCTGGCGGCGCGGCAGCGTGATTAGCTCTTGGCTGCTGGACCTGACGGCCTCGGCCTTGGCCCAGGACCAAGCGCTGGACCACTTCAACGGCAAGGTCGCCGACAGCGGCGAGGGCCACTGGACGATCGAGGCGGCCATGGAAGAGGCCGTGCCCGCCAACGTGCTGTCGGCCGCCCTCTATGCCCGTTACCGCTCGCGCAGCGACAACACCTTCGGCGAGAAGCTGCTGTCGGCCATGCGCTTCGGGTTCGGCGGTCACGTCGAGCCGCCGAAATGACGGCCAAGGACGTGGACGCGCCGGTCGCTCCCGACGCCACCCTCGTGATCTTCGGGGCGATGGGCGACCTGGCCCGCCGCCTCCTGGCGCCGTCCTTGGCCAATCTTCGGCGAGACGGGCTGGTTGGCGCGGGCCTGTCGATCGTCGGCGTCAGTCATGGTGAGGAGACCGACGCCAGCCTGGCCAAGGCGCTGGGCGAGTTCATCACGGATGGCGACGCCGACGCGCGCAAGGCCTGGTCGACGCTCAGCAAGGCGATCGCCTACCTGCAGGGCGACTTCACCGACGCGGCGACCTTCACAGCGCTGGCAGAGACGCTGAAGGCCAAGAGCCAGGCCAATGTCGTGTTCTACCTGGCCGTCAGCCCAGCCTTCTTCGGCGACATCGTCGAGGGCTTAGGCGGAGCTGGCCTGCTTGACGAGACTGACGGCTTCCGGCGCGTGGTGATCGAAAAGCCGTTCGGAACCGACCTGAAGTCGGCCCAGGCGCTCAACGCCCGCCTGCTGAAAGTCGCCAGCGAGCAGCAGCTCTATCGGATCGATCACTTTCTGGGGAAGGACACCGTCCACAACATCCTGGTCGCGCGGTTTGGCAACAGCCTGCTCGAAGCGGTGTGGAACAACCGCTTCATCGACCACATTCAGATCACCGCCGCCGAGACCATCGGCGTAGGCACGCGCGGCAAGTTCTACGACGCCACCGGCGCGTTGCGCGACATGGTCCCCAACCACCTGTTCAAGCTCCTGGCCATGGTCGGCATGGAAGCGCCCAACAGCTTTGACGCCGAAGCCGTGCGCGCCGAGCGGGCGCGGGTGATCGGCGCGATCCGCCCGCCCTCGCCCGAGGAGGCCAAGGCCAACATGGCGCGTGGCCGCTACACCGCCGGCGAAGCGGCCGACCAACCGCTCAAGGACTACCGCGCCGAGCCCGACGTGGCGGCGGGCGGCGATACCGAAACCTATGTCGCGCTGAAGCTGGAAGTCGGCACCTGGCGACTGGCCGGCGTGCCAATCTATCTGCGGACCGGCAAGGCGATGTCGACCCACGACACCGAGATTGTCATCGTCTTCAAGCCCCCGGCCCTGGCCCTGTTCCGCGAAGCCAAGGGAGCAACGCCGCCCAACCAGCTGATCCTCCAGATCGGGCCCGACGAAGGCGTCACGCTCGATTTCGTCGCCAAGACCCCTGGGCCGCTGGCCAACACCGCGCCGGTGTCGATGGCCTTCCACTACAAGGACCACTTCGCGGTGGGCGGCTCGACCGGCTACGAAACCCTGATCTACGACGTACTGATCGGCGATCCGTCGCTGTTCCAGCGCGGCGACGAGATCGAGGCGGCCTGGCGGGCGGTGCAGCCATTCCTAGACCTGATGGCCAAAGGCGGCGCGACGCTGGAAGACTACGCCGCCGGCAGCGACGGGCCCGCCGGCGCCGAGGCGCTGATGGCGCGCCACAATCGCCAATGGCATCGTCTGGGCTCATGAGCACGCTGCCCATCAAGCTTCTGGTCTCCGACATCGACGGCACCCTGGTGCGTGGTGACAAGACGCTGTCCCAGGCCACCATCGACGCGTTCGGCCGACTGCGGGCGGCGGAGATCACCGCTAGCCTGATCAGCGCCCGCCCGCCCAGCGGCATGCTCCGTCTGGCCAAGGCGTTGGGCATCCCCGGCCCCCTCGGCGCCTTCAACGGCGGCACGCTGATCGACGCCAGCGGCGCTGTGCTTGGCGCCGAGCGATTGACGCCGAAGGTCGCGGCTACGTCGCTGGCCCTGCTGGAGGCGGCCGACGTCGACATCTGGCTGTTCGCTCACGGGCTCTGGTACAGCCGCGACACCCGCAACATCCATACCGACCACGAACGCTTGGCCGCCGAAACCGAACCGACCCTGATCGCCGACTTCTCTGGCCTCGACCAGGTCGACAAGATCGTCGCCATCAGCGAGGACCACTCAGGCCTCGCGGGACTGGAAGCAAAGGTCATCGCCGCCGCCGGTGATCGCGCCACGGTCGCCCGCTCGCAGCCCTACTATCTCGACATCACCGCACCGGCCGCCAACAAGGGCGCCGGGATCACGGCGGTCGCCAAGGCCGCTGGCGTGTCGCTCGCCGAAACCGCCGCGATCGGCGACATGGCCAACGACCTGCCGATGTTCGCCCGCGCGGGCGTGGCCATCGCCATGGGCCAGGCTCCCCAAGCGGTGCGGACGGCGGCGCGCTTCGTCACCGCCTCGAACGATGATGACGGCGTCGCCAAGGCCATCGACCGTTACATCCTGCGCGCGGAGACTTCAGCGTGAGCCGGCCCATCAAGGTCGCGCCCCTCGATCGTCAAGGCGATCCGCCATAGCACCACCAAGCCGCTCAACGTGCACTTGATGGTCGTCGAGCCATAACGATCGCTGGAACGCTATCGCGACTCCGGCGCCGATCACCAACTGGTCCAAGCCGAGCCGGGCTCGACGATCCATCTACACCGCGTGTTGAGCCAAGTGCGCGCGTTGGGCTGCCGCCCAGGCGTTTTGATCGACCCGGCAACTCCGATCGCCTGGATCGAGCACGTGCCGCACCTGGTCGACATCGTGCTCGTGATGACGGTCAATCCCGGCTTCGGCCGCCAGGCCTTCCTGCCCGAGATGCGGCCTAAGATCGCCACTTTGCGCCAGTTATGCGACGCGCGGGGCTTGTCTCTGCGGGTCGATGGCGGACTAGACGCCCAGACAGATTCCAGCGTCATTGAAGCCGGCGCCGATGTTCTGGTGGCCGGACCCTCGATCTTCAGCTCGGACGACTACGCCCACGCTATCGGCGATGTGCGCCATACTGCCCGTGGCCGGTGAAGGAGTGGTCGCATTACGACCGCGGTCAACAAGCGCCAGAAGCAGAACTTGGTTTGGCTCTGGATACTGGACGTTGGTGCTGGCGTGGCGGTAGCGGCTCTCGACGAGTCGCAGCAGGGGTTAAGGGACGGATCGGCGCCAAGACCAGCGATCGCCTGCGACGATCGGCCCGGCCGCCATTAGGCAATTGGCCGGTCCAGCCGACTATGTTGGCGGAGCAAGAAGCCGAGGAAGGCGCCCGATGAAAAATCTCTTCCTGACGGTTGAGGCCGCCGCCGACCTTGTCGCATCAGGCGTTGTGGCGTTCATCTCCGGCCCTGAAGTCCTGCTGCGAAGCCTTCCCAGGGGACGCTGGATCGGCGGGACAACCGCCTATTTCATTGCCGAGGCTGGCGGCGTGGCGTGCGACGATCGATTGTTCTGCACGGTCTTTAACGAAGCGCTGCGCGCGCGCACCGCGATCCTGCCGGCCGACAAGCTCGGGGAACTCACCGCGGGGCGGTTTGGCCACGGCCTGACCTGCATCATCGCCCCGGCCTTCAGCGAGACCCACCAGCGCTATGCGCTTGAAGGACCGGCCCTGCCGGCCCTCTACGACCAACCGGTCTTTGGCTGGGTCGCCGGCGTGCGCCTAGACCAGACGGACACGCATCTGCCCAAGGTCTTTGACGGCGCGACCGGGCTAGCCGCCTGCGATGGCCTGGCGACCCTCTGGGTCGAGCTGCCGCTCGCGCTCGAGGCCGACCTGGACATCGTCAATCTGTTCGCTGAGGGCGACGGCGATGTTATCGGCTTCCTGGACGCTGGCTTTACGGTTGGCGACTGCTTGATCAACGGCAAGCCGACCAACTTCGCGCGCTATCTTACCGAAGGCCGGCTCGACATCCGATCTCCCCTGGTAGCCGACTATGCGGGCGCGGTGATCAATGTCTCGTTTCAGGAGGTCGACGCTCAGAAGGGACATGTGCGGCTCTATGCTCCGGTGGTCCCCGGCGTGACCTATCGGCTGGCGCGCCCTTTGGATGAACACGCCTTGCCTTACGCCCACGCGGGTCCTCCGAACGAGGCGTCGGCCATGCTCTCCTGCAACTGTATTTTGAACTACCTCTATGCCGGACTTGAGGGGCGCACGGCGGGCGGCTTCGTGGGACCGGTGACCTTCGGAGAGTTCGCCTATATTCTCTTGAACCAGACGCTTGTGCGGCTGGCGGTGTTCGATCCGACCAAGGCAAGCTCCGTGGCCGGACGCTTCGGCGCGAACTTGGCGACGTCGGCTCATGCCATGGCCACCTGGTGATCGCTCGTCCGCAAAGTTGAGCGTGGCGCCGTGCCACAGCTTATCCGGCGGCGGCGCTTGCTATTCTGATCTTCCAATCGTCGAGCCGAAATCATGACCGCGATCGCCTGCCTCAAGATCTTCGTTGGCGAGGAACTGCGGTTCGCAGATTCCGAGACCATGGCCGGCTTGGTCGCCAAGGTCGCCGGCGCCTACCTGGAGACCAGCTGGGTCTGGCCGCGCCGCCATGGCCTGGTGGCGCCGTTCTCCTTTGTCCTGGCCGATCCTCGCGCCACGCGCCTTGATGCGCGCGAACTGCAGAAGCTCGCCGCGGACCTTCAGATCAAACTGTTTGGCGACAAGGGCCTGGGCGATATCACCCTGCTGATGTTCGAGGGTGATCAGAGCGACGTCATGCGGTTCGCCGGGACCCATGCCGAAGCTCTGAGGACCTTGATCTCCGGCGAGGACGACGGAAGCTTCGCCGGCCGGGTTTGCAAGATCACGCCAGACGGCGTGACGAGCCTTCTGCCACCCGGCGGTCCCGTGGCGGGGGCGCCCCCGGCCGAGGAGCTGGCGGCGATCGAGCCGGAACCGCCCCTGGGCGGCGTCGCCGGGCTGTTGGATATCCCGACGCCGACGACCGGATGGTGGGGCGTCTACTATCTCCTGAAGGAGCGGTTCGTGGGCAGCGGCGTCGATTGGCGCGCGGCATGGGCGGGCGAGCCCTTCGGCGCGGTCGAGGACGCGGACGTCACGACCCGCGACCTGACCTGCCTGGCCTCGGCGCGACAAGCCCTATCGGGCGGTCCCAAGGGTTACATGTTCCTTCCGTTCAGCTTCTCGTCGATGGTCAAACCGTCGATGCGCGAAATCTATCGTCCGCAGCTTGATCTGCTGCCGCGCGCCGGGCGCCCGAGGCTGGCGGCCAACGTCTATGATGTCCCGCGCGAGCCCTCCTATGGGGCGATCAGCCAAATCCGCGTTTTTCTGCAGCCTTACTTTTCGCTGATCGATCTGCATGTGAGGGATCCGGGATTCCGGATCGAAAGCCTGCCGGCGGGGGCGGTCAACAGCGTCACCCTGGTGCTGGAAGGACAGGACGAGCGCGCGCGGTTAGCGACGATCTCACGCTTCCTCAACGACCCTGACGCCTACCGCGGCAAGAAGGTGTGGCAGGGCGTGACGGGGGTCGCCAGCCTGCGTGAACTGGACCTGTGTCGCCGGCTCAAGGCGCCGTTCCTCAGTGGACCGATGGTCGCGCCGATCGCAGAAGTCCCCACCGGAGAGATCCTCTGCCCGGCGCTCAATCTGCCTTATCGACCAAGGTTTGCGGCAGCCTGATCACGACGCGGTGTCCAATTGGCGAGCGAATAGCGCTGGTGCTCGGAACTCATGCTGAGGTACTGCGCGGCACGACGCGCGGAGCGCTAACGGCGTCCATTTCGGGCATATGAGCCCTTTCGCTGGTTCCGGTCTAGGAACGATCCTCCTTTGTCGGAGGCTCGCGCCGCTGGCTCCATCGGGAACGCGGCGCGTTAAGGTGCAATGCCTCTAGACCCCTACATCCTCTTTCTGCTGGGCCTTGGCGTTATCGTGCTTCTGGTGGCTTGGCTGCCGTTGGCGTTGCGCAACCTGCCGCTGTCGCTCGCGATCCTGTGCGTGGGGGCCGGTGTGGTGGTCTTCCAGACGGGCGCGCTTTCGTTCCACCCCAATCCGCTGCGATTTTCCACGCTCACGGAAAAACTCACGGAATTGGTCGTGCTGGTCTCGCTGATGGGCGCGGGCCTCAAGATTGATCGCCGCATTGGTTGGAAATCGTGGGGATCGTCCTGGCGGCTGATCGCCGTCACCATGCCGCTGACGATCGCTGGCGTGACGCTTATGGGCGTTTATGGACTTGGGCTGGGCCTGGCCTCGGCCCTGCTGCTTGGCGCGGTGCTGGCGCCGACCGATCCGGTGCTGGCCTCCGATGTCCAGGTGGGCCCGCCGCGCTCGGGCGAGGACGGCGAAGCCCGGTTCGCCCTGACCTCGGAAGCCGGCCTCAATGACGGCTTCGCCTTTCCGTTCGTGCACCTCGCCGTGGCTCTGGCCGCGACAGGCGGCGTGCTTGAGCCTGATCTCTTGAGCCATTGGCTGGCGGTGGACGCGTTGTGGCGGATCGCGGCCGGGATCGCCGTGGGCTGGGCGGTGGGTAAGGCCTTGGGCTGGATCACCTTCAAGGCGCCCCGCGCCCGACTTTCAGGGACCGGCGACGGCTTAGTGGCGCTGGGCGCGACTCTGTTCGCCTACGCCACCGCCGAGACGGCGCATGGCTATGGCTTTCTTGCGGTGTTCGTTGCGGCCCTCACTCTGCGGGCCACTGAGCGAGACCATGAGTTCCACGAGGCGATGCATGACTTCGCCGAGCAGATCGAGCGTCTGCTCATGATGCTCGTACTCGTTCTGCTGGGGGGCGCCATCGCCAGCGGGCTGCTGGCGCCGCTCACATGGAAGGACGCGGCCCTGGGGATTGTCCTGCTCTTCGTCATTCGACCGCTCGCTGGCTGGATCGGCCTGATCGGCGCGCCACACTCGCGACGCGAGCGCGCGTTCGTCTCGTTTTTCGGCATTCGAGGCATTGGATCGTTCTATTATCTGTCCTGGGCCCTCAACCATGGCGATTTCGACGGGTGGGCCCACCTTTGGGCGATCACCAGCTTTATCGTCCTGGGCTCCATTCTCATCCATGGCGTGACGGCGACGCCCCTGATGCGCACGATCGACATATGGCGACGAGGATTCATGACTGGTCACCAGGATGGGAAGGCGCCCCCTTCGCGCCCAGCGACGAGCGACGAGCGACATTGATAGGTCCGTCTCGCCCTGACCGAAGCGCCGCCTTGGCCTGGATCCGGGACGCGAGGTCAGTGGCCGGGCAAGGGTGACCTATCAGCCTCTCGTGGCCTGCGCCTGGCGCCCAGGCACAGCAAGACGCTCCAGCCGCGGACGGTCGGCCGTCTCCAAAACGCAGACGTTGAAGGTTGGCCGGCAGAGGTCAGGTCAGCCGGCGACCGCGTGGTCGGTCGGTACGGCAGCCAGGGTCTCAGCGATGGCGGCGAAGAGGACAGCAACATCGATCGGCTTGCTGACATGGGCATCCAGGCCCGCGGCAAGATAGTCGTGCCGCTGGTGGTCCATGGCGTTCGCGGTCAGAGCGATGATCGGGGTTCGGACGCGCGCGCTGGCGCGCTCTTCGTTACGGATGGCGCGCGTGGCGCTGACCCCATCCATGACAGGCATATTGATGTCCATCAGGATCAGATCGAAGGTCCGCTGGCGCCAGGCTTCGAGCGCCAGGCGACCGTCCTCGACGACCTCAAGGTCGATCCCCGCGCCGCCGAGCAGGCTGCGAAGCACCAGCTGGTTCGTGGGGTTGTCCTCGGCGACCAGGATGGCCAGGCGTTGCTCCAGGACGGTAACCGAGCGTGCGGCCCCTAGCGTCCCCGATGACGCGAGAACCGGCGTACTGGCGCGCGCCAAGGGCAAGTCGACGCGAAAGGCGGATCCGGCTCCCAGACGGCTTTCGACCGTGATGTCGCCGCGCATCAATCGGGCGAGGTCGCGTGAGATCGGCAAGCCAAGGCCGGAGCCGCCAAATCGTCGGGTCGTGGTGGCGTCTCCCTGGCTGAACTTCTCGAAGAGGCTGGCTCGAGAGGCCTCGGAGAAGCCGACTCCGGTGTCTTCGATCGTGACGACAAGCCCTCCCGCCTCGCAGGCCAGCAGCACGTCGATGCGCCCCTGTTCGGTGAATTTCACGGCGTTGCCAATCAGATTGTAGAGGATCTGTCTCACGCGCGTGGGGTCGCCCCGATAGAGACTACACGTCCCCTGCGCCACGAACGACAGGACAACACCTTTCTCCGCCGCGATGACGCCGAAGGCGTCGCACGCGTCGCGGCAGAGCGCCTCGGGGTCGAAGTCGATGATTTCGAGTTCGATCTTGCCGGCCTCGATCTTGGCCATGTCCAGCATATCATTGAGCAAGGTCAGCAGGGTCGCGCCCGACTGTTGCAGCACCGCCAGGCGTTCCCGTTGGTGACGGCCCATCGGCTCGCGCGACATAGCCTGGGCCATGCCCAGGATGCCGTTGAGCGGCGTGCGGATCTCGTGCGAGACCGTGGCCAGGAAGGCGCTCTTGGCCTGGTTGGCCGCCTCGGCGGTCAGTTGGTCCTGGATCACGTCGTCATAGGACTCGGCGTTGGCGAGCTGCAAGTCACGCGCGTTGATCGCGAAACAAGCGGCCAGCGCCGCGAGGATCCACCCCTCCCCCCCCGACTGCATTCGGGTGGCGCTGTAGAGAAGCGCGATCGCTGGGGCCGGGCCGGTCCACAGGATCATGCTCCGCGTCAGCGTGTGCTGCGCCGCGCAGGTCATCAGGATCCCGGCGCTGACGAGGACGAGCGTCACGACGGCCGTAATCGTCGTCGGGTGAGCCAGAAGAAGCGGGCCCGCGGCCGTCGACGTCAGCAGGATGGTGATAGCGATCAGCTGGTTCTGAAAGCTCCGGAACTGCTCTTGCGTCGCTGCCGCCAAGCGGGGCGCCACCCGGCGCCACCAAGCCATGGTCGCGACTTCGGAAGAGACGTAGGCGACGATCCAGCCCAGCGCGACCCAGAGCGATATCGCTTTCAAAAGGAGCAGCACCATCGCCACCAACGCGATGCTGCCGATCCGCATGGATACGTGACCGGAATAGGTTCGAGCGTAGTAGGTCTCGAACGCCTGCTGTGAATAGGGCCTGTCGGGGCGCGAAGTCATCGCGACAACTTGGGCGCACGAGGCTTTACAGGCTATTGGCCGATCGCCTCATGGGGTTGCGACATGGCGCCACAGCGTCCAACGAACCGCGGGCCACGACGTCGAAGCATCGCCGCGGCGAAGACATCCTCGCTATGAAAAGCCGATTTCCACCGCCCATATACCGCCGGCGCGGCGGAACTTAGAGTCGAGGTCGCGTCATTCGCCGCCCTTGGGGCAGCTGCGCGAACACGACGTTCAGCGGAGGTACGTCGCGCGGTTGGGCCGCTCTCGGCTAGCGAGCCCATGCGCTAGCGCTTGATCCGCACGGACATTTCCAGCGCGTCGTCGACCTCGATAACAAGGCGCCCGCGACGAGACCTACTCGCCCGGGGTCGACGGCGCCAGGGCCGCCAAAATCGTGCAAACAAGCCCCTCGGGCCTGTAGTCTAGATTGACCGGCCCCCGCAGGTCCGCGGCAAGGCTGCGCTGCAGAAGGCGGACACCAAAGCCTTGCCGCTGGGGCGGAGCGACGACGGGGCCGTCTTGCTCCTGCCACACGATCTCGACCGTCCGCGGATCAGGACAAGACCATTGAACATCGATGTGGCCCCGCTCGTTCGACCATGCGCCGAACTTCATCGCATTCGTGGCCAGCTCGTGCAGAGCCATCGACAGGGCCAAGGCAAGGGGAGGATGCAACGAGACCGCCGGACCTGCCAAGCGCAGTCGGTCGGCGTCGACTATGTTGGGCAGAATGACCTCGCGCGCGATTTCCGCGAGCTGGCTGCCTTCCCATTGCTGCCGCGTCAGGACGTCGTGCGCCTTCGAGAGCGCCATCAACCTCGCCGTGAAAGCCGCCCGGGCCGCGGGCAGGTCTTCGGCGCCCCGAAATGTCTGCGCCGCGAGAGATTGGACCGTGGCCAGGTTGTTTTTGACCCTGTGATTGAGCTCGCGGACCATAAGTTCAAGCTGCTCAATACCGCGCTTTCGCTTGGTGACATCGCGGTAGAGCAGCACCAATCCTTCGGCCGTGGGCAGAATGCGCAGCTCCATCCACGCCAGCCCGCCGCCGCGTGTTGGCCACTCTCGCTCCAAGGTTACGGGCTCACCGCTCCTGATCGCCTGTCGGTAGATATCTCTCAGGGGTTCGAAATAGGCCTCCGGCCAGGCCTGTTCGTGAGACAAGCCCAATATGTCCTGGGCTCGGCGCTGCTCCATCGCCAGCGCCGCCCGATTGATCAGTAGGACCGTGAGATTTCGATCAAGCAGGATGAATCCGTCGACGAGGCTGTCCAAGATGCTGGCGGCCAGATGGGGTGACAGCGATGGAGCGGAGGCGGACACGGACTTCGTCATGATCTGCTCCCTTAGGGCAGCGCCCTCGCACAGTAGACGGCATCGCGCGCGGCGCCCACGCCCACGAACACTGTTCTACGGCATCAGTCTCCGCGTGGGTACCGAAGCCCGCATCTCCAAGTCCGTGACCTGGCTGTCGAGGATGACACGGGTATTCAAGAAGACGCTCCGCCCTGGCCGATCGGCAAAGGCTCGGGGTCCATCCACGAGCATCGCGCATTTTGCGCGGCAAAGCGGGACCGGCCAATTGTCGGTGTAGATATCGCACGCCTAGCAACGACATTCTAACGATGGTTTGTCAGTGGGTTCATCGTCATGGCAGCGTCGTTGGCCGCCGCTAACGAACCTCCAGCACGGCGAGGTTCGCGAGACGGACTCAGGTGACAATTTCGCCGACAGACGCCGGTCCAGGATTTCGGCCGGGCCTGTAACCTTCGCGCATCCCCCGGCGAATACAGTCGTGGAACAGGGGGAAACCATGGCGATCAGCGGCGACTATCCGACCCCGGTCAACGTCAACGGGTTCTCGTGCAAGAACTGCACGGACGTCGACAACGCCAAGAAGCACATCGATCCGGCCCATCCCAAGGACGGTCCGTTCGGGATCAACGCCAAGAACCGTCCAGATGACATTAAGCGCACCGCCGCCAAGCCTCTGGACCCAACCTACGACGGACAAGCCGCGGTGACGTTTGGCGGCCAACTCACCGCCTTCGCCGACAGGGCGTCGCAGCAGCGCCCCGTCGACATCGCGGCAGGCTCTCGCGTCAATATTTCTGTCTAGAAGCTGGTCCGGAACGCCGCTCGCCCCTGAAGGCTGTCCTGACGGGCGGCCTCGCCAAAGCGCGAACGGTCCGGACGAACGCTATGGACGGCGACGCCCTCCAGCACGACCTCCGATCCTTCGCGAACGGCGAACGACCAGGCCGCCGTGGCGGCCCAGCCGTGCTCGGCGTTGTTGTCCAGCGCCTTGAAGGTGCGGTCGCTGACCGAGAACTGATCCAGCCTCACCGTGGCGGTCCCAGTCTTCAGGGTTCGTGACGCCAGCACATAGGCGGCGGCGAAGCCGACATCGGCCGGCTCGCGGCCATCGACCGCGACGCCCATCGCGGTCTCGCCAGTCATGGCCTGGGCCAGGATCTCGGTATTGGGGTCCGGCGTCCAGCGCGCCGAGGCCTGCACGAAGCGCGTACGCCACGCATACTGGCCGTTTGTCACGGTCGCGCGGTCGCCGTTGTTGTCATAGCCGAACAGGCTCAGCGCCAGGGTCTGGGACGGCGCAAAGTCCAGGCGGACATAGCCACCCCAGCGTCCGTCGACCTCGTCGACCGGCCGGGTGGCCTGAGCCTGCTTGCCGGCGAACATCCCGGGTACGGTCGGAAGATCAAAGGTTCCGTCCAGATTGGCCCGCAGGTCGTGCAGCGCCCAGCCCCGGAACGTCAGCAAGGCGCCCGAGGTGTCATTGCCCTGGAACGCGGCGGCCGTGACGCCGACCGGATGGCCCGCGACGGCGCCGCGCAAGGTCACCTCCGCGCCCGCCACCTTGACCTCTTCGGCGATCCAGCTGTCGATCGCCGACGGCGTCAGGGTGCGGGCCAGGGACCATTCGGTCCCGTCGTGCTCCAGCGAGGCGGGCGGGAAAAACAGGCCCGCGCGCCCGGAGAGACGCAGGACGGAGCCCGGCGCCGGCCGCAGCGTGATATAGGCCTCGTCGAGACCGACGACGGAACTGGCCAGGGATTGAGCGTCCGCCGACACCAGAGCGCCAACGCGGTCGCTGAAGCCTCCTCGCCAGGTGACGATCGCCGAGCCCTCGACCCGGACCTGATCTCCGCCGGTCCGCAGCTTCCCCAGTCCGCCTTTGAGCCACGACGCCTCGCCAGACCCGGTCGAGGGCCCGGCGACGATCACGCCCGAAAACGCATCACGCGAAAACAGATCGTCGGCGCGAGCGGCGCGGGGCGCCGCGACGGCCAGAGCGAGCACGGAGGTCGCTATCAGAACTGAGGATCGCATCATCGACCAAGCTTGCTCCCCTTCCCCCTACGGCCGGCTTAAGACGAGATGGACGGCGGCCGGCCAGGAGACACGACCCGCCGCCGTCCGGGTGGCCTCCGCCGAGGGGAGCGGGAATCTCGGGACCACACGCGAGGCCATTCGCACGCGGGACATCCGAGGTTACGCCCTCTGGAAAATATGGCGCGCGACCGGCCCTGGAAAATTTCTGGCGTCAGGCCTGTAACCGAAGGCCGAGCCGCGGCGAATGGGGTGTTGTCGGGCCGATCAGCGGCCTGGCCTCGACAACCAGGAAACACCCATGACCAACTTCAAGTCCGCGACGATCGCCTCGGCCGCCGCCCTGTTCGCCATGACCAGCATGGTCGCCGCCACCCAGGCTTCCGCCGCCCCCAAGGCCGCGGCCGAGAAGGTCCACTGCTACGGCGTCAACACCTGCAAGGGCACCTCGGACTGCAAGACCGCCAAGAACGACTGCCGGGGCCTGAACGACTGCAAGGGCCAGGGCTTCAAGGAACTGAGCAAGAAGGCTTGCACGACCGCCGGCGGTTCGCTGTCCGCGCCGCAGTAGCCGGTTACGCGCGGCCGATTCTCCGCGAGCCGGCCGCGCACCGACCGTCCTCAACCCAGCCCGAGGTCGCCATGCCCGACACGATCCCGCTCTTCGAAGGTTTCGGCCTGGGCCTGCGTCCGCCCCACTACGCGGACTTTCTCGAGCGCGAGGTCCCCGTCGATTTCGTCGAGGTGATCTCCGAGAACTTCATGGTCCGCGGCGGTCGGCCGCTCTACATCCTGGACGCCGTGCGCGAGCGCCATCCGGTGGCGATGCACGGGGTGTCGATGTCGATCGGCTCGGCCGATGGCGTGAAGCCGGACTATCTGCGCCGGCTCAAGGCCCTGGTCGATCGCGTCGATCCGCTCTGGGTGTCCGACCATCTCTGCTGGACCGGGCTGGAAGGCTTCAATTCCCACGACCTGCTGCCCCTGCCCTACACCGAGGAGGCGATGGAGGTGGTCTGCGCCAACATCGCCCGCGTCCAGGATGTCCTCGAACGACCGATCCTGCTGGAGAACCCTTCCAGCTATCTGACCTTCGCCGACGACGAGATGACCGAGCATGGCTTCATGGCCCGGATGTGCGAGGCCACCGGCTGCTCGCTGCTGCTGGACATCAACAACATCTATGTCAGCGGAACCAACCACGGCTTTGATCCCGCCGCCTACATCGCTGGCGTGCCGGCCGACCGGGTGCGTCAGATCCACCTGGCCGGCCACAGCCAGGGGCGGGATCTGCTGATCGACACCCACGATCAGCCGGTCCCCGACCCCGTCTGGGCGCTCTACGACCTCGCCTGCCGGCGCTTCGGGCCCGTGGCGACCATGATCGAGCGCGACGACGACATTCCGCCCCTCGGCGACTTGCTGGCCGAGCTGGACATCGCGCGTGCTCGCGCCGCCGACCTGGAGCGCGCCGCATGAGCCTGCTGGCGATCCAGCGCGGCCTGCGCGACCACATCCTGGCGAACAAGGCCGACCGCCTGCCCGCCGTCGCGGCCAGCGGCGAAGCCGGCCTCGCTGTCTATCGACATGCCTATCGCGCGCAACTGGTCGCCTGCCTGCGCGACACCTTCGAGCAGACCTGGTCCTGGCTCGGAGACGACGGCTTCGACGCCGCCGCGCTGAGCCATATAGCGGCCCATCCGCCCAGTGGCTGGACCCTGGACGCCTATGGCGAAGACTTTCCCCAAACCCTGGCCGAGCTCTACCCCGACGATCCGGAGGTCCCAGAACTGGCCTGGCTGGACTGGAGCCTGCGCCGCGCCTTCGACGGTCCGGACGCTGATCCGATCACGGCGGAGGCCCTGGCCATGGTGGATTGGGACAGCGCCGTCCTGACCCTGTCGCCGACGTTGGCGATCGGCGCGGTCACGACCAACAGCGCCGCGATCTGGGGCGCGCTTGCCGAAGGGCAGGCGCCGCCAGCGGTCGAGCGCCTGCCCGCCCCGGCCGCCATCCGCGTCTGGAGACAAGGTCTGTCGCCACGATACCGGACGATAGACGCCTTCGAACAACAGGCCCTGGCCATGGTGCTGGACGGTCGCGCCTTCGCCCAGCTGTGCGAGCGGCTTGCCCAACCCGATGACGCCGGTCGCGCCGTCGAGCAGGTCGGCGGTCTTCTAGGCGTCTGGCTTCAGGATGGACTGGTCCGCGGCGCTAGCTAACCGGGTTCGCTAGAGGCCAAAGGCGGTGAGCCAAGGATGATCGGCGGCCTGGGCGCCCCGAGCGAGCTCAATGAAACAGGCGGCTTTCCAGCGCGGTCGAGATGCCGTTTAGCATCAAGAGCACGCGTAGTCGGGCGGACCCGTGAAGGATCAAGCTCTCCTGTAAGCTCTCGGTTTTTGCCAAGACGAAGGGAGACGACGATGTTCCACGCTGCGTTGGATGTGTCGCTGCGGTCAGTGGCGATCTGCATCATTGATGAGGATGACAAAGTGCGGCCCGAGCGGTCCGTGCCTTCGGAAGTCCCCGGCCCATAAGACCGCCTCCGACCCAGTCGCCGCCCCCGCTTAGACGAAACGCCGGCGCATGGCGGCCGATTGGGTCAGCGCGCTCCGAGCACCTGACCGCGCGCATCGTCATAGGGTTCGTGGCCGTCGACGGGCGAATGGATGATTCAAGACAGTCGCAGACTGGCGGAAACGCGAACCTCGTCCGTCGATCAAGGAGTCGGTATCGTCTACGTCGGGGATCGCATTGCCATGAAGTCAATCCGTAGGGTCATTCTGGCGGCCACCGCACTGGCCGGAAGCTTTGGACTGGCCGCCTTCGGGATCGCCCAGGCGGCCAAGGCAAGCGATGCTCAGGTGGTCGCCATCATGGGCGCGACAGTGTTCGACGCTACGGGCGCCGCGCCGCATCTGGCCAACGTCGTCATCCGCGACGGGCGCATCGCCGATGTCGGACCCGACGTGAAGGCGCCGCGCGGCGCCAAGGTGATCGACGCCAAGGGCGAGGCGCTGTTGCCGGGCTTCTTCGATCTGCATACCCACTGGACGCCCGGCGGCGTCCCGGCCACGACGCCGCAAATCGCCACCGCCTACGTCTCGGCCGGCGTCACCACGGTCAACGACTTCAACGCCGCGCCGGAATCATTCGCGCCGCGCCGCCAATGGCTGTCGACCCTGATCGCGCCGCACGTCAACTTCGCCGCGCGCATGAGCACGCCAGGCGGTCACGGCGCGGACTGGGCCGACACCGCCACGACCAAGTGGGTCAATACACCCGAGGCCGCCCGCGCGGCGGTCAAGGCGCTGATCCCTTACAAGCCGGACCTGATCAAAGCCTTCACCGACGGCTGGCGCTATGGCAGCGCGCCCGACAACACCAGCATGGACGAGTGGACTCTGACAGCGCTGGTCGACGAGGCCCACAAGAACGACCTGAAGGTCTTCACCCACACCGTCAGCGTCGATCGTGGCGAGGTCGCGGGCCGCGCGAAGGTAGACGTCATCACCCATAGCCTGCAGGACCGTCCGCTGGACGCCGAGGCGATCGCGATCATCAAGGCCGGCGGCACGTCGGACACCCCGACCCTCGCCGTCTACGAGCCTACGAAACCCGGCCAGCCGGCGCGCGATCCCGATGATGACCCCAAGGCCAAGCAGAGCTTCAAGAAATTCGACTACGCCCTTGGCAACGCCAAGAAGCTGCACGACGCCGGCGTGACCATCGCGCTGGGCACCGATGCGGGCATGCCGGGCACGCCGCACGGCGTCTCGACCTTGCACGAGATGGAATTGCTGGTCCGCGCCGGCCTCACGCCCGCGGAAGCCCTGATGGCCGGCACGGCGCTGAGCGCCAAGGTCATCAACCTTCTGGGCGACCGCGGCACCATCGAGAAGGGCAAGCGCGCGGACCTTGTGCTGATCAAGGGCGAGCCCTGGAAAACGATCGGCGACGTGCGGAAGACCGATCGCGTGTTCATCGACGGCAAGCTGGTCTTCGGTCCCGGCGCGCCGCCATTGAGCGCCAACCAAGCCACGACGATGTCCTCGATCCCCGCCAAGGCGCAGATCGACGACTTCGAGCGCGCCGACGGCCGCTCCAGCCTCGACACCCTGCGCACCGACGATCCGGATGGCGGCCTCGACCGCACGGTGGAGATCAGCCAGGTGATCACGCGCGGCGCCGAGGGCCACGCCTTGTCGATCAACGCCCGCATGGCGATGAAGGCCAGGCCCTCTGCCGGCGTGATCATCCCGCTGACGCGCGGTTCGATCCAGCCGGTCGACGCGCGCGCTTTCAAGGGCGTAAGGTTCGAGGTGCGCGGCGACGGCGACTATCAGCTGGGCGTCAGCGCCTCAAGCGGCCGCTGGTCGGCGCCGTTCACGGCCGGCTCGGCCTGGAAGACCGTCGAGGTCCCGTTCTCGGCCCTCAAGCCCGCCGGCGAACGCGGCGCCAAGGGCGACTGGACCGCCTCGGACCTGACCGAGGTCGAGTTCATGGGCGGCCGCAAGGGCGGTGAGAAGCTTTGGATGGAGGTCGACAACGTCGCCTTCTACTGAGGGCTTGAGCTTTCGTCCGGGGCCGTGAATCGCGGGACGCCCGGATGCCACGCCCTCCAAAGAGGGATGGTTCAGGCGAACGACACCGAAATCTTGAGCCTGTTCTTGGGGGACGGGCCATACCGAGGGGATTCAAATGAAGAATACGAGAGCGCTACGCGCCGCCATGCTGGCCACTTCGGCCCTGTGCGTGGCCTGGGCCAGCCAAGCGGCCGCCCAGCAGTCCAGTGCGGCGCAGGACACCAGCGTCGAGGAGATCGTGGTCGTCGGATCACGGATCGAGGGCGCCAAGGCGACCGCCGCCCTGCCGGTGACCGTCGTCGACGCCAAGCAGCTCGAAGCCGTCGCGGCCAGTTCGGGCGATGACCTGTTCCGCTCCATCCCGCAGATGGGCGACGTCAACTATAACTCGAGCTACCTGCCGGGCAGCAGCAACTCGGCGCGCGGCGACATCGGTTCGGTGAACCTGCGCAACCTCGGCTCGGGCAACACGCTGGTGCTGCTGAACGGCCGCCGCGTGGTCGCACACCCGACCAGCCAGGCGGACGGCACCAGCCTCGTGCCGACCATCACCTACAACACCAACGCCATCCCGACATCGGGCCTCAAGCGCCTGGAAGTCCTGCGTGACGGCGCGGCGGCCATCTATGGCACCGACGCCGTGGCCGGCGTGGTCAACACCGTGCTTAAGGACAATTTCGACGGCGTCGACATGGAGGCGCAGTACGGCGCGGCCCACGACACCCACCTCAAGGAATATGAGTTCAACGGCCTGTTCGGGCACAATTTCGAACGCGGTAACCTCACGGCCTTCGTCAGCTACGACAAGCGCAGCGAGTTGCGGACGACCGACCAGATCTACACCGCCTCGGCCGACCGGCGCGTGCTGTTCACGGGCACGCGCTTCGACGGCGCCGCGTCGCTGGACGGTCGCGGCACGATCACCCCGTGGGGCAGCTTCACGGCGGCCTCGGCGGTACGGGTCGGCACGGCCCTGATCACCAGCTCGGCGGGGGCCTTCCACGTCCAGCCGACCAGCTATCCGGGCAGCCTGGCCACCGCCGGCGCCGGCATCAGCATCGACGACGGCGCCCCGGCCACCTCGGGCGAGGACCGCGAGCTGCGCTATAACGCCGCGTCCACGGGTCTGACGGTTATGCCGTCGCTGAAGCGCCTGAACGTCTTCACGACCGGCAACTACCAGATCACCGACGCCATCACGGCCTTCGGCGAGGTCGGCGTCTATCACGCCAAGACCCGCGCGTTCCAAGCCCCGGCCACGACCAGCTCGGCCCAGGTGATCACGGCGCCGACCTCCAGCTACTGGAACCCCTTCGGTCCGGTGACCTTCGCCAACGGCGCGGCCAACCCCAACCGTCTGGCCGGCATCAACGCGCCGACCTCCGGCCTGGCCGTGACCCTGACCAGCTACGACTTCGTCGACGCCGGCAAGCAGCAGGTCGACGTGACCAACGACCAGAACCGCTTCCTGGCCGGCCTGCGCGGGGACGCCATGGGCTGGAAATGGGAGTCGGCCCTGCTCTACTCGCGGGCCAAGGTGAAGGACGTCTCCGACGGCATCAGCGCCACCGCGGCGCAGAAGCAGATCGGCCTGTCGACCGCCGACGCCTACAACCCGTTCAACGGCGGCACGGTTAGCAACCCCAGCGTCGGCGACGCCACGCCCAGCAGCCAGGCGGCGATCGACGCCATCCGCTTCAAGTCCAAGCGCGAGAGCACCAGCTCCCTGGCGTCTTGGGACTTCCGCGTTTCCAGGCCCGACCTCTTCAGCCTGCCGGGCGGGGATGTCGGCATGGCCGCCGGCGTGGAATGGCGCCGCGAGACCCAGCGTGACGACCGCGACGCGCACGTCGACGGCACGATCACCTATACCAACTCGGTCACCGGCTTGGTCTATCTGAGCGACATGGTCGGCACGAGCCCGTCGCCGGACACCAGGGGTTCGCGCAAGGTCAGCTCGGCCTATGTCGAGTTCGCCGTTCCGATCATCTCGCCCGAGATGAACATCCCGTTCGCGCGCAGCGTCGAGCTGCAGCTGGCGGGCCGCGCCGAGAAGTACAGCGACGTCGGTTCGGTGGCTAAGCCGAAGGTGGCCGTGGCCTGGGACCTGGTCGACGGCTTCCGCGTTCGCGGCTCGTGGGCCCAGGGTTTCAAGGCTCCGAACCTCGAGCAGATCAACGCCACGGTCGTCACCCGCGCCAACACCCGCACCGATTATGTGCGCTGCGAGGCCGATCTGCGCGCCGGCCGCATCACCAGCTTCAGCAACTGCACCCGCACGCTCAGCGTCCAGGCGCAGCGTTCAGGCAATCCCGACCTGAAGCCGGAAGACTCAGAGACCATGGGCTTCGGCTTCGTGTTCCAGCCGAAGTTCATCCCGTCGGCGTTTGGCGACTTCACCCTCACCACCGACTACTGGCGCGTGAAGCAGAAGGGCATTGTGGGCCTGTTTGGCGAAGGCAACGCCCTGATCCTGGACTACCTGCTGCGCCAGAGCGGTTCGAGCAACCCGAACGTCGTGCGGGCCGCCGCGACCAGCGACGACGCCGCCGCCTTCGCCGGCACCGGCCTGACCCCCGTCGGCACGGTGCTCTATGTGAAGGATCAGTATGTCAACACCCTGCCGCAGGAAGCGCGCGGCGTGGACATCGGTCTGATGTGGCGCAAGCACGGCACGCCCTTTGGTGACTTTGATCTCAGCGTCAACGGCGCTCACCTGATCAAGTTCTACCAGCAGCCTTCCCCACAGATCGCGGAACTGTTGGCGGCGCGCTCGGGCGGCAAGATCAACGCCGGCACCACAATCAGCGGCGGCGGCAGCTACATCCGCCAGAACGGCAAGCCGGACTGGAAATGGACCGCCGCGCTGAGCTGGAGCCTCGACCAGTTCTCGGCCGGGGTGTTCACCCAATACATCTCTGATGTCGACGACACGGGCCTGATCGATTCGGCCGGCGCTCCGTGGATCATCGACTCGCAGATCACCACCAACGTCTACGGCCAGTACGAATTCACCAAGGGTTGGGCGGCCAATACCCGCTTGAAGCTTGGTGTGCGTAACCTGAGCAACGAGCAGCCTCCGCTGTCGTCGAACGGCTACCTGGCGTCGATGTACCAGCCCTACGGCCGGTACCTGTACGCCAGCATCCGCAAAAGCTTTTGACGGATCGTCGGCGCTCCCTCCAAGGGGGCGCCGACTACTCATTGTTCCTACGTCAGACCGGACTGGGCGCATGCGCCAAGCGCCGCGGCTTTTAACATCAGACGAGTTATTTTAGGCGACTCGCCGGGCCTCGCTTTCACGGCGCGAAATGGCCCGTCCCGGAGGCCGGTCCAGTCAAATTGGGTCCTCAAGCTCGTGAAACGGGATCGGGTCATCAGATGTCTTTCAGTCGGGGCGCGGGCCGCCGAGCTCCAGAAGACCTTCGCGTCCGCTGGCGGACTTGGGCGTCATGCGTGGGTGACAAGCCCTTGGCGAGCTTCACGCAGACAAGCTAGGCGACGACGACCAAGGCCAGCACACCGGTGATGGCCAGTGACGGCGCAGAGCGTTTCACGCTCATGCGCCGGTCTTCACCTCACCAGCGTCAACTTTGTGAAACGCACTAGGGGACCAGAACCGCCGCGCCTTCGAACCGTCCGGCCCGCAAGTCCGCCAGCGCCGTATTGGCCTGTTGGAGCGAGTAGGTGGTCGTCTTGGTGATGATGCCCATCTTCGGAGCCAGGGCGAGGAAATCGAGGCCGTCCTGACGGGTCAGATTGGCGACCGACATCAGCTGCCGCTCTTCCCACAAAATCCGATACGGGAAGCTGGGAATGTCGCTCATGTGGATGCCCGCGCAGACCACGCGTCCGCCCTTGCGCACAGCCTTCAGCGCCAGAGGTACGAGGTCACCCACGGTGGCGTAGATGATCGCCGCATCCAGTGGCGCGGGCGGCGCCTCGTCCGAGCCGCCTGCCCAGACAGCGCCCAGACTCCGGGCGAAGGCTTGGCCCGCCAGATCGCCAGGTCGCGTGAAGGCGTAGACCGCCCGGTCCTGCCATCGGGCGATCTGCGCCACGATATGACCGGCGGCGCCGAAACCGTAGATGCCCAGGGCCGCGCCCGGTCCGGCGATGGTCAGCGACCGCCAGCCGATCAGGCCGGCGCACAGCAACGGGGCCAGGGAGACGTCGTCGCCGTCCTCGCCCATCGGGAAGGCATATCTCGCGTCGGCGATGGTGGCGGTCGCGAAGCCGCCGTCACGCGTGTAGCCGGTGAACAGCGGGGCGTCGCAGAGGTTCTCGCGCTGTATTTGGCAGTAGGGACAGATCCCGCAGGTGTGGCCCAGCCAGGGAACGCCGACCCGCTGGCCCACCGTTAGGTCCACAACCCCCTCACCGACCAGATCGATCCGGCCGACGATCTCGTGACCGGGGATGATGGGAACCCGCGGATCGGGAAGCTCACCGTCGACGACGTGCAGGTCTGTTCGGCAAACGCCGCAGGCGGCGATCTTGACCCGCACCTGGCCCGGGCCCGGTGTCCGGTCGGGAAGATCGGTCCATTGCAGGGGCGCACCGACCGTGCTGAGCACCATGGCTTGCATGTCAGGTTCGGCTCCGCGCTAGGGCTTGCAGCACGCCGGGCATGCCCTCCGGCAGATCTTCGGCGACCAGTCCAAGGCCAAACGCCGCTGCAGCCGCGCCATGCAACCAAACCGCCGCTGCGGCCGCATCAAAGGCAGGGAGACCTTGGGCGAGCAGGCCGGCGACAAACCCCGCCAGCACGTCGCCGCTGCCGCCGGTCGCCAGTTGCGGCGGGGCGTTGGCATTGATGATCGCGCGGCCGTCCGGCGCGGCGATCACGGTGTCGGCGCCTTTGAGCACGATGACCGCGCCGCTTTGCGCCGCCGCCTGCCGGGCGCGGGTCAGCTTGTCCGCCGTCTTGTCCAGAGCGCCAAACAGCCGGGCGAACTCGCCAGCGTGCGGCGTCAGAACGCAGGGGCCGGAGATGGCGTCGAACAGGCGTTGAGGGTGGGCCTCGAAAGAGGTGATCGCATCGGCGTCGATCACCACCGCCCGCTTGGTCGACAGCGCTGACAGGACATGGCGCCGTGTCGCCTTGCCGACCCCTGCTCCGGGTCCGACGACGATGGCGTTACGCCGGGCGTCGCCGAGAAGTTTCCGAAAATCGTCGGCGTCGCGGAGTTCGCGGACAATGACGCCGGACAAGGCCGTCGCGTCGATCGCCCAGGTCGAGGTCGGCGCCGCCAGAGTGACTAGGCCCGCACCGATGCGCATGGCGGCGCGGGCGGTCATGCGGGCGGCGCCGGCGACGGCCGGGCCGCCCAGCACCAGAACCTCGCCGCGTTGATACTTGTGCCCCTCGGCTTGCGGCCAGGGGTAGCCATCCAGCCAAAGCGCCGGTTCGTTTTCGAACGTGTTGGGAGCGATCGCCTCCAGCACGTCGTCAGGCGTACCGATATCGGCCAGCACCAGATCGCCGCATAACCGCCGCCCAGGAAACAGCAGATGGCCGGGCTTCTTTCTGAAGAAGGTCACGGTCAGATCGGCGGCGGCGGCCACCCCGCGAACCTGTCCGGTGGCGCCATCGAGACCACTAGGCACGTCCACCGCGCACACCGGCAGGCCCATGACGCTTAAGGCCTCCAGGGTCAGCCGAGCCGCCCCCTCGATGGGCCGCGACAGGCCGGCGCCGAAGATGGCGTCGATCACCAGGCCCGCGCCGTCGAGACAAGAGGGAGAAAGCGCCGTGACCGCGCCGGACCAAAGAGCGGCGTTGCGCGCGGCGTCGCCGGACAGGTGATCTCGAGCGCCCAGCAGAGCCACTGTGACCGGCCAGCCCGCGGCCGCCAGGCGGCGCGCCGCGACGAAGCCATCGCCGCCATTATTGCCGGGTCCGCAAAGCACCGTGGTCGCGCCCGGCGACCAACGGGCGATCACGGCCGCCGCGACGGCGCCGCCGGCAGCCTCCATCAGCGCGACTCCGCTGACGCCGCCGGCGATCGTTTGACGGTCAGCCCACGCCATCTGCTCGGGGGTCAGGAGGGCCAGGTCGAAAGGCCGCCGCGCGATTGAGTTGTTCATGGTCACCCAGGTGTGAGGTGACCCTAGCCCGCGCGTCACAGCCCGCTGAGGTTCGGAATCTACTCAAGCCGGGCGAGCCTGGGCGACGCGGCCATGCCGCGGTCCCGATTGAGTACTTTCCGACCCTGTCGAGCGCCGGCCGCGCGTCCCAGTCTTAGGGCCAAGACTGAAGCGGGCCCTTGGCTCGCATCGCCATTCAGACCTGCGAGGCCCAACTCATGAACGCCATGACCAAGATCGCGACGATGAAGGCCCTTGTCTATCATGGGCCCGGCAAGAAGGCTTTCGAGGACCACCCCAAGCCCAGCATCATCGATCCGACCGACGCTATTATCCGGATCACCAAGACCACGATCTGCGGCACCGATCTGCACATCCTGAAGGGAGACCTGCCCAGTTGCGAGCCCGGCCGGGTCCTGGGCCACGAAGGTGTCGGGGTTGTCGACAGCGTCGGCGCCGCAGTCACGGCCTTCAAGGCGGGCGACCGAGTTCTGATCTCCTGCGTCAGCGCCTGCGGAAAGTGCGAATACTGCCGCAAGGGGATGTTCTCGCACTGCACCACCGGTGGCTGGATCCTCGGCAACACCATCGACGGCACCCAGGCCGAGTTCGTTCGCACGCCGCACGCCGACACCAGCCTCTATCCCATCCCCGATGGCGCCGACGAGGAAGCGCTGGTCATGCTCAGCGATATCCTGCCCACCGGATTCGAATGCGGCGTGCTCAACGGCAAGGTCCAGCCGGGCGCCACCCTGGCCATTGTCGGCGCGGGCCCCATCGGCCTGGCCGCCCTGCTCACCTCGCAGTTCTACTCCCCGGGTGAGATCATCATGATCGACCTGGACGACAACCGCCTTGAGACCGCGAAGCGCTTCGGCGCGACCCAGACGATAAACAGCGGCGACGGCAAGGCGGTGGAGGCGCTGATGAAGCTGACCGAAAACCGGGGCGTCGACACCGCGATCGAGGCTGTCGGCATTCCGGCGACCTTTGAGCTTTGCGAGCAGATCATCGCGCCAGGCGGGGTGATCGCCAATATCGGCGTGCATGGCCTGCCGGTGGCGCTCCATCTCGAGCGCCTCTGGGACCGCAACATCAGCATCACAACCCGCCTGGTCGACACGGTCAGCACGCCGATGCTGCTCAAGGTGCTCAAGGCCAACAAGATCGACCCAAAGCAGCTGATCACCCACCGATTCAAGCTGGCCGACATTCTCGAGGCCTACGAGACCTTCGGCAACGCCGCCAAGACCAAGGCGCTGAAGGTCATCCTCGAGGCCTAGCGCGGGCCTACAACGTCATCGCGGGGCCGAACGACACAGCCAACAGGACAGATCTCATGACCTATCAAAGCACCAATCCCTTCAACGGCACGCCCGTCGAATCCTTTGACGCGATGAGCGACAAGGCCCTCGACGCGGCCCTTGCCAAGGCCGCGACCTGTTTCGAGACCTGGCGCCATAAGAGCTACGCCGAGCGCGCGGTGATCATCGCCAAGGCCTCGGCCCTGATGCACGCCAATGTCGACTCCCTGGCCAAGACGATGACCCAAGAGATGGGCAAGCGGATCAGCGAAGCGCGCGGCGAGGTCGAGTTCAGCTCGCGAATTCTCGCCTATTACGCCAAGAACGCCGAACGTTTCCTCGCCCCGGTCAAGCTAAACCCCACCGTCGGCGAAGCCCATATGGAGAGCAGCCCGATCGGGGTGATCTTCGGCGTCGAGCCCTGGAACTTCCCCTATTACCAGCTGGCTCGCGTCGCCGGTCCGCACCTGATGGCCGGCAATGTGCTGGTCGTGAAACACGCAGGGATCGTGCCGCAGTGCGCCATCGCCTTTGAACAATTGCTGATCGAAGCCGGCGCGCCGGCGGGCCTCTATACCAATCTGCTGATCTCCCACGAGCAGGCCGACAAGGTGGTCGATGATCCCAGGGTCAAGGGCGTCTGCCTGACGGGCAGCGTCGCCGCCGGCCAGAGCGTCGCCGCCCGCGCTGGCCAGAACCTGAAGATCTCCTCGATGGAACTGGGCGGCAGCGACGCCTTCATCGTGCTGGAGGACGCCGACCTGGAGAAGACGATCCCCTGGGCGGTCTGGGGCCGGATGTACAATACCGGCCAGACCTGCTGCGCGGCCAAGCGGTTCATCGTCGTCGACGCGATCGCCGACAAGTTCCTGGCCAAGTTCCAGGCGGCGCTCAAGGCGCTGAAGGCCGGCGATCCGATGGACGAGAAGACCACCCTGGGTCCGCTGTCCAGCGAAGCGGCCCTCCTACAGCTCCTGAAGCAGGTCGACACGGCCGTCGCCAAGGGCGCCAAGGTGCTGATGGGTGGAAAACGCATCGATCGTCCCGGTTCGTACATGGAACCGACCATCCTGACCGACATCAAGCCCGACAACCCCGCCTTCCGCGACGAATTCTTCGGCCCGGTGGCGATGTTCTTCCGGGTCAAGGATGAGGCGGCGGCGATCGCCCTGGCCAATGACTCCGACTTCGGCCTCGGCGGCTCGGTGTGGTGCAAGGACACCGCCCGCGGCAAGCGCGTCGCCAGCGCCGTCGAAACCGGCATGATGTTCATCAACAATATCGACTGGTCCGACGCCGAACTGCCCTTCGGCGGCATCAAGAACTCCGGCTATGGCCGCGAGCTGGGCGACATGGGCATCCAGCAGTTCGTCAACAAGAAGCTGGTCCGCGTCGCGTCCATGGACGCCCCGACCTAAGGCGCGACTTCGTACGGCCAACGACCTTGCCCGCCGTTGGCCGTCGATCGCGCGGCAGGGACTGGAGTTCTCGAAATGTATGTCAATGTCGCGGTCCTCAAGGAGACGCAGCCCCACGAACGGCGCGTCGCCCTGACTCCCTCGGTCATTCCCAAATTGATCAAGCTGGGCGCCAAGCTGCACATGCAGGCCGGCGCCGGCGAGGCTGTCCGGCTTCCCGACGCGGCCTTCGAGGATGTCGCGATCCTGGAGGATCGCGCCGCCATGGTCGCCGCCGCCGACGTGGTGCTGGCGGTCCAGCCGCCGGCCCTGGCGGTGGTCGACGCCATGAAGCCCGGTTCGATCCTGGTCAGTTTCATCTATGCGGACAGGGAGCCCGAGCTGGTCAAAAGGCTGCTGGCCCGCAAGATCACCTGCTTCGCCATGGAGCGGGTCCCGCGGATCTCGCGCGCCCAGGCCATGGACGCGCTGTCGAGCCAGTCGGCCGTGGCGGGCTATTATGCAGTAGCGCTGGGCATGACGCATATGCCCGGGGTGCTCCCCAAGATCACCTCGGCCGCCGGGGTCATCGGACCGGCCAAGGTTCTGGTCATGGGCCTGGGCGTCGCCGGCCTGGAGGCCATGGCCACCGCCCACCGCCTGGGCGCGGTCGTCGAGGGCTACGACGTTCGCCCCGAGACCAAGGAGCAGGCCCTGTCGCTGGGCGCCGCCTTCGTGGAGACCGGCGTCGACGCCACCGGCAAGGGCGGCTACGCCCGCGCCCTGACCGCCGAGGAAAAAGCCAAGGTCGACAAGGCCTTGACGCAGCACATCCAGGCGTCCGACCTGATCATCACCACGGCGGCGATCCCAGGCAAGGCGTCGCCCAACCTGATCAGCGCGGCCCAGGTCACGGGGATGAAGCCCGGCTCGGTCATCGTCGACCTGTCCGCCGAGGGCGGCGGCAACTGCGAGGACACCCAGCCAGGTCAGACGATCCAGGTCAGCGGCGTGACCCTCATCGCCCCGCTGAACGTGCCGTCGATGTTGGGCCGCGACGCCAGCGAACTCTACGCCAAGAACCAGTACGCCCTGCTGGCCCTGATGATGAAGGACAACATCATCACCATCGACTGGACCGACGAGGTGCTGGCCAAGACCGCCCTCACCCACGACGGCAAGCTTTGCGACGCCGACGGCGCCAGCGACGCCCCCAAACCCAAGACCGCCAAACAGCCCGCCCAGTCGGCCTGAGCCGGCGCCGGAGAACCCCATGGACCTCTCGATCGCGATGGACGGCTTCGTGGCCGTCTATGTCTTCATGCTGGCGGGCTTCGCCGGCTGGGTGATCATCGGCCATGTGCCGGCCATCCTGCACACCCCGCTGATGTCGGGCTCCAACTTCGTGCACGGCATCGTCGTGGTCGGCGGCCTCTATGCCCTGCTCAACGCCAGCACCGTCCAGGAGCAGGCGATCGGCTTCGCCGCGGTGCTGCTGGGCGCCGGTAACGCCGCCGGCGGCTTCGCCGTCACCACCCGGATGCTGGCCATGTTCCAGACCAGCGACGCCAAGCCCGCCCTCGCTCGCTCGCATCACCGTAAGAAGAGCTGAGGCCCGACATGCTCACCCAGATCCCCGCCTTGATCATCGGCGTAGCCGATCTCGCGGCCGCCTTCCTGTTCCTGTTCGGCCTGCAGCGGATGTCGTCGCCGGCTACGGCGGCGTCCGGTATCTTCGTCGCCGGCGTCGGGATGGTCGCCGCCATCCTCGCCAGTTTCCTCTATGTGTTCAGCGTCAGCGAGGCGGCCAAGCCCCACTTGGCGGTCAATATTGGTCTGGCTCTGGTCGCCCTCGCCATAGGCGGCGGACTGGCCTGGTTGAGCGGCAAGAAGGTCGCCATGACCGCCATGCCGCAGATGGTGGCGCTGTATAATGGCATGGGCGGCGGCGCGGCCGGCGCCATCGCCTCGGTCGAACTCTTCGGCGGCAAGACCTCGGGCCCGACGACGCTCGTCGTCACCCTGCTGGGCGCGCTGATCGGCGCGGTCTCGCTGTCGGGATCCGTGATCGCCTGGGCCAAACTGGACGGCGTGATCAAGAAGCCCCTGAGATTCAAGGGCCAGCAGGCCGCCAACGCCGCGGTCATGGCGGCAACCCTGGCGGTCGGCGGTTGCGTGCTGTTCGCGGTCCTGAGCGGATCGCCACTGCTGCTGGCGACCTCGACCTGGATCTATATCTTCTTCGGCGCCGCTCTAGTGTTCGGCGCGATGATGACCCTGCCGATCGGCGGCGCCGACATGCCGGTGGTGATCTCGATCTATAACGCCCTTACCGGCCTGGCGGTCGGCCTGGAAGGCTTCGTGCTGCAAAATCCGGCCTTGATGATCGCCGGCATGGTGGTCGGCGCCGCGGGGCTGCTGCTGACCCTGCTGATGGCCAAGGCGATGAACCGCTCGGTCTCCAATGTGGTGTTCACCAATTTCGGCGAGGTTCCCAAGGAGACGCAGGGCGCCATCGCGGGCAGCCTGCGGCCGGTGCAGGCGTCCGACGCCGGCATCGCCATGCGCTACGCCAGCAAGGTCATCATCATCCCGGGCTACGGCCTGGCCGCCGCCCAAGGCCAGCAGAAGCTCTATGAGTTCGTCAAGCTGCTGCAGGCGGCGGGCGTCGACGTGAAGTTCGCCATCCATCCCGTGGCCGGACGAATGCCGGGCCAGATGGACGTTCTGCTGGCCGAAGCCGGCGTGCCCTATGACCTGATCTATCAGCTCGACGACATCAATGGCGACTTCGCCGCCGCCGACGTGGCGCTGGTCATCGGCGCCAATGACGTCGTCAACCCGGCGGCCCGGACCGAGAAATCCTCGCCGATCTACGGCATGCCGATCCTCAACGCCGACAAGGCCAAGCAGGTCTACGTGATCAAGCGCGGCGAGGGCACGGGCTATGCAGGGATCAAGAACGCCCTGTTCTACGGCGACAACTGCAACATGGTCTACGGCGACGCCGAGGCCGTGCTGGTGAAGATGATCCAGGCCGTTCGCGGCCTGGGCGCCGCCGCCGCCTGAGTCCCATCGAGGCGATTTCGCCTAAACCGATCTCCCCGAAAAGGATGCCATCATGACTTCCAAAAAGATGCAGGCCGCCGTCGTCACGGCGTTCGGAAAGCCTCTGGAGCTGCAGGAATGGGATGTGCCGACGCCGGGCCCGGGCCAGATCCTGGTCAAGACCGAGGCCTGCGGCGTCTGTCACACCGATCTGCACGCCCGCAATGGCGACTGGCCGCTGAAGCCCAGCCTGCCCTTCATCCCCGGCCATGAGGCGATCGGCCGGGTCGTCGCGCTGGGCGCGGGCGTGACTATCGTCAAGAAAGGCGACCGCGTCGGCGTGCCTTGGCTCTATTCAGCCTGCGGCCACTGCGAGCACTGCCTGGCGGCTTGGGAGACGGTCTGCGGCGAAGCCGAATTCGGCGGCTACACCCGCAACGGCGGCTTCGCCGAATATCTGATCGCCGATCCCAACTATGTCGCCCATATCCCGGACGGCCTGAGCGCCATCGAGGCCGCGCCGCTGATCTGCGCCGGGATCACGACCTACAAGGGCATCAAGGAAACCCGCGCCAAACCCGGCGAGTGGATCGCCATCTCTGGTATCGGCGGCCTGGGCCACTTAGCCGTGCAATACGCAAAGGCCATGGGCCTGCAGGTCTGCGCCGTCGATATCGACGACGGGAAGCTCGCGCACGCAGAGAAGCTGGGGGCCGATCTGGTGGTCAACGCCAAGGCCAAAGACGTCATCGCGGCCGTGAAGGCCGGAACCGGCGGCGGGGCGCACGGCGTATTGATCACCGCGCCGTCCCTGCCGGCCTTCAATCAGGGTGTCGGCATGACCCGCAAGCGCGGCACCTGCGTGCTGGTCGGCCTGCCGCCTGGTGACTTCCCTCTGCCGCTGTTCGACGTGGTGGCCAATTGCATCACCGTACGCGGCTCATTCGTCGGCACTCGCGAGGATATGGCCGAATGTCTAGCCTTCGCCGCCGCGGGCAAGATCAAGGCCGACATCGAACTGCAGCCACTCTCGGCGATCAACGATGTCTTCGAACGGCTGGAGCACGGAGACGTCCCCTCCCGCGTGGTTCTGGATTTCGCCAAGGCAGCCCCGGGGATCGGTGCGGCGCGACGCGAGCTGGAGACTGTGTGAGGCACGCGAGCTCAAGCCGATTTGAAGCCCCGCCGCCCGTGCGGCGGGGCGCGATTGGGTCGCGTTGGCGATACCAGCCGGTTGCGCACAGCCTCGGAAGGTACCCATTCGAGGCAGATTTTCTTCTCCGCAAGCCAGCTTGGATAGGGTGCGTAGTTTCCGGGCCCTGCGTCCTTGCGGGCGCGGCCCCAAGCTCTCCCCTCACCCGCCCAACCAAAGTGGTCGCGCGCCGCGGAGCGGGACGTAACCCGGAGATTGCCATGGTCGCCAAGAGCCTCACCGGCCCCACCGGTGACTTCGCCGAGACCGGCAAGGACACCCGGCCGATCACCACCTGGCCGCCGTATGCGGGATGTCGGTCCTGGACCATGTCCACTTTGCCGCCATCGTCCCGGGCATCACGGCCGAGGCGGTCGCGACCTGCCTGGACCAGGTGCGCGCCACGGCGTTTGCACAGTTCGCGACAGCGTCCTGACGGGGGCGCGCAAGCCAGCCAGCCGCTCTCTGCGTAGTTTCCGAGCCTGATAGGTCCGCCTCGTCGGCGACTAGGATGGGCTTCAAACCGGTCCGGTCGTCGGCGGCAGACAAGGTTGTCGACCGCGATATCCCGCCCCGGATTCTCGACAACCAGCAAGGCGAACGCGTCATGGGCAAGATCATCGGGATTGACCTGGGCACCACCAATTCCTGCGTGGCGGTGATGGATGGCAAGACGCCCAAGGTGGTCGAGAACGCCGAGGGCGCCCGCACCACCCCGTCGGTCGTCGCCGTGCAGGACGATGGCGAGCGACTGGTGGGCCAGTCGGCCAAACGCCAGTCGGTGACCAATCCGGCCAATACCTTCTATGCGATCAAGCGGTTGATCGGCCGCCAGTTCAATGATCCGCTGGTCGCCAAGGACAAGGGCATGGTGCCCTATGAGATCGTCGCCGGCCCCAAGGGCGACGCCTGGGTCCGCGCCAACGGCAAGGACTATTCGCCCCAGCAGATCTCGGCCTTCATCCTGCAGAAGATGAAGGAAGCGGCCGAGGCCCATCTGGGCGAGAGCGTCGATCAGGCGGTCATCACCGTGCCGGCCTATTTCAACGACGCCCAGCGTCAGGCGACCAAGGACGCAGGCAAGATCGCCGGCCTCGAAGTTCTTCGGATCATCAATGAGCCCACGGCCGCGGCCCTGGCCTATGGCATCGGCCTGACCGAGGGCAAGAAGATCGCCGTCTATGACCTAGGCGGCGGCACCTTCGATGTGTCGATCATGGAGATCGAGGATGGCGTCTTCGACGTCAAGGCCACCAATGGCGACACCTTCCTGGGCGGCGAGGATTTCGACCTGCGGATCGTCGATTACCTGATCGACGAATTCAAAAAGGAAACCAGCCTTGATCTGCGCCAGGACAAGCTGGCCCTGCAGCGTCTGCGTGAGGAGGCCGAGAAGGCCAAGAAGGAACTGAGCAGCGTCCTGCAGTACAGCGTCAACCTGCCCTTCATCTCGATGAACGCCGCCGGGCCCGTCCATCTCAACATCAAGCTGACGCGGGCCAAGCTGGTGGCCCTGGTCGAGGACCTGATCACCAAGACCATCGGGCCCTGCGAGCAGGCGCTCAAGGACTCCGGCTACAAGGTCTCGGACATCGACGAGCTGGTGCTGGTCGGCGGCATGACGCGGATGCCGCGGGTGCAGGAGGTCATCAAGGCCTTCTTCGGCCGCGAACCCCACCAGGGCGTCAATCCCGACGAGGTCGTGGCCTTGGGCGCGGCGATCCAGGCCGGCGTCCTGCAGGGCGACGTCAAGGACGTGCTGTTGCTGGATGTCGCGCCCCTGACCCTGGGGATCGAGACCCTGGGCGGGGTGTTCACGCCGCTGATCGAGCGCAACACCACCATCCCCACAAAGCGCAGCCAGACCTTCTCCACGGCGGCCGACAACCAGTCGGCGGTAACCATCCGGGTGTTCCAGGGCGAGCGACCGATCGCGGTCGACAACAAGATGCTCGGCCAGTTTGACCTGGTCGGCATTCCGCCGGCCCCGCGCGGCGTTCCGCAGGTCGAGGTCACCTTCGACATCGACGCCAACGGCATCGTCAATGTCGGGGCAAAGGACAAGGCGACCAACAAGGAGCAATCCATCCGCATCCAGGCCAATGGCGGCCTCTCGGACGGCGACATCGACAAGATGGTCAAGGACGCCGAGGCCAACAAAGCCCAGGACGACACGCGCAAGCAGGTCGTCGAGGCCAGGAACCATGCGGACGCGACCTTGCATTCCAGCGCCAAGGCCCTGGCCGAGCATGGCGACAAGGTCCCGGCGGCCGACAAGACCGCGCTCGAGACCGCGCTTGCGGAGCTGACGGCCGTCAAGGACGGGGATGACGCCGAGGTGATCCGCGCCAACACCCAGACGCTGATCGAGGCGTCGATGAAACTGGGCGAGGCGATGTATGCCGCCCAGCAGGGCCAGGCCTCAGCCCCTGGCGAGCCGGCGGCCGACGACAACGTCGTCGACGCCGAATTCGAGGAAGCCCACCCCTAGTCTTTAGCTTTGTCGTCGGCCGCCGCGCCAAGGCGCGCGCGGCGCGAGGCGCGAAACGAGAGGTCGGTCTGCGGCTTGATGAACAGCGCCACCACCTGCGGATAGGCGGCCCGAACCTTCTGCTCGACCGCGATGACCTGGGCTTCGATCTGGCCGGTGCGCATCTCGTCGGCGAACTTCAGACTAAGGGCCACAAGGATCTGGTCGGGCGCCAGTTGCACGGTGATCAAGCCGTTGGCCCCGGTCACGCCACGACAAAGCTCCAGAATAGAGCTCGCGGCCATAGCCCAGGGGATGCTCGATATCGGCCCGCCGGTCGGACCTGCGGATGCCGTAGAGCAGCAGAACTCGTTGAGCGTATCGACGAAGGAGTGAACGGCCTCGCTGGTCATGGCCGAACTGCCCGTCCAGGCCGCCGCCGCGGCCTGGGTCAGGGCGACCAGGAGGTTGGCGGCCAGCGCCGCGTATAAGACCCCCTTGGGCGAAAGCGGCGTACGCCAACGGCGTCGGACGGTAACCCCGTACGCGTCGGCTTTGGACGCTGTCATGCCGCGGCGAGCGCCAGCCTGGCCAAGGCCGGAAGCGATTTGGCTCCGGTCTTCTTCATGATCGTCGCGCGATGATTTTCGACCGTGCGCTGGCTGATGCCCAAATCGGCGGCGATGTTCTTGCTGGGGTGACCGGCCAGCACCAGGTTGAGAATCTCGTGCTGGCGCGAGGTCAGGCTGGCGATCTTGGCGCCCGCGCTGATGCGCCAGGCCGAGGAACTGGTGGCGTCGTGCGCCTGGTCCAGGGCGCGCGCCACCGCCGCCAGCAGATCCAGGCGCGCGATCGGCTTTTCGATGAACTCAGAGGCCCCCGCCTTCATCGCCTGGACAGCGATCGAGACGTCGCTGTGGCCGGTGATCATCATGGTCGGGAGATGGTGACCGGCTGCTGACAGCTGATGAAGCAGATCCAGGCCGCCCATGCCGGGCAGATAGGCGTCGACCAAGAGGCAGGCTTCACGTCCCGGCTTGAAGGCGTGCAGGAAGGCTTCGGCCGTGTGAAAGGCTTCCACGGCGATGTGCTCGTCCTCGAGCACGCTGCAGATCGCCGCGCGAACGCTATCGTCGTCGTCCACGACATAGACGACCGGGGCGTCCACGTGGTGTTCGAGCAGCTCGACCGGCTGACCCGCCGCCGCGCTGGCAAGGAAACCCTGGATCAGGCGGTTCAGTTGGTGAAGCTTGACCGGCTTGCTGAGGTGGACGCAAGCCTGCTGGGCGATGTCGCGCAGCGTGCCGGCGGAGATGTCCCCGGTCAGGATCGCCACGGCGACCTGACGATGCAGGGCGCCGCGCGCCTGAGCAGCCAGTTCCAATCCGTTCATGCCGCCCGGCAGATTGAAGTCCGACAGGACGATATCCGGCGCGATGACCCGATGCGCCAGCAGTTCGAGCGCTTCGAGCCCATCGACCGCGGCCATGACGGTGTGGCCCTCGGCTTCCAGCAACTGCCGCAGCAGTTCACGAATATCCGGATCGTCGTCGACGACCAGGATCGAGCCTATCCGCTCGGCCGTCTTGACCGGGGCGACGATGACGTCCCGCGCCGCGAGGCGACGTGTCGCTCCGGTCTGTGGCCGATCGACGTCAATGCAGAACACCGAGCCGCGCCCGGGTCGTGACTGGACCCGCACGGCATGGCCCATCAAGTCGCCCAGGCGTTTGACGATCGATAGGCCCAGCCCAAGTCCGCGGCTTCGCTCGCGGGCGGCGTTATCGATCTGGTGGTACTCATCGAAGATCGCGCCCAGTTGGCTCTCGGCGATGCCCATGCCGGAGTCCCAGACCTCGATACGGACCGTGTCGTGGCTGCGGCGGCAACCGAGCAGGACCTTGCCCTGCTTGGTATATTTGAGGGCGTTACCCAGCAGGTTGCGGATCATCTGCTCGAGCAGACGTGGATCGCTGTCGACCCAGAGCGTCGAGCGAACCTTGACCAGCTCCAGGCCCTGGGCCCTGGCCTGGTAGGAGAACTCTGCCTTCAAGCGCTCAAGGATGTCGTTGACCGGGAAGACGGCCTTATCGACCTGGAGGGTGCCCGCCTCGATCTGGTTGATGTCCAGAAGGGTGTTGAGCATCCCGGCCATGGCGCCCAGGGTTTCGTCCAGACGCGCGACGAGACCCTTGGCGCGGTCGGTCTCGACCAGCTTGGCCAGCAGCCCCTGCAGCAAGGACAGAGCTTGGAGCGGTTGGCGCAGATCGTGGCTGGCGACCGCCAGGAAGCGGGACTTGGCGCGGTTGGCGGTGTCGGCGACCTGCTTGGCCTCCTCCAGAGCGCGCGCGACATGCTTGCGCTCCGTGATGTCCGTGAAGGTGATGACGACACCCTCGACGCCGCCATCATGCGCCCGATAGGGCAGGATCCGCCGGACGAACCACAGCCCCTCTTCGGCTTCGATCTCCTGCTCGATCGGCACCAGCCCGCTGAGCACCACCTTGGCGTCGGCGAGCAACTGGTCGTCCTCGGTGTGCGACCTCAGGTCGGCCAGCGGGCGGCCGACGTCTCCGGGCAGGACGTTGAACAGGAGCTTGGTGGCCGGCGTGAAGAAGCGGATCCGCAGGTCGCGATCCAGGAACAGGGTCGCCAGATCGGTGCTGTAGAGGACGTTCTGCAGGTCATCCATGGTGGTGCGTTGGCGCTCCAGGGTCTCCTGCAGCTGGCTGTTGAGCGCCGTCAGCTCTTCGTTCAGCGACTGCAGCTCCTCCTTGGAGGTCAGCAGTTCCTCATTGGTCGACTGGAACTCCTCGTTGACCGACAAGGCGTCCTCATTGATCGCCTTTTGCTCCTCGTTGGACAACTCCAGGTCCAGGAGCGCGCCGCGCAACTCGGCCTTGGTCGCCTCAAGCTCGCGCTCCAATTCCGCCTCACGACCCGCGCTCGCCTGGCCGACAGCCCGAGCGGACACTACGGCCTCCCCCGGCTTTTCGATGAAGCAGACCAGGAACAGCGTATCCTCGCCGTTGCGCACAGGCTGGACCTCGAGCCTGAAGCGCTGGGTGCGACCGTCATGCTCGATGTGTCCGCCATCCAGACGGACGCGGGCGCCTTCCAGGCCCGCCTGGCGGATCGCCGAGCGCAGCTTCACCCGAATGCTCGTGGGAACCATGGCCAGGAGATCCTGGGTCGGGTGCCCCACCGGGACGTTCAGATAGGAGTCGATCGCGCCGGTCAGATAGAGGCACTCGTGCTTGCTGGTCACCAAGGCCGCGGCCGGCATGAAGTTGGCTAGCAGTTGCTCTTTGCAAAGCTCGGCGAGCGCGGCTTGGCGGGAGGGTGCGGCCGACGCGGTGATGTGGGTCTTGGCGAAGGTTCTATCGGCGTCTTGGAACAGGCCGCTCAGGTCGCCCGGACGCGCCACGCCGACCTGGCGATAGAGCCGCTCGGTCTTGGCGATCGGTTCGAACTGGCCCTTGGCGTAGCCGGCGGTTTCCGCCTTGCCCAGCAGCAGGACGCCGTCGCCGCGAAGTCCGAAGTGGAACAGCGATACCGTCTTGGCCTGGGCGTCGATGCCCAGATAGATCAGCACGTTGCGGCAAGACACCATGTCCAGGCGCGAAAACGGCGGGTCGCCGAGGATGTCGTGGACCGTGAAGACGATGGTGGCGCGCAGTTCGGCCGAGACCCTGTAGCCGTTGGGCTCCTTGACGAAGTAGGCCGCGAGCCGCTCGGGCGACACGTCGCTGGCGATGGAGAGCGGATAAAGCCCTTCGCGCGCGAACGCGATCGCGCCGGCGTCGATATCAGAGGCGAAGATCTGCGGCTTTGATGTCAGGCCGGCCGCCTTCAGGGCTTCGAGACACAGGACGCCGATGGAATAGGCTTCCTCGCCGGTGCTGCAGCCCGCCACCCAGACGCGAAGCGAACGATCTGGATGAGACGCCACCAGACCGGGCACCGTCGTCTTGGCCAGAAACTCGAAAACCTTGGGGTCGCGGAAGAAGCTGGTGACATGGATCAAGAGATCCTTGGCCAGGTCCTCGACCTCGGCCGGGTCGCCCTTCAGCGTCTCGAGATAGGCCTGGATCTGCGTCGGCTTCAGCGACGCCATCGCCATGCGACGCTCGATGCGCCGGGTCAGGGTGCCTGGCTTGTAGGCGCTGAAGTCATGCGGGGTCTTGCGCCGCACCAGATCGATGATCGCTTCAAAGGGGTCGGCGAGGACCGGCTTGGCGCCCGCCTGGGCCGTCTGGGGCGCGCCGTCGCGATGGGCGATCAGCGCGTCCGCCATCCCCATGATGGGCAAGACCAGATCCACCTGGCCGGTGGCGATGGCGCTGGCGGGCATGCCGTCATAGGCCGCCTCATCGTCTTGCGCGATCACCAAGCCGCCCGCCGCCTTGATGGCCCGCAGGCCCGCCGCCCCGTCCGCGCCGGTTCCGGAGAGCACGATGCAGGCCGCGCGGTCCTTGCGTTCAAGGGCGAGCGCGTGAAGCAGGAAATCGAAAGGCAAGCGCGCGCCGCGCGCGCCCGTCGGGGCGGTTATTTGAAAGAGCCCGGCCTTCAAGGCCAGGAAATCCCCGGGTGGAATGACATAGACATGGTCAGGCTGGATCGCCATGCCCTGCGCGGCCTGCTGCAGAGGCATCGGGGTGCAGCCCGCCAGCAGGTTGACCAGCAAGCTATCGTGGCTTGGGTCCAGATGCTGAACCAGGACAAACGCCATGCCCGTGTCAGCCGGCAAGGCTCTCAACAGTGCACGAAACGCCTCCAGACCGCCCGCAGACGCGCCCACGGCCACGACTAGGAAGGGCTTATGGCGCAGCGTCGAAGGCCGCGGCGGGCGGGCCGCGGTCGGTGTGGAGCGGCGACCGGGCATGATATGTCTCTGGGCGGTTGCGATATCCGATTGGACACGCACCCTGTATCTAGCGCACAGCGCCGCGATAGAGTTGCTTTAAATCAATATATCATTTTGACCGACCCGCGACACATCAAGACTTGTTCGGACGTAGTTTCCTGGGGTCGAGAACGGCCCGAAATCTGGCGTGAGTAATTTCCGAGCCTGATCGAGGCTTCTCAAAATCTTCTAGTTTGCGGTTTGAACAGGAGATCCACCATGAAATTCGCTCACCTCAGCCCTCTCGCCGCGTTCGTGGTCATGGCCGTCGCCTCGCCCACCTTCGCGGCCAAGGCGCCGGCCGCGCCGGTCAGCGCCACCGCGACCTTCACCGGCGACCTGATCGCCGTGGGCGTCGGCTATAGCTGGGGCAAGGGCGTCCTGACCTATCAGGGCAAAACCTATCCCTTCAAGGCCAAGGGCGTCACCGCGCTGGGCGCCGGCGCCGAGAAGATCACCGGTACGGCCGAGGTCTACCACCTCAAGGCCCTGACCGACTTCAACGGCGTCTACGGCTTGGCCGGCGCCGGCGGCGCGATCGGTACGGCCGGCGGCGGCACGGCGGTCCTGAAGAACAACAAGGGCGTCGAAATCCGACTGCACGCCCAGGACAAGGGCCTGGAGATCAACCTGGCGGTCAGCGGCGTCGACATCACCCTGGCCAAATAATTCGCGGTCCGTCCGTGAGGCCATCCCACCGGCCATGGCGGCATTTGGACCCGATTGGAGAGCGCTCGCCGTCGAGAAGCGGCGAGCGCCGACTTCGCCAAAAGCCGATGAGTCGACGGTAGATCGTCCAAGGATCGAGCGAGTGTTGCGCGGCGTTCTCGCCCGGCCCGCTGGCGCGACCTGCCCGTCCACGACCCGTCCACGATCGCCCCTATGAGGTCTCCCATGTCCAATACCGTTCCATCCGCCTTGCCGGAGCCGTCCGCCGTCTTCAAAATCCTCCAGGCCGCCGAGACCGTCTCGGCGCAAACCCAGGCGGCCCAGGCCTGGCTCAACGAGGGGGGCGCGGTCGGGGAGCCGGACGTCATCAATCCCTTGCGGATTCTGCTGGTCGAAGATGACGCGATCATCGCCGCCCTGACGGCGGAGACCCTGCAATCGATGGGTCATGAGGTTTGCGCGATCGCCGCGACCGAAGCGGACGCGGTCTCCGCCGCCGCCCGCGTGCGCCCGGACCTGTTGATCGTCGACGCCCATCTCAACCAGGGCAGCGGCGTGGCCGCCGTCCGCCGGCTTCTCCTCGATGGTCCTGTGCCGCACATCTTCATCAGTGGCGATGTGCTCAGCGCCCAGCAGCTGGACGCCAGCGCGATCCTCTTGCAGAAGCCGTTCCAGGAAAGAGATTTGGCCCGCGCGATTGCCCAGGCCTTCGCCCCCATCCCATGACACCGCCCTGCGCGGCAAGACCGCGAAGCCCGCAACAGGCGGGTCCTGGCTGTCGCCAAATAGCTCTCGCCCGTTTGCGCGACGCCGCAAGACAATCACGCGCGCACAAAATGCCAGCGCGATCACCTTGGCTTGGAAGGCCTTGCCAACCTTGAGCACAGGCGGGTGACGGGCTGGTTGGGCTTTTCACGGCGCTTGCGCTCGTCCCCGCGGCCGTCGCGACAGACTTGACGAGGAAACACCTTGGCTAAGGCCTTTGATGAGGTCGGCTCCTCGGTTGGCCGACAACTGGCGACGCCCCAACCGTTATCGACGGTTCATCGGGGCCGTCAGCGTCAGGCGTGCAGGTCGTGCAAAGCCCGATAGGCTTTGTAGAGCACGCGCGGATCGTACTTGCCCTGATAGACGGCGGGTGGCGTGCGATCCAGCCCCAGCAGCGCATAGACGGCCGTCTGGGCCGCGCGGATGGAATACTCCACGGTGAACACCACATCCTCGGGCAGCTCGCAGAACTGGCCAATGAAGGCCAGGTTCTGGCTGCCCTTGGGAACGACCAGGGGCCGGTCGCCCTTGGCGCGTTTCAGAAACTGGCTGGTGATGAACGGCATCATGCACGGGATGCAGGTCGAGGTCTCCAGGATCTTGGCGGACTGCGCCTCGATGCGCAGATGGCCCAAGATCTCGGTCATGATTTCCGCGCCGGTACAGGCCGACATCGGCGTCTTGACGAAATCCCCCGGCTTGTCGACCGACAGGCCGTAGCCCCAGAAGACGGCGACATCGCCCGGCTGCCCGATGAAATGGGGCTGGTGGGGGATCACGATCGAGGCCAGCCAGCTCGACTCCGGAAAGGTGATCAAGCCGCCTTCGCCCGGGACATTGCCGGTCAAATCCAGCACCAGGCGCAAGAAGGTCGGATCGCGCAGGGTCGTTGTGAAGGAGACCCACTTGGACTCGTCGATGTGGTCGGCGAAGGCCGAGGGGTTGCCAAACTCCGGCCGGCCCGCGGCCAGGGTCTCCCAAAGCCCCCAGGCGCCGCCATCGGACTTCTCGCGTAATTGTGGCGCGCGATCCATGGCTCCGAGATCCGAGCCCTCGGTCATTGAACCCAGGGTGATCAAGGCCAGGTCGCCGGCGGCCAAGGCGATCGAACCGGCTTGCCCCATGCGGTCATATTCGATGTCGGTGACGGTGATCTTGCCGCCGGCGTCGCTCAAGCCTAGGTCGGTGACGCGAGTGTTGTATTCAAAGATCACGCCCCGATCGGTGAGCCATTTCCCCAGGGGCCGCACCATCGAGTCGTACTGATTGTAGACCGTGCGCATGATCCCCTGGAGCCGGTCGAAGCCATCGACCATGTGGGCGAACCGCACCAGGTAGCGCTTGAATTCGACCGCGCTGTGCCAGGGCTGGAAGGCGAAGGTGGTGCACCACATGAACCAGAAATCGGTCTGGAAGAACGAGGGTTCGAACTGGTCGCTGATGCTGGTGTCGCGCAGCTTGCCTTCAGGCTCGAGCGCCAGGCGTTCGATCGTCAGGATGTCGGCCTCGCTCAGACCGAAGGCCGGCGCGGTCTGCCGCTTGCCATTACGCATCAAGCGCGACTTGGAGGACGTCTTCATCGTCTCGTTCCAGGCGAAAGTCTGCTGGGTGACGGTCTGGCTGTCGTCGAGGGTCGGAATCGAGGCGAAGAGATCGAAGGTGCACAGGTACTTGCTTTCCAGCATCCGGCCGCCGCGCAGGACATAGCCTTCCTTCGCCGATCCAGCCCCGTCGAGGCTGCCGCCCAGCGTGTCGGACTCCTCAAGGATCGTGATGTTGTGGCCCAGGACATCGCCATCGCGGATCAGGAACGCCGCGGCGCTGAGCGAGGCGATGCCGCCGCCGACCAGATAGGCCTTGATGGCGCTGCGATCAGCCTCCCGATCAGACGGCCCCTTGGGGGCGGCGCTATAGCTTTTGAGCGTCATGTCCGGTCGTCCTTAGGGCAGTCGTGGAAGCATCGGGTTATGCGATGCCGTCCGCCTGGCGCGAGGCGGCGCCGATCCTGCTGGCCTGAAAGCCAGGCCAGCAGGGGTCGCGGTCGTCAGGCGATGACGAGATCGTTTTCGACGACGGTCGCGCCGGGCGCGGCCCAGGCGGTGTTGCCCGCCAAGGTGCGCTCGCTCCAGGAATGGACCGTGCCGCTGAGCTTGACCTTGCCGCCGTCGGCCGTGACCTTGACGTTGGACGGGTCGAACCACGAGCGATGCAGGGCGCGGGTGATATCGCCGCTCACGTCGGCGGTGTTGACCCGCGACTTGACCTTGATCTCGTTGGTGACGCCGACCACGCCCCAGAGCTTGCGAACGTCCTGGGCGGCGGCGTCGTGCTCGAAGTGCCAGTGAACCTCGCCGGTCAGGGTGACCCAGCCGTTCTGCACGGTGGCCTTGACGCTATCCTTGGGAATGGTGGAGTCCCAAGCCAGGCGGGAGACAATGGCGGCGGCGATGTCTTCGTCCGTCCGCTTGACGTCGAAGGACAGCTTCACCTCGATCTCGTCGGCGATCGCCTTGACACCCTTGACCCGGCGCGCGGCCGCTTCGGCGGCGTACTTTTCGGCGAAGGTTTTCACGTGGCCCATCAGGCTGATCACGCCGTCGCGGGCGGTGACGCCGATGTGGGCGGCGCTGACGCTCGGCTCCCACAGCAGTTCGGCGAGAACGGATTCCTTCAAGAGGGTGTCGGTGGTCATGGCGATCTCCAAGTCCAGGGTGAGCGGGCCGTCCGGCACCTTGCCGATCGCCCCTAAGGTCCGAAGGCCCGTGGTCGCCCCAAGCACAGGACAGGCTTGCGGAGAAGCGACGGGACTGAGCCTTGATAGCGAGCCCTGTGCGATGGTCTCAGGATCGGAAATTACTCAATCCGATCGGAACCTTCGCCTTAAGCATTGAGTAACCGACGGCCAGGCGCGACGTCGGCGGTCAAGCCCGCTGGCGGTGACGCCTCCATGCCGAAGGACGGGCGCTAAGTAGTTTCCGACCCTGCCAGCGGCGCCCTCCGGCCCTAGGCTGCGCCATCGGCTCGTCCCGCGCATAGCCACCGAGAGTGCGTCATCGATGACATCGCAGAGGATAGAATGATGGACCGGCGAGGCTTGCTCAGCGCAGGTGGGGCCGTGGCATTGGCGGGGCTTGGCGGCGGATTCTATGGCCTGCACGGCATGGGCTCGATGGCGGAATATAACACCGCGGTGGCCGCCAGCCGGGCCGCCCTGCGCCAAACGCCGGCGATCGGCGACCTCATCCGTTTCGCGACCCTGGCGCCCAGCGGGCACAACACTCAGCCGTGGCGGTTCCGGCCGGGGCTCAATGAGATCGACATCCTGCCGGACTTCGCTCGCCGGACGCCGGTCGTGGATCCCGACGACCATCACCTCTTTGTCGGGCTTGGCTGCGCGGCCGAGACCCTGGCGATCGCGGCGGCGGCCAGATCTATCCCCGGCGACATCGGCTTTTCGGCCGAAAACGGCGGTTCTCTCAAATTTGCTTTCGGCGCGGGTCAACGGGCAGAGCCTGCGCTGTTCGACGCCATCGCCAAGCGACAATCGACACGCGCCGTCTACAGCGGCGAGGCGGTTTCGGTCGATGACTTGCGCGCCCTTGCCAAGGCGGCGATCGTCCCCGGAGTCGATCTTGTGATGATCACCGACCGACCGGGGATCGACCGGGTGGCGCAACTGATTGTCGCCGGCAATAGCCAACAGATGGCGGACCGGGCGTTCCTCGAAGAACTGAAGACATGGTTGCGGTTCAACCCCAGACAAGCGCTGGAGACCGGTGATGGCTTGTTCAGCGCGACAAGCGGCAGTGCGATCCTGCCAGGTTGGCTTGGGCCGAGGATGTTCGACCTGGCGTTTAAGGCCAAGTCCGAGAATGACAAATATGCCCGTCAGCTCGCCTCATCGGCCGGCGTCGCCATCTTTGTCTCGCAAGTGGAGGACAAGGCTGATTGGATCGCCGCCGGGCGCGCCTGTCAGCGCTTCGCGCTGCAGGCCACGGCGCTTGGCCTTAAGCACGCCTTCGTCAACCAGCCGGTCGAGGTCGCCAGCTTGCGTCCAGAACTGGCCAGCCTGGTGGGCCTGCCGGGCCGTCGTCCAGATTTGGTTATGCGCTTTGGTCATGGCGCCGCGCTGCCCTACGCCGCCCGCCGCGCCCCAGAACGGACGTTGGTCGCTTGAGGAGATCCAGTTCTCCCTCCCACCGCGACGTCGCAAGCCAGGAGCCCAGACGCAGCGGGGCGCCGCCGCCCTCGGCCGTCTTTGATCTGGCCTCGCGACTGGGCGCGGCCTCGCCGGACGATGCGCCAGCCGTTGAGCTCACGCAAGCCGGCCGCATGAAGGCGAAACTCGACAGCGCCGCGTGGATGGCGTTCACGGCGCGCCAAACCCTCTCGACCCAGCACTGCGCCTTCGATTGGCGGGCGAAATTTGGCCGCCTTGGCCTTCTGGCGGCGCGCGACGCCCTCGTCGCCGGAGAAGGCTGCTTCGAGCTCACGGCGCTGGGCCTCATTCGGCTTGCCCGCGCCAAGCCCTCATCCGCGCTCATACGCGGCGAGTTGATGCGCTATCTGGCGGAACTAGCTTGGGCGCCAGGGGCCCTGCTGGGCAACAGCGGCCTTCGCTGGCGGGCCAACGGCTCCGATCAGCTTATCGTCGGCGCCGGCCCCGAAGACGCTACGGTCGAAGTGACCCTAAACCTCGACGCCGAGGGGCGGATCGCCAGCGCGTTCGCGCCCGATCGCCCGCGTTCGGTCGGCGCGAGCTTCGTGCCGACGCCTTGGCGCGGTCGCTTCTTCGACTACCGCCGTCACGAGGGCCTATGGCTGCCGTTCGCGGGCGAGGTGGCCTGGATCATCGAAGACCAGGACGTCGTCTATTGGCAGGGTCGTCTCACGCAATGGCGGCGCTTCGACCCTGGAACCGATCCCCCGTCGCTTGTTCCGAAAAGGACAGAGGTCGACGGCGATTTCAGCGCCTTCCAACATGGCCCGCCAGCGCGGGACAATCGGTAACTCATGGGTAGTTTCCGAGGCTGCCGGTCGCCCTGCCCGCGCCCCTAGAACAGCCAGACCGACCCGGTGCGTTCAGGGCCTCGCGCCCCGGCCGCTGCACGTCGGCCAAAAACCCTCATGAAACGGCCCCAGCATGTTGGCTAAGCCCAGGCACTTCATCGACACCCAGGACTTCTCGCGCGCCGAGCTCCTGCGCCTGATCGATCTGATCGGGCTGCTCAAGGCCGCCGACAAGGCCGGCGCCTGTCCCAAGCTCCTGGCCGGCGCCTCGCTGGGCATGATCTTCGAAGAACCCTCGACGCGGACGCGTATCTCCTTCGAGGTGGCGATGACCAAGCTCGGCGGACATGCGCTCTATCTGAAGCCCGGCGAGATCCATCTGGGCGTTCGTGAAAGTCTGCGTGACACCGCCCAGGTCGTCAGCCGCATGGTCGATGTCATCGAGGCCCGCGTGCTCAAGCACCAGACGGTGCTGGATCTGGCCGCCAATTCCCAGGTTCCGGTGCTCAACGGCCTGAGCGACTATAATCATCCCACCCAGGTGGTCAGCGACGTCTTCACGATGATGGAGCACAGCCCGCCGGGAAAGCCGATGAGCCAGGTCAAGGTGACCTTCGTCGGCGATGCGACCAATGTCTGCTCATCGCTGATGATGATCTGCACGCAGATGGGGATGCACTTTACCCAGGCCGCTCCGGCCCGCTATCAGGCCCCTGAGGCCTGGCAAGTCATCGCCAAGGCCAACAACCAAGCCTCCGGCGGTTCGCTGCGCATCACCGACGACGTGGTCGCCGCCGTTAGCGACGCGGACTTCATCTATACCGATCTTTGGTGGTGGGTCGGCCAGGAGGCCGAAATCCCTGACCGCCGCGCGGCCTTCATGCCAACCTATCAGGTCAATGAGGCCTTGCTGGCCAAGGCCCCGCCGAGCGCCAAGTTCATGCACTGTCTGCCCGCCTCGCGCGGCGTGGAAGTCACCGACGCGGTGATGGATGGCCCGCAATCGATCATCTACGACCAGTCGGAAAATCGCCTGCACACTGAAAAAGGTTTGCTGGTCAGCTTCGTCTATCCACGCCTGCAGCCGGCGTCGCCGACCCTGGCCAACTATCACCGCGGCCTGATCGAAGACTTTCTTGTCCGCTGACCTCAAGGAGGCCAGCATGGCCACGCCGACCCCCACAACATCGGCCGCCGCGACCAAGCCAGCCGCGCCAAGGCCTCGCTTCGCCAAGGTGCTGCGCGGCCTGGACATGACCCTGTTCACGGTCTGCGCCATCCTGGTGATCGACCAGCTGGCGGCCTCGGCGGCCATCGGTGTCCAGTCAATTTTCTGGTGGCTGCTGACCCTGGTGCTGTTCTTCATCCCCTATGGCCTGATCACCGCCGAGCTGGGCAGCGCCTATCCGCAGGAGGGCGGCATCTATGCCTGGGTGCGCCGGGCGTTCGGGCCGATCTGGGCCGGGCGCACCGCCTGGCTCTGGTGGGTCAATGTCGCGGTCTGGATGCCGTCGGTCTTCATCCTGTTCGCCGGTGTCGCCGCCGAGCTGTTCATGCCGACAATGACCCTGTGGACCAAGATGGCCATCACCTTTGGCCTGATCTGGATGACCGTGGGCGTCAACATCGTGGCGCTCAATGTCAGCAAGTGGGTGCCCAACATCGGCGCGGTCTTCAAGGTGGTCATCATGTTGGCCATGGGGGTGGGCGGCGTCGCCTACGCCGTGGTCCACGGTGTCGCCAATCCGTTCACGTTAAAGTCCATGACCCCCACCTGGGGCGTCAGCCTCGCCTTCCTGCCGGTCATTCTCTACAACTTCCTGGGCTTCGAGTTGATGTCCGGGGCCGGCGAGGAGATGGAAAATCCGGCGCGCGACGTGCCCCGCGCCATCGTGCTGTCGGGCGCCACCATCTCGTTTCTCTACATCTTCGCGACCGTCGGCATCCTGTTGGCCCTGCCGGCCAGCGACATCGGCCTGATCAAGGGCCTGACCGACACCTTCCGTCGATTGTTTGGCGCAAGTTCGCTGGGCCAGGCCGCGGTGATGATCTTTGGTCTGATGGCGCTCTACACCTTCGTCGCCAACATGGTCACCTGGACCATCGGCGCCAACCGCTCGGCGGCCGAGGCGGCGGGACGCGGCGACCTGCCCAGGATCTTCGGCAAGCTGCACGGCAAGTACCAGACGCCCGCCAGCTCGGCGATCCTGGGCGGCCTGATCGGCAGCGGGGTCCTGGTGCTCTACGGCTTGCTGGCCAAGAGCGCCGAGGATCTGTTCTGGACCACCTTCGCCTTCTCGTCGGTGATCTTCCTGCTGCCCTATTTCCTGCTGTTCGCCTCGTTCCTGAAACTGCGCCGGGTCGATGACCATCTCCCGCGGCCCTACCGGGTTCCCGGCGGTCAGCCCGCGGCGATCGGGCTGAGCCTGTTGTGCATGGCCTTCATCCTGCAATCGATCGTCTTCCTGATCTACAAGCCCGGCAAGTTTGACCTGACCTATGCGCTGGCGGTCGGCGGCGGGTCGCTAGTCACCGTGCTGATCGGTGAATTCCTCGTCCGTGGCCGGCGCACGCCCGCGCCGCTCGCCGCGCTTCCCCTTGCCGCGTCCCCAAAGGCCACCTCCCATGTCTAAGCTCCTGACCACCACGCCCCGCCAGGACGGGTTTCGGATGCCGGCCGAGTGGGAGCCACATGTCGGCTGCTGGATGCTCTGGCCCGAACGGTCGGACAACTGGCGCGGCGGCGCCAAGCCGGCCCAGCACGCTTTCGCCGCGGTGGCGGCGGCGATCGTCGAGGGCGAGCCCGTCACGGTCTGCGTCTCGCCCGGCCAATATGTCGTCGCCCGCGAGATGCTCGACCCGGCCGTGCGCGTCGTCGAGATGACCAACAATGACAGCTGGATCCGCGACTGCGGCCCCACCTTCGTGGTGAACAAGGCCGGCCTTGTGCGCGGCATCGACTGGAAGTTCAACGCCTGGGGCGGCCTGCTGGGCGGCCTCTATTTCCCCTGGGACCAAGACGACCTGGTCGGCGAGAAGGTCATCGAGATGGAGGGGGATGACCGCTACGGCCCCGACTTCATCCTCGAAGGCGGGTCGATCGACGTGGACGGCGAAGGTTCTCTGCTGGTCACCGAGCAATGCCTGCTCAACATCAACCGCAACCCGACCAAGACCCGCGAACAGATCGAGCGGGAGCTTCGCGACTATCTCGGCGTCGAGGCTGTTCTCTGGCTAAAGGCCGGCGTCTATCTCGACGAGACCGACGGCCACATCGACAACTTCTGCCGCTTCATCGCGCCGGGCGAAGTGGTTCTAACCTGGACCGACGATCGCCGCGATCCGCAGTACGAGATTTCCGCCGAAGCCTTCGAGCGTCTTCAGGTCCTGCGTGACGCCCGGGGCCGCCCCCTGACGGTCCACAAGCTGCACCAGCCCAATCCGGCCCTGATCACCGCCGAGGAAGCCGCCGGCGTCGACAAGGTTCCCGGCACCCTGCCGCGTGAACCCGGCGATCGGCTGGCCGCGTCCTACGTCAATTTCTACATCGCCAATGACCGCATCGTCATGCCCGCCTTCAACGATCCTCACGATGACGCAGCCCAGGCCCTGCTTTCGAACCTCTTTCCCCTGCGCGACATCAGCACCGTGCCGGGCCGGGAAATCCTGCTCGGCGGCGGCAACATCCACTGCATCACCCAACAGGAACCGCTCGGGGCGCACGCGGCCACGGCCGTCGCCGCGGCCTGAGGGTGCGCATCGTCGTCGCCCTGGGCGGCAACGCCCTGCTCAAACGTGGCGAGCCGATGAGCGCGCGGCTGCAACGGCGCAATGTCGGCGTCGCGGCCGAGGCCTTGGCGGCCCTGGTCGCGGCCGGCCATCAGATCGTGGTCACCCACGGCAATGGTCCGCAGGTGGGCCTGATCGCCCTGCAGTCGGCGGCCGGTCCCCAGGATGGCGACTATCCGCTCGATATCCTGGGGGCCGAAAGCCAGGGCATGATCGGCTATCTGATCGAGCAGGCCCTGCGCGAGCGTCTGCCGCCAGGGACGCTGCTGGCCGCCCTGCTGACCCAGGTGCGGGTCGACGCCGCCGATCCGGCCTTCCAGCATCCCCGCAAGCCGATCGGCCCGGTTTATGACGCGGCCGAGGCCGCGGCGTTGGCGACGGCGCGCGGCTGGACGGTCGCCCCCGACGGCGACCATTGGCGCCGGGTCGTCCCCTCCCCGGAACCTCTCGAAATCCTCGGCCTTGGCGCCATCCGACTGCTCGTCGAGGCCGGTGTCGTCGTGATCAGCACCGGCGGCGGCGGCATCCCGGTCATCGCCCGCGCCGGCGCCGGCTTTGATGGCGTCGAGGCGGTCATCGACAAGGACCGCGCCAGCAACCTCCTAGCCGGCCAGATCGGCGCCGACATGCTGTTGATGCTGACCGATGTCGACGCGGTCTATGTCGATTTCGCGAAGCCGGACGCCAGGGCCATCGTGCGGGCCGGGGCCGGCAGCCTGCGGTCCGAAGATTTCGCGCAAGGCTCCATGGGACCCAAGGTCGCCGCCGCCCAGCGTTTCGCGACCCTGACGGGCAAGGTCGCCGCGATCGGCCGGATCGAAGACGCCAGCGCCATCGTGCGGCAGTCCGCCGGGACCTGGATCGAGGCCGGCGACGGCCCGTTGGTATTCACGCGCCAGGTCCCGCGCTTGTCGCCGGCCTGAGTGGAATCCGAGGCTGTCACGGCGACCGTCCCTGCCCTATCCCGTCACCTCCTCTTGCGGATGACAGATCATGAACAAGCCTCACGCTCCCCGGTCGGCCAGCGCGCTCTTCGAAACCGTGACGGTCGGCGCTTTTGATCTGGCCAATCGGATGGTCATGGCGCCGCTGACCCGCAACCGCGCCGGCCCGGGCCTGGTCCCAAGCCCTTTCGCCGCCGAATACTACGCCCAGCGCGCCTCGGCCGGCCTGATCATCGCCGAGGCGACCCAGGTTTCGGCCCAGGCGCAAGGCTATTCCGACACGCCAGGCTGCTACACCGACGCGCAGGTCGCCGGTTGGCGCGCGGTGACCGACGCCGTCCATGCCCAGGGAGGGACCATCGTCGTCCAGCTGTGGCATACCGGCCGGGTCTCCCACACCAGCTTCCAGAAGGATGGCCAGGCGCCGGTGGGGCCCTCGGCCATCCGGGCCAAGACCAAGACCTTCATCGCCGGACAGGGCTTCGTCGATACCTCCACGCCGCGGGCCCTGGAGCTGACGGAAATTCCCGGCGTCATCGAAGACTTCCGCTACGCCGCCAGCCGCGCCTTGGAGGCCGGCTTTGACGGGGTGGAGCTCCATGGCGCTCACGGCTATCTGCTCGACGCCTTCCTCAAGGATGGCGCCAACCAGCGCACCGACGCCTATGGCGGCAGCATCGAGAACCGGGCGCGCCTGCTGCTCGAGGTGACCAAGGCCGTCACCACCGAGATCGGCGCGGACCGGCTCGGCGTGAGGCTGTCGCCGGTCTCGCCGGCCAACGATTCCCATGACAGCGATCCCCAGTCGCTGTTCAACCACGTGGTCGAGGGACTCAACGGCTTTGGCCTGGCCTATGTCCATGTGGTCGAGGGCGCGACTGGCGGCGCGCGCGACTTCGCGCCCTTCGACTACGCGGCGCTGCGCGGCCGCTTCGACGGGGTCAGGATGGCCAATAACGGCTATGATCGCCAGATGGCGATCGACGCCATCGCCAGCGGCTGCGCCGACCTGATTTCCTTTGGACGGCTGTTCATCGCCAACCCCGACCTCGTCGCCCGCTTCCAAACGAACGCGTCGCTCAGTCCCTTGATGGCCGCCGAGACGCTCTATGGCGGCGGCGCCCACGGCTACACCGACTACCCCACCATGGCCCTGCCGACCGCCGCCCTAGCCGTCAGCTAAGGACCGGCCGGCGGGTCAGGCCGTCAACCCGTAACTCGCCGGTCCGGCTTGGGCGCCACGGACGGACAGCGCCCCGCGCGGGTCTCAGCGACCGTCGGCGATATCGGCCACCAGGCCCTCGAACCGTTCGCCGTTGGCGCTAGAGACGGTCTCACCCTCGCCGGCCTGACGGTGACGGGTGATCCATCTCAGGGATGATCTTCAGGACGGGCCAGACCGCAGGCGCCACCCCGCGGGCCCGCACGGTGATCCTGGCCACGGGCGTAGTGGAGAATAAACCGCCGCTGGCCCATCTGATGGCGGTGACGAAAACGCCAAGCGGATTGGCCCGCAGCCCTTCGGGGTCGCGCGGCGGCTTCAGGGTGATGGTGAGGATGGCGCTCCAGCGCTCGGTGGCGACGAGCTGTCCGTCGGCGTAGCGCCGCTCGGTCCAGGCGAGCCGGAAGCTGCTAGGTGAGGCGCGCACGACGCTGGTGATCCTGAACCTTGCCGACGTGAATGAATGGGTCGGCTCGGCGGGCGTGATCCCATAGAGCCGCCGCCCCATCGGCCTTGGTGAAGTCGTAGGTGCGCGGCCAGGCCTGGCGCATCAGCACCGGATCGGTGGACAGGGTGCGCACGTCGGTGATGAACCGCGCCAGGGTCCAGGCGATCAGGGCGTCGCTGGCCCGCGCGCCCTGGACGGCCGGGGCGGCGACGCGCGGCTCGCCCAGATGATCGACCTCGACGACCCAGGGCGTGACGCCGCCTCGAAGCGACAGGGAGACCAAGCCCGCCGACAAGCCGCCGCTGAGCGCCAGCAACCCCAGGGAGCTGCTGAGAGCGATTTCGGCGAACAACAGCGTAGAGTCGGCGGCTCGAGACGTTCGTACGCATGAACCGAAGTGGCGCGCCCTATTAGGTACAAGTGAGAGGTATTTTGAGAAAATTCTCATTGTGAAGCCGCGAAGGGGTTCTGGATATCGAGATATTGCTGGAAGATCTCGCCAACGATAGGCGCCATCCATCAGTGAGATCACACGCGAAACGAAAGGAATTAAAGCCAGACCTCTTCATGCGCCTATCCTTTCAGGCTGCAGTGCCAATGGACGCGCTCTTGGCGACGGAATTGGTAACGGCTGCTGTGGATGGAGCGATCGGGTGGTTGTTGGCGATACCTTCCCGAATGGCTTTGCCCCCACCCTGGCCTCTTCTAGCTACCCTTGAAATCGAACTGGGGCCGAGCTCGGCCCTTTGCGATCGCATCAACTGCTGCGGGGATTGCCCAGCGGGTGTCCGCGCTTTCGAAAAGCGGCATGGCGATGTCCATAAGCGCCTCATCCGCCGCGCCCCTGCCACCCAACTCCCATGCGCGTAACAAGGCTTTGTGCGCGGCATGCGCCAGGGTCGGCCCGGCTGCAGCCTTAGCGGCGAAAGCTATCCCCTCACGGAGAAGCTCAGCATCAGGGATCACGCGGTTGATGACGCCATGGTGGGCCATTTCCTCTGCAGGCACTTGTTCCGAAGTAAGGGCCCATTCCATGGCTTTGGGCCGCCCGGCTCGCTCTGCGACGCGGTAGATCCCGCCCAGCAGCGTGACGATGGCTATGCTCTGTTCAGGGTGACAGAAACGGGCCGTATCACCGGCAAAGATGACATCTGCTCGCAGCGCCAGTTCCAAGCCGCCCCCAAAACATTGACCCTGCACAAGCGCCACGGTCGGCATTGGCAATCTCTCGAACCGGTTCCACGCGGCGAGATATCGCTCGAAGAGAGTACGACGCTCGCGCTGGGTCATCGTTGGCCAGGGCTGAATGTCCCCGCCCAAGGAGAAATTCGGTCCGTCGGCACGCAGAACCAAGGCACGGGCTTCGCTCGAACTGACGGCATCGAGCGCCATATCGAATTCGGTGAGCATCTCGGGTGAAAGCCGGTTTTGCGGTGGGTTATGGAGCGTGATGATCGCCACCGCGCCCTGATTCTTCAGAGAAACTTGGGTCATGGGATCGGCTCCTCGGCGAAAATGTGCGCGCAACCCGTCGACCGCCGTGCTGCGCGCAGCCGGAATTGGTCAGATCGCAATCGAAGTGACCGCTTGATGGCGCACCCATAGCCTCCCGCCAATTCTACGATGGGACGTCCTTGCGCATACCCTCGTACAGGGTGGCCGCTGCAGATCGCGGTGGGCGTACCTAAGCGCCGCGGGCATGCAGGAATTCCCATGCAGATCGACTTGGCTCAGTCGCCGCGCGTTCAAGACTTTCCTGAAGTTCTGCAATCACCTGCTTGTGACGCGTCGGCGCATCCCGCTCGATACGCCCTAAGTCAGCCAACGACCCTGGCCTCACATCGGAGCGATCATTATGCCGAGCAAAATTTGGTTCATCACGGGAACGTCGAAAGGCTTCGGGCGCATCTGGGCCGAGGCTGCCCTGGCGCGGGGCGACCGGGTCGTAGCGACAGCCAGGGATATCAAAGCGCTCCAGGCGCTGGTCGATACCTACGGCGATCTCGTCCTGCCGCTCGCCCTCAACGTCGATGACAAGGCGGCGGTCGACGCCACTGTCGCCAAAGCGATCGCTCATTTCGGACGGATCGACGTCGCCATCAACAATGCCGGCTATGGGCAGTTCGGGACCATCGAGGAAGTCAGTGAGGCCGAAGCCCGCGCTCAGATGGAGACCAATTTTTTCGGTGCGCTTTGGGTCACCCAGGCTGTCCTGCCGCAAATGCGCGCTCAAGGCTCTGGCCACATCATCCAGGTGTCGTCGATCGGCGGCGTCAACGCCTTCGCCACGATCGGACTCTATCACGCCTCCAAATGGGCTTTGGAAGGGTTCAGCCAATCGCTGGCCGCAGAAGTCGCGCCGCTGGGCATCAAGGTCACCATCGTCGAGCCCGCCGGCTACGCCACCGACTGGAGCGGCCCCTCCGCGAAGACGGCCAAGCCGATCGAAGCGTATAGCGCGGCGCGCGAGGCGCGAGCCAAGTTCCGCAGCGCCGCAGTCCCAGGAGATCCCGAGGCCAGCGGCCCGGTGATCCTGAAGCTGGTCGACGCAGCGGAACCGCCGCTGCGGGTCTTCTTCGGCACGGCCGGCCTGCCGATGACCAAGGCCGAGTACGCCCGCAGGATCGAAACCTGGGAAACCTGGAGCCACCTCTCCGTTGAAGCCTAGGGAGACTTAGCGGCCAAGTCATCGGTTTAGCCGATGTGACGCTCGACAAGCCTTCCAGTCTCAAGTCCGTTCTGGAACGTGACCTCTCACGGTCCGGAACGGGGGGCTCAAGCCCTATACCAGCGTCTAGGAACTATCCTGACGTGATCCCAACTAGCCTCAGCTGATCTTACCAGGACCAGCGAGAAGATCGTAATGTCAGAGCGCTTTTCGAACCCCGACCGGCCTCGCATAGCCGTGGCGGGCGCCACAGGCCATGTCGGCGCCAGACTCATCGCCAACCTCGCCTCCGACCCGGTCGACGTCGTCGCGCTGACCAGAAACCCGAAAACCGAGCGCTTGGCTGTGGGCGTGGCGAGAGCCGCGGTGGACTTCGACGCCCCATCCACCTTGCTTGAGGCGCTGCGGGGCGTGGATCGACTCTTTCTCGCCCACGGCACCTCCGATCGGCAGGTGACCAACGAGATCGCGCTCATCGACGCGGCGGTCGCGTCTGGCGTCACGCACATCGTCAAGCTGTCGGCTATGGGGCCGCCTACGCGCCTCATGCCGTTCGCCTGGCATATGGAGATCGAGGCGCACCTCGCGCAGCAGGACACCAGCTATACGGTTTTGCGCCCTGGACCGTATGTCGACAGCCTTGCCGGAGCCGCGGGGTCGGTCGCCTCTGCCACATGGGGCGGAGCGGCCGGTGACGGCCTGGTCAATCTGATCGATACCCGTGATGTGGCCGATGTCGCGCGGGTGACCCTGGTCGATGACCGCTTCCTGGCCTCCCAGCGCGCTTATCATCTCACCGGGCCAAGCCGCCTTACCATGCCAGAGGTCGCCGAAGCGCTGTCGCGGGAACTGGGCCATAATGTCCAGTACAGGCGTCGCAGCCCCGCCGAGCATCGGGAAATTTTGATCCGATCCGGCGTCAGCGAAATGGCCGCTGATCTTCGGCTTGGCCTTGACCGCCTCTTCGCGGAGTCGGTGCTCGCCGAAACGACGGCCACGGTTTTGGACCTCATCGGCAAGCAACCCCGGTCGGTCGCAAGCTGGCTCTCCGACAACGTCTCGCTGTTCTCGACGCCGGTCGACCGCGCGCCCTCCCCCGTGACCCAGGACTCGAAATCGCGATGACCAAGAGGATCGACGTCTCGTTCCCCGCCGATGGCGGCGTGAACCTGCATGGCTGGCTATTTCTGCCCGACGGCCCAGGTCCGCATCCTGCGGTCACGATGACCGCCGGCCTTGGCGGTTCAATTCATCACGGCTTGGAGCCCTTCGCGAAAGCGTTCGCCGAGGCCGGTTACGCAGTACTGCTGCACGATCATCGCGGCTTCGGCGCCAGCGGCGGTGAGCCGCGGCACGACGTCGATCCCTGGCGGCAAATCGCCGACTGGCGGCGGGCCATTTCCTTTCTGGAAAGCCTCGACGAGGTCGACGCCAGCCGAATTGGTTTGTGGGGAACCAGCTATTCCGGTGGCCATGCCCTGATGCTCGGGGCGACCGATCGGCGTCTGCGCGCGGTCGTTGCGCAGGTGCCGACGATCAGCGGCTATGAACAGGCGCTTCGGCGCACACCGCCCGATCGTCTCCCCGCGGTCGACGAAGCGCTCATGCAGGATGATCGGGATCAGCTCAACGGCGCCCCGGCCTACCAAGCGTTGGTGAGCGCGGACCCTGAGGTGGCCGCCGCCTTTCGGACGCGCGACGCTGTGGACTTCATGCTTCAGCCGCTTCCTGAGGGCGTCTGGGAAAACATCGTCACGGTTCGCTCATCACTCTTTTCACGCATGTACGAGCCGGGCACGTTCATCGGCCGCATCTCGCCGACGCCCCTCCTGGTCATCGTCGCGCGTGACGACAGGACGACGCCGACGGATCTTGCGCTGTCCGCCTATGAACGGGCCCTGGAGCCTAAGCGTCTCGTGATCGCCCCCGGCGGCCACTACGACATCTATCTGGGTCAGAGCCATATCGCGATCGCCGCCGCCATCGGGTGGTTTCAAGAGCATCTCTCAGTTTGAGACCGAAACCTGCCGTCACTAAAGCGACGCATTGTCCTTGCCCCACAGCTGGTGTGGGTGTCGTGGGAAGCCGTCATTAGGCTTGATCTTAGCTCGATAGTCGTTGGGGGCGGTTGGCGGACGTCAGCCCCGTTCTGAAAACGGGTGCTAGGCGTCGATCCAGCAAACCAGGAGGTCGCCTCCTGGCGATAAATCTCCTGGCCTGCGCGTCAAACACAAACCGTCCGCGTTGGACCCAACTCAGACTGTGCTGGTTGATGCGCCGAGCGGACGGGCGACTGACAAGCAGCCGCCCGCCCCTAGATCATTCAAAACGGTAATCGGAAAGATCGACGCTGACGATCAGCGGTTCGGGCGCGACGGTGTCATCGGCCAGCCGCGGGAAGATCCGCATCTTGCCGGGCATGACGATACCCTGGACCTTCACCGGGTCGAGCAGGTATCGGGCGGCGGCGTTCTTGCCCTGGATGTCGACCTCGTAGTCGTGGCGACGCAGAAGGCCGTTGGTGTCGAAATAGAAGGTCTGGACCTTGCTGTGAGTGGCGATGCGGTCGGGGAACGTCACCCGCAGGCGCTGGAAGGTTTCACCGTTCTCGCTCCACGGGCCGATTTCCTCGGTCACGACGCCTTCCTGGCGCAGGATGAACGGCGAGGTCAGGTAGGTCCACATGGTGTAGCCGGCGAAGTAGCCGACTTGCGGCTGGCTCCAGTGGGTTTCCATCTCGTATCCCTCGAACGAGGCGCGGGGCTCGATCAGGTCCTCGACCACGCTCCCGTTCGGATCGACGATCTGCACGCGCCGCGGGGTATAGATGGAATGGTTCTGGGTGGGGGCGAACGGGCCGTGGGAAACCTGCTGTTCACGCGTCCAGACCGTCACCTCGCAGTCTTCCAGGACGGTCGGTTGCCCCTTCAGGGCCCACAGTACGCCGCCTTGATGCAGCTTGGCCTTCACACGGTTAAAGCGCCAGAAGGCCTCCATACCACCATGGGCCTCAATGGCCCGGTCCACGAGTTGGCTCATCTTGCGTCTTGCTCCATGACAAGGTCTGGAGGCTGACGTCGCGCTCAGCCTCGCGTGGAGTTTTGTCGATCGGGCCGAAGCCAAGCCATGGCGCCTGGGTCTAGGCGACCTATCCGGCGGTATGGCTCGATGGGTCTGGCCAGCGCGCTAGGCCATCGGCTGGCGGTCACCGGCCAATGGCGAACCATCGCAGCGAGGCGCCCCCTACCAGAGTATGGGTAGGCCGCAAGGCGCGCCCCGCGAGCCAATGGCGCATGTTACCGTTACTGGGTTGACGCTGGACAGCCTGCGAAAACCCGGGGAGCTTGCCGCACCGCCGGTCCGCAGCAAGGCGATTTGTCATCGGATCGCTGTAGCCGACGAGCGCGATTGTACGAGGGGCCACGCCGGATGTCCGAGCGAACGAAGGCAGTCTTATTTCTGACCTTGGCCGGGCTGTTGGCGGCGGTTGTCTTCTGCATCGACAGCATCGCGAAGTACGACTTCTCGATCGCCATCCTCTATCTGACGGTGCTCGTGCTCGTGTCCGCCGTCGGCGACGGCAAAGCCGTTGCGCGCGCCGCGGTCGCCTGCGTGGCGCTTACCGTTCTGGCCTGGACAAGCGCGCATTTTCACCAGCCGTCCCTGTCGAGCGTTCTGAGATGCCTGTTCGCGTGCGTCGTGATCAGTGTGACGGCGGCGCTGCTGATCAGTCGCAAGCGTTTGGAGACGGCCAAGCAGGATATCGAGCGTAGCCGGCACGAGGTCGAACTCTTCGCCAACTCGGTGCCTTACGTGTTGTGGCACTCCAATCCGCAGGGCGAGATCGTCTATCTGAATGAGAGCTGGACCGCCGTTACGGGTCTGGACCGTTGGAGCGTCCTGCCCGACGCGGGCTACAACAAGGTGATTCACCCGGACGACATCCCCATTCTCAACGAGACCGTGTCGAGGGCGGTTTCGACCCAGACCATCACTGACCTGAAGGTCCGTATTCGCCAGGCCGACGGCGCCTATCGCTGGATGCAAATCTACGACCGCCCGGCGCTTTCCCCGCTCACCGGCGAAGTTGAGCGCTATGGCGGCCTCTCGGATGTGCACAACGAGATCACGGCCAAGAAAGAGTTGCAGCGCGTCCGAGTCGAGCTGGAGACCAGCAAAGCCGAGCTGGAGGCCTTCACGGACTCGGTCCCCCAAATCCTCTGGCGCACAGGCACGGACGCCAAGATCGACTTCTTCAATCGCCGATACACCGAAATTACCGGTCGCGACGGCCGAGAGGCCATCGAAAACCAAGCCTATATCGAACACTTCCACCCGGAAGATCGAGAAGAGTTCCTGCGCCTGTTGGACGAGGCCTTCGCGGCGCGCACGGAGCTGCGGGCAAACTGCCGCCTGCGGCACTCGGGCGGTGACTATCGATGGATGTCGCTGGTGGGACGCCCCGTCAGCGTCGCCGACGGGTCCGACGACATTCGGTTCTATGGCGGCATCACCGACATCCACGAGGAGGTGATCGCCCACCAGAAGGTCCAGGAACTTAACGAGACCCTCGAGCAACGCGTCGCCGAACGAACCTCGGAGCTTGTGCGCACCGAGCTGCGCTATTCTGGGCTCTTCGACGTGAGCAACATGACGTTCGCCGAGATGGACTTCAGTGGGGCCGATCGCATCCTGGAGTCGATCAAGGCCGACGGTGTCACCGACCTTCGCGCCTACATGAACGAGCATCCCGACGTGCTGGCCCGCGCTTTGGCGGCGATCCAGACCACCCGCGTCAACGAAGCCCTCGCAAGGATGATGGGTTATGAGGATGTCGCCGATCTTGTCGCCAACCCTCCGGCGCAGAACGCCGAAGATGGTTCGGAGGTGCTCCTGCGACAACTCGAGATGTCCTATAACGGCGTCAAGCACATCGATGGGCGAACCGTCCTCTCGGGCAAGGGCGGCCGTCGCATACCGATCTACTTCACGGTGACCAGGCTCCCGGACGGCCTGCACCTTTCCAGCCACCTGGACTTATCGGAACAGGAACGCATCGAGGAGATCCGCCGAGCCGCCCAGGCGGAACTGGCGCGCGCCAACCGCGTGGCTACGGTGGGCGCGATGTCCGCCTCGATCGCTCACGAACTGAACCAGCCGATCGCGTCCATCCTGATCGACGCCAACACCGGCCTGCGCCTGCTCTCGCGCGACACGCCCGACATGGAGACGCTCACCCGCATCCTCCAGCGTGTCGACAAGACCGCCAAACGGGTCTCGGGCATCGTTCAGCGGACCCGGGACAACATCGTCGCCGGCCGGCGCTCGGTGCAAGCGATCGATCTTTGTCGCTTTGCGTCGGACACGCGCGACCTTTTGAATCACGATCTCAAACGGGCCGATGTCGAGCTGGAGATCCTCTGTCCGGACACCTCGCCCATCATCGATGGCGATCCCGTCGGATTGCAACAGGTCTTCGTCAACCTGGTCAGCAACGCGATCGACGCGATGCGCGACCAGCCGGGTCCTCGGCGGATCAAACTCGAGATCGCTCCGGCGGAGGACGAAGGCGCCCTGCGCGTTCGGGTGACCGACACCGGGCCAGGCATCCCCGAAGAACATATTGGCCGATTGTTCGAACCCTTCTTCACGACCAAGTCGACGGGCATTGGCATGGGCCTTCAAATCTGCCGAACGTCTATCGAGGCCATGGGCGGCCAACTGACAGTGGCCAATCAGCCCGGCGGCGGCGCCAGCTTCGCGTTCGATCTTCCGATGGCGTCCCAGGAGGCCGAAGCCCGCGAAACCACGGGTAGCCCTCAGACCTGAAGCCTGCGGCGCCTTAAGCCTCGACCACTTCCCCCATCGAGGGGCGATGTCTTTCGACCAGGTCGGCGTGCTCCTCGTCACGGCCTCTTCGCGCGACGTTGAGGCGGATATAGAGCCCGACCGCACCATAGGCGCCCACGGTCTCGGACCAGCGGTCTGCGGCCGAGGTCAAGGTGTTGACCGACCCGCAATAGACGACCTGGGCGACTTCTCCCGACCAGCGAACATGCACGAAATTGCCTGACGTGGCTGGCAGTTGGGTCGGATCGGCGATCCGGCGAAACCGGTAGCTGCCGCCCGATGCGCCTTTAAGGACGAGGATGTCTTGCATGGCTCAGGATAGTCGCGCGCGCATCTAGCGGGAAGCCTGGATCCGCGCCGCGGGGCCGCCAGCGGCAAGCGCCAAGCCCTGGAGCGCCCGGGCCATGCGCTCGGCGGGCTCGCCAGCGTCCGCAAGCCCGTGCCAGCGGGCAAGCTCGCGGGGGTCATGGTAGGCGACAGACGTCTTCGCCTGGCGCTCGAACACCATGATCTTGAGCGGCAGGTCCAGGGCGATGGTGGACTGGCGCTGCATCAGCAGGGTTCCGACGCGAGGATCGCCGAACACGAAGACGAGGGTGGGCTCAAGGTCGAGACCTGCCCGAGCGGCCGCGGCGGCATGGTCGAAACGCGCGACCGGCGTTACGCCCAGGTTCAAGAACGCCTGCTCGAGCCGCGCCACGACCGTCTCGAAGCGATCTTCGGTCTCGATGAGGACCGGTTGGGACGTCGCAGGGATCATGACTGTGCTCCAGGCGGAAGGCTGTACACCACGCCGAACAATAGGATCTGGCTCGACACTGATCGACGCCAACGAGGGCTCGAGGGCGCGCGAGACACCCGCGCGCCTTCGGTCGGTCGCCAGGCAACTGCCTGGCGACCGTTTCGACTTGAGACCTAGACGCCGCGATAGACCAGACGCGTGAAGAGTTCCGGGCTGATTATCATCTGCCCCCACTTGGCGTCGAAGGCGGCGGTGGGCTTGGCCGCGATGATCTGGTCGATGCTCTTGCCCTGCTTCTTCAGCGCCGCGACGTTACTGCGGATGGTGACCAGCATATCGCGGTATTGGATGAGCTCGGCGCGGCCGCCGACCGGCCCGTGACCGGGGATCACTATGGTCTTGGGGCCGGCCATGGCGATGTTGGCATTGGCGGCGCGGATCATCCCGTCGATGCTGCCGCCGGCGACGTAGTCGATGAACGGATAGAGGCCGTTCCACCAGGTGTCGCCCGTCAGCAGAACGTCGGCCTTGGTGAAGTAGGCCGACAGGTCGCCGTCGGTGTGGGACGGGCCATAGTAGCGCAGGCGCAGCGTGTCGCCGGCGAACGGCAGGGTCTTCTCGTCCTTGACCATCATGGCCACGCGCCCTTCGGCTGGCAGCGGCGTGAAGGTGTGACCCCACTCGACCACGCGGATGGTCTGGCCCAGGTGCTTGGCGGTGTTTTCCTGGCCGATGATGGTGGCGCCGTCGCGATGGACCCAGACATTGCCGTCGGTGTGGTCCCAGTGCCAGTGGGTATTGACGACGTAGCGGATCGGCCCCTTGCCGATCTTCTTCAGCTGGGCCTCCATCTTCGCCTTCGAGACAGCGATCCCGTCGTCGACCATCAGGATGCCGTTCGGCCCGGCGATGGCGGCCATGTTGCCACCCGAGCCTTGCAGCAGGACGACGCCGCCGCGGAGCGGTTGGGTCGTCACCGGCGAGGCCGCCGCGGCCGCGTTGATCTTGGCGTAGGGGGTCATTTCGTCGGCGTGCGCGATGGACGCGCCCAGGACGGGGAACGCGATCGCCGTCGCCATCAGGGCGAAGGCCAGGGTGTTGTTGCGTTGCACGTTGATCTCCAGGAATGGGCCGCAGCGGGCCATGTGCCTTGGGCGCTGCGCCGTCCGGAAGGATGGCCGCCCCAGGCGCCAATCTGGGCCTGTCGCCATGGCAAGGCTTGATCGCGACATTCCAGGTTGGAAGGAACGGCGACTGGAGACGCAAGGTCGCCGCCCATTTCATGCAGGGGGAAGCGGCCGCCCCTCCCCCTGATCCGCTAGACTAAGTCTATTCGGCCGCGGCGGGTCGCTCTTGGAAAGGCGCGCCGTCTTGGTCTACGGCGCACCGGCTTTCCATGCCCGGCAGCTTTTGTTGCTCGGTCCGATAACGCTCGCCCCAATCGCGCAAAGCCAGCATCAGCGGGCCGAGCGTGCGCCCCAGAGGCGTGACGTCATATTCCACCCGTGGCGGCACCTCGGGATAGACTTGGCGGGTCACCAGTCCGTCGGCCTCGAGCTCGCGCAGCTGCAAGGTCAGCATGCGTTGGGTGACGTCTGGGATAAGTCGCGCCAGCTCCATGAACCGTCGTTTGCCGACCAGGAGATGGAACAGGATCAACGGCTTCCAGACGCCGCCAATGACCGAGAGCGTCAGTTCAACGGCGCAGCCGCTCTTAGGATCAAGACGCTTGGGGCGCATGGGCGGTTACTTTCATAATTGATAGTACCGGTGATAATTGTGCGTTCTTACGGTGATGAATGCGCTTTCGTATAGCCAATGACCTCGGCCAACAAAAGGAACGCCAAAGTGTCATTCCGCGCCATTCTCGCCAGGAAATCCGCGGACGGGGCGATCACCGCCGCCGTCGAAACCCTGTCCGACAGCGATCTGATGCCCGGCGACGTGACCGTCGCCGTCGAATGGTCGAACGTGAACTACAAGGACGCCATCGCGCTCTTCACGCCGCAGATCATCCAGACCTCACCGTTGATCCCGGGCATCGACCTGGCCGGCGTGGTGGAGACCTCGGCCGATCCGCGCTTTTCGCCTGGCGACAAGGTCGTCCTGACCGGCTGGGCGCTGAGCCAGACCCACCATGGCGGGTTCGCCCAGCGGGCCCGGGTCAAGGCCGACTGGCTGGTCAGGCTGCCTGACGGCATCAGCACCCGCGACGCCATGGCCATCGGCACCGCCGGCTTGACCTCGATGCTCTCGATCCTGGCGATCGAGCACGCCGGCGCCCGCCCCGCCCGCGGCGATGTCCTGGTGACGGGCGCTTCGGGCGGGGTCGGGTCGATCGCGATCGCGCTTTTGGCCAAGCTTGGCTACCGCGTCATCGCCTCGAGCGGAAAAGCCCAGGAGACCGACTACCTTCGCCATCTCGGCGCGACCGAGGTGATCGACCGCCACACGCTGTCGGGCGAAGGTCCGCCAATGGCGGCTGAACGATGGGCCGCGGCCATCGATAGCGTCGGCGGCCAGACGCTCGCCAATGTCCTGGCCCAGACGGCCTATCGCGGCGTCGTCACCAATTGCGGCTTCGTGGGCGGCCGCGACCTGCCCACGACGGTCCTGCCCTTCATCCTGCGGGGCGTCACCCTGGCCGGCATCGACTCTGTCATGGCGCCGCAGGCCCTGCGACAGCAGGCCTGGGCGCGCCTGGCCACGGATCTTGATCTTGGCAAGCTCGGCTCGACGATCAACGAGATCGGCCTGGATGACGTACAAGCCGCCGCGGGCCGGTTGCTGAAGGGTGAGGGCCGTGGTCGCACCTTGGTCGACGTCAATCGATAGGGCCTAGATCGACGGGCGGTCGGTGTCGTCGGCTTCAGGGGCCGAAACGACATCGGCCGCGCCGGCCGCGCTCGCCTTGTGAAGATACTGTTCGGCCACGAGCCAAGCCTTGACCGGACGCAGCGTCGCCAGGCACCCGCCGATCAGGGCGGGAAACACCGTGGCGAACTGCGCCCAGACCGGCGGCTGGGCGACCACAACCCACCAGGCCCAGAGCGCGGTCACCAGGATGCCGACTCCAGTCATCACGAAGAACGCCGGGCCGTCGGCTGGCTCGGCGAAGCCGTAGTCCAGCCCGCAGCGATCACAAGTCTTGGCCAGCGCCAGGAAGCCGCAGAACAATCGCCCTTGGCCGCAGCGCGGACATCGGCACAGCAATCCGGAGCGGAGGCTGGAAGGCTCGAGATAGACGTCGGCCATCGGCCAGGTTCCTCGTCGGTTCATCGGTCGGCTTGAAGGGCGTGATGCGGTTGTCGGCCCGCCTAATCGGCGCGCGGCATGATCACTTGGAGGCTCAGGCCTAGCGGCCCTCACCCCATGGGCGGGATCGGGGCCTCCCTGGGCAGCAGGCGACGCGCCGCGCCGTAGACCGTGCGCAAGATGATGGCCCCGACCAGCAGGTTGGCCGCCACGAAAACAACCGCCGCCAGGACGTCGTCGCCGCTCTTCTGCGCCAGCCGCAGGGACGCGGTGGCCAGGGCCGTGGCGCCGAAGGTGAAGGCCCAGTAGCTCGGCGTGAACGGCTGCTGCAGGATCCATCCCGACAGCCGCGCCAGGATCAGCGCCTGCAGCAGTCCATAGCCCACCATGGCATAGGCGATGAGGTCAGCCTGGCCGCCTTTGACGCTCAGATAGGCGACCGCGCCCACGACGGGCGGCGCCAGCTGGATGCCGAGCGTGGGCCGCAGCGCCGGTGGTAGTGGCGGGCCGTTGTAGAAGCGGCGCAGCAGCACGGACTCGATCGCCAGCCAAGCAAAGAACCCCGCGCCAAACGCCAACTTGCCCCACTGCGCATAGCCCATCGCCACCGCCGTCGTGGCCATCACGAAGCAGCCGGCGACCGACGGCAGATAGAGAACCGGCGTGCTCGCCGTCTCGTCGCGTTCGCCCTGCCAGAGGCCGCCCGTGCGCCATACCGCGAACAGCCCGGTGAAGACCGCGCCAAGGAGGAACAGGGCCCGTGCGGCGGCCGGCCCATAGGGCAGGATCGCCAGGCTGACCAGCATGGTCGCCACGCCGATAAGTCCGATGAAGCAGCACTGGACAGGGTGGCGCGCCTCCTCCCGTCCCACGGCGGGGGCGATGATCCATTTGAGCGCGTAGAGCACCAGCAGGACCGCCCAGACCACGCAGGCGGTCAGCTCAAACGCTTCTCCGACGATCGCCGGCGCGCCCCAGGCCTGATGGGCCACGCGCCAGGCATTGCCCAGCCCGGCCAAACCAAGCACGGCGCCGAAATAGGCTGCGGGGATCTTCGGTGGCGACATGGATGACCCGAGGGAGCGTGAAGCGATGTGACGCTGCATGGTGAGGCTGGCTGAGGTCCTGAACCATCATACCGACGTCTAGGATGGCGCATGGAGGGTCCGCGACGTCGGCGCCACCGGCGGCGGACATACCGCCGTATAGCTCCCCCCTTCCCCCGGATGATCGACGTCTGAGCGGCAAGGCTTCTAGCGTTCGAGCCTCGACATCGCGGCCTGGGATTTCCGGGTCGCCGCCTCGTCGGCGGCCGCTCAGCCTCCGCCGGCTCCCTCCATCCAATGGAAACGACCATGTCCCGCAGACTTCTAGTGGCGCTTGGCGCCGTCGCCCTGATGAGCACCTCGGCCCTGGCGCAGACCGCCCCTCAAGGCTTGCCGATCAAGCGCGGCGACGCGGCCCTGCAGAGCCACGGCGTCTATATCGACCAGATGGTCGCCGACTTCATCGCCAAGAACCAGCTGCCGGGTCTGACGATGGCGATCGTGCAGGCGCCCTACATTCCGCGCTCGGCCGGCTACGGCAAGACCAGCCTCACGCTCGACGAACTGGCCTCGACCAAGACGATGTGGAACATCGGGCCGATCACCCAGGCCTTCACGGCTGTCGCGGTGATGCAGCTGAAGGAAGAGGGCAAGCTCACCCTGTCGGACCCGATCGGCAGGTATGTCGAGGGTCTGCCAGCGGCCTGGGCCAAGGTGACCCTGCTGCAGCTGATGCAACACAGCTCCGGCATCGCCGACTATCGCCCCAAGCTAGACAACACCAAGCGCTATGCGCCCGGCCAGCTGCTGGATCTGGTTCGCCCCGAGCCGCTGGCGTTCAAGAGCGGGACCCAGGTGCGTCTCAGCGCGACGGACTTCACGCTCCTGGCCCTGGCCATCGAGCGCGCGAGCGGCATGTCCTATCACGACTACGTCTGGAAAAATCAGATCGAGCGCGAAGGCCTGACCAGCACCATGTTCGCCGAAGACATGGCGCAGAAGGCCGCCATCGATCGGCCCGCCCCCCTGCCGACCGACGATAACCAGCACTCGCGCTTCAAGTCGCAGGTTGACTTCATCAACCCGGTGGAGCCGGCGACCGGCTACCAGGACCTCGGCGGTCAGCTGGTGGCCACGCCGACCACGGCGGCGAGCAACCTCCTGGGCTTTGGCGACCTGTGGTCCTCGGCCGAGGACATCAGCAAGTGGGACATCGGCCTGGCCGGCTCGACGTTGATCAAGGACGCCGCCGACCGTGACGTCGTCTACAAGCCCACCAAGCTCGACAACGGCACGGTGGTGGCGGCCATGGCCGGCTGGGAGTTCACCCACCACCCGGGCTTCATGGAGATCAAGGGCGATGCGCCCGGCTTCAGCGCCTATCTCTCGCGCTTCACCGAGTCTTCCGAACTGGTCTGCGTCACGCTGCTGACCAACAAGGAAGGCGTCGACCTGACGGTCCTGGCCCGCGAAATCGCCGCGGCCTATCGGGCCGACCTTGGTCCGGCGGTCGATCCCAAGGACATCGTCGCCGAGGAGAGCAAGTTTGGTCCGGCCGAAACCGTGGCTCGGATCAAGGCGGACCTGACGGCGATGAAGACGCCGATCTTCGCCACCTTCGATCACGCCCAGAACGCGACCGAGGCCGGCCAGTCCCTGCGCCCGACCACGGTCATCGTCTTCGGCAACCCCAAGGTCGGCACCAAGCTGATGCAGCAGGATCAGGCCATCGGGCTGGACCTGCCGCTGCGCCTCCTGGTCTGGCAGGACGACATGGGCCGCACCTGGGTGGGTCGCCCCAATCTCGAGACGCTGACGGCGCGCTATGGCCTCAAGGACCCGGCCACGGCTCAGGCCATGACCAAGGCCCTCGAAGGCGTGAGCCGCCGCGCGGCCAACGTCTATAGCTACTGATCGGGAGGGCCACATGTTCTCCTCATCGCAACCGGCCAGCCGCCGAGCTCTGTTTCAAGCCCTCGGCGGCGCGGCGATCCTCGCCGCGGCAGCCGATCTATCTCCCGCCAAGGCCGCCGACATGGCGAGCGCGTCAGCGATTTCGGCCGGAGGCGGTCGATTGGCCGCCCTCGCCCGGCAGCTGGCCGCCGCGCCGCGGCGGCGCGGGTTCAACAGCGTTCCGTTCATGATCGACCGGGCCGAGCTGTGGGACCACGAGGCCGCCGCCGCGCTGCTGTCCTACGCCAACGGCCCACGGCAGGTTTGGGAAGCCACCGACATCGCCGCGCCTTGGCTCAATCTCATGCGGGAGTCGGTGAACGGCCAGGTCTTCGCCCATGGTCATCCCGATTTCATCGCCGTGGCCGCGGTCCACGGCGCCGCGCACCTGTCCCTCTTCAACCAGGCGCTCTGGGACAAGTACGGTCTGGCCGGCTCGACCGGCGGCAAGTTCGCGCGCAACGAGCTGATCGTGGAAAAGCCGGGCGTCTCGCCGACCGACAATCGCCAGAACGTCGATGGCTTCTACGGGCCGACCAACAACAACATCGTCTCGCTGCAGCGTCGCGGCGTGGTCTTCGTGGCCTGCCATGACTCGGTGCACGCCATCGCCCGGGGCCTTGCGGCCAAGCCTGGCGCCCTGTCAGCGGACGCCGATCTGATCGCCGCGGACCTGACCAACGGGCTGGTTCCTGGCGCGGTGCTGGTCCCCAGCGTGGTGGCCTTCCTCGCGGAACTGCAGCGCGCCGGCTACACCTACGCCAAGGGCGCCTGACGCGGTCGGCGGTCGGGCGCGAGCCTGGCCGCCGTCACGCCGTTCAAGCGCCCGCCTAAACCGGGGCCAGGCGACAACCTATACCCCGGTCTAGTTTCGGTGGTTGGGCCGACACGGCATGTCGGACGGTAAATCCCGCAAGGAGAGACCATGTCCGCCGCCTCCCTGTCCGCGCCCGACGCGGGCTCCAACGCGCTGGCCGCCGTCTCGGCGGGCCTGAATGCGCTGCTCGCCGACACCTTCGCACTCTATCTGAAGACCAAGAATTTCCATTGGCATGTGTCGGGTCCGCACTTTCGCGACTACCACCTGCTTCTGGACGACCAGGCCACGCAAATCCTGGCCCGCACCGATGAGATCGCCGAACGTGTTCGCAAGCTCGGGGCGACGACCCTGCGCTCGATCGGCGACATCCAACGGCGTCAGCGCCTGGCCGACAACGACCTTGAGGCCCTGGGCGCGGGCGCCATGCTCGAAGCCCTGTACGCCGACAATGTCGCTTTGGTCGCCAGCCTGCGGGAGCTGAAGGGCCTGGCCGACGTGGCCGTAGACAACGCCACCTCAGGTCTGGTGGATGTCTGGACCGACGAAGCCGAGCAGCGGGCTTGGTTCCTGCGCGAGGCTCTGGCGGCCTAGCCACACAACTCGGGGGAGGTTGTCGAGATGAGACTGCGTGACCATGGCCGGCTCGCCGGCGCGGACCGCCGCTCGGGTATCGCGTGTCTCATGAGCGCGGCGGGCGTCGCCACGGTCCTGGGCGGCGCGCCTCTGGCGAGGGCCGAGGCGCTTCCAGCAGCGGATCCGATCGCCAGCGCCCTCTCCCCCTTGGTCGTCACCGCTCAAAGGCGCCCCTCGACCGTGGTGGAGACGGACGCGGCGCTCTCGGCGTTCAGTCGCGCCGATCTTGAGGCCACCAACACGCGGACCTTCGAGGATCTCGCCCGCCTGGATCCGAGCGTGCAGCTGTCGGCCTATCAAGGCGAGATGCAGATCTTCGTGCGCGGCGTGGGCGCGGTCACCTTCATCGGCGGGTTTGACACCAGCGTGTCGGTTTCGCTGGACGGGGTCTACCTGTCGCGCCCCTCCGCGGTGGGCCCAGCCTTCTTCGATCTCGATCGCGTCGAAGTTCTCAAGGGCCCGCAGGGCGTGCTCTACGGGCGCAACGCCACCGGCGGAGCGATCAATCTGGTGACGCGTGGGCCGACACGGACCTGGACACGCGACGCGGCGCTGGGCGTGGGCGCCTACGACGCCGTCGAGGCCTTCGCCGCGGTCAGCGGTCCGCTGTCGGATGACCTCGCTCTCCGGATCGCGCTCGGCGCCAATCATCGCGACGGCTACACCAAGCTGGTGATGATCGGTCCAGGCGGCGCGCGTCGGATGACGGACGCGGAGGATCGCAAGGACGTCAATGCGCGCCTGCGCCTGGACTGGGCGCCAGGTGATCGGCTGACCGCAAGTCTTTCGGCCGACTACTACCGCGCCGACGATCGAGGCGTCGTCTTCCACGTCGCCGGCGCCGGCTACGACAATAGCCCCGCCTTCTCGGCCTGGATCGGCCAGGGCCTTGTCGGCCCGTTGGGCGAGCACACGCTCAATGCTTCGGTGCTCCCCTACAATCGCCCCGAAACCTGGGGCCTGGCGGGCAAGGTGACCTACGATCTGGGCGGAGCGACCCTGACCTCCTTGACCGGGCTGCGCCGGACCGAGCCCGAAAACTACACCGACATGTCCAACAGCACCGTGTTGGGCGAGTCGCAGTTCAAGGCCGAACGCGCCCGGCAGGTCTCACAGGATCTCCAGTTGGCGTCCTCGGGCGACACCCGCCTGACCTACCTGGCCGGCGCCTCGTACTTCCAAGAGCGCAACACCGTGCGCAACGAGTTCCAGTTCCCGTTCGTCGCCAGCCAGTTTGGGCTCTCGCCGTCGGCGGACTGCTGCGTGCTCAGGGCCAATGGACAGACGCGAACAGACGCCTGGTCGGCCTTTGGGGACATCGCCTACGCCCTGACCCCGAAGTGGCGCGCGAGCCTGGGCGGCCGTTACAATCACGAGCGTCGTGGCGGCTCCAACCTGCTGGACTACAAGGGCCTGCTGTCGATCAACGCCGCGCGCTTCGCGCCGGCCACGTTCGAGGGCTTCACACCGCGCGTGGCCCTGGAATTCCGCCCTGCCGCCGACCAGCTGCTCTATGTCTCGGCGACCAGGGGGTTCAAGGCCGGCGGCTTCAACATCGGCAGCGCCCAGAACACGCCCTACAGCCCCGAGATGGTCTGGGCCTACGAGCTTGGCGGCAAGCTTTCGGCCGCCCAGGGACGCCTGCGGCTGAACCTGGCCGCCTTCCACTACGACTACGCCGACCTCCAGGTTCAGGACGTGATCGCCAACAGCGTCATGATCCGCAACGCCGCGACCGCCAAGGTGGATGGGGCGGAGGCCAGCCTTGTCGCCCGCCCGCGACCCTTCCTGGCCTTGGACGCGGCCGCGACTTGGCTGGACGCGCGCTTTGATCGCTACGACACCGTCAACACCAAGACCCCGGCGCTGGGCGTCCTGAACCTGTCAGGCAATCCCCTGCCCCAAGCGCCGCGTTTCAAGGCGCATGCCGGCGCGGAAGCCAGCTGGTCAGCCGGTCAGGCCGGGCGCTTGCGGTTGCGAGGCGACGTCAACTGGCAGGGCCGGGTCTACTTCTCCGCCTTCAAGGATCCGCGCGCCACCCAGGCTGGCTTTTGGTGGCTGAAGGCCCGCGCGACATGGAGCCCGGCCAACCGCCCCTACGAGATCGCCGCTTTCATCGACAACATCACCAACGTTCAGGTGTTCACCAACGTCTCGATCACCGGCGACCTCGACGGCTCGCGCGCGCTGGGAAACATGGCTCCGCCGAGGATCTTCGGGCTTCGCTTCAGCTACAGCCGTTGACCGGGCAAGCCGCCGCCGCGGTGCAAACGGCCCCGGCTCCCCTCAGGAGCCGCCATGTCGGACCTTCCAGTCCAAGGCGTTGGCGATCCTGTGGGCGATGCTCGGGTGATCATAGAACAGCGCCTCTTCCAGCGCCGAAGGCGAGGCGGCGCGATAGTCGGCCGATTTGAGCAGCGCGCCGATCAGGGCGTCGGGATCCCCGACCCTGGCCAGGCTGTAGTTGTCGGCGTCCATCTCGATCGCGCGCTGGATGGTGTTGACCAGGGGCGAGCCGATGAGGGTGAGACTGGCGGCCAGCGCGATGACCACCGGGTACCCCGCGGGATCGGCGAGCTTGGCGCTCGCAACACCCATCCACCGCGCCGCTGGCGCATAGAGGCGATCGATCGCCCAGAACCCCAGAGCAAATATCAAGGTCAGCGCGCCGGTCAGAATGGCCAGGTGGCCATGCTTGTAGTGGCCGATCTCATGGCCGACCACGGCGCGCACCTCCGCCAGGCTCGCGCCCTTCTGGAACATTACGTCGCTCATGGCGATCTGCTCCGTCCCGCCCAACCCCGAAACGCTGGCGGTGAAGCGGTTGGACTGTCGAGAGCCGTCATAGACCACGATGCGCGCCTGCGGCGCACCGGTCGAACGGGCCAGGTCGGCGACGGCTTGCCGGATCGGACCGGCGGGCGCGGGCTGATAGTGGTTGAAGATGGGCAGCAGCACCACGGGCGCGACCATCAACGCCACGGCGCTGAAAAGCCCGGCCAAGCCGCTCGCCCAAAGGGGCCACCAGCGGCCGGCGCGTCGCACCAATGCATAGACGCCCACGAAGAAGAGGCCGCTGAAGAGCGCTGAAATCACGGCATTAATCGCGCCCTGGCTCACCCAATCGCCATAGGACTGGCGCGACAGGCCGTAGGCGACTTCCCGCCCCCAATCGGCATAGCTCGACCACGGCAGACCCAGCAGCCAGCGCGCCAGGGAAAACAGCGCCACGATGACGAAGACGGCGAGATTGCGCCGAGGCCGCGCTGCGCCCAATCGCTGGTCCAGGCGCTCGAGCAGGCCCGAGCGGATGGTCAGCCAGCAGATCGCCAGGGTGACGAGCCAAGACCACAGCAACAGCCAGTGCCCGCCCTGGGTGTAGGCCTGGGCCTTGACCTGCAGGGCGACTGGAAGTCTCGCCAGATAGTCGGCCGTCGTGAGCGTGGCGCTTGGTGTTGGCAAATCGATCGTCCCTTGCTGCAAAGGCGCGACGCGCGGCAGCCGGCCAGACCCTCGCCTTAGGCGGCCAGCGCGCCAGGGCGAAGCCATACGATAGTATGGCCCAAGGCTCCTGGGGAGCGGCGCCCGTGCTTGTTGGGGGGAGGCTGCACAGGCGCCGCTGGGTGGTCGTCGGCGGCGGGACCAACGACGCCAGTCCATCTAGGGTTATCGCCTGCCGACCGACAACTATACGGCGGTATGCTTGGCCTGGACCGGGGTGGGTGTGGACCGGATCGAACCTTAGCTTTTCTTTCGCACGGGGGACGTGGGCGGGCTTCAGGCGCTGCCAGGTCCACGGGCGCGCGAAGGGGCGAGCGCTTGTGCTGGCGCGATTTTCGGCGCGCCGGCCTTTGCCTGCCTGACATCGGGCGCGTACCGGCCAGACGCCTCACCCTCGCGCGTCGGCGGTGGCGAACCAGCCTTCGATAAGCTCAATGCTGAAACCGTGCGTTCGCGGCGGCCTTGAGGGCAGTATTCCCGACGCCATCAACCTGGGTTATCTCGACGAGATGGATCAGCAGCCAAGCAAACTCTACTCGGCAGGCGAGACGGCGCGGCCAGCCCCCTCTCGACGTCGGCTCAGGGCGAAGCTCTTCGGACTGGTCGCGATCTTGGTCGTCGGCGCGGGTCTCATCGCCTGGATCGGGCCAGAGCGCCTTTCCCGCGGCGGGCTGGCGCAAGGCCTCGTCGCGCTGCTGGTGCTGGGGCTCGTGGCCGCGCTGGTGGCTCAGCGCCTGCATATGCGCAGGATCCAGCATGAGCTGGAGCGCAGCAAGGCCCACACCCAGCTCGTGGCCGATTCAGCGCCCCAGGTTCTCTGGCAGGGCCTGCCCGATGGCCGCGTGACCTTCATGAACCTTCGTTGGACGGAGATCACTGGCGCTTCTGTGGAGGACGGCATCGCCGACGACGGATGGGCCTGGCAGCACTGGTTCCATCCCGAAGATCGCCAGGGCCTTCTGGACGACTGGGAGCGCGCGAGGACGACGGGGCAACGGTTCGATTCCTATCGCCGCCTGCTGCATGCCGACGGCGCCTATCGCTGGCTGCAGATCACCGCGCGTCCGATCCGCTCCGCCGATGGCGACATCGTGCGCTGGTACGGCGTGTCGACCGACATCCATGCCGAGATGCAGGCCCAGCTGAGCGTGCGAGCGCTCAATCAGACCCTCGAGCAACGCGTCGAGGAACGGGCGCGCGACCTGGCGGTGAGCGAACGCCGTTACCGCTCGATCTTCAAGCAGTCGAACGTGGCCATGATCGAGCAGGACGTGTCGCAATTGCTCGCGGCGCTGAAGCAAGGCCAGGAACAACATGGCGAGCGCCTCCCCGCCTGGCTTGGCGACCACCCCGACGAAGTCGACGCCCTGCGGCACATGATCGTGGCGGTCGACGCCAACCCCGCGGCGACGCGATTGCTGCAGGAGAGCCGCGAGCGGCTGTTGTCGGATCGGCCGCCCAGCCTGATGGGGGTCGTGGCCTTCACCGATTTCCTGGTCGCCCTGATCGAAGAGCGTGTCGACGGGTGGGAACAGATGATCGAGATGCTGACGTCGAACGGGACGGTCGTGCGGGCCTTATGCAGCGCCAGTCTTCTCGAAAGCGATGAAGACCGCACGCGCATCATGTTGGCGATGGTCGATGTCACCGACCGCGAGCAGACCCGCGAGCGGCTGATGGAAGCGCATGAGGAACTGGCCCGCGCCAACCGCGCGCTGACGATGGGCGCGTTGTCGATGTCCCTGGCGCACGATCTTGGGCAACCGATCAGTGCCATTTCGATCGACGCGGTCACGGGTGAACGCTTTCTCCGGCGCGATCCGTCGAATGTCGAAGGCGCGGGTCAGGCGTTCCAGCGCATCAACGCCAACGCCCAGCGAGCGGGCGATCTGTTGCGCCGAACCCGCGAACAACTGGTCCGTCGTGAGCGGGCGATCGAAAGCGTGAACCTGCGTGAGGTCCTCGAAGACTGTGTGAGTCTGACCGAACGCGAGTTCCGCTCCAGCAACTGTCAGGTCGATGGGCTTTTCGAGGAGGCCGAGGTCTGGGTGGCTGGCGACCGCGTCGAGTTGCGGCAGGTGGTGATCAACCTGCTGCTCAACGCCTTGCATGCCGCCAGCAACGGCAACGCCAATGATCGCACGGTCACCTTGGAGCAGCGCCGCGAGGATGGCTGGACCGTGGTCGAAGTCCGCGATCGCGGCCAGGGACTCCCGGAGGGCATGGCCGAGCGCGTCTTCGAGCCGCTCGTCTCCAGCAAGCCCGGCAGCATGGGCATGGGCCTGGCGATCTGCCGCAATATCATCGAGGGCTTCGGCGGAACCCTGACCGCCCGGGACAATCCAGGCGGAGGGGCGATCTTCGCATTTCGCCTGCCGCCGGTGGCGTCGAACTAGTGTCGCGCGGGCTTGGCCAGCACGCGTCAGGTCTCAGCAGAGGGGTCGCGCAGCGCTCCAAGCCGTTTTGAGGCCCCTACTGCAGGTCGTGAGCCGGCAGCCAGATCGCGAAGCTGGCGCCGCCCGCATCCAGATTGCGCACGCTCAACTGGCCGCCATGGCGATCGACAATCGAGCGACAGACCGAAAGCCCGATACCCAGGCCATCGCTGCGGGTGGTGCGGAAACTCTCGAAGACCCGTTCCAGATCGCCCTCGTCGATGCCGGGTCCATTGTCCTCGATGATCGCGCTGACACCCTGGTCCAGAGCCCTCAAACGGATCGTCACGCGAGGCTCGGCGGTCTTGGCGCCGATCATCGCCTGCTGGGCGTTGAGCACCAGATTGAAGATGAGCTGCTGCAGCTGAACCCGGTCGCCTTCCACCGACGGTAAGGTCTTGGCCGCCGTCAGGCGCACGTCCACGCCATTGATCTCCAGTTCGTGGGAGAGGAACGCGATGGTTTCGCGGGCCACCTTGGCCAGATCGAGGACCTCGGTGTGGAAAGGCGCTCTGCGGGCCATGTCACGGACGTTCTTGACGATGCCGCCCGCGCGCTCGGCGCTTTCGATCATCCGCGCCAGGAGATCGCGGACCGTGTCGAGATCGGTGGTCTCGCGTGAGAGCCAGCGCCGCGCCGCCACGCCGCGCGTGACGATCGCGCTGATGGGCTGGGCGACTTCATGGGCCAGGGAGGCGGTAAGCTCCCCCAACATCGCCACGCGCGCGGCGTGGGCCAGTTCGGCCTGCATGGTGCGGACAGCTTCGCGGGCGCTGGCCTGCTCGGAGATGTCGATCATCCCGACGAAGCTCGTTCCCTGGAGGCGCAATTCCGGTGGCGCGATCGTGAACCACAGGCACGGCACCAGCCCACCATCCAGCCGCCCGACCAGGAGTTCGGTCTGGAAGGCCGGTTCGTTGCGGATGCCCGCTTCGAGGACGCCGCGTAGGGCCCGAACGTGATCGGGGGTCCGAACCCACTCAACGGGTCCCAGAAGATCGGCCTTGGTCGTCGCGCCCATCAACCGGACGGCGGCCTGGTTGGCGTCGACGCAGAGGATGACCTTCTTGGCTCGGTCGACGAACTCTGGATGCTCGGCGACATAGACCGCCGGGTCGTAGCCTTCAGCGCGGATCTCGGCGAACAGCCGATTGATCTCCTTGGTCTCGAAGCGGAAGAACGCCACGCCGCTGGACTCGAAAAGCGTCCGGTAGCGGTTTTCGCTCTCGGTCAGCTCCCGGATGGCGCGGTTCTGGGCGTCGATGTCGATAAATCCGACCAGGGCTCGTCCGCCGCGGCTCGTCTCGGCGGGAAAGGCGGTCGTGAAGATGACGTCGAACTCGCTGCCATCGGCCCGCCGCATCCGCGTCTCGGCGACATAGCAGGGCTTGCGGCTCATCGCCGCCAGAAGACCCTTCCAGAAATGCACGCAACTGTCGTCCGGCCAGAACCGGGAGATGTCGCTGAGGTCGGCTTTTGGATCGCCCGCGCCGAAGAGCTCGACGCTGCGGGCGTTGACCTCGACGACCTTCACCTGCCGTTGAAGCCAGCGGACATAGTCGAGATTGGCCGCGAAATAGCCGGCCATATCCTTCTCGCCCTCGGCGATTTTCTGTCGGATCGACCGGGTGACTTCGCTGAAGTCGAGATCCCAGAAGCCAACCGCCATGGCCTGGAAGAGATTGATATTGCGGTCGGAGGCTTCCTTGATGGCGGCTTGCTCGGCGGTGACATCCCGCGCGGCGTCCATGATCCAGGCTTTATCGCCTAGAACAACGCGGCTGATCTTGGCCTCGAGGGTCACGCTCGCGCCCTCGCCGTTCGAACGCGTCACCGCGCCTGTCCAGGCCTTGCCCGCGCCAAGCATCGCCTCGACGCCTGACGGCCGCACGCCCAGAATGTCTGCGGCGGATCTGTCTTCCAAGGCCCGCTCGGGGCGTCCGTACAGCGCCTGGGCCACCTGGTTACAGGCCCTTATCCGACCTTCATCGTCGCAGAGCACGACAGCTTCGCTCAAGCCCTCAAGCGCGCCGGCAAAGGCCTCTAGATCTAGCAACTCGGATTTGCTCCCTGGTGGCCGGCTCGCGACGGCAACCTCGCCCTTAGACCACAGCCAAGGGCGCGCCTCAAACGACCCGACCTCACGCCGACACGCGTCGAGCGACGGACAACCGCGGGTCCTCGCGCCCGGCCCGCCGACCACTATGCCCGCGGACGTTTGCGGTCGCCACCTAGACGCCGGGATAGGCGCCCGATCCGGGTCCGCCTGTGTAGGGGCCGGCCGTCAACCCCTACCAAGGTGGGCGTCTCCCCGCACCGTGGGCCAGCTTTCGGCGCGCGCGAGGGTGGACGACAAGGCAGGCCAGACATTTGCCCGCCCAAAGGATCCGGCTCATGGCCTATCGCTCGATCAATCCCTTCACCGAACTGCAGGTCGCCGATTTCGACACCCTGCCCGATACGGCGATCGCGCCGCTCTTGGCCCGGGCCGACCAGGCCTTTCGCCAGGATTGGAGCCTGAGATCGCTGGAAGCGCGGGCGGCGGTCTTGCACCGCGCTGCGGACGTTCTGGCCGCCCGTCGCGAGGAGATCGCCCGGATCATGACGATCGAGGTCGGCAAGCTGCTGGGCGAGAGCCTGCGGGAGGTGGATTTCTGCGCCGGGGTGTTCCGCTACTACGCCGATGCGGGCGCGGCGATGCTGGCGCCGCGTGAGGTCCAGTCCAGCCGCGGTCGCGCGGTGATCGAGACCTCGCCGCTCGGGTTGATCTTTTGCATCGAGCCCTGGAATTTTCCGATCTACCAGCTGACGCGGGTGGCCGCGCCCAACCTGATGGCGGGCAATACCCTGATCGTGAAGCACGCCTCCAACGTGCCCCAGTGCGCGCTGGTGTTCGAAACGGCCTTGCGCGACGCCGGCGTGCCGGACGGGGCCTATCTCAACGCCTTCATTTCCCAGGATCAGGCCAAGACAATCATCGCCGACAAGCGGGTGCGCGGCGTGGCCCTGACGGGCAGCGAGCGGGCCGGCGCCAGCGTGGCGGCCAGCGCGGGTCAGGCCCTGAAGAAGAGCACCATGGAGCTGGGTGGCAGCGACCCGTTCATCGTGCTCGATGACGCCGACCTGGACCTGGCGGTCAAGCTCGCCATCGGCGGGCGGATGTTCAACGCCGGTCAGGCCTGCAACGGCGCCAAGCGCTTCATCATCGCCGAGGCGCTCGCCGACGCCTTCTACGCCGCCTTCACCCAAGGGCTGGCCGCGCTGAAGCTCGGAGATCCGATGGACCCGGAGACCACCTTGGCGCCCCTGTCCAGCCAGGCGGCGCTAGACGGCGTGCTCGCCCAGATCGATCGCGCCGTCGAGGCCGGCGCGGTCCTGCAGATGGGCGGCGTGCGCGCCTGCCAACCGGGCTTCTTCCTGCAACCGACGATTCTGACCAATGTCGAGCCGGACAATCCTGCCTATCACGAAGAGTTCTTCGCGCCGGTGGCCCAGATCTTCCGTGTCCCGAACGACGAGGCGGCCATCGCCCTGGCCAACGACTCCGACTTTGGCCTTGGCGCCACGATCATCTCGTCCGACATGGCCCGCGCCAGCAAAATGGCCGCGCGCCTGGAATGCGGCATGGTCTGCATCAACGAGACGGGCGTCTCTGCGCCGGATCTGCCGTTCGGTGGGGTGAAGAACTCCGGCTACGGCCGTGAGCTTTCCGACTACGGGATCCAGGAGTTCGTGAACAAGAAGATGATCAAGTACCCGACCTGAACCGCCGGAGGAGGGAGCCCTACCTCGGTATAGTGTCGCGGCCCCCTAGGAAATCCTATCAGGACAAATCTTATCTCTTTGAGGAGCCTGGCCATGGAAGCCTTGATCAAGACCATTCTGGACGCCCATGGCGGCCTGGAACGCTGGAAGACGTTCAGCAGCCTGAGTGCGCGTCTGGCGCAGGGCGGCGCCCTGTGGAGCCTGAAGGGCAAGGCCGGCGTGCTGGACGACACGGTGGTCACCGTGGGTCTGCGCGGCGAACACGCCTCGCACCATCCCTTCGGCAGCGCGGAACGCAAATCCGATTTCACGCCGCACAAGGTCGCCCTGCTCACGCCCGACGGCCAGATCCTCGAAGAGCTGGCCCAGCCGCGCGCCTCCTTCGCCGGCCACACCCTGGAAACGCCGTGGACCGACTTGCAGCTGGCCTATTTCGCCGGCTGCGCCATGTGGACCTATCTCAACATGCCGTTCCTGCTGGCGGCACCGGGCGTGACCTCGCAGGAGCTCGCCCCGTGGACGGAGAACGGCGAGACCTGGCGCCGGCTGGCCATCACCTTCCCGGCGGACATCGCCACCCACAGCACCCGGCAGACGATCTATGTCGGCGAGGATGGTCTGCTGCGCCGCCACGACTACGACGTCGAGATCGCCGGGGACACGCCCGGCGCCCACTACATCAGCGACTACGTCGAGGTCCAGGGCCTGAAATTCCCGACCAAGCGGCGCATCTTCCCGCGCGGGCCGGACGGCCAATCGATGCCCGAGCCGTTGGTCGTGTCCATCGACCTCTCCGACATCACGCTGACCTGAGCGCGAGGGCGGCCTGTGACGCGACCCGAGGACCAAGACCCGATGGCGCCCGCCTCGCCGCCCCCGCGCCCAAGCGCGCCTCATCCGCGTGAGGCGCAGATTTTCCCGCGCCTGCCGATGGACGTCATCGCGCGCCTGAGGCCTTACGGCGTCGAGGAAACGCCAAGCGAAGGGGCGGCGCTGTTCACGCGCGGCGATCGGAGCGTGGATTTCTTCGTCGTGCTCGAAGGCGCGATCGCCCTGGAGGACCCGGACCAGGCTGGGTCTGCGGTCTTCCGCGTCTTCGAACCGGGCCAGTTTTCCGGCGAGGCGCACCTCTTCAACGACCGCGCGGTGCTGATCACCGGCCGCGCCGGTCCGGCGACCCGCGTCCTGCGCCTGCCGCGACACGACTTCCAACGGATGGTGGCCAACGAGGCCGACATCGGCGAGATGATCATGCGCTCGGTCATCCTGCGCCGCGTCGAGCTCATGGCCACCGGTTATGGCGGTACGACGTTGATCGGCGCGCCCCATGCGGCCGACACGCACAGGATCCGCGCGTTCCTGACCCGCAACCACCACCCCTACCGCCTACTCGACATTGACACCGACCCGGCCGCCGCCGCGCTCCTGGACGACCTGACCTTGGGGGTGGAGGACCTTCCCCTGGTGCTGGCGCCAGGCGGCGGGGTTTTGCGCAATCCCACCACGCCACAGCTGGCGTCCACCCTGGGTCTCGACAGCATTTTGAGCGCGGAGGCGATCTTCGATGTCGCCATCGTCGGCGGCGGACCCGCGGGCCTTGCCGCGGCCGTCTATGCCGCCTCCGAGGGATTGACGACGGTCATCGTGGAGGCCGAGGCCCCGGGCGGCCAGGCCGGGACCAGTTCGCGGATCGAGAACTATCTGGGCTTTCCAACCGGGATCAGCGGCGAGGCCCTGGCCGGCCGAGCTTTTGTGCAGGCCCAGAAGTTTGGGGCGCGGCTGGCGATCTCGCGACCCGCGACGAGCCTGGACTGTTCGTCGAGGCCGTTCGTCATCGGGCTAGGGTCCGACGGCGAGGCCATCCGCGCCAAGAGCGTGGTGGTGGCCACCGGCGCGCGATATCGCCGGTTGGCGCTCGAAGGCTATGCGGCGCTGGAAGGGCGCGGCGTCTACTATGCCGCCACGCCGATGGAAGCCCAGCTCTGCATGGACCAGGAGGTCATCGTCGTGGGCGGCGGCAATTCGGCCGGCCAGGCGGCGGTGTTCCTGTCACGGACCTGCCGGCACGTTCACGTGCTGGTCCGCGGCCCCAGCCTTGCCGCGACAATGTCCGACTATCTGGTGCAGCGCATCGCCAACAGCCCCTCGATCACCCTGCACCCTTACACCGAAGTCACGGCCGTCGAGGGCGAGGGCTATCTTTCGCACGTCACCTGGACACAGCGCCTGACGGGCCAATCCGATCGCCGCGCGGTGGGCTGCCTGTTCGTGATGATCGGCGCCGAACCCAACACCGACTGGCTTGAGGGCTGCGCGCCGCTCGACGCCCAAGGTTTCGTGCTGACCGGCCAGGCCGAGCCCGATGCGGGCCTATTTTCACCCTACGCCACCGCCTTGCCAGGGGTGTTCGCGATCGGCGACGTGCGCTCCGGCTCGGTCAAGCGCGTGGCCTCCGGCGTCGGCGAAGGCTCTGTGGTGATCTCCGCCGTGCATCGCTATCTGGCCGCCAACGACGCGGCCCTTTAGCGCCAAGCAAGCGCCCTCGCGTCTGCCTCCCCCTCCCCTCGGAGTCCGCATGCGCGTGCGTCGCGATGAACGAGCGCGACGCACGCCGCGCTCGTCGCTTCGTCTAGCTTAGGAAGCGGGAGACCTCGCCGGCGAAGGCCTCGGGATATTGGAACAGGAATGCGTGGCCGGCGTCGGGATAGAGCACCAGCCTGGCGTCGGGCGCTTCCTGGGAAATGATGTAGGAGCGGTAGGCCGGGATCATGACGTCGTGGGCGCCGTTGGCGACCAGGACCGGGAGGGTCAGCTGGGCCAGGCGATCGCGTACGCCGGGCGAAGCGCCGATCGCCCTCAGTTGCCCCAGGAACGCCGGACCGGTGACGGCCGGCACGCGCTCGCTCACGCTCGCCAGACGCGCCAGATGGGCGCGGCCGGCCGCGCGGCTGGTGTCGCTGTCGGCGAAGAACAGGAAGAGGAAGTCTTCCTCGTCGTTCTGGCGATGAGCCATGGTCTCGCGAACCTTCGGGTGCGGCTCGGGGCCTTCGGCGGCTCCACCGGGCCCTGACCCGGCGATAATCAGGCGCCGGATACGTTCGGGCGCCTTGAGGGCCAGATGCTGGGCCACAAAGCCCCCAAGCGACCACCCCATCAGGTCGACCCGCTCCAAGCCGAGCGCGTCCAGGAAGGCCAAGGCGACGTCGGCCATGCCCTCCAGATCGTCGGGAACCACGCCTTCGGATCCGCCGATGCCGGCGTTGTCGACGCGGATGACTTTGCGCTCGGCCGACAGCAGCGCGATCAGCTTGGGATCCCAGTCATCCAGGGTGCCGCGGAAGCGTTGGAGCAGCACCAGCGGGAGCCCCTCCCCGGCGCCATCGACGCGATAGGCCAGCCGGCCATGCTGTGTGTCTACATATTCAAGCATCAGGGATCTCCGGTCGATCGCGGCTGTGGATTTCAGCGCGTATCCCGATGCTGACGAACAGGCGGAGGTCTGTGCAGCTAGACGACGGTATGGGCCTAGGCGCGGCCCCTTCTGGCGCTGTCCATCGAGGTCCCCTATCTCGCCGCGGTCGCGGTTGTCGCCCTTCGAGGTCAACGCGACGCTGGCTGGCTTGCCTCGGATCGCCGGAGGGCGACCCGAGGCAAGCGCCACCGTGGGCAGGCTACTCGCTGATCTTCACGAAGCCTTGCTGCACCAGCTGGATCGTACGCGCCATCGCATCGAGGTTGATCTTGATATCGGGGAGCAGATCGGCGTTGCCCCATCCGTTGACCTTGGCGGTAGCGCCGCAGAGCTCGATCTTGGCCCCGCTGGCCATGACCCCGGCGACAAGGCCCTTGTAAGGATTGCCCGTGTCGATGTTGCGCGACCTGTTGTAGGCCTCATCGTTTAGCGTCACGTGGCCGGCGTTGGTGTGGAAGACGGCGATGATCTCGGCTTGCGCCTTCCAGTCGGCGACGTCGCCCAGGATGAGCTGTAGGTGGAAAATCGCAGCGGGAAGATCACCTTCAAACTGCAGGGCGCCGATACTGTGAACCGATTTGACGTGGTCCATGCGGACCGGAATATCGATGGTGAGGCCTTCGGGGATTTGCGGCACGATCGTGCTCCTTTTCAATCCAGCGGCCGCCGCCCCGGGAGGGCCTGACCTATTTGGTCATGCGGCGCGGATTGAAAGTCTCACGGCCCGGAAGGCGCGCGCTTGAACGCAAGGTCGTCCCTTGGTTGATATGGAGACCCACATTCGAAGCGTTCGCGAAGTATACAGCGAAGCCTACGCTTTTCGTATCTCAAGTCATTCAGGCATCGCCCACCGCGCTGCCGCGGACCTGACGCGGCCACCTGTCGCGAGGCGTTCGGCTTCAGGTGCTCGCCACGTTAGAGGTCAGAGATCCAGCAGCCTGACCGCGCGGATCATGTCGGCGACCGACCGGGTCCGGAGCTTTCGCCCAGCGCTGCTGCGGTGCATCTTGACGGTGATCTCGCTGATGCCGAGTTCAAAGGCGATCTGCTTGTTGAGCAGGCCTCGGACCACGCGCCGCAGCACGTCAATCTCCCGGGGCGTCAGCTTGGTCGCCAAGGCCTGCAACTGGTCGATCTCGTCCTGGGTCAGGCGGCGGCTCCGGTCGCGCCGCAGAGCCTCGCTCACAGCATCGAGCAGATCCTGGTCGCTGAACGGCTTGGAGAGAAAGTCGATCGCCCCGGCCTTCATGGCCCGAACCGTGGTGGGCACGTCGGCGTGGCCGGTGATGAAAACGATCGGGATGTGGATGTCCATGCGGGCCAGGGTCGCCTGCAGATCCAAGCCGCTGGCGCCGGGAAGGCGCAAATCCAGGACCAGGCAGAGCGGACGGTTGGGCAGTTCGAACGCCAGCAGCTCGTCGGTCGAGCCAAAGCTCTCCGACGCCAGGTCCACCGATAGGAACAGATCCGCCAGGGTCGAACGGACGTCGGGATCATCATCGACGATCAAAACAAGCGGGGTATCGAGCGGCACGGCGCCTTCTGGATTCGTCTCGCTTGCGCCGAGGGCGTCGGTCGGAGCGCCCTGGATGGGCGTCTCGTCGGCCGGACCGCTCCCTGTCATAGCGTCTTGCTCCTAGCGCGCCTCACGCAAACGCAGGTGTGTTGGGGCGGCAAGATCGCTCAAGGCGAGCACCGACGCGCCCCCTACAATGGTATGGGGTCGGTCGATGCGATCGCTTGGCCTTACGAGGCCAGACGATGGCCATCCACCAACGCCGTCGAACCGATCGCGCGGCGCATGCGCCGCCAGGCCGAAGGGGTCTTGCCGACGATCTGATGGAACTGGCGGGTCATGTGGGACTGATCGGCGAAGCCAGCGGCCAGGGCGATGTCGCACAGGCGTTGAGAAGTCTGCAGCATCAGCGCCTTGCTGAGCTCGACCCTTCGGCGAATGACGAAAGCCCTCGGCCCCTCGCCGAAGGCGCCTTTGAACAGACGCGCGAAATAGGACCGGCTCAGCCCGACCAGTTCGGCCAGGTCCCGGCATTCGATCTGTCCGGCAAGATTCTCGTCGATATAGCGGATGACGAGACGACGCTGCCAGAGCGGCATGACGGCGTCGGCCTGGTCGCCCAGAGCCGGCGGCGCCAGCAACGTGCTCAGCCGTTCAAGGCCGGCTTCGGCCGAGCGTCTGTCGATCCGCAGATCGCGCCGGATGATCTCGACCAGCGTCTTGGCCTCCAGCATGCGCGTCGGATCCAGAAGCTCGTGATCGGTGAGCGTTTGGGACGGGGTCGGCGTCATGGCGGCCTCCTTTTCCTCAAGGTCTTGGACACACCAAACCTGCGGTTTTGTTGGGCCTGCGGCCATTCTTCCGGCGGATAGGAGACCCTATCCCCCGGTATGCCTCTCAAGCTGGAGACGCCGTCGACACCCCGTTTTCAAGGGTGCAGCCGCTCCTCAGGCGCGACGCGCCAACGTCATTTCGGCCAAGACCGCGATGGCGACGTCGAACGGCGCCTTGCCGCCAAGATCCAGGCCGATGGGGGCATGCAGCCGCGCCAGGGCGTCTTGATCGACCCCGGCGGCGCGCAGAGCCTCCAGCCGCGGCGCGAACCGGCGCCGCGCCCCTAGCAGCCCGACATAGGCCGCCTGGCCGCCCAGGGCGGCGACCAAGGCCGAATGGTCCGCCGCGTCATCGTGTCCGCAGACGGCGACATAGGTCCAGCGATCAAGCCCGCCCAGTGCGTCGAACACCTTGGGGGGATCAAGTCTGTGGTAGGCCATCCCCTTGATCGGCGGCGGAGCCGATGGTCCCCTGGCGCGCGCGAGGTGGGTCTCGAAGCCGGCCTGGACGCCCAACTGGCCGATCGCCAGCGCGATCGGGTCGCCTCCAAAGATCACCAGGCGAGGGACCGGCGCATAGGGCCGTACGATCGTCCCGGGCCATGCCGCCGGGACGGGTTCGGCGATCAGGCAAGCGCGCCGATGACCATCGCTCACCCACCAGACGGGGCGCCGCGCCCGAGCCGAGGCGGCCAGGGCCTGTCCTGAGGCGTCATCAGGCGCGATGGCTTCGATGAAGACCTCCAGGCGCGCTCCGCAAAGCAACCGGATATCGGCCCAGGGGCTGCCTTGACCGTAGATCAACTTGCGGGGAACGCCGTCGGCGAGGCAGGCCGTGGCATGGAGCGCCAGGTCAGCCTCGACGCATCCGCCGGAAAGATAGCCGTCCAACACCCCGCGCCCGAAGACCATCTGGGTTCCAACCGGCCTGGGGCCTCCCCCCTCGATCGCGGTGATGGTGGCCAACGCGGCCGGACCGGACCGCAGGGCGCGCTCAAGCGCCGGTCGCGCTTCGTCGCTCCACCCAAACAGCGGCCAGTCGTCGAGGTCTGGGATTCCGGACCCAGCTTGGGCCAGGGCCAGGCTCATCTCGGCGGCCCGCTCGTCGCCGACGGGGCGACCAGGATCACCCTCGCACGGGCGCCGACGACCTGCGAGCGCACCTCGCGCAGCTTCCGGTCCAGGCGCTCGACCGAGCAAGGGCCATGAAGGACATCCACGCCGGACAGGAAGAACATCGACGGCTCGGCCCTCAGGGCGTGGGCGTCGAACGGCGCGGGACGCGGCGCGGTGAAGACCACGCCCAGATCGGGCCGGCGATCGCGCGCGCGACGCAGCAGGCATTGCGCCCGCACGCGCCCTGGCATGTCGAGGTCGGCGACCAGCAGGTCGAACGGCGCGCCAGCTTCGACGAGCCCCAGCGCCTCGCGGCTCGAAGCCGCCGCCAGAACACGGTAGTTGCGCGCGGCCAGCTCGGCGGCCAACCGGCGGCGCTCGGCCGTATCGGTCTTGGCCAGGAGGACCGTCAAAGCTTCGCCGTCCGCCGCCGGTTCTTGATCCGCAGCCCGAGGCAGCACGATCTCGATCTTCGTTCCCCGCCCCGGCGCGCTGTGGATCTGCAGCTGTCCGCCGGCGGCTTGGACGAACCGGTCGACCATCGCCAGGCCAAGGCCCGCGCCCTTGCCTGAAGGCTTGGTGGAAAAGAAGGGCTGAACGGCCTGCAGAGCCGTCTGCGGGCTCATGCCACAGCCAGTGTCGATCACCGCCAGACAAACCTGATCGCCGCCCGAGCAATCGGATCGCGTGTTGGCCAGGCGCAGGATAAGCACACCTTGCCCGTCCATCGCATCGCGGGCGTTGATCGTCAGATTGAGCAGGGCGTCTTCGAGTTGCGCGCGATCGGCCTGAACCCGCCAGACACCCGGCGCGACCTCCAGGCGGACCTCGACCCCCTCGCCGGCTGCCTGGCGCAGCAGCCCGACGATCTCCTCGAGCATCTGCGTCGGGTCGAAGGGCGCGGCATCGGTGTCGACGCGCCGGCCCAAGGTGAGCAACTGGCTCGCCAGCTGCCCACATCGGCGGCTGGCGGCCTGCGCGTATCCCACTTGGCGTTCGGCCCAAGCGTTGCCGGCGATGCTCGCGCCGAGCCGGTCGAGGCTGCCGTTCAGGACATGAAGCAGATTGTTGAAGTCGTGGGCGACACCGCTGGCCAGAGCGCCCAGTGCGGCCAGATCCTGCGCCCGGCGCTGGGCCAGCGCCGCCTCCTGACGGCTGTCGACGACGGTCCTGTCATGCTCATCCAGGGCCATGGCCACTTGGCGAAGCTGATCGGAGGCGCCCCGAAGATCGAACGCGCCGGCCTTGCCGCAAAGGACGTCGGGAAACGCCGACGCCGCATGAGGAATGAAGTCCTGCATGGAAGATCTCCAGGCCAGAAGCCGGGACAGTCGTTGGCCGTCCCGGTAATGAGGGGGTCAGACCGGAATGGGATGGGCGACCATGTCCTCGTTGAAGGCATGGACCATGGCGTGCTCGCCAGCGCCTGGATTGTCCCGCGCGGCTCGAACGCCCTCGACCACCACCTCTTCGACGTCGCCGGCCAGGATCGCCATGGTCTCGGCGATGAAGGCGTCGAGCGGCATGGCGCGAGGATCATCGCCCTTCTTGATCAGGTCCGTATTGACCCAGGGAGGCGCGATCTCCTGCACCCGCACGGAGGTGTCGCGCAGCATGAAGCGTTGCGACAGGCTGTAGGAGTGCAGCGCCGCCTTGCTCGCCGAATAGATCGCGTTGGTGGCGAGAGGCAGATAAGCCAGGACCGACGTGTTGTTGATGATCGTGGCGCGGGGCTGGGCCTTCAGCTGTTCGATCAACGCCGACGTCATGCGGATCGGCCCCAGGAGATTGGTCGTCAGGATGGCCTGGGCCGTCCGATCGTCGATCGGACGGCTCGGATCATCGAACGGCATGATGCCGGCGTTGTTGAAGAGGACGTTGAGGGTCGGATGTTCGGCCTTCAGGCGATGGGCGGCCGCGGCGATGCTGTCGGGATCGGCGATATCCAGCTCCAGCGCATACATGCCGGGATTGGCTTCGACGACGGCGTCCAACAGCCGAATGCGGCGCCCCGAGATGATCACCGTGTTGCCCAGCTTGTGAAAAGCCTCGGCCATGGCTCGCCCGATGCCCGACGACGCGCCGGTGATGAAGATGGTGTTGTCGGTCAGGCGCATGAGGTCTTCCTCCGAAGATCGCTGAAGGGGCGCATCGTTCGGGCGCCTTGGGCAAAGAGCCGCTGGCCTCGACGACAGGTCACGCAGCGATACCGGCGCTTCCAGCCAGCGGGCGCCTATACGCCGGTATCGCCCTCCCAGGCCGAGGGCTTCCTGCGGACCGGCGGCTGCGCCCGCGCGCCTGCCCACGCTCGCCGACGCGGGCCCGCCCGCCGCCGCGCTCAGAACCCGCCCCATACCCCGGTATGCGTTTGCCGCGCCTTTTGGCGGCGCTAGTCGTGAAGGCCGAGAGGGTTCCTGGATCCTCGACAAGACCCAGCCGGACGCGACAGCGGCGCATTCTTGGGAGACGGCGGTGACCGACCTTTCGATCAATGGCGACCATCACAGCGTGACCGTCGAACCGGACACGCCGCTGCTGTGGGTCCTACGTGATGTCCTGGGACTGACCGGCACCAAGTTCGGCTGCGGCGTGGCCCAGTGCGGGGCCTGCACCGTGCATCTGGACGGCGTCGCCGTCCGGTCCTGCCAGCTGCCCGTCGGCGTCGTCGGCCAGCGCAAGATCACGACAATCGAAGCGATCGGCGCGACGCCGGAGGGCGCGCGCGTCCAGAAGGCCTGGCTGGATCTGGAAGTTATCCAGTGCGGGTACTGCCAGTCCGGCCAGATCATGGCCGCCGCGGCCCTGCTGAAGACCACACCCCATCCGACCGACGCCGACATCGACGCGGCCATGGCCGGGAACCTGTGCCGCTGCGGCACCTATGTCCGCATCCGCCAGGGCGTGAAACACGCCGCTGGCCAGGTCTGAGGAGGGTTCGATGAGCGCGCCCTCCCCCGCCCTCGACGGCTCGCGCCGTGACATGCTGCGCGCCTTGGCGGGCGGCGGGCTGATGCTGGCCATCGGCTTACCGGCCGGTCGGCTGGCGGCGGCGCGCGAAGGCCAAACGGCGGTCTTCGCGCCAGACGCCTTCATCCGCATCGGCTCGGACGGCGCCACCACCCTGATCATGCCTCAGGTGGAAATGGGTCAGGGCATCTACACCGCGATCAGCATGCTGATCGCCGAGGAGCTCGACATCACCCTCGACCGCGTCCGTCTGGAGGCGGCCCCGCCCAGCGACGCGCTTTACGGCAATCCGATCTTCAAGGTCCAGGCGACCGGCGGCTCGACCTCGATCCGGGGCTACTGGGCGCCGATGCGCAAGACCAGCGCCGCGGCCCGGTCGATGCTGGTCGCCGCCGCCGCGCGCCGCTGGAACGTCGATCCCGGCGCGTGCGAGACCCGCGATGGCGTTGTGCGCCATCCCGCCAGCGGGCGTGAAGCCGGCTATGGATCCCTGGCGCACGCCGCCAGCAAGCTGCCGCGACCGGCCGACCCGCCGCTGAAGGACCCCAAGGCCTATCGCCTGATCGGCAAGTCGCATCGCCGGCTCGACACGCCGCCCAAGGTCGATGGCAGCTTGAAGTACGGCATCGACGCCATGCCCAAGGGGGTGCGGTTCGCCACCCTGGCCGCCAGCCCGGTGCTGGGCGGCACGATCGCGCATGTCGACGACACCCAGGCGCGGGCCGTGCCGGGCGTACGCCAGATCGTGGTGCTGGAAGACCTGGTGGCCGTGGTCGGCGATCACATGTGGGCCGCAAAGAAGGGCCTGGATGCGCTGGATGTCACCTGGAACGACGGCGCCAACGCCACCGTCTCGACCGAAACCCTGCGCGCGGGGCTCCAACAGGCGGCCACGCAGGCCGGCTTGATGGTCAAGAGCCAGGGCGCGGAGGTTCGTCCCGGCGACAAGGGCGCGATCAGCGTCCACTACGAACTGCCCGTGCTCGCCCACGCGCCGCTGGAGCCGATGAACTGCACCGTGCACGTGCGTCCTGGCGGCTGCGAGATCTGGGTGGGCACCCAGGTGATGACCATGGCCCAGCGCATAGCGGCCAAGACCTTGGGCCTGCAGCCCGAACAGGTCACCATCCACAACCACCTGATCGGCGGCGGCTTTGGGCGTCGCCTGGAAGTCGACGGGGTCGAAAAGGCGGTGCGGATCGCCCGTCATGTGGACGGACCGGTCAAGGTCGTCTGGACTCGCGAAGAGGACATCCAGAAGGCGCCCTATCGCTCGATCTATGGCGGCTGGCTGACCGCACGGCTCGAGGACGGCAAGCCGGCGGCGCTGCACCACAAGGTCGTCGGCCCATCGGTGATCTCACGCTGGCTGCCGCCGGCCGTTGTCGGCGGGGTCGACACCGACGCCATCGACGGCGCGGTCGAGCAGCCCTACGCCATCCCCGGCCACCACGTCGAATACGTCCGACATGAGCCGGTGGGCATCAGCACGGCCTTCTGGCGAGGTGTGGGCCCCAACACCAACGTGTTCGCGGTCGAGAGCTTCATCGATCGCCTGGCGCGCGAGACCCGCGCCGACCCGCTGGCCTATCGCCAGGCGCTGCTCCACGACAACCCCCGTATGTTGGCGGTGCTCAACCTGGCGGCCGAAAAGGCCGGATGGGGCGGACGGCTGCCCAGACGATCGGGACGAGGCCTTTGCGCCCAGGCGGTTTTCGGCAGCTTTCTGGCTACCGTCGCGCAGGTCGAGATCGAGGACGATGGCCAGGTGCGGGTGCGCCGCCTGGTGACGGCGGTCGACTGCGGCGTGAGCGTCAATCCCGACGGCGTGATCTCGCAAATTCAGGGCGGGCTGATTTTTGGCCTGTCGGCGGCGCTGCACGGCCAGATCACCCTCGAGAACGGCCGAGTCCAGCAAAGCAACTTCCACGACTATCGCCTCGTGCGCCTGGACGAGGCGCCGGCGATTGAGGTGCATCTGATCAAGAGCGGCGAGGCCCCCGGCGGCATCGGCGAACCCGGCACCACCACGGTCCAGCCGGCGGTCGCCAACGCCATCTACGCGGCGACGGGCGTGCAATTAACGAGGATGCCGATCGACCGGGCGCTGCTGGCCAAGGGAGCCAAGGCATGACCCCGCGCGGCATTCGAGCCAAACTTTTCCTGGCCGGCGTGCTGGTCGGGCTGGCTGGGGCGGCCGCGGTCGGCCGGATGGCCTTCCTGCCCAAGCCGCTGGCCTTCGCGGGCGGACACAAGGTCGCCCTGGCCGCCTATCAGGGACCTTCGCCGACCGGCGCGCCGCCCGAACTGGCGAGCGCGCCGCTTCTGGAGCGCGGCAAATACCTGACGCAGGCGGCCGACTGCCAAGCCTGCCACACCGCCAAGGGCGGCGTCCCGTTCGCTGGCGGGCGCCCCTTCAAGCTGCCGTTCGGCACGCTCTATACGCCCAACATCACCCCCGACGCGGAGACCGGGATCGGTCGCTGGACCGACGCCCAGTTCGTGCGGGCGGTCCATAAGGGCGTGGCGGCCAACGGTCAGCGGCTCTATCCGGCGTTCCCTTACGCCTCCTATTCGCTGATGTCCGACCAGGACGTCCTGGCGATCAAGGCCTACCTCTTCTCGCTGCAGCCCGTGCGCCAGACGACCGCGCCCAACACCTTCGCCTTCCCGTTCAACCAACGCTGGCTGATGGTGATCTGGGGCCTGTTCTTCAACCCGAATGAGCGCTTCTCGCCGATCCTCGAACGCAGCCCCGAATGGAACCGCGGCGCCTATCTCGTCGAAGGTCCCACCCACTGCGGCGAGTGCCATAGTCCGCGCACGCTCATGCAGGCCATGGACACGCGTCGCAAGTTCGCCGGCGGCGCGGCCGAGGGCTGGAACGCCTACAACATCACGCCCCACCGCGAAACCGGCATCGGCGCCTGGAGTCAGGCTGACATCGAAGCCTATCTCGCCAAGGGTCACGCGCCCGGTCGCGGGGTGGCGTCGGGTCCGATGCGCGAGGCCGTGGAGCTCAGCTTCTCCAAGCTCACGCCGTCGGATATCCGCGCCATCGCCGTCTATCTCAGGAGCGTGCCGCCTGTGCGCGCACCGCATCTTGCCGCGCCGGCCGGACCCGCGCCGGCCAGTCACGCCCAGATCCCGAGCGCCAATCTCGACGGCAAGCGCATCTTCGAGGGCGCCTGCGTCAGCTGTCATGCCTGGAGCGGTTCGGGCGCGCTGGTCGCCGAGGCCCAGCTGACCGGCAAGCGCTCGGTCAACGACCCCACCGCCGCCAACGTGGCGCTGATGGTGCTCCACGGCACAGGCCCCCAGACCGCCGGAAGTCCGTACATGCCCGGCTTCAGCCGCGCCTATAGCGACGCTGAAATCGCGGCGGTGGCCAACTACGTCACCGAGCGCTTCGGCGGCAAGCCTTCTCGCATCGCTCCCAAGGATGTCGGGCGTCTGCGCGAAGAATAGCTCCCCTCCCCCACAAGGATACGGCCATGAAAGCGGCTATCTTGAACACCAACGCCGGACGTTTCGACGTCGAGGATATTCAGATCGGCGAGCCGATCGGGCGCGAGGTACTGGTCCAGGTCAAGGCGTGCGGCCTGTGCCACTCGGATCTGCACCTGGCCGAAGCCGAATATGGCACGCCACTACCCGCAGTGCTGGGTCACGAGCTGGCCGGCATCGTCACGGCCGTGGGTCCCGACGTGCGCGACTTCGCCATCGGCGACCATGTCGTCGGCTCGCTGGTCCAGTTCTGCGGCCATTGCGATCCCTGCCTCAGCGGCCGGACCTATCAGTGCGCCCATCCGGAGGAGACGCTCCGACCCGCCAAGGACGGCCAAAGGCTGACCCGCGACGGCAAGCCGGTGACGACCGGGTTCGGCACCGCCGCGTTCGCCGAGCAGACCCTGGTCCACGAAAACCAGTTGGTGAAGATCCCCGAGGCCGTGCCGTTTCCCCAGGCCTCCCTGCTGGGCTGCAGCGTGATCACCGGCGCGGGCGGCGCGATCAACACCGCCAAGATCCGTCCGGGCGAAACCGTCGCGGTGATCGGCATCGGTGGGGTGGGCCTCAATGTCATCTCCGGCGCCAAGCTGGCCGGCGCGGCGCGCATCATCGCCATCGACACCCAGAGCCAGAAGGAGACCCTGGCGCGCAAGTTCGGTGCGACGGCGTTCCTCAATCCCAGCGACGGCGACACCGTGGCGGCCGTCCAGGCCCTGACCGGCGGCGGCGTGGACCACGCCTTCGAGGTCATCGGCATCAAGCCGACCTCCGAGCAGGCCGTTCGCATGGTCAGGAAGGGCGGCGGCGCTTATCTGATCGGCCTCCACCGCCCGGGCGGCGAGATCGACATCAACGCGCTGGGCCTGATCATCAACCAGGTGAAGGTCCAGGGGGTGTTCATGGGCTCGAGCAACATCAAGCACGACATACCGATGTACGCCGACCTCCACCTGCAGGGCCGTTTCAATCTGGATGACCTGATCTCCCAGGAGATCAATATCAGCCAGATCAACGACGCTTATGAAGAGCTTAAGCATGGCGCGGTAGCGCGCAGCGTGATCACCTCGTTCTAGACCCGACATCGTGTGAGCGGGGCGTGACGCCGGTCATGCGCCGCTCACCGCCCCCGCATGTCGGCGGATCGGCCATCGTCGTGTCGATGGGCAAGACCCTGCCTGGGACCGGATAGACCCTCGTTCAGCGTCAAGTTTGCCGCTCGGCGGCTCAAGGCCGGCCAGCGTGAAGCCTCACGTCTTTCAGCCGGCTCTTGGCCAAGGCCCGACGCCTACTCCAAGGGCGCCTTGGCGCCGGTGGCGGCTTCGATTTCGTCCAGCAGCGCTTCAGGATTGAACGGCTTTTCCAGCAGGCAATGGACGCCCGAGCGGTCGGCCTGGGCGCGCACCGCGTCGGTGGCGAAGGCGGAGATCAGGATGATGGGCGCATCGCGTCCCTGGGCGCGCAGCCGGCGCGCCAGCTCCACGCCGCTCATCCCGGCCATCTGGATGTCACTGACGATGCAGCCGCTGGCGACGGCCCTGTCATCCCCCAGAAAGGCCTCGGCGCTGTCGAAGCACTCAACCGCATAACCAATGCTGGTCAGCAGGGCGCCAAGGGCCAGACGGACATCCTTATCGTCGTCAATGATCGAAACAAGCAACGGCTGTCCCACACGGGATCCTTTTCTGTCGTCGCCGACCATACTGTCCGTGACTACCGATTGAGCTTTTAGGGCGCCGTGGCAAGCCATACCAGCGTATGGGCCAATGGCTTTTGCATGCCCCTCGCGGCTAGGCTAAGTTCGCTTTCAATACTGGTGACAGACTCAAAGCTTGGCCCAGCGTTTCCCGGGCTTTGCTCCCGCAAGCCCCTTCACTCCTGTCGAAGCGCCCATGAGCAAGCCAGAATTCCTGCAGACCGCGCCGCTGGTCATCGTCGTCGACGACGACGAGTCCATTCGCGCCAGCCTAGAAGATCTGTTCCGCTCCGTTGGCCTCCAGGTCTCGAGCTTTCCGTCGACCCGCGCCTTCCTCGACAACGGCCTACCCGACCGGGCCTGTTGCCTGATCCTGGATGTGCGCATGCCCGAGGAAAGCGGCCTGGAGCTGCAAAAGCGACTGAAAGCCGAAGGCGCGCGCCTGCCTATCATCTTCATCACCGGCCATGCCGACGTGCCCATGTCGGTCAAGGCGATGAAACTGGGCGCCACCGACTTCCTGGCCAAGCCGTTCCGCGACCAAGAGCTGCTTGACGCCGTCTGGGACGCGCTGCGCTTGGATCAGGCGCGCCGACAGACCGACGAGGAAACCGGCGAACTGCGGCGCCTGGCCGAAACCCTGACGCCGCGCGAGATCCAGGTGCTCAAGGCCGTCGACCGGGGCCTGCTCAACAAGCAGATCGCCTATGAGCTCGGGATCGCCGAGATCACGGTCAAGATGCACCGCAGCAGCGCCTTCCGGAAGCTGAAGGCCACCACGGTGACTGACATGATCCAGAAGGTCCGCTCACTGAATATCCAGTAGCGGCCAGGATCGTCAGGCGCTTGCGGTCATCCAGTCCTCTTTACGACCCGCGGTGAACCCTCGCCCTGTCTCCGACCTCGCGCTAGGCGTCTAGAGATTCCAGAAACGCCTTCTGGCCGGCCGTCGCCACCGCCTCGTCCTGATCCACCGCGCCGCCGCTGACGCCGATCGCCCCGACGACCAGGCCTTCGTCGACCAGGGGCAGTCCGCCCGGCAAGGTGAGATAGCGTCCGCTCGCCACGCTTCCGACCCCAAAGAGCGGCTCGCCAGGCTGGACCATCGGGAAAAATGCGCCGCTGGGCGCGGCAAAACCATGAGCGGCCTGGGCCTTGGCGATCGCCAGATCCATGGCGCCGGGCCAGGTCGCGTCCATGCGCTGAGCCGCGACGAGCGCGCCTCCGGCGTCGAGCACCACGATCGCGGCCTTGACGCCCAACGCACTGGCTTGCGCCTGCGCGGCGGCGACGGCTTGGAAGGCTTCTTCAAGCGATATCGTCAGGTGTCTCAGCGGCATGGCTTTATCCTTGGCCGGTGCGTGGCGGGGGCGCGACAGCAGACCCGCGCCCTTCGATCCGGACCAAGGCTAGGCCCTCATCGCCTCCCGCGGCGCCCCTACCGGCGTATGCCCGCCCGACGCCCGCCACAGGCCCCAAGCATCGTGTTCCCGGCCGATCGCCATACCCCGGTATGGATTACGGCGGCCAAGCCTGAGCGCTAAGCACTGGGTCCGGTGGCGCCGCGTCGATGCTGGCGGCCATGTTTCCTGACGGAGCGCGCTCATGACCCCTCCCAATGCCGCCCGCGCGGGCTTCTTCTCGATCGGCGGCGACATGCCCGTGGCCCGTCTGGGCTATGGCGCCATGCGCGTGACCGGCCCCGGTATCTGGGGCGACCCGGCCGATCGCGACAAGGTCCTGAAGACCTTGCGCCGTCTGCCCGAACTGGGCGTGTCGTTCATCGACACCGCCAACGCCTACGGGCCGGAAGTCTCCGAACGCCTGATCCGCGAGGCTCTGGCGCCCTATGCGGGCCTGCACGTCGCCACCAAGGCCGGCCTGACCCGCCCGGGACCGGATCAGTGGGCGCCGAAGGGCGATCCCGACTACCTGGTGGCCGAGGCCAAGGCCAGTCGTGAGCGCCTGGGCGTGGAGATCATCGACCTGTGGCAGCTGCATCGCATCGACCCGCGCGTGCCGGCCAAGGAGCAGTTCGACGCCATCAAGTCGCTGATCGACGCCAAGGTTATCCGCCACGCCGGCCTCAGCGAGGTCACCGTCGCCGAGATCAAGGCCGCCCAGCGCGTGTTCCCCGTCGCCACGGTTCAGAACCGCTACAATCTCACCGACCGCACCAGCGAGGCGGTGCTGGACTACTGCGAAGAGCAGGTCATCGGGTTCATCCCATGGTTTCCGCTGTCGTCGGGCCGGCTGACCGCGCCGGGCGGGCGTCTGGAGCAGATCGGCAAGGCCCACAACGCCACGGCCGGGCAAATCGCCCTGGCCTGGTTGCTGGCCCGCAGCCCGGTTCTCCTGCCCATCCCCGGCACCTCGAGCGTCACGCACCTGGAGGAGAATGTCGCCGCCGCCGACATCACCCTCAGCCCGGAAGAGTTCGAATTCCTTGACGCGGCTGGACGTGGTCATTAGGCGCGGGCATGTGGTCGGCGGCCTTCGGTCGCCGCCATGGGCGCTCTGAACCCATGAGGCTGTCAGGCAAGCGAGCAATGGTCACGGGCGGCGCCCGCGGCATTGGCCGGGCAATCGTCGAGCGCCTGGCCGCTGAAGGCGCCGACGTGGTCTTTACCTACCGCGCCAATACCCGGGCGGCGGACCGAACAGTCGCGGTCGCATCATCCCATGGCGCGGCCGTACATGCCGTGGTCGCCGACGCAAGCGCCCCCCAAGCTCAGACCGAGGCCGTGATCCAGGCCGTCGATCGCTTGGGCGGCCTGGACATCCTCGTGCACAACGCCGGGGTGGCCAAGGTCCCGCCCGAAGCCCGTGACGACTACGGCAATTTCCGCCAGCAGTTCTCGGTCAATGTAGACGGCGTCTTCAGCGGCACGATCGCGGCCCTGGATCGCATCAGCGATGGCGGGCGCATCATCGTGATCGGCAGCGCCGGCGCCGAGCGCATGCCCTTTCCCGGAGGCGCGGTCTATGGCGCCGGCAAGGCCGCCGTCGCGGCCATGGCGCGGGGGTGGGCGCGGGACCTGGGTCCTCGCGGCATCCTGGTCAATACGGTGCAGCCTGGACCGATCGACACCGATCTCAGTCCAGAGGTCGGACCGTTCGCCCAGGTCCTACGCCGGCACATCGCCCTGGGGCGCTTCGGCCGCCCCGAGGAGGTCGCCAAGGTTGTCGCCTTCCTGGCCAGCGACGAGGCCAGCTTCATCACCGGCGCGACCATCAACGTCGATGGCGGCTTTTCGATCTAGCCGCCGCCTCAGAGGCGGCTAGCCGCGAGAAACACGCTGGTGCGCCACAGGCAGGTCGAAGCTGAGAACCGCGCCTTGCTCGCCTGGGCCCGCCCAGAGCCGGCCGCCATGCTCATCGATGATGCGGCGGCAGATCGAAAGGCCAAGACCCAACCCCTCGGCTTTTGTCGAATAGAACGGCTCGAACACGCGTTCCAGATCCTCCAGCGCGATGCCCGAGACGGTGTCCTCGACTTGGAATGTGATCCAGCCGGGCGACCGCGCACGGGCCAGGATGCGCACCTGATGATACGCGTCACGAACGCCCGCGCTGGCCTGCAGGCCGTTGATGATCAGATTGACCACGACCTGCTGAATCTGGATCGGGTCGGCCAGCACATCCGGCAAATCGGCGGCGACGTCTATGTCCAGGCTCGCGCCGTGGCGCCTTGCCTCGAATGCCGTCAGAGCCAGGGCTTCCAGGATCATGGCGCGAGGACTCGAAGCGACGCGCTCGGTCAGGCTCCGCCGGCTGAAACGCTTGATCCGCTGAACCACCGCGCCGGCATGCTCGGCATTCTTGACGATCCGGCTAAGGCCAGTGGCGACCTCGGCCGTACGGCCTCGCGCCATCCAGCGGGAAGCGGCCGCGGCGTTGTTGGCGATCGAGCTGATCGGCTGGGCGACCTCATGGGCGAGTGAGGCGGTCAGTTCGCCGACCAGGGACAGGCGGCCAACGTGGTTGAGATTGGCGCGAGCCGCCACCAGCGCCTCCTGGGCGAGCTTCTGCTCGGACACGTCAAAGGCGAAGAAATGGAGCCGTTCGAAGCCGCGCGTCTCCTGCGGCAGGTTGGCCCGCCAGATGATCGGAACCGTCAAGCCGTCGGGCCGACGAAGAACCCGTTCGCCCTCGCAGGATCGCGCCCGGCTGGCGATCGCCCGCAGCACCTGGCCGTTGCTGGCGATATCCGCCGGCCAAAGGGTCGAGACCTGCCGTTGAAGCGATCGCAGATCGGGTACGTCGAACAGCTCCAGCGCACGACGATTAGCGTCGACGACCGCGTGGCGACGGCGCACTTCGACGACGAAATCGGGATTGCCGGCCAGGAACCCGTCGAAGTCGTCGACCCCGCTGGCCAAGACCGCCATCACCTCCGCGCGAACGCCGGACCAGTCCTCGCAAAGGATCGGAATGGGCGACAGGTCGAAGAGATCAGGGTGATGAGGCAAGTGCGTCGGTCTTCGCAAAGTTGACCGCGCAGCCGCGATCCAGACCGGGCCAAACTAGCATTTCAAAGAGCCATAGAAGTCTTTTGCCCCCCTCTACCAAGGTATGGGATCGCCTGCGTCCGGCTGATACCAGGTCCGCTTTGCGTTCGAGATCAAAGGGTTTCGGTGACGAAAGAACAACCCAAAACACCGTCAACGCCACACATCAGTCTAGACGACCTGAACGGCGGTATAGCTCTCACGATCCTCTTGGTTGGAGCACTCTGACCCAGCATTGAACATGGAAATCATGCGCAGCGCGACGCTGCGACGACTTCCTTCGCTGGAGAAAATCATGCGCTCACCCTTGATGATCGCGGCCTTGGTGGCCGCCTCGATGCTCGCCTTCACGCCGATGGCGGCTGGCGCGGCCTCTCATCGCGGGGCCGACGACGTCGTGACGACCGAAAAGGCTCCGTCTGGCCAGATCAAGCTGTCGGCGGGCGATGTCGCTGTCGGCGTCGGCTTCGTCTGGGGCGGCGGCGTCCTGACGTTTCAGGGCATGGACAAGCCGTTCACCCTGTCGGGTCTGTCGGTGATCGATATCGGCGCGGCGCACATCGACGCCGCCGGCACGGTTCACAATCTGGAACGCATCGAGGACTTTCCCGGCACCTACACCGCGCTGAGCGTCGGCGCCACGGTCGCGGGCGGCGGCAACGCGGTGATCCTGCGCAATCAGAATGGCGTGGTGATCAAGCTCAAGGGCGCCAGTGAAGGGCTGCGGCTCAACATCGCCGCCGAGGGCCTGAAGGTGAAGTTCAAGAAGTAGACCCCTCGTCGCCATGGCGCACTTGCCCATGCGGCGGGAGCGCAAGGCGCCGCCATCGCCCCAAATTTCTAGGAGGCTCCGATGCCCCTGCCCCATCCGGCCTTCGCGACCGTCTTCTCGTCGGCGCGCGCCGTCGGCGACGACGACGACAAGCAGCCGTTCGAGCTGGGGGCGCGACAAGCCTTGGTCACGATCCTGGACCGCTTGGGCGAGCAACCCGTCGAGCGTGTTTGCCCGATGATCGCGCGCCAACGTCTCGAGGGTGGCGCAAGCACCTTCACCCGCTGGGCCTTCAAAGCGGGCGCGACGTCTCCGATGCGTCGCAATCCCGGCGAGCTGATCACCTGGATCACCCAGGGACGCGTCGAGGTCCAAGCGGATGGCCACGCACTGGTGATGGGGCCGGGCGATGTGATCATCATCCCGCCCTATGCGCCGCACGCCTTGGCGTTCACCGCGGACACCGTCTGCATCGCCATTTCCACCGTCCCGCTGGGCGACGGCGAACCGCGTCCCGGGCGGCGCTTCCAAGACATCGCTCGCCGCGCCGTCGCGGCCTCGGCTGGACGGTCGTCCGGTTGCCGTAGCCCAGACCTCTCCGACTGAAACCTGCTGAGCAAGAAGACGATCGTTCCAGAGGTCGCCACCCTTTCAAGCCCTGGCGTCGCCGAAAGGCGATCCTTCTCCCCGACCCGCGCTCGTGCGTGGGCAGGCCCAACTCCAAGGACCGCCGATGAGCAGTTCCCACTCCAACGACGACGGCGCTTCGCGGCGCGACGTCCTGACCTCGGGGCTCAGCCTCGCGGCCCTGGCGACCCTGTCGCCGCTTTCTTCCGGCACGGCGCTCGCCGCGTCGGCTTCCCCCGCAAAAGGAGCGATCCGCATGAGCAGCGGCTTCATCACCACCAAGGACGGTACGCAAATCTTCTACAAGGATTGGGGACCCAAGACCGCCCAGCCGATCGTGTTCCACCACGGCTGGCCGCTGAGCGCCGACGACTGGGACGCTCAGATGATGTTCTTCCTGCTGCAGGGCTACCGCGCCATCGCCCATGACCGCCGCGGCCACGGCCGGTCGAGCCAGACCGACACCGGCAACGAGATGGACACCTACGCCGCCGACGTCGCGGCCCTGACCGACCACCTGGACCTGAAGGGCGCGGTGCACGTCGGTCACTCGACCGGCGGCGGCGAAGTCGCCCGCTATGTCGCCCGCGCCAAGCCGGGCCGGGTGGCCAAGGCGGTGCTGATCGGCGCCATTCCGCCGGTCATGCTGAAGTCGCCCAGCAACCCCAACGGCACGCCGATCGAGGTGTTCGACGGCTTCCGCGCCGCGCTCGCCGCCAACCGCGCCAAGTTCTACCGCGATGTGGCCGCCGGTCCGTTCTACGGCTTCAACCGCCCGGGCGCGACGGTCATCCCCGAGAACGCCGACAACTGGTGGCGCCAGGGCATGATGGGCGGCGCCAAGGCCCATTACGACTGCATCAAGGTGTTCTCCGAGACCGACTTCACCGAGGACATGAAGGCCATCACCGTCCCGGTGCTGCTGATGCACGGCGAGGACGACCAGGTCGTGCCGATCGACGCGGCCGCCCGCATCGGCATCAAGCTGCTGAAGAAGGGCACGCTGAAGACCTATCCTGGCTTCCCGCACGGCATGGCTACGACCCATGCGGACGTGATCAATCCGGATCTCCTGGCCTTCATCAAGGCCTAGGGCAGACGCAGGGCCGCCCGCGTCTCCCGCGGGCGGCCCTGCCGTCCTTCGCGCGCTCCTGGCGCGCCTTCCAAACGCCCTCTGAAATGACCGACATCACGTCCCCCGCCCAGGCGTCCACTGGCGAGCCGTCTTCACGCCCTTCACCCCAGCGTTCCTGGGTCGTTCGTCTGGGCAAGCGCTTGCGTCCCGGGTTCAACGCCCTGATCGCCCGCGCCTCGCTGGTGTCCAACGATCCCGTCCTCGATGTGAGCGCGTTTCCCTGGATCGCCACGCTGGAGGCCAACTGGGCGCTGATCGCCCGTGAGGCCATGACGGTTCTAGCGCATCAGGATGCTGTGCCGCCTCTCGCCGAGATCTCGGCTGACCACGCCCGGATCGCCGCCGATGGGCGCTGGCGTTCGTTCTTCCTCTACGGCTATGGCTATCGGGTCGAAGAGAACTGTGCGCGCGCCCGCTCAACGGCGGCGCTGCTGCGCTTGGCGCCGGGCCTGAACTCGGCGTTCTTCTCAATCCTGGCGCCGGGCGCCCACATTCCCCGCCACCGCGGGGTGACCAAGGGAATCCTCACCTATCACCTGGGCTTGATCGTGCCGCGCGAGCCCGAGCGTTGCCGGATGCAGGTCGAGGACCGCATGGTTTACTGGACGGCCGGCAAGGGCCTGGTGTTCGACGACAGCCAGCAGCATGAGGTGTGGAACGACACGGAAGACACCCGCGTGGTCCTCCTGGTTCAGTTCGCCCGGCCACTGCGCTGGTACGGACGATGTCTGTCCCAGCTTTTCCTGGGTTGCGTGCGGCGGAGCGCCTTCATCCAGGATGCGCGCCGAAACCTGGCGGTTTGGGACGAAGCCTATCGCCGGGCTGAACACCACTAGACCGCGCAGGCCACCGCGAGCGCCCGAGCTCGTCACGCCGCCTAGACGTCGACGAAGTCGAACGCGCGCGTCCGCTGAAATTCAATCTCGCCGGCCCGCCGGCCTTTCGAAACCAGGAGTTTCTAGATGTCCAACGTCGTCATCGCCGGCTATGTGCGGACCCCGTTCCACTTCGCCCGCAAGGGCGCCTTGGCCGATGTTCGTCCCGACGACCTGGCCGCCACGGCGCTGAGAGGCCTGGTCGACCGGCTGGACCTTGATCCGGCCAGTCTCGAGGACGTCCTGCTCGGCTGCGCCTATCCCGAAGCGTCCCAGGGCAACAACATCGCCCGCATCGCCGTCCTGCTGGCCGGTCTGCCCATCGCGCTATCGGGCATGACCGTCAATCGGTTCTGCGGCTCGTCGATGTCGGCTATTCATATCGCCGCCGGCCAGATCGCGATCGGCGCGGGCGAGGCTTTCCTCTGTGGCGGCGTGGATTCGATGTCCATGGTCCCGCAAGGCGGGTTCAACTTCTCGCCTAATCCACGCTTCCGCTCGCCAGACCGGCCCAACGCCGAACTGGCGATCGAGGCCTATATCTCCATGGGCGAAACGGCCGAGAACGTCGCGGCGCGGTATGGCGTCTCGCGCGCCGACCAGGAAAAGCTGGCCTACGCCTCGCAGAGGAAGGCCGCCGCCGCCCAGGCCGCGGGTCACCTCGCCGGCGAGATCGTCCCTGTGACGACGCCGGCGGGGGTCGTGATCGATACCGATGGCTGCCTGCGCTCCAATACCAGCCTGGAGGGTTTGGCGGGCCTGAAGCCAGCGTTCCGTCCGGACGGTTCGGTGACCGCTGGCACGGCCTCGCCGCTCACCGACGGCGCCTCGGCCACCCTGGTCTGCAGCTAGGCCTATGCTGAAGGCAACGGCCTGGAGATCCTGGCCCGCATCCGCGCGGTCGCTTCGGCCGGCTGTCCGCCCGAGATCATGGGCATGGGTCCGGTCCCGGCCACGCTCAAGGCCTTGGCGCGGGCGGGCCTGAGCGTCTCCGACATCGATGTGTGGGAGATCAACGAGGCCTTCGGCAGCCAGGCGGTGGCGTGCATCCGCGAGTTGGGCATCGACGAGGCCAGGGTCAATCTCGATGGCGGCGGCATCGCGATCGGTCATCCCCTCGGCGCGACCGGCGCGCGGATCACCGGCAAGGCCGCCCAGATCCTCAAGCGGGACGGCAAGCGGCTGGCCGTCTCCACCCAATGCATCGGCGGCGGCCAGGGCGTGGCGACGGTTCTCGAAGCCGTCTAGCGCCCTGCGCCAACAAAAGGGGCCTGGCTAAGCCAGGCCCCTTGCAAGCGCCTTCGCAGTTCGATCCCAAGCCGGTCTAGGCGTTCAGGAAAGCCGTCACATCGGCTCCGAAGGCGGCGGCGTGCTGGAAGAGGAAGCCATGGCCGGCGTCGGGATAGATGGTCAGCTGGGCGTTGGGGATCAGGCCGGCCATCAGACAGCTGAGCTTGGGCGGGATCATCGCATCGGCGTCACCATTGGCCACGAAGGTCGGCTGGGTGATCGCCTCCAGGCGCTGCAGCGCGCCGTGGTCGGGCACGCCCCATTCGCAGACGGCGTCATAGTGCGCGTCGCGCGTCTGCAAGGAGCTGACCGCATCGCGGCCTTCCGATCGGGCCATGAACCGGCCCAGATAGGCCCCGCCGGCGGCCTGGCTGGTCTTGGTGGGCTTGAAGAAGGTGTAGAGCAGCTCGGCTGCTCCCGGCTCGTCCTTGCGCACCGCGTCGGCGATGTCTTTGCGCCAGCCATGCATGGCCGGACCGCCGCGCGGGGCGGTGGCCGCCAGGATCAGCTTGCGCACCAGGCTCGGCCGGATCAGGGCCACGTCCTGGGCCACGAAGCCGCCAAGCGAGAAACCCAGCAGGTCGACGGTCTTGAGGCCCAGGGCCTCGCAGAAGGCGATCACGTCACGCGCCATCTCCGCGATCGTCGAAGGCGTCACGCCGCTGGTGCTGGCCACACCCCGGTTGTTGAAGAGGATCACCTCGCGGTCGCGCGCCCACGGATCGAGGAGATCCAAGTCCCAGGTCTCCATGTCGCCGCGGAAGCGCGGCAACAGGACGAGTGACGTGCCGCCGGTCTTGCCAAACCGCCTGTAGGCGTAGCGCACGCCATTGGCGGCTTCGATGAAATGAGTAGGCACGGTCAGGGTCGTGTCGGTCATCTGAAAGCTCCGGAAGTCCGTCTGCGCGCCGGGGTCGTCGGGCGCGGGTGCAACGGCTTGTCGGTTCACAGTTTCGGGTCAGGCGCGACCGACCGCCATCATCCCGAGTGATGGGGGACCCCATACCCCGGTTCAGGACGGTCACAGCCACGCCCATCGCTAAGAAGGGAGAAATATCGTCTGGCCTTTGGCCCGGAGCGTCCATGACCGCCCTACCCGACATCGGCCAGATCGAGCACATCGTCGTCGACGGCCTGCAAATCCGCATCGCCCGCAGCGGCCGATCGCAGGGAACGCCGATCCTCCTGACCAGCCCCTGGCCGGAGAGCATTTACGCCTTCCGCGACACGGTCCCGGCGCTTGTCGGGCTAGGACCCGTGATCGCCGTGGACCTGCCAGGCTTTGGCCGCTCGGAGGGACGCCTCGACGTGATCGCGCCCGAAGCCATGGGCCACTTCCTGATCGGTCTGATCGAGATGCTGGGCTATGACCGCGTCCACGCCATCGGTCCTGATGTCGGCACACTGGCCCTGTTGTTCGCGGCCCATCATCGGTCCGACCTGTTCGAGAGCCTGATCCTGGGCAGCGGCGCCACCGACGCGGCTCTAGCCGGACCCGAACTGCAGGCGCTGATCGACAGCGCGCCTGGATACTTCGAAGCCATGGACGGCGGCGATATCGCGGTCGGCTTCGTCACCCAGTCGGCCGCCAACCCCACGCCGGCGGCCGTCCTGGAGGACTATCGCGCCGCCTCGGCCGGTCGACGCTTCGAGGACGCCGCCAACTTCGTCCGGGCCTATCGCCAGGAACTGCCGCGCCTGCGCACCCTGCTGCCCACCATCGAGACGCCGGTCCTGGTCCAGGCCGGCCGCCATGACCCAGGCGTGCCGCCGCCCAACGGCCAGTTGCTCGCCGATAACCTGCCCCACTGCCGGCACGTGCTGCTTGAGGGCGGACACCTGGTCTGGGAAGACGCAGCCCAAGCCTATGCCGAGGGCGCGACCGAATGGATCGCCGGTGGCTACCGCGAAATCTGACTTCCGCCGGGAGAGCGCCCTCGACGCGGGGCGTTAGGAATTTGCCGCGCCCCAGATCTTGGTGGCGGTGATCATCGTGTCGTCGTCGAGCACGACCTCGGCCGAGCCAGGGCCGTGCGGAAGGGAGAGTCCGATCTCCGCACCTCTGGCGCGCGCGAAGATTTTCAAGGACGCGGCGCCTGGGACAACGCCCTGCAACGCGACCTGACCAGGGGGCGAGCGAGCTCAGCGATGCTGGTGTGGGCGATCTGATCGCCAAGCGGTTGATGGCGGAAGCGAGCGGCATTCACTCCCTGGATAGTGGCCGCGCCCGCGCCGCCGGTCTCGGCCGCTCCACGCGCGGCGGGTGAACGCGATCCGATGCCGAGCCGTCAATCCTGCCCCCGACCCCTCCGGCTCGTTGCCGGCGAACAGACCAAGGCCTGCGCCGGACGCGCGCGGCGCGTCCGGCGCCAGAGACCCTATTCGGCCGCCTGGCTTACGGGCGCCAGTCGCGCCAGCGCTTCGGCCACGCCCGCGCCATAAGCCGGGTCGGCCTTGGCGCAGTTGGCGATGTGGCGCTGCTGGACATCGACCGATGCGCCGCCGACCGAGCGGGCGGTGTTGTCGAACAGCGCCTGGCGCTGCGCGGCGTCCATCATGCGAAAGAGGTCGCCCGGCTGCTGGTAGTGATCGTCGTCGACCCGATGGTCCCAATGCGCGGCCGCCCCATCGATCGCCAGCGGGGGTTCCTGCAGGGCAGGATGATCGGCCCACGCGCCCTTGCTGTTGGGCCAGTAGTGGGTCTCGCCCCCCAGGTTGCCGTCGGTGCGCATCGCGCCGTCGCGGTGATAGGCATGGTAGGGGCACTTGGGCGCGTTGACGGGAATCAGGTTGTGATTGGCGCCCAACCGGTAGCGCGCGGCGTCGCCGTAGGAGAAGAGGCGCGCCTGCAGCATCTTGTCCGGCGAGAAACCAATGCCCGGCACGATATTGGCTGGCGAGAAGGCGGCCTGCTCGACCTCGGCGAAAACGTTCTCGGGATTGCGGTTCAGCTCCATGACCCCGACCTCGATCAGAGGGAACTCGGCCTTGGGCCAGACCTTGGTCAGGTCGAAGGGATTGAACCGGAAGGCCTTGGCCGCCTCCTCCGTCATGATCTGCACCGACATCGTCCAGCGCGGGAAGTCGCCGCGCTCGATGGCCTCGAAGAGGTCGCGTTGGCTGCTCTCGCGGTCCTTGCCGACCACGGCCTCGGCTTGCGCGTCAGTCAGGTTCTCGATCCCCTGGTGGCTGCGGAAGTGGAACTTGACCCAGACGCGCTGGTTGGCCGCGTCCAGGAAACTGTAGGTGTGACTGCCAAAGCCGTGCATGTGGCGAAAGCCCCGCGGCAGGCCCCGCTCGCTCATCACGATGGTCACCTGGTGCAAGGCCTCCGGCAGCAGGGTCCAGAAGTCCCAGTTGTTCTGCGCGCTGCGCATGCCCGTGCGCGGGTCGCGCTTGACCACGTGGTTGAGGTCGGGGAAACGCAGCGGATCGCGGAAGAAAAAGACCGGCGTGTTGTTGCCCACCAGGTCCCAGTTGCCCTCGTCCGTGTAGAACTTCAGGGCAAAGCCGCGGATGTCGCGCTCGGCGTCGGCCGCGCCACGCTCGCCGGCGACCGTCGAGAACCGGGCGAAGAGCGGGGTCTGCTTGCCGATCTCGGCGAAAACGCTGGCCTTGGTGAACCCCGTGACGTCGCCTGTAACGGTGAAGGTCCCATAGGCGCCCGAGCCCTTGGCGTGCATGCGCCGCTCCGGGATCACCTCGCGATCGAAGTGGGCCAGCTTTTCGATCAGCCAGATATCCTGCAGGAGGGCGGGTCCGCGCGGGCCGGCGGTTTCGATATTGACGTTGTCGACGACGGGCGCGCCGTTGGCGCGGGTGAAACGGACGTCTGACATGGAAGGCTCCAGGAAAAGGTCTTTCCCGCAGCTTGGCCTTTCGATCACCCTGTTGGCTTGAAGGTTTGGCGCTTAAGTCTGGCGCGGGCCTAGCCGCTGCCCTCGCGCCAGACATGGCACGGTCGCTTCGACGACCGACAGCCTCTCGCGCCGGGGTCAAGGGCGTCTCGCAAGCGGGCGCACAACTCATCGACGCGCCGGCCAAGACCTGCATTGGCCTTGGCCGGCGTCTCGACACCCCGCCGAGCACCCGGCTTTGCGGGCCGCCGCGGCGCCAGGCGCCTAACGCGAAAGCGTCTTTCCGCTGTTGCAGAACACCTAAGCGCCGCCTTCCTGATTGAGCGTCAGAAGACGCCGCGCTGTATCGGCCAGGACTAGCCAGGCGCCGGCCATGATGGCCGTATCCTTCAGCACCAACCGGCCCGCGCCCGACAGAAACGGAAAGCCGTGCTGAGCGTCGCCCAGGGCCGGAACCCAGGCCTCCGGTGTGGTGATCAGGAACGACAGGGTGACCACCGGCGTCAGGAAGGCCAGGCCCGCGCCGACAAAGCCCAGCCGCCTGGAAAACAGGCCCGCCAGGGTCAGGCCGCCGATGACGAGCTCGACCGCACCCAGGCCGTTCGAGAAGCCATAGGTGTTGTTGGCCGCCTGCCAGGCCCGTTCGGCCGGCTTCAACTGGCCCTCGTGGGTCAGGTGCGGTTTGTACTGATCGGGGTGCTCGTAGAAGAACGACATGACGGGGCTGTTGGCCACGAACGGCGTGATGCTGTCGGCCTCGTAGGGCGCGAACTTCAGCGCCCCGATCCACAGGAAGATCACGGCGATGGCGATCTTCATCGCGCCGATACCGACGCGATGCGATCGGGAGCCGGCGATGACGCCGAGCCCCTGACGAACGAGCGCCCTCACGAGGCGGCCTTCACGGCTTCGGAGAACGCGTCGAGCGCGCGGGTCGTGTAGACGAGGCTGGCCCCGGCGCCGATGGCCACCGCCACGCCCAGCGCCTCGGCGATCTCGTCCTTCGACGCGCCCAGCTTGCGGGCTTCCTCGGCATGGACGGTGATACAGCCGTCGCAGCGCAGCGAAACCGCCGCCGCCAGCGCGATCAGCTCGCGAGTCTTGGCGTCCAAGAGATTGGTCTTGCCGCCGGCCTGGCTGAGGGCGACATAGCCCTGCACCGTTCCCGGGCTGAGCTTGCCGACTTCGCCGACGCCAGCGCCGATCTGCTTGCGATATCCATTCCAGTCATGCATGGCCATGGGGGCCTCCTCTTGCTGTGACGGAAAGCTAAGCTCGGCCGGCTCCCGGGTTGATGCCCGCGCGGCGCGTCCTTATGACCGTGCGGATCATTCGGGCGGAGATCCTCGATGAGCGACGCCTTGAGCGACCTGGCCTTGCTGCTGCGGGTTCGGCCCGAGCTGGAGGACTACTGCCGGTTCGGCGGTGACTGGCGCGTGACGCATGAGGCCACGCCCGCCGCGCAGTTCCACATCGTCGCCAAGGGTCAGGCGGCGATCGAACGCCCTGGCCGCGAGACCCTGCTGCTGAGCGCCGGCGACATCCTGCTCCTGCCACACGGCGACGCCCACGTCCTGCGCCCGCGGATCACCGCCGACCAGGCCACGCGGCCTGTCTCAACCCGCTACCACAACGCCATCCGCATCAAGGAGACCGGCGACGCCGCGCCCGACACCGAGCTGATCTGCGGCCTCCTGCACTTCGAGGCCTCGGCCGCGCAGCTGCCGGTCTCGGCCCTGCCGGACGTCATCGTGCTGCGCGCGGGCCAGGACGCCTCGCAGCCGCGGTTCGCCGGCCTCGTCGCCGCCATGCATGACGAGATCGACCAGGCCCGTCCCGGCGCGCTGGCCATCGCCACGGATCTAGCCAGCGCCCTCTTCGTGATGTTCCTGCGCGCCCATCTCGACGCCGATCCGCCGGCCGAGGGGCTCCTGGCCTTGCTCGCCCAGCGCTCCACGGCGGCCGCCACGCTCGCCATGCTGAGAGATCCCGCCACAGACTGGAGCCTGGACGCCCTGGCCGAGCTTTCGGCGACCTCGCGCGCCACTCTGGTGCGGCGGTTTCGCGACACCGCCGGCCAGTCGCCGCTAGGACTCCTGAGCGAACTGCGACTGAACCTCGGCCGCCAGCGCCTCGAACGGGGTGACCAGCCAATCGCCCGCATCGCCGTCGGCCTGGGCTATCAATCCGAAAGCGCCTTCAGCCGCGCCATCCATCGCCGCTTTGGCGTACGGCCAGGGGCGTTGCGCCAAAAGGGGCTGAACGCCTCCTGACGAGAAATCTTCGACCAAGCGGTCTTTCAGGAGCTTCACCGGCCCTGACGGGTGACGGCAAGCGCTTTGCCGGGTGAGACTGGAACCCCGCCCGCCACCGCGGGGCTCCCCGCCCCCCACCTCAGTGGCCACGGGACTTGCGGCCGCGCGTGAAGCCGCGATCGCTGTCCATGAACCGGCCAACCATCGGCACGATCAGCTTGCCGGGCTCGGCGACCTTGGAATTGGTCTCGGCCGCCAGCTGCTTGCCGTATTCGAGGAGGCCCCGGTGCAGGGCCGCCGGCAATTCCACCGTGACCTTCACGGGGGTGTCGTCCTCGATGGGACCCAGTTTCAGCTTGCTCATCGGCGGCGCTCCGCGGCGTAGGGTTCAAGGACGAGATCGCGGGTCAGCAGCACGCGTAGCGGCGCGCCGGGGTGAAGAGTCAGGGTCGGGGTCAGGGACAGGCCGCGACCGACGATCTGCTGACCCACATCGCTGGCCTTCTGGCTCGCGCCCCGACGCACCGCGCGGCGCGCCTCGAAGTCCGCACTTCCCGCCCAGCTTCACGAGTCATACGAGTGGAAGGGAAACTTTGAGAACGTGCGAGAACGTCCAGAAATCAAAAAGAACTGGCGCGCCCTGCTGGATTCGAACCAGCGACCGCTCGCTTAGAAGGCGAGTGCTCTATCCAGCTGAGCTAAGGGCGCGCGGGCCGGCCTAGTCCGCGAGAGTCCTAGTGGGTCCAGGGCTGCTTGCGGTTGGCGGCGAAGTTGTCGGCATAGGCCTTGATGATCCGCTTGGGCGTCTTCGGCTCGAAGAGCTGGAAGGCGATCTCGTGGCGCTGGGCGTAGGCCACCGCCTCGTCGCGCGTCTCGAAGGTCAGGCGGATCTGGCCGTTCATGTCGCTGGACGTGGTCCAGCCCATCAGCGGGTCGGGCTTGCGGGCCGAGGCCGGTTCGAACTCCAGCACCCAGTCCTTGGTCTTGGCCTTGCCGGACTGCATGGCGTTCTTGGCGGGGCGATAGATGCGGGCCAGCATGGACCTCTCCCAGAGTACCTTACCGAGAATACCTTGCCGATGGTCGGAGCGGCAGGATTTGAACCTGCGACATCCTGGTCCCAAACCAGGCGCGCTACCAGACTGCGCTACGCTCCGAAACATCGGCAGGCGCGTGCTCTACAGGGGTTCGAAGCGCGGATCAACGATCCGAACGCCTCAATTCACCCCTTCGGGAAGATTCGATGCAGCACCCGGTCGCCGGGCAGGATCCCCAGCTGCGCCGCGCGACCGCCAGCCAGCTCCAGAACGCCCAGCACCAGGCCGCCCGAGGCCAGCGGAGTTTCGTCGTGCGGACGAGCGTTGCGAGCGATCGACAGGATCTTGCCGCTCGGCGCGATATAGATGATGTCGAGCGGAATCAGGGTGTTCTTCATCCAGTAGGCCACGCGCTGGGGCCTGGCGTAGGTGAAGAGCATCCCGTGGTCGGGCGCCAGGCTCTTGCGGAACATCAGCCCCCGCTCCTGCTGGGCGCGGGTTGCGGCGATCTCGACCTGGAAGCTCTGGCGGCCGCGCAGGGTGACGATCTCGACCGCCTCCAGCTTGCCGCTTGCCGACTTGCCTTGAGGCGCGGCCCAGGCGTTGACGCCCGCGCCGACGCCAAGCATCAGCCCGGCCAGCAGCGCCCGCCTTCCGATCATCCGTTCCGCCACGCATCACCTCGGTGAAAGCCAATCTCCACGGAGACTAGCCTTCCCCCCGAGGCGGCGAAAGCGAGGCGGCGAAAGTCAGGCGTCGCCGGCGGTGATTTCCGCGACCACCAGGCCTTTGGGCCCGCGCGCGAACCGCACCAGGACGTCGTCGCCCGGCTGCAGGTCCTCCAGCCCCCCTCGACGCAGCGTCTCTATATGCACGAAGATGTCGCCCGGCTCGGCGTCACGAATGACAAAGCCGTAGCCCTTGGTGCGGTTGAACCACTTGACCTTGGCGTGCTCGGCCGGCCCCTCGGGCTCCAGGGCGTGACGCCCATGGCCTTCCCGCATCGGATCGCGGCGCGGCGGCCCCTCGGCGAACGTCCGTCTCTGCCGCTCGAGCGGCGCGGCGGCGCCGCTTTCGTCAAGATTGACGACCTCGCACACTTGCCAGCCTTTCGGCCTTCGCACCACGTCACACACGATCACCGCCCCCTCCATGGCGGTTTCGCGGCCGCAGTTACGCAGCGATGTCACATGTAGAAGCACGTCCTTGAGCCCGGTCTGGCCCGGATCATCCGGTACGATGAACCCGTAACCCTTGCCGGCGTCGAACCACTTCACCTTGCCGCTGATGCGCACGAACTCTTCGTGCGCCGCAGCGTCCTCAAAATCGAAACCAGACATCCCACCCCTCTGGCTCGCCCAATCAGCCCATCGGAGCGAGCACTACAAGAACAGTGTTCTCGCGTGAGGAGAGCCGTCAATGACGAATTCACGTCAAAACGGCGCGCAAAGGCGATCCGCGACATTTCGTCGCAGATACATCATAGAAACAATTCTGAAATACAGCTGAAGGTGGCAGTCCCTAGGGGAGTCGAACCCCTCTCTCCAGATTGAAAATCTGGCGTCCTAACCGATAGACGAAGGGACCACGTCGCCGCAAAAGCGGAACACAGCCTATATATAACCTATATAACCTCGCGGGTGGCAGTCCCTAGGGGAGTCGAACCCCTCTCTCCAGATTGAAAATCTGGCGTCCTAACCGATAGACGAAGGGACCACGGCCCCGCGAGGAAGCGGGTGTATAGCCGCGACCTTGGGGGTGCGCAAGCGGGCGAAAGTCATTTTTTCGGTCCACCCACAACGCCCGCGGCAAGGCGGCTAATCCGAGTACCTCGCGCGAGGATCATGAGCGTCCTCGATCTCGAGTTGGACGCCGTTGCGGCCCATGTAATCGTCCGGCTTCAGCTTGCCGACAACATCCAGCGCGCCGCCGCCGGCCAGCAAACGCTGGCCGAGCGGCGTCTCGGCGCTGCGCCAGCTGATGGCCTTGATACGGTCGCCGGTCGGACCGACGAGGTCCATGCGGACATGCCCCCCCTTCAGGGCCGAGACGCGGTCGGGACGGACCTGGGTGAGCGCGAACATCGGCTCTGGATTGCCGGGTCCGAACGGCGCCAGACGCTGGAAGTCGTCGAGCAGCGCCCGATTCGCCGCGCGCGGCTGCACCAGGGCGTCGATCTCGACCGATTCTATACCCACGGCCTCCATCTCCCCGGCCAAACGCTCCTCCAGGAAGGCGCGGAACTCGGGAATCATCTCGGGACGGATCGACAGGCCCGCCGCCATGGCGTGGCCGCCGCCGGCCATCAGCAGGCCGGCCTCGAAGGCGGCCTGGATGGCGCGGCCCAGGTTGACGCCGGGCTGCGAGCGGCCAGAGCCCTTGCCGACATTGGCGGCGCGGTCGATGCCGATGACCACCACAGGCTTGCGATAGCGCTCGCGCAGGCGACCGGCGACGATGCCGATGACGCCCGGATGCCAGTCCTCACCGGCCACCACGATGACCGGCGCGTCGGTGTTGAAATTGCCGCGCTCCAGCATGGCGGCGGCCTCTTCAACCACGGCGGCCTCGACGGCCTTGCGCTCGGTGTTTAGGCCATCCAGCTCCTCGGCCAGGGCGGCGGCCTCAAGCGGATCGTCGGTCGAAAGCAGCATGGCGCCCAGGTCCGAACGCCCGATGCGGCCACCGGCGTTGATACGCGGCCCCAGGATAAAGCCGGCGTGAAATACCGATGGCTCGCCCGAGCCCTTGCCCACCTCGAACAAGGCCTTCAGCCCCGGATTGGCCCAGGCGCCCATGGTCCGCAGACCCAGCGCCGTCAGGGCGCGGTTGAAGCCGACCAGTTGGGTGACGTCGCAGACCTCGCCCAGGGCCACCAGATCGAGCCACTGGCGCAGGTCCGGTTGTGGCCGCTCGTCGGTGAACAGGCCGCGCTTGCGGGCCTCGCGGTTCAAGGCGGCCAGCAGCACGAAGGTCACCCCGGCGGCGGCCAGAACCCCCTGCCCGCTCTGGCAGCCCGGACGGTTGGGATTGACCACGGCGGCGGCGGCCGGCGGGTCCTCGCGCATCAGGTGATGGTCGATGACCACGACCTCCAGGCCGATCTCGCCGGCGCTGGCGATAGCGTCATAGGCCGCCGCCCCGCAATCCAGGGTCACGACAAGTTCGGCCCCACCATCGCGGATCGTCTTGAACGCCGCCGGGCTGGGGCCGTAGCCCTCGGTCAGACGGTCGGGAATGTAGATGGGCAGTTCGACGCCCATGTAGCGGAACCAGCGGACCAACTGGGCGGCGCTGGTGGCCCCGTCGACGTCATAGTCGGCGAAGACCATGGTCGGCCGGCCTTGCTCCAGGGCGTCGATCAGGATCTCGGCCGCCCGGTCCATGTCGGTGAAGCTGGACGGATCGGGGAACAGCGCCTTCAGGGTCGGACGCAGATAGTGCTCGGCCTGTTCCAGGGAAACGCCACGCGAGGCCAGGGCCCGGGCCAAAGGCTCGGTCAGGCCGTGTCGCTGCTGGATGTCGCGCACCACGGCCATGTCGGCCGGCCGCTCGCGCCAGGCGCGGCCGCTGAGCGAGCGTTCGACGCCCAGAAACGCGCTGGGCGAAGCGCTGGCGGAAATATCGGTGACACCATCGGCGGGCATCGCTGGACAGTAGCTGGTCACGTGGATTCGGACCATGTGGCGTCGAGACGACAGTCCCGGACGCAGGGAGCCTTTTCTTGGCGCGCGTTGGCCGCCGAAACCGGCGACCACTTTCGGCTATCGCTTAGCCCGCCTGAACCTCGGTGCGTACCGCCTCGACCTCGTTGGCCGAACCCAGCACCACAGGCACGCGCTGGTGCAGCTTGGTCGGCTGGATGTCGAGGATGTCGGTGACGCCCTCGATCGACTTGCCGCCCGCCCGCTCGATCAGCAGGCTCATCGGGTTGGCCTCGTACATCAGGCGCAGCTTGCCGGGTTTGGCCGGCTCGCGGGCGTCCCACGGGTACATGAAGATCCCGCCGCGCATCAGGATGCGGTGGACGTCGGCGACCATCGAGGCCACCCAGCGCATGTTGAAGTTCTTGCCCCGCGGGCCGTCCTTGCCGGCCAGGCAACCGTCGATGTAGCGGCGCACGGGCGGCGCCCAGTGGCGCTGGTTGGACATGTTGATCGCGAACTCGGCCGTGTCGGCCTTGATCGCCAGGTTCGGGTGGGTCAGCAGCCACTGGCCGTCGGCGCTCAGCGTGAAGCCATCGACCCCGCCCGACAGGGTCAGGACCAGCATGGTCTGCGGACCATAGACGGCGTAACCGGCGGCGACCTGGCCACGACCAGCCTGAAGGAAGTCGGCCTCGGTCGGCGCATGGCCAGCCGGCGCGGGCAGCACCGAGAAGATCGTCCCGACCGAGACGTTGACGTCGATATTGCTGGAGCCGTCAAGCGGGTCGAAGGTCACCAGATAGCCGCCGACACGGCCGGTCGGCTCGACCTCTTCCAGTTCTTCCGAGGCCAGGCCAGCGACGGCGGCGCAGGCTTTCAGGGCGTCGCTCAACATGTCGTTGGTGATGACGTCGAGCTTCTTCTGCTCCTCGTCCTGGACGTTGGTGCTGCCGGCCGCGCCAAGGCTGCCCGACAAGGCGCCGGAGGCGACGACGCGGCTGATCTCCGCGCACGTCGCGGCGATCGTCTGGACGACGTCCTTGAGCGCGGCGTCGGCCGGCTCGGCCGCGAGCCGGGCGGCCAGGTCGACAAAGGCAGTCATCTATAATCCTCGAAACCGGAACCAGATCGGCCGCCTCTACACGGCGGCCGTGACAGGAAGATCCTAGACCTTCCGCTTCATGCGGACCTCGCGGACAGTGCCCGTCGAGGAGTTCATCACCAGGGTATGGGTGTGGACGCAGCCATCGCGGAAGACGACGCCGTCCAGCAGTCCGCCGCGGGTCACGCCGGTGGCGGCGAAGATCGCCTCGTCCCGAACGATCTCGTGCAGGTCGTACTTCTTGTCGAGTTCGGTGATGCCCCACTTGGAGGCGCGCGCCCGCTCGTCGTTGTTGCGAAACAGCAGTCGCCCCTGGAACTGGCCGCCGACGCACTTCAGCGCCGCGCAGGCCAGGACGCCTTCCGGCGCGCCGCCCGAGCCCAGATAGAGGTCGATGCCGGTCGAAGGATCGGTGGTGTTGATCACCCCTGCCACGTCGCCGTCCGTGATCAGATGGATGCGGGCGCCGGCGGCGCGGACCTTGGCGATGATGTCGGCGTGACGCGGACGATCCAGCACGCAGACGGTGATCTCGGTCTCGGCCACGCCCTTCGCGTCGGCGATCGCCTTGATGTTCTCGGCTGGCGAGCGATCCAGGTCGATCACCCCGGCGGGCAAGCCCGGGCCGCAGGCGATCTTGTCCATATAGGTGTCGGGCGCGTTCAGCAGCGTCCCCTTCGGCGCCCAGGCCATCACCGTCAAGGCGTTTGGCTGGGCCTTGGCCGCAAGGGTCGTGCCTTCCAGCGGGTCCAGGGCGATGTCGACCTTAGGCCCTTTGCCCGTACCGACCTTCTCGCCAATGTACAGCATCGGCGCTTCGTCCCGCTCGCCTTCGCCGATGACGATCTCGCCGTCGATATCCAGCGTGTTCAAGGCGTTGCGCATCGCGTCGACGGCGGCCTGGTCGGCGGCCATCTCGTCGCCACGACCGAGCATCGTCCACGAGGCGATGGCGGCGGCTTCGGTTACGCGAACGGCGTCCAGGACCAGCGAGCGGTCCAGGGTGTTCGAACTCATCCGTCTCTCCCGACCTCCCGGGACGCGGAAGGCCTTGTTCCCAATGTCGCCTTCGACGCCGAGTTTTCTCGGTCGTCTAGATACGCGCGACGCGCAGAAGGCGGGGACGCTCTAGCACGGTCTCAAGCTTTTCGATGCGGCTAATCGCGTCCAGAAGTTTCGATTCCGGCGTCGCATGGGTAACGAGCACGATCGGCACGCCACCTGCGCCTTCGACAGGCTTTTGCAGGAAGCTGTCGATCGAAACGCCGCATTCGGCCAGGGTTTCGGAGATGGCGGCGATCACGCCCGGCCGGTCCTGGACCATCACGCGCAGATAGGCCTTGCCCACCGCGCGGGCCGGATCGATGGCGATGAACGGGGCCAGGTCGCCGGCCGGAGCCTGGAACACCGGACGCACGGCCTTGGTCATGACGTCGGCGATGTCGGCGGCCACGGCGGCGGCGGTGGGACCCGCGCCCGCGCCGGGCCCCTGGATGAAGATCCGGCCGATGCGCTTGCCCTCGATGAACAGCGCGTTGAGCGCGCCGCCCGCCTGGGCCAGCGGATGCTCCAGCGGGGTCAGCGACGGATGCACCTTCACGGCCACCCCATCATCGGTCTTGGCGGCGCTGGCCACCAGCTTGATGCGATAGCCCAGATCCTTGGCCAGCTTGATGTCGAGCAGTTCGACGTCGCTGATGCCCTCGATCTCGGCGGCCGCGAAGTTCGGGGCGCAGCCAAAGGCCAGGGCGGCCAGGATGCTGATCTTGTGGCCGGCGTCGAAACCGCCGACGTCGGTGGTCGGATCGGCCTCGGCATAGCCAAGACCTTGGGCTTCGCGCAGCACGTCGGCGAACGAGCGACCGGTCTTCTCCATCTCGGTGAGGATGAAGTTGCAGGTGCCGTTGAGGATGCCCGCGACCGAGACCACGTCGTCGCCGACCATGGCCTCGCGCAGCATCTTCACCGCCGGGGTGCCGCCCATCACGGCGGCCTCGAACAGCAGCGGCACGCCCTGGGATTCAGCCAGGGCGGCCAGCTCGGCGCCGTGCACGGCGATCAGGGCCTTGTTGGCCGTGACCACCGGCTTGCCGGCCTTCAGAGCGGTCTCGACGGCGACCTTGGCTGGGCCGTCGGAACCGCCGACCAGTTCGACGAACAGATCGATGTCCGGGGAGCCTGCGAGAGCGACCGGATCATCGAACCAGGCCAGATTCGAGATGTCGACCGTGCGCGCGCGCGACTTGTTGCGGGCCGAAACGGCGGTGATCACCGCCCGATCGCCGGCCGGCGCGAAATCCGGGCGCTCGGCCAGGAACTGCAGCAGGCCGCCGCCGACGGTGCCCAGGCCCGCGACGCCGATGCGCCAGGTCTTCTTCGTCATCTTCGAATCCTTGGAGGCAGAACCAGCCCTCAGGCCTGTTCCATCTTGTTGTGGGCCTTGGCCAGGATGGAGTCGGCGTTGGCGATGAATTTCTTCACGTTGCGCGCGGCCTGGCGGATGCGGTGCTCGTTCTCGACCAGACCGATCCGCACATAGCCCTCGCCGTATTCGCCAAAGCCGATGCCGGGGGCGACGGCGACGCCGGCCTCCTCGATGAGCAGGCGCGAGAACAGCATCGAGCCCGCTTCGCGATAGGCCTCGGGGATCTTGGCCCAGGCGAACATCGAGGCCGGCGGATTGGGGATGTCCCAGCCGGCGCCCTTCATCGACTTGATCAGGGTGTCGCGACGGCTCTTGTAGATCCCGCGGATCTCGTCGACGCAGTCTTGCGGGCCGTTCAGCGCCGCGGCCGCGGCCACCTGCACCGGCGTATAGGCGCCGTAGTCGAGATACGACTTCACCCGGGCGAGCGCCGCGCAGATGCGGGCGTTGCCGACAACCATGCCCACGCGCCAGCCGGCCATGGCGTAGGTCTTCGACAGCGAATTGACCTCGACCGCGATGTCCTTGGCCCCGTCGACCTGCAGGATCGACGGCGGCGGGTTGTTGTCGAAATAGATCTCGCCGTAGGCCACGTCGCTGATCACCAGCAGATCGTGCTTCTTCGCCAGGGCGACGGCGTCCTTATAGAAGTCGAGATCCACCCACTGGGCGGTCGGGTTCGACGGATAGGACAGGATCAGCACGGAGGGCGGCGGCACCGAGTGCTTCACCGCGCGGCTGATGTTGGAGAGGTACTCCTCGGGGGACAGGGCCGGTACGTGACGGATGATGCCGCCGGCCATGATGAAGCCGAAGGCGTGGATCGGATAGGCCGGGTTCGGGCAGATGATCACGTCGCCCGGACCGGTCAGGGCCTGGGCCAGGTTGGCGAAGCCTTCCTTCGACCCGAGCGTGGCGATCACTTCGGTGTCGGGGTTCAGCTTGACGCCGAAGCGACGGCCGTAATAGCCGGCCATGGCCTTGCGCAGGCCGGGTATGCCCTTGGAGGCCGAATAGCGGCCCGCCTTGGGGTCGCGCGCCGTCTCGATCAGCTTGTCGACGATATGCTGGGGCGTGGGCATGTCCGGATTGCCCATGCCGAAGTCAATGATGTCGGTCCCCTCGGCGCGGAGGCGCGCCTTGATCTTGTTGACCTCTTCGAAGACGTACGGCGGCAGGCGGCGGATACGGTGAAAATCGGTGCTCATGAGGGCTCTGTGCGCCGCTTCGGCGCTCTGGGAGCTGAAAGTCGGGCATGGATAGACCCCGAGCGGGGCCGCGCCAAGCCAGTTCAAGGAAGATTATGCCTCCGTCGCCCTATTTGGGCTGGGACGGAGGCGCGCTAGCTCGGCCGCGTGCGTCACGGGCGAAGGCTTCGGTGGCCGCGCGGTCGGCGTCGGTCGGGGCTTCAAAGGCCGGCGGCTTGGCGTCGCGACGGGCCTTGGACGCGTAGGTTTCGCTGTCCTTGAGTTCCCAGGTGCTGGGCGCGGTGGCGGCGGTCAGGGCATCGCCGGCGCGTTGCTGCTGCACCACCGCCGCGCGGACCTGGTCGGCGGTCGGCACGTCTGTGGGGATCGCCGGGATGTCCGAGAACTTGCGGCGCTCGCCCTTGGCCTTGGCCGCGGCGGTGGCGCGGGCGGCGACCGGCGAGCTGGGATCGACCTTGGCGGTCGAGAACGGCGTCGCGCACGCGGCTACGCCGGCCGTCAGGCCGACGATCAGAGCGACACTTACGATTTTGCGGGTTTCGCCGTTCATTGGTTCTGGTCTTATGCGATGATCGCGACGAGCGAAAGGCGTTCGACGCCGCTTTTCGCGAACACAACAGGCGGAGGAACTCATGGCCACGGCGAAGGCGGCTCCCAAGGCCCGGAAGAAGGCTTCTTCCAAGGACGAGACCGCCGAAACGAAGGCCAAGGCCGCGCCGAAGACCGTCAAGGCGAAGGCCGAGGCGAAGAAACCAGAACCGCCGCCGAAGACCGAATCGGCTGGCAAGGCGTCTGGCGCCTTCCAGCGCGGCCCCCAAGGCGGCCACACGCCCCCGCCCTTCCCGCCATTCGAGAACGTGCTCTCCGCCGACCAGCTGAAGATGGTCGAGACCCTGTCGGCCAACCTGGCCCGCGCCGCCGTCACCGCCCAGGGCGCGATCGCCGAGGCCGCCCTGAGGCAGGCCGACCGTCCGGCGGCCCTGACCCCGGATCCGTTCCATGTCGCTCCGGCCCTGAACGAGGTGATGACCCGCCTGGCCGCCCAACCCGACCGCCTGATGCGGGCTCAGGCAGATCTGTTCAGCCAGTACATGGATCTCTGGCAGTCGACCGCCCGCCGCGCCGCCGGCGAAGCCGTCTCCCCCGTGGTCGCCCCGGCCGCCGGCGACAAACGCTTCAACGACCCGGACTGGGCCTCCAACCCGATGTTCGACCTGATGAAGCAGTCCTACCTGCTGTCATCGAACTGGCTGAACGGCCTGATCGCCGAGGTCGAGGGCGTCGAGCCGGGCGCCAAGCGCCGGGTCGAGTTCTTCACCAAGATGCTGACCGACGCCTTCTCGCCGTCGAACTTCCTGATCTCCAACCCCGCCGCCCTGCGCGAGGTAGTCCAGACCCAGGGCCAGAGCCTGGTGCGCGGCATGGAGAACTTCGCCGCCGACCTGGAGCGCGGCGGCGGCCAGCTGGCGATCAGCCAGACGGATCTGGCCAAGTTCAAGGTCGGCGAGAACGTCGCCACCGCCCCCGGCAAGGTCGTCTATCAGAACGACATCCTGCAGCTGCTACAGTTCGATCCGACCACGGAAACGGTCCGCGAGATCCCGCTGCTGATCTTCCCGCCGTGGATCAACAAGTTCTACATCATGGATCTGCGGCCCGAGAACTCGATGATCCGCTGGCTGACCGGCCAGGGCTTCACGGTATTCGTCGCCTCGTGGGTCAATCCGGACCAGACGCTCGCCGCCAAGACCTTCGAGGACTACATGTTCGAAGGCATCTACGACGCCACTCAGCAGGTCATGACCCAGTGCGGCGTCGACCGCGTCAACACCGTCGGCTACTGCATAGGCGGCACCCTGCTGTCGGTCGCCCTGGCCCACATGGCCGCGCGCGGCGACAAGCGGATCAATTCGGCCACCTTCTTCGCCGCCCAGCAGGACTTCGCCGAGGCCGGCGACCTTCTGCTGTTCACCAATGAAGAGTGGCTGCAGTCGATCGAGCAGCAGATGGACCAGGCCGGCGGCTTCCTGCCCAGCCAGTCGATGGCCGACACCTTCAACGCCCTGCGCGGCAACGACCTGATCTGGTCGTTCTTCGTCAGCAACTATCTGATGGGCAAGGAGCCACGGCCGTTCGACCTGCTGTTCTGGAACGCCGACCAGACGCGGATGCCCAAAGCCCTGCACCTGTTCTATCTGCGCAATTTCTACAAGGACAACGCCCTGACCACCGGCAAGCTGTCGCTGGGCGGCGAGCATCTGGACCTCTCGAAGGTCAAGATTCCGATCTACGTGCAATCGTCCAAGGACGACCACATCGCGCCCTATCGCAGCGTCTATCGCGGGGCGAAGGCGTTCGGCGGCCCGGTGACCTTCACCATGGCTGGCTCGGGCCACATCGCCGGGGTCATCAACCACCCGGACGCCAAGAAGTACCAGCACTGGACCAACGAAAGCCTGCCCGGCGATGTCGGTGAATGGATCGCTGGCGCGCAAGAGCATCCAGGCTCGTGGTGGCCGCACTGGTCAGCCTGGCTGAAGTCTCGCTCGGGCGACCAGGTCCCGGCTCGCGACCCCGCCAAGGGCAAGCTGAAGCCGCTTGAGGATGCGCCGGGGTCGTTCGTACTGGTCCGGTCGAGCGACTAAATTCAAAATTGCAGGCGCTCGCGCTTTGATTGTCCGCAAAGGCCTGCAAGACCCATGTTCGCCCAAATGCCGCCCCGATCGTGGCGGAGCTTCCGCGCCATGCTCACGCTTGATCGCAGAACTGTTCTTGGAATGGCCATAGCCGCGCCCTTCGCGGCCATGGGCGGCCCCAGCCGCGCCGTGATCCCGGACTCCGGGCGCAAGCTGGCCGCGGCCGCTCGCCAGCAGGTCGGGATCACGGTCGACTACGATCCCAGCTACCGAAACATCGGCTATCCGAACGGCGACGTACTGCGCACCAGCGGCGTTTGCTCCGACGTGCTCGTCCGCGCCGCCCGCGACGCCTGGGACATCGACCTGCAACAGCGGGTGCACGAAGACATGCTCAAGGCCTTTTCGGCCTATCCGTCACGCCGCGAGTGGGGCCTGTCCAAGCCAGACGCCAATATCGATCACCGGCGGGTGCTGAACCTGGAGACCTTCCTGGCGCGGCAAGGCGCCAGCCTGGCCCTGCCCGCCCGGCGGCCGTTCGGCGGCGACGGCTTCGACGCGCCGCGCCCCGGCGACGTCCTGACCTGGAGGCTCTCCGGGGGGCGGCCGCACCTTGGCGTCGTGGTCGAGGGCCCCCAGCACGTACGGGTGGCGCACAATATCGGCGAGGGCGTCCGCGAAGAACCCCTCTGGATGTTCAAGCTGCACAAGCCCGCCGGACATTACCGCTGGCGGGTCTGAAGTCGGGCCTTAGAGGCCCGCGTCTTCCTTCAGGCCAAGGGCGATATTCATGTTCTGAACGGCCGCGCCCGAAGCGCCCTTGCCCAGATTGTCCAGCAGCGCCACCAGACGCGCCTGGCCGCTGCTGTCCGAGCCGAACACGAACAGCTTCAGGCGATTGGTGCCGTTCAGGCCTTCCGGGTCCAGGGTTGTCAGGCTCTTGGCTTCGTCGAGCGAGGCGACCTCCACGAACGGCTCGCCCTTGTAGTGCTTCGCCAGCACGCTGTGGATGTCGCCCAGCGACGGCGCGCCGTTCAAGGTCGAGAAATGCAGCGGCATCTCGACGATCATGCCCTGGAGATAGCGGCCCACGGCCGGCATGAAGATCGGACGGCTCAGCAGGCCGCCGTGCATCTGCATTTCCGGCACGTGCTTGTGGCCCATCGACAGGCCGTAGATCCGGTAAGGGACCTTGGTGAAGTTTGCGGCGCTCTCGTCCTCGAACTCGGCGATCATGGCCTTGCCGCCGCCGCTGTAGCCCGAGACGGCGTTGTACGAGACTGGCAGCTCCGGCGGCAGGACGCCGGCGCTGACCAGCGGCCGCGTCAGGGCGATGGCGCCGGTCGGATAACAGCCCGGGTTTGAGATACGCTTGGCCTTGGCGATCTTGCCGCGCTGTTCCTTGTCCAGCTCGGCGAAGCCGTAGGTCCAGCCCTCGGCGGTGCGATAGGCGGTCGAGGCGTCGATGATCACCGTGTTCGGGTTGATGACCAGCGCCACGGCTTCCTTGGCCGCGTCGTCGGGCAGGCACAGGATCACGGCGTCGGCGCTGTTCAGCATCTCGGCGCGGGCGTCCGCGTCCTTGCGCTTTTCAGGATCGATGGAAAGCAGTTGCAGGTCGGTGCGGCCGATCAGGCGCTCGCGGATCTGCAGGCCGGTGGTGCCGGCTTCGCCGTCGATGAAGACCTTGGGCGCGCTCGCCATGCTGCTACTCCTCGATCTGGACAGGGGCGTCCAGTCTTTCAACGTCGTGTGACGGATGTCGTGGCGGGCCGTGATCGACCCAAGAGGAAGTCCAAAAGAAAAAGGGCGCTTCGGATGACCGAAGCGCCCTCTTCCAAACGCGTGCGACCGCGCTTAGCGCTTCGAGAACTGGAAGCTGCGGCGGGCCTTGGCCTTGCCGTACTTCTTACGCTCGACGACGCGGCTGTCGCGGGTCAGGAAGCCGTGCGGCTTCAGGACCGGGCGCAGGCCGGGTTCGTAGTAGGTCAGGGCCTTGGACAGGCCGTGACGGATGGCGCCGGCCTGACCCGACAGACCCGAGCCTTCGACGGTCACGATGACGTCGAATTGGCCCAGACGATCGGTCACTTCCAGCGGCTGGGCGATCATCATGCGCAACACCGGACGCGCGAAGTAAACTTCCTGGTCGCGGCCGTTGATGGTGATGGAACCCTTGCCCGGCTTGATCCAGACGCGAGCGATCGCGTTCTTGCGCTTGCCGGTCGCGTACGAGCGGCCTTGGGCGTCGATCTTCGGTTCGGCCGGAGCGGCAGCTTCCGGGTTGCTGGACAGGCTGGCCAGCGCTTCAAAGCCTTGTGCGTCGGTCATGGCTTAGAGGCTCCGGGTGTTCTTGGCGTTGCGGGCCGCGAAGTCGATGACTTCGGGGCTTTGCGCTTGGTGCGGGTGCTCGCCGTTGTTGTAGATGAGCAGGTGCGTCAGCTGCTTGCGAGCCAGCGGGCTCTCCTTCGGCAGCATGCGCTCGACGGCCTTTTCCAGAACGCGTTCCGGGAACTTGCCGCCCAGCACCTTGCGCGGGGTGGTCGACTTGACGCCGCCCGGGTGACCGGTGTGGCGGTAGTAAACCTTGTCGTCCATCTTCTTGCCGGTGAACTTCACCTTGTCGGCGTTGATGACGACGACGAAGTCACCGCAATCGACGTGCGGGGTGTAGTCGGGACGGTGCTTGCCGCGAAGACGCATGGCGATGAACGTCGCCAGACGACCGACAACGGCGTCCTGGGCGTCGACCACGATCCACTTCTTCTCGACCTCGGCCGGCTTCAACGAAGCCGTGATCTTTTGCATGGGATTGATCCGTAATTTCTAGGCGTCCGACCCCGAGAAATCCGGTTTCGTCCGTGTGAGGCGCGGCTAGTACGGGAGGCTTCGCGGACTGTCAACAACAGTGACGCAAAAAACTTATAAACCCAAGCAAAATCAACGCGATAAACGATAAGGTATTATAATACCTTATTAGTGCTCGCGCCGTGGCCTGGCGGCCGCCAGAACCTGACGACCGCCCGCCCGACCTAGAAGCGCCAGGGCTTCTTCTTGGCCTTGGGCGCATCGGCCGTCGCGGCCGTCGCGGGAGCGTCGAAGCCGAAGGCGTGGCGCATGACCTGGAAGATGTAGCTTTCCTCGACGACGCCGCGCAGCAGGAAGGCCTGCGGCCCGTCGGCGAACACGCCGACATCCTCGCCGGCGTGGGCGGCGCTGGGGAGGTTCACGACCGCCTGCTGGTGGTAGTCGACGTCGTCCAGGTCTTCCTTGGCCGGATCGGCCCGGGTGTCGGCGCCAAGCGGACCGCCGGGACCCGTGGCGAACATCAGGGTCGTATAGGTCTTGCCGTCGGCGGCGATGGCGGGTTCGCCCTCATTGCCCGAAACGCCCAGGATCGGGGAATTGCGCGGCGCGTAGCCCGAGATCACCAGGCCGTGGCTGTGGTCGGCGGTGACGACGACCAGGGTGTCCTTCAGGTCGACCTTGGCCAGCACGGCGGCTATGGCCTTGGAGAACTCGACCGTCTCGCTGAGCGTGCGCCTGGCGTTGCCCAGGTGGCTGCCCATGTCGATCTTGCCGCCCTCGACCATCAGGAAGTAGCCGTTCGGGTTCCTGGACAGGACGTCGACCGCCGAGGTCGCCATCTCGGCCAGGGTCGGGACGCCTTGCCCCAGCACCGCGCGCTCGACCTCGTACGGCAGGTGCTCGGGCGCGAAGAGGCCCAGCACGTGCTTGGTGTCGGCCGGGATGGCCTTCAGCTGGTCGACGGTGGTGACATAGGCCGAGCCCGCGCCCTCGGCTTTCAGCCACTCGGCGGTCAGGTCGCGGCCGTCGGCCCGCTTGCCCACGTCCTTGCCATCGGGAAGGAAGCGAGAGCGCCCGCCGCCCATGACCACATCCAGGCGCAGGTTGTCAGGCGCCTCGATCAGTTGGCGGGCGATGTCCTTGCAGCCGGCCTCCAGAGCCTCGACCGGCATGTCCCCGTCGCCTTCCCAGTCGCGATAGGCGGTGTGGGCGTAGGCGCCGGCCGGGGTGGCGTGGGTGACGCGGGTGGTGGTGACGACGCCGGCGGCCTTGCCTCGAGCCTTGGCGAGCTCGGCCAGCGTGTCGACGCCGTTACCCTTCTCGGTCTCGCACTTCTCGCCCAGCGCCGCGCCCGTCAGGCCGATGATCTTGTTGCGGGTCTTCACGCCGGTCATGATCGCCGTGATGCCGGCGGCGCTGTCGGTGACCTGGGTGTCGTGACTGTAGGTCTTGGACAGCGCCGAATAGGACAGCGCCTCGAAGGCCAGCGAATTGGACTCGCCGTCGACGCCCTTCAACTGGCCATCATAGATGCGGCCGGCGGTGACCGTCGAAATGCCCATGCCGTCACCCAGGAACAGGATGACGTTCTTGGCCTTGCCCGTGTTCGGAACCACGGCCATCCGCTTGGCCAACGCGGCCTCGCCGGCCTTGTAATAGGCGTCAGCGGCGCTGACGGCGGCGTTCGGGGTCTCGATAGGCTTCTGAGCGAAAGCGAGAGCGGGAACGGCGACGGACGCGACCAGCGCGAGAACAAGGGGGCGGATCAAGGCCAAGCTCCATGAGGAATCGGCCCGATTTGCGCCTGGCGTGTGACAGTTGTTCGGGGACTCTGCTTCAGCCTCTGAAAATTCAGGGCCTGCGCACCCGCCACGCGAAGATGGTCGCCGTCGCCAGCAGCACGGCCGCTCCCGCCTGGTGCAGCACGCCCAGGACGATCGGCACGCTGGCCATCAGCGTCCAGATCCCCAGGCCCGCCTGCAGGGTGACCACGATCGCCACCGCCAAGGCCACGGCCTTGCTGCCCGCCGCCAGCGGACGGTCGCGCCGCGCCAGGAAGGCGATCGCCAGGCCCGCCGCGAACAAGGCGTAGGCTGTCAAGCGATGGTGCAACTGCACGGCGCCCTGGCTGTGGGCCAACGTGCCCCAGAAGCCCTTGCCAAGATATTCGGCCGGGAAGAAATCGCCGTTCATCAGCGGCCAGTCGTTATAGACGAGGCCGGCGTCATTGCCGGCGACCAGCGCGCCCAGCAGGCTCTGGAAGAACACCGCGCCCAGGAAGGCCAGCGCCCAGCCGCGCCAGGCCGAGCGCTCCTCGACGCGCGGCGAACCGCTCCAGGCGTCCAGCGCGGTCCAGATCAGGGTGACGAACAGGGCCAGCGCCAGCCCCAGGTGGGTCATCAGCCGCTCGGGCGCGACCGAGACCCGCTCGGAAAGACCGCTGGAGACCATCCACCAGCCGACCAGACCTTGCAAACCGCCCAGGCCCAGCATGACGGCGCAGCGCCAGATCAGGCGGCGCGGGATGTCGCGGCGGATCAGGAAGACGACGAACGGGATGGCGAACACCACGCCCACGGTCCGGCCCAGCAAGCGGTGCGCCCATTCCCACCAGAAGATGCCCTTGTACCCTTCCAGGGTCATGTCGGGGTTCACCAGCTGGAACTGGGGTATTTTCTTGTAGAGCTCGAAACTCTCGCGCCAGGCCTGCTCGGACAGAGGCGGCAGCGCGCCCATGATCGGCTTCCACTGGGTGATCGAAAGGCCCGAGTCGGTCAGGCGGGTCGCGCCGCCCACGACGACCATGGCGAACACCATGGCGGCGACGATGAAGAGCCAGATCGCGACGGGGCGCGAACGGTCGGAACGCAGGAAGGACGTCATGGGGTCTGAAAAGCGTCACTACTGGGCCGAAATGCGGCGAGACCTCCCTACGCCCGACGCCGGCTCGCATCAATGTTTCTGTGGCTCAGCATGACGGCGCCGCGACTTCGTGCGAAAAGCAGCGATCTCGCGCGGGGCGGAACAAGACAATGAGCGGCATGGGCGTATTCGCGGCGGCGGTGATCGGCATCCTGGCCGGCTGGATCGCCGACATCGTGCTGGGTCGCCGCCACTCGCTGTTCATCAAGCTCTTGATCGGCGTGATCGGCTCGTTCATCGGAGCCTTCATCGCCTCGCGCATCGATCTGCACCTGGTCGGCTTCGTCGGCGAACTGATCGTCTCCAGCGTGGGCGCGATCCTGTTCCTGGCCGTGCTCGGCCTTTTCCGGAGAACCGCGTGAGCGATCCCATGATTCCGGCCCGCCAGATCCCCGCGAGACTGCGCAAGCTGATCGGCTCGTTCGCCGTGATGGCGGTGCTGTTCGCCTGGATCTGGGCCTTCACCAGCCTGTACGACCACCTGCCGCGGAACCGCTTCGTGCATCTGGTCTACTTCGTGGCCCTGGGGATGGGCTGGGTGCTGCCCGTGATTCCGCTGATCACGTGGATGGGCAAGGCCGACAAGCCCCTGGACGTCGGCCAAAGATAATCGCGACCAGCGCTGCTCCCGAGAATGAAAAAGGCCGCCCCGAAGGGCGGCCTTTCGTCTTCCGTTCTTTCCCGAAGGAAATGGTCGGAGCGACAGGATTTGAACCTGCGACCCCTTGACCCCCAGTCAAGTGCGCTACCAGGCTGCGCCACGCTCCGACGGAAGAGGCGCTCTTATAGGCGCCGCTCCCGCGTTGGGCAACAGCGATTTCGGACGAAATTCAGCCCCTGACGAGAAGACCGTCCAGGCGCGATTTGATGGCCGTCAGGTCGTCCAGCGCGAAGGCCAGACGGTCGCGCGCGTGCGCATCCAGACGCTTGGCGGGCGCGTCCGAAATCTTGTAGTCGAAATTGGGATCCAGGCTGGCCGAGCCGTTCGAGCCAAGGCCGGCGGCGATCACCTGGGCCAGGCCCTGGTCGCGGTGCAGCTTCTGCACGCCTTTGATGGTCAGGCCTTCGCTGTGCAGCAGGGTGCGGACGCCGTTCAGCACGGCGACGTCCTGCGGGCGATAGAAGCGCCGCCCGCCCGCCCGCTTCATGGGGCGGATGAAGGAGAACTTGGTTTCCCAGAAACGCAGGACGTGCTGCGGCACGCCCAGCTCGTCGGCGGCCTCGGAGATCGTGCGGAAGGCGTTAGGCCCCTTCGCCACCGCATCGAACTCCTAGTCGCCGAGGGCGCGGTCGATTCGCGCCTTCATGACCTGGGAAGCGCGGAATCCGATCACCCGACGGGGTTCGATCTCGGCCGGCTCGCCGGTTTTCGGATTACGCCCCATGCGGGCGCGCTTGGCGCGGACCTGGAAGACGCCGAAACCGGAAAGCTTGACCGTCTCGCCCTCTTCGAGCGCCTCGGCCACGAGATCCAGGGTGCGTTCCACGAGCCCGGCGCAGTCCTGACGGGTCAAACCGACCTCTTCATGGACCGCCTCGCACAGGTCGGCCCGGGTCAAAGTAGCGCCCTTCATGCAACCCCCTTCACGCGTATCTTGGCGGTCCGACAGACCACCTCCGATGGAGTACTCGCGGCGAACCTGGGTAAGCCGCGACCGCCCTCAACAGGTCGCGCCCAAATTCACCGACGACCTCATGCCGTGATTATCGCATGAAGTCAAAGGCTCAACACCAACAGTTCAGGCCGGGCGAGAACTCCGGGCAAGTTGCGCTTTAAAAGCGCGATAGCCCAAAGTGGATGCCGGTTTCGGCGACCATCGCGCGTAAAGCCCTAAAGCCGCAAAACGCAGGCGCCCCAGGTCAGGCCGCCGCCCATGGCTTCCAGCAGCAGCAGGTCGCCTTTCTTGATGCGACCGTCCTTCACGCCGTGCGCGAACGCCAGCGGAATCGAGGCGGCCGAGGTGTTCGCATGGATGGCGACCGTCGAGATCACCTTCTCCTCATCGATACCGCAGCGATGAGCCACGCCGGCGAGGATGCGCTGGTTGGCCTGGTGCGGGATGAACCAGTCGACATCCGCGACCTCGACGCCCGCCTTGGCGGCGGCCGCGTGGATGGCCTCGGAAATATTGACCACGGCGTGCTTGAAGACCTGGTTGCCCAGCATCCGCAGCTTGCCGACCGTGCCGGTCGTCGAAACGCCGCCGTCGACATAGAGGAGATCCTGCTTGGTCCCGTCGGCGCGCAGGGCGAAGCCCAGCATGCCCTGATCCTCGGTGGTCCCCTCGCCGGTCTTCGGCTCCAGCACGACCGCGCCGGCCCCGTCGCCGAACAGCACGCAGGTGCCGCGGTCGCTCCAGTCCATCAGGCGGGTCATGGTCTCGGCGCCGATCACCAGGGCGCACTTGGCGTGGCCGCGCGCCACGAAGCCGTCGGCGACGCTCAGCGCGTAGACGAAGCCCGAGCAGACGGCCTGGATGTCGAAGGCGATGCCGACCGGCGCGCCCAGCTTGCGCTGAACCATGGTGGCGACGGCGGGAAAGGTCAGGTCGGCGGTGGTGGTGGCCACGATGATCAGATCAACGTCGGCGGCGGTCTTGCCGGCGGCTTCCAGAGCCTCCTTGGCCGCCTCGACCGCCAGATCCGAGACCGGCTGGTCGTCGGCGGCCTGGTGGCGCTGGCGGATGCCCGTGCGCTCGATGATCCAGGCGTCGCTGGTGTCGACGAACTTGGCCAAGTCGTCATTCGTCACGATCTTCGGCGGCAGGTACGCGCCGACGCCAGTCACTGCACTGCGAGTTACGCTCACTCGGCCGCTCCCTGCCCCTGCTCCGGGGCTTCGCTCTTGGCCGCGACAGCGGTCAGACGCTTCAGATTTCTGTCGATCTCGGCGCGGAAATCGCTGCGCGCGAGGTTGGTCGCGACCCGGATGGCCGACTCGAAACCGTTGGCGTCCGCGCCGCCGTGGCTCTTCACCACGATTCCGTTCAGGCCCAGCAGCGGCGCCCCGTTCACCCGGCTCGGGTCCAGCCGCTTGCGCATCTTCGAGAGCGCGCCCGACGCGATCGCCGCGCCCAGCATGGCCAGCGGGCCCGAGGTCAGGGTCGACTTGATCTCGTTGGTGAAGAACCGCGCCAGGCCTTCGGCCGTCTTCAGGGCGACATTGCCGGTAAAGCCGTCGGTGACGACCACATCGACCGTGCCATAGGCGATGTCATTGCCCTCGACGAAGCCATGATAGTCGAAGTCCAGCTTGGTCTCGCGCAGGATGGCGTGCGCCTCGCGGACCTCTTCATGGCCCTTCTGATCTTCGGAGCCCACGTTCAGCAGGCCAACCGTCGGGCGCTTGGCGCCGTGCACGGCGTGATGGTAGGCGGCGCCCATGATCGCGAACTCGACCAGCTGGGCCGCGTCGCTCTCGACATTGGCGCCGACGTCCAGGACGGTGGTCACGCCCTTCATGCTGGGCCAGTTGGCGACGATGGCCGGACGCTCCAGGTCCGCCCCCATGCGCAGGATCAGCTTGGAGATCGCCATCAGAGCGCCGGTATTGCCGGCCGAGACGCAGGCCTGGGCCTGGTTCTCGCGCAGGGCCTCGATGGCGTTCCACATCGACGAGCCCTTGCCCCGGCGCATGGCCTGGGCGGGCTTTTCGTCCATGCCGATGGCCTTGTCGGTGTGGCGCACCTCGCTGACGGCCTTCGCCGCCGGATGCCTGGCCAGCTCGGCCTCGATCTTCGCGCCGTCGCCATGCAGCAGGAACCGCACCTCCGGATGCGCCTTGGCCGCTTGCGCGACACCGGGCACGACGACGGAGGGGCCGTGGTCGCCGCCCATGGCGTCGACCGAAATGACTACGGATTTGGACACGTGGCGCTGTGAGCTCCGAGAGGCGGTCTCGCCGGGCGGCGGACGATACATCCGCGTGAATATCACGCAAGCGGTCGAGTCGGGCGCTTGCGCCCTACTCGCTCTTGCCTTTCAGGCTCTTCAGCGCCGCGAACGGGGACAATTCGACCGGCTCGGGCGGCTGGACGAACACCGCGCCCGGCTTGCGGGGGAACGGATCCAGCTCCAGGGCCAAGTGTTCGATGACGTAACCCGAGACGTCGATCTTGTCGCCTTCCAGCACGTCCGGCGGATCATCGGCGTCCGGGTCGACACCCAGGTCGCCGCTGTCCTCGTCCTGCGGCGCGTTCTTGCTGTTGCCCGGCAGCACGCGCAGGTCGAAGCGCGCGTCGATCGGCGTTTCGAAGTCGTCGGCCGTCGCGCCGCAGGTCTGGACGACCCGGGCGCGCAAGATTCCCGAGACCTCGGCCCCGTCCAGCCACGAGGTCAGGAACACCTCGGCGCTCAGCTCTTCCAGGCTGACCAGATCCAGTTGCTTGGCGATCGCCTGGCGCTGTTCGGCCGACGGCTCCAGGCGCAGCTTGACGGCGCCACGGTCCACCTGGGCCAGCGGGATTTCACACGGCCAGGGCGCGGTCACGGGTTCGGCCACGTCACGTCTCCTTGCAGCAGGGTCTCCAGCGGCTGTTCCACCAGGGCCTCCCGCGTCTTGATCACATAGGCGGCCAGGGCCGCCGTGTCGCCCTCGCCGCGCTCCTCGAACGCGGTGCGGGCCAGGAAGTCGGCCACGCCCGCCCGTTCAGGCAGAGTGGCGACGGCTTCGTCATAAGCCTTCAGGCGGCCGTAGAAGGCGCCCGCAAGCTTCTTCATCTTCTTGCCGACCGCTGTGTCGGAGACGCCGATCTCGCGGAATGCGTCGTCCAGGCCCTTCACATATGAGTCGAACACCGCCTGCGAGGTCTCGGCCGCCGCGTCGCCCTGCCCCTTGAATCGCTCGATCAGGAAAATCACGTGCAGGCTGAACAGTTCGAACCGGCCTTCCAGCGAGTCGCGGACGCCAAGATCGCGATAAAAGGCCGCGGACCGCGCCTGCGCCACCGCGCCAGCATACAGCTTGGCTCCCGCCGCCTTGGCGGGCCTGGGCTTGAGCCACCGATCCAGAAACATGAAACGCCTCGATTTCGCCGCGACATCCCGCTAGACGCAGGGTCCGCTTTCACGCGGGCATTGAACTAAGCTCCCGCGGGCGATAGGTCAAAGTCTGCATTTTCCGGTTCGGAGCCTTGATGTCTCGCCCCGCCGTTTTCGCCGCCGCCATTCTGGGCCTGGCGATCGCCACCTCCGCCTGTACGCCGCTGACCAGCTACTCCGGCTTTCAGGCCATCGAGGCCAAGCCCACCGACATGAAGGTCGGCGAGGACAGCAAGTCGACCCTGATGGAAAAGCTGGGTTCGCCGTCGGCGGTTTCGACCTTCGACAACAACACCTGGTACTACATCTCGCAGACAACCGACCGCGTGGCCTTCTACAGGCCGCGCGTTATCAAGCGCGATGTCGTGGCCATCAAGTTCAGCCCGGCCGACGAGAAGGTCGCTTCGGTGAACACCTATACGCTGAAGGACGGCAAGGTCATCGCCTACAACGGCCGCGAGACCCCGACCCGTGGCCGCGAGATGACCATCCTTGAACAGCTGCTCGGCAACGTCGGTCGCGGCGGCATGCTCCCACAGGACGACGAGGCTCCAGGCCAGCGTCCGGGCGGCCGCTAGACCAAGGTCGACAACACGACAGATCACAGGAGCCGTCCACCGCAAGGTGGGCGGCTTTTTCGTGCGCCGCTTACATCGCCACGCCCGCCACAATCAGCGCGGCGAGTAAATCCAGACGATTTACTCTGAATTCTATATTCACCATCTCAATTCAGAGATGGAACCCAACCATCAACACTTCATAAACCGGAAATGGGTCACGATCGACTCAAGCCACCCAAGTCGTGGCGCGATGAATTCACGGCGACGTTGGGAGACGCACTGTGGAGGGCATGGACCTTCGTGACGTATCTGTGCTTCTGGTCGACGACAACGCGAACATGCGCAAGCTCGTGGGCGAAATACTCAAGGCCGCCGGCGTTCGCAGAATCCGCGAGGCCGGTGACGGCCTCGACGGGCTCAAGATCTTTCAGACGCAAGAGATCGACATTGTCTTCACCGACCTGATGATGTCGCCCGTCGACGGCCTGGCGTTCATTCGCTGGATCCGCACCTCGAGCGCCAGTCCCAATCCGTATGTGCCGATCATCATGATGACTGGCCACGCCACTCAACGCACGCTGACCGCCGCGCGCATGGCCGGCGTCACGGAGTTCCTGGCCAAGCCGCTGACCGCGCGCGGCGTCATGCACCGGATCAATGAGATCGTGAACAATCCCCGACCCTTCGTTCGGGCCACCGCGTATTTCGGACCCTGCCGGCGCCGCCGGATCGACCACGAGTTCTCCGGCGTCGAACGCCGTGGAGACCCGTCGGTCGAGATCACCGACGCCCTGGCGCAGATGGATCACGAGGACGTCTACTGATCTCTCGGCGACGCCTCCCTTTCACTGAATGGCCCGAAAACAAAACGCCCCGGAGGAAACTCCGGGGCGTTCCAGTTTCAGGCCTGCTCCCGAGGGATCAGCCGTGGGCCAGCACCGCCAGCAGCAGCAGGGCCACGATGTTGGTGATCTTGATCATCGGGTTCACGGCCGGACCCGAAGTGTCCTTGTAGGGGTCGCCGACGGTGTCGCCGGTGACGGCGGCCTTGTGAGCCTCCGAACCCTTGCTGTGCAGGACGCCGTCCTTGTCGGTGAAGCCTTCCTCGATCACCTTCTTGGCGTTGTCCCAGGCGCCGCCGCCGCTGGTCATCGAGATGGCGACGAACAGGCCTGTGACGATCACGCCCATCAGCATCGCGCCGAGCGAGGCGAAGGCGTCGACCTTTCCGGCGATGGCCTTGATTACGAAGAACAGCACCACGGGGGAAACGACCGGCAGCAGCGACGGCACGATCATTTCGCGGATCGCGGCCTTGGTGAGGATGTCGACCGCCTTGCCGTACTCGGGCTTGACCTCATAGGTCATGATGCCCGGGTTCTCGCGGAACTGACGACGAACCTCCGCCACCACGGCCTCGGCCGCCCGGCCCACGGCCGTCATCGACATGCCGCCGAACAGGAAAGGCAGCAGCCCCCCGAACAGCAAGCCGACCACGACATAGGGGTTGGACAGGTCGAAGGTCACCGTACCCATGCCCTCGAAGAAGCTGCCCGGCGCGGCGTTGGCGGAGAAGAACTTCAGGTCCTCGGTATAGGCGGCGAACAGCACCAGGGCGCCCAGGCCGGCCGAACCGATGGCGTAGCCCTTGGTCACGGCCTTGGTGGTGTTGCCCACGGCGTCGAGGGCGTCGGTGGTGACGCGGACCTCCTTGGGCAGGCCGGCCATTTCGGCGATGCCGCCGGCGTTGTCGGTGACCGGACCGAAGGCGTCCAGAGCGACGATGAAGCCGGCCAGGGACAGCATGGTGGTCGTGGCGATGGCGATGCCGAACAGGCCCGCCAGATTATAGGTCACCACGATGCCGACGATGATGGTCAGGGCCGGCAGGGCCGTGGATTCCAGCGACATGGCAAGGCCCTGGATCACGTTCGTGCCGTGACCCGAGACCGAGGCTTGCGCCACCGACTTCACCGGGCGGAAGTTGGTGCCCGTGTAGTACTCGGTGATCATGACGATCGCGGCGGTGACCGCCAGACCGACGAGGCCGCAATAGAACAGGCCATCGGCGGTATAGGTGCGCACGGCCGTCACGACCGGGGTCGGGATAAGGTCGTGCAGCACGTACCAGACGGCCGGGATCGACAGCACGCCGGTCACGATCAGGCCCTTGTAGAGGGCGCCCATGATGTTCTGGCTCTTGCCCAGGCGGACGAAGAACGCGCCGATGATCGACGTGACGATGCAGACCGCGCAGATCGCCAGCGGCAGCAGCATCATCGCGCCCACGGCCTCTGTGCCGCGGAAGAAGATGGCGGCCAGGACCATGGTGGCGACGGTGGTCACCGCATAGGTCTCGAACAAGTCGGCGGCCATGCCGGCGCAGTCGCCGACATTGTCGCCGACGTTGTCGGCGATGGTGGCGGCGTTGCGGGGGTCATCCTCCGGGATACCGGCTTCCACCTTGCCCACCAGGTCGCCGCCCACGTCGGCGCCCTTGGTGAAGATGCCGCCGCCCAGACGGGCGAAGATCGAGATCAGCGAGGCGCCGAAGCCCAGGGCCACCAGGGCGTCGACGACGCCGCGGCCGGTGGGCTCCAGGCCCAGCGGACCTGTCAGCAGCCAGTAGTAGCCCGCGACGCCCAGCAGCGCGAAGCCGGCCACCAGCATGCCGGTGATGGCGCCGGAGGTGAACGCCAGCGACAGGCCCTTGGCCAGGCCTTCAGACGCGGCCTGGGCCGTGCGGACGTTGGCGCGGACCGAGATCAGCATGCCGGCGAAGCCGGCCGCCCCCGAAAGCACCGCGCCGACAAGGAAGCCCAGGGCGGCCCACTGGCCGATCAGCAGATAGACGACGACCAGGATGACCGCGCCGACGATCGAAATGGTGAGATATTGCCGACGCAGATAGGCCTGGGCCCCTTCTTGGATCGCCGCGGCGATCTCCTGCATCTTCGCATTGCCGGGCGACGCCCGCATCAGACTGGCCGTCTGCACGGCGCCGTAAAGCACCGCCAGCAGCCCGGCCCCGATGGCCAGATAAAGCCAAAGACTCATTAGGTTCTTCGCCCCTTCGCGCTTCCAATCACGAGGGGGATGCCGGTCCCGGCGGCTGGAGGTAATGACGCACGTCAAACCACCGCCCGGATCGACGGGCGGGCCTTTGGCCTCGTGCCCCCTCGATGCTCCCAAAATGACAGCCGAACGGCGTCATCCGAAAGAGACTGTCAGATGGCCGGGAGGCGCGCAACCCGCGTCGGCGCAAGCCTTTGCCGCGGCAAGACTTGGCGCTTCGGATGGAATCAGGGGTGCAGATCGCCCTGGCTGGGCGGCTGGATGCTGGACTTGGGCGGCATCAACTGCTGGCGGGGGATCTGCTTGACGATCTCCACCGAAGCGACCTTGCCCTTGCCCAGAAGCACGCCGCATTGGCTGAGAACGAAGTTGGTCAGCCGCGGACCATCCACTTCCTTCCAGGTGTCGGCGCGGGTGAACGGGGTCTTGTAGGCCGCGCGGACGATGGCGTCGCGCAACATCGGCTCCTGATCCTTCAGCGCCGCGGCGTCAGCGCCCTCCTTCAGCTTCAGGGTCATGGCCACGAAGACGTAGTTGACGATCCGGCCGTTGGCGATGATCGGGATGGTCATGGAGCCTAGTTTGTAGGTGGGGTCGAGCGCCTGGCCCTCGCCCTCCTTCTTCTCCTCCTTCTTGCCGCTGCTGGCGAAGGCGGGCGCGGACACGGCCGCGAAGGCGGCGGCGAGCAGGAGACGGCGGGAGGGCGTGACGAGACGGGTCATGGCATCGTCCATAACCGACAGGGCTTGAGATTAACCTAATCGGCGCCTTCCCCGCGCCTTGGTCGGGATCAGCCGTGGAGCCAGCCCAGGCGCGAGGGCGTGACGTCGCGACCCTTGTAGTAGGCCGAGACCCCCTCGCCCTCCACGAACTCGCCGATCTCGCTGACCTTCACGCCAGCGGCGGCCGCGGCGATCCGGAAGTTCCAGGCCTCGTTCGGATCGACGGCGCAGATGATCTCGTAGTCGTCGCCGCCCGAAGCCAGGGAGATGCGGCCCTCGACCTGCTCGGGCTGCTGCTCCAGCCAGGCCTGGCCGCCAGGCGACAGCGGCAGGCGCTCCAGGTCGACCCGCACCCGGCAGCCGCTGGCCTTTGCGATATGGGCGCTGTCGGCCAGCAACCCGTCGGAGACGTCGGCGGCGGCCTTGGCGTGGACGCGCATGGCGTCGCGCAGGGTGACGCGCGGCTCGGGTTGGCGATAGCGCCGCAGCATGGCGCCGTCGGCGTCCATCACCTCGCCCCACTGGGCCAGAAGACCCAGCCAACCGTCGCCGATCGTGCCGGAAACCATCAGGCGATCGCCCGGCTTGGCGCCCCGGCGCAGAATGGCGCCGCCTTCCGGAACCCAACCCAGCAGCGTGGCCGAGACGACCAGCGGACCCGAGGTGGTGACCGTGTCGCCGCCCAGCAGCGACATGTCGAACAGAGCGCCGTCCTCGGCGAGCCCCCGGGCGAACGTCTCGCGCGAGGCGACGTCGGAGCCGGACGGCCAACCGACCGCCAGGAAGTAGCCGTAGGGCTCGGCCGCCTTGGCCGCCAAGTCGGAAAGATTGGTTCGCAGCAGCTTGCGGGCGACGACGTCCAGGGCCTCGTCCGCCAGGAAGTGCACGCCAGCGACCATGGCGTCCTTGGTGATGACCAGATCATAGCCGGGGCGCGACGGCAGCACGGCCGCGTCGTCCAGCAGGTCCAGGGCCACCGGGTCGCCGCGGGTCAGCGGGCGCAGCAGCCGCGCGATATGATCGAATTCAGTCGGCGCCGCCTCCGCCGCGGCGGGCGCCGCGGCGTCGTCTTCCGCGAACCAGTCGTCTTCGTCAGTCTCGTGCATCACGGGCGATCGCGTCGAGGGCGCCATTGATGAAGCCTGACTCGGGACCCTCAAAAAAGGATTTAGCGATCTCGACATACTCATTGATGACGACTTCGGTCGGAACGTCCGGCCTGTACATCAATTCGTAGGCGCCCGCGCGCAGCACGGCGCGGGCCGTGGCGTCCAGGCGCTCCAGTCGCCAGCCCGAGGCCAGCCGCTTGACGATGCCCTGGTCGATCTTGGACTGGTTTGTCACCACGCCCTTGGCCAGTTCGGCGAAGAAGGTCTCGTCGGCGGCGGCCAGACGCTCGCCCTCGACGTCGCGGTCGAAACGATGCTCAGCGAACTCCCGGACCACGGAATCGACGCCCGCGCCCGAGACTTCCATCTGGTACAGGGCCTGGACGGCGGCGAGACGCGCCACCGAGCGCGGTTGGATGCGGTTGCCGCTCATCGGGCCTGTCCCAGCAGTTGACGCTTCAGCGCGATGGTCTCGAGGCAGGCCTTGGCGGCTGAGCCGCCGCGGTCGCCTTCGCTGACCCGCGCCCGCGTCCAGGCCTGGTCCTCGTCATCGACGGCCAAGACGCCGAAGCCGATCGCCAACCGCTTGCCGATGCCCAGATCCTGCAGGCCGCGAGCGGTTTCGTTGGCGACCAGTTCGAAATGGTAGGTTTCGCCCCGGATGACCGCGCCAAGCGCGACATAGCCCTCGTAGCGCACGCCCACGGGGCGGTGACCGGCTTCCTCGGCCATGGCGATCACCGTCGGGATCTGCAGGGCGCTTGAGACCGTGATCACGTCGTATTCCGCGCCCTGGGCCTCGATCGCCTGCACGGCTCCGCGCAGCAGTTCGTCGGAGATCCCCGAATGACTTCGGCCCTCCACGATCAGCAAGCGGATGTTGTCTTGAACCATCTAGCTTCGAATCTCCACGGCCGCGCTGGCGGCGCGCACACAAACACACATCAGGGATTAACGGACTATAGCTCTTCTTCGACCGCGTCGCTCAGACCTTCTTCGGTCAGGAACTTGGCGAAGTCGCTGGTTTCCTTGAAATCCCTGTAGACTGAGGCGTAGCGGACATAGGCGACGTCATCGAGCGATTTCAACGCCTTCATGACCATTTCGCCCACCGACGACGACGGAAGTTCGGTCTCGCCCATGCTTTCGAGCTGCCGGACGATGCCGTTGATCATGCGCTCGACACGCTCGCCCTCCACGGGACGCTTCTGAGTGGCCAGCGCGATCGAGCGCACCAACTTGTCGCGATCGAAAGGCGACCGGCGGCCCGAACGCTTCAGGATGATCAGTTCGCGCAACTGCACGCGCTCGAAGGTGGTGAACCGGCCACCGCACTCGGGGCACATGCGACGACGTCGGATCGCCGCGCCGTCTTCCGACGGCCGGCTGTCCTTGACCTGGCTTTCGGCATGGCCGCAGAAGGGGCAACGCATGATGTGGCCCCTCCCGCGGCGCCGTTTCCCATTAGTTGTAGATCGGGAACCGAGCCGTCAAGGCCAGCACTTCCTCACGGACCTTGGCCTCGACCTCGGCATTGCCTTCCGGACCGTTGGCGGCGAGGCCGTTGACCACTTCGCCGATCAGCTCGCCCACGCGGGTGAACTCGGCTTCCTTGAAGCCGCGCGTGGTGCCCGCCGGCGTGCCCAGACGAATGCCCGAGGTGATCGTGAACGGCGCGGTGTCGAACGGCACGCCGTTCTTGTTGCAGGTCATGTTGGCGCGCTCGAGGCTGTGCTCGGCGTCGCGACCGGTCACGCCCTTGGGGCGCAGGTCCACCAGCATCAGGTGGCTGTCGGTGCCGCCCGAGACGATGTTGACGCCCGACTTGCCCAGCGCCTCCGCCAGGGCCTTGGCGTTGGCGACGATCTGACGCGCATAGTCCTTGAACGCCGGCTGCAGCGCTTCACCGAAGGCCACGGCCTTGGCGGCGATGACATGCTCCAGCGGACCGCCCTGCAGGCCCGGGAAGACGGCCGAGTTGACCTTCTTGATGATCGCCTCGTCGTTGGTCAGCACCATGCCGCCGCGCGGACCGCGCAAGGTCTTGTGGGTAGTGGTGGTGACGACGTGGGCGTGCGGGATGGGGCTCGGGAACACGCCGCCGGCCACTAGGCCCGCGAAGTGGGCCATGTCGACCATCAGATAGGCGCCGACGCTGTCGGCGATCTGGCGGAAGCGGGCGAAGTCGATCTCGCGGCTGTAGGCGCTGCCACCGGCGATGATCAGCTTGGGCTTCTCGCGCTCGGCCACCTCGGCGACATTGTCGTAGTCGATCAGCTGGTCTTGCTGGCGCACGGTGTAGGACACCGGCTTGAACCACTTGCCCGACTGGTTGGCGGGGCTGCCATGCGTCAAATGGCCGCCCGCGGCGAGGTCCATGCCCAGGAAGCCGTCGCCCGGCTGCAGCAGGGCCATGAACACCGCCTGGTTGGCCTGCGAGCCCGAGTGCGGCTGGACGTTGGCGAAGCCGGCGCCGAACAGCTGCTTGGCGCGCTCGATCGCGATCGTCTCGATCTCGTCGACATATTCGCAGCCGCCGTAATAGCGCTTGCCGGGATAACCCTCGGCATACTTGTTGGTCAGGATCGAGCCCTGGGCCTCCAGCACGGCCTTCGAGACGATGTTCTCGGACGCGATCAGCTCGATCTGGTTCTGCTGACGGTCCAGCTCACGACCGATGCGGTCGAAGATGTCCTTGTCCGCGGTGGCGAGGTCCGCGCCGAAAAAGGCGCTGGTGTTGGCTTGGGTCATTTCGCTCTCCGGGCGTTTGGGGGAGTCGGCAGAGGCGCCCTCTTTAACGGGATAGGCGCGGCGATCAATCTCGGAACCACATGTCGCGTTTCGCGTTGCCGTCCTGCAGGGCGGTGCTCACCCCCGGCGAGGTTCAAGCGACAACAACGGTAATGGGGTATCTCATGGCGTCTCAGGGCGGCGGCACCGACACGGCGAACGACAATGACGTCGATATCCTGGGGCTCAGCGCCGAGATCGTGGCGGCCTATGTAGGTCAGAACACAGTCTCTCAGACGGCCATTCCGGACCTGATCCGTACGGTCCATCACGCTCTCGCCTCGCTCAACAATGGCGGCGAAGCCCCTCAATCCGTCGAAAAGGCCAAGCCGGCCGTGCCGGTGAGCCGCTCCGTGCAGCACGACTACATCGTGTGCCTGGAGGACGGGAAGAAACTCAAGATGCTGAAGCGCTATCTGCGTTCGCACTACGACATCAGTCCCGAGGAATACCGCCGCAAGTGGGGCCTGCCTCCCGACTATCCGATGGTGGCGCCAGCCTATGCGGCCCGGCGCTCGGACTTCGCCAAGAAGATCGGCCTGGGCAAGGGTGTGCGGCGCGGCAGCTAGCCGCATAGAGATTTCGAGACACGCGAACGCCGCCGGGCTCCGGCGGCGTTTTTCGTTTCGGTGATGAGCGGTTCGGTCGAAGCTGAAAGTGCGTTCGTTCCCCTGAACGTGGCGAAGGCCAGGTTCAAAATGTTTGGGATAGAGCCTGTCCGTTTCGGATGGACATCCGAAACGGACAGGCTCTACGCCGCGTGGCCGCCCATGCGGGCTACGTTGCAGTGCGCCCACAACTTTTCCATCGCCGCGACCAGCTTGCGCATCATGTCGTCGGTGTGGAACGGGGTCGGGGTGAAGCGCAGGCGCTCCGTGCCGCGCGGCACGGTCGGATAGTTGATCGGCTGCACGTAGACGCCGTGATCGGCCAGCAGCATGTCGCTGATCAGCTTGGTGTGGACCGGATCGCCGACCAGCACCGGCACGATGTGGCTGTCGTTTTCCATGACCGGCAGACCCGCGGCCTTGAACATGGCCTTCAGGGTCTTGGCGCGTTCCTGGTGGATCTCGCGCACTTCCGGGTGCTGCTTCAGCCAGCGGACGCTGGCCAAAGCCCCCGCGACGAGCGCGGGAGGAAGAGAGGTGGTGAAGATGAAGCCGGCGGCCATCAGGCGGATGGCGTCTATCACTTCGGCGTCGCCGGTGATGTAGCCGCCCATGACGCCGAACGCCTTGCCCAGCGTGCCTTCGATGATGTCGATCTCGCCCATCAGGCCTTCGCGCTCGGCGACGCCGCCGCCGCGCGGGCCGTACATGCCGACCGCGTGGACCTCGTCCAGATAGGTCATGGCGCCATACTTCTTGGCCAGAGCCGCCGTGGCGCGGATGTCGGCGATATCGCCGTCCATCGAATAGACGCTCTCAAAGGCGACAAGCTTGGGCGCGTCGGCCGGGGCGGCCGCCAGCAGCTCTTCAAGATGCGCCAGATCGTTGTGGCGGAACACCTTGCGCGGACCCCCGCCGTTGCGAATGCCGGCGATCATCGATGCGTGGTTCAGCTCGTCCGAGAAGATGATCAGGCCGGGCAGGATCTTCTGCACCACCGACAGGCTGGCCTCGTTCGAGACATAGCCCGAGGTGAACAGCAGCGCGCCTTCCTTGCCGTGCAGGTCGGCCAGTTCCTGCTCCAGCAGGACGTGATCGTGGTTTGTGCCCGAGATGTTGCGGGTGCCGCCCGAGCCCGAGCCATGCGCGTCGACGGCGGCCTTCATGGCGTCCATGACGACCGCGTTCTGGCCCTGGCCGAGATAGTCGTTGCTGCACCAGACCACGACTTCGCGTTCCGAGCCGTCCTGGCGGGTCCAGGTGGCGCGCGGGAACTGCCCACGCTGTCGCTTCAGGTCGGCGAAGACCCGGTAACGGCCCTCTTCGCGGATCTGGTCGACGGCGCTGCGGAACGCGGCTTTGTAGTCCATTTCGGCCTCTAAACCATCCGGCCCGATGGTCCGGAGGTCCCCTTATTCATGGTGCGGTTTTTCGCACCAAGCGCCATCAGTGTCTATCTAAGGACGTTTACCTAGCAAATTGAATTGCGCGATTGGCCGCATCGACTTGCTCGATGGGCTGTCTCGCGACGCGGCGTCTTGGACGATTCACGTAAGCCGCGCCAGCTTTCCGCGCAGCAGCTCGATGATGGCCGAGAAGTCCTTGCCGCCGAAACCGTTGCCGTCGAACAGCGCGTACAGAGCCTCGGCCTGTGCGCCCATCGGCGTGCTGGCGCCGGCCTTGGCGGCCGCTTCCTGCGATAGCTTCAGGTCCTTCAGCATCATGGCGGTGGCGAAACCGCCCTCATAGTGGCGGTCGGCGGGGGTCTGCGGACCGACGCCCGGGACCGGGCAATAGCTGGTCACCGACCAGCACTGCCCCGAGGACTTGCTGGCGATCTCGAAGAAGCGATCAGCGGCCAAACCCAACTTGTCCGCCAGAACGAAGGCCTCGCAGGTCCCCAGCATCGAGACGCCCAGCAGCATGTTGTTGCAGATCTTGGCCGCCTGCCCGGCGCCGTGGTCGCCGGCGTGAATGATCACGCGCGACATAGGGGTCAGCGCGGCCTCGATCGCCGGGAAATCGCCGGTCGCGCAGCCGACCATGAAGGCCAGGGCGCCGGCCTCCGCGGCCATGACGCCGCCCGACACCGGCGCGTCGGCGAAGCGGAAACCGGCCTCGGCCGCCTGTCCGGCCACGACGCGGGCGCTTTCGACGTCGATGGTCGAGCAATCGATCAGCAGGGCCGACTTGGCCGCGCTCTTCAGAATCTGGTCGCCATACACCGAGCGGACGTGCGGACCGGCCGGAAGCATGGTGATCACCACCTCGGCGTCCGCCACCGCCTCGGCCACGGAGGCCGCCGCCTGGCAGCCGGCCGCCACCGCCCGCTCGACCGCCGCCGCCGACAGGTCGAAGGCGCGGACGGCGTGGCCAGCCCTGGCCTGATTGGCGGCCATGCCGCCGCCCATGTTGCCGAGGCCGATGAAGGCGATGCGGGTCATTGTAGAGCTCCCTGCAAATGCGAACCGCGCCTCATGGGCGCGGTTCTTATCGTTGAGTATCGTTGGCCTTTCGGCTCAGCGCGCCGTGGCCGGCTTGCGGAACTTGTAGATGAACTGGTCGGTCTTGCCGCGAATGCCGGGGTCGTAGACGTTGGCCGAGCGCGGGTCGCGAGCGTTGCGCAAAACAGTGCTCTCGCCTTCGAAGATGAAGCCGGCGGCCGTGACCTCGGCCCGAACCACCGCCGGATCGATCCGGTGCAGGGTCTCGGTGTCGCGCAGACCCGAGCCCGCCTCGGCCGCGTGGTCGAGGACCAGATAGACCCCGCCGGGCTTCAAGGCGCGGAACACCTGACGGTTCACGACGGCCAGGTCGGCGGGGCCCATGAACTTGTCGTGCATATCGTGATAGTTTTGCGCCGTGAACACCAGGTCCAGCTTCTCGGGCGCGGCGAAGTTCGGAAGCGTGTTCAGGACCACCGACACATTCGAATAGGCCGGATCGCGGGCGATGGCGTTGACCGCCGGCTCCCGCTTGGCCAGCTTTGTCAGCTCGTCCGGCACGTAGGCGTAGACGTGGCCCCTGGGACCGACGGCCTTGGCGAAGATGCGGGTGAAATAGCCGCCGCCGGGGATCAGGTCGGCGACCTTTGCGCCCGGACGCACGCCGGCGAAGGCCAGGACGTCGGCGGGACGGCGGTCGGCGTCGCGGATCATGTCGGCGGCCGGACGCGACGGATCGCTCAGGGCCGAAACGATGTTGGGCGGAATCTGCGCGACGACGTGGCCGGACGGCGGCGGGGGCGGAGGTCCCATCATCGGCTGGGTGGCGCAGGCCGCGAGGCCCAGCACGGCGACGAGACTGAGAAGCGGTTTACGCATGGCAATCCTTCCGAACCGACGTGTTCTTGTTGTGCGACCCTAGCCTAGCGTGACGGCTACGTCAGCGGCCTCCATTCTTCCCCGCGGGGAAGCGGCGCGAAAATCTCCTCGAGCATGGCGTCCGTGACACCCTCTAGGGTCGCGGGATTCCACTTCGGGGCGTTGTCCTTATCGATGATCACGGCCCGGACGCCCTCGATGAAGTCGTGCTTCATCACGACCCGAGAACCGATCCGATATTCCATGACCATGTTGTCGGCGAAGTCGGTCATGGCCGCGCCGCGCTTCAATTGCTTGAAGGCGACCTTCAACGTCTGGGGCGACTTGGTCTTCATGACCTCGAGCTGGGCCTTGCCCCAGTCGCTGGAGTCGAGGGTCAGGAATTCGACGATCTGCTCGACGCTCTCGCCGACGAACAGGCGGTTGAGATCCTGCTCGAAGCCCAGCAACGCGGCCTTGCCGGCGTCCGCGCGATACTTCTTGAGGATCTCTTCGATGCGGCGGGGATCCGCGACGATTGCTTTCTTCAGCCCCGCGACGGCGCCGAACTCGACGAAGTGGGTGGCGATGCCCAGGCGCATGCAGTCCGCGCCCTTGATCCGCGCGCCGGTCAGGGCCAGCCAAAGCCCCGCCTTGCCGGGCAGGCGCGGCAGGTACCAGCCGCCGCCCACGTCCGGGAACAGGCCGATGCCGGTCTCGGGCATGGCGAAGGTGGTGCGTTCGGTGGCGATTCGAATGTGGGCCGGCATCGAGATGCCGACGCCTCCGCCCATGACGATGCCGTCCATCACCGCCACCACCGGCGTGTCATAGGTGAACAGCAGGTGGTTCAGCTGGTACTCGGTGTGGAAGAACCGCCGCGCCTCGACGCCGTCCCTGGCCCCGCTGTCGGCCAACATGCGGATGTCGCCGCCGGCGCAGAAGCCACGTTCGCCCGTATGGTCGATCAGGACCATGTAGACCTCGGGATCGTCCTGCCAGTCCAGCAGCGCGCCGATCATGGTCTCGCACATCCCCTGGGTCAGGGCGTGCAAGGCCTTGGGGCGATTGAGCGTGATGCGGCCGACGTTCTTCTCGACGCGGATCAGGACTTCGGGTTCGTCGGTCATCGATAGGTCCTAGACGGGTTCGTCGATGGGGGCGCAGTCGAAGCGATCGACCTGGCCGGCCATCAGGCGATAGACGGCGTCCTGCGGGATGTCCTGACGCAGCGTGTCGTCTCGCGACAGGCCGGCATAGGCGCCGCGCAGCAGCCGGCCGGCGACGCCGTGGCTGACCACGATCAGCCGGCGATCTGGCTCGGCGGCCTGTTCGTCCAGCCAGTGGGTAATGCGGGCCATCATGGCCTCGTAGGTCTCGCCGCCCGGCGCGTGGAAGCCCCAGGCGTCGTCGCCGCGCAGATGCGGGTTTTCGCCCCTCACCTCCTCGCGCAGCCGGTTGGACCATTCGCCGACGTCGATCTCGACCAGGCGTTCGTCGGTCGCGACCGGCAGACCCAGGCGCGCGCCGATGGTCTCGGCCGTGTCCCGCGCCCGGCGCAGCGGGCTGGCGACGATGCGCCACTCACTCAGGGGGCCGGCGGGCGGGTCGCGGCGGACCAGGTCGAACAGCAGGTCGCCCATGGCGCTCGCCTGGGCGCGGCCCAGCGGCGTCAGGTCCGACTCCGACCGCCCCTGCAGGCGGCCTTCGCGATTGTGGAAGGTCTCCCCGTGGCGACAGAGATAGATCACTGCCTGAACATCTCGCGGGCGATGATGACGCGCATGATCTCGTTGGTCCCTTCCAGGATCTGGTGCACCCGCAGGTCGCGGACGACGCGCTCCAGCGGATAGTCCTGGAGGTAGCCGTAGCCGCCGTGCAGCTGCAAGGCGTCATTGGCCACCTGGAAGCCGGCGTCGGTGGCGAAGCGCTTGGCCATGGCGCACAGTTTGGTCGCCTCGGGATGCTTGCTGTCCAGCGCATGGGCGGCGCGGCGCACCATCAGGCGGGCGGCCTCAAGCTCGGTGGCCATGTCGGCCAGCTTGAACTGCAGGGCCTGGAAGTCCTTCAGCGCTTTGCCGAACTGGTTGCGGGTCTCCATGTAGGCCTGGGCCGTATCGAGCGCGAACTGGGCGCCGCCCAGCGAGCACGAGGCGATGTTCAGGCGTCCGCCATCCAGGCCCATCATGGCGAAGCGGAAGCCCTCGCCTTCCTGGCCGATGCGGTTGGCGGCCGGCACGCGGCAATTGTCGAAATTCACCTGCGCCGTCGGCTGGGCGTTCCAGCCCATCTTGCGTTCGTTGGCGCCGAAGCTGAGCCCTTCCGTCCCTTTCTCGACCACGAAGGCCGAGACGCCCTTGGCGCCGTCGCCGCCCGTGCGGGCCATGACGACATAGATGTCCGAGACGCCGCCGCCCGAAATGAAGGCCTTGCCGCCATTCAGGACATAGTGGTCGCCGTCCAGCCTGGCGCTGGTGCGCATGTTGGCTGCGTCCGAGCCCGAGCCCGGCTCGGTCAGGCAGTAGCTGGCGATCAGCTCCATGGTGGTCAGGCGCGGCAGGTAGCGCTTGCGCAGATCCTCCGAGCCGAAGCGGTCGATCATCCACGACGCCATGTTGTGGATCGTCAGATAGGCGGCGGTAGGCACGTCGCCGTAGCTGAGCGCCTCGAAAATGATCGAAGCGTCCAGGCGCGACAGGCCGCTGCCTCCGACATCCTCGTTCACATAGATGCCCGCGAAGCCCAGTTGGGCGGCCTGGCGTAGAGTCGCGACGGGGAAGTGCTTCTTCTCGTCCCACTCAGCCGAGAACGGGGCAAGCTGTCCCTCGGCGAAGGCGCGAGCGGCCTCCCGGATTGCGACTTGATCTTCGTTCAGAGCGAAATCCATGCGCACTTCCTCCCATTCATGGCACAACAACCCCGCCCCTGTTGGGGCTTTCTTGCCGGCTGACGTGCCGCGCGGCGGTCCGCCTGTCAATCGCGCGAGGCCTCGATGTCAGGCCGCCGATACACGTTTCTATCCGCCACCGGACGGTGTGGCCTGAAATCCTCCGTTACACGGTGTGAATCGGCAAAGGAGCCACACCCACTTGATAACCATGGTCATTCGCTCCAAATGCCGTGTCACGGGGATGGCGTCCTCCAACTCTTTTTTACTGCTCAGAACACAATGCGTTTCGTGAAACTTGCACTGGCCGCTCTCGTGGCTGCCCTTGGGATAGCCGCGGTCTCCGCTCCGGCCTATGCGGCGGAGGGCGGCGACATCGCGCGCAGCTACGGCGTGTGGCGTAACCCGCACAATACCGTGCATCTGGAAATCAAGGACTGCGGCCCCAGCACCTGCGGCGTCGTCGTGTGGGCCAGCGCCAAGGCCGAGGCCGACGCGCGCAAGGCTGGCGCGGACACCTTGATCGGCAAGCAACTGCTGCGTGACTTCGAAAGCCAGCGCGACGGTTCGCTGAAGGGCCGCGTCTGGGTCCCGACCCTCAAGGTCACCCTGGTGGGCTCGGCCGACATCATCGACCCCAAGACCATGCGCGCCAGGGGCTGCGTGATCGGCAACTTCCTGTGCAAGTCGCAGCTGTGGACCCGTATCGACGGCCCCTCGATGCTGGCCTCGCGCGCCGCTCCCTGATCCCTCGTCAAATCGCCCCCTTGATTCAGCGCAAAGGGCGCGCGAACCTCTAAGTGTACGTTGATAACCCAGGCGTCCGAAGAGACGCCGGGCAACTTGGCCGTCTATCGGCCAGCACGGGAGGAACGGCATGACCGAGGCGGGGACGCTTTCCGGGACCGCGCCAGGCGCGGCAGCGCGGCATTTCGACGTGATCATCGTGGGCGCGGGCATTTCCGGGATCGGGAGCGCCTATCACCTCGGCGCGCAAAGACCGGGCACGACCTTCACGGTGCTGGAGGCGCTCGAGAGTTTTGGCGGCACCTGGCTGACGCACACCTACCCCGGCATCCGCTCGGACAGCGATCTCTACACCTTCGGCTATCGCTTCAAGCCCTGGGTCGGCCCGCCGATCGCCACCGCCGCGGAAATTCTCGACTACATGGGCGAGGTGATCGCCGAGAACGACCTGGCGCGCCACATCCGCTATCGGCGACGGATCGCCACCGCCAGTTGGTCGTCCGCCGACAAGCTCTGGACCCTGGAGGTGACGGGCCCGGACGGCGCCGAGCGCTACACCACCAGCTTCCTATGGATGTGCCAGGGCTATTACCGCCACGCGGTGGGCTATACGCCCGACTGGCCCGGCATGTCGGACTACAAGGGCCGGATCGTGCATCCGCAAACCTGGCCCGACGACCTCGACTTGAAGACCAAGCGTGTGGTGGTGATCGGCTCGGGCGCGACGGCCGCGACCTTGGTTCCCAACATCGCCGGCGACTGCACCCATGTCACGGTGCTGCAGCGCTCGCCGACCTACTTCGTGCCTGGCCGCAACGAGAACGAGCTGGCCAATGTCCTGCGCCAGCTGGAGATCGACGAGACCTGGATCCACGAGATCGTTCGCCGCAAGGTGCTGTTCGACCAGAACGAATTCACCCGGCGCTCGATCGAAGAGCCCGAGGTGGTCAAGGCCGAGCTGCTGGAGGGCGTGAAGGCGTTCCTGGGTCCGGACTTCGACATTCAGAGCCATTTCACGCCGCGCTATCGCCCGTGGCGGCAGCGCATCGCCTTCGTGCCCGACGGCGACCTCTTCCAGGGGATCGCCTCAGGCAAGGCCTCGGTCGTGACCGACGAGATCGACCGCTTCACCGAGACGGGCCTGCTGCTCAAGTCCGGCGAGACGCTGGACGCGGACGTCGTCGTCACGGCGACGGGCTTCGACCTCAGCGTCCTGGGCGACATCGCGTTCGCGGTAGACGGCAAGCCGCTCGACTTCGGCAAGACGGTCACCTACCGGGGCATGATGTTCACGGGCCTGCCGAACCTCGTCTGGGTCTTCGGCTATTTCCGGGCAAGCTGGACCTTGCGCGCGGACCTGATCGGCGACTTCGTATGCCGCCTGCTGGCCCACATGGAGGCGAAAGGCGCCCGACAGGTCGAGGTCGCCCTACGGCCGCAGGACGCGGACATGAAGATCGGCGACTGGATCGACCCCGAGGACTTCAACCCCGGCTATCTGATGCGCAACATGCATCTTCTGCCCAAGGCGGGCGACAAGCCGGAATGGCGGCACACCCAGGACTACTGGACCGAGAAGGACCTCTTCCCGGCCCTCGACCTGGACGATCCGGCGTTCCGCTATTCTTGAGCCGCTTAAGGGCCCCATGAACTTGCCTAGAGGGGCGGCGCGGTCCAAATCAACGCCATGACCGTTCCGTCCCTCGCCCCCTACCCCGCCACCCGTCTGCGCCGCGTGCGCCAGGCCGACTGGACCCGCCGCCTCGTCCGCGAGACCGAGGTCCGACCGTCCGACCTGATCTGGTCGATGGTGGTGCACGAGGGTGAAGGCGTGATCCCGGTGGCTTCAATGCCGGGCGTCGAGCGCCTCTCCGTCAAGGAAGCCGCCAAGGCGGCTGTCCGCGCCCGCGACCTGGGCATCCCCGCCATCGCCATCTTCCCGCACATCGACGGCGGCCGGAAAGACGCGACCGGCTCGATCGCCGCCGATCCGGACGGCGTCATCCCGCGCGCCGTCAAGGCGATGAAGGACGCAGCCCCCGAGGTCGGCATCATGTGCGACGTCGCCCTGGACCCCTTCACCGACCACGGCCACGACGGCGTGATCGAAGGCGGCAGGATCCTCAACGACCCGACCATCGAGCGCCTGATCGAACAGGGCCTGATGCAGGCGGAAGCCGGCGCCGACATCCTGGCCCCGTCCGACATGATGGACGGGCGCATCGGCAAGCTGCGCGCGGCCCTGGAAGGCGCGAACTTCCAGGACACGATGATCATGTCCTACGCCGCCAAGTACGCTTCGGCCTTCTACGGCCCGTACCGCGACGCCATTGGCTCCGCCAAGCTGGCCGGTGGCCAGGGTGACAAGAAGACCTACCAGATGGACCCGGCCAACACCGAGGAAGCCCTCCGCGAGGTCGCGCTCGACATCGCCGAGGGAGCCGACATGGTCATGGTCAAGCCGGGCATGCCGTATCTGGACATCCTGCGCCGCCTGGTCGACGAATTCCGCATGCCGACCTACGCGTTCCAGGTGTCGGGCGAGTACGCGATGATCAAGGCCGCCGGCCAGAACGGCTGGATCGACGAGGACCGCGCCATTCTCGAAAGCCTGACAGCCTTCAAACGCGCCGGCGCGGCGGGGATCATTACCTATTTCGCCCCCTGGGCCGCCGAGAAGCTGGGTTAGGATGGCCTCGTCGAGAACCGCCTTCAGCCAAGGCCGGTTCTACGGCGCGCCGACTGTCGAGCGTCAGCTGCCCGGCGTGCGCCTCGCGCACCTGGAAGCCACCAAGCGCGCCGAGCACGTCGACGAGCACAGCCACGACGACGCCCACTTCGTGCTCGCCACTCATGGTCGCTACCTGACCACCGCCGCCGGTCCCGAAACCGAGGGGCCGGTGCTGGTCTTCAACCCGCCCGGCGTCGTCCACCGCGATCGCTTCGTGGATGTCGGCGGCTATTTCCTGGCCGTCAGCTTCGCCCCCACCGACTGGCGGAGCCTGGCCGACACCGGACGCGGCGCGGCGATCGACGCCCTGCGGCTGACCGGCCCCGCCGCCCGCCGCGCGGCCCTGCGCCTGACCCGCTCGCTGCTCGCCCGCGACGCCGAAACGCTTTCGCTGGAGGGCCTGAGCCTGGAGCTGGCCGCCCAGGCGCTGACGCCGGCCTCGGACGGCGACAAGCGCCCCCCGTGGCTGGACCGCGCCGAGAGCTATCTGGCGGATGTGTTCGATCAGCCGATCAGCGTCGCGGATCTGGCCGAGATCGCCGGTGTGCATCCGGTCCATCTGGCGCGCGGGTATCGCCGCTGGCTGGGCGCGGCGCCGGGCGACCGACTGCGCACGCGCCGGCTGGAGCGGGCCGCCGACCTGCTGATGCGCGGTCGCGACCCGATCGGCGAAATCGCCCTGGCCTCCGGCTTCTGCGACCAGAGCCACCTCAATCGCCAGTTCCTCAAGGCTTATGGCGTCACGCCCGGCGAGTTCGCCCGGCTGTGCGGTCGCCGGCCGGGTGTTGCAAGCGTCCAAGACGAGACGGCCGACGCGGCATAGACGGCAGAGGTTCCTTTTGGAGTTCCCGCCTTGAAAGCCTTCGCGTTCGCAGCCGCCCTCGTCCTGGCGCCACTCTCCGTTCACGCCGCCGACTGGCCCACGGCCGCGCCCGCCGCCGAAGGCCTTTCCGCCGCCAAGCTCGACGCGATGTCCGCCGCCATCAAGGCCGGACAGTTCCAGCAGATCACCAGCGTCCTGATCGCCCGCCACGGCAAGCTGGTGTTCGAAGCCTATTACGACGCTGATCAGAAGGACGGCGGCCCCGAAGCCCGGCGCAACACCCGCTCCACCACCAAGACGGTCACCGCCATGCTGGCCGGGGCCGCGATCGCACGCGGCGCCCTGCCTAGCGTCAATGCGCCGATCAAGGCCTATCTGAAGGGCCGCCCGCCGGTCGCCAATCCCGACCCGCGCAAGGACAAGGTCACGGTCGAGGACCTGCTGACCATGAGCTCGATCGCCGAGTGCGACGACGACAACGAGTTCTCGCGCGGCAACGAAGAGCGGATGTACCTGATCGAGGACTGGGTCGGCTTCTATCTCGACCTGCCGGTGCGTGGCTTCCCCGACTGGATGCCCAAGCCGGAGGCTTCGCCCTACGGACGCAGCTTCAGCTACTGCACCGCCGGCGTCACGACGCTGGGCGCGGTGATCCAGAGCGCCGTGAAGAAGCCCCTGCCCGCCTTCGCCGACGAGGCGCTGTTCAAGCCGCTGGGGATCGAGAACCCGCACTGGCAAAAGTCGCCGCTGGGCCTGGCCCAGGGCGGCGGCGGCCTGGGCCTGCGCAGCCGTGACCTGCTGAAGCTGGGCCAGCTCTACGCCAATGGCGGTCAGTGGGAGGGCAAGCAGGTGCTGCCGGCCGACTTCGTCAAGGCCGCCGTCGCGCCGCACGCCAACGCCCGCGAAGACACCGATTACGGCTACCTGATCTGGCTGCAGACCTTCAGCGGTCACAAGGCCTGGGTGATGAGCGGCACGGGCGGCCAGAAGGTCGCCGTCGTGCCGGACCTCGATCTCGTCGCCGTGATCACCACCACCAACTTCGGTGTCCGCCAGCCGCACGTCATCGCCGAGAAGCTGCTGACCGAGCACGTCCTGGCGGCGGTCGAGAAGTAGCGACGCGAATCTGGAGGGCGCGGCTATCCTGATGGGATGAGCCGCGTCCTCGACATCGTCACCGCCGTGATCCGCGACCGGCACGGCCGCATGCTGCTGGTCCGCAAGCGCGGCACGACCGCCTTCATGAAGCCTGGCGGCAAGCGCGACGCCGGCGAGGACGACCTGACCACCCTGGCCCGCGAACTCGATGAGGAGCTGGGCTGCCGGCTGGTCCACGCCGAACTGCTGGGCCATTTCTCGGCCCCTGCCGCCAACGAGGCCGGCTTCACCGTCCAGTCGGCGACCTATCTGGCGACGGTCGAGGGCGAGATCGCGCCGCGCGCCGAGATCGAGGAACTGACCTGGATCGACCCGGCCGCGCCGGGCGATCTGCGTCTCGCGCCCTTGCTGACCGAGCAGGTCCTGCCGGCCCTATTGCTCCGCGCCTAGGCCTTGCTGCCCATGGCGGTGATCCGCCCGGCGACCATCTCCAGCGCCAGTTCGCGCGCTCGGTCCGCCGGACGGCCGAGGAGTTCGCTCAGCGTCGGCCCGAACAGGCCCACCCCGATCGCCAGCACGATATTCAGCAGGATGAAGTCGATGATCTTCTCCCGCTCGACCCCGACGTCGCGGGCCAGTCGGGTCTGAACCACCGCGTCGACGACCTCGCGCACCAGGGTCATGCGCCGCCCTTCCCCGGTCAGCTCCAGCCACGCCGCCAGCCGCGCCACGCCCTTGGCCTCGAAGGCGTCGAACAGGGCCTGGGCGCCGAAGCCGGGCGAGGCGTTCTGCGCGTTGAAGCCGACGATGATCTTGTCGGCCAGCTGCCGGATCATCCGCTCCATCAGCGCCGTCTCGACCCCGGCGATCGAGCCGAAGTGGTGGATGACATTGGCGTGGACCACCCCGGCGGCCTTGGCGACATCGGCCAGCTTGATCGCCTGCGGGCCGTGCTCGACCAGCAGAACCTCGGCGGCGGCGAGGATGTTTTCGCGCGCGGCCTCGGGCTTGCGGCGCACGCGCGTCTTCGGGGCTGAAGCCTCTATTGACATTTTTGTCAGTACAACTCACTCTGCGCCCATCGAGAGGCTTAGACAGCCCTAAACCGGCGGAGCGCAGAACGCCATGATCGACACCAAAACCACACCGGCCGACCTTGACGTCACGCCGCGCGACATCCGCTTCGAGCTCGCCGACGCCCAGAAGGGCCACTGGCTGGGCGGCGATCCCGTCGGCACGGCGGTGTTCAACGCCCTGTCCCTGACCTTCCCGGACGGCGAGCGCCTGTTCATGGACGCGGTGCGCAACTACCGCCACCTGCTGACCGGCAAGCTGCTGGACGACGCCCGGAACTTCATCGCTCAGGAAGCCATCCACTCGCGCGAGCACCACCAGCTGAACAGCCTGATCGACCGCGACCGCTATCCGGTCGCCGAGATCGAGGAGACCGTGCGCGGCCGCGTGAAGATGGCCCGCGAGCGCGGCAAGATGGCCATGCTGCTGTCGACCATCGCCCTGGAACACTTCACGGCGATGATGGCCGAGATGCACGTGCGCCATCAGGACCTGTTCGACAACGCCCATCCCGAGGTCGAGAAGCTGTGGCGCTGGCACGCCATGGAAGAGACCGAGCACAAGGCCGTCGCCTATGACGTCTTCATGGTCGCCACCAAGGACTGGCCGCCGCGTCGTCGCTACATGATGCGCTGCCGGGCGATGTTCTTCGTGACCATCATGTTCACCCGCAACATCAGCCGCTACGCCGCCCGCCTGCTGGAAGCCGACGGCTATTCGCCCAAGGCCGCGCTGAAGGCGGTCAAGGCGTACGTGTGGGGCAATCCCGGCATCTTCCGCCGAGGCTGGAAGACCTATTTCGCCTGGTACCGTCCCGGCTTCCACCCCTGGGACCAGGACGACCGCGCGGCGTTCGCCGGCTGGAAAGCCGAGTTCGACGCGGCTGTGGCTTAACTCGACCCATAGTTGATTTACTGCGAGCCATGCCTCAGCTTTGGGGCATGGTCCCGCGCGACGCTTCCATCGCCGTCTACATGATGGCCAGCAAGCCCTACGGCACGCTCTACATCGGCGTGACGAGCCTGTTCGAGGCGCGGATCGTTCAGCACCGCGAGAAGCTGATCAAAGGCTTCACGCAGAAATACGGGCTCACGCGGCTCGTCTGGTACGAGACCCATGAAGACATGACCGTCGCCATCCATCGCGAGAAGCGGCTGAAGGAATGGCCTAGGCAGTGGAAGATCAATCTGATCGAGCGGGACAACCCGCGCTGGGATGATCTGTACGATCAGGTGATGAACTGGACGCCTGTGCCGCGTCAGTTTTAGCACCCGACCAACCCCGTCATCCCGCGCTTTATGCGCGGGACCCATGGTTCAGCTTCCGCGTGAGAGCCTAGGCCCGCACTTCACTTGCGGCGGGCAAATGGGTCCCGCGCATAAAGCGCGGGATGACGGTGCTTGTTGTTGGAATGGAGCTAAAAGCTACCCCGCGATCAAGCCGAAGTCCGCCACTTGGCCCATCGCATCCCGCACGGCCGCCAGCGTCTTCAGGCGGTTGTCGCGGTGCTCGGGCTCGTTGACGAAGACGCCGTCCAGATAGGCGTCGACCGGGCCGCGAAGCTCGGCCAGCTGGGTCATGGCGCCGGTGAAGTCCTCGGCGTCCAGGGCATCCTTCAGCGGCTTGGCCAGCAGGCGCAGGGCGTTGTAGAGGCCCACCTCGGCGTCGCTGTCGGCGGCCGGCTCCTCGGGCGCCCCGACCGGCAGAGCGCCCTTCTTCTCCTCGGCCTTGAGGATGTTGGAGGCGCGCTTGTAGCCGGCCATCAGGCTCTTGCCGTCGTCGGTCTTCAGGAAGCCGTCCAGGGCCTCGACCCGCGCGACAATGCGCGCCAGGTCGTCGTCACCCAGGGCGAAGACGGCGTCGACGAGGTCGTGGCGCTTGCCTTGGTCGCGGAGCGTGACTTTCAGACGGTCGGCGAAAAAGGCGACTAGGTCGGAAATGACTTCCAGCTTCAGCCGAACCGCGCGGCCATTTTCGAGGCCGCCATCATCCGCAACATCGAACAGCCACTTCTTAGCATTGGCGGCTTCGTGCACGCGCTCGTGAGCCGCCTTGAGGACTTCACCAAGAGCTAACCGCTTCTTTCCTTCCAAGATGATCCGGATCACCCCCAACGCCGCGCGACGCAACGCATAGGGATCCTTGCTGCCCGTCGGCTTCTCATCGATCGCGAAGAACCCGACCAGCGTATCCAGCTTGTCCGCCAGCGCCACGGCGACGCTCACCGGCGCGGTCGGCACGGAGTCGCCCGGCCCCTGCGGCTTGTAGTGGTCGCGCACGGCGTCGGCGATCTCGCTGTCCAGGCCGAAGGTGCGGGCGTAGTAGCCGCCCATGATCCCTTGCAGCTCCGGGAACTCCCCGACCATCTGCGAGGCGAGATCGGCCTTGGCCAGGCGCGCGGCTTCCTTGGTCTTCTCGACATCGGCGCCAACCAGCGGCGCGATTTCACCCGCCAACGCGATAATGCGCTGAACCCGCTCCGCCATCGTCCCCAGCTTGGCGTGGAACGTCACGCCGTTCAGCTTCTCCAGCCACGGCTCGAAGCCGACCTTGACGTCCTCGTCCCAGAAGAAGCGGGCGTCGGACAGGCGCGAGGACAGCACCTTGGCGTTGCCGGCCGCGATCACCGCGCCGCCGTCGGCCGCCTGGATGTTGGCGATGGTGATGAAGTGCGGGGCCAGGCCTTCTTCACCGGCCTTGCGGACGGCGAAGTACTTCTGGTGCGTGCGCATCGAGGTGCGGATCACCTCGGGCGGCAGGCTGAGGAACACCGGATCCATGTCGCCCAGCACCGGGGTCGGCCATTCGGCCAGGCCGGCGACTTCTTCCAGCAGGCCCTGATCCTCGACCAGTTCGAGGTGACGCGCGAAGCACAGGGTCTTGCAGCCCTCAAGGATGCGCTGCTTGCGCTCCTCGACATCGAGCACGACGTAATGGGCTTCCAGGCCGGCGGCGTATTCGTCGAAGTCGCGCGCCGTGAACGGCTGGGCGTCGCCCATGAAGCGGTGGCCTTCGGAGATGTCGCCGCTCGGGATGCCTTCGATCGAGAACGGCACGATCTCGCGGTCCAGCACGCACAGGATGCGCTTCAGCGGACGCACCCAGCGCAGCTTCTTGGTCCCCCAGATCATCGACTTGGGCCAGGGGAAGCCGCGCACGATGGCCTCGACCATCTCGGCGACGATCTCCGGCGTCGGGCGGCCCTTCTTCTCGATGAAGGCCATATAGACGCCGTCGCGCTCGACCAGCTGGTCCTGCGTCAGGCCAGCCTTGCGCAGGAAGCCTTCCATGGCCTGCGGCGGGGCGCCGACGCGCGGGCCCTTCAGCTCTTCCTTGCGGTCGGCCTGGGCCAGCGGCAGGCCTTCGACCACCAGGGTCAGGCGGCGCGGGCCGGCGAAGGTCTTCAGGGCCTCGGGCAGGAAGCCGGCGGCGGCCAGGTGCTCGCGCGCCATGCGCTCCAGGTCCTTGGCGGCCTGGGCCTGCATGCGGGCGGGGATCTCTTCCGAGAACAGTTCGAGGAGAAGTTGGGGCATCGGGACTTACGCGGCTTCCTGCTGATCGACCCAGGCGTTGGCGCAGAGCTTACAAAGGTCGCGGATGCGGCCGATGTAGCTGGCGCGCTCGGCGACGGCGATCGCGCCGCGGGCGTTCATCAGGTTGAAAAGGTGGCTGGCCTTGAGGACCATGTCGTAGGCGGGCAGCACCAGGGCCTTGCCCTGGTACGAGCGGGCCAGCATCAGCGGCACCTGCTCCTCCATCTGCTCGAACTGCTGCTTGAGCACGGCGACGTCGTAGCCGTGGAAGTTGGCTTCCGACTGCTGGCGCTCGTTCTCCAGGAACACGTCGCCATAGGTCGTCGCGCCCAGCGGCGAGTCCGGGTCGTTGAACGGCAGGTCGTAGACGTTGTCGACGCCGAACACGTACATGGCCAGGCGTTCCAGGCCGTAGGTCAGCTCGCCGGCCACCGGCGAGACCTCCAGGCCGCCGACCTGCTGGAAGTAGGTGTACTGCGACACTTCCATGCCGTCGCACCAGACCTCCCAACCCAGGCCCCAGGCTCCGACGGTCGGGTTCTCCCAGTCGTCCTCGACGAAACGGATGTCATGGGTGCGCAAATCGAGGCCGATCGCTTCCAGCGAGCCGAGATACAGGTCCTGCATGTTCTCGGGGTTCGGCTTCAGGATCACCTGATACTGATAGTAGTGCTGCAGGCGGTTGGGGTTCTCGCCATAGCGGCCGTCCCCCGGACGGCGCGAGGGCTGCACATAGGCGGCGTTCCACGGCTTGGGACCCAGGGCGCGCAGCACCGTGGCCGGGTGCAGGGTCCCCGCCCCCACTTCCACGTCATGCGGCTGTAGGATGATACAGCCCTGCCGGCTCCAATAGTCATGGAGCGTCAGGATCAGGCTTTGGAAGGACTTGGGTTTTTCGCGCGACATGTATCGAAGCAGGCCTAGAAAAAAGTCGGCGGACCATAGGGCCCGCCGACTGCTGCTTCAAGCGATGTCAGAGGCTGTGAAAGCCTTAGTTGCCCTTGGGCGTGGTGCGCTTGCCGGCGTTCGAGTCCGGCTTGCCGTACTTGGCGCGGTTGGCGACGGTGTCGGCGACCGGCGGGTTGGACACCACATTGGCGTCACCGGCCTTCAGCGAGGCCTGAGCCTCCGGCGACTGAGACGACACCGGCACGACGCCCGAGGTGTTCACCGCGGCGTCCGGCGCCGCCGTGGCCGCCGGCATGGCGGGGCTGGCGGCCGGATCCGAGGCCATGTCGGTCGTGGCGGCGGGCGCCGGCGTCGTGGCCTGCGGGGCCATCGAGTCGGCGGGCGGCGTCATGGCCTGGCCCGCCGGCGCTACCTGCTCGTTGGCGGCGACCTGCATGGTCGCATTGGCGTCGGTCGCCGAAGCGGCGGCCTGCAGGCCGGGGACGTCCTTGGGGATCAGCACCTTGTCGACCACGTGCAGCACGCCGTTGGTGGCCATCACGTCGGTCTGGGTGATCGTGGCGGTGTCGACCATCGGCGCCGCGCCCGAGCCGTCCAGCAGCAGCGGCGAGCCCTCGACGCTCTTCACTTCGCCCTTGGAGCCCTTGATCTTGGTGGAGTCCACCTTGGCGTTGATCAGATGGTAGGTCAGCACCTTCTGCAGCATCGGCCCGTTCTCGGGCAGCATCAGCTTGTCCAGCTCACCGGCCGGCAGGGCCGCGAACGCCGCGTCGGTCGGGGCGAACAGGGTCAGGTTTTGGTTTGTCTTCAGGACGCTGGTCAGGTTCACAGCGCCGACCGCCTTCAGGAAGGTGGTGAACTGTCCCGAGGCCTCGGCGGTCTGAATCAAATCGCCCTTGGCGACGACGGGCGAGGACGCGGCCGGCGCTGGCGCGGCGGGCGCGGCGGCGTCCTGGGCGTGGGCGAAGCCGGTCATCAGGGCGACCGCGGCGGCGGCGGTCAGAAGACGCTGAGTAATCATGATCGAGTTCCTCTCGGTTCGAGCGGAGTACGCCCGGACCGGGGAGTCGGTTCCGTAATCACGGGCACGTGATCGCCGGAACGGAGCGACTAGGGTCCTCGAGAGCCGGGACAAGCTGGCCATGGGCGCCGAACCCTCCCGTCAGGACACATCGCCGGTTTTTGACGCACCGGTTGCGCAACCTGCAAGGAATTTGGGCGCCTTGCCTATTTCCTTTCCAAAACCTTGCCCACGCCGCCCGTCACGGAACCGTCGCCGATAGCGTAGCCACGCCGGGGAACGATGCAGCGCGTGAAGGCGGCGTCGGCGGTGATTTCCGGGGGCGGGAACGCTTCCGAACAACCAAGCAAAGCAAGCCCGTAGCTCAACGGGTCGGAGCAAGGCTGATGAAACTGATCATAGCGGTCGTCAAACCCTTCAAGCTGGACGAGGTGCGCGAAGCGCTCGTCGCCGCCGGCGTCGAAGGTCTGACGGTTTCGGAAGTGAAGGGCTACGGCCGTCAGAAAGGGCAGACCGAGATCTACCGGGGCGCCGAGTACCAGGTGAATTTCGTGCCGAAAGTGAAGCTGGAAGCGGTCGTCGACGACGCGTCCGCCGCCAAGGCCGTCGAAGCCGTCAAGGCCGCCGCGGCCACCGGCAAGATCGGCGACGGCAAAATCTTCGTCCTGAACGTCGAAGAAGCCGTCCGCATCCGCACCGGCGAAACCGGCTCGGCCGCTCTGTAACGCATCGGGAAAAGGGGATACCGACGATGAAACTCACCTTCAAACCGCTGGCCGGGCTGTTGCTCGCCGCGACCCTGGCGGGGGCTCCGCTGGGGGCGACCGCCTTCGCCCAGGAGGCCGCGCCCGCGCCGGCCGCCGCCATGACCGCCGCCGCGCCCGCCGAGGCCGCGCCCGCCGCCACGCCGGCTCCCGCCCCGGCCGCCGCGGCCACCATCGTCGACAAGAACGACAAGGGTGACAATGCGTGGATGCTGACGTCCTCGCTGCTGGTCCTGCTGATGATCATCCCGGGCCTGGCCCTGTTCTACGGCGGCCTGGTGCGCGCCAAGAACATGCTGTCGGTGATGATGCAGGTCTCGACCGTCGCCCTGATCGGCTTCGTCGCCTGGGTGCTGTGGGGCTACAGCTTCGCCTTCACCGACGGCGGCAGCTGGGACAGCTTCGTCGGCGGCCTCGGTCGTCTCTTCCTGAAGGATGTGACCCCGGCCAGCAACGTCGCGACGTTCTCGACCGGCGTGGTGATCCCCGAGTTCACCTTCATCTCGTTCCAGTCGACCTTCGCGGCCATCACCGCCGCCCTCGTGGTCGGTTCGCTGGTCGAGCGCATGAAGTTCGCCGCCATCGTCGCCTTCGCCGTCCTGTGGCCGCTGCTGTCGTACTATCCGATGGCGCACATGGTCTGGTGGTGGCCGGGTCCTGACGCGATCGCCCTGGCCCCGACCGCTCCAATCAAGTCGGGCCTGATCTGGGGCTTCGGCGCCCTGGACTTCGCCGGCGGCACCGTCGTCCACATCAACGCGGGTATTGCCGCCCTGGTCGGCGCCCTGATCCTCGGCAAGCGTCAAGGCTACGGCAAGGAGCCGATGCCTCCGCACTCGCTGACCCTGACCCTGGTCGGCGCCGGCCTGCTGTGGGTGGGCTGGTTCGGCTTCAACGCCGGCTCGAACCTCGAGTCGAACGGCTACGCCTCGCTGGCCATGATCAACACCTTCGTCGCCACCGCCGCCGCCGGTCTGTCGTGGATCGTCGTCGAGTGGGTCACCCGCAAGAAGCCGTCGGCCCTGGGCCTGGCCTCGGGCATCGTCGCCGGCCTCGTCGCCGTCACCCCGGCGGCCGGCTTCGCCGGTCCGATGGGTTCGGTGATCCTGGGTCTGGTCGTCTCGCCGATCTGCATCTTCTTCTGCTCGGTCGTGAAGAACGCCTTCAAGTATGACGACAGCCTGGACGCCTTCGGCATCCACGGCATCGGCGGCATCGTCGGCGCCATCGGCACAGGCCTGCTGGTCAACCCCGCCTGGGGCGGCGCCGGCATCGTCGACTACACGAGCTGCGCCAAGGACGGCGACCTGTCGACCTGCGACAACGCCGTCTATAGCCTGGGCACGCAAGTGATCGCCCAGCTGAAGGCCGTCGGCGTCACGGTCGTCTGGTCGCTGGTGGCCTCGCTGATCGTCTTCTTCGTGATCAAGCTGGTCATCGGCCTGAAGGCTTCGCCGGAAGCCGAAGAAGAAGGCCTGGACATCTCGGAACACGGCGAACGCGCCTACCACAGCTAAGGCTGGCGTAAGCACCTCGTCGAAGGGCGCGGAGGGCAACCTCCGCGCCCTTTCTCTTTGGCCCTTTCCAAACAGGGAAGCGATCGGCCAAGCTCGCCGAGCCCCGCCTGGAGACCGCCGTGGACGCCCAACTGTTCCTGCTCTGCGTCCTGACCTTCGTGATCCACCTGATCGGAGCCCTGGCCTACGCGGTGCGCATCGCGGGCGTCCGCACGCGGCGGATCGCGATGTCGTTCGCGCTGTTCAACGTGCTGGTGCTGCTGTCGCGCGCCTCGAACGCCTTCCAGGGCCCATTCCTGTCCAAGCGGATCGAGAGCGACCTGCTGCACGGCACGGGTCAGAACCTCCTGGCCGACTTCCAATGGCTAATGGCCAGCGCCAGCCTGGCGGCGATCATTGGAGCGCTGGCGATCCCGACCGCCCAACGCCTGTTCACCCGCGCGGTCGCCCACTTCCAGATCCACCGTTCCGTGCCCAAGCTCCTGATGCACGCTTTCGCCAAGGGCGGGGTTGGCTATATCCGCGACGCGGTCGCCCTGCCTTCGCCGCGCCACCTCGACGGGCTGAGGCAGAAGATCGACATCCCCGCCCGGGTGATCGTGCTGAATGTCCTGGCCCAGGCCCTGCTGACCGTCGGGGTCTTCGCCTCGCTCTACGCCGGCTACTTGGACCCTCGGTTCCGGGTCACGGCCGTCAGTCTGTCGTCGGTGATCAACGGCGTGGCGACGATCCTGCTTTTCGTCCTGATCGACCCTGCCCTGTCGATCATGACCGACGACGTGATGGACGGCCGGGTAAGCGAGCCAGCCTTCCGCCGCGCCGTGGTCTGGTTCGCCGGCAGCCGCGTGGCGGGCACGGTCTTGGCCCAGTTGCTGTTGGTCCCCGCGGCCAGCGCCGTCGTGTTCTTGGCGCGGCTGATCTAGATGACCCTCGCCGCTATCCGTCAGCGTCAAGCCGCCCGGGTCATCCTGCTCGACGAGATCGATCGCGTCCTGTTGATCCGCTTCGAGATCACCCAGCAAGGCGGCGATGTCGTCTTCTGGGCGACGCCGGGCGGCGGACTGGAAGGCGACGAGGATCCGTTCAAGGCGGCCCGGCGCGAGTTGATGGAAGAGCTAGGCCTGGACCTGGCTCTTACCGGACCGATCCACGAGGCCACCGCCGTCTTCGAACACGAAGGCGCCGCGCTGGAGAACACCGACGTCTTCTTCGCCCGCTGTGCGGCGTCCGCGCCGCGCCTCGACGGCGTCGACGAGGCCGAGCGCCAAGTGATGCGCGCTATCCGCTGGTGGAGCGCGGACGAGGTCGCCGGCGGCACCGAAGCCATCTTCCCGGCCGACTTGGCCGAGGTGGTCCGGCGCGTCGGCTCCGTCTAGAGCCGCCGCGCCGTGACGATCGGCACGACCGGCTCGAGCATCTGCCCCTTCATGACCGGATTGATCGCCTCGCCCGGCGTCGGCAGGTTCAGGATCTCGCGGACGATCTCCATGCCCTTGACCACCTGGCCGAAGGCGGCGAAGCCCAGATTGTCGCCGTCCGCCGCCGGATTGGCGTCCAGGTAAGGTGCGTCACCGGCGCAGATGAAGAAGTCGCTGTCGCCGCTGCCCGGCTCGCGTCGGGCAAGGGACAGCGTGCCGTCGACGTGGCGAAGGCCCGTCTGGGTGGTCGGCTCGTGGGCGACGGGTTTCAGCACCTTCTTCGGATCGCCGGCCAGGCCGCCTTCGATCAGGCCGTAGTCGACCGAGCCCGGCGCCTTGGCCGCGCGCCAGAAACTGGCCCCGTCATAGAGCTTGCCGTCGACATACTGGAGGAAGTTGGCCGTGGTCAGCGGCGCCTGTTTGGCCTTCAGGGCGATGATGATGGCGCCCAGGCTGGTGTCCAGGCTGACCACGATGTCGCCGGCGCCGGGCACGATCGGCGTCGGAGCTAGATTCAGTATCTGGGCATTGGCGCGGCCAGGCGCGGCGGCCAATCCTCCGAGGGCGGCGAGAACGTCACGGCGCTTCATGTCCATTTCCTCAGTTCAGGCGGCAGCGCCGCACCCACCAGTCCGGCCGCATCGCCTCCAGGCGGTCGACAAGCCCCTCGGCCTCTATATCGCCGGCGCAGAGGGCGAAACAGGTCGCCCCGGAGCCGGACATCCGAACCAGGAGACTTTCGGGCTCATCACGCAAGACATCCAGCACCTCGGCGATGCGCGGCTCCAGGGCCACGGCCGGCGCCTCCAGGTCGTTGCGAGTGGCGACGGAAAGCCAGGCTGCGACTTCCTCGACACTTTCCAGGTCGGACGGCATGAACGGGCGCTCGGCGCCGTCCGGATGCACGGCGGCGTCATAGGCGCGATAGACCGCGCCGGTCGGTGACGGGACGCCGGGATTGACCAGCACCGCGTGCAACTCCGGCAAGGCCGGGGCCGGCGACAGGATCTCCCCTCGCCCCTCGGCCATCAGGGCCGTGGCCCGCAGGCAGGCCGCGCCATCCGCGCCCAGGCTGGCGGCCAGCGGCTCCAGGTCGTCGTCGGACAGGCTCGGGGCCAGGGCGTCGCGCAACAGCTTCAGGGCCGCGCCCGCGTCGCTGGAGCCGCCGCCCAGGCCGGCCGCGATCGGCAGGTGCTTCTCGAGGATCAGCCGGTACGGCGGGATCGGCCCGCCCAGCTGGGAGTGGAAGGCCCGCGCCGCGCGGACCACCAGGTTGTCGCCGTTGGCCGGTATCGCGCCGCCGAACGGACCCGAGGTCTCGAAGTCCGGGGCGTCGCTGGGCTGGATCATCACCTGGTCGCCGACATCGGCGAAGACCATCAGGCTGGATATCGGATGATAGCCCTCCGCCTCCGGCCCGCCCACATGCAGGAACAGATTGACCTTGGCCGGCGCGAAAGCGGAAAGCCGCATGATCTCTGGACTCAAGCGAAAAGGTACGGAAGCCCGATAGCCTAGTTGTGGGCCACCGTCGACGCGGTCGCCGCCGCGCCAGTCGCGGCCAGACCGTTCTTCAGCTTGGCTTCGGACTCTGCCTTCTGCTTTTCGTCGGGCTCCAGGCTGAGGACGCGCTGCCATTGGAACTGAGCCTCGGTCTTGCGACCGACCCGCCAATAGGCGTCGCCCAGGTGGCCATTGACGTCCGGATCGCCGGGCTCCAGTTCGACAGCGCCTTCCAGCTTCTCGACGGCGTTCTTGTAGTCGCCGAGCCGGTAATAGGCCCAGCCCAGGCTGTCGAGCATGGCGCCGGACTGCGGTCTGGCCGCGACGGCCTTCTGAACCATGGCCAAGGCCTCGGGCAGGTGCTCGTTGCGGTCGATCCAGCTGTAGCCGAGGAAGTTCAGCAGTTCCGGCTCATTGGGATTGGTCTTCAGGGCCGCCTGCAGGTCGCGCTCGGCCTCGGGCCAGCGCTTGGCCTGCTCCAGGGAGACGGCGCGCAGATAGAGCACGCGCCAGTCGGGGGTGGCGCTCTCGCGCTCGACCACCTTGTCCAGCACCGCCACCGACTCGTTCCACTGGCTGCCCGACCGCAGCAGGTCGGCCAGGGCCAGTTGCGCGTCGCGCTCGTTGGGCGCGGCGGTGGCGGCGGCGCGGGCCACGTCCAGCGCCTTGGCCTTGTCGCCGAGATCGTTCCAGGCCCAGGCGATCTTGCTCTGGGCCGAGGCGTAGTGCGGCGAGCCCGAGGGCACGTGGCCATAGGCCTCGATCGCGCCCTGCGGATCCTCGCCCTGATTCAGCAGGTCGCCGACCAGAACCCACGCCTCGTCGCGGGCGGGATCCAGGCGCAGGGCCAGGCGCAGATAGGCCAGGGCGAACTGAGCCTGGTGCTCGCCGGCGAAGGTGGCGGCGCAAGCCACCAACCCCTCGGCCGCGCCCTGGCGCAGGGTCGGCATCGGCGGCGGCGCGCCCTTGGCGGCGGCGCGGGCGCGGGCCCGCAGCAGGCCCGTATCGTTGGGCGCGGCGCGTAGAGCCGTGTCGTAGAGGGCGACGGCGTCATCGTGGCGCTTGCGGCGCTCCAGGAACGCGCCGTAGTCGATGGTGAAGATGCTGGCCGTGGCGGCGTTGCCGGTAAGGGCCTTGTAGTCGGTCTCGGCCTCGTCATAGCGCTTGGCCCGCTCATAGAGGCGCGCCTGGCCCTGCTGGCCGAAATACTGCACCAGCCTGTCGGTGCGCAGGGTCGGCTGGACGATCGCGCCCTCGTTGTCGCCGGCGGCAGCGGCGGCCCAAGGCGTCAGCAGCGCGGCGGCCTGCTGGTGCGGGAAGCCGAGCGGCTCGGCCTTCAGCAGCGCCTGGGCGTCCTTGCCCTTGTTGGTGGCCAGCGCCTCGACCACGCGGGTGAGCACGCCCATGCGCTGGACGGCCTCGGTGGCGTCCGGACCGGTCGGGGCCGCGGCGGCGGCGCGGGTGATCTCACCGGCCAGCAGCAGGGCCGAGAACGAGCGCTCGCCGATCACGCCAGGGTCGTCGCCCAGCACCGCCGCCGTGCCGAAATAGGTGGCCGCTTCCTTGGACTTGCCGTCGCGCAGGGCCGCCTGGCCCGCCAGGAACTGGCCGTACGAGGAGCGGGTGTCGAACAGCGGCGAGCCCGCCACGGGGCCTCGCAGCGTGACCGTGCTGGGTCCCTGGGCGCAGGCCGCCAGGGCCGAAACGGAAACGCAGGCGAGGAGGACTTTGAAACGCGTCATCCCGCCACCCTCGGCGGTTTCGAGGTCGCTCGCAAGAAAAAGCCTCCCAGCCAAGGGCCGGGAGGCGGCAAGCGTGACAGCCGAAAGTGGATGCCGGTTTCGGCGGCCGTCACGCGCCCAATAAAAGTTACATGTTCGGATAGTTCGGTCCGCCGCCGCCTTCCGGCGTGGTCCAGACGATGTTCTGCGACGGATCCTTGATGTCGCAGGTCTTGCAGTGGACGCAGTTCTGGGCGTTGATCTGGAAGCGCGGATCGGTCCCTTGCTCGTTGTAGAGCACCTCGTACACGCCCGCCGGGCAGTAGAGGCGCGCCGGCTCGCCGTACTTGGGCAGGTTGACCGAGATCGGGATCGACGGATCCTTCAGCTTCAGGTGCGCCGGCTGGTCTTCCTCGTGATTGGTGGCCGACAGGAACACCGAGCTCAGCTTGTCGAAGCTGATCACGCCATCGGGCTTGGGATAGACGATCGGCTGATAGTCCTTGGCCAGACCGGTCGATGCCGCGTCGGTCTTCTCGTGCTTCATGGTGCCGAAGAAGGAGAAGCCGCCCAGCAGGTGGGTGCACCACATGTCGAACATGCTGACCGCGCCGCCCAGGGCGGTGCCGAACTTGCCCAGCATCGGCTTGGCGTTGCGGACGACCTTCAGCTCCTTAGCCACCCAAGACTTGTCATAGGCGGTCTGGTAGCCGGTCAGGTCGTCGCTGGCGCGGCCCGCCTGGACGGCCTCATAGGCGGCCTCCGCGGCCATCATGCCGGTCTTGACCGCGTTGTGGCTGCCCTTGATGCGCGGCACGTTGACGAAGCCGGCCGAGCAGCCGATCAGCACGCCGCCCGGGAAGGTCAGCTTGGGCACCGACTGGTAGCCGCCCTCGGTGATGGCCCGCGCGCCATAGGCGATGCGCTTGCCGCCTTCCAGATAGGGCTTCACGCCCGGATGCTGCTTGAAGCGCTGGAACTCGTCGAACGGCGAGATCCACGGGTTCTTGTAGTTCAGGTGCACGACGTAGCCGATGGCCACGTAGTTGTCCCCGAAGTGGTACATGAAGCTGCCGCCGCCGGTCTGGTTGTCCAGTGGCCAGCCGGTGGTGTGCTCGGCCAGGCCGGGCTGGTGCTTCTCGGGAGGGACCTGCCACAGCTCCTTGATGCCGAGACCGTACTTCTGCGGCGACTTGCCGGCCGAGAGGTCGAACTTCTCGATCAGTTGCTTGGCCAGCGAGCCGCGCACGCCCTCGGCGATGAAGACGTACTTGCCGTGAAGTTCCATGCCCGGCTGGAAGTCCGGCTTGTGATGGCCGTCCTTGGCGATGCCGACGACGCCGACGACGACGCCCTTGACCGAGCCGTCTTCGTTCCAGACCAGGTCCGAAGCGGCGAAGCCCGGATAAATCTCGACACCCAGTTCCTCGGCCTTGCCGGCCAGCCAGCGGGTCAGGTTGCCGAGCGAGGCGATATAGCAGCCGTGGTTGTGCATGAACGGCGGCATGGCGAACATCGGCAGGGACAACTCGCCCTGCGGGCCCAGCAGCTTGAAGCGGTCCTTGGTGACCGGCGTTTCCAGCGGCGCGCCTTCTTCCTTCCAGTTCGGGAAGAGTTCTGCCAGGCCCTTGGGATCGATCACCGCGCCGGACAGGATGTGGGCGCCGACTTCCGAGCCCTTTTCCAGCAAGGCCACGGAAATCTCGGTCCCGGCCTCGGCGGCCAGTTGCTTCAGACGGATGGCCGCGGAAAGGCCCGCGGGACCACCGCCGACGATGACGACGTCGTATTCCATCGACTCGCGTTCGAGGTCTTCGCTCATGGGGTCTCCCGGTAAAGGGGGCTCGGCCGCCCGTCTTATGACTGTTTGAATCAGAGCTTATCCGAACGTGACGCAGTGGCGGTCAAGCGCCTAGCGCCTCTTTTTTGCTGCATCGCAACGTGGAGGCTGGCGATCTTCCGCGCCGAAGCCCGCCAAAGGCAGGCTCGATCCGATACTTTTTGAGCGTGGCGGGCGCCAAAACCGCTCACACTTTTGGCCGCCACGCTCTAATTACGATCTCATGAGCCTCGCCGTCGATCAACGCGCCGTCGAAAGCCTGCTGGCCTTCTGGGCCGATGCGGGTGTCGACACGTCCTACGCGGACGCGCCGATCGACCGTCTTGCCGAGGGCGCGGCGATGCTGCGGGCTCGCAGCCAGCCGCCGCCCCCCCCGTCGCCCGTCGCCCGTCCGGGCCTGGCCCTGGCGCGCGGCCCCGATGTCGGTACCGCCGTCGCCGCCGCCAAGGCCGCCGCGGCGGCCTGCAACGACCTGGAAAGCCTGGCGGCCGCCATCGCCGCGTTCGACGGCTGCCCGCTGAAGATGCAGGGCGCGAAGCAGGCCGTGTTCTCGCGCGGCGTCGGCGACGCACCGCTGATGATCATCGGCGAAGGCCCCGGCGCCGACGAGGACGCCGAAGGCCAGCCGTTCGTCGGCCGGGCGGGCAAGCTGCTGGACCGCATGCTGCGGGCCGCCGGCCTGGAAGGCCGCGTCTTCATCACCAACACCGTCTTCTGGCGTCCGCCAGGCAACCGCACGCCGACACCCCAGGAGCAGGCGACGTGCGCTCCGTTCGTCGAGCGCGCCATCGCCCTGGTGAAGCCGAAGATGCTGCTGTTGGCCGGCGGGGCCTCGGCGAAAGCCATGCTGAAGCGCGAGGAAGGCATCCTGTCCATGCGCGGCCGCTGGTTCGAATGGCTGTCCGAGGACAAGTCCGTCGAGCTGCCGGCCATGCCGACCCTGCACCCGGCCTTTCTGCTGCGCACGCCCGCCCAGAAGAAGAAGGCCTGGCAAGATCTTCTGACGCTGACCGAGCGACTTGATCGTCCGGACCGCCCGCACTAGAACTGCGTTCGACCAATCGGAACGGGGGACGCGCGCCTGCGGGGGAGCGCGGAAACGGTTTTTGCGGATTTTGGCTCGTCCTTTGGCCGTGTTCTCGGCCCTGTTCCTGTGCGCGACGGCCTTCCTCGCAATGGGGGGCGTGGCGCATGCGGGCGCCCTTGACCCCTTGTCTCCGGAAGATGTTCGCGCCTATCGCGCGGCCTTCGCCGCCACCGACCGGGGCGATTTCGACGCCGCCGCCGCGGCCATCGCCAACGCCCATGATCGCAGCCTGGCCGGCCGCCTGGCCTTCGCCAAGGTCATGCACCCCACCCGTTTTTCGGCCAGCTATGACGACCTGACCCGCTGGCTGCGCGCCTATGCCGACGAAGCGGGCGCCGACCGCGTCTACGCCCTGGCCCTGAAGCGCAAACCGGCCCGCAAGCGCGTCGCCGCCCCGCCCGTGCCCGAACTGTTCATCGGCGACGAGACGGCGCCGCCGCCCGCCGACAAGGGCCGCGCCGCCCGCGAGTCCTATTATTCCGGCGACGTCCAGAAGGCCCTGGGCCTGGCCGTGGCCGGCGGCGAGACCTGGATCGCGGGCCTGTCGGCCTATCGCCTGGGCGACTACCGCACCGCCCAGACCTATTTCGAGCAGGTCGCCCACGACGAACACGAGGACGAGTGGCTGCGAGCCGCCGGGGCCTTCTGGGCGGCCCGCGTGGCCAGCCAGGCCGGCCACGGCCGCGACGCCCAAGCCTTGCTGAGCGAGGCCGCGCGCTCGCCGCACACCTTCTACGGCATGATCGCGATGCGGCAGCTGGCCATGGCGGGCGTCACCCTCGCCGAAGACAACTATGACCCGATCGCCAGCTTGCTGACCCGCGCCAGCTATGTCGGTCCTGACACCGCCTCGCTGGAACAGCTCGTGAAGAACGATCCGCGCGCCCGTCGCGCCACCGCCCTGGCCCAGGTCGGCCGCTGGCGCGAGGCGGGGATGGAGCTGCGCGCGGGCCTGTCCTTGGCCGATACCCAGGAGCTTCGCGACGACTGGACCGCCCTGGCCCTGGCGCTGAACGCCAACGCCCCGCTAAACGCTGGCCGACCGGTGCGCCGGGTGGGCGGCGAGGACTATCCCCTGCCCCCGCTGGATCCGGTCGGAGGCTTCACCATCGACAAGGCCATGGTCTATGCCCTGGTGCGCCAGGAGAGCCGCTTTGACCCGATGGCCGTCTCGGCCGCCGGCGCCATGGGGCTGATGCAGGTGCGCCCGTCCTCGGCCGCCGACGTGGTGGGCGACGACAAGCTGCTGGCCGACAACAGCCCGCTGTTCGATCCCGCCTACAACCTGCGGGCCGGCCAGGACTATTTCACCTGGCTGATGGATCGCGGCGTCAAGAGCCCCGACCTGCTCCGCACCGTCGCCGCCTATAACGGCGGGCCGGCGACCTTGAACCGCACGGCGGCCCAGTTGGGCGCGGACTGCGACACCCTGCTGCTGATCGAGAGCCTGCCGTTCAAGGAGACCCGCAACTACGTCGAGAAGGTGATGGCCAGCTACTGGACCTATCGCCGGCTGATGGGCGCGGAGAACAAGACCCTGGACGCCGTGGCCAGCGGCGCGCGGACGGTGGACTTCCGCCTGGACCCGCAGGTCGCCGCCCCGACGTCGATCGACCAGTTGATGACGCAGTTGGCGCAGGTTCAGCCCTAGGCTTCCCTAGTAGTCCAGCCGTTTCGCCTTCAGCGTCTTGGCCAGAGCCCTTTCGTCACCGCCGCCCGGAGGCCAGTCGAGCCGCCGGACAAGCACCCCATGCAGGCGCGGCGAGAGCTTGCTGAACAGGCCGCCCGGAGCCGTCAGAACCGCGGCGGCGCCCGCCCCGCCAGCCAAGTGCTTCTCGACCGGCTCACGCCAACCTTCGCGCAGAAGCGGCGTCGCGCGCAGGGTCAGGATCCAGTCGCCGCGCACCGCCGCCGCCCCGGCGGACAGGCGGTCGCCGGAGGCCGTCACCAGCCGTGCGCCGCTGTCCTCGGCAAGGGCCTCGACACCCGGCTCGCCCTCCCCAGTCACCAGCACCACCTCCTTGACCAGCCCATCCACGGCGGCGGGCACCAGCATCGCCATCTGGGCGGCCAGGCCGGAAAGGTCTTCGGAGGCGACAAGGACGACGGAGATCATGGCCTTGCTTGGCCACCCGGGGGCTATGCGGTCAAGGCCTTCCTAATCAGAGCGCTACCCGAACAAATCCATCTGCACGCTCGGCTTCCTCGGCGGCGTGAACTGGGTCGCGTCCAGCGGCCCCCACGGCTGGTCCAGCCCGAACTTCTTGACCGCCAGGTGGAAGCGCTGGCGCAGCACCTCGGCCACCGGACCGTCGCCGACCATCCGCTCGCCCCAACTGGCGCTGTAGGTCTCGCCCTTGCGGATCTGGCGAACCAGCGACATCACCTTTCTGGCCCGATCCGGATGGTCGGTCTCCAGCCACTCCTGGAACAGCTGAGCGATCTCGCGCGGCAGGCGCAGGGCGACATAGCCCGCGCCGCGCGCGCCAGCCTTGGCCGCCGCCTCCAGCACCGCCTCGCACTCATGGTCGTTCAAGCCCGGAATGGCCGGCGCGAACATCACCGTCACCGGCACGCCGGCCTCGGTCAGCCGTCGCACCGCCTCGATCCGCTTGCCCGGCGTTGCCGCGCGCGGCTCCATGCTGCGGGCCAGATGCCGGTCAAGGCTCGTGATCGAGATCGCCACCCGCGCCAGCCTGCGCTCGGCCATGCGGCTCAGCACGTCGAGGTCGCGCAGGATCAGGGCCGACTTGGTGATGATCGTGAACGGGTGGCTGACGCGGTCCAGCACCTCGATGATCTGTCGCGTCACCCGAAGTTGCTTCTCGTCGGGCTGGTAGGGATCGGTGTCGCCGCCGATGTGAATGGTCGCCGGCTTGTACGAAGCCTTGGCCAGTTCCTTCTCCAGCAGTTCGCCCGCATGTGGCTTGAAGAAAATCTTGCTCTCGAAATCGAGGCCGGGCGACAGGCCCAGATAGGCGTGGGCTGGCCGGGCGTAGCAGTAGATGCACCCGTGGCTGCAGCCACGATAAGGGTTGATCGAGCGATCGAAGCCGACGTCCGGGCTCTGGTTGCGGGCGATGATCGTCCGCGACTTCATCGGCTGCAGCTCGGTCTTCAACTGGGCAGGCTCTTCCTCCTCGCCCCAGCCATCGTCGAACGTCTCGCGCGTCTGGGCTTCGAACCGTCCGGTTTGATTTGACTTCGCGCCCCGTCCGCGCGGGGCGGGGACTCGTTTCGCTGCCTCGGCCATGGCGCGATCATGCGCCGTCGATCAGAACATAACAAGAACAGTTTTGCTCGAGACAAAAACGCCCAGCTCGATCAAGCTTGACCATGCGCCGGATCAGGCGGGCCTTTCAGCCTCGGCCTTCATGTTGGCCAGACCCGCTTCGAAGTCCTTGCCGACCACCTTGTCCATATCGAAGACCAGGCCCATGACCTTGGCCATGAACGGGCTCGCGCCCTCCATCGACCATGTGACCAGCGTGGAGTCGCCCGCCGGCTCGAAGGTGAAGCGCCCCACATTGTCGGCCTTGAACGGCTTGATGAAATGCAGGTCGAACGCGACCTCGCGGCCCGGCGTGACTTGCGTGATCGCCATGTCGCCAGTGCCGACCTTGGCGCTGCCGACCCAGGCATAGGTCGCGCCGACGCCCTTGTCGGGACCGCCATAGGCGCGGGTCATGTCGGGATCGATCTTCTCCCAGGGCGACCACAGCCGCCATTGGCGGAAATCCTCGACCAGGGCCGACAGCGCCTCGGGCCGAGCCTTGATGGTCGCGGCGCGCTTGACCGTGAATCTGTCCGGCCGCGTGGCGGCCAGGCCCAGCAGCGCGATGACGGCGATCGCGATCAGTCCCAGAACGATCTTCAGAACCAGCATATGCCCCTCTCCCTCTACCCCGCCTCGGCCGCGACGCGGTCGAGATATTGGCGGATATTGGCGGCCTCGGCCGCGGTGTTGGCCAGCGAAATCGCGCGATCGAACGCTTCCCGCGCCTCGGCCTTGCGCCCGGCCTGCAGCAGGAAGGCGCCGCGCGCGCCGTGATAGTGAAAATAGGCGTCCAGCCGCGCGCCCAGCGGTTCGATCATCGCCAGCGCCGCCCGCGGGCCGCGAACCTTCGCCGTCGCCACCGCGCGGTTCAGCGTGACCACCGGCGAAGGCTGCATGATCTCCAGCGTTGCGTAGAGCGCGTCGATGCCGAGCCAGTCGGTGTCGCTGGCCGTGGCGGCGCGGGCATGCAGGGCGGCGATGGCGGCCTGGACCTGGTACGGCCCCGGATCGCGCTTGAGCATCGCCTTGTCGATCAAGGCGAGTCCCTCGCCGATCATCTTGCGGTTCCAGAGGCTTCGATCCTGATCCTCCAGCAGGATCGCCGCGCCGTCGGCGGCGAAGCGCGCGTCGGCGCGGGCATGCTGCAGCAGGAGCAGCGCGGTCAGGCCCATCATCTCCGGCTCGGCCGGGAACAGGCGCAGCAGCAGGCGCGCTAGCCGTATGGCCTCGTCGCACAGCCCGCCCTTGGCCTCGACCGCCTGGCCGCTGGCCGAATAGCCTTCGTTGAAGACGAGATAGAGCATCGCCGCCACGGTCGCGAAGCGCTCGGCGCGCTCGACCGGGCCCGGCGCTTCAAAGGTCGCCTCGCCAGCCCCGATGCGAGCCTTGGCCCGAGTGATCCGCTGCTCCATCGCAGCCTCGCTGACCACGAAGGCGCGGGCGATCTCGCGCACCGACAGACCCGAGACGATGCGCAGGGCCAGGGCGATCTGTTGAGTGGCCGGCAGGTCGGGATGGCAGCAGATGAACAGCAGCCGCAGCACGTCGTCACGATAGTGCGAGCCGTCCAGCCGCTCGGCGGCCTGCGCCTCCGCGTCCTCCAGGTCGGACAGCAGCTCTTCCGGCGGGAGGACCACATGGCGGCGGGTCTTGCGGACGGCGTCGATGGCGGCGTTGCGGCCGACCATGATCAGCCAGGCGGTCGAGTCGCGGGGCGGACCGTTCTTGGGCCAGGCCTTCAGGGCGCGCAGGCAGGCGTCCTGGAACGCCTCTTCGGCCGCGTCCATGTCCCGGAAGTAGCGCAGCAGCGCCGCGATCGCCTGGGGCCTAGCGGCGCCGATCGCCCCTTCGATCCAACCGAGGTCGGTCACGTCTTGCCAGGCTCCTGGCCGGCGAACGCCGGGTTCGGGGTCGGATTGAACAGCGCGATCGGACGGATCTCGTAGGAGCCGCCGGGATTGGCCTTGCCCAGCTCCTTGGCGATGTCGAGCGCGCCGTCCAGGCTGTCGCAGTCCACGACGTAGAAGCCCAGAAGCTGTTCCTTGGTCTCGGCGAACGGTCCGTCCAGCACCAGCGGCGGCTCGCGATCCTTGCGCAGGGTGGTGGCGGCCGTGGTCGGCATCAGACGGGCGACGGGCCCCAGGCGGCCTTCGCGCGCCAGCCTCTCCTGGACGACGCCCAGTTTCTCCATGACGCCGTGCTCATGCGCCTTGGACCAGCCGCAGATCACGTCTTCCTGATTGTAGCAGAGTATGGCGTAGAGCATGGCGATCCTCGTCTCCGGTCCCTAGGACGGTGAACTATGCCCGCATCCGACACGAGGTCGAAAATTCTCTAGAGCATTTTCCGATCGGACTGGATCGGTGAAATGCTCTAGCCCTTTGTTTTAACGCATTTTCTGACGACGAACCGGTGTCCACTTCGTCGGAAAATGCTCTAGAGGCGCCGCAGCCGGCGGCGAACGGGCTCGTCGTAGAGCTTCAGCACCGTCCAGGCGAAGGCCAGGATCACCGGGATCGCCACGGCCGCGAAGCCCAGCGGATAGCCATGGCCGCCCAGCGCCCGGAACAGCCGCAGCATCAGTTCCCATCCAAGCCAGTGCAGCGCGTAGAGTGGGTACGAGATCGCGCCCGAGACACGGGCCGCCACGCCCAGGCGCCCGTCCGGATCCCGCCGCCCGGCCAGCACCATCAGCGGGAACACCACGCTCATGCAGACATAGTCGTAGAGCCAGTTCAGCGGGGTCCACGGGAAGCACAGGATCGCCGTCAGGATCAGCGCCAACAGCCAGGCGGGCGCCGTAAAGCCGGTGAACGGCTGGATGCGGTAGCAGCCCCAGCCCAGCAGGAACGAGAACACCGTCCGCAGGAAACTGATCACGAAGGTCGCCCGGTCCCAGCCGGTCAGCACCCCGCCCATGCCGTGAGCGACATAGGCCATGACCGGGATCAGGAGCACGATCATCAGCACGTGACCCAGCAGGCCCAGCCGCCGGATCGGGAACCAAAGGGCGCCGACGACCAGCTCGAAGAACAGCGACCAGGCCGGTGGATTCAAAGGAAAAATCGGCGCGAAGCCCGGCTCCTCGGCCCAGAGGCGCGGGATCATCAGCAGGCCCAGGCCCAGCCACTCGGGCACGCGCTCGCGATGCTGGATGATCACGGTCGCGCCGGCCAGCATGGTCAGGGCGATCAGCGGCCACAGCCGCGTCAGCCGCTGGCGCAGGAAGCCCCGCCAGCCGATCTCACGCCGGCCATAGGCATGGGCCAGGACGAAGCCCGAGAGGCAGAAAAAGAAGTCGACGGCGAGGTAGCCGTGGCTGACCAGCCAGGGCCGGCCGGTCCAGCCGCCAACGTGGTAGAGCATGACGCCGACGGCCGCGACGCCGCGCAGCCCGTCCAGCGCCTCGTACCGTCGTCCCGACTCGTAAGCCTGCAAAACGCCGTCCCCCCATCCTTGCTTAGCTGAGGGGCTTCTCCAGCAGCAAGGCCTTGGTCAGGAAGGCGCGGTCCTCGCAGATCAGCTTCAGGCCCGCCTCGGCGAATAAGGCCACCAGATCGGTCTCGGCATAGCTGCCGTAGTACGGCTCATGGAAATAGACGGGGAAGGCCTCCAGCAGCCGCGCCAGGTCCGGCGTGTCGGAGGGCTGCACGGAGTCGACGAAGACCAGCACGCCGCCGGGCTTGAGCACCCGCGCCAAGCTGGCCGCCACGACGGGCCGCACGCGCGGCGGCAACTCGTGGAAGAGATAGACGCAACTCACGGCATCCAGAGAAGAATCCGCGAATGGCAAAGTTTCAACATTAGCTTTGATCCCACCGGCGCCGGTGCGCTTGCGGGCCCGCGCCAGATAGGCCTCGGAGAGGTCCAGTCCAGCGATGGCCGCGCGCGGGAACGCCGCCTTCAGGTCCTTGAGGAAAGCGCCCGAACCGCAGGCCATATCGAGGATCTTGGCGTCACGGTGATCGCGGCCGCGCCAGTGCTTCGCTAGAAGCGACAGGCCGCGCCGCCGCATGGCTCCCGCCGTGCCGGAGAACAGCGCCTCGACCTGGGCGTCGTAGCGACGCGCGCTTTCCGGCGTGAACCAGCCGCCCGACTGAAAGTGGAAGTTCTGGCGATAATAGTTTGGATAGACTTGACTATTGGTCTCGTCGCGCACCTCGACGCCGTCGCCGCGGCGGCGACGCTGGTCGACCTCGAAAGCGTCGGCGATGAAGTCGGCGGCCTCGCGCACGGCGGCCGAGGCGCGGACCGGAGCGTCCTCGATGGCGGGATAGAGGCCGGCGGCGACGTCGCGGGCGTCCTTTTCGAACGCCTCCAGATAGGCGCGGCGCAGGCCGCCCTTGGCCGGCGGCGCGGCCTTAGGCTCGAAGCTTCGCGCCTGCTCGCCCTGGGTCGGTCGGGTCATGGAGCGCGCCAGCGAGCCCGTCGCCGTCCACCAGGCCGCCTTCATCGCCGCCCTGGCGCGCTGGCCTACCGCGTCGACCGCGAAGGCGGCTCTGCTGCGTCGCTCGTCCATCCTGGGTTCCCCGTGGGCTTCAGCGCGTGAAGACCCCGACCAGCTCAATATGGGGCGACCAGACGAACTGGTCCACCGGCAGCACCTTCTCCAGCCGGAAGCCGGCGTCGACCAGGGCGCGGGCGTCCTTGGCGAAGGTGCCGGGGTTGCACGAGACGCTGACCACCTTGGCGACCTTGGACTTGGCGATCTCGACCGTCTGCTCGGCGGCGCCGGCGCGCGGCGGGTCGATGACCACGACGTCGGTCTTGGCCAGCTCGGTGCTCAGCGTCGGGCGTTTCACCAGATCACGCGCCTCGGCGGTGATCGGCTTCAGGCCCGGCGCGGCGCCGATCGCGGCTTTCAAGGCGGCGATGGACGGCGCGCTCACCTCGGCGGCGTAGACCGCGCCGACCTCGGCCAGGCGGAACGTGAAGGTGCCGACACCGCAATAGAGGTCGGCGATCTTTGATGCACCCTGCGCCTGGGCGACGGCGAATTCGACCATGGCGCGCTCGGCGGCCGGCACGGCCTGCAGGAAGCTGCCTGGCGGCAGGGCGACCACGGCGGGACCCAACTTCACCATCGGCTGGCGCGCGCCATAGACGGTCTCGCCCGCCAGGGTGACACGGGCGAAATCGCCCTCGCTGGCCGCCATGGCCGCGCGCATCCGAGCGTCGGCCGACAGCCCGCCGCTCTTGCGCTCGACGCCGGTGACATCGATGTCGAGGCCGGTCGCCGTCAGGGTGACGTGCAGGGTCGGGGCCGATTTCGGATGCTCCAGAAACGGTTCGGCCAACCGCGCCAGGGCCGGAAAAGCCGCCACCAGACGCGGATCGGTGACCGGACATTCGTCGATCGGCACGAGATTCCAGGAGCGCCGTTCCTTGAAGCCCAGCAACGCGCCCTGCCCCTTGGCGCCCTTGCGGGCGTGCAACGCCACGCGGCGGCGCGAGGCCGGCGGCGACGCAAAGGTCGGCAGGATCTCGGCCTCCAGGCCTTCCATCGACAACTGGATACGGATCTGCTCGGCCTTCCAGCCGAGATAGGGCGCGGCCGCCCAGTGCTGCAGGGCGCAGCCGCCGCAATGGCCGAAATACTTGCAGGGCGGCGTCACCCGGTCGGCGCTGGCGGTCAGGATCTCCACGATCTCGCCGCGCGCGCCCTCCATCCGCGCCCGCACGGTTTCGCCCGGCAGGGTTAGAGGCACGAAGGCCGGCTTGCCGTCGTCGAAGCGGGCGAGTCCGTCGCCTTGCGCGCCGATGGCGCTGATCGTCATGTCTTGCATGAAGTGTCCATACCCCAAAATCGGGGCTTGAGCGCGCGCGACGAACGATTTTCGGTGCGGTTCAACGAAGCTGAATATTCCCGTCAGCGATCGTTCATGTTGGCGATGTCACACCTACATCAACGGATGGGCCTCGGCGGCCAGGCGAGAGCCGGACGCCCACAAAAAGACAAGCTCTCTCATGACCATGATCGCCTCAACGAGCAGGACTCCGATGATCAAGACCGTTCTGGGCGTCACCGCCGCCCTCGTCTGTGGCGTGCTGACGCCGCCCCTGGCCTCGGCCCAGGCCTACGGCTCACAGCCGTATGGCGGCGGCGCCTACGGCAACCAGGGCTACTACTACGACCAATGCCAACGCTCGACGGCCAACCGCACTACCGGCGGGGCCCTCACGGGCGGCGCGATTGGCATGGCCCTGGGCAGCGGCATCGCCGCCCGAGGCCACCGCACAGACGGCTCGGTTGTTGGCGGCCTGCTGGGCGCCGTGGTCGGCGGCATGGCCGGCAAGAGCTCCGCGGCCTGCACCCCGGGCAGCAACATCGCCCCGCCGCCGCCTCCCCCGCCGCCGCGCGCCTATAATGACGGCTATGACGACGATTACCGCCCGGTCCCGTACGAGCAGGTCCGTCGCGACGCTCAACGCGACAGCTACTACGAGCAATCGTATGAGCATCGCGACGGCTACCGTGTGAACAACCGCGGCGGCCAGGCCGACGTCAACGGCTGCACCTTGGCCGAGAGCCCGATCTACCTGCCGGACGGCCGCGTCCAGAAGCGCTTCGTGCGCGTCTGCCCTGACGGCAACGGCAAGTATCAGGTCGTCGACTAAGTCCCCAACCTAGCTTGTGTGGAAGACCATCGGCCGCCCCCTAAACGGGGCGGCCGATTTCGTTTCAGGCCTTGGTCGCCCAGACCAGCCGCTCGACCTGGCCGTCGCCGCCCGTGATCGGGCTTTCGGTCAGGCCGTTGACCGTCCAGCCGGAGGCTTCAAGAAATTCCGCGACCTCGCGCTCGCAACGGGCGATGATCTCGGGATCCTTCACCAGCCCGCCCTTACCGACGAAGTCGCGGCCGGCCTCGAACTGGGGCTTGATCAGCGCCACCAGCTCGGCGCCCGGCGCCGCCAGGCCCAGCGCCATCGGCAGGGCCTTTGTCAGGGCGATGAAGCTGACGTCGCTGACCACCAGGGTCGGCGCGGTCGAGATCACCGTCTCGTCCAGCGTCCGGGCGTCGACGCCTGACAGATCGATCACGCGCGGATCGTCCCTCAGCTTGGCGTGCAGCTGATCGCGGCCAACATCGACAGCGAACACCGTTTCCGCCCCGCGCGACAGCAGGACTTCGGTGAACCCGCCCGTGGAGGCGCCGACGTCGAGGGCCACGCGGCCCTCCACGACCACCGGCCACAGGTCCAGCGCGTGGAGCAGCTTCAGCGCCCCGCGTCCGACCCACGGATGGGCGGCTTCGGCGACGATCTCGGCATGCTGGTCCACCGTATCGGCGGGCTTGGTGATCACCTTGCCATTGACGGTGACCAGTCCGGCCTCGACGGCCGCGCGGGCCTTGGCGCGGCTGTCGACGACGCCCCGCTCGACGAGCAACAGATCGATACGCTTGCGGGCCACGCGGCCTCCTCGAAAGTTCAGACCGCCGTCTAGCACAGGGTTGCGGCTAAGGTCTCTTCGGGTTCAACTGAACGCCGATCACCGGCGCGCCAAGACGCCGACCTAGGGGAGAGAAACCGATGCGATTCACTCGTCGCGGCCTGCTGGCCGCATCCGCCGCCATGGCGGCCGCATCTTCAGTGGAGGCAAAGCCCAAATCGATGTCAGCACCCGCGCCCTGGACTCCCGACGCCACCGAGCTGGCTGGCCGCATCCGTCGCAAGGAGGTCAGCGCCGCCGAGGTGGTCGAGGACGCCATTCGCAAGGCCGAAGCCCTGCAGCCCCAGGTCGGCGCGATCGTCACCTCGGATTTCGACCGCGCCCTGGCCAAGGCCAAGGCCGGCCAGCTGACGGGTCCGTTCGCGGGCGTGCCCTTCATGGTCAAGGACCTGGATCCCTATAAGGGCCTGCCAACCCGCAACGGATCGCGTAGCGGCCTGCGCGCCCCGCCCGAGACCACCCAGACGAAATATGTCGACGCCTTCGACGCGGCCGGCTTCGTGGTGATCGGCAAGTCGGCGACGCCGGAGTACGGCTTCCTGCCGACCACCGAGCCGATGGGCTTCCAGCCCACCCGCAATCCCTGGAACACGGCCCGCTCGTCGGGCGGTTCCTCGGGCGGCGCGGCGGCGGCCGTGGCCTCGGGCATGATCCCGATGGCCCACGCCACCGACGGCGGCGGCTCCATCCGCATCCCCGCCAGCAACTGCGGCCTGTTCGGCCTGAAGCCCTCGCGCGGCCGGATGCTGGAAGGGCGCCCCGTCGCGCGCGGGCTCGACATCTCGGTCGCTCACTGCGTCTCGCACAGCGTCCGCGACTCTGCAGCCCTGTTCGCCGCCACTGAACGCACCGGCGCCGACGCGGTGTTCAAGCCGGTGGGCGTGGTCTCTGAACCACTGAAGCGGAAGCTGAAGATCGGCCTGCTCATGGCCACCGGCACGGGCGTGACGCCCGATCCGGAAGTGCAGACCGCCGTCAACAACGCCGCCAAGCTGCTGGAGAGCCTGGGTCACAAGGTCGAGCCGACCGCCTGGCCGATGGACGGCGCCCAGTTCGGCCAGGACTTCACCGTACTGTGGGCCAGCGGCGCGGCCGAACTGGTCGCGGGCATCGGCAAGGCCATCGGCCACAAGCCCGACTCCAGCGTGCTGGAGCCCTTCAGCCTGGGCATGGCCGAACTGGTCGGCCAGCTTCCCGCCGGCGCCCTGCCCGCCGCCATCACGCGGCTGAACGACAATACGAAAGCCTATGACGCCTGGCTGACCAAGTACGACATCATCCTGTCGCCGGTGCTGGGCAAGCCGCCGGTCGAGCTGGGCTATGTCGCCGGCTGGGTTCCGTTCCAGGATCTGCAGGCCCGGCTGACGAGCTATGTCGGCTACACCCCGGTTCAGAACGTCGCCGGCGCGCCGTCGATGAGCGTGCCCCTGCACTGGACGCCGGACGGCCTGCCGGTAGGCGTCCAGTTGGCCGGTCGCGCCGGCGGCGAAGCGCTGCTGTTCCAGCTGGCCTATCAGCTGGAGGAAGCCCAACCCTGGGCGCACCGCAAGCCGCCAGTGAGCCTCTGAACGAACGGTAAGCCTCTAAACGAAAAGGGCCCGCATCAACCGATGCGGGCCCGTTCTGTCTCGCGGCGGACGGCGAGGTCAGCCCTCGACGAACACCTTCTTCAGTTCGTTCTTCATGATCTTGCCATTGGCGTTGCGCGGCAAGGTCTCGTGCCAGAAGACGATCTTCACCGGCACCTTGAAAGCAGCGAGACGATCGGCGACGAAGGCGCGCAGTTCGGCCTCGGTGGCCTCCGCGCCCGACTTCAGGGTGACGACGGCCGCCGGCTCCTCGCCCAGGGTCTTGTGCGGGATGCCGACCAGGGCCGCGTCCATCACCGCCGGGTGGTCGTAGAGACAGTTCTCGACCTCGATGCAGTAGATGTTCTCGCCGCCGCGGATCAGCATGTCCTTGGCGCGGTCGATGATGAAGCAGAAGCCCTCGGCGTCGAGACGCGCCAGGTCGCCCGTGCGCACCCAGCCGTCGACGAAGGTTTCGGCGCTGGCCTCGGGCTTGTTCCAGTAGCCGCGCACGACCTGCGGACCCCGGCACCACAGCTCGCCGACGTCGCCGATCGCCAGCTCGCGATAGGGCTTCTCGACGGTCATGATCTTCAGGTCCGTGACCGGCACGGCGGGACCGCAGCTGTCGGGACGGTTCTCGTAGTCTTCCGCCGAGTTGGAGGTCGCGGTCGCCGAGGTCTCGGTCATGCCCCAGCCATTGCCCGGCGAGGACTTGGGCCAGAGTTCCTTGATCTTGCGCACCAGCTCCGGCGCCGAGGGCGCGCCGCCATAGGCGACGGCCTCCAGCGACGACAGGTCGTAGTTGGGACGCGAGGGATGCTCGATGATCTGCCAGGCGATGGTCGGGACGCCGCCCATCTGGGTCAGCTTCTCGTCCTGGATCAGCTGCATGGCCTTTTCCGGATCCCACTTGCGGATCATGGCCAGCTTGGCCCCGCCGAACAGCGAGGGGTTCAGCACCGCGAAGCAGCCCGTGGCGTGGAAGAACGGCACCGACAGCAGCGAGCCCTTCTGCGGCAGGCTGGGATCGGGCTGGGGCGGCGCCTCGCCACGGCGAAGGAAGGCGCGCGCGCCGGCGGCGGCGGCGGCGAAGATGTTGCTGTTGACGTTGCGATGGGTGCCGATGGCGCCCTTGGGTTTTCCCGTGGTGCCCGAGGTGTAGAAGATCGTCGCGTCGTCGTCGGGCGCGATCGCGACGGTCGGCAGCGGCTTCTCGTCCAGCTTGGCCCAGTCGTTGGCGCCGCCGATCACCCCTTCGAGATGGATGACATAGGGATGGGCGATCTCCTCGGGCGAGCGGCTGACATAGACCCGCTTCAGCTCCGGACAATTGTGTAGGTGTTCGGCCAGGCGCTCGTAGCGCTCGACGTCGACGATGGCGACCTTGGCGCCCGAGTCGACAAGGCCATATTCCAGCTCAGGACCGGTCCACCAAGCGTTCAGCGGCGTGACGATCGCGCCCAGCGACGCGGCCGCGTAGAAAGCCACCGGCCATTCGGGCAGGTTGCGCATGACGATCGCGACCCGGTCGCCCTTCTCGACGCCGAACGCCTGAAGCTCGGCGGCCATGTGGGTCACGGCGCGGTAGAAGGCCTCGAAGCTGACCCGCTCGTCCTCATGCACAAGGAAGATCTTTTCGCCGTGCGCGCGGCCCATCAGCAGCGTGTCGCGCAGGGTCGGGGGAGCGTTCTTCCACACCCGGGTCTTCACGCCCCGGATCTCGATCTCCTCCATCTCGCCGGGCGTCCCGGCCTGGGTGATCAAGGCATAGGCCTGCTGGACGGACATCGCCGGCCACGGAACGGGCTTGGAAGCGGCCTGGGTCATTTTTACTCTCCCGGTATTGGTGTCGCGCCCTGTTTGATCGAGCGCGTTCGACGACCAGAGAGCACAGCCGCCAGCCGGATGCAAACGTCCGTTTGACGCTAGGAGAACATTGATAACCTAGACACCCCACGGATGCCTGGACACTGTGCAGTCGAAGGTCGATGACCTAGCGTCATTTCCCTAGTCCGGAGCGCCGCCTTGGCCGAATCCCTGCTCTTTCCCGATCGGCAATTCGCCGCCTTCCTGTTCGACATGGACGGCACGGTCCTGACCTCGATCGTCGCCAGCGAGCGGGTCTGGGGCGCCTGGGCGCGAAGGCGCGACCTCGATGTCGAGGCGGTGCTGAAATGCATCCACGGCCGGCGGGCGATCGAGACGGTGCGCAGCTTCGACATCCCCGACGTCGACGAAGCGGCCGAGGTCCAGTGGCTGATGGAGGGCGAGATCGCCGATGTCGAGGGCATCGACGCCATCGAGGGCGCGGCCGTCTTCCTGAGCGCCCTGCCCGCCGATCGCTGGGCCGTCGTCACTTCAGCCCCACGCGAACTGGCCAAGGTGCGGCTGGCGGCGGCGGGCCTGCCCCTCCCCGCCGTGCTTGTCACGGCCGAGGACGTCGAGCACGGCAAGCCGGCGCCCGATTGCTTCCTGCTGGCGGCGAAGCGCCTGGGCCATCCGATCGAGGACTGCCTGGTGTTCGAGGACGCCCCGGCGGGCATCGCCGCGGCCGAGGCGGCCGGGGCCAGCATCGTGGTGATCACCGCCACGCACAGCCATCCGCTGGAGACGCCGCATCCGGGCGTCTCCAGCTATGGTCTTCTCAAGTCGACGCCCGAAGGCGCGCTGAGCTTTTAGCCCACCGACTCCAGCCGTGACAGCGCCGCCTCTAGCTTGGCCTTGGCGGCCTCGGCCTCGGCCAGGCGTTCGCGGTTTTCCTCGACGACCTCTTCCTTGGCGCGGGCCAGGAAGTCGGGGTTGCCGAGCTTCTTGTTGACCTTGTCGATCTCGCCGGCGTGGCCGGCGATTTCCTTGGTCAGGCGCGCCTTCTCGGCCGTCAGGTCGATGAAGTCGGCGATCGCCAGGGCGCCGGTCGCCTCGCCCATGACGATCGGCACAGAGCCGGCCGGAGCCGCCTCGGCTTCGCGCACGCTGTCCAGGCGGGCCAGGGTCAGCAGCAGGTCGCGGTGACGGGCCAGACGAGCCTTGGTCTCCGCGCCGGCGCCGATGATGCTGAGCGCCGGCTTGGCCGACGGCGGCACGTTCATCTCGGCGCGGATCGAGCGGATCTCGCCGACCGTCTCGACCAGCCAGCCGATCTCGGCCTCGGCCTCGGCGTCGATCCACTCGGCGGGCAGGTCCGGCCACTGGGCCGAGATCAGCATGCTGTCGCGAGCTGGTCCGAACACAGCGGTCTTCTGCCACAGTTCCTCGGTGATGAACGGCATCACCGGGTGCAGCAGCTTCAGGATCACGTCCAGCGCCCAGGCGGCGGTGGCGCGGGTCTCGGCCTTGGCGGCGGCGTCATCGCCGTTCAGGATCGGCTTGGCCAGCTCCAGGTACCAGTCGCAGAACACGTTCCAGACGAAGCGGTAGAGGGCGCCGGCGGCCTCGTCGAACGCCGGGGCTTCCAGGGCCTTGGTGACCTCGGCCACGGTCTTGACCGTCTCGCCGCGGATCCACTTGTTGATCGGCTGCGCAACGCTTGCCGGATCGAAGCCCTCGATGCGGACACACTCGTTCATCTGGGCGAAGCGCGAGGCGTTCCAAAGCTTGGTGCCGAAGTTGCGATAGCCTTCGATGCGCTGCTTGGAGAGCTTGATGTCGCGCGCCTGGCCCGACATGGCCGTCATGGTGAAGCGCACCGCGTCGCAGCCCAGTTCGTCGATCAGGATCAGCGGATCCATCACGTTGCCCTTGGACTTGCTCATCTTGGCGCCCTTCTCGTCACGGACGAGGGCGTTGATGAACACCTGCTTGAACGGCGCCTCACCCATGAAGTGGATGCCCATCATCATCATCCGAGCGACCCAGAAGAAGATGATGTCGAAGCCGGTGACCAGGGTGCTGGTCGGGTAGAAGCGCGCCAGGTCGGCGGTCTTTTCCGGCCAGCCGAGGGTCGAGAACGGCCACAGGGCCGAGCTGAACCAGGTATCGAGGACGTCTTCGTCCTGGCTCAGTTGGACGTCGGCGCCGAACTGGGCGCGGGCGGCGGCGTAGGCGGCCTCCTCGGTCTCCTCAACGAAGATCGAGCCTTCTGGCCCGAACCAGGCCGGGATGCGGTGACCCCACCAGAGCTGGCGCGAGACGCACCAGGGCTCGATGTTGCGCAGCCATTCGAAGTAGGTCTTTTCCCAGTGCTTGGGTTCGAAGACCGTCTCGCCCTCTTCGACGGCCTTAAGGGCCGGCTGGGCCAGGGTCTTGGCGTCGACGTACCACTGGTCGGTCAGGAAGGGCTCGATGACCACGCCCGAACGGTCGCCGTGCGGGACCATGTGCCTGGTCTTCTCGATCTCCTTCAGCCAGCTCTCTTCTTCGGCGCGGGCGACGATGGCCTTGCGCGCGGCGAAGCGGTCCATGCCGACGAATTCGGCCGGAACCGAGTCGTTCAGCTTGGCCTCGGCGGTCAGGATGTTGATGGCTTCCAGCCCCGCGCGCTTTCCGACCTGGAAGTCGTTGAAATCGTGGGCCGGGGTGATCTTCACAGCGCCCGAGCCCTTGGTCGGGTCGGCATAGTCGTCGGCGACGATCGGGATGCGGCGGCCGACGATCGGCAGGGTGACGAACTTGCCGACCAGGCCCTTGTAGCGTTCGTCGTCAGGGTGAACCGCGACGCCGGTGTCGCCCAGCATGGTTTCCGGACGGGTCGTGGCCACGACGATGTAGTCGCGGGTCTCGAATTCAGTCGCCTTGCCCTCGTCGTCGAAGGCGATCGGGTGCTGGTAGGTGACGCCGTCGGCCAGCGGATAGGCGAAGTGCCAATAGGCGCCGTCGACCTCCTTCTGCTCGACCTCGAGATCGGAGATCGCGGTCTGAAACTGCGGGTCCCAGTTGACCAGGCGCTTGTCGCGGTACAGCAGGTTCTGCTTGTAGAGCTGGACGAACACCTTGCGGACGGCGGCCGACAGGCCCTCGTCCAGGGTGAAGCGCTCACGCGACCAGTCGCAGCTGGCGCCCAGACGGCGCAGCTGGTTGGTGATGGTCCCGCCGCTCTCGGCCTTCCATTCCCAGACCTTGGCCACGAAGGCCTCGCGGCCCATGTCGCGGCGGCCCATATTGCCGGCCGCGGCCAGTTGGCGCTCGACCACCATCTGGGTGGCGATGCCCGCGTGGTCGGTGCCCGGCAGCCACAGGGCGGCCTTGCCGCGCATGCGGTGGAAGCGCGTCAGCACGTCCTGCAGCGTGTTGTTCAGCGCGTGGCCGATGTGCAGGCTGCCGGTGACGTTCGGCGGCGGGATCACGATGACGAACGGCTCTGCGTTCGGATCCTCGCTCGGCTTGAAGGCCCCGGAGGCCTCCCAGGCGGCGTACAGGCGGGGTTCGACGGACTTGGGATCGAAGGTCTTTTCAAGCATGGCGGAGCGGATATGCCATCTGCGGCCCGCGCGGGAAACCGGCGGGCCTGGATTTGTGGGGGAATTCACAACGAAAAAAGGCGGCCGCCGCGGCGACCGCCTCGATTTTTCGAGAATCGAGCGCGCTTAGCCGCGACCGCGAGCGATGCGCTGTACTTCTTCCTCGACCTTGGTCTCGACGATGCGCGGCAGGTTCTGGTCCAGCCACTCCTTGAGCAGCGGGCGCAGCAGCTCGCGCACGACGTCCTCCAGTGTGCGGCCGTCCTTGGGCATCAGCAGGGCCGAGCTCAGGCTGCCGAAGGCGCTGGCGGCCGCCGAGGCGGCGTGGTCGCCGACCAGGTTTTCGGCCATTTCGTCACGGTTGAACGCCGGCGCCGAGGGCGGAGGACTATAGGCCGGCTCGGGCGCGGGCTCCGGCGGCGAATAGACGTCGATGTCGCCGACGGTCTCCAGCGGCGGCAGCTCGGGCTCCGGCTCCGCGATGATCGGATCGGTCAGCTCGAGGATGTCGTCGTCGAACGATTCGGGCTCGGGCTCCGGCGGCGGAGGCGGCGCTGCCTCGGCCGCGGGCTCCGCCGGCGCGTCATCCTCGGAGATGATGCGTCGGATGGAGGCGAGGATCTCCTCCATCGTCGGTTCTTGAGAGCTCTGATCGGACATGTGCGGGGGCCGTCGTAAAGGGTACGAATCCTTGCGCGCCCTAGGACGCGCTTGGCGGCGATGGTGCAGACTTACGCGTGTTAAGCAAGCGCAAGTCCACGCCTGAGCGGAATCGACGCGGGGTTAAGGCTACTTGGAGGCCGCCACGCCGCTGGAGGATGACCTCGTCGAGGGCGCGCCGACCTTGTCGATCGCCTGGACCACCGGCTCCCACGGCACCCAGCCCACGCTGTGCGTCACGCGATTGTAGGAGGCCTTGGGGTCGTAGGCGGTCGTGCCCGTCGACAGCTTGTTGACGTCCAGCTGGCCCATGGCCTGCAGGACGACGGCGCTGGCCACGTATTCGTCGCGACGGGCGCTGACCAAGGCCAGCTCGGCGTTCGACAGTTCCAGCTGGGCGTTCAGCACGTCCAGCGTGGTGCGCAGGCCGACCTGCTGCTCCTGGCGCACGCCCTCGAAGGCGATGCGGGTGGCGCGGACCTGTTCCTCGTTCGACCCCAGCTGGGCGCGCGAGGCCAGCAGATTGCTCCAGGCGTTGGAGACCTGCTGGATCGCCGTGCGCTTGGCGCTTTCCGTGGCGCCGCGGGCGGCGTTCTCGCGCTCGGTGGCGGCGCGGACCTGCGAGGTCGTCAGGCCGCCGGCGAAGATCGGCACCGTGGCGGTGACCGCGCCTGAAACCGTGCGTGAATAGTCGTCGAACTGGCTGCCGACGCCCGATGTGCGGCCGGCGTCGAAGCCGATGCCCGCGCGGGCCGAGATCGTCGGACGATAGCCGGCCTTGGCCACGGCCACGCGGGCGGCGGCGGCCTCTTCGTTGTACCTGGCCGAGGTTACGCCGGGATTGGTCGTCTGAGCGGCTTCGAAGGCCTGGTCGACCGAAGCGGGCAGCAAGCTGGCCAGGGTCGGCTCCGGGGCCAGGTCGCCGGCGGTCTGGCCGACGACGGCGGCGTAACCGGCGCGGCTGACTTCCAGCTGGGCCTGGGCGCCCGAGAGACCGGCCTTGGCGGCGGCCAGGCGCGCCTGCGACTGGGCGACGTCGGTGCGGGTGATCTCGCCCACGTCGAAGCGGGCGTTGGATTCGTCGAGCTGACGCTGCAGGACCGCGACGTTCTCCTTGGCGATGCGCAGGCGTTCCTGGTCGCGGCGGACGTCGACATACGCCTGAACGACGTTGACGAGCACATTCTGTTCGACCGAGCGCAGGCTTTCGCGGGCCGACAGAACGTCGGCCTCGGCGGCGCTGAGCGTCGCGCTGGCGCGGCCGCCGGTGTAGAGCGGCTGGGTCACCGAGACCGTGGCGCTGCTGCCCGAGGACTTGATCGTGGCGCCGGAGCCGGCCGGGTTGACGTTCGCGCCGGTCACGTCGAGCACGGCGCCGACCGTCGGGCGGAAGCCCGACTTGGCCTGCACGACGCCCTCGTCGGTGATGCGGGCGCTGGCGCGCTGCTGCTGCAGCGTCGGATTGGTCTGATAGGCCAGGGCGATCGCGTCGGCCAACGTGTCAGCGTGAGCAGCGGAAAACGCGCCGGCCAGCAGGCTGGCGCAGCAAGCGGCGGCCAGGAGCCCGGCCCGTCGACGGTTCGACATCAAAATTCTATCCCCAATCCCCGCGCAGCGCGCGCTCGCCACAATATGACCGCGTGTAAGTCCAGCCGCCAGAAGCCGCTAGTTAAGCTTTTTTCACGCAGACGTTGCGGCAGGCTATCGCCCAAGGGTGTTTAGAAGCTGAACCCGGTCTCGACCTCGAAACCGGCCAGCATCGGCGGCGAGGCGTCGAAGGCTTGGCGACGGCCAACGCCGTCCTCGGCGCGCAGATAAATAGCCGCCCGGCCGACCGGGCCGGTGCGCTCGACGACGCCCAGGCGGCCGCCAAGGGCCAGGGCGTCCCGCCAGGCCTTCGGAGCCGCCGCGACCGCGCCTTCGCAGATGATCACGTCATAGGAACCGGCCGGCACGGCCGTCAGGTCGTCGCCCTCAAGGCGGGTGACGGCCAGACCCATGGTCTCGAGCACGGTCGCCGCGTAGGGCGCGGCGATGGCCAGGGCCTTTTCGCCTTCGCGGGGCTTGAGCGTCTGCAGCAACTTGCCCAATTCACGGGGGCGCAGCAGCCACCGGCCGGGCGCGTACTCGATGTCGGCGTCGGCATAGGCCAGATAGCCCTTCGAAGCCGGCACGACGCTTTCGCGCGCCACCACCCGCAGGGCGTCCTGCAGCGGCAGGTCAGTGACGTCGGCGGTGCGAATTTGGCTCTCGACCATGTTCAGCCGCGCGGCGGCGAAGTCGGTGCTCATGGAATCCCTCGAAGGACTGGACTTTCGAGCAGGCTTATAGGTCCGCGCCCGGCCGAAACGCAATGCGATCGGAGGCCGCGTCGTCACAGCTATCCTCCTGTGAGCGCCTTAAAAGCGACATAGCCCTCGGAAGACATGGCCGAAAAGATCAAAAGGCGGTCATCAGAACGAATGACGGCGACTGTCACGTAACCTTGATTGATCAGCCTCGCCGTATGGTAAATATGCGGCCATCGAAGGCGCCGCCGTCGATTGGGGAGGAAGCCTGAACACTAGGCTTCGTAGGAAACCGCCATGCTGAGTGCGCCCGTTGTGATCGTGGCGACGATCTGTGCCCTGATCGTGATCTATTTCCTGCCCCGCCTGGCTTCGGTCGGCCGCAAGCTCTATGGCCGCTATCGCCGCCGGCAGCGGAACCAGCGGCTGGAACGCGAACGCCAGGCGCAACCGCAGAAACGCGCTCAACCCCATTGAGGCCGGAAAAGGGCGAGCTGCGGAACCAATAGCGGCGATCGGAACTGATCTGGGGCGGACTCGCGCCGCGTTCCAGTTCCCCCCGTCAAGGTTCGCGCCATGAAGATCGCCCAAGTCACTCCCCTGTACGAGGCTGTTCCGCCGCGCCTCTACGGCGGCACCGAGAGGGTCGTCGCCCACCTGACCGACGCCCTCGTCGATCTCGGCCACGAGGTCACGCTGTTCGCAAGCGCCGAGGCCCAGACCAAGGCCCGGCTGATCGCCGTCCGCGACCAGGCCATTCGGCTCGACCCCGCCCCCCTCAAGTCCGATCTCGCCGCCCACCTGACCCAGCTGGCGGAGGTGCGGGCCCTGGCCGATCAGTTCGACATCGTCCACTTCCATACCGACATGGTGCAGTTCCCGTTCTTCGCCGACCGCGCCAAGAACACACTGACCACCCTGCACGGCCGGCTGGACCTCAAGGACTTGCCCGCCGTCTACAAGCGCTGGCCGCAGTTTCCGCTGGTCTCGATCAGCGACGACCAACGCCGCCCCCTGCCCTTCGCCAACTGGGCCGGCACCGTCCATCACGGCATGAACGCCGACATCTACGCCTTCTCGGAAAAGAGCGAGGGATACCTGGCCTTCCTGGGCCGCATCTCGCCCGAGAAGCGTCCCGACCGCGCCATCAACCTGGCCAGGCGCCTGGGCAAGCGCCTGAAGATCGCCGCCAAGGTCGATCCCGCCGACCGCGCCTACTACGACGAGGTCATCGCGCCGATGATCAAGGACGAGCCGTTGATCGAGTTCGTCGGCGAGATTGGCGACGGCGACAAGTCGGCCTTCCTGGGCGGGGCGGACGCCCTGCTCTTCCCGATCGACTGGCCCGAGCCCTTCGGCCTGGTGATGATCGAGGCCATGGCCTGCGGCACGCCCGTGGTCGCCTATGCCTGCGGATCGGTGCCAGAGGTCATCGAAGACGGCCTTACCGGCTTCATCGTCAACAATGACGACGAGGCCGCCGACGCCATTCTTCGCGCCGAAAAGCTGGATCGAAAGCGTGTCCGCGCGCGTTTCGAGGAACGGTTCTCGTCCGAGGCGATGGCCCGCCGCTACGTCGCCCTTTACGAGCGGCTGTGTGGCGGCGCGGCTGTTTATCCGTCCTTGGTCGATATGGCGGCTAGCGCATGAATTGAAGGAGGGGCCATGGAGAGTCTTGCACCGGCCATGGAGGCGCCGGTCGACTACGGCGTGACGGCGGAGGTCCGCGCGCCGCAAAATCTCTATGCGCTCAAGGATAAGGATACCTTCATCGTCGCCGACGAGTTCGGCGACATCGCCGGCCAGGGCGATGGGCTGTTCCACAACGACACCCGCATCCTGTCGCTCTACCGGCTGACCCTGGGCGGCCGCTTGCCGTCGCTGCTTTCGGCCGCGGTCGCTCACGATAACGTCTTCTTCACCTGCAACAGCACCAACCAGGCCCTGCCCTATCCCGGCGAACGGATGGGGCCTCCCGGCGTGCTGCACATCGAGCGCAAGCGCTTCCTGTGGGGCGAGCGCCTGTTCGAGCGCATTCGCTGCGTCAACTACAGTCGCGACACCGTGCTGTTGCCGATGACCATCGAGTTCGACGCCGACTTCCGCGACATGTTCGAGGTGCGCGGCAGCCATCGCGCCAAGCGGGGGATCAAGCGACCGCCGCACGTCGACGGCCGGAGAGTCGCCTTCAGCTATCTCGGGCTTGACGACGTCGTACGAACCTCATTCATCGCCTTCTCGGACGCGCCCTTCCGCCTCTCGGCCCGCAAGGCCGAGTTCATGTTCTCGCTGCACGCCGAGGGCCAGACCGAGCTCTATATCGAGATCGGCGTCGTCGACGGCCATATTCCCAGCCGGGAGCGATTCCGCGACGCCGCCGCCCGCGCCCGCTGGGACATGCGCGCCCGCCGCCGCCATGGCGCGCGGCTGAACAGCTCCGGTCGCCTGTTCAATGAATGGCTGGGCAAGTCGCGAGCGGATCTCGCCCTGCTGACTACCCGGATGGAGACCGGCCCATACCCCTATGCCGGCATCCCCTGGTTCTCGACCGCCTTCGGGCGCGACGCGATCATCACCGCCTGGCAGATCCTGTGGTTCGAGCCGTCCCTGGCCAAGGGCGTCCTGCGCTATCTGGCCGCCCACCAGGCTCAGGAGCGCTCGACCTTCCGCGACAGCGCGCCCGGCAAGATCATGCACGAGACCCGCAAGGGCGAGATGCCCGCGCTGGGCGAGGTGCCGTTCGGCCGATACTACGGCGGGGTCGACACCACGCCGCTGTTCGTGGCCCTGGCCGGCGCCTACCAGGAGCGGACCGGCGACGACGCCCTGATCGACGAACTGTGGCCGGCGCTCGAAAAGGCCATGCACTGGATCGAGAACGACGGCGATAGCGACGGCGACGGCCTCATCGACTACGCCCGCGGCCAGGATAGCGGCCTCTCCAACCAGGGCTGGAAGGACAGCGAAGACTCCGTCTTCCACACCGACGGTCGATATCCCACGGGCCCGATCGCTCTGGTCGAGGTTCAGGGCTATGCCTTCGCGGCCTATCGCGGGATGGCCCGCCTGGCTGAACGCCGCAACGAAATCGGCCAGGCCGCGCTCTGGAGGCAAAAGGCCGAAACCCTTCGCGAGAAGGTCGAAAAGCTGTTCTGGATGGACGAGCGCGGCTTCTACGGCATCGCCGTCGACGGCCAGGGCCAGTTGTGCCGGACGCTGTCGTCCAATCCGGGCCATCTGCTGTTCTGCGGCCTGCCCTCGCCCGAGCGGGCCCGCAAGGTCAGCGACCAGCTGCTGTCGGCCAGCTTCAACTCCGGCTGGGGCGTGCGGACGCTGGCGACCGGCGAGGCCCGGTTCAATCCGATCAGCTACCACAACGGCTCGGTCTGGCCGCACGATACGGCTCTGTGCGTCATGGGCCTGTCCCGCTACGGCGAGCGCGATGGCGTGGTCAACCTGACGGCGGACCTCTTCGAGACCGCCAGCCGTATGGGCATGCGCCTGCCTGAACTCTTCTGTGGCTTCCCGCGCTCGCCGGGCGAGCCGCCGGTGGCCTATCCGGTCGCCTGCCTGCCCCAGGCCTGGGCGGCGGGCTCGGTGTTCATGATGCTCCAGGCCTGCCTGGGGATCACGATCGACGCCAATCGCGGCGAGATCGTCCTGGTCGACCCGCGCCTGCCGATCGGCATCGACCGCCTCGCCGTCGAACGCCTGCGCGTGGGCGCCCTGACCGTCGACCTGATCTTCGAGCGCCAGGGCGAACGCGTTGCCGTGCGCACGGAAGGTGACGTGCCGTTGATCATCCGATCCAAACCGTCTTGGGATTGAACCCAAGGGCTAAAGCTCAAGCTTTGGAAAGTCTTCGGAGCGCCTCTCGACTTGCAACGGCGGAACTTCGCCGTTCGCAAGTCCGAGAGAGTGGCTCCGCGGGTAGGACTCGAACCTACGACCAGCCGGTTAACAGCCGGCTGCTCTACCACTGAGCTACCGCGGAACAGGTCGCTCTCAAGAAGAGGCCGGTTGATAGCCGCCTCGTCGAGTCGACGCAAGCGGCGAAATCGCTAACGCTTCGATCAAGAAGCGCATGGCGAAAAGCCACCGACGCGACACTATTCAGATGTGGGAAATCTTCGACCGAGCGAGGAAGAAGAGTGGCTCCGCGGGTAGGACTCGAACCTACGACCAGCCGGTTAACAGCCGGCTGCTCTACCACTGAGCTACCGCGGAACAGGTCGCTCTCAAGAAGAGGCCGCGTGATAGCCGCCTCACCGCACCGATGCAAGCACCGAATTTCAAAAAAGCAGCCCGGCTTGTGGCCGGGCTGTTGAAAGTCAGTGATGGTGATGCGCCTTCCAAAGAAGACGCCCCGAAACTCGGACTTTATGGTTAATCAGACCTTAATTTCAGGCGCACCCGCCATTTGGTCGCAGGCGTCGCGCCCCGATCATCCGGGGCGCTTGGGGATCTCCAGGCCGCGCTGGACGGCCGGCCGAGCCAGGCCCGCCTCCAGCCAGCGCGGCACATGCTTCAGCGACGCCCAATCGACCAGTTCGCCCGCTCCGTAGAAGCCCACGAGATTGCGCACCCAGCCCAAGGTGGCGATGTCGGCGATGGTGTAGTCGTCGCCCATGATCCAGGCGCGGGTCGCCAGGCGATCCTCCAGCACACCCAGCAGGCGCTTGCTCTCGGCGACGTAGCGATCGCGCGGCCGCTTGTCCTCGTAGTCCTTGCCGGCGAAGCGGTGGAAGAACCCCAGTTGGCCGAACATCGGGCCGATCGCCGCCATCTGGAACATCACCCACTGCAGGGTCTCGTAGCGCGCCGCCGGATCGGCGGGCAGGAACTTGCCGGTCTTCTCGGCGAGATAGACCAGGATCGCGCCGCTTTCGAACAGGCCCAGCGGCTCGCCCCCGGGGCCGTGCGGATCGATGATCGCCGGGATCTTGCCGTTCGGGTTCAGCGACAGGTATTCCGGCCCCCAGGTCTCGTTGGCGCCGATGTCGATCAGATGCGGCTCATAGGCCAGGCCGGTCTCCTCCAGCATGATCGACACCTTCACCCCGTTGGGCGTCGGCAGCGAATAGAGCTGGATCCGGTCGGGATGCTGGGCCGGCCAGCGCTGAGTGATCTTGAAGGCGGACAGATCCGACATCGGAAACCTCGTTCACAGCGCTCGTAACGGCGCCGGTTGCATTTGGGCGCCGCCGCGCCGGTTTTCCAGAGGCAACTCAAAACGAGGAAGCGATGCTTTGGGCCATTTGACCCGATCGCGAACATCGCTATCCGAGAGCGCGAAACACGCTCGGGGGGGCGAACTTCACCATGACGACCGCCGATGATCACTGGCCGACCACCTTGGAACGCGTGGCGGGGACGCTGGACTTCGACCTCGCGCCCAGCGGCGGCGTGCGCGCCAAGCCGCGCGGCGACATCAGCCAACTGCCGGCCCTGGTGAACCTGGCCGTCCACGCGGCGATCGAACTCGACAAGCGGGTCGCGGCCTCCGACACCAACGCCCCGGTCGACCGCAAGGCCATCCTGGCCCGAAAGGACCTCAGCCGCGCCCTGACGGACGGCGTGGCCTCGATGTTCGTCACCGGCTACGCCACCGCCTATCGCCTGGAGCTGGCCCGCATCCTGTGGACAGGCATCGCCGACGCCCCGCGCCGGCGACTGGAAGAGATGGCCAGGACCCGGGCGTAGAGTCTACCAGGCGCCGGTGTTGGGCATCGAGGCCCAAGGCTCGGCGGCGGGCAGGTTGCCGTCCTGCAGCAGCTCGATCGAGATGCCGTCCGGCGAGCGGACAAAGGCCATGTGACCGTCGCGCGGCGGGCGGTTGATGGTCACGCCCATATCCATCAGGCGCTGGCAGGTCTCGTAGATGTCGTCGACGCGATAGGCCAGGTGGCCGAAGTTGCGACCGCCCGTATACGCTTCGTCGTCCCAATTGTAGGTCAGCTCGACCAGCGGAGCCTTGCGCTCCTTGGCCAGCTCGACGTCCTCGGGCGCGGCCAGGAACACCAGCGTGAAGCGGCCCTTCTCGTTCTCCATCCGGTAGGCTTCCTGGAGGCCCAGGCCGTCGCGATAGAACCGCAGCGAGGCGTCAAGATCGCGGACGCGGACCATGGTGTGCAGATAGCGCAAAGCGAAGCTCCTTCAGAGAAACCGGTGTCGATATAGACCTCGGTCCGCGCCGACGAAATCCACTAAACGGGCTCGCGCTCTCGGGTCTGGCGACGCCATAGGGCGGCGTACTCGCCCCCGGCCTCCAGCAAGCCCTCGTGGCGGCCGCGCTCGACGATCTTGCCCCGGCGCAACACCACGATCTCGTCGGCGTCGGCGATGGTCGACAGCCTGTGGGCCACGACCAGGGTGGTGCGCCCTGCCCTGGCCTTGCGCAGGGTCGCCTGGATCGCCGCCTCGGTGCGGCTGTCCAAGGCGCTGGTGGCCTCGTCCAGGATCAGCACGCGCGGCTCGGCCAGCAGGGCCCGGGCGATGCCGACCCGCTGGCGCTCGCCGCCGGAGAGCTTCAGGCCGCGCTCGCCGACCTTGGTGTCCATGCCCTCGGGCAGGCCGCGGATGAACTCGCCCAGTTCCGCGGCCTCCGCCGCCGCCCAGACCTCGGCCTCGCCGGCGCCGGGCCGCGCGAAGGCGATGTTGGCGGCGAGGGTGTCGTTGAACAAAGCCACGTCCTGCGGGACCAGGGCCACGGCGCGGCGCAGCGAAGCCTGCTTGAGATCGCGCAGGTCGTGGCCGTCCAGGGTGACGCGGCCCTCCTGCGGATCGATCATCCGAAGCGCCAGGCGCACCAGGGTGGTCTTGCCCGCGCCCGACGGCCCGACAATGGCCACCGTGGCGCCCGGCGCGACGGTCAGGGAGACGTCGGACAATCCCTCGGACCGCGCACCATGGCGGAACGAGACGTTCTCGAAGGCCACCGCCCCGCCGCGCTGATCGGCGCAGGGCGGCAGATCCTGGGCGTCGGGCGAGTCGGCGACGTCGGCGGTCTGGCGCCGCAGCTCCAGCATCGCCTCCATGTCGATCAGCGACTGGCGGATCTCGCGATACGCGAAGCCCAGGATGTTCAGCGGGGCGTAGAGGTTGATCAGGATCAGCACGGCGGCGGTCACGTCGCCTGGCCCGATCTTCCCGGCGGCGGCCTGAGCGCCGGCCAGCACGGCCATGCCGCCCAGCCCCACGCTCATCACCGCCGACTGCACGACGTTCAGCAGGTTCAGCGAATTGGTCGACTTGATCTGGGCGTCGCCATAGACGTCCAGCGCCTTGCCGTAGCCCGCCACGGCCCGTGTTTCGCCGCCGAACGACTTGACGGTCTCATAGTTGAGCAGCGCGTCGACCGCCCGGCCGGCGGCCTCGGCGTCGGCCTCGTTCAGCACCCTGCGGTGGCCGATCCGCCAGTCGGAGATGGCGAAGGTCGCATAGCCATAGATCGCCACGGTCAGCAGGGCCACGGCGGCGAACCGCCAGTCGTAGGCCTTGGCCAGGACGATGGCCGCCATGACCAGCTCCACCCCGGTCGGGGCGACGTTGAACACCAGGCCGCGCAGCAGAAAGTCCATCGACCGCGCGCCGCGATCGATCGTTCGCGACAGAGCGCCGGTTCGCTTGGACTGGTGGAAGTCGATCGACAGCGACAGGGCGTGGGCGAAGGTCTCGACCGCCGCGCGATTCTGCGCGGCCTGGGCCACCGGGGTGAAGACCGCGTCGCGCGCCTGGGGCGCGGCGGCGGAGATGAAGCGCACCAGAGCCCAGCCACACGCCAGGCCCGCGAAGGCCCAGGTCACGGACACGACCGCGCTCTGCCCCGCAGAGAGTTGATTGACCGCCTTGCCCAGCATCAGCGGGGCCAGCACGCCCAGCGCCTTGCCGGTGAGGGTCAGCAGCAGGGCGACGGTGACGCGCCAGTGCAGACCCGGAGCCTCGGAGCGCAGCACCAACCGCACGAGGTCGCCCATGGCGCGCCAGAAGCGGACCGGCTGGTCGGCCTTGGCGACCGCGCCGGGGACGGCTGTTCGGCCCGCGGAGGGCGGCCCACCCAGACCCCTCATCGCGAACCACCGATCAGGTAGGTGGTCTGGATGCCGCCGCCCGGCGTCAGCCAGTCGATCCGCCAGCCCGCCGCCGTACGGTCGGCGCGGACAGGGCCGTAGACCAGGGGGGCGGCCGGCGTGATGGCCACGGCGATAGCGGTCTCGCCGCCCTCCCCGGCCACCTGGATATCGTGAACGCCTGGCGTCAGCGCGTCGGTCAGCGAAATGTCGAAACGGCCCTCATCGTCGGTGCGAGCGCCGCCGCGGGTGACACGGTCGACGCGGACGTTCAGCCCCGCGCCCGGGGCGGCGACGCCCGACACCATGGCGCCGCCCTCGCGGTCGACATCGACGGTCAGGATACGTGGCGAACTGGATTCGGCGGCCAGGCGGCGCGCGCCGGCCCCGGCTCTGAGCAGCGCGACCTCGCCGCCGTCGGCGACCATCACATAGCCCTCGGCCTGGACGGTGCGGCCGTCGAGGACGGACGACAGGCCAAACAGGCGCACGCCCGCTTCGTTGGGCACCGTGACGCTCCACTGGCCCAGGGCGTCGACCTTGCCCATCATCACCTCGCCCGTCGGCGAGCCCAGGCGCAGATCGGCGTCCGGCGCGCCCTGGCCCGAGATGACGACGCCGTTGGGGCCGCGCCGCGCCGCCTCCAGGGTCGGCGGGGCCAGATAGCCCGCCTCGGCGCTGTCAGGCTTGTCGGCCGCCGCCTTCGACGCCACCGGCGCGCCGGGCTCGCAGGCCGCCAGCAGCAGAGCAGCCAGGCTCACGCTGAGGACCGGCGACTTGAAAGCCTGGAGACGAATCCTGATCATGCGGCCTTAAATAGGAACGGGCGCGCGAAACCGCGCGCCTTTTTTGTGGAGTGGACGACGATGCCCAACGAGTCTAGCCGCCTGGGGTCCGTCTGCGTCTACTGCGGATCCTCCAACGACGCCGATCCGCGCTACATCACCGACGCCTTCACGATCGGCGAGAGCTTCGCCCGCGCGGGGCTGAAGCTGGTCTATGGCGGCGGCGGCGTGGGCCTGATGGGCGCGACCGCCCGGGGGGCGCACTCCGCCGGCGGGGCGGTGCTGGGCGTCATCCCGACCTTCCTGCGCGGTCGCGAGCAACCGTTCGACGACGTCGAGACCGTGATCGTCGACAACATGCACGAGCGCAAAATGATGATGTACGAGCAGGCGGATTCGTTCGTCGTACTGCCCGGCGGCATCGGCACCCTGGAAGAAATTGTCGAATTGCTATCTTGGCGCCGTTTAGATCTTCACCAGAAGCCGATTGTGTTCCATAACCCCGGCGGTTTCTGGGATCCGTTCTTCGCGCTGATCCGCCACACGATCGAAGCGCGCCTGACCCCGCCCTCGCTGATCGACGCCTGGCGTTCGGTCGAGAAAGCCGAGGACGTCACGCCGGCCCTGCTGGCCTGGAACGAAGAAACCTACCAGATCGGCGCTCCAGCCACGCTTCGCCCATTGACTTAGTTTTCAAAAGAAACGCACTATGGGGTTGAGACACCGTTCGCCGAACGGCGCGCTCGTGCGTCGGAACTCCCATCCGGCGCGGGGATAGGAGACCAAGGATATGCGTACCGCTGTTTTCGCGGGCCTGACGGCCTGCGCCCTGATGTTCGCGGGTTCGGCCAACGCCGCCGACACCCAGAGCGCCTCGCTGAAGCTGAAGACCGCAGCGACCACCGAACAGTTCATCCACGAGGGTTCGGTCTGGCGCTGCAAGGAGGACGCCTGCTCGTCGCTTACCGTGCCGTCGCTGCCGATCGCCCGCGCCTGTCGCCGCCTGGCCGGCCAGGTGGGCGAGCTGACCGCGTTCAGCTATCGCGGCAAGTCGCTGGACGAAGCCGGCCTCGCCGACTGCAACACCGCCGCCAAGAAGAGCTGAGGCCTTCACGGGGCGTTGAAAAGCAAAGGCCTCCGTCGGCGAACCGGCGGAGGCCTTTTTCTTGAGGGTGTGGGACCCGCTACGCGCGTGACAGCCGAAAGTGGGCGCCGGTTTCGGCGACCGTCACGCGCCAACGCTTCAAGCGCTTACTTCCGTCCGGACTTCGTGGACGTCGACTTGGGCGGCTTCGAACTCGGCCGACCTCCGACCAGCATGCCGCCCATCAGGGCGAACGAAAACATGGCGTGGTTCATCTTCGATACATTCATGGCGGCGTCTCCCAGACATTAGCCGTTAGGACCAGGAGACGCGCGCGGCTTACAGGGGTTCTCACCCTCCTAGTCGTCAGCGCGTCGACGACAAAGGTGGCCCCCACAGCAGCATTCGCAAGCGATTTTTATCCGTATAAGGATCATATCAGCGTGCGGACAAACCGCTTTTCGGCGCCTCGGATTTAGTCTTTATACAGATAAATATCGCCCACCTCCTTACGTGCAAAGCCTTTGCGTACAAGGGCTAGCACGGCCAGCCGTTTTTCCAGGATGCGACGCGACGAACAGAGCGGCGCATAAAAAAATCGCCCGCGTCGGCGTGACGCAGGCGATTTTCATCAGTTCGGCCGATCGTCCGTGGGCGTCGCCGCCCGGGGCTTACGCCGCGGCGTCGAACGACAGCGATTCATAGCGCTTCAGGTGGTGATCGACCGAGCCGAACAGGCCCTCGATCAGGCTGGCGCGCTTGAAATAGTGGCCGATGGCCAGCTCGTCGGTCATGCCCATGCCGCCATGGATCTGTATGGCGTTCTGGCCCACGAACTTGCAGGCGCGGCCGATGCGGACCTTCATGGCCGACACGGCCTTGGCGCGCTTCTCGGCGCTCTCGTCGACCTTGATGGTCGCCATGTAGATCATCGACACCGATTGCTCGACCTCGATGAACATGTCGACCATCCGGTGCTGCAGCACCTGGAAGTTGGCGATCGAGGTGCCGAACTGCTTGCGCTGCTTGGCGTAGTCCAACGTGCCTTCATGCAGCTTGCGCAGCACGCCCACGGCCTCGGCGCCGACAGCGGCGGTGGCCTCGTCGATCACCTGGTTGACCAGACCCAGGCCATCCTCGGAGATCAGCGCGTCGGCCGGGACCGAGACGTTCTCGAAATAGACTTCCGAGGCGCGGTTGCCATCGACGGTCGGGTAATCGCGAGTGACGACACCCGGCAGGTTTTTGTCGATCAAGAACACGCCGACGCCACCAGCGTCGCGCTGGGCGCCGCCCGTGCGGGCCGTGACGATCAGGTGCGAGGCGAACGGCGCGCCGACGACCACGGCCTTGTGGCCGTTGAGGACCCAGCCCGAGCCGTCCTTCTTGGCCGTCGTCTTCAGGTCCTGCCAGGTGTAGCGGGCTTGCGGCTCGGCATAGGCGAAAGCGATGGTCGTGGTTCCGCCGACGATGCCCTCGATCACCGAGGCCGCGCCCGCATAGCCCGAGTGCTTCATGAAGCCGCCGCCGATCACCACCGAGCCGAGATAGGGCTCGATGACCAGCGCCTTACCGAACTCCTCCATGATGATCATGTTGTCGACGGCGCCGCCGCCCAGGCCGCCCAGCTCTTCGCTGAACGAGGCGCCCAGGATGCCCAGCTCCTCGGCGAAGGCCTTCCAGTAGTCAGCGCGCCAGCCGCTCTCGGAGGCGACGATCTTGCGGCGGGTCTCGAAGTCGTACTTGTCCTGCAGGAAGCTCGCGACCGTGTCGCGGACCATCGACTGCTCTTCGGTGAAGTTGAAATCCATCCCTGAGTTTCCTCTATTCTTCTGTGACCGTCTCCCCTCCCCCTCGCGGGGAGGGGGGCTTGGTTGAACTCAGAGCCCCAGCACCATCTTGGCGATGATGTTGCGCTGGATCTCGTTGGAGCCGCCGTAGATCGACGTCTTGCGGACGTTGAAATAGGTCGGCGCCGCGCGGTGGGCGAAGTCCGGGCCGATCGGATGGGCGTTGTCGCCGTCCTTCGGGAAGCCCCGGAAGTAAGGCGCGCCGTAGTGGCCGGCGGCCTCCAGCACCAGTTCGGTGATCCGTTGCTGGATCTCGGTGCCCTTGATCTTCAGGACGCTCGACTCCGGACCGGGGCCCTTGCCGGCCGCTTCACCGGCAAGCGTGCGCAGCTCGGTATATTCCAGCGCCGTCAGGTCGATCTCCAGCTCAGCGACCTTGCGCTTGAACATCGGATCCTTGATCAGCGCGTCGCCGTCATCCGAAAGCTCGGCCGAGGCGATCTGACGGATGCGCTCGATGCCGCGCTTGGAGCGCGCGACGCCGGCGATGCCGCTACGCTCGTGGGCCAGTAGGAACTTGGCGCAGGTCCAGCCCTTGTTCTCGTCGTAGATGCGGTTCTCGACCGGCACCTTGACGTTCTCGAGCCAGACCTCGTTGACCTCGTGCTCGCCGCCCAGGGTGATGATCGGCCGCACGGTCACGCCCGGCGACTTCATGTCGATCAGCAGGAACGAGATGCCTTCCTGGATCTTGGCGGTCGGGTCGGTGCGGACCAGGCAGAAGATCCAGTCGCCGTGCTGGGCCAGGGTGGTCCAGGTCTTCTGGCCGTTGACCAGGTAGTATTCCTTGCCGTCGTCGCCGGCGAAGCGCTCGGCCTTGGTCTTGAGGCTGGCCAGGTCCGAACCGGCGCCCGGCTCGCTGTAGCCTTGCGACCACCAGATGTCCCCCGACAGGGTCGGCGGCAGGAAGCGTTCCTTCTGCTCGGGCGTGCCGAACGTGTAGATCACCGGGCCGACCATGTTGATGCCGAACGGCAGGATCGGCACGCAGTCGGCGCGGGCGGTCTCTTCCGACCAGATGTAGCGCTGAACCGAGGTCCAGCCCGGACCGCCGTACTTCTCCGGCCAGGCCGGGGCGACCCAACCCTTCTTGGCGAGGGTGCGATGCCAGGAGAGGAAGTCCTCCTTGGCCATCTCCTCGCCCTCTTCCTGCTTTTCGCGCAGGCCCGCCGGGTAGTTCTCGGCGATAAAGGCGCGCACCTCGTCGCGGAAGGCGAGGTCCTCGGGCGAGAAGTCCAGATTCATGGCGGGCTCCCGTTCAATCGGCCCCTCTGCGGGAGGCCGTTATTGCGTTTCAGGCGCCACGATAGATGTCGAACGAACGTTTGGAAAGATGACGTTAGCGTCAACGGAAGTGAATGTTATCCGCGTTCACCTAAGCCACCCGCGATCCGCTTAGCGGACCTCGCAGGCCAGCTTGACGAGGGCCAGGGCCGAGGCGCCGCCGACCCCTTCCTCGTCCCGCGTATCGAGCTCCAGAAGCGGACGCTTGTCGAGGACTTCGAGCAGTCGGGCGTGACCCTTGGCCGGGCTGACATGGGCGGCCAAACAGTGGTCGATGGCGCCGGGCTCGACGGCGCGGACAATGGCGGCGGCGGCGCAGGCGGCGTAGCCATCCAGCAGAACCGGCACCTTCTGCACGCGGGCGGCCAGGATGGCGCCGACGACCGCGGCGGTCTCGCGGCCGCCCAGCTGGCGCAGGATCTCCAGCGGATCGTCGCCCATGCCTTCGGCCTTGGCGCGCGCCACGGCGACGGCGACGGGCTCGGGATCATCCGACCAGTCCGAGGCCTCGCCGCCGAACAGGGCCAGACACACGGCGGCGGCCGTGCGGGCGGCCTCGGCGACGATGACGCCGGGGATCAGCAAGTCGGGCTGCTTGGCGAGGGCCTCCATGCCGAACGCCATGGTGGCGGCGGCCTCCTTCTCGCTCATCGAGGCCTGGCCGATGAAGTCCGGCGAAGGGCGGTCGATGGCCAGGTCGAAGGCTTCCAGGCCCGCGCCCTGCACGCCAGCCAGGCGCGAGACCGTGGCTCCGCCCGAGGCGATGGCCTCCAGGCGGTCGCGGGCGTAGCCGCGCGGCCCAACACCCTGGCGCGCGCCGGCATAGAGCGCCACGACCGGGCGATTGACGGCCGGCGGGCTCTTGCCGCTCCAGGCGGTCAGCCAGCCGGCGATCTCGGCCAGGCGGCCGCCCTGCTCCAGCGCCGGAGACGGCCCCGGCGCGGGCGGCGAGACGGCGAGCTGTCGGATGTCGGCGAAGGGAGAAGCGGTCATGGTCGCGGACTTAAACCCGTCCACGGCCAAAGCAACCCCCGAGCGCCACGCTTGCGCGCCGCCGCCAGAGCGGGGATGCTGGAAAAGAATGAGCACCGACGCCCCGATAGGTACGCCAGCGCGACCGCCCCGCCCGATCGCGACGCCCTGCGTCAAGGTCTGCGCGGTCGACGGCGCCAGCGGCTATTGCCTGGGATGCCGCCGGACTCTGCCGGAAATCGCCGGCTGGGCGAGGCTCTCAGACAGGGAAAGGGCGGCCATCATGGCCGCCCTCCCCGATCGTCTGGATCCGATGATCGCCCTGATGGCGGCGACCGCGGTTCGATCTTAGCGGCCGACCTCAGCGCGAAGCCTGGGTCGCGCCGATGAACGGCGCGCAGACCTGATCACGTTCGGCGATCAGCTTCAGCTTGGCGTTGCCGTCGGCCGAGTCGGCCTTCTTGCGGGTGTTGTTCATCTTGGTGATGGCGTCGATGCGGACCGAAGCCTTGCGGTCGGCCGACTCCGCACGCAAGAACGCGTCGACCGCGGAGGTGTCCAGCTTGCCCAGGTTTTCCGAGGCGGCCAGAGCGCTGCAGCGCGAGGCTTCGACGAACTGCTTGTCGGTGGCGCCGGCGTGAGCAACGCCCGCGATGGAGCCCGCGGCGACGAGCGCGATAAGGACGGCTTTCATGGCGATAATCCCTCTATAGCCATTTGTTCTGTGGCCTACAGAGATAACGCTGGGCGAAAGTTTTCCGAAGTTAATTCCAGGACATGAAAAGCATTACACAGGCGTAATGAAGAATATTAAATCGATGTAATATGAACAATGCTCAGCACAGGAATATACTTGTTACCCTATTAGTAACCATGGCGCGAAAATCGCTTTGCCGATTCACGCCTTGAAAACGCCTGCCCGCTAATGATTAGGCATCGGCCGCAGAAGCGGTCTCACAGCCGATACGGCAGGGTGTCTTGATGTTGAGGTTCGCGGCGATCGCACTCGTGGGAGCCCTGTCAGCGGTGGGCGCGGCCAAGGCCGTCGTCTCCCTCGACGATCTGCGCCATCCGGAGCTGCGCGCGCCTTCGGCCGCGACGGCCACGCTCGGCGGCGCCGAAGGCGGCGCGGCCCAACTGACCAAGGACCGCGACGGCCACTTCTGGGCGCAAGGCAATGTCGACGGCAAGGCCGTTCGCTTCCTGGTCGACACCGGCGCCACCGCCGTCTCGCTCAGCATGGCCGACGCCCAGCGTCTGGGCATCGACACCAGCAAGCTGAACTACGACTACAACGTCATCACCGCCGACGGCCGCACCCGCGCCGCCTCGGTCAAGCTGGCCACGGTCGCCATCGCCGGCGCCAAGGTCCGCGACGTCGACGCCCTGGTCATCGAGAAGGGTCTCGAGACCTCGCTGCTGGGCATGAGCTATCTGGGCCGGCTTTCGCGCTTCGAAGCGACGCCGACCTCGCTTATCCTGCACCCCTAGCTAGGCGGGGAGTTCCACCCGCTCCTCGCGCGCCGCCAAGGCCGCGCGCACGGCGTCCAGCGCCCTATCCACCACATCCAGACCAGCGCCGGCCTTGACGCCCTCGACCGTCAGGATGCGCCGCCACGCCCGCGCGCCCGGCAGGCCGTGGAACAGGCCCAGCATATGCCGGCTCATCGCCGCCAGATGCGTTCCCGCCGCCAGTTCACGCGCCAGATGCGGCTTGTAGCGCTCGACCGCCTCGAAGCTGTCGACATCGGCGACATCCATGCCGAACACCCGCCGGTCGACCTCGCCCAGCAGGCCGGCCTCATGATAGGCCGCGCGGCCCAGCATCACCCCGTCGACGCCATTGGCCAGATGCTCCAGCGCGGCGTCGACGGAGGGCACCCCACCATTGATGGCGATGGTCAGGTTCGGCCGCTCACGCTTGAGCCTATAGACAAGCTCGTAGTCCAGCGGCGGGATGTCCCTGTTTTCCTTTGGCGACAGGCCCTTCAGCCAGGCCTTGCGGGCATGGACGACGAAGCTCTCGACCCCAGCCGCCGCGCTGGCGTCGACCAGGGCGAACAGCGCCGCTTCCGGGTCCTGGTCGTCGACGCCGATCCGGCACTTGACCGTCGCCGGGACCTTCACCGCGCTCTTGATGGCGGCCATGCAATCGGCCACGAGGTCCGGCTCGCGCATCAGGCAGGCCCCGAAACGGCCGCTCTGCACGCGGTCGGACGGGCAGCCGACGTTCAGATTGATCTCGTCATAGCCGTAGTCCTCGGCGATCCGCGCCGCCCGCGCCAACTCGGCGGGATCCGACCCACCCAGCTGCAGCGCCACCGGATGCTGCTCCGTATCATAACCCAGCAGCTTCTCGCGATCGCCATGCACGACGGCGCCGCTGGTCACCATCTCGGTATACAGCAGCGCCCGGCCCGACAGGACGCGGTGCAGCGACCGGCAATGCCGATCCGTCCAGTCCATCATAGGTGCAATAGAGAATCTATGTGCTTGAAATTGCTGCATTTTTAGAACATAATCAAAGGGCTAGATGGTCGGCGTGTACACCGAAAATACGACGGAATACGCCACTTTTCGCCACGGTACGACGCGTCACTGTACACAGGGAGTACACGAAAATTGGCCACGTTCGTGCGGCTCCCATCCGGGTCTTGGCGCGCCGTCGTTCGACGCAAGGGCGCCTATATAAGCGAGACCTTCCACCAGCGCGAGGACGCGCGGCGTTGGGCCACGGGCGCCGAACGCGCCATCGATCTGGGCAGCAAGCCCAAGACCACGCGCATCGTAGACAAAAGAACCCTGGCCGATCTCGTGGACCTCCACATCGAGGACTTGCAATCGGTGGGCAAGAAGATCGGCCGCTCAAAGCTGGCCATGCTCGAAATGTTGAAGACCGACCCGATCGGGAAAACAAAATTCGCCGAACTCGACCGGCTGAAGCTCATCGCTTTCGGCAAGCGCCGCGCCAGGAGCGGGGCCGGCCCCGTAACGGTCGGCATGTATATCGGCACGATCAAGACCGTCCTGATCACCATCGCGGCGTTGCATGACATCGAGACCCGGCCCGACCAGGTCGACGTGGCTCGCGTCGCCCTGGTTCACCTGGGCCTGATCGGCAAGAGCAATGAGCGCGACCGTCGCCCCACCGACGAGGAACTGGAGCGCCTGTTCCACTACTTCGACACGAAGGAACGCCTGATCTTGCCGATGTCGCGGATCATGAAGTTCGCGATCGCCACGGCCATGCGTCAGGACGAGATCTGCCGGGTCGTTTGGGACGACTACCTGCCGCGCACGAAGATGCTGATCATTCGAGACCGGAAGGACCCCCGAAACAAAGCCGGCAACGACCAGAAAATCCCGCTTCTGGCCGCCGCAGGTTTCGACGCGGTGGCCTTGATCGAGGTGCAGCGGCAACTACGGCGCAACGCCGAACAACGCATCTTTCCCTATAATGGCAAGTCGGTCAGCGCCGCCTTTACGCGGGCTTGCGCCAAGCTGGCGATCGTCGATCTCCACTTCCACGATCTACGCCACGAGGGCACCAGCCGGTTGTTTGAGCTGGGCCTGCGGATCGAACAAGCCGCTTTGGTCAGCGGCCACAAGGATTGGAAGATGCTGAAGCGCTACACCCACCTTCGCCCGGAATCGATCCATGATCTTCTTGCCGGCAGAACGGCCGCATAAGGCCGACTCAAGCGGCGGCAGCCCCCTTCTCGGCGTCGAGTGCTAGCTGAACCGCAGGCCTAGCCATGACCCGCGCGGCGTGCGCGCAGATGTTGGGAAACGGCGAGAGATCGAAGCCTGTGAACGCTCTCCCCACCGCTGGATCACGAAAAGATAAGCGCCGGGGAGCGTGAAGGCCGAACCGGTCAGGAACGCCCGCCCATCTGCGAGCTCCTGCTCGATCAACGCAAATCTGCGATTCAGGTAAGCTGTGGTCGAGGCGCGAGCGTCCGGGGTCAACTCTGGATCGAACAGCCGCCCGAACGGCTTGTGCAACTCGGTGCTGAGGTAGGCCAAATAACTGTTGGCCCGTGCCCGCTCAATCGTGCCGGAGAGCGCCAGGCGCGTATCTGTCGACGAGATACTGCGTAGTCGCAGGACCTTCGGTTAGAACCTCCCCGTCATCGAGCTCCAGCGCGGGCGCGTAGCCTTTCGGATTGATCGCAAGATAGTCGTTTCCCGACTCGCTTGGTCACCGGATCGACGCGGTCGAGCGTGAAGGGCAGATCGAGTTCGCGCAGCACGATGTGCGGCGACAATGAGCATGAGGAGGGAGAGTAGAACAGCTTCACTGGATGTACTTTCTATAGAAATATTAGAAAAGCTTCATGGAGTGTCGCTTCTGTCAGGCGAATATCGTCCGGCTGGTGGATGAGGTGTCCTGCCGTCGTGCGCGGCGGCGCGGATCGCTTCCATCGCCTCAGGCGCGTGAGTGCATCGGTGTACGAACCGACCGCACGGAACCGCTTCACACCGGATCACGGCATCCCTGTTTCGGCCGGCAAGCCCCTTTGCACGATCGGCGTAAACTGACGCTGTGACAGCGCCCAACGGGCGGAAGCGGTCTCTGAGCTGACCCAGGAAGTGGACATTTAGGCTCCTAGGTCGAAGCTCGTAGGCGCGCTTGATGGATAGCGCCCGACCCGGTGTCTATCGAACCTGATTTTGAGTCGTCAGGGGAGCGGGCATGGCCGCCGCTTCGGTGGTGAGCCATTGGCAGAAACGCTCGACCTTTGGGCTGGACGGGAAGCGGGGCTTGGCCACGTAAAGATAACCGCTCTCCACGAAGCCGAAAGGCGCGACAAGCCGGCCGGACGTGATGTCTCCGGCCACCAGATGCCAGGGCGCTACGCAGACGCCCAGGCCGGCGCTCGCCGCTTCCAGCGTGAAGGCATAGTGCTCAAAGATCGCGCCGGTCGGCTCGACAGCTGGAGCTTGGGCCTCAGCCACGTCGCGCCACATTGACCAGGCATTCAGGCGGGTCTTGGTTTGGAGCAGCAAGTCGGCCGAGAACGCGTGGGACGGCTGTCGCTGTATCCGCCGCGCCAACTCAGGCGTGGCGACCGGACCCAGCCATTCCTTGAACAGGCTGTGGACCTGTTGGCGGCCGGCTGGCCTTGGCCCCGGCTCCTCCACCGTAATAACCAGGTCAGACTGTTCGCGCCGAGCGACGGTGGAGTCGTTCTCTGCCCGGAGGCGGACGTCTATCTCCGGATGCAATTGGCGGAAACGGTGCAGCCGAGGAATGAGCCAGCGCATCAGGAACGTGCTCAGGCACGAGACGTCAAGACTCAAATCCTCGGCTGGGGTGATAGACCGCGCCGCCATTTCGATCTGGTCGAGCGCGGAGGACAGCGCCGGGAGGAGCGTGCGGCCCGCCGGGGTGAGCTGTGGCTTGGTGCGCGGCCCCGCGAACAGGTCCACACCCAGCACCAGTTCCAGGTGCTGAATTTGCCTGCTGATCGCGCCGGGGGTGACGGACAGCTCCTCGGCCGCAGCCGTCATGCGGCCGAGCCGGCCGGCGGCTTCGAAGGCGCGCACCGCCGTCAAAGGAATGGGGCGTCGTTTCATCTTTTGAGAATAACACACATAAAATTGGACGAAATCTCGATTTCATCCGCCCGAATGCTCGAGGACAATGGTTTCATTACAACGAAAAATTAGCGGAGATTAGCGATGCCGTTTGTCCGGACATCTATCCTAAAAGGCACAAGTCAAGATCGCAAGAACCAGATCGTGGAAGGCGTGCACGGGGCGCTGGTAGAGGCCATCGGCATGCCGCAAGACGAGCTCTTCAACCTCGTTTCCGAGTACGATCCAGGGGACTTCTTTTATGATCGCAGGTTCAACGGGATCGCGCGGTCGGATAGCCTCGTGATGATTGAGATCACCATGCGTCGCGGGCGGAGCGACGCCATGAAGCGAACACTCTATTCCCTGATCGGCGCGCGGCTGAGCGGCGTGGGGGTGTCGCCGAAGGACGTATTCGTCTTCATGCACGAGAACGACTATTCCGACTGGTCGGTCGGCAATGGAGTCTTCGCAATGGCCCTTGTCCAGCATGTCAAACGGCGTTCAAAACTGACCCCCGATCGGCGTCCAATATTGACCCCTTTAGCCTCTGTTCCCGGACCGGCGGCGAGGCGCGTAGCGGTCAGCTAGCGCAGCGCGTCGCCGCCTAGTGAGCCACTGATCGTTCAGCCGCCCGGAGGGGGTCTGGGGGAGGTTGAACAAGTTGTGGATGACGCTGGGCGCGCCGGTCAGGCGCGGTTCCTGAGCCGCCAGCTGTCGTTGCCGGTCTCGACGATATCGCAGTGATGGGTCAGGCGGTCGAGCAGCGCCGTGGTCATCTTGGCGTCGCCGAAGACGGTGGGCCACTCCCCGAAGGTTAGGTTGGTGGTGATGATCACCGAGGTGCGCTCGTAGAGCTTGCTGACCAGGTGGAACAGGCGCTGGCCGCCGGACTGGGCGAACGGCAGATAGCCCAGCTCGTCTAGCACCACGACGTCCAGACGTGAGAGCTGGGCGGCCAGGGCGCCGGTCTTGCCGCGCCGGGCCTCGTCCTCGAGGCGGTTCACCAGATCGACGGTGTTGAAGTAGCGACCGCGCGCGCCGGCCCGCACAACGTTGGCGGTGATGGCGATGGCCAGGTGGGTCTTGCCGGTGCCCGTGCCGCCGACCAGGACGATGTTGCGGTGATCGGCCAGGAACGAGCCGGCATGCAGGGCGCGGACCAGGCCCTCGTTGATCGGCGAGCCGTCGAAGGTGAAGCGCGCCAGATCCTTCATCGCCGGCAGCTTGGCGGCTGTGATCCGGTAGCGGATGGAGGCGGCCTGGCGGTGCGCGGTCTCGGCCTTGAGCAGGTCGGCCAGCATCTCCAAGGCGGTGCGATTGCGCTGCAGGCCCGTGGTCACCGCGTCGTCGAACGCGGCGGCCATGCCCTTCAGGCCCAGTTGGCCCAGGGCCTCGATCATCTCATGCCGCTGCACGGGGACCTCGCAGCAGGTCGTAGCGGGCGCAGTCGGCGATCGGCGGGTGGCGCAAGGCCAGGGCCTGGGAGGTGGTGATCGCCTCGGGCCTGGGCGGCTCGCGCCGGCGGGCCAGGATGTTGAGGATCACCTCGTCGCTGGCGGCGCCGGCGTCGAGAGCTTCGCGGACCGCGTCGTCCACGGCATCCAGGCCGTCATCGAGGATGCTGGCCAGCACCCGAACGAAGCGCCGATCGGCCTCGTCACCCGAGCCCAGCCGCTTGCGCAGCCGGGTCAGGGCGGGCGGAAGAGACCAGTCCTGGAACGGCGCGCCGTTGCGCAGCGCCCCGGGCTTGCGGGCCAGGACCGGCAGGTAGTGCCAGGGATCGTAGACGGTGTGGTCGCGGCCAAAGCCGCGGGGATGATCGGCCACCACCTCGCCGTCGCACAGGACCATGACCCGGTCGGCATAGGCGCGGATCTGCACCGCGCGCCGCGCCGCCCTGGCCTCCACCGAGTAGCGGTTGCGGTCGAAGTTGATCAGGCAGGTGGCCTGGGCGACGGCCTCGACCTGGTGGAAGCCGTCGAAGGGACCTACGAACGGCGCCAGGAACGGCCGCTCGGCCTCGAACACCTCCTGGACCGTGCGGTCGCGATACTCGGGGTGACGATCGTTGCGGGCCCGGCGCTCGCACTCGGCTTCCAGCCAGCCGTTCAGCTCCTCCAGGGTCCTGAACCGAGGGCGCGGCTTGAAGATGTTGTCGCGGGCGTAGCCGACCTGGTTCTCCACCTGGCCCTTCTCCCAGCCCGAGGCCGGGGTGCAGGCCACCGGCTCGATCAGGTAGTGGGAGCACATCTGCTCGAAGCGCCGGTTGAAGCGCCGGGTCTTGCCGGCGAACACCGCCTCCACGGCGGTCTTCATGTTGTCGTAGATGCCTCGCCGGGTGACGCCGCCGAACAGCGCAAAGGCCCGGGCATGGGCGTCGAACACCATCTCCTGGGTCTCGCGTGGATAGGCCCGGATGTAGAAGCGGCGGCTGTGGCTGAGCCGCAGGTGGGCCACCTTCACCGTCAGCGGCGTGCCACCGATCTCCACCTGATCGTGGCTCCAGTCGAACTGATAGGCGTCGCCCGGCGCGAAGCTCAGGGGCACGAAAGCCTCGACCGGCGAGCTGACGCCCCGGCGCTGATCGGCCCAGCGCCCCGCGTAGCGCCGCACGGCGTCGTAGCCGCCGTCATAACCCTCGCGGCTCAGCAGGTCGGCGATCCGCGTCAGGGTCAGTCGGTCCTTGCGGGCCCCGGACGCATTGGCCTCCAGCATGCCCTCCAAGCGGTCGATGAAGGTCCCCAACTTGGGATGCGGCTGCTCGCGCCGCTCGTACTCCAGCGAGGTCTCTCCCGACCTCAGAACCTTGCGCACCGTGTTGCGCGCCAGGCCCATCTCCCGCGCGATCGTCTTCACGCCCTTGCCCCGCGCGAAGTGCTCGCGCCGGATCTTCGCCACCGTCTCCAATACCAACATCCCCGTCTCGATCCGCGACTACACAAGCCGCCGATCTGGCCATCAAAGCCTCAAGGACAGGGGGTCATTTTTGGACGCCGATATCCCCGAGAAGGGGGTCACTTTTGCAAGCCGAAACACATCCAGCAGCCAGGGAGTGACGCCTGACTCCTGATGGCGGGCGACGATCAACATTCGGCCCCTTGGTGACGATAACCAAGCACTCAGGCGGGCCGCAGCACGCCACCCCGTGTCCCTTGCGGCGGAGCCGATGGGCAAGCGTAGGGTGCGGGGCCCGCCTGAGCCGACACAAACTCTCCGTGGCGATCTAGGATCAGAAGCGGACGCTCCAGGACTCAGCCAGGGATAGCAAACAGATAGCCAAATACTGAGAAAGGTGGAAAGCCGGTCCTTCAGACTGGCCTTTTCGAGCGACCGCCCTGCGCCAGGAGCCGCCGTTGCATGAACTAAACTTAAGGTGATGCGAAGACCGGCGCATGCGAAAGCCGTCTTAGACTGGAACGGGAGTACTGAGGGCATGAAGTAACCGAGTGCGCCGCTGACCGAGCTTGCCTACCCGACAAGTATCGATGTCCAGTTGCCGGAAATCCAGCGCACGCGACGCCAGTTCCTTAACTATGGCATCCCTGCGGCTTGCGTTGCTCTAGCTCCAAGATCGGTGCTTGCGGCCCCCAAGGCACCGCTCTGGACTGTCAAGAAGGGCGGCAAGCGCATCTATGTTCTAGGCGAAACCCTGCCCCGCCCCGTTGATTGGCGCGTGCCTGAGATCGTGGCCTTGCTGGAGCGTTGCGGCCGTCTGTGGACCGAGACGAACCAGATCTACCGGCGTCCCGGTGGAGAACTCATCAAGCAGTTTGGCATGTCGACGTCGCCCTCGCCTCTGGAGCTACTGTCGCCGGAGCATTTGGCCCGTTTGAAGACGGCAATGGCTCTGAGCGCGGTATCTATGAGCGATCTAGCTGGCGCGCGGCCGTGGCTGATCGGCGCTACGATTGAGGACGCGGGTTACAAAGCCGCAGGCCTGACCGGGAAATCGGCCAATGCCGTTCTCAGCGCACGGGCCACCGAAATTGGGATTCCAGTCTCGAGCGAGTTCGAGGTGAAGGACGACGTCTTTGCCTGGTTCGCCAGCATGACCCCGAAACAGGAAGCGCAGTTCCTTTGGCTACGCCGTCGATGGCGCGTTGCTGGGCCGCGAAGGTTCCGAACGGATATCGACAGACTGGCTCGCGGGCCGACAGGCGACGGCGGCGGATTTTGTCGATCACGAACGTCGCGATTATCCGGAGCTTTATGCCAAGCTCACGGTCGAACGGAACCGCGCCTGGGTTCCGCGCTTCGAGACGATGCTGAACGATCCGAAGCCGACGCTGGTCGCTGTTGGTCTCGATCACCTTGTCGGCCCGGAAAGCATGCTGGTCCAGTTGCGGCGCGCCGGATTTGAGGTCAGCTGAGGGCCAATCGTGCGCGGGCTCATTGGCTCTCGAGATCTACTCTTCGCCCATCCAGAGCTTGAGGAGTCCGCTAGCCTGGGCGGCGCGCCTGGCGGCGGCCAGGCCCGAGCCGTCGGCCATCACGTTGCGCGCCCAGATCGAATTGGCGGCGTTCACCTGCGCGGTTGTGGCGCGCGAAGGCCTGCCCCCCCGGGGCGTCATGCTCCAGTAACCGGCTTCCAGATTATGCCCCCCGGCTCGACGTGGAAATGGTTGGGCACTTGCTCGACATGCGGAAATCATCCCATCAAGGTTGTGGCCAAGCGGGACCGATCGACTGCGGCTTGGCAAGACTGAAACACGGTCAACCGCGCGCCAGCGTCGCCGCGACCACGGATGAGGCAGCCAGGGGCGAAGGCCGAAGCCGCCGCCTGCCTGCGGACCTAAAAAGTCATGTGTTGCGGCAGCAGGTCACGGACACGCATGGTGATCGCCGTGACGGCGGCGCCAATTGAAGATGTGGGCCGTGGCCAGGGTGAGCCCGCCAATCACCGTCAGCGGACGCTCCCACCCGGCCGACGGAACCTCAAGGGCGCCGGCCAACATCAAGCCAAGGCCCAGGGCCGCCATGGCGACAAGCGCCCAGGCGTGCGGTCGAAACGCCCGCCAGTCCATCAGCGCCATCAACGCGATCGGCGCCGCGGCGCAAATGAACACCACATGCACCCATTCGGCATGGGCCCAGACGCCCAGGAACGGCAGGACCAGGGCCAGCACCGGCAAGGCCAGGCAATGGACGAGGCACAGGGCCGACAGGCCGATCGCCGAGGCGTCCATGGCGCGCGCCAGGGTCATTTTCATCGCAGGCCTTCCTTTCAATTCAAAAGCATCGCCCCGCGTCACGTCTTCGGCGCAGGCGTCGTCCAGGGCTGTCCACGTCGCCCGCACCCGGCGATAGGCTTGCCGGTTGGCGTCGAGCGCGAGCCAGGTTTGGAACGCCGCCGCGTCCGCTCGCCCAAGACCTCGCGAATCCCGGCGAACGATCCAGTAGGCGGCGGCCTCGCTGGGTTTCATGCGCCTCAGGCGTCGCGCTCGGCTCCAGCCGAGCAGACCGCTCGCCTCGAAGACGGCCCGCAGGGTCACAGCGACTCGCAAAAATAGACCCGCCGGGGTTCCTCGCCCGGCTCACCCGCTCCAAAGGCGTGTGGCGGGGCGAACCGGTAGAGGACCAGCAGCCATTCGGCATCCTCCAGACTGAGCCCCAAGACCGACGCCACCCAGGCCGGGCTCGGCTCCCGATCGTCCAGCATAAGGACAGGGTAAGCGGCTAGTCCCATGACGGGAAAGGATCCGGCAGCTTGGTCCAAGCCTTGGGCCCAAAGCCGAACTGTAGGTCCGACAACAGGCAGTCGTTGAAGCAGCGCGTCAGGGCCTCGTGGTCCATGTCCTGACCGATCAGGACGATCTCCTGGCGCCGATCGCCGTGCTTGGGCTTCCAGACCTTCTCGATCGCGCCCCGCCAGGCCGGATCGTCGGGCCACTGCTCGCGCGGCGCCGTCGCCCACCAACGCCCGTGAGGACCATGCTGGGTGACCGCGCCAGCCTGGCTCCAGCCGCCGACCCGGTCATATCGCGTGGCCAGCCAGAAGAAGCCCTTGGAGCGGATCACCCCGGGCCATTCCCGATCCAGCCACGCCTTGAGCTTCTCTGGATGGAACGGCTTGGCCGCCCGGTAAACGAAATGGCCGATGCCGTATTCCTGCGTCTCGGGCAGGACCTCGCCCATCAGGGCCTTTTGCCAACCGGCCGCACCTTGGGCGCGTTCATAGCTGAAGAGGCCGGTGTCGAGAACGGCGTCCAGCGCCACCGCGCCGTGCTCGGCGTCGACGATCTGGGCGTCGGGATTGAACGTGGCGATGATGCCGCGCAACCGCCCAAGGTCCTCAGGGGAGACCAGGTCGGTCTTGTTCAGCACGATGACGTCGGCGAACTCGACCTGCTCGACCAGCAGGTCCACGACCGTGCGATCATCGCCCTGCCCCGCCGTCTCGCCGCGATCGGCCAAGCGGTCGCGCGAGGCGTAGTCGCGCAGGAAGTTGAAGGCGTCGACCACCGTGACCATGGTGTCCAGCCGCGCCACGTCGGCCAGACTGTCGCCGGCCTCGTCGCGGAAGTCGAAGGTGGCGGCCACCGGCATCGGCTCGGAGACGCCCGTGGACTCGATCAGCAGGTAGTCGAAGCGGCGCTCGGCGGCCAGGCGGCGAACCTCCTGCAACAGGTCGTCGCGCAGGGTGCAGCAGATGCAGCCGTTGGACATTTCCACCAGCGTCTCGTCGGTGCGCGACAGATCGGCTCGCCCCTCAGCGATCAGCGTGGCGTCGATATTGACCTCGCTCATGTCGTTGACGATCACCGCGACCTTCTTGCCCTCGCGGTTGCCCAGCACGTGGTTCAACAAGGTGGTCTTGCCCGCGCCCAGGAACCCCGACAGCACGGTGACCGGCAGGCGCTTGTCGATCCGGCCGGGCCGCGGCGCAGTTGAAACCTCGATCATCGGGACACCTGAGAATGTTATACTATAACACCTATACCCAGCACCCCTCGGTGCGGCAAGCGCTATTGTTATAACATAACACCCATGCTTAAGCGGCCGGGTCTCGCCGCGAGGAGTCTCGATGCCCTCCCCCCTCATCGATCGCCGCCAGTTGCTCGTATTCGGCGGCGGCGCGCTCCTCGCGGCGGGCGCTCCGGCCTTGGCGCGCGAAGGCCCGACCGCAGCCAAGACCCCCTTCACCCTAGGCGTGGCCAGCGGCGATCCCGCCCCGGACGGCTTTGTGATCTGGACACGGCTGGCGCCCGAGCCCCTGGCGCCTGACGGCCGAGGAGGCTTGGCCGCACCCGTGTCGGTGCTCTGGGAAGTCGCCGCCGACGAGGCCATGCGCCAGGTCGTGCGGGCTGGCCGCGCCACGGCCGATGCGCGGCTGGCCCACGCGGTGCATGTCGAGGTCGGCGGCCTGTCTCCGGGGCGGCCCTACTGGTATCGCTTCACCGCCCAGGGTCACCAAAGCCAGATCGGCCAGGCGCGGACAGCCCCCGCGCCCGGCGAGCACCTGGAGCGGCTGACCGTGGCGATGGCCACTTGCGCCCACTGGGAGTTGGGCTGGTTCTCGGCCTATCGCCACATCGCGCAGGAGCGCCCGGACCTGGTGCTGTTCCTGGGCGACTACATCTACGAGTACAGCTATCGCGGCGACCGGGCCAAGGGACGAACCGTCCGCGCCCATGATCGCCAGGACGAGGTGGTCGACCTGGCCGGCTATCGCAATCGCTACGCCCTCTACAAGACCGATCCCGACCTGCAGGCCCTGCACGCGGTCGCCCCCTGCCTGATGACCTGGGACGACCACGAGGTTCAGAACGACTATTCGAACCAATGGTCCCAGGACGTAGCGACTGCGACGGCCGACTTCCTCAAGCGCCGCGCGGCCGCCTATCGCGCCTTCTACGAGCACATGCCGCTGCGCCGACGCTCAGCGCCGCACGGGCCCGACATGCGGATCTACGACCGCCTGCGCTATGGCGACCTGGCAGAGTTCACGGTGCTGGACGGCCGGCAATATCGCACCATCCAGCCTTGCGCCCTTCCCGACACCCGCCGCGGCCGCGTCGCGCCGGAAACCTGCGCCGATCTGGCCGATCCCAGCCGCACCATGCTGGGCGCCAAGCAGGAGCGCTGGCTCTACGACGGCTTTCGGCGCGCGGACGCCCGCTGGACGATGATCGTCCAGGACCTGCTGGTGGCGCCGCTCAGGCAAGCCGGCAAGGACGGCCTGATGGGTCATTTCACCGACGGCTGGGACGGCTATGAGGCCAACCGCGCACGCATGCTCGGCGCCCTGAGCGCCTCCAAGGCGCCCAATCCGGTGTTCCTGGGCGGGGACATTCATTCGTTCTGGGCCACCGACCTGAAGACCGACTTCGACAATCCCGCTGGCGCTCCAGTGGCCAGCGAGTTCGTCGCCGCCGCGATCAGCCAAGAGGGACCGCCCAGGACAGCCTTTGCCGACGCACAGCGGCTCAATCCCCATGTCCGGTTCGTCGACCTGGAGACCAACGGCTATGCGAGCTTGACCCTGACCCACGCCCATATCGAAACGCGCTTCCAGGCGATTTCCGATCGCAAGGATCCCAAGGCCGCGCTGCGCACCCTGCAAACCTTCGCCGTCGAGGCCGGGCGGCCGGGCGTGCAACTGACCTGACGCCCGAACGCCTCGGCCAGGGATATCGACGATGAACGCCAGGCGCGGGCGATCAGGCGGTCAGGTCGAGGACGGTCACAGGGCCAGGGCGGCGGTCAGGTCGCCCGGCGCGACGCCGCCCGCCGCGACCATGGCTTGGTCACGCGCGACGACGCCCGGCAGCGGCTCCAGGCCAAAGCGGCGATTGAGGAACCTCTGGATCGAGCCGGTGTCATAGAGGGTGTGATCGACGTGGCCCTTCCTGGCATGGGGCGAGACGATCACCGCGGGAATACGGGTGCCAGGCCCCCAGCGATCGCCCTTGGGCGGGGCGACGTGGTCCCACCAGCCGCCGTTCTCGTCGAAGGTGACGATGACAAGCATCTTGTCCCATTGCGGCCCGCTCCTGAGGGCGTCGATGGCGCGGGCGATGTGGCGATCGCCGGCGTCCACGTCCGAATAGCCGGCGTGCATGTTGAGGTCGCCCTGCGGCTTGTAGAACGACACCGCCGGCAGGCGCCCGGCCGCGGCGTCGGCCAGGAAGCGGTTGGTGCGCGGACTATCGCCCAGGCCGCCGTCACGCAGTCGCCTGGCGCGCTCGGCAGACCCCGGCGCGAAGCTCTTAAAGTAGTTCAGCGGCTGGTGGTGGGCCTGGAAGTTCGGCTTGGCCGGAAACAGCGCGCCCTCCTCCTGGCCGCCCGCAAGGGCTGCGTCCCAGGCTCCGGCGTACCAAGCCCAGTCGACGCCCTTGGCGCTCAGGCGGTCGCCGATCGTGGCGTGAACCTGCGGCGCCAGGGTCATCGGCTGCGAGGCGTCGGCCAGGTCCGGGTCGATCTTGTCCCGGCTCCAACTGGGCGCATAGGGCGGGGCCATGGTGTTGACCGCCCAGAAGTCGGGCGTCAGCGTGCTGGGGCCAAACCTTGGCCGCCCGTCCAAGGCGCTGGCGGGCGAATCCGCCAGGGGCCTTAGCCGCGCGCCCCTGGGATCGTCGCCCTCGACCTGGGCGATGACGGCCCCGGCCGGGCTGCTGGCGGCGTCCGGATAGAACGGCGGCTGGGCGGCGACCAGGTACTGGTGGTTCAGGAACGAGCCGCCGAACGCGCCCATGAAGAAGTTGTCGCAGAGGGTATATTGCTCGGCCAGCCGCCACAGGCGCAGGTTCACAGCCGCGTCGCCATAGTGGCCCATGACCATTGCGCCGCTGTCGCCCCAGGCCACGAACTGGTCGTTGCGCCCGCCGTTGATCTGCATCTGGTTCTGGTAGAAGGCATGGACCAGGTCGCGCGTGACCACCCCGTGAGGCAACGGATCGCCGTCCTTGGTCCTGAGGACGAACGGCGCATTGGCCTGCGGCGGCAGATCGGCCTCGGCGATGTGATAGCGGCCGTGCTCGACGACCTGCTCGTGCGGAACCAGGCCGCCCCAGATCGGTGGCAATCGGTCCAGCACCCGGCCATCCCGGTCGCGTTGCAGCGCCCGTTCCGGGGCAAGGTCCTCCAGCGGCTGCTGAACCTTAGGAAAGCCGGCGAACAGGTTGTTGAAGCTGCGGTTCTCGGCATAGATCACCACGACCGTGTCGATGGCCTTGGCCAAACGACGATCGATCTCACGGGCCGAGGCGCGCCCAAGGCCGAAGACGGCGGCGTTAGCGCCCTCTGCGCCGAGGGCCGCGCCCGCGAGGCCGGCCCCAGCCACCGCTCCGAACAGACGACGACGGGACGGGTCGGCGGGCGTGGACGCCGCGTCGCCCGCGCGATCGGGATCGCCGGGTTTCTTGCTCATGGAAGTCTCCTAGCGCGCGGGGGTCAGGCCGCCGGCGCGCGCCGCAGGCTGTTGTTGGTGCGATCGCGATCGGGCGTGCGGTGATCCGGATCGATTACCGCCCAGGCCACCGGCGAGGCGGTGTCGATCGCGAACACGTGCGAGCCTGACTGCATCCAGGTCTCGACCGGCACGCGGATGTCCCGCCGGCTTCCGTCCTCGAAGGTCATCCGAAGGGTGGCCGGCAGGACCAGTTGTCCTTTGTTCTCCACGGTCACGCGCGCGCCCTTGGCCAGATCGCTGTCCTGGGTGATGTCGCTGACGCCCATGTCGAGCGTCCAGTTGTTGGCGTACCAGCCGCGCCAGAACCACCCGAGGTCCTCGCCGCCGGCGCTCTCCATGGCCCGGAAGAAGTCGCTGGGCTTGGGATGCTTGAACGCCCAGTCGGCGATGAACTTGCGGAAGGCTGGATCGAACCGATCCGGGCCCAGGATGTCCTCGCGCAGCAGGGTCAGGCCGAACGCCGATTTGAAGTAGGTGATCGGGTGGCGGTACTTCTCCTTGATCGTGTCGGCGCGCGACAGGATCGGCGGGGCGGCGGCGTCCTCAAGGATGGCGGCCATCTGGTCGGCCGGCGCCCCTTCGCCAGGCGCGTATTCGGAATCGCGCTTGGGGCCGTAGACGCCGTTCTGGAAGGCGTCGGACTCGTAGACGTCGATGAAGGTGTTGAAGCCCTCGTCCATCCAGGCGTCGCGGCGCTCGTCGAAGCCGACGATCATCGGAAACCAGCTGTGGCCGATCTCGTGGGCGCTGATCCAGAACAGGGTCTTGCCCTCATCGTCGATCCCGTCGAACACGATGCCTGGATATTCCATGCCGGTGGCGGGACCGGCCACGTTGATGGCGTTGGGCCAGGGATAGGGATACCAGCGAGTCGAGAACTGCTCGACCGCGTGCTTCATGTATTCGGTCGAGCGGCTCCAGGCGCCCTCGCCCACGCTCTCGGGCGGATAGACCGACTGGGCCATGGCCGTCTTGCCGCCAGGCAGGTTGATGCGGGCCGCGTCCCAGACAAAGCCGCGCGAGGCGGTGAAGGCCACGTCCCGGGTGTCGCTCATGTGGAAGCGCCAGGTCTTGGTCGCCTTGGCCGGCCCCGTCGCGGCGACCTCCTCAGGCGTGCGGATCACCACGGTCTTGTCGCTGCGGGCGGCCTGCGCCAGGCGCGCCTGCTGCTGGGCGGTCAGCACGTCCTTGGGGTTGGTCAGCGCGCCCGAACCGGCGACAATCATGTCGTCGGGCACGGTCACGGCATAGTCGATGTCGCCGTATTCCAGATAGAACTCGTTGGCCAGGTACGGCAGCGTGTCCCAACCGCGGAGGTCGTCATAGACGGCCATGCGTGGATACCACTGGGCGATGTCGTAGATCTCGCCGCCGCTGGAGGTCCCCCAGGCGGTGCGTCCGCCAAACAGGCCCGGCACGGTGTAGTGATATCGGACCTTCAGCTTCAGTTGAGCGCCGGGCTTCAGTGGCTTGGGCAGGGTCACGCGCATGCGGGTGTCGTCGACCAGGTGCGCGACCGATCCTGCGCCCTCGACCTCGACCGCCTCAATCGCGTAGCCGTCGGTGAAGGCCTTGCGCGGACGGCCGGCCTGCGCCGTCGCCCGCGCGTCCGGACGATAGACGTTCTGGTCCAACTGCAGCCATAGGATGTCGAGGCTGTCTGGGCTGTTGTTGGCATAGGTGATCGTCTCTTCGCCGGTCAGGGTCTTGGCCGCCGGATCAAGCTTGGCGTCGATCCTGTAGTCGACGCGGTTCTGCCAGTGCGCCGACCCCGGCGCGCCCGAAGCCGAGCGTTGGGCGCTGGGCGGCGTCGGCATGGAGAACGGCGCGAAGGTCTTCAGCGGCGCATAGGCGCTCTCCTCCGCCCGGGCGGCCGTAACCGCCAGGACGCCGACGGCGACCGTCGCCAGAAGCTTGAACCGGCTCATCAACGCGCGCCCTTCACCGACTTGCCCAACAGTTCGTCAACCAGCGCCTGTCGGCCATAGACCTTGACGAAGGCCTCGGTCGCCGCCGCGGTCGAGGCCACGACGGTGCGATTGATCGCGCCATCATAGGCGAAGCTGCCACCCAGCGAGTGGATGTTGCCGTCGAAGGCCGCGCCGATCACCTCGCCCTTGGCGTTCAGCACCGGCGAGCCGGAATTGCCGCCGGTGATGTCGTTGGTGGTGACGAAGTCGAAAACGGTATCGTCGTTCAGCTTGCCCCGGGCGGCTTCCCAGCGCGGCGCCAGGGCGAACGGGTCCTGGCCGGTGGCCCGCTCCCACAAGCCCTTGAAGGTGGTGGCGTACGGGATCGCCTGGCCGCGATAGGTCCAGCCGGCGACCTTGCCGTAGCTGAGGCGCGGCGAGAACGTCGCGTCCGGATAGACCTTGTCGCCGTAGACCGCAAAGCGCGCGGCGGCGATCTTCTGGGCGGCTTGGCCGCTGGGGCCGAGCACCCGCTCCTCATAGGCCTTGCGCGCGGCGCGGGCGGCGGCGTCGGTCGCCAGCACGTACTGGATCAGCGGGTCCTTCGAGGCCTGGATGGCCGGCAGGCCGCCGTCCCACAGCGCCTTGCGCACGGCCGGATCGGCCAGGGTCGACCCCGCCAGGCGCGTGGCGATCGTCTCCGGCGAGTCCTTGCCCAGCAGGAGCTTGGTCTGCGGCGCGTCGGCGGTCAGGACTTCACGCACCTTCAGCAGCCAAAATTCCATCTGCAGCTCATTGAGGTCCCGATCGACCGGCTTGGCGTCGGTGAGCGTCTTTTCCAGCAGCGGCAGGCGCGCGTCGGCAAATTCGGGCAGGCGTTCGGTGTTCGGCTTGGCCCGTTCCTGGGCGGCGCGGACCAGATCGACGGCGTAGTGATAGAGCTCCGAGGTGTAGCCGGCCCGGCCCTCCAGCATGATGTAAGGCGCGTAGAGCCCGGCGCGCTCGGTCTGGACCGCCGCGATCTTCGCCCAAGGATCGCCGATCGCCGCCGAGAGCTTCGGATCGGCCGCGACCTTGGCCTTCAGCTCGGCGTCGGCCTTGCGCTTGGCGTCCAGGAAGCCTGGGCCCGACAGAGCCTGCAGTTGGCCGACATAGACCTTGTAGCTGTTTTCGATGCCGAACAGTTCGTGCCCGGCCAACCGCTGCTGCTCGGGACCGCGCTTGCCAAACTCGATCAGCCGCCCGCGCAGTTCGGAAAACTGGGTCAGGGTCAGCGGGAACGAGACATCGCGCAGGAAGTCCAGCTGCTCGGCGGTCAGCAAGCGGCTGGTTGTGCCGGGGTTACCGGCCACGATGGTCAGCTCGCCCTCCTTGGGCGCCGCCGCGTTCCACACCAGGTGACCCGGCGTGGCGACCGCCTTGCCGTTCTCGTAGAGGCGCACGAACGACATATCCAGGTCGTAGCGCGGGAAGTTGAAGTTGTCCGGATCGCCGCCAAAGAAGGCCGTCGCCAGCTCCGGGGCGAAGACCAGGCGCACGTCGGCGTACTTCTTGAAGGTGTAGAGCTTGTACTGGCCGTCCTGGTAGAGGTTGACCACCTGGCAGGTCTGCACCTGTTCCCTGCCCGCGCAGTTGGTGCGCTCGAGGTCGGCGATGGCGGCATTGCGGGCCTTGACGAACTCGCCGCCCGACTTGCCGGCGGCCGCCCCCTTCACGGTGTCGGTGACGTCCTTGATCGACAGCAGCACCTCGGCCTGCATGCCCGGGCACGTGCGCTCTTCATCACGGCCGTCGGTCAGGAAGCCGGTCTTCAGGTGATCATTGGCGGCGGTCGACAGGTCCTGGGCGCAGTCGGCGACGCAGTGATGGTTGGTCAGCACCAGCCCCTGCCCCGACACGATCGAGGCCGAGCAGCCGGTCGACAGGCGCACGGCATTGGCCTGCACGTGGTCCAGCCAGGCCTTGTCCAGCGTCACGCCATAGGTCGCCTTGACCTGGGCGGCCGGAAAGTTGTCGTAGGTCCACATGCCCTCATCGGCCTGGGCCGCGCCCGCGCCGAAGGCCAGCAGGCAGGCGGCGCTGGCGCCGGTCAGCAGATTGCGCATCTTCAAAATCCTCATGGCGGGCGGCTCAGCCGCCCTGGTCGAGGCGGAAGAACAGGCCCTTCTCGCCATTGTTGGTCAAAGTCATGCGGCCCGACAGGGTGACCAGGCCGCCGGTCAGCTTGACGCCCGGACGACTGATCACCTCGACGACCTCGTTGGGCTCGCCGGGCGGGCAGAAGAAGCAGACGGGCGTGTAGCGCGCGAGCAGGAAGTGCTTGGACTTCTGGGCCGTATCCATAGGCAGCATGAAGCCCGACAGCGTCACCTGGGTCCCGTCGAGCGCCTTGACCTCCGGCGGAAAGTTCGCCGTGTAGAGGCCCCGCTTGGCGTCCTCGCCGATCCTGGTCTTGCGCAGCGTCGTCCACAGTGGCGCGGTCGACTTGGGCAGACGCAGCTGGGCGTTGCGCTCGCCGGGCGCCTGGCCAAAGCCCGACTGCGCCTGGAGCGGCCCCGCCAGCGCCAGGACGGCCAGCAGGCTCGCAAAGCCAACGGCGTGAGGAAGGCTCATCGGATTTCCGCCCGGTCCAGCTGGAAGAACATGCCCTGCTGGCCGTTGTCCTGCAGCCCGAACCGGCCGTGGACGGTGATCGGCTCGCTGGTCGGCCGGACATATTGGTCGAGATTGACCTCGATCACCTCGTTGGGCTCGCCCGGCGGGCAGAAGGCGCAGACCGGCGTGTTGCGGGTCAGCAGGAAGTGACTGAACATCGGTGACGGATCGAGCGGCAGCATGAAGCCGGTGACGTCGAGTTCCCGGCCCGCCAGCGCCTTGACCTGCGGCGGCGGAGCGGCGGTGAACACCCCGCGCGCCAGGTCGGCCTTGACAGGCGTCTGACGCAACAGCGCCCAGACCGGGTCGGACGAGACCGGCATCAGGGCCTGGCGCGCGCGCTCGGCCGGCGGCTGGACCGGCAAGGCGGCCTGAACCGGGCCTGCCGCGGTCAACATCAAAAGGCCAAGGACCAACGCGCGGCTCATGGCTGGGTCGCCTCATCCAGCCGATAGAACATGCCCTCTGCACTCGACGAGACCAACTTCAGGCGGCCGGTGAAGGTCACCTCGGCTTGGGTGTAGGCGACCGGCTTCCTGGCGAAAACCTCGACGGCCTCGCCGATCTCGTTGGGCGGACAGAACGGGCAGCCGGTGTTGCGCCGGGTGACCACGAAATGCCGAAAGGGCGAGGTCGCTTCCAGCGGCAGGAGGTAGCCGCTGATCGTGAACGGCCTGCCCTCGGCGGCCTGGACGGGCTTGTCGAAACTGGCGATGTAGAGCCCCTTGGCCGCGTCGATCTTGAACCGCGTGCTGGTCTTCAGCAGCATCCAGATGGGCGCGTCGTCATGATCGGGGATCAGCCCTTGCGGCGGCGCCTCGCGGGTCATGGCCGTCAGGCCGAGACAGGCGACGGCGGCCGCGATCTGCAGGATCCTGGCGGGCGGAAGCATGGTCATGACCTCAAGGTCTGGGCGGGTTGCACCCGGCCGGCGACGATGGCTGGGGCGAGGCCGGCGACCACGCTGAGCAGCAAGGCGCCGGCCAGCAGGGCCGCATCACCCAGGCCCGGCGATGGCAGGGTGATGGCCAGGCCGCCATCGGCGGCCGCCTGGGCCGCGGCGAAGGCGGCCGCGGCGCGGCCCAGGCCCCATCCCGCCAAGCCGCCGATCAGTCCCAGGGCCAAGGCTTCCAGGCAGACCAGGCCAAACAACAGGCCCCGCCCTCCGCCGAGGGCCCGCAGCAGGGCCAGTTCCCGGCGCCGCTGGCTGACCGCCGAGAACAGAGCCACGAAGAAGCCAAGCGCCGACAGGGCCAGGAGGCCGGCGCCAAAGCCGCTCAGCACGCCCGCGCCCGTCCCGAGCATCTGGTTCAGCCGCGCGGTCTCGATGGCGGGCACGGCCGTCTGCAGGTTCGGCTGGGCTTGCAGCAGCCGGGGCAGCATCAGCGCGCCCATGGCCGAGCGATAGGTGACCAGAACCGCGGTGACCTGGCGGCCGCTGGGCGAGTGGTCGATGTCGGTCGGATCGACCGCCTGGCCCGCCGCCAGGGCCTGCGCATGCTCGGCGTTCTCCCGTTCGTGGACCTTCCAGACGCTGGCGGTGTCGGTCAGCACCAGCCGGTCGATCACCGCGCCGGTCGGCTTGAGGATCCCGACCACGCGATACGGGCTGTCCTTGTGGGTCTCGCCGCCGGGCGAGAGGCCATGGTCGCCGACGAAAGTGTCGCCGACGCGAAGTCCCAGGCGTTCGGCCGCCTGCGCGCCCAGCACCGCCTCCATGGACCCCGCCCACCACCCGCCCTGGGCCAGGCGTGCGTCATAGATCGCGCCATAGGCGGGGCTGGTGCCAACGATCCGCAGGCCCCCGACATTGTCGCCCAGCGAGATCGGTACGGCCCTGCGGACCATCATGTTGCGCGACAGCGTCTGAGCGGTTTCGAGGGGGATGTTCCCGGTCGGCGCCTCGATCTGGTAGATAGAGCTGAGGATCAGTTGCAGCGGCGCGCCCTTCGCCCCCACCACCAGGTTTATGTCGGCCAGATCGCGGGTGAAGCGGTTGTCGAGCCCCTGCCCCAGGGCGAGCACGGCGGTCACCACGGCCACGCCCAGCGCGAGGGTCAGGGCGTGGAAAGCCCAGGTCAGCGGCTTTTGGCGCACGAAGGCCAGCATCAGCTTCAAGATCGTCATGCGCTGGTCTCCAGGCGCACGGGCGTGCCGACCGAAGCGGCCTGGACCGACAGATCGATCCTGGCCTTCAGGCGCTGATCGTGGGTGGCGATCAGCAAGGCCGCGCCGGTGTCCCGGGCCGCCGACAGCAAAAGATCGCAGACCCGGTCGCAGGCCGCGTCGTCGAGGCTGGCGGTCGGCTCGTCGGCGAGGATCAGCTTGGGCCGCAGCAACATGGCGCGGGCGATGGCCACCCTCTGGGCCTGGCCGCGACTCAGGCGCTCGGCCGGGCGATCGGCGTGGGCGGCAAGCCCCAGGCGGTCCAGCAACGACAGCGCCGCGCCGCGATCCTGGGGCAGGCCAGCGGCGAACGGCGCCAGCAGGACATTGTCGAGCACGCCAAGGCCGCCGATCAGGTGCAGGTCCTGGAAGATCAGCCCGACATGCCGGCCGCGAAACCGGTCGCAGGCGGCCCGCGACAGGCCGGCGAGATCGACGCCGGCGAGTTCGACGACGCCGGCATGAATGCGCGCCAGCCCGGCTATGGCCAACAGCAGGCTGGTCTTGCCCGAGCCCGAAGCGCCGAGCAGCAAAGCGGCCTGGCCCGGTTCGACCCGCAACCAAGGCAAACGGGCGACGGGCCCGGCCTCATAGCCGGCGGCGAGATCCTGGACTAGGAGCATGCGCGGGCCCAGTTGCGGACCTGATCGACGCCGAGCAGACCGATGCGCAGACCGCAAGGCCGGCCTGCGGAGTCGTAGGCGGCGCTCAACGGCAGGCGCGGCGCGCCGTGTCCGAGCGCCGACAAGGTGTCGGCCGGATCGTTCCGCAATCGCCAGGCATGGCGCGGGGCCAAGCCCATGGCCTTGAGCTTGGCCCGGGCGGTCGGCGCGTCGTCCAGGGCCACAAGGGCCAGTCGCGCGCGGCCGCTCGCCGCCTCCAACTGTCGCAAATGGCCAAGCTCGATGAGGCACGGCGCGCAGTCGGCGCGCCAGAACACGAGGATGGTTGGCTGACCCAGAAAACTCGGCGTCGCCTTTCCATCCAAGCGATCGAGCTTGATCGCTGGGACGCCGGCCTCGGCCCTGCCGTGACTGGACGGGGCCAGCAACGAGAACAGGACGACGAAAGCAGCGAGCGCCGTCAGGCGCCAAGGCGTCTTGTCAGCGCGATCGGTTCCGTTTGCCGTCAGGGCGTCCGCCCCGCGTGGTCCGGTCAGGACTTCGACGTGAGCCTCAGCGTCCATGGCCAGGAGCAATCGTCCCGCCGCCTTCAACGTCATGTTCCGCGGATCCGATAGCCATTCGTGAACCTGCGGCCGCGAGACGCCCAGCGCAGCGGCGAGATCGGCTTGGCGAAGTCCCTCGGCGGCCTTGAGATGCTCGAAGCGCGCCACGACGCCGCGCCACATCTCCGCCTGCGTCCTGCTGACGGCATGGGCTTGTTCCTCCGAACCGAAATGCCGCACGCGCCGTCCCAATCGAGGACTCCCTCATCAAAAGGGGTGTCACGGGAGGCGAACTGGCCGGCCCGTGACACCGATCGGTCAGAACTTGGCGCTGAGCACCAGACGGATGTCGCGACCCGGCATGACGACAGCGTCCTTGTTGAGCGCGGTGGCGTTGCGGATCGTCTCGTCGGCGAGGTTATGGCCGACCAGCATCAGGGAGATCCCGGGCTTGGCGCTGAACGGCTTCCAGCGGACCTGCGCGTCGACGGAGGTGTAGCCGTCAGTCGCCGGGTCGGCCACGCCAACATGGTCTTGGGACGACACCGCCAGCACCAGGAAGCTGGCGTCGATGATGTCGTTGTCCCAGTCCAGGCCACCGCCGAACCGGCCCGGCTGGATGCGCGGCACGTCGCCGCCGCCGCCGGTGAACTTGGCGCGGACATAGTCGCCCAGCACCTGGCCCGACAGCTTGCCGCCACCCACCGAGGCCAGTGGGAAGAAGGCCTTGGCCTCCACGCCCCAGAACTTGGCGTCCCGCTGGCCGTAGTTTAGCTCTTTCAGTTCACCGTCGCCGCCGACCGCGCAGACGCCGTCCTCATCGCACAACCGCCCGGTCAAGGCGCCGTAGATATAGTTGTCGAACCGCGCGCCCCACACCGAGGCCTCGATGCGGCCAGCCGAGCCGATCTTGTAGCGCGCCGTCGCCTCCAGGGAGTTGGCGCGCTCGATCTTCAGGTCCGGGTCGCCGGTCTCGAAGGTCGCCGGGCCGTCGTGCGGGCCGATGGCGAAGAGCTCGGTCTGGGCCGGAGCCCGGGCCGCCGAGGCGGCGGTCAGGCCCAGTCGCAAGGCGTCGGAGGCCTCATAGGTGAAGCCCGCCGACACGCTGAACGGGGTGTATTTCGCCCGCGTCTCAATGCCTGAAGCCGGCGTGCCGTCGATGCGGACATGCTCCACGCGCGCCGCGCCCTGGAACTGCAACGCACCGATCGGCGCCTCGACGAAGGCAAAGCCGGCGACGCTCTGGGTGTGCGTGGGCAGGAGATAGTCAGCGCCCTCGCCCAGGGCGCTGAACTTGCGGTCCTGGACCTGGACGCCGAGCGCCGAGGCCGACAGGGGCCCGGTCGCGCCAAACAGCGCCTCAGCCCGTCCGTCCCATTCCTTGTTGTTGAAGGTCGAGAGAACCTCGTTGCCTTCCGGGTCGATCTCGCTGTGAGTGTAGTCGGCGTAGCCAGCGTCGATATTGATCCGCTGCAGGGGGCCTTGGTCGAGCTTGAACGAGGATCCGAACGCGCCCTTGTCCTGCTTCATGCGGATGAAGGTGTCGTCCGACGGGATGCCATACTTGGCCTCGTAGTGGGTGCCGCTTGCGCCGACGCGGCTGTCATCGCCATCGCCGAAGAAGTAGGAGGCGCCGCCCGAATAGCCGTTACCCCGGAAGAACGAGTTGGGCTGCACGCCGTCGGGAATGTCGTAGTTGCTCGCGCGGCGCCCGAAGCCGTCCAGGTGGACAGCGAAGGGGCCCTGGCCGGCGTCAAGGCTGACCGTGCCCTCGCCGGTCTTGGCGGCGGACGAATAGGCGGTCGTGGCCTCGCCTTCGATGCCGTCGATCGGCTTCATCGGAATGCGGTTGTTGATGATGTTGACCACGCCGCCGATCGCCTGGCTGCCATAGCGCAGGGTGGCCGCGCCGCGCACCACCTCGATGTCCTGGGCGGCCAGGGGGTCGATCGGCACGCCGTGGTCGGGGCCGACGTCCGAGACGTCCGAACTGGACAGGCCGTTTTCAGCGAGCTTGACGCGCTGGGCGTCCATGCCGCGGATCACCGGGCGGCTGGCGCCGGCGGCAAAGCCCGTGCCCGCCACGCCCGGGACGTTGCGCAGCGCATCGGCGATGCTGGCGCCGCCGTTGCTCAGCACCTGGTCGCGGCTGACCTGCTCGACGATCGTGGCGAAGCGGTCCGGATCGCCGCTGAGCGGCGAGGCGGTGATCACCACCTCCGAGACCGAATGGCCCAGGTCCTGGGCCTGGGCGCAAGCGCCCCACGCCAACAGCACCCCGGCGCTGGACGCCGTCAACAACATCGAACGCAGCCGCATGTGGCCTCTCCAAAAAAAGCGAACTACAGCTTCGTATGTTATATCGTAACATCATCCAAGCGAGATTGTTGGCGCGGCGCTAAGATCGGACAGGTGATGTATTTGGATCACGGAACCGACCAGCGCGCCGCCTCGCCGATCAGACGCGTGCGGACGCCACAAGCCATTTGCGACACCGGGGCTCCCCAACTCAGCCTCTCGTCCGACGCGCGGTCTGCGCGGCGCCTGCCCAGACGGCCGCTGTCAGAACCAGGAGCGCCAGCAGCGGAACGATCGGCGTCGATCCGGACGGTTCGCGCGGCGCGTAGGCGGGCAAGCGGTCGAAGTCCGCGCGCTGGAAGGCGCGTTCGTTGAAGAGATAAGGATAGTAGAAGTCCTGCAGGCGACGGTGGAACACCGTGACGCTGTCCTGATAGGCCAGGTGGGCCGGCAGGTCGCTGTCGGCGATACGGTGGACAAGGCTCTGGGTCCCGGCCGCCGGCGACAACCACCCCAGCCGTTCCGTCCAGGCCTGGCGAGCGGCCAGGCTAGCGCGGTAGGCGGCAACCTGCCCGGCCACGCTGTCGTCGCCCATCTCGTGCATGGCGTAGTACCATTTCCAGTGGAAGCGACCGCCGACCGGCGGCGTGCTCTTCCACTCAGGATGCTTGGCGACGAACGGATCCATCACCGCCGCTCGCGGGACGTCCCAGGCATGGTGCACAGCCTCGCGCTGGGCCAGGGTCAGGTCGACGCCGCGCCCGACCGGAACGGCGCGCGACAGCACCGCATTGCCCAGGGCGGGCACCAGCAGCACAAGCACGATCCAACAGCCGACCAGGGCCGCGGCGTTGAAGGCCGAGCGGCGGCCCCAGGCGCCGACCAGCAGGCCAAGGCCGGTCCAGAAGGCGACATAGAGCACCGCGACCAGACACAGGATCGCCACGCCCCCGACAGGCGCTCGGGCGATGATCGCGCCGATCAGGAACGGCGCCAGCAGGGCCAGCAGCACCAGGGTCAGCCTCAAGGCCGAACGCTGCAGCCACACGGCGCCGGGCGCGGCGGGCAAGGCGCTGAGCAGCCGCAGGCGGCCGGCCTCCCGCTCGCCCGAGACCAGGTCGTGCATCAGCACGATCACCGCCAGCGGCGCGAGATAGATCAGCACGAAGGCGAAATCGAACGGCCCCGGCAGGGCAAGCTCGGGATTGATCGTCTCGGTTTCATAGAGCTGCGCCTGGAGACCCAGGGCGCGCACGCGCAGCACATAGGGCTGGATGTCGCGCTGCCCCATGGCCGCGAAGGCGAGGCTGGACGGACGATCCGAGGTCAGATGAAAGGTGTAGTAGGCCGCATTTCCCGCCTCGCCGTCGGGCTTGCCATACTGCTTGGCGACGGCGGCCAGATCGCGTCCTTGCGCGACCGCGACGCGATCGATGGTCGCGTTCTGGCGGGCGGTGGCGGCAAGACCGGCCCACACCGCCACCAGCGACAGCACGAGCAGCAGCACCAGGGCGGCGGCGCTGACCTTCGAGCGAAGCAGCAGGCGCAGTTCGTATCGGAGGCGGGTCATCGGGCGTCCTTGCGAAGGCGGCGGGCGATGGGCGCGGCGAGCGCCAGCAGCACGACCAGCCAAGCGGTCAGAATGGCGAGATTGGCGGCGACGCGGCCGCCGGCCAGGCGCAGGACATCCGGCGCGACATAGGAAAAGCTGGGCACGCGTTTCCAGTTGTCGGCGGAGATACGGGGATCGTCCCCGGCGTTCTGGTTGGGGATCTGCTCGACCTGCATGCGGTTGAGCGCCTGGACGAAGGCGTAGCGATAACGCTCCACCTGATCGAGGAAATCCTGGTGGCTCTCGATGTCGGTCCCCGCCAGGCTCATCGAGGCCTGCCGCAGGGCGATCACCGGGCTGACCACGCCAAAACCACGCACGAAGCTGTTCTGGGCCTGCTCACGCGTGAAGGCCTCTCGGGCGTAGCGGTCAAAGAGCTGGCTGGTCAGGCGCTCGCCCTCCATGCCGACCAGGCCGCTCCATTGCACCGGCAGATCCTCGACCCGCCGGACCCCATATCTGGCCAGCGTCCTGGCCTTGAAGGCCGAGAAATAGGGATCGTCGGGATTGTGGCTGTCGCCGATCTTGGCCAGATCGGCGTGGATGGCGATGTCGGTTTCGATCTTGGTCGGCGTCTGGAGGCGCTCGGCGATCTCCGGCAGGGTGCGCGGGACCAGCACCACCAGGACCATCCAGATCGAGACCAGCACGACCAGGGCGTCGCGCGAGCGGCGCGCCAGCGCCGAGACCAGCACCGCGCCCACCGCCCAGATCGCCAGGTAGAGCCCGTAGATCAGCAACAGCAAAAGCGCCGGCCCGGGCGGCGCCCAGCCGACCAGGGCGGCCGTCAGCAACGCCAGGGCCGCTGGCGCCAGGATCAGGCCGACCACAACACCATGAGCCGCCAGTTTGCCCAGCAGCATCTGACTCGGCGCCAGGCCCTGGGCGGCCATCAGGCGCAGCGTGCCGCGCTCCCGCTCGCCGGCCACCGCGCCATAGGCCAGGAAGATCACCAGCAACGGCGCCAGGGTCTGCAGCACGAAGGCCGGCGTCAATTCGCCAAACCGCAGCAGCAGCGACGACTGCCGGGCCTCGCTGAAATTGGCGCTATTCTGACGGTGGCCTTCCAGGAACACGGTGTGGCCCGTGAAGCTGTCGACGCCCCGGTCGAAAAACGCCAGGGCCGATAGCGGCCGAAAGACGAACTGGCCGTAGTGGACCATGCGATGCGGATGCCGGGCGGGCTGGGCGTCGAACTGCTGGTCGGAACGGGCTTGATAGCGCTCGCGGGCCGTCTCGATGGCGTTGCGTTGCTCCACGCCCAGCAAGGCGGCGCTGACCAGGAGGGCGGCCAGGATGACGCCGGCCACCACGGCGACGCGATTGCGCGCCAGGGCGCGCCATTCCTCACGCGCCACCCGGCCGATCAGGTTTGGACGCCCGCTCACGCGGCCTCTCCAACCTGGACATAGCGCTGATGAAGAGCGCGCACGTCGAAGCGCTCCGGGCCTTCGGCGGCGAGTTCGACCTCCAGGCGGCCGTCGGCCAGGAAACCGATGCGGTCGGCGACCTCGCTCGCGCCCAGCAGGTCATGGGTCACCATCAGGGTCGCTACGCCGCGGGCGCGCGCGGTCTGGAGCAGCCGATTGAAATCGGCCGTGGCCCTCGGATCCAGGCCCGAGGTCGGTTCGTCCAGCAGCAGCACCGGCACGCGGCGGGCGATGGCCAGGGCGGTGGCCACCTTCTGGCGCATACCCTTGGAGAAGCCCGAGAGCCGGCGGTCCCAGGCGTCGCGCACCAAGCCGACGGCGTCGAGCGCTTCGGCGATCACCGCCGGATTGGTGTCGGCCCGCGCCAGGGTCAGCAGGTAGTCGATGTTCTCCCGAGCGGTCAGGTGCTCATAGAGCGCGACATTCTCGGGCACATAGGCGATGCGCGAGCGCGCCGCCGTCGGGTCCGCCCCGACCTCGACGCCACAGACCCGCACGGAACCGGCGGTGGGGCTGGCTAGGCCGAGGAACAGGTTCAGGGTCGTGGACTTGCCCGCGCCATTGCCGCCAAGCAGGGCGTAGATCTCCCCTGCCCGCACTGAGAAAGTCAGCCCCCGAAGAATGGACTGGCCGCCATAGCGCTGCTCCAGCTCCACGGCTTCCAACGCCGCGGTCGATGTCATGGTCAAGATCACGTTCCCTCGTTCGAAGCCGCGTGGGCGCTTGCAAAGTCGAGCTCAACTCGACTAGGACGTTATAACGTAACATCACTGTTGCGAGTCAATCGCGGATGACCGCGGTTGCGGGAATTCGGGGGACAAGATGGGTTTGAGGGATTTTCGGGTGGCGATGCTGGCTGGTTGCGCGGCGTTCGGAATCTCGACGACCGCCACTGCGGCGGAGGCGGATGTGGAGGACACGCGCGTTGAGGATGTGACCGTCACCGCGCGCCGGGCCAACGCCAGCATCAACGGCCTGAACGTTGATCCCCTGCGCCTGCCGCAAAGCGTCCGCGTCCTGGATCGTGAGCTGATCGACCAGACGGGCCTGGCCAACCTGTCGGACCTGTTCGATCTGGCCGGCGGCACGGCGCGCCAAAACAGCTTTGGCGGCGCGTGGGACGCCTATGCCATTCGGGGCTTCTCGGGCGACATCAACCAGGGGCCCGATCTCCTGGTCAACCGTTTCACGGCCAATCGCGGCTTCAACCCGCGCCGCGACACCGCCACGGTCGAGACCTTCCAGGTGCTCAAGGGCCCCGCCTCGGCCCTGTCGGGCAAGGGCGAGCCCGGCGGCTCGATCAACATCGTCACCAAGGCGCCCCTGCGCCACGCCCACGCCTCGGCCGAGTTAGGCTATGGCAGCTTCGACACCTGGCGCGCCGTCGGCGACGTTGGCGGTCCGGTCAGCGACACGGTCTCGGCCCGCCTGGTCGGCGCCTACCAGACCACAGAAGGATTCCGCGACCATGTCGGAAGCGACCGGTTGGTGCTGGCCCCGTCCGTGGCCTGGGATCCCACCGACAGGGCGCACCTGCTCTACCAGTTCGAGGCGATGGACGTTCACTTCGTCCACGATCGCGGCTTGGTGGCCGTGAACGGCGACGGAAAGGCCCTCCCGCGCGAGCGGTTCCTGGGCGAAGCCAATGACGGCAAGATCCACCAACGGAGCCTGCAGCACCAAGCCTCGGGCGTCTTCGAACTTGCCCAGGGCCTGTCGCTGGAGGGCGGCGTCCAATACCGCGACGGTGTCTTCAAGGGCCAGTCCACCCACAATTCGGCGCTGGTCGGAAACCAGCTTCGCCGCCAACTGCGCGTCCACGACTATGACTGGCAGGACCTGTCGGGTCGCATCGAACTGAGCGTGGACCGTCAATGGAGGGGGCTCGAACACCAGCTTCGCGTCGGCGGCGACGCCTTCACCTACGACCAGCGCCGCGTTTTCCTGCGCTATAGCCCGACCGCCGCGGCGCCCTACGCCATCGACATCTTCAATCCGGTCTACGGCCAGCCCAAACCCGTCGCCACGCCGAACCAGGATCTGCTGGAGGAACTGCGCGGCCAAAGCCTCTATACGCAGGATCTGGTGATTGCCGGTCGGTTCACCGCCCTGCTCGGCCTGCGCCACGACTGGATTCAGCAGACCACGACCAACTATCGCAACAATGGCGTCAGCAAGCAGAGCCCGGCCCGGACTTCCCCCCGCGCGGCGCTGACCTGGGCGGCGTCCGACCAATGGTCAGCCTATGTCAGCTGGGGTCAGTCGTTCCGCTACAATCAGGGCGTCGACGCGGCCGGCCTGGCCTTCGCGCCGGAGGAAGGCGAGGCGCTGGAGGGCGGGTTCAAATACGCCCTGCGTGATGGCCGCCTGACCGGAACCCTGTCAGCGTTCCGGATCGACAAGACAAACATCCTAGTCAACGACGGGGCCAACAGCGGTTTCTTCATCGCGATGGGGCAAGCCCGCAGCCGGGGCGTGGAGGCCGACGCCAACCTGCGGGTCAATGACCAATTGACCCTGACCGGCGTCTACGCCTTCACCGACACGGACATCACCAAGGACTCTCGGCCAGGATTCGTCGGCAGCGCACTGAGCAACATTCCGCGCCATTCCGGTGCGATCTACGCCCATTGGCGTTCGACCCAAACCGGTCCGGGCGCCGTCGGCGTGGGCGGCGGCCTCGTCTATGTCGGCAAGCGTCCGGGCGACGACGTCAATTCCGGCTTCGAGCTGCCCGGCTATGTCACCGCACGGCTGAACCTCAGCTACCAGGCGACGCAACGACTGTCATTGCACCTCGACGCCGAGAACCTGCTGGACGCCTATTACCTGGAAAGCTCCTACAGCAACGTCTGGATCACGCCCGGTGCGCCCAGGTTGATCACGATCCGGGCGAAATGGGCGATGTGAAAACAAGCGCCTGGCGACCTGAGCCGTCCCGATCATGACCGGCGCCTGGTTATAGACAGGCGCCGGTCTGCGGCGGAGAGGCGCCAACGCCCCTCCTGGCCCCGACACAGTCAGAAGCGGTAGCTGATCGTGGTCCTGCGCCTCTGCATTGGCATGGCGGGACTCTGGGATGGCCTGGTACGGCAACCGGCCGCCCAAGACCCTGGCGCTGATCGCCGTCGTCGCCGGCCGGGTCTCCAACTGGTCGCTGGCGCCGAGTGGTCTGGTCCATGCCGGGCCGTGGATCTTCGCCTCGATCCCGGTGGCGGCCATCGGCGGCAGCCTTGCGGTCCTGGCGGGGGCCGCGGCGACGATCGGCCAATGCCTGTCGCTGCGGACCTTCTCCGATTTCCAGCAGGCGACACGCAGCCGCTCCGCGCCTGGCCCGGTGTCGGACCGCGAGCACTTGCGCCGCCTGGGCCGCGACCTGATCGGCTCGGCCCTGCCTTCGCCCAAAGGCATCTGATTGGTCGGCGTGACGGTGTCCAATTTCGAAGCCCCGCCCGCCAAGCGCCTGGCCCAACCGGCGCTGATCGGCTAGCGCGCCGCTCCGCCCTGCTCTAGGTTCACGCCATGCCCCCCCGCCTTCGCCCCACCGCCCGCCTTCTGACCCCCGCCGGTTGGGCCAGCCTCCTGGCCATGGCGCTGATTGTCGGCGCGGGAGCCTGGGCGCTGATCGTCGCCCTGCCCGGCGCCTAGAGCGTTTTCCGACCCGATTGCATCGGGCCGGGACTCTAAATTTTTGTTTTGGCGCATTTTCTTCACGCGAACCGGAAGCCACTTCGCTCGAAAATGCTCTAGCGCGACCAGAACACATGAACCTCATCGTGGGCGGTCTCCACGGTGAAGACCTCGCCGTTTAGCCGCGCGTCCCGCGCCATGGCGTCCCAATCGATATAGAGGCGCAGGGTCTCCGGAATGGTCAGGGTCTCCTCGGTCATCTCCTGATAGCAATCGGCGAGGCTCTCAAAGAGGCCGTGATAATCCTCGTCCAGGGCGCGCTCCGCCGCGTCCAGATCGCCGCAGAAATGCTCCAGCACCAAGGCGCCTAGCAAGCCGCGCTCCCGCAAGAAACGGGCGATCGCCACCACCTTGTCGATCCAGGCGTATTCGGCGATCTCCACCCCGCCAAAGCCCTCATGATCGTGAATGGCCCACTCCTCGGCCCCCGCCACGGGCGAGGCGTTCAGGATCGCGGCGATGGTCCGCCGCACGTCGTCGGCGTCGTCATCCACCGCGATCCAGCCGCCATGCAGCCAACCATTGTTATAGGCCGCCAGGCAGGCGACATAGATGCGAGGCTCCAGCTTTTCAACAGCTTGTCCCATTTTCCTCATCCTCAAAGCAGGGGTTCAGCATGAACCCTTGCCCGTCGGCGAGACCGGGGGTGCAAGCGGAGGGGCGGCTTCGCGGGGACCCAGCTGGCAGGCCGGCAAAGCCGGCCGAAGCTGGGCGGAAGACGATCCGAAGCGCGCCGGGGGCGGAGCCCCAAGCCCGGGGCCGCATTGGCGGCTTCCTTCACAAAAGAGGGTTCTGTAGGCAGGCCGCCGCAGGGTGGCTTTGAGACGAGGGGCGAGGAATCAGTTCCGCGGCGCTCGCGGCTCGAAGGGCTCGAAATCATCATAGCCCCTGGCGCGAGCTTCGTGGCGCGAGAAGATGGCGTCTTCCATCGCGCGGGTCACGGCCACGCGCACACCCCGATAGTGGGTTCCCTTGAGAATATTGACGCACGCCATTCCGGACTCCAGGCCAATGGCGCTGCGACTCGTCGGCGAAAGGGTGATCAGGCGCTACTCGCAGGACCGTCCGACGTCCCAGTCGCGGGCGCATTGGCCCGCCATCTGGGCGGGGTCGTCGGTAGATTTTGTCAGCGCGGCCGGATATGCCGCTCGGCTGCGTCCTGCCACTCCGCCATCGTCGCGATGCCCCGCCAGGTTTTCGCGAGATCGAGGAATTCGGCCTCCAACTCACAGGTGGGGCAGCTTTCGGCCTTGCGCTCCATCTCACACGCCATGGCGCGGCACTCGAAGGAAGTTCGCATGATCATCTGGTCCACTAGAGCCTGAAATGACTGCGTTCCGTTGCAGCCGAGCGATAGAGCCTCCGCAGAGCCATCTCATACGGCCCGCTGAAAGGTGACGGTCACGCCGTCGAAAAGGGATCTGTCCGGATTCTTGGCGTGAAACTGATCGCACGCGGCCCGGACCAGGGTATTGACCTCGCCGTAGCATCCCAGCTGCAGCCGGCAGTCGGCGAGCGTGATCTCGCCTTCCGCGAAGGTCACGTGAACGATCACGGCATGGTCTCCGCCGTCGTTGGCGCTCGGTCGGCGGGCGGGTCCGGCTGCGCCTTGTTCACCCTGGCCCAAACCCCGTTCGGGGTGGCCGTGTCCAGCATGGACAAGACGCTCTCCACCTGAACGATGCGATGGAGCGCGTCGATGATTTGCTGGGCGTGGAAAGGCTTGGCGATGAAGTCGGCGCCTTTGAGACCTTCCAACGAAACGCGCGCCGCCGCCGCTGAAACATAGATGACCGGAAGGCCCGGATAGGCCGACCGTGCATGACGCGCGACCTCGAAACCGTCCGCGCCGTCGCCGAGGTTGATGTCCGTCACCAAGGCCGCGAGGGGATCGTGTCGATCGATCACCGCCGCCGCCTCGGTGGCGCAGCAGGCTTCGACCACGTCGAATCCACCCCCTCGAATAACTTCCGAATTTTCCAAGCTACACAACAGATCATCTTCAACGTACAAAATGCACTCGCGAGCCATTTTCTAAAATTCCCATGGACCGAACAAACCCATGGGATGAAAATTGTTTCCAACTCTCCACAACTTTAAATCACAATAACCTTCACCACTCGACATCATTACAAAATTATTTGGATATTTCGTCGCAACGACGCCGCAGCTACGCGCGAGTGCGCGTGGAGTCTCATCTGCCGCTCAGCGCGGGCTTGCTTTCGCCCGGCCCGCAGCGGCCAACTTTTGCCATTCATCCGTCTGTCGTGGACAACTCGCGGTCAACGACGCCCTCACGGCGAGGCGCGTATCTGGAACCTTTAGATCGCCACGCCAAGCACATGCCGGGTTGAGAAATCGCACGGCCTTGCGCCTAGCAAACCTCGATTTTCACGCTGAGAGCAGATCTGCCGAGTGCCTTTTCGGAATAGTTTTAGACTTTGACGCCCCGTCGAAAAGCTGGCGCTGAGTATTCTTGCACGTCGCGAGAGCCTCAATCTTAGGGGCGCTCACAAGCTCAACATCGAGGGCATGTCCGAAAAATGTAGACAAATTCCGGACAATCACTTTGCGCAACGTCAGAAAAACGACTACACACTTCGGACATGACGACCGCGAACCTCACCGCCACGCTCGACGCCCGGATCTCCCAGGGGGCCAGCCGACGCGTCTGGACGCCTTCGGACTTCCTGGACCTGGGCGGCCGCGACGCGGTCGACAAGGCCCTGCAGCGCAAGGTGGCGCGCGGCCTCCTGCGCCGCATCGACCGCGGCCTCTACGATCAGCCCAAGCACAACAGCCTGACCCAGGCGCAAAGCCCGCCCGATCCCCGAGCGGTGATCGACGCGGTCGCGCGTCGCGACCAGATCCGGGTCTTGGTCGACGGCATGACCGCGGCCAACGACCTGGGGTTCACCAACGCCGTACCGGCCAAGATCGTGGTCCATGCCGACGCGCGGCTGCGGCCGATCCGCCTGGGGGCCATGGACATCACCTTCCGGCCGACGGCCGCCAGCAAGCTCCATTGGGCCGGCCGCCCGGCCATGCGGCTGGTCCAGGCCCTGCACTGGGTTCGCGACACCCTGGGTCAGGACGACGACGGAGTCGACCGCTACGACCAGCGCGTGCGCGCCTTGCTCGCCGATCCGGCGCAAGGCCCGGCGCTGCGGGCCGACCTGGCGTCGGGCTTCACCGCCCTGCCCGCCTGGATGCAGGACCTCCTGCGTCCCTATCTCGCGCGGGACCTGGCCGCCCAGCCGGCCGGGCCGGCGAGCGCATGAACCCCGCCTTCGACCAGATCATCGCCGCCGAGAACGAAGAGCGCGCGGGCCTGTTTACCGCCACGGCCCAAAGGCTGGGGTCGACGCCGCAAAACACCGAGAAGGATTTCTGGGTGTGCTGGGTGCTGGACGCCTTGTTCAACGGCCGGCCCGACAGCGCGCCTCGGCTGCTTTTCAAGGGCGGCACCTCGCTGTCCAAGGGCTTTGGCCTGATCAAGCGCTTCTCCGAGGACATCGACGTGACGGTGTTCCGCGACGATATTGGCGAGCCGACCTCGGTGGCGGACCTGCGGGCGATGAGCGGCAAGAAACGCAAAGCCGCCCTGGAGGCGATCGAGGCGGCCGGCGCGGCCTATATCCAGGGCGATCTGCGCGAGGCGCTGCAGGCGGCCATCGCCCAGACCGCCGCGCGGACGGGCCTGGCGGCCGAGCGCTTCCGACTGGAAACCGCCCCGGACGACGCCCAGACCCTGCTGCTGAGCTACCCGTCGGCGACGCCGGCGGACGACTATGTCCGCAGCACGGTGAAGATCGAATCCGGGGCCAAGTCGGCGCTGGATCCGCACACGACCAGGACCATCCGCCCCTATGTCGATGACGACGCGCCGGGCCTGGATCTCTCCGTGGCCAATGTGGTCACGGTCGACGCCGAGCGGACCTTCTGGGACAAGGTGGTCATCCTCCATGGCCTGCGGCGCTGGTACGATCGCAGGGCGGCCTTGCGCGGCGGCGGCCAGCGGATCTCGCGCCATTTCTACGACCTGCACATGCTGATGCAGGGCGCGGTGGGCCAGGCGGCCATGGCGGACACGGCCCTCGGCGCCGACTGCGTGGCCCATGCGCGGATGTTCTTCGACCGGCCCGATTTCGACCTGGCCAGCGCCAGGCCGCCGACCTTCGCCCTGTCGCCGGAGGGGCCGATGTACGACGACCTGCGCCGCGACTACGCGCTGATGCGGCCGATGATCTTCGGCGAAGCTCCAAGCTTCGAAACCGTCCTGGAAAGCGTCTTCGCCCTCGAACGCCGGCTCAACGGCCAGGATTAGATCGCCACAGAGCGAGGCTTGAAGATCGCCGCCCAACGACCGATCGGCGCCGCTGGCGCGTCTTGGTCCCTCGCTTTGACGCCGTGCTTGGTTCAGCCCGACGCGGCTGGCGAGATTGCCTAGTCGCCCCGCCCCCGCCGCCCGCGCACGAACGCCCGGTCGGTGGCCATGAACCGCGCCAACATCGGGGCGACCAGCCGCGCCGGCTCGGCCGCCTTGCCCCCGTTCTCGGCGGCATGGGCCTGGGCGTAGGCGACCAGATCACGATGGATGGCGGCCGGCAGATCCAGGGTCAGCTTGACGGGGGTCTCATCTTCCAGCGCGCCCAGCTTCAACTTGCTCATCGCGTCTCCTTCTCAAAGGGGCGGTTGTCGTCATAGGGCTCGAGCACCAGGTCGCGGGTCAGCAGCACCCGCAACGGCGCGCCGGGCCGGATGGTCAGGGTCGGGGCCAGATCCAGGCTTTTGCCGACCATCTGCTGGCCAACGGTGCTGGCGGTGTCGGCGCCGGCCCGGCGCACGGCGCGGGCCAAGTCGGACTCCTCGCTCGATGACCCGGCCTCGGCGCCGATGGCCAGCAGGGTGCTGAGCCCGGCGGCGGCCAGGACGCGGCCGCCATGGCGATCCACGCCATCCTGCAGACCCGCCATGCCTTGCGCGTCGGCGCCGGGTAGCTTGTCCAGCACGATCGACCGCCCCGAGGGCAGGATCAGCCGCGTCCAGACGACCCTTAGCCGGCTCTGGCCGCTCTGGACCTGGGCGTCATAGTCACCGACCAAGCGTGACCCCGCCGGGATCAGCAGCACGCCGCCGCCCAGACTGTCGAACACGTCCTGGGTGACCTGGGCGATGGCGACGCCCGGGGCGTCCGAGCGCAAGCCGGTGACCAGGGCGGCGGGAATGATCGCGCCAGCCTGAAGGATATAGGGCGAGATCGGCGCTTGCAGCCGCTCGGCGCTGGTGGTCCGAGGATCGCCCGCCTGCCCGCCCTCGTCCGCCGTGGAAGGATCCAGCGCTCCTGAACCACTCCCCTGCCCCTGCCCAGGCGTCGTGTCACGCCGGGCCGAGGCCGCTACGAAAAGACCGCTCTGGATCGCGGCGCGCCGGGCCTCCCGCGCGGCCTCAACCTGGGGATCGACCGCCACAGAAACGGCCGGAGCCATAGCGGGGCGTTCAAGCTCGCCGACCGGTAAGGCCGTCAGCTCGCCAGCCTGACGCGCCCGCGCCGCGCTCAAGATCGGCCGACCAAGGTCACCTGGCAATGGCGGGCCGAGAGCCGGCACGCTGGCCGGACCGACATAGCCGCGCGGCAAGGCGGTGACGCGTTCGGGCGGCGGCGATGGCGTGTAGGTCGCCTCGACCGCCGCCGGCTTGCGCTTGTCCATCAGCGACCAGCTCACCGCCCCGGCCACGCCGGCGATCAGCACCGCGCCGACTATGAGCAGGGCGCGACGCGAGACCTGGGCCACCGGCGCGGGCGTGCCGCGCAGTCGCAAGGTCTTGGCGATGGCTTTTTCGGCCTCTTGGGGATCCTGGCTCATCGGGAAGCCTCCGTCAGCGGGGTCAGACGGGTCAGGCGAACGGCCTGGGCCTGGCGCTTGCCGCCGAGCCGCAGCTCACTCCGATCGAACAGGCGGTCGACGACCAGCCGGCGCGCCTCCACGTGGTAATTGATCAGCTCGGCCGTCTTGCCGTCGGACCCGACGCGGTAGAGCGGCGGCAGGTCGCTGAGGTCGATGGACGGCGCAAATTCGATGAAGACCCGCCGTCCGTCGTCGAACACCCGCGCCGGCCGCCAGAGCGGATGGTCGCCGCTGATGCGGTAGGCCAAGTTCAGCGGCCCGGTCGGCGCGTCCACGACGGCGGGGATCGACATCGACGCTGGCGGCGCCGCGACCAGGACCGGCGCGGAAGCCGCCTCGTATCGCCAGGACACCTGGGACAGCCAGGTGCGGGACGAGGCGCGCAGCTCCAGGTGATAGGTGCGCCGGTCGGTGTTGATGATCAGGTTGGTGGCCAGTCCCGCCGCGGTCGGCTTGATCATCACATGGACGCGGCGCTGCTCGCCCGCGCCGCTGATGGTGTCGCCGATCACCCAGCGCGCGGTGTCGCCGGCCGCCACAGGGCCGGACCCGACCAAACTCTCGCCCGCCTCCAGGACGATATCGGTGATCCGACCAGGCATGGTGATCACCGGAAACACCGCTTCATCGGCAAAGACGAAACGCTTTGCGCCGCCGGGAACCGCCAGCTGGCCGGACGGCTGGCCCAGCGACACGCCCGGAAGAACCAGGCCGACCATCAGACTTGCGACCAGGCGGGTCATGCGCCGAACTCCTTGGACCAAGACAGGCCCGAGACGAAGACACCCAGCGGGTTGACCCGCAGGCCCTCGGGCGTGCGCGGCGGCTTGACCACCAGGGTCAGGATGGCGGTCCAGCGCTCGGTCCCGGCCAGCTGGCCGTCGGCATAGCGCTGCTCGGTCCAGGCCACCCGAAAGCTGCTCGGGGTCGCGCGCACGACGCTGGACACGGTGACCACCACCTGGGCCCGGCCGACCTGGGCGAAGGGATCGTTGCGCCGGGCATAGTCGGACAGGGCCGCCGCGCCGTCCGCGTCGGTGAAGTCGTAAGCCCGCAGCCAGGCCTGGCGCATGACCACCGGGTCGGTGGAGACCGCCCGCACGTCGGTGATGAAGCGCGCCAGGGTCCAGGCGATCATCGGATCGGTCGCCCGCGCGCCCTGCACCGCCGGCGCGACGACCCGCGGCTCGCCCAGACGATCGACCTCGACGACCCAGGGCGTGACCCCGCCGCGCAAGGCGAGGCCAACCAAGCCCGCCGACAACCCGCCCGACAGCGCCAACAAGCTCAAGGCCATCAGCCGCCAGTTGGCCGCCTGGACCCTGGCCGCGCCCATCCGCTCGTCCCAGGCCTGGCCGGCCCGCTGGTAGGGCGTCTCCGGCCGCGGCGTCGCGCCATAGCGCGCCGATCCCTTCAAGGGGTTCATCTCAGTCCTCCTTCAGGCTGGGTGCGGCGCCGCCGCTGTGATCGTCGCCGCTGCCGGCGGCGTGGATGGCCATGCTCGCGCCATGGGCCAGGGCTTGCTTGTGCTGGAGGTCACGGGCCCAGGCCGGCGGAGCCGACGCGCCGCCTTCGCCGCCACCGCTGCCGCCACCCTCGCCGCCGCCACTATCCTGCTCGCGCGGCTTGGGCGTAGGCGCCGCCGTGGCCGCGCCACCGCCACCAGTCCCGCCGCCGGGCGATGAGGGTCCAGAAGGCGGTGATCCTTCGGGTCCGCCGCCCGGTCCGCCCGGCGGAAGCCGGCCGCCCGCCGCCCCGCTGGCGGCGCTGCTGGCTCCACCGCCGGCCAGGCTTGAGCCCGCACCGACTGCAATCTGGGCGGCCGCCGCTCCGGCCATGGCCATGCCGCCGACCATCAGGCCGGTGCCGACCGCCGCGCCGGCGCCCAACTGCGGCGCGCCGGAAACCAGCCCAGAGGCGACGCCGGGGCCAAAGATCGACAGGCCCAGCAAGGTCAGGGCGGCCAGGGCCATGGCCAGGACCTCTTCGAGGGTCGGCTGGCCAGAGGCGGCGCTGGTGAATTCCGAAAATAGCGACGAGCCGATGCCGACGATCACCGCCAGGACCATGACCTTGACGCCCGAGGCGATGACGTTGCCCAGCACCTTCTCGGCCAGGAACGCGGTGCGTCCGAAGAGCCCGAAGGGCACCAGGACAAAGCCCGCCAGGCTGACGAGCTTGAACTCGATCAGCACCACAAAGACCTGCACGGCCATGATGAAAAAGGCGACGATGACGAACAAAGCCACGATCAGCAGGATCACGATCTGGACGATGTTCTCAAAGAAGCCGGGAAAGCCGCCCAGGTCGCTGGCCGCCTGCAGGATCGGCTTGCAGGCCGAGAGGCCCAGCGCCGCCAGCTTGCCCGGCCGCAGGAAGTCGTCGGCCGATACCCCTGCCCCGCTGGCTTTTAGGCCAAGGCCGGAGAAGCTCTTGAGGACGATCCCCGTCAGGCTGTGGAAGTTGCCGATCAGGAAGGCGAAGAACCCGACATAGAGGGTCTTCTTGACCAGCCGGGCGATGACGTCTTCGCCCGACGCCCAGGCCCAAAACAGCGCCGCCAAGGTGACGTCGATAGCCACCAGGGTGGTCGACAGGAAGGCGACCTCGCCGCCCAGCAGGCCAAAGCCGCTGTCGATGTAGCGGGTGAAGACGTCGAAGAAGCGATCGATGACGCCGGTGTCGCTCATGGCCGGCCGCCATCGAAAAACCGCGCGCGGGCCGTCGCCCACGCGGCGCGGCAGCTCTCATCGGCCTGCGCCGCCTCGCCAAGATCGCGGCAGCGCGCCAGGTCAGGATCGCGCGCGGCAGCGGAAGGCCGCGGCGACGCGTTTGGCGCTTGGGACGCTGTAACCGCCAAGCCAGCGGCCCCAAGCAAGATGATCGTTACGGTCCCCCAGACGAGGGCCCGGGTCATGGCTGGGACGCGTCCCCCATGAACTTGGAGAACCGGGCCTTGGCGTCGGCGCGGGCTGCGGCGCGATCGGCCGCCTCTAAAGCCTGGGCGCGACCTTGGGCGGCGCTCAGCGCGATCAGGTCGGCCAATTGCTGGGCATGAAGGGCGAGCAACTGATTGCCGGCCTGGGCCGCCTGCAGCCCGCCGACCGCGCCTTGACTGGCGCCCACCAGACTGGTGAGCTGGTCGCGACTAGCGCCCAGGCCGCCGACCACGCCCGCCTGGACCTTGAGCGCATCCTCGAACCCGGCGACGGCCGCGGTCCAGCGGGCGTCGGCCCGTCCGGTCAGAGTCGCATCGCTGACGCCGAGATCGACCGCACCATAGTTGGCGCGGAAAGCCTGCTGGATCTGCGAAACGTCATAGGCCAGGGCCTGGGCCTGTCCGAGCAGCTCCCGCGTGCGGTCAACCTGCGCCTGGAGCGCGGCCAGGGACGAGTAAGGCAAGCTGGCCAGGGTCTTGGCTTGACCGATCAGCATCTGGGCCTGGTTCTGCAGCGAGGTGATCTGGTTGTTGATCGTCTGCAGGGCGCGGGCGGCGGTCAGGACGTTCTGGGCGTAGTTGCTGGGGTCGAAGACGGTCCATTGGGCCTGAGCGGCCTGAGGCGCGAGCACGAGACCGGCCAGGGCCGGGCCGGCCAGAAGCGCCGCCGCCAGACGGCGTCGGGTCAGGGTCATGACAGTCTCTCCGATGAGGGGTTTGGATGGGGATCAGGCGCGCGCGAGGCGTCGGCCGAAGGGCCGACCAGCAGGTCGGCGGCCCAGGGCAAGCCTCGGCGACGCAGCCAGGCGGCGGCGAAGCCTTCGGGGCCATGGGCGGCCAGGACCTCGCCGATCGCGGCCTGGTCGGCCTTGGACGAGGCGGCGCAGAAGGCCAGGGCCACGGGTCCCAGCCCCAGGTCGAACAGGCGGTCGCCGACGCGCGATTGCAGGTAGTAGTCGCGGGTCGGCGTGGCGCGGGCGAGGATTTCGATCTGGCGATCGTTGAGCCCAAACCGGGCATAGGCCGCCGCCCCTTGCGGCTCCAGGGCGCGCGGGTTGGGCAGGAAGATCCGGGTTGGGCAGCTCTCGACGATCGACGCGGCGATCGGACTTTCGACGACGTCGGCCAGCGACTGGGTGGCGAAGATCACCGAGGCGTTCTTCTTGCGCAGGGTCTTGAGCCACTCGCGCAGCTGGGCGCCGAAGGCCGGGTCGTCGAGCGCCAACCAGCCCTCATCGATCAGGATAAGGGTCGGCCGACCATCCAGCCGCCGCCCGATGCGATGGAAGAGATAGGCCAGAACCGCCGGGGCGGCCGCGCCGCGCGCCAGGCCCTCGGTTTCGAAAACTTGGACGCTGGCTTTCCCAAAGGCTTCGCCCGCGCCGTCAAGCAACCGGCCGAACGGTCCGCCCAGGATGAAGGGCCCGAGCGCCGCCTTGAGCGCCGGGTTCGACAACAGGGCCACAAGGCCGGTCAGGGTGCGCTCGGCGACCGGCGCGCTGGCCAGGCTCGCCAACGCCGCCCAGAGGTGGTCGCGCACGGCCGGCGTGATGACCACGCCCTCACGTGCGAGCACGGCGGCGAGCCATCCGGCCGCCCAGGCCCGCTCGTCGGCCTCGTCGATCCGCGCCAGGGGCTGCAGGGTCAGGGCCGGCCCGCCGTCGCCTGAGAGATCGTGGAACGCCCCGCCCATGCCCAGCACGGCGGCCCGGCTTGAGGCGCCGAAGTCGAACGCGAAGACCTGGGCCTGCGGATAGCGGCGAAACTGCAGGGCCAAGAGGGCCAGCAGCACGCTCTTGCCGGCCCCGGTCGGCCCGACGATCAGGGTGTGCCCGACATCGCCGACATGCAGGCTGAGCCGAAACGGGGTCGAGCCGGCGGTCTTGGCGATCAGCAGCGGCGGACCGTCCAGATGGGTGTTGCGCGCCGGCCCGGCCCAAACCGCCGACATCGGGGCGATGTGGGCCAGATTCAGGGTCGAGAGCGGCGGCTGGCGGACATTGGCGTAGGCGTGACCTGGGAGGGTGCCCAGCCAGGCCTCCACGGCGTTGACGCTCTCGCGGATGACGGTGAAGTCGCGGCCCTGGATGACCTTCTCGGCCAGGGCCAGTTTGGCGGCGGCCAGTCCTGCGTCCTCGTCCCAGACCACCAGGCTGGCGGTGACATAGGCATAGGCTACCGCGTCGCCGCCAAGGTCCTGCAGGGCCAGATCGGCGTCGGCGGCCTTGTTGGCCGCATCGTTGTCGACGAGCGGCGACGGCTCCTGGGTCAGGGCCTCGCGCAACAGGACCAGCACCGACTTGCGCTTGGCGAACCACTGGCGCCGGATCTTGCCCAGCAGGCTGGCCGCGTCGGTCTTGTCCAGGCAGATGGCCCGGGTAGTCCAGCGATAAGCCATGCCCAGGCGATTGAGCTCGTCGAGCAGACCGGGAACGGTCACGGCTGGGAAGCCCACCACGGTCAGGACCCGCAGATGCGCAGGGCCCAGGCGAGGCTCGAGACCAGCCGTCAGGGCCTGCGTCGCCAGCAGGGCGTCCAGGTGCATGGGCGTCGTGGGAACACCCACCGCCTGGCGGATGGTGGAGACCGCGCCGTGCAGGAAACTCAAGGTCGCCGCATCGGCCAGCCAGTCGGCCTTGGGCATTAGGCCGTCGAGCAAGGCTAGAAGCCGATCGGAGCGATCGACGAAGCCAGCCAGTTCGGCGCGCCAATCGCCCCCCGCCCCGGCTCGGCCTTCGACGAACAGGCCCTCGATGCGGCCGCGGCGATCGGCCGGCGGCAGATAGGTCAGGGTCAGGAAGTAGCGGCTCTCGAAGTGATCGCCGGTCTGGACGAAGGCCGCCTTGCGCTCCTCCTCGACCAGGGCCGAGACCGGATCGGGAAAGGTGCTGACCGGATAGGCCTGGGCTGGATCGCGCCGCGCCTCGACAAACAGCGCCCACCCCGAGCCCAGGCGACGCAAGGCGCCGTTGAGGCGGGCGGCGACCGCAGCGACCTCCCCGTCGGTGGCCGAGTCCAGGTCCGGCCCCCGAAACTCGGCGGTGCGCTGGAAGGACCCGTCCTTGTTCAGCACCACGCCCGGCGCGACCAGGGCGGCCCAGGGTAGGTAGTCGGCCAAGTGCGCGGGCCAGCGGCGATATTCGCGGAGATCGAGCATGGCTCAGACCTCCAGGTGGGCGGGCAGCCGGACATGCCGGCGACCGACGTCGAAGATCTGCGAGTCACGTCGGGCGGCCCAGACGGCCAGCCCATGACCGACCAGCCACACGGCAAGACAGACGACCCACAGTCGTAGCCCCACCCCGAGTGCGGCAGCCAAGGTGCCGTTGACCAAGGCGATCGCGCGCGGGGCGCCGGCCAGGAGCATCGGCTCAAGCAGGGCCCGATGGACGGGCGCGGCGAACCCCATCGCGCGATCGCCGGCCATCAGAGCAGCGCTCCGCCGCCGAACGAGAAGAACGACAGGAAGAAGCTCGACGCGGCAAACGCGATGCTGAGACCGAAGACGATCTGGATCAGCTTGCGCGAGCCGCCGGAGGTCTCGCCAAAGGCCAGGGTCAGGCCGGTGACGATGATGATGATCACCGCGATGATCTTGGCGACGGGGCCCTCGATCGACTCGAGGATGCGCTGCAGCGGTTCTTCCCAGGGCATGGAGGAGCCGGCGGCCTGGGCGCTGCTGGCCACGAGCAGCGAGGCCAGCATCAAGCCGCTGAGCAGCGGACGCGGGTCAGGGTTGGCGCACGGCGAGGCCGCCGCGCGATGTCGGGAAAACATTGGAAAACTCCGGGGTTTAGGGGCGGGATCTCAGGCGGGGCTGAGCTGGTAGGCGCCGTCGGGGCCCAGGCCCTCCAGGCGCGCGAGGTCCGCCAGGCGGCGCTGTCGCCCTCGCCCGGAGAGGACCGCGATCAGATCGATGGTTTCGGCGATCAGGGCGCGCGGCACGGTGACCACGGCTTCCTGGATCAATTGCTCCAGCCGCAACAGCGCGCCCAGCGACGAGCCGGCGTGAAGCGTGCCGACGCCGCCGGGGTGCCCGGTCCCCCAGGCCTTGATCAGGTCCAGGGCTTCTGCCCCCCGCACCTCGCCGATGATGATGCGGTCGGGCCGCAGGCGCAGGGCCGAGCGCACCAGGTCGGTCAGGCTCACCACGCCTTCGCGCGTGCGCAAGGCGACGACATTGTCCGCCGCGCACTGCAGTTCGCGCAGATCCTCGCAGAGGATCAGCCGGTCACCGGTCTGGACGACTTGGGCCAGCAGCGCATTGACCAGGGTGGTCTTGCCGCTGGAGGTTGGACCGGCCACCAGGATGTTGGCGCGCTCGCGTACGGCGGTGGCCAGCACCTGGCCTTCCCGCTGCGTCATGACCCCAGCGCGGACGTAGTCGTCCAGGCTGAACACCAGGCTGGCGGGCTTGCGGATGGCGAAGGACGGCGCGGCCACGATCGGCGATAGCCAGCCCTCGAAGCGTTCACCCGTGCCGGGAAGTTCGGCCGACAGCCTTGGCTGTTCTGCGGAGATCTCAGTAGCCACATGGTGGGCCACCAGGCGCAGAATCCGCTCGGCCTCGGCCGGCGACATCGTCAGCTCGGCGTCGACTAGGCCAACATCGAAGCGGTCGATCCAGAGCCGCCCATCGGGGTTGAGCATGACCTCGGCCACGCCAGGGTCTTCCAGCCGCGCGAGCAAAGGGCCAAGGGCGGTGCGCAGCATCTGACGGCTGCGCTCACGTCCAAGATCGCGTTCGGCGGTTTGAGGTTGGGAATGGTCCACGGCGGGTCCCCGTTGCTTACGGGGATGAGTAAGAAGACCGGCTTTCGCCCGATCTCAACAGCCAAATCGGCGGATCGTACCTTGGCGTGCAAAGACAGGCGGACGGCGGCCCGGGTCACCGTTGCGGCCATGTCACGCGTGCGCCGGATAAGCCTCTTAACCGCAAAACGCGCTTGGCGCGGCCCGCTGGCGCGGGCAGCGTGGGTCCAACCTAGAGGGTCGGATCATGACACTCCTCCAACGCCGCGCGCCTGCGTCCGCTGTTACGCAAGTTTCCGCAGGTTTGGCCGCCTTGACCCTGGGCGCACTGGCCCTGGTGGTCGCGATCGGCGTTGTCGTCTTCCTGGGAACCATGCCGGCATCCGGGTCCGTTGAACGCCTCGTCGCCTTCTGGCCTGAGCCCGCCGGCCATGCGCGGATCGACAACCGTCGTTCCGATCCGACGGGCTCGCCAAACCCCGCCTGCAAAGCCGCGATCAAACGCGCCAAGATCAGCCGCGGCCTTCCTCCGGATGAAGCCATCGCCGCATCCACCGCCATGCTTCGGATCTGCAACGTTCAATAGCGATCATCCAGAACGCCTAGACCGCGCGAGCCCGGCGGGGCCCCAGGCCGACACTGCACCGTCGGCAAGCGACCGCAAGAACACGCAGGTCCCTTCCTCCCGGGCGCCCGCCACATCGGCCTCCCGGCCGTCCGGGACAGCCTTATCGTCTGAGCATGACGCCGCCGTTCGGTCGGTCTTGCTGCTCGTCACCTCGCCCACCGCCCGAAGCAACAAGACGATGTCGCCATCGCGGCGCGCGATGAGACCGCCCAGCGCAAGCCTAGCGGCACGCGCAGTTGTCGTCGCCCATGCTCCGCCGGCGCCATCGGACCCGACGCTCTTCGCCGCTAGTCCGCGCGGGACCGACGGCACGATAATTCTGGATTATGGATAGCGAGGGGCTCCATCCCGGCGATTTCATCGCGCAATTGAGAGACAAGCGATTTGCCCTCGTCTACAGCGACCGTTTTCAAGGTTCCCTGGAAGAAACTTGGTATCATCGCTGGAAAACTAACGTCATCGCGCTGTTTTCGTATGGTGTTGAGGCGCTGCAGGGTGTTCCGACGTTCTTTAACGTCGATCAGATCGTCTCGCACTTTTCGCATCAGCAGGAAGCGGAAAACGTTGATTACATCCTTAATCTAAATGCGGGAAATCGCTTTCTAGACAACTGGGCCTTGGTCCCCGCTCTGGGCAGATGGCGGCGCGTGCCGGTGTTTCCTTGCGACGCGATCACGGTTTTGATGGGAGAGCGCAAAGACACCGCCAAAAGCTTGGCGGCGCTGAACGGCTGGCGGGTTCCAGCTTCTGCCGGATCCATCACTGATCCGGAAATGGACATCATCGAAAAACCGATGACCTTTGGAAGCAGTGTGGGCCTGCGACGGCTCTCGCTTCGGGACTACTGGGCCCACAGCCCACGCCCCGACGCGCTGGCCGAGGCCTTTGTCCCAGGATACGACGCCACGATCGTGATCCTCTATTCCATGGTCCATCAGGCGCTCGTTTGCGCTGGCGCCATGATCCATGTCCCTGATCGCGCCGATCCGGAGGAGTGGATCTACGACGCCTATGAAAAGCGCCATCCCGGGGTGCGCACCCAAGTTGAACAACGCTTTTGCGCCGTAACGCCCGAACTGGCCGCGATGACGGTCAAGCTGGTTAAAGCGTTTCATGTCACGGCCGTGGCGCGCGTCGATGTTCGGCTTGATCGGCTGCCCATGGCTGGCGAACCCGTTGATCTGGCCGCCTGCACATTCCTCGAAATCAACCCTATGCCCACGATCGCACCCGGGACTTCGGTCATGGCCTTCGCCAAAGACTACCTCAACGCCAACAAGGTCGCTCCGGAGCTCTCGGGGATCATCAATGCGCCCGCCGATGACGACGCCAAAGCCGCCGCTTACCTCATCGCCGCAGGGCTATTTTCTCGGCTTGGCGTCAACTAGCTCCACATGAATTGAGCGAGCGGAAGAAGCCCGTGGCGATCGACGAACTCGCCGCGCGCGCCGCGGAACCGCGCGCCTTGAGAGACCCACGAGAAGTTTGACGCCAGGTAGCCAAAAAGCGCCGCCTGATCCACATCCTCGTCGATATAGTCCATAAATCGCTGCTGCTTTAGCAGCTGCTGAATTTCGCCTCGAAGGTCCGCGCCCGCCAGGGCCGCGAGGTTGGCGTATAGGTAGGTGTGGTGATAGCTCAGCTTGGTCGACATCCGCGCTTGGGTTATCGCCGCGCAGATACGGGCTAAATGAGCGTCACGCCCTGTTTCGCCCGCCAGCCTGAGCGCGATTTCCTCATTCACCTGCGCGCTGATCTGATGAAGTCGCCCCCCGTTGGCGCGCGACGCGCGGCGAAAATAATCCGCCGCATCTTCCAACCGGTTTGAAAGCAGAAACGAGATCCCAACGACGTTCAGCACTGAACTCAGGCGATCGGCATAGGGCGTCCATTCTAAGGCGAACTCGGCCAGGGCCGCGGTCTCGCCTAGGTCCCACCGTGGCGACGAAGCGTGGGCGGCCGTGAGCACCGCGTTCGCTCGGGTCGACACGAATTCTCCCAGTCGCCCGGCTGCCAGGAGACGGGCTGCGGCGACGCCGAGTTGCTCGAGCGCAAAGGGGCTGACCCCAGCGGTAAAGTTGGCAAAGCGAAGCGCGAAGGCCTCAAGAAGCTCGTCACCTAGATAGCGTGCCAGGGTCAAAGCATGTTCGACCGGCGAGGCAGACTCCTCAAGGACGTACGCCCGGTCCAGCAAGGTGAACACCAGGGCCTCTGCGAACCAGGCCACATCGCCACGCCTCTTGTCCTCAAGGACTGTCAGGAGGAAGGATTCCAGCTCGCGAAGATCGGCTTCCGCGTCAAAGCGCCGATCGCATCCCTTCTTGGCCTGCACCCGCTGATAAAGCGCCGCTACATATCGGCGCTGCAGGCTGCCGGCCGCGCCTGGCTCGGGCCGCACCAATGCAAGCTCGGCGCAGGACGAGTAGGCCCTGCCAAGGCAGAGATCGGCGAACCGGTCTGAAGTGGCGGAACGTTTCGGCAGGACAAGTTCAGAGACGCCATCTGTTGCGGGCGTGAACACGCGCGCGGCGTCTCGCGCCCAAGACAGGGTCTCCACCGCGTCGCCAATCTCGCCTTGCGCATCGAAGACGATCTTGGGGCGGATGTCCGGGGGCAGCGGTTTGAATGCGCTGAGAAACCGGCTGACGGTGTGGCCGAACATCGAGTCGCGCCGCAGGAGGTAGACTTGGTCCAACTTGGCTTCGGACGCGCCGAACCCCTGCAGCACGCCAAGTTTGAAGCTCACATCGACGCCTTCAGGCACGACGGCGACATTGAAAAGGTTATTGAGCAGGTCGGATGCCCCGCGTCGGAGCCCGGAGTACTTTAGATCTCGCTCCAGCGAGGAACAGCGAGCGACCAGCTGGGCCTCGGTGTCGATAACCTCAAGAGAACCCCGCCGGTTGAAGCTGGCGATCTCGCCTTCCAGTCTTGCGCCGACAGCCGGAAGCGCCAGCAGATCGACGCCCGCGGCGTCAGGCGCTTTGCGAATAAACGATCGCAATGCGCCGAGTGCGCCCTCTTGATCCATAATCCAGAATTATCCAGCCAACCCTTACCGGTTGTATCGCACCACTCCTTTCGCTGAAAGGTGAAGCTTTTGGGACGGAACCGAAATTAGCGCCGCCAGTGGTGCGGTTCTTGCGCTCGTCGCCCCAATCTAGGGAGATGAGCATGATCGTTACAATGGAACTTGCGGAAACCTATCTGGAGCGCCTGAAGGCGCGCCGCGATCCGTCCGAGCATACGGTCAGGGCCTATCGTTCGGATTTGAAGAACTATGCCGCCTTTACTCAAGCCAGGGCGGCTCTTGCGCCTGTTCCGCAAGACGGGATGGAAGAGGCGTCGCCGATCCTGGCCTACGTCCGCTACCTGACGACCGATCGTCGCATGGCGATCCGCACGACGCGCCGGCGCTTGGCCTGCCTGCGCGGTTTCTTTTCCGACTTGGTGCGAACAAAGGCGATAGACTCGTCACCATTCCAAGGCCTCGACATCGGCCTACCGAGGGCCAAGTCCCTGCCCCGTTGCCTGACTCGTGACGACGCCGCCAAGCTGGCCAGAGCGGCCCGGCTGGCGTCGTCAAGCGCCAGCGGAGACGCCCAGGAACTGGCGATCGCCGTCCTGTTGCTGCTGTCCGTGGGCTTGCGAGTGGGAGAGCTCGTCCAGCTGCGCCCCTCCGACTTCGATCTGGACGGCAGCCTGCATATCCGTGGCAAGGGTCAGCGTGAGCGGCGGGTTCCTGTGGTCGAGCCGGTTTTGCGCCAACGCCTCGCCTCGCTCCTGCGACCCGCCGCCCCGACCCTGTTCAAGGCGTCGGGCGGCGGATGGACGACGCAAGTGTTTCGCCAGCGCCTGCGCCTGTTTGCCAAAGCCGCAGGGGTCGCGCGCCGAGTGACGCCACACATGTTGCGCCATACCTGTGCGACCCTGCTGCTGGAGGACGGCGTTGACCTGCTCTTCCTGCAACGGCTGCTTGGGCATGAGAACATCGCTACGACCGCGCTCTATGCCCATGTCGGCGATGCGAGTCTGAAGCGAGCGTTGGAGCGCGCCTGTCTTCTGACAAGCTTGGCGGCTTAGCGCCTCACTGCGCCGCGGCCCAGCGATCACGAGGTTCGCTCCCCCAATCGGCGAGACCGGGAGTGCAAATGGAGGCGCCAGCTTCGCAGGGACCCGACTGCAGGACGGAGAAGGGCTGGCCGAAGCCGGTCTAAAGCACTCCGGGAGCGGAGCCGCAAGCTCGCCGGCCATGTTGCGCCAAATGCGGACATTGGCTTCGCTCCAGACTCTGGACATTCGATCTGCCTTAGGATCGAGCTTCAGGACGAATTCTCGTCCCTTCACGTCATCCAGCCTAACGTTAAGGCGTTGATTGATTAGCTCGGCGATGACGGCCATCTGCCGCTAAAGGCGGCCGCTATCGTGTTGGCCTTCCGCGGTCGAGGCCGATAGTCAGGTAGACGCGACCGGCCCAATGCACCCGATTACCGCGCTGTCGTTGCGCGGAGCCACCCATAGTTGACCTAAGCTGGGCCGTCGGGTGTATGTCTCTGAGTGGGGGAAACAATGCAGACATCCGTGCGGGTGCTGGCGAGCATCGCCAGCAAAGTCACCTTTGCTTCGCACCAGAACAGCGCCCCCGTGCTGCTGGATCTGGAGCTGGAACAGGCCGGCGAAACGACACTGGAAAACTTGACGGTCGAATTGACCTCCGAGCCAGGATTTCTGACGCCTAAGACCTGGCGCATCGATCGACTGGAGCCGCAGGTCCGTACCCGCATTCTTGATCGCAAGATCGAGCTGAACGCCGGCCTACTGTTTGAAACCGCCGAGAGCCTAGCGGGCGAGGTCGTCATCTGCGTGCGCGGCGAAGAGGGCGAACTGGCGCGGGCGCGCTTTCCCGTCGAAGTGTTAGCGCGCAACGAGTGGGGCGGCGTCGGCTACATGCCGGAGCTGCTGGCGGCCTTCGTGACACCCAATGATCCTGCTGTCGACCAACTGCTCAAGCGTACGGCGCAGGTGCTGCAAAGCGCCGGCAAACCCGACACCCTGGATGGCTATCAAAGCCAGTCGAGCCGACGGGTGTGGGAGCTCACCTCCGCGCTCTGGTCGGCGGTGTCATCCCTGCGGCTGACTTACGCTTTGCCGCCGGCGAGCTTCGAGACGAATGGCCAGAAGATCCGCACGCCGGGAGCCATCCTCGAAGGCGGATTGGCGACCTGTCTCGACACCGCGTTGTTGTTCGCCGCAGGGTTGGAGCAGATGGGACTCAATCCCGTCCTGATCCTCACCAAAGGCCACGCCTTTGTCGGGTGCTGGCTGATCCCGCAGGAATTCGCCAGCCTGATCACCGACGACGTGGTGGCGGTCAGAAAACGCGTTGCGCTCGGCGAGATGGTACTGTTCGAAACCACGCTTTCGACCAGCAAGCCCGCGCCGTCCTTCAGCCACGCCGTGGAGACGGCCAGCCGCCAGATCGCCTCCGAGCACGAGGACGATTTCATCCTGGCGCTCGATATCCGCCGTGCGCGCATGCAACGCCTGCGACCGGTGGCGCTGCAGATCACCGCCGTCGCGCCCGAAGAGTCGGACGGGCGCGCGTCTGTCGCCGAGAGCCTGGAAGAAGCGCCTGCCTTGCCCGACTTCGACCGAAACCTGGCCAATGAAGCCCAGGCGACGCCGAGGGGCCGGATCGACCAGTGGCGGCGCAAGTTGCTCGATCTAACGGTACGCAACCGTCTCTTACACACCAAACCCAGCGCCACAGCCCTGCGCCTGATCTGTCCTGACATCGCCCGGCTCGAGGATCTGCTTACGGACGGCGCCAAGATCCGGATTAAGCCTCTGCCCGAGCTGGAGGGTTTTGGCGCAGGGGGGCGGGAAGCCGCCCTGCATGAAGCCCGGACAGGCGAAAACTTGCTTGAGGCCCACGCCCGCGAGGCCCTGGAAGTCGGCGAGGTCCTCTCATCGCTCGACGCCAAGGCGCTGGACGCCCAACTAGTCGAACTCTATCGCAAATCGCGCCTCGATTTGCAGGAAGGCGGCGCCAACACCCTGTTTCTGGCCATGGGCTTCCTGAACTGGAAGCGCTCCGAAGCCGATCCTCGCACCTATCACGCGCCGTTGATCCTGTTGCCCGTGACGCTTGAGAGAAAGAGCGCACGCTCCGGGGTGGTGATGACCGCGCACGAGGATGAGGCGCGCTTCAACCTGACCCTGCTGGAATTGTTGAAGCAGGATTTCGAGCTGACCATTCCCGAGTTGGAAGGTGAATTACCGGCTGATGACCATGGCGTGGATGTCCGCGCCGTCTGGACCGCGGTTCGGCGCGCGGTGCGTGACGTTGCGGGGTTCGAGGTCGCCGAGGAGCTGACCCTGGGCGTCTTCTCCTTCGCCAAATACCTGATGTGGAAGGACCTGACCGATCGCGTCGACCAACTGAAGGCCAGCGCGGTCGTGCGCCATTTGATCGACACGCCGCGCGACCCGTTCCTCTGCAAGGAAGGTTTCCCAGACGCCGACAAATTGGACCAGGAGGTCCGGCCATCCGACTTGTTCGCGCCGCTCCCCGCAGACTCCTCCCAGCTGGCCGCCGTGGTGGCGTCCGGCCAGGGCTGCGACTTCGTGCTCGACGGCCCGCCCGGCACCGGCAAGTCCCAGACGATCGCCAACATGATCGCGCACAATCTGGCGCTGGGCCGCAAAGTCCTGTTCGTGGCCGAGAAGATGGCGGCCCTGGAGGTTGTCTACCGCCGCCTGGACGCCAGAGGTCTGGCGCCCTTCTGTCTGGAGCTGCATTCGAACAAGGCCAACAAGTCCCAGGTGATCCAGCAGCTGGGACGCGCCTGGGACACGCGCGACACCGTGGCGGTGGAAGACTGGACCGCGGAAACCGGTAAGCTCGCTGCGTTGCGCGACGAGCTGAACGGCCTGGTCGACCTCTTGCATGCTCGGTCCGAGAATGGCCTGAGCCTCTTCGAGGCGATCGGTCGGACCGTCCGCGACGCCGACGCCCGCACGCCCGAGCTCGGCTGGACCGCCGAGCGTCGCCATGACCGCGTGACGCTCGACGCCATGCGCGAAGCCTGCCGTCAGATGGATCGCCTGTTCGACGCCGTCGACGCGCTGGACAGCGAAGCCTTTGGGGTGATCGCGGCCGATGATTTCACCGGCGCATGGCAGGCCGATATGGTCGCCGCGACCGCGGCCCTGGCGCGCGCGGGGGAAACGGCCCGCGCTCGACGGGCGGAACTCGAAACCTGCTTGGCCCTGCCGCGCGGGCCCGGTGACCGGCTGGGTCTCACAGCGCTGACCGCCATGGCCGATGCGATCGACGCCGCCCACGGCCTGGACCTGAGCTTCGCCTTCGTGCCCGACGCGACGGCGGTCATCGACGCGCTGGAGCGCGGACTCAAACATCTCGAGACCTATCAGACGGCCGAACGAGATCTGTCCCAGCCCTACCCGTCGGAGGCGTGTCGCCAAATTCAGACGGCGGCGTTGCAAGCGAAGCTGGAAAAGTCCGACAAGGTGTTCTGGCCTCTGAACCTAATCGGGCGTTCTGCGGTGAACGGCGCGTTGAAGACCGCCGCGAAGCTGGCGGCAAAACCCGACGCGCGTGCCGACCTGCCGCGCCTGAAGACGATGCAAGGCCAGTTGGAGCGCTTGGATGAGCTGAAGGGACAGGCCAGCCGGGCCTCGGCCTGGACGGGTCTGGCGACCGATGAAGCGCGGCTGGCCGCAACGCTCGAGGTTGCGCGACGACTACGCGCCGCCACGGCCAAGCTGGCCTCCACGCCCGAGACCTTCACCGCCGTCCGCGGCGCGGTGCGACAGGTGGTGGTGGACGGCAATGAATTGTTGGCGGAGGCCATGCCGATCCGGCAGGCGACAGCGCGATGGCGCGGTGCGCACGCCGATCTCGAGACGGCACTGGAGCGATTCTGCGCCGTCGCCCGTTGCGAGCAGCCGCTCGATCATCCCGACTTGCTGGAGCGGATCGCGACGATGAGCGCGACCCTGTTGGCTCATCAACCCCAGCTTCGCGATTGGAGCTTGTGGCGAAAAGCCCGACGCGCGGCCGTGACGCTTGAGCTCGACAGCATGGTCGAGGCCCTGGAGAGCCGCAGGGTCCGTCCCGGCGAGATCGCTACGCAGTTCGAGACGGCCTATGCGCGATGGTGGGCCGCCGGGCGCATAGACGCCGACGACCGCCTGCGTTTCTTCACGGCGCGCGAGGAAAAGGATCGCATCGCCGACTTCCGCGCGCTGGACGATCGCGTGGCGGACCTGACGGTTCGCTACATCCGCGCAAAAATCTCGGGCCAGATCCCGGACCGCAATACCGTCGCCAAATCTTCAGGATTCGGCGCGCTGCGCCATCAGTTGGGCCTGCAAAAACCCCGCAAGCCGGTGCGCGCCCTGATGAGCGAAATGGGACCAGACATCACCACGCTCGCGCCCTGCATGTTGATGAGCCCGCTTTCAGTGGCCCAGTACCTGCCGGCGGACGGTGCCTTGTTCGACCTGGTGATCTTCGACGAAGCCAGTCAGATCACCACTTGGGACGCAATCGGCAGCCTGGCGAGAGGCCGACAGGTCGTGATCGCGGGCGATCCGCGCCAAATGCCGCCGACCAATTTCTTCCAGCGTGGCGCGGGCGCGCCGGCCGAAGACGAGATCGACGACAGCGTCGAGGAGGATCTGGAAAGCATCCTGGACGAATGCCTCTCGGCCGGCCTGCCGCGACATACGCTGGAGTGGCACTACCGCTCGCGCCACGAGAGCCTCATCGCCTTCTCGAACCATCGCTATTACGAGAGCCGTTTGGTCACCTTCCCCTCGGCTGTGACCCAGGACACCATGGTCAGTCTGCGGCGGGTCAGCGGGGCATACGCCAAGGGCAAGTCCCGCACCAACGCGTCCGAGGCCCAGGCGATGGTCGAGGAAGCCGTTCGGCGGCTCCGGGATCCGACCTTCGGCGGCCGCGGCAAATCGTTGGCCATCGTGACCCTCAATTCCGAGCAGCAACGACTGATCGAAGACCTGCTCGACAAGGAGCGCGCCAAATACCCAGCGCTGGAGCGGTTCTTTGGCGACCATTGCCTTGAGCCTGTCGTGGTCAAGAACCTGGAAACCGTCCAGGGCGATGAGCGCGACCTGATCCTCCTGGGCGTCGGCTATGGGCCCGAGACGCCAGACGCCCCGACCATGAGCATGAACTTTGGTCCGCTGAACCGCTCTGGCGGCTGGCGGAGGCTGAACGTGGCGGTGACGCGGGCCCGCGAGGAGATGATTATCTTCGCCTCGTTCGGCCCTGAAATGGTCGATCTCAATCGGACCTCGGCCGATGCGGTGCGGGACCTCAAGCACCTCCTGGAATTTGCTCAACAAGGTCCCAGGGCCTTGGCCGCGGCGATCCAGGGTTCGGTCGGGGGCTACGAGTCGCCGTTCGAGGAGGCCGTGGCGCGCGGCCTGCGCGAGCGTGGCTGGACGGTCATCCCCCAGATCGGGGTCTCGCGGTTCCGGATCGACCTGGGCGTGGTGCATCCCGACAAGCCCGGCGCCTATCTGGCGGGCGTGGAGTGCGACGGGGCTTCCTATCACAGCGCGGCCACGGCGCGTGATCGGGACAAAGTCCGCGCGGGAATTTTGAAGGGCTTAGGATGGGAGTTGGAGCGCGTCTGGTCGACGGCCTGGTGGCACAATCGTCAACAGGCGCTCGATCTTCTCCACGCGGCGTTGACCGGCTTGCTGGAGGCCGATCGCGCCCGAGGTGCCGAAGATGTCCCGGTCAGTTTGCCAGAACCGGAAGAAACGGCCGAAACGCCCTCGGACCCGCCCAGTCCAACCGGCCGCGTCGCGCAATTCGCGCGCGCCGTCGCCTTCCCGGATTTGGAGGCGACTTCGCCGAGTCAGGACGATCTTTACCGCATGGTGGATTTGTCCGACGAACCAGCTCTCGATCCGGCCGCGTTTTACGAGCCGATCTACACCCCGACGATCGAGCGACTGACCCGCAGGGTCGTCGGAGGCGAGGGACCGTTGCGCATGGACGCGCTGGTTAACCGCATTGCACGCGCCCACGGGTTCAAGCAATCAGGCCGCCTGATCCGAGAACGGGTCGAATTGGTCGCCAACGCCCTGTTTCCGGCCGTCGCGGATCCCGACGGCCTGGTGTTCGTCTGGCCCGACTGGGCGGCGGTGGAAACCTGGTCGCGCGCCCGTGTGCCGGCGAGCGAAGCCGATATCCGTTTCATCGACGACATTCCTCACGCGGAGCTGTCGGCCTTGGCGCGGCGCGTCTCCAATGCTGACCCTGTGGTCGAAATCGCCCGGCAGTTTGGAGTGCGACGCGTTTCCGCTGCCGCCCGAAACAGAATCCAAGCGGCTGTCGCTTCGAACGTGGAAACATGACCGGACCGCAAAAAGGATTTGAGCCTGAAACGAGGCGCTATTCCCAAGAGAGTTTCGCAATAGAATTCGCGCTCAGCGGGTGTCTGCTGTAGAGCTTTCTAGCCGGTCGAAAAGCCCAATCCAACGGGGTCAATGTCCGACGAGGAGGAGAGCATATGGCAAAGGCCAAGTTTCTGTTCGCGATCGATGATGATCAGTCGTTCGAGCAAAACATGACGGCTTTGTCTCAACAGGGCGTCGCGCTGGACGCTAAGCTTGGCGCGGCCTTGTCACCGTTTCTGACACGCCTGGCTGCGGGCGACGTCAGCAAGGGCGAGATTTGGGATGCGCTGATGACGGCCGCCCGGCAAAACGGCGACGCCCCATGACCGGGTGGCTGTTGGAAGCGGTCTCCATCGAAGGATTCCGCGGGATCAACAACGAGGACGATCCTCTGATCCTCAAATTCAAAACAGACGCCGTCAATTCGATTTCAGCGCCCAATGGGGTGGGCAAGACGTCCATCTTCGACGCGATGACGTTTGCTTTGCGCGGCGGCATAAGCAAGCTCGACAATCTGGCCGCCACGGAACGCGGCGGTGACTACTACGTCAATCGCTTCCACTCCCAAGGGATGGGCACCGTCGGACTGACGCTGGCGCCGGCGGCCGGCGGCGCCTCGGTGCAAGTCACTGTGACGCGCAGCGCAAGCGGCGCGCGGGCGGTCACGGGTCCTCCGGGCGTCGACGCCGAGGCACTGCTCGAGGCGCTCAACCGCGATTTCGTCCTCCTGGATCACAAGATGTTTCAAGGCTTCATGGAGACGGACGCGCTCGATCGTGGCCGCGCCTTTTCCGGTCTTCTGGGTTTGGCCAAATATTCGGCGCTACGCCAGGAGCTCCAAGCGCTGGCCCATACCAAGGCCTTCAACAATCACGTCCAAAGCGCCGCGCTTCTCCAAGGGCATGCGACGCTGAAAGGCCAAATCTCTCAACATGAGGCCGAGGCGGCCTCGGCATTCGAGCAGCTGACCGCCCAGAAGCTCACCGACTTTGCCGATCCCAAGGCGGTCAGCGTCGCGGCGCACAACGCCCTGCATCAGATCGCCGTGCTCAAACCCCATTGCGCCGATCGAAATTTCGAAGCCATCGAGGTCGATGCCTGCATCGAAGCGGTAAAGCTGGCGGAGGGCGGCGAAGACCGCGCCCGGCTGACCGACTTGGTTCGCCAAGAGATCCAGCTTACGGGCTTGTTGAACGGCGGCGCGCAGTTGACCCAGTACGAGATAATGGTCGCCCTGGCGGCGGACCGCGACGGAGCGCTCAACCAAACTTCCGGCGAGCTTCTGCGCAAACTGTACGGCGCCGGCCGCGACGTGCTGGTCGACGACAGCTGGGCCGACAAGAACCAATGTCCCGCCTGCGAGCACACCGGTCAAACCTCCGTCCTTGAGCATGTCAATCATCGGCTGGGCGCCTACGCGGCCGTCGATGGCGCCACCAGTCAGATCACTGCGGCCTGGGCCGAAGGCGCCTGGGCTGAGCTGGAAACGCTGGAAACGCAGTTTCGCGTGGACGGCGAGGCAAATCTCTTCGCCGCCGCGGGACGGCAGGTGTCGACCGGCGGTCTCAGCGCGACCGAGGTCCAAGCGCTGTGGGCCTGGCGCACAGTCCTTGTCGATCGCGCCAAAACCAAGCTCACCGAAACCCAAGCGGCCAAGGCCGAGCTGGAGCAACGGCTTCCCGCCTCGATGGTGGCGGTAACTACGGCTCTGGAAAGCGCTCGCCGACTGCAGGGCAATTGGCTCAAGCTGGACAGCGAGCGTGCGCAGCTGCTCAAATCCGAAGCCACGATCGCCGAAATCACCCGCGTCAAAGCCTTCATCGATGCGGTCAGCGCCGGCTTCGCGACGGCCGAGGCGGACGCCTCCAAGCGCAGGCTGGCCGCTGTCGAACCGCTTTGCCAAACCCTGTTTCACAACATCATGCATCAACCGGTGCGGCCAACGCTGATCAAGGCCGACGGCAAGGAAACCCTGACGCTGGGCCTGGAGCAGTTCTACAGCCTAAAGAACGTGTCGGCTCAGGCCCTGCTGTCAGAGAGCTTTCGCAACGCCTTCGCGGTTTCGGTCTATTTGGCGGCCGCCAGTCTCTATGGCGGCGCTCCAAAGTTCGTGATTTTCGACGACGTAACCTCAAGCTTTGACGCCGGTCATCAGTACCAGCTCATGCAACTGATCCGGACCCAGTTCGCCCGGCCGGCCAAGAGCGACGGACCGCAAGTGATCTTGTTGAGCCACGACACGTTGCTGGAAAAGTTCTTCAACAGGAGCAGCAACGATCCAGACTGGCGCCATCAGCGTTTGGAGGGCACGGCGCAGACCGCCGTGCTGCCGCAAACCGGCGCGGTCAACCGCGTGCGCGATGCGACGCTCGCCTTTCTGCAGGCTGGGCAGGTCGAGTACGCCGCGCCGCGAATCCGGCAGTATCTCGAATACAAGCTCTTGGAAATCATCACCAAGGTCAGGATCCCTGTGCCGGTCGACTTCGCCGTCGATGATCAAGACAAGCAGGTGGGGGCCGCCATCGCCGCGATCGAGGCGGCGGTCAAGCTGCATGGCGCCGCCGGCTCGCTGGTCATGACCCCCGCGCAAGTCCAGGGCCTGCAAACCCATGTCGCTGGCGTGATTGGCAACTTCCTGGCGCACTACGCGACCGGCCAGGCCCAGGCCTTCTCGGCCCCCGCGCTCCAGGCGGTGATGGCGGGCATAGACGCCTACGCCGAGTGCTTCATGACCCAGGCTGGGACCCCGGGTCCAACGCGCTACTACAAGTCTCTTTCGCAGATCTGAGACCCCTCGCCGCCAGCCGGATGCTTCGATGACCGACAGCCGTCTCTTCGACCTCAATATCAAGAAGATCCTCGAGGCTTGGGACAACGCCCATGCCGTGCGCGAACTGATCGCCAACGCCCTGGACGAACAGGTCCTGACGGGAACGGCCGAAGCGCGCATCGAAAAGGACGCCGATGGCGTTTGGACCATTCGCGATCAAGGTCGCGGACTGCGTTACGAGCATTTTACCCAGAATGAGAACCCCGAAAAGTTGGCGGCCGTCGGCCAGGTGATCGGCAAGTTCGGCGTGGGTCTCAAGGACGCGATGGCCACGCTCGATCGCAACGGCGTGGGCGTTGAAATCGAATCCTCCCACGGGGTGATCACGCTTGCGCAACGCGCCAAGCATGGATTTGGCGACGTTGTGACGCTTCACGCCGCCGTCAGTCCGCCACGCGAGCCGCTGATGACCGGCACGACCATTCGGCTGCCGGGACTGCCGGGCGCCGACATGGAAAGGGCCAAAAGCTTCTTCCTGAAGTTCTCCGGCGAGACCGTGCTGGAGGACACCAAGGTTGGGAGAATTCTATTCAAAAGCGGCTCCAAGAGCCGAATCTACGTCGCGGGCCTGCTTGTGGCCGAGGAGGACAACTTCGCCTTCTCCTACGATATCACCAGCCTGACCGAGACGATGAAGAAGGCGCTCAATCGCGAGCGCACCAATGTCGGACGGACCGCCTATGGCGAGCGCGTCAAGGCCATGCTGCTGCAAACCAAGAGCGCCGGCGTCGCCCAGGTCCTGGCGGACCAGCTCATGGCCCTGGAACGCGGTACGGCCTCTGACGAAGTGGCCTGGAAGGATGTCGCGGTCCACGCTTGCAAAATCCTCAACGCCGCCGGCGATGTCCTTTTCGTCACGTCATTTCAGCTGCAAACCAATGTCAGCGCCGTCAACCTCGCCCGTGGGGACGGGCTGAGGATCGTCACCGTGCCCGATTCAATCTTGGCCGAAGTCGCTGGTGGCAAGGATCTCAGCGGCGCGCCGATCCGCGATCTTGGGGTGTATCAGAGCGAGTGGAACGACAGCTTCACGTTCGACTGGATAGACCCTAGCGCCCTAGAACCCTCCCAAGCGGCGGTGTTCGCCATGACCGACCGCCTGGTCGCCCTGGTCGGCGGCATGCCGCGTCGCGCGCGCGCGGTCCGTATCAGCCGAACGATGCGGCAGGATTTCTTCAGCGGCAGCGACGCCCTGGGGCTCTGGGATCCCGCGACGTCGAGCATTGTCATCCGCCACGACCAGCTAAACTCGCTTGCGACCTATGCTGGAGTGTTGCTTCACGAGGTGGCGCATGCGCGCAGCGGTCATGACGACGTCACGCGAGCCTTTGAAAATGAACTGACCGATCTTCTGGGCCTGACCGCCGCTGCGGCTGTGAGCCGGCTGGCCGTTGCCCCAGCCACGAGCCCAGCGTCGCTTGCGGTGGCTCCCCCTCCCCAACAAGCTCCCGCCAAACGCCGTTGGTTCTGGCGCGGTTAGAGTTCATCGACCATCGGGCGTCAGGCGGGCGGCTGATCCCCGCTATGAGAGAACGGCATGCGATTTCTCCATACTTCCGATTGGCATCTGGGCCGCATGATGGCCCAGGAGAGTCTGCTTGATGATCAGGCGCTGGTGCTCGATCAGATTTTCGACGCTCTGGTGGAGACCGACGCCCGGGCCATCATCATCGCCGGCGATATATTCGATCGCGCCGTGCCGCGCCGCGAAGCCGTTGACCTGTTCGACCGGTTTTTGACCCGCGTCTACCGGGAGACGCCCGCGGCCATCATCGCCCTGGCCGGCAATCATGATGCTCCCGAACGGGTGGGCTTTGGCGGCGCGCTGCAAGACCCCGCCCGGGTTCTGATCCGCGGGCCGCTCAGCGCGCGCGCCGACCCGCTGGTGTTGTCCGACGCCCATGGCCGGGTCGCTTTCAGCGCCCTGCCCTTCAGCGAGGTCCACGCCGCCCGAGGTCACTACAAGGACCCGGCGATGAACTGCCCCGCCGACGTGCTGGTGCGCCAACTCGCTGAAGCCAGGGCCCTGATTCCAGACGGCGCGCGTTGGGTGGTGGCCGCCCATGCCTTCGTGCAAGGCGGCTCGGTGACCGAGGCCGAGCGTTCCCTGGATTTCGTCGGCGGCGTTGAAACCGTGCCGCACGAGGTGTTCAACGGCGCGGCCTATGTCGCGTTGGGCCATTTGCATCGCGGCCAAAGCGCTGGAGCGGAGCATATTCGCTACTGCGGCGCGCCCATGGCGTTTGGCTTTGACGAGGCCGGCGCCAACAAGACGTTTTCGATCGTCGACTTGGGCGCCACCGGGCCAATCGTGGCGACACGCGACCTGACGCCGCGACGCGCCGTGCGCGTGGTCGAAGGGCGACTAGACGATCTTCTGAGCCAGGCTGGCGGAACGCCCAGCCAGGACTTCGTCAAGGCGATCCTGTTGGACGAGGGCGACCTCATCGATCCCATGGGCCAGCTTCGCGCCCTATATCCCAACGCCTTACAGATCGCTCGCCCCGAACGGGCCGGTCGCACCGGCGGCGCGGGCGTAACCCCAAGCCAGGCGCGTCGCGATCCGATGGACGTCCTGGACGCTTTCTTACACGACGTGCGTGGAGAGGGTTTGCTCGAGATCGAACGTCCCATTGCCCAAGCCGCCCTGACCCTCATCGACGAGGCGTTCTGATGCGCCCGATCCGTTTGACCGTCCAAGCCTTTGGCCCTTTCGCGCAGCGCGTGGTCGTTGATTTTCGAACGGCGCTGGCCCAACGGCTTTTCGGGATCTACGGGCCGACCGGCGCGGGCAAAACCAGCGTGCTCGACGCCATGTCCTACGCCTTGTTCGGCGTGTCGTCCGGCGGCGAGCGGACCCGGGCCCACCTGCGCTCGGACCTGGCGGATCTGGACACCAAAACCTTCGTCGAATTCATCTTCGAACTGGGTGCCAAGCGCTATGTCGTGCGTCGCGAACCCGAGCAGGATCTGAAGTCGCCGCGTCGCGAGAGCCGGGTCTACGCCCAGACCGCCGCGCTCTTTGACGTGAGCTTGCTAACGATCGAGGACATCTCCGAAAGCAACAGCGGCGTCGCCATAGCCGAACGGCGCGTGCGAGAGGTCGACGAAGCGCTCACCCATCTCTTGGGCTATAACGCCGAGCAGTTTCGCCAGGTCGTCATGCTGCCGCAGGGTCGCTTTCGCGATCTTCTGACCGCGAGCAGCGATCAGCGTTCCGAAATTCTCCGCGGGCTTTTCGATGTCTGTCTTTATGAGCGCGCCGCTGAACGGCTGCGCGCTCAGGCGGCGGATCTGGAAACCATCGTGCTGGCCGCGCGGCGAGACGTCGCCAGTCGATTGCAGGATCTTGGCGTCGACGACCTGGCGGCCTTGGCCCAACGTGCTGAAGAGCGGCAGGCCAAGGTCGCGGCGCACCGCCTGCATAGACTTGAATTGGACGCCGACCGACTGCTTGCGGAAACAGCGCTTGTCGCCGGTCGCGCGACCAGCGCCCTCTTCGCCGAAACGGCGACGGCCGCGGCGAGCCTGGCCGAGCAGCAGGCTCTGGAACCCGTGCGACTTCTGGATCGCCAGCGACTTACGCGCGCTCAAGCCGCGCGCGAGCTTGAGCCCCTCTCCAACGGTGTTCAGGACGCTCTTCGATCGGCCGAGCAACTGACCCAAGCGGTCACCGCGTTTGAAGGGCAACTCGCCCTGCTGCAGAGCGCCGAAACGGCCGCGCGCGCGGCGCTCGACGCATCTGAGGCCCGCGAGGGGGAGCGCGCCGCGCTCGTCCTGTCCCAACAGCGCGCCGAGCGGATCGTCGAGCGTGTGACCGCCGCCGCGCCCTTGCAGGCCCGGCGACTGGCCGCTCAGGGCCGCTTGAGCGCCGCTATGGTGGCTCACGCCAGCGCTGAAACGCTAAGACAGGAACGCCAAGCCGACGAGGCGCTGGCGCGATCCGCGCTCGACGCCGCGCATCTTGGCGCCGACCGCGCCTCGGTCGCGCGCTTGTCGCTGGCTCAAGGTCGACAATCCCTCGCCGCCGCCACGGCCTACGAGAGTCAGACCACACGGGTCGCCGCCCAAGGCCCGGTGACGGCAAAAGCCCAAACCGACCTGGCGTCGGCTCAGGCCGAGGCCGACGCTAAGGCGCGACATCTCGGCATGGCGCGCGAAGCCCGAGACGCCGCGCAGGCCGCGCATCTGGCCTTGGCCCTTGTCGACGGTGAGCCCTGTTCGGTTTGCGGCGCGCTTGATCATCCCGCTCCGGCCGGCGGCGGCGACATTGATCAAGACCTCGGTGCGGATCTCCGGGCAGCCGAACGCGCCGACAACCAGGCGCGCGACCTGCTCGGCCAGGCCGAACGCGCGGCGGGCGAGGCGCGGGTGCTAACCGAGGAGCTCGTTCGCGTTCTCAACACCCTAACCTCCCCCTCGACGTCTGTCGCCCAACTGACCGAGGAGATCACGGGCCTGGAGACGGCCCTGCGATCCTTGGAGGCGGGGCCAACTGCGGCCGAGGCGAGCGAAACGGCGGAGTTGGCCGTTCAGGCGCTGACCTCCGCGCAAGTCGAATTGGAGCACCAGCATAGCATCTTGATCGAGGCTCGCAGTGCGTTCGACGCCGTCGACGCCGCCCTGGTTACCGAACTCGCCACGGTTCCCGATGATCTGCGAGACGCGGAAAAGGCCAGCGCCAATCTGTCTGGCGCCGCGCAGGCTTTGGCTCGGGAGCTGGCCGCTCACCGCGAGCTTGAACAAGCGCTTGGCCAAAGCGTCCAAGCTAGCGCCGTCCTTCAGGCCACGCTTGGCGAGCGGCGCGGCGAAGCCGGCCGGGCCGAAACTTCCGCAGAGCGCGCTCGTGAAAGCCTAGCACAGGCTCTCTCGGCTCGGAATCTGGACGCGGCGACGTTTGAATTGGCCCGTGCCGAAATCAGTCAGATCAACGAGCTGCAAGGTCTCGTCTCGGCGCATCAAGACGCCCTGGCGGCCGCCCACGCGCGCGCCCAACGCGCGGCGGAGGCTGTTGCCGGGAAGATCCCCGCGGATCTCGCCGCCCTGATCCTCGCCCGCGATCAGGTTGATGAAGCGCTTGAGATGCTGATCAAGACGTTGGCCGATGAGGACGCCAATGTCCGCGAATTGCTGGCTGGCCAACAGCGGATCATCGATGCCCTAGAGCGCCAGAAAGCCGCCGAGGATTCTCACCGGCATGTCGGCGAACTGTCCCGTCTTGCCCAGGGGCGAAACCCGTTGCGGATGTCCCTGATCGACTATGCCATCGCAGCCTATTTTGAAGATGTGCTGCGTGCGGCGAATATCCGCTTTGATCGCATGTCGGCCGGCCGCTTCGAACTGCGCCGCAAGACCGCCGCGCAAGATCAACGTAGCCGCGCGGGTCTCGATATCGCGGTCTTCGACGCCCACAGCGGCCGGGAGCGAGACGCTCAGACACTCTCTGGCGGTGAGGGGTTCCTCGCGGCGCTCGCGCTCGCGCTCGGATTATCGGACGTGGTCCAGGCCGAAGCCGGAGGCGTGAAGCTTGACGCCATCTTCATAGACGAAGGTTTTGGACATCTCGATGAACAGAGCTTGGAGCGGGCGCTTGACGCGCTGCGCGACATGGTCGGCGGCGCCAGAGCGGTTGGGGTCATCTCGCATGTTGAAGCCGTGAAGACCCAGATCCCCGCCGGTTTTGATGTCATTCCCGGCGTCCGTGGCAGCCACATATCCGCCAGGCTTTGATGGACCCTTACCAAGCTCTGCGGAAGGCGAAGGAGGCCTGCGACTTCACCCACTTGATCACGCCCAAGGCGCCGGTCTTGCCTCGCCGGGCCTCGTCCTCGAGACGGTTCACTAGATCCACGGTGTTGAGGTAGCGACCCCGCGCCCCGGCCCGCACGACGTTGGCAGTGATGGCGATGGCGATGGCCAGGTGGGTTGCCGGTGCCCGTGCCGCCGAACAAGACGATGTTGCGGTGATCGGCCAGGAACGAGCCGCGTGCAGGGCGCGGACCAGGCCCTCGTTGATCGGCGAGCCGTCGAAGGTGAAGCACGCCAAATCCTTCATCGTCGGCAGCTTGGCGGCGATGATCCGGTAGCGGATGGAGGCGGTTTGTATTGCGCTTTTTCTCATTGTGCCCTGCAATGATAAATGACGTGATCTTGCCCCCAACCTTGGACCGCCCGGGCCGGTATTTCAGAGTAGGTCACGGGTCAACCGGCGTGCGCTAGGAAGTGATTTCGTGCTCAATATTGACGAGACAGCGGTTGGCAAGTCCGCGCTAGGGACCGCAAGTGGGATGGTGTTGTCGGGCAGGCCCGGGGAGCTTTGCGATGAAGACATTCATTAGATGGTTGGCCAGGTTATTCGCAATTAAAGTGCGAAAGAGAAGCCCGTCGATCCGACAAGGGGCTAACGCGCCTGTCCGCAGGCCGCCGGGATCAACGCCACACGAGCCGACTGGGTGGATTTCGCGAGAGGACTACAAGCAGGAGGCGGAGCGTAACGCGCGCAAAGGGTCGTGACACGCCACTGACGAAAGAATCTCTATCAGAAGATTCAGCCGCCCCGGTGATAGTCGACGAAGGCGATCATCGCTTGAACGGGCGGCCGAGCTCCGCCTGGGCGAAATAGGCCGCCGCCTTGCGCTGGATCTCGTTGCTTGGCGCAGCTCGCGGTTCTCCCGCTTCAGCGCCGCCGCGCGCGGCCGGAGTGATCCGCGAGAAAGAATGCTTCGTCTAACGCGCGCTCGCTGACCTCAGGAAGCTGGACGTCGAGGAAGAAGCGCTCTTCGCGCTTCTTCCGACGGCGAGGTCGCGACGGCGGACTTAGGCCGTCGCTTCGCGCCTCTGTCCGAAAGTCGCCGACCGCTCGACGACGAGCTTCCGCGGCTTCAAGCCGAACTCGACGTCATGCGTATCTCCTCCGTATCTCAAGAGGAGGTCATGCCCGGAGCACGGCCTCTAACTAGGGGCTGGGAAGCCATGAACCTGCCGCAGAAGCGGCAGATGATCGAAGCAACCACCAACCGCATCGTTGTCGGCCAGACTGTGTCGCCGCGATCGGTTGAGCCCACCAGCGGTAGCTGACGTTGGGGACCCACTTGCTAGAATACGTCGGAATTTGCTCACTGTCGCAAGCTCGGCTGGCCTGTCTCGCTTGAGCCATGCTACGTTGCATCTTAGACTCGGAGGATGATTGCGAATGACTACGGGATTTGACGGTCTCGTCACCTACGACGAAGCCCAAGCGATGGTCTCTCATAGTCCGGAGATGGAGCAGGCGCTGGCCAAGGCTGCGCAGCTCGATTTCACCATGCTGACCTTCAAGCTGATGGAAGACAAAGGCTGGACCTTCGAGCACTGCCAGGAGGTCCAAGACCTCTATCGCAAGTTCCTGGCGCTCAACGTCTGCTATCCGGACCGTAAGGTTTGCCCCACCGGTCCGGTCGACGAATTCTGGCACGCCCACATTCTCGATACGCGCGCCTACATGGCGGACTGCGATACCATGTTCGGCCAATACCTGCACCATTTCCCCTATTTCGGCCTGCGGGGCGAAGCGGACCGAGCGGCGCTGGAGAAGGCTTTTAAGGAGTCGGTGAGCCTGTTCATCATCAACTTCGGCATTGATCCGACCGCGGGCGACATGCTGGCCAGGTCGTGCTCTTCGCAACGCTGCCCCTGACCATGGCCGAGGGTGAGCGCGCCGGCTTCTTCAGCCAACGTTCCCTCGACACCAGCCTTCCCGAGGCCAACGCTACTTTTTGGACGGCCTTGATCGGTCATATCCAGGATGACGGCGTGTCAGCGCCCTCCGTCATCCTGGACGTGGGCTGTCACTCCGGCGGCCTCCTAGCACGGCTGATCGACGGCTTCCGGCCGGACCGGGTCATCGGCATCGAGCCCGCCTCCGCACTGCGTGCGGAGGCGGCGGTCAGGCTAAGCCCCTATCCGGCGGACGTCGGCCTGGCCGGTCTCGCCGGCTGGGACGAGATCGCACCTGGTTCGATCGATCTCATGACCTGTCACGAGGTGCTGTACTTGGTGCCTGATCTACCCGGTTTCATAGCCCGGACCGCACTCGTTCTCGCGCCTGGGGCTTCCGCTTATGTCGTTCTGGGCTGTCACGCCGAGAACCCGACATGGCGGGACTGGAAGCCGGCGATGGAGGCCTCCGGCATCCAAACCTACGATCGGACGCCGTTCGAGATCCTGTCCGAGGCCGCAAACGCTGGCCTGAGCGCCGTCGTCCAGCCTCTTCGGCGAACGGGGTGGATCAGCTATGACCCCCGCCAGGCGGACTTCAGATACGCGGACGTCGCCTCCATGTTCGATCACCATTACCGTCACAAACTGCTGTTCCGTCTCACCCGCCCGTGACGATGCCCGCTCTACCTGAAATCCAGGTCGCGCCGGACGCGATCGCTGCTTTGAGATCGGTCGCCGCGCGGTACGCCGACATCGACGCGCTCGAAGCCGACGCGCTCGAGCAGGCTCTTGATCTTAAAACGTCAGCCGGCGAGCCTTGGCAGGCTCTTGCCAACGACATCCGCACCACGCTCGACGAGAGAGGTTACGCCGTGCTGCGCGGCATGGACCTCGACGACGGCAAGACGCTTGTGCTGCTTTCCACGTGTTTGGGTGCCGGGTTCGATGCATATGGGGCCAACCGCATCGTCAAGCGATTCAGAATGTCGCCCTGGACGCGCGCGCTCTCGCACACCGTCAAGGCGGGCGACTTCCACACCGACGGCAATGTGTCAGTCGACCCGCCGGTCGCCACCCTGATGCAGTGCGAGGTCGAAGACCCCGGCGGAGATGCCTACGCCGAGCAGCGCGTGGCGGATCTGCCCGACCTCCTAGCCCATCTGGCCGTTGACGATGAGCTCACGGCCTTCCTGACCACGCGGGAGGCCGTGATGTCGCACGAGGGATCCAGCCAGACTTGGCGGGGCCGGCTGGTGGAGGATGGCCGCATTCGATACCACCCGGCCAGCTTGCGGATCGCAGCTGGAAGATCGGGCGGTCCGACGGCCGAGCTTGAAGGCCTGATGGCTAGGCTCCACGACGCCGCCATGGCGGTGTCGATCCCCTTCCACTCCCGTCCGGGGGACGTTCTCATCGTCTCTAACACGCGCGCGCTCCATTATCGCGGCGAGTGCTCGGTCCGGTTCACCGACTTCCCGTCCACATACGACGCCCGGTCGCTTTTGGTCATGCACCGCGCGGCGGCTGTCTGAGTGGCCCAGCCGAGAAACAGCCTTCAGATCCTCGGCGCAGACGCGAACAATCTGCGCGACGTCGATGTCGAAATTCCCTTCGGGAGCCTGACGGTCGTCACGGGAGTCTCCGGATCCGGAAAGAGCTCCCTGCTCGCCCAGACGATCGCGGCGGAAGGAGCGAGGCGGAACGGCGTCTTCCTGGGCTTGTCTCAATCCGACCTGGAAGACGAGGCCCCCCGCGCCTTCATCAGCGCCATGCCGCCGACCGCCCTGGTCGGCCAGCGAGGATTCCGCCCAAGCATCCGCACCACCGTCGCGACCGCAACCGGACTGCTCGCCCTGCTGCGGCGCTTGTTCATTCTGGAATCGACCGTGTGGTCCGACGCCGCCAAGGCCCCCACGCCTCCGCCGTCGCCAATCGCCTACGCCCGCTGGCTGACCCGCCACTACCGAGGCGAGGTCGAGATCCTGGCCGCGCCAGTTCGAATGCAGAAGACGGATGGCGCCGCCGCGGTGAAACGTCTGGCGGCCCACGATGTGAAGACCCTGCGGCTCTACAGCGAAACCGATCCAGTCAGGCTTCGCGACACGGGGCGAGAGGTGCAGATCGACGCCTTCAAGCCTTTGAATCCCAAGACCGCCCATTCCATCGAAGCCTCGTTCGGGCGCCTCAAGGTGTCAGGCGCAGAAAGCGAGGGCGCCCTGCTCAAGCGCCTGGAGGCCGCCTTCACCGCCTCAAACGGCGCGGTCGTCGTCACCCTCAAGGCCTCGGACGACCCCGCCCTGGCCAGTCCGTTCGGCCCGCGGCTCGACAGCCTGCGGAACTGGGTTCACCCCGACGACGGAATGACTTTTCTGGCGCCTTCCCGTCATCTGCTGAGCTTCAACGCGCCCTCACAGACAGACAGTGGAGCCTGCCCCAACTGCACCGGAACCGGGGTGGCGCGGCGGGTCGATCTCGACGCCCTCATACGTCACCCCGAGCGCTCGATGACCGCCGGCGCCTTCGCGCTCTGGACCGCGAAGAACTACAAGAACCTGAACATCCAGCACGAGACCATCGCCGGACTTCACGGGATCAAAGGATTCGACCTGCACGCCGCCTGGAAGGACTTGCCGGCGTCGGCTCGTGAGTTGGTCCTGCAGGGCTCGGCGGGAGAGGCGATCCAAGACCGCGACGAGAAGGGTCGAAAGATCGGCCCGCCCCGCCCGTTCCGGGGATTCGTTCCAGTGCTGCTGGAAAAGGCCGCCGGCGCGGGACGCGGCGCGCGGCACCTCGCCGAAATCGTCGTCAGCGGGCAGTGCCCGATGTGTGAAGGCTCGCGATGGTCTCCCCAAGCCCTGGCGCTGCGGGTCGCGGGGCGGAACATCGCGGAGTTGCTCGCCTTGTCGTTCGAGGCCCTGGCGGACCTGTGCCGCGCCGATGGCCCGCTCACCGACCTGCGGACGGTCGAGGGCCGAAGACTCATCGTGGCCGTGCGCAAGCGCGCTCAAGATGTAGTGCAGGTCGGTTTGCCCTACCTGACCGCGGGCCGCGGAATGCTGGACGTGAGCGACGGCGAGAGCCGACGGTTGAGGATCGCGCGGGTGCTAGCGCCGGATCAGGCGGGGTTTTGCCTGCTCCTGGACGAACCCGGCCGGGGCCTGCACGAAGCCGACCTGGGCCGGCTGGGTGAAGCGTTGGGCCGGCTGCGCGGTCGACACACCGTCATTCTCAACGAGCATCGCCAGAGCCTGTGGCCCGTCGCGGACCGGTTACTCGAGTTCGGTCCAGGAGCCGGACCCGCGGGGGGTGCGATCGTCCGGGACGGGCCGCCGCCGACCCTCTCGGCCGAGACGCAGGAGGTTCGCCTGCGCCTTCCTCCGCCTGACGCCGGCAAGGCGTGGCTACGCATCAACGGCATTCGCCACCACAATATCCGCGACGCCGACGTGACCCTGCCGGCGGGCCGGCTGACAACGATCTGCGGGGTCTCCGGCTCCGGCAAGTCGAGCTTCGTCAAGGGTGTGCTCATCCCGGCGCTGACAAAGACGCCGTGCTCGCACGGCGCCTGGGGCGCCGTCACGGGAGAGTCTTTGCTTGGTGAGCTCGTCGTGCTCGACCAATCCATCCCCTCGCCTAACCGGCGCAGTCTGGTCGCCACCTTAAGCGGGGTGTTCGACCCGCTTCGAAAGGCCTTCGCCGCCTCGGAGCAGGCGCGCGGCGAGCGCCTCGGTGCCAGCGATTTCGGACTGAACGCGGGCCATGGCCGATGCCCGGTCTGCGAAGGCGTCGGCTCCGTCAACGTCGACGGCCGATCCGGGGTCTGCCCGGCCTGCGGCGGCGCTCGCTACGGCTCCTCGATCCTAGCCATCCGGGTGGCCGGCATGAATATCAGCGAGGTTCTCGACACGGCGGTCGATCGCCTCCCTGAAGACATCCGCGACCTGACGCGGTCCGCGGACCTGCTGGCCATGATGAAGGATCTGGGTATCGGCCATATCGCTCTGGGACGCCGGATCGACACCCTCAGCGGCGGCGAACTGCAACGCCTGCGGCTCGCGGTTCGTCTGGCGTCTTCCCATGACCGTGCGACCTTCATCCTGGACGAGCCGGCGGCCGGCCTTCACGAACGCGATGTACACACCCTCATCAAGGCCCTGGACCGCGTCCTCGACGGTGGCCGCAACACAATCATCGTCGTCGAGCATGATCTCGAGGTCATTCGCGCGTCGGACTGGCTGGTCGAGTTCGGCCCCGGAAGCGGTCCCCAAGGCGGCGACGTCGTGTTCCAGGGCGTCGCGTCAGAGATGATGCGCCGCAAAACCGCGACGGCCCTCGCCCTCGCCGGCCTGCTGGAGCCGATCACGAGATCGGCACGCCAGACGGACGGCCCTGCGAGTAAGGCCGACCTGTCACACGGCGAGGACCGCGCGGCCCGCACTCTCGCGGCGCTTCGAACAATCATCACCGGCGATGTCGCCGCCACCGATGACTTCGATCCCACGGGGGAGGCGGCGCTGGGCCCTCCGACCATGGTCCTGTCCGAACGGCTCTGGGCGGGCCGCACCACCGGCGAGGCGGCGGGCATCGACATAGAGGTCGCCAAAATCCTTCTTGACCTTCACCAGGCCGACCGCGACGCCGCTCTCCCGCTACTTATGGACGCCTGGGCGGCAGACCCGGACGCCGTCCTCCAGATCCATCCTTTCATGGCCGAAATGCGCGTCTGGGGCGCCCGCGTGCCGCGCTCGCTCATCCGCGATCGCCTGAAGCATATCCGCGCCGAAGGTCTCGCCCTGTCCGGCGCAGCGACGGACGACCTCAACATGGGCCAGGACGTTCGACGCGCGAGAGCATCCGGGAGTCGATTCGCACCCGGCGGCGACCTTGCGGCCGACCGGAGCGCCGTCGTCGCCGACGCCCTAGCGATCGGCGGGGGATATGTGGAACTTCGCGGCACAGATGGAAAGGTCAAGGCCGCTGCGGGCGCGCGGCTGGTGTCATTCGACGACGGGGTCGTCGGCCCCCAAGCCCCGACGCCGCGCGACTTCTCGCGCCACGACGTCTCGGGTCGCTGCCCGGCGTGCCGCGGAAGCCGCGCCGCGTCGCGTCTCGAAGATGATCTCCTGATCGCCCGGCCAGACCTTCCGCCGTCGGCCGAAGGCTTTCTGACCGGCCAGGCCGAGCACGTGCTCAAGGGCGTGCGTCGCGCGATGTTCTTGCCCTATCTCAAGAAACTCGCCTCCGAGGGGCTCTGGGACGGCGACTGTCCCTTCCAGGATCTCGAGGACGGCCACCGCGACCTTCTGCTTCACGGAGACTGGCGCCGGCCGGGTTTCGGGACCTTCCTCAAGTCGCCGAAGTCCAACCCCGCAGAGGTGTCGTCCTGGCTTCGATGGGACGGACTTTATCGTGAGATTCTCGCCCAGGCTGACCGAAGCCCTGACAAGGATTGGTTCGAGCAGCTTCGCAGTCGCCAGCTCATCGCGTGCAGGACGTGCGCCGGATCAGGTCTCCGCGCCTTCGCCGAACTCCTCCCCGCCGGTAACCTGCCGTTCACGACCTGGAGCCTCAGCGCTCCCGAGCAGCAGATCGAGGCCCTTAGGCATTGCGACGCGACAACCAGCGCCCGCGCGGGCGCGGGCCTGCGCCGGATCTTCTTGTGCCTCGACAGCCCGGCGGGGAAACCTCTGCTTCCCGAAACGGTCGCCCGCCGCATGGTCGACGCTTTCACGACTCTGACGCCTGTCGAGCCCGCGCCGCTGGAGACTGACTGACGTGCACCAGCTCTTCGAGACCTACGCCCATCGCTACGACCTCCACACGCCGCCGGGTCACTACAAGCATGATCATGCGTTCGTCCTGGACCGGGTCGCCAGCCTTGGCAGACCCAATACCCGCCTGTTCGACGTCGGGTGCGGAACGGGTGTGTTTCTCGAGCTCGCGATCGCGAACGGGATGGACGCCCACGGGGCCGACGCCGCTGAAGGCATGGTGCGGGCCGCCGCCGACCGCTTGGCCTCCTCGCGCGTTCGCGTCGAGCGAATGCAGGATTTCGATGAGGTCGCCCGCTACGACGTCATCACCTCGCTGTCTTGGACGTTGCACTATTGCGACGACGAAGCCGACCTGCGTCGGATCGTCAGCGCGCTTGCGAAGGGTCTCACGGCCGGCGGTCTGCTGCTCCTTCAGGTAGCAAATCCAGCTCGCATGAACACCGGACCCGGGATCGACAGGGAACCGGGCCCCGATGGTCAGCCCGACGACATCCTGTTCATCCATCGATTCAGCCCCCAGCGCGGTCCGGGCGCCGAGGTTCTGGCCGATTATATCTATGTCGGACAAAGCGCCGGCGAGCTGCTGGTTGAACAGCATCGCCTGCGCTGCTGCGACCCTGAGTTGGTGGCGGGCGCGATGCGGGACGCCGGTCTGGAAGACGTATCTATAGTTGACCCGGCGTCAGTTTCCCCGTTTGTAACCGGCAGGGCGCGCTAAGCACGAGACGCCGAGCCGTCGGGGAAAACATGCCGGAACATAAGACCAAGAGCGGCTTCGGTGGGCTTTCGCCTGCTCTGCTGTCCCCCCACGAGCTCGAGATCATGCTCAAGATCGAACAGCATCTCAAGGAGTTGCCGCCCCGCCCTGTTCCCTCGAAGGAGGCGGTTTGGCCAGTTGCTGAAAGGCGGGGAGACAGAGTGTTCCTCCTGGACGGGGATCGAGGAGCCGGAAAGACATCGCTGATGTATGCGATGATCGAGCGCTGGGGCGACACCTTCGACCGGTCTGGCCTCGCCGACGCGTATGGCGATCGCGCCGAACTCCTCAAGATGAAGGATCAAGTTGCCAGCCTTCGGGCTCCGCCCAGCGACATCCGGGTGCTGGGCATTCTAGATTTCGACCCCCTCCCCCCCTCGATGCCGGTGGTGGCCGGACTTGTCCAATCTTGGCGCCGTGTCGCCGACAAGCTGTCCAGAGACAAAGTCTACGAGGACTCGGACAACGAAGACTCGGTTATGGACAGCTGGCAGGGTCTGTTCCGGAAAGCCGTGGCCGGCTGGGGCAAACTAGGCGAGCGCAAAACGCTGATCGACCAAGTTCTCGATCAGGAAGAGCAGATTCAGGACTGGCAGACGCTGGGATTGGAGTGGCGCGCTTTCGTCCAAAAAATCATCGATGCGGGCGCCGGTGCGCCGTTCAATTTCACGAACAAAACCGCGTTCGTCATTATGATCGATGACTGCGACCTGCAGGTTGAGCGAATGCGGGAGATCCTGCCGGCGATACGGCTACTTTACGATCACAACGTCTATTTCATCGTCTCCGCAGACCGGTCGCACATGCTCGACATGCTTGAGCTCGATTATCTCGGCCAGCAGAATATCGTCGCGAATCGGCAGTTGAGGGACAATCCGCTCGACGAGGAGGATGAATGGGCCAAAGCGTTGGCTAAGGCTTCATTCGAAAAGGTGTTCCCAACAAAGTATCGGTGGCGGCTAGATCGCCTTTCCCTGCGCGATATCCTCGAATATCCGCCGGTTTCCGCGTTCGAAGGTGAACGAAGGCGCTTCTCGGAGATCCTGAAACGGTGGGGCTGGGATGCAGACTCCGGCAACGCGCAGTTTGGCGACAAGAAGCTTCCGCATACGCCACCGCGTCTGTCCCAGTATCTGTCGCGCATGGCCGTCGTCGTTTCCAAGTTGTCCTTTGCACTTCCTCTGGCGACCTATCGGACCACGCAGCAGTCATGGGAGTCGGTCTGCGAAGTCACGGACCCTGAGGATCGAACGCGTCAGGCCGTTGCGCGCATTCTCGGAGGCGCCGAATACGATCAGCTCGTTGGATCCACCGGCTCCAACAAGGCCGTGTCGGCCTCGCGCCGGATCAAGTTCGCTTTGAAGGGACGACTGATCGCGCGATTTAACGAACAGTTCTCGGTTCCTGTGGGTCTCGATTATCGCATCGACCTCAGCGCCGGGCCGGAGTTCCAAGTTCTACCGCCGGCGTCGCGAGCCCTTGCCTTCGTCGATCAAACCCCGGACGTCCGGCGGTCGCAGGAGTCTGCAACCGCCGAAGTGCGCCGGAGCCAAGCCATACTGGCGGTAAGCCTTCAGGAAGACTCCTACAACGTCCAGGCACCCGACATGAGCTGGGAAATGGAACGAGCGCTGGTTTGGACCTTCCACTATCGGCCCTATTTCATGGATTTCAGCTGGCCGACCCTGATCCATCCCTCCCCGCTGCGCCTGATGAGCTGGGCCCGCGATTGGGACGTGGTCATCAACACCATCCGAGCTTTGCCACTATCTGACAGAGCTTGGATGCTCGCCTACGCATGGATCGGCTATCAGCTGAAGTGGACCGGCGTCGTTTCGGCCAAGCCCAACCTGTCGAAGAAGCCGACCCTCGAGAATATCCAAACGCTCATCGACAAATCGCCGCCGCAGGCTTGGGTCCAACTGGCACGGCCCGAGATTGGCCTACCTCTCGAATTACAGCGGTTTCTCCTCAAAGACGTCTCTGACGATTGGACGAAGGAGATGCGCCAAGAACGGCGTCAGAAGATTACAGATGCACTGATCACCGGTGGCCAGGCGCTGCTCGGCGATCATGGGCAGGTTCGCGACCGGGTGACGCAGATCGAGCAAGAGTTCGAAACCCTCCTCGACTTGGAAGGTCGAAAATCGCCTTGGGCGGAGAAGATTGGACTAACTCACGCCGTGGGATTTGGCGAACCCTGATGGTCGACCTTCCGGCTCTTTCGGATCGTCTCTACGCCGAGGCCATTTCTGCCGATCTGCGCGATCCAGCGGCTTTTCTGGACGTCCGCACAACGTCGACGAGAGCCGACATTGAAGGCTGGGCCCGCCTTCGGTCGACGGCGCACCAGGAGGATCTGAAGACCACAGCCGCTGCCACTGATGAAGCCCTCGAGATAGCGTTCGAACGTCTTGAACGCGCTAAATTGACGGACACTCAGCCAATTCACCGAAGGATCTCCAAGCTCGGTGGAGATCTGCTTGAGTTTGACGGTCGAGATCTCATTCTGCGGGTGGACGAGCACGAACCCGGGCGAGAAATCCTCCGTTGGCGGTTCATTTCGCTGCTCATGCCGGGAAGTATTCTCGCGGCCGCCGCTGCAGCCCGCGTGGGGCGAGCGTCCCCACCGCCCCGGATCCGCCTCCTGCACGCGTCAATGGCTCCGGACGGTCCAGTGGCGCAACAGCACCTCCACCAATCCGCGAGCGTGACCTTTGACAGGCTGTGGGCCTCACTGCAGGTCCGTACGATTTTGAAGCCCCATGAGCTTGAGGCGAGCCTGCGGCTGGCCCGCGCATACTGTCCCGGCCTTCATAAGGGCAGATGTCCGCGATGCATGGACCCGACAGGCGCGTCGGATCCGGTGCACGAAGCTGCGAAGGCGAAACACATGGAGGTTTGGCTCGGCCAGTTGCACCGGGCATTCTTGTCTGCCGAACTTCTCCGCCAACATGCGAAACACACCGGCCAACTCGACGAGTGCGACGATTGCAGGGGCTTATGCCGGCGGCTGAACAACCTTTTGTTTGAGGGCCAGAACGGCCCGGCCGTAGGCGCCTATCCGTGGCCGAAACAGGCTCGTCGCCTCGCCATGGACGCACGGCGGGACGATGCGCGTCGAAGAACGCCTGTCCCCCAGCATCCCAGCTCGCAGCGGGACTTCCTCGACACAGTCGCCCAGACGGAGAGCACGACGATCACGGCGGCCTTCCGCCACCTGAACACTCGGGATCCCGACACAGCGTACGAAGCCCTCCTGCTGCAATATCTTCGCGTGAAGACCGCTACTTACCGCATGCTGGTGCACTCACCGGGCCGGCATGGGCTCGCGAAGTTCCTGCATCACTTCACTCAGATCGAAACCTATCAGCCGAGCAAGACGTCAGTCGGCGTCCAGGCCGCCCAAGCGCCGGAGCTGGACTTGCGATCGACCGAGTATCGGGTGTCGCCCAAAGACTGGATAGATGCGGAACAGGATCGCGGGCGAGCCCCCCGTCGCCGCCTTGGTCAATCTGGCACCGACCCGCGGGTTCAGGACGCTGTCCTTATCCACTTCCAGCGTAGCCAACCCAAGGGGGCGCTCCCCCTTTACGGTGCCAGCAGGCGAAAACTGAACGACCTCGCCAGGCGCATTGCCAACTTGCTTCAGCAGGATCCGCGCCGACTCATCGATCTGCGCGGCGTCGACATCTGCGGCGTCGAAGAACATCAGCCTCTCTGGGTCTCCGCTCAGACCCTTCGTCAGGTGCGGGAGGCCTCATCGGACGTTGCGGCTAGGACGTCGTCGAAGGGTTTGGCGTCCCGCGCGAACCGCCAGGTTCCCGGCGCCCCCCGAATGAAAATCGAACCTTTGCGTGTGACCATGCATACGGGCGAGGATTTCGCTTGGTTGACCACCGGTGTCCGAACCGTCGCTGAACCTTTCCGATGGGGCGTCATTCGTCGGGGCGACCGCATAGGCCACGGCCTCGCCGTGACGTTGGATCCCAAAGATTGGTGGCATCGTCGCGAGGGCGAGGTCATCCACGTCAGCGACTTCGACCGCCTCCAGGACCTAGGTTTCCTCGCCAGCTTCACGGCAAGTGCGGACGGCTTTCCGACAAAGGTCAAAAGTCTGCGGCGTCCAAGAGAGTGTCACGGCGCGGGCGTCCGATCGGTTGACGAAGAAAAGTGGCTACAAGATCAGGTTGAGAGCGTCCTCTCTCGTCTGGATGCGGCACCGGGGGCGGGGGAGGATCCCATCGTAACCGCGATGGATCTATGGACCGCGATCGGACAGCCGGTCATGCGCCGATTGCAGAGCGCCATGACGCCCCTCGCGGGCGACGAGGCACCTCATCGCAAGCTTCTTCACCGCTACATCTGGAGCAGGGGGCTCCAGCGGCGCGCCAACACTCCTCGTCCCGTCCGCGTGCTTGCCTCTAAACCGCACGAGCTCGCGCTGCTCATAAAGGCTCGATCGACGGTCATCCGGCATCTGGCGCGGTGGCAGATCCCGATCGAGTCCAATCCGAGCTCGAACCTCGTCGTCGGAAGTCTGGACGCGGTGGCGTCCCAGACCTTCCTCGCGCGCAGCAGCCAAGAAGCGAGAGAGAGCGGTCTTGAGACGCTGGCCTGGACCATCAGCACCGATGATCCCGTCACCTTCGCGACAAGCCTCGCAGACGAATACGCCTACGCCTGGGCCGGCATGGTTTTGCGGGCCGACAACCCCTACGATCCCGCGCACGCTCGCGCCCTCCTCGAAGAGGCCGCCGCGACCTCTATGAGAACCCGTTTTGCGGCCCGCCCCGCATGATCGCGCCGCTTTCAGATACGCCGCCGGACCTCGAAGACATCCGCACTGCGCTCAAGGCCGGGGGGTTCTGGACAGGTCTCGCCAAGCTCTCCGAGGAGGATCCGGGCGCATTGTTGAGAACCCTCATGGTCCAGCTCGGCACCCCCTACGTTCCCGATGGCTGCACGCCTGAAGACCCGATCATCAGGACCGCCCCAACTCGGCGCAAGAACGCCGCCCCTTTCGACCGGCCCGAAGCGATCGGCTGGCACGGCGACTTCGCCTCCCACGACGATCGTCCGAAAATCAGCCTGGTGTACGTCGCGCGGGCGGATCCCGGCGATCCGAGCGCAGGCGCATGGCGCTTGGCGTCCTCGAACGCCGTCCTTGAGCAGATGGCCGGGACCGAGGACGGGCGTCGGGCCCTCGCCGTGCTCGAGCGCGAAGCGCTGCCCTTCAGCTACTCTGACACCCAGCCGCCAAGATGGTTCAAGGTGATCGCCGAGATCGGTAACGGCACGCGGGGCATCCGCTTTTTCGCGCCGTCCATCGCGCGAGGCTTCCACCATCTCGGCCATGACATGCCCGCCTCCGTCGCCGAAGCTTTGGGACAACTCGGCCGCGCGGCCGACGCGGTTCAGGTCGTTGTCCCGACCAGACCCGGCTCCCTGCTTGTCATCGACAACTGGCGGGCGCTTCATGACCGGACGCCGCAGACCGCAACCCGCAAGAACGGCCGCCAGGCCCTGCTCGGATTCATCAGCGCCGGCGCCTGAGGCCTCTAGGCCCAAGAGCCGTCGACGAAAGCCCGGCCCGCCACGGCCCCCGGGTTGCTGGTCAGACAACCACCGCGAAGGCCGGCAGCTCGTCGATGTAGGCCCGGTGTCGGCGGGCCAGAGATTCCGCAACAATCCGTCGGTGCGAAACATCGAACCAAGCTTGCCAGAAACCGTACATCGCCAACGGCCCCTCTGGAGTCACCCTCACGCTCGCGTCGCCGGCTGCGGCCGCACTTCCCGAAAGCGGACCCTTCTAGGGTCAGAGAAGAGTCATGCTTCCGCCTTCCCGGAGCGATCCTCCAAGACCTCAGAATGCAACAGCCGGCCTGACGCCAGCCGGCGTGACAGGGCGTCAAGAAACCCCAAATAGCGCTCTTGCCCTTTGGCGTTCTGGGCCTTCTGATCGCCAGCGCTGAGACTCGGCGTGGCCGTCAGCCAGGCCTTCACGAACAAGGCGATCGCCTCGTTGGAAATCGTCACATCTCTTTCGAGTCGCTCCAAAGATCGGCCAATGCGATCAAGCCGTCGAACGACCGCTGCCTCCGCCGCCTCGTCACCGTCCGGCGACAGATAGCTGGCGACAGCGGCCTGCACGATTTCTGACTTCGAGCGGCGGGTTCGCCGCGAAGCCTCGTCCAGCGCGAGGACGAGATCTCGGGACAGAAAGACCTTGGTCTGGATCTTCATCGCGACCTCACAAGGGGATGCCGTCGTCAGGATCGAGACTGGCTTGCCTGGCCGCGGCCCTGAAGAGTCGGTTCTGCTCGGCTTGGCTGGATTCATCGCTCTCCGGCTCCAAGTCCAGCCAGACCTCCGAGGCCTGCGGCGGCGGCGGCTCGGCCGGTGCCTCGAGTTCAGGCTCGATGCGGTGTCCGCCTTCGTCACCGCCCTCTCCTCGTTCATTCCCCGTCGCCGTCGCGGCGACGGCCACTCCAGTCCAGTCGGCTGGCGTCCCAGCGCTGAGCGGCTTCAGTTCGGTCGGCGGCTCACCCACCCGGTCAGCCAACTCGGAGTCGAGGTAATAGCGCACCTTGGTGGCTCGAATCGGCGGCACACCGGACACTTGAACCAAGGCCTCATCCGACGGAAGCTGCATCACTTCGCCCGGCGTAAGCAGGGGCCGAGCGGTCTCCTGGCGGCTGACCATGAGATGACCGAGCCAAGGCGAAAGCCGATGCCCGTCGGCGAGACCGGGGGTGCAAACGGAGGGGCGGCTTCGCGGGGACCCGGCTGCAGGGCGTGACCTCCCGATCGCCAAGCCTTGCCCGCCCCGCCCGAAGCTGGGCGGAAGGCGATCCGAAGTGCGCCGGGGGCGGAGCCCCAAGCCACGGCCGCGGCAGCGGCCAAAAGAGACCTCGCGGGATCAGACTCTCCGGCCAAGCGCCCGGACGCGCCCGCGTCAGCACCGTTCGCCTCGGTCGGGATTCGCATGGACAGTTGAAACTGCGCGCCTGGCCGCGCCAAAGCGCGAATCCGGCCTGCGCCTAGCAGTGCTTTACGGTGCGCGCGGCCGCCTTGGCGGGAATGGCGACGTTAGGCGATCTTGTTGAGCAGCGCTTCGCAGCGCGGCTTCAGCTCCCCAAGACTGGGATGGCCTTGCAGCCATGCGCCGAAGGCCAGGATGTCGGCTTGGTGGCGCGCGTTCCAACCCTCGCCATGCACCAGGGCGCCGTACACTTGCTGGACCTGGCGGCGAGGATCGGGCGCGCCGGCGTAACCGCGCAGGAGGCGGCGGGCCGTGACGAGCGCCTCGGCGCGGGTGGTCTTGAACACGACGCAAAATCCCATGCTGCTGGAGTCGGCCAGAGCCGCGCCCCGCGATCTAAGGCGCGCTGAAGCCCTTGGCCAGCGCCGTCGCGCCAGAACGGCGCTGAGCGCGCGGGCCTGTTGCCGCTTGGCTCAGGCGCCGGGCGGCGGCATGGTGGCGCGATGATCAGGATGGCGTGACGATGAGCAGAGACCGCAAGACGAGCGACGAGGCGGCGCGCACCGCCTTCGCCCTGGCGATCGTCGAGACCGGCATGCGCAATTCGCGGCTGGAAGAGCTGCATACCGGGATCTCGCCCGACACGGCGGTGGGGGACTACAGCGACGTTCGGGTCGTCACCCCCTACGGCGAGATCCCATGGGCGCAGGTCTCGCGCCTGGACAATACGGAGATGAAGGCGCTGATGATCGAAGTGGTCGATCGCGTCTACACCCTGCTGACCCATCCCGAGCCGTTCATGACCCTGATGGGCGCGCGCGCCTGGGACAGGCCAAAGCTTGACCCGGCGATGATGGACGCCGTCGCGCGCCACCTGGCCAAGCAACGCGGCGCGCCCCCCGAAGAGATCTGGGCGACCTGGCCGCTTGATGAAAGCAAACGGCCCGGCCCGCTGCGGCGTGAAGCGATCGCCGCCCAGCGTCTGGTAACGGCCGCGGCCTACGATGACGATACCGACGAGGATCGCGCCGCCCTCCTCGCGCAGTTTGACACCACGCCAGAAAGTCTTCGGACCCTGGCCGCCGCGCCGCTCGCCGATGCGATCTGGATCGCCAAGGCGCGCGACGCGCTGTTGGCGGCGGCCGAGGGCTGGGAGAGCGCTAACCTGCGGGTGCTCGACGCGATCGAAGCGGCGACTTACGGTCAGGACTGAGTGACAACCGCGCGTTGGACCAGCAGTCTCGCGTCTTCGATTCTCATCGCAAGGAGCTGCTTATGAATGTCTCGGATCTGATCGACGCCGCCGTCGCCGCCGAACCCAAACTGACCAAGACCCAAGCCAAGGCCCTGATCGACGGCGTCTTCAAGGCGCTGACCGAGGCGGCCGTGAAGGGCGAAGAGGTGTCGATCCCCGGCTTTGGCAAGTTCAAGGTCCAGGCCAAGCCGGCCCGCACCGGCCGCAACCCCTCGACCGGCGCGGCCATCGAAATCGCCGCCAGCAAGAAAGTCGCCTTCACGCCGGCCAAGCAGCTGAAGGACGCCGTCAACGGCTAAGCGCTAAGGCGCGTGCGAGCCGGGCTGTTGCAGGGATAGTTCCTCGCCACGCCACTCCCGCGCTCAGAGGTCTTCGCCCCCTTTGCCCGGCGGCGCCGCGTATCCGATCAAGAGCGGCCGATCCCCCAGGGATCGGCCGCGCGGGACGCCTGTATACCCGCAGCCGCCGTCGCCAGAGACCCAGCAGATCCCGGGATCATCGCTGCGAGATTGATCCGGCCAGAGGCCGTCCCGTAAATCGCGAACTCCTCGCGCATCCTGAGCATTTCGGGCTCCGTGAAGGGCAGCAGGGAGAACATCCCGCACTGTTGGCCCAGGCCCGTCAGACGGCCGTCGGGGCCATGTCGTGCGAAGGCCTCGGCGAGTTCGGTCCGGTTGGCGACGATCCGCGTTCGCATGTCTTCCAGTTCTGATCGCCATAGGGCGGCCAGATCGGCGCTTCCCAGCACCTCAGCGACAACCGCCGCGCCATGATCCGGCGCCATGGAATAGCTGCGTCTGGCGATGACCTCCAAGTGATCTCGCGCATTGGCGGCGCGGACGCCATCCCGGCCAAGGATGATCGCGGCGCCGGTCCGTTCGCTGTAAAGGCTGAAGGCCTTGGACGCGCTGACCGACACCAGGAGATCGGGCACCACACCGGCGAGGACCCGCAGGCCGGCAAGGTCTTCCTCCAGCCCGTGTCCCAGGCCCTGGTAGGCGACATCGACCAGCGCAATGAAGCCCCGCTGCTGCGCGAGTTCGCCCAGAGCGCGCCAGAGTTCCAGCGGCATGTCGCAGCCTGTCGGGTTGTGACAACAGGCCTGCAAGACAACAACATCGCCAGGAGGAACGGCCTGAAGGGCCTCCAGCATCGGCCCGGCGTCGAGCCGGCCCTCTCTGGAGCGGTAAGGGTAGGTCCGTACGGCCAGACCGGCGGCTTGGAAGATTGGGGCGTGGTTGACGTACCCCGGATCACTGATCCAGGCCGTTGCGGCCGGATTGGCCTGCGCCGCCAGTTCGCCGAGCAGTCGCAAGGCCCCTGTTCCGCCAACGGTCTGGATCGTGGCGGACCGACCGACAAGGTCTTTGTCGCCCAGGATCATCTCCGTGGTCAGCCTGTTGAACGCCAGGTGACCGGCGAGCGGCCGATAGGCTTTTGTGCTCTCGGCTTTGGCCAACCGGTTCTCCGCAAGCGCCACCGCCCTCATGACGGGTGTCGCGCCGGTCACGTCGCGGTAGACGCCGACAATCAGATCAAGTTTGTCAGGTCGCGGGTCCTTCGAAAACGCGTGGGCCAGGCCCCAGAGAGGATCGAGCGGCGCGGCGTTCAGCGATGCGTACATGGCTATTGTCCCGTCTGACGCGGCCACGTCGCCAGGCTCACGCCCACGGCCACCAGCAGAGCGCCGAAAAGATCCTGCGCGGCGAGCGGCTCACCGAGCAGCGGGACGGCGGCGAGACAGGACAACGGAGGGCTGAGCGCCCCGATGATCGAGCAGCGGGCCGGGCCCAGTCTGGCGATCGCTCTTGTGTAGCTGAGACCCGAGACGATGCCGACCGCGACACCCTGAAGCAGCAGGAACCGCCAGACATCCTGGGGCGCGCTATGAGCAAGGTGGCTTGGCAAAATTCCGGCCCAGAGAAGACAGGCCAGCAGCAGCGATGATGGCAAGCAAACAACGAGGCCCGAGGCCACTGGATTTAGCCGGGCCCACCCCAACCCCAGGGTAAAGATCGCCCAGAGCAAGCTGGCGGACAGGAGCGCCGCCACGCCGAAAGCGGCGGCTGAACCTTGGACCGGCGTTGCATGAGCCAACAGGCCTGCGGCACCGAGGAGAATGACGCCCAGCCCAAGGCTTTCTCGAACGCCAGGCCAGCGTCGCCGCACGCACGCCAGCAGCGCCGTAACGAAGGCGGGCGCCACACCGGCGACCAAAATCGCGACATAGGCCGCGGAGGTCGCGCGCCCGCCCAACCCGGTTAGGAAAAAGAAGGGCAGTCCGCCGCCGACGGCGATCAGGACGACCGCTCCTTTTGGAGCCGATCGGATCGCCGGCCAGTGCCTGGGCAGGAACGGCAGGAACGCCAAGGCTGGGGTAATGAACCGAATGGCGGCGACGTCAGCGATGGTGAGCGATGAACGGCCGATCGCGCGAATTGACAGCGCGAAACAGACCCAGACCGTCAGGGTGATCGCCATGGCGACATACCCGCCCGCAAGCGCGCCGCTCGCCGCGTCAGGCCGCGCGGCGCGGTCTGGCGCTGCAGTCTCAAGGGTCGTTTTCATTCGTCTCCGCGCCGCAAATCGTTGCTGTTGCAGTGGCGACTGGGATATCGTCGAATGACGGCTCGGAATGATCAAAGTCAGCTGAATCCTAGCCGCTGAACGGCAGAATCTGCCAAAACTGGAAAATCACATGGATGCGAAAGATCGCGCCCTGATCCTGGCGCTGCAGGCGGATGGTCGGGCCACAAATCAGGAACTGGCGGAGAGGATCAATCTGTCACCCTCGCCTTGCCTACGCAGGCTGCGCCAGCTTGAGGCGTCGGGTGTCATCCGGGGCTATACGGTTCAGGTGGACCAGAAGGCCTATGGACTGCCGATCACGGCGTTCGTCCGCATCAGACTCGATCGGCACACTCACGACAGCGTGGTCGATTTCGAGAGCCGGATCGCCAAGATTGATCGCGTTCTGGATTGCTACGTCATGACGGGAGACGCCGATTATCTCTTGCGCGTTCTCGTTGAAAACTTCGAGGATTATGAACGCTTCGTTCGTCGTCAATTACACTTGATCCCAGGTGTTTCCGGGATCGATACAAGTTTCGCCTACGGCGTCGTCAAGCAATCGAAAGTGTTTCCCGTCATCGCCGGCAATCACCCGTAAATGTCTGACGTCTGTCGACCTATTGAGGCAAAAGGCGCGGGCGTCGGTAATGCGAATTTGCGTTACACTCGTAGGTCATCAACGCAGCTCACAGCGCTGTAGCGCGCAAATCCAGCCGTCGGCTTGGAAGCGCTTGTGCGCTGATTGACACCCCCTCAGCCCGTCCGGCTCTGGCGTAGGCGCACCGGCGCGGACTTGTAGGCCGGCGTGCCCGAACGCTGGTCGTGGTCCTCCAGGGCGATCAGCACGTTCGTCTCGGGATAATAAGCGGCCAGGCACCCCGGCGGAATGTCGCGCGCCACGACCGTGAAGGCCCGCACCACCCGTTCGCGCGTCTCGTCGAACGCCGCGGCGAGATCGACAAGGTCGCCTTGGGCCAGACCCATCCGCACCATGTCGTCAGGATTGGCGAAGATGACGTCGCGCCGGCCGAACACCCCGCGATAGCGGTCATCGTTGCCATAGATCGTGGTGTTGTACTGATCGTGGCTACGCAGGGTGGTCAGGAGCATCACGTCCGGATCGCCCTGGCGCGGGTCGCCGCCACTGGGGACGAACACGAGGAAGTTGGCCTTGCCCGTCGCCGTCATCCACACCCGGTCTGACGGTCCGACCGGCAAGCGGAAGCCGCCGGGGATGCGGACCTTGTCGTTGTAGTCGTCGAACCCTGGGAAGACACGGGCGATCAGGTCGCGGACGGCGTCGTAGTCATCGGCCAGGCCCGGCCAATCGACCAGCGGATCGTCGCCAAACAGCGCCGTGGCGATACCGGCCACGATCGCCGGCTCGGACATCAGGTGCACGGACGCCGGCGGGTTCAAACCCCGCGAGGCGTGGACCATCGACATCGAGTCCTCGACGGTCACCGACTGGCGCACCCCGGCGCGGACATCCTTTTCGGTACGACCCAGGCAGGGCAGCAGGATCGCCGCCTTGCCGATCAGCAGGTGCGTGCGATTGGGCTTGGTGGCGACGTGGACGGCCAGGTCCAGCTGCCGCATCGCCGCGAAGGTCCGCACCGGATCGGGCGCGGCCACGGCGAAATTGCCGCCCAGCCCGATGAAGACCTTGCTCTCCCCGCGCTCCATGGCGGCGATGGCCTCCACGACGGTGTGGCCATGCTCGCGCGGCGGCTCGAAGCCGAAGACGTCCCTTATGGAGTCCAGCATCGCCGTCGACGGCTTCTCGGCGATGCCGACCGTGCGGTTGCCCTGGACGTTGGAATGGCCGCGCAGCGGACAGATCCCGGCGCCGGCCCGGCCGATATTGCCCCTCAGCAACAGCAGATTAGCCAGCTGCTGAACGGTTCCAGAGCTATCGCGGTGCTGGGTCAGCCCCATGCCGTAGCAGAGGATCGCCGCCTTGGCCTTGGCGTAGACCGCCGCCGCTTCCTCGATACGCGCGCGCGGCAGACCGCAGCCGGCCTCGATGGCCGTCCACTCCAGCCCCGCGACCTGGGCGGCCAGATCGTCGAACCCGGTGGTGTGCTCAGCGATGAACTCATGGTCCAGAACGCCGCCGTCGCGCGCCTCCATCGCCAGCAGCGCCTTCATCATGCCCTGCACCAGCAGCGCGTCGCCACCGACGGTCACCTGATAATAGGCCGAGGCGATCGGGGTCGACGACAGGGTCGCCATCTCGATCGGGTCCTGCGGCGAGGCGAACTTTTCCAGCGCCCGCTCGCGCAACGGGTTGAACGCCAGGATCGTCGCGCCGCGCCGGCTAGCCTCGCGCAAGGTCGCCATCATCCGGGGATGGTTGGTGCCGGGGTTGTGGCCAAAGCAGAGGATCAGGTCGGCGTGATCGAAGTCCTCCAGCGTGACCGAGCCCTTGCCCAGGCCGATGGAGTCCGGCAGGCCGACGCTGGTCGGTTCGTGGCACATGTTGGAGCAATCGGGGAAATTGTTGGTGCCGAACCGCCGCGCCATCAGTTGGTAGAGGAAGGCCGCCTCGTTGCTGGCCCGGCCCGAGGCGTAGAACTCCGCCGCGCTCGGATCGTCCAGCGCCTTTAGCCCCGCCGCCGTCCGGGCAAAGGCCTCGTCCCAGGCGATCGGCTTGTAGCGGTCGTCGGCCGGGTCGTAGGCCATCGGCTCGGTCAGCCGGCCCAGGTCCTCGATCGCGTGATCGGTCCAGGTCAGCAGCTCGCTGACCGTATGGCGCGCGAAGACATCGGGCGTGGCGCGCTTGGTCGTCGCCTCCCAGGCCACGGCCTTGGCGCCGTTCTCGCAGAACTCAAACGACGAGGTGTGCTTGGGGTCGGGCCAGGCGCAGCCAGGGCAGTCGAAGCCCTCGGGCTGGTTGGCCTTGAGCAGCGTCTTGCCGCCCTCGATCACCGTCTCCTGGTTGGCTAGGGCGCCGGCCACGGCCTTCAACGCGCCCCAGCCCCCGGCGGGGCCGTCGTAGCGCTTGACGCCGGGGATCTTGATTTCAGCCATGGACAAGCTCCGCTATGTCGTCGACCAGGCGATCGGCCCGGGTGAACACGGTGTGGCCGTCGGCGCGGGCCAAGGCGACCAGGGTCAGCCCAGCCGTCTCGGCCTTGGCGATGGCCAGGTCGGTCGGCGCCGACACCGCCACCAGCACGGACGCGCCCAGGCGGACGGTCTTTTCGACCATCTCGAACGAGCAGCGACTGGTGACCAGGACAAAGCCCCGCGCCGCCTCGATCCGTTCGCGGGCCATCGCTCCGGCCAGCTTGTCCAGCGCGCTGTGGCGACCGACGTCCTCGCGCGCGACCAGGATCTCCCCCTCGCGGCTGGCGAACGCCGCCGCATGGGCCGCCCGCGTCTGCCGGCCAAGCGGCTGATGGTCGGCCAGGGCGTCGATGGCCCTCTGGACCGCAAGGTGGCGGAAGTGTTCGCCTTCCGGGACGGCCGGCAAAGGCCGGACCACATCGGCCAGCCGCTGAACGCCGCAGAGGCCACAGCTGGACCGCCCCTCGAGCGTGCGCGGCCGAGCCTTGCGATTGGCCGCGCCTGGCGCCAGGCGAACATCGACCATGATCCCCAGCGAGACGGTCTTGATGTCGACCGCGACGATGTCGGCCATCGTCGCGACCGCTTCGGTCAGGGTGAAGCCGATGGCGAGGTCGTGGACGTCGCGCGGCGTGGCCATCAGCACCGTGTGGGGGCGTCCATCGAAGGATAGGGCCACGGGTGTTTCGAGCGGCGTCGCCCGCGTATGCGGCGTCGTCCCAGAGGGACGCCACTGCACGCCGCTCCGCGTTGCCGCCGCTAGCTCAGTCATGGTGAGCTCCAAGGACCAGGGCCTCGACAGCGCCCGTTGCGCCTCGTCGCCTTATGGTACGTCGACGAGATCGCGCTCGCCCGCCCGATCGCACCGCTTTTCGCGTCTTCGACTGGCGCAGCCCCCCTTGGCTCTGCGGGCACGGATGCCGGATGCGCCGCATCCGCGCCAAGCCGAAGGGCGGCCGAGTATCCCGTCGAGGCCCAGAGCCGACCGGCCCCGAGCCTGCCAGGCCAGGACGTGGCGGCGGCGTCAACAACCTCGCCTAGAACCAGCCGCGCAAACCGATCACGAAGCGCGCGCCCGCGACATCCTCTCCCGCCGCCCTGGCGAAATCAGCCGTTCCTCCATAGCGACGCTCGTAGGAAACGCCGACATAGGGCGCAAACTCTCGCCGGAACTCGTAGCGAAGGCGCAAGCCGAGTTCGACATTGGAAACGCCAGAGCCGGTCTGGGTCTGACGGGTCGTCTGTGCGGCCAGGTTGATTTCGGCGCGCGGTTGCAGGATGAGGCGCTGGGTGAAGCGCAGGTCATAGCTGGTCTCGACCCGCGCCAGAACCTCGCCCTTGGTGGACAGGAAGAGCGCGCCTTCCACCTCGAACCAATAGGGCGCCACGCCCTCCAGGCCGAGGGCGGCGTAGCTGCGATCGGGGCCCTTGCCCAGGTCCTGGCGAACACCGCCCTGCAGATTGAACATCGGACTGACCGCGCGAGAGGCCAGCACCTGAACCTCGGCGGCCTCGGCGCCGCCGCGTCGCGCGCCCTCGCCTTCCGTCTTCAGCACCAGGCGATCGATGTCCCCGCCGTACCAGGCCTCGCCGGACCAGCGGTAACCGTCCTCGCCGGAGCCGGCCTGATACTCGGCCAGGTTGGCCATGACCTGCGAATAGACCATGCCGCCATGCTCGACGCGCAGTTGGGCGCGGGCCTTGGCCATCTCGGCGGGATCAAACAGCCGGTCGGCGACATGATCGGCGGGAACGGGCGGCGGCGGCGCCTGGGGGCTGGCGACGGCGGGCGCGCCGCCGCCGGTTGGGGCCGCTGGCGCCGCACCGTGGACGTGGACCTCCTGCGCCAGCGCGGAGCCGGCCAGAACCGAGCCCGAGAGCGCGCAACTGGTCAGAACGATCAAAACAGCCCGCCTCATGCCGCGTCCTCCCCGGGCCGAACGGTCACGACGCGGAACATCCCCGCGTGCATGTGGTAGAGCATGTGGCAGTGGAAGGCCCAGTCGCCGGCCGCGTCGGCGGTCAGGTCAAAGGTCACCTTTCCCCCGGGCAGGACATTGACCGTGTGCTTGCGCGGCAAGTGGCCCGCCGGGCCATGGACCAATTCGAAGAAGTGGCCGTGCAGGTGGATCGGGTGGGCCATCATGGTGTCGTTGACCAAGGTCACGCGCACGCGCTCTCCCTGCCGAAAGGCATAGGGCTTGGTGGTCTTGTCGCTGAACGCCTCGCCATCGAAGCCCCAGCTGAAGCGCTCCATGTTGCCGGTCAGATGAATTTCCATCGCCCGCGACGGCGCGCGGGTGTCGGGATTGGGCTCCAAGGCCACCAGGTCCTGGTAGACCAGCACGCGGTGACCAACGCTCCCCAGCCCCTGCCCCGGCTCGCCCGTGCGGTCCGAGGGCATCGGCGCCAGGGTCTGGACAGTGGGGCTCAACCGGACCTGAGGTGCGTTGGCGGGATTGCGCATCGACATATCCATGCCGCCCATATCCCCCATGGCCGCCATCGTATCGACGCCCCGCTTAGCCTGCGGCGCCATGCCCGGCGGAGCCTTCGGGCCCGCGCCGGGCCCTGTGGCCGCCCCCATGGCCGCCATGTCGTGGCCCAGGGCGCCATGGTCCATCCCCGCCATGGGCGCCCCGGACGCGTGGTCGGTGTCACCCATGCCCATGTCCTTCATCCGCGTAAGCGGGCGCTCTCGAAGCGGGGGGACATCGGCGCTCATGCCCAGGCGCGGCGCCAAGGTCGCGCGGGCCAGGCCCGAACGGTCCACTGCTTCGGCGACCAGGGTATAGGCCTTGTCGTCCAATGGCTGGACGACGACGTCGAAGGTCTCGGCGTTGGCGATCTGAAGCTCGTCGACCACCACCGGACGCACGTTCTGGCCGTCGGCGGCGACGACCGTCATCAGCAAGCCCGGCAATCGGACATTGAAGATCGTCTGGGCCGCGGCGTTGACGAGGCGCAGACGCACGCGCTCGCCGGGCTTGAACAGGCCGGTCCAGTTGTCCTTGGGGCCATGGCCATTGGCCAGATAGGTGTAGGTCGTCCCGGTGACGTCGGAGATGTCGGTGGGATCCATCAACATCTTGGCCCAGTCGATGCGCTCGGCCAGAGTCTGGTCGCGCCCCGCAAACAGGCCCGCCAGCGTCTGCTTCTGGTCGTTGAAGAACCCGGCCTGCTGCTTCATCCGCTTCATGATCAGGTGCGGATGCATGAAGCTGTAGTCCGACAGCACGATCACGTGCTCGCGCTCGGACCGCACCGGGTCCTCGCCTTCGGGATCGATGACGATCGGTCCGTAGCAGCCCTCGGGTTCCTGCAGGCCCGAGTGGCTGTGGTACCAATAGGTGCCCGATTGGATGAGCGGGAACTCGTGAACGAAGGTCTGTCCGGGCTTGATACCCGGAAAGCTGACGCCCGGCACGCCATCGAACTGCGGCGGCACCAGCAGGCCGTGCCAGTGCAGCGAGGTGTCCTCGGCCAAGCGGTTCTCGACGGCCAGGCGCACCGTCTGCCCCTGCTTGAGGCGCAGCAGGGGTCCCGGGGTCGTGCCGTTGATGGAGACGGCATGTCCCAGACGTCCATCAACCGGATGGCGGCCGTGGCCGATGGTCAGTTTGATGTCGGCGCCCGACAAGGTCGCCAACGGCGGCGGCAACCCGACCGAGCCGGTGCGCGCCCAGGCCGGAGCCGCTAGCGTCAAGCCGCCGCCGCCAAGACCCGCCAGAAGATGGCGCCGATGCAGGATCGTCATGTCAGGTGCTGCTTCCGTTGAGCGTTGATGGGATCATGGGAACAAGCCGCGTTGCGCCTTTGCCGCGCGCACGCGCTCAACGCCGATGGACGTGGCCGCGACGCGGGTGGAGACGCCATCGCTCGCGGCGCGATTGATGACGGCCTGGAAGGCGCCGCTCATCAGTTCGCGCAGACGGGCGTTGACCTCCGCCTCGCTCCAGAAGAGCCGCTGCAGCCCCTGCACCCATTCGAAATACGAGACGATCACGCCGCCCGAATTGCACAGGATGTCGGGGATGACGAACACCTCGCCTCGCCGCTCGGCCAGGAGGCGATCGGCGCCGGGCGTGGTTGGGCCATTGGCCCCCTCGGCCAGGATCCGGCACTGGAGCGCGTCGGCGTTCTGCTCGGTGATCACCCGCTCGACGGCGGCCGGAACCAGCACGTCGCAGGGCTTGGTCAGCAACTCGGCGGGATCAATCTCGGCCTGACCGGACCACCCCTTGAGAGAGCCGTGCTGCTGGACATGGCGGACCAGGGCCGCGGCGGGCAGACCGCGCTTGTCGTAGTAGGCGGCGCTATGGTCGCTGACCCCGACGATGCGAACGCCCATCTCGGCGCTGAGCACATCGGCCGCGACCGACCCGACATTGCCAAAGCCCTGAATGATCGCCGTCGAGCCCGACGCTTCGAGGTTGAGCGATTTCATCGCCTCTGCGACGGTGAAGGCCACGCCGCGGCCTGTGGCTTCGCGACGGCCGGCGGTGCCGCCCAGCGCCAGGGGCTTGCCGGTCACGATCTCCGAGGCCGCGTAGCCCTGGTGCATGGAATAGGTGTCCATGAACCAGCCCATGATGCGCTCGTCGGTGCCGATGTCGGGCGCCATGACGTCGGTGTGCGGCCCCACGAAGGGGATCATCTCCTGCATGTAGCGCCGCGAGACGGCTTCCAGCTCGCGGGGCGACAGCGCGCGCGGATCGCACGCCACGCCGCCCTTGGCGCCGCCGTAGGGCAAGCCGGCCAGGGCGCACTTCCAGCTCATCCAGACGGCCAGGGCCGCCACCTCCCCCATCTCAAGGTCGGGCGAGAACCGCGTGCCGCCCTTGCTGGGGCCAAGCGAAAGGTGGTGCTGAACGCGGAAGCCCTGGAAGACCTCGGTGGAGCCGTCGTCGCGGTGGATCGGCACCGAGACGGCGATCGCGCGCTTGGGATAGAGGAGCCTGGCCCGTTCATCCTCGGGCACGTCGAGATGATTGGCGACGGCCAGGAATTGCTCCCTGGCCATCTCGAAAACAGGACCGGAATAGATGCTCATCGATCAGGCCGGCTGAGCGGTCTTCTGGTCGGCCAGCACCTGTTCCAGCGTGTCGAGGAACCGAGCGTTTTCCTCGCGCAGGCCCACCGAAATGCGCAGGTGATCGATCAGGTTGTAGTTGGGACGCAGCGGACGGACGATGACGCCCTTCTGCAGCAGCGCGCGATAGACCGCGCCGGCCTCGGGGATTTCCACCATCACGAAATTGCCGGCCGACGGCACATAGGGCAATCCCAGACGATCAAACCCCTCATAGAGCTGCTTGAGCCCCGCGACGTTTACCGCATAGGTCTGATCCAGGAACTCTTGGTCATCCAGGGCCGCGACGGCCGCGGCCTGGGCCAACAGGCTGGTGTTGAAGGTCTGGCGCACCCGGTTGACCAGACCCGCGACCGACGGCGAGCTGATCGCAAAGCCGATCCGCAAGCCTGCCAGACCGTAGGCCTTGGACATGGTGCGGAAGATCAGCAGATTGGGATGCTCGTCCAGCCAAGCCAGCGAGTCCGGACGCTGGGCGTCGGTCTGGAACTCGCGATAGGCTTCGTCCAGGACGACGACGACATCCTTGGGCGCCTTGACCAGGAAAGCCTTGAGCTGCTCGGCCGACAGCATGGTGCCGGTCGGGTTGTTGGGGTTGGCGATATAGATCAGACGCGTGTTGGGCTTGATCGCCGCGAGCATCGCGTCGAGGTCGTGACCATAGTCCTTGGCTGGCGTCACGATCAGTTCGGCGCCCTGAGCGCGAATGGCCGGGAAATAGGCCGAAAAGCCATACTGCGAGACGATCGCTGAATTCTCGCTGGTCAGGAAGGCGGCGGCGGCCATGACGATCAGGTCGCTGGAGCCATTGCCCAGCACGATCTGATCGGCCGCCACGCCCAGCTTGCGCACCAGGGCCTGGCGCAGGGTATAGGCGTGCCCGTCGGGATAGCGCTCACCCTGCTCCAAAGCCGCCGCGGCGGCGGCCTTGGCCTTGGGGCTCATGCCCAGCGGGTTTTCATTCGAGGCCAGCTTGATGATGCTGTCTTCGGCCAGTCCAAACTCACGGGCCGCCTCTTCGACCGGCTTGCCGGGAACATAGGTCGGCATGTCGCGGATATGGGCGGGGGCCAGATGATCCAGGGAAACGCTCGACATAGGCTGAGGCTCTCATTTCGCCGGGCCGGTCTTGGCCCTCCCTCCGGTTCTAGGAAGCCGAAGGGAGGAAGGCCGGACAAACCTCCATGCGAAGCGGCCAACCTTCGCCAAACAACCGATCTAGTGGACCATGAAGCCGATGGAGCCGGTCATGGTGCGGCCGCTGCCCGAGCCGACGCCTGTCCAGGTCAGCTTGTAGGTTCCCGGCGAAAGCTTGGGCAGGGCAATCGTGGCGCTGGACTCGCCCGTCGCCGTCGGCTTTGACGTCACCGGAGCCGCCTGCCCGTTGGCGTCAACGATCAGGATGTCTTGCAGCACCATCGGATGCACGAAGGTGACGGCGAAGGTTTCGGGCGGTCCCATCAGCATGGCGCCGTCGGCGGGGGTGGACGTCTTGATCATCGAGCGCTTCTCCCCCGGCGCGCCCACGGCCATGGCGCCCATGTCGTGACCGGCGTGAGGGTCCGCAGCGGGCGCCGCGGCGGTCTGGGCCCAAACGGGCGCGGCGAGGCTAGCGACGATAGAGTAGACGGCGAGCATGGCGGATAGACGCATGGGAACTCCTGTTGAACGGTCAGATCGGGTTTGAGACAGGGGGCTTGAGACGATCGGCGGAGCGGCGCGACGCCGCGATGCGGCGCGCGGTCATCGGCGCGGCCCGTTCCCTGAAGGCGGCGACGATATGGGCGGGCGCGAGGTCGGGAGACCCGCCGACGAAGGGGGGGCTGGGGATTGTATTCCAAGCCGAGCTGGGTGCGCTGGGCCATCTCGTCGCCCTGCAGCATGGCCATGATGCGCAGGCCAAAATCGATGCCGGCCGTCACGCCGCCGCCGGTGATCCGGTTACGGTCAATGACCACCCGCTCGTAGACCGGCTCGGCGCCAAACAACGGCAATTGATCCATGGCCGTCCAGTGGGTGGCCGCCTTGTAACCGGCCAGCAGGCCAGCCGCGCCCAACAGCAGCGCCCCGGTGCAGACCGAGGTCACCCACTGGGCCCGCGAGCCCTGCGTCGCCAGAAAGGCGATGACGTCGAGATCGTCCATCAGGGCGATCTGGCCCGGGCCGCCGGGCACGAACAGCATGTCCAGCGCCGGACAATCGGCCAGGGCGGTGTCGGCCAGCACCGAAAGACTGGCGTCGGTCGGCACGGGCCCGACCGCCTTCCAGAGGATATGCAGTTGAACGTCGGGAAGCTTCGCCAACACCTGCAAAGGTCCGGCGAAGTCCAGATTGGTCATCTGCGGATAGATCAGCATCCCGACAACAAACGTCATGGATCAGGCCTCGTCAGACGGCAAGGCCGCCGGGCGCTCGGCCCGGCGGCTTGACCTTAGAAGTTGTAGCGGAGCTGGACGCCGACCTGACGCGGCGCGCCCACGTCAAGCTGGCTGATGCCGATCAGGGTCTCTCGGCGGGCGAAATCGATGCCGCCGATATAGTAGACCTCGTCGGTCAGATTGGTGCCGAACACCGCCAAGGTCCAATCGGCGTTGGTCGGCGTGAACTCGACCCGGCCGCTGACCAAGCCATAGCTGTCCAACCGCACCGAGTTGCTGGCCGTCGATGTGGTCGTCTGGCTGGCCACCCAGTTATAGGCGAGGCTGAAGCGCGCCTGACCCCAGGGCGTCTCATGCTTGTAGTTGGCCGAGGCCGAATAGGTCTGGGCCGGCGTACGCAGGGGACGGGTCTTGACGCTGATGCCGGTGGCCGAACCCACGCTGTCATATTCGGACTTCAGCAGGCCGGCGGTGCCTTGCAGGGTCAGGTGATCGCTCACCGCCAGCATGGACTCCAGTTCCACGCCCTGCAGGTGCGACTCCCCGACGTTCTGGACGTAGGTCTGGTTGATCGCCGAGTCGAGCGCGGTCAGCTGCTGGTTCTCGTACTTCATGTAGAAGGCCGTGGCGTTGACCCGCAGGCGCTTGAAGAAGGTCGAGCGCATGCCCAGCTCGTACCCGGTCACCCGCTCGGGATCGTAGGGCAGCAGAGCCTGGGTCTTGCCCGCCTGGGAGACGCCCGCCAGCGTCGGCGACAGGCCGGCGTTGAGACCGCCGCTGCGGAAACCTCGCGTTGCCGAGGCGTAGCTCATCACGTCGGGCGACCACTGGTACTCGACGCTCAGGCGCGGCGAGATCTCGTCCCAGCTCCCCTTCCCGACGCCCTTAAGACGCGTGGTGTAATTGACCGTCTCGAAGTCCTTGTCGTCCTTGCTGTAGCGCAGGCCGGCCGTGGTCGAGAGCTTGTCGGTGAACTTGAACGTGCTTTGGGCGTAGGCCGCGTACGACTTGACCGAGCTGTCCTGGGTGACCACCCGCGGCGTCGGGAAAAAGGCGTCGTTGACCGTCACGGTCGAGGTCGAGTCCTTGGGGCCTTCGGTCAGATAATAGAGACCCGACACGAAATTCAGGCGATCCTCGAACAGGCTTCCCGCGAGCTGGAACTCTTGCGAGAACTGATTGATCGAACGATTGGTCGTGTAGTCGAAGATCGGCAAAGGCGTGCCGTCGTAGTCGTTGACGTAGCGAATGTCGTTCTTGAGGTAGCCGGTGATCGACTTGACGGTGAGATTATCGGTCAGTTCATAGGCGACGGTCGCGCCAAGGCTGTAGCCGTCGAACGTGTAGCTGGTCGGCCGGCCGCCGTAGATCTTGTAGGGATCGTTGGTCAGGTAGCTGTTGTCATAGGTCTGGCCGGTCTTGGTCTTCAGCACCCGGGCATAGGTGCCGTTGGGCGACAAGTAGTCGATGGTGAAGGCGCGACCGTTGGTGTCGGTCTGCATGGCCGTCGCGTCAAAGTCGATGGTCAGCTTCTCGTTGGGCATGTAGCGGAACTGGAAGCGCTCGACCTGGGTGTCCTGGTCGCCGAAGGTGCGATCCCCGGCCACCTCGGTGACATAGCCGTCGCGCTTGAGCGAACCGGCGGTCAGCTTGACGAAGACCGCATCACTGATCGGGACATTTACCGACGCCTTGAAGTCGCGGCGATCGAAATTTCCGAAGGTCGCTTCGACGTAGCCGCCAAACTTGGCCGTCGGCTTCTTGGTCATGTAGCGCACCGCGCCGCCGATGGTGTTCTTGCCAAACAAGGTGCCCTGTGGCCCGCGCAGCACCTCGACGCGATCCACATCCAGCACCGCCAGGAGATTGCTGTCGCTGCGGCTATAATAGACGTCGTCGACATAGAGGCCGACGCCCTGGTCGAAGGCGATGCCCGAGCGGTCCTGGCCGATGCCGCGGATGAAGAAGCCCCCGTTTTGCCCGCCCGTCGTTGACTGGCTGCCGACCACCACGTTGGGCACGAAATTGCCGATATCGAGCAGGCTGGCCACCCCCTTGGCCTCCAGCTCCTTCTCAGACATCGCCGTGACAGCGACCGGGGTCTTCTGCAGGTTTTCCTCGACCCGGCGGGCGGTGACCACCACCTCCTCCAGCCGACCCGGTTCAGCTTCCTGAGCGAGCGCCTGGCCGGCGGCCAGGCTCAGCGTCAAAAGCGCGACAGAACATGAAAGGTAGGACTTGAAATTAGACATCTGGCTCCCCTCGCCATTATTTTGGTGTCTGCGGAAACGTTACGACCTCTTTCAGTCCAAGGCTTCAGGCCAAGGCTGACAGGTTTGGAAGAGACAATCCCCCCGCTCGCACAGGCTCAGCGGCCTTTCGCAAACGATGGAGCCAGGCCGGCCGAACCGGATCTCGGCCACCGGCCGCCAGGGCGTCTCGGGATTGTGAATGACGCCGGCCAGTTGCCCGGCCTCGACCGTCTCGCCCAGGGCGCAGGCGGGTTCGAAGATCCCCGCCTCCAGCGTGTAGACATAGTCCTCGGGGCTGACGGCGACGAAACGCGTGGGCGCATCGGCGGCCGGCGCCTGGCCGGTCCACACGCCCGTAGCGCGCAGATAGCGGCGAAGCGCCCCCTTGGCCAAGGCCACGGTCTTGGGCGTCAGGGTGGCCGCGCCGCCCATCTCGGCGGCCAGGGGGATGCCCCCCTGGTCCCGCACGACGCTGGCCAGGGTCCGGCCACCCGAGACGCCGCCGCCCCGGAACACGGTGGTGGACGGCAGGGCCAGAGCCTCGACCAACTGGCGCACCTTGGCCCGCTCGGTCTCGTCCTGGGGCCGCACGGTCAGCACGGTTGGGATGTAGTTCAGCGAGGCGCCGCCCGAATGGATGTCCAGCGAGAAGTTCAGGCGCGGGGCCAGTTCGCTGGAGATGTAGTGGGCGATCATCTGGGTGGGCGTGCCGTCGGCCCGGCCCGGGAATTCACGGTTCAGGTTGCCGTCGTCCAACGGCGAGACCCGCGCCGCCGCCATCACGGCGGGATAGTTGGCGGCGCTGAGGATGATGATCTGCCCAGCGACGTCCTCCAACCGCACGGTGCGGATGAAGTCCATCAGGGCCACCTGCCCCTCGTACTCGTCGCCGTGGTTGCCGCTGACCAGCAACACCGTCGGCCCCTCGCCATTTTTGAGGCTGACGATCGGAATCGGCACCCAACCATAGGCTGACCGGGTCACCGACATCGGCAGCTTGAGGAAGCCGTGGTGCGCGCCGGGCGCATCCAGATCGATGGTCGGCCGTATCGTAGACTTCTGGCTCACTGAAAGCCGCCCCGTTCTCACTGTGGCGGGCCCCTGGGCGCGCCGATCCATGTGAAGACGGTATGACGCGTCGGGCGGTCAGATCAGACGAACACCCCCTAAAACGAGACAAACTCCAGGTCCAAATCGCGCACTATGGAGAATACCAAAAGTACATTTTCGGCCAAAATTTATTCTGCCTAGTAACGGATCAAATAATGACTTCGAACGCCTAGTTATTGGACCCATCGAAAAAATACCGGCCCTCCACGTCATTGACGTTTAAGCGCGACGACGGCGACGCAGGATCAGCAAGGCGGTCACCAACACCATCGAAAGGCTGATGAAGATCGCGTAGCAAAGCATCATGGCCGGCACCAAGCCCTTGTCACCGCCAAAGGCGCCCTTGGCCACCAGGGCATAGATCGTCGGGCCGATCGCCAGGCCCAGGAAGTTCTGGGTCATGTTGAAGATCGCGCTGGTCTTGCCCATCAGGCGGCCGGGCGTGGCTTCCGCCAGCAAGGTGTTGGCCGCCACCTGGATGGTGCCGGTGAAGAGCATCGAGGCCCCATAGGCCAGCCACATCAGCTCCTTCGTCGGCGCCAGGAAAATCAGCATCGCGGGGATCATATGCAGGACCTGCGCGGCCAGCGTGATCTGCAGGGTCGCATCACGAAAGCCGCGGCGAACCAGGCTGTCCATCAGGAAGCCCATGGAGATCAGGCCGATGGGCGTGCAGATCAGGGCGATCGGTCCGCCGATGGCGCCGATGGCCCCGGGCGACATATGCCAGGTGCGGCCGATACCGGCGGCCATCCAACCGCTCCAGCCGCTGCCGGCCAGCGACCACAGGGTCGGCGCGGCGAATAGCAGGAAATAGGTCAGGCGATCGGTCTTCATGTGACGCCCCAGCTCGCCGAAGGTCGGCCGATCGGCGGCCGGCACCGCATCGCGCTTGGGCTCGCGGATCGTGAAGACCAACAGCGCCAGCAGCATGCCGACCACTGCGGGGACGACCAGGGCGAACTGCCAGGCCTTCAGGTGACCGATCAGCGGCCAGCCCGCCGCGCCGCCCTTGTCGGCGAACGCGAACAGAACGCCGCCGACCAGCATGGCGGCGCCGCCGCCAACCAGGGGGCCAACGCCCAGAACACTGAAGGCGCGAGCGCGTCGCTCGGGCGGAAAGCTGTCGCGGACCAGCGAGACGGCGGCGGGCTGCAGAGCCGCCTCCCCGATGCCCAGGCCCGCGCGGCCGGCGAAGAGTTGCCAATAGGTCGTGGCCAGGCCGCAGGTGGCGGCCATCACCGACCAGGCGAACACCGCGACGCCGACCAGCTTCTTGCGGCTGATGATGTCGCTCAGATAGCCCATCGGCACGCAGCAGATGCTGTAGAGCGCAGAAAACGACAGGCCGACCAGCAGGCTGATCTGCAGATCGCTGACGCCCAGGTCGGCCTTCACCGGCTCGACCAGCAGCTTGAGCAAGCTCCGATCCATGAACGACAGCACCGAGGCCAAGGTCAGGATGATCAGCATCCACCAGCGCTGGCCGGCGCCGACCTGAAGCCAGGGCATGGCCTGCGCCGCGCGGGCCGTGATGACGGCGGCCTCATCGGCCTTCGCGGCGCTGGACGGGACCGGAGTGTCGACGGAGATGGCGGAGTCGGCGATGGTCATGAGGGCCTCAAGCGGCAAAAAGGGCCGACGGCGCATCAGCGGCGCATCGGGCTTGGTCAAGGAAAAGACCGCGATCTCGGGGCCAGGCCCGCATCGACGCTGGATGATGGATTTCGTGCGAGCCGCGGTTGCGCGGCGGCGCGTGCTGCGGAAGGCTCATGACCGATCCGCGAAAACTGCTTTGGCGATCAAGACGCGCTCCTACCCCGACGTGGCAGTATGACGTCAAGCCAACCTCGACAATCCGCCAAAGTCCCGGCGCGATCGGCCACGGGGCGCGTGCTATCGGGTCCCAGTAACGGTCAGGCCGCGACGTTGCGCGTCCGCGCCCGATATTCGCCCGGCGTCTGGTTCATCAATTTGCGAAACACCTGCGCCATATGCTCGCCGCCGGAATAGCCGGTGCGGCGGGCCACCTTTTCGATGGGCAGATCGGACTCGGCCAGCCAGCGGCGCGCGGCCTCCAGCTTGGCGCGCTCGAGGAAGCGTTGCGGCGACATGCCGATGTCCTTGGTGAACACCCGCGAGAAGTTGCGCTCGCTCATGGCGAATTGCTCGGCCAGCTTGGCCACGGTCGGCTTGCGATCGATATTATTGACGATCCACTCGGCGGCGACCGAGACACGCGGCAAGGCCGCGCCTTGGGCCCGCAGCTCGGCGCTCAGTTGCGGCTGCTCACCGGGCCGCTTGCGCGACAGCACCAGGACACGTGCGATGTCGACAGCCAGCGGCGCGCCGTGATCGTCCTCGACCATTTGCATGGCCAGATCCATCGCCGCGCTCGAGCCGGCCGTGGTGAAGCAGTTGCCGTCGCGCACGAACAGCGCTTCGCGATCGACCTTGATCTGGGGATAGGCCTTCTGCAGGGCGTTGGCATAGCGCCAATGGGTGACGCAGGACTTGTCATCGAGCAGCCCCGCCTTGGCCAGGACGAAAGCCGCCCCGCCAAACGCGGCGGTTCGGCGCGCGGCGCGCGAGGCGTCCCGCAACCAGGTCAGCAACCGATCGTCTCGCGCGATCACCTGGATATCGATCCCGCCCGCCACCGCGACGGTGTCAAACTGCATGTCGGCGATTTCGGACAAGGCCAGGGTCTGGACCTGGATCCCCGCCGAGGTGGTGATCTGACCGCCCTGCGGCGAAATCAGCACGACGCGATAGGCGGCCTTTCCGGACACGCCGCGTTCGCGCTCGGCCAGTTCGCGATTGGCGGCCGCGAAGACTTCGCTGGGCCCGGCCAGGTTCAACAGCAGAACGCCCTCATAGACCACGATGCCAATGAGCTTTTCGCGGCGATCGCTCAGAAGATCGTCGATACGGTGATGGCGGGCCGCGACAGGGCCTGCGGGGCGATCATCCATTGAACACTCCCTGACGAAGACGGGTCGCTGAACGCGACTCCGCGAATATATCATATTCACGACACTGATCGCCAGTGGGGCCGATGGCCGCACCGGTCGCGGCGTGAATGGATTAACCTGGCGGACGTAAAACGCCATCCGCAACCAGATTCGCCCGCACCGAGCGCAGATGGTCGCGCATGCGCATCCGGGCAGCGTCCGGATCGTGGTTTGCGATCGCGTCCAGCACATATCGATAGCGCGCCACGACACCGCGGGCCCGATCCGGCGTGGTGTTGGGCCCGTAGGTCGAAATCAACACCTGCATGACGCCCTTGAGCAGCGTGGTCAGCACCAGGCTCCGCGAGCTCTCGGCCAGGGCGACATGGAAATCCCGGATCGCGGCGGTGAACCCGATCGGATCGTCGATCGCCTCGGCTTGATCCAGCAAGGCCGCAAGACGAGCGACGTCGTCGGCGTCGGCGCGCTCGGCCGCCAATTCCGCCGTGGCCGCCTCGGCCGCGATCTGGGCGTCAAGCACATCGCTGAGAGGCGCGCCCAACAATTTCAATTGTATGGCGAGCGCATCAGCGAAGATGTCCGGATTGGCGCGCGAGACGCGAACCCCGCCGCCGGCGCCCTTGCGGATCTCGACGACACCCGCCGCCAGGAGGCCGCGCAAGGCATCGCGCACCGCCATTCGACTGACCCCGAACTGTGCGGCCAAGGACGCTTCGCCGCCGATGAAGTCGCCTGGCCGCAGGCGATCGGCGAACAGCGCGTTGCGGATCTGACGCGAGATATCATCCGACAAGGTCCCGACCTTAGCGGGCGCCCAATCCATCTCCCGCGCGTCGGCGGCGACCAGACGCCTGCGCGGCGCGACCTTGCCTGCGATCGGGGCGGCCTTTTCGGCGCGCGTCTTCGCATCAAGCTTGGCCTTCGACATGCCCACCGTTCCCGCTTCCACGCCCGACACGGCGTCCCCGCAGCCTAAGCCCCGACACGCCCTCTTGCGAGCCTAATGTCTAATATATTATATTTGGAAAATTGACGGCCTTAGAGCCGCTTTCCGGACATCCAAGGGAGGGCCGCCGATGCTAAGCCCGGAGAAGAACGACCTATTGACCAAGGTGGGCGCGGACCAGCCGATGGGGCAACTTTTGCGCCGCTACTGGATGCCGATCGCGGCTGTGAGCGAGTTCGACGAAAAGCCCATTCGCCCCGTGCGTCTGATGGGCGAGGACCTGGTGCTCTACAAGGACAAGAGCGGAACCTTTGGCCTGGTCGAACGCCAGTGCGCCCACCGCAGGGCGGATCTGGCCTATGGCTTCGTCGAAGACCAAGGCCTGCGCTGCAACTATCATGGCTGGAAGTACGACCAGACCGGCCGCTGCACCGAGGCCCCCTACGAGGACGCGGCCATGCCGCAAGCCCGTCTGCGCGACAAGGTCCAGCTCAAGGCCTACCCCGTCCAGGTGAAAGCCGGCATGATCTGGGCCTATATGGGCCCCCTGCCCGCGCCGCTGGTGCCCGACTGGGAGCCCTTCTCCTGGGCCAACGGTTTTTGCCAGATCGTTATCGCCGAAGTGCCCTGCAACTGGTTCCAGTGCCAGGAGAACTCGATCGATCCGGTCCACTTCGAATGGATGCACACCAACTGGAGCCGTCGCCAGAAGGGTGACCAAACCTACGGCCCAAAACACCTGAAGGTCGACTTCGCCGAGTTCGAGCACGGCCTGATCTATCGACGCATCCGCGACGACACCACCGACACCCACCCCATGTGGACGGTAGGCCGGGTCTGCCTCTGGCCTAACGGCTTCTTCCTGGGCGACCACTTCGAATGGCGGGTGCCGATCGACGACGAAAATACCTTGAGCGTCGCCTGGATCTTCAGCCGCGTGCCCAACGAACAGGAGCCCTTCGTTCAGGACAAGATCCCGGCCTGGCGCGGACCGGTCAAGGATCCAGACACCGGCCTTTGGATCTCCACGCATGTGATGAACCAGGATTTCGTCGCCTGGGTCGGCCAAGGCGTCGTCGCCGATCGAACCCAGGAACATCTGGGCGCCAGCGACCGAGGCATCGCCATGTTGAGGCGGCAGTTCCTCAACGACCTTGAAAAGGTGGCGCGCGGCGAAGACCCCAAGGCCGTGCTGCGCGACCCCGCCGCCAACCAGATGATCAGCCTGCCGATCGCCGAGCGCGATCTGCTGGTCAACGGGCTGCCGCGCGAGAAGCTTGAAGCCCACCCGGTGTTTGGAAAGCACCTCAAACACTTCGTCTTCCAGGCGGGCCAGCCGGACGCCGTTCGCGACGCCTACCGCGCGGCCATGGGCCTGGAGCCGGTCGACTAGTCAAAAAAAGGCCGCCCGCCTCGAAGGAGGCGGGCGGAAGTCTTGAACGCTCGCCGAGACGAGCGGACCCAGATCGGAAGGGCTCGCTTAAGTCCGCGCGGCGCCGGCGCCCCAGCCATAGATGTCGATGGTGCGCTCGCCGGCCTTGATCCGCGCGATCTTGGCCGCCTCGTCGGCTTCACGGGCGGCGGCCTTTTCCAGAACCTCGTCCACGCGCGCCGCGGGGATGGCCACCGCGCCGTCGCGATCGCCGACGATCAGGTCGCCGGGCTGCACCAGGACCTCGCCGATCCGCACCGGCTTGCCCAGGAACGCGACGCCGTCGTGGTCCTTGATCGTTCCACGAATGCAGACCCCGTGGGAGAAGACCGGGAAGCCCATCTTCAAAAGCCCCGCGGAGTCGCGCACGCCGCCGTCGATCAGCAGGCCGGTGAGGCCCGCGGCGATGGCCGCGGTGTTCATGATGTCGCCCCAATAGCCCCATTCGACGCCACCGGACGGGAACACCACCATCACGTCGCCCGGCTTGGCGACGTAGAGTCCGCGGTGGATCCAGAGATTGTCGCCGGCCGGGCAATGGACGGTGAAGGCCGGGCCGGCCATGACCCAGGTCTCGTCGATCGGCTTGATCGCCGACGGCAAGGCTCCGATGCGACCGGCGGCCTCATGTAGGGTCGCCGAGCCGAACGCCCGGGCGCGCGACAGTTGGTCGGGAGAAAAGCTCATCAGGCTTGCCGGGTCTGCAGCGAGTGATAACGCAGATCGTTGCGCACCGCGTCCAGGCGCTCGCCCTGCGCCAAGCGCGCCCGAATGGCCTCCTCGGCCGCGTGGATCACCTCGGCCGCGGCCAAGACCTCGTCCTCGCGATCACGGGGAATGACGATCACGCCGTCGCTGTCGCCCTTCAACAGGTCGCCCGGCGCGATCCGCGCGTCGCCGATCGTCACCACGCCGCCGACCGTCTCCAGCTGCACGCGGTCCTTGCCCGTGCGCATCGAATAGGAGCGGCTGTACATCGGATAGCCCAACTTCAGGGCCAGGTGCGTATCGCGGCAGGCGCCGTCGATCACGGTGCCGCCCAGGCCGCGCTTGTGGGCCACGAAGGTCATGATGTCGCCCCACACGGTGGCGTCGGGGCGTCCGCCGTTGTCGATCACCACAACGGCGCCTTCCGGCACATCGTCGATGAAATCCCCGACCGTGCCGCCTGGGCCTTGCGGAGCGTATTGCAGGGTGAAGGCGCGGCCGGCCAGGACATTGGCCTTCTGATCCAGCGGCTTGATGCCCAGGCATTGGCCGGCGATCCCCAGACGGTCCAGGGCGTCGGACAGGGTGGCGGTGTCGAGCCGGGCGGCCCGTTCGACATTGGTATCACTCATCGATCAGTCCTTATGGCTCAGCATGTGCTCGTAGGCGCCGCCCATCACCTGGCTGACTGGCTCTCCAGCCAGCACCGCCTTGGTCATCGCCGCTTCGCGCTGGACGATGCGTTCCGCAGCCGCCAGAACGGCCTGCAGCTGGTCGGCGGGGATGAAGGCGACGCCGCTGGAATCGGCGACCACGAAGTCGCCGTTGCGCACCGTGACGTCCCCGACCTGGATCTCGCCGCCGGTCTGGGCTTCATGGATGCGTCCGCGCGCGGTGCGCGCGGTCTGACCGCGCGAATAGACCGGAAAGCCCAGGTCGGCCGCTTCGTCGATGTCGCGCGCGGGTCCCTCGACGATCACGCCCGAAAGCTCCCGGGTCTGGGCCGCGTTGGACAAAATGCCCCCCCAGCCGGAGGCGTCCAGGCCGGTGCGCTGCTCGACGACGACGACGCCGCCGACCGGGGCGGCCTCGATCGCGCTCGTGCACAGGTGGCGCGGCTTGGCCTCGGGCGGCGCCTGGCCAGCGGCGAGGCGCACGGTGACCACCTCCCCCGCGATGCGGCGACGGGCCGTGCGCGGTCCAATCCCGGTCACCGCCGAAGGCAGTTTCAGCTGGTCCAGCGCGTCGGAAATCGCGCAGACGTCCAGGCGTCGCAGGCGTTGAAGATGGCTTTCGTCAGTCATGGAAACTCCCCTATCGCCAACAGACGAAGCCATTGGCGGTGCCGGTGCCGGCTTCGGACCGGTAGCAAGGCTGGTAGTCGACGACGTCGCCGATCAGCTTGGTGTCGAACAGCGCGCCCGCCGCCCCGATCCAGTTCTTCAGCTCGGAGGTGCCCGATTGAAACGCGCTCTCGGGGTGGGCGCAGAGCGCCCCGGCGTCACGCGCCTGCAGGGCCATCAGGATGTCGTGGTCGAAGGCCTCGTCGATGACGAAGTGGCTCATGCCGCCCGATCCGATCACCGCCACGCGCGCATCGCTGTCCCAATCGGCGATCGCACGGCCGACCAGTTGGCCAAATTCGAAGCACCGTCGGGCGCTGGGCTGGTTTGGCGGGAAGAAGGTGTTGGCGATGATCGGCACATTGGCCACCGGCCGATCGCGCATGATTTGGCGATAGATGAAGCCGAAGGCGTGGCCGATGCCGCTATTCCAATGATCGGCGTGGGTCGGCAGGCGCACCGATCGCGCCACATCAAAACCCCCGTCCATCGCGGCGCGAATGATCCGGCCGCCCAGCTCCGGATGGCCGGGATACTCCTGGTAGGCGGACGGCTTGTGTCCTGGCTCGGCTTCGAAGATGCCCGGCGCCATGCGGGCGGCCTGGGCCGGCGTGGCCGGCTCGTTCCAGATCGTCGGGCCGTGAAAGACGGTCAGGGCCGGCATGATGTCGTCGAGAAAGACTTCGTTCTGGTCGTTGCCGAAGATCACCGCCACATCGACGCGAGCCTCTTCGAAGGCGTCGGCCAACACCGTGATGGCCTTTTGGCAGGCCTCGGCGCGACGTGTCCGCTCGGCCATGCCGCTTTGCGCGGCCAGCCCTTCGCCTTGACGCAACCGCACCAGGGTGTCGAAGTCGTAGAGCCCGCCTCGGAAGGGATGGTCCTTGCGCGCCTTGTCGGCCGGCAGGCGCAGCGACCATTGCTCGGGCGTGGTCGAAAGGGTCGGGCCGTGGGTGGTCCACAGGCCCAGAACGATCTCAGCCATGACGCCCCCTAGGCCAGATTGAAAAGGCGGCGGGCGTTGCCTTCGAAGATCAGGCTCTTGTCGGCGTCCGACAACCAGTCGAACCCGGCGATGGTCGGCGCGATGTGATCCATCGTGCAGCCGTCATGGCTGTGCGGATGGACCTTGGACCCCACGCCGGGGCATTCGGCGCCGAACAGGCAGCGATCGGCGCCGACGGTCTCGATTAGCAGTCGCAGGCCGCCTTCGCTGTAGAGCACGGTGTCGAAATAGAGGTTGCGCAGGCCCTCGCTGAACCGCTTGCCGCCGGGACGCAGGGAAGAGGCCTCGAACCGCCCCAATTGGTAGGGAATGGCTCCGCCGCCATGGCTGACGACAATCTTCAGGTCCGGGAAGTCGGTGAAGACGTTCGAATTGACGAGGTTGTAGACCGCGATGGTCTCCTCGTTGATGAAATGCACGGTGTAGGGGGTGCGCTCCGACTGCGAACCGGTGGCATGGATGTGGGCGGGCACGCCCAGCTCGACCAGCTTTTCGTAGAGCGGATACCAGTACCGATCGCCAAGCCCCGGAGCCTCCTGCCCCCCGTTCTCGTAAGGGTCGGGGTTGAGGAGGCAGCCCTTGAAGCCCAGACCGATGCAGCGCTCCAGCTCCGGCAGGACGTTCTCGATCGGCTCGCCGGCCACCTGCGGCAAGCCGCAGACGCCGACGAAGAGATCGGGGAACAGCTGCATCTGCCGATAGATGATGTTGTTGGTCTCTTCAGTGAACCAATGGACCACCCGGCCAGGCTTGGCCGAGGCCATCATCTGGAACGGCCGGGGCGAGATCAGCTGCAGATCGGTGCCGTGGCTCTTGAGCATGTCCAGATGGCCGACCGGCGCCATCTCCTTCTTGTTGACCGCCCGGCGGATGTCGTCGTCGGAGACATCGACCTTGCCGCGCCCGTGCGAACCGCGATGCGACAGCAAGGAGGCCTTGTAGGCCCAGAGTTCGGCCGGGGCGCTGACGTGGCCGTGGCAGTCGATGATCATGGAGGCTCCCCAAGAACGTGAGCCTCTTGGACTAAAGGTCGCCCGCCTCGCCCGCAGGACGAAAGCCCCGGCAGATCAGCCAAGGCGGCCGTCCGGCGGCGGCAGGGGTTTGTCCGATCCGCGCCCCGACCCCGACCTAAGCTTGCCGCCAACTAGACGGCCAAGAGCCGGTTCGAACCAAGCGGGTGCGTGTTTTGAAGACCCTTTCCCAGCTCGCCGACGAGCATGAAGACGAAATGAGCCGCCGGCTCGACAAGATGGTGATGAAGTCGGTGCTCTATATGTCCGGTGACATCGACCCCAGCGCGCCGCGTCCGCCGCCGTCCAAGGAAGAGGTCGCGGGCCGTCACTACCTGATGGCCGAAGACCCGCGCCTGAAGCCCATGCCCAAGGCGCCGACCCTGATCGACTTCTTCCGCTATCGCTTCGGTCCCGCCGCCCACCTGCTGCAAAGCGCGCGCCTGGCGCTGAAAAACGGCCTGGACGAGAAGATCGTCATGGCGTGCCTGCTGCACGACATCGCCGTCTTCGGCCTGATCCGCGCCGACCACGGCTACTGGGGGGCGCAACTGATCGAGCCCTATGTCGACGAGGAAGTCAGCTGGGCGGTCCGCGCGCACCAAGCCCTGCGGTTCTATCCCGACGAGTCGGTCGGCTACGAATATCCCGAAGCCTATCTGCGCATGTTCGGGACCGACTACGCGCCCGATCCCTACATCGAGGCCGAGTACCAGCGGGCCCGAAACCACAAATGGTACATGTCCGCGCGCCTGGTGACGCTCAACGATCTCTACGCCTTCGAGCCCGGCGTCGTCGTCGACATCGAGGACTTCACCGACATCATCGGCCGAAACTTCAAGCAGCCCAAGGAGGGCCTGGGGATGGACAACTCTCCGGCCAGCCACATGTGGCGCACCATCATCGCCCCGACCAAGTTCCTGTGAGCGTGGCGATCATGACCGACACCCTCCCCGCTTCCCACGTCGCGTCCGACGTCGCGCCCCTGCTGCAGACCATTGGCGGCGCCCAGGAAGACAGCCCCACGCGCTTCCTCGTGATCGACCCGGCCACCGACGCGCCGTTCGCCGATTGCCCCGACGCCACCCGCGACCAGTTGGATCGCGCCGTCGCCGCGGCGCGGGCCGCCTTTCCGGCATGGAGCGCCGCCAGCGTCGAGGACCGTCGCCAGCGCCTGAAGGCGTTCGCCCAGGCTCTGCGCGACCAAAGCGACCAAATGGCGCCGCTGTTGACCCGCGAACAGGGAAAACCCCTGGCCCAGGCGCGCATGGAGTTGGTGATCGCGGCCAAGCGCATCGACGAACTGGTGACCATCGATCTGTCGCCCGAGCTGCTGCGCGATGACGCCGAGGCCCGGACGGAACTGCGCTATCGCCCGCTGGGCGTGATCGGGGCCATCACGCCCTGGAACGTGCCTGTCAGCCTGGCCACCGCCAAGATCGTCCAGGCGCTGTACACCGGCAACACCGTGGTGTTGAAACCCTCGCCGTTCACGCCCCTGACGACCTTGATGCTGGGGACCCTGGGCCTGGCCCACTTCCCGCCGGGCGTGCTCAACGTCGTGGCCGGCGGCAACGAGCTGGGCCGCTGGATCACCGAACATCCCGACGTCGACAAGATCTCGTTCACCGGCTCGGGCCCAACCGGCAAGGCGATCATGCGCAGCGCCGCCGCCAGCCTCAAGCGCCTGACCTTGGAGCTGGGCGGCAACGATCCGGCCATCGTCCTGCCCGACGCCGACGTCGAGGTGGTCGCGCCCAAGATCGTTCAGGCGGCCTTTTCGAACGCCGGCCAGATCTGCATGGCCGTCAAGCGGGTCTACGTCCACGCCGACATCCACGACGCCCTTTGCGCCGCGATCGCCCGGATCGCCGCCACTTGGAAGCTGGGCCCCGGTACGGAGGCCGGCGTTCAGATCGGCCCCGTGCAGAACCGCCCACAGTACGACAAGCTTGTCGGACTTCTGGCCCAGACGCGGGCCCTGCCCGGCGCGCGTCTGCTGGCCGGCGGCGAAACGCCGGGTCCTGGCTATTTCCTGTCGCCCACGGTGTTCGCCGGCGTCGAGGACGGTTGCGCGCTCGTCGACGATGAGCAGTTTGGCCCGATCCTGCCGATCGTTCGCTACACCAATCTCGATGCGCTCGTCGATCGTCTCAACGCCAGTCGCTTTGGCCTGTCCGCGTCGATCTGGACCGCCGATCCCGCCCGGGGCGAAGCGGTGGCGCGGCGTCTAGAGGTCGGCACCGCCTGGATCAACCGCCACGGCGGCGCCGACAACTTCGCGCCCTTTGGCGGCGCCAAGGAATCGGGGGTCGGACGGGAATATTCGGTCGTGGGCCTGAAGGCCTACATGGAACCGCACGTCGTAAGCCTGGCCAAGATCTGATGACCCACGACATGACGACCCTCGCGGGTCTGGCCGCCGCCTTGCTGGCGTCCGGCGTGCTGGCCGGCATCCTGGCGGGACTGCTCGGGGTCGGCGGCGGCATCGTCCTGGTGCCCGTGCTCTTCTACGTGTTCTCGGCCCTGGGCGTCAGTCCCGAGGTCAAGATGCACATGGCCGTCGGCACCTCCTTGATGTCGATGATTCCGACCTCGATCCGCTCGGCTCTGGCCCATCGCAAACATGGCGCGGTCGACGAAGAGCTGCTGGGCCGTTGGGCCATCCCCGCCTTTCTGGGCGCTATCGCCGGCATCCTGATCGCCGCCTGGGTCAAGGGGCCGGTGCTGATGACGGTGTTCGCCGTCTTCGCCTCTCTGGCCGCCCTACACATGGCGTTCGGCAAGGAGAGCTGGCGGGTCGCCACCGAACTGCCGGGCCGGCTTGGCCAGTCGCTCATGGCGTTCCTGATCGCCGGCGTCTCGGTGATGATGGGCATCGGCGGCGGCACCTTCACCGTGCCGACCCTCACCCTGTTTGGCTATCCAATTCACCGGGCCGTCGGCACGGCGTCCGCCATCGGTGTTCTGATCGCCGTGCCCGGCGCCATCGGTTTTGCCTTGAGCGGCTTGGGCGCTGCGGATCGTCCGCCCTTCTCGCTGGGCTATGCCAGCCTGCTGGGCGTGGCCTTGATCGTGCCCGCGACCTTCATCGCCGCCCCCTGGGGCGCGGCGCTCGCCCACCGCCTGAACCGTCTGTGGCTGCGGCGGGCCTTTGCCATCTTCCTGGGCGCCACCGGCGTCAAGATGGCCCTGAACCTTCTGAGGTAGACGTCATGCAAGTCGCGATCATTGGGGGCGGTATCGTGGGCCTGACCCTGGGCCTGAACCTCCATGCCCGAGGCATTGGCTGCCGGATCTACGAGGCTGTGCCCAACATCCAGGAGATCGGCGTCGGCATCACCTTGCTGCCCCACGGCGTGCGCGAACTGACCGCCCTGGGCCTGCAGGACAAGCTGCTGGCCGTTGGTATTGAAAACCGCGAGAGCGCCTTCTTCAACCGGTTCGGCCAGCTGATCTACAAGGAGCCTCGCGGTCGCCTGGCGGGCTACGCCACGCCGGAGATCGGCATTCATCGCGGTCGTCTGCACGCCCTTCTCTATGCCGAAGCCAAGGCCCGCCTGGGGGCCGACCAGATCGTCACCGGCTGCCGCGCCTTGGGCGTCGAGCAGGACGACGACGGCGTCACCATCCGGTTCGAGAGCGGCCATAGCGTGCGCGCCGATGTGGCGATCGCGTGCGACGGGGTCAATTCGGCGATCCGGCGCCAATTCTATCCCGACGAGACCATGGCCTTCACCGGCATCAACACCTGGCGCGGCGTCACACGCCGCAAGCCCATCCTGGACGGGCGCACCTATATGCGGGTCGGCTCCCTGAAGACCGGCAAGATCGTCATCTATCCCATCGGCGACGCGGCGGATGGCTCGGGCGACCAATTGATCAATTGGGTCGCGGAAATCCAATCCGACAACCAGGTCATGAACGACTGGAACGCCAAGGGGCGGCTGGATCAGTTCTATCCCCTGTACGAGAGCTGGAAATTCGACTGGCTGGACGTCTCGGCCCTGATCCGCGACGCCGAGCAGATCTTCGAATATCCGATGGTCGACAAGGATCCGATCGATCGCTGGACCTTTGGCCGCGTCACCTTCGCCGGCGACGCTGCCCATCCTATGTATCCGCGCGGCTCCAACGGTTCGGCCCAGGGGGTGATCGACGCCCGGGTGCTGGCCGACCATCTGAACGCGCCGGGCGGACCGGTCGCGGCCCTGGCCGCCTATGAGACCGAGCGCCTGGCGCCGACGGCGGCCGTGGTTCGCGCCAACCGCGCCAACCCACCGGACATCATCAACATCAAGGTCGAGGAACTGACGGGCGACGAGCCGTTCGACGATCTGGACGCGCTGATCAGCCAGGACGAGCTTCGCGCCCTGTCAGATCGCTACAAGCAGGTCGCCGGTTTCGATCTGAAGTCCTTGAGCGCCCCCGCATGACGCCGCCGGGGCTCGACATCGCGGCCATGGACAGCCTGCGCGAGCGCCTGGCCGACCGGGCCATGTTGCCGCTATGGGAGTCGCTTCACGCCCTGGTCCCGCCTCAGCCCAACCGGCACTATCGTCCGCACCTGTGGGTCTATGACGAGATCCGCGCCCTGCTGTTGGAAGCCGGCGGCCTGATCTCCGCCGAGCAGGCCGAGCGACGGGTGCTGATCCTGGAAAACCCCGACCTTCCGGGCTCGGCCTCGATCACCCCGACCCTCTATGCCGGCGTCCAGCTGGTGCTGCCCGGCGAGATCGCGCCGGCCCACCGGCACACGCAGTCGGCGCTGCGTTTCGTGCTGGAAGGTGAAGGCGCGATCACGGCGGTCGAGGGCGAGGAGATCGTCATGGGCCCCGGCGACCTAGTCCTGACCCCCAACTGGAAATGGCACGATCACGGCAACGCCTCGCGTTCGCCGATGATGTGGTTGGATGGCCTGGATATCCCGCTGGTGCGCTTCTTCAACGGCGGCTTCATGGAGAAATCCAATAGCCCGGTCGGCGCGCGCACCAAGGCGCGCGGCGACGGCTTGCTGCGGTTCGGCGCGGGCCTGGCGCCGGCCGAATGGCGTCCCACGAGCAAGGCCTCGCCCAAGGTCCACTATCCCTATGCCGACGCGCGCGCTGCGCTGAACGTCCTGGCCGCGTCCGATGCGATCGACCCTTTCCAGGGCTGGCGCATGCGCTACGTGAACCCCGCGACCGGCGGCCCGCCCCTGCCCACCATCAGCTGCTATCTTCGGCTGCTGCCCAAGGACTATCGCACCCTGCCCTATCGGGCGACCGACAGTCGCGTCTTCACCGCGGTCGAGGGTCAGGGCGTGGCCACCATTGACGGCCGCGCCTTCCCGTTCTCGCAACGGGATGTCTTCTGCGCGCCGTCCTGGGCCAGCGTCTCGATCGAGACCGGGCCGCAGACCGTGCTGTTCGAAATGTCCGATCGCGTCGCCCAGGAGGCCTTTGACCTCTGGCGCGAAGATCGCCCCTCCGCCTGACATCTCTGATTGGAACCTCGATGAGCTATCTGTTCACGCCCGCGCCCGTCGTCTCGGCCCCCGTTGTCGGCGAGACCGACCGCTTCCCCGTGCGGCGGATCTTCTGTGTCGGCCGCAACTACGCCGCCCACACGCGCGAGATGGGCGGCGACCCGACACGCGACGCGCCGTTCTTCTTCCTCAAGCCCGCCGACGCCCTGATCGGATCGGGCGAGACGATCGCCTATCCGTCCGACACCGCCAATCTGCACTATGAGATCGAACTGGTGGTCGCCATTGGCAAGGATGGCCGCGACATCCCCGAAGACGCGGCGCTGGACCACGTGTTCGGCTACGGGGTCGGGATCGACCTGACGCGGCGCGATCGCCAGTTCGAAGCCCGCGATAAGGGGCGTCCGTGGGACCTGGGGAAGGCCTTCGACCAGTCCGCGCCGATGGCCGCCCTACACAAGGCCGCCGAGGTCGGTCACCTCAGCGAAGGGCGCATCTGGCTGGCGGTCAATGGCGAGATCAAGCAGGAGGCCGACCTGTCGCAGTTGATCTGGTCGGTTCCGGAGATCGTCTCGATCATCTCCAAGTCGTGGGAATTGCGCGCGGGCGACCTGATCTTCTCGGGCACGCCCGACAAGGTCGGCCAGATCGGCAAGGGTGATCGCGTCACCGGCGGCGTCTCCGGCCTCACCGACATCGCCCTGACCATCGCGGCCTAAGCCAGATCGCCATGCACGTCTCATGACCAAGATTGTTGTCCAAGTCCGCCGCAAGGTCCGCGAGGCCGACGGCATTTGCAGTTTCGAGCTGATCAATCCAGGCGGAGCGCCTCTGCCGGCGTTCACAGCGGGCTCGCACATTGATGTCGTAACGCCGTCGGGGGCCACGCGGCAGTATTCGCTGTGCAATGCACCAACCGAGCGCCACCGCTACCTGATCGGCGTGCTGCGCGACCCGGCGTCGCGCGGCGGCTCGGCCTCACTGCATGACAGCATCGCCGAAGGCGACATCCTGCAGATCAGTCCGCCGCGAAACCACTTCGCGGTGAGCGCTGGACCGCCGGCCCTGCTCGTGGCCGGCGGCATCGGGGTGACGCCGATCCTGTGCATGGCCGAGCAGTTGCACGCCGCCGGTCAGGCGTTCGAGATGCACTACTGCGGGCGCGCGGCGGCCGGCATGGCCTTCCTCGAGCGGCTGCGGGCCAGTCCGTTCGCCGCGAGCGTCCACCTCCATCGCGACGATGGTCCAGAAGATCAACGGCTGGATCTCCCCGCCCTGCTCCGGAACGCCAAGGCCGGCAGCCATCTCTATGTCTGTGGACCGACCGGGTTCATGGACTGGGTGATCGCTGGGGCGAGACAGGCCGGCTGGCCCGACGAGGCGGTTCACCGCGAGTACTTCACGGGCGCGGCGATCGACGATACGGGTGACAAGCCCTTCGAGATCGAAATCGCCAGCAGCGGCGAGGTCCTGAACGTGCCTGTCGGGACGCGCGCCATCGACGTGCTGGCCCAGGCGGGCTTTACGGTCGAGACCTCGTGCGAGGAAGGCGTCTGCGGCACCTGCGTGACGCGCGTGATAGCGGGCGAGGTGGATCACCGCGACCTCTATCTGACCGACGGGGAAAAGGCGGCCCATCGCGAGTTCACCCCGTGCGTGTCCCGCGCCCTGAGCGCCCGTCTGACCCTGGACCTCTAGCCCTTACTCGGCGTCGGCCTGACGTTCTGGAGCCGCCAACGCGAAGGCCGGCAGCGCCTTGGCGGCGCTTTCCGCCCGCATTAGGCGAGGAAAGCGCGAGACATCGACGCCGAACCGCCGGGCGTTGCCCAACTGGGGCGCCAGGCAGATGTCCGCCAGGCTGGGCGCATCGCCAAAGCAAAAGCCGCTGTCCGTAGGGGTGTCGCCCAGCAAGCGCTCACAGGCCTCAAGGCCGGCTTGGTTGATCTCGGCCGCCCACGCATCGCCAGCCGCGGGATCACCGGTGATCTGGATCACCTTGCGCAACACGCGCAAATTTTGCAGCGGGTGGGTGTCGATCGCCAGCACGCCCGCGAAGGCCCGCACCCTGGCGCGTTGCAGACGATCGCGCGGCAGCAGCGCCGGCTCGGGGTGGGTTTCGTCCAGCCACTCGATGATCGCCAACGATTGGGTGAGCAACTGGCCGTCGTCGAGTTCAAGCACCGGCACCAGGCCCTGGGGGTTGAGCGCCAGGAACGCCGGGTCGTGCTGCTCGCCCCGGCGCAGATGGTGGGACACCGCCTCGACGCTCAGGCCCTTCAGATTCAAGGCGATGCGAACGCGATAGCTTGCCGCGCTTCGGAAATAGCCATGTAGGCGCATCGTCGGTCTTGCTCACTCAAAAAGGGTCGACCCGGCCTATCATCGCTGTCGTCCAGCCTGCCAGTGGCTCCGGGATGGTTGTCCGAAACCCCGGCCCATTGGTCCGATCCCAAGCCTGGCCCGCGCTTAAATGTCAGCGGCGCGGGCCCGCCTTCCCCGCTCACGCGCCCACGTCTCATGCGTAGTCGCATCGCACGGCACGCAGGGCCGGGTTCTCTAAAGCGGCGTTCGCGCCCCGGACACGCCCTTTGACCAACGGCCTTCCTCTTCCGCGGCGCACCTGGTCGGTTCTGACGATCTGGCTCGCGATCGGCATGGCCGTACTCGACGGTGGGATGGTCAATATCGCCTTGCCGAGCATCGCCCGCGATCTTGGGGCCGATCGCGCCGGGACGATCTGGGTGCTGACCGCCTATCAACTGGCGATGATCGTCAGCCTGTTGCCCCTGGCCGCCCTGGGCGACAAGCTTGGCTATCACAGGACCTACATGATCGGACTGGCGGTGTTCACCGCCGGCTCCCTGGCCTGCGCGGGCGCTCATACGCTTCAACACCTGGTGATCGCGCGCGTGATCCAAGGCTTTGGCGCGGCGGGTGTTCTCAGCGTCAATACCGCCTTGGTGCGCAACACCTATCCGCGCCAGCATCTGGGGCGCGGTATCGGCAGGAACGCGGTCGTCGTCGCCATCGCCGCCAGCGCCGGCCCGTCCGCGGCGGCCGCGCTGCTGGCCATCGGGTCCTGGCCCTGGCTGTTTCTGATCAACGTGCCGATTGGCCTGGTGACGTTGGCCTTGGCCCATCGCGCCCTGCCCCGTCAGCCGGGCTCGGGCGCACGCCTGGATCTAATCGCCGTCGCGCTCAACGTAGCGACGTTCGCGGGACTGACGCTCGGCGCGGAAGCCCTGGCGCGTGACGTGAGCCTTGGCGCGATCGGCCTCCTGGCGCTTGGGGCCTGCGCCGGCGCGACCCTGGTCGGGCGAGAACTTTCGCGTCCCAGCCCGCTGATCCCCCTGGATCTGTTGCGCGTTTCGGCGTTCCGGGGACCGCTCGTGACCTCGGCCCTGGCCTTCGTCGCCCAGATGCTCGCCTTCATCGCACTGCCTTTCCTGCTCCATGACCGAGCGGGTCAAGGCCCGCTGGCGATCGGGTTGCTCATGACAGCCTGGCCGCTGACCTCGGGCCTCGTCGCCTTCCTGGCCGGACGCACCGCCGACAAGGGATCGCCACGCCTGTACATCAGCCTTGGTCTGTTCGTGGTCGCCGCCGGCCTGGGCTTGCTGGTCGCGCTGCCGGCTCAGGCCGGCAGGCCAGGCATCGCGTTGGCGATCGGTCTTTGCGGCGCCGGATTTGGTCTGTTTCAGTCTCCCAATACCCGAAGCCTGATCCTGGCGGCGCCAGCCTCGCGCAGCGGCGCCGCCGGCGGTCTCCTGGTCATGGCCCGGCTGCTGGGGCAGATCACCGGCGCCACGATCGTGGGCCAACTCTTTCGTTCGGGCCTGGACCAACCCACGCTCTACGCGCTCGGCCTGGCGACCTTGAGCGCCGTGATCGGGGGCCTGTTCGCCTTGCGCGGCGCGCCTACGGCGTCGAACGACGGGCCGGCTTCCCCGGCGAGCGCACCGACCGCTTCTCCACCCAGCGCCTAGTTCCTTCGATCACGAGAAACGGCCGCCATGACCCCGCCGACCATCGCCCCCCCGCCCAGCCATCCCGTCGACGACAGGCTGACGCTTGAAGCGCGGATCAACACCTTCCTTCAAGCCATCCTGCCCCGCCGGTCCGCCGACCGGACGGCGATCCGAAGACTGCGCGCGGCGTCCAACGCCGCCATCGCCCGTCATCACGCGGCAGGCGGCGCCGAGCTGCTGTCAGAAGACGCTCTGGTGCTGACCAGCGCCGATACGCGCGTCGAAGGACGCGCGGCGATGATCAAGGCCTTCGATCGCGCCTTCGGCGATCCGAACTTTGTCACCTATGTGCGCAGCCCCCACCGGGTGGCGATCCATGACGGCGGGAACACGGCCGCCGAATATGGCCAGTGGACCGCGGTGCGGCGCGACCGGCACCGCGGCGGCCTCTATCTGGCCCGGTGGGCCAAAATGGCTGAAGGCTGGCGCGTTCAGTCGGAGATCTACGTGCCCTTGGTTTAGAGAGGCCGCCTCAGAGATTAAACGGCCCCCGCAGCGCCGCGCCTAGCGGCGTCATCTCTGTCCACAGAGCGCGGCGGGCCAATTGAAAAGCCCCGCGACTCGCCATCGCGCTTCGCCGCCAAGGCCGGACGCACCCGCCTTGCGCGATGAGGAGCCGCCATCATTGCGCAAAACGGCGCGCCCGGCTGGCGCTCACATGGCCACCGCTCAGGTCCTGAAGGTCGCCGCCATACGGATCGACGCCTGGCGCGCGCGCTCCACCGCCGCCGCGCGGCTGGTGACCAGACGGTCGAGCACCGGCTTGGGCGCGGTCTCGGGCGTCCCGGCGTTGAAGGGCGGCGCCGGCGCATACTCGATGACCAGCTGGATCGCTTCGGCCTCGGCCTGGCTGCGCAACAGCGCCGCGATCGTCAGGCCAAAATCGATGCCCGCCGTGACGCCGCCGCCAGTGATGCGATTGCGATCCTGGACGACGCGATCATGCACCGGCGTTGCGCCCATCAGGGCCAGGTGATCGCGCACCGACCAGTGGCTGGTGGCCTTGTAGCCTCGCAAAAGGCCCGCCGCGCCCAGCAGCAACGAGCCGGTGCAGTCACTGGTGACGTAGCGCGCCGTGCGGCCGCAGTCGGCGAAAAACTGCACCACCTCGGGGTCTTCCATCACGGCGATGGACCCGTCCAGCCCGCCTGGCGCGAACAGGACATCAAGGTCGGCGGGGCAATCGGCGAACAGCGTCGTCGGCGCGATCGGAAGCCCGACCTCGGTCATGACGGGATCGCGGGATTTCCAGACCAGGTGGATCTCACAACGCATTAGGTTGAACACGGTGAGCGGTCCGATCAGGTCCTGCATGACCATCTTGGGATGAACCAGCATGGCGATCTTCGGACGACCGGGGCCCGCGCCGGCGGCTCCCAAGGTCCCTACGGGGATCGGCTTGGGCGCAGTGGGCGCCGCGGGGTCGGCCGCCGCCGGCGCGCCCTGGGCCAGCATGTAGCCGCCCAGTCCCGCCACGGTGATCGACTGGAGAAGACGTCTGCGGTCCTCGGCGTTCTTGTTCGGCGTCGACGCGTCGCTCACGGGCGTATCCCTTGCTCTAGATGACAGGCGCGGGCTGGCGACGTCGCCCTTGTGGGGCGGCCGTAACGCCGAACCGCGGCCGGGAAAAGGCTTCAGACCTTGAGGCGCTGGCCCGCCAGGCGGGCGGCGGCTTCAGCCGCCGCGTCCATGCCCTTGCGCCGGCTTCGGGTGAAGGCGGTCAGCTCGGCGCCGGCCTCCTTGGGCGTGCCGGCGTGGAACGGAGGTTGCGGCGAATATTCCAGGGTCAGCTGGATACGCTTGGCCGTGGTTTCGTCGGTGAGCTTGGCGGCCAGCATCAACGCAAAGTCGATGCCGGCTGTAACACCGCCGGCCGTGATGCGATTGCGATCCACCACCACCCGCTCATCGACATGCTCGGCGCCCATCAGCGGCAACAGATCGGCCACCGCCCACAGCGACGTGGCGCGATATCCCTTCAGCAACCCGGCCGCGGCCAGCACCAAGCTGCCGGTGCAGACGCTGGTGACATACTTGGCCGCCTCGCCCTGGGCCCGAACATAGTCCAACACCGCCAGATCGTTCATGCAGGCGACGCTGCCCATGGTCCCGCCGGGGATCAGGAAGATATCGGCGCTCTTGTTGGCCGTGGTGAAGTCGTGCGTCGGGGTGACCGGGATGCGGCAATCGGTGGAGACCGGGCCGAGGTCCTTCCACACCATCTCGATCTTCGACTGCATAATCGAAAACACCGTGAGCGGACCGACGAGGTCCAGCATCACCATGCTCGGATAGATCAGGATCGACACGCTGGGTCCGTTGCTCGGTCCGGCGGGCGCCGGGCGTTGGGCCTGGGCGTTCGGCGCGGCTTGGGCCGCCTGAGCCGTGGATGACGCCAGGACGCCCGCGCCGAGCATTCCCCCGCTGAGGAGCGTCGTGAGGCGGCGACGATTGATCTCATGGTCAGCCAACGGCATGCGATGCTCCTGATAGCCCGCCCGGCGCGCACGATGCGCGCTGGTGGATCGAGGCGATGCTAGAAGGGCGGCGTGTTGTCGAGAATGACAGTTGACCTTCAAATTCGGCCAATTCGTCCGCCCGCAACGCCGGCCTGGCTCAGGCTTCGTCCTCGCCCACTTGGCGCCGAGCGCTGCTGAACCTTTGGCGATACGCGATCGGATTGACGCCAAAGCGCCGCGCGAACACCCGGCGAAGGTTCTGCTCGTCCCCAAAACCGGCCTGGGCCGCGACCTGCTTCAGAGGCGCCTGGGTCGATTCCAGAAGCCCGCAGGCCGCCTCCACGCGCATCGCCTCTATGGCCCTGGCCGGCGTGTGGCCGACGCGTGCGGCGTAGAGCCGGCTGAACGTGCGCGGCGACATACCGACCCGATCGGCCAGGCGTTCAATGGTCAGATCCGCTCCCAGGTTTTGCCGGATCCAAGCGTGCAGCTCAGAAAATCCGTCGTCCTTCTGACTTTGGAAAGACAGCGGCACCGAAAACTGCGCCTGGCCGCCGGGGCGTTTCATAAACACCACCAGACGCCGCGCCGCTTCGATCGCCACGCGGTGGCCGTAGTCCTGCTCGATCAACGCCAGGGTCAGATCGATCCCGGCCGTCACGCCGGCGGAGGTCCAGATCCTCCCGTCAGTGACGTAAATGGACTCAGGCTCGACGGCGATGTTGGGGTTCTCGTCCTGAAGCAATTTCGCCCAATGCCAGTGGGTCGTTGCGCGGCGGCCTTCGAGCAAGCCCGCCGCCGCCAGCATGAACGCGCCCGCGCAGATCGAGCAGACGCGGCGCGCCCGCCCTTGAAACCGGGCGATCCAGTCGACCAGATCCGGCGGCGCTGCGGGACGACCATCCAAGCCGCCGCCACCCACCATCACGGTGTCGAAAACCAAATGCTCGATGTCGGCCAACTTGCGGGTGACGACAGGCAGTCGCGCCGAGGTCTGGATGACGCCGCCCTTGATGGACGCCACGATGGTCTCATAGCGCTCGGCCGGATCGCGATGAGGTTCACTGGCTTCGAAGGCCTGAAGCGGCCCGCTGATGTCGAGCAGATTTACGCCATCGAACGCCAGGAGCAGAATGCGGATTGGATTTCCGGAAAGGGTCATGGCCGCGGCGATCTCGTCATTGTTCTCGCATCAAGGCGCGTCGCCTCGCGTCAAGAGAGCGTTCAAGATGGACGAAAATTCATCGCTTTTTGTCGTCAGTTCGCGAACGCTTACACCAAACTCAGCTATAGCCTCCAAGCGTTGGAGGCCAAGATGAAGTTTCGCCATTTGTTGCTGGCGCTCTGCTGCGCCGTCGTTGCGCCCTTTGCTGGAAGCGCTGACGCCAAGGATGTCGTGGCGGTCGCGGTGTACCGGGGCGCTGCCGGTTGTGACGACTGTTCGGAGACCGCCAAGGAGGCGATCGAGGCTTTAGACCCTCGCTACAGGGTGGACTTCGTCGGTCCGGGGGAAGCGGTTGACGTAACCGTCTCCAACCTTCGCCGCTATGCGGTCTATGTGCAGCCGGGCGGCGGGCAGAACATTCCCGCCGCCTTGAAGGCGTTGGGCGATCGACGCGTCGCCGCGATCCGCGACTTCGTTTCGCGCGGCAGCGGCTATCTGGGCCTGTGCATGGGCGCCTACCTGGCTGACGACGATAATATCGGGCTGATTGGGGATGATCTGGACTCAGCGGTCGGACGCCCTGGTTTCCCCGTGAGCTCGATCGATGACGATGCCGTCGCCGTGCGGTGGAAGGGGCGCCCCGACACCATATTCTACCAAGATGGACCCTATTCCCGCAGAGCGTGAAAGGCAACTTCCACGCGCTCGCGCACTACGCCAACGGCGACGTCGCGGCCGCGCGCTACATGTTCGGCAAGGGCGTCGTGGTCCTGAGCGGCCCCCACCCCGAAGCGGACAAAAGCTGGTTCGAACAGGCCGGCATTCCTCTTGGCAAAATGCCGAAGACCGATGTCTTGAAGACCCTGTTCGACGAGTTCCGCAAATAGGGTCGTTTGTTACAACGCCACCAGGGCGGATGAACAATAACCACTACGGGCATGGCGCAAGTCCGCCAATATATTGCCATTACGGTATGGCCTTCTGAATAGGTGACCAGGGCCGCTGGTTTTTAGGTCATCGCGTGGAGTCATCTTGCCTTGAGAGTTATCGTTCTCATCTTGACCCTTGGAACGTTCCTGGTCTCGCCGTTGGCCGCCGGAACGGCTCAAGCCGGGGCCCCTTCGCCGCAGGCGCGGCCAACATCGAAGTTCATCGTCCTGTGCGATTGCGCCACGCGCGAGAAACGGGCGCGCGTCCAACAGGCGATCAGACGAGCCGGCGGCACAACCGTATTCACTTACGAAAATCTCGGTGGCTTTGCCGTCGCGCCGTCGAAGTCGAGCAATTCGGCTCGGCTGGAGCAAAGGTTGCGCCGCATACCCGCAGTGACATCGGTTGAACCCGATGGCGAGGCCAGTATCAACAGACGCCATTGAGCGCATCAAGCGCTCTGATTTCTATTCGCGGCGCGCGCGCCAATCTTCCGGCTTCACGACGTTTGATTGTACGATGTGGGTAGGTGCTCGCCTCAGCCAAGGTCCGCCGACGGTCGTCGCCTTCCCTCGGCTCCGCCCATAATCGTCAGGAGCGGCCCTTGACCGGATGCGGGCCGCTCATCTCGACGCTAGCCGCCGAATGACCCACGCGCAGAGCCTTGCGCGGCTCGCCTTCACCTTGATTGCGGCGATGTCGCGCAGATCACTCGGCTAGACCGCAATGCGGCCTGGCTTCCTCACCGGCGCTTGGGTACGCCAGGCATCCGCCTGGCGCCCTGAAGTCGACGCGGCCGAGCACGGAGGCGACCTCGAAAAGCTCCGAGGTCGCGTCGCAACTCCTTACTTCATCAAGCTTTCAATGAAGAACGTGACTTGCGCCGCGTGCTCCTTTGGATTGGCGAATTCATTTGGGAAGCCGTGGCCGCCGGTCGGCCCTTCCAAAAGCAGGGAATCGGCGCCGACGCTTTGCAACTTCGCGGCAAAGCGTCGCCCAAAGCCGGGTCCAACTTGCCCGTCCTCTGTCGATACGACGGTCAGGACATGGGGATAACGCGTACCGGCGCGGATATTCTGGTACGGCGAATAACCCAGCATGATCGGAACTTGCTTGGGGTCCTTGGGGTCGCCCGTCTCCGTGGTTTGGCCGGCGTCGATGATGCTGCCGTCGTCAACGCTTCGGAAAAGATCGGTGACGGGCACGCCGACGAGAGCGGCGCCAAAGAGCTCGGGCTGCTGGGTGACCATATTGGCGGACAACAGACCGCCGAACGAACGCCCAAAGCTGCCGATCTTTCCTGGCGCGGTGAGGCCCGACGTCACCATGTCCTGCGCGACCGCAGCGAAATCATCGAACGTACGCTGTCTCTTGATGCCCTTGGCCGAATTGGTCCATGCCGATCCGCGTTCGCCGCCGCCTCGAATGGCGGCAAGCCCAAAGGCGCCCCCGCGATTGAGCCAGGGGACGAGCCCCATGCCAAGATCGCCGGTGAAATAGCTCGGTTCCACGTTGATCCCATAGCCGCCATAGCCGGACAGAATAACCGGCACAGCACCGGCTTTTGTCGTCTTCGGCTTGACGAGATAATAGTCGACCATCGTGCCGTCGCGAGACCGCGCCGAATGAACCTCCGTCACGAATTTGCTGGCGTCCACCACAGGCTTGCCCGTGAACAGCGTGATCGGCTTGCGACCCGGCAGCACGAGGCTTGTCTGGGTCGGTTGGAGAAACCCCGCCTGCCGGACGATCAGCGCTGGTCCAAAGTGGTCATTGCTCGGAATGGTCATCGCCACCCCGGACGGAGCGGACAGCGAGCGCGTGATCGACCAGCCGCTCGCCGTCGGCCGAGCGATTACCAGTGTCTTTTTGAGGTCGCGGGTTTCGACGAAAGCGATCCCATCGCCGGTTCCCGCTATGCCTTCGAAGGGGTCGTTGACATAGGAGCCCGTCGTTGGTGCGTAGACGGTGGTTACGCGGCGGCCTTCCGGCGCCTGCAAATCGTAAGATATGAGCGTGTCCGCCGCATAAGCCTTGCCCTCGATCACCGCGGCGTCAGCCAGTTGCACGACAACTTTGCTGCCGGTCACAAAAGCCGTGCCGAAATTCTGAAGCTTGGTCGGCAGTTTGAGCTGCTCAACCGACCCGTCTGGTCCGGCCAGATAGAGCTCGAAATTCGAATAGTCGACGACCCGCGTGATGAGGCCCCGCTGCGTGGCGCCCGCGCCAATCGTCGTGGCGCTCACCATCGAGTCTGACGGCTTGGCTGAATAGACCGGCTTGGCTTCTGCTATGGGCGTCCCCCGTTTCCAGGCGACGAGCGTCTGCGCAAACCCGCTCGCCAGTTGATCGGCGGGCTTGCCGACATACCCGATAAGAACGGTGTCGGAATTGAGCCAGCCAAAATCGCCGCGCGTCGGTGGGCTATGGAAGCCGCCCTCAACGAAGCCGCCCGCGGAGAAATCAAACTCCCGATATTCTACAAACGACGCCCCTCCATTGCCAAATGGGATCAGGCAGCGATCCGTCTTCGGCAAACATTGGACGTTGAGGTTCAAAAACATGACTTCGTACTGCTTGCTCTCGCGAGCATTCAGTGCGCCGACGTCCAGCACCAGCCGCCAGTCGATCGCGCGTCCGCTGGCGACCGCTTGGCGCGACGCGACGTAGAAGGCGCCGGCCTTGAACTCTTCATTGCGCACGAAGCGCACGATCTTGTCCTCGAGCAGGAAAAAGCTCGGCGCGGGCGAACTCGCAGCGCGCGCTTGCTTGATTTCCGCCTCGACGGCGGGAAACTCCGGGCTCGCCGTGAGGCGCTGCATGGTTGTCTCGGATTGCTTGGCAGCCCAGTCCAGCGCCTTGGGATCCTTCGCCCTGGCGAGCCAGGTGAATGCGTCAGGCGCGCCGGGGTCGACAACGGACTGCGGCGGGGCGGCGGACTGCGCGTAGGCTGCAGATCCGACCGGCCCAAGCGAAAGGACCGTTGCGGCCAACGCCGCCGACACCAATCGGCGAGCGTGCGCCTGGCTGTCCGCTGAACGGATTTGCTGGCTTGATTTGCGGTTTGACCGACGTTGCATGACCCACCCTCAATCGGCCCGACGCTGCGGCCTTGGTGCGTGACAATTCGTCCAGAATTTAATCGTGTCAACGAATTTATATCGCTCGAACGCGCGCGTGGGCGCCGCCGGCAAGCTTTGACGCGTCGGCCGCCGTCGAGCCGTGCGCAGGCCTTCATTCGTGACGGCCCTGACGGGCGCTTTGGTGCGCCAGGCATCCGCCTGGCGCCCTGAAGTCGACGCGACCAAGGATTGACGCAGGCCTCAGAAGCTTCGACGTCGCGTCGCCAACGACCTACTTCATCAAGCTTTCGATGAAGAAGGTCACTTGCGCCGCGTGCTCCTTGGGATTGGCGAATTCATTTGGGTAGCCGTTGCCGCTGGCGGCCCCTTCCAAGAGCAGCGAGTCGGCGCCGACACTTTGCAGTTTCGCGGCGAAGCGGCGCCCGTAGCCGGGTCCAACGATCGCATCCTCCGCCGAGGCGACGGTCAGAACATGGGGATAGTGCGTGCCTGGGCGTATATTCTGGTACGGAGAATAGCCCAACATAATCGGCGCTTGCTTTGGATCCTTGGGATCGCCCGTCTCCGTTGCTTGGCCGGCGTCGATGATGCTGCCGTCGTCAACACCTCGAAACAGGTCGGTGACTGCCACACCCACGAGAGCGGCGCCGAAAAGCTCCGGCTGTTGGGTGACCATATTGGCTGACAGCAAGCCCCCGAACGAGCGCCCGAAGCTGCCGATCTTTCCTGGCGCGGTGAGGCCTGACGTCACCATGTCCTGGGCGACGGCGGCGAAATCATCGAACGTGCGCTGTCTTTTGATGCCCTTGGCCGAATTGGTCCATGCCGACCCGCGTTCGCCGCCGCCTCGAATGGCGGCAAGCCCAAAGGCGCCCCCGCGATTGAGCCAGGGAACGAGCCCCAGGCCAAGATCACCCGTGAAGTAATTGGGATCCACGTTGACGCCGTAGCCGCCATAGCCGGACAGAATAACCGGCACAGGACCAGCCTTTGTCGTCTTGGGCTTGACGAGATAGTAGTCGATCATCGTGCCGTCGCGAGACCGCGCCGAACGCACTTCCGTCACGAATTTGCTGGCGTCCACCACAGGCTGGCCGGTGAACAGCGGGACCGACTTGCGACCGGGCAGCACAAGGCTTGTCTGGGTCGGTCGCAGGAATCCCGTCTGGCGCAGGAGGAGGCCCGATCCAAAATGGTCATTGCTCGGAATTGTCATCGCCACCCCGGGCGGCGCGGACAATGAGCGCGTGATCGACCAGCCGCGCGCCGTTGGCCGAGCGAGCACCAGCGTCTTTTTAAGGTCGCGGGTTTCGATGAAAGCGATCCCCTCGCCAGTTCCTGCTATGCCTTCGGTTGGATCGTTGACGTACGAGCCCTTCGGTGGCGCATAGACGGTGCTCACCCGGCGGCCCTCCGGCGCTCGCAGATCGTAAGATATGAGCGTGTCCGCCGCGTAGGGTTTGCCCTCGATCACCGCGGCATCAGCCAGTTGCACGACAAGTTTGTTGCCGGTTACAAAAGCCGTGCCGAAACTCTGCAGTTTGGTCGGCAGCTTGAGCTGGTCAACCGATCCGTCTGGTCCGGCCAGGTAGAGCTCGACGTTCGAATAGTCGATGACTCGCGTGAGGAGACCGCGTTGGGCAGCGCCTGCGCCAAGCGTGGTGGCGCTCACCATCGAGTCTGTCGGCTTAGCCGATAGAACCGGTTTGGCTTCTGCTATCGATGTTCCCCGCTTCCAGGCGACGAGCGTCTGCGCAAAGCCACTCTCCAGCTGATCGGCAGGCTTGCCGACAAAGCCGATGATAATGGTGTCAGGATCGAGCCAGGCGAAATCGCCACGGGTCGGCGGGCTGTGGAAGCCTCCCTTGACGAACTCACCTGTCGAAAAATCAAATTCGCGATTTTCGATGAAAGTAGACCCTCGGTCGCCGAGCGGGAGAAGGCAACGATCTTTTCTCGGCAGGCATTGCACGTTGAGGTTTAAGTATATGACTTCGTATTGTTTGCCCTCGCGGGCATTGAGTGCGCCCACATCAAGTACGAGCCGCCAGTCGATCGCGCGCCCACTGGCGACCGCTTGGCGCGGCGCAACGTAGAACGCGCCAGCCTTGAACTCCTCGTTGCGCACGAAGCGCACGATCTTGTCCTCGAGCAGGAAAAACCTCGGCTCCGGTGAACTCGAAGCGCGCGCTTGTTTGATTTCCGCCTCGACCGCGGGAAAGTCCGGGCTCGCCGTGAGACGCTGCATGGTTTTTTCGGACTGCTTGGCGGCCCAATTCCGAGCCTTGGGATCCCGCGCCCGGGCGAGCCAGGTGAATGCGTCGGGCGCAGCGGGGTCAGCCACGGATTGCGGTGGGGCCGCGGCCTGCGCCGAGGCCGCAGATCCCACCGGCCCAAGCGAAAGGACCGCTGCAGCCAACGCCGCGGACACCAGTCCGCAGTAAGTCGACAAACCTACCGCTGAACGGAGCTTCTGGCCTGCTTTGCGGTTTGACGAACGATGCATGACCCACCTTTACGCTGCCCGACACCGCGCCCCAGTCGCGTGACAGTTCGTCCAGTATGTCACCATGTCAACGATTATGCATCTTGAGCCGGCGCGCCATGGGTGAACGGAATCCCTTGACCTCTCGTCCGCCGCGACACCTGCCGCACAGCGCGATTGCGCCCTCCTTTTGGCCAACACGTGGGCGGTCGCCGGCTTGACCCAAGCCCGCCTCACCCACGCCAAGGGGCGCATCGGCGCGACGCTGCGCGCGACTGATTGTTTGAAGGGCAATCGGCGGGCGCGGCCGATCCGCCCTCCACCGGCCTTCGCGGGAATCATCGATAGAGGCGATATCGCCGGAATGGCGATCGAAAAGCCGCGCGGCCGAACATGCGCACGCCGTACGAAGAGAGGGCCTACGATCCGTTCCCGGCGCGGTATATAGCGATCACATCGTCGCGCCAGGCTGCGCCGCTGGTCGGGCGGTCATAGAACATGTGTCCCCCGGGATAGACGCGCAGCCGCAGGCGGTCACCGGCCAATTTAGACGGCATCTGCTGGATCAGTAGCTTGGACAGAAAATACGGACAGGCCGTGTCGTTCCAGCCGTGCGAGATCAGGACCTGCATTCGGGCGTCGCTGGCCATGACCTTGCGCAGTTCGGTGACCGCGGTGTCGGCGGTGTCGTTCTCGAACATTTCGTAGAGCGCGTAGTTATGGGCGCGATAGTGGCCCTCCACGCGCCAGCCCACCTCGTTCAGAACAAAGTCGGTGATGGCCGCTGTATAGGGCGCGCTCGCCGAGAGGATCGGATCGAAATAGTCTCGATTTTGCTTGGCCGGAAACGGATCGAGGGCTTTTACCCGTGCGTCATAGCCAGAGGAGACGACGCCCTCGTCACGGTGGCGCTCGCGCAGCGCCACCGTGGGCGATAAGCGCCCGTCCATCCGACGAACGATGAATGGATTGACGCCGATATAGTCAGCGACCTTCGCCGAAAGGCGATCGGTGGCCGCAGGATCCGACGCCCCGGCGAAGAAGTCGGTCAGGAATTCGGTCTGCGCGTAGCGCTCGACCGGCGCCAACGTCTCCGGGCTGAGCGGCCTGCCCTCCTCCTCCCAGTGCGACGCCGTAAGCGAGGGCAAGCTGGCCATGTACTGGAGCGGCGACAAGGCATCCTGATCGCTCTGGGCCGGGATATCGAGATAGGGCGACACCAGGGTGAGCCCCGAGAAACCGATCCCGCCGTTGATCTGCAGCTCGTAGGCGATGCGGGGCAGCCGATATCCGGCGTAGCTCTCCCCAACCATATACTTGGCGCTCTTCATGCGATCGTTCTGAGCAAGCCACTGATAAATGACCTCGCTCAGATATTTGACGTCCGCCTTGGCCGTCATGAAGGCTTTTTTTGTTTCGGTCTCGTCGACGCGGCTGCGTGAGAATCCGGTCCCGACCGGATCGATGAACACCAGGTCGGTGAAGGGCAGCCAGCTGTTTTGGTTGTCGACCGTGATTGGCGCGCTCGACGCCGTATGCCCGGCCTCGATAGACTTGGGCCCAATCGCCCCGAGATTAAGCGTCGCGGAGGCGGCGCCCGGGCCGCCATTCATCGCGAACGTCACGGGACGTGAGACCGCCGCCCCCGGGACCGTATAGGCGGTATAAACCACCTCACCGAGCAACCTGCCCCGCTCGTCGCGCAAACCGATGGCGCCGACGGTGACGACATAGTCGATCCGTTTGCCCTGAACGATCGCGGAGCGACGTATTGACCGCGGCGCGGGAAAATCTATCAGCTGGTCAGCGGCTGAGACCACTTGCGCGGGCTTTTCGGCTGAGACTGCCGGGGTGGCGGTGATGGGCATCGCGCTCAACGCAATCAGGGCCGCTACGCGACGAAACATCATCATCTCCTAATACCCCGCCGACCAAGCTCACCACTTGGGCAGACCAACGAATCTTGCTGCGCGCTGAGGCGGCGCCCATCCCGTTAAGACATAATGTCAGGCCAACAGCCCAATAAGCCAAGCTCTTATGCGTGCGCACCGCCTGACATAACGTCCAGATTAACTTGACGCCACATCCCTGCACGCGGCACATCGCTGGAAGCCTATAGAGGGGAGTCCACCGTGAAGCGCTGCACTAGGGTCCGATCCACGGCAAAGGCCCGACATCTCGTCTGCGCTGCGTTGCTGGCGGCCGCGCCCCTGGCGACGCTCGTCATGACGACGCCAGCCACTGCCGGCCCTCCTGCTAGGACAGTGATCGGCGCCGGCGCCCAGGATGCTCTAGCGCCCCGCCTGATCGATGATGAGAGCGTGGTGGTCAGCGAGCGCCGCATCCAGACCCTTCGCGGACCGCTGACCTACGAGGTCAGGGTCGGACGCGTGCCGATCCGCAACGACGATACCGGCCAGGTGCGCGGCCGCCTGTTCTTCGTCGCCTATGTGGTCAAGACAACCGGGCCACGTCGGCCGATCACCTTTGCCTGGAATGGCGGGCCGCTGGTCGCCTCCGCGATCGTCCATATGGAGGGAATGGGACCGCGCCGTCGGACCGCTCAGGGTATGATCGACAATCCAGACACGTTGCTCGCCGATACCGATCTGGTGTTCATGGACGCCATGGAAACCGGCTTTTCCCGTCCGGCTGCCCCGGAGTTCTCGCCCGACTTCATGAACATGACCGGCGACGTCAACGCGACCGCCGAATTCATTCGCGCGTATCGGGCGCGGTTCCGCGCCGGCGACCAGCCGCTGTTCCTCGCCGGGGAGAGCTACGGTGTGTTCCGGGCCGCGGCGCTCGCCGACAAGCTGAGCGCCGCCCATGTCGATGTCGCCGGAGCGATCCTCGTGTCGGGCGACATCCCCAACATTCCGCAGCCGCCGGAGTTCTACGATGCGATGCACATCCCGGCGCGGACCGCGGCGGCCTTCCACCATAAGCGCCTTGCAGCCGACCTGATGCAGGACCGTGAGGCGACGATGAAGGCCGCGCTCGACTGGGCGCGCGCCGTCTATATGCCCGCGCTCGCACGGCGCAAGGCGCTCGCCCCCGAGGAACGCGAGGTCATCGCGACGGCGCTCGCGCGCTACACCGGCATCTCGCCAGCGCAGGTGAACCGCGACACGCTGGTCGTCCCCATCCAGCAATATCTGACAACGTTTCTGAGCCTCGACGGCGGCAAGGCGCTCTCGGACGAGGATATGCGGGTCAGGGTTGACGAAGATCGCAGCGACGTCGGCAGCGCCGAAATGGTCGATAGCTATATCCGCGGCGAGCTCGGCTATGCGACCGACCTTACCTATGCCGGACTTGAGACCGGTTATTCGCCCTTCCCCGCCCCCAAGAAGCTCTCGATCCGCGACCGGTGGATCTACAATCAGCCGGGGGTCACGCCCGAGATCGTGGCCGAAGTCAAAAAGACCTGGGAAGTGTCGCCGCTGGCGCGCGTGAACCCGACCTGGATCATCAATGCGATGAAGCAGGACAAGGATATGCGCGTCTTCGTCGCGACCGGCCGCTTCGACCCCCTAAACATGTGCGAGGGCAATATGATCGCCGCAGCCCAGTTGCCCTCCGATCTTGGCGATCGCATGAGCACCCACTGCTACGAAAGCGGCCACATCATCTTGCGTGACGACAAGGCCAGCGCGCCCTTCCTGCACGACGTGTCCGCGTTCATCCAACAGACGGTGGCGGAGCGGCCGAGACCCTAAGGCGTCGTGCCGGTTAGTGCTCGATACAGCTGGGCCCATACCGGAACGCCGCAGGTTCGGCCGAACCTGCGCAAGGTCGTGACGACGCCTTACGGCGATCCACGCCCCGCCGTGAAATTTGCGAGATTGATCGCGTTTGCCGTCCGCCGCGGCTTGGGGACACGGCGTCCGGCTGGACGCTTGAGCTGGCGCAAAGCGCTCGTCACAGACATGTCCATCTCGCGGCCAACCAACAAGCACTAGACGTAACGATTATATCGACCGTTTGTCACTCTCGGAATTGACGCGCCACGGTGACGGACTAAGACGGAGTGTCCAAGTTTTCAGGGGTCGTTCGATGCGTCTGTCGTTGCTCGCCACCACCTTCCTCGCCCTCCCCGTGCTCGTCGCCGGCTGCGCGCACCCGATCGCTGGCGAGGGCGCGGCGACATCGACACCCGCAGCCAAGCCCATAGCGGCGCCGCAAGCACCCGCAGCCAAACCGCAATATGGGACCTACGGCTTCGACACCGCCAGCATGGACGCCTCGATCGCGCCTGGCGACGATTTCTTCGGCTATGCCAACGGTGGTTGGGTGAAGACCACGCCGATCCCGGCGGACAAGTCGAACTACGCGCTTTTCGACCGGCTTGACGATCTTTCGCGGGAGCGCACCCGTGGCATTCTTGAGGCCGCGAGGGGCGACACCCGCTCCAAGATCGGCGCGGCCTACGACACCTATCTCGACACTACGGCGATCGAAGCCAAGGGGTTGTCTCCGGTCCAGCCGTGGCTGAACCAGATCCGGGCCGTACCGGACAAAGCCGGCTTGCCCGCGGTCTATGCCCAGGCCACGCGCAATGGCGTACGCACGCCCTTCAGATTTTATGTCAGCCAGGACGACAAGGCGCCGGAAACATACGCCTTGCGCCTGCTCCAGGGCGGGCTCGGCATGCCCGATCGCGACTATTATCTGTCCAAGGACGCACAGCTCGCCAAGACCAGGGCGGCATATCTCCAGCATTTGACCAACATGCTGACGCTCGCGGACGAGTCCAACGCCGCTGCGCGCGCCGCCGCGGTGCTCGCCTTCGAAACCAGGATCGCCGAGGTCAGCTGGACGCGCGTCGATGGCCGCGACGCGGACAAGACCTACAACAAGATGACCCTGGCCGAGCTCGACAGCAAGGCGCCAGGCTTTGACTTCAGGGCCTATTTCGACGGCATCGGCGCCCCCGTCGACTATGTCATCGTCTCGCAACCCAGCGCGGTCGCGGGGATCGCCAAGTTGATCCAGACGACGCCGATCGAAGCCCTCAAGGAGCAACTCCTTGTCCGCTCGCTCCACGGCTTCTCGGACGTGCTGCCCAGCGCCGTCGACAAGGAGGATTTTGCCTTCAACGGCACCATCCTCTCGGACACGCCCGAGCAGGAAATTCGGTGGAAGCGCGCGGTCGACTTCACCACGGGCGCGCTCTCGGACGACATCAGCCAAGTCTATGTCGCGAAATATTTCCCGCCGGAGACCAAGGCGGCGGCTGACACGATGGTCAAGAACATCATCGCCGCCATGGGCCAGCGCATCGACCAGCTCGATTGGATGTCGCCCGAAACCAAGGTGAAGGCGCGCGCCAAGCTAGCGGCGTTCAAGCCCAAGATCGGCTATCCTGATCGTTGGAAGGATTACTCGCGCCTCAAGATCGCCGCCGGCGACGCCTTCGGCAACCGGCTGCGCGCCAACCAGTGGACGCATCAGGACCAGGTCGACCATCTCGGAAAGCCTATCCAACGCTGGGAATGGGACATGACGCCGATGGAGGTGAATGCCTATTCCAACCCCAATATGGTCGAGATCGTCTTCCCCGCCGCGATCCTGCAGCCGCCCTTCTTCGATCCCAATGCGGATCCGGCGATCAACTATGGCGGCATCGGCGCGGTGATAGGTCACGAGCTCAGCCACCAGTTCGACGATCAGGGCGCCAAGTTCGACATGCATGGTCGCCTGACCGACTGGTGGACGCCAGCCGATGTCGCCGCGTTCACGGCGCGCACCGACGCGCTGGCGGCCCAGTACAGCCAGTATGAGCCGCTTCCAGGCATGCACATCCAGGGCAAGCTGACCCTGGGCGAAGACACCGCCGACCTGGCGGGTCTCACCGTCGCCTACGACGCCTACAAGGCTTCACTGGGCGGTCGGAAAGCGCCCCTGCTCGACGGGACGACCGGAGACCAACGCTTCTATCTCGGCTGGGCGCAGGTCTGGCGCAGCAAGATCCGCGAGGCGACGCTTCGTCAGCGGCTGCTCACCGATCCGCACTCCCCGGCGCAGCAGCGCACCTGGGTCGCGCGCAATCTTGACCCCTGGTATGGCGCCTTCGCCCCAGACCCGACGACCAAGCTCTTCCTGGCGCCGGAAAAACGCGTTCGCATCTGGTAATTGCCAACCACCCTCCCGCAGGCGGCGGGAGGGGCAAGCTCGTCCCCTCGCCTGACCCGCCTGTCCTGCCGATTGGGAAGCGCTGTTGTGGGATAGGTGGGCAGCGGGGAAGCTGGCGGCGCGGCGCGCGGCTCAAATCTGGACCATCGAAAGCCCTATTCATCACGCTGGTAAAGTCGTCCCCGTCGCCGCCCCAATCAGCTAGGATTTATGCCCAGCCGCGTCCACAGCGCAGCGAAATCCGATCAATGCCGAGCAGTCCTTAGACGGCGCGATCAATAGCAGCCGCGCAGGCTCGCTCAGCGATGGTAGACGATCGGCGAACGCATTGTCGCGTGAGCCCGTGACAATCGTTCAACCCTATGCCCGCGGCGGTGACCGGTCAGTTCGCTTTCTCGTAAAGCAACGACTTCCAGAATCGGCGAGCCCCCGACCGCAACGCCAAGCCATGGCGCCGCGCTCAGGGGCTCAACCCGTCTTTGGACCGACGGCGATTGCTCCCAGCCCGCGTCAGAATTTCTGCGAGAGGCGAACACCGTAGATGCGCGGCTGGATCACATTGACGACCAAAGGATTGAAGAAGCTGTAGTAGCCCTGCGCCGTCGCGCTGATCGCCCGCTTGTTGGTCAGATTGCTGACGTAGACATTGACACCGAACCGCTCCTTTTCGACACCCGCGCGTACGTCCACGGTAGAGTAGCTGGGAACCGTGTAGGGCTCGGCGATCGAGTCGTAGGTCGACCCCCGATAAGCGTAGGTGCCGCCGACATAGGCGCGCGTATCGTCACCCAGCTGCCACGCATAGCTGACGTCGGCGGTCGCCGTCCATTTGGGCACGGCCGGGATGCGTTCCCCCTTGAGCTTTCGCACCTCAGGCGCATCCTCGGTGAACTTCCCGTCGGTGTAGGCGGCGTTGCCGCTCAAGATCAGCCCTCTGACGGGCTCGAACGACGCCTGGACTTCGCCGCCCTCGCTGCGCGCCGTACCGCCATTTCCGGTGATGCCGAAGGGGCCGACATAGACGAGCGTTTGGATATCGCTCCAATCAATGCGGAAGAGATCCGCGTCGAAAGTGATGCGGCCATCCAAGAGGTGAGCTTTCACGCCCGTCTCATAGCTCCAGATGCTGTCCGACACGAAGAAGGGCTTGAGATCGGCGGACGCGCCCGGCGGCAGGCTGCGCGCACCGCCTGGCCTGTAACCGCTTGCCGCGCGCAGATAGAACATCAGGTCCGTGTTCGGCCGCCAACGCGCGCCAAGCTGATAGGTGTCGGCATCCTCGCTCGAGGAGGTCTTGCTCTCTTCCAAGGCGCCCGGCGGCAAGCCGTAGAAGAAGCCGGCCAGCACCGAATTGCTGTGCTGATCGATACTGCTGCGACGGTAGCCAGCGGTGATGTCGACCGTCTCCGAGAGATAAGCGGTCGCGTTGACGAAACCGGCATATTCATCGAGCGTGGATTTCAAAGCGTTCCGCGCCAGCGGGTCGGTCGCCGCGTCAGGCTGGCCATTGGGCAGATACGAAAGCATGTTCAATGCGACGTCGGCATTGGCATGCTGATAGAAGGCCCCGGCCTGAAATTCGATCGGGCCCAAACGGTTCGACGTGAACCGGAGCTCTTGCGAGAATTGCTTCTGACCGAACTTGGCTTGCTGGCTCGCGGGGGTCGCATACTCGATACCGCTGCCGGTGCCGACGTAATTGTAGGTCAGGTCGTTGTTGGCGCGGGGCACGACATTGGAAAGACCGCTCGACGACAGGACCGTGCCAAGCGGCGTGTTCCATTTGAGCGTCGCCGAGTAGATTTCGCTGCGCACGCGGAAGCTCTCGGGCGTATAGCGCTCTTGCTTGTCGCGTCCGAACAGCGGCTTGGAGGTTTGCCAGTCGAGGTCGACGGAGCCAAAACCGTGGACGACCGACTTCTGGGTCGAGGCCGAAAGATCGACGCTCAAATTATCGGTCGGTTTCCAGTACAGAGCCCCGCGAACACCCCACGCATCCCCTTCGTTCACGGCGTCGCCAGCGAGCGGCCCGACATTGTCGATATAGCCAGCATCGCGCCGATAATAACCGCCGACGCGGACCGCCAGATTGCTGGTGAGCGGCGTCGAACCCGACGCACGCAGCGTCGCGCCCAACTGGCCGTTGTCCAGCATATTGAGCTCTTCGGAGGTATTGAGCTCCGACTTGGTCAGGCTGGGTTTCTTGAGAACATATTTGATGACGCCACCAAGCGACGAGGCGCCATACAGCGTTCCTTGCGGTCCCTTCAGCACCTCGACGCGCTCAATGTCGTTGGGATCCAGATCGGGGGAGTTCAGGCCGCTGCGAGACGCGCCGCCGGAGCCGCTGATCGGCACGTCGTCGACATAGACGGAGACGGTCCCCGCGACAACGAGCGGGGGGATGCCGCGGATCGCGACCGATCCGTTGCCCGGCGCGCCGCCCGGCTTGATGCTGATGCCGGGCGTTAGCGCGATGAAATCAGCCAGGCTCTTGGCGCCGCGTTGCTCAAGCTGTGCGCCGGTGACCACGGAAATGCCTTGGGGCACGGTGCTGAGACGCTGCTCGCGCTTATTGGCGGTGACGATGATGTCGTCGAGCTGAATGGCCTCCGACCCACCCTGGGCGCGCGTCGCCGTCGACGCCTCGGCCGCTTTATCGCCGCCAGCGACTTGCGCCATCGCGATAGCGGGAAACAGCGCCGCGGCTGTCGCCAGCATCAGCGCCTTGTTGGTGCGCATGCGGTTGACCGCCGAAGTCATCCTGGCGCTTTCGAAGACAGGTCGCATCTCTCTGTTCCCCCAATAAATTCGTGCTGGCCAACGGCGCCTTTTCCGACGCTCCCGGCCTTCAGCAACGAGACCGTCATGACATTTCATATAAACGTCAAGTCTATTTAGCAGTTTTGTAACCCCGCCAACGGCTGCGCCCTATCGGCGGCAGGCGGTCGGCAAAACAGCCAAATCGGCGGCCCGGATCGCGTTTTGGGATGGGATCTCTTGGTTTCTCGCGCCGGTCGAGGTGAAGCTGCCCGCCTGCCGATTTGGATTCCGCTTCACGGCTGTACAGTTTGTCAGAAACCGCCAAAGGTGGTGCTCTCGAATTGCCGCGCCAGCGGGCGCCGGTATCGCGCCGTGACCGCGCAACGCCTTCGGCGCAAGCGCGTCCATGGAAGATCGCGTCCGCGTTCAAATCGGGACCGAATGAATGGCGCGCCTTGCGCGGGGCTCATTCGCGCAGGCAGCCGGCGCCCGGAAAAGCAGCGCCGGGCCGACGGGTTGAGGCGAATGACGCCGGCCCGCTCGATGTGATCGACCTGCGGTCGGACCGTCGACGCCGCGCCGGGCATTTTAAATCTGTCTATTATTCAATAGATTATAGCGGCGATCCACTGAGGCATGTCCGACCACAACCTTGACAAAATGCCAGTCGCGCACGCTCTGTGCATGCTCTACGACCGCACCTATCGCTTGGTAGACCCACTATCGGCTGTTCGAGGCACAAGAGATGGCAAACAAAAAGAAGATCGACCGCGTGCCCGAAACCGTCGACCCGTTCAGCGCCTATTTTTCGGTGGGAGAAGCCATGGCGACCCTGCTGCATCCTTTCGCCGAGGTCGTCCTGCACGATTTGCGGACCGGTCGTATCGTGCGGATCTGGAACAGCTTCACGGAACGCCAGGCAGGAGACCTATCAAATTTGAAAGGCGCCAAGGACGCCTTTCCCGACGAACAGTCCATCCTGGGCCCCTATGAGAAAGCCCTGCCATCCCAGGGGCGAACCAAGTCGATCACGGCGGGCCTTCGTAATCCCGAGAACGAATTAATCGGCTTTCTCTGCGTCAATCTCGACGTCAGCGTCATGGACAGCGCGATCGCGATGATGTCGACCTTTGCATCGACCGAGTTGAAGCGGCCAGAGCCGATCTACCGAAATGATCTCCAGCAGCATGTCAGCTATCTGGTTCGTGACTATTCGCTTCGGATCAATAAGCCAATCGAGAATCTGACCCGCGCCGAGCGCGCCGAACTGGTCGGGCTGGTCAATCGTGACGGTCTGTTCCAGGCTAGGCACTCGGTCACGCACGTGGCGAACGCCATGAAGATCAGCCGCGCGAGCATCTACAACCTGCTCGCCGAGATTAACAAAGATTGCGACAGCGCCGATGGCGAACCGCTTGCGCCCAGCCCGCAACCCGAGACCGAGTCCGCCAAGCCATCGCGGCGCCGCGCGGCAAACCGAAGCGCATAAGCCCATCAGCCACAGGCAGGCGGGCTTGTGCGCTGACACCAAGATCGAGGGGCGCCGGCGCGATGGCCGATCAGCCGCCAAGGCCCTGGGGGCGGCCCGACGCCGCGCGCACCTGAGCGGCGGGAGCGTGAGGCGTGGCGACGAGCGTCGGCATGTCGCCTTTCGCCAGACCCCCTCCTGGGGCGCGTTCCAGGCGAGGCCGCTCGTCGTCTCCCGCAGCGCGCCGGTAAAGAGAAGGGGCCGCGCCGAAACGTGACCCCTCCCCGTCAATCAACTCAATGTTTTCGACAAAGTGCCCAGTCAGTATTTCTGGCTGACGACAATCCCGAACGTCCGCGGCTGATTAATTGTGAACGGATAATAGGGGAGATTGACAGTATTCGCGATGACGCTTCCCACCAGCGCGCGCTTGTTGGTCAGGTTCTTCACATAGAGATTGACCGACAGATTGCCCGCCTGAAGCCCCGCATGGGCATTCCATAGCGAATAGCCGTCAAGCGTGCGGCGGTTCGAATCAAGCTGCGATGATCGTGTGTTCCAGTCCGCCCCCACAGTGGCCGACATCATGTCGCTGACGGGCGCCGAATATTCGGCGTACGCGCCTGCTGTCCATTCCGGCACGAAATAGAGTTTCTGCCCGGCGGTCACCCGAGCAATGACATTTCCCTCAGTAAATCGTCCGTCGGTGTACGCAAAATTCCCTCCAAGCGTCAGGCCGCGGACTGGAACATAAGAGGCCTGGAATTCAACGCCCTTGCTGCGCGCGCCACCCGCATTGCCATCCGTTGCGTCATTGCCGACGGGTTCGAGCGCCTGAATGTTGGACCAGTCGATCCAGAAGCCGTCGAATTCGACAAGGAGTCTGCCGCCCAGCGTGCGCAGCTTAGCGCCCGCCTCGTAGCTCCAAAGACTGTCGGAGGTGAAGAAGGGCGCAAACCCTGCCGGCGCCGACGGCGGCACGGTCCGGCCGCCCCCAGGGCGGTAGCCGCTGGCCGCACGTCCGTAGAACAGCAGGCTGGTCGTGGGACGCCAACGGATTCCCGCCAGATAGGTGCTCGCATTCTCCGACGATCCAGAGATGCTCGTGAAGGCGGTGGTGGGAGCCGTCGCGCTGACAAGCACCCCGGTCCGGACACTGAGGTTGTCGGTATCGATCGAACTATAGCGATAGCCGGCGGTGATATCGAGGCGCTCGGTCAGGTAGAACGTACCGTTCGCGAAGCCGGCATATTCCGTCAGACCAGCCGTGCGGTTCGCGGTGATGCGCGGTGCCACAGGCGCGAGTTGACCATTCGGCAAGTAGCTAAGGTAGGTGGCGACTTCGAACAAATCTTCGTTCTGGTAGAATCCGCCAGCCATGAATTCGACGGGACCAAACCGGTTGGAGACGAAGCGCAATTCCTGCGTGGTCTTCTTCACAGTGCCATCGTAGCCGCGCCCAAGCGGCGTCGCGGCGCCCACGGGGAACAGCGCGTTGTAAGATTTCTGGACGTCGGTCGCATCATATTGAACAGAGGTGTCGAACTTGGAGTAGCTAGTCGCCGATACGAGGGTGCCGGGCCCCAAATCCCAGTTGATGGCGGCCGAGTAGAGCTCGAGATCGACGCCAAAGGGCTCATTGACGTAACGGCGCTGCTTGAGATCCCCATAGAAGGGCTTCTTGGTCGCGAAGACATAGTCGACGTTCGAGCCGCCGTCGGACTTGTTGTCCTGACGCACCGCATCAAGGCGGATCGAGACGTTGCTCGTCGGAGCGTATTTCAGAGAGCCGCGAAAACCCCAGTCACGGGAGCTGTTGGCGCCTTTACCCTCCAGGCCCAGATCGGTGATGTAGCCGCCCGAATAGCGATAATACCCGCTGACGCGGACCGCGAGCGCATCGGCGATGATGGGCGTCGAGATCGCGGCGCGAACCTTCACGCCCGCCTTGCCACCCTCGACGAAATTCACTTCCTGACTCGCCGTCAGTTCGGTGCTCGTGAGATTTGGCGCGCGGGTCACATAGTGGAGCACGCCGCCCATCGAGGACGCGCCGTACAATGTTCCCTGCGGCCCTTTCAGAACCTCGACGCGGTCCAGGTCCGTCGGGTCAAGATCGACGGTAAACTGCGACCCCCGCGTTGCCGGGCTTGCAGGGCCGACCGGGATATCGTCGACATAGGTCGCGGTGGTGGACCCGACACTCTGCGGAGAAACGCCGCGTATGGAGACCGCTCCGTGACCGGTATTGCCGTAGGAATTGATCGACAGACCAGGCACGAAGGCGATGTAGTCCGCGATGCTGTCGGCGCTTCGCGTCGTGAGAACCTCGCCGGAGACTGCCGAGATACCCGCCGCGACGGTGCTCAGGCCCTGCTGGCGCTTGTTGGCGGTGACGACGATGTCGGAGACGGTGTCTTCATCGGCCGATGAGGTCGCCGCCGCGCTTTGCGGCTGCGCGACTTGTCCGCCGCTTGGCGCTGCCCAGGCCGCATGAAGGGGAAGCGCCGCAAAGATCACCGCGAGGGCTGTCCCGGCGTGTAAGCGCCCCAAGCGGCCACAAATCGAAGAATGCCGTTCACGACTGTCCATGATGTCCCCTCTGAAGCAGCGCTGCGAAATCTATAAACGTGTGGGAACGCGCTGCTACTGAAGTGACGCTGTGGTGTTTTAGACGTTATGTCAATCTGTTGAGGAATGATCTCGGTGCGCTTGCCTAAAGGTTGGGCTGAAACAAACGACGCTTCACGACCGCAGGGGGAACAATCGGGCGCAGGCGAGCCGCCCTGCGCCTTGCCGGTATCGGCGCAAGGGCGGCGTAAATCGTCGACGCGGGCAGCGCTATCACGACGGTTATTCCCGCCCACCTGTGAAGGCGCCGCGCGCGGGCCGACTCTATGGCGCTGCGCCAGCAGGTGACGATCGTGTTTGCCGCCCCTCCCTGCGGCTTTACGATGACGAACAACACAGATACTGACGTTTTGTCTTATGTGACGATTAGTCGAGCTTTGCGGCCGGGGGAGAAGATATGTCTACGAGGCAAGGTTTTCCTCAAGCGGTGCCGGCCACCGCTATTGGCCAACGATCGGATCGTTCGGCTCTCCTGAGTCAAATTTCGTGTTGAAACCAGGCAAACCAAGCGCACGAATTGCGCCTGCGCTCGCAGCGAAAGGAAGAAAATGAAGGTTCAAAAGCCGCACGCCGCGACGGTCATCTTCATTTGTTTTCTCGTGGCGGTCTTTGAGGGTCTGGATATCCAGTCGATGGGCGTCGCCTCGCCTGGCCTCTCCCGCGAGCTTGGCTTCTCGCCCGGCGAGATGGGCATCCTCATGAGCGCAAGCACCGTAGGGCTGATGATCGGCGCGGCGGCTGGGGGATGGCTGTCGGACCTATATGGACGCCGATCCGTGCTTCTGTTGTCGATGCTCATGCTCGGAGCGTTCTCGCTCGCGACGGCCGTCGCCTCGACATTCCCGGTCCTGATCGCTGTTCGTCTGCTCGCGGGCCTCGGCCTCGGAGGCGCGTTTCCCAATCTGATCGCACTGACGTCGGAAGCCGCACCGTCCAACTACCGCGCCAGAGCGCTAAGCTTCATGTATTGCGGTCTCCCGATCGGCGGCGCCGCCGCAGGCGGTCTTCTGGGTTTCCTCGGCGGCGGCGAGTGGCGCACCGTCTTCTGGGTCGGCGGATTTGGGCCGCTTCTGCTCCTGGTCCCGATTGCTCTTGGCCTGCCTGCGGCGAAACGCGGGGTCGAGCAGGCCGCCGGTGGTGTTGCGCAGCCGGGGCCGGAGGCAGGACTATTGGGCGCTCGTTCGCCCGTCACAGTGCGGCTTTGGATCGCCTACTTCTTCACGCTTCTGGTCGTCTATCTCCTGCTGAACTGGTTGCCGTCGCTGCTGGTGTCCCAGGGCTTTTCTGGCGCCAAGGCCGCAAGGTTCGCCCTGATCATGAACGGTGGGGCGGTGCTGGGAAGTCTCATACTCGGACGGTTCGTTGATATAGGCCGGCCTCGTATCGTACTGGCCATCGCCTATTTGGGCATGGTCGCGGCCTTGCTCATCCTATCGCTTGGCCACAACGCCACCCTGATCTTCGGCGTCTTCGCGGCCGGGTTTTTTGTGATCGGCGGTCAGCTTGTGCTCTATGCGCTCGGACCCATGGCCTATCCGCCGGCGATACTCGGCGCCGGCGTCGGCGCCGCCGTCTCCGTCGGCCGGGCAGGTTCCGTGGCGGGGCCGTTGCTCGCGGGCCTAGCGATCTCCGCCGGCGTGGCGCCCAATCTCATCCCCGCGCTCGCCGCGCCGGGGCTGGCGGTGGCGCTGATCGCAGGCTTGGGCGTCCTTGGCCGACTGCCTGTTGAGCGCCATCCGTGACGACGCGTAGGGCTAGGGTCGCGGGCCGGGATGCCCCAGCCAGAATGGCGGATGCAGCGGGCGGCCCGTCGGCCAATCCGCAGAGCGACTTACCTTTGACAAAATGACTAAGTTGCCCAACAGAAAGTCAATCAGTGTCGGGAGCCACGAAGGGTTCTGGCGTCTATAGGCCATCGGGTGAACGCGGATGACAGTGATGAAGCAGATGGTCGCGCCATCGACGATGTCCGATCCGCTCGCGGTTCATTTCGCGACGGGCGAAGCGTTCGCAACCTTGCTCCATCCCTACGCCGAAGTCGTGATCCACGACCTCGGCACGGGACGTATCGTGCGGATATGGAACTGCTTCACCGATCGGCAGGCCGGTGATCTTTCGAACCTGAACAATGCGGGGGAGCTGTTCCCCCAAGACCAGGCCGTCCTCGGTCCCTATGAAAAGGCGCTGCCCTCGCAGGGGCGCACAAAGTCCATTACAGCAGGGCTGCGCGACGCCGACGGCTCGCTGATCGGGTTTCTGTGCGTCAACCTCGATGTGAGCATCATCGATCGGGCGCAGGCTTTGATGTCCGCCTTTGCTTCGCCCGAGATGAAGCGGCCGGAGCCCATCTATCGGACCGATATCCAGCAGCACATCAACTATCTGTTCCGCGATTATTCGATCCGCCTCAACAAGCCGATCGAAAACCTAACCCGCTCAGAGCGCGCAGAACTGATCGCGCTGGTCGACAGAGATGGCCTGTTTCAGGCAAGAAACTCGGTGATGATCGTTGCCGCGGCGATGAAGATCAGCCGCGCGAGCGTTTATAATCTACTGTCGGAGCTCAACGGGCGAGACGCAGGCGGCGGTTAGCGGCGCAGCGGGAATGGGCGCTCGCCCGATACGACTATTTTGGTAACGCCCGCGGCAGCGGAGTTCAATGCCCGCAGACGCCATGATCGACGCTATGCGCGTACTGAAGCGAACCTTCGTCGCCCATTGCCGTGGAGTTGACAGTCCATCGAAATTGTCAAATCGTCCATCTCGCGGAACGTAGAGCTGATCGAGGCAGGCTGTTGATCGCGTTTGCTGAGTAGGTGCAGCGTGCTCACCTCCACGGCCGGCTTCAGCGTTCTCATCGTCTAGTCTGAAGGCCCTGTCATGAGCGATCCCACAGCCCTGCCCCTTGAGCTGCCGTCTGGCGCGGCCGCCGATTGGACTATTGCGCAGAACTGGGCGGCCTATACGCCGGCCGAGCACGCCGTGTGGGACCATCTTTTTGCGCGTCAGTCGGCGATGCTGCCTGGTCGCGTCTCGCCGACGTTCCTGCGGGGCTTGGACGTGCTGCGGTTGTCCAAGCCGGGCATTCCGGACTTCGAAGAGCTATCCGAGCGCCTGTCCAAGCTCACGGGTTGGTCGATCGTGGCCGTTCCAGGGCTGGTGCCTGACGCCGTATTCTTCGAGCATCTGGCCAACCGGCGCTTTGTGGCCGGCAACTTCATTCGCAGGCCTGAACAGATCGACTATCTGCAGGAGCCCGATGTCTTCCACGACGTCTTTGGTCACGTTCCGTTGCTGGCCGATCCGGTTTTCGCCGACTACATGCAGGCCTATGGCCAGGGCGGCCTGCGCTCGCTCGAATATGGCTCGCTCGACAAGCTAGCGCGGCTTTACTGGTATACCGTCGAATTTGGCCTAATCCGCGAGGACGGCGCGCTACGTCTCTATGGCGCGGGCATCGCGTCCAGCTACGGCGAGTCGATTTTCGCCCTGGAAGACCCCTCCCCCAACCGCATCGGCTTTGACCTGAAGCGGGTGATGCGAACCCGCTACAAGATTGACGATTTTCAGCAGTCCTATTTCGTCATCGATAGTTTCGAGGACCTGCTGCGCCAGACCCAGGAAACCGATTTCGCACCGCTCTACGCCGAGCTGGAACACGAGGCAGACCTGGCCCCCGATGCGATCGCCCCCCAGGACGTCGTGGTCCATCGCGGCGTCCAGAGTCACGCCACCATCAGCAAGATTGCCTGAGTGTGTCGCCGCATCCGTGCAAGACTGGCGTTCGACGGCTTCATCGGTCAAGCGCCGACGTCGCGCCGTCGGTCTTAGAGCGCGATGAGACCGTTTCGGCGGGTGCCAAGTGGGTGCGCGTTATCGCGATCGGGTTTTGCGGCCGCGTCGACCGCGTGACCGATGACGCGGCGCCTTCGGCGCGAAGCTATCCTCGTCCGGCAATTTGGTTCGGGCCTCGCCGTGCCCCTCTACCAGCCTGTGGCCTGCAATACGCATCGCGCTCCATTCGCGGCGGTGACAGCTCCCCCCAGCCTTGTTCAGGAAAACATCATGTCTATCGCCCGTCTCGAGCCCGCCGTCTGCCGTCGCCGGCTCGACGAACTCAACGGCTGGGCCTTGACCTCCGATGGTCTTGGCTTGGTGCGCCGATTTAAGTTCGACAACTTCGTCCAGGCCTTTGGCTTCATGGCTTCGGTGAGTTTGCTGGCCGAACGCGCCGGTCATCATCCCGAATGGTTCAATGTCTATGATCGGGTCGACATCACCCTGACGACCCATGAGGTGGGCGGGATTTCAGACCGCGATTTCGCGCTGGCGTTCGGGATCGACCTGATCGCCGCGCCAATCGCCATTGCCTGAGGCGATCAGCCTGCATTGTGGAGTTCCCTGGCGCCGAGCGTCCAGATGGCCGCCGCCGACGGGCCATAGGCCAAGGCGCAGAGCGTGACGAGAGACGGAGTCCGCACATCCACTGACGATCCGACCTGGCACCCCGCATTTGCTGCGCGCTTACAGATTGCCCGAGCGGACGATATGTCTAGCATCGCGAGGCCCGATTTCAGCCTCTTGGCTCGGTCCCTCACGCACCCCATCGCAGATTGACGGCGATAATTGGCGACAGAGAGGTTTGACAGTTCGTCCAAACTCGATAGCTTGTCCAAGCAATGACGAGAGGGCGGATCCCATGGCGCGCGAGAGCCAACAATCGCATATCCGGCGACCCAAGCGGAGCGCCTGATCCTTGACGAAAGTCGCCTCCCCGGTCCTGGCCGCTCCCAAGACCCTGTCCCTGATCAACGACGCCGCGCTGCGGGCCCTGGTGCCGATGGCCGACGCGATCGAGCTGGTGGCGCGCGCCATGATCGATCTCAGCAAGGGCCGCGCCATCGCGCCCGAGCGTTGGGCCATTCCCCTGACGGGGGATAACAAACTGGGATTCATGCCGGGCGCCATGCCCGAGCTCGGCGTGTTCGGCGCCAAGCTCATCAGCCTCTTCAAGGGCGGTGAGGGCTCCAGTCACCAGGGATTGATGCTGCTGTTTGACTTGTCCAGCGGCGCGCCGCTCGCCGTCGTCGACGGCGCGGTCCTAACGGGACTGCGCACGGCTGCGGCCAGCGCCGCGGCCACGCGCGCGCTGGCCGCGCCCGACGCGCGCAGCGTTACGTTCATGGGCTGTGGCGAGCAGGCGCGATGGCATGTCGAGGCGATGTTGGCCGTGCGTCCCATCCAGGAGTTCAATCTCTGGAGCCGCAGCCGGGCTAGGGCCGAGGCGTTCGCCAACGAGATTCGCCGGGCCGGCCGAACGGTCACGGTCCATGACGACCCGCGCGCGGCGGTCAGAGCGAGCGAGATCGTCTGCACCTTGAGCGCCGCGGCCGAACCCATTGTGCAGGGCCAATGGCTGCGCGCGGGACAGCACCTCAATCTGGTCGGGTCGAGCACGCGGCACTTTCGCGAGCTGGACGATGAGGGCGTCAGGCGAGCCGACTACATCGCCGACGAACGCGCTCATGCGCTGTCCCAGGGCGGGGAGCTACTGCACGCGATCGAGCAGGGGGTGGTCGACCAAGATCATGTGCAAGCCGAGATCGGCCAGGTGCTGTCGGGCGAGCGCGTCGGGCGGCGGGACGCCGAGGCGATCACGCTCTATAAATCCCTGGGCCACGCGGTTCAGGATCTGACCGTAGCGAAAGCGGCGTTGATGCGCGGTCGTGAACGCGGCGCCCTTGCGGAGATTGCCTGGTGACCCTGCCCTCCCCCACCTCCACCCGTCGCGGGTTCCTGGGCGCCATGGCCCTGGCGGGCACGGGCGCAAGCGCGGCGCCGGCCCTGGCGCGCACCATGGGACCCAAGGTCGAGGCCTCGGCCTTCATGATCCCCGATGGCGAGCTTCTACTCAACAACGCTGGCACCCATCCCATGCCGCGCGTGACCTATCAGGCCATGTGCGACTATGTGCTGGGCAAGGCCGAAGGGGCGCTGTCGCCCCGCAGTGTGCTGTTTGAAACCCTTCCGCCAGCCCGTGCCGCCTTCGCCAAGCTGATCAACGCCTCGCCTGACGAGATCGCCGTCGTCCAGTCCACTCTGGCGGCCGAGAACCTCGTCGTCTCGGGGATGGGCCTGCGCGAAGGCCGTGGCAACATTGTTACCGACGCCCTGCACTATGAAGGGGCCCTATATATGTATCAGGCCCTGGCCAGCCGTAAGCTGAAGATCAAGATGGCCGCGCCGCGCGACTTCGGGATCGCCCTAGAGGATCTCGACCGGCTCATCGACCATGACACCAAGCTGGTGGCGATCTCCCTGACCTCCTCGAGCAACGGCTTCACCCATGACCTCAAGGCCGTCTGCGATCTGGCCCACAGTCGCGGAGCGCTGGTCTATGCCGATATCATCCAATCGGCCGGCGCCTTCCCGATCGACGTCAAGGCTACCGGCTTGGATTTCGCCGGCTGCGGTTCCTACAAATGGCTGATGGGTGATGGCGGCAGCGGCTTTATCTATGCCGCCAAGAAGCACCTTGGCACGGCCATTCATCGCGATCACTGGGGCTTTCTGCAGTGCGACCCGATCGAGCAACTGCCCTTCGAGCCGGCGACTTGGCCTGAGTGGCCCCTGCGCTATAAGCGCCTGGAAACCGCCCCGGGCTTCTTCGAAGTCGGAACGGTGGCCTTTGGGGTCTTGGCGGGCCTGGAAAAATCGATGGGGCTCATTGACTCCATCGGCGTGCCGACGATCCACGCGCACAGCCAAGGGCTGCTAGCGCATCTGCGCGAGGAATTGCCCAAGATCGGCCATAGGCTGGCCACGCCGCCAGGTCCGGGGCCCGTGCTCTCCTTCACCGCCGATGAGCCCCGCGCGCTCCGCAAGCGGCTTCGGGCGCAGAAGATCGACGTGAAGGCGATCGGTGGCTTGATGCGTGTTTCGCCCAGCATCTTCCACGATCATGCCGACATGGAGCGGCTGCTGGGCGCCCTGAAGGGTGAAGCGCGTGGCGCGTAAGCGCAGGACCGGCGAAATCGTTTGAGACTCTCCGCCACGCGGCGCTTGGGCCTGGACCAAGCGCCGCGACACTAACGCTGTTGCATCCTCCCCCACACGCCCCCAGCGCCTATGGCCCGGAAGAGCGCCGGCGGATAGCCGCGCGCCTGCTCGAAGGCAAGGCTGCCGGGGCGGATTTCGGCTTGGGCGAAGGCGTTGACCGCTCCACGCAGGGCCCGCTGGGTCTCGGTCAGGATCATGGTCAGGCGACTTTGGCGGTCGGATCGGCGGTCAAACGTTTAGTTTCGCTTTGACTGACCGATCACCGATTGCTGCGCCGTCCAGTCCACCAGCTCGGTCGTAAAATCCAAGACCGCCTGGTCGAAAGCAGAGACTATCGCTGCCTGAGAGTTTGCGGCTGCTTTTTCCTTGATGCTGAAGGAGCGTTTACAAACTAGTTTTGTGCCGGCCGTGTCGGTCAGTTCCGCCGTGCCGCTGACAAAGATCGTTGGGGGCGCGTCCGGCCCAGCGTCCTGATCATATCGTGCTTCGAACCGATCGAAGGCCAGGCGTAACTGCATGGCGTCGGCTGTTCGCGCCGAGGCCGGCGTCAGGCGAACGGTTGGCGCGGTCTGGTCAAAGCTGCGGGCGATCGCTTGCATCATCAGATCAGGCGCCGCCGTGACCCACCGTGCATCCTTGAGGTACAGCACGCCATCGCCACGAGCGGTCAGTATCCGGTCGCCTTCGATCTCCGGCGCGAAACGTATGCGCGCCAGTCGGACGATATGCTGTCGCGCGCCATCGCCCGCGGACTGCATGGAGACATCGCCAGTAGGCATTCCGAACCGATAAAGATTGTCGGGTTTCCCGCCCCCCAGCAAGGACGCGCACGATGCCAGAGGGACCAGCACAAGCAGGGGGACCAGGCAACGCAGCAAAGGATGAGATCTCATTTGGGTAGCTCCAGTTCTTTGCCGCTGTTCTTGGTAAGGGCGTGCCGTGGATTCTGGCGTACCTGACGGATCAGGGCATCCAGCGAGTCCGAAGTCTCCTGCAGGCTCTGCATTGTATCGTTGATCGCGGGCAAGGTCGTGGCGCCGAAAGCGCTGCTCTGGGTGTTGATATTGGCGACGACGCCCCGTGCCTCGGCAATCGTCACCCTAAGGTCACTCGCTGCGGCCGAAATATCCTCGAAGGACTTCCTGCCATCGGTGTCGGTGATGTCGCGGACCGCCGCCACAGTATGCTGGATATCGTCAGCGGTGCGGTCGAACTTGGCCAGCGTGCTTGCAGCATGGGCGAACATGGCGCGGTTCGCGGCAAGTTCGCTCGTCGTCAGGCGCACATCTTGCACCATCGCGCTAACGGTCGCGATATTCTTGTCTGAGAGTAGTCGGTTGACGCGATCCAGAGCGGTGGTCGCACTCTCGATCATCTGTCCGCCGCCTTGCAGCAGCGCCGCCAGGGAATCGGTCTTGCTCTTGATGATTGGGCGTTCTTCACGGGTCGTGTCGCGAAGCAACGGTTTGCTGGGGGTGCCGGCGCTGATCTGGACGATGGATACGCCCGAGATACCCTGTGCCTCAGTCGACGCGATCGAGTCGGCCCGGACGGGCGTTCCATGGGTCAGGATGATGTCGGTGATGACCCGATTGGGATCGTGTTCATCGAGCCGGATACGTTCGATTTGCCCGAACTTGATCCCGTTGAACTGTACATCTGAACCGACGCTGAGGCCACGAACGGGGCCCTGAAAGATCACTTGGTATTTGTCGTCGGCGGAACCGAACCGAGCTCCACCGAGCCAGACCACGAAAACGATGCCCACAATGAATAAGGCCGTCGAGACCATCCCGACGATCGCGTAGCTTGCATGGCGTTCCATCAGAGCTCTTTCTTCGCGTCATGAGCGGCGCGGCCGCGCGGTCCCAGAAAATAGGATCGTATCCAGGGATGATCCGACCGCTCCAATTCCGTGACGGGGGCGACGGCGACGACCTTGCGGTCGGCCAGCACCGCAACGCGGTCGCAAATGGCGTAGAGCGTGTCGAGATCATGGGTGATTATGAAAACCGTCAGGCCCAGCGCATCCCGCAGGTTCCGGATGAGCGCGTCGAATTCCGCCGCGCCGATTGGGTCGAGGCCCGCGGTCGGCTCGTCGAGGAAAAGGATTTCGGGATCGAGGGCGATGGCGCGGGCCACGCCAGCGCGTTTGCGCATGCCGCCTGAAAGTTCCGATGGCCGAAGGTCGCCTGCATGTTCGGGAAGTCCGGCGAGCTTGATCTTAAGTCGCGCAAGTTCAGCCAGGAAGCCAGAGGACAGGCGGGCGTGCTCCAGCATCGGAGCCTCCACATTTTCCTGCACCGTCAGAAAGGAGAAGAGCGCGCCCTCTTGGAACATGACGCCAATCCGCTGAGACAGCCCAATCCTGGCGTCTTCGTCGCCAATGTCCCGGCCGAGGATCTCAACCGTTCCGCCATCGGGCGCTTTGAGGCCCAGGATTGTGTTGAGCAGAACCGATTTGCCAGTGCCCGATCCGCCGACCACGCCCAGTATCTCTCCACGCCGAACCTCCAGGTCGAGACCATCGTGGATCACTTTGCCGCCAAAGGCGGTGCGCAGGCCGACGACTCGGATGGGCGGCGCGTGTGCTGGGTTCAGGTCCTGGCTCACAGGTCGAGGACCATGAAGATCACGGCGAAAACAGCGTCGAACATGATGATCATAAAGACCGACTGAACCACTGCGGACGTGACATGGTGGCCCAGGCTCTGGACATCGCCTTCCACCATCATGCCATGGCGTGATCCGCTGGCCGCGATGACTAGGCCCAGAAAGGGCGCCTTCCAGAGACCCATCCAGAAATGGCTAGTGCTGACGGTTTCGGAAAATCGCTGGACGAAGAAGGTCGGTTGAATGCCGATCGTCGCCCAACTCACCACCAGACCGCCGGCGACGCCTCCCAGGTCGGCGATGAACGTCATCAACGGCATCATCATGACCCCGGCCAGGATGCGGGGGACGATCAGCGCCTCAAACCGGTCGATGCCCATGACTTGCATCGCGTCGGTTTCCTGGTTCATCCGCATCGATCCGATCTGCGCGGCAAACGCAGAGGCCGATCGTCCCGCGAACAAGATGGCGGCGATGACCACTCCGAATTCGCGCAGGATCGCAACGCCGACGAGTTGGACCGTGAATACTTCCACGCCCAAGGTCGTCAGGAGCTTTGTGCCGACAAGCGCGATCACCGCGCCGATGAAGAAGGTCATGATGAAGGCAATCGGCAGGGCATTGATGCCTGCGTCTTGCATCATCGCGATTAGCGGCGTTGGGCGGAGGCGGCGAGGATTAATCGCCACCCGCCCAAGGGCAAGGAACATGTGGCCGGTAAAGACGAACATCGCGTAGATGTCGGAGCCAATTTCGCAGAGTTGTTTTCCGAGCCGGACGAAGAAAGGAAGCCGCACCTTGGCTTGCCCGTTGCTGTCCTCGACGGAGGCGCGGACCAGAGCAAACAGCCTGACGATATCGTCGCGCTCACCGAATTCGACCTGCGCATCGTCGCTCAGGAGCTTCGCCAAACAAAGCGCACCCGCCGTGTCCACCTTGCCGATGCGCGAAAAATCAACGTGGCGCGGCCTTTCCTCAGGCGGCGCCTTTCGCGTGGCGTCTCCCATATCCAGCACGATCCAGTCACCGTGAGGGCGCAATGTAGCTTGACCGCCCGAGGCGTCGATCTCCCAGCCCGCCGTCATCGCGAGCGCCCCGCGCCATGGGGGTCAGGCAAAAACATGCTCATTGGAGACCAAGCCCCCAAGCGCAGTGTAGAGCGGGACACCATTCTGCAATTTGGTCGCGCGCAGCAGGATCAACGGCGGTCGAGAACAGATTGCGCTGCGCATCCATCACGACGAAATTGATGGCGGCGCCGCTGTCGTATCGAAGCTGAGCCGCCTCCGCCAATCGCCGTTGGACGGCAACCGCCTCCTGCTGCTCGCGGTGGCGCTGGCGGCGCACTAGCGCGCCGGACACTTCCCGGAAGGCCTTTTGTACGGTGTACTGATGGGCGGCAGCCAAGCGCGCCCGCACTCCCGCTGCTCGCACCGCCTCGATACGACCCGGGAGTTCGACGACGTTGCGAACAACCCCGGAAGCGACGGTGACTACAGCGACCGTGACCGGCGGCGCCGTCGGTTGCGTCTCGCCGCCGCTGCATGCAGCCACGAAAAGCAGGACCACAGTAGCCGCTGGCACGAGCGCCAGAGTGCGAGGGGGGATCAACAAGCAGCAACTCCGCTGTTAAAGGGTCGGCATGAGCGGCTTGACCGTCAGCATCGGCGCCCATGGATCAGATCCGCGAACCGGCGCTGTACAACGCACTAACCGGACACCAATGTCCGCTTAGTAGCTGGGAGAGTAGGAGAGGTCAAGGATGCGAAGGGATGCAAAGGAGAGGCGCGACGCATTGGTGAGAACCGCAGCCCATATGTTCGAGGAAATGGGCTATGACGTGCCGCTTGAGGTCATCGCTGAGAAGGCAGGCGTTGGCCGGGGAACGCTGTATCGCAACTTCAAGGATCGCTCCGCATTGGCGATCGAAGTCGTGAATCTTCGGCTGGACGAAGTGTCCCAAGACGTGGGGCGGTATCCCGACCCCATGGATGCATTCGTGTTTCTCTTATGCCGGGTCGGCTTGATGTCGGTTCTCCACGCGGCGGGCATCGACCGTCTTTCCAGTGATGACGCCCTGACCGCCCAGTTTCGCGAGCTTCAGCAACGAGCGCGCGACCTGTTTGGGCGCCATCTCCAGCGTGTTCAGGCGGCAGGCCGGATCCGGTCAGATATGACCTCGGCCGATTTCGATGTGCTGGCGCGCATGCTCCAAGCCGTCGCGACCGATCTTCCCAAAGAAGAAAGAGCGGATGCAATTTCGAGAGCCGTCGCGCTTCTGATTGAGGGCATTGGGGCCGGTCCGCCTCCGCCCATCTAGGGTCACTCAGAGATACGCTAAGCGCCCACGGCCGCGCGCAGCCGGGCAAGATTGGCTTCACCAAGACCATCAACGCCTGGCGCAGGCAGGTCAGCCACGGTGACCTTGCAAGGGTTGCTGATCCACGCGAGCCAAACTGAAAGTCTCACCGGATGGGTGCGCCCTTAGGGTCCTTTCAGGAACAGCCGAGGGACGTCGAATGAGGCCGTCAGAGTGTGCAACGGAAGCGTCCCGCGGGACCCTCTCCCGCCGTTCGCCTGTCTTTCCGCGCCGCAGCCCTCCCCGTCCTTGGCGCGGTTGTCGGCGAGCCGCCTGACGAACAGTTAATGATCCCGCCCGGCGTATCACTGGCCTATTTGACGCCCTTGGCCTGGCCAAGGGAGGTTTCAGCCGCCTTCGAAATGCGGGCGCTATAGAGCCGCTCACAGACATTTATGACTGGCGAAGGGGCGCGCTGTTCCGGAATAGGACTTGCTAAGCCAACACTTTGGCGATGGTCGAGAGGAGGTCACCGGCGTTGACCGGCTTGGTCAAGAAGGCGTCGGCGCCGGCGGTCATTCCCGCCGCCCGGTCTTGCGGCGAGACGTTCGCGGTCAGCATCACGATCGGCACCGCCGGCGCGCCGGCGTCGCGTTCGATCTGACGGATACGGGCGATCGCCTCAAGCCCGCCCATATTGGGCATCTGCATATCCATCAGCACGAGGTCGAAAGCGCCCTGTGCAAAGCGCGCGAGAGCTTCGCGTCCATCGTCGGCCGTGGTCAGTTCCACATCCAAGGCTTCCAGCATCAACCTCACGACCCGCCGATTGATCTCGTGATCTTCGGCCAGCAGGATCTTGAGCGTCCCACCGGTGACCAGGTCTGGGTCGCGGAAGGTCTGTGAATGCCCACCAAAGTTCGCCGCCGACACGGGCAGAGCGACAGTTAAGGTAAAGCACGCGCCCTCCCCGACCGCGGACACAGCTGTCAGATCCCCGCCCATCAGCCGCGCGAGGGCCCGCGAGATCGACAAACCCAATCCCGTACCGCCAAACCGCCGGGTGATTGAGCCGTCAGCCTGGGCAAAGCGGTCGAACAGCCGCGCGCCGGCCTCGGCGTCAAAGCCAATACCCGAGTCCCTGACAGACAGATCGAGCGCCTGGACTCCATCGATCTCGGCGCCGGCCGCGATATCAAGGATTACACGGCCGGTCTGGGTGAACTTGACCGCGTTCGAGATCAGATTGCCAAGGATCTGTTTCAGGCGCAGGGCGTCGCCGAAATGGCGTTCGGCCACCGCCGGCGCGACACGAAGATCCAGCACAAGGCCTTTGTCCTCGGCCTTGGCTCGGAAGAGCTCGACCATGTCGGCGCAGGTCGTTCGAAGATCGAACGGTTGGGTCTGGATCGCCAACTCCCCGGCCTCGACGCGCGCCATGTCCAGCACGTCGTTGAGCAGGGCCTGCAAGGAGTCGGCGCTGGTTTCGACGAGTTGAACCATCTCCCGCTGTCTGGGAGACAGATCGGTCCGCGCCAAGGCGCTGACGACCCCCAACACCCCGTTCATGGGCGTGCGGATTTCGTGGCTCATATTGGCCAGGAACTCCGATTTGGAGCGGCTGGCCGCCTCGGCCTTTTCCTTGGCTTTGCGCACGGTCGCATAGGCGCGTTGCAGGCGCTGGGCGCTGCGGTTTCGCGCGCAGAGCGCGGCGGTTGCAGGGATGGCGGCCGCGAAGGCCGAAGCGATGAACAGCTGGATCATAAACTCCTGCCGATACGGACTGACTGGCGTCATGAGGGCTATCGGCCCGTGGCCGTTGGCCGTGAGCGCCATGGCCAGGAGACCCATCATCAGCACCGAGACATAGACCCAACTTGGCCCGGCCCGGAAAGCCAGCAGCACCAAAGCGGGCATAACAAGCGTCACGGCGATGAAGCGATCGAGCGTGAAAGCCAGGAGCGTCAGCGAAAGCATTAAAAGGAGCAGCAAAAGGCGCTCAAGACGCGGGCCCGCCGCCGCGGACAACAGGCGTCGTTGCCTGAACGGCAAGAGCACCGCAGGCGTGGCGATCAGCAGACCAAGGCCGTCTTCGAGCATCCACTGGAGCCAAGCAGCGCCAAAATCGGCGAAAGATCGGTCGATGAAGCCGACGAGGATCTGACCCACCAAGGCCTCCAAGGCCGCGCCGCCCACGGCGATCAGGGAGAAGGTGAGCAATCGCCTGGCGCGCGACAGGTCCAGCGCCGCTCCGCAGAAGGTTCGCGTCAGCGCTGCGCCCCCGAAGGCCAGCGCTTGGTTTAGGCTGCTGAACAGCAGGGCGTGAACAAGGTCGATCCGGCCAACCCAGTTGAGGGTGATGTCAACGGCGAAGCAGGCCAGGCAAAAACCAAGTCCCAGCCGAGGCGACAGGATGAGGATCCCGGCCAGAAGGACGCCATTCGAGGGGAAGAAGGCGGCGGCGTCGCTGATGTCGCGGCAAAACAGCCAGATCCACATTTGAATGGCCACATAGACCGCCAACAGCACCACGGCCACCAACAGGCTTTGCCGGGAATTAGCCGATCGATAGAGGCGAACACCCAAAGCCATGCAAAGGCCCTCCTCGGCCAAGCGCGCCGGAGCGCCATCTGTCTGCTCAAGGGCTCGCGCCCTCGCTCCGTCTGCCTCATGGTCGGTCGCCCGAGGGCGACTCAGCCTCTTCCCTAAGCGCGATGCTAGAAGCGCCTCAAGGCGCCGCGAAAATCACCAAGTCGATCACCGAAACTATCCAAGCAAACGACGCTCCCTCTCTCAAATGATGCTGCTTTTCGAACCAAGACCTCGACAATGCAGCTCACAATTAGAAATTGTAGCGATCACCATCAACTTCAACTTTAAATTCGGATACATGACAAATCCACGGTTTAGAAGCGCCTAAGTTGCAGACCTCTACGCCAACTTAGCGGACGGATCCATTAGCGCTGCAATCGTGAAAGACTTTGTTTGATGCCGCACCGCCTTGCGGCGGCATCTTGCCGCACGCAGATTTCAAGCGCGCGCCGGGTTAGCAAGGATGATCGTCGCCGTCGCGATGACACAGCGGTCCAGATCCCGCCGACATTGCGCAGTGAACCGCGCCGGGTTTGCCGGAGGCCCCAACTCCTGAGAGTAAGGGGCCATTATGAGCAACAAGACGACGAACAAGTTTTCACCTGAGGTTCGCGAACGAGCGGTTCGGATGGTGCTGGATCACGAGCCGGATCACGCCTCGCGCTGGGCGGCCGTGGTGTCCATCGCCGAGAAGATCGGCTGCGCGCCGCAGACCCTGCATGAGTGGGTCAAGAAGACGGAGGACGACAGCGGCAAGCGGGCCGGCGTGCCGACGGATGTCCGAGAAGCTCAAGGCTCTTGAGCGGGAGAACCGGGAGTGGCGCCAGGCCAATGAACCGAAGGTCGGCGCATAGCAGCCAGATCCTGCGCAAGGCGTCGGCCTATTTTGCCCAGGCGGAGCTCGACCGCCCCGTTCAAGCGATGATCGCCTTCATTGACGATCACCGGGGCGGCATCCGGGTCGAGCCGATCTGCAAGGTCTTGCCGATCGCCCCGTCTACCTACCGCGAGCGCCTGGCCCAGCGGCGCGATCAGGCGCGGCAGTCGGCGCGAGCGCGCCGGGATCAGGCCCTCAAGCCCGAGATCGCCCGCGTCTTCGCCGAGAACTTCGCCGTCTACGACGTGCGCAAGGTCTGGCGGCAGATGCGCCGGGAGGGCTTCCAGGTGGCCCGCTGCACGGTGGCGCGGCTGATGGGCGAACTTGGCCTGCAAGGGGTGATCCGGGGCAAGCCGGTGCGCACCCCGATCAGTGACAAGGCCTCGCCTATCCGCTCGACCATGTGAACCGCCAGTTCCACGCTCCGGCGCCCGACCTGCTGTGGCTGTCGGACTTCACCTACGTCGCCATCTGGGCGGGCTTGGTCTACGTGGCCTTCGTCATCGGCGCCTACGCCAGGCGGATCGTCGGCTGGCGCGCCAGCCGCACGGCCCACGCCAGCTTCGTCCTCGACGCGCTGGACCAGGCTCTACACGAACGACGCCCGCAACATCGGGGCGGCCGGATTCATCATTCCGGCCGCAGTTCTCAATACATCAGCATTTAAGTACACGGAGCGATTGGCCGAAGCTGGCATTGAACCCTCGGTCGGCAGCGTCGGCGACAGCTATGACAACGCCTTGGCCGAAACCATCAACGGTCTCTACAAGGCCGAGGTCATCCATCGGCGGGGCCCCTGGCGCTCGTTCGAGGCCGTCGAGTACGCCACGCTCGAATGGGTCGACTGGTTCAACAACCGTCGGCTCCTCGAGCCCATCGGCAACATCCCGCCGCAGAAGCCGAAGCTGCCTACTATGCCGCGATCACGCCGTCCGCTATGGCGGCATGACTTAAACCATCAGGCCTGCGGCAAACCCGGCGCGGTTCAACGCCCTTGCTTGTAGCGCGCTCACGCAATGATCGCCCGGCGTCTCGGCTCCGTTGGCGCAAACCAAGACGCCGGAGAGGTCTATAGAGTAGTAAGGTCCGTGCGCCGGTTGTCCTGCTTGAAAGGCGAAGCCGCCACTGTCGCCCGGATAGTCTTTTGGCGATGGCCTGGCTCCCCCCAGATCACGACCACCTCGGTTCCGACCTCGGCGTGCTCAAGATCGATGATCACATGCGAGATCATCTTCCGGAAATAGTAGCTGTAGCCGCGAGACGTCGCCACGCCCACGAGCTTGCCGTCGATCAGCACCTTATTGGCGTACATGACGTTCCAGGAGTGGCGCGGCATCTCCATGTAGTCGTAAGCCTCACCCTCCTCAAACAAGGACGCGAAGACATCGACGACGTCGTCCTTGTTCCAGACGAGCGTCATGCGCTTGCGCTGGGGCGCGGCGACCTCTTGCTCAAGCGCAGCACGCCCGTAGAACTCGTGATCGAACTTGATGCTTTTGGTCCAGCCCAGCTCGACCGGACTGCGATACCAGTCGCTGACATTGTCGCTTTCGAAGCTGCCCTTCACCTTGACCGTGCGCTCAAGGCTGCGGAACCAGTCGGGGGAGCCATAGGTCGGGTTGAGCTTGGCCAAACTTTCAAAGAAGTCCTTCTCCGCCGGCTCGCTGATCGCCGGAAGGTAGTCGTGGGTGATCGTCGGGAATGCCGCCTCTAAGTGATTGATCATCACGGTGCGCGAGCCCAACAGGCGAATGCCAAACTCCTGACCGGCCTCGACGATACGCTTCTTGACCTCTACGGCGGCGCTCGCGGGACCATGAATCTCGAAGCCGATCTCGCCCGCCATGCCCTGGCGCAGCATCATCACGTCGACGCCATCGATCCTGGCGGGTCCCGTGCGCATGAAGCCGATATCTCGGAGCGACTGCCCGGTTACCTTTTCACACACCGCCAGGGCGGTTGGGCCAGACACCTGGAATTTGAACTTGCTGATCGTCGTAGAGGCCTTGGCGTCGTAGCCGCCCTTGGCGAACTGGAACTCGAGCCAAGGGATAACGGGCCCACGGGCATTGTACTCGTACTTGTCCTCGGCCAGACGTGTCAGCACGCCTTCGCCAATGACCTTGCCATTGGCGTTGCAGCACACCGCATGCTTGGCTTGCGCCAGATCGAATTTGGCGAAGCTATTGATGCAATAGTCCGAGAAGAACCGAAGTGCATCGGGCCCCTCAATGGTCAGCTCGTCGAGCCAACTCCAGTCGCCGATATAGCAGGTAGTTTTCCAGGACATTTGCTCGTCCTGCCAGCCGCTGAACTCGAAGCTTCCCCAAGACGTCGAGGTATCAGCGCCGGAGCGGAGGGTGTCGATCAGTTCCATGCTCGATCCTGTCAGGAAAATTGGCGGGATCGCGAAGCTCCCTTTCCGGCTGGTATATCGGCACACGGTGCCGCCACACTTGCTCGTGAGTGACAGAAACTAGCCGAGCACGGCCAGCGGCTTCGAACGCGTACAGCCGCTCTGTCTTCTCCCCAAGAACGAACTCTAGGCCCGTTTGCTCACCATCGAATGCGGCGGCCCGACATGCGCGACAAGTCTTTGGCGCGAGCGGGCAAGTCCCTAGTGCGGCCTCAGCGTAGGTGTGCTGGGCGCCGTTGCGCTTCGATAGTCGGAAGGACGACATGCAGATCACCCGTGTTGGCGAAATCACCTGCAAGCTTGGCGAAGGCCCGGTTTGGGATCCCCAGGACCAGGCGCTCTATTTCGTCGACGTCATGGGTCGCCAGATCCTTCGATACCGCCCGACTGATGACCGGTTCGACCACTACGACATGCCCGGTGTAGTGGGATCGCTGGCTCTTCGCGAGGGGAGCGGCGCCATTGTCGCCATGGCCGGCGGCGTCGCCCTGTTTGATTTCGCAACGCGCGTGGTCACGCCCTTGGGGGATCCGGAAGCCGATTTGCCTCTAACCCAATGGAACGACGGCAAGGTCGATCCCCGGGGCCGCTTTCTCACGGGCACCGTGGCGACCGACATGAAGAGCATGGTCTGCGGGCTCTACAGCGTCGACAATGGCGTGATCACGCAACTGGACGGCGGCTTTGGCATCACCAACGGGCCGTGCTGGAGTCCCGATGGCGGCACTTTCTATTTCGCCGACAGCATCCCCCAGAACATCTACGCCTACGACTATGACCTAGAGACCGGAGCGGTCTCTAATCGGCGGGTATTCGCCAATACGGCCGATTTGGGCGGCATCCCCGACGGGGCGACTGTCGACACGCAGGGCCGGCTGTGGAGCGCCATCTGCACAGCGGGAAAGATCGCTTGCTGGCGACCTGATGGCGCGCTGGAGCGTGTGATCGATGTTCCGCCCAAACTTGTTTCCAGCGTGATGTTTGGTGGGGCCAATCTTGATCGTCTCTTTGTGACCTCGATCGACGGTGCGTGCCTAGGTTTCCCTTCTGACGCAACCGGCGGTCAGCTGTTCGTGATCGATGGCTTGGACGCGCAAGGCGTGCCCGAGCCTCGGTATCGGGGCTGATCATGGCCGATGGCTTCGACTACGTCATCGTCGGCGCAGGATCTTCGGGCGCCGCGCTGGCTGGCCGGCTCTCGCAAGCCGGCGCACGCGTCGCGCTTCTCGAAGCCGGCGGGTCATCTTCCGGATTCCGCTACAGGATTCCCGCAGCGTTCATGTCGTTGTGGTTCAATCCAGCCTCAAGCTGGATGTACATGGGCGAGCCCGAGCCGGAACTGAACGGCCGCCCCATGCCGATCCCAAGGGGGCGGGCCCTAGGCGGTTCTTCGGCGATCAACGGGATGATCTGCAATCGCGGGGCGCCGCAAGACTACGACAATTGGGCGCGCCTTGGGCTGGAAGGATGGTCCTACGCAGACGTCTTGCCTTACTTCCGCAAATTGGAATCCAACTGGCGCGGGGCAAGCCATTGGCACGGCGCCTCGGGTCCAGTGACCGTGTCGAAATACCCGAACCCCAGCCCCCACGCACCACTCGTTTTGGCCGCCGCACAGTCGCTCGGGTTCGCTCTCACCGAGGATTTTGGCGGCGCGGTTCCGGAGGGCATCGGCCTGCCGGACATGAATATCAAGCACGGGCGTCGTGTGAGTTCAGCTGACGCCTATCTCGCCGACCCTGGCCCGAGCCTAACCGTCCTCAGCGGCGCCCAGGCCGTCAAGGTGGTCCTGGAGAAGGGGCGCGCCGTAGGGGTGCTCTATGTGCAGGACGGGCAAGTTCGAGAAGTTCGGGCGGACAAGGAAGTGATCCTATCGGGCGGGCCAATCAACACGCCTCAGCTTCTAATGTGCTCGGGAATTGGCCCGGCCGCGGATCTGCGAGCAGCCGGGATTGAGGTGACGTTGAATGCGCCAGGCGTGGGCCGCGATCTGGAAGACCAGCCTGGAACGCGGTTTTCTGTCAGCGCCAAGGAGCCACTAAGCCTCACGCGCGAATTGCGGGCTGATCAGCTGGGAGTCTCGGCGCTACGCTGGCTCGTCAAAGGCGATGGTCTTTTGGCTGCGCCGCCCCTCATGGGCTTCTTGATCGTGCGCACCAAGGAGGGCCTTAGCCAGCCCGACATGCGAATGATCGTCTCAGCCTTGCCGGAATCCAAGCCGTGGTTCCCAGGTTGGCGCAAGCCGACCGGTCCGGGCCTGAGCGTCGGCTTTTCGCTGACCCATCCGAAAAGCCGCGGATCAATCACTCTGGCTTCGGCCGACGCCTTGGCCAAACCGCGCATCCTCTACAACGTCTTCAAGGATTCCGAGGATCTGGCGGAGATGCGACGCGGCTACCGGATCATGCGGGAGCTTGTTCGCCAACCCTCGCTAGCCGACCTGACTGGACCGCTTCTCGCCCCGGCCAATGAACCCCGCACCGACGCTGAGATCAACGCGTTTCTCAGAGCTGCGACGATGACCACGTTCCACCCTGTGGGCAGTTGCCGAATGGGCGCAACCGAAGACAGCCCGGTAGATGGCGAGTTTCGAGTGCGCGGCGTCGAGGGCCTGAGGGTCGTCGACACGTCCGTCTTCCCAACCCAGATCGGCGGCAACCCGAACCTGCCGGCCATCATGCTTGCCGAAAAGGCCGCCGACATCCTCCTCGGCCGCCCTGCCCCGGCGCCCCATCAGTCATAAGGACCCACCCGTGAAGACCTTTCCTACGGCTCCGCGCGAGCAAACCAATCCGCTGTTCAACGACAACAAGCTCAAGCTCGGTGTCTTTGGCATCAACGGCACGGGAACGGTTATGACCGAACACCCCGACCGCTTCATGCCGACCTGGGAGGCCTCCCTCCAGGTGGCCCAGACGATCGACCGGGCGGGCCTAGAGGCGATCGTGCCATATTCCCGCTGGAAGCCGTTCGGCGGCCCGGAGCACGTCACGGGCATTACGCTCGACACCTTTGCCTGGGCCGCGGCTGTCAGCGCGCGCACCCAGTATAGCAGCGTCTTCTCCACGGTTCACGCCCACGCGGTCCATCCCCTGGTCGCCGCCAAGCAGGGAGCGACCATCGATCAGATCTCGGGCGGGCGCTTCACGCTCAACGTCGTCGTGGGCTTCTACACGCCGGAAATCGAGACGTTCGGTGTTGCCGCCGGCGACCACGAGGACCGCTATGCGCTCGGCGAGGAATGGATCACGACCGTCAAGCGGCTGTGGACCGAGACCGAGGAAGTCAATGTCGATGGCAAGTATTTGAAGGTGATCGGCGGCGTTTCGACGCCCAAGCCGGTGCAAAAGCCCACACCTCCGATCATGAACGCGGGCAGTTCTGACCGGGGGCGCCGATTGGCCGCTGAGCACGCCGATGTCGCTTTCGTCATCGTGCAAAATCCTGACCCTGCCGCGATCAAGGAGCAGGTGTCGTCTTACAAGGCCTACGCCAAGGAGACCTTCGATCGCGACATCCAAGTCTGGGGCTACGGCTTCGTGGTCCAGGCCGACACGCTGGAGGCCGCCGAAGCCAAGGCGCGCGAATATACCGTCGACCATCCGGACAATGACTCCATCGACGTCTTCATCGAATATCAGATCAAGAACGCCAAAAACATGCCTCCCGAAGCGCTCGCCCGCCTTCGTCCGGCGGTCGCCGGCGGTGGCGGCGTCCCGCTCTACGGCACGCAAGAAGATATCGCCGCCAAGCTCCAGATGATGTCGGAATGCGGTATGGACGGCGTGCTTTTGACGTTCGTCGATTATATCGGCGGGGCTGAGCGTTTCGTGCAGACGGTTCTGCCCATCCTCGAAGCCCAAGGTCTGCGCAAGCCGGCCCTCGACCGGGGCATCGGCGCATGAGCGCGGCGCCCAAATCCCCCATCGTCGTTACCGTGGTCTACCCCGCGACACCAGGAGCCAAGTTCGACGCCGAGTACTATGTGCAAGTCCATCTGCCGATGGTCCAGCGTCTCTGGGGGACATCGGGTCTGGAATCGGCGACCGGGGTCATTGGCGCGGCAGCGCCGAACGGCGGGCCGCCACCGTATCTTGCAATTTCCCTGTTGCGGTTCGCGGACCTCAACCAAATCCAGATCGCCATGGGCGGCGAGCATGGCGCTGCCGTCATGGGCGATGTCGTCAATTTCACCGACGTCGCTCCAGTCGCTCAGTTCAGCACGCCCGTCTGATCCTCAAAGAGAACAGCCATGACCGTTGCCGACGCCCCCAGCATTGATCCGTCCGTTGCGACATTTCTCAAGCGCGCTCACGGCCTTTTCATTGAGGGGGCCTGGCGCGAGGCCTCGTCAGAGGAGACTTTCACGGTCCGTGACCCCGCGACAGGGCTGGAAATCTCGCGCGTTGCCGCCGCCACCGCCGCCGACGTCGAGGCGGCGGTGTCATCGGCCCATCGCGCGTTCCACGACGGTCGTTGGAGCGGTCAAACCCCAGCGGCGCGTGAAAGGATATTGCTGCGACTGGCCGATTTGATCGAGGCGAATGCCGACGCGCTGGCGCAATTGCAGACGCTCGAGCAGGGCAAGTCAGTGGCGATAGCGCGCTATGTCGAAGTCGGCGGCGGGATCGACTTTTGTCGCTATGCTGCTGGGCTAGCGACCAAGATCACGGGCATGACCCTCGATCTTTCCATTCCCCTGCCTCCCGGAATGCGGGCCACGGCCTATACCCGGCGCGAGCCGGTCGGCGTTGTGGCCGGGATTGCTCCCTGGAATTTTCCATTCGCCATCGCCTTGTGGAAGGTGATCCCCGCACTGGCCGCCGGATGCACGGTCGTGCTCAAGCCGTCGGAGGTAACGCCGCTGACTGCTCTTCGCCTGGTGGAGCTGGCCGCCGAGGCTGGCGTTCCGGCAGGGGTCTTTAATCTCGTAACCGGTGACGGACAGACAGCGGGCGCGGCTTTGGTCAGTTCGCCCCTCGTCTCGAAGATCACCTTCACGGGCTCGACCGCGACAGGAAAGGCCATCGGTCGCATCGCCATGGATCGACTGACGCGGGTGGCCTTGGAACTCGGAGGAAAAAATCCCGCGATCGTCCTGGACGACGCGGATCTTGAGCTCACTCTGCCAGGCCTGATGCTCGGCGCATTCCTCAATCAGGGCCAAGTCTGCTCTGCTGCGTCGCGCGTCTATGTACAGGCCGGCATTTTCGACAAGGTCGCGGCCGGTCTGGAAAGTGCGGTCAAGGGACTGACCGTTGGACCAGGCCTCGACCCCGCCAATCAGATCAACGCGCTCGTCTCGTCCCCCCATCGTGACAAAGTCTTGTCGTACCTTGAGGATGCGGCGTCGGCTGCCGAGTTGCTCCAGGGCGCTGAGGGCCCCGACGCCAATGGCTACTACGTGCGGCCCACCCTCATCGTGAACCCTGCCGCCTCGCTGCGGTTCACACATGAAGAAGTCTTCGGCCCCGTGCTCAGCCTGGTTCGCGTCGAGACCGTCGAAGATGCGATCGTGGCGGCCAACGACTCCGCCTACGGTCTAACGGCGAGTCTGTGGACGCGCGACCTCAAGGCCACGCTGGACATCGTGCCGCGCATCGAGGCGGGCACCGTTTGGGTCAACACCCACATTCCACTCGACCCAAATCTGCCGTTCGGCGGCTTCAAGCAATCGGGGTCAGCTCAAGAGTTCGGACCACGTTGGGTTGAAGGTTTCACCAAAGAGAAATCGGTCTGCATCGTCCACTGAGGCCCATCGGAGCAAAGGCCGCCGGGTTTGGCGCAAATCGTCAAGTAATTGGCCGACGCGAACCATCGGTGCGTCCGGTGGCGCGTAATGCTCAATAGTCCGGACCCAACGAGGCCGGTGTCACAATGGGGAGGAAAACTTTGGTCTATTCATCGTCACGAATCTGGGCTTCGGCGAGCGTCGTTGCCCTGTTGATCGCCGCAGGATCCACGGCCCAGGCTCAGACCGCTTCGCCGCCTGACACTGATCAAGCCAAGACGGTCGAGGAGATTGTCGTCACCAGCCAGCGGCGGTCGCAGAGCCTTCAGGACGTCCCGGTGGCGGTGTCCGTCGTCACCGGCGCCGCGCTGGCCCAAAGCAATCTCACCTCGCTGGAATCGGTCACCGCACGCCTACCGAACGTGAAAATCGCCACGGGTCCGTTGGTCGACTTCCTTAACGTGCGCGGCGTCGGCTCGGGCCAGAATGTTGGCTTTGAGCAGTCGGTCGCCACCTTCGTGGACGGCGTCTATCGCGGCCGCGCGCGTGCGACCCGAGCGGCTTTCCTGGACGTCGATCAGATCGAAGTGCTCAAAGGCCCCCAGACGACCTTTTTCGGCAACAACGCCATTGCCGGCGCCCTGAATATCACGACGAAGAAGCCGGGCCATGACTTCGCCTACAACGTCACGGGCTACTACGGCTTCAAGTACAACGACTACACCGTCGATGGCGGCGTGACTTTGCCGCTGTCCGACACGCTTTCGATCCGCTTGGCCGGTCGGGTCAACGGCGGCGACGGTTATGTTCATCTCAAGTCCTCCGGAGAGGATGGTCCGCGGCCGCGCGAGGCCCTGGGACGCATTTCGGTGCGCTGGGATCCCACCGACGCTTTCCGATCGGACCTGAGGTTCGATAAGGGCCGGATGCGGATCCACAACGCCAGCCCCGCCGAACTGCTCAACTGCCCCGGCACGGGTCCGAGCACGGGATCGAATGCTTGCACCAATTTCCTCGCCGCAAACGGCGGCGTTATTGACGACAAGCTCAACCGTAAAAGCGATTCGCCCTATACTTATAACAACTACGACTTCAACGAGACAGCGTGGACCAACACGCTTGACATCAGCTCGTTGACCCTGACCAGCACGACCTCATACTTCACCCACGATTTCGAAGCGCTGGTGCAACTGATCCCGACCCCGATCAAGGGCGTCGCAGGCTACGACGCCTTCCCTTCCGCCGCCGCCGAACAGGTCGATCAGTTCACTCAAGAACTTCGCCTGCAATCGAAGACGGGGGGCGCCTTCGAATGGATGGTTGGGGCCTACTACTCCAAGCTCGACACCGACGTCCGCTCCGACGCGGGGTTTTACTTCCTGCCCTTTGGCGCCTTCAACCCGACGGGTACGACGAACGCCGATACGCCGATCACGGCCAGCAATCGTCAGGCCTATCGCGATAAGACGCTGTCGGGCTTCGCATCGGCGACCTTCCGTCCGGTCGAGCGCCTGCGGATCAATGTGGGCGCTCGCTACACCACGGTGGAGAAGTCCGCACAGCGAAACGTCAGCTTTGGCACATCGATTAATGGCTCACTGGAGAGCTACCGGCCCTTCCCCGACGCCCTGACCAATATCGTCTTCTCGCAGATCATCGGCGCTGATCTGGGTCAGTTCGCCAACCCCGATCGAACCGACAAGAAGTTCATGCCGGCGGTCGGCGTTCAGTACGACCTGACGCCAAGCCTGATGACCTATGCGAACTATTCCGAGGGCTTCAAGGCGGGGGGATTCAGCGCCGCGCAGATCGCCGACACCTTCAATCCTGAAACCGTGAAGGCCTATGAGGTCGGCTTCAAGGGCACGTTCTTTGACCGTCGCGTCCGTCTGAACGCCGACGCCTATCTCAGCGACTATGCCGACCTGCAGGAAACGACCCTGGTCTTCAACGCGGCCGGCGCTCCCATCTCGGTGGTCCGCAACGCCGCTGGCGCTCGGGCCAAGGGCGCCGAAGCCAACGTCGTCTTCCAGGCCAATGACTGGCTTAGCCTGTCGGGCGACATCGCCTACCTGAGCTCTAAGTATACGACGTTCCCCAACGCCGCGTGCACCATCCTCCAGAGCGCGGCGTCAGCGACCTGCGTTCAGGACGTGAGCGGCAAAAGCCGAGCCTACGCGCCTAAATTCAGTGGGAGCCTTACGGCGAACGCGGAGTTTCCGGTCGGGGAAGCGCTGTTAAAGATCGAGCCGTCGGTCTATTTCAGCTCGAAGTTCTTTACCTCCGCGAGCGCCGATCCGCTGCAGTCGCAGAGTGGCTTCGCCAAGGTCGATCTCCGCGTAAGCTACGCCCCACGCGGCGCGGGCTGGGAAGTGGCGCTTCTCGGCAAGAACCTGACCGACAAGACGACTGCGTCGTATCGTGCTCCCGCGGCGATGGCGCCCTACTCCGTCTACGCGGTCGCCGACGCGCCTCGCACGATCGGCGTCCAATTCAGCATCAGACACTAGCCGGCCGGCCACCCCGTTCGATTGAACACCCCTATACCTCCCCGGTACCTTTGCCCGGTGCTCCACAAGAGCGCCGGGCGTTTTTCTATGACGAATAGGCCGGCTTAGGCTGCTCACAGGTAACCGCGCGTGGAGAGGCCTCGTCGCGTGCGAAGCGGACCCGCAGACTGATGATCAGGCTGGCCATGTGATCGTCAAAGACCGCCGAGCTGGTGTCACCGGCGTCGACCTCGATGATCGCGCGCATGGAGTCGTTTTGCTCGTGAATGACCCACCCGAGAACGAATGAGGCGATGAGACCCTCCGCATGGAAGGCCTCGCGCTGGGTGAACCCCGCGCGCAGAAGCGGCGCATAGATGCCTGGGACGATTTCCCGGCGCATGCGTTCGGTCGGCGCCGAAGACGACAACATGCGCGCGCCGTCGCGATACCGCAGCAGCGACTGCCTGTAGCAATGGCCAAATTGCTCGAGCCAATAGGCCCAGTCATCCGTCGGCGTCATGGCTTGAAGCCCCTCCGACAACATCGTCGCGGACATCTCACCCAGCAGCACCTGCATGCTCGAAAAGTGCCGGTAGAGCGCTGGCCCCTGGACGCCGAGCACGGCCGCTAGCCGCCGCGTCGAGAGGTTATCAAGGCCCTCGGCGTTCACCAGGTCGAGGGCAGCTCGAACGATCGAGTCGACAGTCAGAGCCATGCGAATTTCCGATCCTTTTCCCCCTTCAGGCTAGGCATTTGACCCATCCATCGCAACTGGCCCTGCGCGAAATGGCCAGCCAAAGGCGCGATTTATCAAGGTCATCACCTGACGAAAACCGCCGGCGGCTTGATGAGGATCAAAAAATCAGTTGCGCAGTTAGCAGTGCTAACATAACCTTTTCTCACCAAGCGAGATCGGTCCACGGTCCATAAAAACGGGTCGCATCTGATGCACCTGCGGGAGGAAACAAGCGGCGAGCAACCCTCGCGACGCATCGCTTTCTTTCGCCTGCCGTCAGGCCGACCCAAGAGGCGAGGATGAGGGCAATGCAGCGAGCCGCCGTCAGTCAAGTTAAGCGCTTCGGAGACTATCCATCTCTCCCCACCTGGACAGGGTCGGACGCCTTTGGGCGCGTCACGTCCATCGAAAATTTTCGTGTTGCCGCCAAGGCCGGCACCGTTGAGGCGTGTCTCTTTGGTCTTGACGACGCATCGGTCGACCGCCGGCTGGTCGGCCCCTTCCCGGCCGTGCGAGCGACCGCGAGATCCCCTATCAAACGGACTTCTCCGGCGGTCATCGGTCCGAGCGATGGCTATCTCATCCTGCAGCTGAGCGGCGCCACCGAGCTGGAACAACGTGGCGCGCGTCTTCGGCTCAATCCTGGCGACATGGTCCTGTTGGATCCGAGCCAGAGATTTGAGATCGCCCACCCATCGCGATCGCTGCAAATCTTCCTGCGCCTGCCATCTGATCTGCTCGATCTGCGGCTCCCCGGCTGGAGCGCTCGATCACTTGGCCTCTTCTCGCGTAGCTGCGCTGAGCTCCTCGGCGCGCTGGTTCGGTCCGCGTTCGAGCAGATGCTACCGACCTCCACCACCCAGGAGGCTGCGGTGCGCGATGCGGTCTTGAGCTTAATGGCGTCCGCCGACGAGGCTTCTCATGACAGCCGCGGCGCTTACGTCCCCAGCGTCGTTCGCGCTATTCAGGACTATATTCTCGCCAACCTGGGCGACACCGATCTCACCCCCCAAACCTTGGCCAAGCGTCACGGTTTGTCCGAACGCCAGCTCCATCGTTTTTTCCAGAACGCTGGCGTCAGCCTTGGTCGGTGGATCCGACAGACGCGGTTGGACCGTTGCGCCGCCGATCTATCGAATTGCGCTCTACGCGAGCGCAGCATCACCGAAATCGCCTTCAGTCGAGGGTTCAATGACGCGGCGCACTTCAGCCGGGTCTTCCGCGCGGAATTTGGCCAGACACCGCGTGACTACCGCGCCGGCGCGCTTGGCCTGGTTGCTGGCGCTTAAGGAAAATAGCATGGCCTCCATTCGCCCCCTTCTTCACTCGGATCAGCCGCTGGTCTTGCCCGGCGTACATGACGCGCTGAGTGCGCGCATCGCCGTCAACGCCGGCTTCAGCGCGGTCAGCATCGGCGGCGCCGCGGTCGCGGCCACTCAGCTAGGTCTGCCGGACATAGGTCTGCAGAGCTTTGGCGAGTATCGCGACGCTGTCGGCAAGATTCTCGCGGCGTCATCCGCGCCCGTCGTCATGGACGGCGAAAACGGATTCGGCGACGTCAAGGCGGTGACACGCACCGTATCGACGTTCGAGAACATGGGCGTGGCGGCTCTGGCGATCGAGGATCTCCACTTTCCGCCGGTGATGGGCCAGCCTCCCGCCGTCATCTCCATGCAGGAAATGGAGGCGAAGTTGCGGGCAGCCCTGGCGGCGCGGCGCGGCGCGGACATGATGATCATCGCCCGGACGGACGCCAGTTATGCGGTATCTCCACAGGAGGCGATCGATCGCGCCCGACGATTCGAGGCGATCGGCGCGGATGCAGCGCTCGTCACGGGCCTGTCCGATATTGACGCAATGCGCGCGCTCCGCGCGGCGGTGAACATCCCTCTGGTGGCCATTGTTGTCGAGGGAGGCCCATGGGTGTCCCCGACCGTCGAGGAGGCCAAGGCTTGCGGGTTTGGCATGATCCTGCATCCCGCCGCTCTTTTGGTCTCAGCCGCGACCGCTTATCGCGACGCGCTGGGTCGCATCCAAAGCGGTGAGACCAGCCTTCCAGAAAACAGCGCAGGCTATGGCTTTCTCGCCGGTGCGCTGGGCGCGGCCGAATGGGCCGGCATTGACGCCGCCGCCAGGGGGCTGTCGTGAACATGTCTTTTCCAACCTGCGTCGGCAGCCTCGCCCGGGACGGCGCGATACGGATTCTCGGGATAGGCGGCGCGAGCAATCCAAGCTCGTCGACCGAGAACGCGCTGCGTGTGGCCTTGGCCGCCGCCCATAGCGCAGGCGCACATGTCGATCTCTTCGACGGGGCAGATCTTCTGGCCTTGCCCCACTATGGATCTGCCGCAGCGGCGACGTCCGAAGAGGGCGCGCGCTTGATCAATCTTCTGCGTCAAGCCGACGGCGTCATCCTTGCCAGTCCGGGGTACCACGGCGCCGTCTCTGGCCTGCTCAAGAACGGGATCGACTTTTTCGAAGACACGGCAAAGGACGCTCGGGTCTATCTCGACGGCGTGCCGGTGGGCCTGATCACGACTGCCTATGGATGGCAGGCGGCGGTGGGAGCCCTCAACATGTTGCGCACCATCACCCACGCCCTGCGGGGTTGGCCCACGCCCCTTGGCGCGGCGGTGCGCACAGCCAGCGGCCTCTTCGTGGATGACGATTGCGTTGACCTCGCCGTGCGTCAGCAGCTGACCACGGTAGGCGAGCAAGTCGTTCAGTTTGCCGCGATGCGCGCCGCCAGAGTCAACTGACGCTTGAAGCAAACGGCCCATGGCTGGCCGCCATCTCAAATTTCGTAACCACCCAAAGTCGCTAGGGCGGCTCACAGTGAGGATATACTTATGACCGCGCGTTTTACGGGAAAGTCAGTCCTGGTCACCGGCGCCGCCGGCGGCATTGGCCAAGCAGCAGTCTTGGCGTTCGCCCGTGAGGGCGCACGAGTCGCGGCTCTGGATTTGGCGGGACCGCGGCTGGACGAACTTGTCGCCGCGGCGGCGGCCGAGGGCCTCGAAATCCTCCCTCTGCCGACCGACATCACCTCTGAAGACCAAGTTAAAGCGTCCGTTGGCGAGGCTGTAGCTCGGCATGGAGGACTGAACGTCGCGTTCAACAACGCGGGTGTCCATATCATCCACACCCCCTTGGTCGAGACCACCGAAGCGCAGTGGGACCGGGTCAACAACATCTGTCTGAAGGGGATGTTTTTCTGTCTCAAGCACGAGATCCCGGCCATGCTCGCTTCCGGCGGGGGGGCGATCATCAACACCTCGTCCGTGGGCGGCCTGATCGCAACGCCGGGTGTCGGCGCCTATATCGCCGCCAAGCACGGTGTGGTGGGCCTGACTAAAACCGCAGCCTTGGAATGCGCCAGCCAGGGCATCCGTGTGAACGCGATCTGCCCGGCCGCGACCGAAACGCCGATGTTGGCCGATTGGCTGGTCAATGAGGACGCTCGCAAAATCGTCGCCGCCAGCCACCCGATCGGTCGTTGGGCTCAGGCTCAGGAAATGGCCAGCACCGTGCTGTTCCTGGCCTCGGACGAATCCTCGTTCATGACCGGTGTGGCGCTGCCGGTTGATGGTGGCGTAACGGCGCAATGAGTTCGTCTTCCAATCGGGTCGTTGCGCTTGGTGCGTTAGCGGCGTTCCTCGATGGTTACGACGTTCAGGCCCTCGGCTTGGCGGCGCCGTCGATCGCCCAGGACTGGGGTCAGGCGCCTGCGGCGCTTGGCCCCGCCCTGTCGTTTACCCTCGTCGGAATGACCATCGGAGCCCTAGGCTTGGCTCCGCTTGCAGACCGACTAGGACGTCGCAATGTCTTGGTCGGGATGCTCGCGCTCGTTGGCGTGTCCACCTTCGTTTCCGCAGGCGCTCAGGGTCTTGCAATCTTGGCGGTGACGCGGTTTTTCGCGGGGCTTGGTCTAGGGGCCATCGTGCCCGTAGCGATTGCATTGGCGAGCGAACATGCGCCGATCGCCCGCCGAACTGCGACGGTTACCGCGCTTGTTGTCGCGACCGCGCTCGGCGCGCTCGCGGCCAGTCTTGTCGCTCCGCGTCTGGAGCTTGCATTCGGTTGGCGTGGGATTTTCGCGGTGGGAGCCATTCTTCCGTTGATCGCCATGGCCTTGATCTGGATGGCGCTGCCAGAGGAAAAGCCAGCCGATCCGTCGACGGCCACCCCGCCCGGCCCGCTAGGCCTTCTGACCCCTGCTTTGCGGCTGCGCACCGTGCTGATCTGGATGATGTCGGCTCTGAACCTTTGTGTGAACTACACGCTGATCAGTTGGCTCCCCACACTGCTTGTCGCCTCCGGATGGGAGCGTGCGGGAGCTCAAAAGGCGGCGGGTCTTCTTGCGCTAGGGGGGATCGTGGGCGGCCTGGTTCTGGGATGGCTCGCCGATCGCGGCCATGCCTTCAGGGCGTTACAGGTCGCCTACGGCCTGGCGACAGCCTCGCTGGCGCTGTTCCTATGGGGCGCTGCGCCCGCCGCGCTATGGGTCATTCTCATTCTAGGCGTCGGGCTTGGCGCCTTCGGCGGACAAATGATGCTCGGAGCTCTCACGGCTCAGTTCTATCCTGCGGCGCTACGGGCCACGGGTGTGGGCTGGAGCAGCGGGGTTGGCCGAGTGGGTTCGGTCTTGGGCCCCATGGCGCTGGCTTGGGCCATGGCGGCCGGGGCCGCGCCGGCAGTCCTGCTGGGCGCGTTGCTGGTCCCGATGGCGGCTTGCGCGCTGATCGTAGGTTGGTTGCCTCGCGCGCTGGATAAGTCTGGGCAAGCTGGACCGGGCGCGCAGGAGGGCCAAGTCGCCTAGGTCTTTCGTGATCTACATCCTGAGCCAGGCCGAGCAAGATGATCGGCCTGGCTCATTGCCAGCTCAGAAGCCGACAGCTCTGCGCACGACGGCCCGCTCGGCCGAAGCGATCGTATTTTCCAACAGCATGGTCACGGTCATAGGTCCCACGCCACCTGGCACCGGGGTGATGAAGGCCGCCTTCTCCCGAACCCCCGCAAAATCGACGTCACCGGTGATGCGACCGTCCGGAAGGCGATTGATGCCGACGTCAATCACCACAGCTCCGGTCTTGACCATTTGCGGCAAGATCAGATTTGGGCGGCCGGCGGCGACCACCAAGATGTCGGCGAGGATGGTGAACTGAGCCAAGTCCCTGGTTTTGGCGTGGCAGATCGCGACGGTGGCGTCGCGCGCCATCAACATCAGCGCCATGGGCTTGCCAACAATATTACTGGCGCCAACAACGACGACGTTCTGCCCTTCGATGGGGATGCCTTCGCTCTCGAGCAACCGCACCACGCCGAAGGGCGTGCAAGGCGAGAAGATCGTCTGGCCGGTCACGAGGCCGCCAACATTATAGAGATGGAAGCCATCGACATCCTTGTCGACGGAGATCGTTTCCAAGACCTGCGCCATGTCGATGTGCGGCGGCAGCGGCAACTGGACCAGGATCCCATTGACGGTCGGATCTGCGTTGAGTTCGACGATGCGACCGAGGAGTTCGGCGTTGGTGATCGTCGCCGGAAGACGGTGGCTGATGGACCGCACGCCGGCCGCTTCACAGGCCCGCACCTTGTTGGCGACATAGACAGCCGAAGCTGGATCCTCTCCCACCAGGATGACCGCCAGGCCGGGCGTCACGTCGTGGTCTGACTCCAGTTTGGCCACCCGCCTCGCACACTCCTCGCGGATCACCGCCGCCAGGCGCTTTCCGTCAATGATCTTAGCCGTCATAGGATTCTCCTAGGCGTACGCGAATACCCGCAACGGCCGGCGCCAGGGCGCCGGGCTTGCGCATATGCAGATCGACGCTCAAAACCCCTTCGTGCCCGAGAAGCAGGGCCGCCAGGCGTAAGGCGAAGGTTTCAATCAGTACGATGTGTCCGGCCTGGGCGACTTGCATCGCGTAGTCGCCGACGATCCTGTAGTCCACGGTCTGCTCTAGGCGATCATTCACCGGCGCCCGAACGGTGATTTCCGCATCCAGAATGAGGGGCTGAGTGAGGCCCTGCTCTTCTGGATTGGCTCCGATTTGAGCTTGAAGGGTCAGTTCGCGGACGAATAGCTTGATCACCACACCCGCTACGCCGGAAAGACGACGGTGGTCGCGCCGTTCATGAGCACCCGCCCCTCGAGGAAAGCGCGTACAGCGCGCGAGAGCACCCGGCGCTCGGTGTCGCGCCCCTTGCGTACCAGGACATCGGGGGTGTCAGCGTGGCTGACGCGCTCGACGTCTTGCTCGATGATCGGCCCCTCGTCCAGATCGGCGGTGACAAAGTGCGCCGTGGCCCCGATCAGCTTGACGCCTCGCGCATGAGCTTGGTGGTAGGGCTTGGCGCCCTTGAAACCGGGCAGGAAGGAATGGTGGATGTTGATGCAGCGGCCAGACAGATAGCCGGCGAATTCATCGGAGAGGATCTGCATGTAGCGAGCCAGAACCACGAGTTCGGCGCCGCTCTCCTCGATCAGGCCGCGAATCGTTGCTTCCTGCTCGGCCTTTTGGCCCTTGACCATCGGCACGTGGTGGAAAGGGACGCCCGCGAAGTCGAGGTGCGCATAGGTCTCGCGCGGGTGGTTGGAGACGATCCCGACAGGCTCCATGGCCAGCTCACCCGTTTTCCAGCGGTACATCAGATCGGCCAGGCAGTGATCGAACTTCGAGGCGAGCAAGATCACGCGCTTGCGCGTGGCGCTGGAGCGCAAGGACCACTCCAAGCCATGCTGCCGAGCGACCGCTTCGAAAGCCGCTTCGAGGGGTTCGATGGTCGCCTCGCCCACCAGGACGAATTCAACTCGCATGAAGAACCTGCCCGTCAGCGTGTCGCCAAACTGCTGAGCCTCCAAGATATTGGCGCCTTGCGCCGTGAGAGAACTCGACACCGCGGCAATGATGCCGGGATGGTCAAGGCAGGACAGCGTCAGGATGAAAGGCGGTTGCACGGAATGGTCTCCTCGTCGCCAGACCGGCGGCGCGGTCTGGACGCGACAAGCTCCGCCGACGAGGCGCAGCCCACGAATGCCCGCGCGTGGACGATCCACGGCGGAATGACGTCTGGGGTGCGGCGGAGACATCGGTCATGAGACGCCCGCCTGCCCTATGAGAAGCGCGTCTTCGCATCGCGCGAAGCGACGCTTCCTTAGCGATGGAGTTGCCACCGCGCCGGGCCAAGAGCTTGCCTTCGAGCGCCAAGTTCTAGTCTGACGCTACAGCTCCGCCAGACCTGAGATCGTGACGAGCTTAGCCGACTAAGGTCTCGCGAACCGCCTGAATGAAGCTGGCGCAGGCTTGCGACGGATCGCGTCGACTAGACGTATAGAGCGACATGTAGCGAACGATTTCAGGTTCGATCAGAGGGCGCATCACCAGATCAAAGGCCTCCGCCAGGCCACGTACGTAAGCCGGCGTGCAGGTGATGCCCAAGCCCGCCGAGACAATGCCTAAGGCGGTCGTGACATTGTCGACGATTTGAACCGGTGTGACGGTTGCGGCGTCCGGATGGTCGAGCAGCCGCGGATAGACGCTGTGCTCATGGTCGCGCCCAGCCGCGTAGAACTCTTCTCCATTCAGATCACTCCAGCGCACGGACTGGAATTGCGCCAGCCTATGGTCGGGCGCGCACCACATCACCCAGGGGCTCGGAAAAAGAGCTTCGCGCTCCACATCTGGACCAACCACCCTATCGGGTCCCAAGGCGATGTCCGCCTCGCCTGTCGCTACACGGTCGGCAAGCCACTCGACGCCGGTGTCGACGATGCGGATATTGGCGCGCGGATGGGATTGCCGGTGATTGGCGATGATGCGGGGGAGCACCACGGCGGCCACCGAGATCGGCGCCGCGACGTTGACGACCTCCACGGAGCGATTGCGAACATCGTTGGCCGCCTGTGCGGCGATACGCAACTGTCTTTGGACCGCGATGGCCGATGGGAGGAATTCGCGACCGTCACGAGTCAGCACGACTTTCCGGGTCGTGCGCTCGAACACGGAAAACCCCAAGGCGCGCTCGAGCTCGGTGATCAGGTTGCTGACCGCGGACGGCGTGAGATTCAGCCGCGCGGCGGCTTGCGTGAAGTTGTTCAGCTGGGCCGCTGCGATGAAGACGTCAATCTGTCGCGGCGTGAACCGAGAGGCGCTCATCGAACAATTATACACAAACCTTGATCAATTGACCATGATCTATCGCTTATTATCGTAAAGATCCCGGTCTAGGCATCGCTCAGGGAGTGACCCATGAGCGATATGATCCAACTCGACGCGGGCTCGATTTCAGCGCTGCATTACATCAATGGCGAGCGCGTAAGCTCGACCGAACACTTGGCGATCTTCTCGCCGATCGACCAGCGCGACTTGGGCCAGATCGCCCGGGGCGGCGCGGCCGAAGCCGACGCCGCCGTCACGGCGGCGAGCGTAGCTTTCCCGAGGTGGGCGGCGCTCGGCGCTGAGGGTCGCCTGCCCTATCTGCAGCGTTTCGCCAATGAGATCGGAAAGCGCGCCGACCTCCTGTGCCAAGCTGAATCCAACGATGCGGGCGTTCTGCTCTCACGGATGCGCCATGGCATCATTCCGCGGTCGATGCTCAACATCACTTGGTTCGCCGAAGCCGCTTTGACCTTACAGGATAAGGTCATCGAGACCGCTCAGGCGACCCACAAGATCCGCCACGATCCGGCCGGCGTTTGCGTGATCATCACGCCGTGGAACGCGCCGCTGATGTTGTCCACCTGGAAGGTTGGGCCCGCGCTGGCGTCGGGCAATACCGTGATTGTGAAGCCGCCTGAATGGGCGCCGCTGACGTGCTCGATCTTGGCGGACGCCGCCGACGCCGCCGGCCTACCCGCTGGGGTGTTCAACGTCGTGCAAGGCACGGGTCTCGAAGCCGGTGCGCCGTTGGTCGCCGATCCTCGCGTGGCCCGTATCTCTTTCACCGGTTCGGTGGCGACCGCCAGGGTCATCGCTCAAGCCGCTGCAGCCAACCTGACCCCGTGCAGTCTGGAACTGGGCGGCAAGTCTCCATTTATCGTCCTTGAGGACGCCGACCTGGATGCGGCTGCGGCGACCGGGGCGTTGATGTACCGGAACGCCACTCAAGTTTGCTTGGCCGGGACGCGTTTCCTGGTCCACCAGGCGGTCCGCGATACCTTCGTGAAGAAAATGGGCGCTGTCGTCGAAAAGCTCGTCGTCGGTGATCCGAGGGACGAAGCCACCGAGGTCGGCCCGATCATTCACCCGCGTCAGGTCGAGCGTATCAAGGGCTATGTCGAACGGGCCAAGGCGGCCGGCGCGACCGTCCTCTGGGGCGGCGAGTCCGCCCCGTTCGGCGCGCTCTACTACAAGCCCACCATGCTGACCGACGTCGCGCAGGACGCCGAGATTGTCCAGGAGGAGGTGTTTGGTCCCGTCCTGACGCTGCAGACCTTCGAGAACGATGCCGGGCTCGTCGCCATGGCCAATGACGTCAACTACGGGTTGGGAGGTGTTTGCTATGGCGAGCTAGGCCACGCCGAGGCGCTCGCCCTGCAAATCCACACCGGCTTTATCTGGATCAACAGCTTTGGGATCCGCGATCTCGCCGCGCCGTTCGGCGGCTGCAAGAACTCTGGCATTGGCCGCGAAGGTGGCGATTGGAGCTTCGAGTTCTTCAGCAACATTAAGGACGTCGTCCTGCCCAAGCAACCTTTCAAAGCCAGCTTCAGCCACCGCTGACCCTGACGAGGAGAACACGACATGGGCAAGATCGTTGGCGCGGCCATTGTCTCACATCACCCCGGATTGATGCAGGATGACGATTTTCGAAAGAACGTCGGCGCCGGGCGAGATTCCGATCTGATCGCCGGCTATGCGCGGCTGCGCGAAAAGATCGACGCCTTGGCGCCGGACGTCCTGGTCATCTTCGACACCCACTGGTTCACCACCGGCTTTCATCTCGTCGACGCCGGCGAGGGCTATAGTGGCAGCTACATTTCCGACGAGATGCCTTGGTATCTCTACGGCCAGACCTACGACTATCGCGGGGCGCCCGACCTAGCGCGTCTTTGCGAGACGGTGGCCACCGAGCGCGGCGTGGCGCTCAAAGCGATCGACGAACCGACGCTCCCGCGTCACTACGCGACCATCAACGTCGTCAAGAAGCTCAAGGCTCGCGAACGGGTCATGACGGTCAGCAATTGCCAAAATTGCGGCAGTCACAACTTCCTGGAAAGCGGCGAGATTATCGGCGAAGCCATTCGCCGGTCCGATAGCCGAGTAGTGCTCCTGGCCAGCGGCGCGCTGAGCCACAAGTTCACCGACATCGACTTCAAGCAGAAAAACCCCCGGATCTTTCATCCCGACAACCTGTCGAGCGAGGAGAACTATCGCAGCGACCTGGAGGCCATTGAGATCTTCAAACAGGGCCGCCACGACCTCATCCTGCAGCGCTTCCCAGACGAGTATCGAAAGATCCCCTGGGAGGGCCTGGGAGGCCACTACCTGCAGATGGTCGGAGCCCTCGGCGGCGCGGCGTGCCGGGCGCCGGGCGAACCCCTTTCCGAATACGAAAACGCCCGGGGCACGGGCAATATCCACATGTGGTTCGACGTGTCGAAATCCACGATCAACGAGGTTGCATAATGAGCGTTCTGGACGGTCCCCGTATCGAGCGTCGCCGTGTCATCGTCGATGGGAGCGCCTATTGGGGCATGATGCTCGAAGCCAATGCGCTCCGGCTCGACGACGGCCGGACCGTCGATCCGACCAACTTGGTTCACCTCCCGCCGCTCGCCATTCAGCCTAGCAAGATCATTGCGGTGCACCTCAGCTACTCGTCGCGCGGCGTGGAAACGCGCAACAACCCCAAGCCGACTGAAACGCCGACCTATTTCACCAAGCCGTCGACGGCCCTCAACGGGCACAATGGTCAATTGGTAAAGCCCCAAGGGGTGCAATATCTGAACTACGAAGGCGAGTTCGCGGCGATTATCGGCAAGGTGACCCGCAACGTTACGCCGGACGAGGCTTGGGACTGCATCGCCGGCTTCGCGCCCGTGCTCGACATGGGCGCCCAAGACTTCCGCGACACCGACCAAGGTTCGATGCTTCGGGTCAAGGGCATGGACGGATATTGCCCGATTGGTCCGGGCGTGGTCACGGGCGTGGATCCGCGAAAGGAAACCCTGCGCACCTACCGCAATGGCCTCCTCGTTCAGGAAGCCAAGATCGGCGACGAGATGGTCTGGGGTCCCGACTACATGATCGCCGACATCGCGCGATATATCACGCTGCTGCCGGGCGACATCATCTGCACCGGAACCCCGGCCCACTCTCGTTCCATCGACCCTGGCGACACGATCGAGGTTGAGATCACCAACCTGGGCCGCCTGAAAAACACCGTGGTGCGTGGCGAAGCGCCGCGCGCGGCGGATATCGGGCATCCGCCCATGGATACGCCAGAGGTGAGACGCGTCGCCCTGGGCTTCGACGAGCGGGTGCGCGAAGACTTCAAGACCAACTACCGCGCCGCTGCTCGAGACTGATCATGGGCGCCCTGGCTCTGGATGATCTCGCCGGTCGGATTACCGGGCGGATTCTCACCACACCCGACGAGGTCGCACCGTTCCTGACCGATTGGCGCGCGATTTGGTCGGGACGCGCGCTCGCCGTCGTTCAGCCCTCGACGACAGAAGACGTCGCCGAAGTCGTACGATGGTGCGCAGCGCGCAAAGTGCCGATCGTCCCGCAGGGGGGAAATACCGGACTGTCTGGCGGCGCGACGCCTGACGCTTCTGGATCGGCGATTGTCTTGTCGCTGGCCCGCCTCAACAAGATCCGCGCGATCGATCCGGTCAACAACACCATGACCGTCGATGCGGGTTGCATTCTGCAGGTCGTGCAAGAAGCGGCGGATGCGGCCGCACGCCTTTTCCCGCTGAGCCTAGCCGCCGAAGGATCTTGCACGATCGGCGGCAACCTGGCGACCAACGCCGGAGGCACCGGCGTCTTGCGCTACGGCAACATGCGCGAGCTCTGTCTGGGCGTTGAGGTGGTGACCGCCAGGGGCGAAATCTGGGACGGGCTGCGAGGTCTGCGCAAGGACAACACCGGATACGATCTGCGAGACCTTTTCATCGGATCAGAAGGCACGCTCGGGATCATCACCGGTGCGGTGCTGAAGCTTTTCCCGCAGCCCGCCGCCCGTGTGGCCGCCATTGTAGGCTTGGAGTCGGTAGAGGCTGCGCTGAAGGTCTTCGGGGCCGCTCGAGCCCGGTTCGACACCGCGGTGACGGCTTTTGAGCTATTCTCGGACGGCTGTCTCGATCTGGTGACGGGCCACTTTGTCGACGCCCGCCGCCCCGTCGAAACTCGGACGCCTTGGTACGCGCTCATCGAATTCACCGATCTTCATTCCGAAGATCAGGCTCGATCAAGCCTCGAGACGCTGCTGGAGCAGCTCTTTGCCGAAGGCACGGTTGTCGACGGCGCGATCGCAAACTCTCTGGCGCAAAGCCGAGCATTTTGGGGGCTTCGCGAGAACATCGCCGAGGCGCAAGGCTCGCTCGGCAAGACGATCAAACACGACATCGCCCTGCCCCTTTCATGCCTCGCCGAGTTCATCGCGGGCGCCGACGCGGAAATCCGCGCGACCTGGCCGCACGTGCGCTTTGTCACTTTTGGTCACCTTGGCGACGGCAATCTGCACTACAATTTTTCACCGGTCGCCGACAGCGACCAGGATGCCTTCTACGCCCTGCAATCGGACCTCAATCGCGTCGTCCATGATCGGGTCGCAGCCCTTGGGGGTTCGATCTCGGCCGAGCACGGCCTTGGTGTTCTGCGCCGCGATGAGGCGGCGAAATACAAATCTCCGGTCGAGCTAGGCCTGTTGCGGGCGATCAAGTCCGCGCTCGATCCGACCGGCCTGATGAACCCCGGAAAGCTTCTGGCATGACAGACCACCACAATCTGATCGGCGGGGCCTGGGTCGCCGGCACGCCGCATCCCAATATCAACCCGTCCGACACCAACGACATCGTCGGCCTTTACGATCGGGCGAGCCGAGACCAAGCCAAGCAGGCTGTTGACGCCGCCCGTTTGGCAGCGCCCCACTGGGGGCGAACGACGGCTCAGGCGCGCGCCGAACTGCTTGATAAGGTCAGCCGCGAGATCTTCGCACGGCGCGACGAGTTGGCCGATCTCCTGGCGCGCGAAGAAGGGAAAACCCGTCGCGAGGCCCTCGGCGAGGTGACGCGGGCGGGCCAGATTTTTGGCTTTTTCGCCGGCGAGGCGGTGCGGCTCAAGGGAGAGAAGCTCCCGTCTATTCGTGATCGCGTTGAGGTCGATGTGACGCGAGAGCCGGTCGGCGTGGTCAGCATCGTAACCCCCTGGAATTTTCCGATCGCGATACCAGCTTGGAAGATAGCGCCGGCGCTGGCGTTTGGAAACGCCGTGGTGTTCAAGCCCGCAGAACTGACCTCGGCCTGCGGCTGGGCGTTGGCGGACATGATCCATCGCGCGGGCGCGCCCGCCGGCGCATTCAATCTGATCATGGGCCTTGGTTCCGAGCTCGGCGATACTCTGAACGGGCCGGGCGTCGATGCGATCAGCTTCACCGGCTCGACGGGCGTGGGCGCCGCCATTCTGGCGGCAGCGGCTCCGAGACGCGCCAGGGTCCAACTGGAAATGGGCGGCAAAAACCCGCTCGTCGTGCTGGACGACGCCGATCTGGATACGGCGGTCCGCTGCGCGCTTGACGGAGCATTCTTCGCCACGGGGCAGAGATGCACCGCATCCTCACGCCTAGTCGTGCAGGAGGGCGTGCACGATCGCTTTGTGGCGGCCTTGCGCGATGCGATGCGCGAGCTCGTCGTGGGCGATGCTCGCGCGGCTTCCACCACGATCGGGCCTGTCGTCGACGCGCGTCAGTTGGCGACGGACATGAGCTACATCGACATCGCCACGTCGGAAGGCGCTCGACTGGTCGAAGGCGGTAGCCGGCCCGGGCGCGAAACCATGGGCCACTACCTGACGCCGGCGCTGTTTACCGAGACGACCTCGGCGATGCGGATCAATCAGGAAGAAGTCTTTGGACCGGTGGCCTCGGTTATCCGGGTCCGTGATTACGATGAGGCCCTACACGTGGCCAACGACGTGGAGTTCGGTCTTGCGGCCGGCATCTGCACCTCGTCCCTCAAGTACGCCTCGGATTTCCGACGAAACGCCGCTGCCGGCATGGTGATGGTCAATCTGCCAACGGCTGGCGTCGACTATCACGTCCCGTTCGGTGGCCGAAAAGCCTCTAGTTATGGCGCTCGCGAGCAAGGCGCCTACGCGGCCGAGTTCTATACCACCATCAAGACTACCTATCTGAACGCCGGTTGAGGTCGCCATGCCGCTAGACAAAGCCATCATCGCCGACCTTGCCGGTCGCCTCGATGTCGCCGAGCGCGAACGTCGCCAGATCGGCCAATTCTCTCTGGCCTATCCCGAAATGACGATCGACGACGCCTACGCGATCCAGCAGCATTGGGCCGACGCCAAGATCGCCGGCGGCCGCGCGATGATCGGCCACAAGATCGGTCTGACCAGCCGTGCGATGCAACGCGCAGGCAACATAACCGAGCCGGACTACGGCACGCTGCTGGACGATATGTTGCTTGCCGATGGCCAAGACGCGCCTTTCGAGCGCTTCATCGAGCCGCGTGTCGAAGTCGAGTTGGCCTTTGTCCTGAAGAAGGATCTGGAGGGCCCGAATGTCACGATTTTCCAAGTTCTGGACGCCATCGACTATGTGGTGCCGGCTCTGGAAATCATTGACGCCCGCATTCAGCGGATCGATCCCGAAACCAAAACCACCCGCAAGGTGCTCGACACGATCTCTGACAACGCCGCCAACGCAGCGATCGTTCTGGGCGGCCGACCCGTGCGCGTTGACACCCTTGATCTGCGTTGGGTCTCAGCCCTGCTCTACAAGAACGGGGTCATCGAGGAGTCGGGAGTCGCGGCGGCGGTGCTCAATCATCCCGCCAACGGCGCTGTTTGGCTCGCCAACAAGCTGGCGCCCTACGGCGTGAAACTTTCGGCCGGAGAGATCATCTTGGGGGGGTCGTTCACTGCCCCGGTTCCCATCGCTGCGGGCGATACGTTCCATGCAGACTATGGTCCGCTTGGCTCGATCGCGATCCGGTTCAAATGAGCTCGCCCTTCGAACTGGCCAATGGCTTCAAGAGCGCCGTGCAGGAGGCCGCAAGCAAGCCGCTGATCGGGCTGTGGCAAGCCCTCGCCTACGCCTACCCCGCCGAAATATGCGCTGGAGCGGGCTTTGATTGGCTCCTGTTCGACGGTGAGCACGCGCCCAACACTGTACCGGGGTTGCTGGCCCAGCTGCAGGCGGTGGCCCCTTACCCGGTCCACCCTGTCGCGCGTTTGCCCGTCGGTGAGACGGCCCTGATCAAGCAGTACCTCGATATCGGCTTCCAGACCCTCCTGGTGCCGTTTGTCGAGACCGCCGAACAGGCCCGGGCCTTGGTGCGTGCTGTGCGCTATCCGCCCGCCGGCGTGCGGGGCATAGGCGTGGGGCTTGCGCGCGCGGCGCGTTGGAACCGCATTGATCGCTATCTGGATCGCGCCGACAATGAGATCTGTCTCCTGGTTCAGATCGAGAGCCGCTTAGGCTTAGAGAACATTGAGGCGATTGCGGCGGTGGATGGGGTCGATGGCCTGTTCGTGGGGCCGGCGGATCTCTCTGCGGCCCTGGGCTTTCGCGGACGGGCGACCCATCCTGAAATGATTGCCACGATCGAGGACGCCATTGTCCGGATCGTCGCCAGTGGCAAGGCGCCGGGCATTCTGGCGCCCGACCTGGCCTACGCGGCTCGGTGTGCCGAACTGGGTTGTCGTTTCATCGCCGTGGGCACCGATGTCGGCTTGCTCTCGCGAAACGCTACCGAACTCGCCAAGGCCGCCGGAGCGCGCCAGGCCGTTGCAGCCGCGACTTCCAGCGGCGGCTATTAGATTGTTGGAGAATCCTATGCGTATCGGGATCGTGGGCGCCGGAGCGATTGGCGGCTGGCTTGGCGTCAGGCTGGCCAGGGCCGGCCACGAGGTGAGCGTCCTTGCCCGCGGGGCCACTCTGGAAGCCCTTGCGGGCCCGTGGACGCTTGAGCTCAATGGCGCGCAGCTTCAGGCCGATGTAGCCGCTTCGGACAACCCCGCCATTCTCGGCGTTCAGGACGTTTTGGTCATCGCCCTGAAGGGACCGGCGTTGGCGGCAGTGGCGCCGTCTCTAAGGCCGATGATCGGTCCAGATACCCTGATCGTTCCCGCCATGAACGGCGTGCCGTGGTGGTTTGTTTTGGGCGGAGCCGGAGAGCTCAGTGAAACGCAACTGACGTCGGTTGATCCCGACGGCGCAATCGCGGCCGCCCTCCCCTACGACCAAGTTATCGGGTGCGTGGTGCATGCCTCGGTTGCGACCGCGGGCGCCGGCCGCATCGTACACAGGGCTGGGAACCGCCTGATCCTCGGCGAACCGGCGGGCGCTACCACCCCGCGCTTGCAGAGTCTGGCCGAAGCCTTTCGTGATGCCGGCTTCGAGGTCGAGGCTAGTCCGCGGATCAAGTTCGACATCTGGTACAAGCTCTGGGGCAACATGACGATGAACCCGATCTCGGCGTTCACCGGCGCGACGGCCGACAAGATCCTGGACGATGAGCTGGTCAACGGTTTCATTCTGCGCGTGATGGCCGAGGCCCAGGACATCGGCGCCCGGATAGGCTGTCCTATCAACGAGCGCGGCGCTGACCGCAACGGCGTCACCCGGCAATTGGGCGCCTTCAAGACATCGATGCTCCAGGACGCGGAAGCTGGTCGCCCGCTTGAGATCGATCAGCTGGTGGGCGCGCCACGCGAGATTGCCGCCAAGTTGGGGGTGCAGACGCCAAACATCGACACGCTGCTTGGCCTAGTCCGTCTCTACGCTCGCAATCGCCAGCTCTATCCGGCCTGAGGCCGCCTCGCCGGGACCACCACTCTGGACGACAGCAATCAGTGTGGTGGGCCTTTCGGAGGGCGCTACGCTCTGGCCCGGCCCAACGCCAAGCTCCTGCGTCGCCCCCCGTTCCGCCACCTCCGGATTTTCCGGAATTAGCGCCCAGTAGGCGTCATAGCCGATCGGATAAAGGCGGATCTGACCAGGCAAGTTGGCGCAGTTGTCGAGTATCCGCTCCCAGAGGACACGGGCGGAGCGCTTTAACATCGACAACATGCGCCAGGTCCTTTTCGGTTTGTTGCCCCGCATCCTGGCTTCGAACCGCGCCTTGACCAGCCCAACTCGCCGGCTTGCCAAGTATTTGGCGGTGAGGGTCAAGGTCTACCGTTCAGCCTCGCTAGAGCGGGATGGCGTCCGTCAAGCCACTATCCCAAACACTTTCACGGTGGCGCCATGGCCCTCTCGATCAGAACATTGCATCGACCACAAAGCGACATCGATCTCATGCCCTCTGCTGTTCAGTCGTCCACCGCCGGCTCGCATGACGCAGACAATCTCAATGCCTCGTCGATCAGGGACGTTAGTGAACGCCTCGGCCTCACGATGCGGGCGATCCGGATTTATGAGGAAATGGGCCTCATCGAATGCCATCGTGGCAACAAGAACCAGCGTATCCTCGACCAGACCGCCAAACGACGCCTTCAGCAGATTGTCGAGTTCAAGGCGATGGGACTCACCATCTCCGAGATCGCCGATTTCCTGCATGCCGGAAATTTTCGGCCCGACCTCAAGAGCCGCCTGCTGCAACGCCGTGACATGCTCCAAGATCAGGTCGGCGCGATCACACGCTTTCTGGATAGCGCCGACGACACCTAGCTGACGGCCTCGAGCCCAGTCCGCTAGGACCACGCAAACCGCAGCTTGTCGTGGCACTCCCGCCACTCGGCGTCCGGCACAGAGTCCGCGACGATGCCCGAGCCGACGCAGAGCCGCACAGAGCCCGCGCCTTCCCGGTGCTCGGCTGTGCGGATCATGACGTTGAAAGTCGCATCGCCGTTCGGATCGATGAAGCCCATCGAGCCCGTATAGGGTCCTCTCGCGCCATTCTCGAGCTCTGCGATGATCTGCATGGCCCGGATCTTAGGGGCGCCGGTGATTGAGCCGCAGGGAAAGATCGTGGTCAAAAGGTCGATGACGCCGAGCCCCAGCGTCAGTCGCCCCTCGACCGTCGACGTCATTTGATGGACGGTGGGATAGGTTTCGATCTCAAAAAGCCTTGGCGTGACGACCGTACCCGGCCGGCAGACTCGCGAAAGATCATTCCGCAGCAAGTCGACGATCATCAGGTTTTCGGCGCGCTCTTTAGGATCTTTGGCCAGAAGCAATCTCGCTTCTCCATCCGCCACGGGGTCTGGTTGCCGACGGGCGGTGCCCTTCATCGGCCGGGCCGTGACTTGGCCATTCCTCAATTGAAAGAACAGTTCGGGCGACCAGGACATCAGCCAGTGGTCTTCTGTCCGAACGATACCTCCCCAGGCCGCCAGTTGCCGCGCGCGCAACCCACAATAGAGATCAAGCGGCGCGCCGGTCATGGACGCTGTCGTCGGGAACGTGAGATTGGCCTGATAGATATGGCCCGCCTGGATATAGTCGAGGACCTGCTTGACCCGGCTCTCGTAGGTCTCAAAATCGATAGCCGGAACGGGCTGGCCTAGAAATGCCTTCGCGCGCTGGCGCAGCGGCGGCGGCTCGACCCAGTCTTCGAACACCCCGAAAGAGAGCAGAGGTGTCGAATTCTGCACCAGGCCAGTCGCCTCGCATTTGAGCGCCAGAGGTTCGAACGCGAGACCGGCCTCATAGCTGAGATAGCCTGCCAGGCGCTGCCCCTTCGCCAGCGCTGTGCGCATTCGGCCTATTGCATCGGGAATCTCGGAAAGGCGGCTGGTCGTGATCCAGTCGATGGGATCGATATAGAGCCGCGACGAACCCACCGCGCTGGCGTCGTCGCAGAGGACAAATCGGCTCTGCTCATCTAGCGCCAGGTCTCGAGCCAAGACATCTCCAATGGCGTGGCCACGCCGCGCTCAGGGGTCTGCGGGAGTTTCCCGTCACGGGATAGGTGCGTGCGCCCGAGACGACAAGTTGCCGCGCGCGACCCCGCAAGAATTTGGCGGGCCTCGACAAGCTTTGCCTATGACGCGCCGCTTACCGGTGTCCGCGCCACCAGAGCGCCTCGAGTGTCGAACGAGAGGCGATCCTCCGCAGCGTCGCTGGGGGTCAACAAAATGGCGGGCGCATACCAAGCACGACAGGCTTGAATCACTAAAACCCGGTCCATGACCCACGACGCCATCCATGCCCTAGACTGGGCCGACCCGTTTGCGCTCGACACTCTGCTGACCGGCGACGAGCGCCTCGTGCGCGAGACGGCCCATGCCTATGCGCAGGAAAAGCTCGCGCCCCGTGTGACCGATGCCTATCTCACCGAGCGGTTCGATCGTGAAATCATGGAAGAGATGGGTGAGCTTGGCCTGTTGGGCGCCACGATCCCGGCGGAGTATGGCGGGGCCGGTATGGGCTACGTCGACTATGGCCTGATCGCGAGAGAGGTGGAGCGGGTAGACTCTGGCTATCGCTCAGCCATGTCCGTGCAGTCTTCGCTCGTCATGCACCCGATCCATGCCTATGGTTCGCAAGCCCAGAAACAAAAATATTTGCCGAAGCTCGCGTTGGGCGAGCTGATTGGCTGCTTTGGTCTGACTGAACCTGACGCCGGATCAGACCCCGGCGGTATGCGAACGCGTGCAAGGAAGATCGACGACGGATATCGCTTGGACGGGTCCAAGATGTGGATCACCAACTCCCCCATCGCCGATATCGCCATCGTCTGGGCCAAGTCCGACGCCCACGACGGCGCCATCCGCGGATTCATAGTCGAGCGTGGCACGAAAGGATTTTCGACGCCGGCCATCAAGGCAAAGCTCTCGCTGCGCGCCTCGATCACTGGAGAGATCGTTCTGGACGGGGTTGAAGTGCCTGACGACGCCCTCCTACCCAATGTCTCGGGCCTGAAGGGGCCGTTTGGATGCCTTAACCGAGCTCGCTACGGCATCGCTTGGGGCGTCTTGGGGGCCGCCGAGGCATGCCTGGCGTCTGCCCGGAGCTACACGTTGGAGCGCCAACAGTTTGGCGCTCCCTTGGCTTCCAAGCAGCTCATCCAGCTCAAGCTCGCTGACATGGTGACCGAGATCGGCCTTGGCCTGCAGGCCGCGCTGCAAGTGGGACGTTTGATCGACCAAGACCTTCTGAAGCCAGACCTGATTTCATTGATCAAACGCAACAATTGCGGAAAGGCGCTCGCGATCGCGCGCCAGGCGCGCGACATGCATGGAGGCAACGGCATCTCGGCGGAATTTCATGTCATGCGTCATGCCGCCAATCTCGAGACCGTCAATACCTACGAGGGCACGCACGACATTCACGGGCTTATTCTGGGCCGCGCGATCACCGGTCTTGCGGCGTTTTAGCGGTGAGCAATCAGCCTCTCGCCGGCGTCCGCGTATTGGAACTGGCGCGGATCCTGGCCGGCCCCTGGGCCGGTCAGCTGATGGCCGATCTCGGCGCGGACGTGATCAAAGTCGAGCGCCCGCATGCCGGCGATGACACCCGGCACTGGGGTCCTCCATTCTTGCAGGGCGAAGACGGCGCATTTCTCGACGCAGCCTATTTCCATGCATGCAACCGCGGCAAGCGGTCCATCGCGATCGACATCACAACCGCAGAAGGTCAGGCCGAAGTTCGCGCTTTGGCCGCGTCTTCGGATGTAGTTTTGGAAAACTACAAGGTGGGCGGGCTGGCCAAGTATGGTCTCGACCACGCCGCCTTGAGCCAAGTCAATCCAAGGATCATCACCTGTTCGATAACCGGTTTCGGGCAAACGGGGCCTTACGCCGAGCGCGCCGGCTATGATTTCATCATCCAAGCCATGGGCGGGGCGATGTCGCTCACCGGTGAGCCCGATGGGGCGCCGCAAAAGGCCGGCGTGGCCTATGCTGATATCTTCACGGGTCTCTATTCGACGGTCGCCGTGCTCGCCGCGCTCCACCAAAGACAGGCGACCGGCAGTGGCACGCACATCGACATGGCTTTGCTCGATTGCCAAGTCGGCGTGCTGGCCAATCAAGCGCTCAATTTCATGGCGACCGGCCGCGCTCCCAAAAGGCTGGGCAATGGCCATCCCAATCTGGTGCCCTACCAGGCTTTCGCCTCCCTCGACGGCGACTTGATTATCGCCGTGGGGAGCGACCACCAGTTCGCGAAACTCTGCGCTATCTTGGGGGTGGAAGGTCTGGCGCACGACGAACGCTACAGTGCGAACGCCGCTCGCGTGGCCAATCGTGAAGAACTCGTCCATCTCCTGTCGGGTATGATCAGGCTCTGGCCCCGTGACCTCCTCTTCGCACGCCTTGAGGAAGCAAGCATTCCGGCCGGCTCCATCAACACGCTAGATGCGGTTTTTGAAGACCCTCAGGTGCGCGCTAGGGGCATGGCGCTTCGTCCAACAGGCCCTCACGGCCCGACGCCAGGCCTAGCATGCCCGATCGTTATGGATGGCGAGCGCCAAGCTTCAGCTCGATCGGCTCCTCGCCTGGATCAGGACGGGGACGCCATTCGCCATCTGCTTCGTCACCAGACCCAAATCTGATCTGGGTGGTTTGCTGTTGGCCCACGCGACCAGGGCGATAGGCCCTCAGCTGCGAGCGTCTGGAGTTGGCGCTCGCCTTTGCCAGCGTTCGCGCGGCCAGCGCCGCCAGGTCCTCGTGCTGGTATGCACAGCTTGCCCGGTTCGGCGACCTTCGAGCCAGTCTCGACTGCGAGCTGCTTGCCATAATCGACGAGATCGCGACGCACGGCCGCAGGGAGGTCGACCGTGACCTTCACGGGGGTTTCGTCCTCGATCGGACCCAGGCTTGGGCTTGTTCATGGGCGCGCCTCCACATCATAGGGATCAGAGACCAGATCGCGCGATAGCAGCACCCGCAGCAGCGCTGCCGGCTCGAATGGTCAGGGTCGGCGTCAAGGCAAAGCTCCGCACGACCGCCTGTTGCCCGACATCGCTGATCGGCTGGCTTGCCCCGCGGCGGATAGCTCGTTCCAATCATCGCTATCGCCGGACCGCGCAGCCTCGACGCCGATAGAAAGCACCGGGCTGAGCGGGGCTGCGGCGAGCACCGCCTTGCCCGGCTGATCGACGCCGGCCTCCAGCCGGCTATGCCCTGGCGTCGGCGCCCCGCAACTGGTCGAGCATGATTGAGCGGCCAGATGCAGGATAATTCGGGTACGCGCCACCAACACGCGGCTCTGGCCAACGTGCGTCACGGTTTCGGCCTGGCCGATCAGCCGGACCCAGCTGGATCAGAAGGTGATGGCCGCCCAGGCTGTCGAAGACATCCTGGCTGACCGAACTCCAGGCCCGCTTCCACGCGCGCGAGGACAGCCAGCTGCTGTCGGGCGCGGCCCGGCGCGGCGGCTTTCGAGGCGATGTGGCGGGCGATACCGCTGCTGCGCCCGCTCGGCCTGCTGGGCCGACGCCCGTGGGGCGCTGAAGACGCGGGAACACCTCTATCGGTCCTGCGCGTGCGCCCTCGCCTTCACAGACTGGAGACGCAGACGTCGGCGCGGTGTTAGTCGCCTACTCCGCCGGCTCCATTGGGGTCGGATCGCCGTCGTGCGAGATCAGCACCGCGAGCCAGCGCAGGTCGTCATACTGGGCCAAGGCGTACATCAAGGCTAAGGTCAGCGGGATGGCGAGGAACGCGCCAGGCACGCCCCACAGCACCGTCCACATCCCCACGGCGATCAGACTGGCGGCCGGGTCGATGTTCTGGCTGTCGGCCTGCATCTTGGGCAACACCAGATTGCCGACGACCGACGAGACGATCTGGATGCCGACGAAGACGACGATCGCTGGTGTCAGGCTCGGAAACTGCAGCAGGGCGAACAGGGTCGGCCCGACGCTGCCCACCAGCACGCCCAGCACCGGCAGGTATGAGAACAGGAAGATCACCAGGCTCCAGAACAGAGCGTTGTCCAGGCCGACGGCGGCCATCGCCACGCCCGCCCCGACCGCGATCATCAAGCCGGTGACCGACTGAACATACATATAGCTTTGGACGCCCGAGAAGCTGCGCTCCAGCACCGAAGCCAGGCCCCGTCCGCCGCGCGCGCCGACGATCTGGTCGACGCGCCTCTCGATCGCCGGCTTGGAGACCAGCAAGAAGAACAGGAAGATCAGGGTCAGACCTAAGCCCGCCGATGCGTCCTGGACACTGGCTAGCAAGCGGTCCGCCAGCGGAGCAAGCTCGACCTTCTGGGCCAGGCCTTCCACGCTCAGCGTCCCGCCACCCGGCAGGCTGATAAGGGCCAGCAACTGGTCTATCCGCGCCAGCATAGCCGGAATCTTGGCGACGATCCGCGACGCGCCCTCAATCACCATTGCCATACTCGCGACAATGATCACGCCCAAGATCACGGCCGTGATAGCGAACACCATCCAGCGCCGCGCCCTAGGCAACAACCGCACGACCCGCTCGCTGAGCGCAATGATCAGGATGGCCAGCACCAGAGCCAGGGCGAAGGGCCACAGCACCGCGCGGAACGCGTAAAGCAAGGCCGAGGCCATGGCGAAGTTCACCAGGAATGATGTGCCGGTCTTGCTCACGGGACCTCCGAGGGTGGATCAGGCGACGATCATCCTTGGCGGGCGATAACATTCCATGGCGGAAATCGCCACCGGCGCGTCGCTTATCGCCAAGCGTAGTTGAAGCTGATGACAGTTGCATTGTTCGTCGGCTTAGTTCGGTGTCACCTCAGGGTCCAGCCAGCTCTCCCACAGTAGCCGTGCCCGGCGCGGGCTGGACGTACGGAGGGCTCAAGCCTTCGGGCGAGCGTCGTCGGGGTCATCGAACAGACGCCCTTTCGGCCTTCGACGCGCGGCCCGCTTTCGGCACTTGCCAAAAACTATGGCAACGCTCGAGGAGCCGCGCGAGACGGTGCGGAAATACGGATGCTCGGAGAGCTATGAGTGGCCGCTGGCGATTTGAGTCGGCTTAACGGTTCTCGCGGGCGACGAGGGACTTTTAATCGTCAGTATCCTCCAGCGTCGCGATTACGAGGGCGCTGGCGGCCGTCTCGTCCACAGACCACGCGAAACGCTGCGGCAAATCGACCGTCGCGGTTGGCTAAGGTAACGCCGTAAGATCTGGTTAACCGTCCCAAGCACTAGCATAGCGCGTCGATGCCGTCGTCAGTGTGGCGAGCTTCGCGCTTTGCGATGTCATCACAAATAGAGCGGATCGAACCTATGTTGAAAGCACTCATGGGCGGCGAAAAGTCCGCGCATCGCCTTCAGGCGCTGGAAGCCCTGCGCGCTAATGTGATGATCGCCGACGCCAAGCTGAACATCACCTACATGAACCCCGCCGTGCGCGAGCTCTTGCAGGCGACCGAGGCCGATATCCGCAAGGAACTGCCCAATTTCAGCGTCGCCAAGCTGATCGGCGCCAACATCGACGTCTTCCACAAGAACCCAACGCACCAGCGCGACATGCTGGCCCGGCTCACTACCCGCCACGACGCCACGATCCGTGTGGGTAGTCTGGCCTTCGATCTGCTGGTCACGCCCTTGCGTGAGAACGGCAAGACCGTGGGCTTCGTGGTCGAGTGGGCTGACGCGAAGGCCCGGTTGCAAAACCTCGACTTCACCGCCCAGATCGCCGCAATCAGCCGCTCACAAGCCATGATCGAGTTCGGCGTGGACGGCACGATCCTCAACGCCAACGACAACTTCCTCAAAGCCATGGGCTATAGCCTGGCCGAGGTCATAGGTCGCAAGCACAGCATGTTTACGGACGCGGCCTACCGCGACAGCCAGGAGTACAAAGACTTCTGGGCGCGGCTGGTGCGCGGCGAATATCAGGCGTCCGAATTTAAGCGCATCGCCAAGGACGGGAGCGTCGTGACCATCCAGGGGTCCTACAACCCGATCCTCGATGGTGCCGGCAAGGTCGTGAAGATCGTCAAGTTCGCGACTGACGTCACCCAGCGTGTCGAGGCCGTGACGGAAATTGGCGCGGCGCTGACGGCGCTGGCGCACGGCGATCTCGAACAACGGATCGACAAGGCCTTCATCCCCGAACTCGACAAGCTGCGCCTGGACTTCAATCGCGCCTTGGAAACCCTGCAAGGGACCATGAAGCTCGTCGGCCGCACCGCCGAAACCATCCGCGCCGGCACCGACGAAATCCGCAGTTCCTCGAACGATCTTTCTCAGCGCACCGAGCAACAGGCCGCCAGCCTGGAAGAGACGGCCGCCGCGCTCGACGAGATCACCGCCACGGTCAAGCGCAGCGCCGACAACGCCAAGCAGGCTTCCGCCGCCGCCTCGGGCGCGCGAGGCGACGCGGCGCGGTCGGGCGAGGTCATGCGAGAAGCCGTCGCCGCCATGGGCGAGATCGAACAGAGCTCAAGCCAGATCACGCAGATCATCGGCGTCATCGACGAAATCGCCTTTCAGACAAACCTCTTGGCCCTGAACGCAGGGGTCGAGGCCGCGCGCGCCGGAGACGCGGGGCGAGGCTTCGCGGTCGTAGCCCAAGAGGTCCGCGCGCTCGCCCAGCGCAGCGCCGACGCCGCCAAAGAGATCAAGACCTTGATCGCCAGCAGCACCAGCCAGGTTGGGCGAGGCGTCAAGCTGGTCGGTGAAACCGGACAGGCTCTAAGCGTCATCGTCGAAAGGGTCGCCCAGATCGACGGCCTGATCTCGGAAATCGCCACCTCGTCTCAAGAGCAGGCCACGGGCCTCAACGAGGTCAATGCCGCCGTCAACCAGATGGATCAGGTCACCCAGCAGAACGCGGCCATGGTCGAGGAAGCCACGGCCGCCGCGCATTCTTTGCGCGAAGAGACCCAGGCCCTGACTGACCTGATCGGCAAGTTCCAGTTTGGGGCCGTGACGGCCGCGTCTTCGCTCCGTTCCCCCGCCCCCGCTCCCGTTCACGCCGCTCAGCAACGGATCCGAGCCTTTGCGGGGGCTCGCCCCGGCGCCGCGAACGCCGCGACCAAAGTCGAAAGCTGGGAGGAGTTTTGACGATGGAACTTGCTCAGCCGGGTCAACTGGAGCTGATCTCTTTCGAAATCGGCGGCCAGGAGTTCTGCATCGACATCAGCGTCGTGCGGGAAATTCGGGGATGGACGCCGGTCACGGCCACGCCGCAGACGCCGGACTATATACGCGGGGTCACCAATCTGCGCGGCGCGGTCATGCCCGTGCTGGACTTGCGTAACCGCCTGGGACTGGGACGAACAGAGCCTTCCTCTCGGCACGTGATCGTTGTCGTCCAGTTCGGCAGCAATATGGTTGGACTGCTGGTCGACGCCGTACAGGAGACGTTCATGGTGGATGCGGCTTTGCTGCAGGCCCCGCCGGCCATGGACACCACGGGGGACCTGTTCGTGGACGCCATCATCCCGCTTGAAGGGCGCATGTTGAGCCGGTTGGTCGTGGGCGCCCTCATGCCTGGGCAAGCCGCGCTTGCGGCGTAAGCAGGCCCAGGGCCCCGAGTGTACAATCGGCGGCTCTGAGGTAGGTCTGGGAAACCCTGGCGCAAAATAGCGTAGGTGCGCAGATACGGACGCTGCGGAGAACTATGGGTGGCCGCTAGCGATCTGACGCGCTCAAACTAGTACGATGACACACGCCCTGAGATGCCGAGAGTAAGCCGGCACGGGCAACTCGGCAGCGGAGGGCTTTTGAGGGGAAGCAGAAGCCCCCGTTAACGCACGGAAGGCGAAAAGCTGGCGCGCCCCCGCCGACCGGCGACTTCGCGGTTGGGGGGATATCTGGATCGATCTTGCCGCGAATCAGGCTGCGGCCCTGGCCATCAGTTCGGTAAGTTGGCCTTCCGCATACGGCTTGCCGATGAAATAGCCCCGATCCGGCATCTGCGCGGCGGTCGGCCGCTCGCGGCCGGACGTCAGAACCACCCGCATCAGCGGCCGGCGCGCTCGGACCTCGGCGGCCAGGGCGAAGCCGTCCATGCCGGGCATGTTGATGTCGGTGAACAGGACGCTGATCTCGGGGTTCTCATCGAGGAAGGACAGCGCCTCGGCGCCGTCGTCGGCCTCGAAAATCAGGTAGCCAGCATCCCGGAGATGGTCGGCGGCGACGCCGCGAATGAGCGGCTCGTCATCGACCACCAGGATCGTCGTCCGCTTCACCAGCTTTGTCATGATAGTCTCAATACCCGTGTCACCCGCAGGTTCCGCCCAACCTGGTTAAGGAGTTGCGGCGCCCGACTGGCTTCTCAGCGTGCGAGGCGCACCTGCGAGAAACGGAGGTTGGTGTTCAGCCCCGTGGCGGTCCATTCGCGCGACCATTGTCCGCGAAGCTGCCGCACGATGGCGTTCTCCAGCAGGACGCTGCCAAAACCGCCCCCCTGTGACCCTTCGGTCGCGATCGTGGCCGTCGGGACATGCTCGCGCCAAGCCAAGGCAACGTCGTCCCCATCCCGGGTCATCTCGATCCTGACCGTGCCGCCCGCGTGACCTAGGGCTCCGTACTTCAGCGCATTGGTCGCCAGCTCATTGATGATCAGGGCCATCGATGTGGTGGCGGCGCGGCCTATGCGAACGTCGTCGCCCGAGATGGTGATCCGCCGGTCGGCGGTATCCAGATCGCCATAGGGCTCCAGCAGCACATGCAGGAGGGCCAGCAGGGTCTGCGGTGCGATCTCCGAGCCGCCCACCACCTCAGGCGGCGTCACATAGGCCATGGCGCGGCCCAAGCCGAACAATCGCGTCCGCAGGGCGTCGGCGAAGGGCCGGGCGGCCGCGTCGGCCCTGGCGGAGAGCGAGATCACGCCGTCAACGACCGCAAACATGTTCTTGATGCGGTGAGCCAGCTCTCGCAACAGCAAGGACTTCTCTTCATTGGCCTTTAGGCGTTCGGAGATGTCCATGGAGACGCCGACTAGGCGCAAAGGCGCGCCATCGACGCCTCGGGTGATGTCGGCGCGCATCTGGATGAAGCCGATGGCCGCGTCGGGGCGAACGATCTGGAACTCGATCGCGAAGTCGCCGTCGACGTCCGGATTCCTGAACGCCTCCCGTACACGCCGGCGGTCGTCGGCATGGACGGCGTCCAGCAGCACCGGCAAGTCGAAGGCCTCGGACGCCAGTCGCCCGAAATTCTCCCGGAGCACCGACGAGGCCGTCAACTCGCCCGAGATCAGGTCCAGGTCCCACAGGCCCATGCGGCCGGCTCCCGTGGCGAAGCGAAGCCTCTGCTCACTGTCGTGCTGAGCCTGCAGCCGCCGCGCCGACTCGGTCGCCAGGTCGGCGTTGTGGCGTTCGAGGTCTTCCAATCTTTGCAGCTCAGCGGTGACGTCGAACTGGCTGGCGATGAAGTAGCTCAGCTCGCCGCCGACGTCGTGGACCGGCGCCATCTGCAGGCGGTTCCAGAAGGCCGAACCGTCCTTGCGATGGTTGCGCACGTCGATGGCGATCGCCCGCCCCAGTTTCACGGCGGCGCGGATGGCCTCGACCGCCGCAGGGTCGGATTGGGGACCCTGAAGGAAGCGGCAATTTCGCCCGATGACCTCTTCACGGTCATAGCAGGTGAGCTCACAGAAGGCGTCGTTGACGAACACCAGCGGATTGTCCGCCAGGCGCGGATTGGTGATGATCATCGGCGTCCCGGTCGCCCGGACGGCGGCGGCGAACGGATCGCTATCGCCGCCGAAGCCGGCGAATGTCCCGCTGCGGCCTGGCGTCAACACGGCCGGATCTGCGAGGGCGGTCGGGCGCGGCGCTTGGGGCATGGTCGGTCCAGCGCACGGCAAACCACGATGAAGAGACGTCGTCTTTGTCGATCGCGTCCTAGCCGTAGCGGCTCGCCGGAGCGCGCGCCAGCGACAATGACAACCAGGTCTCGACGCGCCAGAACCGCGTCCCGCCCTTTAGCTTCACCTTGGCTCGTCAGGCAGCGGAAGGAAGGCGGTGAGTTCCGACGAACAGCCCCTTCAGGACCTTGGCCAATTCCGAAGGATGGAAGGGTTTTTGCAGCATGGCGAAGGACCGATAGCCGTCCCGCAGGCGGTCTCTGTCGTAGCCTGTCGAGAACAGGAAGGGAATGCCTCGGGCGACAAGCGCGTCGGCGACGGGATAGCTCAGTTGCTCGTCGAGCGAAACGTCGAGAATGACCGCGTCGATCGCCTCGGCGGCCACCAGCCGCAGCGCTTGGTCGACGCGTGACGCTGGCCCGACCAAGGTGCAGCCGAGGTCTTCAAGCATATCCTCCAACAGGCAGGAGATCAGTAATTCGTCCTCCACCAGCAGGATGCGGCGGCCGGTCAGTTCGGGGCTCATGGTCCTACCGGGGGCTTCAACGGCATGGCGATCTGGCAGATCAGGCCGGTTTTTTCGTAGGTGACGCGAACCTCGCCACCGAGATCCTGCGCCAGTCCGCGTTCGATCAGGCGCGAGCCGAAGCCTTTGCGGCGTGGAGGGGCGACCAAAGGGCCGCCGCTCTCCTGCCAACGGAGGTGCAGCCTGGTCTCGCTCGACGTGGTTTCGATGCGCCAGCCGATGTCGACTTGGCCTTTGGCGACGGACAAGGCGCCGTGGGTCCAGGCGTTCGCCGCCAGTTCATGGAACACCAGAGCCAAGGACAGGGCGGCCTTGGCGTGCAGCCGAACGTCCTCGCCCCCCAGCGCAATGCGAGGCGGAGCGTCGCCGTCCAGCCCAAACGGCAGCAGGATGCGCTCCAGGACATCGCGCAGCGGCACCGCGTCCCAACTACCCCGCCCAAGCAGGCCGTGGGCCTTGGCCAGCGCCAGGACGCGGCCTTCGAAAGCCTGCACCACGGCGCTGTCTTGAGACCGAAGGGTTTGGGTGGCAATCGCCAGCACCGTGGCTAGTGTGTTCTGGGTGCGATGATTCAATTCGTCCAGGAGGAAGCGGAGGCGTTCGGCTTCTCGCTTGGTTCCGGTGATGTCCACGAACGAGGAGAAGTGCTGTACGACTAGGCCCTCGGCGTCCCAAACCGGGTTGATCGACAGCGAAGCCCAAAACGTGCCGCCGTCACGGCGCTGATCGCAGATCTCCAGCTGTTCGTGGAACTCCCCGGCGAACGCCGCCTCAATCTTGGCCAGCGCATCGAGATTGTTTCCGCGCGCCAGCAGGAAGTCGAACGGCTTGCCGAGCACCTCTTCCCGACCATAGCCGGTCAAGGCAAGAAAGGCGTCGTTGGCAAAGATGATCGGATTGCCGGCTTCGGTGGCGTTGGTGAACACCATCGCCGCTCGAGTCGTTTCCGCAGCGATAACGAATGGGCCGAGGTTTTTTCGGAACCCCTCGACCTCGTCTTCCGCGATCTTCTGACGAGCAACTCTGGTGGCGGAGCGCATGGTGAGGCCCGATCGCTTCGGCCGGGCGAGACGGGCACGTCGCTTTTGCGCTCGAAACGACGACTGCCGGACGGAAGGACTCCATCCTTAAGGCTAACAATGCTCAGCTTCACGCTTTAGTTGCGTGTGTGCTCGCACTTGGTGTTTCCAACCAGCTGGGCCGAGGCGGCGGCTGGCGGATATCCGTCCGCCAAGGGGGCGATCATCGCCGACGCGGCGTCGATATGAAGGTCGTATTCTTGGAATGACGCCAAGGTTAGCATTGGCGCAAAGCCGTAGGTGGGCCCTAGATCGCTGCCCATATTGACTGTCGGTCCTGGTGAACACACGCCCTGAAATGGGGGAGTAGACCGACACTGGCAAACCCGGTTGCGGGCGCTCGACAATCGACAGCGTTACTCGCTCTTAGCGGGCTAGGTCTGCTCGTCGGTCGAAGCGGCTCAGCATCCGCCGATTGCTCGCCTCAAGACGACGGAATGCACGCCTCATCTGACGCGCAAGTGCGGCTCGTCCTTGATTAACTCGGCGGCGAAGTCGACGAACGCCTTGATCGCACCGGTCATGCGTCGGCTCTCCGAGCTGACCGCATGGATCGGAAATAGCCGTGGCGTGTAGTCGACCAGCACGGCGACGAGCGCCCCGGCGGCGACGTCGCCCGCGAACATCCAACTGGGCCCCTGGGCCAGTCCCATGCCGGCGAGCGCCGCGGCGCGAACGCTTTCGGCGTCGTTGGTGCGCAAGCTGGCCGATGGCGCGACGACGATCTCGCCTTTGGCGCCCCGGAACTTCCAGGTCTTCGAGCCTCCCTGGAACATGAAGGGCAGGCAGGCGTGGCGATCCAGATCGGCCGGCGTCCTGGGCGCGCCGCACTTTTCGATGTAAGTCGGCGAACCGACCACTGTGGCTTCGACGCAGCCGATCTGCCGAGCCAGCAGACTCGAATCCGCCAAGTCCCCGATCCGTATCGCCACATCCACGCCGTCTTCAACCAGGCTGACGTAGCGTTCGGACACCTCCAGGTCGATCGTCAGCTCCGGGTAGCGCGCGAGTAAGGACGGCAGCTGAGGAACGATGAGCTTGCTTGAAAACACCTGCGGCGCGGCCACGCGGATCCGCCCCTTGGGCGCGGTCTCGCCCGACCGGATACGCGACTCCGTGGCGTCGAGGTCGGCGAGCATGCCGATGGCGAAGTCGTAATAGTCCTGGCCCTGTTCGGTGACGCTCAGCCCGCGCGAGCTGCGCCTGATCAGCTGCGCTCCAAGGCGGCGCTCCAGCGCGGACACTTCCTTGCTGACCGTGGACTGGGCGACGCCCTCGGCCTTGCCGGCGCGTGAGAAGCTGCCGGTCTCCACCACGCGGACCAACAGCCGCATCCTGTTTAGCTGGTCCATTCAGATCCTCTCTCCAGTCGCCTCATCGCTGGATGCTGACACATACGCGCCCGCGCCTACCCATTCCAAAACGGAATTCAAGCTATTCATCCATGCCCAATAGGAAATCAGTCCGTACAGCTTAGATAGCGAAGCTGGCGCGCCGCGACGGCGCGTCGACACAAAGTTGGAAGCCAGCACATGTCGAAGCTCAATGGAAAGGTCGCGGTCATCCTTGGCGGCACCACGGGGATGGCTCTGGAGACGGGAAGGCTGTTCGTCGAGGAGGGGGCCCACGTGTTCATCACTGGACGGCGCCAAGACGCCATCGACGCCGCCGTCCAAGATATCGGCAGGAACGTCACTGGCGTCCAAGGCGATGTTGCCAACCTTGAGGATCTTGACCGGCTGTTCGAGACGGTCCGCGCCGAGAAGGGCCATATCGACGTGCTGTTCTACAGCGCTGGCGCGGGTCACATGGGCGAGTTCGTCACCAACGTGACGCCCGAGGTGTTCGACCACACGTTCAATGTGAACGTGAAGGGCCCGCTCTTCGCCGTACAGAAGGCGTTGCCGCTGTTTCGTGACGGCGGCTCGATCATCCTCAACAGCTCGATCGCCCACCTGAAGGGCATGCCCGGTGCGAGCGTCTACAGCGCCAGCAAGGCCGCCGTCCGAGCGTTCGCCCGCGGCTGGGCGATGGAACTGAAGGATCGCAACATCCGCGTCAACGTGATCAGCCCGGGCCCGATCGACACGCCGTTCACCCAGCCCGCGCCCCAGGCATGGAAGGACGCAATGACCGCCATGGTGCCGTTGGGACGGTTTGGCCGCCCCCGAGAGATCGCCACCGCGGCGCTCTTCCTGGCGTCGGACGATTCCAGTTTCATCACCGGTGTCGATCTCTGCGTCGACGGCGGGCTGACCCAAGTCTAGGGACGTCGCCGCGCCGGTTCGACCTGTTTGGCGGGGGAGACGGCGCGCCTCGTCGCCGAAGCCGGTGGTCAGGCTGGGCGCACGATCAGCGCCTGGTCGATATAGGGCTCAAGCAGGCGCAGGGCTTCGCGCTCGATCGCGCCGGTCTTCAGCCAATCGGGCGCATCGACGACGGCGCGATGGGTCAGCGCCTCGATGCAGGTCTCCAGGACCAGGGCGACCATGCGCACTCGCGCCGGCGGCAGACCGGGGCTCCGCCGTTGCAGGTCGGTCTCGATCTTCCGTTGCAGCACCGAGCTGATGTCCAGCGACGCGGCCAGCGCTCCGATCCTCGGAACCTGCTCGACCAGCACCTTGTGAAGCGCGGGATCGACCCGGTGAGCATCAAGGCCAGCCCGGATCAGGGCCGCGACAACAGCCCTGGGCGTCTCGTCGCTCGGCATGCCGAGCACCGCATCGACCCGCGCCATCAGTTCCGCGACATGCGCCGACGCCAGCGCGGCGACCAGGGCCTCCTTGTTCGGAAAATACTCGTAGAGCGAGCCGATGCTGACGCCGGCCTTCTCGGCGACGAGATTGGTCGTGGTGCGATCATAGCCGTTGGCCGTCAGAACCTGAGCGGTTGCCTGCAGTATGGCCGCGACGGTCTGTTTGGATCGGGCCTGGATCGGCTGCTTCCGGGGTGTCGCGGCCTTCTCCCGCATCCTGTCAGACCCTCCGGCAAACCCGAGTTGAGAACCCGAGCATATGCTCGGATTATCGGCCCGCCAACCAGGTTCGGCAAGGCGGGATTGAGGAGAGGCTAGTGATCAGGGTCGATACGCAGTTCACATCCGGCAGGCAGCGCTGCGAGGCGTGGCTCTACCTCCCCGCTGAACCGGGGCCGCATCCGTGCATCGTCTTCGCCCACGGCATCGGCGCGATCAGGCAAGTCCGGGTCGGCGCCTATGCCGAGCGGTTCACGCGCGCCGGCTATGCGGTCCTCGCCTTCGACTACCGAAAGTGGGGCGCCAGCCAAGGCGCTCCCCGTTTCCTCTGCGACATCGGCGACCAGCACACCGACATCCACGCGGCGATCGACCATGCGCGCGGCCTCGACGCGATCAATCCCGCCAAGATCGTTCTGTTCGGAACATCCTTTGGCGGCGGTCACGCGGTGGCTGTTGGCTCCGCGCGACCGGACTTGGCGGCGGTGATCGCCCAGTGCGCGGTCGTCGATGGCCTGGCGGCCGCCGTGAACGCGCCGCTGCTCCTGGCGCTACGCTGGATGCTCGCCGGCCTGACCGATCAGGTCCGCGCCCTGGTTGGCGTCGCGCCCTACTACATCAAGCTGGCCGGCGAACCGGGTCAGCTCGCTCTCATGACCGCGCCGGGCGCCGAGACGGGCTACCGGGCGATGATCGACGGTCCCTCACCCTGGCGCAATCTGATCGGCGCGCGGTTCATCCTCCGCATTCCATTTTACCGCCCGACCAGACGCGCCAAGCGCATCCAGCCCCAGCTGCTGATGCTCGTGACCGACAAGGACGAGATCAGCCCACCATCAGTGATGGCCAAGGTCGCAAGGCTCGCCCCGCGCGGCCAGGCCGTCCATTTCAATGCAGGACACTTCGAGATCTACTTCGGCGACTTCTTCGACAAGGCGACCGACGCCATGATCGCGTTCCTGGAGACGACGGCGGCAGCCCCGGCCCCCGCTTCGAACCTCGTCGCCGAGGCCGTCTCGTGACCGCAGCGCAGATGTACCTGCCGCAGGTGCTCAGCCTGGTGGTCTTGTCTTTTCTGACGGCGCTGACGATCCTGATCAGCCGGCTCGGCGACCTTGTCCATAACAAGCGCCCGTTATCTTTCTACGAGGACTTTGATGGCCAGGCCGCGCCCCTTTCGGTGCTGCGGCCGACGCGCCAGTTGGCCAACCAATTTGAATTCCCCGTGCTGTTCTACGTGCTTGTCGCGATAGCGATCGCAGTTCCGGTTCGCGATCCCCTTATCGCGGCGCTGGCTTGGGCCTATGTCGCTTTGCGTTGGGGGCACGCGGCGAGCCAGCTCGTCGGCAATCGCCTCTACGTCAGGACGCCCGTGTTCATGATCGGCAACATCGTCTTGCTGGCGATGTGGGTCGTGTTCGGCGTCGCCGCGCTCAACGCATGAGCCGGCTGGCGGGCGGCGGTTCGCGCCCGAGCGGGTCTTTGGCCAATGCTATGCGGAGCAATCCTTCCGCACATCGGCGCCAATAGGCTTGACCAGGACGAGCATTCTTGCCGCTCGTGCGGACCAGATGGCCTTTGACGCGGCCAGCCAACAGGCCGCGTCGAAGGAGATCTGGTCCGCACGCCATGCGCGTTCCAACACGGGGTTTGCGCACACGATCAAATTCGGCAGATCGATTGCTGTCGGTTGATCCAATCTCTTGCCTCGAAACTGTCCATGCCGCGCGCGCCCGCGCGGCATGGCGGTTTCGCCGTCGCCACCGTTGGGATGGCTGCTAGGTCACCAGTCGGCGGGAATAATGAAATGGGGTTGGATCGGTCGATGTCGGTTTTGAAGCTCGCGTTGGCGGCCGCCGCGACCGGCGTCGCGCTCACGGTCGCCAGCGGCGCGGCTGCGCAGGACACCCAGTACTCCACCTTCCCCTGGTTCAAGCAGAACATGGTCGTCGGGCCGCGCTGCTTCACCTATCCCGAGCCTTGGGAGGGGCCGTTCAACCCCTGCACGGAGGCCGACCACCAGGCCTGGCTGGCCGACGTCACGCGCTGGCGGGCCGAGCGCCGAATGCGGGTCGGTCTCGGTACGCCCCGCTATGAAAAGCCCGAGCTGGCCTGGACCCAGCGCAGCTTCATGCAGGCCCAGGCGATGATGGAGGACCGTTACCTCTATGATCCCGCAAGCGGTCGCTACACCGTCGATCGCTACCTGGACGACCTGATCGCGCGGTTCGGCGGCATCGACGCGGTCCTGTTGTGGCCGGACTATCCCAACCTCGGCGTGGATAGCCGCAATCAGATCGACATGATCCACGCCTTGCCCGGCGGGATCCCGGGCGTGAAGGGGATGATCGCCGACTTCCATCGCCGGGGCATCAAGGTGCTGTTCCCGATGATGATGTGGGACCAGGGCACGCGCGATCCCGGCGGGCCCTGGCCCGAGACCCTGACCCGGCTGATGATCGAGATCGGCGCCGACGGTATGAATGGCGACACCCAGGACGGCGTGCCGCTGGCCTTCTCCCTGGCGGCCGAGCGGCAGGGCAAGGTCCTGGCCTTCCAGCCCGAGGGCGTGGTCCACGACGAGCAACTGGCCTGGAACGTGATGTCGTGGGGGCAGTACGACTTCGGCTTCGTCCCCAAGGTCGACCGCTATCGCTGGCTTGAGCCGCGCCACATGGTCAACATCTCCGACCGCTGGGCACGCTCCAAGACCGACGACCTGCAGTACGCCTTCTTCAACGGCGAGGGCTGGGAGAGCTGGGAGAACATCTGGGGTATCTGGAACGGGATCACCCCGCGTTACGGCGAGGCGACGCGCCGGGTGGCGACGATCGAGCGCGGCGTGGCGCCGTTCCTGACCAGCCCGGACTGGGAACCGTTCTATCCGATGACCCGGTTCGGCGTGTTCGCCAGCCGCTGGCCGAAGGATGGGGCCGAGATCTGGACCATCGTCAACCGTAACGAATACGACGTCAACGGCCGGCAGATGAAGGTGGCCGACGCCCCTGGCCGGCGCTGGTTCGACCTCTATCACGGCGTGGAACTGAAGCCGGAGCGCGAGACCGGCCAGGCCTGGCTGTCGTTCCCGATCGAGGCCAAGGCCTTTGGCGCGGTGCTGGCGGTCGACAGCGAGCCAGACGCGGCCATGCGCGACCTGATGGTCCGGATGAAGGCCATGACCGCCAAGCCGCTGGCCGGCTATTCGGCCGAGTGGAAGCCGCTGCCGCAGACAATGGTCGAGGTCGCCCCGACCCGTCCGGCCGCCATCGCGCCGGCCGGCATGGTCGAGATCCCGGCCGGCGATTTCCGCTTCCAGGTGCGGGGCCTGGCGGTGGAGGGCGGCAATGGGGCGGGCGTCGACGTCGCCTATCCCTGGGAGACGGCACCGCGCCGTTTTCACGATCACCAGATGGCGATGAAGCGGTTCTTCATAGATCGCACGCCGGTGACCAACGCCCAGTTCAAGGTCTTCCTCGACGTCACGCGCTATCGCCCCAAGGACGACTTCAACTTCCTGAAGGACTGGACCGGCGGGACCTATCCCGAAGGCTGGGCCGACAAGCCGGTGACCTGGGTGTCGCTGGAGGATGCGCGGGCCTACGCCGCGTGGGCCGGCAAGCGCCTGCCGCGCGAATGGGAATGGCAGTACGCGGCCCAGGGCGGCGACGGTCGAGCCTATCCGTGGGGCGAAGCCTGGAATCCGGACGCCGTCCCGACGCCGAATAAGGGCCGGGCCCTGGTCCCGCCCGACGCCGTCGATGCCCATCCGGCCGGGGCCAGCCCGTTCGGCGTCCTCGATATGGTCGGCAACGTCTGGCAATGGACCGACGAACACCGAGACGACCATACCCGCGCGGCCATCCTGCGGGGCGGCAGCGGCTACCAGCCCCAGGGCTCGATCTGGTATTTCCCCCAGGCCTATCGCAACGACCAGCACGGCAAGCTGCTGCTGATGGCGCCGGGCAAGGACAGGGCCGGAACAATCGGGTTTCGGTGCGCCAAAGACGCTTCCTAGCAAGGCCGTCTCGTGGCTTGAAGCTCATGATCTTCTCCAGGTGCTGGACGCAGCTTTGAAGCAGGCCCGCGCTTGGGACGCGCGGCCTAAAGGCGCGGCAACATGGCGCCCGCCCGCAAACTGGGGAAAGTTTGACTAGGGTCGGGACCGGAGACGACGCCGCCTGAAACCAGACATTCGCCCAAGCACTGGCCCCGAATCCAGACATTCAGATCACGACGGCGAGCAATTGTCTGTCCTGGTGAACACACGCCCTGAAATGAGGAGGATACACTGTTACCGACAAAGCCGGTCGCCGTCGCCGAAAGCCAACGTGCCGAAGGCCTTTGCGAGCGATCGCCCTGAGCCAGGATTCACCGTTGGCATGGCGGCGTTCGGTCGCCCTCGACATGAACTAAACTTAAGGTGATGCGAAGATCGGCGCATGCGAAAGTCGTCTTGGGCTGGAACGGGAGTACTGACGGCATGAAGGAACCGAGTGCGCTGCTGGCCGAACTTGCCTTCCCAACAAGTATCGATGTCCAGTTGCCGGAAATCCAGCGCACGCGACGCCATTTCCTTAACTATGGACTTCCTGCAGCTTGCGTTGCTCTAGCTCCAGGATCTGTGCTTGCAGCCCCCAAGGCGCCGCTCTGGACTGTCAAGAAGGGCGGCAAGCGCATCTATATTCTAGGCGAAACCTTGCCCCGCCCTGTTGATTGGCGCGTGCCTGAGATCGTGGCCTTGCTGGAGCGTTGCGGCCGTCTGTGGACCGAGACGAACCAGATCTACCGGCGTCCCGGTGGAGAACTCATCAAGCAGTTTGGCATGTCGACGTCGCCCTCGCCTCTGGAGCTCCTGTCGCCGGAGCATTTGGCCCGTTTGAAGACGGCAATGGCTCTGAGCGCGGTATCTATGAGCGATCTAGCTGGCGCGCGGCCGTGGCTGATCGGCGCTACGATCGAGGACGCGGGTTACAAAGCCGCAGGTCTGACCGGGAAATCGGCCAACGCCGTTCTCAGCGCATGGGCGACCGAAATTGGGATTCCAGTCTCAAGCGAGTTCGAGGTGAAGGACGACGTCTTTGCCTGGTTCGCCGGCACGACCCCGAAACAGGAAGCACAGTTCCTTTGCTACGCCGTTGATGGCGCGTTGCTGGGCCGCGAAGGTTCCGAACGGATATCGACAGAGTGGCTCGCGGGCCGACAGGCGGCGGCGGCGGATTTTGTCGATCACGAACGTCGCGATTATCCCGAGCTTTATGCCAAACTCACGGTCGAACGGAACCGCGCCTGGGTTCCGCGCTTCGAGACGATGCTGAACGATCCGAAGCCGACGCTGGTCGTTGTTGGCCTCTATCACCTCGTCGGCCCGGAAAGCATGCTGATCCAGTTGCGGCGCGCCGGATTTGAGGTCATCTGAGAGTCCATCGTGCGCGGGCTCATTGGCTCTCAGATCTACTCCCGGCCCGTCCAGAGCTTGAGGAGTCCGCTACCCAGGCCTGCGGGAAACTCTGGGAATGTCGGTCGACTCCCGCGAAACGGGGCGCAAATACGGATGCTGCGGAGAACTATGAGTGGCCGCTGGCGATTTGAGTCGGCTTAGCGGTTCTCGCGGGCGACGAGGGACTTTTACTCCTCAGTATGCTCCAGCGTCGCGACTACGAAGGCACTGGCGGCCGTCTCGTCCACAGACCACGAAAGGCTGCGACAAATCGACCGTCGCGGTTGGCTAACGAAGCGCCGTGGATCTGGTTAACCGTCCCAAGCATTAGCATAGCGCGTCCATGCCGTCGTCAGTGTGGCGAGCTTCGTCACGCCCTTGATGCGGTTCACCGGGTCGACGGGGTCGAAGTGGTCCACGTGCCCCCCCCCCCCCGGCCCGCGACATGGGCGGTGATGGCGATGGCCAAGTGGGTCTTGCTGGCGCGCGGGCCGCGCAGACCAAGGGCATGACGCGATCGAGCCTGGACTGTGTCTCTACTAGATATACCCACGCACGAGGTCCCAGTCAGCGCCCGACGGCCCGATGCCGGCGCGTTCGCCGCCATCGATCGCCTGAAGCCAATTTAGAACAGTTACGGAAAATCCGGTGGGATCCTCAACATTAGAAAGGTGAGCCGTCGGCAGCATCACCATTTGGGCGCCGGGAATGTCACGCGTTAGCAGTTCGGCGTGTTGCGGCGGCGTGGCGGGGTCATGAGCACCGGCGACGACCAAGGTCGGCGTCGTTATCAGTTTCAGCATCGGGCGCTGATCCATGTCACGGATCGCCGCGCAGCATCCGGCGTATCCTTGCGCCGGGGTCGCCAAGAGCATGTCATGCACAATTCGCGCCGCATCGGGCGCTCGATCTAGAAAGCCGGCGGTGAACCAACGCGCCATCACAGGCGCAGCCAGGGCGGACATGCCGCTCTCCTTCACCCGAGCGATGCGCGCATCCCAGTCCTTCGGCGGCCCCATATAGGCGGAGGTATTGGCCAAGATCAGACGCTTGACGCGTTCAGGTTCGCGCCAGGCAAGCCATTGGCCAACCATACCGCCCTTGGACAACCCGCAGAACCTCACCGACCGCAAATCCAGGCCGTCGAGCAATTCCACAACGTCACGCCCCAGGCGGTCCATGCCATAAGCGCCCGTAGGCGCGTCCGATGCCCCATGCCCCCGACTATCATAGCGCAGAACCCGAAAGCGCTCGGTGAAGGCGGTCATCTGGGGCGTCCACATCGCCATGGTCGTCCCTAGGGAATTGGACAACATCAGTACCGGTCCGTCAGCCGGACCATCGAAGCGATAGGCGATGCGGCAACCGTCGCCCACCGTCATGTGCGAGATCTCGGTCACGACCGCTCCAACGCGAGCGCGGCGCCTTGGCCGACGCCGATGCACAGGGTGGTGAGCGCGCGCCGACCGCCGGTGGCTTCCAGCTGGCGCAGCGCCGTCAGGGCCAGGCGGGCGCCGGACGCGCCGAGCGGATGGCCCAGCGCAATGGCCCCGCCATTGGGGTTCACGTGCGCCCCGTCGTCGGCCAGACCCAGCTGGCGCAGAACGGCCAGCCCCTGGGCGGCGAAGGCTTCGTTCAGTTCGATCACGTCGAAATCGGCGATCGACAGGCCCGTCCGGGCCATCAGGCGCTGGGTGGCGGGGACCGGACCGATGCCCATGACGCGTGGAGCGACGCCGGCCGTGGCGTAGCACAGGATGCGGGCGCGCGGGGTCAGGCCATGACGCTTGACCGCCTCTTCCGAGGCGATCAGCAGGGCGGCCGCGCCGTCATTGACGCCCGAGGCGTTGCCGGCCGTCACCGTGCCGCCTTCGCGGACGACGGGCTTCAGCTTGGCCAGGGTTTCCAGCGTGGTCTCGCGCGGATGCTCGTCGCGGTCGACGATCGTGGGGCCGGCCTTGCCGGGAATCTCAACGGGCGTGATTTCGCCCTCGAAGAAGCCGGCCTTTATCGCGGCGGCGGCGCGCTGCTGGCTGCGCAGGGCGAACGCGTCCTGATCGGCACGGCTGACCTGGAAGTCGGTGGCGACGTTCTCGGCGGTTTCCGGCATGGAGTCGACGCCATAGGCCTTTTGCATCGCCGGATTGACGAAGCGCCAGCCGATGGTGGTGTCCTCGATCTTGGCGGCGCGCGAGAAGGCGCTGTCGGCCTTGCCCATCACGAAGGGCGCGCGGCTCATGCTCTCGACGCCGCCGGCGATCACGAGATCGGCCTGGCCCGAGAGCACGGCGCGCGCGGCGTAGCTGATGGCCTCCAGCCCCGAGGCGCACAGGCGGTTGACGGTGACGCCCGGGACGCTGTCGGGCAGGCTGGCCAGCAGGGCGGCCATGCGGGCGACGTTACGATTGTCTTCGCCGGCCTGGTTGGCGCAACCCAGCACCACTTCATCCACGGCGCTCCAGTCGAGGCCGGGATTGCGGGCCATCAGGCCCTTGATAGGGATGGCGGCCAGGTCGTCGGCGCGGACCTTGGCCAGGCCTCCGCCATAGCGCCCGAACGGGGTGCGGATCCCGTCGCAGATATAGGCGGCGGTCATGCGAAGGCCCCGGCGTTGAAGTCGGCTTCCGTCTTGGCCTTGACCTCGTCGAGACTGACGCCGGGCGCCAGTTCGATCAGCGTCAAACCGCCACCCTTGCGATCCAGGTCGAAGACGCAGAGGTCGGTGATCACCATATCGACGCAGGCCTGGCCGGTCAGGGGCAGGGCGCAGCGCTTGAGGACCTTGCTATCTCCGGCCTTGTTGGCGTGGTCCATGACCACGATGACGCGCTTGACGCCAGCGACCAGGTCCATCGCACCGCCCATGCCCTTCACCATCTTGCCGGGGATCGTCCAGTTGGCGATGTCGCCGTTCTGGGCCACCTCCATGGCCCCCAGCACCGTCAGATCGACATGGCCGCCGCGGATCATCGCGAAGCTCTGGGCGCTGTCGAAGAAGCTGGAGGTCGGCAGTTGGGTGATGGTCTGCTTGCCGGCGTTGATCAGGTCCGGGTCGGCTTCGCCCTCATAGGGGAAGGGACCCATGCCCAGCATGCCGTTCTCGGACTGCAGCGTGACCTGGACGCCCTCGGGAATGTGGTTGGCCACCAGGGTCGGGATGCCGATGCCCAGATTGACATAGAAGCCGTCCTGCAGCTCACGGGCGGCGCGGGCCGCCATCTCGTCGCGGGTCCAGGCCATCAGACGGTCTCCGCAGCCGCTTCACGAGGACGGGTGGTCAGTTTCTCGATGCGCTTTTCGTTGATTGTCGAGAGAATGATGCGATCCACATAGATGCCCTGCGTGTGGATGCTGTTGGCGTCCAATTCGCCGGCCTCGATGATCTCCTCGACCTCGACGATGGTGACTTTGCCGGCCGTGGCCATCACCGGGTTGAAGTTGCGGGCGGTCATCCGGAACATCAGGTTGCCCTCGGGATCGGCCTTCCACGCCTTGACGATGGCGACGTCGGCGCGCAACCAGGTCTCGCGCACATAGGCCTCGCCCTCGAAGTCCTCGACCGGCTTGCCCTCGGCCACCACCGTGCCAACGCCGGTCTTGGTGTAGAAGGCCGGAATGCCGGCCCCGCCGGCCCGGATGCGCTCGGCCAGAGTGCCTTGCGGATTCAACTCCAGTTCCAGCTGGCCCGATAGATACAGCTGCTCGAACAGCTTGTTCTCGCCGACATAGCTGGAGATCATCTTCTTGATCTGACCGCTGTTGAGCAGCTGCCACAGGCCAAAGCCGTCGGCCCCGCAGTTGTTGCTGATCACCGTCAGGCCCTTGACCCCCGTGTCCTTGATCGCCGGGATCAGGCTCTCGGGATTGCCCGACAGGCCAAAGCCGCCAGACATCAGCGTCATGCCGTCGAAGACAACGCCTTTCAGCGCCGCGGCGGCGGAGGGATAGATTTTGCGGCTCATGCGACTGCGGCGACCCGCGGGCGAGCATGCATCTCGGCATCCGAGCTGTCACTTGCGGGAAGCAGCGTGAAATCGAAGACGATCTCCGAATAGGGCGTATTGAGACCTTCCGCTCGGATGGCCTCGGGCTCGTCGCGCTTCATCACGTCGGGGATCAACCCTTCGCGTGTCGCCTGAGCGAAATCCTCATGGAGGAAGGGATCGCCAGCGATGTTGATCTGGGTGGTCAAATGCCGGTGGCCTTGCGCCGACACAAAGAAATGGATGTGTGCGGGGCGATTTCCGTGTCGACCGACGGCGCTCAACAGCCGCTCCGTCGTCCCCTGCGGCGGCACCGCATAGCCCGACGGCATGATACTCTGAAACTTGTAGCGCCCCTCGGCGTCGGTCTCGATGCGCCGACGATTGTTGTAAGGAGTCTGCGAGGGGGCGAAATAGGAATAGGCCCCCAGGGTATTGGCGTGCCACACGTCGACCACTGCCCCAACGAGTGGCGCACCCTGCTGGTCCATGACCTGGCCGTGCATGATCAGCACCTCGCCTTGATCCGTACCGTCATCCAAACGCGCGTGGCCCACGCTGAGCGGCGCGCCCGGCACATAGAGCGGTCCTTCGATGGTGCGCGGCGTTCCCCCCACCAGACCCGCAGCCTTGTCGGCCTCGTCCATCCGGATATCTAGGAAATGGTCGAAGCCGAGCCCCGGCGCGATCAGACCAAACTCGGCTGCGCCGTTCTGCAAGAAGCCCAACAGGCCCCAGAACTCCTCTGGCGAGACGTCGAAGACGTCGATCGTGTCATAGAGGTCCGAGATCACCCGGCGCAGGATCTGTTTGGCGCGCGGATCGCCGCCAGGCTCGGCCAGGCCGCTGACCCGGTCGAGCAGGCGTTGGATCTCAGGCGTTTGAACAAGGTTGAAGGTCATGGCTTCTCTCCCGAATTTTTATGGTTGGCGGCTTTAACGATCGTCGCCGTGCAGGGACGATGGATGACGGCACAGCGGCTTCACGCGCACGATCATGAAGGGATAGAGCGGCAAGCTCGTCAGAATGTCGTGCAGGGCGGCATTGTCCTCGACATCGAAGATGCTGACGTTGCTGTAGTGGCCTACGACCCGCCAGATATGCCGCCAGATCCCTTGGCCTTGCAGGTCTTGGAAACGCGCTTTCTCAGCTTGCTTAAGCGCCTCGAACCGCGCCGCGTCGTGGTCGAGGGGGACGTTCACGTCCATCTCCACATGAAACAGCATCAGACGCTCTCCTTGGCGGGAAGGCTGAACGTCGGCCGGGCCTGACGATCGCGTCGGAGGAAGGCGATCTTCTCCTCGTCCAGCGCGACGCCCAGCCCCGGTCCCGTCGGCACCGCCAGGGCGAAGTCGCCATAGGTCAGGGGCTGGGCGAGAATCTCCTCGGTAAGGAGCAGAGGCCCGAAGAGTTCGGTGCCCCAGGCCAACGATCCAAAGGTGGAGAAGAGGTGCGCCGAAGCGACCGTTCCGATCGCGGCCTCGAGCATGGTGCCACCATAAAGACCGACCCCAGCCGCTTCAGCGATTTGGGCGACGTCATGAGCGGCAAGCAGGCCGCCCGACTGGGCGATCTTGACGGCGAACACGCGAACATCGCCGGCTTGAGCCAGCGCGAAGGCGTCCTTTGGACCCTGCAGCGACTCGTCGGCCATCATGGGAAGGGCATGGCGCGTCGAAAGCCGGCTCATGGCGCCCGCGGCGTGCCGCGCCACTGGTTGCTCGACCAGATCCACGCCCGCGTCGAACAACAGCCCCATGCCTAACTCGGCTTGGACTTCGTCCCAGGCTTGATTGACATCAACTCTGATGCTCGCGCGCTCGCCGAGCGCCTTCTTGATCGCGGCCACATGGGCAACATCCGCGCGGACAGCCCCCTTGCCGATTTTCAGTTTGAAAATGTTGTGACGTCGGGCGGCCAGCATGCGCTCGGCCTCTTCAATGTCGCGCCCAGTGTCGCCGCTGGCCAGGGTCCACGCCACCGGCAAGCTCTCGCGCCGGCGACCGCCGCCGATCAACTGTGAAACCGGCGCGCCCAGGCGTTTTCCCGCCGCATCCAGCAGCGCCGTCTCGACCGCGCATTTGGCGAAGTGGTTACCCACGACGTTACGCCCCACCGCCGCCATGGTCTCGCCGATCCGTGACAGGTCGCAGGCGGCCAGCACAGGAGCGATGTAGGTGTCGATCGCTAGCTTGATGCCCTCAGGGCTTTCGGGTCCATAGGCGAGGCCGCCAATGGTGGTCCCCTCCCCTATGCCTTCGATGTCATCGTCTCCGAGGATTCGAACCAGCACGATCGACTGCCGGTGCATGGTCGCCATGGCCAGGACATGGGCGCGGATCGTCGGAATATCGACGATGATCGTCTCGATCCGCACTGATGAAACAGCCATGCGCTTCCTCCGGTTCTCCTCAAAACCTTCAACCCAAACCGCGCCCATGACAAAGACCGTTGGCGTCTGCCCGCGATACCTTTTAGGTATTTAGAATGGATCTTCGTCAGCTCCGCTATTTCGTGGCCGTCGCCGAGGACAAGAGCTTCACGCGGGCTGCTGAACGCCTGAACATGGCCCAACCTCCGCTAAGCCGGCAGATTCAACAGCTGGAGGCCGAGGCTGGCGCTCAACTGATCGACCGCCTCGCGCGCCCCCTTCGCCTGACAGCGATCGGACAATTGGTCTACGAGCAGGCCGTGCAAATGCTCGCCAAGGCCGACGCCTTAAGCGCCATGATTGGCCGCGCGCGCGGCGCGGAGCCCCGACGGCTGGTGATCGGCTTCGTGGCATCGACCATCTATGCGGGACTTCCGCAGTTCATCAGGCAGTTGCGCAGTATCGGACCGCATCTTGAGCTTAGTTTGCTTGAGATGGTCAGCTTGGAGCAGGTCACCGCCCTCAAGGCGGCTCGTATCGACGTTGGCTTTGGTCGTATCCGGTTCGAGGATGACGCGATCAAGCGCGTGGTGCTGCGCGAGGAACGCCTTATCGCGGCCATTCCCGCCAGCCATCCCCTCGCCTCCGCGCCCGGCCCCGTCGCCCTAGCGGCCTTGGCCGACCTTCCCCTTATTGTTTATCCGCGAGAGCCGCGCCCCAGCTATGCCGATCAGGTATTGGCTACCTTCCGTGATTACGGCTTGTCGCCTCGCCTGACCCACGAGGTTCGGGAATTACAGATCGCCCTCGGCCTCGTCGCGGCCGAGGAGGGGGCCTGCATCGTCCCGGAGTCGGTTCGCCAGTCTGGACTGGAGGGGGTAAAGTATCGCGACCTACTTGAGCCGGCGACGTCGCCCATTTTCATGACCTGCCGTAAGAACGATGAGTCGCCCGAACTGGAACTTGTCGCCGAGGCGATCAAACGGACCCCCTTGCTCGAAGGGTGACCCCGTGCGGCGAACGCGGCTCGCACGCTGTACCATGATGAGCGGGTTGGGCTTATGTCTCCTCAAAAAGCTTCCGATCCAAAATCGCCGGGCCGCTATGAAAATGATATCCGTTCCGTTTTGCTGCTAAGGTTGGAGCGCGAGCACATTTCAGCATGGTTCGACTTCCTCACGCAGGTGGGGCCCGGTGAGCGGACCTGGATGCGTATCGAAATGGCGACCTATCCAATCGATCGTGCGTTCGTCGATGTCGTGCATGCGCGCCGGATCGGAAGGCTCGTGGGTCGCTGCGGGATAGGCGATAAACTGGACCACTTGTCCGGTGGCTTGGAGGGCTTGGTACATCTTGTAGCTATGCGTAATAGGAACGTTTGGATCGCCAGTGTTGTGCAGCAGAAGCAGCGGCGTCCGGACGTGGCAGAACGCGGCGAGCGGCGAGTTGTTTCTCAAGCGCGCCAATCCGCCCGCAGCCCACGGCGTTCCGCCGAACCGGAACAAATTGGCGCCGACAGAATTGCTGAGCGTCGCCTGGTCGAGATAGTCGGACAGCCCGGCGATCGCGACCGCTCCGGACCAGCCCTCGGCGTGCCCGACGAGCCAATCCGTCAGGTGGCCACCGTTCGACAAGCCCGCGAGCGAAACCCGAGCGCGATCAATGGGATTTTCCCGAAGCACCTGCTCCAGCCCAGTCATGATATCTAGGGCCGGTCCAATGTTGATGTCGCTAAAGCCCGCCGCCTGCGTTTTCGCACCCTGATTGTTGCTGCCACGGTAATTGGGCTCAAACACCGCCCAACCCTTCGCCGCTAACAAACGTGCCTGAACCGAATAGGAGAGCCCTGCAGCAGCCTCGGGACCGCCGTGGATGAGCACCACGAGCGGAACCGTCTTGGAGGTATCAGTCGGCAAGGTGAGCAGGCCGTTGACTAGGATCCCGTCTGCGCTCGTCCAGTTGACGACAGTCCGTTTGAAGTCCTGACCTTTCGCAAGGTCGCGGTTCAGTTGGGTAAGCTGCTGCGGAGCACTACCGCGCCGGACCACGTAGACTTCCGGCGGCGTGTTGGAGGCACTGCCGACGAAGTACACCGACTTGTCGTGATCGACGGCGGCGACCGGCTGGCGCTGGGTCGCGAACCACATGGCGCCAGTCGCGCTGAGCGTTCCGCTATCGATGCGGCGAGCCGATCCGTCCAATTGCTGCGCCCAAAGGGAGGCCAGCGCACCGTCGCCTCCGCCCACCAGCAACGCTGAACCGTCGGGATACCAGCCAAGCGGCGAGATGCTCCGGTCCAATGAGGGGTACGACCATGTGACCTTCCCTTTGCCTACGGCCAGGAGGCCAGTGGCACGGATGGGTTGTTCATCTCCCGGTGATGTTGAGAAAGCGACCACCTCCGCTACGGGAGACGCCATGGGCGTGCGTACCTTGGCGCTACCAGGCAGGATCTGCCTCGTTTCCAGGTCGGCCAGCGTGATCGACCACAATTCCGCTTCGTCCCCGTTGTCGCGAGGAGACTGCTGGCGCACGAAGAATATCTTGTCGTCTCCAGAGGACCATGAGAACGGGGGGGCCGTGTTACCCTTGCGTGCGGGCAAGGGAAGCGACCACGCGCCCTGAGTGATCCGCTTTGGCTTGGACGGGACGATCCCTGTATCTACGGTCCATAGATGCGCGGCGACATAGTCCTTTTTTACAAGATACGGCCCCGCGCCGGCTTCGAAGGATAACACGCCTTCAACCGACTTCGGCAATCTCTCCGGATCACTCATGCTGAACGCGATCGACTGGCCGCTATGATTCCAAGCGAAGGATATGATGTTAGTTGGCTCCGACGTTAGCTTGCGGACGGTTCTGTCGGAAATCGTCACGAAGAAGATTTGACGCGCGCCGCCCTCGCTTGCGGAAGTGAACGCCAACCGCGAGCCATCCGGAGCCCAGGCGATCTGGCCAACATCGTCGCGATCGCCGATCAGGGTCTTAGTCTGGCGAGACCGTATATCGACGATGCCGACTTCGTTGCGCCATGCGCTGCCCGAGGAGTTCGGACGCCGTACGAGAATAGCCAGCGTCGAGCCGTCCGGCGAAGGCGCGATTTCTGTGACGTCGACGACTTGTTCAGGCGTCACATGCGAGATCGTCGAGACTTGGCGAGCTTCCGAAGCTCCTACACTCAACGAGACCGAAACAAGCAGAGCTGCGAGCAGCACGCCTAGACTAGAATGCCCCCTTAGACTTCGCAGCTGATGTAACATTGCTTTTTCCTTCGCGAAATTCCAATTCCGGGCTCTTTCCGATCCGTGCCGGATGCCGCTCTTGTGGAGTGCGACATCCAGCACCACGATGATCAGAGCGAGAACTTCACGCCGACCCGGAGGGTTCGGCCGGTGGTGTCGTAGATGAAAGGATTGGTCCCGATCTGGATTTGTACATTGCCGGTCGTCGATGGCACCACGCGCGGTGCCTGATTGAGCAGATTGTCGACTGCGTAGAAGAGTTCCGGGGAGCCAGGCTGATCGGCGAACTTCATGCTGCCGTTCAGGTCGAAGTAGACCGTCCGGGGAACCGAATTGTCGTCAATGTCGGCCGATGTCCAATCGCTGCGGATCTTCCCGGCGCTGATGAAACGAGCGCGCAGGGCAGTTCTCGTCCGACCGGCGGCCAAACTGCCTTCGAACGTCCAGCGCCAGCTTGGCGTGGCGTTTGCATCAGCCATCTGGCCTGCATAGTCCCGCTTAACTCCGCCAACCGTGATGGACCGTTCGGTTACGTGGGACCCGAGCGCGCTCAGGGTGAGCGATCCATCAAGTGAAGGTAGGTTGGTGCGGTAGCGGGCGTCGATATCTACCCCCCTGACATGCTCCGACTGTGCGTTGAGTGAAGGCGTGGTCACCCGCGTGATTAGGCCGGAAGCATCGCGCTGAATGAGATCGCAATAAATATTGGACGAATTGCAGCTGTCGATGATGTCCTGACCAGCAAGAACCGTGATGGCGTCGTCGATCTTGATGTCGAAGAAATCTACCGAGAACTGGAGGTTCCGAAAGAAATTCGGCTGCACCACGATACCGGCAGAATAAGTATCGGATTTCTCCGGCTGCAACGTCAGATTTCCGGTCGTGCTGCGAGTGGTTGCATAGGTCGTGCCGGTAACAGGATCGTTCACTGCGAGCACACTGTCGTTGCCCGCCTGGAAGAGCTCGTTAAGGTTCGGTGACCGAATGTCGCGCGACCGTACGGCGCGCAGCATGATCGAATCGTCGATCGCCCAGGTCAAGCCGGCCTTCCAGGTTACGACGGTGCCGCTGCGATCATAGTTGGTGACGCGCGCGTTTGCGTTAAGGTCCAGGCTTCGAGCGAACGGCACCTCGTGCAGCAAAGGTGCGACGATCTCAGCGAACCCTTCGGCGACACGCACACTGCCGGAGGACGGCTTTCCGTTTCCGACGAAGTACGCTCCCGCAGCGGACAAGTCATCGACCGTGGCAACATAGGATTCCCGACGATACTCTCCGCCACCCGCAAACGAAACGGCGCCCGCAGGGAGTTGGAAGGGCTCTCCCCGGATCTCGGCGGATACGACATCCTGTTTCAGCCTCACCTCTTGGTATGACGTACCGATCACGTAGTCGCGAACAGCTTGCGTCACATTTCCCGTTCCGAAAACGTTGTAGGGAACGCATCCGTTAGTCGGGTCAAGCAGAGTCGAGGCGCAGACGATAGTTCCGTTGCTGGAGACAGCATCGACCGCTCGCAGGTAATTCGCAGTGATGACGTTGTTGGAGATTTCGGTGACAGACTTCGTATACCCGTGCTGGCCGTAAACTTTCCAATTCCAGTTAGAACCGATGCCCCCTTCGAGCCCGGCAGCGAAGCGGGTCAAGGTTCGCTCTGACGACGAGGTATATGGTCCGAACGCCCAGTTGGTGGTTCCCAGGTTGAAACTACTGATCCCAGCGGCGACCGCGCGACCGCGTGTCGCGGCGTCGAGATAGGGATTGCTCGTTTTAATCGTCAGGTTTCCGAAACGATTGAACGACACGCCCTGTGCATCACCCGTCGCATGACCGTAACCGCCTTCACTGAAGATCGTGATGTTGTCGGTCAGGTCGAAGCTTACACGCCCGAACGCAGACTTGTTGTTGTAAGGTGTGATAAGCTGGATGCGACCGCCTTCGTCCTCAGCGCTGCCGCCGTACGATATAAGGCCGGATGTCGTTCCGAAATTAAACGTTGAGGGGAGGCCCTGCGCATCGAACTGAGTTCCACGTAAACTTGTGCTGGTGATCAAGCCGCCATCGGTCGCGGAAGAGAGGCCCCCGCCCGAAGTCAACAGCTGGCGGGGTTGCCCATTGCCCGCCACATAAGCAGGATTGTTCACGACGCGATCGCCGCTGTACCAACTGCGATCGCCGGCGGTACCGGCATCTTTCTGGATTTCTATTTGCCCGCTGCCCAAGATGTGCCCACGGCCGCCGGCAAAGCTGGTCCCGGCCGCAAGCGAGAACTTGCGATTAGCGCCCGTGCCGCTGGTAGTAACGCCATTTTGAATCGAGCCTTTCACGCCTTGGAACTTGGTGTCGAGTACCAAGTTGACGACGCCGGCAATGGCGTCAGAGCCCCAAGCGGCTGAAGCGCCTCCGGTAACGACGTCGATCTGCTTAACTAGATCGGTTGGCAAAAGGTTGATGTCGACGCCGCCAGATGCCGTTGTCGGTGCAACGCGTCGGCTATCGAGCAGAACCAGCGTCCGACCAACTCCCAAGTTTCGCAGGTTCAACAGGTTGGCACCTGCCGGCGATGTGATCAGACCGGCAACGGCCCTAGGCGAAGAGGTGGAGGAGAATGAGGGCAACTGATTGATATAGTCGGCCATCGTCGCCGGGGCCGCCTGCGCGATGGCGTCGGCCGAGACGACCGTAGTGGGCGTAGGCGCTTCGTAGCCACTTCGGCCCGTCCGACTGGCGGTGACGACGATCTCTTGCAGATCGGTCGCCCGCTCACCGTCGTCGGGGCTCCCCACGACCGTAGGGGCCGCTCCAGGCTTCGCGGGAATTTCCTGTGCTCTGGCCGAGTGGCTGAGCAGCGCCGCCATGGCGCCGGATGCATAAAGGGCGAGGTGTGTGCGACGAGCCATAATGTTCCCCATTTCTCTCATGCTGTTCGGTTGCCCCCAAACAGCCCCCGATCCAGGGCATCAGGCTGTGTCGATAAAGTGTATTATTCAAGTGATTTTTTAAGTTGGATCAAATAACCTTCATATTGGCGGCAAAAAGATCCCTACCGCATCAGCCCAGCGATTTAAGCGGCAGATCGGGATCGGCCAACGCCACAAGATCAGGCGTCACACCGGCCTCAACGAGCTTTCGGCCTTGGACATAATCCTTCACGGCGTTGACGCAATCGAGCGCCACGACGTGCCCATTCCTGAGGTAAATCACCGAAAAGGAGCGGCTTTCTGGCTCCCCGCGCGTCACAGCCGTGTCGAATCCGGCGGCGATGCCGACGGTCTGAAGTTTTAGATCGTATTGATTGGACCAGAACCACGGCAGGGCCTTGTAGGGCTTTTCATCGCCACAGATGGCCTTGGCGACACAGGTCGCCATATCGTTTGCGTTCTGTACGGACTCCACGCGCATCACGGCACCTCCGGCGTAATCGCAGGCGAAAGCCGCGCAATCGCCGATGGCATAGATGTTCGGCAGAGAGGTGCGGCAAAATGGATCGACCTTCACCCCCAGAGCATCGGAACCTGAGGCCCCAGCGACGATCAACGGACCGACGGCGGGCGCGATACCGATGCCGACGATTACCGCGTCGCACGCGACCACCTCGCCATCCGCCAGCTTGACGCCATGAGCGCGCTGTCCGTCGCCTTCAACACAATCGACCGAGATGGCCGTCCGCAAATCGACGCCATGAGCGCGATGCTCCCGTTCGTAGAACGTCGAGAGTGTCTCGCCGGCAACGCGCGCCAGGACACGGGTGCCCGCTTCCAGCAGCGTGACGACCATGCCCATTTTCGAGAGCACCGCGGCGGCCTCAAGCCCAATGTAGCCGCCCCCGATAATGACGATGTTCTTAGCTCCCGCGTCGATCTCGGCCATCAGGGTGTCGCAGTCCTCACGGGTGCGGACGGCATGAACGCCAGCCAGTTCGAACCCGGAGCATGAAAGACGACGAGGCTGGCCTCCAGCCGCCCAGATCAGTTTGCCGTAGCCGTAGGCGCGCCCATCCGAGAGTGTCAGTGTCTGCGCTTCGGGGGCCACCTCGATGACCTCGACGCCGAGCTCAAAAACGATGCTCTTCTCGGCCCAGAAGGAAGGGGGGCGAATGTAGAGACGCTCAAAGGTCTTCTCGCGAGCGAAATATTCCTTGGAAAGCGGCGGGCGTTCGTACGGAAACTCCGGCTCGCGCCCGATGACGGTGATGGTTCCAAAAAAGCCGCCTTGGCGCAGAGCGATGGCCGCCTGGGCGCCGCCGTGCCCCGCCCCCACGATAACGACGTCTGCAGTCTCAATCATACGGACACGCCTTGATCAGCCGGATTGGTGTTGACAACGATGGGACGGCTCGCGCTTGAAGGGCCTCTCACGCTTGCTTTCGAGGGTGGATTGGCGTCGCCCCTAGCGAGCCCCGCGCGTGACGATTTTGCAGTCGATCCGGCCAAACCGGCCAAAGCTGGCGCTGCACGCCAACCCAGGCGTGACGGCGTGCATGCCAGTAACCGCGCCAGTCGAAACGAACTGTCCCGGTCGCAATGGCATCCCCATTCGATCAGCTTGCATCAACGCAAACGCGAAGGCCGCCGCAGGACCACCAGGAAGGGCTTCCGCGGTTCGCGAAATTGGCGCGGCATCGCCAATCCGCGCTTCACAGGGCAGCGCCGCTGGATCCTGGAGAAGCTCCAGCGGTACCGACGCCCCAATGATCTGCCCGGCGTTGTTGCCCAGGTCGGCGATAGTGGCGAGCGACCCAAGGGTTGGCAACGAGGTGATCGGGCTCGACGCGACCTCGACGCCGATCGTCAGGCGTTCCGGCGTGATGAGACCGGATCGATCGGTCCGCGCGAAGACGACAAACTCCGCCTCGAAAGCAGCCGATCCGCCCGGGAACATCGCAAACGGCGCGAGACCTTCTCCTGGGCGCTGCAACACCGCGGACCGAAAGATCGGCCCAATGAAGCGCTCAACGCCATAATGTTCGACCAGATCGGGCGACAGTCGCCCCACCTTCCATCCGGCCAGGTCATCAGGCCAAAATTCAATGGCGACCCGTTGGATAGCGTAGGCTTCTTCAAGCGTTTCTGGCAACGTTCCGGGGAAGCTGTCCAAAGCGTGCGCATACCGGCGCGCGTCAACAAGCGCGCGCGCCACGGCATGGACAGCCGGTGCGTTAGAGACGGTCATGCTGAAGCCGCCAGCGGCAGATGGTGATAGGCTCGGCCGAAGTAGACCAGCGCTTCCCCATCATCGCGCGAGAGGACTTCCTCCACGCGGCAAAGGAAGACGCTGTGAGTGCCCACTTCGTAGACAGACTGGACCCGACATCCGAAGTTGCACAGCGCGCCGACCAACGCAGGGGCCCCGCTGTCGAGGACTTTCCAATCGGCCCGCTGGAAACGCTCATCCATGCTCAGGCCACGATTGGAAAACAGACCGGAGAGCTCTTGATGTTCCGCACTCAGAACATTCACGCATAGAACCCCATTGCCGGTGATCAGGGCGTTCATGCGCGAAGAGCGGTTGATGCACACTAACAGTGAGGCCGGCTCATCAGTCACACTGCAGACCGCCGAAGCGGTCATGCCGTGACGTCCGCTCTCACCGTCGGTCGTGATGATGTTCACGGCGGCGCCCAAGCGCGACATGGCCGTGCGAAAAAGCGTGCGGTCGATCATGGTCATTACCTCATCAATAGGCCGCCGTTGAGGTCCCAGGTGGCGCCGTTCGCGAAGCCGGCGTCCGCCCCCGCCAGATGCACGGCCGTCTTCGCCACGAACTGGGGCGACCCCAAGCTGCGCACGGGAATGCCGGCGATGATGCCGTCCAGTTTGTCGGCGGGAACGAGCTGCCGCACCGAAGGCAGATCCAGCGGTCCAGGGGCAATGGCGTTCACCGTCACGCCATAGGCGGCGAGATCGCGCGCGAAAACCTTGGTGAGGGTGATGATCCCACCCTTGGACGCGGCATAGTGCGCGCCGGTCGCGGTTCCGCCGTTTTGCCCCGCGAGCGAAGCAATATTCACGATGCGCCCCGCGCCGACATCGCGAAAATGACGCCCCAGAACCTGACAACCGACGAAGGTGCCACGCAGGTTGATCTTGAGCACAGCGTCAAAGTCGTCCGGCGTGATGTCGAGGACGGGCTGCGCCTTGGTGACGACCGCGTTGTTGACCAGGACGTCAATGCGCCCCCAGGCGGCAAGAAGTCGATCGCGCGCGGACTCGAACTGGTCCTGACTGCGCACGTCCAAGCCGATCGCCAACGCAGTGGCGCCCGTCCCGTCGAGTTCGCCCGCCAGAGCGCCAGCCCCGGCCTGGTCGATGTCCGAAATGCCGACCCTGTACCCGGAGGCATGAAAGGCGCGGGACAAGCAGTCTCCCAGGCCCTGCGCCGCGCCGGTGATGAGGACAACCCGGGCGTCCATGACCGCGCTCATAGCAGGTAGCCAATACCGAACTGATAGTCCTCGGCGTTGATGAGCGTGACGACCTTCTCGTCGATGAGCAGCCCGCCATCGGCGCCGCGCACCAGGCGGTAGCTCACGTCGGCGGGCAGGAACCGCATATGTCCGTATTTGTATTCGGCCAACATCTGCGCGGCGCGCAAAGCGATGACGCCTGGGCCCGACGCGGTCACCACGAACCGGGAAACGGTGCGCACCGTCCGCGCGGGCGGCGCCGACGACATCGAAAAGCCCGAGAGCAGACGCTTTACACGAGCCTCGCGCAGTTCGCCATCGTCATAGACGATATTGAGGACGTCGGCGTAGTCGGATGGCGCGCGCACGGTCGGGATGATGTATTTGCCCGTCGTGCTCCACAGCGGGAGCCATGGCTTGTAGTCGAGCCGATCAAGCAGATCGGCTTCCGCCCAAATGAAGGCGGCCGCTTCTTCAAGCGTCGCAACGGGCCCTTCGAAGCCTTCGGTCGCTGTCACCTTTTCGAGAATGCCGCTCATGCCGTCATCATCCTCTTCCACATTTGGTAGGCCGCCCGCATGCCGGTTTCAGCGCTCACGTCGCCGGCGTTGTGGCCCGGCTCGGCGCACCCCTCGGGCGCTTCGGCGCCACGATTGAGCATGATCCAGAGATCCTCGCCCGCCGCGGCGCCACGCTGGACACGCTCCCAGCCTTCCGCGTCATCGGGCGTGCCAAAGCCCATCGGGCCTTGGAAGTGTTCGTGAAGGCGCAGACGCGCGCGGTTACCGGCTTCCGGTCCGCCATCCATGCCAATGGCGACGTGCATGATTTCAGTCTCCTCAACGGTGACCGGACGCAGTACGCGGAAGAACGCCATCGAGCAGGCGACGTTTGGGAATAGGTTGAGATTGAAGCCCGAACCGCCCACCGCGCGAACCACCCGGCGCATCTCGTCGTCGGAGCGCCCTTCGGCAGCCAGTTCCGCGGCGAGCTTCGCGAAGCGCTCAGGGATCGGCGCGTCGAGGTTTTCCTCAAGGTCGATCAGGTCTGGGATCATGACCATCACCGAGTGACCATTGCCAAGATCCTCGACCCACCCCCCCTGCCCCAAGACGTCGAACACGTTCTCGGTGTCGGCGTCGAGCGAGTCGAGAAAGGTCTTGTGAACGATCGGGAAATGGTAGGCGTCGGTGGTGTTTTCGAGCTGGATCTTCCAATTGCCCGGGAAGCGGAAACGGTGCTCGCCCAGGGTCTTCACGCCATATCCCGCGCCCTGTTTCATAAACAGGTCGATCCACTTCTTCGCCGCCCCCAGGAAGGTTTCAAGGGGCTCAATGTCGTCCTTGAACGTGGCGAAGATCATGCCGTTGTAGGTCTCGACCCGCAGGGACACGAGCGGAAACTCGGCGGTGTCGAAATCGTCGGCATAGCCCGCCGCGTGCGGCACCTTGCGCAGGCGCCCGTCGGGATTGTAGCTCCAGCCGTGGTAAGGGCAGACGAAGACCGAGGCCTTGCCCTTGCCCTTCTCGCACACGCTGGCGGCGCGGTGACGGCAGCGGTTGAGCAGCACATGGAGATCGGACTCGCGATCGCGCGTGACAATGACCGGCTCTCGACCGACCCAGGAGGTCTTGAAGGTGTTCTTGCCCGGGAGGTCGCTTTCGTGCGCCACCCAGACCCAGGTATTCTTGAAGATCCGGTCCATCTCATCCTCGAAGATGGCCTGATCTCGATAGAGAGAGGTGTGTACCCGGTCCGTGCGGACGAGCGCGGCATAGTCATGATCGCTCATAGCTGCTCCTCGGAGTGTTGTGATGGTGCGGAGGCTTGGGGCGTCGAGATCGGAGCCTCGTCGTTCCAGGGACCGACATCGCGGGAAAAGATGTTCTCGGTGACGAAGCGGGCGATGCGCCAGCTTCCCTCCTGGAAGACGAAATCAAGGGCTAGTCGCGCGCTCCGCAGATCCGACCGTCCGTCGCGGTAGGTCGAAACCTGAAGCATCATCCAGCACCCGACCGCATGATGTTCGTCCGTGACCAGGATGTCTTCGGACGAGAGGTAGTGAGCGTTCAGAACGAAATGCGCCGGATCGGCATAGCCCGCCAACATCGCTACGATGGCGTCCCGCCCTCTATGGAGGCCGAAGGCCTGGCGATAGCGCCCCCGGCCCTCCCAAACCGCCTCGCGCGCGAAGAGCGCTCCCAGTTCGTCAAACTGGGTCCGGGGCCCCAGATCATCGCACAGTCGGAAATATCGCGTGGCGGTTCGGCGAACCGCGTCCGCCGCCTCCAGTCGCGCCAAACGGCCGATGATCTCGTCTGACGGGACGGGATTCATTCGGGAATGACCAGTTCCCGGCCGATACGCGCCTCGACCCGCATGTACTTCCATAGGCGGTGCTCCCCAACCTGGATCGTGCGGAACAGGTTACAAGCGGAGACGACGGTGGCGCGGTCGGGCACGTCGGCTAGAATATAGAAGGTCCAGGGCCAGCCGTTGGGCGACGTCCCGACCATGGTCTCGTCGTCGTCCAGCGTGCCGAGCACCGTCACGCCGGGCAGATCGCGAATACCCTTGAGCATGACGCCCGTGGCCGCCCAGACCTCGCCAATTCCGGAGGCGGGCAGGTCGAAGAAATTCTGCAGGACCGCGCCACAGAAGAGGACGCGAAGGGGTTTTGCAGTGATGTCGCTCATGACGTTGTTTCCTCGTTCGATCAGGGAAAACCGGGCGCCGCGTCGAGACCCAGCAGGATCTTGCCGGCATTCTCCCAGGTGCCATCGGCCAAGAACGCGTGCTGGGGCACCACCATGGCGTCCTGCAGGTAGCGGGCGATCGGATGGCCTGCGGCGATGCCGGTCGTGCCGCTCAAGCGATGAACCGTCGCGGCCACGCCGGCGGCGACGTGCGCGGCGTTGGTCGCGGCAAGGCGCAGAAGCGAGCGTGTCTCGACATCCAACTCATCGCCCCGTTCAAGCGCCGCGAAGGCGGTGTCCGTCGTCTCGTAGAAAAACGCCCGGGCCGACCGCAGCGCCGCCTCGGCCTTGGCGACATCGGCCTGCACATAAGCCCGGTTCGCGAGCGCCGGCGCGCCGGTGATCGACGCCCGACCACCGGCCAGTTCGATCAGGCAATCCAACGCGGCGCGGGCGATGCCGAGCCCGACGACCGCAAGCACCTGCGCGGCCAGGGGCATGGACGGATAACGGTACAAAGGGGTGTTCAGACTCGACGGACCGCCGCGAACGAAGGTCCATGCCGCCGGCACGACGACCTTGTCGACCACCATGTCATGGCTGCCCGTGCCCTGCAGGCCCGTGACGTTCCAGTTATCGACGATCTGGACCTGCGAGGCCGGCATCACGGCGATCAACGGCAGTCCTCCGGTCGGTCCGCCGCCGTCAACTCGAATGCCGACACCGATCAGGTCGGCGCCGCGACACCCAGACCCCCAACTCCATCGCCCGGAAACCTCAAGCCCACCGGCCACCGGTGCCGCCACCTGCGGCGGGAAAATGCCGCCGGCGAAAACAACGTCCGGTCCATCGGCATACATGGTTTCAAGTGTATGGAGCGGCAACGCACTCAAATAGACCGCCGAAAAGCCAAAGCTCGCGACCCAGCCTGTCGAGCCATCGGCCTGACTGATCCTTTCAATCAGCCGCAGGAAGTCGGAAGGCGACATCTCGTCGCCGCCGAAGCGTTTGGCCACCATCGCGCGAAACACCCCGGCCTGCTTCATCAGCTCGACGACGTCGGCGCTGATGAAGGTCTGCGCAGCGAACTCGGCGCGCCTGGCGCGCGCGACCGACAGCAAGCGCTCCATCGCGTCAGCCCGATCGACCGGCCAGGAGATCTCGGCAACCTTCATTGGTTCTGTTCCTCTGCAATTTCGGAAATCGCGCGCTCGACCCATCGGCCAAACGCACAAACCGTTTCATCCTCGCCCCGTCTGCCGATCACCTGGATCCCGATCGGCAGCCCTTCGGGCGTGATCACGGGAATGGTCAGCGCCGGGTGGCCAGACAGGTTGAAGGGCCGCACCAGCGCCGTCATGCGCAGCGCGCGGGCGGCGTCCGCCGCCTCATCCGCACGCAGGGCGAAGCACGGCATGGTCGGCATGATCAGAACGTCGTGGCCCTCAAGGAGCGCATCGACCTCTTGGGAGAAGAGAACGCGCACACGCTCGGCCTCTTCGAGCCGCGCGGCGTCAACGGACGCCGCCGCCCTGAGCCGAGCCTCGACATCGGCGCCAAGGCGGCCGCTTTCCAGCAAGTGACCGAAGGCCGCATAGGTTTCGGCGGCGATCACCGCAATGTTCGCGGCGTAGGCCGCTTCCAGCCCGTCCAACGAGGCTTCCGCAGCAGGCGGGCCCAGGTGCCCAACCGCCGCGTCGAACGCGCGCTGGACCTCAATGTCCACGCCTTGCGCCCGCACGCGGACATAACGAAATGTGCCATCGGCTCTGGGCGAATAATCGGCGGCCAGGATCACCATGGCTTTCTCGATCATCGACATCGATCGGGCGAAAGGGCCGATACAGTCGAGGGAGGAAACACGGGGCCATGCCCCGTCTCGGCTCACGCGATTGAAAGTCGGCTTCAGACCGAAGACCCCGCAACAGGCCGCAGGCGTGCGGATCGACCCACCCGTGTCGGCGCCGATGGCGAAGTCGACCAAACCTTCGGCCACCGCCACCGCCGAGCCGCTTGAGGATCCGCCAGGCACCCTGCCCGGGGTCAGCGGATTGACGGGTGAACCGGCCCAGGCATTGATCCCCGTCACGCCATAGGCAAGTTCGTGCATATTGGCCTTGCCGACGATGCGGCAATTGGCGCCAAGTAAAGCCGCCACGACTTGGGCGTGGCGCTCCGCGGGTGGGGCGTCGCTGAGAGCGGCGCTGCCGGCGATTGTCGGCATGCCGGCGATGTCGAGACAGTCCTTGACCGCGACAGCCAAGGTGCCGTGGCCAAGATCGGTCCTCGTGAAGATTGCGCCATGCGTCGACATAGGAAGACTCGTATCCTGTTCAATTGAAAAGTCAAGTATATGGGATTTGATTTCGCCGCCTGATTGGGACCGGGGGTGCCTGACCAGCCCGGCCATGAAAACGTGCCCGCTCAGATCCCCCTCCAAGCCGGCCTCGATCTCATATGGCCGCGACATGTCGGCTAGGCCGCTGATCCATGCGGAACGTCGAATAGAAAGCGCAAAACACCTCGTCCCCACGGGGGATGACCCTCATTAGGGTTGATGCCAGGCCACCGGCTTGACCTTGCGCATCGCGCGCACCTGACTCTCAAAGAGCAGAGCGGCGAACCGGTCGCTATCATTCAGGCGGGCGGCCGAGATCCGACACCGCTCCTGGACCTCGTCGCTGATCTTCCGGTCCGGCCCAGGGATCGCGCCGGTTTGGCATTGGACCTCGGCGGCGCGCTGGGCGATGTAATGCAGCATAAAAGTCGAGGCGACATCGCGCTCACACACGGCGATCCCGTGGTTGCGCAGGACCAGGACATGCTTGTCCCCAAGACTGGAAACCATGCGATCACGCTCGTCGGCAAACAAAGTAATGCCTTCGAACTCGTGGTAACCCACGCGGCCGATTAACTGTGCGCCATAGAAGTTGTTGTGGTCGAAGCCGCCCTCCTTCATCGCCACCGCGCAGATGGGGATGGTGTGGGTGTGGGCGACGCAGTGAACATCGTGACGGTGTGTATGGATCGCCCCATGCAGCGCAAAGCCCGCAGGGTTGGCGGGATAGTCCGATTGACCAACCAGTTCGCCATTAACATCCACCACCAACAGGTTCTCGGGCGTAATCTCAGAATAGTTCAGGCCAAAAGGATTGACCAAGTACCGGCCACCCTCTGGCAGCCGCAACGAAATGTGGTTGAAGATCAGCTCGTGCCAGCCGAAATATTCGACCAGGTGATAGAAGTTGGCCAGGTCGTGTCGAAGCTTTCGCTCTTCATCGGAAAAGGACATCACGTCAGTCAAGCTCCCGTCTTATCGCCAACTTGTGCGCGTACATGCCGAGGCATCAATCCAAGCGCCGCGGTGACGATCAGCATCGCCGCGCAAAGGAAAAGGAAGAAAGCGGCGGGCCCGGCGCCAACCAGAACCGCGCCGACATACGAACTGGCAATCGCCCCGAGACGACCGATCGCCAGCGCCGCCCCCACCCCGGTGCCGCGCATCTGGACCGGATAGGCGTTGGCGGCAATCGCGAAGAGCATCGGTTGCAGGCCGGCAATGAAGAGACCCGCCAGGAAGACGGTGGTCAACAACAGGCTCACACCCGCATGGGCGCTGAAGGCGGCCAGTGTTGCAAGACAAGCGGCGACGCCTGCGGCTCCAAAGCCCACGGTCAACCCGCGCGAACCGAACCGATCGATAGCGAGGGCGCCGAACAGCGCGCCGGTCATTCCGCCAAAATTGAAGGCGGCCAGCAAGCTCCCGCCCACCGCCACGCCAAACCCCTGGCCCGCGGTGAGCGTGGGCAGCCAATTGAAGACGGTATAGGCCGTCGTCAGGACGCCGAGAAACTGCACCCAAAGCAAGAGGCTGGGGAGGCGCTCTGCGCCCGTCAGCAATGCGCGATATCCAATCTTCCGCTCCCCGCCCTCGCCCCGGGCCTCAGCGCCGTCGAGATCCTCACCGCCATCGGTGAGCACCACGCCCATCTTCGTTGCGATACGCTCCAATTCGACGCGTCGACGAGGGCGTCCGGCGAGGAAATGCGGCGACTCCGGCAGCAGGAGCAAGATCACGACCGCCAGCATCAGCGGCAGCATGCCGCCGACCAAGAAGAGCGCATGCCAGCCATGGAGCGGTAGGAGCCATGCCGAAAGGAGCCCCGCCAAAACACCTCCGGCCGGCGTGCAAATCATGCCCAAGGTGACCATGAAACTGCGTCGCCGCAGCGGCGTGAATTCGGAAAGTAGAGCCACCGCGCTGGGCAGCGCGCCGCCCAGCCCCACTGAGGCGATCAGTCGGCTGACCAGAAAAAGCGTCATGCCTTTTGCAGCGACCGTGAGCAGCGTTCCAGCGCCAAACAGAACCATACTCGCGATAAGCGTGGCCTTGCGCCCAAATCGGTCACTGAGCCAACCATTGATCGCCGTGCCGATGGACATGGCGACGAGCCCAAAGCCAATGACCGGCACGAAGGCCTCGCGGGGCAAGCTCCACTCGCGCATGAGCGTGGGGATCGTGACGCCCAGCAATTGGATGTCCAGGCCGTCCAGAACGACCGCAAGGATCGCCAACGCCGCGGCGCGCTTTTGAAAGCCCGTCCAGCGCCCCTCGTCCAGAGCCTTGCGAAGCGCGGTGACGCCCCCGGTCATCGGACACCCATACCTGCGCGCCGCGACGCGCTCTCAAGCTGTCGAGGCGACGACGGCGATCGGCTTGAACGACTAGTCCTCATGTCTCACCAACTCCCCAGCCTAGGTTCGCACTTCCGGACCACCTAGCCACCGTGATCCACGGCCTCATCGTTTTCTAAGATGCAACAACGGTCAAATACTTTCAATTGAATATTCAATCTATGGGCAGAGATCGCCGTCGCCCAGCAGAGCGCGGCCGCGCTCGTACTCCTGGCGCAGGATCGTCAGCGCTCGAGCCGCGCCGATCTCCCCCGCCGCCGCCACCCCGTAGAGAGTCGCACGGCCGCCCATGACCCCATCCCCCCCGAGCAGGGTGGCCTTGAGGATATCCGCGCCCCGTCGTACGCCCCCCTCAACCAGAACCATCGCCCCAGCTCCCAAGGCGTCACGAACAGTTGGCAGAAGAGCAACGCCGGGCACGGCGCCGTCCAGCTGACGCCCGCCGTGATTGCCCAGCACCACGCCATCCGCGCCGATCGCCGCGGCGCGCACAGCGTCCCCGACGTGCCCCACGCCCTTGATCAACAGGCTTCCGGGCCAGAGCGCTCGGACCCTCTCGAGCTGCGCCCATGTGACCTGCGGCGCCATGTTGCTGCGAACCCACCGACTTGCCGCGAGCAAGTCACCACCGCCGTCGCCCAGCCATTCGGCGAGGTTTGGAAAGCCAGGAAGCCCATGTCGGTAGACCCGCGCCAGCCAGCGCGGGTGCAGCAAGACGTCAACCTTGGCGGCGAAATTGGGCTTCGCCTCGGAATCGTATAGCCGCGCGTTCCACTCCCGGTTGCCAAAGGTGTTGGCGTCTATGGTGACGACAAGTGTCCGCACGCCCGCGGCGAGCGCGCGTTCAAGCAAGGCTTCCACGAAGCCCATCTCGCTGAAAATGTACAATTGGAACCAGTGATCAAGACCAGGAACTTGGGCGATCGCCTCGATTGGGAGGTTTGACACCGTGCTTTGCGTGAACGGAACGCCCGCGACGGCCGCGGCGCGCGCCAAGGCCAGGTCCCCGTGACGCCAGTACAAGCCGTTGAGACCGGTCGGCGCAATCACATAGGGAAAAGGCAAATGAGCGAGCGCGCCCGCTCTTCCCGCAATTTCCCCGCTAACCGCGAGTCGTGGTTGAAACCGCAGATGTTCGAACGCGGCCCGGTTGGCGTTTAACGAGATTTCATCTTCTGCGCCGCCTTCAAGGTACTCCGCCGCGATTGAGGGCAGCTGACGCAACGCCATGGCGCGTAGTTCCGTTATGGAAAGCGCCTGCGATGGCTTTCCGCTGTTGCGGTAACGCCGAGACGGTAGAAGGTCAGGCCCCATCACGCTCTTGCCCCCTGAAACGAGGCAAGCGAGCCCAAATCTCGCTTCAAGCGGGAAACAGTCAAATTCGGACCTCCGATGGAAATCGGGCTACGAAGCCGGGCCAGCGACACTTCAGAAAATCGCCGTCGCGCCATGGAGGCCATGACCACAGGGCAGTTCAAAGCCATCACGCGATCTGATATCGTGTCACTCAAAGAAATTGACTTTTCAAGTGATTTTAACTTAGGCCGGCAGGGGCCGTCCACGCCCTAGGCGCCAACCGGCGCGGAACGTACAGGAACATGGAATGAAGCAAGCCGAGAAGGTCAGGCCCAAGGACGTGAAAGCAAGGAACAACGGCGTGGCGTTGAATCCCGAGTCGGACGGCAGCGAGTTCGAAGCGCGCGACTGGCCGTTTTTCTGGCTGACGCACGCCACCGGGCTCTATCTCAGCCGTCTGGAGAAGGGCCTCAAGAAAGTCGGGCTCGATATCGGACGCTGGCGTGTTCTGATGTGCATCCAGCCTGGTCATGCGCGGGGCGTCAGCGAGATCGCTGAGTTGGCGATTGTTAAGCTGCCCACGATGATGAAACTCATCCAACGCATGGAAAGCGAAGGTTTGGTTCTGTGTGAGGCGCGCGTGAGCGATGGCCGCGTCACCGAGGTGTCGCTAACCGAGTCGGGACTGGAAGCCCGACAACGCGCCTGGAAGACGGCCAGCAAGATTTTCTCCCAGGTTTTCGCTGAGCGTGACGGCCTAGACTTCGATGCGCTAAACAAGCTGCTGCGCCGTGTGGTGGCTCGTCTGGACGATCATTGACACGCGCGCTTGACCTGTTGACGGCCGGCTCTCGCCGCCACCGCGTCTTGCCTACCGATCGCCGGAGCGTCCTTCGAAACGCCTGAGCCTTTCACGGTATCGCGCGGGGCGGACCGCGCCCGCCGCAGGTCGGCGAGCTGCGCATTTGGCCAGCGTGACTGATGACCCCAAGATGGACCAGAGCCACTCCAAGGTTACATCAAGAGCCGCGAATCTGCCTCGCATTGTCTTTGCGCAAGGCAGTTTCGCGGCCAGGCCGCCGGCGGCTGGACGGCTATTTAGTCTCCAGCAATTCGACGCTCACCTTGTCGATTTCACCCGCAAAGGCGCCAAGGCCCTTGTAGCGGCGCGTCACGGGCGTTCCGGTGTCCTTGCCGATATCGAAGGTTTCGCCCTGCCCGGCCGGTCGCACGATCGTGCGTTCGACCCGACCGCAATCGGGAGCCGCGCCGTCGATCGCGACGCACATCCGTCCGCCGCTGAACGCTTCGGCGCTATCACGCTCGAACGTAAGGGTCACCTTCGCCGGCGAAGGGCCAACCGCCTGTCGGGAGGTGACCGAGAACTGATCTTCAGGAGCCGTGGACCGCGCCTGAAGGGCGACGACATGACCGTTCTCAAGGAACAGGCTCCAGCCGCCAAACCAACTGCCACGCGCGAGGATGACGCCGGTGTCGTCGTCGCCTTTGGGACGGATGTCCGCCGTGACCTTGAAGGAAGCTCTAGCGAAGGACGGAGCGACGTTCTCGGCGACGCTTAGATCCTTGCCCCAGTAGACATAGGTCCGACGCCGATCAGCGAAGGCCTCCCGCGCCGCCTGCTGGCGCGATCTGTCCGTACGATCGTCCAGAGGATAGACATGGTTTTGTTCGGCTTGGGTGTTCCACAGCGCCTTCAGTTCCTGCAGCTTATCCGGATATTTCGCCGCCAGGTCGCGTGACTGACTAAAGTCGCTGCGCAGATCATAGAGCTCCCACTCGTAGTCCTTATCCGGATCACCGCCGATATCCGCGAACTGCCAGGGCATGCGGCGTGGCGTCGTACTGGCCAGCCAGCCGTCCTTATACATCGCGCGCGACGCAAACATTTCGAAGTACTGCTGGGTGTGGCGCTCGGGCGCCTTGGCGTCGTCCAGCGCATAAAGAAGACTGGTTCCGTCAAGAGGCTGCTGATCGACACCGTCAACGCGGATGGGAGCCGGTACGCCGGTGGCCTCCAAGATCGTTGGCGCAATGTCGGTGATATAAGAAAATTGCCGGCGCACTTCGTTCGTCTGGCGACCATGACCCCGCCAACTGACGACCAGGCCGTTGGTCATGCCGCCTAGGTGGGACGCGACCTGCTTATACCATTGGAACGGCGCATCCACCGCCCAGGCCCACGGCGCCGGATAGGACGACTGCGTGATCTCGCCGCCCATGACCTTGACGGCGCCGTCGATGTCGTCGGGAATGCCATGAACGCCGTTTCCATAGTGGCCAACTTCATTTTGAGTGCCGTCCAGCCCGGCCTCGGCGCTGGCGCCGTTGTCGCCCTCGATGAAGATGACGAGCGTATTGTCCATCTCACCCATACGCTCGATCTCGTCGAGCAGCTTGCCGGTTTGCGCGTCCTGATAGGCGAGCATCGCGGCGAATACTTCCATGTGCCTTGCGAAAAGACGCTGCTCCTCGGGCTTGATCGAGGACCATGCGGGCAGAACGTCCGGACGGGGCGTAAGGCGCGTGCCCGGCGGAAGAATGCCCAGCTTCATCTGCCGAGCGTAGGTCTGCTCCCGCAGCTTGTCCCAACCTTGATCGAACTGACCCTTGAAGCGCGCGACCCACTCGTCCGGGACCTGATGCGGCGCGTGGGCGCTGCCCGGAGCCAGATAGAGGAAAAAGGGCCGGTCGGGGGCGTTGGCGCGTTGCTGGTGCAGCCAGTGGACCGCGTCGCGCGACAACGTCGCGTCGAGCGTCTCGCCATCGGGAAGTGGATCGTCAACGGGCGTCGTATTGCGATAGAGGCGCGGATGCCACTGATCGGTGGATCCAATCATGAAACCATAGGAATAGTCGAACCCCAGCCCGTTGGGCCACTGGGTAAAAGGGCCGGCGGGGTTATTCTCCCAGGTCGGAATATTGTGGTGTTTGCCGAAATGCGCCGTGCTGAAGCCATTGTCGCGCAGCACGCGCGCGATGGTCGCGGCATTGCGCGGAAACACCGAAGAGTATCCAGGATAGCCCGAGGCAACATCCGTGATCGCGCCCGCCCCGACATTGTGCGGATTTCGGCCAGTCAGAAGCGCCGCGCGCGTCGGCGAACACATCGCCGAGGTGTGAAAATTGGCGAAACGCACACCTTCCTGCGCCAGATGGTCGAGGGCCGGAGTCGGCACTGGGCCGCCGAACGTCGAGCTGGCGCCATAGCCAACATCGTCGGTCATGATCAGCAGAACGTTGGGCGCTCCCTTGGGCGCTTGCACCTTGCGTGGCCAGTCCGGCGTCGAGGCCTTCGCGGTATGGGCGATCACGCCGGAGAAGGGCTTCTGCGCAACGGGCAGGACAGTCCTGTCGACGGCGAGCCCCGCCACCGGGCTCACTTGAGCCAAAGCCGCCGCCCCCGCGGCAAGCGACGAGCAGACGGTCGCACACAGCACAACTTTCAAACGGCGGGCGGCAAAAGGCATGGCGATCTCTCCGTCAACGCACAAGGCGGATCATCGATATTTAGAGCCCATATCACTTGAACATTCAATTATTCATTGCAGATGCGGCTGCATATGTTAGCTCTTGCCGTCGCGGTTCCTGGCTAGCGAGTTTGTCACGGCCAGTCCGAAGCGCGCACAATTCGATTGGGAGTCATCGAATGTCGAAGATCGTGGGCAAGGTGGTCCTTTTCCTCTCCTCCGCGTTGGCGATCGCCATTCCGACCGCCACTCTTGCCAAGCCGGCAGGCGCCAAGGCGACGGAAAGTTCGCGCACCGCGCCGAACGCCCGCCCCAACGTCATCGTCATTCTTGCCGATGACCTGGGCAATGGCGACGTAACGTCCTACGGAAATCCCTGGATCGAGACCAAGAACATCGACAGCATCGGCGCGCAGGGCGTCAAGTTCACCAGCGGCTATGTGTCCGCGCCGCTTTGCAGCCCCTCTCGCGCCGGCCTGATCACCGGGCGCTATCAGCAGCGCTTCGGCTTCGAGCAACAGGTTTCCTCGGGCGCCTTTCCCGAACTGCGCGAGGTGCGCGACGACAACGGCCGACTGGCTCCGCTGCAGGGCGAGGCGGAGTTTCTTCGCCGCGGCGTCCCCGCCAATGAGCGCAATCTCGGCGAAACGTTCAAGGCTGCCGGATATGCCACGGGTGTAATCGGCAAGTGGCATCTGGGCCATGCCCCCGAGTTTCAACCGCAGAGCCGCGGCTTCGACTATTCCAACGTCTTCTACGGCAATACCAGCATACAATACGGCGACCTCTCCAACCCAGACTTCATCAGCCTCAAGGTGGACTTCCACGATGAGGCGCCGTTGACGGCTTGGTCCCGCGCCGGCCTCAACGGCATTCGCGAGAACGGCAAGGTCATCGAGGTCAATCAGTACCTGCTCGAATATTTCCGGGACCGCGCGGTCGATTTCATCGAGCAAAACAAGAACAAGCCGTTCATGCTCTACCTGCCAATGAACGCCCCGGTTCCTCCGCTGCAGGTGCCGATCGGCTATTTCGAGAGCTTGCGCTCCACCATCCCCAACATCAACGTGCGGGCCTACAACGCCTTGTTGCTCGCGCAGGATCAGGCCGTCGGCGCCGTGCTCGATAAGCTCAAGGCCACGGGTCTCGACAAAAACACCATTGTTGTCTTCCTGAGCGACAACGGTGAGGCGTTGAGCCGGCCGGGCAGCAATGCGCCCTATTCGGCCGGCAAGTACTCCACCCATGAAGGCGGCATCCGCGTGCCCTTCATGATTAAATGGCCCGGCCGCATCCCGGCGGGCGAGGTCTACGACAAGCCGGTCATTAGCCTGGACATCCTGCCGACCGTCGCGGCCGCCGCCAATGTTTCGACATCGGCTTCGCAGCCCCTCGATGGCGTCAACCTGATGCCCTTCCTCGAAACCAAAGACCCGGGAACACCGCACGAGGCGCTGTTTTGGAAACTGGGTCAGGAATCGGCGGTGCGCATGGGCAAATGGAAATTGTGGCTCAACACCAAGAAGGGCGAGAGCGCGTTGTATGATCTGGACCAGGACGTTGCCGAAAAGGGCGATCTGAGCGCGCAATACCCGCAGATCAAGGCCGACCTTCAGGCCAAGTATGACGCCTGGAACGCCACGCTGCCCCCGCGCCGCTGGACCAATATTTCGCCCGTCTTCGGAAAATAGGAACGCCGCGCCAAAAGCCGTTGTCCGTATCGCGCAGGTTGGCTGGGCGATACGGGCGGAATTGCCCCCTCTCACCAGCATCAGGGCCGAGGTTGCCCGGTCCGCGTCCGTGGTCACTGATCAAGGCTAGGATGTTTCCAATGGTCGCTGACTCCGAAGCTCTATCGACTGACCTTGACTTGGAACTATTCCTTCCCCAGCGCGTCGCCATGCTATCGCGCTTGACCCAAGGCGTTCTGGGCGGCGCCTTGGCCGAATGTGGCCTGACAATCGCCCATTGGCGCATCTTTCATTGCCTCACGCGCCTGGGTCCGAGCGATCTTAACACCATCGCCGACTATGCCGTTCTCCCTCAATCCTCTCTCAGCCGATCTGTCGCGAGGTTGCGCAAACTCGGCTTGGTGACGAGCGAGCGGGCGGCGTGGAACCGTCGCCACCTGCAGATTGCAATCACCCCATCCGGACGTGAGCGACTTGGCCATGCCGTCACGACCGTCCAGCAGCGTTGGCGCCAGACATCTCCGCTCTCCCCCGGCGAGGAACGAGCCTTTATTGCCAGGATCAACGGCGTTATCGAGGCCCTCCTCGCTCACCGCCGGGAGGCAGAAAATTGAGCAGAAAATTGACCGCCTTGAAGTCTGCGTCCCGCGCCGGCCGCGAGCGACTAGAGGACATGCGCCGCATAGACGGCGGAAGCTTCTCCATGGGGTCGAACGACTTCTACCCCGAGGAAGCGCCGGTGCGCCGCGTGCGGGTAAGCGCGTTCTGGATTGACGAGACGCCGGTGACCAACCAGCAGTTCGCGCGCTTTGTCGATCAGACCGGCTACCGCACCGTCGCCGAAACCCCTCCCGATCCACGCGACTATCCCGGGATGGATCCAGCGCTAGTCCAAGCCGGTTCGCTGGTGTTTCGCGCGCCCTCAGGTCCCGTTGATCTTGGAAATCCAGCGGCCTGGTGGGATTTTTGCATCGGTGCGGATTGGCGACATCCGCTAGGACCGGATAGCACGCTGGACGCGCTGGCGGATCATCCCGTGGTGCATGTCTCGCATATTGACGCGGCCGCCTATGCGCGATGGGCGGGCAAGAACCTGCCCACGGAAGCCGAGTGGGAACTGGCGGCGAAGGGCGGCCACGACGATGGTCGCCCTTACGCCTGGGGAGACGCCCTGGCGCCGGAGGGCGCCATGCTAGCCAACTACTGGCAGGGCCGCTTTCCCTACGACAATAGCAAGCTGGATGGCTGGGAGCGAACATCGCCGGTCAGAACCTATCCGCCCAACGGCCATGGTCTGTTCGACCTGATCGGGAACGTCTGGGAATGGACGGAGGACTGGTGGTCGCTTCCAAACCCACGCGCCGTGCCGGTTAAGAAGAAGCCGGGCAGTTGCTGCGCCCTCCCCGATCCGCGCGGCGGAACGCTCAGAGGCAGTCTCGATCCAGCGACGCCCGACATTCCAATTGGTCGCAAGGTGATCAAGGGCGGTTCGCATTTGTGCGCTGAAAACTACTGCCAACGCTATCGTCCGGCGGCCCGGCATCCTCAGACGATCGAGACATCGACCAGCCACATTGGCTTTCGGTGCGTCGTGCGGGAAACAGCGCCACGAGCGGCCCGCCCCTCACGCGGGCAAGGGCGACCGAGACAATTTCGCTAGGGCCCCCCTTTTGCTAGGGCGCGCCCCTGGCCCGTGCGATGGCGCTATCGGCGACCGCCACATAGGCGCCCAGAAAGCGAATGAGGCGATCTTCGCCAATGATCCACGGGCTTGTCCCCTTGCCGCCGTCAGCCTTGACGCGCGCGCCCTTCTCAAGCGACCCATCTCCCAAGGGGTGCGAGGAGATCAGGCCGACAGCGCGCCGCTCCTGACCAAGTTCTGCAAATCTCAGCAACGAGCTCCGATACGCATAGAGCCCGGCCGATCGCGCATCCGCCTCCAGCGTACGCGGCAACGCATTGCCGCCCCACAGCGAGAACACAACTGGCTGACTGCGGTCGCGAACGCTCAAGAACGCCGAGACCGTGCCCGGCGTGTGCCCCGGCGTATTGAAGAGTTCGACCTTCACCTCGCCAAGAGCGACAAGATCGCCATCCTCGATGAAGCGCCAGGGCGTGGCGAGCGCGCCCTGCCCTTCCTTGGGCGGTGCCGTGTTCCAGAGCGCCCAGTCGGCTTGGCTCATCAGGAGTTTTGGATGATAGCGGTCCAAAATCGACGCCGCGCCGCCAGCGTGGTCAAAATGGCCGTGCGTGATGATCAAATATCGGATCTGGCTCGGATCGAGGCCGATTTGGGCCAAGCCGGGCAGCAAGAAGGCATCGACGTCTTCACGCGAGGACAGCGCGTCAATGAGGATAACGCCCTCCTTGGTCGCCAACACCCAGCATCCCACAAAGTCATTGCCGATATAGGTCAGTTCGTCGCTGGCGCGGAACACGCGCAGTGTACGCGCGCCCATAGACTGCATAGTGGCCGGTGATCGGCCCTGAGCTTGGCTGGCTGAAAGCATGGCCTCGATGGTCGCTCGCTCGGTCCCTTCAGTAGCCAGCGTGCGCGCGAGCGCCGCCGCCCGTCCGGCGGCTTCTTCCTGCGATGTCTGCGCCGCAAGCGAGGTCGGAATCCAACCCGCCGCAAGGAGGAAGCCAGCAGATATCGTTGTGCGCATTCGGGCCGCCGGTCGCAAAGTCGCCCCCTAGATTGCAGATCGCCGAGTGTGACGCAGCGCTGAGCCTGTGATGATATGCTATTTATTTCAAGTGAAATTGATACTATATGAGCTGCCGTTTCGATTCTTGAGCCGGCTCTTCGGCCCTTCCGTCCTAGCCACTGGAAGCCCGATGCCCAGGGCCCACCCATGGATAAGGTATGAACATGTCACGATTGAAGATCCGGCTTCGCGACGGTTCCCTGCATGAGGCTCCCGCGATCGAGGGCCTGTCGATCATGGAAATCGTCCGCAATGCTGGCTTCGACGAACTGGCTGCACTCTGCGGAGGGAGCTGCTCTTGCGCTACCTGCCATGTCTATGTCGAGCCGCAATTCCTTGATCTGTTGCCGCCGCAAAGTCAGGACGAAGACGACCTCTTGGACGGTTCAGACCATCGAGAACCTAATTCCCGTCTCTCGTGTCAACTTCGCTACTCGAATGCCTTGGCCGACATCGAGATCCAGATCGCACCAGAGGACTGATACCCTCGACCGGCGCGAGCGGCGGAATGGGAAACCGCCCAACCGCTGCGGCGGGAGCTTGCATCCTCAACGCACGGGCGAACCGCGGCGGGCCTTCCAGATATCTGCAACCGACGTCGAAACCCGTTCTGCCCCGCTAGGATGGGTGTGAGCCCCCCGACAACGCGATTCATCACTTGCCGGGCAACCGGCGCCAGTTGGGTCTACGCGTTGGTCGCCCAAAGCCACGCACGCTAGTCGATCCGCCAATCTAGCAGAATAGGAAGTTGGCGTTCATGGACGAGGATTTCCGCAAAGCCGCGCTGGACTATCACCGTCTGCCGCGCCCCGGAAAGCTGGCCATCGAGGCCACCAAGCGCATGGCCACCCAGCGCGACCTCGGCCTGGCCTACTCGCCGGGCGTCGCGGCGCCTTGCGAAGCCATCGCCGCCGATCCCGACAAGGCTCGCGACTACACTGCGCGCGGCAATCTGGTGGCCGTGATCTCCAACGGCACCGCTGTCCTGGGCCTGGGCAATATCGGCCCACTGGCCAGCAAGCCGGTGATGGAAGGCAAGGCCGTCCTCTTCAAGAAGTTCGCCGGCATCGATGTGTTCGACATCGAGGTGGACGCCGAAGACCCCGACCGCTTCATCGAGGTGGTCGCCGCGCTGGAACCCACCTTCGGCGGCATCAATCTCGAGGACATCAAGGCTCCCGAGTGCTTCATCATCGAGCGCAAGCTGCGCGAGCGGATGAACATCCCGGTCTTTCACGACGACCAGCACGGCACCGCCATCGTCTGCGCCGCAGCCGTCCGCAACGCCCTGCTCGTCCAGGGCAAAACGCTTCAAGACGTGAAGCTGGTGACCTCGGGCGCTGGCGCGGCCGCCCTTGCCTGCGTCGATCTGCTGGTCTCGATGGGCCTGCCGGTCGAGAACGTGACGCTGACCGACATCAAGGGCGTCGTCTATGCCGGCCGCGATGACGACATGCTCGACAACATGGCCCGCTACGCCCGCCAGACCGACGCGCGCACCCTGTCGGAAGTGTTGGCGGGAGCAGACATCTTCCTGGGCCTGTCAGCGCCCCGCGTGTTCAAGGCCGAGTGGCTGCCGCTGCTGGCGCCCAATCCGCTGATCCTGGCCATGGCCAATCCCGAGCCCGAGATCCTGCCAGAGCTGGTGGCCGCCGCACGTCCCGACGCGATCATGGCTACGGGGCGCAGCGACTACGCCAATCAGGTCAATAACGTCCTGTGCTTCCCCTTCATCTTCAGGGGCGCATTGGATGTCGGTGCGTCTGAGATCAACGAGGCGATGAAGGTCGCCGCCGTCGAGGCGATCGCCGAACTGGCCCGCGCCGAGGCGTCCGAAGTCGTGGCCTCGGCCTATGGCGGCGTCGCGCCGAGCTTCGGCTCGCAATACATCATTCCAAAGCCGTTCGATCCGCGCCTGATCCTGCAGATCGCCCCGGCCCTGGCCAAGGCGGCCATGGACAGCGGCGTCGCCACCCGGCCGATCGCCGATTTCGAAGCCTATCAGGCCGAGCTTGAGCTGTTCGTCTACCGCTCGGGCCAGCTGATGCGCCCGGTGTTCGAGCGGGCCCGCAAGGCCACCAAGGCCCAGACCATCCGCGTGGCCTATGCCGAGGGTGAAGACGAGCGCGTGCTGCGCGCCGTCCAGACCGTGCTCGACGAAGGCCTGGCCAGGCCGGTCTTGATCGGTCGGCGCGACGTGATCGTCGCCAAGGCCACCGAGACGGGCCTGCGCTTCGACTTTGACGGAAAGGTCGAGATCATCGACCCGGCCGCCGACACCGAACTGTTCGCGCCCCTGATCGAGCGTTATCAGGACCTGGTCAGCCGCCGGGGTGTTCCGCCGGCCGCCGCCGCGCGCCGGGTGACCAACCGCCGCACCGTCTCGGCCGCGATGTTGCTGCAGGCCGGTCATGTCGACGCCGCCCTGGTGGGCGGGGCCGGCGACTGGTGGCAACATGCGACCTATATGCTCCCGATCATTCCCAAGCGTGAGAGTGTCGGCCGGATCTACGCCCTGTCGGCCCTGATCCTCGACAACGGCACGCTGTTCTTTTGCGACACCCACGTCAATGTCGACCCGACCGCTGAACAGGTGGCCGAGATGACGCTGCTGGCCGCCGAATCCGTGCGCCGCTTCGGCCTGACGCCCAAGGCGGCCCTGCTGTCGCACTCCAGCTTCGGGGCCAGCAATTCGCCGACCGCCCGGAAGATGCGCGACGCCTTGGCCATCGTGCGCGAAAAGGCGCCGGAACTGGAAGTCGACGGCGAGATGCACGCCGACGCCGCCCTCTCCCAAGCCCTGCGCGACCGACTGGTCCACGACAGCGCCCTGAAGGGTTCGGCCAATCTGCTGGTGATGCCGACGCTGGACGCCGCCAACATCGCCCTGACCCTGCTCAGCGCAGCCACCGAAGGCCTGCTGGTCGGCCCGATCCTGCTGGGCATGAGCCAGCCGCTGCATGTGTTGACGCCCAGCGTCACGGCGCGCGGCATCGTCAATCTGACGGCCCTGGCGGTGAACCAGGCGGCCATGGAACGAACGGCTAAAATGGATTGCTCAGGCGTCTAGCCTGGAACCTCGATGGATTGGATAGAGCTTGCACTGGTCAGACCTTCTATTTCGAGATGTTGGATCCTCATCCAACAAGGCTCTTACTCCAGCCGACACGGTCCCTGAGTGTTCCACGCTCGGCGCCAAGGTGTTGGGCGCAGTGTCATGAACCAGCAGCCGCGCATAGCGATCGCGGGCGTGGGCGCCGTCGGCACGCTCATTGCCTATCGTCTGGTCGCCGGCGGCTGTCCGGTCACGCTCGTGGCGCGTGGCCAGCGCGCCAAGCAGTTGCGGGACGGACTAAGGGTCGATGACGGGCCGCCGCTTGCAGCCCACGTGGTAGAGGCGCGCGATCTTCAACCGCATGACGTCGTCATCATCGCCACTAAGGCAGGAAGCCTCGCGGCCATGCTGGAAGAGATTTCGCATGCCCTAAGTCCGGAAACGCTCGTCATCCCGCTCGTCAACGGCCTCCCATTCTGGTTCGATCCCGCCGCGCGCGCCGTCATACCAGGACGGGTCGTGGGGGCGGTCACCTATGTGATGGCGCGGCTAGACGAGACCGGCCGTGGCGCGAGTGTTGGGATGGAACAACTTGTTCTGGGAGCGCTCGATGCGGCGAGCGCAAGGGACGTTGAAGCGATTGCCAATACCCTCTCGTCGGCGGGCGTTTCGACCCGTACCAGCGGTGACATCCGCGCCGAAGTTTGGTCCAAGGTTGCGCTCAACCTGGCGACAAACCCGCTTTCAGTCGTGACGGGCGCGACACTGCAAACCCAATTTCGCGACGCACATCTGACGCCTCTGGTGACCGGAGTCTTGGCTGAAACAATCGCCCTGGCGCGTTCGACGGGCATCGAGCCCTCCATGACGATCGACCAGATGCTCGATATCGGCCGCAGGGCCGGTCCAGCTCAGACCTCAATGCTGCAGGATCACTTGGCGGGGCGGCCTCTGGAACTCGACACCATCGCAAACGCCTGCCTGACGCTGGCCCGACAAATGGCCGTGGCGATGCCGCTTACGGGCGCCATCGTCAGCCTCGTCAAGTTCAGCCACGCGACGTCACGGCATGTAAATACTGCCTATAGAGATATTCGAACAGAAATGTAGGACGCAGCCTAGCGTTCTCAAGATAAAGTCGAAATTTTAAAGGACGCTATCTTGCGCGAATGGACAATACCCACCCGCCTCAAACAACGACTGCATCGCTGCTGCGGCGTTGGTCAGTTTGGGAAAGCGATCAATTCGCTTGATGAGATTGGGACGCAGAGAGCTCATAACAGGAGCGTCGTCTCTGGGCAGGGTTCGACGCGCGATGGTTGGCGATCATCTACGAAATGCCCCCCCACGAGGCTTTCAAACTCTTTTCGCGACCTTAGCCTCGGCCACGCCAAATTCGATTAAAACTGCGGCCCAAGCTGCCTCCGATGGCCCGCATGACGATGACCGGCTACCCGAACACCGTGCGGCCTAGGCGCCCTTCCCTCGCCGACCGCGAACAAAGACCCGGTCAGTGGCCATAAACCGCTCCAGCATCTTGGGCGCCAACCGAGCCGACTCGGCGGGCTTTCCGCCGGTTTGGGCCGCATGCATCTGGGCGTAGGCCAGCAGATCGCGGTGAACGCTGGCTGGAAGGTCCAACGTCACCTTCACCGGCGTGTCGTCCTCCAGCGCTCCGAGTTTCAGCTTGCCGCTCATGGCATCTTCCTTTCATCGACATAGGGTTCGAGTACGAGGTCGCGGGTCAGGAGGACCCGCAGCGGCGCGCCGGGGCGGATGGTCAGGGTCGGAGCCTGGTCTAGGCTCTTGCCGACCATCTGCTGGCCGACCGAACTGGCGGTGTCTGAGCCGGCACGGCGCACGGCGCGGCCCAGATCGGACGCCTCCCCCGAGAATCCGGCGTCCGCGCCGATCGCCAGCAGGGTGCTGAGGCCGGCGTCGGCCAGGACACGGCCACCGTGGCGCTCGACGCCGTCCCGCAGGCCGGCCATGCCCTGCTCGTCGGCGCCGGGCAGCTTGTCGAGCACGATGGACTTGCCCAACGGCAGGGTCAGACGGGTCCAGACCACCCGCAGCCGATTGGTGGCGTGGTCTTATCCAGGCAGATGGCCCGGGTCGTCCAGCGATAGGCTTGAGGAATCGGCCGTTAATGAAAGCCCGTCAGAACCTCGCCCGCCTGCGGCGCTTGGTCGAGCAGACTTCCAGCGGTCGTGACAGCGCACGGTCGCCGGTCGGGCTCTGCACGGTTTGAGGGCTCCGCGCCCACCCGCCGCCCGACCAGAACCTCAGTGCGAGCGGACATCTCTATTCGGCGCGAGCCGGGACATTTCTGTGCGGGCTAGACATAGCGTGACCTGGCGTCAGGACGCCGCCATCACCTGGGCCAGATCCACGAGCACGCGGCGTTGGTCGGTGGTCAGGTCCCGATAGGCCTTTACCAACTCGGTCGACCCGATGAGCACCAAGAAGTCCCCGAACTCAGAGAGCACGGACGGGTCCGCCCCAACTTCCTCCAAATCGCTGAAGAAGCTCGCCACCGGCACCCCCAGCGCCTGGACGATCGCGAACAGTTTGGAAGCGCTGACGCGGTTGCTGCCGAGCTCGTACTTCTGCACCTGCTGGAAGGTCACGCCGATCGCCGGTGCCAAGTCGTGCTGGGAGACGCCGATCGTACGCCGTCGGGGCTCGGATCATCTTCCCCACATGAACGTCGATGGGGTCGGGGCCCTCGGCAGGCGGTTTGGATATAGACGAGTTCCATCAGCCAAGTCTGAGCCGCACCTCTATCACGCTGCGAGGCCCCCTTCCCCATCGCGGACCTCTTGGACCGCCTCTTTCGGCGCTTACGGGAAACTCCGGGAACGTCCGGGAACCTCTGGAAACCGGTGCGCCGACCCTATTCGAACTTCCCTTAATCGGATCGCACTCTAGCGAACGCTTTCGTCGAACAGCGCAGGAACGGCGAGCAGATGACCGTGTACAAATCTTGTACACGGAATAATGCATGTTATTGATTTTCTTGAAACTTCTTACCAGTCCATCATGGGCGCGATAGAAAATCTATATGATTTAAAAGTCATATTTTTATCGAATATTCAACAAGTTAGATCGTTGATAAAATCGCACGCAATACGCAATTTTTCTCTGCGCCATGACGCCTCACTGTTCACTTGGCGTACATGAAAATGGCCACCTTTTTGAATCTGCCTTTCGGATCCTGGCGAGCCATCATCCGTCGGAAGGGTCGGTATATAAGCGAGACGTTCAAATTTCGCGATGACGCGAAGCAAGAGGTCCTGGCGACGCGACTGGCCGCCGACGCCGTTTGTCAGCGGGTGTTCGGCAGCCCATTCCCCGAGGCCAAGGGTGAAGTCAACATGGCCAGCGTCGGCAAGGCCCTGGCGGCTTTCCAGCGCGCCTTGCTGTCGCTCGACGCGCCGCACGACTGGGGCGCACGCGGCGAGGCCGTCGCCGTCAGGCTGAACGATGCGCGGTTGGCCGATCTGGTCGCGTTTCTCGACACCCTGACAGACCAGCGCCTTGTCTCCGACAAGCGTCTCGCCGCCCCATGGCGCCCCCGACCGTGACGGGGCGCGCAAGTCGTCGCGACGCTCTGGATCATAGAGATATCGCCGAAGAGATTGGACATCGGTTACGGCGGGGCGCACGGTGCCCTATCGTTGGCAGGGCTCTCTGGACACGCCACGGCTGAGAGCGAGGGCCTTGCGCCCTGAACTCCCGTCTTCGCCGACGCGGGAGCTAATCATGTCGTCCTACATGGTCTTTCCATTCAAGGCCTCCGGCGTAGCGCCCGTCTTTTTCGCGATCGAACGCGAGGGCGACGCCGCGGCCTCCTTGGAGGCGCTGCGATTGCTGCGAGAACATCCGAGCGCCGATCGAGTCTCCGTCTGGCGTGATGAGCAATTCGTCTTTAGCGGCCTTTCGACAGACTGCTCGACATGGCTCGCCGCCGCGCCCGATCGCCTGGCAAATTGCACGGCGCTCAATAACCCCGAAGAAGCCTGCCCCCTCGATTGCGCGCGGCTAGACATAGGGACGGCCTAAATCCCCGACGGATCGGAAACGCGCCAGACCATGAAGGGCTCTGCGTCCTCTCGCCGAATGCTGCGCGCGCTCATCTTCGACGTCGATGGCGTTTTGCTGGACTCGCCCCATGAGCTGGCCTGGCGCGCAGCATTGATCGATCAGGGCGCCAAGGCGCGTTTCACGACGGCGTTCTATCAGGCCAATGTCGCGGGAAGGTCTCGCCTCGACGGCGCGGGCGCAACCCTGCAAGCGCTCGGCGCAGCGCATTCAAAAGACGACGTGATCGCGTATGCGCAAGCCAAGCAAAGCGAACTTGAAGCGCTGATCCGCGAGGGCGGGGTCCAAGCCTTTCCGGATGCCCTTCGCTTCGTAGAAGCGAGCTTGGCGCTTCGCCTTCCGCTCGCTGTCGCTTCGGCCTCGAAGAACGCCGACGCCATGTTGTCGGCGGTTGTTGGAACCCGTGGCGGGAGCCTCGCCTCGGCGTTCACCGTCAAGGTCTGCGGCCGTGACCTTAGACACGGTAAGCCAGACCCCGAGATCTTCCGCATAGCGGCCAACGAATTGAACGTCGCATACGACCAATGTCTGGTGATCGAAGACGCCACGGCCGGGATTATCGCCGCCCGTGCGGCCGGCATGGCGGCGCTGGGCGTGGCGCGACGAAATGACAGCGAGGCGCTGCGCGCGGCGGGCGCCGATCTGGTGGTCACAAGTCTTGATGACATTGACCTTGCCGCCCTCCGGCAAGGCCGACTTCGGTCGCGCCTTCCCGTATCGGATCTGCCCCTATGAACGACCTTTTCGAACCGACCGCCGATCCCGCGTGGCGCCTGACCGAAGCCGGCTACGCCCCCCTTCGCCAAAGTAGCCGCGAGACGCGCCTGGCGATCTCAAACGGCTTCCTCGGCGTGCGCGGCGTGCCCGCATTGACGCGCGGCGAGGACCGCACCGCGCCGGGCCGCACCTCTGTCGCGGGGCTGTTCGACACAGCATCCCAGCCGCGATCCGTATCGGCCCGCGCCCCGGGTCCTGATTGGCTGCGCATCCGACTGGCGACATCGTCCGGTCCGATCGCCCATGATCCCGGTGAGGTTTCGGATCATCACATGACCCTGGATATGAAGCGGGGCCTTGTTCTGACCGAGTGCCAGCACGCGCGGGGCGAAAACCTTCGCCTGCGTATCCGATCGCTGCGCCTGTTGTCATTGAGCCAGCGCCAGATCGGGCTGCAGACCCTGGGGCTGCTTATCGACGGGGGCGTGGCGGACATGGTGCTTGAGGCCACGTTTGAAGGCCTCGATCTGGGACTGATCTCAACAGCAAGGCAACAAGACTTGGGCGTCTGGCGCACGCGGCGCTCCAACAAAGGCCTGGCGGTCGCCGCCCGCGCGTCGCTGACCATCGACGGGTTCGAGATTGAAGGGCAAGCGCTGGATCCCTTTCACTGGCGCTGGACTTGGAAGACCCATCCGGGGCAACGCATCGACTTCACCCGCATCGTCGCCTTCGCCCGCGCCGACGCTGCTGGCAGCGCTCTTGCTCAAGGCGCGCAATCGGATCTAGCGGCGGCCTGGCGGGACGGCCCGACGCGACTGGTAACCGCCCATGCGGGGGCGTGGGCGCAGCGCTGGGCGGCGAGTGACGTGCGGGTGGAAGGCGATCCAGACGCTCAAAAGGCCCTGAGGTTCGCGCTCTATCACCTCAATGGCGCGGTCAATCCGGACGACGAACACGTATCGATCGGCGCTCGCGCCCTCACCGGCGACGACTATCTGGGTCACACGTTCTGGGACACCGAGATCTTCCTGCTGCCCTTCTACACCTTCACATGGCCGAGTGCGGCCCGCGCGCTGCTGATGTACCGCTTTCACACCCTGGATGCGGCGCGCGCCAAGGCGGCCGCCATGGGCTGGCGCGGCGCGCTCTATGCCTGGGAATCGGCGGACACGGGCGAGGAAGCCACCCCCGAGCAACTGGTCGGTCCCGATCGGCGCGTAGTCGATATCCTGACGGGAAAGCAGGAACAGCACATCAGCGCCGACATCGCTTATGCGGTCTGGCAATACTGGCAAGCGACGGGCGACGCGGTGTTCCTATGCAACGCTGGGGCGGAAATCCTTTTGGAGACGGGGCGGTTCTGGGCCAGCCGAGCAACACCCGGCGCCGACGGCCTCCATCACATCCGTGAAGTCATCGGGCCCGACGAGTATCACGAAGGTGTCGACGACAACGCCTTCACCAATCACATGGCGCGCTGGAACATCCGCCGCGCGCTTGAGGTCTCGGCGCTGCTGGCGGCGGGATGGCCGGCGGTCTGGGCTCGGCTCTCGGCCCGCTTGGGTCTGGCCGCGGCCGAGTTGGCGGCCTGGGCTCGGGTGGCGGACGCGATGGCCACCGGCATGGCCGGGACAACCGGCCTGATCGCCCAGTTCGATGGCTTCCTGGATCTCGAGGATATCGACCTTGCCGCCTATGCGGGGCGATCCGTGCCGATGGACATCGTGCTGGGCCGGGCGCGCACCGCCGCTTCCCAGGTCATAAAGCAGGCCGATGTCGTGGCGCTGCTGGCCCTGCTGCCGGAAACCTTCTCGCGAAAGGCCGTCCAGACCAACTTCTCCTATTACGAGTCCCGGTGCGGTCACGGCAGCTCGCTCAGCCGCGCCCTGCACGGGGTGGTGGCGGCGCGGCTGGGGCAGGCCGACAAGGCCCTAGCCTACCTGCGCCAGTCTTCCGCCATCGACCTGGCCGACACGCACGTGGCCATCGCCGGCGGCATTCACATCGCCGCGCAAGGCGGCGTATGGATGATCGCGGTCCTGGGCCTGGCGGGCCTGAGCCTGCGCGACGACGGCCTGTCGTTCGAACCCCGCCTCCCCACAGCGTGGCTCAGCCTGACCTTTCCCGTGCAATGGCGCGGCCGACGGGTCAGGATCGCGATCGACACGACCCTGCGTCGCCTTGAGGCGACGCTCGAGACCGGGGCGCCCATGACTGTTTGGCTCGAAGGAGCCCGCTACGAGCTTGGTGAAGCTAGACCCTTGCTGGTCGATCTCGCCGCCGACACCTTCGATCCGCGCCAAGCGGCTTGAGGCTTCAGCCGCCTAGCGTCGTCGAGCTGATGACGCGATAGTCACTCAGGAGGCCCGTGATCACCGTCGCCGACCTGGACCCGACCTCACCGCCCAATTCGCCCGACAGCCCTGGGACGGGCGAGCGTCTTTCGGTCATGCTGGTCCGCCTCTCTCTAGCGGGGCGCGAACGCCTGTCGATCGCCGACCTGATGGACGGTCTGGGCGAGCGATCCTTTGGCAGCGTGCTTCTGATCCTGGCCCTGCCCGCGACCCTATTGCCGCCGCTGGCCTCGGCGGTGCTCGGCGCGCCGCTTCTCTTGATCTCGACCCAGTTGCTGGTACGGCGCGCGCGCCCTTGGCTGCCCCGCGGCCTTAGCCGCCTCAGCCTTGGACAGGCGCGCGCCACGATCGTCCTGGTTCGGGCCGCTAGAACAGTTGAGCGGCTGGAGACCGCCTCGCGCCCACGGCTGGACGCCTTGCTCCACCCCTGGCACGCACGGCTGGTCGCCGTTGGTTGCATGGGCCTGTCGATCGTCCTCATGCTGCCGACGCCCATCGCCCACACGGCCGCTGGCCTGGGGATCGGCGCGTTCGCGGCGGGGCTCATTCAACGCGACGGCCTGGCTCTGCTGGCGGGCTGGTTGCTGACGATCGCCTGCGGTCTGATCCTAGCCCTCATGGTGGGCGGCGCGGTGATAGGCTGGCGACACCTGGGTTAGGCGCGGCCGGCCATCCCTTGGCGCTAAACAACCGCGCCAAACAGCCGACCAATGCCCGCCGTGAGCGCCATCGCCGCGACGCCCCAGAACGTCACCCGCACGACCGAGCGCCAAACGCCAGCGCCGCCAGCCCCAGCGCCAACGGCTCCGAGCACGGCCAGGCACGACAACGCGGCCAGCGCGACGCCGAGGTTCAGCCAGGCAGCGGGAACCAGGAAAACGATCGCCAGCGGCAAGGCCGCCCCCACCGTGAAGGTCGCCGCCGAGGTCAGGGCCGCCTGGACCGGGCGGGCCGTCGTGTGGGGGGAAATCCCCAGCTCGTCGCGGGCATGGGCGCCGATCGCGTCCTTGGCCATCAACTGCTCGGCGACCTGCCGCGCCACCTCCGGCGTGACGCCGCGGGCCACATAGAGCCCTGCCAGTTCGTCCAGCTCGGCGGCCGGGTCGGCGGCAAGCTCCGCTCGCTCACGGGCCAAGTCTGCCTTCTCGGTATCGGATTGGGACGAGACCGAAACATATTCGCCAGCGGCCATCGACATCGCGCCCGCCACCAGGCCGGCGGCCCCGGCCAACAGGATGGCGCCCTTGTCGGGATTGGCGGCGGCCACGCCGACGATCAGGCTGGCGGTCGACACGATGCCATCATTGGCGCCCAGGACCGCTGCGCGCAGCCAGCCGATCCGGGCCACCAGATGTCTTTCACTATGCAGGCGGCTCATGGGGAAGGTCCTTCAAAGGGCTACGATCGCGAGGCCATCGGGCCAGGGTCGCGCCTGGGTCAGCGGCGGTGAAAATACAGGTGAATATCGCGCCGCCACCGTCGGCGTTTCGGGCGGTCACGACGCCGCCGTGGGCCTCGACAAGACTGCGGACGATGCCAAGGCCCAACCCCGCCCCGCCATCGGCGGCGCGGGACTTGCGCCAGAAGCGGTCGAAGATCCTGTCAATATCCTCACTCGCAAGGCCGGGGCCATGATCGCGGACGGACAGGCGCGCCCCGGGACCGACGGTGACCTCGATCGGCCCCTCGGGATCGGCGTGACGGATCGCGTTCTCGATCAGGTTCCGCAGGGCTCTGGCCAAGGCGTCCGGATGGCCACGCAGCCGAGCTTTGCCCAGATCATTCAGGCGGACGTCGTGGCCGGCCGCGAACGCGTGGGGCGCGATCTGTCCAACGACCCGCGCCGCAAGGGCGGCCAGGTCGATGTCCTGCGCATCGGTCAGTTCCAGGGCGTCAGCCTGGGCCAGGTCCAGCATCTGGTTGACCAGGCGGGTCATCGACTCGACCTCCTGGGCCAGGCGAGCCTTGCCAGGACTATCGGGCAGGCCTTCGATCCGCAGCCGCAGAACCGAAAGGGGCGTGCGCAGTTCGTGGGCCGCATCGGCGGTAAAGCCCTTGAGCAGCCCCATGGCCTGTTGCAATCGATCCAGCGCCCGATTGACCGCGCCGACCAGGGCGGCGACCTCCCGCGAGGCGTCCGGCTCGGACAGCCTGGCGTCCATGCGGCCGGGATCCAGGGCGTCGACCTGACGAGCCGCCAGCGACAGCGGCTTGAGCAGGCGGCCGACGACCTGGACGTTGAACAGCAGCAGGAGCAGGGTCAGCGGAATGAGCGGCAGGGCGACATGCTCGACCAGTTCCTGGCCGATCACCGGCCAGTAGAGGCGATTTCCACGGGCCTGCGCGGTGATCGCGATCCAGCGGGGCCCTGCCTTGCCATCAAACCGCTGAACCCCAAAAATTCGTGTGCCTTGAGAGGTGGTCTCGCGCTGGGTCCAGTCCAGCATGCCCGCCGTCGGCGCCGTGGAAGCGCCAGCCAGATCCCCCGCCTTGCCCACCAAGCGTTGCCTGGCGTCAAATACCTCGACCCGCCAGACGCTCACCCCTGCGGGCTTAGCCAACTGGGCCAAGGCGGCAGAAGCCTCCTGCGAATGGGGCCCGCCGGCCATCAGGCGATCGGCGCGTCGCGCCTGCTGAGCGATGAAGTCCTCCGCCAGCGCCTGCTGGTCATTGGCGTACATCGGCACGACGATCGCCACATCGAGCAGGGCGAAGACCAGGGCCAACAGGGTCAGCCGCAGGGCGATCTGCGTGAACAGACTTTGTCGGCGCGGCGCGACGGGTGTGGCCTCAGCCATGCGCGGAAGCCGCGTGCGATGAGGTCAACAGGACATAGCCGACACCATGGGCTGTTCGCAAAATGACGTCGGCCCCTGCGCTGGCGAGGCGCTTGCGCAGGCGCGAGACGGCTACCTCGAGGGCGTTGGGCGTCACTTCCGCATCCATGGCGTAGAGCTGATCTTCCAGGCTGGCCTTGGGAACGACCTGACCCGCACGCCGCAACAGGCGTTCAAGCAAAGCCAGCTCCCGAGGGGTGATGGCGACGCTGACGCCCGCGACCTGAAGGCTCCGGCCGGCGGTGTCCAAGGCGACATTGCCCGCGCTCAGGACGACGCCCAGGCAGGCGCCGGGCCGTCGCAGGAGGGCTCGGCAACGCGCCGCCAGCTCGGCGATGTCGAACGGCTTGACCAGATAGTCGTCGGCGCCGACGTCGAGCCCGGCGATCTTCTCGCCCAGGCCGCCGCGCGCGGTCAGGATCAGGATCGGTACGACATCACGATCACGGCGCAGGCGCCTGACGAGATCCAGGCCATCGCCGTCCGGCAGGCCCAGATCCAGCAGGATCAGGTCATAAGCCGCCAGTCCTCGCGCCTCCCGCCCCTCTTCCAGCGTCTCGCGCCAGTCGATGACGAAGCCCTCTCGCTCGAGCCCTTCGACGATCAACTCGCCCAGGCGCGCATTGTCCTCAATCAGCAGCAGGCGCATGGCGGACGTCGCTTCCCTTCGGCGCGCGCTTGAAACCGGTGATCATCGACAGGACCAGGTTCTCGCGGTGGCGCCAGCTTTCGACAAGCGCCGCCACAACGTGGACGATCGCCATGACCAGGATCACATTGGCCGCGCCTTCGTGCAGGGTTTCAAGCCACCGCTCGCCCCAGAAGGCGTCTAGCCCCATCATCCAACCCGTGACGCCGCACGTCATGACAAGGCCTATCAAGGCGAGCATCATCAACGCCCCCGCCGGATTGTGCCCGACATAGCGTGGCTCCCGGCCTCGCGACAGGGCGACCAGATAGGCCAGCAGGCGGCGCGGGCCGGGCGCGAAGTCGGCGAAGCGGGCATGTCGCGTACCGATGAAGCCCCAGACCAGGCGGATCACGACAGCGGCCAGCACGACATAGCCGACATAACGGTGGACCGTCTTGACCTCCCGCAGGACGGTCAGGTTGGCGATGCAGCCCAAGGCCAGTGTCCAATGGAAGAGGCGCACGAGCGGATCCCACACCTTGACGCGCGCCGGGGGCGGCGGCGCCAAGGCGCTGGAGACCGGAACGGCGTCGCCCGAGGTTTGAGGCGACATTGGCGTCTAGTCCTCGTTGTCCTGAACGATCGCGCCGGAGACAGGGTTGAAATAGACCTCGGCCTTCTTGCCGGCCTTGTTCGTCCCATAGATCTCGTAGCAGCTGCCGCTGACCTGGAAAGTCTTGATCTTGGTGTAGCCCAGGGCCGCGATCTTGGCCTTCATCTGGGCCTCGGTCAGCCACTTGGCCTTGGGCTCGGTCGTGCATTTGGGGCCAGCGACGGCGGCGCCGGCGATGGACAGGGTGGCGGCGGCGATGGTCGCCGAGATCAAGAATTTGCGCATGGACTTTCTCCGCTGAGATCCGGAGCGGGCGCTCCTTGATCGCCAGGCTGACCGCGGCGGCTGACGAAAACCTGACGGACGCCAGTTTTCGCGATCGCCAGGCCTGTCAGGTTTTCGTCAGGCTGCGGGCGGAGGTTGACGAAGCGCGAACCGCGCGACCTCGGAGACTTCACATGACCCTGACCAAGCTTCTGGCCGCCGCCGCGCTGGCCGCCATCGTCTCGACCGGTACGGCCTTCGCCGCCGACACCTTGTCTACCCAGACCCGCGAGAACCTACAGGCCGCCATGCACGGCGAGGCCTTCGCCAACCTCAAGTACCGTCGCTACGCCGAGGTCGCCCGCGAAGGCGGCAATGAAGCCCTGGCCAAGCTGTTCGAGGACTCGGCCAATGTCGAGGCGAACGAGCATTTCGCGCGTGAGGCCGACGCCCTGAAGCTGGACGGAACCAACGCCGCCAACCTGCTCGACGCCATGGCCGGCGAGAAGTACGAGAACAAGATCATGTACATCGGCTTCGCCGACCAGGCGCAAAAGGCTGGCGACCTGAAGACCGCCGCCCTCTTTCGCCAGATCGCCGCCGACGAGGGCGACCACTATGCCCGCTACAAGGCCGCTCACGACCAGCTGGCCGGCAAGTAACGCCAAACGCCTCGGCCAGATTCCGGCCGAGGCGGCCGCTTGGCGCGGAACGTCCCGCGCCCCGGCGAATTGACGTTATCTAGGCGGCCATTCCAGACGACGATCTCATGCGAGATCGCCAAGCGGTCGGACCCGAAAGGGGTCTGATCACTGGCAGACCGTTGGCGGCGCTCGGACACAGGATCCGGCCGCCGACGCATCGCCTTCCCGACAGTCTCAAGGATTACGCGCCGCCTGTGGTCCTTGGCGCGATCGCAACGCGACCTCAACACCGAGAAAGGGCTGGCCATGCCGGTCATGACGCGCCTTCGGGCCTACCACGCCGTGCTCGCCGTCCTGGTGCTGGCGGCCTATTTCAGCACCGAATGGGGGGCTGTTCACGCCTGGCTTGGCTATGGCGTCGCGGTTGTGATCCTGTTGCGTGTGATCATGGCGCTGACGGGCGCGCCCCAGTTGGGCCTCATGCGGTTCTACCCGCAAATCCATGGCCTCAAGCTCGACAACGCCTTCACCCATCCGGCCATCAGTCGGGTCCTGCTGCTCGGCATTGCTGTCTGCCTGATCGGGGTGACCGGGACGGGCATCGCGATGGATCGGGGGCGAACCCTCAAGTCCGCCTCAAGTCCCGCATCCGGACCGGTCGCGGCGCAGGTTGAAACGCGCGGCGAGCACGAGGGTGGCGAAGAGGATGAGGGGCGCGAGGAAAGTCCGCTCGGCGACATCCACGAACTGTTCGGCAACGGCCTGATGCTTCTGGTCGCCGGTCACGTCACCTACCTGCTGCTCTTCAAGCGTCCCCTGGCCCGCTTCATGATCCTGGGCGCGCCCAAGTCACCTCCGAAATGACCCTCAAGAGCGCGATTGGATCGATACTTGGAACGAACCCAGCCAGACCTGATAGTTATGGGCGCCTTTGGTCATTCGCGGGCGCGCGAGTTCCTGCTCGGCGGCGCGACCCAGCACAGTCTCAGTCGCGTTCCCTGTCCCACCCTTCTCTCGCATTGACCTTCACAGCCGGCGAGCGCCGGCGGAACGGACAAGCCTCATGGCCCGCGCCGGCCTCAGCGGACTGACGACGGCAGAGGCCGCGCAACGGCTCTCGCGGTTCGGCCCCAACGCCCTGCCCCAGGCCTCCAGCCGCGGCTTGGCGAGGATCATTCTCGACACCCTGCGCGAGCCGATGTTCCTGCTGCTCATTGGGGCCGCGAGCCTCTATCTGGTGCTGGGCGACCTTGGCGAAGGCCTGTTCCTGATGGCCGGGGCCATGGCCACCATCGGGCTGGTCGTGCTGCAGGAGGCGCGCAGCGAGCGAGCGCTGTCGGCCCTGCGTGATCTCTCTCAACCCCATGCCCGTGCTATCCGCGATGGGATCGAAGTTCGCCTCGCCGCGCGCGATCTGGTTCCTGGCGACATCGTTCTGGTCGGCGAAGGCGAACGCCTCCCCGCCGACGGCGCCTTGGTCGCGGGCGATGTCCTGAGCGTCGATGAATCCGCCCTGACCGGCGAATCCGCCCCGGTGTCCAAGCGCCCGCTGATCGAGGGCGAAGCGGCCGACGCCGACACCCGGCCTGGCGCCGAGACCAGTCCCTATCTGTTCTCGGGGACGTTGATCGTCCGGGGCCAGGGCGTGGCGCGGATCGGCAAGACAGGGCCCGATACGGCGCTGGGTCGCATCGGTGTCTCTCTGGCCGCGATCGTTCAGGAGCCCACCCCGCTGCAGAAGACCGCGGGGCGCCTGGTCGCTCTGCTGGGCGGACTGGCGATCGCCTTCTGCGCCGTTGTCGCTATCGCCTACGGGCTGCTGCGTCAGGACTGGGTTGGCGGCGTCCTGGCCGGGATCACGGTCGCCATCGCCCTGATCCCCGAAGAATTTCCCATGGTGCTGGCGGTCTTCCTGGCGCTCGGCGCCGGCCGTCTCGCCAAGCAGAAGGTTCTGGTCCGGCGCAGCGCGGTGATCGAGGCGCTGGGCGGCGCGTCTTTCCTGTGCGTCGACAAGACCGGCACCCTGACCGAGAACCGGATGCGGGTGGCTCGTCTCTGGACGCAGGACGAAGATGTCGCCGTCGCGCCGGACGTCGCCTTGGCTGGCGGGGCGCTCGGCTTGTTGGACGTGGCCGGACTGGCTTGCGCCGTCCATCCCGTCGATCCGATGGACAAGGCGGTGCGGGCTGTGCTCGAGGTCTCGACGCCCGCCACCTCCGGCGTCTTGGCTGAGCCGGACCGCACCTGGCCCCTTCGCCCCGAAATGATGGCCATGATCCAGGTCTGGCGCGAGCCCGCGGATCAGTGGCGCGCCGCCGCCAAGGGTGCGCCAGAGGCGATCTTCCGGCTATGCCGCCTGCCCGATGATCAAGTCGCTCGCCTCACGGACGTCGTCGAGCGGTTCGCCGTCCAGGGCCTGCGGGTGCTGGGCGCGGCGTCCTGCCAGACCAAAGCGAGCTTTCCTGAGACTCCAGAAGACGCTCCGTTCCAATTCGCGGGGCTTATCGGCTTCCTTGATCCCGTCCGCGCCGATGTCCCGGCGGCGCTGAAGGAGGCGCGGGAGGCGGGCATCTCCGTGGTCATGATCACCGGCGATCACCCGGCGACCGCCCTGGCCATCGCCAAGGCGGCGGGCCTGGACACCTCCGGCGGGGTGTTGCTGGGCGGCGAGATCGCCGCCTTGGACGACACGGCCCTGGCCGAGCGCCTTCGCGAGACCAGGATCTTCGCCCGCATCATCCCAGAGCAGAAGCTGCGCATCGTCCAGGCCTTGAAGTCCGACGGCCAGGTCGTCGCCATGACCGGCGACGGGGTCAATGACGCGCCTGCGCTGGAAGCGGCTCATATCGGCATCGCCATGGGACAGAAGGGCACGGACGTCGCCCGCGAGGCCGCTGACCTGGTGATCCTCGACGACAGCTTCGCCTCGATCGTCGGCGGCGTGCGGCTTGGACGGCGGATCTTCGTCAACCTGCGCAAGGCGCTGGTCTATATCACCGCCATCCATGTGCCGATCGCCGGGGTCGCGCTGATCCCGATCGTCATGGGCCTGCCGCCCCTGCTCTACCCGATGCACGTGGTGTTTCTGGAACTGGTGATCGATCCTGTCTGCGCGATGGTGTTCGAGGCTGAGCCCGGCGGCGCGAACGCGATGAAGCGGCCGCCGAGACGCCATGACGAGCCGCTGTTCGGACCTCTCCAGCTTGGCCTGGCCCTGCTGCAGGGGACTGGCGTGCTGGCCGGCGTGCTGGGGATCTATCTCCGGGCGCTCGCCCATCACCCGGAAAACCAAGCGCGAGGCGCGGCCTTCCTCACCCTGGTCGCCGGCAACCTGATCCTCGCCCTGGCCGATGCGTCCTCTTCAGGAGGCCGACTGTTCGCGCCGCATCGCCGCATCTACTGGATCATCGCCGCGGCGGCATCCGGCTTCCTGGCCCTGATCTTCGCCGTGCCGACCCTGGACACGATCTTCAAGGTCGCACCGCCCTCGCTGGGCCTCCTGGTCAGTGCTCTGCTGATCGCCATCGCCAGCGGCGGTTGGTTTGGACTGGCCCGACGCCTGGGCCATCGCCCCTCCCAAGGATCAACAGCGACCGCTATCGACCTGAAATAGGAACAGCACCATGCCCCTCTCATCCGCCGAGCCTCCTCAGACCACTGACGAGGCTGGCCTCCGGGCCCGCATCCTCGCCGTCCTGGACGGCAGCCACCTGATGGCCCTCGCGACGAACCGCCCCGACGGCTGGCCACAGGTCACCCTGGTCAATTACTTCCGGCGCGAACATGCGCTCTATTTCGTGGTCGCCACCGACAGCCAGAAGTTCGCCAACATCGCCGCGGACCCGCGGGTGTCGATCGCGATCGGCGGCGGCCCGGCTGGCCCCTACAGCCTGTCGATGGCCGCCCATGTCACCGAGGTTCGCGATTTCGAACTCGTCGAACGGCTCAACAAGACGATCCAGGCCCTGCCGACCGCGTCCGGGTTCACCCCGCACCCTGGGGCCAGCAGCATCGTCTTGCTTGAGGCCCAGCCTCGGATCATCACCCTGGTGGACTATGCGAACCCACCCGGCCATCGCGAGAGTCTCAGCATCGTCGAGCATTGGAATGTCCAAAGAACCGAGCCGACAGACCCTTGATCAGCCTCTGAAATCACCTTTTGGGTCGCCCGCGAACGCGCCTTGGGAACAGGGCTGATCGCCTTGCTTTCCCAGGCCACTTGCGCCATTCGAGGGCGGCAACAAGGACCCGACAAGATCGGGTGGCTACCCCGGGCGCCGATCCCTCGGGAAACCCAAGCGGACTTGAAGCGCTTCGCGCTGACCGCTCGACCTGAAGACTGAAGTTCACATGACGCTACTTGCTTCGGCGCGCCAGCAATGGTTCGCCAATCCTCGCCGCGATCTGTTGGCGGGGACCGTCGTGGCTCTGGCGCTGATCCCGGAAGCTATCGCCTTTTCGATCATTGCCGGCGTCGATCCGGCGGTTGGCCTCTACGCCTCCGTCGTCATCGCTGTGACCATTTCCCTGGTCGGTGGACGCCCAGCCATGATCTCGGCCGCGACCGGCGCCATGGCGCTGCTGATGGTCACCCTGGTTCGTGACCATGGCCTGGAATACCTGTTCGCCGCTTCTCTCCTATGCGGCGTTTTCCAGATCATCATCGGCCTGCTGAAGCTGGGTCGCTATATCAAGTTCGTCTCCAGAAGCGTGATGACCGGCTTCGTCAACTCTCTGGCCATCCTGATCTTCCTGGCCCAGATGCCACAGCTGATCGGCGCCAACTGGCAGACCTTCGCCATGGTCGGCGCGGGCCTGGCGATCATCTACGGCCTGCCGCGCCTCACCAAGGCCGTACCCTCGGCGCTGGTGGCGATTATCGTGCTCAGCGCCTTCGCCATCATCACCGGCCTAGATGTTCGCACCGTGGGCGACATGGGTCACATGCCCAAGACCTTGCCGGCCGTCCATCTGCCGATGGTTCCGCTGACCTGGGAGACCCTGCGGATCATCGCGCCGATCTCCGCGACCCTGGCCTTCGTCGGCCTGCTGGAATCGCTGCTGACCGCCAACCTTATCGACGACATCACCGATAGCCCTTCGGACAAGGATCGCGAGACACGCGGCCAGGGCATCGCCAACATCGCCTCGGCCCTGTTCGGCGGCATGGCCGGTTGCGCCATGATCGGCCAATCGATGATCAACGTCACCTCAGGTGCGCGCGGCCGCCTCTCAACCCTTTGGGCCGGTCTTTTCCTTCTGTTCCTGATGCTGGTCCTGCAGGACTGGGTGGCTCGCATTCCAATGGCCGCTCTGGTGGCGGTGATGATCATGGTTTCGATTGGCACTTTCGATTGGAGCTCGGTGTCGCGGCTGCGCTCGACGCCCATTCAGTCGTCGATCGTGATGGTCGCCACCACAGCCGCCGTGGTCGCGACGCACGATCTGTCCAAGGGCGTCGTGCTGGGCGTCATCCTCTCGGCCATCTTCTTCATGCGCAAGGTCGGCAAGACCATCATCGTCATGGAGTTGGAGACGCCGGAGGAAGGCCACTTGCGCTACCGTGTCAGCGGCCAGTTGTTCTTCGCCTCGGCGGACTTGTTCGCCGCCAGCTTCGAGCATCACGGCCATCCCCGGCGCGTCGAAATCGACATGACCGAGGCCCACCTCTGGGACCTCACTGGAGCGGCGGCCGTCGACAAGGTGGTGTTCCGCTATCGCCGCCAGGGCGCGGAGGTGAGCCTGACGGGGATGAACGCGGCGACCACGACCCTGATCCAGCGCGTCGGCCAGCACGACAAAACCTACCTGCCGCAAAGCGGCGGGCATTAGTCTGGGTCTCAACTCAAGCGCTCACGCGGCGCCCGCGGTAGGGATCGCGCAATGGCTCGGACCGTTGGCAGCCGCGTCCCGCTGGTCACCGTTCCTGTCGCGCCGCGAATTTCGCGGCGAGCCGCCCGAAGGTGAGTCCTTGGGCCAGCACCGAAAAGATCACGACCGCGAAGGTCGTCGACAGGATCAGGGTGCGAGCCTGGCCCAGAGGCAGGGTAAGCGCCAGCGCCAGCGACAAGGCCCCATGAAGACCGCCCCAACCGAGCAGCAAACTGGCGCCGCGTTGCTGTTCATGGCGCCGGAAGAAGGCGCCCCAGGGCGCGACGACGATCAGCCGCGCCAGGACCACAAGCAGTATGGCCACGATCCACAGGCCCATCATCCTGGTATCGAACGGCACCACGACCAATTCCAGACCCAGCAGCAGGAAGAGCAAGGCGTTGAGGATCTCATCCACCAGGGTCCAAAAGCCGTGCACGTGCCTCTGGGTCATGTCGCTCATCGCCGTGCGCATGCCCAGATTGCCGACCATCAGCCCCGCGACGACGACAGCGATCGGACCGCTGACGTGGAGCGTGTCGGCCAGGGCGTAGACGCCGACCGCCAGCGCGATGGAGAGCCCGACCTCGACAGCGTAGTCGTCGATGGCCCTCATGCCGGCGATGACCAGGAGCGAAGCGGCCAAGCCAAGGGTCAGGCCTCCAATGGCCTCGATGGCGACCTGGCCGATCGCCTGCAGGGGGTGGAGGTCCCCGCCCCCGCTGGCGATCGCGACCGCAGCGGTGAACACGACGATGCCGATCCCGTCATTGAACAAGGCCTCGCCCTGGAGCACCGCTTCGAGGGTCTTCGACAGGCTGCCCTGTCGCACCGCCGCCAGTACGGCGATCGGGTCGGTCGGACTGATCAGCGCGCCGAACACGAACGCCCAAGGCAACGTTAGCGGCAGGTCGAGCCACCTCGCCGTCGCCCACAGGCCGCCGCCGACGATCAGGGTCGAGGCCAGGACGCCGATGGTCGCCAGACTGGCGATGGCCAGCAGCCGCTTGCGAAGCTCCGCGAGGCTGACCTGCATGGCCCCAGCAAACAGCAGAAAGGCCAGCATGTAGCCGAGCACGGTCTTGGGAAAATCGACGCCCGCGATCGCGCCGACGAGCTGACCCGCCGCATTGGGTCCCGGAAGCCACGCGCGCGCCGCCAGCAACAGGCCCGCGCCGGCAAGCCCGGCCAGGACCATCGCCGTGGCGGTCGGCAAACGGAAGAACCGGACGTTCAACCAGCCCACCAGCCCCACCAGGGCCAGGAAGATCGCGGCAAGATCGAAGGCTGTCATGGATGCCTCGTAAATTCTACGGCTTGGAAAGGAGCGCCCGACGCGACACCATGCGCCTATCGGGGGTCCATCCGCGCGTCTTCCTCCACGACCTCGGCTGGGACGCGGACACCTTCGGGGACATCGGACTTGGCGGCGCGCAGGATCAGCATTCCCAGCAAGGCCGAAGCCAAGGAGCCGGCGAGCACGCCAATCTTCGTCTCGTCGACCAGATAGGCTTGCCGAAAGGCCAGGTTGCCGATGAACAGGCTCATTGTGAAGCCGATGCCGCAAAGCACCGCCACGCCATAGAGCTGGCCGGTCGAGGCGTATTTGGGCATGTCGGCCCAGCCCAGCCGCACGATCGCCCAGGCGGTGACGAAGACCCCCAATTGCTTGCCGAAAAACAGGCCCAGGGCGACGCCCAGCGGAACCGGGTCCAGAAGGTTGCCTAGGCTGACGCCGGTGAACGACAGGCCCGCATTGGCGAAACCAAACAGCGGCACGATCACGAACGCCACCGGCTTGTGCAGCGCGTGTTCCAGCCGATGAAGCGGCGAGGTCACGTCGTCGGGACAGGCGGGGCTCCTGCGCAGCGGGATGACCATGGCCAGCGCCACTCCGGCCAGGGTCGCGTGGACACCGGACTCCAGGACGAAGAACCATAGAAGAATGCCGCCCAGCAGGTAGGGCCAAAGGGCCTTCACGCCGAGTCGGTTCAGAAGGACCATGCCCAGGAGGATGGCCCCCGAGACCGCCAGGGCGCCCAGGTGAAGCTGCGCGGTATAGAAGATGGCGATGATCACGATGGCCGCCAGGTCGTCCATGATGGCGATAGCGGTCAGGAAGATCTTGAGCGAGGTGGGGACGCGATCGCCCAGCAAGGCCAGAACGCCGAGCGCGAAGGCGATGTCGGTCGCCGACGGAATGGCCCATCCGGCGCGCGTTTCGGGATTGGCGGCGTTGAAGACCAGATAGATCAGGGCCGGCGCGGCGACCCCGCCCAAGGCGGCCAAACCCGGCAGGATGATGCGCGAGGGCCGCGACAGCTGGCCGTCCAGGACCTCGCGCTTGATCTCCAGCCCGACCAGCAGGAAGAAGACAGCCATCAGGCCGTCATTGATCCAATGCAGCACGCTCTCGTCGAGCGAGACCGGCCCCAGGGAAAAGCCCAGGTGATGGCCCAGCAGCGCGAAATAGGCGCCCGCCAAGGGCGTGTTGGCGACGACCAGCGCCAACGCGGCGGCCGCCATCAGCACATACCCGCCAGACGCCTCGTGCTGGAGAAAGGCGCGCAGCGCCGACATCGGGCGAACCCGGTCCTGTTGAGAAGGGGTCATGGCGTCAGGCCCTCGAAATCAGAGACGAGGGCGCCGAGAGACCACCGGGCGAGCGGCCGCCAAAGGCCAGGACGGGCTTCAAGATAGGTCGTGCAAACGTCATGTGTTCTGCCACGGCGGCCTCCAGAATGGATCGAGCTGTCGTGGCGTCAGGTTATCGACGGACGCCGGACCGTATTCGCCCGAAGGCGCGGCCTGGCCACAACCGCAGCCTGATGTCTGGCCGGAAACTTGTCGCAAGCTCCGCCGAGGTCAAGCAAAACCGGCTTCGGGTCGTTCGTTTTTTCACTTGGCCTGCCGGATCCGCGCGGCGACGGCGGACACGGCCTGAGCGCTCCAGCGCCATCTCGCGTCACCCACGAAAAACAAATACATCGTGAAGCGATCTTTTTTCGGCGCCGCTGGGCCGTCTCACGCATTGTCTGTGGTGCGCGGCCGCTCACCGCTGCTCGCGCGCCTTGCCGCGCACAGATTCCAGCCGAGACCTCCAATGATGAACGCCCCCAAGACCCTGGTCCAAGGCCCCGCCTGGTTCGCACGAACCGTGGGCGTCATCCTGGTGTTGATCGGCGCGATCCTGTCAGCGGGCGGCCTTTGGCTCGTGCTCGTCCGGGGATCGCCCTACTACCTGCTGGCGGGATTGGGCTTGGTCGGCTCAGGCGCGCTAATGGTTCGCCGTCGCGTCCGGGGCGCCTGGCTCTACGCAGGGGTTTTCGCCGCGACCTTGGTCTGGGCGCTTTGGGAATCGGGACTCAATGGCTGGGCGCTGACCCCAAGGCTGGTCGGCCCCTTCATGCTGCTGCTGCTGGTCATGGCCAGCGTCCCCAACCTGACACGGGACCGCGCGCCCCGTCGCGCGAGCCTGGGGCTGGCGGTCGGGGCCAGCACGCTGATGGCCGTGCTGGTGATCGCCGTACTCGTGGCCGGCCGCGCCCCGCCCCCCGGCGCGACGACGCTCGGTCCTGGCCCGCTGGCGGCGGGGGCGGCCGGCGCCGACTGGCCCGCCTATGGCGGAACCTACGGCGCCCAGCGCTATTCGACCCTGGCGCAGATCACACCGACCAATGTCGGCCGACTGCAGCGAGCCTGGTTGATCCACACGGGCGACCTGCCGACCACTGCCCAGGCGCGATCGCAATACGGCGCGGAGACCACGCCGCTGAAGGTCGGCGACAGCCTCTATCTCTGCACGCCCAAGAACATTCTGATGTCCCTAGACGCGGCCACTGGCAAGACGCGCTGGCGCTTCGACCCCAAGGTCGCCGACATCCACATCCCCTATACCGCCGCCTGCCGCGGGGTTGCCTACTACGCCGTGCCCGGCGCCAAGTCGGGCGAGGTGTGCGCCACCCGGATCATCGAGGGGACCCTGGACGCGCGTCTGATCGCCGTGGACGCGGCCACGGGCCGTCCCTGCCCCGGCTTCGGTTTCGGCGGTCAGGTCGATACGACCCAGGGGATCGGCCGGCACGTCCCGGGCATGTTCTCCATCACCTCGGCCCCAACCATCGTGCGTGGCGTCGTGGTCACGGGCCACCAGGTGCTCGACGGCCAAAAGCGCGACGCGCCCTCCGGCGTGATCCAGGGCTACGACGTGGTCAGCGGCAAGCTGGTTTGGGCCTGGGACATGGCGCGGCCCGAGCGGACCGGCGCGCCGCCGCCTGGCGAGACCTACACGCGCGGCACCCCCAACATGTGGACGACGGCGACGGCGGACGAGGCCTTGGGCCTGGTCTATCTGCCGCTCGGCAATTCAGCGGTCGACTATTGGAGCGGCCTGCGCACCTCGCGCGAAAAGGCCCATTCCACCTCGCTGGTGGCGCTGGACGCGGCGACGGGACGCGAGGTCTGGTCGTTCCAGGCGGTGCATAACGACGTCTGGGACTATGACCTCGGATCGCAGGCTACCCTGGTGGATTTCCCGACAACGCGGGGTCCGGTGCCCGCCTTGATCCTGCCCAGCAAGCAAGGCGACCTCTATGTTCTGAACCGCCGGACCGGATCGCCCCTGACCGGGGTGGTCGAGCGGCGCGTCCCCACCGGCGGCGTCGAGCCTCATGAACGCGCGGCCACTCAGCCGTTCTCGCTCTACCACACCCTGCGCAAGCCCGACCTGACCGAAAGGTCGATGTGGGGCATGTCGCCGATCGACCAGATGATCTGCCGGATCCAGTTTCGACTGGCCACCTACAAGGGCTTCTACACTCCTCCAGAGACCAAGGGCCGCTATGTCGAATATCCCGGCTACAACGGCGGCTCGGACTGGGGCGGCGTGGCCGTGGATCCCGTGCGCGGCGTCATCGTCGCCAACTACAACGACATGCCCAACTACAATCGCCTGGTTCCGCGCGCCGAAGCCGACAAGAAGGGCTGGGCGCCGCGCGGCCAGGAACGCGGCGGCAGCCTGAAGAAGGGCGCCGAGGGCGCGGGAGATCCGCAGGCGGGCGCGCCCTACGCCATCGACGTCAACGCCGGCTGGCGCCTGCCGGTCACGGGCCTTTTGTGCAAGCAACCGCCCTACGGCGGCCTGCGGGCCATCGACCTGCTCAGCGGCAAGACGCTCTGGGATCGCCCCTTGGGCACGGCGCGCACCAACGGTCCGTTCGGCATCCCCTCGCACCTGCCTCTGACCATTGGCACGCCCAACAATGGCGGGGCGGTCGTCACGGCCGGCGGGGTGATCTTCATCGCCGCGACCACCGACAATCTGATCCGGGCGGTCGACCTGAAGACCGGCCGCACGCTTTGGCAGGACGTCCTCCCGGCTGGCGGCCAAGCCACGCCGATGACCTATGAGGTCGGCGGCAAGCAATATCTGGTGATCATGGCCGGCGGGCATCACTTCATGGAGACGCCGATCGGCGACGCCCTGATCGCCTACGCCCTGCCCGACCCAGCGTCGTCGAGCGCGAAAGGCTCCAACCCATGATCCGCGAAGCCGGCCTAGCCGTCTTGCTTATCCTGGCGCTCCTGCCGCTCCTGGCGCTCCTGGCGGGCGGAGCCCAAGCCCGGACCGAGCCTTCCGATCAACAGGTCGGCGAGTCTCTGGCTGGCGCGGCGCCTCTGGTCCGCGGGGCGTCGCGGCCCGATGGCGCCAAGGCCTGTCGCGTGGCCCGACGCCACGGCCATCCCGCCCCGCCTCGCTGACCTGCGAACGCCTGGCCGCGCGGATCGCCATGAGCACGAGGTGCGCGAGGCGCTTACCGCCGGCGCGGTGCGGCGCGGCTTTCTCAAGGGCCTGGCGACGGCCCGGGGCTGCGGCGAGCAGCAACATGGGGTCTTCGTCGACGCGCCGGACGCCGTCGCCGCGCGGCCGGTCGAGGCTTTGGTCACCGCCCAGATCGATGGCCCGGCGCTGAGCTTGACGGGCCAGCCCCAGGCGGCCGGCGGGCGCCTGGATCTGCCTGCGTAACGATGGCCGCGGGCCCTCAATCGGCTCGTGGGTCGTCGAGCCCCCCACCAAGGCGCTTTGAGACAACAAAACATCGTGCAACGATACTTTATCGGCTCGAATTCAGATCTCGTTAACCGGACCGGCGGCGACATGGGCCACACACTCCTATCCAGTTTAGGGACCGCTGGCCGGCGGACTGCCCATGCTTTTGTCGTCGCGTCCGCGCCTTGCGCCGATCATGCTCCTCGCCGTCCTCGTCGCGACGCTCTTCCGCGCGCCCGCCCAGGCGGAGGCCGGCAGTCCGGTCGAGCAACGCTTCGCGGCGATCGTCATCGACGCGTGGACCGGCGAGACCCTTTACGCCCGCCACGCCGATGCGCGACGCTATCCGGCCTCCCTGACCAAGGTGATGACGCTCTATCTGGCGTTCGACGCCTTGGACGCCGGGCGCGTCAAATCGGCCGATCAGGTGGTCATCTCGCGACGCGCCGCGTCTCGCCCCCCTTCCCGGCTTGGCCTGCGGGCCGGTGAGCGCATAAGCGTGCGTGAGGCCATGGACGTGCTGGTCGTCAAGTCGGCCAATGATATCGCCACGGCCCTGGCCGAGCATCTGGCCGGGAACGAGGCCGCCTTCGCGCGCGCCATGACCGCCAAGGCCAGGAGCCTTGGCTTGGCGCACACGCAGTTTCGCAACGCCTCGGGCCTGCCCCAAGCGGGCCATTTCAGCACCGCGCGGGATCTGGCGCTGCTGGGCCGGGCTTTTCTGCGCGACCATCCCGACGACTACGCCATTTTCAACCAGGAACAGACTGTGTTCCGCGGACGGCTGATCCAGGGTCACAATCGCCTGCTGGCCCGCCCTGGCATCGACGGCTTCAAGACCGGGTTCATCAACGCCTCCGGCTACAATCTGCTGACCTCGGGCGCGCGCGACGGTCGGCGGGTGATCGCCGTGGTGCTAGGTGGTCGCTCGGCGCGGTCCCGCGACGCGTTCATGGCCAAACTGGTCCAGGCCAGCTTTTCCAGCCTCGCGATCCGCTCGGCCGGCTTCGAGTTGACGGTCGCGGACCTGTTGGCCGAACCCGCCGCGCCCCTTTCGTACGCCTCGGCCGCTTCGGACGATGTCGCCTCGCCGCCCGTCATTCAGGCGGCCCTGACCCAGGCCGAACCGACGACGGCGCAGGGCGACGCCTCGCCCGCGGCCTCGCCGCCGCCCCGCCTTTGGGTGCAGGTTGGCGCGTTCCGCTCCAAGGCGCGCGGCCAGGCGCGCCTGGCCGATGTCGTCAAGCGCCATCCCCGCCGGTTTGGGACCCGGTCGCGGGACGTGGCCAGGATCGGTCGTCTCTTCGCGGCGCGCTTCGCGGCCCGCACCGCCGAAGGCGCCGACGCGGCCTGCGCTCTGCTGGCCGCCGAGGGCGAGGATTGCCTGGTGCTGACGGAATGAGCCCGCCTGATGCATCGTCCTTGAGGTTCGCGCGCTTGAACCGCGAACCTTGGCGCGCTGGAGGCGCCCGGGTGCGGCGCTGGCGAGGATGACATGACCCAAATCGTCACCGATGCGACCGACAGCCATGCCGCGCCGTCGGCCGAGCGCTTCTGGCCTCTGGCCTTGGGCGCGATCGGGGTGGTCTTCGGCGATATCGGAACAAGCCCCCTTTACGCGATGCGCGAAGCCTTGGCCCATTCGCGGTCAGGCGGGACCGCGCCCCTGGCGGTGCTGGGCGTCGTGTCCTTGGTGACCTGGGCCCTCATCTTGGTGGTGACGCTCAAATATGTCGTTTTCCTGATGCGCGCCGACAACAAGGGCGAAGGCGGGACGCTGGCCCTGATGGCCCTGGCCCAGCGCGCCCTGGCCAAGACCCCGGGACGGCGGCGCTCGTTCGCGGTCTTGGTCCTGGGCATCCTGGGCGCGGCCTTTTTCTATGCCGACGGCATCATCACGCCCGCCGTCTCGGTGCTCGGCGCGATGGAAGGCTTGCGGGAGGTCCCCAAGTTTGGACGTACCTTGTCATTCCTGATCATGCCCTTGACGATTGGCGTCCTGGTCAGCCTGTTCATGGTCCAGTCGCGCGGTACGGCCAGCGTCGCGCGGCTGTTTGGACCGATCACCGCGCTCTGGTTCCTGACCTTGGCGGTGCTCGGCCTGCTTCACATCCGCGACGATCCCGGGATTTTGTGGGGCCTTTCACCCCACTACGGGGCGCTCTTCCTGATCGATAACGGCCTGCTGGGTTTCGCCATCCTGGGCAGCGTCTTCCTGGCGGTGACCGGGGCCGAGGCGCTCTATGCGGATATGGGCCATTTTGGCAAGACGCCGATCCGGATCGCCTGGCTGGCCTTCGTCCTGCCCTGCCTGCTGCTGAACTATCTGGGCCAGGGCGCTCTGGTGCTGAGCCATCCGGAAGCCCGCGGCAACCCGTTCTTCCAGATGATCCCGCAGGCGGCCTATTGGCCGGTCTGGCTGCTGTCGATCGCCGCGACGGTGATCGCCAGCCAAGCGGTCATCACCGGCGCCTTTTCCATGACCCAGCAGGCGGTGCAACTGGGTCTGCTGCCACGCATCGTCATCCGGCGCACCAGCGAGACGCAGGCGGGGCAGATCTTCGTCCCCGGCGTCAACACCGTGCTGCTGGTCGGCGTCCTGGCGCTGCTGGTGATGTTCAAGACCTCGTCGAACCTGGCGGCCGCGTATGGGATCGCCGTGACCGGGGCGATGCTGGTCGACAGCCTGTTGTTCTTCGTCATCATTCGTCGGCTGTGGAATCGTCCGCTGTGGAACGCCGTCGCCGCGCTGGTGGTGTTCGGCGGACTGGACGTGGTGTTCGTCGGCGCCAACCTGCTGAAGATCCCGCAAGGCGCCTGGCTGCCCTTGCTGCTGGCCGGCGGCTTGGTGACGGCCATGCTGACCTGGGCGCGGGGCGCGCGCCGCCTGGCGCTGCGAGCCCAGCAGGACACCCTGCCCCTGGCCGACCTTGTCCGGACGCTGGCCGCCAAACCGCCGCATCGCACGTCCGGCACGGCGATCTTCCTGACTTCCGAGCCCCAACAAGCGCCCTTGGCCCTGTTGCACAACCTGAAGCACAACAAGGTGCTGCACGCCCAGAACGTCATCCTGACGGTGCGCACCGCCGCCACGCCCCGCGTGGACGAGGCCACGCGCCTGCGCCTGGAGCCTGTCGATGACGCCTTCAAGATCCTCACCGTCACCTATGGCTTCATGGAGAGCCCCAACCTGCCGCAAGCTCTCAACCAGAGCCGCCGGTTGGGCTTGAAGTTCGACATCATGGAGACGAGCTTCTTCCTGGGCCGACGCACAATCATCCCTTCACCCAAGGGCATGCCGATCTGGCAGGACAAGCTCTTCGCGTTCATGATGGGCGTGGCCGCCAATCCCACCAGCTTCTTTCGCATCCCGCCGGGCCGCGTCGTGGAAATGGGAACGCAGACCACCGTCTAGAGCCTTTTCCGATCCAATCGGAAAATGCTCTAGGTCACGTCGCCTTGAGCCAGACCCCGGCTTGGATGGCGCTGGCCATGGGCGCGGCCATGGCGACTGTCATGCTGCAGTTCATGCGGAACATGTATTCGAACAAGCGGCTGAACGCCGCGATCCTGGGCGGCGGCGGCCTGATCTTCGCCGCGAGCCTGTTGATGGCGCGCAGCCAGGTCAGCGTCGGCGACGTGGCCTATATGGAGTCGATGACCGCCCACCACTTCATCGCCATCATGGCCAGCCGCCGCGCCCACATCCGCGATCCACGCGTGGGCCAACTGGCCGATGGGATCCTCACCGCATAGTTGCGCGAGATCGGACAGATGAAGGCGTTGGTCAACGACCTGAAGACCCATCCGACATCAAGGCGCGCGCCGGATCCGCCCCCGCCTCCAGCCCGGTGAGCCCCCGCTCGTACGGGGCGAGCTCGGCATCGCCCAGCGGGTGCGGCGGCAACGTTCCAGCGACGCGCCGCAAGCTCGCCACGACGAAGGCCAACACCGCGGCGGCCGCGACCACGGCGCTGAAGACGCCGGCGATGTGGCCCGCCATCAGCCAGGCGTCATGGGTCATGACACTGACACCGATCCCTCCGATCATGATCAAGGCGCTGGCGCACAGGAGCCTTCGCGCCAGGTGAAAAAGGCTCATGCCGCGTCGTCTCCCGGAGGAAGCGCCGGGGCGCCCCCGGGCGTGGCCTGGGCCGCGCGACGGCGCGGCCGCGTCCAGGCTCGGGCCAGGGCGTGGTAGAGCGGGGTCGGGGCCACGGCTTCGGAGCAGCGCCGGGCGATCAGGGTACAGAGCAGGAGCGGCCCGACGAGCCCCGGGTCGCGGGTCATCTCCATCAGGATCACCGCGCTGGTCAGCGGCGCCTGGACGACGCCGGCCAGATAGCCGGCCATGCCCAGGGTGACGGCCTCGCGGCCGCCCGCCCAGGGCGCCAAGTGGGCGAACAACGCCCCGATCCCCGCCCCCGTGGCCAGAGAGGGCGCGAAGATGCCGCCCGGCGCGCCGCTGGCCGCGGCGGAAAGGGTCGCCAGCCACTTGCCGGCCGCCAACCCCCAGCCCGAGGCAAAGTGGCCAAACAGCAGTGACTTGGCCTCGGCATAGCCGGCGCCGTAGGTCACGCCGCCGCTCAAGACCGCCGCGGCGGCCGCCGCCACGCCACAGAGGGCGGCGAACCGCACGGGCCTGGCGTCCTTCCATCGGCGCACGGGATTGTCGCCGACGAGAACGGCGGCCATCAGCCGCGAGAAGAGCCCGCCAGCGAGGCCCGACACCACGCCGATCAGCGCGGCGCTAAACCAGGCCTTCCAGCCGGCCGCTCCCGACATGTCGCCAAAATAGGCGTAGTTGCCGCCGAGCGCATAGGCCGCGACCCCCGCCGACACCACCGCCAGGATGACCACGGTGTTGGCGCGTTTGTCGAAGCCGCGGGCCAGTTCTTCCACGGCGAAGACGATGCCGGCGATGGGGGTGTTGAACGCCGCCGAAACCCCGGCCGCGCCCCCGGCGATCAGCAGGGTGCGCCGCCCAGGCCCGCCGCGCAACCAGCCGGTCAGAAACACCATGACCGCGGCGACCACCTGCACGGTGGGGCCCTCGCGCCCGATCGAGCCGCCGCAGACCAGCAGCAAGGCGGCCAGCACGATCTTGACCAGGGCGGTGCGCATGGACACCCGATCGTCGTGGATCTTTTCGCCATCGAGCCCCCGCCCCCGGCCGATCTCGCCCGCGGCGATCACCTGTGGAATGCCGCTGCCGGCGGCGGCGGGGGCCAAGCGGCGCATCAGCCAGACGCACAACGGCAAACCCACGACCAACAATGCCGGACCCAGCCAGGGTGATGCGGCGACAAGCCGAGCGTGAACGGCCATGGCCGCATCGCAAACCTTGGCGAACCCGACAGCGGCGCCGCCCGCCACCACGGCGGCGGCCACCACCGCCCCGGTGCGCATCGAGCGCCGGGCGCGCACGCCCACGAGCTTGCGCTGACGATCGAGCCTTTCGAGCGGCGAGGATTTTGACACGGACGTTTCGCTGCCTGGCGCAAGAAAAGAGCGTCGGCGACATTGCATCGCCTTACGATGTTTATGCCCTAGGGGCGCCCGGCGTCGGGGTCAAGCCGGCAGGTTCACGGGGCGGCGCCGGAGCGGCGAGTTCTTGATGAGGATGGCCGCGCCGCCCCCCCCTGGCCCTATGACCCGCTCAAATCCATGCCCAAGGTCGGGCCGATTCCGTCGGGATGATCCCCGAACGGATTGGCCGGCGCGCGGCGACGGGCCAGGTCATCCAGTCGCGCCCTCAGGCTGGCGTCGAGCCCGGCCGTGGCGTCGGCTCGCGCCCCACCGTCCTGCCCCGCGGCCGGTGCGCCGGCCAACACGCGAAAGAGCGCCTGATCAAATCGCCTGCCGTCATCGGTGTCCGCGTCGGGGGGCGAGTCCAGGAAACCCACGACGATTTCGAGCGCGTCTTCCCAGTCGAGATGGGTCATGAGCCGTCCACTCCAATCCTGTTTTGCAGCGCTCTTAGCCCGTCAGGCGCAGCGACATCGCCGCCAGGCATCCCACGGCGGCCAAGGCCACGATAATCACCTCGATCGGTACGCCGCCGTTGCGCTTCATGAGCGTTTCCTCCCGACTGGCGACGCTGACGGTCGCCTTTTTCGATTTAGGATCGATCACTACATCGTATCACGAGGCTTTTCGACTGTCCCCGTGCTCATGATCGCCATCGGCCTTTCCCCAGTCGAGCGCGTTGACGTAGGCGTCGCGCCAGGCCGCCACGTCGTCGCGCGACACCCCGTCCATCAGCCGCCGCCAGCGGGCGATCCGCTCGGCGCGGGGCATGGCCAGGGCCTGGCCGAGCGCCTCGGAGGTCTCCTCGCGGCTGAACGGATTGATGATCAGGGCGTCCTGCATCTGCTCGGCCGCCCCGGCATAGCGTGACAGCACCAGCACCCCCGGATCGTCGGGATCCTGGGCGGCGACATATTCCTTGGCCACCAGGTTCATGCCGTCGCGCAAGGGGGTGACCAGCCCGACGTGGGCCGCGCGATAGATCCCCGCCAGCTCGTCGCGCCGATGGGCGCGGTTGACGTAGCGGATCGGCACCCAATCGACCGTGGCGTAGGCGCCGTTGATGCGTCCCGACACCCCGTCCAGACGAGCGCGGATTTCCTGATAGGCCTCCACCGCGTCACGGCTGGGGGTGGCGATCTGCAGCAGAAACACCCGCTCGGCCCAATCGGGATGGTCTGCCAGAAGCTGCTCATAGGCCAGGAAGCGCTCTTCGAGACCTTTGGAATAGTCGAGCCGGTCGACGCCCAGGATCATCTTGCGCCCGGTCTGGCTCACCCTCACCCGCTCGAACGCCGCTTGCGCCGTGTCCCCGCGCGCTAGTTCGGCGAACGCGTCGCCCTCGATGCCGATCGGAAAGGCCCCGATCCGCGTCGAGCGGCCTTCGGCCGCGATCACGCCGTCCGCGATCGTCAGGTCCAGATCGCGTTCGACGTAGTCGCTGAACGCCTCCAGAGCGTCCCGCGTCTGGAACCCCACCAGATCGTAGGCCAGCAGGGATTCCACCAGCTCCCGGTGTTGAGGCAAGGTCGTCAGCAGCCGCCGGCTCGGCCAGGGGATGTGCAGGAAAAAGCCGATCCGATTGGCCACGCCCAGACGACGCAGCTCCTGGGCCAGGGGGATCAGGTGATAGTCGTGGATCCACACCCGGTCGCCCGGTCCGATCAGGGGCGCCAGGGTCTCGGCGAACCGGCGATTGACCCGCTGATAACCTTCGCCGAACGAACGCTCATAGGCGGCCAAATCGGTCCGCGAATGAAAGATCGGCCAGAGCGTGCGGTTGGCGTAGCCGTCGTAGTATTCCTCCCGGTCCTGCTCCTCCAGATCGACCAGCGCCACGGTGACCCCACCGACCTTCTGCATGGAGATCTGACCGGTGAAGGTCTCGGTCGTTTCACCGCTCCACCCGAACCAGACGCCGGAATATTCGCGCAGCGCCGCCGCCAGGGCCATGGCAAGACCGCCCGCGGTGCCCACGCCCTCGTCGCTGGGCGGGTTGACCCGGTTGGAGACCACGATGAGCCGGCTCATGCGACGCCTCCGGGAATAGCCGCCTCCAGCCAGTCCAGCACGGCGGGCACGTCCGGCAGGCGATGGCGCGCCAGGGTCTGGCGGCTGGAGGGACCGACCAGCACGCCGTAGCCGCCCGCGGCCTCGGCGGCCATGAATCCGTCCTCGTCGGTGAGGTCGTCGCCCACGAAGATCGGCCGCGCGCCCTGGAACGGCCATTCGGCCAGGAAGGCTTGCACCGCCTGGCCCTTGTCGGCGCCGGCCGTTCGCAGTTCGGCGACCATGTCGCCTTCCTGCAGGATCAGACCGGTGGCGGCCTCCAGGCGCCGCGCGGCCTCACGCACCGCCTCGCAGGCGCTGGGACAAGCGCGATAGTGCAACGCCACGCTCAAGCCTTTTTCCTCGACCTGCAGAAGCGGCTGGGCCTGGACCAAGGCCCTGAATACGGCGGCGGCATCAGCGAGATTGGCGTCGGGCAGCGCGGCGATCTCCTCGCCCAGGACGGTGCGTCTTTGCAGGCCGTGAACGCCGGCGACAGCCGCCACGGCGTCCTCGGTGATCGCCGAGACCTCGGCGACAGTGCGCCCGCTGACGATGGCGAGGCGTCGCTGCAGGCGCTCGGCCAGACGGCGAAGGATAAAGGTCCGCCGCGGGTCAGGTCCGACGTCCTGCGGCCTTTCGACGATCGGCGCCAGCACGCCGTCAAGATCGAGAAACAAGGCGCAGCCGGCGGTATTCAACGGCGGCGGCGGCGGCAAGGGGTCGGGAAAGGTGATGATTTGGGCCGTCATGGCGAGCTCCATGGCAGGCGCCGGAATGGTCAGATTCGGACGCAAGAACGCCGGCGCGCCGGGGGATGCCGGCGGCGGCTCTAGGGGCGGCGCGCGATCAGCGCGCCGAGCGATCGAAAGGCCCTAAGGCTTGGGCGACTGGCCGGCGGGCCGCGACGAGGCGCGGCGGCGGGCGAGCGTAAGGCGCGGTGCGCCCGGTGAGATCGATGATGGCATGGCAGGCCCCTTGTGAATGCGAGCGCCGTGCGCGGCGCCTTGGTTCTCCAACGATGAAGGATCGGCCGGACCAGCCGGCGATCCTGTCGCACGATGCGACGACAGCATGACGCGCCCCGGCGTGGACGCCTGGGGCCATCCGCAGCTTAGCAGCCCAGGTGGTAGATGGGGGATGGGTCACGGGATAGTGACGCTGGCTTTACCGCCCTGGCCGGGCAGCACACGCAGATGCGGTCCGCGAGGCGGTCGCAGTTCCAGATCGTCCAGGCCAAGCCGGGCGCCAGCCCAGGCGCCCGCGGCCGCCATCAGGACGGCCCCGAACAAGGCGATCATCAGGCGTTTGCCCCGAAACGCCGATGCGAACCAGACCATGAAGGCCCGCATCGGCGCCCCCGTGACCGAGTCGCTCTGGAGTGTGCGATCAGTCATGGCTCATAAATATCGTGTCACGATGTGATGTCAAATCGAGGGTCCCCTCCCCTCTCCCGCGACTCGTCAGGCATGCTAAAAAGCCCGGCGCGACGCGAGTGTTTCGCGCGCCAGGACCTTGCCCGTGACCGCGCCCGACCAGCCCGCCTTACCTCCTGTCGAAAGCAATCCCGAGGGCGAGCCTGACCAGCCTCTCACCGCCGATGACTATCAGGCCTTGGGTGAGTTTCGCCGAGCCATCCGCCAGTTTCTGGCGTTCAGCGAAGAAGGCGCGCGGGCTTATGGCCTGACCAGCCAACAGCATCAGGCCTTGCTCGCCATCAAGGCCCATCGTGGCCCCGATCCCATCTCGATCGGCGATCTAGCCCAGTGCCTGTTGATCAAGAACCATAGCGCCGTCGAACTGGTCGCGCGCCTGATCGAACGAGACCTCGTCTCGCGACGCGATGACGAAGCCGATCGCCGCCGGGTGGTTCTGGCGCTGCGACCGCGCGGCGCGGACATCCTGGAGACCATCTCCAGGCGCAATCTCGGCCAACTTCGGCAAGGCGCCGACATCCTGGCCGAAATCATCGAGGCGGCTCACCGCGCCGCGCCGGCCGCGCCGTAGTTCACGACAAGCGACTCTAACGCGGCCAATCGGCCAGGACCGCTCCGTCCGCGTCCTCGAAGGCGACGCGATCAAGATCGACCGCGAACAGGCACACGGGCCGATGCTCGGATGACTCGCTCCAGCAATGGCCCGCCGCGCCGTCGGCGAAGCCTGAGATCCGCCCCTCCAAGACCAACTCGAACACCCGGCCCAGGGTCGCGCCTTCGGGCGGCAGTTTCAGGACATGCTCATAGGGGCGCTGGCCTCGACGCTCGGTCCGCGCGGCGTCTTGACCATGCAGGACCGCAAGGCCAAGGCTTGGCTGCTCCACCGGCGTGGGGGTGGCCGGCGGCGCGACCACCCGCCGCTTGGGGCACCGGTCGCCCGTCTGCCAAGGTCGCGGAATCCAGAACCCCTCGACGGCCTCCGTACCCGCCGGGGTCGGCGCGGCGCGGACCAGCGGCAGGTCCGTCCAGATCGACGGCCGCGCGACCAGGCGCAGGGACGACGCCTTGGCGTCGACCTGATAGTAGGCCTGGGCGGGGCCCGGATCGGCGACCGGACCGCCGCAACCGAACGCCAAGCGTACAGAAAATCGCCGCCCGACAAGGTCGGCTCCGCCGACGGGCGCGCCCGAAGCATAGGCGTCGGCGGCCTTGGCCGCCGCCAGAATCAGGTCGGCGCGCGAGACGACCGCGGCGGGCGCGACCTTGGCCGGCGGCGCGGCGACCACCGGGGGCGGCGGCTCCGGGGCGGGCGGCGCGGGCGCGGGCGCGGGACGCGTCAGCACCAGGACCAGCACGATGATCGCCGCGGCCCCGATGGCGAGCGGCGCGATCAGGGCGAACTTGCGGTCCGGGGACCTCTGTCTATTGTCGCTCATGGCTTGAGCCTAGCAGAAGACAGGGTCCAGATTGCAATCGCCTTCGCCACGGTTCGCGCCTGACGCCCTCGACGCCGGGTTCGCGCGCCGGTCATGACGCCAGGTCAGATCATCGCGCTCGCCGTGCTGGCGGCGGTCGTGGCTGGCCTCATTCACGGCAAGCTGCGCTCTGACGTCGTGGCCCTGGCCGGAGCGGCGGTGCTCCTGGGCACGCGGACCGTGCGTCCGGTCGAGGTGCAGGCCGCTTTCGCCAGCCCCGCCATCCTGGCCTTGGCCTCACTGTTTGTGATCGCCTACGCCATGGAGCTGTCGGGCCTGCTGGGCTTAATGATTCGCGGGGCGACGCGGCTCTGCGCGCGCCTGGGCGCGACGGGCCTTTGGCTGGTGATCGTGCTCTGCGGTCTGGCTTCAGCGTTCTTGAACAACACGCCGATCGTCGTGCTGGGCGCGCCGGTGGTGCGCGACGTGGCCAAGTCGATGAACCTGTCGCCCAAGCGGTTCCTGATCCCGCTGTCCTACGCCACGATACTGGGCGGGGCCTGCACGCTGATCGGCACCTCGACCAATCTCCTGGTCAACGACATGGCCCGCAACGCCGGCCAGCCGACCTTCAGCCTGTTCGAGGCCACCCCTGTCGCCTTGATTATCGCCGCCGTCGGCGGTCTCTACATGGTGGTGTTTGGTCCTCGACTGCTGTCGGCAGCGCCCTCGCCCAACGCGGAGGACGCCCCTGCCCCGCCCGCGGCGATCAATCCCCCCGCTGGCGAAGATCCCGCCCTGTATCCAGTCGACGCGCCCTTCGATCCCCTGCGGGCCGGCGCGGCCCTGGGCGTCTTCGTCCTGGTCGTCACGGTCGCGGCGCTGGGGTTGCTGCCGATCGCGGCGGCGGCGTTCGCGGGGGCGGTTCTTCTGGTGGTCACCGGCATGATCAGCGTCGACAACGCCTACAAGGGCCTGCGGCCCGAGATCCTGCTGCTGATCGCCGGCATGGTCGTGGTGGGCCTGTCGATGGAGGTCACCGGGCTGGCGGCCCTGGCCACCGACGCGCTCGTCGGCTGGCTGCGGCAACTGGGGCCGCTGTATGCCCTGGCCCTGATCTATGGCGCGACCCTGCTGTTGACCGAGATCCTTTCCAACGCGGCGGTGGCGGTGCTGTTGACCCCGATCGCGGTGGCCTTGGCCGAGAGCCTGGGCGTCAGCCCCCGACCCTTCCTGGTGGCGGTGATGATGGCCGCCAGCGCCGCCTTCGCCACGCCGTTCGGCTACCAGACCAATGTCCTGGTCTACCAGATGGGCGGCTATCGCTATCTGGATTTCGTGCGTATCGGCGCGCCGCTCAACCTGATCACCTGGGCGGTGGGCCTAGCCGTGATCCCGATGTTCTTTCCGTTCTAGTCGCCAAGGTTCCCCTTCAAAGCCTCACAATATTGTCAGGCCATCGTGTTTCCACGCCCGATTAGATCGCTCTACGATCTATCTCGACCACAACCGGCTGGAGGGAACATGGACGATCCTATCAACGAAACCATTCTGCTGATCTGCGACGACGAGGATCGCGCCACACGTCTGATGGCCGCCCTCGACGAGGCGCAGGTAAGCGTCATCGGCCCCTTCACCACGGCGGGCCTGGCCTTGGCGGTAACGGCCCACACCGGTCCCACCGTGGCGCTTCTGGCCAGCCAGACTACCGGCCAGCGTAGCGCCGAGCAGTTGGCCCAGACCCTGAACGACAATTGGGGGGTCCGCTCGATGCTGCTGGACGAAACCGCCCATGCGGCTGTCGAGACGGTGGGCTGGCGCGCGCCGGACGAGCAGGTGGCGCGCGTGCGCCATGCCCTGTCCAGGGCGTTCGCGCCGGCCTGAGCCGGCTTTCCCTCAGACGCGCATCAAGGAGATCCGCACCCGATGACGGCCAGCGAACGCATCCTGGCGGCCTTGACCGGCCTGCTGTCCCATTTCGCCAAGCTCAGCGCCTTGGCCTGGGCGCTCAATCTGGGCCTGACCCTGGTCGTCGTCGGGCTGGCGATCGGGGCCGGACGCCTGGCCAGGCGCATCGCCAGGCTCGGCGCCCACCGCCTGCCCGGCCCCGCCGACGCGGAGATGACCGTCCGCGCCAACCGCCTGGCGCGGCTGGCCGGCTGGATCGTCCAGGCCCTCGCCGGGGTCGCCGCCGTTCTGGTCATCGCCGACATCTGGGGCTTCAACCTGCTGGCCTGGACCACCACGCCGCTCGGGGCGCGGCTCTTGGCGGGCGTGATGCGCCTGGGGCTTTTGTTGATCGCGACCGTGGCGGTGTTCGAGGTGGTCAGCCTGGCGATCAGCCGGGGGATGGAGGGGTTCGCGGATCATACCGTCGAGCCGCGTCGGCGCGCCCAGCTGGCCACGCTCGCGCCCCTGCTGCGCGGTGTCGCTCAAACCGCGATCGTCATCGTGGCGATCCTGATGGCCTTGAGCGAACTGGGCGTGAAGATCGGACCGCTTCTGGCCGGGGCCGGCGTCGTCGGCGTGGCCTTGGGCTTTGGCGCCCAGACGCTGGTCAAGGACTTCCTGACCGGCATCTTCCTGATCGTGGAGGACATCGTCTCGGTTGGCGACATCATTCGCATCGGCGACAGCGGGGGCCTGGTCGAGCAGATGACCCTGCGGACCATCCGGCTACGGGACTTCGACGGCACCGTGCACGTCTTTCCCTACAGCGAAGCCCAGGTCCTGCATAACCTGACCAAGAGCTTCTCCTACTACGTCTTCGATCTGCAGGTGTCCTATGGCTCCGATCTGGATGCGGCGCTGAAGATCATGGAACGGGTGGGCGCGCGCCTGAAGGCGGATCCGGCCTTCAGCGACAAGGTGCTCGAGCCCATCGAGGTGGTTGGGGTCGACAGCCTGGCCGACAGCGGCGTGGTGCTCAAGGCGCGGATCAAGACCCAGCCCCTGCAACAATGGACTGTCGGGCGCGAATATAATCGCCGCATCAAGCTGGCCTTCGACGAAGCCGGCGTGGAGATCCCCTTCCCCCATCTGAAGGTGGTGATGCCCGAGCGCCAGGTCTCGGAGCTGGCGGGTCTGCACGGCGCGGCCAACTGACCCGCGCCGGCCGCGTCAAGCCGGACGCCCCAGGCTTGAGGCGCACCCTCTTGGTGGTCCAAGCGTTGCCTTCCTGAGGGCGGCGTCATGAAAGGCTCGCTCCAAGGAGGCCGGCGCCTATGAAATCCACCTTGCTCAAGCTGGCCGACGACCTGCAGGGCAGCTACTGGTTCTTACCCTCGGTCATGGTCCTGGCCGCCATCGGCCTGGCGGGCGGCATGATCTTCGCCGACACGCACGCCGGATCGGGCTGGATGGACGGCTTGCCCTGGCTCTACGCCGCGCGCCCAAACGGAGCGCGACAGGTGCTCTCCGTGATCAGCAGCTCGATGATCACCGTGGCCGGGACGGTTTTCTCGGTGACCATCGCCGCGGTCGTCTATGCCTCGGGCCAGTACGGCCCCCGCCTGCTCAGCAATTTCATGAGCGATCGCGGCAATCAGGTCACCCTGGGCACCTTCATCGCCACCTTCGTCTATTGCCTGCTGATCCTGCGGACGATTCGCTCGGCCGACGAGGCCGGCGCCCAGGGCGGCTTCGTGCCCAACCTCGCCCTCCTGGTCGGGGTGGTCCTGGCCCTGTGTTCGATCGCGGTTCTGATCTTCTTCATTCATCACGTGCCGCGCCAACTGCACATCAACCGGGTTGTCGAGGATGTCGGCGACCGGCTGCTGTCGGGCATCGCGCGCCGCTATCCCGGCCTCATTGGCGCCCCCGCTCCGGATCAAGCCGCCGACGACGAGCCGCCCCCCATCCCCGCCGCGTTCCGGCTGGACGCCAGCGCGGCCGACGCCGCCAACCGGGCCCTGATCGCCGCCCCGAGCACCGGCTACCTGCAGGTGGTGGAGGACGAGGCCCTGATGGCTTTCGCCCGCGAGCACGATCTGGTGCTGCGCCTGCAGCACCAGCCGGGGGATTTCATCCACGAAGGCCGCACGATCGTGGAGGCCTGGCCGCCAGAGCGGTATGATGCGTCCAGCGCCGCGTCGGTGACCCAGGCCTTCGCGATCGGCTCCAGGCGCACGGCGCTGCAGGATCTGCGCTTCCTGATCGACGAGTTGGTCGAGATCGCCGGCCGCGCCCTGTCCCCGGGCGTCAATGACCCGTTCACGGCCTTGACCTGCCTGGACTGGCTGGGGGCGGCGTGCTCGGACCTAGCGCAGCGCCGGTTGCCCTCGCCCTTGAGGCTGGACGACGACGGAACCCTGCGGGTGATCGCCCATCCCGTGACCTTCGAAACCTTCATGGAGCGGGGGTTCGGGGCGCTGGCCCAGTACTGCGCCGGGGACATGGTCGCCGCGCTCGGTTTTATCAGGGCGCTCGGCGCGGTGTCGCTGGGATGCGATGATCCTGTTCGGCTCAAGCTCATCGGCGCCTATGGCGCCAAGATTGTCGATCTGGCGCGCCCCAGGCTGGCGGGGTTCAATCTCGAGCAGGTGCGTCTGCGAGCCGAGGAGCTGCGAGCGGCCCTGGCGGAGCCGGACTACAAGCGACGCCTGCGCGATAGCGCTGCCTGGCTTGGGTAACCTTCGCTCCCGCGGCGCCAAGGCGACGAGGGGCTCGACCGGCCATGCGGCCTCTCCCGAGCCGAGGCGGCCCGCCTGCGGGGATCTTGGAAATTGCGGCGTGCAATTCGGCCGCCGAGAAGTCGAGCGGATATGTGAGCGCGCGCACCGGTGCACACGCCCTACGTGAACACCTATCCGTTGCTGATAATCTGGAAGTTATAGAATGCCGGTCGGGCGCTGACCTGACGGTTTACACCTTCGCCCGTGCAAGCCTCAGGGCGTTGACAACCACGATCAGCGAAGAGGCCGCCATGGCGCCACCGGCGATCATGGGCGAGAGCAGCAGGCCGAAAGGCGGATAGAGCACGCCCGCGGCGATCGGGACACCGATGCCGTTGAACAAGAACGAGAAGAACAGGTTCTGACGGATATTGCGCATGGTCGCACGACTTAGCCGCCGGGCTCGAGAGATGGCGGCGATATCGCCGCCGATCAGGGTCATGCAGGCGCTCTCGATGGCGACATCCGACCCCGACCCCATGGCCAAGCCGACATCGGCGCGCGCCAAGGCCGGAGCGTCGTTGACGCCGTCGCCGGCCATGGCGACACGGCGGCCCTGCTTTTGAAGCTCGGCGATCACGGTCGCCTTGTCCTGCGGCTTCAGCTCGGCGCGGATGTCGTCTATGCCGCCTACCGCTTCGGCGACGGCCTTGGCGGTGACCGGGTTGTCACCCGTCAGCATGACGATCCGCAAACCCTCGGCGCGAAGGGCCGAAAGGGTCTCTCGGACATTAGGCCGAACGGGGTCTGCGACCGCCAGCAGTCCCGCGAAAACGCCGTCGATAGCCACATAGATCACCCCGGCCCCGCGGCTGCGGTAACCACTGGCGGCGGGTTCCAGAGACGATGTGTCGGCGCCGACCCGCCGCATCTGACGTTCATCGCCGATGACGATGACCTTGCCCTCCACGACGCCGCTCACACCCGCGCCGGCCTGGGACGCAAAATCAGTCGCCTTCGGGATGGCGCCCTTGGCGCGCGCCGCGACAACAACGGCCTGGGCCAGGGGATGCTCGGAGCCGGCCTCGACGGCGGCGGCCAGGGCGAGAAGGCGACCCGCTTCCACACCGTCGGCGACCTCGATCCCGATCAGCGAAGGCCGGCCTTCGGTGAGTGTGCCTGTCTTGTCGACCACCAGGGTGTCGACGCGATCGAAGGCTTGCAGCGCCTCGGCGTTCTTCACCAGAACCCCGGCGGCCGCGCCGCGCCCGATGCCGACCATGATCGACATCGGCGTCGCCAGGCCCAGCGCGCACGGACAGGCGATGATCAGCACCGCGATGGCGTTGAGCAGCGCATGGCTCAGCCGGGGCTCGGGGCCCAGAAATAGCCAGACGGCGAAGGTCAAGACAGCCACGGCGACCACCGTCGGTACGAACCAACCTGCGACCTGGTCGGCCACGGCCTGGATTGGCGCACGACTGCGTTGAGCTTGGGCGACCATCCGCACGATGCGCGAGAGCATGGTGTCTCGTCCGACGGCTTCGGCCGCCATCACCAGCCCCCCGGCGCCATTGGTCGAGCCGCCGGTGACCTTGTCGCCTTTGTGTTTCTCGACTGGGACAGACTCGCCAGTGAACATCGCTTCATCCACGGAAGAGCTTCCCTCGAGCACGACCCCGTCGACGGGAATGGCCTCCCCAGGCCTTATCTTGAGGCGGTCTCCGACCACCACGCTCTCAAGCGGAACGCTGTCCTCGCGGCCGTCAGCCCCAATACGGCTGGCGTGCTTGGGCGTCAGGTCCATCAGCATGTGGATAGCGCGGCTTGTCGAAGCACGGGCCCGCAGCTCCAGCAGTTGGCCCAGCAGCACAAGCGTGACCACCACGCCGGCCGCCTCATAATAGACCGGCGCCGCCCCGCCCATGCGCAGGCTCATGGGGAAGAGGCCCGGGGCGACCGTCGCGACGACACTGTAGACATAGGCCGCGCTCACGCCGATCGACACGAGCGTGAACATGTTGAGCTGGCCGGTGCGCAGTGACACCCAGCCGCGCTGAAAGAACGGCAATCCCGCCCAGGCGACGATCGGGGTCGCCAACGCAAGCTGGATCCAAGGCGAGCTCGATCCGCGAGGCAGGCTCAACATGTCGACACCCATCGAGAGCGCCAACAGTGGGGCGGCCAACGCGAGAGAGACCCAGAACCGACGGGAGAAATCAGCGAGCTCCGGGTTGGGCTCCGTCTCCGCCCAGGACTCAAGCGGCTCAAGCGCCATGCCGCAAATCGGGCACGCCCCAGGCTCAGCGAGGCGAATTTCGGCATGCATGGGGCAAGTCCAGGTTACGCGCGGCGATGCGTTAGCTTGCTTGCCCGCCCGCGCCGGAGACTTCGTCCGCCGGGCGCCGTGGGCGTGGTTATGGCTCATGGAGCGTTCCCCTCCGCGACGCGACCGCCAGTGACTACGTCGAAGCCAATTGCTGGCCCCAGAACGTGCGGTAAGACGCCAAAACAATCGCGAGTTTACTGACCTCTAGCGCGATCGTCACCCGCTTCAGGCCGAGGCCGGCGCTTGACCCCGCGACCGGATCGGTGGCTGCGCGCATAGAGCACACGCTTCCGTCTTAAAAAGGCAATCAGGGCGCTGGCGCGCCCGAGTCCGTCGCACGGGTCGCTATCTCGGCGAACCTTCACCCCGCGCAAGGACTCTGAGGCTTCCCCCGTCTCGCAAGTCGCGCGCGCAAGGCAACGATCGGCGCGTCAGGACGCTATCCCTCGCGCGACGCGGCGCCCCAGGTTCCTGGGGCGGCCCGGACGCCAGCCGCCGGAGAATCGACCATGGAAAAGACCGAAGCCAAGAGTTCCGAGATCCTGGGGATGGACCTGACGGGTCTGAAAGGCGTGAAGCTGGGAACCGTGCGGGAGTTCTTCGTCGAACCGTCCATGGGCCAGATCACGTTCCTGATCGTCGAACGCTCCAGCTTCATGGGCGGATCCGGCAAATACCATCCCGTGCCTTGGTCGGTTGTTCGCCACGACCCGATCGCCAAGGCGTTCCAGGCCGAACTCTCGAAGGATCAGTTCAAGGCCTCTCCCAGCTACGATCGCGCGCAGCTGGCCGCCGACGGCTACGGCTGGGACGACCAGTCCGCCAAATATTTCGACACGGCGCTGAATCCCGACCCCGCGATCGCCACGGCGCCGAGCTAGGTGTCTTTTCCGACCAACTCCGACTTTGACCACTGGGACAAGTTCCACAACCAGTAGCCAGCCGCCGGACTGTCGCCGGACTGTCATACCCGCTCGCTAAGGAGGCCTCGGCTTTGAGCCGCGCGCCCTCCCGCTTGGCATGTCCCCGACCTTACTCCCTTGCACGATCGGGCTCGCCCTGCTGGCCGCGTCGAGTGGGGCGCGGGCCGCGCAGAGCGGGCTTGGCGACAGCCTGAACAGGCTGGCCGCCGAAAGGAACGTTCAGATCCTCTTTCCGCCCGACATCGTCATCGACCGCGCTGGGCGAAAGCCGCCGCGTTTCGTCTCGACGCGCCGGGCCATCGAGCTCCTCCTGGCGGACGCGCCGGCCCACGTGCGCGAGGTCCGTCGGGGCGTATTCGTGGTCGAGCGCTCGGCGGCCGTAGACGCCGTTCGCCGGAAGCTCTCGGAGCCTCAAATCCAGACCGAGGTCGAGCCTGTCACCGTGGTCGCGGCCTATGCCGCCAGCCTAGACCGGTCGCTGGCCCTCAAGCGGACAGCCGTTTACGGACTGGACGCCGTCAGCGCCGAGGACATCGCCCGCCTGCCCGTCGGCAACGCCGCCGAGGCGCTGCAGCTGGCCCCCGGCGTCAGCCTGGAGCGCCATCGCGGCGTGGGCCTCTATGTCAGCGTCCGAGGCCTGGGGCCGCAGTTCCAGAACGTGCTGCTGAACGGTCGACCCATCGCGCTCAACGATCTTGTCGAGAACGGCGGCTTCCGCGGGCGTCAGTTCCGCTTCGAGGTCTTGCCCGCCGACGTCATCGACCAGATCGAGGTCGTCAAGACCACCACCGCCGACATGGACGAAGGCGCGCTGGGCGGCGACATCGACGTGCGCACGTTCAAGCCCCTGGATCGCGGCAAGCGCTCGGTGATGTCGGTGCGCGCCTCCGAGGGGCGCGTCGGCAAGGTCGATCCGTCGGTGTCGGGGGTCTGGAGCTGGGTCGACGCCAGCGGCCGCCTGGGCGTGCTGGCCAGCGGCGTCGTCGATCGACGGCGGATCCGCAACGACCGGCTCTATCAGACCGGCTGGAACCTTGACCGCTTCACGTCGGTGCTGGGTCCCGGGCTCTATACCCCGACCCGTACGCGCCCGACCGTCGAACTGGAGGACCGACGCATGGCGTCTGGCGACTTCACCCTGCAGTGGCGGCCGACGAACAGCGTCAGCCTCGACGTGGACCTGCTGGCCACGCGGCTGGACGCCCACTACGACGAGTACGGCCTGGACATCTATCCGGACGATCCATCGGTCTCCAGCCCCCGCTTCCTGGCCGGCAGCCAGACGATCAAGGGCGACACGGTCCAGGCCGGGACCATAGACAACGTCCGCTGGATGGCCTCGCACGAGATCAGCCTGAACCGCCACGACCTGGTCGCCCTGGGCGGTCATCTGCGCTGGACGCCCGGCGCCTGGACGGCCGTCGGCGACTGGGGCTACTCGCGGGCGCGCAGCTACCACCCCGACGGGCGCGGCACGGTCCGCGCGCGCGTCGCCTTCTTCGCGCCCCTGACCTACGACTTCAGCCACGGCCTGGCCGGCGGCCCGGACCTGCGCACCTCGGTCGACTACGCCAACCCGGCCAACTTCGTCGGCCAGTCGTTCGACTACACCTTCAAGGACTCTCGCGACGTCGACGAAACCGTCAAGCTGGACCTCGCCCGGCCCATCGGCGCGTTCGACCTGAGACTTGGCGCCGAGCACCACCGGCGGGCCCGTGACTATCGCCGACGCGACTGGACCCTGGACACCCTGCTGGGCCAGCCGCTGACCAGCCTGGGCCCCACAGCCTACGGTCCGACGCCGTTCTCGAGCTTCCTGGCGGATGTCGGGTCCGACCTGCCGCGCGGCTGGGTCGCGCCGAACGCCCAGGCCTTCTATGACCGACTTTACACGCCGGACGTCGCCGCCCGTCCGCCCTCCACCGCCGACCTGCGCAACTCCTTCGTGGTCGAGGAGAAAATCCGCTCGGCCTACGCCCGGCTCGACTTTCAGGCCGCCGCGTTCGGCTGGCCGATCGACGGCAATTTGGGCGTACGCTACGCCGCCACGCGCCAGGTCTCGCGAGGCGTGCTGTCCAGCGGCTCCGATCCCCTGCCCGCCGAATGGCGCAAGGCCTATGGCGACTGGCTGCCCAGCGCCAATCTGAAGATCGAACTGTCGCCGCGCCTCAATCTGCGCCTGGCCGCCTCGCGGGTGGTCAGCCGGCCCAACGTCATCGACAACGCCCCGCGCATCACCGTCGCCCGCGACACCCCGACGGCCAACGGCGGCAATCCCGAGCTTGACCCGTTCCTGGCCACCCAGCTGGACGCCTCGGTCGAGTGGTATTTCCCGGCGGGCGGGGCCCTGTCTCTCGCGGCCTTCGACCGGCGGCTGGACGACTACATCACCGCCCAGAACACGTTCATCGAGGTCCCCGGACGCGGCCAGGTGCTGCTGTCGACCAATGTCAACGGCGGGCAGGCGCGGATCCAGGGTCTGGAACTGACGTTCAGCCGGGTGTTTCGCGACCTGCCCGCGCCTTGGGACGGCCTGGGCGTCCAGGGCGCGGCGACGCTGGTGCGCAGCCAGGCCAACTACTTCGCGGGCGACCGCGTGATCAGCAACGCGCTGCTGGGCCTGTCGCGCGCCACCTGGAGCGCCCTGGTGTTCTACGAGAAGGGTCGGGGCTCGGTGCGGCTCGGCTACAACTGGCGTGGATCGTACCTGACCTCGATCGGCAGCTCGATCACCGCGCCGGCCACCACGGAGGCGTTCGGATCTCTGGACGGGGCGGCCTCGTGGCGGCTGAACCACCGCGCCACCCTCTCCCTGGAGGGCGTCAACCTGACCGACGCCCGCCGCTACGTCTATGGCGAGACCCGCGACCAGCCGATGGAGATCCATCACTGGGGCCGGTACCTGTCCGCGAGGATGAGATGGGCGTTCTGACCTTCCGTGGCGCGGGCACGCGCGCCGATCCGCCCGACGGGCCCAGCGAGTCGGCCCCGGCCAATCCGCCGCTGGAGGCGCCGCGCTTCGAGGCGCTGGTGTCGCGCTATCGTCGTCCGTTGCTGCGCTTCTTCCAGCGCCGGTCGGTCGGGGTCGAGGACGCCGAGGACCTGACGCAGGAGGTCTTCATGCGGCTGTCGCAGCGGTTCTCGCGCCTGCACTGGGGCAACCCGGACGGGCTGGTGTTCACGGTCGCCGCCAACGCCCTGGTCGACCACGAGCGCCATCAGCGCTCGCGCCAGCGCGGACGCCACGTCGAGGTCGACCCCGCCCTCCCCACCGACGAGCCCACCGCCGAGGCGGCCCTGGCCGGACGCCAGCGGCTCGCCAAGCTGGTCGCGGCCCTGGACGATCTTCACCCGAACGCGCGCGCGGTCTTCGTGCTGTGCCGCTTCGAGAACCTGACCCAAGCCGAGGCGGCGGCGCGCCTGAACCTGTCGCTCAGCGCCGTCGAGAAACACATGATGAACGCCCTGACGCGCCTGCGCGACGCCATCGAGACCGCGCATGACGCCTGACGATTCCCTGAATCTCCGCCGCCTGATGGCGGCCAGCCTGACCCGCCCGCTGACCGCCGCCGAACAGGCCGCGCTGGACGCCTGGTCGGCCTCCTCCGCCGAGGCGCGCGAAGAGATCGCCCGCACGCGCGAGGTGTGGCTGGCCATGGGCCTGGCCGCCGACGATCCGACCGTGCGCGCCCTGCGCCGCGAGGTTCGCCGCGAAGCCCGGCTGGATCGTCCGGCCGCGCCGGACCGTCGCCCGCTGATCGCCGGCCTGACCGTGCTCGCCGCCGCCCTGGTCGTCGGCGTGGTCCTGAAGGTCCAGCCGCGGGTCGAGACCTACGCCGCGCCCGCGCACGCCTCGGCCCGACTGAGCCTGGCCGACGGCAGCCACGTGGTGCTCAGTCCGGGCGGGCGGCTGACGACGCGCTTCAAGGCGCGCGCCCGAGACGTTTCGCTGGACGCCGGCGACGCCTTCTTCGAGGTCGCGCACGACAGGACGCGGCCGTTCGAAGTGGCGACGGCGGGCCGGACGCTCACGGTGCTGGGCACCCGCTTCAACGTGGCCGGCGGCGGGCGCCTGACCGTGTCGCTGGTCGAGGGCTCGCTGCGCGTCAGCCAGGCCGGCGCGGCCAGCGTGCTGCTGCGCCCGGGCCAGCGCTATGTCGGGGCGTCCGGGACAGGCGGCGAGGCCCAGGCGGGCGACGTGAAGGGCGACGCGGCGTGGACCGACGGCCGTGTCGTGCTGGCCGATGTCAGCCTGTCCGAAGCGGCCGAGCGGCTGTCGCGCGCGTCCGGCCGCCGCGTGGCGCTGACCGATCCTACCCTGGCCCATCTGCGCCTGTCGGGCTCGCTGGACATCGGCCGGATGGATGATGTCGGCGCGGCCCTGGAGGCCCTGCTGCCGGTGCGTGCGCGGCTCACGCCGACTGGAGACCTGACGCTGTCTCCAGCCGCTCATTCATCTCGACACGGATAAAATCCAGACTTTTCAACAGGATCGTCGCAAATATTTCACCGATGCCGGACTGAGGTTCGGCGTCGCCCCCTCCGTTCTTCTGCCCTGACCCGCGCCTCCCCGCGGGCCCAGCAAAGACCGGGGGATACCATGTCCAACTCGAAGTTCCTGTCCGCGCCCTGCGCGGGCGCTGTCGCCGTCCTCGCCTTCGCCGCCCTCGGCGCGGGCCAGGCCCAGGCCGCCGACACCGCCGCGGCCGCGCCAGCCGCGGCCGAACCGGCCGACGCCGTCGACGCCGTCGTCATCACCTCGTATGGCAAGAGCCTGCAGGCCGCCGCCGCCTTGAAGCGCTCGGCCGCCTACGGCCTGGATGCGGTCAACGCCGAGGACATCGGCAAATTCCCGACCCGCAACGCCGCCGAGGCGCTGCAGCTGGTCACCGGCGTCACCATCGACCGCCAGCGCGGCGCGGGTCTCTATGTCAGCGTCCGGGGCCTGGGTCCGCAGTTCCAGTACACCGAGCTGAACGGCCGCTCGATCGCCGTCAACGACCTGATCGAGAACGGCGGCGCCAAGGGCCGTCAGTTCCGCTTCGAGGTGCTGCCCGCCGAACTGATCTCGCAGATCGAGGTCGTGAAGACCCCGACCGCCGACATGGACGAGGGCGCCCTGGGCGGCAATATCAACATCAAGACCTTCAAGCCCCTCGACCTGGGCAAGAAGGCCGCCTTCTCCGCGCGCGAGACCTATAACGACGTCCGCAAGAAGGCCGACCCGTCGGTGTCGGGCCTCTACAGCTGGACCAATGAGGACAAGACCCTGGGCCTGCTGGCCTCGGGCCTCTATGACGAGCGTCACGTGCGCAACGACCGCCTCTACATGGTCGGCTGGAACCTCGATAAGTTCAAATCGGTGCTGGGCTCGGGCCTCTACACCCCCACCCGCACCCGTCCGACCGTCGAGACCGAGCACCGCAAGCTCTATTCCGGCGCCCTCTCGGGTCAGTGGAAGCCCAACAGCGACTTCCAGACCGACGTCGACCTGCTCGTCACCCGACTGGACGTCGGCTACGACGAGTTCGGCCTCGACATCTATCCGGACGACAGCACCTTCGCGACGCCGCAGTTCGTGGCCGGCAGCCAGAAGGTCGTCGGCGACACCGTCGTGGCCGGCACGATCAACAACGTGCGCTGGATGGCCTCGCGCGAGACCAGCATGAACCGCCACGATCTGACGGTCTTTGGCATCAAGCAGGCCTGGACGCCGGGCGCCTGGGCGTTCAACGCCGAGTACGGCTATTCGCGCGCCCGCAGCTACCATCCGGACGGCAAGGCCACCACGCGTGACCGCATCGCGTTCTTCGCGCCGCTGAGCTTCGACTTCTCGCGTGGCTCCACGGCGATCCCGCAGCTGACCACCAATGTCGACTACACCAACCCGGCCAACTACGTGGGCCAGGCGTTCGACTATACCTGGAAGGACTCGCGCGACAGCGACGAGACCTTCCGCCTGGACGGCTCGCGCGTCTTCTCGGGCTGGTTCACCAAGATCGCCTTCGGCGCCGAACAGCACAACATGAACCGCACCTTCCTGCGTCGCGACTGGGTGCTGAACGATATCCTGAATGTGCCGCTGACCACCCTGGGCGCCAGCTTCTACGAGACCATGCCCTATACGGGCTTCCTCAAGGACTTCGCCGGCAACACGCCGCGCACCTGGGTCACCCCGACCAGCGACGCCTATTACAACAAGCTGTACACCTCTGCCGTGGCGGCTCAGCCGTGGTCGGCGGCCGACCTGCGCAACTCGTTCATCGTCGACCAGAAGATCCACAGCGCCTATGTGCGCGGCGACTTCAAGTTCGACCTGGGCGGCGTGCCGGTCAGCGGCAATCTGGGCGTCCGCTACGCCGAGACCAAGCAACTGGCCAGCGGCACGCTGACCAGCGGCTCGACGCCGGTGCCGGTGGGTTATCTGAAGGAATACAAGAACTGGCTGCCCAGCCTGAACGTCAAGCTCGACCTGCGTGACGACCTGGTCGGCCGCCTGTCGGCCTCGCGCGTCGTCAACCGTCCCAACGTCACCGACAGCGCCCCGCGCATCACCGTCAGCCGCGACTCGCCGACGGCCTCGGGCGGCAACCCGGACCTGGATCCGTTCCTGGCCGACCAGTACGACGCCTCGCTGGAATGGTACCCGGCCCCGACCACGGCCGTGACCGCCGCGGTGTTCATCAAGACGATGGACAACTACATCACCGCCCAGAACACCACGATCCAGGTGCCGGGCCGCGGCGACGTGCTGCTGTCGGCCAGCGTCAACGGCGGCGACGCCGAGGTGCGCGGCTTCGAAGCCGCCTACAACCAGTCGCTTTCGTTCCTGCCCGGCCCGTTCGACGGCTTCGGCGTCCAGGCCTCGGTGACCCTGGTGGACAGCAAGGCGAACTATTTCGCCGGCAACCGCCAGATCAAGGACGACCTCGTGGGCCTGTCCAAGCAGAGCTACAACCTGGTCGGCTACTATGAGAAGGGCCCGATCAGCGCCCGCCTCGGCTGGTTCTGGCGCTCGCGGTATCTGCAGTCGATCGGCAGCACCACCACCGCCCAGTCCTATATCGCCCCCTATGGCTCGCTGGACGGCTCGCTCTCCTACCAGATCACCCCGCAATACGCGGTGACCCTGGAAGGTTCGAACCTGACCGACGAGGTCCGCTTCACCTACGGCAAGACCAAGGACCAGCCGATGGAGATCTATCACTGGGGCCGCACGGTCTCGCTGACGCTCCGCGGTAAGTTCTGACCCCTCCCCTGAACGCCCTCTGCTCTTAGAGGTCGTCACCTCGCGCGGACTGGTCGCACACCGGCCGGTCCGCGCCTTTTCCTTCCCATGAGGTCGTCATGCGCCCGCTGTTCCTCGCCGCCGCCCTGGCGGTCGTCGCCTTCGCAACCCAGGCGGCCGAAGCGCCGCGGATCAACAGCCTGCACTGGCTGGGCTCGCACAACAGCTACCGTCCTGAACTCGATCCCGCCGCCCTGGCGCACCAGCGCCAGGTGATGGGCGAGCGCTCGCGCGGCGTCGAATACGGCCATCCGCCGATCGCCGCTCAGCTGGACCTGGGCGTCCGGCAACTGGAGTTCGATCCCTATGCCGACACCGCCGGCGGCCTCTACGCCGCCCCCTACGCCAAGGACCCGGCCAAGCTCGCGATCATGACGGCGCCCGGCGCCAAGGTGCTGCACGCCCCGGTCGTCGACGCCCGCACCCTGTGCCTGCGCCTCTCGGACTGCTTCGCCGAGGTGGCGACCTGGTCCAAGGCCCACCCCGATCACCAGCCGATCGTGATCTTCGTCAACACCAAGGAAGAGCCGTTTAACAACCCGGCCATTCCGAACCCGCCGCTCTGGACCGAGGCCGACTTCGCCGGCCTGGACGCCGACGCGATCAAGGCGTTCGGCCGCGACCGGATCATCGCGCCGGACGACGTCCGAGGCGCGCGCGCCACTCTGCGCGACGGCGTGACGAGCGGCGGTTGGCCGACGGTGGACGGCGCGCGCGGCAAGGTCCTGCTGGTGCTGGACGCCAACCCCCGCATCGAGGAGGCCTACCGCGCCGGCCATCCGTCCCTGAAGGACCGGATGCTGTTCGGCCTCTATGCCGACGACCAGGCCGAGGCGGCGGTGTTCAACATCCAGGACCCGCGCCCGGCCCAGGCGATGATCAAGGCGCTGGTCGCTCAGGGCTTCCTGGTCCGCACCCGCGGCGACGCCGACACGACCGAGGCCCGCAATCATGATCTCGGCCGGCTCGAGGCTTCGGTCAATTCGGGCGCCCAGATCATCAGCACCGACTACTATCCCGGCGCGCCGGACCCGCTGGGCCTGGGCTTCGTGATCCGCCCGGCTTGGTTCGACGCCAGGCATTGACGGCGGTCGCGGCCCTCGCGTTGAAGAAGACGTCGGCGGCGAGCGTTCGCCGCCGACGTGATCCGGGGCCTCAGGTCGCCGTCGAGGGCGTGTTGAGGAAGCTCTTGCGACGGCCGTAGAGCAGGTAGACGACGATGCCGACCAGGTTCCACACCAGGAACCGGCCCAGCGTCGCCGGCGGGAGGCTGATCATGAAGTAGAGGCAGCCGACCACCGCCAGCGGACCGACGACCCAGACGGCCGGGCAGCGGAACAGGCGCGGCAGGTCGGGCTTGGTCACCCGCAGCACCATCACGCAGACGGCCACGCAGATGAAGGCCAGCAGGGTGCCGGCGTTCGACAGCTCGGCGATCTCGTCCAGCCGGAACAGGCCCGCGACCACCGCCACGAAGGCGCCGACCATCAGGGTCAGCGCCACCGGCGTGCCGCGGCGGGGATGCAGCTTGCTGAGGCCGTGCGGCAGCAGGCCGTCGCGCGACATCACGAAGAACACCCGCGTCTGGCCGAACATCATCACCAGGATGACGCTGGGCAGGGCGATGACCGCCGCCGCCGCGATGGCGACCGCCGCCCAGGGGTGGTTCAGGCTGCGCAGGATGAAGGCCAGCGGCTCGCCGCTGCGGGCGAACTCGCTGTAGGCCCACGCCCCCACCGCGCAGGTGGCGACCAGCATGTAGATCAGGGTGCTGACGATCATCGAACCGACGATGCCGATGGTCAGGTCGCGCTTGGGGTTCTTGACCTCCTCGGCCGAGGTCGAGACGGCGTCGAAACCGAAGAAGGCGAAGAACACGATCGCCGCCGCCGCCATGACGCCGCGCGTATGGCCGTTCACGGTCTCGGACGCGAAGCCGTACGGCATGAACGGCGTGAAGTTCTCGGGCTTCAGCGCGGTGATGGTCAGGAACACGAACACCCCCAGGGCCAGGATCTTGATGGCCACCAGAGCGATATTGACCACCGCGCTCTCCTTGGCGCCGCGGATCAGCAGGGCGGTGACCGCCAGCACGATCAGCACCGCCGGAAGATTGACGATGCCGCCGCCATGCGGTCCGGCCAGCAGGGCCGCCGGCAGGACGATGCCCGCGCTCTTGAGCAGCCCGACCATGTAGCCCGACCAGCCCACGGCCACGGCGCTGCAGGTCACCGAATATTCCAGGATGAGGCTCCAGCCGACGATCCAGGCCAGCCCTTCGCCCAGAACGGCGTAGGCATAGGTGTAGGCGCTGCCGGCCGCCGGGATCATGGTGGCCATCTCGGCATAGGTCAGGGCAGCGAACACGCAGAGCACGCCGCAGGCCGCGAAGGCCAGGATCACGGCGGGACCGGCGCGCTCGGCGCCGATGCCGGTCAGGGTGTAGATGCCCGTGCCGATGATCGCGCCGATGCCCAGGGCGATCAGGTGCGGCCAACTGAGCGTCGGCTTGAGGCGGCGGCTTTCCTCGACCCGGAGCACCGCGTCCAGCGCCTTGCGGCGCGTCCAGAAGGTCATCAGTCCAGTCCCCTGTTGTTGGCGCGCCCGGCCCCCTCGCCGGTCCGCGCTTTACGAAAACGGCCTGTCGATCGAGGCCGAAGGCTTGGTGAACCAGGCCGCGCCGTCGGGCGTGACATGGAAATGGTCTTCGAGCCGGACGCCGAACTGGTCGGGCAGCACGATCATCGGCTCGTTGGAAAAGCACATGCCGACCGCCAGCGGGGTCGTGTCGCCGCGCACCAGGTACGGGCCTTCGTGGATCGACAGGCCGATGCCGTGACCGGTGCGATGCGGCAGGCCCGGCAGGGCGTAGTCGGGCCCGAGGCCGTGGCGTTGCAGCACCTCGCGCGCCACCTGGTCGATGACTTCGCAAGGCACGCCCGGCTTGACCGCCGCGAAGGCGGCCGCCTGGGCCTCGTGTTCGATATCCCAGATCCGGCGATGCTCGGCGCTGGGCGCGCCGAAGACATAGGTGCGGGTGATGTCGGAGTGGTAGCCGTCGATCTGGCAGCCCGTGTCGATCAAGACGAGGTCGCCCTCAGCCAGGCTCTGCTCGCCCGGCACGCCGTGCGGATAGGCGCTGGCGACGCCGAACTGCACCGCGCAGAAGGTCGAGCCGTTGTCGGCCCCGCAGGCGCGATGCGCCGCGTCGATGAAGCGCCTCACCTCACCGGTGGTGATCCCTGGCCGCAGGATCGCGGCGGCGCGACGATGAACCTCCAGGGTCAGGCTCTTGGCGTATTGCAGCAAAGCCAGCTCGGCCGGCGACTTGATCCCGCGGCAGCCGTCGACGACCGGCGCGGCGTTGAGCACGGTGAGATCGGGCGCGGCCTTGCGGACATCGTCGAAGGCCTGGAACGACAGGGCCGGGTCGAAGGCCAGAGTGGTGACGCCCAGCGCCTTCAGCGTCTCGGCGACCAGCGCGCCGGGCGGCTCGTCCTCCTGCCAGAGGCGGATCTCGGCCTCGAGACCCAGGCTGGCCCGCAGCGAACCCAGCTCGAAGGCCGGGCAGATCATGATCGGCTCGCCCGCGACGGGCAGCAGCATGGCGACCAGCCGCTCGGTCGCGCCCCAGGCCACGCCGGCGAAGTAGCGCAGGCTGGCGCCGGCTCCGATCAGCAGCGCCTGGGCGCCGAGGGCGCGCGTCAGGTCTCGCGCCCTGGCCAGGCGGGCTCGGCGCTCGGCGGCGTCGACCGGCGCGGGCCGGCCGGGCGGCGGCGAAAGGCCCGCCAGTTCCTGTTCCGCGGAGGATCCGCCAATGTCGGGCGTCATGCCGCGTTCTCCTTGGCGCGCCGCGGGGCGCCGGGCGCGAAACGGTCCAGGTCGAAGGGCGCCAGGTCAACCGCCGCCCCGCCGCCGCCCGCGAGCGCGGTGACGATCTCGCCGGTCGTCGCCGCCAGGGTCAGGCCCAGATGCTGGTGGCCGAAAGCGTAGATCAGGTTGGACGCGCGGCGGCTGACGCCGATGGCCGGCAGATAGTCGGGCAAGGTCGGGCGCCCGCCCATCCACTGGCTGCGCGGCGCCGCCATCGGCAGGCCCAGCTCGTCGACATGCCGATGCAGCCGCGCCCACTTGCGCGGATCGGCGGGCGAATCCTGGCGGGCGAACTCGACGAAGCTGGCCGCCCGCAGCCGGTCGCCGAACCGGGTGACGATCATCGACCGATCCTCGAACACCACCGGCGGCAGGTCGCCCCACGCGCCCCCATCTCTTTCAAGAATGTCGCCTTCGATATGATAGCCGCGCTCGGCGACGATGGGCGCGACGTGGCCCAGCCCTCGCATCAGCGCGCCGCTGCCGACGCCGGCGGCCAGGACCAACTGATCGGGCCGCGGCGCCTCACCGTCGTCCAGCGCGACGACCGCGCGGCCGCCCTCGAGCCTGAGCGCCGTGACCCGCGCCGACCGTATCGTCCCGCCCAGCGCCGTGAAGGCGTCGCGCAGAGTCCGCAAGGCCAGGCCCGGATCGCTGATCTGGCCGCTGTTCTCGAAACGCAGGCCGCCCGCCGGGGCGATGGCCAGGCGGCTGGCGACCTCCAGCAGCTCGACGCCTTGCAGGTCGCGCGTGCGCGCCTGGCCGATGTCGGTCGCGCCCCAGGTGGCCCTGCCCTTCTCGGCGCTGGCCAAGCTTTCCCAAACGACGATGTGGCCGCGCTCGCGCAGCAGGTCCGGCCGTCCGGCCGCCTCGGCGAGCCTTCGCCAGGCCGGAACGGCGTCTTCCAGCAGCGCGCCCAGCGCCGCCTTCCCATGGTCGAAAGCGTCCGGCGCGCAGGCCTGGACATAGCGTGCCGCCCAGCCGCTCCATGAGAGAATGTCCGCGAATCTGAAATCCAACGCCCCGCCGCGCGGGAACCACCGCGCCGGGGCCGATTTCAGCGCCTTCATGGAGGCGATCGGCTCGACCTGTTCGATGGCGATATGACCGGCATTGCCCCACGACGCCGACGGACCGGCGCTCTCGTCGATGAGCAGCACTTGCGCGCCCGCCCGTCGCAGATCCAGCGCGCAGGCCAGCCCGACGACGCCTGCGCCGACAACGACGATACTCATTGAACCGCCACCAGGCCTTTACCTCCAGATCTCATATCGTATATGGTAGACGAACATCACAGAGGTGCAAGCAGTATGAATTCGATCTCCTGGCGCGGCGTCTATCCAGCGGCGACCACTCAATTCAATGCGGATTCGTCCATCGACTTCGAGGCGAGTCAGGGCGTCCTCGACGCGCTGATCAAGGACGGCGTCCACGGGCTCATCGTGCTCGGCACCTGCGGCGAAAACAACTCGCTTGACGCCGATGAGAAGCGCGCCGCGCTGAAATCCGCCGTGGAAGTGGTCGCGGGGCGCGTTCCGGTGGTGGTCGGTGTCTCGGAAATGACCACCGACCGCGCCGCCAAGTTCGCCAAGGACGCCGAAGCCATCGGCGCCGACGCCCTGATGGTGCTGCCGGCCATGGTCTATGTGCCGACCGAACTGGAGCTGGAGAATCACTTCCGCACCGTCGCGGCGGCGACCAGCCTGCCGATCATGCTCTACAACAACCCGCCGGCCTATCGCGTGTCGATCACCACCAGCGTGCTGCAGCGCCTGGCCGACGTGCCCAACATCGTGGCGGTCAAGGAAAGCGCGCCCGACACCCGCCGCTTCACCGACCTGCTCAACGTGTTCGGCGATCGCTACATCCTGATGGCCGGCCTGGATGACGTCGCGCTGGAAGGCCTGCTGCTGGGCGCCCACGGCTGGGTCTCGGGCCTGACCAGCGCCTTCCCACAGGAATCGGTGGCCCTGGTGGCCGCCATCGACCGCGGTGACCTGGCCGAAGCCCTGAAGATCTACCGCTGGTTCATGCCGCTGCTGCACCTCGACGCCGAACATGATCTCGTCCAGTCTATCAAACTGGCCGAGCAGATCATGGGCCGGGGCTCCGAGCGCGTCCGCGCGCCGCGCCTGCCACTGGCTGGCGCCCGTCGCGCCGAGGTGACGGCCATGGTCGAGAAGGCCGCGGCGACCCGTCCCGTCGGTTAGGCCCCCGATCACCCAGGACTATCGATCAGCCATGCGTCACATCTTCTTCTGTATTGACGGCCACACCGCCGGCAATCCCGTACGGCTGATCGTCGGCGGCGCGCCTCTGCTGCGGGGCGCGTCCATGAGCGAGCGTCGCCAGGACTTCCTGGAGCGCTTCGACTGGATCCGCACGGGCCTGATGTTCGAGCCGCGCGGCCACGACATGATGTCCGGCGGCTTCCTCTATCCGCCGACCCGCGACGACACCGAGGCCGGCATCCTGTTCGTCGAGACCAGCGGCTGCCTGCCGATGTGCGGCCACGGCACGATCGGCATGGTCACCTTCGCCCTGGAGAACGGGCTGATCACCCCCCGCGTCCCGGGCCGCCTGAAGCTGGAAGTGCCCGCCGGGGTCATCGACATCGAATACAGGACGGAAGGCGACAAGGTCACGGCGGTGAAGATCGTCAACGTGCCGGGCTATCTGGCGGTGACCGACGTCGAGATCGACGTGCCGGGCCTTGGCCCGCTGAAGCTGGACGTCGCCTATGGCGGCAACTTCTACGCCATCGTCGAGCCGCAGGGGGCCTACAAGGGCCTGGAGGCCTTCAGCGCCCAGGACATCCTGCACTACAGCCCCATCGTCCGCGAACGCGTCCGCGAGAAGACCACGCCGGTCCACCCGCTGGACCCGACCATTCGCGGGGTCAGCCACGTGCTGTGGGCCGATCGTCCCAGCAGCGAAGGCGCGGATGGGCGCAACGCGGTGTTCTATGGCGACAAGGCCATCGACCGCAGCCCCTGCGGCACCGGCACCTCGGCCCGCCTGGCCCATCTTCACGCCAAGCACAGGCTCAAGGTCGGCGAGACCTTCGTGCACGAAAGCTTCATTCGCAGCCGCTTCATCGGCAAGGTCGAGGCGGAAACCACGATCGGGAACCAGCCCGCGATCATTCCGTCCGTCGAGGGCTCGGCGATCTCGACGGGCTTCAATACGATCTGGATCGATCAGGCCGACCAGTTCTGGCGAGGTTTTCAAGTCGTTTAGGGCGCGGACGACGATTTCTTATTTGCACTGGCCGGTTACAGGGACCTATGACCGTTAAGGGCGCGCGTCGCGTCGCCAAGCCTTTGTGCTTCTTCAGAGATACGCCCACCCGATGACCATCGTCGTCCGCACCCTCTCCGACCAGACCTACGAGCTGGTCCGCAAGCGCATCCTGATGGGCCAGATGGGTCCGGGGACGCCGGTGCGACAGGACACGATCGCCGAGGAGCTGGGGGTCAGCAAGATCCCGCTGCGCGAGGCCCTGAGCCGGCTGGAGCAGGACGGGTTGCTCAGCTCCTATCCGAACCGCGGCTATGTGGTGCGGCCGCTCTCGGCGGACGAGGCCAACGAGGTGTTCGAGCTGCGCCTTAAGCTGGAGCCCAGCGCCACGGCCGCCGGATCCAAGAAGGCCACGCCCGAGGACCAGCAGAAGGTCAAGACCGCCCTGGCCGCGCTCGAAACGGCGCAGCAGACCGGCGCGCCGGGCGATCACGTGTCGATGAACCGCGCCTTCCACATGGCGATGATCCGTCCCTCCGGCGGCCTGGTCACCTACCAGCTGCTGGAGCGTCTCCAGGTTCTGGCCGAGCGCTATGTGCGCGTCCACCTGGAGCCCTATGGCCGCGAGGCCCGCGCCGCCGAGGAGCATCGCGAGCTGCTGGACGTCTGGCTGCGGGGCGACGCGGCCAAGGTCGAGTCCCTGACCGCCGCCCACATTCGCGGCACGATGAAGGACCTGCAACAGCAGCTGTCGGCCTAGAGCATTTTTCGATCCAGTTGGATCGATGAAATGCTCTAGCCTATTGTTTTGACGCATTTTCTGCCGACGAACCGGTACCCACTTCGTCGGAAAATGCTCTAGCGCTACCGCCGCCGCGCCGTGATGATGGTGTCGATCTCGTCGGTGCGGGGGTTGATGAACTCCAGCTGGACGCGGCCGTCGGCCAGGGTCTTGACCGTGGCCGGGACCGAGCTGTTGGTCAGCACCCAGCCCGCGGGCAGCGCCACGGTGTTCAGCGGCCGGCCAAACGACCGCCGCCAGACCAGTTCGTCGCCGACCAGCTTGTAGCGTTCGGCGTCGGTATAGGTCTCGCTGAAGCGCAGACGGGCGCTCTGGCCTGGCTTCACCGGATCGAAGTGGAAGACGATGGCCTCGGTCTCGGGCGTGACGCCCTTCTGGTCGGGGGCGGCCTTCAGGATGTCGGCGCCCTTCAGCATCTCCCATTTCAGGGCCGCGCCGGTGTCGAGGTCGCGCGCCGACGGCTTGGAGGCGGCGCTACCGGCCCGGACGATGTTGACGTAGACCCCCACGCCCGGCCGGGTCTCGGTGTAGTCGTGATAGAGATCGAAGCTGTGGGTTTCCGGCGGCTGCAGGAAGTACATGATCTCGCGGTTCTGATAGGCGCGCTCGTCCAGCGCCATGGCCAGGGACGAAACGGCCGGCTTCAGGTTCGGCGAGGGCCGCGCCTTGATGACCAGCGGCGCCTGGGCCGGGGTGTTGTTCCAGAAGGCGATCTTGATGCGGCCGTCGGCCTCCTGCAGCACCTGGGCCGGATAGTTGCAGGACACCAGCTCGTAGCCAGCCGGCAGGACCACCGCGTTGCGCTTCACGCCCAGCGGCCGGTCGAAGACGATCAGCTCGCCCTCCTGATAGTAGCTCTTGGCGTCCTCGTAGGTCTTGTCGATCAGCACCCGGCCCTCGCCGCCGTCGGCCGGCACCGGATGGGCCAGCTCGACGCGGATATAGCTGCCGTCGGGGCTCGCGCCGCGCACGCCGCCGGCCTTGGCGACGTCGCCCGGCACGACCTCGAACTTCAGCGGCTTGCCGGTGGCGCGGTCGTTGACGCGCTCGTCCGTGGCGACGCTGCCCTGCCGGATGGGGTTGTAGTAGGCGCTCGCCCCGGCGGTGCTGGCGGTGATCTCGTAGACGATCCGGAACTTGTGGCTGCCCGGGCCGAGCAGCTCGTAGCGGGAGTAGCCGTCGGACTCGGTCTGCGGCCGCGGCGGGGTGGGCGCCTGGGCATGGAGCGGAGCCACCATCAGGAGCGCTAACGCCGTCCCGGCCAGCGCCTTGCGAAATACCGACATGCTTCCCTCCCCTTTGGGCTTCACCTCGCCAAGCCTCACCGTATACATAATACGATAAGCTCGACTAGCGCCTTGGGGACTGTACATGCGGACTGGCGGATTGATCCTATTGACGTTGGCCCTGCAGGCGACGCCGGCCCTGGCCCAGGTGTCGGCCGAGGATCTCGCGCGCTCGCTGCATCTGCGCGAGACGCAGATGTACCTGACGCGCGACGTCGCCGATCCTGCCGCCTGGTCGGGCGACGGCAAGCTCTTCTACCGCAAGACCGTCGAGGGCGGCTTCGCCTTCGTCACCTACGACGTCAAGACCGGCGCCAAGACGCCCAGCTTCGACCAGGCCCGCATCGCCGCCGCCCTGGGCAAGGCCGCCAACACGACCTTCGACCCGCCGCGGCTGCCGTTCGAGAGCTTCACCTTCGCCGACAACGGCGCGGCGATCCGCTTTTCGTTCAATGAGACCAGCTGGCGCTGCGCGCTGACCGACTTCGCCTGCGCCGAGGCTCCTCGCCCGGGCCGACCCAGCGGCTTCGGGGTGGTGCGCGACCTCTCCGTCCCCGCCGACAACCATCCGCGCCGCTCGCCCGACGGCCGGTGGGAGGCGCATGTCGAGAACTTCAACATCGCCGTCCGCCCGGTCGGCGGCGCCTGGCAGCGGATCAGCACCGACGGCTCGGACGCCAATTTCTACGACCCGGAATCGATCGTCTGGTCGCCGGACTCCGCCAAGCTGGCCGCCTACCGCGTGCATCCCGGCTTCCGCCGCATCGTCACCCGCGTCGAGGCCCGCCCCGCCGACCAGGTGCAGCCCAAGCTGCAAACCCAGCTCTATCCCAAGCCCGGCGACGCGGTGGACATCGAGCAGCCCGTCGTCTTCCTGCCGGCTGAGGGTAAACAACTGCCGACGCCGGACAACCTGTTCGCCAATCCTTACGACCTCTCCAAGCTGGAGTGGCGCAAGGACAGCGCCACGGTGTCCTTCGTCTACGAGCAGCGCGGCCACCAACTGGCCCGCGTGATCGAGATCGACGCCAAGACCGGCCAGCCGCGCGCCGTGGTCACCGAGACCGCCAAGACCTTCATCAACGAGGGCCGCCGCTTCCGGCAGGACATCGACAACGGCCGAGAGGTCCTGTGGATGTCCGAGCGCGACGGCTGGAACCATCTCTACCTGTTCGACGGCAAGACCGGCGCGGTGAAGACCCAGATCACCAAGGGCCCGTGGGTGGTGCGCCAGGTGCTGAAGGTCGACGAGGCGAGGCGCCAGATCTACTTCGCCGCCAGCGGCATGATCGCCGGCCAGGATCCCTACTTTCAGCACGTCTACCGCATCGGCTTCGACGGCAAGGGGCTGACGGCCCTGACCACCGCCAACGCCTATCACGACGTGGCCCTGTCGCCAGACGCCAGCCTCTATGTCGACACCTATTCGCGCGTCGACCTGCCGCCGGTCTCGGAGCTGCGGCGCACTAGCGACCTAGGCCTGGTCGCCACTCTGGAAAGGCCCGACATCAGCCAACTGGTCGCCGCCGGCTTCAAGCCGCCCGAGCCGTTCGTCGCCAAGGGCCGCGACGGCAAGACCGACATCCATGGCCTGATCGTCCGCCCACGGAATTTCGATCCCGCCAAGCATTATCCGGTGATCGAGAACATCTATGCCGGCCCGCATTCCAGTTTCGTGCCCAAGACCTGGTGGCCGTTCGGCTATCACGCGGGCGGCGACAAGGTGGTGGGCATGCAGTCGCTGGCCGACCTTGGCTTCATCGTCGTGCAGATCGACGGCATGGGCACGCTGAACCGCTCGAAGGCCTTCCACGACGTGGCCTGGAAAAACCTGGCCGACTCCGGCTTCCCCGACCGCATCCTCTGGCACAAGGCCGTGGCGGCCAAGTATCCCTGGTATGACGTAAGCCGGGTCGGCATCTACGGCGGCTCTGCCGGCGGCCAGTCGACGGCCCTGGCCCTGCTTTACCATCCGGAGTTCTACAAGGTCGGGGTGGCCTTCGCCGGCTGCTACGACAACCGCATGGACAAGATCAGCTGGAACGAGCAGTGGCTGGGCTGGCCCGTCGACCAGAGCTATTCGGACGCCTCGGCGATCGACAACGCCTGGCGCCTGCAAGGCAAGCTGCTGATGATCGTCGGCGAGCAGGACAAGAACGTCGACCCCGCCTCGACCCTGCAGTTCGCCGACGCCCTGATCAAGGCGGACAAGGAATTCGACCTGCTGGTGGTCCCGGGCGAAGGCCACTCCGTCGGCAGATCCACCGGCCCGATCGACTATGGCCAGCGCAAGGAGTTCGAGTTCTTCCTGCGCCACCTGGCCGGCCAGGAGCCGCCGAACTGGAACGCCCGCGCGATGGCCACCCCGGCGGCGGCGCGCTGAAACGAAAAACGCTCCCGATCCGCGTGATCGGGAGCATCTTCAGTCAGCCGAGTGGCCCGTTTAGTTGCCCTGCGTCGCGCTGTCGTAGAAGCCGTCCAGGTCCTTCTTGAACTGCGTGGTGACCGCCGGGTTGATGTAAACCATGTGCCCGGACTCGTAGTACTTGTAGGTCAGGTTCTTCCGCAGGGTCGGGTCGATCTGCATGTGCTTGAGATCGTACTCCGCCCCGAAGAACGGCGTGGCCATGTCGTAATAGCCGTTCAGCGACAGCACCTTCAACTTCGGGTTCTGGCGCATGGCCATAGACAGGTCGAGCGCGGTGTCGGCCAGGGCCATCTGGCCGCCGCCTCCACGAGCCCCCGGCGCCTTGTGCTTCTGGTCCCACTTCCCGCCGCCGATCTGGGCGTAGTAGTTCGGGCGGTAGCTGAGCTTGGTCTTGTAGCCCAGCGTGCCGAACAGGTACTTGTTCAGCGCGCCGATATAGGCCCCGCTGATCGCGGTGTCGGTGGCGTCGAACTCGGGGCTGTCGCCGCCGGCGTCGACGTCGATGCCCTTGAAGCGCGAGTCCAGGCGGCCGACCGTGCGGGCCTGGTCACGCAGCAGCTCCTTGCGGAACCGCGAGAGCTCGACGCGCAGGTCGACGCTGAGCAGGAACTTCTCCGACAGGCCGGTATAGGCGCTCATCTGCTTGGCGATGGCGGCGCGTTCGGCGTCGCCGAGGTCCGAGCCCTTGGCCATGGCGGTGGCGTAGGGTCCACGGGCCCACTCGCGCACCTCGGTCAGGAACGGCTCCAGCGTCGCCGGGCGGTTCTGCAGGCGGTTGTGATACCAGGCCGTGGCCGCGTAGCTGGGCAGGTAGGTGACGAAGATCTGGTCGAAGCCGGGCTGGCGGACGCCATAGTTCAGGATCGACGACAGCAGGACGACGCCGTTGACCTGCACCCCGCGCTCCTGCAGGGCGTGAACAAGGCCGGCCGAACGCAGGGTGCCGTAGCTTTCGCCGAACAGGAACTTGGGACTGTCCCAGCGGTCGTTGATGGTCAGGTAGCGCATGACGCCGCGCGCGAAGGCGTCGATGTCCTGGTCGACGCCGTAGAACTCCGGTCCCTTCGACTTGCCGATCGGCCGCGACAGGCCGGTGCCGATGGCGTCGATGAAGACGATGTCGGTCTTGTCCAGCATCGTCTCGTGGTTCTCGGTGATCCTGTAGGGCGCGGGCGCGGCGACGTCGACCAGCGGTGTCTCCACGTGAACCGGGCCGATCGAGCCCATGTGCAGCCACATGCTCGAGGAGCCCGGGCCGCCATTGTAGGTGAAGGTCACCGGACGCGGCGCCGAGCCCTTGGGCCGGTCGGCGACGTAGGCGACGTAGAACATCGAGGCCACCGCCTCGCCGTCGTCGTTGCGGATGACGAGGGTTCCGGGGGTCACGGTGTAACCGATGACCTTGCCGGCGACGGTGACCGAGCCGCGCTTGGGCTGGGCGTCTTCCTCGGCGGTGGCCTGGGCCAGGTCGACGGCTTCGCCCTTGACCTTGTCGGGGGCCTTGGCCGGGGCCTCGGCGGCCGGCGGCTTCTCTTGAGCCAGGACGGGCTGAGCCGCGAGGGCGGCCAGGCCCAGGGCGGCTATGAGGGGATACGCACGCATGGAAATCTCCGGATGGAAGTCTTGTTTTCTGGGTCCGCGGGAAGGTCTTAGGGGGCCGGCGTCGTCGGGCTCGCGCCGCCGTCGGCGATGTACTTGTCGATCCGCGCCTCCAGCACCGGCAGCGGCACCGAGCCGAGCGCGAGGATGACGTCGTGGAACTTGCGCTGGTCGAACTTGGGGCCGAGCTTGGCCTCGGCCTCGGCGCGCTTCTTGCGGATGCTCAGCTCGCCCAGCTTGTAGGCCAGGGCCTGGCCCGGCCAGCTGATGTAGCGGTCGACCTCGGTCTCGATGTCGTGCTGGGCCAGGGCGGTATGGCTGGCCAGGTAGTCGATGGCCTGCTGGCGGGTCCAGCCGTCGTGGTGGATGCCCGTGTCGATGACCAGCCGCGCGGCGCGCCACATCTCGAACGACAGCCGGCCGAAGTCCTCATAGGGCGTCCGGTAGATGCCCATCTTGGTCCCCAGCCACTCCATGTAGAGGGCCCAGCCCTCGCCATAGCCCGAGAAGTAGGTCTGCTTGCGGAAAGCCGGCCGGCCGGTCTGCTCCAGGGCCACGGCGGCCTGGAAGCTGTGGCCCGGATTGCACTCGTGCAGGGTCAGGGCCGGGATCTGGTACAGCGGCCGCGACGGCAGGTCGTAGGTGTTCATCTGGCAGGACTCGAGCCCGCCCCGGCCGGACGTGTAGTAGGGCGCGATGGCGGCCGGCACCGGCACGATGGTGAAGCGGTAGCGCGGCAGAAGGCCGATGGTGTCCTTCAGCTTGCCGTCCACGCGCTTGGCCACATAGGCCGACACGCCCAGCAGTTCGTCGGGGGTCTTGGCGTAGAATTGCGGGTCGGTGCGCAGGAACTTCAGGAAGGCGGGCATGTCGCCCTTGAAGCCGCTCTGGTCCTTGACCTTCTCCATCTCGGCCGAGATCCGCGCCACCTCCGACAGGCCGATCTGGTGGATCTGTTCGGCGGTGAGGTCGGTGGTCGTGAACTCCTTGATCTGCGCCTGGTAGTAGGCCTTGCCGTCCGGCAGGGCCTCGGCGGCGATCGTCTTGCGCGCCTTGGGCAGGTACTCGTTGCGATAATAGGCCAGCAGCTTCTGGTAGGCCGGCGCAACCGACTGGGCGATCACCTGCCTCGCCTCGGCCCGCAAGGCTTCCTGCTGATCGGCCGGGATGGACGACGGCATGGTGGCGAACGCCTCGTAGAAGCCGTTCTTGGCCGGATCGACGTCGGTGAAGGCGGCGATGGTGGCGTCGCGGCCGTTCAGGGCCTCGCGCGGGACGGTAAAGCCGCGCGCCACGCCGGCCTTCATGTTAGCGATCTGCTCGTCGAAATAGCGCGGGATGTCGCGCATGCGGCCGATGTAGCGGCGATAGGCTTCGGCGCTGGAATAGCCGCTACGGGCGGATAGGCCCGACCAGAACTGGCTGTCGGCGTTGAACGGCGCTTCCCAGGTCCGGTACTTGCCCTGGGCGACGAAGGCTTCGAGGCTGGTGCGGAACACCGCCGCGTTGATCCGCTCCTCGGGCGACAGCTGGTCGACGGGGATCTTGTTCAGCTCGGACAGGGTCTTGGTCCAGTAGGCCAGGCGGGCCTCCTGGGTGGCCGCGTCGACATGCTGCAGGGTTCCGGCGCCGCCGCTGAACGGCGCATCGCTGGCCAGACGCCCGAACTCCTTCTGCCGCCAGGCCCACTCGGTGTCATAGAGCGCTTTCAGGCGACTGTCGGCTTCGGTGGCGTTGGCGGCGGCCGGCGCGGCGGTCTGGGCCAGTGAGACCGCCGGCGCGCCCGCCATCAGGGCCAGGGCGGAAACGAGCATCAGGGAGCGAACGAACAAGGGAAGTCTCCATCCAGGACGGGCGGGAAGTGGTCAGGGCTTAGGGTCAGGAAACGATCGCGGGGTTGGGGTTCTTGCCGCCGCCGGCGATCCAGTCGTCGATGGCCTTTTCCAGGGTCGGCAGCGGTACGGAGCCCAGGCCCAGGATCGTGTCATGGAACCAGCGCTGGTCGAAGTTGGCGCCAAGCTTGGCCTCCGCCTCGGCCCGCTTGCGGCGGATCAGCATCTCGCCCAGCTTGTAGGCCAGGGCCTGGCCCGGATCGTTGATGTAGCGATCGACCTCGATCGTCACCTCGTGGTCGGACAGGGCGGTGTGGCTGGAGAGGTAGTCCAGCGCCTGCTGGCGCGACCAGCCCATGTGATGCAGGCCGGTGTCGACCACCAGGCGGGCGGCGCGCCACATCTCGTAGGTCTCGCGGCCGAACTCGTCATAGGGCGTCTCGTAGACGCCCATCTTGGTCCCGAGCCACTCCATGTAGAGCGCCCAGCCCTCGCCATAGCCCGAGAAGTAGGTCCGCTTGCGGATCGCCGGACGGTTGGGCCCTTCCAGCGCCAGCGCCGCCTGGAAGCTGTGGCCCGGCACGCACTCGTGCAGGGTCAGCGGCGGGATGGTGTAGAGCGGCCGGGCCGGCAGGTTGTAGGTGTTCATCAGACAGCTCTCGAGGCCGCCATTGCCGCCCGTCCCGAACGGCGCGATCGCCGCCGGGGTCGGCACGATGGTGAAACGATAGCGCGGCAGCAAGCCGATGGTGAACTTCAGCTGGCCATTGACCTTGTTGGCCACATAGGCCGACTTGGCGATCAGCTCGTAGGGCGTCTTGGCGTAGAATTGCGGGTCGGTCTTCAGGTACTTCAGGAAGCCCTGGAAGTCGCCGGTCCAGCCGGCCTGCTTCATCGTCGCCCGCATGTCGGCGTCGATGCGCGCCACCTCCTTCAGGCCGATCTGGTGGATCTGGTCGGCGGTCAGGTCGGTGGTCGTGTATTCGCGGATCTTGGCCTGGTAGAAGGCCTTGCCGTCGGGCAGGTTCTCGGCGGCGGTATCGGTCCGAGCGTGCGGGATATAGTCGTCGCGCACATAGGCCAGCAGCTTGCCAAAGGCCGGCGCGGCGCTGCCGGTGACGGCCGCCCGGCCCTCTTCCATCAGCTTGTCGCGCTCGCCGGCGGGAATGGACGACGGCATGTTGGCGAACGGGCCGAAGAACGGATTGGCCGCCGGGTCGCCCGAGGCCAGCGGCGCGATCGTGGTGTGACGGCCCTCGATCGAGGCCCTGGCCTTGGTGAAGCCGCGCGCCTGGCCCGCCTTCATGTTGGCGATCTGCTCGTCGACATAGCGCGGCATGTCGCGCAGCCGGCCCAGATAGGCGCGGTATTCGGCGACGGTCCCGAAGCCCGTGCGCGGGGCCATCCAGGTCCAGAAGCCGAACGGGTCCTCGTATTCCTCGAACTTGATCTGGCTGACGAAGGCTTCCAGCGCGGTGCGGAACACCGCGGCGTTGACCTTCTCCTCGGGCGACAGCTGCTCGATGGGGATCTTGTCCAGCCGCGCGAGGGCGTTGGTCCAGTAGACCAGCCGCCGCTGCTGGCTGGCGGCGTCGACGCGCGGCAGGCGGTCGCCGGCCCCGCCGCCCTCGTCGTCGGCGTCGCGGCCGAACTCCTGGGCGCGCCAGGTCCACTCGGCGTCATAGAGCGCCTTCAGGCGCGCGTCGGCGCTCGTGGCGGTAGCCGCCGGCTTCGCGGCTTGCGCGTGCGCCAGCATCGGCTGGGCCGCTAGCGCCAGCGCGATCACCACTCCGGAAACTCGTTTCATAACGCCCCTCCTCCCCATGCCCTGGTCAGGTTGTTCTCGAAGACCCCGACGGCGCATAGACCCGCACGCCGAAGACCGGACCACAGCGGGTGGTGTTGTCGGCGGGCTGGAATCGTACGCTCACGCTTCCTTTGCCCCGGGTCAATTCTTGCGGGATCGGATAGTCCACATCGAAGAAATCGCCCGGATGCTGACCGGTCAGCGCCTGGGTGACGATCCGCACGCCGTCGATCAGGATGTCGAAGCGCTTGTTCCGCTCCTCCCCCCAGTAGGTCGCTTGCAGGATGAGCGGCCCCGGCTTCACCGCGGCCTTGTACTCGAAGAAGCCGAAGGTGCGCGCGTCGCGCCCATGCCGGCCGCGATAGGTGACGGCGTAGCTGTTCTTGGCGGTCAGGCCGTGATCACGCTCGGCCTGCATCTCGCCTAGGTGCATGACGTCGACCGAGCGCCGCGCCAGGTCCTGCAAGCGCGCCTGTTCGACGGCATAGGCGACCTGCTGTTTCGTCCAGCCGGCCTCGTCGAAGGTCGCGAAATAGACGGCGGTGCGGCGGTCGCGCTGCTGGTAGAATGGCGCGAACGACAGGTCGGCCGGCTTGCCGATCCCCTGGGTGCGGTACTTACCAAGGGCGGGTTCGACGGGAACGAAGCCCGTCAGCGGATCTCGGGCGACCAAGGCCGGGGCCGGCCCTTCATAGGACTGGCTGGAGGCTCCCAGATCGGCGGCCAGGACCACCGGTCCTTTCAGCACGGCCAGCACAGAGGAGTCGTCAACCGTCGCTTCGGTCCGCAGCGTCATGGGTAGGTCCAGCGTGACCCGATCGCCCTTGCGCCAGGTGCGGCGCAGGATCGTGTAGTCGCCGGCGGGTCCCGCGGACATCGCCTCGCCGTTGACGCTGACCCGCGCGCCCTGACACCAGCCGGGGATGCGCAGGGCCAGGCCGAAATCGCCTTTCCCATCCATCGGGCTGTCCAGGTCCTCGACCACGATCTCGACCCGCTCGCCGAAAGGATAGGCCGTCTCCATCCGGAACCTCGCCCCCTTCTCGGCCCAGCGGGCGGTCGAGGGGATGTAGAGATTGACCAGCAGGGTGTCGCCGCCGCGCCACCAGATGGAGTCGCCGTGCTTGGCGTGGCTCTCCATGCCCGAGCCGACGCAGCACCAGAAGTCGTCGAACGGCCGCGAGAACCTGCGCGCCGAGCCCGACATCAGCGGGACCATGTAGGCGAACATGCCGGTCGACGGGTCCTGGTGGGCCAGGATGTGGTTGATGTGGGCGCGCTCGTAATAGTCGAACATCGTCGCCCGGGGCTGCCAGCCGTAGAGATGCCGGGTCAGCTTCAGCATGTTGTAGGTGTTGCAGCTCTCGCAGGTCTGCTCGGTGATGTGGCGCGAGATGGTGCGGGGGGCGGTGAAGTACTCGCGATCCGCATTGCCGCCGATCACGTAGCTGTAGTCGCGGGTCACCGTCTCCCAGAAGAAGTGCGCCGCCACGGCCTGGTCGGCCTTGCCGGTCAGCTCGTGCAGCCGCGCCAGGCCGATGACCTTGGGGATCTGGGTGTTGGCGTGGATCCACGGCAGGGAGTCGCGGCGCTGGCTGAGCGGGTCCAGAACCTTGGCGTGGCGCAGGCGCTCGGCCAGGGCCAGCCAGCGCGGATCGCGGGTGCGGGCGTAGAGTTCGGCGAAGCTCTCGTTGATGCCGCCGTGCTCGCAGTCGAGCACCGTCTGCACTTGGGCGTCGGAAAGCTTGGCGAAGACGGCGTCGATATAGCCGCCCAGGGCCACCGCGACCTTCAGGGCCTGCTGATTGTCGCAATAGGCTTGCGCGTCCAACAGGCCGGCGAACAGCTTGTGCCAGTTATAGAACGGCACCCAGCAGCCGTTGAGATCAAAGCCCATCGAGCGGATGTCGCCGGCGATCAGCTCGGGGAAGATCGCCTTGCCGTCCTCGACGATGTCGCCGCGCTTGCGGGTGAAGCCGGCCACATAGCCATCGCCGTGCGCGGCCTGAACCACCGCCAGCTCGCCGACGATATAGTCGACCCGCCGCTTGCACTCGGCGTCGCCGGTCTGGGCGTACATCATCGACAGGGCCGTCAGATAGTGGCCCAGGGTATGGCCGGCGATCGTGTCGCTCTCCCACCCGCCATAGACCGCGCCCTTGGGCGGCAGGCCGGCGCTGGTGCGGAAGTTGTGCAGCAGCCGGTCGGGCTCAAGGGCGTGGAGGTAGCGGCGATTGGCCTCCACCGCCTCCAGCCAGGGCGAGTCCAGCAGCCGGACGTCCGACAGCGGCAAGGGGCTGGCTGGGCCCAGCGGCGCCAGCGGCGCGGCGCTCAGCAGCGACGGCGCCGAGGCGGCCACCCCGGCCAGGGCCAGCAACAGGCGTCGATCGATCAACTCCACGACCTTTCCCCTACTTGGTTTCGGGCAGGGCCGGGTTGAAGCCGGGCGGATTGACCCCGCCGTCGGCGATGAACTGGTCCAGCCGCGCCTCCAGGGTCGACAGCGGCACCGAGCCCAGCGCCAGGATCGCGTCGTGGAAGTTTCGCTGGTCGAACTTGGGACCCAGCTTGGCCTCGGCCTCGGCGCGCTTCCGGCGGATCACCATCTCACCCAGCTTGTAGGCAACCGCCTGGCCGGGCCAGGCGATATAGCGGTCGATCTCGGTCTCGATCTCGTGCTCGGACAGCGCGGTATGGTCGCGCAGGTATTGCTGGGCCTGCTCGCGGGTCCAGCCGTAGTGGTGGATGCCGGTGTCGATCACCAGGCGGCTGGCGCGCCAAATCTCGTAGGACAGCCGGCCGAAGTTCTCATAAGGCGTCTCATAGATGCCCATCTTCGTGCCCAACCACTCCATGTAGAGCGCCCAGCCCTCGCCGTAGCCCGAGAACGAGGTCTGACGGCGGAAGTCGGGACGGTTCTTGGCCTCGGCCGCCACCGCCGCCTGGAAGGCATGGCCCGGATTGCACTCGTGCAGGGTCAGGGCCGTCAGCGTGTAGAGGGGCCGCGACGGCAGGTCGTAGGTGTTCATCAGGCAGCTGTCGAGACCGCCGCGGCCGCCGGTGTAGATCGGCGCCAGGGCCGGCGGCACCGGCAGGATCGCGAAGCGCCGGCGGGGCAGGAAGCCGATGGTGTCGGCCAGCTTGCCGTCGACGCGCTTGGCCACATAGGCCGAGAATGACAGCAGCTCCTTGGGCGTCTTCGGATAGAACCGCGGGTCGGTGCGCAGGAACTTCAGGAACTCCGGCATCGTGCCCGTGAAGCCGGTCTCGGCCTTCACGGCCTCCATCTCGGCGCTGATCCGGGCGACTTCCTCCAGGCCGATCTTATGGATCTGCTCGGGCGTCAGGGTCAGGGTCGTGAAGCCCTCGATCTGCGACTGGTAGAAGGCCTTGCCGTCCGGCTCGGCCTCCGCGGCCAGGGTGGTGCGGGCCTGCTTCATGTACTCGTCGCGGATGAAGGCCAGCAGTTTCGTGTAGGCTGGGATCACCGCCTGGGTGAGCACCTGCTGGGCCTCGCCCTTCAAGGCCGCCTGCTCCTCGGCCGGGATCGAGGCCGGCATGGTCGCGAACGGGGCCAGGAACGGATTGTCGGCGCCGGTCGAGAGGTTCGGCTCCATGGTCTTGTCGCGGCCGGTCACCACCACGCGTGGCACGCTGTAGCCGCGCTTGAGGCCGGACCGCATGTTGGCGGTCTGCTCGTCGAAATAGCGCGGGATATCGCGCATTCGGGCGATGTAGTTGCGATAGTCCTTGGCCGTCTTCAGCGCCCCGCGCGGGGCCAGGCCCGACCAGAAGAAGGTGTCGGCGTTGAACGGCGCCTCATAGGTCTTGAAGCGGGCGTTGTCGGCCAGGGCCTTCACCGAGGCGCGGAAGATCTCGGCGTTGATCTTCTCCTCGGGCGACAGTTGGGCGACAGGGATCTTGTCCAGCTCGGCCAGGACGGCGGTCCAGTAGACCAGACGCGCGGCCTGGCTCTTGGCGTCGACGCGCGGCAAGTGATCGGCGCCGTCGCCCCAGCGGCCGTTGTCGTCGCGGACCCGGCCCAGCTCGCCCTGCCGCCAGGCCCACTCTCGCTCGTACAGCGCCTTCAGCCGCGCGTCGGCGGCGCCGGCCTGGGCCATCGCCTGACCGGCGCCCGCCATGACGCTCGCGGCCAGCAAGGCCGCCGCGATCGTCCGTCCCATCGAAACCTTGCTCATGCCCCTACTCCCACGTCACGCGAACCATCGAAAATCAGTGAGTCAGATCGATCGCCTCGATCGGCATCGGTCCGGCGGGCAGTCCCCGCGCCGTCTTTTCCTTGAGCACCGACTGGCGGATCTCCTCGCGCAGCTTGCGCGCGTCATAGAGGATGCCGTCCTTGATGGTCCAAGCCACGCCGCCGACGCGCTCGACCTTGCCGGTATCGTCGTTGAGGCGCAGCGAGCCGGTGCCGAACAGCAGCTTCAGATTGGCCAGCGGATTGCCCTGGACGATGACGAGGTCGGCCTTGCGGCCCACGCGGATCGTGCCGACCTGGTCCTCGTGGCCCAGCAGCCGCGCGCCTTCCTGGGTCGCCGAATGGATGACCTCCAGGGAGGAGAAGCCGGCCTCGCGCAGCAGCTCCATCTCCTGGACGTAGCCGAAGCCATACAGGTTGTAGATGTAGCCGCTGTCGCTGCCGACCGTGACGCGCCCGCCGCGGTTCTTGTACTCGTTCACGAACCGCATCCAGAGGCGGTAGTTGTCCTTCCAGGCGACCTCGTCCTCGGTGGTCCAGTCGAACCAGTACGAGCCGTGATTGACCCGGCTGGGCCGGTAGTAGTCCCACAGCGCCGGCATCGTGTAGTCGTCGTGCCAGCTCGCGCGGCTCATCCGCATCAGGTCACGGCTGGCCAGATAGGCGGTGAAGGTCGGGTCCAGCGTGAACTTGCGGTCCAGCAAGGTCTGCATGACCTCCTCCCACTTGGCCGAGCCGGGGGCGGCGGTCTGGGCCCACAGCCGGCCGGACTCGCCGAAGCGGTCCTGCTCGTCATTGTTGACGAAGTCCGTGGGCCAGCTCTGCAGACGCTTGTCGGTGAACATCGCCTCGGGCAGGCCGTACCAGTGCTCCATCGACTCCAGGCCGTGGGCCGAGGTGGTCAGCACGTTGGCGAAGGCCACGCTGGGCTGGGCGTGGTGCATGGTGGTGTGGAGGCCGATCTTGTGGGCCTCCTCGATGGCGGCGAACAGCACGTCCTCGGAACCGCCGATGAACTTTATGCCGTCGGCGCCGCGCGCCTTGGCTTCCTGCACGGCCAGGCGCGCCTGGACCGGATCATTGACCGGCGTGGTCCGGATCTTGTGGAAGAACGGATAGATGTCGATGCGCGGCGCGACGATCTCGTTACGGGCGCTGCGGGCCTTGATGTCGGCCAGCCACTCGATCGGCCGGCTGCTGCCGACCTCGCGCACCGAGGTGACGCCGTTGGCGATCCAGAGCTTGAGGATGTAGTCGGACGGCACATGCTGGGCGTCGTTCAGGTCGTGCAGGTGGACGTGGGCGTCCACGAAGCCCGGCATCACGTAGTAGCCGGTCAGGTCCAGCTCGTAGTCGCCCTTGGCGGCGCGGGCCGAAGGATCGATCGCCTTGGGCGCGCCGATGGTGCGGATCTCGGCGATGCGGTCATTGACCAGGACGATGTCGACCGGGCCCTGGGCGGGGGCGCCGGTGCCGTCGATCATGGTGACGTTGCGCAACACCACGCGGTTGAACGGGCCGACCCCTTCCGTCCGCTTCGGGATCGGATCGGCGACCTTGCCCGCCTTGACGGTCGGCGCGTCGTCCAACGGCGCCGCCAAGGAGGCGTTCAGCGGCGCGCTCGCCATCATCACCGCCGCGACCGAGGTCAGCAGCATTCGAGCCAGTCTCTTCATCGTTTCCCCTCCCCAGGGTCGACGGCCGCGAGCGCATCGCCCGCGGCCGTCGACTATTGGCCTAGAAGCGCAGCCGCGCGCCCATGAAGTAGCGCCGGCCCAGCGTGTCGAAGAGCGACACGTCGGTGTTGGCGTCGCCGACCAGGGTGGTGCCCAGGATAGGCGGCTGCTTGTCGAGCAGGTTGTTGACCCCGCCGAACAGGCTGACCTGCTTGGTCACGTTCACCGCGAAGGAGCCGTCGACGTACCAAGTCGGATCGACCTTCTTCACGACGTTGGTCGCGGTCGGGTACAGTTCCAGGTCGCCGATCATCCGGGCCGCCAGGCGCAGGGTGACGTCGCCGCTGGTGTAGTTGGCGCTGAGGTTCAGCTTGAAGTCCGGGGTGATGAAACCGCCGGTGCCGCTGGAGCAGCCCGCGCCATAGAAGCCGGCGCAGTCCTGCGGCTTCTGGTTCGCCAGCACCTGGGTCGAACGTTCGAGCAGCCAGCTGGCCACCGCGGTCAGCGATAGGTTGGCTGGACCGCCCAGCTCCAGCACCGACGGCAGCGGCAGCTTGTAGTCCACCTGGGCGTCGACGCCGCGCACCTTCAGCTGGCCGATATTGCTGTTGCTGGTGCGGACGAAGTCGATCTGGCCGCTGGGGAGGCGCTTGACCGCCTGACAGGTGACGCTGTTGAGATTGAGGTTGGTGAAGCAGTCGTTCAGCGTCTGTTGGGCGTTGATCGTCGTGATCGCGTTCTTCACCTCGACGTTGAAGTAGTCGACCGTGATGTTCAGGCGCGGGATGATCGGCGGCGAGATGACGGCGCCGATCGTGAAGGTGCTGGACTTCTCTTCCGTCAGGTTCGGGTTGCCGCCGCTTTCCTGGGTGAGGCCCAGCGTGGCCTGGGTGAAGGTCTCGATGTCGGCGGCCGGCACGCCCTGGGCGATGCAGAGCTGCTTCTGGGCGGCCGTGGGCTTCTGAGCCGTGGCGCAGGGGTCGGTCCCGCCGGTGAAGCCTTGCGCCCGGGCCGCGTAGAGTTCGGCGATGTTGGGCGCGCGGATCGCGCGGTTATAGGCGCCGCGGAACCGGACCCAGTCGATCGGCGCATACTCGCCGCCGGCCTTCCAGGCGAAGACGCCGCCGATCGACGAATAGTCCGAGTACCTGGCCGCGCCCTCGACGGCCAGGGTCTTGACGAACGGCAGGTCGGCCAGGAGCGGCACGCGCAGCTCGCCGAAGACTTCCTTGACGTCGAACGAACCCTTCAGGGCGTTCGAGGACGCCGCGCCATATTCGCCGTTCAGGTCGAAGGCGCTGGGGCTGGAGGCGTACTGGTCCTTGCGGTACTCGGCGCCGACCGCCATGGCGACGGGGCCGGCCGGCAGGGTGAACAGCGAGCCGCTCAGCGAACCGCCGCCGACCTGCCGCTCGAAAATGTCGTGAGCGTCGCGGTCGGGGGTCAGGAACTTGCCGGCCGCCTGACTGATGGAGGCCAGGCCGAAGATCGACACCGGAACGCAGCCTTGCGCGCCGCTGCGGCAGACCACCTGACCGGCCGAGTTGACGATGGCGTCCAGGCCCTGGCTCAGGCGCGTCTGGTTGATCGTGCCTTCGTTGTGGGTGTCGGTGCGGTTGCGCATGTACTGGTAGAAGGCGTCCCAGCGCCAGTTGTGGTCCAGGACGTCGAAGTCGCCGCGCAGGCCGGTGGTGATCTCGTAGGACTGCCGCTCGTAGAAGGAGTTGCGCGTGCCGAGTTCATCGGCGCGCCGCCCGCCCCCGACCACCGAGGCGGTGCCCGTGCGGTTCGGATCGAAGATCGCGGCGTTGCTGACGAAGAACTGCCGCAGCGCCGGCGTTAGCGCGGCGTTGGTGGCGTAGTTGGGCACCAACAGCGTCGAGGACGCCGCGCCGGGCGTCACCGGCGTGAACGAGTCCGGCGCCAGGATCGAGTTGTTGCGCGAGTTGACGAAGAACGCCTCGGCATAGGCCGTGACGTGGTCGGTCAGGTTGTAGTGGCTGATGGTCGAGACGTTGTAGCGCTCCAGCGGGCGCTGCAGCAGGTTGAACGGCGCGTAGTTGTAGGTGTCTTCCGGCTGGCAGTAGGGCAGCACCACGCCGTTCGCGCCGAAGCGGATACCCGTGACCGAGGTGCACGTGCCGCTTGGGGTCAGGTTGACGCCGACCAGCTGGGCGCGCTGGCTGGCGCTGAGCGGAACGCGCGTGCCGGGGATGCTGCCCGAACCCGAATAGACCAGGGCGCCGTTCACCTCGCCCAGCGGGACCTTGGAGAAGTCGCGGTCGTTCTGGGTGATCGGGTCCTGCTTGGTGTAGGACAGGGACATGGCGACATTGCCGCGCCCGCCATCCAGATTGGCGCCCATGGTCAGGTCCAGCTTCTTGGACTTGGCGTCTCCGCGGTCGGTGACTCCGTACTGGCCCGACGCCTCGAAGCCCTCGAAATTGTCCTTCAGGATAAAGTTGACCGCGCCGGCGATGGCGTCGGAGCCATAGACCGCCGAGGCGCCGCCGGTGATGATCTCGGTCCGCTTGATCAGCGTGTCCGGGATGCTGGCCAGGTCGACGTCGGCCGCCGAGTTGGCCGGGATGAACCGCCGGCCATTGACCAGCACCAGGGTCCGGGTCGAGCCCAGGCCGCGAAGATTGGCGGTCAGCACGCCGGAGCCGCCGCCGTTGTTGACGGTGGAGGTGTTGCCCGAGGCCAGTTGCGGAAACTGGTTCAGGGTCTTTTCGAGCGTGACGTTGCCCGACTGCTTGATCTCCATCTCGCCGACCACGGTGGTCGGGCTGGGCGCCGTCAGGTCGGTTCGCACCAGGCGAGACCCGGTGACGATGATCTCCTCGACCGTCGCGGGCGCGTCGCTCCGCGCGGTCTGGGGCGCGGCGGGGGGCGCGGTCTGGGCCAGCGCTGGCGCGCCGATCGCCAGGAAGCCGCCGATCATGCTGGAACATAGAACGATAGAGCGAAGATTTTTCCGAGACACGCCCGTATTCTGATCACCACTTCTCATGCTCATCCCCCAATTCTGATCGATGTCGTAGGTATTTTCCGGACCGTTAGTTCTCACTACGTGATGCAACGACGCTCTCATGTTCCGCCATTCGGACATGCGGGCGCGCTCGATACTCGTCACTCGAAGACAAGCACCGCCTAAGACGGGTTCAGGGCGGGAAATGACCCGGCCGATTACCGTATACAGAATACGGTATATTGGATCAGAAAATGGTCAAGCCCGTGTTTCCGATTTGTGAAGGGTCGGGAGTCTCGGGTCGGACTTGCCGCTCTATTGGTCAGACCGCGCTCATGAACCGGCCTTGGCCCGCCTCCTCTTCTGGCAAAGGAGACCGACGAAATCTGACCTGGGGGGATGGTTCGGAGGCCATGCGGGCCAGCGCGCCGAGGCCGGTCGCCACGCGCTCAGCCAAAACGCGTTGGGCAGACATCTCTTGGACGCCGGCTGGACGGTTGGCATTCCACGCCTCCCCAGACCCTGGTATTTATAATAACGTATACCTTATGAAGCGCACCGCAAACAGGGAGTTCGTATGGCGGGATCGATCGAAGGCGCCAGTCGGCGCGGCTTGGCGGCCCTGGCGCTGGCCATGACGGCGGCGCCGGCCTTGGCCGCCGCGCCCGGGAAATGCGCGCGCGCTCCGGACGAAGCGGCCGAGACCGCCGCCATCCTCAAGGTCATCGCCGACATGCAGGCGGCGTGGAACCGCGGCGACTTCGCGGGCTACATGGCCGGCTTTCTCAATCCGGGCGTGGTCTTCGTGTCGAAAGGCCGTTTCCAGAACGGTTGGCAGGGGACGCTGGACCACTACATCCGCGACTACGGCGCCTCGGCCGACACGCGTGGCGAGGTGCGTTTCCACGACATCAAGGTCGAGATCCTCGGCCCCGACGCCGCCCAGTTGATCAGCCGCTATGAGCTGAACCGACCCAGGCAGGCCCAGCGGGGGATCAACACCCGGCTGATGCGCAAGGTGGCCGGGCGATGGGTGATCGCCCTGAACCACGTCTCGGCCGAGGAAGTCCCCTCGCCGGCCTGATCCTTACGGCGTCTCGGAGCGGGCCAGCAGCTCGACCAGATCCTGCTTCCAGAACTTGGCCCAGGTGTGGGTGCCGTGACCGCGTGTCTCCGGCGTGGCCTGGATCAGGATGAACTTGCCGTTCTTCAGCCGCCTGGCCGCCGGCTCGGCGATGCCGAGGCTGGGCGGATTGATGAAGTCGTCGCTGGAATTCACCCAGGTCACGGGCGCGGTGATCTTCTCCAGGTCCGCCGACGGGTCATAGTCGCCGGACGCGGCCAGCTGGTAGAGCATGTCGTTGGCGTCACGCGTGGGCAGGTCCTTGGCGAAGCGGTCCTCGAAGAAGGCGTCGGCCGCGTCGCGAGTGGGCGCCTGCCGTTGCCAGGCCGGCGGGGCCGAGCCGGCCACGATCATCAGGTTGACCGCGCCGCGCAGACCCAGCACCGGCTGCTGGTCGTAGTCGCCGCCGCGCCAGGCCGGGTCGGCCTTGATCGACTCCATGGCCGCCTTGCGCCAGACGCGGTTCAGGCCGGCGATCTGCACCGGCAGACAGGCCATCGGCATGATCGCCCGCGCGAATTGCGGGTGCAGCTCGCCCCACATGAAGCCGTGCATGCAGCCCATCGAGGTGCCCATCAGCAGGCGCAGGCGGTCCACCTTCAGCCCGTCCACCAGCAGCCGGCGCTGGGCCTCGACCATGTCGGCATAGCCATAGCGCGGGAACTTGGCGCGCAAGCCGTTGCTGGGCTTGGACGAGCCGCCATGGCCGATGCCGTCAGGCAGGATGATGTAGTAGCGGGTGATGTCCAGGGGCTGGCCCGGGCCGTAGAGCTCGTCGGCGAATTGCGGCTGCAGGAACTGCGCGCCCGTGCCGCCCGTGCCATGCAGCACCATCACCGCATTGGTCACATGGCCTTGCGCGTCGCGCTTGGGCTGACCCAGCGTGCGGTAGTGCAGCTTCAGGGTGGGCAGGGTCGCGCCGGATTTGAAGGCGAAGTTCGAGACGACATAGTCGCCCTGTACGACCTGCTGCTCATAGGGCGTCGCCGCCCCGGCCGGGCCGCCCATCGCCAGGATGGGAGTCGTCAGGCAGAGCGCGCTGATCGCGGCGGCCAGGATCCTCATGCGTTTCTCCCCTTGCGCGGTTTGCGCCGCATTGATCGTATACGTTATGAATTTTGACAAGGTCCAGATCGAAGACAGATAAGGCCAAGCTTCCCCGCGGCGGGAGGGAACCTTTACCGTCTTGCGCCGTTAGAGGCTCGCGTTCAGGGGCGCGCGGTCGGGGATATCCAGTGAGTTTCAAGCGTATCAGGCAGCTTCGCGTCGGCAGGCGCGCACGCCCGCACGGCGACGGCCGCCGGCGCGGCGGCGCCGAACCGCCCCTGCCCGTCCCCCGCGCTTGATGAATCCCTTGCGATCGCCCATCCCAGCATCCCTGGCCCCCTTGGGCGGGCTCAGCCGAACCTTTCCGACGTCGAGAACCTCATGTCCCTGATCGAACCGCGCAAAATGTCGGCGCCCAGCACGAGAACGGAGCTGTGGTCCGCGCTCGGCATGGGTCTGGCCCTGGCCTTCTTCCTGATCAGCGGCACGATCGCCTATCGCAACATCCAGATGCTGCAGACCAACAGCCAGAAGATCTGGCACACCCATGAGGTGCTGATCGCGCTGGACGACCTGCTCTCCACCACCCAGGACGCCGAGACCGGGCAGCGCGGCTACCTGCTGACGGGCAATGACCGCTATCTCGAGCCCTATCAGCGCGCGGTGACCGACGTCGCCACGCGCACCGAGGCGCTGGGCTCGCTGACCACGGATAATCCTGTCCAGCGGGGCAACCAGACGCAGCTCAAGCGTCACCTCGACGCCAAGCTGGCCGAACTGGCGGAAACCGTGTCCCTGCGACGCACCGGGGGACCCGCGGCCGCCCTCGCCGTCGTGACCACCGACCGCGGCAAGGCCGAGATGGACGCCATCCGCCAGCAGATCAACGTGATGCGCGCCGAGGAGAACCGCCTCCGCGACATCCGCCTGATCGAGATGGACGTCGCCCATCGCACCGCCACGGTCAGCAGCGTTCTGTCGGCCGTGCTGGGCGCGGTGCTGACCTTCGCCGTCTTCGCCCTGATCCGCCGCAGCAGCCAGGCCCGCGCCCGCCAGCAGTGGCTGCAGGCGGGCCAGGTCGGCCTGTCGGAAGTGATGGTGGGCGACAAGACGGTCGAGGAGCTGAGCGACGCCATCCTGCGCTTCCTTTCACAGTACCTCGGCTTTCAGGCCGGCGCGCTGTTCAAGGGCGAGAACGGTCACTTCTACCGCGCCGCCGCCCTGGGCATTCCGGCCGACGCCGACACGCCGTTGCGCTTCAATCTCAAGGAAGGCCTGCTGGGCAAGGTGGCCTCCGAGGGCGCGCCGACCGTCGTCCGCGACGTGCCCGACGGCTACCTGACCATCGGTTCGGCCCTCGGCCACGACAAGCCCAAGCATCTGGTCCTAGTGCCGACCCATGCCGACGACATCGTCAACGCGGTCATCGAGCTGGGCTTCCTGCACGCGGTCGACGACCGGGTTCTGGAACTGCTGGACCAGGCCTCGACCTCGATCGGCGTCTCGCTGCGCTCGGCTCGCTACCGCACGCAGTTGCAGAGCGTCCTGGAGGAAACCCAGCGCCAGGCCGAGGAGCTTCAGGTCCAGAGCGAGGAGCTGCGCGTCTCCAACGAGGAGCTGGAGGAACAGGGCCGCGCCCTGAAGGAATCGCAGACCCGCCTCGAACAACAGCAGGCCGAGCTGGAACAGACCAACAGCCAGCTGGAGGAACAGGCCCAGACCCTCGAAAGCCAGCGAGACGAGCTGGAGCGCACCGGCGCGGCCGTACAGCTGAAAGCCCGCGAACTGGCCCAGGCCAGCCAGTACAAGTCCGATTTCCTGGCCAACATGTCCCACGAGCTGCGCACGCCGCTCAACTCGCTGCTGATCCTGTCGAAGCTGCTGGGCGACAACCCGACCGGCAACCTCTCGGCCGAGCAGATCAAGTTCGCCCAGACGATCGAATCCTCGGGCAACGACCTGCTGACCCTGATCAACGACATCCTCGACCTGTCGAAGATCGAGGCAGGCCATATCGAGGTGCGTCCCGAAAGCCTTCCGCTGCAGCGGTTGACCGGCGACCTGCGGTCGCTGTTCCAGCCCGTCGCCGACGAGCGCAAGCTGGGCTTCCAGATCAAGATCGCCGACGACGTCCCGACCCAGCTGGAAACCGATCGTCAGCGCCTGGAGCAGGTCCTCAAGAACCTGCTGTCGAACGCCTTCAAGTTCACCCAGGCTGGCGACGTGACGCTGAACGTCACCACGGTCGGCGACGACCAGATCGCCTTCGCGGTCACCGACACCGGCATCGGCATCGCGCCCGAGCAGAGGGACAGCATCTTCGAGGCCTTCCGCCAGGCCGACGGCACGATCAGCCGCAAGTACGGCGGCACGGGCCTGGGCCTGTCGATCAGCCGCGAGCTGTCGCGCCTGCTGGGCGGCAAGATCGCGCTGGACAGCACGCCGGGCGTCGGCAGCACCTTCACCGTCACCATTCCCCACACCTATGATCCGGCCCGGGTGGCGCCCCGTCCCGAGCCGTCCGCGGCCCCCGCGCCGGCGCCGGTCAGCGCGCCGGTCCGCGCCCGCCCCGCCGCGCCGATCACCCGCACGATCGAGGACGACCGCGACCGCCTGGCCAACGGCCGCCGCGTGCTGCTGGTCATCGAGGACGACGACAAGTTCGCCGGCATCGTCCGCGACCTGTCGCGCGAACTGGGCTTCCAGTGCCTGGTGGCCGGGACCGCCGAGGACGCCCTGAAGCTGGCCCGCCAGTTCAAGCCCAGCGCCGTGGTCCTGGACGTCGGCCTGCCCGACGAATCCGGCCTGATGGTGCTGGACCGCCTCAAGCGCGACGACGCCACGCGGCACATCCCGATCCACGTCATCTCGGGCGCCGACCACAGCCAGACCGCCCTGTCGCTGGGCGCGATCGGCTACATGGTCAAGCCCGTCAAGCGCGACGACCTGGCCCAGGTGCTGACCAACCTGCAGTCCAAGCTGGCCAGCACGGTGCGCCGCGTGCTGATCGTCGAGGACGACGACGTGCAGCGCGACGCGGTCGGCAAGCTGCTGTCCTCCGGCGACGTCGAGACCGTCGGCGTCGGCACCGCCGCCGAGTGTCTGGAAGCCCTCCAGACCCAGACCTTCGACTGCATGGTGCTGGACCTGTCGCTGCCGGACGCCTCGGGCTTCAGCCTGCTGGAGACGCTGAGCCAGGACGGCGATCACGCCTTCCCGCCGGTCATCGTCTATACCGGCCACGACCTGTCGGCCGACGACGAGCAGCGCCTGCGCCGCTACTCCAGCTCGATCATCATCAAGGGCGCCAAGTCGCCCGAGCGCCTGCTGGACGAGGTTTCGCTGTTCCTGCACCAGGTGGTGTCGGAGCTGCCGCCCGAACAGCAGAAGATGATCCAGAAGGCCCGCAACCGCGACGCCGTGCTGGAAGGCCGCCGGGTGCTGATCGTCGAGGACGACATCCGCAACGTCTATTCGCTGACCAATGTGCTGGAGCCGCGCGGGGCCGTCGTCGCGATCGCCCGCAACGGCCAGGAAGCCATCGAGGCCCTGGCCCGCTCCGCCGAGGGCGACCCGGCCAACGCCATCGACCTGGTGCTGATGGACGTGATGATGCCGGTGATGGACGGCCTGACGGCGACGCGCCAGATCCGCGAGGACGCGCGCTGGGCCAAGCTGCCGATCCTGATGCTGACCGCCAAGGCCATGCCCGACGACCAGGCGCGCTGCATCGCCGCCGGCGCCAGCGACTACATGGCCAAGCCGATCGACGTGGACAAGCTGCTGTCGCTCGTCCGGGTCTGGATGCCGAGGTAGCCGGTGGTGTCCGACGCGATCGAAGACCTCGAGATCCAGCTGCTGCTGGAGGCGCTGTTCCAGCGCTACCACTACGACTTCCGCCACTACGCGCGGGCGTCGATCAAGCGTCGCCTGATCCAGGCGCTCCAGCAGCTGGGCTATCCCACCATCTCGGCGATGCAGGACCGCGTCCTGCATGACGCCTCCGCCCTGCCCCGCCTGCTGGACTTCCTGACGGTCCAGGTCAGCGAGATGTTCCGCGACCCGACCTACTTCAAGGCCCTGCGCGAGAAGGTGCTGCCGCACCTGCGGACCTATCCGTCGCTGAAGGTCTGGATCGCGGGCAGCAGTACGGGCGAGGAGGTCTATTCGCTGGCCATCCTCTTCAAGGAGGAAGGCCTCTACGACCGGACGATCTTCTACGCGACCGACATCAATCCCGAGGCCTTGGCCGCGGCGGAAGCCGGGGTCTACGCGATCGACCGCATCCGCAGGTTCACCGAGAACCACCAGAAGTCCGGCGGCAAGTCCTCGCTGTCGGACTACTACACCGCCGCCTACGGCCGGGCCGCGTTCGACAAGGCCCTGCGCGACCGGGTGGTGTTCTCGGATCACAGCCTGGTCACCGACGCGGTGTTCGCCGAGATGCACCTGATCTCGTGCCGCAACGTGATGATCTATTTCGATCGCCCGCTGCAGGACCGCGCCATCGGCCTGTTCCACGACTCCCTGGCCCGCAAGGGCTTCCTGGGTCTGGGGTCGAAGGAGAGCCTGCGCTTCTCCAGCCACGCGGGCGCCTTCACCGAGTTCGTGCCGGGCGAGAAGATCTACCAGAGGCGCGAACCATGACCGGGACGCCGATCCAGGCCGTCGCGATAGGAGCCTCGGCGGGCGCGGTGCAGGCTTTGCTGGCCATACTACCGGCCCTGCCCGCCAGTTTCGCCTTGCCCGTGCTGGTGGTCGTGCATGTGCCGCCCGACCGCTCGAACGTGCTGGTGCCGCTATTCCAGTCCAAGTGCCGGATCACGGTCAAGGAAGCCGAGGACAAGGAGCCGGTCGAGAATGGCGTGATCTATTTCGCGCCCTCGGACTATCATATGCTGGTCGAGACCGACGGCGGCCTGGCGTTGTCGACCGACGAGCCCGTGAACTATTCCCGTCCGTCGATCGACGTGCTGTTCGAGAGCGCGGCCGACTACTATGGCGACGCCCTGGTCGGCGTCATCCTGACCGGCGCCAATCACGACGGGGCCGCCGGCCTCAAGGCCGTGGTCGACGTCGGCGGCGTGGCGATCGTCGAGAACCCGGACGGGGCCTACGCCTCGGCCATGCCGAACGCGGCGCTGGAGACCACGCCTTCGGCGACGATCATGAGCCACGAGCAAATCCTATCGTACCTGTCGAGTCTGGGGACCGCACGATGACGGCGGACAAACCGATCAACTTCCTGCTGGTCGATGACCTGGAAGAGAACCTGCTGGCGCTGGAGGCTCTGCTGCAGCGTGAAGGCCTGACCTGCTTGAAGGCGCGCTCGGGCGAGCAGGCTCTGGAGCTGCTGCTGGTGCACGACGTGGCCCTGGCCCTGCTCGACGTGCAGATGCCGGACATGAATGGTTTCGAGCTGGCCGAGTTCATGCGCGGCGCGGCCCGCACCAGCCATGTGCCGATCATCTTCGTCACCGCCGGCGTGGCCGACGCCACGCGCCGCTTCCGCGGCTATGAGGCCGGCGCCGTCGACTTCATCCAGAAGCCGATCGAGGCCGATATCCTGCGCAGCAAGGCGGCGGTGTTCTTCGACCTCTATCGCCAACGCCAGCAGATCGAGGCCCAGCGCGACGAGCTGGAACTGGCCGCCCAGGCCCTGCGGCGCGCCGATCGCCACAAGGACAGCTTCCTGGCCGTCCTGGCCCACGAGCTGCGCAACCCCGTCGCGGCGCTCAGCGGCGGGCTGCACCTGCTGGGCAAGGACATGGCGCCCGAGCGCGCCGCCGACATCCGCACGCGCATGGACCGGATGCTGACCCACCTGTCGCACCTGGTCGACGACCTGCTGGACGTCTCGCGCGTCAGCCAGGGCAAGATTTCGCTCCGCAAGGCGCGGATTGAGCTGAGCGAAGTGTTGCGGTCGGCCATCGAGGCCAGCCAGCACAATCTCGACGCCGGCAAGCACCAGTTCATCGCCCGAATGCCCGACGAGCCGATCTGGCTGGACGCCGACCACACCCGCCTGGCCCAGGTGGTGTCCAACCTGCTCAACAACGCCGCCAAATACACCGCCGACGGCGGGACCGTGACCCTGAGCGCGGTGGCCGACGGGCCCATGGCCGAGATCCGGGTCAGCGACACCGGCGTCGGCATCCCGCCCGAGATGCAGTCGCGGATCTTCGAGATCTTCGCCCAGGTCGAGGACCACCTGACCAAGGCCCAGGGCGGCCTCGGCATCGGCCTGGCCCTGGCGAAGCAGCTGGTGGCCCTGCACGGCGGCACGCTGGGCGTCGAAAGCGCCGGTCAGGATCAGGGCAGCACGTTCACGGTGCGCGTGCCGGTCGCGCTCGAGGCTTGAACGCGGGCGTCAGGAGACTTCGCGGATCGAGAATCTCTGCTCGATCAGGGTCGCCCGGCCGAAGATGGTCATGAAGGCGATGTCGGCCGCGTCGCGGCCCGTGGCGACCCGCACCAACCCGTCGATCGGCGCCTTGCCCGTGGCGTCGACCAGCCGCCAGCGGCCGCCCAGATAGACCTCGGCGATCGCGTGCAGGTCCGGCGGCTCCAGCTTCCAGGCATAGGCGCTGACGGCCCTGGCCGGGATGTCGGCGGCGCGGCACATGCCGATGATCAGATGGGTGAAGTCGCGGCAGACGCCGGCCCGGTCGACCAGGGTGTCGATCGCCGTGGTGCCCGAATTGCTGACCCCGCCCAGATATTCGATGTGCTCGCCGATCCAGTCCAGCATCGCCTGGACCTTGGCCCCGCCCTTGAGCTCGCCGAACTCGCGCTCGACGAACAGCTCCAGGCGATCGGACGGGCTGTAGCGGCTGGCGCGCAGGAACGGCAGCACCTCGCTGGGCAGGTCACGGATGGCCATGGTCGGGGCGTCGACCAGGTCGTGGTCGCGGCGCATGATCTCGACCTGGGCGCGGTAGAGCGCGTTGACCGTTCCCGAGGCCGTGAACACCGTGCGCCGCTCGAAGGTCACCGGGTCATCGACCCGCACGGCCTCGACATTGGGCCAGAAGGTCAGGGCCTCCAGCCCCACCACCTGGTCGGGTCCATGAGCGGCCTCGACCAGCAGCAGCACCTCGCACGGGGTCGCGAAGTCGTAGGTGAGCGAGGCTTCGACTTCGAAACGCATAGTCATCCTGGAGGCAGGCGCGAGGGTCGCGCCGCGTATCAATCCGCAAAACGACTTTGGGTTCAGCCCTTAACGAGCAAACGGGAACGGCGATAGCGACTTGCTGGTCTCCTCGACCAGCAGGGTGCGATTGATCGGCGCCGCCGCGCGCTGCGGACAGGCCGGGCGCTCGCAGATCCGGCACGAGGGGCCGATCTCGACGGCGATCGGCGCGGCCATGTCCAGACCCCGCGCGTGGACCAGCTTGGACGCGTATTTCAGCTCGCAGCCCAGGCCGACGACCAGTTCGTCCTCCAAGCCCGCCTGCAGGCCCGAGGTTCGCCGCACCGTGCGCGACAGGGTGAAATAGCGCGCGGCGTCCGGCGTCTCGATCACCTGGGTGACGATGCGGCCCGGGGTCTTGAAGCTGTCGTGGACGTTCCAGCGCGGGCAGGCCCCGCCGAAGCGCGAGAACGGGAACGGCCCGGCGGCGAAGCGCTTGGAGATGTTCCCCGCCGCGTCCAGCCGCATCATGAAGAACGGCACCCCACGCGAGCCCGAGCGACCAAGCGTCGTCAGCCGCTGGGCGGCCTGCTCATAGCTGATGCCAAAGCGCGGCCGCACCCGCTCGATGTCGTAGCCGCTGGACTCCATGGCCGCCAGGAACGGCTCGTACGGCATCATGATCGCGGCGGCCAAGTAGCTGTCCAGGAACACCTTCAACAGCTGCCGCGTGGCGCGGTCGGGGGCCTTGAAGCGGTCGGTCAGGTCCGACAACACCTCGCCGCCCTCCATCAGCCCCAGCTGGTAGCACATGCCGAAGGTGCGGCTGGCGTGGGCCAGGGTCTCCGACAGCATCAGGCGCTTGCGGTGATGGTCGTAGCGGCGCAGCGAGCCGGTCATCACCTCGACCGGCATGATCCGGGTCTGGATGCCGAACTTGCTCTGCAGGCGCTCGCGGACCGCTGGGGCCAGGTCCTGGGGATCGGCCTTCAGCTGGGCGACGATCTTCTCGGCCAGGGTCTCCAGCTCGGCGAAGTGGTTACGCTGGGCGCCAACCAGGTCGCGGACCCAGTCGGTCGGCGACGACTGCTCGGACGCCGGCCCCGTCCCATCCGGCCGCTCGAAGGCGCCCAGGTCGATCATCCGGCCACGATCCAGATAGGCGCGATAGAGCCGCGTCATCGCCTCGGCCAGGCCCGGCGACAGCTCGGCCACCTCGGCCGCCTCATGGCGCGCGACGCCCAGGTCGGCGAACATCTTGTCGGCCAGCACCTCTTCCAGCCCCGCCCCGCCGCCAGGATCGTCGGCCGACAGGCTGCGCAGGTCCAGGTCGTAGGCGTCGGCCAGGCGCAGCAGGATCTGCGCGGTGACCGGCCGCTGGTTGCGCTCCAGCAGGTTCAGGTAGCTGGCCGAGACGCCCAGCTCCTCGGCCATCCGCGCCTGGGTCACGCCCAGATCGCGCCGCAGCCGCTTCAGCCGCCCACCCAAAAAAAGCTTCTTGTCATTCGTCGCCATTCAGTCAATTTGTCATGACTTTACAGAAATTACAAAGTCGTTCTTTGACAAATTGCCTTCAATAGGTTCGACCGATCCCGCGGCGCGGCGTTAGCTCACCAGGACGAGTTTTCCTTGGCCCGCAAGGCTTACCGGCCCGGGCCCCGTAGTGGGATCGAACGACCATGACGCAGCGCAAGACCTATGCCGAACACCGCGACGCCCTGCTGGCGCGCTATCCCGACGGCGTCCTGCCGGGCGGCGTCGGCATCGACGACATCATCCAGCTGAAGCTGCAAAACACCTTCCCCACGCATCTGGACATCGCCCGCGCCATGGCTCCGGTCATGCGCGCCGACATGGCCGAGTATGATCGTGACAGCAGCAAGTTCACCCAGTCGCTGGGCTGCTGGTCGGGTTTCCACGCCCAGCAGATGATCAAGTCGGTCAAGCGCCTGCGCGGCACGACCAAGGGCGCCTATGTCTATCTGTCGGGCTGGATGGTCGCGGGCCTGCGCAATCGCTTCGGCCACCTGCCCGACCAGTCGATGCACGAGAAGACCTCGGTCGTCGACCTGATCCAGGAGATCTATGTCTCGCTGCGCCAGGCCGATGAAGTCGCCATCAACGACCTCTTCAAGACCCTCAGCGCCGCCCGCAAGGCCGGCGACCAGGTCGCCGAACAGGCCGCGATCAAGGCCATCGACAACTTCGAGACGCACGTCGTGCCGATCATCGCCGACATCGACGCCGGCTTCGGCAACGAGCACGCGACCTATCTGCTGGCCAAGGAGATGATCAAGGCCGGCGCCTGCTGCCTGCAGATCGAGAACCAGGTCAGCGACGCCAAGCAGTGCGGCCACCAGGACGGCAAGGTCACCGTGCCGCGCGAGGACTTCATCGAGAAGCTGCGCGCCTGCCGCCTGGCCTTCGAGGAACTGGGCGTCGACGAGGGCGTCATCGTCGCCCGCACCGACAGCCTGGGCGCGGGCCTGACCCAGAAGATCCCGGTCAGCCAGGAGCCTGGCGATCTGGCCAGCGACTACATCAAGTGGCTGAAGACCGAGCCCGTCACCCCGGAAAACCCGCTGAAGGACGGCGAGCTGGCGATCATGAAGGACGGCGCCTTCGTCAAGCCGGTCCGCATGCCCAACGGCCTGTTCGCCTTCCAGGACGGCACCGGCCGCCAGCGCGTCATCGAGGATTGCATCGCCAACCTGACGCAAGGCGGCGCCGACCTGCTGTGGATCGAAACCGACACCCCCAATGTCGACGAGATCGCCTCGATGGTGGCCGAGGTGCGCAAGGTCGTGCCGAACGCCAAGCTGACCTACAACAACTCGCCGTCGTTCAACTGGACGCTCAATCTGCGCAAGCAGGTCCGCGACCAGTGGATCGCCGAAGGCAAGATCCACAAGGACAGCTATCCGGACGGCAACGTCCTGATGTCGGCCGACTATGATGGCACCGACCTGGGCCGCGAGGCCGACGAGCGCCTGGCCCGCTTCCAGGTCGACATCGCCGCCCGCGCCGGGGTGTTCCACAACCTGATCACCCTGCCGACCTTCCACCTGACCGCCAAGAGCGTCGACGAGCTGTCGCGCGGCTACTTCGGCGAGGAGCGGATGCAGGCCTATGTCAACACGGTGCAGCGCGAGGAAATCCGCCGCGGCGTCTCGGCCGTGAAGCACCAGCACGAGGTCGGCTCGGATCTCGGCGACACCTTCAAGGAGATGGTCGCCGGCGAGCGCGCCCTGAAGGCCGGCGGCCACGCCAACACCATGAACCAGTTCGCGGCCGAATAGCCGCGAAACCCTTCCCTACCGATCGAGGAGCCAAAGCCATGACCACGACGCAGTTCGCCCCCGCCGCCATGCCGAACTCGGACGCCAAGGACCGCGCCGTCGACCGCGTGGCCGAGGCTTCCCACCGCCTTAACGAGGCGGTGCGCCGCGCCATCGAGGCCGGCTACTCGGTCGAACTGGTTCGCGCCTCGCGCCACCACGACGGCTCGGGTAACTGGGGCGACCAGATCGTCCCCAGCGTCCGTGACAAGGGCGCCGAAAAGAGCGCCTAAAGAACGATAACTGACCAGAGTCCCCAAGACGGCTCCCCGGGGTTCCGGGGAGCCGATCCCACCACCACGGAAAGCTTCCCATGCCGCTCGACATCGCCGCCAACATCCAGGTCACCGGTCCCGTTGAAGGGCGCGCCGCGGAAGTACTCACCCCCGAGGCCCTGGCCTTCGTGGCCGACCTGCACCGCCGCTTCGACGCCCGCCGTCGCGAATTGCTAGCCGCCCGCCAAGCGCGGCAGGCCCGCTTCGACGCCGGCGAACTGCCCGACTTCCTCGCCGAAACCGCCGACGTCCGCGCCGCCGGCTGGAGCGTCGCCCCCGTCCCCGCCGACCTGCTGGACCGCCGCGTCGAGATCACCGGTCCGGTCGACCGCAAGATGATCATCAACGCCCTGAACTGCGGGGCCAAGGTGTTCATGGCCGACTTCGAGGACGCCACGGCCCCGACCTGGGCCAATGTCGTCGAGGGCCAGATCAATCTGAAGGACCGATGGTCAGGCGACCTGACCCATGTCGACGCCAAGTCCGGCAAGGCCTACGCCATGGGCCCGACCCCCGCGGTGCTGAAGATCCGCCCGCGCGGCTGGCACCTGATGGAGCGCCACCTGGAGGTCGACGGCCAGGCCGTGGCCGGGGCGTTGTTCGACTTCGGTCTCTATGCCTTCCACAACGCCAAGGCCGCCATCGCCCAAGGTTCGGGTCCCTATTTCTACCTGCCCAAGCTGGAGAGCCATCAGGAAGCCCGCCTGTGGAACGACGTCTTCGTCCGCGCCCAGGAGGCGCTGGGCCTGCCCGTCGGGACGATCAAGGCCACGGTGCTGATCGAGACCATCCCCGCCGCCTTCGAGATGGACGAGATTCTGTTCGAACTGAAGGACCACATCGTCGGCCTGAACTGCGGCCGCTGGGACTACATCTTCTCGTTCATCAAGCGCCTGGGCCGCCGGCCCGAGTTCCTGACCCCGGACCGCTCGGCCATGGTCATGGGCAAGGCCTTCCTGGGCGCCTATTCGCTGAAGCTGATCCAGACCTGCCATCGCCGTGGCGCCTTCGCCATGGGCGGCATGGCGGCTCAGATCCCGGTCAAGGGCGACGACGCCGCCAACCAGGCCGCCTTCGCCAAGGTCAAGGCCGACAAGGAACGCGAGGCCGGGGCCGGCCACGACGGCACCTGGGTCGCCCACCCCGACCTCGTCCCGGTGGCCATGGAGGTCTTCGACCGCCTGATGCCCGCCGCCAACCAGCGCGACAAGACCCTGGCGGACGTCTCGATCACCGCCGCCCAGATGCTGGAGCTGCACGAGGGCGTGCGCACCGAGGCCGGCGTGCGCGAGAACATCCGCGTCGGCGTCCGCTACACCCAAGCCTGGCTGGAAGGCCGGGGCGCCGTGCCGCTCTTCAACCTGATGGAGGACGCCGCGACGGCCGAGATCTGCCGCACGCAGCTGTGGCAGTGGATCCGCCTGGGCGCGGCGCTCGATGACGGCCGGGTGCTGACCTCGGAGCTGTTCGTCAGCCTGTTCACTCAGGAAATGGCCGACCTGCGCCGCGACTTCGGCTCGCCGCGCCTGGAAGCCGCCGCCGAACTCTTCACCCGCATGGTGCTGTCCGACAGCCTGGAAGAGTTCCTGACCCTGCCGGCCTACGAGCTGATCTAGCCCAACGCATGACCGCAAAGAAAAAGCCCGGCGAAAGCCGGGCTTGAGGCGTTAGGGAGGAAACGCCCAGGAAGGGCAGAGGCATCAGCCTCACGGGAGCTCATCTATGCCTGGCCGAACGCCGTTCAAGAGCCGTGCGGAAGAAACTTCGGTTTCAACGCGCTTGGCTTGCCGGGGCCGTGTGGTAATGAGCGCGCTCGACGAGTGAGGGCCTGGCCCGAAGCGAGCGCCACGCCCATGTCCGACCCCGCCGATCCCAAAGACATCCCGCCGGCGCCGAAGCCGCGCAAGCCTCGGAAGCCGCGCGCCAAGGCCGCTATGACCTCCGCGGCCGTGCTGCCCGAGAGTTCGTCCAAACCCGTCGCGCCCAAGCCGCCTCGCCCGCGCAAGCCGCGCGCCCCGAAGCCGCCAGTGGAGGCCGTCGCCGAAGCCGTCGTCGAGACGCCGGAAATCGTCGAAGAGGCCGCCGCGGCTGAGCCAGCGCCCGAGCCGGTCCTCAAGGCTGAGCCCGACGTCCTGCCCGAGGAGGCCCCCGCCCCCGAAGCCGAGATCGAGCTGCCCGAGGCCGTCGAGGCGATCCCCGAAGCCGCCCTTTCCCCGGCCGAGCCGGTCGCGGCCGTCAAGCCGCCGATCTGGCAGCGCCCCACCTGGCTGATCGGCGCGGCCGCCGCCGTGGTGCTGGCGGTCGTGCTGGTCGCTTCGCTGTTCTGGTCGCTGCCGCTGAGCCGCGCCCTGGAGCCGCTGAACAATTCCGCCATCGTTCTGGTCGCCGAGGACGGCTCGCCGATCGCCCGGCGCGGCTCCTACAAGGAAGCCCCGATCGATGTCGCCAAGCTGCCTCCTTACGTGCCCGGCGCCTTCATCGCCATCGAGGACCGGCGCTTCTACAGCCACATGGGCGTCGACCCGAAGGCCATCGCCCGCGCCCTGGGCAAGAACGCCCAGGCCGGCGGCGTGTCGGAAGGCGGCTCGACCATCACCCAGCAGTTGGCCAAGAACGCCTTCCTGAGCAGCGACCGCAACCTGCGTCGCAAGGCGCAGGAGGCGATGATCGCGGTCTATCTGGAGGCCCGGCTCTCCAAGGAACAGATCCTGTCGCGCTACCTGTCGTCGGTCTATTTCGGCGACGGCGCCTTTGGCCTGCGCGCCGCGGCCCGCCACTATTTCGGCAAGCAGCCCGAGCAGCTGTCGATCGGCGAGGCCGCGATGCTGGCCGGTCTGGTCAAGGCCCCGTCCCGCCTGGCCCCGACCAACAATATCGAAGGCGCCCGCGAGCGGATGCGCGTGGTGTTGGGCGCCATGGTCGAGACGAAGACCATCACCCAGGCCCAGGCCGATGCGGTGGGCCAGGTCTCGGCCGTCGAGAATCCCGACAAGCTGCCGACCGGCTCCTACTTCGCCGACTGGGCCCTGCCCCAGGCCCGCGCCTCGATCGGCGCCCGCTATGGCGAGACGATCGTCAAGACGACCCTGGATCCCGAGCTTCAGGAGAAGGCCGAGAAGATCCTCAACGACTACATCGCCCGCGACGGCAAGGTCCTGAACATCACCCAGGGCGCCCTGGTGGCCATGCGCAAGGACGGCCGTGTCGTGGCCATGGTCGGCGGTCGCGACTATGGCGCCAGCCAGTTCAACCGCGCTGACGGCGCGCGCCAGCCGGGCTCGTCGTTCAAGCTGTTCGTCTATTTGGCCGCCCTCCAGTCGGGCATGACCACCACCAGCCCGATCCTCGACACCCCGGTTCAGGTCAGCGGCTACACGCCCAAGAACCACGAGGGCAAATATCGCGACCGCGAGATCCCGCTGATCAGCGCCTTCGCCGCCTCGTCGAACGTCGCGGCGGTGCGCCTGGCTCACGACCTTGGCCCGGCAAGGGTGATCAAGGTCGCCCGCCAGCTGGGCGTCACCGAGAAAATCCCCGACGACCTGACCATGGCGCTCGGCACCGGCTCGATGAGCCTGACGCGCCTGACGGCCGCCTACGCCTCGATCGCGGCCGGCGAATATCCGATCACGCCGCACGCCCTGGAGACCTTCAAGGCCCCCAAGACCACCGCCTATGACCCCAAGGTGCTGACCGGGATGCGTGACCTGCTGCGCTCGGCCACCCATCGCGGCACGGGCCTGGAAGCGGCCATCGACGGCGCCTTCGGCAAGACCGGCACCACCCAGGACTATCACGACGCGCTGTTCGTCGGTTACGTCGACGACCTGGTCGTGGGCGTCTGGGTCGGCAATGACGACAACAGCTCGATGAACGGCGTGGTCGGCGGCGGCGAGCCCGCCAAGATCTGGAAGGCCTTCATGCTCTCGGCCCTGGGCCGTAGCGCCGGGCCGGTGATCGCCGAGGATCCGCTGGACGACCTGGGCCTGCCGCTGGAAGGCGAGATCGGCGCCGACGGCCTGCCGGTCGCCCCGCTGACCGTGCCCACCGATCCGGCGCAACCGCCGCCCCCCGCCCCCGCCGCGCCGGCCGCCCCCATCGCCCCGCCGCCGCCCGAGCCGCGCCCCTAGCCCGCGAGGAGACCGACATGTCCGACGACCGCGATCGTGAAGACCTGTCGGCCCTCGCCGAGGCCAAGGCCGGCCCCTTCCACGCCCGCGCCGAGGCCCGCGCAACCCGCGCCGGTCTGGTCACCTTCGGGGTGGTGATGAGCGGCGTCCTGCTGTCGGCGGCGCTGCTGGCCTGGACGCTGCGCCGGCCGGTTCGCTAGGACCTGAGATAGGCGCGGCTCAACCGCACCAGCTCGTCCTCGAACTCGCGACTTTCCAGGAAGTCGACGCCCTCCAGCACCGCCGCGCGCATCGCGCCGTGGATCGCCCGCGACAGCACGAAGGCCTGGACGCGGGTCAGCGGACGCCCCTGGGCGTCGACCAGGCCTTCCTCCGCCGCCGCGAACTGCGCCGACAGTTCGGCGTGGTCGGCCTGGGCCAGCAGCGCCGAAGCCGCGATCCGCCGCGCCTGGTTGCGCCCGGCGAAGGCCTGGACGAAGGCGCGGATCATGGCCCGGTCCCGCGCCACGCCCTGACGATCCTCCAGCGCCGCCATCACCCGGCTCCGGTGCGCCTCGGTCTCGCGAAGGGCCAGGGCCAGCAAGATCGCCTGCTTGTCGGGGAAATAGCGGTAGAGCGTGCCGATGCTGACCCCGGCCCGTTCGGCCACGGCGTTGGTGTTGAAGCCAGCCTCGCCCGCGGCTTCCAGAACCTGAGCCGCCGCCTCCAGTACGACGTCGACCGACGCCTGGGCGCGGCCCTGGCGAGGGATTTTCCGCATGTTTTCAACGGCGCTCATCGCGGCTCCCCGTTCCTTGGAAAGTCGAGTAACAGAGGCCACGCCTGTCCCCTAGCCTTCCGTTGGATCACATGGAGGCAGCGACATGACCTGGGCGACCGAACGCCTCGACGCGCTGAAGGCTGGTACGGCGACGCCGCCGCCGATCGTCGAGACCCTGAGACTGGGCCTCCTCGACGACTGGGGCGAAGGCTGGGTGAAGAAGTCCTGGCGGCCGTCGCCGGAGCTGGCCACCGCCGATGGCTCGCTGTTCGGCGGCTATCTGGCGGCCCTCGCCGACCAGGTCCTGGCCTTCGCGGCCATGACCGTCGTACCGCACGATCGGTTGTATCGGACGGTGAACCTTCAGATGAACTTCCTGAAGGTCGCTCGCGATGGCCCCCTGTCGATCGAGGCGAAGGTCGTGGCGCGGACCCGGCGGTTGATCACCGTCCGCGCCGAGTTCCGCCGCGAGGACGGAGCCCTGATCGCCGACGCCACGGCGCAGCAGATCGTCATGGCGTTCGAGCACTGGCCGGTGGAACGCGATGCGGTGGATAGGCTGGGCTAGTCCCCCACCAGCTTCCCGGCCGGGGGCACGCGGACGATGAAGTGGCCCTTCACGCCTTCGGGCCATTGGCGGTACGGGACCACGCCCTCGTCGCTGGCGGCGTAGGCCACGGCGTAGTCGACGATGGCTCGCGCGGCCTCGGGCGTCGGTTCGAACCGGCCCAGGACGTAGCCGATCTTGCCCGGGGCCCGCAGATGGATCGAGCAGTGCTGCGCGCAGTTGAACAGGCAGGCCATCTCCTGGATCGCCACGCCCGTTCCCGTCGCCGCCTCGCGCAGGGCGGCCGCCAGCAGCGCACCGCCGCGCACGCCTTCGGCCGTCTCGCGGTCCTCTTCCGAGACGCGGCAGGTGTTGCAGACCACGACGGCGGTCCCGTCGTCGGCGTCACGCAGGATACTCATGCCCCGCGCCTAGAGCCTCGGGCTCATTTCGGCAAGCTCAACCTATGGACCAGCCCCAGGTTGTCGTTGTCGCCGGCTTGTCGAAGGTCGAGCCGATGGCCATCGCCTCCGGCTTCTCCGGCAGGCTGGTCCGGGTCGAGGGCGCGACCGACAGGTTGGCGGCGGCGCACGCGCCCCGCCTCGACCGCGGCGAAATTGTACAATCGCGAGCCGCCGCCCGCCGTTTAAGGCAGACTGATGATGCGGCGTTCGCACCCCCCTCTCGCCCCGCCTCCGTCCGCGCGCTACAGCTAAGGCGATGAGGGCGGCGGCATGAGTCATCCCGGTATAGACAGCCTGCGACCGCACGAGCGGCCGATGTTCCCCGGCTCGCCGGCGACGCCCGACTTCGCCCTGCCCGTCCGCGTCGCCTATGGCTGCGTCGGGTTGCTGCTGGCCTTCACCAGCGCCATGGGCACGGCCCTGATCACGGTGAACCTGCCCAGCATCCAGGGCACGCTGGGCCTGGACCCGGCCCAGGCCTCGTGGCTGCCCACCGCCTATGTGATGACCTCGGTCTCGATGAACCTGATCCTGGTCAAGTTTCGCCAGCAGTACGGTCTTCGGCTGTTCGTCCAGCTGGCGCTGGGGACCTATCTGGCCGCCGTCGTGGCCCACCTGTTCGTCAACGACTTCGCCTCGGCCTTGGTCGTGCGCGCCGCCAGCGGCGTCGCCGCCGCGCCCCTGACCACCCTGGCGATCTTCTACCTGCTGCAGGCCTTCCCGGCGGCGCGGCGACTGTCGGCCTTCGTGCTGGCCTTCGGCGTGCCGCTGGTCGCCACGCCCCTGGCCCGCTGCGTCTCGCCCGACCTGCTGGAGCTGGGCCAGTGGCGCACGCTCTACCTGATGGAGCTGGCCCTCGTGCTGGTCACGCTGTCGGCCGTCCTGGCCCTGCGCCTGCCGCCGTCCGAGCGGTTGAAGGTGTTCGAATGGGCGGACTTCGTCACCTATCCGCTGATCGCCATCGGCCTGGCCCTGGTCTGCGCCGTGCTGGGCCAGGGACGGCTGGAGTGGTGGTTCGCGACCCCGTGGCTGGGCGTGGCCCTGGCCGTCGCCGCCGTGCTGATCATCGCGGCCCTGGCGCTGGAATGGCATCGGACCAATCCGCTGCTGGACCTGCGCTGGGCGATTACGCCCGACTTCATCGGCTTCATCCTGATCGCCTTCCTGGCGCGGGTGCTGCTGGCCGAGCAGAGCGTCGGCGCCGCCGGGCTCCTCGCCACCGTCGGCATGGGCCAGGAGCAGACCCGGGACCTCTATGTCGTGATCGCCCTGGCCACCCTGGCCGGCGCGGTGGTTGGCGCCCTGACGATCAGTCCCCAGACCGTGTTCTTCCAGATCATGATCGCGGTGGTCCTGATCGGCGCGGCCGCCTTCATCGACAGCCATTCCAACGACCTGACCCGCCCGGCTCAGCTCTATGTCAGCCAGGCCATGCTGGGCTTCGCCAACGCCATGGTCCTGGCCCCCACCCTGCTGATCGGCTTCGTCCAGGTGCTGCAGCGCGGCTGGCGCTCGTTCCCGACCCTGATCGTCTCGTTCGCCGTGACCCAGAACCTGGGCGCGCTGTTCGCCACCGCCATGGCCCAGACATTCCAGTACGACCGGATGCGCTTCCACTACGCCCATCTGGTCGGCCAGCTGGACGCCACGATCCCGTTTGTCGCCGATCGCCTGCGCGCGGGCCCGGCGGCCGTCGTCGGCCAGGCGGCCCGCGAAGCCAACATCCTGGCCTACAACGACCTTTTCCTCGTCCTGCTCGTCCTCGCCATGCTGACCCTGGTCGGCACCGCGATCTTCACGCTCCGCGCCATCGCCAAGATGAAAGCCGCGCAAAGGGCCGCCTCATGACCGACGCCACCGCCGCTCCCTCGCCCCCAAGCGCGCCTTCCCCCGAAGCCGCCGAGGCCTTGCGCCATCCGACGCATGTCAGCCCGGGGACCCTGGCCATCGCCGTCACCGCCGCCGTCGCGGCCGTGCTGGTGGTCCTGTTCGTCTGGCGCCTGCCGCCGTTCGCCACGACCTTGCAGGTGACCGAGAACGCCTATGTGCGCGGCCAGGTCACGGTGATGGCCCCGCAGGTCAACGGCTATGTGGTCGAGGTGGCGGTGCAGGACTTCGACCGCGTCAAGCAGGGTCAGGTCCTGGCCCGCATCGACGACCGCATCTACAGGGCCCGCGTCGAGCAGGCCAAGGCGGCCCTGGCCGCGCGCGAGGCGGACCTGGCCAATGCCGACCAGGCCCAGCGGGCCCGCGCCGCCGCGCTCCTGGGCCGCGAGGCCGAGCAGGCCTCGGCGCAGGCCCAGGCCGCCCGGGCCCGCGCCGACCTGGCGCGCATCCAGGACTTGGCCTCCGACGGCTCGGTGTCGCTGCGCGAGCGCGACCAGGCCGTGGCCACCCTGCGCCAGACCGAGGCCGCCGTGCGCCAGACCGCCGCCGGCGGCGAGATCGCCCGCCAGGACATCCGCTCGGTCGCCGTCTCGCGCGATGGCCTGAAGGCCGCCGTCGAGGCCGCCCGCGCCGCCCTGCGCCTGGCCCAGATCGATCTCGACAACACCATCATCCGCGCCCCGCGCGACGGCCAGCTGGGCGAAGTCTCCGTGCGCCTGGGCCAATACGTCTCGGCCGGCACGCAGCTGCTGGCCCTGGTCCCCGCCCGCCTGTGGGTGACGGCCAACTACAAGGAAGCCCAGACCGCCCGGATGACCGTCGGCCAGCCGGTGACCTTCACGGTCGACGCCCTGGGCAAGGCGAAGCTGCGCGGCGTGGTCGAGGATCTCGCCCCCGCCACCGGCTCGGAGTTCGCGGTGATCAAGCCCGAGAACGCCACTGGCAACTTCGTCAAGGTCGCCCAGCGCATCCCGGTCAAGATCACCATCAGCCCGGGCCAGCCTCTGGCCGCGCGCCTGCGGCCGGGCATGTCGGTAGTGGCCAAGGTCGACACCAAGGGCGGCCGCTGATGCGCGGCTTGCTGCCTCTGTTGCTGGCCGGCGCGGCGCTGTCGGCCTGCGCGACCACCGCCACGCCGGAGCGCCCCGCCTCCCCCGTCCCGCCGCCGACCGCATGGCGCACGACGCCAAGCGCTCAGGGCGCGCTCGCCGCCGACTGGTGGACCCTGCTGGGCGATGCGCGGCTGAACGCCCTGGTCGACAAGGCCCTTGCCCGCAACGCCGACATCGCCCTGGCCACGGCTCGGGTCGACGAGTCCCGCGCCCTGGCCCGCGCGGCCCACTCGGCCCTCGTTCCCACGGTCGACGCGGTGGCCGGTCTGCAAGGCTCGCGGCAGCTGGACGCCTTTGGCCGTTCCTACGAGTCGACCGCCGAGCAGTTTGGCCTGAGGGTGGCCTACGAGGTCGACCTCTGGGGCCGGGTCCGCAACCTCGACGCCGCCGGCCGCGCCAGCCTGCAGGCGAGCGCCGCGGCCCGCGACAGCGTTCGCCTGGCCGTGGCCGCCACCGTGGCGCGGTCCTATGTGTCCTTGCTCTCGCTGGACGCCCAGCTGGCCGTGGCCAGACAGACCATCGCCGCCCGCGAGGCCGGGCTGCACGTGATCACGCGCCGCGAGGGGGCCGGCTACTCCACCAAGCTGGAACGCGACCAGGCCCAGGCCGAGCTGGCGGGAGTCCGCCGCCAAGTCCCGGCCCTGGAGCTGGCCATCGCCCGCCTGGAGGCCTCGATCAGCGCCCTGACCGGCGATCCGCCCGGCCCCGTCGCGCGCGGCGGCGACCTCGCTGGCCTGTTGAAGACCCCGATCCCGGTGGAGGCCCCGGCCAGCCTGCTGGCCCGTCGGCCCGACATCGCCCAAGCCCAGGACAGCCTGATCGCCGCCGACGCCAGCCTGGCCGCCTCGCGCGCCCAGTTGCTGCCGCAGCTGCGGCTATCGGTCTCCACCGACCGGGTCTTTACCGACGCCCTGCCCGATCCGGTCGCTCTGTGGAATGTCGGGGCGGGCCTGGCTCAGCCGATCTTCAACGGCGGCCGGCTAAAGGCCCAGGTCCAGGCCTCGGAAGCCCGCAAGGCCCAGGCGGCGGCCAGCTATCGCGGCGTGGTGCTGAACGCCTTCGCCGAAACCGAGACCGCCCTGCGCGCCGTCGACGCCCTGCAGCGTCAGGAGACCGAGATCAGCGCCCAACGCGCCGCCATCGCCGAGGCCGCCCGCCGCGCCAAGGACCGCTATCGCGCCGGCTACGCCTCGTACCTGGAGCAGATCGACGCCGAACGCGGCCTGCTGGCCGCCGACCAGGCGGTGATCCAGGCCCGCGAGGCCCGCGCCCTCGCCGCCATCGACCTGGCCCGCGCCTTGGGCGGCGGCTGGACGCCGACGCCGTAAGGCTCGCAGGCTTGAGCATAAGGAACATTTCGATTATTCTCGAAATATGGAAATGAAAAACGCGATCGAACGGCTGTCGGCGCTGGCGCACCCCGCCCGCCTCGCCGCTTTCCGGCTGATGATCAAGGCCGGTCCGGAGGGGCTGCCGGCCGGCGAGATCGCCCGTCTGACCGGCGCGCCACCCAGCACACTGTCCAGCCAGTTGGCCATCCTGGAGCGTTCGGGGCTGACCCGCTCGCGACGCGACGGCCGCTCGATCCTGCACGCCGCCGACTACGCGGCGATGGGCGACCTTATCGCCTATCTCGCCGAGGACTGCTGCGAAGGCGCGCCGGAGGCCTGCCTGCCGACCTCGGCCTTCATCTGCAAGGCGCCGGCATGACCCTTGCCCGACGCATCGCCGCCGAAACCTTGGGGACCGCCCTGCTGCTGGCGGTCGTGGTCGGCTCCGGCGTGATGGGCCAGACCTTGGCGCCTCACGAGGACGCCATCGCCCTGCTGGGCAACACGCTAGCCACCGGCGCGGCCCTGGCGGTGCTGATCACGATCTTCGGACCCGTCAGCGGCGCGCACTTCAATCCGGTCGTGACCCTGACCATGACGGCGCGCGGCGAGGTCCAGCCCGGACACGCGGCGCTGTACATCCTCGCCCAGGTCGTCGGCGCCCTGATCGGCGTCTGGATCGCCCATGCGATGTTCGGCCAGACGATCATCCAGATCTCGACCCACGCCCGCGACGGCGGGGCGCAGGGACTGTCGGAAGCCGTCGCCACCTTCGGCCTGATGGCGACGATCCTGGGGACCTCGCGGTTCCGGCCGGAGGCGACAGCCGTCTGCGTCGGGCTTTACATCACCGCCGCCTACTGGTTCACCGCCTCGACGTCGTTCGCCAATCCAGCGGTGACCCTGGCGCGCGGCCTGACCGACACCTTCTCGGGCATCGCGCCCGCCTCGATCCCGGGCTTCGTCCTGGGTCAGATGGTCGGCGCGGCCACGGCTGTCGTCGTCTTCGACTGGATGTTCAAGCAGGAGCCCGCATGACCGCCCCCGATTTCCCGATCACGATTTACCACAACCCCAAATGCGGCACCTCGCGCAACGTCGTGGCCATGGTGGAGGCAGCCGGCTACGCGCCGAACGTCGTGGAGTACCTGAAGACCGGCTGGACCCGAGAATTGCTGTTGGACCTCTCGACCCGGTCGGGCCTCTCCGTCCGCGCGCTGATGCGCGAGAAGGGCGCGCCCGCCGAGGAACTGGGCTTGCTGGCCGAGGGGGTCTCGGACGATACGATCCTGGCGGCCATGGTCGAACACCCGATCCTGGTCAATCGCCCGATCGTCTCGACCCCCAAGGGCGTGGTCCTGGCCCGTCCGTCGGAGGCGGTCTATGACGTGCTGGAGCACGCGCCGGCCAGCTTCACCAAGGAGGATGGCGAGGTCGTCCAGCGCTGATCCGGGGCGATATCGTCCGACCACGGATACTGCGTCGCAAAACTGTCGCGGAACCGTGACAAAAGACCGTGCATTGCTCCGGCAGGGTCCCAACGTCCTCCGGACCACACAGGATTTGACGACATGAACAAGCTTCTTGGCGCGGTCGCGACGATCGCTCTGCTCGCGGTCGCCGATCAGGCGCACGCCGCTCGCGACTACGTCTGGGCCGCCGGCTCCTCGACGGTCTTCCCGTTCTCCACCCGCGTCGCCGAAAACTTCTCGAAGAAGACCGGCAAGAAGTCGCCCAAGGTCGAGAGCCTGGGCACCGGCGGCGGCATCAAGATGTTCTGCGGCGGCGCCGGCGAGCAGTTCCCCGACATCGCCAACGCCTCGCGTCCGATGAAGAAGTCCGAGTTCCTGGCCTGCCAGAAGGCCGGCGTGAAGGACATCGTCGAGATCAAGATCGGCTTCGACGGCATCGTCGTGGCCGCCGACAAGAAGTCGCCGGACTACAACTTCAAGCTCGAGCAGCTCTATATGGGCCTGGCCGACCAGAGCGCGAAGGGTACGGCGACCGTCAAGAACCCCTACAAGACCTGGAAGGACGTCAACGGCGCCCTGCCGGCCAACCGCATCCTGGTGTACGGCCCGCCGCCGACCTCGGGCACCCGTGACGCCTTCATCGAGCTGGCCATGGAAGGCGGCGCCTCGAAGATCCCGTTCCTGGCCGCGCTGAAGTCCAGCGACGAGAAGAAGTTCAAGGCCACCGTCTCGCCGATGCGCACCGACGGCGGCTGGGTCGACGCGGGCGAGAACGACAACGCCATCGTCGGCACCATCGAGAAGACCCCGAACGCCCTGGGCGTTTTCGGCTACTCGTTCCTGGAAGAAAACGCCTCGCGCATCAAGGGCGCGGCGATCAACGGCGTGAAGCCGACGCCGGCCTCGATCGCCAGCGGCCAGTATCCGCTGTCGCGCTCGCTCTACATCTACGTGAAGAAGTCGCAGGTCGGCGTGACGCCGGGCCTGAAGGACTTCGTCGCCGAGTTCGTGTCGGACGCCGCCACGGGTCGCGGCGGCTACCTGCAAGGCCGCGGTCTGATCCCTCTGCCGCCGGCGGTGCACGCCCAGATGAAGGCCAAGGCGGGCGCCCTGCCGGCCATGGCCGCGCCGAAGGAATAGGGTTCGCCTCGAACCTGGACTTGGAAAGGCGGTCCCTCCGGGGGCCGCCTTTTTCTATTCCGGCTTCTCCCAGGACGCCCGGTCCGGGAGAAACTCGTCGAAGCCGACCCGCACGCACGGATCGTCGTCCAGGCAGCTGGCGGCGATGGCCAGGATCCGGCCGCTGTCGGGATCGCCCAGCGACGTTCCGCAACGCCTGCAGAAGCTCCGCGTGAAACGGAACGGCGGCTTGGGGCGGTAGCGGGTCAAAAGTTCCTGCCCCGTCAGCCAGTGGAACGCCTCGGCCCGGACATAGGCGTAGACGCCCGACCCGGCCTTGCGGCACCGCGAGCAGTGGCAGGTTCCCATCAGCAACGGCGGTTCGAACAGCTCGAAGCGGACCCCGCCGCACAGGCAGCTCCCCTTGATGGTCGCGCTCTTGATCGCCAATGGGCGTCTCCTTGATCGCTCAATCCTTTGAGTGATCAAGGGAAACTGCGCCTGCCCTGCCGCCAGCTATGTGTCAGCAGGGTAATGGGGTCGGTGAGCCGGATTGTCGCAAGTCAGCACCCCAGGCCTCCCGATCCAGCTCGCTAGAGCATTTTCCGACGAAGTGGGTACCGGTTCGTCGTCAGAAAATGCGTCAAAACAAGAGGCTAGAGCATTTCACCGATCCAATTGGATCGAAAAATGCTCTAGTCTTCTCGCAAGCTGGCCAGGGTCGGCGAGAACACCGCGCGGAAGCCCGCCGGATCGTAGCTAAGGTCCACGGCGCCGTCGCCGGTCAGCCCGCGCCGCAGGAGCTTCGATCCAAAGCCTGTTCGCTTCGGGGCGGTCACTTCGGGCCCGCCCCGCTCGACCCACGTCAAGGCCAGTCGGCTGTCGGCGACCTCCCAATTCACGGACACCCCGCCGCCCGCGACGGACAGCGCCCCATACTTGAAGGCGTTCGTCGCCAGTTCATGGACAATCAGAGACACCGACTGCGCCACCCGGGCCGACAAGATCACGGACGGTCCCGTGAGCGCGACCCGCTCGCTGGTCAGATGACTCAGCGCCAGCGAGATCACCTCGCCCAGGTCTCCGCCGGTCCCGGAGCTCTTCTGCAAGGCCTGCTGCGCGCGGGCCAGGGCCAGCAAGCGTTGCTCGAAGCGATCCACCGCCTCTCGATCGGCCACATCCTTGAGACTTTGGCGCGCGACGGACTGGACCAGGGCCAGCGTATTCTTGACCCGGTGGCCGCTTTCCTCGACCAGCAGCTGCCGGTGCCGTTCAGCCTTTACCCGCCCTGTCGTCTCGATCGCGATATCCAGCATGCCCACGATCGTCTCGCCATCCCGAAGCGGGCTGTACGAGAAGGTCCAGTAGGTCTCCTCCGGCGCGCCCCAGCGTTCCACGACGAGCGGCAGATCCTCGAGATAGACCCGCTCGCCGTCCAACGCCCGTGCGACGAGCGGACGGATATCGTCCCAGACCTCTCGCCAGACGACATCGATAGGCTGACCCAGCGCGCCAGGGTGCTTGGCGCCGAGAAACGGAATATAGGCCGCGTTATAGAGCAGCGTCTGCTCGGGGCCCCAGGTCGCGCAGGCGGCGAAACCCGTTCCCATCAGGATCTGATAGGTAGTCAGCAATGCCGGAGACCACGAGTCCATGGGACCCAGAGGCGTGCCGGCCCAGTCGAACTCATCAATGGATTTAGGCATGGAAGACGATCGCATCGCGCCAGACGGTCGGCATTGATCTCGTCCTGGCCTTAAAACACTCTATGGACCAATCCTTGTGGTCAAGCCTAGGGATTCTAGGAGGAATGTCCGCGGCTGACCGCCTGAACGACGGCGTGAAAACGCAAGGATACGGTGTTGGCGCAAGGCTGCTGGGGCCAAGGTCCGATCTCGGGGCCGGGAGCGAAGGCCGCTTTCGACCCTTCTCGGACATTCCGTACGGCCGCTTGGATTAAGGGGCGGTCTGGAGCAAGCGACGGGTCAGCTAGGATAGAACCGCGTCCTGTAGGCTCTGCGCCGACCAGCAATATGCATGATCAACCAGAGAGCTTTTTCAGCGTTCCAATCGAGCTTACCGGAAGCGTCAAGATGGAGCGCGACCTGCCCAAAGGCTGGAATTTGCAGTCCTTCAGAATCTAGCGCGGATGCTTCAAGCTCCTTTCTACGGCGTCGGAACAGATTACGTTCGACGCTATAGACTACCCAATGGGTGACGTGAATATCGCGAGGGTTCAGGTTGAAGATCGCGACCGAGCTAAACTCGCTGTCGCTGCCCGTCAGGTTGTAGCTCGTATCGAACCGCAATCTGTCCTGCTGCCCCACCTGCCAGATCACCGTGCCCACCGGGATTAGGGCAAGTGCGAAGTTGGAAAAGACCTGCCATTTCGCCCAATCGACTTGGGCCTGAGCCGCGACGGCCTGTTGCTGCGCCGCGATCAGCGTCTGGCGCGCGATCTCAAGTTCTTCAGGTGTCATGGCCCCTCCCGATCGGGACGGTGCCTGATTCTACTCCGTCGCCGCCACGTTTGAAGTAGGGGGCAGGCACATACGCCAATCTCGACAATCGGAGCCTGACAACGCATTATTTTGGATCTGCTTGCGGAGGGGCAATGAACGAGATCGTAAAAAAGGATGAGCCGACGCAACTGTCCACGGCCCGTCAAGCTGGTCGGCTGACCGGTCGGTTGTTTCGGGCCTTGCAGCAGAATCTGCCCAAGGACTGCAGCTTCTGCATGTCAAAAATCCACGCTGACGCCACCGTGTGCCGCCACTGTCAGCGCGAGCAGCCCGCTCCCTAGAAATTGTGGCGACTATGGTCTGGGGGTGACTTCTTCCCACCCTAGTCAGAAACCCACAACGTCCGCTCGCAACGCAGGCGAACGCCTCCGCGCCGCTACCGCGTGCGCGAGGTCATGCCCGCCGCCGCCGCGTCGTCCGCCACCTGCGGGTCCAGCGTCGGCGCGGGACTGGGCTGACGGTCGGCGGGCATGGCGCTGACCGGAGCGTCGGCGACCGGCGCCGGGGTCTCGACCTTGTGCGGCGCGGGCTGGGACGAGGCCGACTTGGCGGCCATGGCGGCCGAGGCGGCGTCATCGGCGGCGCTGCGGGTCTCGGACGGGCCATCTTCGTAGCCGCCGTCGCCGGCGGTCAGGAACAGGATCGCGCCGAACGTCGCCAGGACGCCGATGATGAAGCCGAGGAACACCCAACCGAAAGGATTGCCGCGACGCTCGCTCATATGACGGAATTCCCTGACGCCGAAGTAAGCCGGCTACCATGCTCTAAACGCTTCAACTAGAGCTTGGTTACCCGTTTCGGCCTATACGGGAAAGGTCAAGTTCCCGACCACTGGCGAACCGGACCGACATCGACATGGACGAAGTTGCTGGTCGGGTAGTAGCCGACGCCGCCGCGCCCGAGGTCCAGGGCCGCCGCCCGGAGGTAACGCAGGTCGACGTCCTCCAGGAACACGTCCATGGCCTTGCCGTCCATGTGCAGGCTGCGCTTGGCCACCTCGCCGCTGCGCTCGGACAGTAGCTTGTTGGTGGCCGGCGAGCGATAGCCCGAGATGATCTGGAACGGCGACTTGCTCTGGGTCTTGGCTCGGATCTGGTCGAGGATGTCGTAGAGGCCCGTGTCCATCGGATGGGTCTCGTCGTTGCGATAGTCGCGCAGCACCTTGTTCAGGGCCTGGACGGCGTCGGGCACGTATTCGCCCTTGTCCCAGTAGACCGCTTCCAGCTTCTCGTCGGTGTGGATGTTGCGCAGGTGAACCCAGCGCGGCTCGACCATCGAATTCGAGGCAAAGGTCTCAACCGTCGTCGGTCGCAAGCCTACCGGCGGAACCGAAGCGGCCGGCGGGATTTTACCTTCCAGGATCTGGCCGATGATGTCGTCATCGGCCCGGGCGTCCGCGACCGGCAGCAGGCCGGCGCCAAGCACGCCGAGCCCCATACGAAGCAGCTTACGTCGATCCATGCGTACGCCCTATCCCGACACAAAAGCGCTATAGCCGAAAATGGTCGCCGGTTTCGGCGGCCATGGCGCTTTCAACTATAAAGTCGAGCCTGCTCAGGCAGGCTCGATGGTCGGGAGGACATCCCATAAAGTTCAAGAAATCAAGCTGAGCCGGGACGAAGTGCGGCGATACGCTGCACCAGCTCGCGATCCCAGCCATAAGGATCCTCGCGGAAATTGACCTGCCCGTCGGGGGTCACATAGGCCGTCCAGTACAGCAGGAACACCGCGATCTGCTGCGGCAGCTTGGCCCGCACGGTGTCGCCCGAGGCCAGGGTCTCGTCGATCTTTTCCGGCGTCCAGGTCGCATCGCCAGCCAGCAGGGCCTTGGCCAGCTCGACCGGCTTCTGCAGGCGCACGCAGCCGTGGCTGGCCAGGCGGCTGAAGCTGTCGAAGCGCGCCCGGCTGGGCGTGTCGTGCAGATAGACGCCATAGGGGTTGTTGAAGTCGAACTTCAGCTTGCCCAGGGCGGCCTTGGGGCCGGCCTTCTGCTGCAGGCGCGAGCCGCCGTCGCCCGTCGGGATGACGATGAAGTCGTTGCGGCTGAGATAGCCAGGGCTCTTGCGCTCCTTGGGCCACAGCTCCTTGGAGGCGATCGAGGACGGCACGTTCCAGGGCGGGTTCAGGACGATCGAGTGGATCATCGACGTCAGCATCGGCGTCTCGTCGCCGGGACGGCCGGTGACCGCGCGCATGGTCAGGGTCGGCGTGTCGTGGCTGAACACCGACAGGATGGCGGCGGCGACATTCACCTGGATGCGGTCGGCCGGCAGCACCTGCGGCAGCCAGCGCCAGCGCTCCATGTTGGCGGTGATCTGGTCGATGCGGCGTTCGACCGGCGTGTTCAGCGCGTCCAGCGTGGCCTTGTTGACGATCCCGGTGGGATTGAGGCCGAAACGCTTCTGGGCGCGCTGCACGGCCTGGGTCAGGGCGATGTCGAAGATCGGCGCGGCGTCGACGGCGATGGTCGGATCCTCGGCGGCCAGGCGGGCCTCCAGCGCCACGACGCGCGGACCGGTCGAGCCTTCCTTCAGCTCCGGACCGGCGGCCAGCGGCGCCCATCCGCCCCTGGCGGCGATGTCACGATAGGTGACCAGCCCCTTCTGCAGGGTCTGGTAGCCGGTATAGGGCGGCGGCAACGTGCCAAGCCACGCGGCCAGCCGGTCCTGCTGCACGGCGGCGTAGAACTCGGGCGCGGGGTCATAGGCGGCCGGGCGCAGGCCCCACTCGTTCATGAAGCCGCTGACCGGCAAGCGGCCCGAGCGCACGGCGCGGGCATAGGCCAGGGCGAGGTTGATCAGCTGGGTCTGGCCGACGATGCGGGTCATGGCGTCGCGCGACTGCAGCTGAGCGATCGCCTGATCCGGCGCGAAGGCTCCCGGCTCGAAGCCGTGCAGATAAGCGTCGCCGAGGACCTGACGCAGCAGGTCGATCTGCTCGGACCGCAGTTGTATGCTGGAATAGTCCGGCGGGATCACCGACGACCGGGGGGCCTGGATCTGCGGGACGGACTGGGGCGTCATCTGGGGCGCCATCTGCGGAGCACGGCCGCCCGCCAAGGGCGGACGCTGCGACTGGGCCATCGACGGCTGAGCTTGCGCGACCTCCAGGGACAGCAGGCTGATCGCCGCCGCCAGGACGCCGCAAGGTCTCGAAACTCGCATCACCGTCGAACTGCCCGCCCGTATATACCCGCGGCCAAACCGCGTTAAGGTTTCCAGATGGCCGGCGTCGGCCCTCCGCGTCAACGAAGGTAGCGTGAAAGGCGAGCCCTTCCCGCCTCTCTCGAAGACGTTTTCCAATAACAGGAACCCGCGAGCCACACCGTCGGTTTCATTCAAAACGGGGACCGCCGGAAAACAACCCGGCCAAAGGCGATGGACAAAGCTTTGCATCAGAAGACTCTCGACCTGTATCCGATCGGCAATTGCGCCGTCAGCGCGTTGATCGACACCCACGGCCGCTTCGTGTGGGGCTGCGCCCCACGCGTGGATTCCGATCCCGTGTTCAGCGCCCTGCTCGACAATGCCGACATCGAGGGGGCCGAGGCCAAGGGCGTCTGGGATGTGCAGGTCGATCGCCGCGCCGAGACGCGGCAGGGCTATCTGCGCAACACGCCGATCCTGCGCACCGAGATCGCCGACGAGGACGGGGCCCGGTTCGAGATTCTCGACTTCGCCCCCCGCTACCAGCAGTTCGGCCGCACCTTCCGCCCGACCGCCTTCATCCGCCTGATCCGGCCGATCGTCGGCGTGGCGCGGATCACCCTGCGCCTGAGGCCCACCGCCGGCTGGGGCGCCAAGATCGCCGAGCACACCTCGGCCTCCAACCACATCCGCTATCTCTGCTCGGACATGACCCTGCGTCTGACCACCGACGCGCCGGTCTCGCACATCCTGGAGGAGCGCACGTTCCGGCTCGAGCGGCCGATCGCGATGTATCTGGGCGCCGATGAGAGCTTCGACGCCAATATCGGCGCGACCTGCGAGCGGATGCTGCGCGAGACCGACAGCTACTGGAAGCAGTGGGTGCGCGGCCTGGCCGTGCCGCTGGATTGGCAGACGGCGGTGATCCGCGCCGCCATCACCCTGAAGCTCTGCATGCACGAAGAGACCGGCGCGATCGTCGCGGCCCTGACCACCTCGATCCCCGAGCACGCCGACAGCGGCCGCAACTGGGACTATCGCTACTGCTGGCTGCGCGACGCCTACTACGTGGTCCAGGCGCTGAACCGGCTGGGCGCGGTCGACGTCCTGGAGAACTATCTCGGCTACCTGCGCAACATCGTCGACCGGGCCGGCGGCGGCCACATCCAGCCGCTGTTCGGGGTGGGGTTCGAGGAGGTGCTGACCGAGCGCTTCGCCCCCGACCTGCCTGGCTATCGCGGCATGGGGCCGGTCCGGGTGGGCAACCAGGCCTTCGAGCACATCCAGAACGACGTCTACGGCCAGATCGTGCTGTCGACCGTCCAGGCCTTCTTCGACGAGCGCCTGCTGCGCCCGGCCACGGTCGAGGACTTCGAGGCGCTGGAACCGGTGGGCGAGCGGGCCTTCCAGCTCCACGACCAGCCCGACGCCAGCCTGTGGGAGTTCCGGGGCCGGGCCAATGTCCACACCTATTCCTCGGCCATGTGCTGGGCCGCCTGCGACCGCCTGGGCAACGCCGCCGAGAAGCTGGGCCTGAAGGAGAAGGCCGCCCTGTGGAACGGCCGCGCCGCCCAGGTGCGCCAGGTCATCGAGGACCGCGCCTGGAACGACGAGTTGGGCCGCTTCGCCGCCACCTTCGAGGGCGACGAACTGGACGCTTCCCTGCTGCAGCTCGTGGACCTGCGTTTCCACACGGCCGACGACCCGCGCAATGTCGCCACCCTGAAGGCCGTGGAGGATGGGCTGCGGCGCGGGGCTTACTTGCTACGCTACGCCACCCCCGACGACTTCGGCTCGCCCCAGACGGCGTTCAACATCTGCACCTTCTGGCTGATCGAGGCGCTTCACCTGTCGGGTCGTTCGGATGAGGCCCGCGCATTGTTCGAGGACATGCTCTCGCGCCGCACCGGCGCGGGCCTGCTCTCCGAGGACATCGGCTTCGCGGACGGGGAGCTTTGGGGCAACTATCCCCAGACCTATTCCCTGGTCGGATTGATCAATTGCGCGGTGCTGCTGAGCCGACCGTGGACGTCGGTCCGCTAGACCTGACGAGCCGTGTTGCGGCTTTGACATCCGGCCGTCACAACGCGCGGGCAACTGCGAACATGGGACGTTCGAAAATCGGAGACGCTCTTTGTCGAGCCGCAAACTGGCCTTGGCCGGCGCCCTGAGCTGTGTGGCCGCGAGCGCACAGGCGCAGGCGACAAGGCCCGCTGTCCCCGCCCCCGCCGAGCAATCCGCCAAGCCGTCAGTCAAGCCCGTGACGCCCGAAGACCTCGACACCGAGGTCGAGGCCGTCACCATCACGGCCAGCGGCAAGCCCTACGGCGCGGTGATGGGCGATATCCCGCCGGAAGAAACCTTCAGCGCCGCCGACGTGCGTTCGTTTGGGGTCTCGTCGATCACCGACCTGCTGACCGAGCTGACGCCCCAGACCACCAGCGGCTTGGGCGGCGATCCGGTCGTGCTGCTGAACGGCCGCCGCATCTCCGGCATGGGCGAGATCCGCGACATCCCGACCGAGGCCATCCAGCGGGTCGAGATCCTGCCCGAGGAGGTCGCGCTCAAATACGGCTACTCCGCCGACCAGAAAGTCGTGAACGTCGTCCTGCGCCAGCGCTTCCGCGCCGCCACGGTCGAGGGCCAGGTCGGCGGCTCGACGGCGGGCGGCCAGATGAGCGAGATGGCCAACTACAGCCGCCTCCAGCTGAACCGCCAGGGCCGCACCAATATCGCGGTCAAGATCCAGAACAGCGACCGACTGCTGGAAAGCGACCGCGACCTGATCAGCCGCGACAACAGCGGCCTCTATGACCTCGTGGGCAATATCGGCCCCGCCCTGCCCGGCGCGACGCAGATCGACCCGGCGTTCAGCGCCCTGGTCGGAGCGCCCGTGACCGTGGCCGGCGTTCCGGGCTCGGCGGCCAGCGGTCGCCCCGCCCTGTCGGCCTTCGCGCCGAACGTGGCCAACACCAGCGACCTTTCGGACAGCCGCACCCTGCTGCCCGAAAACCAGCAGCTGAGCATCAACAGCGTCACCAACCGCTACATCCTCGACAATGTCTCGGCGACCTTGAACCTGGGCCTGACCGCCTCGCGCAACAACGCGCTGCTGGGTCCGGCGCGGGCGCGGCTGCTGATCCCCGGCGGCGACCCGTTCTCGCCGTTCAGCCAGGCCGTGGCGCTGTATCGCTATCTGGGCGAGCTGGCGCCGCTGGAGCAGACCAGCCGGAATCTCGCGGGCCACGCCGGCTTCACCCTGAACCGCGACACCGAGACCCTGCGCCTGTCGCTGACCGGCAATTACGACCACGCGATCAGCAGGACGCAGACCGACCGCGGCGTCGACCTGACCGGCGTCCAGACCCGCCTGACGGCGCTGGACCCGACCCTGAACCCGTTCGCGCCGCTGTCGGGCCTGTCCCTGACGCAAGACCGCGCCCGCTCCACCACCGATACGGCGGACCTGCAGTTCGTGGCCAACGGCGCGCTGGCCAAGTTCAAGGCCGGGGATCTGTCGACCACCTTCAAGCTCGGCGTCAGCGGCACGAAGCTGGACGCCAAGTCGTTCCGAAATGGCGTGGAGGCCGACAGCGACCAGTCGCGCGGCGACGTCAGCACCCAGGTCAGCTTCGACCTGCCGTTGGCCAGCCGCCGCAAGGGCGTGCGGGCCGGGATCGGCGACCTCTCCGCCAACCTGAACCTTGCCGCCCGCCAGGTGTCGGACTTCGGGACCCTGACCACGATCGGCGGCGGTCTGAACTGGTCGCCGGTCAAGCCGGTCAGCTTCATCGTCTCGATGACCCGCCAGGAGAACGCCCCCAGCATCGCCCAGCTAGGCAATCCGCTGGTCACCACGCCCAACGCCCAGGTCTTCGACTATGTGCGCGGGGTCAGCGTCGACGTCACCCGGATCAGCGGCGGCAATCCCAACCTGAAGGCCGAGGAGCGCAACGTCCTGAAGCTGGGCGCCAGCTTCAAGCCCGAGAAGATCCAGGGCTTGTCTCTGACCGCCAACTACACTCGCATCCGCATCGACAACCCGGTGGCCGGCTTCCCGGCCGCCACGGCGGCGGTCGAGGCCGCTTTCCCCGATCGCTTCACGCGCGACGCCGACGGCAATCTGACCCGCATCGACAGCCGCCCGGTCAACTTCGCCAAGCGCGAGAGCGAGCAGATCCGCTGGGGCCTGAACTTCTCGCGCCAGATCGGCAAGACCCCGCCCCCGCCGCCCGGCGGCTGGCGCGGACGGCAAGGCGGCCAGGGCGTGGGCGGCCAACGCCAGGACGGGACGAGCATCCCGGGCGCGGAGCTCCTGCGTCGCTCGCCTGGCGCCGCGACGGGCGAACCCACCCGCGCGCCGCAGCCTGACGACCCGGCGCAGAACCAAACGCAGCAGAACCCGCCCGCCCAGACCGGCGAGGAGCCGCCGCGCCCGACCTTCGGCGACCGTGGCGGCGGCGGCGATGGTCCCCGCTTCGGCGGCGGCGGCGGCGGACGCGGCGTCGGTTTCGGCGGCCGAGGCGGCGGCGGTGGCAATCCACGCGCCACGCGGCTGCAGCTGGCGCTCTTCCACACCGTCCACCTGCGCGAGCGGGTGACGATCGCCGATGGCGTTCCAGCCCTGGACCTGCTGGACGGCGACGTTCTGGGCTCGGGCGGCGGTCAGCCGCGCAACGAGGTCGAGGCCCAGGCGGGGATCACCCGCTACGGCCTGGGCGCGCGCGTCTCGGCCAACTGGCAGAGCGCGACCCACGTGCGCGCGGGCCTCGGCGGCGCGTCGACCGATCTGGATTTCTCGGACCTGGCGACGATCAACCTGCGCCTGTTCGCCGATCTGGGCGTGCGGCGGGAGCTGGTCCAGGCCCATCCGATCCTGCGGGGCACGCGCCTGACCTTGTCGGTCAACAACCTGTTCGACCAACAGCAGACCGTCCGCGACGCTACCGGCGCGGTCCCCCTGACCTACCAGCCGGACTACCTGAACCCGCGCGGCCGAGTGGTGTCATTCAACGTCCGTAAGCTGCTGTTCTAGCCGCGCCCACCGCCAGGCCTCCGCGAAAAACCCGTGAGCTTCACCGTCTCGCGGGATCGAACCAGGCTGTTCGGCGTTCTTGGCGGATGTTGCTTATTGATGAGGGGGTTCTCGCCATGACCGCGGCTCACACGGTCTCGCGCCCGGAATCTGTCGATCTCGCGCCCCCGCCCCTCGCGTTGCCGCGCCGATCGGCGCTGTTTCTCGACCTCGACGGCACGCTGGCGCCGATCATGCCGCGTCCCGACGACGTGGGTCCCGATCCGCGCCGCGCGCGGATTCTGGCGCGTCTGCGCGACGCGTTGGAGGACCGTGTGGCCGTGGTCAGCGGCCGGGCCTTGACCAATCTCGATTACATCCTGGACGGGGCCATTCCGGCGATCGGAGCCGTACACGGCCTGGTGCGCCGCAGCGCCGACGGCCAGGTGGTCGAGCGCGAGCCCCACGCCGGTCTGGCGGACGCCCGCCGCATCCTGGTCGAGCTGGCCCACTGCGAGCGCGGCTTGCTGTTCGAGGACAAGGGCCTGTCCGTCGCCCTTCACTATCGCAACGCCCCGACCTGCGCCGAGGCGGTGATCGAGGCTGGCGAGCGCCTGTCGCAATCCACCGGCCTTGTCCTCCAGCTGGGCGACATGGTCGTCGAGCTGCGCACGCCCGGGGCCGACAAGGGCGCGGCCGTGACCGCTTTCCTGCGCGAGGCCCCCTTCCTGGGGTCGACGCCGATCTTCGTCGGCGACGACCTGACCGACGAGGATGGCTTCGCCGCCGTCAACCGCCTGGGCGGGTTCGGCGTCCTGGTCGGCGCGCCCCGCCCGACCGAAGCTCGCTATCACCTCAAGGACACCAAGGCCGTGTTCTCCTGGCTGGAGGGCCTCGCCGCGGCCCAAGGTGTTGTCGAGGTCACCGCATGAGCCGGCTGATCGTCGTTTCCAACCGCGTCAATCCGCCGAACCCGGCGGAGGGCGGCGAAGGCAGCGTCGGGGGCCTGGCCATGGCCCTGGCCGCAGCGCTGCGCGAATATTCCGGCATCTGGTTCGGCTGGAGCGGCAAGACCATTCCGGAGTTCACCGGCCAGCTGAACATGCAGCGGATCGAGGGCGTCACGGTCGCCACCGTCGACCTCGAGGAAACCGACTACCAGGAATATTACAACGGCTACGCCAACAAGACGCTGTGGCCGCTGTTCCACTACCGCGTCGACCTGACCGCCTATGACCGCTCGTTCGGCGAAGGCTATGACCGGGTAAACAAGCGCTTCGCCGAGACCCTGCTGCCGCTGATCGAGCCGGACGACATCGTCTGGGTCCACGATTATCACCTGATCCCGGTCGCCCGCGAACTGCGGCGGATGGGCGTGACCAACCGGATCGGGTTCTTCCTGCACATCCCGTGGCCGGCCCATCAGCTGGTCACCACCTTGCCGCGCCACAGGGCGCTGGTGGAGGCGCTGTTCCACTACGACCTGATCGGCTTTCAGACCGAAGAGTCGCTACAGGCCTTCGAGGGCTACGTCTTCTCGGAAGTGAACGGCCACAAGAACGAGCGCGGCGAACTGGTCGCGTTCGGACAGCGCACCCGCGCCGCGGCCTTCCCGATCGGCGTCGACGCGGCCGACTTCGCCCAGATCGTCCAGGGCGAGAATGCCCGCAAGGTCTACGATCGGATGATGGCCCACAGCGTTTTCCGCAAGATGATCGTCGGCGTCGATCGTCTGGACTATTCCAAGGGCCTGGAAGAGCGGCTGATCGGCTTCGAGCGCTTCCTGGCCGACCATCCGGACATGGTGCGCGACGTCATGCTGCTGCAGATTGCCCCGATCTCGCGCGACGAGGTCGAGGCCTACCAGGATCTGCGCGCACGACTGGACGGCCTGATCGGCCGCATCAACGGCGCCTATGCGGAGATGGACTCCACACCAATCCGCTATGTGAACCGCTCCTACCGCCGCGACGAGCTGGCCGGGATCTATCGCGCCAGCCGCGCTGCCCTGGTCACGCCGCTGCGCGACGGCATGAACCTGGTGGCCAAGGAATATGTCGCGGCCCAGAACCCCGACGATCCCGGCGTGCTGATCCTGTCGCGCTTCGCCGGCGCGGCGCGGCAGATGAAGGACGCCCTGATCATCAACCCCAACAGCCCCGAAGAGATCTCCGACGCGCTGGAGCGGGCCCTGTCGATGGAGCTGCCCGAACGCCGCCGGCGCTGGGAAGCGCTGTTCGACAATGTCAGCCGCGAGGACGTCACCGCCTGGCGCGACGACTTCGTCACCGCCTTGCGCGCGCGGCCGGGCCCGGATGGCGACGAGCCGGACGAACCGGCGAAGGTGCGAACGCTGGATGTCGCGACCAAGGCGCTGAAGGCCGGGCAGGAAGCAAAGGCTATGCGGGCTTAAGCGTTACCTCGAAAGCACCCCAACTTGTCGTCCCGGAAGCCTCGCGGAGGCTGTCCGGGCCCCAGGGGCCGGCGCATCGCGGTTGCCCCTGGGTCCCGGATCTCCGCTTCGCCGCGGCCGGGATGACAGGATTTTGGAGGTCGATTGGAGACGAGAGCTTCAGCCCTTCTCCGCCATCCCGTCGATCAGCGTCTTCAGCTTCTCCACCTCGTCGGCCCGCAGCGGGCGGTGCTGGGCGAAGTGGCTGATCAGCGGGGCCAGCTGGCCCTCGAACAGGCGGTCCAGCAGGCCCTGGCTCTCGGAATGGACATAGGCGCTGCGGTCGATCAGCGGACGATAGCCGTGCTTGCCATCGGCGCGCTCTGACTTGATCGCCTTCTTCTTCAGCAGGCGGTTGATCAGCGTCTTGACCGTGGCCTCGCCCCACTGCTGGGACGCGCCAACTTCGGCCACCAGGTCATCGGCCGACATCGGCTGGCGGCGCCAGAGGGCTTCCATGACATGCGCTTCGGCGGCGGTGATGTGCATGACACTTACATCCGTAATTCACCCGGGACGCTATACCCGCTATTACGCCTGTCAAGCCGCGTCTGGCGCCCGGCCTAGGCTGCGGCCCGCCAGCGGGGTCCCGGACTCCATGGGCTCGGGCGCCGCCGCGCGCGTCGCGTCGGCGTTCGCGCCTCATTGTCAATGACACCGGTTTCCACTAGAGACTCCCCAAACCTGTGACCATGGCCCGCCAAGCGGGACCTGTGCCGAATATTCGAGGGAGGATTAGCGGCGTGACCGTTTCTGAGGCCGATAGCGAGGTTTTCGCCCCCGCGGCCATTGCTCCCCAATTCGTCAAGGCCCGCCAAGAGGGCGTCAGCGTCCCCGGCTATCCGGGCGGGGTGATTCCCTCGACCATGGCGGAAGGCTACGCCGTCCAGGATCTGGCCATCGCCGCCTGGCCGGACGAGTTGGTCGGCTGGAAGGTGGGCCTTGTGCCGCCGCAGCATCGCGAGCGCCTGGGCGTCGACCGCCTGGCCGGCTGCATCTTCAAGTCCAAGGTCCAGGACGCCTCGACCGACGGCCAGCCCAATAAATTCCGCGCCATCGACGGCGGCTTCTGCGCCGTCGAGGCCGAGTTCATCGTCCGCCTGGGCAAGGACGCGCCGGCGGACAAGACCGAGTGGACCGCCGAAGAGGCCGCCGAGTATGTCGGCGAACTGCTGGTCGGCGTCGAGATCGCCGGCAGCCCGCTGAAGACCATCAACGCCCTGGGCCCGACGGTCGTGGCCTCCGACTTCGGCAACAACGATGGTCAGATCATTGGTCAGGCCATTTCCAACTGGCGCGACATCGCCTGGGAGGATATGCCGGTCGAGACCGTCATCAACGGCAAGTCGCTGGGCACGGCCTCGGCCGCGACCATCCCGGGCTCTCCGCTCGCCGCCCTGGCTTTCCTGCTGGGAACCGTCGCGGCGCGCGGCAAGCCGCTGAAGAAGGGCATGATCGTCACCACCGGCGCCACCACCGGCATTCACGACGTGGTCGCCGGCGATGTCGCCCATGTAAGCTTCGGCCCGTACGGAACCGTGGACTGCATCGCCGTCCCGGCCAAATAAGAAGACCATAAGGGGAAGGACGCGTGTCCATGGACTTTTCGAAAGCGCCCGAACCATCCGAGAAGATCGGGCGGTACCGTTGGGTGATCGTCAGCCTGCTGTTCGCGGCTATGGTCATCAACTACGTCGATCGCCAGACGATCGGCCTTCTTAAAGCCGATCTGTCGAAGGAATTCGGCTGGGACGAGACCCACTACGCCGACCTCGTGTTCTATTTCCAGATGGCGTACGCGATCGCGTACCTGGCCTGGGGCAAGATCATGGACAAGATCGGGGCCCGCTGGGGCTTCGGCGTCGCGTTCGCGATCTGGCAGATCGCCCACATCGCCCACGCGGCGGCGGCCGGCTTCGGCGGCTTCGTGGCCGCCCGCATGGGTCTGGGCATCGGTGAGGCCGGCGGCTTCCCCGGCGGCATCAAGGCCGTGGCCGAGTGGTTCCCCAAGAAGGAACGCGCCTTCGCCACCGGCCTGTTCAACGCCGGCACCAATATCGGCGCCATCGTCACGCCCCTGGTCGTTCCCGGCATCGTGCTGGCGTTCGGCTGGCAGATGGCCTTCATCGTCACCGGCGTCGCCGGCCTGGTCTGGCTGCCGATCTGGCTGCTGGTCTATCGCCGCCCGCGCGAGCAGAAGCGCCTGGGCGCGGCCGAGCTGGCCTATATCGAGCAGGATCCGGCCGACCCCGTCGAAAAGATCGGCTGGGCCAAGCTGCTGACCAAGAGGGAAACCTGGGCCTTCGCCCTGGGCAAGTTCCTGATCGACCCGATCTGGTGGATGTTCCTGTTCTGGCTGCCGGACTTCCTGGGCAAGCGCTACGGCCTGGACCTGAAGTCGTTCGGCCCGCCGCTGATCGCCATCTATCTGCTGAGCGACGTCGGTTCGGTCGCCGGCGGCTGGATGTCGTCGACCCTGATGAAGAACGGCGCCACCATCAACAAGGCCCGCAAGCTGACCATGCTGGTCTGCGCCCTGCTGGCCGTGCCAGTGATGTTCGCCGCCAAGGCCGACAGCGTCTGGCTGGCCGTGCTGATCATCGGCGTCGCCACCGCCGCCCACCAGGGCTTCTCGGCCAACCTCTACACCCTGCCGTCGGACGTGTTCCCGCGCGCCGCGGTCGGTTCGGTCGTCGGCATCGGCGGCATGTTGGGCGCCTTCGGGGGCATGGCCTTCTCGAAATATATCGGCAAGGTCCTGGACCAGATCGGCAGCTACACCCCGATCTTCATCGTCGCCGGCAGCGCCTATCTGATCGCCCTGCTGGTCATCCACCTGCTGACACCCAAGATGGAGCCGGTGAAGATCTGACCGATCGACACCGCACTGAAACGACGAAGGCCGGGGAGCAATCCCCGGCCTTTTTCGTTAGAAGGCGGGCATGGCCACGTCCCCCAATCTTCAAGTCGCTCTGGTCGGCTACGGCTATGTCGGCAAGACCTTCCACGCCCCGCTGATCGCCGCGACGCCGGGCCTTTCGTTGCACACGGTGGTGTCCAGCGATCCGGCCAAGGTCGCCGCCGACTTTCAGGACGTCCGCGTCCTCGCCGAACTCGAAGCGGCCCTGGCCGATCCAGCCATCGACCTGGTGGTCATCGCCACGCCCAACGCCCTGCACGCGCCCCAGGCGATCGCCGCGCTGGCCGCCGGCAAGGCGGTGGTCGTCGACAAGCCCTTCGCCGTCACGACCTCCGAGGCCCGGACCATGGCCGATGCGGCCAAGGCGGCCGGCAAGCCGCTGGCCGTGTTCCACAACCGCCGCTGGGACAGCGACTTTCTCACCCTCCAGCGCCTCATGGCCGATGAGGTCCTGGGCGAGATCGTCCAGTTCGAGAGCCATTTCGACCGCTTCCGCCCCCAGGTGCGCGACCGCTGGCGCGAGCGGGCCGGCCCGGGCGCCGGCGCCTGGATGGACCTTGGCCCCCACCTGCTGGACCAGGCCCTCGCCCTGTTCGGCCAGCCCCTGGCCATCGCCGCCGACATCGGCGTCCAGCGCCAGGGCGCGGGCGCGGGCGCGGACGACTATTTCCACGTCACCCTGCGCTATCCGGTCCTGCGTGTGATCCTGCACGGCAGCCTGCTGACCGCCGCCGCCGACCCGCGCCTGGCGGTCCATGGCACGAAGGCCAGCTTCGTCAAGCACGGCCTCGACCCGCAGGAGGGCCAGCTGAAGGCCGGCATGACTCCAGGCGCGGCCGGCTATGGCGTCGACACCCGCCCCGGCGTGCTGACCACCGTGGAGAACGACGCCCAGCTCCACGCACCCGTCTCGCCCGAACCGTCGGACTACCGCGCCTTCTACGCCGGGGTCCGCGACGCCATTCTCCACGGCGCCCCGTCCCCCGTGCCAGTGGAGCAGGCGCTGCGGACAATGGCGCTGCTGGAGCTGGCCCAGCGCGCCTCGCACGAACGGCGAGAGCTGCCCGCCCAAACCGGGTAGCCCCCGCCCAGAAAACCCGCTTAACCTCGCAGCCATGCGCGCTTCCCTGCTCACCGCCTCCGCCGCCCTCGCCGCCGCTCTGGTCGCCTGTGGTCCCGCTCCCGCCCAGACGCAGGCCGGAGCGCCTGTCGAGAGCCGGGCGGCCAATGCGCCCGACCAGAAGCCGGCCTTCGTGGGCCAGACCCGCGCGCCGGGCCTGAACTCGAACACGGTCGGCCAGTACACGACCCTGGCCAGCGGCCTGTCCCATCCCTGGGGCATGGCCTTCCTGCCCAGCGGCGACATCCTGCTGACCGAGCGGGCCGGCCGCCTGCGAATCTTCGGCAAGGACGGCAAGCTGTCGCCGGCCGTCGAGGGCCTGCCGGCGGTGTTCGCGCGGGGCCAGGGCGGCCTGCTGGGCGTGGCGCTGGATCCCGCCTACGCCAGGAACGGCCTGGTCTACTGGGCCTATGCCGAAGCGGACGGCGGCGTGAACGGCACGGCCGTGGCGCGCGGGAAGCTCGTGACCGGCGCCGCCCCCAGGCTCGAGAACGTCCGGGTCCTCTGGCGCCAGGCGCCGAAGATGGACAGCGCGCTGCACTTCGGCGGCCGCCTGGTGTTCGCCAGGGACGGCAAGCTGTTCATAACCACCGGCGAGCGCTCGATCCTGGAGGGCCGCGTCCAGGCCCAGCACCTGGACGCCACGCTCGGCAAGGTCATCCGCATCAACGCCGACGGCTCGATCCCCAAGGACAACCCGTTCGTGAAGACCCCCGGCGCCAGGCCCGAGATCTGGTCGCTGGGCCACCGCAACCTCCAGGCCGCCGCCCTCGATCCCAGCGGTAGGCTGTGGACGGTCGAGCACGGCGCGCGCGGCGGCGACGAGCTGAACCACCCCGAGGCCGGCAAGAACTACGGCTGGGCGACCATCACCTATGGCGAGGAATATTCCGGCAAGCCGATCGGCGACAGCCTCACCGCGCAGGCCGGCATGGAGCAGCCGGTCTACTACTGGGACCCGGTGATCGCCCCCTCCGGCATGGCTTTCTACGAATCCGGCCTGTTCCCGGGCCTGAAAGGCAGCGTGCTGATTGGCTCGCTGAGGGAAAAGCACGTCGACCGCCTGGTCCTCAAGGACGGCAAGGTCGTCGGCGAGGAACGCCTGTTCACCGACATCGGCGCCCGCGTCCGCGACGTCGCCGTCGGCCCGGACGGCGCGATCTACGTCCTGACCGACGAGGAAGACGGCAAGCTGATCAAGGTGACACCGAAGGGGTGAAGCGCGGGACCGCGTCACTCAGAAATTGCGGCTGACCGACAGCGTCCCCACCAGAGGCGTTCGGATATCCCAGACCTCCCGCCCGCCAGCCTCGCCGGCCCGGCTAGCGGGCCATAGCACGCGACGATAGGTGTTCCGCGTGCCGGTCAGGCCGTCGACCCGCAGCGTGGTCCTGACGCCGTGGAAGCGCCGGGTCTCGACGAACAGGCCCACGTCCTGGCCGTGGTCCAGCACTCGCGCTTCGTCGGCGTACCAGAACCCCTTGCGATAGCTCCCCGCATAGTCGACGCCCCAGGAGAAGGCCGCCAGGTCCTGGCGAAACCCGGCGTCGAAGCGCGTCGGCTGGAAGCCGTTCAGCCGCCGAGGCGCGCCGGTGATCGGATCGGCCAGCCGCGAGTCCTGGCGCGTGACGACCAGCCTGAGCATCCCCCCCGGCAGGAGGGGATCGGTCGGCGCCTCCAGGCTCGCCGACGCGCTCCAGACCCGCGCCTTGCGCACATTGACCACGCCAAAGGCGCCGGACGGCAGGACACCGGCCTCCAGCACCTCGCCACGCCAGTCGCGCGACAGCTTCAGGCTGAACGCCCCGCGCCGGCCGAAACGTCGGTCGTAGTCCAGCGCCATCGTCGTCCTGTGATCCGGCCGCAAGTCGGCGTTGCCGTCGGAAGCCTTGCCTTCCGCGAGGTTGGCCGAGGCCGCGAAGTCGCCGAACGACAGTTGGCCGACCGAACGGCGTACGGAGAGACGCAGATCGCTGCGTTCGTCGGGGCGATAGGCCGCCGTCAGGCTGGGCTTGAAGACGCCGAAGCGCCGGCCGTCTGTCTCGCCCTCGCCACTCGCCCGGATGCGCGAGGCCTCATAAGCGGTCCCCGCCGTCAGGGTCCAGCGCGGCGCGGGCCGCCAGTTCAGCGTGGCGAACGCCTGCCCCCGGATCTCGGACACCACCACCGCCGAGGCCGAGCGCGTGGGCGCCGCGCCAAACGTGGCGGCCTCCGACCGGCTGTCCAGATCGTTCCAGGCGATCTCGACGCCGATCTCCGGTCGCAGCGGCGCCGGATCGCCGCGCGACACGACGGCGCGGGCGATGGTCTCGCGCGACACGGCCCGGCTCTCGAAGCGGTCCGTGGTCGTCGCCGTCGTCGTCCCGCCAGCCTCGACCTCGCTCCGGGACCGCGCGTCGACATCGGTGACGCTGGCCAGTCCGAGGACCTTCAAGGCATAGGCGCCGGCGATCGGACGGGACCAGTCACCGCCGACCTCGCCGCGCCAGCGCCCGGTGCGCTTTGGGAACCGCTGGGTCTGGGTCTCGCCAGCGAAGGCGAAGCCCTCCGACAGCCAAGCCCGCGTCAGGCTGCCCGAAGCCTTCAGCTCACCCCCCGCCAAGGCTCCGCCCAGGGTCAGGCGCTGGGTCAACTCCGGGAAGTCGGCGTCGTAGGACAGGCGCTCCCGCCCCTTCGCGCCGCCAGCCAGATCGAACGCCGCGCGCAATCCGTGCGACCGCTCGCCCGGCGCGTCGAACGTCGTCGTGGACGCTACTTCGAAACGTCCCAGACCCCGGGTCGCGGTGATCGAGGCCTTGCCCGACGTGCGATCCCCGCTCCGGGAGAGCGCCGCGCTCGCCGCGAGGCCCGCGCGCCGATTCACGCGCACGATATTGGCCACAACCGCCTGGCCTGAAGCCTCGCTGGCCGAAGCCCCGCTCCGGACGATCTCGATCCGGTCGACCTGCCCGGCGGGAATGGCCGCCAGCGCCGCCGCCAGCCCGCCGCTCTTGCTGGCCGGACGGCCGCCGTCGACCAGCACGTTCCCTCCCGCCTCGGTGAAGCCGCGCACGCCCGCGTCGCCGAGATCCAGCCGGAACCCCGGCAGACGCTCGACCATGTCGAGCGCGGTCTGCGGCGCATAGGGCGCGAAGAAGGCGGGCGGATAGACCTCCTGTCCCGCGGCGGCCGGGGCGGCCAGGACCAGAGGCGTGGCCAGCAGGCCGTGAAGGATCGGAATGGGCATGGCTGCGTCCCTTGGTGTTTTGCAGCGTTGCGAGATAGACAGCCTGACGGATCGCGCCACGCCGATGGGCCGCGTGGCGGCGCCGTGGTGACGGCTGATTGGGGCGTTGGGACGAATGGCGGAGGCAGCGTGACGAGCGACGGCGACAGACTGCGACGCTGGGCTCCGACCGCGATCACGGTCGCCCTGTTGTCGGTCGCCGTGGGCGGCAACCTGGCCTCGACCCTGGCTGGCCAGACGCGCGCGGGCCATGCGGTCGACCTGTTCGCGCCGCTACTGGATGAGTTCAGCAGCGCGATGATCTGGCTCCTGCTCGTCCCGGCGATCGTCCGAGCGTTCAAGGCGCTGGTTCCGCCGCGCTTCCCGTGGGCGCTGGCCCTGCCGCTGCACGCGGCCGGCGCGGCCGTGGCGTCGTTGATCCACTACGGCCTGACCCGGATGTTGCGTACACTCGTCCAAGCCGGCCTCGGCCAGGGCTTCACGCTTCCGCTATCGTGGGACGGCTATCTGGCCGACCTCTACAAGGATGTCCTGACCTATCTGCTGCTCGGCCTGGTCTATTGGGGCGCCGAGGCCTTGCTGGCCGCCCGGAACAGGACGTCCACGACCTCCCCCGTCACGGTGCTCGAGGTGCGCGACGGCGCCCAGACCACCTATGTTCCCGTCGCCGACATCCTGTGGGTCGAGGCGGCCGGCAACTATGTCGAACTGCACCTCGCCCGCGGGCGCGCCATCCTGATGCGCACCACCCTGGCCAGCCTGCAGCAGCGCCTGGAGAGCGCCGGCTTCCTGCGCATCCACCGTTCGCGCCTGGTCAACACCGTCGTGGTCAACAGTGTCGAGAACCAGCCGGCGGGCGATGCGACGTTGTCGCTGAACGACGGAGCGACCATCTCGGCCAGCCGCCGCTATCGGCCGGCGCTGGCCCAGGCCCTGGCCCGGCGCGCGGCGGGTCCGGCCGCCTGACCCCGGGGACCTGAACGTCCCGCGTCGGCCTCGACGTCGAAAGCCCCTCCCCCGCCGCGAACTCTGCTATCAATTCCTCATGCAGCGTAGGCGAAGCATCCTCATCGTGGGCGGCGGGACCGCGGGGTGGCTTACGGCCGCCTATCTGGCCAAGGCCTTGCGGGTGGCCGACCAGGGCGACCTGACCATCACCCTGCTGGAGTCGCCCGACATCGGCATCGTCGGGGTCGGCGAGGCCACCTTCCCCACCATCCGCAACACCCTGCGCTTCTTGGGGATCGACGAGGCGCGGTTCATTCGCGAGACCTCGGCGACCTTCAAGCAGGGCATCCGCTTCGTCGACTGGGCGGAGGCGCCGACGGACGGCCGCCACGAGAGCTTCTTCCACCCGTTCGAGGCGCCGTTCTCGACGGAGGGAACCAGCCTGGCCCCCTACTGGCTTCTGCAGAGCGAGGCGACGCGCGCCCCGTTCGCCGAGGCGGTGACCATCCAGGCCCGCGTCGCCGACGCCGCCCGCGCGCCCAAGCGGCCGCACGAGAGCGACTTTTCGGGACCGCTGAACTACGCCTACCACTTCGACGCCGCCAAGCTGGCCCAGGTGCTGGCCGAGCGCGCCCGTGAGCTGGGGGTTCGCCACCTGCGCGGCGCCGTCTCCGACACGATCCTGGACGAGACCGGCGCCATCGCCCGGATCACCTCGCCCGAGCACGGCGACCTGACCGCCGACCTCTATGTCGACTGCTCGGGCTTCCGCGCCGAGCTGATCGGCAAGGCGCTGGGCTCGCCGTTCAAGTCGGTCCGGCCGATCCTGTTCGCCGACCGGGCGCTGGCCTGCCATACGCCCTATGACCGCCCCGACGGGCCGATCCAGAGCTACACCATCGCCACCGCCCATGAGGCCGGCTGGATCTGGGATATCGGCCTGGCCGGCGCGCGCGGCGTCGGCTGCGTCTATTCCAGCGACCACATGGCCGACGACCGCGCCGAGGCGGTGCTGCGGGAACATGTCGGCGGGGCCGAGATCGAGGCGCGCAGGATCAGCTTCGACGCCGGCTATCGCGAGAAGCAGTGGATCGGCAACTGCGTCGCGGTCGGCCTGTCGGCCGGCTTCCTGGAGCCGCTGGAATCCACCGGCGTGGTGCTGATCGAGGCGGCCGTGGCGATGATCGCCGAGCTGTTCCCGCACAACGGCCCGGTCAGCGCCCCGGCCCGCCGCTTCAACGCGCTGATGACCGCGCGCTACGACAACATCATCGTCTTTCTGAAGCTGCACTACGCGCTCAGCCGCCGGACCGAGCCGTTCTGGCGCGCGAACCGGGATCCCGCCTCGATCCCCGAGCGGCTGGCCGAGCTGCTGGAGCAGTGGCGCTATCGGCCGCCGGCACGGTTCGACTTCATCCTGGATCTGGAGACCTTCGCCTTCTTCAACTACCAGTACATTCTCTACGGCATGGGCTTCAAAACCGATCTGGGCGACGGCGGGGGCGAGTTCCCGGACGTCGCCGCCGCCGCCAAGCTGTTCGCCAAGATCCGCGGCTTCGCCGACCGCGCCACCCAGGACCTGCCCAGCCACCGCGACTTGATCGCCCAGATCAACCGCTTCGGCTTCGCGCCAGAACAGGTCTAGCCAACTCTCCGCCCGGCCGCCCCTTGCGCGTCGCGAGGCCTCGCGCTAACACTGAACTATATGGTTCATTATTCTCCCCCCTCCCGCCTCGACGCATCGTTCGCCGCCCTCTCGGATCCCACCCGGCGCGGCGTGCTGGAGCGGCTCGGCCGTTCGGACGCTTCGATCACGGAGCTGGCCGACAGGTTCCACATGACCCTGACGGGCATGAAGAAGCACGTCGGCGTCCTGGAAGACGCCGGTTTCGTGACGACGGAGAAGGTCGGGCGGGTGCGGACCTGCCGGCTGGGCCAGCGCCAGCTGGAGGAAGAGGCCGCCTGGATCGAGACCTACCGCCAGCTGTGGGCCAGGCGTTTCGACGCGCTGGACCACGTGGTCGAGGCACTGATGCGCAAGGAGAAGATGGATGAGTAACCCTACGACAATCGAACGAAAATCCGACCGCGAGTTCGTCGTCACGCGCCTGTTCAACGGTCCGCCCCGCATCGTGTTCGAGGCCTGGACCAAGCCCGAGCTGATGCGGCTGTGGTGGGCGCCCAAGTCGTTGGGCGTGCCGCTTTGGTCCTGCGAAATGGATGTCCGCGTCGGCGGCGGCTACCGCATGGCGTTCGGCCGCGACGCGGAGAACACCATGGCCTTCTTCGGCCGCTACCTCGAAGTCGAGCCGCCCTCGCGCCTTGTCTGGACCAATGACGAAAGCGAGGACGCCGCCGTGACCACGGTGACCTTCGAGGACCGCGACGGCCAGACGCTGCTGACCGTGCACGAGCTCTACCCCAGCAAGGCGGCGCTCGAGGCCCAGGCCGGCGGGGAGCAAGGCCTGCCCGAGCAGTTCGAGCAGCTGGACGCCCTGCTGGCCACCCTGGCGGCGTAGCCGGTGACACCTCCCTCCCCCACAAGGGGGAGGGAGATGACAAGGCGCCTAGGCCCGCGCGGCGTCCGGCGCCGCGCCCAGCTCGCCGGACTCGCGGGCCTTGCGGCCGTAGACCGCCTCGAACAGCGGGGTGGCCATCACGGTGGTGACGATCGCCATCAGCACCAGCATGGCGAACAGGGTCGGGCCAATGATGCCCTTCTGCAGGCCGATATTGATGATGATCAGCTCCATCAGGCCGCGCGAGTTCATCAGGGCGCCGATGCCCATGGCGGTGTTGTGCTTCTCGCCCGCCAGGCGCGCGGCGACATAGCAGGCCACGCCCTTGGCCAGGATCGAGGCCAGCAGAACGCCCACCGCGATCAGCAGCAGGGTTGGCGAACTGACCATGTCCAGGCGCGTGTTCAGGCCCGAATAGGTGAAGAACATCGGCAGCAGCAGCACGACGGCGACCGGCTCGACCTTCTTCTTCAGCTCCTCGACGAACAGGCCGCGCGGCATGACCGCGCCCAGCATGAAGCCGCCGAAGATGGCGTGGATGCCGACCGCGTCCATCAGGAAGGCCGACAGGCAGAACAGCATCAGGGTGATGGCCATGACCGTCGGGGTCATCTCGCCGGCCTTGTCGACCATGCGGCCCAGCGGGGCCAGCAGCTTGCGGCCGAAGACGGTCAGGAACAGGGCGTAGGTCACCCCGCCGCCGATCGCCAGCACCGCCACGCCCGGCCCGCCGCCGAAGGTCGCCAGCACGATGGCCAGCACGCACCACGAGCAGGCGTCGTCGAACGCCCCGGCCGTCAGGGACAGCGTGCCCAGCGCGGTGTTCTGAAGGCCGCGCTCATTGATGATCCGGGCCAGCATCGGGAAGGCGGTCAGGGCGATGCAGGCGCCCATGAACAGGGTGGCGTTGGCGACGCCGATGGTGGGCGCGAACAGGCCCGGGACCTTCAGCAGCAACGGGGTGATGGCCACGGCCACCAGGAACGGCGTGACGATCCCGGCCAGCGAGACGCTGAACGCGCTCCTGGCCTTGGCCCGGAAATGCTCGACCTTGAACGTCGTGCCGACCAGGAACATGTACAGCCCCACGCCCAGCTGCGCACCGACATAGAGGACGGTCTTGGTTTCCTTGGGGAACAGGGCCAGCTGGAAGTCGGGGAACAGCAGGCCCAGCAGAGACGGACCCAGGACCACGCCGGCGATCATCTCGCCCACCACCTGCGGCTGGGCCAGCAGCTTCCGCCCCAGCCAGCCGACCACCCGGCAGGCCAGCAGGATGACCGTCAGTTGCAGGAAGAAGTGCACCGAAAAGTCGCCCGGCGCATAGCCGTGGGCGGCTGCCTTGGTGGCCGGACCATGCGGCGACAGCACGTCGGCCAAGGTGGCGAGCGTGCTCGCGAGAATGTCTGACACCTAGTCGCCCCCGAAATGGATCGCCCTGGCTTTACGCCTTGAGCCCATGCAAGGCGAACATCGCGTCGGAGCGCAATCCGGAACCCACGTTTTTGACACGGCCATCAGTCGATTGTTTTCGTTGTCCATTTTCTGTTGCCGGAACGCTACTATGTAGTAACGTACCTACAGACAGCCTTGTCATTTTCCGGCGGTGAGCAAGCCATGAAGGTCCTGACCAGCCGAGAATTCAACCAGGATGTCAGCCAGGCCAAGCGCGCGGCGCGACTCGAGCCGGTGTTCGTCACCGACCGCGGCCGGCCCACCCATGTGCTGATGAGCGTCGAGGCCTATCGCCGGCTCACCGGCCAGACCGAGACCATTGTCGACCTGCTGGCCATGCCCGGCGTCGCGCCGATCGACCCGCCGCGCTCGACCGAGACCTGGAACCGCTGGGACGGAGGCGACGGCGGCTGATGCACCTGCTGGACACCGACCTCGTCTTCGAGCTGCGCAACGCCAAGGCCGGCGCGACTGATCCTGGCCTCGCCGCCTGGGCCGGCGCGGCGGCGCGCGCCAGCCTGTTCATCTCGGCCCTGACCCTGCTGGAACTGGAGACGGTGACGGCCCGCGCCGAACGCAAGGACAAGGTCCAGGCGCCTCGACTGCGCGAATGGCTGGACAGCCGCGTCCTTCCCGCCTTCGACGGCCGCGTCCTGGCGATCGACGCCGCCGTGGTGCGTCGCCGCGCGCAGGTCCCGCTGGCCGACGGTCGCGACGCCCTGCTGGCCGCCACCGCCCTGGAGCATGGCCTGACCCTGGCCACGCGCGACACGGCGACCTACGCCAAGGTTCCGCGCCTGAGGGTATTCAATCCCTGGGGCTACAAGCCCGAAGAGCAGGAGGAGGACTGGGGCGAGGCCGCCAAGGTCGGCGCCCAGTGGCTGCGCAACATCTTCGTCCGGGGCTGAGGCCCTACTGAACGCCTGTCACGTCGGTCGCGGCGGCGACCCGCACGGTCGTCGTGAACGGCGCGAGCGGAGCGTCGACGCGCGGCGTCGGGGCCTGCGCTTCGGCCGCGATCAGCACCGGAACGGGCTCGGCGGCGACCAGCACCGGCGGCGGCGCGGGCTTGGCGGCGACGAACACCAGGCGGTTCCCCTTGCAGGTCCCGGCGTTGTAGAGCCCCTTCAGATAGCCGCGCCGAACGAAGCCGGCCTTGATGGCGTCGCGGACCATCTGGTCATGGCGCTCGGCCCCGGTCAGGCGGCGGACCCAGCCGCGCATCGGGATGACGTCGGTGATCGTGCTGGCCACCACGCCCAGGACCGGCCGCGTCATGCCGCCCTGCTCGTCCTTCTTGTCCTCGTCGCGGTCGTCATAGTCGTCGCCGAGAACCTCGTCGAACCGCGCGATCTCGGCCTTCAGCGGCGCGCAGCCGGGCGACGGCGGGGCGTAGGGGTCGGTCTGGGCCTTCTTCAGCAGGTCGGGGATCTCCGAGCGCACCAGGTTGATGTCGCGCAGCGGCGCGGCGACGGCCGAGCCGAGGCTGTCGGTATTGGCCTCGGCGGACGTTTGCGGCGCCTTCTGCCGCTTGCCCGCCAGCGCAGCATCGGCGGTCCCGACGCCCAGGCACAGCGCCAACAAGGCCACGCCGCATCGACGCGCGGCGCCGACGGTTCGGGTGGATCTGAGGACTGGCGACGTCATGTCCGTGAACTCGCACGATTAAACCACGCCACATCAACCCGGGAATCGGCCGGGCCGTTCCGCCAGGCGCGCGAACGTGATCGGGGGAGTCATGAGCGTCGCGGCGCGTGGCGCCACACCGGCGGTCGGCAACCGGACGTAGTCAGGGTCAGCTTTGGGTGGTTAGGAGGACTCCGGCCCGGCGATATTCGCTACGGTGAGCTTGCGATCAGGTCGTGTGATGGTGGCACCAAGCCCGTCGCGACGGCAAACCTCGGCCACTTCCGAAATGGCCCCCTCGTCATCGCTAAAGGTCAAGGTGCCAAGTCTGAGCTTCCGGCCACCGATGTGCCATTCGACCTTGTACTTCGGCATGGCTCGTACTCTGCACCTCGCGCCTGAAGCTTATAGAGCCGGCGGTGCTAAATCCCGCAAGGGGTGGGGAGCAGACATCATCGGCGCTCGATAAATCCCGGTAGGTGCGCGCACGAGGGCCCTTGGGTGAAGTCATGTGTAGTGTCGGTCAGCCAGGCGCTATGCCAGTGATTGGGTACCAGATGGTGGCCAAACGGCGAACCTAAGTTGGCCTCTTCCATGTCCGTCAGGCGGGCCATGTCCGTCGCAGACTTGGACGATTGCACGACGACTAGCGCCTCGAAGCGGTCATGAAGCGCACCGGCCTCGAACCACTCAAGTCGCCGATAGCAGACACCCGTGGCATCGTCCGGCGCGGTCGACTGAAAGGCTTTACGGCTACAGGCGGACAGAGCGAGTAAGCCGAAGCCGATCAGGAGCATCGCGGCTCGATATCCTCGGTTCTTTTCCATGACCGCACGCTAGCGCTTGGGCCGAGGTCCGCAACGGGTCGATTGTGTTGAAAAAGTCGAAGTGGCGAATTCTCAACTGGATTTTCAGCACGAACATTGCCGATCGTGGCCGCCTGCCGGACATTTGAAGTTGCGGGAGCGAGCTCCGCGCATAGACATGCCCCACCCGCCGAGCCCAGCAGACTTTTTCAACACAATCGGTCGGGAGCGGAAATTGGATCCGTCGCTAAAAGCGGACATCCGGCTTATCGGGCGCACCGGCGGTTCTGAGCGCGTTGGCGACGGCAAAACCTCAATCGTCATCCCGCGCTTTATGCGCGGGACCCATTTGTTCGCGGCAAAAGAAGAGCGGAAAATGGCGCTCACGCGGAAGCTGAACCATGGATCCCGCGCATGAAGCGCGGGATGACGGGGATTTTGATTGAAGCGGAGCGTCACGCTCCCGAGCGAAGCACGAGCGTTCGCCCCTCCCCATCCCCGGCTCCGAAACCTGCCGTATCCTCTATCCACCTCGAAGCACTGGGGAGGGCGCGCGGCCAGCGACCTTCGCGGCTTTGGGGGGCGGTCGAGCGGGCGCGCTCGTCGGCGCGGGGGAAGCTCCGCAACTGCACCATCCCCGAGGTAGTCGACCCTGGAACACAGAAACGACGGTGGATGCAGGCCGAGGAGAGCGACAGGCGGATGGAAACATCCGTAGCCGGGACTGGATCACGCGATCCGGCCCGCCCGTCGGAGGCTTCAAGGGCGAACAGGCGCGAACAGCGTCGGCGCGCCACGCTTCCGGATAACGATCGCGCGGGGCGTTCGAGCTTCGTCGAAACGGTATTTCTCTATCTGCTCCGGACGAAGTCCGGGCGCCCCGCCTCCCTCCCCGCCCCTCCGGCGCGCCGCGCCGGAGCGCCTTGGCATGTCCCTGGAGGATCAGATGACCCGCAGAAAGAAGAACCCCGGCCCGCCACGCCCTATCGCCGCAGACTGCGAATGGCCGCCCGCCCGCATAGCGGCCTTGAGGCGTAAGGTTTTCAAGAAGATGCGGAAATTCCGGAATTCCAGAGAGTTTCAACATCTTCAGGCGCGGGAAGCGGCGCGGGCGAAAAGCGCTTCCTTGGCGAAGGACTATCCGCCCCAAGAAAAAGCCCCCGGCCTTGCGGCCGAGGGCTTCTCATCGTTCTTTCGAGAAAGAGGCGCTTAGCGGATGACCCGCGCGCCCTTGCCTTTCATCACGGCCTCGACTTCCGCCTGGCGCACCATCGAGGTGTCGCCCGGGGTGGTCATGGCCAGGGCGCCGTGGGCCGCGCCGTACTCGACGGCGGCCTGGGGACCCTTGCCTTCCATGAAGCCGAACGCCAGGCCCGAGGCGAAGCCGTCGCCGCCGCCGACGCGGTCATAGATCTCGAGGTTCTCGCGCATCATCGAGGCGTAGAACTCGCCGCCGGCGTAAAGGATCGCCGACCAGTCGTTGACCGAAGCGGTCTTGGCGTTGCGCAGGGTGGTGGCGGCGACCTTGAAGTTCGGGAACTGCTTCACAGCGGTCTCGATCATCTTCTTGAAGTTGGCCGGGTCGATCGAGCTGATGTGCTCGTCCAGGCCTTCGACTTCAAAGCCCAGGCAGGCGGTGAAGTCTTCTTCGTTGCCGATCATCACGTCCACGTACTGGGCGATGTGACGGTTGACCTTCTGAGCGCCTTCCTTGCCGCCCTGCGACTTCCACAAGCTCGCGCGGTAGTTCAGGTCGTAGGAGATGACGGTGCCGTACTTGCGGGCGACTTCCACGGCTTCGATCACGGCTTCGGCCGTGTTCGAGGCCAGGGCCGCGAAGATGCCGCCGGTGTGGAACCAGCGCACGCCTTCTTCGCCGAACAGCTTTTCCCAGTTCACTTCACCGGGGCGGATCTGCGAGGCGGCCGAGTGACCACGGTCACTACAGCCCAAAGCGGGGCGTACGCCGAAGCCCTTCTCGGTGAAGTTCAGGCCGACGCGGGTGTTGCGGCCCAGGCCGTCGAAGTCGCGCCAGATGACGTGCGACGTGTCGACGCCGCCCTGCATCATCAGGTCCTCGACCAGCCAGCCCAGGTCGTTGACCGGCAGGGCCGTGACGGCGGTCGAGCGCTTGCCCCAGCACTTCTTGAAGGCGCGGGCGACGTTGTATTCGCCGCCGCCTTCCCAGACCTGGAACTGGCGGGCGTTGCGGACCCGGCCGAAGCCCGGGTCGAAGCGCAGCATCACTTCACCGAAGGACGCGCAGTCCCACTTGGTTTCCGAAGCCGGGCGGATGTTGAGGATATTGTCGGTCATTTAGGCCTTCCCACGAACCTTCTTGATCAGGTCAACAGTCTCGCGGACCTTCTTGGTGATGCCCGCGTAGTCCTTGGCGTCCAGCAGCTCTTGCGTGATCAGCTTGGAGCCCATGCCGGCGGCGACGATGCCCGCGCCGAACCACTTCTTGACCGAGGCTTCGTCCGGATCGACGCCGCCCGTCGGCATGATGCGGGTCCAGGGCATCGGGCCCAGCACCGCCTTGACGAAATCGGGGCCGCCGACCGACGAGCCCGGGAACACCTTGACGATCTCGCAGCCCAGTTCTTCGGCGTACGAGATTTCCGACGCCGAGCCGCAGCCCGGCGAATACGGAATCTTGCGGCGGTTGCAGACCTTGGCGACGTCGGCGTTGAGGATCGGGCCGACGACGAACTTGGCGCCGTTGGCGATGTAGATGCCGGCGGTCGGGGCGTCGACGATCGAGCCCACGCCCATGATCACGCGCGGGTCGGCCTCGTGGAAGTAACGGGTCACTTCGTAGAAGACGTGGCTGGCGAAGTCGCCGCGGTTGGTGAACTCGATGCAGGGCGCGCCGCCGTCGGCGCAGGCCTGGATCACGGCCTTACAGACCTCGATGTCCGGGTGATAGAAAACCGGGATGACACCCTGGTCCATCAGGGCGGTCAGCACCGCCATACGGTCTTTTACCATCATAGACTCCTTCCCGAAGGATCGATCTTGCGCGGAGGGCCTGTTGGGCCGCCGCGCGTGGAAGATTTCGCCGGAATTGGCTCAGGGCGATCCCTTAGACCGCGTTGCCGACGAGCGCCACACCGGGCTTGCCGCAACGTCAAACTAAGGGGTCGAGGGGGCGTATCGAGTGCGCGAGAATGGGGGCTAGTGGCTGACCCGGTTCCCGCAAAATCTCTGGTCCCGCTTCCATCCCTGAACGTTTTTCCTTCGGCTCTCTCCCCCACCCCGGACGCAAAAGTGAGGGCGCCGGTATGACCCGACGCCCCGGAAGTTTGCGCAGGAGCGAGCTCAAAGAGCCGCGAACGAGACGGACCGACCACGACGCCGAACCGAAACGTTGTGACACCGGTGTCACGGAAAACCGGAAAAGTGGCCAGGCCACTTCGCCACCGGTGTCATGAGGAGATAACCAGAAACCGTCAGGGAGCGCAAGCGCCGTCGAGCCTGGAAATCGTGAGGGCTAACCGATTGAAAAAACGCGGCTTCGCGGCTTGGAAGAGCGGCGCTCCCCCAAGCCCTTGCCGGGCAAGGATCAGCCCGTGTTCCGCAAGCCCGCCGCGATGCCGGCCACGGTCAGCTGGATGGCCAGGCGCAGCTCCTCGTCGGCCTCCCCCGCCCTGCGGCGCGACAGCAGTTCCAGCTGCAGGTGGTTCAGTGGGTCCACCGAGCGGCTGGCCAGGGTCACCGACTCGGCGAGGTCCGGCTGGTTGTCGAGCAGGCTCGAACCGCCCCGGATCTCCAGGGCGATGCGCGAGGCCGCGTCGTGTTCGCGCTGGATGGCCGCGAAGATGCGCTCGGCGTTGGCCTTGTCCGGCGACAGCGCCATGTACCGCGCCGCGATACCCATGTGGCTCTGGGCGAGAGCCAGCTCCATGTTCGATAGCAGCGAGGCGAAGAAGTCGAAATTGCCAGCGAGGTCGCGCAGTTGCTCGACCGACAGGTTGGCCCGCTCGACGCCCGAGGCGAAGCCGTACCAGCCCGGCAGCATGAAGCGGGCCTGGGACCAGCTGAACACCCACGGGATGGCCCGCAGGTCCTCGATCTTGCGGCTGGCGGTGCGGCTGGCCGGGCGGCTGCCGATGTTCAGACCGACGATCTCGCTGATCGGCGTGACCGACCAGAAGAAGTCCTCGAACGCCGGATCGTCGTACACCAGGGCGCGGAAGCCATGGAACGAGGCCTCGGCCAGGGCGGTCATGGCCGCCTCGACCTTGGGATCGGGCTTTTGGACCGGGCGCTCGCTGGACATCAGCACGGCGGCGGCCAGGCCATCGAGGTTGCGGCGGGCGGTGGGCTGGTCGCCGAAGCGGCGGGCGATCATCTCGCCCTGCTCGGTCATGCGGATACGGCCCTGGACCGTGCCCGCCGGCTGGGCCAGCACGGCCTCGGCGGCGGGACCACCGCCCCGTCCGACGCTGCCGCCGCGGCCGTGGAACAGCTGCAAACCGACGCCCATGCGATCGGCCTCGAACGCCAGGGCCGAGGCGCCGCGCGCCACGCCCCGGCGGCTGGCGACGTACCCGCCGTCCTTGTTGCTGTCGGAGTAGCCAAGCATGATTTCCTGCACCGGCCGGTCGCCCAGGATGGTCCGCGACAGCGGCAGTTCCAGCCACTGGCGCAACACGGCCGGGCCGTTCTCCAGGTCGCCGATGGTCTCGAACAGCGGCGCGACCTTGACCGAGGCGCGCGGCGCGGCCCCGCCCCACACCATGCCGACCTGCTTGAGCAGGACCAGCGGCTCAAGGATGTCCGACAGGGTCGCGGCCTTCGAGATGATGTACGCGCCGATGCAGCCATGGCCGTAGTCGCGAACCGCCTGGGCGGCGGCGCTCATCGTGGCCAGCTCCTTGGTCGTCTCCTCGCTGTAGGCGGTGAACGGCGAGACCAGGGGGCGCTGGTGCGACAGCTCCTCGATCAGGACCTTGCAGCGGGCCTCCTCGTCGAGCTTGAGGTAGGAAACGCCCGTGCCGGCCCGCTGGAACAGCTCGTCGACGGTCCGCTCGTGGACGTCGGCGTTCTGGCGCAAATCGAGGCTCATCAGGTGGAAGCCGCAGGCCTTGGCCACCTCGACCAGGGTGCGCAGGGCCGAGCCGACCAGGCGCTCGCCGCCGTTGCGTTCCAGGCTGTCGATGATGACCGTCAGGTCGGCGACGAAGGCGTCAGGATGCCCGTAGGGCTCGACCTCGGTCGCCCCGGTGGCGTAGGCGACCGGCGCGCCGGTCAGCTTCTGCGACACAGCGGTCAGGCGATCGAACACCAGCTCCAGCGCCAGACGATAGGGCTCGTCCAGCCGGTGGATCGACGGATCGCGGGTCTGGGCGGCCAGAGCCAGCAACTCGTTCGAGACCGGCGTATAGGCGGTCGAAACGGCCAGGTTGGACCACAGCTTGCGCACCTCGCCGGCGTACCAGTCGAGGATCACGCGGGACTGGCTGGCGAAGGCCAGCTTCAGGGTTTCGCCATTGACGCCGGGGTGGCCGTCGCGGTCGCCGCCCAGCCAAGAACCCATCTTCAGCAGCGGCGCCAGATGGCCGTGCGAGCCGATCTTGGCCGTCCAGTCGCCATACAGGTCGATGATCGCCGGCAGGATCGAGGTGCGGACGATCGACAGGGCGTTGCGGATCTCGTCCTTCACGGTGATCCGCTCGGGACGGTACAGGCGGGTCCGCCACATCAGGGCGATCTCACGGAACAGGCCCTCGCGGATCTCGGCGTCCAGGTCCGGCGGCAGGTGGTGGCGGCGCAGGGCCATCAGGCGCGAGATCTCGGTCTCGCGGTCGACCATGCTGCGACGACGGACCTCCGTCGGGTGGGCGGTGAGAACCGGCACCACGTTCATGGCGGCGAAGACCTTGGCCAGTTCGGCGTCGGTCTTGCCATGGGCCTTCAGGACCTTGACGGCGTCGATCAGGGTGCGCGGACGCTCGTCACCAGGCTGGGCGTCGGCCTCGGCGTGGCGACGGCGGCCGGCGACATCCTCGCCGATATTGGCGAGCAGCGAGTGGCTGGCGAAGGCGCGGGCCAGGAACACGGCCTGGTCGTTGGTGAGGTCGGCGAACAAGTGGTCGAGGACCGGCGCATCCCCGGTCTCCTCGTCCTCGCGAGAGGCGGCCTTGCGCGCCTTGGCGACCAGGGCCGCGGCCTCTTCGCCTTCGAGATAGGTGATCGCCTCGATCAGGAGATCGTTCAGCAGATTGGCGTTCTGGCGGACGTGACGGCTGGTGGGACGGTCGACGTCGATCGACAGGGCCGGATTGCGCATGCGCGAACTCCAGGAACGACCGGGGCCGTTCGGGACAGGAATGGATCACGAGAAAGCGTCGGCGACGCGGGATCGATCCCAAGCGCTGACGCTGCGGCGCCCTCTAGCGCGCTTCACCGGGCGGGAAAACCCGCCCGGCACGATGGTTGCGCTACCATCGCACTTTTGCGTGGATTTGTTTCGCTAGCGCGCCAGCCAACCGCCATCCACGGGCAAAGTAATGCCCTGGACGTAGTCAGCGGCCGACGAGGCCAGGAACACCGCGGCGCCGCCGATGTCTTCCGGGCGGCCCCAGCGACCGGCGGGGATGCGGGCCAGGATCGAGGCGTTGCGGTCAGCGTCGGCGCGCAGGGCCTCGGTGTTGTTGGTGTCGAAATAGCCCGGGGCGATGGCGTTGACGTTGATGCCCTTGGCCGCCCACTCGTTGGCCAGGATCTTGGTCAGGCCGGCCAGGCCGGACTTCGAGGCGGTGTAGGACGGGACGCGGATGCCGCCCTGGAAGGACAGCAGGCTGGCGATGTTGATGATCTTGGCCCCGCCACCCTGCTTCAGCGCCTGCTTGGCGAAGGCCTGGGTCAGGAAGAAGACGACCTTCAGATTGGTGTCCATCACCGCGTCCCAGTCGGCTTCCGAGAACTCGATCGAGTCGGCGCGACGGATGATGCCGGCGTTGTTGACCAGGATGTCGACCTTGCCGAACGCGGCCACGGTCTCGTCGACCACGCGCTGGACGGGCTCGGTCGAGCCGAAGTCGGCCTTGATCGACAGGAACTTGCGGCCCAGGGCCTCGACGGCCTTCTGGGTGTCGGTAGGCTCGCTGCGGCCCGCGGCGGCGATGTCGGCGCCGGCGGCGGCGAGCGCGATGGCGATCCCCTGCCCGATGCCGGTGTTGGCGCCGGTGACGAGCGCGACCTTGCCTTCGAGGCTGAACGGATTGGCCATGGTGCTGATTTCCTGATCCTAAATCTTGTCATCCCGGAAGCCTCGAAGAGGCTGTCCGGGACCCAGCGGCCGGCGCACTGCCAATGGCCCCTGGGTCCCGGGTCTACGCTGCGCTCCGCCCGGGATGACAAGCTAGGAGCGGATGACCTCGCGGCCCTACTTCAGCTGGCAGATGTCCAGCACGTTCATGTCGGTATAGTCGAGGTTCTCGCCGCCCATCGCCCAGATGAAGGTGTAGTTGGCGGTGCCCGAGCCCATGTGGATCGACCACGGCGGGCTCATGACGGCTTCCTCGTTGGCGATCACGATGTGACGCATCTCGTCCGGCTCGCCCATGTAGTGGAACACGCGGTCGTTCTCGCCCAGGCCGAAGTAGAAATAGGCTTCCGAGCGGCGGTCGTGCAGGTGGGGCGGCATGGTGTTCCAGACGCTGCCCGGCTTCAGGACGGTCATGCCCAGCAGCAGCTGAGCCGACTTGCAGGTGGTCGGCACGATGTACTGGTAGATCGTGCGCTCGTTGCTGGTTTCCAGCGCGCCACGCTCCAGGGCGACGGCGTCGGCGAAGGCCAGCTTCTTGGTTTCGAACGCGGCGTGGGCCGGCAGGCTGACCAGATAGAAGCGCGCGGCTTCGCCGTTCACGCCTTCGAAGGAGACGTCCTTGGCGCCCATGGTGACGTACAGGCCGTCACGCGGAACGATTTCGTAGACGACGCCGTCGACGGTGATCTTGCCGGTGGTCTCACCGACATTGATCACGCCCAGCTCGCGGCGCTCCAGGAACGGGTGGCCGGCGGCCGAGGCCGGCTCGGTCTGGTCGGGCAGCTTGATGGCCGTGGTGGCCACGACGCCGCCGACGACGAAGCGTTCGGCGTGGTTGTAGGTCAGGACAATCTGGCCGTCCTGGAACAGGCCCTGCATCAGGTAACGATCGCGCAGGTCGTCATTGCTGACCGCGAACATCATGTCCGGATGGGTGGCGTGGTAGGTCTTGGCGAACATCGGGAAGTCTCCGGAAGGGTGTTCTTATTCGGCGGCGGCGCGCAGCGTGGTCGGGCGAGCCCAGTCCGGACGCTGATCGAGCTTGTAGGCCTTCTTAGGCAGGTTGTACGTCAGATCGACGATCAGCTCCTCGGCCTCGACCAGGTCCATCCGGTGCTCGGCGACCATGCGGGCCAGGAACGCGCTGTCGACGCGACGCGCCACGTCGTGGCGGGCCGGGATCGACAGGAAAGCGCGGGTGTCGTCGTTGAAGCCGACGGTGTTGTAGAAGCCGGCGGTTTCCGTGACCTGCTCGCGGAAGCGCATCATGCCTTCCGGGCTGTCGTGGAACCACCAGGACGGACCCAGCTTCAGCACCGGATAGTGGCCGGCCAGCGGGGCCAGCTCGCGGCTGTAGACGGTCTCGTCCAGCGTGAACAGGATCACCGACAGGCGCGGATCGTTGCCCAGGCGGCCCAAGAGCGGCTTCAGCGCCGAGACATACTCGGTGCGCATCGGGATGTCGGCGCCCTTGTCGCGACCGTGCGACGCCAGCAGGCCCGCATTATGGTTGCGGTGCGAGCCTGGGTGGATCTGCATGACCAGCCCGTCATCCAGGCTCATCTTGGCCATCTCGGTCAGCATCTGGGCGCGGAACAGCTCGGCCATCTCGGGCGTGACGTCGCCCTTCACCAGGCTTTGGAACAGCGCCTCGGCCTCGACGTCCGACAGGTCGGCGGTGGCCGCCGTCGGGTGGCCGTGGTCCGACGAGGTGGCGCCGGCGTCAATGAAGGCCGCCCGGCGCAGGCGGTGCGCTTCGAGGTAGCTCTTCCAGCTGTAGACGTCCTGGCCCGACACCTCGGCGAAGCGTTCGAAGGCGCGCGGGCCGCGCTCGTCCTCGAAGTCGATGACGGCATCGGGACGGTATGCGGTGATGACGTGGCCGCCCCACCCGCTCTCGCGGATGGCCTGGTGGTGCTTCAGGCTCTCGTGCGGACCCTCGGTGGTGGCCAGGGTCTCGATGTTGAAGCGGTCGAACAGGGCGCGCGGACGGAAGGCGTCCGTGGCCAGGGCCGCATTGATACGGTCGAAATAGTCGTCGGCGTTCGAGGCCTCGAGGAACTCGGTAAAACCGAACACCTTGGAGAACACGTGATTCAGCCAGATCCACGACGGCGTGCCGCGAAAGAGGTGGAAGTTGCTCGCGAACAGCTTCCACGCCGCGCGCGGATCCGTCGCCGGAACACCCGCCTTCGAACGCACCTTCAGGGCGTCCAGGCTGATGCCCTGGCTGTAGAGCATACGGTACAGATAGTGGTCCGGCGCCAGCAGCAGGTCGGTGGCGTCCTGGAAGGGCTCATTCGTGGCGAACCACGACGGATCCGTGTGCCCGTGCGGGCTGATGATCGGCAGGTCCTTGACCAGCGCATAGAGACCACGCGCGTAAGAGCGCGTCGTGGCGTCCGCCGGAAACAGGCGATCCTCGTGGAAATTCAGCGGCCTGGGCATTCTTCGCTTCCTCTTCCCAACGTCTGGACGGCCTCGCGGCGGGCTGTCGTGACGCGCTTGGTAACCGGTGTCACGACGCGTTGCAAGAAAGGAGGCAGGCGTCGCGGCGGGTTGTCCTCAGGTCTTCTGCGGCGCGGCCGAGGACTCCCGCAGGACAAGATACGGGATCGTGCTGGCGGGATCACGCGCTTCGCGACTTTCCCGTCCGATAAGCTTTTCGGCGGCCATCCGGCCCACCTCCCGCGTCGGGATGTGGATCGTGGTCAGCGGCGGCCAGACGGCCTGGGCGATCTGGAAGTCGTCGAAACCAACCACCGTCAGGTCCTCGGGGACCCGCAACCCCGCGCGACGGGCCGCTTGCAGCGCGCCGGCGGCCATTTCATCGTTGCCGCAGAAGATGGCGGTGGGGCGCGGCTGCATGGCCAGCAGGGCCTCGCCGCACGCCAGACCGGACTCGAAGGTATAGGCGCCCTGGACAACATAGTCGGGCTTCAACGCGACCCCGGCCTTCTGGAGCGCGTCCTCCAACCCGCCCCTGCGTTCGTGCGAGGACCGGAAGTTGGGCAGGCCGCTGATGAAGCCGATCAGCGTGTGACCGAGGTCGACCAGGTGCTGGCCCATCACCTCCCCGCCCATGCGGTCGTGACCGACGATCATGTGCTCGGGCTTGTCCAGCTCGACCGAGGCGATGCGGATGTACGCGCAGCCGATCTCATTCAGCAACTTGGCGACGCGCTCATCCTCGGACACCGACGGCGGCAGCACGACGCCAAACAGCTTCTGGCGCTCCACGAAGGCGCGGATGTCGGTCAGGAAGGTCGGGCTGGCGCGATTGCAGGGGTGGACGACCAGCTCGAAGCCCGAACCGCGCATGCCGTCCAGCAGACCCAACTGCATGTTGACGACGTACTGCGGGTTGGGGTTGTCGTAGATCATGCCGATCAGGAACGAGCGACGGAACGCCAGGCCTCGCGCCTGCGGATCGGGCGCGTAGCCCCACTCGGCGATGACCGCTTCAATGCGCTCGCGGGTCTCGTCCCGAACGAAAGGAGACTGGTTGATGACGCGTGAAACGGTCTTCTTGGACACCCCGGCAAGCCTGGCGATGTCGTTGATCGTGGCCCGCTTGCGGCCGCCCTCTACACTCCCCTCCCCCTCACCCTGCGAGGCTTCCGGGATCGAGGAAGGCGTCTTCGAAGAGTTCACGGCGTTTCCAAGCAGCTTTAAGCGTTGTCTTTTGTCATACTCTAGCCGCGCTGGTGTCGCCAACATAGGACGAAACGTCCGCTTGTGGGGTGACTGACACCGGTTACCATGTCACTACGCGCACAAATTGGCGATACGGAACTCGGCGGCGACGACAACCATGACTGAAACGACCCTGGCGCCTCGCGAATCGATCCACCCCGTCGATCCACGCGACCACGTGGCCACCGCCCTGCGCGATCTCGTGTCTGGCGAGGTCCTGGACTTGCACGGCCAAACGATCACCGTCCGCGCCGACATCCCCAAGGGCCACAAGATCGCTATTCGCGCTGCCAGCGCTGGCAGCGACGTTTTGAAGTACGGCTGGCCGATTGGCCGGGCCACGATCGACATCGCCGTCGGCGACCACGTCCATGTCCACAATGTCGAGACCCGCCTGGAAGGCGTCGAGGGCTACAGCTTCACGCCGACCACGCCGGAGCCTCACGTCGAGCCCACCGCCCGCACCTTTGACGGCTATCGCCGCAAGAAAGGACGGGCCGGCACGCGCAACGAAATCTGGGTGCTCTGCACCGTCGGCTGCGTGGCCAACACCGCCCGACGCATCGCCGAGAAGGCCAATGCCCGCTTCGCCGGCCGCGTCGATGGCGTCTACGCCTTCCCCCACCCGTTCGGCTGCTCGCAGCTGGGCGATGACCTGACCCACACCCGCAGCCTGATCGCCGGCCTGGCCGCCCACCCCAACGCCGGCGGCGTGCTGATCCTGGGCCTGGGCTGCGAGAACAACCAGCTGAAGGCCCTGCTGGAAAGCGCGCCGGACATCGACCGCGACCGCCTGCGCAGCTTCACCACCCAGATGGTCGAGGACGAGTTCGAGGACGGCCTCGCCGCCATCGAAGCCCTTGTCGCCATCGCCGAGCAGGACAAGCGCGAGCCGATCCCGGTCTCCGAACTGGTCGTGGGTCTCAAATGTGGCGGCTCGGACGGCTTTTCGGGCGTCACCGCCAACCCGCTGGTCGGCCGCATCGCCGACAAGGTCGCCGACGCCGGCGGCACACCGGTGCTGACCGAGATTCCCGAGGTCTTCGGGGCCGAGAACGTGCTGCTGCAGCGCGCCGCGAGCCGCGAGATCTTCGACCAGGCCGTCGGCGTGATCGACGACTTCAAGCGCTACTTCATCGACAACAACCAGCCGATCTACGAGAACCCCTCGCCGGGCAACATCGCCGGCGGCATCACCACGCTCGAGGAAAAGTCCCTGGGCGCGGTGCAGAAGGGCGGCCGGGCCCAGTTGGTCGAGGTGCTGCGCTACGGCGAGCGCGTCGGCCCGCATGGCCTGACCTTCCTGGAAGCGCCCGGCAACGACGCTGTGTCCTCGACAGCCCTGACCGCCGCCGGCGCCACGGTGATCCTGTTCACCACCGGCCGCGGCACACCGCTGGGCTTCCCGGCCCCGACCCTGAAGATCGCCTCGAACTCGGGCTTGGCCCAGCGCAAGCCCGGCTGGATAGACTTCGACGCCGGCCAGGTGCTGGAAGGCGTCTCGATGGACGACGCGGCCGACCGCCTGATGGACCTCGTGATCGACACCGCCTCGGGCAAGGCCACCAAGGCCGAGCTGAACGGCGAACGCGAGATCGCCATCTGGAAGTCCGGCGTGACTCTCTAAAAATGGTCAGGCCAATTGCCAGACTTGTCAGACTACCGCATTTAAGCGACCGACCCTTCCGTTCCGAAACTCCAGGCGTGCTCCCTTGACGGCTTCTCCCAAGACCTCCCCTGCCCTTCGTCTGAGCGCGACCAGCTATCCGGGCGCGATCCCGGGCACGGCGCTGCCGACCTATGACCGCGACAAGGTGCAGGTCGGGATCGTCCACTTCGGCCCCGGCGCCTTCCACCGCGCTCACCAGGCCTTCTATTTCGACCAGCTTCTGGCGACCGATCCGCGCTGGGGGATCTGCGCCGTCTCGCTGAAGAGCCCTGGCGTCCGCGACGCCCTGCAGCCGCAGGATGGGCTTTACACCCTGGCCCAACTGGACGCCGAGACCACCTTCCGCATCGTCGGCTCGATCGTCGAGGTGCTGGTCGCGCCGGAAGATCCGCCCTCGGTCTTCGCCCGCCTGGCCGCCCCGACCACCCGCATGGTCACCCTGACCGTGACCGAGAAGGGCTACACCCTGTCGGCCGAGGGCGGGCTGGATGAGAAGCACCCGGACATCGTCCACGACCTGGCCCATCCGCGCGAACCCAAGAGCGCCGTCGGCTACATTGTCGAGGGCCTGCGCCGCCGCTTCGCCACCGGCCTGCCGCCCTACGCCGTCGTGGCCTGCGACAACCTGGCCGACAACGGCTGGCGCCTGAAGGCGGCCGTGGTCGCCTTCGCCGCCAAGATCGACGCCGATCTGGCCACCTGGATCGAGGCCGAGGGCAGCTTCCCGCGGACCATGGTCGACAGCATCACCCCGGCCACCGACGACGCCCTGCGGGCGCGGGTCCAGACCGCCACGGGCCTGGAAGACGCCTGGCCGATCCAGCGCGAGGCCTTCACCCAGTGGGTGGTCGAGGATGTCCTGCCTACGGATGCGCCGGACCTGGCCAGCGTCGGCGTCATCCTGACCGACGACGTGCGCGGCTTCGAGCGCGCCAAGCTGCGCCTGCTGAACGGTGTCCACTCGACCCTGGCCTATGCCGGCATCCTGCGCGGCCACGAAACGGTGTTCGAGGCGGTCAGCGATCCGGTGCTGGCGGCCCTGGCCCGCGACCTGATGGCCAAGGACATCATCCCGACCCTGACGGCGCCGCGCGGCCTGGAACTGGCCGACTACGCCGAGGCCATCCTGGCCCGCTTCCGCAACCCCGAGATCCGCCACTACCTGGCGCAAATCGCCTGGGACGGCACCCAGAAGCTGCCTTTCCGTATTCTCGGCACGCTGACGGAAACCCTGGAGGCCGGCCGTTCGATCGAGCGCCTGGCGATCCCGCTGGCGGCGTGGATGCGCTTCATCGCCCTGCGCGCCAAGACCGGCGAGGCGATCACCGATCCGCTGCACGACAAGCTGACCGAGATCGGCGTGGGCGTCACTGGCGATGCGCGCACCGACGTGGCGGCCTTCCTGGCCTTGGACGCCGTGTTCCCGGCGGCCCTGACCTCGAACCCGACCTTCGTGGCGGCGATCGAGAAGGCCTACGCCGACCTCGCCTGAACTATCGGGTCACGCCCTTGGCGGTCAGCACCGGCACGACGGTGCTGACCATGATCTGCAGGTCGAACAGGAACGAGCGCCGGGCCAGGTACTCGGCGTCCAGGGCCACCTTGTCCGGAATGGCCAGCTCGTCGCGGCCGTTGATCTGAGCCCAGCCGGTGACGCCGGGCCGCAGGACATCGACGCCGGCGGCCTGGCGAGCGGCGATCAGGTCGTCCTGATTGAACAGCGCCGGACGCGGCCCGACCAGGCTCATCTGCCCCACCAGCACGCTCCACAGCTGCGGCAACTCGTCGATGCTGAGCTTGCGCATCAGCGGCCCCAGCGGCGTCAACCAGCGGTCCGGGTTCTCCAGCAGATGCGTGGCGACCTCGGGCGTGTCGATCCGCATGGTCCGGAACTTGGGCATGGCGAAAAGCACGGAGCTTCGGCCCACGCGCCGCGACCAGTAGAGCCCTGGCCCAGGCGAGGTCAGGCGCACCAGCAGCCACAACACGGCGAGCGGCAGGGCCAGGACGATCAGGCCTAGCGCCGCCGCCGTGAAATCAAAGGCGCGCTTCACCTTAAGGCTCAGCCGAGATCGCCGCTGGCCGCGTCAAGCAGCAGGTAGGCCCGGCCCGCGTCCGACGACAGCAGCGCCGCCAGCAGGAAGCCTTCGCGATCCTGGCCGGCCGCCTCGTCGATCATGCCGGCGTAGCGCTTCAGGAAGCGCTCGGTATTGGCCTTCAGCGTCGAGTCGGAGAACAGGCGACGGACCAGGCGACGGATGGCGGCGGGCGCCAGTCGCTTGACCACCTCGCGGGCCCCGCCGTCGTCACGCGTCTGCAGGGCCGCGGCGATCTCGTCGATCCGGCCTCGCGGCAGCAGGGCGTGCGGGTCGATGCCCATGGCCGTGATCTCGGCGGACAGCTTCTCGCCCAGGGCGGCGTCGCCCGGAGAGCTGTTCTCGATACCGGCCAGCAGATTGCGCCAGCTCCAACCGCCCTCGCCGTCCGGTTCGGCCCCCGATTGCGGCGGCGTTTGCTTGCGAGCCGAGGCCTGCTCGAACACCGAGCGGAACTCCTGGTCGGTCGCCGTCGGCGTCAGACGCAGGCGACGACGGTCGGTCGGCGGCTCGTCCTCGTCGTCGAACACGGCCATCGGCAGCGGCTCGGGCTGGGCAGGCGGAGGCGGAGGCGGCGCGACGCGCGCACGGCTGACCGGGGCCTGGGTCGGGGCGGCGCGGGCGGCGATGGTCGAGGCGCTGGACGCGGTCACAGCGCCAGCCGCCTCGCTCAGCATCTCGTAGTTGCGGCGGACGCGCTCCTGGAACGCCTGGTCGATCGCGGCCGTCTCCTCGGCGGTGCGGCGGACGGCGTTCATCAGTTGCTCAACGCCCTGCTCGATGGACACGCGGACCTCGGCGGCCTTCTGCAGAGCCTCGGCTGGCAGGTCGGCAGTGCGCTTGCTAATCTCGGCCAGCATCGTCTCCAGCTCGTCCAGCGTGCCGCGAGCCGCCTGCACCGAATCCGCCAGCTTCTGCGAGGTGCGCGCCCCGGCCTGCTCGACCATCTGGGCCGAGTGCTCGATGATGTCGCGCGCCTCCTCCATGCGGGATTCGAACACCGCATCGGCCTTCTGGCCGGCGGCGAAGGCGATCTCGTTCAGCTGGTCGACACGGCTGCGGGCGGCCTCGACGCGGGCCTCCACGCCCTCGGCCGCCTTCAACGCCGACTCGGCCATGGCTTCCATCGCCGCCTTCAGCTCATCCTCCAGCAGGGTGCGCTGGTTCTCGGCGACGTCGCCGATGGTCTCGAGCGTCTTCTTGGCGTTGTCGGCCAGGATCTCGCGCTGACTGGCGGCGCCCTCGGCCAATTCGCGGAACTGGTCGGCGGCCGCGCTGATCAGGCCGCGCAGGATCTCCGCGCCCATGGCGGCGGCGTCCGACAGTTCGGTGGCGCCGACACGGGTATAGGCGACGAACTCGGTGAGTTGGGCGGTGCGGGTCTCGGCCTCGGAGGCGAAGTCCTCCTGGTCCGAGCGCAGGGCCTGGCTGATCTCGACGAGCGCGGCGCGCTGGGCGGCCAGACTCTTCTCCACTGACGAGACCTGGTCGCCAACGCCGTGGCCGGCGGTTTCCAGCCGAGCGATCTGGCGCGACAGGTCCTCGGCCCCGACGCGGGCGGCGTCGGAGGCTTCGGCGGCGGCGGCGGCTAGGTCGGCGGCGCGGGCCGCCAGGGCGGCTTCGGCCTCGCGCAGCTGGGTCTCGGCCAGATCGGAGGCCTCGGCCACCATGCGGGCCTGGCTGCCGATCGCGTCGACCACCGCCGTGGAGCGGGCGTCCAGGGACTGCGACAGGGTCTCCATGGCCGTACGCTCGTGGCCCAGACCCTGAGCCAGTTGCTTGGCCATCTTGGCGGAGTCGGCGGCGGCCTCGGCCAGACGCCCGGTCTCCTCGGCAAGGGCCTGGCGCAGCGAGACGATGTGTTCGCGCGCCCGCTGGGCGGCGTTGGCGGCGTCATCGACCCCTTGGCGCAGGGCGTCGACCGCGCTGGACGCGCCGACGGCGGCCAGGGCGGCCGGTGTGACGATGCGATCGGTCAGTGTGCGGGTCCGACGCAGTTCGTCGGCGATCCCCGTCGCCTGGCGCAGCAGATAGGCGCCCAGCAGGGTCAGCAGGGCCGGACCGATCGCCAGGCCGGCGAACACCGTCAGGGCGAAACCCTCGATCTTGAAGGCTGGCACGCCGCGGGCGTAGCCGAGCGCGAAGGCGATCGGGGCGAGGGCCCAAAGGAACGCGATGGCTGTGGCCAGGGTCCAGAACAATACGCCCGACATGCGGCGCGGAACGTCTTCGCCGCGCAACGGCACGGTCGCTTCGGGTCCGCGCAGATCAAGCGTCGGCTCGCGGTTCTCGGCCTTGGCCGGCGCCGCGCGTTCGGGCTCGACGACCGGGGCCGGCGGCTGGGCGGTGGCGGCCAGCGAGGTCGCCAGTTTCAGCTCGGGCTCGGAGAAGCTCTCGACCGGCTCGGGATCAGGCTCGCGGCGACGGCGCGAGCGCACGGTCATCGGCGGCGGAACAGCCAGATCGTCGTTCAGCGTCTCTTGCAGAGTCAGGGGCTCGGCGCTGGGAATGGCCGCCTCGGAGTCGGAAAAAGACGTCGCCCCGGACAGCTCCGGAGGGAGCTCAGGCGTGGTCTTGGCTTCCTCGGGAGGGACACCCGTCGGCGTGGCGGAAAAATCGAGCGGTTGGCGCTTCTTAGGCTTCATACACAGCCAGGGTCCCAGGACGTCGGCAAAGGGGGCGTCGGCGAGGGGCGCAGGAGACAACTTTCGCGCGCTGGACCCCTCCTTCGCGCACCACATGAACCTAACGGCGAAAAGCCTTGGCGAAAAGCGACTTTGCTTGAGTTTGCAAGGGTCTTGACGCCTTAAGCGCCGGTTCAGGCGTCACGCGTGGTCGCATCAGCCATCTTGTCGGGCGCGTTAACCGCGACCGGCGCGCCCCGCGGCGAGCGGGCGACCGACTTGGCCGGGGCGCTCTTGGCGTGCGGGCAGACACGGTTCTCCACGCTCACGCCGAGTTGGCAAAGCGCGAACGACGACAGCCAGACGACCGCCACAGCCAGCATTTCCGTCAGAAAGCCCATAGCCCGCCCCTGGACCGATAGCGGCGTTATGCGAGCGTTTTCGAAAGAGGACGAGTGAACTTTTGGTCATGAAAGCCGAAGCTTACCGACCGTGGCGCCACGTCCGCTGACAGCGCCCCCAGAATTCCGACGGTTGTCCGCCGCCGTGACCGGGCCTAGGTCCCAGCCTGTACCGGCGGCCCTTCGACGGGATTCGGCCGGACATTTTTCCTTTGCGGACCTTCGCCTTGGCCCTTACCCAATTCGCACTCGCCGCGCACCCGCCGGAACCGATGACGCCAGCTCTCACGAAGAACGCGATCTCGCCGGCCAGGCTCACCCACCTCCAGCGGCTGGAGGCCGAGAGCATCCACATCCTGCGCGAGGTGGCGGCCGAGTGCGAACGCCCGGTCATGCTGTATTCCATCGGCAAGGATAGCGCGGTGATGCTGCACCTGGCCGCCAAGGCCTTCTACCCCGGCAAGCCGCCCTTCCCGCTGCTGCACGTCGACACGACCTGGAAGTTCAGGGACATGTACACCCTGCGCGACAAGGTGGCGTCCGAGCTAGGCTTCGACCTGATCGTCCACAAGAACCCCGACGCCGAGGCGCGCGGCGTCAATCCGTTCGACCACGGCAGCGCCCTGCACACCGATCTCTGGAAGACCGAGGGCCTGAAACAGGCCCTGTCCAAGTATGGCTTCGACGCGGCCTTCGGCGGCGCCCGCCGCGATGAAGAGAAGAGCCGGGCCAAGGAGCGGGTCTTCTCGTTCCGCACCGCCGAGCACCGCTGGGATCCGAAGAACCAGCGCCCCGAACTGTGGAACCTCTACAATACCCGCAAACACCCGGGCGAAAGCCTGCGCGTCTTTCCGATCTCCAATTGGACGGAGCTGGACGTCTGGCAGTACATCCACCTGGAGAATATTCCGATCGTGCCGCTGTACTTCGCGGCCGAACGGCCGGTGGTCGAGCGCGACGGCGCGCTGATCATGGTCGACGACGACCGCTTCCGCCTGCATCCGGGCGAAGTCCCGCGGATGAAGAGCGTCCGCTTCCGCACCTTGGGTTGCTACCCGCTGACCGGCGCCGTTGAGAGCACCGCGTCCACCCTGCCCCAGGTCATCCAGGAAATGCTGCTGACCACCACGTCGGAACGGCAAGGCCGGGTCATCGACCACGACCAGTCCGCCTCGATGGAGAAGAAGAAGCAGGAGGGCTACTTCTGATGGCGCACCAGTCCGCCCTGATCGCCGAGGACATCGACGCCTATCTGCATCAGCATCAGCACAAGTCACTGCTGCGTTTCATCACCTGCGGCAGCGTCGACGACGGCAAGTCCACCCTGATCGGCCGCCTGCTATACGACAGCAAGATGATCTTCGAGGACCAGTTGGCGGCCCTCGAAGCCGACAGCAAGAAGGTCGGCACCCAGGGGGGCGCGATCGACTTCGCCCTGCTGGTCGACGGCCTGGCCGCCGAGCGCGAGCAAGGCATCACCATCGACGTCGCTTACCGCTTCTTCTCGACCGAGAAGCGCAAGTTCATCGTCGCCGACACGCCCGGCCACGAGCAATACACCCGCAACATGGTTACCGGCGCCTCAACCGCCGACGCGGCCGTGATCCTGATCGACGCGCGCAAGGGCGTGCTGACCCAGACGCGTCGCCACAGCTACCTCGTCTCCCTGCTGGGCATCCGCCACGTGGTGCTGGCGGTGAACAAGATGGACCTGGTCGGCTGGGATCCGGCGGTGTTTGACCGGATCGTCGCCGACTACCGCGCCTTCGCCGAACAGATCGGCCTGACCGTGTTCACGCCGATCCCGATCTCCGGCCTGGGCGGCGACAACATCGCCTCAAGCAGCGAGCATACGCCCTGGTTCAAGGGTCCGATCCTGATGGACTGGCTGGAAGGCGTGGAGGTCGAGGACGACCTGCGGTCCAAGCCCTTCCGCATGCCGGTGCAGTGGGTCAATCGCCCGAACCTCGACTTCCGGGGCTTCTCGGGCCTGATCGCGTCCGGGACCATCAAGCCGGGCGACCGCATCCGCGCCCTGCCCTCGGGTCGTGAGAGCCGTGTGGCCCGTATCGTCACCCTGCCCGGCGATCTTGACCAAGCCGTCGCCGGACAGTCGGTGACCCTGACCCTGAAAGACGAGATCGACATCTCGCGCGGTGACGTCATCACCACGGCCGAGGCCCCCGCCCCGGTCGCCAACCAGTTCGAGGCCACCCTCGTCTGGATGGACGACGAGCCGCTGCCTCCTGGCCGCACCTATCTGCTGAAGATCGGCGCCCGCACGGTCGGCGCCAGCGTCACCGACATCAAGCACCGGGTGAACGTCAACACCCTGGAACACACAGCCGCCAAGCGCCTGGAGCTGAACGAGATCGGGCTCGTGAACCTGTCACTCGACCAGGCCATCCCGTTCGAGGCCTATGCCGACAACCGCCAGATGGGCGGCTTCATCCTGGTCGATCGCCTGAGCAACCGCTCCGTCGGCGCGGGGATGATCAACTTCGCCCTGCGCCGAGCCGACAACATCCACTGGCAGCACACCGACGTCAGCAAGGCCTCGCGGTCGGCGCTGAAAAGCCAGCGCGGCCAGGTCGTCTGGCTGACGGGCCTGTCGGGCGCGGGCAAGTCCACCATCGCCAACCTCGTCGAGAGGCGCCTGCACGCCCTGGGCCGCCACACCTATCTGCTGGACGGCGACAATGTCCGCCACGGCCTGAACAAGGACCTCGGCTTCACCGAGGAGGACCGGGTCGAGAACATCCGCCGGGTGGCCGAGGTCGCCAAGCTGATGGTCGACGCCGGCCTGATCGTGCTGACCGCCTTCATCTCGCCGTTCCGGGCCGAACGTCAGCTGGCGCGCGACATCCTGGAGCCTGGGGAGTTCATCGAGGTCTTCGTCGACACGCCCCTGGCCGTGGCCGAGGCCCGCGACGTGAAGGGCCTCTACAAAAAGGCCCGCTCGGGCCAGCTGAAGAACTTCACCGGCGTCGACAGCCCGTATGAAGCGCCGGAGACCCCGGAGCTACGCATCGACACCACCGCGATCGATCCCGTCGAAGCGGCCGAACGGATCGTCGCCTGGCTGGAAGGCCAGGAAATCGACTACACGATCTGATGTCTTGATCGGCGCGAGAGCTTGATCGCGCCGATCAGCCCCAAGGCGGCCATGACAGCCGTGGCCAGGTACCCCTTCGCGCCCAGAGCGTCGAACAGAGGCCCCGACGCCAAGGTCGCGATGCCCAGGGTAAAACCCGACGACAGCGCCGAGTTGATCGCCTGGGCCGGCGACGCCGCCGCCGGCGGGGCCAGCTTCTCGATCAGGCGCAGCGAGGCCAGGAACGAGGCCGCGAAGGTCATGGCGTGCAACATCTGCAGCGGGAACAGCGCCCACAGAGGCGGCTCGAACGCATAGAGCGTCCAGCGCAGAACGGCCGCGCTAGCGCCTAGGATCAGGAACCGCTCTGGCCCCCAGCGGCGGCGCAGCGGCTCCAGGAACCACATGAAGCCGACCTCGGCCGCGACGCCCACGCCCCACAGCACGCCGATCATCGGCTCGGAGATCCCCTGCTTCCGCCAGAGAATGGCGGAGAAGCCGTAGTAGAAGGCGTGCGCGCCCTGGATCAGGCCGGCCGTGACCACCGCCAGCAGGAAGGTGCGGTTGCGCATCAGCTCGGAGAGACCCTTCCAGCGTTCGGACCGGTGGGGCTTGGCGCCCTCGGCGTGGACGCGTTCGGGCGGGACCAGGAGCGCGGCGGCCAGGGCCGCGATGAAACACGCCGCGACGATCCAGAGGGCGATGATCTTGGGCGCGGCGAAGGTCAGGATCGCGCCCATCGCCAAGTTGGCGGCGATGAAGGCGCTGGAACCCGTGCCGCGCGGGATCCCGTAGTTGAAGCTCTCGGTCCGCGCCCGGCGCAGGGTGATGATGTCGATCAGCGGCGAGACGGTCGACAGCAGGGTCTGGCCGATGAACCAGGCCAGGATGAACCACCACAGGTTCGGGGCGGCCAGCAGCCCCCCATAGCCCAGCCCCGCCCCGACCAGCAGCAGCACCATGGGCGTGCGCCGCAGCGTGAAGCCGTCAGCCCAGACCGCCAGCGAGGCCCCGGTGAACGGCTTGAGCAGCAGCGGCACGGCCAAGACTAGGCCGATCTCGCCGCCGCTCAGGCCGCGCGAGCGCAGATAGGTGCCGATATAGGGCAGGCTGACGCCTGAACTCAGATAGATCGCGGCGTAGAACAGGCAGAGGCGAACGAGTGTCGGAGGACCCTTGTCCTCCGACCTGTCCGCCCCCGTCCGCACCTTACTCGGCGCCGCCGAAGCGAGCCGTCCATTCGGCGATCTGCTCGTCCTCGATCTTCTTGAACAGCACGTCCGGCACGGTCACCGGCTCGCCGACCAGCAGCTTGTCGAGCTCGACCCTGGCGTCGTTCGACGGCCATTCCGCCGGGAAGTCCAGGTCGAAGGCCTGGCCGATCGTCTCGGCCGCGAACGGGATGAACGGCGCGGAGAGCTTGGCGTACAACGCCACCAGGTTCAGGGCCGTGCGGACGATGACGGCGGCGCGGTCGCGATCGGTCTTGATCGCGGTCCACGGCGCGGCCTCCTGCAGGTACTCGTTGCCGACCACCCACAGCGCCCGCAGCGCCTGGGCGCTCTTGCGGATCTCGATGGCGTCCATCTGTTCGGACAGGTCCGCCAGACGCGCAGAGACGTCGGCGAACAGCTTTTCTTCCAGCGGCCCCGGCTCGCCGCCCGCCGGCACAACGCCTTCGAACTTGCTCTCGTTGAACTTCAGGATGCGGTTGACGAAGTTGCCTAGCACGTCGGCCAGATCGCGGTTCACGGCGCTGGCGAACTGCTCCCAGGTGAAGGCGGTGTCGCTGCTCTCGGGCGAATTGGCCGTCAGGTACCAGCGCCACAGATCCGGCGGCAGGATCTCCAGCGCCGCGTCCATGAACACGCCGCGCTTGTTCGAGGTCGAGAACTTGCCGCCGTACCAGTTCAGCCAGTTGAAGGCCTTGAGCATGTCGACGCTCTTCCACGGCTCTTCCGAGCCGAGGATGGTGGCCGGGAAGCTGACCGTGTGGAACGCCACGTTGTCCTTGCCCATGAACTGGACGTAGCTGACGTCTTTGGCGCCCGCGTCGGTGCGCCACCAGCGCTTCCAGTCGCGGTCGGGAGAGCCCTCGGCCCACTCCTGGGTCGCGGCGATATATTCGATCGGCGCGTCGAACCAGACGTAGAAGACCTTGTCCTCGAAGCCCGGGCGCGGAACGCCGTCCTTGGCCACCGGAATGCCCCAGGCGAGATCGCGGGTGATGCCGCGGTCGATCAGCCCCTCGTCCAGGTGCTTGTAGGCGATCGAGCGGGCCAGCGGCGGCCAGTCGGCGTGGCTATCGACCCAGGCGCGGATCTTGTCGGCCATCTTGGTCTGCAGCAGATAGAGGTGGCGGGTGTCGCGCACCTCGATGTTCCGCGAGCCCGAGATCACCGAGTACGGCTCGATCAGGTCGGTGGGGTCCAGCAGGTTGCCGCAGTTGTCGCACTGGTCGCCGCGCGCTTTCTCGAAGCCGCAGTGAGGGCATGTGCCTTCGACATAGCGATCCGGCAGGAAGCGCTTGTCGTCGACCGAATAGACCATCTGGTCGACGCGTTCCTCGATCAGGCCGTGGTCTTCCAGCGCCTGGCAGAAGTGCTGGGTCAGGCGATGGTTCTGCGGCGAGGACGAGCGGCCGAAATGGTCCCACGACAGGCCGAAGGCGCGGCCGACATCATGCTGCAGGATGTGCTGCTCGGCGCAATAGGTCGCCACGTCCTGGCCGGCGGCGGTGGCCGCCAGTTCGGCCGGCGTGCCGTGCTCGTCGGTGGCGCAGATGTAGAGCGTCTCGTGCCCCTGGGCGCGCTTGAACCGCGCATAGACGTCCGCCGGCAGCATCGACCCCGCCAGATTCCCCAGGTGCTTGATGCCGTTGATGTACGGCAGGGCAGACGTAATCAGGATGCGAGCCATGCGGGCGCGGCCTTTCGGGGAGTCACGGGAAGCTTAGAAGGCTCCGCATATAGAAGGGTCGGGCCGGAAGGGAAAGCCGTGCGTCCTTCGAGGTTGACCTACGGCGCGCACCTGAGGATGAGGAAGTCGGCACCAGCGTCCTCATCCTGAAGCGTCCGAGCAGCGGGCCTCGAAGGGCGCACAGCTTCGCCGCTTCACGCGGCTCCGCCGCTGAAGTCATGGAAAGGGACGCGGAGCGCCGGGCGACGCCCGGAGTTAAGTGAAGAAATACCGTTTCGACGAAGCCCAACGCTCCGCGCGGTCGTTATCCGGAAGCGTGACGCCGCGATGCTATTTGCACCCCAACGCCGTTGAAGCCTCCGACGGGCGGGCCAGGCCGCGAAGCCTGGTCCCGGTCAGGAGCCTTTCGACTCCCCTGTCGCTCTCCTCGGCCCGCATCCACCGTCGTTTCTGTGTTCCAGGGTCGACTACCTCGGGGATGGTGCAGTTGCGGAGCTTTCCCCGCGCCGACGAGCGCGCCCGCTCGATCGCCCCCCGTCGCCGCAACGGTCGCTGGCCATGCGCCCTTTCCTCGCGACGAGGTGGGTAGACTGTACGGCAGGTTTTTGAGCAGGGGACGGAGAGGCGCGAACGCTCGTCCAATCCCCGTCCCGCAGGCCACTACAGCGGAATATTGTCGTGCTTTTTCCACGGGTTGGACAACGACTTCCCCTTCAGGCTCTTCAAGCCCCGCACGATCCGGCGGCGGGTGCCGTGCGGCATGATCACGTCGTCGATATAGCCGCGGGAAGCCGCCACGAACGGGTTGGCGAAGCGGTCCTTGTACTCGGCCTCGCGGGCGGCCAGGGCTTCGGGATCCTTGGCCTCCTGGCGGAAGATGATCTCCACCGCCCCCTTGGCGCCCATCACCGCGATCTCGGCGGTCGGCCAGGCGTAGTTGAGGTCGCCGCGCAGGTGCTTGGAGCTCATCACGTCATAGGCGCCGCCATAGGCCTTGCGGGTAATGACCGTGATCTTGGGCACCGTGGCCTCGGCATAGGCGAACAGCAGCTTGGCGCCGTGCTTGATCAGGCCGCCGTACTCCTGCTTGGTCCCCGGCATGAAGCCCGGGACGTCCACGAGGGTGATGATCGGGATGTTGAAGGCGTCGCAGAAGCGCACGAACCGCGCGGCCTTGCGGCTGGAGTCGATGTCCAGCACCCCGGCCAGCACCTGCGGCTGGTTGGCGACGACGCCGACGGTCTCGCCGTCCATGCGGGCGAAGCCGACGACGATGTTCTTGGCCCACTCGCTGGAGATCTCGAAGAAGTCGGCTTCGTCGACGATCTTCAGGATCAGTTCCTTCATGTCGTAGGGCTTGGTGGCGTCGGCCGGAACCAGGGTGTCGAGGCTCTTTTCCTCGCGATAAGCCTCGTCGAAGCTCTGGCGCTCGGGCGCGGCCTCGCGGTTGGACGAGGGCAGGAAGTCGACCAGGCGGCGCACCTGGGTCAGGGCTTCCAGGTCGTTTTCGAACGCGCCCTCGGCGACACCCGACTTGGCGGCGTGAACACGGGCCCCGCCCAGTTCCTCGGCGGTGACCACCTCGTTGGTGACGGTCCTGACCACGTCGGGCCCCGTCACGAACATGTAGCTCGTGTCCTTGACCATGAAGATGAAGTCGGTGATCGCGGGCGAATAGACGTCGCCGCCGGCGCAGGGGCCCATGATCACGCTGATCTGCGGGATGACGCCGCTGGCCAGGGTGTTTTCGAGGAAGATGTCGGCATAGCCGGCCAAGCTGTCGACGCCTTCCTGGATGCGCGCCCCGCCCGCGTCGAACAGGCCGATGATCGGCGCGCCGACCTTCATGGCCTGGCGCTGGACCTTGATGATCTTCTGGGCGTGGGCGTTCGACAGGCTGCCGCCGAACACCGTGAAGTCCTTGGAGAACAGATAGACGACCTTGCCGTTGATCGTGCCCCAGCCGGTGACGACGCCGTCGCCGGGGATTTTCTGGTCCTGCATGCCGAAGTCGTGGCTGCGGTGTTCGACGAACATGTCGAACTCCTCGAAGGAGCCCTCGTCCAGCAGCAGGTCGATACGCTCGCGGGCGGTCAGCTTGCCCTTGGCGTGCTGGGCGGCGACACGCGCCTCGCCGCCACCCGCCTTGGCCTGCTCGCGACGGCGGTCGAGTTCCTCGAGAATGTGCTGCACGCGCGTACTCCCTGCCCGGATCTTCATGCTGGTGGTTCGTCCACCTTAGGAAGCCAGCCCTAGCGAGGCCAGGGGTCGCAGGCAAGGCGGACCTTGCGGCAGCGCAGCAGACGGAAAGGTCATGCCCTTAGCGCAGCGCGGCGAACCAGCGGTCGATCATGTCGGCCTCGACCGCCAGGAAGGCGGCGCGGGCGGTGGCCTCGGCGTCCTCTCCCCACTGTTCGGCCTGGAACATCTCCTCGAGGCGCGACAGGTCCAGGGCCTTGCGACCGGTCAGCCGGCCGGCGCGCACGGCCAGGGCCAGCACGGTCGAACCGAACAGGCCCGCGGCGAACGCGACGCCGGCGAGGCTGAAATCGTCCAGGGTCAGGGCCAGCGCCTCGACCGCCGCCAGGGTGGCCGGCGGCTGCGGCTGGTGAATGATCCCGCCGACGGAGATGAAGACCAGGCCGAACTCGGCCTTGGCCCAGTCGAGGATCGCGCCCCACTCGCGGTCCTGGCGCTCGACCAGCGGCGTCGGGTGCTCGGCGCGGTAGCACAGGTGGTCGGACCCGGCGTAGGCCGTGATCTCCTTGGCGACCTCGGCGCGGGTCTCGGAGATGCGATCGATGGCCGTGAAGGCCAGGCGCGTGGCCGGCATCAGGCTGTTGTCGATATATTCGACCTGGGCCTCCCACTCGGCGGCGATCGTGTCGGCCAGGGCTTTGTTCGGCGCGACCAGCGGCTTCCTGGCCGGCGACTTGGGCGTGCGGCCGTCCAGCTGGATCGCGAAGCCGCCCTCCACCGGCGCGGCGGCGGCGGTCTTGTAGAAGCGCTTGGGTTTCAGCAGCAGCTCGGACTTGTCGGACACGGCGAGAACTCTTTTTCGGGCCGCCCGCGACGGAACGGCCAATGACCCGCGTTGAATGAGCAAGATCGCGTGACAGCGCAAGGGAGCACCCCGCTTGAGCTTACCGTCCAAGGACATGATGGCCGCCATCGCCGTCACCCGTTTCGGCCTCGGCGCCCGCCCCGGCGAGATCGACGCCGCCAAGGCCGATCCCCAAGGCTTCCTCATCGGCCAGATCCGCCGCGAGGGCGCCGACATCCCGCAGGATGGCGGCGAGACCTCGGCCCAGCGCTTCGAGCAGATGCGCGACTACCAGCAGCAGCGGAAGATCGAACGCGAGAGGAAGGACGGCGAAGGCGACAAGCCCGCGCCCCAGGCCGCGCAGGCCGCCGACCGCGCCCTGCGCGATAAAGTCGGCGCCGACTTCCTGGCCCGCGCCCGTCTCGGCGCCAACACCCCCGCGGGCTTCCGCGAGCGCTGGGCGCTGTTCTGGGCCAACCATTTCACGGTCTCGTCGACCAAGCAGATCACCTCGGTGCTGATTGGTCCGTTCGAGCGCGAGGCGATCCGACCCTACGTGTTCAACAGCTTCGAGAACCTGCTGGTCGCCTCGTCGACCCATCCGGCCATGCTGACCTATCTGGACCAGGCCCAGTCCATCGGCCCCAACAGCCCAATCGCCATGCGGCGTCGTGGCGGCGGCAAGGTCGGGCTGAACGAGAACCTGGCGCGCGAGATCATGGAGCTGCACACGGTCGGCGTCGACGCCGGCTACACGCAAGGCGACGTGACCGAATTCGCCCGCGCCCTGACCGGTTTCTCGGTTGGTCGCGACAACGAGGACCGCCAGGGCCAGTTCGTGTTCCGCGACCCCGCCCATGAACCCGGCGCGCGCACGATCATGGGACGCCACTACGCGCAAGCCGACATCAAGCAAGGCATGGCCGTCCTCAAGGACCTGGCCGCCGACAAGCGCACAGCCCGCCACGTCTGCGGCAAGATCGCCCGCCACTTCGTCTCCGACACGCCCCCCCCCGCCCTCACCACGCGTCTGGAGAAGCGCTGGATGGCCACCGGCGGCGACCTGGCTCAGGTGGCCAAGGCCCTGGTCGAAAGCCCCGAGTCCTGGGATCCCACGCCCGCCAAGTTCAAGACGCCCTACGAGTACACCCTGTCGACCTGGCGGCTGATCGGGGCCGAGCCCTCGGCGATCGAACGCCTGGCGCCGATCCTCACGGGCCTGGGCCAGAAGCCCTTCTCGGCCCCCTCCCCCAAGGGCTGGCCCGAGGACGCCCAGACCTGGGCTTCCCCCGATGGCCTGGTCAAGCGGATGCAGTGGGCCCAGGGCTTCGCCGCCGTGGTCGCCGACCGCACCGATCCCAACGCCCTGGCCGTTCAGGCCTTGGGCGACCGCCTGACGCCCCCCGTCGCCAAGGCCGTGTCGCGGGCCGAGACCCGCAAGGAAGCCTTCGCCCTTCTCGTGATGAGCCCGGAGTTCCAACGCCGATGACCGCTCAACTGAACCGCCGCTCCCTGCTGAGCCTTGGCGCCAGCCTGGGCATCAGCGTCAACTTCCTCGGGACCCAGGCGTTTGCCGCGTCCGAGGGTGATCTCTCCAAGAAGAAGCTGGTCGTCGTCATCTGCCGCGGCGGCATGGACGGCCTGTCCGTCTCGCCGCCGGTCGGCGACGCGAACTACGCCAACCTTCGCGGTTCGATCGCCATGAAGCCCGACCAGGTGCTGAAGCTGGACGACACCTTCGGCCTGCATCCGGAACTGACGACCGTCCACGCCCTGGCGCTGAAGGGCGAAGCCCGCATCGTCCCGGCGATCGCCAGCCCCGACCGCGCCCGCTCTCACTTCGAGGCGCAGGACGTGCTGGAGACCGGCGCGGCCCATGTCTACGGGACCGAGACCGGCTGGCTCAATCGCACGCTGGAAGCCCTCGCCCCCGTCCGCAAGGTCGAAGGGTTGTCGGTCGGGACCACCGCTCCGCTGATCCTGCGCGGCAAGGTCCAGGCGGCCAGTTGGTCGCCGGGCAAGGGTGTCGATGAGACCGCCCGCCTGCCGACCCTGCTGCAGGATCTCTACAAAGACGACCCGATGCTGGGCCCGGCCTTCGCGCGCGGGCTGGAGACCGAGACCATGGCCCAGCAGGCCATGACCGCCATGGCGCCGACCCCGGCCATGAACGTGGCGGCGGCCGCCACCCCCCCCATGCCCGGCATGCCTGCCCCGATGTCGCGAAACGCCGCCAACGACCGCCAGAACCGCGCCGGCAGCGAAGCGGCGCGCAAGCTGGGCTCAACCCTCGGCGGCTTCATGATCCAGGCGGGCGGCCCGCAGATCGCCGCCATCTCGCTGGACGGGTTCGACACCCACGCCGGCCAGCTAGGCCAGATCGCCACGCGCCTGTCCTACATGGACGCGGTGCTGGACGGCCTGCACGACGGCCTGGGCGCGGAGTGGAAAAACACGGTTGTCATCGCGGTGACCGAGTTCGGCCGCACCGCCCGCGTGAACGGCACAGGCGGCACCGACCACGGCACGGCCTCGACGGGCCTCGTCCTTGGCGGCGCGCTCAAGAAGGGCGGCGGCATCGTCGGCGACTGGCCGGGCCTGGCCGACAACGCCCTGTTCGAGAACCGCGACACCGCCCCGACCGTCGACATGCGCGGCCTGTTCAAGGGCGTGCTGGCCGAGCACATCGGCGTCGACCGCGCGATCCTTGAGAGCAAGGTGTTTCCTGACAGCGCCGCGGCCAAGCCGGTGATGGGACTGGTCTAGCCCCTACCGCCGCTTGGTCTGGCGCCGCGCGAAGGGCTCGGCGTCGGCCTCGTCTTCCGAGAAGCCGAACTTGCGGAAGCCTTCCTTCATCTCGGCGCTCAGGGGCGCCTCGATGTGCAGCATGCCGGCCGACGGGTGCGGCAGCAGGATCGAGCGGGCGTGCAGCTGCAGCTTCAGCCCTTCAGACAACGGCGCGGACTTGTCGTCGCCGTACTTGGGGTCGCCCAGGATCGGGTGACCCATGGCCTTCATGTGCGCGCGCAGCTGGTGGGTGCGGCCGGTGTGCGGACGCAGCGCCATCCAGGTGACGCGCGGACCGGCGCGGCTGATGGTGACAAATTCGGTCTCGGCCGGCTGGGCGTCCGGGTCCTTGGGCTGAGCCGGGACGACCAGTTCGCGGTCGCCGACCCCGCGCTTGGCCAGGTGCAGTTCCATCACGCCCTCGGTCGGGTGCGGATTGCCCGCGACGATGGCCCAATAGGTCTTCTGCGCCTTGCGCTTGGCGAAGGCCCCCGACAGGCGCGCGGCGGCCGACGGCGTCTTGCCCAGCAGCAGCACCCCGGAGGTGTCCCGGTCCAGGCGGTGGACCAGCTTGGGCCGATTGACGCCCTCGCCCCAGGCGCTGAGCAGCTTGTCGACGTGGTGCGTGGTCTTGGTGCCGCCCTGGACGGCTAGGCCGGCCGGCTTGTTCAGCGCCAGCACTTCCTCGTCCTCGTACAGCACCAGTGACCGCGCATAGGCGATGTCGCGCGGCGACAGCTTGGCCTTTTCGCTCGGATCGGGTGCGTCGGGCAGCGGCGGCACGCGGATCTGGCTGCCGGCGGCCAGCTTGGTGTCGGCCTTGGCGCGCGAGCCGTCGACCCGAACCTGGCCCGAGCGGAACAGCTTGTTCAGCTGGATATGGTTCAGATGCGGCCAACGGCGCTTGAACCAGCGATCGAGGCGGACCCCGTCCTCGCCGGAGTCGACGTACAGCGTGCGGACTTCCTTGGTGCTCATGCGAAAACCTTGCGGGCGATCAGAAGACCCGCGAACAGGGCCGCCACGGACAAAAGCACGCTGGCGGCGGCATAGGAGAAAGCTGGGACATAGTCGCGCTTCTGGATCATCAGCGCGGTCTCCAGCGAGAACGAAGAGAACGTCGTGAAGCCGCCCATCACCCCCACGCCCAGCAGCAGGCGCCAGGACTCGCCGGGGGTGTTGCCGCGAAACGCCAGCCAGGAGGCCAGGCAGCCCATCAGGAACCCGCCGACGATGTTGACGGTGAAGGTGCCATACGGCCAACCGGGTCCCATGACCCGCATGGCGCCGACGCCGACCAGATAGCGCGCGACCGAGCCGACGGCTCCGCCAGCGGCCACCAGAAGCAGCTTGTTCATGAACGCCTTATGCGCCGAGCGGGCCAAAACGCCAAGCATCCAACGAAGTTCCCTTGATTTTCCCCGGTTTCTTTCACGGTAAACGCCGTTGGAAACCCTCTTTCCGAACCCCCGGTTAAGCGCGCTTCCCGCAATGTTGGGGCAGATCAACAGCGCCAGACCCATGCCCTTCGACACCCCCCTTCCCTCGGACGCGACCGAACGCGTGGCCCTTCCGGGCCCGGTGGCTCAGCGCCTGTCGGGTTCGGAGCTGGTCGCGCGCGGCTCGGTCAACGTGATCAGCATCAAGGCCATCCGCCAGTGGGCTGGTGACTGGTGGAGCGAGAAACGCGGCGATGTCTGGACCTATGTCGAGCTGAAGCTGAACGAGCACCTGGACCGCAACGACATGCGGGCCCGCATCTCCGACAGCGAATTCCTGATCGCCATGAACAATGACCAGGGCCTGGCCGCTCAGGCGACCAGCGTGCGGATCTTGGAAGACGTTCTGACCCACCTGTTGGGCGCCGCCTCGTCAAAGGACCTGGGCATCCGCTCGGTGATCGGGCTGGAAGGCGGCCAGGCCATCTGCCGGCCGATCGACCCCAGCGTGATCCTGGCCGCCCGCGCCCGCCGCGATTCGGCGCGTTCGCCGGTCCGCATCGAAGTCGATCCGGCCGACGAGGCCCGCCGCACGCCCGTCGCCTTCACCACCGCCGGCGGCGCGGCGCTACGCGTGGACTTCACGCTGGAGCATGTGGTCAGCCTGCGCCGCAACATCACCACCGCCGTGCGCGTCGAGCCGATGGTCACCCACCTGGCCAGCGGCCGTCAGGCCTCGGCCCGCGCCCTGACCAAGCTTTCGGACCGGGATGTCGCCTTCATCGACGAGTCGACGCTGAAATACGCCTCGGTGTTCGCGCGCTCCGCCCAGGGCCACAACACGCCCGAACTGATCCTGCCCGCCTCGTTCCGCACTCTGGGCACCCAACGGGGTCGCGACCTGCTGACCGGCACGGCCGGGCTGTCGCTGAGCCTGCTGCGCGGCGGCGTGATGATCGAACTGGTCGACGTCACCCGCGGCACGCCCGCCGGTCGGTTGCTGGAAGTGGTGGGTCTGCTGCGCGCTCTCACCCGCGGCGTCATCGCCCGCGTGCCGCCGGACAAGGAAGCCCTGCGCGTCCTGCGTGACGCCCGCCTGGCCGGCCTGGCCCTTGACGCCTCGGACCTGTCCGGCGAAGCCGCCAAGATCGCCATGGAGATGATGGCCTTCGGACGCGACGCGCGCGGCCTGGCGCCGATGACCATCCTGCAAGGCCTGCCCCAGGACGGCTATTTCACCGCCGCCGAGACAGCCGGCCTCACCCACGCGGCGCTCCGCGCGAACTATCCGCTGGGCAAGAGAGCGGCGGCCTAACTAGACTCGCTGACGGCCGTAGCCGACGGTCTTGACCACGTCCCGGGCGTCATAGGCGTCGCGATCCTTGGGCGTCGGACCCTTGCCAAACACGACCTCGATCGAACGCGACACGGCCGGCCCAGGGCCGAGGTCGAAGCTCGTCCCCAAACCCACGCCGAAACTGGAACGCCGTCCGAAGCTGGCCGAACCGCCGCCGACCGAGACGCGCGGACCGCGATCGTAGCCGCTGACACTGGTCGAGCGATCAGCGATGCGGAACCAGTCATAGCCGTCGCGCAAGGCCAATTCGGCGGCCCTTAAGAGGGCGTAGTCGGCGACCTGCGCCGCCTTGGCGCCCGGCCCGCCCTGGAAGGTGACGCGGTAGCGCCCCGCCTCCAGGCGATATTCCGAATAGCCGACGTCGTTCGGCGCACCCAGTTGAGCGCGATAGACGGTCGGGGTCGTCGCGCAGGCGGCCAGCAGGAAGCCGGCGAGCGCGGCGGCGATAAGGGGTTTAGTGATCTTCATGGCGCGTGTCCTCGGACCTGATCAACGGCCTCGGAACCTGGCTGTTCCGGAACCGCCAGATCCAGGGCGTGGAGCATCGCTTTGAAATCGGACGGAAGCGGGGCCATGACCTTGCGCTCGCCGCCCAGCGGATGCGGGAAGGTCAGACGCGCGGCGTGCAGCATCAGGCGTGGCACGGCGACTCCGCCCAGCATCAGCGCCCCGCCATAGCGGCTGTCACCCGCCAGCGGCCGACCGAGCGAGCCCATATGGACCCGCAGCTGGTGCATACGGCCAGTGTCCGGCGACAGCTCGACCAACGCCGCGACGCCATTGCTGGCCAGGGTGCGGTAGCGGCTGCGGGCGGTCTCGGCGTCCGGATGATCGGGCTCGCAGACCCGCATATAGGCCTCACGGCCGATCGACTCGCGGCGCAACGGGCTGTCGATCATGCCGCCCTTCGGCTCCGGCGCGCCCGGCGCGACGATGGCTAGGTAGGACTTGCGGAAGCGCTTGGCCATCATGGCTTCGCCCAGGAAGGCCGCGCCCGGCTTGGTCTTGGCGGTGAGGATCACCCCAGAAGTGTCGCGGTCCAGGCGGTGGATCAGGCGCGGCCGCGCCTTTCCCGGCTTGGCGAACGCCCACAGCAGGTCGTCCAGCGTGTGGGCCTTGATCCGACCGCCCTGGCTGGAGAGGCCGGCGGGCTTGTCCAGCACGATGATCGTCTCGTCCTCGTACAGCACCCACGACCTGGCCGTCTCGATCTCCTCGGGCGTGAGGGTGATCGGGCACTCGACGGCCTTGGGCTTGGCGACGCCGGGCGGACGGCGGAATTTCGGACTGCTCATTTGCCGTCCTTACGCACCTTGCCCCAGGCTTCCAAGCGCTCACGCACTTTCGCTTCCGCCCCGACCGGCTTGGGCTCATAGAACCGCCGCCGTTCCATGCCGTCCGGAAAGTAGTTCTGGCCCGAGACGCCGCCCTCGACATCATGGTCGTAGGCATAGCCGTCGCCATAGCCGAGGCTCTTCATCAGCTTGGTGGGCGCGTTGAGGATGTGCGACGGCGGCATCAGGCTGCCGGTCTCCTTGGCGGCGCGGCGGGCGGCCTTGTAGGCATTGTAGACGGCGTTCGACTTGGGGGCCGACGCCATGTGGACCACGGCCTGGGCCAGGGCCAATTCCCCTTCCGGAGAGCCCAGGAAGTCGTAGGCGTCCTTGGCCGCCGTGGTCAGCAGCAGAGAGAGCGGATCGGCCGCGCCGATGTCCTCGGACGCCATGCGCACCAGCCGTCGGGCGATGAACAGCGGGTCCTCGCCGCCCTCCAGCATGCGCGCCAGCCAGTAGAGCGCCGCGTCGGGATCAGAGCCGCGCACCGACTTATGCAGGGCCGAGATGAGGTTGTAGTGCTCCTCGCGGTCCTTGTCGTAGGCCGGGCGGCGCTTCTGCAGGAACTGGCCCAGCTGGGTCGGGTTGAGCGGACTGTCGGTGCCGATCGAAAACAGAGTCTCGGCCAGGGTCAGCAGGTAGCGGCCGTCGCCGTCAGCCATCGCGACCAGGGTCGAACGGGCCTCGGCGTCGATCGGCAGCGGCCGGTTCTCGGCGACCTCGGCGCGTTGCAGCAACTGGTCCAGCGAGTCCTCACCCAGGCGTTTCAGCACGAAGACCTGGCAGCGCGAGAGCAGAGCGCCGTTGAGCTCGAAGGACGGGTTCTCGGTCGTGGCGCCGACCAGAGTGACGATCCCCTCCTCCACGAACGGCAGGAAGCCATCCTGTTGGGCGCGGTTGAAGCGGTGGATCTCGTCGACGAACAACAAGGTGCTTTGCCCCGCCTGGCGGCGGACGCGGGCCTGTTCGAAGGCCTTCTTCAGGTCGGCGACACCGGAGAACACCGCCGAGATCTGTTGGAACTCGTAGCCGCCAGCCTTGGCCAGCAGCCGGGCGATGGTGGTCTTGCCGGTGCCCGGCGGTCCCCAGAGGATCATCGAGGCCAGTCGGTGCGCCGCCGCCATGCGGCCGATGGGGCCTTCGGGGCCCAGGAGGTGCTGCTGGCCCACCACCTCGTCGAGGCTTTGGGGCCGCAGGCGGTCGGCCAGCGGCGCCGGGGCATGGGGCGTCAGGCCGGCGGCCTGGAAGAGATCGGACATGCGACTCTTCTAGCAGGCCGTCAGGCGCAAGTCGTCAGCCCGAGAAGCGGGCCGTGATGCGCTGGCCGTTGCGCTCGATCGTCACCACCCAGTTTCGGGTCGGCAGCTTCGCGGCGGTGTTGAGGTCGGCCACGGTGTTGACCGGGCGGCCATTGACCTCGCGGACGAAGTCGCCCGGCTGCAGGCCGATATTGGCCGCGTAGCCACCGCCGATCTTGGTCACCAGCACGCCCTTGCCGACGAACGGGTCGACGTTGAGGTCCTGGGCGACGGCCGGCGACAGGTTGACCACAGTGGCGCCGTTGAATGGGTTGGAGCCCGACAGGGTCCGCTCGTCGCGGGCCGGGGTCTCCGGCGCGGCCTCGGCGCGGACGGTCAGCGTCTGCTCCTTGTCGTTGCGCTGGATCTGCATCGGAACGCGGTCGCCGACCCTGTGCGTGCCGATGGCGAAGGCGGCGCCGCCCTCGTCGTTAACGGCTCGGCCGTCGATCGACAGGATGACATCGCCTTCCTTCAGGCCGGCGCGGTCGGCCGACGCGCCGGGATAGACCTGGGCCACCAGCACGCCGCGCGGAGCGGACATGCCAAGGCTCTTGGCGATGTCGCCAGTGACCGGCTGGCCCTTCACGCCCAGCCAAGGCCGCACGACGCTGTGGCCGCCGCCCAGCGCCGCGCCCACCACCTGGCGGACCACGGCGGCGGGAATGGCGAAGCCGACGCCCGAGGACGAGCCAGACCGCGAGATGATGAAGGTGTTGATGCCGACTAGGTCGCCGTCCATGTCGACCAGCGGGCCGCCCGAATTGCCGGGATTGATGGCGGCGTCGGTCTGGATGTAGCTGCCGAAGTTGGCCGCCCCGACGTCGGTGCGGGCCAGGGCCGAGACGATGCCGTTGGTCACGGTCTGGCCCACTCCGAACGGGTTGCCCAGGGCCAGGACGAGGTCGCCGACCTCCATCTGGTCCTGATCGTCGATGGCCATGACGGGCAGCTTCTCGCCCTTGGTGTCGATCTTCAGCACGGCGAGGTCGGCGCGCGGGTCGTCCAGCAGCACCACGGCCGGGAACTCGCGGCGGTCGGCGAGCTGGACGGTGATGTCGCTCATCCCGTCGATATTGTGGTGGTTGGTGATGATCACCCCGTCGGCGCGGACGATAGCGCCCGAGCCCAGCGAGCCTTGAACCTGACTGCCGCCCTGGCCGTTGCCGCCCATGAAGAAGTCCCAGAACGGATCGACGCGGCGCTGCACCACACGGCGGCTGGCGACGTTCACCACGGCCGGGGCGGCCTTCTTCACGACCGGCGAGAACGACAGCTTCATCGAGGCCGCGTCGGCCGGCGCGCGACGGGTCGGTCGCGGCATGTCGGGGGCGGGACCGCCCCCGACGGACTGGGCGTTGGACTGCCCGGTCGGGTTCGAACAGGCGGCCAGCAGGACGACGACGGGCAGCAGGGCGCGGATGGTCTTCAAGAAAGGCTCCTAACGTTACCCACGAACTCAGCCGAGCTTTCTGGCGAGTCTATGGCGTTTTGCGCGATGGTAAGGCTTCAGGCCGATTGCGGTTCCGGTATGGGCGACGGCCGGGCCTTGGCGTAGGCCAGGATCGTCGAGGCCAGCATCAGCCCAGCCGCGATCAGCACCGGCAGGCCCGGCATGTGCAAGGTCGCATCGTGGCGGACGGCGAAGGCGAACGGGAACAGGAACAGTGGCGGGCCGATGATCGAGGCGATGCCCATCATCGCCGAATTGGCTCCCTGCAGCTGACCCTGCTCGTTAGGCGCGACGCGGCGGGTCATCAGGCCTTGCAGGCCCGGCTGGATCAGGCCCGACAGCGCGAACAGCGGCAGGCCGCACAGATACAGCATCCCCGTCGGCGCCAAGGCGTAGATCATGAAACCGGCGAAACCCGAGAACAGGCCAATCATCAAGGCGCCGCGCTCGCCCATCGCCTTGACCACCCGGCCGACGACCAGGGCCTGGACGATGATGCTCGAGATACCACTGGCCATCAGGGTCAGGCCGATGGTCGCCGGCGACCAGCCGTAGCGGAAGCCCATATAGAGCACGAACACGCTGGGCAGCACGTTGTGGGCCAGCTGGAACAGGAAGCCGACGCCGGCCAGGCCCAGGAGGCCCGGATGGCGGTTCAGCAGTTGCAGCGAACCGACCGGATTGGCCTTCTTCCAGTCGAAGCGCGGCTGGCGGCGCTCGGGCGGCAGGGATTCCGGCAGGACAAAGAAGCCGTACAGCCAGTTGCACAGCGCCAGGGCCGCGCAGACCAGGAACGGCGCGCGATGGTCGAACTGCCAAAGCCAGCCGCCCAGGGCCGGGCCGAAGGTGAATCCGACGCCAAACGCCGCGCCCATCAGGCCGAAACCCTTGGCGCGGTTCTCCGGCGTGGTGACGTCGGCGACATAGGCCGAGGCGGTCGAGAAGCTGGCCGCCGTCATGCCGTTGAAGATCCGGCCGACGAACAGCCACCACAGGCTGGGCGCGAAGGCCATGAACAGGAAGTCGACGCCCAGCCCGAAGATCGAGGTCAGGATCACCGGCCGGCGGCCGAAGCGGTCGGACATCAGGCCCAGGATCGGCGAGCAGAAGAACTGCATCACGCCCCAGACCGTGGCGAACAGGATGTTCCAGTCGGCCGCCACGGCCGTGTCCCCGCCGCCGAACTGCTTCACCAAGTTGGGCAGGACCGGGATCATCACGCCGAGCGACAGCACGTCCATGATCGCGGTGACGAAGATGAAGCCCAGCGCGGCCTGGCGTTTGGCTCCCGTGATCGGTTGGTTCATGGCTCGCCCTCCCCGGCGTCTCCTAGTTGGACGCTGTTCGCCCGGCTCGCAAGACCCGCCAGCAGCGCCCGCCACCATTCCCCGTGGCGTTGCAGGAAGACGCCGTCCGGAAAGCCGTGCCGCGCCACGTGCGGCGCCGGTACGGTGTCCCAGCCGCGATGCTCGACGGTGACGCGCGTGCCCGTCTCCACCGGCTCGAAACGGACCTCGACCTCGGTGTCCATGCCCGGCGCGAAGGTCGCCTGACGCCAGCCGAACGCCAGACGCCGCCCGCGCTCCCAGACCGTGACCTTGCCAACCTCGAACACCTTGCCGCTGGGCAGGCGTTCGATCAGGCGGCCCTCCTCGAAGGCCATGACGCCTGGCGACCGCGGGGTGAACGAGAACAGGGCGTTAGGTCGCCACCACAGCGCGATGTCGTCGACGAAGGCGTCGAACACCACCTCCGGCGGGGCGGCGATGCGCAGGGCGACCAGGATCTTCGAACTCACTTCGATTTGCCCTCGACGTGCGACTTCAGGGCCGACAGCTGGTCGACCCAGTGATCCTCCGCCGCCTCCAGCCACGCCTTCAGTTGATCCATGGGCTCGGACCGCAGGCGATAGACGCGCACGCGGGCGTCGAACTCCGGATGGCTCTCCTCCACGAGGCCCGACTCGCGCAAGGTGCGCAGATGGCGGCTCATCGCCGGAGGCGTCAAGCCGAGGCTCTCGGCGAGCTCACCGGCCCGGCGGGGCCGTTCGCGCAGCAGATCGACCGTGCGCCGGCGGTTTGGATCGGCAAGGGCCGCCAGGGTGCGATCAAGCGCTTCGCTCAAGTCAGCTTTCCGCGCCCACGGCGATCTTCAGGCCGCTGCGCTTTTCCATCTCGTCGGTCGAGACCATCTCGACATCGGCGGAGACGGTCCAGATATGCCCCTCGGGATCGCGGCAGCGATAGGTGCGCGCGCCATAGAACTGGGTCTCGGGCGGCGCGATGATCTCGGCCCCGGCGCCCCTGGCGCGCTCGCAGTGGGCGTCGACGTCGGCGGCGATGTAGATGTGGACCGACTGGGTGTTCTTTCCGTCCACCGAAGAGGGGCTGGCGTGGTTCTCGCTCCACTCGTTGCCGACCATGATCCGCGTGTCGGCATACTCCATCTGCGAATGGGCGAGATTGCCGTCGGCGTCCTCGATCAGCAGAGTCAGCTCCAAGCCGAACGCCTTTTCCAGAAAGACAATGGCGGCTTTCGGATCGCGATACACGAGCGCCGAGACCAGGCCTGGGCGAGAGTCGGACATGACGGTGCTCCTTGCGGTATGAGATAATATTTAACGCATATCGCAACTATATGAGCAAGGCTCTTCAACCAACGCCTTGCGGCTGTGGCTACCGCAGCGCCTGCCCCACCACCTTCAGCGACCCGTCGCCCTTCTCGGGCTTCACACCCGTCACCCGCGCCAGCAGCGGATAGACGTCGACATTGTCGAACGCGGGCAGCACGACACCCGACTTGAACGACGGGCCGTGAGCCACGAACACCGCGCGCATGGCGGGATCATAGGGGTCGAAGCCGTGCGCGCCGCCGTCCTTGCCGTCCCACTTGCCGGGCTTCTTTCGAGCTTCAAGCGTCGTCGTGTACCAGCCCGTGTCCGACAGGCAGACGATCGCCGGCACGCGCTTGTTGCGGCCGTAGTGGAAGCGGGCCGGGATCTGGCCCTTCTTCCAGCAGGTCATGTGTGGCGGCGCGCCCTTCAGAAACGCAGCCTCGACCGCCCTCGCCTGGCCGGGCAGGGGCGAGAAACTGGTCACCGCGCCCTTGGTGACCAGGTGGATCTTCGACACGTCGATCAGGTCGTCAAGCACCACGCGGTTTGCGGCGGGCAGCGGGGCCATGCCGTGGTCGGCGACGATGACCAGGTCGGTGGTCTCGAACCGGCCCCGCGCCTTCAGCCCCTCGACCAGGCGCCCGATGCAGCGATCCAGCCTGACGAGCGCCGCGGTCAGTTCCGGCGACTCCGGGCCATAGTGGTGCCCTTCGGTGTCGGCGGCGTCGAAATAGAGTGTGGCGAAGGCCAGCGGCGGGCCATCGGCGCTGTCCATCCAGGCCAGCACTTGGTCAACCCTCGCATCATAAGGCAGGTCGTGCTGGTACTTCATCCAGTGGCTGGGGCGGACGCCGTCGATCGCCACCTCCGAGCCCGGCCAGAACATGGCGGCGCTCTTCTTGCCCTGCTGCTCGGCCGAGATCCAGAACGGCTTGGCCTGGTTCCACCAGCGCGGGTCGTTGGCGGTTGGGCCGTTCATCGTGAACTTGGGGCCGCCGATCAAGGCGTCCTCCATCTCATTGCCGACCACGCCGTTGCGGTCGGGACGCTTGCCGGTCACCAGGGTGTAGTGGTTCGGATAGGTCAGGCTGGGAAATGAGGGGCGCATGGACCCGCGCGCGCCGTCGTCGGCCAGGGCCTTGAGATTCGGCGTCACGCCCCGGTCCAGATAATCGGCGCGGAAGCCGTCCATCGACACCAGGACGGTCAGATGCGGCGCCGTCTCGCGCGCCAAGGCCGCCCCCGCGGACGTCAGCGCCAGGCCGACGGCGAAAACCAGGGACAGGACGCGGCGGACCAACATGAACCCACTCTCGAAAACCGAAATCTCGGCTCCTGATCGACGCCGCGGATTGCAGCCATATGACAATCGGCGTTCGCCGACATCATAACCGGCTCTTAACTTGGCGAGGGCGAGCGGCCTCGCCATAGTCCCCTCGCCAGCCGACTCGTTTCGGCGCTCGGAATCAGCCTCATGTCGATCGCCCTCGAGGCCGACCGCCTCACCAAGACCTACGGGGCGGTGCGTGCTCTCGACGACTTCTCGATCGCCATTCCGGCTGGCGGCGTGTTCGGGGTGCTGGGCCCCAACGGCGCGGGAAAGAGCACTCTGTTCCGCATCGCGCTGGGCCTTGTGCGGCCGACCACCGGCTCGGCCCGCCTGTTCGGCGCCGCGCCCGGCGACATCACCGCCCTGCGCAAGGTGGGGGCGATGATCGAGACGCCGCGCTACCCCGCCTATCTCACCGGACGCGACACGCTGAAGATGCTAGCGCTCGAGAGCGGCCAGAAGGGCGCCGACATCGATGGCTGGCTGGAGCGGGTCGGCATCGCCCACGCCGCCGACCGCTCGACCGCCGGCTATTCGGTCGGCATGAAACAGCGCCTGGGCTTGGCGGCCGCCTTCTTCACCAAGCCCGAACTCGTGATCCTGGACGAGCCGACCAGCGGCATGGACCCGGCCGGCATCCAAGAGATACGCGCCCTGATCGTCGACCTCGCCAAGCGCGAGGGCGTAACCGTGATCCTGGCCAGCCACCAGCTGGACGAGGTGCGGCGCGTCTGCGAGCGCGTCGCCATCCTGTCCAAGGGCAAGGTCGTGGCCGAGGGCGGCGTGGCCGAACTGACCGCCGGCGAGGCCCGCCTGCGCATCACCGCCACCTCGCCCATCGCCCAGGTCCTGGGCGTTCTGGGCGCCAAGGGCGTCGCCGAAGGCGCGGACTCGGTCCTGGCCGACATCCGTCGCGAGGACACCCCCGCCCTGATCCGCGCCCTGGTCGAGGCCGGGGTCGAGATCACCGAGGCCCGCTGGCGCGACGCCGACCTGGAAGGCGTCTACCTCCGGACTCTCGAAACGGCCCAGCCTTCGAATGAAGGAGCGCTCTGATGCTCGCCGACGCCATCGCCGCCGAACGCTTCCGCCTGCTGCGCGACCGTTCGGCCCTGTTCTGGGGCTTCTGTTTCGCGCCGATCGTGGGCTTCCTGCTCAGCATCGGTGGCGACCTCTTCCTGCACTACGTGGTCAAGAAACCGATGCCCGGTCTGGGGATCGGCCTGCTGGACCAGATGATCAAGGCGCTGGCCAGCGGGGCCTCGACCTTCGGGGCCCTGTTCCTGATGATCGGCGCGGCCGCCATCCTGGCCGGCGACTATCGCTGGGAGACCTGGCGGCTGCTCACCCCGCGCAACACCCGCCAGAACCTGCTGCTGGCCAAGCTGGTGGTGGTCGGCGAGGCGGTGTTCTGGAGCCTGGCGCTGACCGCCGTGCTGTCGGCCGCCGCGGCGGTGATCGGCGCGGGGATCAACGGCAAGGCCCTGGCCGTCACGCTGTTCGACCGCAACCTGTTCGACGTGCTCGGCGTCCTGGCCATCACCTGGCTGGAGGCCATGACCCTGGCGGCCTTGGCCGCCTGCATCGGGGTGCTGTCGCGCTCTAGCATGGGCGTGGTCGTCGCCTGCCTGGGCGTCCGGTTCGTGCAGACAGTGCTGGCCAGCTCGCTGCGCATGATGGAACAGGGCCAGTCCAGTTGGAAGCTGCTGGCCATCCCGGTCTACGACGCCGACCTGCTGCGCGCGACGCTGTTGGAGCCGACCATGGTGGGGCAGACCACCAGCTCGGCCGGCGCGGCCCTGGCCATGCTGGCGGTCTGGACAGCCGTATTGACGACCGGCGCGGTGCTGCTGTTCCGCCGCCAGGACCTGACCAAGGAGTAGGCGTGAAGACCCAGAAGCAACGCATGCTGGCCGGCGAGCTCTACACCGTCGACGCCGAGCTGCAGGCCGACCAGCGCGTGGCCCAGAGCTGGATGGACCGCTACAACGGCTCAGGCCTCGACGAGCGCCCGATGCTGCTGGCCCAGGGCCTGGGCGCGGTCGGCGAGAACGTGGCGATCCGCGCGCCGTTCTATGTCGACTACGGCTACAACATCCGCCTGGGCGACGGCGTGTTCATGAACTTCGGCTGCGTGATCCTGGACGTGGCCGAGGTGACCATCGGCGCGGCCACGGCCATCGGACCGGGCGTGCAGATCCTGACCGCCGACCACCCCCGTGACCCGGCTGTGCGCCGCACCGGTCAGGAGTCCGGCCAGCCGATCCACATCGGCGCCAATGTCTGGATCGGCGGCGGCGCGATCATCCTGCCCGGCGTGACCATCGGCGATGACGCCGTGATCGGGGCCGGCGCGGTGGTGACGCGCGACGTGCCGGCGGGGGCGACGGTGGTCGGGAACCCGGCGCGGCCGGTGAAGTCGAAGGGTTAGGTGGAACTTCAAAATCCACCTGAGAGCGCAGATTCCGATATCGCATCCCTAGCGGAGTTCATGCCATGGTCGTTGCAAGCTTTGCCATGCCTGGGAGACTCTATGAAGCCGCGCACGCCTCTGCTTGCCCTGGTTAGTCTTCTTCTTCTCGTTGAGCCCGCACAGGCGCGGCTGCAAACGGCGCCAACCACCTCCAACGCCGAGATGACCCGTCTCTATAACGAGGACCAAAGCGATCGAGAGCCTGACGAGATAGATTGGGACAAGGTCACCGCTCGCGACGAACAGCGTCGCGCGGCCACCCGCAAGCTGCTCGCGGACGGTGCGTTACAGACGGCCGAGGATTACGAACACGCCGCCTTCATCTTCCAGCACGGCTCGAAGCCGGGCGACTACCTGCTAGCCCACACCCTGGCGATGGTGGCGGTCGGCAAGGGTGACAAGTCGTCTCTCTGGATCGCTAGCGCCACGCTCGACCGCTACCTGATGATGATCGGCAAACCGCAGGTCTACGGCACCCAGTTCAGGGGCTCGATGGGCCAGGAGCCTTATGACCGTAGCCTGATTTCCGACGCCCTGCGCGGCGAACTCGGCGTCCCCAACCTAGCCCGCCAGGCCGAGCAACTCGAAGCTATGCGCGCGGCCAGGGCGGCGGCCGTCAAGCCGTGAGCCCAGAAACGAAAAAGGCCCCGGATCTCTCCGGGGCCTTCGCGTTCAGCTAGCGCTGAAAGATCTTAGTCTTCGGCGTCGTTGACGTAGACCGGACCCGAGTCCTTGCCCTTTTCCGAGACGTCGCGGTCGACGAACTCGATGACGGCCATGGCGGCGTTGTCGCCGTAGCGGAAGCCGGCCTTCAGCACGCGGATGTAGCCGCCCTGACGGTCCTTGTAGCGCGGGCCGAGCACGGCGAAGAGCTTGCCGACTTGTTCGACGTCGCGAACCGAGCTGATGGCCTGACGACGAGCGTGCAGGTCGCCGCGCTTGGCCAGGGTGACCAGCTTTTCGACGATCGGGCGCAGTTCCTTGGCCTTGGGAAGGGTGGTGACGATCTGCTCGTGCTTGATCAAGCTGGCCGACATGTTGGCGAACATGGCGGTGCGGTGAGCCGAGGTGCGGCCGAGTTTACGGTGGGCGTTACCGTGACGCATTTTCTATCTCCTGGGCGATCAGCCCGAGCGGCGCAAAACGTGTTGAGCGCCTGATTGTCACCAATCCTGGTCCGTCCCGACCGGGTCAGAGCGAAGCGCCGGGGCCCTCCACCGCGGACGCGGCTTCAAAAGGCCCAGGCCGCCTTCCCTCACCGAAGGGAGGAAAGGCGGCCCGGATTTAGCGCGGTAGGCTTCGAGGTTCTTAGATTTGGTCTTCGAACTTCTTGGCCAGGTCTTCGATGTTCTCCGGCGGCCAGTTCGGCACGTCCATGCCGAGGTGCAGGCCCATGCCGGCGAGAACTTCCTTGATCTCGTTCAGCGACTTGCGGCCGAAGTTCGGGGTGCGGAGCATCTCGGCTTCGGTCTTCTGGATCAGGTCGCCGATGTAGACGATGTTGTCGTTCTTCAGGCAGTTGGCCGAACGGACCGACAGTTCCAGCTCGTCGACCTTCTTCAGCAGGGCCGGGTTGAACGGCAGTTCCGGCTTGGACTCGTCGGCCGACTTGGCCTTCGGTTCCTCGAAGGTGATGAAGATCTGCAGTTGGTCTTGCAGGATCCGGGCGGCGTAGGCCACGGCGTCCACCGGAGTGACGGCGCCGTTGGTTTCCACTTCCAGGACCAGCTTGTCATAGTCCAGCGACTGGCCTTGACGGGTCGGCTCGACGCGGTAGGCGACGCGCTTGACCGGCGAGTAGAGCGCGTCGACGGCGATGAGGCCGATGGGCGCGTCTTCCGGACGGTTGCGGTCGGCCGGCACGTAGCCCTTGCCGTTGTTGACCGTGAACTCCATGCGCACCGAAGCGCCGTCGTCCAGCGTGCAGAGCACGTGGTCGGGGTTCAGGATTTCGATGTCAGCCGGGGTTTCGATCTGACCGGCGGTCACCGGGCCGGGGCCCGTGGCGCGCAGGGTCATGCGCTTCGGGCCTTCGGCGTGCATCCGAACGGCCAGTTGCTTGATGTTCAGAACGATATCGACGACGTCTTCGCGGACGCCTTCGAGCGAGGAGAATTCGTGCACCACGCCATCGATCTGGATGGCGGTGACGGCGGCGCCTTGCAGCGACGACAGCAGAACGCGACGCAGGGCGTTGCCGAGCGTCACACCGAAACCGCGCTCGAGGGGCTCGGCGACGATACGGGCCTTGCGGGTCGCATCGGCTCCGGTTTCGATCTGCGGCTTCTCAGGACGGATCAGCTCGTTCCAGTTTCTTTCGATCACGTGGTCGGGTCCCTTGAACGCGGCTCGCCGGCCGCGTTTTGCGCAGCCGGCGAAGAAGATTGGTGTCTAAAAAGTACTAGACGCGACGACGCTTGGGCGGACGGCAGCCGTTGTGCGGGATCGGCGTGACGTCGCGGATGGTCGTGATGGTCATGCCCGCGGCTTGCAGCGCGCGCAGAGCCGATTCACGGCCCGAACCCGGACCCGAAACGTTGACTTCCAGGGTCTTGACGCCGTGTTCGGCGGCCTTCTTGCCCGCGTCTTCCGCAGCCATCTGAGCGGCGTACGGGGTCGACTTGCGCGAACCCTTGAAGCCCATCATGCCGGCCGAGGACCACGAGATCGTGTTGCCCTGAGCGTCAGTGATGGTGATCATGGTGTTGTTGAACGAGGCGTTCACGTGCGCCACGCCCGAGGTGATGTTCTTGCGTTCGCGCTTTTTAACGCGACCCGGTTCCTTGGCCATCGTCAGGCTACCTTATTTCTTCTTGCCGGCGATCGGCTTGGCCGGACCCTTGCGGGTGCGAGCATTCGTGTGGGTGCGCTGACCGCGGACCGGCAGGCCCTTACGGTGACGCAGGCCGCGATAGCAGGCCAGGTCCATCAGACGCTTGATGTTCATCGAGTTCTCACGACGCAGATCGCCCTCGACGGTGTAGTCGCGGTCGATCGTTTCGCGGATCGCCAGGACTTCGGCGTCGGTCAGTTGATTGACGCGACGCGCATCCTCGATGCCCACCTTCGTGATGATTTCACGCGCGGACCGTTGGCCGATGCCGTGAATGTACTGAAGCGCGATCAAAACGCGCTTGTTCGTCGGGATGTTGACGCCTGCGATACGGGCCACGTCTAATGTTCTCCTAGTCACGCACTAAAGACGCGAACGGCGCGCCCGGCTTGATCCAGAGGATCCAAACCGGCGCGCACGGATCGCGCCCTTTCGCGGAAGCGCCCCGTTATAGGGATCGTTTCGCTTCCGTCAACAACTGAATCCACCAGACATCCGGTGAATCAGGGCTTCTTTAAGCGACCACGCTCAGAGCATGGTCGATGGAACTGGCGACGGCTTCGACCGAACCCATTCCGTCCAGTTCCGTGAGCTTCCCCTGCCCTTCATAGTAAGGCAGCAGCGGCGCGGTCTGGGCATTGTACTGAGCCAGGCGAGTCACGAAGACTTCGGGATTGTCGTCCGGCCGCCCCTGTTCTTCGAATCGCTTCTTGATCCGCTCGATCAGGGCTGGCTCGTCTACCTTGAGTCGGAGAACAGAGTCGATCTTCTGTCCACGAGCCGCCAACATCTTGTCCAGAGCTTCAGCCTGAGCGACCGTGCGCGGGAAACCGTCGAAGATCGCGCCGCCGGCCGCCTCGGCCTCGGGCAGGCGGTCCTCGATCAGCGCGATGACGATCTCGTCGGTGACCAGCTCGCCACGGTCCAGCACGCCCTTGACCTTCAGGCCGAGCTCCGAACCCGAGGCGATGGCGGCGCGCAGCATGTCGCCGGTCGAGAGCTGGACCATGCCACGCTCCGTGACCAGACGCTTGGCCTGAGTGCCCTTCCCCGCCGCCGGCGGACCGAACAGGATCAAGTTCATATAAGCCCCTTCGCGCGTCTGCCGAGTCTGCGCCCAGCTGATCTCCCGGTGCAGACCTAGAGCCCCGGGAAAGAAAACGGAAGCCGGTTTTGTGACAAACCGGCTTCCAACGCTTCCAATAAATGTGAAGCCCGGCTTAGCGGTTACGACCGCCGCGCAGCTTCGACTTCTTGATGAGGCCCTCGTACTGGTGAGCCAGCAGGTGCGACTGGATCTGCGCCACGGTGTCCATGGTCACCGTCACGACGATCAGGATCGAGGTGCCGCCCAGGGCGAACTGGTTCGACTTGACCGCCATCATCACCAACTCCGGCGCCACGCAGACGGCGGTGATGTAGCCCGCGCCGATCACGGTCAGACGGGTCAGCACGTAGTCCAGGTACTCAGCGGTGCGCTTCCCCGGACGGATGCCCGGCAGGAAGCCGCCGTACTTGCGCAGGTTCTCCGCCGTCTCCTCGGGGTTGAACACGACCGAGGTGTAGAAAAACGAGAAGAAGATGATCAGCAGGGCGTAAAGCACCAGGAACGCCGGGTGGCCGTGCTGCAGCGCGCCGACCACGCCCGGCAGCCACTGGGCCCAGGACGGCAGGTTGGCCGCGTTGATGAACTGCAAGGCCGTCGTCGGCAGCAGCAGCAGCGACGAGGCGAAGATCGGCGGGATGACGCCCGCGGTGTTGATCTTCAGCGGCATGAACGAGCTCTCGCCGCCGACCATGCGGTTGCCCTGCTGGCGCTTGGGATAGTGGACCAGCAGACGGCGCTGCGAGCGCTCCATGAAGACGATGGCCAGGATGGCGGCCACGGCGCCGATCAGGATCAGGAACAGCGGGGTGTAGTTGCCCGAGGTCTGCGACTGGACCAACAGCTGGCCAAGGCTCATCGGAAGGTGAGCCACGATGCCGGCGAAGATGATCAAGGACACGCCGTTGCCGACGCCGCGGCTGGTGATCTGCTCGCCCAGCCACATCAGGAACAGGGTGCCGCCCGTCAGGGCCACGACCGTCGAAACGACGAAGAACGCCGGGCCGACGCCGCCGGCCACCAGGCCGGGCTGGGCCGAGAGGCCGATGGCGATCGAGGCCGACTGCACCACGGCCAGGACCACGGCCAGGTAGCGGGTGTACTGGTTGAGGGTCTTGCGGCCCGCCTCCCCGCCTTCCTTCTTCAGCTTTTCCCACGGCGGATACACCGTGCCCATTAGCTGCACGATGATCGAGGCGCTGATGTAGGGCATGACGTTCAGCGAGAAGATGGCCATGCGCTGCACGGCGCCGCCCGAGAACGTGTTGAACATGCCGAGGATGCCCTCGGCGTTACCGCTGAACAGGCGCGAGAACGCTGCCGGATCGATGCCGGGGATCGGCACGTAGGTGCCCAGGCGGTAAACGACCAGGGCGATGATCGTGAACCAGATGCGCTTGTGAAGATCGGTCGCCTTTTGGAACGACGCGAAATTCATATTGGCTGCGAGTTGTTCGGCGGCCGAGGCCATTCAGATCCCCACGACTCTGGAGCGTGACGGCCGGACACTATCCGGCGACTCCAACGAAATTTGGCGCGGAGCCTGCTTATCCGTTTCAAACGATTTGAAAAGGGCAGGCCCGGGTAGAGGCCACAAATAGGTGAGGCTCGCCGCGATGTCACGGCGAGCCCCCTATTTCTGTCATCCCGGTCGAAACGAAGTCCCTGAGAGCGCCAGGCGCTTACCGGGATGACATATGGTCTTAGGCTTCGGCTTCCGCCTTGGCCTTCTTGGTCACGGTGACCGAACCACCAGCGGCCTCGACGGCCTTGATGGCGGCTTCCGTGGCCGAGTAGACGGTCAGCTTCAGGGCGGTCTTGATCTCGCCCTTGCCCAGCAGCTTCACGCCGTCGAGTTCACGACGGATGACGCCGGCGGCGACCAGGTCGGCGGGCGCCAGTTCGGCGCCGGCCTTGAACTTGCCAGCGGCGACGGCTTGTTCCAGGCGCCACAGGTTCACTTCGGCGAACTCGAGGCGGAAGGGGTTGTTGAAGCCGCGCTTAGGCATACGCATGTGCAGCGGCATCTGGCCGCCTTCGAAGCCGGCGATGGCGACGCCCGAGCGCGCCTTCTGGCCCTTCACACCGCGACCGGCGGTCTTGCCCTTGCCCGAACCCGGGCCACGGCCGACGCGCATGCGGTTCTTGGTCGAGCCTTCCTGCGGGGCCAGTTCATTCAGCTTGGTCATATGTGCCTCTCCTTGGAGATCTGCGCCCAGCCAGCGGCTGGACTCGGCTTGCAAAAATCAGAGCGCGCTTAAAACCCTAAAACGCCCCAAAACTCAATGGTGAAATGAGTTTGGGCCAAACAGGATTTCAAACGAAAACCACCCCGGCTTTCACCGGGGTGGCGTATTCCGTCATCGCGTAGCGGACTACTCGACGATTTCCAGCAGGTGCGCGACCTTGCGGATCATGCCGCGGACCGACGGGGTGTCTTCCAGCGTGGACGTACGGCCCAGCTTGTTGAGACCCAGACCGGCGAGCGTGGCGCGCTGGTCCTTTTCACGACGGATCGGGCTGCCCGTTTGGCGGACCGTGACTTGCTTAGCTTCAGCCATGACTTAGCCCTCGATGGCTTCCGGCGACGAAGCGCCGTCGGCGCGACGGCCGAGGATGTCGCCAACCTTCTTGCCGCGCTTGGCGGCGATCTGGCGGGGCGACGACTGGACCTTCAGGGCCTCGAACGTGGCGCGAACCATGTTGTACGGGTTCGAGGAACCCGTCGACTTGGCCACGACGTCCTGGACACCCAGGGTTTCGAGAACCGCGCGCATCGGACCGCCGGCGATGACGCCGGTGCCGGGAGGCGCCGCGCGCATCATCACCTTGCCAGCGCCCCAACGGCCAGCGCCGTCGTGGTGCAGGGTGCGGGATTCGCGAAGCGGGACGCGGATCATCGTCTTCTTGGCTTCTTCGGTCGCCTTGCGGATGGCTTCCGGCACTTCACGCGCCTTGCCATGACCGAAGCCGACGCGGCCCTTTTGGTCGCCAACGACCATCAGAGCGGCGAAGCTGAAGCGACGGCCACCCTTCACGGTGGCGGCGACGCGGTTGATGTGGACGAGCTTTTCGACGATGTCGCTGTCGACCCGCTCTTCGGGGGCGTTGCGGTCGCGACGGTCACGGCGTTGACCGCCTTCACCGCGCTGTTGTTCACCACGAGCCATTCTGTTTCCCTTAGAAGTTCAGGCCGGCTTCGCGCGCGGCGTCGGCCAGGGCTTTCACCCGGCCGTGGAAGATGTAACCACCACGATCGAAGACGACGTCCTTGACGCCCTTTTCGATGGCGCGCTCGGCGACGAGCTTGCCGACAGCGGCAGCGGCATCCTTGTCCGCGCCCTTGCCTTCAGCTTCCAGAGTGGAAGCCGACGCCAGGGTCACGCCGCGTTCATCATCGATGACCTGGGCGTAGATGTTCTTCGACGAACGGAAGACCGACAGACGCGGGCGACCGTTGGCGAGGCTCTTGAGGCGGGTGCGAACGCGCTGAGCGCGCTTGGCCGCCGATTCACGAGGAGAGAGCGCCATGGCTTACTTCTTCTTGCCTTCCTTGCGGCGAACCTTCTCGCCAGCATAACGCACGCCCTTGCCCTTGTAGGGCTCCGGCGGACGAATGCGGCGGATCTTCGCGGCAATCTCACCAACCGCCTGCTTGTCGATGCCGGCGATCTTGATTTCGGTCTGCTTCGGCACAGCGAAGGTGACGCCGGCCGGAGCCTCAACGTCCACGTCGTGGCTGAAACCGAGCTGGAGGCTCAGGGCGGTGCCCTTCATGGCCGCGCGGTAACCAACGCCGACCAGTTCGAGGCTTTCCTCGAACCCGGCGGTGACACCATGCACCATGTTGGCGACCAGAGTGCGGGACAGGCCCCACATGCCCTTGGCGCGCTTCGTGTCGACGCGCGGAGTCAGAAGGAGCTCAGCGCCCTCTTGCTTGACTTCGACTTCGTCGGCGATCGTCCACGACAGCTGGCCCTTGGGGCCCTTTACCGTGACCGTCTGACCGTCGAGCGTCAGGGTGACGCCCGAGGGGATTGCGACGGCTTTCTTACCGATACGTGACATGCTCTTTCCCTCCCGCGCCTAGTAGACGCGGCAGAGGACTTCGCCGCCGACGTTAGCGTCGCGTGCAGCGGTGTCCGACATGACGCCCTTCGGCGTCGAAAGGATCGAGATGCCCAGGCCGTTCTTGATCGGCTTCAGGTCCTTGATCGACGAGTAGACGCGGCGACCAGGCTTGGACACGCGGCTGATTTCGGCGATCACGGGCTCACCGTCAAAGTACTTGAGCTCGATCTCGAATTCGGGGAACGCGCCGGGCTTCTCGATCAGCGAGTAGCCACGGATGTAGCCTTCATCGGCCAGCACGTCGAGGACGCGAGCGCGCAGCTTGGAAGCCGGCGTCGAGACCTTGTTGCGCTTGCGCGTGGCGGCGTTCTTGATGCGAGCGATCAGGTCGCTCAGGGGATCGTTCATCGACATCTGATCGTCCTTACCAGCTCGACTTGACGAGGCCGGGGATCTGACCCTGCGAACCCAGTTCGCGGAGCGCGATACGGCTCATCTTCAGCTTGCGGTAGTAGGCGCGCGGACGGCCCGTGACTTCGCAGCGGTTGCGGATGCGGATCGCCGAGCTGCTGCGGGGCAGCTTGGCGAGCTTGAGGCGAGCCTCGAAGCGTTCCTCGAGCGGCAGGCTTTCGTCGTTGGCGGTCGCCTTGAGCGCGGCGCGCTTTTCGGCGAACTTCTTGACGAGGGCCTTGACGGCTTCGTTGCGGTTGACGGCGCTTTTCTTTGCCATGGTGCTTTTCCCTGCCCGCTCTTAATTCGTGAACGGGAACTGGAATTCCTTCAGGAGAGCCTTGGCTTCCTGGTCGGACTTCGCAGTGGTGCAGACGATGATGTCCATGCCCCAGATCTGCTCGATCTGGTCATAGTTGATTTCCGGGAACACCAGGTGCTCCTTCAGGCCCATGGCGTAGTTGCCACGGCCGTCGAAGCTCTTGCCGTTCAGACCACGGAAGTCCTTCACGCGCGGAAGCGCGATCGTGACCAGGCGGTCCAGGAACTCGTACATCCGATCCTTGCGCAGGGTGACCTTACCACCGACCACCATGCCTTCGCGCAGCTTGAAGCCGGCGATGGACTTGCGGGCCTTGGTGGCGACGGGCTTTTGGCCGGCGATCGCCTGCAGGTCCTTCAGAGCGACCTGGGCCTTCTTGGAGTCGGCCACGGCCTCGCCGATACCCATGTTCAGGACGATCTTGTCCAGCTTGGGGATCTGCATCTCGTTGGTGTAACCGAACTGCTCCTTCATCGCGGCGCGGATGCGCTCGCGATAAACGGTCTTCAGCCGGGGCTCATAAGCTTGATCAGCCATTGATCACCTCGCCGGTCGTCTTGGCGACACGCACCTTCTTGTCGCCTTCGATCTTGAAGCCGACGCGGGTGGGCTTGCCGTTGGAGTCCACGATGGCGACGTTCGAGACGTGCAGCGCGGCTTCCTTTTGCTTGATGCCGCCTTGCGGGTCGGCTTGGGTCGCCTTGGTGTGACGCGAAACCATGTTCACGCCTTCCACGACCACGCGGTTGTCCTTCGGCAGGACTTGGGTCACAGCGCCTTGCTTGCCCTTGTCCTTGCCAGCCAGAACGACGACGCGGTCGCCCTTCTTGATCTTAGCGGCCATTACAGCACCTCCGGAGCGAGGGAGATGATCTTCATGTGGTTCTTGGCGCGCAGTTCACGAGGAACCGGGCCGAAGATCCGCGTGCCGACCGGCTCGCTCGACTTGTTCACGATGACCGCGGCGTTCTTATCGAAGCGGATGACCGAGCCATCCTTGCGCTTCAGATTTTGATTAACGCGAACGACGACGGCGCGAAGCACGTCACCCTTCTTCACGCGGCCACGCGGGATGGCTTCTTTCACGGAGACGACGATGACGTCGCCCACGCTGGCGTAGCGACGGCCTGCGCCGCCCAACACCTTGATGCACATGACCCGGCGAGCGCCAGAATTGTCAGCGACTTCCAGGTTAGTTTGCATCTGGATCATGGTCTAAACCTTCCAGATTAAGCCGAAGCCTTGGGAAGCACTTCCCAGGTCTTCAGCTTGGACTTCGGAGCGCACTCGACAATGCGAATAGCTTCGCCGGCCTTGTACGCGTTGGATTCGTCGTGCGCGTGGTACTTTTTGGACTGACGCACGATCTTCTTAAGAACCGGGTGAACGATGGTCCGTTCGACCTTCACCACCACGGTCTTGTCGCCCTTATCGGAGACGACCACCCCTTCGAGGATACGCTTGGGCATATCGTTCTCCTTAAGCCGCGGCCTTGGCGCGCAGCACGGTCTTGATCCGCGCGATATCCTTGCGGATCTCGTTGACGCGGTGGGTCTTCTCGACCTGGCCCGTCGCGGCCTGGAAGCGCAGGTTGAACTGCTCTTTCTTCAGGCTGATCAGGGTGTCGGCCAGCTGGTCGGGGGTCAGGCCCCGGATGTCAGCGATCTTCATGAGCCTCAAGCCTCCTGGGCCACGCCCGCATCGATGCGGGTGACAACACGAGTGCGGATCGGCAGCTTGGCGGCGCCCAGGCGGAGCGCTTCACGCGCGATATCGTCCGGCACGCCGTCGATTTCGAACATGATGCGGCCTGGAGCCACGCGAGCGGCCCAATAATCCACGGCGCCCTTACCCTTACCCATCCGGACTTCGGCCGGCTTGCCGGTGACCGGCACGTCGGGGAAGATACGGATCCAGACGCGGCCTTGACGCTTCATCTGGCGGGTGATGGCGCGACGGGCGGCTTCGATTTGACGGGCCGTGATGCGTTCCGGCTCGACGGCCTTGAGGCCGTACGAACCGAAGTTCAGCATGGTGCCGCCCTTCGAAGTGCCGTGGATGCGGCCCTTGAACTGCTTGCGGAATTTGGTCTTTTTCGGAGACAGCATAGCGATCTAATCCTTAACCGCGATCGCGACGGTTGCGGTCGCCCCGGTCGGGACGATCGCCGCGCTCACGCCCACCACCTTCGCCGGCCGGGCCGGACTCAGTGGCGAGACGCTTGTCGAGCGCCATCGGATCGTGCTCCAGCACCTCGCCCTTGAAGATCCAGGTCTTCACGCCGATGATGCCATAGGTCGTCTTGGCTTGAGCGAAACCGAAGTCGATGTCGGCGCGCAGCGTGTGAAGCGGCACGCGACCTTCGCGATACCATTCCATACGAGCGATTTCCGCACCGCCGAGGCGGCCCGAGACGTTGATCCGGATGCCCTTGGCGCCGAGACGCACGGCCGACTGGATCGAACGCTTCATGGCGCGACGGAAAGCGATACGGCGCTCGAGTTGCTGAGCGATCGACTCGGCCACCAGCTGAGCGTCGGTTTCCGGCTTGCGGATCTCGACGATGTTCAGGTGGACTTCGCCCTCGGTCTGGATCGACAGGTCCTTGCGGAGCTTGTCGATGTCAGCGCCCTTCTTGCCGATGATGACGCCCGGACGGGCGGCATAGATCGTGATGCGGCACTTCTTGTGCGGACGCTCGATGATGATGCGCGAGACACCAGCTTGGTACAGGCGCTTCTTCAGGTTGGCGCGGATCGCGAGGTCCTGGTGCAGCATCTTGCCGTACTGGGCGCCGTCGGCGAACCAACGGCTGTCCCAGGTGCGGTTTACGCCGAGCCGCAGCCCGACCGGATTGACTTTCTGACCCATTAGGCGGCCTCACCCAGTTCGCGGACCACGATCGTGATCTCGGAGAACGGCTTCTCGACGCGCGTCGCGCGACCGCGGGCGCGGGGCGAGAAACGCTTCATGATCAGGTTCTTGCCCACATAGGCCTCGGCGACGACCAGGGAGTCGATGTCGAGGTTGTGGTTGTTCTCGGCGTTCGAAATCGCCGAGTACAGCGCCTTGCGGACGTCCTGAGCGATACGCTTGTGGCTGAACTCGAGCTCGTTGAGAGCGCGCTGGACGTTCAGGCCACGAATGGACTGAGCGACCAGGTTCAGCTTGCGAGCGCTGGTGCGCAAGGTGCGAACCTTACACATCGCTTCGTTGGCCGGCAGGCGGCGAGGTTGTTTAGCTTGGCTCATGGCCTACTTCCTCTTCGCCTTCTTGTCGGCGGCGTGGCCGGGGAAGTTACGGGTCGGAGCGAACTCGCCGAACTTCATGCCGACCATGTCTTCCGACACGGAGACGGGGACGTGCTTCTGGCCGTTGTGCACGCCGAACACCAGGCCGACGAATTGCGGCATGATGGTCGAACGACGCGACCAGGTCTTGATGACGTCCTTGCGGCCCGACGACAGAGCGGCGTCGGCCTTCTTCAGGAGGTACCCGTCGACAAACGGGCCTTTCCAGACGGAGCGGGTCATGGCTTAGCGGCCCTTCTTCGCTTTGTGGCGCGAACGGATGATGAACTTGTCCGTCGCCTTGTTGACGCGGGTCTTGGCGCCCTTGGTCGGCTTACCAGCCGGGGTCACCGGGTGGCGGCCGCCCGAGGTACGACCTTCACCACCACCGTGGGGGTGGTCGACCGGGTTCATGGCGACACCGCGGACGTGCGGGCGACGGCCCATGTGACGAGAACGACCGGCTTTGCCGAGGTTCTGGTTCATGTGGTCGGGGTTCGAAACGGCGCCGACGGTGGCCATGCACGTATCGAGCACCATGCGCAGCTCGCCCGAGTTCAGGCGGATCTGGGCGTAGCCGGCGTCACGGCCGACCAGCTGGGCGTAGGCGCCAGCCGAACGGGCGATCTGGCCACCCTTGGCGGGCTTCAGCTCGATGTTGTGGATGATCGTACCGATCGGCAGCGTGCGCAGCGGCGAGGCGTTGCCCGGCTTCACGTCGACCTTCTCGCCGGTGACGACTTCGTCACCAACCTTCAGGCGTTGCGGGGCCAGGATGTACGACAGCTCGCCATCGGCCTGATACTTGATCAGGGCGATGAAGGCGGTGCGGTTCGGATCGTACTCGAGACGAACGACCGAGGCCGTGCCTTGCTTACGACGCTTGAAGTCGACCAGACGGTACAGGCGCTTTGCGCCGCCGCCGCGGAAACGGACCGCGATACGGCCATTGCCGCCGCGACCGCCCGACTTGGTCAGGCCTTCAACGAGCTTCTTCTCGGGCTTGCCCTTGTGAAGTTCGCTGCGGTCGATCAGCACCAGGCCGCGCTGGCCGGGGCTGGTCGGGTTGAAATGCTTCAAGGCCATCTGATTAGAGCCCCGTCGTGATGTCGATCGACTGGCCGTCGGCCAGGGTCACGATCGCTTTTTTGACGTCGTTGCGACGCCCGACGATGCCGCGGAAGCGCTTGGTCTTGCCCTTGGTGACGATGGTGTTCACCTTCGTGACCTTGACCTTGAACAGCTCTTCGACGGCGGCGGCGATTTCGTCCTTGGTCGCGTCGTTGGCCACCTTGAAGACAACCTTGTTCTGCTCCGAGAGCAGAGTCGTCTTTTCAGTGATCACCGGCGACAGGATCGTGTCGTAGTGGCGAGCGGTGGCGGCCATTAGGCGGCTTCCTTCTCAGCGAAACGCGCCGAGATCGCTTCGACCGCGTCCTTGGTCAGGACGAGGGTCCGGCGACGCAGCACGTCGTAGACGTTCAGGCCGGCGTTCGGCAGGACATCCACGTTCGGGATGTTGCGGGCGGCGAGCTTGAAGTTCGCGTCCACTTCCGGCCCGGCGATGACCAGGGCGTTCTTCAGGCCGATCTTGTCGAAGGTGGCGCGCAGGGCGGCCGTCTTCGCTTCGGTCAGAACAACGCTGTCCAGCACGACCAGCGAACCGGCCTTGGCCTTCGAGGACAGGGCGTGGCGCAGAGCCAGGGCCCGGATCTTCTTCGGCAGGTCGAACGCGTGGCTGCGGACGACAGGGCCGTGGGCCTTGGCGCCGCCGACGAACTGAGCCGCACGACGCGAGCCGTGACGAGCGCCGCCGGTGCCCTTTTGCTTGTACATCTTCTTGCTCGTACGAGAGACCTCGTTACGAACCTGAATCTTGTGGTTACCCGAGCGGCGCTTGGCCAGCTGCCAGGTCACGACGCGCTGAAGGATGTCGCCACGGATTTCGTCGATGCCAAAGATGGCGTCGTCGAGATCCACGGAACCGGCCTTCGCGCCGTCAAGCTTGATGACGTCGAGTTTCATTAGCCTTCGCCCTCTTCGGTCGTTGCCGCGGGGGCCTCTTCAGCGGGGGTTTCAGCGGCCACGGGAGCAGCTTCGCCAGCCTTGCGGAAGGCGCCCGGACGCGGAGCGTCGGCGGGCAGAGCCTTCTTAACGGCGTCGCGAACCTTCACGTAGCTGCCCTCGTGACCCGGGACGGCGCCCTTGATCAGGATCAGGCCGCGCTCGACGTCCACCTTCCAAACGGTGACGTTCAGCGTGGTGACGGTTTCTTGACCGAGGTGACCAGCCATCTTCTTGCCCGGGAACGTACGACCCGGGTCCTGGCGGTTACCGGTCGAACCGTGCGAGCGGTGCGAGACCGAAACACCGTGGGTGGCGCGGAGACCACCGAAGTTCCAGCGCTTCATGGCGCCGGCGAAGCCCTTACCGACGGTCACGCCTTGGATGTCGACCTTCTGGCCGGCGACGAAGTGGTCGGCCGTCAGTTCGGCGCCAACTTCGATCAGGGCGTTCTCTTCGACGCGGAATTCGGCGACGACGCGCTTCGGCTCGACGGCCGCCTTCGCGAAGTGACCGCGCATGGCGTTCGGGGTGTTCTTGGCCTTCTTGGCGCCAGCGCCGAGCTGGAGGGCGGTGTAGCCATCCTTCTCAACGGTGCGCTGAGCGGTGACCTGGCAACCGTCGAGCGACAGGACGGTGACCGGCACATGCTGACCGGCTTCATCGAAGAAGCGAGTCATGCCGAGCTTCTTGGCGAGGATGCCAGTGCGTTGGGTGGGGAGAGTCATGGATCGGCCCTCCTTACAGCTTGATTTCGACGTCAACGCCGGCCGACAGGTCGAGCTTCATCAGCGCGTCCACGGTCTGCGGAGTCGGGTCAACGATGTCGAGAACGCGCTTGTGCGTACGGATCTCGAACTGTTCGCGCGACTTCTTGTCGACGTGCGGCGAACGGTTGACGGTGAATTTCTCGATAAGCGTGGGCAGGGGGATCGGTCCCCGTACCGTCGCACCCGTGCGCTTGGCCGTATTGACGATCTCGCGCGTGGAATGATCCAACACGCGGTGATCGAAGGCCTTGAGCCGGATGCGGATGTTCTGACGATCCATATCGCTCGGTTTCCTAGTGGGCTGCGCCCGCGTCTCGAACCATTTCAAAGACCAACTCGAACTCCCGAGAGAGCTCGTACGCAGCGTCCGCAAAACAAAATACCCCTGCGGTTGCCCGCTGGGGTGGTTGTCCAGATATTGCGCCCCCTCTCGAGAGAAGGATTGCGGCGCTATGTCCGGGCGTCTCGCGAACCGCGTTTGAGCCCTAGAGCTCACAGCCGGTCCAACAGAGGCGCGCTTGTACGTTCCAGAATCGGTTTCGTCAAGCGCTGTGCCCGGCTCATCGCGACTTTGTGGAACGCGACTCGTCGGGCCGGTTCTGAATAGGCGCCCTGCCCCCGCTACGCAAGTCCCTCGAAAACATAACGCCGGTCGGCTTTTAACCTATTCCGCTCAATGACTAGCAAGAACGTGCGCCCGCTTGCGCGTAGACGAAATTCTCTCCCGCGCAAGTGTCACAAATTTGTATAAATCGGCCCCGAAGCGGCGCCGTCGGTCTTGAGGCCCAGGTCGAACCTCCATAGATGCCGCCCCTCACCGACGGACTGGGCGGCCCCTCCCCCCAACAACGACCGTCCAGCCAGTCGGTGAGCCACTCTTGTGTAAGGGGATACCCCACTATGAATACGAAGCTCTTCGCCACCGCCGCCTTGATCGCCGCCGCCGTCTCGGCCCCGGCCTTCGCTCAAAACATCGGTTCGGTCGGCGCCGCCGTGAACTACGCCGACGTCAACACCCGCGCTGGCGGCAACCACGGGACCTCGGCCGTCATCGACGGTTCGGTCGCCATCCCGCTGGCCAGCGCCTGGACCGTGACCGCCAACGGCGACGTTTCGATCTCGGACAACGACCTGTCGGACGAAACCGTCGCCTCGGGCGCCGTCCACCTGACGACCAAGCTGGGCGACACCGTGCGCGTCGGCGGCTTCACCGCCCTGTCGCGTCCGTCGAACGACACCCTGTGGGCCGTCGGCGCCGAAGCCCAGAAGTACCTGGACAACGTCACCCTGACGGGCCTGGTCGCTTACGGACAGTCGAACGACCTGGACGCCGACCTCTACACCGTGCGCGGCGAAGCCCGTTACTTCGTGTCGGACAACTTCCGCCTGAACGCGGGCGCCGGCTGGTCGCGCATCGACACCAACGTCAATGCCGACCTGTGGGACGTGAATGCTGGCGGCGAATACAAGTTCGCCAACACCGGCTGGTCGACCTTCGCCAAGTACACCCACGCCGAGTCGAAGGACCTGGCCAAGCTGAACTCGGACGCCGTCAAGGTCGGCTTCCGCTACACGTTCGGCGGCAGCCTGAAGGACCGCGATCGCGCCGGCGCCGACCTGGCGACCGCCAGCGACCTGTTTGGTTTCGGCGTCCGCTAAACGGCCCCGTCCATCTGGACATGAAGAAGGCCCCGGGAGCGATCCCGGGGCCTTTGCTCTATTATATAGAGTGGGTGACGCGCTTAGCGGCCGCCGATGATCACGTCGCCCGAACCGGCCACGTGCTTCCTGACAGCGCCGTTGACCTTGGCGATGCGGATGTCGCCCGAGCCGGCGACCGAGACGTCGACCTCATCGGCTTCGCCGTTGAAGGCCACGTCGCCCGAACCCATCACATTGACCTCGACCATTCGGCTACGGCCGCCCAGGACGGTGATGTTGCCCGAACCGGCGATGTTGCCTTCCAACTTGCCGGCGATGCTGGCGACCTTGATGTCGCCCGAGCCAGCGATGTTGGCTTCCATGTCGCCGGAGACCGCCTGGGTCGTCACGTCGCCCGAGCCGGCGATGCTGATCTCGACCGAGGAGGCGGTCCCGGCCTTGGTGTCGCCCGAGCCGGCTTGGCTGACATGCAGTTCGCCCCGGGTGTTGGCCACCGTCCAGTCGCCGCAGCCGGCATTGGCCAGGTTGACGCTGTCCGAGCGACCGATATCGCCGAACACCGCGCCGCCGGCCTGGACCTTGACGTTCAACGGCACGCGCACGGCGATCTGCGGGAAGTTGTCATAGGACACCTCGCCGACGCCGCGGACCTTCACCCAGGTCTTGCCGTTACGGCTGTTGCAGCTGTTGATCCGGTTCATGCGCAGGTCGCCGTCGACGATCACCTCGTCGCCGTTCTGGCGCACGCTCAGCGGCAGGCTGGCGTTTGTGGTGATGAACTCGACCTTCACGTCCGAGCGGTTCTCGGGGATGACCACAACGCGGGCGACGGCATCCTTGATCTTCACGGACGGGGCGGCCTGGGCGGCGCCCGCGGCGGTGACGGCGGCGGCCAGAACGGCCAGGGTGGTCAGAGCGCGCATCGATGTTCTCCCCTCGATTGCGTGTAGTTCGATGAGGGGAAGCTAGCGGGGGCTCGACAAGGTTTCGACTTAATTCGAGGTCATGACCGCTATGTCATATAACGCGGGTCGCCTAGTCGACCATCAGGACCGCCAGACCGAGTCCCAAACCCAGCCCCAGACCGACGCCGGCGCCCAACCTGGGGTGGCGGCGCGCCATGGCGGCCATGAAGCCGGTCCCGCCCCGGATCTGTCCAACGAGACCTGGCTCGCAGGCCACGATGCGGTCGAACCGCCGCGCCAGACGCGAGACGCCGAAGCCGCGCATCGACAGGCCGCGTGACGAGACCCGCCGCTCGATCAGACCCTCGAAAACCGCCTCGGCCGGATCGGCGAAGTCGCGCTTGTAGGCGTCGGCGTCGACGCCGAAGTCAACGCGCGTGACGCCGCGCACGGCGGCGGCCTGCAGTGTGTCGAGCGTCATCAGGCTGCCGGGCGAGTACTTGGCGAAGGCCGGTTCGTAGATCGGGAACCACAGATGATGCCGCGCGCCCGAGGTCAGGCCCAGCTCGGCGGCGACGAGCGTCCCCCCGGCCTTCAAGACCGCCAGCCGCAGCCCGAAGTCCGGCGCGTCGATCTCGGCCAGCCGATGCAGCAGCGCCACCGTCCAGCCGCAGGCGAAGATGTCGTACTGGTGCGTGCGCGCCAGCTGAGCGCGCTTGCGGGCGACGAGGTGCTCGACCTCAGCGCGCGTCGGCCGCTCGAAGCTGAACGACAGCGCGCCATGGTCGCGCTCCAGGGCGCGGCGGCGGCGGCGCTTGTCCTTCAGGAAGCGCGCATCGCGGCCGGCCAGATAGGCGTCGAAGCCTCGCGAGAGATCGGCGGCCATGGCGCGGCGAGCCGACAGTCCCGGCCGGTCCGCCTCTCGCGCCCCGATCAGGCCACTGACCCGCGCCCGGCGGACGCCTTCAACGTGCGGCAGCAACGCGCCAATGGAGTGGCCCGGCTCGGCGATCAGGCCGTGGAAGTCGCTGAGCGGCGCGCCCAGCGGCTGCAGCAGACCGCCCCGCTGCTGGAACGGCAAGAAGCCGCGCACCGCCCCGCCCTCGCGAACGACGGCGATGCCGGCGCCCGGCGCGACCTGGCTGGCGGCCTCCACGAAACGCAGGTCGAAATAGGGACTGGCCAGGGCGAGGTCTTGCTCGCGGAAGCGGTTCCAGAGCGCGCGCTCGGCCGCTCCCAGCTCTGAAACCGCCACGGTCTCGACGTCCACGCCCACGCGCCCTCTCCCTTGGGTTGGGCGCATTAAACGGAGCCGCCCCTAACAACCGCTTTAGTTGCGCGCCCCCGCGCCTTGCCATGCGGTCTGGTGAGGACGCAGACGCACGGGGGCGGACTTGTAGGCCGGCGTGCCCGAGCGCTGGTCATGATCATCCAGCGACACCACCACATTGGTCTCGGGATAGTAGGCGGCCAGGCAGCCCGGCGGGATGTCGCGCGCCACCACGGTGAAGGCCCGGACGATCCGCTCCCCGGTCTCGTCGAAAGCCGCGCCAAGATCGACGAGGTCGCCTTGCGCCAAGCCAAGCCGCGCCATGTCGTCGGGATTGGCGAAGATCACGTCGCGGCGGCCAAATACCCCGCGATAGCGGTCGTTCAGTCCATAGATCGTGGTGTTGTACTGATCGTGGCTGCGTAGGGTGGTCAGGATCATCACATCCGGATCGCCCTGGCGCGGGTCGCCGCCCTTGGGATCGAACGGCAGGAAGTTGGCCTTGCCGCTGGCCGTCTTCCAGATCCGCTCCGTCGGCCCGACCGGCAGGCGGAAGCCGCCCGGAACGCGGACCCTGTCATTATAGTCTTCGAAGCCCGGGAAAACCCGCGCGATCAGGTCGCGGACGCCGTCGTAGTCATCCGCCAGACCCAGCCAGTCGACATGCGGATCGTCGCCGAAGGTCGCGTGGGCAATCCCCGACACGATCGCCGGCTCGGACATCAGGTGCTCGGACGCCGGCGGATTGAGGCCGCGCGAGGCGTGGACCATCGACATCGAGTCCTCGACCGTCACCGACTGGCGCACGCCGGCGCGGACGTCCATCTCGGTGCGGCCCAGGCACGGCAGCAGGATCGCGTCCTTGCCGACCAGCAGGTGGGTGCGGTTGGGCTTGGTGGCGATATGGATGGCCATGTCCAGCTTGCGCATGGCCGCGAAGGTCCGCACCGGGTCGGGCGCGGCCACGGCGAAATTGCCGCCCAGGCCCAGAAATACCTTGGACCGGCCAGCTTCCATAGCCTCGATCGTCTCGACCACCGTGTGGCCGTGCTCGCGCGGCGGGTCGAAGCCGAAGACAGTCTGGATCGCATCCGACAGCGCCGTGGACGGCTTTTCCCAGATGCCGACCGTGCGGTTGCCCTGGACGTTGGAGTGCCCCCGCAGCGGGCAGATCCCCGCCCCTGCCCGACCGATATTGCCCTTCAGCAGCAGCAGGTTGACCAGCTGCTGCACCGTGCCGGAGCTGTCTCGGTGCTGGGTCAGGCCCATGCCGTAGCAGAGGATGGTCGCCTTGGCCTTGGCGTAGACAGCCGCCGCCTCTTCGATCCGTTCGCGCGACATGCCGCTGCCGGCCTCGATATCGGCCCAGTCCATGGCCTCGAGCTGGGCGGCCAGGATCTCGAAGCCGGCGGTGTGCTCCTCGATGAAGGCGCGATCCAGGACGCCACCGTCGCGGGCCTCCATGGCCAGAACAGCCTTCATCATGCCCTGCACGAAGGCCGCGTCGCCGCCGATCTTCAGCTGGAAATAGGCCGAGGCGATCGGGGTCGAGCTCAGGGTCGCCATCTCGACCGGATCCTGCGGCGCGGCGAACTTCTCCAGCGCCCGCTCCTTCAGCGGATTGAAGGCCAGGATCGTCGCGCCGCGCCGGCTGGCGTCGCGCAGCGAGGTCATCATCCGCGGGTGGTTGGTGCCCGGATTGTGCCCGAAGCACAGGATCAGGTCGGCGTGGTCGAAGTCCTCCAGGGTCACCGAGCCCTTGCCCAGGCCGATCGAGTCCGGCAGGCCGACGCTGGTCGGCTCGTGGCACATGTTCGAGCAGTCCGGGAAATTGTTGGTCCCGAACCGTCGCCCCAGCAGTTGGTAGAGAAAGGCGGCCTCGTTACTGGCCCGTCCCGACGCGTAGAACTCCGCTTCATCCGGATGAGCCAGCGCCTTCAACGCTCCGCCGGCGCGGGCGAAGGCCTCGTCCCACGGGATTGCTTTATAGTGGTCGTCAGCCGGGTCGTAGGCCATGGGCTGGGTCAGTCGCCCTAGGTCCTCGATGGCGTGATCGGTCCAGGTCAGCAGCTCGCTGACCGTGTGCTGGGCGAAGACCTCCGGCGTGGCGCGCTTGGTCGTCGCCTCCCAGGCCACCGCCTTGGCGCCGTTCTCGCAGAACTCGAACGAGCTGGTGTGCTTGGGGTCGGGCCAGGCGCAGCCGGGGCAGTCGAAGCCCTCCGGCTGGTTGGCCCGCATCAGGGTCTTGCCGCCCTCGACCACCGTCTCCTGGTCGACCAGGGCGCCGGCCACGGCCTTCAGCGCGTCCCAGCCGCCGGCGGGATGGGTGTAGGGGCGAACGCCCTCGACCTTGCTAGGGGCGACTTTATCGTCCGCCATCAGACCGGCTCCAATTCAGACTCTATAAGACGCTCGCCGCCGGCGAACACCGCGTGGCCGTCGGCGCGGGCCAAGGCCACCAGCGTCAGGTTGGCCTCCTGCGCCTTGATCACCGCCAGTTCGGTCGGGGCCGAGACCGCGACCAGGATCGGACAGCCCATCCGCGCGGTCTTCTCGACCATTTCGAACGAGGCCCGGCTGGTGGCGACGACGAAACCGCTCGACATATCGATGCTCTCACGCGCCATGGCTCCGGCCAGCTTGTCGAGAGCGTTATGCCGGCCGACGTCCTCGCGGACCGCGACGAGGCCGCCCTCTCTATTGAAGAAAGCCGCCGCGTGGGTGGCGCGGGTCAGACGACCCAGGGCCTGCTCGGCCTCCAGCGCCGCCAGGGCGCGAGGGATGGCGACGTGTTCGATCCTAACGCCCTCGCCCAGAACCGGCAGCGGCCGAACGGCGTCCGCCAGGCGCTGCACCCCGCAGAGACCGCAGCTGGAGCGGCCTTCCAGGTTGCGCGGCCGGGCTTTCCTGGCCAGAGCGCCGGGCGCGAGGCGGATATCGACCAGTATGCCCAGCGCTTCGTCCTTGCGAACGATGTCCAGCACGTCGGCGGCGCTGGCGATGCCTTCGGTGATCACGAAGCCCAGGGCCAGATCCTCGACGTCCCGCGGCGTCGCCATCAGCACGGTATGCGGACGGCCATCGAACGAGAGGCCCACGGCGGTCTCGCGCGGCAAGGGCCGCTCGAGGGCCTGGACGGGAGTCCCGGCGCGCCATTGCAGGACGGGACGTGGGGTGGCGGACGAACGCGACATGCCTCGACCCTAGGCCCGACGCCAGGGGAAGAAAACCATCCGATGGGATGAGGTGACGGCACGAATGTTCAAATTCGTCATCGTTCGGCGGATGACCGCGGGCCATTCCTGACGCAATCTCTCCCCCATGGCTGGCACGACCTTCGACACCCGACGCGCGCAGATGTTTCCCCGGCTGGAGGCGGCCGAGATCGATCGGCTGCGCCGCTTTGGCCAGGTGATCCACGCGGAGGCCGGGTCGGCCCTGGCCACGGCCGGCGTCGCCTCGCCCGGCCTGATCGTGATCCTGGCCGGCCGGGTGGCGATCAGCCGCCGCGACGCCCACGACGAGCACCAGACGATCGTCGAGCATGACGCCGGCCAGTTCGTCGGCGAGATCGCCCAGCTTTCTGGCCGCCCGTCCCTGGTCGACGTCAAGGCCCTCACCCAGGTCGAGGCCCTGCTGATCGCCCCCGAACGGCTGCGCGCCGTGCTGGTCGCCGAGGCCGAATTGGGCGAACAGATCATGCGCGCCCTGATCCTGCGCCGCGTCAGCCTGATCGAGACCGGGGCCGGCGGCCCGATCATCATCGGCCGCGAAGCCGACGCGGAGGTCATCCGCCTGTCGGGCTTCCTGGCGCGCAACGGCCATCCCTACCAGCACCTCGACCCCGACCAGATGGACTGCGCCAGGGTGCTGATCGAGCGCTTCCAGGTCGACGACAGCGAGCTGCCGATCGTGCTGTGTCCGAACGGCGAGATCCTGCGAAAGCCCACCAATCACCAGTTGGGCCGCTGCATCGGCCTGGTCGGACCGATCGACGCCAACCGCCTCTATGATGTCGCCATCGTCGGAGCGGGCCCGGCCGGCCTGGCCACCGCCGTCTACGCCGCCTCGGAGGGGCTGTCGGTGCTGGTGCTGGACACCCGCGCCTTTGGCGGCCAGGCCGGCGCCTCGGCGCGGATCGAGAACTATCTGGGCTTCCCCACCGGCATCACCGGCATGGCCCTGATGGGCCGCGCCTATGGCCAGGCCCAGAAGTTCGGGGCCGAGCTGGCCATTCCCGACGAGGTCGCCTCGCTGGTCTGCGACGACGACGGCCAGCACCGCTATCGCCTGGCCCTCGCCAGCGGCGAGACCGCGCAAGCCAAGACCGTGGTCATCGCCAGCGGCGCCCGTTATCGCCGGCTGGAGGTCGAGAACCTGGATCGCTTCGAAGGCGCCTGCGTCCACTACTGGGCCTCGCCGCTGGAGGCCAAGCTGTGCGCCGGCCAGGAGGTCGCCCTGGTCGGAGCCGGCAATTCGGCGGGCCAGGCGGCGGTCTACCTGGCCAGCCAGGTCAAGAAGGTCTGGATGATCGTGCGCGGCGAGAGCCTGGCGGCGACCATGTCCCGCTACCTGATCGACCGCATCGAGAGCACGCCCAATATCGAGGTCATCGTCAAAAGCGCAATCGTCGACCTGGAAGGCGAGGACGGCAAGCCCAACCAGCTGTCGGCCGTGCGCTGGCGCGGTCCGGACGGCGTCGAGACCGTCCAGGCGATCAGCCACCTCTTCCTGTTCATCGGCGCCGCGCCCAACACCGCCTGGCTGACCCACTGCCATGTCGAGCTGGACAATCACGGCTTCGTCCGCACCGGGGCCGACCTGGCGCCCGGCCACCCGCTGCTGCAGACCAGCCGCAAGGGCGTGTTCGCGATCGGCGACGTGCGGGCCGGCTCGGTCAAGCGCGTCGGGGCCGCCATCGGCGAAGGCGCCCAGGCCGTCGCCGCCATCCACGCCTATCTCGCCGAAGCCTGAGGAGCCCTTTGATGTCTTGCACGCACGGCGACGCCATCCATCACGTCACGCCCAGCGCCAAGGGCTGCGAGGAGTGCCTGAAGACCGGCGGCTGGTGGGTTCACCTGCGCCTGTGCCGGACCTGCGGCCATGTCGGCTGCTGCGACGACAGCCCCAGCAAGCACGCCACCGCCCACTTCCGCGCGACCAAGCATCCGATCATCGAGGGCTACGACCCGCCCGAGGGCTGGGGCTGGTGCTTCATGGACGAAGAGTTCGTCGAATTGCCGGACCAGACGCCTCAGGTCGGACCGATCCCGCGCTTCGTCGAGGGCTGAGCGCGCGCCGGCGCCCTCCCGCCGGTGGAGCCGGCAGGCTTGGGGAGGCGGCGGAGCGTCCGGGCAGGGCCCGGAGGATGGGGTAGAGAAATACCGTTTCGGCCGAGGCCGGAGCGCTCCGCGTGACCGTTGGTCGTGAGCCTTCGGCGCGCGGGGTCTTAACCCGCTTCCGACAGTGGCCCCCGGCGGGCGGAGGAAGATGCGTTCCCTCCGGACCGCGCGGGCGATTTCAGCCCGCGCCTGCCGCGCCGATCGACCCTCGCCGCTGGATTTTCGTCCCGATGTTTCAGGGAACCCGTCCAGATCCGTCACGAGGGCGGCCCGAAGGCCACGACCAGCGCTTCCCGCTCGATCACCCCCGCCGCGCCTTCGGTCGCCAGCTGAACGCCCTCCCCCGCGACGGGGCAAGGAGAAGTATGGGCGAGGTTTTGAGGGCGATGCGTCGAATTTGAGCGGGCTCGTGGGATGTGGGGGTAAGGTGTTGATCTTGCTTGGATCGTGCGCGTCAGTTCCCGTGCATCGATGGGAATTGCTGCTCACTGTCAATCGACAGCAGACCCAACGAAACTCCGCTTTCGACCCATTGCGGAAGTTGCGCAGAGCCGTTTGTCCACCACGAGTCTGGGCTGTAGGTTGGCGTCGACAAAGGATTTCAGATGCCCGCTGTGAAGACGCGCGTACCCTTCACGATCAAGATCGCGATTTCGATTTGGCTGATATTTATGGTGCTTCAAGCGCTGGCGATCGCGTCCACGCTGGTGAGCGCGCAGATCAACCCGCTTGAGTTGTCCTGGCGGGTCACGGTCTTCTGTGGCCTTGGATACCAAGTCTACGCCGCCAGCCGCCTCAGTCGCTGGAGCGTACTGGTCCACACCCTCGTCTATGGCAGCGTGACTGTCAGGCGCTATCTGCGTGATCCTGATTGGACGCAGCACTATCCTATGCTGGGCGTATTCGTGGATATTATCCCTTGGGCCGCCGTTGCTCTGCTCGTTGCAGTTCATTGGCGGAAATTGAATTGGTCTCCCCTAGGTCTCCCAATCGAAAAAGCTCAAAACGAACCACTTAGCGATGTCGCCGACCCGAGCCGCAGGACGGGGCGCCGCGGGCAAACGCGCTTGAAGCCATAAAGCAGCTCCTCCGGGAGGATTGGGATCCGATTGGTATGATGCCTCATCTGCCGGCTGACGAGTACGACTCCTATGCGACGCAGGTGTTCTCCAAACTCAAAGCAGGCGCGTCGATTGAAGAGGTCGCTAACTATCTAAGCAGCGTCGATATGGGCGGAGAGCCAGATCACGACCGTGATCGCCTAGTCGCTGAGAAGGCCGCCGCGATCATGGCCAACGTAAAGGCGGCTTAGCGCCCGCAACCCACCCATTGCGGAACCGGCCGACTTCGGGTCCATCATCGCCCGATGGAACCTCTTACGCTTGATCTCTCCGACACGCGTTGGAGCGAACTCCAAGGCGCCTTCCGGCGATCGTATGACGCCAGGCCTGCGCTTCGTCGGCTTTCCTCGGGGGATGCGGCCGCTTGGGAGGAATTCTGGGAGGAGTTGCACCATCAGGGCGACGTAGGCGAAGCGTCATACGCCGCGATCCCAGCGATCGTGCGCATCTATGCCAAGCAGCTGCGGCCCGATTGGAACGTGTACGCCCTCGCGGCAACAATTGAAGAAGCCCGGCACGGCGGCGATAACCCCGCGATGCCGGCGTGGTTGGCCGTCGACTACAAGCGGGGATGGGCGGAGCTGGAGGCTCGGGCGCTGGCGGAGCTGCCATCGGCGCGCGACGACGACTTAGTGAGCAGCATCCTGGCCGTGCTCGCCCTCGCGAAGGGGAAGCGGACACTCGCGAGAATGGCCCTGCTCAGCGAAGACGAGCGCCAGGAGATGTTCGACGCCGTTGGATGGGGCTGATGTCGACGTCGGTTTTCCACCCAAGTCAGACATTGGCCCACAGCAAAAGGCCCCGGAGATTGCTCTCCGGGGCCTTCGCTTAGATCAGTTCAGCTGTCGCTGAGATCGGTCGATTACTCGACGATCTTGGCGACGACGCCGGCGCCGACCGTGCGGCCGCCTTCGCGGATGGCGAAGCGCAGGCCTTGGTCCATGGCGATCGGGGTGATCAGCTCGACGTCCAGCTCGGCGTTGTCGCCCGGCATGATCATTTCCACGCCTTCCTTCAGCTTGATGATGCCGGTGACATCGGTCGTGCGGAAGTAGAACTGCGGACGGTAGTTGGTGAAGAACGGGGTGTGACGGCCGCCTTCTTCCTTGTTCAGGATGTAGGCCTCGGCCACGAACTTCGTGTGCGGGGTGATCGAACCCGGCTTGCACAGCACTTGGCCGCGCTCGACGTCTTCACGCTTGGTGCCGCGCAGCAGCACGCCCACGTTGTCGCCGGCTTGACCTTGGTCCAGCAGCTTGCGGAACATTTCGACGCCCGTGCAGGTTGTCTTCTGAACCGGACGGATGCCGACGATTTCGACTTCCTCGCCGACCTTCACGATGCCCTTTTCGATACGGCCCGTGACCACGGTGCCGCGGCCCGAGATCGAGAACACGTCTTCGACCGGCATCAGGAACGGCAGGTCAACGGGGCGTTCCGGCTGCGGGATGTAGGCGTCGACCGAAGCCATCAGCGCCAGGATCGCCTCTTCGCCGATCTTGGCGTCGCGGCCTTCGACCGCGGCCAGGGCCGAACCCTTGGTGATCGGAATGTCGTCGCCCGGGAACTGGTAGCTGCTCAGCAGCTCGCGCACTTCCATTTCGACGAGCTCCAGCAGCTCTTCGTCGTCGACCATGTCGACCTTGTTCATGAACACCACCAGAGCCGGCACGCCGACCTGACGGGCCAGCAGGATGTGCTCGCGGGTCTGCGGCATCGGGCCGTCGGCGGCCGACACGACCAGGATCGCGCCGTCCATCTGGGCCGCGCCCGTGATCATGTTCTTCACGTAGTCGGCGTGGCCGGGGCAGTCGACGTGCGCGTAGTGACGGTTGGCCGTCTCATACTCGACGTGCGCGGTGTTGATCGTGATGCCGCGGGCCTTTTCTTCCGGCGCGGCGTCGATGTCGGCGTAGTTCTTGGCGGTCGCGCCGCCCGACTTCGCCAGCGTGATCGTGATCGCCGCCGTCAGCGTCGTCTTGCCATGGTCAACGTGACCGATGGTGCCGATGTTGCAGTGCGGCTTAGTGCGTTCGAACTTTTCCTTGGCCATCGTCTCTACCTTCGCGCCGGCGGGTGTTGTTGGGGTAACTCATATGGGGAGCTGGAGCGGGTAGCGGGAATCGAACCCGCATCCTCAGCTTGGAAGGCTGCTGCACTACCATTGTGCTATACCCGCCCAGTACCAGATCGGGGTGTCACCCAATCGTGGGCTAGCGGGGTCGCGATCGGCTCCCGGTCTTACGGCTCTGGGACCCATCTTGCCTTCAGGACGCGCCCGTCTCGGAACTCGTCGCGTGCATGGTGGGGGAAGCAGGACTCGAACCTGCGAAGGCGTACGCCAGGGGATTTACAGTCCCCCCCCTTTGCCACTCGGGACATTCCCCCAAGCACGCGACGGAGTTCCGAAGCCGGCGGCCTTTAGCCGGTTCGATGCGCAACAGCAAGCCGTTGAACTTCGAACCAGAACAAAAGCTTCTTTGGACGGTGACGGACGATGCTAAGAGCAGCGCCGGCCGGCTAAGAAACCCTTGGGGCCCCAAATCGGAGCGCGTCTTATAGTGTCCTCTCATTCCGAACGCAACGACCGGAAACGTCCTTCTGCACCCGGACGCGATTTTCGTTCCAAGCCCCGGAATAAAAACGAGTTTTCTCGCGGGCAAGGCGACGCCAAGGACTGGATCTGGGGGACTCACGCCGTCGAGGCGGCGCTTTCCAACCCCCTGCGGCCGGCGCCGAAGCGCCTTCTGGCGACCCCTGACCGCGCCAAGCGACTCGGCCCCGATCTGCAGAAGCTGGCCTGCCTGCAGGTGATGGAAGGCCAGGAGATCGCCAAGCACCTGCCCCAAGGCGCCGTGCACCAGGGCCTGGCGCTGAAGATCGACGAGGCCGAGTCGCTGTCGATCGCCGAGATGGGCTCGCCGGCCAAGGGCCTGCTGGTCATGCTGGACCAGATCACCGACCCGCAGAACATCGGCGCCATCTTCCGGTCGGCCGCCGCCTTCGGCGCCAAGGGCGTGATCCTGCAGGACCGCCACGCCCCGGTGCTGTCCGGCGTGCTGGCCAAGACCGCTGTCGGGGCGGTGGACAAGGTCGCGCACGCGCGCGTTGTCAATCTTTCACGCGCCCTGGAGGAACTGGCCGACATGGGCTGGCGCGCCGTGGCCCTGGCCGGCGAGGCCGAGGAAAGCCTGGAGGCCGTCCTCGACCACCAGCCCACCGTGCTCGTTCTGGGTTCGGAGGGCGAAGGCGTTCGTCGTCTTGTCGCGGAACACTGCGACGCCTTGGGAAAGATACCCATGCCGGGCGGTTTCGAGAGCCTGAACGTGTCCGCCGCGGCGGCCATCGCGCTCTACGAGGCCTCGAAAGTTCGCGCGGCGGACGAAACTGTTTCGTGAATCCTTCTTAACCGTTTTGATTTCGTCGCAGGCACGTGCTCTTCTCGCGAACAATGGTCCGCGAGCGCTTGCTCGTGGAGGAGTTAGACATGGGATCGGGGGACCCGATGTTTGGACGTAAGGTACGCTTGGCCGCCTTGGCCACCACGGCGGTCGGCGTTCTCGCGCTCGCCGGCTGCAGCGCGGGGGATCCGGTAAACGCGCCGCCGCCGTCCAGCGACCGCCAGGATGCGTCCATGACGCCGGAGCTGATGGGGGCTCCGCCGCCGCCCAGCGCCGAACAGGCCCAGGACGGCCTGCTGGGCGGTCCGAGCCAGGCCCAGGCCCAGGCCCAGGCCCGCGCCGACGCCGGCGTGACCTCCAGCCCGCTGCCGCCGCCGTCGCGCAACTCGCATCTGAAGACCTGGCGCCGTCCGGACGGCACGCTGGTCACGGCCATGCGCCCGATCGCCAATCCGAGGGGCGCCAGCCGCTACGAGCCGAAGCCGCATCGCGTCCACGCGACGATCCCGGCCGCTCACGCCGCGCCGAAGCCGGTCATCCAGTCCGCGCCGAAGCCGGCGCCCAAGCCCATGGTCGTCGCCAAGCCGGTGACGCCCAAGACCGTGGCGCCGGCCCCCGCGCCCGTACAAGCCGTCAAGCCGGCCGTGCCCGCCGCGCCGCTGGCCAAGCCGCCCGTCGTGGCCGCCAAGCCGGTGGCTCCGCCCGTTCCCGCGAAGCCCGCGACCAAGCTCGAGCAACTGCAGGCCGTCGTCGCGCCCGCCGCCACCAATGGAGCGGTCCTGGCCGCCGGCGAGAGCCTGGGCAAGAACCAGCCCGGGCAGGTGACCCTGTCGCTGCCGGCCACGCTGGGCGACCTGATCAAGCAGGAAGCCGCCAAGCTGGGCCTGACCAAGGCCGCCAAGAAGACCAGCGCCTATGCAGAGCTGTCGGGCGACGGCTATGAAGTCACGCCGAACGGTCGCCAGACGGCGGTCCTCAAGCCGGGCGAGCCGACAACCTTCGCCTGGCAGGTCAAGCCGGGTCCGGAGGCCAAGGGCCAGCTGAAGTCTCGGTTCGGCCTCGAGCTGAACGGCGCCAAGACCCCGCAAGGCTTCTCGCTGGGCGAGATCAGCAAGCGCGTCGCAGCCCTGCCTGAACAGGCCAAGAAGGGCGTCGGCAAGCTCGACCTGGGCGCCCTGAACGGCAATATCTCGCTGCCGGGCCTCGGCGCCGTGCCGATCAAGACCGCGCTGGGCGTGGCCCTGGTGCTGCTGGCGCTGATCATCCTGGTCGGCGTCTCGCGCAGCGCCTCATCGGCGCGTCGGCGCGCCGAACGCCAGCGCAAGTACCGCACCCTGACCGACTACGGCCGCAATGAGATGGAATACGAGCAGGAGCAGCACGCCCCGGCCTCGACCCACGTCTCGCACGTCAACCCGTTCCTGGCCGCGGCCGGTGGCGCGGTGGCGGGCGCCGCGGTCGCTTCGGCGGTCTCGCATCATGACGACCACGGTCATGGCCATGACGATCACGGCCAGGGCCATGACAGCCATGGCCACGACGCTCTTGCTCATGACGACCATGGCCATGCGGCGCACGACGGCCACGGCCACGACCTGCACGCCGAGGCTCATCCCGAGCCGCACGCGCCGGCCGAACATGTTTCGTACGTGAACCCGATGGTCGCCGCCGCCTCGCCCCCCCCGGCCAACCATGACGACCATCATGGCGAACAGCCCGCGGCTCATGACGAACCCGTCCACGCCGCGCCAGGTCATGAGGCTCACGCCGAAGGGCATCACGACGCCCACCACAAGGAACCCGAGCCCGCCCACTAGGGCCCGCGCCGGACGAAAAAGCGACGCCCCGGATCGATGGTCCGGGGCGTCGTCGTATTTGCGGTGGACCGGCTCTTTTTGCGCCTTGCATCCCCGCGCGCCTCACCGCATTGAGGATACATGTTCGAAACGCTGACGGCCCATCTGGGCGGCCTGCAAGGCCCTCTGACCGCTCTGCTGCAAGTGCTGATGATCGACCTGGTCCTGGCCGGCGACAACGCCGTGGCCGTTGGCCTGGCGGCGGGCGGCCTGCCGCCCAAGGACCGCAAGAAGGTCATTCTCTACGGCCTGGGCGCGGCGGTCGTGCTGCGGATCAGCTTCGCCCTGATCACCACCTGGCTGCTGGGCGTCATCGGCCTGCTGCTGGCCGGCGGCTTCCTGCTGCTGTGGGTGTGTTGGAAGATGTGGCGCGAGCTGCGCGAGCAGGCCGCCAACGCCGACGCCATGGCCTCGATCGACGGCGATGACAGCACCGAACCGCGGACCCGGCCCGCCAAGTCGTTCAAGCAGGCCTTCATCCAGGTGCTGATCGCCGACGTCTCGATGTCGCTGGACAATGTGCTGGCCGTGGCCGGCGCGGCGCGCGAGCACCCGGGCATCCTGATCTTCGGCCTGCTGCTGTCGATCGCCCTGATGGGCCTGGCCGCCAGCGCCATCGCCAACCTGCTGCACAAGCACCGCTGGATCGGCTTCATCGGCCTGGCGATCGTGCTCTACGTCGCCGTCCACATGATCTGGGAAGGCCACCGCAGCGTGGTCATGGACCTGAACCAGACGGCCGCCTACAACGCCGCCGCCCCGGCTCCCCTCGACATCAAGCCGGAAGAGCTGGCCCAGCACAACAAGCACAAGTAGGGCCGAGGATCTCGCCCGAGGATTACGCTCAGCGCGCCGGCAACGGCGGCAGGTCCAACCGCCGCAGGTCGGCCATCTTCACGTAGAGCCGCAGGATCGCGTGGTGGCGCGCGGTGTCGTCCCGCGCCTCGACCGCCTCGTGCAGCCCGATCAGCGCCGTCCGCAGCGCCGCGTTGACGCGGTCGAGCGACGAGAGGGTGACCTCGTCCGTGGACGGAAGGCGCGCGACGTCCAGCCCGTATTCGGCAGCCGCCTCGGTCAAAGCCGCGCGGATCAGAGCGTTCTCGTCGACCCGCGCAGCCGCGCCGCGCTCGGCCTCCTGGGCGGCCAGCAGCGACAGCAGGGCCACCAGCCCGACCTTGCCGGCCATGAACTCGCCCTGCTGTTCGGGCGGTCCGGGATCGGCCATGCACATGAAGTTGCCGACCAGGATGTCGGGCAGGCTTGGGGTCATGACAGATCCTCCAGACGCAGCATCGCGGCGGCCAGGATCTGGTCGTGCCGCCGGGCCGTGTACCAGCCCGACACCGCCAGGATCGGCTCCTTGAAGCCGCCATCGCGATATTCCTTGGCCGCCGAGGTCCAGATCGCCTGACCCTTCACGGCCGCGAACAGCGACCACCAGGCCAGGGCCTCCTCATCGACCGTGAGACCGCTGGCCTTCGACCAGATGGTGAGGGCTTCGTCGCGCGGGATCATGGCGGCGACGGTCGTCGTGTCGAAAGGGTTCCACAGCGGATCGATGGCCCAGGCCAGGTCCTCCAGCGGATCGCCCAGATGGACCATTTCCCAGTCCAGCACCGCCAGGATGCGGCCGTCCGGCGCGTGCAGGAAATTGCCGCCGCGATAATCGCCGTGCACCACCCGCACCGCGCTGGGCGGCGGCGGCGGCCGGCGGCGCAACAGCCGGATGGCGGCGCGGACAATCGGTTGGGGATGCTGCTCGTCGGCCTCGATCACGGCGGCCCAGTGGTCGACGGCGATCCGCCAACAGTCGTCGGGCGCGGGCGCCTCGGCGACCTTCGCCAACGGCAGGCCGGCGGGATCGGCGCCCGCTATGCGGCCCAGGATGTCGAAGAACGCCTCGCCGACCGTCCGGGCGTGGGCGCCATAAGGCATCGCCGTGAACGGCGAGACCACCGTCCCGCCCTCAACCCGCTCCATGATGAAGAACGGCCGCTCCAGCTCCGCGCCCTCGGCGTCCATGGCGATGGGGCGTGGCGCGGGCACGCGATCGTGGAAACTCTCCAGGGCCAGGTATTCCAGGCCGCGGTCGGTCTCGATCAGGCTGCCGGGCGGGTCGCGGCGCAGGATCAGGGGCTTGGTCTCGCCACCCACATTCGCGACGAAACGATAGGTCTCCCGACTGGCGCCGCCAGGGATGCGCGAGAGGTCGGAGCCCGCGACCGGCTGGCCCCAGGTCCGGGCGAGATACGCCTCCAAGCGTTCAGCCAAGCTCATCGAGAGGGGGCCGCTCAAGGGGCCATGTCCAGGATCGAGGCGAAGCCCGAGGTCGCGTGCGGACCGATGGCCAGTTGCTCGAAGACGCCCCTGCCCTTTCGCGAGCGGCCCGCGCCGTCGACATAGGTCACATCGCTCAGCGCCTGGACGTGCAGCAGATGGGGCATCTTGCGGTCCAAGTCGGCGGTGACGAAGTCCTCCCGCTCGACCTTCAGCTCGCCTTGGTTGAGGCCATGCCCCCAGACGGGGTGGTTGTAGCCCAGGCCCAGCATGAAGAACTCGGTCTTGGGCTCGATCATCATCGTCCCGTCGGCGCCCAGGTCCAGTGTCGCGGCGGACGCGTGGCGCGTGCCGCTCTTCCACTCGATGACGCAGGACGACCGCGCGAAGCCGCCGAAATCGTTCTCGCGTCCGCCGTCTTCCAGCCAGAGCGCGCGACGGTTCCAGGCCCGGCCCAGTTCGTCGTCATTGGTGTGGAAGAACAGGCTGCCGTCGTCGAAATTGCACGGCGCCCATAGCCAGAAGAACTGCGGCGGCATCGGCGGCGCCAGCTCTTGCGGGTCGCGCGCGCCAACGGGCCGCACGCCCCACGAGCGGTCGCGGGTGCCGACAAAGCCGTCCACACTGGTCCGCGCGCCGTCGACCTCGATCCAGCCGCTATAGCGGCCATTCTGGGTGAGGCGGGTGTAGTCGAGCAGCGTGCGCGGGCCGTTGCGGCGGACGAAGCGCGGCTCCTCGATCGGGAAGGATCGGCCCTCGAAGACGATCTCGGCGGTTAGGCCCTGCTCCGGCGCAGAGACGGTCAGCTTCAGGCGTTTCAGAGGCTCAAGAACGTCGATGGCGATCGGTCCGACCGTCAGGTCCATCCGCTCCATCTTCAGCCAGCGGCTGGCGTGCAGATTGACCTGCTTGCCGTCCTTCATCACGCAAAAGGCCGCGTCCGCGATGTTGAGATGCGGATAGACCCCGAACGCGGCGGCGAAGAACAGGTCGTTCCCGTCGCCCCGCGCCGCATAGCCGTTGAAGAAGTATCGGTCGTAGAAGTTCCGATCCGTCCCGGCATAGGCCACGGGCTCGGGCGTCTGATGGATCGGGTAGTCGTCGCCCCAGGTGAGCGCCATGCCGTCCTCCCTTCTGGACGCGCGAACGCTCTGGCTGCTTACGGAGCCGGCTTCGCTTTACGTCCAGATGAACGACGTTAAGGTCGCGCTCGACGATTGCAACGGTGACGGAGCGTAAGCCGATGGAGGGATGGACTCCCCGGACCTGGACTGGCCTGGCGGCGCTGAGCGGCCTGCTGTCCGTGGCCTTCGGCGCCTTCGCCGCCCACGGCATCGAGGGCTGGAAAGCCGTCGAGTGGCTGAAGACCGGCGCGCAGTATCAGATGGTCCACGCCCTGGCGGTGTTTGGCGCCTTCGCCCTGCATCGGGCCGGGGCCAAGGGCATGGGCCTGGTCACGGCGCTGTTCTTCGTCGGGACGCTGGTGTTTTCGGGCTCGCTCTACGCCATGGCCCTGGGCGCGCCGAGGATCCTGGGCGCCATCACGCCGATCGGCGGACTGTCGTTCATGGTCGGGTGGGCGCTGATGGCCTGGCGCGGCTTCTCCATGCCGTCCAACCCCTAGGTCCTTTCAGGCCCGAGGCTTCTTCCCGCCGGGCAAGGCCAGGAAGAAGATCGCCAGGGCCGAGCCGACCAGGCAGGCGAACATCACCCCGGCCACCGGACGCGGCGTGCCGTCGTGCAACAGCCCGCCAGCCCAAGACGCCAGGGCCCCCGCGCCGAACGAGCTCGAGCCCATCAGCGCCGAGATCGAGCCGGCCCGGCGCGGATCCACGCTAAGCGCCCCGGCCATGGTGTTGCCGCCCATCAGGCCATAGATCGACAGGGCCGCGAACAGCAGGGGCAGCACGATCCACTGGCCGCCCCAGCCGGTCCAGGCCGCCAGGGTCAGCAGGAGGGCCGCGACCATCGAGGCGATGCTCGCCTTGCCCAAAACCTCGTCCGGCAGGTTGCGGCGCAGCAGCAGGCGGTTGACCTGGCTGGCCCCGATGATGCCGACGGCGTTGAAGGCGAATATCAGGTTGAAGACAAGCGGCGTGTGGCCATAGGTCCCCATCACCAGGTCCGGCGCGCCCGAGATGTAGGTGAACAACACCGCCCCGTTCAGCGCCCCGGCGATCGCGTAGCCCAACAGCCGGCGCATGCCCAGGAGTGCGACATAGGCCTTCAGTGGGTTCTCCGAGCGCGCCTGGGCCAAGGTCTCCGCCGAGCGGGACTCCTTCAGGCTGGCCAACACCCAGGCTCCGACCGCCAGGCCGAAGCCGACCTGGACCCAGAACACGCCCCGCCAACCAGCGAACGCCTGGATCACGCCACCCAGCTGCGGCGCCAGGACCGGCGCCAGCCCCATGATCAGCATCATCAGCGACAGCACCCGGGCCGTGTCGGTGTGACTGAAGCGATCGCGCACGACCGCGCGCGCCACCACGGCTCCGGCGCATCCGCCCAAGGCCTGGACGAAGCGCGCGCCGATCAGGGCGTGGATGCTTGGCGCCAGGGCGCAGGCCAGCGACGCGACGACATAGACGCCGATGCCCGTCAGCAGGGGACCGCGCCGCCCCAGACGGTCCGACAGGGGGCCATAGACGAACTGACCGATGGCCATGCCCGCGAAGAAGGCCGCCAGCGTGGCCTGCGTTTGGTCCGGCCGCGCCGAGAGGGTGCGACCGATATCGGGCAGACTGGACAAATACATGTCGATCGACATCGGCGCGAAGGCCGTCAGCGCGCCGAGAAGCAGGACAAGACGCCACGGAACGGCGGCGGGCGGCGGGACGGTGTCGGTCATGGCGGGCCTTCTACGCCCTTTGAACCTTACGGAAACCTGAAATGACGCTTGCCCGGACCCGCGGTGGGCTCCAGGGTGATCGCCAATCACCTAGAAACGCGGGGAGACGAGCGGTCATGACGGTCACGAATCCGGGTCTGCCCGAGCCCCAGTACGCCGATATCAACGGCATCCGCATGGCCTATTACGAAGCCGGTCCGCGCCACGGTGTCCCCATTGTCTTCTGCCACGGCTTTCCGGAGCTGGCCTTCTCGTGGCGCCACCAGATCGCCGCCCTGGCCGCCGCCGGCCGCTGGGTGATCGCCCCCGACCAGCGCGGCTATGGCCTGACCCCGGGTCCGGAAGCGGTCGAAGCCTATGACATGGATCACCTGACCGGCGACCTCGTCGGGCTGCTGGACCACCTGGGCGTGGAGAAGGCGATCTTCGCCGGCCATGACTGGGGCGGCATCATCGTCTGGCAGATGCCGTTGCTGCATCCGGATCGCGTGGCCGGGATCATCGGCCTCAACACCCCCTTCACGCCGCGCCTGCCGCTGGACCCGATCGAGATGTTCCGCAACGCCTATGGCGAGGACATGTACATCGTCCACTTCCAGAAGCCGGGCGAGGCCGACGCTCGGCTGGGCGCGGATCCGGAGCGGACGATCCGCTTCTTCATGCGCAAGCCCAAGAGTTCGCAGGACGAGTTCCTGGGCCGCCCGGCCGAACGCCGGAGCCTGGCCCTGCAGGACGCCCTGCTCCACTACGACCCGGCGACCGACGACAACCAGTTCCTGGAGCCCGACGAACTGGCCTTCTTCGTCGACGCCTTCAAGCGCACCGGCTTCACCGGCGGCATCAACTGGTACCGCAACTTCACCCGCAACTGGGAGAAGGCCGAGAGCCTGCCCCGCCGGATCGATGGCGTCCCCTGCCTGATGATCATGGCCGAACTGGACGTCGTCCTGCCGCCGGCCATGGCCGACCGCATGGGCGATCAGATCTCGGACCTGGAGAAGGTGCTGATCGAAGGCAGTGGTCACTGGACCCAGCAGGAGAAGCCGGCCGAGGTCAACGCCGCGATCCTGGACTGGATGGAGCGCCGCTTCCCGATCTAGTTCCGCGCCGCGATCATCTGCTCGGCCCGCCGCCGCATAGCGGCGGCCAATTGCAGCATGGCCAGGGCCGAGACCTCGTCGCGCTCGCCCGCGCGCAGGCTGTAGACGCTGGCCATGGCGAACAGCGCCTCGGCGCGGTCGACACCCTCGGCCCCGAACATCTCGCCGATCTGCCGGTCCAGTTCGGCCTGTTGCTTAGGGTTCAGCATCGCGAGCAGTTCGTCGTCGGAATAGTCTTCTGGCGCGGGCTGAGTCATGGCCGGCAACATACAGAACCGGACGAAAGGCGAAAACCTCAAGGGTCCGCCCAAGCGGACCCGTGTGTTTCATTGACGAAAGGCCTGCTTTTCCGACGCGAGGAAAATCCCCACGATCGGGCGGGCCTTTTGCTTTCCTCCGTTCACAGCCGGCGGAAAAACACGTTAGGTTCGTCTCATGGATCGTAACGCTTCCGCCGCCGCCATGAGTTCCGTTGGCCGTCGGGGCCTCTTCCGCGAGGTCGAGCCCTTCTCGTTCGGCTGGATGCCGACCGGCGGTCCGCACGAGATCTACTACGAGGAATGCGGCAATCCGCGCGGCAAGCCCTGCGTGATCCTGCACGGCGGCCCGGGCGGCGCGGTCAACCCGACCATGCGGCGGTTCTTCGACCCGGCCAAGTGGCGCATGACCCTGTTCGATCAGCGCGGCTGCGGCCGCTCGCGTCCGAACGCCAGCCTCGAGGACAACTCGACCTGGAGCCTGATCGAGGACATCGAGCGCCTGCGCGAGCACCTGGGCGTCGAGAAATGGACCGTGTTCGGCGGCTCCTGGGGCTCGACCCTGGCCCTGGCCTACGCCATCAAGCACCCCGACCGCGTGGACGGCCTGGTCTTGCGCGGCATCTTCCTGCTGACCGAGCGCGAGCTGGGCTGGTTCTACCAGGACGGCGCCTCGATGCTGTTCCCGGACGCCTGGGAGCGGTTCCTGGCGCCGATCCCCGAGGAGGAGCGCGGCGACCTGATGGCCGCCTATCACCGCCGCCTCACCGCCCCGGACCGCCGCGTGCAGTTGGAAGCCGCCGCCGCCTGGAGCCAGTGGGAAGGCGACACCATCTCGCTACGCGGCCCGGACGCCCGCCCCCCGAAGTTCAATGAAGAGGACTTCGCGATCGCCTTCGCGCGGATCGAGTGCCACTTCTTCACCCACAAGGGCTTCTTCGAGCACGACGGCTGGATCCTGAAGAACATCGACAAGATCCGCCACATCCCCGGCTGGATCGTCCAGGGCCGGTTCGACGTGGTGACGCCCTTGGATAGTGCCTGGAAGCTGCACAGGGCCTGGCCCGAGGCGCGCTTCGACATCGTCTGGGACGCGGGCCACGCCTCGACCGAGCCAGGCGTCATCGACGGGCTGATCCGGGCGACCGAGGCGGCGCTGGTCTCTTAGAGACCAGCCAGCCTTACATCAACGAGCCCTTGCCGCTCGTCACTTCGGTATAGCGATGCACCCGCACGGCCTGGACGAGGCCGAAGCCGACCATGACCGTCAGCATCACGGTGCCGCCGTAGGACAGCATCGGCATCGGCACGCCGACGACGGGGGCCAGGCCCATGACCATGGCGCCGTTGATCAGCACGTACAGCGAGAAGGTCGCCGTCACCCCGGCCGCGGCCAGGCGTCCGAAGTGGCTGTGACTGATCGAGGCGATCCGCAGGGCCATGAAGATCACCGCGCCGTACAGGAACAGCACGCCGAAACAGCCGACGAAGCCGAACTCCTCGGCCAGGGTGGCGAAGATGAAGTCGGTCTGTTTCTCGGGCAGGAAGTTGAGCTGGCTCTGCGAGCCCAGGCCGAAGCCCTTGCCCAGCAGGCCGCCGGAGCCCAGGGCGATCTTGGACTGCAGGATGTGATAGCCGTCGCCGGACGGGTCCTGCTCGGGGTTCAGGAAGGTCAGTATCCGATTTCGCTGGTAGTCATGCAATCCGAACATGATGAACGGCGGAATGGCCACGGCCGCCATCGCGCCCAGGGCCGCGATCACCCGCCAGGAGAGGCCGGCCAGCATCATGATCGCCCCGCCCGTGGCGGCGATCAGGATGGCGGTGCCCAGGTCAGGCTGCTTGGCGACCAGCAGGAACGGCACGCCGATCATCGCCGCCGGGATCAGCAGGCGCCAGGACAGCCGGGCGCTGTCAGACGACAGGCCATGATAATAGCGGGCCAGCGCCAGCACGAGGCCGATCTTCATCACCTCTGACGGCTGGAAGCGGAGTGGACCCAACTGCAGCCAGCGCTGGGCGCCCAGCGAGATATCGCCGACCAGATCGACGGCCACCAGCAGGACGAGGCCGATGCCATAGATCGGATAGGCCGCCGCGAACCACCAGCGCAGGTCGCACATGGCCAAGGCGATCATGATGATGAAATAGACGCCGAAGCGCAGCAGATGCTTGTCGGCCCAGGGCTCCCAAGAGGCCCCGGCGATCGAGAACAGCATCAGGCCGCCGACGCCGGCGATCATCGCCAGCACCAGGCAGAAGGTCCAGTCGACCTCCATGAACTTGATGATCGGCCGGTCGCGTTCGCCGGGCCGGGTCAGGCCGCCGCTCAAGGTCATCTTTGCCCTCCCTGGGGCGTGGTCGGCGGAACGGTCGGCGGGGCGCCGACATCGGGCGCTGGCGGCGCGGCGCCTTCGACGGGATCGTCCGGCGCGACGCCTTCCATGACGTCTTCCGGGGCGACTTCGGGCAGCGGCGCGGGGCTCTCGATGCGGGCGCGGATCTCGGGATCCTTCAGCAGAGCCACCCGCATGACCTCGCGGGCGCGCGGCGCGCCGGCGGTCGCGCCGCCCAGACCGCCGTGTTCTATGATGACCGCCACGGCGTAGCGCGGGTCGTCATACGGGGCGAAGGCCACGAACAGGTTGTGGTCCTTCAGCCGCCAGGTCGTGGCGTAGCCCTTGCGGTTCTTGACCCCGTCATAGCTGCGAACCTGTGCGGTGCCGGTCTTGCCGGCCATCTGCACGTCGCCCAGGCCCAGTTGGCTCTGCTTGTAGGCCGTGCCGCGCACATCGTTGGCCACGGCCGCCATGCCGCCGCGGACATAGTTGAGGTGCTCGGTGGAGAACGGAAGGTCGGGCACGGCGGCGCCGCTGGGCTGCTCCACCCCGCCCACCGACTTGATCAGACGCGGGACCAGCGCCTTCTTGCCGTTGGCCAGGCGCGAGACCATCACCGCCAGTTGCAGGGCGTTGACCGTCAAGGCTCCCTGCCCGATCCCGTAGCTTGGCGTCTCGCCCGGAAACCAGGTCTGGTTGGCCGGATTCTTCTTGAACGCCCGCTTCTTCCAGGCCGGGTCGGGGACATTGCCCTTCTTCTGGCCAGGAATGCCGATGTCGTAGATCTGGCCAAAGCCCATGGCCCGCGCGGCATTGGCGATGGCGTCGGGACCGATCTTCAACGACGTCTGGTAGAAATAGATGTCGCAGGAATTCTTGATCGCCTCGTGCAGGTTCTGCGAGCCGTGGCCGCGCGGCTCCCAGCACCGCCATGTCCGGCCGCCATAGTACCAGCTGCCGCCGCAGTTGACGCGGACCTCGGGATTGATGCCGGCGGTCAGCGCCGCCAGCCCCACGGTCGGCTTGAAGGTCGAGCCCGGCGGGAACACCCCAGTCAGCGACTTGTCGAGCATCGGCTTGCGCTCGTATTCGGCCAGCGCCTTGTACTCGGCGCCCGACAGGCCCTTGACGAAGCGGTTGGCGTCGAAGCTGGGGGCCGAGACCATGGCCAGCAGGTCGCCGTTGCGCACGTCCATCACGACGATGGCGCCGCTTTCCTCGCCCATCACCTCGAGGGCGCGGTTCTGGATATCGGCGTCCAGGGTCAGCAGGATTTCCTTGCCCGGGGTCGGCGGCACGTCGCCGGCCGGGTCGAGACGCACGACACGCCCCTGGGCGTCGACCTCGGTCTTGGTGGCGCCGGCGCGACCGCGCAGCGCCTTGTCGAACGCCTTCTCGACGCCCTGCTTGCCGATCCGGAAGCCCGGATGGTGCAGCAGTTCCTGGTCCTGGGTCTTGTCCCCCTTGGCCGCCTCGAGATCGCGGTCCGAGACCTTGGCGACATAGCCGATCACGTGGGCGAAAGCGCCGCCGAAGGGATAGACCCGCACCTCGCCCATGTCGGCGGTGACGCTGGGCAGTTCCGGCGCGCGGATGTTGACGCGTGAGAACTCCTCCCAGGAGAGGTCCTCCATGACCACCACCGGAGCCTTTCGCGGGGCGCGGTCCAGCTCCTTGAGGACGCGGGCGCGGCGCGAACCGTCGATCGGGACCAGCTTGGCCAGGTCATCCATGACCGACTCGGCGTCCAGGCCCTTGTCCTTGTTGATGATCAGCCGGAAGTTCGGCCGGTTGGACGCCAGCGATACGCCGTTTCGGTCTCGGATCAGGCCGCGCGGCGGCGGCACCAGGCGGTAGTTGAACTGGTTGCCGGCCGATAGCTTCTGGTAGCGCTGGGCCTCGACCAACTGCAGCTGGGCCAGACGAGCGCCCAGGGCCAGCAAGCCGCCGCCCGTCAGGCCGCCCAGCAGGAACGCGCGCCGGTGGAAGACCCCCTGACGCTCATTGACCTCGAAGAAGAAGATGGACGGTTCGCTCATGGTCTCACCGGAACCGCACGTCGGCGTCCTCGAAGCGATCGACCAGGCGGTGGGCGAAAGGGAACAGCAGCGCCGTGACCAGGAACTGCCAGAATACGGCCAGCAGGCTGGGCATGGCCAGGCTGTCGAGCATGGTGAACAGGAAGCCGCCGATCATGGCGACGCCCGTGACCCCGGCGAACCAAGCCCACATCATCGGCCGGCTCTGGCCGGTCATGGCGTTGCGCAGGATAAGAACCATGGCGTAGGCGACCAGCAGCGACAGGCCCCACAGGCCCGTGGGCCCGCCCCAGAAGATGTCCAGGAACAGGCCGAGGATCAACAGCGCGAATGGAGCCAGGATGGAGGGGCGGATCATCGCCCAGGCGAAGGCCGGGACCATGGCGAACACCGGCTCCGGCAGTTGCAGGCCCCAGATGCGGATCGGCGCGGCGAACAGGATCGTCGCGAAAATGCTCAGAAGCATCGGCACGCCCAGCCAACGGACGGGATTGAGCGCTCGCCCGCCGCTCATGCTCATCGCGGCGTTCCCGTCGCCGCGGGCGGCGCGGCCGTGGCGGGCTTGGGCGCGACCGGCTTCGGCGTCGCGGGCTTCGGGGCCGCTGGCTTGGGCTGAGCCGCGGCGGGCGGCGCCGGCGTCGTAGCCGGCGGAGACGCGGTGGTCGCCGCGGGCTTGGGCGCGGGCGCCGGGGCGGACAGGATCGAGGTCTGCGGATCCTCGGTCGTCACCGGCGGCAGGGACTTGGCCTCCAACTGCTTCTCGTCGGCCAGCTGGGAGAAGTCCTTGAACAGCAGGATGCGGATGTAGTCGATCGACGACTGGTCGGCGAACAGCACCACGCGCCAACGACCGTCCAGACCCTTGACCGCGGCGCCTACCGGGAGGCCGCGCGGCACCACGCCGCCGTCACCCGAGGTGACGACACGGTCGCCCTGCTGGATCGGATCGACGCCGCGTAGATATTCCAGCTTGGGATTGGGGCCGCCGTCGCCGGTCAGGATGGCGCGGGCGTTGGTGCGGTCGATCATCACCGGCGTGCGCGAAGCGATGTCGGTCAGCAGCAGCACCCGGCTGGCGCCGCGCGAGACGCCGACCACGCGACCGACCAGGCCGCGCTCGTTGAGAACGGGATTGCCGACCTCGACACCCCGTTCCGAGCCGGTGTCGGCCAGACGAGTATTGGCGAAGGGACCGCGGCTGTCGGCCACCACCCGGGCCGAGGCCATCGGGATCGGCGGATCGGTGCGCAGGCCTAGCAGACTCTTGAATCGCTCGTTCTGGTCGTGAAGGTCCAGGGCGCGGTCGCGCCACTGACGCATCTCGGCCAGCTCGGTCTTCAGGCGACGGTTCTCCGAGGCAATGAAGAAGTAGCTGCGGACATAGTCCAGGCCCAGGCCCGTCCAGCGGCCCGGCGCGGCGATGGCGCCGCTGACCGGCCGGGAGACGACGTCCACCGTCTGGCGGGTGACGCCATAGGCCTGCTCCTGGAGGGTCTCGCGACGATCGGCCAGCAGGAAGGCGACAGCGATGACAGCCGCGACGATCAGGGCCACCGCCGCCGTCCAGGTAAGCGGCACTTTCAGGTCGCCAAGGGGACCTTCGCGAAAGGGCACGTACTTTCTCCCGACGCCCCCCAGGCGCCTCTAGAGCAATACCGGCTTTAGGCCAGCGTGGATTCCAGGACGCCCTTCATCCACTTCGGATGCTCGAGAACCTTGCCGCAGCCCAGGGCCACGCACGACAGCGGATCATCGGCCACGGTGACCGGCAGACCGGTGTGGTCGCGGATCTCGGCGTCCAGACCGCGCAGCAGCGCGCCGCCGCCGGTCAGCATGATGCCCTTGTCGGCGATATCGCTGGCCAGTTCCGGCGGCGTGGCTTCCAGGGCCACCTTCACGGCCTCGACGATCTGCCCGACCGGTTCGGCCAGGGCGTCGGCCGCCTGCTTTTCCGAGATGCGGACTTCGCGCGGCACGCCCTGCATCAGGTCGCGGCCCTTGACGTCGATCGACAGCCCCTCGCCGTCGGCCGGCGCGCGGGCGGTGCCGATTTCCTTCTTGATGCGCTCGGCGGTCGTCTCGCCGATCAGCAGGTTATGGTGGCGACGCATGTAGCTGATGATCGCCTCGTCCATCTTGTCGCCGCCGACGCGGACCGAGCGCGAATAGACGATGCCCGACAGCGACAGCACGGCCACCTCGGTGGTGCCGCCGCCGATGTCGACGACCATCGAGCCGGTCGGCTCATGGATCGGCAGGCCGGCGCCGATCGCGGCGGCCATCGGCTCGTCGATCAGGCCGACGCGACGGGCAGAGGCGTTTAGGCAGCTGTCATTGATGGCGCGGCGTTCCACGGCGGTGGCGCCCGACGGCACGCACACGATCACCTTCGGGTTCACGAAGCCCTTGCGGTTGTGAACCTTGCGGATGAAGTACTTGATCATCTCCTCGGCGACTTCGAAGTCGGCGATGACGCCGTCGCGCATCGGGCGGATGGCTTCCATGTGGCCCGGGGTGCGGCCCAGCATCTGCTTGGCCTCGATGCCCACGGCGTGGACGATCTTGCGACCGCCGACATTGCGCAGGGCCACCACCGACGGTTCATTCAGAACGATCCCCTTGCCCTTCATGTAGATGAGGGTGTTGGCCGTGCCGAGGTCGATGGCGATGTCGTTCGAGATCACGCCGAAGAGGGAAGAAAACATTGAAAGCCCTGACTGAGGGGTAGGAGGGGCGTTACAGGCGGTAGAAATAGGACGTCAGATCGGAAGAAGAAGGCCGTTTCCGTCCCTGAGACGGGGTCGACGGAGAAGAAAAGGCTCCTACTTCAATTCGATGCGAGGACAACATGATTCCCGCATTTGGCGGATTTCGATCCAGCCGACAGGCCTCGCCGCTCGACGGGAGCGCGGCCCCCTGGCCGCGCCGTCGTCCGAACGGCCAAAAGCACGCCGACGCCCGCCCGTGTGCCCTGCGAAAGCGTTGAATTCAAGGTCTATTCGCGGGGTTTTCGAAGGCTTTTGCGGCCAAGTTGGCCAAGCACCCGAACATGGCGAAATCTAGCCCAGCGCGGCCATGACGACCCCGACGGCCGTTATGCCGCAGGCGCCCACTTGGAAGAGCGTCAGACGCTCCTTGAACAGACGACGTCCGGCGATGGCCGCGACCGGTATTTCGACCACCCCGACCGCCCTCACCGGCCCGACGGGCGACAAGGCCATGGCCGTGAACCACAGGCCGGAGGCCGCCGCGCCGCAGAACCCCGCGCCCAGCGACTGCCGCCAGGCGGCGACCACCGCTCTGAGCGAGTCCGGATCGCGCCAGGCCAGGTAGCTGGTCAGGGCGATCGTCTGGATGGCCTGCACCACCAGCACCGTCGTGAAGGCGGCGGCCGGCGGGTGGACAGGATCCAGGGCCAGGGCCGCTTGCCGGAAGCAGTTGGCGCACAGGGCGAAGGCCGCGCCCGAGACCAAGCCGGCCAGCACCGCGCCCCGGCGGATGACCACCTCGCCGCGCGGCCACGACAGGGCGGCCAGCCCGCCGGTCGCGATCAGTCCGCCAGCCCAGGCGACCGGGCCGACATGGTCCTTGAACACCAGCGCCCCGAAGATCAGCGCGAACGGCAGGCCGCTCTGCTGCAAGGCGGTGCCCAGAGCGAACGACGAGCGCTGCATCGCCGTCAGCATGGCCGCCGTCGCGCCGATCTGGAACGCAGCGCCGGCGACGCAGGCGACCCAGAACCGGGCGTGCGGGTGGAAATCCAGCCCCGGCGTCGCCAGCACGGCGATCAGGGCGAAGACGGCGGCGAACGGCAGGCCGAACAGGAAACGGACCAGGGTGGCGCCCCACGGCCCCGCCCCACCCATGATCGAGCGCTGGGCCGCGTTGCGCGCCACCTGGAAGACCGTGGCGACGATGGTGATGGGGATCCAGATCATCGGTGATCCTTACGTCGCCCTTAGGCGGACGCTCTGGTTTCGCATGGAGCCCTTATGCGCTGCGGGCGCAAGACAGGCGGCGTTCGTCGCCCGGTGCGACTTCAAGAAGGCTTACCGACCATGTCGCCCCACCCACTCCGTCAGGCCGCTCAGTTCCTGCTGGGCGTTCCGACCGACGGGATCAATCCCGCCCTGGACCGTATGCTGGACCTCGCCGAGGCCACGCCGCTGTGCTTCGTGGCGGTCGCCGGCCCTGGCGCGGGCGAAGCCATGTGCCAGCTGTGGCGTCGCGGCTATCAGCGCGTCGAGGCCGCGCGCCGTGCCACCTGCGGGGCGGCCGACGAGCGCAGCGACGTGCTGCTGGTGCTGGACTGCCCTACCCTGCACGACGCCCGCGCCGTCATCGCCGCGACCTACGGCATACTGCGCCCCGGCGGGACGCTGGTCGTGGACGCCAGCGCCCTGCTGGACGAAACGCTCCGCGGAGCGCTCGCCGACAGTCTGCGGGAACTGGGGCTGGACGTGCAGCCCCAGGCGCACCTGGGGGCCGAGATCCTGGCGACGCGGCCGTTCAGCTCGCGTCGCGTCGCTTAGAAGCCGCTGGCGATCGCCGCTTCCGGCCGGCTCTTTTCCTTGCGGGCGAAGAGGTTGTTCAGCGCGTTGACATACGCCTTGGCCGAGGCGGTGAGCGTGTCGGTGTCGGCGGCCGCGCCGGTGGCGATGCGGCCGTCCTCTTCCAGACGCACCGAGACCTGGGCCTGGGCGTCGGTGCCCTCGGTCACCGCATGCACCTGGAACAGGCGCAGGGCGGCCTCGTGGGGCACGATCTTGTGGATCGCGTTGAACACGGCGTCCACCGGACCGTCGCCCGTGGCCTCGGCCGTCTTCGATTGGCCGTCGACATCCAGGGTCAGCTCGGCCGACTGGCCGTCGGTGCCGGCCACCACGCGCAGGTGCGAGACGCGAATCTTCTCCGAGCCGCGCGCCAGGGCGTCGTCGACCAGGGCGATGATGTCGTCGTCGTAGACGTGCTTCTTGCGATCGGCCAGGTCCTTGAAGCGGCCGAAGGCTTCCTTCAGCGCGTTCTCGCCCAGTTCGTAGCCCAGGTCCTTCAGCTTGGCGCGGAAGGCGTGACTGCCCGAGTGCTTGCCCATGACCAGGCTCGACGGGGCCTGGCCCACCGACTCCGGCGTCATGATCTCATAGGTCTCGCGGTTCTTGAGCATGCCGTCCTGGTGGATGCCGCTCTCGTGCGCGAAGGCGTTCTTGCCGACGATGGCCTTGTTGTACTGCACCGGGAAGCCGGTAATGGCCGAGACGTAGCGGCTGGCGCGGGTGATGTGGGTGGTGTCGATGCCGGTCTGGAAGGGCAGACGGTCGCCGCGCACCTTCAGGGCCATGACGATCTCTTCCAGCGCGGCGTTGCCGGCGCGCTCGCCCAGGCCGTTCACGGCGCACTCGACCTGCCGGGCCCCGCCCTGCACGCCGGCCAGGCTGTTGGCGACGGCCAGGCCCAGGTCGTTGTGGCAGTGGGTCGAGAAGATCACCTTGTCGGCGCCCTCGACGTTGTTGACCATCCAGCTGAACAGGTCGGCGTATTCCGACGGATAGGTGTAGCCGACGGTGTCGGGCAGGTTGATCGTCGTGGCGCCGGCCTTGATGGCGGTCTCGGTGGCGCGGCGCAGGAACTCGCGGTCGCTGCGGGTGGCGTCCTCGGCCGACCACTCGACGTCGTCGCGCAGGTTGCGGGCGTGGGCCACCGAGCGGGCGATCACGTCGATGACGGCGTCCGGCTCCATCTGCAGCTTGTGCTTCATGTGCAGGTCGGACGTGGCGATGACCACGTGGATCCGGCCGCGCTGGGTGGGCTTCAGGGCCTCGGCGCAGCGGTCGATGTCGACCTGGTGGGCGCGGCACAGGCCGGCGATGGTCGAGTTCTTGACGATCTTGGCCACCTCGCGGACGGCCTCGAAGTCGCCGTTCGAGGCGATCGGGAAGCCGGCCTCGATGATGTCGACCCCCATCTCCTCGAGGATCTTGGCCAGTTCCAGCTTCTCTTCCAGCGACATCGAGGCGCCGGGCGACTGCTCGCCGTCGCGCATGGTGGTGTCGAAAATGACGACGTTGTCGCGCTTGTCGAAAGCTGCGGTCGGTACGGAAGTCATGGGAATACTCGTCGAATGGGGTGTCTGCGTGCGGGGCTGCGGGAACTATCCCCTGTGCGCCCGGCCGCGACGAAGCGCGGCCCCTAGAGCGCCCAGGGGCTGATAAGCCGAAGCGAAAGCAGTGCGCGCGCGACGTTCATGGCGGACTTTCTACACATCACCCCGGAATCGAGCAAGCAATTTGCGCCAGCCGCGCGATCCGTCGCAGCTGGCGCAAGTTTGTTCCCACTCGAGTTCAATTCGGGCGCGTAACGATCGGGAAGTCGGTCGGGAAGGCGTCGAACCATCCCGTCATCCGCCCCATCGCCGCGCGATCACCCTCGAGCTTGACCTCGCCGGTCAGGATCTTCGGAACCAGCGACTTGCCCGTGAACAGCGAGTCCAGGAACACCGGCCGCGCCACCGTCAGGGTGGCGTCGGCCTTTTCGCCTTCCCCCGCGGGCTGAGCGACCAGCACGCCGTTGCGCACCTCGACCAGGAACCGCTCGTTCCGGTCCGGGAAGACGAAGACGATCCGCAGGTGCGCGTCCTTGGCCTTGTCGGGGTTCAGGCGCACCGACAGCACGTCGAAGATCATCGCGCTGTCCAGCGCCGCCAGCATGTCCAGCGGGGTCATCGAGGCCGGCAGCTTGCGCACCCCGCCCCGCAGCTCGTCGGCGCCGGTCAGATAGATGTTCCGCCACAGGCTGTTCTCGGTCTGGTAGCCCATCTGCGTGTAGGCGGCGGCGAGCAAGGTCTTGGCCTCCTGGTCGCCGTCGTCGGCCATGACCGCGTGGTTCAGCAAGGTGGCGGCCCAGGCATAGTCGCCTTTCTCCATCGTCTCCTTGGCCATCGCCTTGACCTTGGCCGCCCCGCCCATCGCGGCGACGTAGCGCTTGCCAGCGTCGGCCGGCGGCGACGGGACCAGATGCGCCGGGTTGGCGTCGTAGAAGCCCATATAGCGCTGATAGACCGCCCGGCTGTTGAAGCTCATCGAGCCGTAGTAGCCGCGGTTGAACCAGTCCTTGGAAAGCGCGGACGGCAGTTCTATCCGCGCGGCGATCTCGTCGCCGGTCATGCCGAGGTTCATCATCCGCACCGTCTGGTCGTGCAGATATTTGTAGGCGTCGCGGTGATCGGCCAGGAAGTCGCGGACCACCGCCCCGCCGAAACGCGGCCAGCCGTGGCTGGTGATCATGGTGTCGGAGACGTCGCCGAACAGCCTGATCGACTCGGTCAGGTCGTCGGCCCAGGCCTTGCTGTCGCGGACCAGCGCGCCACGTGGCGTCAGCAGGTTGTGCATCGTGACATTGGCGTTCTCGGCCATGTCCAGAATGCGCAGGTCCGGGAAATAGAGGTTCATCTCGGCCGGCGCCTCGGTGCCGGGCGTGTACTGGAAGCGGATCTTCACGCCGTCCAAGGTCAGTTCCTGGCCCGTATGGTCGATGCTGACCGTCGGCGGGATCAAGGTGATCGATCCGCGCGCGATGTTCTGGCCGATGCCAGAGGTGATCTGCCCCTCGACGCCCGGCGGCAGCATGACCCCGAACTGGTACTGAGCCCGGCGGCTCATGGCGTTGCCGGCCAGGATGTTCTCGGCGGCGACCTCTTTCATGAAGCCCGCGGGCGCGATGATCGCCACCTTGCCGGCCTTGACGTCGACCTCGTCGACCACGCCGCGCACGCCGCCGAAGTGGTCGCTGTGGCTGTGGGTGTAGATCACCGCCTTGATCGGCAGGACGCCCAGCTTCTCGTTGACCAGGTCCAGCGCGGCCTTGGCCGTCTCCTTCATGGTCAGCGGGTCGATGACGATCCAGCCGCTGTCGCCGCGCACGAAGGTGATGTTGGAGATGTCGAAGCCGCGCACCTGGTAGACGCGGTCGGAAACCTTGAAGAGCCCATGCTTGGATAGCAGCTGCGCCTGCCGCCACAGGCTGGGGTTCACGGTCGCGGGCGGCTCGCCCTTCAGGAAATCGTAGGCCGCCAGGTTCCAGGCCGCCTGGCCATCGGCGCGCTTGATCAGCGGATCGGCGCGGGTGCCCAGGAAGCCCTGATCGGCGAAGGCGAAGTCCTGGCGGTCGGCCATCGGGAGAGTCGCGGCGAAGGCCTTCTGCTTGTCGGCCGTGATCGCGGTGGCCGGATCCCCTGCTCTCGCCGCGCCCGCGACCATCGCCAGAACCGCGACGCCAGCCGCCAGCATTTCCTTGCGCATCCCGCCCTCCACATTTTGAAACTTTATAGTTTCATTCTACATAGCATCCATGAGCGGAGTCGCGAAAGTCCCCCCGACCAAGGTCCCTGTCGCCAGAGGTCGCCCCGGTCAGCCCAAGCCCAGGGTCGACAAGGCCGCGCGCGGTCTTGCTGTGCTGGACGCCGCCGTCGAGGTGTTTTCCGAGAAGGGCCTGCAGGTCGCCACCATGCAGGACGTCGCCGACCGCATGGGGGTGGCCAAGATCCTGATCTATCGGCTTTATCCCTCGCGCCAGAGCCTGATCGACGCCCTCTTTGCGGAGATGCTGACCCGGATCGAGGCCGACGCCGGCCGGCCCTGGGGCGGCTACGGCTCCAGCATCGCGCGCCTGGTCGAGATGTCGCGCGCCAATCCGAAGCTGGCCTTGCTGCTGCTGCGCGACGCGCGAGGCGCGCCCGAGGCCGCCGTCTGGCGCGCGGCCCTGGAAGCCCTGCTGACCAAGCGGATCGAACCGTTCGTCGCGCCGACACCGAAGGCTTCGGACGCGGCCCGCGCCACGTGTCGCCACGCCGCGCGCACCTTCATGCCGTTCGTGATCGAGGCCTGGGCGGCCGGGGTCGAGGAGACCGATGGCATGGACGACGCTACGCGCACCCGCTGGTTCGGCGAGATCGTCCGAGCGTGGCGCGAAGCGACCTATGCAGCGGCGGGGCTTACGACTCCGCCTCTTCCGCCGCCTCACGCTTCTTGAGCCAGGCGCGGCTGAACAGGCCCATGGCCAGCCAGATGACGATGGCCAGGGCGATCATGACGAGGTGCTGCTTGCCGCCGCCCTTCATGGCCTGGACGATCGAATTGCCGGCGAAGGCGGTCAGGGCGATCTTGGGCACGATGCCGATGGCGGTGCCGGCGGTGAAATCGCGCAGGCGCATCGGCGTGACGCCAGCGGCCATGTTGACGACGATGAACGGCGCGGAGGGCACCAGGCGCACGATCAGGCTGGCCATGAAGCCGTTCTTGCCGATCATCCGCATGAACTTGTTGACGCCCTCGCCCGCGAAGTCGCGAAGGATCCGCGCCCCGTAGGCCCGGCCCAGCCAGAAGCCGACCAGGGACGAGACCAGGGTGCCGATCCAGCTATAGGCGAAGCCGGTCCACGGCCCGAAGGCGACCACCGCCGCGGCGATCAGCACGAACTGAGGCACGCCCAGGAAGGCCATGACCGCGAAGGCCGCCACGGCCATCGGCAGGGCCCAAGGCCCGCTGGCCGCGCCCAGCCAATGCTCGACCGCCGTCTCGCCGTTGACACCCAGCAACTGGGCGCCAAACAGGAAAACGACGCCCACCCCGCCGAACAGCACGAACGAAACCGCCACCGTGCGCCAAGCGCGGGCGTCCATATTGGTCAAGAAGTCGATAATGCGGCGGATCACGGCCCCTCCTCGCGCAGGCGCCGCCCAGGGTCAAGCGCCGCCGCCGAAACAAGGGCGCGACAGATGCAAAGGAAACGGGCGAATTTCCGGCCGGGCCCGCCGAACCGCGATCCGGGGACATTAAGACTCGCCCATCACGACAAATCGGTTGCGGTTCCTTCACATGACAGCGTTACTTATCCACAGGTCGCAAGGGCCGAAAACCTAGGCCTGATAGGGAGTTCTAAAGTGAAGACCTTGGCTGTGATCTCGCGCAAGGGCGGCTCCGGCAAGACGACCTTGTCGGTCAATCTGGCCATCACCGCGCACTTGGCGGGCTTGAAGGTCATGCTCGCGGACATCGACCCGCAGCGTTCGGCGTCGGACTCCTTGCGCGCCCGCACCGGCGACGGCCCGCTTCTGGCCGAGATTAACGCCGGCAAGCTGTTCTCGACCAAGGCCCAGGCCCAACAGGGCGACTTCGACGCCGTGATCATCGACACCCCCGCCGCGCCCGAAGCCGAAGTCCTGCAGGCGATCAACAGCGCCGACCTCTGCGTGCTGGTCTGTCGCCCGACCTTCCTGGACATCGCCTCGGTGGCGCGCTCGGCCGAGTCGGTCCGTCGCCTGGGCAAGAAGGGCGTCATCGTCCTCAGCCAGGCCCCTTCGCGCCGCAACGGCGTGGAGCCTCCGGCCGTGATCAAGGCCGCCGAAGCCCTGCGCTTCACCGGCATGCCGCTGGCCCCGATCGGCCTGCGCGCCCGCACCGTCTTCCAGCAGTCGGTGGCCCACGGCCGCTCGGTCTGCGAATGGGAGCCGGGCTCGGCCGCCGCCGAGGAGATCAACCGGCTGTGGGACCTGATCGCGCCGATGCTGTTGGGCGACCACGTCAAGACCCTCGCCGCCAACCAGGCCTGACGCGCGCATTACCGGCCTTCATGAGAATGTCGCCTAACCGCGTTGCGCCGCGGCGAACGGGCGCGTAAAGACCCCCGCAATCCTGAAACGGTCCCGTTTGGCGGACCAGTAAGCACAGGGGAGTCCTGCATCATGTCGCTCGAGTCCGCCGCCCTGCGGCGCATCGCACCGTCGGCCACCATCGCCATCAGCGCCAAGGCGCGCGCGCTGAAAGCCGCCGGCCGCGACATCATCGCCCTGTCGGCGGGCGAGCCGGACTTCGACACGCCGGACAATATCAAGAACGCCGCGATCGACGCGATCAAGGCCGGCAAGACCAAGTACACCGACCCGGACGGCATGCCCGAGCTGAAGGCCGCCATCTGCGCCAAGTTCAAGCGTGAGAACGGCCTGGAGTACAAGCCGAGCCAGGTCCACGTCGCCCCGGGCGGCAAGCCGGTGATCTACAACGCCTTGGTCGCCACCCTGAACCCGGGCGACGAGGTCATCATCCCCGCGCCCTACTGGGTGTCGTACCCCGACATGGTTCTCCTGGCCGGCGGCGCCCCCATCTCGGTCGAGACCACCGCCGAAAGCGGCTTCAAGATCACGCCGCAAGCCCTGGAAGCGGCGATCACGCCGAAGACCAAGTGGCTGATCATCAACAGCCCGTCGAACCCCTCGGGCGGCGCGTACAAGCGCGAAGAGCTGCAGGCGATCGCCGACGTGCTGCTGCGCCACCCGCAGGTCTGGGTGCTCACAGACGACATGTACGAGCACCTGGTGTTCGACGACTTCGAGTTCACCACCATCGCCCAGGTCGAGCCCAAGCTCTATGACCGCACCCTGACGATGAACGGCGTCTCGAAGGGCTATTCGATGACCGGCTGGCGCATCGGCTACGCCGCAGGCCCCGAAGCGCTGATCAAGGCCATGGGAAAGATGATCAGCCAGACGACCTCCAACCCCTGCTCGATCTCGCAGTGGGCGGCGCTTGAGGCGCTGAACGGCACGCAGGACTTCATCAAGCCGAACGCCAAGCTGTTCCAGGAGCGCCGCGACCTGGTCGTGTCGATGCTGAACCAGGCCGCGGGCCTGCACTGCCCGACACCGGAAGGCGCCTTCTACGTCTATCCGTCGTGCGCCGGCCTGATCGGCAAGACCGCGCCCTCGGGCAAGGTCATCGCGACCGACGAGGACTTCGCCGGCGAGCTGCTGGAAGCCGAGGGCGTGGCCGTCGTGCACGGCGCGGCGTTCGGCCTGTCGCCGTTCTTCCGCATCAGCTACGCGACCAGCAACGAGGTCCTGGAAGACGCCTGCGCCCGCATCCAGCGCTTCTGCGCCAGCGTGAAATAGACAGCGCTACCGCGTTGAAACGACGAAGGGGATCGGCTCGCGCCGGTCCCCTTCTTCATTTTAGCCGTCGATCCAGTCCGTCAGACCTTCGCGGGCGTGGACCTCCCGCAGCGCCGGCCGCTGGCGGATCGTGTCGAGATAGCGCTTCAGGTTTGGCCATTCGGTCGCTGGCTTGGGCATGTTGCGCGTCCAGCGGCACAGGATGGTCGCCAGCAGATCCACGGTCGTGAAGTGGTCGCCGACCAGATAGTCGCGGTCGACCAGGCGGGCGTCCAGCCGCGCCAGGCCCGCCTCGATGCGCTCGCGGGCGGCGGCCTGCACGGCTTGCCGCGCTTCTCCGCCGGCGGGCTCGTGCGGATAGAACCAGGCCCGGAAGTTGGGCTGAAAGCTGTTGGCCAGCCACAAGGTCCAGCTGAGATATTCAGCGCGCTCGGCCGAGCCTGGCGGCGGGGCGAAGCCGCCTTCGGGATGACGCTCGGCCAGCAGGGTCGCGATGCCGGCCATCTGGGTGATCGGCGCGCCGTCGACGATCAGGGTGGGCACGACGCCGTCAGGATTGAGCGCGAGGTATTCGGGCGTCTTGTGCTCGCCCTTGTCGAAATCGAGCAGCTTGGCCTCGAACGGAACGCCCAATTCGAGCAACAGCCAGTGGATGGCCGTGCCGGCGGTGCTAGGCGAACCATAGAGCGTGTACATCGAACCCCTCCGTGCTGACGCGGCGGATAGGCGGATGCTTCTGGGATCCGGTCAAGCAAAAGGCCTCCGCCCTTTCAGGCGAAGGCCGTCGAAATCCCCGAGCGTCTAGTCCTTGAGCTTTTCGCGCCACTTGGACTTGGCGTCGTCCTTGGTCACGCTCAGGTGGAGCTTGTCGTCATTGATATATTCCACCCAGTCCAGCGGGATCAGGTGGTGCTTGAAGCCCGCGCCCAGATCCAGCTTGGCCAGCTCGATTTCACCGCCGATGATGTGGTCCACGCGACCGACATGGCCGCCGTCCGAGCCGACGACTTCCTGGTGTTCCTTGATTTGCGAGAGGTCGATCATGTGTCGTCTCCAAGATTAAGCGAGACCGTGACGGGTCCCTCGCGACATCAAACGGCCATGCCCCTAGTTAAGTTTCAGCTTGCCATGCACGCATGGATTGTTCTTGATACGTTCTGAGTGGATTTGGGGACGACGCATGAGCCTTCGCGCCTTTCTCGCCAGCGCCCTGCTTCTGGTCGCCGGCCCCGCGTTCGCCGATCCGGCCATCGGCAAGCGGGTCGACGCCATCTTCGCCGACGACGCGGTGACCCTGACCGAGGCCGGCAAGACGGTGCTGGTCTACCGCACCAAGCCGCTCGATCCCGCCGTCGAGCCTGGTCGCTCGAACTATGTCGGCGTGCTCTACGCGCCGGACGGGACGGCCTTGACCGAGGACAGGCCCGGCGACCACCCCCACCAGCGCGGTATCTGGTGGGCCTGGATGAAGGTCCAGACCGGCGGCAAGACAGTCGCCGACGGCTGGTACATGAAAGGCCTCAGCTACTTCGTCCGCTCGAAGGCCTTCCTGGGCGACGCCGAGGGCGGCGGCGCCCTGACGGTCGAGGTCGACTGGATGGTCAATTCCGGACCGGAGCTGGCCTATGTCGCCCGCGAGACCACCAAGGTCACCGTGCGCCCCCTGAAGAGCGGCGCGCGGCGGGTGGAGTTCGACACCACGATCACCTCGCGCGTCGACGCCCTGGGCCTGGGCGGCAGCGAGGATGATCGCGGCTTCGGCGGCTTCTCGATCCGCCTCGTCGATCCCGAGCACCTGACCTTCGCCTCAGCAGGCAAGACAATCATCCCGAATGGCGCGGCGATCACCGCCGGCGGCAATATGGGCTTCGCCTGGACGGGCGACGGTGCCCCCGCCTGGGCGGTGGGCCTGGCCTGCAAGGCCAATGGTCAGCCTGTAACGCGCTGGATGCTGTATAATGACCGCTCGATGCAGAACTGCGTCTTCCCCGGCCGCGCGCCGCTGGTCCTCAAGAAGGATGAGGCGTTGCATCTGCGGGAAACCTTGGTCATTCGTCCCGCTCCCAAGAAGAAGCTCCCGTAAGCGCCCAAGAAAGCCTGGAGAAATGGCCGACATCGTCAATCTGAACCAGGCCCGCAAGGCCAAGGCCAAGGCCGATGACAAGGCCCGGGCGTCCGAGAACCGCGCGAAGTTCGGCCGCACCAAGGCCGAGAAGACCCTGGACGCGGCGCGGGCCGACAAGCTCAAGCGCGACCTCGACGGCGCCAAGCGCGAGGACTGAGTTCTGGCTGGGTTGAAGAAGCGCTCCGTGAACCTGGCCGGCCACGCGACCTCCCTGGCCCTGGAGCCAGAGTTCTGGGCGGTGCTGGACAAGGCGGCGGCCGAGGAGGCGGTGAGCCTGGCCGGCCTGATCCAGAGAATCGATCTTGAACGCGGCGAGAGGCCGCTGGCATCGGCGTGCCGGGTATTTGCCCTGATGCGAACAGGAGGCTGAGGTTAGCGAAACGGGTGACCGCTTCGCTACCTTAGTTCCGGCGTCACCGCCGGGCGCCGCTGCGTCGGAATCGGCGGCGGCTGCGGGTTCGGGGTCGGGCGTAGAGTTCTCGACAGCTCCGGCAGGCTCTGGCGCCAGTCGGCCTCACCACCGGCCATGACACCCAGCTTCCAGGCCCCCAAGATCGTCGCCGCAAGGATGGCTATGACCAGCAAGATCGCGAACACGCCGCCAGCGCTATCGCGGTGCGCGTGTCCGTTGTGCGCGAGCGTCTTGGCCATGAGAGTCTCCACGCGTGACTGCTCTGTTCGAGTTGGCGAATCAACGGTACGCGAGGTCCAAGGTTCCGTTGCCGCCCTCGCCGATCAGCCCATGGGGGCTTAAGCCGCGCGCGGTTTGTGCTACATATGTTCCATGTATCCCGATGATGACTCGCTCGAAGCCGCCGCCGGCTTCCCGGGCGACCTGCCCTCTCCGCGCATCTCCGACCTGGCCCGGCCGCGGCCGCCGGCCCACGGCCATGCCACGCCCAACTATCTGGACGGCCTGAACCCCGAGCAGCGCGAGGCGGTGGAGACCACCGAAGGCCCGCTTCTGGTCCTGGCCGGGGCAGGCACCGGCAAGACCCGCGTGCTGACCACCCGCCTGGCCCACATCCTGGCGACAGGCCGCGCCCGCCCATGGGAAATGCTGGCCGTCACCTTCACCAACAAGGCCGCCCGCGAGATGCGCGAGCGGATCACCCACATCATCGGCCCGGAGGCTGAAGGCCTGCGCTGGCTGGGCACCTTCCACTCGGTGGCCGCCCAGATCCTGCGCCGCCACGCCGAGCTGGTGGGGTTGAAGTCGAACTACACGATCATCGACACCGACGACAACGAGCGGCTGCTGAAGCAGCTGATCGAGGCCGAGAACATCGACGCCAAGCGGTGGACGCCCCGGATCCTGTCGCAGATCATCGACGGCTGGAAGAATCGCGGCTGGACGCCCGACCGCGTCCCGACCAGCGAAGCCGGCGAGTTCGCCAACGGCAAGGGCATCAGCCTCTATCGTCAGTACCAGGAGCGCCTGCGCATCCTGAACGCCTGCGACTTCGGCGACCTTCTGCTGCACAATATCAGCCTGTTCACCGGCCATCCCGACGTGCTGGACGAGTTCCAGCGCCGCTTCAAATACGTGATGGTCGACGAGTACCAGGACACCAACGTCGCCCAGTACCTGTGGCTGCGCCTGCTGGCCCAGGGCCGCCAGAACGTCTGCTGCGTCGGCGACGACGACCAGTCGATCTATGGCTGGCGCGGGGCCGAGGTCGACAACATCCTGCGGTTCGAGCGCGACTTCACCGGCGCCAAGGTCGTGCGCCTGGAGCGCAACTACCGCTCGACCGAGCACATCCTGGCCGCTGCCTCTGGCCTGATCACCGCCAACAAGGGTCGCCTGGGCAAGACCCTGTGGACCGAGGCGACCGGCGGCGAGAAGGTCCGGGTCAGCGGCGTCTGGGACGGCGAGGCCGAGAGCCGGATGATCGCCGACGAGATCGAGCGGGCCAAGAAGGCCGGCCGCAAGTACAACCAGATGGCCATACTCGTGCGCGCCTCGTTCCAGATGCGCGCCTTCGAAGAACGCTTCGTGATGCTGCAGATCCCCTACAAGGTGGTCGGCGGTCCGCGCTTCTTCGAACGGGCCGAAATTCGCGACGCCCACGCCTATCTGCGCCTGATCCAGTCGCCCGACGACGATCTGGCCTTCGAGCGCATCGTCAACACGCCCAAGCGCGGCATCGGCGACACCTCGGTGCAGAAGCTGTTGCAGATCGCCCGGCTGAGCGGCGTCTCGACCGTCGAGGCGGCGCGGCAGATCATCGCCAGCGACGAGCTGCCGGCCCGCACGCGAACGGCGCTCAGCAATTTCATCCGCGACCTGGACCGCTGGCGCTCGCTGATCGGCTCGGTCCACCACCAGCGCCTGCTGGAGACGGTGCTGGAGGAGAGCGGCTATACCGACGCCCTACGCCTCGACAAGGGTCCGACCAGCCAGACGCGGCTGGAGAACCTGAAGGAACTGGTCCAGTCGATGGCCGCCTTCGACACGCTCGAAGCCTATCTGGAGCACGTGTCCCTGGTCATGGACCTGGACCGCGAAGCCACCGGCGACGCTGTCTGGATCATGACCCTGCACTCAGCCAAGGGTCTGGAATTCCCTCTGGTCTTCCTGCCCGGCTGGGAGGAAGGCGTGTTCCCCAGCCAGCGCAGCATGGACGACAAGGGCGAGAAGGGCCTCGAGGAAGAGCGCCGCCTGGCCTATGTCGGCATCACCCGCGCCCGCGAGCAGGCCCTGATCAGCTTCGTGGCCAACCGTCAGGTCTATGGCCGCTGGACGTCGCAGTTGCCCAGCCGCTTCGTCGACGAACTGCCGATCGCCCACGTCGATGCGGGCTCCGAGACCGGCTATTACGGCGGCGGCCCCGGCATGCAGACGACGGCCGCCTCGCGTTGGGACGATCCCGGCACGTCCGCCTTCCAGGCCGGCAGCAGCTATGACAGCCCCGGCTGGAAGCGCGCCCAGGAACGCACCGCCGGCTTTGGCGAACGCGGCCCCGCCTGGCGCGGCCCCCAGGGTGTCCGCGCCGGCTCGTCCGCCCGCTCGGCCCCGATCGAGGGCGAGGGCCGCCTGGTCGCCGTCTCCGCCCCCAGCAAGAGCGCCTATTCGCGCGGTGACCGGGTGTTCCACGTCAAGTTCGGCTACGGCCAGGTCACCAGCATCGAAGGCAACAAGCTGACCGTGGCCTTTGACAAGGCGGGCGAGAAGAAGGTCATCGACAGCTTCGTCGAGAAGGCCTGATCTCCTCGCCCGGATTCGGGCTAGCCCCGCCTACTTCGCCGGCAAGCTCTCCAGCAGCTTGCGGGCGGCTTCGGCGTTGTTGTCGCCGTGCGGATTGCTGGCCACAGGAGCCAGCAGGGTCCGCGCGTCGTCGAACCGCTTCTTCTCGATCAGGGCCTGGGCCGCGTCCAGACGCAGGTGGCTGACCTGCGGGGCGATCTCGACGGCCCGGATGCGCACATTGACCAGATTGTCGGTCAGCGGCTCCAGGCCGCGAGAGTCGGCATAGCCGTGCAGGGTCGTGGGGTTGTTGGGGTCGATCTTGAAGGCTCGAGCGAACAGCTTGCTCGCCTCGCCGAACGCGGCCTTGCGTTGGGTCTCGTCGGCATAGCCCGTGGCCATGTAGCTTTCGCCCAGGAGGACCAGGGCCTCTTCGTCATTCGGATTGGCGGCCAGCAGGGTGTTGAGGATCGCCTGCCCCTTCGCGCGATCGCCCAAGGTGACCTCGGCGCGGGCCAAGGTCATCTGGGCGAAGTGGTCGTTCGAGCGGCCGGCCTCCGACCGGATCGACGCCAGGACCTTGGCTTGGTCGGCCTTGGCGACCCCCAGCTTCAGGCGCTGGTTGTCCAACAACAAGTCGTCGGGGCCAGACGGCATGGCGGTGACCGTCACCTTGGCCTTGAACCGCTCCTTGCGCGGCAACACCCGGACCTGCAGCGACCGCCTCAGATACTGGCGCAATTGGCCGTTCAGCTTGGCCGGATCGGTCCCGAACACCGCCTTCCAGGCCGCCGTCGGCGCCTGCCCGCCGCGCACGGCGTCCAGATAGCGCGGCAGCAGCGCCGCCCGCTTGGGATCCGTCAGGATGTAGTGGGTCAGCAGCCAGGACTGGGCATAGTACATCTGGCCGTCCCACTTGCCGAGTTCGCTCAACCGCTTGCTCAGCAGATCCTCGGCGGGCAGCCAGACCAGGCTGGGCGTCACCAGGGCGTCGCCGCGCCAGCGGTTGTAGTCGCCGATCACCCGGCGGTCGTTCTCCAGGCTGGCCGTCATGTAGTATTCGGCATAGCCCTCGACCAACCAGGCCGGATAGGCGTTGGCGTAGTACTGCATCATGAAGTGATGGACGTATTCGTGCAGGGCGATGTCGTCGCCCTTGTTCCAGTCGTTCTCGTTGTCCTCGCTGCGCACGGCGACGGCGAAGACCTCGGTCAGGGTCGGGAAATAGAGCCCCGCCGTATAGGGCGGCGCTTCGGGATACACGCGGCGCAGCTCGTCCTGGTTCCTCACCAGATAGACGGGCAGCTTGCGGGGCGAGCCGTCACTGGCGCTGCGGCCATGCACGGCGCGCAGCATGTCGTCGAAGTCCTCAAGCATGGTGGCGTAGTCGCGGACCGTCTTGTCCGTATGCCCGTAGACGATGAAGTGGTCGCTCTCGGCCCGCTTCCATTCGGCATGGGCGGCCACAGGCCCCGCCAGCAGCGCCAGACCCAGCAGACCGGGCAGCGCCCGCCGCAAATTCAACCTGAACATCGTCATTCGCCCCCAAGCGCAATCTTCGATTGAAATAGACGGATTGGCCCAGGACGCGCAAGCCTTGCGCGGTCATTGTGTCGCGGGGGTTGAACGCGACAGGCGGATAACCATATGCTAGTCAGGAAGCAGCCAACGCTTCAGCCCAAGGCGGCCGAGCATCCAGGCGCTCCATCGCCCCGACCGTCACTGACGGCTTCGGGCGGATATCTCCACCCCTTATGATCTATCGGGTCCGGCGACACGCCCGACCCCTGTCTGGAACTTTATGAACACCAACTTTACCCGTAAGGCCGCCACCAAGAGCGCGCCCCACATGCCTTCGACCTTCCGCACCGCGACGCCCGCACGTTCCGCCCAGCCCGACTGGGTCTGGCCCGGCCTCACCCGCGCCCAGCTGCGCGACATCGTCATCGAGCAGATCGGCTAACGCAGCCGTCTCTCCGCCAGCCACGTCTCCCACACCCCGACCACGACCAGAACCAGGGTCGAAAGGATCGACAGGACCAGCGGGCTGACGTGGCTCGCGATCGGGATAAGGGCGGTTAGCAAAGCCAAGCCGACGATCCGCGTCCTCGACCACTGCCGAAACACCGCCAGCTTGAAGACCAGGGCTCCGAACAGGAACAGCGCCGGTCCGCCGATCAAGGCGGCGGCCGTCTTGAAGTCGGTGTGGCCCAGCGGATGGTGCAGCACCCACTCGTCGCCGACCGCCGCCACGATGACCCCCGCCACCGGCAGAAGGTGGCTGTAGGTATAGGCCACGCGCGCGATCCGGCCGGGATTGTCGGAATGGGCGATCGCCTCGCTGGCCGCCTCGGCGGTGAACGAGAAATAGATCCACCACATGGCGATGCTGCAGACCAGGGCGCTGGCGAAGGCGGCGATCACCTCGAATGTCCATGGCAGGCCGACCACGGTCGCCCCGGTGACGATGACCGACTCGCCCAGGGCGATGATCGTGAACAGGGCGCAGCGCTCGGCCAGGTGACCGCCCTCGACGACCCAGTCGGTCGAGGACGAGCGCCCCAGGCCCGGCGTCCAGAAACCCATCGCCGGCGAAGCGTATTCGATCGTCAGGGCCAGGGCCCAGATCAACAGCCGCGCCTCGCCTTGCTGCAAGGCGCCGGCGATCCAGAAGATCGCCGACAAGGACAGCCAGGACAGGATCCGCGCGAAGTTCAAGCGGTGGGCCGGCTCTCGCCAGACGCCGACCAGGAAGAACAGAGTGCGCCCCACCTGGATGAACACATAGGCGCAGGCGAAGACGAGACCGCGCTTGCCGAAGGCGTCCGGGATGGCCGCCGACAGCACCAGCCCCGCCGCCATCATCACGAACAGCATCACCCGCACGGGCGTTCGCTCGGGATCCATCCAGTTGGTCACCCAGGCGGTGAAGACCCACGCCCACCAGACCGCGAGCAGCAACAGGCCCGCGTGCAGCAAGCCCAGGCCGGTCGGGTGGCCGATCACGGCGTGCGAAAGCTGGGTGACCGCGAACACGAAGACGAGGTCGAAGAACAACTCCACATAGGTGACCCGGGCGTGTTCACGCCCGTTTCGTTCGCGCAGCAGCGGCTTCTTGCTCATGACGTCCCCTCTTCGCGCCCAACCTAGAATCCGGCCGCTGAGTCTCGCGAGCGGGATTTCGAACCAAAAGCCCTCGTCGCGCGCTATGGGCATATGGACCAGCGGCTCGAAATGATCATCGGCCATCTGAAGGCCTTCACCCTCACCCGCCCCGTCGCCTTTGGCGTCCCGGCCTTCGCCGTGATCGGCGCCCTGGCGGGGCTAGCCATGCAGACCGGCGCGCAGGACAGCGGTTACGCGCCCGAGATGGAAGCCGCTCGGTACGCTGAGCAGGACCAAGCCGAGCCGCTTTCGTGGCCGACGGGCAAGGTTCCGGACTATGTGGTCGGAACCGACTTCCTGCAGGCGACGCAGGCCCCGCCGCCCGTCCACTACGCGGACTACGAACCCCCGCAGCCGCCCGAGCTTCCGCCCTATGTTCCGGCCCAGCACGGTCCGGCGACGCCGCCGATGCCCGCCGACGCGCCCAACTGGGCGTCGGAGCGCGGCGATATCCTCGACGTCTCCCTGCCCGAGGATCGCAAGCCCCAACCCGCGCAAGCGCCTACCGCTCTGGTGATGGCGGACGCGGCCGCCACCGGCATGACGACGCGCTAAGGCTCGCTTTTCGCGCCCGTTAGAGCTAACAGGCGCGAATGACCGACTATACGCCCCAGCAGATCGTCGCCCGCGGCGCGCGCGCCGAGACCGAGACCGCCGCCGACGCCATCGACAACCATCCGGGCCTCGAGGGCGCGACCTACTCGATCCTGGAAGAGGACGAGGACAAGGGCATCTGGCGCATCGACGCCTTCCCGACGACCGACGAGGAAGACTCCAGTCTGATGGCCCTGCTGGGCGAGTACGACCTGAAGGTCGTGCGCGACACCCTGGCGGACGCCGACTGGCTGGCCATGGCGCTGTCGGGCCTGCCGCCTGTGCGCGCCGGCCGCTTCTTTGTCTACGGAATGCACGATCGCGGCCGCCTACCGGCCAGCACGGTCAACCTGCGCATCGAGGCCGGAGCGGCCTTCGGCACGGGTCACCACGGCACCACCGTCGGCTGCCTGCAGGCCTATGACCGCCTGATCAAGGCCCGCAAGTTCAACAAGGTTCTGGATGTCGGGGCCGGCACCGGTCTGTTGGCAATCGCCGCCGCCCGCACCGGCAGCAAGCTGGCCGTCGGCACCGATATCGACAAGCCGTCCGTGCGGATCTCCAAGGAGAACGCCAAGGTCAACAAGGCCAACGCCAAGTTCGTCCACGCCTCGGGCCTGTCGAACCCGCTGGTGGCCAACAACGCCCCCTACGATCTGGTGTTCGCCAACATCCTGGCCCGCCCGCTGATCAGCCTGGCCCAGGACATCAAGCGCGCCCTGGTTCCCGGCGGCACGGTCATCCTGTCGGGCCTCCTGCGCACCCAGGAGCGGATGGTGAAGGCCGCCTATCTGTCGCGCGGCTTCAAGGTCGTGACCCGCATCCATCGCGACGCCTGGGCGACGCTGGTGTTGCAGCGGCCGTAGGACTTCCCTGTTCGCATGGGGAGGCTTAAATCCTCCCCATGCGCCAGACCTTCGACGAATCCACCGATCCATCCTTCGGGCCCAAGCACGTTCCGCTGATCCGCGCCGCCATGGCCGCGCAGGGGCTGGACGGCTTCCTCGTGCCGCACGAGGACGAGCACCAGAACGAATATCTGCCCGCCGCCAATGACCGACTGGCGTGGGCCAGCGGCTTCACCGGCTCGGCCGGGGCCGGCGTGATCCTCAAGGACCGCGCCGCCGTGTTCGTCGACGGCCGCTACACCCTGCAGGTGCGCGAACAGGTCGATGAGGACGTGTTCGAGATCCGCGACCTCGTCGAGGGCGGCGTGCCCGCCTACCTTGAGACCACCGACAAGGGCGCTGTGATCGGCTACGACGCCCGCCTGCACAGTCCCTCGGCCCTGGAAGGCCTGAAGGCCGCCGCCCATCGCGCCGGCGCGATCCTCAAGCCCGTCGCCGCCAACCCGATCGACCAGGCGTGGGGCGAGGACCGTCCCGCCCAGCCGATGGCGCCGGTCGTGCCGCAGTACGTCGAATATGCCGGCGAGGACTCGAGTTCCAAGCGCGCCCGCGTCGGCGCTTCGATCGCCGCCTTCGGCGCCGATGCGGCGGTGATCACCGCGCCGGCCTCGATCGCTTGGCTGTTCAACATCCGCGGCGGCGACGTCATCCGCTCGCCCCTGCCGCTGGCCCAGGCCATCCTCAATGCCGACGGCACGGCCCGCCTGTTCCTGGAACCGGCCAAGGTCACCACCGACCTGCCGGCCTGGCTGGGCAACCAGGTCTCGCTGGAAACTCCGGACAAGCTGCAAGAGGCGCTAGGCGACCTGTCGGGCAAGGCCGCGCTGGTCGATCCCGGCCAGTCCTCGGCCTGGTACTTCGACATGCTGGCCGCCGCCGGCTCGAAGATCGTGCGGGCGATGGATCCCTGCACCCTGCCGCGCGCCTGCAAGAACGGCGTCGAGCTGGACGGCACGCGGGAGGCCCACAAGCGCGATGGCGCGGCGCTGACCCGCTTCCTCCACTGGCTGGCCACCGAGGGCCAGATCAATCCGCCGGACGAGAAAGAGGCTGTCGCCAAGCTGGAAGGCTTCCGCGAGGCCACCGGAAGGCTGAAGGACCTGTCCTTCGACACCATCGGCGCGGCCAACGGCCACGGCGCCCTGCCCCACTATCGCCCGACCGAGCGCAGCAATGAACGCGCGGCGATGGGCTCGTTGTTGCTGGTCGACAGCGGAGGCCAGTACCTAGACGGCACCACCGACGTGACCCGTACGGTCGCCATCGGCAAGCCGTCAGCCGAGATGATCAACCGCAATACCCTGGTGTTGAAGGGCCACCTGGCCATCGCCCGCCTGCGCTTTCCGGCCGGCACCACCGGCTCGGCCATCGACGCCTTCGCCCGGGCCGCGCTCTGGGCGCATGGCCTGGACTACGACCACGGCACCGGCCACGGCGTCGGCGTCTATCTGGGGGTCCACGAAGGCCCGCAGCGGATCGCCAAGGCTCCGAACCTCATCCCCCTGCAGCCTGGCATGATCGTCTCGAACGAGCCCGGCTACTACAAGGACGGCGAATACGGAATCCGGATCGAGAACCTGGAAGTGGTCATGCCGGCCGAGGACATCGAAGGCGGCGACCGCCCGATGCACCGCTTCGAGGCCCTGACCCTGGCGCCGATCGACCGTCGCCTGGTCGACAAGACCCTGCTGACGGCCGAGGAAGTGGCGCAGTTCGACGCCTATCACGCGCGGGTTCTGGCCGAGATCGGGCCTCGGGTCGAGCCCGAGATCCGCGCCTGGATGGAAGAGGTCTGCGCGCCGCTGTAGGGCGGCGCGCATAGCCCTACTTCAACCGCGTCCACTTCTGCGTCTTGCACAGCGGCGCGACGATGCAGCCCTTCAGCTTCAGTTCGTTGTCGCTGAGCAGTTCGACCGTGCCCGAATAGGTGCCGCCGTCGTCGGGGTTGTAGACCTTGCCGCCGGTCCACTTGGTCGGACCGCCGGTGAAGTCGTACAGCATCTGCAGGTTCTTCAAGGGACGGCCGCGCTGGGACTCGTCCTTGTTCTTGACGTCCTTCTGGGCCGGGTTGGCCTTGATGTGGTCCGAGGCGACCAGCTTGCCGCACAGGCTGTTGCCGCAGCGCGTGATCTCGACCTGGCCGCCGTTGGTCGGCGTCTGCCAGACCCCGGTGACGTCGGCCGCGAAGGCCGAGCCAGCCGTGACGGTCAGGGCGGCGGCGAGCAGGATGGTGCGCAGCATTCGGTACTCCCAATAGGTTCGCGCCTTCAAATGCGCGTTTGAACCCATTCGTTGCGTGATCCGCCCAGTCAGGACAAGGCCGAAGGCGAAAACGAGGCGGGAATTGCGATCGCGGCGATGCGCGTCAAGCGTGGGCGCGCGATCGGCGAGCGCTCACCGCCCCCTTGGGCGGCGTGTAGCCGTCGTGGTCGAGACGGCCGAGGGTCATGCCCAGGCGGCCCGGAAGGTCGCGCATATGCGGCGCACCGTTGAGGCTGGCGGCGGCCAGCGCTACCTGCCCGCAGGCGTAGGCGTCCGCGGCCGCGTCGTGGTGGGCGAAGTCGACGCCCAGATGCCCGCAGACCACGTTCAGCTTGTGCGACGACAGTTCCGGCCACACGCCGCGCGCCACCTGCACCGTGCACAGGTAGTCGAAACCTGGCGCCCTGATGTCGTAGTGCTCGCAGGTTCGCCGGATCACGCTGACATCGAACGAGGCGTTGTGGGCCAGCACCAGCGCGCCGTCCAGCTCGGGCCGCAGGCGCTCCAGCACATCCGGCCACTCGTCGGCGTCCTCGACGAGCTCGGGACCGATGCCGTGAAAGGCGATGTTGAACCGCGCGAAGCGATTGCCGGGGGGGCGGATGTAGTGATGCTCGATCCGCGACACCTGGCCATCCTCGATCCAGGCCAGGCCGATCGAGCACGGGCTGGCGCGCTGCTCGTTGGCGGTCTCGAAGTCGAGCGCGATGACCTTCATTTGGCGACCATATCCAGCCACTCGTCCTCGGTCATCACCTGGATGCCCAGTTCGGTAGCCGTCTTCAGCTTCGACCCGGCGCCCGGGCCGGCGACGACCAGGTCCGTCTTCTTCGACACCGACGAGGCGACCTTCGCGCCGAGTCCCTCGGCCTGGGCCTTGGCCTCGTCCCGGGTCATCTTCTCCAGCGAGCCGGTGAAGACGATGGTCTTGCCGGCCACGGCGGTGTCGGTCTTGGGCTTGGCGACCGGCTGGATGTCCAGCTCAGCGACGAGGCTTCCCACCTTTTTGCGGTTGTGCTCCTCGGCGAAGAACCGCGCCAGCGATTGGGCGGCCACCGGACCGACGCCGTCGACGGCGGCCAGGTGCAGATAGTCGTCGCCCGGCGCGCCCGACGCGGCGGCGGCCAGGCCCTCGGCGAAGGCGTCCCAGGTTCCGTATCGCTGGGCCAGGGCCGCGCGGGCGGGCTTGGTCAGCTTCGGAACCGCATGGCCGATCTTGATCTCCAGGTCGTCGCTCGTGGGCCAGGGATCAGCCATCGGACCGCCCTTTCCCGCCTCGACCAGGGTGTCCAATGCCTTGGGCCCGACGCCGGGCGCGGTGGAAAGCGCCAGATAGGTCTCGCCCGGCAGGCCCTTGGAGGCGGCCTCGGCGGCGGCTTGCAGGTCCTCGAAGCGATCGAAGTTGCGGGCCAGCACGGTCGAGGTCGTCTCGCCGATGTCGCGCGCGCCCAGGCCGTAGATCATCCGGTCCATGCCGATCGTGCGACGGGCCTCGATGCCCTTGATCAGGTTGGCGACCGAGGTCTCGCCATAGCCGTCGCGCTCGCGCAGGGCGGCCAGCTTTTCCTCGTCCCTGGCCAGCTTGAAGATGTCGGCTGGCTCGATGATCCAGCCCTCGTCGAAGAAGGCCTGCAATTGCTTCTCGCCCAGCCCCTCGATGTCGAAGGCGCGGCGCGACACGAAGTGGCGCAGATGCTCGACCCGCTGGAACGGACAGGCGAACTCGCCGGTGCAGCGGCGCACCACCGACTCCTGACCCGAGGCCGTGACCTCGCGGGCCAATTCCGTCTTCAGCGGGCATTCGCAGACGTGAGGGAATTCGTAGACGGGAGGTTCAGGGTCGGGGCGAGCCGCGAGGTCGACTTCGACAATCTGCGGGATGACGTCGCCGGCGCGCTGCAAGACGACCGTGTCGCCGATGCGGACATCCAAGCGAGCGATCTCATCGCCATTGTGCAGCGTCGCGTTGGTCACCGAGACGCCGCCGACGGTGACCGGCTTCAGGCGCGCGACCGGCGTATGAGCGCCTGTCCGGCCAACTTGAATCTCGATGGCCTCCAGGATCGTGCGGGCTCGCTGGGCCGGGAACTTGCGGGCGATGGCCCAGCGCGGCGAGCGCGAGACGAATCCCAGGCGGCGCTGCTGCTCCAGATCGTCGACCTTGTAGACGACCCCATCGATGTCGAAGCCGAGCGTGGGCCGCAGGGTCTCGAACTGGGCATAGACGTCCAGTAGGCCCTGGGCGTTCTCAACCCGTTTGGCCGGCGGGGCCGTCGTCACGAAGCCCCATTCGGTCAGCTTCTCAAGCGCCCCCCACTGGCTGTCGGCGAACGGCTCGGAGACCAAACCCCAGGCATAGCCAAAGAACCGCAACGGCCGCTGGGCGCTGATCTTCGGATCGATCTGCCGCAGCGATCCGGCGGCGAAGTTGCGGGGATTGGCGTAGGTGCGCTGGCCGGCGTCCTCGGCCGCCCTGTTAAAGGCGGCGAAAGCCTCCAGTTCGACATAGACCTCGCCGCGCACCTCGATCACGTCGGGCCAGCCCGAACCCTTGAGGCGGTGCGGTATGTCGGCGATGGTGCGCAGGTTGGCGGTGACGTCCTCGCCCACCCGGCCGTCGCCCCGCGTCGCGCCCTGGACCAGAACGCCCTTCTCGTAGCGCAGCGAGGCCGACAGGCCGTCGATCTTGGGCTCGGCGGTGTAGGCGACCGTGTCGGAGGGCGAAAGCCGCAGGAACCGCCGGATCCGCGCGTCGAACTCGGTCGCCTCGTCGTTGGAGAAGGCGTTGTCGAGGCTGAGCATCGGCACGCCGTGCTCGACGGGCGAGAACTGCTCGGCCCGCGCCGCGCCGACCCGCATGGACGGGGAATTGTCGCGCACCAGGTGCGGAAAGCGGGTCTCGATGTCGAGGTTGCGACGCTTGAGAGCGTCGTACTCGCCGTCGCTGATCGTGGGCGCGTCCTGCTGGTGATAGGCCAGGTCGTGAGCCGTCAGGTCGTCGGCCAGGCGCTCCAGTTCCTCGACGGCCTGGGCTTCGGTGAGGTCGGCGACGGGGATCTGTGACACAGCGGCGAATCCAACGGCGGGAAGTCCAGACAGGTTAGCAACGCGATCCTGACGGGGGGAGTCGGCGATGTGGTCGCCTGTCAGGCGAAAACTGGCCCGGCCCTTGCGCCGCAAGGCTTGAAGGAGCCTTCGATGTTCAAAGCCGGCACAAATAACGCCCTGCCCGTCCTGTCGCGGGACGGTCCGCTGGACGCCCTGCGCTTCCTGGCGGCGTTGTTCATCGTGCTCTACCACGTGGCCGAGCGGGCGCCGGTGTCGCTGTTCAGCCTGTCGCCAGCCTTCGGACGCGGCTACCTGGCGACCGACTTCTTCCTGATGCTGTCCGGCTATGTGCTGGCCCGCGCCTACGGTCCGCGCGTTCAAGGCTCGGATATCGACACCCTGACCTTCCTGAAGCGCCGCGTGCAACGCATCTGGCCGCCGCACCTGGTCATGCTGGCGCTGTTCGTCGCCTTTTTCGTCGGCACGTCGGCCCTCGGCATGGCCCCTCAGAACCCTCAGTGGTTCCAGTGGGGCCAGCTGCCGCCGCAGGTCTTCCTGGTCCAGGCCTGGTTCGTGCCGGGGACCTCGGGCTGGAACACCCCGACCTGGACCCTGTCGGCCCTGATCGTGGCCTACGCCCTGTTCCCGGTCGTTTGGCGGCGCATGGCCATGACGAAGCGCCCGCTGGCGCTGCTGGCCATGGGCGTCATCGCCTATGTGGCCATCGACCAGGCCGCCCTGATGGTCTTCGAGGTTCCCGGCTATCAACTGCCGCTGCGCTTCGGCCTGATCCGAGGCCTGCCGCTGTTCATGATCGGCCTGCTGGTCGCTCGCCTGCCGGTCACGACCCTGGCGCGCCGCCAGGCCCTGCCGCTGGCCGTGACGACCCTCGCGGCGGTGGTCGGCATCCAGGCTCTCGGTCGCTTCGACTATTTCAGCCTGGCCCTGCTGGGTTTCCTCATCTACGCGGCCGGCGCCTCCAAGCCCCGCTCGTGGCGTTGGGCGGGCGCGGCCGGCAAGCTGTCGTTCTCTCTGTTCCTGACCAACACCCTGACGGCGGTGGTGTGGTTCGGCGTCGTGCGGATAGTCGAGAGCAAGCTTGGCCTGCCCTCGGCGGCGTCCTGGGCGCTGTGGGCGCTGGCGATCCCGGCGACCATCGTCGTGGCATGGGTGTTCGAGCGGGCGGTGGATGCGCCGTTGCAGCGTTGGATGAAAGGGCGGTCGAACGCCCGGCGCGTTCCGACCGGCGCGCCAGCGGCCGCTTAGGCCATCAAGGCCCGCGCTGCCGCCCGCGCCGCTTCCGTCACCTCGGCCCCCGACAGCATCCGCGCGATCTCTTCTTCGCGTTCGGATGGGCCCAGCGGCTCGACCTTGGTGCGAGTCGAGGTGTCGTCGCCCGACTTCGAGATCCGCCAGTGGGCGTCGCCCCGCGCGGCGACCTGGGCCGAGTGGGTGACGACCAGAACCTGAGCATTCGAGGCCAGCCGCTTCAGGCGCAGGCCGACCGCGTCGGCCACGGCGCCGCCGACGCCCTGGTCGACTTCGTCGAAGATCATCAGCGGCTGCGGGCCGCCGCCGCGTCCCGCCAGCGCCGCCTTCAGGGCCAGGGCGAAGCGAGCCAGTTCGCCGCCCGAGGCGATGGCCTCCATAGGCCCGAACGGCGCGCCGGGGTTGGTCGAGATCTCGAAGGCGATGCGGTCCAGGCCGGTCGGGCCGGCGCGCTCCTCGGCCAGCGGATCGACGGCGACGCGGAACTTCGCCTTCTCCAGTTTCAGCGGGGCCAGCTCGGCCTCGACGGCCCTGGCCAGCGCGTCGCCGGCGGCGCGGCGCTCGGCCGACAAGGCCTCGGCGGCGAAGAGATAGGCCTCGCGAGCTTCCGCGGCCTCCTTGTCGGCGGCCTTCAGGGCGTCCTCGGACGTCTCGATGGCTTGCAAGCGAGCGGCGAACTCGGCGCGCTTGGCGGGCAGATCCTCGACCAGGACATTGAGCTTGCGAGCCATGGCGCGCAGGGCGAACAGCCGCTCCTCGGCCTTTTCCAGACGATCGGGCTCGAACTCGAAGCTCTCGGCCACCGAGTCGATGGCGGCGCTGGCTTCCTGAGCCTCGACCAGGGCGCGGTCGACGGCCTCGCAGGCGGCGGAAAGCCGGGTCATGGCCGCGCCGTCGGCCGGGGCCCCGGCCTGCAGGGCGCGCTCGCGGGCCCGCTCCAAGGCGCGATAGGCCTGGGCCAGCTTGCCGGACAAGGCGTCGCCGCCCAGGGCGTCCTGGGCCGAGGCGATGTCGATCATGGCCTTTTCGGCCGAACTCAGCAGGGCCCGCTCCTCGGCCAGAGCCGCCTCCTCCCCTTCGCGGGGATCGAGGCGGTCCAGTTCGGAGAGGCGGAGGGTCAACTCCTCGGTCTCCGCGGCGGCGCGGCCGGCCAGGTCGCGCAGATCCGCGGCGGCCTCGCGGGCGGCGCGCCAGGCGCTCCAGGCCGAGCCGACGGCCCCGACGCTGACACCGCCGAACGCGTCCAGCAGGTTGCGATGGGTCTTGGGGTCCAGCAGGCCGACGGTCTCGTGCTGGCCGTGAACCTCCAGCAGCAGCGCGCCGAGATCCTTCAGCACCCCGACACTGGTGGCCTGGTCGTTGACGAAGGCCCTGGAGCGACCGTCTGGCGACAACTGCCGGCGCAGGACAAGATCCTCGTCGCGGGCGTAGGTCAGGCCCTTGTCGTCGAGATAGGCGAAGGCCGGATGGTCGGCCGGCAGGGCGAACATCGCCGTGGCCGAGGCGTGGCCGGCTGCCCCGCGACGGACCAGGCCGGCGTCGGCGCGCGCGCCGGTGGCCAGGCCCAGGGCGTCGAGAATGATCGACTTCCCCGCCCCGGTTTCGCCGGTCAGCGCGGTCAGGCCCTCACCGATGGCAAGGTCCAGGCTCTCGATGAGCACGACGTCACGGATGGAGAGGCCGATCAGCATGGTGCGCAAGATCGCCGGGAATCAGGATTTTTCAAAGCGCAAAGGTAGAACGAAACGGGATCAAGCAGCCGATCCCGCCGTTTCTACATGCCCAGGACGCCCATCAGGCCCTTCCGGGACTTCTTTTCGCCCGGCGGCGCCAGGGTCGTGTCCTTGTCCTTCGACAGGACGCGTTCCAGGGCGTTGCGCTTGGCCCCGGCCTTCAGAGGCTCGACGGCGGGACGCAGACCATTGTCGGTGAGCAGCTTGTAGGCGTCGGCGTACCAGCGGTCGCCCGGGAAGTTGTAGCCCAGGACGGCGCCGTTGCGCTTGGCTTCGTCGATCAGGCCGATGGTCAGATAGGCCTCGACCAGACGGAACAGAGCTTCGGGCGTGTGCGAGGTGGTCTGGTGCTTCTCGATCACGGTCTTGAAGCGACCGATGGCGGCCAGCGTCTGGCCCTGCTTCAGGTAATAACGGCCGATGGCCATTTCCTTGCCGGCCAGTTGGTCGTTGACCATGTCGATCTTCAGGCGGGCGTCCTGGGCGTATTCCGTGGTCGGATAGCGCTGGACGACGTCGCGCAGCGAGGCCAGGGCCTGCTCGGTAGCGGCCTGGTCGCGGTTCACGTCGACGATCTGCTCGAAGTAGCAGATGGCCTTCAGATAGTAGGCGTACTGGGCCGACGGGTTACCGGGATACAGCGAGATGAAGCGGTCCGAGTCGCCGATGGCGTCGGCGTACTGGTTACCCATGTAGTGGGCGTAGCCGGTCATCAGAATCGAACGACGCGACCATTCCGAATACGGGTGCTGGCGCTCGACCTCGCGGAAATAGTCGACGGCCTCGTTCCAGTTGCCCCGGTCCAGGCGGTTGGCGCCCGTGGAATACAGCAGCTCGACCGGACGCTCTTCGTAGGCGAGGGTCGGCTTCTTGGCCTTGCCCGCGCAGCCCGCCACCGACACGGCGACCAGCATTGCGGCGATCGTGACGGCCGAACGTCCCTTGAAATTACGAAGCACGGAGTCTCTCACCCTCGAAGCAAACCTGCGCCCCAGCGCCGTGCAAGGCTTCTACACCACGCCGTCGAAGGCGCAAATGCGAACGCCGAGCCCGACTCCCGGAGACGCTATCTAGACCGCTTCAGCCAGTTCCGACGCGAGGGCGCGTAGGCGCCAGGCGCGCGGCTGGGCCATCAATGCCCGAACCACGGCGTTATTGAGGCCGTGACCGGCCAGCACGCCTTCGAAGCGGCCCAGGAGCGGCTTGCCCAGCACATAGAGGTCGCCAATGGCGTCCAGCGCCTTGTGGCGCACGAACTCGTCCGAGCGGCGCAGGCCTTCCGGGTTCAGCACGCGATCGCCGTCGATGACCACGGCGTTCTCCATCGAGCCGCCGCGGGCCAGACCGATGGCGCGCAGGGCCTCGACGTCGCGAACGAAGCCGAAGGTGCGGCAGTCGGACAGTTCGGCGCGGAACGATTCTTCGTCGACGACCAGATCGACGGCCTGACGGCCGATGGCCCGCGAGCCGAAGGCGATCTCGAAAGCCACTTCAAAATGATCAGACGGCAGCAGGCTGGCGCGCTTGTCGCCCTCCTCCACCGTGATCGGCGCCAGGATCTCGATATATTGGCGGACGGCTTCCTGCTTGCGGCGGCCGGCGCGGTCCAGGATCTGGACGAAGGGCTCGGAAGAGCCGTCCATGATCGGCACTTCGGGACCGTCCAGCTCGACGACGCAATTGTCGATCGACAGGGCCGCCAGGGCCGCCATCAGATGCTCGATGGTTGAGACGCGGACGTCGTCGCCGTTGCCGATCACCGTGCCGAGTTGCGTTTGGCAGACCGCCTGGGCGGTCACGGGGACGCGGTTGTCGCGGTCCTGCACATCGGTCCGCACGAAGACGACCCCGGCGTCGGGGGCCGACGGACGCACCGAGACGCGCACGTGCGCGCCCGTGTGCAGGCCGATCCCCGCGAAGATCACCGGTCCTGCGACCGTGTGCTGAAAATAACCCGAAGCCGACACTAGAGACACCTTATCGTTCGACGGACGACTCTGCGGTCGTCCTTTCGCCCCGACTACCATCTAGGAAGGATGCTGCGTCGCGGCAAAGCAAAGTCTGTTTCGGATTGTTACGCGCTAAGCAGCTGACTTAATTACAGTTTTGTCACACGAACGCGAACAGGGAAACAGACCGTCGGTCGACGATCCGCGGTCGGGAATCTTGTGCCGGGGTCCCCTATCCCCTCGACGAAAGCAGGACTACGCTCCGCCGCCAAAGCGATAACCGTTTCCGGGAATTTCGGTTTCATGATCAAGAGCTTGCGTTTCGCCGCCTCCGCCCTCGTCCTGGCCGCCGCCCTATCGGGAGCCGCCTACGCGCAGGCGCCCGCCAAGCCGCACGTCTTCACGGCCAAGGACATGGCCAGCCTGGATCGCCTGTCGGATCCGCGGGTCTCGCCCGACGGCCGCTACGTGCTCTATTCCGTGCGGACGATGAACTATGCGGCCAACAAGGCCGCGATGTCGTTGTGGGTCGCCGACCTGAAGGCCAAGATGGCCCCGCGCAGGCTGAAGATCTCGGATGGCGGCGCGTCCGGCGGCCGCTGGAGCGCCGACGGCAAGACCATCTACTTCTCGTCCAGCCGCGCCGGCGGGACCGAGCAGGTGTTCAAGACAGACGTGGTGGGCGAGACCGCGACCCAGGTGACCGCGGCGCCGTTCGACGTCCAGGCCTTCAAGCTCGCCCCGGACGGCAAGACCATCGTCGTGGGCCTGGCCGTGTTCCCCGACTGCGCCGACTTCGCCTGCACCGAGGCCAAGCTGGCCGCCAAGACGGCGACCAAGGCCACGGGCGTGGTCTATGACCGCCTGTTCGTCCGCCACTGGGATGCGTGGAACGACGGAACCAAGAACCACCTGTTCGCCTGGACCCTGGACGCGAAAGGCGTGGCGACGGGCCAGCCGATCGACCTGATGAAGGGCTTCGACGGCGACACGCCGACCAAGCCCTATGGCGACGACGCCGACTTCACGATCACGCCCGACAGCAAGGCCCTGGTGTTCTCGGCCAAGGTGGCCGGCAAGGACGAGGCGTGGACCACCAACTACGACGTCTGGAGCGCGCCGCTGGACGGCTCGGCCAAGATCCAGAACCTGACTGCGGGCAACAAGGCCTGGGACGCCGCCCCGGTGTTCTCGCCCAATGGCAAGCTGGCCGCCTATCGGGCCATGAAGCGTCCTGGCTTCGAGGCCGACCGCTTCGCGATCATGGTGCGCGACATGGCCACCGGTCAGGACCGTGAACTGGCCCCCAACTGGGACCGCTCGGCCGACTCCATCGCCTGGAGCCCGGACGGCACGACGATCTACGCCACCGCCCTGGACGTCGGCCAAGGCAAGCTGTTCGCCATCGACGTGAAGAGCGACAAGGTCGTCGCGCTCACCGGCGACGGGCATGTCACAGGCTTCGATGTGGGGCCCACGGGCATCGTCTACGCCTCCGACTCCCTGAAGGGTCCCTCGGAGCTGTTCCTGCTGGGATCCAAGCGCCCGGTCGTCAAGGTGGCCAGCGTCTCCGGCGAAGCGCTCAAGGACGTGGCCTGGGGCGAGCCCGAACAGTTCAGCTTCAAGGGCTGGAACGACGAGGAGGTCCATGGCTTCGTCGTGAAGCCGGCCAATTTCGACCCGGCCAAAAAGTATCCGGTGGCCTTCCTGATCCACGGCGGGCCGCAAGGCTCGTTCAGCAACAGCTGGTCCTACCGCTGGAACCCGCAGGTCTACGCCAATGCCGGTTACGCCGTGGTGATGGTCGATTTCCATGGTTCGACCGGCTACGGCCAGGCCTTCACCGACGCGATCAGCCAGCACTGGGGCGACCGCCCGCTGGAGGACCTGCAGAAGGGCTGGAGCGCGGCGCTCGGCAAGTACGCCTTCCTGGATGGCGACCGCGCCTGCGCCCTGGGCGCCTCGTATGGCGGCTACATGGTCAACTGGATCGCCGGCAACTGGCCCCAGCCGTGGAAGTGCCTGGTCACCCATGACGGCGTCTTCGACACCCGAGCCATGGGCTACGCCACCGAGGAGCTCTGGTTCACCGAGTGGGAAAACGGCGGCACGCCGTGGCAAGCCAACACGACCTACGACAAGTTCAATCCGGTCGACCACGTGGCGCAATGGACCAAGCCGCAGCTGATCGTCCAGGGCCAGCTGGACTATCGCATCCCCGTCGAACAGGGCCTTGGCGCCTTCACCGCCCTGCAGCGCAAGGGCGTGCCGAGCAAGCTGCTGTACTTCCCGAACGAGAACCACTGGGTCCTGAAGGCCCAGAACTCGGTGCAGTGGCACAAGGAAGTGCTGGACTGGCTGGACCAGTGGACGGGGAACACGCGGCCGGGGAAGTAACTATCCTTGTCGTCCCGGAAAGCCCGTAGGGCTTGTCCGGGACCCAGGGGCCAAGCCCCGTGCGGTGGCGCCTGGGTCCCGGCTCTCCGCTTCGCCGCGGCCGGGATGACAAGCTAAGTTGTTAGAGGCTGCCAGTGGCCACGGCGAACGTCAGCCGCGCCTTCTTCTCCAGATCACCCATCTCGCGGCCCTTCATGTACGGCCGGACTAGCGCCGCCGGGGCTACCGCAGGGAAGGCCGCCACGGGCAGCCCTCTCACCTCGCCGCGCGCCGCCTTCAGCTGCGCCTCCACCCGAGCGGCCACGTCCTCACGCGTCCAGTCCTGCGGCAGCCGCGACTTCCCGGCCTGCTTCAGCCGCCACAACCCCGTCAGGCCAAACGCGCGCGCCGAGCCCTTGACCGCGTGCGGGTCGGCGCTCGGGTCCAACCGCCGGGCGGCCAGCACCGCCAGGGCTCCGGCCGTGGCGTCGACATAGGCCAGCACCGCCGCCTCGTCCTTCAGAGAACCTTCGTCCAGGTCGGTGAAGCGCGCCTCGGCGAGAGCGGCCAGGGCGTTCGGGTCGAACCTCGACGCGGCCAGGGCCTCGACATTGGGATGCTTGCGAGGCGGCTTGCCGGCGGCGATCTCTTCCATCGCCTCGCGCCACCAGGTGATGCGGATCTCGCCCATCAGGGCGTTGGTCACGCCGCCCGCCACCCGGGCCAGCTCATAGTTCATGGCGTACAGCGCGATGACGTCGGCGCGCGCGGTCAGGTCGCCGATGAACCGGCTGGCCAGCCAGCGATCGGGATCGACGCGGCGGACGAGGTCGTCGAGGTTTTCGGTGTCGGCCATCGGTCTCGGAAACGGAAAAGGGCCCGCCCGGAGCGAACGGGCGGAAGCAGATGCCTGCTTCCGCCCGTTCGCTCAATCCTGCAAGAACGAGCCTGCCAATGCAGGCTCGTAGGCGGCCCCTCCCCTTACAGCATTTCTCGGCGGTGTTTAGCCGAAGATGGTCTGGTTCATCGTCATGGTCGCCAGCATCGGAATACTGAGCAGCGTATTGATGCGGCTGAACAGCATGGCCATCTTGGCCGCCTTGGCCTTGGCGTCCGCATCGACCTCGATGATGCCGAGCGCGCGTTTCTGGTTTGGCCAGATCACGCCCCAGACGTTCAGGAACATGACCGTCGCCAGCCACATGCCAGTGCCGATAAAGGTGAACTGCATGTCCACGCCAGGCGTGTAGCCGCCGGCCAGGCCTAGGGTCGCCGATTCCAGCAGCGTGCCGCGGCTGAAGGACAGGATTACCCCCATCACCCAGGTGGCCAGGGCCGCCCAGCGGAACCAGAACAGCGCTTCGGGCGCGATATACTTGCTGACCGCCGGCTTCAGCTCAGCCGGAATCTGCGGCATCACGCGGATCTGCACGAAGTTGAAGTAGTAGAGCAGCCCGATCCACAGGATGCCGAACAGCACATGCAGCCAGCGGAAAACAGCTTGGAAATAGACTTCGCCATGGCCCTGTGGACCGTGCGAATAGCCAATAACGATAACCAGGGCCAGCACGAAGCTGACGATGATGGTGTTGCGGAAATTGGAGAGCAGTCCAGACATCGGTTTCCCCCTCGGATCCCTATTGCTTGAGCTGGACCATAGGGGTGTTTCGGGAGTCGGGTAAAGTTTGGCGGGTCAGACCGCGATCAGCGCCGCCGCCAGTCGGCGACCTTCGCTGGCCAGGACGTTGTAGGTCCGCGCCGCCGCCTCGGTGCTCATGAACTCGAGGCCCACGCCCGCCCCCTTCAGCGCGTCGCGGACGGCGCGTGGCGGCAGGCCATTGTTGAGGCCCGTGCCCAGCAGCACGAACTCCACGGCCCCGCCGGCGGCGAACACCTCGGCGAACGCCTCGGGGGTCAGCTCGGCCAGGGACGTGGCGGCCCAGTCGCGGGGCTGATCGTCGAGGATCAGCAGCGAGCCGGGCCGCCAGTCGCCGGAGACCCGGAAGCCGCCGCCGCCCCAGGCGTCGATGGACGGCGGCTGGCGCATCAGGGGCGCGAGGCCGCGCCGAGCTTGATCGGCGTGGCTTCGTCGTCGTTGCGCTTCACGCCCCAGATGAGGATCATCGGCAGGGCGATATAGATCGACGAATAGGTGCCGATGACGATGCCGAAGATCATCGTGAACACGAGTGGGAACAGCACCGGACCGCCGAACGCCATCGTCCCGCCCAGGGCCAGCAGGGCCGTGGTGCCGGTGATGATCGTCCGCGACAGACGCTCGTTTTCCGACAGGTCGATGATGTCGCGCAGCGGCGTGGTGCGGTACTTGCGCAGGTTTTCCTTCAGACGGTCGAAGGTGATGACCTTTTCGTTCATCGAATAGCCAATAACCGTCAGCAGGGCCGCGATCTCGGTCATCGAGAACTCTATCCCGCAGACCGACAGCAGGCCCAGGGTCAGGACGATGTCGTGGATCACGGCCACGACCGCGCCCGTGCCGTACGACAGGCCGAAGCGGAACCAGATGTAGCCCAGGGTCAGCAGCAGGGCGACGCCCAGGGCCTTGAAGCCGGACATCAGCAGTTCACCCGAAACCTTGGCCCCGACTTCGGAGCGGCTGGTCACCTTCAGGTCGGGGAAGCGCTTGATCAGTTCGGATTCGACGTTCTTGGACGCGTCGCTGGGCTTCTCGCCCTCGGCCGGCAGGAACTTGACCATGGCCGAGTTCGGCGAACCGAAGCCCTGGACCTGGCCGTCATGGGCGCCGATCTGGTCCAGCGTCGTGCGCAGCTGGGCCAGGGGGACAGGGCGGGACATCTGCACCTCCAGGGCGACGCCGCCCTTGAAGTCGATGCCCAGGTTCAGGCCCTGGAAGACCAACAGGCCGATCGAGGCGACGATCAGGATCGCCGAGATGACGGCCGCGACCGGCGCCCAGCGCACGAAGCGGAAGTGGGTCGAACGCGGGATGTAGCGAATGAGGGGCCAACGCATGGTCGGATCTCCTATGCGATCGGCAGCTTCTTCGGCTTGGTGGCCTTGAACCACCAGCCGATGAGCACTTGCGTGATGAAGATGGCGGTGAACAGCGACGTGAACACGCCGATCACCAGGGTCCAGGCGAAGCCTTTCACCGGACCCGAGCCGAAGCTGAACATGATCAGGCCCGAGATGAGGCTGGTGATGTTGGCGTCCAGGATCGAGGTCAGGGCCAGCTTGTAGCCGTGGTCGGCCGCCGCCATGGGCGTGCGCCCGGCGTTGGCCTCGTCGCGCATGCGCTCGTAGATCAGCACGTTGGCGTCGACGGCGACGGCAAGGGTCAGGATCAGGCCGGCGATGCCCGGGAAGGTCAGGGTCGCCTGGGTCATCGACATGATGCCGACGATCAGCAGGACGTTGACCACCAGGGCGATGGCCGCGAAGCCGCCGAACAGGCCATAGGCCAGGATCACGAACACGAACATCGACACCGCGCCGATGGCCAGCGAGATCGAGCCGGCCTTGACGGCGTCGGCGCCGAGCTCGGCGGTGACGGTGCGCTGGTCTTCGATGTTCAGCGGGGCCGGCAGGGCGCCGGAGCGCAGCAGCAGGGAGAGCTCGTTGGCGCTCTCGGCGGTGAAGCTGCCGGTGATGATGCCGCTGCCGCTGGTGATCGGATCGTTGATCACCGGGGCCGAGATCACCTTTTTGTCCAGGACGATCGCGAACCGCTTGCCGTGGTTGCGCAGGGTGATGTCGCCGAACTTCTTGGCGCCGGACCCGTTGAACGCGAAGCCGACGGCCGGCCGGCCATTCTGGTCAAAGGTTTGCGAAGCATTGGTCAGCTCGTCACCCGAGACGACGGCGCGCTTCTTGACCACGTAATAGGGGGCGAAACGGTCTTCGCTCTGCAGCACTTCCGAGCCCGGGGGCAGACGGCCGGCCTGGACGTCCTCGGGCGTGACCGTCTCGTCGACCATCTGGAAGGTCAGCTTGGCGGTCTTACCGATGACGGCGCGCAGGCGCTCGGGATCGCTCTCGCCGGCCGCCTGGATCATGATCCGGTTGGTGCCCTGGCGGTTGATCGAGGGCTCCTTGGTGCCCAGGCTGTCGATCCGGCGGCGGATGGTCTCGATCGACTGTTCGACGGCCTTGGCGGCGTCGGCGCGCTGGGCTTCCGGCACGAAGGTGACTTCGATGCGGTTGTCGCCCTTGCCGGAGACGGTGACGTCCTTGCCGCCGATCACGCCGGCCAGCGGCGCGCCGAGGTTCTTGCGCAGCAGGTTCAGGGCCGCCTCGTAGCGCGAGGCGTCGCCGATGCGGACGCTGATCACCTCGCCCTGCTGGGCCAGTTCGCCGAATGGGATCTGCTCGCTCCGCAGCTGGGTGCGGGTGTCTTCCATCAGGTCGGACAGACGCTCGCGGTGCAGCGCGTCGGTGTCGACCTCATAGAGCAGATACGAGCCGCCTTGCAGGTCGAGGCCGAGATTCAGCTTCTGATGCGGCAGCCAGCCGGGCATGGCGTCCAACGTCTTCTGCGGGAGGACGTTGGGCAGGGAGAACAGGATGCCGAAGATCACCGACAGGGTGACGGCGATGATCTTCCAGCGGGAGAGGGTCAGCATGGATCAGTGACTTTCAGGCGACGTCGCTAGAACGCCTCGCGATATTCTGAGAGCGTCTTAGTTCTTCGCGTCGTTGGCGGGCGCCGGATCGCCCTTGGCGCGGACTTCCGTGATCATGCCCTTGAGGACCTTCACGGTCACGCCAGTGGCGATCTCGACGCCGACTTCCTTGTCCTCGACGCGCATGATCTTACCGATCACGCCGCTGGACAGGACAACCGTGTCGTTGCGCTTGAGGTTGGTGAGCATCGCCTGATGCTCCTTGGCGCGCTTCTGCTGCGGACGGATCAGCATGAAGTAGAACAGCACGACCATCAGCAGGATGGGGGCGAGCTGCAGGAATTGAGCGTTCAGACCGGACATGACGTCTCCAAGAAAACCGATGCGGCGCGCCAGCCAAAAAGAGACAAGCTCATAGGGTCGCGCCAAGTCGGCGGAAGCTATGCGTTCGCCTCCCCTTTTGCAATCCAAGCGCACCCGGTATGCAGCGTGCCCATGACAGACGCGCCAAACACCGGGCTTGCTCCCCTGCTCGCCCGCATCGCCGAAGCCCTGGAACGCCTGGCGCCCCCGCCGCCGCCCGCGCCCGACTTCTCGACCGCGCGCCTGTTCCGGCACGACCCCAAGGACGGCGCCTTCGTCGCGGCGGCCGACTATCCGCTGTCGCTGGACCTGTTGGTGGGAATCGACCGCCAGAAAGGCCGTTTCGTCGAGAACCTGCGCCGCTTCGCGCTGGGTGCGCCCTGCAACCACGTGCTGCTGTGGGGCGTGCGCGGCACGGGCAAGAGCTCGGTGACCAAGGCCGCCTTCGTCAGCCTGGCCGACGACTATCCCGCCCTGAAGCTGATCGAGGTCGATCGCGACGAGGTGACGGCCCTGCCGCCGCTGTTCGATCAACTCCGCACGCGTACGGAGCGGTTCGTGGTGCTGTGCGACGACCTCTCGTTCGAGGACGGCGCCGCCGCGGCCAAGGCGCTGAAGTCGGCCTTGGAGGGCGGCGTGTCGGGTCCGCCCGAGAACGTACTGTTCGTGGCCACCTCGAACCGCCGCCACCTGATGCCGCGCGACCACGTCGAAAGCCAGGGCGCCATCGCCGCCGCCGAGAACGCCGAAGAAGAGATGAGCGTCTCCGACCGCTTCGGCCTGTGGATCGGCTTCCCGCCGATGGACCAGGACACCTACCTGGCCGCCATCCGCGCCTACGCCGAGCGGTTCGGCCTGGCCGCCCCCGATCTCGACCGCCGCGCCCTGCAGTGGTCGCAGCTGCGCGGGGCCCGCTCGGGCCGGGTCGCCTGGCAGTTCGTGCGGGACCTGGCCGGCGAGCAAGGCGTAAACTTGCCCAGCTGAACGTAGAACGGCCCGCCTCTTTCGAAGCGGGCCGTCCAGAGTTTCAGCGCGCGGAACGCCTTAGCGCGGCAGCACCAGGGCCGGGTCGACCGGCTTGGCCTTGTCTTTGACCGTCGGCGCGTAGCGCATCTCGAAGTGCAGCTTGGACTCGTTGGTCCCGCCGGTGGCGCCGACCGCGCCCAGCTGCTCGCCCTGGCGCACGGCCTGGCGCATCTTGACATTGATGCTGGAGAGGTGGGCGTAGGCCGTGACCCAGCCGTCGGCGTGCTTGACCAGCACCAGATTGCCGAAGGTCGGGACTTGGTTGCCGGCATAGGCCACTTCGCCATCGGCGGCGGACAGCACCGGCGTGCCTTGCGCGGCGCGGATGTCCAGGCCGTCGTTGCGCTGGCCCGTACCCTTGACGCCGAAGGTCGAGATGATCTCGCCACGCACCGGCCAGGCGAACTTGCCCTTGCCCGAGGCGATGATCTCGGCCTCGGTCGGGGCGGCGCTGCTCTCGATGATCGGACGCGAGGACGGCGGCGGGCTGACCGGCTGGGCGGCGACCGGCGCGGTGGGACGCGAATAGCTGTTGCCGCTGGGCTGGTAAGGCTGCGGATTGGACGGCGTCGACGGCGCGGGGGCCGTGGCCGAAGGCGCCGAGCTGTCGACGCGGGCATAGGTGTTCGAGGGCGTCGACGGCGTGGTCGAAGGCGTCGGCTCGGGACGCTTCGCCACCGTGGTGGTCGTGGTCCGGATCGGGCCCTTGTCCTTGTAGCCGTCGGGCAGCAGGACCTTCTGGCCCTTCTTCACCGAAGCCGTGGCCCGCAGGTTGTTCTCCGACGCCAGTTCCTTGACGCTGACATTGAAGCGCTTGGAGATGCCGGCCAGGGTGTCGCCGCTGACGGCGACATAGGCCTTCTGGGTGGTCGCCGGGCCCTTGATCTTGGTCCCCAGCTTCAGCGGCTTGTCGGCCTTCAGCTTGTTGTCGTCGGCAAGGTCGCTGACGCTGACGTCGAACTTGCGGGCGATGGCGGTCAAGGTGTCGCCCGACTTCACCGTGTGGATCTGGCGCGGACCAGCGACGGTCGTGACTGAACCGGTGACGCTGAGCGTCGTGGTCGAGGTCGTGGCGGGCGTAGTGTCCGGCTCGCTCGCGACGGGCGGCGTGTAGGTCGGACGCGAGGGTGTCGTGGCCGTCGGCCGGCTCGGCGCGGGACGGCTCGGTTCGGCCTCGGCGACGGCCGGTTGCGAGGCGGGCGCGCCAGCCAGCACCGTGGTCGTCTTGATCGGCCCCTTGTCCTTGTAGCCATCCGGCAGGACCAGCTTCTGGCCCTTCTTGATCGCCGAACCGGCCTTCAGATCGTTCTCGTCGGCCAGGGCCGCGGCGGTCACGTTGAAGCGCTTGGCGATGGCGAAGATGGTGTCGCCGGTCTGGACCACATAGGCCTTCTGGTCGTCCTTGGCCGGGCCCTTGATCTTCTGGCCGAGCTTCAGATTGTACGGCTTCTTGAGGCCGTTCAGCTCGACAAGCTCGGCGCGGGTCGAGCCGAAGCCGCGGGCGATGGCGTCCAGGGCGTCACCGGATTCGACGACGCGCACCTGTGGCTTGCCCGGGACTTTGACCACCGGACCGGTGACGGTGGTGGTGACGACGGTCTTCGGCGGGACGGCGCGCGGCTGCGGCGCGGGCGCGGAGGTCGTGGCATGAGCGGGCGGCGGCAGCTCCGACTGGGTGACCGACGGGGCGGCCGAGGTCGAGATCGGCGTCGGGCGCGGCAAGGTCTCGCTCTGGCTCGGCGCGGTCGAGAAGGTCTCCGACGCCGGAGTCGCCGTCGTCGTTGGAGCCGGCTGCGTGGCCGGCGGCTGGGTGATCGGGAAGTTCGGCGTGAAACGTTGGCCCGCGGCCCGCGCGTCCTCCGCATGGGCGCCGAGCGTTCCAGCCGTCAGGGCGATCACCGCCGCGCGCGTCCACAACTGCCTCATAGCCTCTCCTTTCCCGCCGGAGCCACCAAAGGCCGCCGCCAGGGTAAACCAACCTTTAACACCAGAGGCCGCGAAACGCCGCGTCCCCCAACCTTCACTGATCCTTCGCGACGCCGGCCAGCAGGGGCACGAAACGCACGTCGCAGAGAATCTCGACCCGGAAGCCCCCTTTGCCGTCGCCGGCATAGCGGCGAAGGCTTTGAACTGGCCCCTTCCCCACCGGCGCGACCAGCACGCCGTTGGGCTTCAGCTGCGAAAGCAGCCGTTTCGGATCATCTTCGGCCGCCGCCGTGACCATAATACGGTCGAACGGCGCTTGTTCGGCCCAGCCCTCGCCGCCATCGCCGAACTTGGTGATGACATTGGTCAGGCCCAGCGTGTGGAAGCGGCTTTCCGCCTCCTTCATCAGGGTCCGGTAGCGCTCGATCGTGTAGACGAGGCGCGAGACCTTGCTGAGGATGGTGGTCTGGTAACCCGAGCCGGTGCCGATCTCCAACACCCGACAGCGCGGCTCGATCGTCAGGGCCTGGGTCATCAGGCCGACGATATAGGGCTGGCTGATGGTCTGACCGCAGGCGATCGGCAGGGCCGAATCCTCCCACGAGCGGTCCTTGAACAGGTCCGGCGTGAACAGATCGCGCGGCGTGGTCTCGATGGCCTTCAGCACCTGCTGATCGGTCACGCCCTGGTCACGCAGGGCCTGCATCAGGCGCGGCAGGTCGGCCTTGGCGTTGTCGGCGGCCTTGGTCGTTCCGCTCATTCGCCCTCCTGGGAGGGGCTGAATGAGTCCTTGAGCTTCGGCGGAGCCCCGCCCAGCACGCCCTTCAGCTTGTGGACGGTCTCGTTGTGCGTCAGGTCGATATGCAGCGGCGTGACCGAGATGCGGCCCGAATACACCGCCTTCAGGTCGGTGCCGTCGACGGGCTCCGACGCCTTGGCCGAGAAGCCCATCCAGTAGTAGTCGCGGCCGCGCAGGTCGGTGCGCTTGTCCATGTTGCGCAGCAGGCCGTCACGGAAGCCCTGGCGGGTGACCTCGACCTCGGTCACTTCATCCGGCGTCACGGCCGGGAAGTTGACGTTCATGATCACGTCGGCCGGCCAGCCCACTTCCAGCAGGCGCTGGACAATGCCCGGACCGAAATGCTCGGCCGTCTCCCAGTGGGCGACGACCTCGTGATGGAAGAAGTTCATGGTCTGCGACAGGGCGATCGAGCGGATGCCATGAGCCATGCCTTCGATGGCGCCGGCCACCGTGCCCGAGAGGGTGACGTCCTCGGCCAGGTTCTGACCGCGATTGACGCCCGACAGCACCAGGTCCGGCGCGGGGCCGTCGATCAACTGCTGCACGGCCATCATCACGCAGTCGGTCGGCGTGCCCTCGACGGCGAAGCGGCGGTCATCGAGCTTCCGGACGCGGATCGGGTCCGACAGGGTCAGGGCCCGGCTGGCGCCCGACTGCTCGTATTCCGGCGCGCAGATCCACACATCGCCGGTCAGGGCGCGGGCGATCTTCTCCAGGCTCACAAGGCCCGGCGCGTTGATGCCGTCGTCGTTGGTGAGGAGGATCCTCACGCGTCGCCTCCGATGTGGGTCAGTCCGCCCATATAGGGTTGCAGCACGGCCGGGATGTGGATGCGCCCGGCCTCGTCCTGGTAGTTCTCGAGCACGGCCACCAGGGTGCGGCCGACGGCCAGGCCCGAGCCGTTCAGGGTGTGGACGAAGTGGCCGCCCTTCTCGCCGGTCTTGCGGAAGCGAGCCTCCATGCGCCGGGCCTGGAAGTCGCCGCAGTTCGAGCACGAGCTGATCTCGCGATACATGTTCTGCGACGGCAGCCAGACTTCCAGATCGTAGGTCTTTTTCGCGCCGAAGCCCATGTCGCCGGTGCACAGCAGCATGGTGCGGAACGGCAGCTCCAGCTTCTTCAGCACGGCTTCCGCGCACTCGACCATGCGCTGGTGCTCGGCTTCCGACTGGTCGGGCGTGGTGATCGAGACCAGCTCGACCTTGTAGAACTGGTGCTGGCGGATCATGCCGCGCGTGTCGCGACCGGCCGACCCGGCCTCGGCGCGGAAGCTGGGCGTCAGCGCGGTGAGGCGCATCGGCAGCTCTTCCTCGGCCAGGATCTGCTCGCGGACGATATTGGTGAGGGAGACCTCGGCGGTGGGGATCAGCCAGCGGTCGTCCGTGGTGTGGAACAGGTCGTCCGCGAACTTCGGCAGTTGCCCGGTGCCGAACAGAGCCTCGTCGCGCACCAGCAGCGGGGGGCTGATCTCGGTGTAGCCGTGCTCGACCGTCTGCAGGTCCAGCATGAACTGGCCAATGGCGCGCTCCAGGCGGGCGATCTCTTTCTTCAGCACCACGAAGCGCGCGCCGCTCATGCGGGCGGCGGCTTCGAAGTCCATGCCGCCCAGGGCGTGGCCCAGGTCGACGTGGTCCTTGGGCGCGTTTAGGCGGCCGGCTGGCAGCTTGGCGGCGTCGCCCCAGCGGCGCTCCTCGACATTGCCGTGCTCGTCCTCGCCCGACGGCACTTCCGGAGCCGGGATATTGGGCAGGCTGGCCAGCAGATCCTTCAGCTTGCCACCGACCAGGGCCTCTTCCTCGGCGGCGGTCGCCATGACGCCTTTCAGCGCCTCGACCTCGGCCATCAGCCGCGCGGCCTCGGCCTCGTCCTTCTTGGCCTTGGCCATGCCGATCAGCTTGGAGCTCTCATTGCGCTTGGCCTGGGCCTCTTGCAGCGCGGTCTGGGCCGCGCGCAGCTGGGCGTCCAGCTTGACGGCCCGCGCGGCGTCGCCCGACCGCCCCTTGGCCGACCAAGCGGCTTCGAAGGCTTCGGGGTTTTCGCGGATGGCCTTGATGTCGTGCATCGAACGCAAGCTCGGGAGATGGGCGATGGAGAAGCGCCCTCTCTAAGGCGCGTCGGCGGGGGCGCCAAGCTTTCCGGACGGGCGGGCGACCTGCCCACGGCTTCGTGATCCCCGGCCAGGGCCGCCAGGACAACCCCGCATTGCGCGAAATCGCCAAAATTCAAAAGATGCGACCGGATGACGCACGGCTGAAAAGCGTCTTTTTCCCCAATTCCGCGCGAAACGGCACGAACGACCCAACTGTTAACGGAAATTAGCCGGACTTTGTCACACGGACTTAATCCCGATCGCCGACAAGCCGCGCCAATTCAGTACGCGTCTTTTTCCGCGCCGCACCGGCCGCCCGATCATTCCAAGGAATTTGAAATCATGAAGACCTTCGCCGCTTTCGCCGCCCTCGCCATCGCCGCCGCCGTCGCCGCTCCGGCCGGCGCCAAGACCGCCACCGAAGTCCGCGTGTCGCTGACCGGCAAGAACTCGGTCCAGATCGAAAACGAGATCAAGACCGCCGCCGCCACCGTCTGCGGCGCCGGCGACGCGGCCTGCGTCGACAACGCCATGATGGTCGCCCACCGCCAACTGGCCTCGATCATGCGCGCCCGCGTCTCCGGCAAGCCGGCCGCCGTCGAGACCGTCTCGGTCGTCCGCATCTCGCTGAAGGGCAAGACCCAGGAGCAGATCCACGCCGAGATCCGCACGGCCGCCCAGACGGTCTGCAAGGCCCAGGGCCCGAACTTCAGCGTCGTGAACTACTCGTCGTGCGTGGCCGACACCGTCCGCGCCGCCAAGGCCCAACTGCAAGCGCGCGTCGGCGCCGCCGCCTAAGGCTTAGGTTTCGAGCAAAAAAAAGAAGGGCCCCGCGGATCAGCCGCGGGGCCCTTTTTTATGTCTGGACCTCTAACGCCCCTCCCCTTGATGGGGAGGGGTGGGGTGACTGGGCGGTCGATGCCGAGCGCCGTAGTCAACTCAGCGGGTCTCCCCATCCCTGCCCTTCCCCCATCAAGCGGGGAAGAGAATAACTTAAACCGCGACGATATCCTTGCCGGCTTCCTCGTCGTCTTCCCGCTTGCGGCGGCGTTCGATCAGCCACACGCACCAGATCGAGATCTCGTAGAGCAGGCACAGCGGCACCGCGAGGGTGATCTGGCTGATCGGGTCCGGCGGGGTGACGATGGCGGCCACCACGAAGACGGCGACGATGGCGTAGCGGCGGCCCGTCCGCAGCATCTGAGAGTTGACCAGACCCGCCAGGCCGCCCAGCGACAGCACCACGGGCAGTTGGAAGCTGAGGCCGAAGGCCAGCAGCAGGGTCGTCACCAGGGTCAGGTACTCCGAGACCCGCGTCTGCAAGACCACCTTCACGCCGTCGCCGACGATCTGCTGGCTCAGCGAAAACCAAAGCACGAAAGGCAGCATCACGTAATAGACCAGCGCCGAGCCCATCAGGAACAGCACCGGCGAAGCGACCAGGAACGGCAGGAACGCATTGCGCTCCTTCTTGTACAGGCCCGGCGCGACGAAGCGGTAAAGCTGCCAGGCGATGATCGGAAAGGCCACCACGATGGCCGCGAACGCCGACAGCTTGATGTTGGTGAAGAACTGCTCGAGCGGCGCGGTGGCCTGCAGGGTGATGTCCTTCAAGGCGGAGGGCGGCACGTGCTTGATGCCGATCAAGGCCAGGATGAGGTCGAACGAGCCGTGATGCCCGCCGGCGTCCTGCACGGCCTTCAAGCCCTCGGCCACGGTGAACGGCCGGACCAGGAACAGGAAGATCGGCTTCACGAACGCGAAGCAGACGCCGAAGGCGACGGCGATCGCGCCGACGCAGATGATCAGGCGGGTGCGCAGCTCGATCAGGTGATCCAGAAGCGGCGCGCGCGACGACTCGATCTCGTCCTCGTGCGCATCCTGCGGGTCGTATCCGATGGCCTTGTCGTTCACGAGACGATGTCCGAAGCGGTGGAGCCGCCGGCCTTGGCCGCGCGCTTACGAGGCGCGCGGACGGCCTTGGGGGCCTCGACCGTGATGTCTTTCTTGGAGGCCGCGCGCTTGCGCGGAGCCTTGACGGTTTCGACCGGCGTGGGTTCGGCGACGGCCTTCTTGCGCGGCGCGCGCTTGGGCTTCTCGACGATCTCGACGCCCGGCGCGGGAACCGCGTTGTCGGCGCTCAAGGCCGGATTGTGGATATCGCCGCCAGCATAGGGGTGCATCTGGGTCGCGCCGCTGGACAGCGAGGCGTCGATGTCGGCGAAGACCTGATCGACATGCGGGTCGGCGGTTGGCGTGGGCGTGGTGAATTGGCCCGAGCGCATGGCCTGCACTTCGCGGCGCAGCTCGTCCAGTTCGGACTGGCGCGCCATCTCGTCGAAGCTGGCGCGGAATTCCGACGCCATGCCCCGCATCCGGCCCACGAACTGGCCCAGTTTGCGCAGCAGCGCGGGCAAATCCTTGGGACCGACCACGATCAAAGCGACGGCGGCGATGACCAGGAGTTCTGTGCCGCCGATATCAGGAAGCATGGACGCGCCTTAGAACGGCGGAGCCGATGGCTCCCCGCGTGAAGTGGACATACGCGCGCGAAGAACCCCTCCTCGCGCGCTTCAAGGTCTTACGACTTGCGAAGCTCTTCGGCTTCCTGCTCGGTGCGCGGCAGGGCGCCCTTGGACTTGTTGTCGGCGACTTCGCTGCTGGTGTCGTCCTTCAGGCCGTCCTTGAACGCGCGAATGCCCTTGGCCGCGTCGCCCATGATGCCCGACAGCTTGCCGCGGCCGCCGAACAACAGCAGCACCACGACGGCGACGATGATCCAGTGAATCGGACCGAGACTTCCCATAATCGAGACTCCTTGCGACAGCGCCAGATAGCCGCTGCGACGCGTCGTTACAACATGCCTGGGAATATAGGCGCTCACGGGGCCGGCGACCATCGTTCGCCTGCGAACGGGAGGTTGGGGGCGGCCAGCGCGGCTTATGGGCAAGTTCTGCTCGGCCGGGTTGACCGAGCGGCCACGCTTCGCCCGCGCCTTTGCCGGCTAAGGATCTGTAAAGCCTAGCTTCCCGCGCATGGCCCACGCCTTGCACACAGTGTCGCACCCTCCAGTTCGAGCGCGCGTCATGTCCATTTCGTCCATCGGTTCGTCCAGCTACGCCGGCGCCTACAGCGGCGTGACCGCCAACACCTCATCGCCCGTCGGCGAAACGTCGGCCAAGGACGACTTCCTGAAGTACCAGGCGATGACCCCGGCCCAGAAGATGCGGGCCATGATGCTGGCCAAGCTGGGCGTCACCGAGGAGCAGGTGAAGGCGATGAGCCCCGAGGAGCGGGCCAAGATCGAGCAAAAGCTCAAGGACATGATCAAGCAGCAGGTCCAGAACGATCCGGCCAAGAAGGGTCAGAAGGGTCTCGTCGCCGACATCATGGCGTAGGGTCCGCCCTCGCCCTTCGACGAGCTCAGGGTGAGGACTACTTTTGACGGCGGTTTGGCAGAAACCTCACCCTGAGCCTGTCGAAGGGCGAGGTTTCGGTCCCCCTAGTTTTCCGCTTTCTCCGGCTCGCCCAGGAAGTCCTGGGCGAATTCCGGCGACTCGCCGTCGTCCAGATCCAGCGGATCCTCGTCGTCGGGGCGCAAGCCCAGCGGATCGGGCACGGTGAAGCCCGGCGGCAGGTTCATTTCCAGCAGACCGGCGGCCTTCATCTCGGCGATACCCGGCAGGTCCGACAGCGCGGCCAGGCCGTAGTGCTCGAGGAACGCGTCCGTCGTGCCGAACGTCACCGGCCGTCCGGGCGTGCGCCGACGGCCGCGCATACGGATCAGGCCCAGCTCCAGCAAAACATCCAGCGTGCCCCGGCTGGCCTGCACCCCGCGCACGGCCTCGATCTCCGCCCGGGTGACGGGCTGGTGATAGGCGACGATGGCCAGGGTCTCCTGGGCGGCCTTGGACAGGCGGCGCGGCTCTTCGCGCTCCTCGGTCATCAGGAACGACAGGTCGCTCGCCGTCTGGAACCGCCAGCGATCGGCCACGCGGACCAGCTCGATCCCCCGCCCCTCGTAGCGCGCCCGCAAGCCTTCCAGGCCTGCGGCGATGTCGGCTCCCGCCGGCAGGCGCTTGGCCAGGTCGACGTCGCTGAGCGGCTCGGCCGCCGCGAACAACAGGGCCTCGATGCAGCGCTCGACGAAGAGAGGTTCCAGAGGGGCGGTCATTCGCTGACCTCTAGCGGCTCCGCCCTGGTCCGCAAGTAGATGGCCTCGAACGCCCCCATCTGCCGCGCCTCCAGGACGCCCTCCTTCACCAGCTCCAGCGAGGCCGAGAGGGTCGAGGCCAGGTACGAGGCGGGCGTGGGGCCATCGTCCTCCTCAAGCGCCCGCTCGATCGGGGCGACGGTGGAGAGGACCGTCCAGTCCTCCATCTTCGGCAGCAGGCTACGCAGGCGGTCGCGGGCGTCCTCCAGAGGATAAGCCGTCGGTGGGCGTGGGGCGTAGTGGCGGCTGTGCTCGCGCTTGCGCTGGGTGATGTAGGCGCTCATCAGGCCGTAGAGGTCACCCTCCAGCCGGGTCGAGGAGACGATCTTCACCGCCTCGGGATCGCCACGCATGAAGACGTCGCGGCCCAGGATGGGGCGCTCCTTCAGGGCCTCGACGGCCTTGCGCATGACGTCGAGCTTGGCGAGGCGGAAGGCCAGTTGGGCGGCCATTTCCTCGGCCGGCGGCTCCTCGGCCTTGGCGCGCTCGGGTTTGGGCAGCAGCAGGCGGGATTTCAGATAGGCCAGCCAGGCGGCCATGACCAGATAGTCGGCGGCCAGGGAAAACCGCACGCGGCGAGCCTGCTGCACGAAGGCCAGGTACTGCTCGGCGAGCTTGGTGATCGACAGCTGCAGCAGGTCGACCTTCTGGCTGCGCGCCAGGGCCAACAAGACATGGAGCGGGCCTTCATAGCCGTCGATGTCGATGACCAGCGCCGCGCCGTCTTCGGCCGCCTCGTTGGCGGCCTCGAAGTCGAAGGTGGGCTGGAAGCCCGTGCTCAAGCGTATTTGCCGTCGAAGGCGGCGTCGAAGCGGGCGCGGGCCTCGGCCACGTCAAAGGGCTCTGGAACCTTGACCAGGCGGCCCATGACGGCCTGGGCCCGGCGGCGGGCCTCCTTGCCCAGGCGGCCGACGCCGGACATCACGGCCTTCATCTCGGCCATGTCGCCATTGCAATGCAGGACAACGTCGCAGCCGGCCGACAGGCTGTCCTTGGCCCGCTGCTTGAAGTCGCCGCTCAGCGCCTTCATCGACAGGTCGTCGCTCATAAGAAGTCCGTCGAAGCCGATGGATTCGCGGATGATCTTCTTGATCACCTTCTTCGACGTTGTCGCCGGACGGTTGCGGTCGATGGCCGTGTAGACGACGTGGGCCGTCATCGCCATCGGCATGTCGGACAGCACGCGGAACGGCGCGAAGTCGCGGATTTCCAGTTCCAGCAGCTTGGCCTTCACGACCGGCAGCTCCAGGTGGCTGTCGCTCAGGGCGCGGCCGTGGCCGGGGATGTGCTTGATGATCGGCAGGACGCCGCCGGCCAGCAGGCCTTCGGCGGCCGCGCGGCCCAGGGTGGCCACCTGCTCGGGCGTGTCGCCATAGGCGCGGTCGCCGATGATCTCGTGGCCATTGGGATCCGGCACGTCCAGCACCGGCACGCAGTCGACATTGATGCCGATCGACCGCAGGTCGTGGGCGATCAGCCGCGAGCCCAGGCGGGTGATCTCGCGCGCCGTCAGCGGATCATTGGCCACCAGCTCGCCATAGGCGCGGCCGGGAGGATAGACGCGCCAGTGCGGCGGCTGCAGGCGGGCGACGCGTCCGCCCTCCTGGTCGATCAGGATCGGGGCGTCGTCACGGCCGACCGCGGCGCGCAGAGCGGCGGTCAGCGCCCTCACCTGCTCCGGATCGGCGATGTTACGCTTGAACAGGATGAAGCCCCACGGCTTCACATCCCGGAAGAACGCGACCTCTTCGGCCGTCAGCGTGGTCCCGGCGCAGCCGAGGATAGCGGCGGAAGATGTGCTCAAGGGGATAGTTCCTTACTTCACGAAGCAGGACTTGCCCGAGGCCGAGATCGCCTCGCAGAAGGCCTTGGCGGCCTCGCGGGTGGCGAAACCGGTCACCGAGGTCCGGTAGAGCGTCGTGCCGTTCTTGTCGATCGCCTCGACCTTCTTGCCCTTGCCGGCGGCGAGGCCCGGGGCCAGGCGGGTGGCGTCGGTCCAGGCCTTGTCGGCCAGGGCCGGCGAGGACAGCGCGCCGATCTGCACGATGGCCGGGCCGCCCGATCCGGCGGCCGAGGTCGCGGCGACCGGCTTGGCGGGCGTGGTGGCGGCCAGTTGCACGGGCTTGGGCGCCGGCTTCTGGGCGGCGGCGGTCGCCAGGGATTCGATGGTCGGGGCCGGCTTGGCGGCCTGGGTCGCCGGCTGCGCCGCGGTCGGCGCGGGCTTGGCGGCCGGCAGGGCGGCGGTCTGCACCGGGGCGCTGGCGACCGGCGCAGCCGGACGGGCCTGCGGCGCCTCGGGCGGCGCGGCGAAGGTGGCGGAGGGCTGCGGCTCCTCGTTGTGATAGATTTGCAGGCCCGCGGCGGGATCCTGCGGCTGGCTGCCGGCCGGCGGCGGGGTCTTCATCTGGGCCACTTCCGTCCCGACGGCCTGCGGCGGATCGTTCGGATTCCGCACGCCGCCGCGATAGACCAGGATCACCCCGACGACGAGGGTCACCAGCACCACCGCGCTGATGATCAGCGTCATGGGCAGCGGGCGAGCGCCGCGTACGGGCTGACGCGCGTCGAAGGACAACGGCGCGTCGGTGGGCGGCGTATAGGCCCCGCGGTGCGGATCGGACATCTCGGCTAGGCTCCAGATACTCTTGGGCGTCCAAACAGGGTCGCACAGGTCGAACGCATCGAATCAGACGCGCGCGACCCTAGGTTACCCTTCGCCGGCCCGTCCCAGAAGCGTCCGCCCCGCTCAGGTGGCAGACGATCGGCCGCTCGCGTCCCCGCTCTGAGTCTCTGAAGCCCCGAGAGCAGAATAGCCGGCTATCCTGCTCCAACGTTTAAGATTGAGCCTGTCTGAAAGACAGGCTCGAGCCTCAGTTCCAGACGTCGAGGTGGAACAGCTTTCGGTGTTCTTCTATCGCGAAGCGGTCGGTCATGCCCGCGATGTAATCGCAGACGACGCGGGCGCGGCCGGCTTCGTCGCGGTTCTGCGACTTGGCGAACCAGACGGTCGGCAAGACCTCCGGCTCCTTGAGGAATAGCGTGAACATTTCGCCCAGAATACGGCGAGCCTGGCTGCGGGTGCGGTTGACGCGCCAGTGGCGGTACATGCGCTCGTGCAGGAAAGCGCGCAGACGGGCCAGGTCCTCGGCCATGTCCGGCGAGAAGGCGACCAGGGCGTGGTCCAGAGCGCGGACGTCGTCGGCTGACGACACGCCGGTGGCCGCGGCGCGCTGCAGGGTTTCGCCCATCACGTCGTCGATCATCGCGCCGATCATCCGGCGGATGGCTTCCAGGTGGGTCAGGCGCGGGTCGAGGTCGGGGCGCTCGCTCTTCACGGCCGCCAGGATCGGGCCGATCAGCGGCACGTCCATCAGCTCATCCAGGGTGAACAGGCCCGCGGTCACGCCGTCGTCGACGTCGTGATTATTGTACGCGATGTCATCGGCCAGGGCCGCGACCTGCGCCTCGGCCGACGCCCAGGTGTTCAGGCCGAGGTCGTACTCGGCGTCGTACTTCTGAATCGCCTTCCAGGACGGCTTGCCCAGCTTGTTCGTGACCGGCCCGTTGTGCTTGATGATCCCTTCCAGGGTCTCCCAGGTCAGGTTCAGGCCCAGGAAATCCGGATAGCGGTGCTCCAGCTCGGTCACGACCCGGAAGGTCTGGACGTTGTGGTCGAAGCCCCCGAAGGCCTTCATCTGCAGTTCGAGCTCGTCCTCGCCGGCGTGGCCGAACGGCGGGTGGCCGATGTCATGGCCCAGGGCGATGGTCTCGGCCAGGTCGCTGTCCAGACCCAGGGCCGTGGCCAGCGAGCGGGCGACCTGCGCCACTTCCAGCGAGTGAGTCAGGCGCGTGCGGAAGTTGTCGCCCTCGTGCGCAACGAAGACCTGGGTCTTTTCCTTCAACCGACGGAAGGCCGAGGTGTGGATGATGCGGTCGCGATCGCGCGCGAACGGCGTGCGCGTGCGGCTCTCGTCTTCCTTGAACCGACGGCCACGCGACTTGAACGGATCTTCGGCGTAGGGCGCGCGCGGGACGAAGTACGGGGTCGAGGTCATGAACCGCCTTTATCGCGTTGGACGATTTGGCCCCTTCCGTAGAGGCCGCGTCACCCTCATATAGGCCTGAGGTGAGTTTTCCACAGCCATGACCCAAGTAGACTTAACGCTTTCCGAAAACGCCGCGCGTCGGATCAAGGCCATCGCCGCCAGCGAGGGCCGTCCCCTGATGCTGCGCGTCGCCGTCGATGGCGGCGGATGCTCCGGCTTCCAGTACCGTTTCGACCTGGTCGACGCCGTCGAGGACGATGACCTGAAGGTCGAGCGCGACGACGCCGTGGCGCTGGTCGACGTCGTCTCCATGGCCCTTTTGAAGGGTTCGGAGATCGACTTCGTCGATGAACTGGCCGGCGCGGAGTTCCGCGTCCGCAACCCGAACGCCAAGTCCAGCTGCGGCTGCGGGGTCAGCTTCTCTATTTAAGCTGGCACGAACTGCAGCAGGGTCAGCGTCAGCGCGCCCCAGGCCAGCGGCGCGGCCATGGCGGCCCAGGCGAAGGGCGTTTGACCCTTGCGCCACAGGATCCAGCCGGCCAGCGGAGCCAGCAGGCACACCGCCCAGAACAGCGCGCCGAACACGAAGCCCAGCCAGGCGATGGGATTCAGCATGTTGCCCGCCCGGTCGAACACCAGCGGCGTGAAGATGGCCAGGATCGCGCCGATCCCGGCAAAGGCCAGGCATGCGCCGGTGGCCAGCACCATGAGCGCGAGCTGTCTTCGATCGATTGGCTTGCCAGCTGACTTGAGCGCGACCTTCATGCGCCCTAGCCTCCCGCCGCAGTCTGGAGCCGTCAATGCGTATCGCCACTTGGAACGTCAATTCGATCAACGCTCGCCTGGAAGGCGTGCTGGCTTGGTTCGAATCGGAAGCGCCGGACGTGGCCGTGCTGCAGGAGATAAAGTGCGTCGACGAGAAGTTCCCGACCGAAGCCTTCGAGCGGCTAGGCTACAACGTCGTCGTCCACGGCCAGAAGACCTATAACGGCGTCGCCCTGCTTTCGAAGTTCCCCCTGGAGGACGTCCGCAAGGGGCTGCCGTTCCTTTCCGAGGACGAGGTCGACGAGCAGTCGCGCTATGTCGAGGCTGTGATCGCCGCGCCGGTCCCGTTTCGTGTGGTCGGCATCTATCTGCCCAATGGCAATCCGATCGGCACCGAGAAGTTCGACTACAAGCTGGCCTGGATGCGGCGGCTGCACGCCCACGCGACGAGCCTGCTGGCCTTCGAGGAGCCGCTGGTGATCCTGGGCGACTACAACGTCATCCCCGAAGCCGAGGACGTGGCCAATCCGGAGGCTTGGCTCGGCGACGCCCTCTATCAGCCCGAGAGCCGCGGCGCGTTCCGGGCGCTGAAGAACCTGGGTTTCACCGACGCCTACATGCAGGTCGACGGCGCGCCGGGCGGCTACACCTTCTGGGACTACCAGGCCGGCGCCTGGCCCCGGAACCTGGGGATTCGCATCGACCACCTGCTGTGCTCGCCCCAGGCCGTGGACCGCCTGTCCCAGGTCGTCATCCACCGCGACGAGCGCGACAAGGAAAAGCCGTCCGACCACGTGCCGGTCGTCGGCCACTTTCGCGACTAAGCCCCCAATAGCGCCTCTGTCCGGGAATCAGGACTCTCGATAGCTTGGCCTCACTATGAGCGAACTCGCGCGTCTTTTGCTGTTCGTGGCCATCGCCGGCTCGGCGGTGACGTTCCTGGGCAGCCTGGCCATCTGGTACGGCGATGAGGACCGGCGTCTGCGCCGGGCCCTGCGCCATGTGCTGAAAAGCGATCCCGAAGGCTTCGTCGTGGCGCGCGGCCGGGGTCGCGGCGCGGGCTTCTCGTTCTCGACCAACCTGCTGGCCGTGGCCTGGGATCGGGGAGCCTGGTGCCTGATCTATCGCCTTGAAGAGCTGATGGGCGCCGAACTGCTGGTCGACGGCCAGGTGATGGGCCGCGTCTTCCGGGGCGAGGGCCGTCGGGCCATCGATCATGTCGCGCCCCAGGCCCAGTCGGTCACCCTGCGCCTGATCTTCGACGATCCGCGCCATCCAGACTTCGCCCTCGAACTCTGGGCTCCCGGCGACGAGCAGCGCCGCGAGAGCCGCTCGCCCGGCGAGCTGATGCAGGAGGCCAATCGCTGGCTGGCCCGCTGCGAGGCCATCGTCCGCCGCCCGCTGCCGCCGCGCCCGACCCAGCCAACGGCCGCGTCCGTGGCGGCCCCTCGCCCCGCGCCGATGCCCGAGCCCGTCGACTATGACGACGAGGACGAAGACGACGATTTCCGCGCGCCCCCGCCCCTGCCCGACACCCCGCCGCCGCTGGCGCGCCGCTCATCGTTCGACGACGCCTCGCGCGCCGCGCCGGCGCGCCCCGTCTCCCGCCCGACCGCCGCCCCGCCCCCGCCCGCCGCGCCCAAACCCGTCGCCGAGCCCGACATGTTCGACGCACCGCCCTGGGATGACGAGCAGGACGACGAGCCCTACGCCCCGCCGCCGACGCCGACCTACAAGCCCGTCTCCAAAGCCCGGCGCGAGACCCCGACAGACCAGGACGAGCTGCCCTTCGATCTGGACGACTGATCACGCTTGCGGCAACGGTAACGCCGATCCGTCGAATTTCGATTGCTGCGACGCGGGGACGAGCGTAAAGCGCCGCCGCCGGACGTGAGCCGGCGCATCGGAGCCTCGAGCTTACATGGCGGGCAAAGAACCCCTCGCCGACACAGCCTCCTCGACCCCCACAACTCAAGCTTCCAACCACGGCCACGCGACGTCGCGTTTCTGGCCGTTGGCGCTGGGCAGCGTGGGCGTCGTATTCGGCGACATCGGCACCAGCCCCCTCTACGCCTTCCGCGATGCGCTTGAGGAAGCCGCGCGCGACGGCCTGGTGCGTCCCGAGATCATGGGCGTGCTGTCCCTGGCCCTGTGGGCGCTGATCCTGGTCGTGACGGTCAAGTACGTCCTCTTCCTGATGCGCGCCTCGAACAAGGGCGAAGGCGGGGTGCTGTCGCTGATGGCTCTCGCCCAGCAGGGCGCCAAGGGGCGCACGGGCCTGATCTTCGCCCTCGGCGCCATCGGCGCGGCGCTGTTCTACGGCGACGGGGTGATCACCCCGGCCATCTCGGTGCTGTCGGCGGTCGAGGGCCTGAAATCGGTGCGCGGCTTCGCCGGCTGGTTCGACACCCAGGAGGTGATCGTCACCAGCCTGGTGATCCTGACCGCCCTCTTCGCCTTCCAGGCCAAGGGCACGGCCAAAGTGGCCGGCATCTTCGGCCCGATCATGGTCTGCTGGTTCCTGTGCCTGGGCGCTCTGGGTGTCTGGCACATCAAGGACGATCCCAGCGTGCTGGCGGCGATCTCGCCGACCTACGCCATCTATTTCCTGACGCACCACGGCCTTACGGGCTTCCTGGTCATGGGCGCGGTGTTCCTGACGGTCACCGGGGCCGAGGCCCTGACCGCCGACATGGGTCACTTCGGCCGCGGCCCTATCCAGATGTCGTGGTTCACCCTGGCCCTGCCGATGCTGGCCCTGAACTATTTCGGCCAGGCGGCCCTGGCCTCCCAGGCCCTGACCGCCGCAGAGGCCGCGGGCACGCCCCTGCAAAACGCCGACTGGTTCTTCCAGCTTGCGCCGCACCAGTGGCGGCTGGCCCTGGTGCTGTTCTCGGGCGTCGCCACGGTCATCGCCAGCCAGGCGGTGATCACGGGCGCCTTCTCGCTGACCCAGCAGGCGATCCAGCTGGGCCTGCTGCCGCGCATGGACGTCAAGATCACCTCGACCACCGAGGCTGGCCAGATCTATGTCGCGCCGATCAACTGGCTGCTGTTCGTCGGCGTCGTCCTGGTAGTGCTGTCGTTCCGCTCGTCCAGCGCCCTGGCGCACGCCTACGGCATCTCGGTGACCGGCACGATGGTGGTCACCACCCTGCTGGCGTACATCGTCGTGCGCCACGTCTGGAACTGGAGCCTATGGGCGTCCCTGGCCCTGATCATTCCGCTGTTCGCCCTGGACCTGACCTTCTTCGTCGCCAACCTGCTGAAGGTGCTGACCGGCGGCTGGGCGCCGCTGGCCCTGGGCGCGGGCCTCTGCCTGCTGATGTCGATCTTCGTCAGCGCCACCGAGCGCCTGCGCACGAAGCTCAACAAGGACGGCCTACCGTTCGCCGACTTCCGCGAGATGATCGCCCGCCGCCCGGCCGCCGCGACGCCCGGCACGGCCGTCTATCTGACCTCGGACCCCGAGACGACGCCGCCGGCCCTGATGCACAGCCTCAAGCACTTCAAGGTCCTGCACGAGCGCAACGTACTGCTGAAGGTGGTCAACGAGACCACGCCCTACGTGCCCGACGACCAGCGCATCGAGACCAAGACCCTCGACGACCGCTTCTCGCTGGTCACCGTGCGTTACGGCTACATGGAAAGCCCGAACATTCCGCAGGCTCTGGCGGCCTGCCGCAAGCAGGGGCTGAAGTTCGACATCATGAGCACGTCGTTCTTCGTCAGCCGCCGCACGATCGTGCCCTCGGTGGCGCCCGACGCCCTGCCCGCCTGGAAGCGCAAGCTCTTCACCTTCCTGACCCGCAACGCGGCCGACCCGACCACCTTCTTCCACCTGCCGCCGGGACGGGTGGTGGAGCTAGGGGCGCAGGTCAGCCTCTAGCGGCGGTCAGCCCTCGACCGCCTGTTCGACGGCCAGCGCCAGGTCCAGCGCCCGGGAAGCCTCCTCCCCCGTCACCACCGGACGCGGAGCGTCGCCGCGCACCGCCGCCAGGAAGCCGGCGACCGACAGGCCCAGCGGATCCTTGCCGGCCGGGGTCTCGGTGAAGTTTTCGATCAGCGGAAACGGCGTGGTGTTGCGGAAGGTGCGCGCCAGGAAGTCGATCTCGACCTCGCCCGAGGGGTAGACGACCTTCATGGTCCGCTCGCGGGCCTCGGCGACGCGCGAGCTGTCGAACACGGCGATGAAGCCGTTCTCGAACAGCGCTTCGACCTTCACCCAGTCCAGCGACGACGAGCGGGTGATCGCGCCTTCGCCGTCCACCGTCATCGGCTGGGCCTCGCAGATCGCCAGGGCCAGGTCGATGTCGTGGATCATCAGGTCCAGCACCACCGAGACGTCGAGATTGCGGTCCGAGGGCACGCCACGTCGCACGGCCTCCAAACGCAGCGGCTGCTCGGGAATGTCCAGCAGGCCCATGGCCTGGAACACCACCCGTTCCTGGTGACCGCAGGCCAGCGGGACCCCAGCCCTGGCGGCGGCGGCGACCATCCGGTCGGCGTCCTCGGGCGTCACCGCCAGCGGTTTTTCGGAATAGACCGGCTTGCCCGCCTTCAGCGCCTTCAGCGCCGCTTCGGCGTGGTGGACGGCGGGCGTGGCGACCGTGACCACGTCGACCGCCGCCAGGAAGGCGTCCATGTCGTCGAAGCCCAGGGCGCCCAGCGGCTCGGCCAGGGCCTGGGCGCGCGACAGGTCGATGTCGAACACGCCGACCAGGGTCACGCCGTCCAGCTCGGCGTACTTCTTGGCGTGATAGCCGCCGAACACTCCGGCGCCGACGACGCCTGCTCTTAGAGTTTGGGTCATGGCCCGCTGTCTACTCCGCTTCGGCGACGCTTAGAAGCACTGGAGCCTTGCGTAAGGACGCGCTAAACATTCGTTTGAATTAGCAACACTGGCCATGAGCCAGGGAGGAACGACCATGACCACCTCGCGCGAAATCCGCCTGAAGAGCCGTCCCGTGGGCGTGCCCAAGGTCTCCGACTTCGATCTGGCCACGGTCGAGCTCGCCGCGCCCGGCGACGGCGAGATCCAGGTCAAGAACCTGTGGATGTCGGTCGACCCCTATATGCGCGGCCGCATGTACGACCGTCCCAGCTACGTCCCGCCGTTCCAGATCGGCCAGGCCCTGCAGGGCGGCGCGATCGGCGAGGTCGTCACCTCGAACGATCCGGACTTCAAGCCGGGCGACATCGTCAATTCGATGTTCGGCTGGCGCGAGGCCTTCAACGCCAATCCCAAGGCTCTGGCCGCAGCCGGCATGGGCGCGATCACCAAGGTGGACACCCAAGGCGTGCCGCCCCAGGCCTTCCTCGGCGTGGCCGGCATGCCGGGCCTGACCGCCTATGTCGGCCTGCTGCGCGTCGCGGCGCTTAAGGACGGCGACGTGGTGTTCGTCTCGGCCGCCGCCGGCGCGGTGGGCTCGATCGTCTGCCAGATCGCCAAGCTGAAGGGCCACACCGTGATCGGCTCGGCGGGCGGCCCCGAGAAGACCGCGTTCCTCAAGTCGATCGGCGTCGACCACGTCATCGACTACAAGGCCACGCCCGACGTCGTCGCCGAACTGGCCAAGGTCGCCCCCAAGGGCATCGACGTCTATTTCGAGAACGTCGGCGGCATCCACCTAGAAGCGGCCATCAACTCGGCCCGCCCCTTCGCCCGCTTCGCCCTGTGCGGGATGATCTCGCAATATAACGAGACCGGTAAGGCCGAGGGCCCGTCCAACATCATCCTGGCCGTCGGTAAGAGCCTGCGGCTGGAGGGCTTCATCGTCTCCAACCACTACGACCTCTATCCGCAGTTCGCCAAGGACATGGGCGAGTGGATCAAGTCCGGCAAGATCACCTGGAAGGAGACCGTCGAGGACGGCGTCGAGCGCGCTCCGGACGCGTTCATCAAGCTGTTCTCGGGCGAGAACATGGGCAAGATGCTGGTGAAACTGGGCTAGTTCCCGCCATCGCCTGGGGGTAGATGACGCCCATCTACTCCCAGGAGATTCCCATGCCCGTCGCCCATCTCAAGCGCTGGAACCTCTCGATCGGCGACGGCCAGCCGCTGGCCGTGATCGCCGGCCTGAACGTGCTGGAGAACCTGGACCTGGCCCTGGAGGTCGGTCGCGCGCTGAAGGCGACCTGCGCCGATCTCGGCCTGCCCTATATTTTCAAGGCCAGTTTCGACAAGGCCAATCGTTCGTCGATCAAGAGCTATCGCGGCCCGGGCCTTGCCGAGGGCCTGAAGATGCTGGCCGAGGTCAAGCGCCAGCTGAACGTGCCGATCGCCACCGACCTGCACGAGGTAGAGCAGGCCGAGCCGGTCGCCGCCGTCGCCGACCTCGTCCAGATTCCCGCCTTCCTGGTGCGCCAGACCGACCTGGTCGTCGCCGCCGCCAAGGCCACCGCGGCCCAGCAAGGGATCATGCACGCCAAGAAGGCGCAGTTCATCGCGCCCTGGGACTGCAAGAACATCATCAGCAAGGCCCGCGAGGCCGCCCCGGAACTGGAAATCGTGCTGTGCGAGCGCGGAGCCTCGTTCGGCTACAACAACCTGGTGGTCGACATGCTGGGCATCGCCGAGATGCAGGCCCTGGGCGTGCCGGTGTCGATCGACGCCACCCACGCCGTGCAGCTGCCGGGCGCTGACCCGCGCACGGGCGGCGCCTCGACGGGCGGCCGCCGCTCGGGCGTGCCGATCATCGCCAAGGCGGCGGTGGCGGCCGGGGCGGACGCGGTGTTCCTGGAATTCCATCCCGAGCCCGACAAGGCCCTGTGCGACGGTCCCAGCTGCCTGCCGCTGGACGGCGCGGCGGCGCTGCTGAAGACGCTTAAGGCCCTGCACGGGGCGGTGCGCGCCTAGGCTCGCGGCTCCGTGATCGCGCGTGAGAATTCGGCTTTCCCGATCCGAAATCACGCGCGACACGTCAGCCTTTGACGGGCAAATCGGCGCTCCTAGGCGCTCCTAGGCGCTCCTAGGCGCTCCCGCCGGGCGCGAACGTGAAGAGGCGTGTGGCCAAGCTCTATGATCCATTTCGACTTGTCGAGCTTGTATCGTCACCATCAAAATCAAATTAATTCAGCATCTTATGGAAATCCCCCCCAGCAGGCGAGCGGTCACGACCCAGATCGCCGAGGATGTTTTTTCTCGCACTTGCGAAAATCACGTGATTTCTGGTAGCGAATTTGTGATCGAAGTTTTACTCTAGGGGAAGTCGGCGGGTCTCCGCGCCGAAACAGCCCGAGATTTCAAGACATGAGCGACCGCTCCAGCCTCTTCGACGTGCGCTCCTCCACGAGCGTGACCCTCGATCAGGTCGTTCGCCGTGAAACGGTGGAAATTCCCGCCGAGGCGCCGCTGGCCATGCCGGTTCAGCCCCTGGGCTTCTGGCAAGGCGGCTCGCGCCGCGCCGCCGCCCTGGCGGCCAACATGACCCTGCGCCGCTGGATCGTGGCCCTGGCGACGGTCGCCATGGGCTTCGCCGGCTGGAAGGCCACCTTCGACACCATCGCGCTCGGTGGCGTCACCCATCTTGAAGGCGTGGTCCTGACCTTGCTGGCTCCGCTGTTCCTGGCCCTGTCGCTATGGTTCTGCACCGCCGTCGCCGGCTTCGTGATCCTGCTGGGCAAGCCCAAGGATCCGCTCGGCATCGACGGCGAGGCCCCGATCCCCAAGCTGCACACGCGTACGGCCATCCTTATGCCCGTCCACAACGAGGACGCCGCTGGCGTCTTCGCACGCCTGCGCGCCATGGACGCCTCGATCGCCGAGACGGGCATGAGCCGCCAGTTCGACATCTTCGTGCTCAGCGACACCCGTGACGCTCAGGTGGCCTTGGCCGAACAGGCCTGCTTCGCCCGCTTCCGCCGCGAGGCGCACAGCAACGTCTTCTACCGGGTCCGCAAGGAAAACACGGGCCGCAAGGCCGGCAACGTGGCCGACTGGGTGCGCCGCTGGGGCAGCGCCTACGAGCACATGCTGGTGCTGGACGCCGACAGCCTGATGACCGGCGAGGCCATGGTCCGCCTGGCCGACGCCATGGAGCGTCACCCCGGCGCCGGCCTGATCCAGACCATGCCGATGATCATCAACGGCCAGACGATCTTCGCCCGCACCCTGCAGTTCGCCACCCGCCTTTACGGCCGCGTCGCCTGGACGGGCCTGGCCTGGTGGTCGGGCTCGGAGAGCTCCTTCTGGGGCCACAACGCCATCGTCCGCACCCGCGCCTTCGCGGAGACCTGCGGCCTGCCGCACCTGGCCGGTCCCAAGCCGTTCGGCGGCGAGGTGATGAGCCACGACGCCCTGGAAAGCGCCCTGCTGCGCCGCGGCGGCTGGAGCGTCCACCTGGCCCCCTACCTGGAAGGCTCGTACGAGGAGAGCCCCTCGAACCTGCTGGATTTCGCCACCCGCGACCGCCGCTGGTGCCGAGGCAACGTCCAGCACGTGCCGCTGGTCGCCCTGCCCGGCCTTCACTGGATGAGCCGTATGCACCTGGTGATCGGCGTGCTGAGCTACGCGCTGTCGCCGCTGTGGTTCATCGCCCTGACGGCCGGCATCACCTCGCGCGCCCTGATGCCCGAGCTGAAGAAGGCGGCCTTCACCATGGCCGACCTGCAGGCCGCGGCCCACGCCCTGATCGACTGGCGCGAGATCCAGGCCACCGCCTGGGCCATGATCATCACCTTCCTGCTGCTGTTCGGACCCAAGATCATGGGCTCGATCCTGGTCTTCTCGCGCAAGGCCGAGATCAAGGGCTTCGGCGGCAAGCGCCGCGTCGCCGCCGGCCTGGCCGTCGAGATGCTGCTCTCGGCCCTGGTGGCCCCGATGCTGATGTTCACCCAGACCCGCGCGATCGTGGAAATCATGGCCGGCAAGGTCGGCGGCTGGGCCACCCAGCGCCGCGACGCCGACAAGGTCGCCTTCAAGGAGGCCTCGGCCGCCATGGGCTGGATCAGCGTCACGGGCCTGGTTCTGGGCGGCGTGTTCTGGTTCACCCCGGACCTGTTCACCTCGACCGCCCCGATCCTGCTGGGCCTGGTTCTGGCCGTGCCGCTGACCATGCTGGGCGCCAACAAGATCGCAGGCCTGAAGGTCAAGACCAACGGCCTGTTCATGACCCCGGAGGAGCGCCGCCCGCCGGCCATCGTCCGCGCGGCCCTCGGAACCGCCTGCGAGCCGCCGATCCGCTGGTTCGCCCGCGACGGCCGCCCGATCGGCCCGACCACCCGGATCCGCGACGCGGCCTGATCCACTGCTCCAATGCCCAAGAGCCTGTCCGAAAGGACAGGCTCTTTTGCTATTGGGCTTAGCGGCGGGCTGGCCGTGAGGTTCGCGCCGGAGTAGAAGCGCGGCTCCTGTCCTTCCCGGGGAGCCGCCTGCCGTGTCGCGTCTGTTCAGCGCCTATGTGATCGTCGATTGGAGCGCCGCGGCCAAGCCGACGACGGGCGCGGACTCCATCTGGATCGGCGTGCTCAAGCGCGACGTGCGCTTCCGCCTTACCTTCGAGAGCTACAATCCCGCGACGCGCGGCGAGGCCGAGACGAAGCTGGCCGCCGTTCTGGACGACCTGAAGAAGCGCGGCGAGCGGGCCCTGGTGGGCTTCGACTTCCCGCTGGGTTTCCCGCGCGGGCTTTCGCGGGCGCTGTCGCTGCCGGGCGAGACCGCCTGGCGCGCGGTCTGGGACCAACTGGCCAAGATGGTCAAGGACAAGGCCGACAACACCAACAACCGCTTCGGCGTCGGCTCTGAGATCAACCGTCGACTGACCGGCGGTCCCTTCCCGTTCTGGGGCTGCCCGCCCAAGGACGCCTTGACCACGCTGCAGCCCAAGCGGCCCCGCGATCACGGCGAAGGCGACCTGCCCGAGTTCCGCTACGCCGACGAGGCCGCTAAAGGCGCGCACTCGATCTGGAAGCTCTACTACAACGGCTCGGTCGGCGGCCAGGCGATCATGGGCATCCCGGCCGTGCGCCGCCTGAAGGACGCGCGCGGCGAGGCCGTAAGGGTCTGGCCGTTCGAGACCGGCTTCAAGGCCCTGACCGAGGCCGACCTCGAGGGCGTCGCGGTCGTGGTCGCCGAGGTCTATCCCTCGCTGATCAAGCCCGCCCCAGTGCACGGTGAGATCAAGGATCTAACCCAGGTGCGCGCCTTGGCCGAACACTTCGCCAAGCTGGACGAAGCGGGAAAGCTGGAGGCGCTGTTCGACGCGCCGAAGGGCCTCTCCGAGGACGCGCTGGCGGCGGCTTCGACTGAAGAAGGCTGGATCCTGGGAGCTTAGGCCCGCTCGCCCGCCGCGAGTTTCCGGTCCCGCCAGTCCAGCATCCTGAACCTGAACAGAAGGAATCCCGCCGCCAGGAAGCTGGTGACGATCACCGAGATGATCACCCCGTTCAGGCCCATGCCGCGCGGGATGGCCAGCCACCAGGCCAGCGGCCCCATGACCAGGGCGTAGCTGATCAGGTGGGTGAAGGTCGGGACCCACACCTCACCGCGCGCCCGCAGGGCCTGGGCCGCCACCACCTGCACCGCGTCGGGCGCCAGGAAGAAGCAGGTCAGGACGAGGGCGGGCAGGATCAGGCCCAAGGCCGCCGGGTCGGTCGTGTAGGCCAGGGCCACCCAGTGCCGGGTCGGATACAGCAACAGGCCGCACGCCACGCCGATCACGGCGATCACCGCGAAGGCGATCCAGCCGGCGCGCTTCATGCCTTCCGGATCGCGGGCGCCATACGCCCGTCCGACCTGCACCGCCGTGGCCGAGGCCACGCCCAGCGGGATCATGAAGATCACCCCCGCCACGTTCAGCACCACCGCCCAGGCCGCGACGGCCAGGCCGCCGATCCAGCCCGCCACCAGGTTCATGCCGGCGAAGGCCGAGACCTCGAAGAAGTTCGACGCGCCCGCGCCATAGCCGATCCGCCGCTGCTCGATCTCGGCCGGCCGATCGCGGGCGGGCTTGTCGAACACGCCCAGCGCGCGGGCGTCCTTCATGCGCAGCACATAGATGGCCAGGGCGACCGCCAGGACCGTGCGGGCGACAAAGGTCGACCAGGCGCCGCCCACCGCGCCCAGGGCCGGCAGGCCGAAAGTCCCCGGCACGAACAGCAGGTTGGCCGCGAGGTTCACGACATTGGCCAGCCACATCATCACCGCTCCGGGCGTCGGCCGCGCCAGCCCCTCCAGCCAGAAGGTCAGCGCCACCGAGATCGCATAGACCGGCAGGGACAGCGAGAAGACGACCAGCGGCGCCGTCGCCCCGTCGGCCAGTCCATCCTTGAGCCCCAGGCTGTGTAGGAACGGAGGGCCCAACAGCGCCAACAGCGCCGCCGAGCCGACCCCCAGCCAAGCGCCGTAGCTAAGGCCGCGCCGCAGCACCGCGCCCGTCTCATGCCGGCGGCCGGCGCCGATGGCCCGGGCGGTCATCACCTGCACCCCGACCAGCAGGCCGACCGTGGCGGTCACGAACACCGAGGTCGGGGCCCAGGCCATGGCGTGGAAGCCCAGTTGCCTCGCCGAGAAGTGACCGACTACGATCGCGTCGGTCAGGCCCATGACCATGATGCCCAGGCGCGACAGCACGACCGGCCCCGCCAGACGGAGCAGCTCGAGCAGGTCGGTCAGAATGGGGCCGCGCGGCCGCTCCGAGGGAAGCGCCGTTCCGGCCGCGTCGCGCGGCATGGTCGTCCTCCCAAAATCAAAGGGGTCGAAGAAGGGCGCGCAAAGTGGCTCATGCCCGATTTGTGGGCAACCCGCTTTCGGCAAGGCTTGGAACATCGAGGGCGGCCAACGGTTCTTCGGGCTCAGTCCTTCAGGAGCGCGCCATGGCCGAGACCCAGACCCCCGAGTTCGAGCACACCGGCGACCGCGTCGCGGAAGCCTATCGCGACATCCAGGCGCCGCTGGACGCCAAGGAGGAACGCTCGTTCAAGTCCGACGACGAGGAGGAAGGCGACAAGCCCAGCCGCGCCATGCAGGCCGGCGCTCGCCCCTACCCCGCGCCGCCCTACCCCGAACAGCACCAGACCAAGCCCGGCGACGAGGCCGCGCTGAATCCGGCCCCGATGTACGACGCCCCATTCTACAAGGGCTCGGGCAAGCTGGAGGGCAAGGTGGCCCTGATCACCGGCGCTGACAGCGGCATCGGCCGGGCCGTGGCCGTGCTGTTCGCCCGCGAGGGCGCGGACGTCGCCATCGGCTATCTCAATGAGGACGATGACGCCAACATGACCCGGATGGCCGTCGAGCAGGAGGGTCGCCGCGCCATCCTGCTGCCCGGCGACGTGGCCGATCCGGCCTATGCCAAGGCGGCCGTGGAAAAGACCGTGGCCGAGCTCGGCCGGCTCGACATCCTGGTCAACAACGCCGCCTTCCAGGAGCACGTGCTCGACTTCGAGGACCTGACCGAGGAACACTTCGACCGCACGCTGAAGACCAACCTCTACGGCTATTTCCACATGGCCAAGGCGGCGGTGAAGCACCTGCCCAATGGCGGTTCGATCATCAATACCGGTTCGGTGACCGGCCTGATGGGCAACAAGGACCTGCTGGACTATTCGATGACCAAGGGCGGTATCCACGCCTTCACCCGCTCATTGGCCACGCACCTGATCGACAAGGGCATCCGCGTGAACGCCGTGGCTCCCGGCCCGGTCTGGACCCCGCTCAACCCGGCCGACAAGCTGGGGCCGGACGTCGCCCAGTTCGGCGCCCAGACGCCGATGAAACGCGCGGCCCAGCCGGAGGAGATCGCCCCGGCCTATGTGTTCCTGGCCTCGCCCCAGACGGCCAGCTACATCACCGGCGAGATCCTGCCGATCATCGGGGGTTACGCTGGCGGGTAGGCCTCGGGACCGAACCACGTCCCTCGACAAGCTCAGGATGGTTCTCGTGAACCGCCGTAGCCGTGGGTCCTCATCCTGAGCCTGTCGAAGGACGAGGACTGGCCCTCCGGCCGTGCTATGGCTTGGCTCCCAAAATGGAGTCGCAAATGGCCCGCCGTGTCGCTCTCGTCTCTCTGCTGGTCGCCGACTATGACGAGGCCATAGCCTTCTATGTCGGCAAGCTGGGCTTCACCCTGGTCGAGAACGCCGACATGGGCCACGGCAAGCGCTGGGTCGTGGTCTCGCCGGGGAGCGACGGCACGAACTTCCTGCTGGCCCGCGCCACCGGCGATCAAGCCGAAGCGATCGGCCGCCAGGGCGGCGGGCGCGTCTGGCTGTTTCTGCACACGGATGACTTCGCCGGCGACCACGCCCGCATGAGCGCCGCCGGCGTCACCTTCCTGGAAGCGCCCCGCTTTGAGCCCTATGGCACGGTGGCGGTGTTCGAGGACCTTTCCGGCAATCGCTGGGACCTGCTGCAACCCAAGAGCTGAGACGACGATGCGCCGATTGCTGACCCTGTTCGCGGCGGTCGCCGCGCTCTTCTCCGCTTCTTTGGTCACCCCCGTCGCCGCCCAGGCGGCGCCGGCCAAGATCCGCGTGCTCTATCTCGATCAGTCCGTCGGGTTCGTGCACAAGCCGGTCACGCGCCCCGCCAACAGCAACGGGCCGACCCAGTCCGAGATCGCCCTGGCCGAGATCGGGGCCACGACCGGCGTCTTCACCGTGGAATCCACCCAGGACGCCCGGCTGATCACCCCCGCGAAGCTGAAGAACATCGACGTCCTGATCTTCTACACGACCGGCGAGCTGCCGATCTCGGCCGAGACCTGGGCCGCCGTGCAGCGGTGGGTCGAGAGCGGCAGGGGCGGCTTCATTGGCCTGCACAGCGCCACCGACACCCACTGGGACTACAGCGGCCCAGGCCAGACCTACACCGCCTTCATCAACGGCAAGTTCGCCGGCCACCCGTGGACGCAAGGAACGCCGATCACCGTGCAGGCGCTTGGCCAGAAGGCGGGGGGCGGCAAGGATCCCGTCAACACCGCCTGGCCCGCCCGCTTCCCCTATGCCGAGGAGATCTATCAGTACTCGGACTATGATCCGGCCAAGGTCCGCGCGCTGCAGGCGCTGGACTTCACCGACATGGCCCTGAAGCGTCCATGGTTCGTCCCGATCACCTGGACGCGCCAGATCGGCAAGGGCCGCCTGTTCCAGACCAATCTGGGCCACACGCCCAGCACCTGGAACGACCCGCTCTACCGCGCCCAGATCCTGGAGGCCGTGCGCTGGACGGCGCATCGCACGCCGGGCGCGGCCAAGCCCAATCCCGACGAACAGGCCCTGTGGGCACTGCGCTCGCTGCTGGCCTATGACGGTCGCCCCAAGGCCGAGGTCGAGGCGCGCCTGGCCAAGCTGGCCAAGGCCGATCCGGCCTGGCTGCGCGACGCCGCCGCTCGCACCGCCGCCCTGCGTCCGCTGTGGCCCGCCAAGCCTGACAGCGACAAGGCCCAGTTCGACGCGGCCTACAAGGCGGTGCTGGACGAGGTCGTGGCGACGTCAGGCGGCTAGGAACGCCTCCGCCGCGTAGGTCCGCAGTTGGGCGGCGATGTCGACCGGCCAGCCTTGGATCCGCGCTTCGAAGCCCGCGCCGTCGCCGGCGAACAGGGCCCGCATGGCTTCTTCGAAGTCCGGCAGGTCGCCGCCGATCCCCGAGGCGAAGCGGTAGGCCGCCTCGCGGGCTGCGCGGATGCGGTCTGGCCCCTCGCTGGCGCGCCGAGCGGCCTCGACCAGCTTGCGCAGCGCCACCGAAGCGCCGCCGGGCTGCGCGGCCAGCCAGTCCCAATGGCGCGGCAGCAGGGTCACCTCGCGCGCCACCACGCCCAGCTTGGGCCGGCCACGACCGCGTGGGGCTTCTTCCGGCGGCGCGAGACGCGCGGCCAGGGCCTCGGGTCCGCCGCTGAGATCGAAGTCCACCGACCGGCCCGCCGGGTCGAAGATCAGCACCCCCGCCTCGTCGATCAGCCTCTGGGCCGCGAGAGCCGCTTCGAGGCGCGAGCCGGCCGCTACACGCGTCTGGCCATGGAACACGACATAGAGCTCCTCGCCCGCGGCGACAGGCATCAGTTCAGCCCCGTGGCGTTCAGCGTGGCGATCCAATGGGCGCGACGGTCCTTGAGCCTGGAGGCCCGCATGGAGCCCTCCAGCCCTTCGATGTCGACCGCCTCGACGGCCTCGAACACGAAGGCCTCCGCGCCATGGGCGTTCCAGGCGGACTGCAGGCTCTTTTCGCGATGCGAGCCTTGGCGGAGCGAGAACCAGACGCCGTTCTGACGGTTGGACAGGTCGGGGGCGACGCCGATCCAGACCTGGCTCGTCGGCACGCAGCGCACGGCATAGACGCCGGCCTCGACCTTGCGTTCCTTGTATTCGCGCAGCAGCGCCTTGCGGTCCGACATGCCAAACTTCTCCGGAGGCGAAGCGCCTGGCGCGCCTTTTACCCGGACGAAACTCGAAGTCAATATTGCCCGGGTAATTATCCCTCCAGGGCGCGGAAGGGCACGTAACCCCGTTCGACCAGACGCCGGGTCGCCTCGTAGACCGCCACCAGCTCCTCATAGGCCGAGCGCAGGTGGGCAAGGCGCGCGACCTGGGCCTCGGACAGCGACGCGCCGGCGTCCGCCATCGACGCCGCTTCGGCCACCCACTTGGCGCGGGCCGTCGCTGTGGCCACCGCCAAACGCTGGAAACGGCTGGCGTCGGCGTTCGGCACGGTCGCGCCCAGCACCGCCTTGTTTGAAGCGTAGGCGGTATAGTCAATCTGCTCCAGATAGCCGCGCAGGCGGCGCTGGACCAGGGGATCAGCGTCGGTGGGCTCGAAGTGGTCGCCGGTGCGGCGTGTGCTGGAAGTCATGGTCGCCATGACGGCCTCCGATCCGGCCGAGGGCGGCCGTTCTAGCTGGAAGCGTGCGCCTGACAGTTTAATGACCTATTGAGCCGCGATGCGACCAATCGACTGACGCCCAGGTTGATCGCACTGGCCTTGCCGCCGGCGGCTTGGCCAAGGACGGCTAGGCCGCCCCGGCCAAACCGTGGGGTCTAAAGCAGCTTGCGGAAGCCCAGGCGCACCGTCCGGCCCAGCGGGTCCAGATAGTCGCGCTGATAGGCCTGGGGCGTCGCGCCGCTCTGGTCGCGTACCGACTGCTTGGAGTCGAACAGGTTCTCGAAGTTCAGCGACACCTGTGCGCCCTTCAGGAGCGGGAACTTGTCGACCATAGGCTTGCGCGCCGGCGCGCTGAAGTTGGCGAACAGGTTCACGCCCAGCGTGGCCAGGTCCGAGAAGTACAGGGTCTGGCCGCCGGTCGAGCCGCCGTCGACCCAGGTCGAGGCCTTCCAGGCGCCGTTGAAGCGGAAGCCCAGGCCGTCCTTGAAGTAGCCGCCCTGGATCGAGACTTCGTGGCGTGCCTGGCCATTGCGAGCGCTGATCGCCGCGCCGTCCAGCTGATCCAGGACCGGCATGCCCTTGCGGACGGTGATCTCATCACTGAGGCGCCAGGTGTGATAGACCGATAGCTGGAATAGGCCCTGTCCAGGACGCATCATGCCAGGGGGCGGCCCCCCCATGCCGCCACCACCCGGGGGACCGCCAGGACCACCGCCGCCCATGCGCATCATGCCGCCGCCACCGCCGGGCGGGCGGCCGCCCGGGCCGCCGAAGCGCGCTCCGGGACCGCCGCCGGCTCCGGCCGTCGGCTTGCCGACCGCCTTGAACAGGTTGAAGCCCCAACGGATGTTCTCGTTCTGGGCGCTGGCGAAGTTCACCGGACGGGCGTCGATCGACAGCAGACGGCCCGAGGCGTCACGAACGAAGCGATCCGGGAAAGCCCGCTCCAGGTCCGGGGTGATCGCCGGGAACGAAGCGATCACGTTCTTGGTCTCGGCGCGGGTGTAGGTGGCGTTGAAGGTCAGCTCGATCTTCTCGAACGGCTTGTAGTTGACGCCGAACTTGCTGACCTGCCGATTGTCGTTCAGCAGGTTGGCGTTGCCGCCGTCGGTGCGGCTGATGATCACCGTCTGGCCGGTCGTGAAGTCGAACACCGAGACGTTCGGCGTCACCACCAGGGGGTCGTTGATCTGGTTGGTCGTCGGCGCGCCTTCTTCGTCGGTATAGCTGGCGATGAAGCTGATCAGCTTGATCGGCGACCAGTTTAAGCCGCCGCCCAGGGTGGTCAGTCCGCCCAGGTCCGAGAGGTTGTCATAGCCGGCGTTGAAGTTGGCCGAGAGGTCGCCCAGCTTGGCCAGCACGTTGTTGCGCGTGCTGGTGATCGGCAGGTTGAAGCTGCTCTGGAAGCTCTCGGTGGTTCGGGTGATGTCGCGCTTGCTGGTCACGCCCGAGCGGACGGTCTCGGAGTTCAGGCCCTTGCTGTTGGCCCCCACCTTGAACGTCGTCTGCAGGCCGCCGGCCGGCAGCATGAAGAGGTTGCCGTTCAGGACCAGCTCGGCGCTGGCCGCGGTCGAGATCGAGTGGGCCGTGTCCGGGGCCACGGCCTTGTAGAGGCTGGGCGCGATGACGCCGAACGGATTGACGGTTGGATCGCCCGCCGCCACGGCGGCCTGGAACGCCGAGGTGTCGAGACCCCGGCCGGTCTCGGTGTCGGTCTTGGTGCGGTCGAAATCGCCGGTGACGTTCCAGCGCCAGTCCTTGACCCGGCCATTGGCGGCCATGCTGACCTGGGTGCGCAAGGTGTCCACGTCGCGCGACAGGGCGCCCGGCGCGTCGATGTAGCGATAGCCGGTGACGGCCTGCGAGAACGGCGAGAACGGGCTGCCGCCCGGCAGGGTGAAGGTCACCCCCGGCAGGCCCAGCAGGGCGTGGGTGCTGGAGTCTTCCAGGTTGCCGCTGAGGGTCAGCTGGGTCTGCTTGTTGAGGTCGCGGCTGATCGAACCGCGGAACGTGCCTTTGTCCGACTTGGAGATCAGCGAGCGGCTGGCCGTAAGGTCCCCGGTGTTGTAGCGGCCGGCCAGCGGACCGAAGTCGGCCAGCGGCGCGCGGCCGTTCACCGCTGAATTCGGCACGCCAGCGAAGGTGGAAGCGATCGCAGGATCCAGCGCCGCGCCGTTCAGGCTGGCGACATTGCCGACGAGGTCGAACGGCTGGCCGTTCGGCGCGCGGACGATTTGGCGATCGGTCTCCAGCAGGTAGGGATCGTGCGACAGCTGGACGTCGACGTTCCAACGCTTGTCGCCGTTGATGTTCACGCGGTTGCCGCCCGCGCTGGGTGAGGTCCGGCCGCCGTCGGTGGCCACCGTGAGCGCGCCTTGCGTCTGCAGGGCGTTGTAGTTCTTCTTGAGGATGATGTTCACGACCCGCTGGTCGGCCTTGTAGCCGTAGCTGAGCGCGACCTCTTCCGGCAGCACCTGGAACTTCTCGATGGCTTCGGGCGGAATACCCTGGATCTCCTGAAAGCCCGAGATGCGGCGGCCGTTGATCAGCAGCACCGGCCCGCCGCCGCCATCACGGCCTCGCGTGCTTGTGGTCTGGGGCGTCAGCATGGTCAGCAGCTCGCCGATGCTGCCCGCGCCGAAGCTCTTGATCTCTTCCTCGTTCAGTTCGATCTCGGGCTTGATGTCGCCCTCGACCTTGCCGCGCGGATCGGCCTGGATGACCAGACCCTCGACCTCGTTGGGGCCGTCGTCCTTGACCCGCGGCTTCTTCGGATCCGCCTCGGCGACCGCCTCCGGCGGCGCCATGGTCGGGATCGCCGGCGCGGCCGAAGCGGCGGTCACGGGGTCGAGCGCGGCCGAGGCCAGCCCGTAGAGGAGGATGGTCGAAAGGGTCATACAGGCCCACGAAAAACAAGTGACAAGAACGTCGACGCTCGGCCGCGCCAACGCTGGGTTGCCGCTCCTTACGGGGGTGCGACGCCCTCCGCAACGCCCCCCGGCGTTAAGAAAAAGCAATGCGCCATAAAGCGCACACTCGTGTGTCTTCAGACGCTCAAACAACGTCCAGGCATTGAAATATCGTCACATTTTCGACCACGGCGTGTTGCGCGCGAAACGATGTTGCAGCTTGGCAATAAAGCGCGCCCCGATCTCGCGCCGGCGCATCAGGCGCGGATTCGGGGCGTCGCGCGGCTGAGCCTTCCAAACAGCGACGCAACCATGGCGTGCTACCTCTCCAGGAATGCCTGGAAGCCTCCGTAGATCATCCGCTTGCCGTCGAACGGCATATTGGCCATGCCCGACTTCAGGCGCTCGTCGGCCATGACCTTGGCGTTGATCTCGTCGCGGCTGGCGCGGTCCTTGTAGGTGATCCACGAGAAGATCACGATCTCGTCTTCCTGGGCCTGGACCGCCCGTGGAAACGAGGTCAGCTCGCCATAGGGCACGTCGTCGCCGATGCATTCGACATAGGACAGCGCGCCGTACTCCATCCAGACCTCGGCCCCGAGCCGGGCCATCGCCGTGTAGGCGTCTAGCTTGTCCTTCGGCACGGCGAGCACGAAACCATCGACATAGGCCATGACGTTTCCTCCGCTTCAATGGGCGTTGTCTAGGACAAGGACGTTCAGCGCCCCGCCGTTCCGACAGCCCCTTCGTGGATTTTCGCGATCAGGCCGATGATGGCCTTGGCGTGGCCGTTCGAGAGGTCGCCATCGGGGAAGACGGCCATCGGCACGTCGGGGACGAGCCCCCGGCCCTCCAGGTCCTGGCCCTCCGGCCCCTTGTAGAGCTCGGCCGGCAGCGCCATCGCCCAGCCGTTCGGCAGCGGCTTGGGCAGCTGGTCGGAGAACGCGCCGCGCGTCGTCCCACCCACCTGGGTGACGTTGGGCAGAGCCTTCATCATCAGGGTGAAGGTCTCGCCCGCGCTGACGGTGATGTCGCTGGTGACCAGGTAGACCGGCCCGGTGAAGCGGAGCGCGCTGGCGGGCTCGATCTTGATCGGCTGCGGCGGCGCCTTGGCCCCGACCGGGACCTTGGCATAGGCCGCGCGGGGCTGGGCGGCGAAGCGGGCGGCGATGCGCTGGCCGACGGTATCGTAGCCGCCCCGGTTGTTGCTGACGTCGACGATCACCGCCTTGGCCCCGGCGAAGGCGGCCATGGCCTCGTCCAGCACGGCATCCAGCGGCCGGGGATCGTCCGGCGCGGCGTTGCGGGCGAAGGCGCCCATGGTCACGATATTCAGATAGCCGACGTCGTCGACCCGGCCCCAGAAGACGCGATTGTTGGCCGCCTGCCGCCCGCGCCCCTGCAAGATCCCGGTCAGGATCCCCTCGCGATAGGCCTGCAGCCACGTCTTCTCCTCGCCTTGCGGGTCTGCGGCGTGGACGCGGTTCAGGGTCGGGGACTCGCCGGGTTCCAGGTCGCGCCGGGCGCCGTCGACCATGCCATGCAGATCGACATGCGGGTCGTCGAGCCCGGCTATCAGGCCCGACAGCGCCGTCCATAGCTGGGCGTCGGTGGCGCTGGGTCCGACCTGGGCGAGGGCCGCGGCCTTGCGCGCCGGCCAGTCCAGCTCGCGCTCGGCCGAGCGCGGGTAATAGGCGGCGAAGGTGTCGGCGGCGAAGGCGACGATGCGGTCCGGCGTCCAGGCCGCCGCCGCGATGCAGGGCGTCGGCAGGTTGGGCAGCTTGTCGAACAGGTAGCGCGTGCCGTCCTGGCCGCCGGTCAGGGTGATCGTCCCCTGCCCCTCGGCGCGCCAGAGGGCCATGACGCCGTCGGGATCGGGCTCCCGGCGCGGATCCGGATAGCAGGCCTCGCCGGCGGTCTGGAACAGTTGGGGCCCGTCGGGTCCGAACTGCACGATCCAGCCGTAACCGCGCGACTTCCAGGCGCCGCGCAGCTCGGCCTCCACGGGTTGTCCCTTGGCCTGCACCGGCCATAACGGGCTTTCGGCGAACGCCGGCGCGGCGACGGAGAGGCCGGCGACGGCAGCCACGAGACTCAAGCGTTTCATTGGAAGGTTCATGGGCCGCGACGGTGGAGATGTCTCCGCCGCCGCGCCAGTTAAATCAGCCCTACTCCGTCTTCAGATAGATCTCCGAGCCCTGTTCCTTGAACTTCTCGCTCATCTCGGCCATGCCCAGCGCCGCGTCGTTCGGGGCGATGCCGGCCGCGAAGTCGCGGACCTCGTGGCTGATCTTCATCGAGCAGAACTTGGGTCCGCACATCGAGCAGAAGTGGGCGGTCTTGTGCGCTTCCTTCGGCAGGGTCTCGTCGTGGAACTTGCGGGCGGTTTCCGGATCGAGACCCAGGTTGAACTGGTCCTCCCAGCGGAACTCGAACCGCGCGCGGCTGATGGCGTCGTCCCACATCGCCGCGCCAGGGTGACCCTTGGCGAGGTCGGCGGCGTGGGCGGCCAGCTTGTAGGTGATGACGCCGGTCTTGACGTCGTCTCGGTCCGGCAGGCCCAGGTGCTCCTTGGGCGTGACATAGCAGAGCATCGCCGTGCCGAACCAGCCGATCATCGCCGCGCCGATGGCCGAGGTGATGTGGTCGTAGCCAGGCGCGATGTCCGTGGTCAACGGGCCCAAGGTGTAGAAGGGGGCCTCGTGGCAGTGCTTGAGCTGCTCGTCCATGTTGGCCTTGATCTTGTGCATGGCGACGTGACCCGGCCCCTCGATCATCACCTGGACGCCGTGCTTCCAGGCCACCTTGGTCAGCTCGCCAAGGGTGCGCAGTTCCGAGAACTGGGCCTCGTCATTGGCGTCGGCGGTCGAGCCCGGACGCAGGCCGTCGCCGAGCGAGAACGACACGTCATAGGCGCGCATGATCTCGCAGATGTCCTCGAAGTGTTCGTAGAGGAAGTTCTCCTTGTGGTGCGCCAGGCACCACTTGGCCATGATCGAGCCGCCACGGCTGACGATGCCGGTGACCCGCTTGGCGGTCATCGGGATGAACGGCAGGCGCACGCCGGCATGGATCGTGAAGTAGTCGACGCCCTGCTCGCACTGCTCGATCAGGGTGTCGCGGAAGACCTCCCAGTTCAGGTCCTCGGCCACGCCGTTGACCTTCTCCAGCGCCTGGTAGATCGGCACGGTGCCGATCGGGACGCTCGAATTGCGGATGATCCAGTCGCGGATGTTGTGGATGTTGCGACCGGTGGACAGGTCCATGACCGTGTCGGCGCCCCAACGGGTGGCCCAGACCAGCTTGTCGACCTCGTCGGCGACGGTGGAGAGCACCGCCGAATTGCCGATATTGGCGTTGATCTTGACCAGGAAGTTGCGGCCGATCGCCATCGGCTCCAGCTCGCCGTGGTTGATGTTGGCCGGGATGATGGCGCGGCCGCGGGCGATTTCCTGGCGTACGAACTCGGGTGTCACGAAGTCGGGGATCGAGGCGCCGAAGTCCTCGCCGTCGCGAACGCACGGACGGTCCTGCTCGCGGCGCAGGTTCTCGCGGATGGCGACATATTCCATCTCGGCCGTGATGATCCCGGCGCGGGCGTATTCCAGCTGGGTGACCAGCTTGCCGGGCTTGGCGCGATAGATCGGCCGGCTGTTGTCAGGGAACTCGGGCGCTAGGTGCTTGCCTTGGGCGAAGCCGTTGTCCTCCGGCTTAACCTGCCGGGGGTTGGCCACCAGCTCGACGTCGCCGCGCGCCACGACCAGGGCCTCGCGGGTGCGCGGCAGGCCCTTCTCGATGTCGATGGCGACGGTCGGGTCGCTGTAGGGGCCCGACGGGTCGTAGATCGTCACCGGCGGTTCGTTGGCCGACGGGTGGACGGCCACCTCGCGGAACGGCACGCGGATGTCGGGGAAAAGCTGGCCGGCCTGGTAGACCTTGCGCGAGCCGGGGATCGGGCCCGTGGAGATGGTCTCGGCCACGGACTTGATGGTGGTCTGGATGTTCATTTCGGGCGCTCCTTCGGCTTCGAGGAGACCCGGACGTGTCGCGCTTGAGTCGGTTTACGGACGGGCTGCGAGCGCCGACCGCGTTCCCTCCCTTCGCCGGCATGACCCGGATCAGGTTCTACGGGTCAGGGCCAAAGCCCAATCTCAGCCGCGCGAGCGACCCCCCGGTGAACAACGGCCGGAGACTAGGCGTGTTGACGCGGGGGTCAAGCGCGAACGACGTGACGGGAAATTCACTTGCCGCCGGCGGGCGGTCACGCGATCCGGAGATCCACGTTCTTCGGAGATCCGCTGATGGCCTTCCGCCGCTTGCTCTTGCCCGTCCTCTGCGCCCTTGTCGCCACGCCCGCCCTGGCGCAGGAGACCTATCCGAAGACGATCCCGTCCTCGGGCGGCGAGGTGATCATTCCGGCCGAGCGCAATCAGAAGGCCTATGACGAGTTCAAGTACGCCCCCGCCCGCCGGGCCGGCGACATGCTATACGTCTCGGGCGCGGTCGCCGGCCGGGGCAAGGACGAGGGCACGGACCCGGAATCGTTCAAGCGGCAGGTCCGCCGCGCCTTCGTCGCCCTCGACAACACCCTGAAAGCCTCGGGCGCCACCTTCGACGACGTGGTGATGATCAACAGCTTCCACGTCTGGGAAGGCCCCGATCAGCCCGCCCCGCGCTGGGAGCAGCTGGCCATCATCAACGCGGTCAAGAGCGAGTTCATCAAGGGCGCCCATCCGGCGTGGAGCGCTGTGGGGACCAGCGGCCTGCTGCCAGAAGGCGGCATCGTCGAGATCCAGCTGATCGCCTACGCCCCGAAGAAGAAGTAGCCTCTTAGAGCCGACTAGCCTTGAAGGTGTCGCAGGCCGACGGATCGCCCTGGTCGTAGCCGCGCGTGAACCAACGCATCCGTTGGGCGCTGCTGCCATGGGTGAAGCTGTCGGGCACGACCTGGCCTTGGGTCTGCTTTTGGATGGTGTCGTCGCCGACCGCGGCGGCGGCGCCCAGGCCGTCCTGGATGTCGGCGCGGTTGATGACGATCTTGCCGCCCGAGGCCTCGCCCGCATGGGCCGCCCAGACGCCGGCATAGCAGTCGGCCTGCAGTTCCAGCCGCACCGAGCCGCTTTCCTCGCCCCGCGCGCCCAGGCGGCGGGCCTGCTGGTCGGCGCCTAGCAGGTGCTGCACGTGGTGGCCGATCTCGTGGCTGACGACATAGGCGCGGGCGAACTCGCCCTTGGCCCCGAAGCGGCTTTCCAGCTCCTGCCAGAACGACAGGTCCAGATAGACCTTCTGGTCGGCCGGGCAGTAGAACGGCCCCATGGCCGACTGGCCCGTGCCGCAGCCCGTGCCGGTGGCCTGCTTGTAGAGCACGATGGCCTCCGGCGGACGGTAGTCGACGCCCTCGTCGCGGAAGATCGGCGTCCAGACGTCCTGGTTCGAGGCCTCGATCACGTCGATGAACTGGCCCTCGCGGTCGGAAACCTCACCGCGCGTCCCCTCTTGAGCGGCCGGCTGCTGCAGACCTTGCGTCGCCTCCATCGTCGTGCGCGGATCGATGCCGAACACGAAATAGCCGATGGCGGCCAGCACCACCGCGCCGATGCCGCCGCCGGCGATGCCGACTGGCCCCAGACCACGCCGATCCTCGATATTGCCGGATCGCCGACCGCCTTCCCACTCCATGCAGTCCTCGCTCAGTTCGGTTGGCTGGCGGGCTTGATGGCCCGCATGCGTGCATTGCTCTGGTCCAGCGCGTCCTGCGTCAAGCGTTCCATGCGGTTCGCGGAGGCCGCGAGCTCGGCGTCGCGTCGCGCGGCCTCGTCACGCGGCGGGACGGTCCCGTTCCTTTGGTCGCTGAGATCGCGCAGAATCACCTGGGTTCTGGCCCGTTCATTGGCGTTCGAGGTCTCGATCTGGCTGGCCAGCGCATCGCGCCGTACGTCGTCCACCGCTTGAGCGGCGGCGTTGCGCGCCTGGATGTCGCGCAAGGTCGTCTGGGCCTGAGCCGCGCCGCCCAGCGCCAACAAGCCAACCGTGAGCAAAAGAACCGTGCGCGTCATCGGGATACTCCTAGCCACTGGCGCGAGCCGACGACGCGCCGTGCGTCAGGGCCGCTTGACCGTGAAACGCGCGAGTTCGGTCTTCGGCGCCAGCCAGCCCGGCTTCAGTTCGGCCGCCCGCGAATAGTCCCTGTAGGCGGCTGTCAGGTCACCCAGGCCTTCATGGGCCAGGCCCCGATTGAAGAAGGCCTTCTCTGGCGCCTTGACGCCCATGCCCAGGCCCTTGTCGATCTGCTCGACGCCTTCACGATAGCGTTCCTCGCCGACGAAGGTCGCGCCGCGATTGACATAGGCCTCGCCAAGGTTGGGGTCGATGTTCGAGGCCTGGTCGAAGTCGGCGCGGGCGGCGCCGAACTGCCGCTGGCGCATCTGCAGCACGCCCCGATTCACCAGGGTGCGCGCCCGGTCGCGGAAGCTCAGGGTCTCGACCTCAAGGGCCGTGGTGCAGGCCAGGATGGCGCGGTCATCCGTCCGGCCCTTTTCGGCCGCGTCGGAACATTCCTGAGCCGAACCGCCGCCGATGATCAGGTTCGAAGCGCCGGCGGCTCCGGCGACGGCCAGGACGGCCGTGGCGCAGAGGGCGGCGAGAGGGATCGCTCGCATATGTCTTCCTCCCATTGGGCCGGTCTCGATGGCCAGCCGCTTATGATTTGATCATAGCACCGTCGCGCGGTCCGTCGAAGCGTCGCCATCGCATCGAGCGCGGGGCGTGCTAACAGAGGCGGCGACTCCGTCAGGGACCCCAAAGATGCACCTCGCCCGCTTTCCCCGCGCCCGCTTCGCTCACCTGCCAACGCCGCTGGAGCCCCTGCCCCGCCTGGGCGCGGCGTTGGGCATCGATCTCTGGGTCAAGCGCGACGACTGCACGGGCCTGGCCGGCGGGGGCAACAAGACCCGCAAGCTGGAGTTCCTGCTCGGCGAGGCCCTGGCCCAGGGCGCCGACACGCTCGTCACCCAAGGCGCCGTCCAGTCCAACCACGTACGCCAGACCATCGCCGCCGGCGCCCGCTTCGGCCTGAAGACCGAAGTGATCCTGGAAGAGCGCACCGGCTCCAAGGCCAGTGACTACATGGGCAACGGCAACGTGCTGCTCGACAAGCTGATGGGCGCGGCGATCCGCTATGTGCCCGGCGGCACGGACATGGTCGCCGAGCTGGAGAGCACGGCCGAGAGTGTCCGTCAGCGCGGCGGCAAGCCCTATGTCATCCCCGGCGGCGGCTCGAACACCGTCGGCGCCCTGGGCTATGTCGACTGCGCCCGCGAACTGGTGGTCCAGGCCGACCAGATGGACCTGAAGATCGACCGCTTCGTCACCGCTACCGGCAGCGCCGGCACGCACGCGGGCCTGGTCGCCGGCTTCGCGGCTCTTTCGGTCGACATTCCGATCCTGGGCTTCGGGGTTCGCGCGCCCAAGGCCAAGCAGGAAGAGAACGTCTTCAACCTGGCGCTCGCCACCGCCGAGAAGATCGGGGCGGCCGGCCGGGTCAAACGCGAGATGGTGGTGGCCGACTGCGACTATGTCGGCGAAGGCTATGGCCTCGTGGACCAGGGCGTGATCGACGCCCTGGCCCTGGCCGCGCGCACCGAAGGCCTGCTGTTCGACCCGGTCTATTCGGGCAAGGCGCTGAAGGGTCTGATCGACCAGGCCGGCAAGGGCGCGTTCAAGGGTGAGCGGGTCGTGTTCCTGCACACCGGCGGCGCCCAGGGCCTGTTCGGCTACCAGTCGGTGCTGGAGCCCGCCCTCTGATGAGCAAGGTTCTGGGGGTTCTCGGTGGCATGGGTCCGGCGGCGACGCTGGACTTCCTGGCCAAGCTGCAGGCCGCCACGCCGGTCAGGCGCGAGCAGGACCACCTGCGGGTGCTGGTCGACATCAATCCCAAGGTCCCGGACCGCAACGTCTCGATGTCCGATCCTGGTCCGGTGCTTGCGGCCATGGCCGCTGGCCTGCGCGATGGCGGGGCCCAGGTGCTGGCCATCGCCTGCAACACCGCCCACGCCTATGCCGAGGAAGTCCGCGCCTCGGGCCTGCCGCTGGTCGACATGCTGGAGACCGCCGGCCTGGCCGCTAGGGCCAAGGGCGCCAGCGTCGTCGGCGTGCTGGGCACGGGCCTGGCGCTCGGCCTCTATCGTGACCGCTTCTCGCACATGGGCCTGGAGGTGGTGATGCTGGACGACCACGAGCAGGTCGAGTTCATGGCCCTGCTCTATCGCATCAAACAGAGCCATATCGGCCCGGACTCGCGCGAAACCATGGCCGCCCTCGCCCACAGGCTGGTCGGCAAGGGCGCGCGGAGCGTGGTGGCGGGCTGCACGGAAGTGCCGCTGGTGCTGGGCGCCGCGGACCTCTCGGTCCCGTTCCTGGATGCGACGGAAGAACTGGCCAAGCGCTGCGTGGCCGTGTGCCTGGGCGAAGCCGCCTAGAGCCCTTTAGCTTTAGATGGAACCATCTAAACCGGATAAACAGACTCTAGAGGTTCGGGCTCGGACGCTCTTCGCCATAGGCTTCGAACAGCCCCATCAGGGCCGCCGCGCCCCGCGAGGCCTGGGCCATGCGCAGCAACGCCGCGCGAGCGTGGCCGTTGTCGGCGATCTCGGCCTGACGCTCGAGATGCTCCGCTTCGCTGAGATGATCGTTTCGGTTCCCCATGCCGCAAACGTTTACAGAACATGAACGAGTCCACCATGCGACCGCTCGACGCACACCGTTCGTTAACCAATGTTTGGGCGCGCGCCCGATTGTCACGGACTGCTGTGGCATGGCGCTGAATGAAAACACCCCCGGACCTCAAGAGGCCCGAGGGTGTCGTCCTGTTCCCCAACAGGACGGCGTCGGCTGCGCTTGTTCCAGCGCTGCGGCGTCGCCTCGAAATCGCTAAGCGTTGTTTCGCCGAACGAGAGTCCACAAGCAACGTGTCGCCCTGTCGCACCCCCCATTATGGGGACGCCGCGACCCGTGAAATCCTTTGCACACAACGGCCTCATCCAAGGTGCGGCGTGCTGCCCTAGAGAGTCCCAAAATGAGGGAAGCTGTCGCAAAAAGTGGGTAGCCAATCCATGACACCGGTAGCAAACTGTCTGAAACCGTTGCAGCAGACGACGGGGCCTAGATGGGCTGGGAGGAACGCCAAAGCTGTACAGCGTGACAGCCGAAAGGGGGCGCCGGTTTCGGCGCCCGTCACGCTCCGAGCTTTGAGATAGCGCCTGTTAGACAGGCTCTTGTGGCTTCCCGATCGTCGACGGCTCCGCCTCACCCGGAGTTCCGCATGCCGCTCAGCCCCCTCTCCCGCCGTCGCCTGATGGCCACCACGGCCGCCGCCTTCGCCGCCGCGGGCCTACCGCTCAAGGCCGCGGCCGCGCCGACCAAGGCCGACGCGCTGGGAACCATGAAGAAGGCCGCCAGGTTCATGGTCGAGAAGGCCGCCTACAAGGGCGGATACGTCTGGTCGTACTCGGCGGACCTGACGCGCCGGTGGGGCGAGATGGAAGCCTTCCCGACGATGATCTGGGTGCAGCCGCCCGGCACCGGCACGGTCGGCCACCTCTTCCTGGACGCCTATCACGCCACCCGGGACGAATATTACTACGACGCCGCCTGCAAGGCCGCCGACGCCCTGATCGCCATCCAGAACCCGGCTGGCGGCTGGAACTATCTCGGCGACCTCGCCGGCGAGGCCTCGCTGAAGAGATGGTACGACACCATCGGCAAGAACGGCTGGCGCCTCGAGGAATTCCAGCACTACTACGGCAACTGCACCTTCGACGACGAAGGCACCGCGGAGTGCTGCAAGTTCATGCTGCGCTTGTACGTCGAGAAGAAGGATCCGAAGTACAAGGCCGCCTTCGAGAAGGCCCTGAAGTTCGTGCTGGAAAGCCAGTATCCCGTTGGCGGCTGGCCGCAGCGCTATCCGCTGAAGGACGAGTTCCACCACCACGGCAACCCGGACTACACCAGCTTCATCACCTTCAACGACGACGTGATCGGCGAGAACATCGAGTTCCTGATCATGGTCTACCAGGCCCTGGGCGATAAGACCGTCCTGGAGCCGATCCGGCGCGCCATGGACTGCTATATCGCCTGCCAGCAGCCGCAACCGCAGCCCGCCTGGGGCCTGCAGCATACCGTGGCCGACCTGAAGCCGGCCGGGGCCCGCACCTACGAGCCCAAGGCCTTCGCCACCCACGCCACGGCCAGCTGCCTGTCGCAGATGATGACCTTCTACCAGCTGACCGGCGATCCGAAGTATCTGGCGCGCGTGCCCGAGGCCCTGGCCTGGCTGGACTCGGTGCGCCTGCCCGACGACGTCATGCCCGGCAAGCCGCGCTATCCGACCTTCATCCAGATCGGCAACGGCCGCCCGCTGTACGTCCACCGCACAGGCTCGAACGTGGTCAGCGGCCGCTACTTCACCGACGAGAACCCGCACAATACGGTCACCCACTACTCGTCGTTCCGAAACGTGGACGTCAAAGGCCTGCGCGCCCGCTACGAGACGCTGAAGGCCACGCCGCCGGACGAAGCCAGCAAGCACTCGCCCCTGAAGGGCCAGCGCCCGCTGCCCAAGTACTTCATGGTCAAGGACATCTCGGTCGAGGACCTGTCGGTCGGCGGCGACCTGTCCAGCGCGGCCCCGAAGGCCGTGTCGGCCGACGCCGACAAGGTCGCCAAGCTGACCCTGGCGCTGAACGCCGAGGGCTGGTGGCCCACGCCCCTGACCTCGACCAGCCAGCCTTATGCCGGCGAGCCTCCCGCCACGCCGACCCCGGGCGACTTCTCGGAGACCAAGGTCGGCGACAAGTACGATACCTCGCCCTACCCTGATCCGAACCCGAAGATCGGCATCTCGACCGGCGCCTTCATCGCCAACATGGCGACGCTGATCAAATATATCGACGGCTAGTGGGTCAGGCGCTGAGTCTCAGGGACGGCGAAATCAGGTCCAGAAGGCGATCGACAGCGTAACGGTACAGAGCCAGGTCGAACTGGTTCTGGCCGTCCAACTGTTGATAGGCTCGCCGCCCCAGCTGGCGGGCCGCCTCCGGCGCGCGGGTCTCGTTCAGGCGATCGATGTCCGCCAGGCGACCGTCGAAAGCGTTCTCGGCCCAGACCATAGACTCGTAGGCGTGCTCGGCGACGAAGAACCACGGCATGTGGTCGACAAGGTCCATGGCCTGACCGAGCTCGCCTTCGACCGCCCCTGACCAGCCCGAACCGGTCAGCTGACGGAAATGGTGGTCGCAGGTGTGGATACGCACGGCCGGATCGTCGCAGGTCACGTAGTCGTCCATCGTCAGGAGCTTGGCCAAAACCACCGACCGGAACCGAGGATCGGCGGCTTCCGCGTCGGTGATCTCCACCACATGGCGAAAGTAGCGGTACAGCGAAATGACCCTCGCCACGGGCCAGCGGAAATTCGTGACGCAGGCCATGGACGGACCAACCGCCTGATGAATGTCCCGCCCGTAGTGGCCGCCGTAGTAGTCATAGCCTCGATAGGCGCCGTAGCGCCCACGATGGGCCGCGTGCTCCATCGCGTCGTTCTCGATCCTGGGGCATCGTTGTTCGGCTTCGAAGAGACCGGCCAGCGCGGTGGCGACAGAGGTGCCGCCAGCCTTGGGATTATGAAAGAAGAACAGCTGCTTGATCATGCAACGCTCCGCGGAGAGGTCGGGACCGTCTCCGCGGCCCCATGATGCTCACACGGGCAAGCGTCGCCATTCCGTCGCAAGGAAAGCTTGATATGGATCGTTAAGTTCGGCGGCCCGCGCCGCCTACTCGCAGGCGCGCCTGAGGTTCATCAGGACCTTCGGCGTGTCCTTGCGCAGCGCCTCGCGCATCATGGCCTTGGGCACGGGCCAGTCGACCGCCAGGCGGTTATCGTAGAACACCCGCGTGCCCCGGCCGCCGTCGAGGGCCTGCAGCCGCCATTCGCCCTGCTCGACCTTCAGGTCGCCCTCCACCAGGTGAAAGCGGATCCGGCTGAACGGCTCGTAGTCGGAGCGAAAGACGATCCGCATCCCCGGAAAGACGAAGGTCCGCCGCGTGACGTGCTCACGGATATCCCAGCCCCTGCGCTGGTCGCCGGACAGGATCCGGCAACTGGCCAGGTTGGTGATCATCCGGCCAGCCGTGGCGCAGTCGGTCATGACCGCCCAGACCTTCTCCGGCGGCGCGGCGATGTCGACCACCGCCCGCACCCGACCGGAAATGCCGTCGGGATCCGGCGAAACCTCGGCGTAGGCCTCGCCCCTGGCCAGCGCCGCCTGCGCCTTTGGCGTCAGCTCGAAGGCCTGGGCGGACCCGCTCAAAGCCCACGCCACAACCGCCGTCACGATCCATCGCCGCATATGCCTGCTCCATTACCTGAAGCAGCTACGTCGGCGGCGCGACCATGGACGCTAAGGCCCAGCTAGAGACCAGCACGCTCCAGCGCTTCGCGCACCACATCGGGGGCGTGATCGATCACACGGAGGTAGGCGGTCAGGGCGGCGTCCGGGCGGGCGTCGCCATGTTCCAGGTCTTCCAGCAGCGTCCGGTCGATGTGGAACGCGCGGGCGAAGTCGGCCTGGCTGAGCCCGGTGCGCCAGCGTACGGCCTGGACCAGGGCCCTGGCGGATCGCGCCCGCGACGGGGCGGCGGCTTCGTCGATCGCGGGGTCGGCGGGTCTGGTCATCGTTACGCTCCTACGGCCTATCCCCGAGGAGGCTTCTAGAGCGGCTCGATTGCAGAAATTCGACGGCTTTGAGTCAGGGCCGCCTTATCAATCGGCTTTCTTGGCCAGGAACGCCGCCGTCGCCTCGATGGCCTCGACCAGGCTGACCCGCTCCAGGGTGATGCCCTCGGGCAGGCTGGAGAACAGCCGCGTCGGCGCGGCGGCGTCCAGCATGACGAAAACGCCCCGGTCGTCGGCGCGGCGGATCAGGCGGCCAAAGGCCTGGCTGATGCGGGCCCGCGCCACGGCGTCGTCATAACCCTTGCCGCCGAAGCGCAGACGGCGCGCCTTGTGCAGCACATCCGGACGCGGCCACGGCACCCGGTCGAAGACCAGCAGGCGCAGGGACCGGCCCGGCACGTCGACACCGTCGCGAATGGCGTCGGTGCCCAGCAGGCACGCGTCCTCTTCCGCCCGGAAGATATCGACCAGCGCGCCCACCTCCAGCGGATCGACATGCTGGGCGTAGAGCGCCAGCCCCTGGTCGGCCAGGGGCGCGGCGATGCGCTCGTGCACGGCCTTCAGGCGGCGAATGGCGGTGAACAGCCCCAGCCCCCCGCCCCCGGCGGCCAGGAACAGCTCGCGCATGGCGGCCGAGACCTGGCGCGGGTCTTCCTTGTTCACGTCGGTGACGACATAGGCCTTGGCGTTGTTCTCGTAGTCGAAGGGCGAGACCAACCGCAGCACCTTGGGCGCGGTCGGCAGGCGGGCCGCGCCGGTGCGCATCTCGGCCAGGGCGAAAGGGTCTTCCAGGGCCGGATCAACCAGGGTGGCGCTGGTCACCAGCACCCCGTGGGCCGGCGACAGCACCGCCGCGCGCAGCGGCTCGGTGGGGTCCACCCAGTGTCGGCGGCAGGCGGCGTCGACGACGCGGCCGTACAGGAAGGTGGCCTCGAACCAATCGACGAAGTCCGGGTCGGTCTCGCTGGGCTCGACGTCGTCGTCCTCGATGGCCTTCAGGATCGAGCGCCAGGCCGGCAGGGTCATGCGGGCGCGGCGGTCCAGGCCGCGCAGCGCGCCTTCGATGCGGGCGCGCTCGGAGGCGCCCAGATGCTCGGCGTCCTCGTCCAGCACGTCTTCCAGAGCGCGGGCCAGCGCCAGCAAAGGCGCCTCGATGGCGGCCAGGGCCTTGGCCGCCTCCGGCGCGCGCTCGCGGACGAGGTCGGTGGCCGGGCGGGCGTCGCATTGCAGGCCGAGATCCGCGCCGCCGCCCCGCTCGCTGGTGCGGGCGCGCAACTGCTCGATCACCGCGACCAGGAAGTTCTCGATGGGTCCGATCGGATTGATCTGGCCGTCCGGCGGCGCGACCCGGCCGGACCACCCCTCGCCCGGCAAGGCGGCGGCGGCGTGCAGGGCCTGGGTCATCGCGCCCCGCGCGCCTTCGCGGTCGCCCAGGATGTCCAGAAGGCGCGCTTCCAGGCCCCGCCCACGCCGGCCGCGGCCTTCCGGTCCGCGAATCCAGCGGCGCAGTTCAGCCGCCTCGGCGCCGGACAGGGCGGCCGAGAACGCGCTGTCGGCGGCCTCGAACAGGTGGTGGCCTTCGTCAAAGACGATGCGCTTGAGGCTGGTGGTCTCGTTGTCGCCCTTCAGGCCCCGCGCCGTCCTCGCCCCGTCGAACGCGGCCTGGGTCAGGACCAGGGCGTGGTTGGCGATGACAATGTCGGCGCGCTTGGACGCCCGCACGGCCTTCTCGATGAAGCAGATGCGATAGTGCTGGCAGCCAGCGTGGATGCACTCGCCGCGCCGGTCGACCAGGTTCGAGGGACTGGCCTGGGCGGAGGGCGGCACCGCCGATAGCGTCGGCAGCCAGGCGGGGAAGTCGCCGCCGGTCATGTCGCCATCCCGCGTGGCGCGCGCCCAGCGGGTCGTCAGCGCCAGGCCGATCAGGTCGCCATTGCCCAGCTGGGCGCCGTTGATCTGCTCCTGGAAGTTCAGCAGGCAGAGATAGTTCTCACGCCCCTTGCGCACGACCGCCTTCTTGGCGCGCTCCTTGGGGTCGGGATAGATCGAGCGGCTCTCGCGCTCGATCTGGCGCTGCAGGGCGCGGGTATAGGTGCTGACCCAGACCGATGGCCCGTTGGCTTCGGCCCATAGCGAGGCCGGGGCCAGATAGCCCAGGGTCTTGCCGACGCCGGTGCCGGCCTCGGCCAGCATCATCCGCGGCTCGCCCTCGCGCTCGCGCGGCTGGAAGGCGAAGGCGGCCTCCTTGGCGAAGGTGATCTGGGCCTCGCGCACCTCGTCCAGGCCGGAGCGCTTCAGCAGCTCGGCCAGGCGCTCTCCGGCCCGTTCGGGATCGATCGGTCGGGAGCCGGGCTCGCCGGGCGGGGCCTGGTCCTCCCACTCGACCAGACGCGCCCAGACGTCGAGGCCCGAGCCCCGGAACTGGTTGCCCGCCTGAACCGAGCGCAGCGCGCCGATCACGGCCGGCCCCCACGACCAGCCGGCCTTGGCCAGGGTCTCGGCCACGGCCAGAGCCTCCTCGCGTGAGGGAACGGGCGTCAGGGAAAGATCGCGCAACAGGGCGTCGGCGCTCTCGCGCAGGCTCTGGGCCTGTTCGGCGGCGCCGTGCGGCTCGCGCAGACCCAGCGCCATGGCCAGGCCCACCGCCGACGGCGCGCAGAACGTCGCCGGCCGGACGAAGGCGTAGAGCTCCAGCACGTCGAACAGGCGGGCATGGCGGGACGGCGCCGACAGGTTCAGGCGGCGGGCGGTCATGGCCGCGTGGGCCACCAGCACCGGGCCGTGTTCGAACAGGTCCCGGGCGTCCGGCGGACGCAGCATCCGCCCCTCGCCCGTCCCGTCGGCCACGCCCGCGCGCGGCCCGGGCAGCACGACGAGCGCGGGGGCGAGATCCAGAGTCGGTGGGAAAGCGGTCACCCGAATCCGTTAGCAGAAACCGCCACGAAACAGAATAAGAACAGACGCTTCAGACGACCGGAACCTCGTCGTCGTCGAAACCTTCCAGGCGGTTGATCGCCTTCTGGGCCTTCTGGCGCAGGTCGGCGTCCTTGCTCTCGGCCGCCTTGCGGTACATCCGCAAAGCGAGGTCATCGTCAGCCTTGATGCCCTGGCCGCGCTCGCACATGACGCCAAGGTCGTACCAGGCCTCCAGATAGCCCCGGTCGGCCGCCATCTGGAACCAGTGCATGGCCTGGGTGTAGTTGACTGGCACACCCTCGCCATTGTGGTGCACGACGCCCAGGTTCGACATGCCGGCCGCCAGATCGTTGGCGGCGGCGGCGCGGTAGAACTTCAGGGCCTCGGCGGGGTCCAGACGCACGCCCGTTCCCTCCGAGTGAAGTCTGCCCATCTCGTTCATGGCGTCGGGCGAGCCCATCTCGATCGCCTTGCGCAGCAGGGCCACGCCCTTGGCCGTGTCGGCCCGCGCGCCGTCGCCGTCCAGATAGGCCTCGGCGGCGCTGTAATAGCCGCGCGCGGAACCGGCGGCGGCGGCCTTCAGGTACCAGGCCAGCGCCAGGCGCGGGTTCTCGGGCAGCCCCTCGCCGCCTTCGTAGGCGACGCCGAGATTGTACATGCCATTGGGATCGCCCAGCCGCGCGGCCTGGGCGTAGAGCTTCATGGCGGCGCGGCGGTCGACCTTCACCCCGTCCGCGCCGTCGAAATAGACATTGCCCAGCTCGACCATGGCGTCGGAGTCGCCGCCCGCCACACCCTTGCGCAGCCAGGCCAGGGCCTGGGGCACGTCGCGGTCAACGCCCTCGCCGCCCAGGTACAACAGGGCCAGGTCGACATAGCGCGTGGCGTCGCCGCCCTGGGCGTCCTTCAGGGCCGCCGCGAAGGTCGCCTTGGCGTCGGAAGAACCGTCCGGTCGTGCGAAGGCAACGCCGCCGCCCATCAACAATGACGGCGACAACGCCAACACCAACGCCAACACCACGGGCGGCACTCTGCTACGCATCCCATCCCCACCGCCTCCAGATCGTCGCATCGACGAGGGGAGCGTCAAGGCAGACAACCGCGCGCTGGACGCCGCGCAACCGGACTCGCCCGATACGGGTTCAAAAGGCGGATGAAACAGAAAGGGAACATGCTATATCGCGGTCAATGCTCGCGGCTGACGCCCTCCCTCCCAAGTTTCGAGACTGGTTCGCCGCCCGCGGCTGGAGCCCGCGCGAGCACCAGCTGGCCATGCTGGAAAAGGCGCGCGAGGGCCGCGGCGCCCTGCTGATCGCCCCGACGGGCGGCGGCAAGACCCTGGCCGGCTTCCTGCCCAGCCTGATCGAGCTGTCCGAGCGACCGCCGCGCAACACGCCGGCGGGGGTGCATACCCTCTACATCTCGCCGCTGAAGGCCTTAGCCGTCGATGTCGAGCGCAACCTCCTGACCCCCATCCGCGAGATGGGCTTGAAGATCGTGGCCGAGAGCCGCACCGGCGACACCGGCGAGGCCCGCAAGGCCCGTCAAAGGGTGAGGCCGCCGGACATCCTTCTGACCACGCCCGAGCAACTAGCCCTGTTCTGCGCCTGGGAAGGCGCGCGGGAATACTTCAGCGACCTGCGGTGCGTGATCATCGACGAGGCGCACGCGATCTGGCCCAGCAAGCGCGGCGACCTGCTGGCGCTGGGGCTGGCAAGGCTGCAACAGTTCGCGCCGTCGATGCGGCGGGTGGGCCTGTCGGCGACGGTGGATGATCCGGACCTGGTGCGGAAGTGGCTGGGGTGTAACGACGTGACCTCCCCTCCCCCTTGCGGGGAGGGGGCAGGGGGTGGGGGTGTCAGCGCCGCCGCCGCCCAGAAAGCGCCCCCATCCCCAACCCCTTCCCCGCAAGGGGGAAGGGGCTCGAACATCGACCTCGTCCTAGGCTCCGGCGGCGCTCAGCCGGTCGTCGAAGTCCTCGTCTCGGGCGGCCGCGTGCCCTGGGCCGGTCATACGGCCGAGCACGCCATGGCCGAGGTCTATGAGATCATCAAGTCGTCCCGGACGGCGCTCATCTTCGTCAACACCCGCTTCCAGGCCGAGTTCGCCTTCCAGCGCCTGTGGGAGCTGAACGAGGATGACCTGCCGATCGCCCTGCACCACGGCAGCCTGTCGGCCGAGCAGCGGCGCAAGGTCGAGGCGGCCATGACGCGCGGCGCGCTGCGGGCCGTGGTCTGCACCTCGACCCTGGACATGGGCATCGACTGGGGCGACGTCGACCTGGTCATCCAGCTGGCCGCGCCCAAGGGGGCCTCGCGGATGGTCCAGCGGATCGGCCGCGCCAACCACCGTCTGGACGAGCCTAGCCGCGCCCTGTTCGTACCCGCCAGCCGCTTCGAGATGCTGGAGTGCCGCGCCGCCGCCGACGCCATCCTGGAAAACCACCTGGACGGCGAGCCGGCCCGGATCGGCACGCTGGACACCCTGGCCCAGCACGTCATGGGCTGCGCCTGTTCCGAGCCGTTCGCGCTGACCGCCCTCTATGACGAGGTGCGCTCGGCCGGCCCCTATGCCGAGCTCGTGTGGGAGGATTTCGAGGCCGTCGTCGACTTCGTCTCGACCGGCGGGTACGCCCTGCGCGCCTATGACAAGTTCCGCCGCATCGTGCGGACCCCCGAGGGCCTTTGGACCGCGCGCAACGCCCAGGCCCGCCTGCAGCACCGGATGAATGTCGGTGCGATCATCTCGCCGGGCATGATCAACATCCGCATCGGCGGCGGCAAGCGGCCGATGGGAGGGCGCAAGATCGGCGAGGCCGAGGAAGGCTATTTCGAGCAACTGACGCCGGGCGACACCTTCGTCTTCGCCGGACAGGTCTGGCGCTACAACAGCCTCGCGGGCGCCGACGCCTTCGTCTCGCCCGCGCCGAACGATGACCCGAAGATGCCCAGCTGGGGTGGCTCGAAATTCCCGCTTTCCACCTATCTGGCCAGCCGCGTGCGCCAGATGATGCACGACGAGCGCGAATGGGCCGCCCTGCCCCCGGATGTCCAGGAGTGGCTGAGCTGGCAGAAGGTCCGCTCGGCGATCCCTGGCGATGGCGAGATGCTGTTGGAGACCTTCCAGCGCGGCAAACGCTTCCACCTTGTCTGCTATCCGTTCGACGGCCGCCTGGCCCACACCACCCTGGCCATGCTGCTGACCCGGCGGCTGGACCGCCTTGGCGTCGGACCGCTGGGCTTCGTCTGCAACGACTACGCGCTGAATATCTGGTCGCTGCGGCCGATGGACGATCTGGATCTCGACGAACTGTTCGCCCAGGACATGCTGGGCGACGACCTCGAGGCCTGGCTGGACGAGAGCTTCATGATGAAGCGAGCGTTCAAGCACTGCGCCCTGATCGCCGGACTGATCGAACGCCGCCACCCCGGGGCCGAGAAATCCGGACGGCAGGTGACCTTCTCCACCGACCTGATCTACGACGTGCTGCGCAAACACCAACCCGACCACCTGATGCTGCGCTGCGCCCGCCACGACGCCGCCACCGGCATGCTCGACATCGCCCGCCTCGGCGACATGCTGACCCGCGTGCGGGGCCGCATCCGCCATGTACGACTGGACCGCGTCTCGCCCTTCGCCGTGCCGATCATGCTGGAGATCGGCCGCGAGCGCGCGCCGGGCGACGCGGCCGGAGAAATGATCCTGGCCGAGGCCGAGGAAGACCTGATCGCCGAGGCCATGTCGTGACGCGTTTCGAACCCTCTCTCTGCGGCGGCCTGCGGGTCGGTCTGGCCAATGTCGAGGTCATGCTGCGCTGGTCCGGCGCGCTTTGGCTGGAGCGCGAGAGCACGCTGGTGGTCGCCGACCTGCACTTCGAAAAGGGCAGCAGCTACGCCGCGCGCTTCGGCCAGATGCTGCCGCCCTACGACACCCGCGAGACCCTGGACCGCCTGGACCGCGAGATCGCCCTGCTGTCCCCGGCGACGCTGATCTTCCTGGGCGACAGCTTCCACGACGGCGGCGGCGAGTCGCGGCTGGCGGCGGACGACTACAGGCGGCTGGAAGGCCTGGCGCTGGGCCGGGAACTGGTCTGGGCGGTGGGCAACCACGACGCCGACGGCCCCACGGTTCTGCCCGGCGACATCGTCGACGAGGCTTCCGTGTCGGGTCTGACCCTGCGCCACGAGCCCGTGCCCGGCGTCCAGCTTGGCGAGGTCGCCGGTCACCTGCACCCGGCGGCCAAGATCACCAGCGGCCGCGCTACCACTCGGCGCCGCTGCTTCGTGACGGACGGCCAGCGCCTGGTGCTGCCGGCGTTCGGGGCCTTCACCGGTGGGCTGAACATTCTGGACGAGGCGTTCTCGAACCTGTTCGCCGGTCCGCTGCTGGCGGGCGCGCTAGGGCCCAAGCGGGTCCACGCGGTGGGGCGGAAGTCGCTGCGGCCGGATTAGTCCTGCCCCAGGATGCTTTCGTAGTCCTGGCCGCCATGGAAGATGCCGACAATGACCACCTGTTGCCCCCTCACGGCATAGGTGATCGTCACGCGCCGAAAAGGCAGGGTGCGAAGATCTGGCCGCACGTCGAACCGCGGCGCGCCACGTTCGGGAAAGCTGCTAAGCGCTTCACAGTGATCGACGATCTCATCCGTGAAGCGCGCCGCCGTCCTCGGCGACGCCTGGACGGACAGTAGTGGTAGAGCGCGAGGAGTTGAGCCTCCGCCTCGGGTGTATAGACGACCGAATAACCGCTCAGCCGGCCTTGGAGCCGCGTGCGTGCGCGGCGGCGAGCGCGGCTCGAACATCCTGGCTCGAACGTCCTCGGGAAGGATCGGCTTCAAAGGCGTCATAGGCCTTTGCGGCCTCACCGTGCAGCCAGGCTTCAAGCGCCCGTTCCTGGGCCTGAAGCGCACGCAGGCCCTCCCGGATGACTTCGCTCTCGCTGGCATAGGCGCCAGACTCGACCTTGGCCCGAACCTGAGCGGCCATTTCATTGGGAAGCGTTACGCCGAGTTGCTTGGTCGATCGCATGACAGGCCTCGGTTCCAGTAGGATTAAATCCTATCGAGCTACAGCCAGCAAGCAGAGCGCTACATATGCAGCGCCTGCTCCAGCGCGAAGGCCAGGGAGATGGCGGCGCCGGCGGTCATCAAGGTGCGCATACGCGGACGCCAGCTGGGACCTTCGTGGTCCGTGACGTCCCAGACCCATTGCAGCAGGAACACCAGCAGGAAGCCCGACAGCTGCCAGGCCGGCTCGAACTTCAGCTCGCCCAGCAGCAGGCCGAACCCCGACAGCGGGAACAGCAGCGAGATGCCCAGGATGCGCCAACGCGGGCTGGGGTTCTCGATCTCCAGGCCCGTGCGCACGCCGCCGAAGTACGAGACCATGGCGGCCGAATAGGCCAGCAGCGCCAAGAGCGACGACTTCTGGATGTTGTCGGGGCCATAGCAGAACAGCACCGACGAAACGAAAAAGGGAATGAGGGTCGATAGACCAAAGACCCAAACCGCCGGCGGAACCGGCGTCCGCTGGTCCGCGGACTCGTTCATGCTCAACTCCTTCGGAAGGCGACCGAAGCCGCCCCCCCTGCGCCGAGGGCGACTATTACCGACACGAGCCCATAGGTCCACGGACGATCTTTCGCGAACAGATACAAGGCTCTCTCCGCTCCAGCCTTCTCGACCACCAGGGTGCGGTCGCGGATCGACACCGGTTTGCCATCCTGGAACAGCACGATGCGGGCCGTGTACTGGCCGATCGGCGCCTCGGCGGGGAGGTCCAGCTGGGCCCGGAACAGCCCCTTGTCGACGAAGCGGACGCCTTGCGGATCGGCGGCGTAGAGGCCGGCCTTCTCCTTCAGGCGCAGCACCGCGCGCCGCCAGTCCAGATAGTCGGCGCCCAGGCGACTGACCACAACGTCGCGGACGCCGTAGGTCGTCTCGACGCGCTGCTCCAGGGGCGCGGCGATGGCCAGGTGCTCCAGCCCCGCGCCAAGGTGGCGCAGCGGCGCGAAGCCCGCGATGTCCTGCAACCTCCGGGTCGAGGCCACGCGGTAGAAACCTGGCGCGCCGCGAAACACGACCGGCCGACTGTTCAGCCAAAGCCCGGCGACCTGGGTCTTGCGGGCGATACGCAGGGGCTGGTCGGGGCCCCGGACGATGACGACGATGTCGCTGGGCCGGTCCTTGGGGTCGAAGACGGCGCCATAGAGCACGATCCGCGCCCCACGGAAGCCTGAGCTGACCCGGATCTCGGTGTCGGTCATGGCGGCCGAGACCGCCGGCGCCGGGGCTGCTTCGACGAGCGGGATCATCGCGCCGTCCCCGTCATGATGACGAAGGCTTCCTCGGGCTTGATGAACAGGTCCGCGCCCATGCGTAGGCCGACCAGCAGCACCAGCAGGCCCAGGAGCGCCCGAAGCTCCTCGGCGCGGAAGCGGCCCGAGGCTCGCGCGCCCATCTGCGCCCCGACCACCCCGCCGATCAGCAGCAGGGTCGCCAGCACGATGTCGACCGTCTGGTTGCGGCCGGCCTGCAGCACGCTGGTCAGCGAGGTGGTGATGACGATCTGGAAAAGGCTGGTGCCGACGACCACGGGCGCGGGCATGCGCAGAAGGTAGATCATGGCCGGCACCAGGATGAAGCCGCCGCCGACGCCCATCACCGCTGACAGGACGCCGACGAACAGGCCCAGCAGGATCGGCGGGATGACGCTGATATAGAGCCGAGAGCGCGGGAAGCGGACCTTGAACGGCAGGGCGTACAGCAACGCCGGCCGGCGGTCGCGGCGCGGTTTGGGCGGCTGGCCGCGGCGGCGGCGCAGGATCGTCCCCACGGACTCCGTCAGCATCAGCGCGCCGATGACGCCCAGGAACAGCAGATAGGACAGCGACACCGCGAAGTCCGCTTGACCGATCAGACGCAGCCAGCGGAACACCTCGACCCCGATGAACGAGCCGATCGCCCCGCCGCAGGCCAGCACCCCGCCCATCCGGAAGTCGACCGAGCGCTTCTTGCTATAGGCGATGACGCTGGAGACCGACGAGGCGGCGACGTGGTTGGCCTCGCTGGCCACGGCCACCACGGGCGGAATGCCCATGAACACCAGCACCGGCGTCATCAGGAAGCCGCCGCCGATGCCGAACATCCCGGAGATGAAGCCCACGAGCCCGCCCAGCACCACCAGCAGCAGCGCGTTGACCGACACCTCGGCGATGGGCAGGTAGAAGTGCAAGGCGCGCGCGGCCCTTCCGGCGTCAAGGATATCCCTGATTGCCGGGTGGGCGCGGTTGCGTCAACGCGTGGCCTATTTGCTTAAGCGCGCGTTGGGCGGCGAAGCCGCTCACACCTTCGCCTAACGCGCTTACCGCGCGTAGACCGACAGGCGGTTCAGGGTCTCGCCGTCCATACTGCCCGAGGCCGGCAGGCCCTGGTCGCGCTGGTAGGCGGCGATGGCCATGCGCAGGGCCGGCGAAGCGACGCCGTCGCGCGGACCTTGGTAATAGCCGAGCTGCGACAGCACCTTCTGGGCCAGGCCCAGATTGGCGTTGGGGGCCGGGGCCGACGCGGTCAGGCTGGCCGTCTGGGTCTGGGTCTGCGGACGGAAAGCCAGGGCCGAGCGGTCGGCGGTCTGCTGGGCCTCGGCCGTCAGCTGGGCGCGCAGGGCGTTGGCGCGGCTGCGAGCCGTGGCGTCGCCCGAACGGCCGGCGATCACGTACCACTTGTAGGCCTCGGCCGGGTTCTGGCTGACGCCCAGGCCGCTTTCGTAGAGCTGGGCCAGGTTGAACTGGCTGTCGACCAGACCGGTGTCGGCGGCCTTGCGGAACCAGGTCGCGGCCGTGGTCGAGTTGCGCGGACCGCCCTCGCCCTTGAAGTAGTAGAGCGCCAGGTTGTGCATGGCGCGCGGATCACCGCCGGCGGCGGCGCGCTCGCTCCAGCGGCGGGCTTCCGGCATGTCCTGCTTCACCCCGCCCTTGCCGCCCTCGTACATCTTCGAGAGGTAGAACTGGGCGGCCGGGTAGCCGCCGTTAGCGGCCTTGCGCAGGGTCTCGAGACCCGAGCGATCGCCGGTCTCGATCTTGCGGACGCCGTCCTCGAACAGGGCCTTGGCATTGTCGGTGGCGACCGGCGCGGCGGCGACGGCGGCCTGGACCGGCGTCGGGGTCGTGGTCAGGGCCACGGCGGCGCGCGGCTGGCCGGGGGTGGTGTCGGCCTCCGGACGGGTGATCTCGACGTCGGACTTGCGGCCGGCGATGGCGTCGGCGACGCGGGTCGGAGTCGCCCCGCCGCCGTCCGCGCTGAGCAGCAGGAAGCCGCCGACCATGGCGCCCAGGGCGCCAGCGCCGCCGAACACCATCACGACGGTGGCGACGGTCGCGCCCAGGCGGCTCTTGGACTTCTTGGCGAAGCCGAAGCCGCTGAACAGCGGCGTTCCGGTCTTCTCGGCCTTGGGAGCCTTGGGAGCCTTGGCCTTCTTTTCCGGCTTGGCCTTGCCGACGGTCTTGGCGTCGGCGGCCGCCGCTGCGCGGGCAGCAGCGCGGGCCTGCTCGATGATGTCACGGGTCGACATCGGGCGGGCGGGCTGGGCCGGGGCGAAGTCGGAGACCTCGGGTTCGACCTCTTCGTATCGCGGCGCTTCCGGCTCGAAGCCGTCGGCCATGGCGTAATCGTCGTGCGCGAAGGTGCGCTCTTCCGGCTCGGCGGCCGGGAACTCGGCGATCTCGAAGCTGGGCTCACGCGACGGGGCGACAGGCGCGTCGAACACATCCTCGTCGACGTCGTCGTCGAAAGCGGTCGACTGACTGAACGAAGCCGACTTGCCGAAATAGGGGTCGTCGAACGGCGAGACGGCCGGGGCCGGCGCGGCGCGGGCCGGCGTGGGGGCCTGGGCGGGCGCCGGGGCCGGCGCCTCCAGCTTGCGGGCCGCATCATGCAGGCGAGTGTCGATCTTGTCGCGCGCCTCTTCCAGCATGCGGAGCGTGCGCTCCTCGCTCTGGCGGATGCGGTCGACCAGTTCCTGGCTGGAGCGCTCGTGGCGTTGGTTCAGGCGCTCGGTGACGCGGGCGACCTGCTCGCCGACATCGTCGATGGCCAGGGCGTTGCGACGCTCGGCGCTGCCGATGCGCTCGGCCAGCTTCTCGGTGATGCGGGCGATTTCCGCGCCCAGCTTTTCCAGGGCTTGAGCCTGGACGCTGTCGGCGCGGTTCAGCTTGTGCTCGACGGTGGCGGCGATGCGGGCGACTTCGCCGCCGACCTGCTCGATGGCCGTGGTGTTGCGTTGCTCGGCGGCCTGGACGCGGCGGTTGAAGGCGTCGGCTACGCCGACCACTTCGCGGCCCATGCGTTCGATGGCCTGGGCCGAGCGCTGCTCGGCGGCCTGAACGTGGGCGGCCATCTCGCCCAGCTTGCGCTCCATGCGGTCGAAGCGGCCGTCCGCGCTCTCGCGCAGCTTGGCGGCCATCTCCAGGCGCGCGGCCTCCATCTTCTGGGTCAGGCTCATCGCCAGACCGTCCAGGCGCTCCTGCACGCCGGCGACGGGATTTGCGCCCTCCAGCGCGCCCATGCGCTGGTCCAGGGCCGAGAACGACGAACTCATGTCGCGCAGGGCTTCGGTGGTGCGGGTCTCGGCGGCTTCCAGACGTTCGGAGAGGCGCGCCACGACGGCGTCGACCAGGGTGGTGGGATCCTGCGGCGCCGAGGTGGCGTTGACGCGGGCTTCCAGGGCGGCGATCGCCTCGCGGGTGCGGGCCTCGCCGTCATAGAGGTGGCCGGCGACCTTGCCCAAGGCGCCTTCGAGCGCACGAAGCGCCTCGGCCGAGCGCGGCCCGGCCGCTTCGGCCTCCATGCGGCGCGTACGCTCCGCGGCGCGCGCCTGCTCGGTCTTCAGCTCGTTGACGGCGCCCTCGAACCGAGCGGCCACGGCGATCTGTTCACGCTCCGACTGTCCCAGACGCGTGAGAGCGTCGCGGACGGAATGGTCGATGCCGGAGATGGCGGCGGCGTTGCGGCCTTCGGCGGCCTCGATGCGCTGGGTCAGGCGGTCCAGGGCCACGGCCACGCGGCCGACCTCGTCCGCCGGGTGCTCGGCGATTTCGATACGCGGCGGCGCGTCTTCCTTGACGATTTCCAGATAGGCGCGGTTGTGCGCCTCGCCCCGATCCCCGGGCTTGTCGGTAAACTGGTCCGCCGCCTGACCATCGCCTTCGATGATCATGCGATTGAGCCATTCGCCAAGAGTCATGCCGGAGCGACGCGCGAGGTCCTTAGCGACCTCCCGTGCCTTGGGGTCTATCCCCTTAACGCTCCATGGCGAAGCCGCCGTCATGCGAATCGATCTCCCCGCATCTTGGGGAAACGCTAGTCATCGATTCCTAGATAGTAAACGCGACGAAAACGCCAGATGTAGTGGCGGTGCGGTTCACTGTGGAGGAATCAGGACAGAGTCTTGACGTTCTGTAGCGCGCCTTAAAAGCAAGAGGGTTAACGCGGGTTAACCATTTGCCAGGCGGATTGTCGCAGGCTTAGAAGCGGCCATGGATCTGCCCCTGACCATTTCCGCCGCGGTTGTGTTCCTGACGCTTGCACTCGTCTGCGGGTGGCTGGGGGCGCGTCCCATTAACGTTTTAAAGGGTCCGCGCATGATTCCGTGGCGCCCGCTGATGATGGTCTGCGTGGTCGGCCTGATGCTGATGCTGGTGCATCTGGCGAACCTCCTCGGCGTGCAGACCGGCAACCAGCAGCGCTACTAGGTCGCAGGCGTCGCAGGGGCCTTCTTGGGCCGTTTGGTCAGGCCCGACATGCCGCCCGACGACAGCAGACCGATGTCGGCGAGCAGGAAAGGGATCGCCCACTTGTGAGGCGCGGCAATGTAGCGCGGCTGCCAGACGGGGTCGTACTTGTCCTTGTACCGCCGCACGCCCTGGAAATTGTAGATCTCCTCGCCGCGCTCGTAGAGCAGTCGGCCGACGCGCGACATGATCGGCGCCAGCGGCCGGTCCTCCAGCCCCGCCAGCGGGGCCATGCCGAATTCGAACGCCTGGTAGCCCTCGTCCTTGCCCCACTGCAGAAGCTCGACGAACAGGTAGTCCATGACGTTCTTGGGCGCCTCGTCGGAGTAGCGCATCAGGTCCATCGAGAACGCGGTCTTGCAGGCGGTCAGCCACAGGGTGGCGAAGGCCACGATCTTGCCCTCCTCGCCCCGCACCACCGCGACCGGGAACTCGGCCACATAGCGCGGATCGAAACCGCCCATCGAAAAGCTCTTCTCGCCGCCAGCGTGGTGGCTGAGCCAGGCGTCGGAGATCGCCTTCAGTTCGTCCATGATCGCCACGGCCGCGCCGACCGGCAGGATCTCGAAGGCCGCGCCGCCCTCGCCGGCCTTGCGCCAGTTGCGGCGCAGCACCTCGCGGCGGCGCCCGGCCAGGCTGAAGGCTTCCAAGGGGACCGCGGCGCTCTCGCCAGTCTTCTGGATCGCCAGGCCCAGGTCGACGGAGTCCGGCAGGTCGTCGGGGCCCAGGCCATAGAAGCCCGCGCGCGCGGCGTGGGCGTCGGCCAGTTCGCGGAAACGCCAGAAGAGCTCCATGCGCTCTTCCTCCTTGCCGATCGGCGCGCCCAGGGCGATCCACGACCGCCCCCGCACGCCGAACATCAGGAAGCTCTCGCCCGAGGCCGAGAACAGAAAGCGCTTGTCGCCCAGCAGGGCCAGGTTGGCGCTGGGCTCGGCGTCCTGGGCCTTGGCCAGGATGGCGCGAACGCGGTCGAATTCCGGATCGGTGTCGTCGACCACCGACGGCGTGGCGGCGGTGGCGACCAGGCGCCAGACGCCGACGGCCAGCAGCACGATGGCGGCGGCCACCGACGAGCGAATGGCCCGAAGCTCATCGTCCTGCAACACGCGCAGGAAGGACTTGTCGACATATTCAGTGTGGTTGAACGACCACCATCCCAGCAGCGCGACGCCGACGACAACCGCGCCGGCAGACAGAAGCCAGGCGGGCGTGACCTCCATCCTGGTCAGCGCCGCCTTGCGCGGGAAGGCGTCGTGGAAGGGGACTATGGTGAGGAAGCAGACGCTCAGCATCGCCGTCTCTTCCCAATTCAGGCCCTTGAAGATCGCCAGCACCGCCGAGGCGGCCAATACGACCAGCGCCGCCCACCAGGCCGCGCCCAGCCGCGCCCGCAGGCCGAACGCCAGCAGCAGCAGGACCAGGCCCAGGATGGACGAGAAGAAGTGACTGATCTCGATCAGCAGGTCCGGCGCGAAAGCCAGCAGCAGCAGGAACCGGGTCGGCTCGGACGGGGTGGCCCCCGAAGCCAGCAGCATGACACCGGCCGACGCGGTCAGGATCGCCGCCAGGGTCGGGGCGATCGCCAGGGCCGCGGGCCTGAAAACTGTCGAGGACATCCAGATCCCGAAGTGACGAATCCCCTGCGGGATCCAACAGCGAGCCCTTCTATACCGCGCAAACCATGACACGGTCGCCAGCCAAGACACGAACGACCGTTTGAATCGACTTGCCGCGGCCGCCGGGCGGCGTAGTGTGTCGGCCAATAACCGTCCGCTTAGGGAGATGAGACGATGGCCGATTTCGGGGGAACCGAGCTCGACGCCTTCCGCGCCGAGACCCGCGCCTGGCTCGAGGCCAACTATCCGCCGTCCCTGAGCGCCCCGATGGGCGAGGACGAAGCCCCGTGGGGCGGCCGCAAGATGGTCTGGAAGAATCCCGACGCCAAGCTGTGGCTGGACCGCATGGCCGAGCGCGGTTGGACCGCGCCCATGTGGCCCAAGGAATACGGCGGCGGCGGCCTGTCCAAGGCCCAGAACAAGGTGCTGGAGCAGGAACTGCGCCGCATCAAGGCCCGTCCGGCCCTGATGAGCTTCGGCGTCTGGATGCTGGGCCCGGTGCTGCTGGAATACGCCACCGAGGAGCAGAAGCAGCGCTTCCTGCCCGCCATCGTGCGCGGCGAGACCCGCTGGTGCCAGGGCTATAGCGAACCGGGCGCGGGCTCCGACCTGGCCTCCCTCCAGACCAAGTGCGAGGACAAGGGCGACCATTACCTGATCAACGGCCAGAAGGTCTGGACCAGCTATGCCGACCAGGCCGACTGGATCTTCTGCCTGGTGCGCACCGACACGACCAAGAAGCACGAGGGCATCTCGTTCGTGTTGTTCGACATGACCTCGCCCGGGGTCGAGGCGCGCCCGATCAAGCTGATCAGCGGCTCCTCGCCCTTCTGCGAGACCTTCTTCGACAATGTGAAGGTCCCCAAGGAGCAGTTGGTCGGCAAGTTGAACGGCGGCTGGGATATCGCCAAGCGCCTGCTGCAGTACGAGCGCCAGAACATCAGCGCCTCGGGCTTCGGCGGCGGCGGCGGCCTGGGCCCCGTCGAGGCGGCAAAGCGCGAGATCGGCGTCGACAGCGAAGGCCGGATCGCCGACGGCGACTTCCGCGCCCGCCTGGCGGCCCATTCGATGGACGCCCACGCCTTCATGCTGACGGTGCGCCGCGCCGAGGCCGAGTCAAAACAGGGCTCGGGCCCCAGCGCCGCCGTCTCGATCATCAAGTACGCCGCCGCCAAGATGAACCAGGAGCGCACCGAGCTGCTGGTCGAGGCTCTCGGCTTGCAGGGTCTCGGCTGGGAAGGCGAAGGCTTCAGTTCAGAAGAGCTGGCCGCCCCGCGCGCCATGCTCCGCGCCAAGGGCAACTCGATCGAGGGCGGCACCAGCGAAGTGAACCTCAACGTCGTCGCCAAGCGCGTCCTGGGCCTGCTGGACCACCAGTAGAGCCATGATCGAGTTCTGGCCATGTTAGAATTTTGGTACGAGTTCGCCTCGACCTACTCCTATCCGGCGGCCATGCGCATCGAGCGGCTGGCCGCCGACAAGGGGGTGGCCGTGGCCTGGCGGCCGTTCATCGTCGGGCCGCTGTTCCATGAGCAGCAGGGCCTGAAAGATAGTCCGTTCAACGCCTTCCCCGTGAAAGGCGAGTACATGTGGCGTGACCTGGAGCGGGTCTGTGACCAGCAGGGTCTGCCGCTGCATCGTCCCAGCCAGTTTCCGCGCAACAGCCTGCTGGCCGCCCGCGTGGCCCTGGTCGGGCTGGAGGACGGCTGGACACCCCAGTTCAGCCGCGCCGCCTATCAGGCCAACTTCGTCGACGACCTAGACATCGGCAGCCCCGAGGTCCTGGCCCCGCTGATCGCCGAGGTCGGCGCGGGTCCCGAACACGTCCTGGCCGCCGCCCAGTCCGATCCGATCAAGGCCCTGCTCAAGGACCATGTCCGCATGGCCAAGGAACGCGGCCTGTTCGGCGCGCCAAGCTTTCTCACCGCCGACGGCGAGCTCTTCTGGGGCAACGACCGTCTGGAACAGGCCCTCGACTGGGCCGTCCTTCATCAATCCAGGGAGCACGCCTGATGGCCGTCCTGACCGAAGAACAGACCATGCTGCGCGACGCCGCCAAGGGCTGGGCCAGCGAAAGCGCGCCCGTCGGCGCCCTGCGCAAGCTGCGCGACGGCAAGTCCAAACAGAGCTTCGATCCCGGCGCGTGGGCCGAGATGGGCCAGATGGGCTGGGCCGGGGTGATCGTGCCGGAAGACCATGACGGCTCGGGCTTCGGCTATCTGGGCCTGGGCCTGATCCTGGAAGAGACCGGCCGCACCCTGGCCGCCTCGCCTTTGCTCTCCACCGCCATGATCGGGGCCTCGGCCCTGCAGCTGGGCGGCTCGGACGCGCAGAAGTCGGCCTGGCTGCCGAAGATCGCCACCGGCGAGGCCGTCGCCACCCTGGCCATCGACGAGGGCTCGCACCACAACCCGGCCCGCACGGCCCTGACCGCCACCAAGGGCGCCTCCGGCTTCGTGCTCAACGGGACCAAGACCCTGGTGCTGGACGGCGAAGCCGCCGACCTGCTGGTCGTTGTCGCGCGCACCGGCGGCGCGCCGGGTTCGACCGAGGGCCTTACCCTGTTCCTGGTCGCCGGCGACGCGCCCGGCGTGGTCCGTACACACCTGTCGCTGATCGACTCGCGCGGCGCGGCCCGGATCGCTTTCGACGGCGTCGAGGTCGGGGCGGAGGCTGTCCTCGGCGAAGTCGACAAGGGCTGGGCGGTGCTGGAACCGGTGCTGGACCGCGCCTATGCCGGCCTCGCCGCCGAGATGCTGGGCAGCGCCTCGGCGGCCTTCGACATCACCCTGGACTACATCAAGACCCGCACCCAGTTCGGACAGGTCATCGGCACGTTCCAGGCCCTGCAGCACCGCGCCGCCAAGTGGTTCACCGACATCGAGACCACGCGCTCGTGCGTCGAGGCGGCGCTGGAAGCCTTTGATGCGGGGGGTGACACCCGCGCCCTCGCCTCCCTCGCCAAGGCCAAGGCCAGCGACCTCGTCCACCTCGCCTCCAACGAGATGGTCCAGATGCACGGCGGCATCGGCATGACCGACGCCCACGACGCTGGCCTCTATATGAAGCGCGCCCGCGTCACCGAGGCCCTGTTCGGCGGCGCCAGCTTCCACCGCGATCGCTATGCGCGGTTGATGGGTTTCTGACAGGACGCTACCCCTAGCCTTGGGGATAGGCTCTCCCCGCGCGCCCCGGATACCGTCGTTCTCGTACTGACGGACCGGGGTCTCGCGGGGAGCGGGTTTCATAGACGGCTTCCGTCCAGGGGAGCCATCATGACCAAGACCATCGCCGCCACCGCCCTCGTGCTGGGCCTAGCCCTCGCCTCTTCCGCCCACGCGCAGCTGCAGCTCAGCTATCCCGCCGACGCGACGATGAGCTGCGAGCAGATCAGCGCCGAGATGGTCCGCATGGACCAGCTGATGGGCGTCTCGAACAACGCCATCGCCAGCGCCGAAGCCGGCGCGCGCGGAGCCGAGACGGCCGCCAGCCTGGGCGTCAACGCCGCGCTCTATAGCGGCGCTCTGGGCCGCGTCCCGGGCCTGGGCATGTTCGCCAACGCCGCCGCCGCCCAGGCCAAGGCCTCCGCCGCCGCCAAGGCCCAGCGCGAGGCCCAGGCCATCCAGGTGGCCCAGCAGCGCCGGGCGATCATGGGCGGCCTCTATCAGGGCAAGTGCGGCGCGGCCGCCGTCGCCATCCCGGTTTCGGCGACCATGACCACCTCCGCCCCCGCGGCAACCGCCGCGCCGAACCTGCTGGCCACGACCCAGGAAGTCGCCTTGCGCGGCGCCGCCTCCCCCACAGGCGCGATCGTCGGCAAGGTCAAGGCTGGCGGCACGGTCTATCCGACCGGCCAGCGCAACGGCGTCTGGATGGAGGTCGACGACGAGAACGGCGCGCGCGGCTGGATGTCCTCGGCCTTCGCCAAGTCGAAATAGGCTGGAACGGCGGAGGCGTCGGCGGTGCGCCTGCAAAAGACCCGTGGCCGTTCGAGCCTTCGCCTTCAGGGTAGCTGACGGGGGCTCGCGCGCGTGGGACCAGATCGTCCGAGCGCCTCCCATCCCCGGGTGAGGCTCGCCGACCTGGGGCGTAGGAACCGCCGTCCGCGCCGATGGTTCTTCCTTGCGATTACCCGATCGCAAGGAAGACCTCCCATGCATGACGCCGTTCAAGACCAGGGCGAGGCCGAGCGCCGCCTCTGGAAGGAAATCGACCACGCCCGCTTCGGCATGTTGGGCGTGCCCGCCACCGGCGGCCATTTCCAGCCCATGACCGCTTTCGCCGAACAGGACGACAACGCCCTGTGGTTCTTCACCAACGACGACAACGACCTGATCAAGGCCGCGCGCGATGGCCAGGACAAGGCGATGTTCATCGTCGAGGCCAAGGATCAGGAGTTCCAGGCCTGCGTCGGCGGGCGCCTCTCCGAGGATCGCGACCGCGCGCGGATCGACCGCTACTGGACGCCGATGGCCGCCGCCTGGTTTCCGCGTGGCAAGGACGACCCGAGCCTCACCCTTCTGCGCTTCGACCTGATCGATGCTCAGACCTGGGCTTCAAAGGGCGGCGTACGGTTCGCCTGGGAAATCGCCAAGGCCAATATTACCGGCGATAAGCCGGACGTGGGCCGCGAAAGCCACGTCGTTCTGTCCTGATCTTTCCTCCCTCAAGTCCCTTCCAGCCGCCCTCGCGAGGGCGGCTTTTCTTTGCCCGCTTCAGATGACCGCAGGTCGCGACGCGCCACCATAAAGCAGTTATGTCGGAAACCCGACAAACTTGCTCCCCGTCAAATGATGGCGAAAAACAGACAGTTTAGCGGACGCCTCTGTTTTTGCGGCCGTCCTGACTGGATTGTGTCGGCTAAGCGACGGCGCCCGGCCACGCCCCCACCTATAGCTTGCAACCCTTGCCGTAAGACGGCGTTCGATTCTGCATGACTGGGCCGTTGGCGACCTTGAAGAACCGCTTGCTTTCCGCGCTGCCGTCCGAAGACAGGGCCATCCTCGCGCCTCATCTGTCCACGGTCGATCTCGAGAAGGGCCGCCTGCTCTATGATCCGGGCGACCTGATCGATCAGGTCTATTTCCCCAACGACTGCGTCATCTCGCTGATGACCCTGATGGAGAACGGCGCGGCGATCGAGTCGGCCACCATCGGTCGCGAAGGCGCTCTAGGCTTGATGGTCGCTGTCGCGCCACGCCAATCGCTGAGCCGCGCCATTGTCCAGGCTCCGGGCTCGACCCTGCGCGTCGCGGCGGGCCCGCTGCATGACGCCTGGCGGCGCAGCGCGGCTCTGCGAGATCTGGTCGACCGCCACAACGAGGCCCTGTTCGGTCACGCCATCCAGTCGGTGGCCTGCAACGCCCTGCACGCCGTCGAGGCGCGCTTCTGCCGCTGGCTTCTGGGCTGCCACGATCGCATCGACAGCAATACGGTCAACCTGACACAGGAATTCCTGGCCGACATGCTGGGCGTCCAGCGCACGACCGTCACGGCCGTCGCCGGCTCGCTGCAAAGCAAGGGCCTGATCCGCTATCGCCGTGGCGTGGTCGACATCCTGGACCGCGCCGGCCTGGAGGCCATGACCTGCGAGTGCTACGGCGCGGTGCGGCGCGGCTATGAGCGGCTGCTGCCGGCGTCGTTCGCGTAGCGCTTCCGATAGGGCCGCGGTCTTACCGCCGACGGACCGGCGCGGGCGCGTGGGCCAGCCGCAGCAGGTTGGCCGCGCCCGGAGCGCCGAACGGCGTCCCCGCCACGACCAGCAACCGTTCGCCCGGCGCGACGAGGCCCAGCTCCAACGCCTTGCTCGAGGCGTCGGTCGTGACGACCTCCAGGCTGTCGGGCTGGGCGCTGACGCGCGGCTCGATCCCCCAGCACAGCGTCATGCGGCGCACGGCGTTGATGTCGGGCGAAAGGGCCAGGACAGGCTGCAGCGGCCGCTCGCGGGCCAGGCGGCGCGCGGTCGCGCCCGTGGTGGTGAAGGCCACCAGGCACTTGGTCGATCCGGACTTGGCCGCGCCGGCGGCGGCGACCACCAGCACGTCGGCGTCGTCATCGTCGTGCTTCTGCTCGGCCTGCATCAGCTCGGGCCAGCGCGGGTCGCGTTCGACGCGCTCGATGATGCGGTTCATCATCGAGACCGACTCTTCGGGATAGTCGCCGGCCGCGGATTCCGCCGACAGCATCACCGCGTCCGCGCCTTCGTAGACGGCGTTGGCCACGTCCGAGGCTTCGGCGCGGGTCGGGGTCGGCGAGTTGATCATCGACTCCAGCATCTGGGTGGCGACGATCACCGGGATGCCGCGCTCGCGCGCCGCCCGTAGGATCTCCTTCTGGGCCACCGGCACCTCTTCCGGCGCCATTTCGACGCCGAGGTCGCCGCGAGCCACCATGACGCCGTCGCAGAGATCCATGATCGGCCCCAGCACCTTCAGCGCCTGGGGCTTCTCGATCTTGGCCAGTACGGCGGCGCGGCCTTCGACGATGCGGCGCAGTTCGGCCATGTCTTCCGGGGCCTGAACGAACGACAGGGCGATCCAGTCGACGCCGAGGCGAAGGGCGAAGGCCAGGTCTTCGCGGTCCTTGGGCGTCAGGGGCGACATCGGGATGACGACGTCCGGCACCGCCACGCCCTTGCGTTCCGACAGCTTGCCGCCGTTCGAGACCGTGGTGTTGGCATAGCCTGGCCCCGCATCGGTCACGACCATGCGCAGCTTGCCGTCATCCAGCAGCAACGTCGCGCCCGGCCGCATGGCGGTCAGGATTTCCGGGTGCGGCAGGTGCACGCGGGTCTCGTCGCCTGGGGTCGGGTCGTTATCGAAGCGGAAGGCCTGGCCGGCCTTCAACATGACGGGACCGTTGGCGAACTTGCCGACGCGCAGCTTGGGGCCTTGCAGGTCGGCCAGGATGCCCAACGGACGGCCCACGGTCTTCTCGGCCTCGCGGATCGCCGCGTAGACGGCCGCGTGGGTCTCGTGGGCGCCGTGGCTGAAGTTCAGGCGGAAGACATCCGCCCCGGCCTTGGCCAGGGTGACGATCATTTCCGGCGAGCTCGAGGCCGGACCGATAGTGGCGACGATGCGAGAGCGGCGGGCGCGGATCATGCCGTCGCTCCTTCTGGGTTCAGCTTGGCGGACAGAAGGCGTCGCCCTCGTTGGAGACCAGCCTGATTTCCGTGAATGACAGGGTCATGCGCCCGGCGGTGGACAGCGCGAAGGGGGACGAAACATGCGTCATCTCCGCGCCCTTGGCCTTGAAGCAGGAAAGTTTGATCTTGGCCGTACGCCATTCGCCGTGTTTCACACCTGACAACGTTGACGTTACGTCTACCGTCGCCCCGCAGGATTCGCCACAGGCCAAACCCAGGGAAACCGGTTTCTCTGGGGATGCATCCACCCTGTAGCGGATCGAAATCGCCATGTCGCCGGTGGTCTGGCGCGACAGATCCGCAGGCGGGCCAGCGATGGTAACGGTCCCACTCCCCTCACCGCTCCAGGTCGCCTGGCGTGCATTTTCTTGAGCGCCCGCATCGACGGTTTTCAGCGAGGCCGCTCCGGCGACGTTTATCGTCCACGGCGCGGGGACGTGGCCGGCGACGAAGTAGCGGTCCACATTGACGGCCGTCGAAGCGACGCCGGCGTCTTCCGATAGCTTCGCGACCTTGCCCGGCTTGGCGTAGCTGAGGCCGTAGCCATAGGCGAACTGCGGGTCGTAGGGCTTGTCGCCGATATTCAGCGGCTCCTGGTCGGCGCGCTTGGGCCAGGAGAACGACAGCCTGCCCTGGAAGTCGTGGCGCGGCTTGCCCGCCTTGTCGCCGATCAGCACGTCGGCGACCCCGCCGCCCTCCGAGCCTGGCAGCCAGGCCGCGACGAAGGCGTCCGAGGCGTTGATCTCGGGGTTTGTCCACATCGGCCGGCCGCTGAGGAACACCGCCACCACGGGAATGCCCGCGGCCTTCAGCTTCTTCAGCAGAGCCAGGTCGGTCTTGTCGCCCGGCTGGTATTCGACATTGGCGATGTCGCCCTGGAACTCGGCATAGGGGTTCTCGCCGAACACGACGATGGCGACATCCGGCTTGGCCTTGAAGTCGCCCGAGACCGACAGCTCGGCGCTGCCGCCGCCCGCCTTCACCGCTTCCGCGATGCCGCCGTAGATCGACTGGCCGTTGGGGAAGTCGCTGTTCTTGTTGCCCGTGCCCTGCCAGGTCAGGGTCCAGCCGCCGGCGGCCTTGCCGATATCGTCGGCCCCATCGCCGGCCACCAGCACGTGAGCCGAGCTCTTCAGCGGCAGGACGCCGTCGTTCTTCAGCAAGACCAGCGACTTGCGCACGGCTTCGCGCGCCACGGCGCGGTGCGCGGGCGAGCCCAGCAGGTCGTACTTTCCTTCCAGCGGGCGCTTGTCCTCGAACAGGCCGGCCTTGACCTTGACCCGCAGGATGCGGCGCACGGCGTCGTCGATCCGCGCCATCGGGATCTGACCGGCCTTCACCTGAGCCAGGGTGTTCTCATAGAGGCCCTTCCAGCTGTCGGGGGCCATGATCATGTCCATGCCGGCCAGATAGGCCTGGGCGCAGTTGGTGTTGGTGCAGCCGTCGACCTGGCCGTGGGCGTTCCAGTCGCCAACCACGAAACCCTCGAAGCCCAGGCGCCCCTTCAACACGTCGGTCAGCAGGCTCTTGTTGCCGGTGTGCTTGACCCCATGCCAGCTGGAGAACGAGACCATCACCGACAGGATGCCGGCGTCGATGGCGGGCGGATAGCCGGCGGCGTGCAGGCGCACCAGGTCGGCCTCGGAGATTTGGGCGTCGCCCTGGTCCTTTCCGCCCGCGGTGCCGCCATCCGCCAGGAAGTGCTTGGCCGAGCCGGCCACGTGGCCGGCGGCCAGCGGCTTGCCGGCGACCAGCGCGCCCTGCAGGCCCAGGGTCATCGGACCGGAATAGCGCTTCACGACCTCCGGATCCTCGGCATAGCCCTCATAGGCGCGGCCCCAGCGCTCGTCGCGCGGCACGGCCAGGGTCGGGCCGAAGGTCCAGTCCGCGCCGGTGGCCGCCATCTCCTGGGCCGTGGCCTCGCCGATGCGGCGGATCAGGTCCGGATCGCGCGCCGCGCCCAGGCCGACATTGTGCGGAAAGAGCGTAGCGCCGACGACGTTGTTATGGCCGTGCACGGCGTCGACGCCGAAGATGATCGGGATCTCCTGGTGACCGCCACGCTTTTCCAGCGCGGCGGCGCGGAAGGCGCGGATCCACTCGACCCAGCGCTGGGGCGTGGCGCGATCATTGCCGTCCGGCGCGCTGTTGCCGCCGACCAGCACCGAGCCCAGGCGGTACTTGGCCAGCTCGTCCGGCGTGATCGAGGCGCCGTCGGCCTGGATGGTCTGGGCGACCTTTTCCTCGACGCTCATCTGGCTCATCAGCTTGGTGATGAAGGCCTCGGTCTTGGCGTCGGTGATCGTCGACGGGCTGTGGGCCTTGGGCCAGACAGTCGGATGGGCGGTCGCGGCCGAGGTTTGCGCGAGAGCCGTTCCCGTCAGGCCGCCGGCCAGGATCAAGGCCAGGGCGGACACGCGGACGAGGCTGGATACGGACATGGTTCTTCCCAGGATGCGCCCGCCCCCGGGCGGATCGAATGAGGTGAGGGAGAAAAGCGCTCGACGCGGCGCTTGCGGAAAACCGCGCCGAGCGAAAGGCAGCGGTTAGGACCGCCTGGAGGGGAGTGATCGTGCGTCAAGGACGCGACGGGCGCTGGAAGGCGAAATCATTGGCGTTTCCTCCGACGCCGCCTTCGTGGACGACCGTCTTGATCGGGTTGATGTCGCTCCGATTGGACAGCGCTGTCAAGGTCAATATGATTGCGGTAACACCTGGTAAGCATCGTCAAGTCGTCTAGAGAGGCGCTTGTCCTGTGGACTCGCGGACCACGAGTTCGAAATCCAGGACCTTCGAGGGTGGCGGCGCGCCCTCCTCCTGCTCGACGCCGTGCATCAGCATGTCCGCCGCGGCGCCGGCCATGGCGAAGATCGGCTGGCGCACGGTGGTCAGCTGCGGCCAGGTGATCTTGGCGCCGGGCGTGTCGTCGAAGCCGGCGACCGACAGCTGGGCCGGCAGGTCCAGGCGCATGCGGTTGGCCACGGCCATGACGCCCAGGGCCATGTCGTCGTTTGAGGCGAAGATGGCGGTCGGACGGTCGGCGCCGCCCAACAGCTTCTCGGCCGCGTCGAAGCCCGAGCGGAACGAGAAGAAGCCCTGCTCCACCCGATCGTCGCGGACCACCAACCCGCTGTCGCGCATGGCGTCCAGGAAGCCCTGGTGACGCTGGTGCGAGGCCCCGTGATCCGGGTGGCCGATGATGAAGCCGAGGTCGCGGTGGCCCAGCCCGATCAGGTGTTTGGTCATCTCGTAGGCGGCCAGGCGGTCGTCCATGCTGACCCACGGGGCGCGGTCGAGATCGCCGCCCGGCGCGACGCGAACATAGGCGACGCCCGCCTGCTCCAGCGTGGCCAGCACCACCGGATGGTCGCTGAGCGGCGGCGTCAGTATCACCCCATCCATGCGCAGGGTGGCCAGCATCGGCTCGACCTGCTCCTGGATGTCGCCCGTCGAGTCGATCGGCTCGACGATCAGGTGGAAGCCCTCCTGCCGGCACCGCGCGATGGCCCCCAACTGGACGTCCGTGACATAGCCAGGGCTGGGGTTATCGAAGAAGACGCCGATCAGATAGGCCTTCGAGCCCGCCAGGCTGCGGGCCGAGATGTTGGGGCGATAGTTCAGCGCGGCGACGGCGGCCTGCACCCGGTCGCGGGTGTCGGCCTTGACGTTGGGTTCACGGTTGAGGACCCGCGAAACGGTCTTGATCGAGACCCCGCTCTCGCGGGCCACATCGTGGATCGTGACTTTGGCGTTCAATTCCGTCCCCCGCCGCACCGATTCTTTCCGGCGTTGCGAACACTAAGCCATGACAAGGTTGTCATGGCGAGCCCCATCGCGCGCCTCAAAAGCGCCGAATCTTGCTCACCTATTGTCCTGCGGGGTCGATTGACCGGCGCCGAGGGACCGCCACCGATGAAGCCAACAAACCTGCTGCTGGCCCTGGCCATCGGCGCGCCGCTCATCGTGCCGATCTCCGCGGCGGCGCGAACCCCTCCTCTCTCTCCCCAGACCCTGGGCCGGCTCGACGACCTCGGCCGCTTCGCCGGCGATGCGCCTTTCTGCGAAGTTATCGGCTACACGGGGACGGATCCGGACGGTCAGGCCTTCGCGCGCGAGATCGCCAAGCTGGCGGAACGGATTGGCGCGGACAAACAGGACGTCGAAGCCGCGATATCGGCGGCGAAGGTTCGCGAGACCAACGACCTCCAGGTCGCGCGCGATCAGGCTCAAGCCAATCTGAAGGATCCCAGCGGCGATAGGGCGCTGCGCGAATTCGCCGACACGCTCGCGGTTCGATGCCATCGCGCGGTCGACGATCCGGCGGCCACCGTCCTGATGAAACCTCCTATAGGCGCGATCAGCACCGTTTCGCGACGCTTCGTGGACCGTCAGCTTGCCCCCTACGGCCGCGCCGGCTGGCAAACGCCGTTCGTGCTCGCGGGCGGCGATCTCGCCGAGACCGTCGGCGCCTGCGAGGCGAGGACAGGTCGCGCCCGGGCCTGGTCCTACCTCACCAATCTGCGGGCCCCGGACGCCTTCCCCCCAGATATCAATGACACGATCCAGGCTTGGCTGGACACGCGCATCGCGCAGGGCCGAGAGAACGCGAAGAAGAACCCGCCAAGCGCCGCTCAGTGCGGCCAGCTGTTCGCGAAGCGGGAGATGGCTCTGAGAAAGGCCCCGGACTGACGTCAGGCGACCGCCGCCCGGCCCTCCGGCGTCAGCGCCACCGCCGCGCCGATCAGGGCGGTGTGCGGATGCAGGATGACGTGGGTCGGGATCGCCTGGGTGAAGTGCGACAGGCGACCCTTGGCGTCGAAGCGCTCGCGGAACGGGCTCTTTTCCAGGATGTCGATGATCCGCGGCGCGATGCCGCCGGCGATGAACACGCCGCCGCGCGCGCCCAGGGTCAGGGCGATGTCGCCGGCCGTCGAGCCCAGCACCGCGCAGAAGCGGTTCACCGTGGCCAGGCTGTCGGCGCAGCCCTCGACCGCGCGCTCGGTGATCTGCTTGGCGACCAGGGGCTCGACCTTGCGGCCCTCGGCCTCGGCCAGGGCGACGTGCAGGTCTTCCATGCCGGGCCCCGACAGGATGCGCTCGACCGACACCCGCCCGCCGTCCAGCTGCCTGGTCAGGGCGCGCAGCACCTCGATCTCGACCGCGTCGATCGGGGCGAAGGCGACGTGGCCGCCCTCGGTGGCCAGCGGGATCTCCTGGCCATGACGGCGCACGAGGCCGGCGACGCCGAAGCCCGTGCCCGGGCCGAGGATGGCCAGATCCCCCTCGCCCGAGGTCGGCAGGTGGCCGACCTGACGCAGGTCCTTGGGACTCAGGCGCGGCGCGGCCAGGGCCTGGGCGGTGAAGTCGTTGATCAGCTTGGCGTTTCGGAAGCCGCCGGCGCGACGCAGGCTGTCTTCCGAGATCCGCCAGTCCAGGTTGGTCATGTGGACCGAGCCGTGCTCGATCGGGCCAGCCACGGCCACCACGGCCTGGTCCGGATGCCGGACGCCGACCTTCTGCAGGTAGTGCTCGATGGCGTCCTCGGCCGAGGTGTAATCCTGGCCCTTGTAGGTCGTGGGCTCGATCAGGCGCGGGTCCTGACCGTCGAATTCGACCAGGGCGAAGCGGGCGTTGGTGCCGCCAATGTCGCCGACGAGGCCGAGGCCCACGCTGTGATTGCCGTCCATGACGATGCGCTTTTCCTTAGGCGAAGACGGAGGCCCCGGCGTCGGCCGCGCCGACCCCGCTGCGCATCCATCCGAACAGTTCCCTACCAAAGCCCGGCTTGGACGCCGGGACGTTCGCCGGCGTGCGAGCGCGCAGAACCGCCTCGTCCACCAGGATCTTCAATTCGCCGGTCTCGGCGTTGACGCTGATCACGTCGCCGTCCTGGACATAGGCCAGGGGGCCGCCCTTGGCGGCTTCCGGCGTCACGTGGATGGCGGCGGGCGTCTTGCCCGAGGCGCCGGACATCCGGCCATCAGTGACCAGGGCGACCTTGTAGCCGCGATCCAGCAGCACCGAGATCGACGGCGACAGGTTGTGCAGCTCGGGCATGCCATTGGCCGACGGCCCTTGGAAGCGGACGACGACGACGACGTCGCGGTCCAGCTCGCCGCGCTTGAAGGCGGCGATGAAGTCTTCCTGTTCCTGGAACACGGCCGCTGGGGCTTCGATCACGTGGTGCTCGGGCTTCACGGCCGAGATCTTCATGACGCCGCGTCCAAGGTTGCCGGCCATCAGGCGCAGGCCGCCCTCGGGGCTGAACGGGTCCGAGACCGGGCGGACGATGGCGGTGTCCAGGCTTTCGGTCGCGCCCTCGCGCCACTTCAGCACGCCGTCCTCGAGGTGCGGCTCCTGGGCGTAGAGCGACAGGCCGGGGCCGGCGATGGTCTGGACGTCCTCGTGGACGAGACCCGCCTTCAGCAGCTCGCGGATGATGAAGGCCATTCCGCCGGCGGCCTGGAAGTGGTTCACGTCGGCCGCGCCGTTCGGGTAGACGCGGGCCAGCAAGGGCGTGGCTTTAGAGATGTCGTCCAGGTCTTCCAGAGTCAGCTGGACGCCGGCGGCGTGGGCCATGGCCACGATGTGCAGGGCCAGGTTGGTCGAGCCGCCGGTGGCCATCAGGCCGACCACGCCGTTGACGATCGACTTCTCGTCGATCATCCGGCCGACCGGGATGAACTCGTTGCCCTTGTTGGTCACGGCGGCGGCGCGGCGCGCGGCTTCCTTGACCAGGGCCTCGCGCAGCGGCGTGTTGGGATGCACGAAGGCCGAGCCGGGCAGATGGAAGCCCATCAGCTCCATCAGCATCTGGTTGGTGTTGGCCGTGCCGTAGAAGGTGCAGGTGCCCGGACCGTGATAGCTGGCCTGCTCGGCTTCCAGCAGTTCGGCGCGCCCGACCTTGCCCTCGGCATAGAGGGCGCGGATGCGGGCCTTCTCGCTGTTGGGCAGGCCCGAGGTCATCGGACCGGCGGGCACGAAAAGGGCCGGCAGGTGGCTGAAGGTCAGGGCGCCGATCACCAGGCCCGGCACGATCTTGTCGCAGACGCCCAGATACAGCGCGGAGTCGAAGGCGTCGTGGGTCAGGGCGACGGCCGTGGCCATGGCGATGACTTCACGCGAGAAAAGCGACAGCTCCATGCCCGGACGGCCCTGGGTGACGCCGTCGCACATGGCCGGCACGCCGCCGGCGAACTGGGCCGTGGCCCCGACTTCACGGGCCGCGTCCTTGATCAGCGCGGGATAGGCCTCCAGCGGCTGGTGGGCCGACAGCATGTCGTTATAGGCCGAGACGATGCCGATGTTCGGCGCGTTCGGATCCAGCGCGCGGACCTTGTCGACTCCCGGCGAGGCGGCGAAGGCGTGGGCCCAGTTGGCGCAGGACAGCTTGGCCCGGCCCGGCTGGCTGTCGATCGCGTGCTGCATGTTGGCCAGATAGGCCGCGCGGCTGTCCTGGCTGCGCGCCACGATGCGGGCGGTGACTTCGGCGATGACCGGGTTCAGGCTCATGGCGATTACTCCGCCCACAGGATGCGGACCTTGGCGCGGTCCTGGTTCAGAATGGCGGCGATCGGCAGGGTCGGATCGACCTCACCGTCCAGCAGGGCGCGCTTGGCCTGGCCGGTGATCAGCAGCACGATCAGCGCCGATTGGGTCAACGCCTGGAAGGTCAGGCTGATCCGGGGAATATCCGGGGCGGGATCGCCCGGCGGCACGGCCAGCACCAGGCGGTCGGAGGCAAGGTCGAGGCCGCGCGCCAGCACCGGCGAGCCGGGAAACAGCGAGGCGAAGTGGCCGTCGGGACCCACGCCCAGCAGAACCACGCCGAACGGCGCGGCGGCCGCGACGCCGGCCTGGGCCTTCAGCGCCGCCTCTTCATGGCTGACGCCGTCGAAAAAGAGCGGCGAGAAGCCGGCCTTGGCCGCGTGCCCCCTCAGCAGGTGACGACGCACCAGGCCTTCGTTGCTGCTGGGATCGGACGCCGGGACCCAGCGCTCATCGGTCAGGGTGACCATGACCTTGTCCCAGGGGACGGTCAGGGTCGACAGGCGGTCATAGACCGGGGCCGGCGTCGAGCCGCCCGTCGCGGCGAAGCCCGCGACGCCGTGCGTCGCCACCGCCGTGGTCAGAGCCTGGGCGATGGTCGAGGCGGCGGCATCGTACAGCGCCTCGCGGGTCGGGAAGGCTTCGATCTGATGTTCGGCCATGCTCACGCCTTCCAGGACCGGCCGCCGGGCGAGATCAGGCCCTGGGCTGACTGCGGTCCCCAGGTGCCGGCCGCGTAGGGCGCGGGCTCGATGCCGGCGTCGGCCCAGGCGGCCGAGACGGCGTCGATGAACTTCCAGGCCTGCTCGACCTCGTCGCGCCGCACGAACAGGGTGCGGTCGCCGCGGAACGCGTCGACGAACAGCTTCTCGTAGGCGATGCGGCGGCGACCGCCGCTCTGGCCGAACGACAGCGACAGAGGCAGCGATTGCAGGCGCATCCCCTCTTCCGACAGGCCCGGGCGCTTGTTCATGATCGTCAGCGAGATGTCTTCGTCCGGCTGCAGGTCGATGACCAGACGGTTGGCGCACAGCTCGCCGTCGGTCGCCTGGCCGAAGATGTTGTGCGGCAGCGGCTTGAACTGGACGACGATCTGGGTGCGGCGGTCGGGCAGGTTCTTGCCAGTGCGCAGGAAGAACGGCACGCCGTCCCACCGCCAGTTGTCGATCGCCACCTTCATGGCCACGAAGGTCTCGGTCTTGGTCGGCTTGCCGACTTCCTCGACATAGCCCGGACGGGCGCCGCCCTCGACCACGCCGGCGACGTACTGGCCGCGCACGGTGTCGTGGGCCACGCTCTCCTTGGTGAAGGGGCGCAGGGACCGGAGCACCTTGACCTTCTCGTCACGGACGGCGTCGGGATCGAAGCCCGACGGCGCCTCCATGGCGACCAGGCAGAGCAGCTGCAGCATGTGGTTCTGCACCATGTCTCGCAGCGCGCCGTACTCGTCGTAATAGTGCCAGCGGTCGCCGACCTTCTCGGTCTCGGCGATGGTGATCTGCACGTGGTCGATCGTGTTGCGGTCCCACAGGGGCTCGAACAGCACGTTGGCGAAGCGCAGGGCGGTCAGGTTCTGGACCGTCTCCTTGCCCAGATAGTGGTCGATGCGGAAGACCTGGCTCTCGTCGACCACGGCGGCGACGGCGGCGTTGGTGACCTTGGAGCTCTCCAGGTCGCGGCCCAGCGGCTTTTCCAGGATCAGACGGGCGCTGGGACCGGTCAGACCGGCGGCTTGCAGCGCCTGGCAGGCCGGACCGTAAAGGCTCGGCGACAGCGAGAAGAAGATGACCAGCGAGCCGTGCTCGCCGATGCGGTCGGCCAGCTTCTTGGCATCGGCTTCGCTGGTGATGTCGGCGGGCACGTAGTCCAGACGCTCGGCCAGGCGCTTCCACACGCCCTCCTCGACCGTCGCGCGCTTGCCCAGCTGTTCGCGGACCAGCGCCTTGTAGCTGGCCGCGTCATGGTCCGCGCGGGCCACGCCGACGATCCGCAGATCATGCGGCAGCAGACGATCAAGCTCGAGGAAGTACAGCGAAGGCAACAGCATCCGCAGGGCCAGATCCCCCGCGCCGCCCAGCAGCACCAGCACTTCGCGCCCATTATCGGCGTCTTGGTTCTTCTTAGCCAAAGTCGTCCACCCTATGACAACGTTGTCATGACATGCCTGCGCCGGAAAGGCAAGCGGTCGCGGACCGCCAGCCCCTACGGGCGCTGGGACCGGCCCTAACTAGGCTAAACGTCCGGACCCCGCCACAAGACCAATCCGCTTTCGACGGGTGAATTTTCGATGACGCGGGCCGAGGCGAGGCGAGTCATGCCCCGCGGCGCGCCGAAAGCGGCCTTTGGGCGAAAGCCCCTGCCCTATTTAGCCGCGCGGGCGGGCGATCCGGCGGGCTGGCCGGTGCGGAACCTGTCCTTCATCCGGCCGATCCAGCCGTTGAAGGCCTCGTTGTCGGCGGTGACGCGGCTGAAGTCCGAGGCCGACAGCGATTCGACGTTCATGCCCTGCAGGGCGACGCGCAGGCCGTCCGGATTGCCGGCGCTGTCGATGAAGCCCGACCAGCGGGCGCGCAGCCGGGCCAGCGCGGCGTTGTCGTCCGCCAGACTGTAGGCCACGGCCGAGCGCAGCAAGCGGGCCTCGTCGCCCGGGGTCAGCGCGCCCGGGGTCTTGAATCGGTCGCCCAGCGAGCGTTCGTACAGCGCCCCCGCCGTCGGCCAGGTGTGCTGCTTCCAGGCGATCTCGGCGCGGATCTCCTGGCCGTCGCGGCTGCTGTCCTTGTCGATCAGTTCGAGGGCGTCGTCGAATCGGCCCAGGCCCATCAGGGCGCGGGCGGTGGCCAGGCGGCGCTCGGCGTTCAGGGCCGGCGGCAGGATCGTGGTGCGGGTCGCGTTGATCGCGTCCAGCGCATCCTCCGGCTTTTTGTTCATCAGGTAGATCCAGGCCAGGTCGGTGGCGACCTGGGCCTTGGGCACGCCGTTCAGGCGGTTGTCGACCTGGTACTTCAGCAGCTTGCCGGCGTCGTCCAGCAGGTCGACATCCACCAGGCGGCGCACCAGGTTGCGGACCATCTGGTCGCCGTCGGCGCCGATCGGGGTCAGGTCCTGGAAGTCGTAGAACAGGCCCACGGCCTGGACCGGCTGCATGCCGTCGGCCAGGCCTTGCAAGAACAGCTGCCGGAAGGTGTTCGACAGGTCGTTCTGCAGCGCCACGGCTTCCGGGCGATCCGGCAACTGGCGGCCGGCCGAGCGCAGCACTTCAAGCGCCTCGCGATAGCGGCCCTGGTCGATATAGAGGCGCCCCAGCGAGCGGATGACCTCCAGCTCGACGCCGTCGCCGCGCCAGCGATAGCGCAGCTGGTTCAGAATCTCGGCGGCCTTCTGGGCGGTGATCTGGCCCTTGGCGTAGCCCAGCTCGGTGGCGTGCAGCATGGCCGGGGTGGCGATGCGGTCGTACGGGGCCTTGGCGATGGCCTCGAACATGCGCCGGGCGCGGACCTTCTCGCCCTTGGCCTCGAACGCGCGCGCCTGGGTCAGGCGGATGTCCAGCTGGTCCTCGAGCGGGACCTTGGGCACGGCCAGGGCCTTGGCGATGATCTGCATGGCGCCGGTCACGTCGCCGACGCCCAAAGCCGCCTGGGCCTGGGCGTGCAGGAAGCGCGCCCGCCAGATCGGCGGGAACAGATCCAGGGCCCGGCCGCCGCCGGCGAACTTGGCGCGAGCGTCGGCCCACTGGCCCTGCTTGGCCGAAATGTAGCCACGCCAAAGGGCGCTGGACGGATCGTCGGCCAGCACCGGCGAGGAGAAGTCGGCGTCGGCCTCGGTCAGGCGGCCGGCGAACACCTTGGCCACGCCGCGCAGACCGCGGAACTCGGCGTCACCCAGCAGGGTCTGGTGCTTGCGGCCCGCCGCGTTCAGCACGCCAATGGCCTCGAACGACATCTGTGAGCCGACCAGGAAGCGGGCCAGCGACATGCGCGCGGCGCGGTCGCTGTCCTTGCCCTCGCCATCCGGCGCGGCCGCGACGGCGCTTTGCAGGGCGTTGTAGCGCGCCAGGAAGCCGCCCGAACCGGTCTTGGGCCAGTTGTCCAGGTCGATCAGGGCGGGCATCGACATCGGCTGCGGCGCGCCAGCGGCCGCCTCTTCCGGCGGCGTGCTGGCCGAGATCGGCGACAGGATCAGACCCTTGGGACGGCCGATGCGCAGCAGGTCGCCGCTGGCCTGGACCACGAGGTCGCCGGCATAGGCCTCGGCGGCCAGCCCCTGCGCCGATTGCAGCAGGGCCATCTCGACATATTCGCGGCGCGACGGCAGGCCCTTGGTGGGCGCCAGGGCCGGGGCCACCATAAGCTTGTCGCCGACGGCGGGATCGTCGACCCAGACCGGCTTGGTCACGCCCGAGACCGTGGCCGACAGGGTCGCCGGGCGCACGCTTTCGTCACGCGCCACCCTGACGACATCCGGCGTCGCCTGCGTGCCCGCGCCCAGGCTGATCTTCCAAAGCCCGCCCAACCCTTCGGCGACATAGGGCGTGCCGGAGGGGGTGACGATGCGCAGCGCCGTGTAGTCCGGCCCCTTCAGGGCCTGGATCTTGGAATAGCGCGGGCTGGACGATGGCAACTTGGAGATGTCGAGGCGCGCGGGCGTGTCGAACACGATCCAGACCGCCTCGCCGCGCCGGAAGACGGCGGCGCCGGCCGGGGCGGCCCACTCGAACGAAAGCGTGACCTGTTGGTCCTGACGGTCGAAACCGACCTTGACCACGCCGCCGGCGGGCATGGGGTTGGGACGGCCGATCGGCGCGACGGGCGCGGACGTCGGACTGGCCGGCGGCGCGCCGGGACGGGCGAACAGATTGACGAAGTCGACGCCGTCGGCATTGCCCAGACGGGCGTCGGCGTCATCCGTCAGTGTAATGACGATCTCGAGCACGCCGTTGACGTGGCGCGCCTCCGCGGCCTTCAGCCAGCGCGGCGGCGCGATCTTCAGGGTCGAGATATCGGGATTGGCGTCGCGGCTGAACCGCAGCACCAGGGTCTGGCCCTCGCGATGCGAAACAAGCTTCGCGCCGCCGCCCCAGTGGAATTCGATCCGCGAGAAGTCCGCCGCCTGCGCCACGCGCACATCCAGCGACGCGCGCGCGGCCGAGGGCGGCGGCGCGGCGTACGCGGACGGCGCCAGAGTCCCCGCGATGACCGCGGCGGCGACGCTGGAGCGCAGGAGCTGGCGAAGGGTCATGGGCCTCCCTTAGCCGGCCTTCTTGGGGGGGGACTTGGCCTTGGGCGCGGCGGGATCCGCGGCGCCGGCCAGACCCGCGTCGGCCTGTTGCTTGTTCGGCGCGGCGCCGGGAGCCGCCGGCGCGGCGGCGTTGTCCGCGATCGCCGCCTTGCCCTTCTCGACAGCCGGATTGGCCATGCGCGAGGCGAGGCGCTCGGTCAGGATCTTGGCGTCGCCCGGGCTCATGTTGGCCAGGATCTGCGACAGGGCCCGCTCCTTCATCTTGGCGGCGATGGGCAGGCGGACCTCGTCCGACAGCAGGGTCATGCGGGCGGCGGCGTCCTTGGGCTTCATGCCCTGATAGACCGTGACCAGGCGATCCACCTCGGCCTGCTTCTGGGCGTCGACCTGGCCCAGCAGGCCCGAGATGTCGCCCTTCAGGCCGGTCAGGGCCTTCATCTTGGCGTCCAGCTTGGCCTCGGCGGCGGCCAGCAGCTGCAGCTGGACGTCGATGTCCTGCTCGCGCTGGTCCAGCTGGCCGCGACGGGCGCCCAGGCTCTGCAGCACGCGCAGCTCGGCGGGCGAGAGGCCGGCTTCCTTGGCCAGGGCGTCGGCCGAAGGGGCGCAGACGCGCGGCGGCGCCGCGTTGGCGGCGGCCGGCTGGCCAGCGCCCTCGGCCGACGGAGCCTCTTCGCCTCCCTTGGCGTCCTTCTTTTCGGCGACGCCTTCGGCGAAGGCCTTGGCCCCGCCCATCAGGTCGGGCAGCGACTTGGCGCCGGCCATGGCGTTGATCGCCAGCACGCCGCCGACGGCGACGCCGACCAGGGGGAGGATGCGCGGAACGTTCTTCATCGGCGGGGAGCCCTGGGGTTGGCGGACGAGCTGTCGCCCGGTCCGTCGAAGAGGTCATCATCGATCCGCGCGCGTGAACGCGGCGTTTCGCTGCTCATGTTTGGCGCCACGCCCGGACGCGATGCCGGGCGCGGAAGGGGTTCGCCGCGGGCGGCGCGTTCGACGCGGTCCTCCCGGTCCAGCAGGCGTTCGAAATCGGCGGCCGACAGGCGGCGCTCCTCCTGCGGCGTCGGGGCCGGCGGCGTCTCGCGGCTGGGGCGCGGCGCGGGACGCTCGGCCGGGGCTTGCGGCCGAGCTGTCGCCGCCAAGGTCGGCGCTGACGGCGGACGATCGATGATTTCGCCCAGTTGGGCGGCCAGGGCCTGGGCGCGCTCGATCCGCATCGCCAGGGTCTCGGCGGCTTCGTCGGTGGCCGCGCGCAGGTCGGCCAGGCCCTGCTCGGCGCGGGCCGCGGCATGGTCCAGGTCGGCCACGGCCTTGGCGAAGCCCTCGTGGCTGTCGCGCAGGGCCTTCAGGCGGCGTTCAAGGCGCCATCCGAAGACCAGCGCCGCGATCAGCAGCACCGCCAGGAACCCGTTCATGGCAAAGGCGACGAGGCTCATTTCAGCTTCTGCACGGCCTTCTTGGCGGCGGGCGTCAGCGGCGCCTCGGCTCGCACGGCGATCGAGTGGTTGCGACGGCCCATGCGGCCGCGCGTCAGGGGGATGGCCCCGGCGCGCAGTTCAACGAGGCTGTCGGGCGTGGCGTTCAGCATCAGCGTGTCGCCGATCTGCATGTTCAGGACGCGCGACAGCGGCACCTGCTGCTCGTCGAGCACGGCGCGGACCTCCATCTGCGTGGTCCACAGCTCGGTGGCCAAGTGGCCTTCCCAGATGTTATCGCGGCCGAACTTCTCACCCATGAACTGCTGCAGCAGCATCTTCCGGATGGGTTCCAGCGTGGCGTAGGGCAGCAGCAGCTCGATGCGGCCGCCGCGGTCTTCCATGTCGATGCGCAGCTTGACCAGGATGGCGGCGTTGGCCGGACGGGCGATGGCGGCGAAGCGCGGGTTGGTCTCCAGGCGGTCCAGCGAGAAATTGACCGGGTGCAGCGGCTCGAAGGCGCTCTTCAGGTCGTGCAGCACCACCTCGATCATCCGCTGCACCAGCACGCGCTCGATCGTGGTGTAGGGACGGCCCTCGATGCGCATCGCGGCCGTGCCGCGACGTCCGCCCAGCAGCACGTCGACGATCGAATAGATCAGGTTGGAGTCGACCGTCAGCAGGCCGTAATTGTCCAGTTCCTCGGCCCGGAAAACCGCCAGGATGGCCGGCAGCGGGATCGAGTTCAGATAGTCGCCGAAGCGGATCGAGCTGATGTTGTCGAGACTGACCTCGACGTTGTCGGACGTGAAGTTCCGCAAAGACGTCGTCATCAACCGCACCAGGCGGTCGAAGACGATTTCCAGCATCGGCAGACGCTCGTAGCTGACCAGCGCCGAATTGATGATGGCGCGGATGCCCGTCCGGTCCTCGCCGCCATCGCCGGAGAGATCGAAGCCCAGCAGGCTGTCGATCTCGTCCTGGTTCAGGATGCGTTCGGAGCCGGGCTCGCCGCCGCCGCCATCATCCCAGCCGCCCATGCCGCCGGAAAAGTCGCCAAATTCATTGCCGCCGCCACCGCCTGCGTCGCCTTCACCGAAGGCGCCGGGAGGGTTTTGCGAGGCCCATTGGGCCATCGCGGCCTGATCGTCGGTTTCGTCCGCCATGATCGTTCGCCCAACCAGCCCGAGGGCTAGTTGATCAGCATCTCCTCGATGAGGACCGCATTCACCTTGGCCGGCGCGGCGATCAGGTTCACCCGACGCAGCAGTTCGTAGCGCAGCTGGTAGGTGCCCTGGCTGCCGTTCAGGTCTTCGGGACGCAGCTCCCTCAGGAAGGCCTGGAACATGTCCTGCAGTCTGGGCAGATTCGGGGTCAGCGCGTCGGCCGTATCTTCGTCCGGCAGCTCGAAGGTAAGCTTCAGCTTCAGGAAGGTCGACTTGCCGTCGGCCGTCTGCATGTTCACGACGATGTCGGGCAGGGTGTAGAAGACCACGCCGTCGGGGCCTTCCTTGATCACCGGCGCGGGGCCGCCGGCCGCGGCCGCGCCGCCCTCGCCTTCCTTCTTCTCGCCGTGGCCGCCCTTTTCTTCCTTCTTTTCCTTCTTCTTTTCCTTCTTTTCGGCCCCGTGCTCGCCCGCCTCGGCGGCCGGTTTCGGCTTCATCAGGAAGAAGGCGGCCGCGCCGCCGCCGCCCAGGACAAGGACGCCCGCGGCGATCGCGATGATCAGGATCGGCGGCTTCTTTTTCGCCGGAGCTTCGCCCTCGGCGCCGTCTTCGCCTTCGGGAGCCGGAGCTTCCTTTTCGGGTTTCTTGGCCACGCGCGCGTTTCCTTGGAATCTATACCCCGTACTCATGCGGGAGCATGGTTAACGATGTGTTTTTGAGGCCATTTGGTCGCAGGCTGAATCTGCCCGGCAGACTCCGACCGACACCCCGCCGTTAACCTTCCTATTCGTTGATTCAGAACGACTTTCAGCGTTGGCACGAAGGTTGCTTCAAGGGTTTCGGCGCATTTGTCGCGCCAGCCGCCCGAGTTAACTCGCCATGGACAACGCGCTCTACGTCGGCCTCTCGCGTCAGATGACGCTGCGCCGCCAGCTCGACATCGTGGCCAACAACATCGCCAACGCCAACACCACCGGCTTCAAGACCGAGGACCTGATGGTCCGCACGGAACAGGCCAAGCCGGCCAAGACCCTGGATGGCGCCTCGCCGGTGAAGTTCGTGCTGGACGACCGCGTCGCCCGCGACTTCACGCAGGGGGCGATGACCAAGACGGGCGGCGATTTCGACGTCGCCATCGAAGGGACGGGCTTCTTCCACGTCCGGACCGCCGGTGGCGATCGCTACACCCGCGACGGCCGCTTCACCACCAACCCGGAAGGCCAGCTGGTCACCCAGGCCGGGGCCCAGGTGCTGGACGACGGCGGCGGCCCGCTGCTGATCGACCAGACGCTCGGCCCGGTCTCGATCGGCAAGGACGGCACGGTCAGCCAGGGCGCTGTCCGTGTCGGCCGCCTGGCCGTCGTTCGTCCGGACAGCCTGGCCTCGATGGCCAAGGATGGCGACAACCTCTACCGCAACACGACCAACACCACCCTGCAGCCCGCACCGGACGCCCGCGTCCACCAGGGCATGCTGGAATCCTCGAACGTCCAACCCGTTGTCGAGATCACCAAGCTGATCGAGATCCAGCGCGCCTACGAGGGCGTCGCCAAGATGATGGACAACACCGCCGAACTTTCGCGCAGCGCCGTCGAGCGTCTGGGCAAGCTGAATTAAGGGGCCTAGCCGATGCAAGCTCTCCGCACCGCCGCTTCGGGCATGTCAGCGCAACAGCTGAACGTCGAAGTCATCTCCAACAACATCGCGAACATGAACACCGTCGGCTTCAAGCGCCAACGGGCCGAGTTCCAGGACCTGCTCTACCAGCAGGTGGAGCGCGCCGGTTCGCAGTCGTCCAGCGACGGCAGCATCGTCCCGACCGGCGTGCAGGTCGGCGGCGGCGTCAAGGCCGGCTCGGTCTACCGCATCACCGAGCAGGGCACGCCGACCTTGACCGACAACCCGCTGGACGTCGCGATTCAGGGCAAGGGCTACCTGCAGATCCTGCTGCCCTCGGGCGAGACGGCCTATACCCGGGCCGGCAACTTCTCGACCAACGACCAGGGCCAGATCGTCACCGAGGACGGCTACACCGTCCAGCCGGGCATCACGGTGCCGCAGAACACCACCGACATCACGATCAGCAAGACCGGCCTGGTGCAAGTGAAGCTGGACGGCCAGCCGCAGCCGCAGACCATCGGCCAACTGCAACTGGCCACCTTCATGAACGAAGGCGGCCTGGAGCAGATCGGCGACAACCTGCTGCTGGAGACCGCCGCCTCGGGGGCCGCCAACCTCGCCGCCCCCGGCCAGCCGGGCTTCGGCACCCTGCTGCAGCACTACACCGAAGCCTCGAACGTCGACGCGGTGACGGAAATCACCTCGCTGATCACGGCCCAGCGCGCCTACGAGATGAACTCGAAGGTGATCACCACGGCCGACCAGATGCTCCAAGCCACCTCGCAGCTGCGGTCGTAAGCGCATGAAAGCCTTCCTCCTCGCCGCCGCCGCCACGCTGGTGATCAGCGCCCTCTCCGCCCCCGCCCATGCCGGCGCGCCGGTGACCCTGCGGATGGACACCACCGACGCCGATGGCCGCATCACCCTGGGCGACCTGTTCGACGGCGTCAGCGGCCCGGCCGCCAACATCGTCGTCGCCGCCCGCCTGGGTCCGACGGCCGTGCTCGAGGCCGGCCAGGTTCAGGTCTCGGCCCGCCGGGCCGGCTTCGACTGGACCAACAGCAACGGCATCCGCCGCATCATCGTCCGCGAGGGCCAGGACAACGGCGGCGTCGCGACCGGCGGCAAGGCCCTGGCCGGCGCCGCGCACGGCAATGTGGAAGTTCTTGCCTACGCCCGCAGCCTCTCGGCCGGCGAAATCGTCCAGCCCCAGGACCTCGTCTGGGTAAAGATGGCCGGCGCCCCGATGGACGCCCCCCGCGACGCCGACGCCGTGATCGGCCTGGCCGCCAAGCGCCCCCTGCGTGAAGGCGCCGCGGTCCAGAGCCGCGACGTGGCCGCCGCCCAGGTCATCAAGACCGGCGACCTGATCAACGTCACCTATGACGACGGCGGAATTTCCCTTTCGCTTCAAGGCAAAGCCATGGCCGCCGCCGCGACCGGCGACGTCTTCGCCGTCCAGAACACGCTCTCCAAGAAGATCATCCAGGCCGTCGCCACGGGTCCTGGCTCCGCGGCGGTCGGCCCGCAGGCCCAGGCCTTGCAAGCCCGTTCGCAACCCGTCCGTTTCGCCGCTCGCTAAGAGGTCATCCACCCCATGCGTCGCCCCGTCATCATCGCCGCCGCCGTCCTGCTCGCGCCGCTGGCCGCCTGCTCCACCGTCACCGAAGCCGTGAAGGGTCCGCAGCTGGCCCCGGTCGGCTATCCGGCCGAACTGGCCCCCATGCAGCAGCAGTACGTCTCGGCTCGTGAGCCCGCCCCGCAGGCGGCCTCGGCCAACTCGCTGTGGCGCGTCGGCGCCCGCGCGTTCTTCAACGACCAGCGCGCCAGCCGCGTCGGCGACATCGTCACCGTCATGATCGACATCGACGACAGCGCCAGCACCAAGAACCAGACGGCCTCCTCGCGCACCGCGAACATGAAGGCCGGGGTGCCGAACTTCCTGGGCCTGGAGTCCAGCCTGGGCAAGGTTCTGCCGGGCGGCTTCGACCCGGCCAACGCCATCAGCACCAACTCGGCGACCACCAACGCCGGCGCCGGCAGCGTCCAGCGCTCGGAAAAGATCAGCCTGACAATCGCGGCCGTGGTCAGCCAGGTCCTGCCGAACGGCAACATGGTCATCCAGGGCACGCAGGAAGTCCGCACCAACGCCGAGCTGCGCCAGCTGACCGTGGCCGGCATCGTGCGTCCGGAAGACATCTCCTCGGCCAACACCATCAAGCACACCCAGATCGCCGAGGCCCGCATCAGCTACGGCGGCCGCGGCGACATCAGCCGCGTGCAGAAGACCCCGGCCGGCCAGTCGCTGGTCGAGAAGTTCTCGCCGTTCTAGGCGCGCCATTAGGGCGGAAGGATCCAAGCCCTCTCATAGGCCTGCAAGATCGTCGGGCGCGGCTACCGCAAGGTGGCCGCGCCCGATGCGTTTCAGGAGCCATTCAGGTTCCGGCTGCGTTGATCCGGGCAAGGAGACCTTCATGGGACGCCGCATCACCGCCTTCGCCGTTCTGGGTCTGGCTGCCGCCCTCGCCGGCTGCGCCCACGAGAAGGTCGCGCTGGACGGCTATCGCTGGGCCTATCTGGCGGACGGCCCCGAAGCCCCTCGCCTGGCCTATGGACGTCCCAACACCGACGACGTCGTGCTGATGATCAGCTGCCGCCCGGGTCAGAATCAGGTCGACGTCTCGGCCGTGGGCCTGTCCGGCGGCGAGATCGTCCTGGCCTCGGGCCGCGCCGAAAGCCGCTTCGCCGCCGCCAGGGTCGAGGACGCGCTGAACCAGGGCGGCTTCCTGGAAGGGCGCGGCAAGGCCAGCGCCCCGGCCCTGGACGGTTTCCGGAAATCGGGCGACCTCGCCCTGCTGACCCAGGGCGAACGCCACAGCCTGGCGGCGGACTCCGCCGACCGGGGTCGCGTGAGGGCGTTCTTCAAGGCGTGCGGGGTTTAGCGCTTACGCCCGGCGTCCCGCCCCCGCCGCGCTGACATTGTCCATGCCCATGGCCGACAGCGCCCCGCGCAGGATCCCCTCGGCGTCGAGACCGGCTTGCGCGTACATCAGGTCGGGCTTGTCCTGGTCCTGGAAGACGTCGGGCAGGCACAGGGTGCGGATCTTCAGGCCGCGATCCAGCGCGCCGTGCTGGGCCAGGGCCTGCAGCACGAAGGCCCCGAAGCCGCCCATCGCGCCTTCCTCGACCGTGACGATCGCCTCGTGCTCACGCGCCAGGCGCAGCAGCAGGTCCAGGTCGAGCGGCTTGGCGAAGCGAGCGTCGCAGACCGTCGCGGAAAGACCACGGGCCGCCAGCAGGTCGGCGGCCTTCAGGCTTTCGGACAGGCGCGTGCCGAACGAGACGATGGCGACGCTGGTCCCCTCGCGGACGATGCGGCCCTTGCCGATCTCCAGCGGCTCGGCGATCGCCGGCATCTCCAGGCCCAGCCCCTCCCCGCGCGGATAGCGGAAAGCCGAAGGACGATCGTCGATCTCAGCGGCGGTGGCGACCATGCGGGCCAGCTCCACCTCGTCGGCGGCGGCCATCAGCACCATGCCGGGCAGAGCCCCCATGAAGCCGATGTCGAAGCTGCCGGCGTGGGTCGGGCCGTCGGCGCCGACCAGGCCGGCGCGGTCCATGGCGAAGCGCACCGGCAGGCCCTGGATGGCCACATCGTGCACCACCTGGTCGTATCCGCGCTGCAGGAAGGTCGAATAGATCGCCGCGAACGGCTTCATGCCGTCGGCGGCCAGGCCGGCGGCGAAGGTCACCGCGTGCTGCTCGGCGATGCCGACGTCGAAGGTGCGGTCCGGGAACGCCTTCTGGAAGATGTCCAGACCCGTGCCCGAGGGCATGGCGGCGGTGATGGCGACGATCTTGTCGTCCCGCCGCGCCTGCTTGACCAGTTCCTGGGCGAACACCTTGGTGTAGCTGGGCGGGCCGGCGGCCGGCTTGTGCTGCTGGCCGGTGACCACGTCGAACTTGGCCACGGCGTGCAGCTTGTCCTCGGCCCCCTCGGCCGGGGCGTAGCCCTTGCCCTTCTGGGTGACGCAGTGGACCAGCACCGGCTTGTCGCCGAAGGCCTTGGCGTTCTTGAGCACGCTGACCAGGGCGTCCATGTCGTGGCCGTCGATCGGGCCGATATAGTAGAAGCCCAGTTCCTCGAAGAAGGTGCCGCCGGTGACCATGCCCCGGGCATATTCTTCCGCCTTGCGGGCGGCTTCGCGCATCGGCGTCGGCAGCTTTTCGACCACCGTCTTGCCCAGCTTGCGCACCGAGCGGTAGGCGCCGCCCGAAACCAGGTTGGCGAGATAGGCGCTCATGCCGCCGACCGGCGGCGCGATCGACATGTCGTTGTCGTTGAGGATGACGATCAGGCGCTTGGTGGTGTCGGTCGCCGCGTTCATCGCCTCATAGGCCATGCCGGCGCCCAGCGAGCCGTCGCCGATCACGGCGATGACGCTGTTGTCCTCGCCTTTCGCATCGCGCGCGGCGCAGAAGCCCAGGGCCGCCGAGATCGAGGTCGCCGCGTGGGCCGCGCCGAATGGGTCGTATTCGCTCTCGGCGCGCTTGGTGAAGCCCGACAGCCCCCCGCCCTGGCGCAGCGTCTTGATGCGATCGCGGCGGCCGGTGAGGATCTTGTGGGGATAGGCCTGGTGGCCGACGTCCCAGATCAGGATGTCCTTGGGCGTCTCGAACACGTGGTGCAGGGCCACGGTCAGCTCGACCACGCCCAGGCCGGCGCCCAGATGGCCGCCCGTCACCGACACCGCGTCGATCATCTCGGCGCGGACTTCCGCCGACAGCTGTTTCAGCTCTGGGAGGGAAAGCCCTCGCGTGTCAGCCGGCGAAGCGATCGAGTCGAGCAAGGGTGTGTTGGTGGGCATGTTTGAAGAAAGCGCGGTCAGTTACGGCGGTCCAGCACGAAATCGACGCTTTCGCGCAGATGTCCGGCTCGTTCGCCAAAGATTTCAAGATGGGAGCGGGTCTGGTCGGCCAAAAGCGCCACGCGCTCTTTCGCCGCGTCCAGTCCCAGCAGGGTGACGTAGTTGGCCTTGCCCATGGCGGCGTCCTTGCCGCCCGTGGCCTTGCCCATGGTCTCGGGATCACCCTCGGCGTCGAGAATGTCGTCGACGATCTGGTACGCCAGGCCCAGGTCCTGCGCGAAGGCCATCAGGGCGGCGCGCTCGGATTCCTTGGCGCGGGCGATGATCAGCGGGATCTCGAACGCGAAGGCGATCAGGGCGCCGGTCTTCAGCCGCTGCATGCGGGCGACCGCGCCCAGGTCGTCGCGGACGCCCAGAATGTCGATCATCTGGCCGCCGGCCATGCCCTTGGCGCCCGAGGCGATGGCCAGCTTGCGCACCAGCTCCGACCGCACATGGCCGTCATCGTGGGTGTCGGGGTGGGCCATGATCTCGAAGGCCGCCGTCTGCAGGGCGTCGCCCGCGAGGATGGCGGTGGCCTCGTCATATTGCTTGTGCACGGTCGGACGGCCGCGGCGGACGTCGTCGTCGTCCATGGCCGGCAGGTCGTCATGGACCAGGCTGTAGGCGTGGATGCACTCCAGCGCGCAGGCCGCGCGCAGCACCGGCCGCTCGGGCAGGTCGAACATCTTGCCGGTCTCGAGCGCGAAGAAGGGCCGCAGGCGCTTGCCTGGCCCCAGCGCCGCGTAGCGCATGGCCTCGGTCAGACGCGTTTCGGGACCGTCGCTGCGGGGCAGCAGCTCGTCGAGCGCCACGGTGACGATGTCGGCGGCCTGGACGATCCGCTTCTCAAGATCGCTGGGCGGACGCGAACTCGCCATCAGTTGAACTCGGCCGGTTCGGCGGCGACGGCGCCGCCCTGGCCCCCATTGGCGCCCAGGACGATCTTCTCGACCTTCAGGCGCGCGGCTTCCAGCTTCTTCTCGCAGTGGGCCTTCAGGGCCGCGCCACGCTCATAGATGTCGATCGAGCGCTCCAGCGGGGCCTGGCCCGATTCCAGTTCGGCCACGATCCGCTCCAGCTGCGCCAGGGCTTCCTCGAAGCTCAGGGCGGAGATATCGGCGGGATTGCTGGCGGCGTCGGTCATTTCAACTCTCAGGTGAACAGGCGTGAGCCTAGTGTCCCGGGCCGACGCGAGCAACGGCCTAGAGCCTGGGCGTGGTTAAGGGAAGAGGGTTTGCGAGATCGGTGACCGATCAGCCGCGACGGAAGCGCTTGAGGCTCCAGTAGGCGTGACCTTCATCAAGCAGTTTCGTCAGCCCACGCGCCTTCAGCGCGTCGGCGATCATCCAGTTGAAGAAGCCGTGGGCCACGAGCAGCACGTCCTGGCCCTGGTCGGACAGCGCGACCAGCCGGTCGGCGGCCTTGCCGGCCCTGACCTCGGCCTCGGCGCGGGTCTCCTGGCCGCCGTGGTTGTTGAAGAACCACCACCAGAAGCGGGCGAAGAAACCCAGGCGCTTGGGCGACATCCGCAGCCACAGCGGCCAGGGCGGCGGCGGCAGCGGCGCTTCGATGAAGGTCTCGTCGGTGGTGAAGGCCCGGTCGCCAACCACCGCCTTGGCGGTCTCGATGGCGCGGCGGCGGGTCGAGACGATGATCACGTCGGCGTCGCGGGCGATCTGGATCAGCCCGTCCGGCGGGGTCTGGCCATCCTTCAGCCCTCCCACCTCATAGCGAGCCCACCAGTCGCCATATTCGGGCGCATTGAGGCGGACCTTGCGCGACAGGGCGGGTTCGCCGTGGCGGGCCAGGGTGACGGTCCCCGGCTTCACGGGCGAGGACGCTTGGTCGGCGATAGTGACGTCGGCCATGTTGAAGAGAAGTCGGTGGGCCCAGCGGCCGTTCCGTCCCCTCACCCCTCCTGAAGAGCGCGCACATGCGCGGCGGCGGAACGCCCCAGCGCCTGGAGGTCGTAACCGCCCTCGAGCGAGGACACAACCCGGCCCTTGGCGCGGGCGTTGGCCACCGAGACGATCGGCCGCGTCGCCCAGGCGAAATCGTCCTCGTCCAGGCTCTGGGCCGACAGCGGATCGCGGACGTGGGCGTCGAAGCCGGCCGAGACGATCAACAGTTCGGGCGCGAAGGCGTCGACCTTGTCCATCAGCCCCTCGAATCGCGACCGCCAGAGCTCGCGCGGCGCATGCGGGGCCACGGTGGCGTTGGCGATGTTGCCCAGACCGGTCTCGGACGGATCGCCGGTGCCCGGATACAGCGGCGACTGGTGGATCGAGGCGAAGAACACGGTCGGATCGTTCTCGAACACGGCTTGCGTACCGTTGCCGTGGTGGACGTCGAAATCGACGATCGCCACCCGCTTCAGTCCGGTCGCCTGGGCCGCGCGGGCGGCCACGGCCACGCTGGAAAAGACGCAGAAGCCCATGGCCACGCCCGGTTCGGCATGATGACCGGGCGGCCGCACGGCGCAGAAGGCGCGGCTGGCCTCGCCCGCCGCCACGGCCCGCACGGCCGCGACGCTGGCCCCGGCGGCGCGACGGGCGGCGGCCAGGCTGCCGCTCGACATCACCGTATCGGGATCCAGCGCCAGCCGGCCCGACCTAGGCGCGGCCTCGAACACGGCGTCGACGAAGGCCTTGGGATGCACCCGAAGCAGGTCCTCGACCTCGACCAGCGGCGCATCCAGAGCCTCAAGCGCCAGATTGGGATCGTCGTTCAGGGCGTCGATCACGGCGCGCAGGCGCTCCGGGCTCTCCACGTGGCCATGGCCGGGCTGGTGGTCGAGCATGTCGAGATGGGTATAAAGCGCCACGGTCATGCGAGGATTCTAGACCTTGAACGCTGCTCAGACCATCCGCCCGTCTTCTATTCGCCGCGCCACGCTCGACGACGCCGACACCGTGTCCAGCCTGGGCGCGCGGACCTTCACGGAGACCTTCGCCCACCTCTATCCGCCCGAGGACCTGGAGACCTTCCTGGCCTACGCCTACGGGCTGGAGCGGACCCGCGACGACCTGGCCCATCCCGACAAGGCGACCTGGCTGCTGGAGGACGAGGACGGCGAGGCCATCGGCTACGCCCTGGCCGGACCGTGCGACCTGCCCCATGAGGACGTCGAGCCCGCCCATGGCGAGCTGAAGCGGGTCTATGTGCTCAAGAGCCACCAGGGCGGCGGACGCGGCTCGGCGCTGCTGACCACCGCCCTGGACTGGCTGGAGAAGGACGGCCCGCGCCCGCTGTGGATCGGCGTGTGGTCCGAGAACTTCGGAGCCCAGAAGCTCTATGGCCGCCTGGGGTTCGAGAAGGTCGGCGAATACCACTTCCCGGTCGGCGAAACGCGGGACCTGGAGTTCATCCTGCGACGCGGCTAACCGCTCGGCATTGCGTCGCGATTGAGAACCCTCCATTCTCCCGAACATCTGTTCGAAAGCCGCGCCGATGTTCCTTCGCTTCTTCTCCGAGCTCCGCCAGGCCAAGGTGCCGGTGAGCCTGCGTGAGTACCTCCTGCTGATGGAGGCCCTCGACAAGGACGTCATCGATCGCAGGATCGAGGACTTCTACTTCCTGTCGCGCGCCAGCCTGGTGAAGGACGAGAAGAACCTCGACAAGTTCGACCGGGTGTTCGGCCACGTCTTCAAGGGGCTTGAGACCGTCAACGACGGCCTCGCCGCCGACATCCCGGAAGAGTGGCTCAAAGCCCTGACCGAGAAGTTCCTGACCGACGAGGAGAAGGCGCAGATCGAGGCGCTGGGCGGCTTCGAGAAGCTGATGGAGACCCTGCAGGAGCGGCTGCGCGAGCAGCACAAGCGCCACGAGGGCGGCAACAAGATGATCGGCTCGGGCGGCACCTCGCCGTTCGGCAACAACGGCTACAATCCCGAAGGCGTGCGCATCGGCCAGGACAAGAGCCGCCACGGCCGCGCGGTGAAGGTCTGGGACAAGCGCGAGTACAAGAACCTCGACGACTCGGTCGAGCTGGGCACCCGCAACATCAAGGTCGCCCTACGCCGCTTGAGGAAGTTCGCCCGCACGGGAGCGGCCGAAGAACTGGACCTGAACGGCACCATCAAGGGCACGGCCGAGAAGGGTTATCTGGACATCCAGCTGCGACCCGAGCGCCGCAACGCCATCAAGGTGCTGATCTTCTTCGACATCGGCGGCTCGATGGACGGCCACATCAAGCTCTGCGAGGAGCTGTTCAGCGCGGCCAAGACCGAGTTCAAGAACCTGGAGTTCTACTACTTCCACAACTGTCTCTACGAGACCGTGTGGAAGGACAACAAGCGCCGCAACACCGAGAAGATCCAGACCTTCGACGTGCTCCACAAGTTCCCGGCCGACTACAAGGTGATCTTCGTCGGCGACGCGACCATGAGCCCATACGAGATCACTTATCCGGGCGGCAGCGTCGAGCACTGGAACGAGGAGCCCGGCGCGATCTGGATGCAGCGGGTCACCGACATCTACCAGAGCTGCGTCTGGCTGAACCCGACGCCGGAGCGGCACTGGGACTACACTCAGTCGATCGGCGTGATGAAGCAGATCGTCTCCGACCGCATGTACCCGCTGACCATAGACGGCCTGGACAAGGCCATGCGAGAGCTGGTCCGGGGCTAACGCCCAGCCGTCGTTTCGCCGAAGTGGCCGGCGTCCGTGGACGGCTGGCCGATCAGCGGCACTTCCGGCGGCGCGGTGTGGTCGTTGGCGATCGTCGCCCCGATCTGGAAGGTCGAGCTGGTCGCCCCGCCGAGCAGGATGAAGATGTCCTCGCGCCCGTCGCCATCGATATCGAAGCCGACGCGGGCGCCCGACACCGGCGTACTGACGTCCGTCGCCTGCGTGAGAGCCGCGTCGTTCAGCACCTGAAGCTGCGTCGCCAGCACGTTGCCAACCGCCGCGGTGCTGACCACGGTCACGTGGCCGTCGCCCATCACGGCCAGGTGGTCACCCTTGCTGGCCGTGTAGTCGAGCACAACGCCCAGCAGAGCGGCGGCCTTGTCGGCCGGTGGCGCGGCGGAAATCAGGAAGGTGTCCGCCCCGGCCCCGCCCTTGGCGACCACGCGGGCGTTCATGACGATGCGGTCGGCGCCTTCGCCGCCCTCCAGGTGATCGACCTCGCCCTTCGGCGCGCCGCGGCCGTCGATATAGTCGTCGCCCGCCCCGCCGCGGATCGTGTCGGCGCCGGCCGTGCCGTACATGACGTCGTTGCCGGGCGTGCCGACCATGACGCTCTTGGTGGCGGCGAAGCCATGCTCGCCAAGGCCTTCGACGACCGCCTTGCCGTCCGAAGCGGCCGGCGCATGGTCGACGCCCGAGGCCGGCGCGGGCGGCGCGGTCAGATGGGCTATCTTGAACACCGACAGACCCTGCGGGGCCTCGCTCGGCGCCTGGACCACGACCGGCGCCGCGCCTTCGGGCTTGATCGCCGCCGGCGCCGGCGCGGCCTCGCCAGCCGCCGCGGCCGGCGTGTGCGCCTGGGTCCGGTCGGCTTCGAGGTTCAAGGCGGCGATCAGCTTGGAGGCCATCGTCTGAAGGGCCGGATCGTCGATCCGCGGCAGGTTGTCGAAGGTCAGCCGGCCCGCCTCGCCCAGGTCGGCGCCGCGCAGCTCGAGATAGAGGCCCACGGCGATGACCAGCGACAGGAAGGACTGGGCCTCGCGGCTGGCCGGATTGAAGGCGACGACCGTGCCGTTCTGTTCGGCCATGCCCGAAGACAGCACCTGGCGCAGCGCGCCCCACAGGCTGCCCACCTGGTGGAACATGTCGATCGCCGCGTCGTGGACGACGAACTGGCCGTCGATGCGGGCGACGTGGACCAGGACGTCCTGATTGAAGTCCGTGACCACGTACCAGGGGTCGCCCGAGTCGGTCTGGCCGAAGATCCCGTCGACCTCGCCATAGGCCGTCTCCAGCTGCTGCGTCAGCAGCATCAGCAGGCCGCGCTCATTGGCGGACCAGTCGCTGGCCGGAGGCCGCGGGCTGAAGGCTAGGATCTCACCCATCTCGTCGTCGCTCGTCAGGCCTGGGCCGCCCGTTCGGTCACGACCGGCTCAGCCTCCTCGGCGGCGCCGTCGAACAGAAGCCGGTACAGCTCGGGTTCGTAATATCGCAGCAGGGTGCGGGCGAACTGACCGGGATCAAGACCCAGACTCTCCGCCCAGACGGCTTGAGCCTCGATCGGAACGCGACCAAGACCGTTCTCAACCTGCGAGACGAAGGTGTAATAACGCAACCCCGTCTTCTCGGCCAGTTCCGCCTGGGTGAGGCCCGCGGCCTCGCGCGCGGACTTCAGCCAGCGCCCCGCTTCGCGGCGCAGGGTCTTGGTAAGAGCCGCCTTGGCGGGATTCATCGCCGTTCTGGACATTGCAAAGCCGCTTCCTCGCCCAATACGCGGGCGTTCCCCTAGTTGTTACACAATGCGTAAAAACGCAACAATCGATCGTCGGTCTCGCCGCGAGGCCTTGCGGATCACTTTCGAGCCTTATACAGTTTTTATGCAACTATTTTGAATGCATCGGGCCGCATGTACGTTTCGATCGACCCCGCCGCCTTTCGCACCGCGGCCCCACTCCAGCCGGACTGGGCCATCAGGCCGCGCCTGTCGCTGATCATGGTCGCCTACATGACCGGTCCGGCGCTGATGGAGAGCGTGCGCTACGCCCTGGCCGAGCCTCGGGTCGAGGAGTTCGTCATCGTCGACAACGGTTCGTCCCTGGCCGACGCGGCCTGGCTGCGCGATCTGGCCCGCCGCGAACCGCGGGTGCGCCTGTTGCAAGGGCTGGGCAATATCGGCTTCGCCCGGGCCGCCAATCTGGGCGCGACCTCGGCCAAGGGCGAGGAGCTGGTCTTCCTCAATCCTGACGCCTTCCTGACCCCCGGCGCTGTGGCGGCTCTGCAAGACGCCGCCCGCGACCGCCCCTCGCCCTGCGTGATCGGGGCCCGGGTGTTCAATACCGACGGAACCGAACAGCGGGGCGCGCGGCGCGGCGAGATCACGCCCGTCACGACCCTGCTTACCCTCTCGAAGCTCAGCGCCCTTCTGCCCCCGCTGCGCCGCTTCGAGATCCACCGGGAGAGCGAAGCCCCCCCTTCGCACCCGGTGGACACCCCTACGATCTCGGGCGCCTGCTTTTATATGCGGGCGGCCGATTTCCACGCCCTCGGCGGCTTTGACGAGGGCTACTTCCTGCACGTCGAAGATGTCGACCTGTGCTGGCGGGCCCGCAAGACGGGCGGCAGCGTGCTGTTCCAGCCCGCCGCCCGCATCGTTCATGTCGGCTCGACCAGCAAGGAGAGCCCGCTGGTCGTCGAGTGGCACAAGGGCAAGGGTCTGGTGCGCTACTTCCTCAAGCGCGCCGACAGCCTGCCGCGCAAGGCCCTGGCCGTGCTCCTGGCGCCGCTGATCCTGGGCGTGGCCGTGGGCCGGCCGCTGCTGCGGCAACTGCGGCGCGGACGGATGGGCCGCCCCGTCGCGCGCCTCGCCGCCGTCGGCTGAAGCTCGCGAGCGGGCTGAGCGTCACGCGCTTGATGAAAAATACCACAAACAACCCTCGATCCGCGTTCGGACGATGATCTTGACGCTTGCGCCAAATTCGAACGCCCGTAAGACTTCCCCACGGGTAAAGGGGAATATGTAGTGAGTCCGACCACCGACGCCGCCGCTTCTCACGAAGTCGAGGCCGCCGAGACCGAAGCCGCCACCAAGAACCTTGTCTTCGTGGCCGCCGAGCGCCTGTTCGCGCTGCACGGTTTCCAGAACGTGTCGGTGCGCGACATCACCGCCGCCGCCGGCGTGAACCTGGCTTCGGTGAACTACCACTTCGGGTCCAAGGACGCCCTGCTGTTCGAAATCTTCCGTCGCCGCACGGCCGAGCTCAATCGCGAGCGGGCCAAGATGCTGCACGAGGCCAACGACCGTAACGACGGCAGCCCGCCGCTGCGCGAGATTCTCGCCGCCCTGCTGACCCCGCCCCTGCGCTGGCTGGCTCCCGACCACGAGCGCCGCATCTCGCTGCAATTCCTGATCCGCGCCCGCAGCGAAGGCACCGACGAGATCCGCGCGGTGCTGAAGACCGACGTCTCGCACCTGCGCCGCTTCTCCGACGCCCTGCTGCGCGCCCGTCCGGACCTGTCGCCGGAAGAGGTTTACTGGCGGCTGCACTTCACCCTGGGGATGCTGCACAACAACCGCTTCGCCGAGTTCGACCGCCTGAACGTGCTGTCGGAAGGCCAGACCAGCGAGGCCGACGTCGTGGCCCTGCTGGACCGTATGCTGGCCTTCGCCGAGGCCGGCTTTCTCGCCTAGCCCGTAAGCGGAACCGCCTCCCGGCCGGCGCGTTGTCGCTGCGGCATGGGACGGCTGCGGATCCTTCACGAGACCCGGTACTATTATGAACGGCCGGTGCGGTTCGGACCGCAGCGGCTGATGATCCGCCCGCGCGACAGTCACGCCCTACGCATCGTCGAGGCCAGCTTGCGCCTCTTCCCGCCCGGCGGCACGCGCTGGAGCTACGACGCCAACGGCAACTGCGTCTGTATCTTCGAGCCCACCGGCGAGGCCGACGCCATGCGGGTGGCCAGCGAACTGGTCATCGACCGCTACCCGGCCCCCCTTGCGCCCCAACGGATCGAGAACCCCGACACCCTGACCCCGATCGTCTATTCCCGCGAGGACCGGACGACGCTGGAGCCGTTCATCGCGCCGGTCACCGATGACCCCGACGCGGTGCTGCTGCGCTGGCTGCGCGGCGTCCAGGCCCATCGCGACGAGCCCGCCCTGGCCTTTCTGCTGCGGATCAACACCTTGATCCATCAGCAGTTCGAGTATCGCACCCGGCAGGAGGAAGGCGTTCAGACGCCGGTCGAGACCCTGCAAAAGCGCAGCGGCGCCTGCCGCGACCTGGCCTGGCTGATGGTCGAGGGCCTGCGTCGCCTGGGCTACGCGGCCCTGTTCGCCACCGGCTATATCCACTCGCCGGGTACGACGATCCGCGGGGCCGGGGCGACCCACGCCTGGTGCGAGGTGTTCCTGCCCGACCTGGGCTGGCTGGAGTTCGACCCGACCAACGGCCTGGCCGAGTCGCCGGATTTGATCCGCGTCGCCGCCACCCGAACCCCGGCTCAGGCGTTACCCGTCTCCGGAGCGATCATCGGCGACCCGGGCTCCGCGCGTCTTCACGTCTCCGTGGAGGTGCGCCTTATCGATCCGATCAACCAGGTGGCGTGATAGAATGAGTGCGCGTACGGGAGGAAAAGCCATGACCAGCGGCTTCCAGAACCAAGACCCCATGCGGAACGTCTGCTTCCCGAAATCGGAGCCCAAGGCTCAACACGGCCAGAAGCCCGACCAGGATTGCCTGAAGGTGAAGGAACGACGGACCTTCGAACCAAGACCGGGGCACTGAATTGTAAAAAAGCGTGAACAGGAGGGCCTTCCGCCACCCCTGTCACGCGAGCGACCTATACAGACACCCGCGGCGCCGTTAATTTTCGACGCCAGGGGAATGGGGGAGCACCGCGAACATGCGGCGCGTCGCGCTCGGATGTCTGTTGGCGACGGCTGGCCTCGCGGTGGTGAGCGCCGCGACCGCCCTGTCGACTCACGCCCCCGAGGAATTCAACCAGTCGCTGACCCTGGCGGGCGGCCCCGGGGCCGGCGGACCTGAAGTCCGCGCCCCCGTGGACGATCCCGACGCACCGATCTCCACGGCCCGCTACGGCGGCGAACCTTGGCGCGCCGCCGCCCCCGCGGTCGTCGCCGCCGAAGCCCACGCCGTTCCCGCCGTCGCCACGATGGCCCTGGCCGGTGGACCGCAAGACGACAGCCTGGCCGGCGCGGCGCCCGTCGTCGCCGCGGCCGCCTCGCGGACCACGCCGCCGCCCGCGCCGGTCGCGGCGCCCGCGAGCCCATCCGCGCGGATCCTGGCCGAAACCTCCGCCGCGCGGGGTCGTCCGGTGCTGGCCTTGACTCGGGTCGAGCATCGCCGCCCCCCCGGCAAGATCCTGCGGATGCAGGTCGACGACCAGCCGCTGGCCTTCACGCCCATGGGCCTGCAGTCGGGCGCGGTGAAGCGCCTGACGCTGAACGCCTCGAACCTGATGTCCAAGGCCAGCGCCTCGGCCGAAGACCTTCGCCGTGGCCGCTGGATGCTGTACGCCGCCAGTTCGGGCAAGGCCTATGGCCTGAACCTGATCCGCGACACCTTCGGCGGCTGGCGCAACGCCGGCTACAGCGAAGAGAAGATGGCCCGCTTCGGCAGCCGCCAGATCGGCCTGGGCTATCGCAAGGGCAACAGCCTCATCTCGCTGAGCGCCACCCGCCGCAAGCTCAACTCGATCGACTATTCCAACAAGGACACGGTCGTCGGCGTCAGCGTCTCGGTGCGCGGCCGCTAGAGCATTTTCCGACGAAGTGGACACCGGTTCGTCGTCGGGAAATGCGTTAAAACAAAGGGCTAGAGCATTTCACCGATCCAGTCCGATCGGAAAATGCTTTAGGCCGCCCATTTCGGTTCCGCGAGGATGTGACGCACGCGCGTATGGACCCCTGCCGTACAGGGGCGTAAATCGCCCTCGTGCCCGATCCGTCTCCAGCATCCTCGCCACTCGCGACGCGCCTGATCTCCATCGCCGTGGCCAGCGCGCTGCTGATGGAGTTCATCGACTCCACGGCCCTGTCGACCGCCCTCCCCACACTATCGCGGGCCTTCGCGGTCGATCCGATCCACCTGAAGCTGGCCCTGACCTCCTACATTCTGGCGCTGGCGGTGTTCACGCCCGCCAGCGGATGGGCGGCGGAACGGTTTGGCGCGCGGCGGGTGTTCCTGTCGGCCATGGTCGTCTTCCTGCTGGGCTCGGCGCTGTGCGGCCAATCGCGCAGCCTGGAGGCCCTGGTCGCCTCGCGGATCGTCCAGGGGATCGGCGGCGCGATGATGACCCCCGTGGCGCGGCTGATCGTCGTCGGCGCCACCCCCAAGGACAAGCTGCTGACCGCCATGGGCTGGTTCACCATGCCCGCCCTGGTCGGCCCGCTGATCGGCCCGCCGATCGCGGGCCTGGTGCTCAGCGTCGCCGAATGGCCGTGGATCTTCTACATCAACCTGCCGGTCGGCCTGCTGGGCGTGATCGCCGTCATGCGCTTCGTGCCCAAGAGCGAGCCCAAGCGCGACCTGGGCCGCTTCGACACCCCTGGCTTCGTCCTGTCGGCCCTGGCGGTCAGCGGCCTTGTGGTCGTGGCCGAGACGGCGGGCGTCAACCTGCTGCCGCCCTGGGCCCAGATCACCCTGCTGGCGCTCTCCGTCGCCTGCGGCTTCGTTTACCTGCGTATCGCCAAGCGCACGGGTCGCCCGATCCTGGATCTGACCCTGCTGCGCTATCCGACCTTCCGCGCCAGCCTGGTCGGCGGGACGCTGGTGCGGCTGGGCATAGGGGCCAGCCCGTTCCTGATGCCGCTGCTGCTGCAGGTGGCGCTGGGTTGGAGCCCGCTGAAGGCCAGCTTCGTCACCCTGGCGACCGGCGTCGGCGTGCTGGTCGCCCGCCCGTTCGCGGCGGCGGGCCTGAAGCGCTTCGGCTTCCGCACCTCGCTGGCCGTGTTCGTGACCCTGACGGCGCTGTTCACCGCCGCGCCCGGCTTCTTCGGTCCCGCGACGCCCATGGCCCTGATGATGGCGGCCCTGACGCTGGGCGGGTTCTGCCGCTCGAACCAGTTCATCGCCGCCAACACCATCGCCTATGCCGACGTGCCGGAAACCTCGACGGCGGCGGCCTCGACCCTGTCGGCCGTGACCCAGCAGGTGGGACTGGCCTTGGGCGTCAGCTTCGGCGGCATGATGCTGCACCTGGCGCGAGGCGCGGGCGGCGCCCTGACGCCGGACCGCTTCACCTTGCCGTTCGTGGCGATCGGCCTGGTGACCCTGCTGGCCCTGCCGGTCTACCTGTCGCTGGACAAGGACGCCGGCGCCGCGATCAGCGGTCGGAACCGAGCGGCCTAGGGCGGATCGACATTCAGGGATTCCCAGATTGCCGAAGTGCTGATTCATAGGGTTCCGCGATTTGGCGGGAGCCTTTTATGGGCGTGAAGCGGTACGAGTTGAGCGACGGTCAGTGGGCGAAGATCGCCCTTTTGCTGCCGGGCAAGCCGAGTGATCCGGGACGGACCGGTTCGGATAACCGCTTGTTTGTGAATGGCTGTTTGTGGGTTCTGAGGTCGGGCGCTCATTGGCGCGATCTGCCCGAGCGTTATGGCAAGTGGCGCACAGTGCATCGGCGGTTCAGCCGCTGGTGTCACGGCGGGGTCTGGGAGCGGGTGTTCGAGGCGCTCACCGCCGACCGGGACAACAAGTACCTGATGCTCGACAGCACCATCGTCCGCGCTCACCAGCAGGCGGCGAATGGAAAAGGGGGGCCAAGGATCAGGCGCTGGGGCGTTCCCGAGGCGGATTGACCACCAAGATCCACATGCTCGCCGATGGTCTGGGGCGGCCTTTGCGCCTGATCGTCACAGCAGGCCAAGCCGGTGACGCACCCCAGGCGCAAGCCCTTCTGGAGGGCCAGGTCGGCGAGGCCGTGCTCGCAGATAAAGCCTATGACAGCAATGCCTTACGAAAAATCATCGCCGAGATGGGCGCACAAGCCGTCATCCCCTCCAACCGTACGCGTAAGATCCTCATCCCTCACGACGAGATCACCTACAAGCAGCGCAACCGCATCGAGCGATGCTTCAACCGGCTCAAGCACTTCCGCCGCTTCGCCACACGCTATGAACGCCGTACCATCCACTTCAAGGGCTTCGCATTCCTAGCCGCATCCATGATCTGGATGAACTGAATGTCGATCCGTCCTAGGACTTGGTCCGGCGACCGCCCCGGGAGTGGTTGGCGGTCATGGGATCGGGCTTCTTCGGCGGGACCCAGCCTTCGGGCGTCTTCGGAACCGGCTGGTCCGTGCCCAGGCCCATGCGGCCGGGAACCTGGCGCTGGAAGTAAGACGCTTGCTGCCCGTCCTCGACGCCCCGCACCAGGGCGCTGTGCTGAATGCCGCCGATCTCGTCGCGCAACTTGGCCGCCGCCTCGAAGTCCTGAGCGGCGATAGCCTCGTCCATCCGCGTTTTCAGGTCGTCGATATGCGACATGACGTTCTCCATGGGGCCGCCAGGAAGAACGCCTGAAGCCGGTTTTAGCCGCGCGCCGCCGCGATGCGGGCGCGGGCGATCTCGTCGGCGACCAGATTGGCCGGACGCTTCTCGGCGATCGACTGGTCGATGACCTCGGCCAGGGTCTGGGCCAGGCGGTCCAGCTTGGTCGCCACCCACGCGCCGTCGAAGGCGCCGCCGGCTTCCAGGCCCCGGATCTCGGCGGCCACGTTGATGATGCCGCCGCCGTTGATCACGTAGTCTGGGGCGTAGAGGATGCCGCGCTCGAACACGGCCTGGCCGATCATGGCGTCGGCCAGCTGGTTGTTGGCGCCGCCGGCGATCACCTTGACCTTCAGGCGCGGCAGGGTCGCTGCCGAGATCGCCCCGCCCAGGGCGCAGGGGGCGAACACGTCGGCCTCGACGTCGAAGATGGCGTCGGTCGGTACGATCGTCGCGCCGGTCTTGGCGGCCACGTCGTTCAGGGCCGTCTGGTTGACATCGGCGATGGTCAGGACCGCGCCGGCGGCGTGCAGCTTCTCGGCCAGATAGGCGCCGACATGGCCGACGCCCTGGATGGCGACCCGCACGCCCTTGAGGTCGCGGTTCAGGGCGCGCTCGACACAGAGACGCACGCCGCGGAACACCCCCTCGGCGGTGACCGGCGACGGATCGCCAGAGGCGGCCGCGTGGCCTTCCAGGCCGGCGACGAAGCGGGTGGTCTTGCGGGTGCTTTCCAGGTCGGCCGGCGAGACGCCGACGTCCTCGGCGGTCCAGTACTGGCCGTTCAGGCTGTCGACGGCCCGGCCGAAGGCCTCGAACAGCGCCGGCGTCTTCTGGCTGCGGCTGTCGCCGAGGATCACGGCCTTGCCGCCGCCCAGGTCAAGCTCGGCCATGGCGTTCTTGTAAGACATCCCTCGCGACAGGCGCAGGGCGTCGGTGACGGCGGCCTGGCTGCTGGAATAGTCCCACATGCGGCAGCCGCCGGCGGCCGGGCCGCGCGCGGTCGAGTGGATCGCGATAATCGACTTCAGACCAGTTTTTTCATCGAAGAAAGCGTGGACGCCTTCGTGTCCCTCGAAATCGGGGGAATCGAACAAGGTCATGCCGTCGGTCTCGCCTATGCCAGAATGAACGTGGCGGCTTTACGCCCCCTCGCCGCCCCTCACAACCCCGAAGGCTGACCTTACGGCGTCTTGTGTCGGGCCGGCTTGGGCGGATCCAGCGCGGTCATCGCCGCCACGCTGGACGGAATGGGCGGCGCGCCCGACGGCGGCCAAGGCCCCGGCGCGCCGCGCAGGAACGCCTCGGCGTCGGCCCAGACCTTGGCGGCCTGCCGGTCGACCAGCAGCAGGTGATAGCCGTGCGCGTAGTAGGCGGTCTTCGCGCCCGGCTTCAGCCGGCCGATAGCCTCGACCGTCGGCTCGCGCGGGATGATGTGGTCGTTGGCCCCGTAGAACCAGGCGACCGGGACATTGATCCCACCCGTCGACTTCCAGGCGCGCTCCATCAGCCCGACCAGGCCGTAGATCGTGTCGGACCGCGCGCCCCAGATCATCAGCGGGTCGCGGCCCATGCGGCGCAGTTCGTCGATATTGTCCGAGGCCATGACGTTGCGGACCAGCCAGTCCGGCGGTTTGACCACCCACTGGCCCAGCACGTGGGCGCTGACCCAAAGGCTCATGCGGTTGGGCAGCGGCTGGTTCGACCAGCCCCAGACGGCCGGGGCGAACAGCATCAGCTTATCGACCGGCGGCGGGTTGTCGGAAGCCATGGCGCTGATCGCCAACGCGCCGCCCATGCTGATCCCGGCCAGGGCAAGCTTGGCGTTCGGATGGCGCTCGCGCACCGCCGTGATCAGCGCCCGCACGTCGTCCAGCACCAGTTCGGTCGGCGCCCAGACGCCACGCTCGGGCGAACGGCCAAAGCCCCGGACATCCAGCGCATAGGTCGCGATCCCCCTCCCCGCCCACCAATCGGAGGCCAGGTGGAAGGCGTTGGAATAGTCATTCATGCCGTGCAGCCCGACCACGACCCACTCCGGCTCCGTGGCGGGCAGCCAGCGCATCAGGCCCTGGCGCGCGCCGTCGAAGCTGACGAAGGCGTCGGTCTCGATCCGCGGCCCTCGAAAGCCCAGCGGCCCAAGGCCCGGCCCTTGTCGCAGCGGCGCGCAGGCCGTCAGCGCGGCGGCGGACGCGGTCAGGATCAGGGCGCGGCGGTTCATCGTCCCAGAATGTCCGCGACGCGCTGGCGAAGGAAGGGCACGACCTCTTCCTCGAACCAGGGATTGCGCTTCAGCCAGGCGGTGTTGCGCCACGACGGATGGGGCATCGGCAGGACGTTCGGCCCGAACTCGCGCCAGCGGGCGATGGTCTCGGTCATGGTCTTGCCGGTCCGCCCCGGCAGCGCCCAGGCCTGGGCGTAGCCGCCGACCAGCAGGGTCAGTTCGACATTCGGCAGCTCGGCCAGCAATCGGGACCGCCACATCGCCGCGCAACGCGGCGGCGGCGGATAGTCGCCGCCCTTGGGATTGGTGCCGGGAAAGCAGAAGGCCATGGCCGCTACGCCGATCTCCGGCCGGCCGTAGAAGGTCTCGCGGTCGATCCCCATCCACTGGCGCAGACGGTTGCCGGACGGGTCGTTGAACGGCAGGCCGGTCTCGTGCACCAGCCGGCCCGGCGCCTGCCCGGCGATCAGGATGCGGGTCTCCCCGCGCACCCGCGTCACGGGCCGGGGAACGTGCGGCAGGTACGGCGCGCACGCCCGGCAGGCGGCGATGTCGGAGAGAAGCGTATCGAGCGGCATCATCGGGGATTTAGGCGCGCGCCACCGGATGCCAAGCGTGACTAGTCTTCGTCGCTCTCGACATCGTCCGTAACCGTGTCCTCGAAGCTGGTCGGATCGCCTTCCAGGCGCGTACGGATGCGATAGACGCCGCGGAATTGCTCCGGATTGACTGGCTTGTTGTGGCGCAGGATCACCACCTTGCCCTCGCGGGCCAGCTCGATGGCGTTGGTGCGGACGTGGCCGAGGATCTGCTGCCAGCGCTCGGGCTGGATCGCCTTGGCGACGTTCATCGGGTCGATCGACTTGCCCTCGGCCAGCGGCGCGAGAAGGGACAGGATCGTGTCTTGGATCGGGGAGGTCATGAGCGCTCCCTTGCCATGGATTGCCAGCAGAGGCGAGACTGTAGGCAAGAACAGGCGGCTTGCACCGGATGCCGCGCCCTTCTAACTGAACAACGATAAGAACACGCGGAGGGGATGGCCCATGGACGGCGGAAACGAAATCATGAGCGGCCCGCGCCTGGTCGAGACGGGCGACTGGGCCGGCTGGCGGACCTGGTCGGGTCTGGACCCGTTCGAGGACCAGTCGGGGCCCTTCTACTTCCGCGAAGACGAGAACGGCCCGGTCACCACCGCCTTCCGCGCCGAGACCAAGCACATGAACGGCGGCGGCTTCATGCACGGCGGCTGCATGATGACCTTCGCCGACTTTTCGCTGTTCGCCATCGCCTGGAAGGAACTGGCCGATAGCCGCGCCGTGACCGTCAGCCTCAACGGCGAATTCATCGGCCCCGCCCGACCCGGCGACCTGATCACCGGCACGGGCGAGGTGATCAAGGCTGGCGGCTCGCTGCTGTTCATCCGCGGCCTGATCTCGACCGGGACCGGACCGATGCTGAACTTCTCGGGCGTGGTGAAGAAGATCAGGCCGCGGATTTAGGGGCGGGCATCCCGGCGGCCGCGGCAGGCCGTGACAGCATCGCCGAGAGCCAGCGGTTGACGTGGACCAGATCCTCGTCAGGTCGGAAGTCGATCATCCGGCCGAAGTCGACGCCGGTGACGGTGACGACGTCCGCGATGGTCACCCGGTCGCCGCCCACGAACTCGCTCTCGGCCAGGCGTTTGTCGAGGAAACTCAAGGCGCGCTTGGCCCCGGTGAGATTGTTCTCGCCGACCTCGGGGACCTGAGACTCGAGCGCGGCCATGTTCGGATTAGTGTGGCGGACGGCCAGAGCCAGCGGCGTCACGATCATCATCTCGGTGCGACGCTGCCACATCTCGATGATCGCCGTCTCCTTGGGATCGCGCCCGAACATGTTCGGCTCCGGATAGAGACTCTCCAGATAGCGGCAGATCGCCACGGACTCGGTGATCACCATCCCATCGTCCAGCTCCAGGGCGGGCATGTGCGACACACCGACCTTGGCGCGATAGTCAGGCGACTTGTGCTCGCCTCGCATGATCGACAGCGTCACGACCTCGATGTCGGTGATGCCCTTCTCGGCCATGAACCAGCGGACACGCCGAGGATTGGGCGCGCGGAGACAGTCATAGAGTTTCATGCGTTCCTCCCGTTTCCGCACATAGAAGCCCTTCCCCCTTGATGGGGGAAGGGAGAGGCAGAGCAACTCTTAGGTGATCAAAGCCCGAACAGCGCCCGGGGCATCAGGCCGATCAGGGAGCCGGTCAGGCAGGTGGCCAGGAAGCCGGCCATCATCGCCTTCCAGACCAGGCTCAGCACCTCGGCGCGGCGTTGCGGCACCAGGACCGAGAAGCCGGCGACGTTCATGCCGACCGAGCCGATGTTGGCGAAGCCGCATAGGGCGTAGGTCATGATCATCCGCGTGCGCTCGTCCAGCGCCACGCCGCCGACCTTGGCGAGCTGGATGAAGGCGGTGAACTCGGTGAGGATCAATTTGACGCCCAGCAGGCCGCCGGCCGTGCCGGCTTCCTTCCAGGGCACGCCCATCGACCAGGCCAGGGGCGAGAAGACCACGCCCAGGCCGCGGGCGATACTCAGCGGCTGGCCGCCGATCGGCGGCATGGCGCCCAGGATCTTGTCGACCATGGTGGCCAGGGCCACGAAGACGATCAGGGTCGCGCCGACGTTCAGCGCGATCTGCAGGCCGTCGGTGGTGCCCTTCATCACCGCGTCGATCGAGGAGCCGTAGGTCTTGTCCTCGGTCGAGAGATCAAGGTCTCCGCCCTTCTCCATCGGGTCGGACGGCACGATGATGCGGGCCAACAGCACGCCGGCCGGGGCCGAGATGATCGAGGCGGTCAGCACGTGGGCGGCGGCGTTGGGCAGCACGCCGGCCAGGATGGTGGCGTAGGCGACCATGGTCGAACCCGAGACGCAGGCCATGCCGACCGTGATCAGCATGAACAGTTCCGAGCGCGACAGCTTGTCGAGATAGGCGCGGATGAAGATCGGGCCTTCGATCTGACCCATGAAGATGGTGGCGGCGGTGGCCAGCGCCGGCGGGCCCCGCAGGCCCAGCGTCTTCTGGAAGATGAAGCCGAAGCCCTGAGCGGCCCATTTCAGGATCTTCCAGTGCCACAGCAGCGCCGACAGGGCGCAGACCACCAGGATCACCGGCATGACGCGGAAGGCGAAGATGAAGCCCGCGTTCGGGTTGCTGACCGTGAACGGCTGGTCGCCACCCGCCAGGAAGCCGAACACGAAGGCCGTGCCGGCCTGAGTCGAGCTGGCCAGGCCCTCCACGGCGCCGTTGACGCCCTGCAGCAGCTGGCGCGCCTGGGGCAGGCCAAACAGCACCACCACCAGCAGCACTTGGACGACGAGGGCGGCGATCGCCAGAACCCACGGGAATCGCTTGCGATTCTCGGAAACGAGCCAGCAGAGGCCCAAAGTGAGCGCCAGACCCGCGAGGGCCTGAACGTTCTCGGGACGGAACATCAAGACGACAACCTTACAAAGAGGCGACGCCCCCGCGACGCCGTTCAAGAGGCGAAGAATGACACCAAGTCAGCCGTCGCACGCAAGCGCCTTGCGTAAGGTTTGGTTAAGGAAGGCGTCGATTGCCTAAGTCAGAGACCTCTTACCAACTGGCGCCGTCATCCCGGACGGCCCCTAAGGCCGATCCGGGATGACAAGGTCGGGCCGCTAAGCCGTAACGTTCGTCCCGCCGCTCGCCGCCGTGCCGGTCGACGACGAGGTCGTCATCGCCTTGTCCAACTGGGCCAGCAGCTTCTGCATCAGGTCGGCGGCGGCCGTGGAGCCCGACATCAGGCTGGCCAGGGTCGAGGACGCGTCGGTCCCGGTAGACTTGCCCTGGTCGAGCAGGGCCGCGAACTCGCCGCCGCTCAGGGTCCCGTCGCCGTCCTGGTCGGCGGTCTTGATCAGGTCGGAGGCGGCGCTGGTTCCGGTCGTGCTGTCGCTGCTGTTGGCGGCGGCCAGTTCCTCGGCCGAGACCGTGCCGTCATGGTTGGTGTCGAGGCTTTCGAACACGCCGCTCGAGCCCGACGCGCCCTCCGCGCCGCCCGAGGGGGGCGGCCCGTGATGGTGGCCGTGCGCGCCACGCGTCGCCTGGGCCGACGACTCGTTGGCGGCGGCCGTGGTGATCGCCGAGGAGATCTCGGACGACGACAGGCCGCCGTCGCCATCGGTGTCGAGGGCCGACATGATGTCCGACGCCATCTTGTCCTCGATCCCCTTGCCCTTCGCGCCTTCGGGGGCGTTGGCGGCCAGGGCCGAGGAGAGTTCGCTGGCGCTCATCTTGCCGTCGCCGTCGGCGTCGCCCGCCTTCATCAGGGAGCTTGTCAGGTCGTCGACCGACTGGGTCGAGAGCAGCGACGACAGTGTGTCGCCTTTGAAATGTTCGCCGGGACCGCCGCCCCCGCGCATCGGCGGCGGGCCCTGTCGGCCCTCCGCCCCCTGCACATTTTGCCCGATGGACTGGAACTCGGTCAGCGAAAGCTGCCCATCGCCGTCGGTATCCGCCGTCTTGAAGGCCGCCTGCTGCAGCTGGCGAAGCTGAGCCAGACTCGTCGATGAGCCAGCGCTGGTTATGGTCATAGTGCTCACCCTCTGTTGGGGGGCCGCCTGCGTGGGCGAGCCCCTTCCGTCGCGCCAAGTGTCGACGCCAGAGGGATCACGCGAAAAACATTCCAGTTTTCAGCATGTTGCAATTAAGACATGAGGCGTTTTGTGGACAAGGTTAACGCTGCACGGCCGCCGCGAAACACGCGCCTCCGGCTCGCGCGGAGCGCGCGCTACCGGCCGGTCAGTTCGCGGACCAGGGCCGTGCGGTCGTAGACCTTCGTCAGCGCCTCGACGATGGCCGCCGCCGACACCGACACCGTACGGTTCTTGGCCCCGTCATAGCCATAGGCGCCGCCCAACACATGGATGTTGCCGTCGAAGGCCAAGCCGATCATCCGCCCCTTGGCGTCCAGCACGGGCGAGCCGGAATTGCCGGCGATGATGTCGTTGGTGCTGACGAAGTCGAACACCATGTCGGGCTTCAGGTCCTCCTTGGCGTCCAGCCAACGCGGGGCGGCGGCGAACGGCTCGGCGCCGGTGACGCGGTCGTAGAACCCGGCGAAGGTGGTGACGGCCGGAACCGCCCGCCCCTGCTCGCGCCAGCCGGCGACCTGGCCATAGGACAGGCGCAGCGAGAACGTGGCGTCCGGATAGACCGCATCGCCCAGCACGGCGAAACGGGCGCGGGCGATCTTCTCCGCGGCCTTGTCGACGGGTCCCGAGACCTCGGCCTCGTAGGCGGCGCGGGCCGCGCGGGCCAGCGGATCGACGCGCCGCACGAACTGGATCAGCGGATCGTCCGAAGCCTCGATGGCCTCCAGCCCGCCTTTCCACAGCGCCTCGCGCACCGCCGGATCCCCAAGCCGGCTTTCGGCCAGGCGCGCGGCGATGGCTTCCGGGCTTTCCTTGCCCAGCAGCGCCCGGACTTGCGGCGCGTCGACGGTAAGGATCTCGCGGGTCTTGAGCAGCCAGTGCTCCAGATAGACCCGCTCCAGCACCGGATCGACCGGCGGCAGGTCGGCCAGCTTGCGTTCGATCATCGGCAGACGGGTGTCGGCGTATTCGGGCAGCCGCGCGGCGTTGGGCTTGGTCCGCTCCTGCGCCGCCCGGACCAGCAGGCGGGCATAGTAGAAGAGGTCCGAGCCGCCGCCCGCCCCACTCTCCAGCATCCGCAGGGCCGGATAGAGTTCGGCCGCCTGGGCTTGGGCCGCGGCGATCTGGTCCCAGGCCGCGCCCGCCTCCGCCGCCAGCTTCGGATCGGCGGCGACCTTGGCGCGCAAGTCGTCCTCTGCCACGCGCTTGGCGGCCATGAACGCCTTGTCTTTGAGCGCGGCCTGCTTGCCCAGCCCCGCCTTGTAGCCGTTCTCGACCCACGCCAGGCCTTGCGTCGCGGCGCGGGCGTGGTCGTCATCCTGCTGGCGCAGCTGGATCAGGCGGCCGCGCAGCTCGGCCCGCTGCAATTGCTGCATCGGCAGGACGAGGTCGCGCTGGGTCTCCAGCTGGGCCACGGTCAGCTGCCGGTCGGTCGCGCCCGGATTGCCGACCACGAAGGTCGGCTCGCCCTCGACCGGGGCGCTGCTCCGCAAGCGCAGGAAGCTCGGCGTCGAGGCCTGTTGGCCGTTGGCGTAGAGGCGCAGGAAGGCCGCATCGAGCCCGTAACGGGGAAAGTTGTAGTTGTCCGGATCGCCGCCGAACGCCGCCGAGGCCCGTTCCGGCGCGAAGACCAGCCGCGCGTCATCGTAGCGGCGGTACTTGTAGACCTTGTACTGGCCGCCCCGGAAGAAGCTGATCGCCTGGCAGCGCAGGGTCTGGTCCTGGCCGCAGGCGGCCAGTTCGGCCAGCGCCAGCGCGCCCTCGCGGGCCTGGACGAAGTCGCGGCCACTCTTGCCCTCCACGGACGCGCGCACCTGGTCGGTGACGTCGGTGATGGTCAGCAGCACCTCGGCCTGCAGGCCGGCGCACTTGCGCTCGTCCTCGCGTCCGTCGGTCAGGAACCCGTCCTTGACGTAGTCCGCCCCGCCGTCCGACAGGGCCTGGGCGCAGTCGGCGAGGCAGTGGGCGTTGGTGGCGACCAGACCCTCGGGACTGACGATCCCGCCCGAGCAGCCGTTGGTCAGCCGCACCGCCGAAGCCTGGGCGGTGTCCAGCCAGGCCTGGTCCAGGGAGACGCCATAGGCCCGGCGGATCGCCTCGACCGGGACCTTGTCGAAGGTCCACATCCCCTCGTCCGCCCGCGCCGATCCCGTCGCGGCCCCCATAGCCGCTAGCGCGAGGGCCAGGACGCTGATCTGGGCGGACGCTGTGCGAAAAACCGTCATGAACCCGTGGGTCGCTGCACTCTGACTTGCCGCTTAGCGCCGGCGCCGAGGACTAGCCAGCCTCCTTTAGCGCACATGTCCAATATTTCATGCCCGCAACGCCGCCTTACCTCGATTTAACTTGGCCGTTCCGCGATCGCCGTCCATTGCTGCAACCGTCGGTATGGGGGAGCTAGAGTCCGGATGTCGTTGGCCTTGGCCACTCTTCTCTATGAGTGGCGTCGTTACATGGCGGCCGTGGTCGCTCTCGCTTTCTCGGGCCTTCTCGTCCTGGCGCAGGTCGGCATGTTCGTCGGCATCGGCAAGGGCTTCACCGCCCAGATCGACCGCGCGCGCGCCGACATCATGGTGCTGGGCCCCGGCGCCAAGGCGCTGTTCGGCGGCCCCTCGGGCTTGCCCCGCCGCATGATCCCGCTGGTCTACAGCCATCCCGAAGTCACCCAGGTGGCCCCGCTGGACGGCTCCGGCGGCCGCTTCCAGAACATCCAGACCCCCGAGCAGCAGGCCAAGGAAGAGGCCCGCGCCAAGAAGGCCGGCAAGGGCAAGGGCGGCGGCGGCTCGTCCCGCAAGAGCGAGTTCGTCAACGTCACGGTGATCGACGCGATCCCCGGCTACGTGACCGTGCCCACCGACTACACCCAGTCGATGATCGAGGCCCTGCGCCGTCCCTACGCCGTGGCGGTGGACGAGACGGCCCTCAAACGCCTGGGCGTCAAGAAGGGCGACAAGGCCCTCTACAACGGCAAGACCATCAATATCGCCGTCGTCACCCGCGGTTATCCGAACATCATCCAGCCGACGCTGGTCATGTCGCGCGACACCCTGCGGATGCTGGGCGAGGCCGACACCGGCCAGCGCGTCGGCCCGCTGATGGTCGAGATCCAGGACCCAGCCCGCGCCGAGATCGTCGCGGCCCAGTTGAACAAGAAGGCCGACGGCAAGTTCCGCGCCTGGACCCGCCAGGAGCTGGCCGACGCCAATTCCGGCGCCATGCTGGACGACCAGATCATCGGCATCATGCTGGGCTTCTCGGCCTTCCTGGGCTTGCTGATCGGCGTGGCCATCACCTGGCAGACCCTGCGCGGCGCGATCATGGCCAACATCAAGGAGTTCGCCTCCCTGCGCGCCTTGGGCGTGTCGATGGGCGACCTGCGCAACATCGTCATGGAGCTTTCCTTCTGGGTCGGCTGCGTCGGCGTGCTGGCCGCCGGCCTGCTGACCTGGCTGGTCTCGCTGCTGGCCGTGGCGGGCGGGGTGCCGATGTATTTCCCGCCGACCTTGGTGATCATCGTCGCGGTGTTCCTGATCCTCATCGCCATGCTCTCCGGCTTCCTGTCGCTGGGCATCCTCAAGAACAGCCAGCCGGCGGACCTGCTGCGATGAGCCCCGAGTACAAACACGATCACAGCCACAAGCGCGGCCAGAGCGCGCTCTCGGCCCAGGGCCTGGTCAAGCGGTTCAAGACCGGCCGGACCTTCATCGAGGTGCTCAAGGGCGTGGACTTCGACGCCAAGCACGGCGACGTGACCATGGTCATGGGCCCCTCGGGCTCGGGCAAGTCGACCCTGGTCGCCGCCCTCTCCGGCCTGCTGATGCCCGACGAGGGCAAGGTCTCGGCGCTGGAGGCCAAGGACCTGTGGGCCCTGCCGAAAGGCAAGATCGACAAGTTCCGCCTCGACCACTGCGGCTTCATCTTCCAGGGCTTCAACCTGTTCCCGGCCCTGACGGCCAAACAGCAGGTGATGACGGTCCTGAAATACCAGGACGTCGGCCCGGGCGAGGCCGCGCGCCGCGCCCAGGCGGCGCTGGAGTCGGTGGGCCTGGGTCCGCGCGTCAACCAGCGCCCCTCGGAACTGTCGGGCGGCGAGAAGCAGCGCGTGGCCATCGCCCGGGCGCTGGCCAAGAACCCGAACCTGATCTTCGCGGACGAACCGACCTCGGCCCTCGACGGCAAGAGCGGCGAGATCGTGATCAAGCTGCTGCGCGCGGCCGCCACCGAGCGTGGCGCGGCGGTGATCTGCGTGACCCACGATCCGCGGCTCGAGGCCTATGCCGACCGCGTCATCCACATCGAAGACGGCCGGATCCTGGACGACGTGCGTAGAACGCCCGACGCCAATCCCGCGCCGCTCAGCCACTGAATTTCTGGGGGAACTTGAGAATGCCCGCGTTTCTGCGCCGACCCGCCTTCTGGATCGCCATCGTTGTCGCCGTGCTGCTCGGCGGCGGTTTCTTCTACATGAAGGGCCAGGCGGCCGAGAAGAAGAAGAAGCTCGAAGCCGCCGCCGCCCAGGAGGAGCCCTCCCCCTACGCCGCCATCGCCCAGGGCAAGGCCGACGTCGAGGGCGGCGTCATCCAGGTGGCCGCGCGCCGCCAAGGCATCGTCCGGGACGTCTATGTCCAGGAAGGCGACGTCGTGAAGGCCGGCCAACCCCTGGCCAAGCAGGAGGACGACGACGTCCGCCTGGCCGCCCAGACGGCCTCGGCCGCCCTGTCCTCGGCCCGCGCCCAGCTGGCCCTGTTCCAGGTGCAGCTGCGCACGGCCCAGCGCGAGTACGCCCGCCTGCAGGCCCTCAGCGCCTCTAACTTCGTCGCCGCCCAGCGACTGGACGCGGCACGCGACCAGATCGCCTCGGCCCAGGCCAATATCGGCGCCCAGCAGGCCGCCATCGGCGTGGCCTCGGCCCAGGTCGCCCAGGCCAAGTACAATCAGGAACTGACGATCATCCGCGCCCCGGCCGACGGCCGTATCGCCCGCCGCCAGGCCAATCCGGGCGCCGGCGCCTCGACCCTGAACGTCACGGCCATGTTCGACCTCGAGCCCAACACCCAGCGCATCGTCCGCGCCGAGATCGTCGAGGCCGACATCCCCAACGTGAAGATCGGCCAGGAGGTCGAGATCCAGCCGGAAGGCAATCCGGACCAAACCTTCACCGGCAAGGTCCTGCGCCGCGCCGCCGTCTTCGGCGCCCGCAAGCTGGCCTCGGACGACCCCAGCCAGCGCAGCGACGAACGCGTCGTCGAAGTCGTGGTCAGCGCCGACGGCGCCCCGTTCCTGGTGGGTCAGCGCGTGCTGGTGAAGTTCATGAAGCCGGGCCAGAAGGCCGGCGTGAAGCGCGACAAGCCGACCCAGCCGGTGGCCGGCGGGATGACGAAGAAGAAGGCTTAGGGCGCTGATCCAATCCCTCTCTATAGAAAGAGGGTTTCTTGAGGGCGACCTTGGGGCTCCGATGTCGGCTAACGCCCCATAGGCGATCTTGAGCCCCTCTCCTTTAGGGAGAGGGAGGGACCCGCCGCGAAGCGGTGGGAGGGTGAGGGGTTACGAGGTTTGACGGCGTGCCGGCACTCCGTCGAGCGCTGTAACCCCTCCCCCCAGCCCTCTCCCATGGGAGAGGGAGCATGTCCGCTCCCCACCCATAGCGGACATTTGGAGCGCTCACTTTTCAGCCGACGACGGGGATTGGCGCATCCTTATCCTCGGCGCTCAAGATATCGACTTTAGAAAAATCAATTGCTTGTCGATTTTTCACGCCCCTGAATCCCCCGCGTTCGCCGCCGCCCCATACTAACCCCACCTGACGGCTTGGAAGGGACGTCCGGCCGGCGATCGTGACGGCTGTCAGGGGTGGTCGAGCGGGTCGTGCTCGTCAGTGCGGGGGAAACTCCGCAACCGCGTCCTTCCCCGAGGTAGTCGACCCTGGAACACAGAAACGACGTCGGGCGCGGGCTGGCAGCACTACAGGCGCGGGCTGAAATCGCCCGCGCGGTCCGGACAAGGCTTAGCCGGCCTCTCCGCCCGTCGAAGGCGCGTTCGGGAGCGGGATAACACCCCGCCGCCCCGGAGGCTTTCGGATAACGGCTGCGCGGAGCGCTCTGGCTTCGTCGAAACGGTAACCTCTACCCAACCCTCCGGGCGTCGCCCGGGCGCTCCGCTTCCCTTCCCTGCCTTCAGCGGCCAGCCGCGTGAAGTCGAACGGGCGTGTGCGCCGCGCATGAGGATCGCGACCCTTGACGCCCCTCCTCCCGCGCCGCACAACACGGCCAAACCAAACATGCGTTTGAGGGAGACTTGGGCATGGCGGACATCCGCTTCGACGGCAAGGTGGCGATCGTGACGGGCGCCGGCGGCGGCCTTGGCCGGCAGCACGCCCTGGAGCTGGCGCGGCGCGGCGCCAAGGTCGTGGTCAACGACCTGGGCGGCAGCGTCGACGGCTCGGGCGGCTCGTCCGACGCGGCCCTGAAGGTGGTGGCCGAGATCGAGGCCTTCGGCGGCGAAGCCATCGCCCACGGCGCCTCGGTGACGGATGACGCGGGCGTCGCCAACATGGTCCAGACGGCCATGGACAAGTGGGGCCGCATCGACATCCTGGTCGCCAACGCCGGCATCCTGCGGGACAAGACCCTGACCAAGATGGATCTGGCCGACTTCGAGCTGGTCATGCAGGTGCACGTGTTCGGCACCTTCAAGCCGATCAAGGCGGTCTGGGACATCATGAAGGCCCAGAACTACGGCCGCATCGTCGTGACAACCTCGTCGTCGGGCATGTACGGCAACTTCGGCCAGAGCAACTACGGCGCGGCCAAGATGGCGGTGCTGGGCCTGATGAACACCCTCAAGCTCGAGGGCGCCAAGAACGACATCAAGATCAACGCCATCAGCCCGGTCGCGGCCACCCGCATGACCGAGGGCCTGATGCCGCCGGAAGTGCTGGCCAAGCTGGCCCCGGAATATGTCACGCCGGGCGTGGTCTACCTGTGCTCGGAAGAAGCGCCCACCGGCGCGATCCTGACCGCCGGCGCCGGGGCCTTCGCCCTGTCGCGCATCTACGAGACCGAGGGCGTCTATCTGGGCGAGGACGGCCTGTCGGCCGAAGAGGTTCGCGACAGCTGGGACAAGATCACCGCCGAGGACGGCCAGAAGGCCTACTTCAACGGCGGAGAACAAGGCCAGAAGTTCTTCCGCAAGATGGCCGGCGGCTGAATTGGCACAAGCTTTGCCGATTTCTCGGCAAGTCGCGGCCTGATTTTGACGTAACGACGATTGATGCGGGGCCTCTACGGCCCCGTATCTTTAACAGAACTGACAAAATTCATGTTCTCGACAATTTATAGCAACGGTATTTGAACAGATACGTTAAACGCGGCGCTCCTCGAGCGCCCAACAGGTGTTCGGCGAGCCTCTTCCTCCCCAAGAAGGTCGCACGTCACAATGTCTCTCTCGCGTACCAGCCTCGCCGCCGGCGTCGCTCTGCTGGCGCTTGCCGCCGCTTCCCAGGCCTCCGCTTCGGCCTTCTATCTGCAGGAACAATCGGTGCGCGGCACCGGCCGCGCCTATTCCGGTGAAGTCGCCGACAAGGGCGTCGGCAGCCTGTGGTGGAACCCCGCCTCGATCGCCGGCATCGAGCGCAACGAAGGCTATATCGGCCTGAACATGATCCAGGTGGACTCCAAGGTCACCAACACCGGTTCGACCATCACCCGCCCGGTGCCGCCGGCGGGCCTGACCACCGCGGTGGGCGGCGACGCAACCGCCTATGACCCGATCAATGACGGCGTCGTGCCGAACGCGGGCGTCGCGTTCCGCATCAACGACAAGCTGGCCTTCGGTGTCTCGGTCGCCGCGCCCTACAACTTCACCACCGAATACAACACCAACAGCTGGACGCGTTACGACGCCCTGAAGTCGCAGCTGCGCACGGTCAATGTCGACGGCGTCATCGCCTATCGCGTCAACGACATGATCGACCTGGGCGTGGGCGTCACCGCGCTTTATGCCGACGCCAAGCTGACCAACGCCCTGCCGAACATCTCGCCGCTGCAGGCCGATGGCAGCCAGTCGCTGAAGGGCGACGGCTGGGCCTATGGCTACACGGTCGGCGCTCAGATCCACCCGAGCAAGGCCCTGACCATCGGCGCCAGCTATCGCTCGAAGATCGACCAGAAGCTGGACGGCACCGTGACCGTCGGCGGCCTGCTGGCCCCGATCCCGGCCGCCAACAACTTCTCGGTCGACGGCCAGGCCAAGATCAGCCTGCCCTGGATCGCCAATGTCGGCGCCCGCCTGGCGGTGAACGATCAGTGGACCCTGAACGCCTCGGTCAGCCGCGTGGGCTGGAAAGAGTTCGACGCCATCCGCGTCAGCTTCCCGGGCGGCGCCTCGACCAGCGCTCAGAACTACAAGAACGTCACCACCTACGCCGCCGGCGTGGACTATCAGGCCTCGCCGCGCCTGACCCTGCGGGCCGGCGTCCAGTACGACCCGACCCCGACGCCGGACGTCGGCCGCACCGCCCGCGTGCCGGACGGCGACCGCATGATGTACGCCGCCGGCGCCACCTGGGCCGCGACGGACAACATCAAGCTCGACGCCGCGATCAGTTACATCAGCTTTGATGACAGCAAGATCAACCGCACCGACGTGACCGCGACCAGCTCGACCGTCCGCCTGAACGGCGACGTGACCGGCTCGGCCGTCGTCCTGGCGACCGGCGCCCGCTTCAGCTTCTAAGGCAGACGCACCGCTGAAAAGAGAAGCCCGCCCGGAGCGATCCGGGCGGGCTTTTTCTTGATCAGAGGCTGATGCTCTTCCACAGCGTTTCCGCCGCCGCGACGAAGACCTCCGCCGCCTGGCCCTTGGGCTCGGAGATCACGGCCGGGACGCCCTGGTCGCCGCCGATGCGCACGGCGATCTCGATCGGCACGCGGCCCAAGAGCGGCACGCCCAGGCGCTCGGCCTCGGCCACGCCGCCGCCTTCGCCGAAGATCGGGATCGGGGCGCCGGTCGACGGATCGGGGAAGAAGGCCATGTTCTCGATCAGGCCCAGAATCGGCGTGGCGGTCTTCTGGAACATCGAGGCCGCCCGGCGGGCGTCGATCAGGGCGATCTCCTGCGGCGTGCTGACCAAGACCACGCCGTCGATCCGCAGCTTCTGGACCAGGGTCAGCTGAACGTCGCCGGTGCCCGGCGGCAGGTCGACGACCAGCACGTCCAGCGGCTGGGCCTCCGAGCCCCAGGCCACGTCGTGGATCATCTGGCGGACGGCCGACGAGGCCATCGGGCCGCGCCAGATCATCGCCTTGCCCTCGTCGACGATGAAGCCGATCGACATCAGCCTGACGCCGTGGGCCTCCAGCGGCTGCAGCTTCTCGTTCTCGAACAGCGGATCGCCGTCGACGCCCATCATCTTGGGGGCCGAGGGGCCATAGATGTCGGCGTCCAGCAGGCCCACGCGCAGACCCATCTTCGCGAAGGCCACCGCCAGATTGGTCGAGACCGTGGACTTGCCCACCCCGCCCTTGCCCGAGGCCACGGCGATGACGTGGCGGACGTGGGCGGGCTTTTCGGCTTCCGGCGGCGGGACCACGCGCGCCTGCGGATCCTCGCTGATCTTTGCGCCCTTTCGCACCCGGGTCGCGCCCTCGACGGCCTGGGCGGTCAGGACGACCTGGGCCTGCTCGACGCCCGGCAGGGCGGCCAAAACCCTCTCGGCAGCCTCGCGGACGGGAGCGTAGGACGCGGCCTGGCTGGCCGGGACCTCCAGCATGAAACCGGCGCGGCCATTGCGGACCACCAGGCCCTGCACCAGGCCGGCGGCGACCAGCCCCTGCCCGCTCGCCGGGTCGGCGATGCGGTCCAGCGCCACGCGGGCGTCGTCGAGGGTAGCGGTCACGGGCGAGGCCTCCGGTTGAGAGCGCCTCATATCCGCGTGACCGCGCGGCTTTACAAGTCCGTGGAGGCGCTTAGCGCTCCACGACCTTGCGCTGCATCGGCGCCAGCTTGGCCAGCAGCTTGCCCTGGACGGCGAAGGGCACGCCCTCCTTGTCCATCGCCCACTGCAGGTTCTCGACCAGCGCGTTGAAGTCCCGGTTGGTGACGCCCATGTCCTTGTGGACAGCGGCCATGTCGCGGCCGGTGTAGACGCAGCCGCCGCCCAGCACGTAGCAGAACTGCTCGGCCAGGGTCCGCTTCAGGCGCGGGACGTCGGTGGTCGCGAAGATGTCCTTGATGCGCGGGTCGGCGATGCTGCGATCGACCAGGTCGCCGGCGATGCGGGTCAGGCCCTCCTTGCCGTGGAAGGCCTGGAAGGTCGCCGGATCCGTCAGCGGCGCGGCGCCGGCGTTGGCGGGCGACGGCGTATACGGATCCACCGGCTTTTCCCCCGGCGGCGTGGTGTCCTGGGCGAAGGCCGGGCCGGCCAGGGTCAAGGCGGCGATTGCCGCGAGAACGAAGGTCTTTCTCATCGCGCTCCCCTTAGAAGCCGGCTTGCAGCGACAGGTACAGACCGCGCTGGTTCTTGAAGGTGGCGATGTCGCCGAGGTCGACATAGGCCGCCGTGACCGAAAGGTGCTTGTTGACGGCATAGGCCGCGAACAAGTCCATCCAGTCGTCCTCCTTGGCGAAGGCCAAATTGCTGGGCTTGGTGCGATACTCGGCCCCAACCACTAGGCGCTTGCTCAGCAGGTAGCCGGCCGAGCCCTCGAACTGGGGCTTGTAGCCGCCATTGACGCCGCCGAAGCCCAGCAGGCCCGTCTGGTTGGCCTTGGTCATCCGCACCGCGCCGTTCAGCACCAGAGACTGGCTCAGCAAGAGCTTGGTGGCGGCGACATAGACGTCGAGGCCCTTATCGTCCTTGGCGCCGACCGCGCGGACGATGGCGTCCTGGCTATTGTCCTTGTACTGCGCCCCGACGCTGACCTGCGGCACCCAGCTGTCCTGAGTGTAGACCGCGTCGCCCAAGACGCGGACCTTGGCGCCCAGCACCGTCTGCTTGAAGGTGAAGCCCTTGCCGAGCCCCAGCTTGGCGCCGCTCGCGCCGGTGTCGAATTCCTGGCGCGTGGCCGACAGCTCAAGGCGGTCATGCCAACCGACCGCGCCGCCGAAGGCGCGCAGCTTGTAGTCCTTGACGTCAACATAGGTCCCATGGACCTCGCCGCCGACGCCGCGATTGGTCTCGGCGCCCGCGATCACGGCCCAGGTCGACAGCCCGCCGCCCGCGCCCCCTTCCAGGGCGCTGACCCCGTGGGTGAGCAGCAGCTTGCCGCCGGTTTCGATCTCGCTCGCCGTGGCCGTCGACGCCAGACAGCAAGCCAGCGCGGCGCCGAGCCCTCCAAATCGCTTCATAGTTCCTCCAGACCGGAGACGGCTGACGCCTCGGCGCGCGGAACCTGACGGGCAAAGCTTTTACGGAGCGTTTCGAAGTAGTTCCAAAACCCAAATCTGGTTGGGCGCCGAACGCCGCGCCCCAACCGGGGCGTTAACGCGCATTTCATCCCGAAAAGGATAGGAAAAGTCTGATGAGATACGTCGCTCTACTTCTGATGGTCGCGCTCTGGGCCGGGCCGTCTCTGGCGGGTGATTTCACCGTCACCGTGCGCGGCGCCGACGGCAAGCCCGTGCCCGACGCCGTGGTCATGGTCTATCCCAACGGTCAGCCGACCAAGGGACCGATCAAGTTCGCCTGGCCCTATCGCGTGGCGCAGCAGAACATCCAGTTCAATCCGTTCGTGCTGGTGGTCCCGGTCGGCGCGGACGTGGCGTTCCCGAACCTCGATAAGGTCCGCCACCACGTCTATTCCTTCTCCGCGGGCAACAAGTTCGAGATCAAGCTGTACGGCCACGAAGAGAACCGCACCGCCAAGATGAATACGGCCGGCGTCGCGGCCATCGGCTGCAACATCCACGACCAGATGGTCGGCTTCATCCGCGTGGTCGACACGCAATACGCCGGCAAGACCGACGCCACCGGCGCGGTGACCATCCAGGACGTTCCAGCCGGCGCCGTCGTCGCCAAGGTCTGGCACCCCTATCTGCGCGCCCTCAAAAACGAGACCGCCCTGCAGACCAAGAACGTTGGCGCGGGCCCCGCCCGCGAACAGGTCACGATCGATCTCCGCGCCCCGGCAGGGCGCTAGGCCGCCCCGATGTTCCAGCGCCTGCAGACCAAGCTGACCGTCCTCTACGCCGGGCTCTTCGCCCTGGCGCTGAGCGTCGTGGCGATCGCGGTCTATGTGGCGATCACCAGCAACGCCCAGCGAACCGTTCGCCAAGAAATGGCGGGGTCGGGCGCCGTGTTCGACCGCGTCTGGGCGCTGCGCACCCAGCGCCTGCACGATGGCGCGGAGCTGCTGTCGCGCGACTTCGGCTTTCGCGCCGCCGTCGCCACCCATGACCGCCCGACCGTCGAATCGGCCATCGCCAACCTGCGCCAGCGTCTGGGCCTGGACCTGGCCTTTACCGTCGGCGTCGACGGCGAGGTGGTCGGCCTGGATCCAGCCCGCTTGAACCTCGAGACTCTATGGAGCGCGCTGGACGCCGAGGACGGCGCTCAGGGCGTCTTCACCATCGACGACAAGCCTTACCAACTGATCTCGGCCCCCATCCTCTCGCCGACCCTGACGGGCTGGATCGTCTTCGCCGCCCGGCTGGACGAGCCGGAGATGCAGGCCCTGGAGAAGCTGTCGGCCATCCGCCTGGACGCTCAGGTCTTCGATCAGCGCGGAGGCCACTGGGTCTCGGCGGACCAGGGGTCTGTCGACAAGCCACTGGCCGCCTTCGTCGGCCGGGCCATGCACGACAAGCTGCTGGAGCCTGTCCTTCTGCGCGGCGGCGCTGACAGTCTGGTGCTGGTCAAACCGATCAAGGCCCTGGACCGGGCCAGCGGCGCGGCCCTGGTGCTGCGCTATCCGATGGCCCAGGCCATGGCCCCCTACCGTCCGCTGATGGCCGCCGTGATCATCGTCGGCCTGCTGGGCGCGACCCTGGTCGCCGCCGCGAGCTGGGCCCTGTCGCGCGGTCTGGCCAAGCCGATCACCGCCCTGGACATCGCCGCCCGCCGCCTGCAGCGCGGCGAGGACGTCACCGTCGAGGTCACGACCCGCGATGAGATCGGCCGCCTGGCCGAGAGCTTCAACCTGATGGCCGCCGAGATCCGCGAGCGCGAGGCGGAGATGATCCGCCAGGCGTTGCATGACGGCGAGACTGGCCTGCCCAACCGCCGCGCCCTGGAACGCGCCATCGAGAAGCGCCTGGCCGCCGCCGGTCCCGGCGAGCAGGTGATCATCGCCGCCATCGGCTTCGACCGCTTTACGCAAGTCCGTGCCGCCATCGGTTATGAACTGGCTACCGAACTGGTCGCCAAGTTGGGCCAGCGGATCTTCGAGATCGCGCCCGGTGTGCTGGTGGCCCGCCTGACCACCTCGATCATCTGCGTCGTGGCGGACAGCAACAACCTCGACGACGTCCTGAAGATCGTGGAAGAGGCCCTGCCCGCGCTGGAGGCCCCGATCGAGCTCGGCGGCGAACCGGTCGACGTGCACATTACCCAGGGCCTGGCCGCCACGACGCTCGGTGAGCTGGACGCCTCCCGCCTGATCGAACGCTCCCTGATCGCCCTGGACCAGGCGCGCGCCGCGCACCGCAAGTTCATGGCCTTCGACGGCGCCGCCTATGGCGACCCTTCGGCCAATCTCTCGCTGATGAGCGAGATGCTGGAGGCGGTCCGCAAGGGCGAGCTCTACCTGAACCATCAGCCGAAGCTGGACCTGCGCACCGGCGCGATCACCGGCGTCGAGGCCTTGGCGCGTTGGAATCACCCGACCCGCGGCTTTATCCGTCCCGACCTGTTCGTCGGCATGGCCGAGGAGACCGGCCACATCCGCGCTCTCACCGACTACGTCCTGGCCCAGGCCATCGAGGACCAGGCCCGCCTGCGCGCCGCCGGCCACGACGTGCTGATGTCGGTCAATATCTCCGGCCGCCTGATCGACGACCACGCCTTCGCCCGGCACGCCATCGACCAAGTCGCCGCCGCCGGCGCGCGCCTCTGCTTCGAGATCACCGAGACCGCCGTGATCGGCAATCCGGACGTCGCGCTATCCGTGCTGGATCGCCTCGCCGAAGCCGGCATTCCCGTGTCGATCGACGACTACGGCTCGGGCCTGTCGTCCCTGGCCTATCTGAAGCAGATCCGCGCCGACGAACTGAAGATCGACAAGGCTTTCGTCACCAGCCTGGAGGCCGGCGGCAAGGACGCCCTGCTGGTCAAGTCCACCATCGACCTGGCGCACAGCCTCGGCATGAAGGTCACCGCGGAGGGCGTCGAGACCCGCGAAGGCCTGGCCGCCCTGCAACTGATGGGTTGCGACCTGGCGCAGGGCTACCACGTCGCCAAGCCGATGGGCCTGGACACGCTGATCGCGTTCCTCGGCGAATGGTCGATCGAGCTGCCGGCGCGGGACGAGACGCGCAAGACGGCCTAGGCGCTAGGCCGCGACTTCTTCCACGGACGCCTTCAGCAGGTCCAGCACATGGTGCAGGCTGTCGGCGATGTGCACGCACTTGTCGTGCATCTCCTCGTTCGGATCGAGGATGTCTGGGACCATGATCGTCATCATGCCGGCCGCGTGGGCGGCGCGGACACCCGGATGGCTGTCTTCCAGCGCCAGGCAGTGGGCCGGATCGACGCCGAGGCGCTGCGCGGCCAGCAGATAGGGATCCGGGTTCGGCTTGTGCTTGGTAACGTCCTGGTGGGCGACCACCGCGTTGAAGCGTTGCAGCAGATCGAAGCGCCCCAGATACTTTTCGACCGCGACCATGCCGTTCGAGGTGGCGATGCCGCGCGGCAGACCCAGGTCGTCGAGATAATCGAGGATCTCGATGACGCCGGCCTTCAACTTGGTTTCGGCCGCCAGCAGATCCTCGACGTCAGCCCAGACGCGCTCGAAATAGGCCTGGACAGGAAACGCCTCGCCGTAGAGTTCGCGCAGCATGACGCCGCACTCCGGCGTCGTCTTGCCCACCATCGCCGCGTAGGTCTCGCCGGTGAAGTGGACACCGAACACGGCGCCCGCCTCGATCATGGCGGCGCGGTAGACGATCTCGGTGTCCAGCAGCAGACCGTCCATGTCGAATACGACGGCCTCCACGCGGCGGGGAAAGCTCACGGATGGAACTCCTCGGTCCTGTAGCCCTGGAAGTAGAGCAAGGTGGTCAGGTCCGTATGGTCGACCTTGGCGTCGGCCTGGGCCGCGACGATCGGCTTTGCGCGATAGGCCACGCCCAGGCCGGCGGCCTCGATCATCGCCAGGTCGTTGGCGCCGTCGCCCACGGCCAGGGCGTCGGCCGGGGTCACGCCCAGATCCGCCGTCTCCTCGTTGAGGGCGGCCAGCTTGGCTTCCTTGCCCAGGATCGGGTCGCCGACCTGGCCCGTCAGGGCGCCGTCACGCTCGATCAGGGTGTTGGCCCGGTTCAGGTGGAAGCCCGCGGCCCGCGCCACTCGGCTGGTGAAGAAGGTGAAGCCGCCCGAGACCAGGGCGCAGCGCGCGCCGTGCTTGGCCATGGTGCGGACCAGGATTTCCGCGCCCGGGTTCAGCCGGACCCGCTGGTCGTAGCAGCTCTGCAGCGCCTCGACGCCCAGGCCCTTCAGCATGCCGACCCGTTCGCGCAGGGCGCCCTCGAAGGCCAGTTCGCCGCGCATGGCGCGCTCGGTGATCTCGGAGACCTGTTCCTTGACGCCGGCGAAGTCTGCCAGTTCGTCCAGGCATTCGACGTTGATGATCGTCGAGTCCATGTCGGCGATCAGCAGGCGCTTCCTGCGGTTCTCGGCCGGCTGGATCGCGTAGTCGATCGGCAGTTCAGCCAGGTCGGACTTGAGCGCGGTCACGTCGCCGCTTTCGACGAAGAAGTCGGCGGCCAGCGGCCCCAAGTCCTCGCGACGGCTGGACAGCCTGGCTTCGACGCGCGACACGGCTAGTGCGTATGCGTCGGGGTCGGCCCCCACGACGGTGAGGACGGTCGGAATGGTGGAGAGTTCGGACATCGCGCCCCGCATCTGGCTGATCGCGGGGCCGACCGCAAGCGGCAAGTCGGCCCATGCGCTGCAATTGGCCGAGTGGACGGGCGCGGAAATCGTCAACGCCGACTCGATGCAGATCTATGCGGGCCTTCGCGTCCTGACCGCCGGCCCATCTCCCGAGGAGCGCGCCAAGGCGCCGCATCACCTGTTCGAAACAGCCGACGCCGCTGTCGGCTGGTCGGTTGGCCGCTGGCTGGAGGCGGCCACCAAGGCGATCGCCGAGATCGAGGCGCGCGGCAATCCGGTCATCGTGGTCGGCGGCACCGGCCTCTATTTCCGCGCCCTGACCCACGGCCTGGCCGACGTGCCGCCGGTGTCGGAGACCCAGCGCGAGATCTCCGGCCTGCTCTACGCCGCCCGGGGCGAGGAGGCGTTTCGCGAGATCCTCAAACCCCTGGACCCCGAGGCCGAGGCCCGCATCGAGGTCGGCGACCGCCAGCGCCTGGTCCGCGCCCACGCCGTGGCCATCGCCACCGGAAAGTCCCTGACCTCGTGGCAGACCGACACCAAGCCGGCGCTCAAGCCGGGCGCTTGGGAAGGCCGCGTCCTCGATCCGCCCCGCGCCGAGCTTTATGCCCGCTGCGACGCGCGCCTCTCGGCCATGGTCGAGCAAGGCGCCCTGGACGAGGTGCGGGCCATGGAAGCCCGAGGCCTGGACCCGTCCCTCCCCGCCCTCAAGGCCGTTGGCTATCGCGAGTTCGCCGCCCACCTGCGAGGCGAAACCACCTTGGAACAGGCCCTCGACGCCGCCCGCCAGGAAACCCGCCGCTACGCCAAGCGCCAGCTGACCTGGTTCCGCAACCAGACGCCGGACTGGGAGCGCATCAGCGTTCCTTGACGGTGGCCCCCGTTCCCACCAGTTGCGGCTTGACCGCCAGCCTGTAGTCCTCGTCGAACAACTGGTCCTTGGTGCGATCAAGGGCGGCGATCGCGCGGCCCTCAGCCGCCTCGACCGGCTTGGCGGACACTTCGCAAGCCGCGCCGGCGGGCAGATCGACCTGCCCGCGCTCGCTGGCCATCAGCGGCTTGGTCATCGCCTCGGTGCAGCCCAGCAGGCCGGTGATCGAATAAAAGCAGATGTCCCGCTGCAGATAGGCCTCGACCGTCCAGGCGCAGGGAATGGCCGACACGGTCATGCCCTCGGGCGTCGCCACCGTCGCGCCGGGCTTGGCCACGGTGCGCAGGAAGATCTGCTGATGCACCACCACCGCTTCGGTCCGCCCCGCCTTGGCCAGCAATAGCTGCCGCGCCTTCTGGGACACCGGCGCCAGCCGTTGCAGCTGAGGCGGCTGGGGATCGGCGGGCGCGGTCGCGGCGGGCGGGGTGGCGGCTTGCAGAAACACGAAAGGCCTCCAGGTTGAGCTTGGCCATGCAGAGCATGTTCGCTCAATCTTGGCGAGAGCCGTTGTTCGCGCGTGTTTCCAGGCTCGCCGGTTGCCCCTATGGAGAAGCATCAGCACGAAGGAAGCCGGATGTCCGATCTCAACGCCCTCGCCGAACGCGTCGCCGCGCTTCTGACCGCCCGGGGCGAGACGATCGCCATCGCCGAGTCCTCGGCCGGCGGCCTGATCTCGGCGGCGCTGCTGGCCGTGCCGGGGGCCTCGAAATTCTATGTCGGCGGGGCCGTCGTCTATACGGCCCGCGCCCGTCTGACCCTGATGGACATCCCGCAGAAGGCCATGGACGGCCTGCGTTCGGCCAGTGAGCCCTATGCGGTGATGCTGGCCCGCGTGGCCCGCAAGAACCTGAAGGCGACCTGGGCCCTGTCGGAAACCGGCGCCGCGGGTCCTGACGGAAACCGCTACGGCGACGCGCCCGGCCACTGCTGCTTCGCCGTGGTCGGCGAGGAGACCTCGGTCAGCGCCACGCTCGAGACCGGCAGCGACCAGCGCGCCGCCAACATGCAGGCTTTCGCGGCCTTCGCGCTGGAGCAGCTGGCCCGGACGTTGGAGGGCTAGACGGCCTGCATCAGGGCGAATGCGAGATCGTCCATCACCTTCTGCGACAGGCCGGTGTTATTGAGAAGAACGACCGTCGTCTGATCGTCGAACCGGTGCCCTAGAACCGAGCGATAGCCACCGGTGCGCCCCGTCTCCCAGGCGTAGACGCGCGGCATGCCATCGGCGAACCGGACCTTCACGCGGCCGCCCAGAGCGTAGTCCTGGTCCGAACGGATGATGGTCAGCATCTCGCGCTTGCGATCCCGCGTCAGGACGTTCCCGTCGAACACCAGATGCGCGGCCCGCAACAGGTCGCCGGCCGTGCTGACATAGCCACCGCTGGCGGCCATGATCGGCAGACGATCTTCCATGTGCCGGGTCAGCGGCTCGATACTGCGATAGGCCGAGGCCATGCCCGGCGGGTCGCCCAGCACCGTCTGGGTGAGCCCCAGCGGCGCGGTGACGAGAGAGGCGATCGCGGTGGCGAACGGCTTGCCCGTCACCGCCTCGACGATGGCCACGATGATGATCCAGTTGGTCATCGAGTAGTCGAACTGCTTGCCCGGCTCGAAGGCGAAGTCGCCCTCACCCCAGCGCTTGACGGCTTCGGGCGCGGTTACGCCGGTCTTGACCAAGCTGGGCAGCAGGTTTGGGTCCGCCTTCAGCGCCGCGATGAAGCCGTTCGGCACGCCGCTGGTGTTGGACATCAGCCGCCGCAACGTGACCAGGGCCCCGGTGTCGGCGCGATAGTCCGGCAGCCAGCGGGTGATGGGCGCATCGAGATCCAGCTTGCCCGCCTCGACCAGATGAAGGATGCCGACCGTGGTGACCCACTTGGAGATCGAGGCAATCGCATAGGGCGTGGCCAAGGTCGCTGGGCGCTTGGTCTCGATGTCGGCGAACCCCACCGCGCGCGAGTAGATCGGCTTGCCGGCCTTGCCAATCAGCACCACGCCCTGGAACGGCTGGGTATTGCGGAAGGCGTCGACCGTCTTGTCCGCCGCGCCACCAGACAGCACGGCGGCGGACGCGTTTTCGACCAGCCCCAGAGCGGCCGCCCCGGCCAAGAATTCACGCCGTCCGAACACTCAAACGCTCCTTGATTTCAGGAGCGCGATCGTGCGGGGGAAAACCTGCCCCTGTCACGTGAAACTCCGGTAAGGTCACACCGCTCCACAAAGGCACAACCTTGCGGCAAAGAGCGCCTTGACGCTCCAACGGGCGCATGTCATGACCCATTCCGTAGCTTTGGAGCAAGACTCGTGCGCAAAAACATGACCGTACTTATGGAGCGGCCGTTCGCGGGGTGACCTAGAAGTCACGTCGTAGCTCGGTCGCGCGCGCAAAGGTCCTTCGGGACCTTTTTTCTTTTCCGCTTCCCTCCAGTTCAGTTTCCCGCCCCCTTCCCCACTCGGACCTGTCCCATGACCGCCCATCAAACCATCGAGAGCCAAGCTCCCGCCGACACCATCGATCGCGCCATGACCGGCGCGGAGATCGTGGTTCGCGGCCTCGTGGACCAGGGCGTCGAGGTTCTCTTCGGCTATCCGGGCGGCGCGGTCCTGCCGATCTATGACGCGCTGTTCCACGAGCCGCGCCTGCAGCACATCCTGGTCCGCCACGAACAGGGCGCGACCCACGCCGCCGAGGGCTATGCCCGCAGCTCGGGCAAGCCGGGCGTGGTCCTGGTCACCTCGGGCCCGGGCGCGACCAACGCCATCACCGGCATCATGGACGCCCTGATGGACTCGATCCCGATGGTCGTCATCACCGGCCAAGTGCCCACCCACCTGATCGGGACCGACGCCTTCCAGGAAGCCGACACGGTCGGCATGACCCGCTCGTGCACCAAGCACAACTACCTCGTCAAAGACGTCCGCGACCTGCCGCAGATCATCCATGAGGCCTTCAAGATCGCCACCACCGGCCGTCCGGGCCCGGTGCTGATCGACATCCCGAAGGACGTCCAGTTCGCCAAGGGCGAATATTTCGGCCCGACCGAGGTCAAATCCAGCCACGCCTACGCGCCGCGCACCAAGGCCGACGCCGGCCGCATCGCCGAGGCCGTGAAGCTGATCGCCGGCGCCCGTCGGCCGATCTTCTACACCGGCGGCGGCGTCATCAACGCCGGTCCGAAGGCCAGTGAAGCGCTGCGTGAATTCCAGGCCCTGACCGGCGCGCCGGTCACCTCGACCCTGATGGGCCTGGGCGCTTTCCCGGCCGCCGATGCGGCCTGGCTGGGCATGCTGGGCATGCACGGCACGTTCGAAGCCAACAACGCCATGCACGACTGCGACGTCATGATCTGCGTCGGCGCCCGCTTCGACGACCGGGTCACCGGGCGCCTGGACGCCTTCTCGCCGGGATCGAAGAAGGTCCACATCGATATCGATCCGTCGTCGATCAACAAGAACGTCCGGGTCGAGCTGCCGATCGTCGGCGACGCAGGCTCGGTGCTGGAAGACCTGATCGCCGCCTGGAAGGCCGCGAACCTGCATCCGAACAAGGCCGCCCTGACCGACTGGTGGGCCCAGATCGACCAATGGCGCGCCCGCGACTGCCTGAAATACCGGACCTCGGACTCGGTCATCAAGCCGCAGTACGCCATCCAGCGCCTGTATGAGCTGACCAAGGACAAGGACGTCTACATCACGACCGAGGTCGGCCAGCACCAGATGTGGGCCGCGCAGTTCTTCCGCTTCGAGGAGCCGAACCGCTGGATGACCTCCGGCGGCCTGGGCACCATGGGCTACGGCCTGCCCGCCGCCCTGGGCGTGCAGCTGGCCCACCCGAACAGCCTGGTCGTCGACATCGCTGGCGAGGCCTCGATCCAGATGTGCATCCAGGAGCTGTCAACCGCGATCCAGTTCGACCTGCCGGTCAAGATCTTCATCCTCAACAACGAGTGGATGGGCATGGTCCGCCAATGGCAGCAGTTGCTGCATGGCGAGCGCTACAGCCACTCCTATTCGGACAGCCTGCCCGACTTCGTGAAGCTAGCCGAGGCCTATGGGGCCCACGGCATCCGCTGCTCGGACCCGGCCGAGCTGGACGGCAAGATCCTGGAGATGATCAACAGCGACAAGGCGGTGATCTTCGACTGCCGCGTCGAGAAGCACGAGAACTGCCTGCCGATGATCCCCTCGGGCAAGGCCCACAACGAGATGATCATGGGCGAGGTCGAGGATATCGGAAACGTCATCGGCGAGGCCGGCGCGGGGCTGGTTTAAGGTACGGGACGGGTTAGAAACGACACATGACCAGCAACATCCAACCTGCCCCCGCCTCGGCTTACGACCTTAGCCCCACGGGCGAGCCGGAGCAGTCGGCGACCTTCGCCCTGCTCGTCGACAACGAGCCTGGCGTGCTGCACCGCGTGGTCGGACTGTTCGCCGCGCGCGGCTATAACATCGAGAGCCTCACGGTCGCCGAGACCGATCGCAAGGCCCACACCAGCCGCATCACCGTGGTGACCCGCGGCACGCGCCAGGTGCTGGACCAGATCGAGGCCCAGCTGAACAAAGTGGTCAACGTCCGCCGCGTGCACGACGTGACCCGCGACCCCAACGGCGTCGAGCGCGAACTGGCCCTGGTCAAGGTGCGCGGCTCGGGTCCCGATCGCGTCGAGGCCTTGCGCATCGCCGAGATCTTCCGCGCCAAGCCGGTCGACACCACGCTGGAAAGCTTCGTGTTCGAGATTTCGGGCGCGCCGTCCAAGATCGACAAGTTCCTGGACCTGATGCGCCCCCTGGGCCTGGTGGAACTTTCCCGCACCGGCGTCCTTTCCATCGAACGGGGCGTCGAAGGCATGTAGCGCGGAGGACGGCGGATGAGCCTGACCGGACTGATCGCGGGCTTCGCCCTCGCCGTCCAGCAGGGGTCGCCGCCCACGCCCTATGCCGACCCGGCCGCCTGGTGGTCGCCCGAAATTCCCCGACCGCCGCCCGAGGCCGAGCCGCTCTACAACCGTCGGCTCGGCAAGACCGAACAGCCCATTCCGATCGACAACGGCGTCGATCCCCTGCTCTACCGCCTCTGGGGCCTACAGCCGCTGCAGAGCCAGATCGTCCGCGGGGGCGAGTTGATCCTGGAGGTGTGGGCCCGCCCCGCGCGTGGCGTGCGCCAGGCCGTGGTCCGGGTCACCCTGCGCCGCGACGGGCGGGCCTTCGTGCAGGCCCGCGCGGGCCTGGGCTGCTGCAGGCCCGAGATCGGCCGCCGGGTCGACATCAACGCAGAGCTCGCCGACATCCAGATCGCGCCGTTGAAGGCCTTGCCCGGCGATCCGGTCTGGAGCCAGCCGCGCTCGGTCACCGTCGACTATGGCGGCGGTGCGGTGTCGGCGCTGTGCGTGGACGGCGTCTCCTGGGACGTCACCCTGGTGGTCCCGGGCCAGGCGCGCCATCTGCGCCGCGCTTGCGACGACGCCGAGGTCGGCTCGATCGCCGCGATCTTGTCGGCCGCTATCGGCGCGGCGGCGGGGCGTGATCCGCGCTTCGACGCGGTCTTGCCGCGCGGCGCCGACTTCTCGGCCCAGCGGCGAGCCTATGACGACCTTTTAGCCTCGGGCGGCCGGCTAACGGCCGGCGAAAGCAACCGGCCGCAACCGCAGGCGGTTCCCCTGCCTTCGGAGGAACCGCCCGAAGCGACGCCAAACGGCGTCAGCCGACCTTGAGGATCTTGAAGCGGTAGAGCAGCGCGCCAAGGATCGCGCCGATCGCCGGCGCCACGAAGAACAGCCAAAGCTGGGCCAGCGCCTGACCGCCAACCAGGACGGCGGGGCCGAAGCTCCGGGCCGGATTGACCGAGACGCCGGTCACCTGGATGCCGACGATGTGGATCACCGCCAGGGCGATGCCGATGCCGAGGCCAGCGAAGCCCGGCGCGGCGTCGGCCCCGGTGGCGCCCAGGATGACGATCACGAACAGCGCGGTCATCACCACCTCGAACACGAAAGCCGCCTGCAGCGGATAGGCGCCCAGATAGCCGGGACCCCAGCCGTTCTGACCCAGGCCGTGGGCGGTCCCGCCAGCGATGCAGGCCAGGACGGCCGCGCCGGCCAGGGCGCCGGCGAACTGGGCGATCCAGTACAGCCCCATCTCCTTGGCGCTCATGCGGCCGGCGACGAACGCCGCCAGACTGACGGCCGGATTGACGTGGCAGCCCGAGACGGGACCGATCCCATAGGCCAGGGCGATAATGGCGAAACCAAAGGCCAGGGCGATGCCCAACTGGCCAACATGATCAGCGCCCAGAACAGCCGCGCCGCAGCCAAATAGAACCAGAGCGAAGGTGCCGATGAATTCGGCAACAATTTTTGACATTTCCAAGATATCCCCGATTTTGCTCCCGCAGGATCTGGAGCATGCGTCGGCTAACCATGGAGAATTTATCCGAGTATTGGAATACCCGTATCGGGGCTAGGCGCCAGCCATCGGCTCCGGCTGTTCGCGCAGACGCGCCACATCCCTTAGGGGGGGCGCGCCGAACAGGCGCGCATATTCGCGACTGAACTGCGAGGGACTATCGTAACCGACCGTATGGCCGGCGGTGGCGGCATCCAGACGCTGGACCAGAATCAGGCGGCGGGCTTCCTGCAGGCGGATCTGCTTCTGGTACTGCAGCGGCGACAGCGAGGTCACCGCCTTGAAGTGCTGGTGCAGGGCCGACGCGCTCATCCTGGCCTCGTCGGCCACGGCGTCGATGCTGAACGGCTGGTCGAAGTTGCGCTTGATCCAGCCAATGGCGCGGTTGACCTGGCGCAGGCGACCGTCGCGGCGCGCGATCTGGGCCAGCCGCGGCCCCTGCGGCCCGGTCAGCAGGCGATAGAGCATCTCCCGTTCGATCAGCGGAGCCAGGGTCGGCGCATCCTCCGGGCAGTCCATCAGGCTGACCATCCGGCAGGCGGCGTCGAACAGCTGCGGCGTCATCGATCCGACCGACATGCCTCCGACTAGAGGCGCGGCGGCGTCCAGCCGCGCGGCCAGGCCGCACTCCATGATCATCTCGCTGATCAAGTTAGCGTCCAGCACGACACGGAAGGACAGGTAAGGCTTCTCCGGCGAGGCCTCGATCACCTGACCGGCCACCGGCACGTCGATCGACGACAGGAAGAAGTTCAGGTCGTCGTATTCGTGGATGGCGTCGCCGACCAGCACGCGCTTGCGGCCCTGGGCCAGCACGCAGAACGAGGGGTCGTGCACGGCGTGCATGGGCTCGGTGGGCGCGTGCACGCGGTAAAGGTTTACCCTGGGGCAGCAGGTGTCGACCGGACCTTCGTCCGGCGCGAATCGTTCAATCAGGGCGGCCAGGGCCTCGCGCGTACTCATGGAATTCCCGTTGCCTGTACGAGACCATTTGTAAGCCTTGCATGATCCTCCGTCACGCGACGTCGTTCGGTTCTGGACTTTCGTGCAATCAAGTCGGAGCATCGATCTACCGACTGGACGGGCCCGTGCGCCATATTAGCCTCGTTCCGCTTCCCAACGCGGCAACCCCCGAAATTCAGGTGCGCCTTGCGACGCTACACGCCCAGACCCGGCGTGGCGGCTCCGCGCTGGTTCGTCGCCGCCCTGCTGGGCGGGACAGCCGCGCTGACCGCCATGACCGCCGCCCTTCCGACCGTTTCGGCCGCTCCGGCCTCCTCTTCACCATGGAGCATCGCCCGATGATGATGTCCGCCATCGTTCCCCATATCCCCGTCGCCGGCGTCTGGACCTCCCCCGACGGCCACATCTCGCTGGAACTGCGCGCCGATGGGCGGTTCATCGAGACCCGCGCCGACTTCGCCGACGTGTTCACCGGCGTCTACGTGCTGGTCGGCGAGCGACTGAAGCTGTTCGAGGATCGCGGCGCGGTCATCAGCGGCACGCTGGTGGATGGTCGCCTGAGCCTGGGAACCGTCTAAGCCTGGGGACAGCTTGCCGCCGCCCTTCCCTTGGCGGGTCGAACACCCTATATTGGAACTGTCCGACCTCGGTCGGACTATGGGGATAAACGCGCACGTAATAAGCGGACTGGACCCGGGTGCGATTCCCGGCGGCTCCACCAATCTCTCCCAAGTTATCATGGGACCGCATGGGGCCGATCAGCATCGACAGACGTGTAAAGGTGTATGCTTTCTCTCGGCTTGATCCACCGTTTCGGGTCATTTTTCTAAATGCGAACGATAACTTCGCTGAAGAGTTCGCCGTCGCCGCGTAATGCGGTGCAGGTGAATTCGCCTCTTAAGTCCTAGGGGTTCAGATCCCTAGGCGGGGCTCGGAGGGAGCCTGCCAACAGAATCCCTCCACTTCACCTGCATTTGCCAAGGCTCCCTCCTCTTCTTCGAGGAGGAATGGGGAGCCTGCCAACAGAATCCCTCCACTTCACCTGCATTCGCCAAGGCTCCCTCCTCTTCTTCGAGGAGGAATGGGTGAGCCTGCCAACAGAATCTCTCCACTTCACCTGCATTCGCCAAGGCTCCCTCCTCTTCTTCGAGGAGGAATGGGGGAGCCTGCCAACAGAATCCCTCCACCTTCCCTCCTGACATCGATTGCGCTTGGCTGGAATCCGCAGGTGCCCGCTTTGCGCGAAGCCTTTGACGCGCTAGGTTCCGAACTTCGTTTTCAGTTCGAAGTACACAACCCGCGCATGTCTCAGACCAATCCGCCCGAAGACCTCATGCAGTACGAGGCCATGGCCCAGGACGCCCTGCGCGGCGTGGTCAAGGCGGCCTTGAAGAAGGCTGCCGCGCCCGGCGGCCTGCCCGAGCCGCACCATCTGTACATCACGTTCAAGACCAAGGCGGCCGGCGTTTCGGGCCCACAGGATCTGTTGGGCAAATATCCCGACGAGATGACCATCGTCCTGCAACATCAGTACTGGGACCTCGCCCCCGGCGAGACCTTCTTCTCGGTGACCCTGAAGTTCGGCGGCCAGCCCAAGCGTCTGTCGGTGCCCTATGCCGCGCTCACGCGATTCTACGACCCGTCGGTGCAGTTCGCCCTGCAGTTCACCGCCCCCGAAGTGATCGAGGACGAACCGGAGCCTGAACCCGAGGCCGAAGACAATACCTCGGCACCGACCGGCGAAGAGGGTCCCAAGATCGTTTCCCTGGACCAGTTCAGGAAGAAATGAGCGACATCGCCTCGGACGCTCCGCGGACCCTGACGGACGAAGCGATCCTCGCGCGCTTCCGCGCGTCCACGAACGCGCCCACTGGATCCCAGACCCTGGGCTTCGAGCTTCTCGCCGTTCGCCAGGCCGATCGCGAGGTCGAGGTCGGCTTCACGGCGCGCGCCGAGCTGCTGTGCAATCCGATGGGGCAGATCCAGGGCGGTTTCGTCTGCGCCATGCTGGACGAGTGCATGTCGGTCGCCGGCATGATCACCTCGGGCATGACCCACGTCGTGCCGACATTGGAGATGAAGACCAGCTTCCTGCGCCCGGCCATGCCCGGCTCGCTGCGGGGCGTCGGCCGCGTGGTCAAATGGGGCCGGACCATCTGTTTCATGGAAGGCGAGCTCTACGACACGGAGGGACGCCTGCTGGCCAAGTCCACGGGCACGGCCATTCCAACCCCCTTCGCCAACTTCAAGAAGAAGTAGAGGCCATTTTCGAGAGAAGAGGTTGGGCCATGCGGGGGACGGCGGCGGTCATCGGAGTTCTGGCTTTCCTGCTCGCCCAGCTTTCGTCCGCACCGGTCGCCGCCCAGGCGCTCAAGCCCGCGGGACCGTTCGCCAACTGGAGCGCGGTCGTAGTGGCCGGCGATTTCCACGCCCATTCCGGCGGCCCGACCGAGGCCTTCGACAACGCCCGCCGCGACGTCTCCAAGGCGCTGGTCGAACTGGGTTTCGACAAGGCCGCGATCCGGCAGTTCTCGGTGCACCCCGAGCGCTATCCAAAGGACGCCCCCGGCAAGTCGGAAGCCCGTACCATCTACAACGCCCTCAAGGCCCAGGCTTCGACAGCCTCCGCGGGATGCCTATTCTACATCAGCACCCATGGCGATCCGGACGGCGTGATTCTGGGTCAGCAGATGCTGCGCCCGCAATTGCTGGCCGCCCTGCTGGACGACGCCTGTCCCAGCCGCCCCAGCGTGGTGGTGATTTCCGCCTGTTTTTCGGGCGTCTTTATCCCGCCGTTGCGGAAAACCGACCGCCTGATCCTGACCGCAGCCCGCCCCGACCGCGCCTCGTTCGGCTGCGGCGAGGACGACAAGTACCCCTATTTCGACGACTGCTTCCTGGCGGCGGCGCCCAGCGCGCACGACTTCGCGGCCTTGGGCGCGGGCGTCCAGGCCTGCGTGGCGCGCCGCGAGAAGGAGATGGGGGCGGAACCGGCCTCCGAGCCGCAGGTGTGGATCGGCCCAGCCCTGCGGCCGATGCTGCCGCTCTACGCGTTCAATCGGAAAACCAAACTAGATTGACCGGTTATCGGGTTTGACCCTCGCGCCCAGCACGTTACACCAGCCCTAGGGGTTCTTCCGCTTTACCCAGGGGACATCGTTGACGTCGCGCGTATCGCCCGCAGCCGCCCTCGCGGCGGCCTTCATCGCACTATGGTCGATCACGGGATCGGAGGCGCGGGCGCAGGACGCGTCGCCCCCCTCGGTCGCGAGCGAGCCGACGCTGAATTCCGCCCCTCGCCCCTATAACAGCCTGCGACCGCGCCGGGTGCGGCCCCGTCCAGTCGTTAGGGCAGTGACACCGCCTCGCCCCGTCGCGACACCGACCGCCGCCGTAGCGACGCCGGTTCCAGTCGCGCCCGCCATCCCGACGCCGACCGTCAGCACGCCGATGTCGACGCCGGAACTGGAAGCCTTCGTCGACGGCGTGGTCCGCCGCGCGATGAGCCGCGACCACATCGCCGGCGTCACCCTGTCCGTGGTCCAGAACGGCCAGGTCGTGCTGAAGAAGGGCTACGGCTTCTCGAACCTCGGTCAGCGCAAGCCCGTCGATCCGGACAAGACCCTGTTCCGTGTCGCCTCGATCTCCAAGACGTTCACCTGGATCACCCTGATGAACGAGATCGAGGCCGGCCACATGCGCCTCGACGGCCCCGTGAACCTCTATCTGCCCGAGCCGCTGCAGCTCAAGGACCAGGGCAAGAAGACCCAGGTGCGCCTGCGCGACCTGATGACCCACACTGGCGGGTTCGAGGATCGGGCCTTGGGCCAGCTCTTCGAGCGCGACCCCAGCCGGGTCCGCACCCTGGCGGACTATCTGCGCCAGGAGCGTCCGCGCCGGGTGCGCGAACCCGGCCTGCTGCCCAGCTATTCCAACTATGGCGCGGCCCTGGCCGGCGCCGCTGTCGCCAACGTCACGGGCAAGCCCTACGAGCAGCTGGTCAGCGAAGAGATCATCCTGCCGGCCGGCATGAACCACACGACCTTCCGCGAGGCTCGTCCGTGGCGGGACGGCCTGCCCGCGCCGATGAACGAGACCCTGGCCGCCGATCTTTCGGACGGCTTCTCGTGGACGCCGATGGGCTGGAAGACCCAGCCGCGCGAGTTCATGGGTCAGGTGGCGCCCGCCGCTTCGGCTTCGAGCACGGCCGGCGACATGGCGCGCTACATGACCCTGCTGCTGAACAGCGGCGTGATCGACGGCAAGACCATCTTCTCACCCAAGACCGCACAGGCCTTCCGCACGCCGATGTACCGCCCCGCGCCAGAAGCCGCCGGCTGGAACGCCGGCTTCCAGGACAACCCGATGCCCGGCAACCGCCGCGGCTACGGTCACCAGGGCGCCACGCTCTACTTCTACTCCAACATGGTGATCGTGCCGGACCTGGGCCTGGGCATCTTCGTCTCGGTCAATACCGACAGCGGCGCGAACCTGCCCGCCACCCTGCCCGCGACGATCGTCGAGCACTTCTACGCCCCCGCCCCGGCCGTTCCGGCCGACAGCGCCATCAGCTATGAGCAGGCCAAGGCCTATGAGGGCGACTACCTGACCACCCGCCGCGCCTATAGCGGGCTGGAGGGCTTCACCAACCGGATCATTGGCCGAGCGAATGTCCGCGCCACCGCCGACGGCCGCCTGACCGTGACCGAGGGCGGCGTCAGCAGCCTCTACAACGGCACGGGCCGCCCCGGCGTGTTCAAGGCCGTCGACGGACCGCTGATGCTGGTGTTCGACGCCAACGGCGACCGGCCTTCGCGCTTCTACGCCGCGCGAGGCCTCTCGACCTACGAGCGGATCAGCTTCTTCCGTTCGGCCGGCCTGTTGAGCTGGACGGCGATCATCGCGGGCTTCGCCAGCGTGGCCACCATCCTGGGCGTCCTGTTCCGCAACCGCCGCGAGGCCCGTCAGACCCCGGTCCAGGCGCGCGCCGCCCAGATGCAGACCATGCAGGCGGTGCTGTGGCTGATCTCGGCCGGCTGCATGGGCGTGTTCGCGGCCAAGGCCTCGGACCAGACCACCGTGTTCTTCGGCTGGCCCTCGGGCTGGCTGCTGAGCGGCTCGGCCTGCGCCCTGGTCGCCGCGGCTCTCAGCGTCATGACCCTGGGCGTCCTGCCGATGGTCTGGCGTGGCGGCCGCCGGGTCGACAGCTGGAGCAGCAGCCGCAAGCTGGCCTTCACCTTCACCGCCCTGCTGTTCATTCTGCTCAGCGTGCTCTTGGGCCTGTGGGGCTACCTGCTGCCCAAGAGCTAATCCTCCGTCACGGTCCTCTCCCCCGTCTCGTTCCCGGCGCCTGCCTTGCAGATCAGCGTTCCAGGAGACGAGCGAGGGAGACGCGACGTGTCAAAACTGGACGGTCTGGCGTTTGGGGGAACGGGGCTGGCGGCCTGGTCGGCGGCCACCCTGTTCTATGCCGCTTTCGGTGGGGGGCTTCTGGAAAGCGCCTTCTGGTTCTATGCGCTCAACGCGTTCGCGGCGGCCGCCGCGGTGACGTTCGCCTTCCAGGCGGTGGCGCGGCTGACGCACACGCCGCGCCGCCGCCGTCTGTTCGCGATGATCCTGTTCTCGACGCCCGGCCTCGTCGCCGGAGGCCTGGTGGTCTCGCGCTATGCCGAGGTGATGCCGACCGGCGATCCGGTGAGCGTCGGCCGCTATGGCGCGTTTCTGGTGGTGCTGTACGTCGCCGTGGCCGCGTCAGTCTTCGAGCGTGCGCCGCATAAGGCCTGAGTTCAGCTTGCGCACCTGGATGATGATCCGCTCGCGCTCGCCCGGACGCCTTTCGACCAGCAGCCGGGCGACCTGGGCGTCGTCGTGGAAGGCATAGCCCTTGATGGCGTCCAGCAAGGCCTTGGCCAGGTTGTCCAGGTCCATCCAGGGCGGCTCGCCCAGATACTCCATGCCGATCTCGACACTGAATTCGCCCCAGGCCGGGCGCGAGCCGCGCCAGGACTTGCGGAAGAACTCGTAGATCAGCGGCTTGTAGTACTTGCCCTGTGTGGTCAGGCCGTCGACCACGATGGTCAACTCGCCCCCGACCTCGCGGGCGCGGACCTTGCCGTGGTGGGTCCAGTCGTCTTCGAGCAAATCAGAGCCTCAGGTGCATCCCACGCGGTGCGGCGGGATAAGGGTCACGGTGATCAGGCCAAGAACCAGAACCGCGCTGGCAAGGGAAGCCGGATAAGGATCGGGCGCGTTCTCCACGCCGAGCGCCTAGCCGCCGATCAGCTCGGCCAGCTTCAGAACCGTGTTCCAGTTCCGCGTCGTGCCGACCGGGTTGCGCTTGGTCTTCTTCCAGTCCCGATCCAGCAGCGAGTCGGCGATGCTGATCGGAAAATCGATATAGAGTTCCCGCGCCGCGACCGCGAACCGTTCGGGCCCCGTGTTGGCCGCGCGCAGGATCTCCTCGTCGCCGGCCGGCAGCGGGACCTTGAGGAAATTGACGATCACGTGGCTAGGATGGTCCTCGGCTTCGACCTTGAACGGGTTGCCGTCGATGATCGTCCGCAGGTCCCCCGGCGCCCGGACCATAAAGTCGGTGCGCAGGCCGATGCGGGCTTCCAGAGCGTCCTCAAGCGCTCGCTCCAGGGCCGCGCCGCCGACATGGTCGCCCCACAGCAGCAGGTTGCCGCTGGCTAGATAGGTCTTGGCCTCCTTGAAGCCGACGTCCTTGGCGATGCCCAGCAGGTCTTCCTTCAGCACCTTGCGCTTGCCGGTGTTGATCGAGCGCGGGAACGCGACGAACGCCGCCACCTACAGCGCCTCGACGCGCACCGCGGTGCCGTAGGCTAGAACCTCGGTGATGCCTTCCATGATCTCGTTGGCGTCGTAGCGCATGGCCAGGATGGCGTTGGCGCCGACCTCGCGGGCGTGCTGGACCAGGAGGTCATAGGCTTCCTGCCGGGCCGTCTCGGCCAGGCTGGTATAGATCGACAGGTTGCCGCCGAAGATCGACTGGATCGAGCCGCCGATATTGCCGATCACGCTGCGCGAGCGGACGGTGACGCCCCTTACAAGCCCCAGGTGCTCCACGATGCGATAGCCGACGAGATCGTTGGTCGTTGCGACGAGCATGGGGCTCTCCTGAGGTCACCCTGGATATAACGAACGGCCCCGGCGCGCGTCAGTCGGTTTCGCCTGACGCGCTCCGAATATTGGAGATAGAGCCTGTTTTTCCGGTTTGGATGATTTCATCCAAGCCGGACAGGCTCTACGCGGCGCCATACGTTGCGAACCTTCGCCCCAGGGTCTAGACCGCGCTCGACCGTTTTTCCGGAGATCGCCGCATGACCGCCACGCGCATCGAGACCGACACCTTTGGCCCGATCGAAGTCGCCGCAGACCGCTATTGGGGCGCGCAAGCTCAGCGCAGCCTGGGCAACTTCAAGATTGGCTGGGAGAAGCAGCCCCTGCCGGTCGTCCGCGCCCTGGGCATCGTCAAGCGCGCCGCCGCCGAGACCAACCTGAAGCTGGGGAAGCTGGACGCCAAGATCGCCGAGACGATCATCGCGGCCGCCAACGAAGTGATCGACGGCAAGCTGAACGATCACTTCCCGCTCGTCGTCTGGCAGACGGGTTCGGGCACCCAGTCGAACATGAACGCCAACGAGGTGATCTCGAACCGCGCGATCGAGATGCTGGGCGGCGAGATGGGCTCCAAGAAGCCCGTCCATCCGAACGACCACGTCAATATGAGCCAGTCGTCGAACGACACCTATCCGACGGCCATGCACGTGGCCTGCGCCGAACAGATCGTCCACGACCTGCTGCCGGCCCTGAAGCATCTGCACGCCGCCCTGGACGCCAAGACCAAGGCCTGGGCCGACATCATCAAGATCGGCCGCACCCACACCCAGGACGCCACGCCCCTGACCCTGGGCCAGGAATTCGGCGGCTACACCCAGCAGGTCGCCAACGGCATCGAGCGCATTGAGAGCACCCTGCCCAAGCTGATGCAGCTGGCTCAGGGCGGCACCGCCGTCGGCACCGGCCTGAACGCCCCCATTGGCTTCGCCGAGGGCGTGGCCGAGGCCATAGCCGCGATCACCGGCCTGGAATTCACGACGGCTCCGAACAAGTTCGAGGCCCTGGCCGCCCACGACGCCATGGTGTTCAGCCACGGCGCCATCAACACGGTCGCCGCCAGCCTGTTCAAGATCGCCAACGACATCCGCTTCCTGGGTTCGGGCCCGCGCGCCGGCCTCGGCGAGCTCTCGCTGCCGGAAAACGAGCCGGGTTCGTCGATCATGCCGGGCAAGGTCAACCCGACCCAGTGCGAGGCCCTCACCCAGGTCTGCGTGCAGGTGTTCGGCAACAACGCCGCCCTGACCTTCGCCGGCAGCCAGGGCCACTTCGAGCTGAACGTCTACAATCCGGTGATGGCCTACAACTTCCTGCAGTCGGTCCGCCTGCTGGCCGACGCGGCGATCAGCTTCACCGACAACTGCGTGGTCGGCATCGAGCCCCGCGTCGACAACATCAAGAAGGGCGTCGAGAACAGCCTGATGCTGGTCACGGCCCTGAACGGCCGCCTCGGCTATGACATCTGCGCCAAGATCGCCAAGACGGCCCACAAGAACGGCACCACGCTGCGCGAGGAAGCCGTCGGCGGCGGCTACCTGACGAACGAGGAGTTCGACCAGTACGTCCGCCCGGAAAAGATGGTCTCGCCGGGCTGAGGCTGACTTGCTCCAGCTCGTTCGCCTCTTCGACGAGCCGCGGGACGGCTTCGACGACCTGGTCGCCGAGGCCTCCGGCGAAGGCGTGCGCGACATGGCCCTGCTGGCGGACGGCTGGGCGAAGGGCGTGCGCTTCCAGGACGACGGCGAGGCCATCCTCGCCGCGTTCATGGTCGGAGAACTGGCGGGGATCGGCGCGCTCGGCGTCGAACCCGCCGCGCCCGAGCCGGCGGGCTGCTTGCGCTGCTTCTACGTCCGCCCGGCGATGCGCCGCCGGGGTGTAGCGACCGCCCTCGCCTCGGCGCTGATCCACGAGGGCTTCGATGGCGTTGGGCTGCTTACGGTCGACGCCGGGGCCTCGCAGGCCTCCCGAGCGTTCTGGGAAGCACAGGGGTTTGTCTGCGACACGACGGGTCCATGGACCCATGTGCTACGGACGACGTGACGATGCGTGAGGCGCTCGACCGCGACGGCGCGGTGCTCTCCCCTGCCTTGCTCTCCGACGACCAGATCCAGAGCCTGCGCGCGTTGGCCAACGACACCGTCGGCAAGCGGCCCGGCGCCCGCCTGCGGGGCCATGCCGTCCTCGCCCAGGCTCTTTCGCCCGAAGGCCCCGTCGGCGCTCTGGCCGCGCGGCTGACCTCAGATGCCGCACGGCCGGTGCGGGCGGTGATGTTCGACAAGACGCCCGAGGCCAATTGGATCGTCGCCTGGCACCAGGATCGCGTGATCCCGGTGCGGGAACGTCGCGAGGTCGAGGGCTTCGGCCCTTGGTCGATCAAGGACGGCGCCCTGCACGTCGCCCCGCCGTTCGAGGTGCTGGCCCGAATGCTCACCGTCCGCGCCCATCTCGATCCCGTCGACAGCGGCAACGCTCCACTAAGGGTCGCGCTCGGCTCCCATCGCCTGGGCCGTGTCCCGGCCGAGACGGCGGCGCGAGAGGCCGAAGCCCTGCCCGAGTTGGTCTGCCTGGCGGACACCGCCGATGTCTGGGCGTATTCGACGCCGATCCTGCACGCCTCTGACCGCGCCGAGCCGCCGCGCCGGCGACGCGTGCTGCAGGTCGACTACGCCGATTTCGATTTGCCAGACGGCTTGGAATGGCTTGGTGTCGGCTGAAGATTCACCTTCAGGTCTCTTCGCGCGTTGGGTCATTGTGCCCACCGCTCGTAACCTCGTCCGCCTGCTGCTCGCGGCCATCTACGCGCCGTTCGGCCTGCTTCACGTGCTCGCGCCGCATGGCTTTCTGGCGATCATGCCGCCGGGGATTCCTTTTCCGCGTGAGGTGGTGGTCTTCACCGGGCTTTGCGAGATCGCCGGGGCGATCGGGCTGCTGATCCCGAAGACCCGGCGACTGGCCGCGATCATGCTGGCGCTCTACGCCGTCTGCGTCTGGCCGGCCAACATCTGGCACGCCGTGAGCGGCGTCCCCGTCCCGCCGCTGCCGAGTTCGTGGTGGTACCACGCGCCGCGTCTACTGCTGCTGCAGCCGTTCTTTATCTGGGCGCCGCTGTGGACGGCGGGGGTGATCGACTGGCCATTCCGCCGACGCGGGGCGGTCTGATTTCCCGTCAGCCTAAACCGCGTTATGCTCCGCCTATGGACGCGCCCGAACTCGACCTCGGCATCGGCCCCGAACTGCTGGCCCAGGCCAAGCGACTGGGTCTCTCCGACTCCGGCATGAGCGAGACGCGGCTGCGGTTGCACCTTCAGAAGGTGGATCCTGCCGGAGCCGAGGAACGCGCCCGGCGCTGGGCTGAAGAGAACGCCGAGGCGATCGCGGACCATAATGCCCGCATCGCTCGACGTGGACTAATCTCGGACCACTTCAGAAAGTGATAGTTTGAGACAGTTCGACGCCTATGCGAACCCGTCTCCGGCAGCTTGGTCGAGCACGAGGACGCCATCCGCCGCGCGCTCGACCGACTGTTCACCGGCTTCTAGTCGACCCGCACCACGTCCCGGCCGATGGGCGCCAAGGCGATGTAGGCCAGTTGCAGGTCTTTGATCGCGAACGGGATGCCGATGATCGTGATCGCCTCCGCGGCGGCGACCAAAACGTGACCCAGGGCCAGCCACCATCCGGCCAGGACGAACCAGATCACATTCAGCACCAGGCCCAGCGGGCCCGACGCCAGCCCGGCCTCGCGGTGGACGATCTCCTTGCCGAACGGCCAGAAGGCGAAGCCCGCGATCCGGAAGGCCGCGCCAGCATAGGGCAGGCCTACGATGGTGATCGCCAGGAGCACGCCGGCCAGCAACCAGCCCAGGCCGGTGACCAGACCGCCGAAGAAGAACCACAGCACGTTCAGGATGAAACGAATCACGTCCAAAAGTCCCCAAGAAGGCGAAGCGCCCAGGCCCTAGACGTGGCCCCGACCGCCCTTTCTGTGAAGGGCGTTACGGCGAATTCACATCTCGGCTAGGACTTGATCAACTGCCATTTGCGCGCCCACCGCCCCTTGCCAAGGCGGCCGATCGTCAGGAGGTAGATGCCGGCATAGAGCACGGTTCCGACGCCGATCAACGCCCAGCTCCAGGCGCCCGGCATATGCAGGGCCGGCGCGGTGGTGATCCAGTCGTGGCGTGGCGAGGTGAATTCCAGCCACAGGCCGCCGACCCAGATCAGGGCGAACAGGGCCACGATCGGGTAGCGCACGATCGGGCTGCGCTGGATCAGCAGCCAGGCCTGGAAGAGCGCGGCCAGCACGCCCACGGCCAGGCCGGCCAGCCACGCCCACAGGGGGTCGGGCGCGAGTCGCGCGACCCGCAGTCCCGCCCACAAGGGGACCCAAAGGATCGGACCCAGCATCAGGATGATCAGCAGAGCGCCGACCAGCAGGCCCAGGCCGCCGCCGATCACCTTGCCGGCGACCTCGCCAGCCTCGTGCGGCCGGATATTGGGATCGCCGCCGGGATTCTCCGGCGATGTCGCGACGATGGTCAGCAGGCGCGGCAGGGGCTCGCCGGGCCGCACGGGAGGAAGTCCGCCGTAGGAGGGTGACTTCCGCTTGAACATCAGGCCCTGCGACTGACCGCGAAATCGGCCAGGTCTTCCAGCGCTTCGCGCCAGTCGTTGGCCGGGAAGATCGCCAAAGCCACCTTGGCCTTGTCGGCATAGTCGGCGGCAAGGTCGAGCGTGGCGTCCAGAGCGCCCGAGCCTACAATCAGCTCGCGGGCGCGGCGGAAGTCGGCTTCGGTCTGTTCGCGACGGCCGATGGCGCGCTCCCAGAACTCGGCCTCGCGAGGACCGGAGCGGGCGATGGCCAGCAACAGCGGCAGGGTCGCCTTGCCTTCGCGGAAGTCGTCGCCGGCGTTCTTGCCAAGCGTCTCGGTGGTGCCGCCGTAGTCCAGGGCGTCGTCGACCAGCTGGAAGGCCAAGCCGAGGTTCAGGCCATAGGCCTTCAGGGCGTCGGTCTTGGCGGCGTCGACGCCGGCCGAGACCGCGCCGGCCTCGGAGGCCGCGGCGAACAACTCGGCGGTCTTGGCCTGGATGATCTCGAGATAGACCGCCTGCGACAGGTTCAGGTCGTGGCTGCGCATCAGCTGCAGCACTTCGCCCTCGGCGATGACCCGGCTGGCGCGGGCCAGGATCTCCAGCGCCTTCATCGAGTTGGTCTCGACCATCAGCTCGAAGGCGCGGGCGAACAGGAAGTCGCCGACCAGCACGCTCTGGGCCGCGCCCCAGATCAGGTGCGCGGCGACCTTGCCGCGACGCAGCTGGCTGCCATCGACGACGTCGTCGTGCAGCAGGGTGGCGGTGTGGATGAACTCGACAGCCGCGGCCAGCTTCAGGCAGTGGTCGTTGTCGGCCCCATCTCCACTCGTACGGGCCAGACGCGCGGCGGCCACGGTCAGCAGCGGCCGCAGGCGCTTGCCGCCGGCGGCGATCAGATGCTCGGCCAGCGCCGGGATGATCGCCACGTCGCTCTGCATGCGATCGGTGATCAGGGCGTTGACGCCCTTCATGTCGGCCTCGGCGAGGCGCACGAGACGATCCACCGAACCCGACTTACGGGTGAGGGTCGCTGCGGCTACGTCCAAGACCATGATCTCCTTACGGCGGCCCCCCACGAACCATTGCGAGGGACAATGGTGGCGGGATAGGTCAGGGTCAAGGCGAGCACAAGGCCTAGAAAGCATTGGACGACCAGCAGGTGACGGAGGATCGGGTTCTGGGCGGCCGCGTGCGGCTTCGCCAGAGGCCCGACGGATACAGGGCCGGCATGGACGCGGCCCTGCTGGCGGCCGCCTGCGACGCCCTGCCCGGCCAACGCGTGATCGAGCCCGGCTGCGGGGTCGGCGGGGCTCTGCTGGCGGCGGCGACTCGCCGGCCGGAGGCGATCTTCCAGGGCATTGAGCGTGATTCCGCCGCCGCCGCCCTGGCCGCCGGCAACGCCGCGCTCAACGGCCTGGACGGCCGCGTCAGCGTGACGGAAGGCGATGTCGAAGCCGGCTTCCGCGCCCTGGCCCTGCCCGTCTTCGACGCGGTGATGACCAATCCGCCCTTTTTCGACGACCCGGCGGCCTTGCGCGCGCCGGCGCCGGCCAAGAGCGGCGCCTGGATCGCAGACGGCGGCCTGGCCGCCTGGACCGGCTTTTGCCTGAAGGCCGTGCGCGAGGGCGGTACGATCACCCTCATCCACCGCGCCGACCGCCTGGCCGACCTTCTCGAACAGCTGGCTCCCAAGGCGGGATCGTTCAGGATACGCCCTATCGCCCCCTTCGCCGACGCCCCGGCCAAGCGGGTGATCGTGCGGGCGATCAAGACGGGCAAGGCGCCGCTCGTTCTGCTGCCGCCGCTCGTCCTGCACGACCGCGAGGTCGGCAAGCATTCGGCCGAGGCCGAAGCGATTCTGCGCGGGGAAGCGGCGCTGGGGTGGTGAAGTCGCCTATTCCGCGTAGAGCGCCAGGGCTTCGAGACACAGCTCCAGGCCCGTCAGGTCGCGCAACGGGTCCTGGGTGACGATCACGAACAGCCGCCGGGCCTCGCCCCACAGCATGACGGTCTCGGGCAGTCCATTATCCTCGATCACGCAGCCGTCGCCGTCGCGCCAGACCCGCGTGGCGTCCAGGGTCGCGCCCAACAGGGTGTCGACCCGGGCGACATACTCGGCCTGGACCTCGCTGGTGACGTTCAGATAGGCGAAGATCGGCCGGCCCAGGCCCGCCAGGACACCGGCTTCGAACACCGTCGCCGTATCGGCCGACGGCCCGCGGAACGGCGTCAGGTTGACCACGGCCGCATCGGCCTGGCGCAATTGCGCCATGCGGGCGGCATAGAATTCACGTGCCGCCATCTCGTCGCCGTCCTCGCCGGGCGGCAGGCGGGTGGGAACAATGGCCTCCAGGCCGGTCTCCAGGCACAGGGCGCGCTGACGCGCCGCCTGGACTTCGCTGTCAGGAAGCCAGAGTTCAGGGCCGGCGAGCCAAAGGGAACGGACTGGGCGCATACCCTCTTAGGTCTGGTCCCGGACCCTCGCTGTCAATGTATGTCGGAGATTCAATGGCATCGATCGCGCGCAGAACCTTGTTGACCGGCGGCCTGGCCCTGGCCGCCGCGCCGCTTTTCGCCACGCCGGGCTTCGCCGCATCGCCCCAACCGTGGATCGCCTATGACGGCCGCTTGCGGGGCCTGCTAGCCGATCCGCCCGAGGGCGGCGATTTCGACCCAGACTTCGAGCAGACCCTGTTCGACCTCAACAACATCTTCCGCGACCGCCAGGGACCGCGCGCGCTCGTCTGGGACAAGGGCCTGGCCCTGGCCGCGCGCGCCCACGCCGCCGACATGGCCGTGACCGGCGACTTCGACCACATGACGCGCGAGGGCTATTCCCCCGCTGGCCGTGTCGGCCTGCTGGCGCGCGACCTGGTGGGCGCGCCGGGCGAAAACATCGCCATGCGCCGCAATGTGTCCACCATCGTGCGACCCGAACAGATCATGGAACAGTGGCGCACCAGCCCCGGCCACCGCGCCAACCTGGTGGCCCCAGGCTTCACCCATGTCGGCTACGGCGTCTATCGCCAAGGCCAGCGGGTCATCGCCGTCGGGGCCTATGCGGAAGTCGCCGCGCGCCTGGCCGCGCCCGCGCCGCTGCGAGTGGCCTCGGCCGACACCATCGCCGCGGCCCTGTCGCACGCCGCGCCCGCTATCCAGCAGTTCTCGGTGTCCGAGCCCGGCGGTGAGATCCTGACCACGACCTATGTCGAGGGCCGTCCCGAAAGCGTGCTCGCCCCCGGCGCCTGGCAACTTCGCCCGCACCTGTCGACGGGCGACCATCGCTATGAGGTGGCCTGGGGGCCGGTGTTCGTGCTGGGGTAGCTCGCGCTACCCCACGCGGTGCTACTGCGCCACCGCCAGCGTCTCGATGCGGATCGCGACGTTGTCGCCGATCGCGCCCGCGCCGCCGGCGCTGCCGAAGGCCTTCCGGCTGATCGAGCCCGTGATGGTGAAGCCGGCCATCTTCTTCGGACCCATCGGCCCCGTGCCGATCTTGTTCAGCTTGACGTCCAGGGTGACCGGTTGAGTCACGCCCATGATCGTCATGTCGCCGGTGACCTTGGCCGTGTCGGCGCCGGTCTTGACGACCTTGGTCGACTTGAAGGTCATGTCCGGGCTCTTGGCGGCGTTCAGCCAGCGCTCGCCCTTGATGTGCTCGTCACGGGTCGGATTGGCGGTCAGCAGGCTGTCTACGGACACCGTGGCCTCGACCCGCGACTTCTCGGGGGCGGCCTCGTCCAGCCAGATCGTGCCTTCGGACTTGGCGAAGATGCCCAGGATCGAGGTGAAGCCGAAACGGTCGATCGAGAAGCTGGTCTCGGTGTGGGCCGTGTCGAGCTTATAGGCGACCTCGGCGGCGAAGGTGGGGGCGGCGGCGGCCGTCAGGGCGGCGCCGGCGATCACGGCGGCGAGCAGGCGTTTCATGGGCGTTTTCCCTCGCGTCCCCAGGCGGGACCTGGGGCGGACCTTTCCGCGCGCGGCCTCGCCACGCAAGCCACAAACGAAAAGCCCCCGGCCTTGGGAGGGCCGAGGGCTTCGTGGGATTTAGTGGGTAGACCGTAGATTAGTTCTTGGCCTGGTCGACCAGCTTGTTCTTGGCGATCCAGGGCATCATGTCGCGCAGAGATACAGCAAATTCAAGGGTTTAAAACGCAGCATTCTCCCGCTGTGTAGCCACGTTGTGTAGCACGTGATACCGCCGAGCTCAAACACTGACGCCTAGTCACGATCCGGCGTGGCACTAGATAGGTAAGTCGAGTTGGTCATGCTCCACTTCCGCCGGGCCTTGATTGTAAAAGCGGTCCAAGGAGCTTCGCATCGCCTTTATGACATAGGACGCTCCGGAGTTATCGGGATCGAAAAAGGGGTTCTTCGCCCTGCTCTCCGCAAGAAGCTTTTCCAGGTATTCGACGAGAACCTCAGCACCCTGCGCCTTGTGCCGCGCCCCAACAGGCCGCTGACTTTCAACGTTCATGAAGCTAGCTAGCCTATCGGCGGTCGTTCGGTTAGCAATAGGAGTATCAGGTATAACGCCATAGATGTATTCAATCCGAGAACATAATACCCGCAGATGCATAAACCCCGACGCCAACACCTTTACACTTTGGTCTCGGCCCACAGCCCTGAAGTTAAAGTTATCAGCAATGATCAATTCTCTAGCCAGTAGATGGTTGATGGCGGCGTGAACATCCTCTTGATCATAGCCGAGCTTAGCGACCGCATCACATATCGATCGTACAGTGAAGTAACCCTCAAGGCCAAGCCCACCCCGACGCTTTCGATGTATGGTGAGAAAGTATAGCACCTCCACCAGAAGAAAGTTATCTGGGGCAAGCCAATCATTTGAATAGTATAAGATATTGGATATAAATCCCGTCTCGTTCTCTTCACTGAAGAATTTATAATCAGTTCGCATCAGAATGTTGATGACAACATGCTCGGGTATCTTGAATTCACCAGCGCCGCGCGCAGTTGACGTGATTGCTTCGGGCGTTAGATGACCCGAGGTGACTAAGCTCTGAAACATTTCCAGAGCACTACGCACGTCACGCCCTGACAAAGCCTCAAGCAACCGAGCGACATTCGTACGGCGACCAAACAAAGCGCTGTATAAAGATGTGAGAAAATTCCCTAACTCGCCCCTCGGTATCTTAACGCGCGCGCCATTTCCGAGAACATATTCAGTACTTTCCTCAGCGTTCTCAGCGAGATACTCTATCGCTAACTCGAGACGCCTCTTAACAACGTCAACAAAGCGTGGTGGCGTGATGTGGAACGCCATACCCGCACGGAATGTGTCAAGTGGAGGCCTGTTCTTATAGCGCTCGTAAGTCTCGTCCCTCATCTGAAGGATCACAAACGCCTTAGTTCGGTGCATAAACCACAACGAAAGCTGGAAAGCGTCGAGTTGGTTTTCTAACTCCAGCTTATCGACGTTGTCCATGACAACAATAAGAGACCTCTGGGTACCACCAACGACGTACTCGGCAATCCCTTCGGCGAATAAAACCCAATCATCTTGCCACTTGTCGAGGTCATCGGCGCGAGCCTTCAGCTCTTCCGCCTGTGATATGGCGGCTAATTCTTCGTAGTGCGCGCGGCGCTGCTGTATTTTCTTCGAGAAGATGCCTCGTCGAGTGTTCCGGTCATAGATGTCGATCTCCGGGTTCTCGTTCTGGAAGCTCTTTACGAACTCCTCGCATAGCCAAGCCTCAGCCCCCTTGAGGGACGGGCCGGACGTATTGAAGTTGATGAAGGCCCAGCGGTTATTGGCCTTGAGATCGGCTGGCTCCAGAACATCACGGTAGCGACGAGCGAACAGCGACTTACCAGCGCCTACACCGCCCTGAATTATCTGAAGTTGCCCCGATCGAGGTCCCCCGCCGGAATGATTGCGCAACCGGTTGGTCAAAAGCGGCTCGTCGCTGCGCCCAGGGTTAAGAGGCTGGACTGGCGTATCCCGCCTCGGGGAAGCTCGATCTTTAAGAAGCGCCTCCAATACGCGATCGTATTCCGTCCGCTCAGCAGTCGAGACGTAAGCTCGCTGCGTAATTTCGGCTACATCCTCCTCGCCAACAGAGGAGAAGTATCTTCGTAAGACGGGGGAGAGCTGCGCAGCGAAAGAGTTGAGCGGCGTCTTCGCAGCAAGTAGCGCTTGGCCACCCGCGAGGTTGAAGGGACGCAAACCGCGCTCTATCTTCAGTGCCGAATAAATCTTATCAGCGTGATCCCGCAAGGCCTCACGACCGACTAGACTTCTTAGTTCCTGGATAGCAGCTGTTCCGGGGCTCAGATCGCGACACAATAGTCGCAGCACCGGTTCGTCCTGATCCCAAACCCCGGCAAGTACCTCCACGCCGTTGGTTGCAAGAACGAACCTGCAGGGGTTACGTCCCGTCGGATAAAGCGCGTTCAAGTGCCGCGCGTATAGCATTGCTTCGCGGTATCCGACTTCGGGCGCTACGTCGGTATCCTTCACTTCCACTGTGACCAGCGGATAGCCCTGCGCCCACACAGAGAAGTCCGGGTAATACCCCCCCGACTTCCCCGCGCGCTTATCTATGATTGTGGGGGCAAGATAATCCTTTGGGCGAACCCAAGCCTCATCAACGCCCAACAATCCTGCTTGCGTCAGAAGCGGATAGGCGAACTTAAGCTCTACCTCCGCCTCGTTGATGTACGCCCGACTGGGCTCCCTTGGCATCGCTAAGACGCTCCCCTATCGCGCACTCAGTCACCCTATGACGATTGCTCTGGTTTGTCGCGATGGGTGGGCCATTAGCCCTCGCCCGATATATCAAGCCTTACCTCCGACAGCGCCGCGACAGACCGCCGAGTGCATGCGATCGTTTGCCATGGGGAACTGTGCGAAACGCACGGACAGCGCCGCGCTTTCACACGTAAGCCTTACCCATTTTGATGGGAAATAGCTTCTCGCGCCGAAGGTCTTCACGCTACATACGCCCAGTGGGGAGAAGTGCATGGCCGAAGAAGATCGCATAAAAGTTGTTGCCGAAGCAGACACCTTTCATCGCATCGCCAGGGCCCGCCCCCTCAACGCAATCGCAGAGCTCGTCTGGAACAGCCTGGATGCCGAAGCGAGTGAGGTGACCGTCTATCTTCATGAGGGCCATCTTGGGCTGCAATCGATTGTGGTCGAGGACGACGGCGGCGGCGCGACGCCGGACGAAGCAAGAGAGTTCTTCAAGCGGCTCGGAGGTTCATGGAAGAAACCTGGCGCCCGCACGCGCGAACGCGGTCGGCTCCTTCACGGAAGCCAGGGCCAAGGCCGCTACAAAGCCCTATCGCTGGGACAGTCGGTGATATGGACGTTCTTCTATGCCCAAGGCATGGACATCTACGAGTTCACGATGTCCATCTCTCAATCAAACCCAAACGAAGTCATCCCGTCGTCACCCGCCAAGTCGAAGCGGGATAAAACCGGCTGCATCGTCACAGTAACAGATTTAGTCAAACAGTTCCAAAACCTTGATACAGACGAGGCCGTCATCGAGATGACGGAAACCTATGCTGTCTACCTTTTAGACTATCCCAATGCAAAGGTTGTGTACTGTGGGCGCAACCTAGACCCAACCGACGCGATATCGAGCGAGCTTACGCTCGACCTCCCTGCAATCAAGGACGCAAACGGCGAAGCCCTAGAAGATAACTTCCTGCGCGTAATGGAGTGGAAGCACCTCAATCGACGCAGCCTGTATATCTGCGATCGACGAGGGTTCGCGCTACAGCAGGTGCCGACCAAGTTTCAGATCAAACGCCATTCCTTCTCGGCATACCTGAACTCACCGTATCTGGAGGACTTGGAGAAGGAAGACCGTCTCGACCTAGCTGAACTTGACCCCATCGGTGCCTCAATCATCGCCTCCGCGAAAGAGCAACTGAAGTCTCACTACGAGACTGAGGAAAAGAAGGTAGCAGCACGTATCATTGAGGAGTGGAAGACTTCCAACATCTACCCCTACAAGGCCCCTCCAGCAAACAGTGTTGAAGAGGCTGAGCGGCAGGTCTTTGAGATCGTCGCGGTAAAATTACAGACAGCCAGCACCGAACTCGCCAACGCACCTGTGGTAGCCAAGAAGCTTCAACTTGAGCTTCTTCGACACGCTGTCGAAACAGGTCCCAATCAGCTCCGTGAATTGCTTTCGCGTGTAATCGAGCTACCCCAAAGAGAGCAAGATGATTTGGCGAAGCTGCTAGAAGAAACTAGCCTCTCGTCAGTTATTGAGGCCGCAAAGGTAGTGACCGACAGACTAAAGTTTCTACGCGGGCTATATCAGATCGTCTATGAGTACGAAGAAAAGGGCCGGATCAAGGAAAGAACTCAACTCCACCGCATCCTTGCGGCAAACCCGTGGATTTTCGGTGAGGAATTTGTCGTTTCTACTGACGACCAAGACCTTACTGCCGTCTTGAAAGCTCACAAGAAGTTTCTCGATGATGACATCGTCATCGACGACCATGTGAAGCACGTCAGCCAAAAGAAGGGCATCGTTGACCTGATGCTGTCTCGACTACTTAGACGCCATAGAGAGGACGAAGTTGAGCACCTTGTTATAGAACTAAAGCGTCCAGGCGTGTCTGTAGATGACGATGAGATAAGTCAGATCAAGAAGTACGCCGCGTCAATCGAGCAAGACGGACGCTTTGCAAGCCGCGCTGGTGTTGTGTGGCGCTACTGGGTGATATCTGACAAACTTGGCAAGATGGGGAAGTTTGAGGTAGAGCAAGACCCAAAGGGTCGAGGCCTCATACGGGATACACCGAAGTCCAAAATCTACGTCAAAACCTGGGATCAACTGATTGAGGAGAACAAAGCCCGATATCAGTTTATCCAAGAGAAATTGAATTATACCGCGCAAGATGCGAAGGCCATGAGCTTTCTCCGAGAGGAGTATGCTGCGCTTCTAGATGGCGTCAGCGTAAAGGCTGACGTTGAGGCAGCGGAGTAATCCCCTCACACCGCGACTTGAAATCGGTGCCGGACCGCGCGAACGCAACTGCGACCAATCCAGGCAGGAGCCTCCCCCGCCACCCCATCCAACGCGCAAGCGGATGACGCAGTGAGACTGGCATTGCCCCTCGACTACACGATGCCTGGGCAGCGCTCCATGGCGCACTGACGACGCGACACGTCACGAAATCGACCGTTTCCGTTACACACCGACAGGCCGTCACGAAATCTAGCTTGACCCGCCTTTCGTAACAGCCTTAGTTTCGTGACGCCATTTCGGGACAGGATGAAGTTATGGGTCGAACGTTCGCGTACTGCCGGGTCAGCACAGCCGACCAGACGACAGACAACCAAGTCCACGAGATCGAGGCGGCTGGGTTCGCTGTCGCTACTCACCGCATCATTGCCGAGACGGTCTCGGGATCGGTGGCCGCGTCGGACAGGAAGGGCTTTGCTGACCTCATGCGGAAGTTGGAGGAAGGTGACGTGCTTGTCGTCACCAAGCTCGACCGCTTAGGGCGAAACGCCATTGATGTCCGGATGACGGTCGAATACCTCGACAAGCTGGGTGTGCGGGTCCACTGCCTCGCTCTGGGCGGCGTTGACCTGACTAGCGCTGCGGGGAAGATGACGATGGGTGTGCTCAACGCCGTCGCCGAGTTCGAACGCGACCTGCTCATCGAACGGACCCAGGCCGGGCTCAAGCGAGCTAAGGCCGAGGGCAAGACGCTGGGAAGGCCGACGCGGCTGTCTTCGGACGTCGAGCGGTCCATCATGGAACAACGCGCCGGTGGCGTTGGCGTCCGAGCCCTAGCCCGCCTGCACAACGTCAGCCCCACCACAATCCAGCGGGTTGAAAGGCGGGCGCAGGCGGGCGCTTCTCGGTAACGTCGCGGCGTCATTTGACGACCTCAGTCTGACGCGAGAACGCGACCAGCGCAGGGCGGCCAGGAGGGGCGAAATCCAGCGCCCGCCCCTCCGCATCAAACCGACTGCTTTCGCCGCCTGACAGCCAACTAGTCAGCGCTGTCGTCGCCGGTCGCCAACGCCGTCGCCGCCAATGCCGCCTTGCGCGCCTCAGAAAGCCGTCGCCGCCCTCCGGCCGCGCTGGTTTGCATATCTGAGTACGGGATGCCCGCGAGGCGGTAGGTTTCCGGCAAGCCGCCAAACGTCTTCTTCAGATAGTCAACCGATGGCAAGCTTCGCTCGGCATTGATCAGCTTGGCGCTGACATAGCCGTGCCGCTGGTAGCAGTGCCTCAAGGCCTCGATGATCTGATCTGGCGATTGCTCGACCGTATTGACCCGGTTCCAGATAGCCTTGGTCGGCACAAACCCCACGCGTCTGTACGCCTCCTCCAGGCTGCCGAAGTGGTTCTGGTAGGTCTTGGGGTGCGCTAAGTTGGACGCAGCCTTGATCATTCGCCCATTGAGATGGCCTTGCTTCTCATAGAGCTTGCTCAGATCACCCAGCAGCTTGCGATCGCTTATGAGGCCAGCCTTCCCTTGGCGTGGCGTCTGACGAGCCACCCTGACCACCTCGGGGTCTACTACAGGCGGGAAGACCTGCACGACGATCCATTTGTCGGCGTCATTTCGGCTCCATTGCCCCCCTAGCTTCCGCGATGTCCTGTTGTACGTGTACCGGCCGAGAACCAGGTCGTTGTGGAGGATGCAGGCAACCTTGCCATGGGTCCAAGGCCTCCCTCGGCCTGCGGGCACGCCCTTCTCGTTCAGGATTTCCGCGATACGGCGATGAGACTTACCGGAGATGTAGAGCCGGTAGATGCGGTTGACGATCGCGATCTCATGCTTGGGTCCGGGGATAGGTACAGACCGATCTAGCCGAGACCCCTTACGTTCGCCGGGTTCAATCACCCCCTTTGGTGCGCCGTGCTCGTCTACAATCAGGCGTCGGAAGCCATAGGGGAGCGCACCACCTTGAACGTACCCTGACGTAGCATAGTTGACGTGCGCCTGGGTGACCTTGACTGATAGCTCCCGGCTGTACTCGCCAGCCATGACGCGCTTGAGCTGTTTGATGAGGCTGGAAGCGATGCTGCCGTCCTGCTCGAACGGCTCATTGACGTAGTGGACCGAGACACCGGCCGATCGGCACAGCCACTCGTAGTGACTGCCCTGATCGACATCCTGAAAGCGGCCCCAGCGGCTGACATCCAGCACAAGGATCGCCTCGAAGCCCGCGTTACCGGAAACGGCGTCGGCCAGGAGCTGTTTGAGGCCATCGCGCCCGGTTAGCGTCAGGCCACTCTTACCCTCATCAATGTAAGTCCTAGTGACCTCGTAGCCGTGCTCGGCGGCATAGCGTGCGATCGCGGCCCGCTGATTGTCGGGAGAGTACCGCTGGTGTTCGGTTGACATGCGTAGGTACTGCACAGCGGCGCGGACGTATTGAGCGGCGCGGACCGGCGGCGTCTTTGGGTCTAAGTGCATGGCAGTTCTCCGTTCTGGATGTGACGGAGAGAGAGCAGGTACGCCCTGCTGGGAATTGGAACGGCGCTGGACGTCACATTTCTCGCAAACCCATCGTTGAACGACTAGTTTGCGATCAACACTATGTGAGTACAGCGGAGCATGGCAGACAATCCACCGCTCACGCCAGTGACGTTAGTCCATAGCAGCAGAGAGAACCTTCTGTTTTGGTACATTCACGCTACACGGAACATTTTGGTACATTCTCGCTATCGGAACGCTCCACCCTCATTCCACGACATGAAGTGGCAGACTATCGGTACGCTTACCATGACAAGGCCGGTGCATCTGTTTGTTGGAGTACCCAGTAGTACACCTGAGTGCCCCCGGATTGAGTGAAAGAGATCGATCCTAGAGAACGACAGATGGTTGAGCTAGGTGAGCCAACCTGCAGGCAAGCATGAATGAGATGGGTAGTGATAAGAGGCACCCCGGAGTACACCTGAGTACTACTATAGATACTACCAGCAATGACCGGTGAAGACGGGAATGGATTGGCATCCATTGTGAGGAGCATCTATCTCCAATCCCGCTGATTGACGGAAAACTCCTGGGTACTCCAACCGCACCTCATATCTGCCTTAGGCGTATGACTTCATGAAGTCCTCGGCACCTAGCGCAAGATTGTGGCCAATCAGGTGTTCCAGCAAACTGCCAGCAGCTTCAGCTCTCTCCCGCTGCCCCAGCTTGAGCGCAATCTGACGCTCCTGGATGAGCTCAGCTGTAATCACATGGCGTGGGTACTTCGCCATCGCTGCCATACCTGCCTCAAGCTCCCTGACTGCTCGCGCCTGCTGATCCCGAGGTAAGCTATCGATGCCGCCGCCAGCGCCAGCGGGCATGTTGCGGCGCGTTCTTTCCATGACGACCATCCAGCCGATCATCTTCGTCAGGTGTCGGACGAGCCCAAAGCGTTTGAAGAAGTTCACAGCAGCCCCCTAATCCTCGCCACAGTGCCGAATGGTACCTCGATCTGGTGGTACCTCGATCACTCATGAAGCGATCTACCGGCCGTGGCAAGGGTCGTGGACACACCGGAAGAGAGGCAAACGCTCACAAAGTTGGGCGACGCCATCCGGCTGCGCCGCAATCATCTGGGCATGTCGCAGGAGACCCTCGCCGACGCCGCGAAGGTCAGCCGGACACACATGGGCGAAGTCGAGCGCGGCAAGCGCAACATCAGCTTCACCGCTGTTGTGCGGATCGCGAGCGCGGTTGAGCTGTCACCGTCAGAGTTGGTGAAGGCTGCTGGGCTCTAGCTCCGCCCTCACTCAACGACCTTTCCACGACCCAACAACGCGAGCACGCTCTCGCTAGCGAAATGCGGGCGGCGGTTTGGGTAAGGTGAAGCCGTCGACCCGGTACGCCTTCATACCCTGCACCAACGGGAATAGCGGGAACGACATCCCGCCATATGCGGAAGCCGCATCACCGGGGTCATGGCCAGTAAGGGCGTCGTTTACGTCCTTGGGGATTTGGCATTGGCGCATGTGGTGCTTGAAAGTGTGCCTGAAGCTGTGGAATGTCATCCGGTCGTCGGTAACACCGCACTTCTTTCTCAGATAGCGACCGAACCACCGCCCCCAATTGCCGGATTGCTTAGTCTCATTTGAGCCCATCGACAGCTTGTCGAACAGCAGTGCGCTACCAGCTTGATCCCGCGCGTACTGCACGAACCCGAGACGTTCTAGATCGGGGTGAACGGGAATACGCCGCTCACTACCGTCTGTCTTCACGCGCTTGCCCTTGGCAGCGTCTTGCTCGATCCGGATTACCCAGGTCTGATGGCGCTCACCCGCTGCATCTGTGTAGCCCTCTTGCCGCACGTCTTCGGGGTGGAGTTGGCACAGCTCGTTGATCCGCGCTCCGGTGTAGAGCGCCAGGAGAGGAAGCCAGTAGACCGCCTCCCCCGCCCCGCCGTCAGGCCGTTCGTCGGCGGTGTAGATGGGGCTGCCGAAGATCGCCCCGAGTGCAGCCGTATCGAACTCACGTCGCTTTTCCCTCGGCCTGCGCGCATCCTTCAACTGGGTGCCCCTGGCCGGGTTGTTCTCGATGTAGCCGCGCTTCACCGCCATCCCGAACAAGGCGCTGAGAAGTGAAAGCGTGGTGTTAGTCGTTGGGATGCTTACGCCTTCCGGCGACACCGCTCCCGGCTCGCGCATCTTGTCGGAGAAGACCGTCACATCCCTACGGCTTACAGCCTTGATCCGCTTGTCACCAACGATGTCGACAAACCGGCCTACCGAGCGCTGCATCTCCTTCACCGTGGAAGGCGCACGCTGCTGCGCTTTCAGCCATCTCGTGTGCAGCTCTGTAACGGTCGGGTTGTCCTCGATTGCTGAGGCAGACAGAGCAGCCTCGATCGGGATCGCCAGCGCGCCGTCACCCGTCAGAAACGCATGGATGCCGTTCCTGATGCCCTCATGAGCAGCGAGGCTCCATGTCGGGGTCTGGTCGCCGTTGAGGAAGGCCTGATGGACCTCAAGCTGTCCACGCCAATACTCGTTGAACTTATCGAGCGCGCCTTCAGACGCAGCCTTGTCGCGCTGGATGCGCAGCGCGGCGACGACACCGAGAGCCTTCTGATGGGCGTCAAGCTTGGCGTCGGTGTTCGGATCGATGGCGAGTTGCTTGCCAGCAAACTCCTGATCGAGAGCAGCCCAAACCAACGGAAGCAGCTTCTTTGCTTCCCTGTAGTCAGAGGTACCCAGAGCGCGGGTTACCTCGGCACTCCCCCAGGCCTCAACAAACTCAGCGGGGACGCGACGGCGTAGAAACCACCGCGAGCCCCGCTGCTTAAGTCCGGTCAGCATCTCTTTCTCCGACGTGCGCTGTGTAGCAGTCACGCGGGACATGCAGACCTTCTAACCCTCTGAGTTACCTAGTTTCCTAGCGTTTTCAGCTTAGTTCTTGGCCTGGTCAACCAGCTTGTTCTTGGCGATCCAGGGCATCATGTCGCGCAGGCGGCCGCCGACTTCCTCGATCTGGTGCTCGGCCGCGCGACGGCGGGTGGCCTTGAACGAGGGCTGGCCCACGGCGTTTTCCAGCATGAAGTCGCGGACGAACTTGCCCGACTGGATGTCTTCCAGCACGCGCTTCATCTCGGCCTTGGTTTCCGGCGTGATGATGCGCGGACCGGTGACGTACTCGCCGTACTCGGCCGTGTTGCTGATCGAGTAGTTCATGTTGGCGATGCCGCCTTCGTACATGAGGTCGACGATCAGCTTCAGCTCGTGCAGGCACTCGAAATAAGCCATTTCCGGCGCGTAGCCGGCTTCCACCAGCACTTCGAAGCCGGCGCGGACCAGCTCGACCGTGCCGCCGCACAGGACGGCCTGTTCGCCGAACAGGTCGGTCTCGCACTCTTCGCGGAAGTTGGTCTCGATGATGCCCGAGCGACCGCCGCCGATGGCGCTGGCATAGGCCAGGCCCAGGTCGTGGGCGTTGCCGGTGGCGTTGTGGTGCACCGCGATCAGGCACGGCACGCCGCCGCCCTTCTGGTACTCGCCGCGCACGGTGTGACCCGGGCCCTTCGGCGCGACCATCAGGACGTCGATGGTGTCCTTCGGCTCGATCAGGCCGAAGTGGACGTTCAGGCCGTGGGCGAACAGCAGGGCCGCGCCGTCACGGATGTTGGGGGCGATCTCGTTCTTGTAGATCGCGGCCTGATGCTCGTCCGGAGCCAGGATCATGATCAGGTCGGCCCAGGCGGCGGCCTCGGCGACGGTCATGACCTTCAGGCCTTCGCCTTCGGCCTTCTTGGCGGTCGGCGAACCGGCGCGCAGGGCGACCGCTACGTTCTTGATGCCCGAGTCCCGAAGGTTAAGCGCGTGGGCATGACCTTGCGAACCATAGCCTACGATCGCGATCTTCTTATCCAAGATGCGGGCGAGGTCGGCGTCGCGATCATAATAGACGCGCATGTTTTATCTCCAAGGACTGGTCAATTTGGCCGCTTCGCGCAACGGCGTAGCGACAAAGGCCGGGCGTTTGAGCGTTTTTTTGCCGTTTCGTCAAGGTGAAGCCGACAGAACGCCGAAATGCGACACCCCTGCGGCCCCGTTTTAGACGCACACGCCGCGGATCGCCATGACGAGACCCAAAAAGGACGGCCACGATCCGCCAAATGAACCTCGCCCTGAGCATTCAGGCGCGAGGTTCACGCGGGGTCTACCAGAAGAGGTCGTAGTAGACGCTCAGGACCTGGCCGCTCCAGACGTCGACCAGGAGGGCGTCGTCGCCGACCCGGACCCACTCGCAGCCGATCGGCGGCAACGGCAGGCCGTAGGAGCCCCAGTTCAGGTAGTACGAGCTGCCGTACCAGCCGCCCGGCAGGTAGTCGCCGAACGACCAGCTGCGCGCGTACCAGCCGCTCGGATAGCGGTAGGCCGGCGCCCTGTAGCGCTGCGACGAGCGGTAGCTAGGGCGGTAGTAGCTACGGTCGTACTGGCTCCGGCCGCGGTCACGATCACGGTACTGGCCCTGACCCGGACGGCGGTCGTTCCGGTCCCAGCCGCCACGGTTGCTGTCCCAGCGATTGTTGTCGTTTCGGTCCCAGTTGCCCGGACGATTGCCGTCGCCGCGGTTGTCGTTCCGGTCGGGGCGGCCGCCGCGATTGTCGTCGCCACGATTCCAGCCGCCCCGATTATCGTTGCCACCCCGGTTCCAGCCCGAGCCGCCGTTGTTCTGAGGCGCCTGGGCCTGCGGTTGAGGTTGTGGCTGTTGTTGCGGCTGGGTCTGAGGCCTCTCCCCACGAGTCCAGCCGCCGCGATCACCACGGTCGCCACGGTTCCAGCCGCCGCCGTTGTTCTGCCGCGGCTCAGCCTGGGATTGCGGCTGAGCCTGGGGCTGGGGTTGCGGGCGATCACCGCCGCGGTTCCAGCCGCCGCCGCCCCCCCCGGCTTGGCCACGGTCAACACCGCCGCGGTCGCCGCGATCACCCCTGGGGCCGCCGTCGCCGCGATCGCGCTGGGCGAACTGCTGCTGAGCCACCACCCCGGCGGCGGCTCCGGCCTGTGCCGTCGCGCCCCCCAGCAGCGAAAGCGCCAGGGCGGTCGTGATCAGACGTTTCATTTCTTGCTCCGAAGGGCCTTGAAGCGCGGCCCGGGCTTGTCCCTTGATAGCAGTGTCGGACTCGCCCGATGAACCGTGCTTGAACGAAGAACGCGTGAGGGCCTCGATGAGCGCGCACTACAACGACATCGTCGCCTTCTGGCGCGGCGCCGGACCCAAGAAGTGGTTCAAGAAGGACCCCGCCTTCGACAGCGCCATCGCCCTGAAGTTCGAGCAGACCCACTATCGCGCCTCGATGCGCCGCTATGACAAGTGGACCGAGACGCCTTTGGGCTCGCTGGCCTTGCTGATCCTGCTCGATCAGTTCCCGCGCAACATGTACCGCAACACCCCGCACGCTTTCGCCACCGACCCGCTGGCCCGGATGTTCGCCCACGAGGCCATCGCCGCCGGCCACGACACGGATCCGGCCATCGACGCGGACCTGCGCCCGTTCTTCTACCTGCCGTTCGAGCACTCCGAGTCGCTGGTCGACCAGGAGCTCAGCGTCCAGCTGTTCGCCGCTCTCCAGGCCGACACCGGCGATGAGGAGTCGATGAAGTTCGCGATCATCCATCGCGACATCATCGCCCGCTTTGGTCGCTTCCCCCACCGCAACGCCGGCCTTGGTCGCAAGACCACCGAGGCCGAGCAGGAGTTTCTCGACGAAGGCGGTTTCGCCGGTTAACCGCCTCTCAATCTTGGCGCGACCGTCCCTCGCCTGTAGGGTGACGTCTCAAGTTCGGGGACCGACCGGGGAACACCACGTATGAAAGCCTTCCGTAGCGCGCTGGCCGTAGGTCTGGCGCTGACCACCCTGACACCTGTCACGGTCTTCGCCCAGGCCAAGGCCAGCAAGGGCCAGACCATGCAGACGCAGGCCTCGGCCGAGGTTCCGCACTGCGCCCGCAAGCTGGGCACGCTGTCGATCGTCGACGGCGACGATTCCAGCGGCTGGACCCAGTATAACCTCGCCTCGCCGCAGAAGGTGCTGCGCGCCATCGTCCAGCGTTCGGGCTGCTTCAACCTGGTCGACCGGGGCGCGGGCCTCGGAGCGGCCGAGAAGGAACGCGCGATCGGCGGCAATCTTGGCCTGCAGCGCGGCTCCAATGTCGGCCAGGGCCAGGTCAAGGCGGCCGACTATGTGCTGGTCGCCGAGGTCCAGGGCAGCAACAGCAATGTCGGCGGCGGCGCGGTGGCCGGCGCCATCGGCGGCCTGATCGGCGGTCGCGTCGGCGGCCTGGTCGGCGGCATCAAGACCAAGAAGCTGGAAGCCAACACCGTTCTGTCGCTGACCAATGTCCGCACCACCGAGACCATGTCGGTGTCGGAAGGCTACGCGGTGAAGAATGACATCGGCTGGGGCGCGGGCGGCGGCTACGGCTTCGCCGGCGCGGTGGGCGGCGGCTACGAGGACACCGACATCGGTCGCATCGTCACCCTGTCGTTCATCAACGCCTATTCGAAGATGATCGGCGACCTGGGCTTGCTGTCGCAGGCCGGTCCGGCCGCGGCGGCGGCTCCGTCGAAGACTTTCGTGGCCACCCGCGTCACCAACCTGCGCGCCACCCCGCTGGCCGCCGGCAAGCTGATCCGCGCCCTCCCCGCCGGCGCCATCGTCTATCCGACGGGCAAGAAGCAGGACCTGTGGTGGGAAGTCGCCGACGAGAACGACAATGGCGGCTGGGTGCTGAACACCGCGCTCGAGCCGGGGAAGTAGGGCTGAATCGAAAGGGGTCTCTCCTCCCCCGTCTGGGGGAGGTGGATCGCTGCGAATACGCAGCGAGACGGAGGGGGTCAGCACTGGAATGCAGAGCAAGACCCCCTCCACCGCCGTTCGGCGGTCCCCCTCCCCGAACGGGGGAGGATAGTTGGCGCCGCCTGTGGACGCTTCCGCGCTCAGCAGTGTTCAAGGCCGCGATTCGCGACCACACTGGACGCCATGCACGCCCAAGTCCTCGACGCCCCCAAAGCCGCCGCCGACCATCCCGAGCGGCAGTATCTGGCCCTGCTCGCCGACATCCTCGAGAACGGCGTCCAGCGCGGCGACCGTACGGGCACCGGCACGCTGGGCGTCTTCGGCCGTCAGATCCGGTTCGATCTGGCCAAGGGCTTCCCGGTCCTGACCACCAAGAAGCTGCACCTGCGCTCGATCTTCATCGAGCTGCTGTGGTTCCTGAAGGGCGACACCAACATCGCCTATCTCAAGGACAACGGCGTGCGCATCTGGGACGAGTGGGCCGACGAGAACGGCGACCTCGGCCCGGTCTACGGCAAGCAGTGGCGCTCGTGGGCCACGCCCAACGGCCAGTCGATCGACCAGATCGCCAACCTCGTCGAGAACCTGAAGACCAATCCCAATAGCCGCCGCCACATCGTCACGGCCTGGAACCCGGCCGATGTCGACGACATGGCCCTGCCGCCCTGCCACTGCCTGTTCCAGTTCTTCGTCGCGGATGGAAAGCTGTCCTGCCAGCTCTACCAGCGCAGCGCCGACGTGTTCCTGGGCGTGCCGTTCAACATCGCCAGCTACGCCCTGCTGACCTTGATGGTCGCCAAGGTCGTCGGCCTGGAGCCGGGCGAGTTCGTCCACACCTTCGGCGACGCCCACCTCTATCTGAATCACCTGGAACAGGCCCGCGAGCAGCTGACTCGCGAGCCGTTCGACTTTCCGACCCTGAAGATCGCCGACAAGCGCGACCTGTTCGCCTTCGCGTACGAGGACTTCACCCTGGAAGGCTACCAAGCCCACCCGCACATCAAGGCCGAGGTTTCGGTTTGATCCCCCTCGCCATCGTCGTCGCCCGCGCGGCCAACGGCGTGATTGGTCGCGACGGCGACCTGCCCTGGCGATTGAAGTCGGACCTGGCCCTGTTCAAGGCCAACACCCTGGGCAAGCCGATCATCATGGGCCGCAAGACCTGGGACAGCCTGCCCCGCAAACCCTTGCCCGGCCGCATGAACGTCGTGCTGTCGCGCGACGGATCGTTCGAGCCCGAGCAGGCGGTCGTCTGTGAGAGCTTCATGGAAGCCGTGCAGATGGCCCGTGAGCAGGCTGAAGACGACAGCGCGGCGGAGGTCTGCGTGATCGGCGGCCGCAGCCTGTTCGAGGCCGCCCTGCCCAAGGCCAAGCGCCTCTACTTGACCGACGTCGCCGCCGAGGTCGAGGGCGACGTCCATTTCCCCGACTTCGACGAAAGCGCGTGGACCGAAGTCCGCCGCGAGGAATACCCGGCCAGCGAAGGCGACGACCACGCCTTCGTGTTCCGGGTGCTGGAGCGGCGCTAGCAACGGAACCCTCGCCAGATTCAAACGGACGTTTATAGTCGTCGCCAGCGCTCATCAGAGGCGCATAGGGAGACGTCGATGGACATCCAGCTGGTCGCCGAAGGTCTGCAATTCCCCGAAGGTCCCGTGGCCATGGCCGATGGCTCGGTGATCCTCACCGAGATCCAGGGCCAATGCCTGACCCGTATCTGGCCGGACGGTCGCAAGGAGACGGTGGCGCGAACCGGCGGCGGTCCCAACGGCGCGGCGATCGGGCCGGACGGCGCCCTCTATGTCACCAACAACGGCGCCGCCTTCCAGTTCTTCGAGGCCAATGGGCTGAACATCCCCGGCCCTACCCCGCCGACCCACACGGGCGGCTCGATCCAGCGGATCGACATCGCGAGCGGCGCCATCACCACGCTCTACACCACGTGCGACGGCAAGGCGCTGGTCGGCCCCAACGATCTCGTGTTCGACAAGCAGGGCGGCTTCTGGTTCACCGATCACGGCTGCTCGACGCCGGACGGCCGCAAGTACGGGGCGCTGTACTACGCCCTCCCCGACGGCTCGAAGATCACACGCTGGCGCGACCACTTCGTCTCGCCCAACGGCGTGGGCCTCTCGCCCGACGAGAAGACGGTCTACATGGCCGACACCATGCTGGGCCGGCTTTGGTCGTTCGAGGTGACCGCGCCGGGCGTGCTGGCCGACGCGCACCCGTTGATGCCCGGGAACGTGGTCTGCAATCTGCCGGGCTACCAACTGCTGGACAGCCTGGCGGTCGAGGCCGGCGGCAAGGTCTGCGTGGCGACCATCATCAACGGCGGGATCACCGCCTTTGATCCCGACGGCTCGACCGAGCACTACGCCTTCCCGGACGTGATCGTGACCAACATCTGCTTCGGCGGAGCCGACATGCGCGACGCCTGGATCACGGCGTCGGGGACCGGCAAGCTCTACAAGGCCCGGTGGCCGCGTCCGGGCCTGAAGCTGAACTTCAACGCCTAGGCATCCAATCGGTGAACTGAAGTCACAAGTCCTGTGCCTGTCCACGACGTAGTTTCGCGTCATGGCGGGCCCATCTGTGGAACCGTCAAAGCAACGGAGCCCAGCGATGGACCTCAAACTGAACGACAAGACCGCGCTGGTGACCGGCTCGACCGCCGGCATCGGCCTGGAAATCGCCCGCACCCTGGCCGTCGAAGGCGCCAACGTGTTCGTGACCGGCCGCGCCCAGGACAAGCTGGACGAGGCCCTCGCCGGCATCCGCGCCTCGGGCGGCGCTAAGGTCGAAAGCGTGCTGGCCGATGCGGCCACGGCCGACGGCGCCGCCGCCATCCTCAAGGCCGTCCCCTCGGTCGACATTCTCGTGAACAATCTCGGCATCTACGAGATGAAGGCCTTCGCCGACATTCCAGACGAGGACTGGCTGCGCCTGTTCGAGGTCAACGTCATGAGCGGCGTGCGCCTGTCGCGCGGCTACTTCCCTGGAATGCTGGAACGCGACTGGGGCCGGGTGATCTTCATCTCGTCGGAGTCGGGTCTCGCGATCCCAGGCGAGATGGTCCACTACGGCATGACCAAGAGCGCCCAGCTGGCGGTCGCGCGCGGCATGGCCCAGCAGACCAAGGGCACCGGCGTCACGGTCAACTCCGTACTGCCGGGTCCGACCCGCGCGGCCGGCATCTTCGAGTTCCTGAAGAGCGTGTCGGCCAATCCGGACGGCACGGCCGCCGAGCACGAGGCCGAGTTCTTCGAGAAGCACCGCACCTCGTCGCTGCTGCAGCGGATGATCGAACCACAAGAGATCGCCAGCCTAGTGGCCTATGTCGCCAGCCCGCTGTCGGCCGCCACCAACGGCGCCTCACTGAAGGCCGAAGGCGGCCTCGTCACCACGATCGCCTAGATAAAAGCGGAGGGGGAGCGTCAGCCCTCGCTCCCCCGCCTACTCCCGCAGGAACGCGCCAGCGACCAGCAAGGCCATGGCCAGCAAAGCGAGTAAGCCGGACATATAGGGCAACCAAGTCATCGACGCCTCCCTCTCGTGAGCAAGGCGAGGATGGTCCGGGGCCGGCGCGAGGCACAGCCCCGGAACAGGGGGGGCGGCTATATGATGTCTAGTACAGCGTGCCCAGGGCGGCGCGTTCGAAATTCTGCAGCTCGTCGTTGCGGCCGTCGCGGATCTTCACCACCCACTCCGGATCCTGCAGCAGAGCGCGGCCGATGCCGACGAGGTCGAACTCGTCGCGTTCCAGACGCTCCAGCAGGCCGTCGATCGAGGCGGGCTGGCTGCCCTCCCCGCCGAACGCGGCGATGAACTCGCCCGACAAGCCCACCGAGCCGACCGTGATGGTCGGAGCGCCGGTCAGCTTCTTGGCCCAACCGGCGAAGTTCAGGTCGCTGCCCTCGAACTCGGGCTCCCAGAAGCGGCGTTGCGAGCAGTGGAAGATGTCGGCGCCGGCGTCGGCCAACGGCTGCAGCCAGGCTTCCAGCAGTTGCGGCGTCTCGGCGTTCTTGACCGCGTAATCCTGCTGCTTCCACTGCGACAGTCGGATGATGACCGGATAGTCGGGACCCACAGCCGCGCGGACGGCCTTCAAGATTTCGGCGGCGAACCGGCTGCGGTCGGCGATGGTCGCGCCACCGAACAGGTCGTCGCGAACATTGGTGCCGTTCCAGAAGAACTGATCGATCAGATAGCCGTGGGCGCCGTGCAGCTCAATGGCGTCGAAGCCCAGGCGCTTGGCGTCCGCGGCGGCCGTCGCGAACGCGGCGATCGTGTCGGCGACCTCGGTGTCGGTCATCGGTTCGGTGAACGGGCTGCCGCCCGCCTTGGACAGACCCGAGGGGCTGTCGACCTTGCCCAGCTGAGCGGGCCCCTTCGCCGCGCCCACGTGCCACAGCTGCGGCGCGATCAGGCCGCCGGCGGCGTGGACCTCGTCGACCACCTTCTTCCAGGCGGCCAGCTCGGCGTCGCCGTGGAAGCGCGGGACATTGGCGTCGTTCAACGAGGCGGGACGGGCCACGCCCGTGCCCTCGGTGATGATCAGGCCGACCAGCCCTTCCGCCCGGCGGCGGTAGTAGGCGGCGACGTCGTCGGTCGCCACGCCGCCCGGCGAGAACGACCGCGTCATCGGCGCCATCACCGTCCGGTTGGGCAGCTTCAGCGACTTGAATTCGAACGGCTTGAACAGGGCGTCGAGCGACATGGGGGATTCCGAAACAGGAGTTGTTGCGGGCGACTCAAACACACGTTTGGATCGCCGCGCCATGCAGAAAAACTGAGGCCCTAAAGCCCCAGCACCATCTTGGCCATGATGTTGCGCTGGATCTCGTTCGACCCGGCGTAGATCGAGGCCTTGCGGTAGTTGAAATAGGCCGGGGCGGCGGGGGCGGCGTAGTCCGGACCGGCGCGCAGCTCGTTGCTCTTGGACCAGGGGTCCTCGACGAATGGCGCGGCATAGGTCCCCACCGCTTCCAGCGTCAGTTCGGTGATCGCCTGCTGGTACTCCGAGCCGACGCATTTCAGCATCGACGAGGCCGGACCGATCGCCTTGCCGGCGGTGCGGCCGGAGAAGATCCGCAGCTCGGTGGCGTTCAGCGCCTCGACCTGGATCTCCAGATTGGTGATCTTGCTTCGGAAATCGGCGTCGTCGATCAGCCTTCCGCCGTCATCGGCGAGCTCCATCGCGGCGATGCGCTTGACCTTCTTGAGCATGTTCATCAGGCCCGGCGCGTAGGCGTTTCCACGCTCGAATTCCAGCAGGTACTTGGCGTAGGTCCAGCCCTTGTTTTCCTCGCCGATGCGGTTGGCGACCGGCACGCGGACATTGTCGAAGAAGACCTGATTGATCTCCTGTTCATTGGCCGGCGGGCCGTCCAGCGTCGGCAGCGGCTTGATCTGGATGCCGGGCGTGTCCATCCGCAGCAGCAGGAACGAGATGCCCTCCTGCGGCTTGCCCGCGTTCGAGGTCCGGACCAGGCAGAACATCCAGTCGGCCCACTGGGCGTGGGTGGTCCAGATCTTCGAGCCGTTCAGGACGTAGTCGTCGCCATCTCGCTCGGCCTTCATCTGCAGCGAGGCCAGGTCCGAGCCCGAACCCGGCTCCGAATAGCCCTGGCACCACCAGATGTCGGACTTCAGGATCGGCGGTAGGTGCTGGGCTTTCTGCTCAGGCGTGCCGAACGCCATGATCACCGGGGCGACCATCTTCAGGCCCATGGGCGAGGAGGTCGGCACGCCAGCCAGGCTCATCTCCATGTTGAAGATGTAGCGCTGCGAGGTCGTGAACCCCGCACCGCCCAGCTCGACCGGCCAGTCCGGCGCGGCCCAGCCGCGATCGGCCAGCTTCTTCTGCCAGGCCACCTGCCCGGCTTTGTCGAGATAGCCGTTCTTGGATTGGCTGAACTGCTTCCTCAGGCCGTCGTCATAGGCGGTCGCGATCCAGTCGCGGACCTCCTGCTGGAAGGCCAGGTCCTCGGGCGAGAAGGCCAGGTCCATGGTCGCCTACTCCACCGCGTCGAGATATTCGATCTCGGGACGACCGGCCATGAACGGCCCCATCGCCGCGCCGGCGGCCTTGAAGTAGTCGGTGCCGCCATGGTGCTTCAGCGCGTCCTCGGAGGCGTATAGCTCCAGAACCTTGTAGGTCCCGGCTTCGGTCTTGGACCGGGTCAGCTGGTAGACGAGACAGCCCGGCTCGTTGGCCTTGACCTTGTTCTGCAGGTCCAGGAACACCTTCTCGAAATCCGAAGCCTTGTCCGGCTGGACCTTCAGAACCGCGACGACGCCAATCATGCTTGCCTCCCAACATCTGTTTGAATGCAGGATGAAGGACGGGCGTGCGCGGAGCAAGGGGGACGTAGCGGTAAGGCGGAATCGCTAGGACGGAGAGCGAATTAAGACCGCTCGTTCCAGCCGTAAGCGACCCACGAATGGCCGCCGACATTGCGGGCTTCGATCAGGCTGGGATCGCCCGAGGGGGCCTTGGCGACCTTGCGGCCGCGGAAGGCGAAGGCGGCGAGGCCGAACAGCGCGCTGCCCAGGAAGCCCACGGCGACCACCGTGGCGGCGAACACCACCGCCAGAACCGCGCCGATCACCACCGCGACCGAGGTCGCCAGAGCACCGGCCATCCAGGCCAGGCTATGAAGGGGCGAAGCTGCGGCGCCTTGGCGGGTCATTTTGATCCTCTCGTCCACGCTCATGATCAACTCAAGTTGGTTCACAAGCGCTGAACCGCAACACAACACCCGCCGGGTCCGGATGAAAAGCCTTTTTCCGGTCTCTACGGAGCGACGGATCGCCCCAATCGACACACGCCCTCAACCCGCCGCGGCCAGGCCCAGTTCCCTGCGCTCCTGCATCACCGTCGTGAAGGCGGCGTTGATGGCGGCGGCCTTGGCTTCGGCCAGCGCGATGAAGTCGGCCGGCAACCCGCGCGCTCGAGCGCGATCCGGGTGAGCGTTGGACAGGGCCAGCTTCCAGGCCTTGCGCACCGTGGCGTCGTCGGCGTCGGCGGGCACCTCCAGGATGGCATAAGGATCGTCCTTTCCCACCCCAAGATGCGTGGCGCGAAGACGCCGGAACGACAGCGGGGACATGCCGAACAGGTTCGAGACCCGCTCCAGGTAGTCCAACTCGTCCTGGGTGACGACACCATCGGCCTTGGCGATGTGGAACAGGCCGTCGACCACGTCCTCCAGCAGCTGGGGGCAGGTGCTGTAACGCTTGGCCAGGCGCTTGGCATAGCTCTCGAAGCCGTGAGTCGTCTGGCGCGCCAGGTCATACAGGCGGTGGATGTTCTGTTCCGACGCCGGGTCAGGCTGGAACACCTCCGTGAAGGCCAGGAACTCGCCGCCGTCCGCGCGACCGTCGACCTTGGCCAGCTTGGCGCCCAGGGCGGTCACCGCGGTCGAGAACGCCGGGTCCTCGCCGGGCAGACCGCTCGGACATTCCGTGCAGTCGGCCAGGTCCAGGCGCCGGGCGGCGATGCTCGCGATGTTGCGCCAAAAAGTCATGAAGCGCCTCGAAACCAGCGACGGACGTTAGAAAATACGCGCGACGGGCCGATACGGATCACCCCGTCGGATCGCTTCTAGCACAATGAGAATGATCGTTCACATGACTTTAGTGCAATGCGGCAAAACGGCTATATCGTGCGACGAGGGAGCCGATTGGCGCTTCGCTCGTTATGGCGACGCTTGATCGAAAGCGCCACGCTACGGTCCCAATCGGGATCGAAATGCTCTAGTCAGACTCGACAATTGTAAAAAGGACCTCCGCCCGCATGGCGAACGCCCTCTTCCTCGCTCTCGCGCTCTTCGCCCAGGACGGCCAGGTCAGCCAGTCGCCCAATGCGCCGCCGACCGACGAGTACGGCTATGTCGCCTGGTGCTACGGCGCCCTGGGCGGCTACGCCAACCTCTACGACCGCGTGATGCCGGAGGTGACGCGGATCGAGAAGGCGTTCCCGGGTCCCGACGGCGTGGCCGCCTCGCTCAAGACCTATCCGGAAATGCGCGAGCAGGCCCAGAAGGACCTCAAGGTCTTCGCCTCGGCGATCACGGCGGCCGAAAAGGCCAGCCCGCGTCCGATCTCGGAATATGGCGGCGCCCAGGTCAAGCGCGGCCAGTCCGTCTGGCAAGGCGCCGACACGGTCGACAAGGCCCGCCTGGCCCAGATGTGGATGAGCTGGAGCCCGCCCGGCGACTGCGAGAAGCGCGCCAAGGCGCTGGAAACCCGCTCGACCATTCTGGGCAGGGCCCTGAACTACAACAACGCCGCCGCGGCCACCAAGGTCGAGCCCACGCCGGAAACGTCGAACCCCGCGTTCGACGCCACCCCGGCGAACTCCCCGCAACCCGCCGCGCCTCCGGTGCGGGAGCCCGCCCCGGTCGCCACGCCCGCGCCGAAGCCCTCGGTCGCCAAGCCAGCGCCGGCGAAGAAGGCCGAGACCAAGCCGGTCGCCGCCGCCAAGCCGCTGACCAAGGCTCCGGCCGCCAAGCTGCCGCCCATCGGCGGCAACGAGGTGATCGTCGATCCCTCCAATCCCGTCCCCTGCGCCGGCAGCCTCGTCCCCGCCAAGCGCGGCGGACGCGACGTGCTGATCTGCAAGGCGGACTGACGGCTACTAGAGCCTGTCCCGTTTAGATGAGACCACCTAAACGGGATAAGCAGGCTCTAGAATCAAATATTTAGAGCCCTTTTGAACGCTTTAGATGACTCCATCTAAAGCTAAAGGGCTCTAGGCCGGCAGCAGTCCGTTGCCGGCCAAGGCCTTGAACCAGGCATAGGACGCCTTCGGCGTTCGCACCCCCGTCGCCCGGTCCATGGCCACCAGCCCGAACTTCGAGGTATAGCCCAGGTCCCATTCGAAGTTGTCGATTAGGGTCCACTCGAAATAGCCGCGCACGTCGCAGCCGGCCTCGCGCGCCGCCAGCACCGCTTCCAGATGGCGGCGCAGGTAGGTGATGCGGAACTGGTCATCCAAGATCGCCGGGCCGCTGCCGAACGGGTCCGAGCAGCCGTTCTCCGTCACCATCATCCTCGGCGCGCCGTACTCACGACGCACGCGGTCCAGGGTCTCGAACAGGCCCGAGGGATCGATGTGACGGCCGAAGGCGTCCAGCTCCGCGCCCTTGGGCGGATTGGCCGGGGCGATCTTGCTGGGCGAGGACAGGTCCAGCCGCACATAGGCCGGGGCGTAGTAGTTCACCCCCAGGAAATCGACGGGCTGGCGAACCGTCTTCAGGTCGCCGTCCTGGATAACGCCCTTCAAGAGGTCGTCCATGTCCTTCGGATAGGTCCCCTTGAACAGGGGATCCAGCCACGCCTTGTTCCACAGCGCGTCGAGCCCGTCGGCGGCCAGGCGATTCCAGAACAATCCGCCCGCCGGCCGGCAGGGCTGCAGCGCCATGGTCGTGCCGATCTGAAGATCGCCGTGGGCGGCCCTCAGCGCCTGCATGGCCAGGCCTTGGCCTAGGTTCATGTGGTGGACGACCTTGCCCAGCAGGTTGATGTCCTTCAGCCCCGGGGCGTGCTCGCCCAGCACGTGACCGAAGACGGCGTGCACGGCCGCCTCGTTGAGAATGATGTAGTTCTTCAGCCGATCGCCCAGCCTGTCGACGACCGCGTGGGCGTAGTCGGCGAAGCGCAAGGCGGTGTCGCGATTGGCCCAGCCGCCCTTGTCTTGCAGGCCTTGAGGCAGATCCCAGTGGAACAGGGTCGCGTACGGCGCGATCCCCTTGGCCAGCAGGGCGTCGACCAGCTTTGAATAGTGGTCGAGACCGGCGGCGTTCATCGTCCCCTGCCCGGTCGGCAGCACGCGCGACCAACTGATCGAAAAGCGGTAGGCGGCAAGGCCCGCCCCGGCGATCAGGTCGACATCGTCCTGGAAGCGGCGGTAGCTGTCGGTGGCCACGGTGGCGTCGGACTTGTCCTTCACGCGGCCCGGGACCTTCTCGAACAGGTCCCAGACGCTGGGTCCGCGGCCATCCAAGGTCTGCGAACCCTCGGTCTGGAAGGCGGCCGTCGCCACGCCCCACACGAAGTCCTTGGGAAACTGCCGGCTCTTGGGTTTCAGATCGGTCTCGCGCCCAGCCTCGCAGCCCGACAGACCCATGGCCGCGCCGCCGAAGGCTAGCGCGCCGAGCGCTCGGCGGCTGACGCCTGACCGTTCCATCGTCCCCTCCTCTTATCGTTGGGACGGAGGATGCGGCCGGGTCGTCGGTTTGGCTAGTTCTCGTGGCGGAAGCTAGCGCACCCTGGCCGCCTCGCGCACGCCAGCGATGGCGTCGGCGGGCATCGGGCGGCCCAGCAGGAACCCCTGGAACTCGCTGCAGCCCAGCTTCACCAGGGCGTCGAACTGGCCTTGAGTCTCAACGCCTTCAGCGGTGGTCTTCAGGCCCAGGGATTTGGCCAGGCTGACGATCGCCGAGGCGACGGCCATGCTCTCGGCGTTGCCCGGCAGGCTGGAAACGAACGAGCGATCAATCTTCAACTTGTCGATCGGATGGCGACGCAGATAGCTCAAGCTGGCATAGCCGGTGCCGAAGTCGTCGAGGGCCAGACGGAAGCCCAGGCGCTTGAGACGACGCAAGGCCTCGTGGACGCCATCGCTGTCCTTCAGCAGGGCCGTCTCGGTGATCTCCAGCATGAAGACGTCGGCGCGGGCCCCGGTCTCGGCCAGGGTGGCGACCATCTCGTCGACGAAGCCGGGGCTGGAGAGCTGGATGGCCGAGACATTGACCGACACCTCCAGGCCCGACCAGCGCAGACTGTCGTAGCAGGCGCGGCGGAACACCGCCGCCCCGACTAGGCCGATCAGGCCGCAGGACTCGGCCAGGGGAATGAAGATGGCCGGCGAGATCTCGCCGCGCTCGGGATGGGTCCAGCGGGCCAGGGCCTCGACGCCGATCATCGCGCCGCGCACATCGGTCAGCGGCTGATAGGCGACGTTGAGGGCGTCACTCTCCAACGCCGCGCGCAGGTCGCGTTCCAGACCCTTCCGCAGGCGCAGGGCCGCGTCCATCTCGGGCTCGAAGAAGGCGAAGCGACCGCGGCCAGCCTCCTTGGCGCGGTAGAGGGCGACGTCGGCTTGGCGCAGCAGCTCGGCCTGGCCCTGCTCGGCGTCGGAAACCACGGCCACGCCCACCGAACAGGACAGCTCGGCGCGGCCGATCGAGAGATCGATTTCGCCGGACAGGCCCTCGACCACGCGCTGGGCCATGGTGGCCGCCCCCGAGGGGGTGGTGTCAGGCAGGATGATGGCGAACTCGTCGCCGCCCAGGCGGCAGATGGTGTCGGTCTCGCGACAGATCCGCACCAGCCGGCGGGCGACCTCGCGGATCAGTTGGTCACCGGCGTCGTGGCCGTAGCTGTCATTGACCTCCTTGAACCGGTCGAGGTCGATGCACAGCACGCCCAGATGGCCCGGCTTGCGGCGCAGTAGGGCGTGGGCGTGGATGAGGCGGTCGGTGAACAGGGTGCGGTTGGCCAAGCCCGTCAGCGGATCGTGCAGCGCCAGGTGCTTGGCCTCGGCCTCGCTCAGCAGCAGCTTCTTGGCCGCGCGGCGGGTGACGCGGAACAGTAGGAACGAGCCGGCCGCCGCGGCCAGCACGGCCAGGGCCAGCATCGGCGAGGCGGACTTCAGCAACTCCTCGCCCGGCCGGCGGGGGGTCCACCGCAGGAAGACTCGGCGCCCGTCGGCGGCCTTGCCCAGCATCGCTTGGCCGGCTTCCGTGCGAACGGCGTCCGGCTTGACCACCTCGATATGGGCGTCGTGCAGCAGGAAGCGTTCGGAAAAGGTCTTGATGACGCTGTTGGCCACCGGGATGCCGGTCACCAGCAGCGGGGCGCGGGGGCCGCGGGTCTTCGCCTTCAAGTCCGGGCGGATCAGCGAGACGGTGATCAGCACGGGCTCGTCGCCGATCAGCTCGACGCGGCTCGTATGAACGGCGCGAAGCTCGGCGACCTTCTTTGGGTTGACCTCGATCTTCCGGATGGCGTCGACCAGGCGGCCGGTCGGGGCGGCGTATCGGGCATAGGCCTCTAGCGCCACGTCCTTGCCGTTGACGTGGCCGTAGATCGGCTTGCCGTCGGCATCGAGAACGAAGACGACCTTGTATCCAAGGGCTCCGCCCAACGAGGCGCCGATGTTCTGGCTGGCCCATGCCGGGTCGTACCGGTTGTCCAGCTTGATGATCGCCTCGTCCCAGATGACGTAGGGATTGAGGGCGGTCTGGACCTCCTTGCCGCGTTGGCGCAGGCCGTTGCCGACCAGGGTCTGCTCGTATTGGCGCTCACGTAGGTCGGCATGGCGGGTGGCGACGGTCAGGGCGACACCGGCGAGCAGGATCATCCCCGCCGCCATGCCGGCGATCAGGCCAAAGATCTTGAGCTCGATGTTCCTACGATCCATCCCACTCCCCGGAGATGGCTCATCCTTCATGGGAACGGTTGCGGAAATCCTTACCGCAACCGCCCCGTGGACGATTTACCGCACGTCGTTACGCGATTTGGGTTTCGCTCCCCCGCTAGTGGGAGGATCCCTCAAGCCGCCGCGTCGCGCGCCCTGGCGGCTGGGTCGTAGTTGAGGATCGGCGAGAGCCAGCGCTCGGCCGTGGCTAGGTCCCAGCCCTTGCGGCGGGCATAGTCCTCGACCTGGTCGGCGTCGACCTTGCCTACCCCGAAATAGTGCGCCTTCGGGTGGCTGAAATAGAGGCCCGAAACGGCCGCGCCCGGGGTCATGGCGTAGCTCTCGGTCAGCTTCAGACCGGTGGCGGCTTCGGCGTCCAGCAGCTTGAACAGCGTGCCCTTCTCGGTGTGGTCGGGCTGGGCCGGATAGCCGGGGGCCGGGCGGATGCCCTGGTACTTCTCGGCGATCATCACGTCGGCGTCGGCCGCCTCGTCGGGGGCGTAACCCCAGAGTTCGACGCGGGCCTTGTAGTGCAGCCACTCGGCGAAGGCTTCGGCCAGGCGGTCGGCCAGGGCCGAGGCCATGATGGCGCTGTAGTCGTCGCCGGCGTCCTTGAACGCCTTGACGATCTCGTCCTCGCCGTGGCCGGCCGTGACCGCGAAGCCGCCGACATAGTCTCCGCCCTGCCCGATCGGCGCGACGAAATCGGCGAGCGCCACGTTGGTTTTTCCGGCGCCCTTGTCCATCTGCTGGCGCAGGGTGTGCAGGCGCGACAGCTCGGCGGTGCGGGTGTCGTCCGTATAGAGAACGATGTCGTCGCCCTGGGCCTGGGCCGGCCAGAAGCCAATCACGCCCTTGGCCCCGAACCACTTCTCGGCGACCACCTTGTCGAGCATCTCGCGGGCTTCGCGATAGAGCTCGGTGGCGGCTTCGCCGACCACGTCGTCCTCCAGGATCTGCGGGAAGCGGCCGATCAGCTCCCAGCTGGCGAAGAACGGCGACCAGTCGATGAACGGGACCAGGTCTTCCAGGCTGGGCTCGAAGGTGCGCGCGCCGATGAAGGCCGGCTTGGGCGGAACATAGCCGTCCCAATCGATGGCGAACTTCTTCTGGCGGGCCTCGGCGATGCTGGTGCGCGCCTTGGCCGTCTGGCCCCGGGCGTACTGCTCCCGGATGCGGACGTATTCGGCGCGCGTCTCGGCCTGCAGGCGGTCGCGCTCGCTGGCCGACAGCAGGCCCGAGACCACGCCCACCGCCCGGCTGGCGTCCAGCACATAGGTGGTCGAACCCTTGTGATAGGCCGGCTCGATCTTGACCGCGGTGTGGGTGCGGCTGGTGGTGGCGCCGCCGATCAGCAGCGGGATGGTGAAGCCCTGGCGCTCCATCTCGGCGGCCACGAACACCATCTCGTCCAGCGACGGCGTGATCAGGCCCGACAGGCCGATCATGTCGACGTTGTGCTTCTTGGCCTCGTCGAGGATGCGGTCGGCCGGGACCATGACGCCCAGGTCGATGACCTCGTAGTTGTTACACTGCAGCACGACGCCGACGATGTTCTTGCCAATGTCGTGGACGTCGCCCTTGACCGTGGCCATCAGGATGCGGCCGGCCTGCTCGCGCGGCTTGCCAGCCTTTTCGGCCTCCATGAACGGCTCCAGCCAGGCCACGGCCTGCTTCATGACGCGGGCCGATTTCACGACCTGCGGCAGGAACATCTTGCCCGAGCCGAACAGGTCGCCGACCACGTTCATGCCATCCATCAGGTGCCCTTCGATCACGTGCAGTGGTCGCTCGACCAACAGGCGCGCCTCTTCGGTGTCCTGGTTGATGAACTCGGTGATTCCGTGGACCAGGGCGTGGGTGATGCGCTCGTTCACCGTGCCCTTGCGCCATTCCAGGTTGGCGGTCTGGACCTGACCCTTCTCGCCCTTATAGCGCGGGGCCATGTCGACCAGGCGCTCGGTGTTGGAGACGTTGGTCCGCTGCGGGCGGTTGAGGATCACGTCCTCGACGGCCTCGCGCAGTTCGGGGTCCAGGGCGTCATAGACCGGCAGGTCGCCGGCATTGACGATGCCCATGTCCATGCCGGCGTTGATGGCGTGGTACAGGAACACCGAGTGGATCGCCCGGCGCACCGGCTCGTTGCCGCGGAAGCTGAACGAGACGTTCGACACCCCACCAGAAATGCGGGCGTAGGGGCAGCGCTTCTTGATCTCGCGCGTGCCCTCGATGAAGTCGACCGCGTAGTTGTCGTGCTCCTCGATCCCGGTCGCCACCGCGAAGATGTTGGGGTCGAAGATGATGTCTTCCGGCGGGAAGCCGACCCTGTCGACCAGGATATTGTAGGCCTTCTCGCAGATCTCGATCTTGCGGGCGGCGGTGTCGGCCTGGCCGACCTCGTCGAAGGCCATGACCACCACGGCCGCGCCGTAGCGCAGGCATAGCTTCGCCTGCTCGATGAACTTCTCTTCGCCCTCCTTCATGGAGATCGAATTGACGATGGCCTTGCCCTGCACGCACTTCAGCCCAGCCTCGATCACCTCCCACTTGGAGCTGTCGATCATCACCGGCACCCGGGCGATGTCAGGCTCGGCGGCCATCAGGTTCAGGTAGGTGATCATCGCCTGCTTGGAGTCGAGCAGGCCCTCGTCCATGTTGACGTCGATGACCTGAGCGCCAGCCTCGACCTGCTGGCGCGCGACCGACAGCGCCTCGGGGTAGTTCCCCTCGACGATCAGCTTCTTGAACTTGGCCGAGCCGGTGACGTTGGTGCGCTCACCGATATTGACGAAGACGGGTCTCATTAGACGATCTCACGCCCTCCCCCTCGATGGGGGAGGGTTGGGGTGGGGGTGACGCGGCGGTCGATCCCGACCGCGGCGCTCAATTCTGAAACGCTTTCACCCCCATCCCTGCCCTTCCCCCATCAAAGGGGGAAGGAAAGAACAAGGGCCGCGAAGGTCTTAAGCCAGCTCGAACGGCTCGAGGCCCGCCAAGCGCATGGCCTTGGGGCGCTCGGGGATCTGGCGGGGCTTCACGCCGCGCACCTCGTCGGCCACGTGGCGGATGTGGTCCGGCGTGGTGCCGCAGCAGCCGCCCAGGATGTTGACCAGGCCGTCCTTGGCCCATTCGTGCAGGGCGTGACCGGTCTGGTGCGGCTCCTCGTCGTACTGGCCCATGGCGTTGGGTAGGCCGGCGTTGGGATAGGCCGCGACCAGGGTGTCGGCGATGCGGGCCATCTCGGCGATGTGCGGGCGCATCAAATCAGCGCCCAGGGCGCAGTTGAAGCCCACCGCGAACGGCTTGGCGTGCTTGATCGAGTTCCAGAACGCCTCGGCCGTCTGGCCCGACAGGGTGCGGCCCGAGCGGTCGGTGATGGTGCCGCTGATCCAGATCGGTAGCTCCTCATGGCCCTCGTCGCGCAGGTCGAGGATGGCCTTGATGGCGGCCTTGCAGTTCAGGGTGTCGGTGATCGTCTCGATCAGGAAGAGGTCGACGCCGCCCTTGTAGAGCGCGTCCACCTGCTGGCGGTACGCCGCATAGACCTGGTCGAAGGTCACCTTGCGCGCGCCGGGATCGTTCACGTCCGACGACATCGACAGCATGACGTTCAGCGGCCCGATCGAGCCGGCGATGAACTTCGGGCTGGCCGGGTTTTCGGCGTTCCAACGGTCGGCCACCTTGCGGCCAATGCTGGCGCCTTCGAAATTGATGTCCCAGACGTCCTGCTCGCCCAGGTGATAGTCGGCCTGGGCGATGGTGGTGCCCGAGAAGGTGTTGGTCTCGGAGATGTCGGCGCCGGCGCCGAAATAGGCGTCGTGAAGTTCCGCCACGAGATCCGGCCGGGTCAGGCACAGGATGTCGTTGTTACCCTTCATCTGGCCGTTGTAGTCGGCGAAGCGATCGGCGCGATAGTCGGCCTCGGTCAGCCCCTTCTTCTGGAACATCACGCCCCACGAGCCGTCCAGGATCAGGATCTTCCGCTTGGCGGCGGCCTTGAGGGCGGCCACGCGGCCAGCTCTCGTGGATATGTCGCGGATGGAGAGGTCGGTCATCGCTTGGCTCCGGAAGCGGCCGCCTGCTGGCGCGCGAGTTCTTGATTGAAGGCGGCCTCGGAGTCGGCGACGTAGCGGGTGAGCTCGGTCGGGTCGACGAAGGCGTTGGGGTCGCCACGCAGCAGCTTCTGGCGCTTGGCCAGCAAGTCGCCCTGCTCCTCGTGGGCCGGCAGCATGACGTCGGTCGGAATGGCGCGCAGCTTGGCGAAGCTCTCGCGATAGTCGGCCACGATCGCCCGGTGGGTCTTGTTGCCGACTAGCACATTGTCGGCCACGGACAGCGAACACGGGAAGGTCACGGTCAGCGGTCGCCCCTTCTCGACCACCGCCGTGGTCCAGCTGGTGCAGCCGATCGTGTGGCCTGGCGTCAGGTGAGCAACCAGCGCCGTCTCGCCCAGCTTCAGCTTCTGTCCGTCGCCGAAGGCCTTGTCGACCTTCGCCGCCGGCATCGGCGTGGGGCCGTTCGCGTTGTCGCCGATGTGATGACCCTGCTCGATCGCCGGCGCGTCGCCGCGCGAAATCCACAGCTTGGCGCCCGTGTCGGCCTTCAACTGAGCTAGGCCGCCAGCGTGGTCGTAGTGGGCGTGGGTATTGATCAGGATCTTCACGTCGGCCAGCTGAAAGCCCAGCGAGGCGATGTTTTGCTCGATCTGCTTGCCGACCTCGGCGTTCGGTCCACCGTCCAGCAGGACGTGCCCCGCCGACGAAGTGATCAGCCAGGACGAGATACCCTCGGTCCCCACGTAGTAGATGTTGCCGACCACGCGATAGGGCCGGATCGGCTTACTCCAGTTGGCGGGCATGTCGGCGTGAGCCGCCGGCGCCGCGACGGCGACCAGAGCGAAGGCCAGGGCGATCAGGGCGCGTTTCATGCGGCGACCTCCGCCGGGGCCGGCGCGGTCTCGCGAACCCCCAGCACGCGGCAAATCGCATAGACCAGATCGGCCCGATTCAGGGTGTAGAAGTGGAAGTCCTCGAAACCCTGTTCCTGCAGCTTGGCGCACATCTCGGCGGCGACCGAGCAGGCGATCAGGCGTCGGGTTTCGGCGTCGTGCTCCAGACCATCGAACAGGTTGCCCAGCCACGACGGGATCGCCGCGCCGCAGGCGGCGGCCATCTTCTTCAGGCCCGCGAAATTGGTCACCGGCATCATCCCCGGCACGATCGGGATGGTGATCCCGGCGGCGCGGACCTTGTCGACGTAACGCAGGAAGGCGTCCAGATCGAAGAAGAACTGGCTGATGCCCAGCGTCGCTCCAGCGTCGACCTTCTGCTTCAGGACGTCGATATCGTGCTCAAGCGACGGGCTTTCCGGGTGCTTCTCGGGATAGACGCCGACCAGCACCTCGAACGGCGCGATGCCGCGCACGGCCTTGGTCAGCTCGGTGGCGTTGGCATAGCCGTCGGCGCGCGGGACATAGACGCCGCCGATGCCACCCTCGCCCGGAGGCGGGTCGCCGCGCAGCGAGACGATGTGGCGCACGCCCGTCTCCCAGTACTCGCGGATCACCTCGTCGACTTCCTCGCGGCTGGCGCCGACGCAGGTCAGGTGAGCGGCGGGCTTGAGATTGGTCTCATCCAGGATGCGCTTGACCGTGCGGTGCGTGCGCTCGCGCGTCGAGCCGCCGGCGCCATAGGTCACCGAGACGAAGGCCGGGTCCAGCGGCGCCAGGCGGGTGATCGCCTGCCACAGGCTCTCTTCCATCGCCGGGGTCTTGGGCGGGAAGAACTCGAACGAGACGCGCGGACGATAGGTGCGCTCGCCGGCGCGGGCGACGGGACCGATCACGCGGCGGGTGGGTGGAAGGGTCATGCGGCGTTCCTTTCAACCACGGCGGCGACGGGTCGGCGGGCTGTCCAGATCTTGACGGTCAGCCCCTCGTCGGTGGCCGGCGGCAGGGCGATATTGCTTTCCAGTTGCAGGCCCGCGGCCTGCAGCCAGGTGACGATCTCGACATCGTCGAAGCCCAGGCGGCGATGCTGGTGCACCTCGCGTAGGAACTCATGATCGTGCGGGGCGAAGTCGGCGATCAGCAACAGACCGCCGGGCGTGACCAGCCGCGCGGCCTCGGCCACGGCGTTGGCGGGGTCGGTCAGGTAGTGCAGGACCTGGTGGACGGTGACCAGATCGGCGCAGCCGCCCGGCAGGCCGGTGCGGAAAATGTCGCCGTGACGCAGCTCGCAGCTGGCCAGGCCCGCCTTGGTCACCTCGTCGCGGGCGATGTTCAGCATCTGCTGCGACAGATCCAGGCCCAGGGCGTTGCTGACGCGCTTGCCCAGCAGGGTCAGCATGCGGCCGGCGCCGGCGCCCAGGTCGACCATCTCGTCGAACGGCCCTTCCCCCGCGGCGCGCAGGATCGCCGCCTCGACCTCGGCCTCGTCGACATAGAGCGAGCGGATCTCGTTCCAGCGCGCGGCGTTGCGCGCGAAATAGGCCTGCGCGTCGGTCGAGCGCTCGGCGCGCACGGCCGACAGCTTGTCGGCGTCCAGCCGCACGATCGGATCGGTGTCGTCGATCAGGTCCAGCGCCTGCTCCACGAGAAAGCGGCCCGGCGACTTGGCCGCCAGACGGTAGAACACCCAGGCCCCATCCGGAAAGCGCTCGACCAGGCCGGCCTCGGCCAGCAGCTTCAGGTGGCGCGAAACGCGCGGCTGGCTTTGATCGAGGATTCGGCACAGCTCAAGCACCGACAGCTCTTCGGCAGCCAGCAGCGCCAGCAGGCGCAGCCGCGTCGACTCGCCAGCGGCGCGCAGCACTTCGACAACCTGTTCGGCGCTGAGCTTCATGAGGACATAAAGATATCTTTATGTCCGATTTGGCAAGCTTATTTTATGCCTCTGGATCGCCCTTCGGCGGCTCCCAGAGCTCGATTTTAACCCCGGCCGGGTCGATCAGCCAGGCGAAACGTCCCATGCCGTCCTCGTCCTGGCGGCCCGTCGGCTCGACGCCCTCGGCGGCGGCCTTGGCCAACACGCCATCGATATCATCGACCACGAAATTGATCATGAACGGCGCGTTCGATGGCGCGAAATACTGGGTGTCAGCCCCGAACAGCGCCCAGTTGGTCGTCGCGGCGCGCGGCGACTTGAATACCGCCCCGCCCCAGGAATGGATCTCGAAGCCAAGCACCCGCCCGTACCACTCACGAGCGGCCTGCGGATCCTCGGCCTTGTAGAACACCCCGCCCAGACCCAGCACCTTGGCCATCGTTCAACTCCCCATCGCTTCGGCCCAATCCTCGGACCACCTTAGCAGAGGCCACAGCGCCGTGATCAAGTCCGCTCCACGCGCGCTCAGCCGATAGCCACCGTCGGCCACCACGATGTCGGCGGCGCGCAGCTCGGCCAAGCGCGTGTTCAGCGTTCCCGGCGGCAGTTCGGCCGCCGCTTGCAGGGCGCGGAAGGTCAGGACGCGCCCCTCGCGCAGCTCCCAGACGATCCGCAACGCCCCGCGCCGGCCCAGCAGATCCAGCGCCGCCATGATCGGCTTGCCGCTATCCGAGCCGCGGACGGCGCGCCCGGGAAGGGGCGCTTCATTTTTTGTAGCGTTGTCGGAATTTTCCATGTTACAAATTTTGTAGCATAGAGGAGCTCCCCATGTCGCCGAGGATCGAACCCGCAGAGGCGCCCTACCCGGCCGGCATCGCGCGCACGCTGGAGCAGCTGAGGACGCCCGGCGACCAGCCGCTGTCGCTATTTCGCACCCTGGCCCGCGACGAGCGCCTGTTCTTTCGTTTCACCGGCGGCGGCCTCCTGGATCCTGGCCACCTGACGCTTCGCGAGCGCGAGATCGTCATCCACCGCGTCTGCGCCCTGAACGGCGCGGCCTATGAGTGGGGCGTCCATGCGGCGATCTTCGCGGGAGCGGCCGGTCTCGACACCAAGCAACTGGCCGCCACCATCGCCCCGGGAGTCGCCGCCTGCTGGGGACCGCGCGAGGCGCTACTGATCGGCTTCTGCGACGCGGTCAACGCCGTCGCCGACATCGACGACGCCCTGTGGACGCGGCTAACCGAAGCCTTCTCGGAAGAGGCCCGGATCGAGCTGATCATGCTGGCGGGCTTCTACCGGACGGTCAGTCTGCTGGTGAACGGTCTGCGGCTGGAGCCCGAACCCTTCGCCGCGCCGTTCCCCCCTTAAGCCGCGACCGGCGTGGCCAGCGGCTCACCGTGAAAATAGCGACGCAGATTTTCAAGCGTCAGACTGACCATGGCCGGGATGCTGTCCAGGGTCGCGCCGGCCGAGTGCGGGGTCAGCACGGTATGCGGCACGCCCGCCCAGCGGGCGGCCGGGGTCGGCTCCTGCGCGTAGACGTCGAGGGCGGCCATGCCCAGCGCCCCGCTCTTCAACGCCTCGATCAGAGCGTCCTCGTCGATGAGGGCGCCGCGCGCGACATTGACGATCAAGCCCTGCGGCCCGACCGCCTCGATGACCGCCCTGTTGATCAGGTGATGATTGGAGGCGTCCGAGCGCGAGCAGACCACCAGGATGTCGCTGTCCCGGGCCAGGGCTAGCAGGCTGTCGGCGCGAGGATAGTCTGTCTCATTGGGACGCGGGCCCCACCAGGCGACCTTAAGCTCGAAGGCTTGCAGGCGGCGGGCCACGGCCTCGCCGATATGGCCCAGGCCGACGATACCGACCTTGCGGCCGCGCAGCCCGTGGCGCGGAGCCATGCGTTCGGCATGTGTCCAATGGCCCGAGCGCAGGCGTTGATCACCCTCGACGATGCCCCGCCAGGCCGCCAGCACGAGACCCACCGCATGATCCGCGACGTCGGCGGCGTTCAGTCCGGTGGAATGGGTGACGGCGATGCCGTGGGCCTTGCACCAGGGTACGTCGACGCCGTCATAACCGACGCTCACGCAGGCAATCAGACCAAGTTGCGGCATCTCCGAGAGCATGTCGCGGCTGAGCGCGAACTCACCCGCGTGGACGATGGCTCTAATCCGGCGCCCCGGCCCGTCGAAGAACACCATCCTGTCGGGATAGTCCCACAACCGATGCACCTCGTAGGCGCTCTCGAGCAACGGCTGCAAGGGCAGCAGCATCTCGTGCGAGAGCAGGATGTGGGGCTTGTCGACAGGCGGCTTCGCGAGGGTGGAATCCGGCATTCATGTCCTCCATCCGCGCGGGTCGTTGGCCCCGCGGCGGATCTTTGTCTCGCCCCCGGCGCTTCGGTCGAAACGCCTCTCCGAAGCTAAGCAGAGCCCCGCGAGGACGCCAGTGTCGGGAACATCACGCTCTGGTGACGAGCTTCCCCAACGCTCGGCGCCCGCGGGACGAGCCCGGCAAAAACCCAGCCTGGACGCGACGGTTCCGCCCAGCGCCGCGTTTGTACGGCGTAGCTGTGAACAACCGGCGTTCCAGCGGGTTTTGCTAGCGGCGCCACATGGCGCTTCAGGTCAGGAGACTTTCCAATGTTGACCAAGATGCTCGCCGCGTCCGCGGCCTTGTCGATGCTGGCGTTCGGCGGCTCGGCGCTGGCCCAGGCCAGGGCGTCGGCCCAGAGCGGCCCAGAGCAGCCGATCCCCTACGCGCAGCTCAAGGCCTATTCAAAGGCCTCGCCCAAGACCCAAGCCAGCAAGGACTGGTCGGCCGGCGCCTCCACGGGCATGGCGACCGACACCTCGGCCACCGCCCCAGCCACGTCCGCGGCCGGCGCCGACACCAACGCCACCCTGCCGCCAGCCACGTCGAGCGCGCCCGATACCGCCGTGAACCCGGCGCCGTCCGCCGCGCCTCCCAGCTTGCCCATGACCCCGCCGACCAACGCGCCGATGACCGAGGACAAGATGACCCAGCCCGGCGTCGCGGCCGCGCCGCCGATGACCCCGCCGACCGATCCGAAGTAAGCGCCGCGCCGAGATCGCCGGACGCCATCCCACAGGCGCGATCGCCGAGAATGGCGTCGACCTAGCCGTCGCCCACGAGAAAGGGCGGCGGGATCCCTCCCGCCGCCCTCCATTTTCCGTCGTCGATCCGCCAGTTACCGCGCGAACTTCTGGAACTTGATGCGCTTCGGAATGAGGCTGTCGGCGCCGAGGCGGCGCTTCTTGTCTTCCTCGTACATCTCGAAGTTGCCCTCGAACCATTCGACGTGGCTGTCGCCTTCGAAGGCCAGGATGTGGGTCGCGAGGCGGTCCAGGAACCAGCGATCGTGGCTGATGACCACTGCGCAGCCGGCGAACTCTTCGAGCGCCTCTTCCAGGGCCTGCAGGGTTTCGATGTCCAGGTCGTTGGTCGGTTCGTCGAGCAGCAGCAGGTTGCCGCCGGTGGCCAGGGTCTTGGCCAGGTGGACGCGATTTCGCTCACCGCCCGACAGCAGGCCGACCTTCTTCTGCTGATCGCCGCCCTTGAAGTTGAACGAGCCGACATAGGCGCGGCTGTTGATCTCGCGCTTGCCGACGATCATCACGTCGGTGCCGCCGCTGATCTCCTGCCAGATGGTCTTGTTCGGGTCGAGCGCATCGCGCGACTGGTCGACGTACGACAGCTTCACCGTCTCACCGACCTTGACCGTACCGCCGTCGGGCTGCTCGCGGCCGGTGATCAGCTTGAACAGGGTAGACTTGCCGGCGCCGTTCGGGCCGATGACGCCGACGATGCCGTTCGGCGGCAGGCGGAACGACAGGTCCTTGAACAGCACCTTGTCGCCGTATTCCTTTTCCAGACCCTCGACTTCCAGCACCAGGTTGCCCAGGCGCGGGCCGGGCGGGATCTGGATGTGGGCGTGGGTCTGGGCGGCGCGAGCGTTCTCTTGCGCGGCGACCATTTCCTCGTAGCTCGCCAGACGGGCCTTCGACTTGGACTGACGGGCCTTGGGCGAGCTGCGGACCCATTCCAGTTCGCGGGTCAGGGCGCGCTGGCGGGATTCGGATTCCGACTGTTCCTGGACGACCCGCTTCTGCTTCTGCTCCAGCCAGCCGGAGTAGTTGCCCTCGTAGGGGATGCCCTTGCCGCGATCGAGTTCCAGGGTCCACTTGGTGACCTGATCCAGGAAGTAGCGATCGTGGGTCACCAGGATGACGCAGCCCGGGAAGTTTTCCAGGTGGTGCTGCAGCCAGGCCACCGACTCGGCGTCCAGGTGGTTCGTCGGTTCGTCGAGCAGCATGATGTCGGGCTTGCTGAGCAGCAGGCGCGCCAGCGCGATGCGGCGCTTTTCACCGCCCGACAGGCTCTCGATGTTGGCGTCGTTCGGCGGGCAGCGCAGGGCGTCGATGGCCATCTCGACCTTGGAGTCGATGTCCCACAGGTCGCGGGCGTCGATGATCTCCTGGAGCTTGGTCATCTCCTCCATCAGCTCGTCGGTGTATTCCTCACCAAGCTGAGCCGCGAGGGCGTTGTACTTGTCGAAGATCTGCTTGTCTTCGCAGTCGGCGATGACGTTGCCCCAGACGTCCAGCGTCGGGTCGAGCACTGGCTCCTGCGGAAGGTAGCCACGGCGGATGCCTTCAGCGGCCTTGGCCTCGCCCGAGAACTCCTGGTCCAGGCCGGCCATCACCTTCAGCAGGGTCGACTTACCCGAGCCGTTGACGCCGACCACGCCGATCTTGGCGTCGGAATAGAACGACAGCCAGATGTTCTCGAAGACCTTCTTGCCGCCGGGATAGGCCTTGGTCAGGCCCTGCATCTGGAAAATATATTGCTGCGCCATGAGGCTCGCGTTCTCGCTGGACGAGGGTTTCGGGGATTGGGCGCTGAAATAGCGGTCCGGAGCGCTTCGCGCAATCGCGGCGGGTCGCGGACGGCCGGATCGCGAGCGCGCACCCGTCATCGTTCGGTCTTCAGACTGTCGAACAGTCGACACAGCCCCGTCGCCTCGCCGTCGTCGACCGCTGTTACCGCAAGCTCCCAACCGGCCCCTCCCCTTCTGTTTCGGGCCGGATTGGGGACAGTCATGAAAAAGCACGCCTTGTTGCTGAGCGCCGCCGCCTGCGCGCTCGGCCTGTTCGCGAACCCGGCCTTCGCCGCCGACGCCGTGAAGCCCGCCGCCGACGCCGCCCCCGCTCCGGCCGTCGCGCCCGAAAACGCCGAAGTCGACGCGATCATCGTCCTGGGCCGTGGCGAGAGCCGCCAGGTCCAGACCGTCAACGAGCAGCAGGTCGCCCTGCAGGCCGCTGGCTCCAGCCCGCTGAAGGCCATCGAGAAGCTTCCCGGCGTGTCGTTCCAGTCGGCCGACGCCTTCGGCGCGTACGAGTGGTCGACCCGCATCTCGATCCGCGGCTTCGACCAGAGCCGCCTGGGCTTCACCCTGGACGGCGTGCCGCTGGGCGACATGAGCTACGGCAACTACAACGGCCTGCACATCAGCCGCGCCATCGCCAGCGAGGACATTGGCAAGATCGAGCTGGCCCAGGGCGCCGGCGCCCTGTCGACCGCCTCGACCTCGAACCTGGGCGGCACGCTGCAGTTCTTCTCGCGTAGCCCGACCGATGACTTCGGCCTGCAGGCCAACGCCACGGTCGGCTCGGACAACATGCACCGCGTGTTCGGTCGCCTGGACACCGGCGCAATCGAAGGCCTGAACGGTCTGAAGGGCTATTTGTCCGTCGCCGAACAGCAGGCCGATAAGTGGAAGGGCGGCTCCAAGCAGAAGCAGTTGCAGATCGATGGCAAGGTCGAGCTGCCGCTGGGCGAAACCGGCTCGCTGACCGCTTGGTGGGATCACTCGGAACGCCGCGAGCAGGACTACCAGGACATGTCGTTCGACATGATCAAGCGCCTGGGCCGCGACTTCGACAACTTCCAGCCCGACTGGGCCAAGGCCGTCGGCGTCGCCGCCGTGCTGAACAACCCGGCCAACTACGCCGGCGCAACGCCGCTGCTGAACGGCGGCTACTGGACCGGCGCGGGCGTGAACCCCTACCGCGCCTACGGCGTCGACACGCCGGACGACGCCTACTACGCCGGCGCCGGCATCCGTGACGACGACCTGTTCGCCGCCACCTTGAAGCAGAAGATCGGCGACAACGTCCGCGTCGATCTGACCGGCTACGGCCACAAGAACAAGGGCCAGGGCCTGTGGTACACGCCCTACACCGTCAGCCCCGGCTACGGCACGGCGGGCTCGACGGCCGCCCCGCTGTCGATCCGCACCACCGAGTACGACATCAACCGCAAGGGCCTGATCGGCAACCTGGTCGTCGACCTGTCCAGCCACCAGATCAGCGCCGGCTTCTGGCACGAGGATAACGACTTCGCCCAGGCGCGTCGCTTCTACGCCGAGACTCTGGCGGCCCCGTCGCGTGACCCGCTGGACTTCCAGTCCAACCCGTTCACGACCTCGTGGGAATACAAGTTCAACACCAAGACCACGACCGGCTACCTGCAGGACGTCTGGTCGATGACCGACGCGTTCAAGGTCAACTTCGGCTTCAAGGCCATGAAGGTCGAGAACGAGGTCAAGTCGATCGTCGGCAAGATGAACGGCAAGATCGAGAGCAAGGACAGCTTCCTGCCCCAGGTCGGCGCCGTCTACAGCCTGGACAACGGCGTCGAAGTGTTCGGCGGCTATACCGAGAACATGGCCGCCTTCGTCTCGGCCGCGACCTCGGGTCCCTTCGCCTCGCAGAACCAGACGGTCGTCGACTACGTCGCCAAGAACCTGAAGCCGGAAACCTCGAAGACCTTCGAGGGCGGCCTGCGCCTCAAGACCAGCCGCTTCCAGGGCGTGGCGGCTCTCTACCACGTCAAGTTCGATAACCGCCTGGACAGCGCCTCGACGGCTCCGCCGATCCTGGGCCTGCCGGCCGTGCTGTCGAACGTCGGCTCGGTCACGACCAAGGGTGTCGAAGTCGCCGGCGAATTCCGCATGACGGACGAGTGGTCGCTGTACGGCTCGTACAGCTATAACGACTCCAAGTACGACGACGACGTCCCGGGCGCCGGCGGCCTGGTGGCCATGAAGACCAAGGGCAAGGACGTGATCTACACGCCCAAGAACCTGCTGAAGGCCGAACTGAAGTACGACAACGGCGGACTCTATGCCCGCGCCGGTCTCTCGTATGTCGGCTCGCGCTGGTACACGTTCGAGAACGACGGCGGCAAGGTCGACGGCTATACGGTCGCGGACCTGACGGTTGGCTATCGCTTCAGCGACAGCGCCGCCCCGATGCTGCGCGGCCTGGAGATCCAGGGCAACGTCACCAACCTGAACGACGAGGACTACATCTCGACGGTCGGTTCCGGCGGGGCCTCCAAGGCCGACCGCGCCGGCACGGCCATGACCCTGCTGCCGGGCGCCCCGCGTCAGGCCTACCTGACGATCAAGAAGCGCTTCTAGGCCCTTCGATCGGTTTGAAGGCGCGAGGGCCGGGAGCCTGTCTCCCGGCCCTTTCTTCATGTCCGGACACGAATTCCCGGACGTCCGGACAGGCCTTCGCTGGCGCTGGCGGCTGACGCGAGGCCTGGTCGAGACATGACCGACAACCCCTCCCCCGACACCGCCCCGACCTCGGCCAGCGCCTGGCGCGAGTTCGTCGAAATCCTCCGCACCGTGGGCTTCGCTCTGGCCATCGCGCTGACCTTGCGGGTCGTGATCTTCCAGCCCTTCACCATCCCCTCATCCTCGATGGAGCCGGGACTGGTGACCGGCGACTATATCGTGGTCTCCAAGTCGTCGTATGGTTGGAGCCGGGCCTCGCTCCCGCTCAATCCGCCGCTGTTCAAGGGCCGGTTCCTGGAGCGCATGGCCCAGCGCGGCGACGTGGTGGTGTTCCGCCTGCCGCGCGATCCTTCCCAGACCTGGATCAAGCGCGTGATCGGTCTGCCGGGGGACCGCATCCGTGTGCGAAGCGGACAGGTGTTGGTCAACGGCGTGGCTATTCCCCAGACGCCCATGGGCATGACCCAGGACCACGACGCGCCAGACCGCACCGTCCTGCGAGTGGGCGAGCGGACGCCGAACGGCCGCGCCTATGTCACCTATGACGGCGGCCCCGGCCAGCCGGGCGACGACACCGGCGTGTATCTGGTGCCGGCGGGCCAGTATTTCGTGATGGGCGATAACCGCGACAACTCGCTCGACAGCCGCTTCGCCCCGTCAGACGGCGGGGTCGGCCTGCTGCCGGCGGAGAACCTGGTCGGCCGCGCGAAGTTCGTGCTGGTGTCTTGGCGACAGGGCGCGTCGCTGTTCAAGCCGTGGACGTGGCTGGACCTGCAATGGGACCGGCTGCTGAAGCCGATCCGTTAGCGCCCGCTAAATTCCTCGAAGCTCAGATTGCCGTCGTGGTTGGCGTCCAGCCGCTCGAAGGCCGCGTGCGAGGGCGTGGTCGGACGGGCGAGCGAGGGCGCGGCCACCGCGCCGACGGCCAGGCCCGCGAGCGCGGCCGCCAGAAGACGTCCCAAGGGGGCGCGCCAGACCGGGCTGTGCGTACGCGGCCTGACAGCGCGTCCGTTGAGTTCCTGGTCGATGAAGATTCGCACCACCTCGCTGGCCGTGCGGTCTGTCTCGCGGCAGCGGGCCATGAAGGCGGTCTTGGTCTGGTAGGGCAGACGGACCTCGAGCACTTCGCTCTTCTTGGGCTTGCCAGCGGTCATAGGGGGACACCTCGCGACGTTCGTCCCTGGCTATCATCTTTCGTGACGCGCAAAAAGAAAGCCCGGCCAAACGACCGGGCTTGAAGTCAATAGGGAGGAAACGCCCAGGAAGGGCAGAGGCGCTCGGCGCCTCACGGATCTCTGATAGCGCTAACACTCCGGAGAGCGCAACCCTTTTCCGACAGACGCGACGGCCTGCCGCATCTACGCCTTGCGATCGTTCGGCCACAGCGGCGCTTTACGACGGTGGCGAGAGGTCATACCAATGTTACCGCTACCGACGCAGCAAGTTCGGAGTGGGGAGAAACGTCGATGAAGATGCTCGCGCGGCTGGCCGTGTTCGGGGCCGCACTGGCCCTCGCTTTTCCGGCTCATGCCGAGTCGCCCAAGAGCGCCCGCTGGGTCGGCGCCTGGGCCAGCGCTCAGATGGCCCCGGACGAGAAGAATCGCCTCGCCGCCGAGGACTATCCCGACGCCACCTTGCGTCAGGTCGTGCGCCTGACCCTGGGCGGTGAGACGCTGCGGGTGCGGCTGTCGAACGCCTTCGGGACCCAGCCCCTGACGATCAAGGCGGCCCACGTCGCGGTGTCGGCCGACCTGGCCAGCGCTCGCATAGACCCGGCCACCGACCGCGCCCTCACCTTCTCCGGCCGCGCGGAGGTGACCATTCCCGCCGGCGCCGACTACTGGTCCGATCCGGTGAGCCTGAAGGTCGCGCCGCTGACCTCGCTGGCGATCAGCCTCCACTACGCCGCCGCGCCCAGCGTCCAGACCGGCCATCCGGGTTCGCGAGCGACCTCCTACGTCCTGGCCGGCGACCACGTGGCAGCCGCCGACCTGCCCGGCGCCAAGACCGCCGACCGCTGGCTGCAGATCTCCAGCGTCGACGTGGTCTCGGCCAAGGCTCGCGCGATCGTGGCGCTGGGCGACAGCATCACAGACGGCTACGGCGTCCAGCCCAACACCAACCTGCGCTGGACCGACGCCCTGACCGCGCGGCTCAAGGGCAAGAACATCGGCCTGCTGAACCTCGGCATCGGCGGTAACCGCGTGCTGCTGGACGGCCTGGGTCCCAACGCTCTGGCGCGGTTCGAGCGCGACGTCCTCTCCCAGGCCGGCGTCACCCATGTGGTGCTGCTGGAAGGGGTCAACGACCTGGGAACCCTGACCCGAGAGGCGCCCGCCACGCCCGAAGCGCACAAGGCCCTGGTCGAGCAGGTCATCGCCGGCTACCGCCAGATGATTGACCGCGCCCACGGCCGGGGGATCAAGGTGATCGGCGCGACCATCCTGCCCTATGGCCGCTCGGCCTATTACCACCCCGGCCCCGAGAGCGAGACCGACCGCCAGGCGATCAACGCCTGGATCCGCGCCCCCGGGAACTTCGACGGCGTCATCGACTGGGACAAGGCCCTGCGCGACCCCGCCAACCCGACCCACCTGCTGGCCGCCTACGACAATGACGGACTGCATCCGAACATGGCGGGCTACAAGGCCATGGCGGACGCGGTTCCGCTGAGCCTGTTCGGAAACTGAGCCATGATCGCCGCTAGCCCGCCGCCGGTCATCGCTTTCACCTGGGACGACCTGCCAGCCCACAGCGCCCTGCCGCCCGGCGTCACCCGCGTCCAGATCGCCGCCGACCTGCTGAAGGCCGCCGCCGACGCCAAGGCCCCCGCGTTCGGCTTCATCAACGGCGCCCAAGCCGCGCCGACCGCGAGCGAACCCGACTCGACCCCGGTGCTGAAGATGTGGCGCGCGGCCGGCCAGCCGCTGGGCAACCACACGTGGTCGCATCGCCACATCGCCACCGCCACGGCCGAGCAGTACACGGCCGAGATCGCCCGGAACGAGCCGCTGCTTCGTGACCTGATGGGCCAGGAAGACTGGCGCTGGCTGCGCTATCCCTACCTCGCCGAGGGCGAGACGCTGGAGAAGCGCCTGACCGTCCGCGCCTGGCTGGCCGACAACCACTACAAGATCGCCAGCGTGACGATGAGCTTTGCCGACTATGCCTATAACGAGCCCTACGCCCGGTGCGTGGCCAAGGGCGACCAAGCCGCGATCGCCGAGCTGGAGACGCGCTACCTGGCCGGCGCGGCCGCCGTCGCCGACCGCGCCCGAGCGATGAGCAAGACGCTCTACGGCAAGGACATCCCCTACGTCCTGCTGATGCACGCCGGCGCCTTCGACGCCCGCATGGCCCCGCGCCTCTACAAGCTCTACCAGGATCGAGGCTTCGGCTTCACGACGCTGGCGAAGGCCGAGAAGCACCCGTTCTACCGCACCGACCTCGCCCCCGGCCTGCCGCCCGAGCCGACCACGCTGGAGAACGCCCTGAAGGCCAAAGGCCTGCAGGTCCCGCCAGATCCGGTGGATGTGAAGGCGCTGGGCGAAATATGCCGCTAGGGTTTTAGGCAGCTTTGGGTTCGAGGCAGCACCCGGCGCGCCAGAATCGTCTGCTGGTCCCAGACGTCGATGCTGTCGCCCACCTCGCAGTCGTCACGCGCCGGCTGAGCCAATTGGGCGATCCGCCCGTCGGCTAGACGCACCAATATCCCCCGGCGGCTTCCGGTTTGGCTCTCTCGACCCCAATAGCCTGTCACCACACCAGTCGCCTTCATGGCCGGCGCACGGCCAATTGAAAGCCCGAGGTAGACCGCCGCGAGCATCGCCGACGCGACGCCCAGCAGGATAACGCCGCCGAGAATATCGTTGAACCGCCACCACATCACGGCCCTGTCCCAGATACTCCGCACGGGGCACTCCACAACCGGAAAAGAGGTCCGCAACCTACACCGTGCACGCCAACTTCGATACGCCGGCCCGCGTTTCAACCCCGAAACAACTTCGCTGCTGACAACGGCCACGCTCCCGCATAGCGTCCCGCGCCATGATCAAGCCCTCGCTCACGGCGCTCGCGGCCGTCCTCGCCCTCACCACCCCTGCCATGGCGGAAAAACTCACCCCGCAGCGCGTCTTCGCCGATCCCAGCCTCAGCGGTCCGACGGCCAAGGGCGTGGCGCTATCGCCGGACGGCAAGCGCGTCACCTATCTGAAGGGCAAGGCCGAGGCGGCCAATGTCCAGGATCTATGGGCGGCCGACGTGAAGGGCGGCGAGCCCTATCGCCTGATCGACTCGGCGACCCTGTCATCGGGCGCCAAGGAGCTGTCGGAAGCCGAGAAGGCCCGCCGCGAACGCGCCCGCGTCTCGGCCCGCGGCATCGTCGAATACAGCTGGGACAAGCAGGGCCGCTTCATCCTCGTCCCGCTGGACGGCGACCTCTATCTGGACAGCATCGCCGACGGCAAGGTCACCCGCCTGACCGAAACCCCGGGCGACGAGGTCGACGCCAAGGTCTCGCCCAAGGGCGCGTATGTCAGCTATGTCCGCGACCAGAACCTCTACATCAAGCCGGTTGCCGGCGGGCCGGAGAAGGCCCTGACCACCGAGGGCAAGGACGCCCTGTCGTTCGGCGTCGCCGAGTTCATCGCCCAGGAAGAACTCTCGCGCGCCACTGGCTACTGGTGGAGTCCGGACGAAGCCCACATCGTCTATGCCCGCGTCGACGAGAACGGCGTCGACATCGTGCCGCGCGCCGACATCGGCCCGACCGGCGCCACGGTGGTCAACCAGCGCTATCCGCGCGCCGGCCGCCCCAACGCCGTGGTCGACCTGTTCGTCCGCGACCTGGCTTCGGGCAAGGTGGTCCAGCTGGACCTGGGTACGAACAAGGACATCTATGTCGCCCGCGTCGCCTGGGCCCAGGACGGCAAGACCGTCTACGTCCAGCGCCTGTCGCGCGACCAGAAGACCCTGGACCTGATCGCCTTCGACCCAGCCACGGGGGCCGGCAAGACCATTCTGACCGAGACGGATGCGCGTTTCATCGAGCTGCTCGACAACTTCCGGGCGTTGCAGGACGGGACCTTCCTGTGGGGCTCGGAGCGGGACGGCAACAGCCACCTCTACCGCTACGCCGCCGACGGCAAGCTGATCGCCCAGATCACCAAGGGCGACTGGCCGGTCGACAAGCTGGAAGGCGTCGACGAGGCCCGCGAGGTCGCCATCTTCGGCGCCTCGATGGACAGCCCGCTGGAGCGCCGCATCTATGAGGTCTCCTACGCCAAGCCCGGGCAACCCAAGGCCCTGACCTCGAGCGGCGGCTGGTGGTCGGCCAAGGTCGCCGACGCGGGCGGCGCCTTCGCCGGCGCCTACAGCGATCCCAAGACGCCGCCGCGGACCGCGCTCTATTCGGCCAACGGCAAGCGAGTCCGCTGGATCGAAGAGAACAAGCTGGCCGAGGGTCACGCCTACTGGCCTTACGCCTCGACCTTGCCCGTTCCGGAGTACGGTTCGCTGATGGCCCCCGACGGCGCGGCCTTGTATTACGAGATTCTCAAGCCGATCGGCTTCGATCCGGCCAAGAAGTATCCGGCCATCGTCTCGGTCTATGGCGGCCCGCATGCCCAGAAGGTCACCAGGGCCTGGCACAGCGCTTCAGAGCGGACCTATCTCGAAGCCGGCTATGTCGTCTTCAAGCTGGACAACCGCGGCAGCGGCAACCGCTCGGCGGCCTTCAAGCGCGCCCTGGACCGCAACCTCGGCACGGTGGAGGTCCAGGACCAGCTGCAGGGCGCCAAGTTCCTGCAGAGCCTGCCCTATGTCGATCCCGACAAGCTGGGGGTGATGGGCTGGTCGTACGGCGGCTTCATGACCCTGATGCTGCTGACCGCCGACAACACCCCGTTCAAGGCCGGCGCGGCCGGGGCCCCGCCGACCGAATGGGGGCTCTACGACACGGCCTATACCGAGCGCTACATGGGCACACCCGCCGACAACAAGGCCGGCTACGCCTATTCGGACATCAACACCCGTCTCGACAAGCTGAAGCCCGGCAGCCTGCTGCTGCTGCACGGCATGGCCGACGACAACGTGATCTTCGAGAACAGCACCCGCGTCATCGCGGCTCTGCAGAAGAAGGCCATCCCGTTCGAGATGGCGCTGTACCCCGGCGAGCGTCACAGCGCGCCGGGCAGCAAGACCAAGGGCCTCAGCGTGCTGAACACGCACCTGGAGTTCTTCGACCGCAAGCTGAAGGGCCAGTAGGCTCCAAGCCCCTCGCGCGCCCCCCTCACAAAAGGGTCGCGCGAGGCGCCTGCGACTCAATGCGCCACCCGCATGCCGCTTTGTCGCAGGCCTGAACCGCGAACCACCCTCTACGTTCCGCCACAGTGAACTCCCGAGGAGCGCGTTGTGGCGAAGACGACCGACGAAGCCATCGAGCAGTTGATCGCGACCGTGAAGGAAGCGCTCGAGGACGGCCGCGCCTCGGCCTCGGAACTCGAGGAATGGCTTCTGGCGGCGATCATGCTGGAAGAGATGGGACTGGAAGAACAGCGCGACGAACGGGACAACCGCACGTTCTCCAACTGGATGCTGGCCAGTACGACGCTGCACTAGGCGCTTTCGACATTACACCGAATTCACGCATCGCGGGCTAGGCGCGCTACAAACGTAGCGCTACACATGTAGCGGACACCGGATAGCGGAAGCCGCCATGATCGAATCCCTGCCCCGACGCGAACGCGAGGTCTTCGAGACCCTCTGTCGCCTGGAGACCGGCGCCGTCGCCGACGTACGCGGCGCTCTGTCCGACCCGATCAGCGACTCGGCTATCCGCACCATGCTCTCGCGGCTGGAGGCCAAGGGCCTGGTCGAGCGCGAGGCTAGTCCCGACGGCTTCGTCTACCGCCCCGCCCCTCGCCCCGAGGCCGTCGCGGCCAGCGCGCTGAAGCGCGTCATCGACACCTTCTTCGCCGGCTCGGCCGCCAGCGCCGCCACCGCCCTTCTGGGCCTGGGCCAGCGGCTGACCACCGAGGAAGCCGCCGCCCTGGAGCGGGTCATCGACAAGGCCGTGGAGCGGCCAGCGGAGGATCGCTCGTGACCTGGACGCTTCTCCTTTCGCTGCTGGTCAAGTCCAGCGTCGTCGCCGGCGCGGGCCTGGCCTGCGCCCGCTTCCTGGCCCAGCGCCCCGTCGACCGCGTGGACATCCTGCGCGCCACGGTTGGCCTGCTGCTGGCCATCCCCGTGATCATGAACGTGCTGCCGGCGCTGGACCTGGCCCTGCTGCCGCCGATCGCGCCTTACTTCCCGGTGGAAGGCGCGGCAATGGCCAACGCCGCCGCGCCGCCCCCAGCCGCCCTGTCCTGGCCGCCCTCGGCCAATCTGGTCGGCGGCCTGTGGCTGCTGGGCGTGGCCGCCGTGATCGGCCAACTGCTTCTGGGCCTTCAGACTCTCGACCGCTGGACCCGCCAGGGCCGTCCGGTCGAGCACGAGGCCTGGCTGGAACCGCTGGAAGACCTGTCGCCCGAGGAAGAGCGTCCGCGCCTGATCGCCAGCGAGCGTATCAGCAGTCCGCTGAGCTGGGGCGTCGCGCCCGGCTTCATCGTCGTCGACCCCGCCAGCCTGGACGAGCGGCACGCCGCCCGCGCCATCCTGGCCCACGAACTGGCCCACCTGCGCCGCCAGGACTGGATCTTTCTGGTCCTGTCCCGCCTGGCCTTGGCGGTGTTCTGGTTCAACCCGCTGGTCTGGCGCCTGCACGCCGTGCTGGCCGAACGCTCGGAAGAGACCGCCGACGCCATCGCGCTCGAGACCGTCGACCGCGCCCTCTATGCCCGGACGCTGGTGCGTCTGGCCGCCCATCATCCCGCCCGCCTGGCCGGACCTCAGCCCGCAACCGCGATGGCCGCCAGCGCCCGCACGCTGAAGACAAGGATCGCCCACATCATGACCGACACCGCTTCACGCCGCCGCCCGTTGACGGTCGCCCTCAGCGTCCTCGCCCTGGCCGCCGTCGCCACGCCGCTAGCCGCCCTGGGCCTGACGCATCAGGAATGGGTCGCCCCGCCGCCGCCTCCGGCGCCCCCGGCGCCGCCCGCGCGGATGGCCGCCCCTCCGGCTCCGCCCGCGCCGCCCGCGCCGCCAGCCGAGGTTCCCGCCCCTCCCGCGCCGCCGCCCCCCGCAGCCAAGCATGGCTACGTCTACAGCTATTACCGCGTCGCCACGCCCGCCGAGCAGGCCGCCGCCGACCAGGCGCGCGCCGAGGCCGACCAGGCGCGCCAGGAGGCCGAACAGGCGCGTATCGAAGCCGATATCGAGCGTCGCCGCGGTGACGAAAGCCGTGCCCGCGCCGACGAAGCCCGTCGCCTCTCGGACGTGGCGCGCGCCCAGGCCGACATCGCCCGCCAGGCCGCCGAGGGCGCGCGGATCGGCGCCGAGCAGGCCCGCCTCGCCGGCGAGCAGGCTCGCATCATCGGCGAACGGGCGCGCGAGCAGGCGATGCGCCAGGTCGCCAACGCCCGCATTCACATGTCCAATGGCGCCGTGCAGATGCGGCGCGGCGCCCAGCAGATGCGCGAGGAAGCCGTCCGCCTGCGCGACCCGGCCTATCGCGCCAAGCAGATCGCCGAGAACCGCGAACGTGGCGGCATCGTCACTGACGCTGAACTGCGCGATCTGGCCGACAAACTGCCGGAAAAGGCCGCGGACATGGAGCGCCGCGCCGATGAGCTGGAAGCCCGTTCGCGCAAGCCAAGCTAAACCCGCGATCCGTGGCCAGAACGGCGCTTGACTTCCGTAGCGAAAGAAAACGAACCTCTTTCGCATGACGCTCTACACCGACCTGATCGCCGCCGTCGCCGCCACCGAGTCCGGCTTTTCCGCCTTCGTCACAGATGACTGGAAACAGGGCCGCACCACCTATGGCGGCCTGTCGGCGGCGCTCTGCGTCGAGGCCGCCTTGCGGACCTTTCCGGAGGCGCCGCCCCTGCGCTCGGCCCAGTTCGCCTTCGTCGGCCCGGCCTCCGGAGAGTTGGCGATCAAGGTCAAGCCGCTGCGCCAGGGCAAGTCGACCCTGTTCGTCTCCGTCGACCTGGTCGGTGAGCAGGGCGTGGCCACCCACGGTGTCCTGACCTTCGGCGCGGCGCGAGCCTCGACGCTGTCGTACAGCGAGGTTCCTGCCCCGGACGTCGCCGCGCCCGAGGCCTGCGAATCCTTCTTCCCGGAAAGCCGCCAGGGCGCGCCGCACTTCTCGGCCCAGTTCGAGGTGCGCAAGGCGGGCGGCACGCGGCCGCTGGCCGGCGGAGAGCCCGAATACCTGCTGTGGATCCGTCACCGCGATCCCTCGGCCCGTTCGCTTTCGGCCCTGATCGCCCTGGCCGACATGCCACCGCCCCCAGCCATGGCCCTGTTCACCCAGTTCGGGCCAATCTCGACCATGACCTGGGCCTTGGACGTGGTCGATCTGCCGGGTGAAGACGACGACGGCTGGCGCCTGCTGCGCACCAAGGCCGAGACCATCGGCGAAGGCTACTCCACTCAGGAAATGCACCTCTGGGACAGGACCGGCCGCCCGCTGGTCCTGGCGCGCCAGAACGTGGCGGTCTTCGTCTGAGGGGCCGCCCTCGCCCTTCGACAAGCTCAGGGTGAGAGCTACTTCCGAGCCGCTCGATAGAAACCTCACCCTGAGCTTGTCGAAGGGCGAGGTTTCGGGCCACGGTCGCGGTTCGAATTCGGGGAAACGTCCATGACCAAGTTCGCCTGCCTCCCTTCCGCGTATTTGGCCGGCGCCGCCGCCGTCGCCCTGCTCTCCGGAACCGCGCAAGCCCAGACCGCCGAACAGGCGACCAAGGCCTATCTCGCGGTCATCAACGACAAGAACCCAACCCTGCACGCGGTGATCGCCACCAACCCGGACGCCCTGGCCGACGCCCGTGCCCTGGACGCCGAACGCAAGGCCGGCAAGATCCGATCGAACCTGCACGGCGCGCCGATCCTGCTGAAGGACAATATCGAGAGCGCCGCCCCGCTGCCGACGACCGCCGGCTCCCTAGCGCTGAAGGACAATGTCACCGGCCGTGACGCGCCCATCGCCAAGCGCCTTCGCGACGCCGGCCTGGTCATGCTGGGCAAGGCCAACCTATCGGAATGGGCCAATATCCGCTCGGGCAAGTCGATCAGCGGTTGGAGCGCCGTCGGCGGCACGGTGCGCAATCCCTACGTCCTGGACCGTAGCGCCTGCGGCTCGTCCAGCGGCTCGGGCGCGGCGGTGGCGGCGGGCCTGGCCCCGCTGGCCATCGGCACCGAAACGGACGGCTCGATCACCTGCCCGGCGGCGATCAACGGTCTGGTGGGCCTGAAGCCGACCGTGGGCCTGGTCTCGCGCACCCATATCGTGCCGATCAGCCATAGCCAGGACACCGCCGGCCCGATGACCACAACGGTCGAGGACGCCGCCAAGGTCCTGACCATCATCGCCGGCAGCGACCCCGCCGATCCCGCGACCGAGGAGGCAGACGCCCGCAAGACCGACTATGCGGCTGGCCTGTCCAAGGACGCGCTGAAGGGCGTCAAGCTGGCCGTGGCCCGGTTCTACACCGGCTATTCGGCCAAGACCGACGCGGTCTTCGAGGCAGCGTTGAGGGACCTGCGGGCCCAGGGCGCGATCCTGGTCGATGTGAAGGACTTCGATGAAGGCCCGATCGGCAAGGCCGAGGGCGTGGTGCTCTACACCGAACTGAAGGCCGACATGGCCGCCTACCTGTCCTCGACCGATCCGAAGAAGGTCCCCAGCCGCACCCTGGCCGACCTGATCGCCTTCAACAAGGCGACGCCCAAGGAGTTCGAATGGTTCGGCCAGGAGAGCTTCGAGCGGGCAGAGAAGACCAAGGGCCTCTCCGATCCCGACTACCTGAAGGCCCTGGCGGATTCGAAGCGGTTGGCCGGTCCGGAAGGCATCGACAAGATCCTGAAGGACACCGGCGCGGTGGCGATCATCGCCCCGACCACCGGCCCGGCCTGGACCATCGATCCGCTGAACGGCGACAACTATGGCGGCTCGTCGACCACCCTGCCCGCCGTGGCCGGCTATCCGCACCTGACCGTGCCGATGGGCGCCGTCACCGGCTTGCCTGTCGGCCTGTCCTTCATCGGCCCGGCCTGGAGCGAGAAGCTGCTGCTGAACCTGGGCTACGCCTACGAGCAGGCGACGCATCACCGCAAACCACCGACTTTCTTGAAGACGATCGCGCCGTAACGGATCAACCCCACGGAGAGATTGTCGTCGCCCCGCTTTCGACATATTACGTTTGTAATTGAAGGAAGCATATAAACGGGAGGCGACCATGGCTCATCGCACGCTTCGGTTCACGGGGGTTGGCGCGCTGTCGCTGGCCCTGGTCGGGTCCAGCGCCTCGCCAGGCCTCGCCCTGCCTCGCCCGCCGATCCAGGATGGCGCCGTGACGCCCGAGGCCTGCGCGGCTTTGGGCTTCGCCGCCGCGCCATCGCGCGAGGACGTCCGCATGACGGCCACCCGCAAGGTCGGTATCGCCCGGTCCGGTCAGGCGATGTACGAAACGCGGGCGCAGGTCGCTCCCGCACCCCCGCCCCCGCCTTTGCCGATCCCTCCGGTCCAGCGCTCCACCTCGCCCGCTCTCGCCTATGCCGCCCCCCCGATCATCAGCGCCGTTCCGCCCGTGCCGCGCGGCGTACCGCCCCAGCGGCAGGACACCGAGCGCTATCCTGGCGCGGCGTCCAATCCGGTCAAGCGCGTGGCCGAGGAGCCGGTCTCGACCTTCTCGATCGATGTCGACACGGCAGCCTACGCCAACACCCGCCGCTTCCTGAACGACGGCGGCGCCCCTCCGCGCGACGCCGTCCGGGTCGAGGAGCTGGTGAACTATTTCGACTACGGCTACGCCCGACCGACCAGCGCCCAGATACCGTTCCGCGCCACGGTCGCGGTGACCCCCTCGCCGTGGGCGCAACAACGCCAAATCGTCCATATCGGCCTGCAGGGCTACGCCACCCCGCGCGCCGACGCGCCGCCGCTGAACCTGGTGTTCCTGGTCGACACCTCTGGCTCGATGATGGGCGAGGACCGCCTGCCCCTGGCCCGCAAGGCGCTGAACGTGCTGATCGACCAACTGCGGCCGCAAGACCGCGTGGCCATGGTCGCCTATGCTGGCTCGGCCGGCGCGGTGCTGGCCCCAACCGACGGCCGCTCGAAGCTGAAGATGCGCTGCGCCCTCGGAGCCTTGCAGGCCGGCGGCTCCACGGCGGGCGGCCAGGGCCTGGAGCTGGCCTACGGCCTGGCCAAGCAGAACTTCACCAAGGGCTCGGTCAACCGCGTGATTCTGGTCACCGACGGCGACTTCAATGTCGGCATTTCGGACCCCGCCCGGCTGAAGGACTTTGTCGCCGACCAGCGCAAGAGCGGCGTCTACCTGTCGGTCTATGGCTTCGGCCGGGGCAACTACAACGACACGATGATGCAGGCCCTGGCCCAGAACGGAAATGGCGTGGCGGCCTATGTCGACACCTTGAATGAGGCCCGCAAGCTGCTGCGCGACGACTTCCAGGCCAGCCTCTTCCCCATCGCCGACGACGTGAAGATCCAGGTCGAGTTCAATCCCGCGCGGGTCAGCGAATACCGCCTGATCGGCTACGAGACCCGGCTGCTGAACCGCGAGGACTTCAACAACGACCAGGTTGACGCCGGCGAGGTCGGGGCCGGGGCGTCGGTGACGGCGCTTTACGAGATCACGCCTGCCGGCGCGCGGCCGTCGTCGGATCCGCTGCGCTATGGCGACAAGGCCGCCCCCGTGTCGACGTCGGGCGAACTGGCCTTTCTCAAGGTGCGCTACAAGCCGCCCGGCGGGAAGGATTCGAAGCTGATCGAACGGCCGATCGGGACCGCGGACACCTACGCCACGCTGGCGGCAGCGCCGGAGGCGACCCGCTTCGCGGTGGCGGTCGCGGCCTATGGCCAGAAGCTGCGCGGCGATCCGTGGCTGGACGGAAGCTTCGGCTGGCCGGCCATCACCGCCTTGGCTCAGGGCGCACGGGGCGAGGATCGGGACGGCCTGCGCGCCGAGTTCGTGCAGTTGACCAAGGCGGCCCAGGAGGTGAAGGCGCGCTGAGCGTGGCAGCCGAAAGTGTGAGCGGTTTCGGCGCCCGCCACGCTCTAAATGTTTGAGATAGAGCCTGTTTATCCGTTTCTGATGTTTCCATCAGAAACGGACAGGCTCTGAGCGCCGCCTACTGGACCTTCGGCCGAATGACGTCGATCGGCGGCGGGGGCGGCGTGACCTTGTGCCGGTTCGGGGCCGAAGGCGGCGGCGGGCCGGACGGCGGGTAGTACGGAATGTACGGACGTTGCGGGGCGCAGGCCGTCAGCGCCGCGGTCGCCAGGACCAGAAGACAGACAGGTCTCAGCATCGACGGCCGCCTGCGGCGGCAGGGCCGAACAGGCCCGTGCCCGAGCGGAAGCAGTAGTTCTCGTAGCGCGGATCCCAGACGTCGGTCCGGCCGTCGGCGCGGGTGAACTGGTAGCGCTCGCCCCGGTCGTCCCGGCCGCTGAGGGTCACCTGGCCCGGCCGGTCCGAAGTCACGCCGTAGGATTCGCGGGTCAGGCCGTCGACGGCGCAGGAAGCCACCAGGCCCGGACGGCTGAGATCACCCGACAGGCCCGCCGCCGAGCCCGTCTGGGCGTTATACGCGGCCACGTCCGTGCCGCCGCCGCGTTGGCCGCCGACGAACACCTGGGTGCCGGTGGCGCTGTCATATGTCATGATGTCCGGCGCCTGGCCGGTGATCGGCGCGCCGCAGATGTCGCGGCGCTTGGGTGAGTAGCCTTGCGGCGCGGCCTGGGGCGCGGCGAAGGTCGGCTGATAGCCGCCCCCGCCCTGCTGGGCGAAGGCCTGAGTCGAGATCAGGGTCGAGGCCGCGACGGCGGCGGCGACCAGACCATGGGTCAGCTTGCTCATTTGGGGGCTCCCCCTTGTTGCGGCGCCCAGGACCGAAGTGGCGGGGACGGAGGCGGCGCGCCCGCCAGTCCCGTCGCGGCGGCGTCGTGGGCCAGATCGGCGGGACCCGAGCCCATGGCCAGCGGCGCGGGACCGATCGACGGGGCCGGCCAATAGGTTTCGTAGTCTAGACGGGCGCGGTCGCGCTGGGTGCGATACAGCTCCGGCGCCTCGAACCACGGGCGGCAGGTCAGCTCGCCGTCGAAGAAGCCGCTGACCAGGGCCTTGCAGCCTTCGGGGCGGGCATAGATGCGGTTGTCGACCGCGCGGATCTGGCCGCCGGCGTCGGCATAGATGCCCGAGCGCATGACGCCGACGATCTTGTTGTTCGCGGCGTAGACGATGCCCGAAGCGACGTAGAGGCCGACATCGGTCGCCTCCAGCTCGCCCTGGTTCAGGCGCAGGTTGCCGTTCTCGACCGTCACCGCCCAGTCGCTGTCGCGGACCACGGGACGCAGCAGCGTCGTCTCGTCGCCCCCGCCGATATAGACGCCGCGCGAGAAGCCATCGACGTACAGGCCATCGATCGTCACCAACTGCTGGCGGTTCATGCCGCTGAGCACGAAGCCGGCCGAGTTGCGGGTGCGCGAAGAACCGGTCCAGTCGCCCAGGCGGACGATGCGGATGTCGCGAAGGCGGCTGTCGCCCGAGGTCTCGAAGGCTCCACCGATGGCGGCGGCGGCGATCTCGACGTCCTGGGCCATGATCGTGCCGGTGGCCTTGACCACCGCCGAGCGCGTACGGCCGATGAAGGTCACGCCGGCCATTTCGATGCGGCTGTCGCCGACGTCGAAGGCCGAGGCGTCGCCATCGTAGCGGACCGTGACGTTCTTCAGAGCGATCTCGGTGGCGCGGCCGGTGATGCACGAGGACGAACCAGCGCGCGAGGCCTCGATGCCAAGGCCCTCCAGCACCACATACTGCACGCCTGGCTGGATCCGGATGCAGGGCTGTCCGGCCGGCGCCACCAGGATCGGACGGTCCAGGCTGGGCGCGTAGTTGCGGACGACGATGCTGACCGACTGGGTGATGTTCAGCGAGTCGACGCAGGCTCCGCCATTGGTCGAGGTCAGGGTCAGGGTGTCGCCATCATAAAGCCGCGCCAGGGTCTGCGAGACCTGGCCCGGATAGGCGTAGTCGCAGTTGATCTCGCGCGGCGCATAGCCGCCGCCGTCGCCGGAACCATAGCCGCCGCCCGCCACGCAGCGGCCGCGCGAGCGGTAGTAGCCGCGAGCGCAGGGGCGCGGCTTGGCGTAGCGCACCTTGCAGCCCTGCGAGAGGTTCGGCTGGATCAGCAGGCCAAAGCACGGGCGGATCTGCTGGTCGATCCTGGCGTCCGGCGAGGCGGTCGCGATCTCGGGCGCGGCGGACGCGACGCCGAGGATCAGGGCGGCCCAAAGCGCCAGCAGGCGGCTGAGGCTGCGCATCTAGAAGTCCCTTTCGCTGTAAGGACGGCCTCGATCGGCGGCGGGCCGGGGCGGGCGCGAGACCTGGGCCAACAGCTGCTGCAGCCGATAGGCCGACGGCTTGAAGCCCGAGAGCGCCCCGTCGATCTGGTAGACCACCGCCTTGGCGCGATCCTGGTCGGCTACCCCCTGCAGGCCCAGAGAGAAGAAGGTCGACATGGCGTACTTGGCCTCGGCCGAGCCTTGGCGTTCGGCCTCTTCGTACCAGTGATAGGCCCGGGCATAGTCGCGCGGGACGCCGACGCCTTCGGAGTACATCACCGCCAGCACCAGCTGAGCCTTGGACGAGCCGTTGACCGCCGCGAACTGGATGGCCCGCACCTTCTCGATCGAGGACAGGCGACCGTTGGCCGGCCGGCCCAGCATCGCTTCCAGGCTCTGGGCGTCGTTGACGCTGAGCAGCTTCTCGTCGAGCATCGCTGACGGGATCACCCGCAAGTAAGCCAGCGCCTCGGCCACGTGGACGAAGGGCAGTTCATTGATCCGGCTCAGCGCCGCCTCGCGCGCCTCGCCCGACAGGTCGGACTCGTCGGAGTGCGGCACGCCCGAGTCGGGCGATTCCGGCGGATAGAACTCGTAGGGCGGGATCCAGCGCTTGGCCTTGGTCTCGACGAACGATCCGTAGGAAGCCCGCTGCGGCGAGCTGCGCTCGAAGTCCTTGAGCATGACATAGGCCGACACGTCGCCGGTCTGCACCGCCAGGTAGTTGTAGAGATAAGCGTCGACGTCGTTGCGGCGGAACAGGTCCAGGGCGGCCGGCGCGCCCGGCTGGCTGGGCTTGCCGTACGCCGCGATGGCCTGGAGGTTGTCCGACGGCTCGCCGAACGGGCCGAAATAGGCGTCGTGTATCCGCGCCAAGGTGCGAAAACCGTCGGCGCCCTGGGACGACAGCACGTAGATCACCCGGTTGCGCACCTTCTCGCGCTCTTCGGTCGACATGCGCGACAGCAGGCGATCAAGGGCGAAATAGGCGCTGCGGCGCTCGAAGGCGCGGCAGTCGTCGAAGCGCGAGACCGCCTTCGATTCGGAACCCCTGCGCTCATAGGACGAGATGGGCGCGTATCCGCCAGCATTGGACAGGGCCATGGCGTACCAGACGGCCGCCTCGACCGGATCCTCGAGGTTCTTGTCGACCGCGCGCTGGCCTTCATAGCGGCGGGCCAGCTCAAGCTGCGCGAAGAAGTCGCCGCGGAAGCCGCCCTGACGGAGGGCGCGAATCTCTTGCTGTTGTTGGTTGAATTGGCCGGATACGCCCTGCGCCGCCTGCGGCCGCGGGCACGCGCTGGCGCGCTTATGGAACCAGAAGCTGGGCCCTGTGTCGCAGCCCACCAGAGGGATCACCACCGCCGCCACCAGCGCGCCCACGGGCGCACGGCGCAGCAGGACGGCGCGGCTGGCGAACACGCGCTCGGCCGCTGCACGGAGCATCCGAAGGCGCGCAAATGCGTCGCCGGCCTCGCGCATGAATCCCCCTTCAGCCCAGCCCGTTAACCATAAAACAACGATCTCTCATGTGCCCGGGATTGGCTACTGTCAAGGTCAGCCAAACCCACCGGCCAATGAAGACTTTCTCACGACAGTGCGGGTTCGCCCGGCAGGCGAATTTCCCGAACTTCACGCGACTTCACCGCGCACGGAATATCTTCCCAAACATCGAGAAGCCGGCGGCTAACCTCGTTAACCACCGGCTTCAGTGTATCCGCGGAAGACGAAGATTCGACGAAATCAGCGGCCGGTCGGCATGTCCTTGAACGCCACGTCCTTGTCGACGCGCACGTCGCCGGGCAGGCCCAGCACCCGTTCGGCGATGATGTTCTTGAGGATCTCGTCGGTGCCGCCGGCGATGCGCAGACCCGGGGCCCACATGAGGCTCTGCTGGAACGCGGCCTCGGCCGGGGCCTGGTCGGGATCGACCAGGATCCCGTACTGGTCCTCCATCTCGACGGCCGTATTGGCCATCTCCTGCAGCTGATTGGCCGAGATGATCTTTCCGATCGAACTTTCCGGCCCAGGCGTCTGGCCGCGCGACAGGGCGGTCATGGTCCGGAAACGAGTGAACTTCAGGCCCTCGGACTGGACATACCAGTCGGCGATCTTCTCGCGGAACGCCTGGTCCTTGATCGCGGGACCGGTCGGACCGGTGAGATCCCGCGCCAGCTTCATGACCTCTCGATAGTTCGGGCCGGCCGAGCCGCCGACCGCCAGGCGCTCGTTCATCAGCGTGACCAGGGCCACCTTCCAGCCGTCGCCGACCTCGCCAAGGCGCTGGCTGTCCTTGACCCGCAGGTCGGTGAAATACACCTCGTTGAACTCGCGGCCGCCCGACATCTGGTGGATCGGCCGGCATTCGACGGCGGCGTCCTTCATGTCGATCCAGAACATGGTCAGGCCCTTGTGCTTGGGCACGTCCGGGTCCGTCCGCGTCAGCAGGATGCCGTAGTCGCAGTAGTGCGCGCCCGTGGTCCAGACCTTCTGGCCGTTGATCACCCACTCATCGCCATCCTTCACGGCGCGCGTGCGCAAGGCCGCCACGTCGGAGCCGCCCGCCGGCTCGGAGAACAGCTGGCACCAGATCTCCTCCCCTTTCACGGCCGGCGAGACGAAGCGTTTCTTGGTCTCGCTGTCGGAGAAGGCCATGACCGTGGGCACGCACATGCCCAGGCCGATCGTGAAGTAGCCGTAGCCGAGGCCCGCCTTGCCCTCTTCCTGGCCAAAGATCACCGACTGGATCGGCGTGCCGCCGCCCCCGCCGATGGCCGCGGGCCAAGTGATGCAGGCATAGCCCGCGGCCGCCTTGGTCGCCTGCCAGTCCTTGGCGGCGGCCATGTGTTCGGGCGTGTTGGGCTTGAGCTCACCAAACTTGGCGCGGTGCGCGGCGGCGTTCTCGGCCAGCCAGGCGCGAGCCTTCTCGCGGTAGGCGGCTTCTTCGGGGGAGTCGTTGAAATCCATTTTCGTTTCCTCGCCTTACGCCGCGTTCTTCTTTTCGAGTTCGCTCACCAGCCGCTCCTTCCAGAGCTTCGGCGCGCCGGCCACCAGGCTCAGCTGCCGCGAGCGGCGGTAGTAGAGGTGGCAGTCGACGTCCCAGGTGAAGCCCATGCCGCCATGCACCTGGATGTTCTCCTTGCTGGCGAACCAGAAGGCGTCCGAGGCGGCGATACGGGCGGCCGAGGCCGCGATCGGCAGCTCGGGCGCGTCGTCGTTCAGGGCCCAGGCGCCATAGTAGGCGTTGGAGCGGGCGACCTCGTTCTTGACGTACATGTCGGCCAGCTTGTGCTTGATGGCCTGGTAGCCGGCGATCACGCGGCCGAAGGCGTAGCGGCCCAGGGCGTATTCCTTGGCCATTTCCAGACAGCGGTCGGCGCCGCCCAGCTGTTCGAAGGCCAGCAGCACCGCGGCGCGATCGAGGATGGCCTGGACGATGTCGAAGCCTGCCCCGGCCACCCCCACCCGCTCGGCCACCGCGCCGTCGAAGACGATCTTGGCCACCCCTCGCGTGGGATCGAGGCTCTTCAGGGTCTCACGCGTCACGCCCGGGCCGGTCAGATCGACCAGAAACAGGCCCGGCCGGCCGCCCTCGCTGGCCAAGACCAGCGCCGTGTCGGCGACGTCGCCGTCGGTGACCGGGATCTTGGTCCCCGAGAGCTTGCCGCCCTCGACCCGGCACTGCAGCGTGTTGGGGCCCACGACGCCCGGCCCTTCGGAGGTCGCCAGGCAGCCGATCACCTCGCCGGCGGCGATGCGCGGCAGGATCGCGGCCTTCTGGCCGTCCGTGCCGTGGGCCATGATCCCTTCGGCGAGGATGTAGACGGTGGAGGCGAACGGGATCGGCGCGACGGCGCGGCCCAGCTCCTCGGCGATGGCGCAAAGCTCGATGCGGCCCAGCCCCAGACCCCCGTGCTCCTCGGGGATCGAGGCGCCCAGCCAGCCCTGCTCGGCCACGCCTTTCCAGAGTTTCTCGTCAAAGGAGCGGTCGGCATTGTCCAGCACGCCGCGCACGACGCCGACGTCGCAATTGCCGGCGAGGAACTTGCGCGCCTCGTCCTTCAGGAACTTCTGGTCGTCGGAATAGTCGAAATCCACGAGCGTTCTCCCTGGACCGGGCTCTGTTGGCCGATCTCGGGAAGCACACTGGACGACGTTCACGCGAAGGGAAAGATTGACCCGGCGTCAAGAATTTCAGGTTCTTATGCGCGTCTGTCAGCGCATTCGGACGTTACTCAGCGGCATGGCCAAGACCGTCTTCCAGAAGAACCAGAGGGTGTGGGTCGAGAGCGTCGGCTGCTGGGCCACGGTCGACCGGATCGTACCCATCTGGGCCAAGGGCTTCGACGAGCCCGTGCGCGTCACCTACGACGTGGGGCTGAACCGCGAGTTCCTGGCTCACGAGCTGAAGGCCGAGGACAAGGTCGCTCCCCAGGACGGCGGTGTCGACTCGAACTGGCGGGTGCTGCGGGCCCGCAACAAATGGCAGCAGGAGGGCGACTGCGCCCACCATCCTTATCCGGGCACTTATCCGGTCGTGGTCACGGACGCCCAGGACTGGGGCGGCTGGCGCACCCCGGGCGCGGAATACGACCGCGACCCGCACAAGATGGAATACCAGGCCCGGCTGATCGCCAGCGCCCCGCGCCTGCACGCGATCGCCCGGGAGCTGCTGACCCTGGTGGCCGACAATCCCGAGGACGCGCCGCCGGCCCTGACGGGCCTGGCCCAGAAGATCGCGGCGATCGAGCGCTACCTGCAGGAAGCGCCCGCCGCCGGACCGAGCTCGGACTAGTTAGAAGCGCCGGCCGAAGCCGACCGAAACCACCAGCGGGTCAAGCTTGACCTTGGACTTCAGCGCGCCGGCGTTGATCTTGGCGTCGGTGTCGAACCAAATCTTCTTGACGTCCAGGTTCAGGCTGTAGGCGGCGTTGATGGGGATGTCCGCGCCAGCCTGCAGGGCGTAGCCGAAGCCGTTGTCCAGATCGACCGTGAAGCCGTTCTTGTCCTTGCTGCTGTAGAACAGCATGTAGTTCAGGCCCGCGCCCACATAGGGGCTGAAGCGCGCGCCGGGCAGCGGATGGTACTGCAGCGACACGACCGGCGGCAGGACCCAGGTCTTATGCACCTCGACATCGGTCCCCGGGCCGACGGCCTTGACCGTATGCTGGGTGGTGCCGGCGATCACCTCGACGGCCAGCTTGTCGGTGATGAAGTAGCTGAGGCCGATCGTCGGCTTGATGTCGTCCTTGACGTCGGCCTTCAGGCCGGTGGCCGCGCCGGCGGCCGTCAGGATCGGGTTGCCCGCGTCCGGCGCGACGTCCGTCAGACGGACGTTCAGGACGATGTCGCCCTTGGCCTTGGGCGTGACGGGCTCGGCCGCGAAGGCGGGCGCGGCGCTCAGGCCAGCCGCCACGGTCAGGGCCAGGAAGAGTTTCGTGGTCATCGGTATCCCCTTTTCGACCTCGTTGTGTCGAAAAGGGGTTTGCGCCCACGTCCGTCCGGTTTCGTTGACCCGGCTCAAGAAAAGACCACAAAAAAATTGCGGTTATTACGTAGTCGCGTCTGGTCGAGCTTTGAAATTGCCCTTCTTCCAGGCCATCCACAGCACCAAGATCGCCGCCAGCGTGCCAACGACCATGGCCGGCAGCGAGGCCTCGGGACCGAACGCCCCGCCGCTCAGGAACTCCGGTGCGCCCGGCTTGGGCTTGCTGACCAGCCAGCTCTCGGTGACCGGGATGCCCGACACCGAAGCCCCCCACACCCAGCCTTGCGTGAAATTCCAGGCCGCGTGGACGCCGACCGACATCCAAAGACGGCCAGTCAGCAGATAGAAGCCGGCGAGCATCAGCCCCGCCTCGACGGCGATGGCCGCGGCGGCGACCGGCGTGGCGTTGGGATTGGCCAGGTGCAACGCTCCGAACAGGGCCGCCTGCACGATCAGCGCCGGCCAGATCCCGAAGGCGCGCATCAGCAGGCGCAGCAGGATGGCGCGCATGATCAGCTCCTCCATGAAGCCGGACTCGATGGCCATGGCGATCGTGCCCCAGGCCGAGGCCGGGCGCGGACCGCTGATGTCATAGACGCCCAGCAAATAGAGCCCGCCCACGGCCGCGCTCAGCATCAGCGCTCCAATAACAAGGCCAATGCCGAGCTCAGCCGGCATCTGGCGCGGGTTCAGTTCCTCCGGCCAGCGCCCTTCGGCCAGCTTCACGACGACGGCGTAGAGGCCGAAGCCCGCGCAGCAGATCGCCAGCACCTCGAGGACTTCGAGAAGATGGCCGCCCTTCTTGAACATCGGGTTGGCCACCACCTGGGCGCCCGCATAAACGATGCTGAACAGCACGAAGAGCAGCAGCATCCAGCCGAACGCCCGCAGCCATCGCAGCGGTCCCGGATGCAGGAACCGCTGTCGCCCGACTTCCAGGCCCGCCTGATCACTCGTGATTTCGTGCGCCATAGCCAAGCCCCTCCCGCCTTAACCCAGACGGGCACTGACCATTAATTCGGGCGCGGCCGTCAAGGTCCTCTCGCGGAGGCCGCCCCGGGCGACTAGGTTAGGGGAATGCGCACCGACACGCCCCAAGCCGTCCGTCTGGCGGACTATCGTCCGTTCCCGTTCGCCATCGAGACCACGCGACTGGTCTTCGAGCTGCATCCATCTCAGACCCGCGTGAAGGCCGAGCTCGTGGTGCGGCGGACCGGTGCTAAGGATGAACCGCTGGTGCTGAACGGCGAGCGGCTGAAGCTGGCGTCCGTGGCGGTGAACGGCCAGTCCCTGGGCGCCAACCAGTATGTGCTCGACGCCGAGCACCTGACGATCCCGGATCTGCCTGACCAATTCGTCCTGACCACCGAGGTCGAGATCGATCCGTCGGCCAACAAGGCGCTGATGGGCCTCTACATGTCGGGCGGCCGCTTCTGCACCCAGTGCGAGGCCGAGGGTTTCCGCACGATCACCTACTTCCCCGACCGACCAGACGTGCTGAGCCGCTACAGCGTGCGTATCGAGGCCGATCGCAAGTTCACGCACCTGCTCAGCAACGGCAACCTGATCGACTCGGGCGCCCTCGCGGACAATCGGTTCTTCGCCGAGTGGGAGGACCCCTTCCCGAAGCCCAGCTACCTGTTCGCCCTGGTCGCCGGCCACCTGGACGTTCTGGCCGACAGGTTCGTCACCATGAGCGGCCGCGAAGTGGCGCTGCGGGTCTTCGTCGACCCCGGCCAGGCCTCGCGCGCGGCCTATGCGCTGGACAGCCTCAAGCGGGCGATGAAGTGGGACGAGGACACCTTCGGCCGCGAATACGACCTCGACCTGTTCATGATCGTCGCCGTCCGCGACTTCAACTTCGGCGCCATGGAGAACAAGGGGCTGAACATCTTCAACAGCTCGCTGCTGCTGGCTGATCCGCACACGGCCACCGATATGGACTACGAGCGCATCGAGGCGGTCGTCGCGCACGAATATTTCCACAACTGGACCGGCAACCGCATCACCTGCCGCGACTGGTTCCAGCTCTGCCTGAAGGAGGGGTTCACCGTCTTCCGCGACCAGAGCTTCAGCGCCGACCAGCGCGGCGCGACAGTGGAGCGGATCAAGGGCGTCCGGGCTCTGCGCGCGCGCCAGTTCGCAGAGGACGCCGGCCCCCTCGCCCACCCGGTGCGGCCGTCCAGCTACATGAAGATCGACAACTTCTACACCGCGACGATCTACGAGAAGGGCTCGGAGATCATTCGTATGCTGAAGATCATCCTGGGCGCCGAGGCGTTCCGGAGGGGCAGCGATCTCTACTTCCAGCGCCATGACGGCCAGGCGACCACGGTCGAGGCCTTCATCGCCTGCTTCGCCGAGGCGTCGGGCCACGACCTGTCGGACTTCTTCGGCTGGTATGAGCAGGCGGGCACGCCGGCCGTGACGATCGAGACGACCTATGACGAGGCCGCAAAGGCCCTGACCCTGAACTTCACCCAGTCGACCGCACCGACGCCGGGCCAGCCCGACAAGAAGGCCCTGCCGATCCCGATCGCCATCGGCCTGCTGTCGGAGACCGGTGAACCGCTGCGCGACACCGAGGTGGTGCTGCTGGACAAGGACGCTCTGACCGTCCGCTGGGAGAACGTGCCCAGCAGGCCGGTCCTGTCCGCGCTGCGCGGCTTCTCGGCTCCGGTGAACCTGTCGACCGATGCGCGACCAGCCGACCGCTACGTGCTGTTCGCCGCCGACCCGGATCTCTTCAACCGCTGGGAGGCCGGCCAGACCCTCGCCCGCGACCTGATCCTGGCTCGCACCGCCGGGACGCCCGACGAAGTGGGCGAGGAACGCTACGCCGACGCGCTGGGCCGCGCCTTGGTCGACGACACCGCCGAGCCGGCCTTCAAGGCTTTGCTGCTGGCCCTACCGTCAGAGCAGGATCTGGCGCTGATGTCCGAGCCGGCCGAGCCCGCGGCCCTGCACGAATCCCGCAAGGCCCTGCGCACGCGCATCGCCGTTCACCTGGGGGACCTGCTGCGCCGCCTGCACGGCGAGATGCGGAGCGACGCTGAGTTCTCGGCCAGCGCCGAAGCCGCCGGTCGCCGCGCCCTGCGCAACGCCTGCGCCAACATGCTTTCGGCCGATCCCAGCACCGACAACCTGTCGCGCCTGGTCGGCCACTACGCCGTCAGCAGCAACATGACCGATCAGATCGGCGCCCTGCAAGCCATGGTCGCCAGCGGCGACGATCAGCGGGAAATCGCCCTGACCAATTTTCATGGCGTCTGGCGCAAGGAACCGCTGGTGCTCGACAAGTGGTTCTCCGTGCAGGCCCAGGACCCATCGGAAACCGCTCTTGAGCGGGTGATCGCCCTGACCAAGCACCAGGACTTCGAGCCGACCAATCCCAACCGTCTGCGGGCCCTGGTCTCGACCTTCGCCAACTTCAACCCGGCGCGCTTCCATGATCCCAGCGGCGCGGGCTACCGCTTCCTGGCCGATCAGGTCCTGGCCGTGGACAGCTTCAACCCGATGACAGCGGCACGTCTGGTCGAGCCGCTCGGCAACTGGCGGCGCTACAAACCCGAGTTGGGCAGGCTGATGCGCGAACAACTGGAACGGGTCGCGGCCCAACCAGATCTGTCCAAGAACGTGCTCGAATTGGCGACCAAGGCGCTCGGCTGAGGGGGCCTTTTCGAGCCTCGTTCGGCCCTGAGTTGCGACCAATGGGCTCATACATGCCGAATCCGCCTTTCCAGCGGTGACGGAGCGGTCAGCGGTACGCTAGATTCACCATCTCGGCGAAGTGACTCGCCCGAGGGCCCGTCCGTGACAGGCCTTCGACCAAGTTTGGAGCGCGCCCCCGCGCGCTCGGTGAATCCAGGAGCCGCGCGGTTTGGACAGGGGGTTAGCGAGACACGGGGGGACGGCGTCCGCCGGACCGACCGCGCCCGCGGCCCTGCGCGCCAAGTCCGTCCAGGCCCCGTCGCAGGCGTTCGTGCGCATCGCCATCTTGGCCGCGCTGCTGCTACTGGCCGTTTATACCGCCTTCGGCGTCAAGCGCCTGCAGCAGGAAGCCTCGGCCCAGCCGGGCGGCGCGCCTCTGTCGGCCAAGGCCGGACTGATCGCGGGCCGCGTCGAAGCCAATCTCGCCGCCCAACGCGCCGGCCTGTCGGCCGCCGCCGACATGCTCAAGCGCGATCCGGGCGCGACCATGGACGCCGCCGAGACCGCCCTGCGCGCCGCGGGAGGCGAGTCCGCCGCCGTCGCCGTGGTCAGCCCCGCTGGCGTCGTCTCGGTCGCGGGTCGCGATGACGGCGCTGACTGGAAGGCCGCCGCCCAGGCCGCCGCCGCCTCGGGCCGCACCACCTGGACGGGTTCGGTCGGCGACACCGGGCGGCTCTACGTCGCCACCACCGCTTCGCTGGACAAGGTCCGCGCCTTCGTGATCGCCAGCGGCGACGCCACGCGCCTGATCGACGAGCCCGAGAAAAGCGACACCGGCGCCCTGGCCTTGCCGAGCGGCGCTTTGATCGCCGCCCGAGGGCGCGCGGCCCAGGGCGCATCCACCTTCCGCGAAGCCTTCGCCCTCGCGCCCGAGGACGTCACCGGCGGTCCCGTCGCCCTGCGAGGACAGGCCGTCGACGGCGCGACTCTCGACGTCGCCGTCCGCCCGGTGGCCGAGGGCGCGCTGCTGGTGATGGCCGCCACCCCGATCCACAGCGTCGCCAATATCGACCGCCAGGTCATGGAAGGCGCGATCAATCTGCTGGCCCCTCTGGCCGTCGGCATCGCCCTGGCGCTGCTGCTGATGATCCAGAGCCGCAAGGCCGAGCTCGCCCACCGCGAGTTCGTCGACAGCGAGCAACGCTTCCGCCTGGCCGTCGAGGCCGCTCGTTGCGGCATCTGGGAATGGGATCTCAACGCCGACGAGGTCTATCTCTCCGACGTCACCGGCGCGATGTTCGGCTGGGGCGGCGGCGGCGTCGTCTCGGGCCAGGACCTGCTGGAGCGGATCTCGATCGACCACCGCGAGCGCGTGCGCCAGGCCCTGGCCAACGCCGCCATGTACGGCGCCTTCGACGTCTCGTTCCGCGTGCCGGCCAACGAGCACGGCGCGCGCTCGCTATGGATCGACGCCCGCGGCCAGGGCTTCGGCAAGCCCGGCGCGGACGGCTATGTCCGGATCATCGGCGTGGCCCTGGACGTCACCGAGGAACGCCTGGCTCAGGCCCGCGCCCAGGCCGCCGAGAACCGCCTGCGCGACGCCATCGAGAGCGTGTCGGAAGCCTTCGTCCTCTGGGATCGCCAGGGCCGGCTGCTGATGTGCAACCGCAATTACCGCAGCGTCTTCTCGCTGGAGCCAAAGCTGCTCAAGCCCGGCGCCGCCCGCGCCGAGGTCAATCGCTTCGCCGCTCTCGCCATCAAGCAAGACCACCCCGCGCCCGACGGCGCCAAGGGCGTGCGCGAGGCCGAGATGATGGACGGCCGCTGGATCCAGATCAGCGAACGCCGCACGGCCGAAGGCGGGCTGGTCATGACAGCCGCCGACATCACGGCCATCAAGACCCAGGAGGAGGCCCGCCGCCTCAATGAGGAGCAACTCCAGAACGCCATCACCGGCCTGGAGCGCAGCCAGGAGCAGCTGGCCGAACTGGCCCGCAAGTACGAGACCGAGAAGGTCAAGGCCGAGAGCGCCAACAAGGCCAAGAGCGAGTTCCTGGCCAACATGTCCCACGAGCTGCGGACGCCACTGAACGCCATCAACGGCTTCTCCGAGATCATGATGAACGAGATGTTCGGGGCCTTGGGCGATGCGCGCTACAAGGGCTATAGCCAGGACATCCACTCGTCGGGCCAGCACCTGCTGGCGCTGATCAACGACATCCTCGACATGTCGAAGATCGAGGCCGGCAAGATGAACCTCAAGTTCGAGCGCATGCACCTGGAGGATGTCGCCGAGGACGCCGTGCGCCTGGTCCGCAACCGCGCCGAGGCCGCGGGCCTGAAGCTTAACGTCGACTTCCCGCACCTGCCCGAGATCGAGGCCGACTACCGTGCGGTCAAGCAGGTGCTGCTGAACCTGCTGTCCAACGCCATCAAGTTCACGCCGCGCGCCGGCAGCGTCACGGTCAGCGCCGAGATCCGTCGCGATCCGTTCGGCGACAAGGTCAAGGTGTCGGTCACCGACACCGGCATCGGCATCGCCAAGGAAGACCTGGCCCGCCTGGCCAAACCTTTCGAGCAGGTCGAGAGCCAGTTCTCCAAGACCACGCAGGGCACGGGCCTGGGCCTTGCCCTGACCAAGTCGCTGATCACCATGCACGACGGCCTGCTGGAGATGCACTCCCAGCCCGGCGAGGGCACTACGGTCAGCTTCACCCTGCCGATCCGCCAGAGCGAGCACAAAGCGTCCCGCGACTTCGTGGCGGCCTAACCCTCTGGCCTTGGGCCGGCGGCCCAGGGGCCTAGACGATCGCGCCGGCTTGAGCGAAGACCGCACAGGATGCTCTGAATATTACTTTCGTTTCATAGACTTAAATCGAGGTCATGAAGCACTCGTAACGGGTATTCGGCGAGGCCGGCGACTACACCCTCATTCAACGGATCGCCGCGGGCGATCACACGAATTGAGGGACAAGATCATGAGCAAGCTCGTCAACCGCATCGCCGCCATCGCCGCCCTGGCCCTGGCCGCCACCCCGATCATTGGCCTGACCGCCGCTCACGCCGCGGAGCCGGCCACGCCCATCGCCCGCATCCGCGTCGGCGACCTGACCCTGTCGAACCCTGCCGACGCGCGCGAGTTCGCCCGCCGCGCCCATGCCGCCGGAACCCGCGCCTGCGACGCCAAGGGCTTCAGTGGTCTGTCAGCCAGGGCCTGCATGATGGACTTCCGCGAAGACCTGCAGCACACCCTGACCAAGCAACAGGCGGCCCAGCTGCGGATCGCCAAGCGCGCCGGCGCCTGACGCGCCTTAAATCCTAGCCTCGCCGCAGCCACGCCGCGACCGCCCACGAATGGGCGTCGTGGCGGAGGGCGACCACCGCGTCCCGCGGATCCAGCCAGACCAGCTTGTGGTCGTCCTCGACCTTCAGGCCCGGCTTTTCGCCGGTCACCTTGACCACGTAGACGCCACCGAAGTTTCGCACCGGCTGGCCATCGGACTTCAAGAACAGCTGTGAGACCGTCACGACCAACGCCCCGGCCTCGACCATCAGGCCGGTTTCCTCGCCGAACTCGCGGACCACCGCTTCCTGCTCGGTCTCGTCGCCATCCACCGCCCCTCCAGGCAGGTCGAAGTACGGCGCCTTGCCGGGCTTGGTGACCTCGGCCAGCGCGATCTGGCCCAGGCTGTTCTCGGCGATGCCGAAGGCGGCGGCGCGGTCCTTGTGGGTCTTGCCCGCGACGGGCGCGCCGAAAGCCAGCATCCCTTAGTCCTTGCCGTAGAGGTCGTTCCACGGATCGGCCTTGCCGGACGCGACGTCCGCCACGCTGATCTCGGGACGGTAACCGATCGTACCGTTGGCGCTGGCGGTCCAGGCGTCGACCACCAGGTCGCGTAGAGCCGCCGCGCCGGCCGCGATGCGGGCCTGGACGAAGGTCTTGGCGCGCGGATCGGTCTCGACCATGCCGCCTGCCTTTTCCAGCTGGTAGAGCGGCTCGGTCTGTTTCCAGGTGTCGGTCAGATAGCCGACCACGCGGGTTTCGATCGAGCAGTCGCAGGCCTTGTAGGCCGGGACCAGCGCCTTGACCGACGCCTCGTCGCCCAGCGCCTTGGCCAGTGGGCCTTCGAACTGGAAGTGGGTCGAGCGCGCGTTGGTGTAGCCGTTCGGGTTGGGATAATCGCCCCAGCCATTATAGTGGACCGACAGGTGCAGCGGCTGGCTGCCGTCGCCGACATAGTGCGCCCAGACGCCCAGGTCGCGCAGCAGCAGCGCCTCGCGACGAACCAGGTCCGCCTTATAGTAGGCCAGGCGGGTCTGGTCCTTCTCGATCTTCAGCGCGGCGGTCAGCACGCGCCAGTAGGTGAAGTCCTTCACCAGCTGCTGGTAGCCGTCGATGATCGCGTAAGGCAGGTAGCCGGCCTTCCAGCTGTCGACGCCGGCGGCCTGCAGGGCCTTTTCGTAGTCGGCGCGGGTCGGCGGCAGGGTCGCCACCGTGAACATCGGGCCGCCGTACATGCGGCCCTGGTCGTCGATATCCAGGAAGTGCGCCGCGTCGCGATCCGTGTCGTGGATCTTGCCCGAGCCCTTCCAGCGGTCCGGCTCTCGGGCGTATTCGCCGATCGTGGCGATGGCCGTCGGGGTGCGCAGGAAGGCCGGCACATCGGCTGGCAAGCTCTCGGCGCCGACGACGCCCACCACGCGGTGGCCCGACGAGCCCCAGGCGAAGGCCGAAGCGGCCGGCGCCGTCAGGGCGGCGGCGAGGACGAGGACGTTCAGGCTGGACGACAGGCGCAAGGCAGGAGCTCCGAAGATCAGATAGGCCGGACTAGCCGGGTGTAAGGCGCCGAGACGCCGTCGGCCAGCGTCGCGCGCGCCGCGACCTGAGACGCCCAGTGTTGCGGCCGTATTTCCAACGGAAGCGGCGCCCCGGAACCAATTGGCGAGTCGCGAAGGACAGACCGTTCACGACAGGGTTCCGCTTGTGCAGCTCGCGAAAGGTAAAAATCGACTCCTCCAAAGCCCCGTTTCAAGCGACTGAATCCACGCTGTTTTCTCGCCTTGGGGGCGAAAACGGTCTGGTGTGCGTCGACTCCTGGGGTTGTCACGGGTCCGTGATCGGAATATCCAAACCGCCAACCGACAGACACGCCGATAAGAGGACCCCCTCGATGCGACGCAAGCTCGCCGGAATTTTGGCCACCGCGGTCATCTCCGCATTCGCCATTCCCGCCTTCGCCCATGCCGCCCCCGCGGAGTCCGCGCCTGCCTCGTCGCAGCGCGTCGATCCGTTGGGCGACCTGATCACCTCGGCCCTGAGCGGCGGCGCCCTGCCCGGCTCGGTCGAGTTCACGATGAAGGCGACGATGTATCACGCTGGCGCCAAGGGCATCCGCGCATTCGACTCGCTGGGCTGCAAGGTCGCGGCCATGCGCACCGTCGCGGTCGATCCCAAAGTGATCCCGCGTCGCACCGTGATCTTCATCAAGGAAACCGTCGGCCTGCCCATGCCCGACGGCGGCCGTCACGACGGCTACTGGTACGCCTCCGACATCGGCGGCGCGATCAAGGGCCTGAAGCTCGACCTGTTCAGCGGCTTCGGCGCCGCTTCGATGAAGGCTCTTGGCGGTCTCGACCTCTCCAGCCTGTCGGTCAGCAAGGTCGGCGAATTCAAGGGCTGCCCGCCGCAATAGCGGCCTCCGCGCGCCGCGCGGACTAGAATTGTTCTCCGGACTCGGCTTGGATCCCCGCCTTCATGGGGATGAGCGGTTCGGGGTCTATCATGCGCAATCTGTCCATCAGCGTCCTGGCCCTCGCGGCCGTGCTCGCGACTGTTCCCGCCCACGCGGATGATCTCTCCCGCCTGAAGATACGGGCCGCCAAGGTCCAGATCATCCGTGACGACTGGGGCATCGCGCACATCCACGGCAAGACCGACGCCGACGCGGTGTTCGGCATGGCCTACGCCCAGGCCGAGGACGACTTCAACCGCGTCGAGACCAACTTCATCACCGCGCTGGGCCGCACCGCCGAAGCCGAGGGCGACAAAGCGATCTGGGCCGACCTGCGCCAGAAGCTGTTCATCGATCCCGTCGTGTTGAAGGCCGACTACGCCAAGAGCCCGGCCTGGCTGAAGGCGCTGATGAACGCCTGGGCCGACGGCCTGAACTTCTACCTGGCGACCCATCCGGACGTGAAGCCGAAGGTCATCACCCATTTCGAACCGTGGATGGCGCTCAGCTTCTCGGAAGGCAGCATCGGCGGCGACATCGAGCGCGTCGCCCTGACCCAGCTGGAGGCGTTCTACGGACAGCGCCAGCTGGCCATGACCGCCGACGAGAAGGGCCTGCTGTTCAAGGAGCCCAAGGGCTCGAACGGTATCGCCATCGCCCCGTCCAACACCCTGGGCGGCCACGCCCTGCTGCTGATCAACCCACACACCAGCTTCTTCTTCCGCTCTGAGATGCAGGTGGCCAGCGACGAGGGCCTCAACGCCTATGGCGCGACGACCTGGGGCCAGTTCTTCATCTACCAGGGCTTCAACGCCAAGGCCGGCTGGATGCACACCTCCAGCGGCGTCGACGTGGTCGACGAGTTCGCCGAGACCATCGTCGAGAAGGACGGCCAGCGCTTCTACAAGTACGGCTCTGAACTGCGTCCGCTGAAGAGCGAGGTGATCACCGTCCCCTACCGCGCCGCCGACGGCACGATGGCCGAGAAGAAGTTCACCGTGTTCAAGACCCACCATGGCCCGATCGTCCGCGAAGAGGCCGGCAAGTGGATCAGCATCGCCCTGATGAACAAGCCGATGGCGGCGCTGGAGCAGTCGTTCCTGCGCACCAAGGCGACCGACTACGCCAGCTTCATGAAGGTGGCCGAGCTGAAGGCCAATTCCTCGAACAACACCCTGTTCGCCGACAGCAAGGGCCAGATCGCCTATCTGCACCCGCAGTTCATCCCCATCCGCGACGACCGCTTCGACTACACCAAGCCGGTCGACGGCTCGGACCCGGCCACCGACTGGAAGGGCCTGACGCCGCTGGACAAGGCCCCGCACGTGCTGAACCCGAAGAACGGCTGGGTCTTCAACAGCAACAACTGGCCCTACGGCGCCGCTGGCGAGTACAGTCCGAAGAAGGCCGATTTCCCGAAGTACATGGACCAGGCCGGCGAGAACCCGCGCGGGCTCCATGCGCCGCTGGTGCTGAAGGACCGTAAGGACTTCACACTCGGCGGGCTGATCACCGCCGCCTACGACCCGTATCTGACAGCCTTCGCGCGGCTGGTCCCGACTCTGGTCGCGGCCTACGACGCCGCGCCCGATCCCAAGGTCGCCGAGCAGGTCGCCGCCCTGAAGGCCTGGGATGACAAATGGTCGGCCAAGTCGACCGAGACCTCGCTGGCCGTCTTCTGGGGCGAGGCGATGTGGGCCAAGGCCGCGCCGGCCGCCAAGGCGGCGGGCATGAACGTCTATGACTACATGGCCGACAAGCTCTCGCCCGCCGACAAGCTGGCCGCCCTGGCCGAGGCCTCGGACCGCCTGACGGCCGACTTCGGATCGTGGAAGACGCCATGGGGCCAGATCAACCGCTTCCAGCGCAACGACGGCGCCATCGTCCAGACCTTCGACGACGCCAAGCCCAGCATTCCGGTGCCCTTCACCTCGGCCCAGTGGGGCTCGCTGGCCTCGTTCGGCGCCAAGCGCTGGCCGGGGACCAAGAAGTACTACGGCACGCTGGGCAACAGCTTCGTCGCGGTCGTCGAGTTCGGCGACAAGGTCCGCGCCCGCGCCGTCTCGGCCGGTGGCGAAAGCGGCGATCCCGCCTCCCCGCACTTCAACGACCAAGCCCTGCGCTACAGCCTGGGCAACCTGCGCGACGTCTATTTCTATCCGGAGGACGTGAAGGCTCACGCCGTGAAGACGTACCGGCCTGGGGAGTAGCTCAGGCTTTCAGCGTCTCCTCGATCCAGTCGAGCCGCAGACGCTGAAGCCGCAAGGCCAACATCATGCGCGGTCGCTCGACCGGATCGGCGGCCGCGACGTCGCGCTCGTGCGCGGCGATGCTCTCCCGGATCGCCCCCGAGACGTCGTCCAGCGCCTTTCGCCGGGCCTCGGGCGCGAGCCGCAGCCAGATCCCCGACCTGAGGCGGAAGGGGTCAAGTCCCACGCCCGCCGCACGCCGCGGATCAACGGCCCAGGCGTCCAGCGCTGCCTCGCCCGCCTCTGTCACCTTCAGCGCCATGGCCTGACGTCCGCCGGGCAACGGCTCGGATGCGATAAGCCCCGCGGTCTCCAGCCGCTTGATGGCCGGGTAGACCGAGCCCGCGCTGCCGCTCCACTCGACCGAGGGCGAGCTCTTGAACGCGCTGCGCACCTGGAACGCGGTCCGGCGGCCGCGATCGCGGATTTCGGAGAGAACCGCGCCCTCAAGTTCGGTCAGCATTGCATTTCACACTCAATAGTCCTATTCGAACCATACGAAGCGGATTATGAGCGGAGTCCTAGATGCGGTCCATGCTGCGCTTGGCGCTGATAGCCTTTCTGGCCGCCTTGGGGACGGGGCACGCCCTGGCGGCCCCGCAAGACGCCGCCCACAAGCTTGACGCCTACTACAGCGGCCTGGCCGCGGAAGGCCGGCTGAACGGCGCCGTGCTGGTCGCCGAGGACGGCAAGGTCGTCTACGCCAAGGCCTTCGGCTATGCCGACCTCGAAACGCGCCGCCCGAACGATCTCGACACCGAGTTCGAGATCGCCTCGGTTTCCAAGACCTTCACCGCCACGGCCGTGCTGCAACTGGTGGAGCGCGGGCGCGTCGACTTGAACGCGCCGCTGGTCCGCTACCTGCCAGACTTCCCCTACCCCGCCATCACCGTCCACCAATTGCTCAGCCACTCCTCCGGCCTCGCGGACAAGGACCTGGAGCCGGCGATGGCGACCTATGAGAAGGCCATCGCCCCGCGTCCGATGGGTCAGGCCGACCTGGTCCCCGCCCTCGTGGCCGCCAATGTGACGTTCAAGCTCCAGCCTGGAAAAGGCTGGTGGTACGCCAATATCGGCTACCATTTGCTGGCTCGGCTGGTCGAAACCGTGTCGGGCCAGCCGTTCGACGCCTATGTGCGCGACCACATCGCGCGTACCGCCGGCCTGACCCACACCTATGTGGTCAGCGCCGCCAGCCCGTCGAAGACCGGATACATGGCTGGCAACTTCGCCTACGCGCCCCGCTACGCCGCCGTTCGGACACGGGTGAAGGGCGACGGGTCAAATGTCATGGGCTCGTCTGGCGTGGTGACGACCGTGGGCGACCTGCTGAAGTTCGACCAGGCGCTGCGGAAAGGTCGGTTGCTGAAGGCCAAGACCCAGGAGCAGGCCTACACGCCCGACCGCTTGGCCGACGGCCAGCCGGTTTCGGTCTGGCTGGACATCGGCGGCATGGGCCCGGCCGAGGACGGCCTGGGCTGGTTCATCTTCAAGGATCGCAGCCACGGCAAGGTCGTCTGGCACGCCGGTGGCATGCCCGGCTGCGTCACCATCTTCCTCCGCGCGTTGGACGCGCACCGCACCGTCATCATGCTGGACAACACCGAGAGCGAGGGCCTCTACAAAGCGGCGCTGTCAGGCCTGCGGATCCTGGCCGGCGAAGCGCCAATGGATGCACCCATAAACCTGGCGCGGATCTACGCGCGCACCCTGACGAGTCAAGGTCCCGATGCGGCCTTCGCAAAGCTGGCCAGCCTGCGCGACGACACCGCGCACTACGTGCTGCGCGAAGACGACATGAACAACCTGGCTTACGAGATGCTGGAGGACGGCAATCTGCCCCAGGCGCTGGAGACCTTCCGCATCAACGCCGCCCTCTTCCCGGCCAGCGACAATGTCTACAACAGCTACGCCGAGGCCTTGGAGAAGGCCGGCCGGCGCGACGACGCCATCGCCCTGCACCGCAAGGCCGTTGCGATCAATCCCGACAACCAGGATTCCAAGGCGGCGCTGATCCGCCTCGGCGCGGGGTCCTAGATATCCCCGCCCACATTCGGCGCCGCGCCGGGCGCGCGGGCGACGTGAATGCCGCACTCGGTCTTTTCCTGGCCGGCCCAACGCCCCGAGCGGCCGTCTTCCGACGGTTGGGTGCAGGGCCAGCAGCCGATCGAGGCGTAGCCCTGGGCGACCAGCGGGTGGGACGGCAGGTCGTGCTCGGCGACATAGGCATCGAGCTCGGCCTTGCCCCAGTTGGCCAGGGGGTTGAACTTCAGCTTGCCGTCGGCCGCCTCGACCACCGGCAGACTCAGGCGGTCGCCGCCGTGGAAGCGCTTACGGCCGGTGATCCAGCCGTCGAAACCGCCCAGGGCGCGGTCCAGCGGCAGCACCTTGCGGATGCGGCAGCAGCCGTCGACGCTGGTGCGCCACAGGTCCGACTTCGGGTCCTGGGTAGCGATGTCCGCGAAGGCCGGGCGCAGGTCGCGCACGTCGCTCAGGGCGAAACGCGAGGCCAGGGCCTTGCGATAGTCCAGGGTCTGGCCGAACAGCATGCCGGTGTCGAGGAACAGCACCGGAATGGCCGGCGACACCTGCGAGACCAGATGCAGCAGCACGGCCGACTCCGCGCCGAACGACGAGACGAGGGCCAGGCGTTTTCCGAAGTGCTGGTAGGCGGTGCGCAGGATCGTCAGCGGATGGGCGTCGCGCAGCTCGGCGTCCAGCCGGGCGGCAAGGCCCGCGGCGCTCCCCCCGATCTGGTCGTAAGCCATCAGGAGGCCCTTTCCTCGAACGCGACCGGCTTGTCGTCGACGGCCCGCTGATAGACGTGGCGGAAGCGGCCGGCCGCCTTGGTCCAGGCCTCCGGCGTCGCGCCATCGGCTGGCTCGAAGGCGTCGAAGCCGCAGCGGACCATGAAGCCGGCCTGCTCTTGCAGCACATCGCCCACGGCGCGGATCTGGCCTTCGTACTTGAAGCGCTCGCGCAGCAGTCGGGCAGAGGTGTAGGCGCGGCCGTCGCGGAACTTCGGGAACGCCAGGGCGACCACCGCGATGCGCGGCAGGTCGTAGGCCAGCCCCTCGATTTCCTCATTCGACTCAACCCGCACGCCGACGCGGCGGCTGTTCGACGACAACAGCGCGTCGCCCTCGGCCTCGAAGCGGGTCAGGGACAGGATCACGTCGCCCGTTTCCGGAATGGCGTCCTCGTCGGTGAGGTTGACGAAGGCGTCGTCGGCCCAGCGGGCCTGGCCGTCAGCCAGCTCAATCAGCCTGGGCATAGACCGCCTCCTTGAAGGGTTCGAGGCCAACGCGGCGATAGGTGTCGAGGAAGCGCTCGCCGTCGGCGCGGGTGTTGAGATAGGCTCCAACCAACTGGTCGACGGCGGTGGCGACCCGGTCGGCCGGGAGCGCCGGGCCGAGGATCTTGCCGATCGAGGCGTCTTCCGCGCCCGAGCCGCCCAGCGACAGCTGGTAGAATTCCTCGCCCTTCTTATCGACGCCCAGGATGCCGATGTGGGCCACATGGTGGTGGCCGCAGGCGTTAATGCAGCCGCTGATCTTGATCTTCAGCTCGCCGACGTTCTCGGCGCGATCGGGATCGGCGAACTGGCGGGCGATGTCCTGGGCGATCGGGATCGCGCGGGCGTTGGCCAGGGCGCAGTAGTCCAGGCCCGGGCAGGCGATGATGTCGCTGATCAGGTCGATGTTAGGCGTGGCCAGACCGGCCGCCTGCAGCGTGGCGAACACGGTCGGAAGGTCGTCCAGCTTGATGTGCGGCAGGACGAGGTTCTGCACGTGGGTCACGCGCAGGTCGTTGAAGCCGTAGCGCTCGGCCAGATCCGCGACGACCTCCAGCTGGTGCGCCGAGGCGTCGCCCGGCGTCTGGTCGGCGGCCTTCAGAGAGACCTCGACGATTGCATAGCCCGGCTGCTTGTGCGCCTTGACGTTGTTGCGCACGAAGCGGGCGAAGGCGCTGTCGTTGGCCTTGGCGACCTCGAAGGCCTCCGAGCGGGCCGGGAGCGTCTCGAAAGGGGTCGAGGCGAAGGCGGCGCGGATGCGCGCGTACTCGGCGGCCGGCAGGTCGGCGCGCGCGGCGTCGATCTTGGCCCACTCTTCTTCCACCTGGCGGCCGAACTCTTCGGCGCCGAGGGCGGCGACCAGGATCTTGATGCGAGCCTTGTAGATATTGTCACGGCGGCCGTGGCGGTTGTAGACGCGCAGCACGGCTTCCAGATAGCTCAGCAGCCGGTCGGTCGGCAGGAACTGCTTGATGGTCGGGCCGACATAGGGCGTGCGCCCCTGGCCGCCGCCGACGATCACCTCGAAGCCCAGCTGGCCGTCACGGCCCTGGCGCATCAGCAGGCCGATGTCATGCACCTTGGCCGCCGTGCGGTCCTTGGCCGAGGCGGTGATGGCGATCTTGAACTTGCGCGGCAAGTACGAGAATTCCGGGTGCAGAGTCGACCACTGGCGGATCACCTCGGCCCAGACGCGGGGATCGTCGACCTCTTCCGCCGTCGCGCCGGCATAGGGGTCGGAGGTGGTGTTGCGGATGCAGTTGCCGCTGGTCTGGATGGCGTGCAGGTCGACCTCGGCCAGCTTGTCCAGGATCTCCGGCGCGTCCTTCAGCTTGATCCAGTTAAACTGGATGTTCTGGCGCGTGGTGAAGTGGCCATACCCCTTGTCGTAGTCACGGGCGATCTCGGCCAGGCGCCGGGCCTGGGCGGCGTTCAGCGAACCGTAGGGGATGGCGACCCGCAGCATATAGGCGTGGAGCTGCAAATAGAGGCCGTTCATCAGCCGCAGTGGCTTGAACTGGTCCTCGGTTAGCTCGCCGGCCAGGCGGCGGGCGACCTGCCCCCGGAACTCGGCCGAGCGGTCGGCCAGGAATTCCTTATCGATGAGGTCGTACTGATACATGCCCTACTTCCTGCGGATCAGGTCGACGCGACCGGTCGAGCGCGCCGCGCCCGAGGCGTGGCGCAGCGCCTCGATGACGTCGCCGCCCTCGGCCTGCTTGCCGTGCGTGGGTTCGTTGGTGGGACCCAGGGCCCGGATGCGTTCGCGATAGCTGACGGGCGCCCAGTGGCCTTCCGACGGCGTCAGGTCGATCGGGTACACGTCCACGACCACGGTCGGCTGGCCCTTGCCAGTGGCGACGGCCGCCTCCAGGTCGGCCTCGGCGGTCTCGTCGAACAGCTGGGCGTCTCCGAAGCGCTCGACCCACTGGCCGGCATTCCAGAACACGACATCCCCGTCCAGCAGGCGGTTGGCGGTGATAGCTTTCATCAGCGCGAGCTCCGCTCGAACGACAGGGTTTCGAAAAATTCCGGCGCGGCGGTGACCGTGTCGGCCAAGGCCATCGACTCGCCGACCATCAGCAGCGCCGGCCCCTTCACGCCCTCGGCCGCCTCGGCCAGGCCCGCCAGGGTGGTGAGCACGCGGCGCTCATCGGCGCGGCTGGCGTTCTCGACGATCAGGGCCGGGGTTGAGCCCGCACGGCCCGCGGCGATCAGACGCTCGGCGATCAGGCCGGCGGTCGAGACGCCCATATAGACGACGACCGTCTGGTTCGGCCTGGCCAGCGAAATCCAGTCCAGGTCCGGATCGCCGTGGGCCGCGTGGCCGGTGACGAAGGTGACGGCCTGGGCCATGCCGCGATGGGTCAGGGGCGCGCCGGCGCCGGCGCTGGCGGCCAGGGCGGCGGTGACGCCCGGCACCACATGGCACTCGACGCCGGCCTCGCGGCAGGCCAGCAGCTCCTCGCCGCCCCGACCAAACAGGAACGGGTCGCCGCCCTTCAGACGCACGACGTTCAAGCCGTCCAGCGCCAGGGCCACGATCAGCTGGTTGATGTCGTCCTGCGGCAGGGTGTGGCGCGACTTGCGCTTGGCGACATTGATCCGGCGGGCGCGGCGCGGCGCCAGGTCCAGGATCTCGTCGGACACCAGGCCGTCGTGCACCACCACGTCGGCGGCGCGCAAGGCGTTGAAGGCGCGGAAGGTCAGGAGGTCCGGATCGCCCGGACCTGCGCCGACCAGCCACACCGCGCCGAGCGCCCGGTTGGCCCGCCTTCCGCCGACGACCACCAGGCCTGGCTTGCTGTTTCGGGCTGGCTGGCGGGCCATGCGGTTTAGAACCTCTATCAACGCGCTTGGAATAAAACGTTAGAAAGCAAGGCGGGGTCGCCCCTAGAGACGACCCCGCTGATGCACGCTGACGAAAAGGGCCAATCCGCCAGCGAACGCTTGCAAACTCGTCGCGAAGGGCTCAATTCGCAAACAAGGACTTCTGCCGGGGCGTTCAGTAAAACTATGGAAAGACCCAACGAGCGCCGTCGCCTGCCGCCGCTGAATGCGTTGCGCGCCTTCGAGGCCGCCGCCCGCCACCTGAACTTCAGCCGCGCAGCGGACGAGCTGTCGGTGACCCCCGGCGCCGTCAGCCAGCAGATCCAGAATCTGGAGGACTATGTCGGCGCGGCGCTGTTCAAGCGAACGCCCAAGGGCCTGCTGTTGACCGACGCGGCCCAGACCGCCCTGCCCGCCCTGCGCGAGGCCTTCGACCGCCTGGCCGAGGCCGCGTCCCTGCTGACCGCCGCCGTCGACGGCCGCCGCCTGACCCTGACCGCCGCCCCCTCGTTCGCCGCCAAGTGGCTCGTGCCGCGCCTGGGCAAGTTCGAGAAGGCCAATCCGCAGGTCGACGTCTGGCTGTCGGCCGGCATGGAGGTCGTGGACTTCGCCACCGGCGAGGTCGACATGGCCATCCGCTATGGCTCGGGTCGCTATCCGGGCCTGGAAGTCATCCGCCTGATGCACGAGACCGTGGTGCCCGTCGCCAGTCCCGAACTGCTGGAAACCAACGCCCTGGAGCGCCCGGAGGACCTGGCCCACCATATCCTGCTGCACGACGGCTCGCCCGACGCCGACGACAGCTGCCCCGACTGGGCCATGTGGCTGGCGGCGCGAGGGATCAAGGGCGTCGATGGCGCGCGGGGTCCGCGCTTCAATCAGTCCAGCATGGTGATCGAGGCGGCCGCCAATGGTCGCGGCGTGGCTCTGGCCAAACGCACCCTGGCCCAGGCCGACCTCGACTCGGGCCGCCTGGTCATCCCGTTCGAGGCCTCCACGGCGGTCGACTTCGCCTACTATGTCGTCCACCCCAAGGCCAAGGGCCGCCTGCCGCAGGTGAAGGCCTTCGTGACCTGGCTCAAGACCGAGGCCGAAGCGCACGAAGCCGCGCTCCAGACCATGGACAACGGTTCAGGCATCTAGGGGCTCGGGCATTTAAGCCCTTACGGCTCTGGTTTTGCGGCGCGGAAACCGCTTAAAGGAGCCCATGAAAATCACGACTCTAACCGTCGACGAGCATCTCGCTCCCGCCGACTGCCAGACCATGGCCGACGTGCGCCAGGGCGTGGATGCCCTGGACCGGGCCCTGGTCAAGCTGCTGACCGAGCGCCAGGGCTTCATGGGCGCCGCGGCCCGCATCAAGGCCGACCGTAGCAAGGTCTTCGACCGCGCGCGGATCGAAGACGTGGTGGAAAAGGTCAAGGCCGCCGCCCGCGAGACCGGCCTGTCGGAAGCCATAGCCGAGCCCGTCTGGCGCACGCTGATCGACCGCTGCATCGCGTACGAATATGACAGCTGGGATCGGACTAAGGGCTGACGAGAAGCGCCCCCGCGCGGGGGCGCTCCCGCTCTTAGTTGCCGTCGATCAGGTCCCCGAAACGACCTAGAACCGAGCCCTCGCCGCGGTTGCCGCCCTGGCCCTGCGCGGCCTGCAGCATGCGGCCGGCCAGGCGCGCGAATGGCAGGGACTGGATCCAGACCTTCCCCGGACCACGCAGGCGAGCGAAGAACAGGCCTTCGCCGCCGAACAGCACGCTCTTCACGCCGCCGGCCATCACCAGATCGAAGTCGACGCCCGGCGTGTAGGCCGCCAGACAGCCCGTATCGACGTGCAGCTCCTCGCCCGGCGCGAGTTCGCGCTCGACCAGCGTGCCGCCCATCTGGACGAACACCCAGCCGTCGCCCTCCAGGCGCTGCATGATGAAGCCCTCGCCGCCGAACAGGCCGGTCATCACCCGCTTCTGGAAGTGGAGGCCGATCGACACGCCGCGCGCGGCCGCCAGGAAGCTGTCCTTCTGGCAGATCAGGGTCCCGCCCAGTCGCCCCAGGTTCAACGGCAGGATGGTGCCCGGCGTCGGAGACGCGAAGGCGACGCGGGCCTTACCGGAGCCCTGGTGGGTGAAGACGGTGGTGAACAGGCTCTCGCCGGTGACAAGGCGCTTGCCCGCGCCCAACAGCTTGCCCATGAAGCCACCGCCCTGGTCGGCCGAGCCGTCGCCGAACACGGTGGTCATCTGGACGCTGGCGTCCTTCCAGACGAAGGCGCCGGCCTCGGCCACGGCGCTCTCGCCTGGATCCAGCTCGATCTCGACGAACTGCAGGTCCTCACCCTTGATCTCGAAATCAATGTCGTCGGCGACGCTGGCGCTGCGGGTGTGGCTCCAGGGGCTTGGGGGCATGGAGAGGCTCCTCATATTGCGGAACACCGTTCTAGCCAGCGGCGGGCCGCCGCGCCAATGAAGCATACTTCACGTGCATCCGGCCCATGGCGGATCGGCCAGTCGGAGCGTTGCCTTTTCGCCGCATCTGAACGCCATCAACGGTCACCCGGTCATGTCGGTAGAGGGGCTCTGGCCTTACCATTCATCCGATAATTGGCAACCATCGGCTTCCCGGAAGACCTAGAGTCGGTCGCGAATGGCTGAATTTCCTCTTGGACTTCAGCGGTTGGCGCCGCCCCAGCGGGCGGCGCCCCGGTCGCGTGAAAGCCGCCCCGCACCTTCCGGTTTGGCCTGACCAAGTGGTTACCACCCCTCAATAACTGGCATTACCAATTATTGACAACGTTCCCAACTGGTCGGATAAGTCGGTTAAGGGCGCCAAGTCAGTGCGCCGGGGGAGGCAATTTCATGAATCATGCTCGCAACACGTTTGTTCTTCGCGCCGCGCTGATGGCGTCGTGCGCCGCTCTGGCGGTTGGCTCGGCCGCCCAAGCCCAGCAATCCGCCGGCGAAAAGAAACCCGAGGCCGACACCGTTGAAGCCGTGGTCGTCACCGGCTTCCGCCAGGCCTACGCCAACGCCATCTCGACCAAGCGCGAGACCCTGGAAATCTCGGACGGCATCTCGTCGGACGGCCTGGGCCGCTTCCCCGACCTGAACGTCGGTGAGGCCATCCAGCGCATCCCGGGCGTTCAGATCAACCGCGAGGCCGACAGCCGCAACGCCACCATCAGCCTGCGCGGCCTGCCCGGCACCTTCGCCCGCACCACCCTGAACGGCGGTGCGTTCGCCGATCCGATCCTGAACGGCTCGACCCCGCTGGGCGCCTTCAACTCGGACATCTTCACCGCCATCAACGTCATCAAGTCGCCATCGGCGTCCAACCTGGCCGGCGGCCTGTCGGGCAATATCGACCTGCGCATCAACCCGGCGCTGGCGCGCAAGGACGGCGGGTTCGCCAAGCTGTCCTACGAGTATAATGACCTCGGCAACCTGGGCAGCCCGCTGGCCTCGCTGGGCTACAACAAGCACCTGTCGGACGATTTCGCCGTGTTCGGCGTCGTGGCCTGGAAGGACGAAAAGTTCCGCCGCGACTCGATCACGGTGAACTCTTGGGGCAACCGTCTGGGCGCGATCCAGGTCGGCAACCAGGCCGCCGCCGGCTCCAACCCAGTCTATGACGCTCTGATCGCCGCCAATCCGGGCGGGGTCTACTATCCGAGCCAGACCCGCCAGTTGGTGAAGTTCAACAAGGGCACGACCCTGTCGTCGGCCGGCGGCTTTGAATGGCGCATCAACGACGAATGGAAGTTCGGCGCCAACGCCTTCATCACCAAGCGCAAGCTGGATGAGGGCACCAACAACCTGCTCTATATCGACGCGGGTCCGGGCAACGGCACCAATACCGCTCTGGGCGCGACCTCGGCCGTGGCCAAGATCACCGACATCGGCACACCCTACATCGTCAAGACGCCGAACGGTGACCGAGCCTATATCAACAAGTTCAAGGCCGAGAACATCAACACGTTCGACTCGGTCCGTTCCGAGCCGGCCGAAAATCGGACCTGGGCCATCAACCCGACCCTTGAGTTCAAGAACGACCAGTGGAAGGCCACGGCCAACCTGACCGTGTCGAAGGCCAAGGCCCTGGCCAACCAGATCGAGCTGGACGTTGTTCAGAACCCCTACCGCAATCTGGGTTCGGCGGGCCTCAACGGCATCGTCACCACGGTCGACCTGGGCGGTTCGGACCTGTCGAACTATCACGCCACCCTGGTCACGCCACACGCCACCCACCTGCCGACGGGCGGTTTCCTGATCCCGTCCACCCCGGCCGCCGCGACCCAGGCCGGCGCGCAGATGCCGGGCCAGGCCGCCGGGGTCGCCGGCGACAAGTTCGGCGTCACCGGCACCAACGGCCAGGCGGAAAACGTTTTGAACGCGGCCCAGCTCGACTTCGACCGCTCGCTGGATAGCTCTTTCGTCACGAACCTGCAGTTCGGCGGCCGCGCCGAGCACAACAAGTTCACCTCGACCGGCTCACGCAACACCGCCCTAGGGGCCCTGACCCAGAACATCACGCCGGACATGGCCGCCCAGCTGTCGTACGCGCGTGACTTCTTTGGCGGCAAGGCCGAAGGCGCGACGACCAACTGGATGAACGTCGACGTCAACAAGGTCCTGTCGGTGATCACCCCGGTCAACACGGCGCCGCGCACGACGGCCAACCCGAACGGCCTGCCCGACCAGTTCGCCCTGGGCGCGCCGGGCGTGTTCCTGACGCCGTACGGCGTGGTCAACAACTATACCGACGGCAACTACTGGAATAACAACTTCAGCAACCAGAACGACGTCTTCTCGGCGTACGCGGCGGCCAAGTTCAAGACCGACCTGTTCAGCATCCCTGTCCGTGGCACGGTCGGCATGCGCTACGAATATACCGAGCAGGAAATCGTCGCTCTGAACTGCAAGAACTGCGCGACCGGCCCGGCGGCCCTGCCCGGCGCGATCAACCACTCGCTGTCGACCCAGACAACCAAGAACAACTACGACTACTGGCTGCCCTCGGCGATCCTGGTCGCGGACTTGCGAGACGACCTGATCTTCCGCGCCGCCGCCTATCGCACCTATGTCCGCCCGCAACCGCGCGACAACGTGCCGACCACCTTCCTGCAGGCTCCGGTCGACCCGAACATCGACCCGGTCTACACGGTCACGCTGGGCGCCACGGACATCAAGCCCTACACCTCCGACTCGTATGACGCGTCGCTGGAATGGTACAATCGCCCGGGTGGACTGATCTCGATCGCGGCCTACCGCAAGGAGATCAAGGGCTATATCGGCCCGATCACCGACGCGGCGGTCCTTTGCCCGGCCGGCGGCTTCCCGGGCCTGGACGTCAATCTCGGGACCCTGACGGTCGACCGCTCGGCCGGCACCCCCAAATGCTTGAGCTCGAACGTCTTCGTGATTAACGGCGTGTCGAAACAGGCTCAGGTCAATGTCAGCGGCAAGACCAACCAGTCGCCGATGACGGTCACGGGCTTCGAGTTCAACGTCCAGCAAAACCTCGACTTCCTGCCGGGGTTCTGGAAGAACTTCGGCGGCGCGTTCAACTACTCGTACACGAAGATCGATGGAACGGACACGGCGGGAAAGAAGATCACCCTTCCCAGCGTCTCTAAGAACAACCTGAACCTCATCGGCTACTACGAGTCGACCAAGTTCGGCATCCGTCTGGTCTACAACTGGCGCGACAAGTACGACCTGGCCGCCGGCAACTCGTTCGTCGGCGACGCCCGCACCGTCAAGGCGCGCAGCCAGCTGGACGCCTCGGCCTCGTACAACCTGACCGAGGACCTGACGATCTCGGTCGACGCCTTCAACCTGACCGACGCGACCCGTTCGGAATACGAGAACGACCCGATGCTGCCCCGCCGCATCGATTACGACGGCCGCACCTATCAGGTGACCATGCGCGCCAAGTTCTAGGGCTTAGAGAACCCCCTCTCCCTGCCGGGGCCGAAGCATCGCTTCGGCCCCTTTCTTTTGGCCGCTATCCCTTCAGCGACCGCAGGGCCTGTTCGTGGGCGTAGGCAGCTATGTCCATCAAGGCGGCGTCCAGGGCCGTCTTGACCGCTCCCAGGCCCTCCTGGCCCGTCTCGCAGCGTTCACAGACCTCGCCCAGCGGGAAGGCCCCGACCCCACGCGCGGCGCCCTTCACCGTGTGGACCGCATCGCGCCAGCCTGGATGGGCAGGATCCAGCATTGGAGTCCACAGCGCGGCCTGTTCGCGAAACAGCGCCAGCACCTCCTCGACAACCCCGAAATCGCCCGCCGCGAACCCTTCCAGGTAAGCGAAATCCACGGCTCCGCTAATATCTCGTCTGGCCATGAAAAAAGCTCTTGCGCTCCCAAAATCATTGCGTATGTTCCGCGCCTCGCCGCCGGGGCTCGCAAGTGCTTCGGACCGTCGAATGGGTGTATAGCTCAGTTGGTAGAGCAGCTGACTCTTAATCAGCGGGTCGTAGGTTCGAATCCTACTACACCCACCATTCCCGCCTAATTTGAACGACTTACGGAATTTCCCCTCCGGGGACCCGGCCTCTCGCCGTGCGTCTGGAAGGTCAGTGGACGCCGCGAACCGGGCGCGGGAAGACAGCTTCGAACCGCCCTCGACAGGCCTTCAGCAACGTGGCTCGCGCGGGGCTTCGGAGCGAACGGCGTGCGGGCGGATCACGTCGCTACGCGCGGCGTCAAAGCCCCCGGCGACCCAGGCCCCGCCGAGCCCCCCCTCAGACCGGATCGCCGGGCGACGGCGGCCCAAAATAGCTTTCCGGCAACTTGCCGTCGTGGACGATGATCTTCTGGATGACCATCGTGGGATCGACCATCATGATCTTCAGCACGTGGCGTCCGGGCGCGCCGATCGTCTGGCTGAATCGCAGCGTGCGGGCATTGGCCTCGGCATTGGCCTGATAGGCCTGGCCCAGAAAGTCCTCGCTTGTCCGCCGCTCGGGCGTGAACACGCGCACGACCTGCGCGGGACCGTCATCGACCGCCACGGCCACCCCAAGCTGGTGTCTCGGGTTCACGTTGAGCGTCGGGTTGGTGATCAGATCGATATCGTGGCGGCCCGCCTTGGCGAAATAGACGGGATATTCCAGACGCGGCGCGCGGAGCGGATCTTCAAAGGACGCCGCGGCGACGGGAAACGGCGTCATGGCCGCCTTGACCCGTCCATAGTCGGGGATCGCCTCCCAACGGACGCCGTCGACGGCGACGTTCCTGGCCGCCGCGTCCGCCGTTATGGCTATCGGGCCGACCAGACCGCCAAAGGCCCCGGCCGCGGCCTGGATTTGCTCTGCGCTGGCCTTGACGGCGGTCACGGCGATCGAGCGTGGCGTCTTGCCGCCGCTGACCACGACCGCGCCCCGGCTCGTTCCGACGGGCGCCTTGTCCCAGTCGATGTCGACGAGGAAGCGACGGTCGCTGGCCCCGACGCCGAAACGGCCGGTCTCGACGATCCTGATCCACGGCTTGTCGGCGGCGATCTCGAAACGGATGGGCCGCGCGCCGCGCGGAAACACCTCGACGTAAGCGGTACGGGAGGCGAGGCTGTCGAAGGTCGGCAGTGCAGGATCCAGGTAGTAGCCGGGCCAAGACTTGGCGTCGCCCTCGACCGCGACGCCGAAGTCGTCGCTGTCGGGAAGCGCCAGCTCGATGACCGCCGGCGGGATGTCGGCGACCGGCGAGTACCAGTCGAAATAGCCCAGGTGCGTCTGGTCCATCAGATGGTCCCATTTCCCGCCCGCCAGCTCCTTGTTGTAGTAGCGGGTGTACTCGCGATCGCGGGCGAACAGGGTCCGGACATGCGCGGCTTCGGCGTTGGTGCTCGCGCGCGCCTGCCGCGCATAGAGCTGGTTTCGCGCCGCGGCGATCTGCATCTCGGTGGCGTTGGCGCTGGCCAGGATCGGATGCAGGACAAGCTGGTAGTAGGCGTCTTGCGCGGCGGGCGACAGCTTGGCCTTCACCTGCTGGGCTCGCGCCGCCAGACCTTGCCAGGCGGCCAGCACCCGCTCGGCTTCGCGGTAGTTCACGAGGCTATAGGTGTCGGGCTTGACCAGCTCGGGCTTCCGCCAGCCGTTGAACTTGGCGTATTGCGCGACCAGTTCAGCGATCTCCGAGGCCTGGGCGGGTCCGAAATTGGTTCGGGCCCACCTGCGCGTCCAGTCACCGACCTGGTCCTTGGAGATCGCGTCGGGATCCCAGGCCATGCGCAGGAAGAACTCGATCGGGATTTCGAGCGGTTTGAAATCACCAACATTGGCGATCCAGATCTGGGTGGCCCCATACTTGTGGGCCAGGTTCATCTGCTCCCAGATCTTGGGCAGCGGATTGCTGTTGAGCCACTTGTAGGAGAACGGGCCGCCGTTCATGTCCAGGTGGTAGTAGACGCCCGCGCCGCCCTTGCGCTTGCGCTCTTCGGGTAGGGGCAAGCGGCGCAGGTTGCCGATATTGTCGTCGGTGAATAGCAGGGTGACGTCGTCAGGCACCTTCAGGCCCGCGTCGTAGAACTTCTGCACCTCGGTGAACAACGCCCACAGCTGGGGAACGCTTTCCGGCTTGGCGCCCATCTCCTCGGAAATGATCTGGCGCTGATCGGCCATGATCGTCTCGAGCAGCTTGATGTCCGAGGCCATGCCGCCGGTCGAGGCCATGCCGACGTCGCCGTCGCCGCGCATGCCGACCGTGACGATCATCTCATTGGCCTTGTTACGCGCGATGCCTTCGCGGAAGAACTGCTTCAGCGGCTCCCTGTTGGTGGCGTAGTTCCATTCGCCATTGCCGATCGACTCGCGGCGGCGGGTCCATTCCTTGTGGGCGCGCATCATCGGCTCGTGGTGCGAGGTTCCCATCACCACCCCGTATTCCTCGGCCAGGCGCGCATTGTCGGGATCGTCCTCGGCGAAGGCGTTGTCCCACATGGCCGGCCAGAGGTAGTTGCCGCGCAGGCGCAGGATCAGCTCGAACAGCTTGCCGTAGAACTTGCTGTTCATCCCGCCGAACATCTGGGTGGTCCAGCCGCCCAGGCACGGCTGCTCGTCATTGAGGAAGACGCCCCGGTACTTCACCGCCGGCGATCCCTGGACATACTTGCCGTAGGTCACGGTCACGACGTCGCGGCGAACCACGGGCGCGTCCGCCCACCAGTACCAGGGCGACACGCCGATGTTTTCCGACAGGTCGTAGACCCCGTAGATCGCGCCGCGCCGATCGCTGCCAGCGATCACGAGCGCCTCGGCCACGCCTGGCATCGGGTGCTTGACCGTCTGCAGGGTGTAGGCCTCCCATTTGCCCCGGATCGCTTCGACATCGAGCTTGCCCGCCTGGACCAGGCGATCGATCAGCGCGCTGCGGCCCAGGGTCCCGACGAGAATGGGCGGACGGCTTGGCGTCTCTCCGGGCTTGATGATCGCCGCGTCCGCGCCGCTGACCCGGCCGATATCGCGGGACAGGTCAGCGGCGGCGCGCAGCACGCCGGGGAAATCGCCCGGGTCGACCACGATCGGCGCCACCTTGCCGCCACGTGCGATGGAGAAGCCCTTGGCGGCGTCTCCAAAGCCGATCCGCGCCTGCAGCGGTGTGGCCCAGACGGCCAGACCACCGGCGCCAAGCCCCGCGATGAGATCGCGACGTGAAACGTCCATGGAACGCTCTCCTGCGCTAGCGGACCCGCGACCAGCGCCTATCGACGATTTGGGAGCGGCCTCGAACAGCGAGGCGCGCCTCAAAAGAAAAGGCCCGGCCTTGCGGCCGGGCCAGGGGGAGGTCGAGAAGGCGAGCCCTGCGTCCTGGATCGGGCCGGCGGCGTAGAAACGCCGGCCCGATTTGCAGAAGAACGACGCTGGCGCCGGAAGCGCCGCGCCCGCCCGGAGGCTCTAAAAGCTCATCCGCAGGCCGACCACGTATTGGCGGCCGGGCTTGTAGTAGGTGAAGGTCGCGTTGTCGTACTGGAAGTGCGAGCGCAGCGACTCGTTGGTGATGTTGGTCACGTTGAACGTCAGCTGCGGCGCGTTCTTCATGCCGAAGATCTTCTCCAGGTCGTAGCTCGAGGAGAAGTCAGTCTGCTTGTAGTCGTCCGAGAACAGGGCGGCCGAGGCGATGCCGTTCTGGTTGGCGCCGCTGGACTGCGACCCCTTCCGGAACACGTGGCTGAGACGCAGGCTGACGCCGTTGTGCTCGTAGTAGCCCGTCAGGTTGTAGGTGTACTTGGCCACGCCATAGGCGATCGCCGCGCCGTTGCTGGTCTGGTCGACGATGGTGGCGTTGGCGTTGACGCCCAGCCCCTCGACGCCGAACCGGCTGGTCAGGAAGTCGAGCGGCTGCACCCACTGGAATTCCAGGCCGTTGATCGTCAGCTTGTTGGGCACGTTGATCTGCGACTGGATCTGGACCTGCGCAGCGGTCGGACCGCCGCGCGAATTGATCGCCGTCTTCTGGGTATCGTTCAGGGTGTCGTAGGTGATGCCGTACTGGGCCAGGGCCGAGAACGGCTGGGTGATCACGTTGTTCTGCGTGAAGCCCGTCAGCGACTTACGGAACGCGTTGACCGCGATCACGCCTTCCTGGCCGGTATAGAACTCGAAGCCCAGGTCGATGTTCTTCGAGAAGTACGGCTTCAGGGCCGAGTTGCCGATGGTGGCCTGGTCGGCCGACGGCGCGCCGAAGCTGACGCCGGGCAGCTGGGCGGCGGGATCCGGACGGGTCATCGTCTCCGACACCGCCACGCGGGCGACGGCGTGCTCGCTGACGTCATAGGCGATGTTCGCGGCCGGCAGCCACTTCGAATAGGTGTTCTCGGTGTAGACGAAGTTGGTGATGTTCGGATAGCGCGAGCCGTCCGGCAAAGCGCCGCTGGCCGGGCTGTTGCGCGGATCCGCGACCGAGACGCGGCCGCCGATCGTCTGCTTGGTGTGAACGTAGCGGACGCCGACATTGAAGCGCAGGTCGTTGTCCATCACCTGGGTGACGCCGTTCAGCTCGGTATAGGCCGCGCTGTTCTTCTCGTTGATGTAGCCGCCGCTGGCGCCGGTGTTGGAGCCGCCAGTCTCGACATACGCGTCATGCAGCTTGTCGTAGCCGGTGGCTTGCTTGACCTTGTCCCAGTCGACCGTGACGAAGCCGGCCGGACCGGGCTTCAGATAGCTGGCCAGGCTGGCGGTCGGGATCAGCGAGCCGGCATAGGTGAGCGTGCCGGTCTGGCCGGCCGTCGCGCCCGTGCCGTAGCCCGGATAGGTCGGATAGCCGGCCGGGGCGGCGCCCGGCTGGTTCAGGCCCTGGCACGCCGGGGTGCTGTTCGGCGAGGTCAGGTTGATGCTGGGGTTGTTGCCGCAGGTCGCGTTCTGCCACGGGGTGGTGTTGTCGTAGCCGCGGATGGTGCGCGAGACGTCGTCATAGTTGCCGCCGAACTTCAGGTTCAGCTTCTCGTCGCCCCAGGTGACGGCCGCGCGGGCGCCCTTGGTCTCATACCAGCGCTTTTCGTCCTGCATGTTCAACCGGCCGCCGTTCCAGACGAAGTTGGCCGGGTTGTTCAGGTCGACGCTGCTCTTGATCGTCGGGATGCCGTTGGCGTTATAGGTGTAGTCCACCGTCGTGCCGACGCCCAGCGCGGTGACCGGACCGAAGGTCGGGCTTTCGCGGTGGAAGGTGCTCTTGGTGTAGTTGGCCTGGGCCTCGACCTTCAGCTTGTCGTTGATGCGCCATTCGCCGCCCGGGTTGATGCCCCACAGCTCGGTCTTTTCGATATAGGGGCGGAATTCCAGGAAGAACTGCGAGTTGGCGTAGGTGCCCTGCGTGACCGTGCAGCCGGTCGAGCAGTCGGTCTTGTCGTACTTGGTGTTGGTCGGAATGATCGCGCCGTTGCGTACGATCCAGGCGATGTCCTCGCGCAGCAGGTCGTTCTTCTTGTAGCCGTACATGCCGTCCACATAGAAGTTCAGGTTGTCGTTCGGACGCCATTCCAGGCTGCCGACCAGGTTCAGCCGGTCGCGGCGGCCATATTCGGCCGAGGGGCGGCCAAGGCGCGGCAGCAGGCCGTTGTCGATCTGCTGGATGGTCGCGCCGGGGTTCTTCGACAACAGGAACGCCTGGTCGATGACCGTGCCGGCCACCAGGCCAGCGCCCGCGCCCACCGGCACCGTGGCCGGGATCGTCCAGTTGCCGCCGCCGGTCGGATTACAGCCCGTAGTGGCGCCGCACTGGGCGGCCGACAGGTTCGGGTTGGTGAAGCCGATGGTCTCGTAGCCGCGCGTGTCGGTGTGCAGGCGCTGGCCCGAAACCCCGAACAGGACGCCGAAGTTGTCCCAGGTTTTGCTGGCGATGACAGAGCCCTTGCCGCCCAGCTTGGCGCCGTCCGGCTTCACGCCCTGGACGTTCATGGTCAGGTGCTGGCCGGGGCGATCGAACGGACGCGCCGAGCGCATGTCGATGTTACCCGCCGCGCCGCCTTCCAGCAGGCTGGCCGAATAACTCTTGTTGACCGTCAGCTTCGTGAACAGGTCGGTCGGGAAGAAGCTGAGGTCGACCGAACGGTCGGTGCCCTGCGCGTCGGTGGCGCCCGAGGAGGCCACGGCGATCGAGGCGCCGTTCAGGGTCACGTTGGTGAAGTTGGAGCCCAGGCCGCGGATGGCGACGTTGGTGCCCTCGCCCGTGATGTCGCGGGTGATGGTGATGCCAGGGATGCGGTTGAACGACTCGGCGATGTTGGAGTCGGGAAACTTGCCGATGTCCTCGGCGAAGATGGCGTCGGCGAAGCCGGTGGTCTCGCGCTTGGCGACCGTCGATTGCGCCAGGCTCTTACGATAGCCGGTGACGACGATCTCGGTGACCGCGTCTGACTCGACAGCGCCGGCGGGCTGCGTGGTCTGTGCGTGGGCCTGGGCGGCGATCAGCCCGGAAAGCATCGTAGCGCCCAGCAGCGCGGCGCGCCGCAGGCGCGCGGCCATAAGTACCCGTTCCATCTCATTCCCCTCTAATTGGAGCTCGCCACCCGACGAGCCGTCCTAGTTTTTTGGGCGCTGGCGATTTTGTTAGCGCTACCAGACACTCACTCAAATCCGCGCCGACGTCAATATGTAGGACAACCTTTGGTCTGACCATGAAAACGCCCTGGCCAGACCTTTGGAGCCGAGAGCCTTCTGATTGTTTTAATTGGACTATTTTTCCGGCCACCCGCCCTTCAGCTCGCGGGAATAGTTACGAGGGGGGCAGCGAGAGACCTTGATAACTGCGACAAGTCGTCGTTCACAGTCCAGGCCAATTGGCCTATATGGCCTTGCAAACCCGGCGCTTGACCGCCTCCGAGTCCAAAACGCTAATTTGCCTTTAGTCGGAGTTTATCCTGGCAAAATCGACCGCCTCGGACGAAGAATGATGCGGGTGGGCATCCTTCTCGCCGTGAGGCTCGTCAACGGCCTCTGGCCAGGACACTCGGGCGCCGCGACGTCGGGAGACATGACGCCGAGCCAAGCCCGCGCTCGAGGCCTTCTCGCGCCGAGGACGTGGATTGATTGCTCAGCACACGCCGCCTGACGAATGAAAAACACCCGACGAGATCATCGCCCCGTCAGACAAGGATACCGCGCCTCATGATCCGGAAGACCCTGATCGCCCTCTGCCTCGTCGCCAGCGGCGTCGCTCAAGCCGCGCCCTTGCCGCGGACGGCGCCTGATCGGATCTCGGCTCCGGAAGCCAGGTTCGACTGGTTCGAGTACGAGGGGGCCGATCCGTCGGACGCGGCTTTCAAGCCGACCCCGACTCAGTACGCAAATCCGATTCTCAAGGGGACCTATCCCGACCCCGCGGTCATGCGGGTCGGCAGGGACTTCTACTATGTCAGCTCGACCTTCGCCTGGTTCCCCGGCCTGCCGGTCTTCCACTCCACGGACCTCGTGCACTGGAATCAGATCGGCAACGCGATCGATCGTCCCGATATGCTTGACTTCGGGCGTCTGGGTCTTTCGCGCGCCGTGTTCGCCCCCACGCTGAGCCATCACAACGGGATCTTCTACATTCTCAACACCTGCGTCGATTGCCGAGGCAACTTCCTGATCACGGCGACCGATCCCAAGGGCCCCTGGTCGGATCCGGTCTGGTTGCCGACGGTCGAGGGCATCGACCCGTACCTCTTCTTCGACGACGACGGCGGCGCCATGATCGTCTTCAACGGCGAACCGCCCGGCCCGCCGGAATACAGGGGCCACCGCGCCATCTGGGCGATCAAGTACGACATCAACGCCAAGAAGACCGTGGGCGAGCGCAAGCTATTGCTCGACAAGGGGGTCGATCCCTCCGCCAAGCCCATCTGGCCCGAGGGGCCCCATATCCTCAAGAAGGACGGCTGGTACTATCTGATCGCCGCCGAGGGCGGCACCGCCGAGGGCCACAGCCAGGTCGCGCTGCGCTCCAAGAGCGCCTGGGGTCCGTATGTCCCCTACCCCAACAATCCGATCCTGACCCAGCGGGGCCTGCCCAAGGACCGCCCGCTGCCGATCACCTCGGCCGGTCACGCCAATCTGGTCGATACGCCGGACGGAAAGTGGTGGGCGACCTTCCTGGCGGTGCGTCCCTACGGCGATGACCTCTACAACACCGGGCGCGAGACCTTCCTCCTGCCGGTCGAATGGAAGGACGGCTGGCCGATCATCCTGGAGAACGGCAAGGCCATTCCCTACGTCCACGCCAAGCCGGACCTGCCGGCGACGACGCCCACGCCGCCGCCGACGTCGGGCGCCTTCAAGGTTCGTGAGGCGTTCGACGGCAAGGCCCTGCCGCTCAGCTGGGTGACCATGCGGATCCCGCGGGAGCGCTGGTGGCGACTGGAGGGCGGAAAACTGGTCTTGACCGCGCGCGCCGAGGCGATCGGCGGCATGACCCAGCCATCGTTCTGGGGACGCCGCCAGCAACATATCAATGCCAGCGCGTCCACGGAAATGCGGTTCCAGCCGACCAAGATCGGCGACAAGGCCGGCCTGGTCGCCGTGCAGAACGACGACCACTTCTTCTTCTTCGGCGTGACCCGCGACGCAAGCGGCCAGGACAAGCTCGTGCTCGAACGCCGGGCCAGCGCCCAGGACCCTGTCGAGGGCGTCTTGGTCGACAGCACTCCCGTCGCCTTGAAGGCTGGGGCGCCCATCCGGCTGAAGATCACCGCGCGCGGCGGCAGCTATGATTTCTCCTATGCGCTCGCCGCCGGTCCCTGGCAGACGCTGAAGGCGGACGAGGACGGAACGATCCTGTCGACGAAGAAGGCTGGCGGCTTCGTCGGCGCGCTTCTGGGGGTCTATGCTCACAGCGCGAGCGCCGATCCGGTTCATTGACGGACCGCCCTCTACTCACCGGGTGATCCGGGGGTAGCCTGCCGCGAACCCTATGGGGGCGCGTCGAGCAGTCCTCGGATCACGGCCGCCAGCTGGCTCTCCGAGACCGGCTTGAAGAGAATGCCCGCGGGATGGTCGCCCTCGATCCGCGTCAGGGTCGCAGGCTCGCGCGATCCGGTGATGAAGATCACCTTTGAGCCGACCTGCTCATGGATGTCGCCGGAGGCGTCAACACCGTCGCGATCCCCCTGCAGGCGCATGTCCATCAGGACAATGTACGGCTGGTGCGTCAACGCCAGGTCGAGAGCCGCCTCGGCCGTCTCGGCCGTGCCGCAGACCTCCAGCCCCAGATCCTCCACATAGATGCGGAGCGTTTCGGTGATGATGAACTCGTCATCGACGATCAGGACGCGGTCACGGTGCAACATCGTCAGGCGCTCCGTGGCGCGGGCAGGTGCGCCTCCCAGCAGACCCCGTCGGCCTGAAGGGACCGGATTGTTCCACCCAGTTGGCGCACCAGGCCTCTGACGATCTTCAACCCCATCGACGGTTTGGCCTCCGCCGAAACCTCGGAGAACCCCACCCCGTTGTCGGCGACCCGCAAGACCACCTCGCCCTCGGCGGCGGCGCCCAGCGTGACGAAGACTTCGCCCTCCCGTCCGGGAAAGGCGTGCTTCAGGGCGTTGGTCGTCAGTTCGGTGACGAGCAATCCCAACGGCACGGCGAAGTCGAGGTCGACACTCAAGGGCGCGGCGTCGATCCGCAGGTCCACGTTTTCCGGCGCGCCGACCTGGAGGTGGGCGATCAGCTGGGACAGAAAGGCCCCGACGTCGAACGTCTTCAGGTCGGCCGAGCCCATCAGTTGGTGATGCACAAGGCCCAAGGCGTAGACGCGCTTGCGCAAGCCCTCGATCGCCGCGACGGCGTCGTGATCGGAGAGTTTTCGCGACTGCATCAGCATCAGGCCGTCGACCACCTGAAGATTGTTCTTCACCCGATGATAGACCTCGCGAAGGAGCAGATCGCGCTGCGCGACGGCCGCCGTGCGCTCATCGACCAGTTCCTCCAGCCGGAGATTGGCGGCCTCCAGCGCCGCCCTGGCCGCCTTCTGCTCCTCGAGGCCGTCCAGAACGCCCTGCCGGGCGGCGATCAGCTCGAGCTCGTAGGCGCGGCGCTCCGGCGCGGCGAACAATGCGCCGTAACGGCGGCCGGCGTCCTCGCCAGGCGTCACCGTCAGCAGAACAGGGCGAGGGGCGCCGTCCGCATGGGCGAGTTCCAGAAACACCTCTTCGGCCGAGCCGCTCGTCAACAAGGAGGGTTCGGCCTTGAGGGCATAGACGAATTGCGAGGATCGGGTGAGGAACTCCCTGAAGGCGCGGCCGACAAGCGCCGCGGTCGGCGCGCCCGTCATGGCCGCCATGCGAGGGTTGGCGGCCTGGATGACCATGTCGGCATCCGCCTCGAACAGCGCCACCGGCGCGAGCCTGCCCAGCGCCTCGCCGTCGTCTTCCCTCAAACGCCGGCCTCCTGGAGAAAGCGCTCGATGGCCTCGACGACCGCCGACGGCGCGCTCAGGTGAGGATAGTGGCCCCGCGCGACGAGCATCTCCAGACGAGCCTTTGGAATCTGGTCGGCGAGGAAGCGCGCGGCCGCCAGGGGCACGACCGCGTCGGCGCTGGCCTGCAGAACGAGCGTGGGGACTCGGCATTCGGCAAGTCGCGCCCGGTGGTCCGACATGAACGTGGCTCGCGCGAACCGGCGCGTCAGCTCCGGATTGGCGCGGCTGAAGCTGTAGACGAGGTCCTGCGTCAAGGCCGGCCGGTCGGGCTGGTCCATGACTTTTGGCGCGAGCGTCCTGGCCCATCCCTGGAAATCCAGTTCCATCAGGCTCAGCAGATCGTCCACGTCCGCCCGTTCGAAGCCGCCCTCATAGGCCCAGTCGTTCAAGTAACGCGAGGATGAGCCGACCATGACGATGCGCCCGATCCGCTGGCTGCGCAGCGACGCGAGCAGGGCGATCATCCCCGACACCGAATGGGCCGTGAGGGTGACATCGTGCAGATCGAGGGCGTCGAGGATGTCGACGAGATCGTCGGCATAGCCTTCCAGGGTCTGGTAGCGGTCAGGGTCGTACTGGGCCAGGTCCGAGGCGCCGCTGCCCATGTGGTCGTAGAGCACCACGCGGCGAGTCGTCGCCAGGCGTGGCGCCACCTCGCGCCAAACCGTCTGATCGGTGCCAAACCCGTGCAGAAGCATGATCGGGGGCTCGCCAGTTCCCAACTCGCTGACGGCATGGGCCCGCAGCAGCGTCCGGTGCTCTCCGGGCGTCAAGACAGAGCGCACGATCACCTGCGGCAAAGCGACTCTCCCTTAGTGCGAGCCATGCGCCACTATACGTCCTGTGGAAGAACATTCACCGGGATTGGCGCGAAGCCAAGATGCGGCCGTGAGTCGCAGGCCCGGAAGTCCAAGCCTGATGTCGCGCCGAAGAGAGCGGAGAAAATCGCCCCCGGAAGTGTCGGCCATGGCTCCGGGCGCCATGACGTGCTTAACCGCCGCGGGGCCGCCTCGCGCCCGACCTTTGATTTCGGAATGACCATGGCGCCATCGACCGCCAACCTGGCGATCTGGACGATCGCGGCGATAGCGACCGCCGCCGTCATCATCCGCCCTTTCAAGGCTCCGGAAGCCCTGTGGGCGATAGCTGGCGCGGTCCTGCTGCTGGCGACGGGCCTGCTGCCGCTTTCGGCCGGTCTTGCGGCGGTCGCCAAGGGGTTGGACGTCTATCTGTTCCTGATCGGCATGATGCTGCTCTCGGAGGTCGCCCGTCGAGAAGGCCTGTTCGACTGGGTCGCCGCGTATGCCGTCAATCACGCCCAAGGCTCGCCGCGCCGCCTGTTCCTATTGATTTATGTCGTCGGGGTCGTCGTGACCGTCTTCCTGTCCAACGACGCGACGGCCGTCGTTCTAACCCCGGCCGTATTCGCGGCGGCGCGCAAGGCCAAGGTCGATCCCCTGCCCTACCTGTTCATCTGCGCCTTCGTCGCCAATGCGGCCAGCTTCGTCCTGCCTATCTCCAACCCCGCCAACATCGTCCTCTATGGCGACCACACCCCGCCGCTGAGCCAATGGCTGGCCAGCTTCGGCCTGCCCGCCTTGCTCGCCATCCTGGCGACCTACGGCGTGCTGCGCCTGGTCGAGGCCAACCGTCTTGGCCAGACCTGCGAGCGCGACATCGACCAGCCGGTACTGTCGCGCGGCGGCAAGCTGGCCCTCGCCGGCATCGGCCTGACGGCCCTCGGCCTGGTGATCGTGTCGGCGTTCGACCGTCCGCTGGGCTTGCCGACCGCCCTGCTCGGCGTAGCCACCACCATCCTGGTCCTGATCGCCGCCCGCGCCTCGCCCTGGCCCGTTCTGAAGAGCGTATCCTGGAGCGTGCTGCCGCTCGTGGCCGGGCTGTTCGTGCTGGTCGAAGCCCTGGGACGCACCGGGCTCATCAACCGCCTGGCCGACGCGCTCAAGAGTTCGTCCGAAACCGGACCATTGCTCACCGCCGCGGCGGGGGGCGGTATTCTCGCCGTCGCTTCCAACCTGATGAACAATCTGCCCGCCGGCCTGATCGCCAGCACGGCGCTCGCCCAGGCGCAGCCGCCACGGGTGGTGACTGACGCCCTGCTGATCGGTGTTGACCTTGGCCCCAACCTGTCGATCACCGGATCGCTGGCGACCATCCTGTGGCTGACCGCGATCCGCCGCGAAGGGGAAGACGTCACCTTCTGGCGGTTTCTGAGGGTCGGCGCGCTGGTCATGCCGCCTGCCCTGGTGCTGGCGATCGGCGCCCGGTTGCTCTTGGCGTCGGCGGGCTAAGCCTCGTCCCGATCCTAGATGAAGAGTGGGATCGGCGCGACCTTGTCCTGAGCCGTGTCGGGATGCTCCTCGTGCTCGACAAGCACCGTCGTGCCAGGCGCGGTCCCCAGGACCTTCACGGTCGCCTTCAACTGAGTGGCCAGGGCCCGCACGATGCTGGTGCCAAGCCCGGGCTTGCCGCCCTCCGCGTCGGGAAGGCCGACGCCGTCGTCGGCGACAGAGAGGCGCCACGAGGCGCCCTGCGCGTGATAGGTGACTTTGATCACGCCGCCGCGATCACCCGGGAACCCGTGCTTCAGCGCGTTGATCACCAGCTCGGTGACGATGAGGCCAAGACTGACGGACGTCTCCGAACTGGTGACGCTGGCGTCCGCCTCGACGGTCAGGGTCAACATGGCCGGGTCCCGGATCATGGAGGCGCCGATGCTCTCGCAAAGCTCGGTCAGGTAGGCCCGGATCCGGACCTCGTCCTCCCCCGTCGTGGCCAGCTGGCGCTGAACCGCGGCCACCGACATCACGCGATGATGGGCGCTGCGAAGATGATCGCGGGTTTCGTCGGATTGGACCCTGCGAGCGCTCTGCAAGAGGACGCTGGCGATGATCTGCAGGCTGTTGGCGACGCGATGCTGCAGTTCCTTGAGCATCGTCGCCTTCTCGACCAGCAGGTTATCCTTGACCCGCTCGGCCAATCGAAGATCCGTGACATCGGCCATGGCCAGGATCAGCAGCTCCTCCGCCTGACCAAACCGCAGCTTCTCGGCATTGAGGACCAGTTGCCGGGTGGTGCGACCAGGGACCACCAAGTCCATTTCGTAAGCGGCGATCTTGGCCTTTCCCGACGCCGTGGCCTTGAGCAGGGATCTCAACTGCGGCACGTCCCACTCTCCACCGCCGAGATCGGCGACGCGCAGGCCGGTCGTGTGGGCGGGGTCGATCCCGAACGCCCGGCAGAAACTGGTGCTGGCCGCGATGACGACCATGTCGTTGTCCAGCAGCAGGGTGGGTTCCGCCGAGGTGGCGATGATCGCCATGGCCAGGCCGTGGCCGGCGTCGACGTGCAGGATGGGGTGGGCAGCCATGGCTGTCCTTAGCCGACCAGAGGCTCGCGGAGCGAAAGCCATACCTGGCTAGGAACATCTGGGGGTCTAGCCGCAAGCCAGTGCGGAAAAACAACCCTACCACGATCAGCAGAGCTTACGCGTGTTTGTTCCGCTCGAACTGAAGTTTACGCGTACACTATGGCTTGAGCGCCGCCGCGGCCTCCACGCGCTCGATCAAACTCGAAGGGCTATAGGGTTTTTGGAGAAAAACCCCGTTAGCAGGAAGATCCACGGGATCGACGATCGCCGCGCCGGAGGTGGCGATGATCGGCAGGTTGGGCCATCGCAGGGACACGAGGCGCGCCAGACCCAGACCGTTGATCTCACCGGGCATGTCGACATCGGTGAACAGCAGGGCGACGTCCGGGCGCGCGTCGAGCAATAGAAGCGCTTCGCGAGCGTCAACCGCTTCCAAGGCGTCATAGCCGGCGTCTCTCAGGATGTCGCAGGCCAGCATCCGAACCAGGACCTCGTCCTCCACGACCAGCACGACGGGCGCCGCTGTGACGGCGCCGTCCGCGGCCTCGCCGATTTTACTGCTCATCGCCTTGCCCCCAACCCGACAGCCGTATCTCAGCGGCTCGAGAAACGTCGGGTAGCCGACTAAATCCGAGATCACGGTTTTAGTTGCGTGGAGCGCGCCGATTTTACGACCGCTTCGGTTGGAGCTTTCCAACGGCCCACGGAAACCCGTTCGCGATCGCTCGATATCGGCAACTGCCGTCGAGCCTTGGCGTTGACCTGCCCCGGGATGAAGTCTGAACGGTGGGAGAAAGCCCTTGAGCTACGCGCCCTTGCCCCTTGCCGACCAAGGCCCGATCGACCGCAGGGACCTCGTGTTCGCCGTCGTGGACCGCACCCGCACACCCATGGTGATCTGCGATCCGCGACAGGCCGACAATCCGATCGTCCTGGCCAACCAGGCCTTTCTGGATCTGACCGGCTATAGGCGTGACGAGGTTCTCGGCCGCAACTGCCGGCTGCTGCAGGGGCCGCGGACCGACCGCTCGGCCATCGACGCCCTCGGCTCGGCGGTCCGCGACGCGCGCGAACTCGAGGTAGAACTCCTCAACTATCGCAAGGACGGTTCGACGTTCTGGAACCGGGTCAGCCTCAGCCCCGTGCAGGATGATACTGGCGGCCTCCTCTATTTCTTCGCCTCGCAGGTCGATGTCACCCGACATCGCCAGGCCGAGGCCAGCGAGGTCGAGGCCAACCAGATCCTGCTGCGCGAGATCGATCATCGGGCTTTGAACGCCCTGGCGATCGTCGAGGGCATTGTGCGTCTTAGCCAGGCCCAGGACATTGGACGATACGCCGCGGCGGTTCAGCAGCGGGTGCAGGCCTTGGCCCGGGCCCACGCCTTCCTGTCGCAAAGACGCTGGCGGCCCGCCCCGCTGGGAGACCTGGTAAGGCTGCAGATCGCCCCCTTCGACATGAGCCGCGTGACCCTGGACGGCCCGGACATCCGCGTCGGCGCGACGCTGGTCCAGCCGCTGGCGCTTGTCCTGCACGAGATGATTTCCAACGCCACGATACACGGCTGTCTGTCGGCGCCTTTCGGGGGCGTGACGACGCACTGGCAGCCCCACGACAGCGATGGCGGCTTCCGCCTGGTGTGGGAGGAAGCCGGTGGCCCGCCGCCGGCCCTGGCCCGAAAGCCAGGCTTCGGCTCGGCCATGATCACCGCCATCATCGAGCGCCAGCTACGGGGACGGGCTCGGCTGGAATGGCCTTCGACCGGCTTGCGCGCGGAGTTCATCGTTCCAGACACGGGACGAGATCCCAAGCCGTTCCAACTGGCCGCCCGGCGCTGACGATCAGGACGCGCCCGCTGGCTTCAGGTAGCCGTGCATGTCCAACCACCGGGAAAAGGCGTCGAACCAGCCGGTGCTGGTCGTCTTCTTCGGGTACATGCCAAAGCCGTGGCCGCCCTGTTCGTAGAGGTGGAACTCGACCGGCCGCTTGGCCGTCCGCCAGCTCTCGATCAGGCCAAATCCGCCGTTACCGAACAAAGGATCATCGGCCGCCAGCGCGACGAACAACGGCGGCGCGTCAGCCGGAACGGCGACCGGCGCGAGCGAGCCGTAGATCGTCCCGATGAACGCGGGCTTGGCGTCCTGCCCCGCGAGCGTGGTGGCCATGGTCAGCATGGCGCCCGCCGAAAATCCCACCATCCCGATCCGGTCGGGATCGACATGCCATTCGGCCGCGCGCTTGCGCACCAGCGCGAAGGCGGCGCGGGAGTCAGCGATCTGCGGAGCCAGACCCGCGACGGCCTGTTCGGGGCTTGGCCGAGGGTTTCGCGCCGTATTGGCGAACATCTCGGTCATGGAGCGTTCGAAGCCGGCCATGTCGGCGGGCGTCTGGTTCAGGCGATACTTGAGCACGAAGGCGGCCACGCCCTTGTCGGCCAGGGCCTCGGCGACCTGCCAGCCTTCATTTTCCATGGACAGGGTGCGAAACCCGCCGCCCGGCGCGACGATGACCGCGGCGCCCGTGGCCTTGGCCGGGTCGGGCAGGAACGGGGTCAAGGTCGCGACAGTGACGTTGCGGGCGAAAACGCTGCCATATTGGCTGTGCCAGGACTCAGCGGCGGTGGCGCCCGGCAGCGCGCCGGTGCCCAGCTCGATCGCCTTCGGCTGCGCCGGAATCGCGATCGGCGTCATCTTGTTGGCCTGAGCCCAGACCGGCGCGGCGATCGCGCATGTGAGAGCCACGGCGCCCGCGGCAAGGCTGGCGCGCGCCAGCCCCAGCCACGTCGACCGACCACGATTGTTCATCAACTCCACGGCGCAACCTCCCATTTTGACTTTTGTGACCGGTATCATTCCGGCTCTTTACTCCTACAAATATGCTTGAGGATTGTCACGCCCCGATCACGTCCCGTTCTGGTTGAACCCCATAGGCGCTCGCACATCCTCGGAAGGCGAAAAAAGCCGCCCGAGCCTGACGATGTAACCGGGCTCGGGCGGGCCGCCCAGGAGGGGGAAAGCGGGCAGTCGAAAGCTCGCGATCAAAAGGAGAACGTGGCAAGGCATCGGAAACGCCCTCGACACGTCGCGCCTTCGATCTGTAATACAGATCACGAAATGGTTGCGTTAACGTAACCGTACTTGCTTGAACCTGTCCAACCAATAACGGCCCGGATATCGATGATTGTCGCGCGCGGCGAGGTTTAGCTTCGTACGATGGGGTCGATTTTGCGTCGCGCCGACAATCGACTAGATAGAGATCAGATGACGGTGGCGGGACAAACGATTGGCTAGAAACACTGAAGGCGCCCGCGGCCCAACGATCGTCGATGTCGCGGCCGCCGCCGGTGTTTCCCCGATGACCGTATCGCGCGTGATCAACGCCCGCCCGGGCGTGGGCCCCGACACCCGCCTCGCCGTCACGGAGGCGATCCAGCGCCTGGGTTACACTCCCAACGTCGCCGCGCGCAGCCTCGTGACATCGACGGAACTGCGGATCGGCGTGATCTATTCCAATCCCAGCGCCGCCTTCATGAGCGAGTTCCTGACCGGGGTCTATGAAGAGGCCTCCACGCGCGGGGCCCGCCTGATCCTGCTCAAGGGCGGCGAAGGCGGACGCCCGCCCCAGGACGCCGAACTGAAGAACCTGATCGCGGCCGGCGTGCGCGGCGTGATCCTGGCCCCTCCCCTGGGCGAATCGCCCACGGTCCTGCAGGTGCTGCGCAAGGCGCGCCTCCCGCTGGCCGCGGTCGGCGCCTACAGCGTGGCGGGCGCCATCTGCGTGCGCATCGACGACCGGCGCGCCGCCTACGAGATGACGCGAGACCTGATCGCCGAGGGCCATCGTCGCCTGGGCTTCATCGTCGGCAATCCGGACCAGGCGGCCAGCGCCGAGCGCCTGGCGGGCTTCTACGCGGCCGTCCGTGAGGCCGACGACGTGCAGACGGTGATCGCCCAGGGCGATTTCAGCTTCACCTCCGGCCTCACGGCGGCCGAACTCCTGCTCGACTCGTCGCCGGCCCCGACGGCGATCTTCGCCAGCAACGACGATATGGCCGCGGCCGTGGTCTCGGTCGCGCACCGCCGCCACCTCGACATACCTGGCGAACTCACGGTCGCCGGGTTCGACGACACCGCCGCGGCGGTGACCCTATGGCCGCCGCTCACCACGGTGCGCCAGCCCGTTCGCAAGCTCGCCGCCGAGGCGCTCGGCCTGCTGGCGGCGCAAATCTCCGGGGCCGAGGCCCATCTGAGCGATCACCACGACCGGGTGCTCGATCACCAGGTCGTTCGCCGGCTATCGACGTCGCCGCCCCTGAGCTAATCGTCACCCCGACCTTCGTAGCGGAAGAAGGCGAAGTCGGCGGGCGTCGCCCTCCCCGACATGTCCTGGCAGGCCATGCCGACGAAGGTCCCGGTGAAATTCGGCAGGCCGGGCAAGGACGCCTCGTCGGACAGGATGCTGGCGTCGAGCGCGTCGGGCAGGTCGCGCCAATCGTTTTCACGGTCGCCGCGCCAGGCGAACCGGAGCTGGTCCAAGTCGACCTCGACACGCAGTTCGATCGGTCCCTCGGGCAGGCTCTCGACCAAGACCTGGAGGGTGCAGCCGCCCGCGTCCGGCGAGGCCGTCATCCGTTGCAGCTGACGCTCACCCCCCTGTCGGCTCACGTGGAGATACTGGAACTTGGTGCTGTTGTAGTAGCAGACCAGCCCGGCGGCCTGCTGGAAGTCGACCGGGTCGAACTCGAGCCGCGTGGTGGCCGTGAACCGCAGGTCCTCCTGGCGCCGGGCGACGAGCGCCTGGCGGAAGGGACTGCCGATGGTCTCCCGCCCGTAGAGACGCAGATATCCAGGCCGCGCCACCAGGCTGAAGAGCTCATCGGGATAGGGCGTGCGCAGCCACTGGAACTCGGACGGCAGCACGTCGACGGCAAAGCTGCCGTCCCACGACCGCGCCGGCCAAGGCTTTGGCGGCAGGTCAGGCGCGGCTGGCGCGGGATCGGGCGCGCCACCGGCGGTCAGACTTCTGAGCCAGCCATCCTCGCACCATCGCATCGGCTGCAACGCCGTCTCGCGACCCAGGACGCATCGCTGCCGGCCCGGCAGGGGCCTGCCGCACAGATAGGCCACCCACGGCGTTCCGTCGGCCAGCTCGATCAGGTCGCCATGTCCGGCGCGGGCCAGCGGCCCATCGCGCCGGCCGCCCGAGGACAGGACCACCGCGTCGGGGTGCAGTTCATAGGGCCCGAACAGATTTCGCGAGCGCGCCATGACCACCGCGTGTCCCCACCCCGTACCGCCTTCGGCCACCAGCAGATGATACCAGCCGTCCCGCTTGTAGAGATGCGGCCCCTCCGTGAAGCCTCTATCCGTTCCCTGGAAAATCAGATGGCGCTCGCCGACCAGGCCGCCGGTGGCGCGGTCGAGCTCCTGGATGACGATGCCGGCGAAACGGGGTCGGTCAGGGCGATGGTCCCACAGCATGTTGAGCAGCCAGCTTCGCCCGTCGTCGTCATGGAACAGCGCCGGATCGAAGCCGCTGCTGTTGAGGTAGATCGGGTCGGACCAGACGCCGTCGATCCGGTCGCAGGTGACCAGATAGTTGTGGAAATCCCGCAAGGTCACGCCCGTCGCGCCATCCAGGGTCGATTGGCCGAACCGCTTGACGTCCGTGTAGACCAGCCAGAAGCGCCCGTCCGCGTGGCTGAGATCCGGCGCCCATACCCCGCACGAGTCCGGATCGCCGCGCATGTCCAACTGGGACGCGCGCGCCAGGGGGCGAGCCGCCAGGCGCCAGTGCGCCAGGTCGCGGCTGTGGTGGATCTGGACGCCCGGAAACCACTCGAACGTCGAGGTCGCGATGAACACATCATCGCCGACGCGAACGATCGACGGGTCCGGGTTGAACCCTCTGAGGACGGGATTACGAAGCTGGGACATGTCGTTTGCGCACAAGGGTCCAGAGCAAGCCGGCGCCGACAAGGTCGAGCAGGCCGAGTATGACGAAGAAGGGTCCGTAGCCGACCTGGTCGACCAGCTTGCCCAGGGCCAGGGTGAAGATCAGGATGCCAAGGTTGCCCGCCAGCCCGGCGAAGCCGGCCACGGTCGCGACCTCGTCACGCCGGAACAGGTCCGAGGCCATGGTGATCACGGTCACCGACAGGGTCTGATGGGCGAAGCCGCCGACACAGAGCAGCGCCAGGGCGACATAAGGATTGGCCGCCAGACCGACCAGCGTCATGGCCGTCATCAAGACCGCGCCGAGGCTGAACGCCCAGCGCCGCGCATCGATCAGGTCCACGCCGCGCTTCTGCAGGTAGGCCACGACCGCCGGACCGAACAGGCAACCCAGGTCGGCGGCGAGAAAGGGCAGCCAGGCGAGCAGGGCGATCTGCTTCAGATCAAAGCCCCGCACGCGCATCAGGTAGAGCGGCATCCAGAACGACAGCATACCCCACACGGGATCGGCGAGCATTCTGGGCAGCGCGATGCCCCACAGGTCGCGGCGCCGTACCAGTTGCGCCAGGGATGCGCGTTTGCCGCGCGCCGTCAGTTCGACCTCCTGGCCCTGTTCGATGCGTTCGCGTTCGGCCGCGCCAAGGCGGCGGTGCTCTGACGGCGTCCGGTACCAGAGGATCCAGGCTGCCACCCACACCAGACCGAGGGCGCCGGCGGCGACGAAGGCCAGGCGCCAGCTGCCCATCATCACCGCCCAGGCGACCAGCATTGGGGCGAACACCGCGCCGAACGACGCGCCGATATTGTAGACGCCGCCGGCGAAGCCGCGTTCACGCGCGGGGAACCACTCGGCGATCAGCTTCTGGCCGGCGGGCTGGGCGGAGCCTTCGGTGAGGCCAAGGGCCAGGCGGAGCCCGGCGAACGGGACCCATCCCTGGGCGAAGATGTGAGCCATCGTGATCAGGGACCACAGGATGGCGCAGAGGGCGAAGCCAAGCCGCAGCCCGACGCCGTCGAGAAAGTAGCCCACGAGCGGCTGGAACATCACGCCCAATTGGAAGGCGCTAGTGATCCACGAATACTGCTCGCTGGAGATCGACTGCTCGCTGAGCACCATCGGCGCGGCGACGCCCAGCACCGATCGCGACAGGTAGTTCAGCACCATCGCCAGGACGAACAAGCCCAGAATGGTCCATCGGATATAGGCGAAGCGCTGACGTCGAAGCGCTCGACCGTCGTTATGACCTGCTGGCACGCCCCCTCCTCCGATAACGTTATCATTCTCGATCAGCGAGAGCGCCGACCCGCTTTATCGAGGCTTGGCCCGGTTTCAGTCGCCAGCCTTCAACCGACTAGCGAACCAGAACGATCGTTTCAATGATAATATGTCGGAGTATTGACACGGGGGCGACGACCATACCAAGATAAATGATAACGTTACCATAGCGGTTGGCCATGGCGACGATCAATCACGCAGAGCCGGTGAGCCTGCGGATAGGGAGGGATGAGAATGAACGCCAATGGCATGACGTCCTCTGAGGACGGCGGCGCGCACAGCCGCGTCCAGATCGAGGTTCGGAACAACACCACACAGATTCGCGACCGCATTCTGCGGTCGGCCAGCGCCGGCGCGATGACCGCGGCCCTGTTCGCCGCCGCGCCCGCTCTGGCTCAAACGGCCTCGGCGCCGGCCACCGACGCGGCCACGGTCACCGAGGTGGTCGTCACCGGCACGCGCATCCAGACCACGGGCTTCACGGCACCGACGCCGACCTCCGTGATCGGTGAAGCCCAGATCCAGAACAACGCCCAGCCGAACGTCTTCGCCACCATCGTCCAGCTACCGTCGCTGCAGGGCTCGAGCGGTTCGGCGACCAACACCTTCAGCACATCCAGCGGCCAGCAGGGCCTGAGCTCGTTCTCGCTGCGCGGCCTGGGCACGATCCGCACCCTGACCCTGCTGGACGGCCAGCGCGTGGTCGGGGCCTACTATACGGGCGTCACCGACGTCAGCCTGTTCCCGCAGCTGCTTATCAAGCGGGTGGATGTCGTGAACGGCGGCGCCTCGGCCTCGTATGGTTCGGACGCCGTGGGCGGCGTCGTCAACTTCATCACCGACACCCGCTTCGAGGGCCTGAAAGGCAATGTTCAGGCGGGCATCTCGAAGTACAACGACAACGAGCAGGGCCTGGTGCAACTGGCCGGCGGCCGCAGTTTCGCGGGTGATCGCGTGCACGTGGTCGGCAGCGTGGAGTGGGCCAAGGAAAACGGCGTCGGTCCGGGCGATTTCGGCCTGGATCTGGCCGGTGATCGCCACTGGTTCACCCAAACGACGATGATCAATCGCAACGTCACCAACGACGGTTCGCCCCAGTACCTCATGCGCGATAACGCCCAGCCATACGCCTACACCAAGTATGGTCTGATCACGGCCGGTCCGCTGCAGGGCATCGCCTTCGACCAGAGCGGCAATCCGTTCCAGTTCCAGTATGGCTCGGGCGGCGTGCCCTCGAAGACGGCGGGCGGCGCGGTCACGGGTTGCTTCCCGGGCTTCTGCGTCGGCGGCGACCTGTCGGGCAATGTCGACAGCGGCCGCACGCTGCAGTCCAAGATCGAGCGCAAAGTGGCCTACGGGCGTATCGGATATGACTTCGCCGAGAACAACGAGGCCTACGTCTCGTTCAACCTGGGCCAGGTCAAGACCAGCAACCAGCCCGTCAATGGCATGAACAAGACCGGCCTGACGCTGCAATGCGCCAACCCGTTCGTGCCGGCCTCCGTCCAAGCCGCTTGCGCCACCGCGGGCATCACCAGCTTCCAGTACGGCGTCAGCAACGCCGTGCTGCCTAACACCGAGGTTCACACCGATCGTCGTCAGTATCGCGTTGTCACCGGCTTGAAGGGTAAGTTCGCTGCCGTCGGTTCCGACTGGACCTATGACGCCTACTACGAGCATGGCGTCAACAAGACCGCCGTCGATGTCGACCACATCCTGCTGACGCCGCGCTTCAACCAGGCGATCCAGGCCATCACGCTGAACGGCGCGATCGTCTGCGCCGACCCGGTCGCGCGCGCCAGCGGTTGCCAGCCGCTGAACATCTTTGGCGGCAAACCGCCCTCGGCCTCGGCCCTGGAATATGTCCAGCCCGCCGCCGGTCCCTTCCAACGCCTGCGCATGAAACAGGACGTGGCCAGCCTGAACTTCTCGGGCGCGCCGATCGACCTGTGGGCCGGTCCGCTGTCGGTGGCCTTCGGCGCCGAATATCGCCGGGAGTACTACACCGTTCGCGCGGACCCGTACGGCGCGGGCGTCGCCGATCGCAGCCCTAACGACGGCTCCTATCCGGCCGATCCGCTTCTCGCTTCGGTCGGCAACAACTGGCACGCCGGCAACTACAAGAACGGCGACGGCGTCTACAACGTCAAGGAAGCCTTCCTGGAGGCCGACCTGCCGCTGTTCAACAACGACACCATCGGCCGCGCCAACTTCAACGCCGCGGCGCGGGTGACCGACTACAGCACCTCGGGCACGATCTGGACCTGGAAGGCGGGCGGCACCTGGGACACGCCGATCGACGGCCTGCGCTTCCGCGGCGTGACCTCGCGGGACGTGCGCGCGCCCAACCTCTCGGAGTTGTTCGCCGCGCCGGTCACCACCACGCTGCCGAACTTCTTCGATCCGGTGAACAACCGGAACGTGGTGGCGATCCAGAACGCCGTCGGCAACCCGAACCTGACGCCGGAAATCGCGCGCAACTCGCAGATCGGCGTGGTCCTGGCCAATCCGTCCTGGCTGCCGGGCTTCAGCGCGTCGTTCGACTACTACAAGATCAAGGTCGACGACGTCGTCTCCAGCCTGGGCGCGGCCCAGATCGTCGACTACTGCTATCGCAACATCCTGCCGCAGACCTGCGGGGCCTATAACCTCAACAACACCAGCGGCCCGAACTATATCAACGTCCAGTCCTTCAACCTGGCGTCGATCAAGACCAGCGGCTTCGACATCGAGGCCAGCTATCGTTGGCGGCAGCCGCTGGGCCTTTCAGGCGCCTTCACCCTGCGGGCCCTGGCCACCCACATCCGCGACTTCTGGACCGACACCGGCCTGCCCGGCACCGTGCCGGTCGACTCCGCGGGCGTGAACCAGGGCAACACCCCCAACTGGAAGTGGCTGGCGATCCAGAGCTATGAGACCGACCGCTTCTCCCTGACGCTGCAGGAACGCTGGTTCACCGACGGCAACTACGGCAACCAATATGTCGTCTGCGCCCCCGGAACCTGCCCGGTCTCGACGGCCAACGCCCCGACGATCGACAAGAACTTCATGCCGGGCGCCTTCTACATGGACGTCGGCGGGACCTACAACATCCGCAAGGACGTGAGCGCCTACTTCAAGGTCGACAACCTGTTCGACCGCGATCCGGCCAAGTCGCCGAACTACGCCAACCCGGCGCTGTACGACATCGTCGGCCGGATGTACCGCGCCGGCGTGCGCTTCCGCTTCTAACCGAGGTTTCCCCCTCGATCACTGAGGCCAGGCGTCCAGCGCCTGGCCTCTTTTTTTGCCTAGAGCGTGGCAGCCGAAAGTGTGAGCGGTTTAGGCGCCCGCCACGCTCTAAGTGTTAGGAATAGAGCCTGTTTATCCGTTTCTGATGATTCCATCAGAAACGGACAGGCTCTAGGCGTCTCGCCGCGGCGCCGCGATCAGTTCGAGTCCATAGAGGACACTCGTCCCCTTGCGACCGATCAGCCTGACCTTCGAGCGCTTCTGGTCGCTCGGCGGCAGCGGATAGTCGACAGTGACCCAGTCGTTGCGCTTGGGTCCGGACCGACGCTCCACGGCGACTTGCTGTCCGTCGAACTCGATCGCCATCTCGCGGTCGGCGTCGTTGCCCCAATAGGTCGCGCGCAGGAACGCGGCGCCGGGCCGACGGGCCATCGTGAACGACACCTCCGCGCCCTCGGGGATCGACCGGCTGTGGCGGCCATAGAACGTCCCCGGCTCTCCGGCTGTCGCCGTCAGCCCGTGATCGCGCTCGGGCTGCATCTCGCCGATGTGGAAGACGTCGATCCTCCGCCGCGCCAGATCGGCCCGCTGGGCTTCGGACGCCAGATAGTCCTGGCGTTGCGCCTTCCAGTCCACAGGCGTGAAGGTCTTGAAATAGACCGCCGTGCGCCGGTCATAGAGCGCGTTGAACGGCCGCAGGGTTTGGCTCTGCCCCAAGACATCGACCGTGGCGTAGCGATGGGTCCCGCCGCCCGCGACAAGGGTGTCGGTCGGCGCGGCCCTGGCCAGCAGCGCCGGCGCGGGGCCGTCGAACGCCTTGTCCGAGGGTCCGAGATCGGCCGCCAGGACCAGGGGGCCGCTGAGGAAGGCGTAGGTGGCCGGCGCGCCCTTGAGCGGCTCGGCGCGCAAGGTCATCGGCAGGGTCACGGTGATCGTGTCCCCTGCCCGCCACGCCCGCGTCACGCGCCAGTAGTTGTCCGAGACCGGCGCGGCGATCGATTTGCCGTTCAGCGCGATCCGTGCGCCCCGCGCCCAGCCGGGGCGGCGAATGGCCAGGGTGGAGGCTGTCGCCGAAGGACGGGCCACCCGAAGCACAACCTCGCCCTGCTCGGGATAGCGCGTCCGCAGTTCAAGTCGGGCGTCGCCCGGCAGATCCAGCGTCGAGGGCACGAAGAGATTGACGTAGATCGCGTCCGACCCGCGCCAGAAGATGCTGTCGGCGTGCTTTGCATGGCTTTCCATGCCCGAACCCACGCAGCACCAGAAGCTGTCTTCCGGCGTGGAATAGTCGCGCTTGGCGCCCACCTGAAGCGGCATGAAATAGACGAACTGCCCGGTGTCGGGACGCTGATGCGCCAGGATGTGATTGAGCTGCGCCCGCTCGTAGTAGTCGAACAAGGCGCCGTCTGGCTTCCAGGCATAGAGATGCCGTGTCAGCTTCAGCATGTTGTAGGTGTTGCAGGCCTCGCAGGTGCCCGTCGTCAGCGTGCCGCCCAGTTGGTCGGCCGGACCGAAGTGTTCGCGCTCGGAATTGCCCCCCAGCACATAGCTGTGGTGGTCGACGACTGTCTGGTGAAAGAACGCCGCCGCTTGGCCATGATCGGCCTGGCCACTGGTTTCGTAGAAGCGCGCCAGGCCGACGGCCTTGGGAATCTGGGTGTTGGCGTGAAGCCCCGCCAGGGCGTCGCGACGGGCCAGCAGCGGGTCGAGGAAAGCGCGGTGGCGCAGCCGCTCGGCGGTGCGCAGCCAACGGGCGTCGCCGGTAATGGCGTACAGCTCGGCATAGGATTCCAGGATGCCGCCGTGCTCGACCGAGAGGACCTTCTGGACCTGCTCGTCCGACAGCGGCGCCAGGACGCCGGCCAGATAGTCGGCCAGGCCCAGGGCGATCGGCAGGGCCCGCGCGTTGTGGGCCAGCAGGTGCGCGTCGATCACCCCCGCCAGCACCTTGTGATAGGCGTAGATCGGCACCCAGCCGCCGTTCAGCGTCCAGGTAACCTCGATCTGGCCGCGCCGGACTTCCTCGAAGATGACCTTTCCCGGCACCTCCTTGCCGCCCCGGTCCGCCGTTGTGCCGCCGACATAGCCGTCACCCTCGGCGGCCTGGATCTTCGCCATCTCCGCGAGCGTGCGGTCGAGGACGGCGGCGACGGCGGGATCGCCGGTATTGGCCACCGTCAGGCTGCAGGCCGACAGCCAATGACCCAGGGAGTGACCGGCGATGCTCTCGCTTTCCCATCCGCCATAGCGCGGCTTGTTGGCCGGCAGGCCCGCCGACCAATAGAAGTTGTGCAGCAGCCGCTCGGGGTCCAGCGACAGCAGGTAGCGACGGTTGGCCGCCATGGCGTCGGCGAACGGCGATGGCTCCAGCGTCACATGCCGGCTCGGGATCGGCTCGACCTTGCGCAACGACGTGGGCGTCTGGGCGGAAGCCTTGGCGGCGAACGTGACGGTCAGGCAGGCGCCGGCGAGGAGCACCGAACGCCGGCTGGGGGTGAGGGCCCGGCTGCTCATGCGCGCACCAGGGCGCCGTCGCGGACCGTGAGGCGGATGCTTTGACCTTGCTTCATCTCGATCTCCAGGGTCGATGCCCCATGAACTACAATATGGCGGCCGTCGGCCTTGGCGGTCAGCACCGCCTCTGAAAGCTTGCCGCCCGCCCAACGCACATCGACACCGAGCGCGCCCCGCCCCCTCAGGCCGGTGATATGGCCGGTCGGCCAGGCCGAAGGCAGGGCCGGCAGCAGGTAGAGGCGGTCGTTGCGGCTTTGCAGAACCATCTCGGTCATGCCCGAGGTTCCGCCGAAATTGCCGTCGATCTGGAACGGCGGGTGGGCGTCGAACATGTTGGGGTAGGTCCGCTCGGGCCCCAGCAGCAGCTTCAGCACGCTGTGCGCATGGTCGCCGTCGCCCAGCCGCGCCCAGAGGTTCAGCCGCCAGGCGATGGCCCAGCCGGTGGTGAGGTCGCCGCGCTTCAGCAGAGAAGTCCGGGCCGCCGCCGCCAGCTTCTGCGTGGTGTCGCCCCCGATCTGGTCCGACGGGAACAGGCCGTAGAGGTGCGAGACGTGCCGGTGCTGGGGGTCCTTGGCGTCGGCGTCCCAGTCCTCCTGCCACTCCTGAAGCTGGCCGTCCTTGCCGATCCTGTAGGGCGCCAGCTTGTCGCGCGCCGCCGTCAGCTCGGCCACGAAGGCCTCGTCGGCGCCCAGCACGGCCTCGGCCTTCAGGCAGTTGTCGAACAGGTCCCGGATGATCGCCTGGTCCATGGTCGGGCCGGCCGCCAGGGACGATCCGTGGCCATGTTCGTTTTCCGGCGACAGCGAGGGGTTGGTAACCAGCACCCCGAACTTCGGATCAACCACCAGGGTGTCGAGGAAGAACCGCGCCGAGCCCTTCATCAGCGGATAGACGCGCGCCAGATAGGCCTGGTCGCGGCTGTAGTCGTAGTGGTCGAAGACGTGCTTGCAGAGCCAGGCGCCGCCCGTGGGCCAGACGCCCCAGAGCGCGCCGTCGATCGGCGCGGTGGCGCGCCAAAGGTCGGTATTGTGGTGGGCGACCCAGCCGCGCGCGCCGTACATGACCTTGGCGGTCCGCGCGCCGGTCTTGGCCAGGTCCTGGACCAGCGCGATCAACGGCTCGACGCAGGGCGCGAGGTTGGTCGGCTCGGCCGGCCAGTAGTTCATCTCGGTATTGATATTGATCGTGTACTTGCTCTCCCACGGGGGCGAGGTCTTGTCGTTCCAGACCCCCTGCAGGTTGGCCGGCTGGCCGCCGGGGCGCGAGCAGGCGATCAGCAGGTAGCGGCCGTACTGGTAGTACAGCGCCGCCAGCGACGGATCATCCGTGGTCGGCGACTGCCGGATGCGCTCGTCCGTGGGCAGCAGGTCGGCGCGGGTGCGGCCGAAGTCGACGCTGACACGGCGGAACAGGCCCCGGTGATCGGCCTGATGGTCGGCCAAAAGCTTCGCCCAGGACTTGCCGACCAGCCTGGCCAGCGTCGCCTTGTTCAACGCCTTGGGATCGCCGGAGACGTCGTCGTACTTGCGATAGCTGGTGGCCGCCGCGATCAGCAGCACGACTTCGTCGGCGTTCCGGAACGACAGCACGCCGCCCTGCCCCGTCACCGCGCCGCCCTTGGCGCGGACTTCGACGCGGCACTCGAAGGTCAGGGCGGCCGGGATTCCCTCCCGGCTCTCATTGGCGCCGGCCAGGACCAGAACTTTACCCTCTACCCTGGCGGCCGGCTTGGACTTCAGCGGGCTGGCGAAGGAGAGGTCGACGCTGATCGCGCCCTTGCGGCTGGCGCTCAGGCGCACGGCGATGACCCCGTCCGGATGGCTGCCGATCACCTCACGGCGATAGCGCACGCCGCCGGCCGTGAACGCCGTGGCGGCGATTGCCCCATCTACGTCGAGCTCGCGCACATAGTCGCCACTCGCCTTGTCCAGCCCGGGAAAATCGAGCTTCAGGTCGCCGATCGTCTGGTAGGCCATCTGCCGCTTGGGTACGCCCAGAAACTTGGCGTCAGCCAGCTTCGTGGCCTGGACGTAGTCGCCAGCATCGATCAGGCGGCGGATCTCCGGCAGCGCGGCCAAGGCCTCCGGATTGGCGGGATCGTAGGGGCCGCCGGCCCACAGCGTATCCTCGTTGAGCTGCAGCCGTTCAGAGGCGACGCCGCCAAACACCATGGCGCCCAGCTTGCCAGAACCGACCGGCAGGGCTTCCACCCACGCCATGGCCGGTTGGCGGTACCACAGGCGCAGCGGAGAGGCCTTGGCGGTGGCGGCTTGAGACTTCGTCGAGGCGAGGGAAGCGGCCAGGACCGCCAGCGCGGATCGGCGGCTTAACCCCGCCACCCGACGCGCGCGCATTGCTTGCGGTTCCGAACATCGCGCCATAGCTTCCTCACGCCTTTTCTTGGTGCGCGTCCGGGCCTCAGCCGACGCGCCGCGACGGTCGGGTCGCTTAGCGCGCACCCTATCTACTCAGACAATTAAGGCAACCAAAGAGCCCTTCTCTTTGCCATCAAAAATCGGACATTTTTGGATCTCAACGGGCCTCGCTATCAAACGCGGCCGCATCCCGCCAGCGCCTTGACCCGATATATTGTCTGACTATTATCGCCGCGGGCTTCTGGCCCGGCGCTTTCAAAAGACAAGATCCGCGAGACGGGTCGCCGCTCCGGGCCGCATCATGTCGATCCCGGGCGAGCACGGGGAGAAGACATGCTCAAAATCGCTCGGCCCATGGCCGCTTCCGTCCTGGCCATGATGCTCGCCACGCCCGCCCTGGCGCGGGCGAAGGCCGATGCGCCGATCGCGGTGCGCATCGAGGCCGGGGCGCCCGGGGCCAAGATCGATCGCAACATCTTCGGCCAGTTCGCCGAGCATCTGGGCTCGGGCATCTATGGCGGCGTCTGGGTCGGCAAGGACTCGCCGATCCCAAATGTCCGCGGCATCCGCACCGACGTCGTCAAGGCGCTGCGCGACATCAAGGTGCCCAATGTGCGCTGGCCTGGCGGCTGCTTCGCCGACGAATATCACTGGCGCCACGGCATCGGCCCGGTCGAGAGCCGCCGCAGGACGATCAACTCCAACTGGGGCGGCGCGGTCGAGCCCAACACCTTCGGGACCGACGAGTTCATGGACTTCGTCGGCCAGATCGGCAGCGACGCCTATATCTCGGTCAATGTCGGCTCCGGCACGGTTCAGGAAGCGGCTGAGTGGGTCGAGTACATGACCGCGGATCCGGAGACCACGGCGGGCAAGGAACGCGCCGCCAACGGCCACCGCGAGCCCTACAAGATCAAGTATCTGGGCCTGGGCAACGAGAGCTGGAGCTGCGGCGGCGCCATGCGGCCGGAGTATTATACGGACGAAATGAAGCGCTACGCTCGCTTCGTCCGCAACTACAATCCCAAGCAGACCGGGGCGGACGCCATGCAGCGCATCGCCGTCGGCCCCGACCAGGGCAAGCCGGCCTACACCGAGGCGGTCATGGCCGCGCAGAAGGGGCACGACTGGGCCTGGAACATCGAGGGGCTGTCGCTGCACTCCTATACGACCGGCGGCTGGCCGCCGTCCTATTCCAGCACCAAGTTCGACGAGACCGCCTACGCCAAGCTGCTGAAGGAAACGCTGGGCATGGACGGGCTGATCACCAAGCACGCCGAGATCATGGACAAGTATGATCCGGAGAAGAAGGTGCCGCTGGCCGTCGACGAATGGGGCGTGTGGCTGGCGCCGCTGGGGGGCACCAATCCGGGCTTCCTGGTCCAGCAGAACTCAATGCGCGACGCTCTGGTCGCGGCGCTCAACCTCAACATCTTCGCGCGTCACGCCGACCGTGTGCGGATCACCAACATCGCCCAGATGATCAACGTGCTGCAGGCGATGATCCTGACCGACAAGGACAAGATGGTGCTGACGCCCACCTATCACGTCTACAAGATGTACCTGCCTTTCCAGGACGCCACCTTCGTGCCGGTCAGCTTCGATGCCGGGACCTACACCCAAGGCGACATCACGCTGCCGCGCATCGACGCCATCGCCGCGCGCGACACGCAAGGCAAGCTCTGGCTGGCGGTTTCCAACCTCGACCCCGTCAAGTCGGCCAGCATCCGGGCCGACATCGCCGGCGTAAAGGCCACCACCGCCACGGGTCAGGTCATGACGGCCCCGCGCGTCGACAGCATCAACACCTTCGATGCGCCCAACGCGGTCGTCCCCAAGCCCTATACGGCCAAGGCCGGCGCGGGCGGCCTGGTGCTGCAAGCCCCGCCCAAGTCGATCATGGTGATCCGCCTGGACTGACGACGTCTGACCAAATTCCCGCCAGGGCGCCGCCGGGGTTGCGTCCAGCCAACGCCTGGCGGGAAATTTCCCTTTTCGATCAACGCGAAATAGGTACTCGCAAGCACCAGCCGCACCGCCGGAATTTGCCTGACAACTTGCCAAGAGGGGCGTGGTTGCGCTTATAGACGGCGCATCCACGCAGGAGCCCGTGCCCATGCCCACCGACGAACCGGACGACAAGTCGATCCCCCGATCGGCGAGAGGGTCTGGTCGACGGCTGCGGGGCGCGGTGGCGCACTATCTGGGCAGCGCCATCGTCTCGGGCCAGATCGCGCCCGGCGAAAAGCTGACCGGCGAAATCGCCAACGCAGAGGCTCTGGATGTCTCGCGCAGCGCCTACCGCGAAGCCGTCCAGGTGCTGACCGCCAAGGGTCTGGTCGAGAGCCGCCCCAAGGCGGGCACCAGCGTCCTGCCGCGCAGCCGCTGGAACATCCTGGATCCGCAGGTGCTGGCCTGGGCCTTCTCGGCCGAGCCCGACGTCAGCTTCGTGCGCGACCTGTTCGAGCTTCGGGCGATCGTCGAGCCCGCCGCCGCGCGCCTCGCCGCCGAGCGACGCGACAAGGACGACCTCAAGGCCATGAAGGACGCCCTGGCCAAGATGCGACGCCACACCCTGGCGACCGAGGCCGGCCGCGCCGCCGACCGCGCTTTCCACGACGCCCTTCTGGGCTCGACGCACAACAGCGCGATGATGGCGCTCAGCGCCAGCATCAGCGCCGCGGTCAGTTGGACGACCGAGTTCAAGCAGCGTTCCCGCGCCCTGCCCCGCGACCCGGTGCCGGACCACGCCAAGGTCTTCGACGCGATCGCGGCGGGCGATCCCGAAGCGGCCAGCGCGGCCATGCGGGCCCTCGTCGACCTGGCGCTGGATGATACCCGATCGGCGATGTAGGTCGCCGTCCTAGGGCTTGCTCAGGGTGAAGCTGTCGACATCCAGACGCCCGGAGCCGCCAGCGGGATTGTAGCAGAAAAGACCGTACTGCTGCCCCTGGAACGTCCCCGTGCGCCAGTCGAAGGCCAGCGGAAAGTCGCCCGGCATGGCCGTCCATTCCTTGCCGTCGAGGCTGAAGGCCAGCGCGGCCTTGTCGGTGGTGAAGTCCATTTCCGCCGAGAGCCACAGGTCCTTCAGCGGGATCGGCCGCGCCGCGCCGGCGGCCGTGGCCTTCGGACCGGTTTCGGTGCTTTCAACCAGGCGCGCGCTGAGTTCGCCGCCCCACTCGGCCGTGCGGGTGACCACCAGCTGGCTGGAGAACTTGCCGAAAGTCCCGAAGCCGCAAGCGTCGCCCTTGGCGATCCCGCGCGCATCCAGCTTGACGACGGCGCGGCCGCGAGGCCCCTGCCCCTTCTGCAGAAGCGTGTTGCGCGCCGTCCAGAAACCGTCGCTGGTCGTCGCCTTCAGCCGCAGAAAACCGGTCCGCTCGACAAGCGACCAGCGGCTGTCGTCTGGATTGTGGTTCCACTGCCATTGGCGGCCCAACTGGCGGCCGCGGAAATCATCCGAACTGGGCGGCTCGGCGAAGGGTTTTCCCAGGATCGGCTTGGCGGCGACATCGGGAACGCGACCGGGCGCGTCGGGCGTGCCCCAGACCGGCCAGTCGTCGCGCCAGAACACCGGACTGATGTTGGTCACCCGCCCGATGGCCCCGGCGTCGCGCATGACGAAGCCGTACCAGTCTCCATCCGGCAGATCGACCAGGGCGCCCTGGTGGCCGCCGGTGGTGTCGTCGATCTGGTCGCGCGTCTCCCACGGCCCGGTCAGGCCGCGAGCGCGCGAGACGGTCAGGGCCAGGCGTCGCGGGATGGCGTTGAAGAGATAGTACCAGCCGCCCCGCTTGATCAGCTTCGAGCCCTCGCCGCCCTTGATGTAGTGGATCTTCCGCGCGCTGGTGACGGCGGTCAGGTCGGCGTTGAGGTTGAGCAGGGTGATCGTGCCGTCCGAGCTGCTGGCGGTGGCGATATAGCCCTTGCCGTCGTCGTCGAAGAACAGGGCCGGATCGAAGGCTTCTCGATCCAGTTCGCGTGCGGTCCACGGCCCCCGGATATTAGTGGCGGAATAGAGCCTGGTGCGCCGCCCGACGGGGGTGACGGCGATGTAGAAACGGCCCTTATGATAGCGCAGGCTCGGCGCGTAGACGCCGTGGCGATAGTCGCCGCCGTCGGCCAGGTCGTATTTGGGATTACCCGTCAGCTTCGGTATCACGTGGCCGGCGATGTCCCAGTTCACCAGGTCCCTGGAGTGCAGGATCGTCAGGCCTGGCGCGTTCACGAAGGTGGTCGAGGCGAAATAGAAATCCTCGCCGACCCGGATGATGTCGGGATCGGGATAGTCCGCGTAGAGCGGCGGATTGTGATAGGTCCCCTGCCCGCTATCGGAGCGCCAGACCTGGGCCTGGACGCTCGCGGCGGCGCAGGCAAGGCCGAGGGCTAAGGCCGACAAGATCAGCTTGGATGGCTTTGGCATGAGGCCCTCGGATCGTCGCCAGGCGACTAGTGGTTGTCGCGCGGCAGGCCCTTGGTCTGGGCGATGCGCTGGTACTTCACGGCCGGTTCGAGGACCGCGCCGGTCTCCATCTGGCCGACCACCGCGCGCTGCATTTCCTGCCACGGCGTCTGGCTTTCGGGATAGGCGAAGCCGCCCGCCGCATCGAGGGCCTTGCGGCGCTCGACGATCTCGGCGGCCGAGACCAGCACGTCGACGCGCGACTTGCGCAGGTCGAAGCGCACGCGGTCACCGGTCTTCAGCAGCGCCAGCCCGCCGCCCACCGCCGCTTCCGGCGAAGCGTTGAGGATCGACGGCGAGCCCGAAGTGCCCGACTGGCGCCCGTCGCCGACGCACGGCAATTGGTGGACGCCTCGTTTGATCAGGTAGTCGGGCGCGCGCATGTTCACGACCTCGGCCGAGCCGGGATAGCCGACGGGGCCCGCGCCGCGCATGAACAGGATCGAGTTGGAGGTGATCCCCACCGCCGGGTCGTCGATGCGACGGTGATAGTCCTCGGGTCCGTCGAAGACGACCGCGTCGCCCTCGAAGGCGTCCGGATCATCGGGATTGGACAGATAGCGCTCGCGGAACTCCTGGCTGACCACACTGGTCTTCATGATCGCCGAATTGAAAAGGTTGCCGCGCATGACCACGAAGCCCGCCCGCTCGACCAGCGGCCGCGAGAAGGGACGGATGACGTCCTCGTCCTCGATCACGGCGCCGCGGTACTGCTCGCCGATGGTCTGGCCGGAGGCGCACTTGGCGTCTTCCCGGATCAGCCCCTGCTCGATCAGTTGGCCGAACACCGCCGGCACGCCGCCGGCGCGGTAGTAGTCCTCGCCGAGATATTCACCGGCGGGCTGCAGGTTGACCAGCAGCGGCACCTGCTCGCCGGTCTGCTGCCAATCGTCGATCGACAACTCGACTCCAATATGGCGCGCCAGGGCGTTCAGGTGGATCGGGGCGTTGGTCGAGCCGCCGATGGCCGAGTTGACGACCACGGCGTTCAAGAAGGCGTCGCGGGTCAGGATGTCGGACGGCTTCAGGTCCTCGTGGACCATGTCGACGATGCGCAGGCCGGTCCGATAGGCGTTCTCCTGACGGTCGCGATAGGGCGCCGGGATCGCCGCCGAGCCGGGCAGCGACATGCCCAGCGCCTCGGTCAGCGAGTTCATGGTCGTGGCCGTGCCCATGGTGTTGCAATAGCCCGTCGAGGGCGCGGAACTGGCCACCAGCTTGATGAAGCCGGCGTTGTCGATCTCGCCGGCCGCCAGCATCTCGCGGGCCTTCCAGACGATGGTGCCCGAGCCCGTTCGCTTGCCCTTGTGCCAGCCGTTCAGCATGGGACCGACCGACAGCGCGATGGCCGGGATGTTCACGGTCGCCGCCGCCATCAGGCAGGCCGGCGTGGTCTTGTCGCAGCCGATGGTCAGCACCACGCCGTCCAGCGGGTAGCCGTAGAGCAGCTCGACGAGGCCGAGATAGGAAAGGTTGCGGTCCAGGCCCGCCGTCGGGCGCTTGCCGGTCTCCTGGATCGGGTGGACGGGGAACTCCAGGACAATGCCACCGGCGGAGCGAACGCCTTCGCGCACCCGCTCGGCCAGAACCAAGTGGTGCCGGTTGCAGGGCGACAGGTCCGAGCCGGTCTGGGCGATGCCGATGATCGGCTTGCCCGACTGCAGCTCTTCCAGCGACAGGCCGAAATTCATGTAGCGCTCAAGATAGAGCGCGGTCATGTCGGTGTTATCGGGGTTATCGAACCATGCGCGCGAACGGAGCTTGGGTGCGTCGCTTTTGGGGGAAACCATGAATAGCCTTGTCGCTGCTTAGTCCGGCGCGGGGCCGGTCACTTGCTGAACTCCCTCGGAGTGGCAAATCACCATGCGCCTCGCTCGTATTTGTCTGACTATAATTTCGACGAAACACGGTCAATCGACTAGGCCGAGCCTTGGCCCCGCGCGCAACCGCATTGCGCGCGGGAATCATGTCGATTCAGGCCGCCTCGCCGGCCTTGTCCAGCGCTTGCGCGGCGCCGGTCGGTTTGCAGCCCCAGAGCGCGTAGAACAGCACATAAAGCTCGCAGACCGCCGTCAGCAGGAACGAAATCTGCAGGCCGTAGGCGTCGGCGATCTGGCCCTGAACCACCACCAGAGCGCCGCCGGCGATGGCCATGACCAGCAGCCCCGAACCCTCTTCGGTCAGCGGTCCCAGGTTCTTGATGCCCAGGGTGAAGATGGTGGGGAACATGATCGAGTGGAAAAGGCCCACGGCGATCAGACTCCACATCGCCACGGGTCCATGGGCCAGGACCGTGACGATCATCACGACGAACGCCAGCAGGCTGGCCACGGCCAGGATCTTCTCCGCGGCGACCTTGCGCATCAGCTGGCTGCCGACGAAGCGGCCGACCATCATCCCGCCCCAGAGCAGGAACAGGTAGCGAGAAGCTTGCGCGTGCGTGACCCCGCCGATCTCGGGCGCGGAAATGAAGTTGATGAAGAGGTTGCTCACGCCGATTTCGGCGATCAGGTAGATGAAAATGGCCGGCACGCCGAGCACCAGATTGCGGTGGCGCCACAGCGAGTGCTTCTTGCGTTCCTCGACGCCGGCGCGTTGGGCGGCCAGCCCCAGCTCGGGCAGCTTGTAGAAGGCGATGACGACCGCCAGGGCCACCAGAACCACCGCGACGATGAAGTACGGCAGCTGCACCGACTGGGCGTCGGCCAAGCGCTGGGCCGGCGTGAGGACCGCACCGGCCTGACTGTTGCCCGAGGCCGAACGCGACAGGATCAACCAGCCGCCGAAAAGCGGCGCCAGCGTGGTGCCCATCGAGTTGAAGGCCTGCACGAGGTTGAGACGCGAGGACGCCGTCTCAGGCGGCCCGATCACCGCCACATAGGGGTTGGCCGCGACCTGCAGCAAGGTGATCCCCGAGGCGATGATGAACAGCGCAGTCAGCACGACGCCGTAGGACGGGATCCGTGCGGCCGGGATCATCAGAAGCGCGCCCAGCGCCATGATCAGGAGGCCGGTCACCAGGGCGCGCTTGTAGCCGATCTTCTCGATCAGCTTGGCCGACGGCAACGACGCGACGAAATAGGCGATGAACCAGGTCGATTCGATCAGGGTGGTCTGGGTGTAGTTGAGGTCGAACACCGAGCGCAGATGCGGCAGCAGGGTGTTGTTGATCACCGTGATGAAGCCCCACATGAAAAAGAGGCTGGCCAGCAGGGTCAGGGCCGATTTCTGCGTGACCGCGGAGCCGCCGTCCGACCGCGCGGCCGACGTCATGGGCGCTGGCGCCATTGGATAGTCTCCCGAATGTGATGCTGGGCGCGACGTCGGTTGCGCACGTTTGTTTTGTCGGAGTATATGGCGGTCACCATGACCGTCAATCGAGAGCGGTCAACAGGATCGGGGAGAAGGTTCGAATGCGCGTCGCAAACCTGTCGGCTGGAGCGGTGGCCCTGCTCACCCTCGCGGGCCCGATCGCCGGTCATGCCGCGACCCTGTCGCGCGCCGCCTTCGGCCAGACGCCTTCGGGCGAAGCGGTAGAGGCCTTCACCCTGACCAACGCCCACGGCGTCAGCGCCACGGTGATCACCTATGGCGCCACGCTTCAGTCGCTGGTGGCGCCGGGCCGCGACGGAACCAAGGCCGACATCGTGCTCGGCTTCGCCGACGCCGGCGCCTATGCGCGCAACGCCAGCTATTTCGGCGCGACGGTCGGACGCGTGGCCAATCGTATCGGCAAGGGCCGCTTCACGCTGGACGGCAAGAGCTACCAGCTGGCGCTGAACAACAACGGCGTCGCCGCTCTGCACGGCGGCGTGAAGGGTTTCGACAAGGTCGTCTGGAAGGTGCTCGACGTGAAGTCCAGCCCCGCCGGCGCGTCCGTGACCCTGGGCTATGTCAGCCCCGATGGCGAAGAAGGCTATCCGGGCGTCCTGACCGCCACGGCGACCTACGCCCTGGACGAGAAGAACCAGCTCACGGTGACCTACGGCGCGACGACCGACAAGCCGACCATCGTCAATATGAGCAACCACGCCCTGTTCAACCTCGCGGGCGAAGGCTCGGCCGACGGCGCCATGGGCAATGTCCTCACCCTCCCCGCCGACGGCTACACGCCCGTCGACGCCGAACTGATCCCGACCGGTGAGATCAAGCCGGTGGCCGGCACGGCGTTCGACTTCCGCAAGCCGACCGCCGTGGGCGCGCGCATCCGCGACGCCCGCGATCCGCAGTTGGTCATCGGCCGTGGCTACGACCACAACTACGTCCTAAACGGCAAGGCCGGCGGCGCGCCGCGCCTGGCCGCGCGGCTGTCGGACCCCAAGAGCGGCCGCACGCTCGAAGTCCTGTCGGAGCAGCCCGGCATCCAGTTCTACGCCGGCAACTTCATCGACGGCACGATGGTGGGCAAGAGCGGCAAGATCTATCGCCAGGGCGACGGCATCGCGCTGGAGCCGCAGCACTTTCCCGACGCGCCGAACAAGCCGGCCTTCGCCTCGATCCGCCTGAACCCGGGCGAGCGCTACAGCAACCGCATGGTCTTCAAGCTCTCCATCGCGAAGTAGCCAGTAAGGACAGTCCAGAATGACGTTTGTACAATTTGTCGACGGCGCGGGCCGGCGCGGCCTGGCGATGCTGGATGACCAGGGAACCGCCCATCAGGTGGGCGTCGCCGACACCCTGCTGGACCTGGCCCACAAGGCGCTGGCCGCGCGATCGACCCTGGTCGAGACCGCGCGATCGGCGCTGGGCGAGCCGGTCGACATCGCCGCCGCCCTGGCCGAGGGCCGCGTGCTGGCGCCGATCGACCATCCGGATCCAGCGCACCTGTTCCTGACCGGCACCGGTCTGACGCACCTCGGCTCGGCCGAGGGACGCGACAAGATGCACAAGGCGGCTCAGTCAGGAGAACAGCTGACCGACTCCATGCGGATGTTCCTGATGGGCGTCGAAGGCGGCAAGCCCGCGCCCGGCCAGACCGGCGTGCAGCCTGAGTGGTTCTACAAGGGCGACGGCTCCCAGCTGGTCGGCCCCGGCCAGCCGCTGACCTCGCCCGGCTTCGCCCAGGACGGCGGCGAGGAACCCGAGATCGCCGGCGTCTATCTGATCGGTCCCGACGGTACGCCGCATCGGCTGGGTTTCTGCCTGGCCAACGAGTTCTCCGACCACGTGATCGAGCGTGGCAACTACCTGTGGCTGGCGCACTCCAAGCTGCGCAACGCGGCGCTCGGTCCCGAGCTGCTGCCTGGCGCCCTGCCCGCCGACGTGCGCGGGACCAGCCGTATCGTCCGCGACGGCGAGACCATCTGGGAAAAGCCCTTCCTGTCGGGCGAGGCGAACATGTCCCACGCCATCGCCAATCTCGAGCACCACCACTTCAAGTACGACCTTTTCCGCCGCCCCGGCGACGTGCACGTCCACTTCTTCGGCACCGCCACCCTCTCCTTCTCCGAGGGTTTCCAGACGCGGGAAGGCGATGTGTTCGAGATCGAGGCCGCGCCGTTCCGCTATCCGGTCAGCAACCCGCTGGCCCAGGCGGTCGAGCAACCCGTGACCGTGAAGGCGCTGTGACTCCGATCCGTCTCGCACTCGTCGGCCTGGGCAAGATCGCCCACGACCAGCACGCGCCGGCCATCGCCGCCGATCCGCGGTTCGAACTGGCCGCCGTGGTCAGCCGTCACGCCAGCCTCGACGGCGTCGCCCACTTCGCCAAGCTGGAGGACCTTTTGGCCGACGGCCTGGCGATCGACGCCGTGGCCCTGTGCACGCCGCCCCAGCCGCGCCACGCCCTGGCGCATCTGGCGCTGGCCGCCGGCAAGCACGTCATGCTTGAGAAGCCGCCCGGCGCGACGCTGAGCGAGGTCGAGGATCTGCGCCAGGTCGCGGCCGCCCGAGGCCTGACCCTGCAGGCGACCTGGCACTCGCGATACGCCGCCGCCGTAGAGCCCGCGCGCGTCTGGCTGGCCGAGCGGTCGATCAAGGCCGTGCGGATCAACTGGAAGGAAGACGTCCGCGTCTGGCATCCGGGCCAGGACTGGATATGGGAGGCCGGCGGCCTGGGCGTGTTCGACCCCGCCATCAACGCCCTGTCGATCGCGACGCGGGTCCTGCCCCGTCCCTTCTTCCTGTCGCGCGGCCTGCTGCACGTGCCGGCCAACCGCCAGTCGCCGATCCAGGCCGAGCTGGACTTCCGCGACACGGCCGGCGCGCCGATCCGCGTCGAGCTGGATTTCCTCCAGACCGGCCCGCAAAGCTGGGACATCGAGGTCGAAACCGACGCCGGCGCGCTGAAGCTGACGAACAGCGGCGCCAAGCTGTGGATCGACGGCAAGCTGCTGCACGAAGGACCCGACCGCGAATATCCGGGTCTCTATGACGCCTTCGCCCGGCTGATCGCCGACGGGGCCAGCGACGTGGACACCTCGCCGCTGCGCCATGTCGCCGACGCCTTCCTGTTGGCCGAGCGCGGCGTCGCGCCGGCCTTCGACTGGTAAGGCCGCGAGGCCTTACCAGTGTCGGGAACCGCTAGCGCTTCTCGAACGCCAGGTTGCGGCTGAAGAACGGCAGCACGTGATCCTGGAAACGGGTCGGCACGTCGCTGGTGTGGTCGCCGGGATAGATCTCGAAGCTGTTGGCCAGGCCATAGCGGTCCATCACCGCGTGAAGCTTGGCGGCGTCGTCCTTCAGCCCGTCCCGATCGCCGACATCGATGGCGATCGCCTTGTAGCGCTTCAGGGCGCCCACATATTGGTCGATGAAGGCCAGGGGCGCGTTGGCGGCCCATTTGGCCACCACGTCCGGCCTGGTCACGCCGTTCTCGACCGGCAGGTCCAGATAGAGCGGAGGCTTGGTAGGATTGGGCGACCAGGCCGCGGCCGTGGCCAGCTGGGCGCGCAGCCCCCAGGGCAGCTTGGCGGCGTCCTGCAGCGTCTTGACCTCGGCGAGCGCGGCCGCCGCGCCGGGAGGCGCCTGCGCCGGATCGCGCGGCGACAGGCAGCAGGGGCTCATCATGTAAAGCGCGCCGAACACGTCGGCATGGCGCATGCCGATCCGGCTGGCGCCGTATCCGCCCATCGAGTGGCCCACCAGGCCGCGGCTCTCGCGGCGGGCCAGGGTGCGGTAGTGCTGGTCGACATAGGCTACCAGGTCCCGGGACACGAAGGTCTCGAAGTCGCCCGTGGTCTGGGAGCTGGAATACATCGAGCCGTTGTGCACGGTCTTGCTGTCGGGCAGCACGACGATCACCTCGCCCGCGCCCTTGGCGAAGGCCCCCGCGATGGTCTGGGCCGCGTGGATCTCGCCGCTCCATTGCTCGGCGCCGATCGAATAACCGTGTAGCGCGTAGACCACGGGGTAGCGCCGCTTGGGATGGCTGGCATAGCCCGGCGGCAGGAACACCAGCACGTCACGGTCAGCGGTTTCACCCTCGAGATTGCCCTCGATCGCCGGCGAATGGACCTTGATGTGCTGGAGGGTGACGGGCCTGGCGCCCGCGACCGCCGGCGGCGCCTTGGTGGCCACCTGGGCCCGCGCCAGCGGCGCTGCGGACATCGCGATCGCCACGGCCCAGGCCAGCTTGGCCCAGCCATGGCCGCGCACGGCGGTGATGTTGGATCTCTTCATTCAAACCCTCCCTCTTCACTTTTGCGATCTTGCGTCGCGCACATTGTTAGCGTTACCATTTGTCCGTCTAAAAGATTTCGACGTCAACCGTTCCGGGTGGATTTTAGCCGCCTCTCGGAAGACGCCACCCCGCTCCATATCGAACGTTCAGGGGGAAAACTCGACGAGGACCGACGCCACGAAGATGGCGCGGCGCGTCGCGCCCAAAATTCAAAAAACACTGAGTAATTAGGGAGAAGATAATGCGATACGGGTTGATGCTGGGCGCGTGCCTGGCGGGATCGATGGCGATCACCACCATGACCTGCGCGGCGACGCCGGTCACGGTGACCATCGACGGCGCTCAGCGCGCCGCGGCGATCACCAAATACGAATACGGCATGTTCATCGAGCCGATCGGCGGACTGGTGGCCCGCACGCTGTGGGCCGAGATGCTGGACGACCGCAAGTTCTACTATCCCGTCGTCGCGCCGGCCCTCGATCAGCCCCCTCCCCTGAACGCCGAAGGTCGCCCCGGAGTGAGCTATCGCAAGTGGCGTCCGGTGGGCGCGGACGACGCGGTGACGATGGACAACGAGGCGCCCTATGTCGGGAAGCAGAGTCCCGTGGTCAGCGTGGACGCCACCACTCGCAAGGGCCTGTCGCAGGCCGGCATCGGCCTGGCGAGGGGCAAGCGCTACGACGGCTACCTGCAGTTGGCGGGCGATCCGGGCGCCAAGATCGAGGTGACCCTGATCTGGGGAGACGGTCCTGAAGCGCGCCAGACCGTGACCCTGCCGGCGCCGGGCGCGGACTGGAAACGCGTCGACTTCAGCTTCACCCCGACGACCGACGCCACCGACGCCCGCCTTGAGATTACCGGCCTGGGCTCGGGATCGTTCCGCGTCGGCGCTGCGTCGCTGATGCCTTCCGACAACGTCCGGGGCTGGCGCGCCGACACCACCGCCATAGCCCGATCGCTCAATTCGGGCATGTGGCGGCTGCCGGGCGGCAACTTCCTATCGGACTGGGATTGGCACAGCGCCATCGGGCCGCGCGACAAGCGACCGCCAATGTTCGACCACGCCTGGAGCGCGATGCAGCCCGACGACATCGGCATGGACGAGTGGATGGATCTGACCAGGATCATCGGCGTCGAGCCCTATGTCACCGTCAACGCCGGGCTGGGCGACGCCAATTCCGCGGCCGAGGAGGTCGAGTACCTCAACGGACCGCCGACCAGCGCCTGGGGCTCCCGTCGGGCCGCCAACGGCCATCCCGAGCCCTATGGCGTCAAGTTCTGGAACATCGGCAACGAGCCCTATGGCTGGTGGCAGATCGGCAAGACCTCGCTCGACTACTTCATGATCAAGCACAACGCCTTCGCCGAGGCGATGCGGGCGGTCGATCCGAGCATCACCCTGATCGGCTCCGGCGCCATGCCCGACCAGATGCATCCCAAGGACACCAAGGAGAACGCCTCCCTGGAGAGCATCGCCCCCAAGTTCGGGACCGAGTGGGACTGGACGGGCGGCCTCCTGGCCAAGGCCTGGGGCAATTTCGACGGCATCTCGGAGCACTGGTATGACCGCCCCGAGGCGCGGCCGGACGCGCCCAAGGACGCCGAACTGATCGAATACGCCCGCTCCCCCTCGAACCAGGTGCGGATGAAGGCCGAGGAGTGGAAGATCTACCAAAAGCGCTTCCCGGCGATGGAGACCAGGAAGATCTTCCTGTCGATCGACGAGTACGCCTATTTCGGCGAGGTCAATCTCAAGTCGGCCCTGGCCTACGCCATGGTGCTGCAGGAGATGCTGCGCCACACCGACTTCCTGACCATGGGCGCGTTCACGACCGGCGCCTCGACCATGGACATCACGCCCACGGACGCCAAGCTCAACACGACGGGCCTGATCTTCAAGCTGTATGGCGAGCGCTTCGGGACCGGCGTCACGCCGCTGGCCGTTCAGGGAAACGCCCCGCAACCGGCTCCGCGCTATCCCGTCGGCTTCGCTCATCCCCAGGTGCGGGCCGGCAGCCCCACCTACCCCCTCGACGTGATCGCCGGCGTGACGCCGGACGGCAAGGCTCTTAGGGTCGGGGTCGTCAACGCCACCTTCGACACCCAGGCCGTGAAGCTCGATCTGAAGGCGCTGAACGTTCGCGGCGCCGGACGGAAGTGGGTGCTGAGCGGTCCGGACCTCAAGGCCCAGAACAAGGTCGGGACTCCGGACGGCGTCACCGTCACGGAGAGCCCGGCCGCGGCTGCGTCCAAGGGCCTGTCGGTCTCGCCGACCTCGGTGACGATCTTCGAGTTTCCGATCGCACGGCGCTGACGCCGGCGGGTGCCGATCCTCAAGGGTCTGCGCCCTAGCCGCCGCGTAGCGCGCGCATGACCAGGGCCCGGACGCGGCCATAGGCGCTCTTGTCGAGCAGTCCATGACGCTCGACAGGAAGATGGGCCAGCGGATGACCGTCGGGGCGGAAGACGTAGTGGTCGAAGAACGCCCGCCAGGCCGCCCGCTCGGCCGGCGGGCGCTCGGCGATGGCGGTCATGGCCAGCATCATCGTCAGGTAGGGCGCATCTGGACCGATGGCCGCGGCGTCCCACCAGTAGTTGACCAGCATGTTGACGGGCTCCAGCGCCTCGACCTGATGCCACCACAGCTTGGGCAGGAACAGCGCGTCGCCGGGCTGAAGCTCGACCACCCAGGCGCGGACGGCGGCGCCCGCGAAGCGTGGGTAACGCGGATCATCGGCTGGCGCGCCGGCCGCCATGGCGATCGGCTGGCCGGCCAGGGTGTGGTCGATCGGCCCGACATAAAGATCGCCGACCGCATCGGGCGGATAGAGGGTGAAGCGTCGCCGCCCCGCCACGACGCAGGCGATATTGTCATAGGTGTCGTAGTGGCAGGCCACGCGGCCGGCATTGCCCAGCCACAAGCGCGGCCGGATCGCCGGCGCCAGCAGCGCGAGTCTGTTGTCCTCGCCAAAGCCTGGAACGTAGTCGTCCACAGGCAGCGACCCCATGTAGAGGCTGGCCAGCCCGGCGCCGGCAGCGGCCTTGCCCATGCGACCCAGCCCGTCGGCCAGGGTCATGGATACGCGGTCGAAATTGAACCCTTCCGGCCCGTCGCCATAGTCGTAGCGACCGGCGATGGCTGGTGGGCCGACGAACGCCTCGCCCATGCGGTCGGTCGCGAACCCCAGAAGATAGGCCACCAAGGCCGGCCACCCGCCGTTGGCGGCTTGCACCGCCGGCCAGGCTCGGCAAAGGCCCGGCAGCACGACCGGCTCACAACCGGCGGACAGCGCGGCGAAGGCCTCCGCTCCGCCGAGGGCGGGATCTCCCGGCTCTATCCGCCGAGGGCCCGGAGAGGGCGGCGGTCTCATGCGGCGAGCTTGTCGTTCCGCAGCTTGGCCAGGGCCGAGACCTGCCTGAGCGATCCGCTCATGGCGTAGATCAGCTGCAGGTCCCCGCGCCGGAAAAGCCGCAGCGCCGCCGCATCGTCCAGCTCGCTCAAGGTGTCTAGGCTGACGGTATAGAGCCCGTTCAGAGAGAGGTTCCGGCCGTCATCGAAGGAGAGATCGATGTCGATCGGCTCGACGAGCTTCAGCGCCAGGAGCCCCTGTATGAAGCGCTCACTCTCGGCCACGCCCGCCTGAAGCTGAGCCAGGACATGTTGCAGCCGGCGGGCGGCAGCGGTGGGCTCGCCTTGCGCGTCGAAGAGCGGCGCGCCTTTGTCGGCGACGAACCGGGGATGATCCCGGTCGACGGCGATCGCGCCGCCGTCGGTCAGAAAGACCCCCTGACGTTCGAGGTCCAGAGGTGTGAACGGGGCCTGAGTCGTCGTCCCCACGCCAACAAGGCTCTCGCCCGCCTCGAAGCCGAACATGGCGCCCGCGTAGAACTGACCCGTGTCGGCGTTCTTGGTCAGAAAGATGGGGCAGACGGCGGCGGCCGCGACGAATTCCGAAGGCACGATCTGGACGAAATGCGGACCGGCCGCCGGAAGTGGGCCAAGCCGCAGGCGGCCGTGATCCTGGGCGTTCAGCAACTGCATATCCATCGTTCCTCCCCGCCGCTCACCGTTTGATCGTAGCGGCTTTGGTTACCCCTAACGCGTCCAGCGACGGAGGTCTAACGCCACCATAATTACACCGACAAATAGATATTGATACCGGTACCTTTTCGGATTACCGTTCCCGCATAAGTATAAAAACGCATGCGGGAGGATGTGATGGGCTACCCACGCCACGCTTTGGCGAGACTCCCTCATACCCAGTGAATTCGCGACATTAGAACGCTCGCGGATAAGGCCGGCCATACGTGCCGGTAACAAGTCATCCCATGACACCTGGAGGGGGAAATGAAGCTATCCAATTTTTCTTATCAGAGTAAATCCGCGCGCGGATTGAGCGGCAGGCTCGCGCTTGTCGGCGCGTCGAGTCTGCTGGTCCTGACCCTCTGCGGCGCCGCCAACGCCACGGAAACCGCCGACGAGGTGATCTCGACGGCCTCGACCCTGGCCGCTCCGGCGGCGGAACAGGCCGGTGCGCCGCGGGCTTCCGATCAAAGCGTGGTCGAGGAAGTCATCGTCACGGGCCTGCGCGGCTCGCTGCAACGCAACCTCGACATCAAGCGCAGTTCAGCCGGCGTTGTCGACGCCATCTCGGCCGAGGACATCGGCAAGTTCCCCGACTCGAACGTGGCCGCCTCGCTGCAGCGGCTACCGGGCGTGTCGATCCAGCGTTCCGGTTCCCGCGGCGAGCCACAGGGCATCACGGTCCGCGGCTTTGGCGGCGACTTCAACGAGACCCTGTACGACGGCCGCCGGATCTCGACGGCGACCGGCGGTCGCTCGGTCGATTTCAGCACCGTCGGCGCGGACTTCGTGGGCGGCCTGAGCGTCCTCAAGACACCTGACGTGTCGCTGTCGAGCAGCTCGATCGGCGCCACGGTCAACGTCTCCTTCCCCAAGCCCTTCGACCATCCGGGTCCCCGCATGGCCCTGAGCGCGTCGGGTTCGGTGCAGGACGACGCCGGCAAGTTCGTGCCCACGGTCGGCGCGCTGTTCAGCGACACGTTCGCCGACAACAAGTTCGGGGTGCTGGTCGACGCGATGTACACGCGCCACGACACCCAGACCAACCGCGTCTATGTCAGCGGCTGGCCGGGCGGCTACTACGCGCCGTGCCAGCTGACGGCGGCGTGCACTCCCGCTCAGCTGTCCGCCGGCAAGACGGTCCTGGGCTGGTTCGAACAGCAGGCCGGCGCCACCCAGATCTACACCAAGGACGAGCGTCTCGACGGCCGCATCGCCCTGCAATGGGCGCCGGTCGAGGGCGTGACGGTCACCCTGGACGACAACTATTCGCGCCAGAACATCCGCGCGGACAATTTCGGCTACGGCATCTGGTTCAACCAGGACGGCCTCCGGAACGTCAAGCTTGACCAGAACGGAACGACGGTCGACTTCACCCAGGCCGGCTCGCAGACCGACTTCACGGCCGGCACCGATCGTTCGATCCTGCGGACGAACCAGACGGGCCTGAACCTGCAGTGGGAAGTCTCCGAGAACCTGAAGTTCGAGGGTGACGCCAGCTACGCCAAGAGCTGGCTGAACCCGGGCGGCGAGATCAGCAGCGACGGCGCCGACGTCGGCTACGGCTTCGGCATCGGTCCAGCCCTGGGCATCAGCATCGGCGGCGGCAGCGACAATACGCTGCCGGTCCTGTACGGCTACGGCCCTAACGGCGACGGCTCCCGGTGGGCGGACACCTCGGTGATCGGCTCTCACGTGACGGTGCGCCAGGCCCAGCAGAACACGGACGTCGTCAAGCAACTGCGCTTCGCCGGGTCTTGGGAACAGGACGGCTTCAAGATCAAGGCCGGCGGCACCTATCTGGAAGACCACTACAAGTTCCAGCAAAGCAACACGTTCGTGAACAACTTCTGGCAGGCCTACCCCGGCTATGGCCCGGCGTCCGGCCCGAACGGCGGGGTCATGGTTCCCGCCAGCCTGTTCACCGAGAAGGTCAGCACCAAGAACTTCATTCCCGGCTTCGACGGCGCCCTGCCGCCCTACCTGCTGAAGTTCGACGCTCATGAGTACCAGAAGTTCCTGAGCGGCCTGGGCAATCCGCAAGCCAAGAACATCCCCGGCTTCAACTACAGCGGCAGCGGCGTCGGAACCCAGTTCACCGGCGCGTTCGATCTGGCGCTGGACAACGGCAGCATCCGCGACATCACCGAAAAGACCTGGTCGCTGTTCGTGAAGGCCAATTTCGACGTCGACGTGGCCGGCATGCCGTTCCACTTCAACGCCGGGGTGCGCGAGGAGAACACTCACGTCACCTCGGCCGGCTTCGGCCAGGTGCCAACCGCGATCACGCGCAGCGCCGGGGACCCCACCCTGCTGACCGTGTCGCTGAGCGCGCCTCAGAGCGTGTCGACCAAGAGCAACTACTCGTACCTGCTGCCCAGCCTCGACATGAAGCTGGAGCTGACCGAAAGCATCCACCTGCGTCTGGACGCCTCGCGCACCCTGACCAGACCGAGCCTAAATCTGCTGACCCCCGTGGCCAGCGTGGGCACAGGTCAGCGCGTCGGCGCCCTCACGGCCAGCGGCGGCAGCCCGTCGCTCAAGCCTTACCTGGCCGACAACTTCGACGCCGCGGTCGAGTGGTACTACAAGCCCAACTCGTACGCGGCGGTGAACTTCTTCATCAAGGACGTCAGCAACTTCATCGTCGGCGGCACGACGCGGCAGACGATCAACGGCGTGGTTGACCCCACGACCGGCCAGCCGGCGGTGTTCAGCGTCACCCAGCAGGTGAACGGACCCGAGGCGACCGTGCGCGGGGTGGAACTGGCCTGGCAGCATGTGTTCGGCGACAGCGGCTTCGGCTTCAACGCCAACGCCACCTTCGTCGACACCAACAAGCCCTACGATCCCAAGGACATCTCCCAGAGCGGCTTCGCGATCACGGGCCTGGCCAACTCGGCCAACCTCGTGGCCTTCTATGACAAGAACGGTCTGGAGGCCCGCGTGGCGGTCAACTACCGCAAGGAGTATCTGCGCGGCTTCGGCCAGAACCAGAACACTGGCGCGTTCGGCTCCGAGCCGACCTTCGAGAACCCGAACCTGCAGATCGACTTCAGCACCAGCTACGCGATCACCAAGCAGATCACCGGCTTCTTCGAGGCGCTCAACCTGACCAACGAAGTCCAGAGCACGCACGGGCGGTTCGACAACCAGCTGCTTGACGTGTTCGCCTACGGCCGCCGCTACACGGCCGGGGTTCGCTTCCGCTTCTAGTATTCCCCTCCCCTAGACTGGGAACGCCGAGCCGTCGTTCCCAGTCGCTTTTTCTTCGATAGGCCATGGTCCGTCCCGTCAAGAATATCGTCATCGTCGGCGGCGGGACCGCGGGCTGGCTGACCGCCGGCGTGATCGCCGCCAAGCATCGCGCCCGGCGGGCCACCGGCTTCACGGTGACCCTGGTAGAGTCGCCGACAACGCCGATCATCGGCGTCGGTGAAGGCACCTGGCCGACCCTGCGGACGACCCTGGCCAAGATCGGGGTTTCCGAAACCGACTTCTTCCGCGAGTGCGACGCCGCGTTCAAACAGGGCGCAAAGTTCGCGCGCTGGACCACGGGCGAGCCCGACGACGCCTACTACCACCCGCTGGTGCTGCCCCAGAGCTTCGGGCAGATCAATCTGGCCCCTCACTGGCTGGCTGGCGACGCGTCCGGCAGCTTCTGCGACGCGGTCTGTCCGCAGGGCCGCCTCTGCGACGAGGGCTTGGCGCCAAAGACCATCACCGCCCCGCCCTATCAGGGCGCGGCCAACTACGCCTATCACCTGGACGCGGGCAAGTTCGCGCCGTTCCTGCAACGCCACTGCTGCGAGACGCTGGGCGTGCGCCACGTCCTGGCCGACGTGCGCGGCGTGGCCCTGGCCGAGGACGGCGACATCCGCGCCGTGGTCACCGAACAGGCCGGCGAGATCGAGGGCGATCTCTTCGTGGACTGCACCGGCTTCCGGTCGCTGCTGCTGGGCGAAACCCTGGGCGTGAAGTTCCGCGACTGCGGCGACGTGCTGTTCTGCGACACCGCCCTGGCCGTCCAGATCCCGTACGAGCGTCCCGACAGCCCCATCGCCACCCACACGATGTCCACGGCGCAATCGGCCGGCTGGATCTGGGACATCGGCCTGCCGACCCGCCGGGGGACCGGCCACGTCTATTCCAGTCGCCACATCTCCGACGACGAGGCCGAGCGCGAGCTGCGGGCCTATCTCGGTCCGGCCGGCAAGGACCTGCCGGTCCGCAAGATCACCATCCGTTCGGGTCACCGCGAAACCTTCTGGAAGCGCAACTGCGTGGCCGTGGGCCTGGCGGCGGGCTTCCTGGAGCCGCTGGAAGCCTCGGCCATCGTGCTGATCGAGCTGTCGGCCAAGCTCATCGCCGAGCAGATGCCCGCCTGCCGTGAAGTCATGGACATCGTCGCCGCCCGCTTCAACGCCACGACCCACTACCGCTGGGGCAGGATCATCGACTTCCTCAAGCTGCACTACGTGCTCAGCCAGAGGACCGACACCGCCTTCTGGCGCGACAACCGCGACCCGGCGACCATTCCCGAGCGCCTGTCGGACCTGCTGCTACTATGGCGTCACCAGCCGCCATGGCTGCATGAGGAGTTCGACCGGGCCGACGAGGTGTTCCCCTCGGCCAGCTATCAGTATGTGCTCTACGGCATGGGCTTCCGCACGGAGGTCGAGGCCGCCGCGCTCGCCGATGAAGCGGCGCTGGCCCAGCGCGCCCTGCGCGAGAACGCCCTGCAGAGCGATCGCCTGCTGTCCAGCCTGCCGAAACACCGCGACCTCATCCGCAAGATCGTCGAACACGGCCTGCAGCCGGTATGACGCGCGACACATGGCCTTTCCGTCGCGGTCGCGCGGCCGTTCTGCTGTTTCTCGTCCTGGCGACGAGCTCGGCCCACGGCGCGCAGCTACCGCTGGCGCCCAAGATCCCCGTCATCACGGCCGCCGACCGCCCCAACTCCGAAAAGGCGTTCTCGTCGGTCGAGATCCACGAACGCCCCGCGCCCGTCCCCGTCATCTTCGAGGTCGCCCCCGGCGGCTCGGATAGCGCCGACGGCGCGCCCGGCCGTCCCTTCGCGACCCTGGACCGAGCCCAGGCCGCGGTGCGGTCGGTCAATAAGACCCACGCGGTCACGGTGCGGCTCGCGGACGGGGTCTATCGCCTCGCCAAGCCGCTTCGCTTCGCGGTCGAGGACGGCGGCCAGGATGGCTTTGTCGTGCGCTGGGAAGCGGCCAGGGGCGCGCGGCCTATCCTCTCGGGCGGCCAGCCAGTCGAAGGCTGGCGCCGAGCGGACGCAGCGCGCGACATCTGGGTGGCCGACATTCCGCGCGGCGCCGATCCGCGCCAGATCTGGGTCAATGATCGGCTGGCGCATCGCGCGGCGGTCGAGGCGCCCCGCGAGGCCTTCGCCTTCCACGACTGGGGCATACAGATCGTCGATCCTGCCTGGCGCTTTCTCGCCGACCTGCCCGACCAGGCCCGGCTGGAGGTCGAGAATACCGGCTTCTTCACCGACCGCCGCGCCCGGGTCGAGCGCATCCAAGGCGACCGCATCATCCTGGCCCAGCCGGGCTGGCGCAACAACCTGATCGGCTACGACACCTTCGCCCGTCCGGTGTCGGGGGATCGCGCGCGCTTCTTCATCGGCAACGCCCTTGCTTTCGTGCGAGCCGGCGGCGACTGGTGGGCCGATCCCACCCAAGGCAAGCTCTACTACAAGCCGCGCGGCGGCGAGGCCATGGCCTCCAGCCGGGTGGTCATGCCGCGCCTGAAAGCCCTGGTCTCCATCGCCGGACGTCCGGGCCAGCCCGTGCGCGACCTGCAGTTCGCCGGCATCGCCTTCCAGCATACCAGCTGGCTTGGCCCTTCCAGCGCCGAGGGCTACGCCAGCCAGCAGAGCGGCGCCTTCCTGTCCGGCCAGGTCCCGGACTATCCCAGCGATCCGATCCGCGACTGCAGTTGGGGATGCTGGGCCTTCGAGGGAATGCGGAACCAATGGCGCCAGCAGCCAGCGGCTGTTCAGGTCGCCGCGGCCGCGCGCATCGTCTTCGAGGACGCCGAATTCGCTCACCTTGGCCAGATCGCCCTGGGCATCGGCAACGACGCCAGCGCCAATCTGAGCGGCGCGGGCCTGGAAACGCGCTCGATCGAGGTGGTCCGCGGGCGCTTCCACGACCTGGCCGGCGGCGCGATCATGGTCGGTGGTGTCTCGCCCGAAGCGCACCACCCGGCGCGACCGGAACAGGCCGTGCGCGACATCATCATCCGCGACAACACCCTCCAAGGCGTCTCGCAGGTCTATCGAGAACAGGCCGCGATCCTCGTGACCTACGCGACCGCCGCCGTGATCCTGCACAACGAGGTCTCGGACGCGCCCTATGACGGCATCGACGTCGGCTGGGGCTGGGGCGTCAACGACCCTGGCGGCAACACCGCCTATATGAGCCTGCGTCGCGGCTACTACGACCAGCCCGGCAACCGCGTCTACGACACGCCGACCATCCTGCGCGACACGGTAATCGTCGGCAATCGCGTGCACGGAGTGAAGCGATGGTTCCCCGACGGCGGCGCCATCTACCACCTGTCGGCCGACCCCGGCGCCCTGATCGCGGAGAACCACGTCTACGACGTGCCCGGCGGCATCGGCGTCTATCTGGACGAAGGGTCGCGATACGTCACCGTGCGCGACAACGTCTTCGACGGCCTTGGTCTTTGGGTCAATCTGAACGCGCTGGACGGCGCCTATCCGCGCCGCACGGCGGCGGACAATGTCGCGCGCGGCAACTGGCACAGTGGTGGAAAGGCCAACGGATCCTGGTCCGACTACGCCAACAATCGCCTGATCGACAATGTCCCCGTCGAGGGGCAGGCCTGGCCCGCGCCCGCCCGCGAGGTCATCGCGCGCGCCGGTCCTCGCCCCGCCAAACCCTGAACACAGCCTGGACGCCCATCATGAGGTCTTCTTCCATGTCCAAGTCATCTTGGCTTCAATGCGCCGCCAGCGCGGCGCTGTGCGCGAGCCTGGCCTTGGGCGCGCCCACCCCCGCTCGGTCCGCGCCCGCCGCCCCAGCCAAACCCGAAACCTCCGCCGCGCGCGTCAAGGCCGACCGGCTGGCCGCCGAGCTGGTCGGCAAGATGACCACCGAAGAGAAGCTGGACCAGCTGCTCAACACCGCCCCGGCCATTCCCCGTCTGGGGATCCCGGCCTACAACTGGTGGACGGAGTCGCTGCACGGCGCGCTGGGAACCCTGCCGACCACCAACTTCCCCGAGCCGATCGGCCTGGCCGCAAGCTTCGACACGGGCCTCGTCCGGGACGTCGCCACCGCGATCAGCACGGAGGTCCGCGACCTGCACATCCTGTCGCGGCAGACCGGGCGGATGGGACGCATCGGCACGGGCCTCGACACCTGGTCGCCGAACATCAACATCTTCCGCGATCCGCGCTGGGGCCGCGGCCAGGAGACCTATGGCGAGGATCCGTTCCTGACCGCGCGCATTGGCGTGGCCTTCGTGCAAGGCGTCCAGGGTCCCGATCCCGATCGGCCCCGCGTCATCGCCACGCCCAAGCACTTCGCGGTCCATAGCGGGCCGGAGTCGACCCGGCACGGCGCCAATGTCTTCGTCTCGCGCCACGATCTGGAAGACACCTACCTGCCCGCCTTCCGCGCCGCGATCACCGAAGGTCAGGCCGGATCGGTGATGTGCGCCTACAACCGCATCGACGGCCAGCCGGCCTGCGCCAGCGACCTGCTGCTGAAGGACCACCTGCGCGGGGCCTGGAAGTTCAACGGCTACGTCGTTTCCGACTGCGACGCGGTCAAGGACATCGCCGACAACCACAAATATTCGCCCGATGCGGCCACCGCCGTCGCCGCGGCGATGCGGGCCGGCGTCGACAACGAGTGCAACGGCGCGACCCTGACCGACACCGCGGGCCTGGCCAAGCCGTATGCCGAGGCGCTGCGACGCGGCCTGATCACCCAGGCCGATGTCGACCAGGCGCTGACGCGGCTGTATTCGGCGCGGCTGCGGGTCGGCGACCTGCCCGGGGTGCGGACGGTCGAAACCCGACCGGCGCCGGTCGCTTCGGTCATGACGCCCCAGCACGACGCCCTGGCGCTGACCGCCAGCGAGAAGAGCCTGGTGCTGCTGAAGAACGATGGCCTGCTGCCGCTGAAGCCCGGCCTTCGCATCGCGGTGATCGGTCCGCTGGCCGACGCCACCCGCGTCCTGCGCGGCAACTATTCCTCGGCCCTCTCGGCGCCGCCGATCTCGGTGCTGGAAGGCCTTCGCCGCGCCATGCCGTCGGCCAAGATCGTCCACGCGCCATTCGGCCCTTCGTTCACCGATGGCGATCGCGTGCCCAGCACGGCCCTGGTCACGCCAGACGGCAAGCCCGGCCTGCTGGCCAGCTACTACAACACCGTCGAGCCGCCGCCCACGCGCTTCGAACCGGGGACCTTCGGCGACGCGGTGGCCAAGATGCGCTACCTCGATAAGCCGGTGGTCACCCGCGTCGAACCGGACATCGCCTCACGGAGCCTGGACCTAGCCGCTGTCTCCGATCACCACCGCGTGGTCTGGACCGGCTTCCTGGTCCCGCCCGAGAGCGGCGCCTATCGCCTGGGCCTGGCGGGGTTCACCGGCGAGCTCAAGTTCGACGGCAAGCCCTTCGCCGACCTGCGCAAGGCGGGGTGGGCCAGCCTGCCGACGCTCAAGACCATCCATCTCGAAAAGGGCCATCGCTATCCGATCGAGATCGTCTCGGAGTCCCACGCCCTGTCCGGCGTCAATTTCGTCTGGAAGCGCGTGACCGACGATCCGACCGCCGAGCTGAAGAGGGCCGCTGCCCAGGCCGACGTGATCGTCGCCGTGGTCGGTCTGACCTCCGACCTGGAGGCCGAGGAGTCGCCGGTCGAGGTCCCCGGGTTCAAGGGCGGCGACAAGACGAGCCTGGACCTGCCGCCGGATCAGCAGAAGCTGCTCGAACAGGCCAAGGCCCTGGGCAAGCCGCTTGTCGTGGTGACCATGAACGGCAGTCCGGTGAACCTGGCCTGGGCCAAGGTCAACGCCTCGGCGATCGTGGAAGCCTGGTATCCGGGTCAGTCCGGCGGCCTGGCCGTCGCCAACGTGCTGTCGGGGAAGACCAATCCCTCGGGCCGCCTGCCGCTGACCTTCTACCGCTCGATCGACGACCTGCCGCCCTTCGGCGACTACGCCATGGCCGGCCGCACCTATCGCTACTTCACGGGCGAGCCGGTCTATCCGTTCGGCTTTGGCCTCAGCTACACGCGCTACGACTACGCGCCGGTCACGGTCGAGCCGCTGCCGGGCGGCGCGGACCAGGGCGTTCGCGTCACGACCACCGTGCGCAATGTCGGCGCGCGACCGGGCGAGGAGGTCGCGCAGCTGTATCTGAACTTCCCCGACACGCCTGGCGCACCGCGCGTGGCCCTGCGGGGCTTCCAGCGCGTGGCGCTCAAGCCGGGCGAGGCCCGCGAGGTGACCTTCACCCTGTCGCCCCGCGACCTCAGCTCGGTGTCCCCCGACGGCGATCGTCGCGTAGCGGCCGGCGCCTATCGCGTCAGCGTCGGCTCGGGCCAACCGGGCACGGGCGTGCCGAGCCAGTCGGCCCCATTCTCGGTCGACGCCGCCGTGGCGCTGGCCAAGTAGTCGGGCGCTACACCCACAAAAGTCCATCGGCGGGCCTGACCTGGCCCGCCGACATCCGCCGATCAGGGGAACAGCGTGAAGACCATCGCGACCATGGCCGGGGCCTTGGCCCTCCTTCTCCCGCCGCTGGCCAGCGCCGCGCCCAGGCTCGAGGGCGCGATCGGCGACCACGCCGTGCTGCAGCGGGACAAGCCCATCATCGTCACGGGCCGCTCCGCGCCCGGCGAGAAGGTCATGGTCAATCTGGCGGGGCGCTCGGCCACGGGCCAGGCCGATCGCGATGGCCGCTTTCGCATCGCCTTGCCGCCGCTCGCCGCCGGCGGTCCCTACCAGATGCTGGTCGACGCGCCGAGCGGCCAGACCTTTGTCAACGACCTCCTGATCGGCGACGTCTTCCTCTGCTCGGGCCAGAGCAACATGGAACTGTCGGCCGAGCAGTCGCAGAACAGTTTCCAGATCGCGGACGCCGCCGATCCCCAGATACGACTGATGACGGTCGGCAAGCAGTTGGCGGAGACACCGAAAGACCGCTTCGACGTCCCGCCGGCCTGGGCGGCGGCCACGCCGGGAACGATCGCCAAGTTCTCGGCCGTCTGCTTCTACGCGGGACAGGACCTACGACGGACCAACAAGGCGGCGATAGGCTTGATCCATTCCAGCTGGGGCGGCTCGCGGATTTCCGCCTGGATGGCGCCCGACGGCCTGCGCGCCGGGGGCCTGGCGCTGGAGGCCCAGGCGCTGGAACTCCATGCCCGTGACGCCCAAGCGGCGGAGGCCATGGTCGCGCGCCAATGGGAAGCCTGGTGGCGCGACCAGTCCGGCCTCGCCGGCGCCAAGCAGCCTTGGCGCGCCGAACATCCCGATTGGTCGCCCGTCCCGGCGATCAGCTTTTTCGGGCGCTGGGGCGCGCCGGAGATGGCCAAGTATCTGGGCATGGTCTGGTTCGAGAAGTCCGTCGACCTGACCCCCGCCCAGGCCGCGCAGGGCGCGGTTCTGTCGCTGGGCCTGATCGACGACGCCGACCGCACCTGGGTCAATGGCCAGGCGGTCGGCGGGTCCAGCATCGGCGCCCCGCGACGCTACCGACTGGCCCCGGGAACGCTGGTCGCCGGGCGCAACCGGATCACCATCAACGACGACAATGTCTACGCCGACGGCGGCTTGGCGGGCCCCGCCGAACTCATGCGCCTTCAGCTGGACGACGGGACCTCGGTCCCGCTCGACGCCGGCTGGCGCTACGCCCTTGCGGGCCGGCCGAAGACCAACGCCCCCCGCGCGCCGTGGGACGACATCAACGGCGCGGGCGTCCTCTACAACGCGATGATTTCGCCCCTCGGCCCCGTCGGTCTGGCCGGAGCGCTCTGGTACCAGGGCGAGTCCGACACCGGCCTGCCCGGCTACGAGCGCCGGCTCGCGGCGATGATGGCCGACTGGCGCCGGCAGTTCGAAGCCCCAGCGCTGCCTTTCGCGATCATCCAGCTATCGGCCTACGGCGCCGGCGCGAGCAAGCCCGTCGAGAGCGGCTGGGCCGGCTTGCGCGACGCCCAGAGACGCGCCGCCGAAGCCGACGGCCACGCGGCCGTGGTCGTCACCCTCGACCTCGGCGATCCCTACGACATCCATCCTGGCGAGAAGCAGGAGGTCGGGCGCCGAGCGGCCGATGCACTGAGGGTTCTCGCCTATGGCGAAGCCGTCGCCACCGGCCCCCGGGTCACGACCGTCGAACGCGCGCCCGACGGCGGCGCCATCCTGACCTTCTCGGGCGCCGCCGGAGGCCTCGTGGCGCGGAGCGCCGACACGGCCATCGGCTTCGAACTTTGCGGCGCGGACGGCGGCTGCCGGTACGCGCCGGGCCATGTCACTGGCGACAAGGTCACGCTGAAGAGCGACGGCGGCGCTGTCGGGCGCGTGCGCTACGGCTGGGCGGACAGCCCGGTGGTGAACCTCTTCGACCAGGCCGGCCGCGCCGTCGGCTCGTTCGAGGTCCGGGTCCCTTAGCGATCCGGAAGCATGGGGCGAGGACGTGATGCATAGCCGTCGGGATCATCCGCTCAGGGTGGCGCTGAGTGAACTGATGCACCTGCGCGCCCTGCCGCTGGAACAAGCGCCGGTCCGGCTGCGCCAGTGGGTCTTCCTGGTCAGCCCCGACGAACGGGCGTCCGAGGCGGCCTTCGTGGCCCTGTTCGCGCCGGGCCAGGATCCCGCCGGCGGCAGGGTCCTCGTCGCCGGCGGGACCGGCGGCTGGCTGTGGGAGCGGCACCAGGAATTCTCGACCTGGACCCTGTTCACCTACGGACCGCTGGGTCCGGAGCTCGGCTTCGAGACCGTTGTGGGCGAGGACTGCTTCTGGCTGGACGGCGCGCCGGGCCAGGTGTTCAGGGGCGTCGAAATCTCGGTCTCCGCGCCGGGCGCCGAGCCGCCGGCCGAGGCGATCCTGAACCGGCATATCGACCTGGCCCGTTGCGTGTCGTGCGAGGTCTTCGACGGCGCCGCGCGGATCTGGACGGATTTTCGCCTGCGCGAAGGCGGCACGGGGCGTATCCATGTCCACAACATCGCTCTCGCCAACGACGAAGTCTCGCGGCTGGTTCAGACGCTGTTGGAGATCGGCAACTATCGGAAGCTGGCGCTGATCGGGTTTCCGCCCGCCCGCGAGCTTCTCGCCTGGCTGGATGGGGCCGAAGCCAGGCTCTCGGCGATCGCCAGCGGCCTGGCGAGCGGCGAGGACAGCCAGGCGGTGCTGGACAGCCTTCTGAAACTCTCCGCCGAGGTGGAGCTGCGCGCCGCCCACAGCCGTTTCCGGCGCGGCGCGACGGAATCCTATCACCGCCTGCCCCTGGACCGGCTGGAGGCGCTGCGGGAGCGCCATCTTCCCGGCTATTCGACCATGAGCGAGTTCATCGCGCGGCGCCTGCAGCCGGCCATGCGCACCCGCGAGGCGGCCGACCGACGGCTGGACGACCTTTCCCTGCGCGTCGCGCGCTGCGGCGATCTTCTGCAGGCCCGGCTCGGCATCGTCCTGGACCGCCAGAACCAGGAAACCCTGCGCGGCATGAGCGCCAGCCTGGAGCTTCAAGCCAAGCTGCAGGGCCTCGTGGAAGGGCTGTCGATCTTCGCGGTCGGCTACTACGTGCTCGGCTTGCTCGGCTATTTCCTGAAGCCTTGGCTGCACGACTGGCCAGGCGCCAGTGAACAGGTCCTCTCCGGCCTGGTTCCTCTGGTCCTGCTCGCCGTCGCCGCCAACCTGCATCGGCGCAAGAAGCGCCTGATCGATCGCGGCGACGACTGAGCCGCGATCGCCGTCAGCGCTCCAGCAGAGCCGCCTCGCCCCAGGTCACGGGCAGGCGCTGGTTGTCCCCGCGAGGGCTGCGCGCCACGAGCTCGATCAGCTTGACGCCGGCGACCGGCGCCGAGATCGGCTGGGCGGCCATGCCCCACTTGAGCGGCTTGCTGGTCGCCAGCAGCTTGCCGTCACCATAGACGGCGAAGGTTACGACGCCAGCCTTGTCCGTCGCGCTGTCGTCGACCCCGACCACCGCGGTGAAGCGCTGGGCCCCATTGTTGCGCACCTCGAGCCGCGAGTTGGCGAGGATGCCGATGCCGGCAGCGAAGGGTTTTCCCGCCACGTGAAGCACCTGGCCGTAGGGCGCGCTGTCGGCGCGCGCGCCGCCCCAGCCGGCATAGGACGGCCTGTCGCCAGCGCCGCCGGTTCCACCCCAGCCCGCCGCGGTCCGGAAGATGGAAGGATCGGGGGTCGGATAGACGATACCGTCCACCGCCGGGTTCACGCTGCCGGGCTGCTCTGACAGATAATAGCCTCCTTGCAGGGCGCGTGTCCCGTGCGCGCGGAAGATCAGGGTCTCGCGCGGCTTGACGTGCAGCTTGGTTCGCTTGGTGAAGGTCGTCCGCTGCTTGCTCCACAGGTCGGTCAGCGCGATGGGCGCATCCTCGCTGAACTTCAGGTGCGTCGCGCTCAGGTCAACGTCGTAGTCGACCGATCCCCGGTTGAAGATCGCCACGGCCTTGTCGCCTGACGCCAGGGTCTTCACCAGGATCTGCAGGTCGCTGGAGTCATGGGCCAGCGTCGCCTGGTTGCCGGCGGGGTCCTGGTCCAGCGCGATGATGTCGGCATTGCCAAAGATGTCGAGCAAGGCCTTGGGCGTCTTGCGCAGGTCGGTCCCGATCAGCAGCGGCGCGTTGAGCATCGCCCACAGCGCGAAGTGCGAACGGGCCTCGGTCAGGTGATCGGCGTCGAAGTCCCCGGCGCCGATGTGCAGCATGTCCGGGTCGTTCCAAGACCCCGGATGGGCGTAGAGCGAGCGCGTGACGGTCGTGTCGTAGTTGACCAGCAGCCGCCCCCAGGCCGGCGAGATGTCGTCGCTGGTGCGCGAGATGCCGCCATGGTCCTTGCCCCAGGCGCGCACATTGGCAGCCCCCCAGACGCAGAGCGACAGCAGATAGTCGCCGTCCGGATTCTCCCGGGCCAGCGCGACATTGATCTGGCGGAACATCGCCTGGATCGCCGGGATGTCGGTTCGCGTCACCGCCCCCGAGTCCAGGAAAGGCCCCAGCGCCCGGAATTTGCCCGAACGCACGCGGTCGCTTTGCGGGCCGTAGTCGCGCAGGCCGCAGCCATCGACCTTGATGAAGTCGAAACCCCAGTCCTTGAAATAGAGCGCGATGTCCTGGTCGATCCGGCCGTAGATGCCGACTTCGCGCTCAAGGACCGTGCCCTTGGGCAGGTCGTCGTCGGTCGGCGAATAGGCTTCGGAGCAGGTGTTGCGGCCCAGGTCGGAATAGATGCCGGCCTTCAACCCCATGGCGTGGAGCTTTTCGGTGAACGGCTTGAAGCTAGGGGCCTCGCCACCGGTGCGCGACGACGGGAACTTGTCGTCGCGGATGATCATCCGGCCATCGGGCATCCGGCGCTTCAGCGCCCAGCCGTCGTCGATATTGATGTAGCGATAGCCTTTGGCCGCCAGGCCGCTGTCGACGATCTGTTTCGCCGAGCCGAGGATTTTTTCCTCGTCGATGTCGGTGGCGAAGGCGTTCCAGGTGCTCCAGCCCATGGGCGGCGTGGTCGCGCGCCCAGCGGTATAGGCCGACCAACGCCCGGTCGGCGCCAGCGGGTCTGCCCGTGCGGTCGCAACGGACGGTCCGAGCATCGCCGCGATCAGCCCTGCGGTCAGTAGCGTTTTCATCGTCTTCCGCCCTACCCAAAGTCGTGCGTCGGTTCTCGCGCACGTTGATGGTAGCGGTACCTAACCCAGCGCCCGATATCAATGGTTCGATGGTCTCAAGCGTAGAGGCCCGGCCGATCTCTCGGAGCCGGACGCTTCCCGTCGATCCGGACCGATAAATCTCCTCCGATCCAGGCCTTGTCAGGCCGAGCGCCCCGGGGTCACAAAAGGTCGTCGGCGCGGGCTGCGTCGCGTTGGGCTCACAGGGTTTCGAGGATCGACATGACCGCACTTCAAGAGCTGGGCCGGCGCGGCTTCCTGGCCAGCGCGGCAGCGAGCGCGGCCGCGCTGGGCGCGCCGGCGTGGGCGCGGCAGACGCCCTCGAAGAAGATGACCGACGGCGTCGCCCTGATCGGTCCGGCCGAGCGCCAGGCGCGGCTGGAGCGCGCCCAGGCCCTGATGGTCAAGCTGGGCCTGTCGGCCATCGTCACCGAGCCGGGCTCGTCGATGGACTACTTCACCGGCGCGCAGTGGAGCCGCAGCGAGCGGCCGTGCCTTGCGATCATCCCGCGCGAGGGCCAGGTCGGCATGGTCGTGCCGAAGTTCGAGGAGCCCTCGATCCGCCAGAGCCTTGGCGTGCCCGCCGAGGTTCGCACCTGGGAGGAAGACGAAAGCCCCTATGCGGTCGCCGCCGGACTGCTGGCCGGCCGCAAGCTGGCGTCCGGCAAGATCGGCGTTGAGGAGACGATCCGCGCGTTCATCGTCGACGGTCTGAGCACCGCCCTGCCCTCGGCCCAGGTCGTCTCGGGCGCGGCTGTGTTCCGCGGCTGCCGGATGATCAAGTCGCCGGCCGAACTGGCCCTGATGCAGGTCGCCGCGGACGTCACCGTCGCGGCCCTGCGCCACACCCACGCCAACGTCAAAGCCGGCATGGGGCCCAAGGACATCGGCGCCCTGATGGCCGAGTTCACCGTGAAACAAGGCGCGCGGGTCAGCTTCAACCTGATCCTGATCGGCGAGGCCAGCGCCTATCCACACGGCTCGCGCCAGGCCCAGGTGCTGGGCGAGGGTCAGGTCGTGCTGATGGACTGCGGCTGCAATGTCGGCGGCTATGAGTCGGACATCTCGCGCACCTTCGTGTTTGGCGAGCCCACCGCCCGTCAGCGCAAGGTCTGGAACGACGTGGCGCGCGGCCAGCAGGTGGCCTTCGAGGCCGCCCAAATCGGCGTCGAGGCCGGCTCGGTCGATCGCGCCGTCCGCGCCTACTATGACAGCCTGGGCTGGGGTCCGCGCTACAAGCTGCCCGGCCTGTCGCACCGCACCGGCCACGGCATCGGCATGGACGGCCACGAGCCGGTGAACTTCGTGATGTCGGAGACCACCAGGCTGGCGGCGGGCATGTGCTTCTCGGACGAGCCGGGCATCTACATCCCCGGCGAGTTCGGCGTGCGGCTGGAAGACTGCATCCACATGACCCCGCAAGGTCCACAATGGTTCAGCAAGCCGCCGACCACGCTCGACAAGCCGATGGGCTGATCGAAGTCCCGAGCCCCCAAACCGTGGCGACTTTCCGACGTTGAAGCGGAGCCATATCGAGACTCGATCATTTCAGTCCTGCAAACCGGCGCACATGTTCGACCTCTAGGGGACTCCAGGTCCGTCAGCTCATGACGGCGCGTTCCCCATGGGCGGCCAGTCGCCGCCCGCCCACGCCGCGCCGCGCGCGGCTCCTCGAAGGCTGACGATGACTGACTTTCACGCCCCGCGTACGCCCCCGCGCCGCCGGACGCTGATCCTCGGCGGACTGATCGCGATCCTGGCCTTGGCCGGCGTGGCCTGGCTGGCCTGGACTCTGCTGCACGGCGACAAGAGCGGCGAAGGCGGTGGTCCTGGCGGCGGCTTCGGCGGTGGCGGCGGTCGGCGCGGACCGGCCAGCACGGTGGCGGTGGCAACGGCCAGCGCGACGGACCTACCGATCGTCATCGAGGCCTTGGGCACGGTGAAGCCGGCCGCGACCGTGACCGTGCGTCCGCAGGTCGGCGGCACGATCACCCAGGTGATGTTCCGTGAAGGTCAAGTGGTCCAGCGCGGCCAGGCCCTGGTCCAGATCGATCCTCGCCCCTACGAGATGGCGCTGCTGCAGGCGCAGGGTAACCAGACCCGCGACGAGGCCCAGCTGACCGCGGCGCGGTTGACCCTTTCCCGCTACCAGACCCTGCTGACCCAGGACTCGATCGCCCGTCAGGAGGTCGACACCCAGGCCGCCACGGTCAAGCAGTTGGAAGGCACGGTGATGGCCGACCGCGCCGCCGTCGGCACGGCGCGCCTGAACCTCGGCTTCGCCCGCATCGTCGCGCCCGTCTCTGGCCGCGTGGGCCTGCGCGTCACGGATGTCGGCAACTATATCGGCGCGGGCGACGCCAACGGGGTGGCGGTGATCACCACCGTCTCGCCGATCGACGTCGAGTTCACCGTCCCGCAGGATGACGTCCCGCGCATCGCCGCTCGTCAGGGTCGCGCCAATGTGCCCGTCATCGCGCTGGACCGCACCCGCACCCAGACCCTGGATCGCGGGACCTTCTCGACGCTCGACAATATCGTGGACACAGGCACCGGCACGGTGAAGGCCAAGGCCCGTTTCCCGAACGCGGGCAACAGCCTGTTCCCCAGCCAGTTCGTCAATGTCCGCATGGAGCTGGACACCATCAAGGGCGCGATCGTCGTGCCGGCCACGGCCGTGCGCCAGGGCGGCGACGGCGCGTTCGTCTGGCTGCTGAACAGCGACCAGACCGTCTCCAAGACCCCGGTGAAGACCGGCCAGGCGACGGGCGTCCAGGTGCAGGTCACCGACGGCTTGAAGGTCGGCGACAAGGTCATCACCGAAGGCGGCGACCGCCTGCGCGACGGCGGCAAGGTCCAGCTGCCGGGCGCGCGTCCGCAAGGTCAGGGCAAGGGCAAGGGCGACGGCAAGGGTCGTCGCCAGCATCAGCAGCGTCCGCAATAGACGGACCCGCACCCGATGAACCCCTCGCGTCCCTTCATCCAGCGGCCGGTCGCCACGGCCCTGTTCATGGCGGCCATCGTCCTGGCCGGCCTGGTCGGCTTCCGGCTGCTGCCGCTGTCGGCCCTGCCGCAGGTCGACTACCCCACCATCCAGGTCCAGACCCTGTATCCCGGGGCCAGCCCCGAGGTGATGAGCCAGACCGTCACCGCCCCGCTGGAACGCCAGCTGGGCGAGATGTCGGGCCTGGCCCGGATGAGCTCGGTCAGCACGGCCGGGGCCTCGGTCATCACCCTGCAGTTCAATCTGGGCGAGACGCTGGATGTCGCCGAGCAGGAGGTGCAGGCCGCCATCAACGCCAGCGGCTCGCTGCTGCCGGCCGACCTGCCCGCCCCGCCCGTCTACGCCAAGGTCAACCCGGCCGACGCGCCGGTCCTGACCCTGGCCATCACGTCGGACACCCTGCCGCTGACCGAGGTGCAGAACCTGGTCAACACCCGGCTAGCCCAGAAGATCAGCCAGGTCTCGGGCGTGGGGCTGGTGTCGCTGTCGGGCGGCCAGCGGCCAGCCATGCGCATCCAGGCCGACACCCAGGCCATGGCCAGCTATGGTCTGACCCTGTCGGACGTGCAGAGCGCGATCAGCGCCGCCAACGCCAACAGCGCCAAGGGCAGCTTCGACGGCCCCACCCGCAGCTACACGATCAACGCCAACGACCAGTTGCTGAGCGTCGATGACTACCGCTCGCTCATAGTGAGCTACAAGGACGGCGCGCCGATCCGCCTGTCGGACATCGGCCAGGTCGTCGAGAGCGCCGAAAACACCCGCCTGGGCGCTTGGGCTGGCAAGACCCCGGCGATCATCGTCAACGTCCAGCGTCAACCCGGCGCCAACGTCATCAAGACGGTCGACGCCATCAAGGCCAAGCTCCCCGAGCTTCAGGCCGGCCTGCCCGCCACCCTGGACGTCCAGGTGCTGGCCGACCGCACCACCGGCATCCGCGCCTCCGTGCACCATGTCGAGATCGAGCTGCTGCTGGCCGTGGGGCTGGTGGTGCTGGTGATCTTCTTCTTCCTGCACAGCCTGCGCGCCACGGTGATCGCCAGCCTGGCCGTGCCGATCTCGCTGATCGGCTCGTGCGGGGTGATGTACCTGATGGGCTTCTCGCTGAACAACCTCAGCCTGATGGCCCTGACGATCGCCACCGGCTTCGTCGTCGACGACGCCATCGTGATGATCGAGAACATCACCCGCCATCTGGAGAAGGGCGAAAAGCCGATGGAAGCCGCGTTGAAAGGCGCGAAAGAGATCGGCTTCACGATCATCTCGCTGACCATCTCGCTGATCGCGGTGCTGATCCCGCTGCTGTTCATGGGCGACGTGGTCGGCCGCCTGTTTCGCGAGTTCGCCATCAGCCTGGCCATCACCATCCTGATCTCGGCCGTGGTCTCCCTGACCCTGACCCCCATGCTGTCGGCCCGCTGGCTGAAGCCGCACGAGGGCGAGGAGGCCAAGGGGATCAGCAAGAAGACCCAGGATCTGTTCGCCAAGGTCGAGGCTCGCTACGAGGTCGCCCTGGCCTGGGTGCTGGAGAGGCAGGTCGCGACGCTCGTCGTCGCCGTCGCCACGCTGGTCCTGACCGGCGTGCTCTACATGATCATCCCCAAGGGCCTGTTCCCCACCCAGGACACCGGCCAGTTGCAAGCCCGCACCGAGATGGCCCAGTCGGTGTCCTACGACCGCATGGCGGCCCTGCAGCAGCAGGCCGCCGAGGCGATCCTCGACGATCCGGCGGTGGAGAACGTCGCCTCGTTCATCGGCGTTGACGGCGCAAACAACGCCATGCTCCACACCGGCCAGATGCAGATCAACCTGAAGGCCGACCGCTCCGGCTCGCAGGAAAAGATCATGCAGCGGCTGCGTGAGCGCGTGGCCAATGTGCCGGGCGTGACGCTGTATCTCCAGCCCACCCAGGACCTGACCATCGACGCCGAGACGGGTCCCACCCAGTACCGCCTGTCGCTGGAAGGCGCTGACACCGCCACGATCAAGGCATGGGCCGGCAAGCTCACCGCTGAACTGGCCAATCTCAAGTCTGTTCGGAACGTCTATAGCGACGCCTCGGCCACCGGCCAGGCCGCCTATGTCGACATCGACCGCGACACCGCCGCCCGTCTCTCCATCACGGCCTCGGATGTCGACGACGCCCTCTACAGCGCCTTCGGCCAGCGGATCGTCTCGACCATCTTCACCGAGACCAACCAGTACCGGGTTATCCTGGAGGCCAAGCCCGGCGTCCTGGTCGATCCGACCACGCTCGGCAATCTGAACCTCAAGACCGGCGGCGGCGCGCCGACGCCGCTGGCCGCCTTCTCGACGATCAAGACCCAGCAGTCGCCGCTGCAGGTCACGCATGTCGCCCAGTTCCCGGCCACCACGATCGGCTTCGACACCGCTCCCGGCGTCTCGCTGGGCCACGCGGTCGACGAGATCCGCAAGGCCATGAAGACGATCGAAATGCCGGCCTCGGTGACCACCACCTTCCTGGGCGCGGCCGGGGCCTATCAGAACTCGCTGTCCAACCAGCTGTGGCTGATCCTGGCGGCCGTGGTCTGCGTCTACATCGTGCTGGGCGTGCTCTATGAGAGCTACGTCCACCCGATGACCATCCTGTCGACCCTGCCCTCGGCCGGCGTCGGCGCGCTGCTGGCCCTGTGGATCACCGGAAACGATCTGGGCGTCATCGGGATCATCGGCATCATCCTGCTGATCGGCATCGTCAAGAAGAACGCGATCATGATGATCGACTTCGCCATCGACGCCGAGCGCGAGGAAGGCAAGAGCCCGCGCGACGCCATCTTCCAGGCGGCCATCCTGCGCTTCCGCCCGATCCTGATGACCACCCTGGCGGCCCTGTTCGCGGCCATCCCGCTGATGCTGGGCTTCGGCGAAGGAGCCGAGCTGCGACGTCCGCTGGGCATCGCTATTTTCGGCGGCCTGCTGCTGAGCCAGCTGTTGACCATGTTCACGACCCCGGTCGTGTACCTCGCCTTCGACCGCCTGGCCCCGACCTCCAAGCGCCAGCGCCGCGATGACGGCCCGCATCCAGAACGGATCGATCCCGAGCCGATCCCGGGGGCGCCCTCGTGAATCTGTCCGGACCCTTCATCCGGCGGCCGGTCGCCACCATCCTGCTGACGATCGGCCTGGCCATGGCCGGGATCGCGGCCTTCTTCGTTCTGCCGGTCTCGCCCTTGCCGCAGGTGGACTTCCCGACCGTCTCGGTGTCGGCCAACCTGTCGGGGGCTAGTCCGCAGACCATGGCCTCCAGCGTCGCCACGCCGCTGGAGCGGCGGCTGGGCACGATCTCGGGCGTCAACGAGATGACCTCGCAAAGTTCGACGGGCTCGACGCGGATCACGCTCCAGTTCGACCTGAACCGCCAGATCGACGGCGCCGCGCGCGAGGTGCAGGCCGCCATCAACGCCGCCCGCGCCGACCTGCCGGCGACGCTGCGCAGCAACCCGACCTATCGCAAGGCCAATCCGTCCGACTCGCCGGTGATTATCCTGGCCCTGACCTCGGACAGCAAAACGCCCGGCCAGATCTATGACGCGGTCTCCAACGTCGTGGCCCAGCGCCTGGCCCAGGTCAGCGGCGTGGGCGATGTCGAGATCGGCGGCGGCTCGCTGCCGGCCGTGCGGATTTCGGCCAATCCGTTCCTGCTGAACCAGTACGGCGTGGCGATGGAGGACGTCCGCGCGGCGATCCAGTCGGCCAACGCCAACCGTCCCAAGGGCGCGCTGGAGGGCAACGGCCAGCGCTACCAGGTCTACACCACCGGCGCGGGCCGCAAGGCCGCCGACTATGCCGGCCTCGTCGTGGCCTGGCGCAACGGCGCGCCGATCCGCCTGTCCGACGTCGCTCGGGTCACCGACAGCGTCGCCGACACCCGCACCCTGGGCCTGTTCAACGGCAAGCCGTCGATCATCGTCCTGATCACCGCCCAGCCCGGCGCCAATATCATCCAGACGGTCGACAGCGTCCGCGCCGTCCTGCCCGAGCTGCGGGCCCAGTTGCCGCCCGACATCACGGTCGACGTGGCCAGCGACCGCACCAACTCGATCCGCGCCTCGCTGCACGAGATCGAGGTCACCCTGCTCATCTCGATCATCCTGGTCATCGTGGTGGTCAGCGTCTTCCTGCGCAGCGCCCGCGCCACCTTCATCCCCGCCGCGGCGACCATCGTCTCGCTGCTGGGCACGTTCGGGGTGATGTACCTGCTGGGCTTTTCCCTCAACAATCTCAGCCTGATGGCCATCACGGTGGCGACCGGCTTCGTGGTCGACGACGCCATCGTCGTGCTGGAGAACACCGCCCGTCACATCGAGAAGGGCATGGACCGCTTCGAGGCCGCCCTGCTGGGCGCGCGCGAGGTCGGCTTCACGGTGCTGTCGATCAGCATCTCGCTGGTCGCCGTGTTCATTCCGCTGCTGTTCATGGGCGGCCAGGTCGGACGGCTGTTCCGCGAGTTCGCCGTCACCCTGTCCGCGGCGGTGCTGATCTCGCTGGTCATCAGCCTGACCACCACGCCGATGATGTGCGCCTACCTGCTGCGCCCCGAGAACAAGGACAAGGAAGGCCGCCTGTCGCGCTTCTTCGAGGCCGCGTTCAACCGCGTCCACAAGACCTACGAGCACAGCCTGGACTGGGCCCTGCACGCCAAGCCTCTGGTCATCGCCCTGCTGGTGACGGTGATCGCCATGACCGCCTGGCTCTACATCGCCGTGCCCAAGGGCTTCTTCCCACAGCAGGACAGCGGCCAGCTGATGGCCGGGATGCGGGCCGACCAGTCCGTCTCCTCCCAGGCCATGCAGCAGAAGCTGCGGCAGGTGGTGAACATCATCCGCAAGGACAAGGCCGTTGACACCGTGGTCGGCTTCACCGGTGGCGGCCGGGCCGGCGGCGGCTTCATGTTCGTCAATCTCAAGCCGGTCGGCGAGCGCAAGGAGAAGGGCTCGGAGGTCATCGCCCGCCTGCGCCCACAGCTGCAGCGCGTGACCGGCATCAGCGTTTTCCTGAACCCGGTGCAGGACCTACGCATGGGCGGCCGGCAGAGCAACTCGACCTATCAGTACACCCTGACCAGCGACAGCAGCGCCGCCCTCAAGGAATGGGCCGCCAAGCTGGCCGAGGCCATGAAGGCGCATGGCGACGTGCTGACCGACGTCGACTCCGACCAGCAGGAGAACGGCGTCGAGACCCTGGTGACCATCGACCGCGACAGCGCCGCCCGAATGGGCGTCACGCCCCGCGCCGTGGACAACGCGCTCTACAACGCCTTCGGCCAGCGCCAGGTCGCGACCATCTACGAGGACGTCAACCAGTACGCCGTGATCCTGGAGTGGCAACAGAAGTTCGCTCAAGGTCCCGAGGCGCTGAACGACGTGCACGTGCCGACCCGGCCGTCCGGGACGGCGAAGGCGAGCGGCCCAAGCGTCAATCCGGCCCTGCGCGACCAGTCGACCGGCGCGGCCCTGAACACCGCCGCCACGGCCATGACGCCGCTGTCGGCCATCGCCAGCGTCTCCCAGAACGCCACCCCGACCTCGGTCAATCACCAGAACGGCGAGCTGGCCACCACGGTCTCGTTCAACCTGGCGGACGGCAAGTCTCTGAGCGACGCCCAGGTCGCCGTGGCTCAGGCCGAGGCCGAGATCGGCATGCCGACCACCGTGCGCGGCAGCTTCCAGGGCCAGGCTCGCCAGGCCAACGACCAGATGAAGCAGCAGCCGCTGCTGATCCTGGCGGCCATCGTGGCGATCTACATCGTGCTGGGCATCCTCTACGAGAGCTACGTCCACCCGATCACGGTGCTGTCCACCCTGCCCGCCGCCGGCGTCGGCGCGGTGGTGGCCCTGCTGATCTTCAAGATGGAGTTCTCGATCATCGCCTTGATCGGGGTCTTCCTGCTGCTGGGCATAGTCAAGAAGAACGCCATCCTGATCATCGACTTCGCCCTGGACGCCCAGCGCAGCCGGGGCCTGTCCGCCCAGGAAGCCGTGCGCGAGGCCAGCCTGCTGCGCTTCCGCCCCATCCTTATGACCACCCTGGCCGCCGCCCTGGGCGCCCTGCCCCTTGCCATCGGCTTTGGCGAAGGCGCCGAGCTGCGTCGTCCGCTGGGCGTGGCCATCATCGGCGGCCTGATCGCCAGCCAGCTGCTGACCCTGATCACCACCCCCGTGGTCTATGTCTATCTCGATCGCCTGCGCGGGAAGACGCGCAAGGACGAGCGGCATCTGACCCACCACCCGACCACGCCGGAACCCGCTCGATGATCCGTCCTTCGCGCCTGATCGGCGCCGCCTCGCTCCTCGCCCTCGGCGCCTGCTCGATGACGCCGGCCTACGAGACGCCGCCGCTGAAAGCCCCCGCTCCGGCCGCCTACAAGGCCCTGGAGGGCTGGAAGACGGCCACGCCGTCCGACCATCTGGATCGCGGCGACTGGTGGACCCTGCTGGGCGACCCGCAACTGAACGCCCTGGCCGAGCGGGTGGAGGTGGACAACCAGACCATCGCCCGGGCCGAGGCGGCCTATCGCCAGGCCCGCGCCCTGGTCCGCGAGCAGCGCGCCAGCCTGTTCCCCTCCATCGACCTTTCCGGCTCGGCCACCAAGTCCGGCGGTGGCGGCACCAAGACCACGACCTCGGCCGGCGGGGCCACCCGCGCGGGCGACACCCAGCGCTATCAGGTCGGTATCGGCGCCAGCTGGGAGCCGGACGTCTGGGGTCGCATCCGCGCCGGGATCAGCGGCGCCAAGTTCAGCGCCGAAGCCAGCGCCGCCGACCTCGCCGCCGCCCAGCTCTCCGCCCAAGGCGAGCTCGCGACCAGCTATCTGGGCCTGCGCCGCGCCGACGCCGAGATCGGCATGGTCAAGGCCACGGTCGAGGGCTACCAGCGGTCGCTTCAGATCACCACCAACCGCTACAACGCCGCCATCGCGCCCAAGTCCGACGTTCTGCAGGCCCAGGTCCAGCTGGCCAACGCCCAGTCGACCCTGGAGGGCCTGGTTCAGGACCGCGCCACCTTCGAGAACGCCATCGCCGTGTTGGTCGGCGAGCCGGCCAGCGGCTTCCGCATCGCGGCCGTCAGCGACTGGAGGCCGGTCGTCCCCGAGATCCCGATCGGCGTGCCCTCGACCCTGCTGGAGCGTCGTCCCGACGTCGCCGCCGCCGAACGTCGCGTCGCCGCCGCCAATACAGACATCGGCGTGGCCCGCGCGGCCTTCTTCCCGACCTTCAGCCTGTCGGCCAACGGCAATTCGACCTCCAGCGTGCTGGGAGACCTGTTCACCACCTCGGCCAACACCTGGTCTCTGGGCCTGACAGCCGCCCAGACCCTGTTCGACGCCGGCGCCCGCAAGGCCCGCGTCGAGCAGTCCCGCGCCGCCTACGACGCCACCGCCGCCGACTATCGCCAGACGGCGCTCCAGGCCTTCGAGGACGTCGAGAACCAGTTGGCCGCGGCCCGCGCCCTGGAGCGGCAATACGCCCTGCAGCTGACAGCCTCCCAAGCCGCCGACCAGACCGAGCAGATGCTGCTGAACCAGTACAAGGCCGGCCAGGTCGCCTATACCGACGTGGTCTCGGCTCAGGCCTCGGCCCTGTCGGCCCGCCGAACGCTGGTGCAGACGGCGGTCTCGCGCCAGACGACGGCGGTGGCGCTGGTCCAAGCCCTGGGGGGCGGCTGGCGCTGAAAACTTGTTGAGGCTGGCCTCTCGCGACTCTAACACTTGTTTGAGCGCGACGATCCGGGAGCCTTCGCATGACCACCGCCTATCTCTGTGACGGCATCCGCACCCCGATCGGTCGCTATGGCGGCGCGCTTGCCAAGGTGCGCGCCGACGATCTGGCGTCGATCCCGCTGAAGGCCCTGGCCGCGCGCAACGCCGGCCTTGATCTGGAAGCCCTCGACGAAGTGGTGCTGGGCTGCGCCAACCAGGCCGGCGAGGACAACCGCAACGTCGCCCGCATGGGCCTGCTGCTGGCCGGCTATCCGGTCGGCGTGCCGGGCGTAACCGTCAACCGCCTCTGCGCTTCGGGTCTGGAGGCGATCGGTTACGCGGCTCGCGCCATCCTGTCGGGCCACAACGACCTTCTGATCGCCGGCGGCGTGGAAAGCATGAGCCGCGCGCCATTCGTGATGGGCAAGGCCGACAGCGCCTTTTCGCGCAACGCCGAGATCTTCGACACCACCATCGGCTGGCGCTTCGTCAATCCGGCCATGCGCAAGGCCTATGGCGTCGACTCCATGCCCGAGACCGCCGAGAACGTCGCCGCCGACTACGGTGTGAACCGCGAGGACCAGGACGCCTTCGCCCTGCGCAGCCAGCAGCGGGCGGCGGCGGCCCAGGCCAGCGGCTTCCTTGCCGGCGAAATCACGCCCGTCGAGATCCCGGGCAAGGCCGGCCCGACCATCGTCGATCGCGACGAGCATCCGCGCGAGACCACGATAGAGGCCCTGGCCAAGCTGAAGCCCGTCGTCCGCGAAGGCGGCACGGTGACGGCTGGCAACGCTTCCGGCGTCAATGACGGCGCCGTGGCCTTGATCGTCGCCTCCGAGGACGCGGTGAAGCGCCATGGCCTGACGCCGCGCGCCCGGATCACCGGTTACGCCACGGCCGGCGTCGCGCCACGCGTGATGGGCGTAGGCCCGGTCCCGGCTGTCCGGAAGCTCCTCGCCAAGACAGGTCTCACGATCGGCGACTTCGACACCGTGGAGCTGAACGAGGCCTTCGCCGCCCAGGGGCTGGCGGTGCTGCGCCAGCTGGGCCTGCCCGACGACGGGGCCCACGTGAACCCCAATGGCGGCGCCATCGCCCTCGGTCACCCGCTCGGCGCGTCCGGCGCGCGGCTGGTGCTGACCGCTCTGCGCCAACTGGAAGCCTCCAGCGGCAAGCGCGGTCTGGCCACGCTGTGCATCGGCGTCGGCCAGGGCGCGGCTCTGTCGTTCGAGCGCGTCTAGTGTCGCTGGCCGATCCGGAACTGATCGAGGCCCTGCGCCAGACCGTGCGGGCCCTGTGCCGCGACTTCCCACCGCCCTACTGGCGCGCCCTGGATCGCGAGAAGGCCTATCCCACCGAGTTCGTGGCGGCCATGACCAAGGCAGGGCTGCTGGGCGTGCTGATCCCCGAGGAATATGGCGGCGGCGGTCTTGGCCTGACGGCCGCTTCGGCGATCCTGGAGGAGGTCCACGCCAGCGGCGGCAATGCCGCCGCGCTGCACGCCCAGATGTACACCATGGGCACGGTGCTGCGGCACGGTTCGACAGCGCAGAAGGAGACCTGGCTGCCAAGGATCGCCGACGGCTCGATCCGCCTTCAGGCTTTCGGGGTCACCGAACCGACCGCCGGCACCGACACCACCTCGATCTCGACCTTCGCCCGGCGCGAGGGCGACACCTATGTCGTCAACGGCCAGAAAGTCTGGACCAGCCGAGCCGAGCACTCCGACTTGATGGTGCTGCTGGCCCGCACCACGCCCAAGGACCAGGTCGCACGCAGGAGCGAGGGCCTGTCGGTGTTCCTGGTCGACATGCGGGAAGCCAAGGGCAAGGGCCTGACGATCAAGCCGATCGCCACCATGCTGAACCACGCCACGACCGAGGTCTTCTTCGACAATCTGGTCATCCCCAAGGGCAGCCTGATCGGCGAAGAGGGCAAGGGCTTCCGCTACATCCTCGACGGCATGAACGCCGAGCGGATCCTGATCGGCGCCGAGTGCCTGGGCGACGCGTCGTGGCTGATCGGCAAGGCGCGTGACTACGCCAACAGCCGCGTGGTCTTTGGCCGGCCGATCGGCCAGAACCAGGGCGTGCAGTTCCCGATCGCCCGCGCCTACGCCCAGGCCCACGCCGCGCGGCTGACGATCCATGACGCGGCCGCCCGCTACGACGCCGGCCAGCCGTGCGGTGAGCAAGCGAACATCGGCAAGATGCTGGCTTCGGAGGCGTCTTGGGCCGCCGCCGACATGTGCCTGCAGACCCACGGCGGCTTCGGTTTCGCCGAGGAGTACGACATCGAGCGCAAGTTCCGCGAGACGCGTCTCTATCAGGTGGCCCCGATCTCGACGAACCTGATCCTGGCCTATGTCGCCGAGCACGTGCTCGGCCTGCCCCGCTCGTACTGATGCAAAGGCGGCGGACGGCGATCCTGGCGGCTTCGGACCTGGCGCGGTTGGCGGCGGTGCTGGACCGGCCGACGCCGGCCGAGGTCCCGCCCGCCTGGCATTGGGGATGCCTGGCCGAGCCGATCCCGCGCGCCGCCCTCGGTCCCGACGGCCATCAAAGGCGCGGTCAGTTCCTGCCGGCGATCGAAGCGCCTCGGCGGATGTTCGCGGCGGCTGACATGATCTTCGCTGGTCCTCTCCTCCCCGGCCTCGAAACCGAACTCGTCGAGACCGTCGCGAGTGTCGAGGAGAAGCCCGGCGCGAGCGGTCCGCTAACCTTCGTCACGGTCGACCGAACCTTCAGCCAGACCGGCGAGCTCCGCGTCACCGAACGCCAGACGATCGTCTACACCGCCGCCCCGCCCGCGCGTCGCACGCCCGATGTCGAGCTTCCGCCCGCCGAGTGGTCCCGCGACACGCCGACCGATCCGGTGCTGCTGTTCGCCTTCTCGGCGGCGACCTCGAACAGCCATCGCATCCACTACGACCTGCCCTATGCGACGCAGGTCGAGAGCTATCCCGGCCTCGTCGTCCACGGTCCCCTGATCGCCCTGCTTCTGCTCGAGGCCATGCCCGCCCGGCCGCTGACCCGCTTTTCGTTCCGCGCCCTCAAGCCCGCCTTCGCCGGCGAGACGATCACGGCCAAGGGCAGCCTCACCGACGACGGCGCGGCGCTGTGGGCGGAGGTCGATGGGGCCGTGGTGATGAAGGCTTCGGCCACCTTCTAGGCCGCCTACTCCTCCAGGGTCGAGGTATCGAACCCGTGATAGAGGGACAGGAACCGGAACGGGTGGCCCTCGACATATTCCTTGAACATCACGTTGTTGATGTCGCTCTGGGTGTCGAAGGTCCCGACCTTCGCGCCCGGGGCATGCAGCTCCAGATGCCGGCGCGCCAAGTTCAGGGCGACCTGGTCGATCCAGCGCGTGACCGTCTCCCGCGACAGCCGATCATCCAGATAGGCCCGCAGCCAGCGCAGCAGGATCGACGTCTCCGGAGTCGGTCGGGCCAGCACCAGATTGGCGGTGATGCGCGAGCCGGCCTGGAAATTCTTGTCGTTCAGGTTCAGCACCAGATCGGCGTCGGTCCACTGCTCCAGCAGGTCGGCGACGCCGCGCTGCAGCAGCAGGTCGATGTCCGACACGAAGACCGGCCGTTGCAGCAGGTCCAGCAGGCCGCCCAGGCGCTGGAACCGCACCGACTGGTAGTGGGCGACCGGGATCTCGATCAGGCCCTTCGGCGGCGCCTCGAAGCACTGGGTGGTCACCGCCGAAGCGTCGAAGTCGTCGCCGACGAACACCACGCGCGGATCGTCGATCCGCACCGTCGCGGCGGCCTCGGCCAGCTTGCCCGCCCCGCCGATCACATGGATCAATACCAGGAACGGCACGTCGCTGTGCTTGAGCACCGACAGCGCCAGCCAGCGGCCGTAGAGTTCGACGTAGCGGGGATCGCCCGCCGCGAAGAACACCACTTCCGCGCCCAGAGCGTCGGCGTGGGCCTTCAGGCCCTCGTCGTCCAGGGTCTGGCCATCCCCGGTCAGGAAGGTGCGTGGGCCGTCGTCCGGCGCGGGCGGGGTCGGGCCGTCCAGGTCGGCGCCGGTCAGGGCCTCCATAACCGCGCGGTAGTGATTGACCCAGTCGCCCCACTCCGGACCGGGCGACTCCATGCCCATGGCCGCGGCCTCGGCCAGCAGCAGCTCGAACAGCTCGAGAGTTTCGCGGGTCAGGGGTTCGCAGAGGATCAGGCTGACGGCGTCGTGGTAGAACTTCATCCGACCCAGCGGATGCAGGCCCGCCTGCGTGTCGCGCGCGGTGGCGATGGCCTTGGGCAGCTCGGCGGCGACGTCCAGAGCGGACTCCAGCGACGGCGCGGCCGCGGGCGGCGCCTCGGCCGGCACGCCCTCGAAGAAGCGACCCAGCAGGGCCTGGGCCTGGACGCCGACGGGCAAGGTCCCCTCGCCCATCATCACCGCGAAGTTCAGGCCGCCGCGCCAGCCGACCTGCAGCTCGAAGCGCTGCGGGGCCTGCGCCCAGACGGCTTCGCCCGGAAAGGCCAGGTGCTCGAGCAGAGGGGTCTTGGGGGCCAGCACCAGGGCGCCGTCCAGGTGGTCGGCGGCCCAGCGGTGATGGGCGAAGCCGCGATAAGCGCCCTCGGGCTTGAGGGCCTCGAGATAGCGCGACGGCGTGGTGATCCAGCCGGCCTCGGCGATCAGCGGCAGGCGCTCCAGCAGCACGGATGGCCGGGTCAGGGTCTGAACCACATGCGTGGCCAGCACGCAGTCGAAGCGACCCTTGCGCGCGACATGGGCCAGCACGGCGCCATAGGTCTCGGGATCGGAGAGGTCGCCGGGGAAATCGGCGTCCGCCCCGCCCAGCGCGGCGTCGCGCAGATCGTCCGGCCAATGGGGCGGACCGGCGCCGACGAGCAGGATGCGGAAGTCCGGGTCCTCGGCCTTGCATCGCCGGAGCTGGTCCACCAGACCCGATAGATCGCCCAGGCTCGCCAACTGGCCGAACTGCGACGGCCGCGTCGCGCGACGTCCGAACAGCTCGGCTGGCGAGACTTGGCTCACGAAGCGCCGCCTTCCCACAGCCGGCCGTCGGCGGGGATGGACTTGACCCGGTCGCGCCGCGCCAGTTCCTGGCGGTACAGGCCGTGCAGGTCCGCCTCTGTCTGCATCTCGCGATCGTCACGGTCCAGCGACAGGCCGATACGGAAGTAGCTCTCGAGATTGGTCAGGTTCGGCCGCGGCTTCTGGCCGGCCTGATGCTCGGCGATCATCTCGCCGTACAGGTCCTCCAGCTTGCCGGCCAGGAGGTCCATGTCGAACAGCACGCAGCTGTCGCGGTTGGCCTCCAACGTCTCGCGCAGAGCCTGGGTCCTGGCGCGATCGGCGCCGAGCTCGACGGCCTTCTCGACATAGGCCTGCGCGCTGTCGACGACCAGTTCGGGCAGGCCGGCGCTGCGCACCAGGCTCCCGCAGACCCGCGAGGCGAAGCAGCGGCCCGACCAGGTCAGGACCGGCACGGCCATCCACAGCGCATCCGAGGCCGTCGTGTGGGCGCCATACGGCGTGGTGTCCAGGAACAGATCGGCCAAGCGGTAGCGGGCCAGGTGGAAGGCGTTCTGCAACTTCTGGGCGAAGACCAGGCGGGTGCGGTCCACGCCCCGCGCCTCGGCCGCGTCGCGCAAGCGGGCGTTGGTCTCGGGATTGCTGTCCAGCAGCCACAGCACGCTGCCCGGCGTGCGCTTGAGGATCTCCATCCAGCGGTCAAAGACGTGCGGCGTGATCTTCTGCGTGCCGTTGAAGCAGCAGAACACGAACGCGTCCTCGGGCAGGCCGGCCTCGGCGCGGGTCGGGACGGTCTCCTCCACCTTCCGGCGGCGGTCATTGGGCTGGTAGCAGGGGATCCGGCGCACGGCCTCGGAGTAGTAGAGCTCCATCTCCGGCGGGATGATCCACGGGTCGGCGATGATGTAGTGGTGGTAGTCGCTGCCCATCGTGCCGGGATAGCCCAGCCAGTTGACGATGATCGGGGCCGGACGACGGGCGAAGACCGAGGTGCGGGCGTCGCGGGTGTGGCCGTTGACGTCGACCAGGATGTCGATGCCGTCGTCGACGATGCGCTGAGCGGCCTCATCGTCCGACATCGGACGAATATCAGTGAAGTGCTCCACCGCCGCGCGGATGCGGGTGTTCAGACCATCGCTGGACTCCGGACCGCAATAGTAGGCGAAGACCTCGACCTTGGACTTGTCGTGGACCTCGAACAGTTCGGCCATCAGATAGCCGACGGCGTGGTCGCGAAGGTCCGACGAAATGTAGCCGATGCGCGGACGGCGGCCGGCGGTGTCGACCGGGGCGTCGCTGCGATCCACCCGGACCTGCTCGGGCGTGACCTTGGCCTCGCGTTCGACGAAGTTGGCGCCCGCGGCCAGCAGCAGCAACGGGTCGTCCGTATAGGCGGCGATCGAGAGCGGATTGACCCCCGCCAGCAGGGTCTCGCGGGTCACCCGCTCGGTCGGCTGCAGGGCCGGCCACTTGCACTGCGACAGGCGCGTGGCGACCAGCTGGCCGATCACGTCCATGGCCGTGGGATCGAGCTCCGCCGCGCGCTGCAGGGCCAGTTCGGCGCGGGCCGACTGATGCATGTCACCCAGCAGGCGCGCTATCTGCTTGAGGCAGGTGAAGGCATAGCCTGCGCCGACGCCGCTGATCACCACCTGGCGGTTGGCCCCCGCCTCCCAGGTGGCGACGGCCAGTTCGCCCAGCCCGGCCCGCTCCTGGATGCCGCCCAGGTTCACATAGGCCGGCAGGAAGTCGGGATTGATCTTGATGGCGTGTTCCAGAGAGGCCGCCGCGCCGGGATTATCCCCCAGAGCGGCCTGCAGGACCGCGCGGTTGAACAGCGCCACCGACAGCTGCGGATGTTCGGCGTTGAACTTGATCCAGATCTTGTAGGCTTGGTCGGCGAGAGCGGGCTGCCCCCCCGCCCCAAGGTCGGACGCAAGGGTGATCAGGTCGCCCAGCGAGCACCCTTCGGCGGTCAGCGTACTGAGCAGGTTCAGCGTAACGTCGGCCATTGTCTTCCTGAAACCGATAGGCGGCGGACAGGCGTGCGCGAAAGCCGCGCGCGAGTCAGCGCCGCGTGATCATGGCATGGGGTTGGGAACTCGACCAATGCCAGAGCGCATCGATCGGAGGCTATCCGCCGCCCGAGTCTTGGAGACGCGGGCGGCGGACGGGATCAGCCCACGGTCAGATAGGCCGAGATCTGGGCGTCGCTCAGGCTCTGCACCTGGGCGGTCGTCAGGGCGTTGGCCTGGGTCGTGGTCAGCGCCGCTATGTTTGTGGTCGACAGATAGTCCAGCTGGGTGGCGGTCAGGCCTGAGATCTGCGTGGCTTGCAACTGGCCGACCTGGGTCGTGCTCAACGCGTCGATCACCGTCGTGCCCAGGGCGCCCAGTTGGGTGCTCGTCAGGGCCGCCAGCTGCGAGGCCGCCAGATCGCCCACGTCGGTCACCGACAGGCCCTTCAGCTGCGATGCCGTCAGACCCTTCACCTGGGTCGTGGTCAGCGCGGCGGTCTGGGTGGCGTTCAGGGCCGAGATGTTGGTCGCCGACATCGCCGCCAGTTGCAGGATGCTCAGCGCGGCGATCTGGGTGTCGATGAACTGGCCGACATCGGTGGAGCTCAAGGCCGCCAGCTGGCTCGCGCCGATGCCCTTTACCTGGGTGGCGTTCAGAGCGCCGACCTGACTGGCGTCCAGGGCCGAGAAGGCGGTGGTCGAAAGGGCGCCGACCTGGGTCGCGGCCATCAGGGCGATCTGGCCGGCCGACAGCGTCCCAGCCTGGCTCGCGCTCAAGGCTCCCACCTGGGGCGCGGTCAGGGCGGCGACCTGGGTGTCGGCCAAGTCGCCGATGTCGGTCGTCGACAAGCCCTTCACCTGATCGACGGTGAGGCCCTTGATCTGGGCCGCCGTCAGCGCGGCGGTCTGGGTGGCGTCCAGCGCCGAGATGTTGGTCGCCGAGATCAGCGCCAGCTGGGTGGGCGCCAGATTGGCGACCTGGGTCGTCGTCAGCTCGCCGATGTCGGTGGTGTTCAGGCCCTTCAGCTGGTCGGCCGTCAGCCCCTTGATCTGGGTCGTCGTCAGCGCGGCCACCTGGGTGTCGACCAGGGCCGAGAAGGCCGTGGCGGTCAGGGCGCCGATCTGGGCCGCCGACAGAGCGCTGACCTGGGTGGTCGACAGCTCGCCGACATCGGTCACGGTCAAGCCCTTGACCTGGGCGGTCGTCAGGCCCTTCAGCTGCACCGGGCTCAGCTTCGCCATCTGGGTGACGTTGAGGCTGGAGAAGCCGGTGGGCGTCATGCCGCCCAGCTGGGTCGAGCTGAGGGCTTCCACCTGGGTGTCGGCCAGGGCGGCGATATTGCCGGTGGTCAGAGCGCCCAACTGTTGCGCGGTCAGGCCCTTGATCTGTGTCGTCGTCAGCGCGCCGAGCTGGGTGTCGCTCATCAGGGAGACGTTGGTCGCCGAGATCGCGCCCAGCTGGGTCGAGGTCAGGCCGCCGATCTGGGTGGTCGACAGTTCCTGCAACTGGCTCGGAACCAGGGCGGTGATCTGGGCCGGCGCGAGCTGGCCGATCTGGGTCGCCGACAGTTCGTCGATGTCGGTGACCGACAGGCCCTTCAGCTGGGTCGTGCTCAGCGCCTGGAGCTGGGTGTTGACCAGAGCCGAGACCTGGGTGCTGGAGAGCGCCGAGATATTGGTCGCCGACAGCTGCTTCAGCTGATCCGCGGTCAGGGCCCGAATCTGGGTGGTCGAGAACTCGCCGATGTCGCTGGTTGTCAGGCTCTGCAGTTGGCTCGCCGCGATGCCCTTGATCTGGGTGGCGTTCAGCGCCGCGACCTGAGTCTGGTTCAGCAGCGAGAAGCTCGTGGTGCTGAACGCGCCGACCTGCAGGGCCGAAAGTCCCTGGATCTGGGTGTCGGCCAGACGGTCGAGCGCGCCGCCCTGGGCGAAGCCCTTGATCTGGGTGGCGGTCAGGCCCTTGACCTGCGTCGAGGTGATCGCCGCGAACTTAGTGACGTCCAGATTGTTGAGCGCCGTGAATTCAAAGCCGCCGACCTGGGTCGCGCTGAGCACGCCGATCGCCGTCTCGCTGAGTTCCGTCGCGTCGTAGCCCATTCCAGTGATCTGGGTGGCCGTCAGGCCCTTGACCTGGGTCGTCGTCAGAGCGGCGGTCTGCGTCTGACTAAGACTCTTCAGGTTGGTCGCCGACAGGGCGCCGATCTGAGTGGAAGACAGCGCGGCGAGATTGGTGTCGCTAAAGGTCCACAGGATGCCTTGCGGCAGCGCGCCGATCTGAGCCGTCGTCAGGCCGGGAATCTGGCTGGCCTGCAGGTCGTCGGAGTAGCGGTTGGCGAAGCTGCTGATGGCTTCCTTCTTGATCGCGCCAATCTGGCTGGCGGTCAGCGAGCTCACCGCGGTGTCATCGAGCGAGCCGATGTTGGTGGCGTTGATCGCGCCGATCTGGGCCGTCGTCAGATTGGCCAGCTGCGTGCCGGTCAGCTCGTTCAACAGGCCGCCGGAGACCGCACCCACCTGAGCCACGGTCAGCGCCTTAAGCTGGGTCGCCGTCAGGGCCTGGGTCTTGGTCGTGTCCAGGCTTTCCAGCATGGTCGCCGACAGCGCCGACAACAGGCTGGTCGACATGGATGCCGCCTGGGTCTCGTCGATGTAGGCCATGAGGCTGCCCGACAGGCCGTTCGCCTGCGTGCCCGTCAGTCCGCCCATCTGGGTGGTTGTCAGGGCCGCGACCTGGGTCGAGTCCAGGGCGTTCAGCGCGGTGGTGGTCAGCGACCCCAACTGGCTGGCGGACAGCTTGGCCACCGCCGTCGAGAACTCGAGGATATTGACGCCGTCCAGCGCTTTCAGCTGGACGGTCGTCAGGCCCTTGACCTGGGTCGCGGTCAGGCTTTGCACCTGGGTCCCGTCCAGGGCCAGGAAGGCGGTGTTGCTGAGCGCGCCGACCTGGCTGGCGGTCAGGCCCGAAAGCTGGGTCGTCGACAGCTCTTGCACCTGAGTCCCGGCCAGGGCGCCGATCTGCAGAGCCGAAAGCGCGCCGATCTGGGTCGACGACAGCTCGTCGATGTCCGTGACCGACAGGCCCTTCAGCTGGGTGGCGCTCAACGCCTGGATCTGGGTGTTGGCCAGAACCGCGACCTGGGTGTCGGCGAGGGCCGAAATGCTGGCCGCCGAGAGGTTTCTCACTTGATCGGCCGTCAGGGCCTGAATCTGGGTCGTCAGCAGCTCGCCGACGTCGGTGGTCGTCAGGTTCTTCAGTTGGTCGGCCGTAAGACCCTTGATCTGGGTCGTCGTCAGGGCCGCCACCTGATTGGCGTCGAGGGCCGAGAAGCCCGTGGCCGTCAGCGCGCCGACCTGCGCCGCCGAGAGCGCGTTGACCTGGGTGGTCGACAGTTCACCGACGTCGGTGATCGTCAGCGCCTTAAGCTGCGAGGCCGAGACGCCCTTGATCTGGGCGGTCGACAGCACGCCGACCTGGGTGGCGTCCAGGGCCGAGAAGCCCGTGGCCGATAGCGCGCCCAGCTGGGTCGACGTCAGGGCCTTGACCTGCGTGGTGGAGAACTCGGCGATGTCGGTGACGCTCAAGGCCACCAGCTGCGAGGCGGTGAGACCCTTGATCTGGGTGTCGTTCAGCGCGCTGACCTGGGTGGCGTCCCAGGCGGAGAACTTGGTCGCGCCGAGCGCGCCGATCACGGAGGCGCTGAGGCCCGAGATTTGGGTCGTCGACAGATCGGCGACGTTCAACGACGCGATCTGGGCGGTCGACAAAGCGCCGATCTGGGTCTGGTTCAGCTCGCCGATGTCGGTGACGGTCAGACTGGCGATCTGGGTGTTGGTCAGACCCTTCATCTGGGTCACCGTCAGAGCCGCGGTCTGCGTGGCGTCGAGGGCCGAGAGATTGGCCGGAGCGAGGTTCTTGATCTGGTCGGCGCCCAGGGCGCCGATCTGGGTCGCGGACAGTTCGCCCACGTCGGTGAGGGACAGACCGCTGATCTGGGCGGCGGTCAGGCCCTTCATCTGGGTCGCCGTAAGCGCCGCCACCTGGGTGTCGGCCAGGGCCGAGAAGTTGGTCGCCGACAGCGCGCCGATCTGGACGGTCGACAGGGCCGACAGCTGCGTCGTGTTCAGCTCGCCGATGTCGGTGACCGACAGACCCTTCACCTGGGCGGTCGTCAGGCCCTTGATCTGAGTCTCGTTGATCAGGGCGACCTGGGTCGAATTCAGGGCGGAGAAGCTGGTCGCGGCCATGGCGCCCAGTTGGCTCGCGCTCAGCGCCTGGACCTGCGTATCGGCGAGGGCAGCCACGTTGGTGGTGGTCAGGGCCGCTACCTGGGCGGTGGTCAGGCCCTTCAGCTGGGTCGAGGTCAGGGCGCCCATCTGGGTGGCGTCCATCAGGCTGAAATTGGTCGCCGTGATCGCGCCCACCTGCGTGCCGGTAAGGGCGCCCAGCTGCGTGGTCGAAAGCTCCCGCACCTGGGTCGAGGCCAGGGCGGTCAGCTGGGCCGCGGACAGCGCGCCGACCTGGGTCGCCGACAGCTCGTCGATGTCGGAGACCGACAGGCCCTTTAGTTGGGTCGTGTTCAGCGCCTGGATCTGCGTGTTGGCCAGAACGGCGATCTGGGTGTCGACCAGGGCCGAGATGCTGGCCGCCGAGAGGTTCTTGATCTGGTCGGCCGTCAGGGCCGAGACCTGCGTGGTCGACAGCTCGCCGATGTCGGTGACGGTCAGGTTCTTCAGCTGATCAGCGGTCAGGCCCTTGATCTGGCCCGTCGTGATCTGCGCCATCTGAGTGGCGCTGAGGGCCGAGAAGCCCGTCGAGGTCATGGAGCCCAGCTGGCTCGCCGTCAGGGCGCCGATCTGGGTGTCGGCCAGGTCACCGATGTCGGTCGTCGACAAGGCCTTGAGCTGCGAAGAGGTAATCCCCTTCATCTGCGTGGTCGTCAGCGCCGCCGTCTGGTTAGCGTTCAGCGCGGTGAACGCCGTCGCCGTCAGGGAGCCGACCTGGGCGGCGCTCAGAGCGCTGATCTGGGTCGTGGCTAGCTCGCCAATGTCGGAGGCCGTCAGGGCGGCCAGCTGGGCGCTGGTCAGGCCCTTCACCTGGCTCTCGGTCAGCGAGCCGACCTGCGTGGCGTCCAGCGCCGCGAAGTTCGTCGCCGAAAGCGAACCGACCTGCGTGGCGGTCAGCTGACCCAGCTGAGCCGTCGAAAGGCTCTTCACGTTGGTCAGGTTCAGAGCCGACAGCTGCGAGGTCGCCAGGGCGCCGATCTGGGTGTCGGCCAGTTCCGCGATGTCGCTGGCCGTCAAGGCCTGCAGCTGGGCCGCGGACAGACCCCTCACCTGCGTGCTGCTCAGCACCGCGACCTGGGTGTCGACCAACGCCGACACGGCGGCGGTGCTCAGGTTCTTGATCTGGTCGGCGCTCAGCGCCTTGACCTGGGTGGTGGTCAGTTCGCCGATGTCGGTGGTCGTCAGGTTCTTCAGCTGATCGGCCGTCAGCCCCTTCACCTGGGTCTCGGTCAGGGCCGCCATCTGGTTGGCGTTGAGCGCCGAAAGGTTGGTCGTGGACATCGCGCCCAGCTGGGCGGTCGTCAGCGAGGCGACCTGGGTAGTCGACAGTTCGCCGACATCGGTGGTCGTCAGCGCCTTGATCTGGTTGGCGGTCAGGCCCTTGATCTGGGTCGCGTTGATCAGCGCGACCTGGGTGGCGTTCAACGAGGAGAAGCTGGTCGTCGAGATCGCGCCCAGCTGAGTCGACGAAAGCCCGCCGATCTGGGTGTCGGCCAGATTGCCCACATTGGTGACCGTCAGGGCCCCCACCTGCTGGGCGGTAAGGCCCTTCAGCTGCGTCGTCGACAGGGCGCCCAACTGCGTGGCGTCCATCAGGGTCAGGTTGGTCGTGCTGACCGCGCCCAGCTGAGCCGAGGTGAGGCCGCCGATCTGGGTGGTCGTCAACGCCTGCGCCTGGGTGGTGGCCAGCACGCCCAGTTGAGCGGTCGTCAGGCCTCCGATCTGGGTCGAGGACAGCTCACCGATGTCGGTGACCGTCATGCCGCGGATCTGGGTCGCGCTGATGCCGGCGATCTGGCTGTTGCTCAGCCTGGCGACCTGGGTATCGGCCAGGGCCGAGAAGGCGGCCGCCGTCAGCGACCCCACTTGGTTGGGCAGCAGGGCCTCGACCTGGGTCGTGGACAGCTCGCCGACGTCGGTGACGCTCAGGCCCTTCAGCTGGTCAACGGTCAGACCCTTGATCTGGGTCGTCGTCAGCGCCGCCACCTGGGTGTCGGCCAGGGCCGAGATGTTGGTGGAGGTGATGGCGGCCAACTGGCTGGTCGCCAAGGAGCCGATCTGGGTCGTCGTCAGCTCGCCGATGTCGGTGGTCGTCAGGGCTTTCAGCTGGTTGGCCGTAAGACCCTTGATCTGGCTCGTCGACAGAGCCGCCACCTGCGTGGCGTCCAGGGCCGAGAACGCGCCCGTGGTCAGCGCGCCCAGCTGGGTCGCGCTCAGGTACCCCACCTGCGTGGAAGACAGCTCGCCGACGTCGCTGACGCTCAGGGCGGACATCTGCTGGACCGTCAGGCCCTTGATCTGATTTTCGTTCAGCCCGCCGACCTGGGTCGCGTTCAGGGCCGAGAGAGCGGAGGTTGACAGGGCCGCGACCTGGGTCGAGGCCAGGACGGCGATCTGGTCGGTCGACAGCGTCGCGGCCTGACCCGTGGTCAGGGCGCCGAGCTGACCGGCGCTGAGGCCGCCGACCTGGGTCGAGGACAGCTCACCGATGTCGGTGACCGTCATGGCCTTGATCTGGTCGTTGGTGACGCCCTTGAGCTGCGTCGCCGTCAGCACGGCCATCTGGGTGGCCGCCAGGGCCGAGAACGCGCCCGTGGTCAGCGCGCCCAGTTGAGCGGCCGACAGAGCGCCGACCTGCGTCGTCGACATCTCGCCGATGTCGGTGGTGGTCAGGCCCTTGATCTGCGCCGCCGTCAGGCCGGCGACCTGCGTGGCGGTCAGCGACCCCATCTGGGTGGCGTCCAGCGCCGACACATTGGTCGTCGACAGCGCCGCGACGCGATCGACGCCAAGGGCGGCGATCTGGGTGCCCACCAGCTCGCCGATGTCGCCGACGCTCAGGCTCTTGGCCTGGACGACGCTGACGCCCTTGATCTGGTCCTGGCTAAGCGCGGCGATCTGGGTGCCGACCAAGCCCGAGAAGTTGGTCGCCGACAGGGCGCCGATCTGGGTCGAGCCGAGGCTGGCGATATGCGAGGTGTCGAGGGCGGCCAGCTGGGTGGAGGTAAGCGCGGAGACCTGGTTGGTAGAGAGCTGCGTCAACTGGGTGACGTCGAAGACCACCGAAGTCGCGAACTTCGGGATCTGGGTGGTGGTGAGGGCCTTGACCTGCGTCGTGCTGAGCGCGGCGACCTGGGTGTCGGCGAGCGCGCCGATCCCCGTCGCGCTGATCGCTGCGATCTGCGAGCCGTTGAGCGACTGGATGTCCGTCGTGGACAGCCCCTGGATCGCCGTGACCGAGAGGTTCGAGATCTGCGCCGCGGAAAGGCTCGAGATCGACATTCATCCATCCTTGCTGGGCCGATACGCACTTTCGCGCGCCCGACGCAAACCATGGAGACGCCCCCCAAAATCAAGCGTCCCGCAACAAGCCCAACTATGACTTGATTCCGGTAACCATATTTCCTTTCCAAGTCCTTTCAACGAGACATGCCGACGCAGCGTAATGCCTGCCCTGCGTGTGTTCACGCGGACCTATATTTCCCAGTGCTCGGATCGGCCATAAGCCTTATGGGACAAGGCCTTGGCCTGTCCCTGCCTCGTCCGTTCACAGCACCTGAGCAGGCGAGGTTTAGCTTAGCGCGCACTTAACGCGGACGCCTCGAAGCAAGGCGATGGCCCGATTCACGCCCTAATTCCTAACGGCGCCGATTCGGGTTCACCCCTGCCCGGCGGCCAAAAGCTCGAAGCTGGCCATCAGGCCGTCGACCGACGAATTGGCCAGCCAGACGTCGAACATCCCCGGCTCGGCGATCCAGTAGTCGTGGTCGCCGACGAACATCAGGCTCTCGCGCCTCAGCTCGAACCGAACCTCGCGCTCGCCGCCCGGCGCCAGGGAGACGCGCTGGAAGCCCTTCAGCTCGCGCACCGGCCGGGTGCGGCTGGCGACCCGGTCGCGGATATAGAGCTGGACGACGTGGTCGCCGTGCAGATTGCCGCTGTTCTTGACCTTGGCGGTCACATGCAGCGTATCGCTCCACCCCAGCCGCGCCGTCGACAGCTTCATGTCGGTGACGTCGAAGCGCGTGTAGCTGAGCCCGAATCCGAAGGGATAGAGCGCGTCATTGCGGATCGAGCGCCAGCGCGCCTTGTACTCCTGGCCGTTCGGATCGGCCGGCGCTGGGCGACCGGTGGTCCGGCCGTTGTAGAAGAACGGCTCCTGGCCGCTGTCGATCGGGAAGCTGACCGGCAGCCGACCCGAGGGGTTCACCACGCCGAACAGCACGTCGGCCACGGCGTTGCCCATCTCGCTGCCCAGGAACCAGGTCGCCAGGATCGCCTGGGCGTCACGGACCACGCCCTCAAGCTGGATGGCGCGGCCATGGCGGAGCAGGACGACAACCGGCTTGCCGGTGGCGGCGATCGCTTCGGCCAGGCGCTGCTGCACCGGTGGGATTCGGATGTCGGTGCGCGACTTGGCCTCGCCCGTCATGTCCTGGCTTTCGCCGATGGCCAGGAGGACGATGTCCGCGGCCTGGGCGGCGGCCACGGCGCGCTCGAAGCCGCCCGCGACGGTGGTCTCGACCTCGCAGCCGCGCTCGACGATCAGACTTCCCGGATCGGCCAGTTGGGCGCGGACGCCGCTGGCGAGGTCGACGTTCAGGCGACGATCGGCGAAGAAGCCGCCCCAGGCCCCCAGCACGTTGTCGCGGTCATCGGCGAACGGACCGATCAGGGCCAAGCGCTTGCCGGCCTTGGGCAAGGGCAAGAGGGCGCGATCGTTCTTCAGCAGCACGATCGCGCGCGCGCCAGCCTCGCGGCTCAGGGCGCGCAGGGCGGGCGTGGCGGTGCGGGCCGCCTCATCGCGCGGATCCAGCGAGCGGTAGGGATTGTCGAAGAGGCCGATCGCCTCCTTCAGGGCCAGCACTCGGCGCACGGCCGCGTCGACCGTGGCTATCGGCACCGCGCCCGAGGCGACCAGTTCCGGCAGGTAGCGATTGTAGAGGCCGCTCTGCATGCTCATGTCGACCCCGGCCAGGATGGCCAGGCGCGCGGCGTCGCGGTCGTCGGCGGCGTAGCCGTGGGTCACCAGCTCCTGGTCGGCCGTGTAGTCCGAAACCACCACGCCCTTGAAGCCCCACTCCCCGCGCAGGATGTCGGTCAGCAGCCTCTTGTTGGCCGTCGCCGGGACACCGTTGACGTCGTTGAAGGCCGACATGGTGGTCAAGGCGCCGGCCGCGAAGGCGGCCTGGAACGGCGGCAGGTGCACCTCGCGCAGGGTGGCCTCGGAGATCTCGACCGAATTGTACTCCAGCCCCGCCATCACCGCGCCATAGGCGGCGAAGTGTTTGGGCGTGGCCAGCATGCTGTCGCCGGCCTTGAGGTCCTTGCCCTGGAAGCCGCGCACGCGGGCGGCGGCCATCATCTCGCCGAGATAGGTGTCCTCGCCCGCGCCCTCCGCGACCCGGCCCCAGCGCTGATCCCTGGCGACGTCGACCATCGGCGCGAACGTCCAGTGCAGGCCCGAGGCGGTCGCCTCCATCGCCGTGGCGCGGGCGGTGCGCTCGGCCAGGTGCGGGTCGAAGCTGGCGGTCTCGCCCAGCGGGATCGGGAACACGGTGCGGAAACCGTGAATCACGTCGGCCGCGAACAGCAAGGGGATCTTCAGGCGCGAGTCCTCGATCGCGGCCTTCTGCGTGTCGCGCGCGGCCTGGGCGCCCACCCCGTTGAACAGCGCCCCGATCCGTCCAGCCCTTACCTCGGCCAGCAGGATCTCGGCGTTGCGGATATTGACCAGCGGATTGATGTCGCCGATCGGCGGCCGGATCATGTCGGCGAAGCACGACAGCTGGCCGGCCTTCTCCTCGATCGTCATCTGGGCCAGCAGCCCTTCGACGCGATCCGACGCCCGGGCGAAGGCGCGGGGAGCGGTGACGGCCAGACCCATCAGGGCCGCGGCGCTGGACAGGAAGGCGCGCCGGTTCGGCCCCCGCGGGCCGCCGTTCGTCGTCTTCAAAGCCATGGAATCCCCCGGGGACGCTTTACGAGGCCGGCAAAATTGCCGCTAAAGCGTCCCGGCGCAACCGCGCTCGCCTATTCAGCGGGGTGCAGCACCGTCTCGGCCGGAACGCGAGCGGTGTTGTAGACCTCGAGATCCAGGATCCCTTCGCGCTTGGCCACGATGGTCGGCACCAGCACTTGACCCGCCACGTTCACGGCGGTGCGGCCCATGTCGAGTATGGGGTCGATGGCCAGCAGCAGGCCCACCCCTTCCAGCGGCAGGCCCAGGGTCGACAGGGTCAGGGTCAGCATAACAGTCGCGCCGGTCAGGCCCGCTGTGGCCGCCGAACCGATCACCGAGACGAAGACGATCAGGAAATAGTCCGACCAGGCCAGGTGCACGCCGAAGAACTGAGCCACGAAGATCGCCGAGATCGCCGGATAGATGGCCGCGCAGCCGTCCATCTTGGTGGTCGCGCCGAACGGCACGGCGAAGGCGGCATAGGCGCGTGGCACGCCCAGACTGGTCTCGGTCACCGCCTCGGTCACCGGCAGGGTGCCGATCGAAGAGCGCGACACGAATCCCAGTTGGATCGCCGGCCAGGCGCCTTGGAAGAACTTGATCGGGTTCAGGCCGTTCAGGGCCAGAATGGTCGGGTATACGACCAGCAACACCAAGGCGAGACCGATGTAGATCGCGCCGGTGAAGGCGCCGAGCTGGCCGAGCGTCGTCCAGCCGTACTGCGCCACGGCGTTGCCGAACAGGCCGACGGTGCCGATCGGCGTCAGGCGGATCACCCACCACAGCACCTTGCGCACGATCGCTAGGGCCGAGGCGTTGAACTTCAGGAAGGCCTCGCCCGCCTCGCCGACCCTCAGGGCCGCGACGCCCGCCACCAGCGAGATGACCACGATCTGCAGCACGTTGAACGACAGCGAGGTCGTGGCGACGCCAGCGTCCGAAACCTTGGTCGAGGCCGCCAGGCCCAGGATGTTTCCGGGGACCAGGCCGGTCAGGAAGTCCAGCCACGAGCCGTGGGTCTTGGGCGCCTTGGCGGCCGCGGCCGCGACGGTGGTGTGCAGGCCCGGCTGCAGGATCAGGCCCAGGGCGATGCCGATCAGCACGGCGATCAGGGCGGTGACCGCGAACCAGAACAGCGTCCGCCAGACCAGTCGGGCGGCGTTCTGCAGTTGAGCGATATTGGCGATCGAGGCGACGATGGCCGTGAACACGAGCGGCGGCACCAGGGTGCGCAGCAGCTGGACGAAGATCGAGCCGACCTGATGCAGGGTTTCGGCCAGGGCATAGCCCGCCTGCCCTTCGTCCGGTCCCAGGTTGCGGGCCAGCAGGCCCAGGCCCAGGCCGACGACCATGGCGGCCAGCACCTGGACTCCGAACCCGCTGATGAAACGGCTACTCTTCGGCTGGGCGACGGCCATGCGCGATCCTCGACGAACTTGAGGACGGAATGTCGTGCCGTGCGATGGGAATTGCGAGCGAGGTTTTCCGGTAGCCGCCCCCAGGAAAACTGAAACGGAGCCTGTGCCTAAAGAGGCGGCGCCCCATCCCCGAACCGAAGACAAAAAAGAACCCCGGGAAGACGCGCTTCCCGGGGGGCTTGCAGGTGGTTCTGTTCGGAAAGGCCGCTCTAGTGGCCGCCCGCCACGCCTTCCTGGATCTCGTGGGTCGGAGCCTTCTTGGCGACGATCGCGAACCACAGGACGTAGACGTAGCAAACCAGCGGAGCGATGAAGCCCATCGAGATCGAACCGGTCAGTTCCTCGATCTTGGCGAAGGCCAGCGGCAGGAAGGCGCCGCCCACGATGGCCATGCACAGCAGCCCCGAGGTCGCCGAGGTCGGCGCCGAGGACCGTTGCAGGGTCAGGGTGAAGATCGTCGGGAACATGATCGAGTTGAACAGGCCGATCAGCAGGGCCGCGAAGGCTGGGATCAGACCCGACGTCATCGGAGCCGAGGCCAGCAGCAGGTTCACCGTGCCGGTGTGGGCCGTGGGGGTCATGTCCTTGGTCAGGATGACGACCAGGCACAGCACGATGGCGCCGACAGCCACGGCGGTCAGCAGGGCGTAGTCCTTGATCGTCTTCAGCATGGCCGAACCGGCGAAGCGGCCGATCATGGCGAACACCATGTAGAAGGTCGTCAGCTTGCCAGCCTGCTCGGACGGGATGTCCAGAATGCGCGACTGCTCCAGGAACAGCAGCAGGTGAAGCGAGATCGCCACCTCGGCGCCGACATAGAGGAAGATGCCGATCGCGCCCAGGTTCGCCCACTTCGAGGTCAGGGCGGTGAACGGATTGACCAATTGGCCGGTCTTCGGCGCCGCATCGGTAATCTTCTGGCGGACCAGGAAGATCAGCAGGATGAACAGGGCCAGGCCCACGCCGATCACGAGGTAGACGTTCGAGACAAAGCCCAAGGCCTGCTCGCGCATGGCCTGGGTGATCACCACACCCTTGGTGAAGATCTCGCCCTTGAGCAGGAAGTTCGCGCCGAACCACAGGCCGCAGGCCGCGCCCAGCGAGTTGAACGCTTGCGACAGGTTCAGTCGGAAGGAGGCTTCGTCGGGCTTGCCCATCGAGGCGATCAGCGGGTTGGCCGCCACCTGCAGCAGGGTCACGCCGGACGCCATCACGAATAGGCCGACCAGGAAGACGCCGAAGGTGTGCAGCTTGGCCGCCGCGATGGCGATGAAACAGCCGGCGACGATACTGCCCAGGCCGACCATGACCGACCGGGCGTAGCCGAGCTTGGACAGGAACGCGGCCGACGGCAGCGACATGATCCCGTAGGCGATGAAGAAGGCGAAGCCGGTCAGGCTGGCCTCGACGGGGCTCAGGGTGAAAACCGTCTTGAAGGTCTTGAGCAGCGGGTCGAGGAGGTTGGTGACCAGCGCCCAGATGAAGAACAGGCAGGTCACATAGACGACGGCGAGCTTGACGCCCCCGCCCTTGCCTACGTCTTTCGTCGTGGTTTTCGCGATCGCGGCGTCAGTCATCGGACGGCGCCCTCAAAGCTGTATTTCAACGCAATCACTTCACCACTCCCTAGTGACGTTTATTCGTGGAATCCGTCTTTGCGCGGACGCGCCATTCACAGGAAGCGTGACAACGTTGTCAACCACAAGCCAAATTTTTCCACGCTTGAGAGGCTCTCGCAGGAACCCCTCCGCCTTTTCTTCGCTTGATCCTGCGAAGCGGGAGTTTCCTATGTCGGCTCTGATGGTCCTTCTGATTTCCAGCGTCTTCGTGCTGGCGGCCATGGTCGGCCTGGCCGATGCACTGGTGCATTTCATCGGCTGGAGCATCGACCGTTTGAAGACGCCCCACGAGGCCGTCGAGGCGGTTCAGTCACCGGCGCAGGGAATCACGGCGTAGCGCTCGGCGGTCAGCCGGCGGCCGTCCAGGTCGGCTCGGAACGGCGCCTTAGGCGTCCAGTCGCGTGCGGCCAGGCCGGGCGACAGCGCCTGATCGCTCCAGCGCGGCCAGATGATCCAGGCCGGGGCGTCGGGCGCGGCGCAGAAGACGCGGATCTTGTCCGGGCTCGGCGACGGTGCGCGCGAGGCGGCGACGGTCAGTGGCCTGATGGAGTCGCGGCCCATGAGGCGCGCTCTCTCCAGACGCTCGGCGCGCCGCCACAGTTCCAGAGCTAACGGTCGGGAGAACACCACGCCCGCGCTCTGCACCGTGCTGAACCAGCTCGGTCGGCCGATCAGCACCCAAGGCTCCACATCGCCCGACAGCCACAGAACCGCGCCAGGCCGCGACTTGGTCATGGCGACCAGCGCGGGATCCCTGCCCGCGTCGCGATCACGGACATAGGCCGAGCGGTCGTCCCATAGCAGAACCGCCAGTAGCCCGATCACGAGGACCCCGACGACACGGACGGTCACGGGTGGCGAAGTCCATCCCCGCGCCAGCCAGACGCCGAGGCACACAGCGATGATCAGGGCCGGGACGTCGCTGAACCAGAGGGCGTTCTGGCTATAGGCCCCTGTCCTGGCGAACTCGGTGACGAGCCCCGCCCCGGTTAGCGCGGCGCAGCCGACCACCGTCGCGGCGATCATCCCCACGGCGGCCGCCGAGATCAGGTCCGGACGGCCGAAGCGCGCCTTTTCACCCACGGCCGCGAACAGCAAACCGAACGGCGCGACCAGCAAGCCGAACGCGCCCAGGTCGTGGACCATCCACGCCAGGCCGAGCAGGGCCAGAGCGAGCAAACCGGCCGGTCCACGCCGGGGCAGTTCGGCGCTGAGCAACGCCAGGCACGCCAGGGCCAGCACCGCCAGCGGCTGCAACGTGCGCCAGCTCTGGACCTGCAGGAACAGGATCAAAGACAGCCGGTCCCCCAGCACCGCGACCATGGCGACGCCGACCAGACCGGCCACCAGCGCGCCCAGCGCCAGGCGACGCGAGGCGCCTTGCAGCAGGAACGCCGCCGCCGCGACCGTGCAGGCCTGCACGGCCAGGCGGCTCCAGGCCTCGATCGGCCAGAGCGACGGGAACAGGAACGGGCTGCGCGCCTCGACCACACCGCGCCAGGCCGGATCCATGACGGTGACCAGGCGGTCGGCGACCGGCAGATGCGCCAGGCCCGCCGCCACGACGACGCTGGCCCCCGCCAGGCCGCCCCACAGCCAGCGGCGATCCTCGAAGCACAGCGCGACCCCGATCGCGGCGGCCGAGCACAGGCCCATGATCGGATGGAACAGCATGCCGACGACGCAGAGCCCAAGGCCCAGCCAACGCCGACCGATTAGATACGCGGCCATGCCGGCCAGACCCGCGGCCTCGACCAGGCCGCGTGGCGTGGCGTAGGCCTCGCCGAAGCCGATGACGTTCATCGGGCCGTACAGCCCCGGCAGGGCGACCACGAAGACCAGGGCCGCCCAGCGCAGGGCCGGCGACCGGTGGGCCAGAAAGCGCTCGACCAGCATCGCCGCCGCCGCGAACCACAGCGTCAAAGTCAGGAGCACAATCGCCATAGTCGCGCCCGACAGGCCCAGCAGAGCGATCAGGCGCGCCAGTATCGGCGTGTAGAGGCTGAAGCCGAACTGCCCGTCATGGACGAACATCAGGTCGCGCCCGACGCCCGCCGGATCCAGCTTGGCCAGGGCGTCGGCCACATAGAGGCGGCCATCGTGATGGACGCCGAGATAGGGACGGCTCAGCAGGAACAGCCCAAAGGCGGCCAGCCAGCCCAGCCAGCGGCTATCGGCGAGGTTCTTCAGCCGGCTCACGGTTCGACGGAATTGACGCTCGCAAGACTTTTGGGAGCCTTGAACAGCAGCGCCCGGCGGACGGTGAAGTTGAACACGAAGACGATGCCCGCGGTCGGGATCTTGGCCACGCCTGGGCTCATGTGCAGCGCCTCGACCCACAGGGCCATCAGGCCTTGGGTCAAAACGAGGCCGGCCAGGCCCACGCCGACGAAGCCGACGAACTCGCGTCGGCGATCGGCGACCGGGCGGTGGCGGAACACCATCGAGACCGACAGCAGATAGGTCACGGCCATGCCGCTGACGAACCCCGTCGCCGAAGCCACGAGATAGTTCACGCCCACCGCCGTCAGCGCCAGCAGCAAGCCCCAGTCCATCCCCAGCGCAAGGGCGCTGGCCAGGCCGTAAAGCGCCAGTTCCCGCAGCCCTTCAGGCAAAAGCCGCCAGAGCCGGATCATGATCAGGCGGCGACCTTGGTCGGCACGGCGCGCTCGCTACGCAGGGCCTCGCGGGCGCCGGAGACGCCGGCTTCGCCGTACTCGGCGTCCTCGTTGACCTCCCATACGTCGTGCAGGGTCTCGCCGGCGATGATGTTCTCGGCCGTCAGCAGGCCGGTCATCATGGCGTGGTCCTGGTTGTTGTACTTGTGCATGCCGTTGCGGCCGACGAGGTGCAGCCCCGGGAAGTGCATCTTCAGGTCCAGGCGGATCATCTTGATGTGCTCGGCATAGACGTCGTCATAGACCGGATAGGCCTTGTGCTGGCGCACCACGCAGGCGTCGTAGACGTCCGCCGGGTCCATCAGGCCGATCTTGGCGATCTCGTGCTTGGCCTGGGCGACCAAGTCCTCGTCCGAAGTGACCCACAGGCCGTCGCCCTCGAAGCAGAAGTATTCCAGGCCCAGGCAGGTCGACACGCCGTCCGGGATCATCTCGGGCGACCACGAGCGGAAGTTCTGCACACGGCCGACCTTCACCGACGGATCGTGAATGTAGATCCAGTTGTCGGGCAGCTCCTTCTGCGGCTTGCCGATCAGCACCACGGTCAGGAAGTCGCGGTACATCAGTTCGCCGGCGTGAAAGACGCTGATCGGGGTGGGCGAAATCGCTTGCATCAGCTCGCGGATCGGCGCCGACGAGACGACATCGTCGGCCGTGTAGATCTCCTTCTTGCCGTCGGCGCAGGTGACGCTGACGGTCCAGATTTTGGCCAGCTTGTCGTAGTGCAGGCCGTCGACCTTGCGGCCCATGCGAACCTGTCCGCCCAGGGCGGTGACTTTTCGGGCGCAAGCCTCCCACATCATGCCGGGGCCCTTGCGGGGATAGCGGAAGCTCTCGATCAGGGTCTTGGGCGCGCCCTCACCCGTCTTGGCCTTGACGCCCAGGGAGCGCTTGAGGCCGTCGATGATGGCCGAGGCCAGGTCCAGACCCTTGATGCGCTGGCTGGCCCAGTCGGCCGAGATCTCGTCGCAGCTCATGCCCCACACCTTCTCGGTGTAGGTCTTGAAGAAGATCGAGAACAGCTTCTCGCCGAACTGGTTGCGCACCCACTGGTGGAAGGTCGCCGGCGCCGCGATCGGGTTCAGCTTGGCCCAGCCGAACGAGGCCATGCACTTGGTCGCCGTCCACACGCCGAGATTCGCGAGCGCCTCGAAGGCCTTCAGCGGATAGGCGTAGAACTTTTCGCGGTAATAGATGCGCGACAGGCGCGGCCGGTCGATGAAATCGTCGGGCAGGATCTCGTTCCAGAGGTCGACGATCTCCTTGCTCTTCGAGAAGAAGCGGTGGCCGCCGATGTCGAACTTGAAGCCCTTGTAGTCCACGGTCCGGCTGATGCCGCCGACATAGGTCGGGTCCATCTCCAGCACGGTCACGGCGCGGCCGGCCTTGGCCAGGGTGTAGGCGGTCGTCAGCCCGGCCGGGCCGGCGCCGATCACCAGGGTCTCCACGTGCTGGCCCATGCGGCCGTCTCCTAATCCCGTTTCGATACAGGATGGAGGCGGATGGTTAAGGCGGGGTCGCGAGGCTTGGTGAATCCCGATTAATCGTGAATCCGGGACGATCGGTCGCGGCGGCTGCTTATCGGGGGTGACAGGCGCGAAAGGCGACGCTAGGGTTTCCGTGATGACCCTCGCCGCCAGCCAACAGCTGTTTTGGTATTTTAGCTATCCGACGCCTCTGGCGCCGGGAGGGTTTCGTTCGGCCTGACATCGGGCCACAAAGAACACCTTCACCAGCCGCCAGGGGTTCCCCGGGCGGCTTTTTTCATGGCCCCCGGACCTCACAGGATCTTCCGGAGTACGCCATGCCTTCCTCGACCGCCGCCCATCTCGTCTCGCTGCCGGTCCCCACCGACGACCTGCGCATTGAAAAGCTGCAGACCCTCAGCCCGCCCGCCCAGGTGATCGGCGAGGCTCCAGCCAGCTCGTCGATCGCCGAGATCGTCGGCGACGCGCGCACGGCCGTCCACGAGATCCTGCATGGCCGCGACGACCGCCTCGTGGTGGTGATCGGCCCCTGCTCGATCCACGACCCGAAGGCCGCCCTCGACTATGCCCAGCGCCTGGCCGCCGAACGCGAGCGCCATGCCGGCGAGCTGGAAGTGATCATGCGCGTCTACTTCGAAAAGCCGCGCACCACGGTGGGCTGGAAGGGCCTGATCAACGATCCGGACCTGGACGGCGGCTTCCGGATCAACGAAGGCCTGCGCCTGGCGCGCCGGGTGCTGCTGGATATCAGCGCCCAGGGCCTGCCGACGGCCTGCGAGTTCCTGGATGTCACCACGCCCCAATACATCGCCGACCTGGTGGCCTGGGGCGCGATCGGCGCCCGCACGACCGAAAGCCAGATCCACCGCGAGATGGCCTCGGGCCTCTCTTGCCCCGTCGGCTTCAAGAACGGCACCAATGGCGACGTCAAGGTCGCGGTCGACGCGGTCACCGCCGCCTCTCAGCCGCACCATTTCCTGGCCGTGACCAAGGAGGGCCGCGCGGCCATCGCCACCACCACCGGCAACGACGACTGCCACGTCGTGCTGCGCGGCGGCAAGACGCCGAACTACGACGCCGCCAGCGTGGCCGCCGCCGCGGAGACGGTGGCCAAGGCCGGCATGCCTGCCCGGATCATGGTCGATGTCAGCCACGCCAACAGCGGCAAGAACCACGAGAACCAGCCGGCCGTCGTCGCCGACGTCTGCGCTCAGGTGGCGACCGGGACCTCGCCGATCATGGGCGTGATGATCGAGAGCAACCTCGTGGCCGGCCGCCAGGACATCGTCCCCGGCCAGTCCCTGACCTACGGCCAGTCGGTCACCGACGCCTGCGTCGACTGGACGACCTCGGTGACCCTGCTCGACCAGTTGGCGGCGGCGGTTCGCGCCGGACGCCAGGCCTAGGAATGCAGGGCGCGAACGGCGGGTGTTAAGTCGACATCCCGCCGTTCGCGCATCCTTCTGCCGACGAGACGCGTTGTGAAGCCCGAGGGACCTTCACCAAAGCGAAGTTCACATGACCCGTCTCGTCATCATCGGCCTGGCCATCGGCGCCATCGCCCTTCCCGCGACGCTGGCGCCCACGGACGCCGACGCCGCCACCTGCCGCAGCCGCAAGGCCACCGGAACAGTCATCGGCGGCCTGGGCGGCGCCCTGGTCGGCAACGCCATCTCCAAGGGTGGCGGCGGTCTGCTGATCGGCGGCGTCGGCGGCGCCCTGGTCGGCCGCGAGATCGGCAAGAGCGGCTGTCGCACGCGCACGGCCTATTACAGCTCCGGCTATCGCGCCGCCGCGGCGGCGCCAACGCGGCCCGCGCCCGTCCGTCAGGTCTACTACGACCACATGGGCAACCCGGTCGCGACCGGCGAAGTCCGCGACGGGACCTTTCAGCAGGTTTCCGCGCCGACCGGCGGGACGTGCCGCAACGCCACGATCTCCTACTACGACGAGCGCGGTCGCTTGGCCCAGCGCCCCGTCCAGATCTGCCCCCGCTAGAAATCCACGGAAATCAAAAGATGATCCGCAAGCCCGTGATGGCCGCCCTGGCCCTCGCCACCCTCGCCCTGACCGCCTGTGAAAACGGTCACGAGGCCATGTCCAACCCGAAGATCTGCGCCGACTTCAGCAACAATGCGGGTCCTGGCGCCGCGGCGGCTTCGGATCCGTCGACGCCGGTCGACGAGTGCGCCCGCCGCTGGGCCTACAGCCTGGCCGGCTCCAAGGACGGCGCAGAGATTGTCGCCGAGGCGGTGGTGGCCGCCTGCGCGCCGGTGCTGAGCCGCTGGAACCAGGCCTCGCTGGGCCAGGCCGCCAACAGCGGCGAGCAGGCCCTGAGCCTGACCACCGGCCAGCCGACCAATCCGCTGGCCGAGCACAGCAGCTTCGCCCAAGGCCGCGCGCTGTTCTATGTCGTCCAGGCCCGCGCCGGCCGCTGCAAGCCGCCGCCCGTCACCAACGGCGTACCCGCGGGTCTCTAGGGCGAACCTATAGAACTGTCGATTTCCCTGTGGCAGGGTCGGAGCCGGACACCGCTCCACTTCGGGCACGCGCACCGCCGCCCCTGCCCTTTTTCCACAGGGAAACCGCGAGCGATGACCTCATCGACCTCGAACATCACGTTCGGCCGCCTTGCCGCGTCGGCGTTCACCCGCGACATCCACGCCGCCAGCGCCTTCTATGGCGACGTCCTGGGCTTCAAGAAGACCTTCGAAAACGGCGATCCGGTGGGCTTCATGATCCTGCAGAAGGACGGGGCCGAGCTGCATCTCAGCCTGGTGAAGGACCACAAGCCCTCGACCACCAATATCGCTCATCTGATGGTCGACGATGTCGACGCCCTGCATGAGGTCCTGATCGCGGCCGGCGTGCGGATCATCAAGTCGCTAGCCGACAAGGACTACGGGATGAGGGCTTTCGTCTTCGCCGACCCCGACGGCAACCGTATCGACGTCGGCCAGCCGCTCGCGGTGGATACCGAGGCCTCGCGCTTCGAGAACCGCGACCTGTCGGCGGCGGCCTTCTCGAATTGTCGCCTGGCGGGCGCGACGTTCGCGGATGTCGACCTGTCGAAGGCCAGACTCAACAACGTCAATCTCAGCGGCGTCACGATCGACGACGCCAGGATCGACGGGCTGACCATATCCGGCATGGACATCCAGGCGCTGATCCGCGCGGAATTGGCCCGCCGACGCGAAGGCTAGGCCAGCGACGCGCGCTCCCATTCCAGGAACTCCGGCGTCGCCAGCAGGCGCTCGGCATAGGCTGCCGCCGGTCCGGCATCGCCATAGTCAGCCGGCTTGATCCCATGGGTGCGGAAGCGCGTCGCCACCGGCGTGTAGAAGGCGTCGGCGATCGACCACTCGCCCAGCAGGAACGGTCCGCCGGACCGCGACAGCAACTGGTTCCAGCGCTCGACGATCGTCCGCACGTTCTTCTGGGTGGCCTCGGAGATGTCGACCGCGCGCGGTTCCTCTTCCAGCGCCATCGCGCACTCGCCGCGCAGAGCCTGGAAGCCGCCATGCATCTCGGCCGCCGCCGAGCGGCCCAGCGCCCGCAGGATCGGATCGGCCGGCCACAGCTTGGCGTCGGGATAGGTCTCGGCCAGGTATTCGCAGATGGCCAGCGAGTCCCAGAGGGTCAGGTCGCCGACCTTCAGCACCGGCACCTGCCGGCTGGGCGAGTGCTCGGCGATGGCCGCGTCGCTGGCCGCGCCCTGGCGCAACTGGATCTCGATCTCCTGGAACGACGCGCCGGTGCGCTTCAGCGCCAGCCACGGCCGCAACGACCAGCTTGACCACCGCTTGGTGCCGATCACGAGTTCCATGGCGCGCGCTCCCTGATGCGATTGCCGCCCGGCTTACCCTGCGTCTAAGGTGGCCTCAACGATTAGAACAACTGTTCGAGGGAGAGCGCTCATGGCGGACGTGCCGTCGCCGGTCATCAATCCCGTTTCGACGGGCTATCGCCGTTACGCCCTATGGGTGCTGCTGATCATCTACACCCTGAACTTCCTGGACCGGCAGGTGGTCAACATCCTGGCCGAGCCGATCAAGCGCGATCTGGGCCTGGCCGACTGGCAGCTGGGCATGATGACGGGCCTGGCCTTCGCCATCTTCTACACCGTGCTGGGCATCCCGATCGCCCGTCTCGCCGAGACCAGGAACCGGCCCTTCATCATCGGCGCCTCGGTGGCCGCGTGGAGCGCCTTCACCGTGCTGTGCGGCTTCACCCAGAACTTCTGGCAGCTGATCCTGGCGCGGATCGGGGTGGGCGTCGGCGAGGCCGGCTGCACCCCGCCCGCCCACTCGCTGATCACCGACTACGTGCCGCGCGAGAAGCGGGCCAGCGCCATCGCCTTCTATTCGATCGGCACGCCATTGGGCACCCTCGCCGGCATGGCCATGGGCGGGCTGATCGCCGACGCCCATGGCTGGCGGGCGGCGTTCATGGTGGCGGGCGCGCCGGGCGTGGTCTTCGCCTTGATCGCCGCTTTCACCCTGGTGGAGCCGCGCAAGAAGCTGGCCGCCGAGATGGCCGCCCGCGCCAGCTCGCAGATCAGTTTCGCCGCCGCCCTGGCGGTGCTGGCGACCAAGAAGACCTTCTGGCTGGTGGCCCTGGCCGCCTCGATCAAGGCCTTCATCGGCTATGGCCACGCGCCGTTCACCGCCTCGTTCTTCTTCCGCAACCACGGGCCGGAAATCGCCCAGTTGGCCTCGACCTTCGGCCTGAAGTCGGCCGGCTTCCTGGGCCTGGCCCTAGGGCTGATCGGCGGTACGGCGGGGGTGATCGGCGCCTGGCTGGGCGGCGTCTTCGCCGATCGCCTGGGGGCCAAGGATCTGCGGGCCTATGTGACCGTGCCCGCCATCGCCTCGCTGATCACCATCCCGATCTTCGTCACCGCCGTCAGCCTGGACGCGCCGATGACCGCGATCTGCCTCCTGGCCGTCAACGCCCTGCTGGGGACGCTGTGGTACGGGCCGGTCTACGCCACCGCCCAGAGCATCGTCGATCCGGCCCTGCGCGCGACCGCCTCGGCCGTGCTGCTGCTGGTCATCAACCTGATTGGCCTGGGCCTTGGTCCGTTGGCCGTCGGCATTCTCAGCGACGTGCTGTCCGGCCATATGGGCCTAGGCGAGGCGCAGGGTGTGCGCTGGGCGCTGATCGTCTCGTCGACGCTGGGCCTGGCCGCGTTCGGCCTGTTCTGGGCGGCCCGCAGCAGCATCCGCGAAGAGATGGTCGCCTGATTTTCGGCGGCGTCGGAGGCTGAAATTTAGCCTCTGGCGCTTTGCCTTCCGCTCGGTCACAGTCCCTTCAAAGAATTAGAACAAATGTTTGAAGGGAGAGAGTCAGTATGGCCGACGCGCGTGCGTCCGGCGGCGAACGGCCGCTTTATTCGAATGGCTACAAGGCGACGGTGCTGGGGCTGCTGCTGGCCACCTACACCTTCAACTTCATCGACCGGACGATCATCGCCACCATCGGTCAGGCCATCAAGGTAGACCTGAAACTGACCGATACGCAGCTGGGCTTGCTGGGCGGTCTCTACTTCGCCCTGCTCTACACCCTGCTCGGCATCCCGATCGCGCGCCTGGCCGAGCGTTGGAACCGCGTGACCATCATCTCGCTGTCGCTGGTGGTCTGGTCGGGGTTCACCGCCCTGTGCGGCGCGGCGACGAGCTTCGCCCAACTGGCCCTGTTCCGCTTCGGCGTCGGCGTCGGCGAGGCCGGCTGCTCGCCGCCGAGCCACTCGCTGATCAGCGACTATTACGAACCCAAGCAGCGCGCCTCGGCCCTGTCGATCTATTCGTTCGGCATCCCGCTGGGCACCATGTTCGGCGCGGTTGCCGGCGGCTGGCTGGCCCAGGAGTTCAGCTGGCGCGTGGCCTTCGTCATCGTCGGCCTGCCCGGCGTGATCCTGGCCCTGATCGTCAAGCTGGTGATCAAGGAGCCGCCGCGTGGCCATTCCGAGATCGTCGAGCGCCCGATCGAGGCCGAGAACCTCGTGGTCGAGCCCGCGCCCAAGCCGGCGTTCTCCATCGCCAACGAGTTCTCGGAACTGTGGGCGGTGTTCAAGATCCTGTTCTTCAAGTGGCCCGTCCTGAACATGGTGCTGGGCGTGACCATCGCCTCGTTCGGCTCGTACGGCTCGGGCGCCTTCGTGCCATCTTACTTCGTGCGCGCCTTCGGCCTGGGCCTGGCGCAGGTGGGCCTGATCACAGGCCTGATCGGCGGCTTCTCGGCCGGCATCGGCACCCTTGTCGGCGGCTTCCTGAGCGACTGGGCCGGCAAGCGGAGCTTCAAGTGGTACGCCTGGGTCCCGGCCATCGGCCTGACCATCTGCACGCCGATCTACATCCTCGCCTATCTGCAGAGCGACTGGCAGGCGACGGCGATGATCCTGCTGATCCCCGGTATCTTCCACTATGTCTACCTGGCCCCGACCTTCGCCGTGGTCCAGAACTCGGTGGAGCCGCGCCGCCGGGCCACCGCCACGGCCCTGCTGTTCTTCTTCCTGAACCTGATCGCCCTGGGCGGCGGGCCGGTCTTCACGGGCTGGCTGATCGACCATCTGGCGCAGTACCACTTCAACACCCCCGACGCCGCCGGCGTGGTCCACAGCGTGCTCGCCTCATTTGGCGTCGAAGGCGGCCAGAGCTTCGCGGCGACCTGTCCCGGCGGCATCGCGCCCAAGGGCTCGGCGCCCGAGCTGGCGGCGCAGTGCCGCTCGACCCTGGCCCTCTCCAGCCAGCAAGGCATCATCGTCTCGCTGTGCTTCTACGCCTGGGCGGGCGTCCACTACGCTCTGGCCGCCATCGGCATGGTCAAGCACATGAAGTCTCGCGAAGCGGCGTAAGTAATAAGCCTCTTCCCTTGACTCCCGGGGCGGGCGGGCCGAAACGCCCGCCCATGATCAGCCGCTACGCCCGCCCCGAAGCCGCCGCCATCTGGTCCAGCCAGACCAAGTACAAGATCTGGTTCGAGATCGAGGCCCACGCCGCCGACGCCATGGCCGAGATCGGGACCATCCCGAAGCTCGCCGCCGAGACGATCTGGGAAAAGGGCCGCGACGCGGTCTGGGACAGCGACCGCATCGACGAGATAGAGCGCGTCACCAAGCACGACGTCATCGCCTTCCTGACCCACGTGTCGGAAATCGTCGGCCCGGAAGCCCGCTTCCTGCACCAGGGCATGACCAGCAGCGACGTGCTGGACACCTGCTTCGCCGTGCAGCTGTCCAAGGCCACCGACCTGCTGCTGGAAGACGTCGACCTCATCCTGGCCGCCCTGAAGCGCCGCGCGTTCGAGCACAAGATGACGGTCTGCGTCGGCCGCAGCCACGGCATCCACGCTGAACCGATCACCTTCGGCCTGAAGCTGGCCGGCTACTACGCCGAGTTCCAGCGCGCCAAGGAACGCCTGGCGATGGCCAAGTTCGAGATCGCCACCTGCGCGATCTCGGGCGCCGTCGGCACCTTCGCCAATGTCGATCCGCGCGTGGAACAGCACGTCGCCGACAAGATGGGCCTGGCCGTCGAGCCGGTCTCGACCCAGGTGATCCCGCGCGACCGCCACGCCGCCTATTTCGCGGCCCTGGGCGTCGTGGCCTCGTCGGTCGAGCGCCTGGCCACCGAGATCCGTCACCTGCAGCGAACCGAAGTCCTGGAAGCCGAAGAGCCGTTCGAGGTCGGCCAGAAGGGCTCGTCCGCCATGCCGCACAAGCGCAACCCGATCCTGACCGAAAACCTGACGGGCCTGGCGCGTCTGGTCCGCTCGGCCGTGGTCCCGGCCATGGAGAACGTCGCCCTCTGGCACGAGCGCGACATCAGCCACTCGTCGGTCGAGCGCGGCATCGGCCCCGACGCCACCATCCATCTCGACTTCGCCCTGCGCCGTCTGGCCGGCGTCATCGAGCGCTTCAACATCTATCCCGACAACATGGCCAAGAACCTGGACAAGCTGGGCGGCCTGGTCTTCTCGCAGCGCGTCATGCTGGCCCTGACCCAGGAAGGCGTCAGCCGCGAGGACGCCTACGCCGCCGTTCAGGGCAACGCCATGAAGGTCTGGCGCGGCGAAGGCCGCTTCATCGACTTCCTGAAAGCCGACCCGGTGGTGTCCAAGGCCCTGTCGGACACCGTGCTGGAGGAGCTGTTCGACTACGGCTACCACACCAAGAATGTCGACGTGATCTTCAAGCGCGTCTTCGGCGAGCAAGGCTGACCATGAGCGAACCGCCGGTTCTTCGCCTCAATCCGGCGCTGGATCCGGCGGTCTTCGCACAGGCCTATGCGCGCGATGGCCTCGTGCGCATTCCCGAGGTGTTCGAGCCGGCGGTCGTCGACCGCTTGGCCGGCATCCTCGAACAGACCATCGACTGGGACATTATCTGCTCGAATGAGCGCGGCGGGGCCGAGGTCATCACCCGCGCCCGCCGGGCCGAGCTGGGCGATCAGGCGGTGGCGGGCAAGCTGCAGGCGGCGACGCTCCGAGCCCGCACCGGCTTCGCCTATGTCTATCTCGGCTATCCGATGATCAACGCCTTCGTCGAGGGCCGCGACCCGGGCCACCCGATCCATGCCCTGACCCAATTCCTGAACAGTCCCGAGGTCATCGCCTTCGGCGCCGCCGTCACGGGCGAGGCGGGGATCACCAAGATCGACGGCCAGGCGACCTGCTATCGCCCGGGCGATTTTCTCACGCAGCATGACGACACGGGCGTCGGCGAGCGCCTGGCTGCCTACACCCTGGGCCTGACCCGCCAGTGGCGGCCGGATTGGGGCGGCCAACTGCTGTTCCACGATGACAACGGCGACGTCGCGCGCGGCTTGGCCCCGGCCTTCAATGTCCTGACCCTGTTCAAGGTGCCCCAGCAGCATTCCGTGGCCCCGGTCGCGCCCTATGCCGGCGCGCTGCGTCTGACCGTCACCGGCTGGCTGCGCAACGATCCGCCCAATGGCGCCGGCGCCCCCATTGACGGCTAAGCGCGGCTTCCCGCCGGTCGTCGATGCAAGCACCCGCGTCCTCGTGCTGGGCAGCCTTCCGGGCGAGGCCTCGCTGGCGGTCAGCCAGTACTACGGCCATCCCAGGAACGCCTTCTGGCGGTTGATGGAGGGCGTGATAGACGCGCCGCTGGTCCCACTGGCCTACGAGGCGCGCCTGACGACTCTTTTGGCCCATCGCGTGGGCCTGTGGGACGTGATCGCCGAAGCCCACCGCGCCGGCAGCCTCGACGCCGCTATCCGCGATCCGGCGGCCAACGACCTGCTGGCGTTGATCGAGGCCCTTCCCGCGCTTCGCTGCGTCGGCTTCAACGGCGGCACGGCTGCGAAGCTGGGAACGAAGCTGATCGGCGAGCGCGTCACGACCCTCGCCCTGCCCTCCTCCAGCCCCGCCCATGCGGCGCGAAGCTTCGCGGAGAAGGCGGAAGCCTGGGGCCGCCTCAAGACCTTTCTCGCCTCATAGTCCCCATTCGGCGCACAAGCCTTGGATGGTGAAGGCCGCTAGCCGCCGACAGCGCGGACTCACGACCACATTACGGGAAATTCATCTGCACGCCGGCCGCGCTTAGGGCAGCATCCGCCGCCTAGAGGGGAATCCTACACATGCGCATCTTCCTGCTGGCCGCCGTTTCCGCGGTCGCGATTTCCGGCTCGGCCTTCGCCGCCGACAAGCCGATGTACGGGACCTGGGGCGTCGACCTGACGTCGCGAGACCTGACCGTGAAACCTGGCGACGACTTCAACAAGTTCGCCAACGGCGCCTGGGAAAAGCGTACGACCATCCCGGCCGACCAGGGCTCGGCCGGCGTCGGCTACGACGTCTACAACCGCTCGCAGGACCAACTGCGCACCCTGATCGAGACGGCCGACGCCTCGACGCCGATCGGCGCGCTGTACAAGAGCTTCATCGACGAGACCAAGGTCGAGCAGGTCGACGACGCGGCGCTGAAGGTCGATCTGGCCGCCATTCAGGCGATCGCGTCCAAGGCGGAACTGGCCAAGGCCATGGGTCGCGCCCATGGCGGCTTCGGCCCCGACCTGTTCTCGCTGGACATCGCCGCCGACGCCAAGAAGCCCGAACTCAACACGCTCTATATCGGCCAGTCGGGCCTGGGCCTGCCCGATCGCGACTACTATCTGACCGACGGCTTCAAGCCGCAGTTGGAGGCCTACAGGGCCTTCGCCGAACGGGCGCTGAAGATGGCGGGTTATCCGGATCCCGCCAAGGCCGCCGCCGACGTGGTCGCCTTCGAGACCGCCGTGGCCAAGGTCAGCTGGGCGGTCGCCGACCGCCGCGACATCGACAAGATCTACAACCCCGTCTCCCTGACCGAGCTGCAGGCCTATGCGCCAGAAGTGCCGTGGGCGGACTATCTGGCCGCCGCCGGGGTCACCGGCCGCGATCAAGTGGTCCTGGGTGAAAAGACCGCCGTCCGCGACATCGCCAAGCTCTTCGCCGCCACGCCTCTGGAAACCCTGAAGGCCTGGCAGACCGTCCAGGGTGTCCAGGAGATGTCGCCCTATCTGTCCAAGCGCTTCGTCGACAGCCGCTTCGAGTATGTGAAGGTGCTGAGCGGCCAGACCCAGCTGCGCCCCCGCTGGAAGCGCGGCGTGGCGCTGGTCGACGGCAGCCTCGGCGAGGTGGTCGGCCAGACCTATGTCGCCAAGTACTTCCCGCCCTCCTCTAAGGCCCAGATGGTCGACCTGATCGCCAATCTGAAGATCGCCATGGCCGAGCGGATCCGGAAGGCGCCGTGGATGGCTCCGGCCACCAAGGAGGCGGCGCTGACCAAGCTGTCGAAGATGACGGTGATGGTCGGCTATCCGGACAAGTGGCGCGACTATTCGGCCCTGAAGCTGGACGCCGGCGACCTCTACGGCAATGTCCGGCGCAGCGGCGCCTTCGAGTGGGCCTATGCCCTGAGCGATCTGGGCAAGCCCGTCGACCACGCCAAGTGGGGCATGACCCCGCAGACGGTGAACGCCTACAACGGCGGGCTGGAGAACAAGATCGTGTTCCCGGCCGGCATCCTGCAGGCGCCCTTTTTCGATCCGGCCGCCGACCCGGCGGTGAACTATGGCGCGATCGGCGCGGTGATCGGCCACGAGATCAGCCACGGCTTCGACGACCAGGGCCGCAAGATCGACGAGACCGGCAAGCTGCGCGACTGGTGGACGGCCGAGGACGCCAAGCGCTTCGACACCCAGGCCGACGTGCTGGGCAAGCAGTACGACAGCTACGAGGCCGTGCCGGGCATGTTCATCAACGGCAAGCTGACCATGGGCGAGAACATCGCCGACCTGGCCGGCCTGCAGGTGGCCTATGACGCCTATCACGCCTCGCTGAAGGGCAAGCCCGCCCCGGTCGTGGCCGGCATGACCGGCGACCAGCGCTTCTTCCTGGCCTTCGCCCAGGCCTGGCAGGACAAGTCGCGGCCCGACTCGCTGAAGCAGCAGATGGCGTCCGACCCGCATTCGCCGTCGAACTTCCGGGTCATCGGCCCGACGCGCAATGTCGACGCCTGGTACGCGGCCTTCGGCGTCAAGCCGGGTGACAAGTTCTACCTGCCGCCGGAAAAGCGCTCGCGCATCTGGTAGACCCAACGAAAGCTCGCGCCGTCTCGTAGGGCGGCGCGAGCAAGTGTGGTGTGTTTCCAGGTCTCCGAAGGGAGGCCGGAGAACCGATCAGGCGATCTTCTTGACCGGCACGTTCTCGACGTGGGTGGTCACGTAGTTGAAGCCGCCCGAGCCGTTCCATTGCTGGTCCACCGACAGGGCGGCGGTGAACTTGGCGATGAACGAACCGATGGCGGGCGGCGGCACGCTGTAGACGAACTCGCCGTTCAGCGAGACGAGCTGATGGTTGGGACCAAAGCCCGTCTGATAGATCTGGCCGGTCACCGGGAAGCGGTGGGTCCCACCCGGAATAGCCTGGCTGATCTCGGCGATGCCGGCGACATGGCCCGAGGCGGCTTGGACGGACAGAGCCAGATTGACGACGGGCGCCCCCGGCAGGCCGGTGTTCCCGACCACGGCCTTGACGAAATAGAGACCGATCACATCGCTGGCGGTCTTTTGGGTATGGAGAGTTCCAGCTTCAGCGCTCATTGGACGTCCTCCCTTTTTGGCGATCCCGACGACCGCCCGGAGGCACATTGATCCATACCCTTTTCAGCGCCAGATAAAACCTGGGCGAAGATTTGAATTTCTAACAACCAAGAAGTGCAAACGCCCGCGCGACCGCCGATCCGGATTTCGCAATCCGTGAAACGACAAAGCCCGGCGAGGTCCATGACCAGCGCCGGGCTCTGCTTAACGGTTTAGAATAAATCGGATCGACCCGCCGGGTCGAAGCGTGGCGAAGCTTACTCGCCGGTCTTGATCTGCTCGCGGGCCTGGGCCAGCAGTTCGTCCATCTTCCTGCGGACCTCGCCTTCGGAGGTCGCGACGCCCGAGCCCTTCAGGTCTTCGAACACCTTGCGCAGAACGTCCTCGTCGCCCGGCTGCTCGAAGTCGGACTTGACCACCGCTCGCGCGTAATCTTCCACGGTCGCCAGGCCCATCAGGCCGGCCGCCCATTCACCGAGCAGGCGGTTGCGGCGCGCGGTCGCCTTGAATTCAAGCTCTTGGTCGTGAGCGAACTTGTTTTCGAAAGCCTGTTCGCGGTCGTCGAAGGTGGTCATGAAGGCCCCAAAGTCGTCGAGAGCCTATCGCGACCAGATAAATCCTCTGGCGGCGACAGGCTCGAATTCTAAACGTTTAGAGCACGATGTCCGCCGAAAACGGCGTCCAGGTTCGGCAATCATGCTCTTCAGCCGGCTGCATATCCCGTGGCGCTCTCCGCCGCAATCGGCGGATAAGCCGCAGGCGATGTTTCCCGTCGCGGCGTAGCCCGAAACACCGCCCGAAAGCTGTCCTTCGTTTGCGCGGTCGCGTTGATTCAGATAGGTTCCACACGACATTTTCCAGTGAGCGGCCTTGAGTCGAACGCCGCGCGCAGCTATCCGCCGCGCGCGCTTTTCGTTTCTCCGGAAGATTCCGGACTTGAGGAGCGGCGCGCGCTTACAGAAGGGCCTCGACGAGAGCCATGACGACCCGTCGCAAGAAGATCTACGAAGGCAAGGCCAAGATCCTCTACGAAGGCCCCGAGCCCGGCACCCTGATCCAATATTTCAAGGACGACGCGACGGCCTTCAACGCCCAGAAGAAGGCCATCCTGGAAGGCAAGGGCGTCATCAACAATCGGATCAGCGAGTACATCATGACTCGCCTGAACTCGATCGGCGTCCAGAACCACTTCATCCGCCGCCTGAACCTGCGCGAACAGCTGATCAAGGAAGTCGAGATCGTCCCGCTCGAGGTCGTGGTGCGCAACATCGCCGCCGGCTCGATCGCCACGCGCCTGGGCCTGACCGAGGGTCAGCCCCTGCCCCGCTCGATCATCGAGTTCTACTACAAGGACGACAAGCTGGGCGACCCGATGGTCTCCGAGGAGCACATCACCGCTTTCAACTGGGCCGCGACCCAGGAGATCGACGACATGATGGCCACCGCCCTGCGCGTGAACGACTACCTGTCGGGCCTGTTCAGCGCCGTCGGCATCACGCTGGTGGACTTCAAGATCGAGTTCGGCCGCATTTACGAGGGCGACTTCTCACGGATCATCCTGGCCGACGAGATCAGCCCCGACAGCTGCCGCCTGTGGGACAGCCTGACCAACGAGAAGCTGGACAAGGACCGCTTCCGCCGCGACCTGGGCAATGTCATCGAGAGCTATACCGAGGTGGCCCGCCGCCTGGGGATCATGAAGGAAATGCCGACCGTCATCCAAGGCGGCGTGCACTAAATCCTTCGGTCGAAGAAGTCGCGACGCCCGACGTCGCGCGGGGAGAATCTGTCCGTGAAAGCTACTGTCCACGTGTTCCTGAAGCCTGGCGTGCTCGACGTCCAGGGCAAGGCCGTCGAGAACGCCCTGCATGGCCTGGGCTGGCCGTCGGTGAAGGACGCCCGCGTCGGCCGCGTCATCGAGTTCGACCTTGAGGCCACCGACGCCGAGGCCGCCAAGGCCGAGGTCAAGACCATGTGCGACAAGCTGCTGGCCAACACGGTCATCGAAAGCTACCGCATCGACATCGCCTAGCGACGTCAGGGGGCGGATTTAATCCGCCCCACCTCTTCCCCTCTCGGATTAGCCGCACGATGTTCGGCGAGCAATGACGAAGGGAGAGCGTCGATGAGCGCCAAGTTCCATCTGGCCGAGGTCAATGTCGGACGCCTGAGGGCGCCGATCGACCATCCCATGATCAAGGACTTCGCGGACAATCTCGACCGCATCAACGCCCTGGCCGAAAGCTCGCCGGGGTTCGTCTGGCGGCTCAAGGGCGACGGTAACAACGCCACCGACTTGGCGATCGACGGCGATCCCCTGTTCATTCCGAACCTGTCGGTGTGGGAGGACCTCCCCGCCCTGGGCGCCTACGTCTATCGCAGCGGCCACGTCGAGATCATGCGCCGCCGCAAGGAATGGTTCGAGCACATGGACACCTACATGGCCCTCTGGTGGGTCCCGGTGGGCCATGAGCCGACGGTGGGGGAGGCTCTGGGAAAGCTGGCGGTGATCGCGGCGCACGGGCCGACGCCGGCGGCCTTCACGTTCAGAACGCCCTTCCCAGCACCGACGGGTGAGCCGGTGGAGCCGGAACTGGACGCGTGCGCATAATTGTCCGTCACTCGTGACTGACAATGCGTCCGAACGGTGCTACAGGCCCGCGCCATGAAAGCCGCCGTCGTCGTATTCCCCGGTTCGAACTGTGACCGCGACTGCAAGGTCGCCATCGAGCGCTCCGCCGGCGCCCGTGTCGAGATGGTCTGGCACCAGGAGACGGCGTTGCCGGACGACCTGGACCTGATCGTCCTGCCCGGCGGCTTCTCGTACGGCGACTATCTGCGCTGCGGCGCCATGGCGGCCCAGAGCCCGGTCATGAAGGAGGTCGTCGCGGCCGCCGGCAAGGGCGTCGCCGTGGTCGGCATCTGCAACGGCTTCCAGGTCCTGACCGAAGTCGGCCTGTTGCCCGGCGCACTGCTGCGCAACGCCGGCCTGAAGTACGTCTGCAAGGCCATCGATCTCGACATCGTCAACGGTCAGACCCGCTTCACCGCCGGCTATGGCGAGCAGCGCGACGCGGTCATGACGGTCGGCAACGGCGAAGGCAACTACTACGCCGACGAAGAGACCCTGAACCGGATCGAGGGCGAGGGCCAGGTGGTGTTCCGCTACAAGCAGAACCCGAACGGCTCGGCCCGCGGCATCGCCGGCATCGTCAATGCGGGCGGCAACGTCCTGGGCCTGATGCCCCACCCCGATCGCTCGTTCGACCCGGACCTCGGCTCCGACGACGGCGCGGTGCTGTTCCGCAGCATCTTCGAGAGCGCATAGCGCTAGGCCCAGAACGGGAAGAGAAAGAGCAGGACGCAGACCACTACGGCGGCCCATGCCAAATGCTTGATGACCCTGACGTCGGCGCTATCTAGCCGCACGGCCTCACTCCTCGGTAGCATCCGAGGATATTACAACAATCAAAGGGCGAGCGAAACCACCGTTGCGCGTGGGCGCGACGCATCTCCGTTGTTACACTATAGCAGCCCCATGATCCCAGGCTTAAGGTGCCCGCCTCTTTAGGAGGGCATCCCATGAGTCTCGTTTCCACCCTGCGCGCGGGCCTGCTGGCCGCCGTGGCCATTGCCGCGTTCGGCGCGGTCGCTCACGCCCAGACGCCGCCGATGGCGCCGGACATCGCCGGCAAGTACGTCGCCGCCAAGATCAACTACGACTACGAAAAGCGCGTCGTGATGATCCCGATGCGCGACGGAACCAAGCTTTACACCGTCATCGTGATCCCCAAGGGCGGCGAGAACCTGCCGATCCTGCTGACCCGCACGCCCTACAACGCCGCCAAGCGCGCGGCCCGCAACGACAGCTCGAAGATGGTCGCGGCCCTGGCCCAAGGCGACGAGGTGTTCGTGGCCGACGGCGGCTATATCCGCGTCTTCCAGGACATCCGGGGCAAGTACGGCTCGGAAGGCGACTACGTGATGACGCGCCCGCTGAAGGGGCCGCTGAATTCGTCCGAGGTCGACCATTCCACCGACGCCTACGACACCATCGACTGGCTGGTGAAGAACGTGCCAGAAACCAACGGCAATGTCGGCATGCTGGGCAGCTCTTACGAGGGCTTCACCGTCGTCATGGCCTTGGTCAATCCGCACCCGGCCTTGAAGGCCGCCGCGCCGATGAGCCCGATGGTCGACGGCTGGATGGGGGACGACTGGTTCCACCACGGCGCTTTCCGCCAACCGAACTTCGACTACATCACCGGCCAGACCACCGTGCGCGGCGCCGGCGAGGGCGTGCAGCGCCAGGGTTATGACGACTATTCCAACTTCCTGAACGAGGGCTCGGCCGGCGACTACGCCAAGAACCACGGCCTGGACGCCCTGCCCTTCTGGAAGAAGATCAGCGAGCACCCGGCCTATGACAGCTTCTGGAGCGAGCAGGCCCTCGACAAGACCATGGAGAAGACGCCGCTGAAGGTGCCGACCATGTGGATCCAGGGCCTGTGGGACCAGGAGGACATGTGGGGCGCGGTGCACTCGTATCCGGCGCTGGAGTCCAAGGACAAGAACAACGACATGAACTACCTGGTGCTGGGCCCGTGGCGGCACAGCCAGGTGAACTACGACGCCTTCAACCTGGGTCCGTTCAAGTGGGACGGCGACACGGCCCTGCAGTTCCGCCGCGACGTGCTGAAGCCCTTCTTCGACCAGCACCTAAAGGGCGCGGCCAAGGCCGACACTCCGCCGGTGCTGATCTATGACCCGGGCCAGAACAAGTGGAACCGCTACGCGTCGTGGCCGCAAGGCAAGACCAAGAACCTCTATCTGGAAGCCAAGGGCGGCCTGGGCTTCGAGGCCCCGGCGGCGGCAAAGGGCGCGGGGGCCTATGACGAGTACGTCTCCGATCCCGCCAAGCCCGTGCCGTACATCCCGCGCCCGCTGCAGTTCGGCGACCGCAGCCGCTGGACGCAGTGGCTGGTCACCGATCAGCGCGGCGTCGACGGCCGGCCGGACGTCCTGACCTACACCTCCGAGCCGCTGAAGGAGCCGTTGAAGATCGCCGGCGTGCCCAAGGTCAACCTGGTCGCCTCCACCAGCGGCACCGACAGCGACTGGGTCGTGAAGCTGATCGATGTCTATCCGGACGAGGTTCCCAGCCAGCCGGAACTGGGCGGCTACCAACTGGCCGTGGGCATGGACATCTTCCGCGGCCGCTATCGCGAGAGCTTCAGCGATCCCAAGGCGATCAAGCCCAATACCCCGTTGAAGTACCAGTTCATCCTGCCGACCGCGAACTACACCTTCCAGCCGGGTCACCGGATCATGGTGCAGGTGCAATCCAGCTGGTTCCCGCTCTACGACCGCAACCCGCAGACCTTCGTGCCGAACATCTTCTTCGCCAAGCCGGCCGACTATGTGAAAGCCACGCAGAGGGTGTTCCACAGCGGCCCCGACGCCAGCTTCATCGAGCTTCCGGTGGTCGACGCCAAATAACAACGAGCCAAATAACAACGAGAAAGGCCGGCGGGGTCACCGCCGGCCTTCCTTCTACGGAGAGGGTGTCGATCAGGTCAGCGTTCGCCGCGCCTGACGTTTTCATCCTGCTGATTGGCCTCGCCGCCGGGGTTGCGGCCCTGCTCGTCCTGCCTGGGTCCGTCTTGAGTGGCCCTGTCCTGCCTGGCCCCATCTTGCCTGGGTTGCCCTTGCTGCTGTTGCTGGCCGGGCGTTCGGCGTTGCTGGTCGTTCTGCTGCTGCTGCGGATCGCGGTTGTTGTCGGCCATGGGCCTTACTCCTTTTACACAGCGCGCTCGTGACGCACGGAGATACAACGGGCCCGGACTCGCGACGTTCCTACGGTCGAGCCGCCTTAATTCAGGCTAAGCTCTGGAATTCAAACAGCTTTGCCAGAAGAATTCGCCACGCTGCGGCCATTGCCGGTGGTCAAAAACGTTCATTCCGCCGATCGCGCCCCTTACAGCAAAGCTTTCGCCTCCGGCGTGAGATTCAAGGTTAATTCGCACTTAACGGGGGAGAGAACTGGAATCCTCGTTTCACAGCGCGCAACGTTAGCCGAACACTGAATGGGGAGGCGTCGGCGGAGCCCTCCGAAGACGCGCAGAGTCAAAACACCATGGCCGACCACGAAGTTCGGTTCCCAGAGACCTATGTCAGCGGCGTGCCCGTCTGGGCCAAGCGCCGCAAGCGTTCCAGCGTGCATCCCCTGCTGAATCTCGTCCTGATCCTGCTGGCCCTGTTCGGCGCCGTGGTCATCGGCGTGTCTCTGCGCATGGGCTCGGTCGAAAAGGGCGGCGTGGTGATCGATCACTGGCTCGGTGAGGGCGGCGCCTACATGGAGCGGCTCATCAAGTCGATGTAGCCGGGCGTTCCGTCGGCAAGAAAAGCGACAGGCTGTGGCGGAATCTGAACGAGCGGGTTAGAAGGCGCGCCCATGAGCACGCCCCAAAAGCCCATGGCCGAATTGGCCGCCGAGTTCGGCCTGAAACCCGCCGAATATGACGTTGTCCTCAAGCGCCTGGGGCGAGAGCCCAACCTGGTGGAGTTGGGCGTCTTCTCGGTGATGTGGTCCGAGCACTGCTCGTACAAGTCCTCCAAGAACCAGCTGAAGAAGTTCCCGATCGACGGTCCGCGCGTGATCTGCGGTCCGGGCGAGAACGCCGGCGTCATCGACATCGGCGATGGCGACGCGATCATCTTCAAGATGGAGAGCCACAACCACCCATCCTACATCGAGCCCTATCAAGGCGCGGCTACGGGCGTGGGCGGCATCATGCGCGACGTCTTCACGATGGGCGCGCGGCCGATCGCCCTCCTGAACGCCCTGCGCTTTGGCGATCCGGAGCACCCCAAGACCAAGCGCCTCGTGGACGGCGTGGTCGCCGGCATCGCCGGCTACGGCAACTGCGTGGGCGTGCCCACGGTCGCCGGCGAGACCAACTTCCACAAGGGCTACAACGGCAACATCCTGGTCAACGCGATGTGCGTGGGCCTGGCCAAGGCCGACAGCATCTTCTACTCGGCCGCCCCCGGCCCCGGCCTGGCGGTCGTCTATTTCGGCTCCAAGACCGGCCGTGACGGCATCCACGGCGCGACCATGTCCTCGACCGAGTTCACCGAAGACTCCGAGGAGAAGCGCCCCACCGTGCAAGTCGGCGACCCCTTCGCCGAGAAGCTGCTGATCGAGGCGACACTGGAGCTGATGGCCACCGGCGCGGTCGCCGCCATCCAGGACATGGGCGCGGCGGGCCTGACCTCGTCGTCGGTCGAGATGGCCGGCAAGGGCGGCGTCGGCATCGAGCTGAACATGGACATGGTCCCGCAGCGCGAAGAGGGCATGAGCGCCTACGAGATGATGCTGTCGGAAAGCCAGGAGCGCATGCTGGCGGTCCTGAAGCCCGGCCGCGAGCAGGACGGCCACGCCATCTTCGAGAAGTGGGGCCTGGACGCCGCCGTCATCGGCTACACCACCGACACCGGCCGCCTGGTGCTCAAGCATCACGGCGAGACGGTCTGCGACGTGCCTCTGGCCCCGCTGTTCGACGACGCGCCGCTGTACGACCGCCCGTGGGTCCAGCCCAAGCTCGACGCCCGCCTCGATCCGGCGACCATCCCCGCCCCGATCGACTGGAACGCAGCGGTCCTCAAGATCGTCGGAAGCCCCGACATGGCCTCCAAGCGCTGGCTGTGGGAGCAGTACGACCGACACGTGATGGCCGACACCCTGGAAGACAGCGCCACCGGCTGCGACGCCGGCATCGTCCGCATCCACGGTTCGGGCAAGGCCATCGCCGTCACCAGCGACTGCACGCCGCGCTACGTCCAAGCCGATCCCTACGAGGGCGGCAAGCAGGCCGTCGCCGAAGCCTGGCGCAATCTGACGGCCGCCGGCGCCCTGCCGATCGCCATCACCGACAACCTCAACTTCGGCAGCCCCGAAAAGCCCGAGACCATGGGCCAGATCGTCCGGGCCACCGACGGCATGGCCGAGGCCTGCCGCGCGCTGGACTTCCCGGTCGTGTCGGGGAACGTGTCGCTCTACAACGAGACCAACGGCGTCGCCATTCCGCCCACCCCGACCGTCGGCGCCGTGGGCCTGCTGGAAGACTACGACCTGCGCACGGGCTTCGGGTCCGTGGCGGAGGGCGACACCCTGGTGCTGATCGGCGAAACGCACGGCGAACTCGGCGCCTCGATCTATCTGCGTGAGATCCTGGGTCGCGAGGACGGCGCCCCGCCGCCGGTCGATCTGGCCGTCGAGCGCAAGAACGGCGAGTTCGTCCGCGGCCTTATCTCGTCGGGCCTGCTGGCCGGGGTCCACGACCTCTCGGACGGCGGCCTGCTGATCGCCGCGGCCGACATCGCCCTAGCCAGCAAGGTCGGCGTCACCCTGAACGCCACCAGCTCGGCCAACGCCCACCCCTACCTGCTGGGTGAGGACCAGGCCCGCTACCTCATCGCCACGCCGGATCCCGACGCGGTGCTGGAGGCCGCCAAGGAAGCCGGCGTCCACGCCCATGTCGCGGGCGTCGCCGGCGGGAACGACTTCGGGTCGACCGACCTGTTCAGCGTCTCGCTCGACGCCCTGCGCGCGGCCCACGAAGCCTGGCTGCCGGGCTATATGAACGCCCCCAAGGCCTAGCCCCGAAAGGCTCCAGCACCATGCGTATCCTTGCCCTGACCGCCGCCATCGCCGCCCTGATGCTGACCGCCTGCGCGGCGCCCAGCGCCCAACAGGCCGCCGCCCCTTCCGCCCAGACCCTGGCCGCCCAGTGCTCGGCCAAGGGCGGCGCGATCCAGCCGGTCGGCAAGGCCCAGATCCCGACCTGCGTCGTGCCGTATGCCGACGCCGGCAAGGCCTGCACCGACAAGAGCCAGTGCGAAGGCGCGTGCATCCTCGAGGGCAACCTGGAACCCGCGAGCGACGTCACCGGCCAGTGCCAGAAGACCAACCGCCAGTTCGGCTGCTACGCCAAGGTCGTGAACGGCAAGTCGACCGGCGCGATCTGCGTCGACTGATCGGTTCGAAATCGCCGGCCCGGATGACCGGGCCGGCGTTATCGAGCTAGGGCATCAGGACCGTGTCGACGACGTGGATCACGCCGTTGGATTGCGGCACGTCGGCAATGGTGATCATCGACTTGCCCCCCTTGGCGTCGGTGATCGCCCATCCCATGCCGGCCTTGGAGACCGTCAGCGTCTCACCCTGGACGGTGGTTAGCGTGGCCTTGCCACCGTGGGCCTTGGCGTTGGCGGCGATGTCGGCGGCGGTCAGGCGGCCAGCGACCACGTGGTAGGTCAAGATCTTCGTCAGGGTAGCCTTGTTTTCGGGCTTCACCAGCGTCTCGACCGTGCCCGCCGGCAGCTTGGCGAAAGCCGCGTTGGTGGGCGCGAACACCGTGAACGGACCAGCGCCCGACAGCGTGTCGACGAGGCCGGCCGCCTTGACGGCGGCGACCAGTGTGGTGTGGTCCTTGGAATTGGCTGCGTTCTCGACGATCGTCTTCGAGCCGGACATCGCCGCCCCGCCGACCATCACGGTGTGGGCCGACTTCATGGCGGCGTGGTCCATTTGCGCCAAGGCGGCGCCGGCATACGAAAGCGACAGGGCGCCAACGGTCGCGAGCATCAGGAACTTCTTCATGGGGTTGTCTCCGGAAAGTTCATCGGCCCGTTATTCGGACGCCCGCAGCTACGGTTCCTGGACGCCCAAGGATGCGCGAGCTTGAAAAACACCAAAATGCGGATGACTGACGACGGCTCGGAAGCCCTGGTCGCTTAGGGTTTCGCGTGCGTCCGCCCCGACCACCGCGCCACCGTCTCCAGCAGCTTGGTCGGGTTGATAGGCTTGCCCAGGTGGTCATCCATGCCGGCCGCCAGGCAGGTGGCGATCTGTTCGGGCAGGACGTTGGCCGTCATGGCCACGATCGGGGTGGCCGCGCCGCGCGCGCCTTCCATGGCCCGGATCTCGCGGGTGGCCGTCAGGCCGTCCATGACCGGCATCTGGACGTCCATCAGCACCAGGTCGAAATGGCCCTGGCGCATGGCCTCGACGCCGGCGACGCCGTCATTGGCGGTCTCAACCTCGACACCGAACGGCTCCAGCATGGCTTTGACCAGCTCGCGGTTGACCGCGTTGTCCTCGACCAGCAGCAGGCGCACGCCCGTCTCGCCGTCAAGCGGCGGGGCGGCGTCCGCCTCGGGGGTGGCGAGTTCGGCCAGCGGCCCGCGGACCTCGAACCAGAAGGTCGAGCCCTGCCCTTCGACGCTGTCGACGCCGATCCGGCCCTCCATCCGCTCGACGATGCGGCGCGAGATGGCCAGGCCGAGGCCCGTGCCGCCGAAGCGCCGCGAAACGGCCGCGTCGGCTTGCGAGAAGCGGTCGAAGATGTTGTCCAGGTGCTCGGGGGCTATGCCGATGCCGGTGTCGGTCACCGCGCCACGCAGCACCGCCGCATCGCCCTCCACCTTCTGGCTCAGCGCCACCGTGATCGCGCCATGGGCCGTGAACTTCACGGCGTTGGACAGGAAGTTCAGCAGCACCTGCGACAGGCGCGGCCCGTCCAGGTTCATGGGCTTTAGGCCTCTGCCGGTCTTGACCTTGATGACCAGACCCTTGGCTACGGCGCGCTCCTCGACCAGGGCCGCGCATGACGAGGCCATGGCCGCCGGGTCGAACGGCGCCGGGTCCAGCTCCAGCCCGCCAGCCTCCAGCCGCGAGAAGTCCAGCACGTCGTTGACGACGCTGAGCAGCGTGTTGCTGGCGTCGAGGATATGGCCGACCTGGCGCGCGGCGGTCTGGCCCAGGCCGCGCGAGCGGCGCAGCACCTCGGCGAAGCCGATGATGGCGGTGAGCGGCGTGCGCAGCTCGTGGGTCATGTTGGCCAGGAAGTCGGACTTGGCCGCCGACGCCGTCTCGGCCAGCTCCAGCGCCTTGGCGATGTCCAGTTCCAGCCGCTTGCGCTCGGTGATGTCGCGCGACGTGACCAGCAGTATCCCGGAGCCGTCGTTTAGAAGCGAATAGGCGCTTTCTAGCCAGATCGACGTCCCGTCCTTGCGGATGCACTCATAGTCCGCCGTGGCTGGCGGGCCGCCCACCTCCAGGGTGCGGATCAGCTTCTGGACACTCTCGAAGGCGGCCTCGCTGACCATGGCCTGGGGCGGCAGGGCCATGAACTCTTCCAGGGTGTAGCCCGTGATCCGCTGGATGCTGGGCGAGCTATAGACGCGCTCGCCCTTCGGCGACCAAAGGGCCACGTGGTCGGTCAGGTTGTCGCTCAGCAAGCGGTAGAGACTTTCCGCCTTCTCGGCTTCGACCCGGCGACGGTCGGCCTCCTCGATCGCCTTCTGCTTGGCGTCGAGGCTGGCGGAGAGGTCGTCGCGCAACGCTTCCAGCCGCAGGCGCTGGCTGGTCAGCCAGTAGGCCAGCGGCGTGGCCACAACCAGCGAGATCCAGAGGGTCGTGAACGGCGCGTAGGCCTCGGGCGCCCTCAGCAGCAGGATGTTGACGACATAGTCCATCGCCATGGCGGCGCCCACGATCAGGGCGACCGTCAGCGCGGTTTTGAAAATCCGGTCTTTCCAGACGGCCGGGCTGATAACGCGCTCCTAATGCTGGCTTGAATCACGTTGGACCTCGCCAGAATTAGGAAAGATTGCCCGGCTCCGCTAGCCGAGGCGACTATTCGAACGACGAAAGTTCGAATGAAACCCGCGATTTAGCGCCCTGAGGCCCTCGCCACGTCGTCGAGGTTCTTCTCGAGCGCCAGGCTGGCCTGGATGACCGTCGCGACCGACCGCTTGAAGAAGTCCTGCGGCACCGTCGCGAAATCGTCCGTGGGCTTATGATATTCGGGATGGTCCTCGACGCCGAAATAGACCCAGGGAACGCCCTTCTCGCCGAAGGCGTAGTGGTCTGACTGGTTGGTCCAGTTGTTCTCCTTGCCGTCGGCGTCGGTGTCGTGGCCCAGCTTCAGCGTGACCGGCGCGGTCGCGGCGACCTTGACCAGGATCGGCTTCAGGAAGGGAAACGGCGACGCGCCCGAGACATAGAGCTCGTTCTTGGCGTTCTTGCTGAGCATGTCGAAATTGACGTCGAGCGCGATGGTCTCCAGCGGGACCGGCGGGGCGGCGGCGAAGGCCTTGGCCCCGCGCAGGCCGCTCTCCTCGGCGTCGACCACGGCGAAGATCACGTCGTGCTTGGGCGGCTTGGCCTTGAAGGCCTCGGCCACGGCCAGCAGTCCCGCCACGCCGGAGGCGTTGTCGTCGGCGCCGTTGTAGATCTCGCCGTTACGGACGCCCAGATGATCGTAGTGGGCCGAGACGACCATGGCCTTGCCCGGCTTGGTTCCCTTGATGCGGGCCACTAGGTTGACGCCCCGCAGCTTGGCTCCGTCACGCTTGGCGAACTCGAACGCCTGCTCGAACGTGTCGCCGATCGGCGAGAGACCGATCCGCGCGAACCGCGACAGGATGTAGGCCCGCGCCTTCTCCGACCCCGGCGTGCCGGGCGCGCGGCCCTGCATGTCGTCGGCCGATAGGGTGCGGATGTCATCGATGGCCTTATCACCAGGGCCGGCGAATGCCGGCGCGGCGGTGGCGGCGGAAAGAACGGCGGCGGCGGCGAAAAGCGCCAGCGAGCGAGAAAGGCGGTTCATGGCGCCTACATGCCGTGCGCGGCGCGGCGAATTCAATTAAATCTCGCTCATATCGCCGTGGACCCTGGTGACCAACGCTGTCAGCGTAGGCGCGTTGTTAAGGAATCCCGGCCACACAAGCCCTTCAGAGACCGGAGCCTTCCCAGTGCCCATGTCCCACGCCGAACTCGAGGCCCGCCTCACCACGGCCTTCCCCGATTCCGAGATCCTGCTGACCGATCTGGCCGGCGACAACGACCATTGGAAGGCGCGCATCGTCTCGCCCGCCTTCGCCGGCCTGAACCGCGTGCGCCAGCACCAGTTGGTCAACAAGGCCCTGGCCGACGTCCTGGGCGGGACCCTGCACGCATTGGCCCTCGAAACCGCCGCCCCAGCCGAGTAGGAGGAAACGCGTGCGCTACCGGCCCTTCGGCGCCACGGGCATGGCGGTCTCGGCGCTGACCTTGCGTCTGGCCGACAGCTCGCGCCTCCGGGCCAGCGAGTGGCGCGCGCTAATCTTCACGGCCTTGGAAAACGGCATCAACAGCTTCCAGGTCGAGGGCGACTCACCGGAGTTGCTCAAAGGCGCCGCGGAGGCCTTCGCCAGCGTCGAGCGGCGACTACTGTTCCTGACCTGGCGGGTGCGCGGCGACGCGGCGGCCCTGGGCCAAAAGGCGGTCGACGGACTGCTGAGCTCCGCGTTCGAGAGCCTGTCGCTCGACTATCTCGATCTCGTACTGATCAACGATCCGCTGGCCCCCGCCCTGCCGTCCGCCTTCGAGGCCGGCCTGCGTACACTCTTCGACAGCCATGCGCTCCACGGCGTGGGCGTCGCCAGTCGTGGCGACATCGACCCGCGCCTGCTGAAGAACGACATGGTCACCACCATCTCCTCGCCCTTCAACCTGTCGTCGGGCTGGGCCGAGCGTCACCGCATCCGCCACGCCTCGACCCACGACTTCGCCGTGATCGGCGAGGACTTCTGGCCCCAGGCGCTGCGCGAAGGCGGCGAGCTGACCGCTCCGAAGCCGTCCCTGTGGCGGCGCCGTTCCGACCCCCTGTCCGACATCGGCGGCTACGAGTTCCTGCACGCCACCCAGGGCTGGAGCGGCGAGGACATCTGCCTGGGCTACGCCCTGACCGAGCCGTCCCTGTCGACCGTGCGGATCACCGCCGACACCCGCGCCGATGTCGAGCGCCTGGCCGCCGTGGTCGAGCGCGACCTGCCCAACGGCGTCTGCGCCCAGATCGAGATGGCCCGCTTCTCGGCCCAGGAACGCGAGAAGGCCGCCAATCGTACTTGATCGCCAGGCCGCGCTTGGTCGCCCCTCTTGACCCGAGGCCACGCGGCGCCTAGCTGAAAGCCTTGCGTTCCAGGACAATCCCGATGACCGACGTCGCCTCCTCCCCCGCCCTCGACTTCATCGCCAAGACCGTGGCCGAGAATCCGGTCGTGGTCTTCATGAAGGGCGTGCCGGACCAGCCGCGTTGCGGCTTCTCGTCGGTCGTCGTCCAGATCCTCGACCATCTGGGCGTAGAGTTCATCGGCGTCGATGTCCTGCAGGACGACGACCTGCGCCAGGGCGTCAAGACCTTCACCGACTGGCCGACCATCCCGCAGCTCTATGTGAAGGGCGAGTTCCTGGGCGGCAGCGACATCATCCGCGAGATGTTCCAGTCGGGCGAACTGAAGACCCTCTTCGTCGACCAGGGCCTCATCGCGACCTGATCCGCGCGTGAGCCGAGTCTTCGTCCCGCCTTCGGACGCCTATTCCCTGACCTTCGAGCCCAAGGCGTCGGACATCGACGCCAACGGCCACGTCAACAACGTGATCTATCTGGCCTGGGCCCAGGATCTGGCCATCGCGCACTGGGAGGCCTGGGCGACCGAGGAGCAGCGCGCGCCATGGAGCTGGATCGCGCGCCGCCACGAGATCGACTACCGCCGCGAACTGCTGCCGGGTGACATCGCCACCGGCTACACCTGGGTCGGCGAACTGAAGGGCCCGCGCTTCGAGCGCTTTGTCCGCATCGACGGCCCAGGCGGCGAGATGTGCGCCCAGAGCCGCACCGACTGGGTGCTGCTCGACATCGCCGCCAAGCGCCCCGCCCGTGTCCTGCCCTGGATGATCGAGCGTTTCACGCCGAAGGGGTGAGCACCTTGTTGGCGATGACGATGCGGTCGGCATGGGTCAGGCCCAGTTCGTCATAGGTGAACCGCAGCTCGACCGCGACAGCCGGACCCTTGCAGGTCTCCAGCCGCCGCCGCGCGAACGCCACCACCGCGTGGCCGTCCCTGCGATCGATTCGGAACACGAAGTCGGCCTTGGTCGCGCAGCCTTTCGAGGCGACGCGGACCGTCAAGGCGTCCGGCCCGGCCTTCGCCGCCAGCAGAGGCTCTAGTTCCGGAAAGGTCTCGCCCGGCGCGGCGGCCAGCAGGACCGGCGTCGTCGCGCAACCGGCCAATGCTAGGGCCGCTCCGGCGAGCACCAAACCTCTGCGCGAAAGAACGAAGTTCATCGACCTCTGTACGAACCGTCCCACTTGAGGTGAAGATCGCCCACCGCTGGCGACGTGACCAGCCCCGAAGCCCGCTGGACTTCGGCCTTCAGACAGCCGGAGCGCGTCTCGCGTTTCAAGGGAGCCTATCGTGCGTCTTCGTTCAGCCATCCTGGCCGCGTCGTTGGCCAGCGCTCTCGCCGCGCCCGCTTACGCCGCCACCGACTACAAGAGGCTCGACGCCGAGATCGACCGGTTGATGACCCTGGGCAAGATCCCTGGCGTCGCCGCGGCGGTCATTGAGAACGGCCACGTGGCCCACCTCGCCGCCAAGGGCGTCCGCAACGCCAAGGGCGACCCGCTGACGCCGGACACGATCATGTATGCGGCCTCGATCACCAAGGCGACGTTCGCCTACTACCTCATGATGCTCGTCGACGACGGCAGGATCGATCTCGACAAGCCGATCGCGGCCTACCTGCCCAAACCCCTGCCGGAGCACGAGCAATATGCCGACCTCGCCAAGGATCCCCGCTGGAAGGTGATCACGCCACGCATGCTGATGACCCATTCCGCCGGCTTTCCAAACTTCCGCTGGCTGAACCCGGACGGGAAGCTCGACATCAAGTTCGATCCCGGGAGCCGCTACGCCTATTCGGGCGAAGGTATCAATCTGATGCAGTTCGCCATCGAGCAGGGCCTGGGCCTGAAGGTCGGCGAGGAGATGAACCGCCGCCTGTTCCAGCCCCTCGGCATGAGCCGCTCCAGCATGACCTGGCGCGACGACTTCAAGGGCGACCTCGCCGACGGCCAGCACGAGGACGGAAAGTGGGAGGACCACGACGATCGCTCCAGCGTCAAGGCGGCCGGCTCGCTGGACACCACGATCTCGGACATGGGCAAACTGGCGGCGGCCATGGCTTCAGGCTGGGGGCTCTCGCCAAGGGCGCGGGCGGAATGGCTGAAGCCCAGCCTGCCGATCAAGGTCGCCCACGAGTTTCCGCCCCTGGCCGCCGACATCGGTCCGGACAATGCGAGGATCGGGCTGGCCGCCGGCATCGGCGTGGTGACGCATGAGGGGCCCCAGGGCCACGCCTTCTTCAAGGGCGGCCACAACGACATCACCGACAACATCCTGGTCTGCGTGGAGAAAGGACGCCGCTGCGTGGTCGTGCTGACCAACAGCGGCGTCGGCGCTCGCATCTTCCCGCCCCTGGTCAAGGCGGCCTTGGGCGAGACGGGCACGCCCTGGGGCTGGGCCTACAATCCGGTTAGGCCGATCGCGCCCTAGCCCCAGGGACCCGCGTTCCGCCCTTCGCCGGGCGGGACGAGCGTCTGGACCGGCTCCGGACGCCGCGCTGTCGTCCCCTGCCCCACGCCCAGGCGCATAAGCGCCTCGACGCGGTTGCGGGTCGCCGGGTGGGTCGAGAACAGGCTGTCGGCGCCCTTGCCGTTCAGCGGGTTGATGATGAACATGTGGGCCGTGGCCGGATTGCGCTCTGCCTCGTGGTTCACATAGCCGCCGCGGGCGTAGGCCTCGATCTTCTCCAGCGCGCGGGCCAGCGCCGCCGGGTCGCCGCCGATCTGCGCGCCGATGCGGTCGGCCTCGTACTCGCGGGCCCGGCTGATGGCCATCTGCACCAGCATGGCGGCGATCGGGGCCAGGATGGCGATGGCGATCGCGCCGATCATGCCGCCGGGCCGCTCGTCGTCCCGCGAACCACCGAAGAAGAACGCGAAATTGGCCAGGGCCGAGATCGCGCCGGCGATGGTCGCCGTCACGGTCATGGTCAGGGTGTCGCGGTTCTTCACGTGAGCCAGCTCGTGAGCCATCACGCCGCGAATTTCATCGCGGGTCAGCAGGGACAGCAGGCCCGTGGTCGCGGCGACGGCGGCGTGGGCGGGGTCGCGGCCGGTGGCGAAGGCGTTGGGCTGGTCGCTCTGGATCACCGTCACGCGCGGACGCGGCAGGTCGGCCCTCCGCGCCATCTCGACGACGTCCGTCACATAGTGACGGATCAGCGGCTCGGCATGGCTCTCATCGACCTCCCGCGCGCCATAGCCGCGCAGCACGATCTTGTCCGCGTTCCAGTACGAGAAGGCGTTCAAGGCCACGGCGAAGGCCAGGGCGATCAGCATCCCCGTGGGACCGCCGATCAGATAGCCGGCGCCCATGAACAGCGCGGTCAGGCCCGCCAGCAGCATGTAGGTCTTGAAGTGGTTCATCGGTCTATCGGGGTCGTCAGTCGAAGATGTCGAACAGGTCGAAGCGCTTTTTCTTCTGGCCGTACTGGCCCGAATGGCGACGGTCGTCGTCGTCATGGTCACGGCGCCCATGGTCCCGCTTGTGGTGATCGTGGTGGTGATCGGGGCGCGTATAGGGGCGCGGCTCGTTGTAGATCGCCTGCGTCTCCTCGCGCTCCAAGCTCATGAGCTTTTCAAGCTCGCCCCGGTCCAGCCAGACGCCTCGGCAACGCGGGCACATGTCGAACTCGACGCTGGCGCGCTGCACGGCCTGCATGGAGCCGTCGCAGTTGGGGCACATCAGAACGGGCATCAAGAAACCTCCGGTCCAAGGATGGAACGGGTGTCCTCGATGACAGGCGGCGCCTTTGGGGAGGGGGCGGTGGCAGCCGGACCCAGACATCGAGAACACCCGATGCGGTCCGACATCACGAGCGCTTGCATCACTCGCCAGAGGGGCCCGGTCCCGCTCCCTAAAGCTGGGATAGGGCCCGAGACGTTTCAAGACCCGGGAAGCCCTTAAGGGGCAACAAAAAAGGCCCCGGATCGCTCCGGGGCCCTTTCCGTATCTGTTCGGATCCGACGCTTACGAGGCGTAGAATTCGACGACCAGGTTCGGTTCCATCTTCACCGGATACGGAACTTCCGACAGTTCCGGAGCGCGGACGAAGGTGGCTGACAGGCCCTTGGCGTCGACCGACACGTACTCGGCGAAGTCGCGCTCGTTCGAGGCGACGGCTTCGAGCACGAGAGCCATGTTGCGCGACTTTTCGCGGACCGCGATCACGTCACCGGCCTTGCAGCGGTACGACGGGATGTTCACGCGCTTGCCGTTCACGGTCACGTGGCCGTGGTTCACGAACTGGCGGGCGGCGAACACGGTCGGCACGAACTTGGCGCGATAGACGATGGCGTCCAGGCGCGATTCGAGCAGCGAGATCAGGTTCTCCGAGGTGTTGCCCTTGCGGCGAGCAGCTTCCTCGTAGGTGCGCGAGAATTGCTTCTCGGTCAGGTTGCCGTAGTAGCCCTTCAGCTTTTGCTTGGCGCGCAGCTGCAGGCCGAAGTCCGAAACCTTCTGCTTGCGGCGTTGGCCGTGCTGGCCGGGGCCGTACGAGCGTTGGTTGACCGGGGACTTGGGACGGCCCCACAGGTTTTCACCCATGCGACGGTCGATCTTGTACTTGGCGCTATGGCGCTTGGACATAAGTCACTCTTTTATTCGATCCGTGCCGGCCCCTCGAACGAGGTGCGATCTCAACGGCGGCGTCGGGTCAATCCGTCATGCGTTTTCCGCGCCGTCCAGCTAGCCGGCGGCGTGAAGGCGCGGTTTATGCCGGAGGGGCCTATGCGAGTCAACTTCAGAGGCGTTCAGCGTGGAACGCCAGGTGTTCGCCAATGAAGGTCGTGATGAAGAAGTAGCTGTGGTCGTAGCCCGCCTGCCGCCGGACCGTGACCTTGCGGCCGCCCTTCTCGGCGGCGGCTTCGATCAGCTCGGGCTTCAGCTGGCTTTCCAGGAAGCTGTCGGCCAGGCCCTGGTCGATCAGGATGTCGTCGAAGGCCGCCCCTGCCCCGTCCTCGATCAGGGCGCAGGCGTCGTGGGCGCGCCAGACGGCGCGGTCTGGCCCCAGATAGGCGGTCATCGCCTTGTCGCCCCACGGGCAGTTCAGCGGCGAGACGATCGGCGAGAAGGCGCTGACCGACTTGAAGAGCTCCGGATTACGCAGGGCGAGGGTCAGCGCCCCGTGGCCGCCCATCGAGTGCCCGAAGACCCCCCGCCGCGCCGGATCCAGCGGGAAGGCGCCATCGACCGCTTCCAGCAGGTCCTTGGTGACGTAGGAATACATCTGGAAATGCGGCGCCCACGGGGCCTGGGTGGCGTCGACATAGAAGCCCGCCCCCTGCCCCAGGTCGTACGCCGGATCGTCCGCCACACCTTCCCCGCGCGGCGAGGTGTCCGGCGCGACGATCGCCACACCGTGCTGGGCCGCATGGGCGTAGACGCCCGACTTCACCGTGAAATTGTCCTCGGTGCAGGTCAGGCCCGACAGCCAGACGAGATAGGGAAACGGCCCCTCGCCCTCAGGCGTCCACACCGTGAACTTCATCGGCGTGCCGGTGCTGGCGGACGCGTGCTTGCAGTAGCGCAGGGTTCCGCCGTGGACGCGGTGGGTGGCGAGGATCTCGACGGTCATGCTGGGCCTCCGCTCCCTTCCCCCTTGATGGGGGAAGGGTTGGGGATGGGGGTGATCTACTGAGTTGGTGACGGCGCGCGGCATCTGAAACCGTAGCCACCCCCACCCCTGCCCCTCCCCCATCAAGGGGGAGGGAAACTCCGACTAGAACGTCACCACGGTCCGGATGCTTTCACCCGCGTGCATCAGGTCGAAGGCCTTGTTGATGTCTTCCAGCGGCAGGACGTGGGTGATCATCGGGTCGATCTGGATCTTGCCGTCCATGTACCAGTCGACGATCTTGGGCGTGTCGGTGCGGCCGCGCGCGCCGCCGAAGGCCGTGCCGCGCCAGACGCGGCCGGTGACCAGCTGGAACGGGCGGGTGGCGATCTCCTTGCCGGCCTCGGCCACGCCGATGATGATGCTCTCGCCCCAGCCGCGGTGGCAGGCCTCCAGCGCCTGGCGCATGACCGTGGTGTTGCCGGTGGCGTCGAAGGTGTAGTCCGCGCCGCCGTCGGTCAGGGCCACCAGATGCTGGACCAGATCGCCGTCGATGGTCTTCGGGTTGACGAAGTGGGTCATGCCGAACTTGCGGCCCCATTCCTCGCGGTCCGGGTTGAGATCGACGCCGACGATCATGTTGGCGCCGACCAGCTTCAGGCCCTGGATGACGTTCAGGCCGATGCCGCCCAGGCCGAAGACGATGGCGTTGGCGCCCGGCTCGACCTTGGCGGTGTTGGTCACCGCGCCGACGCCGGTCGTCACGCCGCAACCGCAGTAGCAGGCGGTCTTGAACGGGGCGTCGCGGCGGATCTTGGCCACGGCGATCTCGGGCAGCACCGTGTAGTTCGAGAAGGTCGAGCAGCCCATGTAGTGGGCGATGGCCTGGCCCTTGTACGAGAAGCGGCTGGTGCCATCGGGCATCAGCCCCTTGCCCTGGGTGGCGCGGATGGCCGTGCAGAGGTTGGTCTTGCCCGACAGGCAGCTTTTGCATTGGCGGCATTCGGGCGTGTAGAGCGGGATCACGTGGTCGCCGACCGCCACCGACGTGACGCCCGGACCGACCTCGACCACCACGCCCGCGCCCTCGTGGCCCAGGATCGACGGGAAGATGCCTTCGCTGTCCAGGCCGTCCAGCGTGTAGGCGTCGGTGTGGCAGACGCCGGTCGCCTTGATCTCGACCATCACCTCGCCGAACTTCGGCCCTTCCAGGTCGACTTCCACGATCTCCAGCGGCTTCTTGGCTTCGAAAGCGACGGCGGCGCGGGTTTTCATCGAGTTGGCCTCATGCAGATTCTGTCGGCCGCACCTTGGCCAAACCGAGCGCCCTGGTCGAGGCCCGTGTTGGGTTGCAAACGGACAGGACCTTCACAGGGATGTTAGTGACCCCGCCCGGCGCGGCCACTAGACTGACAGCGACCGTGAGGACTTCTGACTTGTATTCTATCGACAGCGACATCGCCGCGATCGGCAGGATCGACGTGGTCCCCAAGATCCTGGACGTGGTGTGCCGCACGACGGGCATGGGCTTCGCGGCCGTCGCCCGGGTGACCGGCGAGCGCTGGGTGGCCTGTGCGGTCAAGGACGACATCGCCTTTGGCTTGAAGCCCGGCGGCGAACTGGAACTGACCAGCACCATCTGCGACGAGATCCGCCTGAGCGGCGTCGCGGTCGTCATCGACCATGTGGCCGAGGATCCCGACTTTCGCGATCATCACACGCCGGCCCAGTACGGTTTCCAAAGCTATATCTCCACGCCGATCCGCTGCGACGGGCAGTTCTTCGGCACGCTCTGCGCCATCGACCCGGATCCGGCGCGCCTGCGCACGCCCGAGATAATCGGCATGTTCGAGTTGTTCGCCGACATGATCGGCAGCCAGCTGGAAATCCAACAGCGGCTGGCGCGCAGCCAGGCCGCCCTGCTGGACGCCCAGGCCACCTCCGAGCTTCGCGACCAGTTCATCGCGGTGCTGGGCCATGACCTGCGCAATCCTTTGGCCGCGATCGATGGCGGCGTGCGACTGCTGAACAAGACCCCGCTGAACGAGCGCGGAACCTGGGTAGTCGGCGAGATCACCAAGAGCGTCGCCCGCATGGCCGACCTGATCGATGACGTGCTGGACTTCGCGCGCGGTCGCCTCGGCGGCGGCATCGGGATCGAGCGCCGCGAGAACCTGGGTCTCGCCGAATCCCTCGAGGAAGTGGTCAACGAACTGCGGGCGGGGAATCCGACCCGCGTTGTCATCAGCGACATCCGCCTCAGCCAGGCTCCGGCCGTCGACATCGGCCGGATCAATCAACTGCTGTCCAATCTTGTCGGCAACGCCCTGACCCACGGCGCTAAGGACCAGCCGGTGCGGATCGAGGCTCGCGACGACGGTGGCGTGTTCCGCGTGTCGGTGGCCAATGGCGGTGCGCCGATTCCGGCGGATACCGCCCAGCGCCTGTTCCAGCCGTTCGTCCGTATCTCCTCGGCCCCGACCCAGGGCGGGCTGGGCCTGGGGCTCTACATCGCGTCCGAGATCGCCCGCGCCCACGGCGGGACCCTGACGGTGACGTCCGACGAGCACGAGACTCGCTTCACCTTCGCCATGCCAATCGCCGGAACCTGAGTCGCCGATCAGGCCTTGACCACCGCTGGCATCCGGAAGCGGCCGTCCAGCAGCTCGGCCTTGGGTAGATAGGCGCGCAGATAGAGCGCGAACGGCCCCGACTTCGGCGCCGGGAGCCAGTTGGCGCTCTTGTCGCCACCGGGGTCGCTCCGGCCGATCCAGAGATCAAGGGTCCCGTCGGCGTTGCGCTTGAGGCCCGGCGTGCGGTCGCCGATCGCGTAGCGCTTGATCGGGTTGTCGGTGAAGAAGAACTGGCCGTCGGCCGTGGCCTCGTACATCGACAGCGACCAGAAGCCGTCCAGCGGTAACTGGGCCGGCAGGCTCAGGCGATACGGCCCATCGCCGCTGAAGGTTCCCGCCCCGTCGTCGCCGGCCGCCTTCAGATACACGGCCTCGGCCACGGGCAGCGCGCCCAGGCCCTGCAGCGCGACGATCGCGCGATAGAGATAGTCCTGACCGTAGTCGCCGAGGTTGGGTCGCGGATACGCCCAGCCGCCGGTGAACACCTGCCGCCCCCTGGCGAAGACGGTGATCATCCTGGCTTCGTCGACGCCGTCGGCGGCCGCGGTGTCGCTGAACGGTCCCGCGCCGAGGAACGCGCTCGTGCGGCGCAGTATCTTCAGATCGCTCGGCGGGGCTGGATCGCTGGCCAGCAGGGCGCGCGCGGCGGCGAAATAGTCCGCAGGCTTGGCGTCGCGGTTGGCGTAGGCGGCGAGCGGGCCACCGGCTGGCCCCTTCAGCACGAAACCGTCCTGGGCCTTGTGGGCGGCGGCCAGATCCTCACCGCCGTCGGTCAGGATACGGATCAGCATCCAGGCATGCGGCGTCGCGATGCGGACAGGGTTGGGACCGGTCGAGGCCTGGCTCGGCCCGACCAGGGTGAAGGTTCCCCCCTCACCGCCGATCGTCCGCGTGCCCAGCACCACGTTGTTGTTGGTGAACATGTCCATCACCGCGACCGAATAGTAGCGCTGTCCCATGGGCGGGATGGTCAGGGTCACCGGCCCCTTGGAAAGGTCCAGGAAGGCCGGCGAATAGAGGGTGTCGTTGTTCGGCGTCGTCACCCAGCGGGCCGTGTGGTCCGACAGGGTGCGGGTGTGGCGCAAGGCGTTGACCGCCGCGCCGGGGATCTTGAGGATCCGCTCGCGGGCGGTGGCCATCTCGATCAGCGGCAGGGCGTAGAGATAGGCGTCCCGGGCGGCCATGGCGTCTCCCGGAGCCGCCTGAGCAGCCCAGGCTGGCGACAGGCCCAGCGCGCCGGCCACGGCCAGCAGTTCTCGACGGTTCATCACGCCCTCCCCGAACGTTTGTTTGATCGGGAGTGAACGCGCGAACCGCCCGAGACGCAAGGCCCGTGGCTGGCCTCTCGCCGGCTTCAGGCGGCGTGGGCGAGGCGCGCGGCGTGGACCACGCTCTGCAGGGTGATGATGGTGGCGTCGACCCGTTCATGGGCGTCCGAGCCGACCACCTTGCGCATCACCGCCGTCGACAGGCCGCGCCGCAGGTGACCCAGCGCCCGGGGCGGAGCGACCAGGATCACGTGATCGAAGCCCTGGCGGGCGTTCAGGTCGTCGATGCGACGGGCCAGGTCATCCAGGAACGCCTTCTCGGCCCGGTCATGGGCGTCGCCGGCATGGGTGATGTGGCTGGGCGCGGCGTGGTCGTGCTGCTCCTTCAGGCCGGGCAGCCATTCGGGACGATCATGCAGCGGACCGTCCAGGCGCGGCTGCTCCAGCAGGCGGGCGCGGCGTCCGTCCGCGACGACGATCAGGGTTCTTGCGTCAGGGGTCATGCGAAAAGCTCCTTGGCCTTGGCCACCCGGTAAGCCTGCGCCCTCGCGTTCCGCCGGCGGATGATCGAGGTCAAAAATCCGCCAGCCGATCGCCCTTAAAGGTTCGTCCTTAAGGCGCTTCGCCTTCCGACTTGGCGGCCTTGGCGGCCAGCTTCGCCAGTACCCGGCCGCGTCCCTTGCTCAGGGCCGTGATCACCCCACGGAAGGTCCGGACCTCCTGGTCGGTCAGGCGGGCGCGGGCGAGGGGGACGCGCAGGTTGCGGACCATCGAGGGCTTCTTCTCCGGCGGATGATAGAAGCCGGCCTTGTCCAGTTCGCCCTCGAGGTGCTCGTAAAGGCCCATCAGGGTGGCCTGGTCGGCGGGCTCCTCGACGTTCTGCTCGAACTTTTTCCAGGGCCGGTCGTCCTGGGTCATCTTCCATTCGTAGGCGTTGATCGACACCGCCTGGGCCAGGTTCAGCGAGCGGAAGCGCTCGTCGATCGGGATCGAGACGATGGCCTGGCAGAGGGCGATGTCGTGGGTCTCCAGCCCCGCGCGCTCGCCGCCGAACAGCAGGCCGACGCCGCGGCCCAGGTCGACCTCCTCGGCCAGGTGGCCGGCGCTCTCGCGCGGCGTGTAAACCGGCAGGCGCGTCTCGCGCGGACGGGCCGTGGTGGCGTAGACCAGCTTCAGGTCGGCGATCGCCGCCTCCAGCGTGTCGAAGACCTTGGCGTCGTCCAGCGGCCAGCTCGCGCCCGAGGCGCTGGCCCAGGCCCGCTCCTGCGGCCAGCCGTCGCGCGGCCGGACCAGGCGCAGGTCATAGAGCCCGAAATTGGCCATCACCCGGGCCACCGCGCCGATGTTCTCGGCCAGCTGGGGCTCGTTGAGGATCACGCAGGGGGGCGCGCCTTTGGGCGGGACGGGCTTGAAGTCTTCGGTCATCCGCACCCTTTGCCGTCGACAGCACACCGTATGCAAGAGGCAGAGCAGCCGAACCGCCACGGCCGCGTTTAGCCCGCATGTCTCGCCGCGCCCTCCTGACCGCCTTCCTCGCCCTGCCCGTGCTCACCGCCTGCGGTGAGAAGCCGATGCTGGGGCAGGAAGAGCCGGCCATGAAGCCCAAGAATCTCCAGAAGCGCATCGAGGCCATCGCCGCCCGCGCCGCGCCGGCCGTGTTGGGCGTGGCGGTCGAGGACCTGGGCACGCGCCAGCTGTGGGCGTTCAACGGCGACCGGCGCTTCGCCCTGGGCGGGGCCGCGCGCATACCGATCCTGGCGGCGGTGATGGCCGAGACCGAGGAAGGACGCTTGCCGCTGGATGAGATCCTGACCGTTCGCGATGTCGACCTGTCGCCGCCGCCCAGCGCCGTCGCCGACGCCTGGCCGGGCCGCCGGACCTGGAGTATCGCCGAGCTGGAGACCCTGGCCCGCCAAGGCGACAACACCGCGCTGGACTTGCTGATCAAGCGGGTCGGCGGACCAGGCGCCGTCAATGGCTGGCTGGACGTCAAGCGGATCGAGCACGTCAGCGTCGACCGCTATCGCCGCCAGATCGCCACCGACGCCCGGGGCCTGGCCTCTTTCCGCGCCAGTTGGAAAGGCGAAGCCGCCTGGCGCAAGGCGGTCGACGCGGCGCCGGCCGACCAACGCGCCAAGGCGGCCCGGGACCGCGCGACCGACCCGCGCGACACCGCCACGCCCGTCGGCTTGCTTCGCCTGATGGACGCCTTCACCAATCGCGAGCTGTTCTACAAGCCCGATGCAGCCCGCTTGCTGGGTCGCGACACCGGCTATTTGGCCAAGGCCCTGCCGGCCGGCGCCCGGATCATCCAATTGGCCGGCGCCGCACGGCCGGACCTGGGCGTGCAGCCGACCAACCACGCCGCGGCTTTCGTCGAGCTGAAGGACGGCCGCCGGATCGCCTTCGTCGTCTTCCTGACCGCCTCGACCGCCGACGCGGCCCAGCGCGAGGCGATCATCACCGACGTCGGCGAGGCGGTGCTGAAGGAGTTCTAGCCGGTCCGGCCTCGCGCCAGGGCTTCCAGCAGTTGGGCCGGGTGCAGCGGCTTGGCCAGGTGCAGGTCGGCTCCGGCCGCCTGGGCGGCGGCGATGTGCTCTTCCATGGCGTTGGCGGTCAGCATGATCACCAGGATCGGCGGCGCCCCCGAAGCGGCCTCGCGGGCGCGAATGGCGCGCGTGGCCGACAGCCCGTCCATGACCGGCATCTGCATGTCCATAAGCACGGCGTCGAAGGTGGCTTCGTCCAGCGCCCGCAAGGCCGCCTCGCCGTCGCCGACCATGGTCAGGTCGACGCCGAACGGCTCCAGCACGATCTCGACGACCTTGCGGTTGGTCGGATGATCCTCGGCGACCAGCACCCGCATGCCCTCCAGCGAGATCTCGCGATCCTCCTCGATCGCGGCCTCGGCCAGGGTCTCGCAGCGGGTCAACGGCAGCAGGACCTCGAAGCGCGCGCCATGGCCCGGCGAGGCGTCGGCGCTGATGCCGCCGCCCATCATCTCGGCCAGGGCGGCGCAGATCGACAGGCCCAGGCCCGTGCCGCCGAACTGGCGGGTGATCGACTGGTCGGCCTGGACGAAACGCTTGAACAGGCGATCGCGCACGCCCTCGTCGAAGCCAACCCCGGAGTCGCGAACGACAAAGCGGACCTTGTCGCCCACTCGATCGACCTCGAGCGACACCTCGCCCTGGGCGGTGAACTTCACGGCGTTGGCCAGCAGGTTGGACAGAATCTGGCTGATCCGTCCCGAGTCGCCCTCGTAGGTCCCCTCCGCGTCAGGCGAGACCGACCAGCGGAAGACGAGGTGCTTGGCCTCGGCGGCGGCGGCGTGAAGTTCGGCCATGCCGCGCACCAGTTGGGCGAGGTCGAAGGGCCCGGTGGTCAGCTGGAACTCGCCGGCCTCGATCTTGGAGACATCCAGTATATCGCCCAGCACCTGCTCCAGCAGGCGTCCCGACGAGGAGACCAGCGCCGCCAGCTCGCGGCGCGCGACAGGATCCTCCTCGTCGCCCAGGCGATCGCCGATGGCGATGACGCCATTTAGCGGCGTGCGCAACTCATGGGACATATTGGCCAGGAACACCGATTTGGCCTGGTTGGCGCGTTCAAGCTCGGCGGTGCGCTCGGCCACGCGGTCCTCGAGCGAGCGCCGCAGTTCCTCATTGCGCTCGCGCTGGCTGCGAAGCGCCCGGGCCAGGGAGCCGATCTCGTCGGTACGGCGCTCGATCGGTTCGGCGGCGGCGGGGTCGCCCCGACGCTGAGCCTCGGCCAGGGCTTCCAGCGGCGCGGCCACCATCTGGTTGGTCAGTCGATAGAGCAGCAGCACCTGCAAGGCCACGCCGACGAAGCCGAACAGCAGCACCCACGAGGCCGTCTTCAGCGACAACCAGACGATGTCGCCCGGCGGGAAGGTCATCAGGAACCACCAGCCCGGCTCGACCAGACGGCCATAGGCCACAAGCCGGTCGCCCTTGGGCGTCAGGACGGCGCCGACGTCTCGGTTCTGGGCGCGAATCGTGTCGACCAGGCCCTTGAGGTTGTTTTCGGCCTCGAACTTGCTCAGCAGGCGCGCATCGACGACGCCATCGCGCGACAGGCCTTGGGCGGCGACCAGTTCGCCATCGTCGGCTACGATCAGATTGCGCCCTCCCGGCAGGGCGTCGGCCACCGCGCGCAGCAGGTAACTGTCCAGCGACAGGCTCGTGCCGAACGCCCCCATGAACTGGCCCTTATAGTAGTAGGGCGTCATGCAGGCCGAGTTCAGCCCCCGGCCGCTGGGGTCGGAGATCAGCCGCCGCAGCTTGGTGCATTTCATCACCCGGTCCGGATTGTTCTCCGGCAGGGTCAGTAGGGTCATCTCCTCGTTGGCGATCGACAGGGTCGGCGGGGCGTCGCGGCGGTAGTAGAGAAGCTTGTCCTGCCGGTGGGGGCCGAACATCACCATCCGCGTCTTGGGCGTGAAAAAGTAGAAGTTGTCGTAGTGGAGGATCTCGGCCTCCCCGGTGGCGGCCACCACGTCGGTGGCGGCGACGAACAGCTGCTGTTCGGGCAAGCTCATGGCGTCGGCGTTCGGCAGATAGCCGCCGATGCCGTAGACGTAGCGGTTGTCTATCCGAGCCCCTTTGAACAGGCCGTCGGCCGAGCGCCGGGTGCCGTCCCCCTTCTCCGGGAACAATCGATCGAACTGGGCGTGGATCGCCAGAGCGTCGCCCATGTCCAATCGGCGCGTCAGGGCCTCGCCCGCCGCATCGTGCACCTTGACCAGGTCGGAGAATAACCGGTCCTCGGTCTTGACCCGCTCACCGACATATTCGGCCAGATGACGTGTCTGGGTGTCGGCGGCGCTTTTACGTACGAAGACGAAGGCCGCCGCCGTCGCAACGCCCGTCACCGCGATCGACAGGATCGCCACCATGGTCAGGAGCCGACGCGCCAGCGGCGTCGTCACGGTCGTGACTGCTCCGAGGTTGCTGTTCAAAAGTGCTCCCTCAACCCCGTCTGGGGCGGTCTGCCTCGCTTCGTCAAGAAAGAAACCGTGTTTCGCTAAACACGGTCGGCTCCCCGCCCCTGGGCCGCCGCCCTCAAAACCCTACACTGGAAAACTGAACTTGGTCACGAGGCCCAACCGACCCGCTTTTCCCCCGCGACGCAACAGTCTATAGGCTCCCGGACCGCGCCGCTTCCTGGCCCTGTGCGCCAGATCGCCACAGTCGCGCCACCGCCAGAGGAACACCCCCGCAATGGCCAAGATCAAAGTCGCCAATCCCGTCGTCGACATGGACGGCGATGAAATGACCCGCATTATCTGGAAGCTCATCAAGGATAAGCTGATCTTCCCGTACCTCGACCTCGAGCTCGACTACTACGACCTGTCGGTCGAAAACCGCGACGCCACCAACGACCAGGTTACGATCGACGCCGCCGAGGCGACCAAGAAGCACGGCGTCGCCGTCAAGTGCGCGACCATCACGCCGGACGAACAGCGCGTCACCGAATTCAATCTCAAGAAGATGTGGAAGTCGCCGAACGGCACGATCCGCAACATCCTGGGCGGCGTCATCTTCCGTGAGCCGATCATCTGCCAGAACGTGCCGCGCCTGGTGCCCGGCTGGACCCAGCCGATCATCGTCGGCCGTCACGCGTTCGGCGACCAATACAAGGCGACCGACTTCCTGTTCCCGGGCAAGGGCACGCTGACGATGAAATTCGTCGGCGAGGACGGCTCGGTCATCGAACACGAGGTCTACAAGGCTCCGTCGGCCGGCGTGGCCATGGGCATGTACAATCTCGACGAGTCGATCCGCGACTTCGCCCACGCCTCGTTCGCCTACGGCCTGGGCCGTGGCTATCCGGTGTACCTCTCCACGAAGAACACGATCCTCAAGGCCTATGACGGCCGCTTCAAGGACATCTTTCAGGAGATCTACGACGCCGAATACGCCGAGGCCTTCAAGGCCAAGGGCATCCACTACGAGCACCGCCTGATCGACGACATGGTCGCCTCGGCGCTGAAGTGGTCGGGCGGCTACGTCTGGGCCTGCAAGAACTATGACGGCGACGTGCAGTCGGACATCGTCGCCCAGGGCTTCGGCTCGCTGGGCCTGATGACCTCGGTGCTGATGACCCCGGACGGCAAGACGGTGGAAGCCGAAGCCGCCCACGGCACCGTCACCCGCCACTATCGCCAGCATCAGAAGGGCGAGAGCACCTCGACCAACTCGATCGCCTCGATCTTCGCCTGGACCCGCGGCCTCGCCCACCGCGCCAAGCTGGACAACAACCAGGACCTGGCCAACTTCGCCCTGACCCTGGAAAAGGTCTGCGTCGACACCGTCGAAAGCGGCTTCATGACCAAGGATCTGGCGCTGCTGGTCGGCGACAAGCAAGGCTGGCTGACCACCGAAGGCTTCCTCGACAAGATCGACGAGAACCTGAAGAAGGCCATGGCCTAAGACCACCAGGCTCCGGCCTGGAACAAGAGCGCCCCGGAGGTCTTCCTCCGGGGCGTTTTTCGTTTCCGCCTACTCGGCTCTGCCGCGCTGCATTAGCGCCCCGGCGAAATCGATGACGCACATCGAGCCCCACTGTCGGTGCCCGCCGCAGGCCACGCCGGCGGCCGTGTAGCTGGTCGCGAAAATGTTGCGCCGATGGCCGCGCCCCGCCACGCGGCTGTCGATGACCAACTGCCGTACGACCGCTCGGGCGTCGTCATAGCCATACGAGATGTTCTCGGCCGCGAGCCCCGCATAGACGCCAACGTCGCGCAGGCGCTGCCCCAGGCTTCCCGCCGCGCCATGGCCGACGTCGCCGCGCGGCCCCTGGACCCGGACATGCTCCAACGCCGCCGCCCCCAGGCGTCGATCACTCTTCAGCGGAGCCAGAGGCTGCTGGCGCTCCAGAAAGGCGATCGCCTCCTCCACGGCGTCAGGCTCCTCCTGCCGCAATGCCCACTCCGGCGCGCCCCGCAGTTCGTGGGCGTACTCCGCCGGATGGGCGCGGACATAGTTCAGCTCCGCCAGCACATCCGCATCGAGATCGGCGCTGGCGTGGGCGGCCATGGGAATCAGGAAGACGGCCGCGACAAAGGCGACGGCGGCGCGAACGCTCAAAGGACGGCGCAACACGTGGCGTTACTCTCGATACTGAAGTCCCTCGAAGATCGCTGATATCAGGGGCGCGCCGTCGCGGCGACAGGCGTGTTGTCGCGCCCTGCCCCAATGCTCCGCCCGTCCCACGCGAGCGCTCTTGCGGGGGACGGCGATAGCTGGGATATCCGACGTTAACCTTTCGGAGGCGGCATGACCCTGCAGAAGCGGATCTGGGACCTGATCGTGCTGGCGATCTTCGTCTTCGCCGCCGCTTTCGCCACCGCGCCGTGGTTCGCCTTCCGCGCCCTGAAAGCCGCCGCCCAGTACGAGGATGTGCAGGCGATCGGCGAACTGGTCGACTTCCCGGCCGTGCGCCGCAGCCTGACCGGCCAGTTGGTCGCCGACGCCCCGGTCGCCCAGCCGGAAGCCCCGTCGATCTGGCGCGACCCGCTCGGCGTCTTCAAGAAGGCCATCGAGCCACTCACCCCGCCCGAGCCGAAGGTCGACCGCTACCTGACCGTGGCCGGCGTCTCGGCGCTGACCCGCGGCTACGCGCCGGGCAAGGCCCCGCCCGCCTCGGCCCAGGACAGTTCGTTCGGCGGTCAGGTCAAGGCCACGATCCAGGGTCCCTACCCCAGCATCGCCTATTGGGACCCCAACCGCGTGCGCATCGCGGTCAAGCGTCCGGACGGCAGCGGCCGGGTCACGATCTTCACCTTCGAGCGCACGGCGCTGTTCACCTGGAAGCTGGTGCACATCCGCCTGCCGGGCGACGAGCGCCAGGGCTGATCCGGGCCCAAGAAATCTGATGGATGTGACCGCCCTCGTCCTCGACGTCCTCTCCCGGGTCTGGCCGTTCTTCCTGCTGGTCGGCGCGGGTCTGGCCCTGTCCCGCCTGCGCCTGCTGGACGGGCGGATGACCCAGGGTCTGTCGGCCTATGTCTACTGGATCGGCTTTCCCGCCCTGCTGCTCAACTCGTTGTCGCGCCTTGGCCGACCTAGCCATGATCTCCTCCTGGGTCTGGTCGCCTACGCCAGCGTCGGCCTGCTGCTGATAGCCGCGACCTTGGCGGCGGGCCGTCTGCTGGGCTGGAGCAAGGCAGAGCGCGCCGGGGCCGGCATGGCGTCGGGTGTCGGCAACAGCGCCTTTCTGGCCCTGCCGGTCACCGCCGCCGTCCTGGGGGCCGAGGCCGCACGGCTGGTCGCCGGCGTGGTGGCGGTCGACTTCGCGGTGCTGGCGACCGCCGGCGTGGGCCTGCTCGGCTGGGCCGCCGGCCGGTCGGTCTGGCGTTCCACGGTGCAGGCGTTCCGCAATCCGGTCGTGGCCGCGGCCCTGGCCGGCGTCGCCCTGGCCCTGTTGGACATCGCCCTGCCCGAGCCGCTGGACCGCGCCGTCGGCATGGCCGCCGCCTCGGGAAGCCCGGTCGGCCTGGTGGCGCTGGGCGCGGCCTTGGGCCCGCGCGAGACCGAGGGCGAGGCCGCGCCGTCCGGCGCGCCGGTCGTCCTGGCGACCCTGGTCAAGCTAATCGCCTTCCCCCTGCTGGTCTGGCTGGCCGTTGGCCTGACCCCGGCCCCGCCACTCTTCCGCGCCGGCGCGACGCTGCTGGCGGCGGCCCCGACGGCGGTCAACGTCTTCATCCAGACCCGCGCCTACGGTGTGTGGCCGCGCGGCGCGGCGCGGATCGTGGCCCTGACCACGGCGGCGTCGGCGGTGACCCTTGCGGTGGCCGCCTTGCTGCTGACAGCCCGCGTCAGCTAGGGGCTCTCAACGAGCAGGCTGGTCCTTCGGGGCGAGCAGGTTCGAAGCCTGACCGCCGCCGATCTTGGCCTGGTCGCCGGCCTTCCAACCCGCCGGACAGGGGCCGAGACGTTGGTAGCGGCGGGCTTGCACAACCGTGCCTATGTCGGCCTGCAGAGGCTGCAGCGCGAAGCGGACAGTGAAGTCGCTGGCGCGGTCGCCCTTGGTCGACACGTAAAGGCCATAGCGCTGGCCGTTCGCCTCGCAGCGTCCGGCATAGTCGGTCGGCGTGTCGGTCGCGGGCTTGCCGTACGGTGCGCAGGGCTGGCCGGCGATGCGGGGCTCGGCGCGGGAAAAGGCGGCGAAGATTTCCGGATTGGCGCAGACCTCGACCGCGCCGGTCTGGCCGCCCGAGTCCTCGACGATCTCGACGCGCCAGAACGCCGGCGGCGGAATAGCGGTCGACGGGGCCTGGGCCTGATCGCAGGCGGTGAGACCGACCAGCAATGCCAGTCCGATCCAGTTACGCATCGCGCACGCCCCCTCAGGACTACACACGTAAATCAACGCGGAACCGGCCGCGCCGTCAAGCTTCGGACATGAAAAAAGGGGACGCCTCGCGGCGTCCCCTTCGTCATTCGAACGTCCCGGCGATCAGCTGGCCAGGATCGCCTTGACGGCGGCCAGACCTTCGCCGGCCTTGCTGTCGTCCGGCGCGCCGCCCTGGGCGAAATCGGCCTTGCCGCCAGCGCCTTGGCCGCCCATGGCGATCACGGCGGCCTTGGCCAGGTCGGCGGCGCTGTACTTGCCGGTGAGGTCGGCGGTCACGGCCACGGTGACGGCGGCCTTGCCGTCGGACGTGCCGACCAGGGCGACGACGCCGCCGTTGGTCAGCTGCTTCTTGAACTCCTCGGCGACGCCGCGCAGTTCCTTGCCACCGACGCCGTCCAGGACGCGGGCGATCAGGGCGACGCCATTGACGTCTTCCGGACCCGCCGCCGCGCCACCGCCACCGCCCAGGGCCAGCTGCTTCTTGGCGTCGGCCAGTTCCTTCTCGAGGCGCTTGCGGTCGGCGATCAGGGCGTCGACGCGCGCGCCGACCTCAAGGACCGGGGTCTTGAACTGGTCGGCCAGGGCCTTGGCCACGCCCGCCTGATCCAGCAGGAAGCGACGGGCCGCCTCGCCCGTCAGGGCCTCGATGCGGCGGACGCCGGCGGCGACGCCCTGCTCCGAAACGATCTTGAACAGGGCGATGTCGCCGGTGCGGGCCACGTGAGTGCCGCCGCACAGTTCGACCGAATAGGCCTTGGCCTCGTCGGCCAGCGACTTGCCCAGCGTGAGGACGCGGACGCTGTCGCCGTACTTCTCGCCGAACAGCGCCACGGCGCCGGCCTCGATGGCCTCTTGCGGGGCCATTTCCTTGGTCTCGGCCGGGACGTTCTGGCGGATGACCTCGTTGACCTCGGCCTCGATGCGGTCGAGCTCCTCGGCGGTCAGCGGGCCGCCGTGGCTGAAGTCGAAGCGCATGCGCTCCCCGTCGACCATCTGGCCCTTCTGGGCGACGTGCGGGCCCAGCACATGGTGCAGGGCGGCGTGCACCAGGTGGGCGGCCGAGTGGTTGGAGCGGGTGGTGTGTCGGCGCTCGGCGTCGACCGAGGCCACGACCTGGTCGCCGACCTTCAGGTCACCCGACAGCTCGACGCGATGGACGAACAGTTCGCCGGCCTGCTTCTGGGTGTCGAGGACCCGGTTCTCGCGGCCGTTGGCTTCCAGCACGCCGGTGTCGCCGGCCTGGCCGCCGCTCTCGGCATAAAAGCTGGTGCGGTCCAGCAGAACCTCGACGGTCGTACCGCCGGCGGCGCTTTCGACCTCGACACCGTCGACCAGCAGCGCCTTCACGACGCCGGTGGTCTCGGTGTTCTCGTAGCCGACGAAGTCGGTGGCGCCGGCCTTTTCCTTGATCGCGAACCAGGCGGCCGCGCCGGCCTGCTGGCCCGAACCGGCCCAGTTGGCGCGCGCCATCTGGCGCTGCTTTTCCATGGCCGAGTCGAAGGCGTCGGTGTCGACGGTCAGGCCCTTGGCGCGCACGGCGTCCTGGGTCAGGTCCAGCGGGAAGCCATAGGTGTCATAGAGCTTGAAGGCGGTCTCGCCATCCAGCACCCCGCCAGCGGTCAGGTTGGCGGTCGCCTCGTCCAGCAGGCCCATGCCGCGCCCCAGGGTGACGCGGAAGCGCTCTTCTTCCTGGCGCAGGGTCTCGACGATCGAGGCCTCGGCGCGGCGCAGTTCCGGATAGGCTTGGCCCATCTCGGCCACCAGGGTCGGGGCCAAGCGGTGCATCAGAGGCTCCTGCGCGCCCAGCAGATAGGCGTGGCGCATGGCGCGGCGCATGATCCGGCGCAGGACGTAGCCGCGGCCTTCGTTCGACGGCGTGACGCCATCGGCCAGCAGGAACGAGGACGATCGCAGGTGGTCGGCGATGACGCGGTGCGAGGGCGCTTCCGCGCCCTCGGCCTTGACGCCGGTCAGTTCGACGCTGGCGGCGATCAGGCTCTTGAACAGGTCGACGTCGTAGTTGTTGTGCACGCCTTGCAGGACGGCCGCGACGCGTTCCAGGCCCATGCCCGTGTCAATCGAGGGCTTGGGCAGCGAGAGGCGCTCGCCGCCGGCCAGTTGCTCGAACTGCATGAACACGAGATTCCAGATCTCGATGAAGCGGTCGCCATCCTCATCGGGGCTGCCCGGAGGGCCGCCGGGGATGCCTTCGCCGTGGTCGAAGAAGATCTCCGAGCACGGGCCGCACGGGCCGGTGTCGCCCATGGACCAGAAGTTGTCGCTGGTCGGGATGCGGATGATGCGATCGTCCGACAGGCCGGCGATCTTCTTCCACAGGTCGGCCGCCTCGTCGTCGGTGTGGTAGACCGTGACCAGCAGCTTTTCCTTCGGCAGGGCGAAGTCGCGGGTCAGCAGGGTCCAGGCGTGGTGGATCGCCTGCTCCTTGAAATAATCGCCGAACGAGAAGTTGCCCAGCATCTCGAAGAAGGTGTGGTGGCGGGCCGTGTAGCCGACATTGTCCAGGTCGTTGTGCTTGCCGCCGGCGCGGACGCACTTCTGCGAGCTGGCCGCGCGCGGATGGGCCGGCGTCTCGGCGCCGGTGAACACGTTCTTGAACGGCACCATGCCGGCATTGACGAACAGCAGGGTCGGATCGTTCTGCGGCACCAGCGGCGCCGACGGGACGACGGCGTGATCGGCCTTGCCGAAGTAGTCGAGGAAGGTGCTACGGATCTCGTTCAAGCTGGGCATGAGCGTCTCAAGTCTGGCGTACCGGTCCGGCAGGCGGCCGGGAGTCGGGCGCTGCATAGCGCGGTTTTTAGCGAAGGGGAAACCGACTCGGAAATAGGGGCGCGCCGCGGGGCGGAAAAGGGCGTGTCCCTAGCGTCGCCGACACCACCAAATATAGTACAGGTTGGACTGCATCATTCAGGTCTTGGATAGCGGCGTGCGCGGCACAGGACTCGTCTTGTTTCTCTCCGGGGCGCTGCTGGCGGGTTGTTCCAGCGTGCCTCGTCCGGATGCGACTCAACTCGCGCCGTGGACCCGGGAGCTGAGCGACCGGCAGCCAGACGAGGCGTTCGCGGCCGTCTATCGATGGCGAGGGCATAGCCTGACCTTCGTGGTCGCCAACCATTCAACGCGTTCGGACAGCCCTACCTTCAAGCTCATCGCGGAAGTTTACGCTCGCGAGCGCTTCGACACCCTGATCGCGGAAGGCTTCCCATACTCGCGAGGCGCGGACGCCCCTCGTACGCTGCAATGGCTTCAGTCCCAGACCGAAACCGATGGCTTTGTGATGGGCGGCGAGAGCGTTCCTGCTTTGCGCGGCGCCGTTCAACAGCACGCGCATATCTGGGGCGGCGAGCCCGACGATATCGTTATTCGCGATCGCCTTCTCGTCGAGGGCGTCTCGGCTGTCGATCTTCTGGGGTTTTACACGCTCAGATCCGTTCCCCAGTGGATCAGAGAGAAGAGAATAGCCGATGGCGGAGATCTCCAGATCAAGGCTCTCATCGAGAATGAACTGCTGCGTAACAGGACCCGCCTAGGCCTGACGGAAACTCCGCTGCCAGATTACACGGCGTGGGCGCGCTGGTACGAAGAGACGAACGGTCAAGCCTTTGGCTCGACGTTCAGGCTCGAGGAGGTCGGCCCGTTGGCTGATGGCGACTTCGGCTCCAACAAATTCGCGGCCGCCGTTGGGCGTGCGCGCGACGCCTTTCTCCTGAAGACCATCGCCGATCATCTCGGCAAGGGCGAGAACGTTCTCGTCGTGTTCGGAGCGAGCCATCTCACGATCCTGCGCCCCGCTCTGGACCGCATGTTGGGCCCGCCCTGCTATGTGGGCGGGAAGGTGGACCGAGCGCCCGCGTCCTGCTTCGGATAGTCGCGGACGGCCTCCCCCTCCGGAAAAGAGCCCTGCTTGGGGCGACAAGGAACGAAAAAGAAAAGGCCGCCTGGCATGGGGTCCAGGCGGCCTGCGATCGCGGCCCCCGCGGCGGTCCGGCCGCGGGCGTGTTGAAGGCGGGGACGCCCGGGGTCGGGCGAGGGCCGCGAAACCTTGCGAGGAGACTATTCTTCCTCGCCATCCTCCGGGCCGCCGACCAGGAGCTCTTCCTCGATCTTTTGCGACGACTTGCGGACGGCCGCTTCGATGGAGGCGGCGACGTCGGGATTGGTCTTCAGGAACTCGCGGACATTATCGCGACCCTGGCCGATGCGCTGGCTGCCGTACGAGAACCAGGAGCCGGCCTTGTCGATGATCCCGGCCTTGACGCCCAGGTCGATGACTTCGCCCAGCTTCGAGATGCCCTCGCCGTACATGATGTCGAACTCGACCTCGCGGAACGGCGGAGCCACCTTGTTCTTGACGACCTTCACGCGGACATTGTTGCCGATGATCTCGTCACGGACCTTCACCGAACCGGTGCGGCGGATGTCCAGGCGCACCGAGGCGTAGAACTTCAGCGCGTTGCCGCCGGTGGTCGTTTCCGGGCTGCCGTACATCACGCCGATCTTGTGACGGATCTGGTTGATGAAGATGACGATGGTGTTGGCCTTGTTGATCGAGGCGGTCAGCTTGCGCAGCGCCTGGCTCATCAGACGGGCCTGCAGGCCCGGCAGGCTGTCGCCCATCTCGCCTTCGATTTCGGCCTTCGGCGTCAGCGCCGCGACCGAGTCGATCACGACGATGTCGACGGCGCCCGAGCGCACCAGGGTGTCGGTGATCTCCAAGGCCTGCTCGCCGTTATCGGGCTGCGAGACCAGCAGGTTGTCGAGATTGACGCCCAGCTTGAACGCATAGCCCGGATCCAGGGCATGCTCGGCGTCGACGAAGGCGGCGGTGCCGCCGGCCTTCTGGACCTCGGCCACCACGTGCAGGGCCAGGGTCGTCTTGCCCGAGCTTTCCGGGCCATAGATCTCGATGATCCGACCCTTGGGCAGGCCGCCGATACCGAGCGCGATGTCCAGGCCCAGCGAGCCGGTGGACACCGACTCCATCTCGACCTTGCCCTTTTCGCCCAGCTTCATCACCGAGCCCTTGCCGAACGCGCGGTCGATCTGGGCGAGAGCCGCCTCTAGCGCGCGTTGCTTGTCGCCTTCTTCTTTGCCCACGAGTTTCAAAGCCGCCTGACTAGCCATTGTTGTCCGCCCTCTATCCCATGATTCCGGTCGCCCGATCGGCGCTTCCCGCGCCGCGTCCCAACGACCTGTGGAACATGGTGAAGTCGTACGCCCTTTGTTCCATGTTCGCAAGATGTTCCCGTCGCTCACCCCTGTAAGAAACGACCGTTTCTGTCGTAGGCCGGAATGCCGCACGGACAGCCACCGGATTTGAGGTCGTCCGGGCGCCTCCGAAACGGCTCTTTAAGCCCCGCCATGTCAGCTTCGCCTTGTCTTGGGGGGAATGCCGACTTGACCATCGACCCGCGCCGCCTTCTGGGCTTGGCGTTCGCCAGCGCAGATCTTCTCGTCGAATTGCAGGACGGCCGCGTGCGCCTGGCGCTGGGCGCCGCGCAGAAGGTCATGGGCCAAGGTGAAGCAGGCCTGACCGGCAAGGTCTGGCCGCATCTGTTCCACCCCGACGACCAGCCGCTGATGGACGCCATGCTGAACTGCGCCGACGACGGCGTGCGCCGGGGTCCCGTCGTACTTCGTCTGAGCGGCCCCGGAGACCGCCATGTCCGCGTGATCCTGCGCGCCCTGCCCGAAAACGACGGCCGGGTCTCGCTGGCCGTCACCGCCGCCCAGTCGGCCGGTCCCCCCCTGACCGCCGGCACGCTGCACCCGCGCGATTCGTTCGACGACATCGCCAAGGGCCTGTTCGAGGCCGCCCGCGTCACGGGCCTGGAACTGGAGCTCGCCATGGTCGAGTTCGCCGGCCTGCAGACCATACGTGAAGGCCTGCCCCCGGTGGAGGCGGCCGCCCTCGACGTACGCGTGGCCAGCGCCGTCCGCGCCGAGTCGCACGGCGGTTCCGCCGCCACCCAGCTGTCGCCCGATCGCTTCGCCCTGCTGCGCACCCGGGACGACCGTCCGGACAACATGATCAAGCGCCTGACCCGCATGGTCAGCGCCGAGGCCAGCGCCCATCTCGTGCCGCTGGAAGGCGGCGGGGGCTCGGCCCGCGCCCTGCGCGCCCTGCGGTACGCGCTCGACGATTTCCTGCGCGAGGGCCTGAAGAGCACGCCGCCGCTGACGCTATCGGAGGCGATGAACCGCTCCGTGAAGCGCACCCTGGCCCGCGCCGGCGCCCTGGGCGTGGCCGTCAGCCAGCGCCGCTTCACCCTGGCCTACCAACCGGTCGTGTCGCTGGCGACCGGCGCGACGCACCACCACGAGGTGCTGGTGCGCTTCGAGGACGGCGGCAGTCCGTTCGCCCTGATCCGCATGGCCGAGGAATTCGACCTGATCGAGGAACTCGATCACGCCATCGTCGAACAGGCCGTGAAGAAGCTGGCCAACGACCAGGAACGCAAGCTGAAGCTGGCCGTGAACGTCTCTGGCCGCACCATCATCAGCGAGACCTTCGTCGACCATATCGGCCGTCTGCTGGCCAAGCACGACGAGGCCAAGGGCAGGCTGATCTTCGAGATCACCGAGACGGCCGCGATCGACGACCTGCCGAGCGCCAACCGCCATATCCAGAGCCTGCGCGGCATGGGCTCGCTGGTCTGCCTCGACGACTTCGGCGCGGGCTCGTCGTCCTTCGCCTATCTGCAGCAGCTCTCCCTCGATATCGTCAAGATCGATGGCCGCTATGTCCGCGAGCTGGCCGACAACGGCCGCGACGGCGCCCTGGTGCGTCGCCTGGTCGATCTGTGCCGCGACCTCAACATCCGCACCGTGGCGGAGATGGTCGAAACCGTGGAGGTAGCCGAGATCGTCCGCGCCGCCGGTGTCGATTTCGCCCAGGGCTGGCTCTACGGCAGGCCCGCCGACAAGCCGAGCCCCGCCCTGCGACCCAATCCGCCGATCGCCGCGGTGGCCCGCCGCGCGGGCGCGTCGGAGAGCTGGGGGTAAAACAGACTCTCCTCCCCCTTTATGAGGGAGGTGGCCCGAAGGGCCGGAGGGGGCGGCGCAGGCGCATCGCGGCGTCGCCCCATCCACCACTCGTGGTCCCCCTTCCCCATAAAGGGGAAGGAGAATTCAGGACGTCAGGCCTTGCCGCCCTTGCTGACGATGTAGTCGTCGATCACGCGCTCCAGCGTGGTCAGCGGAGTCATGCCCGAGAGCAGGCCCGCGTCGTGGAACTCGCGGATGTCGAACTTCTTGCCGAGCGCCTTCTGGGCCTTGGCGCGGGCGCGCAGCCAGACGATCTTGCCGATCATGTAGCTGCAGGCCTGGCCGGGCCACACGACGTAGCGTTCGATCTCGGTGATCGAGCCGCTTTCCTCGTCGCCCATGGTCTCGGCCATGTATTTCACGGCCTGCTCGCGGCTCCACTTCTTGTAGTGCATGCCGGTGTCGACCACGAGGCGCACGGCGCGGAACAGGGCGTCATGCAGCATGCCGAGATGGCCGCGCGGGTCGGTCTTGTAGATGCCCATCTCGACAGCCAGCTGCTCGGAATAGAGCGCCCAGCCCTCGGTGTAGCCCGAGAAGCCGATGATCTTGCGGATCATGGGCAGGCCCTTGGCCTCGTTCGAGATCGACAGCTGCAGGTGGTGACCCGGGACGCCCTCGTGCACCGTCAGGGTGGTCAGGGTGTACTTGGCCTGTTCCTTGGTGTCGCGCAGGTTGATCCAGTAGATGCCCGGACGCTTGCCGTCGAGCGACGGCGAATTGTAGTAGCCGCCCGGCGCGCCGGCCTCGATGGCCTTGGGCACGCGGCGGATCTCCAGCGGCGCCTTGGGCAGGGCGCCGAAATAGGCCGGCAACTGCTTCTGGATCCAGGCGGCCTTCTCGTTCAGGTCCTTGATCAGCTGTTCCTTGGACGCATCCGTGTTTGGATAGAAGTCCTCGCCCAGCTTGGCCATGCGCTCGCCGACGGTGCCCGTCTTCATGCCGATGGTCTTGAAGAGCTTGTCGGCCTCGGCCGAGATCGACTTCACCAGGTCGAGGCCCAGCTGGTGGATCTCGTCCGGCTTCAGGTCCGAGGTCGTGTAGTTCTTCAGCGACACGGCGTAGTAGTCGCCGCCGTCCTTCAGGCGCCAGACGCCGGCGTCGTGGGTGGCCTTGCCACGGACGCTCTCCAGCAGGGCGATCTGGCGCTTCAGGGCCGGCAGGACCGAGCCTTCATAGATCCGAGAGGCCTCGGCGGCCCAGTCGCCCGCGATCTTCTTGTCTTTCGTCCGGCGCGCGATCGACTTGACCAGCGGAGCGTCGGCCGTCGGGGTGTCGGCGAAGGCCTTCATCTGGACCAGGGTCTTGTCGATGATGAAGTCCGGCGGGATCACGCCGTCGGCGAAGTCCTGCCTGGCGATCGCGCTTTCCTGATCCATCAGGCGGGCGAAGCCCTCCATGCGCGACAGATAGGCGTCGGCGTCGGCCTTGGTCTCGATGCTGTGCTGGGTGTCCAGGAAGTCCGGCATCTGCTGGTAGCTGCCGGTCAGCTGGCTGAGCACGTAGGGCGCGCCCGAACCGCCGCCGCCGTAGCTGAACTTCTTGTTGCCCTCGTCCTGCACCGACAGCACGAACTCGACGGTGTCGTAGTTGGCGGCGTCCATGCCCTTCAGGGCGCGGCGGTCGATGCTACGCAGGGCGGCCAGTTGCTCGGTGGTCTGGGCCGCGCCAGCCTTGATGGCGGCGAACGAGCGGTCGCTGAGCAGACCCTTGGTCCAGGCCAGCTCGCCGCTGTCGAGGCCCAGGCCGGTCGCCGTCTCGGGCGACTGGCGTAGCTGCTTGGCCATGATCTCGTCGAACAGGGCGTTAAGTTTGGCGACCTCGCCTTCACGAGCGAAGGCCAGGGACGGCACGCCGCCGGTTGCGGCGAAGCCGGCCGCGGCGGTGGCGAACATCATGTGACGACGGTTGAGCAAGGCTTTTCCTCCGTGAGCGTGGCAGCCGAAAGTGTGTGCGGTTTCGGCGCCCGCCACGCTCTCTTTCTTGAGTCTGAGCATGTCCGCGAAGCGGTCATGCTCGGGGCCCGAATTGAGGGCGAAGGCGTACGCCCACTGCCCGGCTTTGGCGAAATTAATTCCGAGTCATGCGGTCGATTGCAATCGCCAAGCTCAAGCCAGCGTCACGAACAGCTCGTTCTCGATCACCCATTGGCCGGTGACCTTCTTCCAGGTGGCCAGATAGGTCCCCGACTGCTCGGGAGCGTCCTTCCACTGGCCGAGCCAGTGACCGCGTTCGGCGGCGCGGTTCCCCTCGGCGTTCAGGCTGATCGCCTCGGTCGTGCGGATGTAGGCGCCGAAGCCCTTGTCGGCGAACTGGCTGGCGAAGGCGGCCAGCACGTCCTCGGCCCCCAGCAGCAGCGAGCCGTCGCCTGCGATCAGGGTGACTCGCGGATCGAAGAACGGCCGCAGGCGCTCGGACTCCTTGGCCGCGATCAGCTTGTTGGTCAGCTTGCGGCGGGCGGCGATGGCGTCTTCTGGCGTGGTCATGGTCTTCCCTACTCTGCGCGCCGGTGTAGCTTGCTCACTGTTCGACGCAAACTCAGAGCCGTGATGCCCGCCCCGACCCTGACCACCGCCCGCCTGACCCTGGCGCCTCCGACACTCAACGACTTCGAGGACAGCCGCGACATGTGGGCCGATCCCGTGGTGGTCCGCCACGTCGGCGCCCGACCGTTCACCGACGAGGAGACCTGGACGCGGCTGATGCGGGCCCGGGGCCTGTGGGAAGTGCTGGGTTTCGGCTACTGGGCGGTGCGCGAGACCTCGACCGGTCGCTATGTCGGCGAGGTGGGCTTCGCCGACCTGCGCCGCGATATCCAGCCCAGCCTGTACGGCCTGCCGGAAATGGGCTGGGTCCTATCGGCCTGGTCGCATGGCCAGGGCTTCGGAACCGAGGCGGTCGGCGCGGGTCTGGCCTGGATCGACGAGACCCTCGCCCCGCCAGTCGTGCCCTGCATCATCGACCCCGAAAACGCCGCCTCCCTGGCCCTGGCCGCCAAGATCGGCTTCACGCTGCGGACACACACCACCTTCAAGGGTTCGCCGATCATGGTGCTGGAGCGGCGCCGGTAAAACCTGTACAGTTTTTACGAAACTTCGGCTTGATCCGGGCCTTCGCGCCCCCTAGGTTCCGCCGCGTCGCGGGGGCGCGATCGCTTACGGAGTCCAAGTAAGTGTTGAGTTCCGCTCACCGGGCTGGCGCGTTCGCGCCGGTCACGGGCCGCTTCCGCGCGTCGACCGCGCTCTCGGCCATCCTCGGCCCCATGATCCTGCTCTCGCCCCTAGCGGCCCACGCGGCGGATCCCAGTCGCGTCTTTGGCGATAAAGACCTGACCAACGCGAACGACACCGTCACTAACGACAAGACCATCGACCTGATCGAAGACGTCGACTTCGGCGACGGCGAGGACGGCGTCATCAACAACGGAGTCATCACGGTCGGCGCCAATTCGACCACTCCGACCCGGGTCTCGCTGATCTCGCTCGAAGGCCTGGCGAACAAGGGCATGGTCGATCTCAGGAACGGCCACATCGGCGACGCCCTCACCATCGCCGGCGACTACTCCGGCGGTGGCAAGGCGCGCCTCGGCCTGGATGTAGGACCCAACGGCGCCGACCAACTCATCGTCGGCGACATCGCCAACGGCAGCACGGCCATCACCCTGGGCGTCCTGTCCGCCAAGACCGCCGTGCTGACCGGCGACAAGGGACCGGTCCTGATCCAAGCGGGCGCGGGCTCCAAGGAAGACGCCTTCACGATCGAGAACGACGAGATCGGCCTCATCCACTACGGCATGGTCTATGACGCCAAGGCGGCGACATATCGTCTCAAGGGCGTGGCCGGTCAGCGGGTCTACGAGACGCTGAAGATCGCCGAGGGCGCCAGCAGCGTCTGGCGGCGGTCGGCCGACGCCTGGAGCGCGCATGCGGCCAGCTTGCGCGACGCAGGCCCGGCCGCGGACGGCGCGGGCGTTTGGGGTCAGGCCTATGGCGGCCGCCAGGAGCGCGACGACGACATCGCCGGGTCGGCCCAGCGCAAGGTCGCGGTCGACTACGCGCAGACCACCTATGGCGGCCAGATGGGTCTCGACCTGGTCAATGGCGATCCGGGTGACGGCCGCATCGCCCTGGGCCTGACCGGCGGCTACGCCGACGCCACGATGCGGTTCAGCGGCGTCGCGGGCCAGGAGGTCAAGCTGCGGGTCGTCAACCTCGGTGGCTATGTCGCCCTGACCCAAGGCGGCTTCTTCCTGAACGCCCTGGCCAAGGCCGATCGCCAGTCGATCAAGTCCAGCAACACGGTCGACGGCATCGACGCCAAGTTCGACGGAACCACGTATGGCGCACAGGTCGAGACCGGCCACCGCTTCGGCGAAGACGGTCTGGCTTACGAAACGCTGCTGGGCGTCAGCTACGTCAGCACGCGCCTCGACGACATGGAGACCTTGGGCCAGCGGCTGGACTTCGACAACGCCACCGGCTTCGTCGCCAAGGCCGGCGTTCGCGGCTCGGCCCAGGGCATCCTGCTCGGCGGCGTCCTGACCACCTATGGAGCGGCGTTCGTGGCGCACGACTTCACGGTCAAGAACGACCTGACCCTGATTAGCGGCGACCAACGCGAGCACCTGTCGACGGATGGCGGCCGCACCTTCGGCCAGATCACGGTCGGCGCCAGCTATCGCTCGACGGCGGGGACAATCACCTTCGCGGAACTCAGCGGCGACGGCGGCGGCGGCCGCTCGGGCGGCAGCCTGCGGATCGGGACGCGCTTCGGCTTCTAGTGCGAAGGCCGCCGGACTTCTCCTGAAGTCGGGCGGCCGACGCCGCGAGGCTAGACCCGCTCCAGGCCCAGCCGCTCGCCCACGGCATTCATGCGCTTGATCGGCTTCTCGCTCATGACCTGAAGATGGGAACAGTGCTAGGACGGCGCCATGGCTCGCAAACTCACCGCCAAAGTCGTCAAGGATCCTACCGCCGAGGCCGATCGCGCCTGGTTCGAGGCCAACCCTGAGCGCCTGTTCCGCCTGCGTGATCCGGCCCCGGTCGAGTTCAAGGACCCGTTGGGCGATCCCGGCGATGGCTTCTCCTGGCGCGTGCTGATCGCCCGCCTGCCCGACGGCGACCGCCTGCGCCTGCCGGTCTCGCTGTCGTGGGAGTTGCACAACGATCACGCCAAGGATCAGCACCTGAAGATCCTGTTCGAGCAGGTCGCCCCGGCCGAGGCCAAGGCGCGGTTGGGCTGATCCCGGCCATGCGCGGGGGCCGCACGATCCTCCTCTGGGCCGTGGTGCTGGCGCTGGGCGCCTTCGCGCTGCAGTGGCTGGAATACCGGTTCGTGACCCGCGCCTTCTCCTGGCAAATCTATATCGGACTGATCGGCGCGGCCTTCGCGGCCGGCGGCGTCTGGATCGGCTGGAGACTGGCGGCCCGCGCCCGTCCAGAGACCTTCCAGCGCAATGACGCCGCCCTCGCCGCCCTGGGCCTTACCGGCCAGGAGGTGAGGGTTCTGGAGCGTCTCGCCGCCGGCCGCTCCAACAAGGAGATCGCCCGGGATCTCGGCCTGTCGCCCAACACCGTAAAGACCCACGTCGCCAACCTGTACGTTAAGCTGGAGGTCAGCCGCCGCACCCAGGCGATCGGCAAGGCGCGCGAACTGGCGCTGATACCTTGACCCTCCGCCGATAGGGCGAAACTGTCGAACTCACCCGTTTGGGCGATACCGCTTTGGCAAAAAGAGCGGGCAGCTTGGAGCGCGTCGCAGGGGGCGGCGCGGAGGAGGAATTCCATGCAACGCACCATCGTGACCTACGGGCTGATCTCGGGCGTCATCATCATACTGGGCATGATCGCCACCATCGTCTTCTCGTTCCAGCACAGCCTGTGGCTGGGCTATCTGATCATGCTGGTCGGGCTCTCGGCGATCCTGCTGGCGATCAAGTCGCATCGCGACAAGGTGCTGGGCGGGGTCATCAAGTTCTGGCCGGCGTTCCTGATCGGCCTGGGCGTCGCGGCGGTCGCCGGGATCGCCTATGTCGCCATCTGGGAGGCCTATCTGGCCATCACCCACTATCGCTTCATGGACGAATACACGGCCAGCATCCTGGACTCGAAGAAGGCCGAGGGCCTCTCCGGCGCGGCCTACGCCAAGCTGGCGGCCGAAATGGCCGAGATGAAGCAGAACTACGCCAACCCGCTTTACCGGATGCCGATGACCTTCATCGAGATCTTCCCGGTGGGTCTGCTGGTCGCCCTGGTCAGCGCGGCCCTGGTGCGCAATCCGAAGTTCCTACCGGCAAAGGCTTAGAGCCGCGTCACCCGCACCGCCATCCACGGCCGGCCTGGCAGCGCCACGGTCGGCCGGTCGGGGTCGTGCAGGAAATAGGGATCCTTCTTGGCCATGACGAAGGCCCCCTCGACCGGCGTCACGGTCATGTTCCAGGTGTCGAGCACCTCGACCTGGAAGCGCTCGCCGCCCGTCAACTCGTCCTTGGGCAGGGCCACGGCCCATTCCGTCGGCGCGGCCTCGCCGAAATAGCGCAGGTAATACGACCCGGCCTTGCCGCCCAGGTGCTGGTCCCACCACTTGTCGATCGGCTCGAAGCCGGGCTTGGGCCCCGCCTCCATCACGTTTCTCAGGAAGGCCAGGCGTGGCGTGCTCTCGCCGTGCAGCTTTCCGCCCTTGGCGGTCCAGCCGTCGTCCCCCTTGTAGATCTCTCCGTGACCGACATAGGTACCGGCGACCAGCCCGTGCCAGAAGCGCTCGACCATGCCCTCGGGCTTGAGGTCGCCCCAACGCTTGTCGATATCGCCTTCGTAGCGGACCTCGTCGTAGATCACCGGCTTCTTCCAGACGCCCCGCAGGATCTCGGCCCGCGTGTCGTCCATCACCGCCGCGCCGTTCTGGATGCTGGCGTGGGTGATCCACGGCCGCCCGTTGTCGTAGAGCTCGCGCCAGTTGTGGATCGAGCACAGGCGGCCGTACGGGTCCTCGGCCTTGATCAACTGGCCGATGCGCTCGAAATCTGCGACCGACTTGGCTTTGACCAGGTCCCACTCGTTGGCCAGCGACCACCAGACGTTCGAGAAGCTGGCGAACCGGGCGACCATGTAGCGGACATAGCGGTCGTCGCGCGCCGGGGTCATGGCGTGCCAGCCGGTCTTCTCGTCATAGGGATGGAACAGGATCAGGTCGGCCTGAACGCCCTGCTCGCCCAGCCGCCGGACGCGGTCCTCCAGGCGTCGGAAATAGACGGGGTTCAGGCGGTCGTAGTCCCAGCCTTCGCCTTCTTTTTCAAAAGGATAGATCGGCTCACCCGGCACGTTCGGGAAGACGCACATCCGCATCTTGTTGAACGGCGAGGCCCTCAGCGTGGCCAGGGTCTGGTCGCGGAGGGCGTCGCTCTGCTGGGCCCAGGCATAGGCCGTGGTGCCGATCTGGCGGTAGGGCGCCCCGTCGGCATGGGCGAAGTGGTATCCGCCCGTCACGTGGAGTGGGCCGTGATCGGCGGGGCGCGGCGCGATGGCGGCGATCGTTCCGGCCTGGCCGTTCAGCCCCTTGACCGGACTGGTGGTCCGCCAACGCCAGACGCCCTCGCTCGGCGGGCTGCAGCGCACGCGCCAAGTCCCGTCGCCATCGTAGAAGCCGCGCGCCTTCAGCGTGGTCTTGCCGTCGGTGAAGGCGGCGATGAGCGAGACGTCGAACGGATTGCCGGGAACGACCGCCTTCAGGGCGATCTCGTGCACGCCCCAGCGCGGGACGGTCGAACCCCGCGCCAAGGCCGGCGCGGCGAGGAAGGCCAGGCCCAGGCCCGTGGCGGCCCGGCGGGTCAGAGGCAACGAATGCATGGCCACAGTAGCGAGGCCACGCCTGGATTCTGCAACCCTTAAGCCGCCTGCAGCTGCTGCTTGACCCGCTCGGCAAGGGTCTTGATGTCGATCGGCTTGGGCAGGAAGGTCACGCCCGTCTCGCCTTCCAGCAGATCGCTGAACTCGGCCTCGGCATAGCCGGAGATGAACATCACCGGCGCATTGCCAAGATAGCCGCGCGCCTTCTTGAGCAAGGTCGGGCCGTCGATGCCGGGCATGATCACGTCGGAGATCAGCAGGTCGATCGTGCCGGCGTGCTCCTCGGCGATCAGCAGCGCCTCCTCGCCGTCGGCGGCCTCCAGCACCTCATAGCCGCGGGCGCGCAGCAGACGGGCGGCTACGCTGCGGACGGCGTCCTCGTCCTCCACGAACAAGATGCGGCCGGCGCCGGACAGGTCGCGGGCGGCGCGCGGCTTGACCGGCTCCGCGGCGGCCTGGGCGGCGACCACGCCCGCCGGGGCGTCGTAGATGGGCAGGAAGATGCGGAAGGCCGCGCCCTCGCCCGGACGGCTATGGACGTGGATCCAGCCGTCGCTCTGCTTGACGATGCCATAGACCGTGGCTAGGCCCAGGCCGGTGCCCTCGCCCACCGGCTTGGTGGTGAAGAACGGGTCGAAGATCTTGCCCATGACGTCGGGCGGAATCCCCGGACCGTCGTCCGACACCTCGATGAAGGCGACGTCGCTCTCGGCGGCCGGGAAGCCCAGGCCGATGGCTTCGTCGCGGGTCAGGCGGGCCGTGCGGATGCGCACGATGCCGCCGCCCTTGGCCGCGCGCACGGCGTCGCGAGCGTTGACGGCCAGATTCATGACCGCCGTCTCGAGCTGGCTCTTGTCCGCGCGCACCTTCGGCAGGTCGCGGCCGTAGTCGGTGATCAGCTTGACGTCTTCGCGCAACAGGCGGCGCAGCAGGACCTCGAACTCCGAGATCAGCTCGCCTAGGTCCAGCACCTCGCGCTGAACGGTCTGCTTGCGCGAGAAGGCCAGCAGCTTGCGAACCAGGTCGGCGGCGCGCACGCCGGTCTGACGGATCTCGTTGAGGCCCTCATAGGACGGGTCGCCGACGGGATGACGGTGCAGCAGTTCGTCAAGGCGCAACTGGATGGCGGTCAGCAGATTGTTGAAGTCGTGAGCGACGCCGCCGGCGAGCTGGCCGATGGCCTGCATCTTCTGCGATTGGGCAAGCTGAAGCTCCATCTGCTTCTGCTCGGACACGTCGATCATGTAGGCCACGACGCGGCCCTCGGCGCGGTAGAGATAGAGATGGGCGATGCGGGTCTGGTCGCGGGCCAGGCGCACCTCGAAGGGACCGGCCTTGCCCTCGTTCAGGCGGATCTCGGCCTCGGCGCGCGTGGTCGCGTCGATCAGGTCTCCGAACACCATGCCGGCCTTGCCGCCGGTCATGGTCGTCAGGGCCGGATTGACCTCCAGCACCCTCGACTTGAAGGGCTCCAGGCCCTCCAGCAGCGCCGCGCCGAACGGCGAGGCTCCGGCGAAGGCGTCCAGGGTCGTGGGCGGCGGGGCGACGCGCTCGGGAACCGGCGCGGCCTCCAGGGTCTCAACGACACGCTGCGGCTCGACGATCGGGGTCAGGCGGATCAGCAGGCGACCGCCAGCCAGGCGCGAGACGTTGGCGGTGTGGTCCACGCCGCTGGCGCGCAGCACGCCCTGCGCCATCTCACCCTTGCGGGCTTGGACCAGGGCGGCGAACAGGCTGGAGCCGGCCACGCCCTTGGGCAGGCGGCGCTGGTCGCCCATCACCTCGCGCCAGAACAGGTTGGCGGCCAGCAGGCGGCCGTCCGGCGCGGCCAGGGCCGCGGGCTCGCTAAGGGCGTCGATGAAGCCCTCGGCCTGGTCGACGTCGCTGCCGGACACCGCCGAGCCCCGGATGGCCACCAGTCCCAGGATCGCCACGCCGGCGACACCCAGAAGCAGCAGCAGCCCGGCCAGGGTCACCGGCCCGGCTTTCAGCGCCGGCGCCACGGCGAAGGCCGCCGCGGCCACGAAAAATACCGCCGCGCCCGCCAGCCACGGATCGAAGCGCCGGCGCGGCGCGCCAGTCGAAGCTTTGTCCTGAAGCTGAAAATCGGCCATGGGCGGGGGTGTTACCTTTGTTACGGCAAAGCCGCGACTCACTTGTAATCGGGGAAACAATAGCCTTTCCCGAGCGATAGAGCATTTCCCGATAAGTGGTCCCGGTTATCGGATCGAGAAATGCTCTCTCTCATCGCGTTCTGAGCCCTCTTTCCCGATCCGATCGAAGATCGGACCGGGAGGGCTCAGCGTCAGTTTTCTGGAAATTGGGTCTTAGAGAGGACGCGCGCGCTGCCCGGCGCCGGCCGCAGCGCGCGTCTGGGGCTTCTTGCCGTTCATAATGAAGCTGATGACCTTGGCGACGGCTTCGAAGTGTTCGACCGGGATTTCCTGGTCGATTTCGACGCTGGCGTAGAGGGCGCGGGCCAGGGGCGGATCCTCCAGCACAGGCACGCCATGCTCCTCGGCCAGGGCGCGGATCTTCAGGGCCAGCTCGTCGACGCCCTTGGCCACGCACATGGGCGCGGGCGTCTCACCGGCCTCGTACTTCAGCGCGACGGCGTAGTGGGTCGGGTTCATGACGACCACCGTCGCCTTGGGCACGGCCTGCATCATCCGCTGGCGCGAGCGCTGCATCTGAATCTGGCGGCGCTTGCCCTTGATATGCGGGTCGCCGTCCGACTGCTTGAACTCGTCCTTGACCTCCTGAAGGGTCATGCGCATCCGGTTCATGAACCGGATGCGCTGCCAGAAGTAGTCGAAGGCGGCGGTGGCGACCAGGAAGATGATCACCATGATCAGCAGCTTCTTGGACAGCTTCAGCGCCTCGGGAATCAACAGTGAGACGTCCATGCCGACCAGGTTGCGCACCTCGCCGACATTGGGCTTCAGCACCATCCAGGCGATGAAGGCCGTGACGCCGATCTTCAGGACCGACTTGGCGAACTGCACCAGCCCGTCCATGCCGAAGATCCGGGTCAGGCCTTTCAGCACGTTCAGCTTGCTGAAGTCGGGCTTCAGCTTGTCGGGCGTCAGCATGAAGCCGGTCTGGGAGACGTTGGCGATCACGCCCAGGGTGGCGGTGACGATCATCACCAGCAGCAGCGGCGGCATGGCGGCCATCACCGCCTGCTTCATGATCAGCACGGCCCCGCCGCTGGAGATCTCGATGGTGCCGGCGTGGGCGATGAACGGATAGAGCGCGCTCATCAGGTCGCGCGTGAGCCAGCCGCCAGCCAGCAGGATCACCGAGACCGCGCCGGTCAGCGAGGCCAGTTGCGGGATGTCCGCCGACTTGACGACGTCGCCCTTGGCGCGAGCGTCCGAAAGCTTCTTGGCTGACGGCTCTTCTGTTTTCGACTCGGGATCTGAATCTTCCGCCATTCCGCGCCCCTAGTTGAACACGGCGAGAAGTTCGCGGTAGCGGTCGGTCCAGACCATGGCGATGCCGCCCAGCGACAGCGCCAGCAGGGACAGGCCCAGGATGACGCTGAGCGGCGAGGTCACGAAGAAGATCTGGAAGGCGGGCATGACCCGGCCGACCAGGCCCGTGGCCAGGTTGAAGACCAGCGAGAACACGATCACCGGCGCGGCCAGCTGGATGCCGAGCGAGAACGACTGCGCCACCGTCCGCACCGCCAGGGTGACGGCGTCGTTGATCGGCACGGCGCGGGTGAACGGGAAGATCGTGTAAGACTTAACGATCGCACCGATGAACAGGTGATGCAGGCCCGTGGCCATGATCAGGGTCAGGCCCATCATCGACAGGAAGCTGGCCACCGCCGTGCTCGAACCCTGCATCGAGGGGTTCACGCTCTGGGCGAAGGACAGCGTGGTCTGCATCGAGATGATTTCGCCGGCCGTGGTCAGCGAGCTCATGAACAGGCGCAGCACCGAGCCGATCATCAGGCCGATCAGGATCTCGTGGATCACCCCGCCGACCAGCCCGCCCAAGGTATTGGGGATCGGCGGCACCGTGTTCTGCACCAGCGGGCCCAGCAGCAGGGCCATCAGCAGGGCGAAGGCCAGGCGCACACGCGGCGGCACCGACTGCTCGCCGATGCCCGGCATGGTCATGACCATGGCTCCGACCCGCGCGAACACGAGGCCGGCGACATAGACCTGAAACGCCGTGGCGAAGGAGTTCACCGGAAGCCCCTGCCCTTCCGCTACATGCCGGCGATGCGGGCGGCGATCTGGCGCATGAAGCCGCTCATCAGCGCGCCCATCATCGGCAGGAAGATCAGCAGCGACACGAAGATGGCGACGATCTTGGGGGCGTAGACCAGGGTCTGTTCCTGGATCTGGGTCAGGGCCTGGAACAGGCCGATGGCGACGCCGATCACCAGGCCGACGATCAGGCAGGGGGCGCACAGCTGAAGCGTCAGCCAGATCGCGTCCCGGCCGACATCAAGAACCTCTGCGCCCGTCATGCGAAGCCTCGTGGGAATCGGCCGTACTGGCCGCGTTGTTTCGAGGCGTGAAGATGGGCGAAATATGGTTAACGGAGCGTTAGGGGTTGCGGCCTGGGCGGTGGGAAGACCGGGGCGCGACGGTGGGTCGCGGGGGCTCACGGGCAGGCGCTAATGTCCCGCGCGCGGATATGTAGAATGCCATATCGCCAGGCGAAGCTCTCCCAAGCCCCCCAGGCCAGGCCGACCGTCACGACAAGCAGGATACCCGCCAGCGCCCAGTAGCGCGCGCCTTCGCGCGCCCGGCTCACCGGCGGCTTTCCCGGTATCAGGGCGAACCTGGCGCTTCGAAAGCCTACCCAGAGGACTCCGGCCAGAAGACCTTCTGCCAACACGACGATCAGGGTGGCTACGAACATGCGGCTCACCGTTCGTGGAGGGCGGCCAAAGCACGAGACCAGGTGGCCGCGTCGGCTGTCGCCGCTTCGCTTAGCGAATGCGAATCCGCACCGGCACCTGGATGTACGAGCCCGCGCGGCTCTTGCCGTCCGGACCCAGCAGGTCGACTTGGGTCCGCGAGATCATCGACAGGGCGGCCTGGCCGACGCCGAGATCGTTGGGGCTTTCTTCCTGCACGGTGCAGGCGGTCAGGTGACCATCCTGCTTGACCATGCAGTTCAGGAGGGCGACGGCGACGCGCGGCTCGGACACGGGGGTCAGCAGGTCCGACGGAGCCTTGGCTTGAGCCGGGGTAGCGACGACGGCGGCGGCGAGAGCGAGCAGAGCAATCACGAGTTCATCCCTTACTTATCTTTGTTGGCCGGCCTTCCGCCGCCCCTTCTCCCGCTTTGGGAGTGTTCCGTTTCGGATCAGGCGGCCTGGGCCTGCTTCAGCCGTTGCAGGCCCTGTGCCGCCAGGTCCGTGAGCGAGCGCAAACCCAGTTCGGAAAAGACGTCGAAGGCGGAGGCCAGGGCCGCGCCGGCCCGGGCCAGGCGACCGTCGTCGCGGCCGGTGATCTCGACCCGAGCCTCATAGAGACGGGCCAGATTCATCTGGGCCACGGCCCAGCTGGCCGGGTCACGGCCGCCGGGCGAGGCGGCCAGCTCGGCCTTGAAGGCCAGTTCGGCGGCGTCCAGCACCGCCAGGTCGGCGGTCAGCTCCGCGCAGCGGGCCAGGCACAGGGCGCGATTGTTGGCGACCACGGCGCGCAGGGCCAGGGCCGGCTGGGCCTTGAGCACCTGGGTGGCGCGGTCATAGGCCGAGACGGCCTGCTCGAAGGCGCGCTCGCTGGTCGAGGCTTCGCCCAGGCCTTGAAGCCCCGCGCCCAGAGCGGCGCCGGCGCGCGCCCAGTCCATCGGGCTGTGCTCGATCGACAGCACGTCCACGGCGGCGAAGTGGGCCTCGACACCGTTGGTGATGTGGGCCAGCTCGCCATCCAGCTCGCCCAGCAGGACAAGCGCCTGGCCACGCAGGCCTTCCAGGCGGGCCCAGGCCAGGGGTTCGAAGTCGGAGTCGAGCACGCCGGCCGCCGTCTTGGCCTCGGCAGCGGCCAACTCGGCCAGGGCGCGGTCCTTCAGGCGCTCGGCGCAGGCCAGAATCAGTTCGATACGCGCGGCGCGCTGGTCGGCCAGCAGCAGACGGGCCGGACCGCCCTTCACGCGCTTGGCCGCCGCCAGGGCGCGCAGCGGCGCTTCATAGGCCTGAACCGCGGCCAGGGCGCGGTCGACATTGTTGTCGGCAAGGGCGGCGCGGCCTTCCAGGCCGGCGGCCAGGGCGTTGCACAGCGGCGTTCGCCGATCAGCCGGCGTGCGGGCCAGGGTGGCCGAAGCGGCGGCGATCAGCCCCTCGTCTCCGAACAGGTCGGCGCCGAGGATGGCCAGCACGGCCTGCTCGCAGCGCGCCCCAGCCAGAGCGTCGTGGCGTCGCTCGGTTTCGAAGATCTTCACGGCGGCCTCGGCCTGGGCCGCGCCCTTGCGCAGCGCCGTGGCGTCGCCGCCGCGGCGGGCCAGTTCGCGCCAGACGACGGCGGCCTCCAGGAGGCGCGCGCCACGGTCCTTGGCGCCGATGCGGCCGGCGACCACGTCGGCCGACCGCGCTTCGTTATTCAGCAGGCGCAGATCCAAAAGCTCGAGCAGCGAGGTGTCCCCGCCGGTCAAGCCTTCGCGCCAGGCTCCCTTGGAGTCGGCGTCCACACCAAACAACCGCTTTAGATCCCGCCCGAACTCGAACATCGCCTTGCGCACTCCGCCTACGGATCGTCCCACGCCGGGACAGCCCGACAGAGGTTCAACGCATAATCAGCAAAACCGGAGCCAACGAGTTTAACAAGTGGTTAACAGGTGTTTACGGCGCATTAACCATAAATATTTCCTATATTTTTACACCTTGTTTCAAATTTCGACCAATTTGGTTGATCATGTAGTGAATTGGCACACTTCTTGCTTTGCCGAATACAAGCTGGACCGCGAGTTGAGGCGCATTGTTAGAACTTCGTTCATTGAACTGAAAATGACGTTAACCCTAAGATTTAAGCCCTGGTTTACCTTTCGTTCACGGGCGCCCTCCCCTTCTCGCGGCGAAGCAGGCTAGAACACGACCAGGAACGATTTCTCCGGAGCTCCGCCCATGGTCGCCGTCACTCTCTGGATCGCCAGTCTCTGCCGCGCCGAACCGGGCTATGGCGGCTGGTCCTATGTGCGGCGGCTGGACGGCGAGACCGGCCCGGCGGCGATCAAGGGCGCGGCCGGCGGCGAGCGGCGCACCAGCGCCGCGAAGATGAGCCTGACGGCCCTGGCCGAGGCGCTGGACAGCCTCTCGGACCTGCCCAAGGACACGCCGGTCACCCTGCGCTTCGCCGATCCGGATCTCGCCGGACAGTTGGTGGCGGCGGACGGCGCCTACGCCACGGCCGAGCCGGAAGCCTGGGCAGCCGCCCGCGCCGCGCTCGCGGCTCGTCCCGTTCTGGACCTGGTCCCCGCGGCGCCCTCCGCGCCCGCGAACGGCTTCCTCGACGCCTGGGCCGAGTTCGGGCTGGATACGGCCAAGTCGCGCGGCAGCTTCAAGGCCGCGATCCCCAAGCCCAACCTGCTGAAGTTCCCGGGCTAGTTAGAGCCGCCCACGATTAGGTCCGCCGTCGCCGGATTGCAGGCGAACGGGATGTTGGCCAGGGTCGCCATGCGGATCAGCGCCTTGACGTCGACGTCATGCGGCTGCGGCGACAGCGGGTCGACGAAGAAGATCAGCACGTCCAGGCGCCCCTCGGCGATCATCGCCCCGAGCTGCTGGTCGCCGCCCAGCGGACCGCTCTTCAGACGCACCAGATCCAGATGCGGCAGCGCCTCCAGGATCCGACCGCCGGTCGTGCCGGTGGCGAACAGCGCCTTGCCCTTCAGATAGCCTTCATGCGCCACCGCCCATTCGACCAGGGCGGCCTTTTTGTCGTCGTGGGCCACCAATCCAATCGCGAGAGGGCCGATGGCGAGGGAAGCGGGCATGAGGAGATTCCGGAACGGCTAGGGCCGCACTCATTTCGCGCCCGCGCGCCGAAGGCAAGCATCGCTCTGCCCGCGGCTTGAGCATGGCGCGCTTTTGCCCCCGCCGCCTCTTGCGCCCGCCGCCGGAGAGGTTCGTCCTTGGCCTGTAGGGCAATGGGGACTGATCATGACCAAGCGGATGTCTGGCGAGCCGGCGCTGGGGCGCCGAACCTTTCTGCGGAGCGCGGCCTTCCTGGCGGCCGCGGCGCCGATCCTGACCGAGGCCCAACTGGCCATGGCCGCCGCCCAGACCAGCGCGCCGCCGTCCGGCATGGCCCTGCACGGCCAGAGTCCCAATGCGCCGCCAGCGAACATGACGCTGATCAACGCCAACGAAAATCCGCTGGGTCCCAGCAAGGCGGCGTGCGACGCGATCGCCCGCGTCGCCCCCTTGGGGGGCCGTTATGACCTGAACGGCGAGACCGACCTGCTGGCGCGAACCTTCGCCGCCCAAAACGGCCTCAAGCTCGAGAATGTCGCCGTCTATGCCGGCTCGTCCGAACCGCTGCACTACAGCGTGCTGGCCTTCACCTCGCCGACGAAGAGTTTCGTCACCGCCGATCCGTCCTACGAGGCGGGCATGTACGCGGCCAAGACCAGCCAGGCCAAGGTGGTGAAGGTCCCCCTGACCGCCGACTGCGCCCATGACGTCAAGGCCATGGTCAAGGCCGACGCCCAGGCCGGCGTCATCTATATCTGCAACCCGAACAATCCGACCGGCACGCTGACCACCAAGCAGGACATCGTCTGGGCGCTGGAGAACAAGCCCGCGGGTTCGATCCTGCTGGTCGACGAGGCCTATATCCACCTGACCGACGCCCAGGACACCCTGGACCTGGTGGCCGCAGGCAAGGACCTGATCGTCCTGCGGACCTTCTCGAAGATCTACGGCATGGCCGGCATCCGCTGCGGCTTCGCCGTCGCCCGGCCGGACCTGCTGGCCAAGCTTGCCCCGTTCGGCCAGAACGCCATGCCGATCACCGGCTCGGCCGCCGCCCGCGCCTCGCTAGAGGACGCGAGCCTCGTCCCGGAGCGTCGCAATATCATCGGCGACACCCGCCGCGACACCCTGTCCTGGCTGAAAGCCAACGATTACAAGGTCATCGGCGATCCGCGGACCAACTGCTTCATGATCGACACCGGCCGCAACGGCAAGGCCGTGTTCGCGGCGATGAAGGCCAAGAACGTCCTGATCGGCCGCACCTGGCCCATCTGGCCCAACGCCGTTCGCGTCTCGGTCGGCACGCCCGAGGAAATGGCCAAGTTCAAGGCAGCCTTCAAGGAGGTCATGGACGCCAAGCCGATGGCGCTGGGCGACCACGTTCAGCACGCCGAACTGGGCTACTACGCAACCCTTTAGGGCGGCGTAGCCGTTACGCCCGTTCCTTCGTCCGCTCGAAGCGCACCTTCGGGTAGCGCTCGGCGACGTAGCCGATTTCCCAGGACGACTTGCCCAGGAACACCGGTTGCTCGTCGATGTCCTGGCCCATGGCCGACTTGTGCTTGCTGACGAAGTCCTCGACGTCGGCCTTGTCGCCGCCCAGCCAGCGGGCCTCGGCATAGGGGCTGGCTTCGAAGATGCACTCCAGCTGGTATTCGTTGGCCAGGCGGTCGGCCATGACCTCGAACTGCAGCTGGCCCACGGCGCCGACGATGAAGTCGCTGCCGATCATCGGACGGAACAGCTGGGTGACGCCCTCCTCGGCCAGGCCTTCCAGCGCCTTCTTCAGGTGCTTGGCCTTCAGCGGATCCTTGACGCGCACGCGGCGGAGGATTTCCGGCGCGAAGTTGGGCAGGCCGGCGAAGCGCATCGTCCCGGTCTCGGACAGGCTGTCGCCCACCCGCAGGACGCCGTGGTTGGGGATGCCGATCACGTCGCCGGCGAAGGCGTCCTCGGCCAGTTCGCGGTCGGACGCGAAGAACATGATCGGCGCGTTGACGCTCATGGCCTTGCCGGTGTTCTGGGCCTTCAGCTTCATGCCGCGCGTGAAGCGGCCGCTGGTCAGGCGCAGGAAGGCGATCCGGTCGCGGTGGTTGGGGTCCATGTTCGCCTGGACCTTGAAAACGAAGCCCGACACCTCCGCGTCGCCCGGCGCGACATGGGTGTCGACACCGCCCTTATTGACCTTGGCCGGGTGCGGCGGCGGGGCGTAGGCGCCGATGCCCGCCAGGAGTTCGTTGACGCCGAAGTGGCGCAGGGCCGAGCCGAAGAACACCGGCGTCATGTGGCCTTCCAGGAAGCTCTGCACATCGAACGGCTTGGCGGCCTCGGACACCAGCATGGCGCCCTCTTCGACCTCGGCCAGCTCCTCGGGGTCGAGGTACTGCACCACCGCGTTCGACTTCAGAGCCACCGGTTCGGGATGCCCCTCCTCGTCGGTCGAGCTCTTCTTGGCGTACGGGATGAACTTCTGGCCGCGAAGGTCCAGCATGCCCTTGAAGCGACCGCCCGAGCCGGCCGGCCAGTACAGCGGGGCCGGGTCCAGGGCCAGCTTGGACGAGACCTCGTCGAGCAGCTCGAACGGGTCCTGGGCCTCGCGGTCCATCTTGTTGATGAAGGTGATGATCGGGATGTCGCGCAGGCGGCAGACCTCGAACAGCTTCAGGGTCTGGGGCTCGATGCCCTTGGCGGCGTCCAGCACCATGATCGCCGCGTCGGCGGCCGTCAGGGTGCGATAGGTGTCTTCCGAGAAGTCTTCGTGGCCCGGTGTGTCCAGCAGGTTGAACATCAGGCCGTCGTGATCGAACGTCATGACCGAGGCCGAGACCGAGATCCCGCGTTCGCGCTCGATCTTCATCCAGTCCGACTGGGTGCGGCGGGTCTGGCCGCGCGCGCGCACCGCGCCGGCGGCCCGGATCGCCCCGCCGGCCAGCAGCAGGTTTTCCGTCAGGGTCGTCTTGCCGGCGTCGGGGTGGCTGATGATGGCGAAGGTGCGCCGACGGGCGGCTTCAGCGGCGGGGGAAGAGCTCATGCGCGGGGACTAGCCCCATCAGCCCTTTTTGTCACCTTCCCTCGCCGCTTGGTCGCGTAGATTAGAACTTCGCCGACACGCGAGCGTACCAGAGGCCGCCGTCGGTGTCGTAGGGGGCGTTGCGCGAATAGATCAGGCCGCGAGAGGCCTGGAACGTCGCCTCGTCCGGATAGGTGTCGAACAGGTTCTCGGCGCCCACCGTCAGCTTGATCGTGTCGGTGACCTGGGCGCTGACCGAGAAGTCCACCAGGGCCTTGCCCGCGAATTTCTGGATCAGGTCGGCCGCGCCATTGGCCTGGGCGTCGGTCCACTCGCCCGACCAGCGGGCGCGGACCATGCCGCTGAAGATGCCGCGCGCATAGTCGAACGACACATTGGCGGCGTTCTGCGGCAGGCCGTTTTCCAGGTTGATGCGGGCCAGGTTCGAGACCTCGGTCAGCTTGGAGCGGGTGACCTTGGTGTCGTTCCAGTTCCAGGCCGCCGTCACGCCGGCCCGGCCGCCCAGAAGCTGGCCCCGCCACGAGCCGACCACGTCAACGCCCTGGGTGCGGGTGTCGAACGAATTGGTGAAGTAGCTGACCGTCGTCAGGCTGTCGGCGCCCGGGACGCCGGCCGCGACCAACTGGGCCCGCAGCGCCGGGGTCACCGTGAAGTTCGGGGAGACGGCGAAGCGGTTGTCGACGTCAATGCGATAGTAGTCGACCGAAGCGGTGAAGCCGCCCTGGCGGAAGACCGCGCCGAACGACAGGTTCTTCGATTCCTCCGGCTCCAGCGGCTTGCCGCCCAGCGCCACGGAGATCGGGTTGATCGGCGACAGGCGGCCCGAGGTGAACAGCAGCAGGGTCGTGGTGTTCAGGCCTTGCGAGGTGCGGGTATTGTTGATCTGGCCGGCCGTCGGGGCGCGGAAGCCGGTCGAGACCGCGCCGCGTATGGCGAAGTTCGGCGTGAACTCGTAGCGCGCGGCGATCTTGCCGTCGGTGGTCTGGCCGAACTCCGAGAAGTCCTCGTGGCGCACGGCGATGTCCGCGTCGAGCTTTTCGGTGATCGGCAGGTCAAGGTCCACATAGCCGGCGTAGCTTGTCTGGTCCCACGAGCCGGCCTGACTGGGCGCGTAGCCCGGGAACCCGTTGGAGCCGCTAGGCAGGCCGGCCGGGGCGCCAGGCCCGACATCCCACGAATAGCGGTCGCCCGCCTGGATCTTGTAGGTCTCCTTGCGGGCTTCCAGGCCCAGGGCCAGGTTCGCCGGCTTGGCCAGGACCGACCAGTCCAGAGGACGCGAGGCGTCGAAGTTCAGCGTCTTTTCTTCCTGGATCAGCGCGCCGGCGTCGAAGCTGGTCGGCGACTGCGGACCGAACGAGGCGTTGATGCTGTTGTTGAGGAAGTAGTCGACCTTGTCCTTGCCCCAGCCGGCCGACAGGTCCCACGACCAGCCCATGGCGTCGCCGCGCAGGCCGCCATTGATCGAGGCGTTGGTCTCGTCCTGGCCGAACTTCGGCGAGAAGCCGGCCGGATAGATCTGGCTCAGCGACCAGCCTGGGAAGACGGGGCTGGTCCTGTACGAGGTGTCGGTCGACGGGTTGCGCCAGTTGAAGTCGGTGACGCCGTGCATGTCGCTGTAAGTGGCGAAACCATAGGCCTCGACCGCGTCGTTGAGCGGCAGGACCAGGTTCAGCGAGCCGCGCCACACCTCGCGGTCGGGCTGACCCCAGCGCTGAACGGGGTTGGGCACCTTGATGCTGGGATTGGCGGCCTGGAAGGCGGTGGCGTCCGGGCGCTGGCGCGTGCGTGAGGTGGCGTCGGCGTTTGTGTAGTCGATCGCGCCGACCAGACTGCCGCCGTTGCCGATCGCCAGGCCGTAGCGCGCGCCGATCTCGGTCTTGTCGCCGTCGCCGGCATAGTAGCGACCGAACTGGCTGTAGCCGTCGAAGCCGGCCTTGTCGCTGAGGATGATGTTGATCACCCCGGCGATGGCGTCCGAACCGTACTGGGCCGAGGCGCCGTCGCGCAGGACCTCGATGCGCTCGATGCCGCTGGTCCCGAGGGAAGCGAGGTCGACGCCCTGCTGGCCGCGTCCGCCCAGCACCGCCGAGCGGTGGCGGCGCTTGCCGTTGACCAGCACCAGGGTCTGGTCGGGCGAGAGGCCGCGCAGGGTGGCCGGGCGCACGAAGGCCTGGCCGTCGGCGGCCGGCAGACGCTGGACGTTGAACGACGGCGTCGTCGCCGCCAGCTTGTCCATGATCTCATCGGACACGGTGTTCTTCAGCACTTCCTGGCTGACGACGTCCACGGGGGCGACCGACTCGAAGGCGGTGCGATCGACGCGGCGGGTGCCGGTGACGACCACGGTGTCCACCTCGGAGGCGGCCGCCTGCTGAGCCGCCTGCTGGGCGTGGGCCTGGCTGGAGAGGGCAAGGGCGAGCGCGCCCCAAGCGACCGTGGACATGAGTTTCATCGTCAACCTGCACTGAAGAGTTTCAGCGCGGGTTAGCGGCGGGTCTTGTCGAGTCGGCGACGGTAAGACGTCGGTTTGATGAAGCCTCGCACACCCGCGTTCTTCCGAAAGGCGCAAATCGCCCGGAAATGCGTCAAAATACCCCTATTCGAAGAATGGGTTTGGAGTCATGCTTCCCTCATTCCGCACCGACGACGTCAGATCGTCGGGCGAATGGAGGAAATAGAAAGATGGCCCTGCTCGAGCATCATCGCGCCCCTACCCGGCAGCACCCCGCGGGCAGCGCGCTTTGCTTCGGCGTCACCATCGCCGGACTGGTCGTCCTGGCGATGACGCTGAGCTGGCTCTTCAAGCTGGTCTCGTTCTAGGCCCTAGGCGGCCAGGCGCCGCCAGACCTGACGATCGGCTTCGATATTGGTGAGCGCGCCGGAGTTCTGGCGCTGCAGCAGCGCGGCCATCACCTCGATGCCCAGCTGCGCATAGCGCACCTGGACGTCTTCCTTGCGGCAGCCCCGGCCCGGCGCGATGAACAGGGCCGCATTGACCTCCGGCGCCTTGGCCACGATCAGGGCCGCCAGGCGCTCGGCCCTTTCGTGATCCTTCTGGTGCAGCAGAGGCTCTTGCGCGAACAGCTCCTTGCCCAGCTCGCCGACATAGTTGAGCGACAGCGCGGCGAAGCGGTCGCGCGTCATCGGCGGCGAGAGGTCGGCCGCGTCAAAGCTCAGAATGACGTCGTTCATGAGAAAAAGCATGGCGGATACTGGCTGCTGAACTCTGGGGAAGGGGTTCGAAAGCTAGCGCAGCATGCCCAAAATGAGCTTTAGGTCAGGTTTAGGATCAGGGTTAACGGTCGCCTGGAGTCGAGTTCTCCCCAGCCTCTCCACCGATATTGAACGCGCTTCAGGCTTCGACGGGTTCGGTCAGAAAGTGTCGGCCGTCGCGGTCCTCGATCTCGACCACCCAGACGTCCGGGTCGATGCGGGCGGCGCGCTCGGCGTAGGCGTCCAGGTCTGGCTCGAACTCGGAACGGACCGGCTGCATCCAGAATCGCTCCCCGTCGCCACGGGTCGCTTCGCTGTAGAGCCGCGCGGTTCCAGCCCGGCGGTCGACGATCTTGACCAGCACCGCCCCGGCCCGGGCATCGCCCTTGCGGGCGACCATGGCGAAGGCCCCGCCCAATTCGGCCCGGCGGATCAACGCACCGACCCAGATATCCGTCGAAAGAAGCATCGCTAACCGAACCGCAACCCCACGGGGCTTAAGGCTGCCCCTTCAAGGCTCGAAGCATACGAGCAAATGACGCCCCTCCGCTCGCTTAAATAGGCCGGCGAAACGTCCAGGAGTTGAAGCGCGATGGCCGCCGAAATCGGCTTCCACTATCGGCCATCGCGCTCTCCGCGCCAGAAAGGCCGCTGGGCGCGATGGATCGGGGTATTGATCGGGCTAGCGACCTTCGCTCTCCCGACGGCGCTGTACGCCAACGCCGCCGACCAGCTCTACGAACGCACGCTGATGACGGCGGCCGATGGCCGCTGCCGGCTGTTCACGTCCACCGTCTCGGTCGCCCTGGACGCCTCGCGGGCCCAGGCGCGCGGCGCGACGTTGCGCTCGGGCGCCAGCGAACTGCAGGTCGCCGCCCTGGAGCAGCGGGCCCGCGCCAAGGCGGCTGGCACGGCCTGCGATTCCAAGGACCTGGCCCTGGCCGCCTCGCGGGTGAAGAAGGCCTTCGAAGGCTACTCCCAGATGCTGGCCATGACCTATCCGGGCGACGTCGCGTCCTGGAAGGCCGAGCGCTCGGTGTCGGCGACCATTCCGGTCTGGCGGCTATCGCAGCCGGCCAGCTTCGGCGGCGACCGGCTGATATTCGGCCTGGTCGGCCGCGCCCTGGCCGTGACGACGGTGGCGACCTTCGACAACGGCCAACGCCCCTATGCGGCGCGGATCATCGTGCGGGACACTAGCCGGACCCTGGGTCCCTACATCGCCTCCAACGCGGGCCGGAACCTGGCGGCCAAGGTCGCGCCGCGCAACGCCAGCCTGGTGTTCGCCGCCCAGACCCGCGAGGAAGCCCCCCTCACCTTGCTGCCGACCGGCGCGAAGACGGGCCTGGCTTTCCGGTTCCCGGCGGCGGCGATCGAGGCCATGTCGCGACTGGATCCGCGCGAGGCCGTAACGGTGGAGTTCGTGTTCCAGGGCGGGGGTCGCGACGAGGTCACCCGCAAGGCCTATATCGAGGTGGGGGATTTCGCGGCGGGTTTCGCGTTCCTGCGCTGATCAGCGCGGCGCGAAGGCGATCACATTGTCGCCCAGGGCGGTCGGCGCGGGCTTGGGTTCGCCCTCGACCGGCGCCTCGACCTGCGGCGCCGGCTCGGTCAGCGTCTCCAGAGTCACCGACTTCAGCGGGGCCATCAGCACGGGCAGGCGCACCGAAACGCTGGTGCCCGCGCCCAGGCGGCTTTCGATCGTCATCTCGCCGCCATGCAGCTTGGCGAAGGCGCGAACCAGCGACAGGCCCAGGCCCGTGCCCTTGGCGCGCTGCTCGACGCCGCCGGCCTGTTCGTAGGGGCGGCCCAGGCGCTCGAGGTCTTCGGGGCTGATGCCGACGCCGGTGTCGGCGACAATGATCTCCAGCACGCCGTCATAGCCATGGGCCGTGACCGTCACCTGGCCGCCGCGCGGGGTGAACTTCAGGGCGTTGGACACCAGGTTCAGTACGATCTGCTTCAGGGCGCGGCGATCGGCGTCGACCTCCAGCTCGCCCGGCGGCAGGACGCCACGCAACTGAACGCCGGCGCCGTCGGCCTGGACGCGCAGCAGGCGCATGGCCGCCTGCACCGCCTCGCGGGCGTCGAACACGCCGCGCTGCAGCTCGAAGCGCTCGGCCTCGATCTTCGACATGTCCAGGACGTCGTTGATCAGGTCCAGCAAGTGGCCGCCGCTCTCGTGGATCAACTCGGCGTACTCGGCGTAGCGATCGCTCAGCGAGCCGAACATGCGGGCGCGCATGATGTCCGAAAAGCCCATGATGGCGTTCAGAGGCGTGCGGAGCTCATGGGACATGTTGGCCAGGAACCGGGCGCGGCCGGCGGCCAGGGCCTCGGCGTCGGTGCGAGCCTGGTCGAGGGCGGCTTCGCGATTGCGCTCGACGGTGACGTCGCGCAGGACGCCGACTAGCTGGTTCGGCGCGATGCGGACCAGATCCAGGGCCACGATGCGCTCGACGCTCAAGGCCGGATTGAAGGTCAGGCTGGCCGCGCCCTCGCGATGGGCGGCGGCGATGGCGGCGGTCAGGCGCTGGCGGTCGCCCGGAGCGGCCGCGCCGGTCAGGCCGCGATTGACGAGGTCCACGGTGGTGACGCCGCGCGGCGGCGCGCCGCGCACGGCGGTCACCTGGCCTTGGCCCCTGATGGCGATCGCCAGATGCGGCAGGCCGTCGAGCAGGCTCTCCAGCCCGATGATCTCGGAGGCGTAGCGATCATCGCGAGCCCCTTGACGACGCCGGCCGATCAAGAGGCCCGCGGCCAGGCCGAGGCCCGTGGTGACCAAGGCGAGAAAACCCAGCACGAAGGCCAGCGGTCCGGTCGGGGCCGGCGGAGCCAGGCCGGAAAGTTGGGTCAGGGCCGCCACGCAGCCGCCGATCAGGGCCAGGGCCGCGCCCTCGGCCAGTCGCTTGGGCTGGTCCAGGGTCGAGGCCGCCGCGACGGGGGCTAGGCACCAGGCGGCCATGGCGCCCGAGACGCCGCCCGTCAGCGCCGCCGCGATCGAGCCCCCCACGGCCCACAGGACCAGCAGCACCGACTGGGTGCGCTCATCGTCGCGTGAAAAAAGCAGCGCCGCCAAGGCCGGGACCGCGCCCGCGCCCAGGGCCGCCCACACGGGCCAACCGCCGGTGTTGTTGGCGAACAGCGCCGCGGCGGCGGCCAGACAGATAGCGGCCAGCCAGCCCAGACGCCACGCATGCGCGGGATCGAACCCCGCCTGGGGAGCGGGGCGTCGGATCAGGTCTGGAAGCGTTTCGAATTCCAACGGCCGGTCGACTTGCAAGCGCGGCGGGGAGGCGCCGTCCTCAAACCTTAACGCGAGGGAGCCCTTCCCTCCAAGGCCACACAATCATTGAGCGACCTTTCCTGGTGGAAGCGCTGTGGATGGAAACGGAATCGTAAGCGCGAGTCGGCATCCTCCCGGTCTCAAGTCGTCACGGACAGAAGGTCCGGGAGCCCACCATGCCAGAACCGGCGTCCCTGGACGCACTGCCCGACCGCGCCTTCGCGGCCCCCGTCCCGGCCGACCGCCGGGCGGTCGCGAACGAGCGCCGACGGCTGGCGCTCGACGATCGCAAGCGCTCGTTCCTGCGCATGGTCAGCCACGAACTGCGCACCCCACTGAACGCCGTGATCGGCTTCTCGGAGATTCTGTCGCACGAGCTTTACGGCCCGCTCGGCAACCCGCAGTACAAGGAATATGCGGGGATCGTGCACGAGAGCGGCATGAAGCTCCTCAAGCTGGTCAACCAGATTGTCGAGATCGCCCGCCTCGAGGGGCATGTGACCGATATCGAGATGACGCCTGAGCCGCTGGACGAGGCGCTGGACGACGTGATTGACGGCTTGAAGGCCGAGATCGCCCGTCGGGACGTCATCGTTCATGTGGTCAATCAGGGCGCTCTGCCCAGCGCTGTCGCCGACAGTCGCGGCCTGCGCACGATGCTCTCCAATCTCCTGCAGAACGCCATTACGCACTCGCCTGCTGGGGGAGTCGTGCATGTCGCCGCCGCCAGGATCGGCGGCGAAATCGAGATCACCATCCGCGACCAGGGCCCCGGCGTGGAGAGTTCCGAGTTGCCGCGCCTGCTGCAGCCGTTCGAACAGGGCGGTTCGGCCCTGACCCGGACCCAGGAGGGCGTGGGCCTGGGCCTGCCGATCGTCGACCTGCTGTCACGGGCCATGGGCGGGCAGCTGAGACTGTCCTCCAGCCTGGGCGCGGGCTTCCTGGCGCGGCTGATCCTGCCGGCCGCCTAGGCTCAAGCTTGCCTTGAACCGGCGCGCCCCCTAAGTGGCCGCCATGACCAGTCCGATCGACACCGCCCTCAACGACCTCGCCGAAGAGTTCGAGCTCCTCGGCGATTGGGAAGAGCGCTATCGCTACGTGATCGAACTGGGCAAGGAACTCCAGCCGCTGACCGACGCCGAGCGCTCGGAAGACAACAAGGTGCGCGGCTGCGCCAGCCAGGTCTGGCTGGTCACCCTGCCCCAGGCCGACGGGACCCTGGCGTTCAAGGGCGACAGCGACGCCCATATCGTCAGCGGGCTGGTGGCCATCATGCTGCGCCTCTATTCCGGCCGCACGCCCGCCGACATCGCCGCCTTCGACGCCAAGCGCGCGATGGACAAGCTCGGTCTGTCCGAGGCCCTGTCCTCGCAGCGCTCCAACGGCCTGAAGTCGATGGTCGCCCGCATCCAGCACGACGCCCAGAACGCGCTGGGAAAGCTCGCCCTTGGCTAGTTTCCGCGTCGCAGCGCTCTATCGGTTCACGCGGTTCGAGGATCCGGCGGCGATCCAGGGTCCGCTGGCGGCGCTGTGCCGCGGCCTCGGCGTCAAGGGCACCCTGCTGCTGGCCCGCGAGGGCATCAACGGCACGATCGCCGGCGAGGACCCCGCCATCGAGGCGGTGCTGGACCACATCCGCGCCCTGCCCGGCTGCGAAGGCCTGTCGCCCAAGACCGCCTGGGCCGAGCGCATGCCGTTCCACCGGATGAAGGTCCGCCTGAAGAAGGAGATCGTCACCCTGGGCGAGCCGGACCTGGATCCGACCGACGCCGGGACCTATGTCGATCCCCGCGACTGGAACGCCTTGATCGCCGATCCCGACGTGGTGGTGATCGACACCCGCAACGACTACGAGGTCGCGGTCGGCCAGTTCGCGCGCGCGGTCGATCCCAAGACGGCCAGCTTCTCGGAATTCCCGGCCTGGTTCCGCGACTTCCGCCAGGGCCTTGAGGCCGAACGCGGCCCGGACGCCGCGCCGCTGAAGGTGGCCATGTACTGCACCGGCGGCATACGCTGCGAGAAGTCGACCGCCCTCCTGAAGGCCGAAGGGATCGAGGACGTCTTTCACCTGAAGGGCGGCATCCTCGACTATCTGGAGCAGGTGCCCGAACCCGAGAGCCTCTGGCGCGGCGAGTGCTTCGTGTTCGACGAGCGGGTCGCGGTCGGCCATGGCCTGTCGCAAGGGACCCACGTCCTGTGCCGCGGCTGCCGCATGCCGGTCAGCCCCGAGGCGCAAGGCTCGCCAATGTATATCGAGGGCGTCGCCTGCCCGGCCTGCCATGACCAGCGTAGCGAAGACCAGAAGGCCCGAGCGGCCGAGCGCCACCGGCAGGCTCAGCACTGCGAGGCCCTGGGCATCGACCACGTCGGCGCGACTTTTCCTTCACGGTCAAGCTGAACGCTTCGCGGTCGCCCCGCGTTGACCCGGCTCCCCTTCCTTCCAACGAGGAGCCGCCCCATGGCCCATACCAACGAAGACCACATCAAGCTTGTCAACGGCCTGGTCGAGACCACCATCGACAGCGCCGACGGCTATGCCGAAGCCGCCAAGGACGCCGACGCCTCGCGCTACAAGGACCTGTTCGAGCGCCGCGCTCAGGAACGCCGCTCGGTCGCCTCGGAACTGCAGGACGAGGTCCGACGCCTGGGCGGTGAGCCCAAGGACGACGGCACCATTCTGGCCGCCGCCCATCGCGTGTTCCTGAACCTGAAGGACTCGATCACCAAGGGCGACGAAGCCGTCGTCAACGAGGTCGAGGCCGGCGAGGACCACATCAAGGCCAAGTACGAAAAAGCCCTGCAGGACACCGATGTCGACGCCCAGACCCGCGCCGTGATCGACAAGGCCTGGACCTCGGTCAAGTCCGGCCACGACCAGATGCGCGACCTCAAGCTCTCGCTGAAGCACTAGGTTTCAGCGCTGAACCACCCAAGGGCGGGATCGAAAGGTCCCGCCCTTTCGCCTACGGATTTGCCTCCGCGCCCGACCGATCGCATATGAGGGGCATGGAAGACGCAGCCCACATCGTGTTGGACGCCGCTCTTGTCCTTGACGAGCGCCAGGTGAACCTGATCGCCAAGGCCCTGGCCGATCCGCGTCGCCGCCAGATTCTCAAGGAGGTCGGCGCGGCTAGCGAACCCTTCCCTTGCGGCGCCATGGCCCAGCACGTGCCGGTCACCGCCGCCACGCTCTCGCACCATATGAAGGAGCTAGAGAACGCTGGCCTGATCAAGATCTGCCGCCAAGGCAAGTTCGCCTTTCTTGTGCTGCAGCGCGACGTCCTGAACGCCTACCTCGCTCAACTGGCTGAAATCTGAGAAATCAGCGGCTTCGTGTCGCTCGCCCCGCAACGAATCCGGCTCGCAATGTGTCCGCAACGAACGCGCCGAGGCCGTCCACACGCGAGAGATGCTTCGTTGCTATACGGACTTCATCGCTTGCTGGTCATGCCGCCCTGTCCCGCCAACTCGGTCCGCCATCCCGCGGCTCCGGCGTCCCGCCACAAAGCTTGATAGATCGGGTCCTCAACCTCGATGCGCGCCCACGCAGGATTGAGGTGGGCGAACGCGGCCAGGGCCTGCAGCGTTGCCGACGTATCCCCAAGGGTGGCGTTGAGTCTGGCGGCGCGCCGCCAAATCCGGTCCCAGTTGCCTCCCAGCCGGACCGCCTCGGCCAGACTGGAGCGCGCCGAACCGACTTCGCCCCTGCGGGCCGCGCGTTCGGCCCGTACGACGGCGTCATTGGCTTGGTGAAGGTTCAGCAACGCCCTCAACGCGGGAATGGGCCGGTCCGCAGCATCGACCCGAAGATCCACGTCCTGGAACCCCCCGTCCGGAGTACGGACCAGTAGCGCCGCGGAAAGGCGTCCCGTTGTTTGCCCGCCCGCGGCTTCTCCAGCTTCCAGAGCGGAGATCAGACGGTCCGCCAGCGAGCCTTGCGCGGTGAGAAAGCGGGACCGCATGGCTTCCAGAACTTCCGGGCCGGCCAGGCCGTTGCCCTGAACACTGAAGCCCGGCCCGGTCAGTTCGCCCGTCCACCCCGAACGCCGCGCTTGAGCGCCGCTGAAGGCGGCGCCGTCTCCCGTCAGGGCGACGATCCCCACTTGCCGGAAGGACGAGTCCTGTCCCTCAAAGCCATCGTCTGTCTGCAGCAACTCCCGCAGCGCGCTTGCCGCCGACTGCTCTGACGCCAGCAGCGCCAACCCCTTGGGACCGTATGAGGGGTTGGTTTCGAACTGCGAGGCGACCGCGCCCACACCCGCCTCGGCGTAGATCACCGTCGCGCCCACGGCCAGATTGTTGGTGGCGACAGCGGCGCCGCAGTTTCTGGCGGAGTCGCAGGCCACGATCGAGAACGTGGCCCAGGCGGGGCTTGCCGCGAAGGCGCTGAGCGCGACCGATATCGCGGCGCCTGCCAGTGCTCTGTTCCATTTCATCTCGCGAACCTCGGAGGAAGCAGGGTTGAATATCACCACACCCAAACCTGTCGCGTCTTCGCCGGAACAGCGCGTCACCAGGTTTGACGTCAAACGCCTCTTACCAGGCGTCGAGGTCCCGGACAGTGATCATCCGCTCGTTGGCGGTCGCATGGCCGCTCGCCAAAAGCCGCCGCCCAGGCTCGCTTCGCGATCCCGCCGCGAGGCCGCGCGGTTGCCTCAATTCACGCCTTGGCCAACGCGCTGGCCGCCTTGCCGTCATACTGACCGCCGAAGCTGCTCTTCAGGTAGGCCATGATCATCCCGACATTGGCGCCGGGGTTCTTGGCCCGGAAGTCGTCGATGGCCTCGCGCAGTTCCGATTCCGTCATCTGCTTTGGACCATACGAGGACAGGATCGTCAGTTCGGTCTCGGCCGCCTTGGTCCGCGCGTCCACCTTCGACGCATCGCCACCAGCTTCGATCAGACGCGCGCGTTCGGTCGCGAGGTTCTCCAGCGTCAGCTTCGTGTTCTTCAAAAACTTCGCGACGGTCGCGACAACCTTTTCGTCAGTGACTTCCGTCACGCCGCGCTTGAATTCCTCGGTCGTGATCTGCGTCGCCTCGCCGATCAACGTGGTGAGCACGTCGGCCCTCAGACGGTCGTTCAGCTTGCGCGCCGCGAGTTGGTCAGCTTTGAGTTCGTCGAGCAAAGCCATGTCTTCGTCCTTTCGGTTCACTCTATTCGATAGTGCCGTAGCGGCCTTCGCGACTGCCTCGTGGTTCTGACAGCCCTAACCTGTTTCCGGGACACTTCCAGCCTGTAGCGACAAGCCCTTCAGAAATTCTCTCAAGCCTCGCTCATTGAATCATTTCGATAGATATCTAAATGTCGAAGCATGCGCCGTTAGGGCGCCAATGAGTGAGAGAGATCATGAGCAAGCTTGCTGGCAAGACCGCCGTCGTCACGGGCGCCTCGAAGGGTATCGGCGCGGCCATCGCCAAGGCCCTGGCCGCCGAAGGCGCGGCCGTCGCCGTCAACTACGCCTCCAGCCGTGAAGGCGCCGACAAGGTCGTGGCCGAGATCACCGCCGCCGGCGGCAAGGCCATCGCGGTTCATGGCGACGTGGCCAAGAGCGCCGACGTCACCCGCTTGTTCGACGAGACCCACAAGGCGTTCGGCGGCGTCGATATCCTGGTGAACAACGCCGGCGTCTATGAATTCGCCGCGCTGGAAGACGTCACCGAGGCGCACTTCCATCGCCAGTTCAACATCAACGTCCTGGGCCTGCTGCTGGCCACCCAGGAGGCGGCCAAGCGCTTCGGCGCCGACGGCGGCAGCGTTATCAACATCAGCTCGGCGGCGACCACGGTCGATATCCCCACCGCGGCGGTCTACACGGCCACCAAGGCCTCGGTGGACTCCATCACCCGCGTGCTGGCCAAGGAGCTGGGTCCGCGCAAGATCCGCGTCAACGCCATCTCGCCCGGCGCGGTCGAGACCGAAGGCACCCATACCGTGGGCATCATCGGCAGCGATCTGGAGACCCAGATGATCGCCCAGACCCCGCTGGGCCGCCTGGGCCAACCGTCCGACATCGCGCCGGTGGCGACCTTCCTGGCCTCGCCCGAAAGCTTCTGGATCACCGGCGAGATCATCGCCGTCGCCGGCGGCAACCGCTAACCGCTAACCGCTAGGCCTTCACGCCATCCGGTAGTGCCGCGCCAGGCGCTGCAAGGCGAGTTTCAGGACCGTCTTGCCCGCCCGGCGCGGCAGCTTCAGCGACCGCTCGGCCGTCTCCAGCGCCGAGCCCAGCAGGCAGACCCGCTCCAGGATCTCGCGCAGGCCCGGGCCCACCTCGGTCAGCGCCTTGGCGATCCGCTGGCGGGCCGCGACGTCGCGTTCGGCTGGCGCCAAGCCCGGCCGGCCGCCGTCCACGCGCGGCGTCGCATCCCAGCGCATGGTCATCCGCCCCTGGGCGCCCAGGCTCTCGAACTCCTCTCGAAGCCGCTCGCCGGCGGCCGCTTCGATCGGCGTCAGCCAGGGCTGTCCATTCCTGTCGCGACGACGCGCCAGCCAGGCGATCGGCGACTCGCCGAGATTGCGCCGCACCGGACCGCCGGCCGTAGCGACCTCTTCCTCGATCACGCCCGGCCGCCCCGGCGGCGGCGCCTTAGGCTCCGGCCGCGCCGTCATCGTCCAGCCGCCCTGGGCGCGGGCCGTCAAGGTCGCCTGGCGGGCCAACACCTGGAATGCCGCCTCGTCCAGGGTCAGCATCACGCTGCGCCGGCGACTGGCCCCCAGGCGAACGCCGTAGCCCAGAGCCTGGGCCTCTACGACCGCGCCGGGCCGCGACAGCAGCCGCATGGCGCGCTCGGCCAGACGTCGGGCTTCCAGCTCGGCATCGAAGATCTCGTCGGGGGCCGCGCTCACGCCGGGATCTCCTCGGCATGGGCCGGCGCTTGGCGCAGGCAGGCTTCCAGGTCCGAGAGCCGACGATCGAAGGTCGCGTCCTCGCGCATGTCCTCGATCTTGCGACACGCATGGCCGCAGGTAGTGCGGTCGCGGCCGAACGCGAAGGCCACCCGCGTCAACGGCCAGTGGAAGGTGATGTGGGTCAGGTAGATGGCCAGCTGCCGCGCGCGGACCGCGGCGTGGGTGGCGCGCCTCGGCGCGCTGATCTCGACCGCCGGCACCCCGGTGGCCAGGGAAACGAGATGGGTGACGAAACCGACCGTCAGGCGGTCGCGACGGGGATCGGGCGTGATCGCCCAGATGTCCTCAAGGGCTTCAACCAACATAGCGTCCTCTCCTCCCAGCCGCGAGCGCGGCGGGCGAGAACCACTATAGGTTTATTTTCTTATAGAGAGGAAGATATTCCTATTTTGCTCATACCTAAAAACGCTAAGCGATTGAAAATAAATGTATTGATCTTCGCTATTCCCGCGCCCAGACGGGCATTGATTCCGCAGGAATGATCGCGCCCTTGCAACAGACCACGGTCGCCGCGAGCGCGTGCGCCCGCCTCACCGAGTCGTCGATCGACAGCCCCGCCAGCCGTGACGACAGGTAGGCGGCGTTGAAACTGTCCCCCGCCCCCGTGGTGTCGATCGCCTTCACCCGGCCCGGCGGCGATGTCGCGGTACGGCCTTCCGGCTGGTGGACATTGACCGCGTGGCTCTCGTCGCGGGCCACCACCTCGGCGCCGGCGGCGGCCCATTCGGCGGCCAGGTCCTCGGCCTCGCGGCCGTAAAGCGGGCGGCTGTCCTCACTGCTCAGCGAGATGTAGCGGCAAGATGGAACGACGCCGTCCAACGCATCGCGAGCCGCCTCAGGGCTGGGCCAAAGGGCCGGGCGATAGTTGAAATCCAGCGCCACGGCGACGCCCAGCGAGTGGACATAGGCCAGGATGTCCTTCAGGCGCGCCCGGCCTATGTCGCCGACCACCGCCAGGGTGACGCCCGACAGGTAAACGAGGCCGCTGGCCTTGGCCGCCTCGATCAGTTGGTCGGCGGTGTGGGCCGAGAACAGGTCGCGGATCGGTGCCCGCTCGCGCCAGTAGTGGAACTTCCGCTCGCCGTGCTCGTCCAGGACGATGGCGTAAAGGCCCGGCAGGCGGTTCTCGACCTGGCGGACAAGGCGCGTGTCGATGCCCTCGCGGCGCATCGCCGACAGCACGCCCTCGCTGAACGGATCCCCCTGCCCCAGCGCCGTGCAGTAGGCGACCTCGTCGCCCAGGCGCGCCATGTAGATCGCCGTGTTGAACGTGTCGCCGGCGAAGCCCATCCGGTAAAGGCTGTCCGCGCTCTCGGGCGAGAGCTCGACCATGCATTCGCCGAGTACGGTGATCCTGGCCATGCTCAGCCCTTCTTATTGGCCGACTCGGCCTTGGACTTCTGGTCGATCCAGGCGTCGATCCGGGTCTCCAGCACCGCCAGCGGCAGGGAGCCGTGCAGCAGCACCGCGTCGTGGAAGCCACGCTCGTCGAACCGGTCGCCCAGCTTGGCTTCGGCCCGTTTGCGCAACTCGAGCAGCTTCAGCTCGCCGATCTTGTAGGCCAGGGCCTGGCCAGGCCAGGAGACATAGCGCTTCAGCTCGACCTCGATATTGGTCGGCGACAGGGCGGTGTTGTCGGTAAAGCAGGCGCGGGCCTGCTCCAGGCTCCAGCCCTTCCAGTGCATGCCCGTGTCAGCGACCAGGCGGCAGGCGCGCCACATCTCGTAGGACAGGCGGCCGAACAGCTCGTAGGGGTCGCGATAGATCCCCATCTCCTCGCCCAGCCATTCCGAATAGAGTCCCCATCCCTCGCCGAAGGCGTTGAAGTAGAGGTTGCGGCGGAACTCGGGGACGCCCGCCTGCTCGGCGGCCAATGAGGTCTGGATGTGGTGGCCGGGCGCGCCCTCGTGCAGCACCAGGGCCGGCAGCTCGTACAGCGGCCGCTGGTCTAGTTCAGAGGTGTTGATCATCAGCCCGCCAGCCCGGCCGAGCTTGGCGTCGCCGCCGAAATAGCGGCCGGTGGTGTAGCCCTTCTCGATGCTGGCCGGCACTGGCCGCACGCCATAGGTCAGGCGCGGCAGGACGCCGAAGTGGGCCGGCAGCTGATCGTCGGCGCGCTTGGCGATCTCGCTGGATTTCTCCAGCAGTTGCTGGCGGCTCGTGGCGTAGAAGCGCGGGTCCTTGCGCAGCATGGCCAGGAACGCCGGCAGGGCGCCCTGGAAGCCGGCGGCCTTCATGGTTTCCTGCATGCGCGCGCGGATCCGGGCAACCTCGGCCTGGCCGATGTCGTGAATCTGGTCCGGCGACAGGGTGGTGGTCGTGTGTCGGCGGGCCAGGAAGGCGTAGTAGCGCTTGCCGTCCGGCAGGTCCGACGCCGCCAGGCTCATGGCCGCGTGCGGGACGTACTCGTCGTTCATGAACTTCAGGAACGCGGCGCGGGCGGGCGCGACCTTGTCGGTCATCGCCTTCTCGCCCTCGGCGACCAGGACCGTGCGCGTGGCTTCCGGAATGCTGGCCGGCAGGCCGCGCAGCGGCGCCATCAGCGGATCGTCGGCCAGCGGCGTGGCGATGGCCCGCTGGGCGCGATCCCGCACCGCCTGGGCGGTCGGAATGGCCTGGACAAAGCCGGTCTTCACCCCGCGACGGGCGTTGTCGATATTGGCCGCGTACCAGCCGGGCATGGCGTCGAGCAGGCCTATCCAGCGCTTGGCCTCGGCCTCGCTCTTCAGCTTCATGCCGCTGGCGCGGTACAGCATCATCACGTCAAAGCCGCCGTCGCTACTGAACGGCATCCGCGACTCGTCGTAGCCGGCCGCCTCAATGCGGTCCTTGACGGTCCACTGCAGCAGGTCGCGGGTCAGCCTTTCCTCGTCGGACAGACCTTTCGTTTCCATCGACGACAGAGCGGTGGAGATCGCGTTCAGCTTGGTCAGGCGCGTGGCGTCGGCGGCCGGCGAGACGTCGGGCATACGCCAGCGCGCCTCGTTGGAGCCGCCGGAATCCGGATCCTCGTCGGCATTGCCCAGCGCCTCGTAGCGGGCGACCAGGCTGGTCAGATTGTCAGAGGGCCCGGCCCACGCGGCCGACACGGCCAGGGCGGTGAGACAGACGCCCGCCAGGGCGGCGCGCCAGGATGCGATGCGAGTCATAGGCGGAGCTTAGGCGAACGCGGATCGCCCGGCGACACGCGAATCGCCAACTTCAATCCCCTGGCGAGGACTGATTAGCAGCGTCTGAATTTTCGGAAGATGATCGAGAATGGAGCGGGCGAAGAGATTCGAACTCTCGACCCCAACCTTGGCAAGGTTGTGCTCTACCACTGAGCTACGCCCGCCCATTCGCGAGATATATAGTCGCTCCATTCTCCCGGAAGTTCGGAAGAATGGAGCGGGCGAAGAGATTCGAACTCTCGACCCCAACCTTGGCAAGGTTGTGCTCTACCACTGAGCTACGCCCGCATCGGCGAGGCTCAAAAGAGCGCCCCGCGACGAGGAGGCGGCTTATGGCAGAGGGCTTCGCGCTTGGCAAGCGCCCTTTGAGGGGTTGCCGACAGCCTTTTTTCGGAGGCTTGATCCGGACTGCATTTCCGGGGGCGGAGTTCTAGGCGTTGCGTCTGTTTGTGTTCGGTCTGGGCTATGTCGGCGCGGCGTTTTCGCGCGCTTTGCGAGCCCGAGGGTGGGAGATCGCCGCCACGGCGCGGGACGCGGACCAGGCTGATCGGCTGCGCGCCCAGGGAATCACGCCCGCCCATCCGGACGATCGAGAGGCCATGGCCGCCGCGCTACAGGGGGTAAAGGCCGTGCTGATCACCGCCCCGCCCGGCCCTGACGGCTGTCCGGCCCTCGAATCGCTGGTTCCCGCCCTGGCCCAGGCCCGGGCCTTCCCCGACTGGATCGGCTACCTGTCCACGACGGGCGTCTACGGCGACTACGACGGCCGCTGGGTGTTCGAGACCGCGCCGCTGAAGGCCCAGTCGGTCGAGGGCGCGCGCCGCGTGGGGGCCGAGCGCGACTGGCGCGAGGTCGGGCGCGGCATGGGCCTGACCGTCACCACCTTCCGCCTGCCCGGCATCTATGGCCCCGGCCGAAGCGCCCTGGATCGCCTGCGGGCTGGCGAAGGCCGTCGCATCGTCAAGCCGGGCCAGGTGTTCAGCCGCATTCACCTGGACGACATCGTCTCGGGCCTGCTGGCTTCACTGGAGCGACCGAAGGCGGGCGGGGTCTACAACCTCGTCGACGACGCGCCGGCCCCGCCGCAGGACGTCATGGAGCACGCCGCCCACCTGCTGGGCGTCCCGGTCCCGCCGGACCTTCCGTTCAACGCACTGGGCATGTCCCCCGCCACCCGCCGCTTCTACGCCGAGAACAAGCGCGTCTCGAACGCCCTGGCCAAGGCCGAACTGGGCTGGCGGCCGGCTTATCCGACGTATCGTGAGGGTCTGTCGGCGATTTTGAAGGCCGGCGGCTAGATGTCTACTCGTCGTCGATCGCCGGCGTGATCGGCGTGATGCCCACGGCCTCCAGACCCGCCGCGTTGCGCAGGCGCGCGGCGCGGGCCAAGCGGCGGGAGACCAGATCACCCTCCTCCGGTTCGGCCAGGCCCTTGGCCTCGGCCACGGCGGCCACCAGGCGTTGCAGGTCCTGGGGGCGTGAGAGCCGATGATCGCCGTCCTTGATCAGGGTGAAGACGACGTCCTGGCTGTTGACGGCGTTGGCCAGTTCCAGCGCATGGGTCCACGGCACGTCCGGGTCGGCGCCGCCTTGCAGCACCCGCACCGGCACGTCGATCGGCATGGGCCCCGGCAGGATCGACCACCGCGCCCCGTCTTCCAGCAGTTCTCGGGTGATCGCGTAGCCGCCGTCGTCGTACTCCGACGGCCGGATCCAGAAGCCGTCGCGGGCGATGGCCGCCTTGGCCTCGGCCGACAATTCCGGCTCCATCAGCTTCTCGGTGAAGTCCGGCGCGGGGGCGATCAGCACCATGGCCTTGACCCGGTCAGGTCGGGCGATGGCGGCCAGGCATGACAACCAGCCGCCCATGGACGAGCCGACCAGCACCAGCGGCCCGTCGGTCAGGTCGTCGATCACCGCCAGGGCGTCCGCGCGCCAGCGGCTGATCGTGCCATCCTTGAACGCGCCATCGGACTCGCCGTGGCCGAAATAGTCGAAGCGGACGTAGTTGCCGCCGGTCGCCTTGGCCTGCTCGGCCAGAACCTCGGCCTTCGTTCCGGTCATGTCGCTGTGGAAGCCGCCCAGCCAGACGACGGTGGGACCTTCGCCCTCGACGCGGCGAAAGGCGATCTTCGAGCCGTCTTCGCGCATCAGGGCGCCGGGGGATTCGGTCATGGCGTCGCCTTGATCCTTTCGATAACTAAAACGCGTCCGTTTCGCCGAGAGTCGCGTGCCCGACCTACCCGCCGATTTCACCCTGCTGCAAGTCACGCCTGAGCTGGAAACAGGCGGGGCCGAACAGACGACGATTGATGTCGCCCATGCCGTCGTGGCGCAAGGCGGCAAGGCGCTGGTGGCGACCAAGGGCGGGCGCATGGCCTCGCGGCTGGAGGCCGACGGCGGCCGTCTGGCCCAGATGCCGGCCCAGACCAAGAACCCGCTGGTCATGCTGGGCAACGCCGCGCGGCTGATCGACCTGATCCGGCGCGAGAAGGTCACGCTGGTCCACGCCCGCTCACGCGCTCCGGCCTTCAGCGCCCTGTGGGCGGCGCACGCCACCAAGGTGCCGTTCGTGGCCACCTATCACGGGGTCTACAACGCCAAGTCCAATCTCAAGCGGTGGTACAACGCGGTCATGACCAAGGGCGACCTGGTCATCGCCAATTCCGAGTACACGCGCGACCACGTCATCCGGGAACACAACATCGCGCCGGAGAAGGTCGTGGCCATCCCGCGCGGCGTCGACCTGTCGCGCTTCGAGCCGGGCGTGGTCGGCGCCGACCGCATCGCGGCCCTGCGCAAGGCCTGGGGCGTCGCCGACGGCGAGCGCCGGCTGAAGGTGCTGCTGGCCGGCCGCCTGACGCGGTGGAAGGGCCAGGCCCTGATGATCGAGGCCATGACCCTGCTCAAGGCGCGCGGCGAGGATCGGGTGCTTCTGCTGCTGGCCGGCGACGACCAGGGCCGCAAGGGCTATCGCGCCGAGCTGGAGGCCGCCATCGCCGCCGCCGGCTTGCAGGACGCGGTGAAACTGGTCGGCCATTGCGATGACATGCCGGCGGCCTATCTGCTGGCAGATCTGGCCATCGCCCCATCGCTGGAACCCGAAGCCTTCGGCCGCACGGCGGTCGAGCCGCAGGTCATGGGCCGTCCGGCCATGGCCTCGGACCACGGGGCGACGCGCGAGACCATCGTCCCGGGCGAAACCGGCTGGCTGGTCGCGCCTGGCGACGCCAAGGCCTGGGCCGACGCCCTGCTCGAGGCCTGTGAAATCGGCGCGGCCGGACGACAAACCCTCGGACAGGCCGCGCGCCTTCGTGCGCGACGGTTGTATTCAGTGGACGCTATGTGCGAAGCGACCCTCAAGGTCTATGCCCATATCCTGGGGGCACGCGTATTGGGTTCGGAGCGTTCGTCTTGAGCAAGGAGATCAAGAAGGTTCTGGTGATCAAGCTGGGAGCTCTGGGCGACTTCGTCCTGGCGCTCGCGGCGATGAAGAAGATCCGTGAGGCCCATCCGAAGGCCAAGATCACGCTCCTGACCACCCCGCCCTTCGAGGCCCTGGCCAAGCTCAGCCCCTATTTCAACACCGTCGAGACCGATGGCCGGCCCGGCGACGTGGGCGAGACCCTGGCCATGATCGGCCGGATCCGCAAGGCGCGCTACGACCGGATCTACGACCTGCAGACCAACAGCCGGACCAACTGGTACTTCCAGCTGCTGCGTCCGTTCCCGCCGCAATGGAACGGCGTCGCCTTCGGCGCGTCGCTGCCGCAGAAGGGCTCGGCCCGCCTGCGCATGCACACCCTGGAGCGCCAAGCCGACCAGCTTCGGGCCGCCGGCATCTGGCCGGACGCCCCCACCGAGCCGGGCAGCGCCCCACCGCCGGACCTGACCTGGATCCTGCGCAAGCACAAGGAGCCGCGCCCCGTGGCCGGCGCCGCGACCCCGCGCCCCTACGTCCTGTTCGTGCCCGGCGGCTCGGCCCATCGGCCCGAGAAGCGCTGGCCGGTCGAGAACTACGCCCAGCTCGGCTCGCTGCTGAAGGCGCGTGGCCTGGATATCGTCATCATCGGCGGTCCGCAGGAAAGCGCCATGGCGCGCCACATCCAGAAGGCTGTCGGCGGCGCCCGCGACCTGACCGGCCGCACCGACTTCGCCCAGCTTGCCGTGCTGGGGGCCAAGGCGGCCCTGGCCGTCGGCAACGACACCGGCCCGACCCACCTGCTGGCCGCCGCCGGCGCCCCGACCATCGCCCTGTTCTCCGACGCCTCGGATCCCGAGCTGTGCGGCCCGCGCGGCCACGTGGCCGTCATTCGTTCGCCGGATCTGAAGGCCCTGCCGGTCAGCACCGTTGCCAGCGCGGCGGTGGCGCTACTGCCGCACTGAGGTCTCGGGTCAGTACCCCGCGTACCTGCCCGGCTTGTGGTTGGCGATGATCACCGCGCTCAGCGCAACGGCGCTTGCGATGGACAGCAACAGCTTGTCGAACGGGATGATGAAGAAGGCGGCCAGGACGACCAGGCAGTCGGCGGCCATCTGGACCTTGCCCGCGCTGACGCCGCGGCGCTCGTGCAGATAGAGCGCCAGCACCCCGACCCCGCCGACACTGGAGCGGTGACGCGCGAGAGCCAGGATCCCCATGCCGATGATCGTGCCGCCGAAGACGGCCGAGAAGAGCGGATCGACGTGACTGACCTTCAGCCAGTGCGGCATGCCGAAGGCTAGGCCCGCCAGCAGCAGGTTGGTCACAAGGGTCTTGAAGGTGAAGGTCCAGCCCATGGTCCGCTGGGCCAGGACGTAGAACGGCAGGTTCAGCAGGAAGAACACCGTCCCCACAGGCCAGCCGCCCAGATAGGAGATGATCAGCGCCACCCCGGCCACGCCGCCGGTGACGAGTCCCGCGGCCTTGAGCAGGGTCAGGCCCACGGCGATGAAGCTGGAACCGATCAAGAGGGCGTGGACGTCCTCCAGGGCGGTGTGGCGGTGCTGATTCATGGAGCTCTGGCGGGGGTCTTGAAGAGGGAAAAACGTCCCCGCCTCGCCGTTTCCACCCCTTCGCCCGCTGAGATCAGAAAAAACTGGACCCGCCCGACGTCTCTTTGATCGCCTTCGCTTGATAGAGCGAGGCCGGCGCGTCATATATCACTTTCTCGCGGCGCGCCCAGCGCGGTGCGCGCGCGTTCAGCTATACCCTTACTACTCACGCTTCACATCAACAGTCCCGGAGCCGCCCCTATTCGCCGTCCTATGCAAACGCCGCCCGTTAAAGACGGACCGCGTATCAACGAAGACATCCGCGTCCCCCGCGTCCTGCTGATCGACCAAAACGGCGAGAAGCAAGGCGAGATGCCGACCGCGTCCGCTATGGAAGCGGCCGAGGAAGCTGGCCTGGACCTGGTGGAAATCGTTCCGAACGCCAATCCGCCCGTCTGCAAGATCCTGGACTACGGCAAGTTCAAGTTCCAGGAGCAGAAGAAGAAGAACGAGGCGCGCAAGCGGCAGAAGGTGGTCGAGCTCAAGGAGATCAAGCTCCGGCCGAACATCGACATCCACGACTACGAGGTCAAGGCAAAGGCCATGACCCGTTTCTTCGAGGAAGGCGACAAGGTGAAGGTCACCCTGCGCTTCCGCGGTCGTGAAATGGCGCACCCCGAGCTGGGCATGAAGCTGCTGCACAAGGTCAAGGCCGACTTCGACGAAGTCGCCAAGGTCGAGTATGAGCCGCGCATGGAAGGCCGTCAGATGATCATGATCCTGGCCCCGCGCTAGGATCGATCTCTGGGTAGACAACAAACGCCCCGGCCCCAGCGGTCGGGGCGTTTTGTTTTGCGCATCCGAATCCGAGAGCTCGACAGAAACGCTCTTCTTGGTAGAAATCGCCCATCGCTTCGGGGGACTTCGTGCTCAAGACCTTTTTCGCCGCGACCGCGGCCTGCTTCGCCATGCTTTCCGGGCCGACCTGGGCCGCGCCCAAGCCGGACCTGGCCATCTACGGCCAGCTGCCGACCATCGAGATGGTCGAGATCTCGCCCGACGGGACCAAGCTGGCGATCGTCGCGTCCAGCGGCGAGCAGCGCATCCTGACCGTCCGCCAGATCGGCGGCGGCGTGATCAGCGGCATGAACATCGGGACCGCCAAGCTGCGTGGCGTCGAGTGGGCCGGACCCGATCACCTGCTGCTGGTCGGCTCGCAGACCGCCATCGTCCCCGGCGTTCAGGGACCGAAGCAGGAATATTTCATGGTGTCCGACTTCGACATCGCCACCGGCAAGCAGGCGCCGCTGCTGAACGATCAGGCCGGGGCCATGAACATCATCGTCGGGTGGCCCATGCCGCGCACGATCGACGGCCAAGCCGTGGCGATCCTTGAAGGCGTTCGCTTCGTCGACAATCGCGGCCAAGTCACGCTCTACCGGACGCTGATGTCCACCCGGGCCACCAAGATTCATGACTTGGCGGGCGAACCGAACACCAACGGCTGGCTGGTCAACGCCGCCGGCGAGCCCGTCGCCCAGTCGCTCTATGACCAGAAGCGCGGCGTCTGGTATCTCAAGACCAAGGTTGACGGGGCGTGGCGCCAGATCGACGAGGCCGTGACGCCGATGGGCTCCTATGGCCTGGCGGGCTTTGGACGCGACGGCAAGTCGATCCTGATCTGGCGCACTGACGACCAGGGTAACGACACGCTGCGCGAGTACCAGATGGATGGCGCGCACCAGGATCTGGCGCAAGGCATCGACCAGACGGCCCTGCTCCATGACCCCGTTACCCTCGCGCTGCTGGGCGGCTACAAGCTGGACGGCGACGACCTGCGCTACACCTTCTACGACGCCACTGTCCAGAAGACCTGGGACTCTGTACGCAAGCCGTTCGGCGCGGATTATGTCAGCCTAGCCTCGTGGTCGCACGACCGGCGCAAGGTGGTCGTGCGCGCCGACTCCAAGACCGAAGGCCCTGGCTACTTTCTGGTCAATCTCGACACCAAGCGGGCCGACTTCCTGGGTCCGGTCTACAAGGGCGTGGACGCCAATACCGTCTCGCCGGTGCGTTCCATAAAGTACAAGGCCGCCGACGGCCTCGAGATCAGTGGCTACCTCACCTTGCCCAAGGGGCGCGATCCCAAGAACCTGCCGCTGATCGTGCTGCCGCACGGCGGGCCGCAAGGACGCGACACGCCTTCTTTCGACTGGTGGAGCCAGGCGCTCGCCTCGCGCGGCTACGCGGTGTTGCAGCCCAACTTCCGAGGCTCGGAGGGTTTCGGCTGGGACTTCATCAAGGCGGGCTTCGGCGAGTGGGGCAAGAAGATGCAGACCGACCTGTCGGATGGCGTCCGGGATCTGGCCAAGCAGGGGATCGTCGATCCCAAGCGCGTCTGCATCATGGGCGCCTCCTACGGCGGCTACGCGGCCCTGGCCGGAGCGACCCTCGACAAGGACGTCTACCGGTGCGCCGTGTCGGTCGCCGGCCCCTCCGACCTGCAGACCATGCTGGCCACCAACAGGGAACTGCATGACGGTCAAAGCTCGGCCGCTCAACGCTATTGGATGCGCTTCATGGGCGCCGATGGCCTTCGGGATCCCGATCTGGCCACCATCTCGCCGGCCCGCCAGGCCGCCAAGATCGACATTCCCGTGCTGCTGATCCACGGCAAGGACGACACCGTGGTCCGCTATGACCAGAGCCAGACCATGGCGAGCGCGATGAAGCGGGCGGGCAAGCCGGTCAGCTTCGTCACCCTGGACGGCGAGGACCATTGGCTCTCGCGCGGCGCCACGCGCCTGAAGATGCTGACCGAGGCGATCGCCTTCGTCGAGAAGAACAATCCGCCGGACTGAGGCCGGGCTGACGCCGTCTACGACGCGCGGTAGAGCCTTTTTTTTGGGGGGGGAGACTTTCGATGCTCAAGACCATCCTTGCCGCCGGCGCGGTCGCCTTCGCGACTCTGGCTATCGCCTCACCTGTCGCCGCAGCCGACAAGCCGGACCTCGCCATCTATGGCGCCTTGCCCAGCATCGAGGCGGTGGAGATCTCGCCCGACGGCTCGAAACTGGCCGTGGTCACCACCGACGGCGCGCACCGCTTCCTGACCGTGCGCAAGACCGAGGGCGGCGCCATCACCGGCCTGGCCCTGGGGACGGCCAAGCTGCGCAACCTGCGCTGGGCCGGCGAGAAGGACATCGTCTTCGTGACCTCCGAAGCCGTCCGCGGCGCGGGGACCGTCGGTCCGGCGCGGGAGTATTTCCAGGCCGTCGACTTCGACCTGGTCGGCGGGAAGCAGAAGCCCCTGCTGCACGGCGAGAAGGACACGATGAACATCGTCGTCCAGCCGCCCCACGTCCGCGTGGTCGATGGCGATCCCATCGCGTTCCTGGAAGGCGTCTACTTCATGCGCGGCCAGGGCGCCGACACCCTGTTCCGCACCAGCCTGAAGACCGGAACCCTTCGCCGCCTGGACATCGGCGCGCGCTACGGCGCGGACGCCTGGCTGGTCGACACCGCCGGCGAGCCGCTCGCCCAGACCACCTATGACGGCAGGACGGGTCGCTGGAGCCTGCTGATGCGGTCGGACGGCAACTTCAAGACGGTCGACGAGGTCGAGGCGCCCACCGGGTCGTTCGGCCTGTCGGGCCTAGGCCGCGATGGCAAGTCGGCGCTGGTCTGGCGCACGGGCGAGAGCGGCGAGAATACCTTGCGCGAATATGCGGTCTCCGGCGCGTCCCGGGACGTTCCGGGCGGTCCCTATGCCGGCGTGGTCCACGATCCCGCCACCCTGGCTTTGATCGGCGGCTACCGTCTGGACGGCGACGCGCCGCGCTACAGCTTTTTCGATGCGGCCACGGAGAACGCCTGGAACAGGGTCAGCGCCCCGTTCAAGACCGATCGCGTCTTCCTGCACGCCTGGTCGAACGACAAGCGCAAGGTCGTCGTGCGCGTGGAGTCGGCCACCGAGGGTCCGGCCTACGCCCTGGTCGATCTTGACGCCAAGCGCGGCGGCTATCTGGGCGCGGTCTACCAGGGGGTAACGCCGCGGACGATCTCGTCGGTCAAGGCGATCACCTACAAGGCCGCCGACGGCCTGGAGATCAGCGCCTACCTGACCCTGCCGCGCGGCAGGGACGCCCGGAACCTGCCGCTGATCGTCGTGCCGCACGCCGATCCGCAAGGCCGCGACACGCTCGACTTCGACTGGCTGAGCCAGGCCCTGGCGTCGCGCGGCTATGCCGTGCTGCGCCCGAACTATCGCGGCTCAGAAGGCTTCGGCGCCGCCTTCGTGAAGGCCGGCTTCGGCGAGTGGGGCCGAAAGATGCAAACCGACCTGTCGGACGGCGTCCGCGACCTCGCCAGGCAAGGCCTCGTGGATCCCAAGCGAGTCTGCATCCTGGGCCAGGCCTATGGCGGCTACGCGGCCCTCGCGGGCGCGGCGCTGGATAGGGGCGTCTATCGCTGCGCGGTGTCGGTGGCCGGTCCGAGCGACCTCGTCCAGATGCGCCAGAACATCCTGAACCCCGAACCGATCTGCGGCAGGAGCTCCACCTTCGTCGCGGCCGGCGTGCGGGGCAGCTACGAGTGTTCCACGGCGATCACCGCCCTGCCCGATCCCGGCCGCATCCTGGCAGCCAATATCGACGAGCATCAGCGCCAGACCACACCCCGCGGCTGGCTGCGCTACATGGGTGTTGGAGGCGGCGCCGATCTGGCCGCCCTCTCGCCGGTCCGGCTGGCCGAGCGCGTCGATATCCCGATCCTGCTGATCCACGGCAAGGACGACACGGTCGTGCCCTTCGCGCAGAGCCAAGCCATGGCCGACTCGCTGACGAAAGCCGGCAAGTCCGTCAGGCTGATCGCGCTGGAGAACGAAGATCACTGGCTCACCCACGGCGAGACGCGCCTGAAGGCCCTGACCGAGGCCGTCGCCTTCCTGGAGAAAAACAATCCTCCGGACTGAACGCCCGTGGACAATGGGCCTAAGTCCCAGCCCGGAATCTCAACTTAAGATTTACAAACCTCGCCACTTCGCTGCACTCTCCACTTAAGTTCCTCGGCTAGGGAGTTTGTGATGCTGAAGGTCATTCTGGCCGCAAGCGTGGCCGCTGTCCTGGTTCTGGCGGGGCCCGCCGTCGCGGCGGACAAGCCTGACCTGGCGATCTACGGCGCCCTGCCAAAGATCGAAGAAGTGGTCATCTCGCCCGACGGCTCGAAGCTGGCGGTGGTCACCACCGATGGTGAACAACGCTACCTGACGGTGCGCAAGACCGAAGGCGGCGGCATCGCCGGCATCGCGCTGAAATCCAACAAGCTGCGCAAGGTCATGTGGGCGGGTGAGGACCATGTGGTTCTGGTCGTCTCCCAGGCCAGCCAGGGCATGACACTGGTGGGCCCTTCACGCGAGTATTTCACGGCCAGCGACTTCAACATCGTCACCAACACGCTGCGCACTCTTCTGGAGGGCTCCAAGAAGACCAGCACCAAGATCGGCGTGGAGCAGACCTTCAACATCATCGTCGGCCCGCCTCAGGTCCGCATGATCAAGGGCGACCCGGTAGTGTTCCTGGAAGGGGTCCAATACCTGCGCGGAACCGCGGCCGACACCCTGTTCGCCGTGAACCTGCGGACGGGGACGCAGCGCCAGGCCGAGAATAACCCGCGCTACAGCACGGACGGCTGGCTGGTCGACGTCGATGGCAAGTCGGTCGCTCAATCCACCTATGACATCAAGAGCGGCCGCGGAGCCTTGCTGATCGCGGCCGGCGGCGGCAACTGGAAAAAGGTCGACGAGGCCGACTCGCCGACAGGCTCCTATGGCATTTCCGGCCTGGGCCGCGACGGCAAGTCGGTGCTGGTCTGGCGTCGCGGCGACGATGACGTGCTGCGCGAATACAGCAGAGGCGGCGGGCGCGAGGCGCTGCCGGACGATCTCGATTTCGACGGCCTGATCCACGATCCGTACAGCGCCCGCCTGCTCGGCGGCTACACCCTCGACGGCGACGAGCTGCGCTACACCTTCTTCAATCCGGCCGTTCAGAGCGCCTGGTACGCCGCCATCAAGCCCTTCAAGGACGCGCGCGTCAGTCTAAAGTCGTGGTCCAGGGACTGGGGCCGGGTGATCGTGCGCGTCGACGCGCCCACGGAAGGCCCAGCCTACTACCTGATCGACCTCAAGACCGGGAAAGGGTGGTTCCAGAGCCGCGTCTACGACGATCTCAAGCCCGAGGCGATCTCGCCGGTGCGCGCGATCAAGTACAAGGCCGCCGACGGCCTGGAGATCAGCGGCTACCTGACCCTGCCGCGCGAGCGTCAGCCCACGAACCTGCCGCTGATCGTCCTGGCGCACGGTGGCCCGGAAGGCCGCGACGCGCCGGGCTTCGACTGGTGGAGCCAGGCCCTGGCGTCGCGCGGCTACGCCGTGCTGCAAGCCAACTTCCGCGGTTCGGCGGGCTTTGGGAAGGACTTCGTGAAGGCCGGCTATGGCGAGTGGGGCCGCAAGATGCAGACGGACCTGTCGGACGGCGTCCGAGACCTGGCGCGTCAGGGCCTCATCGATCCCAAGCGCGTCTGCATCATGGGCGCCAGCTACGGTGGCTACGCGGCCTTGGCCGGCGCGACCCTGGACAAGGGCGTCTATCGCTGCGCCGTCTCGGTCAACGGCCCGTCCGACCTCGACCTGGTTCGCAAGGACGTCGTCTCGCCCAAGGAGGTCTGCATGTGGACCGGGTTGGGAACGCCGTGCCCGAAGTCGGGCGCCGGCCCTGTCAATCCGGGCCGGATGCTGTCGTCGAACCTTGAGGATCACAGCGCCCGCAGTTCGACCTCTCCGCGCTACTGGCTGCGCTTCATGGGCGCGGACAAGAAGGCCGACCTGGACGCCCTCTCGCCGGTCAAACTGGCGAGTCAGGTCGATGTCCCGGTCATGCTGATCCACGGGACCGACGACACCATCGTCCGCTTCGAGCAGAGCCAGGCCATGGCCGCCGCGCTGAAGAAGGCCGGCAAGCCGGTCACGCTGGTCCCTCTGGAGGGCGAGGACCACTGGTTCTCCCGAGGCGAGGCGCGCGTGAAGATGCTGAACGAAGCCGTCGCTTTCGTCGAAAAAAACAACCCGCCCGACTGAGTTCGTCGATTGGCTGATCGCCAAGGCCGGGGTTCGGGCGTAAACCGCGCGTCCTGATGTCCGAACCCGCCAACAGTCCCCGCGCCCTGGCCGTCCTGCTCCTGGTTGTCTTCATCAACCTGGTGGGCTTCGGCGTGGTCATTCCGCTGCTGCCCTTCTACGCCAAGGCCATGCACGCCGCCCCGTGGCAGGTGACGACCATGTTCGCCGCCTACAGCCTGGGCCAGTTCTTCGGCGAGCCGTTCTGGGGGCGGATGTCCGACCGAATCGGCCGGCGGCCGGTGCTGGTCGTCACCATCGTCGCCAACGCCATCGCCTATCTGGCCCTGGCCTTCGCGCCGAACATCTGGATCGCCATGGCCATCCGCCTGGTCGGCGGCTTCGGCAGCGGCAACATCTCGACCATCCAGGGCTATATGGCCGACGTCACCCCGCCCGAGAAGCGCGCGGGCCGCATGGGCCTGCTGGGTTCGGCCTTCGGGGCCGGCTTCGTGATCGGCCCGTCACTGGGCGGCCTTCTGGCCCGCCCCAGCGCCGGTCAGCTGGGCTTCCAGATCCCGCTGTTCGTGGCCGCCGGGATGGCGGCGCTGGCGGCGGTCGGCGTCCTGCTGTTCGTGGCCGAGAGCCGCCCGCCCTCCGCCCCCGGCGTCAAGCAGCCCGGCCGACGCGAGGCGCTGAGCGCGGCTTCGGCCCATCCGATCCTGTCGCGCGTGCTGCTGGTCACCCTGGTCTCCACCGGGGCCTTCGCGGGCATGGAATCGATCTTCGGCCTGTGGGCCAACGCTCGGTTCGACTGGGGCCCGCGCGAGGTCGGCCTGTGCTTCGCCGTCATCGGCGTCATCGCCTCACTGGGCCAGGGCTTGCTGACCGGACGCCTGGCCCGCCGCTTCGGCGAAGGCCGCGTGCTGACCACGGGCCTGGCCATCATCTGCGTCAGCCTGTTCATCTCGCCGTTCGTGACCCATCCCGGTCTGGCCATCGTCGCCGTCGGCAGCACCGCCTTTGGCCAGTCGCTGGTCTTCCCGTGCGTGGCAGCTTTAATCTCGCGCGCCAGCCCGCCGGACCGCCAGGGGCAGATGCTGGGCCTGAACATGGCCGCCGGCTCCCTGGCCCGCATCGGCGGACCACTGCTGGCTGGTCCGCTGTTCGGCCTCGCCATCGGCGGCCCCTACTGGTTCGGGGCGGCCCTGACGGTTCCAGCCATCTTCTTCGCCGTGACCATAGTTCACCGGACGAAAACGCCGGCTTAAGGCCTCTTAAAGAGAAGCATGGCGGACGCCGAAACCGCGGACACTTTCGGCTGCCATGCTCTCCGCGCTTGCCTTGGGCGAGTCTTTCCCCTAGTAACGCCCCCTTTCCGGAACCGCCTGGCCAATTGGCATGCCATGGCGGTTCGTCTTGCTATCCCAGAGGACGGGGCGAAAGCTCCGACGCGAAATGCCTAAGTTGAAGACCAAGTCGGGCGCTAAGAAGCGCTTCAAGATCACGGCCACGGGTAAGCTGAAAGCCGGCGTCGCCGGCAAGCGCCACCGTCTGATCGGCCACAACGGCAAGTACATCCGCCAAAACCGCGGAACGAAGGTGATGAGCGAGGCTGACGCCAAGACCATCCGTTCGTACCTGCCCTACGGCCTTTAAGAGGAGCGCTGACACATGGCTCGCGTCAAACGTGGCGTTACCGCCCACGCCAAGCACAAGAAGGTTCTTGAACAGGCGAAGGGCTTCTACGGCCGCCGCAAGAACACCATCCGCACCGCCAAGGCCGCCGTCGATAAGGCCGGTCAATACGCGTACCGTGACCGCAAGGTGCGCAAGCGCGCCTTCCGCTCGCTGTGGATCCAACGCATCAACGCCGGCGCTCGCATCGAGGGCTTCACCTACTCGCAGTTTATCCACGGCCTGGACGTGGCGGGTGTGGTGATCGACCGTAAGGTCCTCGCCGACATCGCGGGCAACGACCCGGCTGCGTTCAAGGCTATTGCTGACAAGGTCCGCACCGCCCTGGCCGCCTAAGGTCTTTTTCGGGTCCGTCCCGATTGCGATCTAGAAAAGCCCTCCGGTGCGAACCGGAGGGCTTTTTGCTGCGCGCTCCCCTACTCCGCCCCGCCCGAATGCTCTAGACGGATGCCCGTCATGACCGATCTCAACACCCTCGAATCCGACGTCCTGGCCCAGGTGGCCGGCGCGACGGACCTCGCCGCCCTCGATGCGGTGCGCGTCGCCGCGCTCGGCAAGACCGGCTCGATTTCCGGCCTGCTGAAAACCCTGGGGGCGATGAGCCCCGAGGAGCGCAAGACGCAAGGCGCCGCGATCAACGCCCTGCGCGACGCCGTCGCCGCCGCCATCGCCGAGAAGAAGGCCGCCCTCGAGGCCGCCGAACTCGACGCGCGACTGGCCAGCGAGACGCTGGACCTGACCCTGCCAGCGCCCTACCACCGCAAGGGCAGCGTCCACCCGACCATGCAGACCATGGACGAGATGATCTCGATCTTCGCCGAGATGGGCTTCGCGGTCGCCGAAGGTCCGGACATCGAGGACGACTTCCACAACTTCACGGCCCTGAACTTCCCGCCGAAGCACCCGGCCCGCGAGATGCACGACACCTTCTTCTTCAACACCAAGGACTCGGGCGAGCGTATGCTGCTGCGCACCCACACCAGCCCCGTGCAGGTGCGGACCATGGTGTCGCAGAAACCGCCCATCCGCATCATCGCGCCAGGCCGCACCTATCGCGTGGATAACGACGCCACCCACACGCCGGTGTTCCACCAGGTCGAGGGCCTGGTGATCGATAAGGGAATCCACATGGGCCACCTGAAGTGGACGCTGGAGACCTTCCTGGCCCGGTTCTTCGAGACCGACGCGGTCACCACCCAGTTCCGGCCGCACCACTTCCCGTTCACCGAGCCGTCGGCCGAGATGGACGTGCAGTGCGACCGCTCGGGCGGCGAGATCAAGATCGGCCAGGGCACGTCGTGGCTGGAAATCCTGGGCTGCGGCATGGTTCACCCGAACGTGCTGCGCGCCTGCGGCATCGATCCGGACGAGTACCAGGGCTTCGCCTTCGGCATGGGCGTCGATCGCCTGGGCATGCTGAAATATGGCATGCCGGACCTACGCGACATGTGGTCGTCGGACGTCCGCTGGCTGTCGCACTACGGCTTCAGCGCCTTCGCCGCTCCGAACGCCGCCTCGGGCCTGAGCTGAGACAAGAACGATGAAATTCACCCTCTCCTGGCTCAAGGATCACCTTGAGACCACCGCCACCGTCCCCGAGATCGTCGCGGCCATGACCATGGCCGGGCTCGAGGTCGAGCACGTCATCGATCCGGCGACCAAGCTTAAGCCCTTCACGGTCTGCAAGATCGTAGAGGCGGCGCGCCACCCGAACGCCGACCGACTGCAGGTCTGCCAGGTCGACACCGTCGACGGCCGCAAGGAGATCGTCTGCGGCGCGCCAAACGCTCGCGCGGGCCTGACCACCATCTACGCCCCGATCGGCGCCTATGTGCCCGGCCTGGACGTGACCCTGGTCGAAAAGCCGGTGCGCGGCGTCGTCTCGAACGGCATGCTCTGCTCGGCCGCCGAACTGGAATACGCCGTCGAGAGCGACGGCATCATGGAGCTGCCCGACGCCCTGCCGGTCGGCGCCCCGGCCGTCGACGCCCTGGGCCTGGAAGCCGTCATCGACTTCGAAGTGACCCCCAACCGCCCCGACTGGCTGGGCGTCGTGGGCATCGCCCGCGACCTGGCCGCCGCCGGCGTGGGCAAGCTGAAGGACGTCTCGATCGCGCCGATCCCGGGCGCGTTCCAAAGCCCAATCACCGTCAAGGTCGATGGCGAGGCCTGCCCGGCCTTCGCCGGCCGCTACATTCGCGGCGTCAAGAACGGCCCTTCGCCCAAGTGGCTGCGGGACCGCCTGACCGCCATCGGCCTGCGCCCGATCAACGCCCTGGTGGACGTCACCAACCTGATCTCCTACGACCGCGCCCGGCCGCTGCACGTCTATGACGCGGCCAAGCTGTCGGGGACAGAGATCTCGACGCGCCTGGGCCGCCATGGTGTCAACGGCGACGAGCACCTGATCGCCCTGGACGGCAAGACCTACGAACTGACGCCCGAGATGTGCGTGATCGCCGATGCGCATGGCGACAGGCCGATCGGCCTGGGCGGGGTGATGGGCGGCGAAAGCACCGGCTGCTCGGACGAGACCACGGACGTCTTCGTCGAGAGCGCCTGGTTCGAGCCGATCCGCATCGCCCAGACGGGCCGCGCCACCGGCATCGCCAGCGACGCTCAGTACCGCTTCGCCCGCACGGTCGACACCGGCTCGCTGGTCCCGGGTGTCGAACTGGCCACCAAGCTGATCCTGGAGCTGTGCGGCGGCGAACCGTCGGAAGTGATGTTGGTCGGCGAGCCGCCCGAGGCGCCCAAGCCCGTGCTGTTCGACCCGGCCTATGTCGGCCAGCTGTCGGGCCTGGAGATCGCGTCCGAGCGATCCTTGCGGATCCTGCGCGACCTCGGCTTCACGGTCGAGCCGCCCAAGGATGTGTCGGCCGCCGACTTCGTCACCCATGCCGAGAGCGTGGTCTGCGTGACCCCGCCGACCTTCCGCCGCGACGTGGAAGGCAAGGCCGACCTGGTGGAAGAAGTCGCCCGCATCGCCGGCTACGGCGCCCTGCCCTCGACGCCGCTGCCGGAGGTTTCGCGCGCCGTTGGCGGCATCCTGACCGCCAAGCAGGCCCGCGCCCGCACGGCCCGTCGCGCCCTGGCGGCGGCAGGCTATGCGGAAGCCGTGACCTTCAGCTTCACCAGCCACAAGACGGCGCGGCTGTTCGGCGGCGGTCAGCCGGAAATGCTGCTGGCCAATCCGATCGCCTCGGAACTGGACTGCATGCGCCCGTCGCTGCTGCCCAACCTGATCGACGCGGCCGGCCGCAACGCGCGCCGGGGCTTCCCCGACGCGGCCCTGTTCGAGATCGGCCCGACCTTCCACGGCGAACGCCCCAACGACCAGCGCACGGTGGTCTCGGCCATCCTGGTTCCGAAGGCGCCGCGCGGCTGGGGCAAGGCCGCGCAAGAAGACGTCTTCACCGTCAAGGCCGACCTGTTGGCCCTGCTGGAAGAGCTGGGCGCACCGGTGGCGTCGCTGCAGACGGCGCAGGGCTCGGCCTCGTCCTGGTGGCACCCGGGCCGCTCGGCGCGGCTGCAGCTGGGCCCCAAGGCGGTGATGGCCGAGTTCGGCGAGATCCACCCGGCGGTGCTGAAGGCCCTGGACGTGGCCGGCCCGGTCTACGGCTTCGAGATCACCCTGGAGGCGATCCCCGAGCCGAAGAAGAAGTCGATCAAGAGCCGCCCGGCCTTCTCGCCCTCGGCCCTGATGCCGCTGACCCGCGACTTCGCGTTCGTCATGGAGAAGGCCAAGGCGGCCGGCGATCTGGTGAAGGCCGCGCTCGGCGCCGACAAGGCGCTGATCACCACCGCGCGCGTGTTCGACGTCTATGAGGGCCCGGGCGTGCCGGAGGGCTTCAAGTCGATCGCGATCGAGGTCGTGGTCCAGCCGCGCGACGCCACCCTGACCGACGCCGAGATCGAGGCCCTGTCGGCCAAGGTCGTGGCGGCGGCCGAGAAGGCCGGCGGCAAGCTGCGGTCGTAAGCTGTTTGGGGGTAGGCTCGGCGCTGGCCCCCTCCACCGCCTTTCGGCGGTCCCCTCCCCCCAGAGGTGGAGGAGAGGCAGGTGCGATCCCCGCTGCTCTCCGCCCCGCTTGGGGGCGGATGGACCTGCGCGGCAGGTCAGGTGGGGGCCTGTGCTGAGTTTCGAGGCGCCACGGGCCATTTCTTGCCCGCCCCCGCGACCGATCGCCTCTCTCGCAGGCAAGACCTTGCGCACAGCCCAACGTCACGCTACCTGTATCAAGCGCTAACTGGACTCATAGCTTCCACATGCAATCGACCTTCGCCTTTGCCGCCTTCGTGACCACCGGCCTCGCCGCCGTGGCCGCGATGTCGTGCGTGGCGATGTGGAGCATGATTAATAACCAGATTAAAACCGTGCGAATTCGAACGGGGCAAAATCGGCGCAAGCGGTAGGAAACCCCACCCACCACACAGCCGAAGGATCGCAAGATCTCCAAAAAGCCCCGCTCCCACGAGCGGGGTTTTTTGTTGCGCGGTTCCTCGGTCTCCAAGCCTCTCATGCAAGGGACCACTCCAATGAGCTACCTGCCTTCTCCACCCTCTTTCCATAGCGACCTGGACGGAGTCACCGTTCACCAGCTGCTGCTGGCCGCCCAGGACGCGCCCAGCGCGCTGGAAGCCGTGCGCCAGGGTCTCGCCGACAGCGGCGCCGAACTGTGCGGCCTGACGATGAAGCCGGTCGGCCAGATCGTCGAAGCGAGCTTGCGCGTCCGCCACCTGGGCGACCAGGCGGCCCGCCTGCTGGCCCGCGACCTCGCCGCCTGGCCCGGCGTCAATTCGGCTTCGGTCGAGCATCAATGGTTCCGACCGTGAGTTCGCTCGTAGACCCGCTCAAACCCGAAGAAGACGCCCTCGCCACTCTTCGGCGCCGTCTCTTCCTCGTAACCGCCGAGGACACGCCCGATGCGCTCTTGCGCGTACTGGGCGTGGCTTCGGTGCAGCAAGCCCGCCTGCGCGCCCTGTCCGCCGCTCCCGAGGGTCAGCACATGGCCATTAGGCTCGAGATCGACGACCAGGGCGACGCCCGGGCTGAGATGCTGGCCTCGCGCCTGGCCGCCTGTCCAAGCGTGCGCGGCGTCGGTTTTGGTTGGCGGGCGTAACCTTTCGGCGTTTCCCTGCGTATCTAAGTCCGAGTCCGCTTCTGGAGAGACGTCGATGCGCCGCCTGCTTGCCCTTCTCGCCACCCTCTTCGCCCTCACCGGCGTCAGCGCGTCCTCCGCCGCGACGCTCAAGACCGAGACCGCCGTCTTCGCTGGCGGCTGCTTCTGGTGCATGGAGCACGACATGGGCGGCATCCCTGGCGTGCTGAAGGTCGAGAGCGGCTACACCGGCGGCCATCTGAAGAACCCGACCTATCGCGACGTCACAAGCGAGACCTCGGGCCACTACGAGTCGGTGCGCGTCACCTACGACCCGGCCAAGCTGGACTACGGCTTTCTGCTGTACCGCTACTGGAAACTGGTCGACCCGACCGATGACGGCGGCCAGTTCTGCGACCGCGGCCCGTCCTATCGCCCGGCCGTCTTCGTCACCCCCGCCCAGCGCCCGATCGCCGAGAAGTCCCGCGCCGACGCCGCCAAGCGCTTGAAGAGCGGCACGATGAAGACCGAGATTCTAGACCTCAAGACCTTCTATCCGGCCGAGGAATATCACCGCGACTACGCCAAGCGGAACAAGCTGAACTACTTCGCCTACCGCACCGGCTGCGGACGCGATGCCCGACTGAAGCAGGTCTGGGGCGGCTAACTGGAAACAAGGAGGGGGCCCCCAAGGCCCCCTCAAATCGTTAGAGCGGCATCCAGCGACGTTTGCGGCTGTAGCCGAGATAGCCGACATTGGCCCCCAGGCGCAGGCCGACACCGGCGCGGATCGGGGCCAGGGTGATGTCGTCGGCCTTCTGGTAGTTCATACCCAGGCCGCCGATCAGATAGGCGCTGCCCTCGACGCCCGGGAACCGGCGGAAAACGGCGTCGGGATACTGCAGGTTATAGCAGAGCGTAAAGACGCGGCTGGCGTTGCCGCCCCAGTCCCAGCCCACGGTCGGGCCCTGCCAGAACGTCTCCAGGGTCGGGCGGCCCTTCATGTAGAGCAGGCCCCGGCCATAGCGCAGCCCGGCCACGAAGGCGCCCGAGCCTTCCTCGCCGGCGATGTAGCCCGTGGGCTGGCCCTTGTCCTTGAAGATCTTCTCGATCACCGCGCCGGCGCTCTCGGCCGTCACGCCCAGGAAGTCGGACGTGGCGCGGATCATCTCGTCGGCCGAATAGGTCTGGGCGCGCCCGGTATCGTACACCGGCGTATTGCCGTTCGAACCCGGCGTCTGGGCGGGCGGCGGCGGGGAAGCATAGGCGTCCTGCGCGGGGGGCCGATACTGTGGCGGCGCGGCGTTCGGGTCGGTGATCGGCTGGGCCGGCGGCAGTTGCTCGGAGGTGATCCGCTGGCGGGCCAGAGCCTCGCTGGCCATGGCGCTCAGGCCGACGGCGGCGCCCGAGACGATCAGCTTGCGACGGTCCATGTCAGGCCCTCCAGGTCAGTTTCATTGCAACACTGTTGCAAGCCATTGAGACCGGTTTGCGGCTCCAAACTTAACGACCGGTTAAGCATGCGCGACCCGCGACCGCGTCCCGGATGCGCTCCCCCCTCGCGAAGCCGGCCAAATGTGGTATGCGCACGCCTATGACTTCGACGCCTCTCGACAAGATCCGTAACTTCTCGATCGTTGCACACATCGACCATGGGAAGAGCACCCTCTCCGACCGCCTGATCCAGGAGACCGGCGGCCTGACCGCGCGCGAGATGAGCGCCCAGGTTCTCGACAACATGGACATCGAGAAAGAGCGCGGCATCACGATCAAGGCGCAGACCGTGCGCCTGGAGTACAAGGCCGACGACGGCGAGACGTACATCCTGAACCTGATGGACACCCCCGGCCACGTCGACTTCGCCTACGAAGTCAGCCGCAGCCTGGCCGCGTGCGAGGGTTCGATCCTGGTCGTCGACGCCTCGCAAGGCGTGGAGGCCCAGACCCTGGCCAACGTCTATTCGGCCATCGACAACAACCACGAGATCGTCCCGGTCCTCAACAAGATCGACCTGCCCGCCGCCGAGCCTGAACGCGTGCGCGCCCAGATCGAGGACCTGATCGGCCTGGACGCCAGCGACGCCGTCCTGGCCAGCGCCAAGTCGGGCCTGGGCATCCACGACGTGCTGGAAGCCATCGTCAAGCGCCTGCCCCCGCCCAAGGGCGACGAAAACGCGCCCCTGAAGGCCCTGCTGGTCGACGCCTGGTACGACGCCTATCTCGGCGTCGTCGTGCTGGTCCGCGTCATGGACGGCCGCCTTAAGGCCGGCATGAAGATCAAGATGATGCAGCACGGCTCGACCCACCTGGTCGACCGCGTCGGCGTCTTCAAGCCCAAGAACACTCCGGTCGAGAGCCTGGGCCCCGGCGAGATCGGCTTCTTCACCGCCCAGATCAAGGAAGTGGCCGACGCCGCCGTCGGCGACACCCTGACCGATGAAAAGCGGCCCACCGACAAGGCCCTGCCCGGCTTCAAGGACGTGCAGCCGGTCGTGTTCTGCGGCCTGTTCCCGGTCGACGCCGCCGACTTCGAGGACCTGCGCGCCGCCGTCGGCCGCCTGCGCCTGAACGACGGCAGCTTCACCTACGAGATGGAAAGCAGCGCCGCCCTCGGCTTCGGCTTCCGCTGCGGCTTCCTGGGCCTGCTGCACCTGGAGATCATCCAGGAGCGCCTGTCCCGCGAGTTCGACCTCGACCTGATCGCGACCGCCCCGTCGGTGGTCTACAAGATCCACATGCGCGACGGCTCGGAGATCGAGCTGCACAACCCCGCCGACCTGCCCGACCCGATGCACATCGAGAGCATCAGCGAGCCCTGGATCAAGGCCACCATCTTCACCCCCGACGACTATCTCGGCGGCGTGATCAAGCTGTGCCAGGACCGTCGCGGCATGCAGCGCGAGCTCAGCTATGTCGGCAGCCGCGCCATGGTCGTCTACGACCTGCCGCTGAACGAGGTGGTGTTCGACTTCTACGACCGCCTGAAGTCGATCTCGAAGGGCTATGCCAGCTTCGACTACCAGGTCGAGGACTACCGCAAGGGCGACCTTGTGAAGATGTCGATCCTGGTCAACGCCGAGCCCGTCGACGCCCTCTCGATGCTGGTCCACCGCGACCGCGCCGAGAGCCGCGGCCGGGGCATGTGCGAGAAGATGAAGGACCTCATCCCGCAGCACATGTTCGTCATCCCGATCCAGGCGGCCATCGGCGGCAAGATCATCGCCCGCGAAACCGTCCGCGCCCTGCGCAAGGACGTGACCGCCAAGTGCTACGGCGGCGACGCCTCGCGCAAGCGCAAGCTGCTGGACAAGCAGAAGGCCGGCAAGAAGCGTATGCGCCAGTTCGGCAAGGTCGAGATCCCCCAGGAAGCGTTCATCGCGGCGCTGAAGATGGACGAGGATTGATCGTCGGGCGCCCTACCCCCTCCGCCACGCGTCCGGCTATGGTCGAGCCGTTGAGTCGGAGACCCCATGACCCCCGCGCAGTTCGTCAAGAAATGGAGCGACAGCCACCTGCGTGAACGGCAGGGATCGCAGGAACATTTCATCGACCTGTGCCGGCTGCTGGGCGAGCCCACGCCCGCCGAGGCGGACCCTCATGGCGAGCACTATTGCTTCGAGCGCGGCGCGGCCAAGACCGGCGGCGGCGACGGCTGGGCCGATGTCTGGCGCAAACACTGCTTTGGCTGGGAGTACAAGGGCAAGCACAAGAACCTCGACGCCGCCCTGCGTCAGCTCCAGGCCTATGCGCTGGACCTGGAAAACCCGCCCTACCTGATCGTCTCCGACATGGAGCGGATCATCGTCCACACCAACTGGACGAACACCGTCAGCCGCAAGATCGAGTTCACGCTCGACGACCTGCACGAACCCGAGAAGCTGGCCGTCCTGCGGCTGGTGTTCGAGGGCTCCGAAAGCCTCAAGCCGAAGATCAGCCCCCAGGAATTGACCGCCAAGGTCGCCCAGCGGTTCGGCGATCTGGGTCGACGCCTGCAGGAGCGCGGCCACGACCCGCGCGAGGTCGCCCACTTCCTCAACCGCGTCGTCTTCTGCATGTTCGCCGAGGACGCCAAGCTGCTGCCCGAGGGGCTGTTCACCCGCATGACGCGGTCGATGCAGATGCGCCCGCCCACCGAGGCGGGGGCGCAGTTCGACGCCCTGTTTGCGATGATGCGCACCGGCGGCCTGTTCGGCGCCGACGTGATCCGCTGGTTCAACGGCGGCCTGTTCGACGACAAGCCCGCCCTGCCGCTGGAGCGGCCGGACATCAAGCTGATCTGCGACACCGCCGGCGAGCATGACTGGTCCGAGCTGGACCCCTCGGTGTTCGGCAACATGTTCGAGGAGGCGCTGAAGGCCACGCGCGAGCGGGCGGCCCTGGGCGCCCACTACACCGACCGCGCCAAGATCCTGAAGATCATCGACCCGGTGATCACCTGGCCGCTGATGGCCGAGTGGGAAACGGCCCTGGCCGAGATCCGCGCCGCCATGGACGCCCGCGCCGCCACCGAGGGCGAGCGCAAGGCCGTGCTGGAAGCCGCCGCCGACGCCATGCGGCAAGACCCTGACAAGGCCAAGGCCGGCGAGGCGGGCCGCCGCAAGGCCCTGACCGCCATCGCCAAGCGGGCCGACGCGGCCCTGGGCCAGGCCAAGGACCGGCTGGAGGCGTTCCTCAGCCGCCTGGCCGCCTTTCGCGTGCTGGACCCGGCCTGCGGCAGCGGCAACTTCCTCTATGTGGCCCTGCACGCCCTGAAGGACATCGAGCGCCGCGCCCTGGTCGACGCCGCCCGCCTGGGCATCGAGGTCCCGGCCCCGCGCGTCGGCCTGGAATGCGTGCGCGGCATCGAGATCGAGGACTATGCCGCCGAACTAGCGCGCGTCACCCTGTGGATCGGCGACCTGCAATGGAACGCCAAGAACAACTATACCGGCCTGGCCGAGCCGATCCTGTCGTCGCTGGACCAGATCGAATGCCGCGATGCGTTGCTGAACCCGGACGGGACCGAGGCGGTCTGGCCGGAGGTCGATGTGATCGTGGGGAATCCGCCGTTCTTGGGCGGGAAACGACTGCGCGACAGTCTGGGCGATGCCTATGTCGAGCGGCTGTTCGCGACCTATCGCGGCAAGGTGCCGGCCGAGGCCGATTTCGTCGCCTATTGGGTCGAGAAAGCGTGGGAAGTTGTTCAATCGTCGAGTGGCAAGCGGGCGGGTCTCGTCACCACTAATTCCGTCCGAGGCGGGGCAAGCCGCAAGGTGCTCGACCCGATCGCCGACGCCGAAGCGTTGATGGAAGCTTGGGCGGACGAGCCTTGGGTATTGGACGGCGCGGCCGTGCGCGTCTCAATGTTTGGGTTTGGATCTGGCTTTATGCAACGGCGGCTGAATGGGGCCGGCGCTGACGCGATTAACTCGGATCTGACGGGATCAAGTGTGGATCTGACGAAATCCGCAAAGCTCAATGACAATCAGGGCTTTGCCTTCCAAGGACCAGTCAAAGTTGGAGATTTTGACATAGATGGGGATACGGCTCGCTCAATGTTGCTGTCCCCTACGAATCCGAATGGTAAGCGAAACGGAGATGTCATCTGCCCTTGGGCGAATGGGATTGATATTGTCCGCAGGCCATTGGATCGATGGATTATTGACTTCGACGGATACTCAGAGGCCGAAGCCGCTCTGTTCGAAGCACCGTTCCGGCATCTTCTTTTGATGGTCAAGCCAGTACGAGACCAGAATAATGACCGCCAGCGACGGGAACGTTGGTGGCAGTTGGGCAGATCGGGCGGCGACTGGCGTAAGTCGGCTGTCGGATGTAGTCGCATCCTCGTGACACCCAGGGTCGCCAAGCACCGGGTCTTTGCCTGGCGCACCGCTGAACTTTTGCCCGATAGCGCGATCGTCGCCATCGCCCGCGACGACGACACCACGTTCGGCATCCTCCACTCGCGCTTCCACGAACTGTGGTCGCTGCGGATGGGCACGTTCCTGGGTGTCGGCAACGATCCCCGCTACACCCCGTCCACCACCTTCGAGACCTTCCCCTTCCCGGAAGACCTGACGCCGAACATCCCCGCCGCCGACTATGCCGACGACCCGCGCGCCGTCGCCATCGCCAGGGCGGCGGCCGAGTTGAACCGGCTGCGGGAAAACTGGCTCAATCCGCCCGACCTAGTGCGGATCGAGCCCGAGGTGGTTTCCGGCTATCCCGACCGCATCCTGCCGGTCAGCCCCGAGGCGGCGGCGGAGTTGAAGAAGCGCACCCTGACCAACCTCTACAACCAGCGTCCGGCCTGGCTGGACATGGCCCACAAGCGCTTGGACGCCGCCGTCGCCGCCGCCTACGGCTGGCCAGGCGACCTGTCTGACGACGAGGTGCTGGAGCGTCTGTTCGCCCTGAACCAGGAACGGGCGGCGGCGGGACGGTAGCGCGCGGGGACGCCCCCGCGGGACGTCAAGGTTTGGCCACGGGTCGTGACGACCATGCTTCTCCATGGACACCCTCTCCCCCGCCGAACGCAGCGCCCGGATGGCTCGCGTCAAGGGCAAGGGGTCCAGCGCCGAGATGCTGGTCAGGCGGCTCGTTCACCGCCTCGGCTACCGCTACCGCCTGCATGGCGCGAAGCTGCCTGGGCGGCCGGACTTGGTGTTTCCCAGCCGCAAGAAGGTGATCTTCGTCCACGGGTGTTTCTGGCATCGCCATCCCGATCCGGACTGCAAGCTGGCGCGGCTGCCCAAATCACGGCACGAGTTCTGGATCCCGAAGCTGGAGGGGAATCGCGCCCGCGATCTTCGCAAGCTGGCGGAGCTCGACGCCCTGGGCTGGAGCGCGCTGACCCTTTGGGAATGCGAGCTCAAGGACGAGGCTTCCCTTGAGAACGAAATTAGAACATTCTTGGACTCATGAAGTCGATCGAACTGTTCGCGGGGGCCGGGGGGCTGGGCATCGGCCTGTGCCAGGCCGGGTTCAAGCCGGCCAAGGTGGTCGAGTGGAACCGCTATTGCCGCGAGACCATCGCCGAGAACCGCCAGAGCCCGCTGTCGCCCATGGCGGGCTGGCCCGAGGTCGAGGGCGACGTGCGCCATGTCGACTTCAAGGGCCTGGAGGGCAAGGTCGACCTGGTCTCGGGCGGTCCGCCCTGCCAGCCGTTCTCGCTGGGCGGCAAGCACCGGGCCTATGACGACACCCGCGACATGTTCCCCCACGCCATCCGCGCCGTGCGCGAGACGCGGCCGCGGGCCTTCGTGTTCGAGAACGTCAAGGGCCTGACGCGGGCCAGCTTCCGCAACTATTTCGAATATATCCGCCTGCAGCTGGAGCATCCGGAGGTGGTCGCCCGCCCGGACGAGGACTGGTCCGAGCACCTGGCGCGGCTGGAGGAGCACCACCTGCGCGGCGCGCGCGACGGCCTGGCCTACCGCGTGGTGGCCCGGGTGCTGAACGCCGCCGACTACGGCGTGCCGCAGAAGCGCGAACGGGTGATCTTCGTGGGCTTCCGCGACGACCTGGACCTGGAGTGGTCGTTCCCCGTCGCCACCCACTCGGCCGAGGCCCTGCTGTGGGCGCAACATCGCTCGGGCGACTATTGGGACGCGCACAAGGTGGCCAAGGCCGAGCGGCCGGATCCGTCCGAGGCGCCGGCGCGCGCCCTGGCGCTGCGCGACAAGCCGAGCGAGATCGCCTGGCGGACGGTGCGCGACGCGACCGCCGACCTGCCCGATCCTGAACGGGATCCCAAGCGCGCGGCGCGGATCGCCTATCACCGCTTCCAGCCCGGCGCCCGCGCCTATCCCGGCCACACCGGCAGCCCGCTGGACGAGCCCGCCAAGACCCTGAAGGCCGGCGTCCACGGCGTGCCCGGCGGCGAGAACATGCTGGCCCGCCCCGACGGCACGGTGCGCTATTTCTCGATCCGCGAAAGCGCGCGCCTGCAGACCTTCCCTGACAGCTTCATCTTCCACGGGGCGTGGAGCGAGGTCATGCGTCAGTTGGGCAACGCCGTGCCGGTTCGTTTGGCGCAAGTGATTGGCGAGGACGTCGCGAGGAAGCTACGCTACGCGGCGTGAGCAAGACCAATTCCCTCGACGCCGAGATCGCCGCGCTGCGCGAGCGTGTGGCGGCCCTGACCAGCCTGGCTGATACCGCCCCCTTTTCGCCTGTCGCGCGCCGGAAGGTCGATCACGAACTGCGCGACGTCATAGACACGCTGGAGGCCGCGTTGAGGCGGCTGGATCCGATCGCCATGCCGCGCTCGGTCTTCGACCCCAGCAATCCCAAGGTGATCGGGCGCTTCACGGCCCTGGCCATGGTCGCGCAGGAACGCGTGCCCTTGAGCGCGATCGGTCAGTTCTACGGATCAGGCGTCTACGCGATCTACTATCGAGGCGCCTATCCGCTCTACGCGCCTCTTTCCGGGACCGAAACACCGATCTATGTCGGTCAAGCGGCTCCCGGCCAGCAGGGTGCGCATAGCGCTCGCGATCAAGGTCCGCGGCTCGCGGCCCGCTTGAACGAACATCGAAAGAATATCAGCAAAGCGATCTCGACCCTGGACGTCGCCGACTTCGACGCACGCTTCCTCGTCGTTCAATCGGGCTGGGAGACAGCGGCCGAGGATTACTTGATCCATCTCTTCAAGCCGATCTGGAATAACGAGACGAACCTGCTCTATGGCTTGGGCAAGCACGGCGACAGCGCCACGACCCGGGCCAACAAGCGCTCGCCGTGGGACACCTTGCATCCCGGCCGCGCCTGGGCGGCTCATTCGACTGAAGACGCACGTTCCTCCGAACAGATCGTCGCCGAGGTCACCGCCCACTTCGGGCGGCACGCTCCCTATAGCGAGCGCGCGACATTGCTCGAGGACTTCTTCGCCGAGTTGAGACAGAGCTAACGCCCGCCGCGACGCTCTTGCCACCGACGTTGGAGACAAGCCTTTTCAAGGCCTTGTCGATTGTTGACGCCCTTCTGTCCCCGCCTTCCCGGGCGGCCGCACACTGGCGGGCATGAAAACACATCCCGACGCCCGCCCGAATTGGTTCCGGCTCTCGGAGGACTCCTGGGCCAAGATCGCCGAGGCTTACAAGAACGGCGCGACCGCCGCCGAACTCGGCGCCAAGTGGAAGGTCTCGCCGACCAGCATCTACCGCCACGCTTGCAAGAACGGCTGGACCAAGAAGGCGCATGGCGACGCCGTGGCCCGCGCCCACGCCGAGGCCCAGACCGAGGCGGAGGCGGCGCGCTTCCGGCAGCCCGCGCCCCTGCCCGGCGAGATCTGGCTGACGGACGCCGACGCGGTGGAAGCTCTCAACGCCGCGCCGCTGTCGACGGCGCCCTCCGATCTGCGCAACGCCGCCTTGGCGCGTCTGGCGGCGGCGATCCACGACGGGCGCGACCACGAGGCGCTGCGACTGACCACCCTGGCCGACCGGCTGGCGCGGCTGACCGCGCCGGAGCCGCCTTCGGACGCCGCCCTCACGGGCGCGACCGCCGACGGCTTCGACGACGAGCGCGCCAAGCTGCTGATGACAGGCTTCGTCGACTGGCGGCCGACGAGGGCGGCGGTCGAGCATGAGACCGACCTGATGTTCCGCAGCATCTACCTGCTGGCCCTGGCCATGCTGCTGGCCCCCGAGCGCGTGCCGGCGCTGTTCAAGCGGCGGGTGATGCGGTTTCGCCGCGACTATCTGGGCGAGGACGACGCCGACGCGCTGGCGGCGGCCGAGCGCACGACGGCCTACGCGCTGAAGGAGCTGGACATCACGTTCATGGACTTCAACGGGCCCGAGCCTCGTCCGGCCCGCAAGGTCCCGGCGCGCACCTGGCCGCCGTCCCGTCCGCCCTATCCGAGCCGGCGGCGCCTGGCCGGGTCCGGGACGCCCTAACCGAACGGCGGCTTCATCCTGTAGAACCGCGCCTCGCCCAGCAGGTCGTAGACCCGGCGGATGCGGAAGGCCTCGGGGCGGGACTCGGCGAGGTCGAACTCGCTCTGGCTGAGGCCGAAGGGCGAGACGTCGCCGGACAGGGTGGTCTTGACGACGATCAGGCGCGGGCTCTCGTCGAGGCCGAAGGCGATCACGTCGCAGCCGTCCGGATCGCCGTCGCGGGACGGACGGATCTTGGCCGCCAGGTCGGGCCGGCCCCGGTCGGCAAGGCGACGGGCCTCGAAGGCGATGATGCTGGAAACGCCCAGCCCCTTGAGAAAGCGGTCTTCGGCCTCCCGGGAGCCCATGTCGAAACGCTGGATCACCCGGATCAGGCGTTCGTCCATCGGCATCGGCCGGGGCGGCGCGGCCTCGATCAGCGGCACGGCCGGCGGGGCGGTGAACAGCGAGGCCGGTCGGACGGCGGCGCTGAGCAGAGCCGGCTTGGCGGCCAGTTGCTCCTCGACCGCCTCCAGCAGGGCCATGTCGTAGGACCAGCGCGGCGGCTGATCGCGCAGGATCGGCAGGCCGATCAGCGACAGCACGGCCGAGATTTCGCCCTGCTTCCAGATGATCGGCATGTCGGACTTGCCGGTTACGAAGCGGACAGTGCGATCGTGGGCGCTACGATCCACCGGCTTGCCGGCGAGGGTCTTCTCCAGTTGGGCGACATAGTCGCCCACGACCACCGCGAGGTCAGCCCCCGTCCACTCGCGTCCCGATTCCCCCGTCATCGGACGATGATGCGTTACCGCGAGGGCTTACGCCACAAGCTAGGGTAAGCTCGGCTGTTTCGCCGCGCCCGCCACGGCCATGGGCGCGTCCTGCACGGGCATCTGGTCGGTCTGCAGCTTGGCGGCCTCCATGGCGCGACGGACGGTGGTGACCGGCGCGGCGGAATCGACCTTGAAGGTCAGCACCGCGGTGTGGGCAGGGTTCTCGCCCAGATTGGCGAAGCCGCCGGTCCGCTCGGCGTTGAAGGTCACGCCATAGGTGCGGTTGGCCAGCACCCGGCATAGCAGCACGAAGGTCTTCTGGTCGTTCAGCAGCCGGGGTGTCTTCACGCAGTCCATCGGCTCGGCGCCCGGCGCGGGGGCATAGTTCCAGGCGGCCGGGGCCATCTGCTGGTCGAAGGCCGCCTTCAGGATCAGCACGCCCGGCGCGACGGTCTGGTCCTGGGCCGGATAGGTCGAGACGAGGTTCGGCGGCAGGGTCGGCGGCAGGATCAGGATCGGCGAGACCGTGTTGGGTCCCTCCTGGGGCGTCAGCCGGGTCTGGGCGTGGACCACCGTCGCCGTCAGGGCGATGAGGACCATCAAAAGGGGAACCGAACGGGGCGACAACATCTTTCCAGACTGTCCTTCAAGCGCGGCCTTCTCAAGGCGCCATTCGAGGCCTACATCGCCTTCATGACCGATAAAACCGAAGTCCCGCCCCCTGAAGCGCAGGACGGCGAAACGCCGATGCAACGCGCCTTGCGCCTGAAAAAGGCCGCCCAGGGCAAGCACGGCCACGGGGCCAAGGCCTCGACCGGCAAGATCGAGCGCTCCAGCGTCGCGGCGCCGACCGGCAAGTCCAGACCCTGGATGACCCGGTGACGATCCCCAAGGTCCTCGGCCGCACCTCGTCCATCAACGTCCGCAAGGTCCTCTGGACCCTGGACGAGCTGGGCCTGGCCTATGAGCGCGAGGACTGGGGCCAGGGCTTCGCCCCCACCAACGACCCGAAGTTCGTGGCGTTGAACCCCAACGCGCTGGTGCCCGTGCTCATCGACGAGCACGGCCCTGTCTGGGAGAGCAACGCGATCTGCCGCTATGTGGCGGCCGATACTCCGCTGTTCCCGACCGACCGCCGCCAAAGGGCGCTGGTCGATCAGTGGATGGACTGGCAGTGCACCGAGCTGAACACCGCCTGGCGCCACGCCTTCGCCGGCCTCGTCCGCAAGACGCCCGGCTTCGACGACCCCAAGCAGATCGCGGCCAGCGTCACGGCGTGGAACGCGGCCATGGGCCTGCTCAGCGCGCGGCTGGTCGACACCGGCGCCTATGTCGCTGGCGAGCACTTCACGCTGGCCGATATCGTGCTGGGCCTGTCGGTGCATCGCTGGCTGTTCAGCCCGATCGAGCGCGAAGAGTGGCCGACGCTCAGCGCCTATTACGAACGGCTGCGGGAACGGCCGGCTTTCCGGACGTGGAGTCTTCCGGAGGTTCCGTGACCACCGGCTCGGAGCCCTCCTGGGGCAGGCTGGAGATCGGCACGCCGGGCAGCAGCGGCTCGCCGGTCCATTCCCAGTGCCAGGGCTCATAGGCGTAGTTGACGAAGCCGAAGCGCGGCGCGTTCACGATCATCCAGCGATAGAGCGGCGAGCGCGCCATGACGAGACGGTTGGCGTCGGCCGAGCTGTCTGGGCGCAAGCCCGGCGCGGCGTCGATCACCACGTCCATGGCCAGGCCCGTGCGGTGGGCCGAACAGATGGTGCGGATCAGGCCCTGGCAGTTGCGGTCGCGCGCGCAGCGCTGGGCGTCGGCGTCCGGGGCGCGGTAGCCGGAGAAGATCATCAGCGACTCCGGGCGAGACAGCACGCCCGCCGCCCGGGCGGCGTCGGCCATCCGGCGATAGGCCTCCAGCGCGGCGGGCCGCATCTGGATGACCTTCCCGCCATAGCTTTCCTTGGGACCGGCCTGGGCCAGGTTGGCCTCTGGCGGCGCGCCGGGGCAGACGCCTTCGCGGTTCACCCGCACGAACGGCCGCGCCAGGTGCCAGCGGACCAGCATCGCCCCGAACACCGCCGGATCGACGACGCCGGTCTTGGGCAGGCCGTGCGCGCCCTGCCAGCGGGCCAGGGCCGAGGCGAAGCCGTTCGAGCCGGGACCGCAGGTCGTGCCGATCTCGGCGGCGATGCGGGGGGCATAGATCTCCCAGCCGGTCTCGGGCTTGCCGAACGGCGTCCAGGCCAGGGTCGACAGCGAGGCGGCGTTGACGGCGGCGGCGGTCTCGGGGGCGTCGGTCCCATCGCAGGTCTCGGCCGCGCCGGCCAGCGGCGTCAGGGCCGAGGGCGGATCGATCGAGGCGAAGTGTTGGTTCGCCGGCGCTTCATGGGCGGCCTCGTCACGAGGCATGGCGACCGTCGGCGCGGTTCCGTTCGAAGGCCAGGTCGCCCATAGCCAGAACCCGCCGAACGCCAGCAGCAGCAGGCCCAAGCCCCAGAGCAGTCGGCGCAACGCCTTCAAGTCATTCCTCGCATCTGGCCTCGCGCCTCGTGGAACTTCGCCATGGCTCAAGGCTTGAGCACGGTGAGTCGTTCCCGCCTGTTGGCCCGCTGGAGTCTATATGACCGTCCTGGTTTCCCGTTTCGCCCTGATCGCCGTGTTGGCCCTGTCGGCCTGCGACGACAAGCCACCGGCCAAGCCCGCGCCGGCCAAGACGGTCCAGAAGTCCGCGCCCGCCCAGCCCCCGGTCGTCGCCGCCCCGCCGGCCGCCGCGGCCAGCTCGCCGCTGGCCCAGACGATCAACGCGGCCACCTTCGATCCAGCCGCCACGGATCCCGAGGCGCACCGCAACCTGCTGATCCGCATCCAGACCCTGCTGGACCGCGCCCACTTCTCGCCGGGCGTCATCGATGGTCGGGACGGCACGAACCTGACCCTGGCGATCAAGGCCTTCCAGACCTCGCGGAGCCAAGCGGCCGACGGCGCGATCACGCCAGCGTTGGTCGAAACCCTGACCGCCGGCGACGCCGGGCCGGTGCTGGTCGACTATACGATCACCGCCCAGGACGAAGCCGGCCCGTTCTCGCCGCCAATCCCCACGGACGACTACGAGGCAATGGCCAAGCTGCCGGCGCTCGACTACATGACCCCGCTCGAGATGCTGGCAGAGCGGTTCCACATGGACGAGGCGTTGCTGCGGGCGCTGAATCCCGGTGTCGACTTCGGCGTCGCGGGGACGACGATCGTGGTGACGGCGGCCGGCGCCGACACCCTGGATCGCAAGGTCGACCGCATCGAGATCGACAAGGCCCTTGGCCAGGTCCGCGCCTTCGACAAGGACGGCGCCCTGCTGGCGACCTATCCGGCCACGGTCGGCAGCACCGAGCGTCCCGCTCCGTCCGGCGAATGGGCCGTGCGCACCCTGGCGCCCAACCCGACCTACACCTACGACCCGTCGCGCCTGACCTTCGGCAAGCCCAAGGGCAAGCTGACCATCAAGGCCGGGCCAAACAACCCTGTGGGCTCCACCTGGATCGACCTGACCAAGGACACCTACGGCATCCACGGCACGCCCGATCCGAAGCTGGTCAACAAGCGCGCCTCGCATGGCTGCGTGCGCCTGACCAACTGGGACGCGGCCGAGCTGGGCTCGGCCGTCAACAAGGGCGCCAAGGTGGTGTTCATGGGCGCGGAAGCGCGGGCAAAATAGCCCTTCTACCCGAACCAAAACTCGTCATCCCGGAAGCCTCGTAGAGGCTGTCCGGGATGACAAGTATTTGAATCACTTCGGCTTGCGGAACTTCAGGATGAACTGATCCGTCTTCCCGCGAATGCTGGGGTCGAACACGCTCGCCGTATGCGGATCCTCCTTGCTCGCCAGCAGCGGGCTCTCGGCTTCCAGCTTGAAACCCGCCGCCTCGACCTCGGTCTTCACGGCGGCGATGTCGATACGGTGCAGGCTGTCGGCGCCGCTAATCCCCGAGCCGGCGCTGGCGGCGTGGTCGATGACCAGGAAGACGCCGCCCGGCTTCAACGACTTGAAGATCTCGGCATTGGCCTTGGCGGCCGTGTCGGCCGGGAACGACTTCAGGTGCTGGTCGTGATAGTTCTGGACGGTGATCGCCACGTCGGCGCCGTCCGGCAGGTCCAGCGCGGTCATCGGACCGTTCAACGGCTTGACGTTCGAGAGCGCCGCCGCGACCGCCTTCTGGTCCTCGCCATACTTGGCCTTGAACTGGATGAACTCGGCCGGCTGATAGGCATAGACCACGCCCTTGGGACCGACGGCGGCCGACAGGATGCGGGTGAAGTAGCCGCCACCCATGATGTAGTCGATCACCGTGTCGCCCGGCTTGACGCCGGCCAGGGCCAGCACCTCGCCCGGATGGCGAGCGGCGTCGCGGGCCGCGTCAGCGGCCGGACGCGTCGGATCGGCCAGGGCCTTGGTGATGTTGGCCGGGACCTGGGCGAACGCGCCGCCGCCGACGCTGAGCGCCCCGAAAGCCAGAACGCCGGCGAGTACCGAAACCAAGTGCTTGCGAGCCATGAGCCGCCTCCCTCTTTGCTTAAACTGAACCTAGCAGCCCAGTTAGGGATGGCGAACGACGTTATCGCGACGTTTCAGCCAGCTTTCGTCGAAACCGGCTCTAGGCACGACCAAGCGCGCCCCGCATGATCGTCGGTAACGAATAATGGGCTGGGGAGGCTCGGATGAAGTGGATCCTGCGCGGGATCGGCGCCTTGTTGGCGCTTGTGGTGCTGGCGGCGGCGACGCTGATCGTCATCGACCAGGCCAGCCTGCCCAAGGCCCCTGCCCGTCAGACCCTGCTGGCCAAGGCCAAGGCCTATGACGTCCGTATCCGCCGCGACGACTGGGGCGTGCCGCACGTGCTGGGCAAGACCGACGCCGACGCCGCCTTCGGCCTCGGCTACGCCCAGAGCGAGGACGACTTCGCCACCCTGCAGGACGTGGTGCTGGCCACCCGCGGCGTGCTGGCCCGCGACAAGGGCAAGGCCGCCGCGCCGACCGACTATGTCACCGCCCTGCTCGACGTCTGGCCGACCACCAACGCGCACTATGGCGAGCTGCCGGCTGAGCTGCGCAGGATCATGGAAGCCTATGCCGACGGGGTCAGCGTCTATGCCGCCAAGCATCCGGAGAAGGTCAAGGCGGGCCTGCTGCCCCTGACCGGCCACGACATCGAGGCCGGCTTCGTCTTCAAGCAGCCGTTCTTCTACGGCCTGGACGGCGAGCTGAAGCACCTGACATCACCCGGCGCGCCGCCCCCGCCGGCCAAGGGCTCCAATGGCCTGGCGACCGCGCCCGCCCGCGGCGCCGACGGCGCCACGCGCCTGCTCGTGAACTCACACCAGCCCTATACCGGCCCCGTCGCCTGGTACGAGGCGGTGGTCGAGAGCGGCGAAGGCTGGCACGTGGCCGGCGGCTTCTTCCCCGGCGCGCCCTTCATGCTGCACGGCCACAACGCCAATCTGGGCTGGGCCAATACGGTCTCCAAGCCCGACCTGGTGGACATCTACCGCCTGACCATCAACCCCGCGAATAGGAACCAGTACCGGCTGGACGGCCAGTGGAAGGACTTCGACAAGCGCTACGTCACCCTGCGCGTGAAGCTGCTGGGCCCCATCGTTCTGCCGGTGAAGAAGGCCGTGCTGCGCTCGGCGCACGGACCGGTGCTGGAGACCGATCACGGCGTCTTCGCCATCCGCTACGCCGGCATGGGCGAGTGGCGCCAGCCGCTGCAGTACTGGCGACTGAACCGCGCCCGCACCGTCGAGGAATGGCGCGCCGCCATCGCCACCCACGCCATCCCCAGCCTGAACTACGTCTATGCCGACAAGGCCGGAAACATCGGCTTCGTCCACAACGGCCAGTATCCGAACCGCACCGTCGAGGCCGATTGGAAGGGCATCCTGCCGGGCGACCGCTCGGACCTGATCTGGCGAGGCTATCGCCCGGTGGATCAGATCCCGCAGCTGTGGAATCCGAAATCGGGCCTGGTGTTCAACTCGAACAACAGTCCGTTCCAGGCCAGCGAGGCGGCCGACAACCTCAAGCCCGAGGCCTTCCCCGCCTCGATGGGCCTGCAGACCAACATGACCAACCGCGCCTGGCGGGCGCTTGAGACCTTCGGGACCGACCACGCGATCACCGACGCCAGCTTCCGCGCACACAAGTTCGACGTGGCCTTCAGTGACCGCTCGTCGGTGATGGAGATGGTCCGCGAGGTCATCGCGATCGATCCCAAGGGCGACGCCGACCTCGCCAAGGCCCAGGCGATCCTGCGCGCCTGGGACAAGAAGGCCGACGTGCACGATCGTGGCGCGGCCCTGGCGGCGCTGATGAGCCAACCGATCCTGTTCGCCCGCTCGAACGGCGATCCGGCCCCGACGCCGCTGGCCAGCCTCCAGGCGGCGATCAAGCAGCTGAAGACCCACTTCGGCCGCCTGGATCCCGAGTGGGGTCAGGTCAATCGCATCCGCCGGGGAACCGTGAACCTGCCGATTGATGGCGCGGCGGACACCTATCGCTCGGTTTGGGGCAAGCCCGAGAAGGACGGCACGACGACGGCGGACGGCGGCGACACCTTCATCATGTTCGTCACCTGGGACAAAGCCGGGACGCTGCGCTCGGAGAGCATCCACCAGTTCGGCTCGGCCACCCTGGACGCCGCCTCGCCCCACTATGCCGACCAGACGCCGCTGTTCGTGGCCATGAAGACCAAGCCGGTCTGGTTCACCGAGGAGCAGTTGAAAGGACACGTCAAGGTCGACTATCGCCCGATCGATCGTTAACTTTCACAGCTAGACCGTTCAGGCGCCGTTCAGTTGGGGAACGGCTAGGTGCCGACAACGAAGCTTTCGTGGGGAAACAGACATGCGCAAGACCCTCGGCCTGACGGCCCTTTCCGTCATCGCCCTTTCCGCCTCCCTGGCGGCCAGCGCCGCCTCGGCCCAGGCGCCGAACTGGAACGGTCGCTACGACGATCCGCCGCGTGGCTCCTACACTCAGTCGTGCCGCGAGATCACGGCCTTCAACGGCCAGGTCTGGGCCCGGTGCCAGAGCAGCCGCGGCGGTTGGGAGTGGACCAGCGCCCGCGCGCGCGACTGCGGCGGCCAGGGTCTCGAGAACCGCGACGGTCGCCTGCAATGCGCGGGCTTCAACGGTCCGGGTCAAGGCGGCGGCGGTTGGGGCGGCAATAATGGCGGCGGCTGGAACAACGGCGGCGGCGGTCGCCCCGGTGGTGGCGGCGGTTCCCGCGACGGCGTCGTGCTGTTCGAGGACCCCAATTACCAAGGCCGCGCCTTCGAGGTGAACGGCGACATGCCCGACCTCGGCGCCGTGAAGTTCAACGACAAGGCCTCGTCGATCCAGATCGGTCGCGCCGGCGGCCGTTGGGAGATCTGCGAACACGCCAACTATCAGGGCCGCTGCAGCCGCCTCGACGCCGACCAGGCCATCCTGCCCCGTGAATGGAACGACGCGATCAGCTCGATCCGTCGCGTCCGCTAGGAGCTCGCCAATATGCGCAAGATCGCTTTCCTGATCGCTTGCGGGGCCATCGCCCTGGTGGCCACCGGCGCCGTGGCCCAGGACCGCTACCAGGGCCGCGACGATCGCTATGACCGTCGTGACGACAGACGTGATGACAGACGTGATGACCGTCGCGACGATCGCCGTGACGGCCGCTGGGGTCCCGGCGACCGTCGCGACGATCGCCGTGACGGCCGCTGGGGTCCCGGCGGCGAAGTCGTGCTGTTCGAGCACGACGGCTTCCGCGGCGAGGCCCGCCCGCTGCGCGGCGACATGCCGGACCTGGGCCGCATCGGCTTCAACGACCGCGTCTCGTCCATGCGCATCTCGCGCGGATCGTGGGAGTTCTGCGAGCACGCCTACTATCAGGGCAAGTGCTGGCGCTACGACTACGATATGGCCAGCCTGCCGAAGAAGCAGAACGACCGCTACAGCTCGGTCCGCCGGGTGCGCTGATCCTTAAGCCGCGCCGGGCTCTTGAAGCTCGACGCGGCCCACGGTTAAGGTCCGCCGCCTTCCAAGCTGGAGCTCTGATCTATGCGTAAGTTCGTCGTTCTCGCCGCCGCCGCGGCGGCCCTGCTGGTCTCGGCCTGCAACACCATCGAAGGCGCCGGTCGCGACGTCTCGTCGGCCGGCAAGGCCGTCGCCGGCGCCGCCCGCGACGCCAAGCACTAACCCGCCCCAAGCCCTAGGTTCTGTGGACACTTACCGCAGCCATAGGACGATGGCGGCGAGGGTGACGACGGCGAGGTAGTTCCTGGCGGTCTTCTCGAAGCGAGTGGCGACCCTGCGGAACTGCTTGAGCTTGGAGAAACAGCACTCAACGAGGTGGCGCTGGGCGTAGAGGGCCTTGTCCAGCGCATACTTGCGGGCGCGGGACGGATTGTTGGGAATGACGGCGATAGCGCCCTTGTCGGCGATGGCCTGGCGCAGGTGGTCGGCGTCGTAGGCGGTGTCAGCCATGACGACCTTGGCGGGGAGATCCTGGATCAACGGGCCGGCCTGGGGCGCGTCGCCCTTCTGTCCGGCGGTGAGGGTGAAGTTGACCGGGCAGCCCAGGCCTCGGACGGCCATGTGGATCTTGGTGCTCAGGCCACCGCGCGAACGACCAATGGCCTGATCTTCAGACCCCCTTTTTTTGCCCCCGCCGCATGCTGGTGGGCGCGAACGATGGTGGAATCCACAATCAGGTATTCAAAGTCTGGATCGTCCGACATCGCCGCGAAGATCCGCCACCACACCCCCTTGGCGCTCCATCGACTGAAACGCCGGAAGACGCTGTTCCAGTCGCCGAACACTTCGGGCAGGTCGCGCCAGGGCGAGCCCGTCCGGACCAGCCAGAGCACGGCCTCGACAAACATCCGGTTGTCGCGGCCTGTCGAGCCCTTCTGATCCGGACGGCCAATGATCAGCGGCTCAATCCGCGCCCATGCCGCGTCGTCCAAGACAAGGCGATCCATCACACCCAAGGCTGCCTCCAAAAGACAGCTTTGAATCACAAGCCTAGTTCAATGGGAATCCTAAGAGTCCACACCACCTAACCCGCTAAGCATCTTCCTCGCGCGAGGTCTCGGCGCCGATCGTCCGCTTCTCATGCGGCGCGACGGCGCTGTCCGGCGCGTGACGGACGGCATGTTCGGCCTTGGAGGCGCCGTCGCCCTTTCGTGGCGGCGTCTCCTGGCCGGTCTCGTGTTCGGTGGGGCGTTCTGGAGCCATGGCGCGCCTCTTGTGCAATCCAGGCGATCAACGCCGGCGCCCGACAACTGTTCCCGTCACCTCCGGTCAGGAAGAGACGGCGGCTTTTGAAATAACCGCCATCGACCACGCCCAGTGGCGCGGCCAGAGGCGATACCGTTTGCATTGCTTGATCGAAATAGATTCACGATGCGCTGGGTTCTACGTCCTTCAAAAATCTACAAGATCTTACGCCAAGCCTGGACATATCGTCGCCGTGCGACGGCTGGTCGCCCTTTTCCCGCCGGATCCGAAAGCGCATATGAACGGCATGTCAGAGTTCAGCACCTCCGCACCGCCCATGCTCGTCGGCCTCGCGCGCGGCGTAAGGCATCGCTGCCCCAACTGCGGCGAGGGCCGGCTGTACCGCGCCTATCTGAAGGTCGAGCCGGTGTGCGAGGCCTGCGGCCACGAACTGGGCAGCTATCCGGCCGATGACGGCCCGGCCTATTTCACGATCCTGCTGGTCGGCCACCTGATCGTGGCGCCGCTGCTGTTCTTCCGGTGGATCTGGGAGGCCTCGCCCTTGATCGTCGCGCCCCTGACCCTGATCCCCTTGGCGGCGCTGACCCTGCTGCTGCTGCCGCGCGTCAAGGGCGCGGTGATCGGGGCGCTGTGGGCCATCCGCCTGCGCAAGGCCGAGGACACCCCGGCCTAGATCGGAAGCAGACAAAGCGGAACCGACAAGCGGCACCGCGAATTCCGAAGTCCTGACCTAGCGTCGCCACGGTGGCTGACGCGGATTGGAGGGAACCTCGGACCATGCTCGGCACGATCCTCATCATCATCCTGATCCTGGCCCTCATCGGCGCGCTGCCGACCTGGGGCCACAGCCGCTCGTGGGGCTACTTCCCCTCCGGCGGCCTCGGCCTGATCCTGATCATCCTGATCATCCTCGTTCTGCTCGGCCGCATCTAGCGTCCCGTTCCGGAGGCGTGGACAGCAAGTCCTTGCTCCGGAACGATGTTCGCTTAAGCTCCCCTCCCGAACGGGAGGGGAGTTCACATGACGGCGACCGCCGACGCGGCTTCCGAATCGCGCCTGTCGCCGGTGGCCCGCGCCAAGGCCATATTGGGCGGCTCGGCCGGTAACCTGGTCGAATGGTACGACTGGTTCGCCTACGCCGCCTTCACGCTCTATTTCGCGCCCGCCTTCTTTCCCAAGGGCGATCAGACCGTACAGCTGCTGCAGGCGGCGGCGGTCTTTTTCCTGGGCTTTGTCGCGCGCCCGATCGGCGCCTGGCTGATGGGGATGTACGCCGACCACGCCGGCCGTCGCGCGGCCCTGTCGGCCTCGGTGGCGCTGATGTGCGGCGGCGCCCTGATCATCGCCATCACCCCTGACTTCAAGACCATCGGCCTGTGGGCCCCCGCCATCCTGCTGCTGGCCCGCGTGCTGCAAGGCCTGTCGGTCGGCGGCGAGTATGGGGCCAGCGCCACCTATATGAGCGAGATGGCCGGCAAGGCCCGTCGCGGCTTCTGGTCCAGTTTCCACTATGTGACCCTAATCGCCGGGCAGCTGATCGCGCTGGGCGTGCTGATCGTGCTGCAGCGGATCCTGGGCGAGGCCGAGCTGAAGGCCTGGGGATGGCGTGTCCCATTCATCATCGGCGCCCTGCTGGCCGTTATCGTCTTCTGGATCCGCCGAGGCCTGGAAGAGAGCATCGCTTTCAAGCGCCCCGCCCAGCGCGAGACCCTGTCACGCGGCCAGGTGGCCAGCGCCGCCGCCTTCCTGGTTTTGACGGTGATCGCCGGCGTCATGGGCGTCACCACCGGCCCGCTGGCCAAGCCCGGCCAGTATCTGGGCGCGCTGTTCCTGGTGCTGTTCTTCGTGTCGCTGATCGTACCGCTGGTTCGCCGCCATCCGCGCGAGAGCCTGCTGATCATGGGCCTGACGGCCGGCGGCTCGCTGACCTTCTATGTCTACACCACCTACATGCAGAAGTTCCTCGTTAACACGGCGGGCTTCAGCAAGGGCCAGGCCTCGGAGATTAGCGCGCTCAGCCTGATCGGCTTCATGCTGGCCCAGCCCCTGGCCGGCTGGCTGTCCGACAGGATCGGCCGCAAGCCGATGCTGATCCTGGCCTTTGGCGGCGGGGCCCTGACCATCTGGCCGATCATGACCGGCATCAGCCACGCCACCTCTGTGACGAGCGCGCTGCTGCTGATCCTGGCCGGCATGGCCTTCCAGTCCTGCTACACCTCGATCAGCGCCGTGGTGAAGGCCGAGATGTTCCCGGCCGAGATCCGCGCCCTGGGCGTCGCCCTGCCCTACGCTCTGGCCAACGTCCTGTTCGGCGGCACGGCCGAGATGGTCGCCCTGGCCTTCAAGCACGAAAAGCTCGAGAGCACCTTCTACCTCTACGTCGCCGCGGTGATGACCGTGGGCCTCGTCTGCTCGGTCCTTCTGAAGGACACGATGCGCAACAGTCTGATCCACGAGGACTGAACCTGGTTTTCCGACTCCCCGCGTCCGTCTAGGCTTAGATCATGTCGCCGTCTCAACTGTTCGACCTCTTCTCCGTCGCGGTCTTCGCGTTCTGCTGGCTGTTGTACGAGCCCATGCTCAAAACCCTGGGCGCGGGCGGCGGGGTGCTGAACACCGACATGACCGTCATCCGCCGGCGGTGGATGCAGGAGATGGCGGTGCGCGAGATCGCGCTGCTGGACGGCCAGTTGCTGGGCCACGCGATCAACTCGGCCAGTTTCTTCGCCTCCTCGAACCTGATCCTGATCGCCGCCGCGGCCGGGGTGCTGTTCGGCGGCGACAACGCCTGGAAGAGCGTCGAGGGCCTCGCCGTGCTGGCCAAGACCACGCCCGTGATGTTCCAGATCAAGCTGGGCCTGGTGCTGGTGGCCCTGGCGCGCGGCCTGCTCGACTTCATCTGGTCGATCCGCCAAATGAACTACTGCCTGGCCGCGATCGGGGCCGCGCCGATGTGGGCCCCAGCCACCGTGCTAGCCGAATACGCCGAGGCCGCCGGCGGCATTCTCAATCCGGCGCTGTCGGCGTTCAACGCCGGCGTCCGGGCCTACTACTTCGCCTTGGCGGCGGCGGTCTGGCTGCTTGGCCCCTTGCCGTTCCTGGTCGCCACTCTGGGGGCCATGCTGCTGCTGCTCTGGCGCCAGCGCCGCAGCAGCGCCTCGATGGCCGTCCGCAAGGTCCGCCAGATCCTGGAACGTCAGCCGGTCGTCCACGGCCCGCATCTGGCGCGACAGAACGGCACGCCGCCGGAAGACCGAATTTAGGACGATCGCGTTCGGCAAGCTGGGCTGGAGGAACGCCGACGCGCGCGCGGCGTTCTCCTGGCTGCGCCTCCAGAGACCTCAGCTAGGCTCCTCAATCGGCAGCCCAGATGCAATAAGCCCCGCCGGCGAATCGGTCACCGGCGGGGCTAATGGGAAGTCTTGTGGGTAGACAAGACATTCTTACCTTAACCTGGGCGGCTTCGCAACCGCCCTGCGGCGGGAATCTGACATTTCGTTGTGAATTCGGTACGCAACTTACGATATTGTAAGGCGAGACTGAGTTTCCTGCCGGACGGCTGGTAATATCGGGCAAAAAGCCCAGCCAACCGACGAAAGAAATCCGACTTTTCGTTTTATAGAGTTACCTGAAATAGCATAAATTCTTAAGGCGGCAGTCCAAACCGAAACTAATAAACTCTATTTCCCACCTCCCGCTAAAGAACATCCACGCACTACGCTTTTCTGAACATCGATTACACCCGAAACCGAGCGAAAATTTAACGATCATTCCCCGATCAGGCGAAGCCCGTTGCGGTTTCTCGCCGGAGCGGATGGCCGATCGCTGATCCGAGAACGCCCGACTCCCGCATAGCGCGTGAATTCCAGGAACGGCGTCGCCATGGCGCTCTTTGTGGTCTCGCATGCGAGCGACGCGGTATAGGTTTCGCGGCCTGATCTTTCGCGGACCGTCCTTTCGCCGTTGCCCATGAAATCCCACCTGCTCGCGCTTTGGCGAAACCTTCCGGCCCCGCTACGCCACGCGGCCCATACGACGGTGCAGGCGCCCGGCGCTCTGACACGGGCCGCGACCGAGGTGATCAACAAGGAAATGGAAGCCGCCGCCGAGCGCCGCGCCCAGGCGCGCGCGCGACGACGCGCGCGCAGACGCGACCTGCCCGCGACACTGCCCGTAACCATCGTCGGCTTCCATGGCGCCGTCCATGGACTGGGCGAAGGCGCCCGCATGCTGGCGCGGGGGTTCGCCGACGCCGGACTGCCGACCCGGACCGTGGACTTGTCGGCCCAGGTCGGTTTCCCGATTGAGCTGCCCGCCGCCTTCCCCCCGCCGACGGATGGCGAGACGGGCGTGGTCATCTCGCACATCAATCCGCCCGAGCTGCTGCGCTGGGCTCGCGACACCGAAGGCCGCCCGCTCGAAGGCCGCCGTCACATCGGCTACTGGGCTTGGGAGCTGGAAGACGCGCCGCGAGACTGGATCCCCGCCTTCGATCTGGTCGACGAGGTCTGGACGCCCTCGGCCTTCGCCGCGAACGCCATCCGCAAGATCGCCCCGCCGCGCATCAAGGTCACGCCCGTCCCCTACCCCCTCTATCTGAACCCGCGCCCACTGGCCGACCGCGTCCGCTTTGGCCTGCCGACCGACCGTGTCGTGGTGCTCATGGCCTTTGACCTGCGCTCGACCGCTCAGCGCAAGAACCCGCAAGGCGCATTGAGAGCCTTCCAGGCGGCCGTCCAGGCGGCGAAAAGGCCCGCCCTGCTGGTTTGCAAGGTGGTCGGCGCGGATCTCTACGCCGAGACCTTCGAAGCGTTGCGGCGAGAGGTCGCCGACGATCCTTCGATCCGGCTGATGACCGAAAACCTGTCGGCGCGAGACATGGCGATGCTGACGCGCAGCAGCGACATCGTGCTGTCCTTGCACAGGTCCGAGGGCTACGGCCTGCTGCTGGCCGAGGCCATCTGGCTGGGCAAGCCGACCCTGGCGACCGGCTGGTCGGCCAACGTCGAGTTCATGGACCCGGCCTCCAGCCGCCTGGTCGACTTCGAACTGATCCCGGTCGAGGGCGACGGCGCGATCTATCGCACGGGGCGCTGGGCCGACGCCGACGAGGCCGACGCGGCCGAAAAGCTGGCGCGCATGCTCCGTGACAACGCCTGGCGCTCAGAGCTCGCCGCCGCGACGGCGCGCAACCGCCATGTCTCGTTCGACCGCGACGCCTGGCTGGCGATGACCGCCCGGCTCTTGCCGCCCGCCTAGCCCTTGGGCGCGGTCGCGACCGGCGCGTCGTCGCTCAGGGACTTCAGGTCGTTGATCGACTCCGGCGACTTCACCTTGTCGGCCGAGATCGGCGTGGCCGGCAGATCGGAGGCCGGCGGCCGGATCGGCGTCGTATCGCCAGCCTTGGGCTTCTTCGCCGCCATCGGCAGAGAGACGTGATCGAGCGTCCGGATGATCAGCTCGGTCGGCAGCATGCCCTTGTACCGAACCTTCTTGAAGTTCCGCTTCGGATCGTACGACTGGACGCCCGGCGCCAGGTCGCCGACCTCGAGCGTGCCGAGCTGGGCCAACAACTGAACGCGGCCGGTATATTCGATCGCGCGGCTGCGCACGAAGTTCAGCTGAGCGTTCAGCAGTTCGGCCTGGGCGTTCAGCACCTCGATCGTGCTGCGCAGGGCGAAACGCTCTTCCTCGCGGACACCGTAGAAGGCGACCGTGTCGGCCTTCATCTCGGCCTCGATCGTCACCAGGGTCCTCCGCGCGGCGACCAGGTTGTCCCAATACTGCGAAACGCTGAGCACCATGTTGCGGCGCGCATCCTCGATCAGCAGCTTGTCGCGGTTGTTCTCCTCCAGCGACTGGCGAACGGCGGAATTCAGCTGGCCACTGCTGAACAGCGGCTGGGTCAGGGTGATGCCCGCGGTGAGGGTGTCGGTGCGAAGGGAAGGGCCAACGCTCAATGAGCCGCCCGGGCCATTCGTGTAATCGGCGCGCGCGCTGACCGAGAACAGCCGTTGCGCGCGGGCTTCGGCGACGCCCAATCGCGAAGCCTCCTCGGTGTAGAGCGCGGACATCAGCGACGGATTGTTCTTTTCGGCGGTATCGAACGCTTCGTCCAGGGTGGAGGGCAGGCCGTCGATGTCGGGCTCCGGCTCCAGCTGCTCGGGCACGCGTCCTACCAGCGACGCGTAGTTGGCGACGCTGACGTTCAACTGGGCCTGGGCGTTCGCGACCTGGGTGCTGGCGGCCGCGAGACGGGCCTTGGCCTGCTCGACGTCGGTCAGGGTGACCTGGCGCACCGAATACTTGTCCTGAGTGTCCTGCAACTGCTTGGCCAGCCAGGACTCGGCGCCGCTGCTGATGCGGAGGACCTCGCGGTCGCGATGGACCGACACGTAGGCGCTGGTCACCCGGACCAGCAGATCCATCTCCAGGCGACGCAGGCTCTCGCGCGAAGACTTGATCTGGGCTTCGATGCCGCCGAGACGCGCCGCATAGCGACCGTTCGTATAGAGGGCCTGGCTGACCGAGAGCTGGTTGGTCTGGGCCGCCGCGTCATTGGCGGTGTCGCTCGGCAACCGCGCGAACTTCTGCCGGGTATAGTTCTCCGACACCGAGGCGCTGGCCTGCAGGCCGTAGGCCGCGCGCGCCTGGGTGTAGTTCTCGTCCAAGGCGCGCATGGCGGCGCGCTGAGCCTGGATGTTCGGATTGCTCTGATAGGCGGCGGTGATCGCGTCGGCCAGGGTCTCGGCGTGGGCGAGCTCGGCGCGACCGCTCAAGGCCAGGGCGAGGGCCAGGGCAATGACGGACGAACGAACGGACAGGACTTTCGACAGCACTCGCGTTTCCTAGACTTGGGCGAAACTCACCGTAACCCGGCCTTCAACCCAAAATTTGTGGCTTAATCAAGAAGACGGCGGACCGTCTCCTCCCATGTGACATTCTTGGCGCGCCAGAGATCGCGCGCGGCGCTCCCCAGAGACTTAGCCCGAACCTTGTCCGACGTCATGCGATCAAGCGCCTGCGCCAGGGCCTGAGGCGTCGGTTCGGCGACCGCGCCCGTGGCTTCGCTGACGATCTCCAGCAGGCCGCCGGAGTCGGTGACGGTCAGGACGGCCTTGCCTGAAGCGAAGGCCTCCATCGTGACGTAGCCGACGCTGTCCTCGTCGAAGGGCAGGTAGGCGCAGGCCAGGGCGTCGTTGGCCCACCGTGCGATATCGGCGCGTGGGTGGAAGCCGAAGCGCAGATCGACGCGAGCCTTCAGGTCCAGGTCCTCGACCAGCTTGGTCAGGCGATCGGCATAGGCCTGGTTCTCCGGCGGACCGGCGATGACCAGGCGCGGACCGTTCGGCAGCAGGGCCAGGGCCTCGATCAGCAGATGCTGGCGCTTGCCCGCCGCCACCCGGCCGCCGGCGAAGATGTAGTCGCCGTAGTCGCCGCCGGTAAACAGCTCGCCGTCGTTCAGCGGCGGGTACAGAACCTCGCTCGACACGCCGTTGAACCTGGTCAGACGGTTCTGGGTGACCGGCGAATTGCAGAAAATCTTCCGGCATTGCGCGAAGCAGGCATTGTCGGCCTCGCGGATCGCCGCCTTCACCGCCCTGCCCGCGTCGTCGAAGTCGAGGTGGCTCTGGCCGGCTTCGGACAGGTCATAGGCCTGGCGGAACTGGTGCAGCAGCCACAGCACCTTGTCCTGGTGCGGGATCAGATAGGCCGGGAACTTCAGGCCGATCACGCGGTCGACATTGTAAAGCCGCATGCCCTTGGAGATCAGCATCTCCTCGATCAGGCGCTCGGCGGGTTCCCAGGTGAACGGCACGCGCACCAGCTCGGACTGCACGCCGGGCGTGGCGTTCAGGCGGCGGACCAGATGGTCGGCCAGTTCCTCGGCCCCGCCGCGCTGGAAGGGAGCGGCGTTGTTGACGACCAGCACTTTCATGGGAGAACCTTCATGCGGTCAGCCGATCCACGACGGTGCTCCAGTCGATCTTCATCTCGGCCAGGCGGTTCAGCGAGGCGGTCCCCATATTGGCGACGCCCTGCTTGTCGGCGTGCAGGCGGTCGAACTGCTCGGCCAGGGCCCGCGGGTCCGGCTCGCTGATCAGGCCGTTGCGGCCATGCTCGACCAGCTCCAGAACGCCGCCGGAATCGGTCGTCGTGATGATCGGCTTGCGCGCGTGGGCGCCTTCCAGCGACGGGTAGCCGTAGCTGTCCTCGTCCTTGGGCAGGTAGGCGATAGCCAGCGCCGCCTTCAGCATTTCGGCCTTCTCGTCCTCGCTGATCCAGCGGTCCTCGAGGATGACGCGATCCTGGACGCCCAGGTCCTTGGTCATCTGGACCAGCTTACGGCCATAGTCAGCGCTCGACGCCGTGCCGGCCAGACGCAGCTTCACGCCGGTCTTCACGTGCTGCATCGCCTCGATCATCAGGGCCTGGCGCTTGTGCGGCTCTAGACGCGAGATGGCGACGATCTCGTCACCATAGCCCGTATGGGTGAAGCGCTCGGGCTGGTAGATCGGCGGGTACAGCGGCGTGGCGTCCAGGCCGTTGAACGTCTTCAGGCGGTCGGCCACCACTTGGGAGTTGGTGAACACCGCCCGCGCCTCCGAGATCGCCCGCGTGTCGAGAGCCCGCAGGTTGTCGCGGATGGCGCGGTGATGAGCATCGTCGGGCATGCCGCGATAGGGCGTGTCCCACAGGTCGTAGAAGGTGCGGATGTGGTGGATGAACCACAGCACCTTGTTCGGATGATCCACCACATAGGCCGGAGGCCGGAAGCAGATCACCCGGTCGCACCATTGCGTCAGGTCCATCAGCCGCCAGGTGGCGATCTGGTGCAGAATCTCGTTCGGATCGTCGACGAACGGCAGATAGAACCGCTCGACCTCGTGGCCGGCCTCGAGGAGCTTCTCCTCCAGCCATTCGACGATGAAGCGCGCCCCCCCGTTGATGAACGGAACGATCGAGGACAGCAGGACGATGCGCATGGCCTAGACCAGCACCTGATCCAGGGCGGCCACGACACGGTCGATATCCGCTTCTGAGAGACCCGCGTGGGTCGGCAGGTTCAGGCCGTCGGCGCCGCAGGCCTCGGCCTGGGCCAGATCGCCGGTCGCCAGATGGGCGTAGGGCGGCATGGTGTGCATCGGGTGGAACACCGGACGGCTCTCGACGCCCAGGGCGTCCAGCTTCTGGATCACCTCGTCGCGCGTGGTCGTGAGGCCCTCGCCCAGCCGCACGGTGTACATCCAGAACACGTGACGGCCGGTGTCGGCGACATACGGCTTGATCACCCGGTTGCCCAGGCGCGCCAGCTTCCCCTCATACCAGGCCACGACGCGCTCCCGGGCGGCCAAATGGTGCTCTACCCGCTCCAACTGGGCCAGGCCGATGGCGGCCTGAATGTTGGTCATGCGGTAGTTGAAGCCGACCACCGGGAACCAGTAGCGGCGGTTCAGATCCATGCCCTGGCCGCGATAGAGGCGCATCACCCGGGCCAGTTCGTCGTCGTTCGTGGTGATCATCCCGCCTTCGCCGGTGGTGATGATCTTGTTGCCGAAGAAGCTGAAGGTCGCGCAATCGCCCAGCGAGCCGGACATCTTGCCCTTGTAGGTCGCGCCCACGGCCTCGGCCGCGTCCTCGATGACCATCAGGTTGTGCTTCCTGGCGATCTCCAGGATCGGGTCCATGTCGGCGACCTGGCCGTACAAGTGGACCGGCATGATCGCCTTGGTGCGCGGGGTGATCTTGGACTCGATCGCCGCGGGATCGACGTTGAAGGTGCGGGGGTCGTTGTCGACCAGCACAACCGTGCCGCCGCAATAGGTCACCGCATTGCACGAGGCGATGTAGGTCAGGCTGGGGATGATCACCTCATCGCCCGGACCGATGCCCATGGCGACAAGGGCCAGGTGCAGCGCCGTCGTGCCGTTGTTGCAGGTGATCGCGTGCTTGACGCCGCAAAAGTCGGCGAAGGCCTGCTCGAAGTCGGTGATGAAGCGGCCGGCCGACGAGATCCACGTCGAGTCCATGCACTCCATGACGTAGTCACGCTCGTTGCCGTCCAGGCTGGGCTGGGCGACGGAAATCCGCGGCTGGTCGCTCAAGAACGCTCTCCTTTGATCCGAGCCGGCACGCCGATCGCCACGACCGCGTCCGGAAGGTCACGCACCACGACGCCGCCGGCGCCCAGGATCGTGTCGGCCCCGATGCTCACGCCGGGGATCGCGCGCGCGCCGACGCCGAGGAAGGCCCGCTCGCCGACGATCACGCCGCCGGCCAGGGCCGAGGCGGGACCCACATGGCAGGCCGCGCCAAGGTCGCAGTCATGGTCGACGACCGCGCCCGTATTGATGATGGCCAGATCGCCGATCCGGCTGTCGGCGTTGATCGTCACGCCCGCCATCACCGCCACGCCCTCGCCGATCCGCGCGGACGGCGAGATGACGGCCGAAGGGTGGATGGCGTTGACCAGGGTGAAGCCCAGGGCGCGAGCCTTGTCGCCCAGCTTCTGGCGCAGGCGGTTGGAGCCCAGCGCTACGAAGAGTTCGGAGAACCCCTGCTCTCGCAGCTCCGCTAGCTTCAAGTCGTCGCCGACCACAGGAACGCCGAGCACCTCGCGCGGCGTCGGATCGGCGTCGACGATCACCGCCACGGTCTTCCCCGAAGCGCGCAGGCTTTCGATGACCACCTTGGCGTGGCCGCCGCCGCCGATGATGACGACGCCCCCGATGGCGAGGGTTAGGCTCATCAGTTCCTGGACCGACGGGCGATGTCGGCCTCGACCATCTCGGCGATCAGCTCCTGCATGGTGATCTTGGGCTCCCAGCCCAGCGTCGCCTTGGCCTTGGCCGGATCGCCCAGCAGCAGTTCGACCTCGGCGGGACGCAAGAACTTCGGATTGATCGTGACGTGGTCCTGGTAGTTCAGGCCGACGGTGGCGAAGGCCACCTCGCACATCTCGCGGACCGTCCAGGTCTTGCCCGTGGCGACCACATAGTCGTCCGGCGTCTCTTGCTGCAGCATCAGCCACATGGCTTCGACATAGTCCTGGGCATGGCCCCAGTCGCGCTTGGCGTCCAGGTTGCCCAGTTCGACCGTCTTCTGCTGGCCCAGCTTGATGGCCGCCACGGCGTCGGTGACCTTGCGGGTCACGAACTCGATGCCGCGCAGCGGGCTCTCATGGTTGAACAGGATGCCGGCCGAGGCGTGGAGGCCGAAGCTCTCGCGGTAGTTCACCGTCATCCAGTGGGCGTACATCTTGGCCACGGCATAGGGCGAACGCGGATAGAATGGCGTCTTTTCCGACTGCACCGGATGCTGCACCAAGCCGTACATCTCCGACGACGAGGCTTGGTAGAAGCGGGCCTGCGGGCATTCCAGCCGCACGGCTTCCAGCATGTTGGTGGTCCCGATGCCCGTGACCTGACCCGTCAGATTCGGCTGGTCCCAGGAGGCGCCGACGAAGCTCTGAGCGGCCAGATTATAGACCTCGTCAGGCTGCAGACGGCGCATCAGGCGCGACAGGCCGCCGGAATCCAGCAGGTCGCCGAGCTCCAGCCGGACATCGTCATAGACGCCGATCCAGCGGAGGCGGTCGCCGATCACATCCGCCGAGGCCGAGCGGCGCAGCATGCCGTGGACGGTATAGCCCTTCTCCAGAAGCAGCTTGGCGAGATACGCCCCGTCCTGTCCGGTAACACCGGTGATCAAAGCCGTCTTCGCCACTATCGACTCCAGTAAGAATGAAGGTGTCTGACTACACTATTGGAGGCGATTGGAAAGCGGCCTTGAGCCGCTTTCCAAAAGCGTGGGAAATCAGGCCGTTAAAACCCGCGCCCTACTCCTCGCGCATGGTCGTGCGCAGGGTCTCGCGCAGCGGCGAGAACAGGTATTGCAGCACCGTTCTTTCGCCGGTCGGCACGATGACCTGGGCCGGCATGCCCGCGGTGACCTTGTTACGGAACTTCGGGGGCAGTTGCTTCACATCGACCCGCACGATCCCCAGGAAGTAGGCCGTCTTGCCTTCCGGGTCGGTGAGACGGTCGCTCGAGATCGACTCGATCTTGCCGTTCAGGATCGGAATTTCGCGCGAGTGGAACGCCGGCAGGCGCACCTCGGTCGTCATGCCCGCATGCACATTGTCGACGTCGGTCGGCTGGAAGTGTGCCTGGATCACGAAGCCTTCGTCGTTCGGGGCGATGTCGACCATCGGTTCGGCCGGACGCACCACGGCGCCTTCGGTGAAGAAGCGAAGGTTCTGGGCCGTGCCGTTGACCGGCGAGACGACATTGATCCGGCGCTGCTGATCGGAGGCGACCACTTCCTTTTCCGTCACCTCGGCCAGCTTCACGCGGGTCTCGGCGATGTTCTGGCTGACCTCCTCATAGAAGGTCTGCTTGATCTGGCGGATCTTCAGCTGGGTCTCGGCCATGCCCTGGACCGACTTGGCGCGGTCGGCCACCAGGCGACCGATCGAGCCGGAGAGGTTGGCTTGCTCGCGCTCAAGCGCCAGAAGCCGCGGCCGCGGCACCAGGCCCTTGTCGTAGATCTTGCGCAGGTCGCCCAGTTCGTCCTCGATGAAACCCAGCTGATCCTTGAGACCCTGGGTCTGGCGATCGATACCCTCGATCTCGCTGCGGTATTGGTCCCGCTGCGAATTCATCAGGTCGACTTGGCCTTGCAGCGTCTGGCGGCGCTCCTGGAACTGCGACTGTTCGTCGGCCAGAACGCGCGCGACGACCGGGTCCGAACGCTGCCCCAGCAGATCGGCGGGGAACGTGATCGAGCCGCGCTGATCACGTTCGGCCAGAAGCCGGGCTTCCATGGCCTTGAGCGCGACGTACTGGCTGCGCGTGATGCCGGCGGCGGCGTTGGCCTGGGTCGGATCCAGCTCGAACAGCACCTGTCCGGCTTTAACCTTCTCGCCTTCACGGACCAGGATCTTGCGGAGGATGCCGCCTTCCAGGTGCTGAATGGTCTTGCGGTTGCCCTCGGAGGAGATCACGCCGTTGGCGATGACCGCGCTGTCCAACGGCGCGAAGGCGGCCCAGCCCAGCAGACCCACGAAGGTCACCAGGATGACGCCATAGCCTATCCTGGCCACGCCTTTGTAGTTGTCCGTCGGACGCTTGATCGTGGGAAGCTTCATCTTGTTCTTGGGCCTGCTGGGCGCGCCGGCTGGCGCGCCTCTGGGAAAAGGGCGAACGACGGTTAGTGGGCGCTCTGGATCGGGGTGGGCGCGGGCGACGGCGGCGGGGGCGGCGCGGCGCCGGTCAACTTGGCCAGCATCGCGTCACGCTCGCCGAAGTCGGCGATGACACCCTGGTTGATCACCATGATGTAATCGGCCTGGGACAGCAGGTTCACCTTGTGCGTCGCGAAGATCACCGTGCGCTTGACGGCCTTGAGGCGGTTCATCGCCTCCGCCAGCGCCATTTCGCCCAGTTGGTCGAGACTGGCGTTCGGCTCGTCGAGGACTACCAGCGCGGGCATGCGGAAGAGCGCGCGCGCCAGACCCAGACGCTGGCGCTGGCCGCCCGACAGGGACGCCCCGCCCTCGCCGATAGGCGTGTCGTAGCCGTTGGGCAGGCTCTGGACCAGTTCATGGACCCCGGCCAGGGTCGCCGCCTCGATGACTTCCTGCGGCTGGAACTCGGTGAAGCGGGCGATGTTCTGGGCGATCGTGCCCGAGAACAGCTCGATGTCCTGCGGCAGGTAGCCGATGTGGCGGCCCAGCTTTTCCGGGTCCCACTGCTTGATGTCGTAGCCGTCGAGGCGGATGACGCCCGCCGTGCACGGCCAGACGCCGACGACGCCGCGCAGCAGCGAGGACTTGCCCGCGCCGCTGGGGCCGACGATGCCGACCGAGGCGCCGGCGTCGATGCGGAAGCTGGCCTGGCGCAGGGTTGGGGTCTGGGCGCCGGGCGGCAGGATCGACGCCGCCTCGGCCGAGAGCACGCCGCGCGGATCGGGCAGCGGCATGTGATCGCTGGTGTCGCGTTCCTCGCGCAGCATCGCTTGCAGGCGATCCCATGAACTGCGCGCGCCCAGCAGGCCCTTCCATTGGCCCACGGCGCCTTCGATCGGGGCCAAGGCGCGGCCGACCAGGATCGAGCCGGCGATCATCGAACCAGCCGAGATCTTGCCCTGGATGGCCAGATAGGCGCCGCCGCCCAGGATCAGGGTCTGGATCACCTGGCGGAACACCTTGATGCCCGACATCACCGCGCCGCCGGCGTCGCTGGCCGAGGCCTGCCACGCCACCTGCTCGTCGCGGCGCACGCGCCAGCGCGCCTGCAGGCCGCCCCACATGCCCATGGCCCTCATGACCTCGGCGTTGCGCAGAGTCGAGCCGGCGTCGTTCTGGGCGGCGATCGAGGCCATGGTCGCCATCTGGATCGGGCTCTTGGTGGCCCGGTCGTTCATCACGGCCAGGCCGAAGATGATGATGCAGCTGATGATGGCCAGGATGCCGAAATAGGGGTGCAGCATCCACGACACGATGATGAACACCGGCGTCCAGGGCGCGTCGCAGAAAGCGATCAGGCCGCCGGTCATGAAATCGCGCACCTGGTCCATGTCGCGGAACGCCTGGGCGCCCTGCCCGCGGCGGTTCAGCGTCGAGTCCAGCACAGCCCGGAAGATCGGGTCGCGCACGGCGCCGTCGAACTTCAGGCCGCCGCGCACCAGAACCTGGGTGCGCAACGCTTCGAGCAGGCCATAGACCACGAACAGGAAAATGCAGATCAAGGTCAGCACGACCAGGGTGGCGACGTTACGGCTCGACAGCACGCGGTCATAGACCTGCAGCATGTACAGCGGGCTGACCAGCGCCAGAATGTTGATGAAGAAGCTGAACACCATGGCCGTGATCACCGCCGGTTTGGCGACGTCGACGGCTTTGTCGAGGATGGTCGGCTGAGCGCCGGCGCGGTTGAGGATCATGTCTCGCCTTCGAACCCCGCGTCTGATGGCGGGTCGTGTACAGTAACAACTTAGGCCGCGTCTCGACCACGAAATTGTGGCCAAAAGTGAGCGGTTCGTCCTTGGGCTAGACCACAAGGCGCTTCCGATCGCAAGTCTGCCGGATCGCACTCTTGACTGGGTGTCAGTTCGCCCCGGCCCAAAAGAAAAGGCCCGCCGGATTTCTCCGGCGGGCCCCCAAAGCTTTCGCTCAGGTTTTTCTTAGTTCGTGGTGACGAAGTCGCCGGCGGCGACCGAAGCCGTACCAACCAGCTTGATCACCAGGTCGGCGGTGGCGTCGAACACGCCGTTCTTGTTCACGTCGACGATGACGAAGGTGTCGCCAGCGGCGGTGTGAACTTGCGACAGACCGCGGGTGTTGATGCCGTCCGAGAACAGGTTGGCAGCCGACAGGGTGGCCAGGACAGCGGCGTCGTTGGCGACGGTGCCCTTGTCCACGACGCCGGCGGTCAGGGCGCCGTTGACGCCCAGAGCGCTGATGTCGAGCTTGTCGGTGCCCGTGGTGAAGTTGGTCACCACGTCCATCTTGCCCGCGTTCACGGTGCCGCCCGCGCCCGAAGCGCCGGCGGTGCCGGTCACGTCGAACAGCGAGTCGGTGGCGAGCTTGTAGTTCAGGGTCGTGACGCCCGTGCCGGCGTTGATCGAGTCACCACCAGCGCCCGTGTAGACGTTCGAGGTGTTCGCGCCGGTGTTGACGGTGTCGTTGGCAGCGCCGGTGATGATCGTCTGGGTGCCGGTGACGGCGCCCGTGGCGATGATGTTCAGCGGACCAGCAGCCGAGCCATCGATCGAGATCGAGTGGCCAGCCGTACCCGTGGTCAGTTGCAGGCCGGCCGAGCCGGTCAGCACGTACTTGTTGGCGTCGGCGTAGTTCGGGCCAGCGCCCGAAGCGCCGATCGTCACCTTGTTATAGGTGCCGGTGCCGGTGATACGGCCAGCCGAAACGATGTTCAGCGTCTCGACTTGACCAGCAACGGCAGTGCCGCCCAGGGTCAGCGAGTTGACCGTCACGCCCGAAACGTTGGCGCCGGTGGTGGTGCCGTTGTTCAGGTTCAGGGTCAAGGCGTCCGAAGTAGCCGAAGCGTCCTTCAGCTGCAGGATCAGACCGGCGGTGCCGGAGACGCTACCAACGACGGTCACCGGCGAAGCGGCCACCAGGTTGGTCAGGGCCACAGCGCCCGCCGAAGTGCCGACTTGATACGACGTGATGCCGTTGATCAGGGTCGGGTCGTAGGTTTGGGTGGTGCCGACGGCGCCAGCGTTCGACACGCGCAGGGTTTCGAAGCCCGTGACCAGCGAGGTCAGGTTGGCCGCAATGTCCGCGCCGGTCGAGAAGGCGATGATGTCGGTGCCAGCGCCGCCAGCGATCGCGCCGGTCAGGGCAGCGCCCGTACCGCCGGTGACCGTGACGACGTCAGTGCCCGCGCCGCCGGTGAAGACGGTGGCCGAGTTCGCACCGATCGTGACGTTCACGCCCGAAGCCGTCAGGCCCGAAGCATTGATCGTCTTCACGTTCGCGCCTAGGTCACCCAGCGTCACAGCGCCAGCCGTCGTCGACGTGGTCGAAGCCGCGCCCGAGACGTTGACGGTGGAGGCGGCGGTGAAGATGCCGGCCGAGACAGCACCGAGGTTCAGCGTGCCAGAACCCGTGGTGATGTTCAGGGTCGTGACGTTGCCGCCGCCGCCCGTGAGACCACCCAGAGCCACAGCGCCCGAACCGTTGACGGTCAGAGCAGCGGTGGCGCCGGCAGCAGCTCCGCCGAAGCCGGTCAGGCCAGCGGCGGTCAGAGCCGCGCCAGCGTTGATCGTCAGGGTCGACACGGTGTTAGCGCCGGCCAGCTGAACGGCGCCAACCGTGTTGGCTGCGCCGGTCGAGTTGATCGTCGACGAGGCCAGGGTGCCCGTGCTGGTGATCGTGATGGTCGGAGCCGTGGCCGGAGCCGAAACGCCGTTCGTCAGGTTGATCGTTTCCGAGGTCGCGCTGGTGTAGGCGGCGGTCACGTTGGCGGCGTCACCGACGGCGCCATTGATACCAACGCCTTGACCGTTGGTCAGGCCCGTGAAGGACACGATGTTGGTCGAACGGTCCGAGAAGAACGAGGTTGCGCCAACGAAGCTGCCAGCAGCAACAGTCGTGACGTTAGCGGCGTTCGTCGACAGAGCGCGCACGTTGATGACTTCAACGCCCGTGGTGCTGGCTGCCGGGATCGAGAGCGTGCCAGTTTCGCCAGCGCCGGCGCCGGTGCTGTTGTCGGTCACGACGACGTTCAGAGTGTCAATGCCGGTGCCGCCATTGATCGAGTCAACCGCCGAGAGGGTGGTCTTCAGGTCGGCGTTGGCGATCGTGCCGCCCGTGTTGGTGGTCACGACGGCATTGAACGTGTCGTCATTGGCCGTGCCCGTCAGGGTGTCGATGGTCGCGCTCAGCGCAACAGTCGAACCCGGGGTGCCACCGGTCGAACCACCGTTCGCGCCATAAGCGCCGAACAGGTTGATACCAGCCGAGTTGTTGGCGGTCAGGCTGCCGTCGTCAGCCAGGTCCTTGATCAGGTTGGTCGTGGCGGCAGCATACGAACCGACGCCAGCGCCGTTGTTGAACGTCGTGGCGAGGTACATGATTTCACCAACGATCGCGGCCTTGACGGCCAGATCGAGGTCGGCGGCGCTGGTGGTGGCCGGCAGGTTGGCCTTCACGTAGCTGGTGTAGTAGGCGACCGAGGTCGCGCTGGTCAGGAAGCCAACGGCGGCGTCGACATTGATGCCGGCGGCGGCGGCCGCGGCGTTGCCGATGATGATGTTGTAGGCGGCCTTGGTGGCTTCAGCGACCGACAGAGCGCCGTACGAGGTGTTGAACGCGGTCTTGGCGGCCGTGTTGCCCAGGGCCAGAGCGACCGATTGAGCGATGAAGCGGTTTTCGCCGTTCAGGCCCGCTTGAGCGCCGGCGCCAACGAAGGCGGCGTTCAGGAACGACAGGCCAGCTTGGCTGGGCGCGACGCCGGTGAAGAAGGCGTAGGTTTCAACGCTGACGGCGGTGGTGATGTCCGAAGCCAGGTCGATGGTCTGGGCCAGCGCTTGCGCGTCGGTCAGGGTGCCAGCGGCGTTCTGGTTGGCCAGAGCCGTCAGGGTCAGGGTTTGAGCGGCGCTCGGCTGGGTGCCGGCGTTGGCGTTCGTGAAGAACGTCTGCAGTTGGCTAGTCGTATAAGCCATGTGGCTTGTCTCCCAAAAAAATCCCACACCCCCCGCGACCTATTGGCACGCATGGGAGCAGCGACGGCTATAGAGCAAACGTCATACGTCGACAATAGCCGAATTCACGGGGTACAGCATTTTTCTAACCGGTACAGCAAATTCCTATGTCGCGTTCCTTGAACCCCCACGCCGAACCGGGTATATAGAATGCGGATTTCGGACGTCAGTGATCGAGCGCGCACACGCGCTCCGCACGACGGACGGGGCGTGAGGTCTTTATTATGTATGGTAATCCGCAACGCCGCAGCGCCTCGGAGGTGCAAGACCTCCGCCGCGAAGGGGGTCGCTGGCTGAAGGAGCAGCGCGAGGCCGTGGGCCTGTCGCAGCGCCAGCTCGCGGCTAAGGTCGGCGCCGACTATTATACCTTCATTTCTCAGCTCGAGACCGGTCGCGGCCGCATTCCGCCCGATCGCTATCGGGATTGGGCGCAAGCGTTCGAGGTTCCCGAAAAGACCTTCGTTCGCGAGCTGCTGCGGTTCTACGATCCGATCACCTACGAAATCCTGTTCAGCGAAGCGTAGTTCGGTTAGTGTCGCCCTGCCGGTGGGGGCCGGCCTTGTTCTTAGGCGTGGGGAAATCACCACCGCATGACCGCTCAGGTCCTTTCGTTCTTCCAGCGCTCGCCGCGCTACGCGCCCAAGCCGGCCGACTGGACTCAGCAGGAACTGGCTGAGTTCTATCGCGTCGAGAGCGCCCTGATCCGCGCGGGCATCCGCGTCGGCACCGACCGGGGCATGAGCGACGAGAACGAACCCTGGTTCGTCTTTTACCGGTCTGACGACGGCGAGGTGGTCATCCACTTCGCGCGTATCGACGGCGAGTACATCATCGCCGGCCCCGCCTACGAAGAGATCGCCCGCGGCTTCGACTTCACCGCGCTGGTGCGCAACATGGTGTCGCGCCACCCGCTGATCCGCCGTCAGGACAGCGGCGGCAACCTGTCGATTCACCCGGCCGCCCTGCTGGTCGCCGTGGTCGGCACCGCCTTCTTCAAGACGGGCGAGGCCCGCGCCGGCGAAACCGGCGCCAGCAACGCCCAGTCCGGCCACAGCCGCCCCGTCCTGCTGTCGTCCAGCTCGAACGCCGGCCTCGGCAACGGCGTCGCGTCGATGACCTCGCCGCAGGCGGCGACCTACGACACCGTCCAGCTTCCCGCCAACCAGGCGGTCCTGGTGCTGGCCGCCGCCCTGCTGGCGTCCGACTACAAGACCCAGACGGTGACCATCGATCCTTCGGCGAGCGCCGCGATCACGGCGGCGGCCGCCTCGCTGGACTTCAGCGGCGTCGCGCAGCCCGCCGTGGTCGCCACGGACAGCGGCCTGTCGCTGAACAGCGCGCCCCACGTCACCGCCGTGGACAGCACGCCCGCCCAGACCGTCTCGTCGGTGCTGTCGCTGGTGGCGATCCTTTCGACCCTGCCGCAGAGTTCGGGCGCGACCTCGGCCGCGGCCGAAGCCGTCGTTGGCGAGACTAGCAAGGGCGGTCACGACCACGTCTCGGGCCTGCCCGCGGCTGCGACGGACAGCGCCAGCTGGACGATCGATGTTCGCCTGGACCTGTCTTCCGGCAGCCTGCCCTCGGTCGAGGCGGTGCAGTTGGTCCGCGCCGTCCTGGGTGACCAGGGCGACCGCAAGATCACCGTCATCGAGGTCTCCAAGCTGCCTGACGTGCTGGCGGACATCGTCGGACGCGGCCAACATTATTCGACGACGCCCGCGCCCGCGGACCTTGGCGGGCCGACCGCTCCGGAATCTCCGACCACGCCGACCACGCCCGTCGACGTCGGCGGTTCGGATTCGCCTACGGGTGGTATGACGTCGCCTGTCGAGCCGCCGAAGCCGGAAACCCCGGCCTATGCGTCGCCGGACATGGTCAAGCAGTTCATCGACTACTTCATCGCCCACGCCCCGGTGGTCGAGATCGTGGTCAACGGCGCCGAGATCATTATCCTCGACAGCCGCGTCCTGCATAACAGCAACCTGATCAGCCACCTGGACAGCATGACGTTCGATTTCGCGGACGGCAGCTCGATCAGCCTGGTCGGCGATCATTCGTCGTTCCTGCACGACGGGAATCTGATCTAAACAGACGCGGTCGCGCTCTGGTGGCGGGCGCCGCGGTCATTCGGCCGGGGCTTGTCGAGACCTGTTTAGGAAAATTGACTTGAGGCCCGTACGCCTGGACATGGCGATCCGCTCCGCCATGCGTTCCCCGCAGTCCGCGACCTCGGTCGCCGACCCCGCACCGCAACCCGACGGCCCGCCGCCGCGCCGCCGCTTCGGCTTCGCCCGGCGGCTGCTGGGGCCGTTGCTCTCGCCGGTCGCCGACTATGCGCGCCGTTATCTGCAGGCCAGCGTCGAGCATGAGCTGCGCAAGACGCGCGGCCACCTGAACGCGCTTTCGGCCGAGTTGCATGCGGTGAACCTGCGACTGGACCAGACCCACGCCCTTCTGCACATGGCGCTCAAACAGAGCGATGAGGCCACCCGCGCGCTGTCGGCCCATCTTTCGCGGCTGGAGCCGCCGCTCGCGCGCCTTGAGGTACGCGGCGACCAGTTCGGTTCGGACCTGGCCCGCCTGCCTGGCCTGTTCGGCCCCCGCTTCGACGAGCTGGAGATCAAGGCGCGGCCGCTGATCCACTACGACGCCGAGTCGACCGCCATCCGCATGCGCGACGGCTACATTCTTGCGCCAACCGCCCTGCCCACCTTCGTGACCATGCTGGCCAACGCCACCAGTCGCGGCCTGGAGCCCGGCACGGGTGACGTGCTGCGTCGCCTGGTCCAGCCCGGCATGGTCGTCGCCGATGTCGGCGCCAATATCGGCCTGCTTACCTTGATAATGGCGTGGGCCGCTGGCCCAGGCGGCAAGGTCATCGCCTTCGAGCCTGAAGCCATCCCACGCGCCAACCTCGAGAAGATGCGCCACCTCAACGGCCTGTCCTGGGTCGAGGTCCGCGACCAAGCCGTGGGCGCCGAGGCCGGCCAGCTGACCTTCCACGTCAGCGACATCATCGGCCACAGCTCGCTCTACGCCCTGCCCGAGACCGAGGGCTCGCGGGAGATCCAGGTCGAGGTCGTGCGCCTGGACGCCGTCGCGCCGGCCCAACGCATGGACGTGGTCAAGATCGACGTCGAGGGCGCCGAGCTGGACGTGCTGGCCGGCATGTCGGGCCTGATCGCCAAGAACAAGGACCTGGCCATCGTCGCCGAGTTCGGTCCCGAGCACCTCAAGCGCGTCGGACAGACCCCGGCCCAATGGTTCAAGGCCTTCGGCGACGCGGGCTTCAAGGCCTACATCATCGACGAGACGACCGGCGCGGCCGAGCCGACCAACGCCAAGGCCGCCGCCAAGGTGGTCTCGGCCAACATCGCCTTCGTGCGCGCTGGCGGCGACGCCGAAAAGCGTCTGCTGCGGCGCTAGGGCATTTTCGATCCAATTGGATCGGTGAAATACTCTAGCCTCTTGTTTTAACGCATTTTCTGACGACGAACCGGTACCCACTTCGTCGGAAAATGCGCTAGGGATCTCTGCCATGAAGATCTGCTGGGTGACGCCCTTCGTCCTGCGCTCGTCGATCGGCCGGGTCAGCGCCGAGGTCGCCAAGCATCTCGCCCTGCGCGGCCACCAGGTCGAGATCCTGCGCTGCGAGGACAAGGACGACGCGGCCGAACCGCTGCACCCGACGGGCCTGCGCGTGCGCCACTGGCGGTCCTACGACCTCTCGCGCCTGCGCGACGACTACGATGTGGTCGTGGTCAATATCGGCGACAACTATCCCTTCCACGCCGGCGTGTTCGCGATCCTGGACGCCGCCCCGTGCCTGGGGATCTTCCACGACTTCTACATCTACAACCTGTTCTCGGGCTGGCTGCACTACAACGGCCTGGACTACCGTCGGCACGACGCCGAGATCGTCGCGACCTATGGCGAGGCGGCCCTGCCCCACGCCGTGGCCGTCCGCTCGGGCCAGATGCTGGACATGGGCGAGATCGCCCAGCACCTGCCGATGACCGAATGGCTGGCGGGCCGGTGCGAGGCCGCCTTGGCGCACGCCCAGTTCTACGCTCCCAAGCTGGAGGCCGTCGTCCAAGGCCCAGTCGCCGTGACGCCGCTGTGCTGCCCCGACCGCGCCACCCCGCCGGGGCCGCCGAAGGCCAAGCGCCAGCTGACGATCACCACGGTTGGCGTCATGAACCCCAACAAGCGCGTCGACGACGTGATCCGCGCCATTGGCGGCTCCGACACCCTGAAGGCCTGCGTCTATCGCCTGGTCGGGCCGATCTCGGACGAGGAACGCGCCAAGCTGGAAGCCACCGCCGCCAAGGTCGGGTTCGAGAACCTGGTCGTCGACGGCGCGGTCGACGACGACACACTCGACCGCCGACTCGACGAGGCCGACATCATGGTCGCCCTGCGCAAGCCGGTGCTGGAAGGCGCCTCGGGCTCGGCCTGCGAAGGCATGCTCAGCGGCCGCCCGACCGTCGTGGCCCGCGCCGGCTTCTATGGCGAGCTGCCCGACGACCTGGTCTTCAAGATCGATGGCGGGATCGTGGTCGAGGAGCTGCGCGAGGTGCTCGAACGCCTGGTCGCCGACGAGGCCCTGCGCCGCGAAACCGGCAAGGCCGCCCGCGCCTGGGCGCTGGCCAATCTCAACGCCGCCCGCTACGCCGAGGCCATAGAGGACCTGGCGCAGGCCCAGCTGACCGGCCGCCCTCTGCTGGCCGTCGGCCGCCGCATCGGCGGCGAACTGACCGCCATGGGCCTGGCCGACACCGACCCCGCCGCCGCGCGGATCGGCGCAACCTTGCAGAGGCTGTTCGCGCCGCTCCCGATCTAGGCGCTCTTGCTCACCGGGGGCGCGCAGTAGCGGTCTAGGAAGGCCTGATGCCGCGGCAGTCGGGCGACCATGCCGTCGATGTTGCGCTTGAGGTCTTCGAGCGCGGCCTTCAACTGCAGAGGCGGCATCAGCCGGCCCATGTGGTGGTAGGCCTGAGGCTGGATCCGCTGGCCCAGCAGAACCTGTAGCCACGAGTCGACCTGGAACAGCTCTCCCGGCGCCTGATAGACCTGAGCGCTCTGGCGGAAGAGCTCGATGCGCTGGGCCAGGCTGTCGGGGATGTCCATCGCGCGCACGCGATCCCAGAACGGGCTGTCGGTCCGCTCGGTCGCCTTGTAGTGCAGGATGATGAAGTCGCGGATCTTCTCCAGCTCGTCGTCCGCCTGGCGGTTGTAGCGATCGACCGCCGCCTGGCTGATCCCGGCGAAGGGAAACAGCTGCATCAGCCGCGTCACCCCGATCATGATCAGGTGGATGGAGGTCGATTCCAGCGGCTCGACGAAGCCGCTGGCCAGGCCGAGGGCCACGACGTTCTTGTCCCAGGTCTTGCGCCGACGCCCGGTGCGATAGCGGATCAGGCGAGGCTCGATCAGGGTCTCGCCCTCGATCTCGCCCATCAATTTGGCGCGGGCATCGTCATCGGACATGAAGTCGCTGCAGTAGACGAGACCGTTGCCGACCCTGTGCTGCAAAGGGATCTTCCAGCGCCAGCCCGCCTCGTGGGCGATCGCGCGGGTGTAAGGCACAGCGGGCTCGGTTGACCGGGTCTGCACGGCCAGGGCGCTGTTGGTCGGCAGCCAATGGTCCCAATCCTCGAAGCCGGCCTTCAAGGTCTGCTCGATCAACAGGCCGCGGAAGCCGGTGCAGTCGATGAAGAGGTCGCCCTCGACCGCCTCGCCGCTCTCCATGACCAGGGCCTCGACGAAGCCGCTCTCCGCGTTCTGACGGACGGAGGCGATCTTGCCCTCGACCCGGCGCACCCCGTCGGTCTCGGCCATGCCGCGCAGGAAGCGGCCGTAGAGACTGGCGTCCAGGTGGTAGGCGTAGTTCAGCGGGCTCTCGTCGCCGGTGTAGAACCGGTTCTGCTCGGCGGCCTTCAGCTCCAAGCAGTAGTCGCCCAGATCGCCGCCGAAGCCCTGCTCGCGGGCCTGCATCCAGAAGTGATGGAAGCCGCCCATCCAGGTGGATTTGCCGACCTGGCCGAACGAGTGGATATAGCGGTCCCCGATCTCGCCCCAATTCTCGAACGAGATGCCCAGCTTGAAGGTCGCCTGGGTGGCGCGCATGAACTCGGCCTCGTCGATGCCGAGCAAGGCGTTGAAGGTGCGAGCGGTGGGAATCGTCGACTCGCCCACCCCGACCGTGCCGATGTCCTCGGACTCGACCAGGCTGATGTCGAGCAGCGGACCGAGCTGCCGGGCGAGGGCCGCGGCGGCCATCCAGCCGGCCGTGCCGCCGCCCGCGATCACCACCTTGCGGATCGTCTGCTGGGTCATCGCGCCCTCCCCTTCGTTCTTCTTGTCGGTTCAGTCTTATCGGTTCAGGCGGTCGAGCAGGTATGCTCGCAGCCGCCTGGCCTTGATCTCGTCCATCGGTCCCAGCGGCCCCCGCGCGGCCTCGGGCAGATGCGCCCCGGCGCGCTCGGCGGGGCCGAACAGGTAGTAGTCGAACAGGGCCTTCCAGCCCTGCTTCTCGAAGTCGGGCCGATCACGCAGGCTGAGCAGACCGTGCAGCAGGGTGGTCATCGGCGTATCGACGAAACCCGGCGAGGCGTTCCACCAGTAGTTCACCAGCACGTTGAATGGCTCCAGCGCCTCGACCTGGTGCCACCACAGGGCTGGATAGACGAGAACGTCGCCGGGCTCGATCTCGGCCACCTGGGCGCTGGCGATCGCCTGGAGGAAACCCGGATGCCGCTCGAAGTCGGGGGCCTCGAAATCAACCAGGCTGACCACCTGGCCGCCAGGCGTCGGCTCCAGCGGGCCGGGATAGAGATTGGCCACCTGGTCCGGCGGAAACAAAGTGAAGCGCCGACGGCCCACGGCGCAGACGGCGATATTGTTGGACATGTCGTAGTGGGCGGCCGCCGTCGTGCGGTTCCCGATCCAGATCCCGGCCATCGGCGGCTGCGGACCGAACACATCGGGGCCCAAGCCCAGGTCGTTCGCGGCCTTAAGGCTTGGGAAATAGGCGTCGAGATCGGCCGAGCCGACATAGACCGAGGGGGCGTCGTTTCGGCCCTCGACCTCTTCGAGGCGGCGCAGAAAGGTCTCCAGCGGCGCGCGCTCGGCCTCGAAGTTCATGGCCGTGAGGGTCTCGTCGTAGGAGAACCGGCCCTTGATCGACTGATCACCGCTGTAGCCGACGACCCGACCGCCCTGGTCGTGAGCGCGAATATAGTCGCGCGCCGCCTGGCTGGATTCGAGGCCTGCCTGCACTAACGGCCAGTCCCGCGCCAGGCCCTTGAAGACCATCGGCGTTTGGCCAGCCAACACGGCGTCGAACGGGATCTGGGCCGGCGTCGCGACCGTGGTCTCCAGCGTCCGGCGGGCCGTCAGGGCGGTCACGTCAGGCCGATCCCGAGAGAGCGGCGCTTGCGGGTCTTGCGGGCGATGAGGTCCTCGATATTGCCCATCGAGGCGATCAGGGCCCAGGCCGCGCGCAGCAGGCCCGATTGGTGCAGACGCTCAAGCTCCGCGCCTGCGACGGCCGCCAGACGGTCGGGCGCCAAGGTGAAGACGTCGGGCACCTCGTAGCTGGTCTCGTCGTCCAGCTTGATCTCGATGTCGATCGGCTCGATCAGGCCGAGCTCGTCGAAAGCGGCGAACATCGGGCCGGTGACTTCCAGGCCTTCGTGGATGAGCGCCAAGGTCTGGTTGACGCTCTGCAGGTAAGGCGCGGCGCCGCCGGCCGGCAGGAACAGACGCTCGCCCGCGTCGCGGCTGACGCGCGGATGGTCGAGATCGACATGGATCATCGCTCGCGGCTCCTCGCCGCGCGCATCGTGCCGCAGGGCGATCGAGAAGGGCCCGCGGCGCTGGACGGCGGGGATGTAGCGGGCGTTCCAGCCGGTCTCGTCGAGGAACAGGTTCTCGTCGCGATCCAGGCCCAGCAGCGCCACGGCCTGGTAGTCGCCGGCGGCGTCCTTGCGGATCAGGATGGGATATTCGCGCTGCGCCGCCTCGAACTCGGTCGGCAGGAGCAGCGTCTGATTGATCGCATCGCCGTAGGCGACGCCATGGCTGGCGATCACGCGCAGGTCGGCGTGATCGACGTTGTTGAGAAGCACTCGGTTCATGTCGGCCAACTGATGCTCGCGGGAGGCTACTTCAAAGGAAGAAAGGGGCCGCCGCAAGCGGCGACCCCTTCATCCACTTCCAGGACTTCCGGTCTAGAAGCGGTAGCGAGCGCCGAGCAGGAAGCGGCGGTCGATTTCTTGACCGAACCACAGCTCGTTCTCGTCCCGAGCATAGGTGCGCAGGTGCTCCTTGGTCAGGTTGAGGCCTTCCAGCGAGATCGCCAGCTTGGGCGTGACGTCGTAGTTGACGCTGAAGTCCACTTGGCCGAAGGGCGCGACGTTGACCGGGTTGCGCGAACCACCGCGGTTGGTGGCTTGCAGGAACTTGTCGCGCCAGTTGTAGATCAGGCGGGCCGAGATTCCGTTCTTGTCGTAGATCAGCGTCGCGTTGGCCGTGTCCGACAGACCCAGCAGCGCGAACTGGTCTTGCGACGGGTCCACGCCGTTGTCGAAGCCGACATCGCCGCGCACCAGCGTATAGGCCCCGGAGACGCCGAAGCCGGTGTCGCCGAAGAAGTGCTGGCCCGCGATTTCGAAGCCGTGGATCTTGCCGGTCTTGTTGTTGATCGGCTGCGAGATCTGGAAGTTGAACAACGGGTCGCTGCTGTTGGCCGTGATGTCGGTAGCCGCCAGGATCTGATCGACGAAGGACTGGTTCAGGTCGCCGCCAGAGATGCGGTTGGCCTGGAACTGCGTCGTCGCCGCCGCCACCGAGCCGGTCCGCTGGATCAGGGCCGTCATGGTGAACAGGTTCACGTCGGTCTGGTTGGCGCCGATCGCGGTCAGAGCGGTCTTGGCGTCGCCCGAACGGGTGCCCGCCGCGCCCGAACTCGGGTCACGCAGGCCGAACAGGTTGCCGTTCTTGGTGCCCGTGCCGACGAAGTTGTTCACCCGCTTCTCGAAGAAGCCCACCGAGATGTAGCTGCTGGGCTTGTAGTACCACTCCACCGACACATCGAAGTTGTCCGAGATCAGCGGCTCCAGGTCTGGGTTACCCGAGGTGCCGAGCGGGATGGCGCCGTTGGCGACCGGACGGTTCGGCGCCCCAGCCGACTGGGCGGCGAACAGGTTGCCGTATTCCGGACGCGCGACCGTGCGGCTGAACGAGAAGCGGCTGGTCAGGTTGTCCCGCAGGTCAACGCGGAAGTCCATCGAGGGCAGCAGGTTGTTGTATTTGCCCTTGCCGGAGATCGGCTGGTAGGTGCTCGAGGTCTGGACCGTGAAGTCGTTGTCGGCGGTCCACACGATGGCGCTGGGCGTGCGCACCAGCGACGTCGAGGTGACATCCGTCCGCTCGTAGCGAATGCCGGTCACCAACTCGGCCGGGAGACCGGCCAGTTCGGACTTCCAGGTCACCTGACCGTACACGGACGAGATGTTTTCCTTGACGCGGTTGTTGTCCTGGCCGGTGACCCCGACCGCGTTGCCCAGCGCCGCGTAGGGCTTGGACAAGGCATTGTAGAGGTCGATCGCGTTGGCGCGGAAGGACACGAGGCCCGCGCCCGACTGCTTCAGGTCAAACGAGTTGAACTGACACGCCAGGCAGAACTGCTTCACCAGGTTGCCCGCGTACTGCTGGACGTCGCGCGGCGAGGAGATGCCCCAGCTGCCCAGATCCTGCTGCGTGTTCAGGCTGGTCTGGATCATGGTCGACGTGCGGTAGTCAGCCCCGAAGTCGAAGCGGCTGCCGTTGTCGTCCAGGTCCCAGCGACCGTCGAGTCGGACTTCCTTGACCTTCTGCTGCTGGCGTTGGGCCGAGGTGCGGGCGACCTGGCTGCCCAGGTCGCCGGCGTCCAGCACGCCGTTGCCATTGCCGCGCGGCGCGGCGTCATTGATGCTGATGGTCTGCACCGGCACCGTGCCGCTGTAGTCGACGCTGTGGGCGGAGACGACCGGCGCGCCGATCGAAACCGAGGTCATGCTGGTGCCGTTCGGAGCGTCCGGACGGCTGTCGGCCTTGGAGACGTGGGCGTCCAGAGCCAGGCTGAAGCGGTCATTGACCTTCCAGTCGCCGTTGAAGCCGACCGACTTCAGCGTGTCCTTGGTGGCGCGGTACTGTTGCTCGAAGCCCATGTCCTTGGTGCCCGAAAGCGCTTCGGACAGCAGGACGGCGGTGGCGACGACGGGGTTCTTGTCGAACGTCACCTTGTCGAACGGACGATTGAACCAGTTGGTGCTGTCGTTGCGGCGTTCGAACTGCTTGTTCTGGGCGTACAGCCCGTCCACGGTGAGGGTCAGGTTTTCGACGGGACGGTACTGGACCGACATCTGGCCGTTGATGCGCTCACGCTCGCCTTGCGAGAAGTGATAACGGCTGTCGTTCGGGATCGCGACCAGGGTCGAGCCGCTGGCCGGGGAGTTGGTGATCTGGGTCGCGCCGCCATTGCGGACGAAACCGTTGGCGGGATTGATGAAATCCGAATAGGTCCGGATGTTCCAGTCGTTCGAGGTGGTGCTGCGGCTGGTGAAGTCGCGCTTCTGATAGCTGCCGAACGCCGAGACGCCGAACTTTTCGCTGTCATCGGCCCAGTTCAGCAGGCCCGAGACTTCCGGCGTGAACTTGTGGCCGAAGTCGTCGACCTTCTTGTCCATGCTGGTGTCGTAGACGCCCTTGACGCCGATGCTGCCCGTCAGACCCGGCTTGCCGTCCAGAGGACGACGGGTCTTGACGTTGATCGTGGCGCCGATGCCGCCCGTCGGAATGGCCGCGCGGCCGGTCTTGTAGACCTCCAGCGTGGTCACGCCTTCCGAAGCCAGGTTCGAGAAGTCGAATGAGCGGCTGGTACCCGACGCGAAGTCAGCCGACTGGTCGCCACCGACCGTGGCGACCTTTGCGGTCGGCATCGAGCGGCCGTTCAGGGTGACCAGGTTGAAGCTGGGACCAAAGCCGCGGACCGTGACCTGCGAGCCTTCGCCGTTGGTGCGGTCGATGGACACACCGGTGATCCGCTGCAGGGATTCAGCCAGGTTGGTGTCCGGGAACTTGCCCATGTCTTCGGCGGAGATGGCGTCGACCACGCCGCTGTTGTTGCGCTTGATCGCGATCGACCGCTCGAGAGAAGCGCGGATGCCGGTGACGACGATCTCGTCCACGGCGGTGTTTTCTTGGGTCTGCTGAGCCAGCGCTGAGCTGGCGAACATGGCCGCCGTGATGGCGACGCAAGAGGCAGACGCGTTCAAGCGACGATGCCGCTTCATAGGCCGTTCCCCCTAATTAGCCCCTGTGGGGCAGTGTTTTTGTTACGCGCCGGAAGCATTTCCGGCTGCTCTTCCCGTCCCGCGAGCGTTGGAGAAACAACCAAAGCACGAGGCACTAGTTAGCGGTAACATCGGTCGCTGACGGCCGCAATGACAAAATGACAGCGCTGGCAGGATTTTTTCAAGGCCGTCTGAACAGATTTTTGTGGCTAGCGAACCGGCTCGATGGGGTGAGGCCTGACAATCTCCCGCGCGCAGAATTCTGGCCTTCCCGCCCCGGTTGCCCACTATTTCAGGATGGTAACCGGTGTCCTAGGGACAAATCAGCGGTTACAGCCGCACGCGGACGCCAAAACCGAACGAGCGCCCCGAGCGGCCGATCTGCAGCGGGCGGTTGCGCTGGCCCTCATAGGCGGCCTCGACCGTGTCGGTCAGGTTGCTGGCCTCGACATACAGCGAGACGCGCGGGCTGAGGTCGTAGGAGCCGGCCGCGTCCAGATAGCCAGCGCTGGCGACCACGAAGCTGGACACCCCTCCCCCCTGCATATCGGCCTCTGAGCCGAACGGAGAGCGCCAGGTCCAGGAGAGGTGAGCGTGCAGCGGGCCGCGCTCGACGAAGGGGCTGATCGACCAGGACAGGCGCGAGACGCCGTTCAGCCGCCCGCGGCGGCCCTGATCGTCACGGCTGGCGGCGTCGACCCAGGTGGCGCTGGTCCACACTCCAAGCCCGTGGGCGAAACGCCGGCTGAAGGCGGCTTCCAGGCCCGTGACCTTCGCCACGCCCGCGTTGCGCGGTCGGGACATCATCACCGTGGCCACGACCGGCGGCCCGGCGCGGGTCGCGAAGGCCAGGCGCTCCGGCTGGGCAGAGACGACGATGAAGTCGTCGATGGTCTTGTGGAACACCGCAAGGCTGACACCGCCGAAACCTTCGAACTCACGCTCCAGCGAAAGGTCGTAGTTGGTGGCCAGATAGGGCTTGAGTTCCGGATTGCCGCCGACGCCGGAGAACAGGGTCCCCGGAGAGGGGTGGTCGATCTCGGCCTGGCCGCGCTGGTAGAGGATCGAGACGAGGCTGCTGGCCGGCACGGTCGCCGAGCGCAGATCCGCCAGCGACGGCCGGGTGATGCTGCGCGAGGCGGCCAGCCGCAGCCGCCAGCGCGGGTCGAGGGTGATCGCCAAGTTGGCGCTGGGCAGCACCACGGCGTGGGCGCCGGCGTAGCGGACTGGCTTGACGTCGATATAGCCCGTCGACGAAACGCCCAGCAGCGTGCCGGCCACGTCCGTCCGCGTCCGCGCCGTCCGCACGCCGATATTTCCGGTGGCCGGCAGGCCCAGCACGGTCGTCGAAAAATCCAGTCGTCCGTAACCAGCCAGGATCCGCTCGCCGACCTTGTAGGAGCCCTGCAGGTCCGCGCCGGTGGGGACCAGAGCCTTAGCGTCGACGATCACCCCATCCGCCTCCCCCGGCAGCACGAAGCCGGCGCGAAAGGCGGTGAAATCAGCGGCGGTCCAGGCCGACGGCCGCGCGGCGATCAGGCGGTCGAAGGCGTCGCTGGGGGCGCCGACGTCGAAGAAGCCGGCGTCGACGGCCGTCCCGATGCGCGGCGCGGCCTCGCGATCACGGCGCTGGAAGTCGCGCCCCCGGTCGGTGACCTGTCCGCCCAGGCGCAGGCGTTCGAATCGCAGCGGTCCCAGACTCCAGTCGACCGACCGCTCGGCGGCGACCAGGCCGGTGACGTCGTGATCATCCACCTGGGTGGCGCGGACGCCATAGCGCGAGAAGGTCAGTTGGGCGGGATCGCTCAGGTCGAAGGGCGTCGACAGCAGCGGCGCCTTTCGGCGCTCGACGAGGTCGGGCCCCAGGTCGAAGCTGTAGGATACGCCCAGGGGACTGACCGCCCCGATCCGCTGCAACGGCGTGTCGAGGTTGGAGCGAGCGCTGGACAGGCTGAGGCGCGGTTCCAGGGTCCAGGCGCCGGCGTCGGCCTTCATGGCCAGGCTCAGGGAGACGTTCTCGTGAACCTGGTCGGAGACTTCCAGATTGTTGCCAATCTGGCCGGCGGTGACGCGTCCGCCGAGCAGGGTGCGGCCCTCGATGCGCGCGCCCCCCGCCGCGAGGACCTGGGCGGCATAGTCGCCGACGGTGTAGACGACGCGGTCCTCGCGGATGCTGTTGTCGAAACGCGAGGCCAGGGCGTCGACATAGAGCGTGGCGCTCGGCGAGACCCGCCATTCCGCCCCGACGAAGGCCGTGGTCCGCGCCCGCTGTTCCTGCTCGACCGTGGTTCGGATGTCCTCGGGCGTGGTCAAGGGCGCGCCGTTGACCACGAGGTCGCGATATCTGGAGATCTGGAAGCGGTCGTACTGCACCTCTCGCCGCTCGGTGGAAACGCCGGCCACCAAGCCCAGCCGACCATCGGCCCGTCGCCAGCGACCGGAGACGGCGACGTCCGGCGAGACCACGCCCGTGCGGGCCTCGGCATGGGCGTCGGCGCGCAACGACAGGTACGAGGGCCCCTCCAGCCCGCGAACCGTGCGGATGTCGATGTTGGAGCCGATGCCGCCGTCGACCAGATCGGCCGTCGCCGACTTGGCCACCACGGCCCCGGCCAGCAGATCGGCCGACAGCGCGCGGAACCGGAATTGCCGGCCGCTCTGGGTCGAGTTGCGGATGTTCTCGTTGAACGCCACCGGCGCGCCGTTCAGGGTCACCGACTGGAACAGCGGCCCCAGACCCCGGACGCTGACGAACTGCCCCTCACCCACCTCGCGCTCGATGGCCACGCCCGGCACGCGCTGCAGGGCCTCGGCGAGATTGGCGGCCGGGAGCTCGCCGATCCGCCCGGCCGAGACGGCGTCGACGATGGCGTCGGCGCGCCGCTTCTGGAGCAGGGAGTCCTCGATGCCGGCCACGAAGGCGGCGGTGATCGTGACCGCCTCAAGGTCGACGGGCGCCTCGGGGACCGGCGCGACACGCTGCGGCGATGCGGGCGCCGCCACCGCCCACACCCGCACCGAGGTCTGGTCGGCGATCTCGTAGCGCAGGCCCGTGCCCGCCAGCAGGCGCTTCAGGGCCTCGCGCCACGGCATCGTCCCGGAGACGGCGTTGGTGCGGTAGGCGCGGCCCGGCTCGGTCGAAAACGCGAAAGCGCAGCCGGCCTTGAGGCACAGAGCCATCAAGGCGGCGCGGGCGTCCTGGGCCGGGATGTCGAAACGCGGCGCCGGTCCTTGCGCGAACGCCGGCGCGGTCACGGCCAGCGCCGCGATCGTCAGGGCGGACACGCGGCGGAAAGACATGCGGCGACTGGTGAAAAACCCCGGCGCAGCTAGGCGCCCAAGGTCTGGTAGCGCCGCTTCGTGACAGACTCGCGAAGGGTCCTGATGTGGGCGGCCTTACCGCCTGAACGCCTTTAGCGCGCGGTGGCGATGACCTCGCCCGGAGCAGTGCTTTTCAACACCACCGGCAGCACCTTGGCGGCGCGATCGATCACCGTGCCCTGGCCGTCCAGCGGCAGCATGGCGGTGACGCGCTGGCGGCCCAGGACCGGGTCGGCCAGGCGGATCCTGGCGTCCGTATAGCGGCCCAGCTCGGCCAGGACCTCGGACAGCGCCGCGTCCTGGAACACCAGCCGGCGCTGGCGCCAGGCGACGGCCGTGGCCGGATCGATCCGGGCCTCGCGCCGCACCGCGCCGCCGGCCTGGTAGCTGACCTGGTCGCCGGGAACGAGATGGACGGGCTCGATCGAGGATCGGGGCCGCGAAACCTCGACCGAGCCCTCCAGCAGCTCCACCCGGGCACGGCCGTCGCGGAGGCTCGTGGCGAAGTGGGTGCCGGTGACGATGACTTGCCGGTCGGCCAGGGCCACCTGGAACGGGTGGACCTTGTCGTGGGCGACCGCGAAATAGGCCCCGCCTTTGTCCAGGGCGAGGCGACGAACCTTGCCGTCGACCTTGGCGCGTAGGGTTGTGGCGGTGTCCAGCGTGACCACCGAGCCGTCGGCCAGGGTCACGTCGCGGATCTCGCCGACGGCGGTCGTGTAGGTGGCGGCGCCAGCCAGCGGGTCGTGGAGGCGAGTGAACAGGGTCGGGGCGATGGCTACAGCCAGAACGGCAGCGACCAGACCTCCGGCCAGGGCCACCGGCGTCCATCCCGTCTTCGATCGGCCACGAACCGCCATCGGCGCGGGTGGGATCAGATTGAGTTCGCCGAGGAGTTCGGCCCTTAGGTCGCGCGCCTGGCGCAGCAGAGCCTTGGCGTCCTGGTAGTCGACGAGGTTCCTGGGATCGGCCGCCAGCCAACGCTCGAAGGCCGCCAGGGTCGAACGCGGCGCGTCCGGGCGACCCAGGCGCACGACCCAGTCCTCCGCGGTGCGCGGCTTGGCTTCGAACAGGCTGGCGAGACGATCGAGCATCTTGGCGGTTAGGCCTTCCCAATGAGCGGCGCGGTCCGGTCCTGCCCGGGGCGTATCTTCACAACGATCGTCAAGCCGAACACCTCAGGTCCCCCGCGCGGCTTTCAGCCGTCGTAGCGCTTCGGCCAGGTGCTTTTCCACCATGCTGACCGAAACGCCCAGGCGATCGGCGATCTGGCGATAGCTGAAATCCTCGAAGCGATGCAGCAGGAAGGCGTCGCGGCAGCGCGGCGGCAGCTCGCGGATGGCGGCGGCGACGCCGGCCAGGTCCTGGCGGGCGATCGAACGGCGGTCGGCGGCGGGATCCTCGCTGGGGGCGTTCTCCCAGGCCGCGGTCGCGTCGTCGGTATCGAGCCAAAGGGTGCGGGCGCGTTCGCGGCCGGCCTGCTTCCAGTGGTCCTTCAGAAGGTTCTTGGCGATGGCGAACAGCAGCGGCCGGCTGTCGGCCTGGCCGATCTCGTGGCCGGCGCGATGGAAGCGGGCGAAGGTCTCCTGGACGATATCCTCGGCGTCCTCCAGCGACTGACCGCGCCGTTGGAGGAACAACACCAGTTCGGCGCGCAGGCCCGTCATGCCGCCTCCCCAGTCGCTCCCCTTGCCCGGACGCGCCGAAGCGCTCCCCCCGGCGAAGGGGGGAGCGCGCCCGGTGATGGCGTCCAGCGGGCTCAGAAGTTCATCCGAAGGCCGAGCGAGAAGCGCCGTCCCGACTTCTCGTACATGGTCGGGAAGGACGGATCCATCGTGTAGCCCTTGGTGACCTCGTCGGTGACGTTGATCCCCTCCAGGCTCAGCTGGATGCGCTCGTTGATGTTGTAGCTGACCGAGATGTCGGTCTGGCCGTAGCCCGAGCGCCAGATCGGATACATCTCGTAGCCGATGCCTTCGACGTACTTGCCCTTGTAGTTATAGGACACGCGCGCCTGGAACTTGTCGTTCTCGTAGTAGAGCGTGAAGTTGTAGGCCTTGTCGGCCAGGCCCACCGGCGGGGTCGGGATGCCGATCAGCGACTGACCGCTCAGCGAGCTGTCCAGGATCGTGTAGTTGGCGTTGATCCCGAAGCCCTTGGCCGGCTCCCACAGCAAACCGAACGGCACGATGGCGACCATCTCGACGCCGTCGACATTGTACGAGCCCTCGGCGTTGATCGGCTGGTAGACGTCGAAGTCGTAGACGCCGTCGATCGTGCCGTTGGCGTTGTACTTGGTGACGCCCTTGACCGTGCCCGTCAGGGCCTGGCGGACGACGCCCTCGATCTTCTTCTTGAAATACGAGACGGCCAGCAGGCCGCCTTCCGGCAGGTACTTCTCGAGGCCCACTTCGTACTGTTCGGCGAAGGTCGGCTTCAGGCCCGGATTGCCATCCGTGAAGCGGAACGAGTTGAAACTGGCGGTGCGCTTGTAGGCCAGGTCGGTCAGGGCCGGACGCATCAGGGTCTTCGACGCCGCGCCGCGCAGCATGATGCTGTCGGTGATGTCGGCGGTGAAGTTCACGCTGGGCAGCAGCTTGTTGTAGCTGCCGTCGCTGGACACCGGCGCTGGGGTGTAGGTCGTGCCGCCGGTCGTCGTCTGCACCTGGTGGTAGCCCGACGAGGTGACCGAGGTGTCGACGTAGCGAACGCCGCCGTTCACCGCGACCGGCACGGGGCCGACGTCGAAGCCGAGGTCGGCCATGGCGTAGAGGCTCGTGACCTTCTCATCGACCTTGTAATAGTCGCCCGGCGTGAACGGCGTGGTGAAGCCGGCGTAGCGGAAGGTCTTGCGCGCGTAGTCGTTGGAGATCTGGCTCCAGTTCAGGTCGCGGACCGTGTAGTCGCCACCGGGAACCAGATCGCCGATCGGGGTCAGCGGGCTGTCGGCCATGGTGCGGGTGTTGAGGTAGGCGGTGCTGCCCGGGCCAGGTCCCTGGATGTTCAGCGCGCCGTACTGGCGCTCCTTCGACTTGTCGGTGTAGCGGGCGCCGATCTGGATGGTCTTCAGCGCCGGGAAGAAGCCGATGGCGAACTCTTTCGTGTAGTCCGCCTGCGCGGCGTACTTGTCGTCGGTGATCTTCTCGAGGGTCGTCTCATAGGCCTCGAACAGGTACTTCGACGGCGAGTTGTACATGTCGATCGAGGCCGGGTTGGCGCTCTTGATCGTCTCGCCGCCGGTGGCCGTCCAACGCGTGCGCGAGGGAGCGTAGGCCACGTGCTTCAGGTTCGAATAGTCGAGCGTCTTCTTGGCGCCCGAATAGCCCGCCAGGGCGTGCAGCTTCCAGGTCTCGCCGCGCCAGTTCAGCTCCGAGCCGAACTGGGCGTAGTCGGTCTTGTTGATCTGCTCCTTGCTGAGCATCTCGTGCTGGGTCGCGGTGTACGACACGTCGCGCAGCACGACCATGTTGTAGTCGGCCAGGGTGGTCTTGTCGTAGCTGTGGATGGTCTCCAGCGTGCTCTTGCTCGAAGCCGAATAGGCGGCCGCGTCGTACTGGTCCTCGGTCGCGTCGTAGCCGCCCAGCATCAGGTCGAAGGCGATGTCGAAATTGGCCGACGGCTTGTACTGCAGCGAGCCGGTGCCGCCCCACTGCTTCTGGGTGTTCAGGTAGGCGCGGTCGCCGACCTTGTCCTGGAAGATGATGCGGCCAGTCTCGTCGCGGTTGGTGTTGCTCTTGACGACGACGCCGGCGTCGCGGGCCAGGACGGCGGCGGCCTGCGAGGCGCGCGCGCCGCCCGCTTCCAGGAAGCGGAACATCGGGCGGAAGTTGATGCCCGAGTTGGAGTCGGTGCGGTTCGAACGGCGCGCGGCCGAGAACGACACCAGGCCGCCCCAGTTCCCCCACGTGTCGCTGGCCAGGAAGGCGACCTTCGGGTCGGTCTTCTTGGAGATCGAGTTGTAGGCGCCTTCGGTCGAGGCAATCAGCTTGCGGCCGCTATAGTCGAACGGGCGAGCCGTCGAGATGTAGACCGAGCCGGCGATGCCGCCTTCCTCGTCCGAGGCGCGCGGCGACTTCTGCACGGTCACCTGCTGGATGACCTCCGAGGCGAAGATGTCGAACTCGACGTCACGGCCGCCGCTGCCCGAGGCCGTGGCCAGGTTGTTGATGGTGACGAAGGTGAACTCGCTGGGCAGGCCACGGACGCTGACCCGGCCGCCCAGGCCCTTGTTGCGCTCGATGGTCACGCCGGGCATGCGCTGCAGCGCCTCGGCGAGGTTCTGCTCGGGGAAGTTGGCGACGTCGGTGGCCACGATCGAGTCCGAGAAGCCGGTCGTCTCGCGCTTCATGTCCACGGCCTTCTCGAGGCTGCGGCGATAGCTGCCGGTGACGATGATCTCTTCGACCTGGGCGTTCTCGGCGGCCGTCGCGGCCGCGGCCTGGGCCTGAGCGCCCGTCGCCGAAAACAGGCCGATGGCGGCGCAGCTGGTCATCAGCCAGGCCAGGCGGCGCGCGTGGCCGCCGTTCGAGTTAAGTCCGATCATCCGCTCAATCCCCGAGGTGTTGTTGCGGCGGCGGCAGGACCGAACGCGCTCGTTCGGCCTGCGCCCCCGACGGCTTCAACGACGGCCCCGGACGGCCCCTCAGCGGCGAGATGTGGATTTCATCAAAACTTCACGGCCGAGCGGGTGAGGCGCCTTTGGCCCCGCCCTGAGAGAGCAGCGCGTCCAGCTCGGCGCGGGCCGCCTCCATGTCGCGACGGAAGTACGGCGAGACGTGCTCGGCGGCGTAGATCGTGGCGCCCGACTGCATGCCGGCCTCGGTGGCGCTGACGCTGTGCGAGCCGCAGATCCAACGGCTTTCGGCATAGTCGCGGCCCCGGGCGTAGAGCGCGTCGGCCCGACTGGGGGCCAGTTCGGCCAGGATCATCGCCACGTGCATCCCGAACGCCGAGTGGCCCGACGGATAGTCCGGATTGCCGGCCAGGTGGGCGCTCTTGGCCTCGCAGATCGGGGCGTTGGGCTTGTCCAGATAGGGCCGCTTGGTTCCCCAGTGGGTCTTGGCGACGCCGACCACCGAGCGGTCCTCGCCGGCGCGTTCCAGCAGGGCGGCGAGGATCGGGGCCTGGGTCGGGTCGATCGTCACGCCCAGCGCTTCGGTGAAGTGCTTCCAGGTGGAACCGTCAACGTCATCGGTGGCCCGCTGCCAGCGAGCGGAGCCCTTCAGGGCCCGGCTCTGGTCGAAGATGGCCGCGTCGGCGATGGCGCGCGGCGAACCAGCGGCCGGCGGGGCGGCCAGGGTCCTGGTCAGGTCCGGACGCTGGGCCGGGTTCAGATAGCCTTGAGCCGGCGCGCCAGCCACGCTGTCGAACGGCGCGTCGCAGCCCTTGGCCATGCGGACGGGATTGCAGGTCGCCGCCTCGCCGCCGGTCAGGCGCACCGTGTAGCCGCCCGCGAAGCGCGGATCGGCCCACAGATAGTCGGTCGAGACGTATTGCGCGCCGCTGGAGAACGCGGCGCTGCGCATCGAAACGTCGTTCTTGCGGGCCTGGACGGTGTCGGCGTCGGCGCGGGTGCGGACGATGAAGCCGGCCTTGACGGCGGCGGCGATGCGGGCGCGATCGCCGACGGGATCGTTGAGGGTCAGGTAGGCGGCGGCCGGCGAGGTCTCGTCGGTGTTGACGAACATCGCCCGGCCTTCCAGCGACTTGCGGGCGCCGCGATAGGCCGCGATTTTCTCCGGGCCCTCGTCGAGGGCGAAGAACAGCTTGCCCCGCGCCGCGCTCAGCGCCGGCCAGCCATCGGCCAGCACCGCCTCGCGCAACGTCGCGCGCTTGCCCTGGACCTGGTCGGGCGTGATCAGTTCGGCATCGGCGAATACCGAGCGGATCTCGGCGTCGAGGGCGTCGAAGGCCTTTTCATCGAACGGCAGGGCCTCGACGCCGCCGGGGAAGCTGGACGGCCCCTCCTTGGCGTTCAGCAGGATCAGGATCGGCGCATGGTCCGGATGCGCCTTCGACCAGGTCCGGATCTCCGTCAGGCACGCGACGAAAGTCGGGCAGGTCGTGCGGAAGTCGACGTCCTGCATGTGCATGACCTTGTAGCCAGGCTTGGCCATGGCCGCCGCCCAGGCCGGGGTCGGCACGATACCCTTGCCGAACACGGTCTTGGGCTGGGCGAAACGACCGCCTTGGGGATCGCGGACGACGTCCAGCTCCAGCTGACGGGCGCCGGCGTCCAGCTCCTCCGCCAGCGGACGATGGCTGTAGTCCAGGCCCAGGGCCCCCGGGCCGGCCGCCGCCAGCATGGCCGCCATCTCCTCGGCCGGGAGCGCGGCCTTGTAGGAATTGTGCGTTCCGACCGCGAGGATGTCGTTCATCCGCGCCGCCTGAATCCGCGCGACTTGGGCGCTGGGTTCGGCCGCCACGAGGGCCAGAAGCAGGCTCAGCATCATCGTCTCCCGGTACAGTTCGAGCCGGACCCGTACTGCGGTTTTGTGACAGTCGTGCGCGAGCGGCTCGGCCCGCGCCCGGTCTTCGGCGCTGCGTTTCGGGGCGGGTCCGTGCAAAAGGCGGCACGTCCCGCCGATCCGGAAGCGGCGGCGCTCGGTAGCCTGAACACGCCTAATTCGTCGCGACCGACGAGAGCGTTTTTAGAAACGATGGATTTCCATCATTTCCATTTATGCGTCGATGCGTCGCGACCAAAGTGAGCCTGTCAGAACAACGGGGCGGCCGGAACGGTCCTCCACACAACCCAGAAGGATAGTCCCATGACCATCGTCGCCACCCCCACCGCCGGCCCGCAACTGCTGACCCCGACCGACCACACCTTGATCATGATCGACTACCAGTCGCAGATGGCCTTCGCGACCCACTCGATCTCGGCCACCGAGCTGCGCGCCAACGCCGCCCTGGTCGCCCGCGCCGCCGCCGGCTTCGGCGCCTCGACCATCCTGACCACGGTCGCCGAGAAGAGCTTCTCGGGTCCGATGTTCGACGAGATCAAGGAAGCCTTCCCGGGCGTCGCCGCCCTCGACCGCACCTCGATGAACACCTGGGAAGACGCCAACGTCATCGCTAAGGTCAATGAGATCGGCAAGCCGCGCCTCGTGCTGGCTGGCCTGTGGACCAGCGTCTGCATCGTCGGCCCGGCCCTGTCGGCCCTGGCCCAGGGCTTCGAGGTCTATGTCATCGCCGACGCCTGCGGCGACGTGTCGACCGAGGCCCACGACCGCGCCATGGATCGCATGGTCCAGGCCGGCGCCCGCCCGATGACGTCCCTGCAGTACCTGCTGGAGCTGCAACGCGACTGGGCCCGTTCGGAGACCTACGACCTGACCACTGGCATCGCCCGCGCCTACGGCGGCGCCTACGGCCTGGGCATCACCTACGCCAAGACCATGTTCGGCGCGTCGGAAGGCCACGCCGGCTGACGTTCGTTTCGAGGCGGGATCTACAAGACCCCGCCTCCACTTCCCGTTCACGGATGCCGGCCATGAAACCTTACCTGCTCTCCCTCGGTGTCGGCCTGCTCGTCGGCGTGATCTATTCGCTGCTCGGCGTACGCTCGCCCGCCCCGCCGGCCATCGCCCTACTGGGCCTGATGGGCATGCTGCTGGGCGAACAGGCGGTCCCGATCGCCAAACGCCTGATGACCAGGACCCCGGTCGTGGCCTATCTGAAAACCCCAGAGTGCGCCGGCCAGGTGCTTGGTCCGCAAGCCGTCGCGGGCGACGGCCCCGACCCCAAAACTACGGAGGGCCAGGCATGACCCTCGATCGTCGACAAGCCGTCGCGCTGGGCGCGGCATTTCTCTCAAGTTCCGCTTTCGCTGAAAGGCGCCCCATGACCGATCTGCTGCTCATCAACGGCAAGTTCACGACCCTCGACCGCGGCAACCCGCGCGCCGACGCCGCCCTGGTCCGCGACGGCAAGTTCGCCGCCGTCGGCGAGGAAGGCGAGGTCCGCGCCGCCGCCGGTCCGAACCCGACGATCATCGACCTGAAGGGTCGCCGGGTGATCCCGGGCCTGATCGACAGCCACATGCACATCATCCGCGGCGGACTGAACTACAACATGGAGCTGCGCTGGGACGGCGTGCCGACCTTGGCCGACGCCATGGCCATGCTGAAGAAGCAGGCCGCCAACACCCCGCCGCCGCAGTGGGTGCGCGTCGTGGGCGGCTTCACCGAGCACCAGTTCGTCGAGAAGCGCCTGCCGACCCTGGACGAGATCAACGCCGCCGCGCCCGAGACGCCGGTGTTCATCCTGCACCTCTACGACCGCGCCCTGCTCAACCGCGCCGCCCTGCGCGCCGTCGGCTACACCAAGGACACGCCCAACCCGCCGGGCGGCGAGATCCAGCGCGACGCCTCGGGCGAGCCCACCGGACTGCTGCTGGCCCAGCCCAACGCGACGATCCTCTACGCCACCCTGGCCAAGGGCCCGAAGCTGCCGCCCGAGTACCAGCTGAACTCGACCCGCCACTTCATGCGCGAGATGAACCGCCTGGGCGTGACCGGCGTGATCGACGCCGGCGGCGGCTTCCAGAACTATCCGGACGACTACGAGATCGTCGAGAAGCTGCACGCCGACGACCAGTTGACCCTGCGCATCAGCTACAACCTGTTCACCCAGAAGCCGAAGGCCGAGCTGTCGGACTTCCAGAGCTGGTCCAAGCAGGTCAGGCCGGGGCAGGGCGACGACAAGTACCGCCACAACGGCGCGGGCGAGATGCTGGTCTACAGCGCCGCCGACTTCGAGGACTTCCGCGTCGAGCGGCCGGAAATGCCGGCCAACATGGAGACCGACCTGGAGCCGGTGATCCGTCACCTGGTCGAGAACCGCTGGCCCTGGCGGCTGCACGCCACCTATGACGAGACCATCACGCGGGCGCTGGACGTCTACGAGAAGGTCAACCGCGACATGCCGTTCGACGGCCTGCACTGGTTCTTCGACCACGCCGAGACCATCAGCGACCGCAATATCGACCGCATCGCGGCCCTGGGCGGCGGCATCGCCGTGCAGCACCGCATGGCGTTCCAGGGCGAGTACTTCATGGAGCGCTACGGGGCCAAGGCCGCCGAGGCCACGCCGCCGATCAACAAGATGCTGAAGGCCGGCATCCCCGTCGGCGCCGGCACCGACGCCACGCGGGTCGCCAGCTACAACCCGTGGGTCTCGCTGAACTGGCTGGTGACCGGCAAGACGGTGGGCGGCACGCGCCTCTATCCGCCGGCCAATCGCGTCGACCGCGAGGAGGCCTTGCGCCTGTGGACCACAGCCAACACCTGGTTCTCGAACGAGGAAGGCAAGAAGGGCCAGATCGCCGTCGGGCAGTTGGCGGACCTGGCCGTGCTGGCCGACGACTACATGACGGTTCCGGAAGACGAGATCCCCCACCTGTCGTCGGTGCTGACCCTGCTGGGCGGCAAGGTCGTCCATGGCCAGGGCGAGTACGACAAGCTGGCCCCCGTGCTGCCGCCGCCGATGCCCGACTGGTCGCCGGTGCGCACCTTCGGCGGCTACCAGGATCGTTCGCGCGGCCACGCCCGCGCCCTGGCTTCTGCCTGCGGCTGCGCCAGCAGTTGCAACGTCCACGGCCACGACCACGCCTCGGCCTACACCCGCGAAGCCCCGACCTCCGATGCGCGCTCCTTCTGGGGCGCCATGGGCTGCGGCTGCTGGGCGGTGTGATCATGGCCACGCCCGCTCCCCTCTCCGCCCTCCTGCGCTCGACGGCGTTCGGAACCCTGGCCCGCGCGGTCCTGACCCTGCCCTACTGGTGGAGCGGGATCGCCAAGCTGGCCGACCTGCACGGCGCCCTGGCCGAGGCCGCCCACTTCGGCCTGAAACCGGCTTGGCTGGTCGTCGCCGCCACGGTGCTGGTCCAGCTGGGCGGCTCGATCGCCCTGATCCTGGGCAGGGCCGGCTGGCTGGCGGCCGGCGCCCTGGGCGTCTTCACCGCCTTGGCCACCCTGATCGCCCACCCCTACTGGACGGTCGTCGATCCGGTGGAGCGCTTCCACGCGCTCAACACCTTCCTCGAGCACATCGGCCTGATCGGCGGCTTCATGCTGGCGGCGATCCTGGTCGAGCGGGAGAAGTGGGCATGAGCGCGCCGTCACACCGGCTGAACGCCGCCACCGGCATCGGCATGGCCCTGGTCGGCGGCTATGTCGACGTGGTCGGCTTTGTCCTGCTGTTCGGCCTGTTCGTGAACCACGCCACCGGCAATCTTGTCATGCTGGGCGTCTCCCTGGCCGGCGGCGGCCAGGGCATCGCGACCAAGCTGCTGTCCCTGCCGGTGTTCATCGCCGCGGCGGCCGCGACCTATGTGCTGATCTGCAAGCGCCGGGCGCGTGGGCAGGCCAGCGAGGCGGCGGTGCTGCTGCTGCAGGCGGCGATGCTGCTGGTCTTCATGCTGCTGACCGTCGCGGCCCTGCCGGCCGACAACGCCGACCAGCCGGCGGTGATGCTGGCGGGCCTCTTCGGCGTCTGCGCCATGGCCGTACAGAACGTCGGCGCGCGGGTGGTGTTCAGCCACCTCGCCCCGACCACGATCATGACCGGCAACGTCACCCAGATCGCCATCGACCTGGTCGACCTGCTGTCCTCGAAGAACGGCCTGGACGAGGCCTTGCGCGCCCGGATCGTCAAGACCTGGCCGCCGGTCGGCGCCTTCGCGGTCGGCGCGATCGGCGGGGCGCTCGGCGTGATCCTGGCCGGTCCCTGGAGCCTGCTGCCGGCCGCCGTCGTGGTCGCTATCCTCGGCGCTCTGTACGCCCGAGCCCCGCGTCCGGTGGAAGCATGAGAGCGGCGGTTCTGGCGGCGGCCCTGGTGACCGGCCCTCTCGCCACTGGGGCGCAGGCGGCCGAGCCGCCCGCGTTCAAGCTGATCCGGTCCGACGAGGACTACGGCTATCTGAAGTCCGCCCCGAAGCTGACCGGCCTCGACCCGCTGCGTTCCATCCCGCTGGGCCAGGACGCCTATCTCTCGCTCGGCGGCGAGGCGCGCGTCCGGGTCGACACGATCGACGCCCCGCGCTTCGGGGTCGGCGGCGCCCAGGCCGACACCTTCGAACTCTTCCGGGGGCTGATCAGCGCCGACCTGCGCATGAACTCGGCCGTCCGGGTCTATGGCGAGCTGGGCCTGCATCGCGACCTCGACAAGCGCGAAGCCCCGGCCATCACCGACCGCGACGGCCTGGACGCCCAGGTGCTGTTCGTCGACCTCGCGCCCGCCGAGCACTGGCGCCTGCGCCTGGGCCGCCAGGAGCTGAGCTTCAACCCCACCCAGCGCTTCGTCTCGGTGCGCGAGGGACCCAATATCCGCCAGAGCTTCGACGGCGCTCGCCTGACCTATGCCGGCGCGGGCCTGAAGGTCGACGCCTTCTACACCCACCCCATCGCGATCGAACCCGGCGCCTTCAACGACAGCCACAACGCCAGCCAGGCCTTCTGGGGCGTCTACGCCACCGCGCCGGTCGGCAAGGGCGTCAGCCTCGACGTCTACAGCCTGAACCTCGACCGCGACCGGGTCCGCTTCGGCGCGGTCACCGGCGACGAGCGCCGTCGCGGTGTCGGCGCGCGCCTCGCCGCCAAGACCGGCGCGATCGACTACGAGGTCGAGGGCATGGTCCAGCGCGGCCACTTCGCCGGCCAGCACATCCACGCCTGGGGCGGCTCGGCCGGCGCGGGCTACACCTTCGCCGCGCCCTGGAAGCCGCGCCTCTCCGTACGCCGCGACATCGGCTCGGGCGACGACGATCCAGCGGACGGCCAGCTGAAGACCTTCAACCCGCTGTTCCCCAAGGGGGCCTATTTCAGCGAGGCGGGGCTGGTCGCCTGGAGCAACCTCTCGGCCTGGCGCGTGGCCCTGGGCGCCGCGCCGACCAAGTCGGTCTCGGTCGAGGTCAGCCATACCGATCGCCGTCGGCAGGCCGGTCGCGACGCCATCTATCTGCAGCCGCTGGCGGTGCTGGCGGGGGGCGGCGCCTCGACCGCCAAGGCCGTCAGCGAGGACTGGCAGGCGGATCTCGGCTGGCAGGTGACCCGCAACGTCAAGGTCTCGCTGGAGGCCGTCCACGCCGAGGCCGGCGCGGCGGTGAAGGCGGCCGGCGGACACGATGTCGACTTCGGCATGGCCATCGTCCAGTTCCGCTTCTAGGCCAGACGGCCGGGGCTCTCTTCCGTCCGTGCGGCCACCGGCTTTTTCGGGCGTCGGCGCTTGGGCGTCCCGGCCGGGTTGCCCCAGAAGGTCACCACAGCCAGCGAGCCCAGCAGCGCCAGGGTCAGGCCCGAGACCGTCATCACCAGTCGATAGGCCAGCCCGCCGACCTTGGCCGCGTGCAGCGGGAAGTCGGCATTGGCGATGCGCGCGCCCAGCGGCAGGGCCTGGGCGTCGCGGCTGGCGACCATCGCGCCGGTGGCCGGATCGAACCAGGCCATCGAGCGACCGTTCGGCAGCCACTCCGCCTGCTGGCGCAAGCGGATCGCGATGAGCCCGCCCTTCTTCTGAGGCAAGGCGATGGTTCGCACCTCCGCGCCGGGGAAACGGGCCTGGGCGGCGCCGATGACCTTGGCCCAGTCGAGGTCCTTGGCCAGCTTGCCGCCCTTGATCTTCGGCGCGGCCGAGGCCTTTTCCATCACCGCCGGCGGCGTGAACGGCGCGCGCAGGGCGTTGGAGAACCACTTCAGGTTCATCGCCGCGCCTGTCGTCAGCGACAGGATCAAAAGCGGAGCGATCAAGACTCCGAGGTCGCGGTGATGATGGACGATCGCCGCCCGCTTCATCATCCGAGGCCACGGGCGGAGATGGAACATCCGCCGCGTCGGCCACCACAGGAGCAGGCCGGTGACCACGAAGCCCAGGCCCGCCAGGCCGGCGATCCCGCCGACGATCTCGCCCGTGTCGCCGTTGAACAGGTGGTGGTGGAAGTCGAAGATCCACACCTCCGGCCGCGACCAGTTGGAGGACCAGGCCTGGACGATATCGCCGTCCTGGTCGGCGTAGGCGGCCTTCTGCTCGGTCTTGTAGGCCAGCTTGTGCAGGCCCATCCGCTGGGTCGCCAGCACGATCGAGCGCGGGCGATCCTCGGCGGCGAAGACCTTGGTCGCCATCGCCCCCAGGGTGGCCGCGTCCTGCCGCTGGGCGTCGGCGGCGTGGGGCACGGTGGCGCGCAGAAAGGCGTCCTCGTGCACCAGCAACGCGCCGGTGAAGCCCAGAAGCGCCAGCAGGAGACCGATCAGGCCGCCTGACCAGCGGTGCAGCAGGCGCAGGGTTTTCATCAGAAGCGCGTTTCCCAACCCAGCGTCGCGGTGCGGCCACGACCGGCGTAGAACTTGTCCTTGGCCGGCAAGGTGGTGTCCGAATTGTACGAGATGTACTGCGTGTCGAAGAGGTTCTGGACGCCCAGCGACACGGCTCCGACCGGAAGCCGGTAGCGTACGAACGCGTCGGCGACCGTGTAGCCGCCGAAATCGTCCTTCACCAGGGCCGTTTGCATGTCGCGCTTGATGTACTTCTGGACCTGCAAGCGCAGGGCCCAATTGCCCGCCTGATAGTCAGCCGCCACGTTCAGACGATCGGGCGAGATGTTGGCGCCATCCAGCTCGGTGTCGACCTTGCCGTCGGCATTGGTGTCGGTCTCGCCCCGCAGGCGGGCATAGCCGGTGGAGACATCCAGACCTTCGATCGGGGTGCGGGCCTTAACATTGACCTCCAGCCCCTCGATGGCCACGCCCTGGCGCTGGACGTCGAAGACGCCGCCGGCGTTCTTGACCAGCAGCTGGCCCAGTTTCGACCTGGACCAGAAATAGGCGACGCTGGCGTCGAACGGACCGCGCTTCAGCTCGGCCCCGACCTCGCGGTTGTTGGACACGATCGGTTCGATCGACAGGTAGGTGTCGACGTCGACATTGGCGACGTTGATGCCGCGCAGGATGCGGCCGACGTCCGGCACGGTGTAGCCCTCGGCATAGCTGCCATAGAGGCGCACGCCCTTCATGGGTTCGAACACGGCGCCGCCGTTCAGCAGGGTGGCGCTGAAGTCCGGATCGCCGCCGCCGACCTCGCGCGAGCCGTAGAAGGCCAGGGTGGTGAAGTCGTCGACCTTCAGTTTGACGTTCTCGAAGCGCACGCCGCCCGCCAGGCGCAGCTTGCCGTCCAGCAGGGCGTAGTTGCCCTGGAGGAACGGCGCCAGGCTCTCGAACTTGGTCGGCGGCACCCAGGCGCGGCCGGTGGCGATCAGCAGTTGCGCGGTGGTGTCGGTCAGGGCGTCGAGGCCGGCGGTGGCGGTCAGGCCCTCGATCCCCGGCACGGCGCGCTCGTAGCTGATCCGCGCGCCCAGCTTGCGCGAGCGGTTCGACGACTGGTCGAACAGGGTGTTGTTCGGGGCGATGCTGACATCCTGGAACGTGGCGTTCCTGTCACCGCCGAAGGTGTCGCGCGAGCGGTTGAAGAACAGCTGGGCGTTCAGCACGCCGCCAAAGAGGTCGTCATTGACCAGGGCCGCCGACAGGGTCTCCACGCGGTTGGCCGCCGGCTTGCCGGGCTGGACGCCGCGATAGGCCGTGGTCGGCAGGCGGGTCAGGCGGTTGCCGTCGGTCGGCGCGACGGCCGCCCCCGTGACAGTCACATAGTCGCCGTCGCCCTTCAGCTCGAAGCGGTTGCCGACGATGTCCAGGCGCGTGCTGGGCGAGATTTGCCAGCCCAGGCGGCCGAACAGCGACAAGCTTTTGGAATCCTGGACATCGCCTTGGGTGTTGTCCATGCCGATGCGGCGGCCGTTGGCGTCATAGAAGGCGCCGCGGGTCTCGTAGGCGACGCCGGCGGTGGCGTCGAACGCCCCTCCGCGCCAGCCGACAAGGCCGGCGATCTTGCCGCCCAGCGTGTCGCCGAGGTCATGGCCGGCCGACGCCTGGACCAGAGCCCGGCCAGAGACGCCATCCTGCTTGGGCGGACCGACGGTGACCTGGTTGACGACGCCGCCGGTGGCGCCGATGCCCTGCAGGGCGTTGGAGCCGTAGATCAGCTCGACGCGGTCGATGAAGAACGGATCGATGGTGTAGCCGTCGCGCGAGCCGTCGCGGATCGGCGTCGACTGCGGGATGCCGTTGATGGCGTAGAGCGGCGAGCGGCCGCGCAAGGTCTCCCCCGCCCCCGAAAGCTTCTGGCGGGTGGGCGAGAACGACGGCGACAGGGTCGAGACGGCGTCGACGATCGAGCCGCTGATCGCGACCTGCTGACTCAGCATCGCTTGGTCGATCACGTCGACGGTCAGCGGCAGGGCGCTGGCGGGCAGGATGGTGCGGGCGGCGGTGATCACCACCTGATCCACGTCCGTATCGCGCGCCTTGTCCTGAGCGTGAGCCGCCGTCATGGCCAGCAGGCTGAGCGTGGAAAGCAGCGCGCCACGCAAGCCGGCGCGCGAAAAGTGAAGTCGCATGGTCATCCCCGTCGAAGTGACGCGGCTATGGCCCAATTGCGATTGATTTGCAATATCGTCAAAGCACAGTGGGAGCGCCGAGTCCGACGGGGGAGGAGGAGTCGGACTCGGCGCGCGAAGCTCTCGGATCCCGCCGCCGCCGGAGGGGGCGACGGGCGGATTGGGCGTCAGCCTTGGCCACATGGGGGGACGGGCCAGGCTTCTCGGGATCGACGCTTCGGAAGCCGTTCGCCGGGGAAGGGTCGCGACTTCGAGAAGCATACTGCTGGCGCGGGCCGCCCTCGCCTATCATACCTAGGCATGGGGTCCGGAGCCGGCGTCTCGGACCCACCCCATACCTTAGTATCATGGTGCGCGAGGGCGGAGACGCGCAGGTCTTGGTCGAGTGCAGTACCGGCGCGCCGACGGGCGGGCCGACAGTGAAGAGGACACGCCGTGGGTCACGGTCAGACCATTTCAGTGATCGACGACGACGGCGAGGTTCGGGCCAGCTTGCAGAACTTCCTGCGCTCGGCGGGAATGACCGTGCGCAGCTTTCCGGGGGCGCGCGAGTTCCTCGACGACACCGGACCCAGCGACTGCGTGATCACCGACCTGCACATGCCCGACATGGATGGCCTGGCTCTGCTGGACGCCTTGGCCGCACGGGGCGAGACGCCCCCGGTGATCGTCATGACCGCCTTCCCGACCGAAGCCGCCCGAGCGCGCGCCGAGGCGTTCGGCGTTGTCGAGTTCTTGACCAAACCCGTCGATCCGGACGTGTTGTTCGAGGCCATCGAGGCGGCTCTCCGCAAGATCTAATTTTCTGAGCGCCCTTGGGGAGGAGGCGAGCATGAAGAGCACCGACACCAACAGGCCGCTGGTCTGCGTGATCGACGATGACGCCGAGGTGCGCGGGTCGCTGGACGCGCTGCTGCGCTCAGCCGACTTCCGGGTGGGGACGTTCGCCAGTCCCGACGCGTTCATGGCCTGCGACGAGGCCGACTCCGCCGCCTGCCTGATCCTGGACGTACGCCTCAAGAACGCCGACGGCCTGGAGTTCCAGCAGACCCTTCTGGAGGCCGACGCTCGCGTGCCGGTCATCCTGATCACCGGCCACGGCGACATCCCCATGACCGTGCGCGGCATGAAGGCCGGCGCGGTGGACTTCCTGGCCAAGCCCTTCGTCGACGACGCCCTGCTGACCGCTGTCAGCGAGGCGGTGAAGCGCGACCAGGAACGCCGCGCCCGGGAACACACCGACGACAGCCTCAAGGCCCTCTACGCCAGCCTGACCCCGCGCGAGCGCGACGTCATGGGCCTGGTCACGGCCGGACTGATGAACAAGCAGATCGCCGCCAAGCTGGCGCTCAGCGAAGTGACCGTGAAGATCCATCGCGGCAACCTGATGCGGAAGATGCGGGCGCCGTCGCTGGCCGACCTGGTCCGCATGGCCGAGACTCTGGGCGTGCGCGACAGCGGCGCCGCACGATATGGTCACGCCTAGCCCGTCAGGGCGCACATCGGGAAAGCTGCATGGCGGGCTCTGAGCCTCGGCGGAACGTCAATCGCTGGCTGATCGTGGTGGCGGGCCTGACCGCCGCCGGCATCTTCGCGGCCGACCTGTTGACCGCCCTGCAAGGCGCGGTGGCGGTGCTCTACATCGCCGTGGTGCTGCTGGTCGCCCAGACGGGCGGACGGCGCCTGGTCGTTTCGTCCGGCGTCATCGCCGCGCTGCTGACCATCATCGCCTTCGTGGCCAACCACCGCGCGGGGCCGCTGGACGGCGCGGCGGTGCGCTTCGGCGTCAGCCTGGTGGCGATAGTCGCCACGACCCTGTTGTCCCTGCGAGACTGGTCGGCCCGCCTGACCCTGGCCGAGCAGGCGCGGATGCTGGAGCTGACCCACGACACGGTCATCATCCGCGATTCCCAGGACCGCATCGTCTATTGGAACGACGGCGCGGAGGCGCTGTACGGCTTCGCCCGCAAGGAGGCTGTCGGGGCGCTCGGCAATGAGCTCCTGAACTGCCAGTTCCCCGCCGCGGTCGTGACCGAGGCTCTCGAGCGCGAAGGTCAGTGGTCTGGCCAGGTCGTCCGCACCCGGCGAGACGGCTCGCGCCTTGTCCTGGCCAGCCGCTGGCTGCTGCGCCGCGATCCCGACGGCAGGCCCGTCGGCATCATCGAGACCAGCGCCGACCTGACGGAACAGCGCCGCGTCGAGGCCGAGCGCGAGGTCTCCGAGCAGCGCTACCGCGCCATGTTCAACGCCGCCGGCTTCGCGGCCTGGGAGTCGGACTGGTCCGCCGTCCGCCGTCGCCTGCTGGAGACCTCGCCCGACCTGACGCAGCTGGCCCAGCGCCTGCCGGACGATCCAAAGGCGGTTCGGGAAGCCGCCCTGCTGGCCAATATTCGCGACCTCAACCAGGCGGCGCTGGATCTGTTCGAGGCCGCCAACGCCGAAGAGGTGATAGGCGGCAGCCTGATCGGCGCCTATCCGGAAGAGGCCGAGCACGCCCTGCATGACATCTTCCGCGCCCTGGCCGAGGGCGCGACCATGGCCGAAAGCGAGACCCGGCTGACTACCCTCACCGGCCGTCCGATCGACGTGGTGCTGCGCATTACCCTGGTGGAGGGCGGCGAGCCGTGGTCGCGCGCGCTGGTCATGGCCTTCGACGTCACCGAGCGCAACGCCGCCCGCGCCCGTCTGGAACACGCCTCGGCCGAACTGGCCCACGCCGGACGCGTCTCGATCCTGGGCCAGTTGGCCGCCTCGATCGCCCACGAGGTCAACCAGCCCCTGGCGGCGATCATCAACTACGGAAAGTCGGCCAAGCGCTGGTTGAACCGCGACGCGCCCGAGGTGGCCGAGGCCCAGACCTGCCTCGATCACATCCTGAGCAACAGCGGCCGGGCCGCCGACATCATCGCCGGGGTCCGAAACCTGTCGCGCAAGTCGGCCAGCCAGGTGGAGCCGGTCGACCTGGCCCAGTTGCTGCGGGAGTCCCTGTCCCTGGTCCAGCGCGAGGCCAGGGCGGCGCGAGCCACGATCCGCGGCGTGATCGCCGACGAACTGCCATCGGTGATCGGCGACCGCGTCCAGATCCAGCAGGTGTTGGTCAACCTGCTGATCAACGGCCTTCAGGCCATGCAGGCCTCGCGGCGGCGCGAGCTGGACGTCACCCTCTCCGCCGAAGGCGATTTCCTGCGGGTGGCGGTGACCGACAGCGGCCCTGGCATCAGCGGCGAGCCCGGCCGCATTTTCGAGCCGTTCTTCACCACCAAGCCCGATGGGGTGGGCCTGGGCCTGTCGATCTCGCGCTCGATCATCGAGGGGTTGGGCGGCCGAATTTCGGCGGCCAACAACGTCGGTTCGGGAGCGACCATCGCCTTCACCCTGCCTCGCAGCCCCGCCGCGGCGAATTAAGTCGACGACCCCATACCAAGGGGTGAATTCCTTCGCCGACGAGTGGCGCCAGACTGCTCGCAAGGTCGGAAGCGCAACGCTGTCCGACCTCGCCACACAGTCTGGAAGGTCCGACGGCCATGCACATTTCCACGACCCCGCCCCCGCTCACCGACGCCATGGTCCTGGCGAATTTCATCCTGACGCCGGAGATCTCCGACCGGCTCGAGGCCCGCCTGCGCGACGAGCTGGCCGAGCGCGCCCGCCGGGTGCTGCAACAGGTACCGCCGGTCCGGACCGCGCCGCACATCGGCGGCCTCGCCCCCTGGCAAGCCCTGCGGATCAAGGCGGAGATCGAGGCGCGCTGCGGCGAGTCCCTGCGGGTCTCCGACCTGGCCGCGCGCGTGGGCCTGAGCACCAGCCACTTCTCGCGGGCCTTCAAGATCAGCTTCGGCGCGTGCGCCGGCGACTATCTGCGCGCCCGCCGGGTCGAGCGCGCCCAGCGCCTGATGCTGGAGGGCCGCCTGGGTCTGGCCGAGATCGCCCTGCAATGCGGCTTCTCCGACCAGGCCCACTTCTCGCGGGTGTTCTCAGCGACGGTGGGCATGCCGCCCCACCGCTGGCGTCGGACCCTGGCCCTGGCCGCCTAGGCCTAAGCCGAAGCCTAGGCCCTTTGGCGCGCGTCCTTCAGCCGGAAGGCCTCGACCACCGCGGCGATCAGCGTCCCTTCCGGCGACGGCTTGGCGAGGTGAAAGTCCGCCCCGGCCGCGAAGCTGGCGAACTCGGCGTCGCGCCCGGCGTGCGAGGTAAACATGATGATCGGCGTGGCGATCAGGTCCAGCAGCGCCTCTTGCCGACGGATCTCGCGCACGGCTGAGAGACCGTCCAGCACCGGCATCTGGATGTCCATCAGCACCGCGTCGAAGCGGGCGGCCAGGACCAGGTCGAGGGCGATCCGACCGTTCTCGGCCGTGTCCACCGTGGCCAGGGGCTCCAGCAGCACGCTGGCGGCCAGCCGGAACACCAGGTGATCGTCCACCACCAGCACGCGCCGGTTGCGCCCGGCGGTCAACCGGGATGGATCCTCGCCGACCACCACCGTGGGTGGCGGCTCATTATTCAGGACATGCTGCAACGGCTGGAACATTTCGCATCACCACGTTCGAATGACGCCAGCATTGTCCGCCCGCCCGCGGAACAGCGATCGTGCGGCGGTATGGCGAACCGAATTTAAGGTAGACGCGGCGATACCAAGGTATCGGTCGGCGCCGTCAGGACGCCATGGGCCAAGAGGCGACACGGCCCTTCAACTGGTCGACCATCCGCACCAGCTCGACCACCGAACGCGCGCCCATCTTGCGCATCATGTGGCCGCGATGAATCTTCACGGTCACTTCGGACAGATCGAGATGGGCGGCGATCTGCTTGTTCACCTGCCCCTTCACCACGCCGTCCAGAACCTGCAGCTCGCGCACCGTCAGACGCTCGCGGCGGGCCAGGATCTCGGCGGTGGCCATGGCCTCGCGGCCGCGCAGGCGGTCCTTCTCGAGGGCGGCGGTGACGGCGTCCAGCATGTCCTGGTCGCGGAAGGGCTTGGCCAGGAAATCGACCGCCCCGCCCTTCATGGCCCGCACGCTCATCGGAATATCGCCATAGCCGGTCATGAACACGATCGGCGCATGGTCGCCGTGGCGGTCCAGTTGTTCCTGAAACTCCAGCCCGCTGACGCCGGGCAGGCGGACGTCGAGCACGAAGCAGCGGGCCGCGCCCGACGGCCGCCCACAAGACATTTGCGGGTCGCGCTGGAACTCGGCGATCGAGCCGTACTGACGGCTCTCCAGGTTCACCGAGCGGAACAGACGGGCCAGGCCGTCGCGGATGGAGTCGTCGTCCTCGATCACGAGAACCAGGTCGCTGGGCGCGTTGCGCGGGTAGGTCATGGCGTCGGTCTTCGGTCAGTCTTGGATTGGCAGGCGGACGGCGAAGGTCGCCCCGCCCTCGGGATTGTTGGCGGCGCGGATGCAGCCGCCGTGCGCCTCGACGATGGAGCGGACGATCGCCAGCCCCATCCCCAGGCCATCGGCCTTGCTGGTCACGAAGGGGTGGAACAGGCGCTCGACGTCATCGCCACCCAGGCCTGGCCCCCGGTCGACGACGGACAGCACGATCGCCTGCTCGCCGTCCCGGGCGGTGGAGACGATCAGGGACCGGCGCCCAGGATCGACCTGGGTCATGGCCTGGGCGGCGTTGAGCATCAGGTTGATCATCACCTGTTGCAGCTCGACCCGGTCGCCGCGCACCGGCGGCGGGGCGGGGTCCAGGTCCAGGCTCACGACGGCGCCCCACTGGCGCAGGTCGCGACCGATGATCCGAAGGGTGTTCTCGACGAGCGCGTTGAGATCGACGGCCTCGACCCGGCGCGGCGAGCGGCGGGAGAAGTCGCGCAAGCGCGTGAGCACCTCGCTGGCGCGCAGGGCGTCCTCGACCATCCGTTCGACGCCGGCTTGCGCTTCGAAGAGGTCTGGGTTGGGTCGCCTGAGGAACCGCAGCGCCGCCTGGCCGTGAACGACCACGGCGCCCAGCGGCTGGTTCAACTCATGCCCGATCGAGGCGGTCAGCTCGCCCATGGTCGTCAGCCGCGCGGCGTGGGCGAGAGCCCGGCGGGACTCGGAGAGTTCTTCCTGCGCCTGGTGCAGGGCGGACAGGTCGGTGACGCCGATCACCACACGGTCCAGCAGCGGCCGCTCGGGCGAGAAGGTGACCGCGTACGAGACCGGGATCGTCGCGCCGTCCAGCCGGCGAAGCTGGGCCTCGGCGCTCCAATGGGTTCCGCCGTTCCAGATCGTTTCCAGCACCTGCTCGAACAGGCCCGAGGCGCAGGTCAGCGCGTCCCGGTGATGCCTCAAGAGCTCGACCTTAGACCGCGCGCCCAGCAGGGCCAGGGTCGCCGGATTGACGTCGAGGATCTCGACCCGATCGGCCATCCGCGCCGGGAAGTCGGGGTGATCGGCGATGTAGCGCGACAGGTCCGTGACGCCTTGGGCGCGCAGGAAGTCCAGGGCGACCTTCACCGCCGAATAGTCCTTCACCCACAGCATGACGCCGACATTGTTGAACAGCGCCCGCCAGCGACGTCCGCCTTCGCACACGACGCTCGCCACCCACGCCTGGCGCAGGGCAATGGCGGTGGAGGCGGTGATCGCCGCCAGGCTCCAGACCAGGATCGACACGTCCGGCGACTGGCTGGCGACCAGCAGCGCGCAGACCAGCGCCACGGCCAGCAGGGCGGCCGCCGGCAAGCCGACCGAAGCGATGATCGGCCCCAGGGCGTAGAGCGGCGTCAGCGACGCGCTGTTCCGTAAGGAGATCGACAGGATCAGGCCGACCACGCCGAGGGCCGACAGCCAGCGCGCGGGCATGTAGCCGGGCCAAGGCGTCTTCAGTTCGATCCTGTTGATCATGGTTCGGCGTCCGCCGGATCGCGGGCGAAACGCCGCGATGCCCGGACGACAGATGTGCGCGCCGGGCGAACGCCGCCATCACATCAAAGTATGAAGGCGCCCTCCGCGCCGTCCTGGCGATCCAGGCGCCAATCAGCGGCGATCGGTGACCGAAAGCACCACCACCCGCGTCGGCGCGGCCGGGTCGAAATTGTCGTCGGACATAAGCACCAGGGTCCGGCGGCCGTGACGCGATGCCCCCCAGGCCATGGCCTCGAGATTGCTGGTCGGGACGTTCGCGAGGCGATCGAAGTTGACCAGTAGCCGTTTCAGCAGTGGACGGACGGTATCGTCCAGCCGCTCGCGGCCGGCCACGTCCCGCGCCCCCCGCACGTCCACGACGTAGAGCCGGCAGTGATAGGCGAAGCGCCCCTGGGCGTCCTCGACGCCGGAGCGCTCTAGGACCAGCAGGCGGTTGGCGTCGAGCGCCAGGATCTCGCTGATCCCGTTGTCGCCGCGCCTGGCCGGCGCGGCCTGGATCGGGTCCAGGCGATAGGCATACTGGGCCGCGACCCGCTCCTGACGATCCAGCTTGGTGATCCGCGTCAGCGCACCCGATGCGACCGTGCTGACGGGACCATCTTGGACAAGCGGCGCTTCCATCGAGAGCCACAGCGATCGGCCGTCCGGCGAAAAGCCGAGCCCCTCCAAGGTCAGGTTCGGCCGCGCGCCCTGGCTGAAGCGGAACGGCGTCGGGATCGCCCCCTTCGCCGCGCCGGCGCGGTCCATGCGCCGCACGGCTGGATCGAAGCCGCGGGCCGCGTCGCCCTCGGTGGTCCACAGCAGGTCGCCGCTCAGCGGATCGATCCGCAGCGCCTCGGCGTCGGCCCGCTCACCGGTCGGGCTGGCGGTCGACGGGAAGGTCGAGCCGTCCTCGCGGCGCAGCGGGATCTGGCGCGTGACGGTCAGACCCCTGGCGTCCATCCGCCCGACGAAGACCCTCGCCGGGGCCTTGTCCGACCGGTCGTCGGAGATCATCAACCACTCGCCCGAGCGCGTGTCGTAGTCGAGCCCGGAGATCCCGCCGAACGGCGCGCCGTCGACGGCCAGGCCCCGCGGGACCTCGAAGCTCGCCAGCAGCTTCAGCGCCAGGGCGAGGCCGAGCAGCGCGCTCACGTCAGGACGCGCACGGAGTCGCGGGCGATCAGCTCGACATTGAACACCACGCGCCGGCGCGGCTCGCCCCGGGCGCTCATCCGTCGGATCAGGGCCTCGACGGCGGCGGCGGCCATGTCCTCGACCGGCATGTCGATCGTGGTCAGGGCCGGCGTGTGCAACTGGGCCCACGGGATGTCGTCGAAGCCCACGACCGAGACGTCGTCCGGCACAATCAGCCCCATGCCCCGGATGTGGCGCATGGCCCCGATCGCGATCAGGTCGGCGCCCGTGATCACCGCCGTGGCCGTGCGGCTCTCCAGCGCCTTGGCGACCTCGGGCTCCAGGTCCAGCGAATAGGCGTTGTGGACGTGCCAGACGAGGTTACCCCGCTCGCGCACCGTGCTGATCGCCGCCTCGGCTCGCTGGCGGGCGCTGGAAGCGGCGTGGGGACCGGAGATCACCCCGATGTTCACATGGCCCGCCGCCAGCAGGTGCTCGGCCGCGAGCCGGCCACCGTCGGCATAGTCGGCCTGGATGACGTCATAGCCCGGCAGGTTGCGGTCCAGCACCACGGTGGGCACGCCCTCGATCAGCTTGCCGACCGGGCCGTCGTCGGCGATCGGGAACCAGATCACCCCGTCGACCCCGTGGTCGATCATCAGGTTCACGGCCCGCTCCTCGGCCTCGGCCGAGCCTTCGGTGTCTGTCAGGAACACGCTGTAGCCGTGAGCGCGCGCGGCCTGGATCACCACCTGGGCCAGGCCGGGGAAGAACGGGTTGGTCAGGTCCGGCAGGATCAGGCCGATGGCGCCGGTCTTGCCGGTCTTCATGGCCTTGGCGCTCTGGTTGGGCCGATAGCCCAGCTCGGCGGCCACTTTCAGGATGTGCTCGCGCGTGGCCTCGCCCACCGAGCCCGCGCCGTTGATCGCGTAGGAGGCGCTGGCCAGCGAAACGCCGGCGGCCTTGGCGACCTCTTTCAAGGTGGCGCGGCGCGGTAGGTCTTCGCTCTTGGCCATGCGGGGATTCCGGCGGGAGATAGCCAGGACGTGAAACCTTTCATGGGCAGCGTCAAGAAATGGGTCAAGGATCGGGGCGGATCTGACGACCCGCCCCTTCCGGAAGCGTCTAACAAGGGGAGAAGACACTCCCGAACCTGACCCTAGAACCGCGCCTTCACCGAGACGGTGTAGGTGCGCGGCGCGCCGACGAAGTAGCGGTCCAGGGTGCGGTTGTTCGGCGTGGCGGCGGTGTAGCCGAACTCTGGCTGGGTGGCCGTCGAGCCGCTGACCGCGCCGATGTATTCCTTGTCGAACAGGTTATCGACGTTGAACTGGAAGCGCAGATCCGGCACGCCTTGACGCTTCAGATCATACGTCGCCGTCAGCCCGACCAGGGTGTAGGCGTCCAGCATCTCGACGCCCAGTTCCTGGAAGGTGGTAGGAGCGACGATGTGGCCGCCGACCCGCTTGCCGACATAGCGGACATTGGCGTCGATCTTCAGCCCAGCCAGCGGCTTCCAGCCGACTTGGCCGTAGACACTGTCCTTGGGGATGTCGCGCACGCCGGCCCCGCCGATCACCGCGACGGCGGCCAGGGCGGCGCGCGCGGCGCTGCCGACGGCCGGGTTGTCGTGCTTGGCGTCCTGGCGCGAATACGAGCCATAGAGATCGACCACGCCGAAGTCGTAGTAGCCGGTCAGCTCGACGCCCTTGGTCTTGATGCCGGCGATGTTGACCGCCTTGGTCGCGACATTGCCGCGGACGACTTCCTGCGGGTCCAGGGTCGCGGTCGGGTCGCGCGGCACGATGCCGACATTGTTCTTCAGCTCGACGTCATAGGCCTGGATCGAGAAGGCCATGTTGGGCTTCACATAGCGCAGGCCCAGGTCGACGTTCTCGGTCGAGACGGGGGTCAGGTCCTTGGGATTGATCACCGCCGTCGAGCCCAGGAAGGCGTCTTCCGGGATGCCGGCGAAGTTCTTGGCGTAGCCGCCGAACAGCTCCCAGGCCTCGGCCAGCTTGTAGGTCGCGCCGAGCTTCGGATTGAGGTCCGAGTGCTGCGAGAACTTGACGTTGGCCTTGTACTCCAGCGGCGACTTGGCGTCGTACTTGACGTTGTACCAAGTGACGCCGAGGTCGACCTTCAGCTTGTCGTCGAAGGCGCGCAGTTCGTCCTGGGCGTAGAGCATGGTCGTCTCGACCGAGGCGCTGCGCTCGTACTCGACATAGTTCAGCTTGCCGCGATCGTAGGCGATGCTCTGGGCCGAGTTGATGATCGGGTAGAAGTTGCGCTTCTCCGTGGAGTCGCCGCCTTCCCACCAGCCGCCGAAGCGCAAGGCGTGGGCGCCGAACTTGGCCTTCAGCTCGCCGGTCACGCCGTAGCGATCGCGGTCGCGGGGTGTCACCCGCATGTCGGCCGGACCGCCGACCACATTGCTGTTGCGGATCGTGGTCAGGGTCGGGCGCACCGCCCCGCCATTGGCGTTGTAGCTGGTCACCGCGCGCGGATCGCCGCCGGTCAGGACGCGCTGGCGGTCCTGGTAGCGGAAGGATTCGCCCTTGAGGTTCTGGTAGTACGGATTGACGTCCAGGCTGATCGCGTCGCTCAGCACGACGTGGCTGTTGGCATAGGCCAGCCAGTCCTTGCGCCAGCCGCCCAGGGCCCCGCCGAAGTCGACGTCCTTGGCCGGGATGCCGGTGATGGCGTCCAGGGCGCGGTCGCTGCGCGGCGCGGCCTCGAACTCGCCCTTGGTGACGATGTTGAAGTCGTTGTCGGTCTGGTCGTTGTACGAGACGCGGGCCTTCAGGAACGAGCCGTTGTCGAAGTCCTTCACGACCTTCAGTTCGTAGTGGTCACGCTCCGAACCGCGGCTGTTGCGCCCGGCCCAGACGTCGTTCTCCTGGTGGGAGTAGGTGAAGTAGGCCGACAGGCCCGGCGCGATCTCGCCGCTGTCGATGCGGCCATAGAGGCGGCGGAAGTCGAACGAGCCAAGGCCCGCCTCGACCGTGCCGCCGAAGTCCTTGCGCGGGGCGTCGGTGACGAAGTCGATGAAGCCGCCGAGGGCGAAGCGCGACGGCGCGCCGATGTCGCCGGCGCTCTGTGACACAGTGATCCTGCCGATGTTGCTGCTTTCGATGAAGCGCTGCGGCGGCGACCCGCCGTTGAAGCGGCTGTCGCCCGTAGGGATGCCGTCCAGCGTCAGGCCGACCTGCTCATCGCTCAGGCCGCGCATGTAGATCTCGAACGAGAAGCTGCCACCGCGGCTATCGCCGGTCGAGACCTGCACGCCCGGAACCTTGACCAGGGCCTGGGTGATCTCGGCGCCCAGCGGACGCTCCTGGATGTCCTCCGCGCCGATCGTGAACGTCGCGCGGGCTAGGCCCGAGCCGAAGCGCTCGGCCGTGACCACCACCTCGTCGACGGTCTCAGGCGCCGGAGCGGTCTGCTGGGCCATGGCGGGCGCGGCCATGACCAGGCACAGCGCGCTCGAAGCCAGCCAGATGGACGTCTTCATGTTCAAGCCCCCTTCAGGCGACCCGCCCTCGGCGGGGTCGGTACGATTTAGTGAAACGTTTCATATCCAAGTTCAATGACAATTTCATCACAGGGGCCGGGCATTCGACGCGTGCCCAATTTGATCGCTCACTTTGCAATCGCTGAGAATTTTCGGGCATATTCGCGGACTCGGGAGGATAACGCGCCTAAACCGCTGAGTCGTGGATAGTGTCGATCCGGCGCTATTTCCTTGAAACGTTTCACTCTATAAAGTCTCACCACCGCCGTCGGAGGGGACATGCCGGACAACGAAACCGCGCGAGCGCTGCTGGGCGTCGTCGTTTTTCTCGCCATCGGCTGGCTGCTGTCGGAGAACAAGCGCGCCCTGCCCTGGCGGCCGGTGCTGGTCGGCCTGGCCTGCCAGGTCACCCTGGCCCTGCTGCTGACCAAGGTCCCGGCCATCACCGCCGGCTTCGCCGCCGCCACCCACGCGGTCGACGCCTTGCAGGCAGCGTCACGGGCGGGATCCAGCTTCATGTTTGGCTACCTCGGCGGCGGCCGCGCGCCGTTCAGCATGGCCGACCCCAGCGCCGCCTTCATCTTCGCCTTCCAGGCCCTGCCGGCCATCCTGCTGGTCGGCGCGCTATCGGCCCTGCTGTGGCACTGGAAGGTGCTGATCGTCATCGTCCGCGCGGCGGCCTGGGCGTTCGGCAAGCTGTTCGGCGTCAGCGGGCCGGTCGGGGTCTCGACCTCGGCCTGCGTCTTTCTCGGCATGGTCGAGGCGCCGCTGCTGGTGAAGCCGTTCCTGCCTCGCCTGACGCGCGCCGAGCTGTTCATCATCATGGTCGACGGCCTGTCGGTGATCGGCGGCTCGATGATGATCGTGCTGGGCTCGCTGATCGCGGCCAAGGTGCCCAATGCTTTCAGCCACCTCTTGATCGCCTCGCTGATCAGCACCCCGATGGCCATCGGCATGGCCAGATTGATCATTCCCGGCGAAGCCAGCGCGGCGAGCGAACCGATCGTCCTGACCAGTCCCTATCGCAGCAGCCTGGAAGCCCTGACCTTCGGCACGCTGGACGCGGTGAAGATGGTGCTGAACATCGCCGGCCTGCTGATCGTCTTCGTCGGCCTGATCGCCCTGATCAACATGGGCTTGGCCGCTTTCCCTCACGCCGGCGCGCCGCTGACGCTTGGCGGGATCCTGGGTTGGCTGCTGACCCCTATCGTGTGGCTGACCGGCGCGCCGCTGTCCGACCTGCAGGCCGTCGGCGCGATCCTCGGCACCAAGGTCGCCGCCAACGAGGTCGTCGCCTACAGCGACATGATGGCCCTGCCGCCCGGCGCGCTCAGCGCCAAGAGCCTGTTGATCTTGACCTACGCCCTGGGCAGTTTCGGCAATGTCGGCAGCGTGGCGATCCTGATCGGCAGCCTGTCATCCATGGCCCCGGAGAAGGTCGGCGAGGTCGTCGAACTGGGTTTCAAGGCCCTGGCGGCGGCCTTTCTGACCACCTGCCTGACCGCCACGATCATGGGGCTGATCAGCGGCTAGAGGTCCTCGAGATCGAAGCGGACCACCTTGCCGTCACGGAGGCGGAAGACGTGGCCGATGGTCTTATCCTTCAGCCCATGTGTCTGGCCGGTCAGGGGCTTGCCCCCCAGGTCGTGGACGGTCTGGCTGACCTCGGCGACAACCACATCGTCCGCGCGGCGGACGAAGGCCACCGGCTCGACGTGCGGGCTGACCATGGCCCACTGACGCGTCCAGTAGGCGCGCACCGCATCGCGCCCGCGCTCGTGCCCACCGTCCATGCCATTGGCCCAGGCGACGTCGTCGGTCAGCTCGACCAGCACGCCGTCGATGTCCCGCGCGTTGAAGCGCGCGTTGAAGCGCGCGTACAGCCGCTTGAGCATCTCGATATCATTGTCCATCGGACACCTTTCCGCGTGAACCCAAACCATTTACATATGCACATATGTATTTGATCGAAGCCGAACGCAAGGGTGGACGATGGTGACGCTGGATGTGCTCTCGACGCCGGGGCATCTGATCAGCCTGGCGGCGCGCGGCTTCTCCCGACTGAGCGAGGCGCGCCTGAAACCGCTGGGCTTCGGCGTCGGCCAACTGCCCGTGCTGGTGGCCTTGCGGGACGGCGAGGCCAGCACCCAGCGCGACCTGGCCCGCTTCGCCAAGACCGAACAGCCGCCGATGGCCCAGATGCTGGCCCGCATGGAGCGGGACGGACTGATCAGCCGTACGACCGATCCGGCCGATCGCCGGAGCCGCCGCATCGTCCTGACCGAGGCGGCGCGGGCCCGGATGCCGGACGCCATCGACACCCTGTTGCGCGGCAATCAGGAGGCGCTGAACGGCTTCACCGACGCGGAAGCCATCCAGTTGGTCAGCCTGCTAAGGCGCCTGATCGCCAATCTCGACGCCCTGGCGAGTAGCGAGTAGAGCGCCCGCCGCCGCGATCCCCGCCCGCGCCGCCGCGCGCGGCGAGCCTCCGCCGATCAAGGCCGCCAAGGCGCCGCCGGCGAAGGTGTCGCCGGCGCCCGTGGCGTCGTCGACGGACAGCGGAGCGACCGGCAGGTCGAAGACCTCGCGCGCCTCGACGCGCACGCCCTCCGCGCCGCGCGTCTCGAACAGGATCTGGCCGGCCGGGGCGGGACCGGTCCGGCCGCCGTCCAGCCAGGCGCGTTCGCCGGCGTTGCAGAACACCACCTCGGCCCGCGCCGTCAGCCGCGCCACGAGCTCGGGCGGGAAACAGGCCGGGTCGTCCTTGGCGATCCAGGCCAGGCGCGTGTTTTGGACGTCGAGCAGGCGCGCGGTGATCGCCGGCGGGCCGGCCGCGATCACCAGCCATTCGGCCTGGGCGGCCAAGCGCAGCTGAGCGTCGGTCAGGTCGGCGGGTCCTGGCCGTAGCAGGCAGCCATAGCTTCCATCGGCATTGTAGATCAGCAGGCACCGCGTCGACGGCGCGCCCGGCATCACCGCGACGCCGTCCAGCGAGCCGCATTCCGAGCGATAGGTCTCGCCGTCGGCGTCGTCACCGATCCAGGTGAGGGGCGCGGCGGCCACGCCCGCCTTGGAGAGCGCCGTACTGGCATAGAGCGCCGCGCCGCCGGCGCGCGGCCAGGCGGCCTCGCGCGTCAGCCGCGTACCCCGGCCGGTGAAGTCGCCCTCGACCCGGACCACATAGTCGATCGTCGCGAACCCCGCGACCGCCACCCGCGCCATCTCGTCCCCTTCGCTTCAGCGCCTTGACTGAAACGTTTCACTGGATAGTTTGCAAGGACATTCTGACCTTCGGAACACGCCATGCAGCCGCCCAGTTTCATCGCCTTCACCGGCGTCGACCGCCTCGAGTTGCTGCCCGGGCTCAGGGCGCTGTCGGCTCGCTATCCGATCGAGTGGGGGGTGCTGGTCGATCCGGCCCAGGAGCATACCGTCCTCTTCCCGCCCGCCGCGATCCGCGACGCCCTTCTGGCCGAGCGCGACCTGCGCTGGGCGGCCCATGTCTGCGGCGGCGCGGCCAGGGCGATCGCGGCGGATCCGCTGAGCGCACCCCTGCCCCCCGCCGGCATCCAGCGCGTGCAGGTCAATCACAGCTTCAAGGGCAGCACCCCGGCCCAGGTCGCCGCCGCCCGCGACTATGGCCGTCGCCTGGGCGTGCGGACCGTGCTGCAATGCTCGGGCGCTTTCCCGCTGAACCAGACCGGCGTCGACTGGCTGTACGACGTCTCGTTCGGCACGGGCGCGCGTCCCGACCGCTGGCCCGCGCCGCCGCCCGCCGAGGGGCCGTTCTGCGGCTATTCCGGCGGCATAGGTCCTGACACCGTGACCGATATCCTGACCCGCATCGCCGCGCCCGAGGGCGCGCTCTACTGGATCGACATGGAGTCGGGCGTGCGCACCGACGGGGCCTTGGACCTGGCCAAGTGCGAAGCCGTCTGCCGCGCGGTCTACGGATGAACACCGCGCCGAGGCTGTTGATCCTCGACACCGATCCAGGGGTCGATGACGCCCTGGCCCTGCTCTATCTGCGGGCCCGGCTGGACCTGAGGCTGCTGGCGATCACCACCGTGTTCGGCAATGCCGATGTCGAGACCACGACCCGCAACGCCCTATGGCTGCGGCGGCGCCTGGGCTTGGAAACGCCGGTACACAAGGGCGCGGCGAAGCCTCTGAATCGGCCTCGCGGCTTGTCCCCCGTCCATGTCCACGGCGAGAACGGCCTGGGCGACATCGAGCTGTCCGGCCCTCGCCTGCCGCCGGCCGACCCCGGCGCGGCGCATGAGAAGATCGTCGACCTCGTCCGCGCCCATCCCGGTCAGGTGACGATCGTCGCGATCGGCCCGCTGACCAACCTGGCCCTGGCCCTGCGCGCCGCGCCCGACATCGCCGGCCTGGTCGCCGAGGTCGTGATCATGGGCGGTGCCTTCGCGCGCGGCAACGTCACCCCGTTCGCCGAGGCCAACATCCACAACGACCCGGAGGCCGCCGCCGAGGTGCTGGCCGCGCCGTGGCCCCTCACCCTGGTCCCGCTGGACGCCACCCTGCCCTGCGTGCTGACCGACGCCGCCGCCCGGGATATGGCCAAGACCGGCGAAACCGGCCGCTTCGTCCACGACCTCACCCGCGGCTACGCGGCCACCTATGCCCGCCACGAGGGGCTGGACGGCTGCGTGCTGCACGACGTCGCCGCGCTGGTGCGCATCACTCGTCCCGATCTGTTCAAGGTTCGGTCGGCGCCGGTCTCGGTGATCCTGAACGGCGAACGCCTAGGCCAAACGGTCTGGTCCGAGCAGGGCCCGAGCCGCCAAGTCTGCCAGGGTCCCGACGGTTCACAAGTCGCGCGGCATTTCCAGCAGGTGTTGGCCGAAACCTGACGCTCCGCTCGGACATGAAAAAAGGCCGGCGCTTTCGCACCGGCCACGAGGGGGAGGCAGTTCGAGCCTGGCGACAGGGGTAAGGACCCGTCGCCAGTCCGAGATCCGACTAGAACCGCGCGGTCACGCTGGCGTAGACCACCCGGCCCTCGACATCGTAGGTCGCCGAGAACGTGTTGTTGGAGGGGGCCGACGAGCCGACGATCGGCGGGTTCTTGTCGAACAGGTTGCGGACGCCCGCGGTCAGCGAGAGATCCTTGGTCACGTCATAGCCGCCGGTCAGGTCGAAGTAGTTCTGCGCCTTGATCACCGGGGTGGTCAGCGCCGCCTTGTCGGGGAACGCCGCGCCGAGGCGCTTGGGCAGCAGGTAGGTGTCGACCGTGACCTCGCCGATATAGCGGTGACGCAGGCTGAGCGTCGCCGGGCCCGAACGCCAAGTGATGCGCGAGGCGCCCTTCCAGCGGGGGATCGGCTGGCCGCAGGTCGGGCCGAACGAACCGACGCAATAGTTCTTGGTCGCCGGCAGCGCCTGGACGGGCGTGGCGGTGAACTCGTCGGTATAGGTCAGGTTGGTCCCAATATCGAAGCGGCTGTCGCCGAACGGACCCCACGCCAGGTTGAAGCGGTAGTTGGCGTTGATGTCGACCCCCGAGGTCTTCAGGCCGCCGGTGTTGCCGTTGGTCGTGGTGACATAGCCCGGCGCGGCGATCTGGCCGGTCAAGGGATCACGGGTGATCGCCTTACAGAACGCGCTGCTGGCGTCCTGGATGGTGTTGTAGCAAAGGCTCAGCGTGTTCGCGATCCCGCCGCCCAGGGGCGCGATGGCGCCGTCCAGGTTGATCTTGAAGTAGTCGACGCTGAGCATCAGGCCAGACAGGAAGCGCGGCTGCAGCACGACGCCGAAGGTCGTGGTGTCCGACTTTTCGGGGCCGACATTGGGGTTGCCGCCCGAGACCTGGCTGATGAAGGTGTTGGGCTGCACCGCCAGGGTGAAGACCGAGGCGGCGGGCACGCCGGTGGCCACGCAGATGGCGCGCACGGCGGCGGTCTGCTGGGACGTCGGCTGACGGCTCGAGCAGGGATCGACCGCCGAGGGGCCGCTGGTGGTGTTGCCGCCAAACAGCTCGCCCACGTTCGGGGCGCGGATGGCGTGCTGGAACTGGCCGCGCAGGGTGACGTCGGAGATCGGCGCGTATTCGCCGCCCACCGAATAGGTCCAGACGCCGCCGACGCCCGGGAGATCGTAGTCCGAGTAGCGGAAGGCGCCGTTGGCGCTGGCGCGCTGGCCCAGCGGCGAGTCCTTCAACAGCGGGACGCGGACTTCGCCATAGACCTCCTTCACCGACTCCGAGCCTTGGGTCGGCAGCGCGGCGTTGAAGCCGGAGACGTCGCCGGAGGCCAGGAAGCTGTCGGGCACGAACCGCGCGGAGGCCTTGCGGTATTCGGCGCCGGTGCTGAAGTCGATCGGGCCGGCCCAGGTGTCGAACAGCTCGCCGGCCAGGCTGGCGGCCAGCACCTGCTGCGAGGATTCGGTATAGTTGGTCGACGCCACCGAGATCGAGCTGATGCCCTGCGGCGACAGGTTGGCGCCGAAGATATTGAGCAGCGGCGCGGCGCCGTTCACCGACAGCAGACCCGCCTGGACCTTGCTCAGCGAGATGGCCCCGCCGGAGGTGCTTGTGTCGGTGGTCCGCGTGTAGGTGTAGTAGGCGTCGTACTTCAGGTTTCTCAGATAGCTGTCGGAGACGCTGCCGAGGTCGCCGCGCAGGCCGATCGCCGTCCGGAAGGCCGAGCGGTCGGCGGTATTGGTGCGGTTGCCGATCTCCGGGACGCGCCGGTTGATGTTCAGGATCGCCAGGCCGTCGCCCGCCGTCGTGGTCAGGGACGAGGTGCCGTTGGTCGCCCGAACCGTGCCGACCTCCAGCTGGTCGAGCTGGCGCAGAACGTCCTGAAGCTGCGGCGTCAGGTAGGGATTGTTGACGTTCAGCAGGAAATTGCCGCCGAAGCCGCTGGGGGCCAACTGCATCGAGACGCGGTTGTTGCTGTAGTTGGCCTCGGCGTAGCCGGTCACGTGCGCGTTGAACTCATAGTGGCCGGACATGTTGGCCAGCCAGCGACGCTGCGGGATGACGATGTAGTTGGCCGGGGCCAGATCGTAGTCGTCGCCCGGCGTCGTGGCTAGCCGGGCCACCTTGCCGGCGTTGTCGAAGGTGAAGCCGCGCGAACCCAATCCGCTCAAGCCCGCGGCCGCCAGGGCGGCGGTCAGCGAAGCGCTCGAAGGTGAGCCGACCGTGACGAAGCGACCGTTCGGAATGGTGCCGCTGCCGCCGAAGATCAGGCCCGGACGACCGCCGGCCGTCAGACAGGTCTGGCCGCTCGGAACGGCCATGGGCGTCCCGGGCCGCGTATCGCTGTAGCTGGCGGCGGTGACGCAGCCATCGGCCATGGTGGGCATGGCCCAGCCGCCCCGGTCGGCGCGCGAGTAGCCGCCGCGATCCAGGTAGTTCAGCGCCACGACGACATTGCCGCGGTCGTCGGCGAAGTTCGTGCCGAAGGTCAGGTCGGCCGTGTAGGTCTTGGTCTTGGTGTGGGTGTCCTGGCGGGCTTCGCCGGTCATCTCCACGCCCTGGAAGTCGTCCTTCATGATGAAGTTGACGACGCCGGTGATGGCGTCCGAGCCATAGACGGCCGAAGAACCGCCGGTGACCGTCTCGACGCGCTTGATCAGCGACGCCGGGATCGTGTTGATGTCGGTGGTCTGGTCAGGCCCGGTGATCGTGAAGCGACGGCCGTTGACCAGGACGAGGTTCCGCTGCGCGCCGAAGCCGCGAAGGTTCAGCGTCGCCGTGCCGCCCGGCACGGTGTTGGCCGTCGGGCCATTGTTCTGCGAACCCAGGAACTGCGGCGTGTCGTTCAGCAGCGTCTCGACGTTCTGCGTGCCCGACAGGCCGATCTCCTCGGAGCCGATCACCGTGACCGGGGTCGGGGCCTTGAACCCGCGCGCCGACAGGCGCGAGCCCGTGACGACCACTTCGGTGACGGTTTGGTCCTCGGCCGGAGCCGGCGCTTGAGTCTGCGTGGCGGTCTGCGCAATTGCCAGCGCTGGCACAAACAGGGCGGCGGCCATCGCCAGCGCCGTTTCGCAGCCCATGAACAAGCGTTGTTTGTGGTTGGCGTTCATCGTCCCCTCCCAAAGGTACCGCTATCATCTGCGGCCGTTTCGAAGACGCTAAAGCGGAATTCCGACATGTGCAATAGGTGTCCACAAAATGATACAAATGCGATAGTCGATCCGATGCGGCGCCGACGCGCGCCCGGAGTGGCTTAGGAGGCGGCTTTTGAAGGTTCTGGATCTATCGCGACGCGCCGTGCTGATGGCGGCCCTGGCCGCGCCAGGCCTCGCTCAGGCGGCTGACGGCTGGGCCAGGGCGGACGCGATCCGGCGATCGGCGCGCCCACCGGTCTTCCCCTCGCGAGTCTGGAACATCGTGGCGGCCGGCGCGGTCGAGGGCGATGTCGAGGCGACCAGCGCGGCGATCGCCAAGGCCATCGCGGCCTGCGCGGCGGCCGGCGGTGGGCGGGTGCTCGTGCCTGCGGGGCGCTGGCCGACCGGCGCCATCCGCCTGCGCAGTCGCGTCGAGCTGCACCTGGCCAAGGGCGCCACCCTGGTCTTCAGCACCGACCCGGCCCGCTATCCGATCGTCCCCACCCGATGGGAGGGGGTCGAGTTGATGAACTACTCGCCGCTGGTGTTCGCCGACGGCGAACACGACGTGGCGATCACCGGGCAGGGCGTGCTGGACGGCCAGGGTCCGGCCTGGTGGTCGTGGAGCAGTGGCCCGCAATTTGGCTGGCGTGCGGGGATGCCCAACCAGCGCAAGGCCCGCGAGGTCCTGTTCGACATGGCCGAGCGCGGCGTCCCGGTGGCCGAACGGGTCTTCGGCGAAGGCTCGTACCTGCGGCCAATGATGGTGCAGTTCCAGAACTGCGCGAACGTGCTGGTCGAGGGCGTGACCCTGCGCGACTCGCCTTGCTGGACGCTGCACCCGGTGCTGTGCCGCAACGTGACCGTTCGCGGCGTCACGGTGATCGGCCATGGCCCCAACACCGACGGCTGCGATCCGGAGTCCGTCGACGGCATGGTCATTGAGCGCAGCACCTTCGACTGCGGCGACGACTGCATCGCCATCAAGTCGGGCCGCAACGCCGATGGCCGCCGCCTGGCCAAGGCGACGCGAAACATCCTGATCCAGGACTGCGTGATGAAGGACGGCCACGGCGGGGTCGTGATCGGCAGCGAAGTGTCCGGCGGAGTCGAGAACGTCTTCATCCAGCGCTGCCACATGGACAGCGAGGGCCTGTGGTACGCGTTGCGCTTCAAGAACAATGCCATGCGCGGCGGCGTCATCCAGGACATTTACGCCCGCGACATCACCGTTGGCCGCGTGGCCCGGGCCGCGATCATCTGCGACTTCAACTACGAGGAGGGCGCGCGTGGCGGCTTCACGCCGGTGCTGCGCAAGGTCCGGATCGAGCGGATGCGGGCCACCGCCGCCGCCCAGGTGGTCGACCTTCAGGGCCTGCCCGGCGCGCCGCTGGGCGACATCGTGCTCAGCGACTGTCGCTTCGACGGGGTGACCAAGGCCAGCGTGGTGGCGCACACCCACGGGCTGAGGCTGGAGCGCGTGACGGTCAACGGCCGGCGCGTCCCCTCGCCCGCCCTTCTCAGCGCGCCACCGACCTGACGTCGACCCAGTCGAAGTCGGCCACGCCCGACTTGGCCTGGCCGGGATCGCCATAGCTGAACAGCGCCGGCCGCGCGCCTTTCCACCAGCTGAAGCGCGGCAGGATCCCGCCGCCCATGTCGACGAAGGTTCGACCGCCGTCGCGGCTATAGCTGTAGTTCGCGGCCTGGTCCGCCACGGCCACGCGCAGGTCGACCGGGCCGGCCGGCAGCGCCGGACCGAGGGTGTCGACGCCTCGCAATGAGAAGACGACGCGGTTCTGGCCCTCCTTGCGGATCACGCCGATGGCGCCGATCCCCGCGCCGAACATGGCCAGACCCGCCCTTTGCCCCTCGACCAGACCCTTGGCGTCGAGGCGCGTGGTGATGATCGCCGAACGGCTCTGTAGCGACTGGGTCAGGGTGTTGCGGGCGCTGACCAGATTGACCGCCGGCCCACCCGTCAGCCTCAGGAATCCGGGCCGCGCCGTCAGGCTCCAGCGCTGGTCGTCGGGATTGTGGTTCCACTCCCACTGCGGCCCCAGCCTGGCGCCCGAGAAGCCGTCGGAGGTCTGTGGGGAGACCGCCGGGAAGCGTTTGCCGACGTCGGGCATGGCGTGCTGGGCGACCGGCTGACCGCCCGGCGCATGCGGCCCCGCGCCGGGAATGGGCTCGCCAATGAACGGCCAGTCGTCCTTCCAGACCAGAGGCTGAAGGTGGACGATGCGGCCATAGGCGCCGGCGCTGTTGAAGTGGATGAACCAGCCCTGGCCGGAGGGTGTCTCGACCCAGCCACCCTGGTGCGGCCCCTTCAGGTCGCTCTTGCCCGGAACCAGCACTTCGCGGTGCTCGTATGGCCCCCAGATAGACCTGGATCGCATCACCGCCTGCGGTCCGGTCTCGACCCCGCCGATCGGCGCGAAGATGTAGTACCAGCCGTTGCGCTTGTAGAGCTTGGGACCTTCCAGCACCGGCAAGGCCTTGGCGTCCTCGACGATGACCTTGCCTTCGTCGAGCACCGATCTGCCGTCCGGAGCCATGCGATGCAGCACCAGCGGCCCCGCGCCGACCTTGCCATGCACCAGATAGGCCTGGCCGTCGTCGTCCCAGAAGGGGCACGGATCCTCCAGGCCAGGCCCCGTAACCACCGCCACGGGTTCGGTCCAAGGCCCGTCGACCTTGGTCGCGGTCGACATGAAGATCCCCTCATAGGGGGTGGCGAAATAGACATAGAACTTGCCGTCGTGGTGACGGATCGACGGCGCCCAGACCCCGCCGGCATAGCGTTGGCCCGTGGTGCGCTGATCTCGCGGCGTCCGCGCCCCGGCGTCGTTGGTGGGCACGGGTCCCGGCAGGTCGTATTCCGGCGCGAACGGCAGCTTGGGCAGCACATGGCCGGCGATCGTCCAGTGGACCAGGTCCTTGGACGTCAGGATCGGCACGCCCGGCGAGAAGTGGAAGCTGGACGCCACCAGGTAGTAGGTGTCTCCCACCCGGATCACGTCGGGGTCCGAATAGTCGGCCGGCAGGATCGGGTTGCGATAGACGCCCGCCGTCGACGGTTTCGGCGCGGCGAGCGCCGGCCCGGCCAGGACCAGAGCCGTCGCCGCCAATAGTCCCAGCCGTTTCAAGCGCATCATCAAATCCTCAGAACGCTTGGGTCGTCGTCTCGTCGATCCGGCGATCGGGCAGCCAGCGGCTGCCGAACGACCGGAAGCCGGTGACCTGGTCGAGCAGGAAGCTGGGCCCCTTGGGCAGGCGCAGCCGGAAGAGATCGATCTCCTCGACATCGTTCAGCCAGAAGGCTGGACGCGCGTCCGCCGCCTCGGTGACGATCTCGACGTTGCTCATCTCGATATTGCGGGCGTGGCGGATGAAGAAGCCGCTGGCCGGCAGGTCGCCGAACATGTCCGGGTCGGGATAGGCCTTGTCGGCCTCGGGCGGCCGCCGCTTGGCCAGCTCGGCCGAACCGCCGCCCAGGGAATGGAAGTAGACGTCGCTGATCTTGACGTCCTCGACCGGGTGACCGGCCACGCCGGCGATGATCGACGGCTGCGGCGTCGCGCCATGGCTGACGATATTCTGGATGGTGATCCGCCGTAGCTTGCCCACCGGCACGCCGGCCGGACCGCGCATGCGGCTGCCCAGGCGCAGGAACAGCGGCGGGAAGCCCAAGCCCCGCATGGTGATGTTGCTGATGGCGATGTCTTCGGTCAGCGCCCCGTCCATCGTCTCCAGCGCGATGCCGTAGCAGTGGTCGAACACGCAGTTGGTGATGGTGACGTTCTTGAAGCCGCCGTTCGACTCCGTGCCCAGCTTGATGCGGCCATAACCGTGGAAGCCCGGCGGCATCTTCTTCCAGGTCCCGTCGATCACCGAGCCCATCTCGTAATTGCCGGTCAGCAGGCAGTCGGAGATCGTCAGGTTCTCGGTGGGGCGAGCATAGCCCAGGGCGAACGAGCTCTTGGGACAGATGCCGTCGTCCCAGGGCGAATTGATCGTGCAGTTGGTGACGCGGACATTGCGGCAGCAGTCGATGTCCAGGCCGTCGCGATTGGTGTCGACGATCAGGTTGTCGATCGTCATGTTGTCGACGCCCGTGGCCAGCAGCGCGAACCAACCGCCTTGCAGGATCTTGAAATCGCGCAGCAGCACGTTGCGGCAGTTCTTCAGGGCGATGGCCTTGTCGCCGACGCCTGGGCCGGAAATATCCGGCGCATCGTCGGGGAAGCGATGGCCGCGCGTCAGCCCCTTGCCCCAGATCAGGCCCGTCCCGACGATAGACACGTCATGCAGGCCCTCGCCGAAGATCAGGCTGTTGTTCCAGTGGCTGTGTCCATAGTCCTGGAAGGCGTTGCCCGCTCCAGGACCCGGATCGTCATAGCCGTTCGGCGCGACGCCATTGGGCGCGGCGGCCAGGATCACGGCGCCCTCGCCCAGATGCAGAGTGATGTTGCTCTTCAGGCGCAGGGTGTAGCAGGCATAGGTCCCCCGGGGGAAAAACACCGTGCCGCCACCCAGCGACGCCACGTGGTCGATGGCCTTGTTGATGGCCGGCGAGTCGATCGTCGCACCGTCACCCACTGCCCCGAAATCGCGGACGCTGAACAGGTGCGGCGCGGGTCCGCGCGCGGGGCCAACCGGCGTCGCGGCGCGAGCGGCATGGGGAGGTACCAGTACGGCGCCGCCAAGCATGGCCCCCAGCATCAGTCCTCGTCGATCCATGGTCATCACGCCCTCCCACTGCCCGTTCGTCGGGTCTGGCGGGAGACAAGCAAGCCGATCGCGATGGTGTCAACGACATTTTGTTACCGGTAGCATCGACAATGCCAGCGTTGGCGCCCTATCGTGCCAGCGCTGGCCATGCTTGATCGCGACCGGGATATCGTGACACTGGCCTGGCTGTTGGGGAGCCGCCAGAGTCTATGATCAGGATCGATCCGGCCGCGAGCATGGCGGTGACCATCGACGACGTCGCCAAGGCCGCCGGCGTCTCGATCCGGACCGTGTCGCGCGTGCTCAACGACTCGCCCAAGGTCGGCGACGAGACCCGCCTGGCCGTCCAGACGATCATCAAGAATCTCGGCTACAGCCCCAGCTCTCGGGCCCGCGCCCTGGCCTCGGGCCGCTCGTACCTGATCGCCGTGGTGCAGGACGATCCCAACGCCCACGTGATCGGCGTCCTGCAACGCGGCATCGTCGAGGTCTGCTCCCATCACGGCTATGAACTGGTCGTCCACCCGGTGCGCTTCAGCGACCCGGAGGTGGCCCTGGACATCGAGCGCTTCGTGCATAGCTCGCGGGTCGACGGCCTGATCGTCCTGCCGCCCACCTCCGAGATCACGGCCATTCCCGAGCGGCTTTCGGCGCTGGGCGTGCCCGCGGTCGGCATCGCCTCGATCGAGACGCCGCGCTATCCCAGCATGCTGATCAGCCAGGAGCGCGCGGCCACCGGCGAAATGGCCCGCCACCTTCTCGACCTGGGCCACCGGCGCATCGCCATGATCGAAGGCCCGCCGCACTTCCGCTCGGCGCAGGAGCGCAAGGCCGGCTTCCTGGCGGCGCTGACCGCCTCGGGCCTGCCGCTGGAGGTGGAGCTGCGTCCGGGCGACTACGGCTTCGAGAGCGGTTTGGCCGCGGCCGAGTCGCTGCTGGCGCTGGACCGGCCGCCGACCGCGATCTTCGCCTGCAACGACACCATGGCCGCGGCGGTGGTCAAGACGGCGCGCGAGGCGGGCGTATCCATGCCTGACCAGCTGTCGGTCGCCGGCTTCGACGACGCGGACCTGGCCTCGATGATCTCGCCCAGCCTGACGACCATCCGCCGTCCGCTGCGCGACATGGCCAGGGACGCCACCGAGCAGCTCCTGACGATGATCCATGAGCGTGGAACGACCATGCCGCCAAAGTCCGTGGGTCTGAGCCTGATCGTTCGAAGCTCGACCGCCCCTGCCCGCGCCGTTTGAAAGTCCGGCCGGCACGGTCGCTTTCGCTAGGTCGCCCTCTTCCACCCCTTCGGATCAAAAGGCCCGCGCCGGACCGCGAGGCCCTTGCGTGCATCGTCGGCCCGAGGCAAGTTACTTGCATAACGATACGAACATGACCTGAGAGGCGGCGACGGCTCCAGGGCTGAAATACCCGTCGCCTTAGGAGGAAGCCGTGCGTCCAAGCCCACCCGAGCGCGTCGCGGACTATCGCCGGCTGGGCTGGTGGAGCGGCCGCACCATCGACCAGTTGTTCTCCGACGCCGTCCGCGCCCGTCCCGAAGAGGTGGCCCTGGTCGACGCCCCCAACCGCATGGCGCTGACCGGCTCCGAGCCGCGGAGCCTGACCTTCCGCGAGGCCAACGCGCGCGTCGACACGCTGTGCCATGTGCTGGCCGGCCTGGGCGTGGGGCGTGGAGACATTGTCTCCACCCAGCTGCCCAACATCGTCGAGGGCGTTCTGTGCTTCCTGGCCTGCGCGCGGATGGGCGCGATCCTCAGTCCGCTGGCCATGACCTATCGCGCTCACGAGCTGCGCCAGATCCTGCCCAGCATCGCCCCGAAGGCCGTAATCACCCTCGACCGCTTCCACGGCTTCGACCACGTGGCTATGATCACCAGCTTGCGGTCTGAAGGCGCGACGTCAGCCCATATCATCACCCTGTCGGAAGGCGCGACCGCCGGCACGCTCAGCCTGGGGGATCTCTCGGCCAAGGCTTCCCCGGAGCCCTTCGCTTCTCCCGCGGACCTCGACGCCGCCGAGGCGCTGACCATCTGCTGGACCTCGGGCACCGAGGCCATGCCCAAGGGCGTGCCGCGCCACCACGACCACTGGGTGGTGAATGGCGAGGCGCTGGTCGAGGCCGCCGGACTGCGGACCGGCGACGCCATCCTCAACCCCTTCCCGCTGATCAACATCGCCGCGATCGGCGGCATGGTCATGACCTGGCTGCTGTGTCAGGGCCGTCTGGTCCAGCACCATCCGTTCGACCTGCCGCTGTTCCTGCGACAGATGCAGACCGAGAAGATCGCCTACACCGTCGCGCCGCCGGCGGTTCTGACCATGCTGTTGCAGAACGAGGCGCTGCTGGCGAACCTGGATCTCTCGAACCTGCGCTGCATGGGTTCGGGCTCCGCGCCCCTGGCGCCGTGGATGGTGCGCCGCTGGCAGGAACAGTACGGCGTGACGATCATGAACGTGTTCGGCTCGAACGAGGGCGCGTCCCTGTTCTCGACGGCGGCCGCCATTCCCGATCCCGAGCAGCGGGCCCTGTACTTCCCCCGCTTTGGCGCGCCAGGCGTGGACTGGCCGGCCAAGTTCCCGGGCAAGATCCGCACCCGCCTTGTCGACTTGGCCACCGGCCAGGACATCGTCGCGCCCGGCCGCGAGGGCGAACTGCGGATCTCCGGCGCCATGACCTTCGACGGCTACTGGAACGCGCCGGCGGTGACCAAGGCCGCCTTCGACGAGCAGGGCTTCTTCCGCACGGGCGACCTGTTCGAGATCGCACCGGACACGGACAATCGCTTCTATCGGTTCGTCGGGCGCAGCAAGGAGATCATCATCCGAGGCGGACTGAACATCTCGCCGGCCGAACTGGACGGGCTGATCGAAAGCCACCCCGCTGTGCGCGAGGCCTGCTGCGCGGCCTATCCGGACGAACGCCTGGGCGAACGGGTCTGCGCGGTCGTCGCCCTGCGGCCAGACCAGACGCTGACGCTGGACGATCTCACCGCGCACCTGAGGGCGCGCGAGCTGGCCACCTTCAAGCTGCCGGAGAAGCTGCGCATCGTCGACACCCTGCCCCGCAACGCCCTGGGCAAGGTGGTCAGGCGCGACTTGGCTGGCGTGGCGGCTACTTAAGCCGATTGGAGACTTGCATAACCGCACCTGTTCCGCGACCCTGATCAACGATTAGTCACGGTCAGGACACGGAGCGATGAGCGCCCCGAAATTCATCAGGACTTGCTCGATCTGGCGCGCGCTGGAGGTGGTCGGGGATACGGCGGTGCTGCTGATCCTCGAGGCCAACTGGATCGGCGCGCGACGCTTCGACGACCTGCGCGACCGCACCGGCCTGCTGCAATCCAAGCTCAGCGACCGCCTCAAGAAGCTGGTGGCCGCGGAGGTGCTGGAGAAGAGCGCCTATTCGACCAGCCCGCCGCGCTACGAATACCGCATGACCCGCAAGGGCCTGGACCTCTACTGGCCGGCGCTGATGATGCTGCGCTGGGAGCGGCGCTGGTCGACCAACCCCGCCAAGCTGCGGCTGAACCTGCGCCACCGCACGTGCGGCCACCTGTTCGAGCCGGTCCCGACCTGCCTGAAGTGCGGCGACGAGATCAATCCGCGCGAGGTCGACTGGGCCGAGGGGCCCGGCGTGGGCTGGATGGTCCCGCTCTACAGCCGCCGTCGCCAGCAGCGCAACGCGGCCGAGGAGTCGTCCAGCCTGATGGTCGACGTCGCCCAGATCACCGGCGACCGCTGGGCCAGCCTGGTGCTGCGGTCGATCTTCACGGGGCTCCGGCGTTTCGACGAGATCCACCGCGACACCGCCATGGCGACCAACATCCTGTCCGAGCGCCTGGCCTGGCTGACCACCCAGGGCGTTATCCGCGCCCACGAACGGGCCGGCAAACGCTTCGAGTACCGCCTGACCGAGAAGGGCCTCGACTACTATCCCGTCCTGCTGATGCTGCTGCAGTGGGGTGACAAATATTACGTCTCGCCCGAGGGGCCTCCGCTGATCCTGCGCCATAAGGTCGGCGGGCATCTGCTGGAGCCGGCCGTGACCTGCTCGTGCTGCGGCCAACCGGTCGAGCCGCACGACGTCTCGTTCGAGATCATCGAGGCCGAACAGCGGACCTCCGAACTCGCGAATCCGGAGCCGGCGCACTAAGACGCGCCGGCCGTGGATTTCATACTTTCATAACGAGACTTACCAGGTTAGGGTCTTCTCCAACAGGGAGGAGACATGACGTATCGCGTCATCCAGTGGGCGACGGGCGCCATGGGCAAGAGCTGCCTGCGGACGGTGATCGACCACCCGTCGACGGATCTCGTGGGCCTGTATGTCTATGGCGGGGCCAAGGCGGGCCGGGACGCGGGCGACATCGCCCGGCGCGGCGCGACGGGCGTGCTGGCCACCCGTGATATCGATGAGATTCTGGCTCTGGACGCCGACGTGGTGATCCACGCCGCCCGTCTGGCCCCGCCCTACGGCTCGCACGACGCCGAGATTCTCGCCCTGCTGGCCAGCGGCAAGAACGTCATCAGCATCAACGGCTACAGCGACCCCAGTCACTGGGGCGACGCACGGTTGGCGGCCTTGGAGGCGGCCTGCGCGAAGGGCGGCTCGACCTTGATGGGCGCGGGCCTGAACCCCGGCTTCGCGGCCGAGCAGCTGGCGGCCGTGGCCAGCGGCGTCTGCTCCGAACTGGACGCGATCGAGGTGATCGAGAGCGTCGACTGCCGCGCGGTGCGCAGTCCTGACTACGTCTTCGGCGTGCTGGGCTTTGGCCTCGATCCGGCGTCGATCAATCCGAACGATCCCGACTGGGGTCCGGCCTCGTCGCTGAACGGCATGTACGCCGAGGCCCTGTCAGCCCTGGCCAAGCGGCTGAATCTGACGTTGGAGCGGATCGACACCGACCACCGCGTGTTCGGAGCGTCTCAAGAGCTTTCGATCGCCGCGGGTACGATTGCGCAAGGAACCATCGGCCACGTCAACTGGCGCTGGATCGGCCGCGCCGAGGGTGGTCGCGACCTGATCATCTCGATCCACTGGTTCATGGAGACGGCGCACCTGGAGACCCAGGCCCCTCCCCTGTGGTCCGTGCGCCTGACCGGCCAGCCAAGCGTTCGTATGACCCTCGACCTGGACAAGCGTCCTGGCGACCAGGCCCCGACCTCGGCCGAGCAGTGGGCCGTCGCCGGCAGCGTCATCAACGCCATCCCCCATGTCGTGGCGGCTCCGCCGGGCGTCATGACCCGCCCCCTGGCCACCCCGTTCGACGGAGCCTTGGCGCGAAGAGCCTGAGACCAAACGAGACCCACGTCGGCGAGACGATCGACGGGAAACCAAGGAGGAAGCGATGAGCCAGCAAGACGGTCCGCACGCCGGTCGCGTCGTCATCGTCACCGGGGCCGGCAAGGGTCTTGGGCGCGCCTATGCGCTGGACCTGGCGCGCCGGGGCGCGGCCGTGGTGGTCAACAACCGCTGGGCTTTGCGTAGCGAGCCTTCCAGCGCCCAGCAGGTGGTGGAGGAGATTCAAGCGTTCGGCGGGCGGGCGATCGCCGACTTTGGCGAGGCCGAGAACCCCGAGACCGGTCGCGCCCTGGTCGACAAGGCGCTGAACGCCTTCGGTCGCCTCGACGCCGTCGTCTCGAACGCTGGCGTGCCCCAGACCTGCCGCCTGCACCGCCAAAGCCCCGAGGCCTTCCAGTCGATCTTCGACATCAATTTCCAGGGCGCGCTGAGCCTGGTTCAGGCCGCTTGGTCGGTGCTGTCCGAGACCAGCTCGGGCCGCATCGTGCTTAGCGCCTCGTCCGCCGGCCTCTATGGCGGCGACGGCATGGCCGCCTACGCCTCGTCGAAAGCGGCGCTGATCGGCCTGGTGCGCGGCCTGGCGGTCGAGGGACGTCCGCGCGGCCTGCGGATCAACGCCATCGCCCCCTACGCGGCCACCGCCATGACCACGCCGCACCTGACCACTGCTCTGGCGAGGCGCATGGATCCGTCCGACGTGGCGCCGCTGGTGTCGTGGCTGGTCAGCGAGGCTTGCGACGTCTCGGGCCAGACCCTGGTCTCCGGCGGCGGGCGCCTGCGCGCGGCCTATGCGGTCGAAGGCCCGCCCGTGGCCCTGGACGACGACATCGGCGCGGCGGTGACCCGCGCCCTCACGGCCGAGCCGCGAGAAACCTACGGCGACGCCCACGCGGCGTTCGCCGCCTTCATGGACGAGCGGCCCACGGCCTGAACCAACGATAATCGGCGGCCCGCGAGCCGCCCCCGACGAGGAGACGAACATGGTCTACATACTTGGCGGCTGGCAGACCGATTTCGCCAGCAACTGGGCCCGGCAGGACATGGACCTTGCCGACGCGTTCAGCGAGGTCGTCGGTAAGGGCCTCGACAGCGTCGGCCTGGATCCGAAGGACATCGAGACCGGCCACGTCGGCAATTTCGTCGGCGAACTGTTCGCCCACCAGGGCCTGCTGGGCGGCTTCTTCGGCCTCGTGCACCCTGATTTCGACGGCCTGCCGACCGCGCGGCACGAGGCCGCCTGCGCCTCGGGCAGCGTCGCCATCCTGGCGGCCACCGCCGAGATCGAGGCCGGCCGCTATGACCTGGCCTGCGTGGTCGGGCTGGAGCAGATGCGCAATGTCAGCGGCCAGACGGCGGCTGAGTATCTGGGCGCCGCGGCCTGGACCGGCCACGAGTTCGCCGACGCAACCTATGTCTGGCCTCGCGCCTTCTCGGACCTGGCCGAGGAATATGAGCGCCGCTACGGCCTGAAGTACGAGCACTTGATGCGCATCGCGGAGATCAACTTCGCCAACGCCAAGCGCAACCCCAACGCCCAGACCCGCCAGTGGGCGTTCAACGACAAGAGCTTCACGGCCGACGACGAGGCCAATCCGGTGGTCGAGGGGCGCACCCGCAAGCAGGACTGCGGCCAGGTCACCGACGGTTCGGCGGTGATCTTCCTGGCCTCTGAGAAGCGCGCCGCCGAATACGCGGCGAAGCGAGGCATCCCACTGGAGAGCCTGCCCCGGATCAAGGGCTGGGGCCACCGCTCGGCGCCGATCTCCTACTCGGCCAAGGTCCGCGCCAGCGCCGACCAGGACTACGTGTTCCCGCAGGTGCGCCGCGCCATCGAGGACGCCCGCCGCCGCGCCGGGGTCTCCGACCTTGGCCAGATCGACGTCGTCGAGACCCACGACTGCTTCACCACCACCGAATACATGGCCATCGACCATCTGGGCCTGACCGCGCCGGGCGAGGCCTGGAAGGCGATCGAGGCCGGCGACATCGAGATCGGCGGCCGCCTGCCGATCAACCCCTCGGGCGGGCTGATCGGCCTGGGCCACCCCGTCGGCGCCACCGGCGTGCGCATGGCGCTGGACGCCTTCAAGCAGGTCACGGGCCAGGCCGGCGACTATCAGGTCGAGGGCGCCAAGACCTGCCAGACCCTCAATATCGGCGGTTCGACCACCACCACCGTCAGCCTGGTCGTCGGAGTCTGACCATGGACCAAGCCGTGCTCGACAAGACGCTGGCGCCGTTCCGCCCCGCCGAGCTGATGCCGATCGACCTGGACGTGACGCATCGCGACGACGGGGCGATCCTGATCGCCTCGCGCATCCCCCTGGCGGCGTACAACGCCAACCTGCCCGACGCCTTCGCCGAACGCGCGGCGACCAGCGGCGACAAGCCCGCCCTGGCCTTCCGCGAGGGCGAGGCCTGGCGCTACGTCTCCTATGCCGACCTCAAGCGCGACATGGACGCGGCGACCCAGTGGCTGCTCGGCGCGCCCGCGGGGCCGGTGCTGATCCTGGCGCCGAACACCGCCGCCTTCGCGGTGATGACCTTCGCGGCCCAGGCGTCGGGCCGCGCCGTCTGTCCGGTCAGCGTCACCTACGCCGCCCTGGGCGGGGACTTCGGCCGGCTGGCCCACGTCATCGCCAAGGTCCGGCCCGCCGTGATCTTCGCCGAGGACACCCGCGCCTGCGCCGCCGCGCTGGAACACCTGGACCTGGGCGAGGCGGTGATCATCACCACGACCCCGGCCGACCTCTCCAAGCCCTCGGTCGCCTATGCCGACCTGCTGGCCACGACTGCGACGCCCGCGGTGGCGGCCAGCATCGCGGCGCTGAAGCCCGACGACCGGGCCGCCCTGATGCTGACCTCCGGCTCGACCGGCCTGCCCAAGGTGGTGCCGATCACCTTCCGGAACCTGGCGGCCAACAGCATCCAGTGCCTGCAGACCATCGGCAAGGCGGCCGGCTGGGACAATGTCATGCTGGACTGGCTGCCCTGGCACCACGCGGCCGGGGCCTTTGTCCTGCGCGCCACCCTGCTGGAGGGGGGGACGCTGCATGTCGACGAGGGCAAGCCCGTGCCGGGCCTGTTCGACGCCTCGGTGCGGAACCTGCGCGACGTCTCGGTGCGCTACTTCAACAACGTGCCCCTAGGCTACGCCATGCTCGCCGACGCCCTGGAGCAGGACGGCGTGCTGCGGAAGACCTTCTTCAAGGACATGCGCCTGATGCTCTACGGCGGCGCCGGCCTGTCCCAGACGGTCTATGACCGCATCCAGGCCATGGCCGTGCGCGAGACCGGCCATAGGATCATGATGACCAGCGGATACGGCATGACCGAGACCGTCTCGGCCTTCATGGTCATCCACTTCGAGACCGACAAGGTGGGCCTGGGCCTGCCCGCGCCAGGTTCGCTGGTGAAGCTGTGGCCCGTCGGCGATCGCTACGAGGTCCGGGTCAAGGGTCCGCAGGTCACGGCCGGCTATCTGGACGAGCCGGAGAAGACGGCGGCGGCCTTCGACGACGAAGGCTTCTACCGCACCGGGGATCTGGCCCTGTTCCACGACCCCAGCGATCCCGCCCAAGGCCTGGTGTTCGCCGGCCGCGCGGCCGAGGAGTTCAAGTTGTCGAGCGGGACCTGGGTCTATGGCGGCGCCCTGCGCGACGGCCTGCTCAAGGCGCTGTCGCCGCATGTCACCGATCTCGTCCTGTGCGACGACGGCCGGCCCTGTCTGGGCGTGATGCTGTGGGCCAAGCCCGACGCGCCGCGCGCGCTTCTCGAAGAAGGCCTGGCGGTCTTCAATCGCAGCCAGTCCGGCGGCGCGGCCCGCGTGCGCCGGGCCCTGGTGCTGCGCGAACCGCCCAGCCCCAACGCCCACGAGATCTCGGACAAGGGCACTATCAACCGCCGCGCGGTCATCGACCGTCGGGCCGCCGAGGTCGACCGCCTGTTCGCGGACGATCCCGACGCCGAGGTGATGGTCGTTTCCTGACGCAACAGCGGCGCGCGGATCGGACCTCGCGCCGCCAATCACTTTCATAAAAAGATGACGATGCGCGCTGCGGCGCGCCGAACGGGGGAAGGCGATGCCTGACTATATTCTCATTCCGCTGGTGAATGCGGGGGTCATCCTGGCCGTGTTCGTGGCCGCCTGGGCCATCTGCGTGGCGATACGCGACGTCACGCCCGTCGACAGCCTGTGGGGCCTGGGCATGGGCGTCGTGGCGATCGCGACCTACCTGCAGACCGGCGGCGGCACCCAGCGGCGGATGGTCATGACCGGCCTCTGCGTCGCCTGGGCCCTGCGGCTGGGCGGCTACATGCTGTGGCGCTGGCGCGACCACGGCCCCGACGGCCGCTATGTGCGGATGCTGGCCAAGGCCAAGGAGGAGCGCGGCTGGGGCTTCGCCCACGCCGCCTTCCGCATGGTGTTCATGCTGCAGATGCCGCTGCTGTGGATGGTCTGCCTGCCCGTCCAGCTGGGCCAGATCGCCGACACGCCGACACAGCTGGGCGTCCTGGGCCTGGTCGGCGCGGGCCTGGCGCTGTTCGGCCTGCTGTTCGAGAGCCTGGCCGACTGGCAGCTGGTGCGGTTCAAGAAGACCCCCGAAAACGCCGGCAAGGTGATGGACAAGGGCCTGTGGCGCTACACCCGCCACCCCAACTACTTCGGCGACGCCTGCGTCTGGTGGGGCCTGTTCCTGATCGCGGCCGAGACGAAGCTAGGCCTGGTCTCGATCATCGGTCCAATCTGGCTGGTCTTCACCCTGACCCGCTGGAGCGGCGTCCCGACGGTCGAGGGCCGCATGCGCCGCCGCAAACCCGACTACGAGGACTATATGCGCCGCACGTCGGGCTTCTTCCCCTGGCCACCCAAGCCGGCCAAGGCGGACTGAGCATGACGCTTCCCGCGCATATCCTCGACCGCCTGAGGGTCCCGGCGATCGCCGCGCCGATGTTCCTGGTGTCGGGGACCGACATGGTGCTGGCCGCCTGCCGGGCCGGGATCATCGGCTCCTTCCCCGCCAACAACGCCCGCACCCTGGACGACCTCGACGCCTGGATGAGCCTGATCGGCCGCGAACTGCCGGCGGACGCGCCGCCCTGGGCGGTCAACATCATGGTCCACCGCTCCTACGCCCGGAAGGACGAGGAGCTGGAGCTGGTGCTCAAGCACCGGCCGCCGATCGTCATCACCGCCCTAGGCGCGCCCACCAGCGTGGTCGACGCGATCCACGGCTATGGCGGCCTGGTCTTCGCCGACGTCAACTCGCTGACCCACGCCGAGAAGGCGGCGGCGGCCGGCGTCGACGGCCTGATCCTGGTGGCGTCGGGCGCGGGCGGACACACCGGCCCGATCTCCGGCTTCGCCTTCGCCCCGGCCGTGCGCGAGATGTTCGACGGGACCATCGTCCTGGGCGGCGGCATCGGCAGCGGCCGCGCGATCCTGGCGGCCCGGGCGCTGGGGGCGGATCTCGCCTATCTCGGCACCCGCCTGATCGCCTGCGCCGAGAGCATGGCCCAACCGGAATACAAGCAGATGCTGATCGACTCGCGGGCCGAGGACATCGTCACCTCCGCGGCCCTGACCGGCATCCCGGCCAACTGGCTGCGGCAGAGCCTGCTGGCGGCCGGCCATGACCCGGCCTCCCTGACGGGCCGCGCCGAGATCCAGCTGAGGCGTCCCGAGGACTCGGCCAAGCGCTGGCGCGACGTCTGGGCGGCGGGCCATGGCGTCGGCGAGGTCAAGGCGATCGAGCCGCTGGCCGACATCGTCGCGTCCCTGGCCGCCGACTACGAACGCACCCGCGCGACGGTGGGCGCCGACCGACGAGCTTGATAGAGAGGGCGGCGCGATGGCTATCGACCTTCCGCCGCCCTCGCCAGATACGGGACCTCATGGCCGAAGACAGTCCGTCGGAAACGATCTCTCCGCGTCCGCTGAACCAGTTGGTGCAGGCCAATTCGGCCACCCGGGCCCTGAACGTGGTGGGGGATCGCTGGACGCTGATGATCCTCTATCTGGCCTTCCAGCGTGTCCGGCGGTTCGACGATTTCCAGGCGCGCATCGGCCTGGCGCGCAGCCTGCTGACCGACCGACTCAAGCGCCTGCAGGCCGCCGGCGTCATGGTTCGTACGCCCTATGCCGAGCGTTCGAACTGGTTCGAATACCGGCTGACCGAGATGGGCCGCGACCTCTATAGCGTCGCCCTCGCCATCATCGGCTGGGAGAAGCGCTGGTTCTATGATCCCGCCAATCCGGGCCACCGCCTGCGCCACAGCTGCGGGGCGGAGTTCACGCCGGTGCTGGCCTGCGGCCATTGCGGCGAAGCCCTGACGGTCCGCAACGTCATCGTCGAGCCAGGCCCTGGCGCCGGCTACGAGCCCTCGGCGCCGCCGCGCGCCCAGCGCCGGTCGATCGTCCCGTCGGAGGGGCTGAACAAGGGCAATCCGATGCTGGACCGCGCCTTCCAGGTGCTGGGCGACCGCTGGACCAGCCACGTGATCGCCTCGGCCTTCGCCGGCCGGCGGCGGTTCGGCGACTTCCAGGAGGCGCTGGCCATCGCCCCGAACATCCTGACCGACCGCCTGGGGCGGCTGGTCGAGCTGGGCATCCTGCAGCGGGAGCTCTACCAGACCCGGCCCGAGCGCTGGGAGTACCGCCTGACCGATGAGGGCAAGGACCTGCACCCGCTGATCATTGAGCTGAACCGCTGGGGCGACCGCTGGCTGGCGACCGAGGCCGGACCGCCCACGCTGATGCGGCACCGCACCTGCGGCGCCGTGCTCGATCCGCGCATGACCTGCGACCAGTGCGGCGGGCCGGCGGACCTGACGACCGTCCGGCCTCCCGCCTAACGAGCCACCGGTCGGCCGATCATTTCCTTGACCTCGGCCGAGAACGGCTCGCCGTTCTTCATCGCCAGGCTGAGGCGGCCGTCGAAATATTCGCGCCACTCGCAGACCTTGTCGCCCCTGAACTCCAGGCTGCCGGCATAGGGAATGGCGATGTGCTCGCCGGTGTGGAACCAGAACTCGTCGACGCCTTCCATGAACAGGCGATGGCCGTTCTCGGCATGATCGAAGATGCGCCAGTGGTTGGTCTTGATCTTCGCCGCCATGGCCACGAGCACTTCCCGCATGGCCGCCTTGCCGCGGATCGCCGGGGCGAAGCCGCCCGAGTTGCGCCAGATGATGTCGTCGGTGACGTGGACCAGCACGCCCTCGACGTCCTGACGACGCCAGGCCGCGATGATGGCTTCCAGGACCGGGTAGAGACGGGCCATGCCTGCGGCCTCCGCTGAAGTGATGGGAAGAAGGGCCAGGGCCGCGCCCAGGCCCACGAGATCGCGTCGCGCCAGGCCGCTCATCCGACCGACGCCCGGCCGATCAGCGCCTCCACCTGAGCGGTGAACGGCTCGCCGGCCTTCTGTTGGGCGATGACGGCCAGATCCACATAGTCGCGCCAGCCGGAGATCAGCCCGTCGCGGAAGTCGAGGACGCCGGCATAGGGCACGGCCATACGTTTGCCGTCGGTCGTGCGGTAGTCGTCCACGCCTTCGAGGAAGAGGCGGTCGAGCGTCTCGGCGTGGTTGAAGATCCGCCACTGGATGTCGTGCATGTCGCTCTGGAACTTCACGAGCAGCTTGCGCGCCGCCGCCTTGCCCTTGATCGGCGGCAAGCCCGGCGCGGCATAGTGCCAGACGATGTCGTCGGCCATGTAGCTCAGCACCTTGTCGACATCCTTGGCCTGCCAGGCGGAGATGACTTCGGTCAAACGGGAGTACAGCGCGCCCATCGGCCCCTCGTGAAAAGAAAGCGCCGGACAGCCCAAAGGCCGCCGGCGCCTGGATAGGGAGTTAGAACTTGGTGGAGAGCTCGACGCCGAAGGTGCGCGGCGTGCCGAACGACGACACCGCATCGCCCAGGATGTCGATGATGTTGGTGCGGTAGACCTTGTCCGTCAGGTTACGCCCCCAGACCGAGACAGCCCAGGGCTTCTCGGCTGGCGACAGGCTGATGCGGCCATCCAGCAGACCGTAGGGCTGTTCGTACTGGACCGTGTCCGGGGCCCAGAACATCTTGCCCTGCTTCTTGTAGGCCAGCTTGAAGTGCAGCGCGTCCTCGAGCCCGAAGGCCGCGGTCGTGTATTCGGCGCTGGCCGACAGCTGGTACTTCGGCGTCCGCTGCATGAAGTTGCCATTGTACGAGATCTTGGTCACCGGATCGACGAAGTCGGTGTACTTGGCGTCGAGGATCGAGCCGCCCAGCGCCAGGCGCAGACCCCGCATCGGCGCGATCTGGAACTCCGACTCCACGCCCTTGATCTCGGCGGCGCCGGCGTTGGAAATCACGTTGCACAGGCAGGTGCCGTCGGTGCGCTGCACCTGCAGGTCGGTGTAGTCCATGAAGAACACCGAGGTGTTCCACCGCGCGCGGCGGTCTAGGAATTCCCACTTGTAGCCGGCTTCGTAGTTGGTGACCGACTCTGGCCGATAGGGTTGTTGCGCGGCGAAGGCGTTGGGCGCGTCGTTCTGGAAGCCGCCGCCCTTGAAGCCCACCGAAACCGTGGCATAGGCCATGAAGTCGTCGTTCGGCGTCCAGGTCAGGGTGGCCTGGGGGGTGACCTTCGACCACTTCTGGGCATAGGGCGTGAAGAAGCCGTTGGCGTCGGTCAGCGGGGTCAGCGGGACCTTGTCGTTGGGGTTAAGCTTGTCGCCCAGAGCGATGGCCCTGCCCTCCTGGGTGCCGCTCTTCTTGTCGCGCGTGTAGCGGACGCCAGCTTCCAGTTTCACCGTGTCGGTGAACTTGTAGCCGAGCTGAGCGAAGACGGCGATGTCGCGGTTCAGACCGTGGTCATCCCAGTAGCTCTCGCCCGACAGCGAAGGCAGGACCGTGCTTTCGCCCCAGAAGCGGTTGGTCTGGCGCACCTTGTTGTGCAGGTAGAAGCCGCCGACGATCCAGTCGAAGCGGCTGTTGTCGTAGTGCGAGGTCAGGCGCACTTCCTGGGTGAACTGGGCGATGTCCTCGACGAAGTTCACCGGCTCGGCGAACAGCAGCGGGGTGATGACGCCGTAGCCGTTGCTCGGACCGACGCCCGACTGATCGTACAGCGTGAACGCCTGGCCGCCGCGATAGCCGGTCACCGAGGTGAAGCCGACATCCGGGAAGATGTCCTTGTCGACCTTCAGGATGAAGCTGGCCGACTCGTGCTGGACGCGCTGGCGGGTCGGGGCGGCGTCGCCCTTGAATTGCGGCCACATCGGCAGGCTCTCACGGATGGAGAGGCCGCCGCGCAAGGCGGCGATGGCCAGGCGAGCCTTGTACCAGGGCGCGAAGCACTGGGCCGCCGTGGTGCAGGTCGTCTCGCCCATGCCGACGCGGTTGGGGCCGTTGCTGGTGTCCCAGTTGTAGTCGGCGATGAAGCGCACACGCAGGTCGCTGCCCTCGGGCTTGTAGAGCAGCTGGCCGCGGATCTGCTTGGAGTCCAGGTTCTCCAGATCGACGTCGTGCAGGATGTCCTTGGCGTAGCCGGAGTGGTTTATCGTCTGGAACGACAGGCGGCCCGCCAGGTTGCTGGTGATCGGACCGGTCACGTGGCCGGTCGTCTGTTGCAGATTGTAGTTGCCGAAAGTCACGGCGACCTGGCCGCTGTAGTCGAATTGCGGCGAGGCCGAGATGACGCTGATGGCGCCGCCGGCGACGTTCTTGCCCAGCACCACGCCCTGCGGACCGCGGATCAGCTCGACCCGGTCGATGTCGTAGAAGGACGTGTTCAGGTTGCCCGAGCGACTGACATAGACGTCATCGACGAAGGTCGAGACCGATTGGTCGGCGGTCGGCGCCGACAGGCGGGTGTTGACCACCCCGCGGATGTTCAGCTCCAGCGCCTGGGGCGAGTTCTGGGTGAAGGACAGGCCGACCGTGGCGTGCCCCAGGTCCTCGGAGTTCATGATCTTGTCGCGCGCCAGGGTCTCGCCGCCGACGGCCGAGATCGAAAGCGGCGCCTGCTGCAGGTTCACTTCGCGCTTTTGCGCGGTGACGAGCAGTTCCTCGAGGGTGTTCTGCGGCGCGGTCTGATCGGCCGCGGCGGCGAGCGCGGGCGCGGCCAAACCGACGCCCGCGATACCGACGCCGGCGACCAACGCGATGATGGAAGCGGATCTCTTGAGATGCATGTCATTCCTCCCCGGGGACCTGCGCCGATCGATCGGTCTTGGAGTCCCTTGTGTTGATGACCGGGCAAGCCCGGGTGGTTGCGGCTCGAGGGGGTGTTGCGCTGCGGGGGCGGTGTCGTGCTCGCGACGGCCGAGGCCTTCTGGCATTCGCTTGCATAACAGAAAGACATCGACCGGATCACGGGGTCGCGGCGATCAGCACGACGACATCGTGAAAGCCCCTGTGAAGCGCTTCCCTCTCCTGTTTCAAGGCTCTTGAACGGCCTATGCGCCGAGAATTGATCTTTTAGTCTCGTAACGCAAGTGTCTATTTTTGGAGGCCAGAACCACCGCGTTCGCCCCAAGCTCGGGGTCGACAGGCGCACGCGCCTGACATTAAGTACGGTTATGAAAGTTCAAAAGAACAACGCCGGCTCCGGTCAAGCTTGGAGCCGATTTCAGGGAGAGAACCATGCTGAGCAATGAACAGAAGATCGCGCGCGGCCTTGAGATGGCCGACGCCTGGAAGCGCATGGACTGGCGCGGAATCGCCGACATGTTCACGCCCGACGGCGTTCTGCACTCGATGATGGTCGAACCCATCGTCGGGCGCGAAGCGATCCATGCCCGCGTCTCCGCGCTGGGCGACGGGCTCGAGCGGATCGAGCTGAAGATCCATCACATCGGCGTCGTGGACGGCCTGCTGTTCATGGAGCGCAGCGACGAATTCACGATCCGGGGAAGGTTCGGCTCGGCTCCTGTGGTCGGGATCCTCGAATTCGAAGGCGACCTGATCAAGGTCTGGCGCGAGTACTACGACCGCGCCCACCTGCTGAAGGCCATGGGCCTGGTCCAGGATTTCGACCAAGCCGGTCGCCACTAGCGCGACACAAAAAGGGCGGGCCCCGCGAAGGACCCGCCCCAGTCTCGCGGCGGTAGGAACGGCCGCGGATTTGTCGTCAGCGACCGAACGGCCGCAGGGCCGCCGACTTGGCCGAGTCCAGATATTCGTCGAGCCGCGTGATCAGGCCGTTCTCGATCTTGATGACCACGCAGGCGTCCATCGCCCAGCGCTCGCCATTGGGCAGGGTGGCCTCCAGCACGTGCTGCTGCACGAAGCCGTCGGGCAGCGCCTCGACGCGCAGGACGCGATAGTGGCGGTCAGGCAGGGTCTTCACGAACCAGGCCAGCACCTTGAGGTTCTGGTCGACGGTCTGCTCGATATTGTCGGTGTTGTGCCACAGCTTGGCGTCGGGCGCGTAGAAGGCCCGGACGGCTTCACCATCCCCGTCCTGGATGGCGGCGACGAAGCGCTTGGCGAAATCCACGTAGTCCATTCTTGGGGTGTCGGGCTTGGACATGAACGCTCCTCAGCGGCCAGTGGTGACGCGCTCGCCCGCCAGGGAGCGTCGCATTTGAAGTTCGAAGCCCTTCGGATCGCGCGCCAGGTTGGCGCGCACGTCGATGGCCATGAAATCGGTGTCCACCTCGTCGGCCTTGCGCTTGATGGCCTTCAGGCCGGCCTCGGCGATGGTCGCGGGCGTCTCCTTGAAGCCCTCGACATGGCTGGCCATCCGCGTGTCGACAGAGCCGACGATCAGGGCGACGACATTGGTGTTCCGAGGGGCCAACTCAGCGCGCAGGCAGGTGCTCATCGCCCGCGCCGCGAACTTGGACGGGCTGTAGCCGCCCATGCCCGGCACCGCCACGAGGCCGCCGGCAGACAGTACGTTGACGATCGTGCTCTCCGGGCTCTTGGCCAGGATCGGCGCGAAGGCGCGGCTCATGCCCAGGGGGCCGAAGTAGTTGACCTCCATCTCCAGGCGCGCGGTCTCCAGATCGGGCGCCTTGAGCAGGGTTTGCATGCCGAACTGGCCGGCGTTGTTGACCAGGATCGTGACGTCCTGGCATTGCGCCGCGGCGGCGGTGATCGTCTCCGGCTTGGTGACGTCCAGCGCGATGGCCACGACCTTGCCGCCGGCCTCATCGACCAGATGCTGGGCGCTGGCGACGTCACGCGCCCCGACATAGACCTTGGCCGCCCCCGCGGCGACGAAGGCCCGCACGAAGGCCTCGCCGATGCCGCGGTTGCCGCCGGTCACCAGCGCGACGCTGTTCTTGATATCCATCTCAGACTCCTGGATCTCGGCGCGTTCAGGCGGCGCTGACGCCGTCGCGGATGAAGGCCCGATCGGCCCAGACGCTATGGGTTCCGCTGGACAGCTTGTGCGGCAGGGCGATCCGGACGACCGGCCCCTCCTCGAAGCGCTTGCAGTCGATCAGCACGCATTCGGAGGTCTGCTTGTTCTCGTCGATGATAAAGCTGACGAGATAGCCGTCGTCCTCGTCCACGGCGCCGATGCGCGGCACGAACGGCGACTCGCTGGCGTAGCGCCCCTCCGGCAGGTTCACGCTCCAGGACTCGCCGGTCTCCAGGTCGTGCTTGACGAAGCCCGTGAACAGGAACCAGCCGGGCTTGGCGGTTGTGGAATAGGCGTAGCGATAGGGCCTGCCGGCGTAGCGCTGGTTGAACATGCCGAACTCGAGGATCCGCTCGTCCAGATGCTTCTCGGTCGTCTCGCCGGTCTTCAGGTTGAAGCGCCAGCGGTGCAGCCTGGGCCGGAACGACTGCTCGTCCAGGAACGCCATCAGGTGGCCCATGCCCTCGGGCGCGTCGGCCAGCGGCGGCGGGGTCGGATCCTCCTGGAAATAGCCGTCCATGACGATCTCGTCGCCGTCCTCATAGGCGTTGAGGAAGTGCAGGATGTAGGTCGGCGCGGCCTCGAACCAGCGGATCTCGTCCGAGCGCCCGTAGCGCGGGATGATCCCGAACCGCGACGGCAGGTCCCGGTGGAACCGCGTGGCGTGGATGTTGCGCTTCAGCAGTTCCTGGTCCCAGAAGACCGGCAGATCGTTGAGGATCGAATAGTTGGTCGTGAAGACCATGTCGTGCGGCAGGCGCGGACCGGGCAGGTCGATCGGCACGTAGTGGGTCGTCTTGCCGTGCCGGTCGACCACACCGTAGTGCATGTAGGGCGCGTGCTTGGAGTAGTTGAAGAACAGGAGCTCGCCAGTGGCCTCGTCGATCTTCGGGTGGGCCGAGACGCCGTCCAGCGGCCCCCAGCTGGCCACCCCGCCCTGCTCCAGGGTTTCCGGATCCAGCCAGTAGGCCTCGCCGCACTGGTAGAAGGTCGAGACGATCTTGCCGCCGTGCACGACGACGTCGGTGGACGAGGCGTCCTTCATGCCGCCATGGCAGCCAAAGCCAGGACGGGTCGAGACGCCTGGACCATCCATTAGCCCGCCCCATAGCGAACCGCCGGCCTCCTGCTCGGCCTGGAAGCCGCGCGTGCGCACGAAGCGGTTACGGTACTCGGCGCGCCCTTCGCGCAGGCTGATCATATGGACCATGCCGTCGCCGTCGAACGGGTGATAGCGGCCCAGCGGTCGGTGGACCGGGTTCTCGGTGTTGCGGATGTAGACGCCGTCGATGTCCGTCGGGATCGCGCCCTCCAGCACGGTCAGGTCGGTGGCGTTGACCTCTTCGTGCTGCGGCGTCCACGGCCCGGACATGTAGGGGTGATTGCTTTGCCCAAGCGTCGTCAGAACGGGGGGCAGGCGCTCCAGCTTCATCGAGACTCTCCCTGCTTCAAAGACGACGTGACCGCGCCTCTTGCCACGACCCTAGCACCATGGTCTTGTTATGCAAGTAATGTCGTAGCGTCATCCGGCGCATAAAAATCTCGGGAGGAAATCATGAAGATCGCAAGCATGGTCGCGTCGCTGACGCTCGCCCTGGCCATTGCGTCCCCGGCCTACGCGCAGGACACCGACGCCAGCCGCCTGGCGGTGGCGCGCGACATGATCGCGGCCTGGAAGCACGCCGACTGGCGCAAGGTCGCGGACCTGTTCGCCGAGGACGGCACGCTGAAGTCGATGATGGTCGCGCCGGTCAAGGGCCGGACGGCGATCTACGATCGCATCGCCGCCCTGGGCAAGGGCGCGCCCGACGGCGTCACCCTGGACATCGCCCACATGGGGATCATCGACAATCTGGTGTTCATGGAGCGCACCGACCGGTTCGTCTATAACGGCCATCCCGGCGCGGTCCCGGTGGTCGGCGTGCTGGACATCAAGGACGGCAAGATCGTGGAGTGGCGCGAGTACTATGACCGCGCCAGCCTGGAGAAGGCGCTGAAGGGCGAACCCTGAAGCGCGGGCGGGCGCGGGGCCGCCCCCGCGCCTACCCTGCCCGCTCGAGAACCATGGCCGCGCCGACCCCGACGCCGCCCGTGGCCACCACCAGACCGGTCTCGGCGTCGAACTGGGCCATGTCATCCAGCAGGGTCGTGGTCAGGATCGCCCCGGTCGCCCCCATCGGATGGCCCATCGCCAGGTGCCCGCCATTGGGATTGAGACGCTCCGGATCAAAGCCGAAGTCGCGCTCGAACAGCACGGGCACGGCGGCGAAGGCTTCCATATATTCCGTCACCCCGACCTCGCCGAGGGCCATGCCCGCCCGGTCCAGCGCCTTGCCCATCGCGACCGGACCGGCCGTCAGCTGCAGGACGTGATCGGCGGCCGCCTCGCCCAGGGCGCGGATCCGGGCGACCGGCGTCAGCCCCAGCCGTCGGCCCGCCGCCTTCGAGCCCAGCAGCACCAGCGCCGCGCCGTCCGAGATCGGCGGGCAGTGGGCGATGGTGTGCAGATGCTCGACCTTCGCGAGCTCCGGGAAGCTGGTCAGCAGGATGTCGTCATAGCCCTCGGCGCCCGTGGCGGCGAATACCGGCCCAAAGCGCTCCAGCGGCTTGCCGTCGCCGAAGTCGCGGATGTTCTCGTCTCGATCCAGGGCCACCGTCTCGTCCGGGTTCAGGATCGGCACGACCCGATTGTCATAGCGGCCTTCGCGCCAGGCGGCGGCGGCCCTCTGGTGGGACTTGAGGACGGCGGCGTCCAGCGCGGCCCGCGTCAGGCCCTCGCGCGTCGCCAGCAGATCCGCCGCGAGCCCGACGGGCGCCCAGCCCATCCGCCGGGCCAAATCCATGTCGCTATAGAAGTCGGCCTGATCGGCCAGGAACGGCGCTTGGGACATCGACTCCGCGCCCCCCGCCAGCGCCAGGTCGACCTCGCCGGCAGCGATGCGCCGCGCCGCGTCCGCGATGGCCGACAGGCCCGAGACGCAGAAATTGTTGATCGTCAGGCACGACATCGCGTCCGGCAGCCCCGCCTGGATCCGCGACGCCAGCGCCAGATGGCCGCCCTGCGCGCCGAACTGCGTCACGCAGCCCAGGGTGAAATGCCCGGCTGCGTGGACCGCCTCGCGACCGTTCCTCGCCTCCAGCGCCCGCACGAGTTGCGCGATCAGCCCCGCCGGCGACACCCCAGCCAGCGAACCGTCCGGACGCCCCTTGCCGCGCGGCGTGCGCACCGCGTCGAAGATGTAGACGTCCATCCAGCCCTCCCGGGAAGTGAGTATTCGTTTAAAAGTCTTTTTAACGAAGTGACCCAGATTCCGGAAGAAAGCAATCCTGCCGCGAGGGGACGCTGACCTACCGCGCGCCGACCACGCCGTTGGCGGCCAGGAACGCCAAGGCCTCGCGCTCGATCCTGTCCTGCTCCTCCTTGGGGAACTTGCCGTGCACGCCGCCCGGCACGGTGTGGAGGCGGTTCGCAACGCCGGCCTTGTCCAGGTCCGCCTTCAAGGCCAGCGAAGCCTCGTAGGGCACGGTGGGATCAGCATCGCCGTGGGCGATGAACACCGGCGGCTGGTGCCTGCGCACATAGGTCGCCGGCGACATCGTCGTCCACAGCGCCTCCGGCCCGCCGCCGATCCACCGTGCGGTCGACGGGCTCCTGAAGGCGCCGGGAAGGTGGGCGCCCAGGTGATAGGGTCCATAGAAGTCGAGGATGGCCGGCACGGTCGGCTGATCACGGCAGGCCGGCAGGTCGATGTCGTTGGCCTTGGGCAGCATGCCGGCCATCAAGGCCAGGTGACCGCCGGCCGAGGTGCCGTAGGGCACGACGCGCCGGGCGTCGAAGCCGTAGGTCTTGGCGTTGGCCTTCACCCACGACAGGGCGCAGCGAACGTCCTGCACCGCCGCTGGCGCCGTTGCGACGTCGCTCAGGCGATACTCGACCGTGACCACCGAGAAGCCCGCCGCCAGATAGGCGCGAAAACCGCCCCACCCCGCCGGCTTCTCGCCCTTCCACCACGCGCCGCCGTGGATATAGACCAGGACCGGACGCGGTCCCTTGAAGGCGGTGTTGCGATAGACGTCGAGATGCAGATCCTTGCCGCTGGCCTGCAGGTAGACGACGTCCTTGGTCGCCTCCGGGGCCTGGACCGAGACCGGCGGCGCGGAGTCGGCCGGGACCTGGGCGGCGACGGGCGCCGCGCTCAGCAGGACGATGGAGGCAAGAGCTTTGGCGATCATCGAGGCCTCTCCCATCAGCTCATCAACAGGCCGCCGTTGATGTCCAGGCAGACCCCCGTGAGGAAGCTGGACTCGTCGCTGGCCAGATAGGCCACCGCGTCGGCGATCTCGGGCGCGCGGCCCTCACGGCGCAGCGGCGTGCTGGCCGCGACGCGCGCGCGGACCTCGTCCTTGGAGAAGGTGTCGTGGAAGGTGGTGCCGATCATGCCGGGGCACAGGGCGTTCACGCGAATGCCGTTCGGGCCAAGCTCCTTGGCCATGGCCTTGGTGAAGGTCATGATAGCGCCCTTGGCCGTGGCATAGGCCGTGGCGCCGGGGCCGCCGCCGTCCTTGCCCGCCTGCGAGGACAGGTTCACGATCGCCGAGCCGGCGGCCATGTGCGGGACGGCCGCCTTGGTGGTCAGGAACACGGAGTTCAGGTTCAGGTGCATGACATGGTCGAAGAAGGCCTCGTCCATCTCGTCCAGCGTCTTGCGGGCGACCATGCCGCCGGCGACGTTGACCAGGGCGCCGATGGGACCGCCGAAGGTCGACAGGGCCGCGTCGACCAAGGCCTGGACGTCGCTCGCCGAGGTCATGTCGCCCTTCAGGATCATCGCGCGGCCGCCCGCCGCTTCGATTTCGGCCAGGGTCGCCTTGGCGCCCTCCTCGCTGCCGAAATAGTTGATGGCGACATGGGCCCCTTCGGCCGCCAGCTTCAGCGACACGGCCTTGCCGATATCGCGCGCGCCGCCGGTGACGATGACGGTCTTGTTGGTGAGGCGCATCAGGAATTCACTCCGTTGGTAGTGCGGGCCGCGAGGGCGGGATCGACGAGGCGTTCGCCTCGGCCGCCCAAGAGCCAGATGGACAGGATGGAAAGCGGAACCAGGCTGGCGCCCATGATGAAGACCGGGGCGTAGCTGACCTTGGTGGCGACCGGGACGATCCAGGTGGTGATCAGAACCCCGGCCACGGCGGCGGTGCCGCTGATCCCGGCCAGGGAGCCGACCGAACGGCCCGGCAGGTAGTCGCTGGGCAGGGTCTGGATGTTGTTGATGGCGATCTGGAAGCCGAACAGGATCACGGCGATCAGCAGCACCGCGTGCAGCGGCGTGGAGGCGCCGACGGTCAACAGCAGGGCCGGCAGCATGAAAGCGCCGCCCAGGGTCATCGCCCACATGCGAGCCTTGACGGGACGCCAGCCGCGACCGATCAGCCAGCCGGAAATCCAGCCGCCGAACAGGCTGCCGGCCGCCGCGCCCACATAGGGAACCCAGCCGAACAGGCCGATCTGCTTGATGTCGAAGCCGAACCGCTCGGCCAGATAGATCGGCAGCCACGAGACGAACAGCCACCAGACCGGGTCGATGAAGAAGCGGGCCAGGATCAGGCCCCAGGCCTCGCGGTGGCGCAGCAAGCCCACCCAGCTGGGCCTGTAGTCGACCTCGGTCTGGCCCGAGGTCGGACGCTGGCCCGTGAGGATGTGCTCTCGCTCATCGTCCGACAGCCAGGGGTGATCCTCGGGCGCGGCGCGGCAGATGATCGCCCACGGCACGACCCAGATGACGCCCAGCAGCCCGATGACCAGGAAGGTCGCGCGCCAGCCGAAGCTCAGGAACAGCCAGGCGATCAGCGGCGCCGAGATGATCGCCCCGACCGAGGCGCCGGCGTTGAAGATGCCCTGGGCGAAGGCCCGCTCGCGGACCGGAAACCACTCGGCATTGGCCTTGGCGGCGCCGGGCCAGTTGCCGGCCTCGCTGACGCCCAGGGCCGCGCGCAGCACGCCCAGCGTCAGGATCGACCGCGCGACCGAGTGCAGCGCGATCGAGGCCGACCAGGCCAGGATCGACAGCATGAAGCCGACCCGCGTGCCCAGCGCGTCGAAGATCTTGCCGAAGATCGTCTGGCCGGCCGCGTAGGACAGCATGAAGCAGGTCAGGATGAGCGCGTACTCTTCCTTGCCGACGCCCATGTCCTTGGAGATTTGCGGCCACATCACCGCCAGGGCGTTGCGGTCGATATAGTTGATCACCGTGGCCAGGCCGACCATGCCGACGATCAGCCAGCGAAGGCCCTTGAACTTGGTCTCGCGGCTCATTGGGCAGGCCCCGCCAGGCCGGAGAATCCGGTCCAGGCATAGGCGCCGCCGGAGGTCGTGACCCGGTGGCGCTTGGCGGGATCGGGATCCCAGGAGACGCCGATCGCCAGCGTCTTGCCGGAGTTCAGGCGGATGAGGACGAGGTCAGCGCCGTTCTCCGACACGCGCTCGACGGCCTTGACCGAGGCGATGGTGTCGCGGGCGTATTCCTCGGCGGCGCTGTAGGCGCCGTGCGGCTCCAGCACCCCGGCCAGCGTGAAGCTGTCCTTGTCGTCGCCGCGCAGGATGAAGGCCCGCTCGTTGCGGAGGTTGTAGTTGGGGTCGTTGGCGCCCAGCTCGGTCAGGACCACCTGATCGACGTCGCTGGAGGCGAAGACGTAGTCATAGAACCGCCCCCGGTCGAACCAGGAGACGCGCGCCCCGTCCTTCACCGACGCCCGGCCGCGATCCCACAGGTGCTGATAGCCGTTGGCCTTGCCTAGCGGCTTCAGTTCGCTGGTCCCGCCCTGGACCTTCAGGCCGGAGTCGACGATCTGGCCGTCATAGTGCAGCGGCAGGTCGAAGCGGTGCTTGCCCGCCCCCTCCGCGCGGACCAGATCCAGGACGATCGGACGCCCGACCTCCGGCCGGTCGATCAGCGCCATGGCGCGGCGATAGCGCACGCCGGGCCAGGCGTCGTCGATGCTGGCGGCGGTCATCTGGACGCCGTCCTTGGCGTCGAAGGCCAGAAGCGTCGGCCAGTGGGCCTCGCCTGTGTCGGTGTTGGCGCCGAACTGGCTCTTCTCGTCGACCACCAGGGTGTTGTGGGCGACCGTCTGCCGCGCCCAGCTGTCATTCTCGGGGAGGTAGCGGCCGCCGGCCTTGGCCTCGACGTTCAGGAACCGCGCCGAGCCGTAGTCGGTCACGACCTCCTGGCCGGCGTCGTAGAACATCCAGGACAGCTTGTCGAAATGGCCGTGCCCCATGCCCTGGGACGTCGCCTTGAAGACCAGGGCCTGGCCCTTGGGGTTGGGACCCGAGCGCAGCACGACCAGCGCGCCCTTGTCGCCCTTGGCCCCGTCGCGCAGCTTGATCGAGGCGAACGGGAACGGCCTCGCCTCGCCGCGCGCGATGGCGGCGGCGACCTCGCGGCCTTCGGGGCTCAAAACCACCGAGCCTTGCTGGATGGCGATCGACAGCAGGGCCGGATCCTTGGTCGCGGCATAGGTCACCGCCACGCCGTGGACCAGCTCGGGGGTGTCGATCCCCTTGTCCTTGATGGCGTCGTTGATCGGGAACAGCAGCCCGCCGTAGCTCTCTTGAATCGTGGCGTAGACGGCCTTGCGCAGCACGCCATCGCGGTAGTCGAGGATCTTGCGCGACGGGTCGTGGCGCTGGATCGACTGGGCCAGCAGCAGGAACGGCGACAGGGCGTAGCGCTGATAGTACGGCCCCTCGGCATAGTAGCCGTCGGGCGAGAACAGCTCCTGCAGCTGCTTGTAGAAGCCTGACTTGCCCGAGCCATCCAAGCCGTACAGGGCCTGCTTGACCAGGCCCTGGTCGCCGATCGCGTAGCCGGTCATGCCGACCGCCGCCAGCGCCCAGGTGCCATGGTTGTGGATGCTGTCGAAGGTCTTGGCCGAGCCGGTCGACAGGAACGCCGCCATCGGCCGGAACACGCTGGCCTCGATGGTCGCGCGGTCGGCGGCCGGGATGGCGTCCATCACCGCCTCATAGCCTTGGATCGAGTTCACCAGCCAGACGCTGTCGTTCAGCACCTGCCAGAACAGCCTGCCCGGAGCCTGGTTGGCGCGCTTGGGGTGCGGCGGCAGGGACGGGTAGAGCTTGGCGTAGTCCAGCAGAACACGCCGCACCAGGTCGGCATAGGCCTTGTCGCCGGTCTGCCGGTACAGCATCCCCGCCTCGTAGATCAGGCGGTAGTTGTCCTTGTGCCGCTCGTGAGTGTAGCCCCCGCCAGCGTCGACCGGGACCGGCACGTCGATGGTCTTCTTGAGCTGTGGATCCACGAAGGCCTTGCTCTTGGCCAGGGTGGCGGCGAACAGCGGCGGGACCTGGGCCGAAGCGGCCGGCGTCGGCTTGGGCGGCGTCGCGGCGGCGGCCTGGCCGGCCAGAGCCAGGATCGCGAGGCCGGCGAAAAGGTGAACGCGGAAATTTGACATCTGACCTACTTGCGCTGATCCACGATCTCGAGCGCCGCGCCGGTGTTGCCGGCCTCGCTGAGATCGGGCTTGCCGACGTGGAGGGTGACGCGAGCCGGAGCCGCGCGTTCGAAGAGGGTCTTGCGATCGATATGGCCGCTGTCGAGCGCAACGGTCCGGTCGCCCTTCGGATACCAGGCCACGCCGGTCTCCTCGCGCGCCAGCAGCCTGACCGGCGCCTTTAGGCCAAGGGCCTTGCGCGCGGCGGCGTCGGGGTAGACGCGGCCATCCGGCAGGGTCTCGCGACCGATCGCCTTGGCCTCGAAGCCCGAGGCGCCGGTCGGCGGCGCGACCCCGTCGACCTTGTTGCCGCTGAAGGTCAGACCGTCGATCGGCGACAGGGCCATGAAGATCGCCTCGCCGCCCGCACCGAGGAAGACGTTGCCCGACAGCACGCTTCGCGCCGGCGGCAGGGTGCGCTCCTGGTCCGCGCCGGCCCCGAAGACCACCGCCCTTACGTCGACGAAGATGTTGTTCTCGATGCGGGCGTCCAGCACCTGATTATAGCGGTTCAGCGGCGAGTTCGGGACGCCGTTCATCAGCACCAGGGCTCCGGTGAAGCCGTCGCCGCGCAGGTCCTGGAAGTAGTTGTTACGCACCGTCTGGTTGGCGTTGATCACGCGCACGCCGCCGGTATGGGCCACCCCGCCGCCCAGGAAGACATTGTCCTCGACCAGGGCGCCGTCGCCGTGGCGCAGCACCAGCGATCCCTGCGAGCGAACGAAGACGTTGCGGCGATAGACATTGCCGCCGGACTTGTTCGAGACGATCTCGACCTCGCCGCTGCAGCCTTCGAAATAGTTGTCCTCGACCACGGTCAGGGATTGGGTGCGCGAGAACTGACTGGTCCCGACCCGGATCGTCTCGCCGCCATTCGACCCCAGCGGGGGTCGCGGGCCGAAATAGTTGTGGTCGATGCGGTGATGATTTCGCTGACTCTGGGGCGAGCTCAGCACCACGGCCAGGGTCACGCCGTTGTTCAGCTTGCCTTGCAGATGATTGTGATCGACGCGGTTGTTCTGGCCGTAGAGGCCGATCCAATAGTCCGAGGCGGCGCGGTCGGGCTTGTTGAACCCGTCGATCACCGTCTCGGTGACGCGGGAGTCGAACGCCAGCGCCTCGCTGTCCTGGCGAAACGCGATGACCTCGGACGACGGACTGAAGCCGTCCTTGAAGGTCAGGCCCGAGACGACCAGGTATCGGCCGGCGATGCGCAGGTTCGACTTGCCGGAGATCACGACCTTGCCCGGCGTCTGGGCGCGCAGCGTGATCGGCTTGGCCACCGCGCCCTGGCCGGTGAACACCATCTCGAAATCGCGCCAGACGCCGTTGGCCAACACCACCGAGTCGCCGGGGGCCGATGCCCGCACCGCCGCCGTGAACGCTTCCGGCGTGCGCACCAGGCGCTCGGCCGCATAGGCGTGAACGGAGCCGGCCAGGGCGCCGAGGCCCAGCAGAGCGGCGAGGCTCGAGCGCAGGTCTGCCAATCGATGTCCTCCCGCCCGAAGCTGTGATCGCTTCCTTCGTCCCGCCCAAACATCGCCGCGCGACGTGCGCCTTCGAGGCAACGGGACATCCATAGCCGACCATCTGAGCGATAAGCTGTCAACCAATTTGTCGACCAATTTCAGCGCTCAGCTTCCGAACCCGCCTAAAGGCATGATTTTTCAGCGCGCGCAACCTGGGCAGCGCAAGGGCTTGCTGGCCTTGGAGCGACGCTTCCCGGCAGAGGCAAGCCCCACGCCATTCGGGCTCGGCAAAGACAGGCCCTAGCAAAACGGCATGATGGGGAGTTGACATTCCCGCTCAGGGGGTCAACCAAATAGGTAAGCCAAATTTAGAAAATTGGTATTCGGGGAGGATGAAAACATGAACAGCCATCCAAGGCGCGCCGGGGCGCGCGCCATGCTGCTCGCATCGACGTGCCTGGTCATCGGCTCGGGCTTTGGCCAGGCCTTCGCACAGGAAGCGCCGTCACAGGACCAGAGCGCGGCCAAGGGCGCCGACGAGGTCGAGGCCGTGGTCGTCACCGGCTACCGCGCATCCCTGCAGAGCGCGCTGAACATCAAGCGCCAGTCGGATGTGATGGTCGACGCCATCAACGCCGAGGACATCGCCGATTTCCCCGACGCCAACCTCGCCGAGTCGCTGCAGCGCATACCCGGCATCTCCATCGACCGCGACAATGGCGAAGGCCGCACGATCACCGTGCGCGGCCTTGGCGGCGACTTCACGCGGGTGCGCATCAATAACCTCGAGGCGCTGTCGACGGCGGGCACCAACGACACCAACTCCACCGCGATCAATTCCACCCGGACCTTCGACTTCAACGTCTTCGCCTCGGAGCTGTTCAACAGCCTGAAGGTCCGCAAGACCGCCTCGGCCGAGACCGACGAAGGCTCGCTGGGCGCCACGGTCGACCTGCAGACGGGCCGCCCGTTCGACTATCGCAAGGATCGCTACGCGCTCTCGGTCGAGGACGCCTATTACCAGAACGGCAAGCATCACAACCCGCGCCTGGCTGGGCTGTTCTCCAAGCGCTTCGCCGACGGCAAGATGGGCTTCCTGGCCTCCGCCGCCTACTCGACGAAGGACTCCGAAACCGATCAATACCGCCGTCAGATCGTGACCGGCGAATATGTCTATCGCTCGGCGACCTGGGCGACGCTGGAAAACCCACGACGCGCCGGCTTCTCGGCGCCCGCCGGTACGTTGTTCACCAACCGGATCTCAAATCCGACCGCGAGCAACCCCGGCACGGTGTCGGCCACCGCCGCCATCACCAATCCGGCCTATATCGAGGCGGTGACCGGTTCGGACCCAACCGCCTACGCCCTGCTTCACCCGTCGCTGGACGGCTCTCAGATCATCTTCCCCGCCCTGGCCGGCCCCGAGCAACAGGACCTGCACCAAAAGCGCCTTGGCCTCACCGCGGCCTATCAGTGGGATATCTCGTCGCGGACGCGCCTCACCATCGATGGGCTGCATTCGAACCAGAAGAGCACCTCGACGCTGAACCAGTTGCTGCCGTTCGGCCTGAACCGCAACAACACCAATGCGACCTTCGCCACGGCCAACGCCGCGACCGCTCTGGCTTCCAAGCGCGGGCTCTATCCGGGCACCTGCAACTACACGGCCGGCGGGCCTTACGCCTCGCCGATCGACTGCGGGCAGGCGACCTATGGCGGCGCGCTCGTCGCCGGCACGAGCTTCTCGTACAATCCCAACAATTTCGACGTCTACGACTACTACAACTCGCCCGCATCGCCCGGCTATGTCGCCTCCGCCGACGGCCTGGCCATGCGCGCCCAGCAGATCGGCCGCCCGGCGACGGACGTGCTGGCCGCCAACGTCACCAACGGGGTCGCCGACTATCTGCGGCTGCGAAACCTGGACTGGTCGGCGCGCGCGGACCAGGGCAGCTACAACACCACCTTCGACCAGCTCTCGTTCAACCTGACCCACGAGTTCAGCGACCGATTCAAGGTCGACCTCACCTACGGCGCCTCGCGCTCCAAGCTGAATTCCTACGGCAAGATGGCCGAGTGGGGTCAGTTCGATCAGCCGGCGACCTTCACCTATGACGAGCGCGGCGGCGGCGACATGCCGATGTTCGACGCCGGCTTCAACGCCGCGGATCCCAGCCAGTGGACGATCCTCAAGGGGGTCTCCTTTCTGCGCTACCACAAGAAGGTCGTCGAAAACCGCTACAACTCCTGGAAGGCCGACTTCACCTGGGAGCTCAGCGACAACCTGACACTGAAGTTCGGCGGCACCCAGCGCGACTATCGCTTCTCGACCTCTCAGACCGAGCGTCAGAACGTCCAGATCAACCCCACCGAAAAGGAAGCCGGCGTCTCCATCGCCAGCCTCGGCAAGGTCATCAACTTCGGCCAAGGCCTCGACGTGCCCGCAGGCACGACGACCTCGTGGTTTGGCCCGGACATCGAGAAGTTCGACGCCCTGTTCGGCTTCACCTGCGAGTGCATCAACAAGTGGGGCGACTGGCGCCTGACCCAGTTCCGCCAGCAGGGACGCGAGACCTTCGCGGTGCAAGAAAAGACCGAGGGCGCCTACGGCCAGGTCAACTTCAACTATGACTTCCTGGACGGCTGGAACACCTTCGGCAATCTCGGCGTACGGTACGCCAAGACCGACGTCGACTCGACGGGCCGTTCGACCGGCGGTCGGACCGTGCAGGGCGGCAATTCCTATTCGGACATCCTGCCGTCGTTCAACATCGCCATCCGGCCGCGCGACAATCTCTATTTCCGGTTCGGCGCGGCCCAGACCATGTCGCGTCCGACCCTGCAGCAGCTGGCCCCGACCATCACCCAGCTGACGATCCCGGACGGCGGCATGACCTCTGGCGCCACCCTCACCATCGGCAATCCGAAGCTGTCGCCCTTCCGCGCCAACAATTTCGACGCCGCCGTGGAGTGGTACTACGCCGAGGGCGGCCTGATCTCGGTCGCACTGTTCAAGAAGAAGATCGGCTCCTATCCGCAGACCGTGCGCTTCTCCGCGCCGCTGTCGACCTTCCTGGACGCCGAGGGGCTCGCGAGCCTGATCGAGCAGTTCGGCGCCAACAGCGACCAGGCGGCCTATATCCGCGGCGACTACGACGCCACCGCCCGCCAGTTCCGCGACGCCCCCGGCGGGGAGTTGAAGGGCTGGGAGATCAACTACCAGCAGGCCTTCACCTTCCTGCCAGGGCTGCTGAAGAACACGGGCATCCAGCTCAACGCCACCCACATCCAGTCCGAACTCACCTACATCCTGGATCCGGGCACCGACACGACGCCGGCGACCCTGGGCAAGGCCCCCTGGCTCGGCGCGTCGCCCAACGCCCTCAACCTGACGCTCTATTACGAGGACAAGCGCATCAACACGCGGGTCTCCGTGGCCCAACGCGACGGCTACTACACCACCTACCCGCTGGTGGCCGGCGCCTGCGCGCCCGGCGTCGTCGGCGGGGTGGCGTGCGATACGCCTCTGATCAACGATTTCGGCGGTTCCAAGGACACGCTGAACGTCGACTTCTCGTTCAGCTACAAGCTGTCGGACCGGGCGTCGTTCTCGATCGAGGGCCTGAACATGACCAACCAGGCCACCAGCCGGTACTACTACGCCGACAACCCCGTGGCGGCGCTGTACGGCTCGCCCGGGCGGCAGTTCACGATCGGGTTCCGCTTCCGGAACTAGGCCTTGGCCTATCAGGGGTATACCGCTTTGGTTCACCCCTGATAGAACCTTCCCATGGCCTGTCAGCTTGGGCGCGACTCCGAGTCGTCTCGAGTGATCAGGACGTGAGGCAGCGGAGCATCGGCGGATGACCATGGACAGGCCCTACCAACAGGTCGCGAAGCAGATCATCGCGCTCATCGAGTCCGGTGAATTCGCCCCCGGCAGCCGACTGCCCGGCGAGCGCGAACTGGCCGAACGGCTCGGCGTGTCGCGCGTCACCGTGCGGGAGGCCGAGATCGCGCTGGAGGCCCAGGGCTACATCGCCGTCAAGACGGGCTCGGGCGTCTATGTCCGCCCGCGCCGGCAGACCGACCTGTCTCCGCTGACCGAGGTCGACGCGTTCGAGCTGACGACGGTCCGCGCGGTCGTCGAAGCGGAGTCAGCGGCGCTGGCGGCGCTGAACATGGGTCCCGAAGCGCTTGAGCTTCTGGAAGAGACCATGCGGGTGATGGCGGGCAATGACGAGGCGGCCGAAGAGGCCGACGAGCGCTTCCATCTGCTGATCGCCGAGAACAGCGGCAGCCCGATCATCGAGCATTTCGTGCGCACCCTCTGGCGGATGCGCAACGAGGCCCCGCGGGTCGTGCAAGTCTACAGCAACGTCTGCAAGAGCGGGTTCGAGGACCGGATCGAGGAGCACCGGGCCGTCTATGACGCCATCCGCAATCGCGATCCGAACGCGGCGCGCCTGGCGATGCGCGAGCACTTCAGCCGCCTGTTCGAGGCCATGCTGGCGGCCGAGGAGACCGAGGCCATCGTGCAGCTGCGCCGCAAGGCCTTGCAGCATCGCGACCGCTTCAAGCTCTCGGTGCAGCCCGGCGCCGCCTGACGCCCAACACCCTACGGCCCCACAGAGACCTGGCGGACGAACCAGGCCGGCGACGATCGAGGAAACGGAATGAAACGCTTTTCCGCTCTGGCCCTGGCCGGAACCCTGTGGTGCGGGCCCGCCCTGGCCGAAGTTCCCCGCTTCACCAACCTCTTCAGCGATCACGCCGTTCTGCAGCGGGGCGAACCGGTTCGGCTCAGCGGCCGGGCCGACCCCGGCGCCGCGCTGATCATCGAGATCGCCGGCCAGAGCCTGGCGGCGACCGCCGACGCCAGCGGACGCTGGGCGGTGACAACCAAGCCCATGATCGCCGGCGGACCCTATGCGCTCTCAGTCTCCGACGCGCGCGCGCGAACCCAGCTCAACGACGTCATGGTCGGAGAGGTGTGGTTCTGCTCCGGTCAGTCGAACATGGGCCTGAAGCTGCAGGACGCGACCAATGGCGGCAACGAGGTCCGGGACTCGGAAAACCCGCTGCTGCGGTTCACCGACGTCGGCCGCGATGTCGCCGCCCGCCCGCTGGAAGAGGCCAAGGCCGTCAGCGGCTGGACCCTGGCGGCGCCGGCGAGCATCGGACCGGCCTCGGCCGCCTGCTACTTCATGGCCAAGGCGCTGCAGGCCCATTTCGGCGTGACCGTCGGGTTCATCACCTCGACCTGGGGCGGCACCCAGACCCAGGCCTGGATCGGCGAGAGCGGACTGCGGCCGCTCAAGACCTATGACGACGCGCTTGATCGCCTGGCCCTCTACGCCACGGACCGGCAGGCCGGCGAGGCGCGGCAGGCGCGCTATTTCGACGACTGGTGGGCGACTCATGAGCCGGACGCCAAGGCCAAGTCCGCCTGGGCCAAACCCGACTTCGACGACACGCGCTGGAAGCCCGTCCATCCGACAAAGGTCTGGGAGCGTCTGGGCGACCCGGAGTTGACCAGCTTCAACGGCGCGGTGTGGTATCGGACCGCCTTCACCCTGACCAAGGCGCAGGCCGACGGCGCCACGCGCCTGGCCCTGGGCCTGATCGACGACAGCGACACCACCTTCGTCAACGGCGTGCGGGTCGGCGGGATCGAGGGGCGCACCACGCGCCGCGGCTACGCCGTGCCCAAGGGCCTGCTGGTGGCCGGCCGCAACGTCATCGCGGTCCGCGTGCTGGACTCAGGTGGTTCCGGCGGCCTCTACGACAGCGATGATCAGCGCTTCCTGGCCCTGGCGGACGGATCGAAAGTTCCCCTGCCCGAAACGTGGCGCTATCGCGTCTCGGCGCCCCTGGACGCCCTCGGCGATGTTCCGGTGACGCCGTGGGATCCGACCAAGGGCGCGGGCAGCCTCTACAACGCCATGGTCGCGCCCGTGACCGCCTACACCGTCAAAGGGGTCGCCTGGTACCAGGGCGAGTCCAATGTCTATGACCCGGCGGCATTCGGTCGCCTTCTGCCGGCGCTGATCAGCCAATGGCGGACGGCGTTCGGCGTGGTCGATCTGCCCTTCGTGCTCGTGCAGCTTCCCAACTACGGCCCCGTCAGCGACCACGCGGGCGCCTCGAGAACCGCCGAGGTCCGCGAGCGCCAGCGCCTAACCGCCCAGACGCTGGACCGTGTCGGCCTGACCTCGATCATCGACATCGGCGACCGATACGACATCCACCCGGGCCAGAAGACGGTCGCCGGCGGCCGGATGGCCCTGACGGCCCGGCGCGTGGCCTATGGCGAGACGGTGCCGCAAAGCCCCTCCCCCATCGCCGCGACGCGTTCGGGCGACGACCTGATCGTGCGCTTCAAGGACACCGCCAGCGGCCTGCGCACCTACAGCAGCGACACCGCCATCGGCTTCGAGCTCTGCGACGCCGATCAACGCTGCCGCTACACGTCAGCGGTGGCCACGGGCGATCACGTAACCCTGGCCGGCGCCAACCGCCCCGAGATCCGCGCCATCCGCTATGCCTGGAGCGACTCCCCGTTCGTCAACCTGTTCAACAGCGAGGACCTGCCGGTCGGCCCCTTCGAGATCACCGTCGACTAGGAACGACACGCGTGGAGAGCTGAAGGGCGACTAGGGCGACGGGCTTGAGCCGCGCCCAGCGGTCCACAACTGTGGAAAACGCCCCAGAACCTGGGATGAATCGCCGTCCGAAAACCGTTCGGAAACCATGGCGATGGACAATCGGGCGATGATTAAACCCGAGAGGTTTGGCCATGGATTTTCACGAACAAGCACAAGCACACACCCAGATCCGCGAAACGCTCAGCGCGGCGATCAGCGAGCAAGCCCGGCTCGATCCGTCCACTTTCAAAACCGACCGTCTTTGCCCAACCGGCTGTTGGCTGCATGGAGATGGCGCTCGCCGGTGGGCCGGAAACCACGCCTTCCTTGGTCTGCTGGAGGCCCATCGCGACTTCCACGCCAAGGCGGCGGCCGTCGCCGACCAGATCGCCCGCGCGCAATACGCGGAGGCTCAGCGCGCGCTGCGCAACGGCTCGGCTTTCGCCCAGGCCCTGGCGGACCTGAACGCCGCCTTCCGGCGCATGAGAACCGCGGCGACAACGCTCGCGGCCTAGCGTTTATCTCTGAACGACACCTGGGGATCGGTTCGGCGAAGGACGGAACCGGCGCCCGCCGACACCGGTTTCTAGTCTCCCCGTTCCCCAGGAGGCTTACTCATGCCCAATCAAACGCTTTCCGGCCGCAAGATCGCCGTGCTCGCCACCGACGGCTTCGAGCAGTCGGAACTGGAAAAACCCGTCGAGGCCCTGAAGGCCGCTGGGGCCACCGTCGAGGTGGTGTCGCCCAAGTCCGGTGAGATCCAAGGCTGGGAGCACCACGACAAGGGCCGAGCCGTCGCGGTCGACCGCGAACTCGCCGCCGCCAGTCCTCGGGACTACGATGGTCTGGTCCTGCCGGGCGGGGCGATCAATCCCGACGCCCTGCGGCTGGAGCCCCAGGCGATCGAATTCATCAAGCACTTCGTGGCCGCGAAAAAGCCGATCGCGGCGATCTGCCATGGGCCGTGGACCCTGATCAACGCCGGCGCTGTCGAGGGCAAGGAGATGACCTCCTGGCCATCGCTGGAAATCGACCTCAGGAACGCGGGCGCCAAGTGGGTGGACCGTGAGGTGGTCGTCGACGATGGCCTCGTCACCTCGCGCAAGCCCGATGACCTGCCGGCCTTCTGCGCCAAAATGATCGAGGAGTTCGCCGAAGGTCGCCACTAGGGCCTTCGACAGATCGCGATCCGAGCTGGAGAGGGCGAGCCGTAGACGGCTCGGCCTTCTCCAGCCGCCAGTGATCCCGCCTCTGGCGGCGCAGATGCACCGCCTCCCGGCCCGCCAATAAGTTATTGATTTCACTGAAGGTTGTGGCGGTGAGAGAGGGATTCGAACCCTCGATAGAGTTTCCCCTATACACGCGTTCCAGGCGTGCGCCTTCAACCACTCGGCCACCTCACCAGCGCACGACGAGTCGGGGGTGGTTGAGACCCCCGGCGCGGGAAGGCGCGCAATATACTCAGGGACCGGCCGGTAGCAAGCGCGTTCCCGGATGAAACTGGCGAGGCGAGCGTTTATATCGAGGCGCAAGGATTCCCGCCTCGAAAGGCCGTCATGCTGTCGTCGACCAAGACCCCAGAGAAGCTTCGTGAAATGCCCACCGTCGAGACGGCCCTGCCCGGTCGTCCGGAGCCCATTGCGACGGCGGAAACGCACTTCATCAACGGCCATCCGCTGAAGGGTCCCTATCCGGACGGCCTGGAGACGGCGATCCTGGCCATGGGCTGCTTCTGGGGCGTCGAGCGGGTGTTCTGGCGGGTCCCGGGCGTGCATGTGACCGCCGCCGGCTACGCGGCCGGGATCACTCCTAACCCCACCTATGAGGAGGTCTGCACCGGCCGCACGGGGCACACCGAGGTGGTGCTCATCGTATTCGACCCGAAGGTCGTGACCTATGAGGCCCTGCTGAAGACCTTCTGGGAGAACCACGATCCGACCCAGGGCATGCGCCAGGGCGGCGACATCGGCACGCAGTACCGCTCGGGTCTCTATGTCACCAACGACGCGCAAGGCTCCGCCGCCGTGGCGTCGAGGGAATCCTATCAGCAGGCCCTGTCCGCCAAGGGCCTGGGCGACATCACCACCGAGATCGCCGCGGCCGGCCCATTCTACTTCGCCGAGGACTATCACCAGCAGTACCTGGCCAAGAACCCGGCCGGCTATTGCGGCATCGGGGGAACGGGCGTGGTCTGCCCGATCGGCCTGGGTGTAGGCGCGAGCGTCGAGGCCTGATGACCCCCGAGGCGTTCGACAAGGCCTGCCTGGCCCTGCCGGGCGCCACGATGTCCGTTCAGTGGGGCGACGACCATGTCTTCAAGGTCGGCGGCAAGATGTTCGCCGTCCGCGGCGAGGGCGTCACCCTGGGCGGCGGAATTTCGTTCAAGGCCTCGGATGTGGCGTTCGAGGTGCTGACGGAGACCGGCCGCGCCAGACCCGCCCCTTACCTGTCCCGCGCCCGGTGGGTGCATTTCGCGGAATTGTCCGAACTGGACGCCGACGAGGTCGCCGACTGGGTCACGAGCGCTCACGGCCTGGTCGCCGCCAAGCTCACCCGCAAGCTTCGGGCGGAGCTGGGGCTTTAGGGCCGGCCAGGCCCTTCATGGCCAAGGCTTCGATGGCGTCCAGCAGGCGCTGATTGGTCAGCCCCGGCGTCCCCGGGGCCCACTTGGTCAGCCAGATCAGCATGCCGACCATCAGTTGGACCACCAGGGCCGGCTCGCACGGCGCGATGGTGCCGTCGGCCATACCCTCTTCCAGAAATCGCTCCAGCCGCCGGGACAGCCGCGCGGTCCAGGCCTCGATCGCCTGCCGCTGGGTCTGGTCCAGATAGGAACTATCGCCGAAATAGAGCTGCGGTCCGTTGTCGACGGCGTCGTCCAGCAGGGCCTGAAGGAAACGCCGCAGCTTGCACGAACCCGAGCCGCCGTCGGCGTCGACCTTGATCAGGATGGCCTCGAACCGCTCCAGCGACCGCTGGTGGCCGGCATAGGCCAAGGCCTGCTTGTTGGGGAAATAGTAGTAGAGCGCGGCGTCCTTGAGATCGAGAGCGGCGGCGATGTCGGTCATCGTGGCCGCCGCGAAGCCCTTGGCGTTGATGATCTCGATCGCCGCGCGCAGGATCGCCTCGCGCTTCTTCACCGACTTCTGGCTCTGCGCCATCGGCCTGACATCGTCCCCAGGAAGCCGGGGAGTCAGGACCATAGGGTCTCCGCCCTTAGCCAAACGCTGTCTCTCCTCCGCCCGACGCGCACGATTCTTCCGTCGCGCGACTACCGGTGCTCCTGAGCATCACCTGAACGCGTTCTGCTGCAAACCGAAAATTCTAACTTGCGCTAGAATATCGAGATCATATTAAAATCAGCGTCAGTTGCGGACGGATGCAAGCCGTTCGCGCTGGGGCGGAAACATGACGCAAAGCGTCTCTATCCAAGGCCAAGGGCTCGCGACCGCTCTCCGCGGTTCGCGCCGTCGGCCAGGATCGCCCTTCCCTCACGTCAACACATCCGCTCTTCCCCAAAAGAAACCCGCGATTGCTCGAGGCGGGACGGGACGAGTTACGGAAAATAATAAAGAAAAACAGGGAGTTCGTTATGAGAAACGTCCATTTGCTGGGGGTCTCGGCCCTCGCGCTCGCCATCGCCGCGCCCGCCTACGCGCAAACCACCCAGGCTGACGGCAACTCGATCTCGGAAATCGTCGTCACCGCCACCAAGCGGGAACAGACCCTCCAGGACGTGCCGATCTCGGTCGCCGTCACGGGTCAGCAGACCATCGAACGCGCCCAGGTGCGCGACCTCATCGACCTGCAGTCGGTCGTTCCGTCGCTGAAGGTCCAGCAGTTCAACGCCGCGGGCCAGACCAACTTCGTCATCCGCGGCTTCGGCAACGGCAACGGCAACGACGGCATCGAAAGCTCGGTCGGCATCTTCATCGACGGCGTCTATCGCTCGCGTTCGGCCGCCGCCCTCGACGATCTTCCGGAAATCGAACGCGTCGAAGTGCTGCGCGGCCCGCAGTCGACCCTGTTCGGCAAGAACGTCTCGGCCGGCGCGATCAGCATCGTGACCAAGAAGCCGCAGTTCGACTTCGGCGGTAAGGTCGAAGGCACCTACGGCAACTACAACACCCGCCAGATCAAGGGCACGATCACCGGCCCGCTCAGCGAGACTTTGGCGGTGCGCCTGTCGGGCAGCCTGAACAAGCGCGACGGCTACTTCACCAACCTGACCACCGGCGCCGACGTCAACGACCGCGACCGCTGGTCGATCCGCGGCGACCTGCTGTGGGAACCGACCGACAAGACCTCGTTCCGCGTCATCGCCGACTACAACAAGATCAACGAGACCTGCTGCGGCGTGACCTCGATCTTCAACGGTCCGGCCACCCTGGCCATCGGCGGCTTGCTGAAGAAGCCGATCAGCGACACCACCAAGATCTTCGACCGCGACGTCATCTTCAACACCGACCCCGAGAACAAGCTGTCGGGCAAGGGCGTCTCGGGCCAACTCGACCATGACCTCGGCTTCGCCAAGCTGACCGCGATCACGGCCTATCGGAACCAGAAGAACGCTTCGTTCCAGGACATCGACTTCACCGGCGCGGACATCTCCAACAACCGCACGGCCAACACCATCAAGACCTTCACCCAGGAAGTGCGCCTGGCGTCGAGCGGCGACGGCCCGTTCAACTGGCTGATCGGCGGTTTCTACCAGAATGAAAAGCTGGATACCGGCCGCACCGTCACCTACGGCAACGACATCCGCGCGTTCGCCGAAGCGCTGTCGGGCGCGGTTCCCGCCACGCTGCTGGGCGCCCTGCCCGCCACGCTGCGCCCGGCCCTGACCGGCCGGTCGAACCTGTACGCCCTGGAGTTCCTGCAGAGCCTGGCCACCCCGACCCTGGTGCGCCCCGGCCTGACCTACTTCCAGCCCGGTCAAGGCATCAACGACTATTACAAGATGAAGCAGGAGTCGTACTCGCTGTTCAGCCAGTTCGACTACAAGGTCACCGAAAAGCTGACCCTGACCGGCGGCCTCGCCTATATGAACGACACCAAGAAGGCCCGCTCGAACGTCACCTTGAACGATCCGTTCTCGTCGCTGAACCTGGGCGCCGTGCCGCAGTTCCCCGCCCTGGGCCTGCCGGGCAACCTTTATAGCGCCCTGGGCGCCCTGCAGTTCTTCTACGGCAACGACCCGACCCACGCCCCGACCAACTATCCGAACGCCACCGAGTCCGGCCAACTGAAGGGCGACAAGGTCACCTACGCCGTCCGCGCGGCCTATGACTTCGGCGCCATCAACGCCTATGCCAGCTACTCCACCGGCTGGAAGGCCGGCGCCTTCAACCTGTCGTCGGACAGCCGTCCGCCGAACGCCAACGGCGTGGGCCGCACCGCCCAGCCGGAAAACGTCAACGTCTACGAACTGGGCGTGAAGGCCAGCTTCCCGGGCGGTTACGCCAACATCGCGGCCTTCAAGCAGTCGATCAAAGGCTTCCAGTCGAACGCCTTCACCGGCCTCGGCTACAGCCTGGTCAACGCGGGTGAGGAGTCGGTGAAGGGCTTCGAGGTCGATAGCGCCTGGCGTCCGGTCCAATGGCTGAACCTGGCCGCTTCGGTCACCTATCTCGATCCGAAGTACGACAGCTTCTCCGGCGCGGCCTGCGTGACCTTCGACACCGTCCGCTGCCCGGTCGACCCGACCACCGGCCGTCGCCCGAACTTCCGCAACCTGACGGGCGACACCCCGGCGGGTATCGCCAAGTGGTCGTTCTCGACCTCGGCGACGATCAATCACGACATCACCGAGAACTGGCAGGGCTATGCGCGCGTGGAATACGACCACAGCAGCAAGGTCCAGCTGACGGAAACCGTCTCGCCAGACCTGGCCAGCTACGGCACCGACGTCGTCAACGCCAGCATCGGTGCGATCCAGACCGCCGGCCAACTGGAAATCGGCCTGTGGGCCCGCAACCTGACCAACGACAAAAGCCTGATCTCGGCCTTCCCGACGGTGGCCCAGGACGGCAGCTACAGCGGCTATCCGAACGCGCCGCGCACCTACGGCCTGACGGTTCGCAAGAGCTTCTAAGCCAAGCTGATGAGGGCGGCCCGGTCTCAGGACCCGGCCGCCCTTTTCTTATGCAAAGTGGCCTGACCACCTTTCCTTGCGCCCTGGCCACTGGCCGTGCTTCAACCTTCTCACAAGGCCGAACGGCCACCCGAATGGGTCTATGGGAGGATAGGCGATGGAAACGCGATTGAAGGCTCTGATCGGCGCGGCGTGCGCCTTGGTCCTGCTGGCCCCGCTGTGCGCGTCAGCCTCCTCTCCCACCCTGACCCGAGCCGACAACCGCGACGGCCAGGACCTCTCGGGGACCTGGCGCTATTCGGTCGATCCCTATCGCGACGGCTTGGCCGGCTTCCACCGGGGCCCGCCCGGCGAAGGCCACCGCCGCTACGACGACGTCGATGTCGACGCGGTGACCAAGGCCAGGCCCAACGCCCTCTACGAATACGACATGGACCGCTCGCCCACGGCCACCTTGCCCCAGGGCTGGGTCGGGCACGATCCGTCCTTGCGCTACTACCAGGGCCTGATGTGGTACGAGCGGCGCTTCGACGCCCCGGTCCTGAAGCCCGGCCAACGCGCCTTCCTGCGCTTCGAGGCGGTCAACTACACCGCCAAGGTGTTCCTGAACGGCAAGAGCGTCGGCGAACACGAGGGCGGCTTCACCCCCTTCTCGCTGGAAGTCACCGAGACCTTGAGGGCCAACAACAACCAGGTCACGGTCGGCGTCGATTCCACGCCCCAGGCCGACGGCGTGCCGCCGCCGGTGACCGACTGGGAGAACTACGGCGGCATTACCCGGCCGATGCGCCTGGTCATCACGCCCGGCACCTTCGTGGACGAAGCCTGGGTGCGCCTGACCAAGGACGGCAGGATCGTCGCCACCGTGAAGCTGGACGGCGCGCGGGCCGCCAGCCAGGAGGTGCATGTCCGCATCCCCGAGCTGGGCCTGGACGTCTCCGGCAAGACCGACGCCGGCGGCGTCCTCAACGCCTCGACCGCCGCGCCCAAGAGCCTGGTCCGCTGGTCGCCCGAGACGCCCAAGCTCTACGACGTCGTCGTCCAGACCGGCGAGGACCGGCTGACCGACCGGGTCGGCCTGCGCACCATCGAGACCAAGGGCAGCCAGATCCTGCTCAACGGCAAGCCGATCTTCCTGCGCGGCATCTCGGTCCACGAGGAGGAGTTCGGCGACAACCCCGCCCGCACCATCACCGAGGCCGGAGCCCGCGCCCTGCTGGCCGAGGTCAAGGAGGGCCTGCACGGCAACTTCGTCCGCCTGGCCCACTATCCGCACAGCGAGATCACGACCCGCGTCGCCGACGAGATGGGTCTGCTGGTCTGGAGCGAGATCCCTGTCTACTGGCTGGTTGACTTCGGCAATCCGCGCACCCTGGCCCTGGCCAGAGGGATGCTGGCCGACAACATCCGCCGCGATCGCAACCGCGCCTCGATCATCATGTGGAGCGTGGCCAACGAGACGCCGATCACCGATCCGCGCAACACCTTCCTCTACCAGCTGGTCGACGACGTCAGGGCGTTGGACGACAGCCGCCTGGTCACCGCCGCCCTGCTGACGGCGCGCAAGACCAACAACGGTGTCGTCGAGATGGGCCTCAACGACCCGCTGGCCGACAAGCTCGATGTGCTGGCCGCCAACACCTATAACGGCTGGTACACCGACGACACGCTCGACAGCCTGCCGGCCATGACCTGGAAGGCCACGGACAAGCCGATGGTGTTCTCGGAATTCGGCGCCGACGCCCTGTCCGGCTTCAGCGACCCGGTGCTGATGCGCAAGTTCTCCGAGGACTTCCAGAAGAAGTACTACGAGAAGACCCTGGCCATGGCCGCCAAGGTCCCGACCCTGGCCGGCATGTCGCCCTGGATCCTCAAGGACTTCCGCAGCCCCCGGCGCCAGAATCCGATCTATCAGGAGGGCTGGAATCGCAAGGGCCTGGTCTCGCCGACCGGACGGCGCAAACCGGCGTTCTTCGTGCTGCAGGGCTTCTACAAGCAGAAAGAAGCCGGCCAAAAGGTCGACGGGAAATAAGGATCGGGGTCGCCGACCGCCCCAGCGTGGCGGCCGGCGACGCTAACCATACTCTCGTATAGGTGCGACAGACCAACGCAGGTCCCGGCCAAGCCTTCGTTGAATGGTCCCCGAAACGGGGATGGAGAACACTGATCGTCGAAACACGGAGCCCTCTCCCCCGGGGCACAACGGAGATCGACGCCATGTCCTACCAACCCGCCAACCGCGTTTTCGAGACCGCCTCCACCCGCTTCGACGGCATCATCGCCGGTCAGGTCCTGGGCGACGAGGTCGGCGCCTTCGCGCCGGACCTGAAGGACATCCTGGCCCGCGCCGAACGCTCGATCGGCAACGACCTGGACGCCACCCGCGCTCTGCTGGCCACGGCCAGCGCCATGGTCGCCCAGGCCGCCGAGACCCACGGCCGACCTCGTGAGGTCAGCCTGGGCGGCCTCGCCCCCTGGCAGGCCAAGCGGGTCAGCGCCCATATCGACGCCAATCTGGGCGACACCATACCGGTCTCGAACCTGGCCGATCTGGTCACGCTGAGCGCCGGCCACTTCAGCCGCGCCTTCAAGCAGACCTTCGGCGACACCCCGCACGGACACGTGATGCGCCGACGGGTCGAGACCGCCAAGGCGATGATGCTGAAGAGCGCCGAACCCCTCAGCCAGATCGCCTATCTGTGTGGCTTCGCCGACCAGGCCCACTTCTCGCGGACCTTCCGCAAACTGGCTGGCGAGACACCCCTGGCTTGGCGTCGAGCCCACTACGCGGCGGCCTGACATCCCTGCAAACGACTGCGCCCGTTTGTCGCACCCGTAAGCTAACCTGGGCGTTGCCATTTTTACGGGACTCGCCGAGAATTCCGGGACTCGGCGCACCCCACCGCGTCCGACACCTTTCAAGAGCCGGCTGGCCCCGCCTCGCGCGGGACCAGCCGGCTTCATTTAAGGCATAGCGTTTGCCCTGCCCGTGGCGATGACGCCGGGATAGTGGGTTTTAGCTGATCTGGGTTTCTAAGCGGCAGGCAGGACCACGCGGAACAAGGCTCCACCGCCCGGCGCGGTCTCCACGGCGATTCCGCCACCGTGGGCCTCCACGATCGATTTGCTGATCGACAGGCCCATGCCCATTCCCGCCGCCTTGGTCGAGTGGAACGCCTTGAACAGGCTCTGCACGTCCTCCGCGGCGACGCCTGGACCCGTGTCGGCCACCTCCATCACCACCTGCTCGCCGTCGCGCCGCGTGGAGAGGGTCAGGTCGCGCACCGTCGTCGCGCCGCCGCCCATCGCCTGGATCCCGTTCATGGCCAGGTTGATGACCACCTGCTGCAACTGCACCCGATCGCCCCGGATCTCGCCGACGTCCGGCGACAGGGCCAGGACCAGTCGGACGTCGTGCGCCGCCAGCTCGCGCCTCAGCAGTAGCGCGGCGTCCTCGATCGCCGCGTTCAGCGCCACTGGCGCGCGCTGCGGATCCTTGTTCGAGGCCAGAGCGCGGATGCGGCTGATGATGTCCGAGGCCCGTTGCCCCTCGACAATCATCCGACTCATGGCGGCGCGGGCCTCCTCAAGGTCGGGCTCGGCGCGATTGATCCACCGCAGCCCGGCCTCGCCGTTGGTGACGATGGCGGCCAGGGGCTGGTTGACCTCATGAGCGATCGAGGCGGTCAGCTCGCCCAGGGTCGAGACCCGGGCGGCGTGGGCGAGGTCGGCCTCGGCCTTGCGCAAGGCGTCCTGGGCCGCCAGCCGATCGCTGATGTCGACGATCCCGACCAGCACCGTCCCCCGCTTGACCCCGTCCCGGGGGTAGCAGGTGGTGAACAGGGCGTCGAACTCGGTCCCGTCCGCCTTGTGGAACCGCGCCTCGGCCTCGTAGCTGTGCCGCCGCTCCAGCGCCGCGAAGACGCTCTCGGCGAACACGCCCTCGCTGGACCGGGGCCAGAACCGCGACACAGAACCCAGCAGCTCTTCGCGCGGCGCGCCGAACAGCGAGACGGACTTGTCGTTGACGTCGACCACATTCGAGACCTCGATCATCCGCCGGACGACCTCCGGATGGGCCGCGACATGGGCGCGGAGATCGGTCACGCCTTGCCCTTGCAGCTCCGCCAGCATCTGGCTCAGGCCGTTGAAGTCCAGCTCCCAGAACGACACCGCCATGGCGCGGAAGACGTTGCTGTAGCGGTATTCGCTGTATTTCAGCGCGAGCGCCGCCCGATGCGCGGCCGTGACGTCGCGGCCGGTCTCCAGGACTTCGACGGGGGCGCCATCCGCGTCTCGACGCAGAGTCCAGCGGCCGTCGACGACCACGGTCTCGCCGGCGGCCGTGGTCCGCGTCAGCTCGCCCTCCCAGTGGCCGGTCTCGATCAGCTGGGCCTTGATCGCCGCGATCTCGGCTGGATAGCGCGTCGCCAAGAGCACGCCGGGATCACGGCCCACGGCGTCCTCGCGCGCATGGCCGTACAGCGCCGACGCGCCGCGATTCCAGAATGTGATCCGACCCTCAAGATCGCTGACGAAGATGGCGTCGTGGGCCGCGTCCAGCATCTCGGCCAGGTCCTGGCGCCTGCGCTCGATATCTTCGGAGGCCGCCAAGGCGAACATCGCGGACGAACTGTCGATCATGCGGCCCTGTCTCCCATGGCCTTTATTGACGAGGCCGCGCGTCTGGTCCAGCTAACGAGAACAATGGTCACCCAAACCGTCCATATCGTCGATGACGACAGCGCTTTGCGCGAGGCGCTGGGCAGCCTGTTCCGTTCGGTTGGCCTGGAAACGAAGGCGTTCGGCAACGCCCAGGAGTTCCTGCAATCGGGCCACGCCCACGAGGCCGGGTGCCTGGTGCTGGACGTCCGCCTGCCGGGTCTCTCCGGCCTCGATTTCCAGGAGAAGCTGGCGGCCGCCGACATCCGCATGCCGATCGTGTTGATGACCGGCCACGGCGACATCCCGATGAGCGTGCGCGGCATGAAGGCCGGAGCCGTGGACTTCCTGACCAAGCCCTTCCGCGACCAGGACATGCTGGACGCCGTCGCCGCGGCCCTGGAACGCGACCAGGCCTCCCGCGCCCAGCAGGGCGGCCTCGACGACCTGCGCGCCCTCTACGAGACGCTGAGTGTGCGTGAGAAACAGGTCATGGCCCTGGTCGCCAGCGGCCTGATGAACAAGCAAGCCGCCCACCAGCTGGGCCTCTCCGAGATCACCGTGAAGATCCACCGCGGCAACCTGATGCGGAAGATGGAGGCCAGGAGTCTGGCCGACCTGGTCCGCATGGCCGAGGCGCTCAAGCTGCGGCCCCAAGACCCATCGTGACGGGCCGTCTTGAACGATCCATGCGCGAGGCCACACAAACCTCCGTATAATTCCCGCGACCGCGGTTATCGGGCACTGGTCATGACGCGGCCCGCCGTCGCGCGTTCAAGGATTCTGTTTTGCCCTCCTCCCCGCTCATCTGTGTCGTCGACGACGACGACTCGGTTCGCGTCTCGCTGGAGGGGCTGCTGCGATCGCTGGGCCACCGCGTCCAGGCGTTCGAAAGCGCCACGGCCTTCATGGCCTCGGCCGCGCGGGGCCAGGCCGACTGCGTGATCAGCGACCTTCAGATGCCCGGCATGACCGGCGTCGAGATGAAGGAGGCGATGACCGCGGCGGGCGAGAAAACCCCGGTGATCCTGGTCACCGCCTTCGCCGACGACATCCAGAAGCTCCGCGCCGAGAAGGCGGGCGTGACCTGCTTCCTGCCCAAGCCGTTCAACGGCGAGAAGCTGATCGACTGCTTGAACCGGGCTCTGATCGGGTGATCAGAACGGCTTGTCGCCCTTGATCGTCACGCGCTCGACGATCCGTTCCTGGGGCCAGTAGTCGAGGATCGCGTAGTGCTGGGTGGCGCGGTTGTCCCAGAAGACGATGGCGTTCGGCGTCCAGCGGAAGCGGACCTGATATTCGGGCGACTTCACGCGGTCCAGCAGGTCAGCCAGCAGCGCCTTGGCCTCGTCCTCGGGCAAACCGAGGATCCGGGTGGTGAAGACCTTGTTGACGAACAGATGCTTGTCGCCGGTCTCCGGATGGGTGCGGACCACCGGATGGACCATCGGCGGATAGGCGGCGCGCAGTTCCTGGCGCTTGGCCTCGTCGACGCGATAGCCGTAGCTCTGGATGATGTCGTGCTCGGCCGTGAGGGTCGCCAGCTTGTCCTTCAGGGCCTGCGGCAGGTCGGCATAGATCGCGGCGGTGTCCGCGAACAGGGTGTCGCCGCCCAGCGGCGGCATGTGCCGCATCCGCAGCACCCCGCCCATCGACGGCGCCTCGCGGAAGGTGACGTCGGTGTGCCACTTGTTGGCCGCGCGGACGAGCGGCACGATTTCCTCGCGTAGCTTCATGCCGTCGGCGGCCTCGATGTGCAGGATTTCCGGGAAGCCCGGCACGTGGGCGGTGACCGGATGCCCCTCCAGCTCGCCGAAGTACCGGCCGAAGCGGACGTGGTCCTCGTAGGAAATGTCCTGGTCGCGGAAGAACACCACCTTGTGGCGCAACAGGGCCGCGCGGATCGCCGCGACGATCTCGGGCGTGAGCGGCTGGGTCAGGTCGAGACCGGATATCTCGGCCCCCAGCACCGTGCTGACGGGCGTGACGGTCAGGCCGGCGTAAAGGGCGGCGTCGCGTTCGGAGATCGAGACCGGAGCGTTCATGGCGTCCTCCCTGGACTTTCCAGAACCCTACGACCGAACGCCGATCGCTCAATTCACAATTTCTAGGGCTGGCCCCAGTTAGAGAGAATAGTCGCGTTCCTCGTAGTCGAACCAGTCGAAGTCGGCCGGCGCCGCGGTTCCGGAGGTATCCTGGCAAGCCATGCCGACGAAGGCGCCGGTGAAGTTCGGCGCGCCCGGCGCGGTGGCCTCGTCCGACAGGATCGAGGCGTCGAACGTCTCCGGTAGCCAGTTCCAGGCGTCCCGACCCTGCCGGTAGCCGAACCGCAGGCGCTCTAAATCGACCTCGACCCGAAGTTCGATCGGGCCGGCGGCCAACGGGATCGGGGTGGTGAAACTATCGGACTGCGGGCTGTCGGGACTGCAGCTCATCACCCGCAGGTGCTTGCCGATCGCGTCGTCGTGGCTGACGTACAGATAGTGCAGCTTGCAGCCGTTGTAGTAGCAGATCAGCCCCGCGGCCTGCTGAAAGTGCTCGGGCTCGAAGTCCAGCACCGTGGCTGCCGAGTAGCAGTGCGCCTGCTGCCGGCGAGCGACCAGGGCCTGGCGGAAGACGCTGCCCAAGCTCTCTCGACCGTAGAGGCGCAAGGTGCCCGGCTTGGCGGTCAGGCTGAACAGGTCTTCGGGATAGGGCGTCCGCAGCCACTGGAAGTCGATCGGCAGCTCGGGACCGTCGAAGTCGGCGCGCACCGGCGTGGCGGGCCAGTTGTGTTCCGGCAGATCCGGCGCGGGCGTTTCCAGCGTCGGGTCGCCGGAGCCGTCCAAGGTGCGCGGCCAGCCGTGCTCGCCCCAGACCAGCTTCTGGATCGCCGTCTCGCGCCCCAGCGGGCAGCGGCCGCGATTGGGCAGCGGCCGACCGACCAGATAGACGGCGTAGGTCTCGCCGTCGGCGGTCTCCACCAGGTCGCCGTGGCCGGCGCGCTGCAGCGCCACGTGCGGGCGGTCGCGCGACGTCAGGAGATAGGTGTCGGGGTGCAGGTCGTAGGGGCCGTCGAGGCCGCGCGACCGGGCCAGGGTCATGGTGTGCCCCCAGCCGGTGCCGCCCTCGGCCGTGACCAGATAGTACCAGCCGTCGCGCTTGTAGAGGTGCGGCGCCTCGGTCAGGCCGATCGGCGTGCCTTCGAAGATCACCTTGCGCGGACCGACCAGCTTGCCCTGGGCGACCGAAAACTCCTGCAGCACGATGCCGGCGAAGCGGCTCTTGCCGGGCCGATGGTCCCACAGCTGGTTGACGAGCCACTTGCGGCCGTCGTCGTCGTGGAACAGCGACGGGTCGAAGCCGGAGCTGTTCAGATAGACCGGATCCGACCACGGGCCGTCGATGCTGTCGGCCGTGACCAGGTAGTTGTGGAAGTCGCGCAGGCTGGCGCCCGACGCGCCGCCGACGGTCGTCCGGCCGTAGCGCTTCACGTCGGTGAAGATCAGCCAGAACTTGCCGTCGGCATGGGTCAGGCAGGGCGCCCAGACGCCGCAGCTATCGGGATCGCCCCGCATGTCAAGCTGGCTGGGTCGGGTCAGCGGCCGGGTCAGCAGGCGCCAATTCCTCAGGTCCCGCGAATGATGGATCTGGACGCCCGGGAACCACTCGAAGGTCGATGTGGCGACGTAGTAGTCCTCGCCCACCCGCACGATCGACGGGTCCGGATTGAAGCCGCGAAGGATCGGGTTCTGGATCACGCTCATACTCTTACCTCAGGCGCGGCGCGGTCCTTGACCAGCGTCCACAGCAGAACCGCCCCGGCGATGTCGAGCACGCCCAGCGCCACGAAGAACGGGTCGTAGCCGATCGTCGTCACCAGGCCGCCGATCATAAGGGAAAAGATCAGCAAGCCCAGATTGCCCATCATACCGGCCAGCCCCGCCACGGTGGCGACCTCGTCGCGACGGAAGAGATCCGAGGCCATGGTGATGACGGTGACCGACAGGGTCTGGTGGGCGAAGCCGCCCAGGCACAGCAGGGCGATGGCGGCGTAGGCGCTCTCGACCTTGCCGACGAAGATCATGCCGGTCATGAGGACCGCGCCCAGCGTGAAGGCGATGCGGCGGGCGTTGATCAACGACACGCCGCGCTTCTGCAGGAAATGCGCGATCACCGGCCCGGCCAGGCAGCCCAGGTCGGCGGCCACGAACGGCATCCAGGCGAACAGGGCGATCTGCTTGAGATCGAAACCGCGCGTCTGCGACAGATACAGCGGCACCCAGAACGACAGCGTGCCCCAGGTCGGGTCGGCCAGGAAGCGCGGCAAGGCTATGCCCCAGAACTGGCCCTGCTTGAGGATCGAGACGATCGACGGCTTGGTCCCGGCGGCGGCCAGGTGAGTCTCCTGGCCGGCGGCGATCTGGGCGCGCTCCTCGTCGGTCATCGACGGGTGCCGCTCGGGCGAGCGATAGAATGTCAGCCACAGCACCACCCAGACCAGGCCGAAGGCGCCGGTCAGCACGAAGGCCGCCCGCCAGTTCCAAGCCAGCACGGCCCAGACCACCAGCGGCGGCGCCAGCACCGAACCGATCGAGGCGCCGATGTTGAACACCCCGCCGGCGAAGCCGCGCTCCTTGGCCGGGAACCAGGTCGCAACGGTCTTCATGCCCGCCGGTTGGGCCGAACCCTCGGCAAGACCCAGGAAGCCGCGCAGGAAGGCAAAGCCCTGCCAGTTGTGGACCAGCCCGTGGGCCATGGCGATCAGCGACCAGGCGGCGGCGAAGACCGCGAAGCCGGTGCGCAGGCCCAGGGTGTCGAGCACATAGCCGCAGAAAGGCTGCAGCATGATCCCCAGCTGAAAGGCACCGGTGATCCAAGAATACTCCTTCACGGAGATATCCAGGTCCTTCATCACCGTCGGGGCGGCGATTCCCATGGTCGAGCGGGTCAGGTAGTTGACGATCGCGCCGAGCATGACCAGGCCGATGATCCACCAGCGCAGGGCCCTGAGCTTTGGAAAAGAGACTTTCGGCAAGGCGGCTCTCCCCGTCGGGCGCCTAGATCCGCCCGTTCGATGGTACCGCTATCGTCGTTGAGGTCTGACGTCCACCCCGCCGTGGTCTGATATCACCCGGCCTTTTTGGGCGCGGCGTGACCGGCCGCCGGGGCCTTGGCGCGGCTAGTGGCGCGAGCGGTGACGGGCGGGGCCTTCTTGGCGGACTTGGCGGACGCCTTGTCCTTGGAGCGGGCCTTGAGACGGGCGTGCTTCTCGGCCGCCACCTTCTGGAAGGCTTGCATATGCTGGTCCGCCCGCTGCTGGCAGTGGGCGTGCATGGTCTCGAGTTCCTTGTCGGTCAGCTTCTCGATGCCGATGAAATTGTCCTCGGCCGCTGTGGTGGCCCGGATAAGCTCGTCCAGCTTGGTTTGCAGGGCCACGCCGTCGCGGTTCTGGGTGTTCTGGATCAGGAACACCATCAGGAAGGTGATGATCGTGGTGCCGGTGTTGATCACCAGTTGCCAGGTCTCGGAGAACTTGAAGATCGGCCCCGTCACCGCCCACAGCACGACGAGGGCGACGCAGATCAGGAACGCGGGCGGACTGCCCGTGGCGCGGGCCGTGACGTTGGCGAACTTGGCGAACAGCTTGTCCACGCGGCGACCTCCGGAGCCTTCCGCGGAAGGCTCCATCTCTTGGGGTTCGAGCACGCTATGTGCTCGCGATCGCCCCGGTAACGCCTAGACGGGCGCGGAGGCTCCGCGTTGCGGCATAGGTTGATGTGGGACCTGGGAGCCGCGTCGCTCGACCTCGCCGACGAAGCGGTCCTTGCCGTCCTCCGCGGCGGCCGGCTCCCAGACGAAGACACCGACACAGTCGTGCTCCGCCGCGACTTCGACCGCCAGCGCCAGGGCTTCGAGGTCATTCCGGGCGGCGTTGGCGATGAAGGTCAGGGACACGCCATCGGCCCGACGCGGGTAGAAGAGGTACGTAGGCACGACACGGACTCCTGCCTTTCGAGCGGGAGTGAAGCCTAGGCTTCGTCTCTCAGTCACCAGCGCTCGAACAGGATGTGCTGGTGATGACTACAGATTAACACCCCGATTTGGGGAGCGCGAACAAATATGGCCAAGTCAGGCCATAAATGTTTGTCGTAAACCCGACATTCGCGAACACGTAAGTGCTATAAACCATCGAAATACACCAGGAATGCGAAGGCATTCACCATGCATTGGCGACAGGAAGATTGCCCCGTGATCTGCAATCGAACCGCGCCAACCGTCTTCCGTGGGGCTATTTGTAGATGAGCGGAGGCTGACCGTCAGCGCACCACGCGCGCCGGCGCAACCCTTCTGGTCATCATGGCGCCGGTCGGACAGCGATAGCGGGGAAAGCCGCTCGGCGGATACGTCCGCCAGCGCTGGTGCGCGCGAACAGCTCGTTCAGCCAAGGTCAGCGGCGACGGCGGACGCGGCGACCGCCGCCCCCGCGTCAGCAGGGGCGACTTGCGTCGGGAACTGGTCTTACCAGTTGAACATCGTCCCGTCCTGCAGGCGGTTCACCGGCAGGTAGGCGCGCTTGTATTCGTACTTTCCGGCCAGTTCCTCATCGATGTCGACGCCCAGGCCCGGCTTGTCGCCCGGGTGCAGCATACCGTCGTTGAAGGTGTAGGCGTGCGGGAACACGGCGTCCGTCTCCGGCGTGTGGCGCATATATTCCTGCAGGCCGAAATTGGGGATCGACATGTCGAAATGCAGGGCCGCCGCCATGGTGATGGGCGACAGGTCCGTGGCGCCGTGGCAGCCGGTCTTGACGTGGTGCAGGTCGGCGAAGGCCGCGATCTTCTTAAGATTGCTGATGCCGCCCGCGTGCAGCACGGTGGCGCGCAGGTAGTCGATCAGCTGTTCCTCGATCAGTTGCTTGGCGTCCCAGATGTGGGCGAAGATCTCGCCGACGGCCAGCGGCGTCGTGGTGTGCTGCCGGATCAGGCGGAAGCCAGCCTGGTTCTCGGCGGGGACCGAGTCCTCCAGCCAGAACAGGCGATAGGGCTCCAGGTCCTTGCCAAGGCGCGCGGCCTCGATCGGGGTCAGGCGATGGTGGACGTCGTGCAGCAGGTGCACGTCCCAGCCCAGGACCTCACGCGCCTTCTCGAACAGTTTCGGCACGTGGTTCAGATACTTGGCGGTCGACCACAGGTTCTCGGTCGGCAGGTTTCCATCGGCAGGCTCGTAGAACATCTTGTCACCGGAGACGCCGTAGGTGCTGGGCAGGCCCGGCACGCCGGTCTGCAGGCGGATGGCCTTGTAGCCCATGGCCTTGTACTTCACCGCCTCGGCGATGGTGTCGTCGATGGTCTCGCCATTGGCGTGGCCGTAGACGGTGACGCCGGTGCGGCACGCGCCGCCCAGCAGTTGGTAGACGGGCAGGCCCGCGACCTTGCCCTTGATATCCCACAGCGCCATGTCGACGGCGGCCAGGGCGGTCATGGCCACGGGGCCGCCGCGCCAGTACGAGCCGCGATAGAAGAACTGCCAGATGTCCTCGATCTGATGGGCGTCACGACCGATCAGGCTGGGGACCATGTGGTCCCGCAGGAAGCTCACGACCGACAGCTCGCGGCCGTTCAGGGTGGCGTCGCCGACGCCGGTGATCCCGTCCTCGGTCGTGATCTTGAGCGTCACGAAGTTGCGGCCGGGGCAGGTGACGATGACCTTGGCGTCGATGATCTTCAGCATGGACCTGGAGTAGCTAGGTGGAACCGTAAAGTGGCCTGACCACTTCTAGCGAGTTATCCGACAAGAAGCTAGTGGCCTTGCCGGTCCGTCGAACGTCGGCCTGTAGCGCGCCGATCACTCCTACAATAGGGTGCGTCGACCCCGGCGCGGGGTCGGTTGGATTGACGAGACGATGACAACTTCGACGGCCGAAACCCGCAAACTCTACCAACAGGTGGCCAATTCGATCGCCGATGCGATTCGCGACGGCACGCACCGCCCTGGCCAGCGCCTGCCCTCGGAGCGGGACCTGGCGGAAGACTACAAGGTCAGCCGCCCGACGGTGCGCGAGGCGATGATCGCCCTGGAGATTCGCGGCCTGGTCGAGGCCCGTCACGGCTCGGGCGTCTATGTCACCGAAGCGCCCCGCGCCGAAGTCGCCGCCCCCGAACTGGACATCGGCGCCTTCGAGCTGACCGAGGCCCGCCGACTGATCGAGGGCGAGGTCGCGGCGCTGGCCGCCGCCACCATCACCGACGAGGAGTTGGCCGAGCTGGCGACGATCATGGACGACATGGTCGTGGAGAACGATAGCGACCCGCGTGGCGGCGAGCGCGCCGATCGCCGCTTCCACGTCACCATCGCCCAGGCCAGCCGCAACAGCGCCTTCGTCACCGTCGTCGAGAACCTCTGGGACCTGCGCTACAAGTCGCCTCTCTGCCGCGCCATGCTTGAGCGCGCCCGGCAGGTCGGCGTGCGCCCCCTGATCGACGACCACCAGGAGATCCTGCTGGCCCTCAAGGAACGCGACCCCACCGCCGCCCGCAATGCGATGCGCGAGCACCTGGGCCGGGTGATCGACAATCTGCTGACGGCGACGGAGATCGACGCCCTTGAACGCGCCCGCAACGAGGTCGCCGCGCGACGGACCGAATTGGCGCGGCGTTCGGCGATTTAGAGCCTCCAAGGCTATTTCTTGTAAGCCTCGATCACCAGCCGGCTCCCCGCCGCCGGGTTCTTGCTGGCGATGACGTCGGCCTTGGCGGCGAAGCCCGCGTCGCCATAGGCCCGGGCCGCCAGGTCGTACAGCGGCAGCGCTTCGTCGGTCGCGTCCTCCGGCTTCAGCTCCTTGTACGGGAAGGCCGCCTCGTTGCCGACATAGGGCGCGAGATAGTCGAGGGCGGCGCGGATCCCCTGCCCCTTCGGGCCCTTGTGGTTCCACAGGTCGACACCGACGCAGGGACCAAGCTCGGCCATGCCGATCAGCGGCTCGAGGGCGAAGTAGCTATAGTGCAGGCCCCGTGTGCGGCCGAGCTCCTTGGGCATCTTGCCGTCAGGCTCGATCTGAGGGTCGATGCGCCCCTTCCCGGCCTCGGCGATCACGGTCCTGGCGAGATCCGCCCGGCGCGCGAACAGCGAGAAGGTCGCCAGCTGATAGTCGTACCAGATGCCGTGGTTGTTCTGGGCGGCGCGTTCTTCCTTGGCGGTCGCCCCGGTCTGGAGCCAGGCGACGTAGTCGCCGAACCAGGCCTCGAGCCCCTTCTGCTCCGCCGGCGCGATCGTCTTGGAGGGGGCCAGCAGGCCGATCGACTCGACCACCCGCAGCAGGCGGTAGGTGTCCAGCACGCCCTCGGCGCGACCCAGGGTGCGGCCCGGCACGCCCTGGGCGTAGGTCATCGACGGATTCATGCGCGTGGCCGGATCCAGGAACCACACGCGCAGCAGTTGGGCGGCCTTCGTCGCGTACCTGGCGTCGTCGGTGAAATAGTAGGCCAGGGACAGCGCCTCGACGGCGCTGGCCATGCTGTCCATGCGCACGGCGTCGAAGGCGTTGGTCGAGCGCTCCGGATTGAACTCGCCGTCCTTGCGGATACAGGGCTCGCCGTTCGGCTTGGTCGCATCCGGCCACCAGTATGGCCCCATGGAAATGTAGTCGTGTTTGTCGCCGCTGGGCGGCGTGCGGGTCTTGTCGGTAACGGCGTAGTCCGGGCCGGCCAGCGCCTTGTCGGCGCGGGCGATCAAGGCCTTGTAGGCCGGCGCGACGGACGGATCGGCGAGGTTGGCCTTGGCGGCCTTCAGCCCCTGCGGCTTCCAGCGAAAGGTGCGCCGGCCGTCGAAGTCCGCGGCGTAACCGTCGGCGGCCTTGCAGACCGGGCCAGCGCCAGCCGCCAAGGCCGGCGCGGCGATCGCCAGCGCGCCGGCGGCGACCGCGCAGAGGGCCAGGGATCGGATCGTAACGCGGATCATCGGGTCTTCCTCCTCGTGGTGTCGCCCGCCACGTCGAGGCCGCGAGCCCGCGCCGGCGCCGCTCCATTTGCGAAGCAGAGGAAACCGGTGTCAGGCTCAACTAAACCCAGATTGGGCGACCAGACAAGGAACTGGCATGACCAGGGCGCCATCGGGCGAGCGCGGTTGCCTGAAAGCTATGGCCTCGGGTAAAAACAACTGTCAGCGGAGCCGCTAAGCGCCGCGACGCAGCGTCCAACAGAGACGGGCCGACGGGGAGATCGCGATGCGCGCACGGTTCGCGACGGCCTTGGCCTGCCTGGCCCTGAACGCCCTTCCCGTCGCCGCGCAATCGCCGAAGCCGATCGAGCCCGCCACGGCTTCCGCCGATCTCTCCGCCTCCGCCCTGACCCTGGGCCGCGCCGTCGCCGACTGGCAGTTGCGCCACATGGACGGCCAGTTCGCCTATGTGAAGACCCAGCACGCCAAGACCCAGAATCCGCGCGGCTGGATCCAGGGCGCCTTCTATGCCGGCCTGACCGCCTTCGCCGAACGGACCGGCGACCAGGGCTACGCCCAGGCCGTGCGGACCCACGGCGCGCAGGAGGCGTGGGGCCTGGGACCGCGCGCCCTGCACGCCGACGACCACGTCATCGCCCAGACCTGGATCTGGGCGTACAGCCGCGACCATGATCCCGTTCAGATCGCGCCCGTGAAGGCCCGCTTCGACGCCATCCTGGCCGATCCGCCCAAGGCGGAGCTGACCTTCATCGAAGGCACGGAAGACCAGCCCTGCCAGGCCCGATGGTGCTGGAGCGACGCCCTGTTCATGGCCCCGCCGACCTGGACCGCCCTGTCGGCCGCGACAAGGGATCTCCGCTACGCCGCCTATGGCGACAAGGAATTCTGGGCGGCCACCGACTGGCTGCTGGACAAGCAGGAAGGTCTCTATTTCCGCGACAGCCGATACTTCCATCGCAAGGACGACCAGGGGCGCAAGATCTTCTGGAGCCGCGGCAACGGCTGGGCCTATGCGGGCGTCGTCAACATCCTCAAGACCCTGCCGGCCGACCACCCGTCGCGCCCGCGCTACGTGGCGCTGTTCAAGCGGATGTCGGCCAGGTTGGCTGATCTGCAGAAGCCCGATGGCTACTGGTCGGTGTCGCTGCTGGAGCCCGAGTATAGCCCGCCGGAGAGCAGCGGAACCGGTTTCTTCGTCTACGGCCTGGCCTGGGGCGTGAACAACGGCCTGCTGAAAGACCGGAAATACGAAACCGCCGCGCGCCTGGGCTGGAGCGCTCTGGCCAAGGCCGTACAGCCGGACGGCAAGCTCGGCTGGGTGCAGCAGGTGGGCTACGCGCCCGATCATGTCGAGGCGGGCGACACCCAACTCTATGGCGCTGGGGCATTCCTGCTGGCCGCCTCGGAAGTCTCGCGCGGTCGCTTCTAGAGCATTTTCCGACGAAGTGGGCACCGGTTCGTCGTCAGAAAATGCGTCAAAACAAGAGGCTAGAGCATTTCACCGATCCAATGGGATCGAAAGTGCTCTAGCGCCTACCCCGCCTTCGCATTCAGCCCCGAACCCGACGATCTCGCGGACACAAGCGCGCGCGCAGCCTCGCGCGACAACGCACGAGGCTGAATATCGATATTCAACGAACGCCTTGATTATTACCTACACTAAAAACGCTACATAGAGTTCATCGTTCCGCGAACGATGAGATTTCCACCTTGTTCCCCGAGCTGATCTATAAATTTCCGTAATGTTTCGCCGACGATATGGCCTCGTCTCATTCCCGCCCCAATTGGCCAAAGTCGTGGCCTTAAAGATACAGCTTCACGACAATTCGATTACACGAATTGCCTCACGATTGACCACTTGGTTCGGAAGCGCCTAAGGCGCCGACAACCGCCGGATCGCGACGGGAAACACATCTTGCATCGGGCTGTAAGGACGTCGGCGCTCGCGCTGGCGAGGGCGGCCCGGAAGGATAAAGTCATGAAGTATCAGATTACCCGGGGCCGTTTGCTCGCGACCTCCATGATCGTTGGCGTGGCCACGCTGGCCGGCTTCGCCGCGAACGCCCAGACCGCCCCCGCCGCTCAGCCGGCTCCCGAGGACAACTCGGTCGAGGCCGTCGTCGTCACCGGTTCGCTGCTGCGCCGCACCGACACCGCCACCCCCTCGCCGGTCACGGTCCAGACGACCGAACAGCTGAAGGCCCAGGGCATCACGACGGTGTCGGACGCCATCCGCAGCCTGTCGGCCGACAACTCCGGCTCGATCCCGGCCGCCTTCGGCAACGGCTTCGCCGCCGGCTCGACCGGCGTGTCGCTGCGTGGCCTGTCGGTCAACTCGACCCTGGTCATGATCGACGGCCTGCGTAATGCGAACTATCCGCTGGCCGACGACGGCCAGAAGGCGTTCGTCGACCTGAACTCGATCCCGTTCAACGCGGTCGAGCGCATCGAGACGCTGAAGGACGGCGCCTCGTCGCTGTACGGCGCCGACGCCATCGGCGGCGTCGTCAACATCATCATGAAGTCGAACTACCAGGGCATGAGCGCCGACACCTCGTTCGGCACGTCTCAGCACGGCGGCGGTGACCAGTATCGCTTCAACGGCGACATCGGCTACGGCGACCTGGATACCGACAAGTACAACGTCTATTTCGACGTCGAGTACCAACTGGACAAGCGCATCCGCGGCAACCAGCGCGGCTTCCCGTACAATACCAACGACCTCAGCTCGATCCCGGGCGGCGCGAACAACAACCCGCAGACCGGCGGTAGCACCTTCTACGGCAACATCAAGCGCGCCACCCTGGGCACGCCGGGCAACCTGGCCACGGGCGTCGCCATCGACGACCCGACCAACGTCTGGCAGCCGCTGCGCACCTGCGCCGCCGACGCCCCGCTGACGTCGCAAACTGACGAAGACGGCGTCCTGATGGGCACGTACTGCGCCCAGAACATCGCCAACTTCGGCGACATCCAGCCCAAGCAGTCGCGCGTCGGCGCCTATGGTCGCTTCACGATCAAGCCGAACGACAACTTCGAAGCCTATATGTCGGGCAGCTTCATCCAATCGAAGACCTCGGTGAACGGCACCCCGGTCAGCGTCTCGTCGAGCACGCCGAACAACCTGTCTAACCTGGTTCTGCCGGTCTACATCTGCTCGGCTGGCGTCAGCTGCGCCACCGCCGTCGATCGCCAGCTGAACCCGAACAACCCGTTCGCCTCGACCGGCGACTACGCGCTGATCAAGTACCGCTTCAGCGACCTGCCGGCCACGGCCCGCTACACCAACCGCATGTTCCGTGTGGTCGGCGGCGTGAAGGGCGACATCAAGGACTGGAACTACCAGGCTAATGTCGTCATCGCGCACGACACCCTGGAAAGCGCCCAGACCGGCTTCCTCAGCTACAAGCAGCTGATGAGCGACATACAGACGGGCGCCTACAACTTCGTCGACCCGTCGAAGAACAGCCAGGCCGTCCGTGACGCCCTGTCCCCGGTCCTGGCCAAGACCTCGACCACCGATATGGACTCGGTGAACTTCCAGGCCTCGCACGCCCTGTTCAGCCTGCCGGGCGGCGACGCCCAGCTGGGGATCGGCGGCGAGTTCCGCTATGAAGCCACCAATGACCCGGCCCTGAACCCGGTCAACGACGCGCAAGGTCTGGGCAATGCCCGCACCGAAGGCAACCGCACCGTCGCCTCGGCCTTCGCCGAAGTCGGCCTGCCGGTCACCACCCAGATCGAAGTGAACCTGTCGGGTCGCTACGACCACTACTCGGACTTCGGCGGCAACTTCTCGCCGAAGATCGGCGTCAAGTTCACGCCCATCAAGACGGTCGCCCTGCGCGGCACGATCTCGAAGGGCTTCCGCGCGCCGTCGTTCTCGGAAGCCGGCAACTCGGCCAGCCAGGGCTTCACGACGTTCTCGTTCAAGGCCGACCAGTATGCCGCGTTCCGCGACTCCCACGGCAACAACGAGTACACCAAGGCCTACTCGCTCTCGTCGATCACCACAGCCAATCCGGACCTGAAGCCGGAGAAGTCGACCAGCTACACGCTCGGCGCCGTGTGGGCTCCCACGCGTAGCTTCAGCGTCTCGCTGGACTACTACCACATCAAGAAGAACGACGTGATCGCGCAAGCCAGCGCGGGCACGGCCCTGGCCGCCTACTACTCGGGCCAAGCCATCCCGGCCGGCTACACCGTCGTCGCCGACGCGATCGACCCGGAACACCCGACCGCCCTGGCGCGCGTGCTCTCGGTGGCCTCGCCCTACATCAACGCCGACTCGCTGGTGACCAGCGGTCTGGACCTCAACGTCCAGGCCACGTTCTACCTGCCGGCCGACGTGAAGTGGACGAGCAACCTCGATGCCACGACCATCTTCGACTACAAGTACACGCAAGGCGGCACGACCTATAACTACGTGGGCAAGGAAGCCCCGTACGTGCTGTCGTCGGGCGCGGGGACGCCGAAGAACCGTCTGTCGTGGATGAACACCTTCGAGCGCGGCCCAATCCACGTGACGGGCACCATGAGCTACGTCTCGGGCATGCGCGAAGAGGACGACAGCTACGACAGCGCATGCCTCTACGGCGACTCCAACTTCAACTGCCGCGTGAAGTCGTTCACGACCGTCGACCTGACGGGCGCCTACGACGTCACCGAAAAGGCGACGGTCTATGCCGACGTCATGAACCTGTTCGACACCGGCCCGATGTTCAACCCGGCCAACTACGCCGGCGTGAACTGGAACCCAACCTACTCGCAGTCGGGCATCGTGGGCCGTTACTTCCGCGTCGGTATGCGCCTGAAGTACTAGTCGTTACCTGATCTCGCGTACGGACCGCGTGAGTATGGTCCGATGAGATGGAAGGGGTCGTCCGCGAGGGCGGCCCCTTTCCTTTTATGGCCTCGAAAAAATGGGCTGGGCCGGCCGTTGCCGCGGGTGCGGAAACGCTCTCCACTTACGTCAGTCTAAAGAAGGGCCGACGCACCGTTGCGTCCGCCGAGGGCAACGGGGTTGGAAATGACGCGAAGCGGAGCAATGGCCGGGGCGGCCCTCGGCGTGGTGCTGGCTTTCACGGGGCTCGGCGGCGCGATCGCCGCCGACATCACCCCGCCGGAAAAGGCCTTCGCACAACCGGTCGGCAGCGACTACTTCCTGGCCGACTACACCGCCTATGAGGCCTATCTGAAGACCCTGGCCGGCCAGTCGGACCGCATGAAGCTGGTCGACATCGGCAAGACCGAAGAAGGCCGCACCATGTGGGTGGCGATTGTCTCCTCGCCGGCCAACCTGGCCAAGCTGGACCACTACAAGGAGATCGCCCGCAAGCTGGCCAAGGCCGAGGGCGTCAAGGAAGACGAGGCCCGCAAGCTAGCCGCCGAGGGCAAGGCGATCGTCTGGATCGACGCGGGCCTGCACGCCAGCGAGACGATCACCTCGCAGGGACAGATCCAGGTGCTGTACCGGATGCTGACCCAGACCGATCCCGAAACGCTGCGCCTGCTGGACGACACGGTCATCCTGTTCGGCCAGGACAATCCGGACGGGATGGAGATGGTTTCGGACTGGTACATGCGTAACCAGGATCCGAAGAAGCGCGAGTTCGGCTCGCTGCCGCGCCTCTATCAGAAGTACGTCGGCCACGATAACAACCGCGACAGCTTCATGTCGGCCATGGCCGAGACGACCAACGTCAACAAGCAGCTGTTCCGCGAGTGGTACCCGCAGATCATCTACAACCAGCACCAGACCGGCCCGAACGGCATGGTGGTGTTCGTGCCGCCGTTCCGCGACCCGTTCAACTTCAACTACGACCCGCTGGTCATGACCGAGCTGCAAGAGGTCGGCATGGCCATGCACAGCCGCCTGGTGGCCGAGGACAAGCCCGGCTCGGGCGCGCGCAGCGCCGCCCCCTACTCCACCTGGCACAACGGCATGGAGCGGTCGGTCGCCTATTTCCACAATTCGATCGGCCTGCTGACCGAGATCATCGGTGGCCCCACCCCGACGACCGTCAACCTCGTGCCGGAACTGCAACTGCCGGGCAACGATCGCCCGGCTCCGATCGCGCCGCGCGAATGGCGCCTGCAGGACTCGCTGGACTACCAGTGGACCATGAACAGGGCTGTCATCGACTACGCCGCCCGTAACAAGGAACGCCTGCTCTTCAACATCTGGAAGATGGGCGACAACAGCATCAAGCGCGGTAACAAGGACAGCTGGACGATCACCCCGACCCGCGTCGAGGCGTTGCAGGCCGCCGGCAAGGGCAAGCCCGGCCCCTACGGCGCGGCGGTGGATCCGACGCTCTACAAGACCGTGCTGCAGACGCCGGCCGAGCGTGACGCCCGCGGCTATGTCATCCCGTCCGACCAGGCCGACATGCCCACGGTCGTCGCCTTCCTGAACGCCCTGATCAAGACCGGCGTCGACGTGGACAAGGCCACCAAGCCCTTCACGATCGCCGGCAAGACCTATCCGGCCGGCTCCTATGTCGTGCGCGCGGCCCAGGCCTATCGCCCGCACATCATGGACATGTTCGAGCCGCAGGATCACCCGCACGACCTGGAATATCCGGGCGGCCCGCCCAAGGCGCCGTACGACGTCACCGGCTACACCCTGGCCTATCAGATGGGCATCAAGTTCGACCGCATCCTGGACGGCTTCGAGGCGCCCACGACGCGCGTGCCGGACCTGATCTCGGTGACGCCGGGCGCGGTGAAGGGTTCGGGCGGCGCGGGCTGGCTGGTCAGCCACGAGACCAACGCCAGCTTCACCCTGACCAACCGCCTGCTGAAGGCCGGCGCCAAGGTCTATTGGGTCAAGGACGGCGCCAAGGCCGGCAAGACCAGTTTCGGCCCCGGCGCGATCTGGGTTCCGGCCTCGCCCGCCGCCAAGGCGGTGATCGACCAGGGCGTCACGGACCTGGGGATCGACGCCTACGCCGTCGGCGGCAAGCCGTCGGGCGCGACCATCGCCCTGAAGCCGATCCGAATTGGTCTGGTCGACGTCTATGGCGGCTCGATGCCCTCGGGCTGGAACCGCTGGATGTTCGAGAAGTTCGAGGCCCCCTTCCAGGTCGTCTATCCCCAGCGCCTGGACGCTGGCGACATCGCCAAGGACTACGACGTGCTTGTGTTCGCCGACGGCACGGTGCCCGCCCCCGCCGACGGCCCGTTCAAGACGGGCCGCCCCTCCACCCAGCCCAAGCCAGAGGACATCCCGGCGGAATATCGTCCGTGGCTGGGCCGGGTGACCGACGAGAAGACCCTGCCCAAGATCGCCGACTTCGTGAAGGGCGGCGGCACGGTGGTGGCCATCGGCGCCTCGACGCGTCTGGCCACGGCCCTGGGCGCGCCGGTCGAGGTCGCCACCGCCAAGATGGAGAACGGCCAGCTGAAGGCGCTGACCAACCGCGAGCTCTACATCCCGGGCTCGGTGCTGCGCGCCAAGGTCGATCCGAAGCAGCCGCTGGCCTATGGGGCTTCGGACCAGGTCGACGTGTTCTTCGACCGCAGCCCGGCCTTCACCGTGAAGCCCGACGTAAAGGGCGTGTCGCGCGTGGCCTGGTTCGACGCCGACAAGCCGCTCCGCAGCGGCTGGGCCGTCGGCCAGGAGAAGCTGAAGGGCTCGACCGCCATGCTCGACATCGACATCGGCAAGGGCAAGGTCTTCGCCTTCGGTCCGGAAATCACCCAGCGGGCGCAGTCGTACGGGACGTTCAAGTTCCTGTTCAACGGCCTGCTGTACGGGCCGGCGGTGTCGGCGGGTAAGTAAGCGCTGATAGATGCTCCCCCGCATCGCGGGGGAGCATCTCGTCTCCACAAACCAAAATCGGCGCCGGGAGGGCAGTCCCGGCGCCGATGGATCGCGTCCCAAGAGGTCTCTCAGGTGGGGGGAGCTGACCTCTAGGGGGCGATCGCCTCGGCTCCCGGACGACGCGGATCCGCGCCGCCCAGGAAGAGACCCTTGTCGATCATGATCGACTGGGCGGAGCCCATGGTCTCGTCCGAGGATAGGGGGTGGCCCATGGCCTTGAGGGCGGCCACCGTGTCGGGATTGAAGTTCGGCTCGACGCGCAGGTTGTCGCTGGCGTCTTGGAAGATGCGCGGCTGGTGGGTGGCCTCGGCCACGTTCAGCTTGAAGTCGACGACATTGACGATGACCTGCAGCACCGTGTCGATGATCGTGCTGCCGCCGGGCGTGCCGGTGATCAGCCACGGCTTGCCGTCCTTGAAGATCATGGTCGGCATCATGGTCGACAGCACACGCTTGCCCGGCTGCAGGGCGTTGGGCGGCAAGGGACGTCCGCTCTTCCGAGCCCGCCACGCCGCGGCGTGCGAGTAATTGTTCATCTGGTTGTTCAGCACGAAACCCGCGCCAGCGACCATCACGCCCGAGCCGAAGTCCGCGCCCAGGGTGAAGGTGTTGGAGACGGCGTTGCCGTCCGCGTCGGCCACCGAGAAGTGGGTGGTGTTGTGGCTCTCGAACGCCCAGGGATCGCCAGCGCCCATCTCCTTGGCGCTCTTGGCCCGGTCCGGGTCGATCAGCTTGGCGCGCTCAATACCGTAAGCTTTGGACGTGAACCCGGCGAGCGGGACCTTGACGAAGTCGGTGTCGCCCAGGAACCGCGAGCGGTCGGCGTAGCCCAGCTTCATGGCCTCGGCCATCAGGTGCAGCGACTTGGCCGAGCCGGGGCCGGAAGCCTTAAGATCGAACTGCTCCAGGATGTTCAGCATTTCCAGCAAGGTCGCGCCGCCGGCGCTGGCGGGCGGCGAGGTCTTGACCGTCAGGCCGCGATAGGTCCCCTCCAGCGGCTGGCGGACCACGGCCTTGTAGGACGCCAGGTCCTCGGCGGTGATCAGGCCGCCATGGGCCTTCATGTCGGCGGCGAAGCGCTGGGCGATCTCGCCCTTGTAGAAGGCGTCCGCGCCCTTGTCTGCGATCTGGCGCAGCGACCAGGCCAGGTCCGGCTGCTTCAGGATCTCGCCGGCGCGATAGAGCTCGCCGCCGGCCTTGTAGAACGCCGCCTTGCCGGCCGCGCTCTCGGACAGGCGCTCCTTGCCCCAGCTGAACACGAAGGCCTCGTCGGGCGACAGGGCCACCCCGTCGCTGGCCAGCTTGAAGGCCGGCTCGACGACCTGCTTCCACGGCAGCCTGCCGTACTTCTGGTGGGCCAGATAGAGACCCGCCACCGTGCCCGGCACGGTCGGGGCGCGGTAGCCGCGCGAAGAGACGTCGTCCATCTCCTTGCCGTTCTCGTCGACGAAGGTCTCGAGCTTGGCGGCCTTGGGGGCGATGCCCCGATAGTCGATGAAGACCGTTTCATGGCTCTTGGCCATGTAGACCATCATGAAGCCGTCGCCGCCGATATTGCCGGCGCGCGGAAGGGTCACGGCCAGGGCGAAGGCGGTGGCGACCGCGGCGTCCACGGCGTTGCCGCCCTGCCGCAGGATCTCCACGCCGACCTTGGTGGCGAGGGCGTTCTGGCTGACTACCATCCCCTTCTCGCCCACGACCGGCGAGTGGATGCTGGGATATTCCAGCAGCTGCTTCTTCTGGGCCAGGGCCCCGCTCGAAGCGATCGGCGTGAAGGCGAGGGAAATAGCGGCCAGGCTGACCGAGACGAGACGAATGAACTTCACAGCGGCCTCGTATTCATAAGGCCGCTCTTCCCGGCGAAAGCCGGGACCCAGATCATAAGGCTGTGCTCGAGTAAGACGTGGTGCGGCCAAGCCCTACGATCTGGACCCCGGCTTTCGCCGGGGAGAGCGGACGGGATTAGAACTTCTTGGATAGGTTCATGTACCAGTAGCGGCCCGTGGAGTTGTGCAGGGCGCCCGAGTAGCCGAAGTTGGACGCCGAGATCGGCGGATCCTTGTCGAACACATTGCGCGCGCCGATACGGACCGTCGAACCGCCGAACATGCCGTCCTTGAAGGCGTACTGACCGTACAGGCTGAGCGTGGTCCAGTCCTTGATCGGGAAGTACTCGCCGTTCACCTGCGCCGGGCCGGTGTCGTAGGCTTCGCCGACATACTGCACGAACGCGCCGGCGCCCCAGCCCTTGTAGCGCCAGGTGAAGCTGGCGGCGCCGCGGAACTCGGGGAAGCCGTCCATCTTGATCTGGTTACCGGCCGACGAGATCGTCAGGCCCGGCAGTTCGCCAGCGGCGACGGCGCTCTGCAGCAGCGACTCCAGCGGGCTGGCCGCCTGGTCGTACTTCAACAGCTTGGCCACATTGACCGACAAGCCGAAGTCGCCCCAGGGGGTGTCGTCAAGGTCGTAGGCGACGCTGAAGTCGGCGCCCTGGACCATGCGCGGCTGCAGGTTCTGATAGGTGTCGTTGATGTAGGCGATGTTGCCGACCGTGGCCGCGCCCACCGGAGCATCGCGGACGACGTTCGGGTTCGAGGAGCCGTGCAGGCGCAAATAGTAGTCGTAGGCGATGGCGTTGTAGCCGCCCACGACGCCGATGACGCCCTTCTCGCGGATCGACCAGAAGTCGGTCGTCAGGGTCAGCTTGCCATACTGGGCCGGAATGAAGGTCGGCTGATAGACGAAGCCGACCGTGGCGTTGTCGGCCTCTTCCGGCTTCAGGTTCTTGTTGCCGCTGCGCGACTCGATCGTGCTGGCGGTCGCGCAGGTCGTGCCGTTGATGCGGCAGGCGCCATAGTCGATGCGGTTGTTCGAGACCGTCGCGCCGTCGCTGTAGAACTGCGGCAGGTTCGGAGCGCGGAAGCTCTGCGAGACCGAACCTCGGAAGGCCAGGCCGTAGCCGACCTTCCAGTAGATCGCGCCCTTGGGCTTATAGACGCTGCCGAAATCCGAGTAGTCCTCGCCGCGCGCGGCGATCTGCAGGCTGATCTCCTCGACGAACGGGATGTTCATCTCGGGCGAGATGACCGGCACGGCCAGTTCGAAGAAGGCCGACTTGACCGAACGGCTGCCGTGCACGTCCGGCGAGCCCGAAGCGCCCAGGACGTCGGTGTTGTAGGTCACGCCGGTGACGCTGTTGGTGTACTTGATCTTGCCGTCCAGGCGGTCGTCACGGTCGTCGTCATAGGTCTCCCGGCGCCACTCGACACCGGCCGCGAAGCCGACGTCGCCGCCGGGCAGCCGGAACAGGTCCTTCCTGGAGACCTTGAAGTCGGCCAGGGCCAGCGAGGTCTCGCTGATGCGATAGACGTTGATCAGGAACGAGTTGATCGTGTCGCGGCTGTTGGGCGAGGTGTCGCCCAGCGAATAGTTGTCGAGGTTGCCGCCGTTGAACGGGTTGTAGGCCGACGCGTCGGTGCGGTTCAGCGCCTGCTGGAACAGCGTGTTGCTGATCGCGTTGTGCGTCATGTCCTTGGTGCGAGCCTTGGAATACAGCGCCGCCGAATCCCACTTCCAGCCGTTCCACGAACCCTTCAGCCCGCCCAGCAGGCGGTAGCTGTCGTCCGTCACCGTGTAGGTGCGCGGCCCGGTGTCGACCACGCGATAGGTCAGGATGTTCATCGCCGCGCCGCCGGTCGGCACGCCGGTCAGGTTGGCCAGGCGGTTGACGCTGCCCACGGGACCGAAGGGGTTCCAGTAGGCGTTTGCCGCGATGGTGATCGGGGCTGTGCTCAGCGGCGCCGACTGCTCGCGGCTGCCGGTGAACAGGGCGTGGTAATAGCCCGCCTCGCCATAGGCCGTGATATCGCCGAAATCGTGCTCGACGGTCGAGAACAGGTTGGTGCGCTCGACGCCGCCCTTGAGGGTGCGGTCGGGGTTTTCGTCATAGCGCAGCACGCGGTCGGTCGCGCCCGTGATGGTGCCGGACTTGATGCAGATGCCGCCGGTCAGCACGGTGCTGGAGCAGCCGGCCGCCGTGTTGCTGACGGGCTCGATGTGGAACACGCCCGAGGTCGTCAGGGCGCTCGTCCCCTGGCGCACCGCCGTGGTCGCCGGGATCAGGGTGAACGATCCCCACGGGCTGGAGGTCGAGCGGCTGTCGAAGGTGGTGTTGTCCGCCCACGGCGTGTCGGCGACCTGCGCGCGGTGGTCTTCGCTGGCGGAATAGTCGCGCTCGCTGGCGTTCAGGCGGCTGCGGCCCGTGTAGTTGCCGAAGAAGGTCAGGCGTGTGCCGTCTTCCAGGCGCGTGCCGGCCTTCACGTTGAACGAGCCTTCGCGGTAGCTGGTGCCTTCCGAGCCGCCGTACTGGGCTTCCATCTTCAGGCCGCGGAACTTGGTGTCGAGCACCGTATTGACCACGCCGGCCACGGCGTCGGTGCCATAGATGGCGGCGGCGCCGTCGCGCAGGACCTCCACGCGCTTGACGCCCGCGACCGGGAACGAGTTGGTGTTGACGGTCTGGACCGGCACCAGGTTCTCGGTCTGGCTGCCCGGCGCCAGCACGGCGCGGCGGCCGTTCAGCAGGGCCAGAGTATTGCCGGTGCCGAGGCTGCGCAGGTTCAGCGAGGAGACGTCGCCGCGCGCGTCGTTCAGGTTGCCCGTGGTGCGGGCTTCCTGGAACGTCACGTCGCCGGCCTGCGGGATGGCGCGGAACAGCTCGTCCCCCGAAACCGCGCCCGTGGCGATGATCTCGTTCTCGCCGACCACCGTCACCGGCAGAGCCGCGTTGGTGCGGGCGCCTTCGATCTGCGAGCCGACGACCACGATCGCTTCGACCGTCTGGGCCTCTTCACTCGTCGCGCCGGCCCCCGCGCCAGGAGACTGGGGGGAGACGGCCGAGGCCTGGCGCAGCGTGATGGTCTTGCCGTCGTCGGAGGCGACGACCAGGCCGGCGGCCTTGGTCAGGCGCGCCAGGGCGTCGGCGTCGGCGACGTCGCCGGTCACCGCCGGCGTGGTCTTGCCCGAAGCCGCCTCGAACGGGAACAGCACCTGCTTGCCCGATTGCTTGGCGAAGGCCTGCAGCGCGTTGACCGCATCGCCAGCTGGAATGTTGAAGCTGTGCCGGGCCTCTTGCGCCAGGGCCGGACCGGCCAGGACGACAACGGCGGCGGACGCCATCAGGAAGCCGCGGACCGTGCGGCGGCGAGTGTCGATCGACATTTTTCTTGGTAACCCCTCGGGGGCGTCATCCATCCCCATGGGAAGACGCCTTCAACCTGACCGACGCGAGGGCTCCCCGTTTCCGCCACTCGGCCGGAAACTTTTTCAGCCCACTTTTTCTCAGCCCGCCTTTTCGGCGACCGCGCGACGCGACAGGCGAATAGCGCCATCGGCGCCCGCGCCGGCGCGCACTGGGAAGGCGCTGGTCACCGCGCTGACGAAGCTGTTGGGCTCGGTGGTCTGGAAATAGCCGGCCAGGCGCAGACCCGAGATCGAAGGATCGGCGATGCGTATCTGCTGCTTGTTATAGCGGTTGAACTCGGCCACCGCCTGTTCCAGCGACTGGCCATTCAGGGCGATCGCCCCCTGTCGCCAGGCCAGGGCCCGGTCGATCTCGCTGTCCGACACGGCGTGGGAGCGGCTGCCGGCCGAGCTATAGATGGCGGTGACGCCGGCCTTCAGGCGCAGATCGTCCTTGCGCTCGGTCGGGGCGGCGTCTAGGTCGACCGCGCCGCGCTTGACCGTCACGGCCGCGCCGTCCGAGCGCAGGCGTACGGCCATCTCGGTGGAGCCGTCGGCCTGCATGACCGCGTGGGCGGCCTTGATCACGAACGGGCGGGCGTCGCCCTTGGCGGCCTCGAACACGGCCTCGCCACGAACCAGCTTCACCTCCCGCACGCCCTTGCGGTAGCGGACTATGACCTTGCTGTCGGTATTCAGCTCGATGCGGCTGTTGTCGCTGAGGACCACCACCCGGCGCTCGCCGATGGCGGTGGCGTAGGCCGTGCCGCCGTCGAAGGTCATCGCGCCGGCCACGACCAGGGCGATGGCGGCGGCGGCGGCCATGCCGCGCGCCCAGGGCGTGCGCGACACGCTCGGGCGGCGCTCGGCCAGCAAGTCGCGATCCGGACGCTCCATGCCCGGACGCATCGCGCGCAGGCGCTCCAGCCGCGACCAGGCGGCGGCCTCGCGCTCATAGGCGGCTTCATGCTCGTGACTGTCGTCGCGCCACACCTCGAAGGCGGCGCGATCGGCGGCCGAGCACGAAGGATCGTCAAGCCTGACCACCCAGAGGGCGGCCGCCTGCCTCACCGCTTCGCGTCGTGATCCCGTTTCGCGCTCCATGAGCGTCCTTCGTCGACCTTACTCTTGCGTCCGATACGACGTCCCAGCTTGTCGGAACAGTACCGAAGGCCCTTCACCAGATGCTTCTCAACAGTAGAGACGGATAGCCCGAGCCGAACCGCTATATCGTCAGGCGAGAGGCTGTAAACTTTTCTCAACGTGAAGACGCGTCGGCATTGAGTCGGAAGTTCGGCGATCGCTTCGACCAACAGCCGAAGCTCCTCGCGTGATTCGAGCACCATCTGCGCGGTGGGCGCTTCGTCGATCGGCTCTATGCGGTCGAAGTCGGCGACGGCGGTGATGGTCAGGACCTTGCGGCGGCGCAGCGCATCAAGCGCGCAGTTGCGCAGGATGCGGGTGGCGAAAGCGCCCGGATTTCCGATCTCGCGCCAGGTCTTGCAGGCGATAGCGCGGGCGAAGGTGTCGTGGACCAGATCCTCGGGATCGGTCTGGCCGTCGCGGCAGAACCGACGCGCATAGGCCAGCAGGTCCGGCTCCAGCGGCAGGATTTCGCGCCTGAACCAGGCGCGACGGTCATCGTCTTCTTGCGCCATCGACGCTCCCCTCGACGTCCAGCCAAGCGGATTAAGGGCGCGATGGCAACCCGGCGGCGACACGACCGGCGGGTTGCCAGGGTCCGCTGCCTAATCGTCGATCACGTTGTGGCGCGTGTCCTTCAGGAACAGACCACCGATAACCGCGGTCACCGAGGCGATGATCACCGGGTACCAGAGCCCCGAATAGACATCGCCCGTCGCCGCAACGATCGCGAACGAGGTCGTGGGCAGGAAGCCGCCGAACCAGCCGTTGCCCAGGTGGTAGGGCAGCGACATGGCCGTGTAGCGGATCCGCGTCGGGAACAGCTCGACCAGCATGGCCGCGATCGGGCCGTAGACCATGGTCACGTAGAGGACCAGCAGGGCCAGCAGGCCGATGACCTTGGGCTTGTCGACCAGCTTGCTGTCGGCCTTGGCCGGATAGCCGGCGACCTTCAGCTGGTCGCCGAGATCAGCCTCCCAGGCCTTGCGCGCGGCGGCGAAGGCCTTGCCGGTCGCGCCCTTCGCGTCGAAGCCCGACAGGGTGACGCCGCCGACCTGCACGGTGGTCGGCGCGCCCGGGCTGGCCTCACGCACCGAATAGGTGACGCCGGCCTTGGCCAGATAGGCCTTGGCCACGTCGCAGGCGGTGTTGAACCTGGCCTTGCCGACGGGATCGAACTGGAAGGCGCAGGTGGCCGGGTCGGCCGAGACCGTCACGGGCGCCGAGGCTTCCGCCTGGGCCAGCAGCGGATTGGCGTAGGTGGTGATCGCCTTGAAGATCGGGAAATAGGTAGCCGCCGCAAGCACGCAGCCGGCGATGATGATCCACTTGCGGCCGATCTTGTCCGATAGCCAGCCGAAGAACACGAAGAACGGCGTGCCGATCAGCAGGCCGCTGGCGATCAGCAGGTTGGCCAGGGCGCCGTCGACCTTCAGGGTCTTTTCCAGGAAGAACTGGGCGTAGAACTGGCCGCAGTACCAGACCACCGCCTGCCCCATGGTCAGGCCGAACAGCGCCAGCAGCACGACCTTGAGATTCTTCCACTGGCCAAAGGCCTCGGCCAGCGGCTTCTTGGTCCCCTTCCCCTCGGCGATCATACGCTGGAAGGTCGGGCTCTCGTGCAGCTTCAGGCGGATCCAAAGCGACACGCCCAGCAGCAGCAGCGAGACCAGGAACGGCACGCGCCAGCCCCAGGCCTTGAAGGCGTCCTCGCCCAGCTGGGTGCGGACGACCAGGATGACCAGCAGGGACAGAAACAGACCCACGGTCGCCGTGGTCTGGATCCAGCTGGTGTAGAAGCCGCGCCGGCCCTCGGGGGCGTGCTCGGCCACATAGGTGGCGGCCCCGCCGTACTCGCCGCCCAGGGCCAGGCCCTGGACCAGGCGCATGACGACCAGGGCGATCGGCGCGGCGATGCCGATCTGCTCGTACGACGGCAGCAGACCGACCACGAAGGTCGAGACGCCCATTAGCAGCATGGTGATCAGGAAGGTGTTCTTGCGGCCCCAGATGTCGCCGAGCCGTCCGAAGATCACCGCCCCCAGCGGCCGGATCGCGAAGCCGGCGGCGAAGGCCAGCAGGGCCAGGATGAAGCCGGTGGTCTCGTTGACGCCCGAGAAGAAGTGGCCGGTGATGATCACCGCCAGCGAGCCGTAGAGATAGAAATCGTACCACTCGAACACGGTGCCGAGCGACGACGCCCCGATCACCAGCACGTCGCGTCCCCTGCCCTGCTTCGACGCGGGCGCGGCTTGGCTGTCAGCCCCCATTACGCTTGTCCCTTCCCTCGATCGCGCCGCGTGTGTCCCGCGGTCGCCCCAAATGCGAGAGGACCCTAGCTCGACGAACGCGACTCTTGCGACCAAGGAAATCTGGTAGCGGTCACTTTTCGCGACATTGCGCCACAGGCCAGGCGCTGAGGCGGACGGAGCCCGCTGTCGTCCTTGGTTCTCGCGAGGCGCTTTGTCTCGCGAGAACCGATGGAGTTCAGAATGAATATCTCCAGCGCCACCGCCGCCGTTCAGATGACGGCCATGCGCAAGCCGGAAGCCGCCGAGCGTGGTCCCGACCGGGACGGCGACGCCGACGACGGCGCCCGGTCCGCTCCCGTCGCGGCGAAGCCGGCGGCGGGAACGGGCTCGCGGGTCGACACCTGGGCGTAAGACCCAGTTCGACCACGGGGACCGCGGCTCGCAACGTCCCTATGGCGAGCCGCGGCCTTCACGGGCAAGGACAGTCGACGTCATCGCCCGGCTCGCGCTAAGCATCGTCCACGTTCCCGCGTGACGAGGCCCGCAACGCCATGACCCTTCCCACGATCGGCCGCCGGGCCGCCTTCAGCCTGATCGCCGCCCTCGCGATCCTGTCCGCCCCGCCGAGCTTCGCCGCCGGCAAGCCGCGCGTGGCGATCGAGACCGACAAGGGGACCATCATCGTCGAGCTGGAAGACAAGAAGGCCCCGATCACGGCCGCCAACTTTCTGACCTATGTCGACCGCCACCGCTTCGACGGCGGCCAGTTCTTTCGCGCCAATCGGGCCAAGGGCGCGCCGGGCGCCGGCTCGATCCAGGGCCAGCCCAAGCCCTATTCCCGCCGCGCCCCGCCGATCGCCCACGAGAGCACGCTGAAGACCGGCCTGAAGCACACGGCCGGCGCCATCTCGATGGGCCGCGACGCGCCCGGCTCGGCCACCGCCGACTTCTTCATCTGCGCCAGCCCCCAGCCCTATCTCGACGCCAAGCCGGGCAAGTCCGACGCCGCCCAGGGCTACGCCGTGTTCGGCAAGGTCGTGCAGGGCATGGACGTCGTGAAGAAGATCCTTGCCGGCCGCACCGACGGCCCGACCAACGTGCCGTCGATGAAGGGCCAGATCCTGAACCCGCCGGTGAAGATCATCGCGATGAAGCGGGTCTGATCGTATTGGGAGGCAAGCATGACCGGGAAAGATATGTGGCTGCTGGTGCTGGGAGCCTTGCTCGGAGTAGGCTCCTCTCTATTCGCAAACTTCCTTAGTGGTCCGCTGCTTGCCGGTATAACCAGCTATCGCGTGATCCACTTACTAGCGAAAATCCCAACTACGGGCATCCCTGGTTTCGAGGGCAATTGGGACGTCATCTGGGAAACCGATTCCGATCGCTTTGAATCTTCAAATTCAGCCCCCGTAACAATGTCAACTTTCTGGTCCTGGATATCTTTCGAGGCAGGCTATCAACTAGGATCAGAAATAATTCTCTATCGATTTGTTGGTCGAAATCGTGGAGGGAAAATTTCCGGTTACTGGTTTGATAAGCGCAGCCACGAGGGCTACCACGGCCAGTTCCAGGTTTTACGGTCTGGTGATCTGAGAACAGCTTCTGGCGCTTGGCTGGGTTTCTCAACAACCTCAAACGTACGCTCGGGTAAAATGACCTGGGTGCGCACTTCATGCGCACGGTCAGCCGTTGACTGAACTCGCGGACCGAAACGCCTTCTAAGCCACCGTCTTGAACGGTGCGGCCACCGGTTGCGGCGGCGGCGCGGGGCAGTTCGCGGCCAGGAACTCGCCGTGGCTGGGCAGGCCCGCGACCTGGGCGGCCAGCATCGGCTTCGACTGGTCGAGGGTCCGCGAAATGACCTCGTAGGGTACGGTGTCGGCCAGTTGCTGATAACGCTGGGGTCGCACGCCCATGCCCTCCATGACCGACTGCCAGGACGGGTTGCGGAACATCTCGTCGACGCCTTCGCGCAACACGCCGTGGGCCTTGAACAAGTCCATGCGGGTCTTGAGACTGCCGGGGACCGGCGCCTGGCGGACATCGCGCCAGAACGGCGTGTCATCGCGCTGGGTCGTGCAGTAGTGCAGCACGATGAAGTCGCGGATCTCCTCGTAGTCGGCGGTCATGCGCCGATTGTACTCGGCCGCCAGAGCGGGGCTGAAGTCGCGGTCGGGGAAGAACCGCAGCAGGAAGTCCATGCCGCGATAGATCAGGTGCAGGGCCGTCGATTCCAGCGGTTCGATGAAGCCGCCGGCCAGGCCCACGGCCACCACGTTCTTCTCCCACAAGCGCTGGCGCATACCGGTCTTGAAGGCGATGAACATCGGTTCCATCAGCATCGGGCCCTGGACGTCGCGCACCAGGGTGGCGCGGGCTTCGTCATCGCTGATGTGCCTGGAGCTGAACACATATCCGTTGCCGGCCCGGTGCTGCAGCGGGATGCGCCAGCGCCAGCCGGCGTCCTCGGCCTTGGACAGGGTGTAGGGGGGCGGTTCGCCGATGTTCTCCGTCTGCACCACCACCGCGCGGTCGCACAGCAGCATGTCGGACCAGTCGTTGAACGGCACGTCCAGGGTCTTGCCGATCAGCAAGGCGCGGAAGCCCGAGCAGTCGATGAAGAGGTCGCCCTCGACCTCCTGGCCGTTCTTCATGACGACCTTGGCCACCGAGCCATCCGGGTGGGTGACCACGTCGGTGACGATACCTTCGGTGCGCTTGACGCCGCGCGCCTCCGCGAAGTCGCGCAGGACCTTGGCGATCCGGCGCGCGTCGATGTGCAGGGCGTAGCTGGCGCCGGCGATCAGCGACCGTTGGGCCTTGAAGGGCAGCATGAACTTGCCCTGGTCGGCCATCACCGTGCCGGGCGCGAAGTCCTGCAGTTCCGAGGGATGGCCGTTGGCCTTGGCCCGCAGCCAGCACTGATAGAACTCGTGCGGACCGATCGGGCCGCCGATGGCGCCGAACGGGTGATAGTAGTGCTGGCCCTTCCGCTTCCAGTCCTCGAACCGGATGCCCAGCTTGAAGCTGGCCTGGGTGGCCTGGATGAATTCGCGCTCGTCGATGCCCAGGCTGGCGATCAGTTGCAGGAACGGCGGGATGGTCGACTCGCCGACGCCGATCGTGCCGATCTCCTCGGACTCGATCAGCTCGACTTCGCACCTTGCTTCTTGGGCAGCCCCCTTCTCGAAATAGTGGGCCAGCATCGCCGCCGAGATCCAGCCGGCCGAGCCGCCGCCGACGATGACGATCTTCTTGATGGCGTTAGGGTTGGTGTTGGTCATCGGCGTGATCCTACTCAGCCGCTACTTCCGAGCGCGCTTGCGCGCTCGGCGGAGATGGGGGCGCGGGTCGGCAATACTGGTCGAGGAAGGCTTCGTGCGGTGGGGCGTTGGCCACCACCTCGCGCACGGCCTTGCGCATCTCGGCGAGCGGGGCGCTAAGGGTCTTGGGGTCGATACCGTCCAGCGACGGATCGACCGTCTCCGGCAACAGCTCGAAGCCGGCATAGATCGCCATCCAGCTGGGCGGAGCGAACATCTCCCAGCGATAGCGGACGAAGTGGCCGCGAGAGCGGAAGAGGTCGACCTTGCGCCGCAACGCCTCGGGCAAAACGACCTTGTTGCAGTCACGCCAGAAGGCGGTGTCGCCGCGCTTGTTGGCCCAGTAGTGCAGGATGATGAAGTCGCGCACGCGCTCCATCTCGCGCCTGGACCAGTCGTTGAACTCGTCGACGATCTCGGGGGCGAAGTCCTTGTCGGGAAACAGCGCCTTGATCTTCTCGATGCCAGTCTCGATCAGGGCGATCGAGGTGCTTTCCAGCGGCTCCAGGAAGCCCGAGGCCAGGCCCAGGGCGATGACGTTCTTGTTCCAGACCTGCTTGCGGCGGCCGGGATTGAAGCGGATCAGGCGCGGTTCGTGCAGCAGCGGATCGGGGATCGCCGCCTTCAGCTCGACCAGGGCGTCCTCGTCGCTTATGTGGCGCGAGGAGAAGACGTAGCCGTTGCCATAGCGGTGCTGCAGCGGGATGCGCCAGCGCCAGCCGGCGGTGTGGGCGGTGACGTCCGTGTACGGCATGGGGTCCCCCACGCCCTCGCTCTGCGCCGCCCAGGCGCGGTCGCAGAACAGCACGTCGTTCCAGTGCTCGTAGCCGGTCTGGAGGGCTTCCTCGATCAGCAGGCCGCGGAAGCCCGAACAGTCGATGAAGAGGTCGCCCTCGACCGTCTCGCCGGTGTGCAGGTCCAGCGAGGCGACGAAGCCGTCCTCGGGACGCAGATTGACCTTGGTGATCTTGGCGTCGACGCGGCGCACGCCGTTCTCCTCGGCCACCCGTCGCATGAGTTGGGCGAACAGGCCGGCGTCGAAGTGCAGCGCCCAGTCGAAGATCGACAGGGTCGAGGCCGGGTTGCGGCTGGGGGCCATGAACTTGCCGGCCTGCGCCAGCGATGCGCCCAGCGAATAGTCGGCGATGTCGGTCGGCTCGCCGGCCTGGGCAAGCTTGCGCCAATAGTGGTGGAACGGCACGCCGCGCAGGTCCTGGCCGAAGTGGCCGAACGGATGGATGAACGACTGGCCCTCGCGCACCCAGCCGTTGAAGCGGATGCCCAGCTTGCAGGTCGCCCCCGTGGCCCGCATCACCTCGATGTCGGTCAGGCCCAGCTGGTTGTAGAAGGCGCGGATGGTGGGGATGGTCGCCTCACCCACCCCGATCGTGCCGATCTCGGCGCTCTCGACCAGGGTGATCTCGAGCGGGCCGCCCTGGAAGTGCCGCCGCAGCGCGGCCGCCGCCATCCAGCCGGCCGTGCCGCCGCCGACGATCACGAGCTTGCGGATTCGATTGTCCTGCATGGGCTTGCTCCCGACTCCGGTTCTATCGCCCGGTTATCTCCAGGCTATCGGCTCAGCCCCGGACCGGACAGGCCTCGCCTCCCAAAAAAGTAGCCGCCGCGGGGGTCCGCGGCGGCTGCAGGAGGTCAGAGGGATCTTTTACCAGCGGGCGCGGATACCCAGCGTGTAGCGGGGCTCGAACTCGTTCTGGTTGGCGTACTGGGTCTTCCCCTTGGCGAAGCGGAGGTAATAGTCCTCGATCTCGCCGGTCACGTTGGACCCGTTGAAGTAGACCGTGACGTTGTCGCGGACGTTGTAGCTGACGTTCACGTCCACATAGCCGGTGGCCTTCTGCATGATCGGGATCACGCGGTCGCCGCCGCCGCCCATCGTGCCGGAGAGGCGCGCGGTGCGGTAGTTGTAGGCGACACGGGCCTGCAGCTTGTCGTCCTGGTACCAGCCGACCAGGTTGTACTGGTGCTTGGAGTTGTCGAAGAACGGGATCTCGTCGCCCGCGAGGTCCAGACGGCTCTCGTGGCTGGGCGAGTAGGTGTAGTTCGTATCGACGCCAAAGTTCGACAGCAGGCCCATGTCCGGGATGATGTCGCTGAAGGCCAGCTTGGCGCCGACTTCCAGACCCTTCACCGAGCCGCCATCGCCCTGGATGGGCAGGCTGACATTGACCGTGCGGCGGATGACGCCGTCCTGGTCGGGGAACTGTCCGGTCGTCTGGCCGCCGGTCACGAAGCTGTCGATCTTCAGCTTGAAGGCCGAGATGTTCAGCATCGAGGCACGACCGAAGTAGTATTCCACCGCGCCGTCGATGTTCGACGAACGCCACGGATCCAGGTTCGGGTTGCCCGAGGCGCTGGCGCCGGTGACGCAGCGGACGTTCGGCAGGCTGGCGCCGCAGTCGGCCGTGAAGATCGACAGACCGCCGCCGTAGTTGCCCAGATCCAGCGGCTGCATGGTCTTGGCGTAGGCCGCGCGCAGCTTGATGTGGTCGTTCAGGTCGTAGACCGCGTTCAGCGACGGCAGCCAGTCGGTGTACTTGCGCTTGGTGACCTGGTCGCCGGCGTCGGCGTTGGTGTCGCCGTAGTTGCGGGTGTCGCCGGTCAGGTTCTGCTTCACGTCCAGTTGGGTCTGGATCACGTGCACGCCGAAGTTACCGCTCAGGGCGCCGATCGCGAAGTCGAAGGCGCCGAAGGCGCTCTCTTCCTTCAGGGACACGTCATAGGTCTGGCCCGGCACCTGCACGCGGATGGCGCCGCCGAACACCTTCTTGTGGAAGGCCTCGACATTGTCGAAGTCGCGCGGATCGATGGTCCAGAAGCCTGGCATGCCCGAGGTGACGCCGCCTAGGTCATCGACCCAGATGACGTTGTTGTAGGTCGACAGCTTGGTCGGCTTGTTGACCGTATAGCCTTGGAACACCGGCTTGCCCGTGACCGGATCGGCCACGAACTCGCCTGCCTGGCACTGGTTCTGGTTCATGACGACGTCGATGGCCTTCCACTGGGCCTCGCAGCCGCCGGCCGGCACGGGCGTGCCGTTGGCCTGCACCGCGCCCGGCGTGCCGCCGTAGAAGCTGGAGAACAGGTGGAACTGCTCGACGCTGACCGAGCGGTCGCTGAAGCGGACGCCGGCGTCGACCTTGGTGATGAAGCCCAACAGCTTGTCGTCGAACTTGTAGTGCCCGTCGGCGCGGAACACGTTCATGTCCGAGTCGACTTCGTTGTTGCCCTCGGACGAGAACGCGCCGATCGCGTAGCTGTCCTTGTTGGCCATGTAGTCCTTGAGCGTCTTGCCAGCGCCCAGACCGCCCGAGATCGGTGTGTCGAAGCCGCTCCACACCGGGTGATCGCCGCTGATGTTGTAGTGCAGCTGCGGGTTCTGGCCGTAGCCCAGCGGGTTCGGGTTCAGGTAGCAGCCGCCGGCGCTGCCGGAGATGGCGTTGCTTCGCTGGGTGGCCGGGTACTGGTCGCAGATCGCCTTCGGATAGAACGGGCCGCGGGTGCGGTCATTGGCGTCGCGGAACAGGTTGAAGCGGCCGTCGGCATAGCGCCAGTTCGACAGATCACCCTGGGCCTGGCCGTTCATGCTGAGACGGTTGCCGTCAGCCCGGATGGCGCGGGTCTCGAAGGTGAACGGACCGCCGTTGTCGTAGTTCAGTTCGAGGTTGTAGTTCTTGGTCTTGGACTTGGTGACCCGGTTGACGGTGAACGAATTGATCCACCAGGCGTCCAGGTCGTACTCGTCGACGGCGATCCAAGGCCGGCCGTTGCCGCCCGTCGGGCTGTTGACGCCGGTCGTCTCGAACGCGGTCGGCTTCGTCCAGACGCCGAAGGCGCCGCCGTCCCAGCGGTTCGAAATGTTGATGCCGGCCCCGCGGTTGTATTCGTCGAGCTTGGCGTAGAAGCCCTCGGCGATCAGGGTGAAGCCCTCGCCAAGGTGGGCTTCGAACGAGGCGTTGACACCCAGCCGTTTGCGCTCGACGACGCGGTTGAAGCTCTCATAGCCGTGCGGCGAGACGAAGTTGTTGGCGGCGGAACCACCCCAGTCGTTGTTGCCCGACAGGCCCACGACGCCCGAGGAGTTGTTGCCCAGGTTCGACTTGCTGTTGGCGGCCGAGATCATCAGGCCGACATTGTCGTTGCGCCAGTTGACGACGCCGTTGACCAGATAGTCGTCCTTCTTGGTGCGGTCGCCGCGCTGGGCTTCGGCCGCGCCGGTCATGGTCAGGCCGTTGCTGAACTGGAACGGACGGCGGGTGCGCAGGTCGATGGTGCCCGACACGCCCGACAAGGCGTTCTTCGGGTTGGTCGACTTGTAGACCAGCACCTGGTTCATCAGCTGCGAGGGCACGTCCAGCAGGTTCGGCTGGGCCGAGCCCATGTTGCCGGCGCTGAGATACTGTTCGCCGTTCAGCAGGGTGATGACCTGGGCCAGACCGCGGATGTTGACCGTGGCGCCTTCACCGGCGTTACGCTGGATCTGCACGCCCGAGATGCGCTGCAGGGAGTCGGCGATGGTGACGTCGGGCAGCTTGCCGATGTCTTCCGCCGAGATGGCGTCGACGATCGAGGTTTCCTTGCGCTTGAGGTCGACCGATTTCAGCTGCGAGCCGCGGACGCCGGTGACGACGATTTCCTCGACCTGGGTCTGACCGGCGTCCTGGGCGAAAGCCCCGGTGGCCAGAGCCAATTGCGACGCGCCGGCGACCAGCGCCAGCGTCAGGCCGCGCTTGAGCACGGCTTTCCTTGCTTCCTGTGACAATTCCTCGCTCCCCAAATTAGTTCGTTCTTGTTGGACGCCCGCCCGCCGCTCGCGCCGCCGCTCTTGTCGGTGGCTTTCGAGAAACGTTTGAGGCTTTTGCGGACCCGGCCGTCGCATGTCTCGCGATCGGACAAGGTCTTCGGCGGCCCCGGCGCCCGGACTTTCGAGTCCGGCCCCGCGCCTTCCTCGAACGCTGTCACATTCTCCAAATGTCCCGAGCAAGTCAACAAGAATGTCAACGTTGTCATTCTTGCGAGACAAGGGTTTTAGCCAAGCGCGGCCACCCCTTAAAGCCAAAGAGTCAAGGCCGACTGACGCGCCAAGACTTTCGACCCCGCGCGACTTATCATTGTTTTATATCATCTTTTTTAAAATAAGACACCGGTGTCGTAAGACGGCGCTGTACCGCTACCATAGCAATGCCACCGAGCCCGGATCGCCGCGCGGCGACGCCCAATCGCCCGAAGCAGCCTCCCAGGAATGTCCCGCAAATGTCCTTCCGCCTCGACTTTATGACCCATTTTTGTCCTGACGCCATGACATCAGGGACAGCATGGACTATGGCTTTGGACGTTAGCCGCCTTGTGGACGCCGCCTTTCGTTGTTGGGGTAGCGCCGACAAGCTTGACGGTTAGGGATACGGGGACCCATGACGACGATCACCGACGTGGCCGAACGGGCGGGCGTTTCGCCCAAGACCGTCTCCCGCGTTCTCAACGATCACGACAGTGTCAGCGCCAAGACGCGCGACCGTGTCCGTGCGGCCATGACCGAGCTGGACTATCAGCCCAGCGCCGTGGCCCGCAGCCTGCGCTCGCAGGGGTCCGGTTCGGTCGGCGTATTGATGGGCGACCCGTCCGGCGGCTACCACACCCGCGTCCACCACGCGCTACTGGTGGCGTGCGTCGAGACCGGCCGCCACCTGTCGGTCGACCTGTCCGAGGGCCCGATCCCCGGCTGGGCCGACCGCGTCCGCGCCTTTGTCCGGGACGGCGGCATCCGCGAGATGATCCTGCTGCCCCCGGAATGCGACTTCGGCCCTATGAAGGAGCTGATGCGCGAGCTGGACGTGCGCTGCGTGCTGATCACCCCGACCACGCCCGATCCGCAGTTTCCCGCCATCGGCATGGACGATCGCGCCGCGGCGCGCGAGGTCGTCGAGCACCTGTTCTCGCTAGGCCACACTCGCATCGGCCACATCGCCGGCCACCCGGACCACGCCGCCAGCACCCATCGCCGCAACGGCTTCTTCGAAGCCTATGCCGCGCGAGGCCTGCCGCGCCCGCCGCCCGAGCTGGTCGTCGGCGGCGAGTTCACCTTCAAGACCGGTCTCGACGCGGCCCGCCAGCTGCTGGACATCGACAATCCACCGACCGCGATCTTCGCCGCCAATGACGACATGGCCGCCGCCACCTGCATGGAAGTGCAGCGCCGCGGCCTGCGGATCCCGGACGACGTCTCGGTGGTCGGCTTCGACGACGCGCCCATCGCCGGCGTGATCTGGCCGACCCTGACCACGATCCGCCAGCCGTTCGACCAGATGGCCCTGCGCGCGATGCACACCTTCGCCGCCTGGAGCGCCAACGAAGGCGCCGGCAAGACCAACACCCCTTTCCTCGCGCAGCACAGCCTGGTGGTGCGCGAATCCACCGGTCCAGCCCGGAGCGGCCCGCCGCCTCGGCGAAAGACTTGAACCCCTCCCCGACCCGGTCCGAGAGCCGCGCGGGGCCTAAGAACACGACGGAGGAAACATGACTCGGACGACCTGGCGGGGCCCGCGGCTCGCCCTGCTGATCGGCGCTTCCGCCTTGGCGCCGACCGCCGCGCCGGCCTTGGCCGACACCGCCAGCAAGCCGGCGGCCGCCCCCGCCCACGCGTGGTTCAACGCCAAGCTCTCCGCCGACGCCCGCGCCGACCTGGCGCTGAAGGCGATGACCAACGACGAGAAGTTCACGGTCATCTTCGGCTACTTCGGCTCGGACATGAAGCCGAAGTATACGCGCCACAAGGACTCGCACGACGCCTCGGCCGGCTATGTCGCGGGCGTGCCGCGCCTGGGTATCCCAGGCCAATGGCAGACCGACGCCGGGGTCGGCGTCGCCACCCAGGGCAGCCACCAGGACCTGCGTCCGCGCACCGCCCTACCCTCGGGCCTGGCCACCGCCGCAACCTGGAACCCCGAACTGGCCTTCAAGGGCGGCGCGATGATCGGCAAGGAGGCCCGCGACTCGGGCTTCAACGTCCAGCTGGCCGGCGGCGTGAACCTGATGCGCGATCCCCGCAACGGCCGGAACTTCGAATATGGCGGCGAGGATCCCTGGCTGGCCGGCGCGATGGTCGCCGCCCAGATCAAGGGCATCCAGTCCAACCACATCATCTCGACGATCAAGCACTACGCCCTGAACGGCCAGGAAACCGGCCGCTTCGTGGTCAGCAGCAACATCGACGACGCCGCCGCCCGCACCTCGGACCTGCTGGCCTTCCAGTTCGCCATCGAGCAGTCGGACCCGCACTCGGTGATGTGCGCCTACAACCGCGTCAACGGCGACTACGCCTGCGAGAACGACTGGCTGTTGAACACCGTCCTGAAGAAGGACTGGGGTTACAAGGGCTACGTCATGTCGGACTGGGGCGCCGACCACTCGTCGGCCAAGGCGGCCAATGCCGGCCTCGACCAGGAATCGGCCGGCGACGCCTTCGACAAGCAGCCCTTCTTCGCCGCGCCGCTGAAGGCCGACCTGGCCGCCGGCCGTGTCAGCCAGGCCCGCATCGACGACATGGCGCGCCGCGTGCTGCGCGCCATGTTCGCCAGCGGCCTCGTGGACCATCCGGTCGTCAACCCGGCCCCGGTCGACCTTCCGCCCGCCACACTGGCCGCCCACGCGAAGATCACCCAGGCCGACGCCGAGGAAGCTATCGTCCTGCTGAAGAACGACGGCGACCTCCTCCCCCTGGCCAAGACCGCCAAGACCATCGCCGTGATCGGCGGCCATGCCGATGCCGGCGTACTGTCGGGCGGCGGCTCCTCTCAGGTCTATCCGGTGGGCGGCCGCGCGGTGAAGGGCCTGGAGCCCAAGACCTGGCCGGGTCCGGTGATCTACTATCCGTCCTCTCCGCTGAAGGCGCTGCGGGCCCGGTATCCGAACGCCAAGATCACCTATGACGACGGGACCGACACCGCGCGCGCCGCCAAGCTGGCGGCCGAGAGCGAGCTGGCGCTGGTCTTCGCCGACCAGTGGACCACCGAGTCCGTCGACGTGCAGGACCTGAACCTGCCCATGAACCAGGACGCCACGATCGACGCGGTAGCCTCCGCTCAGAAGAAGACGGTGGTCGTGCTGCTGACCGGCGGTCCGGTGGTCATGCCCTGGCTCGACAAGGTCGGCGCCGTGGTCGAGGCCTGGTTCCCGGGCACGTCGGGCGGCGAGGCCATCGCCCGCGTCCTGACCGGCGAGGTCGACGCGACCGGCCGCCTGCCCGTCAGCTTCCCCAGGAGCGTGGCCGACCTGCCGCGTCAGAAGCTGGACGGCGTCGGCAAGGCCGAAGGCGAGATGTTCGATGTCGACTACAATGTCGAAGGCGCCGCCGTCGGCTACAAGTGGTACGACCTCAAGAAGATCGAGCCGCTGTTCCCGTTCGGCCACGGCCTGTCCTACACCCAGTTCGCCTACGCCAACCTCACGGCCAGCGTCGCCGGCGGCAGGGTCACGGTCAGCTTCGACGTCAAGAATGTCGGGGCCCGCGCCGGCAAGGACGTGCCCCAAGTCTATGTCGCGCCCACGACTGGTGGCTGGGAAGCGCCCAAGCGCCTGGCCGGCTTCAAGAAGGTCTCCCTCGCCCCCGGCGCGACGCAGCGCGTGAGCCTGACGGTCGACCCGCGCCTGCTGGCGGTCTGGGACGGCAAGGCCCACGGCTGGTCGATCGCGGCTGGCCAGTACGACATCGCCCTGGGCTCTTCGTCCCGGGCTCTTTCCTCCACCGCCCAGGTCACCCTGGCGGCCCGGAGCCTGCCGGTTTCCCCGACAGGCAAGTGAGGGGTGCGGGGCTTTTCCACCCTTGCCCCGCATCCGTCAGTCTCTTCCCCTCTCGGGGCGTCGTTCGCGACGCCCCTCTTTTTTAGTTCACCTGCCGCTCGCGCCCTTCCCAATAGGGAGCTCGCAGTTCGCGCCGCAGGATCTTGCCCGAGGCGTTGCGCGGCAGGGCCGCTACGAAGTCCACGCTCTTGGGCGCCTTGAAGCCCGCGATCCGGGTCCGGGCAAAGGCGATGATGTCGTCGGCGTCCGGCGTCACGCCGGGCTTGGCCGCGACCACCGCCTTGACGGCCTCGCCCCACTTGTCGTCCGGCACGCCGATCACCGCCACCTCGGCCACGTGCGGGTGACCGTAGACCGCGCTTTCGACCTCCGCCGGATAGATGTTCTCGCCGCCCGAGATGATCATGTCCTTCACCCGGTCGTGGATGAACAGATAGCCGTCCTCGTCCAGGTAGCCGGCGTCGCCGGTGCGCAGCCACCCGTCGGTGTCGATGGTCTTGGCGGTGGCGTCGGCCAGCTTCCAGTAGCCGGCCATGTTGGCCGGTGAGCGGACGGCGACCTCGCCCACCGCGCCGGTCGGCACGCTGTTTCCCGCCTCGTCGATCACCTTGATCTCGACGCCAGGCATCGGCAGGCCCGCCGAGCGCATGCGCTTATTGCCGGCGGGGTCATGGTCCTCGGGCGGCAGATAGACCACCGTGCCGGTCGTCTCGGTCATGCCGTACTGCTGGACGAAGCCGCAGCCGAACACCTCCATGCACTCGCGCAGCAGGTCCAGCGGGATGGGCGCGGCGCCATAGAGGATGTGGGTCATCCGCGAATAGTCGACCTCGCGCGCCCGTGGCTGGCGCACGACGATCTGCAGCGCCGCCGGCACCATGAACATCTTCGAGACGTGGTCCCGCTCGATATAGTCCAGCACCTTGAACGGATCGAACTCGCGCGCCACCACGCCCTTGGCGCCGTTCAGCAGGCCCACCAGACCCCAGCCGGTGCCTCCGATATGGGCGACTGGCATGGCGACAAGGCTGACGTCCTCCGGTCCCCAGCGGTTCCAGTCCAGCGGATCCTTGGCCGCCTCGCGGCGCATGGCCAGCAGGTTGTCGTGGGTCAGCATCGCGCCCTTGGGCCGCCCCGTGGTGCCCGAGGTGTAGAGCTGGATGGCGATATCCGAGGTGGCGATCGGCTTACGGGCGTCGACGTCCGACTGGGCGTCGCGCCAGGCCGCGAAGGTCGGATGCTGGCCCGCGCCGTCCGCCTCCATGGCCACGACCACCGGCCGGTCGGTCAGCTCGGCGGCGACCGCCTCGATGTGGCCGATCAGCTCTGGACCGACGAAGACCATCCTGGCCTCGCTGTCGCCGACGATATAGGCGATCTCGGCCGCCGCCAGGCGCCAGCCGATCGGCGTGGTCACAACCCCCGCCTTGGCGGCCCCGATCAGCAGCTCGAAATAGTGGTCGCTGTTCTTGCCGACATAGGCGATGCGGTCGCCCGTCGACAGCCCCGCCGCCATCAGAGCGTTGGCCACCTGGTTGGTATGCCGGTCGAAGTCGGCGAAGGTCGTGTCCCGCCCCTCGAAGCTGAAGGCGACATCCCCCGGCCGCGCCTCCGCGTGATAACGGGCGACGTCGCCCAGGGTCCGCATGCGGTCGAAATCGATCGCTTCCGCCATCGCGCCTGACTCCCTCGTTGTCCGGATCTGTGTCCAGTCAAACGGATGTTGGGCCAGGCTTAACGCCGCGACAAGCCATTCATGTCGACGGGCGGATCAGCGCCAGGCGCGGACACCGATCACCACCGCCGTGCTCCCGGCCCGTTCGCCGGCCACCGCGGCCGGACCGAACGCCCGCTCGCGCACGAGGCCGACATAGGGCGCGAACTCTCGCGTGATCTCGTAGCGCAGGCGAAGACCGCCCTCGAGCCTGCCGGCGCCGGCTTCGGCGACATCGGCTTCCAGGCGTGGCTGCAGGATCAGCTTCTGGGTCAGGCGAAGGTCGTAGGACGCCTCGCCACGCGCCGACACCTTGCCCTGGTCGGACAGGTAGGCCGTCCCCTGCAGCTCGAACCAGTACGGGGCCAGGCCCTCGAAGCCGACGGCCGCATAGCTCCGCCCCTTGGCGGCGAGATCATACCTAAGCCCGGCCTGGAGATCGAAATAGGGTCCCATCGGCCAGGCCTTCAGCACCTCGGCCTCGCCCTTTTCCCAGCCTTCGCCGTCGGTGCGATCGCCACGCGCCTTGAGCACCCACTTGGAGGCGTCGTTTCCCCACCAGGCCTCGCCCTCGAAGGCCTGGGCGTCGGCCCCGTCGCGCGAACGGTATTCCAGGGTGTCGGCGCGGACGGTCCAGACCGCCATGCCGCCGTGCTCCTTCATCAGCTGGGCGCGGGCGGCGGCCATGGCTTCCGGGCTGTAGAAGCGCTCGGCGGCGTGGTCCGTCGGGACTGGCGGCGGCTTGACCTCGGCGGCCGTCGTGGCCGGCGCCATCGCGGACATGTCGTGGCCGGCGTGCGGATCGGCGGGCTGAACCGCCGACGCCGGCGTCGGGTGATGCTCGTGCTGGATCATCACGCGCCCACCCCATCCAGAGGCCGCACCGTAACGACGTCGAACATGCCCGCGTGCATGTGCAGCAGCAGGTGGCAGTGAAAGGCCCAGTCGCCGGGTTCGCTGGCCGTCAGGTCGAAGGCGACCTTGCCGCCCGGCGCGACATTGACCGTGTGCTTCAGCGGCTGGCGGTCCTGGCCGTTGACCAGTTCGAAGAAGTGGCCGTGCAGATGGATCGGGTGGGCCATCATGGTGTCGTTGATCAGCACCACCCGCACCCGCTCGTCACGCTGGAAGGCGATCGGCTTCTTGATCGGCCCGAACGCCTCGCCGTCGAACGCCCACATGAAGCGTTCCATGTTGCCAGTGAGGTGGATCTCCATCGTGCGGCCCGGCGAGCGCGGATCGGTCGGCGGATGCAGGTTGGCGAGGTCGGCGTAGCGCAGCACCGTGTGGCCGACATCCTCAAGCCCTTGCGGCGGCTGGTCCATGCGGTCCATCGGCATCGGCGAGATCGTCTGGACCCCCGGCGTCAGCGGCACGTTGGGCGCATTGGCCTGGGACCGCATCGACATGTCCATGCCGGGCATGTCCATCCCGTGATGCATGGCGCCCATGCCCATGTCCTTCATCGTCGCCAGGGGCCGTTCGCGCAGCGGCGGCACGGCGGCGGTCATGCCGAGGCGCGGCGCCAGGGTTCCACGCGCCAGGCCCGAGCGATCCGAAGCCTCGGCGACCAGGGTGAAGGCCTTGTCCTCGGCCGGCCGGACGATGACGTCGAAGGTCTCGGCCGGGGCGATCTGGAACTCGTCTACGGCGACCGGCGCGATCGGCTGGCCGTCGGTCGCCACGACCTCAAGGGAGAGGCCCGGAATCCGGACGTTGAAGATCGTCATGGCCGCGGAATTGATGAAGCGCAGCCGCACCCGCTCGCCCGGCGAAAACAGGCCCGTCCAGTTGTCGCCCGGACCGTGGCCGTTGACGAGGTAGGTGTAGACCGAACCCGTGACGTCGGCGATGTCGGTCGGGTCCATCCGCATCCGGCCCCAGTCGACGCGGTCCTTCAGCGGCTGGTCCTGTCCTTTCAGCAAGCCGGCCACGGTCTGCTTTTGCATGTTGAAGTGGCCGGCATTGACCTTGAGCTTCCGGTACAGCTCATGGGGATGCAGGAAGCTCCAGTCCGACAGCACCACCACGTGCTCGCGGTCATAGGCAATAGGGTCCTCGCCGGCCGGGTCGATGATCATCGGGCCGTAGTGACCGATCTGCTCCTGCAGGCCCGAATGGCTGTGCCACCAGTAGGTCCCGGCCTGGCGGACGGGGAAGTCATAGGTGAAGGTCTCTCCGGGTTTGATGCCCGGGAAGCTGACGCCCGGCACGCCGTCCATCTGGAACGGGACGAGCAGGCCATGCCAGTGGATCGAGGTCTCCTCGTCCAGGGTGTTGGTCACCGCGATACGGACGCGCTGGCCTTCCTTCAGCCGGATCAGCGGGCCAGGGATGGTGCCGTTGACGAGGGCGGCGTGGCAGGCGCGGCCGTCGATCTTCGCCATGGCGTGGCCGACGGTGAGCTTGATCTCTTCGCCCGACAGCGCGGCCGGCGAACGTCCCGCCTCCCCCGCCATCGCCCAATCGGGCAGCAGGCCGGCCGCGCCAAGGCCTAAGGCGCCGCGCAGCAAGGTCCTTCGATCGATCATTCGCTATCCGTATTCCAACCTTGAGCTCGCTTGGGTATCACCCGAACCATGTCCAAGAGCACCCCCGCCACGATCGCACTGAGCAAGGCCGGCGTCGCGTTCGACCTGCATACGTACGACTACGACCCCGGCTCGGAGCGTGTGGGACTGCAGGCCGCCGAGGCCCTGGGCGAGGACCCGCGCCGGGTGCTCAAGACCCTGATCGTCACGCTGGACGGCAAGCCCGCCTGCGCCATCCTGCCCTCGGACAAGGAGGTCAGCATGAAGAAGCTGGCCGCCGCCCTCAAGGGCAAGTCGGCCGCCATGGCCCCGGTCCCCGACGCCGAACGGATCACCGGCTACAAGGTCGGCGGCGTCAGCCCCTTCGGCCAGAAGAAGCGCCTGCCGACGGTGATGGAAGAGGCCGCCCTGGCCGAGCCCTACGTCTTCATCAACGGCGGCCAACGCGGTCTTCAGGTGAAGCTGGCGCCGGCCGATGCGGTGAAGGCCCTGGGCGCGGTGACGGCGGCGATCGTCTCGGACTAGGCTCCGCTTGAAATGGCGGGCGGTTCTCGCCTATAAGCCCCGCCTCCTGGCCCGGTTGGGTAGCTCAGATGGTTAGAGCGGTGGATTCATAACCCACAGGTCGGCGGTTCGATCCCGCCTCCAACCACCAGGACGGATTTCCTTAAATATCTGGTTTTCTTGCGCTTTTCGCGAGATCTAAAAGACCAAAGCCAGGCTCTCGGGCTTTCATTCGACGCGACCGTGCGCCGCCTCGCGCGCCGGAGCGAGGCCGGCCGGGTCGACAGGTCGCCGACATCCTGAACGCCAAGGACGAATTCAGCTTGGAACGCCAAAGGCCGAGGAAGGCTCGGCCCCTCGGGAAATGTGGCTTCAGCCCCCCGTAGCACTCTCCGCTCTTCGCGCGTATGGACTCAACCGACAATACGCGTAAGGCTGCCGCCTTGGGGTCACTTGGGGGCTGGGATGGCGAGAACGATTCTAGGCGTCGGCGGACAGGTCGCCACGCCCTTGGAAACGCGCACCACCGTTCCTAGCCGCACCTCGATCACCGGAGCTCAGCTTCGCCAGCTGTTGCGTCGCCCGAGGTCGGCTGGCTACGTGACGGCGCTCGGCAGGATGGACGTCGCCGGCCATCGGGTCGACAAGGCCTCTCAAGACGCTCTGATCGCCGCGATCGCGGCTGAGTTTCCCGACCTCACCATCGAGCAGCGCCCGCTTGGCATCGTCTGCAAGTGCTTCCTGGGACCGCCCTATGTGGTCCACATCTGCGATCTCGATCTGAACATCGTCGAACACTTCGAGCACTTCCGATCGATGCCGCAACCGTTCGAGCGGGCCAGGCCGCTGGCGCTTCACCCGTCCTACGCCTTCATTGAAGTCTATGCCGACTCTCTGCGCGCCATCGCCGCCGACGGGTCGGTCTCCGTTATCGAATAAGCTGGAGTCGACCGCGCGTGACCGACGTTCATGTGGACCTATCTGGCGTCGAGCGCGCCATCGACCGCTTGCAGAGCGACATCTACACCGTCAGCAACCAGGTTGGCGCGGTGCAGGCGCAGGCCGCCGACACCCGCACCCGGCTGGAAGCCTTCTATGACGAGTTCCGCGAGTTCGTGCTCCGGGACATGAAATCCAAGGAGATCCAACGCGCCGACACGCGTCTTATCCAGATCCGCCAGGATCTGGATAAGCAGTTCGGCCATCACGACGAGGCGCGCCGCCACGCGGTCGGCATCCTGCAGGCGATGGACGCCGGCGTGGTGCGCGGCTCGACGATGCTGACCTCGGCCGAAGGCCTGATGACGAACTGCCCGCGCTATTGGCTCGCGCCGGCGCTGATCGCCCTTGTCGCCTGGATTCGCGACGACAAGCCCCTGGCCGAAGAAGCCCTTCGCCAGGCGATGACCCGCGACGACAACAAGACCGCGCTGATGTTCGCCCTCATCTGCCGACGCGCGGGACGCCATGAGGCCGGCGGTCAATGGCTGGACCGCTATTTCCAGAACCAGGACCCTTTCAAGCTCGACCGGGAAGTCGTGCTGATGCTGGACGCCGCCGTGAATGGCGTCTTCGGCGGCGCGGCCCTGGAAGTGTGCCTCACCATGGTCGACTCCTGGCTCGGTGAACTGGAGGCTCAGGCCGGCTTCATCGACAACGAGCGCGCTCGATGGGTCAAGACCCTGGCCCCCATGGCCCCGGCGGTGAACGACAATCCCTATCCCCACCTCAAGACCAATAGCTCGACCTGGCCGGCGATCGAGACCAGCCTGTCGGCCATGCGCCGCAACCAGGTCGTCAAGGACTTCTTCGGCGCGCTGTTCAATAGTGAACTCGCGGCCGAACCCAATCTATCGGCGCTGGTCGACAGTCGTCTGGACACGCTGGTCAGCCGCTACGACGACGCCGAACTCAGCCTGCTGCAGGAGGAACGGCGCCTGCAGCTGATCGTCGAAGAGGATGGCGACCTGGACCGCGCCGGGGCGCGTCTCGACGTCGAGGCCGACGCCTACCGCGCGAGCACCGACTTCGCCACCACACTGACCATGGCCGCCATGTTCCCCAAGAACGTCGGCGTATCCCTAGCCACCCAACGCTACGCGATCACGCTGTCGCGCGACTGGATCACCGCGGGCTACAGCGACCTCGTCGCCGCCGATCGCGCGGCACTTCCCCAGAAGATCGCCCTCTCCGCCGGCTCCTGGAGTGGCGAGACCGTCGACGCGTCGAACGAAGCAGAGCTCACCGCCGACCTGGACCGGCACTATAAGGATCGCATCGCGAAGGCGCTGAAAGCCATCCGCATTACGACCGCGACCTGGGTCTTCGTGGGTCTGGCCGTCCTGGTCATGCTCATGGTGTTTGGGCAAAATCCGGTGTTCGGCCTGCTCGTGGCGCTCGGGATCGGCGGCTTCGTCTATTACCAGCACAACAATGTCGGCAAGCGGCGGACCCGCGTCAGGACGACCCTCGAGACCGAGGCCCATACGGCCGGCGACATCCTCCGCGCGAGCCTGGCCGAGGTGGTCGACCTGCGCCGAGAACTGAGCGCCGAGGACGCCAAGGCCGGCGAAGTGCTTTCCTTCCTCAACGCGCTCGAAGCGGCCAGCGTTCTTCGCCGCCGCCCTGGCGCCGCCCGCAACGTGATGGCGTGAGCAAAGACATGACCAGCCGCAAGACTTCCACCGACACCACTGATCAAGTCGCCACGGACGCCGATCGCGTGGCCCGGGCGCTGCCGGACTGGGATCTGCTCCCCGGCCATTCGGTCCTGACCCGCCGACGTCCGAACTTCGTTCGCACCCAACCCTCGGCGGTCGCGAACCTGCCGTCCTCCGAGCCGGCGGGCTCCGGAACGCAAGGGTGACGCCTCCGACGACCTATGCGGCGTGGTCGGCGCTGCTGGACAGCTTCGGCGCGGGCGATGACGACGTGTTGCCGGCCATGGCGGCCGGGCGCCTGGACGGTGGCGCGGGCGTGAGCGAGCGTTGGGTCCGGCGGATTACCGACTGCCAGAACCAGCGCCTAACCCGCCTGAATGACCAGCTGGCGGCCATGCTGTCGCGAGCGCGCGACCCCATGACCTTGTCGACCACACTGATCGTGGTCCGCAAGGCCCTGAACGGGCTGCGCGCCTTCGCCGCCATCGAAGCCTTTCCGGCGGACGTGCGCACGTTCCTGCGAGACCAGATCGACGACTGGGCGACCCGACAGCAGACCTCGCTTGAGCGCTCGGCGTTGTCCTCGCGCAACGATAGCAGCCTGAAGACCCTTCGGGACACGCCCCTGACCAGCGCTCCGCCGCCGCCCACGGACACCCAGACCGCGCCACGCCCGACCGGCCGCCGCGTCATTCTTTGAAGACAGTGAGAGTCGATGGCCAACGCCCTGAAATGCCGCGAGACCCTGCTCATCTATCTGAAGGCTCGCATCCCCTTCATCACCCTGCGTACGGATGAGCGCGCCCGCGCTCTCGAACTGCTGAAGGACCTGGCCGCGGAACTCAGCGTCCCGATCGCCTATCACACGCTGTCCAACGGCGCGCGGGACGTGGTCAGCGGTCGCGTGCTGAACGAGGATCGCTCGATCGCCGGGGCTCTGGACTTCGCCGCTCAGCAGTTTCATCAGCGCGGCAACTACAACTTCGTCCTGACCGAGATCCAGGACGTCAGCGACGACAGCGCCACGAGCCGGCAACTGCTCGACGTCGTGTCTTCGGCCAGCGACGGCAGCGGCTGCGTCGTGTTGATCACGACCTCCAGCATCTGGCCGCGCCTGCAGCGCATGGGCATGAGCGTCACGCTCGATCCGCCCGATCAGGACGAAATGCAGGTGATCATCGAGTCGACGCTGGCGGACTATCGCGGCTCCCGAACCATCGAATGGGGCGAGGCCGAGATCCGGGAAGCCGCCACCGTTCTCGCCGGCGTGACCCACATCGAGGCGGTGAACGCCATCTCGACCTTCGTCGCCCGGGGCGCGGTCACCAAGGCCAACCTGGCCGAGCTCAGCCAGGTCAAGGACAGGGTCTTCTCCGATATCGCGGGCTTGGAACGGGTAGCCGTCTCGGCCGACGGCCAGGTGGTGGGTGGACTGGCCGGCCTGCGATCGTGGCTCACGAAAACCCGCCCGCTCCTGACCGCCGATCTGCGCGAGCGCAGCCTGCGCCCTCCGCGCGGCGTGCTGCTGGTCGGGGTCCCAGGCTGCGGCAAGTCGCTCAGCGCCAAGGCCGTCGCGGCTGACTGGCAACTTCCGCTCTACCGCCTGGATCTGGCGAACATCCATGGCCAGTACCTTGGCCAGTCGGAAGGACGACTGAAGGAATCCCTGGCCACGGCGGACCGGGTGGCGCCCTGCGTGCTCTGGATCGACGAGATCGAGAAGGGACTGGCCGGAGCCGGCGGCAACAGCGACGGCGGCTCGGCGACCCGCCTGCTCGGCCACTTCCTCTACTGGCTTCAGGAGGCGCGCGCCCGCGTGTTCGTCGTGGCGACGGCCAACGACATCGCCTCCCTGCCGCCGGAACTCTTCCGCCGCGGCCGGTTCGACGAACTCTTCTTCGTGGATCTGCCCAGCCCCGAGGAGCGCGAGGAGATCATCGGGCTCTATGTGAAGCGGTACCGGCTACCGGCCATCGCCCCGGCGCTGATGACCGAGTTGGTCGCCCTCTCCAATGGGTTCACCGGCGCGGATATCGAGGCCGCCGCCCGTGAACTGGCCTATGAAGAGGTCAGGACGGGCGGAGGCTCCGTCACCGATGAGGCCTGGCGCGAGGTCTTCGCCAACACGCAACCCCTCACCAAGACCAATCCGGAATCGATCGAAACGATCCGTGCGTGGGGCCAGGAGCGCGCGACACCAGCCTCCGGCGTATCGGATCCGCACGGCGGCGCGCGGCGCGGCCAGCGCAACGTGCTAGCTTAGGCCACACGCGGCGAGGGCGTGAGGCCGGTCCCGTCGGCCTACTGCGTCTTCAGGAACTCGATCACAGCGGCCCGGTCATCGGCGCTAAGCGCCGGACCGACGACACCCTTGACGCCCGCCGGGGCGTCGCGGAACTCGTGGCCCTTGTTGGAACTGCCCTTGACGCTGACGTCCAGCTTGAAGGTCCCGCGCGGGCAGGCCTTTACATCAAGACCAACCATCTTGGGGTCGTAGGCGCGGTTGCCCAGGCAGAAGCTCGACGGACGCTCGCTTGGCGGTCCCAACAGAGCGTGCAGCGACGGCACCGAGCCGTTGTGCAGATAGGGCGGCGTCGCCCAGACGCCATTCAGCGGCCGAGCCGTGTAGGCGGGCGGGGTCTGCACGCAATTGGGGCGGTTGCCCTTGTCCGCGTCGGCCTCGTCGCTCTTGATCGGCGTGCCCTCGTCGACGTGAAACTTGTCGACCACCGATTGCACGGCCGAGGCCAGGGCCTGTCCGAAGGTCAGGTCGGTGACCGGCTTGGTGGGCGTGGTGAAGCAGGTCACGCCGGTGTTCGGATCGGTCACGCCCGGCTGCAGGCCGAGCGCCAGCGGCGCCTTGATCTTGCGGCCCGACAGGATCTCGGCCTGACCCGGATCGGTGCCGACCACGCTGAGCGGGATGACTTTGACCTTCAGGTAGCTCTCGCCGTGCTCGTTGGCCGTGGTCCACAGCGCCGGGCTGTAAAGCGCCTGGTTCGGATCGTCCAACGGCGGCAAGTGGCAGCCCTGGCATCGCAGGGCGTAGACCTTGCGGCCCGCTTCGGCCTTGACCAGGTCGATCTGGCCCAGCACGTCCTGGGGCCACTTCGGCCCCGACAGGCCCTTGAAGCCGCGCACCCGGCCGTCGGGATCGCGCGCCAGCGGATTGGGTCCCTCGATCTGCTGCTCCATCCGCGCCAGGTTGCCCACCGGCACCGACGAGTCCCAAAGCTTGTGCGGCTGGTCGTAGGTGGTCATGTTCACCCGCGCCTGCACCCCCATGGCTTCGCCGACATTGCGGATGGCCGGCTGGCCAATCGAGGCGTCGTACTGCGCCCAGTTGAACCACGGCGTGTTCCACAGATGGGGATACTTCACGGGCGCGTTCGGGGCCGCGTAGTTGACCAGGGGATCGAAGGTCGCCGACTTCACCGGCAGCAGGTTGGCGTAGAACACCTGGTTGCCGATGCGGTTGAGCGCGTCGAGGCGGTTGAAGCCTTCCTGCACGCCATCGCGTTTGTCGATCGCCGAAGTCGCCTTGGCCGCGGCGGCCAGCGTCTTGATCGCCGTCTTCAGGTCCGCGTGAAGTTGCTGGCGCTGAGCCTTGGTCGCCTGGGGCCCGAGCACCCGGTCGGCGAAGGCGCTGAACCGCCAGGGCAGCACGTCGGTCAGGAGCAGCGCCCCGCCCAAGGCCGTGGTCAACTGACTCAGGCTGGAGGCGGCGTTGCCGCCGTCGATGCGCAGGGACACGCCGTTGTACTCAAGGTGGCCAGTGTGACAGGCCGCGCACGTCAGGCCGACCTGGTCGGGCAGCATCTTGCCGGTGGTCGGGTCGCGATAGGCCTTGGTGATGGCGAAGCCCACCGGCATGCCCGCGGGGTTAAGGCCCCTGTTGCTTTCGATACTGGCGTCGGCGGGCACCCCGCCAATCCTGGCCTTGTAGCCGTAAGCCTTCTCAAGTCCGCCGGCCGGACCAGCCTCGCCGCCACCTGACGGCGGGCTGGGGATGAAGCCGAGCTTCTGCATGTAGCCGTCGCTGACGAACAGCGTCTCCTTGCCGGGCAGGATCTTGGGTCGGGCCAAGGCCACGAACCAGACGTAGGGGATGGGCAGGGTCGAGGTGCCCTGGGTGGCGTGGTGGTACCAGTAGCGGTCGCTCTCGCTCCAACCCTGGTCCAGCCAGCGGGCCTCGCGCACGGGTTGGGGGGAAGGCAGCGGCGGATCGACAAAGGCTTTGACCTTCTGGATGCCGACGCCAACGACCACGAAGACGATCAGCGCCACGATCCACAGGGCGGCTTTCTTGGCTACCGACATCGACGTTCCCCTCCGCGATGTATTCATAGGAATACAATTTTGAGGATTCATCAAGATCGGTTACAAGTTTTAGGAGCGCACCGCCCTGCCTCTCGCGGCGAGTGCGTCTCGGGGCCTTTTTCACAACAATCCAACCCGCAAGCCGAGGTCAAAGATGGTCGACGTCGCAGCCGCATCGTTTCTGGACGCCTATGACGCCGCCCAGCAGCCGCAACAGAAACTGGCCTTGCTCTATCAGTGGATCGCCACCAAGCCGCTGGCGCTGTTCAAGGAGCTGAGGACCAAGCGGCCGATCCTGGTGACGCCCGGCGGGCCGACCGTCCTGGCGATGTTCGCCGACGTCGAGGAAGCCCTGACCCGTAACCTGCAATTCACGGTCCAGCCCTACGCCCCCAAGATGGACCCTGCCGTCGGCCCGTTCATGCTGGCCCGCGACGGCACGGTCTACAATCAGCGCGACAAGGGGATCATGCGGGCGCTGATCCAGCAGATCGACCTGCCTGGCGTGCGCCAGATGGTGGCCAAGATCGGCGCCCGGCTGATCGCGCAGGGCGCCTCGCCCGACGGCCGGCTTGAGTTGGTCTCGCAGGTCACCCGGCCCGGCCCCGTCGCCCTGACCGGCCAGTACTTCGGCTTCCCGGGACCGGACCTGACGGCGATGCTGCGCTGGTCCTACGCCACCCAGAACGACATGTTCCACAACCTGACCAATGACCCCAAGGTCCATCAGGCCAATATCGCCGCCGGGGCCGAGATGCGGTCGTACCTGCAAGACTTCCTGCCCCGCCGCGCCCAGCAGTTGAAGGCCGACCCGAAGATCGACGACGTGGTCGCCCGCATGCTTCGCCTGCAGACCCCGCCGCAGATCGGCTTCGACCAGGGCCGCATCCTGTCGAACACCATGGGCCTGCTGGTCGGCGGCATCGAGACCACATCGGCCGCGATCGTCCAGTCCATCGACCAGCTGCTCGACCGACCCGACCAGATGGTCGCCGCCAAGCGCGCGGCCGAAGCCAACGATGACGCGACCTTCGACGCCATCTTCTGGGAAGCCCTGCGTTTCAACCCGATGGCGCCGTTCGTGGCTCGGTTGCTGGTCGAGCCCTACACGATCGCCGCCGGAACCCCTCGCCAGACCACCCTGGCGGCCGGCGCGGTGGTGTTCGCCAGCATCGCCTCGGCCATGCACGACGCCACGGTGGTCACCGATCCGGACACGTTCAAGCCCGGCCGTCCGGCCTATCACTACCTGCACCTGGGTTTCGGCGAGCACCGCTGCCTCGGCGACCAGGTCAGCCTGATGCAGGCTCCGGAACTGGCCAAGCAGATCATCAAGGCCGGCTTCTGCAAGCGCGCGGCCGGGTCGGCCGGTCATCTGGACTTCAAGGGCGGCCCGTTTCCGGAAAGCCTGATCCTGACGAAGTGAGGACGACGCGGCGGCGCGCGCGCCTGTCGCGCACAATCCGTCTTCCCAGCGATTTCCGTTCAAGACCCACCGGCCCACTCGCTCGACGGTCGCTCGATGCAAGCGTCGCCTCGTTCGCGAAGCGCGACCGACCGTGTGGAGTGAAGATGAAGTTTCGTATTCTCGCGGCCGTCGTGAGCGCGAATCCCGCCGAGCCAACGCGCAATGTCGTCGACGGCCGGCTTTCGCGGCCTCCCCCCGTTGGCATTCAACCGAAGCTTGTCTAGGGTCGCGCCCGCCTCCTGAAAACCCGAGGCAGCCGCGAGGCTCAAAGCGCAAGCCCCTTCAATCTCCCCCGCACCCGCGACGCCAGGGACCCGTTCAAGCATGCTCACCTTGCCGCTCGAGAAGCCCGGCGCAGCACGACCCAAGCTCCAACTCTCGCTGAACAAGGGCGCGCGCTTCACCGTCCAGGTGAGGTGGGAATGCGACGCCGACCATGCCGACGATGTCGACGTGCACGCGCTCGAGGCGGTGAACGACGGCGCCGGGGCCAAGGTGACCGAGCTCAGCGCCGTGCTGTCCACCTACAACACGACGCGGATGAACCCGCGCGGGGGCGTGTTGCGGACCCAGGCCGACGGGTCGTTTCAGACCCCCAGCGGAGGTCTTGCGCATAGCGGCGACATGCGCGTGCAGAACAATTCCGAGTCCATCGTGATCGATGGCGCGAAGATCCCTCTGGGCGTCAACGAGATCCCGATCCTGGTCACCGTTCACGAAGCCGACCATGGCGACGGCCACGACGGCGGCGAGGAGGATGAGGACGAACCGGCGTTCGGCGACATCGATCTGTGCGTCATCACGCTGACCGACGACGCCGGGCGCGAATTGGGCGCCTATCAGCTCTCGTCCGAATTCAAGGACTTCAACGTGGTCCAGCTGGGCAGCATCCTGCTGGGTCCCGATGGCTGGGAGTACGCGGCGGTGGGCCGTGGCTTCAACGGCGACTTCAACGACGTGCTCGCGCACTTCTCCTGACCAGACGTGCCTGACGATCCCAAAGCCAAGGCGAACGCCAAGCCGGGCGCGGCGCCGGACCGGCTACGCCCGACGATCATCGAGCCGCCCGCCAAACGCGGGAAACGCCAGGCCGACGCCCCGCCCGTTCGCCACGCCGGGACGCCGACCGTAGCCACGCCGACCGCGATTCCCGGCGTCGCGCGCGAACGGATCGCGGTCAGACCGGCGGATATGACCCGGCTGTCGCCGGGCGTCTCGTCGCGAACCGCGGCCGGCGCGGTGCGGCTCGTCGAGAGCTTCGTGATCGAGAGCCCCGGCGACCGACATGTCACGCGGTGGGGACGCGGCGCCCAACAGCGCCACGCCGCGCTCATCTCGGACGGGCTCGCGCCATCCGACGACGGCGTGCTGATCCGCGCGCGTGGCCATGTCGGGCGGATCGTCGAGATCCTGGAAGCGATCGATGTCGAGGCGACCCGCGACGGCCGCCGGGCGTCTCTCCTGACCCTCTTCGAAGCGCCGAGCGGACGCATCGACACGCCGCGCAAGCTGACGGCCGCGCGCGCCGAATTGGCGCGACTGACCGAACTGACCCGGGCCGCGCTCGATCCCCTACGAACGCTCGAGGCCGCGCTGGTCGATCATTCGCGACGCATCGACGAGGCCCGGGTCGAGATCGAGGCGGCCGCCCTTGGCGCGCTGTTCCTCTCCGAACACCTCGCGACGTCGCGACCCGAGCTGTCCCGTCGCTTCCTTCAGAGGGAAATGAGCCTGACCCAGACCGCGGTGGAGATCCGCGGCGGCCAGTTCGAGCGGGACAGCCAGGTCGAGGACGCCCGAGCCCTCATCGCCACCATCCAGGACGTGGTGCTCGTGACCCTCGTTGGCTGGCTCGGGGACATGGCCACCCGCGCCTCGCGCCGCCCAGCCGCCACGGAGGTCGCGGAGCTCCGCGGCCGGCTCCGCGCCATTCTTCGAAAACTCGACCCATAGGATCGCCCACGATGACCTTGCAACTCAGTCTGCGGAAATCGGCGCGCGCGCTGCGCCTGTCGCTCGACAAGGCGGGCGTCGCGCCTGACGTGAAGGCCGAGCTGATCTTCGACATCGACGTGTCGGGCTCCTTTGAGCACGAGCACAAGGAGGGCACGACGAGCAAGCTGATCGCGCGCCTCGTGCCCTACGGCATGGAACTGGATCCCGACGGCAAGATGGATGTGTTCACCTTCGCCGACGGACGGCACACCGTCACTCACGTCGGGACGGTCACGCCTGATGATTGCGAGGACTACATCGTTCGCAAGGTCGTAAATCGCGTGATCGGTTGGAACGGCGGCACCGAGTACAGCTATGTGCTGGAGCGCAACCTGCGGCATTTCGGCTGGTTGCCGACGCCCGAGGTCGCTGGCGGCTTTTTGAGCCGGTTCTTCGGACGCCCCAAGACGCCGGAGGTCGTGTCGAAGAAGCGTTCGATCGTCATCTTCGTCACGGACGGCGAGAACCACACCAATGATCATGTCCGTACGACCAGGATCCTGGAGGAGTCCGAGAAGCGCGGCGATCAGGTCTATTTCCTGTTCGTGGGCGCGTGCGAGCACGACGTCGACTTCCAGTTTCTGCGGACGATCGCCGAGCGGTTCAAGAACACCGGCGTGGTGATCATCCGCGACCTCGACGCCTTCGTCGATCTTTCGGACGAACAGTTGAACGCTCAACTGCTCGGACCCGAACTGCTCGCGTGGCTGAAGGCCTGAAAGCGCCGGCGATGGACCAGGGGCGGCTCGGCGAGCGGGCCGTCCAGAGGCGGAGGCCTTTTCGGCGGGTAGGCGGCGACCAGGCCTTGACTATAAGTCTACATAGGTAGATTTATTTCTCATGGCTCGCGCACGCTCTCTCTCCGCTCACGCCCGAACAGTTCTGGCCGTCCTTCTCGGCGCGGGAGGCGCGTGGTCTCACGGCTACGAAATCGCCCAGCGCGCGGGGATCAAGTCCGGCACGCTCTACCCGCTGCTGATCCGGCTTGAGGCCCAGGGCTATCTCGAAGCGCAGTGGCAACAGCCGGCGGAAGGCGGAAGACCGCCTCGACATGCCTATCGCCTGACTGAGACGGGCGTCCAACTGGCGCGCGACAATCCTCCTCAGGCGGCGACGCTCCCGAAAATTGGTCAGGCGGCCAATCCATGAGCGTTCAGCGCCACCTGGCCGGCCTGGTTTGCGGCCTGCTGAACGCCAGCCTGCCCGCCGCCAATCGCGACTGGGCGTGCGCGACGCGGGCGGAGATCGCCGCGATCGACAATGACGCCGAAGCGCTGGCCTTCGCCCTGGAGACCTTCTGGGGCCTGGGCGTCCCCGGCCTCGGCTGCCGGCTCTTGGGGGGAGCGGTGAAGCTCGGGGGCGATGACGGCCTCGGCCAGGGCCTTCCGCACCTGGGCTGGCGTGATCGTCTACGCGACTGGCCTCGCGCCCTTGGCGTCGCCAGCGCGTTCGGCGCTTGCCTGATGGGACTTGTGTACCTGGCCGCCGCGGGCGCGCCGGGCCTCTACATCGTCGGCAATATCGCCTCGTTGGGCCTGGGCCTGGTGATGCTGGCCGTCGTCGGACGGAGCCTGTCGTCGACACCCGCCGGGTTGGGCCCGGTCTTGTTGGGACTGAGCCTGATGCTGCTGGGCACGGCGGCGTTTGGCGAAGGGGCCAGCGGCGCGACGCGCTGGCTTCGGCTGGGCGGCCTGGCCGTGCAGCCAAGCCTCATCATCTTGCCGGCGATGGTCGTCGGCTTCGCCCGGTCCCGGACGATCCCCGCCGTCCTGGCGATGATCCTCGCGGCCGGCGCGCTGGCGCTGCAGCCCGATCGCGCCACCGCCGGCGCGCTTTGCGCTGGACTGGCGGCGCAATGGCTGCCGCGCCCCGATCGCCGGGGCCTGATCGCTTTCGCGGCCAGCGCCGTCGGGTGGAGCATCGCGTTGATGCGGGCGGACGCCCTGCCCCCGACGCCCTTCGTCGACGGCGTCCTGGCTTCCGCGCTGGACGTTCATGCGCTGCTGGGATTGGCGGTGCTCGGCGCGATGGCTCTGCTGCTGGCGCCCGGACTGTTGGGCAGCCTGCACGGCGCCGACGCGCAGGAGGCGTATTTCGCGTTCGCCGCGGTCTGGGGCGCCTTGTTTCTCGCCGGCGCGGCGGGCCCCTACCCCACGCCGATTGTCGGCTACGGCGGCAGCGCGATCGTCGGCTATCTCTTGAGCCTGGCCCTGTTGCCGTCGCGCGTTTCGGAGGTCTGGGAAGGGCGCTCCGCCCTCCATGGCGACAGCCGGGCGCCGCCCGATCCGAGCCTGCGCCTGCCGATCGCTCAGCCCTGAGCCTCGCGCCCTCCGCCCGAGGCGGGCCGCTTCACCAAGAAGGAAATCAGCCGTGAAAATGCCTCGCCTTGCAAAGCGGGATCGCTACCTGCTGTCCGCTTTGTTGCTCGTGGGCGCGCTATGGTTCGGCTGGACCGAACTGACCAAGACGCGCGGAGACCAGAAGGTCGCGTTCCAGCCGGCCACGCGCGAATGCGGCTCGGAAGGCGCGCTGCGCTACTGCGTCTATCGCGCGGTCGGCGGCGTCAATGGCGACATCGTCTATCATCTGCACGGTCGCGGCCTGGACGAGCGCATCTGGAACGACGAGACCTATCTGACGGCGATGCTGCAAGCGCGCTGGCAGGCCGACGGAGCGCCGCCGCCCACCGTCGTGACCCTGTCCTATGGCCCGAGCTGGCTGCTGACGCCCAAGGGGCGGATGTCCGACAGCGGCCTGCTCGACGACATGATGCGGCGCTTGCCGGCCATCGAGGCCAAGGTCGGAAGTCCCCGGCGGCGCATGCTGCTGGGGGAATCGATGGGCGGCCTGAACGTCCTGATCGCCGGCCTGTCCTATCCCGACAAGTTCGCCAAGGTCGCGGCGCTGTGCCCAGGCGTCTATGTCGACTCGCCGTTCGCCAAGCTCTCCACGCTCGTCGCCGCGGCGCAACGGACGGGCGCCAACCCGAAGATCGCGTTCGGGATCCGCGCGATGGCCAAGACCTATGCGGCGGACGACGCGGAGTGGCGCCGCGTTTCGCCGATCGAGCTGATCAAGCGCGCGAGGCCGGACTATCCGGCGCTCTATCTCTCGTGCGGCCTCTACGACAACTACGGCAATTTCGAAGGCTCGGAGCGGCTTGCCAGCATGGCGCGCCAGCGCGGCGTCCAGACCGAATGGCGCCCGCTCTATGGCGGCCATTGCGTCACGGATGCGAACTCGGTCGGGGACTTCCTGTTGAAATGATCCCGCACGCGCCGCGCCCGATGGCCGGCCTAGGCGGTCTTTCCGTCCATCCAGCGGCGGAACAGCTGTGGCCAAAGGGCGCTGGGCGCGCCGGGGCGGCCGACGCCGAAGGCGTGCTCGCCGGTCTCGAACAGGTGAGCCTCGCAGCGGATCCTGGCGGCGCGCAGGGCGGCGAGCATCCCCAGGCTATTGTCGATCGAGACGGTGGTGTCGTCCGCCGCGTGCGCGACGAAGCACGGCGGCGTGGCGGCGGAAACCCGCAGGTCCGGCGAGCGGCGGGCGGCCACCGCCGGCGACGGCTGGGCGCCGAGAAGCTGGTCGCGTGACCGCGCGTGGGCCTCGGGCCCGATCATCGTGATCACCGGGTACAGGAGGCCGGCGAACGCGGGGCGGGCGCTTAGTCGGTCTACGGCGTCGATGGGCGCATAGACCGACTGGGCGTGGTCGGTCGCCAGGGTCGCCGCCAGATGACCGCCGGCCGAGAAGCCCAGCACGCCGACCGCCTCTGGCCGGACGCCGAACGCGGCGGCGTTGGCCCGGATCAGCCGCATGGCGCGCTGGGCGTCCTGCAACGGCGCGGCGGCGCGATTGTCCCAGCCCTCGCCGGGCAGCCGGTAGGCCAGCACGAAGACGGTCACGTCCAGGGCGTTGAACGTCCGGGCGACCTCGACGCCCTCATTAGCCGCCGAGATGGCCAGATAGGCCCCGCCCGGACAGACCAGCAGGGCCTGGCCGTTCGGCCGCGCGGGCCGGAACACGTTGAGGGTGGGCCTGGCCACCCCGCGCAGGAAGTTCGGCGGCCAGTCGGCCGGCAGTCCCGGCGTCACGCCGCCGCGCCAGCCGGGCGGGTCACCAGGCCACAGCGGAACAACCTCCTTCGGCGGCCACGCCTCCGCCCAGCCGGCCACGGCGGGGGGCGCGGTCTGGGCCAGCGTCGCGCCGGACAGCAGCGACGCGGCCACGCCCGCGCCGAACGCGCGACGGCTGGGGCCAGCGCTCATCGACGACGCTCCGCCTCGGCCCAGGCGGAGAGGAACAGCGGGTCCATCAGCGCGTAACCCGCCGCCGACGGGTGCACGCCATCGGCGCCGAGCTCCGGCTTCAGCCCCCCGTCAGCGTCGGCCAGGGCCGCGTGGTAATCGACGAAGACCGCGCCTCTTTCGCGGGCATAGCCGTGTAGCCAGGCGTTCCAGGCCTTGATGCGACCGGCGGGCCGCGCTTCTGGCTGCCAGTAAAAGGCCTTGGCCGGCGGGATGCTGGCCAGCACGACCTTGATTCCATGGGCTTGGGCCAGCTCGACCATCGCCCGGATATTGTTCTGGAACCGCGCGTCGGTCATCGGGCCGGTGTTGCCGGCGATGTCGTTGGTTCCGGCCATGATGTGGACGGCGTGCGGCCGCAGGGCGATCACGTCCTGGTAGAAGCGCAGCAGGATCTGCGGGGTCGTCTGGCCGCTGACGCCGCGATCGACGACCCCGTCGGTGAACGCGGCGGGGTCCCGCGTCTTCCAGTACTCGGTGATCGAGTCGCCGATCAGCACGATGCGTGGCCGGGCTCCGCCCGCCAGGCTCTGGTTTTCGGCGGCATAGCGGCAAAGATCGGGCCAGTCATTGGTCCGCTGAACCTCGACATAGCGGCGATAGGCCTGGAGATCCTCGGCGCTGGGCGGCGGCGGCTCGCCGACCAGGCTCCGGCGCTTGGCCAGGGCTTCGGGCGGGGCTGGACAGGGCGCTTCGGCCGTCAACGGGGTGGGCTTGTCCTGGGCCTGGACCGCGCCGAGCGGCGCGACGGCCATCGCGAGCATCATCAGGGCGGCGCCAGCCCAATGGCGGCTTTTCGGCTTGGTGCGCATGGCCGTCCCGTCTCCGTGGCGATGACGGCGCGCTTAACAGCGCCTCATGACCAATCCGTGACATATGTACGAGTCAAATCGTCGGAAAATTATAACTTTCTATCGCCTTGGCATACAATCGTGCGGCCTTTGGAGACACTTTCCGCGAGCGACTTGCGCCCTAAGGCAGCCACATCCTAAAGGCCATACGATCAATCTGTCGACGGACACCCGATGACCGCCCGCCCCGATGCCGACATCCAGCCCGTCCTGCGCGCGGCCCTGACCCTGGTCGCCGCCGACGGCCTGAAGGGCCTCAGCCTGCGCCCCCTGGCCGACCAGTTGGGCAGCACCGTTTCGGCCCTGGCGCACCGATACGGCCTCAAGGACCAACTGGTCGCCGCCGTGATCGACGCCGCGCGCGAGGCGGACATGGCATTCCTGGACGGGTGGCTGTCACGCGCCCGGGCGCTTCAGCCCCTGACCGGCGCGCTGTTAGCGGACTTGGCCGACGCGGTGCTGGACGACATGACGTCCCCTCGTCACGCCGCCCGCACCCTGTTCTTTTTCGAACTGGTTCAGGGCGCGCCGACCCGGCCGGAGATCGTCGCCCCCCTCGCCGCCTGGCGCGACCAGCGGCTGGCCTTCTGGCGCGCGGCGGCCGAGACGATAGGCCCGCCGGAGCTGGGCGACGCCCTGCATGGCTACTGCACCGACGAGGCCGCGCACGGACTGGCGATCGGGGACGTGGCGGCCTATCGCTGGCTGCGTCGGCTGACCTTGCGCCGCCTGTGCGACGGCTTGGTCGCCGCGCCCGGCGCGACCGACCTGCGCGCGTTCGTCATGCTGCACGCCGCGCTCGGCGAGATGATGAACGGCCCCGACGGCTATGAGCCCGCGCCCCTGACGGACTGGCAGGCCAGGATCGCCCGCGACATCTCGGCCCTGATCATCGCTCAAGGCGCCGACGCGGTGACCCATCGCGCCATCGCCGCCCGGGCCGGCGTGGCCAGTTCCACCCTCGCCTATCACTTCCCCCGCCAGGAGGATCTGCTGATGGCGGGACTGGAGGACATCATCGCCCGCCTGCATGGGCGGGTGTACCGCGATCCGGACAAGATCGACCTGGTCGAAGAAGATCTCAGCAGCGTCGAGATCGCCCGCGCCACCTTCGCCGTCGCCCTGGCGGCGACCCGGACGCCACGCCTGAGGGCCTGCGCGGCCGACATGCGCCGCCGGCGCGGCGAGAACTACCTGTTCATCCTGAACCGCCAGATCCCGGGCGAGTCGCCCCTCGACCTGCTGTCGTCCCAGGCCCTGTCGATCGCCGGCATCGGCCAGATCGTGCTCGATGGCGTAACGGCGGGCGGCGACATCGACCGGTCGGCTATCGAGGCCCTGCTCGCCGCCGCCCTGGCGGCCCGCTGACGCCCGCCATTCGTACAAGCGTACGCAAGACGCGCTATGACGAAGAAAACAGGAGGGTCGGCATCGTACATCTGTCACGCCAGCGTCATGACGCGCTGATAGTCGCCCTTCAGCCAGCTCGTGGCAGGGGGTTTTCCGCCAATGATTTCGACACGCCAACTTCATCTCGGGCTCGCCCTGGTCGCCAGCGCCAGCGCCTTGCCCTTCGCACAAGCGTACGCTCAAGCCGCCTCTCCGACGCCCGCCGCGGCCGAGAGCGCCGAGCTCGAGCCGATCGTCGTCACCGCCCAACGCCGTAGCGAGAACCTGCAGGACGTGCCGGTCGCGATCACCTCGATCACCGGCAAGGCGCTTGAGAACTCCAACTTCCAGTCGGTCACCGACCTGCAGTACGTCGTTCCGGGCGTGCAGTTCGACATGACCAATGGCGCGGCTTTCCAGATCCGCGGCGTCGGCAGCACCTCGTTCGACTATTCCAACGAGAAGTCGGTCAGCCTGGTGGTCGACGACGTGGTCATGGACGCCCAGCGCGACAACGGCCTGACCGGCCTGACCGACATCCAGCAGGTCGACGTGCTGATGGGCCCGCAGGGCACGCTGTTCGGCAAGAACGCCACGTCGGGCGTCATCTCGATCGCCACCGTCAAGCCGGTGCTGGGCGACTTCTCGGCGAAGGTCGCCGGCAGCTACGGCCAGCGCGAGGACCGCAATGCGACCCTGACCGTCAACGCGCCGCTCGGCGACAAGGCCGCTCTGCGCGTCTCGGCCTTCACGCAAGGCCAGGAAGGCTACGGCGACTACACGACGCTGCACCAGCCTTTGAATTCCTTCAAGGAATACGGCTATCGCGCCAAGCTGCTGCTGCAGCCGGTCGACGGCCTGGAGGTGCTGTACACCAACGACTACGAGCACCACTGGGACAACTTCATCCGCACCTCGGTGTCGGGCGGCTCGGCCGCGCTGACCGCCCTGCAGATCGCCCACGGCGTGACGCCCGGTCCGCGCAACGACGACAACGCCGACTCCAGCATGGGCGTCACGCGCTCCAAGACCCAGGGCCATGCGCTGCGGGTCCAGTATCAGGTCGGCAAGGACACCCTGACCTCGATCACCGCCTATCGCGAAACTGATTATCACGGCGAGGCCAACGCCAACCTGGTTCCCGCCACCGAGTTCGCCTTCCTGCCCTACAACACCGGCGAGCTGCACACCGAGAAGGTCAGCCAGGAACTGCGCTGGGCCTCGCCGACGGGCGGCTTCGTCGAATATCTGGGCGGGCTGTTCTATGACCGGCTGATCGCGCGTTCGACCCAGCTGCAGTGGGCCACCCTGGGCGCGCCTCTGGTGTCGTCGACCGGCGTCAAGCTGACCAACTTCTACACCCTGACCAGCCCCATCGGCGTCAGCAACGCCAACTCGACCCTGTTCAAGACCCAGAACACCACCGCCGCCGCCTTCAGCCAGCTGAAGTTCAACCTCACGCCCAAGGCCAGCCTGGCGATCAGCGGGCGCTACACCCACGACAACAACGCCCAGTCGATCGACTACATCTGGATCGACCCGCGGCCGATCACCGGCGTCAACGCCACCTTCACCCCCACCTCGGCCAAGCCGTTCAAGCAGAGCGGCCGGGTCAAGGGTCACAACTTCTCTTACCGCGTGGCGGCCCAGTACAAGCTGACCGACGACGTCATGGCCTATGCGACCTATTCCACCGGCTACAAGCCCGGCGGGGTGGCCGTGGTGGGCAACCAGTACGCGCCCTATGCCGACGAGACCGTCAAAAGCCTGGAAGCTGGCGTCAAGTCCGAGCTGTTCGGCCGCCGCGTGCGCCTGAACGCCGACGTCTTCCGCTCGACGTTCAGTGACTTCCAGGCCTCGGTCCTGACCGTCATCCCGGGCAATCCCATCACCCAGATCGCCATCGGCAACGCCGGCGAGCTGAAGAGCCAGGGCGCCGAAGCCAACTTCGCCTGGCGGATCGACGAGGCCTTCACCCTGACCGGCGCGGCCACCTACGCCGACGCCCATTTCGTCGACTACCAGTACAACGCCACCACCAACTACGGCGGCAAGAGCCTGACCCAGGCGCCGAAATGGCAGACCTCGCTCAGCCTGGCCTATGACCACGACGTCGGTGGAAACCTGCGGCTGCGGGCCAATCTCGACTATGCCTGGCGCGGCAAGAGCTGGGCTCAACTGGGCGAGCCGGCCAACATGGAGTTGCCGGCGTTCGGCCTGCTCAATGGCCGCGTCAGCGTCTCGCCGCGGAACAGCGCCCTGGAGCTTGGCCTCTACGGCCGCAACCTGTTCGACAAGTACTACTCGGCGAGCCTGCAGCAGTATTCGACGCTGAGCCTCGTTCACTACACGGTCCGCGACGCGCACCGGACCGTGGGCGTCTTCGCCCGCTACGCCTTCTGATCCGTCCCCGAAGCGCCGGCGTCCTAGCCGGCGCGAACTCTCCCGCCCGCGCGTCAAGCCGGGCGGGACCTTTTCTCAGGACAACTCCATGCCGCGCGCCTGCCTGATCGCCCTGGCGGCCATGATGACCGCACCCGCCGTCGTCGCCCAGGAAGCCTCGAACCTGAGCCCCGACCTGAAGCTCAACCAGCTTCAGGTTCTCGGCACCCACAACAGCTACGCCCTGCCAGCCGATCCACGCCTTCTGGCCCTGGCCGAGCCCCTCGTCGGCCGCGTCACCAGCCAGCTGTCGACCAGGCTGCCCCCGAGCGAGATGGCGTTGTTCAAGGAAGAGCATCCCAACGACGTCACCCTGAGCGAGGGGCTGAGCTATCGGCATCCCGACCTGACCGCCCAGCTGAACGCGGGCGTGCGCAGCCTCGAAATCGACGTCAATCCCGATCCCAAGGGCGGCAACTTCGCCGATCCGGCCGGCTATCGCCTGCTGCGCGCCCAGGGCGCGACCGACCTGGCGTCGTTCGACGTCGAGGCCCTGAAGGCTCCGGGCTACAAGGTGCTTCACATCGCCGATATAGACTTCCGCAGCCATTGCCCGGCGCTGATGTCGTGCCTGCGCCAGATCCGCGACTGGTCCGAGGCCCACCCTGGCCACGTGCCGCTGTTTCTCGTCGTCGAGGCCAAGGTCCAGGACCTGCCGCTGCTGCCCGATCCGACCCACACCGTGCCGTTCACGCCCGCCCTGTTCGACGACCTCGACCGGGAGCTCTTGGAGGGACTGGGCCGCGAGCGCTTGATCACGCCCGACGATGTGCGCGGGGCCTATCCGACACTGAACGCGGCGATCCGCGCCGGCGCCTGGCCGACCCTGAAGGCCGCGCGCGGCAAGATCATCCTCCTGATGATCACCGCCACCGGCGAGGGCGGCACGAGAGGATACCTCGAAGGCCACCCGTCGCTGAAGGGCCGCGCGGCCTTTCTGCGCGCCGAGCCGGGCCAGGACCACGCCGCCTTCCTGATGTTCGACAACGCCTTGGCGCGCCAGGACCAGATCCGGGACTATGTGCGCCAGGGCTACATCGTCCGGACGCGAACGGACATCGAGACCTATGAGGCCAAGACCAACGACATGACGCGCGCCAACGCCGCCCTCGCCAGCGGCGCCCAGGTGGTCACGACGGACTTCGAGCAGCCGGGCAACGCCTATGGCACGCCCTATGTCGTACGCCTGCCCGGCGGCGGCGTGGCCCGCGCGAACCCCTTGATCGGACCTCGACCGCGCTGACGCGGCGCATGGAGCGCGCCCCGCCGCCCCCCCACCGGCGGGTCCGCGCCTCAAACGATTGATCGCCGTTATCCAAACTGTTAACGGCCGTCTGGAGCGAGGGGGTCTTGATGCGCGGCAATGCGGCTTGCGTGATGCTGGTGGCCCTCGGGCTCGTGGTCACCCACGCCACACCGACGCGCGCGCAAGCTTCCCGATCCTTGGCGGTCGACACGACAGGGAAATCCCTGGCGAGCGCCCTGACCGAACTGGCTCGGCGCTCCGGGCGGGAACTGCTGGTGGCCGCGCCAGCCCTGGGCGCCCGTCCCGCGCCGCGGCTCAAGGGTCGCTACGCCATCGAGCAGGCCCTGCCGCTGCTGCTTGAAGGTTCCGGCCTGGCCTACCGGCGCACCGCCGATGGGACCTACATCGTCTATGTCGCGCCGTCGCTTCCCGCGCCGGAGCCCGACGTCCCCGTGGCCCTTCCGGAACTGCTGGTGACCGCGCGCAGCCAGAACAGCGACATCCGGCGCACCGAGAACGACATCCAAGCCTACAAGGTCTGGAGCAGTCGGGACATCGAGCAGGCCCACTCGGCCGACATCAACGAGTTCCTGCGCCTGATGGCCACCGGCGACGCCCAGATCGCCTCGGCCCTGCAGGACCCGTCCAATACCAACGCCAGCACGCGCTCGGAGGTCAATCTGCGGGGCCTGGGCTCGAACCAGACGCTGGTGCTGGTGGATGGTCGCCGGATGCCCGGACTGCCGCCGGCCGGCGGCTCCGGCGTCCTGGTCAGCCAGACCGACATCAATGCGCTGCCCCTGGCCGCGATCGATCGGATCGAACTCCTCAACGCCACGGCCGGTGGCGTCTATGGGGCCGGGGCCAGCGGCGGCGCGGTCAATATCGTGCTCAAGCGGGACTATCGCGGCGCCGATCTGGGCATGACCTACGGGATCACCGGGCGCGGCGACGCCCCCGCTCGGCGACTGGACGGCCGGATCGGTTTCTCCCCGGACAGCGGCCGAACGAACGTCATGGTCGCGTTCGGCCTGTCGCGGGGCGATGGACTGGACGTCGGCGATCGCGACTACGAGGCCAGGGCACGGGCGCGGCGCTATCGCAATGATCCCGCTGAGTTGGCGCTCGAGCGGCCGGTCAGCGGCGCGATCAACATCTTCAGTACGAGCGGCGCCAATCTGACGCTCGACCCCGCCTATGGCGGCGCCAGCCTGGGCGCGGCCACGACGTTCGCGCCGGCGTCCTATGGCGGCCTGACCGCCGACCGCGGCGCGGTGTTGCTGGCCAATGCCGGACGCACGGACACGAGCCTCTCGCCTGATTCCGCCGGCGCGCGCCGGGCCCTTCTCGCCCGACGGGAAACGGCGTCGGTGATCGGCAGCGTCCGTCATCGGTTCGGCTCCGCCATCGAGGCCTATGCCGACGTGCTGGCGATGCGAAACGAGGGCCGGTCGGTCGTTCCGCAAGACAACCTGCACGCCATCGGCCTGCCCGCCGACGCCCCGAGCAACCCGTTCCAACAGGCCATCATCCTCACCCTCCCGCTCCCGGGCTTCGACCCGACGGGACACAATCTGACCAAGACCGCACGGGCCACGGCCGGCCTGATCGCGGACTTGCCCGGTGGCTGGAAGGCGAACGCCGACTATAGCATCGGCAAGGCCAGCATCGATGTCGTCCTGGACGCCAAGGCCCTGTCACCAGCCTACTTCGCGAAACTGAGCACTGGCCTGATCGACCCCTTGGGCGGGCAGACGACGTTCCTCGCCGCCATGGCCGGCGCGCTGATCGACACGCGCACGAGCTTGGCCCAGTCCAACCATTTCAGGAACCGGTCGTTGCGGCTGGCCGGGCCGCTTCTCGACCTCGACGGCGGACCACTGAACTTGACCTTGACGGCCGAAGACCGGCGCGAACGCGTTCCGCCGTCGGCCATCCATATATCCGACACGGGCGTTGGCCCACTCGATGCGCCGCTGCAGGGGCTGGTTCAGTCGGCGCGCCAGTATTACGGCGAGCTGCGCGCGCCGCTCACCGACCGCTACACCGGCCCAGCGGGCCTGAAGGGCCTGGAATTCCAACTCGCTCTGCGACGCGAGGAGACGCGCCAAGGGCCGCCGACCAACATGCCGGTCGGCGGCACGGTGACCGAGGTCACCGAGCGCTCGCGTCAGGCGTCCACGCTCTACACCGCCGGCTTCAAGGCTTTTCCGGTCGACTGGCTGATGGTGCGGACCAGTGTGTCGTCGGGTTCCGTGCCCCCTGTGGCCGACCAGCTCGGCTCCGGGACGATCCACTACACATCCGATCCGGCGGCCTATGCGGCGGCGAGCGGCCGCAAGGTCCTGCTGGATGCGGGAAGCCAACCGACCGATCCCCGACGCGGCGGCGAGGCCTTGGGGCAGACTGGCGTCTACGACCTGCTATCGGGCGGCTCGCTGACCTTGCGTCCGGAGCACGCGCGCAGCCTGTCGGCCGGGGTGGTGCTGACCCCGATGAACGACCTGCGCATCTCGGTCGACTACACGCGGATCGAAAAGCGGCAGGAGATCTTCCGCTTCCACACCGGCGACATGCTGTACTTCCTGCAGCACGAAGACCTCTTCCCCGACCGGGTGAAGCGCGCCCCACTGACCGAAGCCGATCGCGCCAAGGGCTATTCCGGCGGCGTCGTCACGGCCATCGACACCACCAGTTTCAACATCGGCCGGACCTTCGTCGAGGCCGTGGACATCCAGGGCGACTATCTGATCCGGACGGAACGCCTGGGCGATTTCCGGCTGCGCGCGGCGACGACCTGGCAGCCGCACCTGCGGCGACAGACCGATCCGACCAGCCCGTCGATCGACTATGTCGGCTATGCCGACGGCCCGCTGGCCTGGCGCGCAAACGGCGGGGCGGACTGGTCGAAGGGCGTGTTCACCGTGGGCTTCAACGTCTCGTTCCATGGCGGCTATCGTGTCTACGGCAGATCCGACGCCATCGCGCAGCTGACGCGATGGCAGGGCGCCGACCGGATCCCGTCCCAGGCCTATGTCGACCTCTTCGCGACCCATCGCGTCAGCTTCGGAAATGGCGGACCGCGGAACGCCGAAATCCGCTTCGGCGTACAGAACCTGCTGGACCACAGTCCGCCGGTGATCGCTCAACGCGTCGGCTTCGGCCTGACGACGTTCAACTACAGCACCTATGGCGACCCGCGCCGGCGGCGGTTCGAGCTGAGCCTGGTCGGCCATTTCTAGGGCGGGTCAGCGCTTCGAGACCAGCTCGTAGGTGTCGGCGTCGCGGGCGACCAGCTTGACCGGCAAGACCTGCGACACCGAGCGGCCGAACCGCTCGATGTCGCCTGTCTTGAAGACGCCGGTGATGCGCAGAGCGGCGACCTTGGGGTCCTTGATGACGATCTGGGCGCGCGTGTAGCGGTTCAACAGGCCGATCGCCTCGGACAGGGTCTGGTCCTGAAACTCCACGACGCCCTGCTTCCAGGCCAGGTCCTCGTTGAGGTCCGCGGACGAGACCACGCCGGCCTTGCCGTCCTGGGCCGCGAAGGCCTGACCAGGGGTCAGCTTGACCAGCGGCGCGGTGGAACCGGAGGCGACCGAGACGCTGCCTTGGGCCAACACCACCCGCACGGCGCCCGGCGTCAGCCGCACGTCGAACTGGGTGCCCAGCGCGGTGACCACCCGTCCGGCCGCCTCGACGGCGAAGGGATGGGCCTTGTCGTGGGCGACGTCGAAGAACGCCCGTCCGTTCAGCAGGCGCACGTCGCGACGACCGCCGGTGAAGGCGACATCGACCGCGCTGTTGGCGTCCAGCGTGACGCGCGTGCCGTCTGGCAGGTCGACGATCGACTTCTGTCCCTGGCCGGTGACGTAGTCGGCCCGGCCCGCGGCGGTCAACGAGGCGGTCTGGTTGGCCGCGACCTGGGTCGGCTTGCCCGATCGCTCGAACCAGCCCTGCTGGGCGCCCAGGAGCAACGTCGCCGAGACGGCCGCGACGGCGATCGACGCCGCGATCAGTCGCGGCCAGAACGGCCGGGCGACGGGCTCCGGCCCGGCCTGCCGGGCGGCGCGCGCCATGGCGGCGATCAGGTCGCTGTCGTCGGCGTCGTCGAAGACGTCCCACATGGCGTGAACCTGGGTCCAGGCGTGGCGGTTCTCCTCGCTCTCGTCCAGCCAGTCGGCGAACTGCTCGCGTTGAGGCGACTGGTCGAGGTCGTCGCGGGCCAGCCAGCGCGCGGCCGCCTGGGCGGGGGTCAGGATCTCGCGGGTCATCGGGCGTCTCCCGCGTGGGCCATCAGATGTTCGATGGCGCGAACCATGTGCTTTTCCACCGCGCTGACCGACAGACCCAACTGCGTGGCGATGGCCTGATGCCGCAGACCGTCGATCCGGCGAAGCAGGAAGATCGCCCGTGTCCGTTCCGGCATGGTCATGAGTGCGGCGGCGGCCGCGTTCAGGGCCTGCTTGCCGGCATAGATGCGGGCCGGGTCGAAGTCCTGATCCCCGCGCAGGTCCGGATCCAGAGCGACATGCTCGTCGGCGTGCCGGACGGTGCGGCGGCGATAGCGGTCGGCCAGCACGCTGGCGGCGGTCTGGAAGATATAGGCGCTGGCGTGATCGGTATTGTCCGGCGTGCCGCGCACGGTCAGGCGCAGGAAGACCTCCTGCACCAGATCCTCGACCTCGCCGGCATTGCGGACCCGGCGCCGGAAATAGGCCGTCAGCGGTCCGCGCATCGCCGCCGCCTGCTTGGCGAAGGCGTCCGCGCGCGCGGCGGCGTCGGAGGCATTGGTCATCAGCTCCCCTCTCGCCATTCCCATCAGAGACTCCGCTGGCTGTCCAACGACATGTGGACGTCGTCTTCGAGAGGGCAGAACGCAGGCTTGGGAAAAGTCCTCACCCCGAAATTTTATTTTCGCGCCTCGATGGCCGGCGCGAAGAGGTCGACCCCAAATATCATGCTGAAAATATTCGACTTTTCGGAGATAAATATTCTTTGCCGCATCCCCTCGCGGAACAAAGGTCGGTGAGGAATTTTCCTCGGCCTGCGTGAACCCCAACAGGCGGCGAATGACCGTCCGATGGAGATCACGATCATGAGCACTCTTGGCCTTTCTCTGAACAGCGCGGGCGCCGCCCCCTTCTCGGCCGGCCCGATGGCGCAGGCGCTTCTGGACATGCTGGGCCGCGCCGAGCGCGCGCTCGAGATCGACCCGCGCCAGGCCAAGGTGTTCCTCGGCCAGGCGTCACGCCTTCTGGAGCCGGCGGCGGAAGCCGCTCAGGCGCGGGATGCCGGTCTGGCGCCGTGGCAGGAGCGCAAGGTGCTGCGCCACATCGGCGATCATCTGGACCGCTCGATCAGCAATCACGAACTGGCGGAAGTGGTCGGCCTGAGCATCAGCCACTTCTCCCGACGCTTCAAAGCCAGCTTCGGCATCCCCCCGCGCGATTATCTGATCCGCAGCCGGGTCGAACGCGCCAAGACGTTGATGCTGGATCCCGACGCGGCGCTCTGCCAGATCGCCCTGGACTGCGGCTTCTGCGACCAGGCCCACCTGTCGCGGCTGTTCCAGGCCGTCACCGGCGTCACGCCCAGCCGTTGGCGGCGGCAACACATGAACGCGGCGGCGGCCTAGAAATTGATCGTCGGCCCAAGCTCGGCCCTACACACCAGGATTTGACCGGCTTTCACGTCGGCGTTCTACTTCCCACATGACCACGACCTACAAAGGCGGCTGCCTGTGCGGCGCTCTGCGCTGGGAAGCCGAACGGGCGCCGGACTATATGGGCCTGTGCTGCTGCGCCGACTGCCGCAAGGCGTCGGGCGGGGGCTTCATCCCGTTCATGGGCTTCGCGGCCGAGGCCCTGACGATCAGCGGCCCGGCGCGGTCGTTCCGCAGCCGCGCCTTCCGAGGCGGCGAGGCCACCCGCAATTCCTGCCCCACCTGCGGGGGCCTCGTCTTCGGCGGCGAGCATGGGCTGAGCGACAGCCACACGATTTACGCCGGAAGCCTGGACGACCCGACCCTGTTCAAGCCGTCCATGGCCCTGTTCAACCGCGACCGTCCGGACTGGGTGATCCTGCCGGACGGCCTGACGGTTTTCGAGACGATGCCGGACTAGAGGAAGCCCCTAGACGAAGGCGCCGGCGTCGTGGTGGTCGGCCGGCTGAGCGACCAGGGCCACCGCGTCGGCCGAGGCCGGAATGCTCGCCTTGGCCGCCACGAGGGCGCCGCCGTAGCTGGCCTTGCCGTCATAGGCGTCGGTCAGGAAGGCCTTGGTCGCCTCGGCATAGGAGCCGACACCCGCGTTCATCCCGGCGTACATCACGAACCCGGCCATGGCGGCCTTGGCGCCCAGAGCGTCGTGGCCATAGGCGGTGAAGTAGTTCTGCTGCGCGACGATATAGTCGATGGCCGCGTTGACATTGATCCCCGCCGCCGTCGCCTTGGCGTTGCCGATGATGGCGTCATAGGCCTTCACCACCGCGTCGCGGAACGACAGGCTGTCATAGGCGGTCTTGAACGACGCCGCGCCGGCGCCGCTCATGGCCTGATTGACCGCGAACTCGATGTATTTGTTGCCGGTGTTGTAGATCGCGTAGGCGTAGTCGGTCAGGTCGCTGGTGTTGGCGGCGCTGTCGATCAGGTCGTTCAGGGCCGTCTGGCTGGGCGTCTTGCCGGTGAAGAAGTTCAGCGCCTGCAGCGCAAGGGCCGAGGTGTCCAGGGAGTAGCCGACCAGCTTGTCGATGAAGACCGCCTTGGTGATCTTGTTGGCGATGACGTCGGCCTGCAGCTGCGCCAGCTCCTTCATCTCCGCGTAGAAGGCGTTGACCACCTTCTCGCCGTTCGGACCGGTCAGATATTCCGACAGCGCCTTGGACGAGCTGGCCGAGATGCCGGCCAGGGCCTTGTAGGCGTCCTTGATCTGGGCGTCGGTCAGCACGATCGGATTGGCCACAGTGCCCGTGCCGCCGGTCCCGCCCGTGCCCGTGCCGAAGGCCACGCTGAGCGGCGTATCCAGCGGGAACTTGGTGAGAGCCTCCTTCAGGGTCTGGACGCCGATATTGATCAGGGCCGGATTGGCCTCGACCAGGGCCAGGGCCGCGTCCACATCGGGCGTCAACACGCCGAAGCTCTTCAAAAGCGGCCGTAGGTCGACGAACTTGAACGTCGCCTGGACGATGCCGCTGTCGACCAGCTGGATCAGGAATTGAAAGTCGCGAAGTGTCGGTTCGGCCATGACGGGATCCCTCAGGGACCCTCGCCGCACCACGCGTCACACTCGGTCCCCGAACGCCGTTCTACGGTTACGACGGCCGAGACCGACATCCCCTGGACTGGGGGTAGCCAGGCGGACTCAACCTCCGGGCAAGGTTCCGGGGCGGATATAGGCGAACATGTGCTGGACCCAGTCGGGCTTGCCCAGGGGGACGCCCTGGTTGCGCAGGATCGCGTAGGCGGTCGTGAGGTGGAAATAGACCTGGGCCAGCGCCCAGTCGCGCAGGAACTGCTCGCCGGTCAGGTCGAAGACTATGCCGTTGGGCATCTTCAGCTCGATCGGCTTTTCGGCCGCGCCGTCGAAGGCCGAGGCCGGCGTCGCCTCGATCCGCGCCACTGCGTCGGCCAGCTGGGCCTTCAGGCCGGCGAAGTCGGTCGCGTCCTCGACCGGGGCGAACGAGTCCGCGCCGGTCAGGTGTCGCAGGAGGTCGCTGGTCTGCACGCAGACGAACCGCACCTGGGTCGACAGCGGGAACATGTCCGCCGCCAGCCGCGCCCCGATCAGGCTCTCCGGCGCCAGCCCGTGCTCGGCGGCATGGGCCTCGCCCTTGGACAGCTGGGCCGACAGGCCTTTCAGCATATGGGCGTAGGTCGGGATGGCGATCGCGTGCAGGTCCATGGGCGTCCTCCGGTTTCAGCGAGGAGGTAAGCCGGACTCGACGTCAGATACTAGGCCCGAACCGCGCCACCAGGTCGTACGCCTCGCCTGGGAACACCTGGCGGACCCTCGTGACGTGCTGGCCCTCGCGCCAGGTGCGGCGATCGACGACGAGGCAGGCCGCGCCCTCGTCCAGGGCCAGCAGGCGGGCGACGTCGGCGTCGGCGTTGACGGCGCTGATCCGGCTCTCGGCCTCGGTCCAGGCGACATGCTCCAGCAGCCAGGCGCCGGGCGGGACCCGTGTGAAGTCGGCGGCCTCCATCTCGGCCGCGGCCTTCAGGGAGACCAGGCGCCGCTCCAGGGCGAACGGCCGGCCGCCAGCGTCATGGATCCCGTCCAGCGCCAGCAGCTTGCCGCCGGCCGCCAGCTCGACCTCCTCGGGGCTGTCGCGATCGGCGGCGCGCACCGTCCGGGCCAGCAGGCGGAAGGCATAGGTCTCGCCGCGCGCGACGATCTCCGACTGGATGTCGGGGATATTCAGCACCGGCGCGTGGACCTTCGGCCGCGCCACGAACGAGCCGGCGCGCTTGCGGCGCACGATCAGCCCGGCCTCGACCAGGGCGGTCATGGCCTTATTCACCGTCATCCGCGAGCAGCCGTACTGGCCCATCAGCTCGGCCTCGGTCGGCGCGCGATGGCCGGGCGCCCATTCGCCGGAGCGGATGCGGGCCTCGATGTCCGAGCGGATGCGCTGGTGAAGCGGCCCCGTCACGCCAGCAGGGCCTTCAGGGTCTGGACGTAGCGCGCGGTTATCGTCTCGCGAGCATGGTGGCGGCCGCTGGAGACGAGCTGCTTGCCGTGCCGCCAGACGGTGTCGATCCCGCCGCCGGCGAAGACCAGGCTGTCGATCAGCGGGTCGCCCGACCGCCCGACGATGTTCGGATGGCTGGCGTCGAGGGTGATGAAGTCAGCCGCCGCGCCGCGCCGCAGGCCGCCCCTTGTCGCCCCATTGGCGACGCCCAGGGCTTGGGCCCCGCCCAGCGTCGCCGCGCGCCACAGGTCGCCGCCGGTGGAACGGCGCGGTCCGCCCGCCAGCACGTTGCGGGCCCGGCGGGTGAGGCGCTGGGCGTACTCCAAGGTCCGCAACTCCTGGGCGGCGTCGATCACGATGTTGGAGTCGGTCCCGATTCCGAAACTTCCGCCAGCGGCCAGGTAGTCCGGGGTCGGAAAGATCCCGTCGCCCAGATTGGCCTCGGTCACCGGGCACAGGCCGGCGGTGGCGCCGCTCTTGGCCAGGCGCTCGGTCTCGGTGGCGTTGATGTGGGTTGCGTGGATCAGGCACCACCGCTTGTCGACCTCGGTGTGGTTCATCAGCCAGCGGACGGGACGCTGGCCGGTGGCGGCCAGGCAGTCGTCGACCTCTTTCGTCTGCTCAGCGACGTGCATGTGGATCGGACCGCCGGCGGCCAGCGGAATGATCGTGTCCAGTTCCTCCGACGTGACCGCGCGCAGACTGTGCGGCGCGATCCCGACCACCGCCTCGGGCAGGTCGGCGACGATCTCGCGGCAGGCCTCGACCAAGCGCGCAAAGCCGTCGACATCGTGGATGAAGCGCTTCTGGCCATCCGTGGGCGGCAGGCCGCCGAAGTTGCTATGCGCATAGAACACCGGCAGCAGGGTCAGGCCGATCCCGGTCTCTTCCGCCGCCGCCGCCATTCGCGCGGCCATCTCGGCCGGGTTGTCGTACGCGCCGCCATCGGGCGCGTGGTGCAGGTAGTGGAACTCGCCGACCCGCGTGAAGCCGCCCTCCAGCATCTCGACCTGGCCCATGGCGGCGATGGCCTGGGCCATGTCGGGGTCCAGCCGCTCCAGGAAGCGGTACATGACCTCGCGCCAGGTCCAGAAGTTGTCGCCGGTTTCCCCGCGCGTCTCCGCCAGACCCGCCATGGCGCGCTGGAAGGCGTGGCTGTGGACGTTGGCCAGCCCCGGCAGCGCGGGACCGAGGCGGATCGCGTCGCCCGCCGACGTATCGGTGTCGATGCGGGCGATGCGGCCGTCCGTGATCGTGAACTTGACGCCCCGCGCCCAGCCGTCCGCCAGCAGGGCGCTCTCGCACCAGACGGAGGTCGAAACTTCGGCGGGTTTCTCTATCGGATTTTGCGCGTCGGTCACTGGACAAGCCTCATCGTTCGCAAATATGTCTATACATATTGAAGCGGCCCGCAAGTGACGGTCCGCGCTGGCGGGAGGCGGGCTCATGCGCTGTGATCGGGTGTGGATCAACGCCCGTCTCGCGACCCTCGCCCCGGATCGCGAAGGCCTGGGGATCGTCGAGGACGGGGTCATCGCCAGCCAGGACGGCCGCATCGCCTATGCCGGTCCGGCGGAGGCCGCGCCGGCCTTCGAGACGACCGAAACCGTCGATGTCGAGTCGCGCTGGATCACCCCCGGCCTGATCGATCCGCATACCCACCTGGTGTTCGCCGGCGACCGCGCCCACGAGTTCGAGCTGCGCCTGGCCGGCGCCTCGTACGAAGAGATCGCCCGGGCCGGCGGCGGCATCGTCTCGACCATGCGCGCCACCCGCGCGACCTCGGAAGCGGAATTGGTGCAAGCCGCTCTGCCCCGCCTGGACGCCCTGATCGCCGAGGGCGTCACCACGGTCGAGATCAAGTCCGGCTACGGCCTCTCCCTCGACGACGAGATCAAGAGCCTGCGCGCCGCCCGGACTCTGGGCGACATCCGCCGCGTCGGGATCAGCACGACCTTCCTGGGCGCCCACGCCCTGCCGCCGGAATATCGCGACGACCCTGACGGCTACATCGCCCTGGTCCGCGAGAAGATGATCCCCGCCATCGCCGCGCGGGGCCTGGCCGACGCCGTCGACGGCTTCTGCGAGGGCATCGGTTTCTCACCCGATCAGATCCGCCGGGTGTTCGAAACGGCCAAGGCCCACGGCATGCCCGTCAAGCTGCATGCCGAGCAGCTATCGAACCTGAACGGCGCCGCTATGGCCGCCGATTACGGGGCGCTGTCGGCCGATCACCTGGAGCATCTGGACGAGGCCGGGATCGCCGCCATGGCCGCCTCGGGCACGGTCGCGACCTTGCTCCCCGGCGCCTACTACTTCACCCGCGAACACAAGGTCCCGCCGATCGCGGCTTTGCGCCAAGCGGGCGTGGCGATGGCCCTGGCCACCGACTGCAATCCCGGCACCTCGCCCCTGACCTCGCCGCTCTTGGTCATGAACATGGCCGCCACGCTCTTCCGTATGACCGTCGAGGAGTGCCTGGCCGGCGTCACGCGCGAGGCCGCTCGGGCCCTGGGCCTGCTGCACGATCGCGGGACGCTGGAGGCCGGCAAGGCCTGCGACCTCGCCATCTGGGACGTCGAGCGTCCCGCCGAACTTGTCTATCGCATGGGCTTCAACCCGCTCCATGCGCGCGTGTGGAGAGGCCAGTGACCAAGCTTGTTCTGAATCCCGGCGACGTGCCGCTGGCCGACTGGAAGGCGATCTATCGCGGCGTCGCGGCGCGCCTGGCCGATACGGCCTGGCCCGTGATCGCCGAAAGCGCCGCCGCCGTGCAGCGCATCCTGGCCAAGGGCGAGCCGGTCTACGGGATCAACACCGGCTTCGGGAAACTGGCCAGCGTCCGCATCGGCGACGCCGACCTGGAGACCCTGCAGCGCAACATCGTGCTGTCCCATGCCGCCGGCGTCGGCGAGTCCTCGCCGGTCCCGGTCATCCGCCTGATGATGGCCCTGAAGCTGGCCAGCCTGGCGCAGGGCGCCTCGGGCGTGCGGGTCGAGACCGTGCGGATGCTGGAGGAAATGCTGGCCCAGGGCCTGACGCCGGTGATCCCGTGCCAGGGCTCGGTCGGCGCCTCGGGCGACCTTGCCCCGCTGTCGCACATGGCCGCGACCATGATCGGGGTCGGCGAGATCTTCGTCGATGGCGAGCGCAAGCCGGCCGCCAAGGCGCTGAAGACGGCGGGCCTCAAGCCCCTGACGCTGGGCCCCAAGGAAGGCCTGGCCCTGCTCAACGGCACCCAGTTCTCGACCGCCAACGCTCTCGCGGGCCTGTTCGAGGCCGAGCTGCTGTTCCAGTCCGCCCTGGTCACCGGCGCCCTGTCGACGGAAGCCGCCAAGGGCTCCGACACTCCCTTCGACCCGCGCATCCACACCCTGCGCCGCCACGCCGGCCAGATCGAGACCGCCGCCGCGCTGCGCGACCTGATGGCGACCTCGGAAATCCGCGCCTCGCACCTGAAGGAGGACGAGCGCGTCCAGGACCCCTACTGCCTGCGCTGCCAGCCGCAGGTGATGGGCGCGGCGCTGGACATCCTGCGCCAGGCCGCCGTGACGCTGGAGACCGAGGCCAACGGTGTCTCGGACAATCCGTTGATCTTCCCGGAAGCCGACGAGGCGCTGTCGGGCGGCAACTTCCACGCCGAGCCGGTGGCCTTCGCCGCCGACATCATCGCCCTGGCGGTCTGCGAGATCGGCTCGATCGCCGAGCGCCGCATCGCCATGCTGGTCGACCCGGCGCTGTCGGGCCTGCCGGCGTTCCTGACGCCCAAGCCGGGTTTGAACTCCGGCTTCATGATCCCCCAGGTCACGGCCGCCGCCCTGGTCTCGGAGAACAAGCAGAGGGCCTATCCGGCCAGCGTCGACTCGATCCCGACCTCGGCCAACCAGGAGGACCATGTCTCGATGGCCGCCCATGGCGCCCGGCGACTGATGGGCATGGTCGAGAACGCCACGGCGGTGCTGGGCATCGAACTGCTAGCGGCGGCGCAGGGCTGCGACTTCCACGCCCCGTTGCGGTCCAGCGCGGCCCTAGAGGCGGTGCGGGCACTGACGCGGAGCCAGGTCCCGCACCTGGACGACGACCGGCACTTCCACCCGGACCTGGAGGCGGCGAACGCCTTGGTGCGATCCGGGGCGGTGATCGCAGCGGCGGGCAAGCTGCCGGGGGTCACGGCGTGACCTGGCTGCGGGTCGCGCGCGGCGACGCCCCGCTGGTCGTCAGCCTGCCGCACACAGGCACGGACATCCCGCCAGACATCGAAGCCCAACTCACCTCCCCTTGGCTCGCCCGCAAGGACGCAGACTGGTGGGTCGACCGGCTGTACGCCTTCGCCGAGGGGATGGGCGGGACCATCGTACGCACAGCGATCTCGCGGACGGTCATCGACGTCAATCGCGACCCGTCGGGCGCCTCGCTCTATCCGGGCCAAGCGACCACGGAGCTTTGCCCCACCACCACCTTCGACGGTGAGCCGCTGTATCGCGACAGCGGACCCGACGCGACCGAGATCGACCGTCGCAGGACCAGCTACTTCGAGCCCTACCACGCCGCCTTGCGGGCGGAGATCGACCGCCTGCGCGCGCTCCATCCGACCGTGGTGCTGTACGAGGCCCACTCGATCCGCTCACGGGTCCCGCGCCTGTTCGACGGCGAGCTGCCGCGGTTCAATCTCGGCACCAACAGCGGCGCCAGTTGCGACCCTGCCCTGACCGCCGCCGTCGAGGCCGCCTGCGATACGTCGGGCCTCAGCCGCGTCACCAACGGCCGCTTCAAGGGCGGCTGGACCACGCGCCACTACGGCCAGCCCAGCACGGGCGTCCACGCCATCCAGATGGAGTTGGCCTGCCGGGGTTACATGGAAGACCCCGCGGAACCGCCTACGCCCGACACCTGGCCCACGCCTTTCGACGCCGACCGCGCCGAGCCTTTGCGCGCTGTGCTCGAACACGTCCTCTCCGCCTGCCTCCAATTTGCCCGGAGCAACGCATGACCCGCCGCGACAACACCCGCGTCATCCGCCCCGCCACCGGGACGCGGCTCACCGCCAAATCCTGGCTCACCGAAGCGCCCTTGCGGATGCTGATGAACAACCTGCACCCCGACGTCGCCGAACGGCCCGAGGAGCTGGTCGTCTATGGCGGTATCGGCCGCGCCGCCCGCGACTGGCAGAGCTTCGACAGGATCGTAGAGACCCTGCGGCGGCTCGAGGACGACGAGACCCTGCTGGTGCAGTCCGGCAAACCGGTCGGTGTGTTCCGCACCCATGCCGACGCCCCACGCGTGCTGATCGCCAATTCCAACCTGGTTCCCCGCTGGGCGACCTGGGAGCACTTCAACGAACTCGATCGCAAGGGCCTGGCCATGTACGGCCAGATGACGGCCGGCTCGTGGATCTATATCGGCGCCCAGGGGATCGTGCAGGGCACCTATGAGACCTTCGTCGAGATGGGCCGCCAGCACCATGGCGGCGACCTGTCGGGCAAGTGGCTGCTCACCGCGGGCCTGGGCGGCATGGGCGGGGCTCAGCCGCTGGCGGCGGTGATGGCCGGGGCCTCGTGCCTGGCCATCGAGTGCCAGCCCTCGCGGATAGAGATGCGCTTGCGCACCGGCTATCTCGACAAGTCCACCAACAACGTTGACGAGGCCCTGGCCTGGATCGCGGAGTCCTGCGCCGCCCAGACCCCGATCTCGGTCGGCCTGCTGGGCAACGCCGCCGAGCTGCTGCCAGCGCTTTACGAGCGCGGCGTCCGCCCGGACCTGCTGACCGACCAGACCAGCGCCCACGACCCGATCAACGGCTATCTGCCGGCCGGATGGAGCCTGGACCAGTGGGCCGACGCCAAGGCGCGCGACCCGGCTTCGGTCGACAAGGCCGCGCGGGCCTCGATGGCCGTCCACGTCAAGGCGATGCTGGACTTCCAGGCCGCCGGCGTCCCGACCGTCGACTACGGCAACAACATCCGCCAGATGGCGCTGGAGGAAGGCGTGACGAACGCCTTCGACTTCCCCGGCTTCGTGCCGGCCTATATCCGGCCGCTGTTCTGCCGGGGGATCGGTCCGTTCCGCTGGGCGGCGCTGTCGGGGGATCCGGAAGACATCGCCAGGACCGACGCCAAGGTCAAGGAACTGATCCCGGACAATCCCCACCTTCACAACTGGCTAGACATGGCCGCCGAGAAGATCAAGTTCCAGGGCCTGCCGGCCCGCATCTGCTGGGTCGGCCTGGGCGACCGCCATCGCCTGGGCCTGGCCTTCAACGACATGGTCGCCAGCGGCGAGCTGAAGGCCCCCATCGTCATCGGCCGCGACCACCTGGACTCCGGCTCGGTCGCCTCGCCCAACCGCGAGACCGAGGCGATGAAGGACGGTTCGGACGCGGTGTCGGACTGGCCGCTGCTGAACGCCCTGCTCAACACCGCCTCGGGCGCGACCTGGGTGTCGCTGCACCACGGCGGCGGGGTCGGCATGGGCTTCTCGCAGCACGCGGGGATGGTGATCGTCTGTGATGGGACCGAAGCCGCCGCCAAGCGCATCGCGCGGGTGCTGTGGAACGATCCGGCGTCGGGCGTCATGCGCCACGCCGACGCCGGCTACGACATCGCCATCGACTGCGCGCGGGAGAAAGGCTTGGACCTGCCGGGGATTCTCTAGCGCGCCAGCATCCCCGCCGCCTCGGCGGGGCTCTTCTTGCCCGTATCGCGATCCACAGCGTAGTTGGCGGCCTGCATCGCCTTGACGTCGATGCTGCCGCCCAGCGGTGTCAGGGCGTCCAGCAGCCGCCGATCCCCGGCCCGCTTCGGCGAGACCAGGATCACCGCGTCATAGGGCGGCAGCGCGCCCTTGGGGTCGCTCAGCAGCACCAGGTCGTCGGCGGCGATCCGGCCGTCCGACGAGAAGGCCGAGATCACGTCGGCCTCGCGGCTTTCGAGCGCCCGGTACATGAAGGTCGGCTGGAACTGGCGCTTGGACTTGAAGCTCAGGCCATAGGCCTTGACCACCGCCGCCCATTCCGGCCGCGAGAAGAACTCCAGGTCGCCGCCCATGGTCAGTTGCGGGGCCTTCACCGCCAGGTCGGCCAGGGTCTTCACACCCAGCGCTTCGGCGCGGTCGCGGCGCATGGCCAGCGCGTAGGCGTTCTCGAAGCCCAAGGGCGCCAGCAGGACGACGCCATCGCGGGTCTTGAGCTCGGTCCTCAGCCCGTCCAGCACCGCCTGCCGGCCCGGGTTGTCCGTGCGGTTCAGGACGTTGGCCCACAGGGTGCCGGAATAGTCGACATAGGCGTCGATCTCGCCGCTGGCCAGCGCGCGGTAGGCGACGGCCGAGCCGAGGTTCACGCGGCGCCGCACGCTGGCGCCCTGGGCCTCCAGCTTGCCGGCCATCAGCTCGGCCAGGATGTACTGCTCGGAGAAGTTCTTGGCCCCGATGATATAGGCCGGCCGGCCTTGCGACAGCGCCGCGCCGGCCAGCGGCGCGATCGCCGCCAGCAGGCCGATCGCCAGGCCCGCGCCGCCAGCCCACAGCCGCTTGGGCTCCCGCCGCGCCACGCCGCTCTCGATCAGGCCCAGCAGGCCGTCGACGATCAGCGCCAGGCCCGCCGACGCCGCGCAGCCGACCAGCACCGCGACCCAGTCCTCGGTCTGCAGGCCGGAGAAGATGTAGTCTCCCAACGAGGTCTGGCCGACCGGCGTCGACAGCGTCGCCGCCCCGATCGTCCAGACGGCGGCGGTGCGGACGCCGGCCATGATCACCGGCGCGGCCAGGGGCAGCTCGACGCGCCACAGCCTCTGGCGGTCTGTCATGCCCACGCCGCGCGCCGCCTCGACCACGGCCGGGTCGACGCCCGACACGCCCGCCGCCGCGTTCCGCAGGATCGGCAGCATCGAATAGAGGGTCAGGGCCAGCAGCGACGGCAGGAAGCCCAGGGCCGGGAAACCATGGCCCAGCACCTTCACCGCCAGTCCGGAGAGCAGCAGCAGCACCGGATAGAACAGCGCCAGCAGGGCTAGGCTCGGAATGGTCTGCACCAGGCCGGCGGTCGCCAGCGCGATCCATTTCAGGCGCGGACTGCGGGCGGCGGCGATGCCCAGCGGCAGGGCGATGGCCAGGCCCAGGGCCAGGGCCGAAGCCGACAGGGTGACGTGCCAGCCCAGGCGCTCGGGCAGGACAGCGAGAGCGGCGGAAAGACGATCAGCCACGGGCTAGCTCCGCGAGACGTTCGGCCTGCCGCTTCGGCGCGGCGATCAGCTCGGCGACGACCGGATCCGCATGGCCCGCCAGCAGCACCCGAGGCGGCGCCTGAGCCAGCACCTCGCCGCCGGCCATCACCACGACCTCGTCGGCCAGCAGCAGGGCCTCGCCGACATCGTGGGTGACCATTACCGTCGTCAGGCCCAGACGCTCGTGCAGCGCCCTGACGTCGTCGGCCAGGGCCGCGCGGATGACCGGATCCAGCGCCCCGAACGGCTCGTCCATCAGCAGGATCGACGGACGCGCGGCGAGCGCCCGGGCGACGCCCACCCGCTGGCGCTGACCGCCCGACAGCTGCGACGGCGCGCGGCCGGCGACCTCGCGCGGCAGGGCCACGAGGTCCAGAAGCTCGTCGACGCGCGCGGCGATTTCGGCGGGCGTCCAGCCCAGCAGGTCCGGCGTGACGCCGATGTTCTGGCCCACGGTCATGTGCGGAAAGAGGCCGATCTCCTGGAAGACATAGCCGATGCCGCGCCGCAACTCCGGCCCTGGCCGGCCGGCGATGTCCGCGCCGTCCAGCAGCACCCGGCCGCTGGTCGGCGTCGACAGGCCGTTCATCAACTTAAGCAGCGTGGTCTTGCCCGCGCCCGAGCCGCCGACCAAGGCGACGAAGCGGCCCTTGGCGATGCTTAGCGAGGTCGGCGCCAGCACCGTCAGGCCGCCGTAGGTCTTGCTGACCTGGTCGAGGACGATGGCTTCGGTCATGCGAGCTCCAGGCGACGAGAATCGACAATCGCCCGTCCAAAGCGTTGAAGCAAAGCCTGGGTGCGACAAGGCGGCGCGCGACAGGTCGCCCGGTTCGCAAGGGCCGAGTCAATCCCGACCATGGGGTCATGGTTAAGGAGCGTCTCATGACCGTCGCGTCGCCAGCCCGTCCGTTCGATCCGCGTCCCATCCGCCGGCCTGTTCGCCAGTGGCCGCTAGGCTTCGCCGTTCTGCTCGCGACGGTGCTGAACGCCATCGTCTGGGGCGGCCTGCTCGCGGTCGCCAAGGCGTTCCTGCACCTCTGAGTTTGTTCAGTAGGCGTAGCGTTTGCAACTTCCCCCCGAAGCGAACTGGGCCGCGTCCGCGAGGATCGCGGCCCTTCTTTTTGTCGCTCACAACAAATCCCGTCTATTCCCGCCACAAGGGCGCGAAAGACGGCGGTCAGGGGTATAGGCGGACTACGAAGCAGACGCCGCTAGATCGGCATCCGCATGATCTCTTGATACGCCGAGATCACCTGGTCGCGCACGGCCATCACCGTTTCCAGGCTGGCTTCGGCCGAGCTGATGGCGGTGACGACGTCGACCAGTTCGGCCTTGCCGGCAACTTGGTCGGCGATCTTGTGTTCGGCGATCTTGGAAGTCTTGGTCGCGCCTTCCATGGCCGACTTCAGCATATCGCCGAAGTCCATGCCCTTCTTGTCGGAGCCGCCGATCGAACCGATCGAGCCGACGCCCATCGCGCTTTGCGAAGCATAGGCCTTGGCGGCGGCGAGCGCGGTGATCATGGCCTAGCCCTCTACTTCTTGAGGATGTCGAGGGTGCGCGATTCCATCGACCGCGCGGTCTCGATCACGTTGAGGTTGGCTTCGTAGGCGCGCTGCGCCTCCTTCATGTCCAGCGCCTCGACCAGCGTGTTGACGTTGGGCAGCTTGACATAGCCCTTGGCGTCGGCGGCCGGGTTGCCGGGTTCGTATTCGGTCTTGAAGTCGGTCTGGTCCGGGTCGACGCGCAGCATCTGCACGCCCTCGGCGCCCTGGACCTTGGTCGGCTTGAACACCGGGACCTGGCGGCGGTAGGGATCGCCGCCGGCGGTGCGCGCCGTGGAGTTGGCGTTGGCGATGTTCTCGGCGATGACCCGCATCCGGCCCTGCTGGGCGCGAAGGGCCGAGGAGGCCACGGCCATGGTCGCCAGCGAGTTGGATTTGATCTCGGGCATCGCCTAGTCCCCTAGCCGTTCGGCTTGCGCGCGGCTTGGCGCAGCATGTTCATGGACTTCTGGTAGAAGCTGATCGCCGCGTCGTAGTTCATTCGCGCGTCGGTCATCTTGAGCATCTGGTCCTCGAGCGACACCGCGTTGCCGTCGAGGGTGACTTCCGAATCGACGCCCGCTGACGCCCGCCAGGCGCTGGGGGCGTTCGACGGGGCCATGTGGGCGGCCGAGGTCTCCATCATCTGGACGCCCGAGGTCGGCGCGGCGCGCCCGCCGCGATAGACCGCGCCCGAACCCTGGTTCATCAGCGAGGCCTGGAAGCTGTAGGCCTTGAGATCATGAGGTCGGTAGCCGGGCGTGTCGGCGTTGGCGACGTTCTGGGCGACGAGCTTCTGGCGCTCGGTCAGATAACCGAGGCGGCTCTTGAGCATGCCGAAGAGAGGAATGTCGTCCGGACCCATGACGATCATGGTGAAGAAACAGGGTTAATTCGGCATTAAGAACCCTCAGGCACACCAGGGGCAGCGAGGCTTTCCGCCTGCGCCAAGTTGTCTCGCTTTTGGGCGGTCATGATCGACATCATCGAGTTCATCCGCGCCCTCGCCGCCCTGGCCGTGACCCTGGGCCTGATCGGCCTGGCCGCCTGGGCGATGCGGAAGTACGGCCCCGACGCGATCGGCCGCGTGATCGCCGCCCGGCAAGACCGCCGCCTGAGGATCGTCGAGAGCCTGGCCCTCGACCCGACCCGCCGGCTCGTGGTGGTCAGCCTGGACGGGGAGGAGCGCATGGTGCTGCTGGGCGACGGCAAGCTGCTGGACTGGATTCCGCGGCCGCGTCCCGTCGTCGAAGTCCCCGCCCCCGCCTCGGAGCCCGTGGCCTGATGATCCGCGACCTGATCAAGACCGTGACGGGCGCCCGGCCGGAGGATCTCCGCCGCGCCGCGATCATCTCGGTGCTGGCCGCCATCGCCTTCGGGGTGATGCCCGCCGCGGCCATGGCCCAGTCGGCCGTGAACATCAACCTGGGGACCGGCGCGGGCCTGACCGACCGGGTCGTCCAGCTTGTCGGCCTGATGACGGTGCTGTCGCTGGCCCCGTCGATCGTGATCATGACCACCTCGTTCGTGCGGATCGTGGTGGTGCTGGGCCTGCTGCGCACCGCCATCGGCATCCAGCAGAGTCCGCCCAACCCGGTGATCATCAGTCTGGCCCTGTTCCTGACCGCCATCGTCATGGGGCCGACCTTCGAGAAGTCCTACGACGCCGGCATCAAGCCGCTGCTGGACCACCAGATCGAGCTGCCAGAAGCCTTCGACCAGGCCAGCGGGCCGGTGAAGCAGTTCATGCTGAAGCAGGTTGGCCGCGAGGACCTGGCCCTGTTCGTCCGCCTGTCCAAGGTCCCGCAGGCCAAGAACGCCCAGGACCTGCCGATGAAGGTCGTGACGCCGGCCTTCATGATCTCCGAACTGAAGCGCGCGTTCGAGATCGGCTTCCTGCTGTTCATCCCGTTCCTGGTCATCGATCTGGTCGTGGCCAGCGTGCTGATGAGCATGGGCATGATGATGTTGCCACCCGCGACTATCAGCCTGCCCTTCAAACTGATCTTCTTCGTGCTAGTGGACGGCTGGCGACTCGTCGCGGGCAGCCTGGTGGAGAGCTTCCAGCGCGGCGGCGGCGGTTAGGCGTATTTAGCTAGAAGACATACGACATGACTGTTTTTGTCCTGGGCTCGATCAATCTGGACGCCGTGGCGCGGGTCGACGACCTGCCAAGACCCGGCGAGACCGTGGCGGGCACCTCCCTTCAACTGTTCCTGGGCGGCAAGGGCGCCAACCAGGCGGTCGCCGCCGCGCGCATGGGCGTGCCCACCCGGCTGATGGGCGCCGTGGGCGGCGACGACAGCGGCCTCGGCCTCAAGGCCAAGCTGGCCGGCTATGGCGTGCAGGTCGCCGACGTCATGGCGCTGGAAGGCGTGCCGACCGGCCAGGCCCACGTCTGGGTCGCCAACAACGCCGAGAACATGATCGTCGTCACGGCGGGGGCCAACGCCATGGTCACCGGCCAGCATGTCGCGGCCACGGCGATCGAGGGCCAGCGGGTGCTGCTGTGCCAGCTGGAGACCCCGCCCGTGGCCATCGAGGCCCTGTTCCGCCTGGGCGCGGCCAAGGGCGCGCTGCGCGTTCTGAACGCCGCCCCGGCCCTGCCGCAGGGCGCGGCCCTGTTCCCGCTGACCGACATCCTGATCGTCAACCAGACCGAACTGGCCAGCTACGCGAAGCTGGACCGCGAGCCGTCGCGCCTGGAAGAGGTCTCGGTCGCCGCCCGCAAGCTGATGAGCCGCCCGGACCAGACGATCATCGTCACCCTGGGCGTGGCCGGCGTCGCCGCCGTCCGTCGCGACGAGGCGTTCCTGGTCGAGGGCAAGAAGGTCAAGGCGATCGACACCGTCGGGGCCGGCGACTGCTTCTGCGGCAGCCTGTGCGCGGCCCTGGCGGGCGGCATGGACCTGCGCGAGGCCGTCGAGCTGGCCAACGCCGCCGCGGCCCTCTCGGTTCAGAAAGCCGGCGCCGCGCCGTCGATGCCGAGCCGGCGAGAGGTCGAGGCGTTCCTGGAGGGGTAGTCAGCTCCGAGCACGCTCGTCAGCGATGGTGCGCTCCAGGGCCACATCGAGCGGCGTCCGTTCGCGCCAGCCGCAGGCCTCGCGGAAGGCGCGGGTGTCGACAACCAGCGGATAAGACAGGTCCAGCGCCTTCAGCGGACCGTCCGAAGGCGCGAGCGTATCGACCACCGCGCCCGTCCAGCGCAGCGCCTTGCCGAAGCGATCAATCCAGACGCCGTGATCCGGCGCGTCGGGCAAGCCGAGATTGAAGGTCCGGTCGGTGGCGTCAGGATGCAGGGCGGCCGTCGCCAGGGCATCGGCCACGTCCTCGACATAGCCGTAGCTTGTCCGCCAGGCCATCCAGGCTGGATCGACTCTAAGGGATTTGGAGCCCGTCATCATCGGCTTCAGCAACCACCGGAATCGGCGCTGCCTGTCGCCCGGTCCGAACACCATAGGCAGGCGAAGGATCACGTGATCTGGCCGCATCCTTACCGCCATTTCCAGCGGTATCTTGTCATAGGCATCCAGCCAGGCGTCTTCGGCTTGCGCCCGCCGGAGCGGATCTACGCGGTAGGGATGGCGCGTCTTCCGCAGCGGCGCATCCTCGGCCAGCATCGCGATCGGTTCCGGTGCGGCCTTACGGTGCAGGCCCTCGTAGTTGCGGTAGACGTCGCAGGAACTCACCATGACCCAGCGCCCGACCTCGCCGTCCAGAGCGTCGAGCAGCGGTAGGGTATCTGCTTCAGTAAAGGCCAGGAGATCGACGACTTCCGTCACTCGGCGATCTCGAACAAGGGTCCGCACGGCCGCAACGTCGCGACGATCGACGCCGAGTTCCCGGCTGACGCCTAGGACTTCGCGGCCCGCGGCCTGAAGGGAACGGACGACATGGGGACCGATGAACCCCGTCGCGCCGAGCACGAGCACCGTCATGGCGCGAGCGTCGATCGCTCGCGCGGAATCGTCAACGTCTGAAAGACGACCCTAAGCCGCCCGGATGCCCGAGAAGCCTTCCGAGGCGGAGCCGACCACGGCGTCGTAGCCGAGGATCATGTCGACGTCCTTGCCGTTGCTGGCCAGCGGCAGGCGCAGCCACAGGATCGACATGTGCGGGGCGCCGCGCCAGGCCAGGCTGTGGACGCCGACGCCGGGGCGACGCTCGTCGACCACCTTGTCCAACTCCCGGCGCCAGTAGTCGAAGGCGTCCTTGTTGTAGACGTCGCCGATCATCCGGCCGGTGATCTCGCGGCCATAGACGCCGTAGAGGCCGGTGCCGGCCAGACGCAGGCGGTAGTCGCGCGGCTGGTTGACGACGTCGATCAAGCTGACCGTGGGCAACAGCCGCTTCATGCTCGTGGGATGCAGGTCGACGCGCGCGGGGAGGCTCGCCCCCCGGCGGAGGGACGCCCAGTAGGCGAACATCTCCTGGTGAGCGCGGGCCGCCGTGGCCGATGCGCTCAGTTGCGCGGACATCTTCAGAGTCCTTAACAAGTCGTTGGAATCACTTCGATTCACTATCGCTTAAGGAACGAATCGGCGGCAAGCGAAAAACATGTCGCGCGACAAGATTCCCGGGGAGAGTCAATCACCAACGAACACGCCCGCCGTCCGGGTTCGGACGACGGGCGCGAGGATCTTCGGAATGGCCCCAAGGCCAAGCTTTTGTTCCGACTCGGCTATTTCGTCTTGCGGGCGGGTTTGCGGCCGCCTTGGCCCAGGCCCATCTGCTTGGCGAGGTTAGAACGCGCCTCGGCGTAGTTCGGCGCCACCATCGGGTAATCCTTGGGCAGGTTCCACTTCGCCCGGTACTCTTCCGGGGTCATGTCGTACTTGGTGCGCAGGTGGCGCTTCAGCGACTTGAATTTCCGGCCGTCTTCCAGGCAGATCAGGAAGTCGGGGGTGATCGACTTCTTGACGGCGACCGCGGGCTCTTTCGGAGCCGGGGCGGGCTCGGCCGCCGGCGAACCGACGGTGGCGAGGGCGGCGTGGACCTGCTGGATCAGCGCGGGAAGGTCAGCCGTGCCGACAACATTATTGCCAACATAGGCTGAAACAATACCCGCGGTCATCTCGATCAGGTTCGATTGATCTTCCATCATAGCCTCGCCCGTCGACAAATCTTTTTGTTGATGCGGCTGATTCCTTGATCAGTCGAGGCGTGCATACAAAGATTGCAGGCGCCGGGCAATACGGCCTCTACAAAGAGATCGTACGTAATATTCCAGTGTTCGTGAGATGGACATGACCGGTCAGAGGTCGTGTCCCGCATATTGAGTCCTGAACGACGTCCAGCGAACACGTTGAGATATCAAAGATATCCCGAAACTATCGACCGAAGTCGCGCGACAGCGCTAGCATCGCCGCGCGCTGCGGCGCCGAGTATTCGTCGACGGCGGCTTCGTCGCCATCGCGAATAGCCTTCAGCAGGGCCGGCGTCAGGGCCGAGGTCAGCGACCAGTTCCAGTAGCGCAGCACCGTCTGGGCGCGATCGACGGCGATGGCGTCGTAGACGGTCAGCACCCGGTCCAGGGCGTGGTCGGTCGCTCCGCTGGAGTCGACTTCCCGGCGGCGCAGGCCGCGCCACAGCTGGCGCACGCACTTGCGCGGCAGGCCCGTGGCCTTGCAAAGGATGGCCAGCGGCTCGCCGCCCGGATCGGTGAAGATCTTGGCGCCGGTCATCGGCTTCAGGCCCGAGAGATACGAGATCTCCTCGGCGATCTCGCGGGTGATCCCCGCCTCGCCGGCGGCCACCGCCTCGTCCAGGCTGTCGTAGGGGCTCTTGGCGATGGCGGCGCGGTTGCGCTGGCGGCGCTCGATGAACTGCAAGGCCTTGCGCGACAAGGGGTCCTGCCAGCCCTCGGCCGAAGCCAGGGCGAAGACGTCGCCGACCGCGTCCTGCAGGATCTCGCGCGACACCGCGAAGCGCTGGAGGATCGTCTTGCGCGCCTCGGCGTCGGCCCACCAGAACATCACGTAGGCGTGGCTGGGCCGCAGCTCGGGCCGGCGCAGCAGCAGCGGGATCAGGTATTGGGCGTCGCGCGTGATGGCGACGATGTTCTCGACGCCCTGGTGACTGAACTTGACCAGCTCGTTGCGCAGCAGGGTCTCGACCACGGGCGCCTCGCCCATATCGATCAAAGCGTCGGCGACCACCTCGCTGACCCCGCGCCGCTTGGCGATCAGGCGGCGGTGATCCGTGGTCGAGTGGTAGAGGCAGGCGATCAGGTCGGCGTCCGACAGCTTCTCGGCCTCGACCAGCAGGGCGCGGGCCACCGGCAGCTCGTCGCGCATCAGCAGGCGCGCCAGCACGCCCGGGATCTCGACCAGCATGGCCAGGCGGCGGGCGACCTTCTCGCGCTCGCCGACATTGGCGTCGCGCAGCATCTCGACCAGCAAATCGGCGGTCATCGAGCGTTCGAAGGCGTTGATCCGGCTGGTCGGCAGGCAGACGACGTCGGCCAGCCGCTTCAGCAGGGCCGAGCGCGAGCGCGGCGCGGCCCGGGGGGCCTCCGGCTCGGGAAACGACAGGGACGCGGGCTCGCTCATCGCAACGACAAGACCAGATCGTGCTTAACGAGCCGTGAGCGAAGCCCGCGACAAACTCACCTCAACGCGCTTAGCGGAACACACTTAGCGGAATTGGGGCTCTTCCCATTCCGGCCAGATGTCCGGAAGGTCGGCCGAGACCTTGTTCGGATAAGCCGGCGCGCGCTTCTCCAGGAACGAGGTCACGCCCTCCTTGGCGTCGCCCGAGGCGCCGCGCGACTGGATCGCCCGGCTGTCGGCCTTGTGGGCCTCCATCGGATGCGCGGCGCCCGCCATCCGCCACAGCAGCTGGCGGGTCAGGGCCACCGAGACGGGCGCGGTATTGTCGGCGATCTCGCGAGCCAGGGCGCGGGCGGCGGGCAGCAGCTCGTCGGGCGCGTGTAGCGAGCGGACGAGCCCTTTCTCCAGCGCTTCGGAGGCCGGGAAGACACGTCCGGTGTAGCACCACTCCAGCGCCGTCTGCAGGCCCACCAGGCGCGGCAGGAACCAGCTGGACGCGGCCTCCGGGTTGATGCCGCGACGGGCGAAGACGAAGCCGAACTTGGCTTCGGTGGAGGCGAGGCGGATGTCCATCGGCAGCTGCATGGTCACGCCCACGCCGACCGCCGCGCCGTTGATCGCGCCGATGATGGGCTTGAGGCTGTCGTACATCCGCAGGGTCACGCGGCCGCCGCCGTCGCGATAGATGTCACCGACCTTGCCCTCTTCCCGCTCCAGCGCCTGGGGCGAGGTGCGATCGAAGGTGGCGCCTCCGCCGCCCAGGTCGGCTCCGGCGCAGAACGCCCGGCCCGCGCCGGTGATGATCACCACCTTCACCGCGTCGTCGGCGTCGGTGACGTCCAGCACCTCCAGCAGGTCCTTCATCATCCGGGCGGTGAAGGCGTTCATCCGCTCTGGACGGTTCAGGGTGATCGTCGCGATCCCGTCCTCAACGTCGTAGAGCAGGGTCTCGAAGGTGGGGTTGGACATGGCGCGGTCTCCCTGGAGGTCGTTTTCAAACGATCGTATGCCCCGCGCAGCGTTGCAAACAACCACACCCGACCGCAAGCTGCCGCGACGGCGCTATCGCTGAAAAATTCGTCGCTTGGACTCTGGGCCTGGCGGGTTCGGCGCTGGCGGGACCCTACCCAGGTCAGCGCACCAGGATCGATGCAGCGATGCTTGCGACGATGAGGATGGCCATCAGGACCAAGGCCACCCGCGCCTCTCGATGGGCCAGATTGACGGTCCAGCCCATCATGGGGTTCATCTTCGGCACAATAATGCGAGGATCGTTGGGGTTATTGTAGAAACCCCAAGCATTGTACCCGTTCGGCATGGCGCCAGGCTCCTTGAAGCCATGAGTTGTAATGCCTTCCCCCCACTCGGTAAAGCGCCTCTCGCCCCCGCCCCTACCCCCGCTTCACGCCCAGCTTGCTGATCGCATGCACGAAGTTGTTCGGCGCGATCTCGATATTTCCCGTCCAGCTCAGGTCGGGGAACCGCTCAAGGATCTGACGATAGGCCTCCTCCAGCTGGATCTGGGCGACGCGCTTGCCGATGCAGGTGTGGGGGCCATAGCCGAAGGCGATGTGCTTGCTGGCATTGGCCCGCGTCACGTCCAGCGTGTCGGGCTCGGGGAACATGGCCGGATCGCGGTTGGCGGCGCCGTAGTACATGACGACCTTCTCGCCCTCGCGGATCAGCTGGCCGTCGACCTCGACGTCGGCCGTGGCCGTGCGGCGCATGTAGATCACCGGGCTGACCATGCGGATGAACTCGTCGACCGCGCCGCCGAGAAGCGAGGGATCGTCGATCAGCTTCTGCTTCTGGTCCGGAAACTCGGTCAGCAGCTTCATCGCGCCCGACAGGGTGTTGCGCGTGGTGTCGTTGCCAGCGAACACGATCAGCAGCCACGAGCCGTCCAGGTATTCGTCGGCCAGCAGGGCGCCGTCGACCTGGGCCCGCGCGATGGCGGTCATCAGGTCTTCCTGCGGGTCTTCGCGACGCTTCTTCAGCATCATGCGGCCGTAGTCGAACATCTCCTCGACGCCGATGTTGAAGTCCTGGACGAACTGCATCAGCTCCAGCGTCGGGGCGACGGGGGCGGCGGCATTCTGGACGGCCAGGTCCTGGGCGCGCTCGAGGTAGTGCATCCACTTCAGGAACCGGGGCCGATCCTCGGGCGGCACGCCCAGGATCTCGCACAGGGTGAACAGCGGCAGGTGCGACGAGAAATGCTCGACCAGGTCGATCTCGGCGCCATCGGCCAGCAGCGGCTCCATGGCGTCCAGCAGCCGCGTCACCTCGGCCCGCACCCGCTCGGTCAGACCGCGCAGATAGGCCGGGGTGAAGTAAGGCATGTGCTCGCGACGCAGCTGCAGGTGATGCGGCGCGTCGAGATTGATCATGGTGTCCATGGACGCCCGGAACAGCAGGGCGTGGCGCTTCTCGGGCGAGCCCATCGACATCAGGATGCCGCCGCGCTGTGACGAGAAGGTCGCCGGATCGCCGTTGACCCGCTGGACGTCATCATAGCGCGTCAGGGCCCAGAAGCCCGGTCCGCCATAGGGTTCGGAGTGCCACATGACCGGGGCGTCGGTGCGCATCCGCGCGAAGTCGGCCCAGGGCTGGCCCTTGGTGAAGCGGAAGATGTCGGCGAGGTCGACGCCGCTGAGAGTTGGATAGGTCGGCGGGGCTCCGGGGCCGGCGATGCCGTCCACTACCGTCTGGCTGATCAAATCCATCACGCGTCTCCCAGAGCATCGTTCTTTGACACGACGATACCCTGGAAACGCGCTGGAGAAACGGCGCCGCGACGGCAACTTGCGCGATCGCCGAAGCTAGGCGCATCCTGCCAACTGAACATCGATCACGCGGAGCACACGCGGGACTGTTCCGGAGCCCTTCTGAACAGAAGGGCTCTGATCTCAAAAAAAGAACGAGCGCGTCTAAGCGCGCTCTGGGGAGAGAGACGATGACCGGGATCATCGAGGCCGACTACGTCATCGTGGGCGCGGGCTCGGCTGGCTGCGTGCTGGCGGCAAGACTGTCGGAAGGCGGCCGGTTCAAGGTCGTGCTGCTGGAGGCCGGCGGCGACGACCGCCCGACCAAGAACCTCTCGCAGTTCGCCTCGAACCTGATGATCCACATCCCGGTCGGCTACTCGTCGACCCTGAAGGATCCCAAGGTCAACTGGCTCTACCAGACCGAGCCGGACCCCGGCACGGGCGGCCGCACCCACGTCTGGCCGCGCGGCAAGGTGCTGGGCGGTTCATCCTCGATCAACGGCCTGCTCTATATCCGCGGTCAGCACGCCGACTATGACGGCTGGCGGCAGCTGGGGTGCGAGGGCTGGGGTTGGGACGACGTGGCCCCGTACTTCCGCCGCGCCGAGCATCAGGAACGCGGCGAAAGCGACTGGCACGCCACGGGCGGTCCGCTGAACGTCTCGGACGTCACCGAGAAGAACCCGATCTCGAACGCGGTGATCGAGGCCTGCGAGCAGGCGGGCATCCCGCGCAACGACGACGTCAACGGCGCGACCCAGGAGGGCGCGACCTACTATCAGCTGACCGTCAAGAACGGCCAGCGCTGCTCGGCGGCGGTGGCCTACCTGCACCCGGCCATGAACCGTCCCAACCTGCGGGTCGAGACCAACGCCCTGGCCGGCAAGGTGCTGTTCGAGGGCAAGCGCGCCGTCGGCGTCGAGTTCACCCAGAACGGCGTCAAGCGCGTGGCCAAGGCCCGGGGCGAGGTGATCCTGGCCGGCGGCGCGATCAACTCGCCGCAGTTGCTGCAACTGTCGGGCGTCGGCCCCGCCGAGCTTCTGATCCGCAACGGCGTCAAGGTCGTGGCCGACCTGCCAGGCGTCGGCGAGAACCTGCAGGACCACTACGTGATGAGCGTGCGCTATCGGCTGAAGGCCGGCGTGGTCTCGGTCAACGAACAGTCCAAGGGCGGCCGTCTGGCCGGCGAGGCGCTGCGCTACCTCTTCCAGCGCAAGGGCCTGCTGACCCTGTCGGCCGCGCACATCGCCGCGTTCTGCAAGTCCCGTCCGGATCTGGCGGGACCGGATATCCAGTTCCACATCCTCCCCGCGACCATGGACCTGGACAAGCTGGTCAACGAGCAGAGGATGGAGCTGGAGAACGCCCCCGGCCTGACCATTGCCCCGTGCCAGCTGCGCCCGGAGAGCCGCGGCCACGTGAGGATCAAGTCGGCCGATCCCAGCGTCTACCCGACCATTTTCGCCAACTACCTGGCCGATCCGCTGGACCAGGAAGTCGCCGTGGCGGGCCTGAAGTGGGCGCGCAAGATCGGCCAGGCCGCCGCCCTGTCACCCTATGTAGAGAGCGAGATCAATCCAGGCGGCGAGTTCACCAGCGACGAGCAGCTCCTGGGCTATGCGCGCCTGTCCGGCTCGACGATCTATCACCCGGTCGGCACCTGCCAGATGGGCCAGGGCGTGATGGCCGTGGTCGACGCCCAGCTGCGCGTGCGCGGCGTCGAGGGTCTGCGGGTCGTCGACGCCTCGGTCATGCCGCGCCTGGTGTCCGGCAACACTAACGCCCCCACGATCATGATCGCCGAAAAGGCCAGCGACATGATCCGCGAGGCCGCCCGCGCGCCCATGGCCGCTTAAGACGAGAGGCCCGGACATGCACCCCTATCTCCACGCCCAGTCCCAAGGCGACAAGGCCGCCTACATCATGGCCGGCTCCGGCGAGGTCGTGACCTACGCCCAACTGGACCAGCGCTCGAACCAGGGCGCGCACCTGTTCCGGTCGCTGGGCCTTGGTCAGGGCGATGTCATCGCCATCCTGATGGAGAACAACGCCCGCTTCTTCGAGGTCGCCTGGGCGGCGCAGCGGGCGGGGCTCTACTTCGTCTGCGTCTCGACCAAGCTGACCGCCGCCGAGGTCGAATACATCTTGAAGGACTGCGGGGCGAAGGTGTTCATCACCTCCACCGCCATGGGTCCGCTGATCGACGAGGTGGCCCGGCTGGTCCCGGACCTGACCCTGTTCGCGGTCGGCGGAACCCACGGCGCCTATGCCGACTTCGAGCAAGCCCGCGCCGACGAGCCGACCACGCCGATCGCCGACGAAAGCGCCGGCTCGGACATGCTCTACTCCTCCGGCACCACCGGCCGGCCCAAGGGCGTCAAGCCGGCGCTGAACGGCGGTCCGATCGACGCGCCGAACGCCCTGCAGATGATGGCCCAGGGCCTATTCGGCTTCTCCGGCGACAGCATCTACATCTCGCCCGCCCCGCTGTATCACGCCGCCCCGCTGCGCTGGTGCATGAGCGTCCACAAGCTGGGCGGCACGGTGATCGTGCTGGAGAAGTTCGATCCAGAGACGGCGCTCGCGCTCATCGAGCGGCACAAGGTCAATTGCGGGCAGTTCGTCCCGACCCACTTCGTGCGGATGCTGAAGCTGCCGGAAGAGGTCCGCGCCAGGTACGATGTGTCGTCGATGAAGTCGGCAGTCCATGCCGCCGCGCCCTGCCCCATCCCGGTCAAGGAGCAGATGATCGCCTGGTGGGGTCCGGTGATCTACGAGTACTACGCCGGCACCGAGGGCAACGGCTTCTGCTGGATCAATTCCAAGAACTGGCTGACCCACAAGGGCAGCGTCGGCCAGGCGGTGCTGGGCGAACTACGCATCTGCGACGAGGCCGGCGACCTGGTCCCACCGCGCACCGAGGGCGCGGTCTATTTCGCCAACGGCCCTGCGGTGAACTACCACAACGCCCCGGAAAAGACCGCCGAGAGCTACAACAAGCATGGCTGGACCACCCTGGGCGACGTGGGCTGGGCGGACGAAGAGGGCTATCTCTACCTGACCGACCGCAAGAGCTTCATGATCATTTCGGGCGGGGTGAACATCTATCCGCAGGAGATCGAGAACCTGCTGATCACCCACCCCAAGGTCGCCGACGCCGCCGTGGTCGGCGCCCCCTGCGAAGAGATGGGCGAGAAGGTCGTGGCCGTCATCCAGCCCATGGACCACGCCGAGGACCAGACGGCCCTGGCCGAAGAGCTGATGGCCTTCGCCCGCGCCAATCTCAGCCACGTGAAGTCCCCGCGCCGGATCGACTTCATGGCGGAGTTGCCAAGGCATCCGACTGGCAAGCTCTACAAGCGGCTGATCCGCGACGCGTACTGGGGCAAGGGCGAGAGCCGGATCGTTTAGGTCCCGGGAAAGTTATACGCAGATTTTGGATTTGCGTATAACTTGCTTGCATGATCCAGCGCCTGCCGCTTTCGGCCAGCACCAGCTACGCGGAACTGATGGAACGCCTGCGCCTCGCGCGTCTGGGCGAGTTTCCGGCTGGGTCGAGCTTCGTCTCCAAGACGGTGAAGGGCCGGATCTACTGGTACGTCCAAATGCCGACCGGCGGCGCGAGCAGCCGCAAGCAGGTCTATGTCGGCCCCGACAGCGAAGAGCTGCGCGAGCGGATCGCCCGCCATGGCGAACACCGCGCCGATGTGGAGGACCGTCGCCGACTGGTGGCGGCCATCGTCGCCTCGGGCGCGCCCCGCCCTGATCGCACGAGCGGCGAGATCGCCGCCGCCCTGGCTGAGGCCGGCGCGTTCCGGTTGCGGGCCCTGGTCATCGGCACAACCGCCTATCAAACCTTTGCGGCGCATCTGGCCGTCCGTCTGCCTCTCACCAGCCTGGCGACCCTGGACCTCGACATCGCCCAGGACTTCGGGATCGCCACACATGTCGACGACAAGCTGGACCGCCCCGTGCTCGACATCCTGCGCGGCCTGGATCCGCGCTTCCGCCCTGTCAGCTACGCCTTCGACGCCGCTCGCACGACCAGCTACGCCCTGGGCGAGCGCTATCGTGTCGACGTGCTGACGACCAATCGCGGCGCGCCCCGCGACAAGCCCTCGTTCCTGCCCACCCTGGGCAGCGACGCCGTGCCGCTCCCCTTCATGGACTATCTGCTGCGCGAGCCGGTGGAGACGGCGATGCTGCATGGCGCCGGCGTGCTGGTGAACGTCCCCGCCCCAGCCCGCTACGCCGTGCACAAGCTGATCGTCAGCCGTGATCGCAAGGTCAATCCGGAGAAGGGTCTCAAGGACCGGCTGCAGGCCGCGCAGTTGATCGAGATCCTGACGGAGGACGACCCCTTCGCCCTCCGCGACGCCTATGCCGAGGCCCGCGAGCGCGGCGAGACGTGGCGGACTCTGCTGGACGAGGCCGTCAGCCTGCTGCCCGAGGCCGCACGCGCGGCGTTGGAGCGCTAAGTCACGCCTTTGGTTCTATAAGTCCGGCGAATCCACGGTAACGCTTGGCCATGCTCGCAGCCCTGCTCGCCCGCCTGCCCCGAATCTCGATCCCGAAGACCGCCACCGCGCCGTTCTGTCCGGCGGAGGTTCGGGGCGCGGTCGCCGTGCCCGATGGCCTGTCGGCCTGGAAGCGGATGCTGCGGGTCGCTGGACCTGGCCTGCTGGTCAGCGTCGGCTATATGGACCCCGGCAACTGGGCGACCGACATCGAGGCCGGCTCGCGCTACGGCACGTCCTTGCTGTTCGTGGTCGTGCTGTCCAGCCTGGCGGCGATCGTGCTGCAGACCCTGTCGATGCGGCTGGGCCTGGTCACCGGCAAGGACCTGGCCCGGATGTCGCGCGAGCGGTTCGGACCGCGCGCGGTGCGGATACAGTGGCTGCTGGCCGAGCTGGCCATCATCGCCTGCGACATCGCCGAAGTGCTGGGCAGCGCCCTGGCCTTCAAGCTGCTGCTGGGCATTCCGCTATGGGCTGGCGTGCTGCTGACCGCCTTGGACACGGTCATCGTGCTGGGCCTCAAGGGCAAGGGCTTCCGGCAGCTGGAGGCGATCATCCTGGGCCTGATCTCGACGATCGGGATCTGCTTCCTCGTTCAACTGATCCTGGCCCCGCCCAATGCCGGCGACGTGGCGCGGGGTCTGGTTCCCTCGCTGGACGCGTTGAAGCAGGGCAACGCCCTCTACCTGGCGATCGGCATCCTGGGCGCGACGATCATGCCGCATAACCTCTACCTGCACTCGGCGATCGTGCAGACGCGGGTGACACCCGCCGACGCGCCGGGAAAGCGGTCGGCGATCCGACTTTCGACCATCGACACGGTCATCTCGCTGCTCCTGGCCCTTTTCATCAACGCCGCGATCCTGATCCTGGCGGCCTCGGCCTTCCACGTATCCGGCCTGACGGAAGTCGCCGGCATCGAGGAGGCCCACCAGTTGCTGGCCCCCGTCACCGGCGGGGCGCTGGCCGGCGTGCTGTTCGCCATCGCCCTGTTCGCCTCGGGCCAGAGCTCGACCTTCACCGGCACCATCGCCGGCCAGGTGATCCTCGAGGGGTTCCTGGACCTGAAGATCCCCTGCTGGCAGCGGCGGCTGATCACCCGGGGCCTGGCCATCGCCCCGGCGCTGATCGGCGTCCTGACGATGGGCGAGCACTCGGTCGGCAAGCTGCTGGTGCTGACCCAGGTGGTGCTGAGCGCCCAGCTGCCGTTCGCCATCTGGCCGCTGCTGCGCTTCACCGACGACAAGGCGCTGATGGGGCCGTTCGCCGATGGCTGGATCACCAAGATCGTGGCTTGGTTCCTGTTCGTGGTGATCTCGGCGGCGAATGTCTGGCTGGTGGTTTCGACCTTCTCCGGTTGACCCGCGACGCCCGGACTGGTCTCTATCCGAACAACTGTTCGAGGGAGAGAAAACACCATGAAGGAAGTCGCCTACGCTGACGTCGCCAGCCTGGTTGGCCAGGAGATCGGCGTGTCCGACTGGGTCGAGGTCACCCAGGAGCGCGTCAACCTGTTCGCCGAGGCCACGGGCGACCACCAGTGGATCCACGTCGACGTCGAGCGCGCTACCCGCGAGATCGGCGGCCCGATCGCCCATGGCTACCTGACCCTATCGCTGATCCCGATGCTGGGCGCGGACATCCTGCGCGTCACGGGCGTCACGCGGGGCATCAACTATGGCTGCGACAAGGTCCGCTTCACCGGCATGGTCCGCGTCGGCAAGCGCGTGCGGATGCGCCAGAAGCTGCTCTCCGCCGAGCCCAAGTCGGGCGGCCTGCAGATGAAGAACGAGTGCACCATCGAGATCGAGGGCGAGGAACGCCCGGCCTGCGTGGCCGAGACGATCTCGGTGATCTACGGCTAAGCTCTCCACGCCCCTCGGGCCGGCGGAATCGCGCTAAGCGTCCAACGGTCCGAGGAGCGTCCGATGGCCAAGCAGCACGACTATACAAGCCTGGTCGAATGGACCGGCGATCGGGGCCAGGGTACGAAGACCTATCGCGGGTATGATCGCACCTGGATCATCGCCACGCCCGGCAAGCCGCCCATCCCCTGCTCCAACGATCCGCTGCTGGGCGGCGACCCGACGCTGCACAATCCCGAAGACCTGCTGCTGTCCTCGCTGAGCGCCTGCCACATGCTGTGGTACCTGCACCTGGCCTCGGCGGCGGGGGTCGTGGTGCGCGGCTACCGGGGCCAGCCGATCGGCGTCGGCGAAAGCACGCCCGACGGCGCCGGCCGCTTTCTGAGCGCGACGCTGAAGCCGCATATCCGGGTCGAGCGCGGCGCCGACCTCGCCAAGGCCGACGCCATCCATCATGAGATCCACAAGGTCTGCTTCATCGCCAGGTCGGTGAATTTCCCGGTGGCCTATGCGGCGACCTACGAGGAAACAGACGCCTGATTGGTGGTCTCAGGTCCAAAAACAAAACGGCCGCCGGATCGCTCCGGCGGCCGCTTCTGCTAGTCATAGCTCGGCGTTCACTTCTTGATCGCGTCGCCGATCTTGTCCTGAGCCTGACCGACCTTGTTCTGAACGTCGCCCTTGGCCTTCTGGACCGCGCCTTCGGCTTCGAGGCGTTCGTTGCCGGTGGCCTTGCCAGCGGCTTCCTTGACGGCGCCCACGCCCTTGTCGATAGCGCCTTCGACACGATTGGTGCTCATGGCTCACTCCTGTGTGTGGTGTTGAACTCCCCACAAGAACGGGCCTCGCGCGTATCGCGTTCCGAAATAGTCGCTAGTGGGAAGCCCCCATCGCATTGGCCGAGATCGCCACCGCCGCGACCGCGCCGGGTATGCTGGGCTCGGGCTTGGCCAGCCGCGCCTGGGTGACCGGCGAGCCGGGAACCTTGTCCAACAGGGCGAGGGTCTCGCGGATGAACTTGGCGTGGGTGACGATGCCGATCTCCAGGCGCTCGCCCGACAGCTCGACCTGCTGGGTCAGGAGACCGGCCACGAACTGGACTTCCTGGCTTTCGCTGGCGCCAGGCCGGCGGCGCGCGCCCTCCGCCATGAACACCGGCCCGCCCGAATTGCCGGGGAACACCGAGAAATCCATCAGGAAGGTCGGGAAGTTGGCGGCCGGCGCCAGCGGGTACGAGGCCACGCGGCCCGAGCGCAGGATCGGGAACCCGGCCGGATTGGCCGACAGACCGCGCGGAAAGCCCAGCGCCATCATCTCGTCGCCGGGGCCCAGGTTGAACTTGTTGAAGGTGTCGTCCTGGGCCAGGTACTTCATCGGGATGGCCGCCTTGACGAACTCGGGCGGGGCCTCGACCACCATGGCCGCGACATCGCGGGTCGGGTGCTTGACCCACAGCGGGTGATCGCCATCGCGGATCTTCAGGGTCTCGGGATCGAAGCGCCAGACGCCGTCGCCGCCTTCGATGCGGTAGCCGATCTTGGCCGAGACGGAAGGCATCTTGTCGAACACGTGGGCGGCGGTGACCAGGATGGTCCGCGGCTTGCCGTCCGGGGTCGGGTCGGAGATCAGAAAGCCGGTGCCGACCGTCCGCGTGCCGTCACCCAGCGGCTGCTCAATCTGAACCGTCGCCTTGATCAGGTCGACGGAAAGATCCCAGGCCATATCGCCCCCTTGGTTACGCTTAACTCGACTACTCGCCCGACCACAGAGGGAGTTTGACCACAGGATTCTCGCGCCGCAAGTTGTCGTTCTGCCGCAGTCGCGCGTTAGAGTCAGTTGGGGAAAATTCTGGCCATGAACCGGCGACAGATGATGACGAGCGCGGCCGCGACGCTTACGTCATCCCCCACGGTCCTCCCTGGAATAGCTTTCGGATCCCCCATGTCGTCAGACGCCGCCCGCCCCAATCACTCGGCAAGCCCGCCCCTCGCTCGCAAGATCCCCAAGACGATCGAGCAACTGGGTCGCACCCGGGTCGACGACTATGCCTGGATGAAGGACGACAACTGGCAGAAGGTCCTGCGCGACCCGGCCCTGATCAAGGCCGACGTCAAGGCGCACCTGACCGAGGAGAACGCCTACGCCAAGGCCATGCTCGCCTCGACCGAGGCGCTGCAGACGGCGATGTTCGAGGAGATGAAGGGCCGCATCAAGGAGGACGACGCCAGCGTCCCCGCCAAGGATGGCCCGTTCGAGTACTACACCCGCTTCGAGAAGGGCGCGCAGCATCCGATCCACGCCCGCAAGCCCGTCTCTAAGGCAGGAATGGGCGGCGGCGGCGCCGAAGAGATCCTGCTGGATGAGGAGACCGAGTCGAAGGGCAAGGCATTCTACCAGGTCGGCGCGGCCAGCCATTCGCCGGACCACAAGCTCTACGCCTTCGCCGTCGACGAGCAGGGTTCGGAGGTCTACCGCGTCCATGTGAAGGACCTGGCGACCGGCGAGGTGCTGGAAAGCCCCGTCGAGAGCACCACCGGCGACTTCTGCTTCTCGCCCGACAGCCAGTGGCTGTATTGGACCTTCCGGGACGACAACGGCCGTCCCGCCAAGATCTATCGTCGCCCGGCCAAGGGGACGGCCCAGGACGACGTGCTGATCTATGATGAGCCCGACGAGGGCTTCTTCATCGGCGTGGGCGTCACCAGTTCCGAGAAATACATTGTCATCTCGTGCGGCAACCAGGAGACCAGCGAGAACCTGCTGATCCCCGCCGCCATGCCCACCGCGACGCCGGTCGTCTTCCACCCCCGCGAGGTCGGCGTTCGCTACGAGGTCGAGCACTGGAACGACCACTGGGTGATCCGCACCAACGCCGACGGCGCGGTCGACTGGAAGCTTGTCACGGCTCCGGAGAACGCCACCGGCAAGGCGAACTGGAAGGACTGGATCGCCCACCAGCCGGGCCGCCTGATCTCTGGAACCATGGCCTTCAAGGCCTGGTTCGTGCGGCTGGAGAAGGTCGACGCCCTGAACCAGGTGGTGGTCACGGCGGCAAATGGCGACGAGCACACCATCGGCTTCGACGAGGCGGCCTACGCGCTCAGCCTGGAAGGCGGCTACGAGTACGACACCGCCAGCCTGCGCTTCGTCTACAACTCGATGACCACCCCCCGGCAGTGGTTCGACTACGACATGGCCTCGCGCCAGCGCACCCTGCGCAAGACCCAGGAAATCCCGTCGGGCCATGATCCGGCCCAGTACGAGACCCGCCGCCTGAACGCCAAGGCCAGCGACGGAACCGATGTGCCGGTGTTCATCCTGATGAGGAAGGGGACCAAGCTGGACGGCTCCGCCCCGCTGCTGCTGTATGGCTACGGCAGCTACGGCATCGCCATGGAGCCCAGCTTCTCGATCAGGAACCTGTCGCTGGTCGACCGCGGCTGGATCTGGGCCACGGCCTGCCCGCGCGGCGGCTCGGAGAAGGGCTGGGGCTGGTTCCTGGACGGCAAGAAGTTCAAGAAGAAGAACACCTTCACCGACTTCATCGCCTGCGCCGAGCATCTGCACGCGGCCGGCTATGGCGCGCCTTCGAACACGGTCGCCTATGGCGGCTCGGCCGGCGGCTTGCTGATGGGGGCCATCACCAACATGCGGCCGGACCTGTTCGCCGGGATCATCGCCGCCGTGCCGTTCGTCGACGTGGTCAACACCATGAGCGACACGTCCCTGCCCCTGACCCCGCCGGAATGGCCCGAATGGGGCAATCCGCTGGAGGACAAGGAGGCCTACGACTACATCGCCAGCTACTCGCCCTACGACAACGTCTCGGCCAAGCCCTATCCGGCCGTGCTCGCCACCGGCGGCCTGTCGGATCCGCGCGTCACCTACTGGGAGCCCGAGAAATGGGCCGCCAAGCTTCGTGACCACACCACCAGCGGCGCCCCGGTGCTGCTGAAGATCAACATGGACGCCGGCCACGGCGGGGCCTCGGGGCGCTTCGATTTCCTCAAGGAGATCGCGCTCGACTACGCCTTCGCCGTCTGGGCGGTCGAGAAGGGCTGGGCTTAGAGCCCCTTCCCCCTCGCGGGGAAGGGTTTCAGTTTACGAGGATTTGATGCTGCAGGTCCGCCACTCCGCCGACGCCGACATCCCCGCGATCTCGGCGATCTATGCCTGGAACGTCCTGAACGGCCTGGGCACCTTCGAGGAGATCCCGCCGGATGAGGCCGAGATGGGCCGCCGCCGGGCGGCCTTCCTCACCCGCGGCCTGCCCTATCTCGTCGCCGAACTGGACGGCGAGGTTCTGGGCTACTGCTACGCCGGCCCGTTCCGTCTGCGCGCGGCCTATCGCTATACGGTCGAGGACAGCGTCTATGTCTCGCCCAAGGCGGTCGGCCAGGGCGTCGGCCGAGCCTTGTTGCAGGCCCTGATTTCCCATTGCGAAGCTTTGGGGCTGCGGCAAATGTGCGCGGTGATCGGCGACAGCGGAAACGCCGCCTCGATCGGCCTGCACGCGTCTCTCGGCTTTGAAAAGAAAGGCGTCTTCCCGGACATGGGCCACAAGTTCGACCGCTGGGTCGACCTGGTCTGGATGCAGCGCCCTCTCAACGGCGGGGGCGACACGCCGCCCGATTCACCTGGATTGATCCTCAGCGGCGTCTGATACCGGCGTTCGAAACAAGGCTTAACCAGTGTTCGTGTAGGATCCCGCCCTGGGATGCTCGAGGACAGGTTGTTGCCCGCTTCGAAAACGAAACAAACGCGGCCGGAGAACGTCGCGCTGATGCAGGCCTACGTGCCTATCGTGAGCGGCTACCTGCTCGCGACCTCGATCTACTATGCGCTAATCTGTCTATCCCACCCCTTCTACGAGCAGGGTCTGGCGTTCGTCGTCCTGGAAGGCCTGTCGGTCGCCGCCGGTCTCTACGCCATCTGCGCCTGGGCCCTGCTGCGCCGGGGCCAGATCAAGGGCTTGCCGCTTGAGGCGCTGACCCTGGGCATGAACGCCCTGTTCCTGATCAACACCGTGGCCTACCAGACCCTGCACTTCGAGACGCAGAAGCTGGTCTATTTCGTGCTGATGGCCTTGGTCTTCGCGACATCCGCGCCCAGCCGGCGCGTCGCGATGATCAGCGCCACGGCCGCCATCACCGGGCTCCTGTGGATGACCCGGCAAGTCCCCCGGGACAGCGTCGACCAGTTCCTCTTTGTTGGCCTTGCTGGCGCCTTCGCGGCGGCCGGCATGTCGGCCCTGATGCGCGGCGTCGTCGGCCGCGAGGTGCGCGCGCGCCTGGCCAGCGAGACCCTGAACGCCGAGTTGCAGCGCGAGTTGACCGAGAACCGCCGCCTGAAGACCGAGGCCCAGGACCTGGCCCTCGCCGCCGAGACCGCCAACCGCGCCAAGACCGAGTTCCTGGCCACCATGAGCCACGAGATCCGCACCCCGTTGAACGGGGTGCTGGGCATGGCCCAGATCATGAGCGCCGGCGACCTCGCGGCCGACCAGCGCCAGCGCCTGGAGACCATCACGGCCTCGGGCCAGTCGCTGCTGGGCGTGATCAACGCCATCCTCGACATTTCCAAGATCGAGGCCGGCAAGATGGAGATCCTGCCCGCCCCGTTCGACCTCTGCGCCCAGCTCAACGCGCTGCGCCAGCTCTATGGCGGCCTGGCGCGCGACAAGGACCTGGCGTTCAGCCTCGAGGTCTCGCCCGAGGCGGGCGGCTGGCGGCTGGGCGACGCCGAGCGCCTGCGCCAGGTGCTGTCGAACCTGATCTCCAACGCCGTGAAGTTCACGGAGGCCGGCGCGGTGAGGGTGATCGTCGAGGGCGACGCGGCGACGCTCACCGCGCGCGTGATCGACACCGGAGTCGGAATCCCCGAGGATCAGCGCGAACGCCTGTTCACCAAGTTCGCCCAGCTGGACAGCTCCAGCACCCGCCAGGCCGGCGGCTCGGGCCTGGGCCTGGCGATCTGCAAGACCCTGATCGAGCTGATGGGCGGCGCGATCACCTTCTCGGCCCCGGCGGAGGGCGGTTCCTGTTTCACGATCCTCCTGCCGATGGCCAAGGCCGAGCCCGTCGCCCCGCCCACTCGATCCCTGGACATCGCCACGCCCGAGCTTGACCACCGCGCGCCGCGGATCCTGGTCGTCGACGACAACCAGACCAATCGCGCGGTGCTGCTGACCCTGCTGCGCCACCTGGGCGTCGATGGCCACTTCGCCGTGGATGGCCGCGACGCCGTGGCGATGTGGGAGAAGGACCGCTGGGACGCCATCCTGATGGACGTGCACATGCCGGTCATGGACGGCGTGGAGGCCAGCCAGGCCATCCGCGCGGGCGAGCGACGCACCGGCCGGCCCCGCACGCCGATCGTCGCCGTCACCGCCAGCGTATTGACCCATGAGCGCACGCTCTATGCCGACGCCGGCATGGACGCCCTTGTGCCCAAGCCCGTCGAGATTCCCCGTCTGGTCGAGGCCCTGGCCCGAGTGCTGGACGTGGAAGAGGTCGACGAGGCCGAAGCGCGCGGCGTCGCCTAGAATTTCCGCCTCTCCTTGCGGGAGAGGGCGAAACGAAAAAGGGGACGCCCGCCAGCGTCCCCTTCGTGTTCCGTACGCTGTTGAGCGATCAGCCCTTGCGCGAACGCGTAACCTTGCCCTTGCGACCGCCCTGCCCCAGGCCGAGGGCCTTGGCCATGGCCGAACGGGCTTCGCTGTAGGCCGGCGCCGTGGTCGGATAGTCGTTCGGCAGGCCCCACTTGGCCTTGTACTCGGCCACGGTCATGCCGTGGGTGGTCAGGTGGCGCTTCAGCGTCTTGTAGGGCTTGCCGTCTTCGAAGCTGATCAGCGCCTCCGGCGTGATGCTCTTACGGATTTGAGCCGGAGTCGCCTTGGTCACGGCCTCGACCGTGGGCGCCGGCGGCGCGCCAATACCGGCCAGAGCGTCGTGCGTGGCACGGATCAACGCAGGAAGTTCGGAAACCGGCGTAACGTTATTGGCCACATAGTTGGCCACGATTTCGGCGGTGAGTTCGATTAAGGTAGCTTTATCTTCCACGATCACAACTCCATTCCCCTTTTAACCGCAATTACACCGTCGCCTGAGAAAAACAAGTAGTTTGCCGGCGTTTTGTGAGCAAATTCGTGAATTGCTGTAACAATTGACTGTCATTTAGCTCGTTCAGCAACGAAAATTTTCGCCAACTATATCGATGACAACGCTGTTATCAGAGATCGATTCGATGCGCTAAACCCGAGCGCGCGAGCCTCTATCTCGCAACTGCGAACTCGACCTGAAAGAGTTCTGGCGCCGCCGGGGTCAATACCGCGACATGCTGTGTGCTCAAGGCTCGAAACTACGCCGCTTTAGACCCTGGAGCCCTGTGACGGCGAGAGCGCCTCGCGGGGCCTTCTCGACAATCGCCAGATGGCGACATCCCGCAAGACGGCCGCGCGTGCGAGGAAAAGATTGCAGCCACCATCCGAGGCTAGACCCCCATCCAAGGACTGAGGATCAGTCTCGTTAGTCATGGAAGGAAGTGGCTGGGGAACTAGGACTCGAACCTAGAATGACGGTACCAAAAACCGCAGTGTTACCATTACACCATTCCCCAGCAGGAACGGCGAAACCCCTCAGGGCTCGGCGAGGCGGTGGAAATAGCTCACGACTCGGACGGATGCAACATCCCATTTCAGAAGTTTTTTCGGGCTGTCACACGAACCTCGAAAAAGGCGCTTGCGCCCTCGGAAACCGCCACCTATAAGGCCGGCCTCCAAGTCGGAGTGTGGCTCAGTCTGGTAGAGCACTGCGTTCGGGACGCAGGGGTCGCAGGTTCAAATCCTGCCACTCCGACCATTTCCTCCCCGCCAACCAGAGGCGGGAAAATAGCCCAAAATTCATAAGTTCAGGCGCCGCGAAAGCGGCGCCTGACTTGCGACTCGCCGGAACCCCCTCGCGTTGCGCGCTGTTCATTTGGCCGCAACCCGAACAGCGGTTAGCTTGTCGTCGGTTTCGCTCACAGGACCTCCGATGAAGCAGTTCTTCCTGACCGTCGCCGGCGTGTTCGTCGGTCTTCTGTTGTTCGTGGTCGGGGTCCCCTTCCTGCTCATCGTGATGGCGGCCGGCGCCGCCCGGCCCGCGCCCGTTCCGGCCCACACCGTGCTGCAGCTGGACCTGCGCGGCGGCCTGTCGGACCAGGCGCCACAGAACCCCTTCGCGGCGTTCGGCGGCGGCGGGGATTCGGTGATGTCGATCATCGAGACGCTGCGACGCGCCGAGAAGGACGACAAGGTCAAGGCCGTGCTGGTGCGCCTGCCCGAGGGTGGCATGGCGCCGGCCGCGGCCGACGAACTGCGCCTGGCGTTCAAGCATTTCCGCGAGACCGGCAAGAAGCCGATCTACGCCCACAGCCAGGGGCTCTATCCGTCCGGCATGGTCACCTCGACCTACATGCTGGGCGCGGCCTCCAGCGAGTTCTGGATGCAGCCTGACTCGAGCTTCCAGGCGGTCGGCGTCTCGTCGGAGTCGATGTTCTTCAAGCGCTTCTTCGACAAGTACGGCGTCAAGGCCGAGTACGAGCAGCGCTACGAGTACAAGAACGCCGTGAACCCGTATCTCTACAGCGACTACACCCCGGCTCACCGGGAATCGACGCTGTCGTGGATGGGCTCGGTCTATCGTACGGCCCTGACCAGCGCGGCCATCGACCGCAAGCGCGATCCGGTCGCCTTGACCAAGACCCTGGAGGCGGGACCGTACAGCGCCCAGGAAGCCCAAGGCAACGGCCTGATCGACAAGGTGGGCCAGGTCAGCGACATCCAGGCCTTCGCCCTCGACAAGGCCGGCAAGGGCGCCAAGCTGGTCGACTTCGACGACTATGCTTCCCGCTCCAAGCCGCCGACCGTCAAGACGGGTCCGGCCATCGCCGTGATCGGGGCCGAGGGCGCCATCGTCACCGGCGCGGATGGCGGCGGCTCGCCGTTCAGCGGCGACAGCAATGTCTATTCCGACAACGTCGCCCAGGCCTTCAAGACGGCGATCGACGACAAGGACGTCAAGGCGATCGTCTTCCGCGTCTCCTCGCCCGGCGGCTCGGACACGGCCTCGGAGCAGATCCTGTCCTCGGTGAGGGCGGCCAAGGCGGCCGGCAAGCCCGTGGTGGTCAGCATGGGGACCTATGCGGCCTCGGGCGGCTACTGGATCTCGAGCCAGGCCAATTCGATCGTCGCCCAGCCCTCGACCCTGACCGGCTCGATCGGCGTCTATGGCGGCAAGTTCGCCGTGGGCGACGCCCTGGCCCGCTTCGGCGTCGACACCAAGCCCCTGCATGTCGGCGGCAGCTATTCGGAAGCCTTTGGCCAGGGCGATGGCTTCACGCCCGACCAGCGGGCCAAGTTCTCCGGCTGGATGGACCGGATCTATGCCGGCTTCGTCGCCCGCGTGGCCGAGGGCCGCCATCTGCCGCCCGAACGGGTGCGCGAGATCGCCAAGGGCCGCGTCTGGACCGGCGAGCAGGCCAAGCAACTGGGTCTGGTCGACGAGCTGGGCGGCTTCTACGACGCCGTCGACAAGGCCAAGGCCCTGGCCAAGCTGAAGGACGACGTGCGCCTCAAGCGCATGGACGGCGGCAAGTCGCCGTTCGAGGCCTTCGAGCGCTTCCTGGGCGTCTCGGAGACCTCGGCCAAGACCCTGGCGGCCGCCGCCTGGGTTCTGGGCGATCCGCGCTCCCAGGCGATCCTCGACGAAATGGCCAAGGCCCGCCTGCGGGCCGCGCCGGGCGGGGCGGCGGTGCTGGCGGACACGCCGATCCGGTAAGGCGAGCGACGCATCCGTCAGAGAATGCGAAAGCCCCGACGCCGCCAGCGTCGGGGCTTTTGTTTATGCGCCCTCTATAGCGCCGCCATTCCCGCGCTTGTGACGCCGCCCTCTGGTTCAGCGGGCTTGTGAGTGCGGAGCCACGTCCGCTCCGCCCTTCCCCCAGACACGGCAAAGCCGCCGACCTTGCGGCCGGCGGCTCGGAAGGAACCCCAGAAAGAAAGACGCCGGTGCTTGCGCACCGGCGTCCGACTTTCGAGCGATCTTCTCTCGTTCGGTTAGAACGAGTAGCGGGCGCCCAGGTAGAATTGACGCGGAGCATTCCAAGCGTTCGCTTGCTTGAAGGCATAGATGCCGTCGCCAGCGATCAGCTTCTGCACGCCCGTAGCCGATTGCTTGTTCAGGATGTTGAAGATGTCGAGGAAGAACTCGACCTTCCCACCCAGGCCAGGCACTTCGTGGTCGTACTTCAGGCGCATGTCGAAGGTGTAGTACGAAGGATTCTTCTCGCTGCCGACCAGGCCAGCCTTGGTGTAGGTCTCCAGAACGCCGCCATAGTAGTAGGCGGCGTCTTGCGGCGCGAAGTAGCGGCTGCTGACCGGAGAGGCCGGCGTGAAGAGAGCGCCGCTGTTCCAGTTGAACACGCCCGAGACCTGCAGGCCGAACGGGGTGTCGTAAGCGCCATAGGCCTTGAACTGGTGTTCGATGTTACCAGCCTGAGGACCCCACATGTTCGGCGCGCGCGGATCCACGGCGATCCAGTCGCCTTGGAAGTCGGCGTTGCCGTCCGAGTTCGAGTTACCCTTCGCCCAGTTACGGGTGTAGGACATCTGACCGAACCAGTTGGTGGTCTTGAACTTCGTGACCGTCAGTTCGAAGCCCGTGTACTCACGCTTGCCGCCGGCCAGGGTGCCGAGGACGTAGTTCGCGTTCGGCTTCGACGAGAAGCCGAAGTACGAGTACGGCAGGTAGAACGGCGTGCCGGGCGAAGCCGCGCCGTTGGCGCCGCAGGTGGCCACGGTGCAGGTCGGATCCGAGTAGATCCCCAGATCGTAGTCTTCGAAGATGTCCTTGGTGACGCGGTGCGTCAGCGAGGTCGAGACGTTGATCGACGAACCGAAGGTGGTCGAGCCACCGATCATGTATTCGTCGGTGAACGGGGTCTTGGTGTTCGGGCCGAACACCGAGTCCGGCGTCACGGCGCCACCGCGGGTGCGGAAGGTCAGCCACTGGTTGCCCAGGTAGATCTGCTCTTCAGTGACCGGACCGCTCAGGTTGCCGGCGAAGTTGGCCATGTCCGAACGGATCGGGTCATAGTAACGGCCGTAGTACGCGTAGACCTTGCTGCGGCCGTTGCCGGTCACGTCGTAGACGACGTTGACGCGCGGGGCCAGCTTCCAGTCGAACGTGAACAGCTTGTCGCCCGAGGAGCTGAAGTGGCTCCACTTTTCGGCGCGAACACCGGCGGCGACCGTCAGTTGGTTCCAGGTCCAGGTGTCCTGCAGATAGGCCGTCTCGCCTTCGCTCTTGATGGCGTAGGGCGCGTCGGTCGTGCGCAGGGCGCGGTAGGCGTTCACGTTGCCGTAGGGGTTACCCGCGGTGCTGGTGAACTTGTAGGCGTTGACTTCGGCGGTCGAGATCGTGCCGTCGCCGTTGGTGTCGAGCAGCGTGCGGAACTGCGAGGCGTTCGGGCTGGCCACCGCCGCGGCGATGATGCGCGGGACGTCCGTCGAAGCGAACGGACGCGCGGTCCAACCGGCCGAAGCGCTGGTGTAGTCCGCGAAGGTGGCGCCGGAGTTCACCGAAGCGATCGACTGATACTGGGCGTTGCCCGGGATCGTCGCGTTGCTCTTATAGATGTGCTTCGACGTCGTGTAGCCGCTCTTAAAGGTGTGGCTGCCGAAATCGGTGTCCAGATAGTACTCGAGCTTAACGCCGTACTCTTCGGCGTTGCGGTGCGATTCCGAGTTGCTACCGGCGCCGCCCAGCTGACGCTGTTCGATGGTCGAGCCCGAACCGCGGAACGTTACGTTGTCACGGACTGTCTGGTCGGCCGCCTGCGTGGTCAACTGAGCCTTGTGGTTGTAGTAGTAGGCGTTGATCGACAGATCGTTCCAAGTGTGGGTGTAGTCGATCTTGTAGTTGTCACCGCCTTGCTTGGTGGTGTTGTCGCGACGGTTGATCACGGTCGCGCTGGGCGAACCGTCGCGGAAGTACGGGTCGTTGAAGAAGGTGCCGACCAGACGGTCGTTGTCGGTGATCTGCCAGGTGGTCTTGAAGAAGGCGTATTTGGAGTCGGTGGCGACAGTACGACGGGCGGCCCCGGTGGCCGGATCCAGCACGTCGTCCGAACGATGCTTCTTCTGGTACGAACCGAAGACCCAGAGCTTGTCCTTGATGATCGGACCGCCGAGGGTGAACGCGGTGTCGTACGTCTTGAAACCGGCCGAGGTCGAGTGCTTGTCCTTGGCGACCAGGCTGTCGTTCTGCAGGTAGTAGTTGACCGAGCCATGCCACTCATTCGAGCCCGACTTGGTGACGACGCGCGAGATCAGGCCCGAACCGCCGTCATATTCAGCCGGCACGCCGCCGACGATGACTTGCTGTTCCTGGATGATTTCCGAGTTGAAGTTCGAACCGAACGTACCCGTCAGCGGGTCGGTCACGTTCACGCCGTCGATGTAGTAGACGTTGTCGGTCGAGGAGCCGATGGCGCCGCCGACGTCCGAATAGTTGACGCCCGAGCGCGAAGACGGGTTGCCGCCCGACGAGGGCTTCACGCCCGGAACCAGCTGCAGGTAGCTCTGGTAGCTACGGCCGGTGGGGAGCGATTCCACCGTCTGCAGCGTCAGGGTGGTGGCGACGGTGGCCGAGGTCACGTCGACGGCGGCCAGCGAACGGCCGGTGATGACGACTTCTTCGATCTGGTTGCCTTGGGTGGCCAGCGCGTAACCGACCGAGCGGTCCTGACCCGACACGACGGCGACGTTGCCGGTGCTGAAGTCGTTGTAGCCCGCCGAGGTCACGGTGACGGTGTAGTTGGTCGAGGGGTCGAGGCCGCTGACGCGAACCTTACCTTCGGAGTCGGTCACACCCGTGCGCGGCTGGATGCTGTCCGGCGACTTGACCAGGACCGTGGCGCCCGCGAGGGGCTGGCCGTTCGGACCGGTCACGGTGACGCGCAGGGCGCCCGACGACGCTTGCGCCAGGGCGACCCCGGCGACGCAGACGCTCAGCGCAATGCCGAGCGCGGCGCGGCTCACGCCCTTCGCGAGGCGCGCGCGAGCGCTACCTTTGTTGAATTCCATGCTCTTCAAATCCCCTCTGAGCGTGGCGCGGGCGGCAAGTTGGACAAACCCCTCTAGAAACTTTGTCCGACCTGGAGCGGAAAAACCGCCGAACGGCGCCACGAGATCACTGGTGTCCCGGAAAACATTTCTCCGGTTGCACGGACGTTAGGGGGGCGCGCCGCCGAGGGTCAATTGTCATTGCAAATTTGTAATTCACATCGCCGATCCCTGTCGCAAAATCGCCACAGGGTCGCCGCTTTTCCAGAGACCATTGCTCGGCTGGAATACTGAAGGTTCGGAAGCCCGCGCAAAATCCTAGTCACGCTTCTGTTTTAATGGGGTTATTTCAACCTCGAGGAACGCCGTTCAAGCCGTTATTGTTTCTAAGAAAATCAAGCCAAAAAATTACCAGGTATAATTGACATTGACAAAATCATGCCCGTAACGCCGCTATTTGACACAAATCTGTTTTGACCGAGCCGCAAATGACGACACAAACTCTTCACAAATGCCGCCTTGGCGCGCACCCAGACGAACAGCACTGACCATTGCCTAGGCGCCTGTCGCCCATGAAGATGCCGATGCGGCGGAGCACGCCGCGCGATGTGAGCCCCAAGAACCGATGAGTGAATTTCGACGCGTCACCGACTCCCTTTCGGTCAGCCCGCAGGTCTCCGAGGCCGACATGGCCCGCGCCGCGGCCCAGGGATTCGTTCTGGTGATCAACAATCGCCCCGACGGTGAGGACCCCAGCCAGCCGTCAAGCGCGATGATCGAGGCCGCCGCCCACGCCGCGGGGATGGACTATCTGCACGTACCGGTGCGGGGCGGCCCGACCCAGGAGCAGGTGGACGCCGTTCGCGCGGCCATGGAAGGCGCCGGCGGACCGGTGCTGGCCTTCTGCCGCTCGGGCACACGCTCGATCGTCACTTGGTCGATCGGCCAGGCGCTGGCCGGCGAGGATCGCGAGACCCTGGTGAGCCAGGGCCGTGAAGCAGGCTACGACCTTTCGGGCGTGCTGCCCGCCTGAGAGAATTAGAAAGCGGCGGACTCGCGAGCCGCCATCGGCGTCGGTTCGGGATGGCAGCTGGCCAGAACGAACTGCGCCATGATGATACACAGGATGGCGAAGGCCGCGCGCTGAAGCCGTTTTGAGACAAAAATCGCCGCGTCCGCCGTCATGGCCGATCCTTCCAGGGTTACTGGAAGCTTAAAGCGCAAGACCGGCGCCGCCCGGCCTGCGTCGAACAGGAGCGTCTCGATGATCCCCTTCGTTCGCGAGCTGGACTTCGAATACGGCCGCTGCGATCAGGTCTCGCCCCTGATCCGGCGGGTGATCGCCCGCAATCCGGGGCCGTTCACCTTTACCGGCACCGGCGTCTACATCATCGGCCGAGGCGAAGTGGCGGTGATCGACCCGGGTCCGGACCTGGCCGAGCACTTCGACGCCCTGAAGGCCGCCCTTGCCGGCGAGCGAGTGACCCACGTTCTGGTCACCCACCACCACCTGGACCACTCTCCCCTCGCCCACCCTCTGGCCCAGGCATTCGGCGCCAAGGTCCACGGCCTGCCCGCGCCGGCCGACCAAGGCGAGGCGGCGTCCCCGGGGCTGGAGGAAGGCGCCGACGACCGCTTCCGGCCCGACGTGACCCTGGCCGACGGCGATGTGATCGGCGGCCCCGGCTGGACGCTGGAGGCGGTGACGACCCCCGGCCACACCTCCAACCACGTCTGCTTCGCCCTGAAGGAAGAAAACGCCCTCTTCTGCGGCGACCACATCATGGGCTGGTCGACCACCGTGATCACCCCGCCCGACGGCGACATGGGCGACTATTTCGCCAGCCTGGCCAAGGTGCGGGCGCGGAACTTCGACGTCCTATGGCCCACCCACGGCGCGCCGGTCCGTGAGGTCGCGCCCTTCATCGACGCCTATGTCGCCCACCGCCGGGCGCGCGAGGCGCAGATCCTCGAAGCCTTGGGCGCGGGCCTCACCACCATCAAGGCGATGGTCCCCAGCCTCTACGCCGCCGTGGATCCGAGGCTGCACCCGGCGGCGGCGCACTCGGTGTTCGCCCACATGATCCAGCTGGTGCGCGAGGGGCGGGTCGTGACGCCGGGCGAGCCGGGGTTGGAGGCGGAGTACCGGCTGGCTTGAGGCGACCTCGCCTTACCGCCCCCGCACCGCCGTCATGAGCGCGCCGATCCGCGCGCAGTTTCGGCCCTGGTCCGGCGCGGCGTCGCGACCGATCGAGCGCATATCCAGGCGCGAGCCCCGGGCGTGCGGACGGACCCGGACCACCAGGTCGTCGGTCAGACCGTACCAGAAGCTGCTGCCGGTGGCCTCCAGGCGGCCGTCCATCGGATCGTCGGTGACCAGGGTCATGCCCGAGGCCAGGACGGCGGCCTTGATCGACTCGTAGACGTCGCCGGGCGCGCGTTCGCTGACCAGCGGACGGGCCGCCGGACAGGTCTCGGCGTTGATCTCGGCCAGGCGGCGGCCGGCATAGGCGGCCGAGCCGACCGGCAGGCTGGGGTCGTCGACGACGATCTCCGCCGAGCCGCCGCGGGCGGCCATGGCTGCGTCAGAGAAGCCCAGCGGCGTCTTCCAGTCGGTGGCCACGTCATGGATCGGCGGCGACTGGCCGCCCAGCGCCTTGGCCGCGAACATCACCCCGAAGGTGGCGGCCGTGATCGCCAGGGCCAGCACCGCGCCCTTCCACAGCCGGCCGAAGCCGGCGCTCAGCGCGATGATCAGGCCGATCAGCCCGGTGGCGACGCTGATGAAGGCCAGTCGCGGCGCCCAGTCCAGGGTCATGTCCGTGTAGCCCAGCGGCAGGGGGATCATGCCCAGCTTGACGCCCAGCGCGCCGCCAGCGGCCAGGGTGGCCGGGGCCAGGGCGATCAGCAGAGCCAGGTCAAGATAGAGCGACGCCCAGCGGGGCGGCTTGCCCGAAGCCTTGCCCGCCGGTTCGCTCCTGGTCTTGGCGTCCTTCTTGCCCTTGCCGCGCTTGCCCGGCGTGATCGGCATGGCGAACGGCAGGGCCTCGCCGGCGTCGGCCAGGACGGGCGTCGGCTTGGACGGTTCGGCCGGATCCGGCTCGCGCAGGCGCAGCGGCGGTTCGGGCTCGGCCTTGATCTGGACTGGCTCGGGCTCCGGCGTCGTGACCTCGGCGACGGCGATAGGTTCGGCCTCGGGCTCGGGAGGCTTCTCGGCCGGCGCCGCGGCGGCGGCGATGGCGGTGGCCTCGGCGATGATCGCGTCGGCGGCCGAGACCTGCTGGATTTCCGGCTCCGGCGTGGGATCGGCGACGATCTCGGGCTCAGGCGTGGTTTCAGACTCCGGGGTGTGGAGCGCCGTCTCGGCCTCGACCGCCTCGACCGGTTCCGGCGCATAGATGACCGCCGTGTGGCCGCCATCGGCGGCGGCCAAGGTCTGTTTCGCGACCGGCTCGGCGTCCTGTTCGGGCGCGCTCGTTTCCTGAGGTCGCGGCGCGGGCGTCGACTGAACCGGCGTTTCCGGCAGCGTGTAGCCTTCGTCAGCCAGGCGCTTGCGGATCAGTTTCTTGTCGATCTTGCCGGTCGCGCCCAACGGTATGTCGTCGACGAAGATCACGTCGTCCGGCATCCACCACTTGGCGATCTTTCCCTGGAGGAAGTCGATGAACTCGACCTTCGTCGCCGCCTCGCCCTCCTTCAGCTTGACCAGCAGCACGGGCCGCTCGTCCCACTTGGGATGCGGCATGCCGACCACCGCCGCCAGGGCGGCCTTGGGATGGCCGACGGCGATGTTCTCGATCTCGATGGTGCTGATCCATTCGCCGCCGGACTTGACGACGTCCTTGGCGCGGTCGGTGATCTGCATGAAGCCATGCTCGTCGATCGTGGCGATGTCGCCCGTGTCGAAGAAGCCGTCCTGGTCCAGGATCTTGCCGCCGGCGCCGCGGAAGTACTCGGCGGCGATGATCGGGCCGCGGATCTTCAGGTGGCCGAAGGCCTGGCCGTCGTGCGGGAGCAGCTTGTCGTCGTCATCGGTCAGGCGCAGCTCGACGCCCAGCGGCGGCCGGCCCTGCTTCAGGCGATACGGCATCTGCTGGTCGTAGGGCAGCTTTTCCAGTTCGTCGGTCATCACCGACAAAGTCCCGACCGGCGAGGTCTCGGTCATGCCCCAGGCATGGACCACCTCGACGTCATACGTCTCCTGGAAGGCGCGGATGATCGTCTCGGGACAGGCGGCCCCGCCGATCACCACCTTCTTCAGCACCGGCAGCTTGGCGCCCGTGGCCTCCAGGTGCTGCAGCAGCATCTGCCAGACGGTGGGCACGGCGGCCGAGAAGGTCACGCCCTCGGTATCAAGCAGTTCATAGATCGAGGCGCCGTCCATCTTGGGTCCCGGCATCACGATCTTGGCGCCCGCGCCGGGAGCCGAGAACGCCACGCCCCAGGCGTTGGCGTGGAACATCGGCACCACCGGCAGGATCACGTCCTTCTGCGACAGGCCCATCACGTCCGGCTGCAGGGTGATCAGGGTGTGCAGGAAGTTCGAGCGGTGCGAATACATCACCCCCTTGGGGTCGCCCGTCGTGCCCGAGGTGTAGCAGAGGCCCGCCGCCGTGCCCTCGTCGAAGCCGCCCCAAGCGCACTCGGCGCCGTGCTGATCGATCAGGTCCTCGTAGGCGAGCAGCCCCTTGAAGCGCGGAGCCTCACCGGCCAGCGGGAACTCTCCCGGCATGTGGTCGCGGTCGGTGAACACCACCACGTGCTCGACATGCGGCAGGCGCGGCAGGATCGCGGCGATGATCGGCAGGAAGGTCAGGTCGGTGAAGATCAGCCGGTCGCCGGCGTGGTCGGCGATCCAGGCGATCTGCTCGGGGAACAGGCGCGGGTTCAGGGTGTGGCAGACGGCCCCGATGCCCATGATGCCATACCAGGCTTCCATGTGCCGGCCGGTGTTCCAGGCCAGGGTGCCGACGCGGTCGCCGGGCTTGATCCCCAGGGACAGCAGCGCATTGGACACCCGCTTGGCGCGGTCGCGGATCTCGCGATAGGTCGTGCGCACGATCGGCCCCTCGACCGAACGGCTGACCACCTCGCGCCCGCCGTGCCACTGGGCGGCGTGGTCTATGATCTTGTCCAGGGTCAGGGCCCCGTGCTGCATCAAACCCTGCATCTGAACCTTACTCCCGGCGGCTTATCGTTGTTCACGCAAGGCTATCGGTGTGCGGCGCAACACGCAACGCGCCGCGCCCCAAGGGAGAAAAGAGAGCCGTACGTCGACGCGATTGGTCGGATATCCGACAACACCGCGCCAATCGGCCGCAGGATGCATTTAAAGACTCTTGGTTGCGATCAACCGATAGTCCCGCGTGGCGAATGCGTTTCGTCGATAGGAGACGATGGCGTGGGGTGGCTGGCCGACACTCTGGCGGATGAGAGACTGGACGAAGTGGGCGCCGACATTCGGCGGCTGAGCGTCTCGCGTCTCGTCTCCGGTTGTCTGGCGGCTGGAGTCGTCGGCCTGGGTCTCGGCGCGACCGTCGCGGTCGCCTGGCTGGCCGGCTTTCTGTTCGCCGAGGGCCTGGCTACCCTAGCGACCCGGAACTTCGGCCAGGACCGCCCGGTGTCGCGCGGCGACCGCGCCGCCTTCATGCTGGCCGCGATCCCCGTCAACGGTAGCTGGGCCGCCCTGGCCAGCCTGCTCTGGCTGCAGGGCTCCGACAGGCTGAAGATCGCCGCCGTCGCCATCTGGTGCGGCCAGCTGGTCTTCGCCCAGCAGTATCGTCACCAGCCGCTGGCCTTGCTGATCATCAGCGGGCTGCTGCCCGTGGTCAGCCTGATCGTCTTCCCGTTCTTCTTCATGCCTGGCGCCGACATGGTCACCCAAGCGACGCGTTGGTCGCTGGTGCTGCTGATCGGCGTGACCGTGAACGTGGCTCTGCGCAACCGCGCCGCCGCCCGACGCATGGACGCGCTGACCCGGGGCCTGCGCGAGGAGCGCGAGCGCGCCCTGGAGGCCGCTCGCGCCAAGTCGACCTTCATCGCCGTCACCAGCCACGAACTGCGCACGCCGATGAACGGCCTGCTGGGCATGGCCCACGCTCTGGAGCGATCGGACCTCAACCCCGCCCAGCGCGAGCAGGTCGCCCTGATGCTGAAGTCGGGCGACAGCCTGATGCAGCTGCTCAACGACGTGCTGGACATGTCGCGGATCGAGGCCGGCCGCGTCGTGCTGGCCCCGGAAGCCGTCGATCCCCGCGCCATTGTCACCGAGGTGGTCGACACCTGGCGCGATGCGGCGGAGTTCAAGAGCTTGTCGCTGTTCACCGATTTCGGCGCCGAGGTCCCGGCCTGGATTTTCGCCGACCCGCTACGCATCCGCCAGATCCTGACCAACCTGGTATCCAACGCCGTCAAGTTCACCACCGCGGGCCATGTCCGGGTCAGCGTCGACGCCGAGCGCTCGGCCCAGGCCTGGACACTGCGCTTCGCGGTCAGCGACACCGGGCCGGGCGTGCCGACGGCGGCGGCCGACCGGGTGTTCGACAGCTTCACCCAGGCCGACGAGACCATCTCGCGCAGTCATGGCGGCGCGGGCCTGGGGCTGACCATCTCACGCGCCCTGGCCCGCCAACTCGGCGGCGATCTGGAACTGCGCCCCGCCCAGGTCGGGGCCTGCTTCGTGCTCAGCATCCGCGCCGAGGAGGCCGAGGCGGCCGAGGCCGCGCCGGAGCTCGAAACGCGGGATGACGAGACCCTCGACCAGATCCGCGTGCTGATGGCCGAGGACAACGCCGTCAACCAACTGGTCGTGCGCACCATGTTGGAGCCGACCGGCGTGGCCCTGACCATCGTCGAGAACGGCGAGGAGGCGCTGAAGGCCATGGCCTCGGGCCACTACGACTGCGTGCTGATGGACATCAACATGCCGGTGATGGACGGCATCACCGCGCTGCAGGCGATCCGCCAGGGCCGGGCCGGCGATCCCGCTTTGCCCGTCATCGCCCTGACCGCCTCGGCCATGGCCGGCGACCACGAACGGTTCCTGGGCATGGGCTTCGACGACCATCTGGGCAAGCCGGTCAAGCCGATGGACCTGATCACGGCGATCGTCAGGGCCGTGAACCCGGATCCGCCGAAAGAGGGACTGCGAGCGGCGTAAGCCCCTACCCCATTGTCTCCGCCAGCGCCCGGGCCTCGTCCTCGAAGGCGTTGACCGTGTCGACCTTGCGCCAGGTGATCTCGCCCGTCTCGCGGGTCAGCTGGTTTTCCAGCACCGCCACATCGGCGTCCGAGGCGTCGTTGACGCGGGCCGCCACGCGCGCGCGCAGCACTTCCGCTGGCGCCTCCAGCCAGACGCCCAGGAAGCCGACGTCGCAGCGCTTGGCCAGGGCCTCGGCGCGGGCGCGCTCCTCGGATTTCAGGAACACCGCGTCCAGCACCACCGAACGGCGGGCCTTAAGGCACAGCTCGGCATCGTGGAACAGCTGGTCGTAGACCTTGGCGCTCATCTCCGGCGTATAGGCCTCGCGCGGCAGGCGCTGCAGCGAAGGCACGCCCCACAGGCGCTTGCGGATCTCATCGGTGCGCAGGACCACGGCCCCCGGCGCGGAGCCCAGGCCCGGCGCGCAGACTCGCGAGAAGGTCGACTTGCCCGAGCCCGATAGGCCGCCGGCCGCCACCAGGCTCACCGGCTTGGGCGCCAGGTGCTCGAGCGCCGTGTTCAGATAGGCCCGTGCGGCCTCGTCGTCGCCGGTATAGGCCCAGACGTGGGTGCGCACGGCGGCGCGCACGGACAGCATCAACGGCAGGGCCGCAAGGCCCGTCCACAGCCCCTCGCCGAACGTTCGGGCGGCCTCGTCCAGATAGGCGTTCAGCACCCGGCCGGCGGCGTCGCGGCGACGGCGGAAATCCAGGTCCATCAGCAGGAAGGCCAGGTCGTACTGCACGTCGATATCGGACAGGGTGTCGTTGAACTCGATGCAGTCGAACAGGATCGGCTGGCCGTTCTCGATCAGGATGTTCCCCAGGTGCAGGTCGCCATGGCAGTGGCGGGCGAAGCCCTCGGCGGCGCGGCCGTCCAGCAGCGGGCCCAGGCGTTCCAGGGCGATATCGGTCTCTTGCACCAGGCGCTCGACGGCCTGCTTGCCCAGCCGCGCGGAGAGACCCCGCAGCAGGTTGGCGTTGGAGCGGATCGTATAGCCCAGGGCCAAGACGCCGCCGCCTCGCGGGCGCAGGCTCGCGCCGGCGTGGAAGCGGGCCACGGTGCGGCCCAGCGAATCCTCGAGCGCGTCGTCGATCGCCCAGGGCTGGGTCGCCAGCACGCCATTCTGGTCGAAGCGGCGCATCTCCAGCAGGTACTCGACGATCTCGCCCTCGCCGTCGATCTCCAGCCCGCCGTCGGCGGTGCGGTTCAGCTGGCGGACTTCGCGATAGATGTCCGGCGCGGCGGCGCGGTTGAAGCTCAGCTCACGCTCCAGCGCCCAGCGCCGCAGCTCCAGGGTCGAGTAGTCCAGAAAGCCGAAATCGACCGGGCGCTTCACCTTGAAGGCCGAGCCATCGATCAGGAACACCCGGGCGCACGAGGTCTCGATCGTGCTTTCCGCCCGGTCGCCAAACCAGGCCGCCACTTCCTGTTCGCGCGCGGCTTCCGCGTCCTTGATCACGCCCGGTTTCCCATCTCGTCGCGCCCGAACACCGGCGCCGAGGCTGCATAGCCCAAACGCGCGCCCGCGTCCTCTCGCGCAAGCCTTGCCGAGTCTTCATTTTCGCGGTTAGATTGCATCGAAGTCATCAGGTGCGAGTTTCACATGCTTGTCGGCGCGGGTCTGAAGCGGTCTGGACACAAGCGCGAGGAGATCCTCGCCTCCGCCCGATTCCTCTTCCTCAAGGAAGGCTATGCCGACACTGGCATGGAGGTAGTCGCCCGCGCGGCCGGGGTCTCGACCGCCACGCTCTATGCCTATTTCCCCAGCAAGGCCGACCTGTTCAAGGCGATCGTGCTGGAGACGGTCAGCAGCGTCGGCGCGCCGGTGCGCGAGGCGGTCCGGGTGAAGGGCGACGCCCGTGCGCGGCTGACCGCTCTGGCCATCGCCTACGCCACCTTCCTGTCGCGCGCCGACACCCGCGCCATGTTCCGCATGGTCACGGCCGAGCGCCGCCGCTTCGAGGACGTGGCCGAATATTTCCTGCAGAGCGCCCGCGACGAACTGGGCGGGGCGGCGATCTCGGTGATCAACGACCTGACCAGGACCGGCGAGATCAAGGTCGAGAAGGCCTCCTGGGCCGCCGGCCAACTGCTGGGCCTGCTCGACCACGCCACCCTGGTCCTGGGCATCACGGCCGGCGACGAAGTGCTGTCGCGGCGGCCAGTCACAGCGCTCGCCCAGGACGCGGTCGAGACGTTCCTGGCGCGCTATGGCGTAAGGTGACCCGGAGCGGGCGTTCCTTTACGGAAACAGCCGCTTCGTCGTCCAGCCCCCGGCCGCGCGGTCGAACACCAGCCGCTCGTGCAGGCGGAACGGCCGGTCGCGCCAGAACTCTAGGGTGACCGGGATGATGCGGTAGCCTGACCAGTGCGGCGGGCGCGGAACCTTGGAGAGGCCGAACTTCAGGCCCATCTCGGCGACCCGCTTTTCCAGGGCCAAGCGGTCGGGCAGCGGGCGCGACTGGTCGCTGGCCCAGGCGCCCAGTTGGCTGTGGCGGGCGCGGCTGGCGAAATAGGCGTCGGCCTCGGCCTCGCTGACCGGCTCGACCACCCCGCGGATCCGCACCTGGCGGCGCAGGGACTTCCAGTGGAACAGCAGGGCCGCCTTGGGATGGGCGTTCAGCTCCACCCCCTTGGCGCTCTGGGTGTTGGTGTAGAAGACGAAGCCGCGCGCATCGACGTCCTTCAGCAGCACCATCCGCGAGTCCGGCATGCCGTCGGCGTCGACGGTCGAGACGGTCATGGCGTTGGGGTCGTTCGGCTCTTTCTTGCCCGCCTCCTCCAGCCACTCGGCGAACAGGGCGAACGGATCCTCTTCCGACAGCAGGGGCGGCGGCGTCGCCTCGGTCACCTGGCGGACATAGTCGTCCTCGCTGGGCGAGGCGGGGATCAAGGTCGGGTCAGCGCTCATGCCTTCGATATAGAGCCTGGCGCGGTCGAGAGCCACATCAGGGCAAGTCCTTTGGGGACCTGACCTCTAAAGTCTTAACTTAACCCGCCGTTGACCATCCGGCGCCAGGGTCGGACCATGACGACCCGTACGCCCGCCCTGACGCTTTCGGCTGCTCGCGCCCTGCTGGGTGTCGGTCCGAACGCGGACGAGCGCGAACTGCGCATGGCCTATCGTGAGGCCGCCAAGCGGGCCCATCCCGACCGCCCGACCGGCGACGCGGCCCTGTTCCGCGACGTGCTGGCGGCCTACCGCCTGCTGCAGGACACGCCGGTCGTTCAGCACAACTTTCCGCCGGCCGTGGCCCAGCCGATCCCGATCGCCGACCGCGTGTTCCTGGAGATCGACATCGCCACCGCCGTCAGCGGCGGCGCCGAGGAGCTGGCCATCGACGGCCGCCGCCTGCGGCTGAAGCTGCCCGCCGGCCTGCGCGAGGGCGACAGGGTCCGGGTCGAGGGCGTGCTGTTCGAGGTCCGCCTGCGCGCCCAGGCCGGGGCCCTGGTGCGCGGCGACGACATCTGGCTGACCGGCAAGGTCGATCCGCGCGTGCTGGCCGAGGGCGGTCGCGTCGACGCCGACACCCCGCTGGGCCCCCGCCCGGCCTGGATCTCGACCAAAGCCGCCGCCCGCGGCCTTGTCCGCCTGCCCGGCCAGGGCCTGCCCGCCCGCGCGGCGCACAAGGCCGGGGATCTGTTCCTACGCCTGGAAGCGGCCGAGACGCGCGGCGAAAGCCCGGCGCGCTCTCTGCTCAAGCGCTTCGCGGCGGCCTGGGCGGCTTAGGCTTCACACAAGAATAATCGCACACGATCTTTTTTAGCGTGAAGCTCTTGCAATTACATAGTGCACGATTAAATCGTTCACATCATTCCAAGCCAAGGAGGCTCCCATGACCACGCTCTACACCACCCGCGCCACTGTCGTTGGCGGCCGTGACGGCCACGCCCGCAGCGAGGACGGCCTGCTGGACGTCCAGCTGTCGATGCCCAAGGCCCTGGGCGGCAAGGAAACCGGCACGAACCCCGAGCAGCTGTTCGCCGCCGGCTACGCCGCCTGCTTCCAGAGCGCCATGGCCCACGTCGCCCGCACCCAGAAGATCGCGCTGGCCGGCTCGACCGTGACCGGCCAGGTTGGCCTGGCCACGCAAGAGGTCGGCTTCAAGCTGGAAGTCGCACTGGACGTCGAAATCCAGGGTCTGAGCCAGGCCGACGCCGAGGCGCTGGTTGCGACCGCCCACCAAGTCTGCCCCTATTCGAACGCCACCCGTGGCAATGTCGACGTGGCCATCACCGTGAAGGCCGCCTAAGTCAGGTCCCATGACCCAGCAGAAGTCCGCGCCGTCCGATGGTCCGATCGAGGTCCTGCGCCTCGAGAACCAGCTGTGCTTCGCCCTCTACGGCGCGGCCAACCGGATGACGCGGCTCTACCGGCCCATGCTGGACGCCCTGGGACTGACCTATCCGCAGTATCTGGCGATGCTGGTGCTGTGGGAGGCCAGTCCCCGGACCGTCGGGGCCCTGGGCGACGCCCTGGACCTCGATTCCAGCACCCTGACCCCGCTGCTCAAGCGCCTGGAGGCCGGCGGCCTGGTCATGCGCACCCGGGATCCGGAAGACGAGCGGCGCGTCATCGTGGCGCTGACCGACAAGGGCCACGCGCTGCGCGATCAGGCGGCCTCCATCCCGGAGAAACTGTTCTGCGCGCTCGACATGCCACTGGAGACGATGGGCGTGCTGCGCGAACAGCTGAAGACCGTCGCTAAATAGAAGCTTTTAAACCTGAGAACGCGGCGGCCGCGCCGCCTGACTTAAACCTGAGAACGCGGCGGCCGCGCCGCCTGCCTTAAACCTGAGAACGCGGCGGCCGCGCCGCCTGACTTAAACCTGAGAACGCGGCGGCTGCGCCGCCTGCCGGGCGCGGATGGCGGCGTGGTCGGCGTCGCTGGTCTGGCGCAGGGCCCGCAGGTCCTCGCTGATCCGGAAGATGGCGACGTAGAACTCGCAGAAAGCGCGCCACAGCAGCACCAGCGCGCCCGCGACCAGCAGGCCGGCGATCAGCACCGGGAAAGCCAGCAGCAGCGAGCCGACGCCCGGCTCCTTCAGCGCCAAGCCGACGGCGGCGCCGACGACCGAGAAGCCGAACAGGGCCACGACACCAAGGCCCGCCCAATAGATGAAGTGAATCACCGGCCCGGTCACCAGACGATCGAACGTCAGAAGATCCCAGAGCAGTGAATTCGACCCACGCTTAGTCTTATTGGCCGGAGGCATACGGAACCCCAAATCGGCGAGAAACGCCCCGATAAGCCTGCATCGCTAGCAGTGCGAAGCCCGCTCGGCAATGCCGGGCGGGCTCGCGGTTGTATCAGTCTAGACCTGATGTCGCATTACTGCGGCTTGGCGCCCGCGACCGTGGCGTCGATCTGAGCCTTGGTGGCCGTGGTCGAGACGCTGCCATCGGCGCCCGCGCTGAGGCTGTTGGCCGGCAAGGCGAACTTCACGCCGCCATTGGCGACGATCACGTTGGTCGAGCCGTCGGCGCCCGTGCTGGTGCCGGTGATCTGGCCGACCGAGACGCCGCTGGCGTCCTTCACGGCGGAGCCGACCTTGAAGCTGGCGACGCTGGCCGAGGTCGGCGTCCCCGCGGCGTCAGCCGGGTTGGCCGACGGCGGCGTGGTGGTCTGAGTCGTCGTCGAACCCGACGGCGTCATCGTGGTGGTCGTGCTCTGAGCCGGCGTCATGGTGGTTGTCGACTGGGTCGGCGCCGGCATGGCGGTCGAGGCCGGCGGCATGGCGCCGGTGGTCGGCGAAGCCGGGGCGGTGGCGCTCGGGGTCGTCGTGGTGGTGGTGCTCTGGGCGAAAGCCGCGCCGGCGAACGTCAGGGACGCGGCGGCGGCGAGCAGGGCGATCTTGTTGGTCATGGTCACTCTCTCCGTCGAAAGGGCCCCTCCCTTGCCGAAAACAACGTGACCTCGCGGACGCGGTTCCGTCGGCGAGTCGACTCGATCTTCTACCCTCGCGCGTCGCCGTCGCCGCGGGGCGCCATGACCAGGGCCCCGATATAGGCCTCCATCAGCCGCACCAATTCGTCCTCCAGCCGTGCGGGATCCAGCGCCAGCTCGGCCTCGGCGGTGGCCGCGCGCAGCAGGCCGACCACCGCATGGGTCAGGACGAAGCCGGCCTCGGGCGACAGCGGAAAGCCGAAGACGGTGTTGCCGGCGATCGCATCGAAGAAGCGAAGATGATGATGCATGACCACCTCGTCGCCGCCAGCCAGGGTCAGGGCGTCCAGCAACGCGCGGCGCGTGGCGGGCGAGCCCTCGAAGGCCGTGGCCAGGGTGCGGACGATCAGGCGCACCGCGCCCAGCTCGGGTCTCTCCACGGCGGAATTGGCGATGACGATCTGAGCGATGCGGTCGCGGGCGGCGGCGGCCTGGCGCTGGGCCAGGGCCGCGAGGATCGCCTGCTTGCCCGCGAAATACTGGTACAGCGTGCCGACGCTGACCCCGGCCCGCTCGGCGATGTGGTTGGTGGTCAGGGCCTCGACCCCGCCCAACTCGAGAAGTTGAAAGGCCGCTTCCAGAATCGCCTCGACCGTCGCCTCGGAACGCGGCTGGCGCGGCGTTCGCCTCGTCTTTTCAGTCACTTGCCGCCTGGCCTCCAGGAAGCGCCGGCCTTGCGGACAAGGCGAGTAGCGCGAGGGTCCGTGGAGCCTAACCTAGAAGCCGGGACGAGGATCCGCCAAGGGTCCGCTACGCCAGGAGATCCGATGAACGCCGCCCTCGAAAAGGTCCGCGCCAAGGTCGCGTCGCAGAAGACCGCCCTGCCCGCGCTGTATGGCGACGTAGACTTCGACGCCACGCCGGAACGCTTCACCGACGATCCGAAAGCCAGCGTCGCGCCGCGCCTGCGTAAGCTCGATCCGGACAAGGTCGCCCTGATCAAGGCCTACACCCTGCTGGGCGATGTCGTGGCCGACGCCTATGCGGCCCTGATGCCCCAGTACGGCTTTCGACCGCTGATCGCCATGCTGACCAAGGCCTGCGACCAAGGCGTCGCCGCCGTGCCCGACGCGCCGCCGGAACTGGCCGCCTTCATCGCCGACATGGAGGCCACGCCGGCCTGGGTCGACATGGACCTGGTGCGCGAGGGCCAGCGGCTGGACCGCAACGCCGCCGCCAATCTGGGGCCTTTCGCGATCCGGGGCGCGTTCATCGCCACCTTCATGAACAAGTACGCCGCCCTGCCGATGGCCCTGACCGGAACCCTGTCGAACGACACGGCCGCCCGCCGGGTCAACGAGACGGCGACCTTCTTCACCACCACCCTGCTGCCGGGCTCGCTGGAGCGCCACGGGGCCGGCTTCAAGGCCGCCGCCATGGTGCGGCTGATGCACTCGATGGTGCGGTTCAACGCCCTGAAGCGCTCGGACCGCTGGGACGTCGGCGTCTACGGGATTCCGATCCCGCAGGTCGACCAGATGCCTGCCGGCCTGATCCCGATCTTCCTGATGAGCTACAAGATCGTCGCCCAGGGTCGGAAGACCTTCACCGCCGACGAGCGCGCCCGGGTCGAGCTGGCCCGCTACCGCTGCTTCCTGCTGGGCCTGCCCGAGGACCTGCTGGCCGACACCCCGCAAGGCGTGGTCGACACCATGAACGCCCGCAGCGGATCCTTACGCGCCGGCTTCGACGACGCCACCTGTGGCGAGCTGGTCCGCGCCACGCTGAACGTCTACCTGCCGCCGGACGAGCGCCCCGAGAACCGCCTGTTCGACAAGGTCGAGCGCCGGTTCTCCAAGGTGTTCTTCCTGCGCAACTTTATGAACGGCGACGTCGCGGCGGCCAGGCGCATGGGCGTCGAGATCGGTCCCCGCGACTTCATGATGTTCGGCGTGGTGGCGCTGCTGGTGACCAGCCAGCTGCTGGCCTACCGCCTGGCGCGCAACGTCCCGGTCGTGAGCGACCTGGCGGACGCCCGGCTGGTCGGCAAGCTCAAACGCCAACTGGCGCGGTATGGCCACGCGGAGTTCACGAGCGACGCGGAGACGTACCGCCCGGCGCCTGGCGCGGCGGCGAAAGCGGCTTGAGGCGGGGGAAGGCCAAGCCGACGTTTCGCGAGGCGGTGATGGGTGGCTGTCGGACCCTGCTCCCTCTCCCATAGGGAGAGGGCTGGGGTGAGGGGTTACAGCGCTCGACGGAGTGCCGGCACGCCGTCAAACCTCGTAACCCCTCACCCTCCCACCGCTTCGCGGCGGGCCCCTCCCTCTCCCTAAAGGAGAGGTTTTCTAGGGTCCTCCTCGGGTCGAAAGCAGCCCCCGGGCGATGACCAGGATCCCTAAACCATCCCTACCGTCTTCAGCCGCGCGCGGGGGTGGATTTCGTTCTGGCTCATCACCACGGTCTGGCCGCGGAAGCGTTCGATGATCGAGCGGACATAGGGACGGACGCCGGGGCTGGTCAGCAGCACGGCGTGCTCGCCGGCCAGGGCGGCGCGCTCGAAGGCGTCGCGGACGCCGCGGATGAAGTCCTGCAGGCGCGAGGGCGGCAGGGCCAGCTGCTTATCGTCGCCGGGACCGATCAGGGCTTCGGCGAAGGCCTGCTCCCAGTCGGCCGACAGGGTGATGATCGGCAGGGCGCCGTCGTCGCCGCGATTGGCCCAGCATAGCTGGCGCGACAGGCGGGCGCGCACCTGCTCGACCAGCAGGGTGACCGAGGCGGTGTGCGGCGCGGCCTCGCCGATGCCTTCCAGGATCTGCGGCAGGTCGCGGATCGAGACCCGCTCGCGCAGCAGCGACTGCAGCACGCGCTGCACCGTGGCGGCGGTGGCGGTGCCCGGGATCAGGTCGTCGACCAGCTTCTTCTGCGACTCGGGCAGCTCCTTCAGGAGCTTCTGCACCTCGGCGTAGGACAGCAGGTCGGCCATGTTCTCCTTGAGGATCTCGGTCAGGTGCGTGGTCAGCACCGTGGCCGGGTCGACGACCGTGTAGCCGCGGAAGGTGGCTTCCTCGCGCAAGTCGTCGGCGATCCAGGTGGCCGGCAGGCCGAAGGCGGGCTCGCGCACATGCTCGCCGGGCAGCTCGACCTGGCCGCCGCGCGGGTCCATGGCCATCAGGCTGCCCAGGCGCACTTCGCCGGCGCCGGCTTCCATTTCCTTGATGCGGATGGCGTAGCCCTGGTTGGCCAGGCGCATGTTGTCGAGGATCCGCACCGGCGGCATGACGAAGCCGAACTCGCCGGCCAGGGTCTTGCGCAGGGCGCGGATCTGGTCGGTCAGCTTGCGGCCGTCCAGGTCGTTGATCAGGGTCAGCAGGCCGTAGCCCAGCTCGATCTTGACGTCGTCGATGGCCAGCGAGGCGCTGATCGGCTCTTCCTCGGCCTCGGTCGGCCCGGCGGCGGCCTCAAGCAGCGACGGATCGATGGGCTTGGGCTTCTTGGCGTCCTGGATGCGCTTGTAGGCCAGGGCCCCGGCGCCCAGCGACAGCACCGCGAACGGGATGATCGGCATGCCCGGGATCAGGGCGATGATGCCGGCCGAGGCCGAGACCATGCCCAGGCCCGCCGGGTTCATGGCCAGCTGGGTCGTGAGGGCCTTGTCGGCCGAGCCTTCGACGCCGGCCTTCGACACCACCATACCGGCGGCGATCGAGATGATCAGGGCCGGGATCTGGCTGACCAGGCCGTCGCCGATGGTCATGATGGTGTAGGTCGAGGCGGCCTGGTCGATCGGCAGCTTGTGCTGCACCACGCCGATGATGATGCCGCCGACGACATTGATGCCGGTGATGATCAGGCCGGCGATCGCGTCGCCCTTCACGAACTTGCTGGCGCCGTCCATGGCGCCGAAGAACGTGCTTTCCTGTTCCAGTTCCTTGCGGCGCAGCTTGGCGCCGTCCTGGTCGATCAGGCCGGTCGACAGGTCGGCGTCGATCGCCATCTGCTTGCCGGGCATCGAGTCCAGGGTGAAGCGGGCGGCGACTTCGGCGATCCGGCCCGAACCCTTGGTGACGACCATGAAGTTCACCACCACCAGGATGATGAAGACGATCACGCCGATGACGAAGTTGCCCTGCATCATCAGGTGGCCGAAGGCCTCGATGACCGCGCCGGCCCCGCCGGTGCCTTCCTGGCCGTGGCCGAGGATCAGGCGGGTCGAGGCGACGTTCAGGCCCAGGCGATACAGGGTCGAGACCAGCAGGACGGTCGGGAACGAGGTGAATTCCAGCGGCCGCTTGATCAGGATCGCGGTCATCAGGATCAGCACCGAGCCGGTCACCGAGATGGCCAGCAGCATGTCCAGCAGGACCGGCGGAACCGGCAGGATCAGCAGGACGATGATGCCCACGACGCCCAGCGCCAGGCCCATTTCGCCGCGCAGGAAACCATCCAGCAGCGACCGGGCGCTGGGCATGGAACTGGCGGTCTTGGGAACGGCGGCGTCGGCCATGCGGAACCTTGAACCGTGGATGGAAAGCTAGACCAGCGCTTGGAGCGATTTGCGGTCCGCCGCCATATCCTTAACGAGAATTAGTCCTGTTCGGCGCCGGACGGATGGTCGCGGCGCCGAGCCATGGAGTCGCGGCTTAAGCGGCGGCGCCGACCCCGCCTTGCGGCGGCGGAACGGAGACGCCGGCGTCGCCATATTCCTTGAGCTTGTTGCGCAGGGTGCGGATCGAGATGCCCAGGATGTTGGCCGCGTGGGTGCGGTTGCCCAGGCAGTGTTCCAGCGTATCGATGATCAGCTTCTGCTCGACCTCGGCGACGGTCGAACCGACGAAGGCGCGCGAGACGGCGTCGGCGGCCATCTGGGCGCCGCGGGCGACCGCGACGTCCGGCGCGGGCGCCAGTTGCTGGCCGTCCGGCAGGCGGATGGCGAATTCCTCGATCTCGGCGCCGGTCGACAGCAGCACCGCGCGGTGCATGGCGTTTTCCAGCTCGCGAACGTTGCCCGGCCAGCGGTGGGCCAGCAGGCGGCGCTTGGCTTCGGCCGAGATCGGTTTTTCGGGCACGCCGTTGGCGGCCGAATACTTCTTCACGAAGAACTCGCACAGGCTGAGCACGTCGCCGGGACGCTCGCGCAGCGGCGGCAGGCGCAGGTTCACGACGTTCAGGCGGTAGAGCAGGTCTTCGCGGAAGATGCCGTCCTTCACGGACTGGGCGAGGTCGCGGTTGCTGGTGGCCAGGATGCGGATATTGACCTTGACCGGCTTCGAGCCGCCGACCCGGTCGATCTCGCGCTCCTGGATGGCGCGCAGCAGCTTGGCCTGCAGGCGGACATCCATCTCGCTGATTTCGTCCAGCAGCAGGGTGCCGCCGTCGGCTTCCTCGAACTTGCCGATGCGGCGGGCCATGGCGCCGGTGAAGGCCCCCTTCTCGTGGCCGAACAGCTCGCTTTCCAGCAGGTTCTCGGGGATGGCGGCGCAGTTGACCGAGATGAACGGCGCCTTGGCCCGGCGCGACTTGCCGTGGACGTAGCGGGCCATGACCTCCTTACCCGAACCGCTTTCGCCGGTGATCAGGATCGAGGCTTCGGACGCGGCGACCTGGTCGGCCAGCTTGATGACCGACTCCATGGCCGGGTCGCGGACGACCATCGGCTTTTCGTCGTCGGTGACCGCGGCCAGGACGGCGGCGATCAGCTCGGCGTCCGGCGGCAGCGGGATGAACTCCTTGGCCCCGGCCTTGATGGCGGCGGCGGCGCGCGCCGGATCGGCGTCGACGCCGCAGGCCACCACCGGCACCCGCATCCGCTCGGCCTCGTTGGCCGCGATCAAGCCCGCGATATCCAGCGAGTACTCGACCATCAGCAGGTCGGCGCCCTGCCCGGCGCGCAGCGCGTTGGTCGCCTGCTCCGTCGTTTCGACGTGCGAGACCTTCGCGCCCGCGTTCATCGCCATCTTCACGGCGACCGAGAGCTGCCCGTTCAGTTTTCCGACGACCAGAAGCCGCATTTTCTACACTCCCTCACGGACGGCAGGGCGTTAGCCCTGGTCGCCGTCCTTGATGATTTCCGTCATGGTCACGCCCAGGCGCTCGTCGACGACGACGACCTCGCCCCGGGCGACCAGGCGGTTGTTGACGTAGATGTCGATCGCCTCGCCGACCTTACGGTCCAGCTCCAGGATCGAGCCCTGGTTCAGCTGCAGCAGCTGAGCCACCGACATGTGGGCGCGCCCCAGCACCGCCGAGATGTTGACCGGGACGTCGAAGACCGGCGCCAGGTCCGACGCGGTCTTGTCGCTGAGCTCGACCGGCATTTCGGAGGCCAGCATGCTGCCTCCGAATTCGTCGAGCGGGAGATTGTCGTCGGCCATCTTAGGTCAGCCTTTTCAGGAGAACAGGGGTTCGGCGTGGAGACCTTCGGCGGCGATGGCCGCTTCCAGCGCTTCGGCGACGCGTTGGGCGGCGCCGTCTGGATCGAAGGCCGCGCGGCCCTCCCCCCAGTCGAAAGTAAAGGCCGCGGGGGCCATGGCGCCGTCGGCGCGGGCGACGATCTGGCCCTGGAAGCCGATCTGTGTCGCCACATGCTCCAGCGCGGCTTGCGTGCGCTCTTCCAGCTCGGGCGACACCCGGACGAAGATGCGCGGCTGAGCCTCGACTTCGCGGGCCAGGGCCTCCAGCGCCGCGGAGACCGGAGCCTCGGGGAAATGGTGCAGGGCCGCGTCGGCGATCTTGCGGGCGCAGGCCAGGGCCAGCATGGCCGCGCCTTCGCGGTGCTCATGCGCCACATGGGTCAGCGAACCGAACGCCTCGCGGATGGCGTGGGCCACCTCGTTCAGGGCGTGGGCGGCTTCCTGCTCGGCGCGGGCCACGGACGAGCGTTCGCCCTCCTGGTAGGCCTGGGCCTTGGCCGCTTCGATCTCCTCGAGGGTGAAGTTCTTCTTCACCTTGGGCGGGGTGTAGGCGACGCCGCCACGGTCGTCGAAGACCGTGCCGAAGTCGAACCTGCGGTGAGGGGTGTCGTTCATGCCATCCGCCTCAGTAGATCAGCTCGTCGTCGCCGCCGGAGCCGGCCAGCATGATCTCGCCCTTGGCGGCCAGATCCTTGGCGACCTGCACCATGCCCACCTGGGCGGCGTCGACATCCTTCAGGCGCACGGGGCCCATGCTCTCCATGTCCTCACGCATGATCTTGGCGGCGCGCTCCGACATGTTCGAGAAGAACATGTCGCGCAGCTTGTCCGAGGCGCCCTTCAGGGCCAGGCCCAGCTGTTCCTTCGGCGTGCCGCGCAGCAGGGTCTGGATGCCGCCCGGGTCCAGCTTCGAAAGGTCTTCGAACACGAACATCAGGGCCCGGATGCGCTCGGCCGCCTCGCGGTTGCGCTCCTCCAGGGCCGCGATGAAGCGAGCTTCGGTCTGGCGATCGAAGTTGTTGAAGATCTCGGCCATCATCTCGTGGCTGTCGCGCTTGGACGTGCGCGCCAGGTTCGACATGAATTCGGTGCGCAGGGTCATCTCGATCTTGTCGAGGATCTCGCGCTGCACCGGCTCCATCCGCAGCATACGGGTGACGCATTCCAGGGCGAAGTCTTCCGGCAGGCAGGCTAGCACGCGGGCCGCGTGGTCACTCTTCACCTTGGACAGCACCACCGCGACGGTCTGCGGGTATTCGTTCTTCAGGTAGTTGGCGAGCACCGCCTCGTTCACGTTGCCCAGCTTGTCCCACATGGTGCGACCCGCCGGACCGCGGATCTCCTCCATCAGGGCGTCGACTTTTTCCTGCGGCATGAACGAGGCCAGCAGGCGCTGGGTCTGTTCGTAGGAGCCCATGATCGCGCCCGTCGAGCTCATGCCCGAGACGAACTCGACCAGCAGATCTTCGACGACGCTGGCCGAGACCGTGCCGAGGCCCGCCATGGCCTGGGAGACCTCTTTGATCTCCTCGTCGTCCAGGGCTTCCCAGATCTTGGTGTGGTCCTCACCGAGGGCGAGCAGAACGATCGCGGCCTTTTCCGGCCCCGACAGGTTCTTGATATCGGTGACGGCGGCTTTCATGGCCATCAGGTCGACTCGTGCAGCCAGTTACGGAGGATCGCGACCGACTCTTCCGGATGCTTTTCGACGAACTCGGAGACCCGCTTGATCGACGAGGCCTTAACCTGGCCTTCGATCTTGGCGATATCGATACGCGAGTCGATGTCGGAGGTCGGGCCCGCGATGGCGATCGGCTCGCCCGACTGGTCGACCACGACCTGCTGCTGGGTGCCATCCGACAGGGTGACGAGGCGGGTCACCGGCGCGCCGCCGCCGGGGCCCGCCAGGGCCATCGGACCCGGCGCGGGGGTCGACAGGTTCTTGATGAACGGGCGGACCGCGAACATCAGGACCAGCAGAGCGACGATGCTCAGGATGCCCAGCTCGGCGAAGCGCATGATGTCGTTCTTGTCGAAGCCGGCCAGCAGGCCTTGCTTCTCAAGGCCCTGGTCCTCGGGCTGCGGGAACTTGATGTTGGTGACCTTCACCTGGTCGCCGCGCTGAGCGTCGAAGCCCACGGCGGTCTTCACCAGTTCCTCGATCTGCGCGATCTCCTGGGCGGTGCGCGGGGTGTAGGCGCCCGGCTTGCCGTCCTTGCCCGGAGGGGCGGTGATCCCGTCGATGGCCACGGCCACGGCGACCTTCTTGATCGTACCTGGCTCACGGACGGTCGTGGTGACCGACTTGGAGATCTCGTAGTTGGTGACGCTCTCGTTGGCGTTCGACTTCGAACCCAGCGGCTGGAAGCCGTTGGCGCCGCCTTGCCCGGGGACGTTCGAGGTCGCGGTGACCCCCGAGGTGTCGTCGTTCTTGCTTTCCTGGCTGCCCTGCTCGTTGGTGCTTTCCGAGCGGACGACCTGGCCGTCCGGGTCGAACTTCTCTTCCTGGGTGGTGACGCGGTTCAGGTCGAGGTCGGCGGTGACGTTGACGCGAGCCTTGCCCGGGCCGAGCACGCCTTCGATCATGTCCTTGACGGTCTTGGCGATACGGGCTTCGGCCTCGGTGCGGCGATCCTCGGCTTCCTTGCCCGCCAGGCTGTCGTCGCTCGGAGCCGACAGGGTCTTGCCGTGCTGGTCGATGACCGTGACCTTTTCGGCCTTCATGTTCGGGACCGACGAGGAGACCAGGTTCTGAATGGCCCGGACCATTTCCGAGCCCGGCTCGCGCGCGCCAATGCCGATGGTGACGGCGGCCGACGGTTGCTCGGCGTCTTCCTCGAACAATTGACGCTTGGGCAGCACCAGGTGGACGCGGACGCTGTTGACGCCCTGCATGGCCTTGATCGTGCGTTCCAGTTCGCCCTGCAGGGCGCGTTGACGGTTCAACTGCTGGACGAAGTCGGTCTGCCCCAGCGCGTTGTTGCCGTCGAAGATCTCGTAGCCGATGGAGCCGGAGCTCACGAGGCCCTTGCCGGCGACCATCAGGCGGGCGCTGGCGACCTTGTCGCGCGCCACCATGATCGTCGAGCCGTCGCCCTTGGTCTCGTACTTGATGCCGGCCTGGTCGAGCGCCTGGGTGACGCTGGAGGCTTCCTTCAGGTCCAGGTTCGAATAGAGCAGCTCATTGGGCTCCTTGCCCATGAACATGACGAGGGCCACCAGAACCGCGACGACGCCGGCGCCCACGCCAAGCATCGCGGCCAGACGGCCGACGCCAAACTGCTTGATCGAACCCAGAAAGCTTTCCACGAAGCCTCACCCTTGATCCCACGGTCCTCCGCGAGGGAGGAACCGACAAGGCGAACGAGAACCGCCCGTCGGTAGGCAGGATTTACCCAGTACAAGGTAAACGAGGCGTTTATATTTGGGTCGGGACGGGCCGCGAGGCGGCGCCAAAACGTCGCGGCCGCCCCCTCTCGGGAGCGGCCGCTGAACGTCGTCGAACCCTTGTGGCGCAAGGCCCGCGGGGTTTTCCGAGGTAGCAAGGGGTGTCGACATTGACGCACCTCCTTTAGCCGAACGGCCTACCTTTAACGGTACTGCTGGATCCGAGTGGTCCGCAGGCCCGCCAGGCCGTGCCGGTCGATCGACTGCTGCCAGCTGAGGAACTCATCGTTCGTCAGCTTGTAGCGATCGCAGGCCTCGTCGAGCGAGAGAAGACCCCCGCGGACGGCGGCCACGACCTCGGCCTTCCGACGGATCACCCAACGTTGGGTTTCCGGCGGCGGCAAATCCGACAGGGTAAGAGGCGCACCGGTCGGACCGATAACGTACTTTTCACCCCGGCTGTTCGTGCGCTGCTGTTGCAACATGGCTTTACGCCTTTCCCACAACCATCACTGTTGAGGCCTCACTATAGGCGCCGCCTAATAACATCGGCTTAATCCCAATAGTAAAGAAGGCCTGAACAGGGTGGCTCCTTTAGCAGTCCGTAGTGTCTCGATGTGAAACACAAGAATTAAAGAGCGTTAATCCCTATGATCAGCGCTTAATATTCAAGAGTTCTTCCAGCATCTGATCGGCGGTCGTGATGATTTTCGACGACGCCGAGTAGGCGCGTTGCGTGGTGATCAGGCCCGTGAACTCAGTAGACAGATCGACCGTCGAAGCTTCCAGCGTCGACGGGGCCAGCGCGCCGGCCCCGCCCGAGCCCGGAGCCTTGAGGCTGTAGGTGCCGCTTTCGTTGGTGACGCGATAAGCGTTGCCGTTGACACCCTTCAGACCGTTCGGGTTGCTGAAGGTGGCGACGGCGACCTGGGCGATACGGCGGGTGACGCCGTTGTCGAAGATGGCCGAGACATAGCCGTCGTCGTCGACTTCGATGTTGGTCAGGTTACCAAAGGCCGTACCGTTGGTGTTCACTGACTGGACGACCGACTGGCTGTTGTACTGGGTCAGGCCGCCGGCGGCGTTGGCCAGGTCGATCTGGACATCCTGGGTGTCGATACCCAGGCTGTCGGCCCAGATCGGCGGCTGCGGCAGCTGCGCGGCCGGCGGGGCCGGCTGCACGACCAGCGGGGTGCCCGAGGCCTGGACCGAGATCGAGGTCGGGTTGGTGCCGCCGAACAGGTTGCCCGTGCTCTGCAGCTTGCCGTCGGTGGTGAACTTCACCATGCCCGAGCTGATCAGGCCGTTGGCGTTGTTGGCCAGATCGCCCGGCTTGGCGCGCAGCTCGGCATACCACTCGTTGGGGCCCGGGCCCTTCAGCAGCGACAGGGTGACCGTGCGCTGGCCGCCCTTGGAGTCCGATAGCGGGACCTGAATCTCGAAGTCCGGCTTGACGCCTTTGGTGTTGTCCAGGGCGTAGTCCGACATCGACCAGGTCGACGGATCGTACAGCTTGCCCAGCTTGACGTCGGCGTCCGTGGCCAGACCCAGATCCACCAGGTTGACCTTGTCGCCCGCCGCGTTGATCGCGGTGTCCGTCACGTTGCCGGCGGGGGTGGCGGCGCCCTTGTAATCGATGGTCGAGCTGACCAGCGCGCCTGTGTTGTCGTAGCCGACCTTGCCGCTGGCGACGATCACGCCGTTTTCCTTGATGTCGACCAGGTATTCGTTGTCGCCCGAGGCAGCCGGATTGGCGACGCCCGTCGAGCTGTAGACGACGTCGAAGTTGTGGTTGACCAGGTTGGAGTCCTGGACGTTGGTCTTCGACGGCGAGCCGGCGGTGCCGACCTTGTACGAGACGGCGGCGGCGACCGGCTGTTCCGAGCGCAGGTTGGCGTTGATGCCGACGCGGGTCGTCTTCTCGGCGGTGCCGCCGACGCTGCCGACATTGATCGACGACAGCTGCATCAGGTCCGACGGGTCGGGCGTGATCATGCCGCTGACCGGATCGGCCAGCCAGCCTTGCAGGTACAGGCCGGCGTCGTTGCGCAGATAGCCCAGGTTGTCCAGCTGGAACGAACCGGCGCGGGTGAACGAGCGGGTGTCGGTCGCCGTCAGGTTCTCCGGCTTCTCGGTGGTGACGAAGAAGCCCGCGCCCGAGATCGACAGGTCGAGGTTCGAGGTCGTCGACTGGGTCAGGCCCTGCTGGCTGACATACTGGTGGGTCTGGGCCTTCACGCCGCCGGCGCTGTAGGCCTGGTTCTTCGAGCCCGAGGTCACCAGGGTCGAGAAGTTGGCGCTGGAGCGCTTGTAGCCGACGGTGTTGACGTTGGCGATGTTGTCCGAGATCGCGGCCAGGGCCGACGAGTTGGCGATCAGGCCGGAGACGCCGGCGAGCATGGCGCTGTTGATGCTCATGACTGAATTCCTACTTCTGAATGGGGTTCGAAGGGTTCAGCGCTGTTTGCGTTTGGGTCCGGGGGAAGACCGTCTTCCGGGGACCGCGTCGGCGTCTTTCTGACGCCCGTTCGAAGGGTAGTCCGGCCTTAGGCGGCCGCTGCCGTGTCGGTCTTGGTGTCGGTGTTGGCGGCGACGGCGGTGATGCCGATGACGTTGTCGATGGGGACCGCCTTGCCGTTGATGATGACCTGCGGCTGGCCGGTGGAGTTGTCGACCGCCGTGACCACGCCTTCGGTGCGGCCCTTGACGTTCGTGGCCTTGATGTCCTTGCCGTCCGCGCCCTTGGCGGTGACGGCGATCGTGTAGACGCCGCCGTCCGCCAGCTGGGCCCCGCTGTCGTCCTTGCCGTCCCAGGTGATGGTGTGGTCGCCGCTCTTCTGGTCGTCGGGCTTCAAGGTGCGGACCACCTTGCCGGCGGCGTTCTTGACGTCGATCGACATCGAGGTCGAGGCGCCCGGCTGGCTCCAAGAGAAAGTGGCCTTGCCCCCCGTCAGCGTCGAGCTGTCGCTCGTGGCGGTAACCTGCTTGCCGATCATCGACACGCCTTCCGACAGGTTGGTGCCGGTGTTCATGCCGACCAGGGCGGCCAACAGGTCATTGGTGACCAGTTGCTGCTCGACCCCCGTCATCTGGGTGATCTGGCTGGTCATCTGGGTCGTGTCGGTCGGCGACAGCGGATCCTGGTTCTTCAGCTGCGTGGTCAGCAGCTTCAGGAACGTCTGCTCGTTGTTGGCGAGCGACGTCCGCGAGTTGTTGATCTTGTTCAGGACCGAAGAGGTGTTCTGAGACGAGATGGCGTCAGCCATGGCTCGGTCCTTCCTTAGATGCGGATGTCGAGACCGCTGTCAGCGACCGTTTTCAGGCCGGGCAGCAGGTCAGCGGGGGTGATGGCGATGTCTTCCTCGCCGGTCAGGGCGGCCTGGAAAGCGCGACCCGAGAAGGCGCGCTGTCCCTGGTCGCCGAAGTCCTGGAAGGCGAGGAAGGGGTTGGAACTCTGGCCGTTGTTCTGGCTGGAGACGTCGAACGACAGACCGTTGTCGGCGACGTTGAAGCCGGCGTCGTTCAGGGCCTGGCGCAGTTCGTTGGCCTTGCCGCGCAATTCCTGCGCGGCATGGAGGGTGTCGAACTTCATCGAGGCGGTCATTGCGCCGTCGCGGCCGATCTCGATGCGCACGTCGACCTTGCCCAGGTTGTCCGGGGTCAGGGTGACGTCGAAACGGGTGGCCTTGTCGGCGCGCTTGAGGATCTCGGCCGACAAGGCCGCGACGGTCTCGGGCGAGCCGCGCACCGGGGCCGGCGCGGCGACCGAGGCCGAGGCGCTGGCGGCCTGAGCCTGGGCGACCGGAGCCTGGACGGCCATGGCGTTGGTGTCGACAGCCGCGGCGGCGGCGGCCGGCGCCTCGACCGAAGCGATCGTCGCGGCGGCCTTCTCGGAGCCCTTAGTGTCGTTGGTCGTCTCACCGCCAGCCGAGCCGGCGGCGACGGCGGTCACGGCCTGGGCGGTCTCGACGGCGACAGCGTCGGCGACCTTGGCCTGGGCGGCCAGCGGCGACGTCGCGGTCTTCTGGGGCTCGGCGGTCTTGGTCGCGGTCTGGGCGGCTTCGGGCGCGGCGGCCTCGGCGGCGACGTCCGGGGCCGCGTCGGCGGCGTCGGCGGTGACGGTTTCGGCGACGACCGGCGCGACCTCGACGACCGGCGCTTCGACGAGTTGCGCGGCGACCTGAACGGCGGGGGCCGGCGTGGCCGGTTGGGCGACGGCGGCCTTCGGGGCTTCGGCGGTCTTGGTCGCGTCGGCGGCGTTGGCCACGGCGGCCTTGGGCGCGGTCGGGTCGTCGGTCGAGGCCGGGGTCGCGGCGTCGCCGGCCAGGGCGGCCAGCGCCTCGAGGGCGGCCGCGTCGACGACCTGGCCTTCCGGCGCGGCGGCGACCGGCGCGGTCGTCTGGGCCTGGGCGGCGACCGGCTGTTGCGGCGCCTGGACGGGCTGAGCGGCTTCCGCGGCGGCCGGCTGGGCGGCGACCGGCCCCGCCTGGGCGGTCCGCACGGCGGCGGCGAAGTCGGCGGCCTGGTCAGCGACGGTCGCCGTCGTGTCCGCGACGGGTTGAGCGTCGGCGGCGGCTTCAACCTTGATCGGAGCCTGGACCGGGGCGGTCATGGCGGCGATCAAGGTGGCGGCGGCCTGGGCCGCGGCGTCGGCGGCGGCCGCCTGGTCGGCGTCCTTGTCCGAAGCCTTGTCCGAAGCCTTATCCGAAGCCTTGTCGGCGACGGCGTCGCCCTTGGCGTCCTGGCTGGCGTCGGCCTTGTCCGACGCCTTCGCATCGGCCTTGGCGTCGGCGACGTCGGCCCGCTTGGCGTCTTGAGCGGCCTTGGCGTCATCCGCCTTGTCGGCGCGGTCCGCGCGCTTGGCGTCGGTCTTGCTATCCGTCTTGGCCGGCTTGTCGGCCGCCTTGGCGTCGCGTCCATCGTATTTGGCGTCGTTCTTGTCGTCGCGAGCGTCGCTCTTCGATTCCGTCCGCGACGGAGCACGCGGCGCGGGCGCCTCGTCGCTCTTGCCGGCGATGGCCAGCAGGGCGTCGAAGCCGTCGTTCGACGCCTTGGCGCTCACCACCGGGGTCGGCGCGGCGGGAAGAGCGGCGGTGGGTGCGGCGATCGCGGTCATTCGCAGTCGTTGCTCGGTTGGGACGGCGGTCCATGACGAACGCGCCTTTGTCCGGCCTCCCTTACGCAACGGTCGGGCCAACTCGCCAAAGCCGCATCAAGTATCTGTTTTATTTGGCTTTAATGGCTTGTTTACGAAGCAAAATCGTTCTCCGTGCGGCGCTTTTTGCCGAGCCCGCCCGGTCGAAAGGGACGGGAGTTGCCGCGTCGCCCCGTCGCGGGGCCAGTTGGCGCCGTCCTTGCGCATGATCCCTCGTCGAACTTCCGACCACCGGAACTTTTCGCAATGAATTTCAATAGCTTGGCAAATATCAGGAACACGATTCCTTCCGCGACCCGGCAAGTTTCGCCGGGCAACGACGCGTCGTGCGTTGCGCGGTTTGCCGAGCTTGTGGGGGTTACCGCATGTCGCTGAATGCGATCATGAACACGGCGACGTCCGGCATGATGGCCGCGCAGACGGGTCTGCGCGTCACCTCGGACAACATCGCCAACGTCAACACCACGGGCTACGTCCGCAAGACGATCTCCCAGTCGAACCTGCTGTCCAACGGCATGGGCGTGGGCGTCAGCATCGACGCCATCAAGCGCGCGACCGATCGCTTCCTGCAGTCGGCCAGCCTGAACGCCGCCTCGGACAGCGGACGCACCTCGGTGGTGGACGACACGCTGAACCGCGCCCAGCAACTGTTCGGCGACCCCAGCGGCGACACCAGCTTCTTCTCGACCCTGGACGACATCTTCTCGGCCTTCTCGTCGGCGCAGGACGATCCGTCCTCTTCTCTGCTGCGCACCCAGGCGCTCACGCGGGTGGACGACTTCCTCAGTGAATCGAGCCGCATCACCTCGTCGCTCTCCAAGCTGGGCAAGGACGCCGACACGCGCATCTCCGCCGATGTCGACCGCGTCAACGACCTCTTGAGCCAGATCGACGGCCTCAACACCGACATCACCCGCGCCAAGGTGGCCGGGGCCGACGCCACCGGAGCCGAGAACGTCCAGAGCAGTTTGGTCGACGAACTATCCAAGCTGATGAACGTCCAGGTCACGCCCCGGCAGTTGGGCGGGCTGTATGTCCGCTCGACGGAAGGCCTGTCCCTGGCCGGCGACGGCGCGGCCAAGCTGACCTACCAGACCTCGGCCACCGCCACCGGCTACCTGACCGTGCAGCTGGCCAGCGGCTCGGTGCAGCCCACGCCGATGAACATCTCCAGCGGCGAGATCAAGGGCCTGCTGGACGTGCGCAACACCGAGCTGGTCAGTCTGTCCGACCAGTTGGGCGAGTTCACCTCGCGCGCGGCCGAGGAGATCAACCGCGCCGCCAACGCCGCCTCGTCCGTGCCCGCCCCGACCAGCATGACCGGCCGCAACACCGGCCTGGACGACACCGCGGCCCTGACCGGCTTCACCGGCAAGACCACGATCGCCCTGACGGACAGCAGCGGCGTCATCCAGCGCCGGATCGACATCGACTTCGACGCCGGCACGATGAGCGTCAACGGCGCGGCGGGCCCCACCTTCAACCCGTCCGACTTCATGGCCCAGCTGAACACCGCGATGGGCGGCATGGGCGCGGCCGGATTCTCGGGCGGGGCCATGACCCTGACCGGGAACGGCGGCCTGGGCGTGGCCATCCAGGATGATGCGACCAACCCGTCGAGCAAGGCCGGCAAGGGCTTCAGCCACTATTTCGGCCTGAACGACATCATCCGCACCAACGGCTATTCCCCCTACGAGACGGGCCTGACCGCCGCCGACCCGAACGGCTTCACCTCGGGCTCGATGACCATCCGCCTGACCGACGTCGAGGGCGGTCGCATCCGCGACATCGTCGTCGACCCGCCCGTCGGCGGCACCATGCAGGACATGCTGGACGCCCTGAACTCCCGCGCCTCGGGCGTAGGCCTCTACGGCCAGTTCACGCTGAACACCAAGGGCCAGATCAGCTTCGCGTCCAACGGGGTCACGCCGGTGACAATGTCGGTCCAGGCCGACACCACCGAGCGCGGTCTCGGTGGGCCCTCGGTCAGCCAGCTATTCGGCATCGGCCCGGCCGAGCGCAGCACGCGGGGCGAAAAGTTCTTCGTCAGCCCGGCGATGAACGAGAACCCGAAGCTGCTGCCCCTGGCCCAGTTGGACCTGACCCAGGCTGTCGGCGGCAACGCCGCCCTCGCCATCGGTGACGGCCGCGGCGCCCTGGCCCTGGCCAAGGCCGGCGACGTCACCGCCGGCTTCTCGGCCGCTGGCGACGCCGGCGCCGTCAATATGAGCGTCAACCGCTACGCTTCCGACTTCAGCGGCGCGATCGCCCGCAAGTCCGCCACCGCCGCCAGCCGCAAGGACGCCGCCGACGCGGTGTCCAGCGAGGTCAACAGCCAGCGGCAGTCGGAAGAGGGCGTGAACCTCGACGAAGAACTGATCAACCTGACCACCTATCAGCAAGCCTTCAACGCCTCGGCCCGCCTGATTCAAGCGACCAAGGACATGTATGAAGTACTCACCGGACTTCTGGGGTAAGCCATGACCCGCGTCTCGACCGTTCAGAACTACAACATCATGACGTCCAACCTCATGAAGGCGCAGATCCGCCAGAATGACGTGGGCGCCCAGGTGTCCAGCCAGAAGGTCGCCAACGACCTGAAGGGCTACGCCAAGAACGCCGAAATCCTGACCGCGATGCGGGGGACCCAGAACCGGATCAACGGCCTGCTCGACCAGTCCAAGCAGGTCGGCAACCGGCTGGAGATGCAGGACACGGGCCTGGGCCGCGTCGCCGACGCCACCGGGAGCGCGCGCGCGGCCATCGCCAACGCCCTCGCCGCCGGCAGCGCCACCACCCTGATGCAGCAGATGCGCGCGGCCTTCGGTGATGTGGTCCAGGGCCTGAACACCAAGTCGAACGGGCTCTACGTCTTCTCCGGCGCCAAGACAGACACGGCCACCACCTCGGCTACCACCATGGCCGACCTGACCACCGCACCGACCACCGCCGACCTGTTCCACAACGACCAGTACATCACCACCAACCGCATCGACGAGCAGACCAACGTCAAGACCGGCGTGCTGGGCGACGCGATCGGCGCCAACGTGTTCGACGCCTTCAAGCAGGTGCAGGCCTATGTCGACGCCAATGGCGACTTCACCGGCAAGCTGGACGACACCCAGGTCCAGTTCCTGACCGGCCTGCTGAGCACGTTCGACACCGCCCAATCGGGCGTGGTCGACCTACAGGGCAAGAACGGCGTGACCCAGAAGCGCTTCGAGGCGGCGACCACCGACCTTTCGAACCAGGCTGACACCCTGACGGGCATGGTCGGCGGCATAACCGACGTCGACATGGCCGATGCCGTCACCCGACTGGAAGCCGCCAAGCTGGCCGTCCAGGCCTCGGCCCAGGTGTTCACCAGCCTGCAAGCCTCGTCGCTGCTGAACGTGCTGAAGTAGGAGCGGCCCCGCGCCAACCTCGCAAAACTGGCCATCAACCGCTATATGGCGGCGATGAACGCCGACTTGCCGACCCCGACCGCCCCTAACGACGCCGACACGCTCATCGCGCGCGCGGTCGAGCAGGTGCGCGCGGCCGTCGGCCTGCCGGGGGGGACTCGGATCGTAGCGGCCATGTCCGGCGGCGTGGACTCCACGGTCACCGCGGCCCTGCTGGCTCGCGCCGGCTATGACGTGGTCGGCGTCACCCTGCAGCTCTACGACCACGGCGCGGCGATCACCAAGAAGGGCGCCTGCTGCGCCGGCCAGGACATACTGGACGCCCGCATGGCCGCCGAGCGCATCGGCATCCCGCACTATGTGCTCGACTATGAAAGCCGCTTCCGCGAGCAGGTCATCGAGGACTTCGCCGACGCCTATCTGCGGGGCGAGACGCCGATCCCGTGCGTGCGCTGCAACCAGACGGTCAAGTTCCGCGACCTGCTGGACGTGGCCCGCGACCTGGGCGCCGAAGCCATGGCCACCGGCCACTACGTGCAGCGTGCGTTCGCCGGTGGAGCAAACCGCCCGCAGCTGCGCCGCGCCGCCGACCCGGCCAAGGACCAGAGCTATTTCCTGTTCGCCACCACGCGCGACCAGCTGGACTTCCTGCGCTTCCCCCTGGGCGGCATGGACAAGCCGACCGTGCGCGCCGTCGCCGCCGGCCTGGGCCTCGCCATCGCCGACAAGCCCGACAGCCAGGACATCTGCTTCGTCCCCGAGGGCAAGTACACCACGGTTATCGACCGCATCCGCCCGCACGGCGCGGAAGCGGGCGACGTCGTGCACCTGGACGGCCGCGTGCTGGGCCGCCACGAGGGCGTGACCCGCTACACCATCGGCCAGCGCCGGGGCCTGAACATCGCCGTCGGCGACCCGCTGTTCGTGGTGAAGATCGACGCCGACAAGCGCCAGGTCATCGTCGGCCCGCGCGAGGCTCTGCTGACCGCCGCCCTCACGCTCAAGGAAGGCAGCTGGCTGGGCGGCCAGGACAGCCTGGAAGCGGCGGCGCAGGATGGCCAGCCGGTACTGGCCCGCGTCCGCTCGACCCGTGAGCCCGTAGCCGGTCGCCTGGCGATCCGCGATGGAGAGGTCTCGGTCGTATTCGACGGCGCCGAGGAAGGCGTGGCCCCCGGTCAGGCCTGCGTTCTGTACGATCCGGCCGATCCCGAGCGCGTGCTGGGCGGCGGCTTCATCGCGGGGACGACCCAGACGATGGATCTCGCCGAAGCCTGATCGCGGCCCGGCTTCCACCGAAAGCCTTGCCTTAGGTCCCAATACGAAAAACCCCCGCCGGCGAACCGACGGGGGCGTTGTGCGTCAAGCTGACGAAGCGGTGCTTACGCGCCGCCCGGGAAGCGGAAGGGAACCTTCACCGAGCCGGTCTTGGCGCCCATCGGCAGCTTTTCGGCGATGCACATGGCGGCCTTGTCGAAGCCCTTGCCGGCGGCGCTGTTGTCGACGACCTTGCAGTCCGACAGCTTGCCGGCGTCGGCGGTGCATTCCAGCATCACCTGGGCGGCGTCGCGGGTGTTCGCGAACTGCTGCAGGCAACGGCCCATCTGGTCTTCGAAGCCGCCAGCGGCCGAAGCGGCCTGAGCGACGAAGAAGCTGCCGGCGATACCCGCGGCGATCGCGATCGAGAATTTCATGGTTAGCTGCCCCTTGCGGCGTTCAAATCTGATGTGACTGTTTTACGCAGGCAGACGCCAAAGAATGGCTAAGGTTCGCGGTTAATCATTTCCAAAAATGGTGAATGACCGCGGGCGGATGAAATTGGGGGTGGACCGGACCGTGACGACCAACCACCGAATCTACGGAATGGCCTTCGCCAGCGTGTATCCAGCCTATGTCGCCAAGGCCGAGAGGAAGGGCCGCACGCGCGCCGAGGTCGACCAGATCATCCTCTGGCTCACCGGCTTCACGCCAGACGCGTTGGAGGCTCAGCTGGCCAACAGGACAGACTTCGAAACCTTCTTCGCGCAGGCGCCCGCCATGAATCCCGCCCGCGCCGAGATCAAGGGCGTGGTGTGCGGCGTGCGCGTCGAGGACGTGGCCGAGCCGCTGATGCGCGAGATCCGCTACCTGGACAAGCTGGTCGACGAGCTGGCCAAGGGCAAGGCGATGGAGAAGATCCTGCGCGGCTAAGGGGACTATTCCGCCGCGATCTTGGAAGCCTCGAGCGCCTCGCCAACCGTCAGCAGCGAGTCCTCCTGCGACGTCCGCTCCAGGTCGCGGAGCTGCACGACATCGCCACAGGCCTCACAGGCCAGGACCGGATGGAAGGCGCAGCCGCATGTCTTGTGGCGGAACATGTTCGGAGACTTGTCGCGGCCATAGATGTGACGATCGCCCCACTCGGCCATGGTCAGCAGCACCGGTGACAGGGCCAGGCCCTTGTGGGTCAGCCAGTATTCATGGCGCGGCGGACGCTCGGAATAGCGGCGGGTTTCCATGACGCCGTGGGCGACCAGGGTCTTCAGCCGCGCCGCCAGGACGTTGCGGGCCACGCCCAGCCGTTCCTGCCACTGCTCGAAGCGTTTCACCCCGGCGAAGGCGTCGCGCAGGATCAGCAGAGTCCACGGATCGCCCACCACTTCCAGCGTGGCGGCGACCGAGCATCGTTCGTTCGTATAGTCAGCAGTGCGGCCCATTTCGTGAAGTTGAGACGTTCCGCGAGGGAAAGCAAGAGAGCGTTGCGTTTGAATATGAACCATAGTAGGTTTTTTATCGCAATCGACTCTCTCGGTTATTGCACGACTGGCGAGGCGCGGCGATCTTGGTCGACAGCGCCTCGCCCCTTTCCCTTCGCATCCTCGCAACCCACTTGCGCATGATCAGGCGATGAGGGCCTATCTCGCCTCAAATACGTCTTCAGGGAGCTAAACCATGTCCGCGTCCGATCCCGTCGTCATCGTCGCCTACGCCCGCACGCCGATGGGCGGCTTCCAGGGCGCCCTGGGCGGGGTGAAGGCTACCGAGCTGGGCGCGACGGCGGTCAAGGCGGCCATCGCGCGGGCTGGCGTCGCGGGTGACAAGGTCGAGCAGATCTTCATGGGCTGCGTGCTGCCGGCCGGCCTCGGCCAGGCGCCGGCCCGCCAGGCGGCTCTGGGCGCGGGCCTCCCCCTCTCGGTCGAGGCGACCACGGTCAACAAGATGTGCGGCAGCGGCATGCAGGCCGCGATCATGGCTCATGACGCCCTTAAGGCCGGCTCGGTCGACGTCGTCGTGGCCGGCGGCATGGAGAGCATGACCGGCGCGCCCTACCTGATGTCCAAGCACCGCGGCGGGGCCCGCATCGGACACGACCAGCTGTGGGACAGCATGTATCTGGACGGGCTGGAGGACGCCTACACCCCCGGCAAACTGATGGGCGCCTTCGCCGAGGACACGGCGGCCCAGTACCAGTTCACCCGCGAGGCCATGGACGACTACGCCACCAAGGGCCTGATGAAGGCCAAGGCCGCCGTCGAGAGCGGGGCCTTCAAGGCCGAGATCACCCCGGTCACCGTCGTCAGCCGCAAGGGGACCGAGGTGGTCGACACCGACGAGCAGCCGGTCAAGGCCGATCCGGCGAAGATCCCGACCCTGCGCCCGGCCTTCAGCCGCGACGGCGGCGTCACGGCGGCCAACAGCTCCTCGATCAGCGACGGCGCCGCCGCCCTGGTCATGACCCGGCAGAGCGTCGCCAAGGACCTGGGCCTGCCGATCCTGGCCCGCGTGGTCAGCCACGCCGCCCACGCCCACGAGCCGTCCCTGTTCGCCACCGCTCCGGTCCCGGCCATGCGGAAGGCGCTGAAGAAAGCCGGCTGGACCGTCGAGGACGTCGACCTGTTCGAGATCAACGAGGCCTTCGCCGTGGTGCCGATGGTCGCCCAGCAGGAACTCGGCTTCGATCCGGACAAGCTGAACGTCAATGGCGGCGCCTGCGCCCTGGGCCACCCGATCGGCGCCTCGGGCGCGCGGATCCTGTGCACCCTGATCAGCGCCTTGCAGGCGCGCGGCAAGACCAAGGGTCTGGCCAGCCTGTGCATCGGCGGCGGCGAAGCCACGGCGATGGCGATCGAGCTGGTCTGAGTTCGGCGACTCCTCCCCCGCAACGCGGGGGAGGATCACGCGTTGGAAATCGCATGACCGACACCTTCCGCCATAACCCCGAACTCAGCCGCTACGAGCTGGAGGTCGACGGCCTGCTGGCCGTCGCCGACTATCAGCGGGCCGGCCACCGGCTGGTGATCCCGCACGTCGAGGCCGATCCGGCGCTGCGCGGAACCGGCGCGGCCGGACGGCTGATGACCAAGGTCGCCGAGACGGCGCGCGCCGAGGGTATGCGGATCACGCCGCTATGCTCCTACGCGGCGGCGTGGTTGAAGCGAAACGATCCGGATCTGATCGCCTAAGGCTTGGGCGCGGGCGGCGGGCTCTCGAAGCTGCCCGCGGGTCCCGGGAACACGACCGGGCTCTCCCAGCCGTCGGCGCTGACCGACGAGACCCCGAAGAAAAAGTCATCGATCACCACGTCTTTCAGCGTGGTGGTGGTCGCCGCGTCCGGAACCCAGCGGCTGAAGCGCCAGGTCGGATCGGTCGTGCCGCGCCACCACACCCGATGCCCGGCCGAGCCCGGCGTCGGCGCCCACGAGACCTTGGTGTCGGGACTGACCGCGCCGGCGATCTTGACGTCCGTCGGCGGCGTCGGGGCCGAGGCCAGGCTGGCCATGGCGATGGTGTTCAGACGGGTGACCTGGGCCAGATAATTGAAGTCCACGCCCTCGATCACGTCGCCATAGGGCTTGCCGTTCTCGGTGCGCAGGTTCTGGTGCTGGCGGTCGTAGTTCTCGACCGCCTCGGTGACGCGCACCGCCGGATAGCCGGCCTCCAGCACGGGAACCTGGTCCCCGCCCCGGCCGTAGCGGTCGGTGCGATAGACCATCATCACGTCGAAATTGGTCAGGTAGCGGTCGGCCAGGCCGTCCAGGAACCGGGCGATGTTGCGCGACGGGCTGTCGACCTCACCGCCGTTGTAGCGGCGGCCATTGGCTTGCTCCGGCGTCTCGACCGCCTTGGTGCCTTCGGAGAAGACGCGGACGTGGGTGTTGTCCATCACCCCGCTCTGGCCGCGGCTGTTGCCGACGATGTCGTTGTTGAGGTCGGCCTCGACCTTCCAGCCCTGAGCCTTGGCGTAGTCGGCCAGCACCTTGCCGCCGTAGAGGCCCTGCTCCTCGCCCGACAGCACAGCGAACACCAGGGTGGCCGGGAACCTGTGCTTGGAAAGCACCCGCGCCGCCTCGATCACCGCCGCCGTGCCCGAACCGTCGTCATTGGCGCCCGGCGCGTCGCTGGTGAAGTCCATGACGTCGGTGACGCGGCTGTCGATATGGCCGGCGATGATGATCACCCGGTTCGGATCGCTGGTTCCCTTCTGGATGGCCAGGACGTCCATGACCTCGGTCGGGCTCGGGACGCGCTTGCCGGTGAACACCTGGCTGGGCGTCTCGATCGTCAGGCAGCCGCCGCAGTCCTTGGAGATCGCCTCGAAGCGGGCCTTGGTCCAGCGGCGGGCCGCGCCGATGCCGCGCTTGTCAGACTTGGTGTCCGACAGGGTATGGCGGGTGCCGAAGCCGACGAGCGAGCGGATCGTGCTCTCCAGCGCCTTGGGATCGACATCGGCGGCGATGGTGCGCAGCAGAGGCTGGTCGGTGGTCGGCGCAGGCGTTTCCGCACGGGCGACGCCCGCGGCCATCAGGCTAGCGGCGAGGATGAGAGACAGGCGCATCGGAGCTCCGGAAGCAGCGCGAATTCGAGGCGCGCACGTTTCCGGCCAAGTTCGTCCGGCGCAAGCCCTTTTCAGCCCTTGGCCCGTCGCTCCGCCATGAAGGCCACGCGGTCCAGCACCTCGGGGCCGGCGGCGGGACCGGGCGTGTAGGCGAAGTTGGCCTCCGTGATCGGCTTGCCGCTGATCCGGTCGACCATGATCGGTTCCGCCGCCAGGCCCGTCTCGAGGTCGACCAGTTGGCCGGCCACGCCCTCGATGGCGAAGTGGCGGTTGCCGAAGGCCAGCATGGCCGTCAGCACCGACCCGAAGTCGCGGCCCAGGTCCGTCAGCAGATATTCGTAGCGTGGCGGCCGCTCACTATAGGCGCGCTTCTCAAGAAGTTTGTTTTCGACAAGCCCGGCCAACCGTTTCGTCAGAATGTTCGGCGCCACACCCAGGCTCTTCTCGAACTGGTCGAAGCGGGTCAGCCCCTGAACCGCGTCGCGCAAGATCAGCAGGGTCCAATGGTCGCCCACCCGCTCCAGCGTGCGGCCGACCGGACATTGAGTGGGAAGACGTTCCGATTTGCTCATGCAAAAGATTTGGTTAGTCACTTGCGAAAAGCAAGTTACTCCATAGCTAGAGGACATGCCGGACCGCTGGGGCCTCGGCCAACGATTTGAGGAACCACACCATGAGCGACAACGCCAGCAAAGGCTCGGCCCTGATCACCGGCGCTTCCACGGGCATCGGCGCGGTCTATGCCGACCGCCTGGCCAAGCGCGGCTACGACCTGATCCTGGTCGCCCGCGACGAGGCCCGCCTGAACGCCCTGGCCGAGCGCCTGCGCGGCCAGACCGGCGTCAAGGTCGAGGTCATCAAGGCCGACCTGACAGACAAGGCCGACCTTTTGAAGATCGAGCAGCGCCTGGCGACCGACACGGCCATCACGGCGCTGGTCAACAACGCCGGCGTGGCGGGCGCCAACGACTTCGTGGCCACCGATCCCGACGCGTTCGAGAAGATGATCCAGCTGAACGTCACCGCTGTGACCCGCCTGGCGGCGGCGGCGGCGCGCAACTTCGTGCCGCGCGATACGGGCGCGATCGTCAACCTGGCCTCGGTGGTGGGGCTGATCCCTGAACTGGGCATGCCGGTCTATGGCGCGACCAAGGCCTTCGTCACCTATCTGACCCAGGGCCTGCGCGTGCAGTTCGCCCATTCCGCCGTGCGTCTGCAGGCGGTGCTGCCCGGCGCCACGCGTACGGAGATCTGGGAACGGTCGGGCTCCGACATCGACGCGATGGATCCGGACACGATCATGGACGTCGACGACATGGTCGACGCGGCCCTGGCGGGCTTCGACCAAGGCGAGCTGGTGACGATCCCGTCCCTGCCGGACGCCGCCGACTGGGACGGCGCCCTGGCCGCCAAGGCCAAGCTCTATCCGAACCTGTCGCGTCGCGAGCCGGCGGCTCGCCTCAAGATGGCCTGAGATCGGAAAGCTCGCCGGCGCGGCGCTCACTCCCGCGCCGGCGAGTCCGCCCGGATTGGCTTTGCTGGGTTGATGCCGCCCAGGAAAGTCAATCCGGAACTCGAAACTAGCTGAGCACCATCACCACGACGCGGCGGTTCTGGGCCCTGCCCTCTCGCGTTTCGTTGGGGGCGACCGGGGCGTCCTGGCCGTACGAGATCGTCGCCATGCGGTTCAGCGCGACGCCGTGCAAGCTGAGGAACTTGCGCACGGTTTCCGCGCGCTTCTCGCCGAGCTCGTCGTTGTATTCCTTGGAGCCCGAATTGTCGGTGTGGCCCTGGATCTCCAGGTAGACGTTCTTGTTGTCGGCCTTCAGCTTCTCGGTGAATTCCGACAGGCGCTGCTCGGCTTCCGGCGAGAGGTTCGCGGCGTTGACCGGGAACTTCACGGAGTCGTCGCTGAGCACCAGGGCGTACTGGAACTTGCCCTCGGCCAGCTTGCCGGCCGCGATGGCGCGATCCAGCGCCTCCTTGGAGGTCTTGTCCAGTTCGCCGATCTGGGTGTCGTGAGCGCTGACCCGCGTCTCGACCTGGCCGACCTGCTGGTTGACGAACTTCTTGGTCGCGCAGCCGCTGACCGACAGGCCGCCCATGACCAGGGCGGCGGCGACCATCATGGTCTTTGTGCTTGCTATCATTGTTTGGGTCTCGTCCGTAGAATGGGGTCGCGAGACGTCCTGCAACGCTCGCGGTGACAAATCGGACAGCAGAACTTGACCAAAGATGGGCGCGATTCCGGCGCTCCTAGGTCAAGTAAGACCCTTTATACTCAAGCTTATTTCATGGTCTTTTATACCCCGCGCAAGCGCCGCTTCCGGAGTTTGGTTCCGAAGATTTTTAGTTTTCGCCAAGCCCGGAAAGCCATGCCTCGAAGGCCCGCAGGGCCGGAGTCGGCGCCTTGGATTTCAGCCAGGTCAGCCAATAGCGGCCGGCGCCGACCTGAGTCTCGAACGGCCGGATCAGGCGGCCCTCCTGCAAGTGGCGCTCGAACATCATCGGCGGCGCCAGGGCGACTCCGACGCCCTGAAGCGCCGCCTCGACCATCACCCAGGAACTGTCGAACACCGGTCCTCTGATCGGCGGCGGCGACAGGCCCGCGGCGGCGAACCAGTCCGGCCAGTCGGCGGCGCGGTAGCTGCGCAGCAGGGTCTCGCCGAACAGATCAGTGGGGTCCGAGAGCCGCTCGGCCACGGCCGGCGAGCAAAGCGGGCTCATCGGCGCCTCGAATAGCGGCGCGGCCTCGGTGCCATGCCAGGCCCCGTCGCCGAAGCGCACCGCGCAGTCCAGTCCCTCCCCCGCCAGGTCGGTGCGGTTGTTGTTGGTGAAGATCCTCAGGTCCACGAACGGATGGGCCTCGCGGAAGGCCGGCAGACGCGGCAGCAGCCAGCCGACCGCGAACGTGCCCACGACCCCGACGCTGAGCACCTCCAGCACCCGCCCGCCCTCGAACCGCGCCAGCACGTCGCCCAGCTTGTCGAACGAGTCCCGCACGCTGGGCAGCAGGGCCAGCCCCTCGTCGGTCAGGGCCAGACCGCGCGGCAGGCGGCGAAACAGCGCCGCGCCCAGCCGAGCTTCCAGGCCTTTCACCTGATGGCTGACGGCGGCCTGGGTCACGCACAGCTCGATCGCGGCGCGGGTGAACGATAGGTGCCGGGCTGACGCCTCGAAGGCGCGCAGGGCGTTCAGCGGCAGTTGGGCGCGGCTCATGGGGACCTGAAACTCAAGAAACCCAAATTCATCTAGGGTCTCCGCCAAGGTATCGTCGTTTGCGAGGAACGCCAGCCTTGGGCAGGTTTGGCGGGCAAGGAGACCCCCAAATGCTTCATCGCCGCGATTTGCTAACGGCCCTGGCGGCCGCGCCCGTTGTCATGCCCGCGTTTTCCCCAAACCGCTCGAACGCCGCCGCCTTCGTCAGCCCGCAGCCTTCCGCCCTTAGCTCACGTATTAACGAATTGGAGCAGGCCAGCGGCGGCCGCCTGGGCGTGGCGGTGCTGGACACCCACGACGGCCGCCGCTTCGCCTGGCGCGGCGACGAACGCTTCCGCATGTGCAGCACCTTCAAGATGCCGTTGGCCGCCGCGATCCTGCGCCGCGTCGACCAGGGCCGCGAGCGCCTCGACCGCCGGGTGACCTATGGCCGCGAGGTGCTGATGGGCAATTCGCCAGTGGTCGAGAAGCACATCGGCCGGGGCATGACCATCGGCGAACTCTGCGCGGCGACCATCACCTACAGCGACAACGCCGCCGCCAACCTGCTGCTGGACGCGCTGGGCGCGCCCACGGACATCACCCGCTTCCTGCGGGCGCTGGGCGACCAGACCACCCGCTGCGACCGCCGCGAGCCCGAGCTCAACACCGGCGCGCCCGACGACCCGCGCGACACCACCACGCCGGCGGCCATCGCCGAGACCTGGAAGACCCTGCTGACCACCGACACCCTGTCGGCGGCCTCCCGCAGGCAACTGACCGCCTGGGTCGTGGCCAACCGCACCGGCGGCAAGCGCCTGCGGGCCGGCCTGCCGCGCGGCTGGACCGTCGGCGACAAGACCGGCAACAACGGCCAGGACCAGACCAACGACATCGCCGTGATCTGGTCCCCGAGCCGCAAGCCGCTGTTCATCGCGGCGTTCCACGACCAGGGCTCGGCCGATGACGACGTCCGCAGCGCGGTGCTGGCGGATGTGGCGCGGGCCGTCGTGAGCGCGGGGTTCGGCGTCTAGAATGTCTCGCCGACCAGTTTCTCGCTCAGCGCCCACAGGGCCTGGGCTCTGGCCGGGTCGAGGGCGTAGCCGCGAACGCCACTGCGAAGCTCCGAGGCGTCCTCGACCGGCTGGGCCAGGTGGCAGTCCTCGCAGTACAGGCCGCCGACCGCGTCGATCGGGGCCACGACGCCGGCCCAGACGCTGGTCGCCGCGCCCTGCGGGATGGTCTTCAATTCGAAGGCGTCGAGGCCCTTGGCCTGGGCCTCGGCGTTCAGTTGATCGATCATGCCCTGGATAAAGGACGGGTCCAGGTGACGAGACAACTCGGTCTGGATGCCGCCCGGATGTACGGCCACGGCGCGCACGCCGCGAGCCTTGTGGCGGCGGTCGAACTCGACGGCGAACAGGATGTTGGCGGTCTTGGAGCGGCCATAGGCGCCGAACGGGGTGTACTCGGTCGTCTCGAAGTTCGGATCCTCGAGATTGACGTCCGAGAAGCGGTGACCCGCGGAGGCCAGCGACACTACCCGCGAGCCGGCCTTCAGCAGGTTGGCGATGCGGTTGACGAACACGAAGTGGCCCAGGTGGTTGGTCCCGAATTGGGTCTCGAAGCCGTCAGCGGTCTTGCCCAGCGGCGTGGCCATGACGCCGGCGTTGGCGATGATCAGGTCCAGCGGGCGGCCGTCGGCCACCAGGGCGTCGGCGGCGGCGCGGACGCTGGCCAGGCTGGCCAGATCCAGTTCGATCAGTCGCAGCGAGCCGCCGCTCTTGGCCGCCGCCTCGCGAACGACGGCGGTCGCGCGCTCGGCCTTGGCCAGGTCGCGCGCCGCGCCGATCACATCGGCGCCGTGGGCGGCCAGGGCGCGGGCGGTCTCGACGCCCAGGCCGGCCGATACGCCGGTGACCAACACGCGCTTGCCCTTGAGGTCGACGCCGGAAAGGACGTCGTCGGTGGTGGATTTGGCGCCGAATGGATTGCTCATGACTCTCGATCCTTGTTGTACGAGCCGATCCGGAGGATTAAATGGAGGAAGGCTCCGGATAAATATTCGGAGGCATCCTCCGTTTTTCAAGTCCAATGTCCGAAGATTCCGTGATCCCGATGGCCAAGGCCGCCCGCAAGCCCCGCGCCGACAGCCTGCGCAACCGCGACCTGCTGCTCGCGGCGGCCAAGACGGCTTTTGGTGAAACGGGGGCGGAGGCGCCGCTGGAGGATATCGCGCGGCGGGCCGGCGTGGGCATCGGCACGCTCTACCGCCACTTCCCCACCCGCGAGGCGCTGGTGGCGGCGGTCTATTCCCGGGAGCTGGAGCAATTGGCCAGCGCGGCCGACGACCTGCTGGCGCGGCGGCCGGGGGGAGATGCGCTGGAGGCTTGGCTGGATCTGCTGATCGACTACATGGCCACCAAGCGCGTGGTGGCCCCGGTCCTGCGCGCCGATCCAGGCGAGGGCTCACGCCTCTATGCCAGCGCCGGCGCGACCATCCTGCCGACCCTGAAGCGCCTCACCGAGGGGGCTCAGGCGGCCGGCGACATCCGCGCGGACATCGACTTCGAGGACATCCTGCGCATGATGAGCGGCCTCAGCCTCGGCTACGAACAACCCGGCTGGGACGTCGGCGCGCGACGCCTGTTGAGCGTGATGATGGCTGGACTGCGGGCGACGTAGAAGGAGCCTAAGCCCCTTCCTCATCCACATAGATCACCACCGGCTTGCCGCGCGACAGCGGCTCCCAGCCGGCTTCGATGGCCGAGGCGATGGCCTTGGCCACGGTGCGCTCAGGAACCTGAGAAGGCTTCAGCGGCGGGGCGCTGAACTTCGGCTTGGGGCCGGGCGGAAACTCGATCAGCGCCTCGCGCTGGCCTTCCTTGTGACGGACGGCCAGCACCTTGCCGTGCCGCTCCGAGGGGTCGTAGTTCCACTGCGGCAGGCGGTGCAGACGCCAGACATAGGGGTCTCCATCGACCTCGATGTCGAACTCGACGGTGAGCTTGGTGGTTTTGGCCATGCGGGGGAATAACCCGATGTGGCCTCAAGAAAAAGGGCCGCCCCTTCCGGAGCGGCCCTTCTCTGTCATTGCAACGTCGCCTTGCCGAACGACAGCTGGCCATCCTGGACCCCGACGGCGATGACGCCGCCGTCCTCGATCTCGCCAGCCAGCAGCTTGCGGGCGATCGGGTCGATCAGTTCCTTCTGGATGACGCGCTTCAAGGGACGCGCGCCGTAGACCGGGTCGTAGCCCTTGTCGGCGATCCAGTTCAGGGCCTCCGCGTCGATGGCCAGGGCCATGCGACGGTCGGCCAACAGCTTCTCCACCCGCTTCAGCTGGATCGTGACGATATCGCCCATATGCGCGCGCGACAGGCGCTTGAACAAGATGATCTCATCGATCCGGTTGAGGAACTCGGGGCGGAAGTGGCCGCGCACCATGTTCATCACCATCGGCCGCACCGCCTCGACGTCTTCGCCTTCTTCCTGGTTGGCCAGGAATTCGGCGCCGAGGTTGCTGGTCATGATGATCAGCGTGTTGCGGAAGTCGACCGTGCGGCCCTGGCCGTCGGTCAGGCGACCATCGTCCAGCACCTGCAGCAGCACGTTGAAGACGTCGGGGTGGGCCTTCTCGATCTCGTCGAACAGCACCACCTGGTACGGACGCCTGCGAACGGCTTCCGTCAGCGCCCCGCCCTCGTCATAGCCGACATAGCCGGGAGGCGCGCCGATCAGGCGGCTGACCGAATGCTTTTCCATGTACTCGGACATGTCCATCCGGGTGATGGCATGCTCGTCGGCGAACAGGAACTCGGCCAGGCTCTTGGTCAGCTCGGTCTTGCCAACGCCCGTCGGGCCCAGGAACAGGAACGAGCCGATCGGCTTGGTCGGGTCGTGCAGACCGGCCCGCGCGCGGCGGACGGCGTCGGACACGGCGGCCAGCGCCTCGTCCTGGCCGACCACGCGACCGCGCAATTCGTCCTCCATCTTCAGCAGCTTCTCGCGCTCGCCTTCCAGCATCTTCTCGACCGGCACCCCAGTCCAGCGGCTGACCACGGCGGCGATTTGCTCGGCGTCGACCACTTCCGGCGTCAGCGCTTGGGTATCGCCCTGCTCGGCCTCGGCCAGGCGGCGCTCCAGGGCCGGGATCTCGCCGTACTGGATCTGGCCGGCGCGGGCGAAGTCGCCGGCGCGCTGGGCGTTGGCGAGGTCGGCGCGCAGGCGGTCGAGGGCTTCACGGGCCTGGGCAGCGCCGCCAGCCTTGTCCTTCTCGGCCTTCCACTTGGCGGTCATCTCGTCGCTGCGGAACTGCAGGTCGTCGATCTCGACCTCCAGGTTCTCCAGGCGGTGCTTGGACGCCGCGTCGGTTTCCTTCGAGAGGGCTTCGCGCTCGATCTTCAGCTGCACCAGGCGGCGGTCGATCTCGTCGAGCTCTTCGGGCTTGGAGTCGATCGCCATGCGGACGCGGCTGGAGGCCTCGTCCATCAGGTCGATCGCCTTGTCCGGCAGGAAGCGGTCGGCGATGTAGCGGTTGCTGAGCATGGCCGCGGCCACGATGGCGCTGTCGCTGATGCGCACCCCGTGGTGGACCTCGTACTTTTCCTTCAGGCCCCGCAGGATCGAGATGGTGTCCTCGACCGTGGGCTCGCCGACAAACACCGGCTGGAAGCGACGGGCCAGGGCCGCGTCCTTCTCGACGTGCTTGCGGTACTCGTCCAGCGTGGTGGCGCCGACGCAGTGCAGCTCGCCACGCGCCAGGGCGGGCTTGAGCAGGTTGGAGGCGTCCATCGCCCCGTCACCCTTGCCCGCGCCGACCAGGGTGTGCATCTCGTCGATGAACAGGATGATCGAGCCCTCGGCCGCCGTGGTCTCGGCCAGCACGGCCTTCAGGCGCTCTTCGAACTCGCCGCGATATTTCGCGCCGGCGATCAGGCTGCCCATGTCCAGCGACAGCAGCTTCTTGTCCTTCAGGCTCTCGGGCACGTCGCCATTGACGATGCGCAGGGCCAGGCCCTCGACGATGGCGGTCTTGCCGACGCCGGGCTCGCCGATCAGGACGGGGTTGTTCTTGGTGCGGCGCGACAGGACCTGGATGGTTCGGCGGATCTCCTCGTCGCGGCCGATCACGGGGTCGAGCTTGCCGTCGCGCGCGGCGGCGGTCAGGTCGCGGGCGTAGCGCTTGAGGGCCTCATAGCCCTCCTCGGCATTGGCGCTGTCGGCGGTGCGGCCCTTGCGGATGGCGTTGGCGGCGGTTTCCAGGGCCTGGGCCGAGACGCCGGCCTCCTTGAACAGCTTGGCCGCGTCCGCGCCTTCCTTGGCGATGGCGATCAGCAGGCGCTCGGTGGTGACGAAGGCGTCGCCCGCCGTCTTGGCGCCCTTCTCGGCCTCGGCGAAGACGCGGGCGGTGTCGGGCTTCATGTAGAGCTGGCCGCCGGCGCCGTCGACGCGCGGGGTCTTGGCCAGCAGCGTCTCGACGCCAGCGTCCAGCTGGTCGGGACGGCCCCCGGCGCTCTGGATCAGGGCGCGGCTTAGGCCGTCCTTCTCCTCGAGCAGGACCTTGAGAATGTGTTCGGGCGCGAACTGCTGGTGGCCTCGCGCGAGGGCCAGGCTCTGGGCCGATTGGACGGCCTGCTTGGCGCGGTCCGAGTAGAGATCGATGTTCATGATGTCCCCTTCCTAGGCGGATCGGGGCGCGCTGCCTTGACTAAGCACAACGCGCTCCGATGGGGCATTTAGGTGTGGCCCATCAGCCACACAAGACCTACCACCCCTTGCTGGCGAGATAACGTTCCAGCTCGGCAATTCGTACGGCGTCCGACGGGTGGGTCGAGCTTAATTCGCCACCCGACGCCTGGCCCGAGGCCGCGTCCTGGGCCTGCATGTTGCGCCACAGCACCACCGCCTCGCGCGGCTGGTAGCCGGCGCGCTGCATGAAATCGACGCCCAGGCGGTCGGCCTCCAGCTCCTGCTTGCGCGAGAACGGCAGCAGCAGACCGTACTTGGCCGCGTCGTTGCCGTGGTCCTTGAGCAGCTTGCCGAAGTCGGTGCCCCCAGCCGCCGCGCCGGCGATGCCCAGCAGGATCTTCGAGGTCCGCTCCTGCGACACTCGCTCGGCGGCGTGGTGGGCGACGACGTGGCCGGCCTCGTGGCCGATCACGGCGGCCAGCTGGTCGTCGTTCTGGGCCATGGACAGCAGGCCGACCGTCACCCCGACATGGCCGCCCGGCAGCACGAAGGCGTTCGGGGCCTCGTCCAGAAACACCGCGTAGTCCCAAGGTCGGCCCGCCAGGCCGGCGGCGGCGATCACCCGCTGGCCCACGGCCTGGACGCGGGCGTTCTTGCGCGGCTCCTTGGAGATGTAGGTGGTGCGCAGCGTATCGGCCCAGGCCTTCTCGCCGTCGGCGGCGAGGTTGTCGTCATTGACGATCAGCAGCTGGTCGCGGCCGAGGTCGGCATTGTAGGCGCAGCCCGACACCGCGCAGGCGGCGGCCATCAGGAGCGGCAGGGTCAGGCGACGAAGGGCGATCATGGGCGCGGCGAACCGTGTTTCGAAGTCGGCGCGAACCTTATCTCCGGCGGGCGACGACGGCGCAACCGGTCAAGCTTAGAACGACTTCGCGCAGCCGAGGCCAAGGGTGGCGTCGGTCGAGCCCATCAGGCCCGGCTTGATGCTTCCGACCGGCTTGCAGCCGTTCTCGGGCGGTCGGGTCAGATAGGGCCTGGCGTCGCGGGCGAAGCGGCCGGTCGGGTCCAGATTGGGGCGCGTCGCCCGCCCCCCGTCCATCGCCTGGGCCAGCCGCTCCTGGCAGCGGGCCCGCGCGTCGGCCGGCAGGCGGTCCAGCGTCGCCAGCCGGCAGCCGCCCAAGCCGCGCAGCTCGGGCGCCGGCGTCTCGCCGACGGCCGCGCCTTCAGAGGACGACGGCGAAGCGGAACCGGCGGAAACGGCGATCGGCGCGGCGGGCGCGGGTTCGGGCGTCGCCGCCGCGCGCGGAGTCCCAGATCCGCCTCGCGACGAGGGCTGGGGCCTCGCCGGGAGCGGGGCGCGCTCCAGGAAGAGGGTCATGGCCGGCGGCTCCGGCGCCGCGACGGGTCCTCGCGCCAGGTCGAGCATGAACAGCGCGACCAGCAGCGCGTGGAACGCCACCGAGCCCAGCACGACACCCCACCGTCGTCGCCGCACGGCCGCCCCCTCTAAACCCCCGGTCGCGACACTAGCGCGGAGGTCGATGGCGGAAGTCGGGCGTAAGCGCGGCCTTTAGCGGCCTCCCAGCCGCTCGATCACCCGGGCCAGGTGGCGGGGGTCGATGGGCTTGGTCAGCACGGGCGCGTCGCGCAGATCGGGGCGGACACCCTGCACGCCATAGCCGGTCACGAAGGCGAACGGCACGCCGCGCCGCCGCAGGATCTCGGCCGCGCCGAACGAGGTTTCGCCGTCACCCAGGTTCACGTCCAGCAGCGCGAAGTCGAACGTTTCGTGTTCGGCCGCCAGCAGCGCCTCGCGCGCCGAGGACACCGGCCCCACGACGCCGTGGCCCAGGTCGGTCAGCAGATCCTCGACCAGCATGGCCACGAACAGCTCGTCCTCGACGATCAGGATCCGCAGAGGATCAGGCCGCTCCGTGGATGAAGCGGTTTGACTGGCCGGTCTGGCCGAGCTCGGCGTCGATCTCGCAAATGACGCCGTTCGGCGGATAGTCGAGGCGGACCTCGCCCCCGAGTTCACGCGCCAGGCCGCCGGTGATGAGACGTGTACCGAAGCCTTGGCGCGTCGGAGTCGAAACGGGTGGCCCATGGATTTCTTCCCACGTCATGCGCAGCCGCTCACCCGCGTCCGCCTTGCTTCGTCGCCAGACCAGTCGCACCTGGCCGTCTTCGTTCGAGAGCGAGCCGTACTTGGCCGCGTTGGTCATCAGCTCGTGCAGGGCCATCGAAAGCGCCAGGGTCGCCTTGGGCGCCAACCGGACGGGCGGCCCCTCCACGGAAAAGCGTTCCGTCTCGCCGTGGGCGGCGACCACCGAGGCGACGATATCGGCCAGTTCGGCCCCGTCCCAGCTTTCCCGGGTCAGGATGTCGTGGCCGCGCGCCAGCGCCAGCAGCCGGGTGGTCAGGGCCTCGCGCGCGTCGCCCAGGTCCACGGCGTTTCGCAGCGTCTGACCCGCCACCGACTGCACCGTGGCCAGAGTGTTCTTCACCCGGTGGTTCAGCTCGTTGATCATAAGGCGCTGCAGCTCTTCGGCGCGCCGGCGGTCGGTGACGTCGCGCATGACGCCGGTGAAGAAGCGCTTGTCGCCGTCGCTCCACTCGGCGATCGACAGCTCCAGCGGAAAGGTCGTGCCGTCGCCGCGCAGGCCGCTGACCTCACGGCCGCTGCCGATGATCCGCCGCTCGCCCGTCTCGCGATACCGCGCCAGATAGCCGTCGTGCTCGCCGTGATAGGGTTCCGGCATCAGGATCCGGACGTTGCGGCCGAACATCTCGGCGGCCGTATAGCCGAACAGACGCTCGGCGGCGGGGTTGAAGGCCTCGATCTGTCCCCGTTCGTCGATGACGACGATCGCGTCGACCGCCGTATCCACGATGGCCCTGTACCGCGCGTCGACGGCGGCGGCCTTGGCCGCCTTCTGTCCGCGCGAGGTAGCCTTGCCCGCTCCCGCCATGTCTGGCTCCGCCCTGCAGAGGTCAAGCTTATTGTCGAACTCGCGGCCTCGCCAGAGATTCTAGTCTGATCCGTGGACTTTGCGCCCCTGACGACTTGTCGCAGCCCATCGTCCGCACACGTTCCGATCCTGCCCTGGCGGCCTCCCTGCGCGCCCGACAGCGGTCATCACAACGAAAAGGGAGCCGCTTTCGCGGCTCCCTTGACGTTTTCAGCGGTGAAGCGGCGGATCAGGCCTCTTCCGGCTCCGAGCTGGTCGGAGCGCCTTCGCCGGCTTCGAAGCTGCGCGGGGCGCGGCGGCGGCGGGGCTTCTTGACCTCTTCGCCGTCGGCCGCCGGAGCCGGAGCCTCGGCGGCCGTAGCGGCCGGTTCGGCGGCGACAGCGGCGGCGCGGGACGTCTTGCGACCGAGGAAGGCCGGGGCCTCGCTGACAGCGCCGTCCTGGCCCCTCAGCACCGGCGAGCTTTCGCTGGCGGGCGCGATGGAGGTCGGAAGCGGCGAGGCTTCCGGCTCGATCACGGCCAGCGGATCGCGTTCGCCGCGCGGCTGCCAGTCACGATCGCGGTTGCGGTCGCGGCCACGACGGCGGCCTTCGCGGCCCTCGCCCCCATCACGCGCGTCTTGGGCCTGCGGCTGGACGTCGCCCTCGGCGGCGATCGGACGTTCCTCACGCGGACGATCGTCACGGTCGCGGAAGCGGTCTTCCCGGGGACGGTCATCGCGAGGACGGTCATCGCGCGGGCGATCGTCGCGAGGACGGTCATCACGCGGCCGGTCGTCACGTTGGCGGTCGTCACGGGGGCGATCATCACGCGGGCGGTCATCACGGTTGCGGTCGCGGTCGTCGCGGTCGCGCCAGCGGTCCCGGCGGCCTTCGCCCTGATTGTTGTCGCGGGGACGATCGTCGCGATTGCGGTTGTTGTCGAAGTTGCGGTCACGATCGCGGTTGCGGTCGCGATCACGGTTCTCGAAGCGGTCGCGGCGTTGCTCGCCGCCTTCACCGCCCTCGCCGCCTTCGCCCTGACCTTCCGGCTGAGCGGGGGTCTCGGCGACCTCCGGCTCTTCCGGCGGCTCGGCCTCGAAGTCGATCTCGTAGGCGGCGTAGACGTCCTTGCCGACGATGTCGGACACCGGACGATTCGGCTGGATCGCGCGCAGGACGCGGAAATAGTGCTCGGCGTGCTGCAGATAGTTCTCGGCCAGCACCCGGTCGCCGGACGACGTCGCGTCGCGGGCCAGCTGCTGGTACTTTTCGTAGACGCTCTGGGCCGCGCCGCGAACCTTGACCCCTTCGGGCCCGTTCGAATCGAAAGCGCGGTTGGCGTTGTGCTGTTGAGGCTTGCCGCCGCTGCCACCGCGATTGTTGCGGCCGCGCTGGCGCTTCATGCCTTTGAAATCTCTCATGGTCTCTTCTGAACCTGTCCGGAGGTCAGTCTTGCGCTGGACGCGTCCGGCCTTGCTGGTCTCTGAGCGGGTGTAACCCTAGTGAGTTTCAGAGACACTGGTTTCCGTAGAGCCCCCGCCCTGCTCTTTGGGCGCGGCGACCGGCGGACCGGGCGCGCCTGCCAGGGGAGCCTCGCGAGCATCAAGGATGCCTGCTTTTCCCGTCACCTGGCGATCTGGAAGGAGACAAGACTCGTCTAACGGTTCACGCCCCGGTTTCCAAGGGATTTTTCACCCCCGTGACAACGCGGTCGTGCGTCGACAGATCTTTGACCGTTCTGACCTCTTGCGCGCCGGCCGCGCGGAACAGCGCTTCGACGTCCTTGGACTGGTCGTGGCCGATCTCGACGGCGAACATTCCGGCGGGCTTCAGCACGCGCAGAATCTCCGGCGCCAGCAGGCGATAGGCGTCCAGGCCGTCGGCCCCTCCATCCAGGGCCAGGCGCGGTTCGTGGTCGCGAACCTCCGGCTCCAGGGTGTCTATCACCGCCGACGGGATGTAGGGCGGGTTGGAGACGACGAGGTCGAAACCCGCGTCGCCCAGGCCGGCCGTCCAGTCACCGTGCATGAAGGCCGCGCGGGTGTTGAGGTCCAGGCTGGCGGCGTTGTCCTTGGCCACGGCCAGGGCCTCGGCGGACGCGTCGATCCCCAGGCCCTTGGCCGCCGGCCGCTCGGCCAGCACCGCCAGCAGGATGGTGCCCGAGCCGACGCCCAGATCCAGCATCGAAAAGCCCATCTGCTCGGGGAAGGCCTTCAGCACCTCGTCGACGATGACCTCGGTCTCGGGACGCGGGGTCAGGACGTTCTTGTTGACCTGCAGCAGGATCTTCCAGAAGCCCTTGCGACCGATGATGTGGCTGACCGGCTCGCGGCGGGCGCGGCGGGACAGATACTCTTCCAGGGTCGCCTGCTGCTCGGGCGTCAGTTCCCGGTAGGGATCGGTGACGATCTCGGTGCGGGTGACATTGGCGGCCACCTCCAGCATCAGGCGCGCGTCGATCGACGGCTGATCGATGCCTGCGTCCTTCAGACGATCCTTGGCGGCGGTCCAGGCTTTGACGAGAGTCAGGGTCATGAGGGGGATTTAGCGCTTTGGAGGGACGGAGGCGAGATTGAAAGCGGTACCAGTTTTTGGTACCGTGACGTCATGGCCAGCAAGAACACTTCCGTGAGCCTGGGCGATCACTTCCAGGCCTTCATCGATACGCAAGTCGCCGACGGCCGTTATGGTTCGGCGAGTGAGGTCGTGCGCGCGGGACTCCGCCTTTTGGAAAGCCACGAGGCCAAGCTTGCCGCTTTGCGAGCAGCGCTAAAGGCGGGTGAAGAAAGCGGCTTCATAGAAGACTTCAACTTCGACGCGTTCATTGAGGAAAGGCTGCGGGAGTCCCACCCGCACGGATTCCAGGAGGAATGAAGGCTTACCGCCTCTCGTCTCTCGCCAGGCTCGACCTCATCGAAATCTGGGGGTATTCGCGCGACCGATGGGGCGACGTCCGCGCCGAGGCCTACCTCCGAGGCATCCAGTCCACGGTCGAAATGATCGCCGCGCGTCCTGACGTCGGCTGGGCTGACGAAGCGATAGGCGAAGGCTACCGCCGCCGCGCCATCGGATCGCACGTCATCTTCTACCGCATGGACGAGAACGTAGAGATCGTCCGCGTTCTCCACCAAAGCATGGACGCGAAGTCCCGCCTGGGCTGACGATCACCCCACCGCCACCCCATCCCCCTCGCCCACCGCGCCGCCCTGCGTGACGTTCACGTAGATCCCGCAGAACATGTGGCCGTAATTGTCGAACAGGGCCTTCACGAGCTCCACATCACGCTCGGCCGTCGTGGGATCCACGTGGGTGGCGGCGCAGCGGACGATGGGTTTCAGGACCTCGGCGGTCGCGCCGCCGACGGTCAGGGCCTTGCCGGTCCAGTCGTTCTCGACCCAGGCCGGCCAGCCCTCGACATAGAGATTGGCGCGGAAGCGCAGAGGGTCCAGGTCGCGGCCGATCCGCTGGCCGAGGTCGCGCACGCTGGCCAGGTTGACGATCGAGACATAGCCGGAGCGGCTGTCCATGAACCGATGGGCGCCCGGGCCCTCGACCACCTTCAGCGGCCCCTTGATCTCGCCGTCCAGCAGGTCGGTCAGCCAAGCCTCCAGCCCCGCGCGGCCCGCGTCCGCGCGCAGGTCGCCGGCGAAGTCGGGCGCCCCCTCGGCGCGGGCGTTGAAGACCCCCGTCGTCTCGTCATAGGCCGTGCGGACCTTGGCGACGGCCGGGATCTTGGCCAGGACCGCGAACTTCATCTTCGAGATGTGAGTCGGCGCCTCGGGATCGAAGCCGCTGGGGCCATCCTCGACCGCGTAGAGCCGATCACATGGAAAACAGGCTCCGGCCTCCAGGGTGGCGGCGGTCAGGCGCTCGGGCGTGAAGCCCTTGACGGGATGGCGGTAGAGCGAGGCGATGCGGGCGTCCATGGGCCGAAAGTCGTGGACGACTCGGCTGATGGCAAGGCTTGCGCGCCCCCGACCGGGAACGCGACTCGCCGCGCGGGGTTCTGCTGACCTGGAGGGCGTTTCATGGCCGGCGGATCACCGCGTCCGATCTTGAGGTGGTTGAAGTCGCGTCCGTACCACCTGGCGCCTTGGATCGTGCTGCTGGCGGCCGCGCCGTTGGTCCTGCCGCGCAAGAAATCGCCGGAGACGCCTGGCGTTGTACCGATCACCGATCCGCCCGGCCTCTCGGAAGGCCGCGCCATGCCGCCGGACCAGTTCGACGAGGCGGAGCCCCGGCGCGGTCGCGCGGCGCGGCATCCGGGACATATCCCGCTCGTGGGCTGGCGCGACATCCTCTGGCGCACCTGGCTGGAGATCGGCGTCGACCGCCTGCCGGCCGTCGCGGGAGGCGTGACCTTCTACACCCTGCTGGCCCTCTTCCCCGCCATCGGCGCCTTCGTGTCGCTGTACGGCCTGTTCGCCGACGTGCGGACCGTCGAGGCGCAACTGCGCGACATGGCCGGCGTCTTTCCCGCCAGCGTCGTGCAGATCGTCGGCGAGCAGATGCTGCGCCTGGCCAGCCAGGGCCAGGCCAAGTTGGGCGTGGCGTTCGGCTTCTCGCTGCTGCTGTCGATCTGGAGCGCCAACGCCTCCATGCGCACGCTCTTCGACGGCCTGAACATCGCCTATGACGAGGAGGAGAAGCGCCACATCGTGCCGCGCACCCTGCAGAGCTACGTCTTCACCTTCTGCGCCCTGGCCTATGCGGCGGCGGCGTCCGGCGTGCTGATCGTCACGCCTATTCTCTTGCGGGCCGCACGCCTCTCGGCGCTGGAGGAAATCTGGGCGCCGATCCGCTGGTTGATCGTGCTGCTGATGACCGCCGTCGCCTTCGCCGTGCTCTATCGGTTCGGCCCCAGCCGTGCGCGGGCCCGCTGGCGGTGGGTCTGGATCGGCGCGGCGGCGGCGGCGGCGGGATGGCTGGCCGGTTCTCTGGGCTTCTCGCTCTACGTCAACACCATCGCCCACTATGACGCCACCTACGGCCCGCTGGGCGCGGTGATCGCCTTCATGGTCTGGGTGTGGTTCTCGATCATGGCCATCCTGGTCGGGGCCGAGCTGAACGCCGAGATCGAGCATCAGACCGCCGTCGACTCCACGACCGGCCCCGAACAGCCGATGGGCGCGCGCGGCGCGGCCATGGCCGACACGGTGGGCCTGGCCTTCCATCCCTGGGAGATGATCAAGCGCGAAGCCGGCATGGTCCGGCGGGTGACGGGTGGGGCCTGGAAGAAGGTGCGAGGGCGTTAGGCTTCCCACGGCCGCGCTCGCCGCCTAAGTAACCGGCATGACTCTGCTCCTGCCCTACCGCGAAGACGAACTGGCCGACATCGCCGCCCTGGTGAACTCGGCCTATCGCGGCGAGCTGGCGACCCAGGGCTGGACCAGCGAGAGCTATCTTCTCGGCGGCCAGCGCACGGACGAGGACTCCTTGCGCGCCGACCTGGCGGCCACGCCGGGCGCGACCATCCTGACCCTGCGCGACGCCGAGGGCGACAAGCCCTACGCCTCGGTATGGGTCCAGCCGTCGGAAGGCGACGCCTGGTATGTCGGCATGGTCACCGTCTCGCCCCCGCGCCAGGCCGGCGGCATCGGCCGAGCGATGCTGGAGGCCGCCGAGGCCCACGCCCGCGAGCGCGGCGGCAAGACCCTGGAGATGACCGTCATCTCGGTGCGCGACACCCTGATCGCCTGGTACGAACGCCGCGGCTACCGCCTGACCGGCAAGACCGAACCCTTCCCCTATGGCGACGAACGCTTCGGCGTGCCCCAGCGCGACGACCTGCATTTCGTGACCCTGGAAAAGACGCTTTAGGCGGGCTAGGCTGGGGTTACACGCCGCCGTCGCGGCGAGGATCCCACCCATGCATCGCTACATCCTGACCGGCGCCCCGGGCGCGGGCAAAACAGTGCTGTTGCGCGCCTTGGAGCGCGCCGGCCACGCCGTGGTCGAGGAGGCCGCCACCGACGTCATCGCTCTGGCCCAGGCCGAGGGCGTGGCCGAGCCGTGGACTGATCCGGGCTTCGTGGACGCGATCGTGACCCTGCAGCGGCGGCGCGAGGCGCGGGCCGTCGGCGAGGTCGTGTTCTTCGACCGCTCCCCAGTCTGCGCCCTCGCCCTGGCGCGGTTCCTGGATCATGCGGTTTCGCCGCTGCTGCGGGAAGAGCTCCGGCGCATCGAGGGGCTCTACAAGCGGCGGGTATTCCTGGTGCGGGGCCTGGGCTTCATCACACCGACCGCCGCGCGTCGGATCAGCCTGGAGGAGGCGCGGCGGTTCGAGGCTGTGCATGAGGCGGCGTATCTGGAACTGGGCTACGAATTGATCCCAGTCGCGAAGGGTAAGCCGGCCACGCGGGCGGCGGCGGTGCTGGCCTGCATTACCGAACCTTAAGTAGCCCTCGCCCCCCGCCTGCTCTCACATGCCGGCGTTGTTGGCTCAGGGGCTTTTCATGTCGTTCATTTCCCGCATCGCCGTCGGCGCCGCGCTCGCGCTGGTCGTGACCGCTTCGGCGCAAGCCGCCGTCACGCCTGTCCCCGTTGGCCAACCACTGGCGCGGTTCGACAAGCTGCAGCCGGCCACCCACCGCTATCTGCGCTACCGCCAGATGGGCGACACCATCACCCCGCTGGACGTCTGGACCCGCGAGATCCGCATCGAGCCCGACCAGGCCGGGGTCAAACGCCTGCACATCGTCCAGCACTGGGACGGCTCGACGCCGGGCGTGGTCAAGAAGCTCGACAGCTGGTTCGAGCTCGGCACCTTCCGACCGTTCGCCCACGTGCGCCGCGTCACCGGCAAGGACGGCCAGACCAAGATCGAAGGCTTCGAGTTCAAGCCCGACCGGATCGTCGGTCTGAAGGACATGGAGGGTAATACGACGGCCGCGTACGACATGGCCTCGCCGCGGCCGGCCTTCAATTTCGAGACCGACATGGAGTTCCTGCAGGCCCTGCCGCTGGCCAAGGGCTATGAGGCCTCCATCGTCTTCCACCATCCGGGCGGCGAGGCCCCCGCGGCCTACGTGTTCAAGGTCACGGGCAGCGAAGTGCTGACCAGCTCGGCCGGGGGCAAGGTCGACTGCTGGGTGGTGACCACCGACTACAACCACCCCGAAATGAAGCCGACGACCTTCTGGCTGGCCAAGGACAGCCAGGTGGTGGTCAAGAACGTCGCGGTCGCGCCGGACGGCTCGACCTGGGTGAAGACGCTGCTCTGGTAATGCTCAGATCACCGCCCGCGAGCGTTCCGAGACTTCGCTCGACAACGCGCTGGCGACGATTTCCAGGCCTCGCCGGAGGGTCTCCCGGTCCGGCGCCGCGCCCAGGCAGACGCGGACGCCGCTCTCGGGACCGGCCTCGACCACCGGGGCCGAGGGCGGCGTGATCTCGGCGCCGCCGCGCAGGGCGCGGCCGGCCAGGCGCTCGGCCTCCAGCTCGCTCATCGGCAGCCAGATATGCGGGGCGGTCTCGGCATAGACCGTCTCCATGGCCGGCCCCAGCAGGTCGCGGGCCATGGCCATGCGGACACGGGCCTCGTCGCGGGTCTCGGCCAGGATGGCGTCGGCGCCGCCGTCCTCGATCCACTGGGTGGCGATCAAACCGCCGAAGGCCGGCGGCGCGTAGACCGACACGCGCACGGCGTCCAGCACCCGCTCGAAGGTCTCGGCCGCCGGCGCGACCAGGAAGCCCGCGCGCAGGCCGGGCGCCAGGGTCTTGGAGACGCCCGAGACGTGGAAGGTCCGCTCCGGCGCCAGCATGGCGAACGGCGGCGGCGCGCCGTCGGCATAGGCGCCGTAGATGTCGTCCTCGACGATCGTCAGATCGTGCTTGCGGGCGATGGCGACGATGGCGTCGCGGCGCGCGCGGCTCATGATCCGGCCCGTGGGGTTCTGCAAGGTCGGCAGCACGGCCAGCACCTTGGCGCCGGTCGCGGCGATGGCCTCTTCCAGGGCGTCGGGGCGCAGGCCTTCGCTGTCCATCGCCAGTCCCCGGACGCGCCAGCCGCTGTGCAGGGCCAGGGTCTTGAGGCCGTGATAGGCTAGGTGCTCGGTCAGCATCATGTCGCCGGGCCGCAGCACCGCGCCCAGCGCCAGGGCCAAGCCCTGCTGGGCGCCCGCGCAGCAGATCAGCCGCCGCCAGTCGACACTCTCATAGCTGCTGGTCCGCGCCAGCCAGGCCGCCCCCGCCCGCCGCTGGGTCTCGTGGCCCGCCGGCGGGGCGTAGGCCAGGTGCTCCAGCAGGTCCGGACGCCGACGCAGCCGCGCCAGGGCTTCAGGCAGGCGCGCCCCCGCCGGGGCCTGGGCGGCGATGTTCTGGGCCAGGTTGATCGGGCCGTCACGCTCATGGGGCCTGTGCTCGGCCGGGGCGTTGACGAAGCTGCCGCGCCCGACATGGGCGCTGACCAGGCCCGCCCGCTCGGCTTCGACATAGGCGCGGGTCACGGTGCCGAGCCCGACGCCCAGCCGATAGGCCAGATCGCGCTGCGGCGGCAGACGCTCTCCCGCCGCCAGCACGCCCGAGGCGATATCGGCGCGCAGCACCGCCACCAGCCGCTCGTAGAGCGGGGCGCCGCCGTCGGGAAGGGTCGGTATCCAGGCCATAGGCATCGCGCGTCTAGTTTATTGTCATCATGACAATATGCAATTTGACTCACGATACAATGGAAATCATCACCGTGACACCTCGGCCGCCCGTACCGAGACACCCTCCAAGGGAGACCGGAGATGACCCCCGAACTGCTGCTCGCCTATGTCCTGTTCTGCTTCGCCACGGCGGGAACGCCCGGCCCGAACAACATGATGCTGCTGGCGTCCGGGGCGAACTTCGGGTTCCGCCGAACCGTGCTGCATATCGTGGGGATCAGCTGCGGCCTGGGCTTCATGGTGCTGTGCATGGGCCTGGGCCTGGGCGGCGTCTTCCGGACCTATCCGCTGCTGCACGAAGTGCTGCGCTGGGTCGGGGCCGCGTATATGCTGTGGCTGGCCTGGAAGATCGGGACGTCCAGCAAGGTCAGCGACAAGGACCTGCGCAAGCCAATGACCTTCCTGCAGGCGGCCGCGTTCCAGTGGGTGAACCCTAAGGCCTGGGCGATGGCGCTCGGCGCCGTCACGACCTACGCGCCGGAGGGCAGCGGCTGGACCCTCGTGCCGCTGCTGGCAGGGACCTTCATGCTGATCGGCGCGCCGTGCAGCGCGGCCTGGGCGGGGTTTGGCCAGGGGCTGCGGCCGTTCCTGGACAGGCCCGCGGTGTTGAGGACGTTCAATATCGTGATGGCGGCGCTGCTGGTGGCGTCGCTGTACCCGCTGTTCGTGGATCACAAGGCCAGGCCCGTGAGCCTGGAGGCCCTGGCGGACGTCCCCGCGCCGCCGCCGATGCGGTCGCACGGGTGAGGTGGAGGGGGCCGGCTCCGGCCCCCTGCCCTTTCCTAAGCCGCCTTCAGCCGCTCCGGGCCGATGCCCAGGAAGTCGCGCTTGCCCAGCGGCACGCCCTTGTGGCGCAGGATGTCGTAGGCGGTGACGACGTGGAACTGGAAGTTCGGGATCACGAACTCCAGCAGGTAGTCCAGCCCCGTGAACTGCAGGGTGAAAGTACCTGCCGGCACGGTGACCTCGCGCGTCTCGGCGCCGTCGAAGGCCGAGGCCGGGACGCTCTCGACATAGGCCAGGGTCCTGGCGATCCGGTCCCGCAGGTCGGCGAAGGTCTTCTCCTCGTCGGCCATGGGCGGCGCATCAAGGCCGGTCAGGCGAGCGACCGCGCCCTTGGCCGTGTCCGAGACCCGCTGGATCTGGCCGGACAGGGGCAGCATGTCCTCGAAGAGGCGCGCCTCGACATAGGCGTCCGGGCTGGTTCCGCCGGCCTCGGCATGGGCCTTGGCCTTTTCGAGCAGCAGCAGCAGCGTCTTGAGGCCGCGCGTGAGCGACGTCACGGCGACGGTCTGGAGAGTGACGGACATGGGAACTTCCTCGCTGAGCCCGCCGGACGTCCCCGCACGGGCTAGGCGACGACTTAAGCCCGCCTCGGGATAGTTTTCAATCGCTACTGATGACAATCGTTGTCAGCGGCTATGGGCTCGCCGTCAGCTTCACGCGGCCGCCGTCGGCGACCAGGGCGTCGATCGCGTCCGCCGACACGGCCGCGCTGAACAGGAAGCCCTGGGCCTGGCCGCAGCCGATCTCCTTCAGCTGCTCGCGCTGGACATTGGTCTCGACGCCCTCGGCGATCACCGAGAGATGCAGGGCCTTGGCCAGGCGGACGATGGCGTGGACCACGGCGCCGGCCTCCTTGTCCTCGCCCAGCGGGGTGATGAAGCTGCGGTCGATCTTGATCTTGTCGATCGGATAGCGGCGCAGATAGCTTAGCGAGCTGTAGCCTGTGCCGAAATCGTCCAGGGCAAGCGAGAAGCCCATTTCCCGCAGCCGCTCGATGGCCTCGTGGGTAGTCTCGTCGTCGCCCAGCAGCGCGCCCTCGGTGATCTCCAGCTCGATACCCTGAGCTCGCGCGCCGGTCTCCCGCAGCAGATCGGCGACCTGGCGGGGGAAGTCGGCCTGCTTCATCTGGAGGGCCGACACGTTGACGGCGACTTTCAGGGCCTTCCAGCGCAGACTGTCGGTGAAGGCGCGGCGCATGACCAGGCGGCCCAGCTCGTCGATCAGGCCGCAGTCCTCGGCCAGGGGCACGAAGGCGGCGGGCGAGATCGCGCCCCGGGTCGGGTGGGTCCAGCGAGCCAGGGCCTCGACCCCGACCACCTTGCCGACCGCGTCGACCTGGGGCTGGTAGGCCAGCGAGACGCCGCCGTCCCGCATGGCCTGGCGCAGATCCGCTTCCAGCCCGCGACGGGCCTTCAGCGCCGCGTCCATCTCGGGCTCGAAGAAGCAGAAGCGGCCACGGCCTTCTTCCTTGGCGCGATACATGGCGACGTCCGCGCGGCGCGCGGCCTCGACCGCGCCGACATGGGCCTCGGCCGGGTTGACCGCGGCCACGCCGATCGAGCCGCCGACGAACACCGTGCCGCAAGACAGCTCGACGGGGCCGCTCAGGGCCATGATCAGGCGCTCCGCGAGGGCCGCCGCACCATTGGCGTCGAGGTCCACGGCCACCACGCCGAACTCGTCGCCGCCCAGCCGCGCCACCGTCTCGCCGACGCGGCACAGGCCGGACAGGCGTTTGGCCATGGCCTGGATCAGCTCGTCCCCTGCCGCGTGGCCGTGGGTGTCGTTGACCGCCTTGAAGCGGTCGAGATCGATGGCCAGCACCGCCGTCGCGCCTCGGCGCCGCGACAGGCCGTCGATCGCCTGACGCAGGCGCTCCTCGAACAGCACGCGGTTGGGCAGGCCGGTCAGGGCGTCGTGCAGGGCCATGTGCTTGGCCCGCGCCTCGCTGGCCACCAGCCCCTCGGCGATGCGGCGGCTGCGACGGGCGAAGACCAGCACCGCCACCGCCAGACCGCCGACCACGATCAGGATCGGCAGCACCGCCTTGCGCAGCAGGCGCTGGCCCGGATGCGGCGGCTCCCAGTCCAGGGTGGCGACGATGCGGCCCGAAAGGTCCTTCAGCGCGACGTGGGCGTCTTGGACTTGGTCGGTGGCGTCGCCGGGATGCAGGTGGATGCCGGCCAGCAGGAAACGGCTGGCGACGCCGTCCAGGAAGGTCGCGTCCAGCTTCAGCGCGGTCAGCACGACCGGCGCCTGGGCATGGCGGACCAGGGCCGTGCCGAAGTCGGACTGCACCAGGCTGGCGGTGACCAGATAAGTCTCGCCGTCGATGCGCTCGATGGCGCTGACCTGGATGGGCCGCGAGACCGGATCCCCGTCCGGGCTGGGTACCGTCGGGCGCGGCGTGGCCGACTCGCGCTGACGCAAGCGCGTCATCACCGGCGCGAAGGCCGACGCGTGGCGCTCGTACCAGGCGCTCGACATGGCTTGGCCCAGTTGCTCGTTGAAGATCGCCCGGCCCTGGTGGTCGATCACGAAGATCAGGTCGAAGCCCGACTGGCTCACGAGATAGGCGCCGATATTCTCGTGCGCCCACTTGGGGTCGTACTTGTGGTCGAGGTTCACGACCGCGTCGTCCCAGCCGACCTCCGGCCAGATCGTGCGCTCGAGGTCCGCGACCTTGGCCTGCATGCCGCGTTCGACCAGGGCCTGCTCGTGCAGCAGTGCGTCGCGGTCGACCCGACCGGCGATCATGAACAGCACGGCGACCAAGACGCCGACGGTCAGCAGCGCCATGCCCGCCAAAGGCGCTGAAAGGCGGGTCTCGATGCGCTTCATCTTGGGCGAAGGGGACATAAGGGTTCGCTCGCGGGAGTGCGCACCTTTCACGCCAATGGCTAAGCCTGGGCTAACGGCCAGGGCTAACGAACTCCGAACGGGTTTCGCCCGCCTCCATTCCCTTCCACCGGGAAAGGCTCTAGAGAAATCGCCCAATCCTTTTCAGATACGTGACGCTCCCTTGCGACTGCCCCAGGCCCGCCTCGACCAAGTTCTCGACCGCTTCCGCGAGGTGGAGGCGCGCATGGGCGCGGCCACCGACGGGACCGAGATCGTCAAGCTTTCCAAGGAGCACGCCGAGCTGCGCCCCGTGGCCGAGGCCGTCGAGCGCCTGGCCAAGCTGTCGGCCGAGCGCGCCGAGCTGGACGTCATGGCGGCCGATCCCGAAATGGCCGACATGGTCCGCGACGAGATCCAGGCCCTGGACGAAAAGCTGCCGGCCCTCGAACACGACCTGGCCTTGATGCTCGCGCCGAAGGACAAGGACGAGAACGCCTCGGCCATCCTGGAAGTGCGCGCCGGCACCGGCGGCGACGAGGCGGCCCTGTTCGCCGGCGACCTGTTCCGCATGTACCAGCGCTACGCCACCCTGCAGGGCTGGCGCGTCGAGGTCGACAGCATCTCTGAAGGCGAGATGGGCGGCTTCAAGGAAATCGTCGCCTCGATCACCGGCGACGGCGTGTTCGGCCGGCTGAAGTTCGAAAGCGGCGTCCACCGCGTGCAGCGCGTGCCGGCCACCGAAGCGCAGGGCCGCATCCACACCTCGGCCGCCACGGTCGCGGTGCTGCCGGAAGCCGAGGACGTCGAGATCGACATCAAGGACAGCGACCTGCGGATCGACACCTACCGCTCGTCCGGCGCCGGCGGTCAGCACGTTAACAAGACCGACTCGGCCGTGCGCATCACCCACTTGCCGACCGGCGTGGTGGTGACCAGCTCGGAAAAGTCGCAACACCAGAACCGCGCCCGGGCCATGAAGAACCTGAAGGCCCGCCTTTACGACATGCAGCGCGAGGCCCTGGACAGCGCCCGTTCCGAGGCCCGCAAGAGCCAGGTCGGCAGCGGCGATCGCTCGGAACGCATCCGCACCTATAACTTCCCGCAGGGCCGGGTGACCGACCACCGGATCAACCTGACCCTCTACAACCTGTCGCGGATCATCGAGGGCGACGCCCTGGACGACGTGATCAACCCGCTGATCGCCGAGGATCAGGCCGAGCGCCTGGCCAGCCTCGAAGAAAGCTTCGGCTGATGTGCTGGAGCATGATCTTGTCTGAAAACCGGCTTCCACTTTTCGGGATCACGCTCTGATGTCCTGGACCCGGACCTACGACGAGGACGAGCCCCAGCGGGTCAACAAGTGGCTGGCCCAAAGCGGCGTGTGCTCGCGCCGCGAAGCCGAAGCGTTGATCTCCGAGGGTCTGGTGTCGATCGACGGCGAGGTGGTCGAGGACATGGGCCGCAAGATTCTGCCCGGCCAGACCCTGACCCTGGCCGACCGGGCCACGGCCAAGCTCGACTCCACCTTCACCTACATGATCCACAAGCCGGTGGGCGTGGTGTCGTCCCAGCCGGATCCCGGCCAGACGCCCGCCGCCCGGCTCTTAACGCGCCTGAACATCTGGGGCGGCGTACCCGCGCCGATCCCGCAGTCGGGCGACCTGCTGCCGCCGATCGGCCGCCTGGACAAGGACTCGCGCGGCCTGCTGCTGCTGTCCCAGGACGGCGTCGTGGCCAAGGCCGTGATCGGCCCGCAGTCGGACCTCGAGAAGGAATACCGCGTCGCCGTCATGGGCGAACTGACCGAGGAGAAGCTGGAGCTCCTCCGTTTCGGCCTTGAGCTGGACGGGAGAGAGCTCCGCCCCGCCGACGTCGAGGTCATCTCCGACCAGCGCCTGCGCATCGTTCTGCGCGAAGGCCGCAACCGCCAGATCCGTCGCATGTGCGAGCTGGTGGAACTGAAGGTTGTCGACCTGTTCCGCGTCCGCATCGGCCCGCTGACGCTCGGCGAAATGCCCGAGGGCCGCTGGCGGCCCTTGACCGGCGAAGAGCGCGCGGCGTTGATCGCGGGGTAGGCCGCGTCCGAAGGGCGGCGGGAGGGAAACCATGCGCACCCGAGACGCCCTCCTGGCCGAGGTCAATGCCGAGTTGCCGGATTTCGACTGGGCCGAGGGCGCGCGGCGGTATCTGGATGGGTTCTTCGCCCAGTATTCGCGCGAGCAGATCGAGGCTTTCGTGGCCACCAAGCCGCTGGCGGCGATCACGCCGGAAGATCCGGCCGGCAGCCTGGCCGAGGTGGTCAGCTACCTGAACCACTTCGCCAACACGATCCACCTGCTGGCGCTGCCGCGCGGGGCGCGGGTGCTGGACGTGGCCTGCGGGCCGGGCTGGGTATCGCACTGGCTGACGCGGCTGGGCTACGCGACAACCGGCGTCGACATCTCTGAGCAGTTCGTGGCCCTGGCGCGCCAGCGGCTCGCCGACGATCCCTATCTCACTCTGTCCGCCGAGCAACTGGAGGCGATGTTCGCCACGGTGGATCTGGAACACGAGGCGCTCCCCTCCGGACTAGAGGGGACCTTCGACGCGGCGATCCTGGAATCGTGCCTGCACCATTTCGTCGACCCGATCGCGGCGCTGGAGAACATCCGGCGGGGCCTCAAGCCCGACGGCGTGGTGCTGATCATCGAGAGCGACAACCGCCAGGGGCCGATCCGCGATGACTACATGCGCGTGATGCTGGAGACCCGGACCCTGGAGCGGCCCTATTCGCGCGCCCAGTTGCTGGAGATTCTGGCTCATGCGGGCTTTCCGGCCGTCGAGTTCTTCGGCGCGGTCAACGGCTTCTTCGCCCAGAGCGGCCAGGCCGGCTACGACCTCAGCGCGGCCCTGGCCCGCATCACCGCCGACGCCAATATCTGCCTGTGCGCCACGAGCGAGGCGGCGCTGGCCCGGATCGTCCCGTCACGGGCCGTCGCCCCGGCCGAGCCACCGCCGGTCGACGCGGGCATGGCCCTGGCCACGCGGCTGCGCGACCGGACACCCGCCTGGGCCCGGCCGCTGCTGCGTCCGTTCGGGCGGATGCTGCTGGCGCTGCGGCGCTAGGGCGTGGTGACTTTGCTGTAGGGGATGAACGGCCCCAGCATCACGAAGCTGGTCTCGCCAAAGCGGGCCGCCATCATGGTGTCGTGGTGGCAAAGCCGCGCGCCGACGGTGCGCGTGGTCAGGGTGGAATCCCACTCCAGCTCGGACGCGCCGGCGTCGGACGTGACCTTTTAGCTGACCTCGCCCCCCTTGACGCCAATGTTGAGACGGCGCGGCGCGCTTAGGCTCTGGCCGGCTTGCGTCGCCGGGGCACGCGGACCACGGCCTCGCCGTCCATGATCAGGTCCTCGCCGACATAGCCGGCGCAACGCAGGGTGACGCGGGCGCTCTCGGTGTCGATGGCCGCGACGGTGACGCGGGCGGTGACGACGTCGTCGATCCGCACGGGGCGGTGGAAGGCCAGGGTCTGGGACAGGTAGATCGCGCCGGCGCCGGGCAGGATGGTGCCGACCACCGCCGAGCCGAACGAGGCCGACAGCAGGCCATGGGCGATCCGGCCCCGATAGGCAGTCTTGGCGGCGAAACCCTCGTCCATATGCACGGGATTGAAGTCGTCGGAAGCCTCGGCGAACAGGCCGATCCGCGCTTCGGTGACGGGGACGTGCTTTTCGGCGGTCATCCCGACGGACAGTTCGTCCAGGATATAGCCGCCCGAGGGGTGAGGTCCGATCATCCCACGCCGTTAGCCGTCATGACGCGCCGTGGAAAGCGAAAATGCACGCCCGGCGCTCCCGAACGCGCGTTCCGCGGACGCAGACGCCTAGCGCGCGGCCGGGGCGTACGGCACGAACGGACCCATGGCGACCGAGGCCGTGACCCAGCCGCCCACGTCGCCCAGGTTGACGAAGTCGTTGCTGCAAAGCGGCTCGATCCCCTTGCGCGTAAGGACCACCGCGTTGTGGTCCAGGTTGTGGGCGCCCAGGGTCGGCCGGTTCACATAGATCTCGCCGTCCGACATCCGATAGACGATGGCGGTCTTGTCGATCACATCGGTGCTGTAGACCTTGGAAGGATTGATGCAGGCAACCGGCTGGCCGGCGACACGGCCGTTGATCGCCAGATCCAGGCTACGCTTGCTCTTGGCGTTCAGTTCGCCGGCCGAGGCGCCGAACGCCGTGGCGAGCACCGCCACAGTGACCAAACCTTGAAGCATCATCCGCATGGTCGTCTTGCTCCCTGTCGCCTGCCGGCGGCGTTGACCGCTCGGCCCTTAGCGAACACTGTCCGCCCAGCTTGCAAGATAGTCAACCTCAACGCGCACCAATGACCGGAAGTAGACGTTATACTAAGGCTTGTCCGGCTTGGCGTAGGGCACGAAGTCGCCGAGGTTCACGAAGCCCTTGGAAAAGTGCGACAGCCGTTCGACCAGGGTGACGATGTCGGTGTTGCACAGCTGGGCGGTGATGGTCCGCGTAACCAGGATGTCGTCGCTGCGCAGCGTATCGGCGCCGCTCCGGGGACGGTTCACGTAGATGCGGCCGCCGGGGCCGTTATAGAGGATCGCCGTGCCCTCGATGATCTCGCTGCTTTCCGTGGGGCGCAGGCTGATGCAGTGGACAGGCTTGCCGGGCACGCGCCCTTCGAGGCGCTTGGCCAGCTTGGCTTCGCCTTCCGGATTGGGGCGGTCGGCGGCCAGGGCGCCGGACGCCGCCGCCAGAGCCATGACCATCGTCAGACCGCGAACCATAGCGCGCATGGCGCCTACTCCCTATTCGGCCGCGAGAGTCTCCGCGGCGTTCGCGGCCTGGATCTCGGCCGCCTTCTTCTCAACGAGTTCGACGATGTGATCGATCATTCCATCGTTGGATTGTTTGTGGTCGGGCTTGCCGGCCATGTAGACCATGCCCGACCCGGCCCCGCCGCCGGTGAAGCCGATGTCGGTCATCAGCGCCTCGCCCGGGCCGTTGACGACGCAGCCGATGATCGACAGCGACATCGGCGTCGAGATGTGGGCCAGCCGGGCCTCGAGCGCCTCCACCGTCTTGATGACGTCATAGCCCTGACGGGCGCATGACGGGCAGGCGATGATGTTGACGCCCCGATGGCGCAGGCCCAGCGACTTGAGGATATCGAAGCCCACCTTGATCTCCTCGACGGGATCGGCCGCCAGCGAGACCCGGATGGTGTCGCCGATGCCGGCCCACAGCATCGAGCCGATGCCGATCGAGGACTTCACCGTGCCGGTGCGCAGAGCCCCGGCCTCGGTGACGCCCAGATGCAGCGGACAGTCGATGGCCTCGGCCAGCTGGTAGTAGGCGGCGACGGTCATGAACGGGTCGGACGCCTTCACCGAGATCTTGAACTCGTGGAAGTCGTGATCCTGCAGGATGCGGGCGTGGTTGAGGGCGCTCTCGACCATCGCCTCGGGGCAAGGCTCGCCGTACTTTTCGAGCAGCTCGCGCTCCAGCGAGCCGGCGTTGACGCCGATCCGCATCGAGCAGCCATGGTCACGGGCGGCCTGGATCACGTCGCGGACCCGGTCGGCGCTGCCGATATTGCCCGGATTGATCCGCAGGCAGGCCGCGCCCGCCTGGGCCGCCTCGATGCCGCGCTTGTAGTGGAAGTGGATGTCGGCCACGAGCGGGACCTTGGCCTCGCGGGCGATGGTCTTGAACGCGGCCGTGCTGTCGACGTCCGGGCAGCTCACGCGGACGATGTCGGCGCCAGCCTCCTCCAGCTGACGGATCTGTTCCAGCGTCGCGGCGGCGTCGCTGGTCAGGGTGTTGGTCATCGACTGGACGGTGATCGGCGCGTCGCCGCCCACCTCGACATTGCCGACGCGGATCTTGCGCGATTGCCGACGCGTGATCATGCGCCAGGGACGGACGTGCGTGTGGTCTGCGGCCATGACGCTAATTTAGAGGGTCTTCAGGTCGGATAGAAGGCCCCACAGCTCTCCTTCCACCATAAGGGAAGAAGGGATTTATTATTGAGCCGTAGCCGGCGCCGCCGCCACCGGCGCGGGAGCCGCCGGCGCCGGCGGGATCAGCTTGGCCACCGGCGTCTGGTTCGAGGTCAGGCGGCTCGTCAGGCGGCCATTATAGTAGACCTCGAACAGGCTCGGCTCGACCACGTCGAGGATCAGGCCCGGCGTGCGCGGCGCGCGATAGGCGTCGCCGGCCGAGAGCCAGCGGGTCATGTGGATCGTGCCGTCCGCGCGGCGCACGGTCAGGGCCCCGGCCTTGCGGGCCTGGATCAGCACGCCCGAGCCCTCGGCCGGCGTCGCGCCCAGCACCTGGCCCTTGAGCTTGAACGGCGAGCCCACCACGAACTGGCTGGCCGGATCGATGACGCCGGCCTTGGCGTCGGACGCGGCGCGCGCCTTCGAGGCGGCGTTGGCGGCGTCGACCGAGCCGCCGTTGGCGGCGGCGTCGTCGAGGCCCGGGGTCTTGTAGGGATCAGGCGTGGTCGACTCAACCGGGGCGGGCAGCGGCGAGCCCAGGGCGACCTGGCTGTTGGCGGCGTGGGACTGGACCTGGGTCGAGACGGCGGCCGGAGCGACCTGCGCCGGCGGCTCTTCCTTGGTGATGGCGCGCTGGGCGACGTTCCACAGCAGGATGGCGCCGACCACGAGCAGGCCGCCGGCGAAGATCAGTGCCAGGCGCGGGTCGCGCTCGCGGCGCACGCCGACCGGGGCGCGCAGCTCGGCGCCCTCGTCGGGGCAGTCGGTCTTGAAGCGCGCCACGGCCGCCTCGGCGTCCAGGCCCAACAGGCCGGCATAGGCGCGGACATAGCCGATGGTGAACGGGCGCGAGGGCAGGTCGTCGAGGCGCATGTCCTCGATCGCCTCGATATAGGTCTGGCGGATGCGGGTGGCGTCGGCGACGTCCTGGGTGGTCAGGCCACGGAACTGGCGCGCGGCTTTCAGGGCCAGGCCGATGTCGGCGGCCTCGTCCAGCGAAGGTTGCGCGACGGCGATCGGCGTATCGTCCGCATCAGCGTCCGTGACGAGATGCAAACGCCTCACGTTGCCCGTATCCAGCGGCATGTCGACTAAAAGCCCCCAACAACTCGCGCCGCGCGCGAAGCGCGGAGCCCCCAATTCCGTATCACACGGAATTCTTAACAACTGTTTGTGGATATCAAACTAAGTAGCGGGATTCAATGTACTAAAACGTGACGCTTAGTTAATGGCCAAGCTTTCGTCACACCGCCACATACAGTTTTCTCGCCAGGGTCTCGATTTCGCCGCGCAGCGATCCGCCGGAACCCTTCAGCAGGGCCTCGACATTGCGCCGGGCGGCCTCCCGATCGCACGACAGGACCATCTGCTTGACCGGCCCAATGCCGGCCGGCGGCATGGAGAGGGCCTCGAAACCCAGGGCCACCAGGGTGAAGGCCTCCAACGGACGGCCCGCCATCTCGCCACACACGGACACCGGCGTGCCAGTGTCGGCGCAGGCCTGCTGAATGGTCTTCAAGGCGCGCAGAGCCGCCGGCGACAGCGGGTCGTAGCGCTCCGACACCTTCGGATTGCCCCGGTCGGCGGCGAACAGGTACTGCATGAGGTCGTTCGTGCCGACCGAAACGAAGTCGGTCATCGGCAACAGTGCGTCCAGATGCCACAGCAGCGACGGGGCCTCGATCATCGCTCCGACGTCCAGGCGCGACGGCGCGGGGCGGCCGCGCTTCAGCGCCCAGGCCACTTCCTGGTCGACGAACGAGCGCGCGGCCCGGAACTCGTCGACATTGGCCACCAGCGGGAACATCACCTTCAGCGGCCGCCCGGCGGCGGCCTTGATCAGGGCGCGGATCTGCATGCGCAGCAGGGCCGGACGGTCCAGGCCCATGCGCACGGCGCGCCAGCCCAGGGCCGGATTGTCCTCGCGCTCGAGCTCCATGTACGGCAGCAGCTTGTCGCCGCCGAGATCGAGCGTGCGGAAGGTCACCGGCATGCCGTTGGCGGCCTCCAGCACCTTTTCGTAGAGCGCGGTCTGAGCCTCCAGACGCGGCAGCTCCTCGGCGACCATGAACTGGAACTCGGTGCGGAACAGGCCGATGCCCTCCGCCCCGGTCTCGGCCAGGATGTCGAGATCGACGGCCAGGCCGGCGTTCATCAGCAGGGTGATCTTGGCCCCGTCCTTGGTGATCGGCGGGGTGTCGCGCAGGCGGGCAAACTCGGCCTTGCGCTGGGCGCGGACCTCCATCCGGACCTTCAGCGCCTTGATGACGTCGGGACGCGGGCGAAGCCAGGCCTCGGCGGTCTCGGCGTCGACCACGACGGGGTCGCCTTCGCTGAGCCGGTCGCGCAGTCCGGCCAGGCGGCCCACGCACGGGATGTCCAGCGCCCGGGCCACGATGCCCGCGTGGCTGGCGGCCGAGCCTTCCTCGAGCAGGATGCCCTTCAGCTTGGCGCGGTCGTATTCCAGCAGGTCGGCCGGACCCAGGTTGCGGGCGATCAGGATAGCGTCGTCCGGCAGCTTGCGCACGGCGTGGACGTCGCCCGACAGGTGGCGCAGCAGCCGGTCGTTGAGGTCTTCCAGGTCGTGCAGCCGCTCGCGCAGATAGGGGTCGCGGGCCTGGCCCAGGCGAGCGCGATGCTCGGAGCGCACGCGCTCCACGGCGGCCTCGGCGGTCAGGCCCGAGCGCACGGCCTCCTGCAGAGACCGGTTCCAGCCCCGGTCGTGGGCGAACAGGCGGTAAGTCTCCAGCACCTCGTAGCTGGCCCCGACCAGACCGTGCTGGCCCTCCAGCATCTGGTCGATCTGGGTCTGCAGCGCCTCGATGGCGTAGGACAGCCGCGCTTCCTCGGCCAGGGCGTCGTCGGACAACAGGGTCTCGGGCGCGACCGGCTGCTCGTGCAGCACCGCGACGCCGTAAGCCAGACCTTCCGCGAAGCGCGAACCCTTCAGCCGCTCGGGCTTGTGCGGGGCCAGCTCGACGTCCTTGAGCTCGGCGGCGCCCAGCAGTTCGCTGGAGCTGACCATCTCGGCCAGCACCATGGCGATGATCTGAAGGTCCTCGACCTCCTCCTCGTCATAGGTGCGCTCGGTGCGGTTCTGGACGACCAGCACGCCGATCGCCCGGCCGCCGCGCAACAGCGGCACGGCCAGGAACGCGTGGTAGGGGTCTTCGCCCGTTTCCGGACGGTACGAGAACTGCGGATGGCTGGCGGCGTCGGACAGGTTCAGCGGCCGGCCCAGGCGCATGGTCTCGCCGACCAGGCCTTCGCCCGGCTTCATCCGGGTGACGTGCACGGCTTCGCGCGACAGGCCCTCGGTGGCGAACAGTTCGAGATCGCCGGTGGCGCGGCGCAGATAGATGGAGCAGACCTCGGCGACCATCGAGATGGCGATGGTGCGCACGACCATGTCGAGCTTGGCCTGGGCGGGACCGCCGCCGGCCATGGCCTCGCGTATCTGCCGCAGCAGGCTGCGTGGTCCTCGAACGGCGATGCCGGATGCCGCCATGACGCCTTTACGCGCTCCCTCTCCCTGGAACCGGTGTAGCCCAGCTTGACGCGCCAAGGGTTAAGGCCGGTCCAAGCCTTCCACATGGGGGCTACAGCAGATTCCGCCAGCGCGATAGCCGGCGCGGACAACCGAACGGCGATTAGGTGCGTGGGCACGAAAAAGCGCCGCCCCGGTTAGGGGCGGCGCAGGTTAGCTCGCTCGAGGAGGGATCATGACACGAGCGGCCTAGAGGCGGGGCCTAGCGGCGATAGCCATAGGCGTAACGGTTGTCGTAGCGGGCGTCGTAACGGTCGTTGCGGTAACCGCCGCGATCGTAGGCGTAGCGGTTGTCGTGGCCGTAGCGGTTGTCGCTGTAGCGGCTATCGCTGTAGCGGGGGGCGGTCCGGTACGACTGGCTATAGTGACGGTCGTACTTGTCCTTCGCCGTCGTAGCGCCGAGGGCGGCGCCCGCCACCGCGCCGATGGCGACCGCCTCGCCCTTGCCGTGACCCAGGGCCGCGCCGGCGATGCCGCCGATCAGAGCGCCGACCACGGCGCGATCGGTCTTCTCGCCCGCGAAGGCGGCGGTGGCGGGGGCGACCAGCGCGCCGGTGATGGCGACGGCGACGACGGTCTTGGTGAACTTGCCGATGGTCTTCATGGCGGGGCTCCTGTTCCAGAAGCGTCGCCCTCTTTCCCGAAACCGAGACTGGGCGGCGCTGTTGATGTCCGTTGTAGGACCCCGCGCTTGAACCTGATCTGAACCGCGCTGTTCAGGTTCGCGTCATGTTGAGAAAAAGGTTCAGGCCGCCGCCAAGGCCGCTTTCGCCGGCCGATGCAGCCGCACCGACCACAGCACGCCGGCCAGCATCAGCACGATCGCCGCCGTCTCCAGCCCGCGCGGCCATCGGCCCTCGTGCAGAAACCCGTAGAGCAGCGCGAACAGGGTCTCGAACACGATCAACTGACCCGAGAGGCTGAGCGGCAGGAGGCGGCTGGCCGCGTTCCACAGGCCGTTGCCGATCACCGACGCCCCGATCGCCACGGCGAAGCTGACCATCCAGAACCAGCCCCAAGCTTCAGGGGTATGAGCCGCCGGCGCATGGACCTTGCCTCCCAGGGCGAAGGCCGGGATCACCAGCGCCAGCGACAGCAAGCCGGTAGCAAGGCCCGTCAGCAGCGACCATTCGTGGCTGTTGAACTTCGGCGTCGCGGCCAGGCGGCGGGCGTTCCAGACGGCGTAGGCGGTCCACATCGCCAGAGCCAGGGTCGCGCCCAGCAGGCCGACCACCTGCCGCGCGACGCCGACGCCCTGGCTCTGCGTGAACACCGAGACGTTGATGCAGATCCCGCCGGCCACCACCAGCGCCAGCGGCAAGGCCAGATGGCGGAGCGCCACGCCCTCCCCTCGCTTGGCCCCCACGAGGGTGACCGTCACCGGCAGCAGCCCGATGATCAGCGAGGCCAGGGCCACGCCCGCGCTCTGCACCGCGACCGACAGGCCGACATAGTAGATCAGGTTGCCCAGCAGGCTCAGCGCGGCCAGGTCCCGCCAGTCCCTGGCGGTCATCTTGCCCATCACCGTCTTCCAACTCGGCGCCAGCAGCACCGCCGAGGCCAGGCCGTAGGCGATGTAGCGCCCGGCCGTCATTTGCAACGGCGTGAACTCGGCCAGCAGCTTCGGCGCCAGGAACACCCCGCCCCAGAACGCGCCGGCGATCAGGCCGCACAGCAAGCCCAGAAGGAGGTCGCGGGAGGTGCTCATGAGGCTTGGCATAGCAGAGCTATGGCTGCTTCGCGCCTTCCCTTCCCCTCCCTTGCGGGAAAGAACCCTATCCGTGCCCGGGCAGGGCCAGCGGCTCGTCGGCGTCGGCCACCAGCTTGCGGGCCTGTTCCAGCGCCGCGTCGATATCGGTCTCGATGAACTCGACTTCCAGGTCGGTCAGCGGGTGCGGGGCGGCGACGACGTTGCGCAGATAGGCGCGCTTCTCCGCCTCGGTCATGGTCCACCAGCCGACGGTGTGACCTTCCTCGATGACCGCGTCGCCCATGGCCAGCAAGTCGTCGGTGTCGAAGATCGGCTGGCCGGGCTTTTCCGGGAACCACTGGCCGTCGTCCGGCAGGGCCTGGTCCAGCTGGTTCAGCAGCTTCGCCAGCCACGGGCTGATCAGCAGCGGCTTCTCGTAGCCGTCGCCGAACTTGGCGCGCAGCAGCAGATCGTAGAGCAGGTCGAGACCGGCGTCGCCGTGGAAGGTGACGGTCTTGGCGTCGGGATCGAACTTGAAGACGTCGGACATGGCGATTCTCAGCAGCTACGGCGTCTTCTTAACGTCACAACACGACGTTTCGGCAACGGCGAATGTTGGCCGAGCCCCTACAGCTGATCCAGCCCGTACACCGCGTGCAGCGCCCGCACGGCCAGTTCGGTATAGGCCGCGTCGATCAGGACGCTGATCTTGATCTCAGAGGTCGAGATGACCTGGATGTTGATGTTCTTCTCGGCCAGGGCCTGGAACATCGACTGGGCGACGCCGGCGTGGCTGCGCATGCCCACCCCGATCACCGACACCTTGGCGACGTCCTCGTTGACCGCGACGTCCTCGAAGCCGATCTCGTCGCGGGCGGCCTGGACGATTTCCACGGCGCGGGCGGCGTCACGCTTGCCGACCGTGAACTCCATGTTGGCGGTCGCGTTGGTGCGGGCCCGCGACTGGACGATCATGTCGACATTGACATTGGCGTCGGCGAGACGGCCGAAGATCTGCGAGGACACGCCCGGGTGATCGGGCAGGCCCAGCAGGGTGATCTTGGCTTCGTCGCGGCTGTAGGCGACGCCCGAGACGATGCGCTTTTCCATGATTTCTTCCTCGTCGCAGACGATCGTACCTTGGCCCGGGGCTTCGCCCGGTTCGACGAAACTCGACAGCACCCGCACCGGGACGCGATGGGCCATGGCCATCTCGACCGAGCGGGTCTGCAGCACCTTGGCCCCTAGCGAGGCCATTTCAAGCATCTCTTCGTAGCTGATCTTGGCCAGGCGCTTGGCCTTGCTCTCGATCCGCGGGTCGGTCGTGTAGACGCCGTCCACGTCCGTATAGATGTCGCAGGCGCCCTTCACGGCGGCGGCGATGGCCACGGCGGAGGTGTCCGAGCCGCCCCGGCCCAGGGTGGTGATGCGCTGGTCCGGGGTCACGCCCTGGAAGCCGGCGATCACGGCGATCTCGCCGCTGGCGAAGCAGGCTTCCAGATTGGCGGGCGGAATGTCCTCGATGCGGGCGCGGCCGTGGGCCTCGTCCGTGATGATCGGCACCTGCCAGCCCAGGAACGAGCGGGCCTTGTGGCCCATGTTGCGCAGGGTCATGGCCAGCAGGCCGGCGGTGACCTGCTCGCCCGACGCGACGATGGCGTCGTATTCGTCGTCCGATTCCGGGAGCCCTTGCGCGGCGCGGCCCGCGCCGTCGGTCCAGGCGACCAGTTCATTGGTCTTGCCCGACATGGCCGAGACGACCACCGCCACCTGCTTGCCCGTCGCCACCTCGGCCGCGACCAGGCGCGCCACCCGACGGATGCGCTCCAGGTCGGCCACCGACGTGCCGCCGAACTTCATCACCAACCGAGACACGTGCCTGCCACCTCGAAAACCGGTCAATTCTTGCGCGGAACGCGGCGCGAGGCCCCCGCTCGCGCAAGCCGCCGCCTTCTAGCGACCTTGATGCGGCGCCGCAATGCCGCCGGCCGTTATTTTCGGGACGCCGAAACGTCCGGGACCGGCGGTACCGTGAACGCCACCACCTGTCGGGTGGCGCGATTGACGCCCCACAGCGTGCGCTTCCGCCCAAGGTCCCCGCCGCGGTCCCCACTTCGATCCCCACTTCGATCCCAGGCGATCGCCTGGCCCTCGACCGGGATCGACAAGGTCGTCACCAGGTCCAGGGTGGCCCCGCCCTCCGTGGGAATCGCCAGGGCGTACATCTCGGGCCGGTCGTGACCGGTGACATAGAGCAGGCCGTCGTCGCCAAAGCCGCCGCCTGAGCAGCTGTAGGGGGCCATGCGCTCCAGCACCGCCGCCGGCAGGGCCCAGGCCGCGACGCGCCGCCACTGGTCGTCGAACTTCACCAGGGTGGTCCAGCGATGGTCGCGCCCGGGCTCCCCGCCCTTGGCGTCGTAGTTGGCGAACATCGACCACCAGAAGCCGTCGTGGCGATCGACCCAGGTCAACGAGCCGATCCCCGGTCCCAGCGGCACGGTCCGCGTGTGGGTCATCTTCACCGGATCGAACACCTCCACGGCGCTGTTCTGCGGCACGCTGGGATAGTTCGAGCCCGCGCAGACCAGGTCCTTGCCGACGATGAGGCAGGCGTTCAGGTGCTTGAAACGCACCGGGTCGCCGGTCCACTCGGCCTGCTTGACGCCCGTGGCCTTGTCGTAGCGGGCGATCCTGCCGTTATCGATGGCGTAGAGATGCGTCTTGTCGGCCGCCACGCCCTGGTTGGCTTCGGGCGCGTCCAGGCGGCGCGTTTCCACGGTCTTGAGGGCGGGCTCCTGGGCCAACGCGCCCCCCGCGACGGCGGCCAGCATCGCGGCCATGAACAAGGACTTCATCGGCTTTCCCTAGAACGACGGGGCTGACCCTAGCCCGCTCGCCTTCGTCGCTCTAGATTGGCTTCATGACGGATACCACCTCCACGCCCTCCTGGAGCATCGACCCCGCCGACGTGGCGCGGTTCTCGGCCATCGCCGCCGAGTGGTGGGATCCCAAGGGCAAGTTCGCGCCGCTGCACGTGTTCAACCCCTGCCGCCTGGCCTTCATCCGCGACGAGGCCCTGGCCCGGTTCGGCCGCGACGGAACGGTCCGCCAGCCGTTCGAGGGTCTCTCTCTGCTGGACATCGGCTGCGGCGGCGGCCTGCTGTCCGAGCCGATGGCGCGCCTGGGCTTCGCGGTCACCGCCATCGACGCTTCGGAAAAGAACATCAAGACCGCCGCGACCCACGCTTCCGAACAAGGGCTGGAGATCGGCTACCGTCCGGCGACCGCCGAGCAGATGCTGGCCGAAGGCGCGGTTCCGTTCGACGTCGTCCTGACCATGGAGGTAATCGAGCACGTCGCCGATCCGGGCGAGTTCCTGCGCACCTGCGCCAAGCTGCTCAAGCCCGGCGGGCTGATGATCGTCGCCACCCTGAACCGCACGCTGAAAGCCCTGGCCCTGGCCAAGATCGGCGCCGAATACGTGCTGCGCTGGGTGCCGCCAGGCACCCACGACTGGAAGCAGTTCCTCAAGCCCGAAGAGCTTCGCGCCTTCCTGGCCGGCGAGCCGGTCGAGATGCAGGGTCCGTTCGGCGTGTCCTACAATCCGCTGACGGGACGGTGGAGTCGGTCGGCCGATTCCGACATCAACTATATGATGACCGTCACCAGGGATTGAAACGAAGTCTCTTTCTACGCGCGCTCTTTTCGCAAAACCGGCTTCCACTTTCGCGGATCGCGCGCCAGCCGGGAACTTCGGCCCGAGGCGGGGCTTCTCTCCGCGCAGGGACTTGAACTCGGATTGGCGACCCAACTGTCGGGGGTCGGCCGTCGATCCGTTCTAGAGGGAACGGAGACTTCTCATGACTTCCAAGACCATCGCCGCGCTGCTCGCGACGACCGTGGCGTTTGGCGCGATCGCGCCCGCCTTAGCCCAGGATTCCGCGTACCAGCGCAGCCTTCAGAACTACGACGCTCAGCGCTCCAACTACTATGACAAGGTCGCCGAGTATCAGGACCGCCAGGACGCCTACGAGCGCGACCGCGCCAACTACGTCAAGGCGCGCGAGGACTATGACCGCCGCTATGGTCGCGGCGCCTATGACCGTCGCTATCCGACCTACGCCACGCGCTACACCACGGCCCAGTATCGTGAGAGCGCCGCCTATTATTCAGAGCAGGCCGATTTCGAACGGGCCCGCGCCAACTATGAACGCGCCCGCTACGATTATGACCGCCGCAACGGCGACGGGGCCTATGACCGCCGCCATCCGCGCGACGCCAACCGCTTCCGCACCAGCGGGGTGAGCTATGCCTCGGGCTCGAGCTACGATCCGGGCCGCCAGCAGTGGGAGCGTGATCGCGACCGCTACACCACGGCCCGCGACGCCTATGACCGCCGCTACGGCAATGGCGCCTATGACCGCCGCAATCCGGGCGAGGGTTCGCGCTTCGCGGCGCCCTATGCCGGCGCCTACAGCATCGACACCAACGCCAACGTGGCGTCGCAAAACGACTGCCGTCAGGACGCCAAGCGGAACGCCACCGTCGGCGGCGTGATCGGCGCCCTGGCCGGCGCGGCCCTGGGCTCGAACGTCGCCGCCCGTAACGCCCGTCCGGAAGGCACCGTGCTGGGCGCCCTGGTCGGGGCCGGCGTCGGCGCGGCCGTGGGCAACGCCTCGGCCAAGTGCGACACGCGCGGCAACTACTACAGCTACGAGCAGACCCAGCCCTACCGCTACAGCGATGGCCGCACCGCCACCGCCAGCGAACGCTGCCGCCTGGCCCCGGCCCCGACCGAGTACAATGGTCGCGTCGAGACCCGCTACATCCGCGTCTGTCCTGACGCCGAAGGCCGCTATCGCGTCGAGGGCTAGTCTTTCGAGGCTGTAAGACCCAAGCTGACGGTCGACTTGCCGACAAATTGGCAACCGGCCGTCAGCTTGGGCGTTTACGCACCGAGGGATCTTACAAAAGCAATTAATCGGAGAGCCCGCCATGCGCGCCCGCCTGAAGACCATCGTCCTGGCCACCGTCGTCGGTTTCACCGTCAGCAGCGTGGCCATCACCGCCGCCGAAGCCCAGCAACGCCGTGAGCGCGTTCTGGTCTGCAACAAGTCCAAAGCCAAGAACGGCGCCATCATCGGCGGTCTTGGCGGCGCCCTGCTCGGCAACACCGTCGCCGGCCATGGCAACAAGACCGAAGGCACGCTGCTGGGCGCCGGTGTCGGCGCCGTCGCCGGTCACGAGATCGGCAAGAACAAGAAGAAGTGCCACTACGAGTACCGCTATCGCCGCTAACGAACAGCGGCCAGAACACGCAAAAGGGCGTCGGATCGAAAGATCCGGCGCCCTTCGTGTTTGGGGCCCTTAAGACGACCTTGAGACTTGGCGGCGACCCTTGGGGTGATGGCGCAGTCCGAGATCCCGATGCCCTCCGGTCCCCAGGCCGACCGCCGCCGGCTGATGCTGGCGCTGGTGGCGATGTTCGCCCTGCTCAGTGTGATGGTGGCGCGCAACCTGACGCTTCAGCCCGCCGGCGTCGACTTCCTTTGCTTCTGGAACGGCGGGCGCGTGGCCCTGGCAGAGCCGGGCCGCCTCTACGACTTCCTGTATCTGTCCGAACGCCAGGGCCTGAGCGCGGCGGACGGGGTGCTGCGGCCCTACATCAACCCGCCCTCGGCGCTGCTGTTGTTCGCGCCGCTGTCGAAGCTGCCGTTCCTGGCCAGCTATCTGACGCTGATGCTGCTGAGCCTCGGGGTGATGGCGACGGCGGCGGCGCGCCTCCGCGCGCCGTGGTGGCAGGTGCTGCTGCCGACGGTAGCCTTCGCGGTCTTCTGCGGCCAACTTAGCCCACTGATCTCCGGCCTGGTCGTGCTGGGCCTGTCGTTCCGCGAACGGCCCTCGGTCGCGGGCCTGCTGTTCGCCATCGCCGCGTCGATCAAGCCCCAACTGCTGATCCTGTTGCCGATCGCCCTGGCGGCTAAAGGGCAGTGGCGGACCATCCTGTTCACCGGCGCGTGGGGCCTGCTGTTCTGCGCGGCCTCCGCCGGCCTGTTCGGGCTTCAGACCTGGATCGACTGGCTAGGCGCCCTGCCACGCTTCAACCGCATCGTGGCCGAGCAAGGCCTGCTGGACACCGCGATCACGCCTTACGCGAAGCTGACGGCCCTGGGCCTGAACGGCGCCTGGGCCTATCTGCTGGCGCCCGCTGTGCTGTGGGGCGTGTGGACGGCTTTCCGCCGCGACGCTGGCTGGCCCGATCAGCTGATCGCGCTGCTGGGCGGGGCGCTGCTGATCTCGCCCTACGCCATGAACTATGAGCTGGCCCTGCTGGCCCCGGCGGTCGCCGCCTATGTCGCGCGGATAAAGGATCGCCGCTGGCTGGCCTATGCTGTCGCGGCCGCGGTCTATGGGTTGAACATCTCGGCCAGCGCGCTGTCGCTGATCGCGGCCCTGATCCTGCCCGTGCTGGGCAGGGACCTTCAGTTGACGTCGGTCTTCTTCGGCGCGGGCGGCGGCAGGGGCGCCACGCGCACGCCGTCCTCGACCAGCGCCTTGACCTCGGTGGGCGACGCCTCGCCGTAGATGCCGCGTTCTTCCGACTTGCCCTCGTGGATGGCGCGGGCCTCCTTGGCGAAGGCGTCGCCGACATAGTCGAAGTTATCCTCGACGTGCCGCCGGACCTCGCCCAAGGCCGTCATCATCATCTCGCGCGCCTTCGGATCCAGCGGGGGCCCTGAGCTCTGCGCCTTCGTTCCCGCCACGGCCGGGGCCATGATTTGCTTGGAGACGCCGCGCGAGCCGCAGATCGGACAGTCGACAAGGCCGCGCGCGGACTGGTCGTCATAATCCGACGACGAGCCGAACCAGCCCTCGAACGCGTGGGCCGCATCGCACTGAAGCGCGTACTTGATCATGAGCTATAGATGGCGAGCTTTACGGCCCGACGAAAGGCCTGGCGTTCTGGAGGACCGGGATCGCCGCCCGCGCCGACAGGGCCGCGGACAGTTCGAGGTCGGCCATCAGCACGCCGGGCTCGTCGTGGTCAAGCTTGGCGATCACCTCGCCCCAGGGCCCGACGACGATCGAGCGGCCCCAGGTGCCGCGACCGTCCTCGTGGAAGCCACCCTGGGCGGCCGCGATGACGAACGAGCCCGTCTCGATGGCGCGCGCCCGCAACAGCACGTCCCAGTGCGCCTCGCCGGTCGGACGGGTGAAGGCGGCCGGCGCGGTGATTACCATCGCTCCGGCCAGCGCCAGCGCGCGGTGCAGGGCCGGAAAGCGCATGTCGTAGCAGATAGTCAGGCCGAACTTGCCGAGCGGCGTGTCCACCACCACGGCCTGGTCGCCGGGCGTATAGGTCGCCGACTCCCGCGCCGTTTCACCGGTGGGGAGATCCACGTCGAACATGTGAAGCTTGTCGTAGGTGGCCACGATCGCCCCGCTGGGGTCGATGACGACCTGCCGGTTGGCCGCCTTGCCATCCTCACGCCGCACCAGCGCGGAGCCGACGTCGATCCAGGTTCCGGTCTCGGCCGCGATCTCGCGCAGGCCGCTCACGACCGGATCGTCCTCCAGCGCCGTCAGGGTCGGGAGCAGCTTGCTCCGGTCCTTCTGCAGGACGTTGGTGCATTCGGGCGTCAGCACGAACTGGGCGCCCTGCCCGATCGCCACGCGGACCAGCGGCGCGACGTGGGCCAGCGCCGCGGCGTGCGTCGCGGGCGTCCGGGTCTGGATCAGGCCGACTCGCAAGGGCGCGGACAGGCTCATGCGGCGAGAAGAGCGTCCAGCTTGCCCTCGCGCTCGAGGGCCATCATGTCGTCGCAGCCGCCGATGTGCCGGTCACCGATGAAGATCTGCGGGAAGGTGGTGCGGCCCGAGCGCTGCATCATCTCTTGGCGCAGGTTCGGGTCCATGCCTGCCTCGACCTCGGTGAAGTCGGCGCCCTTGTCGGTCAGCAGGGCCAGAGCCCGGGCGCAGTAGCCGCAGAACGGGCGGGTGTAGATGGTGATATGAGCCATGGAACGGTCGCTACCCTGGTGTTGTGCGTCCTCATATAGGACGCGCCTGCATTTCTGTAACGCGGGCGACGACGGAAAGCGTCACCGACGCCGCCCCGGCCGCCAGAAGCGCTCGCGCGCAGCCTTCCGCCGTGGCTCCGGTGGTCAACACGTCATCAATCAGAACGATCCGCCGGCCGACAACCCGGTGTCGCCGCGCCTCGGGGACGGCGAAGGCGGCGGCCACATTGCGCCGCCGGCCCGAGGCCGACTTGCCGCCCTGGCTGTCGGTGTCGCGCTTGCGGATCAGGACGTCGGGCAGATAGGCCAGCCGCGCCATCCTGGCTAGCGGCCGGGCGATCTCGGCGGCCTGGTTGTAGCGACGGCTCAGCATCCGCGCGCGGTGGACGGGCACCGGGACCACCGCCTCGGCCTCGGCCAGCAGCTCGACCGAAGCGCGCGACAGCCAGCGGGCGAACAGGCCGGCCAGATCCGTGCGGTCGGCGTGCTTCAGCTTCAGAATCAGCTCGCGCGAGTGCTCATCATAGACGCAGGCCGCGCGGCAGCGCTGGAACGCCTTGGGCTTGGCCTGACAGGCGGGGCAACGCTCCGCCTGCTCGTAAGCCATGGCCAGGCCGCAACCGTCGCAGACCGGATCGTCCAGAAAGGTGATCTTCGAAAAGGCGCTGGCGGTCAGCCCGCCGCTGAGCGCCGCCTCGCCGTCCAGACTGGAGGGCGGCAGCAGCAGGTCGAGCACCGAGCGCCCGAGGCCAAACATGAGAGGTCCGCCTTTCCAGAACGATCCGGAATCGCCATGTTCCGCGCGCAATGACCGCCTCCCCCCTGCTCTTCGACCGCCCCCTGCATCGCGCCCGCCTCGACCGCGCCGCGCCGGGCTACGCCGCCGCCGACTTCCTGAAGGCCCGCGTGGCCCAGGACGTGGTGATGCGGCTGGAGACGATCCTGCGACGCTTTCCGACCGCCGTCGACCTCGGCGCGAGAAATGGCCATTTTTTCAAAGCCTTGGCCGACAGCGACGCCCTCGCCAATATCGACACCCTGATCGAGACCGACCTGTCGGAACGAATGCTAGGCGGCCGTGGCGCCCTGCGCGTGGTCGCCGACGAGGAGCGCCTGCCGTTCGGCGACGCGACCCTGGACCTGGTGGTCTCCACACTGACACTGCACTGGACCAACGATCTGGTCGGCGCCCTGATCCAGATCCGCCGCGCCCTGCGACCCGACGGCCTGTTCCTGGGCGCGATCTTCGGCGGGGCCACCCTGACCGAGCTGCGCCAATGCCTGCTGGCCGCCGAGGCCGAATTGACCGATGGCGCGTCGATGCGCGTCTCGCCGTTCGCCGACGCCATCGACGCGGCGGGCCTGCTGCAACGGGCAGGCTTCGCTTTGCCCGTCGCCGACGTCGACCGGGTCAAGGTGCGCTACGCCCACCCGATCAACCTGCTGCGGGATCTGCGCGCCATGGGCGAGACCAGCGTGCTGCTGGACCGCTCGCGCAAGCCGCTCGGCCGCAAGGTGCTGTTCCGGGCGATGGAGCTCTATGTCGAAAGGTTCGCCGAGGCCGACGGCCGCGTGCCGGCGACGTTCGAGATCGTCTCGGTGACGGGCTGGGCGCCGCACGACAGCCAGCAGAAGCCGCTGCGGCCGGGCTCGGCCAAGATGCGCCTGGCCGACGCGCTGGGGGTGACGGAAGAGTCGGCGGGCGAGAAGCCCACGCCCTAGCCGCGATTAGGTGCCGATGGCCTCGGAGGCCTTGCCCAGCGCCTTGTTGGTGGCGGCGCTGAACGCCGTCATGCCGCCCACGATGAGCAGGGCGATCAGTCCGATAATGAGGCCGTATTCGATCGCGGTCGCGCCGGACTCGTCGGCCCAGAAACGCTTCACAGCAGATCGCGCAGCCAGGCCACGAGGGGTTCGTCCGCCGGCGGCATCGGATAGTCCGCAAGCTTGTCGGGTTTCACCCATGCCAGGCCCTCATGCTCCTTGCGCGTCACCTGGCCTTCCCAGCGGCGCAGCAGGTAGAGTGGCATCATGAGGTGAAAAGACTCGTAACCGTGGGACGCGAAAACGAACGGCGCGAGGCACGCCTGAGCGACCTTGATGCCCAGCTCCTCGTCCAGTTCGCGGATCAGGCACTCCTCGGGAGTTTCGCCCGGTTCGACCTTGCCGCCCGGGAACTCCCACAGACCGGCCAGCGACTTGCCCTGGGGCCGCTGACAGATCAGCACGCGCCCGTCGACATCGATCAGGGCGGCGGCGGCGACGAGGACGATGGGCTTGGTCATGAGCCGGGTTTGGCGCGGCGTTCCGACGCTGGCAAGGGCCCCGCCCCTTACCTTCCTTGACTTTTGCACTGCAACAAGCGATATGCACCTCGCGCCCCATTGGCGCTATCGGTGCTCCAGCCGCGTGACGGTCCGTTTCAGGACCAGCCTGTCGAGCGCCCTGAAGAGATTCTCATTAGATCGCCCGTGCACGCGGGGCGCTCCTCCGACGACCAGCCGAGGGGCCAGCCGTGCGAGGACGCATGGGCTGTCTTTCGGCGCACGAAAGACAAAACACACGTGACTCAATTTTCCGACCTTGGCCTGGCCAAGCCGCTGCTGAAGGCCCTTGCCGAGAAGGGTTACAAGGAGCCGACGCCGATCCAGGCCCAGGCCATCCCGGTGGTGCTGCAAGGCAAGGACCTGCTGGGCATCGCCCAGACCGGCACCGGCAAGACCGCCGCCTTCGCCCTGCCGATCCTGCAACGCCTGGCCGAGAACCGCATGCCGGCCCCGCGCCGCGGCTTCCGCTGCCTGGTGCTGTCGCCGACCCGCGAACTGGCCACCCAGATCGCCGACAACTTCAAGGCCTACGCCGTCCACATGGGCCTGTCGGTCCACACGATCTATGGCGGCGTTAAGTACGGCCCGCAGATGAAGGCCCTGGCGGGCGGCATCGACGTCCTGGTCGCCACCCCCGGCCGCCTGATGGACCACATGGCCGAGAAGTCGGCTAGCGTCTCGGGCGTCGAGATCTTCGTCCTCGACGAAGCCGACCAGATGCTGGACCTGGGCTTCGTGGTGCCGATCCGCAAGATCGCCGCCCAGATGTCCAAGAACCGCCAGAACCTGTTCTTCTCGGCCACCATGCCGACCGAGATCGGCAAGCTGGCCGCCGAGCTGCTGAAGGATCCGGTGCAGGTCTCGGTCGCCCCGCAGGCGACCACGGTCGAGCGCATCGACCAGCGCGTCCTGTTCATCGAGGCGCAACGCAAGCGTCCGCTGCTGGCCGAGATCCTGGCCGAACCGGGCGTCGATCGTACGATCGTCTTCACCCGCACCAAGCGCGGCGCCGACCGGGTGGCCAAGTATCTGAACGCCGCCGGCATCGAGGCCGCCTCGATCCACGGCGACAAGACGCAAGGCCAGCGCGAGCGCGCCCTGGCCGCCTTCAAGGCCGGCGAGATGCGGGCCCTGGTGGCGACCGACATCGCCGCGCGCGGCATCGATGTCAACGACGTCAGCCACGTCATCAACTACGAGCTGCCCAACGTGCCGGAGGCCTATGTCCACCGGATCGGCCGCACCGCCCGCAAGGGCAAGGACGGCATCGCCATCAGCTTCTGCGCCGATGACGAACGCAGCCTGCTGAAGGACATCCAGAAGGCCACCCGCCAGGTGATCCCGACCTTCGACCGCCGCAACGACAAGGCCCTGGCCGCCGCCGCGGCCGTCGCCGACAAGCTGGCGCCGCCGGAGAAGTACGTGGATCCGCGCAAGGCCGACCCGCGCAACGACGTCCCGTCGGAACTGCGCCGCCAACGTCCCCGGGGCCGCAACGGCGCCAATGGCGGTGGCGGTGGCGGCGGTGGTGGCGGTCGCTCCGCCGGCGGACAATCGGCTCAGGGCAAGGGTCCGCGGGGCCAGGGTCAAGGCCGGGGTCCGGGCCAAGGCCAGAAGGCCGGGGCTCCCCGAAACGAGTTCCGCGGTCCCAAGCCCGCGGCCGCTCCGCCCGAAAAGCGCTGGTCCCCGATCGATTAATCCTCATTTCGAACAAGCAGTTGCGCCCGGAGAGCCTTTCGCGCTCTCCGGGCGCTTCCGTATGCGCGCTCGCCAAAGCGGCGCTTGAATCCACGCGGTCTATGGGTTCACCTTGTCCAGGGCCGGTCGTCTGACCGGATGGGGGAACCGCGAATGGGCGAGGGCAAGCCGCGCGCCACGCCTGTGCTGACCAGGATCGCCGGCGGCGAGATGGCCGAGCGGGTGCGCGCGTTCGACTGGTCCCAGACTCCCATCGGTCCCCGCGACGCCTGGTCGCCTAGCCTACGCATGGCCGTGGACATGATCCTGGCCACCAACTTTCCGATGGCCCTGCGCTGGGGACCGGAACTCGTTCTGATCTACAATGACGCCTACGCCCCCGCCCTGCGCGAGCGGCATCCCGAGACGCTGGGCGCGCGGCTGGACCAGACCTCGCCCGACTTCCAGGCCTCGATCCGCGCCTTCCACGAGGACATCCTGGCCGGGACCAGCGGCGGCTTCGCCTTCGAGAGGCTGCCTCTGAAGGTGACGCGCGCCGGGGTTCAGGAGACCAGCTACTTCACCATCAGCTACAGCCCTGTCCCGGATGCGACCGCGCCGAACGGCGTTGGCGGCGTTCTGGTCACGGCGGTCGAGGTCTCGCAGTCCGTGGCCGCCGAGCAGACCCTGCGCACCACCCAGGAGCGTTACGAGATGGCCCGCGACGTGGCCGGGGTGGTCGGGGCCTGGGAGTGGGATATCCAGGCCAACAAGGTGTATGCCGACACCCGCTACGCCGAGCTGCACAACGTCTCCCCCGAATTCGCCGAGGCCGGCCTGCCGGCGCAGAGCTATACGCCGGCCGTCCATCCCGACGACTGGCCCGCCGTGCGCGACACCGCCGTGAAGGCGGCCAACGAGGGAGGCGACTTCTCGTACGAGTACCGCCTGGTGCAGGCGGACGGCTCGATCCGTTGGGTCTATACGCGCGGTCGGGCCTATCTGGGCGACGACGGCCAGCCGGCTCGCAATACCGGCGTCGTCGTCGACATCACCGAGCGGAAGCAGGTGGAGGCCGAGCTGGCCGCCGCGCGCATGGACCTGGATCTCGCCGCCCAGGCCGCCGGCATGGGCCGCTGGGATCACAAGCCCCATATCGGCCAGCGCTTCTGGGACCCCCGCGCCCGCACGATCTTCGGCCTGTCGCCGGACGAGGCGCCCTCGCAGGAGACCTTCGAGCGCCTGCTGCATCCCGACGATCGGCTCAGGGTCCGCGCGGCCGTCGCCGCGGCCACGGATCCGTCAGGCGACGGCGCGATCAACCTCGAATACCGCATCCGCCGGAGCGGCGACGGCGCCCTGCGCTGGGTCGAGATCTCCGGCCGGGCCTTCTTCGAGGGCGGCCAATGCGCGCGCTTCGTCGGCGTCGTCTCGGACGTCACCGAGCGCCGCGAGGCGGTCGACCGGCAACTGCGCCAGGAAGAGACCCTGCGCCAGGCCGTCGACGCCGCCGATGTCGGCACCTGGGACCTGGACCTGGACAGCCGCGTGCTGACCTGGTCCGATCGCTGCTGCCAGATGTTCGGCCTTCCACCCGGCGAACCGGTGGATGTCGAGAGCGCCTACGGGCTGATCCATCCGGCCGATTTGGATCGGGTGCGCGACGCGGCCAGGCGGGCGACGGATCCGACCCTCCGCGCCGACTACGCCGTCGAGTATCGCGTGATCGGCCGCGACGACCATGTCGAGCGGTGGCTGGGCACGAAGGGCAAGGTGTTCTTCGGCGACGACGGCAAGCCCCACCGCGTTGTCGGCGCCCTGGTCAACATCACCGAGCGCAAGCGCGCCGAGCTGCACCTGCGCCTGCTGGTCAACGAGCTGAACCACCGGGTGAAGAACAGCCTGGCCACCATCCAGGCCATCGCCGCCCAGAGTTTCAACGGCGCCCACGCGCTGGACGAGGCGCGGGAGGCCTTCTCCAACCGCATCGTCGCCCTCTCCGAGGCCCACGACCTGCTGACCCGCGAGAACTGGGAAGGCGCCGAGCTTCATGACGTCACGGCCCGCTTGGCCGCCCTGCACGGGGGTCCCGACCGGTTCGAACTCAGCGGCCCCTCGGTCCGACTGTCGCCCAAGACCGCCCTGTCGCTGTCGATGGCCCTGCACGAGCTGGCCACCAACGCCATGAAGTACGGGGCTCTGTCGACACCGGAGGGTCAGGTTCGCGTCGCCTGGGATCTGGCCCCCGAGGCAGGCGCGGCACGGCTGGACCTGACCTGGACCGAACGCGGCGGTCCGGCGGTCAGCGTTCCCACCCGTCGCGGCTTCGGCTCGCGCCTGATCGAGCGCGGCCTCGCGGCCGAGCTGTCTGGCTCGGCGGCGATCGACTTCCACCCCCACGGCGTGGTCTGCCGGATCCGGGCCTTGTTGGAGGCTTAGGCCTTCTTGGCGCGTGATGGCCGCCGAAACCGGCGTCCACTTTCGGCTATCACACGCTCGCCGCCCGCAGCGCCGCCGCGATCTGCTCGTCGGTCCGGCGCAGCGCCATCATCAGCGCCCCGGCCACGATCAGCGGCAGCACCGCCCAGACCAGCCAACCGGCCACGGCCAGCGCTGTCGACACGCCGATCAGGGTGGCGACGCACAGCTCGGCGAGGGTCGCCAGCAGCGAGGCGCCGCGCCGACGGCGAAAGTCGGATCGCTTACCGGGCTTCTGGCGCCAAACGCCGATCAGGCCCGTGGTCCAGGCCGACAGGGCCGCGCCGATCGCGGTCCACAGGCCAGCCAACGGCGCGTACCAGGCCAGCACGGCGATCGGGACGGCCAGCAGCACCGCCACTGGCAGCAGGGCCGCCGTCAGCTTGGCCCGGCGCAGCACGCTCATGGGCGCGGGCGCTATGGCCAGCAGGTCCGGCGTGTCCTCGGCCGAGACGGTGATCCAGACCAAGCTCCCGGCCACCTGCCCGGCCAGGAAGGTCACGGCGGCGGCCGGCCCGGCCAGGGCCCAGACCGGCATGTGCGACGCGCTGCGGGCCAGCACCAGGGCCAGCGGCAGCATGTACAGCACTCGCAGCAACACCTGCGACAGCAGCGCCGCGTCGCGACTGATCAGGCGCAGCTCCTTGCGCACCGTGGCCTGGAAGGGTCCGGCGGCGAAGGCCCGCGTGGGTCCCTTGGCGCCCTTGCGGGTCTCGGCGCCTTGGGTGGCGGCGGCCGCGTCGGCGAAGCGCCGGCCCAGGGTCTGGGCGGCGAACAGGAAGATCCCAGCGCCCAGGGCGGCCAGGATCAGCAGCGGGAGCGGCTCGCCCAGGGCCGCGCGCAGCGGCAGGTCGGCGAAGGGCGGCGGCTGGATGCGGCCCTCGCGGGCTTCGGTGGCGACGCGGGCGAACAGGCTCTCGCTGGCCTTCTGGCCCATGAGGTTGCGGTACTGGCTAGCCAGGAAGAAGGCCGCGCCGATCAGGGCCGCCATCACCTGGGCCACGGTGCGCGTGCGGCGCGGACCGATTAAAGCAAACAGCGCCATGGCCAGCAGCAGCCCGACACCCGAAGCGCCTAGGGCGGCGGCGGCCAGCACCACGAACACGCCCAGCCAGGCCGGATGTCCCAGCACGATCGACGGCGTCAGCAGCAGCACCGCCGGAATCATGAACCAGAGCCCGGCATTGACCGCCAGCCCAAGAGCCCTGACGAACAGCACCTTGCGCGGGGCCAGCGGCGAGGAGAACAGCAAATCCAGATCGCCGCGCTCGTAGAGGGCGTCGGCCGAAGCCGCCAGGGTGGTCGACAGCATCAGGGTCAGGATCACCGCCAGCGCCAGATCGACGATGACCACCGCCAGCGGGACCACCGGGACCTCCTGGCCGCGCAGGGCCAGACCCATGGCCACACCGCCGGCCACGATCAGGCCGCCCAGGATCACGAAGGCGATCAGCGCGCCGGGGCCGCGCCCCTTGCGGCCGGCCAGAAAGCCGCGCCAGGCCAGGCGCAGCTCGTGGGCCAGCAGCCACGGCGTGCTGGCGGGCTTGAACGGCAGGCTCACGCGCCAACACCCTGCGGCGTGGCGTCCGAGGTCAGCTGCAAGAAGACGTCTTCCAGAGTCCGGCCGCTGGCCTCGCCGGCCTTGCCGCGCAGTTCGTCCAGCGTGCCCTCGGCCAGCAGGCGGCCGCCGGCGATGATGCCGATGCGGTCGGACATGCGCTCGGCGACTTCCAGGATGTGGGTGGTCAGGATCACCGTGCCGCCAGCGTCGACGCGGGCCCGCAGCATGTCCTTGACCAGGCGCGCGGCGGCGGCGTCCAGGCCGGTCAGCGGCTCGTCGAGGATCAGCAGCTTGGGATCGTGGATCAGCGCCCCGGCCAGGGCGACCTTCTGCTTCATGCCGCGCGAGAAGCCCTCGCACCGGCGACGCGCCTCGCTGGTCAGACCCAGGGTCTCCAGGAGCTGCTCGGCCTTCGCCTTCGCCGCCTTGGGATCGATGTTCCAGAGGCCGGCGACGAACTCCAGATACTCCAGCGGCGTCAGCTTGTCGTAGATCATCGCCTCGTCCGGCGCCCAGGCGAGCAGGGCCTTGGCGCCGGCGGGATCCTTGCGGGCGTCGACGCCGAAGATCGCCACCTCGCCGCTGTCGGGCTGGGTCAGGCCGGCGACCATTCGCAAGGTCGTGGTCTTGCCGGCGCCATTAGGCCCCAGCAGCGCATAGAGCTCGCCCGCGTGGACCGTCAGGTCGAGGTTGGACACCGCGGGCTTGGCGAACGTCTTGTTCAACCCGCGAACGATCAAGGCTTCCGTCAAATCCGCCCCCAGGGAACCATGGCCCGATGAGTTGACCGCGATTGCGCGGAGACGGCAAGGGCAACGGGAGGGTTGATGGCCTGACCTCGCGGGCTTATTGGTCAGGCCAATAAGCGAGATGGGAGAAATCGCATGCGGACGATCGTTTTTCCGGCCCGCGTCGCGTGCGGCGTGGCCCTGGCGTTATCGACAACCTCGGCCGCCCTGGCTTGCGACACGCCGGTCAGCGTGTGCGCGACGGGCAAGCCCTCTAGCCTGGCCCTGATCCGGAACGGCCAGCCCGCCGCCGTCTATGTCGACGCCAAGGCCGATCCGGCTGTGCGCCACGCGGCCGAATCCCTGAGCGGCGACCTGGCGCGAGTGGGCGGCGGACAGGCCACGAAACTGGACGATCTCTCCAAGTTCCACGGGCCCGTGGTGATCCTTGGCGTGCTGGGCCAGAGCCCGGTGATCGACGACCTGGTGAAATCCGGCAAGCTGAAGGTCGAAGACCTGCCGGGCCAGTGGGAAGGCTTCCGCCAGGTGGTGGTCGAGCGTCCCGCCCCGAACGTTCCGCGCGCCCTCGTGATCGTCGGCTCGGACCGGCGCGGCGCGGTGTTCGGCGCCTATGACCTGTCCGAGCGCATCGGTGTCTCGCCCTGGGTCTGGTGGGCCGACGTTCCGGTCACACGCAAGAGCGACCTTTTCCTGACGGCCGGCGCCCGCGCCGACCACCCGCGCGTCAAATATCGCGGCTTCTTCATCAACGACGAGAACCCGGCCTTCAGCGGCTGGACCAAGGCCAAGTTCGGCGGGGTCAATTCCAAGGCCTACGCCCACGTCTTCGAGCTGATGCTGCGCCTGAAGGGCAACTATTTGTGGCCGGCCATGTGGGCGCCCAAGGCGTTCAACGACGACGACCCGCAAAGCAAGGTGATCGCCGACGAGATGGGCGTGGTGATGGGCAGTTCGCACCACGAGCCGATGACCCGCGCCCAGGACGAGTGGCACCGCAACACGGGCCAAGGCGTCACCGGAGGGCGCTGGGACTACACGACCAACGCCGAGAACCTGCGGACCTTCTGGCGCGGCGGGATCGAACGGATGATGTCGAAAGGCGACGGCGCCCCGTATGAGAGCGTCGTGACCGTGGGTATGCGCGGCGACGGCGACGAGCCGATGGCCGAGGGCGCGGCGACCCAGCTTCTAGAGAAGGTCGTCGCGGACCAGCGCCAGATCATCGCCGACGTCACCGGCAAGCCGGCGGACCAGACCCCGCAGGTCTGGGCGCTCTACAAGGAGGTCCAGGACTATTACGACCACGGCATGCGGGTGCCGGACGACGTGACCCTGCTGTTCGCCGACGACAACTGGGGCCAGATCCGTCGCCTGCCGGTGGCCGGCAAGGACAAGCTGCCGCGCGCCGGCGGGTACGGCGTCTACTACCACTTCGACTATGTGGGCGGGCCGCGGAACTACAAGTGGATCAACACAAACCAGGTGGCCAAGGTCTGGCAGCAGATGGACCTGGCCTATCGGCGCGAGGCGCGGAACCTGTGGATCGTCAATGTCGGCGACATCAAGCCGATGGAGTATCCGCTCAGCTTCTTCCTGCGCATGGCCTGGAACCCCGAGGCCATGACGCCCAAGGCCCTGGCCGACTTCCCGCGTGAGTGGGCGGCCGAGGCCTTTGGTCCGGCGCTGGGCGGCGAGATCGGCGAGGCGCTGACGACCTACGAGACCCTGGCCTCGCGCCGCAAGCCCGAGTTGCTGGACCAGGACACCTTCCCACTGGGCCCGGACAACGGCGCGGGCCCGCTTGACGGCGGCGAGTTCGGCGACATCGTCGACCGCTGGCGGACGCTTTCGGCCAAGGTCGCGGCGATCAAGACCAGGCTGCGGCCCGACCAGCAGGACGCCTATTTCCAGTTGGTCGAATATCCGGTCACGGCCTTCGCCAATCTCTACGAGATGTACTACTCCACGGCCTGGAACCGGCGGCTGTCGGCCCGCAACGACGCCCGCGCCAACGTCTTCGCCGATACGGTCGAGGCGGCGTTCAAGCGCGACGGCGACCTGACCGCGCGGTACCACGCCCTCAACGGCGGCAAGTGGGACGGCATGATGAACCAGGTCCACATGAGCTATGTGATCTGGAACGACCCCACCCAGCAGACCATGCCCAGCGTTGCCCGCGTCTCGGCCGACACCCCGCCCGAGAAGCTGAAGGTTAAGATCGTTTTCGCGCGCTCGACCGCCGCCGATCCGAACCTCGTCACGCTGGACGCCGCCAAGTTCGACCGCGCGGTCGGCGGCAAGGGTCTCTCATGGACGATCGTGCCGCACCTGGGCCAAGGAGAGTCTGTGCTGGCTCTGCCGCAAGGCCGCCCCTCAACCACCGCCGCCGACGGCGTGCGGCTGGAGTACGGCGTCGAGGTTCCGCGCGCGGGTCCCGCCACGGTGCGCCTGGCCCTCGCGCCGACCCTGGACGCGACCGGCGGCGACGGGATCAAGATCGGCGTCTCGATCGATGACGGCCCCGTGCGGGTGGTGAAGTCCGATCTGATCCCCACCCCCGGCGCGGCCAGCAGGCCGGAGCAGACGGCCTGGATCGAGGCGGTCAAGGACCACGTCCACACCATCGAGGCCCGCTTCCCCGCCCTGTCCGCCGGTCGTCACGTCGTCAAGATCTGGCGACTCGACGACAATGCGGTGCTGGAGAGGGTGTCGCTGGATATGCGGTAGAGACCCGACGGGGTCCGATCCTCAGAACTTCGTCTTGCAGCCCTGGCGCAGATGCACGCCGCGCAGGAAGCCGCGACGAGCCAGGCCGGCGTCGACAACGGCGTTCATGTGGCGGTCGGCGGGGGCCGCGCCGGTCACTTCGCGGACCAGGCCGCGGAACGGGATGATGCTGTTGATGATGGTCTTGCCGCCGGCCTCGGCCAGCTTGCCGGCGCGGTTCTCGGTATATTCGTTGCCGACCGAGTAGTCGGGACCGAGCACGGCGTTCAGCTGGGTGACCTCGCTCGCGATCGCCTTGCAGGTCTTGAGGCCCTTGAGGCTGTAGGGATTGTCGAACGCCTTCTCCAGGATCAGCGGAACGTCGCGCTTGGACATGCCGACATCGCGCGCCGGCTGGCTGCCGATGTCGACGGCCTTCTTCTTGGCCTCGCCCCAACGGCCGCCCGGCTCGTCCGGCGTCGTGGGCGGCTTCATCTGGGCGTGGGCCGTCGGCGCGATCGCCAGGGCGACCACCGCTCCGATCATGACCAATAGCTTCCGAGACATGGCAACGCCCTCCAACGACGAGTGAACACCGATCAGGAACGACAAGCTTGGCCGGTGGTTCCCCTGAGCCGCGGGACTCCCCGTCCTAGTTCGGCGGCGTCGCCGCTTCCAGGTCGAACGCGGCGTCGAAAGCGTCGTCGTTGGGCACCACACCCTCGAGCGCGCTCTCGAACAGGCCCTCCAGCGCGTCCCAGATGAAGGTCAGCTGTTCCAGCACGGCCGGGACCTTGGCGGGGTCGAAGCCCGGATAGAGGTCCTCCACCAGCCACAGGCCGGTCTCGATGTCATAGCCGAACCGGCAGCCGATCAGGCGGAACTGGGCCTTGGCCACCGTCTCGAACAGGGCCGTCAGGTCGCGGGCCTCGGCCAGGTCCTCGGGATCCAGCACCAGGCAGCGCGTCTGCAGCCAGCCATGGTCGGGCAGCAGGTAATAGGCGCCCTCATCCTCGCCGCCGGACACTTCCAGGCCGCGATCGATCGCCTCGACCACATAGCCGGCGTCGCGGCAGGCCTTGGTCAGGCCGGCCAGCAAGGCGGCTTCCTGATCGGGGGTGAGCTCGGTCATGGCTTAGCTCCGGTAGTCGCCGTTGATGGCCACGTACTGCTTGGTCAGGTCGCAGGTCCAGACCGTCGACGAGCCCTTGCCGACGCCGACGTCGACGCTGACCTCGAACTCCTGGTTCTTGACGTAGGCGCTCATCTTGGCCTCGTCGTATTCGGCCGAGATCAAGCCGTCGCGGGCGGCGTAGAGGTCGCCGAACTTGACGCTGATCTTCTCGCGGGCCACCGGCTCGTCGGCGCGGCCCACGGCCATGACGATGCGGCCCCAGTTGGCGTCCTCGCCGGCGAAGGCGGTCTTGACCAGCGGGCTTTCGGCGATGGTGCGGGCGATCTTGCGGGCCGAGGCCGGGCTCTCGGCGCCATTGACGGTGATCTTGACGAACTTGGTCGCCCCCTCGCCGTCCTTGACCAGTTGCAGCGCCAGATCCAGCAGCACGTGCTCCAGCTTCTCGCGGAAGTCGGCCAGGCGCTTGTCGCCGGCGCGGTGGATCTTGGGCGCCCCCGACTGGCCGGTGGCGAACAGCAGCAGGGTGTCGTTGGTCGAGCGGTCGCCGTCCACCGTCACGCAGTTGAAGGTCGTGCGGGTATAGAGGCTGACCAGGGTCTGCAGCGCCGCCGGGGCGATGGCCGCGTCGGTGGCCACGAAGGCCAGCATGGTGGCCATGTCGGGCGCGATCATGCCCGAGCCCTTGGCGATGCCGGCGATCTTCACCTCATGCCCGTCGATCACGGCCGTGGCGTAGGCGCCTTTCGGGAAGGTGTCGGTGGTCATGATCGCCCGGCCGGCCTCGGCCCAGGCGTCGGCCTTCAGGCGGGCCTCGACTTCGGGCAGGCGCGCGGTGATCTTGCTGTCGTCCAGGATGACGCCAATGACGCCGGTCGAGGCCATCATCACGTCGCGCTGGCGGCAGTCCAGCCGCTTGCCGACGGCCGTGGCCACGCGGCGCACGGCGTCGGCGCCGGGACGGCCGGTGAAGCTGTTGGCGCAGCCGGCGTTGACAACCAGGGCGCGGACGTCCGCGCCGCCGGTGGCGGCCAGCTGGCGCTTGCACCAGTCGACCGGCGCCGAACCGACGCCGTGGCGGGTGAAGACCCCCGCCGCCGAGGTCCCCTCGGCGAAGCGCATGAGGACCAGGTCCTCGCGCTCATGCTTGTAGAAGCCGGCGCGGCCGGTGGCGATCTCGACGCCGGCGATCGGCGGGATGACGGGGAACGGCACGGCCAGGGGCGAAATGGCCAGGCCGGGCTTGCCCGCGCCCGTGGATGCAGGCTTGGCGGAGGCCGGCGCCGCGGCGACTTCGCCGGCCGACTTCTGGGCGCGGCGCAGGCCGGCGCGCTTCAGGGCCGAGGTCAGCGGGTCGACCAGTGCGCGCTCGAGCGCGGCGCCGGCGGCGGCGACGGGATTGGCGGCGGTCGTCGGCGCGGCTTCCGGCGCCTTCGCGACGGTGGTCTTGCCCGAAATCTTGCCGGCCATCTGGGGGGTCTTGGTCATGTGGGCCGCTCTTACTTCTTGGCGGGTTGGGCAGGTTGGGCGGGCGGCGGCCCCGAGGCCGGCGCGGCGCCTTGCGGCTCCGGCGGGGCGGAAGCCGGTTCCTGGGCGCCGGTCGCGCCGGACACGTCCTGGGGCTTGCCGACCAGCATCTCGACCTTGGCCGAGCCGCGCAGCTTCTCAAGGACGTCGCGGACCTGGTCATAGGTCAGGAAGCGTACGATCTGCGGGCGGGCCGCCTCCAGGGTGATGGGCTCCTCGGTGCGCTTGTCCTCGACCTTGACGATGACCCAGCCGCCCTCGGCCGCGAACGGACCGACCAGCGTCCCCTTCTGGGCGTCCTTCAGGGCCACGCCATAGGGTTCGGGCATGACGTCCAGGGTGAAATAGCCCAGGTCGCCGCCGTTGAAGCGGGTGGCCTGGTCGGTCGAGCGCTCCATGGCCAGGGCGTCGAACGAGGCCCCGGAGGCCAGCAGCTTCTTGACGCTGTCGGCCTCGGCCTGGCTGCCGACGATGATCTGGCGGGCACGGATCTCTTCCGACCGCTTCGAGAGCTTCTGCTGCTCGGCGTAGAGCTTGCGGATGGCGTCCTCGGTGACGGCCTTCTCGACCACGCCCTCGACCAGCATGTCGCCCAGGATACGCTCGCGGGCGGCGGCCAGGCGGCGTTGGGCCACCGGCTCCTTGTCGATCTTGCGCTTGATGGCCTCGGAGGCCAGCAGCTTCTGGTCGATGACCTCGTCGAGGCGCTGGCGGAACACCTCGCTGGAGATGTCCAGCGGTTCGCCTTCGCTGATCAGGCCCTGGGCCACGGCCTCGCGCTTGACGTCGGAGGCCCAGATCACCTGGCCGTTGACGCGCGCCACGGCCGTGTCGCCGGGCTCCGGCGGCTTGTCGGCGACCTTGTTCTGGCCGCACGCGGCCAGCACCAGGACGCAGGCGACGACGCTGAGCACGCTCATCAGGCGGGAAGTGGTCTTCAAGGCCAAGATCTCCGGCTTTGCTGAAGCCGCTCTAGCGCGGTTTTTCGCCAAGAGGAAACGGCTTCGGCGCCGAAAGCGTTCGAGCTCGAGCCTGCCCGGTTTAGATGGAGCCATCCAAACCGGATAAACAGGCTCGATCTTCCAGCATTCAGAGCGCGTTCGGGCGGGTTAGCCGAACATACCCAACCCTAACGCGCTCTTGCGAAAACCGAGGCAGGACGGACACTAACGGCCCCAGAAGCCTTACTGACGCCGGGGTCTTCGCGTTGACACCATGAGGGTCGGTGCTTAAGTCTCCGGCCGCACCGGAATAGCGGATTTATCCGCTGATCCAGCGCGACTTCATCTACCGTAGTCGAGGCCATACAGCCTTAGCGCCGGCCTCCTCGTCAAACCGTCCTACCGGATTCCCCCCGCATGCTTGGTCTCGCCAAAAAGCTCTTCGGCTCTTCCAACGAACGCAAGGTCAAGGCCTTCGCCGCGCGGGTCGCCAAGATCAACGCCCTGGAACCCGAATACTCGGCCCTGTCGGACGAGGCGCTGAGGGGCAAGACCGCCGAATTCAAGGCCCGCCTTGAAAAGGGCGAAACGCTCGACGACGTGCTGAACGAGGCCTTCGCCGTGGTGCGCGAGGCCAGCAAGCGCGTGCTGGGCATGCGCCACTTCGACGTCCAGATGGTCGGCGGCATGGTGCTGCACTTCTCGGGCATCTCGGAAATGCGCACGGGCGAAGGCAAGACCCTGGTCGCCACCCTGCCGACGTACCTGAACGCCCTGGAAGGCAAGGGCGTCCACGTCATCACCGTCAACGACTACCTGGCCCGCCGCGACGCCGACTGGATGGGCCAGATCTACACCTTCCTGGGCCTGACCTATGGCGTGATCGTCAACGGCCTCAGCCAGGGTGAGCGTCAGCGCGCCTATCGCAGCGACATCACCTACGGCACCAACAACGAATTCGGCTTCGACTACCTGCGCGACAACCTCGTCTACAGCGTCGAGGAAATGGTCCAGCGCGGCCACAACTTCGTCATCGTCGACGAAGTGGACTCGATCCTGATCGACGAAGCCCGCACCCCGCTGATCATCTCGGGTCCCACCGAGGACCGCAGCGAGTTCTACAAGACGATCGACGTGCTGGTGAAGCAGCTGATCCAGGACAAGGGCACGTACGACCACGACGAGAAGCAGAAGCAGGTCATCCTGACCGAGGACGGCCAGGAGAAGATCGAAGAGATCCTGATGTCGGGCGGCCACCTGGCCGAGGACTCGGCGGGTCTCTACGACGCTGCCAACGTCTCGGTGGTCCACCACGTCAACCAGGCCCTGCGCGCCAACGTGCTGTACACGCGCGATAAGGACTACATCGTCAAGGGCGGCGAGGTCATCCTGATCGATGAGTTCACCGGCCGCATGATGACCGGCCGCCGCCTGTCGGAAGGCCTGCACCAGGCCATCGAGGCCAAGGAAGGCGCCGACGTCCAGCCCGAGAACCAGACCCTGGCCTCGGTGACCATCCAGAACTACTTCCGCCTCTACAAGAAGCTGTCGGGCATGACCGGCACGGCGTCGACGGAAGCCCAGGAATTCGACGACATCTACAAGATGAGCGTCTCGGAAATCCCGACCAACCGCGTCATCAAGCGCATCGACGACGACGATGAGGTCTATCGCACCGAGCGCGAGAAGAACGAGGCCATCCTCAAGCAGATCGCCGACTGCCACGTGCGCGGCCAGCCGATCCTGGTCGGCACCGTGTCGATCGAGAAGTCCGAAGAGCTTTCCAAGCTGCTGTCCAGCTTCTCGTTCGAGAACAACGGCAAGAAGCAGAAGGGCATCCCGCACCAGGTGCTGAACGCCCGCTTCCACGAACAGGAAGCCGGCATCGTCGCCGACGCCGGCGTGCCCGGCGCGGTGACCATCGCCACCAACATGGCCGGCCGCGGCACCGACATTCAGCTGGGCGGCAATATCGACATGCGCCTGGCCAACTGGCGCCAGCAGCAGAAGGGCATGGGCCTGGAGGTCAGCCACGAGGACGAGGTCGAGGAGCGCAAGCGCCTCGAGGCCGAAATCGTCGTGGCCCGCGAACAGGCCCTGGCCGCCGGCGGCCTGTTCGTGCTGGGCACCGAGCGCCACGAAAGCCGTCGCATCGACAACCAGCTGCGCGGCCGCACCGGCCGTCAGGGCGACCCGGGTCGCTCGAAGTTCTTCCTGTCGTGCGAGGACGACCTGCTGCGCATCTTCGCCGGCGAGCGCCTGGACGCGATCATGCGCACCTTCGGCGTCCAGGAAGGCGAGGCGATCACCCACAAGTGGCTGAACAACGCCATCGCCACGGCCCAGAAGCGCGTCGAGCAGCGCAACTACGAGATCCGCAAGAACCTCCTGAAGTACGACGACGTCGTCAACGACCAGCGCAAGGCCGTGTTCGAGCAGCGCCAGGAGTTCATGGAGTCCAGCGACCTCTCGGACATCATCGTCGAGATGCGTCACGACACGATCGACGACCTGATCGCCCGCCACCTGCCGCCCAAGGCCTATGCCGAGCAGTGGGACATCGAGGGCCTGAAGGAGCGCGTTCAGTCGATCCTGGGCCTGGACCTGCCGATCGAGGCCTGGGCCGCCGAGGAAGGCATCGCCGACGAAGAGATCAAGGACCGCCTGACCAAGGCGGCGGACGACTACGCCGCCCAGCGCGAAGTGATCATCACGCCCGAGCAGATGCGCTCGGTCGAGAAGAACTTCCTGCTGCAGATGATCGATCTGCAGTGGCGCGAGCACCTGATGCACCTGGATCACCTGCGCAACGTCATCGGCCTGCGCGGCTACGGCCAGCGCGATCCGCTGAACGAGTACAAGACCGAGGCCTTCTCGCTGTTCGAGAAGCTGCTGGGCGACCTGCGCACCAACACCACCCGCTGGCTGATGACGGTCGAGATCGCCTATGCCGAGCCGGAGATCCCGCACGCGTCGCTGGAGGGCCTCCAGGAGGTCCACCTGGATCCGCTGACCGGCGAGAACGCCGCCGTCGCCGGCGCCATCCCGGACGGCCTGTCGCCGCAGCAGCGCCAGGCCCTGCCGATCTCGTCCCTGCCGGAAGAATGGGAGCGCACCAACCGCAACGCCCCCTGCCCCTGCGGCTCGGGCAAGAAGTTCAAGCAGTGCCACGGCTCGCTGATCTGAGGCGGCCAGAGGCCTGAGTTTTGAAGCGCCCGCCCCGGGAGACCAGGGCGGGCGTTTTGCTTTGAGCCCTCCCGTCGGCGGATGGGGAAGGGAGCTCCTTTTAGAGCTTCTTCAGCACGAACTCGATCGCGCACTCGCCGACCGCCGTGCGGGTCTGGTCGAAGCGGTCCACGCCGATCCGCTGGTTGAAGTCGTAGCGGAAGGTGGCGTCCATCAGTTCGATCTTCTTGATCTCGACATTGGCCGACAGGCTGGCCAGCAGCTCCGTCAGGTTGATGCTGGCGCTGGACCAGGAGGCCTTCTTGAAGATCGTGAAGGTGTGCTTGTGGTCGGTGTTGAATGTCGAGGGGAACACCCCCTGCTCATAGAGATCCTCGTCGGGGATCAGGCACACCAGGTGGCCGCCGGGCTTTAGGATCCTCAGCCAGTTCTCGAGCGCTTCCCCGGGATCGCGCATGTGTTCCAGGCAGTGCGACGAGTGGACGAAGTCGAAGGTCGCGTCCGGCACGCTGGCCATCAGTTGGGCGTCGCCGTCCGGCAGGTCCCAGCCTCGGCACGATTTCATCAGCGGGAAGAATTCGTAGTACTGGCCGATCGAATCCTCGCCGGCCCCGATGTCGATCCCGTCGCCGACGATGTAGCGGGTCGCGTAGCGCGAATCCTTGATCTTGTGGAAGACGGACTTGCTGGATTCGTGCATCGCTGAGCCTTGGCCGGGCGGGATTCGCCGGACCGCCAGCAGGCGGCGAACCCCGCCTTGAGGTCAAGCCGCCCTTTCGACGCGAGCCGTCAGGGCGCTGGCCGCGACCAGCAGAGCCGCCGCCACGACGCTCGAGATCCTGAGCCCCCAGACGATGTCCGCGCTGGCCAGGGCCCCGAAGATCGCCACGCCGGCCGCGCCGCCGACCTGGCGGCAGGCGTTGAGCGTTCCGGAAGCCGCGCCGGCGTCGTGGCGGTCGACGCTGGCCAGCAGGCCGCTGGTCAGGGCCGGAATGGCCAGGCCCATGCCGCCGGGGATCAGGGCGAAGCCGGGCAGCATCTCCAGCAGGCCGCTGTCCGCGCCCAGCCGGGCGGTCAGGGCGTAGCCGCAGGCGGCGATCAGCACGCCGCCCGTCGTCACCGTTCGCGCCCCCAGCCGCGCCACCAGGCCGCCGCTGACGAGGTTGGACAGCACGAAGGTCGCCGTCAGCGGCAGGAAGGCGATCCCGGCCCCGCCCGGTGCCCAGTGCAGGGTCCGCAGCATGTAGAGGCCCAGCACGAAGATCAGGCCGTAGTAGGTGAAGTTCAGCGCCGATCCGACCGCCACCGCCGTCCAGGCCGGACGCTTGCGGAAGGCGGCCAGCGGCATGGCCGGATGCCTGGCGCGGCGCTCGACCAGCACGAAGGCGACGGCCAACAACACACCCATGACCAGGGCCGCCAGAGGCGCGCCGTTCCAGCCGAGATGTCCGCCCTCGATCAGCCCGCCCACCAGCAGGGTCACGGCGGCGACGGCCAGGACCTGGCCAGGGATATCGAACGGGACCTTCGGCTTGGGCGGCGTCGCCGGCGCCACGACCTGGGTCAGCACCGCGCCGATCAGGCAGAGCGGCAGGTTGACGAAGAACACCCAGCGCCAGCCGACCGCCTCGACCAGCAGCCCGCCCAGCACAGGCCCGGCGGCGATCGACACCCCGCCGGCGGCGGTCCACCAGCCGACGGCCGCCGCGCGCTTGCGGTCATTCCCATGGGCGGCGTGGGCGATCAGGGCCAGGGACGGCGGGATCAGCAGCGCCCCGGCCGCGCCTTGCGCAACGCGGGCCAGGATCAGGGCCAGCGGACTTCCCGCGAAGCCGCAGGCGGCCGAGGCGAGGCCGAACAGCACCAGGCCCGCCATGAACGCCCGCTTGGGTCCGACCCGGTCGCCGATCGCCCCGGCCGACAGCAGCATGGCCGCCAGGGCCAGGACATAGGCGTCGACCACCCATTGCAGCTGCGCCGTCGGGGCGTCGAAGGCCGTGCCGATGGCGTCCAGCGCGACATTGACGATGGTCACGTCCAACTGCGTGACCAGGAAGCCGAAGCTGGCGGCGGCCGTGATCAGGGGTAGGCGTGAAGCGGGAGAAGACGCGGTGCTCATGGGCGCCGTCATGCCTCGGTCCGGCGCCCGATTGCTACACGCGCCGATGAACCATTCCACCCGAGATCGGTCTAAGGTGCCCGCCATGGACGCCAATATCGCCTCCCCCGCCGCCCTGATCGGCGACCCGACCCGCGCGGCCATGCTGCAGGCCTTGCAGGACGGCCGCGCCCAGCCCGCCAGCGCCCTGGCCTGGGCCGCCGGCGTCACCGCCCAAGCGGCCAGCAACCACCTGGCCAAGCTGGTCGACGGCGGTCTGCTGGCCGTCGAGCGCGAGGGTCGGCACCGCTATTATCGCCTGGCCAGCGCCGAGGTGGCCCACGCGATCGAGGCGCTGGCGGTGCTGGCCGCGCCGGTGCGCTCGCTGGAGATCCCGCGCTCGCCCAAGGCCCGGGCTTTGCGGGACGCGCGGTGCTGCTACGGCCACCTGGCCGGGCGCCTGGGCGTCAGGGTCTGCGAGGCGCTGGTCGACCGCCACCTGATCCGGCCGGCGGAGGGGAAGCTCTACGATGTCACGGCGGAGGGCCGGGTCTGGTTCGAGGACCTGGGCGTCGCCGTGGACGCCCTGCGCTCACCGCGCGGCGTCGCCCGCCAATGCCTGGACTGGACCGAGCGGCGGCATCACCTGGCCGGCCCGCTGGGGGTAAAGCTGCTGGAGGCCATGACCGCGCGCGGCTGGCTGGCGCTGGAGGCCAAGGGCCGGGCGGTGCGGGTGACGCCGGAGGGGGGTGCGGCGTTGCGGGAGCGGCTAGGGGTGAGAGTGGAGGATGAGGGACGGGCAGCAGCCTAGGGATACCCCTCTCCCCCCTCTTGGGGGAGGGGGACCGCCGAACGGCGGTGGAGGGGGCCAGCCGCAGCGCCCTCGGGCCTGCGCGGTCCCCCTCCGTCACGGCGCGTATTCGCGCCGCGCCACCTCCCCCAAAGAGGGGAGGAGAGACAAATCCGCCGCTTGCTAAGGCCGCAACACCACGCCCACGTCCGCCGGCGTGCCGCCGCCAACCTGCGCCAGGTACGCCGCTTGGACGGCCTCGCGTCCCTGCCCGGCCTCCACCTTCAACCACCGCGGCGCATCCGCCACGAAGCCGGACCACGCCGCGCCATACCGCCGCTCGAATTCGCCCGGCGCCCAGTCCTGCCGGCGCTTGGCGATCCGGTCCGGCGCGAAGAAGAAGGCCGGCGTCGGGCCGGGCAAAGCGGCTTGGGCGCGCGGCGCCTCCCAGTGGGTGCCGCCGACCAGGATCGAGGCCCTAAGATCGTCGGCGAACCGGTTGTGGACGCTTGCCAGCACCGCCGCATCGCCCGCGAAGTCGACGAACGCCGCCGCCCCCTCGATCGGCGCCGTCGCCAGGTCGTCGTAAAGGACCACCTGGTCGTAGAAGCCCAGCCCCTCGACGAAGGCCTTGTTGCGGGGCGAGGTCAGGCCCACGACCTTCACCCCGCCGCGCCGCTTCAGCAGCGCCGCCAGGCCGATCGCCGTCTTGGACGAGGCGCTGGACAGGATCACGCTGGCCGCGCCGTGGAAGCCGTTCTCGTCGAACTGGTCCTCGATCAGGAACGAGGTGATGAACAGCGGCTGCAGCAGCGCCTTGTGCGCCTCCAGGCCATCGTCCTCGCCCACCGCCTGATACTGATTGTAGACCAGCGCCAGATGCTGGCGGTGCGGGGCGGCGTCCGTGAAGCCGGTCTTGCCCGGCTTGGCCAGCACCGTCAGATGCGTCGACATCGGCCAATAGCCGTAGAACCGTTGTCCGACCGCGATGTCGGGATGGTTCGAAGCCTCGACCCGGGCGTGGCCCCAGACCGGTACGCGGCCAAAGCCGTCCGGACCGGGGAAGAAGTCCCAGTACTTCATCATCTCGCCGAACACGGCGTAGGTGATGTTGTTGGCCGTCAGGGCGAAGCTCTCGATGGCCAGGCGGACCTCGCCATCGTTCAGCGGAGCGGGCGCGGCGTCGCGGAACTCGGTGCGGCGCAGGTCGCTTTTGGCGACGACGAAATCCCAGGCCATGTGGGGCCTCCCAGCTTCATTTGACCGGAGTTAGCGGGAGGTCGCGCGGCAAGTCAAACGTGCGTTTGACCTTACATACGACGGCGCGCTCTGGAGCGCGGTGATTGTCATCGGGACAATGTTTCCGTTGCGACGCGGGACGCGAGGGTTCAGGTCGGGTCTAGTCCAGCTTGCGATTGGAACCCCATGACCGCCAACGCTCCCCTGCCCTTGCGCCACTTCCTGCTGGCCCTGGCCGTGGTGGCGGTGTGGGGGACGAACTTCGTGGTCATCCGCATCGGTCTGAACCACCTGCCGCCGCTGCTGTTCGCGACCTTGCGCTTCTGCATGGTGCTCGTGCCCATGGTGTTCATCGTCAAGCGGCCGGCGGTGTCCTGGGCGAACCTCGCGGCCTATGGCCTGCTGATCGGAGCGGGGCAGTTCGGCCTGCTGTTCGTGGCCATGAAGGGCCACATCTCGCCGGGCCTGGCCTCGCTGATCCTGCAGACCCAGGTGTTCTTCACCATCGGCATGGCCATGTGGATCAGCAAGGAGCGGATCCAGGGCTTCCAGGTCGCGGCCCTGCTGCTGGCGGTCGCCGGCATCGTCGTGATCGCCGCCCACGGCGGCGGGGCGGCCACGCCGCTGGGCGTGATGCTGGGCCTGCTGGCGGCGCTCAGCTGGTCGGGCGGCAACATCGTCGCGCGCCAGGCCGGGCCGGTGAACATGCTGGGCTATGTCGTCTGGGCCAGCCTGTTCTCGATCCCACCGCTGTTTCTGATGTCGCTGTGGCTGGAAGGCTGGCCGGCCGTCGTCCACGGCGTGACCAGCGCCAGCCTCGGCACCTGGCTCGCCGTGGCCTGGCAGGCCGTGGGCAACACCATGTTCGGCTATGCCGCCTGGGGCTGGCTGCTGGCGCGCCACCCTGCCGCCACCGTGACGCCCATGGCCCTGCTGGTGCCGGTGTTCGGCATGAGCGCCTCCGCCCTGATCCTGGGCGAGGGTCTGCCGGCCTGGAAGCTGATCGCCGCGGCGCTGGTGCTGACGGGCCTGGCGGTGAACATGCTGTGGCCGAAGGTGCGCGCGCGGATGCTGGCGGCGACCTAAAACGGATATTGACCTCCCCCGCGTCACCCGCCTGACCCTCCCTGAAAACAGGGAGGCCGCCATGGTGACGCCGTTCGAGGTGAACTGGACCCGCGAGCGGATCGACAAGGTCCTCGCCCAGGTTCGCGCCTATGAGTTCCCGCCCGCCCCGGAAGGCGGCGGCTGGGGCTATGGCTGCGACGCGGATTTTCTGCGCGAGCTCTGCGCCTACTGGATCGACGGCTTCGACGTCGCGGCGGCCCAGGCCAACCTCAACCGCTTCCCGCAGTTCACGGCGACGATCGAGGACCTCGACATCCACTTCGTCCACGTGGTCGGCGAGGCGGGCGGCAAGCGGCCGCTGCTGATCAGCCACGGCTGGCCGGGCAGTCACTTCGAGTTCTGGGACGCCATCGAGCCCCTGGCCTTCCCGTCGCGCCACGGCGGCGATCCGGCCGACGCCTTCGATCTCGTCATTCCGTCGCTACCCGGCTTCGGCTTCTCCGGAAAACCCAAGCGCCCGCTCGGCCAGCGCGCCACCGCGCGGATCTTCGACACGCTGATGACCGACGTCCTCGGCTATTCGACCTATCTCGCCCAAGGCGGCGACTGGGGCGGCCTCGTCACCTCCTGGCTGGGCCTCGACCACCCCGCCCATGTGAAGGCCATCCACCTCAACATGATCGGCCTGCGTCCCGCCGGACCGCCGACGACGCCCGAGGAAATAAGCTGGATCACCGGCTTCGGCGCCCAGATGGACCTCTGGGGCGCCTATTTCCGGCTGCAGGCCAGCAAGCCGCAGTCGGTGGCGTGGCTTGGCGCCAACAACCCCGTCGGCCAGGCCGCCTGGATCCTGGAGCGCTTCCACGACTGGGCGGATCTGTCGACCAAGCCGTTCGAGCAGGTGTTCACGCGTGACCAGCTGCTGACCAATCTGATGCTCTATGTGATGACCGGATCCTTCACGACCGGCGCCTGGTACTACCGGGCGATGCTGGAGGAGGGCGGCCCGGTCCTGGCGCAGGGCCAGCGCTGCGAGACGCCGACCGCCTTCGCCAACTTCCCCGGCGAGAGCATCTACAAGCCCCCGCCCCGCTCGTGGGCCGACCGGGCCTACAACATCACCCGCTGGACCGACCAGCCGCGCGGCGGCCACTTCGCGGCGATGGAGGAGCCGGGACTGTTCGTTCAGGATCTGAGAAATTGGGCTCAGGAACTCTAACCCCTCCCCCTTGATGGGGGAGGGGCTAGGGGTGGGGATGACCACGGCGGTCGATGCCAAGTGCGGCGTCCAACTCAGCATCACCCCCATACCCAACCCTTCCCCCATCAAGGGGGAAGGGAGCTTCTGGACGAGCCTGTTCAGCCATGGCATCCCGCACTCAAGTTTCTTCAAAGGTGCGCCCATGGCCCGCTACGATTTCGCGTCCGACAACGTCGCCGGCGCCATGCCCGAGGTCATGGAGGCCCTGGTCGCCGCCAATGCCGGGACGGCCTCGGGCTACGGCACCGACCACGTCAGCAAGGCCGCCGGCGACCGCATCCGCGCCCTGCTGGACGCCGACGCCGAGGTCAGGTTCACAGCCTCGGGCACGGCCGCCAACGCCTTCGCCCTGACCCTGCTGGCCGCCCCGCACGAAGCGGTGCTGGCCCATGAGCACGCCCACATCCGCACGGACGAGACCGGCGCTCCCGGCTTCTTCAGCCAGGGCGGCGGCCTGATCGGCCTGCCGGGCGCCTCGGGCAAGATCGAGCTCTCCGCCCTGGAAAACGCGCTCGCCCGTCCGGAGGTCTCGTACAATCAGCCCGCCAACGCCCTGTCCCTGACCACCGCCACCGAATACGGCACGGTCTATTCGGAAGAGCATCTGCACGCCCTGATCGCGCCGGTGAAGGCCAAGGGCTACGGCGTCCACCTGGACGGCGCGCGCCTTGCCAACGCCGTGGCCGCCGGCTTCGACCTGAAGAGCGTGCCGAAGAGGGGCGTCGACATCCTCGTGATGGGCGGCACCAAGGCGGGCTCGACCCCGACCGAGGCCGTGGTGTTCCTCAACCCAGCCCACGCCCGCCGCCTGGACGCGCGGCTGAAGCACGCGGGCCAACTGGTCTCCAAGGGCCGCTTCCTGGCCGCCCCGTGGCTGGGCCTGCTGGGCGAGGACGGCTCCACCGGTCCCTGGGCCGCCCGCGCCGCCCACGCCAACGCCATGGCGCGAAAGCTGGCCGCCCTGATGCCGTTCACGATCAAGCACCCGGTCGAGGCCAACGGCATCTTCGTCGAGATGGACGAGCCGACGCTCGAACGCCTGCGCGGCGAAGGCTGGTTCGTCTACCGCTTCCTCGATGGCACGGTGCGCTTCATGTGCTCGTGGGCGACCACGCCGGAAATGGTCGAGGACCTGGGCGCGGCGCTGAAGCGGGTTCGGTAAACCCTCTCCCACAGGGAGAGGGCGGGACCCGTCGCGAAGCGATGGGAGGGTGAGGGGTTAAACCGTCAACCGTTGCAACCCCTCATCCCCCCACGCCTGCGGCGCGGGTCCATCCTTCTCCCTCTGGGAGAAGGTGACAACGGGGGCTGCGGCCGCTTCAGCCGCCGCGCTGGCGCTCGTCTCGGTGATCCCGAGCAGCTTGGCGATCTCGCTGGCCGGGGCCGGGCGGCTGATGAAATAGCCCTGGATCTCGGCGCAGCCCTGGCCGCGCAGGGCGTTCAGCTGCTCCAGGGTCTCGACCCCCTCGGCCGTGGTGACGATGCCCATGGACGAGCCGAGGTCCAGCACGGCCTTGATGATGGCCATGGCGTCGCTGTCTTCCAGGATGTCGCGGACGAAGGTCTGGTCGATCTTGATCTTGTCGAACGGGAAGCTGCGCAGGTAGCTGAGCGAGCTGTAGCCCGTGCCGAAGTCGTCCATCGAGATCCGCACGCCCAGGGCCTTCAGGTCGTGCAGCATGGTCATGTTGGCGGCGCTGTCCTGCAGCAGCACGGACTCGGTGATCTCGAGCTCCAGGCGCTGGGCCGGCAGTCCCGAGGCGGCGATGGCCGAGACGACGGTGCGCACCAGGCCCCGGTCGCGGAACTGGGCCGGCGACAGGTTCACCGCCAGGCGCACATGGTCCGGCCAGCGGGCGGCCTCGGCGCAGGCCGTGCGCAGCACCCACTCGCCCAGCGGGACGATCAGGCCGATCTCCTCGGCCAGGGGGATGAAGTCGGCGGGCGAGACCATGCCCCGCTCGGGGTGGCGCCAGCGCAGCAGGGCCTCGCAGCCCGTCACCCGCTCGTCGCCCAGATTGTACAGCGGCTGATAGAACAGCTCGAACTCGCCGGCCGTCAGAGCCCGGCGTAGGTCCAGTTCCAGCGCCCGCCGGGCCTGAAGCTGCTCGTCCATGGCGCGCTCGAAGAAGTGGAAGGCGCCGCGACCATCGGCCTTGGCGCGGTAGAGGGCCATGTCGGCCTTCTTCAGCAGCTCGTCGGCGTCCTCGCCGTCCGAAGGCGCGGCGGCGACGCCGACGCTGGCGCCGATCACCACCTGATGGCCTTGCAGATCAAACGGCGCGGACATCGCCTCCACGATGCGCTCGGCCAGGCGCGTGGCGCCTTTCATGTCCATCAGGCCCGTCTGGACCACGGCGAACTCGTCGCCGCCAAGGCGGGCCACGGTGTCGCCTTCGCGCACGCAGCCGCGCAGGCGCTCGGCGGCGACACGCAGCAGCTCGTCGCCCAGCGGGTGGCCCAGGGTGTCATTGACGGTCTTGAAGCGATCCAGGTCGATGAAGTGCACGGCCAGTTGGTCGCCCTTGCGCGCGCGGCGGGCCAGGGCTTCGGACAGGTGTCGTTGGAACAACACGCGGTTGGGCAGCTCGGTCAGCGGGTCATAGTGGGCCAGGCGAGCGATCTGGGCCTCGGCGCGCTTGCGTTCGGCGATGTCTTCCGACACGCCCAGCAGGTATTCGGCCTGCCCCTCGGCGTTGCGCAGGGCGATCTTCTTGGTGCGGAGGATGGCCATGCCGCCGTCCTTGCGCGGCACGTGGTCCTCCTCGATCACGCGGACCTCGCCCGACTCGAGCACCTCGCGGTCGCGCTCGACATAGAGGGCGGCCATTTCGGCGTCATGGAAGTCGGCGTCGGTCTTGCCGACCACCTCGGCGCGGGACCGGCCCAGCATCTTCTCGCCGGCGCGGTTCAGCAGCACGTAACGGTGGTCGTCGGCGCGCTTGACGAACACCATCGAGGGCATGGCCTCGACGATGGCCGTCATGAAGGTCTGGGCGCGCTCGACATCGGCCTTGGCGGCGGCGAGATCGGCCACGCCCCGGCGATTGGTCTCGTTGGCGGCCTGCAGCAGGCCCAGCACCGTGCCGACGCCCAGATACCGGCCGCCCTCGGTGACGATGAAGCCGCGCAGCAGGTCCGAGGCGCGATACGACAGGCTGTCGGTGGTGAACTCGGCCAGGGCCATGTCAGCGTCGACGAGCAGCGGCTCGCGGTCCATCAGCGTCGAGATCGGGCGGTTGGCGTATAGGGCGCGGCCGTACTCGGCGGCCATGCGCAGGAAGAAGGCGTTGCGTTCGACCAGGCCGATCGGGCGGTTGTCGGCATCGACGACGGGCACGATCAGGGTGTCGGGCTCCTCGCGGAACCGCTCGTACAGGGTCTTGCCCATATCGTCCCGCCGCGCGGGCGTCAGGAAAGAAACGGTATCCCGCAGGGTGAACATGGTTACGCCTCCACTCGCGGAGGGAATGACCATTTCTCCAGCTAACGACGTGCTAATGGCCCCGCTTGAGTCCGGCTATTTCGCCAAAACTTCATGGCGCTGTCACAGTGTTTGAAGGGGCATTTACGATGCTTGACTACTCTGAATGGAGACCTGGCCCCGGCGCCCGTCATCCCTGAAGTCTCGGCCCGCCGTCAGACAGGCCGCGACCTTCACCCCAGGGGCTCGCGAGGCCTTAATCTCGCCCCCGCTTCGCATCCCCCAGCGCGACCTGCCCGACCCAGCTGACGACGCCCGTGACGATCGCCGCCGCGATCCCCGCCAACAGGCCATGGACCGCCAGGCCGTCCAGCAGCCAGGCCACCAGCCCGATCATCGCCGCGTTCACCACCAGCAGGAACAGGCCCAGGGTCAACAGGGTCAGGGGGAAGGTCAGGACGGTGACGACGGGCCGGACGATGGCGTTGACGATCCCCAGCAGGAAGCCCGCGATCAGCAGGGTGGGCCAGCCGTCGGCCGTGACGCCGGGCACGATGCGCGCGGCCAGCCACAGACCGGCGGCGGCGATCAGGATGCGGAAGATGAAACGGAACATGCGGCGCGACTCCCTCTGAACTCGGGGGAAAGATTGGCCCAATCGTGCGTCCGGTCAAAGTCACGGCGCATTCGTACAATATCCAAGCGGGCAACTCGGACATTACAAATGCGTTACCACTCTTCCAACCGCCGCTTCGCGAACTATCTAGTCCCTCGTGTGAGGGATGATCGCGCGCACTTGAGCAGCGGATCCGCACGCAAGGGGATATAAGAAGTATGGCCGTGAATTCTCTATCGGTGATGTCGCCGGACGGCGGCCTGTCGCGTTATCTCACCGAGATCCGCAAGTTCCCGATGCTTCCCAAGGACGAGGAGTTCATGCTCGCCCAGCGATGGAAAGAGCATCAGGACTCCGCCGCCGCCCACAAGATGGTGACCTCGCACCTGCGTCTCGTGGCCAAGATCGCCATGGGCTATCGCGGCTACGGCCTGCCGATCGGCGAGGTTATCTCCGAAGGTAATGTCGGCCTGATGCAGGCGGTCAAGAAGTTCGAGCCCGACAAGGGCTTCCGCCTGGCCACCTACGCCATGTGGTGGATCCGCGCCTCGATCCAGGAGTACATCCTGCGCTCGTGGTCGCTGGTGAAGATGGGCACGACCGCCGCGCAGAAGAAGCTGTTCTTCAACCTGCGCAAGGCCAAGAGCCAGATCGCCGCCTTCCAGGAAGGCGACCTGCGTCCTGACCAAGTGAGCTACATCGCCACCAAGCTGGGCGTGCTGGACAGCGAAGTCATCTCGATGAACCGCCGCCTGTCGGGCCCCGACGCCTCGCTGAACGCGCCGCTGCGCGTGGACGGCGAAAGCGAGTGGCAGGACTGGCTGGCCGACGACGACCAGGTGTCGCAAGAGACCGTCGTCGCCGAGAACGAGGAGAAGTCGCTGCGGATGTCGCTTCTGGAAGAAGCGATGGTCGAGCTGACCGACCGCGAGCGTCACATCCTCACGGAACGCCGTCTGAAGGACGACCCGACCACGCTCGAAGAGCTGGCCGCCCAGTACGGCGTCAGCCGCGAGCGCGTCCGCCAGATCGAGGTCCGGGCGTTCGAAAAGCTGCAGAAGACCATGCGCGAGGCGGCCATCGCCAAGAACATGGTGGATGCGTAAGGCTTGAACTCACCTCGGTGAGACGGAAAAGGGGCGCTCGTTGAGCGTCCTTTTTTCGTTCCGCGCCCTGGTTTCTCGCTGCCTGATAGAAACCGTCCGCTGGCGGCGAAACGCCCTTTGAGACCGACTAGCGGTGTGATGTCGTCGCGACAAGGTGCGGTTGAGTCGAGATGAGCGAACCTTCAATCTTCTTCTTCGAGGTCAATGAGCGTCAGGGGGTCTTCCACCGGCGCGCGTTCCTGTTGGGCGGGCTGACCGGGGGCGGCCTGTTGGCCCTGGGCGGTCGTCTGGCGCAGCTGCAACTGGTCGAGGCCCAGCGCTACCAGAAGCTTTCGGCCGGCAACCAGTTCAACTACCGACTGGTGCCGCCGCCGCGCGGCGTGATCCTGGACCGCAACGGCGTATCGCTGGCCTCCAACCGCCCGAACTTTCGACTGATCATCAACAAGGACAAGGGCCTCGACGCCGAGGCCGTCATGAACGACCTCTCCAAGCTGGCGCCGATCGACGACGCCCGGCGCGCCCGGGTGCTCAAGGAGCTGGACCGCGCGCCGCGCAAGGCCCCGGTCGTGGTCATGGAGGACCTCTCCTGGGAGGAGTTCTCACGCGTCAACATTCGCGCGCCGGAACTGCCGAGCGTCACCGCCGACATGGGCGAGGTGCGGGTCTATCCGTTCGGCGGCGCCTTCGCCCATGTCATCGGCTATGTGGCCAAGGCGTCGGATCGGGATCTGAAGGCCGCCGAGGGCGACAGCACCCAGGATCAGGTCCTGCTGCACAACCCCGGCTTCCGGATCGGCAAGCAGGGGGTGGAAAAGGCCTTCGACAGGGATTTGCGCGGTCGCGCCGGCGCCACCAAGGCCGAGGTCGACGCCCAGGGGCGCGTCGTGCGCCTGGATCCGGCCGGCGACATTCCCGCGACGGCCGGCAAGGAGATCCGCCTCACCCTGGACGCCGACATCCAGAACCGCGCCCTGGAGGTGATGGGCGAGGAAAGCGGCGCGATCGTCATGGTCGATTGCCGCAACGGCGACCTGCTGTGCATGGCGTCGGCGCCCAGCTTCGACGCCAACCAGTTGGTCAAGGGCCTGTCAGGTCCCGAATATCGCGCCCTGGCCGAATACGAACGCAAGCCCCTGCTCGACAAGACCATGACCGGCGTCTACCCGCCGGGCTCGACCTTCAAGCCGACGGTGGCGCTGGCGGCGCTGAGCGCGGGCGTTAATCCGAGCGAGCGGGTGGTCTGCACGGGCGGCTGGTACTTCGGCGGCCGCACCTGGCACTGCCACAAGAAGGGCGGGCATGGTTCGCAGAACATGCACGACGCCATCAAGAACTCCTGCGACGTCTATTTCTACCAGATGGCGCTGCGCATCGGGCCGGACCCGATCCACACGACGGCGACCGCCATGGGCTTTGGCCAGACCTTCGACCTCGGGATTCCCGGCCAGCGCAAGGGCCTGGTCGGCTCGCGCGAATGGAAAAAGAAGGCCTTCAAGAAGGACCCGACCTGGCATCCCGGCGACTCCGTGCCCTACGGGATCGGCCAGGGCTATATCAACGTCAACGCCCTGCAGCTGGCGGTGATGTGCGCGCGCCTGGCCAACGGCAAGCGGGCGCTGAACCCGCGCCTGGTCCAGTCGATCGGCGGGATCGACCAGCCGCACGGCGACGCCGTGGCCGACCTGCCGATCCCGGCCGAGCACCTGGCCATCGTCCGCGAAGGCATGGCGGCGGTGGCCAACGACCCCACGGGCGGCGCCTACAAGCAGAGCCAGCTTGGGCTTGGCGACGTGCTGATGGCCGGCAAGACCGGCACGGCCCAGGTCCGTCAGTATTCCCAGACCGGATCGCGCAGCAACCAGGGCGTCCCCTGGCGGCTGAAGGACCACAACCTGTTCATCGCCTTCGCGCCCTACGACAATCCCCGCTACGCGATGTCGGTGCTGGTCGAGCACGGCGGCCTGTTCGGCTCCAGCGCCGCCGCGCCCCGCGCCCGCGAGGTGATGCGCGTGGCCCTGCTGAAGGATCCGGAAATCCGCGCGCGCATCGAACAGCCGACCCCGCTGCCGTCCTTCGAGCCCGAAGAGAACGAGGCGGCGGAAGCCCCGACGCCGACGGAGGACGACCTGCCGCAGGGGTGACCGGGCTCCTGCGGCCCTCTCCTTTCGGGGGAGGGAGCAGGCGCCCTCCCCCGAACAGACTTTCAGAAGATCCGCGTCCGGCGCTATGAACGCCAGGATGACCGACGCTCCCCTCCCCCAGCTGATCCTCCTCCCCGGCCTGCTCAACGACGCCGAGCTGTGGCGCGACCAGATCAGCGGGCTTGCAGATGTCGCCCGGCCGTGGGTTCCCGACCTGACGCCCTACGCCACGATCCGCGAGATGGCGCGGAGCGTGCTGGAAAAGGCCGAGCCGAGCTTCGCCCTGGCCGGGTTCTCGATGGGCGGCTATGTGGCCCAGGAGATCGCCCGGATCGCGCCGGAGCGCATCGAGCGGCTGGCCCTGCTGGACACCTCGATCCGCGTCGACACCCCCGAGCGCGCCGCCCAGCGCCGGGCCCTGAACAAGGCCGCCGCCAAGGGCGGAACGTTCCTGGGGATCGGCCAGGCGATCATGAAGAGCTATGTCGACGCCTCGCGCCTGGACGACGCCGACCTGACCGGCCGCATCGTCGACATGACCCAGCGCCTGGGCCGCGAGGTGTTCCTGCGCCAGAACAGCCTGGAGCGCGAGGACGGCGAGGCGGCGCTGAGGGCCCTGCGCGTGCCGCTGGTGGTCATCGTCGGCGAACACGACCAGATCACCCCGGCCGAGGGCCACCGCGCCATGGCCGCGGCGATCGGCTGTTCGCACCTGCTGGTCATTCCCAACGCCGGCCACATGACGCCGATGGAAGCCCCCGGACCGGTGAACGGGGCGCTGCGCCATTGGCTGCAGCGCCCCGCCGGCAAGCGCTAAGGACACCGTCCTCGTCCTTCGACAAGCTCAGGATGAGGACGACTGGAAGACCGGTTCGCGCAAAATCCTCATCCTGAGCCTGTCGAAGGACGAGGATTTCCCGGCCATTGAACCTAAACAAAAAACCTCCCCGGACGGACCGGGGAGGTTCTTGCAGGTCGGACCTAAATCCAGACCTTAGAAGTTGAAGCGCACCCCGCCGACATAGCGGCGGCCGAACCGCTCGAACTCGATCGGGTAGCGCGACTGGTCGCCGTAGCGGCGCGCGCCCTGGTTGGTCAGGTTGCTGGCGTCGAAGAACACTTCGAGGTGCTTGTTGACCTGATAGCGGGCCGAGAAGTCCATCTCCTCGTCGCTGTCCCAGAAGATGTCGCCGTTGTCGGTGGGATAGGTCCCGCCGTTGACGACGCGATAGGCGCCGACCGACTGGCCCCACGGCGTGCGGTACTGGTAGGCCAGACGCAGGGTCATGCCGTACTTCTCGTAGATGGCCTGGACGTTGTAGACGGCGTCCGAGGTGCCCAGCACCGAGATGGTGCGGGCCGGCACGCCGCCGACCGACGGCAGGGTGACCTTGGACGAGGTCCACGTGCCCGACAGGCGCGTGCCGAAGCCGCCCAGCCAGTCGGGCAGGCTGTGCTGCTCGACGAAGGTCTTGGCGGTGCCGCTGAAGAACAGCTCGACGCCCTGCAGGTGACCTTCGCCGGCGTTGGCGATGCTGCTGTAGGCATAGCCCGAGCGGTCGACGCCGTTGCTGTTCAGCGAGGTGTCGCCGAACGTGCGCGAGGTCTGGACCAGGACGTCCTTCAGGTCCTTGTAGAAGAAGCCCGCCGACACGAAGGTCTCCTGGCCGGCGTACCATTCCAGATAGGTGTCGAGGCCGACCTGGCGCTCGGGCTTGGCGTTGGGATTGCCGCCCGAGACCGTCTGGTTGCTGTCGCTGAAGGTGAAGTTCGGGCGCAGGTCGTCGAAGTCGGCGCGCGAGGCCGAGGTGGTGACGCCGACCCGCAGCTTCAGGTCTTCCTGCAGGTTCCAGTTCAGGTGGGCGCTGGGGTAGTACAGCGTGTCGTCGCTCTTGACCTTGACCAGGCGCACGCCGGCCGGAGTCGCGCCCGCGGCCGGGAAGCTGACATAGGCCTGGCCCTCGTTTTCGATGTGCTCGACACGGACGCCGTAGACGACGTTGCCCCAGTCGAAGCGGGTCGTGCCCATGGCGTAGCCGGCGGTGATCGTCTCGCCCACGCGCCAGTAGTTGGCCGTGGTGTCGGTCTTGGTCGCGGTGCCGGCGGTGACCAGGCCCTTCACGAAGTTGGTCGTGTAGTCCTTGTCGGTGTAGCGGAAGGTGTAGTTCAGGTTCTGGCTGCCCAGATAGCCGATATTGGTGGCGAACTGCGCCCAGGCCGGGGCGGTGGCGCCCGAGAAGGCCTGGCTGAAGGCGCTTTCACGCGACTTCTTGGTGCGGTCGGTCCACAGGCCGCCGAACTCGAACTTGGTCTCATGGCCGCCCAGCTCGGCCTCATAGTCGAAGTCGGCCTTGGCGGTCAGGGCGTTGGTGAAGTCGCCGCCCTTGAGGTTGCCGGCGCTGGTCAGCGGGAACTGGAAGTCCTCGATGTTGGTCACCTGGGCGCCGCGGGTGCGGGCGCCGGTCACACCGCCGGTCTGGAACAGCTTGACGGTGTTCACGTCGCCGTTGCGGAAGTCGTACTCGACGGTCGGACGAGCCAAGAAGCTGGACGGGCTCTGGAACGCCATGGTCACCGGGGTGTCGCGGCCGTCCTGGGTGTAGGTGTAGTTCAGCCGCCACGAGGCGCTGAGCTTGTTCCACCTGTGCTCGCCGCCCACCGTGTTGGTGGACATGGCTTCCTTGGTGTTGCGGTAGTCGATGCGGCCGTTGATGCGCGCGCCGTAGCTCGTGCCGAAGGTCGGGTTGTTGGCGTTGATATAGGCGGCGCTGGTGTAGCCGGCGCCCGCCGCGTCCGTGCCCTGGTCCAGGCGGAAGATGAAGTTATCGCGCAGTTCGTCGTCGTGATAATAGGTGTTGATCGTGCTGGCGAAGATCGAGTTGTTCTCGTCGAACTTGTAGTCCAGCCGGATCGAGGCCGACAGGTTCTTGCGGGTCAGGCGATAGTGCTTGTTCTCGTGCTCGCGGGCGAAGTGCTTTTCAGGCGCGACGGTGTTGCTGAGATACGGGTCGGTTTCCCAGTTGTCGGTCGCCATCTCGCGCGAATAGTACGAGCCTTGGGCCACGACGCCGAACTTGTCGCCGAAGACGTTCGAATAGACGAGGTTGCTGTCGACCTCGTCGCCGCCGCCCAGCTTGACGCGGCCCCAGCCCAGCTTGCCCGTGATCCGCTGGCCCTTGTAGTCGAAGGCGCGACGGGTGCGAATGTCGACATTGCCCGCGACGGTGTCGCCCGGCATCGACGGTACGATGGCCTTCTCGACCGTGATCTGGCTGGCGATGGCCGAGGGAATGTTGTCGAAGCGCGTGGCGCGGCCTTCGGGGCTGACCACGGACAGACCGTCGAACGACAGGGTCGTCCAGTAGACCGGCGCGCCGCGCAGGTTGATATAGCGGGCCTGGCCCTGGTCGCGCTCGACGCCCACGCCCGGCAGGCGGCCGACGGCGAAGGCGATGTTCTGGTCGGGCAGGGCGCCGACCGCGTCGGCCGACAGCACGCTGACCAGCGAGTCCGAGTTCTTCTGGATCTGCAAAGCCACGGCCTGGCTCTCCGCCAGCGGGCGGCGGCCGGTGATGATGATGTCGCTGACCGTGGTGTCGGCCTCATTGGCCTTGGCGACTTCGTCGGCGCGCGCCACGCCGGCCACGGCGACCAGCATGAGCGAAAGGATGCTTGCGCGGCGCAGCAGCGCCGCTCGGATGCGGATGGTCATGAGTACCCCCAGGGCCGCCGCGACTTCGCGCGACTTTCGAGCTTCTGTGGGGGGAGGCCTTAGCGGCCGGGCGTCTCGTCTCCGCGACGAAACAATGACGCCTTTATGACGACACAATTTGACAGGGTTCCGCCACAATCTGGAAAGCAACAAAGGCGGCGCCCGTCGGACGCCACCCTTGAATTGGAGGCTTACCCTGTCGAAGGGAAAAGGCCTCAGGCCGCTCGGACGGCGCTTTCGGCGGTCATGAAGCCCAGCAGGGCGTCGATACGCTTGACCAGTTCGCCGCGAGCCGCGCCGCGGGACAGATCCGCGCCCATGCAGGTCTCGAGCGCCGCGGCGGCCTCGATCAGGCGGCTATCCTTGATGAACTCGCCGACCTTTCGCAGTTCGACCGCCTGGGCGATCAGAGCGCGGCGGGCTTGGGCCGGATCGCTGTCCAGCGCGGTGGCGGCGGACTTGACGATGCGCAGGGCCTGGGACAGGCGCGCGGCGGGCGTGCCGGCCCCATCGGCCTTGCGCTTGCGCGGACCCTTGTAGTCGGCCGAGTTGAAGCGGCGGCGGTCGGGGCCGACATAGGCCACGGCCTCGATCCAGTCGCGCGGCTTCAAGGTCACCGCTTCGAGACGACGCTCAAGGTCGCCCAGATTGAACGGCTTGCGCATGAACTCGTGCACGCCGGCGTCGCGCGCGCCGAAGATCGCTTCGGCGGTGGCTTCGGCCGTGCAGATGATCACCGGGGCCTGGCGGCACATCAGGTCGCTGCGGCGGATCTTGCGGGTGAAGGCAAGGCCGTCGACGCCGGCCTGATTGTGCTCGACGAAGATCAGCTGGGGGTCGGTGGCGCGGGCCATGGCGTAGCCCTTCTCCGCCGACGGGGCGGCGAAGATCTGCACCCCGCCCAGGGGACGCAGATGTTCGGCCAGCAAGCGCGCCGTCGCCGGGTTCGGGTCGACGACCATCACGCGCTGCACCTTGGCCGCGACACGCTGGATTGTGCGGACGTTACCGTCGAACACGGACGACAGCCTCCTCGAAACTAGACATCGACGGTTAGACCCAGAATGTAAAAATCCGCTTAGGATTGATCACGATCAATCGCATCGGTTCGCCACGCCCCGCCGGCGGGCGCCCCTAGATGGCCAGCGGCACCGACAGGCCAGCCTCGAAGTCCACCAGGATATCGATGGCCTCCTCGACGTCGATCGTCAGCGGCTCACTCTGCGGGAAGCGGTAACGCCAGTAGCTCGAGATGTGGGAGATCACCCCCACCCGCTCGCCCAGCGACAGGAACATTTCCGGCGCCCGCAGCAGGAAGTCGCGGAAGGCGGTGGGCCGGCCATTCTCGATCAGGTCCTCGAACGCGTCGTCATAGACCTTCAGCGTGCGCATGATCGCCGAACGCTCGATCAGCACCGCGCCCTGCAGGCGGCGGCGGGAATCGTCGAGGAACTTGGCGGTCTCGGCGTCCCGGTTGCCGGTGACGATCAGGCGGCCGATCTCCTGGCCCACCGTGGTCAGCTGCGGCCACAGCTTGGTCAGCATCCACTTGTAGTAGAGAAAGCCCTTCCAGCTGAAGACGCCTTCCTTGAAGCTCTCGCCCTCCATGACGAGGGTGTCGCGCAGCGGCTCGAGGCGCTCGTCGACGTCGGTCGACAGCAGGGCCTCGACCAGGCGCGCGGCGTGGGCGCGACCGACGCCGGCGCCGCCGGATCCGCGATAGGCCAGCTCGATCAGCCGCGAGATTTCCATGGTCACGAAACCCTGCATGTTCTCGTAGTCGGCCATCGACAGGGCGAAATAGCAGTTGGCGACCAGCACGCCGTGGCGGCGCAGATGCTCGCGCAACAGGAACGGATCCAGCGACGGCAGCATGTCGATCAGGCGCAGGGTGGCCAGATCGCGGCTCATGTCGCCCGAGGCGTTGCAGGCCTCGACCACCAGGTCGGCCCAGCCGCGCTGACCCACGAACACCGACTGGCCGCCCAGGCCCAGGTCCTTGCGGTCGAACGGGATGATGATCTTGGTCGCCGTCGGCCGGGCTTCGTCGAACAGGTAGATGTCGTCGTTGCGCAGGCGGTGCTTCAGCACCATGGCGGTGTTCAGGGTCCGGTTCCGGAACAGCGGCGCCTGGGCGTATTCGGGCCGATGCGCGCTCTCGGCTTCGACGGCCAGCAGGTTCAGGACGCGGCTGGTCGAGGCCGTGCGCTCCAGGGCGCGCAGGCTGCGCATCATCCGATCGGACTTGTGGATCGGCTTCAGCTGGCGGCGACGCGCGAGTGCGGACACGGAAACCCCTTGTGTAGACAATCCGTCATAAGCCCGGGGTGGCTAACAAACGCTAACCAAACGTCGTTCGATCAACCGCACGCAACCGGAAGTGGGGACGAGGTTCCAGACCTCGCCCCACGTTCCACGCCCCCAATGTCGCGTCTAGAGGTCAGGTCGTGGCGGCGATACGAGCCGCGAAGTCACGATAGGCGTGCAGCGGGCGACCCAGGATGCGGGTCAGACGCTCGACGTCGCCAGTCTCGGGAATCATGCCGTCGCTGACAAAGCGTTCGGCCATCAGGCGCATCTCATAGGCCATCCACTTGGGCATGAAGGCCGACGCGGTCTGCTCGAACCCGCTGGGGTCATCGCCGCCATACACGACCGGGCGGCCCAGAACATCGGACCAGATCGCCGCCACGTCCGTCCCCGTCAGCGTGTCGGGGCCGACCAGGTTGAGGGTCTCGACCGGCAGCTTCTCCGGCGCCTGGTCGTGGCGGATGAGCTCGATCGCGGCGACCTCGGCGATGTCGCGCGCGTCGATCATGGCGACGCCCTTGCCGCCGACCGGCATCGGATAGACACCGTGGTTCAGGACCACGTCCTTGATCGTCAGGTCGTTGTCGATGAAGTAGGCCGGCCGCAGGATCGTGGCGGAAAAGCCCATCTGCTCGATCATCCGCTCCGCGCCGAACTTCACGGCGAAATGCGGCACGTTCACGAAGCGATCGGCGTGCAGCACCGACAGGTAGACGACCCGTTCGACGCCGCGCTCCCGGGCGATGTTCAGGGTGATCAGCGCCTGGGTGAATTCGTCGCCCGCGACGGCGTTGAGCAGGAACACCGTACGCACGCCCTTGAAGGCCGCGCGCAGGGAGTCGATGTCGAGCAGGTCCCCCTTGGCGATCTCGACCCCGTTCGGGACGTCGGCCTTGGCCGGATCGCGAACCAGGACGCGGACCTTGGCGCCGCGCTGGATCAGTTGCTGGACGACGTGGCGACCGACGCGGCCGGTGGCGCCGGTGACGAGGATGGTCATGGGAAAATCTCCAGGGTTGAAGTCGTTTGACGCCCACAGAAATGATCGATCCACAGGCGGACCAATAGTCGCTATATCTGAACATCCCGTCTCACTGGTGGAACAGATGGACCTGCTGGCCCTCGCCGATTTCAACCTGGTCGCTCGCCATGGCGGCTTCGGCCGCGCCGCCCGCGAGACCGGTCGGCCCAAGGCCACGCTGTCGCGGCGCGTGTCCGACCTGGAAGCCGGCCTCGACCTGCGCCTGTTCGAACGCGGCGGGCGCACGCTGAAGCTCACCGAGGAGGGGCGGGCCCTGTTCGCCCGCACGGGCGCCCTGCTCGCCGAACTGGACGAGGCCGCCGCCGCGATCGCCTCGGGCGGCGGGACGCCGCGCGGCCGCCTTCGGATCAGCGCGCCGCTGCTGTTTTCCCAGACCGCCATGGGCCGGCTGGCAGCCGAATTCGCAGGCGCCTTCCCCGATGTGCGGCTGGAGGTGACGACCGACGATCGTCCGGTCGACATGGTCGAGGAGGGCTATGACCTGGTCATCCGGGTGAACCCAAACCCCGACGCGGGGCTCATCGGCCGCATCATCCTGCGCGATCGGCTGGTGGTCGTGGCCCATCCCGACCTCGCTCGTCCCCAGAACGCCGCGCCGGTTCGCGCCGTCGTGCGCGGCGGCGGGGACGACGCCGAGACCTGGGACACGGCGACCTCGCAAGGCCCGCTCCGGATCGCGGTCGAGCCCGTCCTGCGGCTGTCGTCGCTGATCATGGTCCGCGACGCGGTCCGGGCGGGCGTGGGGATCGCGCGCCTGCCCATTTCCCTGGTCGGTCACGACCTTGACACCGGCCGGCTCACGACTTGGGGTGACGTCGCCGGACCGGAGATCGCGCTCTGGGCGCTGTACCCGTCCCGGCGGCTGCTCAGCGCCCGCGTCGCCGCCTTCCTGGAGCACCTGAAGACGGCCTTCCCCACCGGCGCGCCGGAAGAATTGGCCCGCTATGTCGGGGAATAGAGGCTAGAGCATTTTCCGATCCACCTGGATCGGTGAAATGCTCTAGCTCTTTGTTTTGACGCATTTTCTGACGACGAACCGGTATCCACTTCGTCGGAAAATGCTCTAGCTCGCGGCTTTCAGCGCTTCGTGCGCCGATGCCGCGCCGCGCAGCCTGGCCACCATCATCAGCAGGCCGGCGGGCTGGATGGGCTTGGGATGGGCGTCGTCGAAGCCTTGGGCCAGCAGGCGCTCGGCGTCGCCGACCATGGCGTCGGCGGTCAGAGCCACGACCGGCACGTCGACACGGCCGCCCTCGCCCCCCCGGATGCGGCGCACGGCCTCGACACCATCCATCAATGGCATGTGAACATCCATCAGCACGACGTCGAAGTCCTCGACCCGCAGGCGGGCCAGGGCCGTGTGGCCGTCGGCGGCGGTCGCCACCAGGGCCCCGGCGGCTTCCAGGATGGCGCGGGCCACGGTCCGGTTGACGGCGTTGTCGTCTACGACCAGCACACGCGCGCCGGTCAGGTCGGCGGCGGCGTCATTCGAGGCGTCCCCCGGCGCCGCGGCGGCGGGCAGCGGCAGGCGGGCGGTGAAGGTCGACCCCTCGCCCAGCGTGCTCTCCACGTCGATCTCGCCCCCCATCTGCTCGGCCAGACGTCGACAGATCGCCAGGCCCAGGCCGGTGCCGGCGAACCGGCGGGCGGTCGTGCGGTCGCCCTGGACGAACGGGGTGAAGAGCTTGGCGACCTGCTCGGCGTCCATGCCCACGCCGGTGTCGGACACGGACACGGCGATCCCGTCGCCCGCGCCATTCGGCGCGACGCGGATGACGACCCGGCCGGCGTCGGTGAACTTCAGGGCGTTGGAAATCAGATTGCGCAGGATCTGGCGTACGCGGATGTCGTCACCCGCCAACCAGGCCGGCGTCGCCGGATTGATCTCGACGGCCAGCTCGACGCCCTTCAACAGCGCGGTCTCGCGCCAGACCAGACGGATCTGGGAAACCGACTTGCGGATGTCGAAAGGCGCGACGACGAGGGTCAGCTTGCCGGCCTCGACCTTCGACAGATCGAGGATGTCGTTGAGAATGGTCATCAGGCCGTGGCTCGACTGCTCGATCGCGTCAAGATACTCCGCCTGGCGAGCGTCGAGGTCGGTGCCGCGCAAGGCGTGGGCCAGACCCAGCACCCCGTTCATCGGCGTGCGCAGCTCGTGACTCATCATGGCCAGGAAGGCCGACTTGGCGCGACTAGCGTCCAGCGCCTGGGCCTCGGCCCGTTCCCGAGCCTTGGCCGAGCTTCGCATGACGCGCACGGCGTCGAAGGCGTAGCCCAGCAGACCCGCGACGGTCGCCAGGGCCACGACCTTGTCCCAGACCGTGAATCGTGGGGCCAGCAACGGCGCCAGGATCAGGGCGAGGATCGGGGCCGGCAGAAAGGTCAGCATGGCGGACCAGCTGACCGTGGCGTACTTCAGGCCTTCGACGATGATCCCGAACAGAATGATCAGGGCCGCGAAGCGCATCGACATCGGTCCGTGGAGCGCGCTCCAGCAGGCCATGATCGACCAGACCGCGGTGAAGGCGGCTGGCGGTCCCACCCGCCTCAGCAAGGCGGTCCGACCGCGCTCACGCGGCTTGAACGTCCGCTGGATGTAGATCAGCCAGCTTTCCAGGAGAAGATGCGCCCCACCCCATAGAAGGACGGGGGTCAGGCCAAAATTGAACGCGAGCAGGCCGCCGACCAAGGCGACGACGGACAGGCGCGCGACCCGGCTGCGCTGGCTCATGACGAGCGTCGCGCCTTCCTGTCCGTCCTCAAGAAACTCGCGCAGCCCCACAGCCACCCTTTCGCGGTGATTCTCCGGGGGACTTTCGACGAACAAGGTTCACAAGCATTTACTGAGCGACGGGGCGCTACACCATTTCGGGCGCCGCGTTCCGGGTATGGAGCGGCGCCCTTGGGGTCGGCCCGGGAGAGCGATCAACCCAGGAAGGGGTCTCGCATCAGGATGGTGTCGTCGCGCTCGGGGCTAGTCGACAGCAGGGCCACGGGCGCGCCGATCAGTTCCTCGACGCGGCGCACATACTTGATGGCGTTGGCGTTGAGGTCCTTGAACGAGCGGGCGCCGGCGGTGCTTTCCGTCCAGCCGGCGATCTCCTCGTACACCGGCGTGGCGGCGGCCTGATCGCGCAGGCCGGCGGGCAGGTAGTCGAGAACCTTGTCGCCGATCCTGTAGCCGACGCAGATCTTCAGGGTCTCCAGGCCGTCCAGCACGTCCAGCTTGGTCAGGGCCACGCCGTGGATGCCGTTGATGGCCACCGACTGGCGCACCAGAACCGAGTCGAACCAGCCGCAGCGGCGGGCGCGGCCGGTGTTGACCCCGACCTCGCGGCCGACGGTCGACAGGTGCTTGCCAACGTCGTCGAACAGCTCGGCCGGGAACGGCCCTTCGCCCACGCGGGTGGTGTAGGCCTTGACGATGCCCAGCACGAAACCGGTCGCCGACGGACCCATGCCCGAGCCGGCCGAGGCCTGGCCGGCGGCGGTGTTGGACGAGGTGACGAACGGATAGGTGCCGTGGTCGACGTCCAGCAGCGAGCCTTGCGCGCCCTCGAACAGGATGCGGCGGCCGGCCTTGTGGGCCTGGTCCAGCACCCGCCACGCCGGCTGGGCGTAGGGCAGGATGCGCGGGGCCAGTTCCATCAGGGCGTCGAACAGCTCCTGGGCGGAGGCTTCGGGCAGGTTCAGCCCGCGACGCAGGGCGCCGTGGTGGCTGAGCAGACGCTCGATCTTCGGCTTCAGGGCTTCCGGATCGGCCAGGTCGGCGACACGGATGGCGCGGCGGCCGACCTTGTCCTCATAGGCGGGGCCGATGCCGCGGCCGGTGGTGCCGATCTTCTGGGTCGAGGCGGCCTCGCGGGCCTGGTCCAGGTCCCGGTGCAGCGGCAGGATCAGGCAAGCGTTGTCGGCCAGGATCAGCAGCTCGGGCGTGATGTTGACGCCCTGGTCGGCGATCTTGTCGATCTCGCCCAGCAGGTGCCAGGGATCGACGACGACGCCATTGCCGATCACCGACAGCTTGCCCTGCACGACGCCCGACGGCAGCAGGGCCAGCTTGTAGACCTTGCCGTCCACCACCAGCGTGTGGCCGGCGTTGTGGCCGCCCTGGAAGCGCACGACGACATCGGCCCGGTTGCTGAGCCAGTCGACGATCTTGCCCTTGCCTTCATCGCCCCACTGGGCGCCGACGACGGTCACATTGGCCATGATAGAGATATGCCTTGTCACCTGCCCGGTGACGTCACGCGGCCCTTCGACAGGACTCGGCCGCTGACGTTTATTCAATTCTGGGCGGCGCTAGCGGCGCCATCGCGCGAACCGTCAAATCGGCTCGGCGCGACGTCAGAAGGCGTAAACCAGCCGGACCCCCGCGTCGTCAAGCCCCTGGTTCTTGCCCTGGTGGAAGATCTGGCCGTTCGACAGGTGGGTGTAGGAAAGCTCCACCGACACCTTGTCGCTGACCTGGTAGCCCAGGGCCAGCTCCGGCTCGAACAGCACGTGCGAGCCGAAATCGATGCGGTGGTAGTAAAGATAGGTCCGGCGATCGCGCTCGGCCTGGGTCAGGCCTGGCGCGTTGGCGGGCGGCAGGCCAGCCTTGCCGTCGGTATAGGCCAGGCCGATCCCGGGCCGGAAATAGAAGCCCCCGGGTTGGCCCAGCTCGATCTTCCAGTCGAAGCCGGCGGCCACGAAGTTCGAGGTGTTCTTGGTGTTGATCGACACCATGGCGTGGACCTGAGGCTTGCCCAGCCAATGCAGGTTTTCCAGCTTGTCGGTGCGGTAGCCCAGATGGATGTCGGCGCCATCCTCGCGCCCGGCCGCGCCCAGGCCGACGACGTTGCCGATGAAGGTCACGTCGTGCTTGTAGACCCCGACGAAAGCCTCTTCGGCCATGGCGGGGGCGGCGCACCCCAGCGCGACAGCAGCCGCGGCGGCGAACATGGCGGTCTTCATCGAGTCGTCCTGAACAGTCAGCCCATCCCTATATGGATTGAACGGCGAAGGTCGCAAACTGTTTCAGCCCCCTCCTTGAACGGTTTTGCCCCCATGCGGCGGCGGTGCTTCAAAAGCGCCGCCGCAACCCCTAAACCTGGGGGCATGACCATCTCCCTCGCCGACATCCAAGCCGCCGCCCGACGCCTGAAGGGCCTGGCCGTCGAAACGCCGCTGATCGAGAGCCCCGCGCTGAACGCGCGCCTGGGCGGGCGGATCTTCCTGAAGCCCGAGACCCTGCAGCGGGCCGGGGCCTTCAAGTTCCGGGGCGCCTATAACCGACTCAGCCAGCTGAACGACGCCGAGAAGGCGCGGGGCGTCGTGGCCTTCTCGTCCGGCAACCACGCCCAGGGCGTCGCCCTGGCGGCCCAGCTGCTGGAGATCCCGGCCCTGATCGTCATGCCGTCGGACTCGCCGGCCGTGAAGATCGAGGGGACCCGGGGCTTCGGGGCCGAGATCCGCTTCTACGACCGCTTCACCGAGGACCGGGTCGCCATCGCCGACCAGATCGCCGCCGAACGCGGCTGCACGGTCGTGCCGTCCTACGACGATCCGCACATCATCGCCGGCCAGGGCACGCTGGGGCTCGAGATCGTCGAGCAGGCCGCCGCGCTGGGCGCCCGGCTCGATACGTTGGTCTGCTGCGTGGGCGGCGGCGGCCTGATCGCCGGAACCTCGACGGCGGTGAAGGCCCTCTCCCCCGCCACCGAGGTCTGGGGCGTCGAACCCGCCGGCTTCGACGAGACCCGCCGCTCGCTGGAAAGCGGCCGGCGCGAGACGATCGACAAGGACGCCCGCTCGATCTGCGACGCCCTGCTGACCCCGATCCCCGGCGAGCTGACCTGGCCGATCAACCAGCGAAACCTCTCCGGCATCGTCGCGGTCACCGACGCCGAGGTCGCCGAGGCGATGCGATATGCGTTCTCGACCCTGAAGCTGGTGGTCGAGCCGGGCGGCTGCGTGGCGCTGACGGCGGCCCTGACCGGCAAGGTGGACCTGAAGGGTCGGACAGCCGCGATCGTGCTGTCCGGCGGAAACGTCGATCCGGGGTTGTTCGCGAGCATCCTGCGGGGTGAGATTTAGCTCACAAAATCCTTGTCATCCCGGAAGCCTCGTAGAGGCTGTCCGGGACCCAGGGGGTGAAGGAGCGCTGTGCGCACCGCCCCTGGGTCCCGGCTCTCCGCTTCGCTCCGGCCGGGATGACAAGCCATGAAGTATGGGGGAAATGACATGAACCTGCCGGCCGCGACCGCCCTCCCCCAGACGCCCCTTCTCGTCGTCGACCGCGCGGCCCTGACCCGCAACCTCTCCCGCATGCAGGCCCTGTGCGACGCCGCCGGCGTGCGCCTGCGCGCCCACGGCAAGACCCACAAGTGCTCGACGCTCGGCCGACTGATCGTTGACGGCGGCGCCGTCGGCCTGTGCTGCCAGACGGTCGGCGAGGCCGAGGCCTATGTGGCCGGCGGGATCACCGACGTCCTCGTCACCGCCCCGGTCCCGCCCTGGGGCCCGGCGCGCCTGGCCGCCCTCGCCAAGACCGGCGCGACCGTCGGCGCGGTCGCCGATGACGAAGGCCAGATCGACCGGCTGTCCGACGCGGCCGTCGCGGCCGGCGTGACCCTCGACCTCGTCGTCGACCTCGACCTCGGCACCCACCGCGCCGGCGCCTATCCGAAGGACGCCCTGCATCTCGCCCGCGCCGCCGACGCCGCGCCCGGCCTGCGGTTCGCGGGCGTCCAGGCCTATCTCGGCCACCTGCAGCATATGGACGACCTGGCGCTGCGCCGCACCGCCGACGAAGCCGCCTTCGCCACGCTGAAGGCCCTGGTCGCCGAGCTGACCGCCGCCGGCCTGCCGCCGCCGGTGGTGACAGGCGGCGGCACCGGCACCCACGCCTTCGACCTAGCCTCGGGGGTCTATACCGAGTTGCAGGCCGGCTCCTACGCGGTGATGGACGTCGAGTACGACGCCTGCGGCGGACCGGACGGCCCGTGGGCGTTCGAACCGGCCTTGTTCATCGCCTCCACCGTCGTCTCGGCCAACCACAAGAGCCACGTCACCGTCGACGCCGGCTTCAAGGCCGTGTCGATGGACGGCCCGCCGGCCCGCGTGGTCGCCGGCGCGGCGCCGGGCTCGCTGTGGCGGCCGATGGGCGACGAGCACGGCATGATCGCCCATCCGGCCCTGATCGACGTGCTGAAGGCCGGCGGTCGCGATCCGCTGGGCTTCGACCGCGCCGTGGCCAGCGCCGACGCCGATCCCGACCGGGTCGCGCCGTTCGACGCGCCCAAGGTCGGCGCCCTCGTCTGGCTGCAGCCCGGCCACTGCGATCCGACCATCAATCTCTATGACGCCCTGCACGTCTGGGACGGCGAAAAGCTGGAACGCTGGCCGGTGGACGGCCGCCGGGTCTCCCTCTAGGGTCCGCGCCCAACGACAAGATTTGCTCCCGGAGGGGCTTGAGATGAAACGCCTGCTGCTCGCCACCGCCCTGATCGCCGCGCCCATGCTGGCGCACGCGGCCGACGCGCCGAAGATCGACCCCGCCAGGCTGTCGGCCCACATCAAGGTGCTGTCGTCGGACGAATTCGAGGGGCGCGGCCCCGCCACCGCCGGTGAGAAGAAGGCCGTCGGCTACATCGTCGACCAGATGAAGGCCATCGGCCTCTCCCCCGCCGGCGACCTCCAAAAAGACGGCAAGCGCGCCTGGACCCAGAACGTGCCGCTGGGCATGTTCGAGATCACCGGCCCGGTCGCGGCCAGCGTCTCGGTCGGCGGCGCCAAGCAGGCTCTGACCCAAGGCGAGCAAGTGGCCATCCGCGCGGCCATGACCAATGTCGACAGCGTCTCGATCAAGGACGCCCCGCTGGTCTTCGTCGGCTATGGCGTCAAGGCGCCGGAGCGCAATTGGGACGACTTCAAGGGGATGGACCTGAAGGGCAAGATCCTGGTCGTGCTGATCAACGATCCGGACTTCGAGACCGGTTCCGGTGACTTCGGCGGCAAGGCCATGACCTACTACGGCCGCTGGACCTACAAGTACGAAGAGGCCGCTCGCCAGGGCGCGGCCGGCATCCTCATCGTCCACGAGACGGCTCCCGCCTCGTACGGCTGGAACACGGTCAAGAACTCCAACACCAACACGATGTTCGACATCGTCCGCAAGGAGCCGGGCAAGTCGCACCCGTCGATGGAGGCCTGGATCCAGCGCGACACGGCCGTCGACCTGTTCAAGAAGTCCGGCCTCGACTTCGACGCCCTGAAGAAGCTGGCCCAGACCCGCGACTTCAAGCCGGTCGAACTGAAGGACGCGACCTTCTCGGCCGACTACAAGGTCAAGCACGAGGTGATCGTCTCCAAGAACGTCGCCGGCCGCATCGTCGGGACCAAGTTCCCGAACGAGACCGTCATCTACAGCGGCCACTGGGACCACCTGGGCGTCGGCGCTCCGGATGCGCGCGGCGACAAGATCTATAACGGCGCCATCGACAACGCCGACGGCATCGCCGCCCTGCTGGAGCTGGCCCGCGCCTTCAAGAGCCAGCCCGCCCCGCAACGCTCCATCCTGTTCCTGGCCGTGACCGCCGAGGAGAAGGGCCTGCTGGGCTCGGAATACTATAGCGCCAACCCGCTGTTCCCGCTGGCGACCACGGTCGGCGACATCAATATCGACGCCCTGTCGGCCGCTGGTCCGGCCAAGGACATCGGCACCTCCGGCGACGGCAAGGTCGACTTGCAGGACATGCTGGTCGCCAAGGCCAAGCTGCACGGCCGCTACTTCACGCCGGATCCCGTCCCGCAGGCTGGCCACTTCTACCGCTCGGACCACTTCCCCTTCGCCAAGCGCGGCGTGCCGGCCATCTCGATCGGCTCGGGCAACGACCTCTATAAGGGCGGCAAGGAAGCCGGCGAGAAGGCCGAGGCCGACTATACCGACAAGCGCTACCACCAGCCGGCGGACGAATGGTCGGCCGACTGGGACCTGTCGGGCCAGGCCATGGACCTGGGCCTGGTCTACGAAATGGGCCACGACTTGGCCAACAGCCGCGTCTGGCCGCAATGGCAGGCGGGCTCGGAGTTCAAGGCCCTGCGCGACAAGACCGCCGCGCAGCGGAAGTAACACCAGCGCTACGAGATCCTCGTCCTTCGACAAGCTCAGGATGAGGATCTCGACCGCACCGCGCCTAGTACCCCAAGAGCTTTCCAGTAGCCCTCATCCTGAGCTTGTCGAAGGAGGAGGGCGGACACACGATCATGACCGCCTCCGTCTTCGACCTCTTCAAACTCGGCGTCGGCCCGTCGAGCAGCCACACCATGGGGCCGATGACGGCCGCCGTACGGTTCGTCCAGCGCCTCCGCGAGGCGGGCAGGCTGCCGGACGTGGTGCGCGTCGAGACCAAGCTCTACGCCTCCCTGGCCCTGACCGGCCGAGGCCACGCCACCGACCGCGCGGTGATCCTGGGTCTGATGGGGTTCGTCCCCGCCACGCTCGATCCCGACGCCGGCGAGGCGGCTTTGCTGGAGACAAAGGCGACGCAATCGCTGAACCTGGCCGGCGACCACGCCATCGCCTTCGACGAGGCCAGGGACATCGTCTGGCTGGGCCACGAACGCTTGCCCCAGCATCCGAACGGCTTGACCTTCACCGCCTTCGACAAGGCCGGCGAAGTCCTGACCCAGCGCACCTATTTCTCGATCGGCGGCGGCTTCGTCCGCGACGAGCGGGAGATGGGCAGCAACGCGCCGCCCGAGGAAGGCCCCGCCGTCCCCTTCCCGTTCGAGAGCGGCGCCGACCTGCTGGACCGCGCCGCCGACGCGAGCCTGACCATCGCCCAGGTCATGGCCGCCAACGAGCTGGCCCGCATGGACGAGGGCGCGATGAACGCCGGCCTCGACCGCATCTTTGGGGCCATGGAAGCCTGTATTGATCGCGGGATGCGCCAGGACGGCGTCCTGCCGGGCGGCCTGGCCGTCAAGCGCCGCGCCCACCAGATCCACCAGACCATCCTCGGACGGATGGAGCGCCAGATGAGCGATCCCCTGGCGGCCATGGACTTCGTCAATCTGTGGGCCATGGCGGTCAACGAGGAGAACGCCGCTGGCGGCCGCGTCGTCACCGCGCCGACCAATGGCGCGGCGGGCCTGATCCCGGCCGTGCTGCGGTTCTTCGTCCGCTTCCACAAGGGCAGTCCCGAGCAGATCCGGGTGTTCCTGCTGACCGCCGCCGCGATCGGCGCGCTCTACAAGCGCAACGCCTCGATCAGCGGGGCCGAGGTCGGCTGCCAGGGCGAGGTGGGCGTTGCCTGCTCCATGGCCGCCGCCGGTCTCGCGGCGGCCCTGGGCGGGACCAACGCCCAGATCGAGAACGCCGCCGAGATCGGCATGGAGCACAATCTGGGCCTCACCTGCGACCCGATCGGCGGCCTGGTGCAGATCCCCTGCATCGAACGCAACGCCATGGGCGCCATCAAGGCCATCGACGCCGCCCGCCTGGCTTTGCTCGGCGACGGCCAGCACTCGGTGTCGCTCGACAAGGTCATCGCCACGATGAAGCGCACTGGCGAGGACATGAACGAGATCTACAAGGAAACCTCGATGGGCGGCCTCGCGGTGGGCTTGTCGGTGAACCGGGTGGAGTGCTGACGGCAGGAGTCAGCGGACTGTGCGCCCGCCCTTGCCCATCCGCGTTGCGATGCTAGGGTGCGCGCTGGGAACAGGAAGGGAACAAACATGGCCAAGGGCGTGATCCGGACGGGTATCGGCGGCTGGACGTTCGAGCCTTGGCGCGGGACCTTCTATGGCGATGACGTCAAGCAGAAGGACGAGCTGAAATACGCGGCGTCCAAGCTGACCAGCATCGAGATCAACGGCACCTACTATTCGACCTTCAAGCCCAACAGCTGGCAGAAGTGGCGCGACGAGACGCCCGACGACTTCGTGTTCGCGGTGAAAGCCAGCCGCTACTGCACCAACCGCAAGGTGCTGTCGGAGAACAACGATTCCCTCGAGAAGTTCCTGTCCCAGGGCCTGGAGGAACTGGGTCCGAAGCTGGGCCCCATCAACTGGCAGTTCATGGCGACCAAGAAGTTCGACGCAGCGGATTTCGAGGGCTTCCTTAAATTGCTGCCAAAAGAACAGAAGGGCGTCCAGCTGCGTCACGCGCTGGAGGTGCGCAGCCCGACCTTCGCCTGCCAGGAATTCTATGACCTGGCCGCCAGGTACGGCGCGGCCATCGTCTACGCCGCCGACGACGAGGAGCCGACCTGGCCCTGCATCGACCAGCCGACCGCCGACTTCACCTATGCGCGGCTGATGTCCAGCAAGCCGGACGAGCCGACAGGGATGACGTCGGAGGAGTTGGACGGGGTGGTGAAACAGGCGCGGAAATGGGCCGAACGCGGGGATGTGTTCGCCTACTTCATCGCCGGTGCGAAGGTGCGCAATCCGGCGGCGGCGATGGCGCTGATCGAGAAGCTGGGGGCGTGAAGGCTCCCTCTCCCTAAAGGAGAGGGTTCTCCTCAAGACTTCTTCGGAAACCACGGCACGAAGCCGCTGGTCCGCGCCACGTAGTCCTCATAGCCCGGCTTGCTCTTGCGCATCTTGCCCTCGGTGGTCGGGACGCCGCTCCAGCGGGTCAGCAGCGCGGTGATCAGGATCGGCCCCGGCAGGCTCCAGGCGCCCAGGCCGGTTTCGGCGGCGATCAGGTACAGCCCCCACCACACGCAGGCGTCGCCGAAATAGTTGGGATGCCGGGTGTAGCGCCACAGGCCCCGGTCCATGACCTTGCCGGCGTTGGCCGGATCGCCCTTGAACCGGGTCAACTGCCAATCGCCGATGGTCTCGAAGGCGATCCCGGTCACCGCCAGGACCGCGCCGACCAGGGCCAACGGCCCAAGCGGCCCGGCCTGCTGGCCCAGCTGCACCGGCAGCGCCACCGCGAACCCCAGCGCGAACTGGGTGGCGAAGACGAAGATCAGCGCGGTCTTGGCGAAGCTCCAGCCACGATGCTTTTCGGCATGGTCGATCATCGAGACATAGCGGCGGTCAGCGCCGTGCTTGCGCCAGCGCCAGAACAGGTAACCGCCCAGCCGCGCCGCCCACAGCGTGCACAGCCCCGTCAGCAGCAGGCCATGCGGCGTCGCCGGGGTCTGCGCCAAGGTGCTCCAGGCCAGCAGCGCCATGCCCGGTCCCCACCAGGCGTCGATGAAGCTGACGTCCTTGATCCGCAGGCTGACGAGCCAGAGCGCTAGGAAGGCGACCGCGGAGACGGCGGCGTTGACGGCGAGCAGGGTGAGGAGCGGCATGTCGGGACCTTGAACCTAGGTCACCAAGATACGCACCAGACCGCCGGACGGACGGGTCTTGCTACAGCCACAGCCCCTGGGCCGTCACCGCATCGCCCCAGAAGCCCGGTTTCGGCGGCGTTATCCGGCCGCGCTCGACCCGCAGGCCGCCGGGATGGTCGCTCGCCAGCCACCACGGCCCATCCAGGTCGGCGAAGTCGCTGGCCCCGCCAAGATGCAGCGCCGGCGCGACACCCAGGGACGAGGCGACCATGCAGCCGGTCATCACCTGGAAGCCCAGGGCCTTGGCGGCCTTCAAAATCGCCAAGGCCTCGGTCAGGCCCCCGGTCTTGTCGAGCTTGAGATTCACCGCCTGGTACCGGCCCTTCAGCGCGGCCAGGTCTCCGCCGACATGGACGGACTCGTCGGCGCACACGGTGAACGGCGGGTCCCAGCCTTCCAGCGCATGGTCGGCGTCGGCCGGGAGCGGCTGTTCGACCAAGGCGATCGGCAGCTCGGCCAGCAGGAGCTTCAGCCCGTCGAGAATCTCGAAGGTCCAGCCCTCGTTGGGGTCGACGATGAAGCGGGAATTGGGCGCGGCGGCCGCGACGGCGCGCAGGCGGGCGGCGGGGTCCTCGGCCGAGAGCTTGATCTTGATCAGCGGCGCATCGGCCACGGCGCGGGCGGCCGCGCCCATGGCCTCGGGCGTGTCGAGGCTGACGGTCACGGCGGTGACCAGGGCGGGCGGGACCGGCAGACCGGTGGCGGCCACGACGCTGACCCCGGTGCGCCTGGCCCGCAGGTCCCACAGCGCCAGGTCCAGCGCGTTGCGCGCCGCGCCCGGCGGCAGGGCGGCCCGGGCGGTCTCGACGTCGCTCGCGGCAAGGGCCGGCGCCAGTTGGGCCAGCACGCTGTCGACCGTCTCGCCGTAGCGGCCGTAGGGCACGCTCTCGCCGCGCCCGACATGGCCGTCGGCCGAGGCGATGACCTCGACCACGTCGGCGGCGGTCTTGACCCCGCGCGAGATGCGGAACGGGGCCTTCAGCAGGTGCGAAACCGGGCGGGCGGAGACGGCGATCGACATGCCCGAAGGGATGCCGCGTTTCGCGGTGTCCTACCAGCCCCAGCGACGGGGGATCGGCGAGTCCGCGCGGCGCTCGGCCATCACCTTCAGGGCCAACGGGCGGTCGACGACGAACACGGCCAGCCAGACCAGCAGCACGCCGGCATAGTTGATGGCGCCCAGCACCCCGCCGGGGCGGCCCGGACGCATGAAGCGGGGACGGCGGGCGAACGGCTGGGTCATGGCGAAGTCGGTCATGTCTTTTCCCCGGTCTGATGAGGGGCCTCATCTGATGCGGACGACCTTGGCCTGGCCTTGCGCCAGAATCGGACGTATGCAGCCAGGCCTCGGTTGACCGCGTTTCGCCGAAGGACTTCGAGAGGACCGACCATGGCCAAGACCGTCAGCATCAACATTCCCCACCAGCTGGGCGCGGCCGAGGCCAAGCGGCGGCTGGAACAGGGCCTGGCGCAGCTGGCCGGCCAGATCCCCGGCGGCGACGCCAAGGGCTTCACCCAAAGCTGGGCCGGCGATGTACTGAACTTCTCGGCCGTGGCCATGGGCTCGACCATCACCGGCGTTGTCCAGGTGCTGGAGGATCACGCCCGCCTCGACATCAGCCTGCCGGGCCTGCTGGGCATGGCCGCCGGCAAGATCAAGGACGAGCTGACCCGGCGCGGCCAGACGCTGCTGAAGTAGGCTAGACCATCGCCACTTCGACGGCGTCCAGCCGACCCGGATCGCCGGCGACGAAGATCTCGACGATCCGGCCGTCTTCGACACGGAAGTCGAGCAAGCGGGTCAGCCGGCCCAGCGGCGCCACCACCGCGCCGATGGCGCCGTCGATCAGGGCCGTGCGGGCGGTCTGGGCCAGGCCGTTGTAGAACTTGGCCACCTTCTCCGCGCCGCGCAGTTCGCGGACCTGACCGCCGCCGCCCAGGACGTCGGAGCGGACCACCACGTCCGGGTCCAGCACGGCCATCAGCCCCGCCAGGTCGCCGGTGCGCGAGGCGGTGAGGAAGGCGTCGACCACGCTTTTCCGCGCGGTCTGGGTCACGTCCAGCATCTCGCCGCCCCGAACCCGCCGCCGTGCGCGACTGGCCAGCTGGCGGGCGGCGTCGGGCGTGCGCTCGACGATCGGGGCGATCTGGTCGAACGGCATGTCGAACAGGTCGTGCAGCACGAAGGCGATGCGCTCGGCCGGGGCCAGGGTCCGCAGCACTACCAGCATGGCCAGACCGACGGAGTCGGCCAGGATCGTCTCGCGCTCGATCGCCTCCTCGGCGGTCACCGCCGGCTCGTGCGCGCCGTCCTGGAAGGCGTCCTCACGGCGGGATTTCCGCGACCGCAGCATGTCCAGGCACACGCGCGAGGTCACCGTGGTCAGCCAGGCCGACAGGTTGTCGACGCCGTCGGCGCCCGACCGCGATAATCGCAACCAGGCCTCCTGCACGGCGTCCTCGGCCTCGGGCAGTGAGCCCAGCATCCGATAGGCCACCGCGCGCAGACGCGCCCTATCGGCCTCGAAACGGTCCGCCAGGAAATCCTGCTCAGAATTCTCTTGGGGCATCGGTCACATCGCTCCGTCGGGCTTCGTCACCTCCTTGACGAACGCAAGCCGCCGGATGTGACCGGCGGCGTCGCCAAACCGCAAGGATAGACCGATGCAAGCCAGGATGACCCAACCCGCCTACCTGCTGCCCGACGCCATGAAGGCGATGATGGTGCTGTCCAAGTCCGCCCATGTCGAGGGCGTGCCCGATGCCCTGCATGAACTGCTGCACCTGCGGGTCAGCCAGATCAATGGCTGCGGCGTCTGCCTGGAGATGCACGCCCGCGGCGCCCTTAAGTCCGGCCAGAGCCCCGAACGGGTGGCCACCGTCGCCGGCTGGCGCGATACGCCCTATTTCACCGAGGCCGAACGCGCCGCCCTGGCCCTGGCCGAAGCCGTGACCCGCGTCGCCGACCAGGCCGACCCGGTGTCGGACGAGGTCTGGAACGAGGCCGCCCGTCACTATGACGAGAAGGCGCTGGCCGGCCTGCTGATCAGCATCTCGGCGATCAATGTCTGGAACCGCCTGAACGCCGCCACGCGCCAGGTTGCCGGGACGCTGGGGGTTTAACCCCCAGCCCCTCAGAGCCGCCGCGAGTCGAAGTCGTGGCGGCCCAGGCTCTCGAAGCGGCCTTCCTCCGCCTTGTTGATATATTGCGAGGCGACCAGCCAGCTCTTCACCGGGCGCAGGGTGGCCAGGCAGCCGATGATCAAGGCCGGGAACACCGTCACCAGGTGCACCCAGAGCGGCGGATGATAGGTCACCTCCACCCAGGCGAAGACGCCGATCACCACGATGCCGATGCCGCTCATGACGAAGAAGGCGGGGCCGTCGGCCGGGTCGGCGAAGCTATAGTCGAGGCCGCAGCGGTCGCACTTCGGCGCCAGCTTCAGGAAGCCGCCGAACAGCTTGCCCTCGCCGCAGCGCGGGCAGCAGCACTTGAAGCCGGCCTCGATCGGGGTCGGGGAGTCGTAGAGTTCATCGTTGGCCATCGGAGGCCCCTTCCTACAATCGCAGGATTGATCCATACATTGTGTAGGTAATGTATGGAAATCGTCCCATGTCCGCAACTAAGGGATCACCGAATCCCGCCGCCGCGTGGTTGCGTCGCATCGAGGCCCTGGAAGGCCCCGCCTATCGCCGCCTCGCCACCGCCCTGGAGCAGGCCGTGGCCGAGGGCGAGCTGCAGGCCGGCGACCAGATCCCCGCACAGCGCGAGGTCGCCCGTCTTGTCGGAATCGACTTTACGACCGTGACCCGCGCCTACGCCCTGGCCCGCGAGCGGGGCCTGATCGAGGGGACCGCCGGGCGCGGCACCTTCATCCGCGCGCGGACCCACGAGCACGAGGCCGGGCTGGTCGACCTGTCGATGAACCTGCCGCCGCCGCCCGCGGGCCTGAACCTGGCGGCCCTGCTGCGCGAGACGACCGGCGCGATCCTGGCCCGCACCGACCCGGCGACCCTGATGGCCTATCACCCCGGCGCCGGCTCCCTGGCCCAGCGCACGGCCGGCGCGGCCTGGCTGGTCGCCAACCTCGGCGAGGTCGATCCCGCGCGCGTGATCGTCGCCAGCGGCGCCCAGACGGCGCTGTCGTCGCTGCTGGATCACCTGACGCGGCCGGGCGAGGCGATCCTGGCCGAGGCCTTCGCCTACCCGGGACTGCTAGCCACCGCCGCCCGGCGCGGCCTGAGCGTCGTGGCCTGCCCGATGGACGCCGAGGGGCTGGAGTCGGAGGCCCTGGCGCGGCTGATCGCCCAGCATCGTCCGCGCCTCCTGTGCTGCACACCCACCTTCCAGAACCCGACGGCGGCGACGATGAGCCTGGCGCGACGGGAGGCGGTCGTGGCCATCGCCCGCGCCGCCGGCGTGACGATCATCGAGGACGACGCCTACGGCCTGTTGCCCGCCGCGCCTCACCCCGCCCTGGCCGCCCTGTGGCCCGAAGGCGTGTTCCATGTCGCCACCACCGCCAAGACCCTGTCGCCCGGCCTGCGCCTGGCCTATGTCGTCGCGCCGCCGGGAGAGGCTGAGAGCGCGGCCCAGGCCTTGCACGCCATCGCCCAGATGCCCGCGCCGCTGATGGCGGCCGTGGTCACCAGCTGGATCCGCGACGGCGTCGCGACCCGTATCCTGGAGGGCGTGCGCGAGGAAGCGATCGCCCGCCGCGCCCTGGCGGCCGAGCTGCTGCCGGCGGCGGTGGGCGGGACCGAAAGCCTGCACGTCTGGCTTCCCGGCGCGACGGCGACACCAGCCGCCAGGGACCGAGGCCTGGCTTTGGTCGGGGCGGAGGCCTTCCGCGCGCCGGGCGCGGTCGGCGAAGGTCTGCGGGTGTCGTTGGGGGCGGCGACCAAGCGCGCGACCTTGAGCCAGGCCCTGACGGCGCTGCGGTCGCTGGTCCTTTAGCGCCCTACTCCGTCACCCCGCCCCGCCGGAACGCGTCCGCCAACTGGTCGATCAGCGACCGCACCGCCGGCGGCAGGCCGCGCCGGGTGGTGAAGACCACGTGGACGATGCCGGCTCGGCTGCTCCAGTCCGGGAACACGCGCACCAGCCGTCCGACCTCCAGCAGGTCGCGGCAGGCGTGGTCGGGCAGGAAGGCCACGCCCAGGCCGGCGGCGGCCGCGTCGCGCAGGGCCCCGAAGTCGCCGCAGGTCATGCGCGGCGTATGCTTGACCGTCCGCGCCTCGCCCGCGGTATCGAGCAGCTCCCATTCCAGCTCGCCGATCTGGTCGGTCGGGCTGAGGGTCGGCAGGTCCGCCAAGGCCGCCAGCGGCTGGCCGGCGCACCGCATGGCCAGCTTCGGGTCGGCCACAAGGATCCGGGTCGAGCGTCCCAGGGTCCGCAAGGTCAGGGCCGCGTCGGTGTCCAGCGCCAGGCGCACGCGGATGGCCACGTCGATCCGCTCGCTGATCAGGTCCACCGGCCGGTCGACGGCCACGACCTGCAGGCTCACCTTCGGATAGCGGGCCATATAGGCCTGGAAGGTCGGCGACAGCGCCTCGACCAGCCCGACCGGACAGCTGCAGCGCACCAGGCCATGCGGTTCGCTCAGCGCTTCGGCCACCACGGCGTCGGCCTGCTGGGCGTCGAGCATCAAGAGGCGGCAACGCTCGTGAAAGGCCTGGCCGACCTCCGTCACCCGGAAGCGGCGGGTGGAGCGCTCGATCAACCGCACGCCCAGCCGGGCCTCCAGGGCGGCGACCCGGCGGCTCAAGGTCGACTTCGGCTGGCGCAGCGCCCGCCCCGCCGCCGCGAAGCCGCCATGCGCCACCACCTCGGCGAACAGGACGTAGTCATTGAGGTCGACGGCCATGGATTGTCTCACTGATGGAACGCTGAGAGCCGATTTACCCCTCTACTCCGATCTTCGTTGCGGATGCATCTACTTTGTCACCGACGGACGAGCCGCCGGGCCAATCCAAGGAGACAGACGATGAGCAAGACTTTCGACGGCAAGGTGGTGGTGGTGACCGGCGGCGCCAGCGGGATCGGCCTGGCCACGGCCAAGCGCTTTTCGCAGCTGGGCGCCTCGGTCTACGTGACCGGTCGCCGCGAAGCCGAGCTGGCCGCCGCCGTGAAGGCGATCGGCGGCGACGTGACCGGCGTGCGGGGCGACGCCTCCAAGCTGGCCGATCTGGACACGCTGTACGACACTATCCAGCAGCGCCACGCCCATATCGACGTGCTGGTCCCCAACGCCGGCGGCGGCGAGATGCTGCCCCTGGGCGCGATCACCGAGGCGCACTACGAGGACATTTTCGGCCGCAATGTGAAGGGCGTGATCTTCACCGTGCAGAAGGCCCTGCCCCTGCTGCGCGACGGCGGCGCCATCGTGCTGATCGGCTCGACCGCGGGCGTCCAGGGCACGCCGGCCTTCAGCGTCTACAGCGCCAGCAAGGCGGCGGTGCGCAACCTGGCGCGCGGCTGGACCACCGACCTGAAGGCGCGCCAGATCCGCGTCAATGTCGTCTCGCCCGGGCCGATCAAGACGCCGGGCCTAGTCGAACTGGCGGGCGACGACGCCGCCGCCCAGCAGGGCCTGCTCGACGCCATGGCCAGCCAGATCCCCCTGGGCCGCGTCGGCGACCCGGCCGAGATCGCCAAGGCCGTGACCTTCCTGGCGTCCAGCGACGCCTCGTTCATCGCCGGCGCCGAGCTGTTCGTCGACGGCGGCATGACTCAAGTCTGAGGAGAGGCGAGATGACCATCGAACAACTGCTGATCCGCAACCTGCACGAGGTGTTCGGCGAGGGCGATCAGGCCCGACGCCGCGCCGCGATCGACGAACTCTACGCCGAGGACGCGGTGTTCTACGGCCCCAATGGCGAAGGCCATCATGGGCGCGAAGCGATCGACCGGATCGCCGGGATCATCCGGGCCGGCCATCCGACCTTCGCCTATACCGAGACCTCGCCGGCCCAGGCCAGCCACGACGCTGGCCGCCTGTCGTGGGTCTCGGGGCCGGCCGGCGAGCCGCCGCGCTATGCCGGCCACGACTTCATCCTGGTCCGTGACGGCCAGATCGCGGCGATCTACGTCTTCCTGGATGGCGAGGACAAATAGCCGACAGAGGGCGGCGTCGAGCCTCAGAACTCGGCGTCGTCCTCGGCGTCTTCGCCTTCGCCCTCGCCGCCCATGGCGTTCTCAAGGCTGTCGATGATGTCGTCCATCTGGTCGGGGGTGATCGAGACGTAGAGCGACTCGCCGCCGATGGCCGAGACCAGCAGACGGTAGCCGTCGTCCGTCTCCTGCAGACTGAACGACTGGAGCGGCAGGAGCTGGGCCATGGGGGATCCTTCCCGAAAGAGCGAGGCGCTCACTTAGAGGCCCCGGCCCTCGACTTCAACGCCCCGCTATTTGAGCGCGCCTCGGCGCAGCATGGCCACATGGGTGGCGATCAGCGCCTCGCGCTCGACCCATGGGAACTCCGGCCGGGCGATCAGCAGCGACACCAGGCCGTGCAGTCCGGCCCACAGCGACTGGGCCGCGGCCATCACGTCGTCGCCGGCCATCAGCCCGCCGGCGTGCAGCTCGCCGATCATCTCGACGAACACCTGGAAGACTTCCTTGCCGGCGGCCATCGGCTTGCCGCCGGTCTTCTCGAGAAACGAGCCATCGACGCTCTTTTCAAGCATGAAGGCCACCCGGTACGCATCGGGATGGTCGAGGCCGAAGTCGATATAGACCCGCAGGCAACGATCGAAATTCTCGGTGGTCGGGGTGTAGCCCACGCGGGCGTCGGCCATCCGCTGGCCCAGGATCGCGAAGGCCCGCACGCACAGCTCGGCGGCGATGTCGTCCTTGGTGGTGAAATAGGCGTAGAGGGCCGGCTGCGAGATGCCGGCGATCTCGGCGATCTGGCGGGTCGAGACCGCGTGGACGCCCTTCTGAGCGAACAGGCTCTGGGCGGCGTCGAGGATCTCCTCGCGGCGCTCGGCGCCCTGGCCCTTGGGTTTACGCGGCGAACGCGTCTGCGGAGACTTCATCTCAAGTCGTTGACCACTGCTATCCAAGCTTGACAAGCAAACGCTATCAATCACTGATAACTTATCATTGATCGATTTGGAACAGCTTATGTGGCGGACCCCGCTCCCTCCCCTGGCGGCGCTGCTGATGACGACGGCGCTCGCGGCCTGTGGCGGCAAGCCCGCGACCGAGGCGGCGACGCCGCCGACGCCGGTCGAGGCCGCCCGCGTCGCCGCGCCCGGCGCGGCCGGCGCGGTGACCGGCGCCGGGACGCTGGAGCGCCGCCGCGAGATGGCGTTGTCGTTCCGCATCCCCGGCGTGCTGACCGCCATGAAGGTCGAGGCCGGTGACCGCGTCTCGGCCGGCCAGTTGGTCGCCGCCATCGATCCGGCCGGGGTCGACGCTCGCCAGCAGCAGACCTCCGCCGACCTCGAGCGCGCCCGTCGAGACGTCGAACGTGACAAGACCCTGTTCGAGAAGGGCTATGTCAGCCGCCAGCGCATCGACGATCGGACGAGCGCCCTGAAGGCCGCCCAGGCCGCCTATGACGCCGCCCGTTTCGACCGCCGCTGGGCCAGCCTGGTCTCGCCGGCCTCGGGGGTCGTGCTGGAGCGCCGCGCCCAGGCGGGCGAGGTGGTGGCCGCCGGCCAGGTGGTGGCGCGGATCGCCGACCTCTCCAGCCCTCTCGTCTTGCGGCTGCCGCTCTCGGCGCGGGAAGCCGCGCGGGTCCGAGTCGGCGATGTAGCGCAGGTTCGGGTCGAGGACTTCGGAGACCAAGTACTCAACGGCCGCGTCACGCGCGTCGGCGAGGCCGCCGACACCCGCACCGGCGCGATCAGCGTCGAGATCGAGCTCTCCGCCCCGCCCGCCGCCCTGCGCAGCGGCCAGGTCGCCCACGCCAGCCTGTCGGTTCGCACCGCGCCGGGCGCCACGACGGCCTATGCCCGCATCCCCGCCGAGGCGGTGCTGGAGGCCACCGGCCAGCGGGCCTTCGTCTATCGGTTCGACCAGGGCAAGGCCCGGCGCATGGCCGTCGGCTTCGGCGGCTTCGACGGCGACGACGCCCTGGTCTCGGGCCTGCCCGACGGCGCCCAGGTGATCACGGCGGGGGCCGGCTTCGTGGCCGACGGCGAGGCCGTGCGGGTCATCGATCCGAAACGTCTCGACGCTTCCAAGGGACAGTAGGGCCGTGAAGTTCGATCTCGCGACCTTCGCCGTCCGTCGCTGGCAGTTCACCCTCGTCGCCTTCGGCCTGCTGATCATGCTGGGCATCAACGCCTTCAACACCGTGCCGCGCTCGGAAGACCCGCACTTCCCGACGCCGATCGTCGTGGTCCGCGCGGTGCTGCCCGGGGCCGAGCCGTCGGAGATCGAGCAGTTGATCGTCGACCCGATCGAGGACGCCGTCGACGGCCTGGACGACATCGACAAGGTCGAGTCGACCGCCGTGGACGGCGCGGCGGTCATCCGCGTCCACTTCACCTGGGACGTCGACACCGAGCGCAAGTTCGACCAGGTGGTGCGCGAGGTGAACGCCATCCGCGGCAACCTGCCGGCCGGCGTTCAGCGGCTGGAGATCGAACGGATCCGCACCACCGAGGTGTCGATCGTCCAGGTCGCCCTGACCTCCGACATCCTGCCGATGCGCCGCCTGGAGAAGACCGCCGACCGCCTGCGCGAACGGCTGGACCGGGTGGCGGGCGTGCGCGAGGCGAAGTACTGGGGCGCGCCGCCGTCCGAGGTGCAGGTCACGCTGGACCTGGCCCGCCTGTCGGCCCTGAAGCTGCCGCCCACCGCCGTCGTCGACGCCCTGAAAGCGGCCGGGGCCGAGGCGCCGATCGGCGCGGTCCAGGCCGGGGAGCGGCGCTTCAACGTCAAGTCCGGCGGGGCTTTCCACGACCTGGCCACGATCGGCGACACGCCGGTCCGCTCGCTGGGCGGCCAGGTGACCCGCGTGCGCGACGTCGCCCAGGTGGCCTGGGCCCAGGCCGAGCCGACCCACCTGACCCGCTTCAACGGCAAACGCGCCATCTTCCTGACCGTCAACCAGAAGGACGGCCAGGACGTCGCCAAGATCACCAAGGGCGTGCAGCGGGTGCTGGACGACTACGAGAAGACCCTGCCCGCCGGGGTGAAGATGGAGCGCGGCTTCGTCCAGGCCGAGAACGTCAAGCACCGGCTGAACAACCTTTTCCGCGACTTCGGCATCGCCCTGTGCCTGGTGCTGATCACCCTGCTGCCGCTGGGTCCGCGCGCCGGGCTGGTGGTGATGGTCTCGATCCCGCTGTCCCTGCTGATCGGACTGACGATGCTGCAGGCTCTGGGCTTCACCCTGAACCAGTTGTCGATCGCCGGCTTCGTGCTCGCGCTCGGCCTGCTGGTCGACGACAGCATCGTCATCACCGAGAACATCGCCCGCCGGGTGCGCGAGGGCGAGGACCGGGTCGACGCGGCCATCAACGGCACGCGCCAGATCAGCCTGGCGGTGCTGGGCTGCACGGCGACCCTGATGCTGGCCTTCCTGCCGCTGATGGCCCTGCCGGCCGGCTCGGGGGCCTATATCAAGTCGCTGCCGGTCACCGTGCTGTGCACCATCGCCGCCTCGCTGCTGGTCTCGATGACCATCATCCCCTTCCTGGCCAGCCGCCTGCTGGACAAGCACTCCGATCCCGAAGGCAATGCGCTGCTGCGGGCGGTCAATGACGGCATCCACCGCTTCTATCGACCGGTGCTGCATCGCGCCCTCGCCAGGCCGTGGGTCGCCATGGCCATCCTGCTGGCCATCTGCGTGACCACCGTTCCGCTGGTGAAGCTTGTAGGCTCGTCGCTGTTCCCGGCCGCCGAGACGCCGCAGTTCCTGATCCGCATCGAGACGCCCGACGGCGCGTCCCTGGCCCGCACCGACCAGGTGCTGCGCTACGTCGAGGAACGCGTCAGGGCCGAACCCGACGTTATCTGGGAAGCCGCCAACCTCGGCCGCGGCAATCCGCAGATCTTCTACAACAAGACCCAGCGCGAGAGCGCCACGACCTTCGCCGAAGTCTTCGTCAGCCTCAAGCGCTGGGAGCCGGGCCGTAGCGAGCAGGTGCTGGACCGCCTGCGCAAGGCCTTCGCCGACTATCCCGGCGCGCGGATCAGCGTGCAGACCTTCGAGAACGGCCCGCCGATCGATGCGCCGGTGGCCGTCCGCCTCACGGGGCAGAACCTCGACGTGCTCAAGGCCCTGGCGGCCCGCGCCGAGGCGATCCTGAAGGCCACGCCCGGTACGCGCGACGTCACCAACCCCGTGCGCCTGGACCGCACAGACCTCGACCTGGGCGTCGACGAGGCCAAGGCCGCGGCGCTCGGCGTGCAGGCCGGCGCGACGCGGCGCATCGCCCGCCTGGCTTTGTCCGGCGAGGAGACCGCCCGTTTCCGCGATCCGGACGGCGACGACTACGCGGTCAAGGTGCGGCTACCGATGGCCCAGGCCGACGGCGCGGCGCGCAATCCGCTCTCGGCCCTGAAGGGGGTCTATGTCCCGACCGCCGACGGCCTGGCCGCCCCACTGGACGCCATCGCCACCCCGCGCCTGAAATCCAGCCCCTCGCGCATCGACCGCTTCGACCGCGAGCGGACCGTGACCGTCAGCTCGTGGGTCCGCACCGGCTTTCTCGCGTCGGGCGTCACCCAGGACGCCCTGGCGCGGCTGAACAAGGAGCTGCCGCTGCCGCCGGGCTACCGCCTGTCGCTGGGCGGCGAGGCCGAGGCCGCGTCCGAGAGCTTCGCGGGCCTCGGCGCGGCGGTGCTGGTGGCGGTGTTCGGGATCCTGGCCGTGCTGGTTCTGGAATTCCAGAAGTTCAAGACCGCCCTGGTCGTGGCCGGCATCATCCCGTTCGGGGTGTTCGGCGCGGTGCTGGCCCTGGCCCTGACCGGCTATTCCCTGTCGTTCACCGCCACGATCGGCGTGATCGCGTTGATCGGCATCGAGATCAAGAACTCGATCCTGCTGGTCGACTTCACCGAACAGCTGCGCCGCGAAGGCATGAACCTGCACGACGCCATCGAAAAGGCCGGCGAAGTGCGCTTCCTGCCGGTGCTGCTGACCTCGGTGACGGCGATCGGCGGGCTGCTGCCGCTGGCCCTGGAGCGCTCCGGCCTCTACTCGCCCCTGGCCATCGCGATCATCGGCGGGTTGATCACCTCGACGCTTCTGAGCCGGGTCGCGACGCCGGTGATGTACTGGCTGACGGCGCGGGGAAAGGCGGAGGGGGCTTAGGAGCTCTATCCCAAGAGCAAAACCCTAAAGCCGCGATCCGCTTGACGGGAGGGCTGCGAACGCCCGCTTTACCCGCTGTCGCCATAGTTGCCACCGAGGGACTTCTATTCCCACGGAGGCATCGGCGGAAGATGATTAAAACGCCAAGCACTCAGCCCTTATGGGTGCGCGCCTTCCGCTACGGCTTGGCGTGCGCCGCAATGGGGTTGTTTGTCGCCATAGCGCTATTTTGCTTAAATCCCTCGATCGGCTTCCCTGAATGGGGATTGGTTTTCTGGCCCTCGGCCATTTTCATGATGAGCCTTTCGGGCATCAGCAAAAACGCTGTCGGCTTTTGGATGGTCGCTATCGTCGCGTCGAACTCAGTTTTGTATTTTCTGGTTGGTGCAGTCCTGGCGCCGTTGCTCATCTTGACCAAGAGAGCGCTCATCCAGAACCGCTGAATTCGAGGATGTAGCCTTCACGATGGATAAGCCCCGCATCACCATGACCATCTCGGACAATGGTTCGTTCTTTGAGCTCTACGTCAATGAGGCTGGTCGTTCGAAGCTGATCAATGCGCTCCAGGCGCTCGACGAAGACAACGAGCATCTTCATCTCGATCGGGACGGGATAGGCGATCTGCTCATGTCCACAAAGGCCTACAACGATGGTCAAACGGTTATCGCTTACGGGAAAATCTATCTCCGCAAGGACGAGTGGGATGCGCAATACCATCCGCACGTCCTAGCGCCCGAGGAAACTCAAAGCGATCACCCCACCGGATGAGGGAACCGATGCGATCGAAAGGTCTGCGGAGGGGCTCAAGCCCCGCATACACCGAGCGGTCGTTCGACCAGATCGCGGCGGCGTATGAGCTTCCGGATGGCACGTTATTCGCCTCCATCGACAGCCGCGACGTCGACGACGATACCGTTCTTCATCGCGCAGCCTATCGAGGCCGCCTTGAAGACGTTTGGGACCTGTTGCGGCTAGGCTGTGACGTCAACGCGAAAGGGGATCTCGGCCATACGCCTCTCCACTATGCCGCGATGGCAGGAAATCGATCCGTAGTGATGGCTCTACTCGCGGCAGGCGCATCTCATAAGCTGCACAATGAGTGGAAACAGCCCCCTTCCGAGACAGCGGATGTTGGCGGCCATTACGAAATCGCGTCTCTCATTCGTGACCACGAAAAATGGAATGGCGGCTAGCCGATGGCGTGGTGGGATAGGCTGTTCAGGCGAGCGGCAAAATCAGAACTCTACGGGCGGAACTTCCGAACGGCCTGCACCCTCTACAGCAAGGACGGTAAGCGCGCCGCCGAGGTTCGCGAGTTCTCCAACGGCGAGACCTATCTCCTGGAGCGCGAATGCCTTGAAGGGACGACCTTCGTAGATCGCCACTCAGGCTCGCTGGTGGGTCCGTTCGCATCTCCGGAGCACGCCGAGCGCTTCATTGTTGCGACGGCGTGGTTTCTGGGGCGCCCAATCTAGGCCTGTTCTCGCTCGCCACTTGCCTATTGTACGATCGTATAGCAACCTCCCCGCCTACTCTGGGGAGCATCACCATGGCCGAGACCACCACCCGCGACGCCGTGATCATCGGCGGGGGACACAACGGCCTGGTCTGCGCCTTCTACCTGGCCAAGGCCGGGCTGAAGGTCACGGTGTGCGAGGCGCGCGGGGTGGTCGGCGGGGCGGCGGTGACCGAGGAGTTCCACCCCGGTTTCCGCAACTCGGTCGCCAGCTACACGGTCAGCCTGCTGAACCCCCGGGTGATCGCCGACATGGGCCTGCACGACTATGGCCTGACGTTTCTAGAGAGGCCGATCTCCAACTTCCTGCCAATCAGCGACGAGCGCTATCTGAAGCTGGGCGGCGGGCTGGAGCGTACTCAGGAAGCGTTCCGCGCGTTCAGCTATCGCGACGCCGAGGTGCTGCCGGCCTACTACGCCATGCTGGACGAGATCGGCGACGTCCTGCGCGACTTCGCCCAGGAAACGCCGCCGAACCTGGGCGATGGCCTGCCGGGTCTGCTGCGCGGCCTTCGCCAGGGCGGACGGCTGGCCATGCTCTCCCGGCAGAGAAAGCGCGACCTCTTGGACCTGTTCACCAAGAGCGCCCGCGACGTGCTGGACGGCTGGTTCGAGAGCGACGCGGTCAAGGCCGCCTTCGGCTTCGACGCCGTGGTCGGCAACTTCGCCAGCCCGGACTCGCCGGGGTCGGCCTATGTGCTGCTGCACCACACCTTCGGCGAGGTGAACGGCAAGAAGGGCGCCTGGGGCCATGCGGTCGGCGGCATGGGCTCGATCACCCAGGCCATGGCCAAGGCCTGCGAGGCGGCCGGGGTCGAGATCCTGCTGAACGCGCCCGTCGAGGCTGTCCATGTCGATGGAGCCAAGGCCGTCGGCGTGCAGTTGGTCGACGGCCGCCAGGTGATGGCGCCGATCGTCAGCGCCAACGTCAATCCGGCCCTGCTCTACAAGAAGCTGGTCGCGCCCTCGGCCCTGACCGCCGACTTCCGCAAGACCGTCGACGGCTACAAGAACGGCTCGGGCACCTTCCGCATGAACGTGGCGCTGTCGGAGCTGCCCAGCTTCACCTGCCTGCCGGGTCGCGAGACCGCCGAGCACCACCAGTCGGGCATCGTGATCGCCCCCAGCCTGGACTACATGGACGCCGCCTATCGCGACGCGAAAGGGGACGGGATCAGCAAGTCCCCGATCGTCGAGATGCTGATCCCCTCGACCATCGACACCTCCCTGGCGCCTCCGGGCCAGCACGTGGCCAGCCTGTTCTGCCAGCAGTTCGCTCCGACCCTGCCGAACGGCCGCGATTGGGACGACGAGCGCGAAGCCGCCGCCGACCTGATCATCGACACCGTCGAGCGGTGGGCGCCGGGCTTCAAGGCCTCGGTGCTGGGCCGCACGATCCTGTCGCCGCTGGACCTGGAGCGGAAGTTCGGCCTGATCGGCGGTGACATCATGCACGGCCACATGTCGCTGGATCAGCTGTGGGCGACCCGTCCGTTCCTGGGCCACGCCAGCCACCGGGCGCCGATCGCCGGGCTCTACATGTGCGGCGCGGGCACGCACCCCGGCGGCGGGGTGTCGGGCAATCCGGGGCGAAACGCGGCGCGCGAGATCCTGAGGGACAAGGACTTCGTCACGGCCTTGAAGCTGTCGGTGGTGGGGCGGTGAGCGTGTTCATGCCCCCTTCCCCCTGGATGGGGGAAGGGTTGGGGATGGGGGTGGCTGCTGAGCTGGCCGCGCCCTCTCCTGAAACCGGGTCACCCCCACCCCTGCCCCTCCCCCATCCAAGGGGGAGGGAGAGCGTTTTCATCGGAGGCTCTCCGCGATGACCGCCCTCTCCAACGAAGACCCCCTCTGCGACTGGGGCCTGCCCGGCTGGATCTACGGCTCCGAGCGGTTCTTCCGCGAGGAGCAGGACAAGATCTTCCGGCCCTCGTGGCAGATCGTTTGCCACCTGAACGACATCCCCAAGGCGGGCGACTTCCACACCTTCGACTTCGTCGGCGAGAGCCTGGTCGTGCTGCGTGGCAAGGACGGCGGCGTGCGCGCCTTCGCCAATGTCTGCCGCCACCGGGGCGCGCGGCTGCTGGACGGTCCGGTCGGTCGCTGCGGCGGGCGGATCGTCTGCCCTTACCACGCCTGGACCTACGACCTCGATGGCCGGCTGATCGGCGTGCCGATGCGCGACGACTATCCGGCGCTGGAGATGGACAAGCAGGGCCTGGCGAGCATCGAGACCGAGGTCTGGCGCGGCTTCGTCTTCGTGCGGATCGAGGGAGATGGCCCCAGAGTCGCCACCATGATGGCCCCCTACGAGGACGAGGTCGCTCCCTACCGCTTCGAGGACCTGCAACCGTTCGGCCGCGTCACCCTGCGGCCGCGCGACGTGAACTGGAAGAACATCAGCGACAACTATTCGGACGGCCTGCACATCCCGGTCGCCCATCCCGGCCTGACCCGGCTGTTCGGCAAGGGCTATGGCGTCGAGGCCAGGACCTTCGTCGACAAGATGTGGGGCCATCTGATCGACGAACCGTCGGAGAGCCCGTCCGAGCGGCTCTATCAGGACCTGCTGCCCGACGTCCCGCACCTGCCGGACGATCGCAAGCGGCTGTGGACCTATTTCAAGCTGTGGCCGAACTTCGCCTTCGACATCTATCCGGACCAGGTGGACTTCATGCAGTTCATCCCGGTCTCGGCCACCCAGACCATGATCCGCGAGATCGCCTACGCCCTGCCCGACGACCGGCGCGAGATGAAGGCCGCGCGGTATCTGAACTGGCGCATCAACCGCCAGGTCAATGCCGAGGACACCGAACTGGTCGCCCGCGTCCAGCAGGGCATGGCCTCGCGGACCTTCACGGCGGGACCGCTGGCGACCAGCGAGGTGAGCTTGCGGAGTTTCGGCCGCAAGATGCGCGCGCTGATCCCCGAGAGCCGGCTGGCAAGGCCGCCGGAGGGGTGGTGAGGGAGGGCTAGATCTTGCGCGCCGCCTTCACCCGCGAGACCGCCGACGTCCGCCGCCAGGCCCTGGTCGCCGCCGCCGAGACCGTCCTGGCCCGCGAGGGGGTCGGCGGAACCTCGGTGCGAACCATCTGCGCCGAGGCCGGGGTCTCGCCGGGCCTGCTGCGCCACTATTTCGAGGGTGTCGACGACCTGATCGCCGCGGCCTACGAGGCCGTCAGCCAGCGGATCGATGCAGCGCTCGACGCCGCGCTGGAGGCGGCCGGCCCGACGCCGCGCGAGCGGCTGCTGGCCTATCTGGGCGCCAGCTTCGCAGCCCCGGTGCTGGACCCGCGACTGCTGGCCGCATGGATCGGGTTCTGGAGCCTGGTGAAGACCAAGCCGCGCATCGCCGCGATCCACGCGGCGTCCTACGCGGACTTCCGGGCGCGACTGGAGAAACTGCTGAGCGAAGCGGACGTCGCCGACACCCGCCTGGCCGCCATCGCCCTGACGGCGACTGTCGACGGCCTGTGGCTGGAGCTGTGCCTCGATCCAGCGACCTTCAGCCCGGACGACGCGCGCGCGATCGTGACGCGCGCGCTGGAGAGCTGGCTAACTTAAGCCGCCGCCGCCTGGTGCGCCGCGCGGTTGCGGCCCCACGAGGGCGTGCGGACTTCCGGCTCGTCGACGTGAACCTGACCCTTGCGGCCCTGCTCGCGCATGTGGCGGGCCAGCAGTTGAGCCAGGGACTCGGCTTCATGTTGCGAGGAGTAGCAGCCGATCAGTTCGGCCGAGTCGTTCCAGGTCACATGCCACACACCGGCGACCGGGCGGACGTAATAGTGATTCTCGGTCATGGAGACCTCCTTGGACCTACTCAACGTGTGACTAACAACGTTGGCATGACAGTTGTTTCGCTATCGCACAATCAAATTGCGTTGCGATGCACAATGCATGGTCCGGACCACGACGCGCTGTGCGCTTTTTCACCGACTTTGAGGCAAGATCACGGCTCGTTTTTCACCACGACGCCGCCCTTCATCACTTTTGGCACGCGCGTCAGGGTCGAAATGTCCGCCAGCGGATCGCCGGGCACGGCGATCAGGTCGGCGTAGCAGCCGGGCGCGTCGCAGCCAACCTTGCCAGTCTTGCTCATCAGCTCGGCCGCCACGGTCGTGGCCGACTGGATCGCCTGCATCGGCGTCATGCCGTACTTGACCATGTAGGACAGCTGGCGGGCGTTGAGGCCGTGGGGATAGACGCCGGCGTCGGTGCCGAAGGCGATCTTGACCCCGACCTTCACCGCCTTGCGGAAGCCCTCGCGCTGGGCCTCGGTGGTCTCGAAGTTCTTGCGCAGGGTCTCGGCGGGCCAGCCGTGGGCCTTGCCGTATTCGTCTATCCAGTCGCCGTCATAGATGTCGGCGACCAGATAGACGCCCTTGGCCTTCATCATGGCGATGGCCTCGTCGTCCATCAGCGAGCCGTGCTCGATCGAGCGGACCCCGGCCCGCATGGCGACCTTCATGCCCTCGGCCCCGTGGGCGTGGGCGGTGGCGTAGGTCCCCCGCTTGGCGGCCTCCTCGACAGCGGCGCGCATCTCATCCTCGGAAAGCTCCAACTGGCCGGGCTCGGTGCCGACGGTGAGCACCGCGCCCGTGGCGATCAGCTTCAGGAAGTCGGCCTTGTGAGCCAGGATGTTGGCCGCCTTGCGATGCGTGTCGGCGGCGTCCTCGACCACGCCCACCCGCATCTCGGCCGGGATGCCGACGTCGGCGGCGATGCCGGTGACCTCCCCGCCCCCGCCGGGAACGGTGATATAGGCGCCGGCCACCGACATGCGCGGACCGGGCGTCAGGCCGTTGTTGATCGCGTCGCGCAGGGCCACGTCGCCGAACGCCCGCCAGGTGCCAACGTCGCGCACGCTGGTGAAGCCGGCCATCAGGGTCTTGCGGGCGTGGTCGGCGGCGATGAACGACTGATAGGCGGCCGTGGTCAGCAGCGGCTCGGCGATGTTCTCGGTCTGCTCCTGGTCGACCAAGTGGGTGTGCATGTCGATCAGGCCGGGCAGGACAGTCAGCTTGGACCAGTCGGTCAGAGGACCGTCGTTCGGCGCCGTCTTCCACGGCGTGACGGCGGTGATCGTCTCGCCCTCGATGCGGATCAGCTGGTCGGTCAGCACCTTGCCGGCCCGCGGGTCGACCAGCTTGCCGGCGCGAACGTAGGAGACCTGGGCGCTGGCGATCGTGGGGACCAGGGCCGCCAGCAGGGCGAGGGACTTAAGCTTCACGAGACAGTCTCCGGCGGAACAGGACGCGCCGCGCGGGCGGTCAGGAAGCGGACGGGCAGGCCGGCCAGCAGCAGCACCACGCCCCACAGGGTCGCCGAGGTCCCGGCGCCGTAGAGCGTCCAGATCGAATAGACCGCCGCCAGAATGGCCAGGACGGTCAGCAGCATCGAGGCGTCCATCCGATGCTTCTGCTGCAGGCGCAGGGCCGCGCAGGCGCTGAACAGGTAGGTGAACAGGCTGGCCGAGGTGGCCAGCAGGGCGATGAAAGTGAACAGGTCGGCCATCGACTTGGCGTAGTTCATCAGCACCAGGACGGTCAGCAGGGCGCTGGACAACACGTGGGCCCGCACCGGCGTCCCGCGCTTGCCGACCTTGCCCAGCCAGGCCGGGAACACGCCGTCGCGGGCCATGGCGTAGGGCATCTCGCCTTGCAGCAGCACCCAGCCGTTCAGGGCGCCGAAGGCGCTGATCGCCGCGAAGGCGGCCAGCACCAGCCGCAGGTCGCCGCCGCCGTGATAGCCGACAAAGTCCGCGAACGGGGCGTTGGAGTGCTTCAACAGGTCGGCGGGCGACAGCAGCACCACCGCCGAGCAGACGACCAGATAGATCAGGCCCGTGAACGCCGTGCCGTAGAGGGTGGCGCGGGGGATGGTCCGGGTCGGCTCGTACACCTTGTCGGCGGGCACGGTGGCCGACTCCAGGCCGAGCAAAGCCCAAAGGGTCAGGGTCGCGGCGGCGGTGATGCCGCCGGCCGACAGCTGCGAGGGCTCGAACGGCGTCACCGCCGCCCCGCCCTTGCGCGCCAGGATGACCACCGCCAGGCCGGCCACGGCGATCAGCGGCAAGAGCTTCAGGATGGTGGCGACTACCTGAAGGCGCCCCGCGGACTTGGAGCCCCAGCAGTTGACCGCCGTCAGCGCCCAGACCACGGCGACGGTGACCAGCGCGGCCAGCCCCGGGACCTTGCCGAGGGCCGGGAAGAACACCGACAGATAGCTGACCCCGCCGGTGGCGATGGCGGCGTTGCCGACCCACATCGAGATCCAGTAGGCCCAAGCGACCATGAAGCCGGCCGTCGGTCCGAACGCTTCCTGGGTATAGGCCAGCGGGCCGCCGGCGCGGGGAAAGGCCTCGGCCAGCCGCGCGAAGACGAAGGCCAGGCACAGGGCCCCGCCGATGGTCAGCATCCACGCGATGACGGCGTTCCAGCCGTAGGGCGCCAGCGAGGCCGGCAGCATGAAGACGCCCGAGCCGATCATGTTGCCCACGACCAGGGCCGTGCACATCCACAGGCCGAGGGGTCTTGGATCCGAGGTCTTCACTCTGAACTCACTCCCAATCCCGCCCCGCCTATTTTTTCGTCATTCCCGCCCTCGTGGCGGGAACCCCTCTATCCGCCGCAGGTGCGGGAGGGGCGGACTGCTGAGCAGTCCGCTTGCGTCTCACGTGTCAGCTGAACCAGGGGTTCCCGCCACAAGGGCGGGAATGACGGGGGGAAGGGGAATGATGGGCCTCCCCTTCCCGCTCCCTAGAACGTCTTCCCGAGCTTGACCCCGAAGGTGCGGGGCTGGTTCGGGACGATGTAGTACTGGGCGCCGCAGACGCTTTCGGCGCACTCGGCATAGCGGTTCAGGCTGGCCCGCTTGTCGAAGGCGTTCTTCAGATAGAGCGAGATCGACAGGCCATCCTTGTCGACTCCGGCCGAGAAGTCGGCGGTCGTGTAGCCCTTCTGCCGGCCGATGATGGCGCGCTCCTTCAGGCGCAGATCGGTCCAGTTGCCGGACTGGCCGACGACCGCGCCCTGGGCGAAGGCGTCCCAGTCGGCGAGGCTGAACGCGTAGCGCGCCGTCAGGTTGGCCTTGTACTTCGGCGTGACCGGCAGGACCGTGCCGTCCGGCGCCTGCGGCGAGGCGCAGGTGCTGACCGGATTGCCCGAGGCGTCGGTGAAGCCGCAGTAGTTCGCCGTCAGCTTGGCGTCGGTATAGGCGGCCGAGGCGTTGATCGTCAGGCCGTGGACCGGGACCCAGGTGATGTCGCTTTCCACGCCCTTGATGCGGGCCTGGTTGGCGTTCTTGATCTCGGTCAGGCCGTTGGCGCCCAGGATCGAGAACTGGAAGTTCTTCCAGTCCTCCATGAACACCGCGCCGTTCCAGCGGAAGCTGTTGTTGAGCCAGGTGGTCTTCCAGCCCGCCTCGTAATTCTCCAGATAGTCGGCGCGGTAGGGCGGCAGGGTCGAGCGGCGGTTGATGCCGCCCGGCCGGAAGCCCTTGGAATAGGTGGCGTAGACCAGTTTCGAACTGTCGAACTTGTAGGTCAGCGTCACCTTAGGCGAGTTGCCGCTCTCCTGGGTGCCCTTGTCCAGGTTGATGCAGGGGGCGTCGTCGACCTTGACCGTCGAGGCGAAGCAAGCCCGCTCGCCGGTCGAGCCATAGCCGGCCCCGTACCCGAAGAAGCCGGCCAAGGTGTTGTGCGACTTGAAGAACCGGATGCCGGCGGTCAGCATCAGCTTCTCGGTGATGTCGTACTCGGCCTGGCCGAACACGGCCTTGTCTCGATCGATCCGTTGCTGCGCCGTCAGCCAGATGGTGCCCGTATGTCCCGGCGCCGACAGCGTGCTGCCCAGGCCGTCGATCTTGTAGTTCTGGAAGATGTGGTGCTGCTGCTTCTGGTAGAAGCCGCCGACCACGAACCGCAGCTTCTGGTCCTGCGGCGAGGCGATGCGGATTTCGTGGCTTTCCTTGCGGTAGCGGTCCTTGCCCTGGATGTACTGCGAGGGATTGACCAGGTTGCCGGCGTTGTCCGTCCAGTAGAAGCCGTAGCCGACCTGATCGTAGAAGTACGAGTAGTCGGTGTAGTCCGAGTTGGTGACGTCGTTACGCTTCAGGTACGAGCCGGCATAGGTGACGTCGAGATTGGCGATCTGACCCTCGATGGTCAGGGCCGCCTGGACCCACTTGTCCTTGCTGCTTTCCGGGTAGAAGTGCGAGACCTTCAGGTCGCCGACCTTGGGATCGAAGGCGAACAGGCCGCCCACCTTCTGCACCTGACCCATGACCGTGGGCGTGATCACCCAGTTGTCGTCGACCTCGATGCGCAGGGCCGCGCGGCCGCCTTGGGTGTACACGCTATTGTAGTTGTCGCGGACCCGGGCCTTGTTGTTGATCGTCACGTCGTTGGTCGGATCGGTGTCGCCGCGCGTATAGGTGCGCGTGCCCGCCACGTTGTCGATATAGCCCGCGTCGCGGACGTCCCAGCCGACCACCCGCACGGCCATCTTGTCCGACAGCGGAATGTTGACGAAGCCTTCGACCGTGTGGCCCGTGCCGCCGTGGTCGACCTTGTTGGCCTCGACGTCGACGCCAGCCTTGAAGCCGCTGGTCGTCGGCTTGTTGGTGATGATCCGCAGCGTGCCGGCCTGGGAGCTGGCGCCATACAGCGTGCCCTGCGGACCGGCCAGGGCCTCGACCCGGGCGATGTCGTAGACGTGGATATCCAGGGCGCCCTGGATGGTGGTGACCGGCTGTTCGTCCAGATAGACGCCGACGCTGGGCAACGAGCCGGAGTGGTTGCCGTCCCCGCCGCTGGCCACGCCGCGCATATAGACCTGGCCAAAGCCCGGGCCCGAGGTCGTGAACGACACGCTGGGCAGGTACTTCACATAGTCGACGAAGGACGCGACCTGCAGTTGCTCCAGCTTCTCGCCGCCGATCGCCTGAATGCTGACAGGCACGTCCTGCAGGTTTTCCGATCGTTTCTGCGCGGTGACGACCACTTCTTCCAGAGCGGTCGACGATTGCGGCGCCTGCGCTTGAGCGTAGGCGACGGTGGTGAACATTGTAGATGCGAACAAGGCGGCGGAACACATGCCGACCTTCTTCAAACGGACCGAACCCGACGACATATAGTCGCTCCCCTTGAGGTCTTGATCGAACGAGGTTCGACCTGCCTCAAGCGTCCGGCAAGATTGGAAATTTCAGTTTGATGTCAATTCCTTGAAGTGTTGCAGAAATGGCAGGCGCGGCTGAGGACGCCGGGCGGATGGTCAAATAGCGGGCGCATCCGGATAGGCGTCGAGGACAGGTCCCAATGCCTGCTTCAGCGGGTCCAGGTGTGATTCGAATTTCTGCCAGTGCTCGACCGCGTCCTTGAAGATCGGGCGGCGGACCTGCTCTGAACTGGCGGTGCGGACGGCGCGGTCGTTCTCGTGCGGCGACAGGCAGGCGGCCTCGAACGGCAGGCCGCAATGGTCCAGCAGAGCCCGGATCTCGGCTTCCGGATCCTCGATCATGCGCTCGTAGATCACCCGGTGGACGCGCCCCGGCAGCACCGCGTCGAAGTGGGCCATCAGCGCCACATAGTCGGCGTAGTAGCGGCCGATGTCGGTCAGGTCGTAGCTGAACGCCTGCCCCCGGGCGAAGTGCTGCTTGAAGCCCGAGAAGCAGCAGCCCAGTGGATGGCGGCGGGCGTCGATGATCCTGGCGTTCGGCAGGATCAGGTGGATCAACCCGGCGTGCGCGAAGTTGTTGGGCATCTTGTCGATGAAGAACGGCCGGCCGGTTTTCCGCTGGACGCGGGTGCGCTCCAGGAACTCCTCGCCCAGGGCCTTCAGGTCGGAGGGCGACAGGTCGGCCAGGCTTTCCGGATAGGAGGACTCGGCGCGGGTGGCGGTCTTTCCCCCTAGGCGCCGGGCCATGACGATCAGGTCGGGCAGCTCCATCGTGCCCTCGACCATCGAGTGGCTGGCCAGGATCTGCTCCACCAGGGTCGAGCCCGAGCGCGGCAGGCCGACGATGAAGATCGGGTCGGGCGCGGCGCAGCCCTGCCCCGCCCGCGCGGCCAGGAAGGCGGGGGTGAACACCGCCTTGGTCCGGGCGGTGTCGGCGGTGTTCTCCGCGGCGTCATAGCCCAGCTGGGTCCGGCGGATCGCCGCGCCTTCGGCGTAGCGCGCGAACGACTCGTCCCAGCGGCCGGCGTCCTCCAAGGCCTTGCCCAGGGCGTAGTGCAGGTGCAGGCGATCCTCATCCGACAGGTCCGGGCTATCCAGGGCCTCGGTCATCGCGGCGAGGTCGGCGTCGGTGAACTTGACGGTCTTGAGATTGGCCAGGCTCCACCAGGCCTCGCCCAGGGTCGGCTGAAGGTCCAGGGCCTTGCGATAGGCGGCGACGCAGTCGGCCTGACGCCCCACCGTCTTCAGCGCGTGGCCATAGCTCATCCAACCCTTCGGTTGGTTGGGATAGTCGGCCAGCACCCGGTCATAGACGGCGATGGCGCGGTCATATTCGCCCAGGCGCGCCAGGATCGCCGCGCGCAGGTTGGCGTAGCCCGGATGGCGGTCGTCCTTGGCCGTCAGGGTCTCGATCTCGGCGAGGGCCTCGAGGTTCTTGTTCTGGCGATAGAGCATGGTCGCCAGGTTGTGCCGCGCGGCGGCGAAGTTGGGCGCCAGCTCGACGCAGCGGGTCAGCAGGCCCTCGGCGTCGGCATAGCGGCCCAGCCGCGCGCCGGTCTCGGCCAGCATTCGGATGGCGGCCACGTCGCCGGCGTCTTGCTTAAGCCGTTCGCGCAGCAGCCGCTCGGCCTCGCCCAGGCGATTGTCGGACAGCGCCGTCGCCGCCTCGACCAGGAGCGGGTCGCGGGTGGAGGCGCGCAGTTGCCGGGCCAGGGCCTTCTCGGCGCCGGCGCTGTCGCCCAGCAGTTCCAGGTTCTCGGACAGCCCCCGCCAGGCTTCCGACAGGCGCGGCTCCAGGGCGCTGGCCCGGTCAAAGGCGCGGACGGCCTCGGCGGTGCGGCCCAGTTGCTCCAGGCTCAACGCCAGCTCCAGCTGGGCCAGCGGCAGGTTCGGCAGGGCCTGGGCCAGCGGCCCGACCGTCGCGGCGGCGGCCTCGGGATCCCCCGACAGCCGCAAGGCGGCGGCCAGGACGCGGGTGGTGTCGGCGTGGCGCGGCACGACCTCCAGGATCGCCCGCGCCTGCTCGGCCGCCAGGCGCGGATCGACCTCCAGCAACCGCTCGGCATGTTCGAGCGCCTCGGCGAGACTCATGGCGGGCTGGGCGGTCGTGGTGGTCATGCGGCAAGGAGAGCGGAGCGCCGGGGAGCGTGTCAATGCGGCTCGCGACGCGCGCGCTACAGCCGATCCCGCAACGCGTACCAACTCAGCCCCGCCACGGTCAGCGGCCAGCGCAGCAGGCGCCCGCCCGGAAACGGCGGGGTGGGGAGGCGCGAGAGCAGGTCGACGCCCTCCGTCTCGCCCAACACCGCCTCGGCCAGCAGCTTGCCGACATACGGCGCCAGCATGACCCCCTGCCCGGAATAGCCCGAGGCGACCCGCACGCCCGGCGCGACCTCGCCGACGAACGGCATTCGGCTCAGGGTGATGCCCAGGGTCCCGCCCCAGGCGTGGGTCAGCGGGACGGCGGCCAGTCGAGGATAGACCTTGGCGAGGTTCTCGCGGACCAGCCGGGCGATGTCGCGCGGAAACCCCGGCCGATAGTTTTCCCCGCCGCCGAACAGCAGCCGGCCATCGGGCGTCTTGCGGAAGTAGTTCACCACGAAGCGGCTGTCCGACACCGCCGCGTTCGAGCGGATGATGTCATCGGCCAAGTCGCCCAGCGGCGCGGTGACGGCGATGAAGTTGTTGATCGGCATGACCCGGTCGGGCGCCTTGCCGGCCATGGCGTTCAACAGGCCATCGCCGCTGAGGATCAGCTGGTCGCAGGTCACCCGGCCGGTCGCGGTCTCGACGACGATCCGGCCGCTCTGGCGTGTCCAGCTTTCGGCGCGGGTGCTCTCGTGGATCACCGCGCCCGCCGCCATCGCCGCGCGCGCCAGGCCCAGGGCCAGCTTCAGCGGATGCACGTGGCCGCCGCCGCGATCGATCAGGCCGCCGTGATAGACATCGGTTCCCAGCTCGGCGGCCAGATCGGCCTCGTCGATCAGCGCCAACTGGTCGTAGCCGTAGCGGTCGGCCATCAGCGCCGCATACGCCGCGTCCTCGGCCTCGCCGTCCGGCTTGTGGCGCGCGTGGATCATGCCCGGCCGCCAGTCGCAGGCGATCGCATCGGTCAGGGTGGCGAAATGCGCCCGCGCGTCCTCGGCCAGCCGCCACAGGGCCATGGCGTCATCTCGGCCGACGGTCTTCTCCAGCCAGGCCTGGTCGCGCCGCTGACCGGTATGGACCTGCCCGCCGTTACGCCCCGTCGCGGCGCAGCCCACGCGGCCGGCTTCCAGCACAATGGCCTTGCCGCCCAGCGCCAGGGCGGCCCCGAGACCGGTGAAGCCCGCGCCGACGATGCAGACATCGACCTCGGCGTCGCCGTCGAGCGGCGGCAAATCGAGGAAACCGGACGCCGTGTCGGCGTACCAGTTCCCAGCGCCGTAGACGTCAGACATTCAGCAGCAGGAACTCCCGCTCCCACGGGCTGATCGTGCGCATGAAGGTCTCGTACTCGGCCTGCTTCACGTGGTCATAGGCCTGGCAGAAGATCGGACCCAGGATCTCGACCAGCGGCTCGCACTGCTCGAACAGCTTCAGCGATTCCGACAGGCTGCGCGGCAGCTGGATTCCGGCCGCGCCGGCGTCGGTGGCGACCGGGGCGCTGGGCGTCAGGCCTTGCGTCATGCCCAGATAGCCGGCCGCCAACGAGGCCGCGATGGCCAGGTACGGATTGGCGTCGGACGAGGGGATGCGGTTTTCCAGCCGGCGGTTGGCCGGGTCGGACGGCGGCACCCGCAGGCCGCAGGTGCGGTTGTCATAGCCCCACTGGGTGTTGACCGGCGCGCCCGAGTCCTTGGCGATCCGGCGATACGAATTCACGTACGGCGCCAGTATGGCCATGATCGCCGGCAGATAGGTCTGCTGCCCGGCGATGAAGCCGTGGAACAGCGCCGTCTCCTCGCCCTTCTTGTCCGAGAACAGGTTCTTGCCGTCCTTGTCGACGATCGACTGGTGGATGTGCATGGCGCTGCCGGGCTCGCTGGCCATCGGCTTGGCCATGAAGGTGGCGTAGATCTCATGCTCCAGCGCCACCTCGCGGATGGTGCGCTTGAACATGAACACCTGGTCGGCCAGCTCCAGCGGCGGACCGTGGCGCAGGTTGATCTCCATCTGGGCCACGCCGCTCTCGTGGATCAGGGTGTCGATCTCCAGGCCCTGGCGCTCGGAATATTCGTACATGTCCTCGAACAGCGCATCGAACTCGTTGACCGCGCTGATCGAATAGCCCTGCCGCCCGGTCTCCGGCCGGCCCGAGCGGCCGATGGGGGGCTTGAGCGGGTAGTCGGGGTCGGTGTTCTTGTCGACGAGGTAGAACTCGATCTCCGGCGCCACGATCGGGACCCAGCCCTTCTCGGCGTACAGCGCCAGCACCCGCCGCAGCACTTGGCGCGGCGCCTCCTCGACCGGACGGCCGTCGGGGTGGAAGGCGTCATGGATCACCTGGGCCGTCGGGTCCTGCGCCCACGGCACGGCGGCCAGGGTGGCGAAGTCCGGGGTGAGGAAGATGTCGGTGTCGGACTGCACGGCGCTGACCGCGCCCTCGAACTCGGGGAAGTCGCCGGTGATGGTCTGGTAGAACACCGCCAGCGGCAGGTTCATCGACGGCGTGCCCAGGAACTTGCGCACCGGCATGATCTTGCCGCGCGCCACGCCGGCCAAGTCAGGCACCACGCACTCGATCTCCTCGATGCTCTGGCGCGCGAACCAGGCCTGGGCCTCCTCCAGCGACGCGACGCCCCGATTGAGCGTGGTCTCGCGCTTGGCCTTGTTGTGCTTGGGCTTCATGACGCGCTCCAAAAGCTCGGTTTTTCCCGATTTGTTCTCGGAAAGTTTCTGCTATCGTAGGGCATGGCCGAGCGTGAACCCGACATCTTCGACGCGCTGGAAGACGAAGCCGACCGCCAAGCGATGGCTGAAGCAGACGCCGATATCGCGGCTGGTCGGGTCGTGCCGCATGAGCGTGTGGTTGAGTGGCTGAAATCCCTTGGGACGCCTAACCAGCTGCCCACGCCATATTCGTGGCGGAAGTAGTTTGGACCGACCGCGCTTTCGCCGACATTGAGGTGATCGTCGCCTATATCGCTAGCCAATCGAAACCCCTCGCTGCTCAGCGCCTGGGTCAGAGGCTTTTGGCCATCGGCGAAAGCCTCCGAGATCAACCCGATCGTGGCCGCCCGATCTCTCACGGTCGTCGAGAGATCGCATTCGTCACGCCCTACCTTCTGCGTTACCGGGTCAAAGGCGACCGTGTGTTCATCATGGAAGTCCGCCACGGCGCACGGCGTCGTTCCTAGCGTCATGACACCGCCTCCGGCTTAAGCGCCCGCAGCACCGGCTCGGCGTCGTCCAACGATTTCCGGATGATCCCGACCAGCTCGTCGATCTGGGCGTGGGTGATGATCAGCGGCGGGCAGCAGACGATGCTGTCGCGGATGGCGCGGACCATCAGGCCGTTCTTGATGCAGAGGTCCCGCACGATCGGACCGGCTTCGCCTTCCTTGTCGAGGAAGCGATGGTTGGTGCCCTTCTCGCGGACGATCTCGACCGCGCCGATCAGACCCAGCGAGCGGGTTTCGCCGACCAGAGCATGGTCGTTCAGGGTCGCCAGGGCCTTGGCCAGATAGGGGCCGCTGTCGTCGCGGGTGCGCTCGATCAGGTTCTCGCGCTCGAGGATCTCGATGTTCTTCAGCGCCACCGCCGCGCAGGTCGGGTGGCCCGAGTACGTGAAGCCGTGGATGAAGTCGCCGCCCTTCTCGCGCAGCTCGGCCACGATGTGGTCGGCCACGCCGACGGCCGAGATCGGCAGGTAGCCGGACGACAGCCCCTTGGCCATGGCGATCAGGTCGGGCTTGATCCCGTAATGCTGGTGGCCGAACCATTGGCCCAGCCGCCCGAAGCCGCAGATCACCTCGTCGCAGACCAGGAGGATCCCGTACTTGCGGCACAGGGCCTCGACCGCCGGCCAGTAGCCGTCCGGCGGGATGATCACCCCGCCCGCCCCCTGCACCGGCTCGCCGATGAAGGCGGCGACATTCTCGGGGCCGACCTCGAGGATCTTGTCCTCGATCTCCTTCACCGCGCGATCGCGGAAGGCGGCGGGATCCTCGCCGAAGCCGTCGCCGAATGGATACGGCTGCATGACGTGATGGACGCCCGGGATCGGCAGGTCGCCCTGCACATGCATGTGCTTCATGCCGCCCAGCGACACCCCGGCCACGGTCGAGCCGTGATAGGCGTTCCAGCGGCTGATGAAGACCGTCCGGTTCGGCTCGCCCTTGAGCTTCCAGTAGTGGCGGACCAGCCGGAAGACCGTGTCATTGGCCTCTGACCCCGACGAGTTGAAGAACACATGGCTCAGATGGTCGCCCATCTTGCTGGCGATCTTGGCCGCCAGGGTCACGGTCGGCGGCGTCGCGGTCTTGAAGAAGGTGTTGTAGTACGGCAGCTCCAGCATCTGCTCGTAGGCGGCTTCGGCCAGCTCCTCGCGGCCATAGCCGACATTGACGCACCACAGACCGGCCATGCCGTCCAGGATCTGATGGCCGTCGCCGTCGTGGATATAGACGCCGTCGGCGCGGGTGATGATCCGGCTGCCGCCCAGTTCGGCGATCACCTTGTGGTCGGCCTGGGCCGGCAGGTGGTGGGCCACGTCCAGGCGTCGGAGTTCGGCGATGTCGTGGTTGCGGATCGGGACGGTCATCGGTGGCTCCTGACGATATTTTCTTTTCGTTTTACGGTCCCCTTCCCCCTTGGATGGGGGAAGGGTCGGGGATGGGGGTGACAGCGCGTCCGACCTCAGCTCGGCCGAACCGCCGCATCACCCCCCCCCTGCCCCTCCCCCATCGAGGGGGAGGGGAAATAGCTAGCTCAACAACACCGCCGGCGAGCAGGCGTGCCAGCACAGCCAAACGGTCTCGCCCAGCTTGAAGTCCTCCTGGTCCCAGCGGGTCAGGTTCGAGCGCTGGACCTTGATCCGGCGCCCACCTTCGATCTCCACCTCGTAGGTGGATTGGCCGCCCAGATAGGCCTCGTGCTTGATGACGCCCGCGATGGCGTTGGTCCCTTGCGGGCAGTCGCCAAGGTTGGGCGGCGTATCCCCTTCCTTCTTGTGCAGCTCGATCTTCTCGGGACGGATCGCCGCCCAGACCGTGCCGCCGCGCGCGCCGGTGACGCCGTGGTCCAGGAAAATGTCCACCGGCAGGTCCGGCGAGCGGATCACCGCGTGGCTGGGCTCGTCGACCGCCAGCACGCCTTCGAACAGGTTCACCTGGCCGATGAAGTCGGCGACGAGCCGACTGTTGGGGAACTCGTAGAGGTCGTTTGGCGAGGCCACCTGCTGCAGCAGACCCTTGCTCATCACCGCGCAGCGGGTGGCCAGGGCCAGGGCCTCGTCCTGGTCGTGAGTGACCATGATGAAGGTGATGCCGACCTTCTCCTGCAGGGTGCACAGCTCGGTGCGCATCTGCTCGCGCAGCTTGGCGTCCAGGGCCGACAGGGGCTCGTCCAGCAGCAGCACGCGCGGACGCTTGATCAGCGCCCGGGCCAAGGCCACGCGCTGGCGCTGACCGCCGGAGAGCTGGTCGGGCTTGCGGCCGCCATAGCCGCCCAGTTGCACCAGCTCCAGCGCCTCCTCGACGCGGCGGTCGCGCTCGGCCTTGCCGACCTTGTCGACGACCAGGCCATAGGCGACGTTGTCGGCGACGGTCATGTGCGGGAACACGGCGTAGGACTGGAACACCATGTTCACTGGCCGCTTGTTGGGCGGCACGTTGGAGATGTCCTGGCCGTCGATCAGGATCCGGCCCTCGGTGGGCGTCTCGAAGCCGGCCAGCATCCGCAGCAGGGTGGTCTTGCCGCAGCCGGACGGTCCCAGCAGGGCGAAGAACTCGCCCTCGTTCACGGTCAGGGAGACGTTGTCGACCGCCGCCAGCTTGCCGAAGCGCTTGGTGACGTTCTCGAAGGTGATGATGGGTTTGGTCATTTAGCGTCCCCCGCCCCGTGGCCAGCCCCATGATTGGCTGCGGCCGCCGGGTCCCCCTGCAGTTTCAGCGCCGCCGCGGTCAGCAGCACGGTCAGCACGATCAGCACCGTCGAGGCCGCGTTGACCTCCGGCGTCACCGAGAAGCGGACCATCGAATAGACCTTCACCGGGAAGGTCACCGTGTCCGGCCCGGCGGTGAAGAAGGTGATGACGAAGTCGTCCAGGCTCAACGTGAAGGCCAGCAGCGCGCCGGCCACCAGCGACGGGGCCATGTGCGGCAGGATCACGTCCTTGATGGTGCGGAACTCGCCGGCGCCCAGGTCGCGGGCGGCCTCCTCCATCTCGCGGTTGAAGCTGGCCATGCGGGCGCGCACCACCACCGCCACGAACGGGAACGAGAACGAGACGTGGGCGATGATGATCGCCCCCAGGTTCAGCGGCCAGGCCAGGCCCTGCGGCCACGGCATGACCCGGGCGAAGAACACCAGCATGGCCACGCCCATGCAGATCTCGGGGACCACGATCGGCAGGGCCAGGGCCCCGTCCAGGGCCGTCTTGCCGGGGAAGCGGAAGCGCCACAGCAGCAGGGCCGCCGAGGCGCCCAGGATCAGGCTGATCACCGTCGAGGCGGCCGCGATCGTCAGACTGTTGCCGAACGCCTCCAGCAGGGCGGAGTCGTTGAACAGCTTGTCGTAATATTTGAGCGTGAAGCCCTTCCAGACGATGTTGCGCCGGCTGTCGTTGAAGCTGAACGCCATCAGGGCGACCAGCGGCGCGTAGAGGAAGATCCCCACCATCGCCAGCCAGGCCCGCATCGGCCAGCGGCGGAGGTACTCCAGGGGGCCGGGGGGTGATTTCTTGGTCATCCCTTGGCCTCCGGCGTGCGCTTGGCCAGCACCGCCTGGATCGCTATGGCGATGAAGGTCAGGTACATCAGCACGAACGACATGGCCGCGCCGAAGGGCCAGTCGTTGGCGCGCTTGAACTGGCGCTCGATGATGTTGGCGATCATCTGGCTGTCGGGGCCGCCCAACAGGTCCGGCGTGAGGTAGGCGCCCAGCGCCGGGATGAAGGTGATCAGGATTCCCGAGGCGATGCCCGGAAGGGCAAGCGGCACGACCACCTTGAACAGGGTCCGCATGTGCCCGGCGCCCAGGTCGAGACTGGCCTCCAGCAGAGACTTGTCGAGGCGATCCAGGGCCGAATAGAGTGGCAGCACCATGAACGGCAGATGCACGTAGACGAGGCCCAGGATCACCGCGAAATTGTTGTGCAGCAGCCCCAGCGGCTGGAAGTCGCCCAGCGGTTGTAGACCCACCAGCGCCGCGAACCCGCTGCCGCCTTTCCACAGCCATTCCAGGCCCTGGTTGACGTAGCCTTCGGTGCGCAGCACCGCGATCAGGGCGTAGGTGCGGATCAGGAGGTTCGTCCAGAACGGCAGCATGATCATCAGCAAGAGCCAGGTCTTGGCCTTGTCCGACGCGAAGGTGATGGCCAGCGCCACCGGGAAGCCCAGCACCAGGCACAGCCCCGTGGTCAGCCCCGCCACCCAGGCCGACTTCAGGAAGATCTTCAGGTACAGCGGCTCGATCGCCCGGGCGTAATTGTGGAACGTGCCGGTGATGGCGATCTCGGTCAGGCCCTCGTTGTGGCCGAAGCTGTAGGCCCAGACGATCGCCATCGGCGCCAGGAAGAAAACCACCAGCCACACCAGCGGCGGTCCCAACGCGGCGGCGAAGACGGCCTTGGCCTGTTTCCAGCTCTGCTCCATGAGCGGCGCCTCTTCTCCCTTCCCCCTTGATGGGGGAAGGGCGGGGTTGGGGGTGAAAGCGGTTCAGGATTGAGTGAGGCCGAGGTGACGTCCGCCGTGGGTGTCACCCCCATCCCCAACCCTTTCCCCCATCAAGGGGGAAGGGGGCTATGCCTAAGCCGCCCGCACCCGCGTGATGATTTCCTCGTACAGGCTGGCCTTCTCGGCCCCCTCGAACGCCCCGTATTCGCACTTGGCCATGATGTCGGCGGGGGGGAAGATGACCGGATTGTCGCGATAGGTGTCCGGCATCAGCGCCTTCGCGGCCGCGTTCGGGGTCGGGTAGAGGATCGTCTTCGTGATCTCGGCCCCGGCCTGGGCGTCCAGCAGGTAGTTGATGAAGGCGTGAGCGTTGTTGGGCCGCGGCGCGCCCTTGGGGATGCACAGGGTGTCGCTGTTGATCAGCGAACCTTCCTTGGGCACCACGAAGTCGAGGTCCGGGTCGTCCTTCATCACCTGGGCGATGTCGCCGTTATATTCCAGCACCAGGTCGACCTCGCCCGAGACCAGCAGGTCCTGGCCGTTGTCGTCATGGAACGCCTTCACGAACGGCTTCTGCTTGATCAGCATCCGCTCGATCTTCGGCAGCATGTCGGCCGGGATGTCGTTGACGCTGTGGCCCAGATACTTGGCCGACAGGCGCACCAGGTCGGCGCTTTCCGACAGCAGGGCGATGCGGCCCTTGTACTTGTCGCTGTCGAACAGCCACTTCCAGCTGTCGGGCACGCCCTGAACCTTGCTCTTGCGATAGCCGATGCCCAGCAGCAGCCAGGTGTAGGGCATCGAATATTTCCGACCCGGATCGAAGTCCGGATTGAGGAACGACGGGTCCAGGTTCTTCATGTTCGGGATCTTGGCGTGATCCAGCACCTCGAGCATGCCGGCCTGGCCCATGCGCGTGACGAACTCGTTCGACGGCACGATCACGTCGAAGCCCGGATTGCCCGCCTTGAGCTTGGCGAACAGCTCGTCGTTGGTCGCGAACAGGCTCATGTTCACGTCGACGCCGGTCGCCTTCTTGAAGTCGCCCAGCGTGGTCTCGCCGATATAGGTGTCCCAGTTGTAGAAGTTCAGCTTGGGCTCTTCGCCGTTCGCGCCGGCCGCCTTGGGTTTCTCGCCGCAGGCCGTGAACGACAGGCCGATGGCCGCCGCCCCGAAGGCCGTCAGAAGCGAGCGCCGCGAAGCCCCGCCGTTCCTGTATCCGCTCATCTGAAACTCCCTCTTGTTTCGATGTTTATGCGTTCATTCCGCCACTACGCGTTGCGGAGGTACCAGTCGAAATCGAGCTCGGTGACGACCTCGAAGAAGCGCGCCTGTTCCGTGCGCTTGACCGAGACGAACATGTCCACGAAGCGGTCGCCGAGATAGTCGCGCAGGACCTCGGACTTTTCGAACAGGTCGACGGCCGCGAACCAGTTGGACGGCAGCCGGATGTTCTCCTTGGCCGCCGCCGCGTAGCCGTCGCCGATCACCGCCGGGCCGGGATCGAGCTTGTTGGCGATGCCGTGGTGGGCGCTGGCCAGCAGCACGGCCATCACCAGGTACGGATTGCCATCGGCCCCGGCCACCCGATGCTCGACGTGACGGGTCTTGGGCGGGCCGGCGGGGACGCGCAAGGATACGGTGCGGTTGTTGACGCCCCAGGTCGGAGCGACAGGCGCGTAGCTGTTGGCCTTGAACCGGCGATAGCTGTTGGCGTTCGGGGCCAGGATGGCCATGCCCTCGCCCAGCAGCACCTTCATGCCAGCGATAGCCTGCTTCAGCAGCGGCGAGCCTTCCAGGTCCTCGGCGGCGCACAGGTTGTTGCCCTCGGCGTCGTTGACGCTGAGATGGACGTGGAAGCCGTTGCCGGCCCGGTCCGCCCACGGCTTGGCCATGAAGGTCGCCTCGCAGCCATGGCGCAGGGCCACGCCCTTGGCGGCGCGCTTGTAGAGCACCGCGTCGTCGGCCGCGCGCAGGGCGTCGGGCTTGTGCTTCAGGGTCAGCTCGACCTGGCCCGGGGCGAACTCCGAGATCGCGCCTTCCAGCGGCACGCCCAGCACGTCGGCGGTGTCCCACAGCTCGCGCAGGAACGGGGCGTGGGCCTCCAGCTCGGGCAGGCCGTAGACCTGGACGCCCGTGGGGCGCAGGCCGGTCTGCATCGACTTGGCCGGCTGCAGCTCGCCGTTCGGGCCGCGTTGCAGGTCGACCAGATAATATTCCAGCTCGCACGCGGCGACCGGCGTCAGGCCATCGGCGGCGTAGCGATCCAGCACCCTTTGCAGCACGTGGCGCGGATCCAGGGCGTTGGGCGTCCCGTCCAGCTCGTACATGGACAGCATGACCTGGGCGACGTCGGGACCCAGCCAGGGCGCCAGGGTCAGCGTGCCGGGCACGGGCCGCGCGCGGCGGTCGGCGTCGCCGTCCTCCCAGACGAGGCCTGTGTCCTCGCAGTCGGCCCCGTTGGTGTCGACCACCAGCACCGAGCCCGGCAGGAAGCGGCCGTACTCGTAGATCGCCTCCAGCTCATGCACCCGCAGCCGCTTGCCGCGCGGCACGCCGGTCATGCTGGTGAAGAACACCTCGACGAACTTGACCCGCGGGTTGGCGGCGAGGAAATCGCGGCATTCCTGGATATCGGCTACGGCGCTCATGCGTCCCCCATCGCGGTCGCGAAGCCATCCACGGCCGCGACCAGCCGGTCGATCGCCGCGTCGTCGGTGACGGGCGAGACCAGCATCATGTTGTGGAAGGGCGCGATCAGGACGCCCCGGTTGATCAGCCACAAGTGCAGCGCTTCCACCGCCTCATGGTCCAGCACTTTCCGCATCGCGGCGGCGTTCTTCGGTGGAGGATCGGCGAAGACCAGCTCCACGCGGGCGCCGACATGGGCGACGGACCACGCCAGCTTGCGCGCGGAGATCACGGCCTCCAGGCCGGCGACCAGGCGCTCGGCCCCGGCCAGCATCTTCGCATAGGCGGCGTCGGTCATCACCTCGGACAGCATGGCGCGCATGGCGGCCATGGCGAGCGCATTGCCCGACAGCGTGGTGCCGATGCCGGACTGGCCCGGACCGACCCGCGCCTGGGCCTCGTCCATGCGCGCCGAGAGTTCGGCGGTGACGCCCCAGACGGCGGCCGGCACGCCTCCGGCGACGGCCTTGCCCAAGACGAAAACGTCGGGCTCCAGCCCGTATTCGCGCGTATAGCCGCCGGGGCCGGTCGAGATCGTGTGGGTCTCATCGATGATCAGCAGCGTCCCCGCCTCACGGGTCAGCGTGCGCAGGGCGTCGTGGAAGCCTGGCTCCGGCAGGATCATGCCGCAGTTGGTCATCACCGGCTCGGCCAGCACGGCGGCGACGTCGCCGGGCGCGAGCGCGGTCCGCAGGGCTTCTAGATCGTTGAAGGGCGCGACGCGGGTGGTGGCCGTGAGGTCGTGGACCTGGCCCAGCAGGCCGGGTTTCATCGCCGAAGCGCCGTCCTTCAGCACCACGAAGGCGTCATCGACCATGCCATGGTAGCAGCCGTCGAACACCAGCACGACCGATCGCTGCGTCACCGCCCGCGCCCAGCGGATCGCCGCGCGGTTGGCGTCGCTGGCCGTGGTCGCGGTCTGCCACAGCGGCAGGCCGAACCGCTCGGCTAAAAGTTTGCCGACGATGACCGCCGAGGCGGTCGGCAGCATGAACCCGGCCCCGCGCTTGATCTGGTCGGCGACGGCCGCCGCCACCGAGGCGTCGCCATGCCCGAACATCGCCGGCGTGTCGCCCAGGCAGAAGTCGTCATAGAGCTTGCCGTCGACATCCGTGACCTGCGCGCCGACGCCCTGGGCGGCGAAGATCGGACTGGGAGAGGCCCAGTCGTTCATCCAGTGCATCGGCGCCCCGCCGCGCCAGACCGCCGAAGCGGCCTTGGCCATCGCCACCGAGCGCGGGTGCTCGGCGAGGAAGCGGCCGCGTTCGCTGGCGAGGAGGTCGGGGAGCGTGCGGGTGAGTTCGGCGATCATCCCACCCCGCCAAAGCACAGGTACTTGGTCTCCAGATACTCGTCCAAACCCTCGGACGAGCCCTCGCGGCCCAGGCCCGACTCCTTGACCCCGCCGAACGGCGCGACCTCGGTCGAGATCAGGCCTTCGTTGATGCCGACCATGCCGGCCTCGATGGCCTCGGCCACCCGCCAGCATCGGCCGACGTCGCGGCTGTAGAAGTAGGACGCCAGGCCGAACGGCGTGGCGTTGGCCAGGTCTATGGCCTCGGCTTCGGTCTCGAACTTCACGATCGGGGCGACCGGGCCGAAGATCTCTTCCTGGAACAGCGCCATTTGCGGCGTGGCGTCGACCAGCACCGTCGGCTGATAGAACAGGCCGCCCAGGCCGTGCAGGTCGCCGCCGGTCAGCACCCTGGCCCCGTCGCGGACCGCCTCGGTCACCAGCCGGTCGACCTTGCACAGCGCCTTGTCGTTGATCAGCGGACCGATCTGCACACCGTCGCCCGTGCCCGGACCGACCTTCAGCGCCGCGACCTTCCCGGCCAGCCGGGCGGCGAAGGCGTCGTGGATCCCCGACTGCACGATCAGCCGGTTGGCGCAGACGCAGGTCTGGCCGGTGTTGCGATACTTGCTGGCGATCGCGCCGTCGACGGCGGCCTCCAGGTCGGCGTCGTCGAAGACGATGAAGGGCGCGTTGCCGCCCAGCTCCAGGCTGAGCTTCTTCATCGTGCCGGCGCATTGGGCGTAGAGGAGTTTTCCGATCGGGGTCGAGCCGGTGAACGACAGCTTGCGCACCCGGCTGTCCTCGCAGAGGGCCTTGCCGATGGCGCTGGAATCCTTGCCGGTGACGACGTTCAGCACGCCCGCAGGCACGCCCGCCTCGATCGCCAGCCGGGCGATGGCCAGGGCGCACAGCGGCGTCTCGGCGGCCGGCTTGACCACCACGGTGCAGCCCGAGGCCAGGGCCGGCCCGACCTTGCGGGTGATCATGGCGATCGGGAAGTTCCACGGCGCGATGGCCGCGCACACGCCCACCGGCTGCTTGATCGAGACCAGGCGCTTGCCTGGCATCGGGGTCGGGATGGTGTGACCGTAGGCGCGCTTGGCCTCGTCGGCGAACCAGTCGATGAACGCCGCGCCATAGGCCACCTCGCCCTTGGCCTCGGCCAGCGGCTTGCCCTGTTCGGCGGTCATCAGACGCGCCAGATCGTCGGCGTGGGCGAGCATCAGGTCGCTCCACCGGCGCAGGATCGCCCCGCGCTCCTTGGCGGTCTTGGCGGCCCAGGCCGGGAAGGCGCGGTGCGCGGCCTCGATGGCCACCCGCGTCTCGCCGGCGCCCAGGTCGGCGACGTTGGCGATCACCGTCCCGTCGGCCGGATCGAGCACCTCGAAGGTCGTGTCGCCCTCGATCCAGAGGCCGTCGATGAAGGCTTCGGTTTCAACGAGATTCAGGCGGGAAGAATGGGTCATGGGGCGGGCTACCTCAACGTCACGGACACCGACTTCAGGTCGGCGTACTTGTGCAACGCATGAAGGCTGCGGTCGCGGCCAAACCCCGACTGCTTGAAGCCGCCGAACGGCATGGTGATGTCGCAGGCGTCCCAGCCATTGACCCAGACCAGCCCGGCCTTCAGCCGCCGCGCGCCGCGCAGGGCGCGGTTGATGTCGGACGTCCAGAGGCCGGCGGCCAGGCCATAGACGGTGTCGTTGGCCAGCTGCAGCGCCTCGTCCTCGGACTTGAAGCTCATCACCCCCAGCACCGGTCCGAACACCTCCTCGCGGGCCAGGGTGCTATCAGGCTCGACCCGGTCGAAGATGGTCGGCTCGACATAGAAACCGCCGGTATCGCGACGGATGCGCTGACCGCCCAGCACCCGGCGCGCGCCCTGGCTGTCGGCGGTGGCGATGTAGTCCAGCGCGGTGTTCATCTGCCGCTCGCTGACCATGGCCCCGAACTGGGTGGCCGGATCCAGCGGATCGCCGACGACCATGGCCTTGGCCGCGGCCACGACCTTCTCCAGGAACTCGTCCTTGATCGAGGCTTCGACCAGCAGGCGCGAGGCGGCCGTGCAGACCTCGCCCTGGTTATAGAACACGCCCCAGGCGGCGGCCTGGGCCGCCGAGTCCAGGTCGGGGCAGTCGGCGAAGACGATCTGGGGCGACTTGCCGCCCAGCTCCAGACTGACCCGCTTCAGGTTCGAGCGGGCCGAATATTCCATCAGTTTGCGGCCCACGGGACCCGAGCCGGTGAAGGCGATCATGTCGACGTCCTTGGACAGCGCCAGCGCCTCGCCCGCCTCGCCGCCCAGCCCCGGGATCACGTTCAGCACGCCCGGCGGCAGGCCGGCCTCCAGGGCCAGTTCGCCCAGCTTCAGGGCGGTCAGCGGCGACTGCTCGGCGGGCTTCAGCACCACCGAATTGCCCATGGCCAGGGCCGGCGCGACCTTCCACATCGCCATGTGCAGCGGGAAGTTCCACGGCACGATCGCCCCGATCACGCCCAACGGCTCGTGGACCGCATAGCTCAGGCGGTCGGCGGGCGAGGTCCCGACCTCGCCATACACCTTGTCCAGCGCCTCGGCGTACCAGCGGCAGGTGTTGATCGCCAGCGGGATGTCGACATTGCGCGCGTCGCTGATCGGCTTGCCGACGTCCAGGCTCTCCAGCAGGGCCAGGTCCTCGGCGTCGCGCTCCATCAGCTCGGCCAGGCGGAACAGCACCTTCTTCTTCTGGCGCGGCCCCTGGTCGCGCCAACGGCCGTCCTCGAAGGCCGTGCGGGCGCTGAACACGGCCAGGGCCACGTCCTCGCTCTGGCAGGCGACCACCAGGTTCAGCACCTGGCCATCGCGCGGCGAGACATTGCGGAAGGTCGCGCCCGTGACGGCCTCGACCCGCGCGCCGTCGATCACCGCCAGGCAGGGCAGCTCCAGTCGGGCGAGACGCTCGGCAATGTCGGCGGGCAAGGTCACGCGGGATATCCGTACTGATTGTGATCACAGTTTGCCTGACCACCCCAAGTGTCAAGCATCCGACTTTATGGGGCCGCGTCTACCGCGACCCGCATCTTTTCCATGCCTTCGGAAAGGTCAGCGGCGATGGCCCGGCGGGCGCCGTCCGCGTCGCCGGCCTTCAGGGCGGCCATGGCCTCGGCGTGGCGATCCGCGACAAGGCCATCGGCCCCCACCCGACCGAACACCACCCGCATGAACGGCCCGATTTGCAGCCACAGGCCGCCGGCCATCGACAACAGCACCTCCGCCCCCGCCCGCTCATACAGGGCGAAGTGGAAGGCGTGGTTGGCCGTCATGTAGCGGTCGACATCGCCCAGCCGCAGGGCCTCGTCGACATCGGCGTCGATGGCCTGCAGGCGCCTGACCAGGCTGGAGTCGGCGTTCGTCGCGGCGCTCGTGACGGCTCTGGCGGCCAGCTCCGGCTCGACCCACAGGCGGGCTAGGGACAGCTGCTCCAGGCGGTCGGCGGTCAAGGAGGGGACGGACAATCGCTTGTTGGCCGGGTTGATCGCCAGGGCCCGCTCGGCGACCAGACGACGGACCGCGTCGCGCACCGGCATCGGCGACACTCCGAGCTCGGCGGCCAGACTTCGCAGGGACACGCCCCTGCCCGGCGCGATGCGGCCGGTGATAAGAGCCTGGCGGATCGCCTCGTACACCCGGTCGTGGACGGCTGTTGAATCCGCGAGCGGCTTTCGGGCCTTCATCTCATCCCGCTCCGTGAGGGCTTGCCAGTTGACCCGCAATTGCGATCACAATGCAAGACCCGGATGGAGTTCCCCGCCATGCCCGATTTCGGCGCCAACGACCTCGACGCCTTCTGGATGCCGTTCACGCCGAACCGGCGGTTCAAGAGCCATCCGAGGATGCTCTCGTCGGCCAAGGGCATGATCTACAAGACGCCGGAGGGGCGCGAGGTGCTGGACGCCACCTCGGGCCTCTGGTGCGTCAACGCCGGTCACGACCGCCCGAGGATCCGCGAGGCCATCCAGCGCCAGGCGGCCGAGATGGACTATGCCCCCTGCTTCAACATGGGCCACCCGCTGGCCTTCCAGTTCGCCGCGCGCCTCGCCCAGATCACGCCGAAGGGGCTGGACCGGATCTTCTTCACGAACTCCGGGTCGGAGTCGGTCGACACCGCCCTGAAGATCGCCCTGGCCTATCACCGCGGCCGGGGCAAGGGGACCAAGACCCGGCTGATCGGCCGCGAGCGCGGCTATCACGGCGTCGGGTTCGGCGGCATCTCGGTGGGCGGCATCCCGACCAACCGCAAGTATTTCGGATCCTTGCTCACCGGCGTCGACCACCTGCCCCACACCCACGGCGTGGCCGGCAATCTGTTCGCCAAGGGCCAGCCCGAGCACGGCGCCCACCTGGCCGACGACCTGGAGCGGATCGTCGCCCTCCACGACGCCTCCAACATCGCCGCGGTGATCGTCGAGCCGGTGGCCGGATCGACCGGCGTGCTGGTCCCGCCCAAGGGCTATCTGGAGCGCCTGCGGGCCATCTGCGACAAGCACGACATCCTGCTGATCTTCGACGAGGTGATCACCGGCTTCGGACGCCTGGCCGCCCCGTTCGCCGCCGACCGCTTCGGCGTCACGCCCGACCTGATGTGCCTGGCCAAGGGCCTGACCAACGCCACCGTCCCCTGCGGCGCGGTCGCCGCCTCGACCCGGATCTACGACGCCATGCTCGAGGGCGCTGATGCCCCGATCGAGCTTTTCCACGGCTACACCTATTCCGCCCACCCCCTGGCCTGCGCGGCGGGTCTCGCCACCCTGGAGACCTATCAGGAGGACGACCTCTTCAATCGCGCCGCGTCGATGGAGGCCTATTGGCGGGAGGCCATGCACAGCCTGGCCGACGCCCGCCATGTCATAGATATCCGCGACCTGGGCCTCGTCGCCGGGGTCGAGCTTTCGCCCCGCCCCGGCGCGGCCACGGCGCGGGCCATGGAGGTGTTCGAGACCTGCTTCGACGAGGGCCTGCTGATCCGCGTCACCGGCGACATCATCGCCCTGTCGCCGCCGCTGATCCTTGAGAAGAGCCACATCGACCGGATGGTCGAGACGCTTCGCAAGGTGCTCGCCAAGGTCGACTAGGCGCGAGCGCACATTACCGATTGTTGTGTTGCCCTCGAGGGCCGGAACATCTGAACTCCTTGCCACACAAGGGGTGCGCCGCATGAACATGATCCGACAGGCCGCGATGACCGTGCTCGTCTGCGTAGCGGCGGCGCCGGCCTTTACCGCGCCAAGCTGGGCCGCGAGCCCGACGGTCGAGCAACGCGTCCAGGGCGTCACCACAGGCCTGCGGGGCGCCGTCGAGATCAAGGGCGCGCCGCCGGCGAAGCAGAGCCTTCAGGGCCAGATGGCGGCCCTGCATGTGCCCGGCGTCGCCATCGCGGTGATCCGGGGCGGCAAGATCGAATGGGCGCGCGGCTTCGGTGTCACCCGCCAGGGTGGCGAGCCGGTGACCGCTGACACGCTGTTCCAGGCCGGCTCGGTCAGCAAGCCGGTCGCCGCCATGGCGGCCCTGGCCGTCGTTCAGGACGGCCGGCTGTCGCTGGACACCGACGTCAACCAGACCCTGAAGAGCTGGACCCTGCCGGCCAGCCCGTTCACCGCGACCACGCCGGTCACCCTGCGGGCGCTGCTGTCTCATACGGCCGGAACCACCGTGCACGGGTTCGCGGGCTACGCGGCCGGCGAGCCTGTCCCCACCCTTCCGCAGGTGCTGAGCGGGACGGCGCCGGCCAACTCCGCCCCCGTCGTCGTCGACCAGGCCGTGGGAAGCGCCTACCGCTATTCGGGCGGCGGCTATTCGATCGCCCAGCAGATGGTTGTCGACGCCACGGGCCAGACCTTCCCCGCCGTCGTCCACGACAAGGTCCTCGCGCCGATCGGCATGACCCGCAGCACCGAGGACCAGCCGCTGGACGCCGCGCGATCGGCCCACGCCGCCTGGCCGCACGACACCAAGGGCGCGCTTATCGCGGGCGGTCCCCACACCTATCCGGAAATGGCCGCCGCCGGCCTATGGACCACCGCCAACGACCTGGCCAGGTTCACGATCGACCTGGCGAAGTCGGCGAACGGCGAGAGCGGCCACGTCCTGTCGCCGAAGACCGCCCGCGAGATGCTGACGCCGGTGAAGTCGGACTACGGCCTGGGCCTGTCGGTCCAGGGCGCCACGGCGCGCAAGTACTTCTACCACAACGGGTCCAACGCCGGGTACAAGGCGGTGATGCTGGCCTATCCGGACACCGGCGACGGCGTCGTCGTGCTGACCAATGGCGACCAGGGCTACCAACTCAGCGAGGCGATCGTCCGCGCCGTCGCGGTCGAATACGGCTGGCCCGACTATCACCCCATCGAGCGCCCGGTCGTCCCCATGCCCCCGGCCGAGCTGGCCAAGTTCGTCGGAACCTTCACGCTGGGCGACGCCGGCGACTTCACGATCCGCCGCGACGGCGACCGGCTGGTGGCCGATATCTGGACGGGCGTCGTCGACCCGCTGTTCCCGGACACCGCCAGCGGTTTCTTCATCACCGCCCAGGATCTGAGGATTGTCTTCAGCGATCCCGACCACGGCGTGCTGAGCCTGCGCGACGACAAGATGGCGTTCACGCGCAAGCCGGCGAAATGATCGCTACCCCTTCGTCCCGAGCGACATCGCCACGTCGCAGCGCTCATAGCGCGCCCCGAAAGTCCGCATGATCTCCGCGTCGTGGACGAAGCCCAGCTTCTCATAGAGGTGGATGGCCGCCGCGCACTTTTGGTTGGTCAGCAGATAGACCTTGTCCATGCCCAGGCTGGCGGCGCGCTCCAGGGTCTTGGCCAGCAGGAACTCGCCGACCTTCAGGCCCCGGGCGCTCTCCAGGACGCCCATCTTGGTCAGCTCGACCCAGCCGTCCTTGGACACCATCAGGGCGCAGGTCCCGACGACGCCCAGCTCCGCGGTCTCGGCGAACAGCACCACCCCGCCCTTGTCGAGGATCAGCTCGCGCGGCCGCGACAGCAGGGCGATGTCGTTGTCCTCCAGGGCGAACATGGCCTGAATCCACTCGGCGTTGATCCGGTAGAAGGCCTCGGCCAGGTCGTCGGAGAAGTCGCGGGCCCACAGGGTCGGCGGGCCGGCGCGTTCGATGCGCGTCAGTAGCGAGGCCTCGGCAAGCCGCGCCTCGACCTGGGTCAGGCCCTGCATGAAGTCGCCGGTGAGCCCCGCGACCAGCTCGGCGGCGGCCGGCTCGATGCGCGGCAGAAGCTCGGTCTGGACGCGGACCAGCAGGGCCTCGCCCTTCTCGGTCAGGGCCAGTCGCCTGGAGCGCCCGTCGCCGGGCACGGGCCGCGCCTCGACGAAGTCGCCCAGCGTCCCGAGGGCGCGGGTGACCGTCGGCTGGGCCAGCTGCAGGCGCTCGGCCAGTTCGCCGACCGCGATCGGGCCGTGCAGGCGAATGGTCATCAGCAGGGACATCTGAGCGGGCTGCACCGGCAAGTCGAGCGCGCGCGCCACCTCGGCGGCGTCGGCCTGCATACGCTCGGCCAGCCGCTTCAGCCGGCTGCCCAGGAACCCCACTCCAAATCCCGCCAGCAGATCGACTTCCATGGCCGCACCCTTCTTCATAGCACGCTATATAGCTAGCTATGAAAAATCCGGATTGGCAAGAGGCCGGTCACATTCTGAAAGGCGGAACGACGACGCAGCGCACCTCGCCCTTCACGACCGTGACCGCCGCCGAACGCGCGCCGGTGAGATCATAGAACCGGTCGCGCCCGCCCAGCGATACGAGCAGATAGTCCGGCGCGCTGAACTTGCAGACCGAATAGCGAACCTTCTCGCCGCCGATCCGGTCGACCAGATGCGTGCAGGACATCGTCCCGCCCAGCCGCCGGTACAGCGCCTCGTCATAGGGCGTCGCCTGCGGGTATCGGCGAAGGCTTCGGAAGATCGCCGGGTCGAGCGGGGCGCAGGCGGGGCCGCCGACACGCCAGACCGCGTCCCTGCGCGCCCGCTCGACACGATCGTGGCGGTCCATGACCCGCCAGCCCGCGCCGATCAGAGCCGCGAAACCGAGGGCGACCGCCACCCAGCGCCAGCGGCTTGGCGCGCGCCCTTCCAGGGGCAGCTTGCCGATACGAACCTGCTCCGTCGCCATATCTAAACTCACGCATGTAAATTAGAAGTACGTGCGTAAATCAGAAAACCGAGCCTGTCACTAGAGAGAACAACGATCACCACGCTTGACGCAAGCTCGTGACATTTGTAGCGTACTCGCGACACCACTGAGGCGCACCCCATGAGCGAACCCTCCGACCTGGAACTGGAAGTGCTGAAGGCCTTCTGGCGCGGCGGCGCGATGAGCGCCCGCGAGGCGCAAAGCCTGATCGAGCCCGAGCTCGGCTGGAGCGCCTCGACCACCCGCACCGTGCTGGAGCGGATGGTGGCCAAGGGCCTGCTGGTCCGCCGTTCCGTGCATGGCCTGGCGGTCTATGAGGCCCGGACAGCCAAGGTCGACGTGATCGGCGGCGTGCTGAACCGCCTGCGGGGTCTGCTGGAGATCAACGGCCGCCTGCCCGCCTCGGCCTTCGCCGGCAGCCAGATCCTGTCCGAGACCGAGATCGAGGAACTGGAAGCCCTGCTCAACACCGCCGGGTCCAAGGTCACCGGGGAGGACAAGTGATGCACCCGCTGCTGACCTCCACCGCCCTGGGCTTGATCGCCGCCTGGCCCGTCGGCGCCCTGGGCTTTGGCCTGGGCCGCCTGGTCGAGCGCCTGACCGATGATCCGCGCCCGCGCGCCGCCGCCTGGAGCCTGGCCTACGCCCTGCCCGCCGGAGCCCTGGCCGCCACGGTGGCCCTGACCTTCGCCCCCGCGGTGATCAAGCCGGCCGCGCCGGCCGCGGCGATCGTTCCGGGTCCGGTCCGCATGGTCGTTGTCGAGATGGCCGCCAGTGGCGAGCAGCCCCACACCGCCCAGGCGTGGTCGCCCTCGCCCGTCCTGATCAACGGCCTGGCCTGGAGCCTGGTCGGGCTCTCGGCCGCCGGCCTGCTGACGCGCGGCTGGCGCTGGAACCGGGGCCGTCGCCGCCTGGCCCGGGTCCGCGCCGACGCCGAGCCGTGTCAGGACTTCGCCCTGGTCGAGGCCGTCCGCCTGCGCGCCAGCCGCCTGCGGGTCAGCGCGCCGCGCGTGCGGATCAGCGCCGCCGTCTCCGAACCGCTGCTGGCCGGCGCCCGCCGCCCGGTGATCCTGCTGCCCAAGGCCCTGGCTCAGAGCGCCGACACCCGCCGGCTGGAACTGGTCTGCGGCCATGAGCTGGCCCACCTGCGGCGCGGCGACAACTGGCGGATCCCGGCCGAGGAAGCGCTGGCGGGCCTCTTCTGGCTGGTCCCGCCGGTCAAGGCCCTGCGCGGCCGGATGCTGGCGGCCCGCGAGGCCGTCTGCGACCTGACCGCGCTGGACGGCGCCGCCCCCGAGGCCCGCCGCGACTATGCCCGCGTGCTCGTGGAGGCCCTGAAGATGAACGCCCAGCCCTCGCCTGGGTTGGTCTTCGAGTCGGCCTTCACCGGCCGCGACCGCAACCTGGCCGCCCTGCGCCTGTCGGCGATCCTGCAGCCGCGAGGCCGCGCCTCCGCCCTGCGCGTCGGGCTGGTCTTTGTCCTGGGCGGCGCCCTGACCGCCGCCACCGGGGCCGGCTCGCTGGCCCTGGCCGACCAGGCCCGCCGCATCGCCCCGCCGCCTTCGCCCGAGACCGTCGCGGCCGTCGACGCGGTGGCGGCCGTCGCCGCCGAGGACGCCGCGCCGGCCGCCGAGGCCGCGCCGGCGGCGGAAGCGGCGCCGGCCTCCGAGGCCGCGCCCGCCGCGTTAGCGCCAATGGCTCCCATGGCTCCCATGGCGGCGCCAATGATCGCCCTCTCGTCGCCCCCCGCTCCGGCAATGGCCCCGCTGCGCGTGTCGTCGGGTCCGAACCCCAACCCGAATCCCCAGCCCAATCCCCGCCCGAACCCAAATCCAAATCCAAATCCAAATCCGAACCCGAACCCGAACCCGAACCCGAACCCTTCAGCGGCTTCGTTCGAAATCCTGTCGGACACGACGGAGACGAACTACGACCAGCGCAAAATGGTCTTCGTCGGCGACGTGATGGTCAGGGGTCAGGTGAATCCGGTGAAGGTCAGCGTTAAGATCGACGGAAGACCCGCCGCCCTTGGCTTCCAGCCGAGCGACCTCCCGCGAGGCGCGATCCAGCGCCTGGAGATGACCGACGCGCGCGTCACCGTGGACGGCAAGGTGTTGATCGACGTCGTCCTCAACAATCCGCAGAAATAACCTCGAGCTCGTGGAGTGACCCCATGAACGCGCTCTTCGCCTCCGCCGCCCTGGGTCTGGTCGCCGCCTGGCCAGCCAGCGGGCTGGGCTGGATGCTCGGCAAGGCCGCCGACCGGCTGACCGACGATCCCCTGACCCGCGCCACGGCCTGGAACCGCGCGGTGGCCCTGCCGCCGACGGTGCTGGGCCTGATGGTCGGGATCTCGGCCCTGCCGAAGGCGGCCACCGATCCAGTCTATCAGGTCGCCCTGACCTCGAAGGCCGTCGCCTCGGCCGGGGCGGCGATGACAGAGGCCTCGGCGCGGGCCCTGTCGGGCGTCGACGGCGTCGAGGCGGCCGGCGCGATCCTGATCCTCGGCGCGCTGGGCGGCCTGGCGGTGGCGGGGGTGCGGCAGGGGATCGGCCGCGCCCGGCTGAAGCATATCGTCGCCAAGGCGCGCCCGGCCTCGCAGGAGCTGACCCTGGCCGTCCGCGCCGCCGCCCGTCGGCTCGACACGCTCCGCCCGGAGGTCAAGATCAGCGACGACATCGACCAGCCGATGCTGGCCGGCCTGACGACGCCCACGATCCTGTTGCCCGCCGAGATGGTCGGGCGGCTCGACGTCCAGCGTCTCGTGCCGATCTGCGCCCACGAGCTGGCCCATCTGAAGCGCGGCGACAACTGGCGGCAGTTGGCCGAGCACCTGCTGGGCGGCCTGCTGTGGATGGTCCCGCCGTTCGCGCTGATCCGCGCCCGCGCCGCCGCCGTGCGCGAGGAACTGGGCGACGCCCTCGCCCTGGACGGCGCCAGCGCGAGCGACCGCCGAGGCTATGCCGAGACCCTGATCGAGGTGCTGCGCCACCGCGCCGCGCCCGCCCTGCATCCCGCCTTTACCGGCAAGGGAAGGAAACCCACCACCATGCGCCTGAAAGCCATCACCGCCCCGCGCGACCCCGCCAGCTTCGCCCGCCGCGCCCTGCTAGGCCTGGCCGGCCTGCTGGCCATGGCCCTGGCCGCCGGGGCCTCGATCGCCCTGGCCCGGCAGGCCGAACCCCACAGCAACACCCGCACCGTGATCACCGACAACACCACGGGCCAGTATGTCGACATCCGCTCGGACTATGTCCGAGTGAGCAATGCCGAGCTCATCAATGGCCGCCTGAAGGTTCCGGACGGCCAGACCTCGACCTATCACGGCAATGTCGAGGTGCGCGGTCGCCTGCGCGCCCCGGCGACGATCGTGCTGCTGAACGGCGAGACGCCGCCGCCCGGCTTCGATCCGACCACCTTGCCGCGTGGCGCGATCAGTCAGGTTCAGGTCGTCAATCGCAGGGTCAAGGACCGCTCGCAGGTGACGCTGAACATCATCATGAAGCCCAGCGTCTAGCCTGGGGTTAAAGCGATGACACCGGTGGACAAAGCCGGTGTCGCCCCGCATCCTCCCCCCGATTGAAGGCGACGCCGCGGACGGTCGCCACACCCTTGGGGACGGACATGCTGGACCGCCGACTTCACCGCGCCGTCGGCGTCCTGACCCTGACCATGACCCTGGCGCTGCTGGCGGGACAAGCGTTAGCGGCGGAGGTGCTGGCCTTTCCGGGGGCCGAGGGCGCGGGACGGCTGGCGACCGGCGGCCGGGGCGGGGCGGTGCTGCACGTCACCAATCTCGACGACTCCGGCCCGGGTTCCCTGCGGGCCGCGATCGAGGCCAAGGGTCCGCGCACGGTGGTCTTCGACGTCGCCGGCACGATCCCGCTCAAGACCCCGCTGAAGATTTCCAACGGCCAGATCACCCTCGCCGGCCAGACCGCGCCGGGCGGCGGCGTGACCCTGCGCGACCAGACCCTGGTGGTCAGCGCCGACGATGTGGTGATCCGCTTCATCCGCTCGCGCCTGGGCGCGGAGAGCAAGGTCGAGGGCGACGCGATCTGGATCAACGGCGGCCGGCGGATCATACTCGACCACGTCTCGGCCAGCTGGTCGGTGGACGAGACCCTGTCGGCCTCGGCCCGCTACGATCGAGAGGGCCCCAATGGGCGAGAGGGGGGCTTCCACGACCTGACCGTCCAGTGGTCGATCATCGCCGAGAGCCTGGCCCACTCGATCCACATCAAGGGCGACCACGGCTATGGCAGCCTGATCCGCGGCGGCGACGGCAGCCGGATCAGCTTCCACCACAATCTCTGGGCCAACCACATGGCCCGCATGCCGCGTCCCGGCAACTACGAGGGCCCGGACAAGGACCCTATCGGGGCGTTCTTCGATTTCCGCTCGAACGTCTTCTACAACTGGGGGCACGACCGGGCGGGCTACAACGCCGACGCCGCCACCCTCTCGGCCTACAACTTCGTCGACAACGCCTATCTCCCCGGCCCCAACTCGGAGAAGCGCATCGCCTTCAAGGAAAGCGATGCGCTGGCCAAGGCCTATTTCGCCGGCAACAGCATGGACGGCGTGGTCCCGGCCGATCCCTGGAGCCTGGTGACCTTCACGATCCCCGAGCCCGCCGGCTATCGCCTCGCGGCGCCGGTCGAGGTGGCGCCGGTGACGCCCGAGCGCGCCGACAAGGCCTATGCCCGCGTGCTGGCCGACGCCGGCGCCTCGATCTGGCGCGACCGGGTCGACCAGCGGATCGTCGAGGGCGTCAAGACCCGAACCGGCAAGGTGATCGACACCCAGGCCGAGGTCGGCGGTTGGCCGGTCCTGCCTGCCGGCGAGCCAGCCCTGGACACCGACCGCGACGGCATGCCCGACGCCTGGGAAAAGACCCACGGCCTCGATCCGCGCAAGGCCGACGGCGCGGCCCTGGCCAAGGACGGCTCGGGCTGGACGAACCTGGAACTCTATCTGGCCGACGCGGCCAGACACCGGGGATAGGAAAGACATCGGGGATAGAACAAGCAGCGTCCGCGCGGCCGCCGATGCGGAAGCGTCACGGTCGGCGACGACTTCCGCACGCGCGTTCAGACGGCCAGGCCGCGCGGACGCGCCGAGTCATTCCGCCGGGCTGAGGACCTTGAAATCGGCCTTGGGGCGCGCCGCGTCGCCGGTCTTCACCGTGAAATCGTAGTCGCTCCAGTAGATCGCGATGATGTTTGGCGAGCTGCTGTTGAACGACACGGTGTGGGACTCACGCCGCGAGGAATAGATGCTCAGATAGTAGACGTCGTGCGTCGCGTCCTCGAAGGCCAGGTACATCGAGCCGCTGAACGCGCCGCTGGGTCCCTGGGCGTCGACGCGGACCTGGTAGCTGTAGAAGCCGGCGTTCGCCAGCAGCTCGATCCCGAACACCGTGCCCTTGTCATTGGCCACGACGCAGTTCTGCGGCGAGTTGCCGTTCACCGTCGCCGATTGACCCACCTGCATGCCACCGGCGGCGGTCGCCGTGTGGTACTTGCCCCGGTCGGAGCATTCGCCGCAATCACCCGAAAAATTCGCCACACCACCGGTCATTTGCTTCTCCCATCGTTTTTTCGTGAGCGATAGGCGCGCCCCGGTTCCGGGGATCGACGCCGATCAGCAAGGTACCAGCCCTTTTCCAAAATACAACTTAGAAGTTTTTCTATGATTTATTCGATTCAAACGAGCATTCGAGCTTGAGCTTTGGGACCCGCGACTTTGCCCCGCCGCGCGTTTCCGCTAGAAGCCGCCCCATGTCGCACAACACCTTCGGTCACCTGTTCCGCGTCACCACCTGGGGCGAAAGCCACGGCCCGGCGCTTGGCTGCGTCGTCGACGGCGTGCCGCCCGGCATCGCCCTGACGGCCGAGATGATCCAGGCGTTCCTCGACAAGCGCCGCCCCGGCAACGGCAAGTTCGTCACCCAGCGTCAGGAGCCGGACGCGGTGCGCATCCTGTCGGGCGTGTTCGAGGACGACCGCACCGACGGCCAGCGCACGACGGGCGCGCCAATCAGCCTGATGATCGAGAACACCGACCAGCGGTCCAAGGACTATGGCGAGATCGCCCAGGCCTTCCGCCCGGGCCACGCCGACTATCCCTATTTCGCCAAGTACGGCGTGCGCGACTATCGCGGCGGCGGCCGCAGCTCGGCCCGCGAGACCGCCGCCCGGGTGGCCGCCGGCGCGGTGGCGCGTCTGGTGATCCCCGGCGTGACCGTCCGCGCCGCCCTGGTGCAGATCGGTCCGCACACGATCAACCGCGACAACTGGGACTGGGCCCAGACCGAGCAGAATCCCTACTGGTCGCCGGACGCGGCGATCATCCCCGTCTGGGAAGAGCACCTGGAGACGATCCGCAAGGCCGGCTCCTCGACCGGGGCCGTGGTCGAGGTCGAGGCCGTGGGCGTGCCCGCCGGCTGGGGCGCGCCGCTTTACGGCAAGCTGGACGCCGAGCTGGCCGCCGCCCTGATGTCGATCAACGCCGCCAAGGGCGTCGAGATCGGCGAGGGCTTCGCCAGCGCCGCCCTGACCGGCGAGGACAATGCCGACGCCATGCGCCTGGGCGAGAACGGTGAACCGATATTCTTGTCCAACCACGCCGGCGGCGTGCTGGGCGGCATCTCGACCGGTCAGGCGGTCGTGGCGCGCGTGGCCTTCAAGCCGACCTCGTCCATCCTGATCCCGCGCCAGACCCTCAACGAGGCCGGCCAGGAGATCGACCTACGCACCAAGGGCCGCCACGATCCGTGCGTCGGCATCCGCGGCGTGCCGGTGGTCGAGGCCATGACCGCCTGCGTGCTGGCCGACGCCTTCCTGCGCCATCGCGGCCAGACCGGCGGCCACGTGTTCGCGCCTGGCGAGAGCCGCCGTTAGAGCGACCAGCGTTCGAAAAACAAGGTTTTCCAGCACTTACCACTGATTAGGCTCAGCTTTCGGGTTGACGTGCATACGATTGCAGCGGTAAGGCTCGATTAACGCATCCCCAGGCGCGCGAATAGCACACGCCATGGTTGTGGTGCGTTTGCGCGATGACCAGGGGGCTCTGCGCGTGCGGTTCGATCTCCTGAAGATCCTGCTGGTCGATGACAACCAGCACATGCGGATGCTGCTGACCGAGATCCTGCGGGCGATCGGCGTGCGCCATGTCTTCGAAGCCATGGACGGCGCCGAGGCGCTGGCGATCCTGCGCACCACCGCGATCGACGTGGTGTTCACCGACCTGTCGATGAACGGCCTGGACGGCATCGACTTCGTCCAACTGGTCCGCCAATCGCCCGACAGCCCCAATCCGTTCGTGCCAATCGTGATGATCACCGGCCACTCGACCGAGCGCCGGGTGCATGAGGCCCGCGACGCCGGCGTCAACGAGTTCCTGACCAAGCCGATCACGGCGCGCGGCGTCATCCACCGCCTGACCCTGCTGATCGAGAACCCCCGCCCGTTCGTCCGCGCCGACGACTATTTCGGCCCCGACCGCCGACGTCGCGACGACCCGCGCTATCGGGGCGAGCGGCGGCGCGAGGACGACAAGCGGGCGCACTATGTCGATGACCCGCGGACCGAGCGCGGCCATCCGACGCGGAGAATTTAAACCTTTCGACCGGTAGAAGATGGTGAACAGCGTTTGACGAGCTTCACCATGACCCTTCGCCGCCTCGCGCCCCCTTCCCGCCTCGCGCCCCCTTCCCGCCGCGCGCCCATGGCCGCCATCCTGACGATGGTCGCGCTCTCGCAGACCGGCTGCCTCGCGGCGGCCGCCGTCGGGACCGTGGCGGGCGCGGCGATCGGCGTCACCGGCGCGGTCGTCGGCGGCGCGGGCAAGGCCGTCGTGGCCACCGGCAAGGCGGTGATCCCCGGCGACGGCAAGAAGGACCGCGATCGCGACAACGACCGCCGCTAATCCGTAGCGGGCCTCAGGGCAGGCCCAGATATTTGTGCGTCTGGACGCTCAAGCGCCATCGCGGGTGGGCCAGGCAGTAGGCGACCGCCAGTTGCGTGTTCCGGTCACGATCCGGCCCGTCCATCGGCTGCAGGTAGAACCGCTCGAAATCCAGATCCGCGAAGCGCTCCGGCAGGGCCTTGTCCTGCGGGTAGACCAGCTTCAGCTCCTGGCCCGAGGTCTGGACCACGGGCGCGTCGGCCTTGGGGCTGACGCAGATCCAGTCGATCCCCGCCGGCGCTTCCAGCGTGCCGTTGGTCTCGCAGGCGATCTGGAAGCCGCGCGCGTGCAGAGCCTCGATCGCGGCGTCGTCCAGTTGCAGGAACGGCTCGCCGCCGGTGCAGACCACCAGCCGGTCGTCCGCCCCGCCGGTCCACTGGGCCTCGACCGCCGCCGCCAGATCATCGGCCGTGGCGAACTTGCCGCCGTTCTCGCCGTCGGTCCCGACGAAGTCGGTGTCGCAGAAGGTGCAGACGGCCTTGGCCCGGTCCTGCTCGCGGCCGGTCCACAGGTTGCAGCCCGAGAAACGGCAGAACACCGCCGCCTTGCCCGCCTGTCCGCCCTCGCCCTGCAGGGTGAGGAAGATTTCCTTGACCGAATAGGTCACGCCTTCACCGGCTCTTCGGGCAACGCCTCGCGTCCCGCCGCGGCCCACGCGACATAGCCCTTCTCGCGCAGCTCGCAGGCCGGGCAGGTTCCGCAGCCGTGACCCCAGGCGTGGAGTTCGCCGCGTTCGCCCTGGTAGCAGGTGTGGCTTTCCTCGATGATCAGCTTAACGAGGTCTTCGCCGCCCAGCGTCTTGGCCAGGGCCCAGGTCTGCGCCTTGGTCAGCCACATCAGCGGCGTCTCGACCCGGAAGTTCCGATCCATGCCCAGGTTCAGGGCGGTCTGCTGGGCGTCCAGCGTGTCGCGGCGACAGTCGGGATAGCCCGAGAAGTCGGTCTCGCACATCCCACCGACCAGGGCGTCGACTCCCCGGCGGTCGGCCAGGGCGGCGGCGTAGATCAGGAACACCAGGTTGCGCCCCGGCACGAAGGTCGAAGGCAGGCCGCGCTCGGTCATCTCGATGGCGCGGTCGGCGGTCAGGGCCGACTGGGCCACCTGGCCGAAGCTCCTGATGTCGAGGACGTGGTCCTCGCCCAGGCGATCGGCCCATCGCGGGAAGCGGGCGGCGACCTCGCGGCGCACGGCCTGGCGCGCTTCCATCTCGATGGAATGGCGCTGGCCATAGTCGAAGCCGACCGTCTCGACGCGCTCATAGCGCTCGAGGGCCCAGGCCAGGCAGACGCTGCTGTCCTGGCCGCCTGAGAACAGAACAAGCGCGCCAGTGGAGGTGTTCGGGCTCATGCGAGCCTCTCGATGTGGAAAAGGGGGAACATGGCCCCTCCTCTACACGAGGCAAGGCCAAGCCGGAACCGCCGGGGCGGGATCGCGGGCGCGGGCGGCCGACTCACGCGATACTCGACCCACGAACACCGACGAAGTCTTTCGCCCGCGAAACATGGCCATATCTCGCTATTGCGAGATATTTTCACCACCTATGACGCCGAGTTCCGTTACGGAAGCTCCAAACCCGATCTTCTAATTCGATGGAAGCTTACCCGCATCAGGAGAACACCACCTCCCGGAAAGTGAAAAGGCGTAACCTATCGCTGTTCACTTACGTTCAGGCCGGTTGACAGCTTTCAAACGCAAGTATGCAATCTCCGAATGCTGCGATGGGTTCGCCGTAAGCCCGCGTAGTGAGAACAGTACGGCGCCGAGGAAACACCGACCCTCGCAGGCTCCACCCATAAGGCGCCGCCGCGGGTCCAGGGAGGGAATTCAATGTCGCAAACTCTGCGTATGCGGAGCCTATTGGTCATGGGCGCTTCGGCGGTCGCGATCTCCGGCTTCGCCGTCCCCGCGTTCGCCCAGCAGGCCGCCAAACCGGCCCCACAGAGCACCACCGTCATCGAGGAACTGGTCGTCACCGCCCAGAAGAAGGAAGAAGCGCTGCAGGACGTGCCGATCGCCGTGTCGGCGTTCAGCCAGGACTCCCTCGAGGCGCAGAAGATCGACGGCGGCCCCAACCTTCAGCAGGCGATCCCGAACGTCACCTTCGCCAAGAGCAACTTCACCAACAGCTTCAACTTCCAGATCCGCGGCATCGGGGCCAAGGCCGTCGGCGCCTCGGCCGACCAGGGCGTCGGCGTCCACCTGAACAACGCCCCGATGCAGTCGGGCAACCTGTTCGAGGCCGAGTTCTACGACGTTGAACGCGTGGAAGTGCTGCGCGGCCCGCAGGGCACCCTCTACGGCCGCAACGCCACCGGCGGCGTGGTCAACGTCATCACCGCCAAGCCGACCGACCAGTTCGAGGCCAATGTCCGGGCCGAGTACGGCAACTACAATTCGATCAAGCTGCGCGGCATGGTCAATGTGCCGATCTTCGGCGACAAGCTGGCCGTCCGCCTGTCGGGCACGTCGCTGAAGCGCGACGGCTTCGTCACCAACACCTTCAACAATCACGTCGTCGACGATCGGGACCTCTATTCGACCCGCGTCCAGGTGATGTTCAACCCGACCGACAAGCTGCGCACCAACTTCCTGTGGGAACGCTTCCACGAAGACGACAACCGCGCGCGCACCGGCAAGCAGCTCTGCACCAAGGACAACGGCCCGGCCACGGTCGGCGGCGTGCCGACCGGCGCGGCGCGCGGCTTCCTGACCCAGGGCTGTCTGCCGGCCTCTCTTTACGGCTCCAGCGCCTACGGCACGGTCAACACCTCAGGCACCCTGACGGGTCTGCTGGGCAACATCTTCGGCTTCACCTCGGGCGACACCAACCTGGGCGACACCACCTCGACCAACCTGCGCGAGATCGAGACGGCGCTGGATCCGCTCTACCGTTCGGGCTCGAACGTCTACCAGTTCACCATCGCCTACGACCTGACCGACGAACTGACGGCCACCTCGATGACGGCCTACAGCAAGGGCAGCGTCTATACGAAGCAGGACTACAACCGGAACGTCTCGCCGGTCCCCTTCAACAACACGCCCTTCACGCCGGGCGGCTTCTTTACCGACCCCCAGGTGGGCGCCACCAACAAGTTCACCACGATCGACGTCTCGTCGGGCCGTTCGGAACAGTTCAGCCAGGAACTTCGCCTGCAGTCGGCCTATGCCGGCCCGCTGAACTTCACCGTCGGCGCCATCCACTTCACCTACCGGACGCTGACCGACTACTACGTGATCGGCAACTCGCTGACCCTGTCGTCGCTGGCGCTGAACGCCTCCAAGGGTCTGTCGCCCACCTGCAACCCGGCGACCACCGCCAACTGCATCGGCATCGACACCGCGGCAGACCCGACCGGCGACGGCCACAACTACTATGACAACCGCACGCCCTACACCCTGGTGTCGGACGCGGTCATGGGCGAGGTCTACTACCAGCTGAACGACGACCTGAAGTTCACCCTGGGCCTGCGCCAGACCCGCGACAAGAAGGCGGTCAAGAACTACTCGACCGTGCTGCTGGCCCCCGGCTACGGCCTGACCCTGAACCCGACCAATCCGGACCAGCGCGCCCGCTTCAGCGAGACCACGGGCCGCGTCGGCGTGGACTACAAGGCTCATCTGGGCTTCACCGACGACACCCTGCTCTATGCCTTCTATTCCAAGGGCTACAAGGGCGGCGGCATCAATCCGGGCGTTCCGGCGGGCGCGGTCGGCATCCGCCAGACCTTCGACCCCGAGTTCGTCAACGCCATCGAGATCGGCGCCAAGAACACCCTGGCCGGCGGCAGCGTGCTGATCAACGCCACGGGCTTCTCGTACGACTACAAGGGCTATCAGATCTCCAAGATCGTGAACCGCACCTCGGTGAACGAGAACGTCGACGCCAAGGTCTACGGCTTCGAACTGGAAAGCATCTGGTCACCGGTGCGAAACCTGAAGCTGAACGCCAACATCGGCTACCTGCACACCAAGATCGCGGATGGCGTCACCTCGATCGACACGATGAACCGGACCCAGTCCAATCCGGCCTATACGGTCGTGAAGGTGGGTCCGAACTCGTCGGCCGTCGGCGCCAACTGCGTGCTGGCCACCGCCGGCGTCGCCACCCTGCTGGCCGCCGGCGCGGGTGGCACCCTGCCCTGGGCCTGCTCGGGCGCGGCGGCCTATCAGGCGTTCCTGTCGACCCCGGCCGCCCTCGGCGGCGCGGGCCTGCCCGCCCCCACGGCGGCCTTCCTGGCCAACGCCACGGGGCTCTACACCTACGGGGCCGGCTACTCGATCGAAGGCACGACCGCGAACCTGTCGGGCAACGAGCTGCCCAATTCCCCGCACTGGACCACCTCGATCGGCGCCCAGTACCGCTTCGACCTGCCCTCCGGCTGGTCGGCGACCCTGCGCGGCGACTACTACCGCCAGAGCCAGCAGTTCGCTCGGGTCTACAACACCGAGTACGACCGCCTGAAGTCGTGGGACAACGGCAACATCACCCTGAAGGTCGAAAAGCCGGAATGGGGTGTCTCGATCGACGCCTATGTGAAGAACATCGGCAACAAGACGCCGATCGTCGACGCCTACACCACCGACGACAGCTCCGGCCTGTTCACCAACGTGATCACCGCCGAGCCGCGCCTCTACGGGGTGTCGATCTCCAAGTCCTGGTAAGTCCAGTTACGCAAGAAAATGGCGGGGCGTCGGGTCATCCGACGCCCCTTTTTCGTCTCGCGCCCGGAGCGTCGACGGAAAGATGAGCGATTTCCCGCGATTACCACGCCGTGACCGCGTTCAACTTAACGACTCCGCAAGGCGAGCCGGGGCAATGTGACGTTCCAAAGTCCCAGCGAAGCGCCGCATGGAAACGCTTTACCGTCTGATCGATCTGAGCGACCCGATCGCCCCCGGCGCCGCCTGCGCCGAGGTCGCCGCGATGTTCGACGCCGATCCGGCCAAGCCCGCGATCGCGGTCGTCGAAGCCGGAAAGCCCGTCGGCCTGGTCTATCGCGACGTGCTCCAAGGCATGATGCGGGTAGCCGCCGAGACCCTGGCCGACAAGCCGGTTTCCCAGGTCATGGACGCCACGCCGCGCATCGTCGCGGCGGCCTCCGACTCCAACAGCTTCGTCAACGCTCTGGCCGACAGCCCCACGCCCGTCTTCCGCACCGCCTATATCGCCGTGGACGAGGCCGGCCGCTATGTCGGCGTCGGCGGCCTCGGCTCGCTGCTCGCCTCTCACCGCCGCCGCCAACGCGACGCCAGCGACGCCATGGGCCTGGTCGAGCGCATGGCCGTCGACATCGGCGCCCACCTGGACGGCGTCCTGGCCATCACCGAACGCCTCGAGCAGCAACGCCTGACGCCCGACGCCTCGGCGTTCGTGCGCGCCATCGGCGACACCAGCCGCGACATGAGCGCGACACTGAGCCGGGCCATCGACCTGCACCGCTCAAGCCACGGCCAACTGCTCTTCAGCCCGACCCCGACCCGCCTGCGCGACCTGGCCGACGCCGTCGAGGCGCGCTGGGCCGAACGCGCCCACGAGGGCGGCTCCACCCTGCTGGTCTCCTATGACGGCGATCCCGAATGCGGGGTCGAGGTCGACGGCGAGCGCCTGCTGCAGGTGTTCGACATCCTGATCGAGAACGCCCTGGCCGCCGGCCGCGGCATGATCGAGGCCCGCCTGACGGCCCGCTGCCAAGGCGACCACGTCCAGCTGGACGGCCTGGTGCGCGACAATACCGAGGGCCACGCTGACGAGCGCCTGACCCTCATCGCCGACCCGCTGGGCACGACCAGCCAGCAGGACCGCAACGAGATGGCCCTGGGCGTGGGCCTGGCCCTGGCCCACCGCGTCCTGCGCGCCATGGGCGGCCCGCTGCACGCCGAGGCCAATCGCGGCTCCGGCCTGACCGTCGGCTTCGGCCTGACGCTCGCGCCCGCCGCCACCGAGGCCGAGGTCCACGAGGAACAGGCCGTCGCCAGCCGCGCCGCCCACATCCTGATCGTCGACGACAACGCCACCAACCGCATGGTCGCCGAGGCCCTGTGCGACATGTTCGAGTGCACCTCGGAACAGGCCGTCGATGGCGTCGAGGCGGTCGAGATGGCCAAGAGCGGTCGCTTCGACCTGGTGTTGATGGACATCAAGATGCCGCGCATGGACGGCGTGGCCGCCACCCGCGCCATCCGCGAAGTGGGCGGTCGCGTCGGCGGCATACCGATCGTGGCCCTGACCGCCAACGCCGATCCGGCCGACGTCCAGACCTATGTCGCCGCCGGCATGCAGGACGTGGTCGAAAAGCCGATCAAGCCCGAGCGCCTGGCCACCGTGCTGAGCGCCCTGCTGAGCGGCGACGAGGACCAGGACGAGGAAGAGGCCGCCTAAAAGGCGGCGTCCCGACTTTTCCCGCGACAATTGGAAACCGGTTTCCAACGCTACCCTGGATAGCACACGCTTGGCGCCGAGGCGTATCCAAGCCTAGCTTCGCCTTTCGCGTGAGTACGGAGCGGCGTGCGTGCTGAATACGGCGGAACAACAGGCCTGGGCGTTTCTCAGCCAGGCGCCGCACCTGGGCTCGGCCCATGAGGTCGAGACCCATTTCGCCCAGGCGATCGGGGCTTTCGGCTACGACCGGTTCTGCGCCACCCTGGTCAATGCCGAGCACTACGGCAAGGAGCCGCCCACGCTGAGCCGCCGTGACTTCGACGGCTGGGACCAACGCTACTGGAGCGAACGCTACGTCGTCCACGATCCGTGCGTGAAGCTGCTGCTGAAGTCGCCCCGATCGTTCGCCTGGACCGACGCCAAGCCGCTCGGCGACGGCCGCGCCCAGTCCATGTGGGGCGAGGCCTCGGAGCTGGGCATGAACGACGGCTATGTCGTCCGCGTCTTCGGTCCGGCCGGGCAGGAAGTGCTGATCCGCATGTCGACCGAGGCGCGCGACACCGATCCGACCGCGCGCGCCGTCATCGACAGCCTGGCCACGGTGTTCGGCACGATCATGCTCAAGCACTGGGAAATGCAGGACGACAATCCCGGCTACGGGATCATCTCCGAGCGCCAGGCTCAGTGCCTCTACTGGGCCAGCCGCGGCAAGACCGACTGGGAGATCGGCGCGATCCTGGAGCTGTCGCCGCGCACGGTTCACCACCACATCGAGGCCGCCAAGAAGCGCCTGGGCGTGGTCAAGCGCCAGGAAGCCGTGCTCAAGGCCGGCGAGCTGGGCCTGCTCAGCAAGCTCTGATCCAGACCTCCGACGCTCTGGCAAGCATCCTCCGCGCGCATGGCTTAGGCCTTTTGGCCTATCGTGCGCCGAAGGCATCATGCCCCCTAATGCAGGCCGTCCAAGCCAGTAAGGGGGCCGGCCATGATCCACATCATCACTTCCGAGAACCGTCATCTCTACGGCCCGCAGCTGTGGGCCATGCACGAGGAGCGTCGGCGCCAGTGCGTCGAGAAGAACGGCTGGGTCGACCTGGTCGTGCTGGCGGGCGGCGAGGTCGACGACTATGACGACCACCGCGCCATCTATCTGCTGGGCTTCAACGACGCCCTGGAGCTGGAAGTCGGCCTGCGCCTGAGGCCGACCGACGACCGCTGCATGCTGGCCGACAAGTTCGCCCACCTGATCGCGCCGGGCGAAACGCCCAAGAAGGGCGCTGACGTCTGGGAGGCCTCCCGCCTGTTCACCACCGAGACCTATCGCCAGCGCAAGGGCCCGGGCCGCGGCGAGCGCGTGTTCGAATGCTGGGCCGCCGCCTTCGAACTGGCCCTGCGCCATGGCGTGACCCGCCTGGTCGGCATGATCGACATGCGGCTCTATCCGGGCATCCTGAACTCGCCGATCGACACCCGCCTGGTCGGCATTCCCCGTCCCTACCCCTACGGCGTGGTCGCGGGGTCCGAGATCGCCGTCTCGCGGGATCTGCTGGATCGCGTGCTGGAAGCGATCGGGCGAGAGTCGCCGATCGGCTACGAGATCGACGCCCTGGACATGAAGGCGTTCGGCGATCTGGCCTCGGTGCAGCGCCAGGTCACCCGGGCCATGACGCCGCAACTCTCGGCCGGCGCGCCCCGCGACGAGACCCTGGCGGCCGAGACCTTGTTCCGGCTGCACGACAACAGCGGCGAGGCGCGGCGCATCTGGAATGACCGCGCGGGGGGCGCGCGCCTTCACGCATAGGATTTGCGGCGTGCGCAGATGCACGGACTGTGGTCTACTCGCCTTGAACGGCAGCGGATCGCTCTTCGGTTGGCGGCGAATCGTCCGCTCGGCGACTAATCTTTCCGGATCGGGGAGGCTAGCCAAGCCATCGCGACGTAACGCCGCGCTATGAACGCCCCAGCTTCCGCCGACGTTACGGTCGTGTCATTTTCTCCGAACAACCGTTGGAGGCGGAAAAAACAGATGAGCGAAGAAACCGAAGGCCGACGCCCCAACCCTGTCGACATGCACGTGGGCGGCCGTGTCCGCATGCGTCGCAAGCTGCTTGGCGTGAGCCAGGAGCAACTGGCCGACAGCTTGGGCCTGACCTTCCAACAGGTGCAGAAGTACGAACGCGGCGCCAATCGCGTCAGCGCCTCGAAGCTGTACGAGATCGCCAAGACCCTACAGGTCCCGGTCTCGTTCTTCTTCGACGGCCTGGCCGATCCGATGAGCGGCGCGGAAGTCGATGACGCCGCCCAGCACGCCGAGAAGGTGGTCCAAGAGTTCCTGACCACGCCGGAAGGCCTGGAACTGGCCGAGGTGTTCCCGCGCATCGGCCGCGGTCGCGTCCGTCGCCAGGTTCTGGACCTGGTGCGCGCGATGGCCGATGAGGCCTCTCGCGAAACCGCCTGAGGCCAAGCGCGCTCCGCTCAAGCGCGCCCCACTCTAGCGACACATGAGAAGACCTCGGCTGGGGGGCCGAGGTCTTTTTCATATCCAGGGCCCTGCTGTCCTAGTCCAAAAGATAACCTAGCCGGTCGGGGCGTCCGATTGCGAGGCCAGCCAGATCCGTTTGGCGGCGCCCGCGACGGCTGGGGTCAGGCCGCGCAGGTCGTAGGTCTTGGTGATGCGCAAGCCGATATCGCGATCCCGCTGCCAGGCCACCGTCACATCGTGAGCCAGACCAGCGACCAGATCGACCAGTTGCGCCTTTCCCGGAGGCGCGGCGCCGGACAGCATCTGGATGCGCGCGCCGCTGCTCGACAGGTCCCGGATCACACAGCCCCACGCGAAGGCGCCGCACAGGATCTTGCCCGACCTCTGGGTTTGAATACGGACGGCTGTCCGTCGATCTTGATCGCCGCCTGACGCGTACTTCGCCATGCGGGGATAAACGCACGCCGCGGTTAATCGGCCGTCTAAATTTAGGATTTTAGTCGTAAAGGTTAACGCCACGAGGTCCCGCCTCCGTGCTTCCCCCGGCGCCGCTCCAGGGTCGCCCGCCTGGCGTGCGCGCGATGACAACCTTGTCATTATGCAACCCCGCGACGATAGGCGCATTTCACGGAACAATGTTACCGGTACAACAAGCGTGCGCACGGATGAAAACCGGCGCGAGAGGAAACGACCCATGGCGAAAGGCTCGGTGCTTCTGGCCGACGTGAACGGCCGTGACCTGGCGGTGGCCGTGGTCCGTCCTGGCGATCCTCCGCGTGATCATCGCGAACTGCCCTGCGCCTCGCTGCGCGAGCTGGAGCGGCATCTGACAGCGACCCTGGGCGGACGCGGCGACCTGATCGGCGCTGCGATCTGTGGCGCGGGTCCGGAAATCGACGGCGCGATCGCGCTGACGGCCGGCGACTTCTCCATCACGCAGTCCTGGCTGCGAGCCGTGCTGAAGACCCCGCGCGTGGCCTTGCTCAACGACTTCGCCGCCTGCGCCCTGGGCGCGCCGCGCCTGTCGCCGGCGGCCATGACCGTGATCCGCGACGGCAAGCCGGCCAAGGCCGCCCAGATCGCCGTGATCGGCCCCAATCTCGGCCTCGGCGTCGCCGCGCTCACGCCGCACCGTCTCGACGGCTGGACGCCCGTGGTCAGCGAGGGCGGCCACGTCGACTTCATGCCCGGCGAACCGCGCGAGGTTCCGGTCTTCGACGCCCTGCAGGCCAAGTACGGCCGCGTCTCGGTCGAGCACTTCCTCTCGCAGGCGGGCCTCGTCGACATCCACGCCGCCCTCGGGCCGGCGAACGGCGGCAGCGGCGAGGTCGACGGCGACGATCTGATCCTGTCGCGCGCCCGCGATGGCGACGCCCGGGCGCGCGAGGCCCTGTCGATCTTCAGCGGCTTGCTGGGCGCCTTCGCGGGCGACGCGGCCCTGATGTTCGCCGCGCGTGGCGGGATCTACATCAACAGCCCGCTGATGGGACGCATCGACAGCCTGATCGACACCGCCGCCTTTGGCCGCCGGTTCGAGGACAAGGGGCGGATGAGCGGCTACCTCAGGGATATCCCGGTCTATCTGACGCGCGGGCGCTGCACCTTGCTGGGCCTGTCGGGTCTCTTCACGGCGAGCGACATGAAGTACGCGGCCAACGAGGTGAAGTTTCTGGACTGCTAGAGCGTTTTCCGACGAAGTGGGCACCGGTTCGTCGTCAGAAAATGCGTTAAAACAGAGACCTAGAGCATTTCACCGATCCAGTTGGATCGGAAAATGCTCTAGGCCAGCGCCTCCAGCCGCACCGCTTCCAGCGCGCCTTCCAGGTCCTCCAGGATATCGGCCACATCCTCGAGACCGACCGACAGCCGCACCAGTCCCTCGCCGATGCCCGCCGCCGCGCGCTCTTCGGGCGAATAGGGCGAGTGGGTCATGCTGGCCGGGTGCTGGATCAGCGTCTCGGCGTCGCCCAGCGACACCGCCCGGCGGATCATCGACAGACGGTTCATCATCGCCACCCCGGCCGGGTGGCCGCCCTTCAGTTCGAAGGCGATCATGCCGCCGCCGGCGCGCATCTGGCGTTCGGCCAGGGCGTGCTGCGGGAAGCTCCGCAGCCCCGGATGGAAAACCCGCGCGACGGCCGGATGCGCCTCCAGCCAGCGCGCGACCGCCTCGCCGCTCTCGCTATGGCGCGCCATGCGCAGCGTCAGGGTCTTCAGGCCCCGCATCACCAGGAAGGCGGTGAACGGCGACATCACCGCGCCGGTCATGTCCTTGACGCCGACCAGCCGCACGCGGGCCATGTCCTCGACGCCGCCGACGGCGATACCGCCCACGAGATCGCCGTGACCGCCCAGATACTTGGTCGCCGAGTGGACGACGATGTCGGCGCCCAGGGCGAGCGGCCGGGTGAGGACAGGCGTGGCGTAGGTGTTGTCGACCACCACCTTGGCGCCGGCCCCCTTTCCTCTGGAAGAGTGGGCGATCCGGCTGATGGCGGAGATATCCACGAGGCGCATGTTCGGATTAGCCGGGGTCTCGAAATAGACGATCCGGGTCCTGTTCGAGATCGCCTCGGCCAGGGCTTCGGGCCGGGTCATGTCCACGGTCCGCACCGTCACGCCGAACCGGGTCAGGCCGTCGCGCAGGAAGGCGAAGGTGCAGCCATAGAGCGTCTGGTCGGTGATGACCTCGTCGCCCGCCCGCAGGAAGCTCCACAACGTGGCGGTGGTCGCCCCCATGCCCGAGGCCGTGGCGACGGCCGCCTCGCCGCCCTCCAGGCTGGCCAGGCGGCGCTCCAGCAAGTCGGTCGTCGGGTTGGAGATCCGCGAATAGAAATGGCCTTCCCGCGTCCCGGCGAACATCTCGCCGCCGGCCTCGGCGCTCTCGAACGCGAAGGTCGAGGTCAGGTGCAACGGCGGGGTCAGCGCCCCGTGCTCGTCGGCGGGGTCATAGCCCGCATGGATCGCCCGCGTGGAAAAGCCGCCCTGGTCGTTGCGCATGTCTCTCTCCCTGTCACGCGAGAGTGGCGCGAACCTGGGCGCCATGGATTGCGAAGTCTGCCACGATGAGCTTCAGTTTTGGCAGATTCTGCTCAAGAGACGCCCCATGGACACCAAGGACCGCCAGATCATCCGCGAGCTGCAGAAGGACGGCCGCCTGACGAACCAGGAGCTGGCCGAGCGGGTGAACCTGTCGCCCTCCCCCTGCCTGCGGCGCGTGCGCAACCTGGAGGCCGAGGGGGTCATCACCGGCTACACGGCCCTGGTCGACCAGAAGGCCTATGGCCTGCCCATCACCGTCTTCGTCCGCGTGCGGCTGAACAGTCCCAGCCAGGACCTGATCACCGGCTTCGAGGCCCAGGTGCAGCGCATCGACCAGATCCTGGACTGCTTTCTGCTGGCCGGCAGCGACGACTATCTGTTGCGGGTGATCGTCGACAGCCTGGAGGCCTATGAGACCTTCATGCGCCGCAAGCTGCACGCCATCCCCGGCATCGCCTCGATCGACACCAGCTTCGCCTATGGCGTGGTCAAGCAGACTCGGGTGTTCCCGGTGGCCGGCTGAGCCCACCTACCTCAGGGTGCGGCAATTCGTCCGACAACCTGTCACGGGAAGTTCAGCCCATACGGCCGCCGTGAGCGCTACCATGGGCGGCGATGATCAATGAAGCGCCGCCTCTTTCTGGGTCGCCCAGCGTCACCACGGCGCTGAAGCACGCGCCGTTGGGCATCGCGATCTTCGACAACCAGATGCGCTACCTGGCCGCCTCGCGGCAGTACCTGACCGACCAGCACCTGCCGCCCGACATGCCGCTGATCGGCCGGCGACACTACGACGTCTTCCCCCATATCCCGCGAAAGTGGCGCGACCTGCACGCCCGGGTCCTCGCCGAGGGCGTCGAGCTGCGCCACGAGGGCGACCCGTATGTCGACCGCGACGGCCGCACCGAATGGATTCGCTGGTCGATGGCGCCCTGGCGCACGGACCCCACCGACGACGGGGCCGGCGAGATCGGCGGCCTGGTGCTCTACACCGAGGTGGTCACGGCCAATATCGAGGCGCGACTGAAGCTGGAGGCCGCCGAGGCCCGCTACCGCGCCGTGTTCGACCAGGCGGCGATGGGCGTGGCGCGCCTGACTCCCACCGGCGAGATCCTGGAAGCCAATGACAGCTTCTGCGCCCTGCTCCGGCGCGACCGCGACGCCCTGCTGGGCGTTTCGCTGCAGAGCCTTGTGCATCCGGACGTGCTGGATCAGACGCTCCTGTCGAGCGCGGCCCTGCTGTCGGGCGAGATCGAGACTTGCTCGGCCGAGCGGCGGTTCCTGGTCGGCCAGGGCGACCTGTGGATCCACCTGACCGCCTCCATGGTCCGCGTCGACGGCCAGCCGGCCTACATCCTGGCGATCATCTCCGACATCAGCGTCCGCAAGGAGGCCGAGAACGCCCAAGCGCGCCACCAGAGCCAGCTGCGCCTGCTGATCAACGAGCTGAATCACCGGGTCAAGAACACCCTGGCCACGGTCCAGTCGATGGCCGCCCAGACCCTGCGCAACGAGCCCGACCCGGTCGTGGCCTTCGAGAAGTTCGAGGCCCGCCTGCTGGGCCTGTCGGGCGTTCACGACATCCTGACCCGCGAGAGCTGGCACGGCGCCGAGCTGGGGGAGGTGGTCGAGCGCGCCCTGCGCCCGTTCGACCAGGCCAGCGCGCGCTTCACCATCGAGGGTCCGGCCGTACGCCTGCGGCCCGGCGGGGCCCTGACCATGGCGCTGATCCTGCACGAGATGGCCACCAACGCCCTGAAGTACGGGGCGTTGTCGAACGCCGGGGGCCGGGTGTCGCTGTCGTGGACCTATGACCCCGACAGCCGCGCGCTGGAGCTCCTCTGGACCGAGACCTGCGGTCCCGTCGTGACCCCGCCCACCCGCAAGGGCTTCGGCTCGCGCCTGATCGAGCGCAGCCTGGGCGGCGAGCTGAAGGGCGCGGCGACCATGGACTATCGCCCCGAAGGCTTGAGCTGCATCCTGCGCGCCCGCCTGCCGGAGAGTCCGGCGAACGAAGCCTCGCCGGTTTAGGTCAGCGCCTCTCGCCGAGGCCCGCGGTCGCCGTTAGGTTTGGTTCCATGACGCTCGCCCGACTCACTCGCCGCTCCGCCTTCGCCGCCCTCGCCGCCGCCGGGCTCACGCCTGGCCTGGCCCTGGCCGCTCCCCCAAAAGGCGCGCCCAAGGAGGACTGGAAGGCTCTGGCCGCCGATGTCCGCAAGGAGTTCCAGTGGGCCTGGCAGGGCTATGTCGCCAAGGCCTGGGGCAAGGACGAGATCAATCCCGTCAGCGGCACGTCGCAGTCGTTCTTTGTCGAGGGCCACGATCTTGGCCTGTCGCTGGTCGAGGCGCTGGACACCCTGTGGATCATGGGTCTGGACGCCGAGTTCCAGGCCGGCGTCGACTGGGTGAAGTCGTCGCTGGACTTCGACGTCAATGGCGAGGCCCAGGTCTTCGAGACCAATATCCGCCTCGTCGGCGGCCTGATCTCGGCGCACCTGGCCTGCGGCGACCCCGTGCTTCTGGCCAAGGCCAAGGACCTGGCCGACCGCCTGCTGAAGGCGTTCGACGCCTCGCCCCACGGCCTGCCCTGGCGCTATGTCAACCTGAAGACCGGCGCGGTCCGCGATCCCGAGACCAACCTGGCCGAGATCGGCACCTACATCACCGAGTTCGGGGTGCTGAGCCAGCTGACCGGCGACAGGCGCTATTTCGACGTCGCCAAGAAGGCGATGAAGCACGCGCTCGACAAACGCTCGAAGCTGGGCCTGATGGCCGCCAACATCGACGCGCGCACCGGCGAGTGGATCAGCCGCGCGGCCAGCATCGATATCTATGCCGACAGCTTCTACGAATACCTCTGGGACGCCTGGGAACTGTTCGGCGACGAGGACTGCAAGCGCTGGGCCCAGGAAGTCACCGCCGCCCAACTGGCCCACCAGGCCAAGCGCTACGACGGCCGCCTGTGGTTCCCAATGGTCGACTATGAGACCGGCGCGGTGCTGAACACGTCGCAGAGCGAACTGGCCGCCTACTATGCCGGGCTGCTGGCGCAGGTGGGCTACAAGAAGGAAGGCGACGACTACCTGGCCTCGTTCACCGAGATGCAGGCGACCTACGGCGTCATCCCGGAATCGATCGATGTCGCCACCCGCCAGGCGCGCCGCAAGGCCACCGGCCTTCGCCCCGAATATGCCGACGCCTGCCTGAACCTGTGGCTGCTGGACCGCGACGACCGCTATCGCCAGCTGACGGCGATCCACTACCGCGAGATGAAGGCGACCAGCCGCGCGACCTATGGCTACACCGCGCTGAAGGACATCACGACCAAGCCGATGACCCAGGGCGACAACTGCCCCGGCTACTGGTGGTCCGAGCAGATGAAGTACTACTACCTGATCTTCTCGGACACGCCGCGCATCGACTACGCCAAGCTGCAACTGAGCACCGAGGCCAACGTCCTGCGCGGGTTCCGGAAGGTTTGAGGCCTTTCACTCCAGGACAAGTTCTCGCACTGAAAGCCTGAGGCGCCCTCGCCTTGGCGGCGTCATCCCAATGAGTCCGAACCGCCGCACGCCTGTCGCCTGAATCAGCGATGCAGTGGGAAGGGCTGGGGAGCTTGGACCATGCGACTTCGCGCGCTTTCGATCGCCATGACCGTCGCGGTCGCGGCCGGTTCGGCCCATGCCGCCGACCTGCGTGACCGCCTCTATGATCCGGCCGACGGCGTCATGGTCGTGGCTCACCGCGCCTGCCATGCGCCGGCCCCGTCGCGCGGCCTGACCAGCGCCCTCCCCGAGAACTCTATCGCCGCCCTGGAGCGCTGCATCGCCCTGGGCGTCGACCTGGTCGAGATCGACGTGCGCCGCACCCAGGACGGCGCCCTGGTCCTCATGCACGACGACAAGGTCGACCGCACCACCACCGGCAAGGGCAAGGTCGCGGACCTGACCCTCGGCGAACTCCAGGCCTTTCGCCTGAAGGCCGACGGCCAGGCCACCGACGCCGCGCCCCCGACCCTGTGCGCCTTCCTCAAGGCCGCCCGCGGCCGCATCCTGGTCAATCTCGACATCAAGGACGGCCCGCTCTCGGCCCAGGTCGCCCGCGTGGTTCACGACGTCGACGCCGACGACTGGGTGCTGTTCAAGGCGCGCGCGGATCTGGGCGACGCGCCGATCGCCGACCAGCCGCTCTACAAGACCCTAGCCTTCATGCCGATCGTCGGCGGCAAGGGCGGTCGGCGCACCGAGCAACTGGCCGCGATCACCGCCGCCCAGGCCTCCGGCGCGCGGGCGATCCCGGCCATCGAAATGGACGCCCTGAAGGCGGACGGCTTCGTGGCCGTGCGCGACGCGGCCCGCGCCGCCCGCGTCCGCGTCTGGACCAACAGCCTGACCGGCAAGGGCCTGAAGGGGCTACCCGACGCGGCTGGCGACAGCCATGCCCTGACCGATCCCGGCAAGGCCTGGGGCGGCCTGATCGCCCAGGGCGTCAGCGTCGTCCAGACCGACTACCCGGCCGCGCTGCTCGACTATCTGAACGGCCAGGGCCTGCGCGGCGGGACCATCACCGTCGCAGACGCGCGATCGTCTTCTCCAGAGCCGAGCGCCGCTTCGCCCAGGAGCCGCTGAGCGCGGCCGCCTCGGCGTCGAGATCGCGGCGACGGCGCTCAAGGTCGGCCTCGGCGTCGCGTTGTTCGGTTTCGGCCGTTTCCAGCGCGGCCTCGGCTTCCGCGAGCGCCTGCTTCCGCTGGGCCTCGGCCTGGTCGTCGACCTTCGGTTTCGGCTTGGCCTTCGGCAACTTGTCGACCGCCGACTTCAGCCCGCCCTCGGCCCGCCGGATCACCGCGCCCGGCGCGGCCAAGGCGGCCTTCGCGTCGGGCGCATCGGGCGCCTCCTGAGCGACGCCTTCCTTGAACAGATCGCGATCCGTCTCCCAGGCCGCCAGGGCCTTGGCGCGCGAGGTCTCCGCCACCGTGTAGCGATGGAAGCCGTCCGACCACGTAAAGACCTTGAGCGCGCGCGCCATGGAGCGAGAACGAGTGGCGCCGAGAAGCCGTTGCTTGCTCACCCCGATCGCGCTATTTTCGTAGCTACAAGAATTGATATCGCAAATGGCGATCTTTAAGCTTAACACACCCTATGAGATAGTTTTGTCGGAGGAACGCTTCCGACATGGATATCGAATTCGATGAGGAGAAACGCCGCCAAACGCTGGAGCATCGCGGCTTGGATTTCGCGGATGTGGCTTCAGTGTTCGACGGGCCAGAGCTTACATCTCTCGACGACCGCGAGGACTATGGAGAAAATCGCTTTCAGACAGTCGGCCGACTACACGGACGCCTGATCATGGTCATTTGGACGCGACGCGGAAATGCGCGGCGCATTATCTCGATGAGGAAATGCAATGCCCGAGAACAACGAAAATTCGGAAAGCTCGTGGGTTGATCCCGATGACGCGCCCGAATGGACCGAAGACCAGTTCGCTCGTGCTCAATTCAGCATTGGGGGCAAGGTCATCCGGCCCGCCAACGGCACGCTGACGCGGCCTGGCCGCCCGAAATCCGACAATCCCAAGAAGCAGGTCACCTTACGCCTGGACCAGGAAGTGATCGAGAAGCTGCGCGAAGGCGGTCCCGGCTGGCAGAGCCGGGCGAACGAAATCCTCAAGAAGGCCGTCTGCGCCTAGCTTGGAAGAGTTTGAATTCTAAGAAGAAACTCTTCCGTCCTGGTGGCGGGGGGCGGGATCGAACCGCCGACCTGTGGGTTATGAATCCACCGCTCTAACCATCTGAGCTACCCAGCCATCGCCAGGACGGACGGGGGTCATACTCCCGAGCGCGCTTCGCATCAAGCCTTAGAGTCGAGGTGGGTCTGGCGGCGAAACCGCGCACAGTTTCGCCTGACCCACTTTACGAAAGCATTCCGTCAAGCGCCGCTTCCAGGCGCCGGGCCAGCGCGTCGGGGCCATAGTCGCGCAGCACCAGCTCGCGGGCCGCCGCGCCCAGACGCCGGGCGGCGGCGCGGTCGCTGATCAGCTCGCCCAGGGCCTCGGCCAGGCGGTCGGGATCATCGTCCGGCACGAGGCGGCCGGTGACGCCCTCCTTGAGGATCTCGACCGGCCCGTCGATCTCGGTAGACACCACCGGCAGGCCGACGGCCATCGCTTCCAGCAGGGTCAGCGGGAAGCCTTCCTGGTGCGACGGGAAGGCGAACAGGTCGCCCGTGGCCAGGAAGCCCGCGACGTCGTCGGTCCAGCCCGTCAGCTTCACGCACGGATCGAGATCGAGTTCCTTGATCAGCGCCTCCAGGCCGGCGCGCTCGTCGCCCTCGCCGGCGATCTCGCAGGTGACGTCGAGGTCCCAGGCGCGCAGCTTGCCGACGGCCCGGATCAAGACGTCGAAGCCCTTCTTGGCGTGCAGCCGACCGGCGGCGACAATCTTCACCGGGCCCTCCTCGCGCGCGAAGGGCCGGGCCTGGACGGTTGGCGGCTTCACCGCGTTCCGCACGACATGGACATGGTCGGCTGGCGCGCCGCGCTCCAGGGCCAGGTTCGCCAGGTGCTGACCGACGCACAGATAGTGGGTCCCCGCCGTCACGTCGAAGCTGGGCTTGTGGACGCAGACGGCCTGGACCACGTCGGCCGACGCCGCCTTGGCGAACAGCCGCGCCGGGCGCTGGCCGTGACTGAGGACGATCGCCGGCTTGCTCGTCCGGACCACAGCCCGCGCCGCGCCGAGGGTGATCGGGTCCCAGTCGGTGAAGGCGGGCATCTCGGCCAGCGGCGGCGTCCGCCCGGCCTGAGCCAGCGCCACCTTGCCGCCCTTGCGCACGACGCCGACGCAGCGTCCGCCGCGCTTGGCGGCCCAGGCCTCGAGGATCGGCTGGTAGTCGAGGAAGACCTGCTCCAGACCGCCCAGACCCTTGCCCAGCATGGCGTGCAGCAGGTTGGTCAAGGCGGACTCCAGGGGAAGCTGTACGGCGGCGGACCATCGGCGCGGGCCGATCCGGTGTCAACGCGAAGCTAGAGGGCCGGCTCCCCCAGCAGGCGGGCGGCGACCGTCTCGCCGATCGCCAGGGAGCTGGTCAGGCCGGGACTTTCGATGCCGAACAGCGCCATCAGGCCTGCGAAGCCGTGGTCCTCGACGCCGCGCAGCTGGAAGTCGGGCTGCGGTTCGTCCGGCCCGTGCAGCTTGGGACGCACCCCGGCATAGTCGGACTGCAGGGCGCCGTCGGGCAGGCCCGGCCAGAACTTGCGGATATAGGCGGCGAAGACATCCGCCTTGGCCGGATCGACCGAATAGTCTGGCGCGGGGACATATTCCAGGTCCGGCCCGAACACCGCCTGGCCGCCCAGGTCGTTGCGGTAGTGAGTGCCCAGCGCCCCGTGGATAGGCGGCGGATAGATCAGCCGCTGGAACGGCGCCTTGCCGGTCAGGCGGAAATAGACGCCCTTGCCGTAGTGGGCCTTGGGGATGTGATCCGCCGGATAGCCCTCGATCCGCCCGGCGACGTCCTGCGACGACAGGCCCGGCGCGGTGACCAGCAGGCGGCAGGTCAGGCTGGTGGGATCCGCGCCGCCGGCCCGGATCGTGAAGCCGCCGCCCGGTAGCGCCTGCGCGCCCTCGAACGGCGTGCCCAGCACCACCGCCCCGCCGGCGGCCTCGATCTCGCCCTGCAGGGCCAGCATGTAGTCGTGGCTCGCGAAGACCCCGCTCCGCGGCGACAGCAGCGCCGCGTGGGCGTTGAGGCCGGGCTCCAGGGCGCGGGCCTGCGCGCCGGTCAGCCGCTCCATGCCCTCGACGTCATTGGCCAGGGCCTGGTCCCAGATCGCGTCCAGGCGCGGGATCTCGTCGTCCGACGTCGCCACCACCAGCTTGCCGCAGCGCTTGTAGGCGACATTGTGCTTGTCGAGGAACGCATACAGCAGCCGCCGCCCCTGCACGCACAGCCGCGCCTTCAGCGATCCGGTCGGATAGTAGAGCCCGCCGTGGATGACCTCCGAATTGCGCGAAGACACGCCCTGTCCGATGTGGCCCTGCTCTTCCAGAACGGCGACGATCAGGCCGCGTTTGGCGAGCGCGTAACCGCAGGCCAGGCCCACGGCGCCCGCGCCGACCACGACAGCGTCGAAATCGAATTCGGTCATGGCGGCGCCTACGACCCGGCTTGCGCCTTCAGGTCCGCCAGCATGTCGGACAGCGAGCGCTTGCCGCCGATCCAGTCGGCGGGGTCCTGAGTCTCGACCACTTCCAGCTTGTCCAGCAGGGCCTCCAGCTTCTCCGGACCGCCAACGATCTCCGCCGCCCGGCGATAGTTCAGCTCGGCCAGTTCCGCGGCCACGCCCTCGTCCAGAGAGGCGAACTCACCCCGCTCGACCCGCGCCTGCAGGTCGGCGGCGTCCTCGGCGCTGAGGGTGACGGTCACGGGCTTGGCGGAATTGGTCATGGCGGCAAGCCTAGCACGATGCGCCGGGCGCGCCACGCGGGTCCCTGATCATTTCAGCGCCACGGGCCTACGCGCGCCATGTCGGACACTGAGGATGAGGATGTCCGTCGCTCGTATCCGATACAGGATCACATAGGGCGGAACCGTCACACCACGTACGGCCGAGCCGTATCGCGGCTTCAGTCCGTAACCTTCAGGCGCACTCGCCAGGCTCTCGCAGCGCTGCAGCAACTGCGCGACGAAAGCCACGGCGGCCTGGGGCTTGTCGCGCTTTATGTCCTCGCCAATACGACGGATTTCCTTGGCGGCCAGCGCGCTGAGCCGCACTGGTTTCAAGCGCGGTCGTCCTGGGCGGCAAAGCGCTCATATTCGTCTTTCAGCGCGTGCAGGAACTCGAAAGCGTCGACCTCGCCGACATGCGTTCCGGAATCGGCTTCGATCCGGCCCGCCAGGGCCTGAAACGCCGCCTCGCCCCCAACCAATTCGACGGCGCGAAAGTGCTCAAGCTCCAAGAGCGCGGCCGTGACGGCCTCATCCAGGCTGCCGAACTCTCCTGAGGCAACGCGCGCATTCAGTTCCTCCACCGCGCTGCTGGGAAGGGTCACCGAAACCGAGGCGTCGCGAACCGGCTTGTTCATGGCGGGAAGCCTAGCACAGACTTCCCGCCACGATACGGTGGTCAGCTACCGCCCCACTGCGCCCACAGCTTGGCCTCGGCCGCTTTCGCCGTGACCACCGAGGCGTCCTTGACGTGGCCGTAGCCGCGGATCTGTTGCGGGATCTCGGCGATCTTGACCGCCAGCGACAGGCTCTCCGGGGAGAGGCCGGCGGCCAGGCGGTCGAGGGTCGTCTCGTAGGACGCCATCAGGCCGCGCTCCATCTTGCGCTCCTCGGTGTGGCCGAAGATGTCGAGCGCGCCGCCGCGCAGGCCCTTCATCCTTGCCATCATCGGGAAGGCGGCGTCGAGCATCCAGCCGCCGAAGGCGATCTTCTTGGGCTTGCCGTCCGGGCCCTTGGGGGCCAGCAGCGGCGGAGCGAGCCAGACCTTGGCCTTGCCGCCCTTGAAGGTCCCGGCCAGCTCGGCCTTGAAGCGACCGTCCGTGTACAGACGAGCGACCTCGTACTCGTCCTTGTAGGCCATCAGCTTGTAGAGATTGACCGCCGCCGCCCGGGTCAGGGCCTCGCCGCCAATGCCGGCTTCGGCCGCGCGGACCTTTGCCACCTTGTCCGCGTAGCGCTGGGCGTAGGCGGCGTTCTGATAGGCCGTCAGCTCCTTGATGCGGTGGGCGATCAGGTCGTCCAGCGGCATGGTCTCGGGCGTGGCGACCTTGTCTTCCTTGACGGTGATCGAGGCCGGGTCGTGGGCGACGCGCCGGCCCAGCTCGAAGGCCTGCAGGTTGGCCTCGGCGTCGACGCCGTTCAGCTTGATGGCGCGATAGAGGGCGCGGCTGGAGACCGGGATCACCCCGCGCTGCCAGGCGAAGCCCACCATGATCATGTTGGCGTAGATGGCGTCGCCGAACTCGGTTTCCGCCAGGCGCTGGGCGGGACAGGCGTCGAAGCTATTGGTCGCGCCCTTCACCCGGCGGGCCATGGCGCTCGAGTCGAACTTGACGTCTCGGCTGGTGACGAAGTCGGCCGTGGGGGCGAAGTCGCTGTTGCCGAAGGCGCGCGTGCGGTCCTTGGCGTAGAGCGACAGGCCTTCGGGCGAGGCGGCGACCAAAAGGTCGCAGGCGATCAGCACGTCGGCGCTGGCGGCCGGGACGCGGCCGCCGACGATGGTCTCCTCGGTCTCGCCGATCTTGACGTGGCTGAACACCGAACCGCCCTTTTGGGCCAGGCCGGTCATGTCGACCACGCTGCCGGCGCGGCCGTCGATATGGGCGGCCATGGCCAGGATCGAGGCCACGGTCGTGACGCCGGTGCCGCCGACGCCGGTGAACAGGATCTTGCGCACGCCGGTCAGCGGCTCGAACTCGGGCAGCGGCGTCGACTCGGCGGTCAGGGCAGCCGGCGTCTTCTTGGCGTTGGCGCTTTCCGCGCCTTCCAGCGTGATGAACGAGGGGCAGAAGCCCTCGACGCAGCTGTAGTCCTGGTTACAGGACGACTGGTTGATCTTGCGCTTGCGGCCAAACTCCGTGGCCAGCGGCTCGACCGAAACGCAGTTGGACTTCACCGAGCAGTCGCCGCAGCCTTCGCAGACCAGCGGATTGATGAACACGCGCTGCGTCGCCTTGGCCATCGAGCCGCGCTTGCGGCGGCGGCGCTTTTCGGTGGCGCAGGTCTGGTCGTACAGCAGCACCGTCACGCCGGCCGTGTCGCGCAGCATCTCCTGCACGCGCATCAGGTCCGAGCGTGGGAAGACCTCGACGCCCGGGGCCAGGTCGTTGACGCCCTCGTAGCGGTTCAGCTCGTCGACGACGATGACGGTCTTGGTCACGCCCTCGGCCGCCAGCTGGCGGGTGATCTGGGCGGGGGTGAAGCCGCTCTCGGCGCGCTGGCCGCCGGTCATGGCGACGGCGTCGTTATAGAGCAGCTTGTAGGTGATGTTGGTCTTGGCCGCGATCGCGCCGCGAATGGCCAGCGAGCCGGAGTGGTTGTAGGTGCCGTCGCCCAGGTTCTGGAAGACGTGCTTCTCCGAGGTGAACGGCGCCGCGCCGACCCAGGTCAGGCCCTCGCCGCCCATGTGGGTGTTGAGGTCGGTCATCGGGTCGTTGAACCCGGCCATGTAGTGGCAGCCGATGCCGGCGAGCGCGCGCGAGCCCTCGGGCAGCTTGGTCGAGCTGTTGTGCGGGCAGCCCGAGCAGAAGAACGGCTTGCGGGCCTGGTCGGCGGCCAGGCTGACGGCGGCGACGCCGGCGGCCGAGACGCGGTTCAGATAGGCGCGGGCCCGCTCCATGTGCGGGCCGTCGGGCAGACGGTCATAGATGGCCAGGGCGATTTCGGCCACCGACAGCGAGCCGAGCTCCGAGAGCAGCGGCGCGCCGCGTTCGTCGACCTTGCCGATGATGCGCGGGCGCGCCTGGGCGGGCAGATCATAGAGGGCCGCGCGCGCCTGGGGTTCGATCAGACCGCGCTTGTGCTCGATGACCATCAGGGTCTCGAGGCCGGCGGCGAAGGCCCGCAGGCCCAGCGGCTCCAGCGGCCATGGCATGCCGACCTTGTAGATGGAGACGCCCAGGTCGGCGGCTTCCTGCAGGGTCATGCCCATGGCCGTGAAGGCCTCCAGCACGTCCTTGTAGGCCTGCCCCTGGCAGACGATGCCCAGGCGCGCCTTGCCGACCTTCACGTGCGAGGCGCCCAGCACCACGCGGTCGATATGGTTGGCGCGGGCGAAGGCCAGGGCCGCCGGGAGCTTGTGGAGCCGCATCCGCCGCTCCTTCTCCATCGGCTGGTCCTTCTGCCGGATGCCCAGCCCCCCGGGCGGAAAGGCGAAGTCGGGAATGATGGCCTGGTGGCGATCCAGCGAGACGTCGATGGTCACGCCGCTGTCCATGGTGTCGGCCAGGGCGATCATGCCCGTCCACAGACCCGAGAACCGCGACATGGCGATGCCGAGAATGCCGTAGTCCAGCACTTCTTGAACATCGGCCGGCGACAACACCGGCATCTCGAAGTCCTGGAAGGCGAACTCGGACTGCGACGGCAGGGTCGAGCTCTTGCAGGCGTGGTCGTCGCCGGCCACCGCCAGCACGCCGCCGGTCGGGAAGGTCCCCGCGAAATTGGCGTGCTTGAAGACGTCGCCCGTGCGGTCGACGCCGGGCGCCTTGCCGTACCACATGCCGAACACGCCATCATAAAGCGCGCCGGGGAACAGGTTGGCCTGCTGACTGCCCCATACGGCGGTGGCGGCGAGGTCCTCGTTGAGGCCTTCCTGGAAGACCACGTCGTGCGCGGTCAGCAGTTTCTTGATGCGCGCGGCCTGCTGGTCGAGGCCGCCCAGGGGCGAGCCGCGATAGCCGGAAAGATAGCCCCCGGTGTTCAGGCCCGCGAGGCGATCCAGGCGCTTGCGATCCAGCAGGACCCGCAGCAGCGCTTGCACGCCAGTGATGAAGGCTCGACCATTTTCGAGCACGTATTTGTCGTCGAGAGTGACTTCAGAGTGCCGCATGGCAAAAATTTTCCTCCGGGGTCTTCTCGCCCGTAACGCAATATCTTATAGAAGCGCGGAAATTGTTTGCCCAAGGCGTGCCCGACTCAGGCCCCCTTTGCGCAAAATTGGAGCGTCAACGCCCACTTGGGGGAGGAATTTCTTGTCCGAACAACTCGACGCCGTGGATGCCAAGATCCTGGATCTCATCCAACACGACGCCGGACTGTCCGTCGCGGAGATCGCCGAGCGAGTCGGCCTCTCGTCCAGCCCGTGCTGGCGCCGGATCAAGCGCCTTGAAGACGCCGGCGTCATCCAGCGTCGCGTCACGATTCTGGACCGCGAAAAGCTGGGCCTGGGCTTCGAAGTCTATTGCACCGTCAAGCTGTCCCTTCCGACCAAGGAAAATCTGGACACGTTCGAACAGGCCGTCGCCAAGTGGGCCGAGGTCGTGCAGTGCGCCACCGTCACCGGCGCCGCCGACTACGAGATGCGCATCGTCACCCGCGACATGCACGCCTTCGACGAGTTCCTGCGCGAGAAGCTGCTGTCGCTGGGGCTGGTCAGCAACATCGAGAGCCGCATCGTCATCCGCGGCGTCAAGAACTCGACCGCCGTGCCGCTGGGTCTCGTGAGCCCGTACGTCAGCCCGCTGAGCTGAGATCCTCATTAGTTTATCGTCGTCATCCCGCGCATGAAGCGCGGGATGACGTGTGTGGGCGTTGGGGAGGATTTATCCAAGCATCCCCCACAAACCCCCGCTAAACTGCGCCCACCCTTCCCGGAGCGCCCCATGATCGACCTCGTCTTCGAAGCCCGCCGCCGTGATCTCGGCAATTTCGAAGTGGGCCGCATCCTGCCCTTCCACGCGCACCGCATGGTCGGGCCGTTCACCTTCCTCGACCACATGGGTCCGGCGGCCTTCCAGCCCGGCTTCGCCAAGAACGCCGACGTGCGCCCGCACCCGCATATCGGCCTGTCGACCCTGACCTATCTGTTCGAAGGCGAGATCACCCACCGCGACAGCGTCGGCTCGCTGGCGGTGATCAAGCCCAACGAGGTCAACTGGATGACGGCCGGCTCGGGGATCACCCACTCCGAACGCTTCGAGGGCCTGCGCGAGCACGGCGGGCGCATGGACGGCATGCAGGCCTGGATCGCCCTGCCCAAGGAATATGAGGAGATCGCCCCCAGCTTCACCCACCATGAAGGTCCGGCCGACCTGCCCTACTATGAGAGCGGCGGACTGAAGGCGCGACTGATCGCCGGCGAGGCGTTCGGCGCCAAGTCGAACGTGCCGGTCTATTCGCCGCTCTTCTATGTGCACTGGGAGCTGGAGCCGGGGACCACCGCCGCCCTGCCCGCCGAATATGCCGAACGCGCCGCCTATATCGCCGCCGGCCGCGTCGAGGTCGACGGCCGCGAACTGGTCGAGACCCAGATGGCGGTCTTCGCCCCGGGCGACACCATCGTCTTCAAGGCCATCGAGCGCTCCACCGTCATGCTGATGGGCGGCGAGCCGGTCGGCCCGCGCTTCATCGAGTGGAACTTCGTCTCCTCGTCCAAGGACCGCATCGAGCAGGCCAAGGCCGACTGGAAGGCCGGCCGCATGAAGCTGCCCGACCTGGACCACGACGAGTTCATCCCCCTGCCGGAAGGCCCGCCGCCTCCGCCCCAGCCGCTGTAGAGCGCGCGCAACCGAACCTCGGCCTTGGGATTATCTCCTGACCCGGCGCCAAGGCCGGAGAGGGAGAAGACGCTCATGCGTATCGTGACGATCGCGGCAGTGGCCGCTCTGGGCCTGACGGTCATGGCCTGCGAGAACAAGGCCGAGAAGGCCCAGGAAGCGACCACCGAAAGCGCCGCCGCCGCCAATCAGGCCGCCGCCGCCTCGCAGGCCGCGACCGACGCCGCCAACGCCACGGCCGACGCCGCCGCCGCGCCGACCGAAGCGTCCAAGGAAGCCGCGGGCGATGCGGCCGCCGCCGCCGGCAAGGCCGCCGAGGAAGCCGGCGACGCCGCCAAGAAGGCCGGCGAAAAGGCCAAGGACGCCGCGCACTAATCCAAACGCCGTCGTCCCGCGCATAAAGCGCGGGATGACGGTTGATTGCAGGCGCGATGGCGGCTCATAAAACGCCATGACCGACACCGCCCTTACCGAATTTGTCCGCGGCCTGCCCAAGGCCGAGCTGCATATGCACATCGAGGGCAGCCTCGAGCCCGAGCTGATGTTCGAGCTGGCTCAGCGCAATGGCGTCACCCTGCCCTTCGCCTCGGTCGAGGACATCCGCGCGGCCTACGCCTTCTCGAACCTGCAGGACTTCCTGGACATCTATTACCAGGGCGCGGGCGTGCTGATCACCGCCGAGGACTTCAAGGACCTGGCCCTGGCCTATTTCAAGCGCCTGGCGGCCGATGGCGGGACCCACGCCGAGATCTTCTTCGATCCCCAGACCCACACCGATCGCGGCGTCGCCTTCGGCGTGGTGATGCAAGGCCTGCTGGCCGGCATGGACGAGGCCGAGAAGACGCTGGGCGTCACCTCCAAGCTGATCCTCTGCTTCCTGCGCCACCTGTCGGAAGAGGCCGCCTTCGAGACCCTGGAACTGGCCAAGCCGTGGCTGGACAAGATCGCCGGCGTCGGCCTCGACAGCTCGGAAGTCGGCCACCCGCCGGCCAAGTTCGCCCGCGTGTTCCAGGCCGCCCGCGACCTGGGCCTGAAGATCGTCGCCCACGCCGGCGAGGAAGGCCCGCCCGAATATGTCTGGGAGGCCATCGACCTGGTGAAGGTCGACCGCATCGACCACGGCAACCGCGCCCTGGAAGACGAGGCCCTGACGGCGCGCCTGATCGCCGACGGGACCACCCTGACGGTCTGCCCGCTGTCGAACCTGAAGCTATGCGGCGTGCCCAGCCTGGACGTCCACCCGCTGAAGAAGATGCTCGCCCTGGGCCTGAAGGCGACCGTGAACTCCGACGATCCGGCCTATTTCGGCGGCTACCTGCTGGAAAACTACATGGCCACCGCCGGCGCCGTCGGCCTGACCCGCGAGGAGATCGTCACCCTGGCCAAGAACAGCTTCACCGGCTCGTTCCTCGACGCGGCAGAAAAGGCCCGGCGCGTGGCGCAGGTCGAAGCCTACGCGGCCAGCCACTGAGCGCGTGAGCCTCTCCCTGTGAGCCTCTCCCTGTGAGCCTCTCTCTGTGAGCGTCGTCGCCGCCAGCGCCTATATCGACGGCCAGATCGTTCGTCCGCTCAGCCTGGGCGATCCCGACAGCCTGCGCCCCCGCGAGGGCGAGTTCGTCTGGATCGGCCTGGTCGAGCCCGACGAGGCAGAGCTGCGCGTGCTGCAGCAGGCCTTCCGCCTGCACCCGCTGGCGATCGAGGATGCGCTGAACGCCCGCCAGACGCCCAAGGTCGATGTCTATGGCGATCAGCTGTTCGTCGTCGCCAAGACCGCGCGGCTGGACAACGACCGCATCGAATATGGCGAGACCGACTTCTTCGTCGGGCGCCAGCACCTGATCACCGTGCGCCACGGCTCGGCCCGGGCCCACAGCGGGCTGCGCGCCCAGCTGGAGGCCGCCCCGGCCCTGCTGTCGCACGGCGTCGACTACGTGCTGCACGCGGTGCTGGACTTCATCGTCGACGGCTACATGCCCGTCGTCGACGCCATCGAGGAGGAGCTCGCCGGCTTCGAGCGGCGAGCGCTGGACGCCTTCCTCAGCCGCGCCGAGATCGCCCGCATCTTCAACCTCCGCCGGGCGCTGATGAAGTTCAAGAAGCTGCTGGGCCCCATGACCCAGGTGGTCAGCGCCCTGGAGCATCACGAGCTGCCCTGCATCGACAGCGATGTCCGGCCCTATTTCCGCGACGTCCGCGACCACATCCAGCGCACCGAGATCCTGGTCGACAGCCTGCGCGAGGTGCTGACCTTCGTGTTCGAGATCAGCAGCCTGCTGGAACAGCAGCGCCAGGGCGTCATCACCCGCCAACTGGCCGCCTGGGCCGCCATCCTGGCCGTCCCGACCGCCGTGGCCGGCATCTACGGCATGAACTTCGAGCACATGCCCGAGCTGAAGTGGGAATATGGTTATTACGGCGTGCTGGCCGTGATCGTCGGGGTCTGCGCCATGCTGTACAGGCGGTTCAGGAAGACGGGCTGGCTTTAGGCTCGCCTTGACGGTAGCGAAATCATACTCATAAATACACACTCATGAATAGTCGTGAGGTGATCTCCGCGCTGGAGGCCGACGGCTGGGTCGAGGTAGCCCGGCGCGGCTCCCACGCTCAGTTCAAGCACCCCACGAAGCCGGGTCGCGTGACCGTTCCGCATCCCAAACGAGACCTTCCGGTCGGGACGCTGCGGTCGATCGAACGGCAGTCGAGCCTGATCCTGAGGTGAGCCAATGACAAGCTATATCGCCCTCATCCACAAGGACGCCGACAGCGAGTTTGGGGTCTCCTTTCCCGACCTGCCCGGGTGCGTCAGCGTCGGCGCGACCCTGGAGGAGGCCCGCGCCAATGCCGAGGAGGCCCTGCTCCTTCACGTCGACGGCATGGTCGAGGATGGCGAGTCCATTCCCGCGCCCTCGACCCTGGACGAGGTGATGGCCAATCCCGTGAACCGCGATGGCGCGGTGATCATCGTGCCCCTAGAGACCGCCCAGCCCAGGACGGTGCGGGTCAATATCACCCTGCCCGAGACCACGCTGCGCGATATCGACGCCTATGCCGAGACCCACGGCTTCACACGCTCGGGCCTGCTGGCGCGCGCCGCCAAGCGAATGATCGACGCGGCGTAGTGGGCCGCCTCTAACCTTCGCAAACCTCCAGGATTTCGTGATGCCGCGCGGTGTCGATGCCGTCGCGCTGGTCCTGGGCCAGGCGGCTCTTGTCGCCTTCCAGCAGGATCAGGGTCGGCGGCTCTTCCGGGGTCTGGAACTGGATCAGCAGGCGGGTCCCCAGCGTCGTGCCCGGGTACGGCGCGAGGCGGTTGGCCAGTTTCGCCGGATGCGGCGGCTCCTCGCGGCCGTCAGCGTCGTAGAGGTCGAGATAGCGCTCGAAGACCTCGGCCTCGACCTCGGCCCAGGCGCCCCAGCCGAAATAGTCGTCCGTCCCCTTCAGGGGGGTGGGCAGGATGCAGCGGATGAAGACCCGGTCGCCCCACTGGCAGAGGTCGTCATTGTAGCGGACCTGGACGTCGCGCTCGGCCTCGGGGATCGCCCAGACCTCGTCGGGCAGGGTGAAGCCCCAGTCGAGGGACAGGGATTCCAGGGACTGGGGCTCTTGAGACTCTTCGGCCATCGCAACCTTCGGCGTGAATATGCGCCGATGCTTAGGCCAAGTCGCCGCTCGCCTCTAGGCCACCGCGTCGCGCAGGACGTCGCACAGGCGGTCCAGGCCCTCGATGTCGAGGTCGGGATCCAGGGCGATGACCACGGTCGAGGCCGCCAGGTGGTCGGCGGTCGGGGTGTCGTCGGCGGCCAGGGCGCGGTCGCGGACCGAGCAGCTGGCGGCGATCCCGGCCGCCTGGAGCTTCCAGGTCACGGCGCCGGCGTCGTCGGTCGGCAGGGACAGCGCGCAGGTCCGCGAGATCCAGCTCATGCCCCAGCCCGGCTGGAAGCCGACGCCGCTGTCCAGCAGCAGGACGCGCAGTTGCTGAGCCGCGCCGCACAAGCGCTGGCGCAGGCCTGGCCAGGCGGCCAGGCCGTCGTCGCCGGCGAAGGGCGCGGCCTCGATGGCGTTGATCGGGGTGGCGTCCTCGCAGGCGACGAAGACGCCCTGCCCAGCGGGCAGACCCACCAAAGCAGGAACAGGCGCGGCGATCACCACGTCGAAGGCGCCGGCGGCGTCGATCAGGATGGGCAGGCCGGTCTCGGCGCGGAAGGCGGCCCAGGCGCGCATGTCGGGGGCGCGGCCGTGGGCGGCGGCGGGCACGATCGCTTCCAGCGGCCCGGGCGCGTCGGGCAGGCGTTCGCGCAGGTGGCCGGTGTCGAACATGGCGCTGAACGGGTCGACATCGACCAGCCAGGGCTTGAGACCCGCAGCGGCGATGCCGGCCAGGGTCTCCGGATCGGCCAGGGCCGAGACGACGCAGACGCCGCCTTGGCGCACGCTCAGGGCCTTCAGCGCGCCGGCCGTGGCCTCGACGCGATCGGCGAAGGCGCGCACGGCGACGGGACGGGCGAAGCGGGCGGCCAGGCGCTGGTCGAGGTCCGCGCCGTGTCCGGCGACGCCCAGGGCGGCGGCGACGGCGTCGAAATCGATCGGCGCGCCAGAAGCACGGAGGAACGTCTTCGCCCCATTCCCTTCTTGAGTGGGAGCGGCGATCGGAGCGGCGGCGGCGGATTTCGGGAGCATGGGTTTAGAACGCATTCCACGACGAACCGGGCGACCTCCATGGCCGCACCATATGGTTAAGCAACCGTATTCATCGATTCCGGCAGGCCTAATGCGGCGCGCCGTCGCGGCAAAAAGTTCAGTGACTAGGCGAAACTTGCCCCGGAACTCGCCCCTAAACCTGTCCTGGAGCCTGCCATGAGTCGCGCAGTTCGCGCTTCAGCACCTTGCCGATGTGGCTGCGCGGCAGGCTGTCGACGATCTTCACGTCGGCCAGCCGCTGGGTCTTGCCGACCTGTCCATTGACGAAGGTCTTGATCGCCTCGGCGTCGGCCTCGCCTTTCACGGCCACGAAGGCCACCGGGGTCTCGCCCCAGGCGTCCGACGGCACGCCGACCACCGCCGCCTCGACCACCGCCGGATGCTGGACCAGCACCGCTTCCAGGTCGGACGGATAGATGTTGAAGCCGCCGCTGATGATCATGTCCTTCTTGCGGTCCATCAGGGTCAGGAAGCCCTGCTCGTCGAACCGGCCGACATCGCCGGTGCGGATGAAGGTCCAGCCCTCGGGCGAGGTCCAGATGGCCTCGGCGGTCTTGTCCGGGCGGCCGTGATAGCCGTTCATGGTCGCGGCCGAGCGGCCGACGATCTCGCCGACCACGCCGGGACCGACCTCCCCGCCGTCCTCGTCGATCAGGCGGATGTCGTGGCCGGGCGCGGGCTGGCCGACCGTGTGCAGCTTGTCCGGATGCTCGTGGGCGATGAGGATGCAGGTGCCGCCGCCCTCGGTCATGCCGAAATACTCGACCAGGCCGCCGGGCCAGCGCTTCAGCACCTCCCCCTTCAGTTCAGCGGCGAACGGGGCGCTGGTGCAGAACTTCAGGTGGGTCGAGGACAGGTCGTAGCGGTCGAAGTCCGGCCGCTCCATCAGGCGGCGGTACTGCACCGGCACCAGCATGGTGTGGGTCATGCGGTGCTTCTGGGCCAGCTCCAGATACTTGCCGGCGTCGAACTTCTTCATCAGTACGACGGTCCCACCGCCGGCCAGGGTGGGGAAGAAGCAGACGAGCGTGGTGTTCGAATAGAGCGGGGTCGACAGCACGGACACCGCATTGGGGCCGTAGCCGACCGCGTCGCCCCGGAAGACGTGCTTCCAGCGCATGCCGTGCGACTGGACGATGCCCTTGGGCGTGCCGGTGGTGCCGCTGGAATAGATGATGTTGAACGGATGCTCGGGGCTGATCGCGACCGGGCGCGGCGTCGCGTTTTCGGGCGCCAGCCAGGCGTCGAAGGCGTCGCCGGCGCCTGAACCGTCCAAGGCGATGTGGCGGACGGCGATCGGCGCGGGCTTCTGCGCTTCGGCTACCCCGGCGTCGAGGAAGAACAGCCTGGCCCCGCAGTCGGCGACCATGCCGGCGATGGCCTCGGGCGTCGAGGACGGCGCGATCGGGGCCACCGCGACGCCGACGCGCAGGCCGCCGACGAACACCGCCGCATAGGGGATGGACGACAGGGCGCAGACGGCGATGGCCTCGCCGGGGGTGATCCCGTCACGCTGCAGGGCGGCGGCGACGCGGTCGACCAGCGCGTCGAACTCCGCGTAGGTCACCGCCTCGCCGGTCTCCATGATCACGGCCGGATGGTTGGGGCCTTCCTGAGCGCGCTGGCGCAGGATGTCGCCCATCACGCCGTAGTCGGCGGACATCATGGCGGCGATGGTGGTCATGGGGACGCCTCTAGCAAACTCCCTTCCCCCTTGGATGGGGGAAGGGTCGGGGATGGGGGTGACACCGTCGGACGTGGGAGCGGGGCGTTGCCGCCGCATCACCCCCACCCCTGCCCCTCCCCCATCAAGGGGGAGGGAAGAGTTTTAAGCGTCCTTGAAGCCCTTGCCCTCGGCCACCAGCCGCTCCAGCAGGGCCGACGGCTTGAAGTCGTCGCCGTGCTGGGCGTGGAACTCCTTCATCTTGGCCAGGATCTTATCCAAGCCGACCAGCTCGCCCCAGAACATCGGACCGCCGCGATAGACCGGCCAGCCGTAGCCGTTGATCCAGACGATATCGATGTCGGACGCCCGGATGGCCTTGCCCTCTTCCAGGATCTTCGCGCCCTCGTTGACCATCGGATAGAGGCAACGCTCCAGGATCTCCTGGTCGCTGATCTCGCGACGCTGGATCTGGCGCTTCTCGGCGAAGTCGCGGATCACGCCCTCCACCTCGGCCGACGGCTTGGCGTTGCGGTTCTCGTCGTAGTCGTAGAAGCCCTTGCCGTTCTTCTGGCCGCGACGGTCCATCTCGCACAGCACTTCGCGCACGGTGGACGAGCTGGTCTTGGCCGGGTCCCAGCCGATGTCGAGGCCGGCCAGGTCGCTCATGGCGAACGGCCCCATCGGCAGGCCGAAGTCGTACAGCACCCGGTCCACGTCCCAGGGCATGGCGCCTTCCAGGATCAGCTTCTGGGCCTCGCGCTGGCGCTGGGCCAGCATCCGGTTGCCGACGAAGCCGTGGCAGTTGCCGACCAGCACGGCGACCTTGCCGATCTTCTTGCCGATCTGCATCGAGGTGGCGATCACCGACTTGTCGGTCTTGGCCCCGCGCACGATCTCCAGCAGGCGCATGACATTGGCCGGCGAGAAGAAGTGCAGGCCGATCACGCTTTCCGGCCGCGAGGTCGAGGCGGCGATCACGTCGATGTCGAGATACGAGGTGTTCGAGGCCAGGATCGCGCCCGGCTTGGCGATCTTGTCCAGCTTGCCGAAGACTTCCTTCTTGATCTCCATCAGCTCGAACACGGCCTCGATGATCAGGTCGCAGTCGGCCAGGTCCTCGAGGTTCATCGAGGGCGTCAGCAGGCCCATCCGCTTTTCGACGTCATCCTGGGTCAGGCGACCCTTCTTGGCGGTGTTCTCGTAGTTCTTGCGGATGATCCCGACACCGCGCTCGAGGTTCTCCGGCTTGGCCTCGATGATCGTCACCGGAATGCCGGCGTTGAGGAAGTTCATCGAGATGCCGCCGCCCATGGTGCCGGCGCCGATGACGCCGACCTTCTTGACGGGGATCAGCGGGGTGTCGTCCGGCACGTCGGGGATCTTGGCGGCCTGGCGTTCGGCGAAGAATACATAGCGCTGGGCGGCCGACTGGCTGCCGGTCATCAGCTCCATGAACAGCCGGCGCTCTTCCTTCAGGCCCTCCTCGAAGGGCAGGTTCACCGCCGCCTCGATGCATTTGATGTTGTTCTCCGGGGCCATGAAGCCGCGGAACTTCTTGGCGTTGGCCTTGCGGAAATCGGCGAAGATCTCGGGCTTGCCGCGCGCGGCCTCGACCTTGTCGTTCAGCTCGCGGACCTTGTTCAGCGGCCGGCCCTCGGCCAGCACCACGCGGGCGAAGGCGATGGCCCCGTCGCGCAGGGCGCCTTCCTCGACCAGGGAGTCGAACAGGCCCATGGCCAGCGCCGCCTTGGCGGGCACGTGCTGGCCGCTGGTGACCATCTCCAGCGCCTTTTCGACGCCGACGATGCGCGGCAGGCGCTGGGTGCCGCCCGCGCCCGGCAGCAGGCCGATGTTCACTTCGGGCAGGCCGGCCTTGGCCGAGGGCACGGCGACGCGGTAGTGCGCGACCAGCGCCACTTCCAGGCCGCCGCCCAGGGCGGTGCCGTGGATCGCCGCCACGACGGGCTTGGGCGAGTTCTCGATGACCGCCTGCACGTCCTGCAGCGACGGGCCGGTCATGGCCTTGCCGAACTCGGTGATGTCGGCCCCGGCGATGAAGGTCTTGCCCTCGCAGATCAGCACGATCGCCTGGACGGCCGGATCGGCGATGGCCGCGTCGAACGCGCCCTTCAAGCCTTCGCGGACGGCGGCCGACAGCGCGTTGACCGGCGGCGAGTTCAGCGTGACGACGCCAATGTCGCCTTCGACGGAAAGATCGGTGACGGCGTTGATCGCGGCCATGGCGTTTCGACCCCTATTTTTGTTTGAACGGTTGTTTGAAGCCAGCGTGCACGCTCGCGCGAAGATGTCCAGACCTCCGCGACGGCACGAGCTTTCGGGACGCATCGGGACAGGGCGCCGTTGACGAATTTCGCCACATACTACAAATTCGAAATCACGGTTTCAGCCGAGATCATCCGTGGGGGTGGATGCGGCGTCGAGGGGCTGATCGACGCCGCATTTACCTGAAATCCAGAGAGAATGATCCGCGCTGGGGAGGGCGTTCGCGGGAAATCACAGTCTTCGGATGCGCCTTGCACGCGTCCCGATAGTTCGAAGCCGGTGAAATCCGCGAGCGTGGCGCGTTGCCCGCAATGCGTCGGACTTTGGTAAAGCGCAACTCGGCGCGGGAGCTGCCTCCCGCGCCGCTTTCTTGCGCGTCAGCCCCCCGCTTCGGTGAAGCTCGAATAGACCAGCGTCCGCAGCTCCCGGCGGATCGGGTACGAGGTCGACGGCATCAGCTGGGTCATGAACACCACCGCCAGATCCTCGACCGGATCGATCCAGAACGCCGTCGAGGCCATGCCGCCCCAGAAATATTCCCCCAGCGAGCCCAGGTTCTTGGTCCGGGCCTGGTCGATGGTCATGGCGAAGCCGAGTCCGAAGCCCAGGCCTTCGAACACCGCCTCGCTGAACAGCGACTTGGAGACCTGGACCAGTTCCTTGCCGCCCGGCAGGTGGTTCATGGTCATCAGCTTGATGGTCTTGGGGCTGAGCAGGCGCGCGCCGTCCAGTTCGCCGCCGTTCAGCAGCATCCGGCAGAAGCGCATGTAGTCGTCGGCGGTCGAGATCAGGCCGCCGCCGCCCGACTTCATCGACGGATCCTTGAAGAAGTGGCTCTTCTCCGGATCGTCCTGCAGCACGACCCGGCCCGACGGCGTCAGGGCGTAGCAGGCGGTGAAGCGGTCGCGCTGGCTTTCGGGCACGAAGAAGCCGGTGTCGACCATCTTCAGCGGGTCGAAGACGCGGGTCTTCAGGAAGACGTCGAAAGGCATCCCCGAGATCTTCTCGACCAGATAGCCCAGCACATCGGTCGAGACCGAATAGTTCCAGGCCTCGCCCGGCGAGAACTCCAGCGGCACGGTCCCCAGCGTGTCGACGAAGCCCTGCAGGCCGCCTTCGCTGTCGACGCCGTCCAGCTTCAGCTTGCGATAGGCCGCGTCGACATTGGTCCGCTGCTGGAAACCATAGGTCAGGCCCGAGGTGTGCCGCAGCAGGTCGATCGTTCGCATCGGCTCGCTGGCGCGCTTCGATTGGAACGCGCCCTCGACCCCGGCCGCGAACACACCCAGGTCGCGCCAGGCCGGGATGAAGCGGTGCACCGGATCGTCCAGCGACACCAGGCCGTCCTCGACCAGCATCATGAAGGCCACGCTCGTGACCGGCTTGGTCATCGAGTAGATGCGGAACAGGCTGTCGGCCTTCAGGGGCTTTCCCCGCTCGACATCGGCGCTGCCCAGCACCGAGGTGTAGGCCAGCTGGCCGCGCCGCCAGACTTGAGTAAGGGCGCAGGGCAGTTTTCCGGTGTCGATATACTTGGACTGGATGAAGCTATCGATGCGCTTCAATCGTTCGCTCGACAGTCCGACGGCTTCTGGCGTGCTCAAGATCCTGGTCTCCCCTTGCGACCTGTTCCGGTCGTGTTTGCGTACCGCTAAATCGAAATCGAAGACGGGGCTTTTTGCCGCAACGTAAACTTTACCCGATCCTGCGAGTATCGATTGAAAACGAGGAAACGGGGATGGGCAAGGTCTTGGACGCCGAGGCTGCCTCCAGAATTGAAGCCGCGGCCGCCGACTGGTTCTTCCAGAGCAGCCTCGACATGTTCGTCGTCCTGGAAAGTCGCACGATCGCCCGCGTCAATCCCGCCTGGGTGCAGCTGACCGGCTGGTCGCCCGCCGAGTCGGTCGGCCGGCACATGCACGACTTCTTCCACCTGCATGACAGGCCGGTCATCGAGGACATCGGGCGGGCGCTGGACGCCGGCGGCCAGGCGTCCGGCGAGCATCGCCTGGCCCGCAAGGGCGGCGGCTGGCTGTGGGTGCGCTCGAAATCCAAGGTGCTGGAAGGCGGCGGTCTGATGATCGTCTACCAGGACTTCAGCGAGGACCGCGCCCGCGAGATCGCCCGCCAGCAGGCCGAGCGCTCCAACGAACTGGTGCGCAGCGCCGCCGGCGTCTACGTCTGGCGCTTCGATCCGCGCAAGGGCGTCTATGTCTTCGAGCAGGACATCCCCACGCCCAGCGCGCCGCGGGGCGGGGTGCGGACCATGACCATCGCCGAAATGACGATGTCCATCCATGCCGAGGACCGCGAGCGGGTCTGGGAGGTCTTCTCCCATACCCTGCGCACCGGCGAGCATGTCGAGATCGACTACCGGTACCTTGATCCCGCGACCGACAAATGGGCGCACATGCACTGCGCCTGGCGCGGCGTGCGCGGCGCCAGTCCGAACGCCTGGGACGTCATCGGCATCAGCCAGGACGTCACCGAACTGGTCGCGGCCCGCGACGCGGCCCTGGGCGCGGCCGAGGCCAAGAGCCAGTTCCTGGCCAATATGAGCCACGAGATCCGCACGCCCATGAACGGCGTGCTGGGCGTGCTGCACCTGTTGAAGACCGAGACGCTGAGCGACGACGGCCGCCGGCTGCTGAACGAGGCGCTGGGCTGCGGCGAGATGCTGTCGGAGCTGCTCAACGACATCATCGACTTCTCGAAGATCGAGGCCGGCAAGCTGGAGCTGGGTTCCGAGCCCGTCGATCCGGCCGAGCTGCTGGTCGGGGTCGCCGACATGCTGCGGCCCCAGGCCGAGGCCAAGGGCCTCTATCTGCGCGTCGAGACGCCGCGCCAAGGCGAGGCGGGCGAGTTGGGCTGGGCGGCCACCGACCCGCTACGCCTGCGCCAGGCCCTGTTCAACCTGCTGGGCAACGCCGTGAAGTTCACGCTGGAGGGCGGCGTCGTGGCGCGCCTCTCGGGCCAGCGCACGGATGACAGGCTCCGCCTGCGCTTCGAGATCACCGACACCGGCGTCGGCATCGACGAGGACTCCGGCAAGCGCCTGTTCGAACGCTTCCGGCAGGGCGACGGATCGACCACCCGCCGCTTCGGCGGCTCGGGCCTGGGCCTGTCGATCTGCCGCCGCCTGGCCGAGATGATGGGCGGCGAGGTCGGCTTCACCAGCGAACACGGCAAGGGCTCGACCTTCTGGCTGGAGGTCGAGGCCGACGCCTGCGCTGAACCGGCGACGCACGCCGACGAGCCCGACGCCGCGCTGTTCGACGGCCTGAATGTGCTGCTGGTCGAGGACAACGCCACCAACCGCCTGATCGCCGGCCGCATGCTGGAGGCGCTGGGCGCGCGGGTGGCCACCGCCGAGGACGGGGTCCAGGGCGTGGCCGCGGCCCGCGCGGGCTTTGACCTGATCCTGATGGACATCCAGATGCCCGTCATGGACGGCGTCGAGGCCACCCAGCGCATCCGCGCCCTGAAGGGGCCGGCCGGCAAGGTCCCGATCCTGGCCATGACCGCCAACGCCCTGGCCCACCAGCAGGCCAGCTATCTGGCGGCGGGCATGGACGGGGCGATCGCCAAGCCCTTGTCGCCCCTGGCCCTGACCCAGGCCATCGTCCGCGCCCTGACCGCCGAGCCCTCGGCGGCGCTGAGAGCGTCTTGATCAGGATCGCGGTCCCCGGCGGCGCGCACGCGACCAAAACCCGCCACGCTGAAACATTCCTGACAAACCATGACGCTAGGTCAGCGCCAATTGTCCCTCGACGGACGGAGCGCCCTTTAAGCCGGCCCTCCTCGCGCCTAGATTGGACCGGACAGTCCAGTCACCGGCGCGGCCGCCGATTTTTGGTGACGGGACCTGGGGATGTGACGATGGATGACGGTCGGGTCGCGGGGGCGGCGACAGCGCGCTACGCCCGCAAGAAGGAGACGATCCTGGCGGCGGCCACGGCGATCCTGAACCGCCAGGGCGTGCGCGGCATGACCCTGGCCGACGTCGCCGCCAATGTCGGGCTGAACACCACCAGCGTCACCTACTACTACCGCAAGAAGGACGACCTGGCCGCCGCCTGCTTCATGCGCGGCCTGGAACGCTTCGAGGCCATGGTCGAGGAGGCCGCCGCCGAGGCGACGCCCGCCGCGCGCATCCTGAAGTTCCTCGACCTCTACCTCGATCTGAACCGCCGGGTCCGCCTGGGCGAGGCCACGCCCCTGACCAGCTTCGCCGAGATCAAGGCCCTGAAGGAGCCCCTGCGCGGCTCGGTGGTCAACGCCTTCAACGACCTGTTCCGCCGGGTGCGCGGCTTCTTCGACGATCCCAGCCTGGCTCATCTGGACAAGCGCCAGCGCACCGCCCGCACCCACCTGCTGATGGAGCAGGTGTTCTGGTCGGGCCGCTGGCTCCGCCGCTACGATGTCGACGACTATGGCCGCGTGCGCGACCGGATGGGCGACATCCTGCTGAACGGCCTGCCCGCCGCCGGCCAGGTCTGGGCCCCGCGCGCCCTGCCCGACCCGACACCGGTGTCGCCCGAAGGCCAGGAATGGCGCGAGACCTTCCTCGTGGCCGCCACCCGCCTGATCAACCAGCGCGGCTATCGCGGCGCCTCGGTCGAGGAGATCTCGGCCGCGCTGAACGTCACCAAGGGCTCGTTCTACCACCACCACGACGACAAGGACGCCCTGGTCGCCGAGTGCTTCGAGCGGACCTTCACCGTCACCCGCCGCTCGCAGCTGGACGCCCGCGACCTGCCGACCGACAACTGGACGCGACTGGTCTCGACCGCCGCCGGCCTGACCAGCTATCAGCTGTCCGAGCACGGGCCGTTGCTGCGGGCCTCGTCGCTGGGCGCCCTGCCCGACACCCTGCGCCACGACATGGCCGACGGCTATATGCGCGGCTGGCAGCGCTTCGCCTCGATCATCTCCGACGGCATCGCCGACGGCTCGGTCCGCCCGATCGACCCCAGCATCGCCGCCCACATGATCAACTCGATGCTGAACGCCGCCGCCAGCCTGGAAGCCTGGACGCCGGGGCTTGAACGGGAGGAAGCGGCTGAGCTCTTCGCCAGGCCGCTGCTGACGGGGGTCTTGAACTAAGCCGAGGAACCGAAAACCCCGTCCTTCGACAAGCTCAGGATGAGGTTTTCTACGGCGACGTCGAGAAAGTAGTCCTCATCCTGAGCCTGTCGAAGGACGAGGACGGACCAAAGGTCGCGACCTATTAACCATAGTCTCGCCTCCCCCGACTGACGGCTGTACCCTGACGCGACTGAGTCGCTTCGAGCCCCGCCGTCATGACGACGATCAATCCGTATTCGTCGAACTACGCCCCCGGCCTGACCGCCGGGCAGACGGCCGCGCAGCGCGCCCAGCAGGCCGCCGCCAACGGGACGACCCGCGACCAGAGCCCGACGATCAACACCCCGGCGGTGAACGTCACCCTCTCGGCCGCCGCCCAGGCCGCGCTGAAGGCCCAGACCGACTCTCGCTCCGTCGACACGGTGGTCTCCGACGCCCGCGCCCAGATCGCCAGCCTGCTGAAGGCCGCCGGAACCAAGAGCGCCCTGAACAATGGCGACGCGACCATCGACCTCTCGGGCATGGACCGCCGCGGCCTCTACGCCGTGGCGTCGAACAAGGGCGGCCAGTTTCCGATGGACCAGCAGGTCGTCGCGTCCCTGGCCTTGAAGGACCAGCACGACACCGCCCTGGCCAGCCCCGCCGCCCAGGCGCGGCTGACCGGCGACTATGCCAGCCTGTACCAGGCCGCCCTCGACCAGATGGACGCCGCCGGGCCGGAGGAGAAGGCCTCCACCGCCTGGACCACCGAGCGCGCCGCCCTGGTCGAGGGCCGCAAGCAGGCCGTCGCCCGCCCGGGCCTGGCGCCCGCCGGCATCGAGAACGACAGCGTCGCCGCCTACATGAAGGAAACCGGCAGCGTCGTGGCCGGGGCCAAGACCCGCGACTTCGGCAAGGTGGCCGGCGACGTACGCACCGCGCTGGACAAGCAGTACGAGCTGGCCGTCGCCCCCGACGCGGCCAAGGACGGCGGCAGCGGCGCGATCGACTTCCGCCGCTTCGACGACCGCTCGCTGTCGGCCGTGGCCCTGAACAAGGACGACCAGTTCTCGACCCACGAGGTCGCCCAGGCCAAGGCGCAGATCCGCCAGCGCGATAGCGACGCCATCAAGGCCAGCTACCAGTCGACCTCGGACGCGGACGGCGGCTTCGGCAAGGCGATGATCACCCGCTACGCCGGCATGAGCACCGAGGAACGCGACGCCGCAGGCTGGACCCCGGAGGTCTACAACAAGATGGTCGAACTCCAGGCGGCCAGCGACAAGCTGGCCGAGATGTTCAACGCGGATGGCGAGGTGGCCGGGGCGCCGAGCATGTTGGATTATCTGTAAGGGCGCCCGTGAAACCCTCTCTCTTTGAGAGAGGGAGGGGCCCGCCGCCGCAGGCGGTGGGAGGGTGAGAGGTTTCACCGCTGGTCGGGAAATCCCGATTCCTTCCGTTGAGCGCCGGCTAGACCTGCGCCCATCCTGTTTCCATGGACAAGCTCGCCATCGCCCGCCGTCTGCGCCGGGACCAGACACTTGCCGAAAGGACGCTCTGGGCGCTCGTGCGCAACCGTCACCTGGGTGGGTTCCGGTTCCTGCGCCAAGTCTCGATAGACCGCTACTTCGCGGATTTTGTCTGCGAAGCGGCGAAGGTGATCGTGGAGCTGGATGGCGCCGCGCATGAGGGGCGCGAGGACTATGACGAACGCCGCACGGAAGTGCTGGAACTCTACGGCTATGTGGTTCTGAGATTTCGCAATGAGCGGGTCCTAACCGATCCTGGCGGCGTGGCGAATGAGATCCTAGCGGTGCTTCGTTCGGCGAGGCTGTAACCTCTCACCCTCCCACCGCTGCGCGGCGGGCCCCTCCCTCTCTCAAAGAGAGAGGGATCCATACGCCCCCTACCGCCTCTCCCCCGCCGTCTCGGCGCGGATGGCCTTGAACTCGGAGCCCGCCTTCCAGTCCGGCCAGGCGCGGGAATTGGCCAGGGCCTTGCCGGCTTCATAGGTCAAAGCGACGTCCTGGGCGGCGCCGCGCAGGTCCCAGTCGGGGCTCCAGGCGTCGCAGGGCTGGTGGTAGCAGCGGCTGGTGTAGTCGGCGACCCAGGCGTCGCCGGCGGCGCGACCGCCCTTGATCAGGTCCGCCCCGCCGCCCAGGCCCATCAGCAGCAGCACCGGCACGCCGCGGCGGGCCAGCGAGAAGTGGTCGGCGCGGTAGAACAGCGCCCGCTCGGGCTTGGCGTCCGGGGTGATGGTCCGGCCCTGCCTGGCGGCCTGGGCCGCGAGGCCGTCCTCCAGCGCGTTCTGGCCCGCGCCCACCAGCACCACGTAGCGCGCCGGCCCCACGGTCTGCAGCACGTCGAAGGTGTAGTTGGCCACCGTCTTGCCCAGCGGCGCGGTCGGGTGGTTGGCGTAGTATTCAGAGCCCAGCAGGCCGCGCTCCTCGGCGGTCCAGGCGGCGAACAGGATCGAGCGGTCGGGGCGCGGACCCTCGGCGAAGGCGCGGGCGGCCTCGATCACCGCCGCCACGCCGATGGCGTCGTCGGCCGCGCCCCGGCGGATGGTATTGCCCTGCGCGTCCGGCGCGCCGACGCCGTAAGCGTCCCAGTGGGCGGCGTAGACCACGGTCTCGTCCGGATGCTTGGCGCCCGGCAGGCGGGCCAGAACGTTGGCGCTGTCCATCGCCTGGTGGCTGACGGCGTAGTCGGCCGACAGGCTGGCGCCGGCCAGGGCGACGGGCTTGAAGGCGGCGGTGCGGGCCGCGCGCTTGAGCGCCTCGAAATCCAGGCCCGAACGCTTGAACAGATCGACCGCCACGTCGCGCTGGATCCAGCCCTGCATCAGCAGCTTGTCCTTAGCGGGATCGGGGCGAACGATGTCGTAGCCCTCGCCGTTCGAGGCCTTGACCGTCGTCCAGCCATAGCCGGCGCCCAGGCTCTCGTGGACAATCAGCGCGCCGATCGCCCCGCGCCGCACGGCCTCCTCGTACTTGTAGGTCCAGCGGGCATAGTAGGTGGCGGCCGAGCCGCCGAACTTGCCGGCCACGGGCTCGCCCGGCGCGGCCTCCAGGTCCGGGTCGCCGATCAGGAAGACCGCGATCTTGCCCTTCAGGTCGACGCCCTTGAAGTCGTCCCACGCCCGCTCGGGCGCGGCGACGCCGTAGCCGACGAAGACCAGCGGGGCCTTGTCGATCTTGACCTTGTCGACGGGGCGCAGGGTCATGACCTGCGACTGCTCGCCCTGGTTCAGGGTCAGGGGGCCGGTCTTGGTCGCCACCGTCAGGGTCGCCGGGCCATTGATCCGTGTACGGACCAGCGCCACCTTTTGCGTCCAGGCGCCGTTGTCGCCAGCCGGCTCCAGGCCCAGCGCCTTGAACTGGGCGCTGATGTATTCGATCGTCGGCGCCTCCCCTTCGCCGCCTGGCGCGCGGCCGGCGAAGCGGTCGGAGGCCAGCTCCCGCGTGATGTCCGACAGCCGCGCCGGATCGATCGGCCCGCTGTCTTGTGCGGCAGCGGCGGACGCGAGGATCAGGCCCGAGGCCAGGGCGAGGAGAGCGGCTTTGGACATGGACGGACCTTCGATCGACGGGAGACGATTGGTAGCGTGATCCCGCACCCCGTCACAAGAAATCGGCGCGCCCCGCGAAGGGCGCGCCGCAAGTTACCCACGTGCTCGAGGGAGGTCGCTAGAGCATTTTCCGACGAAGTGGGTACCGGTTCGTCGTCAGAAAATGCGCAACAACAAAACGCTAGAACTTCTTGCGCAGGCCCACCTTGTAGGTGCGGCCCAGCGGGTCGCCGGTGAACGGGTCGTAGCCCAGGTCGAGGCGGGCGTAGGACGGGTCCTTGTCGAACAGGTTGGTGATCGCCAGGGTGGCCGTCGTGTCCCAGGGCAGGAAGACGCGGTAGGCCAGGTCCGTCAGGATCTGCTTCTTGATCGTCTTGCCCGCGCTGACCGTGACGCCGGCGCCGGTGGTGTCCTTGTAGGCGTTGGCCGCGAACGGGGCGGTGCGCTGGTCGGTGTAGGAACCGATGTAGTGGACCGACAGGCGCAGGTTATGCGGACCCATGTTCCATTCGGCGAAGACGTCGCCCTTCCACTTGGGGATCGGCACGACCGTGGTCTGGTAGTTCAGCAGGCCCACGGCGTCGAAGGCCTTCTCGACCGTGATGCCTTCCACGACCGTGGCGCCGACCTTGTACTTCTGGATGTAGGTGGCGTTGCCGCCGAGGGTCACGTCGCCGCCGGCCACGTCCCGGAACCGGTAGTCGGCCGAGAAGTCGAAGCCGGCGTTCTTCACCGGCGCGCCGTTGATATAGGCGGTGCGCAGGCGGGCGATGCTGGTGGTCGGGGTCCCGCAGGCGCCGTTGAAGGTGAAGCGCGAGACCAGGCCCGCATAGGCCGGGTCGGCGCAGTTGTTCGCCCCGGCCGCGCCGTTCGGATAGAGCGAGGCGACCATGCCCGCCACCGGCTCGGCGACGATCGGATTTTTGAAGTCGAAGTAGAAGTAGTCGATGCTGGCCTTGAACTCTCCGGCCTTGAACAGCGTGCCGAAGTTGTAGGTCCTGGCCTTTTCCGGCTTCAGGTCCGGGTTGCCGAAGATGTCGACGGCCCGGAACACGCCCAGGATGCCCTGCAGCGAGGTCACCGAGGTGGTGGTGGTCAGCGGATCCGGCGGCCCCCGGAAGGTCGAGCCGGCCGAGGCGCGGAACGCCAGCCACGGCAGGGCCTGCCAACGCAGCGAGGCCTTGGGGTTGAAGGTCGAGCCGATGCCGTTGCCGTACTTCTCGTAGCGGGCCGCCAGTTGGGCCTGGAAGTCCTCGGTGATCGGGATCGACAGCTCGCCGAAGCCGGCCATCACGTCGCTCTGGTTATCGGCCTCGTTGCCGACGCCCAGGAACATGAAGGGGCCGTTGCGGGCCGAGCCGGTGCAGGTGGTCACCCCGAAGTCGGGGGTGTTCACGCACGGATTGATCGCGGCGTTGCTGATGTCGTTGTAGTCGGCCTTGAAGTAGGTGCGGCGATACTGGACGCCGGCCGCCCAGGCGACGTCGCCGCCCGACAGGGTGATGTTGGTCTTGCCGTTCAGCACCGCCTCGCCGACGAACAGGCGCGAGGACTGCTTGGTCGACAGCTTCTTGAAGAACCAGTCGACCAGGTCCTTGTTGTTCTGCAGCGTGGCGTTGTAGCCCGGATTGGCCGTGCCGGTGATGACGTTGGACGGGATCGCGCTGGCGAAGGGGTTGTAATACATGCAGCCGCCGACGCCCGGCGTGCCCTGGATGCCGGGCGTGCTGGGGCTGGTGTCGCACAGCGGACCGCCAAGGCCCTGCAGGGCCAGGGCGAAGCGGTTGACCAGGGTGTCATAGCCGGTGCGGATGCCGACTTCCTGCGAGTAGGTCAGGGCGATGTCCCAGCCGATGCCGTTGTCGAACTCGCCCGACAGGTCGCCAGAGACGCGGAAGGCGTCGAACGACCGCGCGCCGATCGAGGGGCCGTAGCCGAACTTTGGGTTGCCGCCGATCCCGAACGGCCGGTTCGCCACGTCCAGCGCCCCGCCGGCGAAGATGGCGCCAGGCACGGTGGTGACCGCCCCCGTCGCCAGGCTGTTCAGCTGAACCGTCGGATTGGCGGCGATGAAGGCCGCCAGCCCCGGATTGGTCGCCGGCACGAAATAGCGGCCGGTCAGGGCGGCGATCGGGGCCACTTCAGCGGTCGGCACGGCCAGGGCGGCGTAGGACGGCGAGGTGTTCCACTCGGGCACGTCGGTGTGGGAATACAGCACCTCGGCGTGGAACTTGGTCTTGGCCGACAGGTCGGTATTGACCTCGGCATAGGCCTGAACCGCGTTGGACTTTTCCACGACGTTGTCGAACGGCGTGTAGTGCCAGTAGCAGACCGGCGTCAGGCCGCTGAAGCCGGCGAAGCCGCCCAGGCCCGAGCAGCCCGGGTCGCGCATCGCGTTGGTGCTGCTGGCCAGGGGGATGAAGGTCGAGGGATTGCCCGCCGCCGACCAGCCCGCCTCGGGATTGCTGAGGTAGGACCGGTTCGCCCAGTCGCGGTCGGCGACCGACAGCTTGGACCGGTGCTGCCAGCCCACGCTGGCCAGGACATTGCCGTTGTCCCAGGTCTGGCCCCAGGTCAGGCTGCCGCCGTAGTCGCCCTTCGAGCCGCTGATGTGGCGGTAGTCGGCGGCCGCTTCCAGGCCGTTGAAGTTCTTCTTGGTGATGAAGTTGACGACGCCGGCGATGGCGTCGGAGCCGTAGGTCGCCGCGGCGCCGTCCTTCAGCACCTCCAGACGGCCGATGGCGGCGGCCGGAATGATGTTGGTGTCGACGATGCCCGCGCCGGCCTGGCCGAACGGGTTGATCGCCAGGCGGCGGCCGTTCAGCAGCACCAAGGTCCGCTGCGAGCCCAGGCCGCGCAGGTTGACCGAGCCCGAGCCCTCCGAGCCCTGGGCCCGGCTGTCGAACTGGTTGGTGTCGCCCAGCACGCCGTTGGAGATCGACAGGGCCTTCAGCAGTTCGACCGTCGAGGGCGAACCGCGCTTCTGGAGTTCCTCGGCGCTGACGACGTCGACCGGCAGGGCGGCGTCCTCGGGCGTCCCCCGGATGAACGAGCCGGTGACGACGACTTCCTCGACCTCGGTCGGCGCGTCGCTCTGTTTCTGCTGGGCCGCCGCCGCGCCCGCCATTCCGCCCGATACGGCGATGGCCAACGCGAGGCAGGAGCCTCCGCGCAGGAAGCTGGTTCGTCTCATGATGTTCCCTCCCTCGATTATCTTTGGATGGCCGGTCGTCTTCGCGGGGCCATTGGAGTTTTTCAGCTAGGTGGAAATCTCCCGGACAGGGCGGACGTCAGCCGTCGCGCACCGAAGCCGGCGCGCCGCGAGGAGCGTCCTTTTTCGAAACCCGACGATGCGCCCTGATAAGCCGACAAGCTTGGTTCCCCCCGGGGCCGAGTGCTTGAAAAGCCACGCATACTGCCTTGGCTTCGCAACCAAGGCGGATGCAGACAAAACATGTCGAACATCTGTTTCGATGATGCGGTATGTTTTGCCGTCACGTCAACCGCCCGAACAAATTGCAACGCTGACACGCGCTTCAAGCCCCGGATCAAACATTTCGCCGAGGCGATGTCGGAAAATCGGTTCGCCGTTCGTCGTTCCAGGGATCACGCCCCCAGGACCAGAATGCAGCCCCGCCCCTTTTACCGCCGGCTAGACGGCCTAAATGAACGACGATACGCCAGATCGTCGCCCCGCCGGACGCCGGGCCAAACGCGCGCCGGGACAGCTGCCCATCAAAAATACTTAAGCAGATTGACTGCTAAGCAGCTTAATAATATCGATCCGACCGTGACCTGCGATCCACCCTTGACCGGTCCGCGCTGGGGACCAGCCCACGTGCCGAGCGACCCCATCGCTCAACGCCTGAAGGCGATCGCCATGCTGAATCGCGAGATCGGCAAGAAGATCGGCGAGGCCCTGGGGGTGAACGTCACCGACATGGCGGCTCTGGAGCATCTCGTTAAGGACGGTCCGCTGACGCCCAGCCAACTCGCCAGCTGCCTCAAGGTCTCGACCGCCGCCGCCACCCAGATCGTCGATCGCCTGGAGCGCGCCGGACACGTCTCGCGACGCCGAATGGACGACGACCGTCGCAAGATCTTCGTCGTTCCCACGGAAGCTTCGATCGAACGCGCCTTCGAACACTTCGCGCCGGTGATCAAAGCCATGGACGAGACCTTAGCCCGCATGACCCAGACCGAACGACAGGTCGTCGAGACCTTCCTGGACCAGGTCATCTCCGTCTACCGCAATGCGACGACCCCGCCCCCCGCGTCCCCGGAAAACCCTTGAGCCCGATGCCTCCTCCGCGCCCGCACGCGCCGCGCCGTCTTCCGCCCACGGGCCTCGCCCTTGTGGCCTTGGCTGGCCTTAGCCTGGGGGCCTGCACCACGCCCTCGCGCCAGGTCGACGTGAAGCTGCCCAACACCTACGAGGCCCCGGCCGGAACCGTCCTGGCCTCGCGGGCTCTCGATCAGTGGTGGACCGCCTTCAACGACCCGGTCCTGGACGATCTGATCACGACGGCCCTGGCCCAGGCCCCCGACGCCCGCCTCGCCGCCGCCCGGCTGGAAGAGGCCCGCGCCGTCCGCGAGGGCCAGATCCGCCAGATCTACATCCCGCAAACCCCGCTGACCGGCTCGGCCAAGCGCACCGACACCCACATCATCGACCAGAGCGGCGCGGGCGGCTTCACCCAAGGTGGGGTCAGCAAGACCTATTCGGCCAATTTCGATGTCTCGTGGGAACTGGACCTGATCGGCCGTCGCGGCGCCGCGCGCCGGGTGGTCGACAACGACCTGGCCGCCGCCCGCTTCGTCTATGAAGGCGCCCGCGCCGCCCTGGCGGCCAATGTCGCCCAGAGCTATTTCGAAGCGCGCGGCTACGCCGTGCAGCTGGAGGACGCCCGCCAGAACGCCCGCATCGCCGAGAGCCTCTACAAGGTCTCGGACGAGCGGGGTCGCCGGGGCCTGTCGGCCACCTCGGAAGGCGACCGCACCGCCGCCGACCTGGCCCAAGCCCAGGCCCAGGCGGCCGCCCTGGAGGCCCAACTGCGGGCCTCGCGCCGCGGCCTGCTGATCCTGGTCGGCAAGGGCGTCGATCCGCTGGCCAGCCTGCCGGTCGAGCCGATCCTGGCCAAGGCGCCGCCGGTCCCGGCCGCCGCCCCGGCCGAGCTGCTGGCCCGCCGCCCCGACATCCGCGAAGCCGCCGCCCGCCTGGCTTCGGCCTCGGGTAATCTGAACATCAGCGAGCTGGCCCTGTTCCCGACCCTGACCCTGACGCCCGGCGTCGGGATCTCCAAGTCGATCAATCCAAGCTTCCTGCAGGCCGGTTCGGCCGTCTCGACCACCAGCTCGGCCTGGACCCTGGGGGCGAACCTGTCGATCCCGGTGCTGAACATCCCCAAGCTGATGTCCGACATCAAGGTCAGCGGCGCCCAGGTCGAGCAAGCCGCCGTGACCTATGAACAGACCGTCCAGAGGGCCTTCGGCGAGACCGAAAGCGCCCTTGTCCAACAGGAAGCCGACGAGCGCCGCGTCACCCTGCTGGCCGCCGGCGAACGCCGCGCCGCCGTGGCCTATGAGGCCAGCCGCAAGGGCTACGCCATGGGCCTGACCGACCTGACCACGGCCTTGCAGGCCGAGCAGGCCTGGCGCGGGGCCCGCACGGCCCTGACCGGGGCCCAGACCCAGGCGCTGCAACGCGCCGTCCAGACCTACAAGGCGCTCGGCGGCGGCTGGTCGCCCGCGTCCATTCCCTCCAAGCCTGCCGATCTTGGCAAGCCTTCCGCCCAATGAGACCCGCCCCGATGACGACCCGCTCTCCGATCGCCACCGCCCTGGTCTGCTCCGCCCTGCTTGTCGCGGGAACCGGCCTCACCGCCTGTGGCGGCAAGAAGGACAAGGAAGCCCCCGCCAAGACCGCCGCCGCCGCCTCCGCCGCCCAGGCGCGCACGGTCAGCATCGGCAGCGTCGAGACCCGGCCGCTGGGCGGCGGGGTCGAGGCCTCGGGCCTGCTGGTCTCGCGTGAAGAAGCCGCCGTCGGCTCGGAACTGACCGGCTACCGCGTCGCGCGGCTCTATGCCGACGAAGGCGACTGGGTCCGGGCCGGGCAGCCCCTGGTCCAGCTGGACGACACCCTGCTGCGCGCCCAGATCGAGCAGCAGGCGGCCGTCACCGCCCAGTCCCAGGCCGAGGCCAAGCGCGTCGACGGCCTCGACGGCCAGGGCGTCCTGTCCCAGGAGCAGATCGAGACCCGCCGCTATCAGGCGAAGGCGCAAGAGGCGGCGCTGAAGGAGCTGCGCACCCGCGCCGCGCGCATGACCATCACCTCGCCGGTCAGCGGCCGGGTGCTGTCGCGCGGCGTGCAACCGGGCCAGATCGCCGGCGGCGGCACGACCCCGTGGTTCACCATCGCCCGCGACGGCCTGGTCGAGCTGGACGCCGAGGTCAACGAGGCTGATCTGGCCGGCATCCGCGTGGGCCAGACCGCCCAGGTGTCCCTGCCCGGCGGCCAGTCGATCTCGGGCGTCGTGCGCCTGATCAGCCCGCGCGTCGACAGCGCCAATCGTCTGGGCAAGGTGCGCGTGCGCCTGCCCGTGCGTCCGGACCTGCGCCCCGGCGGCTTCGGCCGCGCCACCTTCGGAGCCTCGGGCGCGGCGGTCACCGCCATCCCGGAATCGGCCATTCGCTATGAAGCCGATGGCCTGTTCGTGATGACGGTCGACAGCGACAACCGCGCCCACATGGTCGGCGTGAAGATCGGCCGGAAGGGCGGCGGCTGGGCTCAGCTGGTTCAGGGTCCGCCGGCCGGAACCCGCATCGTCCTGGGCGGCGCGTCCTTCGTCACCGACGGCGACGTGGTGCGCCCCACCCCCGCTTCAGCCCCGCGGGCCGCCCGCTGATGGCTAGCCAGCAGAAGCCTCCAGAGCACAAGACCGGCGAGCTGCGGGTCTCCGCCTGGGCGATCCGCAATCCGATCCCGGTAGCGGTGGTGTTCATCGCCCTGATGATCGCCGGCATCGGCTGCTATCTGGGCCTGCCGATCAAGCAGTTCCCGAACGTCGAGTTCCCGGCCGTGACCGTGACGGTCACCCAGAGCGGCGCCGCGCCCGGCGAGATGGAGACCCAGGTCACCCGTCCGATCGAGGACGCGGTGGCCAGCATCTCCAACGTCAAGACCATCCGCTCGTCGGTGGTCCAGGGCGCCTCGACCACGACGATCGAGTTCAATCTCGGCGAGGACCTGCAGAAGGTCACCGACGAGGTGCGCTCCAAGGTCGACCAGACCCGCTCGCTGCTGCCCCGCGAGGTGGACGAACCGATCGTCCAGCGGCTGGAGATCACCAGCGCCCCGATCATCACCTACGCCGTCTCGGCCCCGAACATGAGCCCGACCGAGCTGTCGTGGTTCATCGACGACACCGTCACCCGCGCCCTGCAGGGCGAAAAGGGCGTGGCCCAGGTGGCACGCGTCGGCGGCGTCGATCGCGAGATCAATGTCATCCTCGATCCGGACCGCATGGCCAGCTTCGGGATCACCGCGCCGCAGCTGAATACGGCCCTGGCCAGCTTCAGCGTCGACGCCCCCGGCGGCCGCGCCAATGTCGGCGGTCGCGAGCAGACCCTGCGGGTGCTGGGCGCGGCGACCACGGTCGAGCAGCTGCGCCAGATCACCATGCCGATCGCCGGCGGCCGCTATGTGAAGCTGACCGACGTGGCCCAGGTGGGCCAGGGCGCCGAAGAGCAGCGCGGCTTCGCCCGCCTGGACGGCCGCCCGGTCGTCGCCTTCCAGGTGATGAAGACCCGCGACAGCAGCGACGTCGCCGTCGAGGACAACGTCAAGAAAGCGATCGACGCCCTTGGCCAAAAGCAGGCCGGCGTGTCGTTCGTGAAGATCTTCTCGACCGTCGACGAGACCCGCGCCAGTTTCGCGGCCACCGAGCACACCCTGCTGGAAGGCATGTTGCTGGCCTCGCTGGTGGTGTTCCTGTTCCTGCGCGAGTGGCGCGCCACCCTGATCACCGCCATCGCCATGCCGGTGTCGCTGGTCCCCACCTTCGCCTTCATGGCGATCATGGGCTTCTCGCTGAACGTCGTGACCCTGCTGGCCCTGACCCTGGTCATCGGCATCCTGGTCGACGACGCCGTGGTCGAGATCGAGAACATCGAGAAACGCGTGGCGCGCGGCCAACGTCCGTTCCAGGCCGCCATCGAAGGCGCCGACGCCATCGGCCTGGCGGTGGTGGCCACCACCTTCACCATCGTCGCGGTGTTCGTGCCGGTGTCGTACATGCCCGGCACACCCGGCCAGTTCTTCAAGGAGTTCGGCCTGACGGTCGCCGTGGCCGTGCTGTTCTCGCTGGTCGTGGCCCGCCTGCTGACCCCGCTGCTGGCCGCCTATTTCCTCAAGCCCGCCAAGAACCCGCACCCGCGCAAGGAATTCAGCGGCTTCTATCGCCGCGTGCTGGACTGGTCGCTGGACCACCGGATCCTGGCCTGCGTCATCGGCGGGCTGATCTTCATCGGCTCGATCATGCTGGCCGGCCTGTTGCCCACGGCGTTCCAGCCGGCGGCCAACAACAACTACTATTACCTGAAGGTCCAGGGCCCTCCCGGCGCGACCGTGGCCGACATGGAGCGGACCGTTCAGTCGGTGACGACCCTGTTCCGCAAGCGCCCGGAAGTGGCCCACGTCTTCGCCCAGGTCGGTTCTAACATCGGCAGCGGCTGGGGCGGCCAGAGCGGCGCCGACATCCGCGACGCCACCATCACCATCGTCCTCAACAGCGATCGCGACCAGACCGTCACCGAGATCAAGCAGGATGTTCGCCGGAGCCTGCACGACATCCCCGACGCCCGGGTCAACCTGCTGGGCGACTGGGGCACCTCGGAAGTCCAGACCATCCTGATCGCCGAGGACGGCCCGCTGCTGGAGCGCACCGCCGCCCAGATCGAGCGCGAAATGCAGAAGCTGTCCACGGTCGCCGATCCGCGTCCCTCGTCGCCGCCCAGCGGCCCGGAGATCCTGATCCGCCCCAAGGCCGACGAGGCCGCGCGCCTGGGCGTCAACTCGGCCGACATCGCCGCCATCGCCCGCGTGGCCACGGTCGGCGATATCGACGCCAATGTCGCCAAGATGACCCAGGGCGAGCGGCGGATCCCGATCCGCGTGCGCCTGCCGGCCGATAGCCGCCGCGACCTCGACGCCCTGGGCGCCCTGCGCGTCCCGACCGCCAATGGCGGCACGACCCGGCTCGACACCGTGGCCGACCTGTCGTTCCAGGCCGGTCCCGCCAAGATCGACCGCTTCGCCCGCAAGCGGCAGGTGACCATCGAGGCCGACCTCAACAATGGCGCTCAACTGGGCCAGGCCATGACGGACGTCGCCAAGCTGCCGACCATGGCGAAGCTGCCCGAAGGCGTCGGCCCGGCCTCGGCCGGCGACCAGGAGGCGTTCGTGGAGCTGTTCACCGGCTTCGCGGTGGCGCTGCTATCGGCCGTGGGCCTGGTGTTCGGCGTGCTGGTGCTGCTGTTCCGCAGCTTCTTCAAGCCGATCACCATCCTGTCGGCCCTGCCCCTGGCGATCGGCGGCGCGTTCTTCGCCCTGCTGGTCACCGGCCAGTCGCTGTCGATGCCGTCGCTGATCGGCTTCCTGATGCTGATGGGCCTGGCGGCCAAGAACTCGATCCTGCTGGTCGAGTACGCCATCGAGCAGGAACGCGACGGCATGACCCAGCGCGAGGCCATCCTCGACGCCTGTCACGAGCGCGCCCGCCCGATCGTCATGACCACCCTGGCCATGATGGCCGGCATGTTGCCGACCGCCATGGGCATCGGCACCGGCTCGGAATTCCGCCAGCCCATGGCCGTGGCCGTGATCGGCGGACTGATCACCTCGACCGTGCTGTCGCTGGTGCTGGTGCCGGTGGTCTATGAGATCGTCGACGACATCGAGATGTGGCTGAAGCCCAAGCTCGGCCGCATGACCACCCCGCGAGAGGCGCCCGAGGGCCACTAAGCGGCGCGTCCTACTCCGCCCTCGGCGCGTAGCTCAGCCGGCACACGGTCCACGCCCCCTCGCGCGTCATCTCGAACTGGCCGTTCAGCTGCTGGGCCATGGCGCGGACGATGCGCAGGCCCAGGCTCTTGGAACCGGCCGGATCGAAGCCGTCGGGCGGGCCGGCGCCGTCGTCGCGGACCGTCAGGACGTGGGTGTCGCCGGACTGGTCGAGATCGACGCGCACCTGGCCCGCACCGGCCGCGCCGAAGCCGTGCTCCAGCGCGTTGTTGAAGCTCTCCAGCATGACGAGGGTGACGGGCGTGGCCTGGTCGGGGTGCAGGGGCTGGTCCCCGCCCTCGATGGTCAGGACGACCTTGGCGCCGGCCGCCTGAGAGGCCTCGTTCAGGACAATCTCGGCGAAGGCGCGGAAGGGCGCCGGCTCGCCGACGGCGTTGTGCAGCTCTCGCTGGATGCTGGCGATCAAGGCGATCCGGCCGCCGGCCTCGTTCAGGGCGTGGCGGGCGTCCTCATCGGCCATGCCGGCGGCCTGCAGCCGCAGCAACGAGCCCACGACCTGGATGTTGTTGCTGACCCGATGGTGCAGCTCGCGATACAGCAGGTCGCGGCTCTCGGCCAAGGCGGCGTAGCGCGCCCGCTCCTCCTCCAGCTGACGCAGCGCCCGGCGCATGCCGTCGATGAAGAAGATGTCGATCACCACCACGAAGGCGTAGAACGCCAGGGCCACGCTGGTCGAAAAGTTGATGTGGAACGTGCGGTAGGGCGGGATGAAATAGTACCAGGCCGCCACGCCCGACAGGACCGCGCACAGGATCGCCGGCCGCAGGCCCGCGAAATAGGCGGTGATGACCACGGCCGGAAAGAAGGTCAGATAGGGAAAGCCGGGCGGGAACCAGTCGTTCAGCGCCAGGCGCAGCGCCCAGGCCGTCAGGGCCGCGAGCACCGCGAACCCATAGCCCGCCGGCTTGCCGCGAATGAACGCTCCCATCGCCAAGCGCCCCCCTGTCGCTAGACCCCGATGCGGCAAAGCTCGCGGCGCGTCAAGCGGGACCGGACCCAAAAGGCAGGTCGCCCACAAGCACGGCAAAAGGCCCCGGAGATTGCTCTCCGGGGCCTTCGCTTGGATCAGTTCAGCGCGTGCTGAAGAAGGTCGATTACTCGACGATCTTGGCGACGACGCCGGCGCCGACCGTGCGGCCGCCTTCGCGGATGGCGAAGCGCAGGCCTTGGTCCATGGCGATCGGGGTGATCAGCTCGACGTCCAGCTCGGCGTTGTCGCCCGGCATGATCATTTCCACGCCTTCCTTCAGCTTGATGATGCCGGTGACATCGGTCGTGCGGAAGTAGAACTGCGGACGGTAGTTGGTGAAGAACGGGGTGTGACGGCCGCCTTCTTCCTTGTTCAGGATGTAGGCCTCGGCCACGAACTTCGTGTGCGGGGTGATCGAACCCGGCTTGCACAGCACCTGGCCGCGCTCGACGTCTTCACGCTTGGTGCCGCGCAGCAGCACGCCCACGTTGTCGCCGGCTTGACCTTGGTCCAGCAGCTTGCGGAACATTTCGACGCCCGTGCAGGTCGTCTTCTGAACCGGACGGATGCCGACGATCTCGACTTCCTCGCCGACCTTCACGATGCCCTTTTCGATACGGCCCGTGACCACGGTGCCGCGGCCCGAGATCGAGAACACGTCTTCGACCGGCATCAGGAACGGCAGGTCAACGGGGCGTTCCGGCTGCGGGATGTAGGCGTCGACCGAAGCCATCAGCGCCAGGATCGCCTCTTCGCCGATCTTGGCGTCGCGGCCTTCGACCGCGGCCAGGGCCGAACCCTTGGTGATCGGAATGTCGTCGCCCGGGAACTGGTAGCTGCTCAGCAGCTCGCGCACTTCCATTTCGACGAGCTCCAGCAGCTCTTCGTCGTCGACCATGTCGACCTTGTTCATGAACACGACCAGGGCCGGCACGCCGACCTGACGGGCCAGCAGGATGTGCTCGCGGGTCTGCGGCATCGGGCCGTCGGCGGCCGACACGACCAGGATCGCGCCGTCCATCTGGGCCGCGCCCGTGATCATGTTCTTCACGTAGTCGGCGTGGCCGGGGCAGTCGACGTGAGCATAGTGACGGTTGGCCGTCTCATACTCGACGTGAGCCGTGTTGATCGTGATGCCGCGGGCCTTTTCTTCCGGCGCGGCGTCGATGTCGGCGTAGTTCTTGGCGGTCGCGCCGCCCGACTTCGCCAGCGTGATCGTGATCGCCGCCGTCAGCGTCGTCTTGCCATGGTCAACGTGACCGATGGTGCCGATGTTGCAGTGCGGCTTAGTGCGTTCGAACTTTTCCTTGGCCATCTTCTTAGCTCCAGGACCCCAGAGGGGCCTTCAAAATAGGTGGGACTTCTGGGGTGTTGGCGAGAGGGTTCCAAGGAACCCTCTCGATCTCTAACCCACGCTTTTCGTTAGGAAAAGCTTAGGCGTACTTCTTGATCACTTCGTCGGCGACGTGTTGCGGCACCGGATCGTAGTGGTCGTAGACCATGCTGAACTGGGCGCGGCCTTGCGACATGCCCCGCAGGGTGTTCACGTAACCGAACATGTTGGCCAGCGGCACGTAGGCGTTCACGACAGTCGCGTTGCCGCGCATGTCCTGACCCTGGATCATGCCACGGCGGCTGTTCAGATCGCCGATGACCGAGCCCAGGTATTCTTCCGGCGTCACGACCTCGACCTTCATGATCGGCTCGAGCAGCTTCGGAGCGCCCTTTTCGCGCAGCTCCTTGAAGGCGGCGCGCGAGGCGATTTCGAAGGCCAGCACCGACGAGTCGACGTCGTGGAACTTGCCGTCCGTCAGGGTCGCCTTGAAGTCGATCAGCGGGAAGCCGGCCAGCAGGCCGTTGTCCTTCACGGACATCAGGCCCTTTTCGACGCCGGGGATGTATTCCTTCGGCACGGCGCCGCCGACGATCGCGTTTTCGAACACGAAGCCCGAACCCGGCTCGCCCGGTTCGAAGGTGATCATGACGCGGGCGAACTGGCCCGTACCACCGGTCTGCTTCTTGTGCGTGTAGTCGATGTCGACCTTGCGGCCCAGCGATTCACGATAGGCCACCTGCGGCGCGCCGATGTTGGCTTCGACCTTGTAGGTGCGCTTCAGGATGTCGATCTTGATGTCGAGGTGCAGCTCGCCCATGCCCTTCAGGATCGTCTGGCCCGACTCGTGGTCGGTCGAGACGGTGAAGGACGGATCCTCGGCGGCCAGCTTCTGCAGGGCGACGCCCAGCTTTTCCTGGTCGGCCTTCGACTTGGGCTCGACGGCGATCTCGATGACGGGCGCCGGGAATTCCATGCGCTCGAGGATGACCGGCGACTTCAGCGGATCGCACAGGGTGTCACCCGTGCGGGTTTCCTTCAGGCCAGCCAGGGCGACGATGTCGCCAGCATAGGCTTCCTTGATGTCTTCGCGGTTGTTGCTGTGCATCAGCAGCATGCGGCCGACGCGCTCGCGCTTGTCGCGCGTGGCGTTCAGCAGCGACATGCCGGTTTCCAGCTTGCCCGAATAGATGCGGCAGAAGGTCAGCGAACCAACGAAGGGGTCGTCCATGATCTTGAACGCCAGAACCGACAGCGGCTCTTCGTCCGAGGCGTGACGCACGACTTCTTCTTCGGTCTTGAAGTCGATGCCCTTGGTAGGCGGGATGTCCAGCGGCGACGGCAGGTAGTCGACGACGGCGTCCAGGAGCGTCTGCACGCCCTTGTTCTTGAAGGCCGAGCCGCAGAGGATCGGATAGAAGGCGCCGGTCAGAACGGCCTTGCGCAGGCACTTCTTGATCGTGGCTTCCGAGGGCTCTTCGCCGCCCAGATAGGCTTCCATCGCCTCGTCGTCGAGCTCGACGGCGTTCTCGACCAGATAGGCGCGGGCTTCGATCGCCTTGTCCATCAGGTCGGCGGGGATTTCCTCGTCGCGGAAGTTCGCGCCCAGGGCGTCGTTGTCCCAGACCACGGCCTTCATGCGGACCAGGTCCACGAGGCCCTTCAGGTTCGTTTCCGAACCGATCGGGAATTGGATCGGCACGGCCTTGGCGCCCAGACGGTCACGGATCGATTCAACCGACTTGTCGAAGTCGGCGCCGATCTTGTCCATCTTGTTGACGAAGACGATGCGCGGAACCTTGTACTTGTCGGCCTGGCGCCAGACGGTTTCCGTCTGCGGCTCGACACCGGCGTTGCCGTCCAGCACGGTCACGGCGCCATCGAGCACGCGCAGCGAGCGTTCGACTTCGATGGTGAAGTCGACGTGCCCGGGGGTGTCGATGATGTTCAGGCGCTTGCCGTTCCAGAAAGCGGTCGTCGCGGCCGACGTGATCGTGATGCCGCGCTCCTGCTCCTGCTCCATCCAGTCCATGGTGGCCGCGCCATCGTGGACTTCGCCGATCTTGTGCGACTTACCCGTGTAATACAGGATCCGCTCGGTCGTCGTGGTCTTACCGGCGTCGATGTGCGCCATGATGCCGAAGTTACGGTAATCTTCGATGTTATGCTGGCGGGCCATGATGGAGCTCTGCGTAGCGCTGCGGTGAGGCAGGGACATTTAAACGTGCGGCGCGGGCGGTTTATCGCAAACCGCCCGCGCCTGAAAGAGTGCTGGTCGCGAAAAGCTTACCAGCGATAGTGCGAGAACGCCCGGTTGGCTTCAGCCATCTTGTGGGTGTCTTCGCGCTTCTTCACGGCGGTGCCGCGGTTGTTCGAAGCGTCGAGCAGCTCACCGGCCAGCTTTTCGGTCATGGTGTTCTCACCACGCTTGCGCGCGGCGGTCACCAGCCAACGGATGGCCAGGGCGCGGCGACGGTCCGGACGGACTTCAACCGGCACTTGGTAGGTGGCGCCGCCGACGCGACGCGACCGGACTTCGATCGCCGGGGCGACGTTGTCCAGGGCGGAGTGGAAGGTCTCAAGCGGACCTTGGTCCTTGCGCTTGGATTCCAGGATGTCGAAAGCACCATAGATGATGTTTTCGGCGACGGCTTTTTTGCCCTCGTACATCACGTAGTTCATGAACTTCGTGACAATCAGGTCCCCAAACTTGGGATCCGGCAGGACTTGGCGTTTCTCGGCGCGACGGCGGCGGGACATCTTCTTCTATTCCTTACTTCGGACGCTTGGCGCCGTAGAGCGAACGACGCTGCTTACGATCCTTGACACCTTGGGTGTCGAGGACGCCGCGCAGGATGTGATAACGGACGCCGGGCAAATCCTTGACGCGGCCGCCGCGGATGAGCACCACCGAGTGCTCCTGCAGGTTGTGACCTTCGCCCGGAATGTAGCACACGGCTTCGATGCCGGTGGTCAGACGGACCTTGGCGACCTTACGCAGAGCCGAGTTCGGCTTCTTCGGGGTCGTGGTGTAGACGCGCGTGCAAACGCCGCGACGTTGGGGGCAGCCCTTCAGGGCCGGCACCTTGTTCCGGACCGGCTTCGGGGAGCGCGGCTTACGGATGAGCTGGTTAATGGTAGGCATTAAGTCTCTGCTCTGATGGAAGCGTGTGCCTTTCGGCCGAAGCGCTTCAGGTCCTTGTCTTTGTTGTTCTTGGTTCAAGGCTCCGCTTGGAGACCCGATAAACACGAAACTCGCCGGGGCGCGGGAAGCACACCGGCGGGTTCTCCGCTCACGAGGAGAGGAAGCTCATCGGAACGGACGCGAACGACCGCCTCGAAAAAGAGCGCGGTATGTACTCGCGAAGGGGGCCAACGTCAACCGCCTGTTCCCGCGCCGGTTAACGCCGCCTTAAGCGCCCGCTCACGGTCAAGTTTTCGCCACCGCGGGCTGTGCAGTTTCGCGTCAGGATGGAGCGCCTTGCCTTGCCCGCCTTCCACACCACGTGGGAAGAGCGCGGGCAAGCGCGAGGGTGCCCAAATGGGGGCCATGTGGGAGGCCGGGTGAGCGTCGGTATCAGGAGCAGGATGGCCACTGTCCACAAGGATGGCCGACGCCGGGCGACGATTCTCGTCGGCTCGCTGCTGCTACACGTGGCGCTGCTGACCTGGCTGGCGATTCCCGCCCGCCCCTTGCTTGAGACCATGATCGCCGACGACCTGTCGGTGATGACGCTGGACCTGCAGCGGCCCATTCCCGAGACACGGCCAGAGCCCCGCCCCTCTCCCGCCTCGGCGGCCGCCGCCGCGGCCTCGCCCGTCCCGTCCTTCCAGGCGCGCGCGCCGGCCCGGCCCGCGCCGGCCGGGGTTCCCACCCTGTCGGTTCCGGCCACGGGGATCGGCCGGCCCGGGACGGCGATCCGTCCCGCGCCGCTGCCGGGCGAAGGCGCCGGCGACCTGCGCACGGCCCTGCGGGGCAGCGCCACGGGCTGCGTCAGCGCCGACGCCGTCGGCCTGAACCGCCGCGAGCGCGAGACGTGCGACGAGCGCTTCGGCGCCGCCCCGCCGCGCGGGACCTATGCTGGTCCGCTGAACGCGGCCAAGGCCCGCGAATTCGAGGCACAATCGATCACGCAGGAGCTGGCTCGCAAGTTCGACGAAGCCCCGATGGGGCCCGGCGTCGATCACCGCAGCAAGGACCAGCCGGGCACGATGAAGGAGATCCCCTTCGTGCTCGGCGCCGAGCAGGACGGCCTGGGCCGCACGCGCAACGCCCAGCAGCAGCGCCTCAAGCAGCTGCGCGACTACGACAAGGCCGACATCCGCGCCAAGCAGCGTTCCCGCGAGAACGACCAGCGCTGAGAAAGAGGCGGCGCTAAAAAGGGGGTTTCCTCCGTACGCCCCCGGAATACCCTCCCCGCCAGGTTGGCGCGCGGGCTCAAGGGGCGCGCCTTGGTTGTGAGGGGACATCATGCGTTTTTCGGCTTCGCTATGCGCCGCGCTGATCCTGGCCACGTCGACGACTCCGTCGGCGGTGATGGCTCAGGACTATTCGCAATTTTCCGACGCCGCGCTCGACAAGGAGTTGGCCGCCAAGGCCGACGTGCAGCTGTACGTCATGGTGCCGATGCGCGACGGGGTACGGCTGGCGACCCACGTCTATCGCCCCAAGGGCGCGACCGGGCCGCTGCCGACCATCCTGGTCAAGACGCCCTATAACGAGATGCCCTACAAGGCGGGGACCACGCGCGGCGCGCTGGACGCCATCAAGCACGGCTACGCCCTGGTGCTGCAGAACGAGCGCGGCCGCTACTACTCAGAAGGCGAGTGGGAGATCCTCGGCCATCCGCAGACGGACGGCTACGACACCCTGACCTGGATCGCCAAGCAGAGCTGGTCGAACGGCAAGGTCGGCACGCGCGGCTGCTCGTCGACGGCCGAGTGGCAGCTGGCCCTGGCCGGCCAGAACCACCCGGCCCACGCCGCCATGGTCCCGCAATCCTCGGGCGCCGGCATCGGCAAGGTCGGCGAGTTCCAGGAGCAGGGCAACTGGTACACCGGCGGCGTGCCGCGCAACCTGTTCTTCGTGTGGCTGTACGGCGTCGACAACCCGCTGCGCGCCCAGCCGCCCAAGGGCCTGGACTCCAAGACCATCGCCCGCCTGGCCAAGTACAACGACCTGGAGGCCAAGAAGCCCGAGGTGAACTGGCCCACCCAGATCCGCCACCTGCCGGTCAACGAGATGCTGCAGGACCTGGGCGAGCCCAAGGGCACGTTCGAGGAGCTGATCAACCGCGACGGCCCGGCCGACCCGGCCTGGCGCAAGGGCGGCCTCTATCACGACGACAAGGGCTGGGGCGTCCCGGCCCTGTGGTTCAATTCCTGGTACGACGTGTCGATCGGCCCGAACATGGCCCTGTTCAACCACGCCCGCACGGTGAACTCGGACAAGGAAGCCAGCGACAACCAGTACGCCATCGTCACGCCCAGCAACCACTGCGGCTTCAACGCCCGCACGCTGCAGGCTCCCTACAAGTCGGGCGACCGCGACATGGGCACGGTGAACTTCGACGCCGACAAGGAGGTCTACGCCTTCTTCGACCGCTGGCTGAAGGGCGACGTCAACGCCTTCCCGAAATCGACGCCGCCGGTCCGCTATTACGCGATGGGCGAGAACAGCTGGAAGCAGTCGGCCCAGTGGCCGCCGGAGGGCTCGGCCCCGATGAAGCTCTATCTGCGCTCCAGCGGCCGCGCCAACAGCCTGGCCGGCGACGGCAAGCTGACGACCGCCGCGCCGGGGGCCGGGGAGCAGGCAGACCGCTACGCCTATGATCCGGCCAATCCGGTCCAGACCGTGGGCGGCGGCGACTGCTGCAACGGCGGCCTGGTCATCGCCGGCGCCTTCGATCAGCGCGGCGTCGAGTCACGCCAGGACGTGCTCGTCTACACCAGCGAGCCGCTGACCGAACCGCTGGAGGTCTCGGGCTTCGTCCGCGCCTTCCTGAAGGTCTCGTCGGACGCCAAGGACACCGACTTCGCCGTGAAGCTGGTCGATGTCGGGCCGGACGGCACGGCCTATATCCTGGGCGACACCATCATGCGGGCCCGCTATCGCGACAGCTACGAGAAGCCCGTCATGATGACGGCCGGCCAGACCTACACGGTCAAGCCGACGCCGATCACCACCAGCAACACCTTCCTGCCCGGCCACCGCATCCGGGTGGAGGTCACCTCGTCCAACTTCCCGAAGTTCGTCCGTAACCTGAACACCGGCGGCGACAACGAGAAGGAGACCAAGTTCGTGGTCGCCAACAACGCCATCCACCACGCGGCCGGCGAGGAGTCGTACATCGAACTGCCGGTGGTGGGGCGGAAGTAGGACGGGCTAGGCGGCGCGTCGCATCGACGCCGCGCCGCCGACCTTGAACCGCTGCACCAGCGCGGCCAGGCCGTTGACCTCGTCCAGCAGCGCCTGGCTGGAGGCCGCCGAGCGGCTGGCCATCGCCGTGGTGTGCTGCGTGCCCTGGTCCATCTGGTTGACGGCCGTATTGACCTGGCCAAGGCCGGCGGACTGCTCCTGGGCCGAGGCGGCGATCTCGGTGATCACCGTGCTGATCGCGCCGACCTGGCTGGCGATGCGCTGCAGGGTCTGGCCGGCCGCGCCGACCAGCGACACGCCCGACTCCACCTGGCGCGCCGAGTCGCCGATGTGGATCTTGATCTCCTTGGCCGCGTCGGCCGAGCGCTGGGCCAGGGCCCGCACTTCCTGGGCCACGACCGCGAAGCCGCGACCGGCCTCGCCCGCGCGGGCGGCCTCGACGCCGGCGTTGAGGGCCAGAAGGTTGGTCTGGAAGGCGATCTCGTCGATCACCCCGATGATCTGGGCCACCTGGCGCGACGAGGCCTCGATGCCGCCGATCGCCTCGACCGCCGAAGCGACAACCTCGCGGCTCCGGCCGGCCTCGACCTGGGCCGCGCTGACGGCGCCGTGGGCTTCCTTGGCGCCCTCGGCCGTGCGGCGGACGGTGGCGGTGATCTCGTCGAGGGCGGCGGCGGTCTCCTCAAGACTGGCGGCCTGGGCCTCGCTGCGGCGCGACAGGTCGTCGGCGGCCGTGGCGATGCCGCCGGCCCCCGCGTTCAGCCCCGCCACGGCCGAGACCACGGCCGCCATGGCGCCCTCCAGCCCCTCGACGGCGCGGTTGAAGTCGGCGCGCAGCCCCTCGTAGTCGTGGGCGAACGGTTCGGTCAGGCGCACGGTCAGGTCGCCATCCGAAAGGCGATGCAGGCTCTCGGCCAGACGGCGGACCACCTGGGCCTGCTCGGCGGAACGGCGGGCGTTGTCGGCCCCGGCCGCATCGCGCTCGGCTTCCGAGGCCTCGCGATGGGCGGCGGCCTCGGCGGCGATGCGTTTCTTCTCCAGCGCCTCGTCGCGGAAGCGGTGAACGGCGTCGGCCATCAGGCCGATGTCGTCCGCTCGGCCGGCGAACGGGAGGGTGACGGTCAGGTCGCCGCCCATCAACCGGCTCATGGCGTCGCGCAAGGTCGACAGCGGCGACAGCTGGCGGCGGGTCATGAAGACCGAGACCCCGCCTCCGGCCGCCCCCAGCAGCACGCAGGCCAGGGCCAGCAAGGTCAGCTGACGATACACAGGCTGGAAGTAGTCAGCCTGCGGCACGCCGACATAGAGCACGCCGATCACCTGGCCCGACGAATCCTTGATCGGGTCGTAGGCGACGAAGAACGGCTTGCCGAGGATCTTTGCCTCGCCACGATAGGCCTCGCCCTTGCCCAGCACCGCGTCATGGACGGGCCCCTTGGCCAGGGCGGTGCCGACGGCGCGCGAGCCGTCCGTCTTGGTGACGTTGGTGGTGATCCGCGTGTCGCCCATGAAGACGGTGGCGGTGCCGCCGACCAGGCTCTTCACCCGATCGACGCCGTCGAAGTCGCCGTTAAGGACGTGGTCGCCGACCAGCAGCCTGTCACCCTCGCGCCGGAAGCTCTTGCCCCGCTCGCCGATGACGTCCCACGCCACCCGCATGCTGGACTCCTGCGCCTGCGTCGCCTGGCGACGGGCGAAGTCCAGGGAGCTTTGCGCCACGATCGCCAGGACCGCGACGGTCAGGACGACGAAGGCGGCGGCGATGGTCAGGCTGACCTTGGTGGAGATGCTGGCGCGCATGGGCTCTGGGCTTTTGAGGCGGATCAAAAACCTGCATCGCGCACATGGTTTAAAATCTTGATGAATATCAATGTTATGGAAGCTTCACAGCGACCTTCCGCGACACTCTGTCGCGGAATGACCGCCGCCGCCGCTTGCGATACTCCCCAATAGGAAGAAGGAGAGCGGCGCTCTAGCAGGCTGTTGAAGAAGCCTCCCGTCTGGCGATGAAGTTGGCTTCGTCGCCGCCGTGGAAGCAGATCTGGCCCTTGAGGGAGCCGTCGGGCTGGAGTTGAGCCCATCCGTCGCCCTGGGCCTCATCCATTTCGTCGTTTCCGCGCCAGTCGAACTGCACGGCGTCGTGGTCGCCGGCGGCGGCGAAGGCGCCAGTGACGCAGCCGAAGGCGAACTGGCCATGGGTGGCTTCGAAGAGGATGTAGGCGGGCTCCATCATGTCCCGATAGTCGTCAGTGTAGTCGGGCGTCTGGACGATGCGCCACTGGCCCAGGACGCTCATGCCGGGGCCGCCAGGAGCTTGGGCAGACGGATCAGGTTGTAGGCCGCCAGCGCCAGGGTGAAGGCGGCGTCGACCTTGGCGCGGCCGCGCACCTTGACCTTGGCTAGGCCGGCCGAGCCCTTGATCCAGCCGAACACCTCTTCGATGCGCTTGCGACATCGCTGGCTGATCGCATAGCCGGGGTGGCGCTTGGTGCGGCCGTCAATGGCGGTCGAGCGCGGCTTGCCCAGCTTGGACAGGTGGCCATCGACGGCGATGTGCGGTGTCACCCGGCGCGCCCGAAGTTGGCCAATGAAGTCGCGCACGTCATAGGCCTTGTCGGCGCCCAGGGTGATCCGACGCCGGCCGCTTCTTCGGTCCAGCATCGCCACAGCCGCCTCGCGCTCGGCTGTGCCCGTGGCCAGGGTCACCCCACCATCCGTCACCAGGCCATGGCGGTTCTCCATCAGGGCGTGGCCCATATAGCAGAGCCTCGCCGGCTGGCCGTCGCCCTTCTTATAGAGCCGAGCCTCAGGATCGGTGGTGCTGCGGTGCGTCTGGTTGGAACGCTTCTCCTTGTGGAAGCCGCGCTCGGCGTTGCGACCCGGCCCCTCGGGATCGCTGTCGTCGCCATCGACCCTGCGGAAGCTCTTGGTCGACGCCCAGGCTTCGATCAGCGTGCCGTCCACCGAGAAGTGGTCTGACGACATCAGCCGCTTCACCCGAGGCTGGGCCAGCACCGCGCGCAGGAACTTGCCGGCGATCTCGCCCGCCAACAGCCGGTCGCGGTTCTTGGTGAAACTGGAATGATCCCAGGCCGCATCGTCCACGCCAAGACCTACAAACCAGCGGAACAGCAGGTCAAACTCCATCCGCTCCATCAACTGGCGCTCCGATCGGATGCCGTAGAACGCCTGCAGCAGCATGGCGCGCAACAACCGTTCCGGCGGGATCGACGGACGTCCCAGCCTCGGCGGATAGAGCGCCGCGAAGTCCGCGCTCAAATCCCCAAGCGCCCCGTTCGCGATCTCCAGGATCGGCCGCAAGGGATGATCGCGCCGAACCCGAGCATCCAGATCTACATATGAGAACAGCGACCCCGTCCGCTCGTCCGACCCGCGCATCCACCCCTCCAGAGCTCCCGCCCAAAGAGTGAATCATGTCGAACTCCGCCCCGCTACGGACTTCTTCAACAGCCTGCTAGGTCTTCAACACATTCCGTAGCGACGCCTCGATCTGGCCGCCGGACCAGGCGTCGCCGTAGTCCTCGCGGGCCTTGCCGGCCAAAGCGCGCAACGGCGGCAGGGCGGCGACGCGGCGGACAAGGGCGGCGGTCATCGGCGCGGCATCGTCGAGGATCTGGCCGATGGCGTCGAAGCGTTCGATCAGGGTCGACCACAGGGTGGCCGTGACGACATCGGCGATCCCCGCCGCCTCGCCGCCCAGCAGGAAGCCCCCGTCGGCCTTCAGGCCGTGGCGGCGGCCGGTCTCCTCCCAGAACGACATCCACTTCCGTAGGCGGGGCACGAACGCCGCCCAGCTCTTCTCGGTCCACATCTCGCGGCCGCCGTCGTTGGTCAGCTCGTCGATGACGTCGTTGGCGTCGCAGATGACCTTCAAGGTCAGGGCGCGCAGCACCGGCGTCCCCGGCATCAGGTCCAGCGTCTCGCCCAGATACAGGATCACCGCGGGCATCTGCGCGATCGCCACCTTGGCCTTGGTGTCGACCAGCATCGGCGGCCCCATGAACGGGACCGGCATCGCCTTCAGCGGACCGCCCATCAGGTCCGAGATCTTCGCGTCGCCAGCCTCGGTCCAGGTCTTGCCGGCGTGGGCCAGGACCGCCCGCACGAACTGGCCGCGAAACGGCGCGGACCAGTAGTAGAGCTCATAGTCGGACATGGGGGGACCCCTGGCGGTGGACGTCCCAGACCAACGAAAAAAGGCCCGGGATCGCTCCCGGGCCTTTCCGCTAGTCAGTCACCCGTGACTGTTATTCGGCGTCCGCGAGCGCGATCTCGGCCGGCAGCGGCTCCATCGCGTCTTCGCGCTGCTGGGCCAGTTGCTCGTCGCGCTTGGCGGCGACGCGCTGCAGGCTGCGCAGGTAGGAACCCGTACCAGCGGGGATCAGACGACCCACGATGACGTTTTCCTTCAGGCCTTCCAGGGTGTCGGTCTTGCCGTGCACCGAGGCTTCGGTCAGGACGCGGGTCGTTTCCTGGAACGACGCGGCCGAGATGAAGCTCTTGGTCTGCAGCGAGGCCTTGGTGATGCCCAGCAGCACCGGCTGGGTCACAGCCGGACGACCGCCACGGGCGACAGCCTTGTCCTGTTCCTTGTCGAACTCCGGCTTATCAAGGTGGTCGCCCTTGATCAGGCCGGTGTCGCCGGGCTCGAGGATCTCGACCTTCTGCAGCATCTGACGAACGATCGTCTCGATGTGCTTGTCATTGATCGGCACGCCCTGCAGTCGATAGACCTCCTGGATCTCGTCGACGAGGAAGTTCGCCAGGGCCTCGACGCCCAGGATGCGCAGGATGTCGTGCGGATCCGGGTTGCCGTCGATGATGTACTCGCCCTTGGAGATGAAGTCCCCGTCGTGGACGGCGATGTGCTTGCCCTTCGGGATCAGGAACTCGACCGCCTCGGCCTGGTTGCCATCGGCGTCGACGTCCGGCGTGATCTTGATCCGGCGCTTGTTCTTGTAATCCTTGCCGAATTCGACACGACCGTCCATTTCCGCGATGACCGCGCAGTCCTTGGGACGGCGGGCTTCGAAGAGTTCGGCGACGCGCGGCAGACCACCGGTGATGTCCCGGGTCTTGGCGCCTTCGGTCGGGATACGCGCGATCACTTCACCCGGCTTCACTTCGTCGCCATCGGCGACGGAGAGAATGGCGCCGGCCGACAGGAGATAGCGAGCCTCGCCGCCGTTGCTCAGGCGCTTGTACGAGCCGTCTTCCGACAGCACGCCCATGGCCGGACGCAGGTCCGAACCGCGGGCCGACGTACGCCAGTCGGCGATGACGCGCTGGGCGATGCCGGTCGCTTCGTCGACTTCCTCGCGGATGGACAGGCCATCCACCAGGTCTTCGGCGCGGATCTTGCCGGCCACTTCGGTGATGATCGGGGTGGTGTAGGGGTCCCAATCGCCGAGGCGCTGGCCGCGCTTGACCAGGTCGCCGTCCTTGACCCGCAGGCGGGCGCCGTACGGCGGCTTGTAGGTTTCGCGCTCCTTGCCGTCGACCAGCACGCTGACCGAGGTGTTGCGGCTCATGATGACCAGCGCGCCGTCGGCGCCAATAACGGTCGGGCCGATCACGCGGACCGTACCCTCGTTGGAGGCTTCGAAGAACGACTGCTCGGCCACCTGGGCGGTGCCGCCGATGTGGAACGTACGCATGGTCAGCTGCGTGCCGGGCTCACCGATGGACTGGGCGGCGATGACGCCGACCGCTTCGCCGATGTTCACCGGGGTGCCGCGGGCCAGGTCGCGACCATAGCAGGCGCCGCAGACGCCGACCTTGGCTTCGCAGGTCAGGACCGAGCGGACCTTCACCGACTGGACGACCGCCGCCTCGATGGCGTCGGCGATGTTCTCGTCGACATAGGTGTCGGCCGGAACCACCAGCTCGCCGGTGCTCGGGTTCTTGACGTCCTCGGCCGTGAAGCGGCCCAGAACGCGCAGACCCAGCGAGACCAGAACGTCGCCGCCCTCGACGACGGCGCGCAGGGTGATGCCCCGCGTGGTGCCGCAGTCTTCCTCGACGATGATGCAGTCCTGCGCGACGTCGACCAGACGACGGGTCAGGTAGCCCGAGTTGGCCGTCTTCAGCGCGGTGTCCGCCAGGCCCTTACGAGCGCCGTGGGTCGAGTTGAAGTACTCCTGAACGGTCAGGCCTTCCTTGAAGTTCGAGACGATCGGGGTCTCGATGATCTCGCCGGAGGGCTTGGCCATCAGGCCGCGCATGCCGCCCAGTTGCTTCATCTGAGCTTGCGAACCACGAGCGCCGGAGTGGGCCATCATGTAGATGGCGTTGATTTCCTTCTCGCGGCCGTTCTCGTCCTTATGCTTCATCTGAAGCTCGGCCATCATCTCGTCGGCGACGCGGTCGGTGGCCTTGGCCCAGGCGTCAACGACCTTGTTGTACTTCTCGCCCTTGGTGATCAGGCCGTCGGCGTACTGTTGCTCGTACTCTTCGGCCAGGCTGCGGGTTTCGGCGACGATCGCCTCCTTCCGCTTCGGGATGATGATGTCGTCCTTGCCGAAGGAGATGCCGGCCTTGGCGGCTTCCTTGAAGCCCAGACCCATGATCTTGTCGGCGAAGATGACCGTCGCCTTCTGACCGCAGTGGCGGTAGACGATGTCGATCAGATTGCCGATTTCCTTCTTGGTCAGCGCCTTTTCGATCAGGCGGTGGCCAATCTGCGGGTGGTGCGGCAGCAGGGCGGCGATCTTCATGCGGCCCGGCGTGGTGTCGATCACCTTGCGCAGCAGCTTGCCTTCCGGGGTCATCTCGGTGTGGCGCGCCTTGATCTTGGCGTGCAGCGAGACGACGCCGGCGTCCATGGCGGCTTCGATTTCACCCAGGTCGGCGAAGATCTTGCCTTCGCCCGGCTCACCCTCGCGGGCGACCGACAGGTAGTACAGGCCCAGGACGATGTCCTGCGACGGCACGATGATCGGGCGACCGTTGGCGGGCGACAGGATGTTGTTGGTCGACATCATCAGGACGCGCGCTTCCAGCTGAGCTTCCAGGCTCAGCGGGACGTGCACGGCCATCTGGTCGCCGTCGAAGTCGGCGTTGAACGCGGCGCAGACCAGCGGGTGCAGCTGGATGGCCTTGCCCTCGATCAGCTTCGGTTCGAACGCCTGGATGCCCAGGCGGTGAAGCGTCGGGGCGCGGTTCAGCATGACCGGGTGCTCGCGGATGACCTCTTCGAGGATATCCCACACCTGCGGCTGTTCGCGCTCGACCATGCGCTTGGACTGCTTGACGGTGCCCGACAGGCCCTTGGCGTCCAGACGCGCGTAGATGAACGGCTTGAACAGCTCCAGGGCCATCTTCTTGGGCAGGCCGCACTCGTGCAGCTTCAGCTCGGGACCGACCACGATGACCGAACGGCCGGAATAGTCGACGCGCTTGCCCAGCAGGTTCTGGCGGAAGCGGCCTTGCTTGCCCTTCAGCATGTCGGCCAGCGACTTCAGCGGACGCTTGTTGGCGCCCGTGATGACGCGACCGCGACGGCCGTTGTCGAACAGGGCGTCGACCGACTCCTGCAGCATCCGCTTTTCGTTGCGGATGATGATGTCGGGGGCGCGCAGCTCGATCAGGCGCTTGAGGCGGTTGTTACGGTTGATGACCCGGCGATACAGGTCGTTCAGGTCCGAGGTCGCGAAGCGGCCGCCGTCCAGCGGCACCAGCGGACGCAGTTCCGGCGGAATGACCGGAACCACCGTCAGCACCATCCACTCGGGACGGTTGCCCGACTCCTGGAAGGCTTCCAGGATCTTCAGGCGCTTCGAAAACTTCTTCTGCTTCATGTCCGAGACGGTGCCGGACAGCTCCTCGCGCAGACGCTCGGCCTCTTTCTCGAGGTCGATGGCCTTCAGCAGGTTCTGGACGGCCTCGGCGCCGATCTCGGCGGTGAAGCTGTCGTCGCCGTACTCTTCCTGGGCGCGCATGTAGTCGTCTTCCGACAGCAGCTGGTGCTGCTTCAGCGGGGTCAGGCCCGGCTCGGTGACGATGTAGTATTCAAAGTACAGGACGCGCTCGATGTCCTTCAGCGGCATGTCGAGCATCATGGCGATACGCGAGGGCAGCGACTTCAGGAACCAGATGTGGGCGACCGGCGAGGCCAGTTCGATGTGGCCCATGCGCTCGCGACGGACGCGGGCCAGGGTGACTTCGACACCGCACTTTTCGCAGATGATGCCCTTGTATTTCATGCGCTTGTACTTGCCGCACAGGCATTCGTAGTCCTTGGTCGGGCCAAAGATACGGGCGCAGAACAGGCCGTCACGCTCGGGCTTGAACGTGCGGTAGTTGATGGTTTCCGGCTTCTTGATCTCGCCGAACGACCACGAGCGGATCTTTTCCGGCGAGGCCAGCGAAATGCGGATCTGGTCGAAGGTCGGAGCGGCCTGGACCGGATTGAAGATGTTCAGGACTTCCTGGTTCATCTTGGTTCCTTCTGCGGGATCACCCGCGAAAAATTCTCTTTAGAGCGCTCCTCCCCCGCGTTGCGGGGGAGGTGGCGGCGAAGCCGACGGAGGGGGCTAGCTGGAGATCGGCCGAGTTGGCCCCCTCCGTCCCTCCGGGACACCTCCCCCGCATCGCGGAGGAGGATCCTCAATCGACTCAGCTGTTCTCCAGCTCGACGTTCAGGCCGAGCGAGCGCATTTCCTTGACCAGCACGTTGAAGCTTTCCGGGATACCGGCTTCGAACGTGTCGTCGCCACGGACGATCGACTCGTAGACCTTGGTCCGGCCGGCCACGTCGTCGGACTTCACCGTCAGCATTTCCTGCAGGGTGTAGGCCGCGCCGTAGGCTTCCAGAGCCCACACTTCCATTTCCCCGAAGCGCTGACCGCCGAACTGGGCCTTACCACCCAGCGGCTGTTGCGTGACGAGCGAGTACGGACCGATCGAACGGGCGTGGATCTTGTCGTCGACCAGGTGGTGCAGCTTCAGCATGTAGATGTAGCCGACCGTGACCGGACGCTTGAACTGCTCGCCGGTCAGACCGTCGTACAGGATCGACTGACCCGACTTGTTGACGCCGGCCATTTCGAGGTGGTCCTCGATATCGCTCATGCGCGCGCCGTCGAACACGGGGGTGGCGATCGGAACGCCCTTGCCCAGGTTCTTGGCCAGCTCGATCAGACCCTCTTCGGTGTCAGGCAGTTCTTCGTCCGGGCCGTAGATGTCACGCAGGCGCGTCACCAGGGCTTCCTTCTGACCGCCGTGCTGCCAGTCTTCCAGCAGGTTGGTGATCTGCTTGCCGAGGTTGGCGCAGGCCCAGCCGAGGTGGGTCTCGAAGATCTGACCGACGTTCATGCGCGAGGGCACGCCCAGCGGGTTCAGAACGACGTCGACGTGCGTCCCGTCGGCGAGGAACGGCATGTCCTCGATCGGCAGGATGCGCGAGATGACGCCCTTGTTGCCGTGACGGCCGGCCATCTTGTCGCCCGGCTGCAGCTTGCGCTTCACGGCCACGAAGACCTTGACCATCTTCATGACGCCCGGGGGCAGTTCGTCGCCGCGCTGCAGCTTGTCGACCTTGTCTTCGAAACGACGGTCGAGGCGCTTGCGGTTCTCGTCGAACAGGCGGCGCAGGCTTTCCAGTTCGCCCATCGCCTTCTCGTCCTCGAGGGCGATCTGCCACCACAGGCCCGAAGCCACCTGGCTAAGGTTCTCGGCGGTGATCTCGCCGCGCGACAGGCCCTTGGGACCCGACAGCGCGACCTTGCCGATCAGCAGTTCCTTCAGGCGGCCCGAGATGTTGCGGTTCAGGATCGTGAACTCATCGTCGCGGTCCTTGCCCAGACGGTCGATCTCGGCCCGTTCGATGGCCAGGGCGCGTTCGTCCTTGTCGACGCCGTGACGGTTGAACACGCGCACGTCGACGATCGTGCCGGCGACGCCCGGGGGCAGGCGCAGGCTGGTGTCGCGGACGTCCGAGGCCTTTTCACCGAAGATGGCGCGCAGGAGCTTTTCTTCCGGCGTCATCGGGCTTTCGCCCTTCGGCGTGACCTTGCCGACCAGGATGTCGCCCGGCTGGACCTCGGCGCCGATCGCCACGATGCCGGCTTCGTCGAGGTTGCGCAGGGCTTCCTCGCCGACGTTCGGGATGTCGCGGGTGATTTCTTCCGGACCCAGCTTCGTGTCGCGGGCCATGACTTCGAATTCCTCGATGTGGATCGAGGTGAAGACGTCGTCGCGGACGATGCGTTCGGAGATCAGGATCGAGTCTTCGAAGTTGTAGCCGTTCCAGGGCATGAACGCGACGAGCGCGTTGCGGCCCAGGGCCAGTTCGCCCAGCTCGGTCGAGGGACCGTCGGCGATGATGTCGCCCGAGTTGATCCGGTCGCCAACCTTCACCAGCGGGCGCTGGTTGATGCAGGTCGACTGGTTCGAACGCTGGAACTTCGACATCCGGTAGATGTCGACGCCCGAACGGGCCGCGTCGGTTTCCTCGGTGGCGCGGATGACGATACGCGTACCGTCGATCTGCTCGACCACGCCGGTGCGCTTGGCGATGACGACGGCGCCCGAGTCACGGGCGACGACGGCTTCCATGCCGGTGCCGACCAGCGGGGCGTCCGACTGCACCAGCGGCACGGCCTGACGTTGCATGTTCGAGCCCATGAGGGCGCGGTTGGCGTCATCGTTTTCGAGGAACGGGATCAGGGCGGCGGCCACCGACACGACTTGGCGCGGCGACACGTCCATCAGGTCGACCGTTTCCTTTTGCAGGAGGGTCGGTTCGCCGTTGATGCGGCCCGGCACCAGGTCGTCGACGATCTCGCCTTCGAACACCGCGATGTTCGACTGGGCGATGACGTGCTTGGATTCCTCCATCGCCGACATGTAGACGACTTCGTCCTGCGGCTTGCCGTCCTTCACGCGACGGTACGGGCTCTCGATGAAGCCGTACTTGTTGACGCGGGCGTGGGTGGCCAGCGAGTTGATCAGACCGATGTTCGGGCCTTCCGGCGTTTCAATCGGGCAGATCCGGCCGTAGTGGGTCGGGTGAACGTCGCGGACCTCGAAGCCGGCGCGCTCGCGGGTCAGACCGCCCGGGCCGAGGGCCGAGAGACGACGCTTGTGGGTGATTTCCGACAGCGGGTTCGTCTGGTCCATGAACTGCGACAGCTGCGAGGAGCCGAAGAATTCACGCACGGCGGCCGCGGCCGGCTTGGCGTTGATCAGGTCGTGCGGCATCACGGTGTCGATGTCGACGGACGACATGCGTTCCTTGATGGCGCGTTCCATGCGCAGCAGGCCGACGCGGTACTGGTTTTCCAGCAGCTCACCGACCGAGCGGACGCGACGGTTGCCCAGGTTGTCGATGTCGTCGATTTCGCCACGACCGTCGCGCAGGCCCACCAGGACCTTCAGCACGGCCAGGACGTCGTCCTTGCGCAGGATGCGGACTTCGTCCGACACGTCCTGCTCCAGGCGCATGTTCATCTTCACGCGGCCCACCGACGACAGGTCGTAGCGCTCGGCGTCGAAGAACAGCGACTTGAACATCGCTTCGGCCGCTTCAACGGTCGGCGGCTCGCCCGGACGCATGACGCGATAGATGTCGAACAGCGCGTCCTCGCGGACGGCGTTCTTGTCCACGCGCAGGGTGTTGCGCATGTAGGCGCCGACCGTGACGTGGTCGATGTCCAGCACGTCGATGGTGTCGAAGCCTTGGTCGGCCAGGGCCTGGATCGAGGTGACGTCCAGCTCGTCGCCGGCTTCGGCGTAGATTTCACCGGTCGAGAAGTTGACCGCGTCGCGCGCCAGATAGCGGCCCGTCAGGGCTTCCGGGGCCAGCAGCAGGGTCTTCAGACCGCCGTCGGCGAACTTCTTGGCCTGGCGAGCCGTGATCTTGGTGCCGGCCGGAGCGACTTCCTCGCCGGTGTCGGCGTCGACCAGCGGGAACTCCGGCTTCACGCCGCGCCAGCGCTCGGGCTTGTACGGGGTGGCCCAGCCGCCCGAACGCTTTTCGAACGGGACGACGTCGTAGAACGTGGTCAGGATCTCTTCGCCGTCCATGCCCAGGGCATAGAGGAAGGTCGTGGCCGGCAGCTTGCGGCGACGGTCGATGCGGACGTAGACGATGTCCTTGGCGTCGAACTCGAAGTCCAGCCACGAGCCGCGGTACGGGATCACGCGGGCGGCGAACAGCAGCTTGCCCGAGGCGTGGGTCTTGCCCTTGTCGTGGTCGAAGAACACGCCCGGCGAGCGGTGCATCTGCGAGACGATGACGCGCTCGGTGCCGTTGACGATGAAGGTGCCCTTGTCCGTCATGAGCGGGATATCGCCCATGTAGACGTCCTGCTCCTTGATGTCCTTGACCGAGCGGGCGCCGGTTTCTTCTTCGGTCTCGAACACGATCAGGCGCAGCTTGACCTTCAGCGGCGCGGCGAAGGTCATGTCGCGCTGGATGCACTCTTCAACGTCGTACTTGGGCTCTTCGAATTCGTACGAAACGTATTCGAGCACCGCGCGCTCGTTGAAGTCCTTGATCGGGAAGACCGACTTGAAGACCGCCTCGACGCCTTCGTCGCGGCGTTGGCCCGGACGGACCTCGCGCTGAAGGAACTGCTCGTAGGAAGAGCGCTGAACCTCGATCAGGTTCGGCATCTGCACAGCTTCGGGGATGCGGCCGAAAGACTTCCGGATCCGCTTCTTGCCGGTGAAGGATTGCGCCATGTTGTTTCCCTGCGGCGCGGACGGAATCCGCGCGTGAATTAGAATGTCCGTAGCGTCCACCCTCGCCGCTCGCCTTCTCAGGGAGCCGCGGACGCTGGAATTCCCCTATCGGGCGACCGGGATCGGAAGCCTGATGGGCGCCCCTTCGCGCGGATCGGAGGGCGGCTGATCGCGCCTCGGGGCGTAATACGGACGCGCCAAAGCGCTCCGCCGATGTAATCGTGAACGCGGGGATATAGGGGAACGAAGCGCGGAAGGAAAGGGGGATTCGTAAACGGGCGTAAATAGGCCTCGCGCGGACGAAATCCCTAGGCCTTCTTCATCATCTTCATCACCAGCGAGACGCCCAGGGCGATCAGGCAGACGAAGAACGCGACCTTGGTGATGGCGCCGGCCACGTTGGCGACGAAACCCAGGATCCCGAACAGGATCATCAGGACGAGCAGGACACCGGCGACCTTGAGCATGGCGAAGCTTCCTTGGAGACCAACCCGCCAATAGCGCACGGCGACGCTTGGCGTTCCCAGGTTCTAGACTAGGCGCTGAAGTCCACGAATTGCGGAACGGCCGTCCCGCCCAGCGGCTGGCCCTTGCGCTTGGCTTCCTCGCGCGCCGCCTCCATCGCCTCGTCGATCTTGCGCCGTACATACTCGTCGATCTGCTGCATGGCCTTGGCCCGGGCCTCCGGCGACATGGCGTCCAGCTTTTCCTGGGTCAGGCCCATCGCCTTCATGGCCTCGTCCTTCCAGCGCCTGACCTTCTCGGCCCAGGCCTCAGCCTTGGCCTGCTTGGCGAAGGCGGTGAGGCCCTTCTCGCGAACCTTGTCGACGTCGCTGCTTTCGCCCGTATCGACGCGGACGGTCGCGGTTCCCCGCGTGCGCTCGGCGCTCGCGGCGGCATAGGCCGACCAGTTTCCGTTTCCGATACCCGAGACCGACATCCCGTCCTCCGAGGCGAACACGCCTGGAGGTTGCAAGAATCACACCAACGCGAGTGGCGTTGAAAACCCTCGGCTTTCGCCGAAGCGAGGCGGCGCCTTTTGCCGCCTCAGGCGCGCCAGAGCCCGATCGCGCCCTTCGGTCCGCACAGCACCGCCGACTTCTCCGAACCGAGCCGCACCGTGTTCATCGGCGCGGCCGAGACCCGCTGGAACGGCCCGCCCTTGCGGCTGACGATGGTCCCGGCCAGGCCGGTGGCCATCACGGTCGAGCCCTTGACCGAGATCCCCGACAGGTAGCCGGTCGGCGCGGCGACTGGCTCGAAGCTCACCCGGCCCGGATCCAGCCGCGCCAGGTTGACGCCCTCGGCGCGGGGCTTCTGGTAATCGCCGCCGCAGACCCACAGCGCCCCGTGCTTGTCATAGGCCACCGCGAAGGCGCCCTTGGACGGCGCGTCGGCCAGGATCGGCGTGTCCAGCGCCACGAAGACACCGCCCCCGCCGCGCGAGACATAGACCCGCGCCTTGCCCGCGCCGCCGGAGCAGAAGGCGACCTGGCCGCGGGGGCCGATCGCCACGCAGCCATTGCTGGCGGCGAAGGCTCCCTCGTTCGGCGCTGCCGGAGGCACGCCCTCGTCCTTCAGCCGCGCCCAGGTCTCGCCGCCATCGGCGGTGTAGAGCACCGTGAACCGCCCCTGGGTCGGGTCGCCCAGGATGAAGCCGCGCCGGCTGTCGACGAAGGCGATCGAGTCCCAGAAGCCTTCCGGATCCGGGTTGGCGGCGATGCGCTTCCAGGTCTTGCCGCCGTCCTTGGTGCGCCACAGCTGCGAGGCCTCGCCGGGGCCGGCGCTCATGGCCAGGACATGGTTGTCGTCGAAGGCGTGCAGCCCCCGGAAGTCCAGCTTCTCGGCCCCGACGATCCGCATCGCGTCCTGCCGCTCGTCATGCCCGCGGATCAGCCAGCCCTTAGAGCCCGAGGCCCAGTAGCGCTTGCCGCCGGTCGGCGAGAGGCCGCGCAGCTCGGTGTCGGCCACCGAGGCCGGCATACGGATGCCGCCAACGCCCTGAGCGAGCTCGTCCTGGGCCAAGGCCGGCGTCGCGACCAGGCTGGGCGAGACCGTCAAGGCGGCGGCGGTGGCGAGGAAGTCTCTGCGCTTCAAGATGCGGCTCCTGCGAATCTTGGTCATCAGGCGGGCAAATCGGCGTCCGCGCAAGCGATCGCGCGGGGCGGCGAGGCTCGCGGCCCGACGAAATCTCCGGTTTCAGCGGCAGTTAATATCTGGCGGTTAACAATGATCCTTTCGATTTCGCGGCCGGAGAGAGGGCTGAATGTCGACGCCCTACCGCCTGTATGCCGAAGAGGCGCCGCGGGCCTTCGACGTGGCGTCGGACACCGCCCAGCCGCGGATCGACATCCCTTTCTGGACCTGCGTCTTCGCGACGCTGATCTTCAGCCAGTTCTACCTGATGCTGTTCACCGGCCCCGGCACCGGCGGGGCGAACCCGTCGTCGAGCGCGGCCAACAGCCAGTCCGCCGCCCTGCGGATGATCTTCTTTCCGGTCTATCTGGCCGTCCTGATCACCATCTGCGCGCGCCCCGCGCGCTTCCTTGCCGCCCTGGCCCGGTCCTGGCTGCTGCTGGGACTCCTGAGCGTCGCGGTCGCCTCGGTGTTCTGGAGCCTGCAGCCCGACGTGACCCAGCGCCGGCTGGTCGCGGTCGTGTTCACCACCTTGGCCGGGGTGTTGCTGGCCGAGCGCTTCGAATGGCCCAAGACCCTGGAGGTCCTGGCCGCCACGTTCGCCTTCGTCGTCGTGCTGTCCTTCGTCTTCGGCCTGCTGATGCCGGCCTATGGCGTGATGTCGGTGGACTTCCCCGGCGCGTGGCGCGGCGTCTACGGGTTCAAGAACCAGCTGGGCTACGCCATGTCGCTGGCGACGCCGACCTTCCTGGCCGCCGCCATCGCCAACCCCCAGCGGCGCAAGCTGTGGCTGGGCTTCGCCGCCGGCGCCCTGGCCCTGATCCTGCTGTCGACGTCGAAGACGGCCCTGCTCTCGTGCCTGGCGGGCCTGGCCTTCGTGCCGCTGATCGCCCTGTGCCGGCGGGGGCCGGCGCTGGGCGCGCTGGCGATCCTGGCCGCCGTCAGCGCCCTCGCCCTCGGCGGCGCGGTCCTGTGGCTGGCGCCCGAGGCGGTCTTCGGCCTGATCGGTCGCGACGCCACCTTCACCGGCCGCACCCTGATCTGGGACGCCGTCCACCGGCAGATCCAGCATCAGCCGATGACCGGCTACGGCTACGGTGCGGTCTGGGACGACCAGTCGGGACGGGGGCCGGTCGCCTGGATCTCGCACGACCAGGGCTTCACGATCTTCTCCGCCCACAACACCATCCTCGGCGTCTGGCTGGAGCTTGGCTATATCGGCGTCGCCGCCTGGCTGATGCTGCTGGTCGGGGCCTGGCTGAAGGGCCTGCTGCGCCTGGCGACCGCGCCGGCCTATTTCTTCCTGCCGTTCCTGGTGATCTTCACCCTGCACAGCCTGACCGAGGCCGATGCGCTGATCCAGAACGACCTGGGCTGGGTGATCTTCTCGATGACCGTGACCAAGCTGGCCCTGCCCTGGCGCTCGGCGGACTGACACCCGCCAGGAGCGGACGCTCCCGCGCCTCACATCCCCAAAAGGGAAACGGCCCCGGAGGTTTCCCTCCGAGGCCGCTCGGCAGTCCTGGATCCCGGCTTTCGCCGGGATAAGTCGTTCCACGCTGACGCGTGGACCAACTTACTTGATTTGGACGGTGGCGCCGGCTTCCGTGAGCTTCTTGGCGACTTCGTCGGCTTGGGCCTTCGAGACGTTTTCGACGACGTTCTGCGGAGCGCCTTCGACCAGGTCCTTGGCTTCCTTCAGGCCGAGGTCCGGACGGACGCCGCGGACTTCCTTGATCACGTTGATCTTCTTGTCGCCACCGTTCGTCAGAACGACGGTGAACTCGGTTTGCTCTTCAGCGGCTTCAACCGGGGCGGCGGCGCCACCAGCGGCGGCGACGGCGACCGGAGCGGCGGCCGAGACGCCCCACTTTTCTTCCAGCAGCTTCGACAGTTCAGCGGCTTCCAGCACCGACAGGGTGGACAGTTCTTCGACCAGCTTTTCGAGCTTCGACATGTGTCAGTTCCTAAAGAGAGATTGGGATAGATATGCGGGGATGACCGTTACGCGGCGTCTTTGGTCGCGTAGGCGTTGAAAACGCGAGCCAGCTGGGCAGCCGGGGCCTGCAGGACGCCAGCGATCTTGGTCGCCGGAGCCTGGATGAGGCCGATAAGCTTGCCACGCAGTTCGTCCAGCGACGGCAGGGTCGCCAGAGCACGCACGCCGGCTTCGTCGAGCACGTTGGTCTGGTCCAGAACGCCACCGACAATCTTGAGCTTGTCGTTTTCCTTGGCGTACTGAACCGCGATCTTCGCGGCCGAGACGGCGTCCGGGCCGTAGGCGATGGCGACCGGGCCAGTGAACAGGGCGGAGCCCGTATCACCAAGCTTGCCGTCCAGAGCCTTGAGGGCCAGGGTGTTCTTCACAACCTTGATCGCGGCGCCTTCCTTGCGGAGGCGAAGACGAAGGTCGGTCATTTCCGCAACGGTCAGACCCATGTAGTGGGTCACGACGACAGCGCCGGCGTCGGTGAACACGCTTTTCAGCGATTCAATCGACTCCTGCTTTTGAGCGCGGTCCATTGCGGTCTCCTACTCAGTTAGCAGCGGCCGGACCATTCCGGCAGCCAGATGCGGTCCCATGCGGAATTGCTCCCGCGCGCGAGTCGCATATGCCTGTTCCAAGGAAAGTCGGCCGCGCTCCGATCTCGGACATGCCTTCCGAAGAAGGGGCCCTCCTGGGAAGGCGTCGCGAGCAGGAGACCTTGGCGTCTCTATCCCTGTCTCCCGACGGCGAGGAAGGGCTCTTCCTCGATTACGGCGTTGGTGACCCCACGCCCCGTAGTTCTCAAACAGGTTCTCCGTCGGACCGGAGTCCAGCGAAGAGGCGCGCCGTATAGACGAAGTGGGGGAGGATATCAACACCCGCGCGCCTTCTTCTCCCGCGAGAGGAGAAGGGTGATAGTGCGCCCAAGCTCCAAGGGGGATCCGCCATGCACCGCACCGCCGCCGCGTTCACCGCGCTTCTGCTGGCCTTCGCCAGTTCCGTCTGGGCCAGTCCCGCCTTCGCCGAGCTGAAGGCCCCGCCGACGCCGCGGGCCGTGGTCGCCGATCCGGCGCGCGACAAGGACCATCCCGCCGACATGGCCGCCTTCCAGGTCGACATCGCCGGGTCCAAGGTCAACGCCATCCTCTACACGGCCTCGGGGACGCAGCCGCATCCGACGATACTGTTCCTGCACGGCTTCCCGGGCAACGAGACCAATATCGACCTGCTGCAGGCCGTGCGCCGGGCCGGCTGGAACGCCATGCGGATCAACTATCGCGGCTCGTGGGGAAGCGAAGGCAAGTTCAGCTTCGCCAACGCCCGCGCCGACGGCGAGGCGGCGGTGGCCTGGCTGCTGGATCCGGCCAATGTCGCCAAATACCACATCGACGTGAAGCGCATCGTCGTGGCCGGCCACAGCATGGGCGGCTTCATGGCCGCCGACGCCGTCGCCGCCGAACCGCGCGTGGCCGGGGCGGTGCTGATCGACTCGTGGGACATCGGCAAGGAAGCCGCCCAGATCACGAGCGACCAGGCCCGCAAGGCCGCGATCGAGGGCATGCGGCCCGACACCGCCCCGTTGGCCACGACCCCTGAAGCCCTGGTCGCCGAGATCGAGCGCGACGCGATCAAGCTGGACCTCGAGAACCTCACCGCCAGCATCTCCGACCGTCCGGTGCTGCTGATCGGCGCCGAGTTCGCCGGCGCGCCCGGCACGCGCAAGCTGGCCGCCGCCGCCAAGTCCGCCGGGGCCAAGGACCTGACCGAGGCCTACTATCCCACCGACCACAGCTTCTCGGACGCCCGCATCGCGCTGGAGAGCGAGGTGATCCGCTGGCTGGCGCGGTTCGACCCGACGATCGCGCCGGCCGGGTCGCGCATTCCGCTGAAGGCCGCTTACGATCCGAACAACCCGTTCGCCAAGATCATCCGCGGCGAGCTGCCGGCCTGGAAGGTCTATGAGGACGCCGACGTGCTGGCCTTCATGGACCGCGCCCCGCTGGAGGCCGGCCACGTGCTGGTGATCTCCAAGACCTCCAAGGCCCGAAACCTGCTGGACATGGATCCCAACGACCTCGCCAAGGTCATGGCCGTCGCCCAGAAGGTCGGCCAGGCGGAGGTGGACGCCCTGGGGCTGGAGGGCTTCATGCTGATCCAGAACAATGGCGTCGGCCAGAGCGTGCCGCACCTGCATGTCCACGTGATCCCGCGCATCGCCGGCAAGCCCGTCTATCTGGCGGAGAACGCGCCGGCCGATCCGAAGGACCTGGAGGCCATGGCGGCCAAGATCCGGGCGGCGATGAAACCCTAAAGCCGCGCCAGCGCCTGCTTCCCCGCCGCCATGCCGGTGGCGAAGCAGGCCTGCAGCAGGTAGCCGCCGGTCGGGGCCTCCCAGTCCAGCATCTCGCCGGCCAGGATGACGTCGGGGCGGCCCTTCAGCGCCAGGCCGTCCAGGCTCTCGAACCGCACGCCGCCGGCCGCCGAGATGGCGCGGTCCAGTGGCTGGACAGCGGTCAGCACGATCGGCGCGGCCTTGATCGCCTGGGCCAGCGCCGCCGGTTCGGCGGGCAGGTCGAGGCCGTGCGCCTCGCGCAACAGATTGACCTCGACCGGCGACAGCTTGACCGCCTTGCGCAGGAAGTTGGCCAGGCTCTGGCCGCCGCGCGGCGCGCCCAGCCGGCGCGCCAGGGTTTCGACCGGAATGTCCGGCCGCAAGTCGATGCTCAGCACCGCCCGCCCGTCAGCTTCAACCGCGTCGCGTAGGCTGGCCGCCAGGGCGTAGACCGCTCCGCCCTCCAGGCCGTAACCCGCGACCATGGCGTCGCCCCGCGCGCTGGCCTCGCCATGGCGCAGGCCGATGTTCTTCAGCGGCTCGCCAGCGAAGCGCTCGCGGAAGATCGGGCTCCAGGCGACGTCGAAGCCGCAGTTGGCGGCGCGGAACGGCGCGACGTCCGCGCCCTGCCCCTCCAGCGCCGGAACCCAGGCCGCGTCCGAACCCAGCTTGGCCCAGCTGGCCCCGCCCAGCGCCAGCACCACCGCCCGCGCTCGCACGACCTCGCCATTGATCAGCAGGCCGCCGTCGGCGCTCCAGCCGGTCCATTCAGCCCGCGTGCGCAAGGCGACGCCCTGCCCCTCAAGGCGCGCCAGCCAGGCCCGCAGCAGCGGCGAGGCCTTCATCGCCTTCGGAAACACCCGACCGCTGGCCCCGACGAAGGTCGGCTGGCCCAGCCCCTCGGCCCAGGCCGTGAGATCCTTGGGCGCGAACGCCTCCAGCAGCGGCGCCAAGGCTCCCGACCGCGCGCCGTAGCGCTGGCCGAACCGCTCGAAGTCCTCGGAATGGGTGAGATTGAGCCCGCCGCGCCCGGCCATCAGGAACTTGCGCCCGAAGGTCGGCATCTTCTCGAACACCGCCACGGACTTGCCCGCGCGCGCCACGGTCTCGGCCGCCATCAGCCCGGCCGGCCCGCCGCCAATCACGGCGACGTCGAAGGTCTGGTCGCTCACCTCAGGCCGCCTCGATATCCGTCAGGGCGAAGTCGTCGCCCTTGTAGAGCAGCGGCACGCCATGAACCTTGGCGCACGCATAGGCGAAGCAATCGCCCATGTTGAGCTTGGCGGGGTGGACGCCCTTGCCGAAGCGGGCATGGGCTTCGAGGGCGACCGCTTCCTCGGAAACCCCGATCGAGACGGTGCTAGCCCCAACCCTCGCCATATAGGCGCGGGTCAATTCCGCCGCTCGCGCCGGCTCGACCTGAATGGACTTGGCGACGGCGCGGACGGTTTCCCAGACAGCGATTGGGGAAACCAGCACCGCGCGCGCTCCCAGCAAGCGCTCCTCGAGTATCAACGCCTCGGGTTCGTTGGCTAGAATGGCGACCCAGGCCGAAGCATCGACAAACATCAGTCGCCGTTGATTTCGTCGAAGAACGCCTTGTCCGCGACCTCACCGGTCCGAGGATAGCTGTTGAGCTCATCCCGGATCGCCTTCAGCGCCGCGCGCCGCTTGGCCAGATCGTCTTCATCGGCCGCGCGCGCCTTGGTCACGGCCAGCTTGATGGCCTCATCGATGCCGACGCGCTGTTCTTCGGCGTAGGACCGCACCATCGCGTCGGCCTCGGGATCACGAACGTGAATAGACATCGAAACCTCCACCTTGGGCCGAAGATAACATCGCCCGGCCGCCCCGCCAAACCCCAGCCCAAACGCAAGACGGGCGCTGGATCGCTCCAGCGCCCGTCCAGGTAGCTTAAGCTTCAGCGGCGATTAGCCGACCGAGGCGGTGTCCACCTTGAAGCCCGGACCCATCGTCGACGACAGGCCGATGCGCTTCACGTAGACGCCCTTGGCGCCCGACGGCTTCGCACGGTTCAGGGCTTCGATCAGAGCCTTGACGTTGATGACCAGGGCTTCGTCGGTGAACGAGGCCTTGCCGATGCCGGCGTGGACGATGCCCGCCTTCTCGACGCGGAACTCGACAGCGCCGCCCTTGGCGTCCTTGACGGCTTGGCCGACGTTCGGCGTCACGGTGCCGACCTTCGGGTTCGGCATCAGGCCGCGCGGGCCCAGCACCTTACCGAGGCGACCGACCAGGGCCATCATGTCCGGCGACGCGATGACGCGGTCGAAGTCCATGAAGCCGCCGGCGATCTTTTCGTACAGGTCTTCGGCGCCGACGTGCTCGGCGCCCGCCGCGGTCGCTTCAGCGGCCTTGGCGTCCTTGGCGAAGACGGCGACGCGGACGTCACGGCCCGTGCCCGACGGCAGGTTCACGACGCCGCGGACCTGTTGGTCGGCGTGACGCGGATCGACGCCGAGGTTGACCGAGATTTCGATCGACTCGTCGAACTTGGCCTTGGCGTTGGCCTTGACCAGGGCGATGGCGGCTTCGACCGAGTGAGCGGCCTCACGGTCGCCGGTCCAGGCCTTGATGCGCTTGGGTTGCTTAGCCATGTGATTAGGCCTCCACGATCTTCAGGCCCATGGCCTTGGCGGAGCCTTCGATGATCTTGGCCGCGGCCTCGATGTCGTTGGCGTTCAGGTCCTTCATCTTCTTTTCGGCGATTTCGCGCAGTTGCGTGCGCGTCACTTCGCCGACGGTCTCACGGCCGGTCAGCTTCGCGCCGGACTTCAGGCCGGTGATCTGCTTCAGGTAGTGGGTCGCCGGGGGCGTCTTGGTGATGAAGGTGAACGACTTGTCTTGGTAGACGGTGATCACGGTCGGCAGGGGCGTGCCCTTTTCGACGTTCTCGGTGCGCGCGTTGAACTCCTTGCAGAAGCCCATGATGTTGACGCCGCGTTGACCCAGAGCCGGGCCGATGGGGGGCGAAGGCGTGGCCGAGCCAGCCTTCACCTGGAGCTTGATGTAGCCCAGGATCTTCTTAGCCATATTATCCTCTCGTGAGGGCCGGAGCCCTCGCTGGTGAGCCGTGGTCCGGGCTTGGCGGCCCTCCCACGGATTTGAGCCCGCCGCCGAAACGACAAGCACGCTCCAAAACACCCAAGGTCCAAAGGACCGGGGTTCGGGAGCGAGGCGCGGCGTTTAGCAGGTGGTCAGGGGAGAGTCAAAGGGCGCGAGGCCCGTGCTCAGGCCGCGTGCTCAGGCCGCGTTCGGGCAGCGCAGCATGGCGTAGAGGTCCGCCGTCAGGCTTGGACGCGCCGCGTCGGTGGCGCAGGCGGCGGCGGGCGCCAGAACCGCGACCTGGCTGGTTTCCAGGAACACCGCGTCGCTGGCGTCGCCGCAGGCCCAGTCGTAGATCGCGCCCAGATAGTTGGCGTAGATCACCCGCCCCAATCGGTCGGGATCGACATGCGGCGCGATTTCGCCGGCGACCTGGGCCTGGATCATCGCCTGGATGACGATCTGGGCGACGTCGCGGCCCAGGTGGGTGCCCTCGAACAGCACGCGCGGGATCCGCACCAGCACCTGGCGATAGAGGTGCGCGTCGTCGATATAGAGCTGGGCCGAAGCGCGGGCCGCCTCCAGCGCGAAGGCGACGCCGGTCGCCGCGGATCGGGACAGCAGCGACTCGACCCGGTTCATCGCCACGTTGATGACCGCCAGGCCCACGGCGTCCAAGCCACCGATCAGATTATAGATGGTCTGGGGCGACACCTGGGCGGCCGCGGCGATTTGACTGAGTGAGACCTTGTCAAACCCGTGCTCACGCCACAGAACAGCCGCCGCGCCGACGATCTCGGCATATCGGCGCGCCTTGCCCCGCTCCCGCAGGGCCATCCCAGAGTTTGGAACAGAATCCATTTTCATTGATACGTCTATTTTTAGACTGTATTCCATTTTCCGAACAAGCGGAACCTTGCGACCACCACCCGCGCCGAATTTCAGAAAGCACGCACTTGGGACTCTTCGACAGCCACTCCGCCCTGGCCGCCCGCTACGAGACGGCTCGCGCTTCCGGCCAGATGCCGACCGGCGTGGTGATGGACCAGCTCCTCTCGGCCAGCGAGGCGATCATCAACGGCCGCAAGACCGTGACCGTGGGGACGCACAACTATCTGGGCCTGGCCTTCGACGAGGCCAGCATCGAGGCCGCGGTCGAGGCGGTGCGTCGCGAAGGCACGGGCACCTGCGGCTCGCGGATCGCCAACGGCTCGTTCTCGGACCACGTCGCGCTGGAGCGTGAACTGGCCGAGCTGCACGGCATGCGCCATTCGATGGTGTTCTCGACCGGCTACCAGGCCAATCTCGGGATCATCTCGACCCTGGTCGGGGCCGGCGACTTCCTGCTGCTGGACGCCGACAGCCACGCCTCGATCTACGACGCCTGCAAGCAGACCCAAGCCAGCGCCATCCGCTTCAAGCACAACGACGCCGCCGACCTGGACAAGCGCCTGCGCCGCCTGGCCGATGAGCCGGGCAACAAGCTGGTCGTCGTCGAGGGCATCTATTCGATGCTGGGCGACATGGCCCCGCTGAAGGCGATCGTCGAGGTCGCCAAGCGCCACGGCGCCTACATCCTGGTGGACGAGGCCCACTCGATGGGCGTGCTGGGCGACAACGGCTGCGGCCTGGCCGAGCGGGAAGGCCTGCTGGATCAGGTCGACTTCGTGGTCGGCACCTTCTCCAAGAGCCTAGGCGCCGTCGGCGGCTACTGCGTGTCGAACCACGAGCAGTTCGACCTGCTGCGCATCGCCTGCCGCCCCTACATGTTCACCGCCTCGCTGCCGCCGGCGACCGTGGCCTCCGTGCGCGCCTCGCTGAAAGCCGTCAAGGAACGCCCGCACCTGCGCGCCAAGCTGTGGGCCAACGTCAACCGCCTGTACGGCGCGCTGGAGGCCGCCGGCTTCCAGCTGGGCTCGACGCCCAGCCCGATCGTCGCCGTCTGCCTGGAGTCGGACGCCACGACCCTGGGCATGTGGCGCGCGCTGCTGGAGGCCGGCTACTACGTCAATATCGGCCTGCCGCCGGCCACGCCGTCGGGCGAGAGCCTGCTGCGCTGCGCCATCTCGGCCGCCCACACCGAAGCGCAGATGGACGGCCTGGCCGAAGCCATGATCCGCCTGGGCCACGCGTTCGGCGTGCTGTCCGAGCCGCGCCTGATGGCCAAGGCTTAGGGGGGAGCGAAAACCTCGTCCTTCGACAAGCTCAGGATGAGGTTTTCTACTGACATACGGCGCTGAAATTCGTCCTCATCCTGAGCTTGTCGAAGGACGAGGACGGCCCCGCTGATTTGCCCCCCTACCCCTTCGCCAACTCGGCCTCGACCTGGCTCAGCCGCTCCTTGCCGAAGAACATCTCGCCGCCGACGAAGAAGGTCGGGATGCCGAAGACGCCGCGCGCGACGGCGGCCTCGGTGTTGGCCACTAGCTCCCCTTTCACCTCGGGCTCTCCGGTCGCCGCCAGCAGGGCCGCGCCGTCCAGTCCGGCCGCGTTCGCCGTCGCGACGAACACCTCGGGATCGTCGAGCTTGAGGCCCTGTTCCCACATGCCCTTCAGCATCGCGTCGAGATAGGCCTCGCCGACGCCCATCCGCTGGGCGGCGATCTGGCCGCGCATCAAGAGCAGGGTATTGACCGGGAAGTGCGGATTGAACCGGAACGCGGAAAGCCCGTGCGCTTCGATGAACCGGCGCATCTCCAGCATTTCGTAGTCCATCTTGCCCTTGACGCCACCGAAGGCGATCGCCGGGGCCTGGTTGCCAGTGGCCTTGAAGATGCCGCCCAGCAGGCACGGCAGCAGAGTCACGCTCGCCCCGTGGCGGCCGACGATGTCCGGCAGCACCTTCCAGGCCAGGTAGGCGTTGGGGCTGCCGAAGTCGAAGATGAAGTCGACGGTCTTGCTCATGGCGCTCACCACACTTCTCCCCAAGGCCTAAGGTCGATCTCGTGGGTCCAGGCCGAGCGCGGCTGGCCGTGCAGCCAGACATAGTTCGCGGCGATCTCGGCGGGTTTCAGGATCTCGTCGCGATCCAGCAGGCCCTGGACGTCCTCGCGAATCGAGCGGGTGAAGACCCCGTCGATCGCCCCGTCGACCACGACATGGGCCACGTGGATCCCCTTGGGCCCCAGCTCCCGCGCCGCGCTCTGGGCCACCGCCCGCAGGCCGGCCTTGGCCGAAGCGAAGGCCGAAAAGCCGTCCTTGCCACGCAGGCTGGCGCTGGCTCCGGTGAACAGGATCGTGCCCCGACCGCGCGGAACCATCACGCGCGCGGCCTCACGGGCGGTGAGGAAGCCGGCGAAACAGGCCATCTCCCAGACCTTGCTGAACACCTGGGCCGTGGTCTCGGTCAGGCCAAAGCGCACGTTCGCGCCGATGTTGAAGACGACAATCTCCAACGGCCCGACCTCGGCCTCGATCCGATCGACCAGGGCGATCATCTCCGCCTCCTGGCGGGCGTCGACGCCATAGGCGCGGGCCGCGCCTCCGCTCTCGCCGATCTCGGCGGCCAGGGCTTCCAGCTGCTCAAGGTGGCGCGGGCGGCGGGTCATGCAGACCGTATAGCCCTCGGCCGCGAAGGCCTTGGCGATCGCGCCGCCGACCCCGTCGCCGACACCCACCACCAGGCAGGCGCCTTTTGGACTGCTCATCGCCCAACTCCTTCATCCACTCCGAGGCAGGTTCGTCTTGAATCGCTACGGAGTCGAGAGGCGCTGGCGCGCGCGCCTTGATCGGATAACGTATCTGCGAAACAGCGCAGGGGCGCGGGGGAGTTTTCATGGATCGTCGTCAGTTTCTGCTGGGCGTCGCGCTGACGCCGCTGGCCGTCTCGCCCGCCCTCGCCGCGCCCGGATCCCCATTGGGAGCTAAGGACGCCGAGCTCAAGGCGCTGCTGGACCAGTTCTGGGAAGCCGACCTCGACGCCTCGCCCGAGACGGCCACCAGCCGTGGCCTGGACGTCGGGGCCCGCGCCGGCCAGCGCGCCCAGCTGAACGACGGCTCGCGCGCGGCTCGCTCCGCCTGGGTCGCCCAGCGCAAGGACCGCGTCGCGGCCCTGGCCAGGATCGACCCGGCCCAGCTGTCACAGGCCGCCCGCGTCGACCACGAGGTCACCACCTACACCTACAAGCGCATCGTCGAAGGCGGCGAAAAATTCAGATATGGCGAGGGCCCGGCCGGCTTCGGCTACGCCCCCTATTCGCCCTATGTGCTGAGCCAGCTGACCGGCCCATACCAGGCGGTCCCGGACTTCCTGGATTCCCGCCATCCAGTGAAGACCAGGGAAGACGCCGAAGCCTACCTCTCGCGGCTGGAGGCCTATGCCCGGGTCCTCGACGACAACACCGCGTCGTTCAGGATGGACGCCGCCGCCGGCGTGCTGGCCCCCGACTTCGCCCTCGACGCGGGCCTGGCCCAGCTGAAGCGACAGCGTTCGCCCGCGCCGGAGCAGACCAGCATCGTCCAGTCCCTGGTCGCGCGCGCGGCCAAGGCCGGTCTCGCCGGCGACTGGTCGGCCCGCGCCAGCGCCATTGTCGGCGGCAAGGTGCAGCCGGCCCTCGACCGCCAGATCGCCGCCCTGGAGGCCCTGCGCCCCAAGGCGACCGGCGACGCCGGGGCCTGGAAGCTGCCCATGGGCGAGGCCTTCTACGCCGGGGCCCTGGCCTTCCAGACCACCACCCGCCGCACGCCCGAGGAGGTCCACAAGCTGGGCCTCGACCAGGTGGCCGACCTGACCGCCCAGATTGATGTCCTCTTGAAGAAGCAGGGCCTGACCACCGGCACGGTCGCCGCGCGGCTGACGGCCCTGTCGGCCCGCCCCGACCAGCTCTACGCCAACACCGACGCCGGCCGCGCCATGCTGCTGGCAGACCTCAACGCCCAGACCAAGGCCATCCGCGCCCAGCTGCCGACCCAGTTCCGCACCCTGCCCGCCGCCCCGGTCGAGATCGTCCGCGTGCCGCCCGAGATCGAGGACGGCGCCCCGAACGGCTACGCCCAGCCGCCGTCACTGGACGGTTCGCGCCCGGGCCGCTTCTACATCAACCTCAAGGACACCACCGAGTGGCCGAAGTTCAGCCTGCCGACCCTGACCTATCACGAGGCCCTGCCCGGCCACGTCTGGCAGGGCTCGATCGCCCTGGGCTCGCGGGAGATCCCGATGCTGCGCCGGGCCGGCATGGGCTTCGCCGCCTATAGCGAGGGCTGGGCGCTCTATGCCGAGCAGCTGGCCGCGGAGATGGGGGCCTATCACGACGACCCGCTGGGCGAGATCGGCTTCCTGCAGTCGCTGCAGTTCCGCGCCGTGCGCCTGGTGGTCGACACCGGGATGCACCACAAGCGCTGGAGCCGCGCCCAGGCCACCGACTACATGGTCGACAACACCGGCATGCCGCGCTCGCGGGTGCAGCGCGAGATCGACCGCTACTGCATCTGGCCCGGCCAGGCCTGCAGCTACAAGATCGGCCACACCGAGTGGGAGCGCCTGCGCGACGTGGCCAAGGCCAAGGCCGGCGCCAAGTTCGACCCCAAGGCCTTCCACGACGTGCTGCTGCGCGGGGCCATGCCGCTGGTGGTGCTGGAGCAGGTGCTGAGCACGATGTCCTTCACCGCCTGACCGCCCGATCTTGACGATCCCGCCGCCGCACCCACAGCTTGAGCAGACCTCGGGCGGATGCGGCGGCGATCGAGACCACCGCGCGGACCGGGGTACGGGAGAGAGACTTGGCCGATCCGCGCGATTTCCACACGCCCCAGGACCACTACACCAAGGCCGACCTGCTGAAGTCGGGCCTGGGCGGCTATTTCGGGCCAGGCAACGCCCAGCTGCCCGCGCCGCCGATGCTGATGATGGACCGCATCACCGAGATCAGTCTCGACGGCGGCGACTTCGGCAAGGGCCACGTGGTCGCCGAGCTGGATATCACCCCCGACCTCTGGTTCTTCGATTGCCACTTCATCGGCGACCCGGTCATGCCCGGCTGCCTGGGGCTGGACGCCATGTGGCAGGTGATCGGCTACTGGCTGGGCTGGTCGGGCTCGCCCGGCAAGGGCCGCGCCCTCGGCGTCGGCGAGGTCAAGTTCCGCGGCGACATCACGCCGGCGTCCAAGCTGGTCCGCTACGAGATCAGCCTGCGCCAGGTCCGCCGGGGCAAGCTGGCCCTGGGCCTGGCCAATGGCCGCCTGATCGTCGATGGCGAGTGCGTCTATACGGCCACTGATCTGAAGGTGGGGATGATCGAGACGCGGGCGTGAGGCGCGCGCGTCTCGGAGCCTAAGCCGCCATGGCCGCGTGAATGGCCGCTTGCAGCTGCTGATCCGACACCGGCTTGAACAGCACGCCCGCCGGATGGTCCATATTGATGCGCTCGATCGTCGCCGGCTCGCGCGAGCCGGTGACGAAGATGACCTTCGAGCCCACGGTCTCGTAGATGGCCAGGGCGGCGTCGACGCCGTCCTTGTCGCCCAGCAGGCGCATGTCCATCAGGACCACCGCCGGGCGATATTGCTGAGCCAGCGCCACGGCGGCGTCGGCGGTCGCGGCCGTGCCGCAGACGACGAGGCCCATGTCCTCCACCTGCATGGAAAGCCCTTGAGCAATCAGGAACTCGTCGTCCACCACGAGGACGGTGTCACCAAGGGTCTTCGTCATAGCACGGGTCCAGGCAGATCGATTTCGGTGTGAAAACCGGGGCCGCGTCGGACGGTCAGGGTCCCGCCCAACTGCCGCACGAGGCCGTCGACGATCGTCACGCCAAGCGACGCCGGCGCCGGCGCCGCGTCAGAACCGCTGTTCGGCGCGGCGGCGCCGTCGTCGGACACGATCAGCGTGACCCTGTCGTCTTCGCCGCGCTTCAGCAAGACCTCGATGGCCCCGTCTCCGGAGGGGAAGGCGTGTTTCAGCGAATTGGTCACCAGTTCCGTGACGATCAGACCCAGGGGAATGGCGAAGTCCAGCCCGACCCGCAGCGGCATGGCGTTGACGGACAGGCGCACGTCCTTGGTCGCCACGCCCTGCAGCAGGTTGTTGGACAGCTCCTCGAGGAAGGGCGCGGCGTCGAACGTCTTGAGATCCCGCGACCCCATCAGCTGATGATGCACTAGGCCCAGGGCGAAGACCCGGCCGCGCAGGCCCGCCAGGGCGGCCCTGGCCTCGGGATCGCCGAGCCGCCGCCGCTGCATCACCAGCAGGCTGTCGATGATCTGCAGATTGTTCTTCACCCGGTGATAGACCTCCCGCAGCAGGAGATCGCGCTGGGCGATGGTGGCCGCCTGCTCCGCCGACAGGACCTCCAGGTCGTGCTTGGCGTTGACCAGCGCCAGCCTTGAACGGTGCTGTTCGTCGATGTTCTCGACGACGGCGGCGGCCAGGATCGGCTGGCCCGTCTTCGGCGAGCGCGTGACGGTCGCCGACACGCGCGCCCAGATCACTTCGCCGTCGCGGCGCACATAGCGCTTTTCGCGGATATAGGCGGGAACCTGGCCGTCCAGCATCAGTTGATAGGCGTCTTGATCGGCCTGCCGGTCCGTCTCGAGCGTCAGCTCCCAGCCGACCCGGCCAACCAGGTCCTCCGGCGCGTAGCCCAGCATGGCGGCGAACGCCGCATTGACGCGAATGATCCGTCCGGAGAGGGGTTCGGTCTGGACCTTGCCCACGGCCGCGTTCTCGAAGCTGGCGCGGAACTGCGCCTCGTTCAGGATCAGCGCGTCCTCGACCCGCGCATGCTTTTCCAACGCCGACCGCCGGAGACCACAGACGCCGATGATCAGACCCCCAACGATCGCGGCGGTGATCAGCGCGCGGGCTTCCTGGGCGTTGACGACGAACGAGAGCGGCTGACCCAGATAGACATACCAGGCGCCGAGCAGCCCCCCGACCAGGCAGAGCCATCCGGCGACCGGTCCCAGGCGCAGGCACGTCACCAGCAGGATGGGAAAGACCGCCATCAGGGGCTCGCCGCCGCCGGCATGGGCCTGGAGCAAGGCCCCCAGGGCGACCGACAGTCCGGCCGCCAGGGCGCCGCCAAGGACCTTGGCGCCCAGGCTCGCCGGAAGCGCCTCGCCGTGGATCCACGACATCATCATGTGGAGCCTGGAACGGCCGCGCTCGACGGTCCAGGCGGTGACAAAGACATATGCGGCCCGATGACAGAACAAGAAGGATTGGCCCGATCTTGACGCTATCACGACTTTCACGCGAACCCAGCCCTTTCCCACGCGCGATGTTTGCGGAAAGCGGGCGACGTGAGGCCGGCTCGGTCGCGTCGGAGGGGGATGTTGTCCGCTGTGGACGAGGCCCAGGGTCCGTTGTCCGAGCGCGCTAGGGGCTCCGTTTTCTGCCCAAGCCGGGCGTTGAAACCCTCTCCTTTAGGGAGAGGGAGGGGCCCGCGCGAAGCGTGGGAGGGTGAGGGGTTACGAGCTGGACGGCGTGCCGGCACTCAGTCGAGCGCCGTAACCCCTTACCCCAGCCCTCTCCCTATGGGAGAGGGAGCACGGGCCGTTTCCCTCCCTCTCCAGTCTTTCGGAACGTCCGCTTTCGGGCGGGTCTTCGATCTTGCGTAGCGGGAGGGAAGGCCGCGGGCTTTCACGACCCGCACTGGAGGCTTCGATGTCCCACTTCTCACCGGCGAGCTGGATCGCGGTTCTCGTGGCGATCAGTGGGGCGCTCATCGTCGTCTTTGTGAAACGTGGGCGTCGATAGCCGCGCCCTACCGCCCCTTTCGTCCCAGCTTCTGGAGGGTCGCGCGCATGACGACGGCTTGGGCGGCGGGGGGCTTGGTTCGCGGCTCCGGCGCCTCGGGGACCAGGGCCCGGGTCGCCGCCGCTTCGAGGCGTTCGAGGAGATCGTCCGGAATGGCCGGCTCGGGCCGCGCCCTGGCCGGCGAGGCGGCGCGGACCATGCCGGCGATCTTGCGGGCGTCGGCGGCCAGCTGGCCGCAGGCGCGGGCCTTGAGGCGAGCCTGGGCGACCACGGCGGGGTCGGGGCTGTCCTCGATCAGCGCCCAGGCGGCGTCGACGGCGGCCATCAGCTTGGCCTGCAAGGCGGCGCACCAGGCGCTGGGGTCTCGGGTCGGGCTCATGACCCTAGCATGCGGCCGCCGCGAACGCCGATGATGTGAAACCGGCGTTTTTTGCCAAGCCCTTGAGCGACAACAGAAACGCTCATGACGGTGCGGGGATACAGGCCGGCCAATCCCCGTGCTCACGCCGCGGCGCCAGGCCCGCGACGTCAAGGCGTCCGGCGCTCCGGCACGCCGCGCTCAGGACGTCCGCGACGCGGCGCCCTGTGGATAACTCAGGCGGCCGATCACGAAAAAGCCCCGCGTCGGGCGACGCGGGGCCTTTGTCGTTCGGTGCTGGTCGCCAGCGCGGATCGAAGGATCAGGAGATCTTTTCGACCTGGGCGTATTCCAGCTCGACCGGGGTCGCGCGGCCGAAGATCGAGACGGTGACCCGCAGGCGGGCCTTTTCCTCGTCGACCTGCTCGACCGAGCCGTTGAAGCTGGCGAACGGGCCGTCGATGACGCGGACGTTCTCGCCGACTTCGTACAGGACGACGGTCTTGGGCTTCTCGACGCCTTCCTCGATGGCGCCGACGATGCGCTGGACTTCCTTTTCGGAGACCGGCATCGGCTTGGAGCCGCTGCCCAGGAAGCCCGTGACCTTCGGAGTGTTCTTGATCAGGTGGTAGGCTTCGTCCGAGAGGTTCATCTTCACCAGGACATAGCCAGGGAAGAACTTGCGCTCGGCGTTGACCTTGCGGCCGCGGCGGATCTCGACGACCTCTTCGGTCGGCACGAGGATCTCGGAGAAGTTCTCTTCCAGGCCCTGGTTCTTGGCCTGCTCACGGATGCTCTCGGCCACCTTCTTCTCGAAGTTCGAGTAGGCGTGGACGATGTACCACTTGTGGTTCGGGTTGGACGCGGTTTCGGTGCTCATCGTCTCTATCTTATCCCGCGGTCGCCAGCTTCAGGAGCTGATTGATGGCGAAGCCCAGGCCGCCATCGACGGCCAGGAAGAACAACGACGCCAGGACCACCATGATGAAGACCATCACGGAGGTGATCCAGGTTTCCTTGCGGCTGGTCCAGGTGATCTTGCGGGCTTCGGCGCGCACTTCACGGAAGAACTGCACCGGCGTGGTGCGCTTCTTGGGCGCCGCGGGCGCGACAACGGCGGCGGCCCCGGCGGGCGCCATCGCCGCGGCCGTCTTGGCGGCGCGGTTCTTGATCGCTGACGGGCTGGATCCCGGTTTCCTGGCCATGCTCTAGAGGCTCACGACTTCCTAAGTTGGACCCGGACCGACAAGCGGCCCGGTGGCCATAGCCGGGTCCGAAAGCGACCCGTCAGACATATATAGTGGCAGGAGTGGGGGGACTCGAACCCACGACTTTCGGTTTTGGAGACCGACGCTCTACCAGCTGAGCTACACTCCTGCGGACCGACCACCCTTTCGGGCCGACGGACATCCGGAGACAGACAGCGCGCCGGGAGGCTTGGAAGCCTCGGCGCGCCACGTCCTGTCGCCAGAGCCGCGCCATTTAGCAGGGTCGCGTTCGGCGGGCAAGCGGCGCGGAAAGGTTTGAGCGGCTTCGAAGGCCGGACAGCCACTTTTGTCCTGGCCGGCGGGGCTCGACACGCGGATCAAAGCCGCGCCCGGGGCGTTGTTTCGCCATGCCCACGATCAGCAACCCCGCCTCGCCCTCCGATCGTCCGTCGAATCGCGAGGTCGAGAACGAAAACCAGAAGTCCCCGTCCCGCGACGGCGCGCCGCCGCGACCGGCCACCGAGCCTCACGGCGCGGCCGACAGCACCCGTTCGCCGAAGACCGAGACGGATCCGGGCTCCGGCGAGGGTTGAGACATCCAGTCCCGCTTGATCGGGACTGGCCTTCTACGTGACCAGGCCGCGCGACCTAGCCGGCCTTGGCCAGCTTGGCCTTGTCGCCCTTGGCGGCCGTGGTCGAGTCGCTGGCCGGGGTGGTCGCGCCGCACTGGATGCCCAGATACGACCACTTCACGTCCGTCAGCTCGCGGCCGCACTGGGTGTTCTTGCCCGCGTCCCTGCCCCGCAGCGAAACCGCGACGCCCTTGGACAGGTCCGGCGCCGGACTGGCGCTGCTAATGTCGTAATAGCCGCCGCCACGCCCCTTCACGACCAGACAGTTGGTCTTCTCGACGGGCCGCACGCAGCCCGACGCCGTGACAGAGGTGGATTCCACGACAACCTGATTGGCTTGCGCGAGTTTCGTCTTCGCGCCGCCGTCACTGCAACCAGCCAAACCAAACGCTAACAGACCGGCCGCCGCGGCGGCCTCTATGAACCTTACCCGCATACGTTCCTCCGTGTCGTTGGCTTCGCGAACGAAGCAAAAGCAAGCTTGCGCCTCGTTTGGAGTAGCGGCAATCACATTTTTGCCGTTTTCGAAAAACCGGTCCGCTGATTTGACGGTTCGAGACAAAGATTGTCGCCAACCCGACGACAGGCGCACGGCTCGGCGAAGCTGAACGTCGAAGACGAAATCTGCTACCGTCGACGGAAGATAACTCTTCTCATCTGAACATCTGTTCGCGAACCGAGACGCCGCTTTCCGCCCCTTGGCGAATACTGGGTCTGATCTTTCGACTCCCCGACACACCGTCGTCGCCCAGCCCGCACCGGGGCGCGTGGACGCGAACCCGGCGGCGAAGTTTTTCCGACGACGGCTTTAGACAACCGGCGTTGACATCAAGACGGGCTTGCACAAATGAGACGGGCGTCGCCTCAGGGCCGTGGCGGCGCCCGTTTCTCTCAAGGATTTCAGAGCTCAGATGACGGCCACCGCGAGCGCTTCGCCCCCCATTGGCACGCCGGTTAAAGACGCCCCGTTCCACGTCGAGAAGGTGCTGTGGGTCAAGCACTGGACCGACCGCCTGTTCAGCTTCGGCATCACGCGGCCGGCGTCCCTGCGCTTCCGCTCGGGCGAGTTCGTGATGATCGGCCTGCCGCCACGCGAGGAACTGGGCGAAAAGAAGCCGATCCTGCGCGCCTATTCGGTGGCCTCGCCGCACTTCGCCGAGGAGCTGGAGTTCTTCTCGATCAAGGTCCCGGACGGTCCGCTGACCTCGCGCCTGCAGCTGATCCAGCCCGGCGACGAGATCCTGCTGGGCAAGAAGCCGACCGGCACCCTGGTTCTGGACGCCGTCCGCCCGGGCAAGCGCCTGTTCCTGTTCGGCACGGGGACGGGCCTGGCGCCCTGGCTGTCGGTGGCCCGCGACCCCGACGCCTACAGCCGCTTCGAGCGCGTGATCGTCGCCCATGGCGTCCGCGAGGTGAAGGAGCTGGCCTATCGCGACCTGTTCACCCACGACATCTTCGACGACCCGCTGGTCGGCGACGAGGCCCGCGCCCAGCTGACCTACTACCCGACCGTGACCCGCGAGCCGTTCGAACGCCAGGGCCGCTTCACCGACCTGATCGAGAGCGGCAAGCTGTTCAAGGACCTCGGCCTGGAGCAGACCAAGTTCGACCCCGAGAACGACCGCGCCATGCTGTGCGGCTCGATGGCCATGATCAAGGACACCGCCGCCCTGCTGGAGGCCCACGGCCTGAAGGAAGGCTCCAACGCCGAACCGGGCGACTTCGTGATCGAGCGGGCGTTCGTGGGGTAGAGGGGGCCGCTCCCCCAACAGGGGAGCAGAAGGATATAAGCGCCCCATGAACCTCAAGAACCTCACCGTCGAAGACGCCCGCGCCCGGATCCTGGACGGCGCCGGCCGGCTGGGCGTCGAGACCGTCGCCCTCGCCGACAGCCTGGGCCGCGTCCTGGCCCAGACCGTCGCCGCCGCCCGCCCACAGCCGCCGTTCGACGCCTCGGCCATGGACGGCTGGGCGATCCGGCGGGCCGACTACGCGCCCGGCAAGGCCTTCGCGATCGCTGGCGAGAGCGCGGCGGGCAAGGCCTATCCGCGCCCGGTGCGGGCCGATCAGGCGGTGCGCATCTTCACCGGCGCCCCGATCCCGGCCAGCGCCGATCTGGTCGTCATCCAGGAAGAAGCCCTCCGCGACGGCGACACGGTAAGCTTCCAGGCCGGCGAGACCCCCAAGTCCAACACCCGCGAAGCCGGCGGGGACTTCCAGGCCGGCGACGTCCTGCTGGAGCCGGGCGTGGTCATCGATCCCTGGCGGCTCAGCCTGGTCGCCTCGGCCGGTCTCGGCGAGGTCGCCGTCGCCCGCCGGCCGCGCGTGGCGATCCTGGCCACCGGCGACGAACTGGTCCCGCCCGGCGCCAGCCCTCGCCCCGACCAGATCTTCGAAAGCGGCTCGTTCAGCCTGGTCGCCCTGGTCCAGGCCTGGGGCGGCGAGGCCGTCCGCCTGACCGCCGCCAACGACGACGCGAACGCCATCGCGGCGGCCGTTCAGCCGGTGGACGTCGACCTGATCGTCACCATCGGCGGCGCCTCGGTCGGCGACCACGACCTGGTCAAGCCCGCCCTGAAGACCCTGGGTCTTGAGCTCTCCGTCGAGACGATCGCCCTGCGCCCGGGCAAGCCGACCTGGTCCGGACGCCTGGCGTCCAGCGATGGGGCCGGCGGCCGCCGCGTCCTCGGCCTGCCCGGCAACCCGGCGTCGGCCCTGGTCTGCGCCGAGCTGTTCCTGCGCCCGCTGCTGGCGGCCCTGTCCGGCGGCGACGCCGAGGTCCGCCTGGTCCCCGCGCGACTGGCCGAGCCCCTGCCGTCGACCGGCCCGCGCGAGCACTGGATGCGCGCGGCCCTGTCCGTCGATCCCGAGGGGCGAACGATCGCCCGCGCATTCCCCGATCAGGATTCCTCGCTGGTCGGCGTCTTCGCGCGGGCCGATGCTCTCCTTCGGCGACGGGCGGGGGACCCCGCCGCCTCGGCGAACGACATCGTCGACGTTCTGCCCCTGCGTCGCGGCTGAAACCGCGACGGCGACAATTTCACGTGCTAAGCCCGAACGCGTTTCACGGGCGCGACCCGACCTTCAGGCCGAGAGGTTCTATTCATGGGGCATGTTGGCAAGATCGCGGCCCACGTCCTGCTGGCCGCCTTGGCCCTGCTGTTCGGTCGATACCTCGTCATAGACATGCCCTTCACGCCCGACACCCTGGTGCAGGCGGCGTACTACGGCCTGGGCGCGCTGATCGTCGAACTGCTGTTCCGCGTCGAGCGCGCGCCCTGGCGCTTCGTCTCGGCCAGCGACCACCTGCGCCTGTTCCGCTCGGCCGTGCTGACGGCGGCGACCTTCCTGGCCATCACCCGCCTCGTCCACCCGGGAATCGACGGCGGCCTGCGCATGGTCGCCGGCGCGGCCCTGATCCAGGCCACCTTCCTGTCGGCCCTGCGCGTCATCCGCCGCAGCCTGCACGAGCGCCAGCTGTTCGATTCGGTCCTGCGCCTGGGTCCGGCCTCGATGCAGCCGGCCCTGCCGCGCCTGCTGATCATCGGCTCGGCCAACGAGGCCGAGGCCTTCCTGCGCGCCCCGGCCGGCCTCGGCGAACGCTACGCCCCGATCGGCGTGGTCTCGCCGCATGACCGCGAGATGGGCGACGAGCTGCGCGGCGTCTGCGTGCTGGGCTCCATCGCCGACTTCGACAGCGTGCTGGCCCGCCTTCGCGACAGCGGCCTCTCGCCCTCGGCCATCCTGTTCCTGACCGACAGCGCCATGAGCACCTTCGGCGCCGAGCGCCTGGGCCGGCTGAAGACCGAGGGCGTGCGCCTGCTGCGCCGTCACGGCGTGGTCGAGATGGGCGCCGACGCCGCCGCCGTCGCCTCGCTGCGCGAGATCAGCATCGAGGAGCTGCTCAGCCGTCCGCCGGTGCGCCTCGACCCCGAGCCCGTCCGCGCCCTGGTCGCGGGCCGCCGCGTCCTGGTCACCGGGGCCGGCGGCAGCATCGGCTCGGAACTGTGCCGCCAGATCGCCGCCAGCGGCTGCGCCCACCTGACCATGGTCGACGCCTCGGAATACAACCTGTTCCACATCGACCGCGAGATGGCCCAGACCTGGCCGGGGATGCCGCGCCGCGAGATCCTGTGCGACGTCCGCGACGCCGCCCGGGTCCACCGCGTCTTCGCCGAGCAGCACCCCGACATCATCTTCCACGCCGCGGCGCTGAAGCATGTGACCCTGGTCGAGAACCATCCGTGCGAGGGCGTGCGCACCAATGTGCTGGGCACGCGAAACGTCGCCATCGCCGCCAAGGCCTGCGGCGCCGCGCACCTGGCCCTGATCTCCACCGACAAGGCCGTGGCCCCGACCAGCGTGATGGGCGCGGCCAAGCGCGTGGCCGAGGCGGTGGCGCGCCAGTACGGCGGCGGCGGCGACATGCGGGTCAGCATCGTCCGCTTCGGCAATGTGCTGGGCTCGGCCGGTTCGGTCGTGCCGATCTTCCAGAGCCAGATCGCCCGCGGCGGCCCGATCACCCTGACCGACGCCGCGGTCGAGCGCTACTTCATGACCATCCCCGAGGCCGTGCAGCTGGTGCTGCGCGCCGTGGCCCTGTCGCGCATCGCCTCCGAACCCGAGGCCGGCGTCCTGACCCTGGAGATGGGCGAGCCGGTCAAGATCATCGACCTGGCCCGCCGGATGATCGAGCTGCAGGGGCTGACGCCCGGCAAGGACATCGAGATCCTGATCACCGGCCTGCGGCCCGGCGAGAAACTGACCGAGACCCTGGTCGACGTGAACGAAGTCGCCCGCCCCAAGGCCCCGGGCATCATCGAAGCCCTGCGCCTGGCCGACGCCCCGATCATCGAGCCCGAGCGCCTGCTGGCCCTCGACGCCCTGGCCGAGGACGGCGACGAAGCCGCCGTCCGCGCCCACCTGTTCGACCTGGTCGAGGACCTGCGTCAGGTCGGCCCGTCCAAGGTGGTCAAGATCCGGGCTTCCTAGGCCCGCCTAAGCCAGCGTGAACTTCGGCGGCGGCAGCGTCAGGCGGGTGTCGGCCACGGCCTCGCCCTTGAAGAACCGCACCAGCAGCGGCTGCACCTCGGGATGGGCCTCGAAGACGTTGTGGCCGGCGTTCTCGACGATCACCCGCGACTTGTGCTGGAACTGGGCCGCCACCTCGTCCTGCTCGGACATCGGCGTGCGGCCGTCCAGCGTGCCGGCGACCAGCAGGGCGGGATGGTCGATGCGGAACGGCGCCCGGAAGCCCTCGCCCAGGTCGACGCCCGGGACCGCGCCCAGCAGCTGCGGCATCGGGAAGTTCAGGGCCGAACCCACCACGGCGGTCTTGGCCTCGCGCCGCACCAGGGCCAGCCGGGCCGGCGAGATCCCTGACGCCAGGTCCGTGGCCTCGGGCATGCCGGCGATGCCGAGAAGGCCCGCGAATTCGCCCATGAACGGCGTCAGCACGTCCATCCGACCCGCGTCCAGCGCCAGGTACAGCTTCGGCAGCATGACCAGGGTCTGGGGATTGGCGATCAGGCCGCCGGCCATCAGCTGAAGCGCGAAACCGCCCAGCTTCAACTCGACCGGCGCGCCATTGAGCGTGGCGGCCATCGGCGCCGGCGACGCCTCAAGCCTGGCGTGGACCCGCCGCATCAGCGCCGGCAGGTCGGGAATCGCCGCCCGGACGGCGGGATCGGCGGCCAGCAGCCCATCCACCTGGCGCAGCAGGGCGTCGACCGCCGCCGGCCGCTTCACCGTCTGATCCTGACCCTCCAGGCTGGCGAGGGCCACGCGGCCCACCCGGTCGCCATGACGCTTGAGCATGCTGAGCGCCAGGTGCGTGCCGTAGCTGATGCCCCACAGGTCGACCTTCTCCGCGCCCAGGTGACGGCGCAGGTCGTCGATGTCGTCGGCGTTCTGCTCGGTGTTGTAACCGGTCATGGCCACGCCGGCCTTGGTCCAGTCGGCCCAGGCCTCCTGGAAATCCTCGCGGACATAGGCCGTCAATCCGGCCTCCGTGAACACCGGCGGCGGGCGCTTCGAGGCCGGCCGCTCCGGTATGGCGTTGGACAGGCCTGTGCCGCGCTGGTCGAAGGCGATGACGTCGGCCACCTCGCGCAGGGCCATCATGATCGGAAACCGCGGTCCGGCCAGGGCGCGCGTCGCCGTGCCGCCGGGACCACCGGCCAGGTAGACGATCGGCGGACCGGGCTTGGCCGCCGTCGAGGCGAACCGGACATAGTGCAGCCGGATCTTCCGCGAGCCCGGAATGCGGCGATCCTCGGGAACCTCGAGGAAGCCCCGCTCGGCGTCGGTGTCCTGGCCCTTCCAGCCCTTGAACTTGAAGGGGCCGGCCTGGGGAGGGGCCGTTGTCTGGCCCAGGGCCCGCGCGAAGGCCAGGGTCGGGAGGGCGAGGCCGGCGGCGGTGAGCAGGGCGCGGCGGTTGAGCAAGGTGTGGGTCATGCCCCAGCTGAGCTGTCCCGACCGCCGTCCGCCACGCCGCTTCGGTCAATGGCGGCGCTGGATCGGCGAATGGCGGGGCGGTTCGGCGAGCGGCGCCGTATAGGATGACGCCATGTGGCGAACCTTGCTTCTCGGCCTGATCCTAACCGGCCTCACGACCCTGGCCCGCGCGGACGACCTGCCGTGGGAGGCCTGTCACGGCGCCATGGGTCCGGCCGGTCCGGTGTTGACCGACTGCCATCCGGTCCAGGATTTCGTCGATCCCCAGGGGCGGGCGCTGTGGATCCGCGCGCCCCTCGCCGCGCCGACCGACGCCCGACCGCACGCCCTCTACGTGGCCGGCGTCGCCTCGTCCGAGGCCTGGATCAACGGCCAGCGCCTGGGCGCCAATGGTCGCCCTGGCGACGCGGCGCGGGACGAGGTCCCCGGGCGCTACCAGGCGGTGTTTCCGATCCGCGAGACCCTGTGGCGCCCCGGCGACAACAGCCTGGTGCTGCGCCTGTCGTCATTCCACGGCGGCCTGCGGTTCGACCGGCCGATGAGCGCCCTGCGGGTGATGCCCTATCCCTATCCGCGGCGCGCCGCGATGCTGGCGATCACCTTCGTGGCGACCGGCGCTCTGCTGGCGGCGGCGTTCGGCTTCGGCGTCATCCACGCCATGCGCCGCACCGGCTCCAGCCTGGTCCTGGCCGCGATGGCGGGCGTCGCGGCCTCTCAGGCCATCGTCGAGAGCCTGAGGTCGCTGTTCGACTATCCCTATCCCCTGCACGCTTGGCGGATGGGCGCCATCTGGGGGCTGGCCGCGGCCTTCGCGGTCCTGCTGGTGACCTATGCCGCCGGCCGCTTTCTCCCCCGGGCAAGGGGGCTGATGATAGGCTTGGCCATGGGCGTGGTCGGCGCCACGGCCCTGCTGCCGGGCTTCGACGTCAAGACGGTCTGGGCGCTGATCCTGGGCGTGGCGCTCGCCTCCGCGCCGGCCGCCGCCGGGGTGCGGGCGCGTCTGCCCGGCGCGCGGCTGACCCTGGCCTATCTGGCGTTGTTCCTCGCCCTGGCCCTGGGCTTCCCCGAATGGCTGGCCGACTTCTCCTATTTCCTGCTCGCCGCGGTGCTGGTGCTGCCGCTGCTGATGGTCGAGGTGGTGCGGTTGGGCCGCGACGACCGGGGCCGCGAGGCCGCCCTGACCCGCGCCGCCAGCCAGCCCGACCGCCTGACCGTGGCCTCGGCGCGGGGCGTGGAGCTGGCGCCGATCGCCGAGATCCTCGCGGTCGTCGGGGCCGACGACTATGTCGAGCTGCGGATGGCGGGCGGCCGCAGCCTGCTGCACGCCGCGCGCCTGGACGGCCTGACGACCCAGCTGCCGGCCAATTTCCTGCGGATCCATCGGTCGGTGATCGCCAATCTGGCCCACGTCCAGCGGCTGGAGCGCGACGGCGACCGGTGGCGGCTGCACCTGCGCGAAGGCCCGCCCCTGCCCGTCAGTCGCTCGCGCCAGCCGGCCCTGCGCGAGGCCCTGGACGCGCCGCCGCCGGTCGCCAAGGCGCCCGTCTAGCCGAGTACGGAGGATCGTCTTCGGTATCGCGCCCCGAAGACGACCTGCTAAAGCGGAGTTTATGGCCCAACTCGACGACAGCTACGATCCCCTGACCCCCGTGCCGGAAGCGCGCCGGGTCTTCCGCGCCCAGGACGCCTTTTCGCTTTGGTTCAGCCTGGGCATCGGCCTGCTGGTGCTGCAGGCCGGCGCGTTCCTGGTTCCAGGCCTCAGCCTGGGCATGGCCTTGGCGGCGATCGTCACCGGCTCGGTGCTGGGCGCCCTGCTGCTGGCCGCCGCCGGCGTGGTCGGCAGCGATACCGGCCTCTCCGCCGTCGGCACGCTGCGGCTGGCCCTGGGCGCGCGCGGCGCGGCGGTCCCGGCCGTGCTCAACGCCATCCAGCTGACCGGCTGGGGCGCGTTCGAGATCATCGCCATGCGCGACAGCGCCGACGCCCTGGCCAAGCGGACCTTCGGCTTTTCCAACCCGATGATCTGGACCCTGGCGTTCGGGATCCTGGCGACCTTCCTGGCCATCCAGGGGCCGGTGTCATTCGTGCGCCGCTTCCTGCGCGCCTGGGGCCTGTGGCTGCTGCTCGCCGGCGCCGGCTGGCTCAGCTGGCGACTGCTCGCCGAGCACGACCTCGCCGCCCTGCTGGCCAAGGCCGGCACCGGCGAGATGAGCTTCGGGGCCGGGGTCGACCTGGTGGTGGCCATGCCGCTGTCGTGGCTGCCGCTGATCGCCGACTACACCCGCTTTGGCCGCACCAGCGGCGGCATGTTCAAGGGCTCGGCGGCGGGCTACGTCCTGTCCAATATCTGGTTCATGGCCCTGGGCGCGGCCTACGCTCTAGCCTCCAATTCTGGAAATGGGGGCGGCGGCGGCGAGAGCCTGCTGCTGACGGCCCTGGCGGCCAGCGGCGGCGGGATCGCCCTGCTGCTGATCGTCATCGACGAGACCGACAACACCTTCGCCGACATCCACTCGGCCGCCGTCTCGACCGCGACCCTGGTCCCCGCCAAGCCGGCCAACCTGGCCCTGGCCTTCGGCGCGCTGTGCACGACGATCGCCCTGTTCGCGCCGATCACCCAGTACGAGGGCTTCCTGCTGCTGATCGGCTCGGTGTTCGCCCCGCTGTTCGGCGTGCTGCTGACCGACCACTTCGTCCTGCGCCGCCGCGCGATCTCCACGGCCCAGGGCGGCCTGAACCTACCGGGCCTGCTGGCCTGGGCGATCGGCATCGCCGCCTATCAGGGCTTAAGCCGCCTGGCCCCGGACCTCGGCGCCACCCTGCCCAGCTTCGTGGCCGCCGGGGTGGTCTATCTGGGGCTGAAGCGGGTTTGGGGCGGTAAGCCCGGCTAGGGTCGAGCGGGGTTCTTCGACTCTCTTTGACATGCCACAATGCGCCGCCACCGCCGTCGCCCAAGGCTGTCCTCGACAGCGACAGCGACGGCGAAGGACAAGGCGAATGACCATGCCGACCAGCCCGGCGAGAAGATTGCCTCGGCATCCGGCCGCCCTTCAGATGCTTCTGCGCAGGTGGCACACCTACATCGGCATGATCATCGCGCCCACGGTCCTGCTCTTCGCGGCAACGGGCGTGCTGCAGATCTACGAGTTGCACGAGGCCCATCCCGGCTATGCGCCGCCGGCGATCGTGGCCAAGCTGGGGGTGCTCCATAAGAAACAGCTCTATCGCGAAGGGCGTCGTCCCCAGTCGAAGCCATCCACAAAGCCCTCGCCGGGGCCCGCCCCGGCCGCATCGCCTCCAGAGGCCAAGGCTCAGCGGCTTCCGACAACCTTGCTGAAGGCGTTCTTCGCCCTGGCGTCGATCGGCCTGGTCATGTCGACGATCACCGGCGTCTGGATGACCCTGCGCCAGCCGTTGCACCGCATGCGCCATATACTGCTGCTGGTGGCCGGAACGGTCGTTCCCTTCGTCCTGTCCTGCCTTAGCCGATAGGCGCGACATCACCTGCCTGGGCTAATGGAAATCCCGGCTTCGTAGCAGCCGGCCCGACACCTTCTGGCGCACGCGCGGGGCCGGGGCGCCCGGCTCGTCGCGCAGGGTGGACAGGTGCGCCGAAAGATCGGTGAAGCCCTCGGCCACCACGTGGATGACGTTCTCGGCCCGTTGCACCCGGCCATGGACGACCAGGAACGAGGCGGTCATCACCACATTGCGGTCGGCCTCGAAGCGGTCCTTCCAGACCACGGCATTGGCCACGCCGGTCTCGTCCTCCAGGGTGACGAACACCACGCCCTTGGCCGTGCCCGGCCGCTGGCGGATCAGAACCAGCCCCGCCACCGACACCTTGCGGCCGTCCTTGATGGTCAGCAGCTGCTCGGCCGTGATCACCCCGCGCCGGGTCAGCATGGCGCGGTAGAAGCTCAACGGATGATCCTTCAGCGACAGGCTGGTGGTGCGATAGTCCTCGGCCACCTCCTGCGGCTGGCCCATGGCCGGCAGCGCCGCGCGGTCCTCGAACAGAGGCAGCCCGGCCAGCAGCGGCGCGCGCACCGGCGCCTTGTGCTCGCCCTTCAGCCCCTTGACCGCCCACAGCGCCTCGCGGCGGGTCAGCCCGACGGCGGCGAAGGCGTCGGCCTCGGCCAGCAGCTCCAGCGCCCGCTGCGGCACGCCGCCCCGCGCGAACTCGCCCGGCGTGCGGGCGCCTTCGGCGCGGGCGTGGACCAGGGTTTCGACGTCGGCTTTCTTCAGCCCCTTGATCTGGCGGAAGCCCAGGCGGACGGCCTTCCAGCGCGGGCGGTTCTGGTCGTTGGCGATCTTGTCGGCGCGGGGCCTGAACCGGCGCGCTCCCTCCACCGCTTCGCCCATGACGGGGGAGGAAGGCGTCGTGCCCGCCTCCAGCGTGCAGTCCCAGTCGCTGGCCAGGATGTCCGGCGCCAGCACCTCCACCCCATGCTCGCGCGCGTCGCGGACCAGCTGGGCCGGCTGGTAGAAGCCCATGGGCTGGGAGTTGATCAACGCCGCGCAGAACACGTCCGGCCAGGCCCATTTGATCCAGGCCGAGACGTAAACGAGCTTGGCGAAACTGGCCGCGTGGCTCTCCGGGAAGCCGTAGTGGCCAAAGCCCTCGATCTGCTTGAAGCACCGCTCGGCGAAGTCGCGCTGGTAGCCGCGCGAAGCCATGCCCTCGACGAACTTGTCGCGGTACTCGGCGGGGGTCCCGAGGTTACGGAAGGTGGCCATGGCCTTGCGCAGGCCGTCGGCCTCGTCCGGCGTGAACTTGGCCGCCTCGATGGCGAGACTCATGGCCTGTTCCTGGAACAGCGGCACGCCGTAGGTGTTGCCGAGGATCTCCCTCAGCTCGTTCTCGGGGCCATGTTCGGGCGAGGGCGCTGGCCATTCGACGGGCTCGATCCCGCTCCGGCGCTTCAGGTACGGGTGCACCATGTCGCCCTGGATCGGCCCCGGCCGGACGATCGCCACCTCGATGACCAGGTCGTAGAACCGCCGGGGTTTCAGCCTGGGCAGCATCGACATCTGCGCCCGGCTCTCGACCTGGAACACGCCCACGCTGTCGGCCACGCACAGCATGTCATAGACGCCGGGCAGCTCGACCGGGACATCGGCCAGATCCGTGATCTTCTCCCCGTGATCGGCCCGCAACATGCCGAAGGCCCGCTGGATGGCGGTCAGCATGCCCAGCGCCAGGATGTCGACCTTCATCAGCTTCAGGCTGTCGATGTCGTCCTTGTCCCACTCGATGAAGGTGCGGTCGGCCATGGCCGCGTTACCGATCGGCACGGTCTCGTCCAGCCGCCGCTTGGTCAGGACGAAGCCCCCGACGTGCTGCGACAGGTGGCGCGGGAAGCCCATCAGCTCGGTGGCCAGGGTCACCGCGCGGGCGATCTCCGGCGCCTTGGGATCCAGGCCCGCATTGCGCAGATGCTCCTCGGGCAGGCCCGAGCCCCAGCTGCCCCAGACCGTGCCGGCCAGCAGGTTGGTGACGTCCTCGGTCAGGCCCAGGGCCTTGCCGACATCGCGGATGGCGCTGCGCGGGCGGTAGTGGATCACCGTTCCGCAGATGGCGGCATATTCCCGGCCATAGCGGCGGTAGATGTACTGCATCACCTCCTCGCGCCGCTCGTGCTCGAAGTCGACGTCGATATCCGGCGGCTCGCCGCGGTTCTCGGAGATGAAGCGGGTGAACAGCAGCCGGTGCTGGGTCGGATCGATCGCCGTCACGCCCAGGCAGAAGCAGACCGAGGAATTGGCCGCCGACCCGCGCCCCTGGCACAGTATGCCCATGCGACGGGCCTCGCGCACGATGTCATGCACGGTGATGAAGTAGTTGGGATAGTCCATCTTGGCGATCAGCCGCAGCTCTTCCTTCAGCTGTTTGGCGACCTTCTCGGGAACGCCAGCGGGATAGCGCCAGGCCGCGCCGGACCAGGTGAGATCGCTCAGGTGCTCCATCGCCGTCTTGCCGGCAGGCACGGGCTCGTCCGGATATTCCTCGTTGAGCTGGCCGAGGTCGAAGCCGATCCGCTCGACGATCTCGACCGTCCGCTCGACCGCCCGCGGCCAGCGGTCGAACAGGCGCGCCATCTCGGCCGGCGACTTGATGTGGCGCTCGGCATTGGCCTCGAGGTGGAACCCCGCCTGCTGGATCGTGCAGTGCTGACGCACGCAGGTGATGACGTCCTGCAACGGTCGCCGCTCGGGGCCGTGATAGAGGACGTCGTTGGTCGCCACGATCGGCGCGCCGGCCTGACGGCCCAGCGCGTCCAGGCGCGAGAGGCGCTTGAGGTCCTGGGCGGCATAGGCCCGGCTGGCCGCCAGCCAGGATCGCCCACGCAGGTCGCCGGCCATCCGGTAGAGATCGCGCTCGAAGGCCTCGTTCAGGTCCTTCGGCGGGATGATCAGCCCGATCTGGCCGTCGGAATGGTCCAGGAAGTCCCGCCAGGACAGGTGGCACTCGCCCTTTCCGGCCCGCCGCTGGCCCAGCGTCAGCAGGCGCGTCAACCGGCCGAAGGCCTCGCGGTCGGTCGGGTAGCAGAGCAGGCTGGGCGTGCCGTCCATGAAGTCCAGCCGGCAGCCGCTCAGCACCCGGACATTCCGCGTCTTGGCCGCCGTCCAGGCGCGCACGATCCCGGCCAGGCTGTTGCGGTCGGTGACGCCGATGGCGGAAAGGCCCAGCGCCTCGGCGGCGATGGCCAGCTCCTCCGCGTGCGAGGCGCCGCGCAGGAACGAGAAGTTGGTGGTGGTCTGGAGCTCGGCATAGGCGGTCATCCGAACAGCCCATGGATCCACCACTTCGGGGCCTCATTGCCGCCGAACAGCCCTTGCCGGAAAATCCAGAAGCGCCCGCCCGCATCGTCCTCGACACGGTAGTAGTCGCGGATCTTGCCGGGGCCCGTATCGGTCTCGCCGACCCCGGCGCGCCACCATTCCTGGCCGATGCGTTCGGGGCCTTCGGCGCGGCGAACGCGGTGCGGACGGCCGCGCCAGGTGAACAGGCGCGGCGGATAGTCGGGCAGTTCAGCGGCGATGGCGACGATCGCCTCCGGACGCTTGAACAGCCGCACCGGGCGCGGGCGGTCGGGGTCCCAGCCCGTCGCCGCCGGCGGGTCGAGCGGGGCGTTGCGGATCACCGAACGCTCGGGGACGTGGCTCGCATACGGGTCGGCGCGCCAGACGCGGGTCTCGCCCAGGCGGTTGACGAGCCGGTCGACCAGGGGCGCCAGGGTCTCGTCGAGGCTGGTTCCCGTCTCCGAGTCCAATCGATCCTGCGCCGCCGCCAGGGGCTCGACGGCGGCGGCGTGGACGGTGACCACCTCGATGCCGAAGCCAGGGTCGACCGCGTCCAGCTTGGGGACCATCAGCTTGGTCAGCCGCCTGGCGTCGCGGCCGATACGGGCCAGGCCCGCGCGGATGGGATAGGCCTGGCCGTCCAGGCGGTGGAACACGATCTCGAAGCGCTTGGCCCCGCGCCCCTCGGCCTCCAGCCGCTGGCAGATCAGGGCCAGGGCGTCGCCGGTCACGCGGGCCAGGTCCTCGGGCGCGCTGATCGGCTCGAAGAAGGCCAGCCGATCGAACCAGGGCGTGGCCGGGCGGCGGAAGCTCAGCGCCTCGGACGCCATGCCCAGGGCCTGGTCGAGCCGCAGGGTCAAGGCGAGGCCAAAGCGCTTGGCCAGCTGGGCGCGCGGCAGGGCGAAGAGCTGGCCGACGCGGTGCAAACCCAGGCGCGGCAGCTGGGCCTCGGCGGCGTCCTCCAGGCGCAGGGCCGCGACGGGCAGGCCCTCGATCGCCGCGCGCTGCTCGCCTGGCGCGACAATGGCCAAGTCGTCGCCGAAGCGCGCAAGAGCCCAGGCCGCCCCGGCCGTGTCGGCGATCGCCGCGCGGGCCGGCACACCCCAGCGGGCCAGCCGGCCGACGAGGTCGACCAGCATGTCGTCCTCTCCGCCCCACAGGTGGTCGGTCCCGGTGATGTCCAGGAACAGGCCGTCGCGCCCGTCGATCGCCACGGCCGGCGAGAAGCGCACGCACCAGTCGCACAGGGCTTCCAGCGCCAGGCGGTCGGCGGCCGGGTCGTGGTCGAAGGTCACGAGGTTGGGCACGAGCGCCATGGCGTCGGCGGCCTTCTGACCGGGGCCCAGGCCAAGGGCGCGGGCGGTCTCATCGACAGCGACGAGGCGTCGGGTCCCGCCTTCCGTGGCCAGCAGAGCGAACGGAGGCGCTTCAGCCGACGTGTCGTAGCCCGGGTTCCGCCGGCGCCACGTCGTGATCGGCCAGTTGGGACACCAGACGGAAAGGATGCGGGCCATGGCCGGCCTCCTGTGCTTGCAAGATCCAAGACCCGGGACGTCCGCCCCGGCACCGTTCCAGTTCGACCCGCCAGCGCGGGGGGCCAAGGCCGATGTCGTCCGCTGGCGGCGGGGTCGGCGACGGCCCGATCCGCCAGCGGCTGAACGACGCCGAGCCGGACACCGCCTGGCCCTGCCCCGCTCGCCCTCCATAGGGTCTTCGGTGCAGCACCACCCCGAGGCCGCCGCGTTTCTCGCAGGCCAGTTGCAGGCGGCGGCCGGCGGTCAGGTCCGGAGCCTCGGCCTCGCCGACGGCGGCGGCCACGCCTTGCGTGGACAGCGCGTCCTCCAGCACCGACAGGGTCTCGGCCTCGTCGCGGGTGCGGACCTGGATCAGCCGCTCGGTCGGGAAACCCAGGCCGAACAGGCCGGGCGCGAACAGGTCGTTGCGCCGGGCGATCCAGACGATCGCGCCCGTCTTCACCAGCGGGCGCAGTAGCAGGCCGACGAAGGCGGCGGGGGCCGCCCCGGTCTCGCTCTCCAGCCCCGCGCCCGTCACCTCGTGCCAGCCGCCCAGCGGCAGGCCGCCGCCCGGAAAGCAGCCATCGATGGCCGGCTCCCCGAACGGCAGGACGGGATTCGGAGTCCGAGTCCCCGCTTCGATCGCGGCGATCCGGCCTCTGAGGGCCGCAAGACGCGCCTCGCGCGAGCCGGCCATTCCACACTCCTTGTTCCACTTTTGTTCTGATCTTGTGAAGGGGGAGAGTCAAGCCTTGGAGAGTCGGGCAGGACCGGCCAAAGTGTCTCAAACGGCCGTATGAAGCCTCGCAGGAAACGTCATGACTTTCACCCGCGTCCTGATCGCCAACCGTGGCGAGATCGCCGTCCGCATCGCCCGCGCGGCGGCGGAGGCCGGGCTTACGAGCGTGGCGGTCTACGCGACCGACGACGCGGGCTCGCCCCATGTCGGCGCCGCCGACCAAGCGATAGCCCTGCCCGGTACGGGCGCGCGGGCCTATCTCGACATCGCCGCGATCGTGGCGGCGGCCAAGACGCAAGGCTGCGACGCCCTGCATCCAGGCTATGGCTTCCTGTCGGAGAACCCCGCCCTGGCGCGAGCGTGCGCGCAGGCCGGGATCGTCTTCGTCGGCCCCTCGCCCGCGCACCTGGAGACCTTCGGCGACAAGGCCGCCGCGCGCGCGCTGGCGGCCGAGCGCGGCGTCCCGCTGATCCCCGGAACCGGTGCGATCGACCTGGACGCGGCGCGCGCCTTCCAGGCCGAGCACGGCGCGATCATGCTGAAGGCGCGGGCCGGCGGCGGCGGGCGCGGGATGCGCGCGGTGCTGGATCCCGGCGAGCTGGACGCCGCCTTCGCCGCCTGTGAACGAGAGGCCCTGGCCGCGTTCGGCGACGGCGGGCTCTATGCCGAGAAGCGGATCGAACGGGCGCGGCACATCGAGGTGCAGATCGTCGGCGACGGATCCCGCGTGCTGGCGATCGGCGACCGCGACTGCTCGCTCCAAAGGCGGAACCAGAAGCTGGTCGAGACCGCCCCGGCTGTCCTGCCCGGGACCCTGCGCGCCGACCTCTGGAAGCATGCCGAGACCCTGTGCGCCGGCTATCGCGGTCTGGCGACGGTCGAGTTCCTGATCGACGCCGACAGCCAGGAAGCCTTCTTCCTGGAGGTCAATCCGCGCCTGCAGGTCGAGCACACGGTGACCGAGGAGGTCACGGGGCTGGACCTGGTGCGGCTGCAGTTCGACTTGGCGGCGGGTAAGCCCCTGGACCTGGAGGTTCCGCCCGCCTTCGGCGTCGCCATCCAGGCGCGGATCAATGCCGAGACCCTGACCGCCGAAGGCTTGGTGAAGCCCTCCAGCGGGATGATCGGCGCCTGGAGCCCGCCGGGTGGTCCGGGCGTGCGGGTCGACGCCGGGGTCACGGCGGGGACGGCGGTCGGCGGCGCTTACGACAGCCTGCTGGCCAAGGTGATCGCGCGCGGACGGACCCATGCCGAGGCCTCGGCGCGGCTCGACCGGGCGCTGGCGGAGTTCGCCATCACGGGCGTTTCGACCACCGCGCCGCTGGTGCGGGCGATCCTCAACACAACGGTACCAAAAACCGCGGTGTTCACGACCCGGTTCATCGAGGACCATGCCGCCGAACTGGTCGCCGGCTTGCCGGAGGACAGCGCCGCCCAGACCTTCGAGACCCTGGACGGCGCGGTCACCGTCGCCGCGCCGCTTTCGGCCACGGTCGGTTCGATCGCGGTGGCGGAAGGCGACCTCGTCCGCCCCGGCCAGGCCCTGGCGGTGCTGGAGGCCATGAAGATGGAGCATCTGGTCCACGCCACGACCGGAGGCCGGGTGCTGAAGATCGCCGCCGCGCCTGGCGCGACCGTCGCCGAGGGCCAGCCTCTGGTGTTCCTGGAGCCGGTCGAGATGGACGCGACCGTCGCCGTCGAAACCCTCGCCGAGGACCTGGAAGCCATCCGCCCCGACCTCGCCGAGGTCATCGCCCGCCACCGCTACACTCTGGACAAGGCCCGCCCCGACGCCGTCGCCAAACGCCGCAAGACCGGCCACCGCACGGCGCGCGAGAACATCGACGACCTCGTGGATCCCGGCAGTTTCCTGGAATACGGGGCCCTGGCGATCGCGGCCCAAAAGCGGCGGCGCTCGACCGAGGACCTGATCGTCGCCACCCCCGCCGACGGGCTGATCACCGGCATCGGGACCGTCAACGGCGGCCTCTTCCCGGCGGACAAGGCGCGGACGGCGGCCCTGGCCTACGACTTCACGGTGCTGGCCGGCACGCAGGGCGCGATGAACCACCGCAAGTCCGACCGGCTGATGGCGGTGATCGCCGACCAGAAGCTGCCGGTCGTCTGGTTCGCGGAAGGCGGCGGCGGGCGGCCGGGCGACACCGACACCACGGCCGTGGCGGGGCTGGATGTCCCCACGTTCAGGAGCTTCGCCCAGCTGTCGGGCCTGGTCCCCAAGATCGCCATCGTCGCGGGCCGCTGCTTCGCCGGCAACGCCGCCATCGCCGGCCTGTCGGAGATCATCATCGCCACGCGTGACTCCAATCTGGGCATGGGCGGGCCGGCGATGATCGAGGGCGGCGGGCTGGGGGTGTTCAAGCCCGAACAGATCGGCCCTTCGGCGCACCAGTGGGCCAACGGCGTCATCGACATACTGGCCGACGACGAGGCCCACGCCACCCGGCTGGCCAAGCAGGCCTTGTCCTACTTCCAGGGATCGCTGCCCACCTGGACCGCGCCCGACCAGCGGCGGCTGCGGGGCGCGATCCCCGAGAACCGGCTGCGGGTCTATGACGTCCGCGCCCTGATCGCCGGCCTGGTGGACGAGGGTTCGTTCCTGGAGCTGCGCGGCGGCTTCGCGGCCGGGATGGTCACCGGCCTGATCCGGATCGAGGGCCGGCCGATGGGCCTGATCGCCAATGACCCGCGCCATCTGGGCGGGGCGATCGACTGCGAGGGCGCCGAGAAGGCCGCGCGGTTCCTGCAGCTTTGCGACGCCTTCGCCCTGCCGGTGCTCAGCCTGTGCGACACCCCCGGCTTCATGGTCGGACCGGAGAGCGAGGACGCCGCCGCCGTGCGCCGGGTCAGCCGCCAGTTCATCGCCGGGGCCAAGCTGCGCGGCCCGCTGTTCACCGTGGTCACCCGCAAGGGCTACGGCCTCGGGGCCCAGGCCATGGCCGGCGGCAGCTTCCATTCCCCGGCCTTCATCGCCGCCTGGCCGACGGGGGAGTTCGGCGGCATGGGCCTGGAGGGCGCGGTCAAGCTGGGCTACCGCAAGGAGCTGGAAGCCGAGACCGATCCCGCCAAGCAGAAGGCGCTCTACGAACAGTTGGTGGCGCGGCTCTACGCGGCCGGCAAGGCGACCAGCATGGCCGCCGCCCTGGAGATCGACGCGGTCATCGACCCGGCCGACACCCGGCGCTGGATCATCGGCGGGCTGGACGCGGCGGCGGGGGTGTCCAAGCCCTGGAGCGTGAGGGTGGACAGCTGTTGAGACGTCTGGCCCGCGCCGAGCTGCCGGTCGACACCGAGACCCTCGCCCGCTTCCTGCTCGGCAAGGTGGTCGTGCGCGAGACACCCGACGGCGTCATCAGTGGACGGATCGTCGAGACCGAGGCCTATGTCCTCGGCGACGCGGCCAGCCACGCCGTCCGGGGCATGACCCCGCGCACCCGGTCGATGTTCGGCGAGCGCGGCCATGCCTATGTCTATCTGGCCTATGGCGTTTCCTGGATGTTCAACATCTCCAGCGAGGCCGAGGGGACCGGGGCCGGCGTCCTGATCCGGGCGTTGGAGCCGCTGGAGGGGATCACGCTGATGCAAACCTATCGCGGGACCGAGACGTTGCGCGACCTGGCCCGAGGCCCCGGGCGACTGGCCCAGGCGCTACGGATCGGCCCATGGGCCGACGGGCTGGACCTGTGCGCCGAGGGCCCGCTGTGGCTGGCCCATGACGATCACGAGCCCGCCGACATCGGCCAGGGCGTCCGGATCGGCATCACCAAGGACGCGGACAGGCCGCTAAGCTTCTATCTGCGCGGCAATCGGTTCGTCAGTGGGCCGAGGGCGCTGAATGTCTGAGAAGCCGTTGCCGGACATCGTCGCGCCGGGCCTGTCGGTCGTGTTCTGCGGGCTGAATCCGGGACTGTCGGCGGCCGCCGAGGGCCACCACTTCGTCGGACGAAGTAACCGGTTCTGGCGCGTGCTGCACCTGGCCGGGTTCACGCCGCATCTGATCGCCGCCGAGGACGACGCCAGCCTGCTGACCTATGGTCTGGGGATCACCAGCGTGGTCGAGCGGCCGACCGCCGGCGTCGACGACCTGGCTCGCGCCGAGTTCATCGACGCGGCCTCCGGGTTCGAGGCGTGGGTCCGTCGCTGGACGCCGGCCCATGTCGCCTTCCTGGGCAAGGCGGCCTATGCGGCCATGGTGGGGCGTCGGTCCGTCGATTGGGGCCGGCAGGCCAAACCCTTCGGCGGCGCCGTCGCCTGGGTGCTGCCCAATCCCAGCGGCCGCAACCTCGCCTTCAGCCAGGACGCCCTCGTGACCGCCTATCGCGACCTGCGCCTTTCCATGGAACAGGGAGACTGACAGGGGCCGCGCGACGCTCGCCCCTTGGGACGACGACCTGGCCCAGGTGTGCGAAGCTGAGGGCTTCACGATTCGGCGGGGCTCATGAAGCCGGTCATCATCTTCCAGCCCGGCATGGTCGGCGACCTGTTCTTCATCCAGAAGATCGTCAAGACCTACGCCCAGAACGGCCGCCGCGTGATCCTGCCCGTGCTGCAAAAGCACCGCTGGGTCTACGACACCCTGGTCATGCCGGCCAATGTCGAGACGCCGATCCTCGACACGGAAAACTTCGATTTCCGCGACGAGATGATGTTCCTGCACGACAAGATCGCCCGCGGTCCGATCGAGGGGCCGGACTACACCTATCTGTCGCTGTTCTTCTCCTGGCGGTACGCGCCCGAACAGACCATGGACCTGAAGTACGAGGTCGCCGGCGTGGCGATGGACGACTGGGCCGACCATGTCGAACTGCGGCGCGACCGGGAGAAGGAAGAGCGCCTCTTCCGCGAACTGGGCCTGGATGACGGCGTTCCGTACTGCCTGATCAACGAGACCTGCAGCAGCCGCACCATCCCCTTCCCGCATCGCGCACCGGAGAAGGAGGTGCGCCTGCGGTTCGTCGAGGGCTACAGTCTGGTCGACTGGAGCACGGTGATCGAGCGGGCGGCGCGGATCGCCTCGGTCGACACCTCATTGGTGCTGCTGGTCGAGATCCTGAAGATCCGCGGCGTGCCGCTGCACGTGGTGTCGCGCTACGAGCCGCCCAGCTTCCGGGAGCTGATCAACGTGCTGAAACTGGAGTGGCTGTTCTACTTCCAGGCCGAGCATCTAGCTTACGCCTGAGCGTCATCCAGCCACTGGCGCACGACGATCGGACCGAAGAAGAAGCCGATGCCGCAGGTGTCGGCGACCACGTCGAAAAAGTCCGCGTCGCGGCCGATGATCGGCAGGCCCTGAAGGATCTCGATGCCGATCCCGAAGCCCAGCAGCACGATCCCGATCTTCCAGAACCGGCTCTTGGGCAGGGCCAGCGTGGCCAGGAAGGTCAGGCCGTAGAAGACGATGAAGTGCTTGGCCTTGTCCCATGGGATCAGGCCCTTGGTGTCGTCGCCCGGCGCCAGGGCGGCATAGAGCGTGAAGGCCACGGCCGCGACGAAGACCGCGAAGCCCAGCCGGTTGATCTTGCGAGGCGTGATCAGGGACATGGAGGCCTTTTGGCCCAGAGGGCCGGAGGGGGCCAGCTCCCCCGCGGAGCGGGGGAGCATCTTTCATCAGAACGTCAGCGCGCGCGCTTCCTTCACGTGCGGCAGAGCCTGGATCTTGGCCAGCAGGTCGGCGGCCGGCGCCTGGTCGACGCCGACCAGCGCGATGGCGTCCTCGTCGGCCGAGACGCGGCCCAGGTTGAAGGTGGCGATGTTGACGCCCGCCTCGCCCAGCAACATGCCCAGGGCGCCGATGAAGCCCGGCTTATCCAGGTTGTTGATATAGAGCATGGCCGGCGAGAAGGCCGCGTCCAGCTCCATGCCCTTGACCTCGACGACGCGCGGAGCGCCGGCGATCACCGTGCCGGCGAAGCTGCGCTTGCCCTTCTCGGTGGTGATGGTCACGCGCATCAGGCTGTCATAGGTGGGGCTGACTTCCTGGCGGCTCTCCGAGACGGTGATGCCGCGATCCTTGGCGATGGCCGGGGCGGAGACCATGTTGATCTCGGCCAGCATCGGCTTCAGCACGCCGGCCAGGGCCGCCGAGGTCATCGGCTTGACGTTGAGGTTGGAAACCTCGCCCTCGAAGGCGATGTCGATCGCCGTGATGCCGAAGTCGACCATCTGGCCGGCCAGGGCGCCGATCTTCTCGGCCAGGGCCACGAACGGCTTCAGCTTCGGGGCTTCCTCGGCCGTGATCGAGGGGCTGTTGAGGGCGTTGGTGACCGCGCCGGTCAGCAGGTAGTCGCTGACCTGCTCGGCGACCTGCAGGGCCACGTTCTCCTGCGCTTCCGAGGTGCTGGCGCCCAAGTGCGGGGTGGCCACCACGCGGTCCGAACCGAACAGCGGGTTTTCCTTGGCCGGCTCGGTGACGAAGACGTCGAACCCGGCGCCGCCGACATGGCCGCTGTCGAGCAGGGCGCGCAGGGCGACCTCATCGACCAGGCCGCCGCGCGCGCAGTTGACGATCAGCACGCCCTTCTTGGTCTTGGCTAGGTTCTCGGCCGACAGGATGTTGCGGGTCTTGTCGGTCAGCGGGGTGTGCAGGGTGATGACGTCGGCGCGGGCCAGCAGATCGTCCAGTTCGACCTTCTCGACGCCCATCTCGACGGCGCGCTCGGGGCTGAGGAACGGGTCGTACGCCACGACCTTCATCTTCAGGCCCAGCGCCCGGTCGGCGACGATGCCGCCGATGTTGCCGGCCCCGATCAGACCCAGGGTCTTGGCGTACAGCTCCACGCCCATGAAGCGGTTCTTCTCCCACTTGCCGGCCTGGGTCGAGGCGTCGGCGGCGGGCAGCTGGCGGGCCAGGGCGAACATCATGGCGATGGCGTGCTCGGCCGTGGTGATCGAGTTGCCGAAGGGCGTGTTCATCACGACGATGCCCTTGGCCGTGGCGGCCGGGATGTCGACATTGTCGACGCCGATGCCGGCGCGGGCGATGACCTGCAGCTTGTGGGCGGCGGCGATCACGTCCTTGTCGAGCTTGGCGCCCGAGCGGATGGCGATGCCGTCATAGTCGCCGATCACGGCGATCAGCTCGTCCTTGGACAGGCCGACCTTGATGTCGAAGTCGACGCCGCGGTTCTTGAAGATGTCGACGGCGGCGGGGCTGAGCTTGTCAGCGATGAGAACGCGGGGAGCGGTCATGGTTCTGTACCTTGCTCCCCTCCCCCTTGCGGGGAGGGGCTGGGGGAGGGGGTGCGGGCGCGGATGGGTCGGGGAAACACCCCCACCCCTGCCCCTCCCCGCCCATTCCTTTAAGGAAATTGGGGGGAGGGGTTCGGCGCAGTGCGTTGCTTAAGCGGCGGCCAGTTCGGCCGAGACGGTGGCGAAGGCCCAGTCGAGCCAGGGCGTCAGGGCTTCCAGGTCGGAAGCCTCCACCGTGGCGCCGCACCAGATGCGCAGGCCGGCCGGGGCGTCGCGATAGCCGCCGATGTCGAGAGCGGCGCCCTCTTTCTCGAGCAGGCTGGCCAGCTTCTTGGCGAAGTCGGCCTGGGCGTCTTCCGGCAGGGCGGCGATCGTGGGATCGACCACCTTCAGGCACACCGAGGTGTTGGAGCGGATGTCCGGCGTGGCGGCCAGGAAATCGACCCACGGGGTCTTGGCGACCCAGTCGGCCAGCACGGCCAGGTTCTGGTCGGCGCGGGCCTGCATGGCCTGCAGACCGCCGATGGACGAGGCCCATTTCAGGGCGTCCAGAGCGTCTTCGACACACAGCATCGAGGGCGTGTTGATCGTCGCGCCCTCGAAGATGTCGAGGGAAACCTTGCCGCCTTTGGTCATGCGGAACAGCTTCGGCATCGGCCAGGCCGGCGTGTGGCTTTCCAGGCGGGCCACGGCGCGCGGCGACAGGATCAGGATCCCGTGCGCCCCTTCGCCGCCCAGGGCCTTCTGCCAGGAGAAGGTCACGACATCCAGCTTGTCCCAGTCCAGGTCCTGGGCGAAGGCGGCGCTGGTGGCGTCGCAGATGGTGATGCCTTCACGGTCGGCCGAGATGAAGTCGGCGTTCGGGACGCGCACGCCCGAGGTCGTGCCGTTCCAGGTGAAGACCAGATCCTTGGCCGGATCGACCTTGGTGGTGTCGGGCAGCTGGCCGTACGGGGCGCTGAGCACCTCCACGTCGGGCAGCTTCAGTTGCTTGGTGACGTCCGTGACCCAGTCCTTGCCGAAGGACTCGAAGGCCATCAGTTGCACGGGGCGGGCGCCCAGCATCGACCACAGGGCCATCTCGACCGCGCCGGTGTCCGAACCTGCGACGATGCCGATCAGGAAGTCGGCGGGGACTTCCAGAACTTGCCGCGTCTGGTCGATGGCGGCCTTCAGGCGCGCCTTGCCCAGCTTCGAGCGGTGCGAACGGCCCAAGACCGCGTTTCTGAGATTTTCGGGGGTCCAGCCGGGCCTTTTGGCGCACGGACCGGAAGAGAACTCGGGGCGAGCCGGGCGTTGCGCCGGCTTGGCGAGGGTCGTCATAGCGATGTCTCCCATCCTTACAGATGGACTGCATCCCGTTGGGGGGATGTGGCCCGCCGGCGAAGAACCGCGTTTCGCATCGGATTGCAAGGGGAGATTTTTGCGAGGACCGTGACGTTTCGTCCGGCGGCGGCAATTATTTTGCCGCGCGGAGGCGTCTGCGCCACGCCAGGATCGTCCCAGCCAGGATGCAGAGCAGCACGCCGATCGAATCCAGATTGTTGACCATCGCGAAGGTGCGGTCGCGCGGCAGGTCGCCGACCAGGTAGTAGGCGTGCAGGCTGAACTGGATCGCTTGCAACAGCATGGCCACCCCCAGCCAAGCATTCATGTGCTGCAAGGCCAGGAACAGGAAACCCCCGCCCATCGCGCCTTCGCCCAGCAAGAGCAACGTCGGCACGAGGCTTCGCGGAGCCAAGGCGTAGACCGCCATGGCGTAGACCGCGCCTGTCAGGAAAATCGCCACGCCAAGGCGCTCGGCCTGGCTGCCCTTCCAGCAAGCCAGCACCAGGACGATGGCCAGCATCGCCCAACCCATCCAAGCCGCGATCAAGGGACTCATAGCAATAGGGCCTCTAACCGGAATTAGAGGCCCTAGGCATTAAAGTATTGCAATCTTCGCTTAGATGGCTTCGCGCAAGTGGGTCACTTCGTTGTAGCCCGTGGCCGGGGGCAAGTCCGTACCCTTGTCGAAGCCGATCATCTTGGTGCGGATACCGACGCGCAGGCGCGTCTCATCCAGCTGGCTGTGAGCCTCGACGATCGCCGTCCGCGCGATCGCCAGAGCCTGGACGGCCTCCGCGAACTTGGCGCTGGCGCCGTTCCCCACCGTCGCCGACAGGCTCAGGTCCTTACGGGCCTGGATCAGCTCGGCCATCATTTCCGTGACTTCGACCATCGCCGCATCCACCGCAGCTTCGGTCGCATACAGCTTGTTGGCCACACGCTGCGCTACAAAGATCTTTTCCAAACCCGCCTCCTTAACGAAACACTAAGCAGAAAGGTAAATAGATTGTTAACGCAAAAGCAATCACAAAAATGCGCCTTAGCGTTGTTATGTCGCGCTACTAATCCTCCGCCTCACTCGCCTTGGAAGCGAACCGTTAGGAACCTTGCGGCACACTGCCGCAAGAGTAATGAATACCTGGACGTGGGATGACCAACATCCACAACTATAGCGGGTCCACACACGCACCGCTGCAGGCGCGCATCGCCGGCGTGGCCTTGGCCACGACCGTGCTGGCGCTGGTCGCCGCGTGCCTGTGCTTCATGCTGCAGCAGTGGAGCGTCGCCCGGCAGGAAGCCCGCGCCAATCACGAGATCCTGGCCCAGATGGCGGCCGCCGGCGCCGCGGCGCCCCTGGCGGATCACAACATGGTCGGCGTCTATCGCGCCCTGGAAGCGGTGGCCAAGGCCCCCAGCGTCGCGGGCGTACGCATCGTCGACACCCAGGGCCGCGTCGTCGCCCAGCTGGGCGAGTCCAACCCGGCCGACACCGACACCCTGTCGCGGCCGATCAAGCTGTCCTCCCAAAATGTAGGCACGCTGGTCCTCCTGGCCGAGCATCCGGGCCTGGGCCAGACCCTGGCCCGCGACCTGGCCCTGACCGGCGCCCTGTTCTTCGGCGCGGCGGGCCTGGCGATTCTCCTGGCCAACAGCCTGGCGCGCCGTCTGGCCCGACCGATGGAGCGCCTGTCGGAAGCCATGCACGAGACCGCCGTCGGCGGCCGGTTCAAGGCCGTCGAGCAGACCTCGGAGGACGACGTCTTCCAGAGCCTGACAGACAGTTTCAACCACCTGGTCTGCCGGCTGGAAGCCAACGACCACGACCTGCGCGGCGCCATGGCCGAGCTGGTCAAGGCGCGCGACGACGCCAACGCCGCCAACGTCCTGAAGTCCCACTTCCTGGCCAATATGAGCCACGAGATCCGCACGCCCCTGAACGGCGTGCTGGCCATGGCCGAGCTGATGGCCATGGACAAGATGAGCGACACCCAGCGCGAGCGTCTGAAGGTGATCCGCGAATCGGGCGCGGTGCTGCTGGGGGTGCTGAACGATGTGCTGGACCTCTCCAAGATCGAGGCCGGCCGCCTGGAGATCACCGACCGCCCGTTCGACATCGCCCAACTGGCGCAGTCGATCCGCGAGACCTACGCGCCCCAGGCGCGCGACCGGGGCCTGGCCTTCGAGGTCGCCGTCGCGCCCGAGGCGCAGGGCCTGTGGCGCGGCGATTCCGACCGCCTGCGCCAGATCCTGGGCAACCTGATCGCCAACGCCCTGAAGTTCACCCTGGAAGGCGCCGTCGCGGTGCGCTTCGCCTCGGCCGAGGACGGCTCGGGCCTGCGCATCGACGTGGCCGACACCGGCATCGGCATCTCGTCCGAGATCCTGCCGCGCCTGTTCGACAAGTTCGTCCAGGCCGACAGCTCGACCACGCGCCGCTTCGGCGGCTCGGGCCTGGGCCTGGCCATCTGCCGCGAGCTGGCGGCGCTGATGGACGGCTCGATCAAGGTCCAGAGCCGCGAAGGCCGCGGTTCGACCTTCACCGTCCTGCTCTCCCTTCCCCGCGAGGAAGCGATCGTCGACGTCCACTATATCGACGACGACCATGCGGCCGCGACGCTGGCCGCCCCGGCCGAGACGGCTCGCCTGCGCGTGCTGGCCGCCGACGACAATCCGACCAACCAGAAGGTCGTCGCCGCCGTCCTGGCCCCGCTCAACGCCGAGGTGACCACGGTCGCCGACGGCCGGGCCTGCGTCGAGGCCTGGCGGACCGGAACGTTCGATATCGTGCTGATGGACATCCACATGCCCGTCATGGACGGCGTCGAGGCCGCGCGCGCCATCCGCGCCCTGGAAGGCGAACAAGGCCGCGTCCGCACGCCGATCATCGCCGTCACCGCCAACGCCCTGGCCCATCAGGTCGAGGACTATCTGGCGGCCGGCATGGACGGCCACGTGGCCAAGCCGATCGAGGTCACCAAGCTCTATGGCGCGATTGAAGCGGCCATGACCGCCGCGCGCCTCGCCCAGGCGGCCTAAGTCGATCCCTGGACACAAGATGAACAGAACATAACGAGCGGCTCAGAACCGCTTCAGGCTGGAAGTGTTTCTCTTAACTCAACGTCGCTTCCCCCCGGAGCGACGGGATAAGTTTCAGAGAGGAACCGAACCAATGAAAAAGATCCTGATTTCGATCGCCGCGGTCTCGGCCCTGTCGGCCGCCGCCGTTCCCGCCATCGCCTCGGCCCAGTCGGTCAACGACCGCCAGGCCATGCTCGACCGTCGCATCGACATCGGCGTGCGCAACGGTTCGCTGACCCGCGGCGAGGCCTATCGCCTGCGCGCCGAACTGCGCGACACCGAACGCCTCGAGCGCCAGTATCGTCGCGGCGGCCTCAGCGGCTGGGAACGCGCCGACCTGGATCGCCGCTTCGACCGCATCAGCGCCCAGATCCGCTACGAGCGCCACGACCGCGACTACGGTTACGGCTACGGCCACGGCCCGCGTCGTTAAGGGTTAGCCCCTTCTAGCAGGCTGTTGAAGAAGCCTCCCGTCTGGCGATGAAGTTGGCTTCGTCGCCGCCGTGGAAGCAGATCTGGCCCTTGAGGGAGCCGTCGGGCTGGAGTTGAGCCCATCCGTCGCCCTGGGCCTCATCCATTTCGTCGTTTCCGCGCCAGTCGAACTGCACGGCGTCGTGGTCGCCGGCGGCGGCGAAGGCGCCAGTGACGCAGCCGAAGGCGAACTGGCCATGGGTGGCTTCGAAGAGGATGTAGGCGGGCTCCATCATGTCCCGATAGTCGTCAGTGTAGTCGGGCGTCTGGACGATGCGCCACTGGCCCAGGACGCTCATGCCGGGGCCGCCAGGAGCTTGGGCAGACGGATCAGGTTGTAGGCCGCCAGCGCCAGGGTGAAGGCGGCGTCGACCTTGGCGCGGCCGCGCACCTTGACCTTGGCTAGGCCGGCCGAGCCCTTGATCCAGCCGAACACCTCTTCGATGCGCTTGCGACATCGCTGGCTGATCGCATAGCCGGGGTGGCGCTTGGTGCGGCCGTCAATGGCGGTCGAGCGCGGCTTGCCCAGCTTGGACAGGTGGCCATCGACGGCGATGTGCGGTGTCACCCGGCGCGCCCGAAGTTGGCCAATGAAGTCGCGCACGTCATAGGCCTTGTCGGCGCCCAGGGTGATCCGACGCCGGCCGCTTCTTCGGTCCAGCATCGCCACAGCCGCCTCGCGCTCGGCTGTGCCCGTGGCCAGGGTCACCCCACCATCCGTCACCAGGCCATGGCGGTTCTCCATCAGGGCGTGGCCCATATAGCAGAGCCTCGCCGGCTGGCCGTCGCCCTTCTTATAGAGCCGAGCCTCAGGATCGGTGGTGCTGCGGTGCGTCTGGTTGGAACGCTTCTCCTTGTGGAAGCCGCGCTCGGCGTTGCGACCCGGCCCCTCGGGATCGCTGTCGTCGCCATCGACCCTGCGGAAGCTCTTGGTCGACGCCCAGGCTTCGATCAGCGTGCCGTCCACCGAGAAGTGGTCTGACGACATCAGCCGCTTCACCCGAGGCTGGGCCAGCACCGCGCGCAGGAACTTGCCGGCGATCTCGCCCGCCAACAGCCGGTCGCGGTTCTTGGTGAAACTGGAATGATCCCAGGCCGCATCGTCCACGCCAAGACCTACAAACCAGCGGAACAGCAGGTCAAACTCCATCCGCTCCATCAACTGGCGCTCCGATCGGATGCCGTAGAACGCCTGCAGCAGCATGGCGCGCAACAACCGTTCCGGCGGGATCGACGGACGTCCCAGCCTCGGCGGATAGAGCGCCGCGAAGTCCGCGCTCAAATCCCCAAGCGCCCCGTTCGCGATCTCCAGGATCGGCCGCAAGGGATGATCGCGCCGAACCCGAGCATCCAGATCTACATATGAGAACAGCGACCCCGTCCGCTCGTCCGACCCGCGCATCCACCCCTCCAGAGCTCCCGCCCAAAGAGTGAATCATGTCGAACTCCGCCCCGCTACGGACTTCTTCAACAGCCTGCTAGAGCATTTTTCGCTCCAATTGGATCGGTGAAATGCTCTAGCCTCTTGTTTTGACGCATTTTCTGACGACGAACCGATACCCACTTCGTCGGAAAATGCTCTAGGCCGGCTCCACCCGGAGCCGGCTTTCCACCACCGTGAAGCCGCGGCCGCGCAACAGAACGCGCGCGCCGCGGCTTTCGCATTCCAGGTCCCCGCCGCGACCGGGATAGGCCTGATGAAATTTCAGCGGGCTCTTGCCCAGCTTGTCCTCGTAGAGCGGCGTCAGGATGCAGTGAGCCGAGCCCGTGGTCGGGTCCTCAGGGATTCCAAAGCCCGGCGCGAAGAAGCGGCTGACCACCTGGTAGGGCCGTTCCGGATCGGCCAGCGCGACGACGATGGTCTGGCCCGGTCCACCGGTGGCCTCGCCCTGAATCGTCTTGATCAGGCCAAGGTCGGGCTTCAGGCCGCGCACCGTCGCCTCGCTGTCCATCACCGCGACCAGATAGGCGCCGGCCCAGACCTCGACGGGTCGCGCGCCCAACGCTTCGGCCAGACCCGCCGGGACCTTGGTCCGGCGCGGCGGATCGGCCGGGAAATCCATCTCAAGCCCGTCGCGCGTCCGCTTGACCGTCAAGGCGCCCGAAAGCGTGTCGAAGGTCAGCAACGGAACGTCGACGCCCAGCTCCTCGAACAAGGTATGCGCCGCCGCCAGGGTGGCGTGACCGCACAGCGGGGCCTCCAGGGCCGGCGTGAACCAGCGCAGGCCAAAGCGCGCCGGGTCGTTCGTCTTCAGCAGATAAGCCGTCTCGGCCTGGTTGTTCTCGGCCGCCAGGGCTTGCATCCACACGGCGGAGGGCCAAGCCTCGAAAGGCTCGACCACACAGGCGGGGTTGCCCTTGAACGGGCCGCTGGCGAAGGCGTCGATGGTCCACTGGCGCATGGGAAGCTCCTCGGATGGACTTCGCTGTTATGCGCGGGCGGAACGATGGGCAAAGGCTTTATTGTCCCGGTGACAATCAGCCCTCGACGGTGATCTCCGGCCAGCGCGCCTTGGCCGAGCCCGTCGTGCGCGCCCAGCCGCCCGCGCCCTTGACGCGGAGCGGATTGGGCCGCAGGCGCATGGCGAACAGATCCTCCAGGCCGAATGGCGCCCAGACGCTCAAGCTGTCGTCAGCCTCGAGCCGCACGCCGACGCAGAAGGCGGTGGCGACGAAGCGCTTCAGGGCCGCGGCGCTGTCCTCCAGCGGCGGATAGGGCTCGTCAGCGCCGAACTTCTTCTCGAACCACAGATGCACCCGGGCCTGGTTGCGAACCTCGACCAGCTCGCGCAGCGGCGGCGCGAACGCGGCGGCCACGCGCTGGATCACGACATCCTCGGCCTCGTAGCTGGTGTCGCTGTCGTCGTGATAGGCGACGTCATAGTCCTTGATGCCATAGGCCAGATCACGGCCCGTCAAGGCGTTCCAGACCGGCTGATAGACCGCGCCGGAGAAGATCATCCAGTCGGGAAGATCCAGGTCGCGGACGGTGCGCAGCACCTGCCAGGTCGTGGGCGTGGCGCGGACGATCTCGCGCAGGCGGTCTTCCAGCGTGTCGGTCATGAGCGCAGCGTCCAGCCGTGATCCAGCGGGCCATGACCCGCGCCGAACCCCGGCGCGCGCAGCATGGCCTCGTGGACATAGTTCCAGGCCCGGGCGACGGCCTCGTTCAGCGACAGGCCCTGGGCCAGGCCCGTGGCGCACGCGCTGGCCAGGGTGCAGCCAGTGCCGTGGGTGTGGCGGGTCTCGATCCGCTCGCCCTCGAAGCTAGTCTCGCCGCCGGGGGTCATCAGCACGTCGACGACGCGATCGCCGTCAATGTGGCCGCCCTTCATCAGCACCGCCTTGGCGCCCATAGCCAGGAGAGCCTCGCCGGCACGGCGCAGGTCGTCGGTGGTCTCGACCATCAGGCCGGTCAGGGCGGCGGCTTCGGGCGCATTGGGCGTCAGCAGCGCCGCGCGCGGGATCATCAGGCTTTTGACCGCGCCGATCGCGGCGTCGGCCAGCAGGGATGCGCCGCCCTTGGCGATCATCACCGGGTCCACGACGACGGGAATCTTGCCCGCGTGATCGATGGCGGCGGCCACGGTCTCGACCACGCCGACATCGCCCAGCATACCGGTCTTGATCGCGTCGGCGCCGATATCGTCCAGCACCGCCCGGGCCTGGGCGGCGATCACGTCCAGCGGGATCGGGTGGACGCCGCTGACGCCCAGGGTGTTCTGCACGGTGACGGCGGTGATCGCGGTGGCCGCGTAGCCGCCCAGAGCGGTGATGGTCTTGATATCGGCCTGGATCCCCGCGCCGCCGCCGGAATCCGATCCGGCGATGACGAGGACGCGGCCTAGGGAAGCTTGGGACATGGACGGTGTTTAAGCGGAAATCGGATGACCGGAAACTCCCTTCCCCCTTGAAGGAGAAGGGATCCGCCTAAGCGCCGGCGATGGCCGCCTGGACGTCCAGGGCCTGGACCGTCTCGCGCACGTCGTGGACCCGCACCGCGGCCACGCCCGCTGACGCGCCGGCCAGATGCGCGGCCAGCGAGCCGCCCAGACGATCCGCGGCCTCGCCCGCCGACGGGTCCAGCCCGGCGATGAAGCGCTTGCGACTGGCCCCCAGCAGGATCGGATAGCCCAGGGCTGTGAGCCGCGGCAGGGCCTTCAGCAAAGCCAGGTTGTGGGCCAGGGTCTTGCCGAAGCCGATGCCCGGATCCAGCCAGATCTTCTCCTTGGCCACGCCGGCGGCCATGGCCGTGAAGGCCCGCGCCAACAGGAAGGCCTCGACCTCGGCGACCACGTCATCGTAGCGCGGGTCGTCCTGCATGGTCCCCGGCTGACCCAGCATGTGCATCAGCACGACCTCGCAGCCCAGTTCGGCGGCGACCTCGGGGGCCTCGGGCGCGAAGCGCAGGGCGGCCACGTCGTTCCAGATACTCGCCCCGGCCCTGATCGCCGCGCGGGCGACGCCGGGCTTCATGGTGTCGATCGAGATCGGGATATCGCTGGCCGCGCGGATCGCCTCGATGATCGGGACCACGCGCAGGATCTCGTCGAACTCCGAGACCGGGGCCGCGCCCGGCCGGGTGCTCTCGCCGCCGATGTCGAGGATGTCGGCGCCCTGGGCGATCAGCCGACGCGCGTGTTCAATGCCGTCGGCGGCGCCGAGATACTTGCCGCCGTCGGAGAAGCTGTCAGGCGTGACGTTGACGATCCCCATGACCCTGGGACGGGCCCGAGGGGGGCGCGCGAGAATAGCCATCGCGGGGTTCTACGCCTCGCGCAGCATCCGGTCGACCCGGCCGGCCAGGTCGCTGACCGCGAAGGGCTTGGTCAACACCTCCATGCCGTGCTCGATGTGGCCGTGGTTCAGGACGGCGTTCTCGGCATAGCCGGTGATGAACAGCACCCGCAGGTCCGGCCGCAGGGCCCGAGCCGCGTCGGCGACCTGGCGACCGTTCAGTCCTCCGGGCAGGCCGACATCGGTGATCAGCAGGTCGATCTTGGCGTTGGACTGCAGCATACGCAGGCCCGAGGCCCCGTCCTGGGCTTCCAGGCAGGCGAAGCCCAGCTCGGCCAGGGCGTCGACAACCAGCATCCGCACGGTCGGCTCGTCGTCGACCACCAGCACCGTCTTGCCGGCCGGAACCACCGGCGGGCCGATGACGGGCTCGGGCGTCAGGTCGCCCTGCTCAGCGCCCAGGTGGCGCGGCAGGTAGAGGCAGACCATCGTCCCCTGCCCGACCTCGGAATAGATCCGCACGTGACCGTTCGACTGGCGGGCGAAGCCATAGACCATGGACAGCCCCAGGCCCGTGCCCTGGCCAAGCGGCTTGGTGGTGAAGAACGGGTCGAACACCCGCTCCAGGGTCGCCTTGTCGATGCCCGTGCCGGTGTCGCTGACGCAGACCGAGACGTACTGGCCCGGCTCCAGCCCGTGCTCGCGGGCGGTGCGGCTGTCCAGCCAGCGGTTGCCGGTCTCCAGCGTGATCTTTCCCCCGTCCGGCATGGCGTCACGGGCGTTGATACAAAGGTTCAGCAGGGCGTTCTCGAGCTGGTTGGCGTCGACCAGGGTCGACCACAGGCCCGTGGCGGCGATCATCTCGACCTCGACGCCAGGTCCGACCGTGCGGCGCACCAGTTCGACGAAGTCGGCTAGCAGCCTGTTGATGACCACCGGCTTGGGGGCCAGGGTCTGGCGGCGCGAAAAGGCCAGAAGGCGATGGGTCAGGGACGCCGCCCGCCGGGCCGCGCCTTGGCCGGCCGCCAGATAGCGCTCGACGTCGGACGTCCGGCCCTGGGCCAGCCGCGCCCCGATCATCTCGAACGAGCCCGAAATGCCGGCCAGCAGGTTGTTGAAGTCGTGGGCCAGCCCGCCGGTCAACTGGCCGACCGCTTCCATCTTCTGGGCCTGGCGCAACGCCTCCTCGGTCCGCTCCCGCTCGGCCAGGGCTTCGGTCACGCGGGCTTCCAGCGTCTCGTTCAGCCGACGCAGTTCGGCCTCGGCGCACTTGCGCGCGGTGATGTCCTGGAACAGCACCGCGACCTGCTTCAGCTCGGGCGGCTCGATGCGGAACGACGACAGCGACAGGTGCCGGCCGGTGGCCACCAGCTCCTGTTCGAAGCGGATCGGCTCGCCCGTGCGCAACACCGCGCCGTAGCGCTCGGCCCAGGCGTCGGCCTCGTCGCCGACAATCTCGCGCAGCGTCTGGCCCACGACATTGGGGATGCCGGCGTGCCGTTCATAGGCCGAGTTTGCCATGATGTGGATGTAGTCGCTGAGCGGTCCATGCGGGCCGTCGAAGAACTCGATGACGCAGAACCCCTCGTCCATCGACTCGAACAGCAGGCGATAGCGCTGCTGGTCGGCGTCCTGGGCCTGTTCGCGAAGGACCCGGGCGGTGATGTCGTTGCAGACGCACATCACGCCCTCGACCGTACCGGTGTCGCCGCGTACGGGCGTGAACAGCAGATTGCACCACGCCGGCTCGCCGTTGGGACGGATGAAGCCGACGCTCTCGCGCACCAGGCCGTCGCCGGCCCTGGCGCTGGCCAGCAGCGCCGCGCCCTCGGCGATCGGGAACACCTCGGCGAACCTTTGGCCCAGGGCCGCCGGGCCCGCGGCGCCCAGGAAGTCGCCGCCGGGCGCGTTGTAGAGGATGACCTCCTGATCGCCCCAGACCAGCACCGACGGGATCGGCGCGTTCAGCACCATCGAGGCCGCCTGGCGCAGAACGGGCGGCCAGGCGTCCAGCGGACCGAACGGTGTCGCCGACCAGTCGCGTTCCGCCACCGCGACGGCCATCTCGCCGCCTCCGCTCAGAAAGGCGGGGATCGGCGACGGTTGGGTGGGCGAACCTCGCGGCTCGTCGATCGCGCTCATGGTCTTCCGTAAAGCAACTGGCCCCAGGCCACGCACGCGTGGCGAAGCTCCAACGATCAAGGCGGCGTCGGGTTGCCGACAGATGGCGAAAAATCGGCAAGAAAAAAGCCGGCTCTTTCGAGCCGGCTTTGATCGTCGGGGTTAAGCCGCTCAGGCGGTGACGCTGGCGGCCGCGCCCGGGGACAGCGGCACCAGGGACGGCGCGGTGACCGTTTCCTTGTTGCTCTCGTCCTCGTCGCGCTTGGGGACCTCGCCCTTCATGACGCCGATGATCTCCTCGCCGCTCAGGGTTTCGAACTCCAGCAGGGCCTTGGCGACCACGTGCAGGTTGTCGAGCTCTTCGGTCAGGATCTTGCGGGCGTCGTCCTCGCCGCTCTTGACCAGGCGACGGACTTCCTTGTCGATCTTGATCATCGTCTCGGGCGAGACATTCTGGGTGCGGGCGACCGAGTGGCCCAGGAACACCTCGTCCTGGTTGTCGCCATAGGCCACCGTGCCCAGCTCGTCGGAGAAGCCCCAGCGGGTGACCATGTTGCGGGCCAGGCTGGTGGCGGCGCTGATGTCGCTGGACGCGCCCGAGGTGATCTTCTCCTTGCCGAAGATCAGCTCCTCGGCGACCCGGCCGGCCATCATGATGGCCAGGCGCGAGGTCATCATGTCGTAGCTCATCGAGTAACGGTCGCCCTCCGGCAACTGCATGACCATGCCCAGGGCGCGGCCGCGCGGCACGATCGTCGCCTTATGGACCGGATCGGCGACGGGGACCCGCAGGGCCACCAGGGCGTGGCCGCCCTCGTGATAGGCGGTCAGCTTCTTCTCGGCGTCGCTCATGGCCATCGAGCGGCGCTCGGCGCCCATCATGACCTTGTCCTTGGCCGCTTCGAAGTCGTGCATGGTGACCATGCGACGGTTCTTGCGAGCGGCCAGCAGGGCGCCTTCGTTGACCAGGTTGGCCAGATCGGCGCCCGAGAAGCCCGGGGTGCCGCGCGCCAGGGTCTTGACGTCGACATCGGCGGCCAGGGGCACGTTCTTCATGTGGACGCGGATGATCTTCTCGCGGCCGGCGACGTCCGGGTTCGGAACCACGACCTGACGATCGAAGCGGCCCGGACGCAGCAGCGCGGGGTCCAGCACGTCGGGACGGTTGGTGGCGGCGATCAGGATGATGCCTTCATTGGCCTCGAAGCCGTCCATCTCGACCAGCAACTGGTTGAGGGTCTGCTCGCGCTCGTCGTTGCCGCCGCCAAGGCCGGCGCCGCGGTGGCGACCGACGGCGTCGATTTCGTCGATGAAGATGATGCAGGGGGCGTTCTTCTTGGCCTGCTCGAACATGTCGCGCACGCGGCTGGCGCCGACGCCGACGAACATCTCGACGAAGTCCGAACCGGAAATCGTGAAGAACGGCACGCCGGCTTCACCCGCGACGGCGCGGGCGATCAGGGTCTTGCCGGTGCCGGGAGGGCCGACCAGCAGGGCGCCCTTGGGGATCTTGCCGCCCAGGCGCTGGAACTTGGCCGGGTCCTTCAGGAAGTCGACGACCTCCTGCAGCTCTTCCTTGGCCTCGTCGACGCCGGCGACGTCCTCGAAGGTGATGCGGTTCTTGTTCTCGGTCAGCAGCCGGGCCTTGGACTTGCCAAAGCCCATGGCGCCTTTGGCGCCGCCCTGCATCTGGCGCATGAAGAACAGCCACACGCCCACGACCAGCAGGATCGGCAGCAGCTGGACCACGATGGCCAGGAAGCTGATCGAGCCGCTCTTGAACTTCACGTCGGCGTTCTTGGCCACCATGCGGTTGACCAGCTCGTCGGAGTTCATGGGCGCGTTGACCGTCAGCACCTTGCCGTCGGCGCCCTTGGCCATGACGGTCTGCCCCGCGATCTCGGCGGACTTGATCTTGCCCGCGTCGACATCCTTGAGGAGCTGCGAGTAGCTGATCTCGCCGCCGCCCTTGGTGCGGGCGTTCTGACTGACGACGAAAACGCCCGCCAGCACCGCGACGATCACCAGCCAGATGGCCAGGTTCCGGAAATTCATACGCCTCGTCTTCCCAACGAATAGGTTCTTGACCTCCCAAGATAGGGGGTCACGCGCGCTTGCGCCATGGACGTGACATCAGGTCACGGATTCTTGGTCGATCCGGCCGATCGCGGCCTTGAAACGATCCAGAACGAGCGGACGCGCGCACGCACCTCCTTCGGCTGCAAGGTCCGGGCCGTCAAGCGCGGGCGAATACGGGACCGCGGCGGGACCCACGATCAGCGGCAGGCCGGGACGGGCGGCGGCGGGGACGGCGTAGAGTTGGGCGCGCTGGCGGGGCGAAAGGCTGGCGGCCCTGCCCTTCAACGCGACGACGGTCAGCGGGGCGATCCCGGCGGTGATCTCCCAGCGGCCATCCCAGACGCCGGTCTGGCCCGGCGACAGGTCCAACGGCGAGAGACCGCCCCGCGCGGTCTCACCGGCGTCGCGGCAGATCAAAACATCGTCGGCCGCCTCGACCCGCGCGCCGGACAGCGTGGCGGCGAAGGTTTCGTTGGAGCGCAGACGCTCGACCAATCTCGCCAACCGCTCGCCGCGCGGCGGCCGTTCGGTCCCGGCGGCGCATAGCAGGGCGGCGGCCAGAGGGGCGGCGGCGACATCACGGGGCAAGCGGATCGCGCCGGTGGGGTCGATCTCGAAGACCGGCGGCGAGGGCGATGGGATCCCGGCCGGGGCGACCTGATCGGGGCCTGACGCCCTTGCCCGCGCCCGGGCGTAGCGGAGGTCATCGTTGGCCGGATCGTCCAGCCAGGCCTCGCCCTCGGCGGCCAGGGCCTGGCGAATCGCCTCGCGGGTCAGGCCGAGCAGTGGCCGCAACAGGAAGACCCCTCGCCCCTCCGGCCAGACCGGCGACGGCGCCCACTCGCGGGGGTCGGAAACGGTCGAGCCCTCGGCCCGCATGGCCGCGCCCTCGGCGAGATCGCTGGCGGTGTGGCCCAGCAGCAGCACCTTGGCGCCGGCTTCGCGCGCGGCTTCGGCCAGCAGAGCATGACGCGCGCGGCGGGCGGCGGCGGGGAGACCCGTGGGAGGCTTGTCCCCGGTCCAGGCCAGAGCCTTGCCCTCCGCGCCCAGGGCCCGCGCCTTGGCGACGGCGTCGGCGGTCCAGCGCGCGCTGTCAGCCTGAAGCTGGTGATCGACGGCCAGGGCCAGCACGCGACGGTCGCCCGCCCAGTCCAGGACGGTCCTCAACAGGAAGAGAGAGTCGCCGCCGCCGGAGAAGCCGACGGCCAGCGGTGCGGTGGAGGCGCGATCAAGCCGCCGGTCGAGAGCGGCTCGAACCGTCCCTAGGAGCACTTGGCCGCGACGCGGGTCGAGGCGGCGCGGGAGATGACCTGGGCCGGAGCCTTCGGATAGCGCTTGGTCAGCTCGTCCAGGGTGCGGCAGGCCTCGGTGGTCTTCTTCAGAGCCACCATCGAGCGGGCCAGCTTCAGCGTGGCGTCCGGCGCCCAGCTGGTCTGCGGCCAGCCGCGGATGGCGCCGATATAGGCGCCGGCCGCGTCGGTATAGGCCTCGCGCACGAACAGGGTCTCGCCCTGCCAGTAGCGGGCCTCCGGCGCCTTGGCGCTGTCCGGATAGTTGTTCACATAGGCCGCGAAGGCCTGCTCGGCATTGGCGTAGTCGCCGGCCAGCAGCAGATCCTTGGCCTGCTTGAAGGCCACGGCCGGATCGGCCGGGGGCGCGGGCGGCGGCGGGGCCCCGCCGGCCAGCGCCATGCCTCCGGTTCCTTGGGCGCTGACCTGAGCGGCCGCGGCGGCCTGCATGTCGGCGATCGACTTCTCCAGCGCGGTCAGCCGCTGTTCCAGGAGGTCGGCGCGCGCCTTCTGGTCGGCGGCGGCGCGATTGGCCTTGGTCAGCTCGAAATTGGCGGCCTCGTTCTGGCCGTTCAGCTTGGTCAGGGTCTGTTCCAGGTCGCCGACGCGCTCGTTCAGGGCGGCGATCTGGGCGTCGGTCTCGGCCGGCTGTACGACCACGGGCTTACCGGTGTCGCGGCCCTGGAAAACGATCGACCGCAGCTCGCGGACCACCTTTTCCATGCGCTCGACGCGCTTGACCGAGCGATCGTCCAGCGGATCCTCGGCGGGCAGCGGGGTCTGGGCGACGGCCACGGCGGCGGTCGAGGCGAACAGGACGGCGAGCAGAGCGGATTTCAGCTTCATGACCGTGATCTACCGATAGGACGCGGACAAAACTAGGGCGGCAACTCGTTTGAGCGCCGCCCCAGGACTTACAGCTTAGCGGGCGCCGTCCGTGATGGCCGTGTGGCCGTTACGGTTCTTGGCCCAGGCTTCTTCGCTCGTGCCGGCGTCGATCGGGCGTTCCTTGCCGAACGAGATCGTCTCGATACGGGCGGCGGCGACGCCTTGGCCGATCAGGAAGTCACGCACGGCGTTGGCGCGGCGGGCGCCGAGCGCCAGGTTGTACTCGCGGGTGCCGCGTTCGTCGGCATTGCCTTCGATGCGGATACGGACCTGCGGATAGCGGTTCAGCCACTGGGCCTGACCGGCCAGGACCGGCTGGGCGTCGGCGCGGACCGAATATTCGTCGGTGTCGAAATAGACTCGGTCGCCGACATTGACGACGAAGTCCTGCACCGAACCCGGCAGAACGCCGCTCGAGACCGGCGGGGCCGGCGGCGGGGTGTAGGGCTGACTCGGCGCGGCCGGCGTGGGCTCCGGCGCCGGCGCGACGGGCTGGGGCTTCGGACGCGAAGCGCAGGCGGCGAGCGAGGCGGCCGCCACGCCGACGAGCGCCAGTCTAATGGCGCGCTGGGTGTCGAAGCTCATCCAGTTTCTCCTCAGTCTACGAACTCTGGACCTGATCCATACCTGCGCAACGCTTGGAATGGACCCATGAAATGCCTGACCAAGCCTCACAATGATGTCAGAAGCTCGTCATCAGGTACGGATTCACTTCCGGCGCGAATAGATTACGCGCCGGAGCTTGGGCCATGAACGCTCAAGCTCGACGTAGGTTGCCCGACGGATGTGTCAATCAGTCGAGCAGCGGCGACCAGGCCGGGTCGGAACCCGAACCGCCATAGGCCGCCGGCCGCAGGATCCGGCCGGTGATGTCCACCGTCCAGAGCTTGGGATTGCCGGCCGAGCTCTCGCGGAAGAACATCAGCACCCGGCCGTTCGGGGCCCAGGTCGGGCCCTCGTCCAGATAGCTGGTGGTCAGCAAGCGCTCGTCGCCGCCGTCGGGGCGCATGACGCCGATGTGGAACTCGCCGCCCGTCTGCTTGGTGAAGGCGATGAAGTCGCCGCGCGGGCTCCAGACCGGGGTCGTGTAGCGGCCGCCGCCATACGAGATGCGGCGCACGCCCGAGCCGTCGGTGTTCATCACATAGAGCTGGGCCTGGCCGCCGCGGTCGGAGTTGAAGGCGATCTTCGTTCCGTCGGGCGAGAACGACGGCGAGGTGTCGATGGCCGGGTCGGTGGTGATGCGGGTAGTGGCGCGGCTACGCAGGTCCATCAGATAGATGTCGCTGTTGCCGGCCTTTTCGACCGAGAACGCCACCTTGCTGCCGTCCGGCGAGAAGCGCGGGGCGAACACCATGCCCGGGAACTTGCCGACAGTTTCCTGGCGGCTGGTCTCCAGGTTCAGCAGATAGATCGACGAACCCGTCGGCCGCAGGGCCATGTAGGTCAGCTCCTGGCTGGTCGAGCTGAAGCGCGGCGTCATGACGATGTACGAGCCGTCGGTCAGGTACTGCGGGTTGGCGCCGTCCTGGTCCATGATCGCCAGGCGCTTCACGCGGGCCAGCTTCGGGCCGCTCTCGGCGACGAAGGCCACGCGGGTGTCGAAATAGCCCTTCTCGCCGGTCAGGCGCTCATAGACGGCGTCGCTGATCTTGTGGGCCACCCGCCGCCAGTTGTCGGGCGTCGAGGAGAATTGCAGGCCCAGCAGTTGCTGCTGCGAAAAGACATCCCACAGGCGGAAGTCGACGCGCAGGCCGCCATCGGGGCCGACCGTGACCTGGCCGTTGATCAGCGCCTGGGCGCCCGTGGCCTGCCAGTCGGGGAAGCGCGGCTGGACGTTGACGTCCTGCAGCTTGTCCGGGACGCCCGCGACGTTCAGCGGCTGGAACAGGCCCGAGCGCTCGAGATTGCCGGTGATGACCTGGGCGATCTCGGCCCCGCGCGTCGTGCCGGAGAAGGCCGGCACGGCGATCGGCAGCGGCTTGACCGCGCCCGAATTGATGTTGACCTCGATCTGCGCGGCGGCCGGGGTGACGAAGGCCGCGCCACTCAGCAGAGCGGCGACCATCAGCATCAGGGCTTTAAGGCGCATCGGAGCTTCCTTCTTCGTCATGCCAATCCTCAACGCGAACAGGCCTCTTTTGCGTTGAAGTTGAGGGCGATTTTCTGACCGTACAGGTCGGACGGCAGATAGGCGAACGGCGAGGCGGCGAACAGCGCGCGTATGGCGCGGTCCGAGGCCGCCTTCACGACGGGATTGGGCGAGGAGATGCCGGGCGATTCCGGCTGGCCGACGACGCGCCCGCCCGGCCCGATCACGAAGATCACGCGGACATTGACGTCGGAACCGCCCTCGACCTCGCAGTTGGGGTTCCAGCGGTCTTGAACCTCGCCTTGCAGGCGCCCCAGCGCGGCGGCTGAAAGACCGGTGGCCGCGCCCATGGCCGGGCGAGCCGAGACCGAGGTCTCCGCGCGGGCCGCCCCCTTGGGCGCGTTGGCGGTCGGCTTGCCCGTCGCCTTCTTGGACTTGGCGATCGAGGCTTCCAGCGAGGCGAAGAAGTCGGTGTCGGGCTTCTTGGCCGGAGTCGGCTTGGCCTGCGCGGGCGCGGGCGTCGGCTTTGGGGTCGGCGCGGGCTTGGGGGGGGTCGGGGTCGGCGGCGCGGGCTTCGGCGTCGGTGTGGGCTTCGGCGGCGGCGCGGGCGCGGGCGTCGGCTTCGGCGCGGGTTCAGGCGCCGGCGGCTGCGGCGTGGCCTCGGGCGCGGGGTCAGGCGTCTGGGCCGTCTGCTCCTCGGGCGCTTCCTCGGCGGGACGCACATTGGTCGGGCCGTTGGTGACGATGGTCACCGGCACCGACTCGCCGATGGTGATCGGCTTGGACTGTTTCCACGGCAGGCCGAACGCGATCAGCGCCGCCACCGCTCCGTGCAGCGCGATCGAGGCCAGCAGGCCTGGAGAGATCGGGGATTCGCGGCGAGCGCTCATCAAGCTTTCCTGGCGGCCCCTATTGCGCCGGCCGCAGGTCGCTCGAGCCCTCCGGCTGAGCATCCTTCGGCGCCGCGCCCGTGGAGGGACCGCCCGTCTCGGTGATCAGGTTGATCTTGCTGAAGCCAGCGTTCGACAAGCCCGCCATCACCTGGGCGACGACCGCATAGGTCGCTCCGCCGTCGGCGCGGACGAAGATCGGCTTGTCGTAGCCGCTGCCGGCGATCGCGGTCAGGCGCGGGGCCAGGTTCTGGAACGGGATCTCGTTTTCACCCACGAAGATCTTGCCCTCGCGGTTGATCGACACCGTGATCGGCTCTTCCTGGTTCTGCAGGGCGGCGGCCTCGGTCTTGGGCAGCTCCAGCGGCACGCCGGCGGTCAGCAGCGGCGCGCTGATCATGAAGATGATCAGCAGCACCAGCATGACGTCGACCAGCGGCGTGACGTTGATCTCGGACAGCGCCCCGCGCGAGCGGCGGCCGCGACGACGACGGCCCCGGCCGCCGGCCGTCGCGAAGGCGTCGTTGGACGACATCGCCATCGGTCTAGACCCGGTCCGACAGGCGACGCTGGATCGCGGTCGACAGGTCGTCGGCGAAGCCTTCCAGGCGGCCGGCGTACTTGCCCGCGTCGGTCGAGAACTTGTTGTAGGCGATATAGGCCGGGATGGCGGCGATCAGGCCGACGGCCGTGGCGAACAGCGCCTCGGCGATCGACGGGGCCACGACGGCCAGCGAGGTGTTCTTCGAGATCGCGATGTTCTGGAAGGCGTGCATGATGCCCCAGACCGTGCCGAACAGGCCGATGAACGGGCTGGCCGTGGCGACGATGGCCAGGCTGCCCAGGCCTTCCTCGACCTTGGCGTTCTCGCGGGCGATCTGGGCGTCCAGGATGCGGTCGATGCGGGCGATCAGGAAACCGGCCTGATTCTCGCTCATAGCGCCCTTGGTCTTGGCGTCGCGCCATTCCTTCAGCGCCGCCTGCAACATGCGCGGCAGGGCGTGGCGCGGATTGGCCCCGGCCTCGCCCGCGACGTCCTCCAGCGAACGCCCGCCCGAGACCTGCTCCTCGAAGCGGTCGGCGGCGCGGTTCAGGCCCGTGAAGCGAACCAGCTTGTCCAGGATCACGGCCCACGAGCCCAGAGACGCCAGGATCAGACCGATCATGACGGCCTTGACGACCCAGTCGGCCTGCATGAACAGGGCGAAGAACGAGAAATTCGGGGCGGCTGCCGAGGCGTCCATGCGGGTTTGGCTCCGTTGGGGCGTCTGAAGAACAATTCTACATTTGGAGCGTGACGGTCGCCAAAACCGGTGTCCACTTTTGGCTGTCACGCTCTAGCACGCGCCGTATGGCATGAAGCGACGCTTGGGTGAAACTATGACAATCGTCGAGCGATCCCGAAAAACGATGTTTGTTTATTCGCCGTCGACCAAGAGCCACGGCGCCAGCTGGGCCAGCATCTCCGTGGTCGGACGACGCGGACGGCCGTCCAGGGTGATGCAGACCGCCTCGCCCCGGGCCTCGACCAGCACCTCGTCGCCGCGCGTCACCTTCTGGCTGACATAGAGCCGCGCGCCCTTCACCCGGTCATAGGTCGTGCGCACGATCAGCGCGTCGTCGATCCGCGCCGAGCGCTTGAAGTCCAGCGTCATGTGGATGATCGCGAACGCCGTGTCGGCCTTGGCCAGCTCCGTGTGCGAAATCCCGACCAGCCTGAAGAAGTCGCTACGCCCCCGCTCCATGTAGCGCAGGTAGTTGGCGTGATAGACGATGCCCGAGAAGTCGGTGTCCTCGTAATAGATCCGCACGGGCAGTTGATGCTCGCGGCCGGAAAACATGCCGGCCGTCGGCTCATGGGCGGTGGGTACGGGCGGGGTGGTCATGGGGACTGCTTAGCAGTGGGAGGCCTGCGACGTCAGCCACACAATGTCGCTCGACCCAGACGCCGAGCGCTGGACATGTTCTCTTTTTGTGCTAGCGTTTGAGCTATGAAGATCGAACCCGGCATCTTCGATGAGATCGACAACGACGCCGAAGCGGCCGCCGACGCGCGGGCCGAGGCGGACGTCGCGGCCGGTCGCGTGATCAGCCACGAGGCCGTCAGCCGCTGGCTGGCCTCATTGGTCGAAGGTGATCCGCGGCCTCCGCCAGAAGTCGGCGACTAGTGCGGCAAGTCATTTGGTCCGCCGAGGCGGTCGCCAATTTCAAGAGCATTTACGGTTACGTCTCGGCGTTCAATGCGCCAGCGGCGGTGCGGCTGGCTCGCAGACCGCAAGCGGCCGCCAACAGCCTGGCCGACCATCCCGAGCGGGGCCGAGAAGCGCCCCGTGGACTTCGCGAACTGGCGATCATCCACCCGTATCTGATCCGGTACCGGATTCGGGAAGACGCCGTGATCATCCTGCGCATCCGCCACGGCGCACGCCAGGACGATTAATCCCGCGCCGCAAAGAGCAGGGTCAAACGTCGTCCCCGAACAACCCGCCCTGCCCCGTCGGGGTCGGCGGCGCCTTCAGCCCCAGGTGCAGATAGGCCTTGCCGCAGGCGACGCGGCCGCGTGGGGTGCGCTGGATGAACCCTTGCTGCATCAGATAGGGCTCGATGACGTCCTCGACGGCGTCGCGGGCCTCGGCGATGGCGTAGGCGATGGTCTCCACGCCCGCCGGGCCGCCGCCATAGTGCTCGATCAGGGCGCGCAGGTAGCGGCGGTCGAGGCTGTCCAAGCCCACTTCGTCCACTTCGAGACGGGCGAGCGCCAGGCCGGCGGCCTTGCGGTCGATGACGCTGGCGCCGTCGGCCTCGGCGAAGTCGCGGACCCGGCGCAGCAGGCGGCCGGCGACGCGCGGGGTGCCGCGCGCCCGCTTGGCGATCTCGTCGGCGCCGTCCTCGGACAGCGGCGCGCCCATCTTGCGGGCCGCGCCCAGCAGCACGTGGCGCAGCTCGGCCGGGGTGTAGAACTCCAGCCGGATCGGAATGCCGAACCGGTCGCGCAGCGGGGTCGCCAGCATCCCCGCCCGGGTGGTCGCCGCCACCAGGGTGAAGGGCGCCAGGTCGATGCGGATAGAGCGGGCCGAGGGCCCCTCGCCGATCACGAGGTCCAGCACGTGGTCCTCCATCGCCGGGTAGAGGATCTCCTCGACGTTCGAGGACAGGCGGTGGATCTCGTCGATGAACAGGACGTCGTTTGGCTCGAGATTGGTCAGGATCGCGGCTAGGTCGCCGGGCTTGTTCAGCACCGGGCCGGAGGTGGCGCGGAAATTGACGCCCAGTTCGCGGGCGATGATCTGGGCCAGGGTGGTCTTGCCCAGGCCCGGCGGGCCGAACAGCAGCACGTGGTCGAGAGACTCGGCCCGTCCCTTGGCGGCCTCGATGAAGATGCGCAGATTGCCCTTGGCCTGCTCCTGACCGACGAACTCGGCCAGGGTCTGGGGCCGCAGCGCGCGGTCGGTCGCGGGGACCTGATCGCCCTGCTGGGGCTCGCCGGAGATCACACGGGTCAACGCCCCAGCTCCTGCAACCCGGCCTTGATCAGCGCCTGCACGCTCGCCTCTTCACCCAACTGAATAGCCGCCGCCTCGACCACGCGGCGGGCGTTGACCTCGGCCACGCCCAGGCCCATCAGGGCGGCGACGGCGTCGCCGGTCGGCGCGGGCTTGGCCGGGCTCGAGGACGTCGACGTCGGGGCCGCCGTCAGCACCGGCCCGTCGGTGATCGGCTTGTCCTTCAGTTCTGTGACGATGCGCAAAGCCAGCTTCGGCCCCACGCCATTGGCGCGGCCGACGGCGGCCTTGTCCTCGCGGGCGACCGCCGAGGCCAGCTCGGCCGGCGACAGCACGTCCAGCACCGCCATGGCCGCCTTGGGGCCGACGCCCTGGATGGCCTGCAAAAGCACGAACGCCTTGCGATCCTCGCGCGTGGCGAAGCCGTAGAGCCGCAGGCCGGCGCTCTCGCTCCACTGGCTCTCGATGTGCAGCAGCGTCTCCTCGCCCAGGGCCGGCAGGCGCTGGAGCGTGCGATGGCCGCAGCGGACGACGTAGCCGACGCCCATGACGTCGATCAGGGCCTCTTCCTCGCCGACCTCGGCGACGGCGCCCCTCAGCCTTCCAATCATGCGACCCTCCGGTTGGCGACGCGCAGATTGGCGTGAGTGATGGCGACGGCCAGGGCGTCGGCGCAGTCGGCCGTGGTCTTGCCCGCCGTGGGCAGCAGGCGCGCGATCATGAAGCCGATCTGGGCCTTGTCGGCCGCGCCGGTGCCGACCACCGCCTTCTTGACCAAGCGTGTGGAATACTCAGCGACCGGCAGCCCGGCGCGAGCCGGCGCGATCAGGGCGGCGGCCCGGGCGTGGCCCAGCTTCAGCGTCGACTGGGCGTTGGTGTTGAGGAACACCTCCTCGACCGCCGCCTCGTCGGGCTTGTGCTGCTCGATCACCGCGCAGATGCCTTCGAACAGGTGCAGCAGGCGCTGGGCGAAGTCGGCCTTCTCGTCGGGAACGATCACCCCGTGGGCGACGTGGCTCATGCGCGAGCCCTCGACCGTCAGCACGCCCCAGCCAGTGCGGCGCAGACCGGGATCGAGTCCCAGGATTCGGATTGGCGTGCGATTCGCGTTCATCATGTGTTCTCGCACCATCGCCTTTTCCCGGCCTCACGAAAAGCCAGTCCTTTGCTAACGAGGCGTTAACGGCGGCCCTTGCGCGGCGGGCGCTGGCGGGCTCTCCTCCCGCCCAACTTCATTGGGGAGAGTACGGATGAAACGGTCGATGTGGATGATGGCGGGCGCCCTCGCGGCCCTGGCGACGACGGCGAGCGCGCAGGTCGCCGAACCGCCCAAGACCGTCCGCCCCGACCAGTTGGCCTTCCGCGACCTTTATAAGGAGCTCGTCGAGATCAACACCACCCTGTCGGTCGGCTCCTGCACCCAGGCGGCCGAGGCCATGGGCGCGCGGCTGAAGGCGGCGGGCTTCCCGGCGCAGGACGTCAAGGTCGTGGTCGCCGACGGCCATCCCAAAGAGGGCAGCCTGGTCGCTATCCTCAAGGGCGCCGACCCGAAATCCAAACCCATGCTGCTGCTGGCCCATATCGACGTGGTCGAGGCCAACCGCGCCGACTGGACCCGCGATCCGTTCAAGCTGGTCGAGGAGAACGGCTACTTCTTCGGGCGCGGCACGTCGGACGACAAGGCCCAGGCGGCCATCTGGGTCGACAGCCTGGTCCGCCTGAAGCAGGCCGGCTTCAAGCCCAGGCGCGACATCAAGATGGCCCTGACCTGCGGCGAGGAGAGCGAGGCCTATAACGGCATCGAGGACCTGGTGAAGAACCACCGCCCACTGGTCGACGCCGAATTCGCCCTGAACGAGGGCGCCGACGGCCTGCTGGACGAACACGACAAGCCGGTGGTGCTGGAGGTGCAGGGCGGCGAGAAGGTCTATCAGGACTTCACCCTGACCGTGACCAATCCGGGCGGCCACTCCAGCCGTCCCGTGCCGGCCAACGCCATCTACCAGCTGTCGGCGGGCCTGGACCGGATCGGCGCCTATGGCTTCCCGCCGCGTTTCAACGACGCCACGCGCGGCTACTTCACCAGGATGCAGGCCCGCGTGCCGGCCGAGCAGGCGGCGGCGATGAAGGCGCTGGTCGCCAACATCAATGATCCCGCCGCCCTGAAGACGGTGACCGCGGACCCGATGTGGAACTCTATGCTGCGCACCACCTGCGTGGCCACGATGGTCAATGCCGGCCACGCGCCCAACGCCCTGCCCCAGCGCGCCACGGCCAACGTCAACTGCCGCATCCTGCCAGGCACGCCGGTCGAGGAGGTCCGCGCCAAGCTGGCCGAACTGGCCGGCGCGCCCGTCGTCGTGACCCAGGCCCACGAGGCCAATCCCGTCTCGCCGCCTCCGCCGCTGACGCCCGCCATCATGGGCCCGATCGAGAAGGAAGCCGCCAAGCTGTGGCCCGGCGTGCCGATCGTGCCGATCCTGCTGACCGGCGCCACGGACGGTGTTCATACCAACGCCGCCGGCATCCCGACCTATGGCGTCTCGGGCCTGTTCGGCGGCTCGGACGGCGACGGCATCCACGGCCTGAACGAGCGTATCCGGGTCAAGTCGCTCTATGACGGGCGCGACTTCCTCTTTGCCCTGATCAAGGACTATGCGGGCGGCAAGTAGGCGACCTCGCCTGAAAGATCTGGTCACCTCGGCGAAGGCCGAGGTGACCGTTTAAAGGCCTAGCCAAACCGTCACATCCCGGCGCTAAATCGCGCCCCATGACCCTGCTTACCCGTCGCGCCATGACCACCGCCGCGCTCGCCGGCACGTTGCTGCCCGGCTTCGCCCGCGCCCAATCGAAAAAGCCCATCGTCATCGGCCATCGCGGCTGCAGCGGCGAGCGGCCCGAGCATACGGCCCTGTCCTATGAGCGCGCCATCGAGCAGGGCGCCGACTTCATCGAGCCCGACCTGGTCCCGACCAAGGACGGCCACCTGGTGGCCCGCCACGAAAACGAGATCGGCGGCACGACCGACGTCGCCAGCCGTCCCGAGTTCGCGGCCCGCAAGGCGACCAAGACCATCGATGGCCAGTCGGTCACCGGCTGGTTCACGGAAGACTTCACCCTGGCCGAGATCAAGACCCTGCGCGCCCGCGAGCGGCTGCCGCAGCTGCGTCCGGCCAGCGCCGCCTTCGACGGCCAGGCACAGATCCTGACCTATGAAGAGGTCGTGGCCATCGCCCGCGCCGGCAGCCAGCGCACCGGCCGCGTGATCGGCACCTATCCCGAGCTGAAGCACCCGACCTATTTCGCCTCGATCGGCCTGCCGACCGAGGATCGCCTGGTCGCCAAGCTCAAGGCGATGAATCTGAACTCGGCCAGCGCGCCGGTGTTCGTTCAGTGCTTCGAGGTCGGCCCGCTGAAGCGCCTGAAGGCCAAGACCGCGGCGCGCCTCGTCCTGCTGGTCGCCAGCGAGGGGGGACCGGCCGACCTGCCGAATGTCAAATACGCCGACCTGGTCACCGCCGCCGGCCTGAAGGATGTCGCCGTCTATGCCGATGGCCTGGGTCCGGAAAAGACCATGGTCATCCCGCAGGACGCCAACACCCTGCTGCCGGCCACCGACCTGGTGAAGAACGCCCACGCCGCCGGCCTGGCCGTCCACCCCTGGACGGTGCGCGCCGAGAACTACTTCCTGCCGGCCAGCTTGCGGAAGGGCGACGCCCAGAACCCGGCCTACCTGGCCATGCACGGCGACGTGGCGCCGCTGTTCAAGGCGCTATACGCCGCAGGCGTCGACGGGATCTTCAGCGACTTCCCAGGCCTGGCGGTCGCCGCGCGGGGGTAGCCTGGCGCCTCTTGCGGAGACGGCCCGGACCGGTGCAGCGTGCCGGCCGAACTCCCAGGGGAAGCCTCATGAACATCCGCCACGTCGTCTCCACGGCCGCCCTCGCCGCCACCCTGGCCCTCGGTTCGGTCGCGTTCGCCGCGCCAACGCCGACGGCCTCCAGCCAGGTGCTGGACCGCGTCGCCGAGGACTTCGTGCGCATGACCCTGGAGGCCGGCGAGCGCGAGCCCGGCTATGTCGACGCCTATTACGGCCCGGTCCACCTGATGGACACCGCCAAGGCGGCCCCGCGCCCGGTCTCGGTGCTGCGCAAGGAGGCCGACCGCCTGATGATCCTGGTGGTCGCCACCAAGGACAAGCAGCTGTCGCCCGACGAGCGCCGCCGCAAGCTGTTCCTGAAGGGCCAGATCAAGGCCGCCCAGACGCGCCTGGCCATGATCGCCGGCGACAAGTTCAGCTTCGAGGACGAGGCCGAGGGCCTGTTCGGCGTCCGCCCGGTGATCAAGCCGCTGAAGAGCTACGACCCGATCCTGGCCCGCATCGACAAGCTGGTTCCGGGCAAGGGCGATCTGGCCGCCCGCGTCGACGCCTTCCAGAACCGCTACGTGATCCCGACCGACAAGGTCGAGGCGGTGATGCAGGCCGGCATCGCGGCCTGCAAGGCCAAGACCGAAGAGCACATCAAGCTGCCGGCCGGCGAGCGCTTCGACATGGAGTTCGTCACCAAGAAGCCCTGGAGCGGCTACAACTGGTACAAGGGCGGCGCCCACAGCCTGATCCAGATCAACACCGACCTGCCGATCTATATCAGCCGGGCCTTGGACCTGGGCTGCCACGAGGGCTATCCCGGCCACCACGTGCTCAACGCCCTGCTGGAAGAGAAGCTGACCAAGGGCAAGGGCTGGGTGGAGTTCTCGGTCTATCCGCTGTTCTCGCCGCAGTCGTTCATCGCGGAAGGTTCGGCGAATTTCGGCATCGAGCTGGCCTTCCCGGGTCAAGCCAAGACGGACTTCGAGCGCGACAAGCTGTATCCGCTGGCTGGCCTGGATCCGGCGACCGCCAAGGCCTATGGCGAACTTCAGGACGCCAAGGCGGCCTTGTCCAGCGCCGGCAACACCATCGCGGCCCTCTATCTCTCGGGCAAGATGACCAAGGAGCAAGCCGTCCAGGCGTTGATGAAATACACGCTGTACTCGCGCGGCGGGGCCGAGAAGCGGGTGTCGTTCATCGAGACCTATCGCTCGTACGTGATCAACTACAACATCGGCCAGGACATGGTCCGCGACCACGTCTACCGCGCCGGCAAGAGCCAGGACGCGCGCTGGAAGGCGATGGAGCACGTAATCAGCGAACCGACGACGCCGGCGGATCTGCGCAAATAGCCAAGTCTCTCCAGTAGCTTGGCGCGCGACATGGTCGCTTTGCCGACACAGGAACGCAATGCGCGCGATCGCCGTTTGCCCCCTCGCCGCTGCCTGTTGGCGGCGTAGGGGTCGCCTCGCCGGGCGACCTCTCCTTCAAGATCAAGGAGTGTGTCCGTGTACGGTGGCGAACGTCTTTCCCGCCTGGGCGCGTTCAGCGCGCGATTCCCCGACGCCGAGGCCCTGCACAAGGGCCTGGCGCACTGGAACCACATTCGCCTGTCTCCGGCCGCGCCCTCCGACGCATGGCGCGAGGACCTGGACCAGGAAATCAGGATGCGCCGCATCGAGGGCGCGTTCATCGAGGCCTTCCGTCTGCACATCGCGCCGCTGGTCGAGGACGTCCCGCGGGACGCCGACGGCTTCATCGCCTGGTTCGAGGCGCTGAAGGACCACGGCCCCGGCCAGTGGGATCCACTGTTCGACTGGCTGGAAGGCTCTGCCTCGCTGGAGCACCTCAAGTGGTTCCTGACCCAGGAAGCGGCTGGCGAGGCCGGCTTCGACGACCTGGTGGCGCTGACCCAGGTCAAGGTTCCGGACCGCGCCAAGCTGGAGCTGGCCCGCAACTATTGGGACGAAATGGGCCGCGGCGGCGCCAAGGGCATGCACGGTCCGATGCTGACGCGGACAACCGAAACCCTGGGTCTGACGCCGACCATCGACTCCACCCTGTGGCAATCGCTGTGCCTGGCGAATGTCATGACCGCCTTCGCCACGACCCGCCGCTATGCCTGGCAGTCGATCGGCGCCCTGGGCGTCGTCGAGCTGACCGCCCCGACCCGCGTGGCCTGCGTCGACGCTGGCCTCAAGCGCGTCGGCGTCCCCGCCGAGGCTCGAAAGTACTTCGCCCTTCACGCCCAGCTGGACATAGAGCACTCCAAGGCCTGGAACGCCGAGGCCCTGGTCCCGCTGGTGTCGGAGGATCCCTCCCGCGCCAAATACATCGCCGAGGGCGCGGTCATGCGCCTGATCTGCGGCGAGCAGTGCTTCGACACCTATCGCGCCCACCTGTGGGCCCACACTCATCCGCTAGTCTACGCGGCGGAGTAGGACGATGGCCTGCCTGTTCGAGGTCTCGCCCTATGACGGCGGCTGGTGCGTGAAGATCGGCGACACCGGCGAGGTGCTGTTCTTCACCGGCCGCCGCCGGGCGGTGGCCGAAGCCCACGACCTAGCCCGCGCCTGGCCGGCCACGGCGGAAGTGCGCATCCATGGCCGCTCGGCCGAGCCGCGGTCGTTCGAAGCGTGGTTCGAGGATCCGGCGGAAATCGTCGGTCCTTCGGCGATGGCTTAAGGCCGACCGACATTCAGCCCGGAAGAGCCGAAAACCTCGTCCTTCGACAAGCTCAGGATGAGGTTTTCTACCGGCGCGGCGCCGACAATCGTCCTCATCCTGAGCCTGTCGAAGGACGAGGACGACGGCATGGCCGATCCGCTTAAGCCGCCTCCACCCCAAACTGCAGCCTGGCCAGGCGCGCATAGAGCCCGCCCTTGGCGAAGAGCTCGGTGTGCGTGCCCTGCTCGACCACCCGCCCCTCTTCCATCACCACGATCCGGTCGGCCTTCAGCACGGTGGCCAGGCGGTGGGCGATGACCAGGGTTGTGCGGCCTTCCATGGCGGCGGCCAGGGCCTGCTGGACCAGGCGCTCGCTCTCGGCGTCCAGCGCGCTGGTGGCTTCGTCCAGCAGCAGGATGGGGGCCTGGCGGACCAGGGCCCGGGCGATGGCCAGGCGCTGGCGCTGGCCGCCCGACAGGGTCTTGGCGCGCTCGCCGACCGGGGTGTCGAAGCCCTGCGGCAGGGCCGAGAGGAAGCCGGCGGCCTGGGCGGCCTCGGCGGCGGCCCGGACCTCGGCCTCGGTGGCGTCAGCGCGGCCGAAGCGGATGTTGTCCATGGCCGAGCCCGAGAATAGCGGCGAATCCTGACCCACCAGGGCCATGCGCGCGCGCACCTCCGACGGCTCGGCCTCGCGCAGGTCGACGCCGTCCAGGCGGATGGCGCCCGACTGCGGGTCATAGAACCTCAAGAGCAGCCGTAGCACCGTGCTCTTGCCCGCGCCCGAGGGGCCGACCAGGGCGACCGTCTCGCCGGGCTTCACGGCCAGATCGAAGCCGTTCAGGGCCGGCAGGTCGGGGCGACCGGGATAGGCGAAGATCACGTTCTCGAAGGCGATCGCGCCCTGGGCCGGGACCGGCAGGGCCTTGGGCGCGGCCGGGGCGGCGATGTCGGGCTTGGCGTTCAGCAGCTCGGAAATGCGGTCCATGGCGCCCGAGGCCTTCTGGACGTCGCCCCAGACCTCGCCCAAGGCCCCGATCGCGCCAGCGGCCATCACCGCCAGCATGGCGAACTGGGCCAGGGTGCCGCCGGTCATCTCGCCGGCCAGGACCAGGCGCGCGCCGGCCCACAGCAGCAGGGTGACGCCGCCGAAGGCCAGGGTGATGACCATTGCGGTCATGCTGGCCCGGGTGGTGATCCGGCGCACCGAGGCCTTGTAGGCCTCTTCCACCGCCCCGCCGAAGCGCAGCGAAGAGGCTTGTTCGCGACCGAAAGCCTGCACTGTCTCCAGGGCGTCCAGGCTCTCGCCGGCATAGCCGACGGCGTCGGCGAAGCGGTCCTGGGCGGTGACGGTCAGCTTGCGCACCCGGCGGCCGACCAGGAACATCGGGGCCAGGATCACGGGCACCATCAGCACGATGAAGCCCGCCAGCTTGGGCGAGACCACCGCCATGTAGCCGAGACCGCCCACCAGGCTGAGGATGTTGCGCAGGGCTATCGAGGCCGAGGCCCCGACCAGCTGTTCGATCAGCGAGACGTCGGTGGTCAGGCGCGACAGCACCTCGCCCGTGCGGGTCTTCAGGAAATATTCCTGATCCAGGCCCAGGGTGTGGCCATAGAGCGCGCGGCGCACATCGGCCACGACCCGCTCGCCCAGTCGGGTGATGAAGAAGAATCGCAGGGCGGTGGCGATGGCAAGCACCATGGCCACGGCGCCCAGGCCCAGGAAGGCGCTGTTGATCTCGCTGCCCTGGCCCTTGGCGAATCCGTGGTCGATCACCTCCTTGAAGGCGGCCGTCAGGCCCAGGGTGGCGGCCGTCGAGAACAGCAGGAAGAAGCCCGCCGCGATCCCGTCGCCCTTGTGCGCCTTCACGAAGGGCAGCAGGTGCGCGAGGGGGCGAATGTCCTTGCGGCGGGCCCGCCGGGCCTTGGCCTCGGCCATGCCCTGGACCAGTTCAGCCCCCGCGCCGGGGCGGCCTTCGGCCATTTGGTCGCCGCCGTTCGCGTCAGTCATCAACAGTCCCTTGCCAAAATCGCGCGGGTTCTTTATAGCCGCCCGTCTTCGAGGGCCACCCCGCGCGTGCGCGGAGGGCGCTTAACCCAATTCACACTCGCCGGCTTAGTCGGACTGGATCGCCGCCATGAAACAAGACATTCACCCCGACTACCACTTCATCACCGTCACCCTGACGGATGGCTCGAACTATCAAACCCGTTCGACCTACGGCAAGGAAGGCGCGACGCTGGCGCTCGACATCGACCCGCGCACCCACCCGGCGTGGACCGGCGGCAACGCCCAGCTGATGGACCGCGGCGGCCGCGTCTCGCGCTTCAACGCCAAGTTCGCTGGCTTCACCGCCAAGAAGTAAGAAGCTTACAGCTTCTCGCCGTAAGGGCGACGAAAAGCCGGTTCCGCGTTCGCGGGCCGGCTTTTTCCGTATCTGGGGCTTGGTTCCTCTCCCGAAACGCTGGGGAGCAACTTTCAGCCTTCCCCATCCTCCGGCTCATACGGATCATCGCCGCGATCGCGCATCAGGTCCGTCGCCACGAAGTCCATGGCGTCTTCCGCGTCCCTGAAGCTCAGTTCCGACACCGTCTGGTCGCGCACCGAGACGCCCGCCTTGTGGGGACTGTCCGGATCACCGGTGATCAGCGGGTGCCAGCGCGGCAGGTCCTTGCCCTCGTGGATCCGGCGATAGCCGCAGGAGAGGGGCATCCACTCCAGATCCTCGATATTGTAGGGCGTCAGCTTGATGCAGTCCGGCACCGTCTTCTTGCGGTTCGGATAGTCCTTGCAGCGGCAGAGATGCGCGTCGAGGAGCTGGCAGTGCACCCGCGTGGGGATGATTTCGCCGGTATCTTCGTCTTCGAAGCGAACGAGGCAGCAAAGGCCGCACCCATCGCATAGGCTCTCCCACTCGGGGACGGTCATCTCGGAGAGCGTCTTCGTCTCCCAGAAAGGTTTGCGTGGCGTCATGGCGCCGTCCTAAACCCGATTTACCTGGCGAACAAACAGAGCCTGACTCAGACCGTGAACGACTGGACCCTTCCGCCGTACAAGTTCGACGACAAGGATCCGTCGCGGAAGCCGACCGGGCGCGGCCCGGAGCCTGCCGCCGGCGCGCCGCCCGAGCCGCCCCACGACCCGTGGGCGAAGCCAGAGCCGCTACAGGACCCGTTCCAGGTGTCCCCGGCCGCGCCGCCCTCCTATCAGCCTCCGCCGCCGCCCCCTCCGCCGCCGGAGGAGCCCTTCCGCGCCGACCTCAAGCACCGCGCCGCCAAGAAGAAGGCCCGCAAATGGGGCTGGATCTGGGGCGTGCTGCTGGTCTCGTTCCTGATCGGCGTGCTCGCGGCCGGCGGCGGCGCGGCCTATGTCTGGTACAAGTACCTGCAAGACACCCCGCCCCTGCCCTCGCGCGCGGCGCTGTTCGCGGTCAACCGCGCGCCCGGCATCCGCTTCGAGGACCGCAACGGCCAGGTGATCGCCACGCGCGGCCCGCGCTATGGCCAGCGGATCACCATCGGCGCCGTGCCCAACTACGTGCCCCAGGCGTTCCTGGCGGCCGAGGACCGGCGGTTCTACCAGCACGGGGCCATCGACCTGCAAGGCATCGGCCGGGCCGCCTGGACCAATTGGCGGGCCGGCAAGACCCGCCAGGGCGCCTCGACCCTGACCCAGCAGCTGGCCAAGGGCCTGTTCCTCACGCCCGACCGGGTGGTCAAGCGCAAGCTGCAGGAGATGCTGCTGGCCTGGAGGCTGGAGCAAGTCCTGACCAAGGACGAAATCCTCGAGCTCTATCTGAACCGCATCTATTTCGGGGCCGGCACCTATGGCGTCGACGGCGCGTCCCAGACCTATTTCGGCAAGCCCGCCAGCCAGCTGACGCTGTCGGAAGCGGCCCTGCTGGCCAGCCTGCCCAAGGCGCCTTCGCGCCTGGCGCTGACCAACGACATGGAACGGGCCCTGGCCCGCTCCCGCCTGATTCTGGCCAACATGCGCAAGGAAGGCTGGATCACCGCCGAGCAGGAAAGCCGCGCGCTGGACGACACCCCGCGCCTGTCGCCCATGGCCCTGCAGGACGAGGGCGACTACGGCTGGGTGCTGGACTACGCCACCACCGAGGCGGTGAAGATCGCTGGCCAGAACGCGCCCGACCTGGTGGTGCGCCTGACCATCGACCCGCTGCTGCAGCGCGAGGGCGCCGAGATCGTGCGCCAGACCATGGCCACCGAGACCACCCGCTCGGGCGCGCGTCAGGCGGCCCTGCTGTCGCTGTCGACCGAGGGCGCCATCCGGGCCATGGTCGGCGGCACGGACTATGGCGAGAGCCCGTTCAACCGCGCCGTCCAGGCCCGCCGCCAGCCGGGCTCGACCTTCAAGCCGTTCGTCTACGCCGCCGCCGTCGAGAAGGGCGTGCTGCCCACCGACATCCGCGTCGATGAACCGGTCAAGTTCGGCGACTGGAGCCCCGAGAACTATAGCGGCGGCTATCGCGGTCCGATGACCGTCGAGCGGGCGCTGATCAACTCGATCAACACCGTGGCCGTGAAGCTGGGCCAGGAAGCCGGCGGCGCGGCGATCGGCGACCTGGTCCGCCGCTTCGGCATCACCACCCTGCCGCCCGTTCCGGATCTCTCGGTGGCGCTGGGCTCCTATGAGGTCAGCCTGCTGCAGCTGACCTCGGGCTTCCAGGTGTTCCAGCAGGGCGGCGTCAGGATCGAGCCTTACGTCATCGAGACGGTCACCACCCAGGACGGCCGGGCGCTGTTCCAGCACCAGCCTCCGCAGGCCGAGCGCCGCGTCTACGACGTCGGCCACGCCAGCATCATGGTCAAGATGATGAAGAAGGTCGTCACCGAGGGCACGGCCAAGCGCGCCGCCTTCGGCCGTCCGGCGGCGGGCAAGACCGGCACCAGCCAGAACTGGCGTGACGCCTGGTTCGTCGGCTTCACGCCCGACTACGTCACCGGCGTCTGGGTCGGCAATGACGACGAGAAGCCGATGAACAAGGTGGTCGGCGGCGACATCCCGGCCAGCATCTGGCGCCGGTTCATGATGACCGCCCACCAGACCCTGGCGGTCCGCGACTTCCCCTGGCTGCTGCCCGACCCCGCGCCCCAGACCACGCCGGATCCGCGCAACGGCTACTACGAGACCCTGTCGGCGGAGTTCGCCCGCGCGGCCTCGGAATTGGACGCGGCGGCCAAGGCGGCCGAGACCATGGCGCCGTCGGGCGGGCCAGCCCCGCCACCGCCGTCGCAGCTGCCTTACTGATCGGGGCTATCCGTTCGCGAACGTCGTATAGTCCTGAAAAGGACTTCTGATGAACAGCACGTCCACAATGCCCGCCGTCATGGACCCCGGAGGATCGGAAGCGACGTCGTAGTGGATCTCGTAGCCGCCCAGCGTGCTGCATTTGCGACCGCCGGTCTCAGGGCAGATTGGATGCCGCAACGGCGCGGCGCTCAGTCCTTTGATGCCCGACCTGATAGCGTCGTGCTTCTTGCGCGCGAGCACTCCTGCGCCGGGTTGGGAAAGCCATCTGGTGACGCCCCGCAAGTCAGCTTGCGCGCGCATGGATAACCTCACCCGCCAAGCCAAGGCTTTGTCAGGCCGCGTCCGGGGGAATAGTCAGGCTATCCAAAAAGGCGTCGAGATCGTCGCCTTCGATATAGTCGCCGGCCGCGATCTGAGCGCGACCGAGTTCAGCCAGCTCCTTGTCTGACATCAAGGCGCGGGGAGACTCGCGCGACGGATAGCTCGGCGGCATCACGACATTGGCGGTGTTCGTGGGGCGGGTCATGAGAACTCCTGCGGAGAACATAACGCTAACTTCGACGACTTGTCACGCCGCCAATCGACGCGCTCTACCGGTACCCCGTCAGCGACGTTGGCCGGTCCGCCACCTTCGTCGCCCAGGTCTTGTTCGGCGTGGCGCTCATCGTGAAGACCAGTTCGCCGCCCGCCACGATCTCGTCCTGCTTCAGATAGGCCCGGGTCAGCGGCTTGCCGTTCAGGCTCACTTTCGAGACGTACGGCTTGTCGTCGGCCATGCCCTCGGCGCGGACCGTGAAACGCTTGCCGTTCGGCAGGTTCAGCGTCGCCTTGTCCACGAACGGACGGCCGATGGCGTATTCGTTCGAGGCCGGCGTCACCGGATAGAAGCCCAGCGACGTGAACATCAGCCAGGCCGACATCTGGCCGAGATCGTCATTGCCCGACAGGCCCTCGGGCGTCGGCTTGTACTGGGTCTTGATGATCTGGGTCAGGCGGGCCTGGGTCCGCCACGGGGCGCCAGCGTAGTCGTACATATAGGCCACGTGGTGGCTGGGCTCGTTGCCGTGGATGTACTGTCCGATCAGGCCGGCGATGTCCTCGGCGTGGCTGTAGTCGACCTTCGAGTTGTCGAAGTCGAACATGGCGTCCAGCTTCTTGACCGTCGCGGCGTCGCCGCCCAGCGTCTTGACGATCCCGCCCAGGTCCTGTGGCGCGAACCAGGAATATTGCCAGGCGTTGCCCTCGGTATAGTCCGAGCCGTAGTTGATGGCGGTCGGATTGAACGGCTCGCGGAAGGTCCCGTCGCTCTTGCGGGCCCGCAGGAAGCCGGTCTTCACATCGAAGCTGTTGCGCCAGTAGGACGCCCGCTTCTCGAAGGTCTTGGCGACCTCGTCCTGGCCCATGTCCTTGGCCATGCGGGCGATGGTCCAGTCGTCATAGGCGTACTCAACGGTCTTGGAGGCGGCTTCCGGCTCCTTGTCGATCGGCGCGTAGCCCAGCGTCATGTAGTCGCCGAGGCCGCCATAGGGCGCGTAGGTCGCGCTCTTGACCATGGCGTCCAGGGCCGCCTTGCCGTCATAGCCGCGAATGCCCTTCATCCAGGCGTCGGCGATGACCGGCACGGCGTGGTAGCCGATCATCGTCCAGGTTTCCTGACCGTGGAACTGCCAGACCGGCAGGATGCCGTAGGGGCTTTGCTTCTGCGAGGCGATCAGCGAGTTGACCACGTCGTTGGTGTAGTCGGCCGGCTGGATCAGGGTCAGCAGCGGGTGCTCGGCCCGGAAGGTGTCCCACAGCGAGAAGGTCGAGTGGAAGGTGAACGGGCGGCCGTCCAGCTTGCCCTCGTGCACCTGATCGTCGGGCCCCCGGTAGCGGCCGTCGGCGTCGGCATAGACGCTGGGGGCCAGCAGGGTGTGGTAGAGCGCCGTGTAGAGGGTCTTCTTCATCGGGGCCGGGGCCTCGATGTCGACCGCGCCCAGGGCCTTTTCCCAGGCGGTCCTGGCGCGGGCGCGCTGGGCGTCGAAGTCGAAACCCGGCTCGTCGCTGGAGAGGTTGGCGATGGCCCCGTCCTCGCTGACCGACGACAGCGCCACCTTCACGGTCAGCGGTCCGTCGATCTGGCCGAAGTCGAACACGCCCACCAGGGCGCGGCCCTGGACCTGGGCGCGGTCGTTCGGCGTCCGCCCCGGCTGGGCGAAGCCGTTATAGGGCACGTCCTTCTCGGTGTTGCGGAACGACTGGCCCACCAGTGGGCGGTCGAACCTGATGGCGAAGAACAGCTTGCGCCCCGGCGCCCAGCCGCGCGTCTCGCGATAGCCGGTCACCACGCCGTCCGGCGACACCCGCAGGCGCGACCACAGCACCTTGCCCGGATAGTTGTAGATCGAGCTGCGCAGGTCGATCAGCACCTGGGCGCGGTCGCCCTTCTGGAAGGTGTAGCGGTGCAGGCCGGTGCGCAGGCCCGCCGTCAGCTCGGCGCGCACGCGGCTGTCGCTGAGAGTGACGGCGTAGTAGCCCGGCTGGGCGACCTCGGTGTCGTAGCTGTAGCGCGAGCGATAGCCCGAGCCCGGCTTGTCGACCTCGCCCGGCTCCAGCTTGGCCTCGCCCGAGATCGGGGTCAGCAGGATGTCGCCGAGGTCGGAGTGGCCCGCGCCCGAGAAGTGAGTGTGCGAGAAGCCCAGGATGGTCGGGTCGCCGAAGCGGTAGCCGGCCGCGCGGGCATAGCTCTGCTTGAACGGCAGGATGTCGGTGTCGGGGCTCAGCTGCACCATGCCGAACGGAACCACCGCCCCGGGAAAGGTGTGGCCATCGCCGCCCGTGCCGATGAACGGATCAACCGATTCGTAGGCTGTTGTGGTCTGAGCCAGGACGGGCGTCGCCGCCAGGATCGAGAGGTTGGCGAGCAGGGCGAGGCCCGACACATAAAGGGGGCGCATCATGTAACTCCGCAACTTGAGCGGGGGCACCCTATCGGCTAGGCGGCGCTGTTCAAGGCCCGGTCTACAGCCGCCATGGCGTGGAGGGTCGTGGTGTCGAACACCGGGACCGGACTATCCGCCTGGCCGATCAGCAGCATGATCTCGGTGCAGCCCAGGATGATCGCCTGAGCGCCCTGCGCCACCAGTCGCGCGATCACCGCCTTGTAGACCTCGCGAGAGGCGTCGATCACCTGGCCGGTCACCAGCTCCTCGTAGATGATCCGATGCACGGCGGCGCGGTCTTTGGCGTCCGGGGTCAGCACGGTCAGACCGTGCTTACTCTCCAGCCGGCCGCGATAGAAGTCGTGCTCCATGGTGAAGGCCGTGCCCAGCAGGCCCACGGTCGAAAGACCCGCCGCCTTGATCGCCTCGCCCGTTGGGTCGGCGATGTGCAGCAGCGGGATCCGCACCGCCGCCTCGATGGCGTCGGCCTCGCGGTGCATGGTGTTGGTGCAGAGGATCAGGAAGTCCGCGCCGCCGGCCTCCAGCGCCCGGGCGGCGTCGGCCAGGCGGCGCGACAGCTCGGGCCAGCGGCCGGCGTGCTGCAGATGCTCGATCTCGGCGAAGTCGAACGACCACATCAAGGTGCGGGCCGAGGCGACGCCGCCCACCCGGTCGCGCACCGCCTCGTTGATCAGCCGGTAGTACTGGGCCGAGCTTTCCCAGCTCATGCCGCCGATCAATCCGATGAGCGCCTGTTCGGCCATGTCATCCCGCCTCTTGCCTGACTCGCGTCCTAGCAGGCTGGGCGCCGGTTACAACACCTCGCGCCGCGCCAGGTGGGCGATGGCTCCGATCAGGGCGAGCAGGCCCAGGCCGCCGCCCAGCGCCAGGGCCGTGTCGACGCGCCAGGCCTCCTTGGCCAGCATGTTGACCGGCATCTGCCAAGGGAAGAACACCCCCTGCTTGGCTGCGGTGGCGACCACCGAGAAGAAGGTCCCGCCGATACCCAGCGCCAGGGCGGGTACGAAGCTGGCGAAGCGCACGGCGGTCCAGAACTGGATGGCGATCAGCAGCAGGGCCGCCGCCACGACCTTGGCGTTCAGCAGGACCAAGCGGGGAAGATCCGGATCACCGATCGGCGCCACCGCCGGCTTGATGGTCCCGGCCAGGGAGATCGCGCCGAAGGTCAGCAGCAGGTTCAGGCCGGTCATGATGACGACAATCCCGATCACGCAGACCGCCTTGGCCGCGTAGAGGCGCCAGCGCGGGACCGGCAAGGCGCGCAGATGATCCCAGCTGCGCGGTCCGTGCTCCATATGGGCGACCAGGGCGGTCAGGGCCGTCACGCTCATCGGCAGCATGAAATAGGCCCAGATGCCGGTCGAGGCCTGAAGGAACATCGCCCATGACGGGGCCTTGTCGGCGCGCAGCAGGTTGAAGAAGGCGAAGATCGCGATCAGCGACGGCGCGGCCACCGCCAGCACGGCGGCCAGCGAGCGGTTCAGCTTGCGCAGTTCGACGGACAGGGCGGCGAGCATCAGGCGGCCTCGGCTTGACGGGGGGTGGGAACGGCGACGCGGCGATAGATGTCCTCCAGCGACTGGGCGCGGGGACCGATGGCGAAAACGGGGACGGCGGCCTCGACCAGGAGGGCGGTGAGCCCGGCTATGGCCGGGTCGACGGCGTCGCCGGGGTCCAGGGCCACGGTCAGGCTGTCGGCGACGCGGACGTCCAGGCCGTGGCCGCGCAGCAGCGCGGCGGCCCGCGCATCGTCGCCGGTGCGCAGGACGATCTCCGGCGCGAGGTCGGCCTTCAGGCGCGAAAGCTCGCCCTCCAGCACCAGCCGGCCGTCATTGACCACGCCGACGTGAGTGGCGGTCTGCTCGATCTCGCCCAGCAGGTGGCTGGACAGCAGCACGGTCGCGCCGGTCCGCTCGGGCAGGGCGCGCAGGAAGCGGCGCATGTCGGCGATGCCGTCGGGGTCCAGGCCGTTGGTCGGCTCGTCCAGCACCAGCACCGGCGGCGCGCCCAGCATGGCCCGGGCCAGGCCCAGGCGCTGGCGCATCCCCAGGGAGTATCCGGCGACCTTGCGGCCGGCGTCGGGGCGCATCTCGACCACCTCCAGCACCCGGTCGATCTCGCTGGCGGGGCAGCCCAGCAGGGTCGTGGTCAAGGCCAGGTTCTCCCGGCCCGTCAGGTTGCCGTAGAAGCCGTGCGCCTCCAGCAAGGCTCCGACCTCGCGCGCCGCGCCGATCCGGTCGCGGGCGACGTCCAGGCCGCGGACCCGCGCGGTTCCAGCGCTCGGACGGATCAGGCCCAGCACCATCTTCAGGGTCGTGGTCTTGCCCGCGCCGTTGCGGCCCAGGAAGCCGTACACGGCCCGCTCTGGCACGGTCATGGAGACGCCGTCGACCGCCAGGCGCGGGCCGAAACGACGGGAGAGGCCTTCGGTCTCTATGGCGGCGGACATGCTCAGGGCACTCATATCGTTTAAGTCAGATATAAAGTTGCGAAGCGGTCGCCTTTAAGTCAAGATTAAAGATGAGACAGGTTGGGAGGCCCCCATGAACGCCAAGGACGTCGAGAAATTCCGCCGCATGTGCCGCCAGTTCCGCTGGCTGGCGGTGTTCATGGTCGTCAGCGTCGGCCTGTTGCTGGCCCTGATGGCCTGGGGCTTTCCGCTGCTCTACGCCCTGGTGAAGCACAGACCGCTGCGGCCGGACATCATGCTGGCGGTGACGATCCAGAACGCCCCGGTCGCCTGCTATCTGTTCGGCGTGTGGTCGATCGGCCGGGCCATGGGCCAGATCGCCCAGGGACGATTGATCCAGGCCGCCCTACCCTCGGCCCTGCGCCGGGTGGGCCTGGCCCTCGGCGTCGGCGGCGTGGCTAGCGTCTTCATCGTCAGCAACCTGATGCGGCTGGTCGGCTTGACCAAGGGCAGCTATCTGAACTTCGACGTGGCCGGCATGACGCTGGGCATGATCGGCGGCGCTCTATTCCTGCTGGGCCGGGTCATGGACCAGGCCCTGGCGGCGCAGGCCGAACTCGATGAGATGATCTGATGCCCGTTCGCGTCACCCTGGACGCCCTGATCGTCGCCAAGGGCCTCAAAGCCCGCGACCTGGCCCAGGAGGTCGGCCTCAGCGAGACCCAGCTGTCCCTGTTCCGCTCGGGCAAGGTCAAGGGCATCCGCTTCCGCACCCTGGCGAGGCTGTGCGCGGCCCTGGGCTGCAAGCCGGGCGACCTGCTGGACTACGCGTTCGACCCGTCCGACCTGACCGCGCCCGACGACGGCGACTGAGTCTCGGACAAATTGCGACAGAAATTTTTCAGACACATTGGCGCGCGAATTCGAGGCACACGCCCTTTCCGGCAAGGCTCACTCAAGGCTCACGTGATGTCGTTCGTGCTCTCCCTGGTCGCCGCGGCGGCCCTGCAAGCGGCCGCGCCCGCTGCTCCCTCGGTCCATGGCTATGGCGGCCTGATGCTGGCCCCGGGCGGCAAGCGCCTGGCGGCCATCGAAAGCGCCGAGACCGTCGGGACGGCGTCCGACAACCGCGCCGCCATCGTCATCCGCTCGGCCAAGGGCGAGATCACCAACCGCTTCGATCCCTGCCAGACCTGCCGCTACAGCGGCCCGGCCTGGTCGGCCGACGGCCAGAAGCTGGCCTTCATCGGCTCGGACATGCGGGCCGGCGCGGCCACCCTGTTCGTGATCGAGGGCGACAAGGTCCGCGCCGCCGCGACGGTGAAGGGCGTGGCCAGCACGCCGCGTTGGGCCCCGAACGGCCAGTCGATCGCCATGCTCGCCACGGTCGGCGCGCGCAAGCAGACCGGCGCCACCCAGGCCGGCGTGCGCCAGGTCGGCGAGATCGGCGTCGCCGGGACCATCGACGAGCAGCGCATCGCCGTGGTCCCCGCCATCGGCGGCGACCTGAAGTTCGCCTCGCCCGACGACACCTTCGTCTACGAGTATGACTGGACGCCGGATTCCAAGGGCTTCGTTGGCACGGCCGCCAAGGGCGACGGCGACAACAACTGGTGGGTCGCCAGCCTGCGGGCCTTCGGGATCGACGGCTCCAGCCGCGTGATCGCCGCGCCCAAGATGCAGTTGAACGCCCCGCGCGTGTCGCCCGACGGCAAGTCGGTGGCCTTCATCGGCGGCCTGATGAGCGACTTCGGCGCGGTCGGCGGCGACGTCTGGACCGTGCCGCTCGCGGGCGGCCAGCCCACCAACCTGACCGAGGGTTACAAGGGCACCTTCACCAGCCTCTCCTGGACCGCCAAGGGCCCGATGGCCTCGGCCATCCTGGGCGGCGACAGCGCCATCGCCCGCATCGACCCGGCCGGCGGGGCCAAGGTCACGCTCATGGCGCGCGGCGAGGTCAGCTATTCAGCCGGCGACGGCCGCGTCTCGTTCGACCCCAGCGGCAAGCTGGCCGCCACGGTCGTCGACTCGTTCGCCAGGGCGCCGCAAATTCTGGTGGGCGCGCCGGAGTCGCTGAAGCCCATCACCCACGACAACGACGACCTGACCGCCAACTACATCGGCAAGAGCGTCACCTGGAAGAACGAAGGCTTCGACGTCCAGGGCTGGCTGCAGGCGCCGGCCAAGGTCGAGCCGGGCAAGACCTATCCGATGGTCGTCATCGTCCACGGCGGCCCGTCGTCGGCCGTGACCTCGCGCTTCGGCTCCAGCGGCACGGTCTATGACCTGCTGAAGGCTGGCTACTACGTGTTCCAGCCCAATCCGCGCGGCAGCTTCGGCCAGGGCGAGGCCTTCAAGACCAGCAACCGCCGCGACTTCGGCGGCGGCGACCTGCGCGACATCTTGGCCGGGATCGACGCGGTGGAGAAGATCGCCCCGGTCGACGACAAGCGCCTGGGGATCTTCGGCCACAGCTACGGCGGCTACATGACCATGTGGACGGTGACCCACAGCCAGCGCTTCAAGGCCGCCGTGGCCGGCGCCGGCATCGCCAACTGGATCAGCTACTACGGTCAGAACGGTATCGACCAGTGGATGGTCCCGTTCTTCGGCGACACCGCCTATAACGACCCGGCGATCTACGACAAGCTGTCGCCGATCCGCACGATCAAGGACGCCAAGACCCCGACCTTCATCTATGTCGGCGAGCGCGACGTCGAGACGCCGGCGGCCCAGTCGATGGAGTTCTGGCACGGCCTGAAGGCCATGAACGTCGAGACCTCGCTGGTCGTCTACCAGGACGAGGGCCACGGCATCCGCCGGCCGGAAAACCGCACCGACCTGACCAACCGCATCGTGGGTTGGTTCAACACGCACCTGGGGTCGTAAGCGGGTCCGCGCGCCCGCATTTCAGCCGTCGCTCCCGCCCTTGCGGCGGGAGCGGCCGGCAAGCCCGCCGCCCCGGCGCTCGCGAACCCGGGTCGCGGCGGGCCGACCGGGTCGTTCGTCGCCGAGCAGGCAGGCCGCGGACTTGACCTAGGGATGTAGCTGCCTGTTTCAGGGGCGCCCGAAGCGCGCTACAGATGAATGACAACCCTTAGCGAAGCCGTCGCGGAAAGAATACGAGCCGATGCGCACACAGCCCGGCACCAGCTTGACCTACTCGCTGGTCGAAGCGCTCGGTCAAGCCATCGTCACGGGCGAGTTCGCGCTCACGGGATTTCCGACGGAAGCCGAAGTCTCCAAGCGCTTCGGCGCCAGCCGAACGGTGACGCGCGAGGCGGTGAAGATGCTGACGGCCAAGGGCCTGCTCAGCGCCCGCCCCCGGCATGGCACCGTGGTCGAGCCGGAAGCCGAGTGGAACATGCTCGATCCCGACGTGCTGCGTTGGTTGCTGGAGCGCAAGTTCTCGCTGCGCCTGCTGACCGAATTCACGGAGATGCGCCTGGGACTGGAGCCCGCCGCCGCGGCGTTGGCCGCTCGCAACGCCGATGAGGCGGGACTCGAGGAAATCCGCCGGGGCCTGCGCCGGATGAAGGCCGCGGCCAGGGGCGAGGATGACGCGCTGGCCGCTGACATCGCCTTCCACATCGCCATCCTCAGCGCGACGCAGAACCCGTTCTACCGCGAGCTCCATGAACTGGTGAACACGGCTCTGCGCATCTCCATCCGCTTCACCAATCGCATCAAGGGCCGGACGGCGTCGATCCCCTCGCACGAGGATGTGGCCGAGGCGATCATCGCCCGCGACGCCGACAAGGCTTCGGCCGCCATGCGCGAGATCATCCTCGACGTTCTCGAACTCGTACGCTCGGCTTCGGACCTAGCCGCTTCGGACCTCGCCGCGTCGCCGGACGCCGTCACGGGGTAGTCCCCGGACGCTCGCCGCGCGCCTTGGTCGATCCCGGAGCGCCTATTCGACGAACGGCTCGACCAGGGTTCGGCGACCGAGCAGAAAGGCGTCAGCGACCAGGGCCAGGGGCCTAACGTCGACATCCGACCGGCCGCTTCGGATCAGCGCGCTGAAGCGACGATACAGGCCGGGATATTCGGTGTCCGCCGCCTCCACGATCCGCTGGCCGCCGATATCGAGCACCGCTCCGCCCAGCGACAGGCACAGTTTTTCCGTGTCCGTCTCGATTTCGATGCTCCAGGTCTGAGGACCGGTTTGCAGGAAGTCGAAATCCGCGGTGATCGTCGTGGCGTCGAGGTCCGTCATCTCGATATGGGCCGCGACCGGGCTTTGGACGTTCGCCGGTATGTCCAGGGCCGCGCTGGTGACGAACACCTCACGAGGCATGATCTCGGTCAGGATCGACAGGGCGTTGATGCCCGGGTCGAAAACGCCGAGTCCGCCGGCTTCCCAGATCCAGGTCTGCCCCGGATGCCAGCGCCGCACGTCTTCCCGCCACTGAATGTCGACCCGGCGAATGCGGCGATCCGCGAGCCAGGCCTTGGCGGCGGGAACGCCCGCGGCGAACCGCGAATGCCAGCTGGTGAAGAGCGTCACCTTGTTGTCGGCGGCGAGCGCGGCGAGGTCGCGCACTTCGCCAACGCTCACGCCGGGCGGCTTCTCCATGAAGACATGCTTGCCGGCGTTCAGGGCCGCCACGGCGGTCCGCCAACGAACCTGCGGCGGCGTACACAGCGCTACGGCCTCAATGGCCGGGCCCTGCTCGAGCATGGCTTCGAGCGACGGAAAGGCTGGTACGCCGACATCGACATGGGCGCGGCTCGCCACGGCCGCCAGCGTCCAGTCGGGGTCCGCCGCCAGGGACGGAATATGCTGGTCGCGCGCGATCTTGCCGACGCCGACAATGCCAATTTTTATCCCGTTCATACCGCCCCCGAATGTTGCGTCGGTATTATACTACAAATGAGCGATGTCCAAGCCTTGGTCCGGCCGGCGCGGGGCCGGCCGATCCGGTCGGACGCTAGGGCTTGGGCTTGGGCTTGGGCTTGGGCCGCACCTCCTCGATCGCGCCATCCGCGCCATAGCGCAGGGGCTCGATGGCGATCGAACGGCGATGGTCGCCGCCGCCGGGCAGCAGATTGTCGTGGTAGAACAGCCACGTCCGCCCCTCGGCCTCGATGATCGCCTGGTGGTTGGTGGAGATGTTCCGATAGTCCAGGATCACACCGCGATAGGCGTAGGGTCCCATCGGGGACTTGGCCGTGGCGTAGACGATCTGGCCCGGCCAGCCGGTCGAGAAGCTGAAATAGTACAGCCCCCCGCGCTTATGGACGAACGGCGCCTCGCCAAATTTCTTCTTGGGGTCGTCGGCGGGAAAGCCCGTCACGACCAGGTCCTCGATCGGTCCGGCCAGGCTGACCATGTCCTTGCCCAGCTTGACGATCTTGGGCTCGCGGCAGCCGAAGACCATGTAGGCCTGGCCGTCGTCGTCGATCAGCGCCTGCGGGTCGATCGGCTCGGCGCCAGTGTTGGCGTCGCGCGCCTTGTCGACCAGGGGCGCGCCGATGGCGTCCTTGAAAGGCCCCTCGGGGCGGTCGGCGACGGCCACCCCGATCTTGTCGCCGCCCACCGGCGCGTAGAAATAGTATTTTCCATCGCGGTAGGCCGCGTCCGGCGCCCAAGCCTTGGCGTCGGGCCTGGCCCACGAAAATACCGAAACGCCCAGGAACGCGCCGCCGTCCTTCCAGGTCTTGAAGTCCTTGGAGGTGTAGAGCCTCCAGGTGGTCGAGTCCCAGTAGGTTCCCGAGTTCGACGCGTCGTCGGTGGCGTAGAGATAGTAGCCGGACTTGAAGACGTGGGGCGACGGGTCGGCGTTGAAACGCGGGCTGATCGGCTGGCCGGCCAGCGCGGGACCGGCCAGCAACGCCGCCAGGGCGAACGGGAGAAGCTTCATTCGAATTCTCTGAGTTTGGCCCCTCCGGCGATCGCCAGAGGGCCATGACGAGATGGAAAACGGCGGCTATTGCGGCGTCGTGGCTTGCGCCGGCGAAGCCTTGTCGGGCGTTGAGCCCTCACCCTCGAACGGCTCCAGCCGGAACGCGACGCGGATCGGCTCCAGCCTGGTGCGGTATTGCATGTGCGGTTGACCGACATGGTTCCAGGCCGTGTCGCCGCCAACGCCCCACTGCGCGCCATCGACGAGCAGCGAGACCTCGTCGTGCGGAACGATGTCGCTGCTTTTCCACGTGCCTTCCGGCCGCCGGTAGAGGTCGGCATAGGGGAAGGCCAGCACGTTCATCATCAGCGGCGTCGCGCCCCGGACCCGCAGTCCCTGGCCCTCGCCGGAAACCTCCATCCAGCGCACGTCGACCTTGTTGCCGGTGTCCTGGGGCCGCATGTAGTCGTGGTTCTGGTCGGCGATCAGGCCGCGCCACAGACCGATCGGCGCGCTGGTCTTGCGGTCGACATAGCTCTCGTGCGGACCCCGTCCATACCATTCGACCGTCTTGACGCTGGTCGGCAGAGTGAACCAAAGCCCCACCCGAACCGGCGGCGGCAGATCGTCCTTCAGCGGGGTCAGTTGGCCAGCCACGTCGACAGCGCCATCGCCATTCATGGTGTAGGTCGTGACGAAGCGCGCCGCGCCGGCGCCGAGCTCGTGATCGACACTGATCCGCCCGGCCTTGGCGTCGACCGTGATCGTCCGCGTCTGGCGCGTCTTGGTCATCGCCTTCCACGGCGTCTGCTGATTGACCGTGCCCGTCAGGGTGTCGTTGTCGGTCTCGGCGCGGAAGAAGTTCGGCTGACCGCCCTTGAGTGTCGCGCCGCCAGGCTTGCCATAGCTCATGACCAAGCCCGTCTTGCGATCCAGCGTCAGGGTGGTTCCGGACGCCGATAGCGAGATCAGGTCGGCGGTCTCTTTCACCGCGACCGAGCCCGAGGCGGCCTGAGCCGGGGCGGAAACCGGCTGAGTCAGCGCGAACTGCTCCCAGCCGACGACATAGCCTTCGGGCGTCAGCGGAACGGAGCCCGCCTTGGCCTTGGCGCGCAGGGTGACGAAATACTCCGCGCCCGGCTTCCGCGCGACGCTGGCGAGCGGCAGCGTGATCGTCTGGGTCGCCCGGGCCTGGGTGGCCAGGGCGGGCAGGTCGCCCGAGGCCACGGTGACGCCATTCTCCTGCAGCGCCCATTCGAAGGCGAAGCCCGACAGGTCGCGGAAGTCGTGGCGATTGCGCACCGTCACCGTACCGCGCGCGGGATCGAAGGCCTCGAACTGGATGGGCGAGAGCACCTTCTGGACTTCATAGAGGTGCGGGTTGGGCGTGCGGTCGGGCTGGTTGAGGCCGTCGCCGAACTCGACGTCGCCGCCGGGATTGGGGCCATATTCGCCGCCGTCGCCCCAGTAGCGGCGACCATCCTTGGCGTAGCGGTACATCGACTGGTCCACCCAGTCCCAGATGAAGCCGCCCTGCAGCTTGTCGTACTTGTAGATGGTGTCCCAATAGTCCTTGAAGTTCCCGCCGGAGTTACCCTGCATGTGGGAATATTCGCACTGGATCATCGGCTGGGTGCGGGTCGGATCCTGGGCCCAGTCCACCATCTTCTCGATGTCGTCGTACATCGGCGCGTAGATGTCGACATAGGGATTGGGCGCATGCTCCCAGTCCAGGGTGCCCCAGCCCAGATACGAGATCAGACGCGAGGGATCGCGCTTGCGAGCCTCGGCGGCGGCCTTCTCGAAATTGGGTCCGATGCCGGCCTCGTTGCCCAGCGACCAGAAGATGACCGAGGGGTGGTTCTTGTCGCGCTCGACCATGTTCAGGACGCGGCTGACGTGCGCGCCTTCCCAGGCCGGGTCGAAGCCGATCTGCAGCTTGGGCCGCAGTTCGGGATACTTGTTGGCGTAGTCCATATAGGCGTGGCTCTCGATATCGGCCTCGTCCATGACATAGAGGCCGTATTCGTCGGCCAGGGCGTACCAGAGCTCGGCGTTGGGATAGTGCGAGGTGCGCACGGCGTTGATATTGTTGCGCTTCATCAGCTCGATGTCGCGCCGCATGCTGGCTTCGGAGATGACGTGGAACGTCTCCGGATCGTGCTCGTGACGATTGACGCCGCGGATGATGATCGGCTTGCCGTTGACGGCCACGCGACCGTTCTTGATCTCGACGGTGCGGAAGCCGATGCGCTGGGGCGTGGCCTGGATCACGCCGCCCTTGGCGTCCAACACCTCGACCAGCAGGGTGTAGAGGTTGGGGGTCTCGGCGGTCCATTGGCGAACGTTGGGCACGCTGGCCGAGAGGGTCTGGGTCTTGGCCACGCCGGCGGCGACCTTGGCCTCCTGGGTCAGGACCGTCTTGTCGCCGTCCAGCAGGGTCATGCGAACGGTCACGGCCTGGTCGCGCTGGGTCAGCGCCACGTCGGTCGACAGCGCGCCGTCGCGATAGGCCTTGTCGAGGCCGGCATGGACGAAGAGGTCGGTCAGCCGGACCTTCGGCGCGGCCTTCAGATAGACCGAACGCTCGATGCCCGAGACCCGCCAGAAGTCCTGGTCCTCCAGATAGCTGCCGTCCGACCAGCGGTGGATCTGGATGGCGACGATGTTCTTCTGGCCAGGCTTCAGGAGCCTGGTCACGTCGAACTCGCTGGGAAGCTTGGAGTCTTCCGAATAGCCGGCCTCGCTTCCGTTGACCCAGACGCGATAGGCCGAACCGGCCGCGCCGATGTGCAGGATCACGTCCTGACCCGACCAGCCCGCGGGGATCTCGAAGGTCCTGCGATAAGAGCCGACGGGATTGGTCGCGTGCGGGATCAGCGGGCGGTTGGCCGGGAACGGGTAGGTGATGTTGTTGTACCGGGGCTGATCATAGCCCTCGGTCTGCCACAGGGCCGGGACCTTGATGGTCTTCCAGCCGGACACGTCATAGTCCGGCTTCTCGAAGCCCTCGGGAACGTTGTCGGACGACGGCGAGAAGCTGAACGACCACGGGCCGTCCAGGGTCTGGTAACGGCTCGACTTGGCCGGGTCGCCGGCCAGCGCCGCCGCGCGGGTCTCGAACGGGAAGTGCGTCGCGCTGGCCGCCAGCTTTCCCCGGGCATAGACCGCCGGGTTCTCCCAGTCCGGTCGCGAGGCGTCCACCTGCGTCGGCTGGACCCGCGGCCCCTCGGCGGCCGCCGCGCTCGCCAGGCTCAGCCACGCGACGCTGGCCAACAGGATCTTCTTCATACGCACCCTCCCATCCGGAGCGAGTCCGGTTGTATTTATCAGACAATTACGATCAGGCCGGCGTCAACACTTCGCCGCGCAATGGGCCCTGATGAAGTCAGCGTGGGTCGGCATGGCGGCCGCCGCTTGGGCCGCCGCCTCCGCGCTCCGCGCCAGTCGCGCGGCGGCCATGTCCGGGGGAACCCCCAGCGCCAGCGGGTCGTCTTCGCCCGCCCCGAGCTCCTGCCCCTCCATCACCGCCAGCCAACTGGTCTTGGTGAAGAGCTCGTCGCTCTCGCGGAAAACGCGCCCGGTGGCGCGATGGATGGCCAGCCGCTCGGCCAGGCTGTCGGGCGGGGTCATGTCCCGCAGCTCGCGCCAGTACGGCGTGTCGTCGCGCTGGGTGACGTGGAAGTGCAAGACCAGGAAATCGCGGACATGGTCGAAGTCCGCCGCCATCAGGCGGTTGTAGCGCCGCGCGTCGGCGGGCTCGAACGCCTTGGTCGGCAGCATCTCCAGCAGACGCGCCACGCCGGACTGGATCAGGTGGATGCTGGTGCTCTCCAGCGGCTCCAGGAAGCCCGACGCCAACCCCAGGGCCACGACATTCTTGACCCAGCACGCTTCGCGACGGCCGGCCTGGAAGGTCAGCAGTCGCGGCTCGGCCAGCGGCTCGCCGTCCAGGCCCGACAACAGGGTCGCCGTCGCCTCATCGACCGAGACGTGCCGGCTGGAGAACACGTAGCCGTTGCCCGTGCGGTGCTGCAGGGGGATGCGCCACTGCCAGCCGGCCTCGCGGGCGGTCGAGCGCGTGAAGGGCGTGGGCGGACCGACATTGGCCGACGGCACGGCCAAGGCCCGGTCGTTGGGCAGCCAGCGCGACCAGTCCTCGAACCCCGTTCCCAGGGCCTGACCCAGCAGCAGCGACCGGAAGCCCGAGCAGTCGATGAAAAGGTCGCCCGCGATGCGCTCGCCGCTGGCCAGGGTCACGGCCTCTACGAAGCCGTCCGCGCCGCGCAGGGAGACATCGACGATCTTGCCTTCGCGGCGGACGACGCCAGCGGCCTCGGCAAGGGTTCGCAGCATGCGGGCATAAAGCGCCGCGTCGAAGTGGAAGGCGTAGCCCATCGGCGGCGGACCGTTGGCGGCCTGCGAGATCGGCGCGAACCGCCCCTGGGCGGCGGCCTGGGCGCAGACCGAATAGCTGTCCAGAGGCCCGGCCTGTCCGGCCCGGTTCAGGCGTCGCCAGACCGCCTCGAACGGCGCGACGCCGAAGTCATGGCCATAGACGCCGAACGGATGGAAGTAGCGGTGTCCCAGCCGGGTCCAATCGACAAATTCGATACCCAGCTTGAATGTGCCTTGCGTCTGGCGAACGAAGTCAGCCTCGTCGAGGCCCAGCAGGCCGTTGAAGGCGCGGATCGGCGGAATGGTCGCCTCCCCCACGCCGACAATGCCGATCTCCTCGGACTCGATCAGCGTGATCGCGGGGCCGCGCGGCCCCAACACCTTTGACAGCGCGGCCGCGGCCATCCAGCCGGCGGCGCCGCCCCCGACGATGACGATACGGCAAAGCGCGCCTTCCCGGGCGGGGGGCGCGGCTGATGTCGAGAAAGCCTCGGTCATGAATAACCTTGCGGGCGGCCAGGAGCCTTCCAGCTTCGTGGGGCGCGGACAAAAGGGCTCGAAATCATAGACTTGGATCGCCGATACGCCAGAGCCGCCAACACGCTCGGCTCTCGCGCTCCCAGCAAAAAGACGCCGGCGTGGCGACAAGCGCCACGCCGGCTAGCAGGGGAGGCCTTAGTAGGTGACGCGCACGGCGAAGCCGAAGCGCCGGTCGTTCAGCTGGTACTGCAACGGCGCGGCGGACGTGCCGATGTAGAGGACGTTCATGCGGTTGTTGATGTTGACGGCGTCGAACGACACGGCGACGTGGTCGTTGACGTCGTAGCTGATCGAGGCGTCCAGCGAGGCGTAGGGCTTGGCGTATTGCGGGATGCCGTTGGCGCCGCTGCCCGTCGTCTGGTCCAGATAGGCCGAACGCCAGTTATAGGCGACGCGGCCGCTGACCGGACCCTTCTGATACAGCCCGACGAGGTTGAAGCTGTTCTTGGACAGCTTCTCGAGCGGCACCTGGGTCGGAATGCTGGAGCCCGCGGTGGCGAACGGGTTGCTCACGCTGGAGTCGACATAGGTGTAGTTGGCCTGCAGGCCCAGGCCGCTGAACACGCCCGGCAGGAAGTCGAAGAACTGCTGGTAGCCCAGCTCGATCCCCTTGACCGTGCCGTTGCCCGAATTGACCACCGTCCCGACGTCGTAGACGACGCCGTTATAGCTGCCCACCACCGTGCCGCCGGCCAGGAAGCCGTCGACCTTCTTGTAGAAGGCGCCCGCGGTCAGCGAGCCGGTGCTGGAGAAGTACCACTCGGCCGTGACGTCATAGTTGTCGGACTCGATCGGACGCAGGGCCGGGTTGCCCGAGCTGGCGCTGGGGTGGCCAGTGACCGGGTTGACCTGGTTGGGATTGTTCAGCGTCAGGTTGGTCGACAACTGGTCGAAGTTCGGACGCGCCAAGCCCTTCGAATAGGCCAGGCGCGCCTGCAGGGTGTCGGTCAGCTTGGCGCGCAGATTGAAGCTGGGCAGAACCCGCGTGTAGCTGTTGTCGACATCGATCGCCTTGGAGGTGCCGTCGGCGTTGAACTGAGTGCCTGTCGAGGTGGCCTCGGTCTTGATCACCCGCACGCCCACGCCGCCGTCGATGGCCACGCCGCCGATCTCGGTCGCGTAGTCGGCGACCGCCCAGCCGGTATAGGTCTTCTCGGTCTGGCTGTTCAGGTCGCCCGGGGTGAAGTTGTCCTTCGTGGTCGCGCCCAGCAGGGCGTACAGCGCCTTGGTCTGGGCCCAGACGCCGTCGCCCGTCGGGAATGCCGGATAGAGCAGCCCGCCCTTGACCGTGTTGCCGTCGAACCAGTCCTTGGACGGTCCCTTCATGGACAGCTGCGGGTGAGCGCTCAGCGGGACCAGCGGCGTGCCGGCCGGGGCCGAACAGTTCGGGTCGGCGCCCAGCGAGGTCACGCAGACGCCATGCCAGGTGCCACGCAGGTCGATGGAGTTATCGGAATAGCGCGCGCCGCCGCGCAGCTTGTCGAAGAAGCCGCCCTCGAAATCGTACTCGAAGTCGCTGGTCAGGGCCAAGGTCTCGGCATCGTTCCGCTGCAGGGAGTCGGCGATGTACGGGGTGGTGTAGTTGGCCGGATTGTTCAGCAGCGACGGGTCGCGGACCTCGAAGCGCGGATACTTGCCGGTCAGGTCGAAGTCGACGACCGTCTTGTGCGGCGTGGTCAGGCCCGTCTGGCCGGCCTGGGTGTACAGCGACAGGACGTGGCCGTTGCGGTCGGCGTTGTAGTACGACTTCAGGTACTGGGCGTCGAAGCTGGTCTTCAGCTTGTCGCTGACCCGCCAGGCGGCGTTCAGGGTGAAGTTCTGGCTCTGGCTCCAGAGTTGCTGGTCATAGCGGCCGGTCTCGAAGGTCTGGTTCTGCAGCGAACCCTTGGTGGCGTAACCCTCGTCGTTGAAGCTGAAGGCCGCGCCCGGCAGCGGGTCGGTGCCGTAGCTGGTCACCACGCCGGCGGCGTTCCGCACGTTCGAGCGGTTGTTGTAGTCGTAGTAGTAGGCGCCGGTCCGATTGAACCAGTACTTGGTGCGCTGGTACTGGGCCGTGATCAGCAGGTCGTCGCTGGGCTTCCACTGGAAGGCCGTGGCGATGCCCAGGCGCTTGCGATCGCCGGTGTCGTCATAGATTTCGAAGCCGTAGGGCACCTGGGCGTTGGCCGGGGCGCCGGCGATCGAGCCCGCCGGAACCGTGTCGAATGGGCCGGCCAGCAGGCCGTCCTGGCGGTAGTGCGACTTGCTGAGCACGGCGTTGACCAGGAAGCCCATCTCGCCGGCCGAGGTGTCCCAGCGGTTGCTGTACAGACCGGAGATCGAGCCGCCATCCTTGCCGACGCGGTCGTAATAGTTGCCGCGAAGCGTGGCGCTGAGCACGCGGCCCGGCGCGTCGAACGGCTTGCGCGTGCGCAGGTTCACCGCGCCGCCGACGCCGCCCTCGATGATATTGGCCGGAGCGTTCTTGTAGACGTCGATGCCCGAGAGCAGTTCCGGCGGCACGCCTTCCAGGTCGAAGGCTCGGCCGCCCGAGGCGGAGTAGACGGCGCGGCCGTCCAGGAAATTCTGCACCTGGGTCAGGCCGCGCACGGTGACGGCGGGCTGAGTACGGTGATCGAAGTCGGTGGCCCCTTCGCCATAGCGGCGCTGGATCTGCACGCCGGTTATGCGCTGCAAGGCCTCGGTGGTGTTGGCGTCAGGCAGCTTGCCGATGTCCTGAGCCTGGACCGAATCGACGATCTGGTCGGCGTTGCGCTTCAGCGCCTGGGCCGAGCGCAGGCTTTCGCGCACCCCGGTGACCACGACCTCTTCCACGGCGGTGCTGTTGTCCTGGGTCGATTGGGCCTGAGCGGCCCATGGGGCCGAGATGGCCATAGCCAGCAGCGATACACCGACGCTAAAGCGGTATTTGCCCGTCTTCATCCTTGTTCCCTCTCCTAACGGCGTCCGATCACGCTCGTTGCGGCGCGATTTCTTGTCGGACATAAACCGCATTCATTTGTACTACAAGTAGTAAGATTGTAGGTGTTTCAGGTAGAGCGCCGCGATGAGGGAGGTTGGGGTGGTCGTTATCCGTTGCTTTCTGGAACTGACACGTCTTGACGGTGGGGGAGGTCCTCCCCACGGCGCGCCGAATTGGCCGCCATTTGTGTCGGAAAAGACGCGATGAGCCGGCCCGTGCGCCCACGCCGCCTTGGCCAAGGCGGGCCTTCGGCCAGCCATGCGGCGCCGAATGAGGCGCGAAGAGCGAGTCCCGGCGATCCGACCCGTCGCGGCGTCCTGGCGGCGGCCGGATGGCTCGTCAGCGCTTCGGCGGCCGTCGCCGCTTCGCTCGACGCCATCACGATACCGTTGCGGGTCGGCCGCCCCGGCGTGGTCTTCGAGGGCTGGGGAACGGCGCTGGCCTGGTTCGCCAACGTCACCGGCGGCTGGCCGGCGGATGACCGTAACCGGCTGGCCGATCTGCTCTACGGACCCGGCGGCCTGGGCTTCACCATCGCCCGCTACAATATCGGCGGCGGGGACGCTCCGGAGACCAAGCCCTACCTGCGGACCGGAGCGGCCGTGCCCGGCTTCTGGCGTCGCCCGCCTGGCGCGGCCGGCAACGACTGGTGGCGACCGGACCGCGAAGAGATGTGGGACTGGTCGGCGGACAGCGCACAGCGGTGGTGGCTGGACGCGATCAAGACGCGGGTGCGAGCGCCTATCTTCGAAGCCTTCTCGAACTCGCCGCCCTGGTTCATGACGGTCAGCGGCAAGGTGTCGGGCGCGGAGAAGGCCACCGACGACAACCTGCGCCCCGGACAGGAAGGGCTCTTCGCCGCCTACATGGCGCGCGTCGTCGACGAGCTGCAGCGCCGCCACGGCATCGCCTTCAGAACGCTGTCGCCGGTCAACGAACCCAATACCGACTACTGGCACGCGGCCAACACCCAGGAGGGGGCCCATTGGAGCCCTCAGCGCCAGGCGGCGATGATCGTGGCGGCCGACGCGGCGCTTCGCGCGCGGGGCCTCAAGACGACGATCAGCGCGCCGGACGAAACCAACTCGCATGTCTTTCTGCGCGACTGGGCCGGCTATCCCGCTGAGGCCAGGGCCGCGATCGGACAGCTCAATGTGCACAGCTACGGGAGCCTCCATCAGACGGGTGTTCGCGACGTCGCGCGCGCCGCCAGGATCCGCCTGTGGATGTCGGAGAACGACACCCCCTTAAACGGGTACCCGGAAGACTTCGACAGCCTCGACTCGGCCCTGGCCTTCGCCGAGCACGTCGTCATGGACCTCAAGCGGCTCGAGCCCAGCGCCTGGGTGTTCTGGCAGGCCGTGGAAGATGTCAGCGCCCGCGACGGCGCGAAGGGCTCCAATTGGGGATTGATCAAGGCCGATCTGCGCGCCGAGCCCAGCGCGGCGCACCCGCTGCATGTGACCCTGAAATACTGGGTCATGGCGGGGTTCAGCCGCCACATCCGGCCAGGCTATCGGCTCGCGCCCGTCGACGATCTGGATACGGTGGCGGCCCTTTCGCCGAATGGCGACGAACTGGTCCTTGTTCACGTCAACGGCGGGCTGTCCCCCCGTCGCCTTGTGACGCCGCCGGGCTGGTCGGGCCGAATGTTCGTCACCGACCGCGTCCATCGCGACGCGCCGATCCAGGGCTTGATCGCGCCGCCCCGATCCGTCGTCACGCTAGTCCTAAGGGCCGATGCAAAGCCCGGAAGTCAGAAGCCGGTCCGAAATGAGAGACCGCGCCGCATGGGAGCACCAGGATGAAACTTCGAAGCCTTGCCTTGGCCGGCGCTGTGCTGAGCCTCGCCGCGCCCGCCGCCGCGCAATCGGTGCGACTGGCGCCGACGGCGTCGGGCAAACCCGCCCTGCAGGTCGACGGGCGACCGTTTCTCGTGCTCGGCGTCCAGCTCAACAACTCGAGCGGCTATGGGCCGATCCTGCGAGACCTGGCGCCGGCCGTCGCCCGAAGCCACGCCAATACCGTCATGGCCCCGGTCGGCTGGGAATCCATCGAACCCGTCGAGGGAAAGTTCGATTTCTCGGTTGTCGACGGGCTGATCGCCGAGGCGCGGGCGCAAAAGGTGCGCCTGGCCCTGCTGTGGTTCGGCACCTGGAAGAACGGCGCGATGGGCTACACGCCCGCCTGGATCAAGCGCGACGCGACCCGTTTCGAAAGGGTGATCAACGCGCAAGGCCGCACGGTCGAAGCCTTGAGCCCCTTGAGCGCATCGGGTCAAGCCGCGGACGCCCGCGCCTTCGCCGCCCTGATGGCCCACCTCAAGCTCGCCGATAGTCAGCAGCGCACGGTGATCCTGGTCCAGGTCGAGAACGAGGCCGGGGTCCTGGGCTCGGATCGGGACTATTCGCCAAGGGCCCAGCGGCTGTTCGACGGCGCCGTACCGGACGACATGCCGGGCGCCAAGCCTGGGTCCTGGACCGCCAACTTCGGCGCCCGCGCGCCCGAGGCGTTCATGGCCTACCACACCGCGCGCTATGTCGGCGCGGTCGCCGCGGCGGGCAAGGCCGCCTACGATCTGCCGCTCTACGTCAATGTCTGGCCGCGCGAGCAGCCGGGGCTTGAGCGGCCGGGCGACAGCTCCCCATCGGGCGGGGCCGTTTCCTGGCTGCTGGAGGCCTGGCGACGTCTCGCGCCGGCCGTGGACGTCGTCGGGGTCGACAACTACGACACCAACGTCGCGCCCTACACCGCCATCGCCCGCGCCTATGACGTCGCCGGCAATCCCCTGTTCGTGCCGGAGACCGGCGGCTCGATGGCGCACGCGCGCCACGCCTTCTGGACGATCGCCCAGCCCTATAGCCTGGGTATCTCCAAGTTCGGCCTGGATGCGGGCTTTGGGCTTGAGGGCGACAAGCCCAAGGCCGAGCCGATCGCCGTCACCTATGGCCTCTTGCAGGAGGCCGCGCCCTTCCTTCTGCCGCTACGGGATGCGGGCAAGGTTGGCGTGGCGGTCGAGGAAGATGGCATGGCCAACATTCCGCTGACCTTCTCGCGATACGATCTGACCGTGCGGTTCGGTCCCGTGCGCGACGGCTACGGCGGACCGCGCGGCCAAGGCAATGCCGACCTGTCAGGCAGGGCCATCGTCGCCGAAGTGGAGCCCGACACGTTCTTCGTGACGGGGGCGTCGGCCAACCTGAAATTCGCGTCAAAGCTCGGCGAGACCGGCGGCGTCGAACTTGTGAGCGTCGAGGAGGGGCGGATGGAGGCCGGCCGTTGGATCCGCGAGCGCTTCCTGAACGGCGACGAGACCGCCTTTGGCCTCATCCTGCCGGCGGAGGGCCGCTCGCTCATGGTCCGCGTCCAGCGGCAGCCCTGAGAGGCGTGATCGAAAGGGGCCGCCGGACCGCGCAAGCCGCGGTCCGGCGGCGCCAGATCTAGTCGACGGCCACGACCACCACCGACTTGGACGGGATATCGAGCGTCAGCTTGTCGCCCGACAGCTTGGCGCCCTTGAAGGGCGCCGGCGCGACGACGGGTTTGGCGCCGAAGGCGTTCACGGCGTCCATCTTTTCGGCGGTCAGCACCTGGCCCGACACGGCCTTGGCCTTCAGCGCGCCCATCGCCACCGACAGCTTGACGCTGTCATCCGGCGACATGTTGGCGACGGCGATATAGGTCTTGCCGTCCTTGCCCTTGGCGGCCGAGGCGTTGAAGGCGGGGATCTTGCTGCCGGCCACGTCGATCTCGGGCGCGGTGACGTCCAGCGGGATCGCCGTCGAGTCCTGGAAGGGCGCGTACATCTTGTAGGCGTAATAGGTTGGCGTCAGGACGATCTGGTCGCCCCGGGTCAGGATCATCGCCTGCAGCACATTGATGGTCTGGGCGATGTTGGTCATCTTCACACGGTCGGTATGCCGGTGGAAAATGTTGAAATTGGCCGCCGCCACCACGCCGTCGCGCAGGGTGTTCATCTGGTAGAGGTGGCCCGGATTGGTGCCCGGCTCGACGTCGTACCAGGCGCCCCATTCGTCGACATAGAGGCCGATCCGCTTGGTCGGATCGTTCTTGTCCATGACCGCGATGTGCTTCTGAAGCAGGTCCTCCATCCGCAAGGTCTGGGCGAAGGTCTTGCCCCAGGCGGCCTTGTCGAAGCCGGTGGCCGCCCCCTTCTTGGACCAGTCGCCGGTCGGGATCGTGTAGTAGTGCAGCGAGATGGCGTCCATGAACCGACCGGCGTTCTTGGTGACGACATCGGTCCAGTTGACGTCGAACGCGTTCGCGCCTGACGCCACCCGCATGGCCTTGTTGTCGTCGTTCTTGTGGAAGAAGGCCGAGAAGCGACGGTATTCGTTGGCGTAGTACTCCGGCGTCATCTCGCCGCCGCAGCCCCAGCTCTCGTTGCCGATGCCGATGAAGGGGACGTTGAACGGCTTGTCGCGGCCGTTGGCGCGGCGCTCCTGAGCCAGGGTGTCGTCGCCCGGCGAGACCATATACTCGATCCACTCGCGCATCTCTGTCGGGTCCGACGAGCCCATGTTGATCGAGACGTAAGGATCGGCGCCGACCTGCTCGGCGAAGTCCATGAATTCATGGGTGCCGAAGGCGTTGGTCTCGGGCGAGCCGCCCCACCAGTTGTTCTTGCGCGAAGGCCGCTTGTCGCGCGGGCCGATGCCGTCGCGCCAGCGGTACTCATCGGCGAAGCAGCCGCCCGGCCAGCGGATCACCGGCGCATGGATGTCCTTCAGGGCCGTGACGACGTCGGTGCGGATCCCGCGCACGTTGGGAATCTTCGAGTTCGTTCCCACCCAGACGCCGTCATAGATGCCGGCGCCGAGGTGCTCGGAGAACTGGCCATAGATGTAGCGCGAGATCGGCGCCCCCGGCTGATCGGCCTTCAGGGTCGCATTGGCCGTCAGTTCGCCGGCGAAGGCCGAGCCCCCGAGGACGACCGTCGCCAGCGCGGCGCGGAAAAGCAACTTGATCTCAGACATGGGCAACTCCTTGAGGTCGCGTGATCCCAACCGGGGCGGCGTCGAACGGATCACCACCACACCGCGTAGAGCGCGATCAGGATCACGATCACGCCCAGGCCGGCGATGTTGAAGCCCCCTGTGGTCTTGTAGGTGACGCCGTCCAGCGACACGACATTGACCGCCTTCTTCTGGGGCGCGACCAGCGAGACCATGACCGCGGCGGCCAGGGTCAGCAGGAACACCAGGCCCACGCGGTTCATGAACGGGATCACGAACACGCCCAGCTTGTCGGCGACGAAGAAGGCGCCCGACAGGGCCGCGCCGCCGATCGCCGCCACCAGGGCCGAGGCCGTGGTGGCGCGCTTCCAGAACAGGCCCAACATGAAGATCACCACGATCCCCGGCGTGAAGAAGCCGGTGAAGTCCTGGATGAACTGGAACGCCTGCTCGGCCTTGCCCAGCAGCGGCTTGGCCATGAGGATGCCGACGATCACCGCCGCGACGGCGGTGATCCGACCGACGGTGACCAGATGGCGCTCGCTCGAGCCGGTCTTGACCTTGGCGTAGATGTCCAAGGTGAAGATGGTGGCGATCGAGTTGATCTTGGCGGCCAGCGACGCGACGATCGCGGCCACCAGGGCGGCGAACACCAGGCCCAGCAGGCCCGGCGGCAACAGCTTCATCATCTCCGGATAGGCCTGATCGGGCTTGGCCAGGCCGGGCACGAGCACCAGGGCGGCGATGCCCGGCAGCACCACGATCACCGGCATCAGCAGCTTGAGGTAAGCGGCCAGGGCGATGCCCTTCTGGGCCTCGGTGATGTCCTTGGCCCCCAGGGCGCGTTGGATGATGTACTGGTTGAAGCCCCAGTAGCTGACGTTCATCACCCACAGGCCGCCGAACAGCACGGAAAGGCCCGGCAGGTCCTTGTAGTGCGGATTGTCGCGCGACAGGATCATGTCGAACTTGTCGGGGAACTGGACGGTCAGCTGGTGGAAGCCGGCCATCAGGTCGCCGCCGCCGATCTTGCTTAGTGACAGGAAGACGATGATCAGGCCTCCGGTGATCAGCAGGGCCACCTGGACGATGTCGGTCAGGGCCACGGCCTTCAGCCCGCCCCACAGCTGATAGGCCAGGGCGAAGACGCCGATGATCACCAGGGCGGTCATCTGGTCGACGCCGGCCACGGTGTGGATGGCGATCGAGCCCAGCCACAGGATCGAGGTCAGGTTCACGAAGACGTAGAGGATCAGCCAGAACACCGCCATCACGTTGCGGACGCTGGGCCCGTACCGCTGCTCCAGGAACTGCGGCATGGTGCTGATGTTGTTCTTCAGGAAGATCGGCAGGAAGAACTTGCCGACGATCAGCAGGGTCAGGGCCGCCATCCACTCATAGGAGGCGATGGCCAGGCCCAGGGCGTAGCCCGAGCCGCTCATGCCGATGATCTGCTCGGCCGAGATGTTGGCGGCGATCAGCGACGCGCCGATCGCCCACCAGGGCAGGGCCTTGCCGGCCAGGAAGTAGTCGTTGGAGTCCTTCTGCTTGCCGCCCTTGTCGCGGGAAACCCACTGGGCCAAGCCGAAGATGGCGACGGCGTAGATCGCCAGGATGACGAAATCGATGGTCTTCACGTGTTCCCCCCCAAGGGACGGTTATTCTTATTGGGCTTGAGCGTTCCAGGCGGCGACCAGGGCGACGGCCCTCTGGCCGACTTCCTCTGGCGTGTAGCCGGGACGATAGAGCTCGCCGCCGACGCCGATGCCGGCCACACCGGCCGTCAGCCAGGGCTCCAGATTGGCCGCCCCCACCCCGCCGACGGCGTAGACCAGGATGTCCTTGGGCAGGACGTCCTTGACGGCCTTGATGTGGCTGGGACCAAAGCTGCTGGCCGGATAGAGCTTCAACGCCTTGGCGCCCGCCTTCACGGCCGCGAAGGCCTCCGACGGCGTGGCGAAGCCCGGCATGGCGGTCAGGCCCAGCGCCACGGCGCGCGCGATGACCTCGGGATCGGTGTTGGGCGTAACGATCAGCTTGCCGCCGACCGCGGCCACGTCATCGACGGCCTGGGCCGTCAGCACGGTGCCCGCGCCGCACAGGGCGACATCCCCATAGGCTTCGCAGAGCCGGCGAATGCTCTCCAGCGGCTCGGGCGAGTTCAGCGGCACCTCGATGGCGCGCACGCCGGCGTCGACCAGGGCCTTGGCGATGGCCACGACCTCGTCGGGCTTCACGCCGCGCAGGATCGCCACGATGGGCGGGGGACGGCTGGCGGCGGCTTCAGGCGAGGACATGGAACTCACTGTTGTTCTGGGGTGAAAGCACCGAAAGGCCGGCCAGCACGGCGCTGTCGCCATCGACAGCCACGGCGCGGCCACCCTGGGCGGCGATGGCCTGGCCATAGAAACCGTTGAGGGCCGGAGCCCCGACCAAGGTCACCTCGCCAAGCGCGCCGAACCATTGCCGCGCGGCGGCCGCGTCGGCGCCGATCAGCAGGCCGGACAGAAATCCCATGGCGTCGGCGGCCGGCAGGGCGTCCAGAAGTTGCCGGGCGCGGGTCTCGAACAGCAGGTGCGGCAGCATGGCTGGCCCCTTCTCCGCGATCCGGGCCAGGCCCATGGCGAAGCCCTTGTCCGAGCCCTGGACATCGGCGCCGACGCCGGCCGCCAGGGTCGAGTGCTGGCGCAGCAGGGCGAAGGTCTCGCCGACCGGCGCGGTGAGGAAGTTGGTGATCGCGCCGTCATCGACCACGGTCCACTTGCTGTGGGTGCCGGGCAGGACCAGCAGATGGCGGCCCTGCTTGAGGGCTGGATCGAGTTCGAGGGCGCCCAGAATCTGGGTCTCCTCGCCGCGCATCACATCGGGACCGCCCAGCGGATTGACGCAGGACAGGCCCGGGATAATCGACACCGGCAGGCCGTCAGCCTCGATCTTCAGCACCCGCGCGCGCAGGTCGCCGGCCGTGGCCGGGCAAGGGGCGTAGGGCGCCTCCGCCCAGCCGATGCGCGAGCCGACCATGCCGCACAGGATCGCGCCCGAAGGCCGCGCCTCGCGCCAGTCGCCGACCAGGTCGAGGAAGGTCTCCCGCGGCGTCTTGGTCAGGGCGCTGACGCCGGGACCGTCGCGACGATCCAGCACGCTCTTGCCCTGGCGCAGGTAAAGCCGCAGCCGCGAGGTGCCCCAGTCGCCGAAGATCGAGACGGACGGATCCATCAGTGGCTTTCACGGGTGACGACCGAGCCGGACGCGCCGACCAGGAAGTCCAGGTCGCAGCCCTTGTCGGCCTGCAGCACGTGGTCGACATAGAGCTTGGCGTAGCCGCGCTTGTAGGTCGGGGCCGGGCGGTCGGCGCGCCAGGCCTCCAGGCGCCGCGCCATCTCCTGATCGGAGATGGCGATGTTCAGGGCGCGCGTGGGCCCGTCCAGGGTGATCACGTCGCCAGTGCGCACCACGGCCAGGGGTCCGCCGGCCTCGGACTCCGGCGAGACGTGCAGGATGACCGTGCCAAAAGCCGTTCCGCTCATCCGCGCGTCGCTGATGCGGACCATGTCCTTGACGCCCTTTTCCAGAAGCTTGGTCGGAAGCGGCATGTTGCCGACTTCGGGCATGCCCGGATAGCCCTTGGGACCGCAGCCCTTGAGCACCAGGATCGACGTCTCGTCGACCTCCAGGTCCGGGTCGTCGATGCGGGCCTTGAAATCCTCGATGGTCTCGAAGACCACCGCCTTGCCCGTGTGCGTCAGCAATGCAGGGGTCGCGGCGCTGGGCTTCACCACCGCCCCGCCCGGCGCCAGATTGCCGCGCAGCACCCAGATGCCGCTGTCGGGCTTCACGGGCGCCTCGAGCGAGCGAATGACCTCGGCGTTGAACACTTCGGCCTTGTCGTATTGATCGCCGATCGCCGCGCCCGAAACGGTCAGAGCCTCCGGGTTCAGGAACGGGGCCATCTGCTTCATCACCGCCGGCAGGCCACCGGCATAGTGCAGATCCTCCATCAGGAAGCGGCCCGACGGCTGCAGGTCGACGAGCAGGGGCACGTCACGCGAGAGGTTGTCGAAGTCCTCGAGGTCCAGCTTCACGCCGAGACGTCCGGCCAGCGCCAGAAGGTGGATGACGGCGTTGGTCGAGCCGCCGATGGCCGCGTGGACGCGCAAGGCGTTTTCGAAGGCGGCGCGGGTGGCCACCCGCGACATGGTCAGGCCATCGTGGACCATCTTGACGATCGTTCGGCCCGTATGGTGCGCCATGGCGGCCCGGCGGGCGTCCACGGCGGGGATCGAGGCGTTGTAGGGCAGGCTCATGCCCATGGCCTCGACAATGGCCGCCATGGTCGAGGCGGTGCCCATGGTCATGCAGGTGCCCGGCGAGCGGCTCATGCCGCTCTCGGCCGACATGAATTCCGGCAGGGTCATTTCACCGGCCCGGACGGCCTCGGAGAACTTCCACACGTCAGTGCCAGAGCCGATGTCCTTGCCGCGGAACTTGCCGTTCAGCATCGGGCCCGACGAGACGACGATGGTGGGCAGGTCGACGCTGGCCGCGCCCATCAGCTGGCCGGGCGTGGTCTTGTCGCAGCCGCCCAGCAGCACGACGCCGTCGATTGGATTGCCGCGGATCGACTCCTCGACGTCCATGGCCAGCAGGTTTCGGAACAGCATCGCCGTGGGCCGCATCTGGGTCTCGCCCAGCGACATGGCCGGGAATTCCAGGGGCAGACCGCCAGCTTCCCAGACGCCGCGCTTCACGTGCTCGGCGATGTCGCGCAGGCCGGCGTTGCAGGGGGTTATTTCCGACCAGGTGTTGCAGATGCCGATGACCGGCCGGCCGTCGAACACGTCATCGGGCAGACCCTGGCTCTTCATCCAGGAGCGGTGAATGAAGCCGTCGCGATCCAGTTTCCCGTAAGTACCGCTACTGCGCAGGCGCTTGCCTGCGTTACCGTCGCCCATTTCCATCCCCAATAAGGCCGAGGCCGACCATTTTGGGGTCTATTTATAATATAATAAGTACAAAGGCAAATCGTTCGTCGGCGCGCGGTGCCGCTCGCCCTCCTCTCAGGGGACGTTCAAGGTCGTTGGAAGCGTCATCGGCGGTCCGCGCCTGTCCGCTAGGTCCGCCGCTTTGCGCCCCTGAGTCTCAAGGCCGGAATGACGAGGAAATAGGAATGGGCGCCGCGGCGCCGACTAGTCCCGCAGCGGCCGCAACCGGTTCACATGGCCCATCTTGCGGCCCGGGCGGGCCTCGCCCTTGCCGTAGAGGTGGACGCGGGTTTCCGGCTCGGCGGCCAGCTTGCGCCAGGCGTCGACGTCGGCGCCGAGGAGGTTGGTCATCTCGACATGATGGTGCGGGTCCGTCGGGCCCAGCGGCCAGCCGGCGACGGCGCGGATGTGCTGCTCGAACTGGTCGACCTCGCAGCCGTCCTGGGTCCAGTGGCCGGTATTGTGGACGCGCGGGGCGAACTCGTTGACCAGCAGCTTGCCGCCGGCCAGCTCGAACAGCTCCACCCCGATCACCCCGACATAGTCCAGCGCCGTCAGGATCTTGATGGCGATGGTCTCGGCCTGGTCGCGCGTGGCGCCGGTGACCTTGGCGGGGGCGGAGGTGCGCTTGAGCACGCCGCCCTCGTGGTGGTTCTCCGACAGCGGATAGCAGGCTATCTCGCCGTCGCGGCCGCGCGCGGCGATGACGGACAGTTCGCGGCCGAAGTCCGCGGGGGCTTCCAGGATGGCGGCGCGCCGGCCGATCTTCTCGAACGAGGCCTCGGCGTCGGAAGCCTTCTGGATCCAGGCCTGGCCCTTGCCGTCATAGCCGTCGCGGCGGGTCTTCAGCAGCGACGGCGCGCCGATCTTGGCCACAGCGGCGGCCAGGCTCTCGCTGTCGTGGACCGGGGCGAAGGCCACGGTGGGCACGCCGATCTCGGCCAGGAAGCTCTTCTCGATCACGCGGTCCTGAGCGGCGGCCAGGGCCTTGGCGCCCGGCGAGACCACCGCGCCGAGCGAAGCGAGTTCAGACACCGTATCGGCCGGGACGTTCTCGAACTCGTAGGTGACGACGTCGCAGGCCTCGGCCAGGCGCTTCAGCGCCCAGCGGTCGTCATAGGCGGCCACGATCTGGCGGGCCGCGACGCGGCCGGCCGGCGCGTTCTCTTCCGGGTCCTGAATGACGACGTCGAAGCCCAGGCGCGCGGCGGCCTGGGCCAGCATCCGGCCCAACTGGCCCCCGCCGAGGATGCCGATGGTCGAACCAGGAACGAGAGGGAACTCAGCCATGTGTTCTTAGTCCTCGACGCTCTCGGCGACGCTGTCGGTCTGGGCCTGGCGGAAGGCCGTCAGGCGCTGGTTCAGGGCCGGATCCGAGAGGGCCAGGATCTGGGCGGCCAGCAGGCCGGCGTTCTTGGCCCCCGCCTCGCCGATCGCCAAGGTCGCGACGGGGACGCCGCCCGGCATCTGGACGATGGAGAGCAAGGAATCGAGGCCGCTCAGCGCCTTGGACCGCACCGGCACGCCCAGCACCGGCAGGTTGGTCATCGAGGCGGCCATGCCCGGCAGGTGGGCCGCGCCGCCGGCCCCGGCGATGATCACCTTGTAGCCGGCCGCTTCCGCGCCCGTGGCGAAGTCGAACAGGCGCTGTGGGGTGCGATGAGCCGAGACGACCTTGGCCTCGTAGGCCACGCCGAGAGCGTCGAGCGCGTCGGCGGCGACCTTCATGGTCGGCCAGTCCGAGCGGCTGCCCATGATGATGGCGACGGGCGGCGGGGTCGAAGTCATCGGCGTCGTCTCTTTTCGGCGAGCGTCGGAAAGCCGCCCCGTATGCGGGTCCGCCCGCTGCGGCAAGCCCAAAACGACACAAAACGTTCCGTGGTCGCCTTTAGGATGGACGCGTCGATCCGCGCCTGCGGCTTATCGGCGCCCCCGATTGCGTCGAACGGCGTTCCCGTTAACCTTAATGCTAGCTGTGCCATAACGATTCCCTGTGAACTCATGAAGATCTCCGGCGCCCGAACCGAACCTTTCGCCGCTATCCGCAAGCGCGCCCTGGCCCGGGCTGGCGCGCAGGTCGCGGCGCGTGAGGTGACGACTCCAGACAGCGCCGCCTTCCTGGGCCTGTCGGAAACCGACATGACCCCGAAGGTCATCGAGGCGCTGCAGACCTTGATGAGCGAGATCGACGACCTGCGGAACGAGGTCGCCATGCTGAAGCTGCGCCTGAACGAGGCGCAGGGCCTGGCCGACATGGACGTGCTGACGCCGGTGCTGAACCGCCGGGCGTTCCTGCGCGAGATGAAGCGGGTCTCGGCCTTCGCCCAACGCTACGGCTCGCCGGCCAGCGTGGTGTTCTTCGATCTCGACAACTTCAAGGCCGTCAACGACCGCTTCGGCCACGCCGCCGGCGACGAGGCCCTCAAGGCCGTGGCCAAGCGCCTGCTGGCCAATGTCCGTGAGAGCGACATCGTGGGCCGCATGGGCGGCGACGAGTTCGCCGTGCTACTGGCCCAGGCCGACAACGAGACCGCCCTGTCCAAGGCCCAGAGCCTGGCCGACGCCGTCCGCTCCGTGCCGGTCGAATTCGGCGAGTGGTCGGCCCCGCTGCACATCTCCTATGGCGTGCGCGAGATCCAGCCGGGCGCCGATCCCGAAGAAGCCCTGGCCGAGGCCGACGCGGCCATGTTCGTGCGCAAGCGCAAACAAGCCTCCGCCTAAAGCATCCTTGGCGCTTTCAGCGGTTGGGCGTGGCGGGGCCGGAACCGCGCGCACTTGCGGCTGCCGCGCTTGACGAAACAACCGACGGTGATGCGACCTTTCGCACCGGGACTCTGGCCGGCCGGCCGCGCTAACTGCTCTTCACGATCTGTTAAGCATGAGTGGGCGCGGCGAATGCAACGTATTTTGATCGCTGAGGACGATCCGGTCCTCTCGATGATCTACCAGATCACCCTCGCCGAGGCCGGCTTCGACGTCCTGCTGTGTCAGGATGGCCAGGAAGCCTTCGAAGCGCTGGACCAGTTCAAGCCCGATCTGGTGATCACCGACCATGCGATGCCGCGCATGAGCGGCGGCGAACTGGTCAGCGCCGTGCGCAAGGCCCGCCCCGGGGCCGCCACCCTGATGGCCTCGGCTATCGACGGCCGCCTACTGAAAGACGATCAGCACGCCGACGCGCGTCTGGAAAAGCCGATCACCCCCGGCCGCCTGCTGCGGGCGGTCCGCGACCTGGAAGCGACCCGGATCGCCGCGTGACGAAACTTTAAGCTGACCATCCCCCAGCGGCGCTCCTAGGGTGCGCGCCGACTTGGGGGAACGTCGCTTGATCACCAGAGCCCTACTGTGCGGCGCCGCCGCATTCGTCGCCGCGCCGGTCCTGGCCGCGACGCCTTCGATCGACACCTACCGCCTCGCGCCGGTCATCGAGAACGGCAAGGTCACGGCCCTGTCGGTGACGATCACCCTGCCCGCCGACGCCGATGGCGAGACAAGGTTGCGCGTGCCGCAGGACTGGGGCGGCGGCGAGAAGCTCTGGCGCTTCATCAAGGACCCCGTCGTCACTGGCGGGACGCTGTCGCGCCCCGACGAGAAGACCTGGACGATCAAGTCCAAGCCTCGCGCGCCCCTGACCGTCCGCTATCGCGTGGTGAGCGCCTATGACGGCCAGCCGCCGGTCGACAGCCCTACCTATGGCCAGCCGATCGTCGGGCCCGACGGCTTCTACGTGATCGGCCACACCGTCTTCGTGACGCCCGAAGGCCGCGATGACGACAAGGCGCGCCTTGCCTGGGATGCGGCGGGCTCGGGCCTGGTCTTCGCCTCCGACCTGGAGGCTCTGGGCCGCGAAACGGGAACGGTCAACGCCATCAGCGAAAGCGTCGCGGTGGCCTACAAGGACCTCACCATCCTGGAACGCGACGCCGCCGGCGCGACGCTGCGGCTGGCCGTGCGCGGCGAGTTCGGCTTCACGGACGCGGCCTTCGCCGACATGGCCGCCCAGACCATCACGACCAGCCGCGCCTTCTGGGGCGACGGCAAGGAGCCCTTCCTGATCACCCTGGTCGATCAGGACGGCCCGCCCGGCTGGACCTCGTATCGCGGCACGGGCCTGGGCGACGCCTTCGCGGTGATCTCGACCCGCAACGTCCCCCTGAATGACTACAAGCTGTTCCTGGCCCACGAATATTTCCACACGTGGAATTCCAACCGCATCGGCGGCCTCAAGGACGGACCCGAGGAGCCGCTGGGTTATTGGGTCAGCGAGGGATTCACCGACTACTACGCCCGCAAGCTGTCGCTGCGCTCGGGCTTCATCGACCTGGAGACCTTCGTCGTCGCCTGGAACGCCGCGCTGGAGGCCTACGGGACCTCGCCCGGCCGCGCCCTGCCGAACGCCGCGATCGCCGAACGCTTCTGGAACGACAAGGCCGTGCACAAACTGCCTTACCAGCGCGGCGCTCTGGTGGCGTTGCTGCTGGACAACCGGCTGAAGCCGAGAGGCGGCCTCGACCCCGTCATGCTGGCCATGCGCGACCATGCCAAGGGCCGAGACCCCGCCGAGTGGGACCACGCGGCCGCCAACCTGCTGCCGCGCATCGTCAAGGCCCGGACCGGCGTCGACCTGACGCCCGAGATCGACCGCTGGATCACCAAGGGCGAGCCGATCGTCCTGTCGCCCGACGCGTTCGGCGGCTGCCTGACGGTGGAAGGGGTGAGCCGCCCGGACTTCGACGTGGGCTTCGACGCCGACGCCAGCGCCAAGACCGGGGTGATCACCGGGGTGAAACCTGACGGTCCCGCCTATGCGGCCGGCCTGCGCGACGGCATGAAGCGGCTAGGGCGCCAGGGCGGCAAGCCCGGGGACAGCTCGGTCGAGATCGCCTACATCGTCGCCGACGGCGAGGGACAGCGCACGATCCGCTTCAAGCCCGAGGGCAAGGGGATGCTGAACTTCCAGCGGGTCCTCCTGCCCAAGGACCTGACGCCCGACGCCCGCGCGGCTTGCGTGAAGGCCGTCGCCGGTTAAGCGATGATGTCCGGGGTCAGCTGGTCTTCCAGCCGGCCAATCTCGTCCTTGAGGGCCAGCTTCTTACGCTTCAGGCGGGCGATCTGCAGCATGTCGGGCTGATAGCGCTCTTGCAGGGCCAGTATGGCGTCGTCGAGGTCCTTATGGTCCTCGCGCAGGAGGCCAAGCCGACGTTCGATCGAAATGTCGGTGTCTTCCGACGGATCATCGTCGTTCATGGACTTAAATCTCAGGTGGGCCCCGGTAGGGATTTAGATAGCAAAGGCTGACGAGCCGTAAAGGCGCTCAGCTTGACGTTATTCAAGCGCCGTCGCCAGCTTTTCCAACGCGGCGCGGCGCGGCGGGTCGCCGGAAGCTTCAGCGGCGGCGACAAGGCCGTCCAGCAGCGGCGCGGGAGGGCCCGCCGGACCGCTCAGGGCCTCCAGACTTTCCATGAGAACCCGCTCGCCCTTCAGTTCGACGGCCTTCACGGCTTCGCGGAAGGCCTCCTTGGCGGCGTCGTCGACCGGAGGGCGCGACGGCTTCAGCGCCCGGCGCACGCCCCGCAGGGGCGCGCCGACCTCGGCGTCCCAGGCGCGCATCACCTTGGCTGCGTCCTTGAGATCGGCCGCACGCCCCTCCCCCGCCATCCAGGCGGCCCACAGCAGGTAGGGAACGTTCTGCCCATGGGCGTCCTGCAAGCTCAGGCACGCCTCCGCGACAGGTTGACGCGCATAGGCCTCGAGGGCCCAGTCCCACAGCCGCATCGCCGTTAACCTTCCTCGCCTTGGACGTCCTTGCCGGAGAGGACCTCCCGGATGGTCTCGAGATCCTCGCCCCAGCGCTTCACGGGCCGCCAGGAGAGGTCGAACAGGTCCAGCACCCGCCCCACCGACTGGTCGACCATCTCGGCGATCGTGGCCGGCTTGGCGTAGAAGGCCGGCAGCGGCGGGGCGATCACCGCGCCCATCTCGGCCAGCTTGGTCATGGTCCGCAGGTGGCCCAGGTGCAGCGGCGTCTCGCGCACCATCAGCACCAGGGTCCGGCGCTCCTTCAGCGTCACGTCGGCGGCCCGCGTCAGCAGCGAGGACGTTACGCCCGTGGCGATTTCGCTCATCGTCCGCACCGAGCAGGGCGCGATGAGCATCCCCAGGGTCCGGAACGAGCCCGATGCGACGGCCGCCCCAATGTCGCTCACGCGATGGACAACATCCGCCCGCTCATTGAGCTCGCCGATCGACTGGCCGGTCTCCTGCCGCAGGGTCAACACCGCCGATTTCGACACCACCAGGTGGCTCTCGACGCCCAGTTCGCGGCACGCATCCAGGGCCCGAACGCCGTAGACCACGCCGGAAGCCCCTGAAATTCCAACCACCAGCCTGGGACGCTCATGGGTCCGATCGGTGGTCTTGGGAGCATCGGTCATGGTGAATTTTCGTCCGCCTTGGGATTGAAATTGGCGACGTCAAGCGCGGCCGCTTGCAATCATATGTGATCTGACAGCGCCGCGCAGCGGGTGTTCACTTTCTTCTCCAACAGCAATGGAGCCGAGAGCCATGGCCATCGAATCCCGTATCCGCGAGCTTGGATCCCGTCACGAGGTCCTTGACCGCAAGATCCAGGAGGAGACCAGTCGACCGGGTAGCGACGGAACGGCGCTTAGAGACCTCAAGCGTCAGAAGCTTCGGCTGAAGGAGGAGATCGAGGGCCTGAGGGCGCGACTTCACTAGCTGCTGAGAGGCAGCCGAAAAACGAGAGGCCCCGCTCCAGCACGGAACGGGGCCTCTGCTTTTTTCAGCTCGGAAGCGAGGCTTAGTCCTCGTCGTCCTCGTCCACATAGGCGCCGGCCTTGCCGAACACGTCCTCGGCCTTGAGGTCGCCGCGCTTGGCGCGGAAGTCTTCTTCCTCTTCCTCGACCTCGGGCTCGAACTGGCCGCCCTCCGAGGCGGGGCGCAGGGTCGGGTCTTCCGGCAGGATGCCCTTCTTCAGGTCGTCCTTGGCCTTCTTCTCGGCGGCCTTCTTGACCAGGGCGTCCAGCTCCAGCTGGCCGATCAGGCCCAGGGTCACCGGATCGATCGGCTTGATGTTGGCCGCGTTCCAGTGCGTGCGCGCCCGGACCTGCTCGATCGTGGCCTTGGTGGTGCCGAGGATCTTCGAGATCTGGGCGTCGGTCACTTCCGGGTGGTGGCGCAGGAACCAGGCGATGGCGTCCGGACGGTCCTGGCGGCGCGACACCGGGGTGTAGCGCGGAGCCTTCTTCTGCGGCTTCAGCAGCTCGGCGTGACGGCTGACCTGAGCCTTCATGCGGTAGTCGTGATTGGCCTGGGCCTTGTCCAGCTCTTCGCGGGTCAGCTGGCCGTTGCCGATCGGGTCGGCGCCGCGGATGTCGCGCGCCACTTCACCATCGGCGATGCCACGCACTTCCAGCGGGTGCAGGCCGCAGAAATCGGCGATCTGCTCGAAGCTCAGCGACGTGTTGTCCACCAACCAGACGGCGGTCGCCTTGGGCATCAGAATGTCGGACATGCGGTCCTCCAGAAATGACGGCGCCCGGCCTTTCGGCCGGGCGGGATGTTGATGAACGCTATAATCCGCTTCTGGAGAAAAGGGAACGGGGGACTAAGCGGTTCCTGGGCTGTTCTATTGAACGATGAGGAGCTTCAGTATGTCCACGGCCGCTACACGCCGTGTTCTTCCCGTAGGTGATTGAAGTTCACCGCGTCCCGCCCCGCGCGGACCGCGTGAAGGTACAGATCCAGGTCTGCCGTCAGGATCACCATGCCTTCGCCCGCTAAGTGCGAGATCGCGGCATCGGTGAGGCCGAGACGGAGGAACGCCGGATGATCGACGGCAAGAGATGAAGGAACGTAGTCCTCCCGCATCTTTTTCAGCATCTGGCCAAAGTGTTCCGACAGCGCGCCGCGCAGCGGATCACTAACGCCCTGTCTCAACAGATTGGAGGTTTCAGCGGCCGTGTTCGGCGTCACGACGATCTCGCTGGCCTGCCCTAAAAGCAGCAGAAGAAGCTCGAAGGCCTCGTCAGAGTAGGCTCTGAGTCTGCCATGCCTACCAATCGCGGCCTTGTTCGCCGTCCCAACGACGAACAATAGAAAAAGATTGGTATCGAGAAGTACGGGCCTCGGCGCCAAGTCAGGCAGCGTCTCGCGCGGTCATGGATAAGACCCGCCCGTCATCATTGCTGATGGTGAGCACCTTGAAAGTCCTTGCGGCTTCCACAGTGCTCAGCAAAGCCGTTAGAGCGGTTTTGGCCGTGGTCCAAGGCCTTGAGAAACCAACTTCCACGCGTCGGCCTTCTCATCGAACACGATTTCCTCGAGACCGATGTTCGTCGGTTGCTCGTCGGAGAAGATGTCGGCGACGTATTCCTTGGCCTTTGACACCGCTTCTTTGACGTTCAATGCGGCCTCCATGCACCCAGATCGGTCAGCAAATCTTAGCCGCGGATCGCCCGAACAGCCATAGCCCTCAAACCACCAGCACCACCTTGCCCACGTGCTCCCCGGCCTCCAGGTGCGCGTGGGCCTTGGCCGCGTCCGCCAGGGGGAAGGTCGCGTCGATCAGCGGCTTGACCTGTCCCGCCTCGATCCAGGGCCAGACCACGCGCTCGACCTCGGCGGCCAGGCGGGCCTTTTCGTCGGCCGAGCGGGGCCGCAGGGTCGAGCCGGTGATCACCGCCCGCTTCTGCATGATCTTCATGACCGGCACTTCCAGGATCGGCCCCGCCAAGCTGGCGATATAGACGATGCGTCCGCCCACGTTCAGGGCATCGAGGTTCTTCTCGAAATAGCTGGCCCCGACCATGTCGAGCACGACGTCGGCGCCGCCGGCGGCCTTGACGATCGCGGCGAAGTCCTCGGTCTTCGCATCGATGGCGACGTCGGCGCCCAGGTCCAGGGCCTTGGCCTTCTTGTCGGCGCCGCGTCCCGTGGCGATGACCTTGGCGCCCGCCGCCTTGGCCATGGCGATGGCGGTTGTTCCGATTCCGGACGTTCCACCGTGAACCAGCAAGGTCTCGCCGGCCTTCAGGGCGCCATGCTCGAACACATTGGCGAAGACGGTGAAGACGGTCTCCGGCAGGGCGGCGGCGTTGACGAGGTCAAGGCCCTTGGGGATAGGCAGGGCGTGGCGGGCGTCGACCACCGCGTATTCGGCATAGCCGCCGCCGCCCAGCAGGGCGCAAACCTTGTCGCCGACCTTCCAGCGGCCGGAACCGATGACGACCTCGCCCGCGACCTCCAGGCCCAGGGTCTCCGGCGAGCCCGGGGGCGGAGGGTAGTACCCCATGCGTTGCAGCAGGTCGGGACGGTTCACGCCCGCGGCGGCGATCTTGATCAGGATCTGCCCAGACCCCGCCTCGGGGCGCTGGACCTCCACGGGTTTCAGCGCCTCCGCCGCGCCCTTGCCGCCTTCGATCGCGATCGCGGTCATCGTTCCGGCCATGCCCGGGGTCCCTCTCATGCTTGCCTTGGACCCTAGGTAGGCGTCAGATGGCTCGCGGAAAAGGGAGAGAAGCCGATGTTCGAAGAGCCCTCGGAGCCTCGCGCCTTCAACGGACACGCCTTGAGCCAGACGACCCATGAGGACCTGGAGGTCTACGGCGTCGCCGAACTGGAGGAGCGCATCGCGGCCCTGCAGGCCGAAATCGAGCGCACCAAGACCCAGCTCGCCAAGAAAAGGGCTGGCCGAGACGCCGCCAATGCGCTGTTTGGTCGCCTGGACTAAGGCTTATTTTAAGGTTTCGGTGAGGTTACTGACGTCTTAAGCGGTCATCCGCCTTCTGACGCCTTTCTGGTTTTCGCGCGCTGGGCGCGCCGGGTGAGTATGGTCGATCGAAGGGGGTGGGTCGCAACGGGACGGCGAGTTCTGGCACGGGGGTTGCACTCCCCTTCGCCAAGCGAGACGTCCTCGCGGCCTTTCGAGGGGCATTGAGTAGCTATGACCGAAGTGAACGCGTTCGCGGACACGCCTTGGCGCGCTGGAGTGATCCAGGACTTCGCGCGATCGGAACTGTTCGACCGCACGTTCGAGGAAGGCATGCAACTGGTCGAGGAGACCGCCGCCTATCTCGACGGCGCGGGCCGGCATGACAGCAAGATCCTCTCCCGCAACGCCGCCCTGGGCTACGCCACCGAGAGCATGCGCCTGACCACCCGCCTGATGCAGGTCGCCTCCTGGCTGCTGGTCCAGCGCGCGGTGCGCGAGGGCGAAATGCCGCCGGAAGCCGCCTGCGCGGAAAGCTATCGCCTGGGCGAGGAGGCCGCGGGCGAACCGCCGGCCATCGAGGAGCTGCCCTTCGGCCTGATGAACCTGCTGCAGCGCTCCGAGCGTCTTTACGAGCGGGTCCGCCATTTGGACCGCCGCATGTACGTGGAATCGCCCAACGAAGAGGCCCCACGTCCCGTACAGGCCCAGTTCGAACGCCTGGCGGCTGCGTTCGGGGGCTGAGGCGCTACTTCCCGTACCGCATCCGGGCCAGGGCCGAGACCATCTCACTGGCCAGGTCCATCGGCTTGAGGCCAGCCTTCCACGTCTCGAAGGCCATGACGTTGTCGATGCGGGCGTCCAGGTGCGAGAGGGCCGAGGCGCGGCCGGAGGCCATGTCGACGGCCAAGGTCGAGATCAGGATGCCCGAGAGAATCGCCCGCTTGGAATAGTGGTTCTCGTCGGTCGCCACATCGCCGGCCCAGCGCCAGATCACGTCGGCCGATTCCCAGGTAAGCCGCAGGGCCAGGGCCAGGTTGGTCGGAAAGGCCAGGAAGGCGGCCAGCGGACGCAGGACGTCGGCGTGCTCCTGGGCCGCGTCGAGGCGCGCGACCACGCCCTCGCGAATCCGCTGGCGAATCTTCAGCGCGCCCAGATCGAACGTCGCCAGCTTGCCCAGCGCCACCGCGTCATGGCGTCGCGACAGCAAGGCTGCCAGGTCGCGCGGGCCTTCAGGCAGCAGGAGCTGGCCCTCGGCGTCGCTGAGCCCCGCCGCCGCCAGGGCGCGGCTAACCAGTCCGGCGTTCCAGCCGGCCTTTGGGGCCAGGCGCAGGGCCTCGTCCAGCACGCGCTGCTCGGCGGCGTCGGCCCACGAAGAAGCCGGTTGATCGGAAGCTTGGCCGGCGGTCTCGCCGGAGGTCTGGCTAAGGGTCTGGGCGATTTGCGTCATGAATCCGAGTCTATACCGGTGTTTAGGCCGCGTCGCGCATGGACAGAGCCCCTAGCCTCTGCTATCAGCGCGCCCTCATCGCCTGGGAGAACCCCTCTCAGGTTACCCGGTTTTGTTCGCCCGCCCGGCCCCTCAAGAGGGACTTGGGAATATTGGTCGGGCTGTCGAATGGAGAGATACCCCTGGTCCAGATTTTCGTCCGCGACAACAACGTCGATCAGGCCCTGAAGGCTCTGAAGAAGAAGATGCAACGCGAAGGCTCGTTCCGCGAAATGAAGCGGCACGTGCACTATGAGAAGCCGTCGGAAAAGCGCGCTCGCCAAAAGGCTGAAGCCGTCCGTCGCGCCCGCAAGCTGGCCCGTAAGCGCGCCCAGCGCGAAGGCCTGCTGCCGATGCCGAAGAAGCCGGCTGGTCGTTAAGACCGGGCCTCTTCAGCTTCGAAGATTTCGAAAGCCGCGCGGTGCTCCGCGCGGCTTTCGTCGTTTTGATGCTCAAGATGCTCCCCCGCGATACGGGGAGCCTCTAAGCCACCCTACCCCGCCTGCCGCCGAACGATCAGGCCCACCAGCGTCTTCAGGTTCACCTTCCCCGTCGCCAGCGCGCCCACATGGAAGGCGCGGGTCGAGAAGGCGATGATCGCCGCCACGGTCATGGCCATCAGCACCGTCGTGCCGAGCACCTGGACCAGCGGCGGATCGCTGGCGATGCGCACCGGCATCAGGAACGGCGTGAAGGGCGGAAACCAGGACAGGGCGCTGAGAATCGGCGCGTCGGGCGAGCGGATGGCCTGGCTCATGAACACCACCGGGATGGTCATCACCATCATGATCGGCCCCAGCAGGGTCTGGGCGTCACGCTGGCTCTCGCAGAACGCCCCGATCCCCGCGAACAGCGCCGCGTACATCAGGTAGCCGCCGACCAGATAGGCGCCGAAGTAGAACACCAGCCCCTTGCCCAGCAGCACGGCCAGCAGGTCGCCGGCCAGGCCGGGGGCGAAGTGGATCAGGGCCAGCCAGCCGCCCATGGCCCAGATGCTCATGACCGTCAGGGTGAGGCCGGCCACGCCCAGGATCTTGCCGCCCATGATTTCGGGCACCGAGGCCGACGACAGCAACACCTCCAGGATCTTGGACGACTTCTCCTCGATCACGCTGTTGAGCAGGATGCTGGCCCCGGTCAGCACCATCGACCAAAGAAGCATCCCGGCCGCGAAGCCGACAATGACCGGGAGGCGGTCGCGCAGACTCACCTTCTCGCCCGAGGCGGCCTTGGGCGACAGGCTGTTGAAGGTCGGCTTGAGGTCGTCAGCGGCGCTCAGGACCTGGGTCGAGACCCCGGCCCGGGCCAGGGCGCGTTCGCGCATCAGGCTCACCACGGCCTCTCGCAGGTCACTCTCCAGCACCGGCGCGCCCAGATTGCGGCTCCACAGGTCCATGACGATGGCGTCGTCGCGGCCGCTGAGGATCAGCACCGAATCGAGACGCTTGTCGGCCACCTCGCGGCGCGCGACCAGGCCCGCTTCGCGCGGCGTCCTGGCGGCCTGAGCCTCGGCGGACGCCGGCAGGATGATCGCCTTGGCCCGAGGCGGCTTGAAACGGGCCGCGGCGGTAGGGTTAACGCGCGCCAGGGCCTCCAGTCCTTCCGCCTGACCGCCCGTGGCCTGGGCCTTGCCGACCGCCTCCTGGGCCTTCGGACCGGCCGCCGACAGGGCCGCCGCGCGCAGGGCGCGGGCCGCGGCGCGGTTCTGGTCCTCGACCACCGCCTTGGCGACGGCGGGACCCAGGTTCTGGCCGGTCAGGTCGACGATCGCCAGCCGCTCGGGCTTGGCGGTCTTCATCATCATCAACGGCGCGGTGGCGCTGATGCCGATGACAAGCGGCAGGGCCACGATCGACAGCCAGAAGCCGACGGTGCGGACATAGGCCAGGTATTCCCGGCGGGCGATCTTCAGCAGGCGGTTCATGCCTGGTCTCCCGTCAGGACGATGAAGGCGTCGTGCAGGCTGGGTTCCTTGAGCTCGAACCGGCGTAGCGCGAGATCCCGCGCGAAAGCGGCTTTCAGGGCGTCCTGACCAGCGCTGGTTTCCGGCAGGACCGCCACGTGCCGCCAGCCGCCGTCCGGCAGCGGCTCGGAGGTCACCGCGCCGAGGCCCGGCAAGACCATGACCTGCTCGGCCAGCAGATCACCCTCCAGCACCAGGGCCCGAGGCGCGGCGCAACGGGCCGTGGCCACGTCGCCGTCGAACACCTTCCGCCCCCGCGCCATCAGCACGACCCTGTCGCACAGGCGCTCGGCGTGCTGCATCACGTGGGTGGAGAACAGCACCGTGGCCCCGCGCGCGGCGATCTCGCGGATCATGGCCTCCAGGGCCTGCTGGTTGACGGGGTCGAGGCCCGAGAACGGCTCGTCCAGCACCACCAGTTCGGGCTCGTGGGCCAGGGCCGAGATCAGTTGGACCTTCTGGGCCATGCCCTTGGACAGGTCCTTGATCGGCCGCTTCATGGCGAAGTCCAGGCCCTGGGCCTCCAGCATCGCCTTGGCGCGCTTGCGGCCTTCCGCCTCCGGCACGCCCTTAAGCCCCGCGAAGAAGGCGATGGCGTCGATCGGGGTCATGCGCTTGTAGAGGCCGCGCTCCTCGGGGAGGAAGCCGATCCGCTCGTGGACCTTGGTGGCGTCGCTGGCGCCCAGCACCGTGATCCTGCCCGCGCTGGGCGGCAGCAGGCCCAGGATCATCCGGATGGTCGAGGTCTTGCCCGCGCCGTTGGGACCCAGGAAGCCGGTGATCCGCCCGGCGGGGACCTCGAAACTGACGTCCCGGACGGCGTGGAAGTCGTCATAGGTCTTGCTGACGCCCTCCAGGCTGACGGCGCTGACCATGATCCCCTCCCGAATCGACCTCCTGGAAGTTGTATCAGCCCTTCTGGCGAGCGTCGGCCACGAAGGCGACGGCCCGGACGATGTGGTCGGCGAAGCGGCGGCCGATCAGCAAGGTGTGGGTAGCGTTCTCGACGTGGTCGACCATGCCATGCTGGGAGGCGCGGGCCGGGGCGGCCTGCAGCTCTTTCCAGCTCTCGCGGCCCTTGACCGGGCCAGCGGTCAGCACGGCCACCGGCCACTTCGGATCATAGGCCGGCTGCTCCCCAGCCTGTCGCGAGGCCTCATGCCACAGAGCGACCTCGGCGGCGGCGGTGCGGTTGTGGCGGCCGTTGGCGAACGCCCAGCCCTTTTCGGCCTTGGCGGCCGGGGGCAGATCGATCTTGTCGCCCAGGCGCGTGTGGATCAGCGGCTTGTAGAGGCCGATCGACGCGCCGCGCGCGGCCCACTTCGAGATGCTGGCGAAGGCGTCGATGAAGCTCTTCATGCGCGGGTTCTGGGCGGCTTCGGGCGTGGCGGCGTCGACGAGAACAAGGCCAGCGATCTTGTCAGGATCGCGCCCGGCATATTCCCGCAGTCGCAGGCCCGCCATCGAGTGGCCCACCAGAATATAGGGACCCGGCTCGCCCGAGGCGGCGACCAGCTTCTCGAAGTCGGTGACGATGGCGACGCCGTCGCGCGGGCTCGGCCCCTTGGGCGAATAGCCCATGCCGGCCCGGTCATAGGCGCAAGAGCGCCAGCCGGCGGCGGTCAGGGCCTCTTGCGCGGCGCCCCAGTCGGCGGCGAAGCCGAAGGCGCCGGCCTCCAGCCAGACCACCGGGCGGTCGCTTTTTGGCCCCTCGCAGACCAGCCGCAGCTTACGCCCCGGCTCGATCTCGACCATCTGGCCGCGCGGCTTGGGCGCGCCCGAGGCGCTCACCAGCCCGCCGACGGCGATATAGGACAAAAGAAGGAGCGCGAAGCCCGCGACGCCACGGCCGAGAAACTGGATCATGGCGTTCAATGTAGTAGCGCTTTGTGACGCGTCGAGAACGCGATGCTCTTCGGGCGGAGTTTTATCCCGCCACGCTGGGAATCGAGCCGCCGACGACGGGGATGGTGGCGCGGACGCGGCCGCCCTTCACGCGGGTGATGGTGACGCCGTCCCTGCCCGCCTTGGTCATGCCCTTCGGCCACTTCGACACGGTCGCCACGCGGACCGTCCTGGAGACACGGCTGGCGGCCTTCAGCGGCAGGTCGTCGGCCTGGGCGAAGCTGCGGCCCAGGAAGAAGCTGGGGTTCAGGGCCTTGTCGCCCTTGCGGATCTCGAAATGCAGGTGCGAGCCTGTCGAGCGACCCGAATTGCCGACAAAGGCCACGGTCTCGCCGCGATGCAGATAGGCGCCGCGCTTGACGCCCCGTGCCGGTCCGGCGAGGTGGGCGTACAGCGTGGTCAGCCCGCCCTTGTGCATGACCTGGACATAGCGGCCATAGGTCGGCGACAGGCCCGTGGCCTTGACCACGCCGTCGGCGGCGACCTTGACCGCGGCGCCGCTGGGGGCGGCGATGTCCACGCCCTGGTGCAGGCGGCCGTTCTCTTCCCAGGGCAGCTGGCGCAGGCCGAACGGCGAATTGACGACCCGGCCGGGCAGCGGCGCGTCGAACCGGTAGGCTGGCGGCGGCGCGACGTCCGCCTCGTCCTCGACGGTCGGCGCGGTCGGAACGGTGGCCGGCGTCGGATTGGAGACGGGGGCCGCATGGGACGCCCACTCGCCCAGCGCCACCGCGCCGTTCAGCGCCCCCGCCATCGCCGCGACGCCCAGCATGGTGAAGAAGGCGACGCGCACGTGCGGCGACTGAACAGCCAGGCTCTTGGGGATCAAACCGCTTTCCTCTCGGACATTCGGTCAAGGAGAGGACCGCGCCGCGCGCGTCTAGCTCTCACGCCTGACCTTTCGGGGTGATGAATGGCCGGGGTGTATGAATGTCGCATGGGGCGAAAACAGGGCGCGGCTTAACCATTCGCCAACCATGCCGCCGAGCTCGCATCGGCATTCGATCAACAAGCTTCATGTAATCGTCAAATATTACGGAAACTTCATTTCATTAAACTCCGGACACTTCTTTAATTACACGTCATGAATGAGACGTAACGGGACTTCGCGAACTCTCGGGAATACACAGTATTCATCGGCGCAGGGAAATGCGCCAAGCCAGAGGGAATACTTCAAATGCGCAAGTTCATCATGAGCCTGACCACCGTCGCCAGCCTGAGCCTCGCCGCCGTGCCGGTTCTGGGCCTGACCCAAGCCGCCAATGCCGCCGAGCGCGAACCGGTCGCCACCGTCTCCTTCGCCGACCTGGACCTGTCGAGCCCGTCGCAAGCCGCGATCTTCAAGGCCCGCATCGACACCGCCGGCGACGCCCTGTGCCGCGCCAAGGCCCGCAGCAGCGAAGGCCTGACCATGTCGCTGGGCGCCTGTGTCGCCGACGTCCATCGCGAAGTGAACGCCCAACTGCCCAAGCAACAACGCAAGGCCCTGGCCTTCGCCGCCCGCAGCAACGCGGTCGAACTGGCCGCCAAGTGAGCTTGAGCACCGCTTACCGAAACACCCACTCCCCCACACCCCGCGACAGAGGCTCCAGGTAACCCTGGGGCCTTTGTTTCGTTTGGAGACGCCCCCGTTAGCCGCGCGCTGGCGACTTTCGGGAAGTGTGGATGTCAGGCGCACCCCGATCTCATGCGCGGGCAGCAGAGTGGGTGGCTACCCACTCCGCGATAAAGTCGATGGCCTCAATACTGTCAGGGGCGGCATTTGGTGCGCCAATGGACATGATGGCCGACACGGTCTCTTGGACTGACGTGGCTTCGACAAAGGTGACCCAGCCCGGAAAGCGTTCTGACAGGGCGTTGAAGAAGGCCATTTGAGGCTGGACCATCCGGGCGTAGCGCGCGACTTTCATTTGCGCCCTTTCCTCGCCCAACCCTCGTGCGCGCTCGCGCTTCAGCATCCGCTCGCGGCGCTCCTCCTCCGCGATGTGCAGGAGCACATATCGATCGGGGACCCCCATCCCTCGTTGGACAAACTTGCTTCGGTAGAAGGCGATAGACTCGGCCGGAAGGGACCACGCCTCATTATCGAATATCCAACCGAACCAGATTGGCTGCAGGGGATCTCCGTCCAGGACTGATAGAGCACCCTGCGACGCTTTCAGCCTCGCCATTTCCCAACGGGCGACCTGTCTGTCGTGATACCAGCCCGGTGGCTCCGGGGCAGGCCTTGCGAAGAGCAGATTCACCTCCGGCACGACGTAGGCGCCGGCGTCCCGAAGAGCGACAGCTGTTGCTGACTTCCCAACACCCGGAGCGCCTTCGATAGCTAGGATCATGCGAACTCCCTAAGCCGATACCCTCTCTTAGCGGACGTCGCGAATTCACGCTAAGGGTCGAAAGCACACGCCAGCGCCCCCGACGCACACCAAAAAAAAAGGCCCCAGCGTCACCGCCGGGGCCTTCGTCGTTTGTAGCGGTGAGAGGCCCTAAAGCCCCTTCACGATACCTTCGACCATCTTCTTGGCGTCGCCGAACAGCATCATGGTGTTGTCGCGGAAGAACAGCTCGTTCTCGACGCCGGCATAGCCCGAGGCCATGCCGCGCTTGATGAAGAGGACGGTGCGGGCCTTTTCGACGTCCAGGATCGGCATGCCGTAGATGGCGCTGGTCGGGTCGGTCTTGGCCGCCGGGTTGGTGACGTCGTTGGCGCCGATCACGAAGGCCACGTCGGCCGTCGAGAACTCGCTGTTGATGTCCTCCAGCTCGAAGACCTCGTCATAGGGGACGTTGGCCTCGGCCAGCAGCACGTTCATGTGGCCGGGCATGCGGCCGGCGACGGGGTGGATGGCGTACTTCACCTCCACGCCCTCTTCCTTCAGCTTGTCGCACATCTCGCGAAGGATGTGCTGGGCCTGGGAAACGGCCATGCCGTAGCCGGGGACGATGATGACCTTGGACGCGTTCTTCATGATGAAGGCCGCGTCGTCGGCCGAGCCTTGCTTGACCGGACGGCTCTCGACCTTGCCGCCGGGGCCAGCGACCGCGTCGGCCGCGCCGAAGCCGCCCAGGATCACCGAGACGAACGAGCGGTTCATCGCCTTGCACATGATGTACGAGAGGATGGCGCCCGACGAACCGACCAGGGCGCCGGTGATGATCAGGGTGGTGTTCTCGAGCGTGAAGCCCAGGGCCGCCGCCGCCCAGCCGGAATAGCTGTTCAGCATCGACACCACGACGGGCATGTCCGCGCCGCCGATCGGGATGATCAGGGTGACGCCGACCAGCAGGCTCAGGGCGAAGATGCCCCAGAAGGCCCAAAGCGCGTGGCCGCCGCTGACCACCAGCACCACGACCAGGGCCACGATGGCCAGCGCGATCAGGATGTTCAGCAGGTGACGGGCCGGCAGCAAGATCGGCGCGCCGCCCATATTGCCGTTCAGCTTGGCGAAGGCGATGACCGAGCCGGTGAAGGTGATGGCGCCGATGGCCAGGCCGAGCGACAGCTCGATAAGGCTCTTCAGCTGCACGCCCGTCCCGTCGGCGGTGGCGATGTGATAGGCGCCGGGGGTGTAGATGGCGGCCACGGCCACCAGGCAGGCGGCCATGCCGACCAGGCTGTGGAAGGCGGCGACCAGTTGCGGCATCGAGGTCATGGCGACCTTGCGGGCGATGACCGCCCCGACCGCGCCGCCGACGGCGACGCCGCCAAGGATCAGGCCCAGGGTCACGACGTCCAGCGCGCCTTGGCTCCACAGGGTGGCCAGGGTGGTGCCGACGGCGATGGCCATGCCGATCATGCCGTTACGGTTGCCCGCCTGGCTGGTCACGGGACTGGAAAGGCCACGCAGCGCGAGGATGAACAACACCCCCGAGACGATGTAGAGAATGGCGGCGAGATTGGCGTTCATTGTTCTATTTCCCCCTGATCCCGTCCGCTCACTTCTTCTCTTTCTTCTTGTACATCGCCAGCATGCGCTGGGTGACCAAGAAGCCGCCGAAGATGTTGACCGCCGCGAAGGCCGCGGCGAGCGTGCCGGCCCCCTTGGAGATCCAGGTCGAGCCGGCGACGGCGCCGCCGGCCAGGTCGCTATTGACGCCGTGCGCCGCGGCGGCCAGCAGGGCGCCGACGATGATCACCGACGAAATGGCGTTGGTGACGGCCATCAGCGGCGTGTGCAGCGCGGGCGTCACGCTCCAGACGACGTAGTAGCCGACGAAAATGGCGAGCACGAAGATCGCCAGACGGAACACGGTGGGGTCGACGGCTTCCATGGGAGCCTCCCTTCTGTTGCTGTGCGCTTAGGCGGTCTTCAGGTTGGGATGGACGATCGCGCCGCCACGGGTGACGACGGCGGCCTGCAGGATCTCGTCCTCGAAATTGGGCTCGAACGCGCCCTCCTTCGTCGTGAACAGGGTCGCCAGGGCCACCAGATTGCGCGAGTAGAGCGCGCTGGCGTCGGTGGCGATGCGCCCGGGCAGGTTGGCGTGGCCGAGGATCTTGGCGCCGTTGGCGGTCAGGACCGTCTCGTTCAGCCTGGCGCCCTCGACATTGCCGCCCTGCTCGATGGCCAGGTCGACCAGGATCGAGCCCGCGCGCATCGAGGCCACCTGGGCGGCGCTGACCAGCTTGGGCGCCGGACGCCCCGGGATCAGGGCCGTGGTGATGACAATGTCCTGCTTGGCGATGTGGGCGGAAACCAGTTCGGCCTGCTTGGCCTGGTATTCCTTGGACATCTCCTTGGCGTAGCCGCCGGCGGTCTGAGCGTTCTTGAACTCTTCGTCCTCGACGGCCAGGAACTTGGCGCCCAGGCTTTCGACCTGCTCCTTGGTGGCCGGACGCACGTCGGTGGCGGTGACCACCGCGCCCAGGCGACGGGCCGTGGCGATGGCCTGCAGACCGGCGACGCCGACGCCCATGATGAACACCTTGGCCGCGGCGACGGTGCCGGCGGCGGTCATCATCATCGGCAGGGCCTTGCCATAGGCCTCGGCGCCTTCGATCACGGCGCGATAGCCGGCGAGGTTGGCTTGCGAGGACAGCATGTCCATCACCTGCGCGCGGGTGATGCGCGGGATGAATTCCATGGCGATCGCCGTCGCGCCGGCCTTGGCCAGGGCGTCTAGCGTTTCCTTGTCCTGGTAGGGATTGAGCGCGGCGGCGACGATGGCGCCGTTCTTCAGCGCCGCGATCTCGGCGGCCTCGGGCGCGCGCACCTTGAACAGCACGTCGGCGTCCTTCAGGGCGTCCTTGGCCGTCTTGGCGATCTTGGCGCCGGCGGCTTCGTACTCGGCGTCCGGATAGGACGCGGCCGTCCCCGCCCCCGCCTGAACCACCACCGAGAAGCCGGCGGCGCCGAGCTTCTTGACGGTTTCAGGCGTGGCCGCGACCCGCGTTTCGTTCGCGCGGGTCTCTTTCGTGACGGCAATGACGGCCATCGGCATACCCCTCCCCAGAGCGCTGTTTGCTCAGCAGCATGGGGCGCTCTGTAGGGGATAGTCTTGCCTCTTGTCGAGGCTCAAGACGCAGCTCAGGGAGAAAATATGCCGATGTCCACCGGTGTCAGTGGGCCGAGGCCGGCTTGTCGCGCAGGAAGAAGATACCCGCGGCCAGCAGCACCGCGGCCGGGATCACCGCGCCGATGAAGCCGGCGGGCGTGCAGAACAGCAGGGTGATGAACAGCAGCAGGGTGGCGATGCTCAGCGAGCCCCACTTGGTCATGTTGTTGAACGCCGCGAAGGTCGCGGCTTGTTCGTGAATGTCCATCTCACCGCGGTGATAGTCGCCGGCCATGTGTCGTCCTTGGAAGCAAAGGGAGAATACCGAGCCCGCCCGATACAACGGGGGGCGCTAAGGCTCAAGCGTGCGAATTGTCCCACGACTCCGTAAGGAACCTCGTGCGCACCGCATCGGCGGCCTGGTCGACGGTGATGTCCGCGATTCGCCCTTCGCCGCCGTCCAGGCGCGAGAGCCAGCGGGAATAGGCCGGCACCGGCGCGGTGCCCATCAGGCCGACGCACGGCGTGCCGACCGACGCCGCCACGTTCAGGGCGCCCGAGTCGTTGCCCAGGAACCCGGCGGACAGCGCGATCAGGGCCGCGGACTTGTCGAGCGTCAGGTCGCAGGCCACGACATTGCCCGGCAGATCGCCGATCGCGACCTTGGCGGCCTCGGCTTCGTGCGGACCGCCAACCCAGAATACCGTGCCGAACAGGTCCGAGAGCCGCGCCGCCGTCTGGGCGAACCGGTCGGCCGGCCAGGTGCGGGCCGGCTCGCTGGCGCCGACGCCCAGGGTCAGCCAGGGCCCCGGCTTGTCGGCGTACTTCGCCTTCACGGCCGCCAGCGCTTCGGGATCAAGCTTCAGGTCCGGCTCGCGGCTTTCGACCACCAGGCCGTGGGCGTCCTCGAACGCCGCCAGCTTGTCGAGACGGTGGGCGGGACGCATCGACTTGGGCAGGTAGGGCCCCGTGGTCAGGAACCGCTCCTGCCCATGGCCCAGGCCAAAACCCCGCCGCTCACGCACGCCGGCCAGGGCGGCGGCGATGGCCGGTCGGTCGATCTTCTCCAGGATCCACACCGCGCGAGGCTTCTCGGCCCGGCAGAGGCGATAGAAGTCGATGACTTCGCGGACGCCTTTCAGCCTGTCCTTGTAGTGCGGCGCATACAGCACCCGCGCGACGCTGGGCTCGACGTTCAGGACCTCGGCGGCGCGACTGGACGGCCGCGCGACCAGCACGACCCGCCCCTCGGGCGTCGTGGCCGCGATCGCCCGGATGGTCGGCAAATGCCACATGAGATCGCCGATCCCGCGATCGGGCGCATAGACGAGAACGGGCCCCGTCGAGTCGCTCAGGACCAGTTCGCCAGCAGTCCACGGAGCCCGGCCACGAAGGCCAGGGGCTGGTCGATCATCACGTGATGATCGGCGTCGGGCAGCGGGAGAAGCAGCACGTCCTTGGGCATTTGCGCCACCATATAGTCCAGCGTCTCGGCATGCATCAGGTTAGAGCGCTCGCCCCACATCAGAGCCGCCGGGCAAGCGATCCGAGGCAGAAGCTGCCCAAGATCGGGCATCCGGAAATTGTACCAGAGGTCCGGATCGAACTTCCACGTCCAGCCGCCTTCGACCTCTTTCAGCGAGCGGCTGGCGATATAGTCGGCGACGTAGAGATTCTCGCATGGCTGCGGTGGGGCCAGGCGGAAGCGGGCAAGGGCCTCCTCTCGCGTCGTGTAGACGCGGTTGCCCTGACCCGAACGCGGCGGCGGACCCTTCCAGCGCTTTTCCGGCGGCTGGATGCTGCTGTCGACCATGACCGCTCCGCGCAGGCGCTCGGGATGCCGAGCGGCGCAGTAGAGAGTCGGAAAGCCGCCGAAAGAATGGCCGACGACGATCGGCTTGACGCCGCCCGCCTCCAGGCCGGCGGCCTCGACCGCGGCGAAGATCTCGTCCGCGAACAGTTCGGCGCTATAGGCCTGCCGCCACTCGCTGCCGCCCATGCCCGACCACGAGATCGCCGCCACCCGCCAATCTTTCGCGAAGAAGGGCGCGATGAAGCTCCACCAGTCGGCGTGGGCGCCGTTGCCGTGCAGGAACAGCAGGCCCGGCTTGCCGATCTCGCCCCAGGTCAGCAGTTCGATGTTCGCGCCCTCGACGGCGAAGGTCGAGCGCTCGGGCGCTTGGGCGATGGCCGCCTCGAACCAGGCAGGGGCGGGCGGCGGCTCGCCATGGAACGGGGCCAGCAGCGAGGCGGGCGCGGTCTGATCGTCGGCCATGCCTTACGCCTCATCCTTGAAGGCCAGCTCGCCGGGACGCGGCTTGCGGGGGCTCAGCGCCTTGAAGACGCCCGTGCCGGTGATCAGGGTGCGGTCACCGGCCCATATGCGGCCGCGCACGGTGAACAGCAGGTCCTCCTCGCCGATCAGCTCGCCCTCGCCCTCCACCCAGTCGCCCAGCTTGGCGCCCGAAAGGAAGTCGCACATCAGCCGCACCGTCACCCAGCTATAGGACTTCTGCAGCGAGATGATCCGGCCCCAGGCCATGTCGGCGAAGCTCATCAACATGCCGCCGTGGCAGTTGCCGAGGCCATTGGTGTGGTGCTCCTCGACCCGGAAAGCCAGGCGCGCCTGGCCCGGGCCCTCGCGGTGCTCGAACAAGGGCCCGATCTGCCGGCCGAATCCGCGCGACCAGTTCAGCTGAGTGAATCCCTCGGGGATCGCGGCGGTCTGGGCGTCGGTCAAATCGTCGGACATGCCGTCAGGCTAACGAGCGTTTGAAAAAAGAAAAGCCTTCCGTAAGGACGAAGCCGCGACCGGCATCTAACCTTTCGAAACGGGGAGACGGATGGCCGAGGGGATGGCGAGCGACCACGACATCGACAGGGACTTCGCCGCCTGGCTGGCGCCGCATCTGCCGATGCTGCACCGGACCGCGCGGGCGTTCGCCGAGCCCTCGGATCAGCATGACCTGCTGCAGGAACTGACGCTGGCGCTGTGGAAGGCGCGGCCGAGCTTTCGGGAACAGAGCACGGCCGGGACCTTCGCGCATCGGGTGGCCCACAACGCCGCCCTCACCTGGCGGCGCGGCGAGACCCGGCGGCGGCTGCGGGGCGTGTCGATCGAGGCCGAGCTGCTGATCCGCGACGCGGGCGATGATCCGCGAGGCCCGCTGCTGGAGCGGCTCTACGCGGCCATCCGCACCCTGGCGCCGGTCGAGCGCTCGCTGGTCCTGCTGTCGCTGGACGGCGTGGCCTATGGCGAGATCGCCCGGCTGCACGGCCTGACGGAGAGCAATGTCGGCGCGCGGCTGACCCGCCTGCGCCAGCGACTCTCAACCCAAGTGAAGGAGGACGCCGATGGACTTTGAGCGCCTCGAACAGGTCTGGCGGTCCGAGGCCAACCGCCCCTCCGAAGAGCAGCAGGCCCGACTGATGGAGGAACTGATGACCACCTTGAAGACCCGCCGCAGGACGGAATTCCTGCTGAGCGCCATCCCGTTCACGGCCATGGCCGCGTTCACCGTCATCGCTGGCGCGGCCGTGCTGCGCGGCGGCGAGGACTTTCACGGCTGGGCCGGCATGGCGATGCTGAGTGTGTGCTGGGTCGTGATGATCGCGGTGTTCTGGAACGGCTTCCGGGCCCGCACCCGCGACACCGGCCAGCCGATGCGCGACACCCTGGCCGGCCTCCTGGCCCGCAACCAGGCGGCGCGGAGGAACTACCATGTGTTCTGGATGATGACCCCGGTGTTCATCCTGCCGATGTGGTTCGCCATCGAGCGCCTGCAACGCGACGGCAAGATGGACAGCGCGGACGGTATGCAGGCGCTGGCCCTGTGCGGCGGCGCGCTGCTGGCCAGCTTCGGCTGGAACACCCTGCGCTTCTACTGGGTAATGAAGCCCGAGCAGCGCCGGCTGGAGGCTTTGCTGGGGGAATACGAATAACAAACCCCGTCTTCCCGCGACGTGTTCGCGGGACCCATGGTTCAGCGTTCACGTGGGAGCGTACTTCCGCTCCGCACCTGCGGCGGAGAGATGGGTCCAACGCATGAAGCGCGGGATGGCGATGAGGGCGCTTAGAGCCCCACCGCGCCCAGCGCCTTCGCCTGCCGCTCGGCGACGCCGCCCTCGGAGAACCCGTCCAGCGAGGCCTCGAACAGCGCCCGCCAGTTGTGGCGGGCGCCCAGATGCAGGAACGCCGCGCCCAGTCCGATCGCCGCGCGGTCCATGAACACGAACTCGCGCGGGATGGTGATGCCGCCGACCGCCTTCAGGGCCTGGCGCACCTTGAAGGCCTCGCGGCGGCCGTACTCGCCGGGCGGGACGTCGTCGGCCACGGTGCGGACCCGGTCGTCCAGCAGCGGGCCATAGATGAAGCGGGCCCAGACGTTCAGCGTATCGATCAGCCCATCGGTCAGCCCCTGGAAGCCCCAGGTCCGATAGGCCTCGACCTGCTCGGCGCGGTCGTCGTTGGAGAGGGCGCGATAGAGCCGCACGACGCCGGCCACGAACTTCGGCGGGAACACGCGGATGCAGCCGAAGTCCAGCAGGTTCAGGTGCGCGGCGCCCTCACCGCCGAAGCTGTAGTTGCCCAGGTGCGGGTCGCCGTGAATGATCCCCAGATGGGTCATCGGGCTCCACCAGGCTTCGAACAGCAGGGCGGCGATGCGGTCGCGGGTCTCCTGCGGGGCGCTCTTGAAGGCCAGCAGGCCCTGGCCGTCCAGCCAGGTCATCGACAATAGCCGGCCCGTGGACAGCTCCGGAACCGGCGTCGGCGTGCGGATGTTATCGCGGCCCGCGAAGAAGTTTCCGTACACGGACATCATCTTGGCTTCGCGCTCGTAGTCGAGCTCCTCGCGCAGGCGGTCGCCGATCTCGACGATCATCTGCGACGGGTCGATCGAGCCGTCCATGCGCTTGAACAGGCCGATCAGGGCGCGCAGCTGGCCAAGGTCGCTTTCGACCGCGCTCTGCATGTCGGGATATTGCAGCTTCACGGCGATGGCCCGGCCGTCATGGGTGGTGGCGCGGTGCACCTGGCCCAGCGAGGCGGCGGCGGCGGCCTCGTGCTCGAAGCTCGCGAACCTGCCCTGCCAGTCCGGCCCCAGTTCGGCCGCCATGCGCCGGCGCACGAACGGCCAGCCCATGGCGGGCGCGTTGGTCTGAAGCTCGGCGAACTCCTTGGCGAACTCCGGCGGCAGCAGGTCCGGCACCGTGGCGAACATCTGGGCCGCCTTCATCAGCGGCCCCTTCAGCCCGCCCAGCGCCGCCTTCAGCGCCTTGGCGTTGCGCGCATCGGCGCTGTCGCCCGCGAAAAGGCTGTTGGCGCCATAGGACACCGCCGCGCCGGACAGCCCCGCGCCCACCTTGGCGAAGCGGGAGAGCCGGCCCGAGAGCCGGTCGCGTTCAGGATCGTTACGATCGTCAGCCAACGAGGGCCTCGAACTCGTCCACCAGCCGCTCCAGCTGCGCGCAGCCGGCGGCCCAGAACGCCTTGTCCCTAGGGTTCAACCCGAAAGGCTTCAGCGCTTCCACGTAGGTCCGCGTACCGCCCGCCGCGAGCAGGTCTTCGTAGAGCGGCGCGAACTTGGCCGGATCCTCGCGGCGCTTTTCCATCAGGCCGCGCACCAGCAAGTCGCCGAACGCATAGGCGTAGACGTAGAACGGCGCGTGGCAGAAGTGGCTGACATAGGCCCAGTAGTGCTCGTAGCCGTCGTTCAGCTTCACGGCCGGGCCCAGGCTCTCGCCCATCACCTCCAGCCACAGGCCGCCGATCTGTTCGGGCGACAGCTCGCCGTCCTGGCGGGCCTCGTGGAAGCGACGCTCGAAGCGGTGGAAGGCGATCTGGCGGACCACGGTGTTGAGGCCGTCCTCGATCTTGCCGGCCAGCAGGCCCTTGCGGTCCTCCGGCGTGGCCTCGGCCAGCAGGCGGTCGAACACCAGGCCCTCGCCGAAGATCGAGGCCGTCTCGGCCAGGGTCAGGGGCGTGTCGGCCAACAGGGTCCCCAGCGGCTGGCACAGGGTCTGGTGGACGGCATGGCCCAGCTCGTGAGCCAGGGTCAGGACGTCGCGCCGCTCGCCCATATAGTTCATGAACACGAATGGGTGGCGGTCGGCGGTGACCGGATGGGCGAAGGCGCCGGACTGCTTGCCCGGACGCGGGCGGGCGTCGATCCACGGCTTGTCGAAAAATACCCGGGCGGCGTCGGCGAACTTCGGGGCCAGGTCCTGGAAGCTCTCCAGCACCATGCCCTTGGCCTCGTCCCAGGCGTAGGCGCGCGGGGTCGCGGCGGTCAGCGGCGCGTTGCGGTCCCAATAGTCCAGGCTGGCGCGGCCCATGACCTTGGCCTTCAAGGCGTAGTAGCGGTGCGACAGGCGCGGATAGGCCTCGACCACCGCCTGCTCCAGGGCGTCGACCGCGTCGCCGTCGACCTCGTTGGCAAGGTGCCGCGACTGGGCGGGGCTGTCATAGCGGCGCCAGCGGTCCTCGACCTGCTTCTCGAAGGCCAGGGTGTTCAGGGCCAGGGCCTGGGTCGAGGCGCGTTCTTCCAGCGCCTGGGCCAGGCCGTCGGCTGCGGCCTTGCGGCGCGCGACGTCGGGATCGGACAGGCGGTTCAGCGCCTCGGGCAGGGTCAGGGTCTCGTCGCCGACCTTGGCCGCCAGCTTGGCCAGGGTCTCGTCATAGAGCCGCACCCAGTTGGCGACGGCTGGGCTCTTGTCGACGATGAAGCGCTCCAGCTCCGGCGACAGCTCGTGCGGCCGCGACAGGCGCACGCGGCGCAGCCACGGCGCCCAGCGGGCCGCGTCGGGATGGGCTTCGAGCGCCTTGGCGATCTCGGTATCTTCCAGCTGGTTCAGCTCCAGCGTGAAGAACAGGCTCTCGGCGGCGATCTGGGATGAGCGAGCCCGCAGGTCGGCCTCGAACTTGGCCCAGGCCGGATCGTCGCGGGCGACGGCGGCTTCCAGGGCAGCATAGGCGCCGACGCTCCACAGGCCGTTGGTCGCCTGCTCATAGAGAGCAATCCCGCGATCCAGCAGCACGCCCAGGCGCGCCGGTTCCTTGCGGGCCTCCAGAAACATCCCCTCCAGCGAGGCCAGTTCGTCATTGGAGGCCTTGGCGGCGGCGAGGTCGGTCTCGATCCGGGGATCGTCGCGGCCGACATAGAGGTCGGCTAGGTTCCATTCGGGCGGGGTGTCGGGCTTGAAGGGGGCGTTCATGGCCTAGCAGATAGGCGCTCCGCCCCCGTCCGCGCAATGCACGAGGGCGTCAGGCTCTAGCGACGCTTGGCTTGACCGCGGTCGGCTCGGCCATCCAGGCCGCGACGCAGGCGACGAGGTAGGCGACCAGGGGCGAACCGCCCAGGGACAGCCGCCCCTCGCCCAGCGGCGACAGCATCGGCACGACTTGCAGGAACAGTAGGAATGTCAGGAAGACCAAGGCCGGCTTCCAGCCCCGTCCCTCCTGGCCGCGCCGCCAGCCCCAGGCCGCGCCGGCCAGGGCCAGCAGGCCCAGCTCCAGCACCTGCTCGGGGAGCGGATAGTTCCAGAGCCCCAGCCCGACCTTCGGCGCGCTCCACAACAGCGGCAGGTCCGGGCGATGGACCAGGAAGTCGAGCACCCAGTGCGAGAACACCGTCAAGCCGATGAACACCCCAGCGCGCCTGGGAAGTTTCAGCAGGGCCATCAGCCCCGCCCCGACCGCGACCGACCACAGCACCGCCGCCGGCAGGCTGTGGGTATAGGGCATGTGGCTCAGCACCAGGGCGCTGCCCGGTAGACTGGGATCGACGCTCGCCCTTTCGACGCCGGCCAGGATCAGCCCGCTCCAGGCGATGTCGATAGCCTGGCAGCCCAGGACATAGGTCCACAGCGGGGCGCGCGGCTCGGCCGCGCGGGCGGCCAGCGCCGCCGCGTAGTGTCCAACGAACATGCCCCTAGACCCCGTAACTAGATTTCGTGCTTTTGGGCGATCGCCCTGGGCGCCACGATCCGCCAAGCCTGTCGCAGGAGTCCAGCCAGTTCTTCGGCCTCGATTTCGGCCAGACGCACCAGCACCGCCGGATAGGTGCGATAGTGGTCGTCGGTGAAGAACCGCTCGGGCGCGGCCTCCAGTAGCAGTTCCTTCGTGTCCATCGTGCATCGGATGGCGACGACGCCAGGGACCAGCTCGCGCCTGGCCTTGGGCGCCGGACGCGCCAGATAGGCCCACGCCAGGCCCTTGCCGCCAACCTCGAAGCCGATCTGGCCGCCGTCGCCGACCCCGCCCGTCACTTCCGGCAAGGCCAGGGCCAGCGCCCGGAGTTCGTCCGTCCCCACCATGGCCGTCTCCGGCAACGTCCTGTTAAGGCTAAACCTTAGGCTTCGCGACACGTCTTCGAAAGCCGCTGTTTACCCACCACCTGTATCACTCTGAACCAACAAGAGCCCTGCTCCATGTGGGCATGGCCGGTTCTGGTGGATGTGCCCTATGACCAAAACGGTCCTAGTCGTCGATGACGACCCGACACAACGTCGGTTGATCCAGGCGGTGCTCGAGCGCGACGGGTTCTCGGTCTCGCACGCCGAAGGCGGCGACGCGGCGATCGCGCACCTGACCTCGGGCGCGCCGGCCGACGTCATCCTGCTCGATCTCGTCATGCCCGGCCTGACCGGCCAGGAGACGCTGAAGGAGATGCGCGCCCGCGGTTTCACCCAGCCCGTGATCGTGCTCACCGCCAGCGGCGGCGTCGACACGGTGGTCAAGGCCATGCAGGCCGGGGCCGCTGACTTCTTCATCAAGCCGGCAAGCCCGGAACGGATCATCGTCTCGATCCGCAACGTCCTGTCGATGGGCGACCTCAAGGGCGAGGTCGAGCGTCTGACCAAGCGGGCCGGCGGCAAGACCAGCTTCGCGGATCTGATCGGCGCCTCGCCGGTCATGACCATGGTCAAGCGCATGGGCGAGCGGGCGGCCAAGAGCGCCATCCCCGTGCTGATCACCGGCGAAAGCGGCGTCGGCAAGGAGCTGATCGCCCGCGCCGTGCATGGCTCCTCGGAACGCGCTGGCAAGCCGTTCGTGGCCGTCAACTGCGGCGCCATCCCCGAGAATCTCGTCGAGTCGATCCTGTTCGGCCACGAGAAGGGCTCGTTCACGGGCGCCTCGGACAAGCACCTGGGCAAGTTCAAGGAAGCCGACGGCGGCACCCTGTTCCTGGACGAGGTCGGCGAGCTGCCGCTCGACGTCCAGGTCAAGCTGCTGCGCGCGCTGCAAGAGGGCGAGATCGATCCGATCGGCTCCAAGCGCTCGCTGAAGGTCGATGTCCGCATCGTCTCGGCGACCAATCGCGACCTGCAGAAGGCCGTCTCGGCCGGACATTTCCGCGAGGATCTCTATTACCGGCTGAACGTCTTCCCCCTGGAGGCGCCGTCGCTGCGCGAGCGCCGCGAGGACATTCCGGCCCTGGTCGAGGCGTTCATCCGCCGCTTCAACGTGGAGGAAGGCAAGCGCGTCATCGGCGCCTCGCCCGAGACCCTGCAGCTGCTGACCGCCTTCGACTGGCCGGGCAATGTCCGCCAGCTGGAGAACACGGTCTATCGCGCCATCGTGCTGGCCGACGCCCCGTACCTGCAGCCCTACGACTTCCCAGCCATCTCGGGCCTGGCCGCGCCGATCGAGGCCGTCTCGACCCCACCGGCGCCGCCGCCGGCCGCCCTGCTACAAGCCGCCCACGCCGCCATGGCCGCCCCCACGGGCGCGGCCGAGGCGCCCGTGCGCATCCTCGACGACCGCGGCCATCTCCGGACGCTGGAGGACATCGAGCGCGACCTTATTCAGCACGCCATCGACGTCTATGCCGGCCACATGAGCGAAGTCGCCAGACGCCTCGGCATCGGCCGCTCGACCCTCTATCGCAAGGTTCGCGAGCAGGGCATCGAGGTCGACATGAAGGAGGCCGGCTGATGGCGACCATGATGATCTTCCGCCCCGTCTCGCGAGAGCAGCGCCTGAAGGCCCTGCTGAAGCCGGCGCGCCCGGGCCTGTCGGCGAAGCCCGCGCGCGCCTGAGGCGTTCAAGACAAAGCTAGTATCCGGGCGCGGCCAAGCTGAAGCTTTGCCGCTCCTGCGCGTTTTCGAAGACGTTCTGGGGCGGCGCCTCGACGCGGATCCAACCCGCCCCGGACCGCCGGGTCAGGCCCTCGATCTCCATCTGCTCCAGTTCGCGTCCGACCTGGGCCGGGGTCACCGGCCGGCTCCAGCGGTGATCCAGCTGTCGCGCGATCTCAGGCTCGTTCAGGCCGGGCGCCTGGGCCAGGGTCATCAGGATCATGTCGCGGGTGGAACGACCTCGTCGGCCGCGCTTGCCCGGCGTCGGCGGCGCGAACGGCGCCGGCTCGCCAGACGACACGCGCTCGGACATCCCGGCGTTCTTGAGGGCGTCCAGCGCCAGGATGATCGCCTTCAGTTCGCTCTCGAAGGGCGCTTGCGCGCGCTTCTGAGCTTCAGCCATGCGGGTTTCCAGCTCCGCCTGACGGCGCAGCAGGTATTGATAGATGGTCGCCATTGTCCTTGATCCGGAAGAGCCATGGGATTCGCTCGACGTCGATCCGAGCTTTCGCCCGCGTACGCCGAGACTGGAGCCGCGACCCGCCCGCGACCCAGAACCCCACAACGATGATTATTTAACTATTTACAATTGTTCACATTTTCCGCCGAGATCCTTACCAGAGCTTTAACGCGGTTCGCCGAACGATAGTTTTTGGTAAGCCTTTTAGACAAATCTCAGGCTGTTCTTGTGATCCGTTCGCGTGACGCCGCGATCAGGGCGATGGGCACGCCGACCATGAACAGGTGCGCGCCCAGATTGTTCACGAAGGTCGACAAGACGAACAACCCGCCGTGCCTGGCCTGCGACAACGGCAGGACGAGGAAGTTCATCACCGCGTAGGTCGCCGCGCCGTAGGCCAGGCCCATGACGATCGGGCGCCGGGTCAGGATTTGCAGCCTCAGGCCGGCCAGCACGTAGCAAGCGACCATCACCGCCATGATGCTGAAATGCGCGGCGAGGCCCAGCACCGCCGCCGCCGCGCCGCCGGTGAAGGCCGCCTTGCCCAGCAGGCCGCTGGCGACGCTTTGGAAGATGCGCTCCGGCGCGACGCCCTTTGTCGCGCCCCAGTAGACGCAGGCCTCGGTCATATCCAGAGTTCCGGCCACGGCCGTTCCCAGCAGGATGGTCAGCGCGACGTGGCGCGGCGACTTGGCGTTTTCCATGGGTTTTCCCTCCCGGTCTCCCGGGAAGGAGGCTACGCCCGCTGGCGCCGTTCCGACGCCCGGCTTGGTCGCGTCGGAATCAGTCTTCGTCGCTTTCCGGCGCCGGCTCCGGTTCGCGACCACGCCGACCGAAGCCCTTGCCGCGCTTCATCGGCTTGGCTTCACCCTTGGCCTTGCGGGCGATTTCCTTGAGCTTGATGGCTTGGTTGCCCGACAGGGCCTGGCCGCGCGCGCCCTTTTCGGGATCGGCGAAGGCCCGGCCATAGGTCTCAACACGCTGGGCGACGCTGGTCAGGAACTCGCCTTCCCATTCGGAAAGCTCGATACCCGACTTCTCGGCGGCCCGACGGGCGCGCTTGAGGGCGTTCAGCGCGGCCTTCTTGGCCTGTTCTTTCGGATCGGGCGGCTTGGCGCGCATGGTGTCGGAACTATCCCCGACCCCGCACGCCAAAGCACCCGCTAAAAACTTAGATCTCGCCGATGGCCGAGAGGTACAGGTCGAGGATCGCGTCCTCTTCCTGGCGCTTGGCGCGGTCCTGCTTGCGCAGGCGAACCACCTTCTTGAGGATCTTCACGTCGAAGCCATTGCCCTTGGCCTCGGCGTAGACCTCCTTCATCTGCTCCATGATCTCGGTCTTTTCGACCTCGAGGCGCTCGACGCGGTCGATGATCGACTTCAGCTGACCCTGAGCGGTCGAGTTCAGAACGTCGGCGTGGGGAGTGGCGTCGTCGGCCATGCGGAAAGTCTCGCGAAAGGCTGGAATTGGGAGGCGCGGAACCTAGTGCGAACGCGCGCCCCTGGGAAGCGCGATTCAGCGACCTTCCACTACCTTCCTTCGACCCTGGCTCGCGCCACTTCGGCGAGGGCGGCCAGATCGAGATCCTTGTCCGGTCCGCCCAGCAGGGATTCGAGACTCGCCTCGGCCAGATCGGCTAGCGGCATCGACAGGCCCTTGGCCTCGGCGGCGTCCAGCACCAGACGCACGTCCTTGAGGCCCAACTCGGCGGCGAAGCCTGGCGGGGTGTAGCGCCGCTCGGCGATCATGCCGCCATAGATCTTGTAGATCGGGGCGTTGAACAGGGTGCTGGTCAGCATGTCCAGCAACTCGGGCGCCTCGACGCCATAGGCCTCGCCCAGCGCCACGGCCTCGCCCATGCTCTCGATGGCCGAGACGATCATGAAGTTGCCGGCCAGCTTCAGGGCGTTGGCGCGGACGGGATCCTCGCCCAGCGGCCAGACCTTGGCGGCCAGCAGCGCCAGCACCGGCATGGCGGCGGCCACGGCGTCAGGCGCGCCGGCGGCCAGCACGTTCAGCCCCCCGGTTAGGGCCACGGGCGGTCGGCCGAACACCGGCGAGGCGACATAGCCCAGCCCCAGCTCGGCATGCAGGGCCGACAGCTCGGCGGCCAGTTCGGTCGAGATGGTGGCGAGGTTGACGTGGACGACGCCCTTGCGGGCCTTGGCCAGGACGCCGCTGTCCAGCAGCACCGCGCGCATGGCCTGGTCGTGGGCCAGCATGGTCAGGACGATGTCGGCGGCGAAGGCCTCATCGACACTGGCGGCGGGCGTCGCGCCCTCGGCGGCCAGTTCGTCGACGATGGCCCGCGAGCGGTTCCACACCGTCACCGACACGCCCTTGCCCAGCAGATTGCGGACCATGGCCGCGCCCATGGCGCCCAGGCCGATAAAACCGACGTTCATGCGAGATCTCCCCTGCTGGGACCTAGAGCAGACCGTGCCGCTCCACAGCGGCGCGCAGGTGCGCCGGATCGGTGAAGTGGTGGGTGTGGAAGCCGATGTCCATGGCCGCCGCGATATTGGCGGCGCTGTCGTCGATGAACAGCAGGTCGGCGGCTTGCAGGCCCGTCCGCTCCAGCACGATCTCGTAGATGCGGCGGTCCGGTTTGATCACCCGCTCGTCGCCCGAGACGATCGCGTCGCGGAAATGGCCGAAGTGGACCGGCGACATCGCCTGGACCGCGGGCCACTTGCTCTGGGGCATGTTCGTCAGGGCGAACTGCGGGACGTCACGGGCGGCCAGGGCCTCGATGACGGCGACGGTCTCGGGAATCGGTCCCGACAGCATTTCGGGGAAGCGCTCATCCCAGGCGCGAATCCGCGCTTCATGCTCGGGAAAGCGCGCGATCAGCGGCGCGGCGTTATCCGGGAACGCGACGCCCTTGTCGTGCTCGACGTGCCAATCCAGCGTGCAGACATGCGAAAGGAACCGGTCGAGATCGGCCGGTTCCTCGAACATTTTCGCGTACAGCGCGCGGGGATCCCAGCGCACGATGACATTGCCGACGTCCCAGAGAACGGCTCTGGGAGACGACAAGGTCATTAGCCTTGCTTGGCTTTGAAGCGCGGGTCGGTCTTGTTGATGATGTAGATGACGCCCTTGCGACGCACCATCTTGCAGTCGCGGTGGCGACCCTTCAGCGACTTCAGCGAGCTGCGAACCTTCATGACCGGTCTCTGTACTGCGGCGGAGAGGTTCGGGCGCGCAGAATACGGCCAGAACTTCCGGGTGTTTCGGAGGCGGTGCGTATAAGCAGGACGCGAGCCGGAGTCAATGCGCTCGACGCCCTTTCGGCCGAAAGCGTCATGGGGCTCTCGTGGGAACTTCACCCGTCTGGCGCGCTTGTGATTGAAGACTTTACTCGAACCCCGGTAGCTTCCCAGGCATGGCCATCGATCGTCGCGTCTTTTTCGTCCTCCTCCTCGCCGGCTGCGCGGACACCTCGCCGCAGGGCCCGCTGACGGCGATCACGCCGCCGCAACCCGCGCCCAAGCCCCAGACTCCGGTCGCTCCGCAGCCTCTTCCGGCGACGCCGGTGCCCGCTGGCGAGCTGGCGTTCGACACCTGGCTACGGGACTTCCGGGGCCGCGCTATCGCCCAGGGCCTGTCACCCGCCCTGCTGGATCGCGAGCTGGCCGGCGTCACGCCCGATCCCAAGGTCATCAGCCTCGACAGCCGCCAGCCGGAATTCTCCAAGCCGGTCGGCGACTACATCAAGGGCGTGATCAGCGACGACCGCGTGGCCGTGGGCCGCCGCAAGCGGGAAGAGCTGACCTACCTGCCGACCATCGAGGCCCGCTACGGCGTGCCGCGCGACATCCTGCTGGCCGTCTGGGCCATGGAATCGGCGTTCGGCCAGCTGCAGGGCAATTTCGACGTGGTCCGCTCGATGGTCAGCCTGGCCGCCGACGGCCGTCGGCGCGCCTGGGCCGAGGGCGAGCTGATCGCCGCGCTGAAGATCATCGATTCGGGCGAGGTCTCCCGCGCCCAACTGCGCGGCTCCTGGGCCGGGGCGATGGGCCAGACCCAGTTCATCCCGTCCAGCTACCGCTCGACCGCCGTCGACTTCGACGGCGACGGCCGCCGCGACATCTGGGGCTCGGACGCCGATTCCCTCGCCTCGGCCGCCAACCTGCTGGCCAAGGGCGGCTGGAAGCCCGGCGTGGGCTGGGCCAAGGAAGTGATCCTGCCGGCCGGTTTCGACTATTCGGTGACCGAGGTCGAGAAGCAGCTTCCATCGTGGTGGGAAGCCCGCGGGGTGCGCCGCGCCGACGGCCTGCCCTGGACGGCGGCCGACGCGGCCTCGCCGGCCATGCTGCTGCTGCCCGCGGGCGCGGCGGGTCCGGCCTTCCTGGCCCTGCCGAACCACTTCGCGATCCGCACCTACAACAACTCGACGTCCTACGCCCTGGGCATTGGCCTGCTGGCCGACCGCTTCGGAGGCGGCGAGGCCCCGATCACGCCCTGGCCGGTCGAGACCCCCTTGTCGATGTCCGACCGGATGGCCGCCCAGATCGCCCTGGCCCGCGTCGGCTTCAATCCCGGCCCGGCCGACGGCGTCATCGGCGCCGGCACCCGCAAGGCCCTGCGCGCCTGGCAGCAGAGCCAGCAACTGCCGGCCGACGGCTACCTGTCGAACGACATGGTCGCCCGGCTGAAGGCCCAGGCGGGGATCAACCCGTAGTCACCTGCATCCAGATGCTCCGGCTCTCACCGGGCTGGAGCGTCACCGTGCCGGTCTCGCCCTGCCCGAACGGGTCGGGGCGGCTGGCGCACGGCTCGACGCACAGATAGCCCAGGCCCGGCGGAATATAGATGTGCAGCCAGCGGCACTCGGCCGAGGCGGTGATCGTGGTGTCCGGCTGGCCGGGCGCCCGCAGCACCGCGTGCTGGTTCCAGCCGGTGTAGCAGTGGTCGATCAGGTCGTGGCCCGCCACGCCCGCGCCCGTCGCCCAATCCGGCCCCCAGGCGTCCCCCTCGACATTGGCGTGATGCACAGTCGGCAGCACGTCCTCGTCGATCATCCAGACGCCATCGTTGGTCGCCGTCAGGACCTCGCCCTCGCGCGCCGGGAAATAGGGATGGAAGCCCAGCCCCGCGGGCATGGCGCGCTCGCCGGTATTGGTCACCGACAACTCCAAGCGCAGGCCGGTCTCGCCCAGCGTGAACCGCTGCTCGGCGCGATAGGCCCACAGCCAGGCGTCCGCCGCGTGCTCATAGGAAAGGACCGCCTCGCCGCCCTCCGCCTTCTCCACGGTCCACGCATGGCGCCAGCCCTGGCCGTGCAGGGCGTGCGGGTGGTCGCCGAGATTCGGCGGCAGCGCCACCTCGCGACCTTCGAACGCGAAGCGGCCGTTCGGGATACGGTTGCAGAACGGGACCAGCGGGAAGCACGCCGAAGCCAGGGCGTCGCTCGCGCCGGATGCCATGGGCCGCAGCATGTCGCGGCCGCCGACCGAGAACGCGGCGATCGCGCCGCCGACCTCGGGCGCGAGCACCAGGCGGGCCAGGCCCTTTTCGATCACGGTCATGGACGCGTTCCCTTTCTGCTGGCGGTCTCCCTGCCTTGCGCCCGGTCCCGACGCAAGTTCAACTAGGGCCATGGTCGAGACCCTCTCCGCGAAGGACGCGCGGCGTATCGCGCTGGCGGCCCAGGGTTTCGGACGCCCTCGCCCGGCCGCGCCCGGCAAGCGTCATCTACTCTCGACGATCGAGTCGCTGGGCGTCGTGCAGATCGACTCGGTCAATGTCGTCTCGCGCTCGCACTACCTGCCGCTGTTCTCGCGGCTTGGGCCCTACGACCGGTCGCTGCTGGAGGCGATGGCCTGGGGCAAGAAGCCCGACCTCGCCGAATACTGGGCGCACGAGGCCTCGCTGACGCCGCTCTCCACCCACCCGCTGCTGCGCTGGCGGATGCAGGACGCCCTCGACGGCGTCGGGGTCTGGAGGAACGTCTCGGGATTCCTGCGCAGCCACGCCGACTTCATCGACAAGGCCCTGGCCGCCGTCGCCGAACGCGGCCCGTTGGCGGCCTCCGAACTGGACCTCGGCGCCAAGGGCGAAGGCGGCTGGTGGGGCTGGAGCGAGGGCAAGCGGGCCATGGAGTGCCTGTTCTGGACCGGTCGCCTGACCACCGCCACGCGCCGGGGCGGCTTCGAGCGGGTCTACGGCCTGCCTGAAAAGGTGCTGCCCCAGGCGATCGTCCAGACTCCGACGCCCAGCCGCGCCGAGGCGTGCCGCGCGCTGTTGAGGATCTCGGCCCGCGCCATGGGCGTGGCCACCGAGCGGGACCTGCGCGACTACTTCCGGCTGAGCGTGGCCGATGCGCGCGACGGCGTGGCCGCCCTGGTCGCCGACGGGGTTCTGACGCCAGTCGCGGTGAAGGGATGGAGCCAGCCGGCCTATCTGTGGCCTGAGGCCCGCCGGCCGCGCGCGGTGAAGACCTCCGCCCTGCTCTCGCCGTTCGACAACCTGATCTGGTTTCGCGAGCGCACCGAGCGGATGTTCGGCGTCCGCGTGCGGCTGGAGATCTACACCCCGGCCCACAAGCGCACCCACGGCTACTATGTACTGCCCTTCCTGCAGGACGAGGCGATCACCGCCCGCGTCGATCTCAAGGCCGATCGCAAGGCCGGCAAGCTGCTGGTCCTGGCCGCCCACGCCGAGCCGGACGCCGATGAGGCCACCGCCGATCGTCTCGCGGAGGAGCTGGGGCTGATGGCGTCCTGGTTGGGGCTTTCCGGCGTCGAGGTTCGCCCCACGGGCGATCTCGCCCCCAAGTTGGGTTCGATCATCCGGGTCGCCGGATGAATACGTGCTCGACCGGAGTGTAAAGCATTGTAAAAATTCCGCTCAAAGTCGAGCAAGCGGGGGCTGAGCGCGGTAACAATGAATGGCTGGCCGTCCGTCCGTCACCCCACAGACAACGGGCTTCCCGCGGCGCGTTCCGCTCCCCCGCGGAACGCGCCACTTCCCAGTATAAGTGAGCGCATGAAAGTCGCCCTGCTCGACGACGACCAAAGCCATAATGCGCTTGTCGCTTCGGTTCTGGATCCTGCAGGCTTTGTCTGCACCAGCTTCACGACGCCCTCGCGGCTGTTGGCCGAGCTGCGCAAGCAGACGTTCGACCTGATCATTCTCGACTGGAACATGCCCGAGCTGTCGGGGGTCGAGACCCTGCGCCTGCTGCGTGAGGACCCGATCACCGCGCCGCCGGTCCTGCTGCTGACCAGCCGCTCGGTCGAGTCCGATCTCGTGGAAGGCCTGAACGCCGGCGCGGACGACTACATCGTCAAGCCGCTGCAACCGCAGGTGCTGCTGGCCCGCGTGAACGCCGTGGCCCGCCGCATCCAGCGGCCGCCCGCCTCGCCCCAGGTCGAGCAGCACGGCCCTTATCGCCTCGATCCCGGCGCCCAGACCGCCAGTTGGGCCGGCCAGGTCGAGGCCCTGACGCCCAAGGAATTCCAGCTGGCCTCGTTGCTGTTCAACAACCTGTCCCGCCCCCTGTCGCGCGAGTATCTGCTGCGGCGCATCTGGGGCCAGCGGCCGGATCTGGAGACCCGCACCCTGGACGCCCACGTCTCGCGCCTCCGCGCCAAGCTGCATCTGCGCCCCGCCAACGGTTTCCGACTCAGCACGGTCTACGGTTTCGGCTATCGTCTGGAAGCTTGCGATCCCGAAACGACGGGCGGCGGAGAGTAGACATGACCAGGGCTTCGGGGGCGGGCCTTCTTGTTCTGGCGGGGCTGATGCTGGCGAGCGGGGCCAATGCCCAGACCGCCGCGTCGGTCGAGCCGCCAGTGGCCTATGTGGTCAAGCCGGGCGACACGCTGATCGGGCTGGCCAGCCGCTACATGAACCGGACGGGCGACTACCGGGCCGTGCAGAAGGCCAATCGCGTGGCCCAGCCCACGCGCCTGCGGCCGGGCTCGCAGCTGAACATCGACCCCAACCTTTTGAAATCGACGCCGATCGCCGCCAGCCTGTCGGCCTTCACCGGCCCGGTGACCATCGAGACCAACGGCCAGCGTACGCCGGCCCGGATCGGCATGCCGCTGTCGGAGGGCCAGGTGGTCAGCACCGGGCCCGGCGCCTTCGCCACCTTCGAGCTGGAGGACGCCTCGCGCGTCACCCTGCCGTCGAACACCCGCGTGCGGATTTCCAAGCTGCGCCAGGTGCTGATCAACAACGCGCCCCAGCGAGTGTTCCAACTGGATCAGGGCAAGAGCACCATCTCGGCCACGCCGACCCAGACACCGGGCGCCCGGTTCGAGGTGCGCACCCCGGTCTCGGTCTCGGCCGTGCGCGGCACAGAGTTCCGGGTCGGCGCCAGCGGCGACGGCGCGCAGACCGAGGTGCTGAGGGGCGCGGTCGGGGTCGACGCCGGCCAGGTGGCGAGCGGCGCCCCGCCGGTTGCGGCGGGTTTCGGCGTCAGCGCCTCGGCCAGCGGCGTCAGCGCGCCCGTCGTGCTGCTGCCCGGTCCGAAAATGGGTCCCGGCGGCCAGACCCAGAGCGACACGATCGTCCGTTTCACGGTCGAGCCCGTGCAGGGCGCGGCCGCCTATCGCCTGCTGCTGGCCCGCGACGCCGGCTTCGTGGACATCTTCGCCGAGGCCAGGACCCAGACCACGACCCGTGAACGGCCGACCGCCGACTTCAGCCAGCTGGAGAACGGCACCTATTTCGTCCGCCTGACCGCGATCGATCCGGGCGGACTGGAAGGCTTCCCGTCCGACTACAGCTTCGATCGCGACCTCAACACGCTGGACGCCGGCGCGCCGGCCGACAGCCGCGAGGGCAAGCATCGCAAGTTCCTGTTCCGCTGGAGCGCGGCGGGCGACGGCGTGCGCAACTATCGCTTCCAGCTGTTCTCCGACGCCGAGGCCAAGGTCGCGGTCGTCGACCAGCCCGGCCTGACGGAACCCCAGCTGACCCTGACCGACCTGCCCCCCGGGAGCTATTCCTGGCGCGTGGCCGCCGTGCGCTTCAAGGACGGCGCGGTGACCGAGAAGGTCGGGACGCTGCAACAGCTGCAGATCGGGAAGTGACCAGCCTGACGTCCCGCGCGCCGCGTCCGGCCGGGCGACTGCTGTCCTGGCTGCTGCTGACGATCGTCTCCAGCCTGGTCATGGTGGTCTTCGCCGTCCTGCCGCCCCAGCGCCTGGACAACGTGCTCTATGACATCCTGGCCCGCGCCAACGGCCGACCGGCCGACGCCTCGATCCTGATCGTCGACATCGACGATCGCAGCCTGGCCCAGCTGGGCGCCTGGCCCTGGTCGCGCGAAACCCACGCCAGAATGGTCGACCGGCTGACCGAGGCCGGCGCCCGGACCATCGTCTACGACGTACTGTTCAGCGAGGCTGGCGATCCGGCCCGGGACCAGGCGCTGGGCGAGGCCATCAAGCGTTCGGGACGGGTCTATCTGCCACAGTTCCTGGCCGACGCCGGCGCGGACGCTCCGCCGCGCGTGGTGGGCCCGATCCCGGTTATCACCCAGGGCGCGGCGGGGGTTGGCCTGGCCCATGTCCGCTTCGACGACGACGGCGTCGTGCGCCGCATGGCCCCGTTCGAGATCAACGGCGCCAGCCTGACCCCGGACCTGGTCACCGTCGTCCATCGCGCCACCCGCCCGGTGGGGACGCATGACGTCACCCGCGGCTTCGAGCAGACCCTGCTGATCCCGTTCGCCGGCCCGCCGTCGATCTACCGCCATGTCAGCTTCGCCAGCGTGCTGGACGGCGAGACCCCGCCCGCCCTGATCGCCGGCCGCACCGTGTTCGTGGGCCTGACCGCCCCGGGCCTGGGTCCCGCCTTCCCGACGCCGGTCACGCCCGACGCCGCCAGCATGACCGGCGTGCAGCTGCAGGCCAGCATCCTGGACGGCCTCCGGAACGGCCTGATGGTCAAGCCCGCCGGCCCGTGGAGCCGCGCGGCCTTCACCCTGACCCTGCTATGGCTGCTGATGGTCGGATTCCTGGTCCTGCCGCCGCGCGCCAACCTGATGCTGACCATCGGCCTCTGTCTGGTCGGCCTGGCCTATTCGGCGGCCATGTTCTGGCTGGGCCAGATCTGGCTGTCCCCGATCGCCACCGTGCTCGGCCTGCAGATCATCGCCCTCGTCTGGAGTTGGGGCCAGCTAGGCCGGGTCAACGACCTGTTGAGCGGCGAACTGGCGCGAGTGCGCGGCATCGTGCGCGGACGCAGAGGCGCCAGGGTCGAGTTCGAGAGCGACGTCGTCGCCCGCCAGGCCTCGAACCTGGGCGAGGCGATCACCCAGATGGAAGACCTGCGCCGCTTCTCGGCCGACGCCCTGTTCGGCCTGCCCGACGCGACCCTGGTCGCCGACGCGCGTGGCCGGGTAATCGCCGCCAACGCCGCCGCCCAGGCTCTGTTCAAGCCCAGCCAGATCCAGCTGACCGGCTCGTCGCTGGCCGACCTGATCAACGCCCTGGAACCGCTGGGCCATCGATTCGAACTGGACTGGCCGCCCAACCCCCATCCTTCGGCCCCGGAGCGGCTCGAGCCGATTGACCTGCACCTGCCCGACGGCCGCGCCTTTCAGCTGCAGACCGCGTTCCGCCGGGACGCGGCCAGCGCGCCCGCCGGCTGGATCGTCCGTCTGGCCGACATCTCGATCCTGACCGCCGCCATGCGCCAGCGCGAGCAAGCGCTGCAGCTGCTGACCCACGACATGCGCTCGCCGCAGACCTCGATCCTGGCCCTACTGGCCACGACGCCGAACGTGCCGCCCGAACTGTCCGAGCGCATCGCCGCCTACGCCAAGCGGACCCTGGCCCTGGCCGACGGCTTCGTGCAGCTGGCGCGGGCCGAGGTGACGCCTGTCCAACTGGAGCCGGTCGACCTGGCCGACATCGCCGTCGAGGCCATCGACGAGGTCTGGCCGCAATCGCTGCAGCGCAAGATCCGCATCGAGCAGGTCGGCGACGACGCGCCGCTGACCGTTCTGGGTGATCGTGGCGTCCTGGCCCGCACCCTGGTCAACCTCTTGGGCAACGCGGTTAAGTACAGCCCCGAAGGCTCCACCATTACCGTCAGCCTGTCGGAACAGCCCTCGTCCAGCGGCCCGACCGCCAATGTCGCCATCGCCGACCAGGGTCCGGGCTTCTCGCGCGAGGAGGCGGCCACCGCTTTCAGGCCCTTCCAGCGGTTCGAGCGACCGGGACAGGACTTCGCGGTCAACGGCGTGGGCCTGGGGCTGGCCTTCGTGCAGGCCGCCGTCGCGCGTCACGGCGGCGAGGTCTCGTGCCGCAGCGCGCCGGGCGTCGGGGCGGAGTTCACCGTCCGCCTGCCGCGTCACAGCGCGGGATTGGCGAGCTAGAGCATTTTTCGATCCAATTGGATCGATGAAATGCTCTAGCCTATTGTTTTGACGCATTTTCTGACGACGAACCGGTACCCACTTCGTCGGAAAATGCTCTAGCCCTTCGTCGAAGGCCGGAGGGCCGCGACGAGCCTGTCGGCCACGGCGACGGGCTCCTCCTTGCGCACGCGGATGGACGACCAGGCGACGGTCTTGCCGCTGGCGGCATCGACCACCGCCAGGGTGATGGTGCGGGCCGGCCCCTTGCCCTGCCACGGTCGCCACCAGGGCCGGCGCTCCGCCGCGCTGCGCCAGGCCTTGTCGTCAAGGGTCCCGACGGCGCTGGAGACACCGACGCTCAACGGCGCCACCGCCACGCCGACTTGCACGAGATAGGCGGGTTTGCCGCCGCCGTTCCCGCCAAGGGCGTCGATCGCCCGAGCCTGGACGGCCTTGGCGAAGACCGAGTCGGCGCCGTCGGCCGAACTCGCATAGGGCGCCAGGCCCTTCAGCCCGGTGACATCGCCCTGCCCCACGGCGCGTGGGGAGGCGCAGGCGGCAAGCAGAGTCAGGCAAGCTCCGGCCAGCAGAAAGCCGCGTGCGCGCATGGTCGTTCGCCCCAAATGGTCCAACTAACGGATGATAGCGTCGCGCGCACCGAAGGTCACGCGAGCCAGGCCCTCGGGACGAACGCGGCCAGGATGATCATCGCCCAGCACAGGGCCGCCAAGCCCACGGCCACGACGAACCGGCCGAGGCGAAGGCGCAAGGCGCAAGGCGCCGAGGTCTCGCGAGGACGAGGCCCGCCCCTCCCTCAAGGCAGGGCCTGACAACGCCGCCCTCCTCCCCTCCCCCAGCCGAGGCGGGTGGTCCCCACTTCACGCCAAGATTTCCGTGCGCGCGGAAGACGGCGCCGCTTTGGCGCGCCCGCGCCGCGACATTTCGCCACACGAATCCCGACGACGCCGCCGTTCACCGAGGACGGCGTTCCTCACGCGGCCAAGCTTAACCATGAAGAGCGCTGATATTCGCGCTTTTGCTGGCCATTTTCGGCCTTCGAACCCTCTCGTCCCAACCGCGGCTCCGGCTTGAGGATCGGTGGCAACAAACGATCGTCTTTCCGCCAAAAAGATGGATAGTGCTGCGCCGCGACGGGGCGGTTTCTGTTGAACGCGGGTGACCTTTTGGGCGTGACGGACTCGGACAAGGCCGTACTGCTGGGCCTGTACGAGAAAAAACGCGCCAATCTGGTGCGTTTCTTCGCCGCGCGCCTGGGCTCACGCGCCGAGGCCGAAGACCTGGTCCAGGACCTCTACATCCGTCTCAGCGGCATGGACTCTGTAGGTCCGGTCGACAATCCGTCGGCGCTGCTGCACCGGATCGGCTCGAACCTGATGCTGGACCGCCTGCGCAGCCAGAAACGATCGGGGACGCGCGACAGCGACTGGCGCAACGTCAACACCACCGTGGTGGCCGGCCACGAGATCGCCGACGAGCCCACCGCCGACGAGGTGGTCGCCGGCCGGCAGCGGCTGAAGGCCCTGGTCGAGGCCGTCGAGGATCTTCCGGAAAAGACCCGCCAAGCTTTCCAGTTGCACAAGCTGGAGGGGCACAGCCACATGGAAACCGCACGACGCATGGGCATCAGCGTCAGTACGGTGGAAAAGCACATAAGCGCCGCCCTAAAGACCCTGACGAGGCGGCTACGTTGATTTATGCAAGTTCGCATGGGGGACGGCGCTCGCCGGCGCCGTCTGTTTTCAGGGGGATGATGGATCCTCGTCGGAGCAATACCGGATGAGCCGGTCAGCGCAACATCTGCAAGAGGCGGCCGATTGGCTGACCCGACTGCAGCGGCCGGAGGTCGAAGAGACCGACTGGCTGGCGTTTGACGCCTGGCTCGACGAGCCCGGTGCGCAGGAGGCGTACGACGCCATCCAGGCCGTCGACGAGGAGATCTTCCAGCGAGGTGCGGCCGTCCGGGGGGAATTGGCCGAACCGAAGCGCGCCGCGGCGAAGCGTGCGTTCCGGATCGACTGGCGTTGGCTGGGCGGTCTGGGCGCGGCGGGCGCCGCGGCCGCCGTCGCTCTGGTCGTCGCCCCGTGGGGCGAGCTGATGCCCGCCGCCGACACGCTCTACACCACGGCCAAGGGCGAGAATCGCGCCATCCAGCTGGCCGACGGCAGCCATGTCGACCTGAACACCGACTCGCATCTTTCCGTGCGCCTCGAGAAGGACGCCCGTCGCGTCACGGTGCATGACGGCCAGGCCCTGTTCGACGTGGCCCACGACACCGCTCGTCCCTTCCTGATCACGGCCGGCGACGAAACCGTGCGGGTGGTGGGCACCAAGTTCGACGTCCGCCGCCGCGACGGCCTGCTAACGGTCACGGTGCTGCGGGGCCTGGTCGAGGTCTCGACCGACGGTGACGACACGCCCGTGCGCGTGCGCCCAGGCCAGATGCTGGAACATGTCGAGGGCGCTTCCGGCGTCACCGTGCGCAGCGTCGCGGCCGAGGATCAGGTCGGCTGGCGCTCGGGCCGGTTGATCTATCGCAACGAGCCGCTGACGCGCATCGTCGGCGACATGAACCACTATTTCGACCGACCGCTTCGCGTCGAGGGTGAAAACGCCGCCAATCTTCGGTTCTCCGGCGTATTGATCGTGGATGGTCAGGATGCGATGGTCCGCCGCCTGACCAGCCTCATGCCGATTTCCGCGACGCCGAGCGATGATTCAATTGTCCTGCGCGGAAGGCCGTCCGCTCCCAACTGACGTCCTTGACCGGGTCCGACCCTGAATCGGGCTTCGATCCTGCTCGCCGCCAGTCTTCTGGGTCTGGGCGCCAGCGCGCATCAAGCCGCCGCCGCTGAAGCGCGCGTTCGCCTCGACATCCGCAAGGCCACCACCGCCGAGACCCTGATCGAGCTGGGCGTCCGCATGGGCGCGTCCATCGGCGGGGTCGAAGCCTGCAAGGGTCAGGGCGTTCCGCTGGTCGGCGTCTTCAGCCTGCGCGAGGCCCTGGACCGCGTCAGCCAGGGCAAGGGCTGCGCCTACAGCTTCGTCGACGCCCGCACGGTTCGCTTCTCGGTCGCCCGCCCGGCCCCGCCGCCGGCCCCACGTCCCATGGTCGCCGCCCGGCCGACTGGCGTGGCGCCCGAACCCATGGCGCCCCTGGCCCCTCTGGTCGTCAACGCCGGCAAGCGATCGCCGCGCCTGGGCGCCCTGGCCGGCGGCGTCAGCGTCATCGGCTCACGGCAGTTGCAGGACACGGGGGTGGGCGAGACCGGATCCGTGGCGCACCAGACGGCGGGCTTCATGACCACCAACCTGGGCGCGGCGCGCAACAAGATCCTGCTGCGCGGCCTGTCGGACGGCACCTTCACCGGCCGCACCCAGTCGACGGTCGGCACCTATCTCGACGACATCCCCGTCAACTACAACGCCCCCGATCCGGACCTGCGGCTGATCGATGTCGACAGGGTCGAGGTGATGCGCGGCCCGCAGGGCGCGCTCTACGGCGGCGGATCGCTGTCGGGGATTTATCGCATCGTCACCCGCCAGCCGGAGCTGGGGCGCTATTCGGCTTCGGTCGGCGCGACCATCGCCAACACCGAATCCGGCTCGAACAGCTATCGCGCCGAGGGCGTGATCAACGCGCCGCTGGGCCAGATCTCCGCCGTGCGCGTGGCGGCCTACTACGACGTCGACGGCGGCTATCTCGATGACGTCAATCTGCGCCTGTCCAATGTCGACAAGACCACGCGCCGCGGCGGCCGCGTGGCCTGGCGCGCGGACCTCGGCGACTGGCGGATCAAGCTGGGCACGGCCCTGCAGAGCGTTTCTTCCAAGGACACCCAGTACGTCACCCTGACCCCTGGCGGCCCGCGCCGCGCCAACCAGGTGCGCGAGATCCACCGGAACCGCCTGGCCCAGACCTCGGTCAAGATCAGCGGCTCGGGCGACTGGGGCCAGTTCGAGTCGGTGACCGGCTTCGTCACCCACCGCTACGTCAGCCGCTACGACGCCACACTCTCGCTCAGCAAATTCTCGAACATGGCGCTCGAACTGGGCGTCTATGACGAAGCCGCCCGCGTGCGCATGGCGGTGGAGGATATGATCTATACCGCGCCAGCCCTAGGCCGGCTGCGTTGGATGGTCGGTGGCTTCCTGGCCACCAGTATCGAGGACGGCTACGCCGACCTGCGCGCCCGCGCGGCGACCATCACCCGCAGCTACTACGACGAGAAGCGCAAGGACCGGCTGAACGAGTACGCCCTCTATGGCGAGGCGACCTATGACCTAGGTGGCGACTGGAAGGTCGCGCTGGGCGGACGGGCGTTCAAGACCACGGTCCACACGCGCTCGTACGTCCTGGCGCCCTCGCCGGGCCAGTCGCGGGACCTCGACCGCGAGGCCTCGTTCAGCGGCTTCTCGCCCAAGATTTCGATCCAGCGCGACCTAGCGCGCGGCGGCATGATCTACGCCCTGAGTTCCGAGGGCTATCGCGCCGGCGGCTTCAATTCGGGCGGTCTGACCACGCCGTCCGAAACGCGGCGCGTGTTCCAGCCCGACCACCTGCGCAACTATGAGGTCGGTGCGACGCTCAATCCGTTCCACGACCGGGTGAGCCTGCGCACGGCGCTGTTCTATGACGACTGGCGCGACATCCAGACAGACCAGTACTTCGCCTCGGGCCTGTCCTACACCGCCAATATCGGCGACGGGCGCAACCTCGGCCTGGAGATCGAAGCCGGCTGGAAGGCGACGCCGCACCTGACCCTGAAGGCCAACGCCCTCTTCAACGAGCCGAAACTGACCCGTATCGCGCCCGGGTACGGCATCACCGCGAGCGCCAGCCTGCCGGGCGTGCCGGACGTCTCGTTCGGCAGCCTGGTGACCTATCAGCGCCCCGTCGCGGCGGCCGCCATGCTCCTGCTCACGGCCGAGATCGGCTATATGGGCGAGTCTCGCCTGACCTTCGACCCGCGCTTTTCGCCGACCATGGGCGGCTACTACACCGGCAAGCTGTCGGCCCAGGTGCTGACCGACCGCTGGCGCGCGGCCGTGTTCGTCAGCAATCCCTGGAACAGCTCCAGCGACACCTTCGCCTATGGCAACCCCTTCAGCTTCGGCCAGGTCCGGCAGGTGACGCCGCAGCGCCCGCGCACATGGAGCCTGGCCCTGTCGGCCAACTTCTAACGCCGGCCAGCAGCGGCAATTTATTGCAAAGCTTACATATTTGTCATCGTCGGATGCGGGGGGCGACCCTGGGCGGCGACGTCTCTCCTATCGAAGCGACCGCGGGGGCGCGGTCGTTCGATCGAGGACATGTAATGGCCAAGCTTTCGGCCCTGCTTTGCGTGCACAACGAAGAACAACGTCTGCCGGCCTGCCTGGCGGCCCTGTCCTTCTGCGACGAGATCGTCGTGGTCGCCGACCGCTGCAGCGACGGCACCGAGGCCCTCGCCCGCCACTACGGCGCCAAGGTCGTCTCCGGCATCTTCCCGATCGAAGGCCCGCGCAAACATGCCGGCATCGCCCGCTGCACCGGTGAATGGATCCTGGAGCTGGACGCCGACGAGGGCGTCACCCCGGCCTTCGCCAAGGAGGTCCGCGAAACCGTCGACCGCGCCGACGCCGCGGACTGGTACCAGATCCCGATCGACAACTATGTCGGCGACCAGCTGGTCCGTCATGGTTGGGGCGGCTCCTTCGGCACCGCCTCGGCGGCCCGTCTGTTCCGTCGCGGCGTCAAGTCGTGGAAGGCCGAGCGCGTCCATCCCGGCGCCAAGCTGGACGGCGCCTATGGCGGCCGCCTGAAGACGGCCCTGAACCACATGGTCGACGAGGACATCGCCGACATGTTCGCGCGCCTGGGGCGCTACACCGACCTGAAGGCCCAGGACCTGGCCGACAGCGGCAAGATCAAGGGCCTCGGCGACGACGCCTTTCGCGGCGTGCGCCGGTTCTTCAAGTGCTACGTCTCGCGCAAGGGTTACAAGGAAGGCGACCTGGGCTTCCTGATCTCGCTGATGGCCGGCCTGTATCCGATCCTGTCGAACCTGCGGGCGCGCGAGATCCTGCGCACCCGCGTCCAGGAGGCCAAGGCCGAGCGTCCGGTCATCACGCCCGCGCCACTGGCATTGTCTCTGCGCCGCGTCGAGGCCGCTGGCCAGTAGCCGCCTGGTCGTCACCCTCATGTCCCGGCTGCCGATCGCCTTTCGCCTGGTCCTGGGGCCGGAGCTTGCGCTCTGGGCCAAGGCCGGCCGCGCGCCGGTGTTGTGGTGGCGCGACGACGACGCCCGGGCCGCGACGGGCGCGCTGGACCAGTTGCTGGCCCTGTCCCGCCGGCACGGAGCCCCGCTGACCCTGGCGGCCATCGCCGGCCCCAGCCTGCCGCTGCTGGCGGGCCGCATCGAGACCGAGCCCCAGGTCGAGCTGGCCGTCCATGGCTTCAAGCACATCAACCGCCAGCCGCAAGGCCTGGGTTTCGGCGAGATCATCGACACCGACGACACCGAGTGGGTCCGCGCCCAGCTCCGCGCCACCGTCATGCTGTTCCACCGCGTCGGCGTGGCGCCGACCCTGTTCGTGCCGCCGTGGAACAACCTCAAGCCTCAGCTTCTGGAGGTCCTGCCCGACTCGGCGATCACCGCGGTCTCGGGCTTCGACCGGGCCAGCGGCCAGCGAGACGGCGTGACGCGTCTCGACGCGCACCTGGACGTGCTGCGCTGGAAGGGCGGCGGCCGGTTCCGCGGAACCTGGCGCTTCCTGTCACGTATGCGGCGGCTGATGATCCAGCGGCGCAAGGCCGGCCAATGGGACGAGCCGATCGGCCTGCTGACCCACCACCTGGATCACGACAAGCCGACGTGGCTGTTTCTGGAGCGCTTCCTGGCGACGTTCCGCGTCACCGCGCGCCGTCAGCTGACGGGCGATACGGCGGTCTCGTCCGAAGCGCTAAGCGCTTAGACGCGACTAGGCCAGCTCGGGGCGGTCGCGCAGGCACTCGCCGATGGCGCGGGCGCAGCCTGGGATGCCGAGGGCGCCCACGAAGGACATGGCCACGGCGCAGACCAGCATGATCGGTTGGAAGATGCGCATCGGGAATCTCCACGCGGGCGTTCGTCGGAAGCACTGTGCCGGAACTGTAAGACGGAAACTTGACGGTTGTTCCGCGCCCGAATGAAAAAAATCAGGGTGCGGTGTTTTTGTCGCCGCTCAATCCCAGGGCGTAGGCCACGCGAACGGCCTCGATCCGGCCAAGCTTTTCGGTCAGCGGCCCCCAATCGTCGCCTTCGGCGATCGGCGCCCACAGGGCCTCGACCTCCTCGATGATCAGTTCCTCCGGCTCCGGACGCTGGAACACCGGATCGGCCAGACGCTCGGGCCGGTCGGGTTCGAAGTCGGCCAGCCGTCTACGAAACGCCTCGAACGTCTCGGTGCGGTAGAGATCGGCGCGGGGACCACCCATGGCGCGCGCCGTCGAGGCGTCGCCGCCGAACCAGTCGAAGAAGAACGGCTCCCAGCGCAGGGCTTCGCCCCCTTCCGCCAAGGCGCGGAACGCGCTGTTGACCAGTTCGACATCCTCGTCCGGATTACGGCTCTTGACGGCCAGGCGATCCAGCATCGCGCCACGCAGGGCCAGGCGATAGGCGTCGGAGAAGCTGTTCAGCGCCGCCAGCAACCCTGACTGGTCGGCGATCAGCGTCAGGCAGGCGGCCAGCTGCTGCAGGTTCCAGAACACCGCCTCGGGCTGGCGGCCGAAGCTGTAGAGCCCCTGGTGGTCGAAATAGGCGGCCGTGAAGTTCGGGTCATTTCGCGGCAGGAACCGCCAGGGGCCGTAGTCGAAGCTCTCACCCGTCACGACCATGTTGTCGGTGTTCAGCACCCCATGCACGAAGCCCGCCGTCATCCAGCGCGACAGCAGCCTGGCGCTGGCTTCCACGGTCGCCTGCATCAACGCCGAAGGCCGGTCGGGCGCGTCGGCGAGGTGCGGGAAATAGGTCTCGACCACGTGATCGACCAGTTGAACGATCAGGTCGCGCTGGTCGAAATAGGCCAGGCGCTGGAACGTGCCGAAGCGGATGTGGCTGTGCGACAACCGGGTCAGCACCGCCGATCGGGTCGGGCTGGGCTCGTCGCCGCGAGTGAGGGCCTCGCCGGTCTCGACCAGCGAGAAGGCGCGCGACGTCGGAACGCCCAGGGCCTCCAGCATCGACGCCGCCAGGATCTCGCGCACACCGCCCTTCAGGGTCAGGCGACCGTCCCCGGCCCGCGACCACGGCGTCCGCCCCGAGCCCTTGGTGGCGAGATCCAGCAGGCGATCCGTTCCCTGTTCGCGAAGCTGGGCGAACAGGAAACCCCGGCCGTCGCCGAGGTCGGGATTGTAAACGCGGAACTGGTGGCCGTGATAGCGCATGGCCAGCGGGACGGGCTGGTTGTCCGGCAGCGGCGCGAAGCGACCGAAATGGCGGACCCAGTCAGCGTCGGTCAGGCCGTCCAGCCCGACGGTGGCCGCCGCCCTCTGGTTGCGGAATCGCAGGATCGTTTCCGGAAAGTCGGCCGCCTCGACGGGATCGGCGAAGTCGCCCCCCAAGGCCTGGAGTCGCGGATCGGGGCGGTAGGCGGTCGAGAGGCTCATGGGTGGGCAAATGAGACCCGCCCGCCCCGCGCGCAAGCCACTTTCGAATTTCTATGACGGCTGCCGACTGCTGTCGCTTCCCGGCAACAGAAAGCGCTCGAACCTAGTCACGACAAGGGATTTTGCTTGCCGAGCCCGCCTCTGGCGCCTAACCCTTGGCTATCCATTCGAACAATCGTTCGACGGAACAACGAAAAAAACGAGCCGGGGCGGGCAAGCGCTTTCGGCCGACAACCGAGAGGTAGGAAATGCGCTTTACCCAGGTGCTTTGCGGCACTGCGTCCGCTGTTGTTCTCGCCGGTATGGGCGCCGGCGCCGTTCAGGCCAAGCAGGCCGCCCAAACCGAAATCCCTACGGTCGACAGCATCGTCGTCACCGCCCAGAAGCGCGAGCAGAACCTGCAGGACGTGCCGATCGTAGTGACCGCGGTCGGCGCCAAGCAGCTGGAAGGCGCGGGCGTCAGGGACATCAAGGATCTGCAAATCCTGACGCCAGGCCTGAACGTGGCGTCGACGTCGAACGAAACCAACACCACCGTCCGCATCCGCGGTGTGGGCACGGTCGGCGACAACCCCGGCCTGGAATCCTCGGTCAGCGTCGTCATCGACGGCGTCTATCGCCCGCGTAACGGCGTGGCCTTCAACGACCTGGGCGAAATGGAACGGGTCGAAGTGCTGAAGGGTCCGCAAGGCACCCTGTTCGGCAAGAACACCTCGGCCGGCGTCATCAACGTCCTGACCAAGGGCCCCGAGTTCGAATTCGGCGCCGAGGCCGAGGCGACCTTCGGCAACTACGGCGCCAAGGGCGGTTCGGTCGCCGTGACCGGTCCGATCATCGCCGATAAGCTGGCCGGCCGCCTGTTCGCCGCCAAGCGCGAGCGCGACGGCTTCTACACCATCAAGACCGGCGCGGGTCCGCGCACGGCCACCGACGACGCGAACCAGGACTTCTACACCATCCGCGGCCAGCTGCTGGCGACGCCGACCGACGAGCTGAAGTTCCGCTTCATCGGCGACTACACCAAGCGTGACGAACGCTGCTGCGTGGGCGTGCAGATCGTGACCGGCCCGACCGGCGCCATCCTCGACGCCCTGTCGGCTGACTCGGGCGTGTCCATTCCGGCCAAGCCGTTCGACCGCATTTCCTACGCCAACCGCCCGACCGATCAGCAGATCGAGGACAAGGGCGTTTCGCTGGAAGGCGAATGGACCACCCCGTGGCTGGGCGGCGCGACCCTGACCTCGATCACCGCGGCGCGTGAGTGGACGACCAACAACGGCCAGGACATCGACTTTTCGACCGCCGACGTCGCCTATCGCAACAGCGACCAGTGGCGCACGCGCTTCAAGCAGTTCAGCCAGGAACTGCGCTACGCCGGCCGCACCGAAAAGGGTGAATGGCTGATCGGCGCGTTCTACGCCAACGAGGACCTCGATCAGCTGACGCCGTTCCGCTACGGCGCGTCCTACGAGACCTATCTGGGCCTGCTGCTTTCGGGCGGCGCCAGCCCCACCTTCGTGTCGGCGCTGACCGGCCGCGCGCCCGGCACGTCCTATACGCTGGACTCCGGCTCGCTGGACACCTACGCGCAGAACTCCAAGAGCCTGTCGTTCTTCACCAACGACACCTACCACCTGACCGATCGGATCGACCTGACGATCGGCCTGCGCCACACCCACGAACTGAAGACCCTGGCGACCCAGTACACCAACCTGCCGGGCAACAACGGCTGCGCCGCCGCCCTCGGCCGCACCGGGACGATCGTCGGCATCGTCGGCGCCGCCAACGCCGCGACCGTGATCGGCAACCTCTGCCTGCCGTGGACCGACCCGGGCTTCAACAACTACAGCTCCAAGCAGAAGCGTAACGAGAAGGAATGGACCGGCACCTTCAAGGTCTCGGCCAAGGTCACCGACGACATCATGTCGTATGTGTCCTGGGCCAAGGGCTACAAGGCCGGCGGCTTCAACCTCGACCGCTCGCGCATCGGCCTGGGCGCGCCGAACCCGGACACCAGCTTCGCGCCGGAAACGGTGGAGTCGATCGAGGTCGGCTTCAAGACCAGCTGGCTGAACCGTCGCCTGTCGTTGAACTCGGCCTTCTTCCACCAGTCGTACAAGGGCTTCCAGCTGAACACCTTCACGGGCGTCAGCTACATTGTCACCTCGATCCCGGCCGTGAAGTCGTTCGGCGTCGACACCGACCTGCTGTGGTTCACCCCGATCCGGGGCCTCAGCCTGCAGGGTGGCGTCACCTATGCCGAGACCGAGTACGGTCCGTTCATCGCGCCGACCGGCGTTTCCCCGCGCCTGTCCGACGCTCGCCTGTCGTTCGCCCCGCTGTGGTCGGCCTCCCTGGCGGCCAGCTATGAGCATGACATCGGCTCGTCGCTGCTGTTCCACGCCAACCTGAGCGGCAAGTTCAGCTCCAGCTACAACACCGGTTCGGACCTGGCCCCGCAGAAGGTCCAGCCGAAGATGACGGTCCTGAACGGCCGCATCGGCATCGGCAGCCAGACCGGTCTCTGGACGGTCGACGCCTGGGCCCAGAACCTGACCAACAAGAAGTACTATCAGGTCGGCTACGACGGCCCGCTGCAATCGGGCACCTACGACGCCTTCCTCGGCGCGCCGCGCACCTACGGCGTGACCCTGAAGGCCAAGTTCTAGTCGGCCAAAAGTTCTAGCCGGCCAAATCTCTAGCCGGGAGGGGGAACCGGCGGCGGCTTCGAGCCGCCGCCGGCTTTCGGAAGAGGGGAAGGGCGATCCGGGCGACTGGGTCGCCCTTTTCTTTTTCCGTAGGCGAAGGGGTTTGCGATCTCGGCGCATCACCCCAGCATGGCCTTTGGGGGATTCGTTCAACTCCGGAGCCGCGCCCATGAAGACGATCCGCTTCCTCGGGTTCTGGATCTGCCTCGCCGCCGGCCTGGCGCTGGGCACGTGGAGCCAGAGAACCCCCGCGCCCGTTCCCGCCAACGCGCCGGCCACGGCCTTCTCGGCCGACCGCGCCATGGCCGACGTCACGACCATCGCCCAGAAGCCGCACCCCACAGGCTCGGCCGAGATCGCCAAGGTCCGCGACCATCTGCGGGAACGGATCTCGGAGCTGGGGCTGCGGGTCTCGATCCGCTCCGGCGAGGGCTTCTGGACCAAGTCCGACACCGGCCGCACCCTGATCGTCGCCGCCGTGCAAAACGTCATCGGCGTCCTGCCGGGCAAGGATCCCAGCCTGCCGGCCATCCTGGTGATGAGCCACTATGACTCGGTGCACAATTCGCCCGGCGCCGCCGACGACTCAACGGGTGTGGCCGCCGCGCTGGAGATCGCCCGCGCCCTGAAGGCGGACGGCCCCCACGCCCGCGACGTCATCTTCCTGTTCACCGACGCCGAGGAGGCGGGCCTGCTGGGCGCCGACGCCTTCTTCAACCGCGATCCGACCCTGGAACGCGTCGGCCTGGTGGTGAACCTGGAAGCGCGTGGCGACGCCGGCCGCGCGGCCATGTTCCAGACCGGTCCCGGCAACGGCGCGCTGATGAGCGTCTTCGCCCGTCAGGCCAAGGGTCCATCGGCCAATTCGCTGGCCTCGGCGGTCTACGAGAAGATGCCCAACGACACCGATTTCACCCACGCGGTGAAGCGTGGCCTGCCGGGGTTGAACCTGGCCTTCATCGACGACCAGCTGGCCTATCACACGCCGCTGGCCCGCCCCGACCACCTGGAGCGCGGCAGCCTGCAGCACATGGGCGACCAAGCCCTGCCGACCATTCGCGCCCTGGCCGACGCCCCGGCCCTGCCGGCCAAGACTCCCAACGCGATCTATTCCGACGTGCTGGGGCTGTTCATGATCAGCTATCCGCCGACCGTGGGCTGGGGGCTGCTCGCCCTCGCCGCCGGCCTGATCGTCTTCACCGCCTGGCGCACGCTCAGCCTGGGCGCCGCGAGCGGCTGGGAGATCGCTCGGGGCGTCGCCGGCCTGCTGCTGACCGCCACCAGCATCGCCACGGTGCTGCATCTCGCCGGCCGGCTGCTGATGATCACGGACGTGCAGCGCTACTACAGCGTCCTGACCCGCTTCGACCTGCTGCTGTGGGGCTGCGGCCTGCTGGCGGTCGCGGTCGGGCTGGGCGTCGCCACGGCCCAGGCGCGGGGCGCCCGCCGGATCATACCCTGCGTCGCCGCTTTGGCCCTGGGCGGAGCCTGCGGCCTGGTCGGCGGTTTCGATCCCATCGGTCTTGGCCTGGGCGTCGCCGCCTGCGTGCTGGCCGCCTTGTCCCTGGGCTTCAAGACCGACGTCCTGGGCGCCTGGATCGGCGGGATGATCGTGCTGCTGCTCCTGGCCACGGTCGCCCAGGTCCTGGCCCCCGGCGCGACGGTGATGCTGACCTGGCCGCTGCTGATCGCCGCGCTGGGCGCGGCCCTGATCATCGGCGTCGGCGGGACGCGCGACCGGCGGGTGGCGCTCGCGCTGACCTGCGCGGTCGGCCTCTTGGCCGTGCTGTCGACCGCCCAGCTGACCGCCTGGGGATCCTGGACCTTCGCCGGCGTCGGCATGATGGAACCGGCGATCCTGGCCCTGTTCGCCATGCTGGCCGCGCCGGCCCTATCGCCCCTGGCCCACGACTTCGCCGCCACCCGCTGGGCCTGGCGGGCCGCCGGCGTGCTGGCCCTGGCCGGAATCGCCCTGATCGCCAACGTCGCCCGCCTGGGCGGCGAGCCCGGTCGCCCGGCCGTGACCCAGGCCCAGCACGTGGCCGACCTGTCGACCGGCAAGGCCTGGCGCCTGACCGAGGCCCCGCGCCTCGACACCTGGACCAAGGCCGTCCTGCCCGACGACGGCGGCTCGGATCCAAAGCAAGCGTCCCTGGCCCCGTTCTGGCGCAAGCCGGTCTGGATGTCCGAGACCCGGGCCGTGCCGGTCGAGGCCCCTCGGCTGAGCGTCGATCGCGCCGACGACCGCCTGCTGGTCCGGCTGATCCCCGCGCCGGGCGCCGAGATGGTCAGCCTTCGCCTGCGCCCCAGCGGCGCCCTGGCCGCACCGCGCCTCAACGGTCGGCCGATCACGCTGAAGACCGAGGCTGGCCAGTGGTCGGTGGTGAACTATCACGCGCCCGATCCGAACGGCGTCACCCTGAGCTTCACGACCCAGGGCCCTGGCAAGGTCGACGTCGCGGCGCTGGAGTATCACGACGGCTGGCCCGTGCTGGCCAAGGCCCCGCCCGCCAAGCCGGCCGATCTGATGGCCATCGGCATGTCGGACAAGACCGCCGTGCTGGTGCGCGGCGGAATGAGTTGGTGAGGCGCTAGACCGCGAAGACCCCGTCACCCGGCGCCTTGGCGTACAGCGCCTCGACCCGCTCGGCCCGACGGTCCAGCGCGCAGCGCTGGTTGACGTAGCCTTTGTCGGTGATCTCGCCGGCGTCGATCGAGGGCGCCTCGGTCAGGATGGTGAAGCGGCCGATCCGCCGCGACGAGCCGCCGGCCGCCGCGTTGAACGCCGCCAACCGCTCGCGCAGGATCGCCACCAGCTTCTCCAGCGGCGTCCCTGGCCCGGGATCGGCGACCAGCGCCTGAAGCCCTGCCGGCGAGGGCCACAGCATCGCGCCGATGAACGGCTTGTCCTGGCCGGTGATCACCGCGTCGTGGATGTAGGGACTGCAGGCGGCCACGAGATCCGGACGCAACACGCCGACGCTGACCCAGGTGCCGCTGTCCAGCTTGAAGTCCTCGGTCACCCGGCCGTCGAACACCAGGCCCTTTGCAGGGTCTTCCGGATCGACGAAGCGCGCCGCGTCGCCCAGCTTGTAGAAGCCCTCCTCGTCGAAGGCGGCCGCCGTGCGTTCAGGATCCTTGTGGTAGCCCGCCGCCACGGTCGGCCCCTTCACCCGGACCTCGAACTTGCCGCCGCTGGGGGCCAGCTTCAGGGCGATGCCTGGCAGCGGCAGTCCGACCAGGCCGACCCGCTCGGTGATCCAGTGGGTGACGGTGATGCCCTGGGTCTCGGTCGCGCCGTACATCGTTGTCAGCGGGATCCGTTGCCCAGTCTCGGCCACGGCCAGGGCCTGGATGCGGTCATAGACGTCGTTGGACAGGGTCGCGCCGCCATAGCCCATGTAACGCAGGTTCTTGAAGAACGATCGGCGCAGGGCTGGATCGCTTTCCATCGCCTCGGCCAGCATAGAAAAGGCGATCGGGGCCGAGCCGAACACGATCGGCGAAACCTCATAGAGGTTCTTGATCGTTGTCTCGAACATACCTGGCAGCGGCTTGCCCTCGTCGATGTGCAGCGTGCCGCCGGCCCAGATCACGGCGTTGAAGCCGATATTGCCGGCCGATATGTGGCTCCAGGGCATCCACTCCAGGCTCTGGGGGATCTCGTCGGTCGCGACGTCGGTGCGCAGGCCCTCCTGGCCGGCGATCACGCCCGCCATCATGCCGTGGGTCTGGGGCACGGCCTTGGGCAGGCCGGTGGAGCCCGAGGTGAACAGGTACTTGGCCACGGTCGCCGGGCCCAGGGTCTCGCGGGTCGCCTCGACCGCCGGTGTCGGCGTCGTCCCGGCCACGTCGGCGAAGGCGACCGTCCCCTCGCTCCCGTCGGCCGTGATCACCATGAGGGTCGGGTCGATGGCCTTCAGGGTCTCCAGCGCCTTGACGAACAGCGCGCCGCTCTGGGCGAAGACGACGCGCGGGGCGACCTTCTCGAAGCAGTGCCTGAGCTTGGCGTGGTCGGTCGAGATCAGGCTGTAGGCCGGGCTGATCGGCGCGGCCGGAACCCCGGCGGCATAGGCGCCCAGGGTCATCAGGGCGTGCTCGATCGAATTGCCCGACAGGATCATGACGCTGTCGGCGGGAGTCAGGCCGAGGTCGATCAGAAACTGGGCGACGCCCTCGACCGCCCGTTGGGCCTGGCCGTAGGTGACCGCGCGCCAAGGTCCATGACCCGGCTCGCGCTGCTTGATGTAGGGCCGGTCCGGATGCTCGGCGGCCTTTCGCGCGATCAGGTGGGCGATCGAGCGCGGACCCTCGCCCGGCGCGTGGTTCGAGGTGATGACGATCGAACCGTCCGGACGCCGCTCGACGCTGACGTCCGGGCCCTTCATGGCCAGGGGCTTGAACGGAACCTTGGTGACGTCGCGCGAGGGCGACGCGCCATCTGGCGGCGTCATGGTCTCACTCCCTCAAGTTATCGTTGTTCTGTTGGAACTGACGGTAACGGAAAGCGCGAGACCGGCAAGGCTGCCGTGCGGGGAAGGACTTCGGGGAAGCCTACTTCGAGGGGGACTGATCCAGGACGCTGACGGTCACGCCGCCCTCGACGACCCGAACGCCCAGATAGTGCATCGCTCCGCCCAGATAGCTGATCTGCTCCAGCGGCACGCTGTCGTCGCGGCGCAGGCGGCGGCCGTCATTCAGCGTCAGCCGCAGGGTCATCTTCTTGGCCGAGGCGCCACCGGCGATGGCGTCCTCGATCTCGCGGCGGAACAAGACGGCCGGAGGCTGCGGCGGCTTCAAGTTCGCGGTCTTGCTCATGAGCGCCCTCCGAAGCCGTGTTCGCCGGTGATGCGGATCTGGCAGGCCTGGCCAGAGTCCTGCAGGGTCCTCGCGCGGCGATGGGCGGCCGCCTTGGCGACCTCCTTGTCGGCCGACTGGCCGAAATGCTCGCCTGCCAACTCAACGCTCCACGCGCCCTCATGCCGGGCGACAGTGAGAACGGTTCGATTGCTAATTTCACGCATTTCGAAGGATTAACACAAAAAGGAGCCGACCGGGGGATTAATCGTTTCCGTTCCAGGCCGGGCGATTTTCTTGGCGGCCCAAAATAATTCAGCCTTCGAAATCGTCGCGAAAACAGACGCAAATCTTGGGAAATTACTCGGGCAGGCCTCTCGTTTTCCTTCGGGAGCCAGAACAACCGTCCATCGTCCGCCGAAACGTGATAGGCTGGCAAGGTTCATGTCGACCTGGCGGCTCCCCCAGGCGCCCGGGTCCTCCCGGCCGATCGGCGGCTACGATCACCCGGCGCACCGGAGCGACATGACCCAGGATCCCCCCGCCAGCGACACGCTGTCCGAAAGCCAGTTCAACGCCCTGCAGAGCCTGGCCGAACGCCAGCCGGGCCAGGACTCCAACTTCGTCAACATCAGCGCCGCCCAGGCCCTGACCTATCTGGGCCTGGCCCGGCGCGGCGGCGGCGGCTGGGAGATCACCCCACGGGGCCGCAATCATCTGCTGCGAGCCGTCTCGCGCGACGACGCCAACGGCGCGGCCAACGCGCGCTAAAGCTCAGCGCCGCCCGCGTCGCGGAGGCTTGGCCGCCGCCTCCGCCCGCGTGACCTGGGCGCTGAACGCCTCCAGGTCGACGCCGAAGCGCGCGCCGCAATCTGGGCAATCCAGAACCGGCAGCATGCGCACGGTCTCGATGGTCGCGTGGGCGCGACCATCGCAATGTGGACAGGGAAATTCGAGTTCTACGCCACCAACGTCCACGCCCGCCATGCCGGTCGCTCCGCTCGTTTCGACTCACACAAGAGGTGCAAACGATGACAGTGGCGACCACGGCCGGGCATGTGACGTAACGCCTCCCTGCTCAGCGCTTCTTGCCAAGCTCGGCGGCGATGTCCTTGGTCATCCGGCCGACCTTGCGGTGGGCCGCGGTGATCTGGTCGCGGGTGACGCCCCAGCGCTTCATCCAGTACTCGACGGCCTGGCGCTCGGAGAGATCCAGGCGATCCTTGTCGATGAAACCGCGCTTGTCCTTGAGTCCGGCCATTATTTCTTCATCCAGGGTTTGGAATCGCCCGCCGCGATGCCGGCCGCCCGCTGCCGTTGAAACTTCCCACCGCGCGGGGGCTTCGGACGGGCGTCGAGCACGGCCTGCTTGAGGCGCAGTGCGCGCTGCATGGGGGTCTCGTCGGGCGGCGCTTCGGGGGGCGGTGCATCAGTGGTCATGGGAAAAGTCTAGCACAGCCTCCCCCCAAAACCCGAAACCCGAACTCCGTTCTCTGGACGCAACGCAAGCTTGGCCCTAGCGTCGCGCCTCAACCTTTGGGGGTTACGTCGTTGAAGAAGAAGTTTGCAATCGCCTTGGGCCTGGTCACGGTCCTGGCGGCTGGCGCCGCTTGGGCCGGTCCGGTCGTTTCGGAAGGCACCGAGTTCCAGATCCGAGTGGAGGACGCCCTGTCCAGCTCCACCGCCCACGAGGGCGACCGGTTCACCATCAGCCTGGATGACGACGTCAAGCTGACCGACGGCACAGTGCTGCGTGCCGGCTATCGCGGCGTCGGCGAGGTCGTCGAGGCCCGCGACAACGGCATGCTGGGCAAGAACGGCAAGCTGAACATCCGGCTGCTGTATCTTAAGGTCGGCGACGACCGCGTGAAGCTGCGCGCCAACAAGGGCGCCAAGGGCGAGACCCGCGTCGGGGCCACCGTGGCGACGGTGATCCTGTTCTGGCCGGCCGCGCCCTTCATCAAGGGCAAGGATGTCTCGATCAAGAAGGGCACGGTCATGACCGCCTATGCGGACCAGGACGTGACCCTGCCGACGCCCGTGCCGCCGGCGCCGGAAGCGCCCTGATCGAGGGAACCGCGCCTTATCCTTGTCATCCCGGAAAGCGCGCAGCGCTTGTCCGGGACCCAGGGGGTGCGTGAACGCAGTGCGCGCCGCCCCTGGGTCCCGGCTCTCCGCTTCGCTGCGGCCGGGATGACAAGCTTGGGGTGGTAGAGGAGACCCTCCCCCCAGGAAGGGCGCCAGCCTTACACCTCACGGCGAGACGATCCCGGGCTGTCCAGGTCACTTTCACTTGCGGTGGGCTAAATGAAAACGAGTGAATTTCGAGAGCGACTTCTTGTTGCACTGTTTCTGGCGGCAAGATCAGGAGGCCTGGGCTCATATTATTCGCCAGCAACAGTGGCCGATAGTGCGGGGCTTGAAAGAATTCCCGGCCAGCTAAGACTGGTAGTCCGCGATCTTGATGATAGGGGATATGTAAGCGCGTCCTACACCATGGGCGGCGGAGATGAAGGCGGCCTTGATTTAAGGCTTACGAACTCCGGTGTCGAAGAAGCGGAAGGTATATTGGAGCTCCATCCGGAGTACGCAATCGTTGCGCAACAGAGCCTCGATCAGGCTCCCGCATCAGATCGCTACGTTAGCTTCTCTGATAACTTACGCATTGGCCTAACTGTCGATGCTAGCGGCCTTCGGCACGCGTTAATGGGAGTAAACTCTGCCAGTCAAGAAGATAGAGATATAGCTCTGAGCGAAATCGCGATCTTCGAGAGCACAATAATTCAAAACAGAGTCCCGGAAGCCATCATTGATCGCTTCGTGAAAAAGATAATTTCATGGATCGTGGATAAGTTTGGAGAGGCAGTCGTCGGAGCGATTGCGGCCGGCATCGTCGCAAAGCTACTGCCTTTTCTTCCATCCTGAGCCCCTCTGAACCAAAGAAAAAGGCGGAGCCTCACAGCCCCGCCCCTCATCCAACTCAGCAGATGCAAGCCTACTCCGCCGCCACCTTCGGCGCGTAGCCCAGGATCGCCTTCGTCTCGAGGAACTCCCCGAACGCGTGGTCGCCCCATTCGCGGCCGTTGCCGCTCATCTTGTAGCCGCCGAACGGGGCCATCAGGTCGGGGCTGGCGCCGTTCAGGTTCACTTGGCCGGCGCGGAGTTTAGCCGCGACAGCCCGCACCGCCTCCGGGTCGCCGCCCGAGACATAGGCCGCCAGGCCGTACTCGGTGTCGTTGCCGACGGTGACGGCTTCCTCGACCGTGTCGTAGCCCAGGATCGAGATCACCGGGCCGAAGATCTCTTCCTTCGAGATCGTCATGTCGGGCTTCACATTGGCGAAGACGGTCGGCTTCACATAGTAGCCCTTGTCCAGCCCTTCCGGACGCCCCGTACCGCCGGTGACCAGGGTGGCGCCCTCGTCGATGCCCTTCTGGATCAGGCCCTGGATCTTGTTCCACTGGGTCTCGCTGACCACCGGGCCCATCTTGTGGTTGCCGTTCGGGTCGCCGACCGTGTGGCTCTCGGCGGCGGCCTTGGCGATGGCGATCACCTCGTCCATGCGCTGGCCCGGGACCAGCATCCGGGTCGGGGCGTTGCACGACTGGCCCGAGTTCATCATCACCGAGGCCACGCCGCCGCCCACCGCGCGGGCGAAGTCGGCGTCGTCGAGGATGATGTTGGGGCTCTTGCCGCCCAGCTCCTGGTGGACGCGCTTGACGGTCGGGGCGGCGTTCTTGGCCACCTCGATGCCGGCCCGGGTCGAGCCGGTGAACGAGACCATGTCGACTTCAGGATGGCTACTGAGCGCCGCGCCGACCGTGGGGCCGTCGCCATTGACCAGGTTGAAGACGCCGTGCGGCACGCCGGCGGCGTGCAGGATCTCGGTCCAGATATAGGCGCTGAACGGCGCGATCTCGGAGGGCTTCAGCACCATGGTGCAGCCGGTGGCCAGGGCGGGCGCGACCTTGCAGGCGATCTGGTTCACCGGCCAGTTCCACGGCGTGATGAAGGCGCAGACGCCGATCGGCTCCTTGACGATCCGGGTCGTGCCCCGGTCTTCCTCGAACCTGTAGTCCTTGAGCACGGCGACGGCGGTCTGGACGTGGCCGATGCCCATGGCGGCCTGGGCGCGCTGGGCCAACCAGGCCGGGGCGCCCATTTCCTCGGTGATGGCCTTGGCCATGTCCTCGAAGCGCTTCTGATATTCGGCGATGATGCGCTCGAGCACGTCGATGCGCTCCTCGCGGCTGGTCCGCGACCAGCTGTCGAACGCCTTGCGGGCGGCGCGGACGGCGCGGTCGACATCGACCTCCGAGCCCATCGAGATCACGCCGGCGACCTCTTCGTTGGCCGGGTTGATGACGTCCAGGGTCTTGGGCTGGGCCGGATCGACCCAGGCGCCGTCGATATAGAACTTGGTGTACTCGCGCATGCCGTTCTCCTGCCCTTGGATGTGGGATCCGCTCTGCGGGGCGGTTTCAAACAGGCATTTAATGTGATCGGCGTTCAGGTGGCTAGCCCTCACCACATCACATCTGGCTCCGCGTCGCCCAGAGCCTCGGCAATCCGCCGTCGGGTGGCCTTGGTCGTCTCTTCCGGCAGGTCGTGCGGATCGAACCAGCCGACCGCATGGATCTCGCCCTCGGCGTCGGAGGGACAGGGCTCCCAGGCCTCGATCCGGTAGACCAGCACGTGGTCGCCGGGGTGCAGCACCTCGTTGCTGTGAGCCGAGACCAGGCGCGGGCGCGACAGGGCGCGCACGCCGGCCTCCTCCTGCAGCTCGCGCGCCACGGCGGTCTCGGCCGTCTCGCCGCGCTCGACCCCGCCGCCGGGCAGGTACCAGCCCTTGATGTAGGTGTGCTGGATCAGCAGGACCTTGCCGGCCTGATCGGTGACCACCGCCCGCACGCCCAGCGTCAGGCCGCGCGCCATGCGGAAGAAGGCGTAGACCAGGGGGCGGGTGAAGGGTTCGATGCGACGGCGCCAGAGCATCAAGCTTTGTAGCCCTATCGCCGCCGCCGAGGGACCGAAAACCTCGTCCTTCGACAAGCTCAGGATGAGGTTTCCTACTGAGCTGGCTCAAAACTAGCCCTCATCCTGAGCCTGTCGAAGGACGAGGGCGGCCCCGCCCTTGCGGTCAGCGGCGCCGGAGGCTAAAGCCGGCTCGATCTTTGTTTTCTCTTTCCGGAGCCGCGCCATGATCGCCATCGGTGTCATCGCCATTTTCCTGGCTGTCATCCTGGGCCTGAACTTCTTCGAGTTCGGCCGCGTCGACTAGGCGATGACGGGCCCCTTCGACTGGCAGACCGCCGCGCCGCATCAGGTCGCGGTGCTGGAGGACGTCGAGGTTCTGGTCCGTTGCGGGCTGCACCCGTGGGAGCGCCATCCCGAGCGCCCCAATCGGCTGCGCTTCAGCGTGCGGCTGTATTCCCGGACCGAGTTCACCGGTCCGGGGACCTATATCGACTATGATCCGCTGCGCGCCCTGATCGTGGGCTGGCAGGGCCGCGACCATGTCGACCTGCTGGAAACCCTGCTGCAGGAGGCCGTCGACGCGGCCTTCCTCGACCCGCTGGTGGACGCCTGCTGGGTGCGCGTCGTCAAGCCGGAGATCTTCCCGGAGACCCGCGCGGCCGGCGTCGAGTGGTTCAAGGTCCGGCCTTCGTGACAAGCGCCCCTCTGAAAGTCGCGCTCGTCACCGGCGCCGCGCGGCGCATCGGCGCCGTCCTGGCGCGGACGCTGGCGCAAGCCGGCTACGCCGTCGCCCTGCACTATCGGAACTCGGTCGAGGACGCCCAGGCGCTGGCCGCCGCCCTGACCGCCGACGACCATGCCGTGGCGCTGTTCCAGGCCGACCTCTCGACCCCCGCCGCCGGCCAGGGCCTGGTCGCCGCCGTCCGCGCGCGGTTCGGCCGGCTGGACCTCTTGGTTAACAACGCCTCGCTGTTCGAGTACGACACGTTCGAGACCCTGACGGCCGAGCGCTGGGACCGGCACATCGCCACCAACCTGACCGCGCCCGTCTTCCTGATCCACGCCTTCGCCACGGCCCTGGGCGAGGACGAGACCGGCCTGGTGGTGAACCTGCTGGACCAGAAGGTGCTGCGGCCCAATCCCGACTACTTCGCCTACACCGCCGGCAAGCTGGGCCTGGCCGCCCTGACGCCGGTGCTGGCACAGGCCCTGGCCCCGAAGGTCCGTGTCTGCGGCCTGTCGCCGGGCGTCACCCTGCCCTCGGGCAAGCAGACGCAGGACGACTATGTTCGCGCCGCCCGCGCCACGCCGTCGGGCGTCAGCAGCACCCCGGCCGACCTGGCCCGCGCCCTGCTGTTCATCGTCGACACCCCGGCCTTCTCGGGCCAGACCCTGACCATCGACGGCGGCGAGAGCCTGCTGGGCCGCACGCGGGACGTGGCCTACGATCCAGACGTCTAACAGACCGACGTCTGGCGAACGGGCGCGGCGCAACTATATTTTGCGCTGCACCTGCTGTTCATGATAAGGGCGCGGCCTCTTTGAAGCGCTCGACTATTCGTCACCGTCGTTTCGCCGAACCGCCCTTCCACATTTGACGCGCTCCGCGCCGCGCTCGGCCGACCCCAAGGCGACTGGGAAAAACGGCCGGTCCAGGTATTCCAGATGCTTAGCCTCGAATTCAATCGCCGGTACTCCATGGCCCACCGGCTGTTGAGCGACCCGTCGTCCAAGTGCAAGACGCCGCACGGCCATGACGAGTACGTGTTCATCCGGCTGCGCCCGGCCACGCCGCTGAACCTGGGCGGCTCGAACATGACGGCCTCGTTCGAGCGGGCCAAGCGCGCCTGGCACGGCTGGATCGACAGCGCGGTGGACCACGCGTTCCAGGCCAATCTGGCCGACCCGCTGATCGGCTTCTTCCGCGAGCATGAGCCCGAGACCCTGGGGCGGATCATGACCTTCGACGGCGACCCGACCACCGAGGCCCTGGCCATCGCCATGGCGCTGAAGGCCAAGGCTTTCCTCGCCATCGACGGCCTGTTCACGCTAGAGTCCCTGAAGATCCAGGAAACCCCGACCAACACGGTCGGCCTGGACGCCACGGACATGGCCGGCCTCGCCGGTTGGGCGCCCGGTCAGTGGTGCCTGCGCGCGGACAACAGCATCAACGACTTCTAGCGAAACCGGATCGAATGGCCGCTCCCGCTTCCCTCGCCGACACCGCGCCCGCCGATGCTCCCTTGGCGCGGATCATCGTCACCAAGGTCTTCGTCCGTGGCCTGAAGGTCGACGCCGAGATCGGCGTCTACGACCACGAGCACGGCCGCCTGCAGCCGCTGGTGGTCGATGTCGAGCTCGACGTGGCCGCCAGCCACTGCGAACGCCTGGGCGACACGGTGAACTACGAGACCATCGGCGAAGCGGCGCGCGCCATCGCCGCCGAGGGCCATATCGACCTGGTCGAGACCTTCGCCGAGCGCCTGGCCCAGGCCTGTTTCGCCGATCCGCGCGTCACTCGCGCCCGGGTGCGGGTCGAAAAGCCCCTGGCCCTGGCCCCGCACGCGGCCGCCGCCGGCGTCGAGATCACCGCCGTCCGGTCCTAGTCCATGGCGGTCACCCACAGCGCCCGGCTCGCCCCCTTCCAGCCCGAGACGGTCTGGACCCTGGAGGACGGCGCGCTGGTGGAGACCCGCGGCAAGGTCGAGCGGCGCTTCCCGCTGTCCCGCCTGACCCGCTACAGCTTGGCCGTCGACAAGACCGGTGGCCGACGGCGCGGCCTGCTGCTGACCTTCGGCCGCCGCCGCATCAGCATCGCCTCGCAGAGCTATCTCGGCCCCGGCCAGTTCGAGGACCGGCTGGCCAGTTTCTCGACCCTGGCCCGCGCCATCGCCGCCGTCGGCGCGGATCTCGCCCCCCGCGCCCGCTTCGGCCTGGCGCGGTTCGAGGCGCGCGCCGCCCTGACCTGGGTGATTGGCCTGACCGCGTTCGGCGCGGCGGCGATGCTGCTGTTCTCGCTCTCGGCCGGCATGGCGTCGGTCGGCGTCGACATGGCCGCGCGAATGAGCTTCGTGCTGATCCTGATGCTGGCGGCGCTGCCCTGGCTGAACCGGGGCAAGCCATTCGACCCGCACGACCCGCCGAGCGATCTTCTGCCGTGATCCTCCCCCAGAAAGGGAGCATCCGGGTTACTTCGCCTTCATGACGCCACCTTCATTTGCATCAGGCGGCGTTCGGCGCGACGATTGATCCAACGACGTTCTCTTAGGCTCAAGCTCGTGACCGACCCCGCTACCCTGGACTCCGCTTCGGACCCCGCCGTCCCGCCCCGCTTGCAGGACGACAAGACCCTGCCCGGCGTCATCTACGCCCTGCACATCGCGGGCGGCGTGACCGGCGGCCTGACCAGCCTGATCGGCGCGGTCATCGCCTATATCAGCCGCAAGGACGCGCCCGATTGGCTGGTCAGCCACTACGAATTCCAGATCCGGACGTTCTGGTTGGCGCTGGGCTTCAGCATTGTCGCCTTGCTGCTGACCCCGGTCGGGATCGGCATCGTCCTGCTGCCCGCCGTCGGCGTCTGGCTGGTCGTGCGCGGCGTCGTCGGCCTGTCGAACCTGCTGAAGGGCCAACCCTATCCCACGCCCAAGAACTGGATGCTGTAAGACCATGACCGACACTACCGCCGTCACCACGCCCGTGGCCGAAGAGGACAAGGTCCTGCCGGCCGTCGTCTACGGCCTGTATCTGCTGGGCTTCACCAACGGCCTGACCTGGATCGTCGGCCTGATCGTCGCCTATGTGAACCGCGACGCCGCCGGGCCGATCAACGAGAGCCACTACACCTTCGCTATCCGGACCTTCTGGCTGTCGATCGCCTGGTTCCTGATCGGCGGCCTGCTGATCTTCTTCGGCATCCCGATGCTGATCGTGCTGGTCGGCCTGCCGATGATCATCGCCGGCGGCCTCATTCTGGGCGCGGTCGGCCTTTGGTTCGTGGCCCGCTGCGTGCTGGGCATCTACTATCTCTCGCGCGGCGAGGCGTATCCGCGCCCGCGCGCGTGGCTGATTTAAAGGCGCCCTTCCCGCCAGGCGCCCGCTGAAGAGTCATCCGCCCGCCCCCCTTCCCCTGCCGGTTGAGACGGCTCGACGGAAGCGGGGCCATCGGATGACTTGTGCGGCCTGGCGGTTGGGACGCCCCGTTTTTCGGGGCCTTGGACCCGTCTGGGGTGAACGTCTGGGGGGACGTGATGCTGGCGCGACTGGTTGGGATCATCTTGGGGCTGATCCTGGCGACGTCGGGATACGTGGTGGCGGGTTGGGGCTCGCTGGGGAACTGGGCCACGAATCTCGACCTCGGACCGTTCGAGCCGCATCGCCCCGCCGCCGGTGTGGCGGCGGCGATGGTGGGCGGCGTGCTCATCGTCGCCGCCCTGCTTCCCCGCCGCAAGCCCAGGAGGCGCCCCGCGCCGATGGCCTTCGGCCTGGAGCTGCAGGAGCCTGAAGCGCAAACGTTGGTCGCGACACCGGCGCCCGAACCGGTCGCGGCGCCGCTGCAAGCCCACCCCGAGCCTGTCGCATCGCCGATCCTGTCGATGGCCGCGCCGGTCCCCGCCCCGCGACCCGCGCCGCCGCCTCGCCCGCCAAGCTTCGCCGAATTGCGCGCGCGCCTGGTCTCGCTCAGCCGGCAAGAATCCTGGCACGAGGCCGCCCGCGCCCTGTCGGCGATGAAGACCACCGCCCGCACCGACGAGGAGATGGCGATCGTCTATCGCGATCTCGGCGACTTCGCCCGCGCCCAGGGCCAGATGGACGACGCGGCCGAGGCATATGACACCTCGGTTTCCTACGCCCGCCAGGTGCGCCAGACGCGCGGCGGCGACGAGAGCGCCGAACTGCTGGCGGGCTCGCTGTCGGGCGTCGGCGACGTGGCCGAGGCCGAAGGCCGCCTGGAGGCCGCCCTCGCCGCCTTCGAGGAAGCCCTGGCGCTGCGCCGTTCGCGCGGTGGCCGCGAGGCCGGTGACACGGGCGCCCAGCGGGCCTTGTCGGTGAACCTGGAACGGCTGGCCGACCTGCGCGAGGACCGCGGCCACCGCATGCGGGCGCTGGATCTCTACCGCGAAAGCTACGACATCGCCGGCCGCCTCGCCGCCGCCGACCCGACGCGGTTCGGGCCGGACCTCGCGGCGACGCGGGCCCGGCTGAACGAACTGGAAGCCAAGATCTCGACCTGAGATCTCACCAGGTAAAGGTCGTCGCCGCGCGAGCCGGAATGCTGGCCTTGAAGCGCCGCCCGCCTTCGACGATCGCGAAGTCCGCCGATGTTTTGCCGGTGTTGAGCACCAGCAGCACGCGGCCGCCGTCGCGGTTCTGGAAGGCGACCGTGCGCAGGTCGCCGACCTTTTCAGGCGAGCCGATCCGCACCGCCCCGGGCTTCACGAAGCGGCTGGCCTGGCCGAAGGCGTAGTATTCCTGAGTGCGGGTGATCGCGCCGCTCGTGCTGTCGATCGTCACCAACGGACGGCAGTCGCCGCAGCCGCCGGCGTGGGGGCCGAACTTTTCGTCCAGGGCCAGGTTCCACATCAAGACGCCGCGCGCGCCGCGACGGGTGGAGCCGATGATCAGCTGTTCGACCATCCACGAGAAGCTGTCGTCGAACTTGGGGGCCCACTCGCCGCCCGAGCACTCGGTGAAGAACACGTCCTTGTCCGGATGAGCGGCGCGGACGGTCTCCATCGCGTCGACCTGGCCGGCATAGCAGTGCCAGGCGACGCCTGAGACGAAGGCCCTGGCCTTGGCGTCGGCCAGCACGGTCATCGGCTGTTGCGGCTGGTCCCAGTTGTGATCCCAGTCCAGCACCTTGGTCGTGATCTTCTGGCGCGCGAACACCGGGGCCAGATTGTCGCCGAAGAACCTGGCGCGGTCGGCGGGGAGCCAGCGCATGCCCGGATAGTTCTCCGGCTCGAAGTCCGGCTCGTTCTGGATGCTGAGATAGTCGGTGGGCACGCCCACCTTCCTGGCGTCCCGGATGTAGCGGGCGAAGAAGTCGGCATAGACCGGATAGGCCTCGGGCTTCAGCTGCCCCTTCACCAGCGAACCAGAGGTCTTCATCCAGGCCGGGGCGCTCCACGGCGAGGCCATGACCTTGAGCTCCGGATTGATCTTCAGGGCCGCGCGGACGGTCGGGAACACGAACTCCCGAGGCCGCTTCAGCGAGAAGTGCTCCAGCGTCGGATCGGCCGCGCCATTCGGCGTTTCGTCCAGGCTGTAGTGGTCCAGCGAGAAGTCCGACGCGCCTATGGTCACGCGGGTGAAGCTGAAGCCGAGGCCATCCTTGCCGCGTCCATAGAGTTCGCGCAGCAGGCTATCGCGCTGGGCGGGCGTCAGCTTGTTCTGGATCAGCCAGGCCGAGGCGTCGGTGATCGACGCCCCGAAGCCGACCATGGTCTGGTGGCGCTCCTTGGCGTCGACGGCGATGACCGCCAGGCCGGCGACAGCCTCGGCGGTCGCCATGCCCGACGGGGCCTGGGCGGCCAATAGCTGACTCTTGTCGCCGGTCGTCACCCAGCTTCGCAGCTTGGGCGCGGCGTGGGCGGGGGCCGCCGCGACGAGCGCGGCGGTGAGGGTGAGAGACAGAACGCGCATCACGGCTTCCGCGACCAGGCCTTGAGGTTGGCCTTGCCGGTCAGGGCCATGTCCCCGGCGTGGCTGCCGACATAGAGCGGATAGCTCCCGGCCGGGATCGTCCAGCCGGGCTTGGCGACGTCATAGTCGGCCAGCAGGCGCGGCTCGACGGTCAGGGTCACGCGCTGGGTCTGGCCTGGCGCCAGGTCGACCTTCTCGAAGCCCACCAGGCGGACCATCGGCTTGCGCTGGCCCGCCGTGACGTAGAGCTGCGGCGTGTCCGCGCCGGCCACCTTGCCGGTATTGGTGACGTCGAAGCTGACCTTCAGGCCCGCCGCGTCCTCGACCTTGAGGTTCTTGTAGGCGAAGGCCGTATAGGAAAGGCCATAGCCGAACGGATAGAGCGGCTGGCGCTTTTCCTGGGCGTACCAACGGTAACCGACGGCGGCCCCTTCCGGATACTGGACGGCGAACCCCTTGATGCCGTCGACCTTCTGGCCGGCGCGGCGGGCATCGTCGATGGCGGCCTGTTCGGCGAAGCCCGGCGCGCTGGCGCGGGGAGCCTGATCGGCGCTTTTCGGGAAGGTCATGGCCAGACGGCCCGACGGATTGACCTCGCCGAACAGCAGTCGGGCGATGGCCTGGCCGCCGCGCTGGCCGGGATACCAGGCCTGCAGCACCGCGCCGACGCGATCCAGCCACGGCATGGTCACCGGGCCGCCGGTCTCCAGCACCACGATCGAATGCTTGTTGGCGGCGGCGACGGCGTCGACCAGGGCGTCCTGGTTGTCCGGCAGGGCGATCGACGGCGCGTCCTGGGCCTCGGTCTGCCAATGCCAGGCGAAGACGATGGCGACGTCGGCGTCCTTGGCCGCGGCGGCTGCGGCGGCGGGATCCTTGCCGTCGACATAGATCACCTGGGCGCCCGGCGCGGCGGCCTTGATCGCTTCCAGCGGCGAGGAGGCGTGCCAGGTGACGCGGACGAACGAAGCGGCCTCGCCGCCGTTCAGGGGGATCTCGACGGGCGCGCCGCCCACGGAGCGCACCTGAGACGAGCCGCCGCCCGAGATCACGCCGACATCGGCATGGGCGCCGATCAGCACGATCTTCCTGGCCGTCTTGGCCAGGGGCAGCAGGTTCCCCTCGTTCTTCAGCAGCACCGAGCCGCGCTCGGCCACGGTCTGGGCGACCTTGGCGTGGGCTTCGTAGTCGATCGGCTGGGCGGTCGTCGGGGTCGGGTTGTCCATCAGGCCCGAGGTGATCACCCCGTGCAGGATGCGGCGGACCATGTCGTCGACGCGGGCCTGGCTGACCTCGCCCTTGGCCACGGCGGCCTTCAGGTCGTCGCCGAAGAAGATCTGGCTGTCCAGTTCCTGGCCCGACTGCTGGTCGAGGCCCGCGAGCGCGGCCTTGGTGGTGCTATGCACCGCGCCCCAGTCGGACATCACGAAGCCTGGATAGTTCCAGTCGCGCTTGAGCACCTTGTTGAGCAGGAAGTCGTTCTGGCACGCCCAGTCGCCATTGACCTTGTTGTAGGCGCACATGACCGAGGCGGGATTGCTCTTCTCGATCGCGATCTGGAAGGCCAGCAGATCGCTTTCGCGCAGGTCCGCCTCGCCGATCTGGGCGTCCATGACGTGGCGGCCCGTCTCCTGGGCGTTGAGGGCGAAGTGCTTGATCGTCGAGACGATGTGGTTGGACTGCACGCCCTTGATCTGCTCGCCGACCATCTCGCCGGCCAGCAGCGGATCCTCGCCGAGATATTCGAAGTTGCGGCCCGCCCACGGGTCGCGGGTCAGGTTGACGCCGCCAGCCAGCAGGACGTTGAAGGTCTTGGCGCGGGCCTCGGCGCCGATCATCGCGCCCCCGGCATAGGCCAGCTTGGGCTCGAAGGTCGAGGCCAGGGCCAGGCCCGACGGCAGGGCGGTGGCGACGTCGCCCTTGCGCTGCTCGACCTGGTTGGCCACGCCCAGGCTGGCGTCGCTCTCACGCAGTGTCGGGATCTTCAGGCGCGGCACGCCCGGCACATAGCCGGCCGAGGGGATCATGTCGGCCGGGGCCGGCTTGGTGTTGGGCGGGAACAGCCCGTGCAGATACGTGATCTTCTCGTCCATCGTCATCTGCTTGACGAGGGCGTCGGCGCGGACCCAGGCCGGGTCGTTGGCGCGCGGGGCCAGAGGGGCGCTGTCCTTCGTCGGCATGACCTGGGCGACGGCTCTCGACATCGGAGACAGAGCGAGCAACGCCACGGCGGCGGTGGTCCGGCACAGGATCCGCAAGGCGGATGAAGGCTGGGCGGCGGTCGTCATGGCGTTACTCCGTCGAAAACGTCTAGGGGACTGGAACAGGGGTCGCCGGCAGCAGCGGGGCCTGGCACGCGCGGGCCACGAACTCGGCGTGGCTGGGCATCACGTTCAGGCACTTGCCGATGACGGTCTGGATATTGCCGAGGTGGGTGGCGATGGCCTCGTCCGAGTGAACGCGAACCAGCGGGTCGTAGCCGCGCGGGATCACGCCCTGGCCCAGGAACACCTGGATCCAGCTCTCCTCGGTGAACAGCTCGTCGTCCTCGCGGAACACCCGGCCGTTGGCGCGGAACAGGTCGATCTTCCGCTGCAGGGTGGCGGGGACCTCCATGTCGCGGCAGTGGCGCCAGAACGGCGTGTCGTCGCGCGCGGTGGCCTTGTAGTGCAGGATGATGAAGTCGCGGATGCGCTCGTATTCGAAGTCGCTCTGGCGATTGAACTCGTCGACATTGGCCTGGTCGAAACCGCCGTCGGGCAGCAGGCGGACCATGCGGATCACCGCCGACTGGATCAGGTGCAGACTGGTCGACTCCAGAGGCTCCATGAAGCCGCTGGCCAGGCCGATCGAGACGCAGTTCTTGTTCCAGATCTTCTTGCGCTTGCCGGTGGTGAAGCGGATGCGCAGCGGGTCGGCGCGCTGGGCGCCGTCCAGGTTCGACAGCAGGACGCGCTCGGCCTCGTCGTCGTCGATGTACTGGCTGGAATAGACGTGGCCATTGCCCGTGCGGTGCTGCAGCGGGATCCGCCACTGCCAGCCGGCGTCGTGGGCCGTCGAGCGGGTATAGGGCGTGAAGTGCGCCGAGCGCTCGGTCGGCACGGCGATGGCCCGGTCGGCCGGCAGCCAGCGAGTCCAGTCCTCGTAGCCGGTCTTCAGGGCCTGCTCGATGATCAGGCCCCGGAAACCCGAGCAGTCGACGAAGAAGTCGGCGGCGATCACCGCGCCGTCGTCCATGGTCACCGACCGCACGAAGCCGTCCTCGGGGCGCAGCGTCACGTCGACGATCTTGCCCTCGCGCCGCTGGACGCCGCGCGCCTGGGCATAGGTCGACAGATGCTTGGCGTAGAGACCGGCGTCGAAGTGGAAGGCGTGGGCGATGTGGCCGATCGGCGATTCGCTCATGTCGGCCCGGGCGCGCATGAACCTGTCCTGCCGCGCCATGGCGTTGTTGATCGACAGGGCGTCGAAGTCCGGGGCCTGGCCCAGTTCGCGCATACGCAGCCAGTACTGGTGGACGCGCAGCCAGCCCAGGTCCTGGCCCAGCACGCCGAAGCCGTGCAGATAGCCCTCGCCCTTGCGGAACCAGTCGCGGAACTCGATGCCCAGCTTGAAGGACCCTTGCGTCTTGCGCAGGAAGTCGTCCTCGTCGAGGCCGAGCAGCTCGTTGAACTTCTTGATGGCGGGGATGGTGGCTTCCCCGACCCCGACCGTGCCGATCTGCTCGGACTCGATCAGGACGATCTCATAGAGACCCTGGAATAGCCGCGCGCACAGCGCCGCCGTCATCCAGCCCGCGGACCCGCCGCCGGCGATCAGTATCTTCTTGAGCGGTTGCAACCACCCGCCTCCCATTGAGCTCAGAAGTCGGGGCCGCCATCAGGCGACCCCGCCTCCGATTGGTTCTTGCCTGGCGAGCCAGCCGCAGGGGGAGCGCGCCCAGCTCAGCCCTCTGCTTAGAACCGATAGTTCACGCCGAACAGGATCTGACGGCCGTACTTCTCATAGGTCTCGGGCAGCGAACCCCCGCCCTGGGTCTTGGTGCCGCCGCCATCGAGGCCGAGGCGCGTGCGGTAGGGCGAGTCCGTCAGGTTGTTGACCTGCAGCAGAAGCCCGAGGTTCTCCAGCGGACCGTCGTTGAAGGTGTAGCCGATCTGGGCGTCCACCTGCTTGTCGGCCAGGATCTCGGTGAAGCCCCGGGTGGCGAACAGCTGCACCACTTCGCCCTTGAAGGCCGAGCGGTAGCGCTGGCTGATGCGCGCCTGGAAGCCGCCGCGCTCGTAGTAGCCGGTGACGTTGTAGACCGTGCCCGACAGGCCCGGGATGCGGACCGCCTGCTTGGCGTCGGTGCTGGTGGTCGGGTTGAGGTTCGACTTGGTCAGCGACAGGCTGCCCTGGACGCCGAAGCCCTTCAGCAGCTCAGCGAACTGACCGAAGTCGACCGCGCCGCTGAACTCCAGGCCCTTGACCGTACCGCCGTTGCCGTTGGCCGGCAGGGTGATCTGGCCGATGTTGTTGATCGTCGTCCCGGCCGGGATGTTGGCCCCCGGCGGCAGCGGGATGCCCGTGAAGTCGAACGTGCCCGACTGCTGGTAGATGTAGGTGTCGAGCTTCTTGTAGAAGCCGGCCACCGACACATAGGTCGCGGGGCTGACGTACCACTCGTAGGCCAGGTCGGCGGCCTTCGCCATCCAGGGCTTCAGGTGCGGGTTGCCGCCCGAGGCCGACCACGGATTGACCGTGGTGCCCGGACCGCAGGGCTGGCTGGAGCAGACCAGGCCGTTGAAGCCCGGCGTCACGTTGGCGCGCATGTCGTCCATGCGCGGACGGGCCATGGTCTTCGACAGGGCGAAGCGCAGGCGGTGACCGCCGCCCAGGTCATAGATCAGGTTCATGCTGGGCAGGACGTCGGTGTAGTCGTCCTTGGCGTTGATCTTGGTCGGGACGATCGGCTGGCCCGAGGCCAGGCCGTTGATCACGACGCCGGTCGATTCCTGCTTCTGCTTGACCACCTGGACGCCGACATTGCCGCGCAGGTCGCCGCTCTGGAAGTTGGCCTTGGCGAAGAAGGTCGTGACCTCCTCGGTGATGTCCCAGTTCTTGTCGTAGTAGTTGGCGTCCAGGATCGGGGCCGAGTTGTAGTACTTCTTCCAGACGTCGCCGATCTTGACGGACAGGACATCGCCGAAGCCGGCGAAGCCCAGGTTGGTCGGCGAGACCAGGTCGGCCTGGTCGACATAGACCTGCTGGCGACCATTCTTCAGGAACAGGTCGTTGTCCGAGACGGTCTTGCCCTTGTCGCGCTTGGTGTAGTTCACGCCGCCCGACAGCTGGGTGATGAAACCGTCCATCTCGTGCTCGAGACGGACATCGACGGCCGTGACGTCTTCCTTGACGTGCGGGAAGCGGATGGCGCCATCGTGGCCCCAGCCGCCCCAGGGCGCGCGGTCGCCCAGCGTGACCTTGCTGGCGTCGGCGTAGTTCAGGCCCTCGTCATATTGCGAGAAGCCGTCGTCGGCGACCTTGAAGCCGATGGTGTCGTAGGTGCGGCCCACGTCCGCCGTCGAGCCGGTGACCCCGCCCACGCCACGGCCGTAGCCGGCGTAGGTTTCCATGATCTGTTCCTTCCGCTTGTTCGACGAATAGGACAGGTCGGCGACCAGCTTGGTCTTTTCGGTCAGCTGGAATTCGTTGTTGAAGCCGGCCGAGAACAGCTGGTCCCGGCGGGTGTTGTAGTCGTTGCGCACGATCGGCACGCCGTGGTTCAGCGTGCCGCCGGTGGCGAACTTCGAGCCGCCCATGTCGGCGGTCGTGACGTTCGCATAGGTCACCCCGTCGGCATAGGGGTTCGAGAACCACTGGGCGCCGCGCGTCGTCTCCTTCTGATTGAAGGTCGAGTAGTACAGGTCCAGCGTCGAGTGGATCCGGTCGTTCGGCTGGTACTCGAAGATGCCGATGACCGCGTCGCGCTTGTTGTTGCGCGAGACGGCCATGATCTCTTGGCCGTTCAGCATCAACGCGCCGTCGGCGCTGTCCGGCGAGGTCGACTCGTTCGGGAAGGCCTCATAGCCGTAGGCCTTGTAGCGCTTCACCTGCGACGGCGAATCCAGGTGGGCGTAGCCCAGGGCCACGCCGATCGTGCCGTCGGCGAACTGGTTGATGTAGCTGGCGCTGAAGCGGCCGCCCACGTTGTGGGAGTCTTCGTTCAGCTTCTTGCCCGAGGTCTTCTCGCCGCGCAGGTTCAGGGCCAGGACGCGCTTGCCGTATTCCAGCGGGCGCACGGTGCGCAGGTCGGCGGTGCCCGACAGGCCCATGCCCGAGACCTGGGCGTCCGGGGTCTTGTAGATCACGACGCTGGACAGCAGTTCCGACGGATACTGGTCGAACTCGACGGCGCGGTTGTCGCCGGAACTGGCCTGCTGCCGGCCGTTCAGCAGGGTGGTGGTGAAGTCGGGGGCGAGACCCCGGATCGAGATCACCTGGGCGCGGCCGTTGACGCGCTGCGCCGCCAGACCCGGCAGGCGGGCGATCGATTCCGCGATCGAAACGTCCGGCAGCTTGCCGATGTCCTCGGCCGAGACGGCCTCGACGATCGAGGTCTCGTTCTTCTTGATGTTGATCGAGTTCTGGATGCCGGCCTTGATGCCGGTCACCACGATGGCGTCGACCGTGTCGTCGGCCCGCGGCTCCGGAGCGGCGGCCTGAGCCCACGCCGAGCCGGCCAGGGCCAAGCTGATGGCGGCCGTGGAGGCGGTGACGTAAAATTTCTGGACGGACGGACGCGTCCCGCTTTTGCGGTTTCGCATTGTAGTTCTCCCCTCTGAAGCCGCCCCTGCGCGGGCGACCGACTTTTCTCGTGAGGCCAAACTCGGCCGTGGAAGCGCTTCCATGGAAGCGCTTCCACTAGCACGGCGAGCGACAACGTTGTCAAGATCGAAACCGGAAAGCGGGTATGGCCCTTACCGCGCCGCCGTGGTCTGGCGGCGAACGACAGCGTGGTCGAGCTGCTGGAATACCGGCTCGGACGCGGTGTTGGTTCCCGTCAGCCTGGCCACCAACATCTCGACGGCGCGCTGGCCCAGCACCTTGACCGGCTGATGCACCGTGGTCAAAGGCGGCCAGACGATGGCGGCGACGGGGGCGTCGTCAAAGCCGGTGATCGACAGGTCGCGGGGGATGCTGAGGCCCCGCGCGTGGGCGGCCGACAGGGCGCCCGCAGCCATGTCGTCATTGGCGCAGACCAGGGCGCTAGGGCTCAGCGGATGGTCCAGCAGCCCCGGCGCCAGGTGCGTGCCCGAGCGGAAGGTGAAGTCGCCGCGCGCCATGATCCAGGCGTCGTCGCCCAGGCCTTGTTCGGCCAGGGCGCGCTCGAAGCCCTTCATGCGGCGGTCGGCCGAGAGGTGACCCTCCAGCCCGGCGATGAAGCCGAACCGCCGATGGCCCAGGCTCAGCAGCTCACGCGCCATGTCGTAGCCGCCGGCCTCGTCGTCGACCCCGACGCCGTCGACGATCCCGCGCCCCGGTCCGCCCGGCGACACGGTCACCACCTTGCAGCCCTGGGCCAGCGCCGCCTGGATCAGCGAGACATCGTCGCTGTAGGGCGGCGACAGGATCAGGCCCTCGCAGCGCTGGCTGGTGATCAGGTCCAGCACCCGCTTCTCGCGGTCGGGTGTTTGCTGCGGGACGTTCTGGACCAGCACCTGATAGCCCAGGGTCAGGCAGGCGCGCAGGGCGCCCAGCTCCAGCGCCGACTCGTAATAGGAGTTCGGGTCGTTCTCGAGGTCCGATGCGAAGACGAAGGCCAGCAGCCGACTGGCCCCGCCGGCCAGGCTGCGGGCCTGCGGATTGACCTTGTAGTCCAGCTGCTCGATGGCCCGCATGACGCGGGTCCGGACCTCGTCACGGACGTTGGGGCCGCCGTTCAGCACTCGAGACACCGTCACGCGCGCCACGCCCGAAACGCGGGCGACGTCGTCGATGGTCGGTCTCTTGCCGGTCAACTCAAACTCCACTGGATGCGGGACCATGGTCGTGAAGCCCCGGTCGCACAAGCGATACGCGTTCCACGGGCGAAGGTTCGCACGCAAGGGTTGGCACGAGATGGCTTAGCCGATCAACAAAGACTGGCCTGACCAATATGGGTCGCGACATGCCCGTCGCGGCGAAACGCCAGCGCGGCGCGCCCCCACTCCGTAAGTTTTTGCGACAAAGCAAGGACGACGCCGCGCCGGCGGTGCATACTCGATATTCGATAACTCATCATTCGATCAGCAAATACGGACGACACGTCCCAAACCCATTTCGCTTTTGCGAAATTGATAGATTCAATCTATCCCACGGAGAAGTTTTATCAATTTGATCAATCGCGAGTCGTCGCTGTAACAGGGCCCATCTTCTTCCAACCGGAGCGCCTCATGTCGCTGATCAACACCGAGATCAAACCCTTCACCGCCCAGGCCTACAAGGACGGCAAGTTCGTCACGGTCAGCGAAGCCGACACCAAGGGCAAGTGGTCGGTCTTCTTCTTCTACCCGGCCGACTTCACCTTCGTCTGCCCGACCGAGCTGGAAGACCTGGCCGACAACTACGACGTCTTCACCCGCCTGGGCGTCGAGATCTACTCGGTGTCGACCGACACGCACTTCTCGCACAAGGCCTGGCACGACAGCTCGCCGGCCATCGGCAAGATCAAGTACACCATGATCGGCGACCCGTCGGGCGTGGTGACCAACAACTTCGAGATCATGCGTCCGGGCGTCGGCCTGGCCGACCGCGGCACCTTCCTGGTCGACCCGCAAGGCGTGATCCAGTTCATGGAAGTCACCGCCGAAGGCATCGGCCGCAACGCCATCGAGCTGCTGCGCAAGATCAAGGCCGCCCAGTACGTGGCCAGCCACCCGGGCGAAGTCTGCCCGGCGAAGTGGGAAGAGGGTGAAAAGACCCTGGCCCCGTCGCTCGACCTGGTCGGCAAGATCTAAAGCCTAAGCACTACCCGGACCGCCGGCCGTTCATTCGGACCGGTCGGCGGCCCGGCCCTCGATCGTACGCCGCGTTCGATCCTCCTCCCCCCCGAAAATCGAACGCTACCTTTCTCTCCCCCTAGCCTTTTTGGGAGCGCGCCATGCTGGACGCCGGTCTGAAGACCCAGTTGACCACCTATCTGCAGAACCTGCGCCAGCCGATCGAACTGGTCGCCTCCCTAGACGAGAGCGCGGGCGCCAAGGAAATGCTGGCCCTGCTGGAAGACGTCGCCGCGACGTCGGACAAGGTCAGCCTGAACCTGTCGGGCGACAACGCCCGCAAGCCTTCCTTCGCCATCACGCGCGCCTCGGGCGATGCCGACGTGCGCTTCGCCGGCCTGCCCCTGGGCCACGAATTCACCTCGCTGGTGCTGGCCCTGCTGCACGTGGGCGGCCACCCGCCGCGCATCGACGCCGAGGTCATCGAACGGATCAAGGCGCTGGACGGCGACTACCGCTTCGAGACCTATTTCTCGCAATCCTGCCAGAACTGCCCCGACGTGGTGCAGGCGCTGAACACCATGAGCGCCCTGAACCCGCGCATCAGCCACGTCGCCATCGATGGCGCCCTGTTCAAGGACGAGGTCGAGGCCCGCCAGGTCATGGCCGTGCCGACCATCCTGCTGAACGGCGAGGCCTTCGGCCAGGGCCGCATGGACGTCGAGCAGATCCTGGCCAAGCTGGACACCGGCGCGGGCGACCGCATGGCCGAGAAGATCAAGACCAAGGACGCCTTCGAGATGCTGGTCATCGGCGGCGGTCCGGCCGGCGCGGCCGCGGCGGTCTACGCCGCCCGCAAGGGCATCCGGACGGGCGTCGCGGCCGAGCGCTTCGGCGGCCAGGTGCTGGACACCATGGCCATCGAGAACTTCATCTCGGTCCCCCACACCGAGGGCCCGAAGATGGCCGCGGCGCTGGAGCAGCACGTCAAGGAATACGACGTCGACATCATGAACCTGCAGAAGGCCGTCGGTCTGGTTCCGGCCAAGACCCCGGGCGGCCTGATCGAGGTCAAGCTGGAGAACGGCGCCAGCCTGAAGTCGCGCACCGTCATCCTGTCGACCGGCGCCCGCTGGCGCAACGTCAACGTCCCCGGTGAAGCCGAGTACCGCAACAAGGGCGTGGCCTATTGCCCGCACTGCGACGGCCCGCTGTTCAAGGGCAAGCGCGTGGCGGTGATCGGCGGCGGCAACAGCGGCGTCGAGGCGGCCATCGACCTGGCCGGCATCGTCGCCCATGTGACCCTGATCGAGTTCGACAGCCAGCTGCGCGCCGACGCCGTCCTGCAACGCAAGCTGGCCAGCCTGCCGAACGTCAAGATCGTCACCTCGGCCATGACCACCGAGATCCACGGCGAGAACGGCAAGGTCTCGGCCCTGTCGTACAAGGACCGCAACCACGACAGCGTCCACCGCGTCGACCTGGAAGGCGTCTTCGTCCAGATCGGCCTGGTGCCCAACACCGAGTGGCTGAAGGACAGCGGCGTCGCCCTGACCAACCGCGGCGAGATCGAGGTCGACTATCGCGGCGAAACCTCGCTGCCCGGCGTCTTCGCCGCCGGCGACGCGACGGTCACGCCCTACAAGCAGATCATCATCGCCATGGGCGAAGGCGCCAAGGCCTCGCTCTCGGCCTTCGACTACCTGATCCGCCAGGTCCCGGCGAACGAGGAGGCGGAGGCGGCCTAAGCCTCTTCCCACTCCAACCGAAATCTTGTCATCCCGGCCGCGGCGAAGCGGAGAGCCGGGAGGACAAGCGTGGGTATCAACGAAAAGCGCCGCCCGGATCGCTCCGGGCGGCGGCGTCGTGTCTGGCGGCGGGCGTCAGTCTCACGCCGGCGTCAGCGCCTCGTTGCGCACCAGCGCCGCGTAGGTGTCCATCAGGTCCAGCGACAGCTTGCCGGGCGTGAACTTGAACGCGCCGATCTCGGACACCGGGGTCACCTCGGCGGCGGTGCCGACGATGAAGCACTCCGTGAAGGTCGACAGCTCTTCTTTCTGGATGTGGCGCTCGACGATCTCGATGCCCTTGCCGCGCGCGATGTCGATCACCGTGCGGCGGGTGATGCCGTCCAGGAAGCAGTCGGGCTTAGGCGTGTGCAGGGCGCCGTCCTTGACGAAGAACACGTTCGCGCCCGTGGCTTCGGCCACATAGCCGCGATAGTCGAGCATCATCGCGTCGGCGTAGCCATCCTTCTCGGCGGCGTGCTTGGAGATGGTGCAGATCATGTAGAGGCCGGCGGCCTTGGCCGCGACCGGGGCGGTCTTGGGGTCCGGACGCTGGTACTTGGCCCAGGTCAGGCGGATGCCCTTGGCCTTGGTCGCCGGGTCGAAATAGCTGGGCCACTCCCACACGGCGATGGCCACGTGGATCTTGGTCGCTTGAGCCGAAACACCGATCATTTCCGACCCGCGCCAGGCGATCGGACGGACATAACAATCCTTGAGGCCGTTCTTGGCCGCCGTCGCCTTGCAGGCCTCGTCGATCTCGGCCACCGTGTAGGGGATCTTGAAGTCGAGGATCTCCGCCGACTTGAACAGGCGCTCGGTATGCTCGGTCAGCTTGAAAATCTCGCCGCCGTACATCCGCTCGCCCTCGAACACGGACGAGGCGTAGTGAAGGCCGTGGGTCAATACGTGCACCTTCGCCTCGCGCCAGGGAACGAACTGGCCGTCCAGCCAGATCCAACCGTCACGATCGTCGAAGGGAACCAGAGACATCGGTCCAAGACCTCCTTATTGGGAAACCCGGCTCTTAGACGCCCCGAGGCCGGGTGCGTCAAATAAAATGGACTCCTCGCGATGATAGCCCCGCTGCAGCCCGGTGCGGACGATCCCCGCCTGATCCTCCGCGAGGAGGAGCTGGACGGTGGGCTGGAGCTGATCCTGCTGGCCGAGGCCTCGCTGTGGGCCGCGGTCGACACGGCGCTGGAGGCCGAGACCCTGGGCCTGGGCCGCTCGCACTGGCGCGCGACGTTCCTGCTGCGCCGCCGGCCGGGCATCGGCGTGCAGGACCTGTCCAAGCTGACCAGCCTCTCGAAACAGGCGGCCAGCCGCACCCTGGCCGACCTGCAGAAGGCCGGCCTGATCACGCGCGGCGCGGGCGATCTGGACGGCCGCCGCCGCCCGGCGACCCTGACCCCTGAGGGCGTGGCGTTCGAGCAGCGCACCGCCGAGCGCCTGCGGGCGCTGCTGGCCCGCGCCTACCGCACCGGCGGGCTTGACGGCGTGGCCGGCGCCCGACGGATCCTGGCCGCCCTGGCCGGCCCGCGCCAGGGCGTCGGCGCCCCCCGCCGTCAAACCTGATAGTGTTTCGCCATGAGTCCTGAAGAGCGCCGCGAGCGTCACATCCTGGTCGTCGACGACGACGACCGCCTGCGCAAGCTGATCAAGGAATTCCTCAGCCGCGCCGGCTTCCGGGTCACGGCCGCCGCGGACGCGGCCGGGGCCGACCGCCTGTTCGGCGCGCTGGACTTCGACCTGATGGTGCTGGACGTGATGATGCCCGGCGAGGACGGCATGGCCTTCACCAAGCGCCTCCGGTCCAAGGGCGGCGCGAGCGGCCGCACGCCGATCCTCATGCTCACCGCCCGCGACCAGACCGCCGACCGCATCGAGGGCCTGTCCAGCGGGGTCGACGACTATCTGGGCAAGCCGTTCGAGCCTCAGGAACTGCTGCTGCGCATCGAGGCCATCCTGCGTCGGTCGTCGGCGCGGCCGGTGGGCCCCAAGGCGCTGCTGCTGGGCCGCTGCACGTTCGAGGCCGATCGCGGCGAACTGACCTGCGACGGCGAGGCCGTGCGCTTGACCGAGGCCGAGGTCACCCTGCTGCGCCGCCTCGCCCGCTCGGCCCACGAGCCGGTCGACCGTCTGGAGCTGGCCCGCGACACCGCCGACGCCACCGGCCGCGCGGTCGACGTCCAGGTCACCCGCCTGCGCCGCAAGATCGAGCCTGACCCGAAGAACCCGCGCTACCTGCAGACCGTCCGCGGCATCGGCTATCGGCTGGCGCCGGACTGATGATGCGCCCCTGATGCGTCTCAGGACCAAGCTCTACATCCCGCTGTTCATCAAGCGCTGGCTGCCGACCAGCCTGTTCGGGCGCAGCCTGCTGATCATCATTCTGCCGGTGGCGGTGATGCAGATCGCGGTGACCTGGGCCTTCTTCGACGCGCACTGGCAGTCGGTGACCAGCAAGCTGTCGGAAGGCCTGGCCGGCGATATCGCCTGGGCCGTGCAGTCCTACGAGGACGACCCCAGCCCCGCCGCCGTCGACAAGCTGGCCAAGCGCGCCGAGGACTCGATGTCGCTGTCGATCGCCTTCCAGAAGGGCCGCAAGCTGCCGACCGGCCACCGGCCCTCGCTGTTCGCGGCCCTGGATCGCTCGCTGGACAGGGCCCTCGACGACCGGCTCGAAAATCCGTTCTGGTTCGATACCACCCGGTACACCGCCTATATCGACATCCGCGTGCAGGTGAAGGACGGGGTGCTGCAGATCTACGCCCTGCGCGACCGGGCATACGCCACCCAGGGCCACATCTTCATCCTGTGGATGGTGGTGGCGACCATGCTGCTGACGGCGGTGGCGATCCTGTTCATCCGCAACCAGGTGCGGGCCATCGAGCGCCTGGCCGACGCCGCCGACGCCTTCGGCCGGGGCGAGGACCACGACTTCAAGCCGCATGGCGCGCGCGAGGTCCGCCAGGCCGCCCAGGCCTTCCTGGCCATGAAGGCGCGCATCGTCCGCCACATCGAGCAGCGCACGGCCTTGCTGGCCAGCGTCAGCCACGACCTGCGCACGCCGCTGACCCGCCTGAAGCTGGAAATGGCCATGTCCGAGCCCAGCGAACAGCTCGAGGCCATGAAGGGCGACCTCTCCGAAATGGAGCACATGATCGACGAGTACCTGGCCTTCGCCCGCGGCGAGGGCGGGGAGGCGGTTCAGGAAATAAGCCTGTCGGAGCTGGTCGAGGGCGTGGTCGCCGACGCCGAACGCGGCGGGGCGATGGTCGAGACCGAGATCACCCGCGACCTGGAGGCGCGCCTGCGGCCTCTGGCCTTCCGCCGAGCCCTGGCCAACCTGATCGACAACGGCGTCGCCCACGCCGACCGGGTGAAGGTGACGGCCACGGCCCGCCTGACGGGCGGTGTCGAGGTGACGGTCGACGACGACGGTCCGGGCATCCCCGAGGACCGCTACGAGGAGGCCTTCAAGCCGTTCTCGCGACTGGACGAAAGCCGGAACCAGAACGAGAAGGGCGTCGGCCTAGGCCTAGCTATCGCGCGGGACATGGCGCGCGGCCTGGGCGGGGATCTGGTGCTGTCGCGCTCGATGATGGGCGGCTTGAGGGCGTCGATCCGGCTTCCAGGCTAGAACCCCGCCCCGATCTTCGAGAGCCGGTCGGCCATCTGCTTCAGGCGCTTGTCCAGCTCGGCCATGGTGCGGTTCAGCGCGCCCTCGTCGTCGCGCCAGACCTGGACGACGCGGGCCCAGACGGCGGTCATGGCGGCCAGGCGCGGGGCGGTGGCCTCGATCCCGGCGGCTTCCAGCACGGCGCGGGCGATGCGGGGGAAGCGGGTCGCCGAGACGAGGACGCCCTCGGCCTTGGCGATGGCGATCAACGCGGCGCGGTGGGGCTCCATGGCTTCCAGCCGGGCCATGGCGGCGTCGAACAGACGATCGTGGACGTCGGCGCTCTCGGCATAGTCGACGCCCAGCGCCGCGCGGTCGAAGCGGGCCGAGAGATGGGCCAGCACCGCATGCTTGCTGTCGGCCAGGCCGTAGAGTTCGGCGAACGGAACCTCGGCCTTCACGGCGATGTCGCGCAGGGCGATGGCCGGCCAAGGCCTGTCGGCGGCCAGGGCGAGGGCCGCCGCGGCGGCGCGGTCGAGGATGTCGTCGTCAGCGGAGATTGGGACGTCGGTCATGGGAGTCACATGGCGGCGGAAAGCGACGAGAGCAAGACGCTTAGCCCCCAAGTTCCTTCGAGCGCGCCACGGCGGCGTCCAGCGCCTTCGGGAGCAGATCGCCAAAGCCGCCCTCGCCCATCAGCACCGCCAGCGCGGCGGCCGTCGTGCCGCCCGGCGAGGTCACCTGCTTGCGTAGCTCGGCCGGCTCCTCGCCGCCCTTCTCCATCAGGGCGGCGGCGCCGATGATCGTGGCGCGGGCCAGCCTGGCGCTGTCGGCCGCGTCCAGCCCCTGGGCGGCGCCGGCGGCTTCGAGCGCCTCGATGAAGGCGTAGAGATAGGCCGGCGCCGAGCCCGACACGGCGGTGGCCGCGTGCAGCAGATCCTCGCTGGGCAGGTCGACCACGGTCGCGACCGGCGCGAACAGGGCATGGGCGACGGCCCGGGCGTCGTGATCCTCGGCGAAGATCGAGGCCGTTCCCTGGCCGATGGCGACGGCGGTGGTCGGCATCACCCGCGCCACGCGCCTGCCGCCGAAGACTTCGGAGATGTCCGCCGCGCGCACCCCGGCGGCGATCGAGACGATGACCGCGTCGGGGGCCAGGCGCGGGACGACATCCTTGACCGCCTCGCGCCAGATCTGCGGCTTCACGGCCAGCAGCACGGTCTTGGCGGCGCTCAGGGCTTCCAGCGGTGGATTGACGAGCGCGTCTTGGAAGGCGGCGGGGTCGACGTTCGGATCACGGACGATCAGGTCGGCGGCGGCGAACGCGCCAGCCGCGCTCCAGCCTTGGATCAAGGCGCCGCCCATACGGCCCGCGCCGAGCAGGAGAATGGGGGTCATGGCGGGTCTCCCTCGCGGCCGCGAGGCAACCCCTCATCCGACCTGCTTCGCAGACCACCTTCTCCCGCAAGGGGAGAAGAGAAGTCCAGCCTAAATCAAGCCTGGCCCACCGTCTCGAACATGCAGGCGGCCATGGCCTCGTCCGGGGTCTTGGCGCCCTGGAGCAGGAATTCGAAGGCCGGGAAGAAGCGATCGGCGGCTTCCACCGCCGCGTCGATCATCGAGGCGGCCTGGGCCATGGTCGGGCGCTCGCCGGCCGGCAGGGCCAGGGCGTGGCGGAACACGACCTCGCCGTCCTCGGTCCAAACCTCGAAGTGGCCAAGCCAGACGCGCTGATTGATCAGCGCCAGCAGCTCGTAGGCGTTGGCGCGCTTGGACTTCGGCGCGCGCATGTCCAGCGACAGGCACAGCTGCAGGCAGTCGGCTTCCGGACGCCAGGCGAACCACAGCTCGTAGTCCTTCCAGTCGCCCTTCAGCGCGAACGCCAGGTCGCCGTCTTCGGTGCGATCAAAGGTCAGGTTCTCGGCCGACAGCACGTGTTCGACCACCTCGAGGGGATCAAGCGCCATCAGGACGTCGTCGTCTTCCGGTTGGGTGTCCATGAAAAACCTACGTCCCCGCCGGCGACGGCGGGGGGAGCCCCCGCCATGAATCGCTTACGTGCCAGGGGACACTAATCTGCTTCGTGACGTTCGTCTCAACTCGCTTCACGCCGTGAGCGAGCGACGAGTCGCCTATTCGCCTGAACTCGCGGTTTTTCCAGCGGCGCTTTTAGCGGGGGCTTTCTTGGCCCCTTTAAGCGCCGCGACCTCTTCGCGAAGGGCGGCGACCTCGGCCTTGAGCGCCTCGAAATCATCGCGACGGATCAGGTCGAACTCGGCCGCCAGACGATCCGCCTGAGCCCGCATGGCGGTCTTGGCTTCCTCGCCAGCCGTCTGGGCGATGCCCATGGCCGCCTGGGTCAGCTTGGCGAATTCGTCGAGGAAGGGGTTCTGGCTGTGCATCGCGGTTCCGAGTGGCCCGAAGAGCGGGCGACAGCTCTTATATGGGAAACAAGGGATGAAAGCGAAGCCCGAAGGCGATAGGAGTGCGACGATCTGTCCCGCACGGAGCCGCTCGTGATCTTCCCGAACATCGACCCCATCGTGCACATCGGGCCCTGGGCCCTGCAGTGGGGTCCGCTGGCCCTGCGCTGGTACGCCCTGGCCTATGTGGCGGGCATCCTGCTGGGCTGGCGCTTCGCCGTCCGGATGACGCGGACCGAGCGCCTGTGGGGCGGCCGCACGCCGACCGCCACGCCATTGCAGATCGACGATCTGGTGCTTTGGATCACCCTGGGCATCATCCTGGGCGGGCGGCTGGGCTACATCCTGTTCTACATGCTGATGAACGAGGACCAGCGGATCTGGCTGTTCGCGCACCCGCTGGACCTGTTCAAGATCTGGGAGGGCGGCATGTCCTTCCACGGCGGCTTCCTGGGCGTCTGCGCGGCGATCGCGCTGTTCGCCCGCCAGCAGAAGATCGACATGCTGAAGCTGGGCGACCTGATCGCGCCGGTGGCGCCGATCGGCCTGTTCTTCGGCCGCGTCGCCAACTTCATCAACGGCGAGCTGTGGGGCCGGCCGACCGACGGGCCGTTCGGCATCATCTTCTGCAACGAGACCATCAAGGCCGCTCACCCGCAGCATATCTGTCCGGCCGGCTCCTATCCGCGCCATCCCAGCCAGCTCTATGAGGCGGGCCTCGAGGGCGTGGTGCTGTTCCTGATCCTGGCCTTCGCCGTCTATCGCCTGAAGTGGCTGCAGCGGCGCGGGGCGATCGTGGCGACCTTCCTGATCGCCTACGGCCTGTTCCGCCTGTCGCTGGAGAATGTGCGCAATCCGGATGTCGGCATGCCCGACTTCCCGTTCGGCCTGACCATGGGGATGATGCTGTCGACCCCGATGATCCTGGTCGGCGGCTGGCTGATGTGGAAGGCGCTGCGCGAGCCCGTTCAAGCCGGTCCAGGCGAAGGCGGGCATGAGCCTGCTTGATCGCCTGAAGGCGCGGATCGCCCAGGACGGGCCGATCGGCGTTCCCGAGTTCTTCACCCGCTGCCTGCACGACCCCCGCGACGGCTATTACGCCACGCGCCCCGATCTGGGGGCCGGCGGCGACTTCATCACCGCGCCGCTGGTCAGCCAGATGTTCGGCGAGCTGATCGGCCTGTGGGTGCTGGAGACCTGGACCCGCATGGGCCGGCCCGCGCCGTTCCGCCTGGTCGAGCTGGGTCCCGGCGACGGCACGCTGATGAGCGACCTGCTGCGGGCCGGCCGGCTGGATCCCGCTTTCCTGGCCGCCGCCGAGGTATGGCTGGTCGAGGTGTCGGCCCCCCTGCGCGCCAAACAGGCCGCCCGGCTGGGCGAAGGTCCGCGCTGGGTCGGTCGCCTGGACGAGGTCCCGGCCGGCGCGCCGATGATCCTGGTGGCCAACGAGCTGCTGGACTGCCTCCCCGCCCGCCAGTTCGTGCGCGCCAAGGACGGCTGGGCCGAGCGGGTGATCGGATTGGGCGAGGACGGTCAGCTGGCGTTCGGGCTCAGAAGCTTAGGCAAATCCCCCTTCCCCCTTGATGGAAGATTTCCCATCGGCGCGATCCTCGAATCCTCCCCCGCCCAGGCCGCCCTCGCCTCGGACATCGCCCACCGCCTCGCGGTCGACGGCGGCGCGGCGCTGCTGATCGACTACGGCCGCGACGTCCCGGAAGCCGGCGACACCCTGCAGGCCGTGCGCAACCACCAGAAGGTCGATCCGCTGACCACCGCGGGCTTGGCCGACCTCACCGTCTGGGCCGACTTCCCTTCGGTCGTCGCCGCCGCGCGGGAAACCGGCGCCAAGGCCGGACAGATCCTGAGCCAGCGAGAGTTCCTGCTGGCCCTGGGGATCGAGGCCCGCGCCCAGGCCTTGGCCAGCGCCCGCCCCGATCGCGCCGACCAGGTCGCAAGACAGCTTGATCGTCTGGTCGGAGAGGCGCAGATGGGCGCTCTGTTCAAGGTCGCGTGCCTGACCGCGCCCGACCTTTCGCCCCCCCTCTTCGAGGACGCGACATGACCAAGACGCCCGACCTGCCCACCGTCCAGTCGCCGCTGCTGGGCAGCCTGCCCGGGATCAAGCACGCTTTCTTCACGCGCCAGGGCGGGGTCTCGAAGGGGATCTACGACAGCCTGAACGTGGGGCGCGGCAGCAAGGACGAGCCGGCCGACGTCGAGGAGAACCGAGCCCGCATCGCGCGCTGGTTCGGCGGCGCGCCCGAGGATCTGAACGTCTGCTACCAGATTCACTCGACCATCGCGATCACGGCCGACGGCTCCTGGGGCGATGCGCGGCCGGAAGGCGACGCGGTGGTCTCGAAGACCCCCGGCGTCATCTGCGGCGCCATGGCGGCCGACTGCGCGCCGGTACTGCTGGCCGATCCCGAGGCCCGCATCGTGGCCGCCGCCCATGCCGGCTGGCGCGGGGCGCTGGACGGCGTCGTCCAGGCCGCCGTCGACCGCATGGTCAAGCTGGGCGCCCGGCCCGACCGCATCACCGGCGTCGTCGGCCCGTGCATCGGCCCCAAGTCCTACGAGGTCGGCCTGGAGTTCCTGCACCGGTTCGAGGCCGACTGCCCTGGCTCGGGCCGTTTTTTCACGCCGGGCGCCGCCGAGGACAAGCGCTTGTTCGACCTGCCGGCCTTCGTGCTGGACCGGCTGGAGACCGCCGGCGTCGAGCGTCGCGAATGGGTCGGGCGCGACACGCGGGCCGAGGAGGAGTGGTTCTTTTCCAACCGCCGCGCCTTCCTGAATAACGAAGGCGACTACGGCCGCCTGCTGTCGGCGATCAGCCTGGAAGCGTGAGGCGCCGGGGACACGCCGGCGAAGCTCCGCATACGGAAGCGGAAAAGTTCCGCCGTTAACACTTGTGCCTGGGGCGATCGCTGCTAGAAGGCCCCGCATCGGCCGCCCCCCACTCCGAGATATCTCCATGAAGCTGCTGTCCGGCAACTCCAACCGCCCGCTGTCCCAGGCGATCGCGGAATATCTCGACATGCCGCTGACCCGCGCCCAGGTGCGCCGGTTCGCCGACCTCGAAGTGTTCGTCACCATCGACGAGAACGTGCGGGGCGAGGACGTCTTCGTCATCCAGTCGACCAGCTATCCGGCCAACGACAACCTAATGGAGCTGCTGATCTGCATCGACGCCCTCAAGCGCGCGTCGGGCAAGCGGATCACCGCCGTGCTGCCCTATTTCGGCTATGCCCGCCAGGACCGTAAGACCGGCGGTCGCACGCCGATCTCGGCCAAGCTGGTCGCCAACCTGATCACCCGCTCGGGCGCCGACCGCGTCCTGACGATGGATCTGCACGCCGGCCAGATCCAGGGCTTCTTCGACATCCCGACCGACAACCTGCTGCCCTCGCGCCTGATGGCCGAGGATATCCGCCGCCACTACGCCATGGGCGACGACCTGATGGTCGTGTCGCCCGACGTCGGCGGCGTGGTGCGCGCCCGCGCCCTGGCCAAGCGCCTGGACGACGCGGACCTCGCCATCGTCGACAAGCGCCGCTCGGGCCCAGGCCAGTCGGAAGTCATGAACATCATCGGCGACGTCAAGGACCGCCGCTGCATCCTGTTCGACGACATCGCCGACTCGGCCGGCACCCTGTGCAACGCGGCCCAGGCCCTGATGAGCCATGGCGCCAAGTCGGTCAGCGCCTACATCACCCACGGCGTCCTGTCGGGCGCGGCGGCGGACCGCGTCGCCAACTCGGTCCTGACCGAGCTGGTCGTCACCGACTCGATCGAGGCCTCGGACCCGGCCAAGGCCTGCCCGAAGATCCGCTACGTCTCGTGCGCCCCGCTGATCGGCGAGGCCATCCGCCGCATCGCCAACGAAGAGTCGGTCTCGAAGCTGTTCGATTAAGCCTGGCGGGCGAGGGGCGAGCTTAAACTCGCCTCGCGCACGGCCACGCTTGTAAAAGTCTGGTTAACGGGGCGAAGTCACAATCTCGCCGACCCGGGCTGCTATGCGCGCCCCAAGACTTGATGGGGAATTCTCGAAATGCGTTCTTTTTCGCGTACGCGCGTCGTCCTGACGACGTCCGTCGTGGCGCTGGCCGCCTTGATGGCGGCCTGTAGCGCCCCCGCGCCGCCCGCGCCGCCGCCCGTCGTGCAGGCGCCGCCGCCGCCGCCGCCCATCACCCTGTCGTCCAGCATCGTCGAACGCGCCAGCGCCTTCCGCGGCTACATGGCCCGCGCCGGCGCGGTGTCCCCGACGTTCCAGAACGGCGAACAGATCCAGGCCTCGCTGAAGCTGGGCGCGGCCTACGAGCCCAAGTCATTCATGAACGGCGCGGTAGCCTACGCCGCCGTCCTGGCCCTGCAGGACCCCACCTTCGTCGCCTCGGTGCGTGAGGTCGCCGCCAACCCGACCCAGCGCCAGGAGATGATCAACAACATCTTCTCCAACCCGTCCTACGCGGCGGTGTTCAAGGGCGCCGACAGCGCCGCGGGCCTGATCATCGACACGATCGGCAATGACGGCCTGAAGGTCTACATGGCCGGCAAGGCCGTGAAGCAATCGGCCTACGACGTGCAGAAGTCGACCTGGTCGAAGAGCTCGGTCGTCGATCGCGACGGTCGCCTGGCCTCGGCCAAGAGCCTCTCGGCCAGCCCGGCCCTGGCCGAGAGCGCCGACGTGGCCGTGCTGCAGCAAGCCTCGACCGGTGGCCAGTCGCTGGGCCTGATCCCGCGCGCGGCCCCGGCCCCCTACCAGCCCGTGGTCATCCGCGGCCTGGCCGTGGCCGCCCTGGCCGCCCTGGGCGCGGCCGGCGACAACAACCTGGCCTCGATCGACGCGCTGAGCGGCGATTGGGCCACGGCCAACTGCCTGAACATGGCCAAGCTGAACCTCTATCAGTGCCTGGCCGTGTCCAAGCCGCACTACGAGGACATCTTCTGCCTGGGCCAGCACATCCTGATCGACACCGGCGCGTGCGTGATCAAGGCCTCTGGCGCGACCCTGCCGCCGGAACCGCCTCCGCCGCCCAAGGCCGAGCCGGTCAAGAAGACCGTGGCCAAGAAGGCTCCGGCCAAGAAGTCGGCCGCCAAGAAGAGCTGATCTTCCACGCCATTCCCTCCGAAAGGGCCGGGCGTTGCGTCGCCCGGCCCTTTTGTGTATGTAGCGCGACCCCAAAACGACGCTGGCGAGCGTGGCAATACAGCCATAGGCGCTAGGTCACAGAAGAGAGCATCCGGCTCTCTGGAAAGACATGACAATGTCCGAGATCATTCTGAACGTTGAAGTCCGTGAAGGCGCCGGCACCGGCGCGGCCCGCGCTGTCCGTCGCGAAGGCAAGGTCCCCGGCACCCTGTACGGCGGCGGCAAGGCCCCGGTGAGCATCGCCGTGAAGGTCAACGAATTCCGCAAGTCGCTGTACACCGGCAAGCTGCTGGGCCACCTGGTCACCCTGCAACACGGTGACGAGAAGCAATCGGTCATCGCCAAGGCCATCCAGTTCCACCCGGTCACCGACGAGCCGGTCCACTTCGACCTGTTCCGCGTCAGCGAGCACCAGCTGATCAAGATCGAAGTGCCGGTGCACTTCAAGAACCACGAAACCTCGGTCGGCCTGAAGAAGGGCGGCTCGCTGGAAGTGATCCGTCACACCGTCGAACTGGCCTGCCCGGCCGACAAGATCCCGGAAGAGCTGGTCATCGACCTGACCAACCACGACATCGGCGACACCATCCGCATCTCGGAAGTGAAGCTGCCGGAAGGCGTGAAGCCGGCCGTGGACCGCGACTTCGTGATCGCGACCCTGAAGGCTTCGTCGGCCGCCCAGTCGGACGCCGGCGACACCACCGAAGGCTAATCGCCTCTCGGTCATCCGACCGAATTGTTTTACGGAACGGGCGGGCCTTCGGGTCCGCCTGTTTTCGTTTGAAGTCTTGAGATCCAAGCGATGCTGATCCTCGCCGGCCTGGGCAATCCCGAGTCCAAGTACGAGAAGAACCGCCACAACGTCGGCTTCATGGCCGTCGACGCCCTGGCGCGGAAATGGGGGACCGCCCCGTGGCGCGCGCGCTTCCAGGGCCTGGCGTGCGAGGGGCAGGTCGGCACGCCCGACGGCCCGGTCAAGCTGCTGCTGCTCAAGCCCAAGACCTACTACAACGAGAGCGGTCGCGCCGTGGGCGAGGCCATGAAGTTCTTCAAGCTGGCGCCGTCCGACGTCATCGTCTTCCACGACGAGATCGACATGGCCCCCGGCCGCTTCCGCATGAAGGCCGGCGGCGGCGCGGCCGGCAATAACGGCATCCGCTCGGTGACCAGCCAGGTCGGCGACGCCTTCCGCCGGGGCCGCATCGGCGTGGGCCATCCCGGCCACAAGGACGCGGTCATGCACTATGTTCTGGGCGACTTCCACAAGGTCGAGCACCAGTGGCTGGACCCGATGCTGGACGCCATCGCCGACGCCCTGCCCTTCGCCGCCGCGGGCGACGACGAGCGCTATCAGGCCGAGGTCATGCGCCTGGCCCCCGCGCCCAAGGCCGATCCGCGCAAGCCCGCCAAGGACGACTGACGATGTTCTCGCTACCCCTGCCGTTGATCGGCCTGTCGCTCCTGATCGCCATCGCCCTGTGCGTCCACGTGGTCCGCACCGGCCAGCAGATGTACTGGCTGTGGATCATCCTGGCCTTCCAGCCGATCGGCGGGCTCGTCTACTTCGTCGCCATCATCGCTCCGGCCTGGTTCGGCGGCCGCACCGCCCAGAAGATGGGCCAGGCGGCGCGCAAGGCCATCGATCCGCAACGCGAGTACCGCGACGCCGCCCGCGCCGTCGATGACGCCCCCACGGTCGCCAACCGCGTCCGCCTGGCCGTCGCCGCCACCGAGTTGGGCAAGCACGCCGAGGCCGAGCGGCTCTATGCCGACAGCCTGACCGGCCTGTACGCCGACGACCCGCAGCTGCTGCTGGGCCGCGCCAACGCCCTGATCGAGCTGAACCGCCCCAGCGAGGCCCTGCCGCTGCTGGAGAAGCTGGGCGAGACGCCGACCGGCGGCCGCACGGCCCACATCATGCTGGCGCTCGGCCGCGTTTATCACGCCCTGGGCCGCGAGGAGCAGGCCGAGACCGCGCTGCGCTGGGCCGCCGACAACTATCCGGGCTTCGAAGGCATCGCCCGCTACGCCGTCTTCCTGGCCGCCATGGGCCGCAAGGACGAGGCCCGCGCGCAGTTGGCCGAGATCGACAAGCGCCTCTCCAAGACCCACGCCCACTTCCGCAAGGAAGCCAAGAGCTGGCGAGACTTCGCGGCGGCGGCGGTGGGTTAGAACCGCCCGCGCTGGAAGTCGTCGAACGCCTGCACGATCTCCTCGCGGGAGTTCATCACGAACGGGCCGTGCCAGAAGACCGGCTCCTCGATCGGGCGGCCGGCCAGCAGCAGCACCCGCGCGTCGGTGACGGCCTCGACCCGCACCGTGTCGCCGCGGCCCAGGAAGACGCCCGACAGCGCGTCGACCGTGTCGTGGACGACGCGGACCTGACCCTCATAGACCGCCAGCATGGTGTTGCGATCGTCGCCCACGGGCTCTTCGAACACGGTCCCGGCCGGCAGCACGACGTCGAAATAGAGCGCGTCGACCGCGCCGCCGCCGATCGGGCCGGCCGTGCCGGAGTCGGTGACGCCCGAGATCACCTTGACGGTGACGCCGCGATCGCGGGCCTCGACCGGGATCGCGTCGCTCTCGAACTCGCTATAGCCGGGCGCGCTCATCTTCAGCCTGGCGGGCAGGTTCACCCACAGCTGGAAGCCGCGCATCCGGCCTTCGGCCTGTTCGGGCATCTCGGAGTGGACGATGCCCTTGCCGGCCCGCATCCATTGGATGCCGCCCGGCCCGATCACGCCCTCGCGGCCGGTGTTGTCCTTATGCCGCATCCGGCCTTCCAGCATGTAGGTCACGGTCTCGAAGCCGCGATGCGGATGGTCGGGGAAGCCGCCCATGTAGTCGGACGCCTGGTCGTTGTCGAAACAGTCCAGCATCAGGAACGGGTCGAACATCTGGGCCTCGGGCGTGCCCAGCATCCGGGTCAGCCGCACGCCGTCGCCATCCGAGGCGGGCATGCCCTTCACGATCTTCAGGACGGGACGAACGCTCATGGGAAGCTCCTTTGCGCCTTTGATATCTGATCTGGTTGCAGTTCGCGCAAGAGGGGTCCGGTTCGCCTTTCCCGACCATCCGTGCTAATCGCCCGCCCAACGAAATCCACGAGAGTTCCATGGCCCTTAAAGTCGCCATCGTCGGCCTGCCCAACGTCGGCAAGTCCACCCTGTTCAACGCCCTGACCCAGACGGCGTCGGCCCAGGCCGCCAACTATCCGTTCTGCACGATCGAGCCCAACACCGGCGAAGTCGCCGTGCCCGAGCCGCGCCTGGACGCCCTGGCCAAGGTGGCGGGCTCCAAGGAGATCATTCCGGCCCGGATCACCTTCGTCGACATCGCCGGCCTGGTGCGCGGCGCGAGCAAGGGCGAAGGCCTGGGCAACCAGTTCCTGGCCAATATCCGCGACTGCGACGCCGTGGCCTTCGTGGCCCGCTGCTTCGAGGACGGCGACATCGTCCACGTGGAAGGCCGCATCGACCCGATCAGCGATCTCGAGATCATCGAGATGGAGCTGATGCTGGCCGACCTGGAAAGCCTGGAAAAGCGCGTTCCCGCCCTGGAGAAGCGCGCCAAGGTCGGCGCCGACAAGGAAAGCGCCAACACCCTGCGCCTGGCCAATATCGCCCTGGCCCTGCTGCGCGAGGGCCGCCCCGCCCGCGCCGCCAAGATCGACGCCGACGACGAGAAGGCCTGGCACATGCTGCAGCTGCTGACCTCGCTGCCGGCCCTCTATGTCTGCAATGTCGACGAAGGCTCGGCCGACAAGGGCAACAAGTACAGCGATCTGGTCGCCGAACGCGCCGCCAAGGACAACGCCAAGGCCGTGGTCATCTCAGCCCAGATCGAGAGCGAGATCGCCCTGCTGGACGCGGCGGAACGCGCCGAGTTCCTGGAAACCCTGGGCTTGGAAGAGCCGGGCCTGAACCGCCTGATCCGCGAGGCCTACACCCTGCTGGACCTGCAGACCTATTTCACGGTCGGCCCCAAGGAAGCCCGCGCCTGGACCATCCATGTCGGCGACACCGGCCCGCAGGCGGCCGGCGTCATCCACACCGACTTCGAGAAGGGCTACATCCGCGCCGAGACCATCGCCTTCGACGACTTCATCAAGCTGGGCGGCGAAAACGGCGCCAAGGAAGCCGGCAAGATGCGCGCTGAAGGCAAGGAGTACGTCGTCAAGGACGGCGACGTGATGCACTTCCGCTTCAACGTCTAAGCGTCCAGAACAAGCCAGCGGCCGGAGCGGAAACGCCCCGGCCGTTTCTCATTGGGGAGTACGCCTATGTCCGACACCGTCACCCTGACCTCCGCCGTCGACGGCTTCGCCTTCACCGCCCTGCACGCCCAGCCCGAGGGCCCGCGCAAGGGCGGCGTGGTGGTGATCCAGGAGATCTTCGGTCTCGACCAGTACGTCCAGGCCGACGTCGCGCGCTGGGCGGCCTTGGGGTTCGAGGTGCTGGCCCCGTCGATCTTCGATCGCGCCGAACCCGGCTTCGTGGCCGAGCATGACCCCAAGGGCTTCCAGACGGGCGTCAGTTACGTGCAGAAGGTCGGGATCGACGCCATGCTGTCGGACATCCAGGCCTGCATCGACGCGCTGGCGACGCGCGGCCCGGTGTTCGCGGTCGGTTACTGCCTGGGCGGTTCGCTGGTCTGGCTGGCGGCCGGCCGGCTGGAAGGGCTGGCGGCGGGCTCGGCCTACTATGGCAGCATGATCGCCGCCAATGTCGAGCTGGCCCTGAAGGCGCCGGTGATCGTGCACCTGGGCCGCAAGGACGCCCATATCGCCGCCGATGAGGTCAAGGCCAAGGTCGAGGCCGCTCATCCCGATGTTCCGGTCTACGTTTACGAGGCCAGCGGCCACGGCTTCAACAACGACGGCCGGCCCGACAGCGATCTCGCCGATGCGGAGCTTGCCCGCGCGCGGACGCTCGCGCTGTTCGCCGCCAACGGAGCCGCCTGAGATGGGCGAACGGATAGCCCTGGCCCGCAAGGACGACGGCGCGCCCTTCGCCGCCTATCACGCCCCGCCGCGGGAGGCCCGACGCGGCGGCATCGTCATGCTGCACGCGATCTGGGGCGTGACGCCGCATCTGCGCGGGCTGGCCGACAGCCTGGCCGAGCAGGGCTATGAGGTCATCGTCCCCAGCCTGATGGACGCGGCCGACGCCGACTTCCCCGTCGAGGACACCACGCCTACGATCCTCCACGCGCGCATGGCCATGGGCAAGGCGACCGGCTGGGGCGTCTCCACCCTGCCCCGCGTCCAGGCCTGTATCGACGCCCTGGACGGCCCCGTGTTCGCCATGGGCTTCTGCTATGGCGGCACGACGGCCTGGCTGGCGGCCTGCCGCTGCGAGCGGCTGACGGCGGTCTCGGCCTTCTACGGCGGCGACATCGTCGCCTATCGCGATGAGACGCCCAAGGTCCCGACCATCCTGCACTTCGGCAAGACCGACAGCCTGATCCCGCTGGCCGATGTCGACGCCATCCGCGACGCCCACCCAGACCTGCCGATCTATCTCTACGAGGCCGGCCACGCCTTCGTGGCGCCCAGCGGCCATCACCCCGACAGCGCCCGGCTTGCCTTGCTGCGGACTTCGCAGCTGTTCCATCGTTCGGGCGGGAGCAAGGGCGAGGCCTGAGGCCTGGTTCGGCGCTGTCACCGGAATGTCGAACCCATCGCGCCAGCGTCACGGCTGCGTTACGTTGACGCCATGCGTCTGCGCTTGACCGTCCTGACCTGTGTGCTCGCCCTGCCCCTCGCCGGCGCGGCGCGGGCTGGGGAGACGGCGTGCTGGTTCGAGAACGGGGCCGTCGTCGTTCCGGCGGCGATCGCCGACATGGCCGGCGACTATGTTCTCGACCTCTCCGCCCCGCGCACCCTGCTGCACGAGACCAAGGCCCAGATGGCGGGCGTCACGACGCCGGAACTCACCCTGTCGGTGGAGGTGGCGGGCCTCAAGGCGTCGGCCGTGTCGGTCAAGGTCGCCGACCTGGACGCCCGCGGCGCCGGCTTCGTCACACCGATCGCCGGGGTCATCGGCATGGACGTCTTGACCGGACACGGGGTGGAGATCGACTTCGCGCCCTGTCGGGTGCGCATCGACCAGCCGTGGAGCGCGGCCCGTCAGGTCGTGTTTCCGGTCGAGGTGATCGACGGCCTGCCGACCATCGTCGCGGCCGTCAGCGACGGCCCCACGGCCCTGCGCGGCGCCTTCGCCATCGACACCGCCTCCAAGGCCATGACCCGGCTCTCGACACGCGGGGCCGCCGCGACCGGTAAGCTCGACCCGAGCGCCCGCCACATCGCGCCGGCGCGGCTTCGAGCCTTGTCGATCGGCGGCGTGCTGGCCCAGAACGTCCCCGCCACCCTGGCCGACGACCTGCCGGAGGGTGTCGACGGGACCCTGGGCACGGCGCTTTGGGCTCGTCACCGTCTGCGCCTGTCGGCCGACGCCCGCACCCTGTCGGTCGCGCCCTGATGCTGATCGAAGCCAAGCCCGACGACTTCGCCGCCCTGCTTCGCGGCGAAGCGCCAGCCCCCTATCGCCTGGCCGACAGCCCGGTGGCCCCGCCCGAGGTGCTGGACATGCTGGCGCGGCTGGCCGACCAGATTCGCGCGTCGTTCAGCCCCAGCGCCTGGATGATGGTGGAAGACGGCGAGGTCGTGGGCCTGATCTCGTCCGTCCAGCCGCTGGACGCGGCCGACCGATCCTTGCTGATCGGCTATGGGGTCGCCCCCACCCGCTGGGGCCGAGGCGTCGCCACCCGCGCCGTCGCCGACCTGGCGGCCTGGGCGCGAAGGGATGACCGCCTGCTGGCGCTCGCGGCCGAGACCTCGGTCGACAATCCGGCCTCGCAGGCTGTGTTGGCCCGCAACGGCTTCCAGGCCGTGGGTGAGCGCGAGGACAGCGAGGACGGGCCGCTGATCGTGTGGCGGCTGGACCTGTAGCCACAAAGAAGAAGGGCCCGGTGTTTCCACCGGGCCCTTCGAACTTCAGTCCTTGTAGCGCTCTGAGCCCGCTTAGTGCGACTCGTTGCGCCACACGGTCTTGTAGCTGGCGTACAGCAGACCCGAGAGCAGGACGAGGTAGATCAGAACGGCGAAGCCGGTCTGCTTGCGCTCTTCCAGCTTGGGCTCGGCGGCCCACATCAGGAACGCCGAAACGTCCTTGGCCTGCTGGTCCAGGGTGGACTTGGTGCCGTCATCGAACGTCACCAGGCCAGCCTTCAGCGGCGGGGCCATGGCGATGAAGCCGCCCGGCGGGATGTGCTCGTGGCTGCCCGACCAGGCCGAGGTCAGATCGCCGGGGAAGTAGGGGTTGTAGTGACCACCGGTCGGAACCTTGAGCCCCTTCGGCGGATCCACGTAGCCGGTCACGATCGAATAGATGTGGGCCGGACCCTCTTCACGGGCCTTGGCCAGCAGCGACATGTCCGGCGGCAGGGCGCCGCCGTTCGAGGCGCGGGCCGCGGCTTCGTTGGCGAACGGGCCCGGGAAGTGGTCCGCGCTGGTGGCCGGACGCTTGATGACGTCGCCGGTCTCACCATCGATATCCGGAACCTCGTAGTCCTTGGCGATCGCCTTGACCCACGGGTTGTCGTTCGAGTTCGGGTACTTCTCGCTATAGAACGGGCCGCCCTTGTCGCCGAGGTTGCGGAACGCGACCAGCTTCATCGAGTGGCAGGCCGAGCAGACCTCGCGATAGACCTTGTAGCCGCGCTGCAGCTGGGCCTGGTCGAACTTGCCGAACGGGCCTTCGAACGACCAGTGGACTTCCTTGGCCTTCAGCGCGCCGCCGTTGGCGAGCGCCGGACCGGCGACGCCGACCGTCAGGAGACCGACCGCCGCCGCGAGAACCGAGAGTTTGCGGAGCATCGGGATCAACCCTTATGAGCGTCGGCCGAGAGGGCCGGCGAAGCGATCGAGTCCGGAACCGGCAGGGTCTTTTCGACCAGACCCAGGACCGGGAGCACGACCAGGAAGAAAGCGAAGTAGTAGAGCGACGCGACGCGGCTGAGCCACACGAAGCTGTTCATGTCCGAGCCCATCAGCTGGAACGTGGTCAGGTGCGGGATCACCGGATCGTCGGGCAGCTTGGCGCCGCAGAAGCCCAGGATGACACAGGCCACCAGGAAGAACAGGAAGTAGATCTTCGCGGTCGGACGATAGCGCATCGAGCGCACCTTCGACGTGTCCAGCCAAGGCAGGGCGAACAGGCAGGCGATGGCGCCGAACATGGCCAACACGCCCATCAGCTTGTCCGGCACGGCGCGCAGGATCGCGTAGAACGGCAGGAAGTACCATTCCGGGACGATGTGCGACGGCGTCACCAGCGGGTTGGCCTCGACATAGTTGTCGGCGTGGCCCAGGGCGTTCGGCATGTAGAAGACGAAGAAGGCGAAGAGGATCAGGAAGACGCTCATCGCGAAGCCGTCCTTCACCGTGGCGTACGGCGTGAAGGCGACGGTGTCGGCCTTCGACTTCGGGTCGACGCCGGTCGGGTTGTTCTGGCCGACCACGTGCAGGGCCCAGACGTGCAGGATCACGACGCCCGCGATCATGAAGGGCAGCAGGTAGTGCAGCGAGAAGAAGCGGTTCAGGGTCGGGTTGTCGACCGCGAAGCCGCCCCACAGCCAGGTGGTGATGCTCTCGCCGACCAGCGGCAGGGCGCCGAACAGGTTGGTGATCACGACGGCGCCGTGGAACGACATCTGGCCCCAGGGCAGGACGTAGCCCATGAAGGCGGTCGCCATCATCAGCAGGTAGATCACGCAGCCCAGCAGCCACAGCACTTCGCGGGGCGCCTTGTAGGAGCCGTAGTAGAGGCCGCGCAGCATGTGGATGTAGACGGCGATGAAGAACATCGACGCGCCGTTGGCGTGCATATAGCGGATCAGCCAGCCGTAGTTCACGTCGCGCATGATGTGCTCGACGGACGCGAAGGCGCCTTGGGCGCTCGGCGTGTAGTGCATCACCAGGATGATGCCGGTGATCAACTGCGAGGCCAGGCACAGCGACAGGATGCCGCCGAAGGTCCACCAGTAGTTCAGGTTCCGCGGCGTGGGATAGTCGACGAACGAGTCATAGCCCAGGCGGATGATCGGCAGACGAGCGTCGAGCCAACGCTCGATGCCGGTCTTCGGTTGATAGGTCGAATGTCCGCTCATCTCGCTTAACCGATCTTGACCTTGGTGTCGGTGAGGAAGGCGTATTCCGGAACCACCAGGTTCAGGGGCGCGGGGCCCTTACGGATACGACCCGAGGTGTCATAGACCGAGCCGTGGCAGGGGCAGAACCAGCCGCCGTATTCGCCACCGCCGAAGGTCGGCACGCAGCCCAGGTGGGTGCAGTTGCCGCCGACGATCAGCCATTCGGCCTTGCCCGGCTTGACGCGCGAGGCGTCCGTGGCCGGATCCTTCATCGGCGCGTGGTCGTCAGCGACGGCCTTGGCGATCTCGGCCTTGGTGCGATTGCGCACGAAGAGCGGCTTGCCGCGCCACTTGATGACGACCTGCTGGCCCTCGGCGACCTTGGTCACGTCGAACTCGGTCGAGGCCAGGGCCCGCGTATCGGCGGACGGGTTCATCTGGTCGATGAACGGCCACACCAGGGTCGCTGCGCCGCCGGCGGCGGCCGCGATCGCGGCGATGTGAATGAAGTCGCGCCGGGAGGGATCGCTCCCGTGTTCCGGCTCGGTCGTTGCGCCCACGGCGGTGTCGGCCACCTACGTCACCCTCTAATTCCGCCGGTCCGCGAAAAGCGGTCCGACTTGGAGAAGCGCTTTGCAGCGCCATATCTTGCTCGACCCGCAAGCGGATCTCCGCCACAAGGCAGCGGTCGGATCGTCGTATCGGACGCGCGGACCGAGTCCGCAAGCCCTTTCGATTCCCGGCAAAGCCCCTGCTGCCCTTGTGGTTGGTTCGCTTATTATGCGTATCGCACTTTTTCAACCAGGCATTCCCCAAAACGTCGGCGCGGCCATCCGGCTGTCGGCCTGTTTCGGGGTGGGTCTGGACGTGATCGAGCCCTGTAGTTTTCCCTTGGATGACAAGAGCTTGAAGCGCGCGGCCCTGGATTATGGGCCGCTGACCCAGCTGATGCGCCACGACAGCTGGGAAGCTTTCCTTAAGGCGCCGGAGCGCGTTGACGGGCGCCTGCTGCTCTTCACGACCAAGGGCGCCACGCCCTTCCACAGGTTTTCGTTCGAGCCCGGCGACACCCTGCTGTTCGGCAACGAGAGTCGCGGCGCGCCGGAAGAGGTTCACGCCGCGGCGGAAGGCCGCATCGTCATCCCGATCCGCGCCGAGACGCGTTCGATGAACCTGGCGACCACGGCCGCGATGGCCCTGGGCGAGGCGCTACGGCAGACGGGCGGGTTTCCGGGGAGCTAGTGATCCCCGAAGTCGACGTCCCGCCGCGCGGCGACGATGGTCACGATGAAGCCGGCCAGGACGTCCAGCAGCACCATCAGGGTGATCAGGAAGAAGGTCGAGGTCGCGAAGGCCGGGGCGAGCAGGAACTCGACCAGGCACAGGATGAACAGCACCATCGACAGCGAGTGGTTGATGATCGCGATCTTGCGGCTGGTGGTCGATTTCAGCAGCTCGACGAACAGCACCACCAGCGAGGCGGCCAGCAGCAGGTCGCCCAGGCTGACGCCCCATTCGGCGCGCGAGGTCATGTGGATGGTGAACAGCCGGTCGGTCATGCGGACACTGGCGTCCACGGCCTTGAAGCCGCCCGTCAGGGTCAGGGCGATCAGATTGTAGATGATGACCGGCAAGGCCAGCAGCGGAACCGCAGCGAACATGAACTTCCCCCTACGGCGGATGCAAGCCGCCGTCTTGGTTAAGGCGTAGCCGGAATTTAGCCAGCGGTGAAGCGGCCTCGCCCGAGACGCTTAAGCTTCGTCCACGCCCTGGGGATTTCGAGCCCGCGACTGCAGCCACATCACGCCCAGCAGATCGGACACCGAGGCCTTCAGCCGGCCGAAGTTCGTGTACTTCGACACGCCGGTCTCGCGGTGACGGTGATTGACCGGCTGAAAGCTCACCTCATAGCCCTCGCGCAGCATCAGCGCCGGGATGTAGCGGTGGATGTGATCGAAGTACGGCAGGCGCAGGAAGGCCTCCCGACGGAAGGCCTTCAGCCCGCAGCCGGTGTCGTTGGCGGTGTCTTTCAGGAGACGCTTGCGCACCCCGTTGCCGAGCTTGGAGGCGAAGCGCTTGGCGTTGCTGTCCTGGCGCTTGACCCGCTCGCCGCCGACCAGGGCGAGGGTCGAGGGGCCGGCTTGCAGGGCCTTGGCCAGGCGCGGGGCGTCCGCCGGATCGTTCTGGCCGTCGCCGTCCAGGGTGACGATGATCGGACCGCGCGCGGCCAGGATGCCGGTGCGCACGGCGCGGCTCTGGCCGGAATTCTTCTTATGGCCCAGCACGCGTAGCCGCGGAATTTCGGCCTTCAGCGCGACCAGCCGGGCCTTGGTGTCGTCGCGGCTGGCGTCGTCGACGAAAATCATCTCGTAGTTTTCGCCCGCGAAAGCGGTCGCGATCTCGCGCGCGAGTTTTGGCGCGGCCTCGCCCTCGTCGAAGACGGGAACGACGACGGAAAAATCGGGGGTGGCGTTCATCGGCTTCTAATAGCGGAAAAATTTCCACACGAAAGGATCGTGCTAAACGTGGCCGCATGACGCTTGAATCTCGCTTGGATGACTGGAGCCGCAGTTGGCGCGGCCCGCTGTTCGCCGCGCTCGTCGCCCTGATGGCCGGCCTGCCCGGTCTGTTCGCCATGCCGCCGCTGGACCGGGACGAGTCCCGCTTCGCCCAGGCCACGTCCCAGATGCTGGAGACGGGCGACTACGTGGTCATCAAGTTCCAGGACCAGCCGCGCTTCAAGAAGCCGGTCGGCATCCACTGGCTGCAGGCGCTGAGCGTCAAGGCGTTCTCCGACGCAGAGGACCGCCGGATCTGGGCCTATCGGATCCCGTCCCTGCTGGGCGCGATGCTGGCGGCGGCCGCCTGCGCCTGGGGCGCGGCGGCGCTGTTCGATCCTCGGACGGGCCTGCTGGCCGGTTCGATCCTGGGCGCCACCTTCCTGCTGTCGTCCGAGGCCTTCATCGCCAAGACCGACGCGGCCCTGTGCGGAACCACGACCCTGGCCATGGCCGCCCTGGCCCGCGTCTATGCCGGCCACCTGACGGGCGAGAAGGCGGGGAAGCTGACCAAGCTGTTGTTCTGGCTGGGCCTGTCCGTCGCCGCCCTGATCAAGGGCCCCGTCGGCCTGCTGGTGGCGGTCTTCGCCCTGATCTGCCTGGCGATCTGGGACCGCAAGGCGGCCTGGATGAAGGACCTGGGCTGGACCTGGGGCCTGATCCTGTTCGCGGCCATATGCCTGCCCTGGGCGATGATGATCACCGTGGCCACCGACGGGGCCTTCTGGGGCGCGGCCGTGGGCGGGGATCTGGCGCCCAAGCTGGCCGGCGGCCAGGAGGGCCACGCCGGCCCGTTCGGCTATCACGCCTTGCTGGCCCCGCTGCTGTCGTTCCCGGCCACGCTGCTGCTGCCAGCTGGCCTGGTCGTCGGCTGGACCCGGCGCAACGAGCCAGGCGTGCGCTTCGCCGTCTGCTGGCTGGTCCCGACCTGGCTGATGTTCGAGATCCTGCCGACCAAGCTGGTCCACTACGAACTGCCGGCCTATGGCGCCCTGGCCATGCTGATGGCCGCCGCCGTGCGCGAGCCGCTGGGCAAGCTCGTCCGCTGGCTTGGCGGCGGGCTGTCGGTGCTGATGGGCGCCGTGCTGGCCGCGGTCGCCGTCTACGGCCAGACCCAGTTCGGCGATGGCGGCGATCTGGCCTGGACCGTCGTGGCCGCCAGCCTCGCCCTCGCCGCCGGGATCGCCGGCGCGGTTCTGCTCCTGCGCCGCCACTCGGCCCGCGCCCTGGTCACGGCCGGGGTGCTGGGCGTCGGCGCGCACATCGCCCTGACCGCCGGCCTGATCCCGCATCTGCAGCCGCTGTTCCTGTCCCAGGACGTCGCCGACGCCCTGGACCGCACGCGGCTGTCGCCCCGCTCCGGCGCGGCCGGCCCCGTGGCCGTCACGGGCTATGCCGAGCCCAGCCTGATCTTCCAGCTGGGCACGGCCACCGAACTGACCGACGGCGAGGGCGCGGCCCAGGCGGTCATCGAAGGCCGCCCCGCCGTGGTCGAGGGGCGCGAGGAGAAGCCCTTCCGCGACACCCTGGCCGCCCTAGGCCTGACCCCGCATCCCGTCGCGACGGTCGAGGGTCTGAACTATTCCGACGGCGACCAGGAACGCCTGACCGTCTACCGGGGCGAACCCCAGGCCGCCGCCCCTGAAGAGGAGGGTCAACCGTGAGCCGCTTCATCCAGATCGTCGAGGTCGGGCCGCGCGACGGCCTGCAGAACGAGAAGCTGTCGCTGTCGGTCGACGAGAAGCTGGACCTGATCCGCAAGCTGGAGGCCGCCGGCGCCAGGCGCACCGAGGTGGTGTCGTTCGTGAACCCCAACCGCGTGCCGCAGATGGCGGGCGCGGAAGAGATCATGGCCGCCCTGCCCGCGGATCTCGTTCATTCGCGCATCGGCCTGGTGCTGAACATGCGCGGCTGGGAGCGTTGCGTCGCCGCCCAGTGCGACGAGGCCAATGTCGTGGTCTGCGCCTCGGACGGCTTCGGCCTGGCCAACCAGGGCGCGACGGTCAGCCAGCAGCTCGACGCCTTGGCCGCCATCGCCGAGCGCCAGGCGGTGGAGGGCGGCCCGCCGATCACCGCGACGATCTCCGTCGCCTTTGGCTGTCCGTTCGACGGCGAGGTCTCCGAGGACCAGGTGATGGCCATCGTCCGCGAGGCCGCCGCCCTGGGCGTGCGCGAGATCGCCATCGCCGACACCATCGGCGTCGCCGATCCCTGGACCGTCCGCAAGCGGATCGAGGCCGCCCGCGCCGCCGCGCCGGACACGCGCCTGCGCATGCACTTCCACGACACCCGCAACACGGGCCTGGCCAACGCCTATGCCAGCGTCGAGGCTGGAGTCGACGTGCTGGACGCCTCGGTCGGCGGCCTGGGCGGCTGTCCGTTCGCGCCAAACGCCACCGGCAATATCGGCACCGAGGATCTGGTCTACATGCTGGAACGCGCCGGCTTCGAGACGGGTTACGATCTGGCGGCCCTGATCGAGATCGGCCGCGAGATCAGCGCCAAGCTGGGCAAGGTCCCCGCCTCGTCCCTGGCCCGCGCCGGAGGCTTTCCCGCATGATCCGCTTCGCCGCCCTGCTGACCCTAGGCCTGGCCGCCTGCGCCGCCGCGCCCGTCGACAGCGGCGTCACCGCCCGCTGCGACGTGACGATCAAGTTCGGCAGCTATGGTATGGGGATCGACCAGCCGCTGGCCGCGACGGTCGCCGACATGGTCAAGACCGACCCCGACATCGCCCGCTCGGAGCGCAAGCCCTGGGGCCGCGAAGGCGAGTTCGACCAATGCCTCACGGTGAAGCCGGGACGTAACGTCAAGGCGATCTACGAGCGGTATCGCGCGCTGCTGCCGGCCAAGAACCCGAAGGCCCCGACCTCGATCGAGGGGCCGGATGGGGTAAGGTTCGAGACGATAGGGCCGATGTGACCGCGAAGAGCGCCTAGATCGGTCGCCCGGTCAGCTTCCACAGCAGCGGCCGGCAAACGCTCATCAGCATGATGGCCGGCGCCAGCAGCACCGCCGCCGCGAACAGCTGCAAGCTATCGGCGCGCTTGATGAAGTAGCGGGTCAAGCCGACGCCCTTGTGGAACTCGACCTTCAGCGGGTGTTCCTGGCTGGTGTGGCCCAGATGGATGACCTGGGCGTCCGGCTGGAACAGCACCTGCCCGCCAGCCCGGCGGGCGCGCCAGCACAGGTCGATGTCCTCGACGTGCAGGAAATAGCCCTCGTCGAAGCCGCTCAGCACCTCGAAATCGCCTCGGCGCATGGCGAAGCAGGCGCCCGAGATGGTCGGCATCGGCGCGGGACCGCGCGGCAGCGGCTCGTTCTCGCGATGGATCTCGAAGCTGGCCAGCTGCGGATGGCGCCGCGTGAACTGGCCGAAGGTCAGCACGGTGGTCATCGGGGTAACCTCGCCGCGGCGGCCGCCACGTTGCTCGGTGCCATCGACATTGAGCACGCGCGCCCCGACCACGGTCGGTGTCGGCTGGCCCTTGAAGGCGGTGACCAGCGCCGCCACGCAACCCGACTGCAGGTTGGCGTCGGGATTGAGGAAGACGATGTATTCGCCGCCCGCCACGCTGGCGCCCAGATTGGCGCCGCGGGCGAAGCCGATATTGCCGTGGCCCTGCTTGAGCACGACGCGCGGCTCGGTCAGGGCCAGAGAACGCAACATGTCCTCGTCGCGGCCGTCGGAGCCGTTGTCGACGATGACGAACTCGTCGACCAGCGGCTCGGCCAGCACATGCTTGATGCTCTGCGCCAACGCCTCTCCCGTCCGATAGACGACCATGACGACGGACACGTTCGGACGAGCCGGACGCGCGCCAACGGCAAGGGTCGAGACGGACGGGAGAATGCTATTCATCAGGCGGTCGCGGCCTCCAGGGCGGGTTTGGCGACGCCCTGATTGCGGGCGATGTCAGGCGGGGTGGCATCGGCCTTCAGGACGCGGAGAGCTTCCTCCAGCGACAGGATGTTCTGACCTTCACCGCCGAGGCGGCGAAGGGCCAGTTGACCCGTCTCAGCTTCCTTACGACCCACCACCGCGATCACAGGCACCTTGGCGAGGCTGTGCTCGCGAATCTTGTAGTTGATTTTCTCATTACGCAGATCCACCTCCGCGCGCATCCCCAAGTTCGTCAATTTCTCGGCGACCTCACGGGCGTAGTCATCAGCGTCGGAGGTGATCGTGGCCACGACAACCTGAGTCGGCGCCAGCCAGACAGGCAGGGCGCCCGCGAAGTTTTCCAACAAGATGCCGATGAAACGCTCGAAGGACCCCAAGATCGCCCGGTGAAGCATCACCGGACGCTTCTTCGAACCATCCTCCGAAACGTACTCGGCGTCCAATCGTTCCGGCAAAACAAAATCGAGCTGCAGCGTACCGCACTGCCAGACACGACCAATGGCGTCCTTCAGCGAGAACTCGAGTTTCGGGCCGTAGAACGCGCCTTCACCTGGCTGCAGCACCAAGGTCTCGCCCGCTGCTTCAGCGGCGGCGGAGAGGGCGGCCTCGGCCTTGTCCCAGACCTCGTCCGATCCGGCGCGCAGTTCAGGACGCGTCGAGAACTTGGTGTCGGCAAGAGTCATCCCGAGGTCGTTATAGACCGAGCGCAACAGTTCGATGAACCGCGCGCTTTCTTCCGTGACCTGCTCTTCGCGACAGAAAATGTGGGCGTCGTCCTGCGTGAAGGCCCGCACCCGCATGATGCCGTGCATGGCGCCCGAGGGCTCGTAGCGGTGGCAGGCGCCGAACTCGGCCATGCGCAGCGGCAGCTCGCGATAGCTCTTCTGGCCAACATTGAAGATCTGGATGTGGCCGGGACAGTTCATCGGCTTGACCGCCAGGATCTCGCCCTCGGCGCTCTCGCACATGAACATGGCGTGGCCGAACTTCTCGGCGTGGCCGGACTTCTCCCAAAGGCTCTTGTCGAGGATCTGCGGCGTCTTCACTTCCTTGTAGCCAGCCGCGTCGAGGCGACGGCGCATGTAGTCCTCGAGCACGCGGTACAGGGCCCAGCCCTTGGCGTGCCAGAACACCATGCCCTTGCCCTCTTCCTGGATGTGGAAGAGATCCATCGTCTTGCCCAGCTTGCGGTGATCGCGACGCTCGGCTTCCTCGATGCGCTTCAGATAGGCTTCCAGGTCGGCTTCCGAGGCCCAACTGGTGCCGTAGATGCGCTGCAGCTGGGCGTTGTTCTGGTCGCCGCGCCAGTAGGCGCCGGCCAGCTTGGTCAGCTTGAAGGCCTTGCCGACCGCCTTGGTCGAGGGAAGGTGAGGCCCGCGGCACAGATCCTTCCACTTCTCGCCCTGGTGATAGACCGTGATCGTGTCGCTAGCCGGCAGGTCGCGGATGATCTGGGCCTTGTAGCTTTCGCCCATGGCCTCGAAGTCGGCGATGGCGGCGTCGCGATCGACCTCTTCGCGGCGGATCTTCTCGTCGCGATCGACGATCTGACGCATCCGCTCTTCGATCTTCGGCAGGTCTTCCAGGCTGAACGGCTCGTCGCGCGCGAAGTCGTAATAGAAGCCGTCCTCGACGTTCGGGCCGATGGTCACCTGCGTACCGGGGAACAACTCCTGCACCGCCTCGGCCAGGACGTGGGCGGTGTCGTGGCGGATGACTTCCAGAGCGTCCGGCGATTCGCGCGTGATGATCTCGAACTTGCGGTCGCCGGTCAGCAGATCGGCCGTCAGCGGACGGTCGAGGTCCAGCAGCACGCCGTCCAGCTTGATCAGCAGCGCCTTCTTCTCGAGGGATTTGGAGATGGCGGCGGCGACGTCGCGCCCCGTCGAGCCGTCAGGATACTGACGGGCCGAGCCGTCGGGGAAAACCAGATCGATCATTCTTCACATATCCACTTGCGTGGCTGGCGTCGCGACGGCGGCGGGTCGTAGCCCGATCCACCTAACGGATTGCATCGGCAAATCCGTCGCAACGCCAACCAGGAACCCTTGAGCGGGCCATGATCCTTGAGGGCGGCCGCCGCGTACTCCGAACAGCTCGGCGCGAAGCGGCACTGACGCCCTATCAGAGGCGAGAGCGTCAACTTGTAGGCGCGAAGGCCAAGGTCGACGGTGCGGTCGTAGAAGGTCATGCCGGCGCGCGACTTTGTTGCGATGCGGTTACACACTCCCCGAAGGCAGGGATCAAGCCGCGCCGGCGGTGCTAGTTCGCGTTTCGGAGACAGCTGTGGCCTTACGGACAGCCTCCACCGTCGCTTCGAACGCCAAAAGCGTCGAGGCATGACGGGCGGGATAGTCCTTGACCGGCTCCAACACGGCGAGCTCCGCGAACCGGCCCGCAGGGTGCGGACCGTTCGTCTTAAGCATAGCGGCAAGAGAGTCGCGCGCCAACTCGATGTCGGAAAGTTCCGCGCCGATGACATGGGCGCCCAGGATCGCGGCGGCGGCCTGGCCCAAGGCGCAGGCCGAAACCTCCTGGGCGTAGTCGACGACCTTGCCGTCCTCGACAACCACGTCGACGACGATCCGGCTGCCGCACAGCTTGGCGTGCTTCTCGCTGCTGGCGTCGGGCGCGGACAGGCGTCCGGCTCGCGGCATGTTGGCCACGAGGTTGAGGATCCTGGCGCTGTAGAGGTCGTCGATCATCGCTGGCCTAGAATGGACGAACCTAAGATGGGGTCTTCTGGCGCTCGGACCAGATGGCCTCGGCGCGGTCGCGCACGGCCTCGCCCATCTCCGTGAAGGCGGCCCGCAGCTGGCGGCGCTCCTCGCGCGACACGAACCGCAGCAGGAAGCCCATGAACAGCTCGCCGTTGGAGAAGGTGGCGTTCTGGGGCCCCATGCTCTCGATTTCGAGATAGCGGATGGCCGTCACGAAACCGCCCATCCGGCTGGAGCGCCAGTGCAGTTGCTCATAGGGCACCCAGTCCTGGACGATCGGCGCGATGACCTTGGCGGGCTGGCCCGGCAGGTGCTGCTCCAGGGTCAGGGTCGTGCCGATCTTCATCTGCCCCTCGGCCTTGCGGTAGAGGGGGTTCCACTCGCGCCAGGTCTCGAACTCGGACACGACTTCCCAGACGATCTCGGCGGGGGCCTGGACGCCCAGGCGATGTTCGACGGCGCGCTTCATGGTGCGGGACTTACCACTACGGCGCGCGAACGCTCAACTTGGCTCATTGGGACCCCGCTCAGTCCTTCATGCGCCAGGTCGCGCCCGACGGGCCATCCATGACCACCACGCCCAGGGCGTCGATCTCGGCGCGGATGGCGTCGGCGGCGGCCCAGTCCTTGGCGGCGCGAGCGGCCAGGCGCTTGGCCAGCAGATCCTCGACCCGAGCCTTCAGCTCGTCGGACGCATCGCCCTCGAACCAGCTGTCCGGATCGGCCTGCAGGAAGCCCAGCAGAGCCCCGGCCTCGATCAGGCGGGCCTTGTTGGCGGCGATGGCGACCGTGTCGCCGGCCGTCACGGCCCGTTCGATGGCGCTGGAGACCTCGAAGAAGCTCGACACCGCCAGCGGCGTGTTGAGATCGTCCATCAGGGCCGCGACCACCTCTTCAGGCGCCTCCATGGCCTGGTCCAGCGGCACGTCCTTGGCGCGACGCAGGGCGCCGTACAGACGATCCAGCGACTTCCTGGACTGCTCGAGCAGCTCCGGCGTCCAGTCCAGCGGCTGGCGATAGTGGGCCGACAGCAGCGCCCAGCGGATCACCTCGCCCGGGACGTTCTTGAGCAGCTCGTGCGGGATGACGACATTGCCCAGGCTCTTGGACATCTTCTCGCCGGCCATGTCGAGGAAGCCGTTATGCATCCAGTAGTTGGCCAGGACCGGCGTCTTGTGGGCGCAACGGCTCTGGGCGACCTCGTTCTCGTGGTGCGGGAAGGTCAGGTCGATGCCGCCGGCATGGATGTCGATGGTGTCGCCGAGCGTCTTCTCGATCATGGCCGAGCACTCGATGTGCCAGCCCGGACGGCCCGCGCCCCAGGGGCTGTCCCACTCGGGCTCGTTTTCCTTCGAAGGCTTCCACAGCACGAAGTCGGCCGGGTGGCGCTTGTACGGCGCGACCTCGACGCGGGCGCCGGCGATCATCTCGTCCAGCGGCCGGCCCGACAGCTGGCCGTAGTCGGCGAAGCTTTGGGTGTCGAAAAGCACATGGCCTTCGGCGGCGTAGGCGCTGCCGTTGTCGACCAGCTTGCCGATCATCTCGACGATCGCGCCGATATGGTCGGTGGCGCGCGGCTCGAGATTGGGCCGCAGCGCGCCCAGGGCGTCGGCGTCCTGGTGATAGGCGGCGAGGTAGCGCTCGGTGATCACCGAGATGTCGACGCCTTCCTCGGCCGCCTTCTTGTTGATCTTGTCGTCCACGTCCGTGACGTTGCGGGCATAGACCACCGCGTCCTCGCCATAGAGGCCGCGCAGCACGCGATACAGCACGTCGAACACCACGACGGGCCGGAAATTGCCGATGTGGGCGTGGTTCCAGACCGTCGGACCGCACACGTACATCGTCACCCGCTTGGGATCGGCGGGAACGAAGTCGCGCTTCTCGCGCGCCAGGGTGTCGTGGATCTTCAGGGTCATTGGGTCGCGGCAACCTAACGTAACGGAGGTGTTGCCCCCGAAAGGGGCCGGCCCCATATATCTTCCTGATACGGTAAGGGCCATGTCGCGATGCGTCTAAATCGCTCCCCGCGCCGTATTATGAAACGGGTGGCACGCGTAATTCCGGAGCGAGAGGCGCTTCGGCGCAACTCAGCCCGTGGAAAGACCTCTGAAAAACATGGACGCCTTGTCCCGCGAGCGAACCCTGATCGGCGCCCCCTTCTCTGAAAATGGGGACACCGGTCTTGATCTTGAACCCGCCCAGCGCCCCACCCGAGATGAGGCCATGGCCGCCGTCCGGACCCTGCTGGCATGGGCCGGCGACAATCCGGACCGTGAAGGCCTGCTCGACACGCCCCAGCGCGTGGTCGACGCCTATGGCGAATGGTTCGCCGGCTATCACGGCGATCCGGCCAAGGAGCTGTCGCGCACCTTCGAGGACGTCCAGGGCTATGACGACATGGTCATGTTGCGCGGCATCGACGTGCAAAGTCACTGCGAGCACCACATGGCTCCGTTCCTGGGCAAGGCCTGGGTGGCGTACATGCCGACCGGCAAGGTGGTCGGCCTCTCCAAACTGGCCCGCCTGGTCGAGATCTTCGCCAAGCGTCTGCAGACGCAGGAAACGATGACCATGCAGGTCGCCGACGCCATCGAGGACCACCTCTCGGCCGCTGGCGTCGCCGTGCTGATCGACGCCGAGCACCAGTGCATGTCGACGCGGGGCGTCCACCACCACGACGTCTCGACCATCACCACCCAGTTCCGCGGCGTGTTCAAGACCGACAAGGTCCTGCAGCAGCGGTTCATGGACTTGGTGACGCGGAAGTAGTTTTCTGGATGCTCCCCCGTGACACGGGGGAGCTGTCACGGAGTGACTGAGGGGGCGAACGCGGCCTCGATCCAGCTAGCCCCCTCCGGCCCTCTGGGCCACCTCCCCCGCATCGCGGGGGAGGATCTATAGATTTAAGCCGCCCGCCAGATCCCCTCGCGCAGCCGCGCCACGCAGGCGTCCACCGGGCGGTGGACCAGCGTCACCAGCACGAAGCTGATCAGCATCAGAAGATACCAGGCGCCCATCTTCTCGATCGGCACCAGATGCCAGCCCTTGGCCTGGCTGGGATAGATCCAGGCGCCGGCGAAGGTGCCAAGATTCTCGGCGAACCAGATGAACAGCGAGACCAGGACGAGGCCCATCAGCATCGGCATGCGGCGGGCGACATGGTCCGGCGTGAACACGAACCAGGTCCGGCCGAACAGCAGCGCCGAAAGGGCGAAGAGGCCCACCCGGAAATCGACGATATAGTGGTGGCTGAAGAAGTTGGCGTAGATCAGCACCGCCAGGATGTGGGTGCTCCAGAACGGCGGGTAACGCACGAAGGTGATGTCGAACAGCCGCCAGATGCGGGCGATGTAGCTGCCGACGCAGGCATACATGAACCCCGTGAACAGCGGCACCCCGCCGATCCTCAGGACGCTGGGCTCGGGATAGATCCACGAGCCGTGGGCGGTCTTGAACAGCTCCATCACCGTGCCGACGACGTGGAACATGAAGATGACCAGCGCCTCGTCCCAGCGCTCCAGCTTCAGGGCCAGGAGAAGGACCTGGATGGCGACGGCGGCGATGACCAGGAAATCGTAACGCGCCAGCGGCGCGTCGGCCGGCCAGAAGAGATGCGTGCCGACCAGCAGGGCCAGCATCAGGCCGCCGAACAGGCAGGCCCAGGCCTGCTTCAGCCCGAACAGCAGGAACTCGTAGGCATAGCCGTTCCAGCGCGACCGGCGCGCCCAGGGCCTTGCCCGATCGTCCAGCGCCGCCACGCCGGCCTTGATGCGGTCCTTCAGGTTCATCTCTTCCCCGTGAGATCGGCGCGGAAGCTAGCGCAGGCTCAAGCCCTGCGCCATATGTGGCGCCATGAGCACCGACCTGTTCCCCCAAGCCCACAGCAAGCACGACCTTGAGCGCGGCGCGGCCCTCGCCCCGCGCTTCAACGCCGACGGCCTGGTCGTGGCGGTGGCCCAGCATGCCGACACCGGCGAGATCCTGATGCTGGCCTGGATGAACGCCGAGGCCTTGAAACTGACGGTCGAGACCAACATCGCCCACTATTTCAGCCGCTCGCGCGATGAACTCTGGAAGAAGGGTGAGACCAGCGGCCAGCTGCAGGATGTGGTCGAGCTGCGGGTCGACTGCGACCAGGACGCGGTGCTGCTGAAGGTGCGTCCGCGCGGCGACGGCGGCGCCTGCCACGTCGGCTTCCGCTCGTGCTTCTATCGCGTGCTGGAAGACGGGGCGCTGGTCGAAAAGCCCTGACCTCTCCGACGGAGCAGGCGCGCGGCCCAGGGCTCGAACCAATGGTGCGCGGCCCAGGCCGCGCCCAACGCCAACGGGATCGCCAGGGCGTTCAGCTTCCAATGCGCCAGGCCCATCACGATCGGGATGTGCAGGGCGTAGAGCGCGTAGGACATCCCCGCCAGGCCGTCCAGCGCCGGCCTTAGCGCCCGCCCGACGTCCGCCCGCGCCGCCCAGGCGACCAATAGCGGGAAGACGATCAGCGCCGCGACGAGATCGAACACCGCCCGCGCGGCCTCCGGGACCGGCGGCGACAAGGCCAGCACCACCACCGCCAGGATCGCCAGGATCGGCGCGGCCGGGACCTTCAGCCGCCCCTGGCTCGCCAGGCGCGCCAGCAGCACGCCGGCGAAGAAGCCGTAGATCACGCGCGGCGCGCCGGCCCACCAGTTGAAGCCGTAGGGACCCAGCGAGCCCGTGCCATAGGTCAGGGTCAGCGCCACGTGCGCGACGCCGCCAATGGCGACCAGCGCCGCCAGCCGCCTCGTCGTAAGCCGCGGCGCGACCACCGCGTAGACCAGGTTCGCCGCCAGCTCCCACACCAGCGACCACTGCGGGCCGTTCAGCGGAAAGACGTCGCGGCCGCTCGCGAACGGGATAAAGGCCAGGCCCAGGACCATCAGCAGCAGGGTCGCCCCCGGATCCGCGCCCTGGGCCAGCCAGATCCCCGCGCCGAGCAGCAGGCCCAGCAGCGCCATCGGGTAGAGGCGCTTCAGCCGCTTGACCATGAAGCCCGCGCCCTCGCCGGCCGCCAGGCTCGCGTCATAGGCCCGCGCCAGCACGAAGCCGCTGATCACGAAGAACAGGTCGACCGCCAGATAGCCGTGGCCCAGCACCTCGTACGGCCCGATCGCTCGAGGAATGGACAGGCCCCGCGCGTGGAAGGCCAGCACCAGCAGGGCGGCGAGGCCCCGCAGGGCGTCCAGGCCGGGGATGCGGCTTGCGGTCATGATCGCATGACGCCATGGATTGGTTGAGAAACCCGGAAAGGCCCGCCAGGACACCCCGATGACCACGCCCGAGGCGCTTGTCGCCTTCACCCTGGCCGCCGGCCTGCTGACCCTGACCCCGGGCCTGGACACCGCCCTAGTGATCCGCACCGCCGCCGCCGAGGGCCCGCGCCGGGCGACGGGCGCGGCGATCGGGATCGGCCTGGGCTGCCTGATCTGGGGCGCGGCCGCCTCTTTCGGGGTCGGGGCGCTGCTGACGGCGTCCGAGTTGGCCTACACGGTGCTGAAGTGGACGGGCGCGGCCTACCTGGCCTGGACCGGGATCAGGATGATCCTCAAGCCCCGCGACGCCTTCGAGCCCGGCGAGATGAAGGCCATCGACGCCGGCCCGATCGCGGCCCTTCGGCGGGGTCTGCTGACCAATCTGCTCAATCCCAAGGTCGGGATCTTCTACGTGTCGTTCCTGCCGCAGTTCATCCCGGCCGGCGCCGATCCGGCCCGGTTCGGCCTGTTGCTGACCAGCATCCACGTCGTGGAAGGCTTGCTGTGGTTCGCCGCGCTGATCGCCGCGACGGTGCCGATCGCGGGTCTGCTGCGCGTGCCGGTCGTGGTGCGCTGGCTCGACCGGGTGACGGGCGGCGTGTTCGTGGCGTTCGGCCTGCGTCTGGCGCTGGAGCGGCGCTGACCCCCTCCACCGGCTTCGCCGGTCCCCCTCCCCCAACAGGGGGAGGAGAAGAAGAAGACGCGGCGTCCGCTACGCCTCTTTCAACGCCTCGACCCCGCCGCCCGAGGCCGGCGTCACGACGAAGCGCTTCAACACGCTGGTCGTGTAGTCGGTCTTGTGGATCGTCGAGACCTGCATCAGCTCGCCCGTCGCCTTGCCGTGTTCCAGGGTCAGCAGCAGGAAGCCCTTGGCGCTGGGGTGGGCGTACTTCACTTCCTTGTTGCGCTGGACGAAGGCCTCGCCCAGCGGCACGCCGGGCAGGATGTCGCCATAGCCGGGCGAGGTCACCGAGGTCGCGCCGAACTCGGCCGCCACGCGGGTCTTGCCGGCGTCGTCCCACAGCTCGTTGACCCAGAACATGTGGCTGTCGCCGGCCAGCACGATCGGCCGGGCCTTGGCGGCGGTGAAGATGTCGTAGACCCGCTGGCGATCGGCCGGATAGCCGTCCCAGGCATCGAGGTTCGAGGGAATGTCGTAGGCCGACATCGCCACGGTCTGGGCGACGCGCTTGGCCGCGTAGTCCGGCAGCTTGGCCAGCAGGCCGGCGAACTGGGCCTCGCCCATGGTGGCCTTCAGGTTCGGCGGGGCGACGCGGGCCATGACCACCTGGTTGCCCAGCACCTGCCACGCCGTGCCGGCCTTGGCCGAGGCGCCGACCTGGTCGGCCAGCCACTGCTCCTGGCCCTCGCCCATCATCCGGTGGGCGGGGTCCTTCCATTTCTTGACGAAGCCCGCGACGTCCGGCTTGCCGTCGACGATCGCCATGTCGGTGTCGTAGTCCAACTGGTGCGTGCGGGCCGTCAGCCGCGTCTCGACCATCAGCAGGCTGGCGACATCGCCGAACTGGAAGCCGCGCCAGGCGGCCTCCGGCAGGGCTCCGGCCTCGCGGATCGGCATCCACTCGTAATAGGCCTTCAGCGCCGCGGCCTTGCGTGTCGCCCAGTCGCCTTCGGTCTTGGGATCGTGGTTCTCGGCCCCGCCGATCCAGCTGTCATTGGCGGTTTCGTGGTCGTCCCAGACGACGATCCAGGGCGCGCGCGCGTGGGCGGCCTGGGCGGCGGGGTCGGTCTTGTACTGGGCGTGGCGGCGACGATAGTCGTCCAGCGTCACGATCTCGTGGATCGGATCATGCGTGCGCTGGGCGGCCACGGGCGAGTTCATGCCGTAGTCCTTGGGGCCGCCGCCATACTCGTAGATGTAGTCGCCCAGGTGTACGACCGCGTCGACGCGGGGCAGTTTCGAGATCGCGTCGTAAGCGTTGAAATAGCCGTTCGGATAGAGGCTGCACGACACCACCGCCAGGACGACGTCCTTGGTCGCGCCCTTCGGCAGGGTCCGCGTGCGGCCGACCGGCGAGGTCACGCCGCCACCTTCTTGGTTTGGCGCCTTGAAGCGGTACCAGTATTCGGTCCCGGCCTTGAGGCCGTCGCCGTCCAGGTCGTGCTTGACCGTCCAATCGCGGCTGGCGCGGGCGCGCAGACCCTTGCTGCTGGCGACCAGGGTCTTGAAGTCCGGATCGGCCGCGACTTCCAGGTCCAGACGGATGTCGCCGGTGGTCGCGTCCTTGGGCGTGACCCGGGTCCAGAACACCACGGCGCTGGTCGTGGGATCGCCGCTGGCCACCCCGTGCTCGAAGGCCACGGGGCCCTTGTAGTCGTTGCTGGACTGGGCGGCGGCCTCGCCGGCGGCGGCGCCCGACAGGCCCAGAAGGCCCAGAACCTTACGGCGATCGATCTTCATGAGGCGGCCCTCCGGTCAGCGTACGAACAACAGAAATCACGCGCCGTCATCCCGCGTCTTGTTCGCGGGATGACGGTTCGAGGGGTTAGTGGCGGAACGTGACGCCCACGCCCATGAAGCGCGGCTTGCCGGCGATGAAGGTCGGGATGCCGAAGCTGTCGCCCGTATTACCCGCGTCCTTCAGGTACTTCTGGTCGGTGAGGTTCTCGACAAAGGCCTCGACCTTCCAGCGATCGTCCGCGGCGCCGAAGCCGACGCGCACGTTCAGCAGGCCGTAGGCGTTCTGGTATTCGTCGACCTGGGTGTCGGGGAACAGGCCCGCCGACTGCAGGTCCGAGCGGTCGTTGTCGTCGTCGAAGAACATCTTCGAGCGCCAGGTATAGGTCGGGGTGAAGGTCAGCTTGCCGCCCAGCGCCTCATGGCTGAAGGCCGCGCCGACCGAGAAGGTGCTGTCCGGCGACAGGCGGAAGTGGTTGCCCTCGCGCAGGCCGGTCTCCAGGCGGGCGTGGTTGTAGCCGTAGGTCGCGAACAGGGTCCAGTAGTCGTCGGCCTGGACGCGGGCCTCGCCCTCGAAGCCGTAGGCCTTGGCCTTGCCGGCGTTCAGGGTCACGACCTGCGCGCCCTGGCGGAAGCTGGTGGCGAAGTTGTCGTAGTCGTAGTGGAACACCGCGCCCGACAGGAACACGCGGCCGCCGGCCAGCTTGGCCTTGGCGCCGCCCTCGACGCTGTTGACCTGTTCGGCGTCGACGACGCTGAAGCGCGCCGGACCCAACGGCGTGGCCGGAGCGCTGGTCGAGATCACGTCCGGGCGACGGCCACGGGCGTAGGAGGCGTAGAAGCTGAGGTCTTCCGAAGCGGCATAGCGACCGACCAGGCGCCAGGTCAGGCCGCTGTCGCTGATCTTCTTGCTGAAGCGGTCGCCGTTGTTCGCCGTCGGTTGGGTGATCAGGCCCACCATCGGCAGGGCCGGGTTGGCCACCGCGTTTGGCTGGGCGGCCAGGAACAGGTTGGTCGCGGTCGGGGCGGCCAGCAGGATGCCCAGGATCGAACGGCCGTTGTCGACGCTCGAGGCATAGGCGGCCTCGCGGTCTTCGCTGGTGTAGCGGATGCCGGCCGTGATCTCGAACTTGTCGGTCAGCTTGAACGTGCCGTCGGCGTAGACGTCGTAGGCGGTGTTCTCGCTGTAGTTGGCGAAGGTCTCGCGGTGGATCGGCTTCAGGTTCGAGACGATGCCCGGAGCGATCGAGGACGGGATGCCGAAGCCCAGCTGCAGCACCTGCGCCAGATAGGCCGGGTTGGTCAGCACGGCCAGCGGCTGCGGGTTCGGACGACTGATGCCCAGCGGCGTATTGCCGGCCAGCAGCGCCAGCACGAGGCGTTCGTCGAACTGGCCCGGAATGCGCCACGAACCGGTCTCGTGGAAATAGTTGCCGCCGACAAAACCCGAGAGCCGGCCGCCGTTGTCATAGCGCAGGCGCAGTTCCTGGCTCTGCTGACGGCCCTTGGCGTCCTCGGCGAAGGTCAGGATCGGCAGGCTCGTGCCGTCCGGATCGAACACTTCGGTGGAGTGGAAGGCGCGGGTGGCGGTGATCGACGACAGGGTCAGGCTGTCGCTGAGCTTGTACTCGGCCAGGGCGGTCAGGCCGTAGACCTTGCGGTCCAGCCCCAACGGCTTGCCGCCTTCGAAGCCGGCGCCCGGCGACAGGGTCGCGGCCGACGCCACGCCGGTGTCGCCCAGCACCGCGCCCGTGACCGGGTTGGTCGGGTTGAAGGTGTGGCTCTTGAACGAGGTGCCGCTGGTGTCGTCGACCTGGTAGTTGCCGATCAGGTCGAGCTTCAGATTGCCCGGCTCCAGATGATAGGCGACGCGCACGGCCTTGCTGTCGGTCGAGTTGAAGGCGTCGCCGCCAGCCGCGTCGTCGACATAGCCGTCGATCTGCCGGGTGCGGGCCGCGATACGCAGGGCGCTGCCGTCGCCAAACGCGAAATTGACCATGGCGTCGCCGGTGAAGTAGCCGCCGGTGCCGCCCTCGGCCTTCAGCGCCCAGTCGTTCTTGGCCGGGTTGGCCTTGTTCTGCACCAGGTTCACCGCCCCGATCAGGGCGCCGCGGCCAAACAGGGTCGACTGCGGTCCCTTGGCGACCTCGACGCGCTCCATGTCGAACAGCTCGACATAAGAGCCGCGCGAGCGCGAGATCGACACGCCGTCCTGATAGATCGACACCCGCGCCTCGTCGGCGGACGAGCCGGAGTCGGAGGTGATGCCGCGCATCACGAAGCCGGAATTGTTGTTCGACTGGTTCTGGACCAGGAAGCCGGGCGTGAAGGCCGACAGCTCCTCGAACGACTTGACCCCGATGGCTTCCAGGAACTTGCCCGAATAGGCGGTGACAGCGATCGGAACCTCGACGGGGTCTTGGGCGCGCTTCTGGGCGGTGATGACCAGTTCGCCGAGCTGGGTGTTCTGATCGTTGGTGGTCGGCGTCTCGTCCGCGGCCATCGCGGGAACGGCGACGGCCAGGGCCAGGAGGCTGGCGGTCAACAGCGTGGTGGTGCGGAAAGCGTGCATCGATTATCCCCTCGGCGCCATACTAGACCTGGGCCGTAGGCATCGCCCATGTCGGCCACGCGACGAGTACGTGACGGAGCGATGAAACCCCCGTGGGAGACAGTGTGGACAGAGTCGAAGACCCGCTGGATGACGACGCGCTGGACGCCGATGCTCCGGAAGCGGGCGTCGGCGAACCACTGACCGCCGAGCTGCCCGACAGCCTCGCCGGCCAGCGCCTGGACAAGGTGCTGGCGCCGCTGTTCCCCGACCTTTCCCGCGCCAGGCTGCAAGCTCTGATCGGCGAGGGCCGCCTCAGCCTCGACGGCCAGCCGATCGCCGACGCCTCGCGCAAGGCCAAGGCCGGAACCTATGTCCTGTCCGTCCCGCCGCCCACGCCGGCCGATCCTGAACCGCAGGCCCTACCGCTCTCCATCCTCTATGAGGACGAGCACCTGATCGTGGTCGACAAGGCCGCCGGCATGGCGGTCCACCCGGCGCCCGGCACGCCGAACGGCACCCTGGTCAACGCCCTGCTGCACCACTGCGGCGCCAGCCTGTCGGGCATCGGCGGCGTGGCGCGGCCGGGCATCGTCCACCGCCTGGACAAGGATACGTCCGGCGTCATGGTCGCGGCCAAGAGCGATGTGGCCCACCAGGGCCTGTCGAAGCTGTTCGCCACCCACGACATCGATCGGCTGTACGTCGCCCTGACGCGCGGCGCGCCGTCGCCGGCCCATGGCACGATCGACACGCGGTTGGGCCGCTCGCTCAGCGACCGCAAGAAGATGGCGGTGCTGAAGTCCGGCGGCCGCCAGGCGATCACCCACTATCGCGTCGAGGCTTCGTTTGGACCGCTGGAGCGGCCGCTGGCCGCTCGCGTGGAATGTCGCCTGGAAACCGGCCGCACCCACCAGATCCGCGTCCACATGGCCAGCAAGGGCTCGCCTTGCCTGGGCGACCCCGTCTACGGCGCCAGCCAGGCGGCGGGGCCGGTGCGCGAGCAGGTGGCGGCGGCGGGCCTGAAACGCCAAGCCCTGCACGCGGCGCTGCTGGGCTTCGTCCATCCCGTGACCGGCCAGACCCTGCGTTTCGAGACCCCCCTGCCCCCGGACATGGCGGCGCTAGAGGCGGGACTGGAAACGCTCTGAACCCGCCCCATATCCACGGGGCGGGTTAAACTTGCGCCGTGGCAACAAAAGCGCCCTAATTGCGCTGGCTTGCCTGGCTAGTTTTGAGCCGTCCAGTTTGTCAGTCTGGTCATGTTGGAGCGTCCCATGCGGCATCATCTCGCGATTATCGCCCTGACGGCCGCGAGCATGGGCGCCTCGGCCCTGGCCGGGCCGGCCTTCGCGCGTGATGACGATGAGGTCATCGCCACCGCCCAGGCCAAGCCCTCGGCTCAGGCCCTGACCGCGACGGCTCCGGCCGCTCCGATCGCGCCGGCGCCGGTCAAGCAACTGACCACCCAGGAACAGATCGCCGCCTTCATCGCCGCCAATCCCGGTCCCGAGATCGACGACGGCCCGCGCGGCCTGCTGCCCGCCGACCGCGACGAGAACGGCAAGCGCAAGGTCCATGGCGAGATGGGCGTGTCGGTCGGCACCGGCGGCTATCGCAGCGTCTACGCCTCGGGCCTGTTCCCGGTCGGCGAGAACACCACGGTCGGAGTCGCCGTCTCCAAGACCGACTTCGGCAAGCGCGGCGGCGGCTGGTACGATCCCTATTACGGCGGCGGCTACGGCGCCGGCTATGGTTACGGCCCCGGCTATGGCCGCACGCGCGGCGGCGACAGCCAGTCGGTCGCCCTGTCGATCATGACGGGCAACCGCCGGGGCGGCTCCGACACCCCCGACGGCTGCGCGCCCGGCTTCCGCGATGGCGGCCGTTATGTCGAGCCGCTGTGGGTCGAGGGCATGCGCGACGGAAGCCATCCCTGCGCCGCCGCCGACAGGCGCTAAACCGTCCGGCGCCAAACAGCCTGGAAACCGTCAAAAGCCGTAGCGCTGTTCGCGGATGTTTAACGGCTTGACCTTCATGGTGCCGGCCTCGGGCGTCTAGGGCTTGTTGATGCAGCCGGAAATCACCGCATACCGCCATCCCGCGACTGGGACGGTGACTTATCTGATCGTCGATCCGGCCACCTTTCTCTGCGCCATCGTCGACCCCGTGCTGGATTTCGATCCGGCCAGCGAAGCCGTGGACACCGGCTTCATCGACAAGATCATCGCCGACATCCGCGCCAAGGATCTGGGTCCGACCTGGATCCTCGAGACCGGCCTGCACGCCGGCCACGTGTCCGCCGCCGGCCACCTGAAATACGAGACCGGCGCCTCGGTCTGCATCGGCGCCAAGGTCGTCGAAAGCCTCAAGCGCCTGGCCCCCAAGTTCGGCGAGACCATGGTCGACCTGGACGGCTGGGACTTCGATAAGCTGGCCAAGGACGGGGAGCCACTGCCGATGGGGGGGCTTCAGATCTCCACGATCGCCGTGACCGGCCGCCTGCCCGGCGCGGTGGCCTACAAGCTGGGCGACATCCTGTTCACCGGCGACCTGCTGCTGGCCCCCGCCGAAGGCGCCGGCCGCTGCGACGTCCCCGGCGCGGACCCTGGCAAGGCCTGGGACGACGCCCGCGAGTTCCTCAAGCTGCCGCCACAGACCCGCATCCTGCCCGGCGTCTGCGCCGGCGAGCCGTGCGAGTCGACCGTGGCCGAGGAAAGGGCCGCCAACATCCAGCTGAACGACAAGATCGACCGGCTGGACTTCATCGCCCTGCGCACCGCCGCCGACGCCATACTCCCCGACCCGGTGCTGGCCTCGGCCGCCCTGCGCGTGGCCATCCGCTCGGGCAAGCTACCGTCCGAACCGGACAGCGGCCCGCGCTTCCCCGTGGTGGACATCACCCGGCTCTAGCCGCGGAGAGCGGGGCTCGCGCTGACGTCGAACGCCAGTACGCCACACGATCATTCCTTTTCGAAACGGACTTGCGCCGGATCCCCACGCCAAGCATATGGTTCGCACGCGAAGCATGTGGAGTACGCCGCCATGGCCGAGGATTTCAGCGCCGCCCTGACCGCAGGCCAGACCGGCTTCCTGCCCGATCTCCTGGGCCTGCGGTGGCAGGTGGCCGTGCCAGGCCACGTCAAGGGCCGCTTCGACGTCGACAAGCGCCACATGGCCCCGAACGGCTTCCTGCACGCGGCCAGCGTCATCGCCCTGGCCGACTCGGCCTGCGGCTATGGCTGCGTGATCTCGCTGCCCGAGGGTGGGGCCAGCTTCACCACCATCGAGCTGAAGTCGAACTTCCTGGGCACCGCCCGCGAAGGCGGCGTGGCGGTCGAGGCCACGCTGGTCCACGGCGGCAAGACAACCCAGGTCTGGGACGCCGTGGTCAGCGCCGAAGCCACGGGAAAAACCATCGCCCTTTTCCGCTGCACTCAGATGATTCTGCGACCCAAAGGCTGATCGGAAAAAAGCTGGGAAGAAGGGCTTGCGTCCCGGCGGCGACGCCGTTAGGTATCGCGCCCTCGACCTCGGGCGGTTCAAAAACCGCTCGGAACGGCGGCCTGGAGAGGTGGCAGAGTGGTCGAATGTACCGCACTCGAAATGCGGCGTGCCTGGAAGGGCACCGTGGGTTCGAATCCCACCCTCTCCGCCAGCCATCCTTTTGATACCGCGCTAGAATAGTCGCCGCTACCCGCGGCGGATGACCGCGGAACGCAAGATTGCGGCCCGCCGCGACATCGTCTTCGACGGCCTGCTGATCACTCGCGCCGTCGCGCTGGAAAGCCGCCTCTGGCCTAGCGCTAGCTCGAGGCGACCACGCCCGCTTCATGTAAGGCTACGATACGCGAGTGAGACGCAAATACTGAAGGGCGGAATTTCAGTATTTGATCAAGATCAAGAGAATTATTGTCGCACCCTAGATACCGGAATTGAGTTCCCATCAAGCGAGACCATTATCCGCTCTTTAAGAACGAACGGAGATACCCGAGCGGATACCAAGTATCCTTGCAAACCCGGGTTCGCGCCTAAGATGTCCACAGACAACCTCAAGACGCACACGTCTTCGTCTCGCAAGCTGGAACGCTTCATCACCCTGATGATCGGCGGCCTAAGCGCCTTCTGCGTGTTGGCGGCTCTGAGCGCCAGCGCGTCCATGGAGATGCAGCGCCGCGCCCGCGCGACCGAGTCCGCGCGCGACGACCGGGTCAACGCCCAGATGCTGGAGCTGTCGGTGCTGGCCAAGCAGATCCAGCTGGAGATCGTCCAGGTCCAGCAATTCCTGACCGACGTCTCGGCGACGCGTGGACAGAACGGCCTGGATGACGGCTGGAGCGAGGCCGCCAAGAACGCCGCCGATTTCAAGAAGGATGTCGCGCGCGCCGATGCGCTGGCCGACGCCTTGAACGATGGTGAGCTGAAGCAGGCGCTGGATGAGGTGCGGGTGGCCTTCCCGGCCTATTATGCGACCGGCCAGAAGATGGCGCATGGCTATGTCAACGGCGGCACCGACGCCGGCAACGCCTTGATGGGCGAGTTCGACGCCACCAGCGAGGCGTTGGCCGGCAAGATGGACGCCGCCCGTGCGGCCATGAAGCGCCTGGACCAGACCCAGAACGCCGAAAACAACGTCGTCGAGAAGCGCCTTCACGACCAACAGATCGCCGCGGTCGTCCTGGCCCTGGCCGTCGCCGTGGTGGCCTGCGTGATCGGCGGCGCGGCGATCATTCTGACCCGCACCCGCCTGCTGCGCCCCCTGTCGACGATCGGAGACTATATGGGCCGTCTGGCCGAGGGCGACTACGAACGCGAGCCGCCCTTCCGCAACCGCCAGGACGAGCTCGGCGCCATGGCCCGCACGATCATGGTGTTCCGCGGCGCGGCGCTGGACCGGCGCCAGGCCCGCATCGAGCAAGACTCCGCCCGCGACGTCGCCGACGCCGAGCGCCGCGCCAACGAACAGGAGCGCGCCCGTTCGGACACCGAACGCCAAGCCGTGGTGCGCGAACTGGCCGCGGCGCTTGGTCGCCTGTCGGAGGGCGACCTGACCGCCTCGATCCATACGCCCTTCCCAGCGGCCTATGAGGCTCTGCGCACCGATTTCAACGCGGCGATCGCGCGCCTTTCGACCACCCTGTCGGCCATCGCCCACGGCGCCCGTAACATGCGCGCCAGCTCCGAAGAGATCGCCTCGGCCGCCGATGACCTGTCGCGCCGCACCGAACAGCAGGCCGCCAGCCTGGAAGAGACCGCCGCCGCCCTCGGCGAGATCGCCTCGACGGTCGCGCGCGCCAACGACGGCGCGCGGGAAGCCGCCGCCGTGGTCACCAAGGCCAAGACCGAGGCCGAGACCTCGGGCGCGGTCGTCGAGCGCGCCGTCACGGCGATGAGCGCCATCCAGAAATCCTCGGACAAGATCGGCCAGATCATCGGCGTGATCGACGAGATCGCCTTCCAGACCAACCTGCTGGCCTTGAACGCCGGGGTCGAGGCCGCGCGGGCCGGGGAGGCCGGTCGCGGCTTCGCCGTGGTGGCCATGGAAGTCCGCGCCCTGGCGCAGCGGTCGGCCGACGCGGCCAAGGAGATCAAGACCCTGATCGCCGAGTCCGGCGCCCAGGTGAACGCCGGCGTCGAACTGGTGGGCCAGACGGGCGATACCTTGAACCGCATCGTCAACGAGGTGCTGCGCGTGCACGGCCTGGTGAACGACATCGCCAGTTCCTCCGAGGAGCAAGCTACAGGCCTCCGCCAGGTGAACACGGCGGTCAACCACATGGACCAGGTCACCCAGCAGAACGCCGCCATGGTGGAGCAGACCACGGCCGCCACCCACGCCCTGCGCGGCGAGGCCCTGGATCTGGCCGGGCGCGTCGGCGAGTTCCGTCTGGAGGCCCCGAGCGCTCGAACCAGAGCGGCGGCCTAACCCGGAATGGGGCGAGGGCCTGATCCGGCGCTAGCGGGTGGCGATCACTCTAGCGTCGAACCCGCAGCGCAACGGAGATTGTCCGCGGCGTTTGCGGAGTCGTCTGGCGCAAGCGCTTCAGCGTGAACGGGTTGCCGTAGGCGAACGTGTCTCCGGCGCTGTCAAACAGGTTATCGGCCGCGAGGCTCAAGTCCCATCGCTCCGTGCCGAGGCGCACCCCCGCCCGCGCCGAGACATAGCCGCCCATGACCGGCGCGGTCGCCGCATCGAAGCTGAGGCGGGATCGGCCGACATAGGCCAGTCGGGACTCCAGGCCGAGCCGCCATCCGTCGCCGAGCGAGCGCTCATAGCTCGCCGAGAGCGACGCCGACCCGCGCGGCACGCCCGCCAGCCCAAGCTCCTCGCGCCCCGGAAAGGCCGCGTTGACCGACTCAAGCTCTGGGTTGTTCAGGAGAAAGCTGGCGTCCAGCCGAAACCCGCCCTGCAGGTAGCTGCCCTCGAATTCGACACCCAGGTTGCGGCCGTTCCCCAGGTTCGCCGTGTAGGGCAGACCGGACGGCAGCAACTGATCGCTCTGGATGTTGGTCCAAGTCGCCTGGAACGCCGCCGCGCGCAAGCGCAGACGCCCTTCGAGGAAGCTGGCCTTGGCGCCGGCCTCGAAGCTCCAGAGCTCGTCGCCATCATAGCGACGCTGAGGCTCTCCGCCCTGAGTGTCGAAGACCTGGCTGGGAATGACGGCCGTGTTGAAGCCACCCGATCGATAACCCTCGGCGGCCTGCACGTAAAACAGGACGGCGCTGAACGGCGAATAGGAAAGCACGGCCTTGGGGGCGAAACCCGTGTAGCTCTGCTCGTCACGAAAGCGCGCCGTGTCTCCCGACGCCGCGGCGTGACTGGACGCTTCGGACTTGGTCGCGAACAGGCGCCCGCCCAAGGTCACGCTCCAGCCGCGGCCGAGGGCGCCGATCGCCTCGCCAAACAGCGCCCCCTCCTCCAGCACGTCGCGCCGCGTCTCGCGCGCCAGGGGCGACGTCGGCTGGCTGGTCAGCAGCAAAAGGCCATCGCGGCCTTGGCGCGTCCGCGCCAGGAACACGCCCGCCTGCCACTGGATCCGCCCTTCGGGACGTGACGCCAGAGAGGCCTCGGCCACGACCGCGCCGACATGGTCATCGTCGTCAAAGGCCACCGCCGCGCCAGCGGGCGCCGCGACGGGCGGCGCGGCGCTGGCGTCGTAGCGGCTGGAGAGGTCGTGACGCACGGCGGCCAGCGTCACCTTGGCTTCCCGCCCGAAAAGCGCTCCACGCGCCCCGACATGGACCGCCAGAAAATCGTTGTCGTGCGGCTCGGCGATGCGGTTTCGCCGCGCGTAGGGGCCGACCGAAGGATCGGCATATTGGGTGTCCGCGGAGCTGATCGCCTGGACAGTCATCCCGCCGTCGGCGGTCCAGTTAGGTCCGACCTCGGTCCGCAGCGATAATCTCAAGCCTGACCGCCGGGTTCGGTTGACGTCCGAGCGCCCCTGCCCCGGATCGTCGATATAGCCGCCGCCGCGCTCCGCGTAGGCGACCAGTCTGGCGGCCGCCCGGCCACGGGCCAGCGGGACGTTGACCATCGCCGAGGCCGCCCCGCCGACCCGCCCCCCTTGCGTGCTGGCCACCGAGGCTTCCGTCCAGGCGTCGAAGCCCGACGGGTCGGGACGATGCGTGACGATCTGCAGAACGCCGCCCAGCGACCCGGCGCCATAGAGCGCGCCCTGCGGACCGCGCAGCACCTCGACCTGGCTGACATCGATCAGCGGCAGATCCGGATCCGGCGCGTTGTAGGTCAGGCGCACATCGTCGAGATAGATCCCGACCATCGACTGGGTCTGGCCTGTCAGAGGGCCGTCCGACAGGCCGCGCAGGATCACCTTGTCCCGCCCTGGCCCGAGGTTGGTCACCGTCATCGCGGGGACCGCCAAAGCCAGGTCGGCAGCGTCTCTCACGCCGCGCGCGGCCAAGGCCTTGGCGTCCAGGGCGCTGACCGAATAGGCCAGACGGTCGGCGAGCGTCGGACGCCGGGTGGCTACGACCACCAGTTCGGACAGCGGCGCCAGGGTCTCGGACGGGGCGTCAGCCGCCTTGGCGACGCGCTCGCGCACGACGGGCGCGGCGCGGCGGACGATCTGGAACGCCTTGTCGTCGATCTGGACCGCATCGCAACCCGTATCCTTGAGAAGCGCCTTGAGCGCCGCCCTGGGAGAGGCCCGGCCGGAAAACCCCGGCGAGGCTCCACAGGCCTCCGCCGCGCCAAGCTCGATCGAAACCCGCGCCTGGATCGCGAAGGCCGTGGCGGCGGCTTTCAACTGCCCCGGGGGAATGGAGAACGCCGCGTCGGCCGCATAGGCGCGCACGGGCAGAACGGCCAATCCGATCGCCGACGCCAACCCAAGGCGCCGCCTGGCCCGCCCGTGCAAATCACGCCCCTCCGAACTCGTCAGGGCGTCACCTTAGGACGATTTCTCCGTCGGCGCGATCCACCGTCAACGACGCATAGGCGGCGAGAATTCGCACCGCCGCCTCCTGATCGTCGAGCGCGATGACGCCGGAGAAGCGCTTGAGCGCCGCCTGGGGCGCGATCCGGATCGGGGTCGGGAAACGGCGATTGAGGTCGGCGACGATGTCGCCGAGGGTTTCGCCGTCGGCGACCAATTGCCCCCGCGACCAGGCGAAGGCGGCGTCAGGCTCGACGCGCCGCAGCTGCGAGCCGCTCGCGCCCTGGACGTGACGCAGTTCCTGCCCGACGGTCAGGCGGGCCGGCGGTCCGCCCTTGCCGTCGCGCTGAGCGACCTCGACAATCCCGCGACGCACGCTGACGCGGACACTTCTGGCGTCATGGCGAATGTTGAACTCCGTGCCGACCACGCGCACCCGTTCGTCGCCGACGCCGATCACGAAGGGCCGCGAAGGATCCTTGGCGACGTCGAAACTGGCCTGGGCCAGACCCATCTCCACCCGTCGCTCGCGCCAGCCCAGCCGGACGCTGAGCCGGGAGCCGCCGTCGAGCGTGATCCGCGTGCCGTCTTCCAGGTCGACCTGCCGCGTCTCGCCGGGCCTGGTCTCGTAGGTCACCAGATCCCCCCGCGAGCTCTTCCACAGCGCGGGACCGCCGACCAGCACGGCGAGGGACGCCGCGATCGCGCCGCCGACCCAGATCCCGCGCGGCGCCGCCCTTCTCGGGCGGAAGGCGACCACATTGGGCGGAGCCGGCGAGAGCGCCTCGGCGATCTCCGTCTTTCGGCCCTCAAGATCGGCGACGATCAGCTCGGCCTCTTCGAAAGCCGCCAGGCGGGCCTCGGAGCCCTCCAGCCAGTCGGTCAGGGCGGACCAGTCGTCGGCCGTGGCCGCGTCGGACTGGACGCGGATCAGCCACGCGACCGCTTCGTCGCGCAGCGTCTCCCTCGTTTCCAGATCCTGACCGTTCATCCGATTTCGCCGTGTGCTGGGAGGCCGGCGGCCTTCCCCTTCGCCCCAAAGACGCCATAAAGCCAAAGGCGCCTCAAAAGAATTTCTCGCGCCGCCCTCATGGCCACCGCCCCACCTTGGCGACGATCAGCTTGAGACTGGCCATGATGTATTTCTCGATGCTGGATCGGGACACGCCCATGGCCTGAGCGGTCTCGGCGTGAGTCAGCCCCTCCAGCTTGTGAAGCCGGAAAGCTTCCTGCTGCGCCGACGGCAAGGCCTTTACCGCCTCGAGGACCCTGCCCAGCTGCAGCTTGGCCGCCGCGGCCTCATCGGCGGGGACCTCCTCGGCGATTTGCACGCCGCCCACGTCGGAAACATTGACGCCATGCCATTGGGCGTCGCGGGCCTCGGCGCGCCGACGAACCTTGATGCGGTCCAGCATCAGGTTCGAGCCCAGGCGATAGAGATAGGCCGCCGGATTGTCGACGCCCTCCACGGGGCGCGCGGCGATCTTCAGATAGATGTCCTGGACGAGGTCCTCGGCGGCGACGTCGGATCGCAGGCGCACGCGGAAGTACCGCAGCAGTTCCTCGCGTCGCTCCATATAGACGGCGAGCAGGGGATGGACGTCGACGTCGTCCAAGGCTCGTTCGCGCTCCTAGCGTGATGGGGTCCGAGAATCCGGACCCGCGACAATCTTTCTGAACCGTCCGCGTCGCGCAACCACCGAAAACTTTGAGGCGCCGATCCGAGGGTGTCGTCCTTGCCGGTCGAAAGGCGCTCGTGCGCCGCCCCCCCCGGGCAGGAGGTCTCCTTGCTGGAAGTCATGATGATGAACGACGGCGCGAGCGTCGGCAGCCTTCGGTTCGACGCCGATCGCATCCGCCGCTTCACGTCGGTCGAGCCGCGGGTGATCTCTATCCACCAGCACCTGCGCCCTGAGCGCGAGCGCGTCGAGCGCTATATCGAGGCGACCTACGCCGAGGCCTTCAACAGCCGCCTGCGCGCCCACTACCCCACCCTGATGAGCGTGCAGGACGCTCACGGCGAAATCCACGCCGCCGTCGGCTTTCGTTTGGCCGCCGGCGCGTCGCTCTTCCTGGAACGCTATCTCGACGACCCCATCGAAGCAGCGCTCTCCAGGGCGGTCGGCGCGGCGATCTCGCGCGGCGGCGTGGCCGAGATCGGCAGCCTGGCCTCCCAGAGCGCCGGCGCGTCCTTCTTCCTGTTCATGGCCCTGGCGCGCTACCTCGATCAGCAGGGCTGCGAGTATGCGGTGGCGACCGCCACCCGCCAATTGCGCCGGACCTTCGCCCGCGTGGGCTTTCCGACCCAGCGCCTGACGGCGGCCGATCCGGCGCGCCTTGGCCCGGAAGCCAAGGACTGGGGCGGCTACTATGAACGTGATCCCGAGGTTCTGGCGGGCGCCATCGCTCCGGCCCTGGAGCCGCTGACACAACTACTGCTGGTCGAGCCGCCGCCGATCGAGGGCGCCTGCTCGCGATTGCATCCTTGCATCGGAGGACAGCCATGAGCCGGGTTCTCCTCGCCATCGCCGAGCGAGCGCGTTCGAACGATGGCGCGATCGCGCTCAGCGACCAGACGATGGCGCTCAGCTATGGCGCTCTGCGGACGCACATCGAAAGCGCGGCGCGCGATCTCTTCCGGTGGGCGCCGCTGGTGTGCCCCGGATCGCCAGTCGCCCTCAGACTGCCCAACGGCCCGGCCTGGGTGATCCTGGACCTGGCCCTGGCGCACCTCGACTGGGCCAGCCTGCCGCTGCCCGGCTTCTTCACGGACGCCCAGCGCGAGCACGCCATGGCCGACGCCGGCGCGAGCCTGCTGATCGAAGTGTGCGACGCCGCCAACGCCGACCTGACCATCGCCGGCGCGCCGCTCCGCGTGTCGCCCCTCTCCCTGGCGCCGCGCGCCTTGCCGGCCGGGACGGCGAAGATCACCTACACCTCCGGCTCGACCGGCCAGCCCAAGGGCGTCTGTCTCTCGCGCCAGCACATGGAGGCCGTAGCCGGCGCGCTCGTCGAGGCGATCGGCTCGGACTATGCCGGCCTGCACCTGCCGATCCTGCCGCTGTCGATCCTGCTGGAAAACGTGGCGGGCCTGTACACGACCCTGCTGGCGGGCGGCCGCTACCACATCCTTCCGCCTGACCAGCTAGGCCTGACCGATCCGTTCCGCCCGGACCTGCCGCGCCTGGCCGGCGCGATCGCCGACCACCACGCCACCAGCCTGATCCTGGTGCCCGAGCTGCTGCGCGCCTTGATGATGGTGATGACCTTCACCGGCGTTCGCCTGCCAGACCTGAAACTGGTCGCGGTGGGCGGGGCCAAGGTCGCGCCGTCCCTGCTGGCCCGCGCCGATGAGCTGGGGCTGCCGGTCTATGAGGGCTATGGCCTCAGCGAATGCGCCTCGGTCGTGGCCCTCAATACGCCCTCGGGCCGCAAGGCCGGGACGGTGGGCCGCCCCCTGCCCCACCTGTCGGTCCGGATCGAGGACGGAGAGATCGTCGTCGAGAACGCCGCCCTCCTCGGCTATGCCGGCGGACAGGCGCACGATGGCCCCGTCCGCACGGGCGACCTGGGCGACATGGACGAAGACGGCTTCCTGCGCATTTCGGGACGCCGCGCCAACACGATCATCACCAGCCATGGCCGCAACGTCGCGCCGGAGTGGGTCGAGAGCGAGCTGACCGCCCAGCCCGAGATCCGCCAGGCCGTGGTGCTGGGCGAGGCCCAGGCCGAGCTTTCGGCCCTGATCGTCCCGCTCATCCCCGGCATGGACGAGGCCGCGATCGCACAGGCCGTGGCCCGCGCCAACGCCAGCCTGCCGCCCTACGCCCAGATCGGTCGCTGGCTGATCCGCGACGCCTTCGACGCGGCCAGCGGCGAACTCACCAACAACGGACGCCCCAGGCGCGCGGCGCTGGCCAACCGCCACCGGGACTTCATGGAAAACGCCACGACAGGAGACCTCGCTTGACCTTCTACCAACGCCTCGTGACCGAGACGGTCGACGGACAGATGGGCCTGGCCTCGGTGCCGCAGATCCAGGACGGGCTGACGGGCCGCATCTCGCGCGAGACCTACATCGCCTATCTGACCGAGGCCTATCACCACGTGAAGCACACCGTGCCGCTGATGCAGGCGGCGCGGGCGCGGATGGATCACGACCACCAGCGCTTCGTGGAGGCCCTGGACGAGTACATCACCGAAGAGACCGGCCACGAGCACTGGATCCTCAGCGACATCAAGAACTGCGGCGGCGATCCCGTGGCCGTTCGCGACGGCGAGCCCCGACCGGCCACCCTGGCCATGACCGACTACGCCTATGACTACATCCGCCAGGCCAATCCGATGGGCTTCTTCGGCATGGTCTTCGTCCTGGAGGGCACCAGCGTGCGCCTGGCCACCCAGGGCGCCGAAGCCGTGGCCCGCAACCTGGGCCTTGGCCCCGAGTGCTTCAGCTATCTGAGCTCGCACGGCGCGCTGGACATGGAGCACCTGACCTTCTTCGAGACGCTGATGAACCAGGTCGACGATCCGGCCGACCAGGCCGCGATCATCGAGGTGGCCAAGGCGATCTTCGAGCGCTTCGCCAACGTCTTCCGCGCGATCCCGCATGTCCGCGAGACCGCCGATGCTTGAGGGCAAGACGGTTCTGATCACCGGCGCCTCCGGCGGGCTGGGGAGCCTAGTGGCCTCGCAGTTGATCGCCGAGGGCGCGCATGTCGTGGCGCTTGGCCGTTCGCGGCCGGAGGGCATCGACGGGTTCCTATCGCATGACCTTTCAACCCCGGAAGGCATCGAGACCGCCGCCCGCGCCGTTGAAGGCGGCCAGTGGGACATCCTGATCAACCTCGCCGGCGTCCAGCATTTCGGTCCGTTCGAGACCGAAGACCCCGCCGAGCTGCTGTCGGGCTATCTCGTGAACCTCGTGGCGCCGGTCCGGCTCTGCCAGGCGGTCGCGCCAGCCATGAAGGCGCGCGGCGGCGGCCAGATCGTCAACATCGGCTCGATCTTCGGCTCGATCAACTTCGCTCACTTCGCCACCTATTCCAGCGCGAAGGCGGGACTGCGCGGCTTCAGCCAGGCCTTGCGGCGGGAGCTGGCGGGAACCGGCGTGGACGTGACCTATGTCGCGCCGCGCGCGGTCCGCACCGCCATGGTCTCCGAGCGCGTCCTGGAGTTCGCCAAGCTGACCCAGATGAACATCGATCCGCCGGGGGCCACGGCGCGCCGCATCGTCTCGGCGATCCGGGCTCGCCGTCGCGACGTCTATCTGGGCTTCCCCGAAACCTTCTTCGTCCGTCTCAACGCCCTGCTGCCGGGCCTCGTCGATCGCGCCCTGTCGGCCAACGACCGCAAGGCCGCGCAGCTCTTCGCCCGCTGAAATCGCAGGACATCCCATGAAAACCAAAGCTCTCCTCGCCCTTGGCCTCGCCGCATCCCTGCTGGCCGGCGCCGCCAACGCCGACGCCCTCGACACCCGCATCGACAGCCTGGCCCGCGACTGGGCGCACGTGAACTACGAGGTTACCGACAAGACCGCCCAAGCCGCCGGCGCGGCCAAGGTCGCGGGCGAGGCCGACGCCCTGGCCCACCAGAACCCCGGCCGCGCCGAGCCCCTCGTCTGGGAAGCCATCGCCAAGGCCACGGAAGCCGGCGCCAAAGGCGGCCTGGGCGGCCTCGCCCTGGCCAAGGAATCCAAGGCGCTTCTGGAGAAGGCCGAGAAGATCAATCCGGCCGCGCTGGGCGATGGCTCGGTCTATACGAGCCTGGGCTCGCTCTACGCCCAGGTCCCCGGCTTCCCCCTGGGCTTTGGCGATGCGGGCAAGGCGCGGAGCTATCTGCAAAAGGCCCTGTCGGTGAACCCGAACGGGGTGGATCCCAACTTCTTCTACGGCGATTTCCTGTTCCGCCAGAATGACTACGCCGGCGCGTCCAAGGCGCTGCAGAAGGCGATCGCCGCCCCCGGCCGTCCGGGTCACGAAGTCGCCGACAAGGGCCGCAAGGCCCAGGCCCAGGCCCTGCTCACCCAGGCGCAGGCCAAGGCCCACTAGGACCGTACAGTTTCGCACCGACATCCGGCGAGTTCGAAGAGGTCGAGCTCGCCACTCGCGCTAGCGTCGCGTCCCGCCGAGACCAATTGCCACGCGCGGCGGATTCGAAGAAGCATTGCACCCGCTTGAAATGAAGCCGCAAACTACGCCCAACGCCGAATAAGGGTGCGCGGCTCAGGGAGGAGCGGGTGCCGGAAACCGTGAAGAAAAGGCATGCCGCCCATGTGCGCGACGTGCTGGCCGACGGTTCCGCGGCGGCGCGATCGGCCTTGGCCGCATCCTGGAAAAGATCGTTCTCCTGGTATGGCTTGACCCCCGAGGACACGACCGCGCCGCGTGTTCTGAGCGAGCGCGAATTGCGGGAAGCGCGTGAGCGCATCGAACCCCTCCTGGACGCGGCTCAGCCGACGCTCGACAGGCTGTTTCTCGCCGTGGGCTCCACCGGGTGCTGCGTTCTCTTCACCGATCACCAGGGCGTTCCGGTCGATCGGCGCGGCGCGGACGTCGATGACGAGACCTTCCACCGCTGGGGTCTGTGGACCGGCGCGGTGTGGAGCGAAGAGGCCGAAGGCACCAACGGCATCGGCACCTGCCTGGCCGAGGAGCGTGCGCTCACCATCCACCGCGATCAGCATTTCCATGCGCGCAACACCGCGCTGAGCTGCACCGTGGCACCCATCTACGACCACCAGGGACGGTTGGCGGGCGCCTTGGATGTCTCGTCTTGTCGGGCCGATCTCACGGAAGGTTTCGTCGGTCTGATCTCGGCCGCCGTTCTGGATGCGGCGCGGCGCATCGAGCTCGAGCATTTCCGGCGAATGTTCCTGGGCGCGCGCTTGATCGTGGTCGAAGGTACGAAGCACGGCGGCGGCGTGGTGGCGGTCGATCGCGATGATCTGGTGATCGGCGCGACCCGCGACGCCCGTCTCGGCTACGGCCTGACCGACGCGCGCCTGGCCGGCCGGCTCCACGTGGACGAACTGCTCTTTCCAGAGTCGGCGCTCGAGCAGGACCTGCTGCACCTTGAGCGCTCGGGCGTGCAGCGCGCCCTGGCCCTGACCTCGGGCAATGTCTCCGCCGCGGCGAAGGCTCTGGGCGTCAGCCGGGCGACCTTGCACCGCAAGCTGGCGCGCCTGGGCCTCACGCAACGCCGCTAGGCCCGGGAACTGTCGCACCCATGCGACAGTCGATCTGGGGCGCTGGGCCCCGCCTCCTGACAAGGTCAAAGCCTTGGCGGATGCTTCCCTCTTGACGCCGAACACGGCGCGACAGGAGGAAGCCATGACCAAAGCCGAGTTCACGCGCACAGCCAAGCCGCCGTTCAAAGCGCGCTATGGCAACTTCATCGGCGGCCGATGGGTCGAGCCGACCGCGGGCCGCTATTTCGAGAACACCTCGCCGGTCAACGGCCGCGTCCTCTGCGAGATCGCCCGCTCCGACGCCGCCGACATCGAACTGGCCCTGGACGCCGCGCACGCCGCCAAGGCCGCCTGGGGCGCGGCCAGCGTCACCGAACGCGCCAACCTGCTGACCCGCATCGCCCAGGTGATGGAAGACAACCTGCCGCTGCTGGCCGCCGCCGAGACCTGGGACAACGGCAAGCCGATACGCGAGACGACCGCCGCCGACCTGCCGCTGGCGATCGACCACTTCCGCTACTTCGCAGGCTGTATCCGCGCCCAGGAGGGCGGCATCTCGGAAATCGACCACGATACGGTCGCCTATCATTTCCATGAGCCCCTGGGCGTGGTCGGCCAGATCATCCCGTGGAACTTCCCGCTGCTGATGGCCTGCTGGAAGCTGGCCCCGGCCCTGGCGGCCGGCAACTGCGTGGTGCTCAAGCCCGCCGAACAGACGCCGGCCTCGATCCTGGTGCTGGCAGAGCTGATCGCCGACATCCTGCCGCCCGGCGTGCTCAACATCGTCAACGGCTTCGGCCTGGAAGCCGGCAAGCCCCTGGCCTCGAGCCCACGCATCGCCAAGATCGCCTTCACGGGCGAGACCTCGACCGGCCGGCAGATCATGCAGTACGCCAGCCAGAACCTGATCCCGGTCACCCTGGAGCTGGGCGGCAAGTCGCCGAACATCTTCTTCAAGGATGTGATGGCCGAAGACGACGACTATCTCGACAAGGCCATCGAGGGCTTCGTGATGTTCGCCCTCAACCAGGGCGAGGTCTGCACCTGCCCCAGCCGGGCGCTGATCCACGAGGACATCTACGACGCGTTCATGGCGCGCGCCCTCAAGCGCGTCGAGGCGATCACCCAGGGCGATCCGCTGGACCCGACCACGATGATCGGCGCCCAGGCCTCCGGCGAGCAGCTGGAGAAGATCCTCGGCTATATCGACATCGGCCTCGCCGAGGGCGCCGAACTGCTGACCGGCGGCGCGCGTAGCGACCTGCCGGGCGATCTGGCCGGCGGCTTCTATGTCAAGCCGACGGTGTTCAAGGGCCACAACCGGATGCGGATCTTCCAGGAGGAGATCTTCGGTCCAGTGCTGTCGGTGACCACCTTCAAGACCGACGAAGAGGCCCTGGCGATCGCCAATGACACGCTCTACGGCCTGGGCGCGGGCGTCTGGAGCCGGGACGCCAATCGTTGCTACCGCTTTGGCCGCGCCATCCAGGCGGGCCGGGTCTGGACCAACTGCTACCACGCCTATCCCGCCCACGCGGCGTTCGGCGGCTACAAGTCGTCAGGCATCGGCCGTGAGAACCACCGGATGATGCTGGATCACTATCAGCAAACCAAGAACATGCTGGTCAGCTACAGTTCCAAGAAGCTCGGCTTCTTCTAGCGCGCCGCGCCGATTTTGACGCGGCGTCGGTATCACCTGGCGCCGCGACCTTTCCGATCCAGAAGGAAATCACCATGGCCAAAACCATGAAGGCCGCCGTCGTGCGCGAATTCGGCAAGCCGCTGGTCATCGAGGACGCACCGATCCCCGAACCGGGTCCCGGCGAGATCCAGGTGCGCATCCAGGCTTCCGGCGTCTGCCACACCGATCTGCACGCCGCGGAGGGCGACTGGCCGGTAAAGCCCAACCCGCCGTTCATCCCCGGACACGAGGGGGTCGGCTTCGTCTCGGGCGTGGGCGCCGGGGTCAAGAACGTGAAGGAAGGCGACCGCGTCGGCGTGCCCTGGCTCTACAGCACCTGCGGCCACTGCAAGCATTGCCTGGGCGGCTGGGAAACCCTGTGCGAGTCCCAACAGAACACCGGCTATTCGGTCAATGGCGGCTTCGCCGACTATGTCGTGGCCGATCCCAACTTCGTGGGCCATCTGCCCAAGGCGATTTCGTTCAACGAGATCGCGCCGGTGCTCTGCGCGGGGGTCACGGTCTACAAGGGCCTGAAGGTCACCGACACCAAGCCCGGCGACTGGGTGGTGATCTCCGGCGTCGGGGGTCTGGGCCACATGGCGGTGCAATACGCCAAGGCCATGGGCCTCAACGTCGCGGCGGTCGACATCGACGACGCCAAGCTGGACCTGGCCCGCGCGCTGGGCGCGACCATCACGGTCAATGCCCGGACCGTCGCCGACCCGGCGGCCGAGATCAAGAAGCAGACCAGCGGCGGCGCTCAGGGCGTCCTGGTCACCGCGGTTTCGCCCATCGCCTTCAAGCAGGCGCTGGGCATGGTCTCGCGCGGCGGAACGGTGGCGCTCAACGGGCTGCCGCCAGGCGATTTCCCGCTGTCGATCTTCGACATGGTGCTGAACGGGATCACCGTGCGCGGCTCGATCGTCGGCACCCGCCTCGACCTGCAGGAAGCCCTGGACTTCGCCGCCGACGGCAAGGTCAAGGCCACGATCAGCACCGCGCGCCTGGACGACGTCAACAGGGTCTTCGACCGCATGCGCAATGGCCAGATCGAAGGCCGCGTCGTGCTGGACCTTAGCCAGTAAGGCGCGGGGCCTCATGAGCGGCGTGACGGGGTGCGCCGACACCCCATCGCGCCCCTTCACACCTCGGAAAAAATGCCAAAGGGAGTAGACGGCGTGAGCGACGGACAGGTTTTCCCGGTTCCAGAAGCCCTGGCGAAGTCGGCGCATATCGACGCGGCCGCCTATGACGCCGCGCTCGCCCGGGTCGAGGCCGATCCGGAGGGCTACTGGCGCGACGTCGCCGCCCGGCTGGACTGGATCAAGGCCCCGACCCGGATCAAGGACGTCTCGTTCGACAAGGACGATTTCCGCATCCGCTGGTACGAGGACGGCGTCCTCAACGTCTCGGCCAACTGCCTGGATCGCCACCTGCCGCACAAGAAGGACGACGTCGCCCTGATCTTCGAGGGCGACGAGCCGGGGACCTCCGACACCCTGACCTATGGCCAGCTGCACGAGGAGGTCTGCCGCATGGCCAACGTCCTCAAGGTGCAGGGCGTCCAGAAGGGCGACCGGGTGACGATCTATCTGCCGATGATCCCGATCGCGGCGGTGGCCATGCTGGCCTGCGCCCGGATCGGCGCGGTGCACTCGGTGGTGTTCGGCGGCTTCTCGCCCGACAGCATCGCCGGCCGCATCCAGGACTGCGCCTCGCACTTCGTGATCACCGCCGACGAGGGCAAGCGCGGCGGCAAGCGCATCCCGCTGAAGGCCAATATCGACGAGGCGCTCAAGCACTGCCCGTGGGTGGGCAAGGTGCTGGTGGTCCGCTGGACCGGCGCCGACGTCCCCCTGGTCAAGAACCGCGACATCGTCTGGCAGGACGTGCGCGAGGCGGTGTCGGCCGACTGCCCGCCCGAGCCGATGAACGCCGAGGATCCGCTGTTCATCCTCTACACCTCCGGCTCGACGGGCAAGCCCAAGGGCGTGCTGCACACCACCGGCGGCTACCTGGCCTGGGCCTCTTGGACCTTCTGGGCGGTCTTTGACTATCGTGCGGGCGAGGTGTTCTGGTGCACCGCCGATGTCGGCTGGGTGACCGGCCACAGCTATGTCGTCTACGGCCCGCTGGCCAATGGCGGGACCAGCCTGATCTTCGAAGGCGTGCCCAACTATCCCACCCCCAGCCGCTTCTGGGAGGTGATCGACAAGCACGGGGTCGAGATCTTCTACACCGCCCCCACGGCCCTGCGCGCCCTGATGCGCGAGGGCGATGAGCACGTGACCAAGAACGACCTGTCGTCCCTGCGCCTCTTGGGCAGCGTCGGCGAGCCGATCAATCCGGAAGCCTGGCTGTGGTACCACCGCGTGGTCGGCAAGGCGAAGCTGCCGATCGTCGACACCTGGTGGCAGACCGAGACCGGCGGCATGCTGATCACCCCCCTGCCCGGGGCCACCGACCTCAAGCCCGGCTCGGCCTCCAAGCCCCTGCCCGGCGTCAAGCCGCAGTTGGTGGATGCGGAGGGCAAGGTCCTGGACGGCGCGACCGAGGGCAATCTCGTGATCACCGACAGCTGGCCGGGCATGATGCGCACGGTCTATGGCGACCACCAGCGCTTCTTCGAGACCTATTTCTCGACCTATCCCGGCAAGTACTTCACCGGCGACGGCTGCCGGCGCGACGCCGACGGCTATTACTGGATCACCGGCCGGGTCGACGACGTGATCAACGTCTCGGGCCACCGCCTGGGCACCGCCGAGATCGAGAGCGCCCTGGTCGCCCACGAGACCGTCGCCGAGGCCGCCGTGGTCGGCTGCCCGCACGACATCAAGGGCCAGGGCGTCTACGCCTATGTCACCCTCAACGCCGGGGTCGAGCCGACCGAGGACCTGCGCAAGGCCCTGGTCCTGTGGGTCCGCCACGAGATCGGCCCGTTCGCCGCGCCCGACGTCATCCAGTGGGCCCCCGGCCTGCCCAAGACCCGCTCGGGCAAGATCATGCGCCGCATCCTGCGCAAGATCGCCGAGAACGAACTCGGGAGTCTCGGTGACACCTCAACCCTCGCCGACCCCTCCGTCGTCGACGACCTCGTCAAAAATCGCGCTGGGGCGTGACGGCGCGGTGGTGGAGCATCGCTCTCCACCGCCGCGCCTCGCCCGGATGGGGACGAGCCGTTTCTAGTCCTTGCGCACCGTCAGGCGCGACAGGGTCTGGTTGAGCAGGATGTAGGCGAACTCGCCGAAGGTCACCGGGCCGACGAAACCGCCAGCCGAATGACCTTCCAGGTCAGCGTAGAGATAGTTGAGGATACAGTTGCACGACAGCATCCGGCCGGCGTCGCCCCCCACGCCCGCCTGCGAGTAGGCGGCCCCGAGATCAGCGACCGGACGGGCCAGGCGATAGGGCGTACGCGGCACGACCGGCGCGTAGAAACTGACCTTTCCAGCCTCGGCGTCGATGTCCCGGAAGGAGACGTTGATCATGGCGCCGGCATAGTCGGCCACCAGGGGCAGGCGCGTGTCCACCTTGTTGTCCGACACATAGCGCGCGAGATTGGTGGGCTGGCCGTTGACCAGGCAGTCACCGACGGAGAAGCCCTCGTCCGAGAAGACTATTTCGTCGCCATCGCCCGCGGTGAACAGGTTGACGATGTCGAGATCCACGTTGAGATCGGAGGGGAGTTCGACCCAGAGCACCGCCAAGCCGTCCTCTGCGACCTGCCCCGTCGCGCCGTCTATTACCTTGGGCGTCTGCGATTCCACGAGGTCCAGCCGCACGCCGGCCACCCAGCCAAACACCGGCTGGTTATAGAGGCGGGGCAGGGCGGGTCCTTCGACCGCATAACGTTGATGCGTGGCGCTGAAGGCCGGAGCGACGATGCAGGCAAAGCCGTGCTCAAAGCGCCTGTCGGTCAGATCGGCGAGCCGATCCGACGGCAAGATCGCCGTGCGCGCGCTGATCGCCTCCTCGAACACCGTACAGAAGAGCTTGTCGTCGCGGCAAACCCCGCCCACGTCAGCCATGAAGTAGGCGGTCGTACCGCCAATCCAGTGACCCTTTGGCAAGGTCTCCAGCAGCGCTTGGGCGCCCGAGACGAAGACTACAGCGCCAGACTTGATGATGTCGGCGGCTTCCGCTGACGAGATGAATAGGTTCTTCATGATCGTTTTCCTTTAGATCGCGCCTGCGTCTTGGTGGGTAAAGGCGTTGTCGACGAAGAAACGATGAAGTTCAGACGCCGCCTGCTGGGCGCTTTTCAAGCGATCTTGTACTTCTCGCCGCAACCTCGTCACGGCCAGGCGCGTCGCAAGAACACTGAATTCAGGACTCCGTGCTCCAGAAACGATCTGCGCCCATCTTGGGTCTGTATTTGCCGGCACCATGGCGCCTTCCTCCACATTTGCGGAGCCAAGCTATCGAGTCGTAGTAAATAATAAGTAATAAAAGGTGGCGACAATTTGTCACTATGTATAATTACCTAGAAATCGAGATTTTATATTATCCACACTTCAGACGTATGCTCAAGGCGCGACGGATGGTCGCCCACGTCTACTGTGAGCGCTCCTCGCTAGATCGCCAGGCGCGCGGCTTCGAGGGGCGACACGGGCCCGCAAGCTGGCCGCGTCCGCCCGCCGTCGCCGCACCCACCTGCTTCCCGCCCGCCCCGAGTTGACCCGGGGGCGGAGCTCGAAAGGTCAGGCCCGGCGCGCTACGACGCCGATCATCCGTCCGGCGCTGAGCCGCAGTAAGCCGTTCGGCTTACGCCGCGCCAGGCCAGACGCCTGGGCCTGAACCGAGGATCAAAACTCCTCCCAAGCCTTCGCGGCGGTCGAGGCCGCCGCTCCCGGTCTGGCGAAGGTAACGACCCGCGCCCGAGATTGGGCCACCGGATTGCGAGCGGGCGCGTGGCGGCCCGGAACGGCGACTTCCAGCCGAGGCGCGACAGGCGCGTTCCCGGTTTCGAAGCGCGCCACCAGTCGTTCCAGTTCACCGGCTTCGGATTTCAGATTGGAAGCGGCGGCCGTGGCCTGCTCCACCATGGCGGCGTTCTGCTGGGTGACCTGGTCCATCTGGTTGACGGCGGTGTTGACCTGATTGAGGCCGGTCGCCTGCTCTTGTGACGACTGGGCGATCTCCGAAACCAGGGCGTCGATCTCGGTGATCTTGCCGACGATGCCGGTCAGAGCCTTGCCCGTGTCACCGACGAGCTTCACGCCGCGCTCCACCTGGGCCGTGCTGCTGGCGATCAAGCCCTTGATCTCCTTGGCGGCGTCGGCCGACCGTTGGGCCAGGGCCCGGACTTCCTGGGCGACGACGGCGAAACCGCGCCCCGCATCGCCGGCCCTCGCCGCCTCGACACCGGCGTTGAGCGCCAGAAGATTGGTCTGGAAGGCGATCTCGTCGATCACCCCGATGATGTTGGTGATCTGCTTCGAGCTCTGCTCGATCTCGCCCATGGCGGACACCGCCTCGTTCATCACGTCGCCCGACTTGGCGGCGTCCACGGTGGCGCCGGAGGCCGCGGTGGAGGCCTGCTGGGCGCCGTTCGCGCTGCGCTTGACCGTAGCGGTGATCTCGTCGAGCGCGGCGGCGGTTTCCTCCAGGCTCGCGGCCTGCTGCTCCGTGCGCCGGGACAGGTCGTCCGAGGCGGCGGCGATTTCGTCCGACCCGGCCCGCAGGCCGCTGGTTGTCGCCGCGATGGCGTTCATCGCCCCGCGCAAGCTGTCGATCGCGGCGTTGAAGTCGTCCTTGATCTGCTGGTAGCGCCCGTTGAAGGGCGCCGCGATCCGCGCCGTCAGGTCGCCCTGGGCCAGGCGCTTGAGGCTATCAGCCAGGGCGGTGACCACCGCGTTCTGTTCTTCCGCGACAGCGAGACGCTCCGCCTCGACGACCGCGCGCTCTTCATCGGCCTTGGCGTTCAAAACCTGGAAATAATTGAACATGACGACGCTGGCGTCGGAGAACACTGACTTCATCAGGCTCAGCATCAGCTGGTCGGAATTCTTCTCGTTCCAACCCTTTTCCTTCATCAGACCCGACGCCAGACCAGCGGCATAGGCCGCGTAGGTCTTGCTGAGATAGGTCGCGAAATCCAGGCTGCTGGAAATATTTTGGGTAATGACAGCCTGTTGCTCGAAATACTCGGGAGGAAAGTTCCCCCTGGCGATGAAGGAGAACTTTCTCTTCTCGTTCTCCCAGACGTCGCGCGGCAACGCTTGCAGCGAGGGGTCAATGACGCGATAGGCGTTTAGAAGAGCGCTCTCGAGATGCTTACCAGCTCTCGTGTGAACAATTTCCCCGATGTCTCGATCCTTATCGTTCCAGGTTACGATCTTCGTTGTTATATCGGACAATTCGGAGCCCTCCCGTTTGAGTTTCAGAACGCAGCTTTCGGTAAGTATTTTACCATGTATTGGCGGCTATAATTATTATGGCGCGAAACATTTTTTACTTGATTCAACAATCAAGCCCAAATCGTTACAGGAGAATTAACTGAGAAATTATTGCCCGTTAACCTGTCGCATCCGTGCGACACCGACGAATTCGCCTATGACGTCGCGCGCGCGACGATGAGCGCGGCGTTTGAACAGACGTCCCGGAAATGACGGCTAGAGCATTTTCCGACGAGGTGGATGCCGGTTCGTCGTCAGAAAATGCTCTAGCTCGACCTGCGTGGGCAGCGTTCGACGGCGGCGACCAGGCTTCGCATGTCGATCGGCTTTTCGATGAAGCCGGTCATTCCGGCCGCGATCGCCGCGGCGCGCTCGGCCTCGGTGATCCCGGCGGTCAGGCATAGGACCGGCAGGTCGCGCAATCTGGCCTGGGCCCGGATGCGGCGGGTGGCTTCCAGGCCATCCATGACGGGCATGTTGAAATCGATCAGCACGACGTCGAACGCCTGGGTCTCAAGCAGACCGAGGGCCGATCGCCCATTCTCGGCCTCGGCGATCTGGCAGCCCAGAGGCGCCAGCATCATGACGACCACCTTGCGATTGACCGTGTAGTCGTCAACGACCAGCACCCGTTTGCTCGTCGCGGGATCGCTCGCGACGTTGCCAGCCGGGGTCTCGCGCACGGCGCACGCGAAGGTCAGGGTGACGGTGGAGCCCTTGCCGACCGCGCTCCTGACGGCCACGTCGCCGCCCATCAGATTGGCCAGTCGGCGCGTGATGCTGAGGCCCAGGCCGGTGCCGCCCGTTTGGCGCGCGGTGGCCGCGTCGCCCTGTTCGAACGGCGCGAACAGGCGCGAAAGCGTCGAAGCGTCCATGCCGACGCCCGTGTCGGACACGGTGACCTTGACCAGGAACCGTTCTGGATCGAGGGCCGGCGCACAGGACACGCGCACCAGGATCTGGCCCGCCAGGGTGAACTTCACCGCATTGGATATGAGGTTGGCCAGGCATTGACGCACCCGCAGCGGGTCGAACACCAGAGCGGGAGGCACCGAGGGATCGACGACGAGATCGATCGTGGTCCCCTTCTCGGTCGCCAGCGGCAGGTTCAGACGTACGACGCGATCACACAACGCCGCCAAGTCATCCGTGATTGGCGCGATCTCCAGCTTTCCGGCCTCGATCTTGGCCAGGTCCAGGACGTCGTTGAGCAGGGCCAGCAGCGTGCGCCCCCCCTCCTCGATCAGTTCGACCTGACCCTTGACCCCAGGCGTGAGCGGCTCGAGCGTGAGGGTCTGAGCGATGCCGAGCATGGCGTTGAGCGGCGTGCGCAACTCGTGGCTCATCAGCGCCAGGAACTCGGACTTGGCGGCGTTGGCGCGCTCGGCCTGGGCGCGCGCGGCTTCCACCGCCCGCCCCCTGCGGACATTGGTGACGGCCGCCTGCGCCGTATAGGACAGGAGCATCAGAGCCGCGATCACCAGCACCACGCGCTGCCCCGGCGGGAAGCCGTTGACCGCCAGACAAAGGGCCACGAGGATCGTCGCCGCGCCGCCCCCGACGATCAGCAACAGAAGCTTGGACCAGGAGGCGAAAGCCTGCGCGTGAACCAGAAGCGCGGCGAGCAGGCAGACCCCGGCCAGCCGGAACGCTTCCTGGCCGGAGGTCCACAGAATGACCACCAGGCTCCACCAGACGATGTTCATCCAGGCGACAGCGGCGACGTAGGCCAGACGCTGCCCCGCCGTGGTGGGCGAAGCGGTGCGTTGCGGGCGGCTCGTGATCCACACCCCCGCCTCGGCCGCGGCGGCGCCCAGGGCCCAGAGGCCGCCGATGACAGGCCCGATCTGCCAGACGCAAAGCGCCGCCGAAAGCGCCGAGATCCCCAGCCGCAGCGCCAGGGTCGGCAGGCTGCGGGCGGTCACCGAGGTCACGCCCTCGCCGAGCCAATCCGACCAATCTGACACGTGCGCCCCCGCTCACATGGACTACCCAGCCGCGCTCGCCCGCCCACGGAATTTCGTCCGAGCGGGCCAAGCGTCGACGGTCTTTGGTCCGAAGGCGGGCGTCGGCGCGTCCTCGGGCTCGCTTTCCACCTAGACCGAGCCGAGCCGTCTTGTCACCTCGCGGCGGGGCTGGTGACGAACCGAGCTTTCAGACCTTGGGCGGCGTTGCGAGTATTCGACGCGCCAGTCGCGCCTGGATCCGCTCCCAGGTCCCGAGCTTTATCGGCTCGCCCTTGCGCAGCTTGGTCCAGGTCGTCTCGCTGATGCCGTAGACGTCCGTGAGATGCTCGCGCGTGATCGCGGGCAAGACGGCCTTGAGCGCCTCGAAGCGCTCAAGGCTGATGGTGATGGTCTGAACCACGCCGAACTCCGATGGCCGCTGAAAGGTGCGCGGCCGGCGCCGCCCAGAGGAGGACTGGGTGGCGCCGGCTGCTGACGATCGCTTTGGGGGAAAGCGACCGCTACTCGCGTCCCGAGGAGGCGGGCTTGCGATAGTCCAGAGCCGGCGGTCGGTCGCCCAGCATGGCCTTGTAGGCGAAGTTGGGGCCGCGGCGCTGGTCCAGCTCGGCCTTGGCCTTCTTGACGACGTCGGGATTGGAGAAGAGATCCGCGCCCGTCAGGGCCAGGGTCTTGGCGGCGTTGACGGCGCCCTTGACGCCGATCGACGAGCCGGCGGCGGCCACGTTCTGCCAGCTGTGGCCGGCCGAGCCCGGAACGAAGGTGGCGGTGCCCAGGCCGACGGTCGGGGTGACCCAGCTGATATCCGAGACGTCGGTCGAGCCGCCGCCGCCTTCCATCTCGATCTTGTAGGGCTCGATTGTCTTGACGGTGTCGATCGACGGCGCGCCAGGCAGGCTCTCCTGCATCTTCTTGGCGAAGGCCTGCTCCTCGGGGGTCCAGGTGATGCCGCCGACCTTGCGCAGGTTGGCGTCCATGACGCGACCCAGGGTGTCGTTGGGCAGCAGGGCGTAGACGCCGCCGGTGATCTCCTTGTCGACCGTGGTGCCGGTGGCGAGGGCGGCGCCCTCGGCGGCCTTCTCGACGCGCGACCAGACGTCCTTGACCACGGCCGGGTCCGGATGGCGGACGTAGTAGTAGACCTCGGCGAAGTCCGGCACGACGTTCGGCGCGGTTCCGCCGGCGGTGATCACGTAGTGGATGCGCGTCTTGTCGGGCGTGTGCTCGCGCAGGAAGTTGGTGGCGACGTCCATGATCTCGACGCCGTCCAGCGCCGAACGACCCTTTTCCGGCGCGCCGGCGGCGTGGGCCGAGATGCCGTGGAAGCGGAACTTGCCGCTGATATTGGCCATCGACACGCCCTGGACGGCGGAGTTCACATTGGCTGGGTGCCAGTGCAGCGTGGCGTCGACGTCGTTGAACAGGCCGTCGCGGACCAGATAGACCTTGCCCGAACCGCCTTCCTCGGCGGGCGTCCCGAACACGCGCAGTTCGCCCTTGATGTTGTTCTTGACCATCCAGTCCTTGATGGCGACGGCGGCGCCGACCGAGGCGGCGCCGAACAGGTTGTGACCGCAGCCGTGGCCGGCGACCTGGCCGGGGATGCCAGTCTTCACCGGAGCGGCCGTCTGGGCCAGGCCCGGCAGGGCGTCGAACTCGGCGAGGATGGCGATGACCGGGCCGGCGCCGTTCTTGAAGCTGGCCACGAAGGCGGTGGGTTCGCCCGCGACGCCGGCCTTCACGTCGAAGCCGGCGGTCTTCAGCTGGTCTTGCAGCAGGGCCGAGCTCTTGACTTCCTGATAGCCGACCTCGGCGAAGCCCCAGATCTTCAGCGCCGCGTCCTGAATCCGCGGGGCGTCGGCGTCGACGGCCTTGAGGATCTGGGCGCGGCTGGCGTCGGTGAGCGGCGCGGCATGGACCTGGGTCGCGAGCACGCCCGTCGCCATGCTGGCGGACAGAAGGGCGAGCTTCAGAGCGGAAAGCTTCATGGAACGGTTTCCCCGGGGTGGCGAAGGACGACGCCGGACGGGCGCCCACCTATACGACGTAGGGCGGCGACCGCCCCTCACCGGGAATGTGAAAAATTTCTTTGGCTCTGTCCCGCGTCAGGCGCGGGGACGCACCAGTTCGACCCGCGCATCGTCGGCGCGACCGACGTCGGCCAGGCCATAGGTCTTGAGCGCGGCCACGAACGCGTCGATCTGGCCGGTCTTGAAGACGCCGCTGACCGGCGTGGCGCCCAGGGCCGGATCGGCCAGCGCCAGCTTGCGGTCGGAGAAGCGGTTCATCTCGGCGACGACGGCCGACAGCGGCTCGCCGTCGAACACCAGCCGGCCCTTCAGCCAGGCGGATTCCTTGGCGGTGTCGACCGCCGAGATCAGCCAGTCGGCGGAATCGACGGCCACGAAGCGCGAGCCCGCCGACATCTCGACGCGGCGTTCGCCCCCCTGTCCATTGGCGGGGGCGTCGGCGGCGATGCGCACCCGCCCCTCGACCAGAGTCACCGACAGCTTGCCCGGGTCCATGCGCACGTCGAAGGCCGTGCCGACGGCGGTCACGCGCTTGTCGCCGGCCGCGACCACGAAGGGGCGCGTGGGATCCTTGGCGACCTGGAAGAAGGCCTGGCCGCGCAGCAGCGTCAGCCGGCGCTCCCGGGCCCAATGGTTCACCCGCACGGCGGAATCGGTGCTGAGGGTCACGATCGAGTTGTCGGCGAGACGGAAGGTCGAGCGCTCGCCGACCGCCGTGCTGAAGACCGGCTCATCGGGGGCCGAAGCTGGCGACACAGCGCCGCTCAGCCAGCGCCTGCCGAACACGGCCCCGCCCACGGCGGCCACCAGGCCAGCGGCCGCCAACCCCAAGGCGCGACGGTCCAGATGCGGACGCTTGTCGCCCGCGTTCAGCGCGTCGGCGCGCAGGGCCGCGAAGGTCGGATCGCTCTCTAGAGCGGCGACGCTGTTCCAAGTGCGGTTGAGGTCGTCCCACGCGGCGGCGTTGCGGGCGTCGGCCTTCAGCCAGCGCTCGAATTCCCGCCGATCGCGTGGCGGCATGTCATCGCCTTGCCGTCGCGCGAACCACAGGGCGGCCGCGCTATCCGGGTCGTCGTGTATCTCGTTGCCCGACGTGGTCGACGTCATCTTGGTCTCGCAGACGCGCGTGCAGGTGACGCAGCGCCTTCATCACATGTTTCTCGACAGCGCTGACGGAGACCCCCAGGCGCTGGGCGACGAGCTTGTAGCTCATCTCCTCGAAGCGCACGAGAATGAAAACCCGTCGCGTGCGTTCCGGCAGCTCGTTGAGGGCCGCCATGGCGCGCGCCATCTGCTCACGTCCCTGTAAGACGCGTTCGGGCGAGACTTCATCAACGGGGTGATGAATTTCTTGCAGTTCGCAGTGATCGGACCGCCGGCGGGTGCGGTCGCGACGTCCGCGATCGATCAGGACATTGGCGGCGACCTCGAAGAGATAGCCCTCGACATTGGTGACCACCGCGCCCGGTTGGCGCTTCTGGATCCGGAGAAGAACCTCCTGCACCAGATCCTCGACATCGTTGGCGTGCGCCCGACGGGAGAAGAACGCGCGCAGCGCCGGCGTGAAGCGCGCGCCGCTGTCCGACAGGTCGCGAACCTGCTCGGGAGGTTCGGCGGGCCTGCGACCCCAGATCATTGTTTACGCCCCGACATGACAGTCAGGTGAAATCGCGGTCTCGCCTCTGTCAAGGGCGGTTCCCCCGGTGTGGCCGCGATGACGCAACCTGTGACCAGTTGCCTATTGCCTATGCAACGAGCGATCTTCCGCCGTCAGGCCGCGCCGCGAAGCACGGCGGGCCGGCGAAGTAAGGCATGGTGCGCGCCCTCGACGGCGTGACGTTCCAGGCCGCCAGGGGAGGTCGAAATTCGGTGTTGCCCAGGGTCGGAGGCTTGGAAGCGTGCGCGACACGCGGCGCCGTCTTGGCCCTGCTATTCGCCACGGCCCTGACCGCCACGGCGGTCGCCGCGCCGCGACGCCCCGACGCCGCCTTCCGCTTTGACCTGCCCGCCCAGCCGTTGGGCCAGGCGTTGAACCAGCTGGCGCTGCGTAGCGACCGCGAGATCCTGTTCTCGCCCGCCCTGACCCAGGGCAAGCGCAGCGACAGCCTGAGCGGCGTGTTCACGGCGGAAGCGGCGCTGGGGCGCCTGCTGGCCGGCTCGGGCCTGACCGTTCAGCTCGAGGGGCGCAGCTTCCTCGTGGTGCCGGCCGTCCAGCCCGCCAAGGTCCCTGCCCCCAATGCGGCGTCAGCCGCGCTACCGGATCCGCCGCCTCGGCCGGTCGAGATCGATTCGGTCGTCGTCACCGCGTTGAAGCGATCCAGCCTGATCCAGCAGACACCCATCAGCATGACCGTGGTCTCCGGCGAACCGTTGTCGCGCCTGGGTTTCTTCGACCTGGAAAAGGCCGCGCCGCTGCTACCAGGGCTGAAGCTGGCGCCCACCGCCTTCGGCCGACGCCTGGCGCTGCGCGGCGTCTATGGCGCGGGTGAAGCAACGACCGGGCTCTACTACGACGAGACGCCGATGACCGGGCCGGTCGGCACCACGTCCGATCCTGGCGTGATGGCGCCGGAGCTGGCCCTGGTCGATGTCGACCGGATCGAGCTCCTGCGCGGACCACAGGGCACGCTCTACGGCTCCGGCGCGATGGGCGGGGCGCTGCGGATCCTGTTCAAGCGGCCGGACCTTTCGCGGGACTCCGCCTCGATCGGCGCCGCGCTGTCCTCCGCCGCCCACGGCGGACTAGGCGGCGGGGCGAACGCCGCGCTGAACGCCGTCGTTATCCCCGAGACCCTGGCCGTTCGCCTGACCGCCTACGACCAGCGCCAGCCCGGCGTCGTCGACAATGTCCGGCTGGGACTTCAGGACGTCGACGCCTCCCGCGTACGGGGCGCGCGGCTGGCGGCGTTGTGGGCGCCGGGATCGCGGGTGTCGGCCCTGGTGTCGGCCACCCACCAGACCAGCCACCGCGACGACATCTCGGCCTGGAACGACACGGCCGGTCCGTGGCGGACCGTCCACGCCGCCCGCGCGCCCTTCGACGGCGACATCGACCTGGCGGCGGCGACCGTGAAATGGCGCGGCGACGCCGTGGACCTGACGGCGGTGTCGTCCTGGTACCGCTGGCGACTGACCCGCCGGTCGGACTACAGCGGCGTGCTGCTGGGCGAGCGCACCAACGCGGCGGGCTGCGTGCGGATGTTCACCCTGGCCCTGGCCTGCGACGCCACGCAGATGGCCAGCTACTCGGCCTATGTCGACAGTGTCTATCCGGCGATCCTGAACCAGCCGACGAAGCTGACCGCCCAGATCCAAGAAATCCGAGCCTCGTCCGTCGCCCAGGGTCCCCTGACCTGGACCCTCGGCGCCTATCGCGAGGTGCGTGGCGATACCATCGACAGCCAGGTCCGGCACGTGAATCCCGATACCGGCGCCCTGGCCGAACCGCCGGTGCTGATCGGTCGCCGCGACATCGAGAACCATCTCTCTCAGAGCGCCGCCTTCGGCGAGATCTCCTACGCCATCGCGCCCCAGACCGAGCTGACCCTGGGCGCGCGACGCTTCGACTACGTCAAGCGGGACCGGGGCGCTGTGCAGGTCGCCAATGTCGTGTCCGGCACCTGGGCCGACTATGCGATCAACGCGCGGACCGAGGAGCGGGGCTGGAGCCTGAAGGCCCTGGCCAGCCGCCAGTTCACGCCGGGGTTATTCGGTTATGCCCAGGTCTCGCAGGGCTTCCGTCCCGGCGGCGTCAATGTGGTGCCCGGTCTGCCCGAGACCCTGGCGATCTATCGCTCGGATCGCCTGAACAACTACGAGCTGGGCCTGAAGGCGCGAAGCGCCGACCGGCGCTTCACGGTCAATGTGGCCCTCTATCGGATCGACTGGCGGGACATGCAGTACGCCGCCCAGACCCAGAACCGCGCCTTCAACTACGTCACCAATATCGGCGCGGCGCGCATCCACGGGCTGGAGCTCGAGGCCGCCGCCCAGCGCGTGATGGGATGGACCCTGGCCGGCGCCCTGACCCTGACCGATGCGCGCCTGACCGCCGACCAGCTGACCAACACCGCGATCGGTCTGGGCCTGGAGGGAGACCGCCTGCCGGTCGTGCCCAGGAGGACGGCCTCGGCCTCGATGGAGCGTCGCTGGACCCTGCCCGGCGACCTTGTCGGCCGCCTGCGGTTCGACGGTTCCTATGCCGGGCTGGCGCGGTCGGCGTTCAACGCCGGCAACAGCGACTATCTGAAGATGGGCGGCTATGCCGTCTTCGGCGCGAGCTTCAGCCTGGAGCATCGCGCCTGGATCCTGGACCTGTCGGTCGACAACCTGCTGGACCGAGCCGGTCGCGCCACCGCCGCCCGCAACACCTCGGGTCCGGTCGAGTACTTCGGCGTGGCGCCGCGCACCCTGCGCCTGGGCGTCGAACGTCGCTTCTGAGGCGCCCCGGCCTTTTTCGCCCTCGCCGAGTGAGGGAGCGTCTCGCCCTTGCGTCTGATCCTACAGGCCGCCGTCGAGCGCGCCGACAATAGGGGATCTACAATGATGCAGTTTCGAGGCCTTCGCGCCCTGGCCCTCGGCGCCAGCGCCCTGACGAGCCTGGTCGCCGGCCAGGCGTTCGCCCAGTCGAGCGAACCCAAGGACGCCGGTACCATCGAGGAAGTGATCGTCACCGCGCTGAAGCGCTCCACCACCGTCCAGACCACCCCGATCAGCGTCAGCGCGGTCACCGAGAAGTCGCTGCAGGCGCTGGGCGCCCAGGGCATCCAGGACTATTTCCGCACGGTTCCGAACCTGCAGGTCGACGGCAACTCGCCGACCAGCCGCCGCCTGACCCTGCGCGGCGTGCGCAGCGCCGGTGAAGCCACCGTCGGCCTCTACTACGACGAAACCCCGCTGACGGGCCCTGCCGGCACGACCGCCGACGCCAGCTCGACCAGCGCCGACGTGAACCTGTTCGACGCCGAGCGCGTCGAGGTCCTGCGCGGTCCGCAAGGCACGCTGTACGGCTCGGGCTCGATGGGCGGCACCCTGCGCGTGATCCTTAACAAGCCCGACACCAGCCGCTATGCCGGCGCCGTCGAGGCCCAAGGGACCAGCACCAAGGGCGGCAGCAACGGCTACTCGGTCAAGGGCATGGTCAATGTGCCGCTGATCGAGGACAAGCTGGCCGCCCGCCTGGTGCTCTACAAGACCGAAGGCGGCGGCTATGTCGACGACGTCCTGCTCAACAAGAAGGACATCAACGACCAGCACTCGAGCGGCGGTCGCCTGATGCTGGGCTTCACGCCCACCGAGAACCTGACGATCAACGCCACTGGCCTTTACCAGAAGACCACCCTGGACGGTCAGAACAGCTGGTATCCGGCGCTGGGCAAGGAAGAGTACAAGACCAACGCCCGCGTCATCGCCCCGACCAGCGACAACCTGCGCATGTACAACCTCACGGGCAAGTGGGACCTGAGCTTCGCCACGGTCACGGCGACCTCGTCCTATTACAAGTGGACTCTGCTGCGGAATTCCGACTACAGCCCGACGCTCTCGGGCAGCCGGGCCAACGCCACCGCCTGCCGCAACTGGGTCGCCGGCGGTCCGGCCCCGACGGGCTCCACCAACCCGGCCTGTACGTCGACGCAGTTGACGGCCTTCACCGCCTATGCCGACAGCCGGATCCCCGGCGCGCTCTATCAGCCGATGGGCCTGACCTCTTGGAACCACGAGCTGCGCATGACCGGCTCGCTGTTCGACGACAAGGTCGACTGGACGGCCGGCGCCTATCTCGAAAAGCGCGAAGACTATATCGAGAGCAAGGTGGCCAAGGGCGACGCGACCACCGGTATTATCAACCCCAACGACCTGACCGCCTGGCGCCACGTCGGCACCGACACCAAGCAGACCGCTTTCTTCGGTGAAGTGTCCTACAAGCCGATCGACAAGCTGACCCTCACCGGCGGCCTGCGCCGCTTCAAGTACGACAAGACGGTCTCGGGCCAGGTCCTGATCAGCAACTTCATCACCCAGTCCTATGTGGGTCCGGCCGCCCAGGTCGACGCCGGCGCCGACGGCTGGGTCAGCAAGCTGAACGCCTCCTACCAGGTCACGTCCGACGTCATGGTCTACGCCGTGGCGGCCAAGGGCTTCCGTCCGGGCGGCGCCAACAACGTCCCCGGCCTGGCCAGCGCCCTGCTGGGCTACGCGCCCGACAGCCTGTGGAACTACGAGGGCGGCGTGAAGAGCCAGTGGTTCGATCGACGCCTGACGCTGAACGCGGCCGTCTACCAGATCGACTGGTCGAACATGCAGATCTCGGCGACCAGCGCCAACGGCGCCTTCAGCTACCTGACCAACGCCGGCAAGGCCAAGATCAAGGGCTTTGAAATCGAAGCCACGGCGCGTCCGATCTCCGGCCTGACGATCAGCGGCACCGCCGCCATCGTCGACGCCAAGTTGACGGAAGACCAGGCCAACTCGACCATCCTGATCACCGGCTCGACCGGCCTGCGCGGCGACGAGTTCCCGAACGTGGCCAAGTACAGCGGTTCGGCCGCGGTCGAATACACCTGGCCGCTGAACGGCGACCTGAACGCCCTGGTCCGGGCCGACTACGCTTATGTCGGCGAGTCCGCCTCCCAGTTCCGTCCGACCTACGTCTACTACGAGAAGCAGGGCGACTACGGCTACGCCAACCTGCGCGCCGGCGTGGAAGGCGCCGACTGGGGCGCGTACCTCTTCGTCAACAACGTGACCGACGAGGTCGGCCTGATGAGCGTGACCTCGGCGGTGAACAACAAGCAGCAGGTCGTGAGCATCAATCCGCGCACGGCGGGCTTCCAGGTCCGGAAGCGCTTCTAGAGCATTTTCCGGCGAAGTGGACACCGGTTCGTCGTCAGAAAATGCGTTAAAACAAAGGGCTAGAGCATTTCAGATATCCAGTCGGATCGGAAAATGCTCTAGCAAGAACGGGCGGGCGGACTTTCCGCCCGCCCGTCGCCTCGACGAAGCTCCCCTCTGTTTAGGGAAGCAGGCGGCGCATCGCCTCCGCGACGCGCTCGGCGTCGGGGCCGAGGACGAGGTGGACGATGTGGTCGCCGATGCGGACGAGGCCGCGGGCGCCTAGGGCCTTCAGGGTGGGTTCGTCCACCGCGCCGGGGTCGGCGACGACCAGGCGCAGGCGGCTGGAGCAGGTTCCGACGCTCGTCAGGTTGGCCGCGCCGCCGAGGGCGACGAGCAGCGCTTTGGCCCTGCGGTCGTCCTCGACGCTCGGCGGCGCCGAAGGCGCGACCTTGGCGACGGCGACGGGCTTGGCGGGAGGCGGAGCGTCCCCGATACCCCGGCTTAGGGCCGCGCGGATCTCGCCAGCGACACCGTCGGCGATGGGGCCCAGCACGACCTGCAGCGCGTTGGCGGACGGCTTGACGATCCCGCGCGCGCCCAACGCCTTGAGGGCCGGCGCATTGACCGCGCCCTGGTCGACGACGATCAGGCGCAGGCGGGTGGTGCAGGCGTCGACGCTGGTCAGGTTGGCCGCCCCGCCCAGGGCCTGGACGAAGTCCGCGCCGCGCCCGCCGCCGGTGGTGACGGTCTCGACGGCGACGGTGTCCTCGTCCTCGCGGCCTGGGGTCTTGAGGTCGAAGCGCTGGATGAAGAACCGGAACAGGCCGTAATAGACCGCGCCATAGACGAGGCCGACCGGGATCAGCAGCCACGGGTTCGTGGCCTTGCCGAAGTTCAGCACATAGTCGAACAGGCCCGCCGAGAAGGTGAAGCCCAGCTTCACGTTCAACAGGTTCATCAGCGCCATGGCCACGCCCGTCAGCACCGCGTGCACGGCGAAGAGCACCGGGGCCAGGAACATGAAGGAGAACTCGATCGGCTCGGTCACCCCGGTCAGGAACGAGGTCAGGGCCAGCGAGAACAGCATGCCGCCGACGGCCTTTTTCTTCTCCGGCCTGGCGGTGTGGTACATGGCCAGGCAGGCGGCCGGCAGGCCGAACATCATCACCGGGAAGAAGCCGCTCATGAACGCCCCGGCGCTGGGGTCGTCGGCGAAGAAGCGGCGGAGATCTCCCGTGGCGCCGTGATAGTCGCCGACCACGAACCAGGCGATGTTGTTGAGCACATGGTGCAGGCCGGTGACGATCAGGATCCGGTTGAGGAACCCGAAGACCAGCAGGCCGATCTCGCCCGAGCCGACCACGGCCCGGCTGGCGGCGTCGACCGCGCCGTTGATGCCGTCATAGCCCAGGCCGATCAGCACGGCCATGATCAGGCCGGCCAGGCCCGCGATCATCGGCACGAAGCGCCGGCCGCTGAAGAAGGCCAGATACTCCGGCAGCTTGAAGGTCGAGAAGCGGTTGTAGAACAGCCCGCCGATCACGCCCGAGAGGATGCCGATCGGGGCGCTCAGCTTGGCCAGGGCCTTGGCCTTGTAGGCCGCGCCCGCCAGCTCGGCATGAGCCTTGACGAGGTTGGCGGTGACCTCGGCCGGGACATGCAGCAGGGTCTTGGCGCCCTCGGTGGCGATCAGGAAGCAGACGACGCCCGCCAGGCCCGCCGCGCCGTTGTTCTCCCTGGCGAGGCCCACGGCGACGCCGATGGCGAACAGCAGGCCCAGGTTGGAGAAGATCGCGCCCCCGGCGGCGGCCATGAAGCCGATGTTCAGCAGGTCGGGCTGGCCCAGGCGCAGCAACAGGCCCGCCACTGGCAGCACCGCGATCGGCAGCATCAGGGCCCGGCCCAGGGGCTGGAGGATCTCGAGCGGAGACTTCATGGGCGTCAGGCTCCTGCCCCAATAGAAAGATGAGACTTCACGAGGGCCCGGACCGCCTCGGGCGAGGTCTGGTCCAGCGCCTGCCGGGCCAGGCCGCGGCAAGCCTCGCGCGAGAGGCCGCGCACGCGGGCCTTCACCTCGGGCGCGATGCTGGCCGTGGTCGACAGCTCCGTGACGCCCAGGCCCAGCAGGATCGGCGTGGCGGCGACGTCGGAGGCCAGCCCCCCGCAGACGCCGACCCAGCGCTGATGCCTGGCCGCGCCCTGGCAGGTCTGGTCGATCATCCGCAGCACCGCCGGATGCAGGGCGTCGATGCGGGCGGCCAGCTCGGGATTGCCCCGGTCCATGGCCAGCACATACTGGGTCAGATCGTTGGTGCCGATCGACAGGAAGTCGGCCTCGGCGGCGAGCAGGTCGGCGGTGACGGCGGCGGCGGGCGTCTCGATCATCACGCCCAGCTCGACCTTGTCGCTGACGCCCAGCTCGCGCTTGGCCTCCTCGAGCACCGCGCGGACGGCGCGCAGCTCGTCCAGGCTGGCGATCATCGGGACCATGATCTTGCACTGGCCAAAAGGTTGAACCCGCAGGATGGCCCGCAGCTGGGTCTTCAGCAGATGCGGCCGCCACAGGCTGACGCGCACGCCGCGCAGGCCCAGCGCCGGGTTCTCCTCGGCCGGGATCGGCAGGTACGGCGCGGCCTTGTCGCCGCCGACATCCAGCGTGCGGATGATCAGCGGCCGGCCTTCCAGCGCGTCGGCGATGGCCTGGTACTGGCGGGCCTGCTCGTCCTCGTCCGGCGGGGTGTCGCGGTCCAGGAACAGGAACTCGGTGCGGAGAAGACCGCAGCCTTCCGCGCCATTGGCGACGGCGGCCACGGCGTCGCCGACCGAGCCGGTGTTGGCGAACACCTCGATGCGGACGCCGTCCTGGGTGACGCAGGCCTCGTGGGCGGCGGCTTTCGCGGCGGCGCGGCGTTCCTGGCGCTGGGCCAGGGCGGTCTGGGCCGCTTCCAGGGCGGGCGCGTCCGGCGCGACGCGCAAGGTTCCGCCGTCGGCGTCGAGGATCAGGGCGGCGCCGTCCTTGACCTTGAGCAGCGCGCCGCCCAGGGCGACCATGGCCGGGATGCCCATGGCCGCGGCCAGGATCGCCACGTGCGAGGTCGGGCCGCCGCGCGCGGTGGCGAAGCCGGCCACGGCGCTTGGATCCACGCCCATCAGCTGCGAGGGCAGCAGTTCGTCGGCCAGCAGGATCGAGCCGGGCGCCAGGACCGCGCCTTCGTCCTCTTCGCCAGCCCCTTCCAGAACAAGGAGCGCGCGCAGCACCTGGCGCTCGAGATCCACCAGGTCGTCGACGCGTTCGGCCAGGCGGCGGTCGCCCAGACCGCGCAGGGCTTCGACATAGCCGCCGACGGCCTTACGCCAGGCAAAGCCGGCGCTCTTGCCCTCGCCGATCAGGCGGCGGGCGCCGGCGGCGAGTTCGGGGTCTTCGAGGAAGGCCAGGTGCGCGCCCAGGATCGCCTTGCGGGCCTTGTCGCCTTTGGCCGCGTTTGCCTCGATGCGAGTACGGACAACGTCGAGGGCGGCGGCCAGAGCGGCCTCCTCATGGGCGACGCCTTCGCCCTGCTCGCGCACGACGATGTCGGCGGCCGCCAGGCGCACGGCCTTGCCGATCGCCAGGCCCGGCGCGGCCAGCACGCCCTTGAGCACGCCGTCACGCGGCAATTCGGCCGGCGCCACGGGCGTCTCGGTCACGACGGGCGGGGCGCTCTGGGCGGCCACCGGACCGCCCTCGCCCATGCCGCCTTCGATCAGCTCGGCCACCGCCTGGATCGCCGCCTCGGCGTCCAGCCCCGAGGCCACGACCTGGATGGCGTCGCCATGGCGGATGGCCAGGGACATGACCCCGACGGGGCTCTTGGCGCTGGCGCGGCGGTTGACCGCCACCAGCGCGACCTCGGCCCCGAACGGGCGGGCCGTCTCGGCGATGCGGGCGGCGGGGCGGGCGTGGATGCCATGGACCAGCGGCACGACGACCTCGCGCGACACTTCACCAGTGCTGACTGGGCTGGCGGCCACCGCGCCGCCCACCGGCGACAGCTCCATCAGGAAGTCGCCGACGCTCAGCGCGCGGTCCTGGTCGCGGCGAACGATCTGGAAGGCGTCCGGATTGGTGATCACCACCGGGGTGATCAGGCTGCGGGCCTTCTGGGCCAGCAGGTCGAGGTCGAAGCCCAGCAGCCTGTCGCCGGCCTTCACGCTCTGGCCGTCCCGCACGAAGACCCTGAAGCCCTCGCCGTTCAGGGCCACGGTCTCCAAGCCCACATGCATCAGGATCTCGGCGCCATTGGCCGCGCGCAGCGTCACGGCGTGGCGGGCGCGATGCACGCTGACCACCACCGCGTCGCACGGCGCGTGCAAGGTCGAGCCAAACGGATCAATAGCCAGCCCGTCGCCCAGCATCCGCTCGGCGAACACCGCGTCCGGCGTCTCATCCAGCGGCCCGATCCAGCCGTTAAGCGGCGAGACGAGAACGAGGGGCGACGTGAGAACGAGGTTGGACACGGGCGCTACTCTTCCTCGGACTTCAGTTCGCGGGCTTCAGGGTCACGCGCTCGATCACCCAGAAGGGATCGAGGGTCTTGGACGTGAAGGTCAAGCAGAGATCGGCGTTGTCGGCGCGGGCCGGCAGCCGTGCCGTCACCGTGGACAGGCCCGCGTTCCTGGCGGCGTCGCCCAGTGGGATGGCGGCGATGCGCTCGCCCGCGCAGCCCAGCCGCACCTCCAACTCGCCGCCCGGCGTCGCCGGCGGGTGGAGCGGAATGTTGTCGCGCTCCTTGCCGACCTGGAAGTTGAACGGGATCTGGGTGATCCGCGCGGTCAACACCGCGCCCTTGTCGAGCTTGGCGCCTTCCCAGATCCAGCAGGGGTTGAAGATGTCGACATACATCATGGGCCGCTTGTCGAAGGCGGCGGGCGCGTCGTCGATCAGGGTCAGCGGGACCTTCTCGGTGCAGAGCTTCAGCTGGCCGCTGACCCGGGTGTCCAGCAGGCCGGGCGTGACGGTCCACGACCGCGCGCGTCCCAGGGCCTGGCCGCCGACGAAGGTCTGGGCCTTCAAAGTCGCGCCGCTGGCCAGCGCCAGGGCGCCGGCATAGGGCGTCGAGGCCGCCGTCGGGGCCTTGCCATCGGTGGTGTAGCGGATCTCGCCGACACCGAGGCCCGTCGAAAGCGCTAGGGCGGTCTTGCCCCCGTCCCCTTCCGACGGCGCGGCCTGCGGCTCGAACGGCACGGTGTTGGCCGCGACGCCCAGGATCTTCAGCCGGGCCATCTCTGCCGGCATCCGGCGGGCGAAGTCGTCCCAGTCCGCGGCCGCTTCCGAAGACCAGCCGCGCTCGGCCAAGGCCACGGCGCGCGGAAAGGCCATCAGCTCCAGGCGCGCATCGGTCTGCATGTGCTCGGTCCAGACATTGGCCTGGACGCCCAGGATGTGCTTGCGCTCGTCGGGGGTCAGCTGGGCCGGGGCCGGATCGAAGGCGTAGACGTCCTTCAGGCTGGAGACGTGGCCGCGACCGGTCGGCTCTTCGGCCGACCTGCTCTGGCGGTTGTCGAGATAGAGCACCGGATGCGGCGACAGCACGGTATCGTGGCCCTGCCTGGCCGCGGCGATGGCGCCGTCGATACCCCGCCAGGACATGACCGTGGCGTTGGGCGCGAGCCCGCCCTCCAAGATCTCGTCCCAGCCGATCAGGCGGCGGCCGCGCTTGTCCAGCGTCTTGCCGACCCGCTGGATGAACCAGCTCTGCAACTCGTGCTCGTCCTTGAGGCCCAGATCCTTGATCTTGGCCTGAATCTTCGGGCTGGCCTTCCACTGGTCCTTGACCGCCTCGTCGCCACCGACGTGGATGAAGGTCGAGGGGAAGATATCCATCACCTCGTTCAGCACGTCGTCGAGGAAGGCGAAGGTCGCGTCGTCGGTGTTGTAGAGCCAGGGGAACACACCCCAGTCTCCCATGTGCGAGGCGTCCGGCGCGGCCGTGCCGAGCGACGGATAGGCGACGATCGGCGCCAGGGCGTGGCCGGGTGTCTCGATCTCCGGCACCACCGTGATGTTTCGAGCGGCGGCGTAGGCGACCAGCTCGCGGGCCTGATCCTGGGTGTAGAAGCCGCCGTACTTCGGATAGGCGCGCGCCGCGCCCGGATCGGTGCGCCAGGCGCCGACCTGCGTCAGCTTTGGATACTTCTTGATCTCCAACCGCCAGCCCTGGTCGTCGACCAGATGCCAGTGAAAAGTGTTGAGCTTGTGGGCCGCCATGGCGTCGACGACCGCCTTCAGCGTGTCCAGCGACTGGTAGTGTCGAGCGCTGTCGACCATCAGGCCGCGCCAGGCGAAGCGCGGCGCGTCCTCGATCGACGCGGCGGGCAAGGCGACCTGGCCCTTGGCCGCGTCCGGCGTCGCCAGCTGCCACAGCGACATGGCCCCGTAGAACAGACCCGCGCGCTTGGCGGCGGCGATGGTCACGGACGTCGGCGAGACGTCCAGTTTGTAGGCCTCGCCCGCGGGCCCTTCGCGGGTCAGGACGACGGCGGCTTCACCGACGGCGAGCGGACCTTCCACAACGGCGGGCTTGAAGCCGCGCGAACGCTGGATCAGGTCGGCGAGCTGTCGTGCGACGCCCGTGGCCTCGACGTCGCCCTTGGCGACATGGATACGCGTGGCGCTTGAAAGCTTGAAGGCCCCCTCGGCGGGGACCGCCTTGGCAGGCGCGGGGGTCAGGGTCAGGCTGGCGGAGTCGGCCAGGGCGCTCGTCGCGAGCACGGCGGTCCCGATACTCATGGCAAGAGCGAACGCCGAAACGGCGATGGTGCGCAGCGGGGTCTTGGTCACGCGGCCTCGCGGGAAAATACGCGGCAAAAAGCGGGCGGGACAGCCAGGCTGCCCCGCCCCAGCTCCATGCTTGCAGTCAGGAGGGGTTGGATCAATCGCGCTGATGGCCGGAGGCTCCGGACGGACCCGGAGCCTCCGGCGCTGAATGTCAGCCTAGAAGCTGACGTTCAGCGTGGCCTGCAGCTTGCGGCCGGTGCGGTAGACGCCGCGCGGCAGGGCCGTGGTGTTGGCGTAGGCGTAGTACTCGCTGTCCAGCAGGTTCTGGCCCGAGACCGACATGGTGATGTTCTGGTTGATCGCGTAGCCGACCGTCGCATCCAGGGTCTTCGACGCCTTGACGAACATGTCGTCGCCGCGATCGACGCCGGTGAAGTACTTCGAGCGCCAGTTGAACGTCGCCCGGGCCGAGAACGGACCATGTTCATAGAAGGGGCTGACGTTGATCTGGTTCTTCGAGTTGTACGGCAGCGGCGCGCCGCCCTGGCCCGAGCCATCGGCGTAGGTGTAGTTGGCCAGCAGGCCGAAGCCGTAGGCGAAGTTCTGCTGATAGGCGACCGCCAGGCCCTTCACTTCGGCCGAGCCCGCGTTGAACGGACGGCTGATCTGATAGGTCGTGACCTTGCCCTGCGACTGGTTGAAGTAGGATTCCGGCTGGGTGCGCGTCAGGATGTAGTTGGAGATGTCCTTGTAGAACACTTCGGCCGACAGGATCGCTTGCGGCTGGAAGTACCACTCGGCCGAGGCGTTGACGTTGCTGGACTTGTAGGGCTCCAGCGCCGGGTTGCCGCCGCCGCCCGTCAGGATGCCGTCCGACAGCCAGAAGTAGTTGGTCATGTCGGCATAGTTCGGGCGGGCGATCACCTGGGCGGCCGCGAAGCGGAACACCAGGTCCTGGCGCGCGTCGACGATGATGTTCACGCTGGGCAGGACGTTGTCGTAGCTCTTCTTCGTCGTCGCCCAGGTCCAGTCGGCGGCGGCGTTGCAGGCCGCGCCGGGCTTGCAGACATAGCCGGCGCTGTCGACCGAGGTCTTCACGTAGCGAACACCGAAGTTACCGCGGACGTTGTCGGCCTTGAAGTTGGCCTGAGCGTACAGCGCGTCGATGTTTTCCTGGATGTTCCAGTTGCCCGCCGTGAACTCGGCGGCGGCGAAGATCGACGGCTTGGGCATGGAGGCGCCCGGAGCCAGCCACTTGCCGCTGTCGACATACGAGACCATCGACTGGCCGTCGATGCGGAAGCGGCTCGACATCTGCGTGCCCACGCCGTCGAAGCCCTTCAGGTAGTTGCTGGGCACGGTGGACGGGTTGAACAGCGAGGCCGGGGCGGCGACGCCAGTGATGGCGATGCCCGAATACTGCTGGCCGGTCTGGTGCTCACGGCGCTTGTAGCCGACCTGGACGCGCTGGATGACGCCGTCGAAGTCCTTGCCCAGGTCGATCTGGGCGTACTTCTCTTCGTCGCTGGTCGGCTTGCTGACCAGGTTGCCGCTCCAGCCCGGATCGGTCGCGAAGGCCGACGGGTTGCCCATCACATTGGTCGTGTAGGTCAGGCTGCCCGGGCTCTTGGGCGCGCCGCTGATGTCGACGGTGTAGTTGGCCCAGTTCAGGAACTCGAGGAAGACCTGGCGCTTGGTGCCGCCGTCGGCGGTCGACTTGCCGATCTCGCCGCTCACGTCCCAGCCGTCGGCCTTGTACTGGCCCTTCAGGTGGTAGGTGTCGGAGCTCAGTTCGGCTTCGCGATACTGCACGTCGAGCACGCTCAGCGCGTTGTTGAACGAGGCCTTGCTGACGACGCCGTTGTTCACCGTCAGGCCCGTCAGGGCGCCCAGGCTGTTCCAGGTGTTGCCCTGGAAGGCGTACATCGACTGGTTGGTGTTGTCGTAGTCGGCCTTGATCTTCATCCAGTTGAAGTCGAACGACAGGGCGTCGGTCGGCTTCCACTGCAGGGCCGTGGTGTAGGTGGTGCGGGTGCGGTCCTGCTCGAAGTACGAGGCGCCAAAGGCGTTCGGGCCGCGGGCCGTCAGGTTCGAGGTCAGGGTCGTGGCGCACGAGCCGGTGCAGCCCTTGGTCCGCGAGTCGACCGGGTTGTCCGGGTTGCCGCCGGCCCATTGGTTGGCCGCCATGGTGCCGTAGCTTTCGACGCCGTCGCGGCGCAGCTGGTCCTTGGCGCGCTGAACCGAGAAACTGGCCCCGAAGGTCTGGGCGTCGTTCTTCCAGCTCAGCAGCAGCGAGCCCTGGGCGTCGCCCTTCTTGGAGCGGTCGGTGTAAAGATAGCTCACCGCGCCAGCAACCAGGCCCGCCTTCAGATCCAGCGGCTTGCGGGTGTTGACGATGACCGTGCCGCCGATGCTGCCTTCGTCGATGCGCGCTTCGGGGGACTTGAAGACCTCGACCTTGCCGACGATCTGCGGGGCCAGCAGGGCGTAGTTGAACGTACGGCCCGGAGAATCCAGGATGAACCAGTCGGCCGACGCGACGGTCTGGCCGTTGAGCAGGGTGCGGTTCAGCGCCGGGTCGGTGCCGAGGATGCTGACCTTTTCACCTTGACCAAAGGCGCGGTCGACCGTGACGCCGGGAACGATGGTCAGGGCTTCGGCCACGTTGGAGCTTGGGAACTTGCCCACGTCCTCAGCGGTGACGACATCGACGATGGCGTTGGCGCGGCGTTTGGACTCTATGGATTGCAGCAGCGAGGCGCGGATGCCGGTGACGACCACCTCATCGACGGTGCTGTTGTCTTGCGCCAGAGCCGGCGCGGCGGCCATCACGGCCATGGCGCTGACCGATACGGCCATCACGGATTTGCGGAAATTAGACATAACTCGGCTTCTCCCCATTTTTGCCGGGCCTACTGGACCGGAGCCGAACCCCAAAGCCCAATATGGTACCAATTTTCCGGGAGGTTCCGCAGAAAGTGGTACTTCTCAGGCCTCAGGAGCGAACTGTGACGGAAATTTTGCGGATGACAAGGCCAAAAAGAAACCAATTGCAGACCATGACCATATTGGTATGAAAATGGTTATAGTCTATCGTGAGCGGATATCGGGGCGCCATGGTCTGCGCGGCATGGGCGGGGAGGCTGTAAATGACGTTTGCTGAACGGATCGGGCGGCTCGACGCCAAGGACGATCACGCTCCGCTCTACAAGCAGCTGCAGCGCGCCCTGCGCGAGGCCATCCAGACGAAGGTCCTGGCGCCCGACGACGCCCTGCCGGCGGAGCGGGATCTGGCCGAGGAGTTCAGCATCTCGCGCATCACCGTCCGCAAGGCGCTGGACGGCCTGGTCAGCGAAGGCCTGCTGACGCGCCGGCAGGGCGCGGGCACCTTCGTCGCCGCGCGCGTGGAAAAGAGCTTCTCCAAGCTGTCGTCCTTCACCGAGGACATGATCTCGCGCGGGCGCACGCCGCGCAGCGAGTGGATCAGCCGCGGCGAGGGCCAGGTCACGCCCGAGGAATCGCTGACCCTGGGTCTGTCGCCCGGTACGCCGGTCTATCGCTTCGCCCGGATCCGCTATGCCGACGGCGCGCCGATGGCCGTGGAATACACCACCATCGCCGCCTTCGCCCTGCCCTCCACCGAGGTGGTCGGCGTCTCGCTGTACGAGGCGCTTGAGGCTACCGGCCATAGGCCCGTGCGCGCGCTGCAACGCCTGCGCGCGGTGCTGTTCCAGGCCGAGCAGGCCGACCTGCTGGGCGTGCCCGTCAAGGACGCGGGCCTGCTGATCGAGCGACGCGGCTTCCTGAAGGACGGACGGGCCGTGGAGGTGACGCAATCCTACTATCGCGGCGATGCGTATGACTTCGTCGCCGAACTGAACGCCCTATCGTGAGCGTCAGGCCCGCTTGTCTTGAGTCCTGAGGAGTCATAGCTTGGAGGCGACCGTCTTGACCTGTCCCGAGACCCCCGCGCACGGGCGGTTGTCGCCTGAAGCCACGCGCATGTTCCTGGAAGCGGGCGAGGCCTCGGCGGTCGTGGCCGCGCAGCTGGCGGCCAATGCTGGCGCGATCGAGGCCTTGGCCGAGCGCCTGCGGGCCAATCCGCCGCGCGTGGTGGTCACCTGCGCGCGCGGCAGCAGCGATCACGCCGCCACCTTCGCCCGCTACCTGATCGAGACCAAGGCCGGGGTCCTGACCTCGTCGGCGGGCCTGTCGGTCAGCTCGGTCTATGACGCCTCGCCCAACCTCGACGGCGCGCTGGTCTTGGCCATCTCGCAGTCGGGCAAGAGCCCCGACCTGCTGGCTTCGGTGAAGGCGGCCAAGGCCGCCGGCGCCTATGCGGTGGCCCTGGTCAATGTCGTCGACTCGCCGCTGGCCCAGCTGGCCGACGCGGTGATCCCGCTGCACGCCGGTCCCGAGCTGTCGGTGGCCGCCACCAAGTCCTACATCGCCGCCCTCGCGGCCATCACCCAGCTGATCGCCGCCTGGACGCGGGACGACGAGCTGACCCAGGCGCTGTCGACCCTGCCCGACGCCCTCGCCGAGGCCTGGACCCTGGACTGGACCCCGGCCGTCGAGCGCCTGACGCCGGCCCGCAATCTCTACGTCCTGGGCCGCGGCGTCGGGTTCGCGGTCGCCCTGGAGGCGGCCCTGAAGTTCAAGGAGACCTGCGGCCTGCACGCCGAGGCCTTCAGCGCCGCCGAGGTGCTGCATGGGCCCATGGCCCTGGTCAAGGACGGCTTCCCGGTCCTGGTCTTCGCCCAGAACGACGAGAGCCGCGCCAGCGTCGACGCCATGGCCGAGGGCCTGCGCGAACGCGGCGCCACGGTCATGCTGGCCGCGCCCAACGGAACGCAAGGGGACGAGACCGGCGATGGCGTGCTGCCGACGGTGTCCAGCCACCCGGTCCTCGAGCCGATCCTGATGATCCAGAGCTTCTACCGCATGGCCAACGCCCTGTCGGTGGCGCGCGGCTACGATCCCGACAGCCCGCCCCACCTCAACAAGGTCACCGAAACCCTCTGATGCTGGCCTCGCTTGTAAATGGCCGCGTCCTGACGGAAGCCGGCGTCGTCGACGGCAAGGCCGTCCTGGTCGAGAACGGCGTGATCGCGGAGATCGTCGAGGCGGACGCGGTTCCGGCGGGCGCTGAACGGCGGGACCTCTCCGGCGGCCTGCTGGTCCCGGGCTATATCGACACCCAGGTCAATGGCGGCGGCGGGGTGCTGTTCAACGACTCGCCCACGCCCGAGGCCATCGCCGCGATCGGCGCGGCGCACCGCGCCTATGGCACGACGGGGTTCCTGCCGACCCTGATCAGCGACGACCTGTCGGTGGTCGACCGGGCCATGCGGGCGACCGAGCAGGCCATCGAACAGGGCGTTCCCGGCGTGCTGGGGATCCACATCGAGGGCCCGTTCCTCAATCCCAAGCGCAAGGGCATCCATGACGAGGGCAAGTTCCGCGTCATCGACGACGAGGCCCTGGCGCTGCTGACCTCGCTGAAGGTCGGCGAGACCCTGGTCACCCTGGCCCCGGAACGCACGACGCCGGAGATGATCCAGCGCCTGGCCGACGCCGGCGTGCGCGTCGCCGCCGGCCACACAAACGCGCTCTACAAGACCCTGCGCCAGGCGCTGGACCACGGCCTGACCGGCTTCACCCACCTGTTCAACGCCATGTCGCCGCTGACCAGCCGCGAGCCGGGCGCGGTGGGCGCGGCGCTGGAGAGCCAAACGGCCTGGGCCGGCATCATCGTCGACGGCCGCCACGTCGATCCGGCGACCTTGAGGATCGCCCTGCGCACCCGGCCGCTGGACCGCTTCATGCTGGTGACCGACGCCATGCCGACCGTGGGCATGGCCGACAAGCGCTTCACCCTGCAGGGCCGCGAGATCGTCGTGCGCGACGGCGTCTGCGTCGACGACCACGGCACCCTGGCCGGCTCTGACCTCGACATGGCCGGCGCGGTGCGCAACGCCGTGGCCATGCTGGGCGTCAGCCCGGAAGACGCGGTGACCATGGCCTCGGCCGCCCCCGCCGCCTTCCTGGGCCTGGCCGCCCAGCGCGGCAAGATCGCACGAGGCTACGCGGCGGACTTCTGCCTGCTGGACGAGCGGCTGAACGTCACGGCCACCTGGATCGATGGGATCGCGCGTTAGCGCTCGGCCGCCAACGGAAAAAAGAAAAGGGCGCCGACCTCGCGGTCAGCGCCCTTCCTTTCAGGCCCGGGAGCCGTGGAAGCTTAGAACTTCCACTTCACGCCCAGATAGTACTGACGGCCGTAGTGCACGTACTCTTCCGAGATCATGCGGGTCGAGTCGTCGAGCTTGCTGTCTTCCTGGTCGGTCAGGTTGATACCTTCCAGGGTGATGGTGAAGTTCTTGAAGTTATAGCTGACCTGCGTGTCCAGGTTGAAGGTCTTTTCCTTGATCCGGACGTCGTTGTTGTTGGTCGCCGACGGGGCCACCTGGATCAGGTACGGGTCGCGATACGAGCCCGAGATACGCGCCTTGAACGGACCCTTTTCGTAGTAGAGCGTCGCGTTGAACGCGTCCGGCGACAAGTTCAGCAGCGGCTGGGTCAGCAGCACGGCCGGAGCCGTCTGAACGCGCGGCGTGCCGGCGTAGGTCGGGTTCTTGATCACATACTCGATGTCGCTGGTGACGTGCGTATAGTTCACGATACCGCCGAAGCCGTCGAAGGGCTCGGGCAGGAACGAGAACGGACGCTGCAGCGAGACCTCGAAGCCCTTCAGCTTGCCGCCGGGGGTGTTGATCTGGGTCGTGACCGTGAACAGCGTGTCCGGCGTGTTGCCGTTGGTCAGCAGCGAGGTCGGCAGTTCCGTTTCCGAGTACGGCATCGTGACGGCCGAGGTCTGGATGTAGGACTTGATGTCCTTCTGGAAGAAGCCGATCGAGAACAGGGTTTCCTTGTCCGGATACCACTCGAAGCTCAGGTCCAGGTTGTTGGACAGCATCGGGTTCAGCGCGGGATTGCCGCGGGTCAGCGTCTGCGCCGACTGGCTGACCGAGGTATAGCCCGGCGTCAGGTTCGGCAGCTGCGGACGCGTCATCGCCTTGGCGGCGGCGAAGCGGATGTAGAAGTTGTCGAACGGCTGGGCCGACATGTTCAGCGACGGAAGCGTGTTCGTGTACTCACGCGACACGGTCTGGACGGCGTCGGTCGGGACCGATTCCGAGATATTGCCGAACGGCGTGGCGACGGTCTTAACAACCGCGCCCGAGTTGTAGTGGCCGGTCGCCGTCTGGTCGGTCTTGATCCAGCGCACGCCGACATTGCCGCGCACCGGGATATTGAAGATGTCGTAGTCGAAGTCGCCTTGCAGGTAGAAGGCGGTGTCCTTCTCGGTGATCTGACGCAGGGCGCCCAGCTGGTTCAGGACGCTGAGACGGAAGTCGCCGTTGGCGTTGATGCAGTTGCAGTCGTAGCCGAGCTTGGACTGCAGCTTGCCGAGGTCAGGGGCCAGCCACGAGGTCGGCACGCCGGACGGCAGGTTCAGGCCACGGCCAAAGCCGCTGATCACTTGCGACACGTCGGCGATGGTGACGCCGGCCGGCAGGCCGTAGGCGGCTTCCGAGGTGAAGCTCGTGCCCGTTGTCGCGAGGTTGCGCGAATACAGGCGCTGCTCCCACGAGCTGAAGCCGTATTCCTTGTAGTCGCCGCCATAACGCAGCTTGAAGCCGTTCAGGATCTCGTAGTCGACGTCGGCGCGGAAGGTCTTGAAGGTGTTGACCGCCTTGCTGGGACGCATGCGCAACAGCGACGGGTCGCCCAGGGCGTTGCTCGGGCTGTAGACGTAGTTGGCCGGGTTGGTCGGATCGAAGCCATAGTTGAAGTTCGGCAGCTTGTCGTTGGCCGAGTAGTCGTAGCTATAGCCGTCGGTGTCGTATCGATCGAACGAGAAGGTCGTCTGGACAGGGTTGTCCTGGATCGAACGCGACTGGCCGTAGGTGGCCGAGAAGTGGCCCGACTCGCCGAACTTGGTCTCGTAGGTCAGAGCCAGCTGGTTGAACTCGGTCTTCAGCTCGTCGTGGCGATACTCGACGCGGGCGTCGACATCGTCGAATGAACCCTTGATCAGGCTGCCCTTGCTGTCCGCCGTGAAGTTGACGACGTCCGTCTGCGGCAGGCCAGCGCCCGAACGGCTGAACGAGATGATTTCCAGATAGGTTTCGTCGCGGTTGTTGGTGAACTTGGCCAGCATCGCGTCGAGGGTCAGGGTCGAATTAGCGGTCGGACGCCATTGCAGCGAACCGGTCACGCCCAGGCGCTTCTGATCGTAGTCGAGGCGGCCGTAGCGCGGGATCCGCGGGTGCCACAGGCTGTTGGCGGTGCCGGCGGCGGCCGTGGTGGTCGGGGTGGTGCCGCCGACGGTCGTACCGATCTGCGCGCAGGTCAGGGCTGGGCCGCTGACCGGGTTGTAGGCCGCGCCCGAGCAGGGGAAGGCGGTCGAGGAGTTGGCGGCGACCGACGGGTTTTCCCAGCGACCGGTCGAGGAGCCCTCTTCGCGCTGCTTGCGAGTGGCGTAGGCCACCGAGAGCAGGGCGCCGACTTCACCGATACCGGTGTCCCAGCGATTGCTGACCAGGAAGGTGTAGCGCGGGTCGCTCTTCCGCGAGAGGTCGTTCCAGCCGATCTTGCCCGAAGCGCTCATGGCGAACTGGCCGAAGTCGAACGGACGCGCGGCCTGCAGGTCGACGATCGCGCCCAGCGAGCCTTCTTCGTTCATGGCCGAGATCGACTTGCGCACGGTGACGCTGTTGAACAGCTCCGAGGCGAAGATCGAGAAGTCGAACTGGCGGCCGCGGTTGGCGCCGCCCGAGCTGTCCTTGCCGCCCGTGGTGGCCAGGGCTTCCAGGCCGTTCAGGCGCACGACGGTGAAGTCGGGACCCAGGCCGCGGACAGTGATGGTGCGGCCTTCGCCGCCGTCACGGTCGATCGACACGCCCGGCACGCGCTGCAGCGACTCGGCCAGGTTCAGGTCGGGAAAATCCGCGATGTCCTGGGCCTTGATGACGTCGACCAGGTCGTTCTCGCGACGCTTGATGTCGAGGGCGTTGGCCAGCGAGGCGCGGAAACCGGTGACGACGACGGCTTCGACTTCGTCGGTCGCGGCCGGAGCGGCGGGCGTCTCCTGGGCCGAAGCGGCGCCGGCGAAGACCATCGCCAGGGCCAGGGCGCTCGCGGACACGCCGTATTGCAGGGCGCGCACGCGTCCCGTGTTATTCTTGGACATAGAACCTCCTCCCGATGAGACCATTTGGAGACGGCGTCACCGCCGCCCTTGGCCTTCGTTCCGACTTCGCGTCCTTCCCACGAAGCCGTCCCCCGGCCTTAGATCTTGATTTTTGCCACCGGTGTCAGAAGCAGACACTCGTTCTTGACACCGGTATCAGAGCACTAACAAAGCGATTGGCGGCCGACAAGGCCACAAAGCGGACACAACTCATGAGACTTAGCGCCGTTGCGTTTCCGACACATGGCGACGGTTCGTCACAGGGCGAATCAGCCCTCGTGGGGGCGGTAGTGGCTGACCTGATAAAGCCCTTCCAGCATCGCCTCGCGCTGGGCGCTCGGCAGCTGGGCGCCCATCGCGCGTAGCAGCTTGAAGGCGTTGAGGTGGACGTCGACGGCATCCCAGCGCCAGACCCCGGCCTCCGCCAGGCTGTCGGCCAGGGTGCACAGCGACACCGCCGCCTTGTCGACCCCGCTGTCGGAGACGAACTGCCCCACGTCGATGATCCGCGAGCCGAGCAGGTAGAGCGCGTCGAAAGGCTCGCTGTCGCGGCCTTCGGCCGTCTTGCCGAAGCGGCGCTCGATCTCCGCGAGCGTCTCGTCCAGAGCGGCCAGCGAAGCCTCGCGCAGGCTCTCGACGCCCGCCTCGGCGGCGATGATGGCGTCCTGGGCCAGGATGCCGCCCCGCTCCTTGATCATGCTGGCGAGGCGGTTGGGCGGACGGAATTTACGGACGGTCATATCTGCACCTTCGCTGGGCGCATCAGGTTGGCGATTTCGTCGTCCGACATGTTGGGCGTCTGCGCATCACCCACCTCCGCCGGGAGGTCATCCTTCCGCCGTCCATCCGTCCCCGGCGGGGGTCCCTCGTGCTTGAAACGTCGATCAGGCCCTATGTAGGTGTCGCACTCGATGAACTGACGCTCCTCGCGCGCCACCCAGACGATGCGCTCCAGCAGCACCTTGGGGGTGATCGGCTTGGCCACGACATAGTTCGATCCCGCGTCGCGCAGCTTGAAGATCTGCGAGGTGCGGGTGTGGCCGGTGACCAGGATGACCGGGACGTAGCGGTTGGTCTCGCCGCCGTCCTTCCGCAGCCATTCGATGAACTCGATACCGTCGGTGACGGGCATCTGAACGTCGCTGATGACGAGGTCGAAGGTCTTGGTGCGGATCAGGGTCTGCGCGTCCGCGACACTCTCTGCCCGGAGCAGTTGCTTGACGCCAAAGCCCGAGACCACCTGCGACAAAATGTCCAGCGAGGCGCCGTTGTCGTCCAGGACCAACACCGTGGCCTTTTCGAGATTAATCCGCGTCGAGGGAAGGAGCGGTTCCGGCATGACGCGTCTAGAAGAAGTCCAGCTCGCCCGGATCGACGCGCGCGCCCACCCGTTCTTCAGCGCGCAGCCGCACGACCATGTCGGACAGGCCCAGCCCCCTCAGCAGCGGCTCGATCGAGACGTTCCACTCGCCGGAGGCGTGTTGGCCGATGCGCTCCAGCACCTCGGACAGGCCGTGCAGGCGCTGGGTCAGTTCGTCCAGCGACTGCAGGCGCGTGAGGTTCTCCAGCGTCGCCCCGCCCTTGGCGAGGTCGCCGGCCACATGCTCGCAGTCCCGACACAGGGCCGCGGCCGAAGCCAGCTCCGCGGCCAGACGACGCGACAGCTCTCCCACCGGCAGGTGCTCGGCTGGTGCGGTCGTCGGCGTCTGGAGCTGAAGAGCGGCCATCAGGCTCAGAACAGGTCCACGTCGCCGCTGGCCACGGCCGGCATCGGAGGCGGCGTGGGACGACGGACGTCCTGCGGCGCGTTGTCGACGGCGACCAGGCGCTGGCGAACGCGGCCCGAGGTCGGCCAGAACTCGACGCGACGGGCCGAAACCCCGCCGGTGCTGGACGAGACGATCGGAATGCCTTCGTCGCGCAGGAAGCGTTCAGCGAAGGCGGCGTTGCTGGCGCCGACGTCCGAGAGACCGTCGAACAGCTTGGCCCCGCCGAAGATCTTGGCCTCCATCCGCTCGCGGCGGGCGCCCTTCTTCAGCAGATCGTTGATCAGTACTTCCATGGCGTAGGCGCCATAGCGCACGGCGTCGCCACCGGTCCGGCCATCGCCGGAATCCGGCAGCAGGAAGTGGTTCATGCCGCCGACACCGGCCTGCGGGTCGCGAATGCATGCGGCGATGCACGACCCCAGCACGGTGGTCATCACCACCTGCGGATCGCCCGTCACATGGCTTTCGCCCTGGGTCACGTGAACCTTGATCGCCCGTTCCGGGTCGTCGTGATGGGAGAATTGCGTCATGTCAGCTGCCCGAACACCTGTTCGATCTTCTCTTTCAAGCCCTGAACCGTGAACGGTTTGACGCAATAGTTATTGACGCCGAACTGCACGGCGCGCTGGACCAGTTCGCGGTCGGCGCGACCCGTCAGCATGACGAAGGCGGTCTGGCGGATCGGCGGATGCGAGCGCACCGCGCGCAACAGCGCCAAGCCGTCCATCTTCGGCATGTTGAAGTCGGAAATGACCAGGTTGGCGGGCTTGGCCAGGAGGTTCTTGAGAGCCTCCTCGCCGTCCGGCGCCTCACGGATGTCCTTGAAGCCGATCTGCTGCAGCGCATTGCGGATCAGAGCCCGCATGGTGAGCTGGTCGTCGACCACGAGTACGGAGATGGTGCTAGCTTGCGGCATGGTTCAGCGCCTCGCGGAGGCTAGATCGAGAATGGATTGGCCCATGTGGGACAGGGAAACCTGCTTCTCCACAGCGCCAATTTCGAAAGCGGAGCGCGGCATGCCGTAGACGACGCACGAGGCTTCGTCCTGGCCCAGAGTCTTGGCGCCGGCGTTCCGCATGGTCAGAAGGCCCTGGGCGCCGTCGCGGCCCATGCCGGTCAGGATGGCCCCGACAGCCTTGTCGCCGACCGCGGCCGCCACCGAGTTAAACAACACGTCCACCGACGGGCGGTGGCCGCTGACCGGGTCGCCCTGAACCAGGCGGCAACGCAGGCCAGCCGAGCGAACGACCGTCAGGTGCGCGGCGCCGCCGGGGGCGACATAGACCTTGCCGGGCTCCAGCAGCGCGCCGTCGGTGGCTTCCTGCACCTTCGCCCCGCTGGCGCGGTCCAGGCGCGCGGCGAAGCTGGCGGTGAAGGTGGCCGGCATGTGCTGGGTGATGACCGTCGGCGGGCAGGTCTCGGGGAACAGGGTCAGGATCGACAGCAGGGCTTCCACCCCGCCGGTCGACGAGCCGATCGCCACGATGTCGCCCGACGGCATGAAGTCCTTGCGACGCACAGGCGCGGCGCTGGGCGCGGCGCCGGCGTTGGTGCGGACCGAGGCGCGGGCCGCGATCTTCACCTTGGCGACGATCTCGGCCAGGGCTTCCTGGGTGCCGGTGGCGTCGGCGGGCTTGCCCACGCAGTCCACCGCGCCCAGCTCCAGCGCCCGCAGCGTCATTTCAGCGCCAGCCTGGGTCAGGGTCGAGACCATGACCACCGGCATCGGCCGCAGGCGCATGATCTTCTCGAGGAACTCGATGCCGTTCATGTTCGGCATCTCGATGTCGAGCGTGACGACATCGGGGTTCAGGGCCTTGATCATGCCGCGAGCCTCGAACGGGTCGCCGGCGCCGCCGACCACCTCGATATCCGGGTCACGGGAGAGGGCCGCCGTGATAAGGCTCCGCATGGTGGCGGAGTCGTCGACGACGAGAACGCGGATCTTGGGCATCAGCGACCGACCTTTCGATAGGCGGTCAAGCCGCAGCTTTCGAACGCGGTGATGTTGGCGCTCACGCGCTCGGAGTGGCCGACATACAGCCGGCCGCCTGGCGCGACGAGCGGCGCGAAGCGGCTCCAGACGCGTTCCTGAGTAGGTTCATCGAAATAGATCACGACATTCCGGCAGAAGATTGCGTCAAAAGGCCCCTTCATAGGCCACGACGGACCATTGAGATTTAGTTCCCGGAACGCGACCAGGCCGCGGGCCGCGTCGCAAACGCGCCAAGCGCGACGATCCGACGCATCACGCTCGAAAAACTGGCTGCGCGCCGAGGCCGGAATCCCTTCCAGCAGAGACTCGTCGTAGACGGCCTCGCGACCGGTCGCGAGCACGTTGGTGTCGATGTCCGTGCCCAGGATCCGGATGTCCAGATCGGCCGCGTTCGGCCACACCGACAGCACGGTGAAAGCCATCGAATAGGGCTCCTGGCCCGACGAACTGGCGGCCGACCACAGGCGCAGGCGGCCCCCGGCGCGCACTTTGTCGACGACCGGCTCCAGCACATTGGCGCGCAGGTCGTCGAAGTGGTGAGGCTCGCGGAAGAAACGCGTGACGTTGGTCGTCAGCGCCCGGAGCATCTCCTGGCTTTCGTCGTGACCCTTGTCGCTGGCGACGAAGGCGCAGTAGTCGGTGAACGTCCGCAGACCCAGGGTCCGCAGGCGCTTGGCCAGGCGCGAATAGACCAGCGTCGCCTTGCTGTCGGGCAGGCTGATGCCGGCCAGATCGTACAGCAGCGCGGCAATGCGCTTGAAATCCTGATTGGTGAACGCGAACTCGCCATCAACGATGGCTTCGCGGCGTTCTGAGGTGGAGGCGGAACTCGTCATCAGGCGGCCATGGCCTCCCGTTCAGGCAGGATACGGTCCAAGGAGATCTCGCTGATCATGCGGCCCTCGATCGAGATGATGCCGCGGACGAAGTTGCGGACGGTGTCGCAGGCCATGTCCGGGGTCGGCTGGATCATGTCGTCATTGACCGACAGGATGTCCGAGACCGCGTCGACCAGCAGGCCGACGGTGCGGTCGCCCGCCTTGACGACGATGAAGACGCTACGGACGGTCGGTTCGATCACCGGCATGCCCAGACGGCAGGCCAGGTCCATGATCGGCAGCACCGCGCCGCGCAGATTGATGACGCCGCGCATGAAACCGGGCGATTGCGGCAGCACCGTCGCCGGGCTCCAGCCGCGGATCTCGCGGACCGCCATGATGTCCACGCAGTACTCCTGGTCTCCTACACGAAAGGAGATCAGTTCCCGGCGGTCGATCCCCGTGGCGGCGGCATGGTCAGTCATGACTTACTCCGCCGCGATGAGGGTGGGTTCTGTGGGGCGGGGCGCCCCGCCTTCGCGGCGACGCATGGCGATCGTGGCGTCCACGTCGAGGATCAGCGCGACGCGGCCGTCGCCCAGGATGGTCGCGGCGGCGACGCCCTCGACCTGCTGATAGTTCTGCTCCAGCGACTTGATGACGACCTGGCGCTGACCGTGGATGGCGTCGGCCACCAGGGCGGCGCGTGAGCCGTCCTCGCCCTCGACCAGCAGCACCACGCCGTCGGTCGGGTGCGGAGAGTGGGTGCGGTAGCCCAGGGCCTGGCCGACGTCGATCAGCGGCACGAAGCTGTCGCGGACGGCCAGCACGGAGCCGACCGGACCCAGCGGGCGAACTTCTTCCGGCTTCGGGCGCAGGCTCTCGACGATGGCCGCCAGCGGCACGACCAGGGTCTCGCCGGCGACGTCGACCACCATGCCGTCCAGGACGGCCAGGGTCAGCGGCAGGCTGAGCGTGAAGGTCGAGCCCAGACCAGGACGCGAGGTGATCGAGATGCGACCGCCCAGGGCCTGGACCGAGCGCTTGACGACGTCCATGCCGACGCCGCGACCCGACACGTCCGAAATCTTGTCGGCGGTCGAGAAGCCCGGGAGGAAGATCAGGTTGTCGATCTCTTCGTCGGTCAGGGTCAGGTCGGGCGCGATCAGGCCCTTCTTGACCGCGATCGACAGGACCCGCTCGCGGTTGATGCCCTTGCCGTCGTCCGAAACCTCGATGACGATCCGGCCGCTGCGGTGCAGGGCGGCCAGACGCACGACGCCTTCGGGATTCTTGCCGGCCGCCTTGCGCTCCTCGGGGCTTTCCAGCCCGTGGTCGATGGCGTTGCGCAGCATGTGGGTGATCGGGTCGGACAGACGCTCGATGACCGTCTTATCGACCTCGGTGTTCTCGCCGTCCATGACCAGGCGAGCCTGCTTGTGCGTCATGTTGGCGACTTCGCGAACCAGGCGCGGCATCCGCTGGAACACCGACTTCACCGGCTGGGCGCGAATGGCCATGACGCTGTCCTGGATCTCGCGGGTGAGCTGCTCGAGCTCATCCAGACCCATGGCCAGGTTGGAGGACGGGGCGATGCCGTATTCGCCGACGCGCTGCGCCAGCATGGCCTGGTTGATAACCAGTTCGCCGACCAGGTCGATCAGGCGGTCGATCCGCTCGGGATCGACGCGGATCACCGATTGGCCGGGCCCCGGGACTTCGACCTGGGTAGCCTTGGGCGTGGCGGCGGCAGGCTTGGCGGCCTCGGCGGCAGGCGCGGGCGTCGGCGCGACGGCCACGACCTCAGCGACGGGCGCCGCGACCGCTTCAGGGGCGGGAATTTCGATGGCGGCCGGAGCAACGGGCTCGATGGCCATTTCAGACGCCGCGGCGGGCGCTTCGGCCACCGTCAGCAGCGAGGCCAGAGCATCCTCGACCGCGGCTTCGCCACGGGTGATTTCCAGGTCGCAGTCGCCGTCGACGAACTCGAAGACTTCGCGGATCGCGGCCTCGTCGTCCTCGGTCTCGAGGCGGACGCTCCAGGTCACGAAGGCCGCTTCCGGATCCAGGTCTTCCAGGGACGGCAGGGCGCGGTCGTCCAGGGTCGCCTTGATCGGACCCAGGCGGTTCAGCTCGCGCAGCAGCAGCGCCGTCTCGTTGGCCTTGCGATAGAGGTCCGACTTCGGACGGATCGACACCGTCCAGACGTTCGAGGGGATCAGATCGGCGTCGGCGGCCTGCGCCTCGACCGAGATGGTCTGCGGCACGAAGACGAAGCCGAGGTCGTCGTCATCCATCGCGTCTTCGGCGGCGACGTCGGAAACGCTGGCGGGCGCGGCCGAAGCGGCCTCCTCGACCGCCACGGGAGCGGCGGCGGCCGGGGCCGCCACTGGGGCCGGGGCGGCGTTCGGGTCGGTCCAGGCTTCCAGCTCGGCGGCCATGGCGGCCGAGGCGGCCATGTCGACATCGCCCAGGCCGCGCGCGGCGCTGACGTGGTCGGCCAGGATGTCGGAGGCGCGCAGCAGGACGGCGGCCAGTTCGACCGTGTTGGGCACCGAACCGGCGCGCACGGCGTCCAGCAGGGTCTCGAACACGTGGGCGAAGCGCACCAGCGGCTCGAGGCCGAAGGCGCCGGCGCCGCCCTTGATCGAGTGGACGGCGCGGAACACGGCGTTGACCGTCTCGCTGTCGCCGGCCCCTTCCTGCATGGCCAGGAGACCGCCCTCGAGGTCGGCGAGAAGCTCCTCGCATTCCTGGAAGAAGGTGACCTTGATGGCCTCTAGCTCGTCCATATCCCGTACGTCCTAATTCGCGTCTAGCAACGGGTAGTCAAAATTCGGTACGCGGTACTGGCGGGCCCTGAGCGGCCCAACCCCTTAGGCGGCGACGCGACGGATCGCGTCGACCAGCTTTTCGGGGTTGAACGGCTTGACGATCCAACCCGTCGCGCCGGCTTCACGAGCCCGCTGCTTCTTGGCCGGGTCGCTTTCCGTGGTCAGGACCAGGATCGGGATGGCGCGATAGTCGTCGTCGACCCGCACCGCCTCGATGAAGCCGAAGCCGTCCAGCTTGGGCATGTTGATATCGGTGATGATGATGTCGGGGCGATGGGCGGAGAGAACCTCCAGACCATGTTCGCCGTCGACAGCCTCGACCACATTAAATCCGGCGCCGACCAGAGCCATGCGCAGCATGTCCCTCATGGTGCGGGAATCATCGACCGTGAGAACCGTACGCGTCACGATTCAGCTCCTTGGAATTCCGCCGAGAGGAGCGCCCCTTCGGCGCCGAAAAGACGGGTGGTTTCAACGAAGGCCTGGGAAGGCCCCTTGATCGAAAAGGCTTGGCCGTCCCGGTCCCACGCCTTGCGGGCGGCCAGCAGGACCTGCAGGCACAGACCGCCGAGGCGACGGACCTGATCGGCTTCCACGGTGATCGCCGCGCCGCGGCGTTCCAGGAAGGCGGCCTTGAGTGGGGCCGCGGCCTTCAGATCCAGGGTTTCAGGTAGCGCGATCGCGGCGGCCATCAGAATTCCTCCCAACCTTCGGTGGCGGGGGCCTGGGCCACGGCCGCCGAACCAGTGCTCCGCCCCGGACGGGCGAAGGTGTTCAGGCGAGCCTGTTGCTCGGCCACCGGATTGCGCGCCGGAGCGTGCTGCGTCGCGTCGGCCATGGCCGGGCGGGCGTAGGTCGAAGACCCGCCGCCCACCTGGAAGCGGGCCATCAGCCGAACCAGTTCGCCGGTTTCGCCCTTCAGCGAGTGCGTCGCCGCGGTCGATTGCTCGACCATGGCGGCGTTCTGCTGCGTGACCTGATCCATCTGGTTCACGGCCGTGTTGACTTCGTTCAGACCGGTCGCCTGCTCCGCGGCCGAAGCCGCGATCTCGGTGACCAGGGCGTCGATCTCGCCGACCTTCGTCACGATCCGCTGCAGCGCCTCGCCCGTCTGGCCGACCAGGCTGACGCCCTGGCTGACCTGCTGGGTCGAGCTGGAGATCAGGGCCTTGATCTCCTTGGCCGCTTCGGCCGAACGCTGGGCCAGGGCCCGGACTTCCTGAGCGACGACCGCGAAGCCGCGGCCGGCTTCGCCCGCCCGCGCGGCTTCGACGCCGGCGTTAAGGGCCAGGAGGTTGGTCTGGAAGGCGATTTCGTCGATGACGCCGATGATCTGACTGATCTGCTTCGACGAGTTTTCGATCTCGCCCATGGCGGAGACTGCCTGATGCACGACCTGGCCGCTATGCGTCGCTTCGCCACGTGTCGTCGAGACGACGTCGGAGGCCTGGCGCGCGCCGGAGGCGGTGCGGCGCACGGTAGCGGTCAGCTCGTCGAGGGCGGCGGCGGTCTGTTCCAGGCTGGCGGCCTGTTGCTCTGTGCGGCGCGACAGGTCGTCCGAGGCGTGAGCGATCTCGTCGGCGCCGGTGCGCAGGCCGTCGGTCGAGGCGGCGATGACCTTCATCGTCTCCTGCAGCGAGCCCATGGCGCCGTTGAAGTCGTCCTTCAGCTTGCGGTACTCGCCGGGGAATTCGGCGGTGACGCGGAAGGTCAGGTCGCCCGAGGCCAGTTTCTCCAGGCCCTGGGCCAGGTTGTTGACGACGGTGGAGGCTTGCTCGGCGGCGGCGGCGGCGGCGGCTTCCTTGGCGCGGCGCTCGTCGGCCGTGAGGGCGGCCGTCTTCTCCTGTTCGGCGCGCAGCGTGTCGAGGTGCAGTTGGTTGTCGCGGAAGACCTTCAGCGCCGAGACGATGGCGCCCAGCTCGTCGCCGCGCGTCATCTTTTCGAGGTCGATGGTGTTGTCGCCCTTCGACAGCTTGTCGGTGGCGCCGGCGATGTCGTTGATCGACTTGCGGGTCGTCATGACGGTGAACCAGGCCAGACCGCCGACGGCGGCCAGGGTGATCAGCGACATCACGATCGTGACGCTCATGGCGGCGGTGGCTTCAGCCTGGCGCTTGGCGCTCTCGGCCTCGACCCGCTGGTTGGCGGCGCTGACGACTTGGTCGAGCGTGCCGGTCATCTTGGCGTATTGCTCTTCGAACGGCGCGATGAAGCCCACGGCCATGTTGAAGTCGACGCCGATCATCCCGCTGACCGTGTCGATGGCGCTGCGGCACTCGTCCAGCTGCTTGATCAGCTCGGCGATCTTCGGCTGTTCCGCGGCCGGAAGCTTGGCCTTCAGCGAGGCCAGTTCCTTCTTCACCGAATCGGTCTCGGTCAGGATCGCCGCCATGCGGGCGTCGTTCTTGGCCAGATCGATGTTGCCGGCCTTGTGGGTCAGCACGGTGTAGAGTTCACCGTTGATGTTCGAGATGCGCTTGGAGATCTTCTGGATCGCCATGTTTTCGCGCATGTCGCTTTCAACGACCTGCTTCAAAGCGGCAGACTGACTTTTCTGAACGACAATGGCGCCGCCGGCCATGAGAGCCAGCATGAGCAGCGCGAAAGCTGGCGCAAAGCCGATCTTGATGATCAACGGCAGATCGACAAGACGTATGCGTTTCATCGCGAGGTACCCTCCAACCAGCGCTCCGTGCCCCCGGATCGCCAACATTGAGGTCGGATAATCCCGATAGATTCCTAACAACCTCTGACTTGGTTAAAGGGAATTCGACATAACCTGCTTTAACAGCCCCCGGATGGTCATTTGGCCGCAGGTCCACGCATGTGGAATCTATAGAGAGGGGCTCACATAACGAGAGTCTCGCAGGGGCGAGGCGATGGTTACCCAGAAGTAAACTACAATATTATTTGGCGACTCAGATTCTCTTAACTCGCATCTGCGAGAAAGTTTTTGCGTCCGGATGACGCGTCGTCCACAGGACGTGACACTTTTACTTGGGAGCAGCGGGATGAAATATCCGATCGCTATTGCCGCGGGAATCGCTGGCAGCTTTTTCGTCGCTCAGGCCGCTTCGGCCGCCGGCGGCTTTGAAGACCAAATGGGCCGTTGCCTGCAGCAGTTCGCGAACACCCGCGACGCCGCTCAGGTGATGCTGGAGTGCACCGCCGACGCGGGCAAGCTGTCGGACTGCAAGGTCGTCGACAACAGCGCGGCCGGCAAGGGCTTCGACAAGGCCGCCATGTGCATCGCCGAAAAGCTTCCGATGGGCGCCAAGACCGGCACCGTGAAGGTCCCGTTCCGCTTCCCGGGCGGCGCGTAAGCGCCAATCCCTTCCGGGGAACACAAAACGCCCTCGCCGACACCGTCGGCGGGGGCGTTCTGCTGTCAGAGGGTCAAGATTCGCGATCGACGCGTCGTTACTTAGAACTCTTCCCACTCTTCTTTGAGCGCCACGGCCGTATTGCCGCGGGCGACGGGGACCTGGCCGCCCGAGCGACTGGCGGGGCGAGCCGCAGGGCGGGCGGCGGGCGCCGAGCGCTTCGTCGCGACTGGCGCCACAGGCGCGGCGGCCGCCTGGCGCGCCGAGATCGAGAACGTCGACACCTGCTTGACCAACTCCAGCGTCTGACCCTTGAGGGAATGGGTGGCGGCGGTCGTCTGCTCCACCATGGCGGCGTTCTGCTGGGTGACCTGGTCCATCTGGTTCACGGCCTGGTTCACCTGGTTGAGCCCCGTGGCCTGCTCCTGGGCCGAACTGGCGATCTCCACGATCAAGGCGTCGATTTCGGCCACCTTGCCGACGATGGCGCGCAGGGCGTCGCCGGTCTGGCCGACCAGTCCCACGCCGCGATCGACCTGGGCGGTCGAGTTGGCGATCAGGGTCTTGATCTCCTTGGCCGCGTCGGCCGAGCGCTGGGCCAGGGCCCGCACCTCCTGCGCCACGACCGCGAAGCCGCGACCGGCCTCGCCCGCGCGGGCGGCTTCGACGCCGGCGTTCAGGGCCAGCAGGTTGGTCTGGAAGGCGATCTCGTCGATGACCCCGATGATGTTGCCGATCGAGCGCGAGCTGGTCTCGATCTCGCCCATGGCCACCACCGCCTGGTCGACGACCATGCCGGACTTCTCGGCCTCGGCCTTGGCGCCGGCCACGACATCCTGGGCCTGCTTGGCGCCGGAAGCCGAGCGGCGGACGGTCGAGGTGATCTCGTCGAGGGCCGCCGCGGTCTCCTCCAGGCTGGCGGCCTGCTGCTCGGTGCGGCGCGACAGGTCGTCGGCGGCCACGCCGATCTCGTCGGCGCCTGAGCGGATTCCGTCCGTGGCCACGGCCACCCGGCTCATCGCCTGCTCCAGAATGCCGACGGCGTTGTTGAAGTCGTCCTTCAGCTTCTGGAACTCGGACTTCACGTCGGCGTCGAGTCGACCCACCAGATCCCCGCGGGCCAGCCGATCCAGGGCTTCGCCGAGCGCCGCGACCATGTGAGCCTGGCAGGCCTCGTCCTCGCGGCGCTGAACCTCAAGGCGCTGACGCTCGGCCTCGATGGTCTCCAGATAGATCGAGATGGCGAAATCCATGTCCAGCATGACCGCCTTCATCAGCGCGCTGACCGCGTCGCCAGCCTTGGCCGGATCGCCCTTGGCCATGAAGCTCTTGGGCCACTGGTCGTTGATCACCGCGCGGATCAGGTGCTCGCTGACCACCGCATAGCCGCCGATGTACCAGCGCGGCTCCAGGCCGATGCGGGCATGGGTCTGGCCGATGGTGCGCACGGCCTTGACGTAGGTATCGTCGAAGTCGCCGCGCGAGATCACGTCCCAATGGCTCTGCTGGCGGCCCGAGGCGGCCTGCATGTGCTTTTCGTCGCTGAAGAACGCGCGGGTCTCGGGCGTGGCCCGGACCTTGGCGTAGAAGGCCTCCAGCGCGGGTCCGATGGTCTTTCGAATGACGGGCTGGAGTTCGCGCAGGGCGGCTCGCGCCTTGTCGTCCAGGCCCATGAACGCCACTCGGTCGCCGATTGCGTGATCCTGGCTCATGGCCGCCCCCGTTTCGAAATCCAGGGACAAACTCGTCCAGCATACTTAATGCCGGCTTAAATATTCGCGGCGCGCGAGCGACAGGATGACGCAATCGCTCCGAGGTCGTGCGCGGGCTTTTGACTGGCGGCGCCGTGAAAAACCCTCGCAAACACTGGAGAAACGCCCCTCCATGCCGCGCGACGCCAAGGCTCCAAGGCGGAGCGGGCGTGACATCCCGCCGCGCCCTAGCCGCCGCGCTTCAAGGTCTCGCGGGCGATGACCAACTGCTGGATCTGGCTGGTGCCCTCGTAGATCCGGAAGATCCGCACGTCGCGATAGAGACGTTCGATTCCATAGTCGGCGACATAGCCCGCCCCGCCGAAGATCTGCACCGCCCGGTCGGCGACGCGCCCGACCATCTCCGAGGCGAACAGCTTGGACGCCGCCGCTTCAAGCACGATGCCGGCCCCGCCATCGCGCTTGCGGGCGGTTTCGAGGACGAGCGCCCGCGCCGCCAGGGCTTCGGTCTTGCTGTCGGCGATCATGGCCTGGATCAGCTGGAAGCTGGCGATCGGCTGGCCGAACTGCTTGCGCTCGCTGGCATAGGCCACGCAGTCGGCGATCAGCCGCTCGGCCACGCCCACGCAGACTGCGGCGATGTGCAGGCGACCGCGATCCAGCACCTGCATGGCGACCTTGAAGCCCTCGCCTTCCTCGCCCAGCCGGTTCCAGGCCGGGACACGGACATTGTCGAAGGTGACGTCGTGGATATGGGCGCCCTGCTGGCCCATCTTCTTCTCGGGCTTGCTGACGGAAAGACCTGGCAGGTCGCGCGGGACCAGGAAGGCCGAGACGCCGCCCCCGCCCTTCACGTCGGGATTGGTGCGGGCCATCACCGTGAACAGCGAAGCCTTGCCCGCGTTGGTGATGTAGCGCTTGGCGCCGTTCAGAACGTAGTGATCGCCATCCAGCGTGGCGCGGGTCTGCACCGCGGCGCTGTCGGAGCCGGCTTCCGGCTCGGTCAGGGCGAACGAGGTGATGATCTCGCCGGACGCGATGCCCGGCAGCCACTTGGCCTTCTGGTCATCGGTTCCGAACATCACCAGGCCCTGGCTGCCGATGCCGACATTGGTGCCGAACACCGAGCGGAAGGCCGGCGAGGCCCGGCCCAGCTCGATGGCCACCAGCGCCTCTTCCTCCATGTCGAGGCCGAGGCCGCCGAAGTCCTCGGGGATCGACAGGCCGAACAGGCCCAGGCCCTTCATCTCCTCGACGACGTCGGCGGGGACCGCGTCGTCCTCGGCGACCTTGGCCTCGATCGGCCGCAGGCGCTCGGCCACGAAGCGGGCCACCGTCTCGATCAGCTGCTCGCGGGTTTCCAGATCGAGGGCCATGCGCTTCTTCTCCCACTGTCCAGCGCCCTCGCTGGACGCGAGAGCGTGTCAAACACTTGTTTTGACACCGACTGTAGCGATGGCCCTCGCGAATGGAAATCCCTTACCGCGCGGCCTTTTCAGCCTGGGCCAGCACGCTCTTGCGCATGCCGTAGGCGAAGTAGACCACCGCCCCGATGATGTGGGCGAACAGGAAGTAGATCTGGGTCTTGGCCGGCAGGCTGTAGAACAGATAGAGGCAGCCCAGGATGCCGGCCGGGGCCACGATCTGCCAGGCCGGGGTCGAGAAGACGCGCGGGCGGTTGGGCTCGCGACGGCGCAGCACGATCACCGACAGGCCCACGGCAATGAAGGCCGCCAGGGTGCCGGCATTGGCCAGCTCGGCGATGTCCTTCAGCGACAGGAAGCCCGACAGCACCGCCGATAGGGCCCCGGTCAGCAGGGTCATGACCACCGGCGTGCCGGTCTTGGCGTTGACCTTCGACAGGGCGCGCGGCAGCAGGCCGTCGCGGGCCATGACGAAGAAGATCCGGCTCTGGCCGTACATGAAGGCCAGGATCACGGTCGGCAGGGCGACGACGGCGGCCAGCGCCACCAGCTGGGCCATCTTGCCGTGTTGCAGGCTCTCCAGGATGAAGACCAGCGGGGCCTCGCTCTTGGAGAAGATCTCGGTGCGCGAGGCGCCGATCGAGGCGGCGGCGACGATCATGTAGATGGCCGTGCAGGCGGCCATCGAGCCGACGATGCCGATGGTCAGGTCGCGCTTGGGGTTCTTGGTCTCCTCGGCGGCCGTCGAGACCGCGTCGAAGCCGTAGAACGCGAAGAAGATCAGGCTGGCGGCGGCCATCACGCCGATCTTGGCTTGGTCCGCCCCGCCTCCGGCGGGCACATGGGCCGAGAAGCCGTTGGGCATGAACGGGGTGAAGTGGCTGGCGTCGAAGGCCGGCAGGCACAGGACCACGAAGACGATCAGGGCGATGATCTTCACGAAGACGAGGACCATGTTGACCGTGGCGCTCTCGCGGGTGCCCAGGGCCAGCAGGCCCGCCACCGCCATCGAGATGATCACCGCCGGCAGGTTGACCACGCCGCCGGCATGAGGTCCGGCCAGCAGGTAGTCCGGAAAGCCCGCCATCTTGAACAGGCCGTGGGCGTGGGCCGACCAGCCGACGGCGACCGCCGCGCAGACCAGGGTGTATTCGAGGATCAGGCTCCAGCCGACGAACCAGGCGACCGGCTCGCCCATGGCCGCGTAGCTGTAGGTGTAGGCGCTGCCCGCCGCCGGCATCAGGGTCGACAGCTCGGCGTAGCACAGGGCGGCGCAGGCGCAGACCGCCCCGGCGATCAGGAACGACAGGATCACGCCCGGCCCGGCCAGGCCCGCGCCGACGCCGGTCAGGGTGTAGATCCCCGTGCCGACGATGGCCCCGACGCCCAGGGCGACCAGGTGATACCAGCTGAGGGTCTTCTTCAGCTGATGGCTGTCCGCGTGGCCCGCGGTGATGGTGTCGATCGACTTGCGTCGCGTCCAGAAGCTCACTTGTGGGGTCCCTCCGACTCTCGATGGGGACCATGAAGCGGGTTTCGTTCCCCGCCAAGCCTTGATCTTTAGAAGAAAATCCTCGTCAGGGCGTAGGCCAGGACCGCGACGGCCAGTGTGACCGTTCCCAGCATGATGGCCAGCCTCGGCCTGACCTCCAGCAGGGCCTTGGGACCCAGCTTGGCCGAAATGGCCCCGACGCCGGCCAGCAGCAGGAAGCTGGAGCAGGTCGCCATGGTCGCGACCAGGGCCGGCGGGATCAGGCCCAGGCCCCGGCAGGCGGCGAGCGCCGCGAAGCCTAAAACAAAGAGCGGCGGCGCTTTCAGCCCGCCGACCACGCCGCCCTCCTTGGAGCGGCTCAGCATCAGGCCGATCAGGATGACCGCCGGGCCCAGCCAGACGATGCGGGCCAGCTTGGCCAGGGCCGCGGTGCTGGCGGTCTCGGGCGAGACCGAGGCCCCGGCCCCGGCCACCTGGGCGACGTCGTGGATCGAGAGACCGAAGAACACGCCGGCCTGGTGGGCGCTCAGGCCCAGGGCGTGGGCGATCGGCGGATAGGCCAGCATGGCCACGGTCGACAGCAGGTTGACCCCGACGATGACCAGCGCCGTCGTGCGCTGATTGGCCGGGCTGGCCGGCGCGGCTTGCGAGGCCGCGAGAGCGGCCGAAGCGCCGCAGATCGAGCAGGCGGCCGCCGCGATCAGGGCCTCGGCGAACGGCAGGCCCAAAGCGGTCCCCGCCAGGGCCCCGACGCCCAGGCCGCCCAGCACCACGGCGCCGCTGGCGACGATGGCCGGACCGCCCAGGGCGGCGAACTCGCTCCAGCTGATCTGGGCGCCCATCATGGCCACGCCCAGCCGCAGGCCGGGCTTGGCGAAGACGTCCAGGCCCGCGCCCAGCTGGGCTTGCAGGCCCAGCGCCCCGAGCATCATGCCCAGGATCACCGCGACCAGCGGGGCCGGGGCGTGCAGGCTGGAGGCCAGCAGCTTGGCCAGGACGGCCAGCAGCAGGCCGGCGACCAGGCCCGGCGCCAGCTTGCCGGCCCCGTCGCGCAGCGCGTCCAGCCGGATCGCCGCGGTCGTCATCCGCGGACGGTTTCGCCGGAGATCTGCGCCGAAGCCGCGAAATGCGCGTCGGCCTTGGCGCAGCGGTTCGACAGCCGCTCGTTCAGGCGGCGCACCGTCTGGCTGCCGGTGCGCTCGAAGGCGAACGGCAGGATGCCGTGGACGATGCAGGCCAGGCCCGCGCCCAGCAGCGTGAAGCCGAAGCTCCAGGCCACGCCCATGTGCTGACCATAGCTCTCGCCGACCGACTTGGGATGACGCGTGAAGGACAGGTCCATCGGAGCCCCGCTGAATTTCCGAGCGTCCTAGGATGACGCGGATTCGAGGAAAGACATGGTTTGAAAGGTTACCATTCGCGCGATAGAGAGAATTCCATTCTCCAAACGACGGGATAGCGAGATGATTGATCTCGATCAAATCGACCGCCGCCTGCTGGCCATTCTGCAGGAGGACGCCACCGTCGCCATCGCCGAGCTGGCCGAGCGGGTCGGCCTCAGCCAGACCCCGTGCTGGAAGCGGGTCAAGCGCCTGCAGGACGCCGGCGTCATCACCGCCCGCGTCGCCCTGCTGGACCGCGCGGCCCTGGACCTCAACCTGACCGTCTTCGTGGCCGTGAAGACCGGCCGCCACGACGAGGCCTGGCTGACCCAGTTCGCGGCCGGCGCCAGTTCCCTGCCCGAGGTCGTCGAGTTCTACCGGATGAGCGGCGACGTCGACTATCTGCTCAAGGTCGTGGTCAAGGACATCGCCGCCTATGACCGCTTCTACAAGCGCCTGATCGCCACCGCCCCGCTGACCGACGTCTCGTCCAGCTTCGCCATGGAGCAGATCAAGTTCACGACGGCCCTGCCGATCTGCCCGAGCTGATCTCCCTTCCCCCTCGATGGGGAGGGAACGTGTTTCATCGACCTCGCGCCGTGCGGCTGCGAGTGGGTATGGGGAGGCGACGGAGCGGCCGGGCGAACCCGGGGACCGTAGGGTTTGTTTGTGTTTCGGCTCGCAGACCGCTCCGCCAGGTTGTTCTTGCCCGTGAGGATGGGGGGCGTGAGCGTCTTTCAGCTCGGGACCCCATTTGCCCCCGGACGGGCGCGGACCAAGTCGATCGGCTACATCCGTCTCGACCCCGACGATCCACGATAGGCGGCTTGTACGATCACCGCCCTGTCGCTCCGCTGATGGTTTTGATCCCGGACGGCTCCGTCACCCGCGTGCGCTCCTAAAGAGTAAGCGACGTGGCGTGAAGGCTCCGCCAGGAACCGCCAGCGGCCCCGCTCAACCTACCCCCGCCGCCGTCTTGGGCCGGATCCAAACGCCCTCCCCCGCGACGGGGACAGCTCTGAGTATCGCGGCGGATTCAACGCCGATGATCCAGGGGCGCGAAAAAGTGGGAAGTGATTGATTTCGTGGGGTTCGGCGCCGCGAACGCCGGGGATAGAAGCCGCTCAATCCCCGCAGATCCTCCCCCGCGATGCGGGGGAGGTGGCCCAGAGGGCCGGAGGGGGCCAGCACGGCCGACCTCCAGCTAGCCCCCTCAGCCGCGGAGTTTATCCTCGGGCCGACCTTCGGTCGGTCCCGGGGGCGGCAGCTCCCCCGCATCGCGGGGGAGCATCTGGCGTGCGCGACCTCTTCCCGTCAAAACCGCCTTCCGCCCCGGAAGAGCGCCCGCCTTACATCTCACGGCGAGACGATCGCAGGGCTGTCCAGGTCACTCAAGGACGACGCTCCGCGTCGCCGCGCGCGGTCGCCGTAGGCGATCCTTGACTGACCTGGACAGCCCTGCACGCTGCAGCCTCCAAGAGATCTAAGGCGGGCTCCCTACGCGGGGCGTCGGCTCCTGACTCTTCCGCACGTTCGAAGGCGCTGCTTTAAGGAGGTATCGCGTTCGTATCGTAGCTGGCACGCCACTCCGGCTTAAAACTGCGAACGCCGTGATGCGGCGGAGATTGGATATTCGGAGCCAGCCTTGTCCGCAAGCGCACCGACGGCATGGTTGGGTGGCGCCTCGTCGCGCGATGAGGCATTGCAGTAAGAGCGCAATCGCCTCAGGCGCTAGCATAAATGGCGATTCTCGTTTAACGCGGCACTATGACAATTTGTGTAGCCATTCAAGTCAGCGACGCCATCGTCTTCGCCGCAGATAGCGCCACATCCATGATAGGCCGTGACGCCCAAGGCGGGGAGCATGTCATGAATGTCTACAATCACGGCAAAAAGCTCTTCTGCTTGCACAAGGGGCTGCCGGTCATGGCGATGACTGCCGGCATGGGTCACATCGGCGGTACGTCAATTGAGGTTCTGGCGAAAGACCTGCGGGCGGAGTTCAGCGAGCCGGGCGCCAACCACGTCGACACCGGCAACTACACGATCCAAGAAATCGCGATCCGAGCGCATGACTTCTTGAAAAGAGCGTACGATGCCGATCAGAACAGGCCTCAAGGTCCCCATTCCTTCGAGTTATTTGTGGCCGGCATTCCGTCTGGAAGCCGGCTAGGTGAGGTTTGGCAGATCACCCTCATCAACGGAGTTTGGACGCCGCCGCGAGAAGTGAGGGCTGCGGGTCAGTCGGGCCTCAATTGGGCAGGTGCACCGGAGGCAATCAATCGGCTGATCCTCGGCTATAGCGGAGCAATACCGGGCGTTCTCGCGAAGGCAGGCATCCCGCAACCCGATCTTGGACAACTTTTGGCCAGCATTCAGGCGGAGACAGAGGCGCATGTCGTCTTTCCGGCGATGCCGGTACAGGACGCCATTGACCTTGCAATTTTCCTAGTTGAGACCACTATAAACTTTACGAAATTTTTACCGGGAGCTAACACCGTCGGCGGCGCGATCGATGTCGCAACCGTTACGCGTCACGAGGGTTTTAAGTGGGTAAGGCGTAAGCACTTCTATCCCGCTAACCTCAATCCGTTGGAGACCGATCATGTCGGTGGCCGTCGAAGCTAAGCAGGGGGACCGTAACATGCCCGTTCAAGAATTGCCGATGCCGCCCGTGAAGGTGCAAAAGCAAGACTACTCCGGTGGGAGCGTGACCTACCGTCCGGACAATGCACCCGATCAAACCGTTCTGCCGCATCTCGGCAATTTGAAATTGTCTTTCGGCTCCTAGCCGCCTGGCAGACTTCGCCCCCGCGCCGCGACAATGAAGAAAGCCCGCCGCTCTGTGTGAGCGGCGGGCTTCGTCTTGTACGGTCCTTATGTTCGGGGCCGGTCAGGGCGACGGTGTCGCCGTCTTGATATCCAGGTTCGGTCTGCTCACGCGCCCAAGCGCGGCTTCTCGCCATTTCGTGGCACACCGTGAGGTTGTCGACGCTGATCGGCGAAGGCAAAGAGCGCAACTCTGGAGGGGGCGTCAAGAACGACGCCCCCCTACTCCGGCCACAAATCCTGCACATCGCCCTTGCGGTTCAGCATGTGCGTGGCCCGCTTGATCAGCATCAGCAGGCGCTCCTTCCGGCCGTCCTTGTCGTAGGTCAGGGTCGTTCTGGCCAACCCCTCCAGCATGAACCGCGCCAGATCGCGGCTGGCCTGGAACCTCGGACCCGCTCCGGCGTGGAGGATCTTCAGGAAGTGGTCGCCGGCCTGGGCGCGGTCGAACTCGGCCTGGGCGGGGGCCAGCAGGGCGTGGATGGCCGGGTCGGTGCGGCCAGCGTCCTCCAGCTCGCCGAAGGCCTGGAACGGCACGCTGTGCAGCAGGTCCCAGTAGCTGTCGATCGCGTGCTCGGTGACGTCGGCGCCGGCGGGCAGGTTCTCGGCGGCGGCGCGGAACAGGGTCGAGCGCTCGGCCTGGATGTGGGCCACGGCGGCCTCGACCAGGGCCTCGCGGGTGGGGAAGTGATAGAGCATCGCCCCGCGCGTCAGGCCGGCGGCGTCGGCGATCACCGGGTTGGTGGCGGCGTGGTAGCCGATCTCGGCGATCAGGCGCATCGCCTGGTCCAGAATCCGCGCGCGGGTCTTCTGGGATTTCGGCGTGTCCTTGGCGAGGCGGGCGGCGTCCATGCCGGTGATCTAGTGCCCGCGATGCTGCACCGCAACAGGCTTGCCGTGCTTGAGCAACCCCAAGCGCCAAAAGGGATTGCTTAACGGTCCAGAATTTTGACAATGACGTCGAAACTGCGCGTTTCGCGGGCAGGGCCGAGGTCCGCCGCGGGCCGCCCCCGAGCAAGCGACGCCTTAACGCCCGGTAAATCCGCCGCGGCCCGCTTCATCAAAGCGACATGCAATCAGCTTAATCGCCTGCCGTTGGCCGCCATCTTCCGATCCGGGGACGGAATGATCTGGCGGCGCCACAACGGGGGTTCGACATGAGCGCCGACGTCGCCGTTCGCCACTACCGCTCCATCTTCATCAGCGACCTGCATCTGGGCACCCGCGGGTGCCAGGCCGAGCTGCTGCTGGACTTCATCCGCCATGTCGAGTGCGACAAGCTGTATCTGGTCGGCGACATCATCGACGGCTGGAAGCTGCGCAGCGGCTGGTACTGGCCCCAGGCCCACAACGACGTGGTCCAGAAGATCCTGCGCATGGCCCGCAAGGGGACCGAGGTGATCTACGTCCCCGGCAATCACGACGACCGGATCCGCGACTTCTGCGGCGTCCACTTCGGCGGGGTGATCGTGGCGCGCGACGTGATCCACGAGGCGGCCGACGGCAAGCGCTACCTAGTGGTGCACGGCGACGAGTTCGACGGCGTCGTCCAGCACGCCAAGTGGCTCGCCTTCCTCGGGGATTGGTCCTATAGAACCATCCTCATGCTGAACACCGTGGTGAATCGCCTGCGGCGCCGCCTGGGGTTCGGTTACTGGAGTCTCTCGGCCTATTTGAAGGTCAAGGTGAAGAACGCGTTGCATTTCATCGAGAACTTCGAGGCCGCGGTTGCCGATGAAGCGCGACGTCGGGGGGTGGACGGCGTGATCTGTGGTCACATCCACAAGGCCGAGATGCGCGACATCGACGGCATCCGCTACATCAACGACGGCGACTGGGTCGAAAGCTGCACGGCCCTGGCCGAGCACGCCGACGGCCATCTCGAGATCCTGGAATGGGCCAAGCTGCGCTCGTGGTCGGTGATCGACCGCGCCCGTTCCGTCGTTCCCTCCCAAGCCGCTGAAGCCGCCGACGAGCCGTTGCCGGAGCCTGCCGCCGCCTGATGCGAATTCTGCTAGCGACCGATGCCTGGGAACCTCAAGTCAACGGGGTGGTCCGCACCCTGAGCCGGGTGACCGAAGAACTGCGTCTGATGGGCCACGAGGTCGACGTCGTCAGCCCCGAGCAGTTCCCGACCTTCCCGCTGCCGACCTACCCGGAGATCAAGCTGGCGATCGGCGCCTATGAGCCGGTGCAGGAGCGCTTCAAGCAGTTCGAGCCCGAGGCGATCCACATCGCCACCGAGGGGCCGATCGGCCTGGCCGCGCGCCGCATCTGCCTGGAGTGGAAGCTGCCGTTCACGACCAGCTACCACACCAAGTTCCCCGAATACGTCTCGGCCCGCCTGCCGCTGCCGCTGGCGGCCGGCTACACCTACATGCGCTGGTTCCACAAGCCGTCGGGCCGCCTGATGGTGGCCACGCCGACCATGCGCGACGAGCTGGCCAAGCACGGCTTCCGCAACCTGTCGCCCTGGTCGCGCGGGGTGGACACCGACATCTTCAAGCCGCGCGTGGAGGGCGATCCCGACCCGTTCGAGGGCCTGCCGCGCCCGATCTTCCTCAATGTCGGCCGCGTGGCCGTCGAGAAGAACATCGAGGCCTTCGCCAGCCTGGACCTGCCGGGGACCAAGGTGGTCATCGGCGACGGCCCCCAGCGCGAGGAGCTGGCCGAGAAATATCCCGAGGTGAAGTTCCTGGGCGCCAAGTTCGGCGACGAGCTGGCCCGCTATTTCGGCGGGGCGGACGTGTTCTGCTTCCCGTCCCTGACCGACACCTTCGGCCTGGTGATCCTGGAGGCCATGGCCGCCGGCGTGCCGGTGGCGGCGTTCTCGGCCCCGGGTCCGGTGGACATCATCCCCGGCTCCAACGCCGGCGTCCTGGCGCCCGGCCAGACGGACGGCCTCAAGGAAGCCTGCCTGGCCTGCCTGGACCTGGACCGCGCGGTGGTCCGCAAGTTCGCCGAGAAGTTCTCGTGGCGCGCCTGCGCCGAGGAGTTCTTCCGCAACCTGCAGCCCTATCCCGAGCCGGAAAAGACGAGGTTCTGGCGGCGCCTGCGGCGCCTGGCGCGGCTGCGCAAGAAGACGGCGGCTTAAGCCAGCCGCCCCTGCAGCCACAGGATGGCCGGATAGGTCGCCAGCCAGGTCCAGAAAAAGCGGTTGAGGCCGAAGAGGCACGCATTGGCCAGGTGGAAGGTCGCGGCGACCGCCAGGCCGGCGATCAGGGCCGGCTTCCACAGCAGGGTCAGCGGGAAGGCCAGCTCGAAGCCCATCACCGCCCACGACATGACCAGCAGCAGCCGGGGGCGCTCGGCGAGGCGGCGCAGGCCTTGCGAGACCGGATAGGCCGAGAACCGGAACACGTCGCGCAGCGCCCGGCCCGAGCGCCAGTCTGGGTTCACGATCTTGACCCCGCCGGAGATGACATAGCTGAGCATCAGCTGCGCGCCGAGATAGCCGAACGACAGCTCCTTCAGCGCCGGGGTCGGAAGCAGGCGGGTCAGGACCAGGCACCACAGCGCCAGCAGGCCCATGCGGTCGCTGCCGCCGTTATAGGGCCCCTGGAAGCGCTCGAGGATGACAAGCGAGACCAGCGCCAGTCCGATCAGCGGCCAGGGCGCGGCGATCCCGCCGGCCACGAGGACGCAAAGCAGGATCCGGATGGCGAACAGCGGCCGCTCGCCGGGCAGGCCGCGCAGGTGCTCCAGGCTCTGCTGGATCAGGGCCAGCGCCAGCAGGACCTCGGTCAGGCGGACGGCGGCGCCCAAGTCCATGGGGGGGCTCATCGGACGTCGATGTCCTTGAGCCGCCGAGGCGCGGGCTGGACCATGACCTCCTCGGTCAGCGCCTCGCCGTCCCGGCTGACGAAGACCAGGCGGAAGCACAGCCACGGCCGCGCCGGGTCCCGCGGCTCGACGGCGAGATCGGCGGCGATGCGCTTGAACAGCTCGGCCTCGCTATGGGCGGGCGTGCGATCCTCGGCCAGGCGCTCGGCGCAGCTCATCACGAACAGGGTCTGGTTCCAGCGCGGGTTCCAGACGAGGCGCTTCAGCAGGGTGGCGGGCGACACCTGCTCGGGCCTGGGTCGGAATTCCCGCCAGGTCCCGCTTGTGTCGCCGGGCGAGGCCAGCAGGGCGTACTCCACGCGCGGCGCCGGCGCGATCACGTCGAAGAAGTTCCACGACGGGACCAGGGCGGGGAGCAGAAGCTTCAGCGTCGAGAGCGGACTGCCGGTCGTCATGCTCCCCTCCTCCCGGCGCTACTTCAGTCCATCCTGCGCCAAGGTGTGCGCGACCACCGCGTTGGCGTGGCCATGGCCCATGCCGTGCTGCCCCTTCAGAAGCGCGACCAATTCCATGCGCCTGGCGGGATAGCCGTCCCGCACGATCTGCTGCCAATGCGCGATCGGCTGGCCGTACGTCTTCTCGATCGACGGAAAATAGGACGCCGGTCCCTTCACGGGGTCTTGGGTCATGAGCAACTCCTGATAGCCCCGATATCGCATCGGGCGACCGGGGTCCGCAACGGGTGGACCGGGGGCTCACGTTGCGTGGATTGCGATTCGTTGGATCGCTCCGAACGATACCTCGGAGAAATCGATCCCGCTGGTATCCTCGCCAGCCTGAGCATAGCCATCGATCTCGTTGAGGTAGCCCTCAGAGAAAAACAGCAGGAGACCGACGCCATGCTCAATGCCGGCGACATGGACAAAGTGTTCGCCTAGAGGCCCCCACGCGACGATCCTCTCGCAGGCTGATGGATCAACCTGCAAGTAAGTGTGGAAGCCGCAACCGGTATTCTCACGTGATATCGGTTTCGCGGCGGCAAGTTGCGCAGCGAGGCGAGGCTCCGCTGCCCCATATATTTCGCCGTAGGCGGTCATCACAGCGCGCTCAAGCGCATTGAATCCAGCATGGTCGGGATGCTATGGCGCACAGTCGGTGAGACGGGATCGGGAAAACCAGGGCTTACCACCGTGCCTTACTTGAGCACGCTATGGGTGATTTGGACCTAATCCGCGAACTTCCATACGGGCCAGCGCTCAAGGGCGCATCACAGGCCGGACAGATGGCAGCATCCGATCAAGCGTCAGAGCTTCGAAATCCGTCTTGCGCTGAAGGGGGCGTCCACAGATGGTCAGCGGACTTTCAACTTCGAAGCGACCCAGCGCGACAGAGCTGTCGCAGTCGTGCCCAACGCGGCAACCCACGCGATCAGCATGCCGGCGAGAAAGACGACACCTGAGGCTAGGCCGAGCCCCAGCGGCACCGTAATCAGTGCCGATAAAACTGCCGCCATCATGATCCAAACTCCGATCATGGTGGGCCGCATGGCAAGGGTATCCTTCAACTAACGTAGCTTGCATCTCAGCAGACCGGCCCAGTGCCTGCAACGGGTGGATTTCAGACCTCTCCGTTTGATCTATAGACAGTCATTTCTACAACTGTAATTCTCCATTCTCGGCGAGTTGGAGAAGGTGATGCGGTTTGTCGTTCTACCTTTCGCGGCGCTCGCCGCGGTAGCGATCGCGTCGGATAACCGAGTCGATGCCGCAGCGCGGACAGAGGGCTGTTCTGGGTTCGTCGTCGACCCAGTCCTCGATCTCAGCAGGGGCGAACACGGCCAAGCAATAGAAGCAGCCACAGGCAGCGCTTCTGGCAATCTCATCTTCATGGTGTGCACAGTGCTTATGCGCTGCAAGCAGAGTGCTTTCTGTCGGACGGATCGATCGTATCCGAATAAGCGCGGCGTTCAGTTCTTCTTTGGTTGGCGCGCGGCTGTCGTCCGCAAGAAAGAAAATCGCCTCGCTAACCACCTCATCCTCAAAATCGAAGTCATCGCTCATGATGAGCGCGTCGGCGACGTAGTTGGCTAGAGCATTTTCCGATCCAACTGAATCGGCAAAATGCTCTAGCCTCTTGTTTGAACGCATTTTCTGACGACGAACCGGTATCCACTTCGTCGGAAAATGCTCTAGCTCGAAATCGAGAGTCCCGCCCGCAACCGCACCTAGGAGCCTTGAAGCATGCTCTCGCGTGACCCGAGTTTCCGGTCCATCCGTCACGATGATCGAGCCAACTCCGCCCGAAGCAAGAGCGTCATTACACGCCCGCACCTCCCCGCGAATTTCTGCGCTGAGCTCGTTTGCGAGAAGTGACCCAGCGAGAAAGGCAGTCAAAGAGCGATGGTCCATGTCGCCATCGTACACAGAGACTAGGCAGTCCGCTCAGGGTCGAGGCTGTGTAAAAACCCGCTGACGGCCGCAGCATGGCCAGACGGGGCGAGCGCGCGGCGAGGCCGGCGTCAGGCCTGGATCGCCTCCATGAGCGGCGCCACGCCCAGGATGGCGATCACCCGCTTGAGGTTATAGGCCAGAACGTGGAGGCCGATCTCGGTCTTCACATTGGGAAGGCGCTTCATCAGGAAGTGTGTGGATCCCATCCAGGCCTTGATCGTGCCGAAGGGGTGCTCGACGGTCCGCCTTCGCTGGCGCATGGCGCCGGGCGTCAGGTCCATCCGCCTTTGCATGGCGTCGATGACCGCCTCGTGCTCCCAGCGGGTCACCCGTCGGGTGATGCTCGGCGTGCACTGGGGCTTGAGCGCGCAGCTCTGGCAACTGAAGTGATCCCAGTACCGGTGCAGCGTCATGCCGTTCTCGACATTGGTCATGTGGCGCGGCAGCAGCGCGCCCGAGGGGCAACGGTAGACGTCCTGGTCAGGCAGATAGACGAAGTCTTGCTTGCCGAACCGGCCATTGGCCTTGGCCCCGGAGGTCAGGGGCCTGGGCACATAGGGCGTGACGCCCAAAGCCTCGCAGGCCAGGATCTCCTCGCCCGAGAAGTAGCCGCGGTCGGCCAGCACCTCCAGTTCGTCGACACCCAGGGCGTCCTTGGCCTGGGCGGCCATGGCCGAGAGTTGCTGGCGATCACTACCGGTCATGACCACGTCGTGGGCGACGATCAGGTGATGCTCAGCGTCTACGACGGACTGGACGTTGTAGCCGACCATTCCGCTGCCGCGTCCCGTGGTGGCCATCGAACGGGCATCGGGATCGGTCAGCGAGACCTGGCCATCCGGCGAGGCCGAGACCTTGGCTTCCATCGACTGGAGCCAGCGCATCTGCTCGCGCAGCCGCTCGACCTTCTCCTTCAGGCGTTCCGATCGCGTCTCGGCGGCCTCGCCCTCCTGACGATCAGCGGTGTCCAGGTCGCGCAGATAGCCGGCGATGTGCTCGGCCACTTGCTCCAGGCGCTTCTTGAGCTTGTTGGTCGTGAAGTTCTTATCGCGGGTGTTGACCGCCTTGAACTTGCTGCCGTCGATGGCCACCAGGGCCGCGCCGAACAGACCAATCTGGCGGCACAGCACCACGAACTGGGCGCAGGCCGCCTGGATCGCTGGGCCGTTGTCCTTCCTGAAGTCGGCGATGGTCTTGTGGTCGGGCGCCAGCCGGCCCGTCAGCCACATCAGCTCGACATTGCGCCGCGCCTCGCGTTCCAGCCGGCGGCTGGACTGCACCTTGTTCAGGTAGCCGTAGACGTAGAGCTTCAGCAGCATGGCCGGGTGATAGGCCGGACGTCCCGTCGCCGCCGGCATCACTTCGAAGCCCAGCGACGCCAGATCCAGCTCGTCGACGAAGACATCGACCACACGCACCGGGTTCTCCTCGGCCACGTAGTCGTCCAGACATTCGGGAAGCAGCGTTGGCTGCAGGCGGTCGCAACCCTCAACGAAGCGGCTCAACTCCACCTCCTGACAGCTCGTCTGATGTCAGGATTCTAGCTGATTTGCGGGGTTTTCACACAGCCTCGGTCGAAAGCGGAACTCCGCCCTCATCCAAAAACCCGTCATCCCGCGCTTCATGCGCGGGACCCATCTGTCCGCCGCAGGTGCGGAGCAGAGTAAGCTCTCACGTGGAAGTTGAACCATGGGTCCCGCGCATGAAGCGCGGGATGACGACAAGGGTGGGCCACCGCTATAGGCCGATCGCAGATCGCCTGGTTCAGCCCCCCCTCCCCGCCCCTCGCCTAGGCGGCCGGGCGCGGCTTCACCGTCCGGATCTTCTCGACCACGTCCCTCAACTGCTCATCCGACAGGGCGCCGCGGATCAGGTAGCCGTTGATCACCAGGCCGGGCGTGCCTTGCAGCGCCAGGAGGCCGGCTTCGCGGGCGTTGCGCGCCAGGACGGCGTCGATATCGCGGCCGCGGATCTTCAGGTCGCTCGTGAGCCTGGTCCAGTCGACGCCGGCCTGCTTGGCGACGGTGTCGACCATGTCCGTGTCGCTCAGCCGCGTGGGCGAGAGCATGAAGGCCCGATGCACCGCGTCGTACCGGCCTTGGTAGGTGGCGGCCAGCGCCACGCGCGCCGCGTGCTCCGACACGTCGCCGAAGATGGGCCATTCCTTGTGGACCACGGCCAGGCGGCGGTCCGCCTTCAGGGCGCTCACCAGCACCGGCTCCATGCGCTTGCAGTAGCCGCAGTTGTAGTCGGCATACATCACGATGATGACGTCCGGGTCCGTCGCCCCGGCGCGCGGCGTACCCGGCTCGCGCAGGAGGTCCTTGAACCCATACTCGGCGGCGCTGGCCGGCGCGGATATGGCGAAAGCGACGAGAGCGGCCGTCAGGGCCGCGACGTGACGGAAAAGCATGGGGTGCTCCGGGGAAGACGGTCGGTCGGCCGACCTAGCCCTCCAGCCCGTCCTTCTTGCGCTTGGTGTGCTTGAGGATGACCTTGTCGATCCGCGAGCCGTCCATGTCGACGATCTCCAGGTCGAAGGCGCCCAGTTCGACGTGTTCGCCCTCGACCGGCAGACGGCCCAGGCGGTCCAGGATCAGGCCGGCCACGGTGTGATAGCCGCCTTCGGCCTCGAAGTTCTCGCCCAGGTGATCGTTCAGTTCCTGGATGTCGAGGCGGGCGTCGATCAGCCAGCTGCCGTCCTCGCGCCGGACGAAGCGCTTCTCGTCGTCCTCGTGGTCTTCCGGGAAGTCGCCGGCGATCATCTCCAAGAGGTCCAGCGGCGTGATGGCGCCCTGCAGCGAGCCGAACTCGTCGACGACCAGGGCCATGTGCAGGCTGGTCTGCTTGAAGACCCCCAGGGCCTTGAGCAGCGACATGGTCTCGGGGATGGCGATCGGCTGCTGGACGTGGGCCTTGAGGTCCAGGGGTTCGTTCGACAGGCAGGCGTCCAGCAGGTCCTTCTTCAGCACCACGCCGACCCCGCCGTCGAGATCGTCGTCGGTGGCGACCAGGATGCGCGAGTGGGCGCTGGCGCGGATCTCGGTCAGCACCTGCTCGGGGCTGTCGGCCAGCGACACCCAGAAGAGATCGCGGCGCGGGGTCATGGCCACGCGCACGGGGCGGTCGCCCAGGCGCAGCACCTCGTTGATCATCGCCCGCTCCTCGGGCTCGATCAGGCCCGCGTCGGCGCCTTCGGCCAGGACCGCTTCCATCTCCTCGGTGGTGACGCCGTTGTTGCGCTCGTCGCGCACGCCCATCAGCTTCAGCACGGCGGCGGTGGAGACGGTCAGCAGGGTCACGAACGGACGCAGCACCATGGCCACGATGGCCAGGAACGGCGACATGCGGCGGGCGATCACGTCGGGGAACATCAGGGCCAGGCGCTTGGGCACCAGCTCGCCCAGGATCACCGAGACATAGGTCAGGCCGATGACCACGATCGTGGTGGCGATGCCTTCGGAATATTTGGCGACCGGCGGGAAACCTTCCAGCCAGTGGTCCAGCGCGCTGGCGATGGTGGCCTGGCCATAGGCGCCGGCGAAGATGCCGATCAAGGTGATGCCGACCTGGACGGCCGACAGGAACCGCGTGGGGTGCTCGGCCATCTCCAGGGCCAGCTTGGCCCCTCTGTCCCCGCGCTCGGCGAAGCCTTGCAGGCGCGCCTTGCGGGCCGAGACGACGGCCAGTTCGGACATGGAGAAGACCCCGTTCAACAGAACGAGGAGGAAGACGACGGCGAGCGCGACGAGGATCATGGCCCTGCAGGGTCAAGGACGCGGGCCCGGACGGCGACCGCGGCGCGGGCATGGGGAGGCCCGGCGCGGTCCACTATACAAAGAAAAACGCCGCGGCCCATAGAGCCGCGGCGTCTAGCTCGGTCATAGTGACCAAGTGCCCGCTTACGAAGCCGGACGGTTCATCACGGTCTTGTTGGCCACGACGCCCTTTTGGGCTTCGTGCTGGCCCGGGGGCAGCGGAATCAGGCCACGGCCTTGCAGGTAGCCGCCACGGCCCGTCGCGGCGTCCGAGGTGAATTCCTTCAGGAAGTCTTCCAGGCCCGGGGTGACGCCGATGTTGGCCTTCTTCACATAGATGAAGAGGGTGCGCGACAGGGGGTACGAGCCGTCGGAGATGGTCTGGGCCGAGGGACGAATGCCGTTGACGGTCGCGCCCTTGATCTTGTCCATGTTCTCTTCGAGGTACGACCAGCCGAAGACGCCCAGCGAGCCGGGGGTCTTGGTCAGGGTGCCGACGATGGCGTTGTCGTTTTCGCCGGCGTCGATCCAGCCGTCGTTACGCAGCGGGTCGACCTGGGCCTTGAACTTCTTTTCGTTGTCCGAGCGGATCGCGTCCAGGGTCGGATACTTGCGGGCGCCGGCCTCGATGGCCAGCTCGACGAAGGCGTCGCGGGTGCCCGAGGTCGGCGGCGGGCCGTACACCTGGATGCGGTTGCCCGGCAGGCCGCCAGCAACGTCGTCCCAGTTCTTGTTCGGGTTGGCGATGAACTGGCCGTTCTTATAGACCAGCTTCGAGAGACCCATGTAGAGGTTCTCGGTCTTGAAGTTGTAGTCGGCGCCGTCCTTGTCGGTGGCGATGACGATGCCGTCGAAGCCGATCTTGATCTGGATGATGTCCTTGACGCCCTTGGCGGCGCAGGCGTCGAACTCGGCCTTCTTCATCGGACGCGAGGCGTTGGCGATGTCCGGGAAGCCTTCGCCGGCGCCCGAGCAGAACAGCTTGATGCCGCCGCCGGTGCCGAGGCTTTCAATCTTCGGAGCCTTCTTGCCCGACTTCTTGGCGAAGTTCTCGGCGGTGCGGGTGGCGAACGGGAACACGGTCGACGAACCGGCGGCCCACACGTAGTCGCGGGCGGCGTGGGCGGGGGCGGCGGCCATGCCCGACAGGGCGATGGCGGCGGCCGCGCAGGACAGGAGCTTCTTCATGGTCGGTTCCTAAAGGAATGAAGCAAGGAAATCGGGCGGACCCACGGGGATCCGCCCGCGAACAGGTCGGTCTTAGAAGTCCAGCTGCGCGCGCAGCTGGAACTGCTTCACGTCGTAGTCCTGGTTCAGGCCGATATTGTCCGACTTGCCGTCGGTATAGTTGGCCTGAAAGCGGACGTACGAGGTCGGGTAATAGTTCACGCCCAGGGTCCAGCCCGTGTACTTGCCGGCTTGCGACACGGCCGGCTTGACGTTCAGGGTGTCGTAGGCGTCGCTCAGGTCGGCGTAGTCGTAGCGCACGGCCAGTTCCAGACCGCCCATGCCGCCGGCCGTGACCGGGTTGAGGATCTTCGGACGCTTCACTTCACCGGCGGCCGGATCGTAGTTGCGCATCTCGCCGGTCGGCCAGAAGCTGACGAAGGCGTAGCCCACCTTCACCTTCGGGTTCTTGCCGATGGCGGCGCCGCCAATGCGGGTGACGTCGATGTTCGAGTACTCGCCTTGGACCGAGAACGGGCCGTGGATGTACATGCCCTCGACGGCCAGGGTCTTGTCACGGTTGCCGATGCCGCCCGTGGTGTAGAACGTGGCGCCGTTGGTGTAGGCGGTCGTCGTGCGGCCGGTATAGGCGAAGGCGTTCTCGTCGCCGCGGTTGCGGTAGCGATACGAGGCGGCCAGGTGGAGCTTGTCGGTGTCGGTGTTGATCAGCGCGTAGTGACCGCGCGCCGTCAGGCCGAAGCGCTCCTTGCTGTCGGCGCCGGCGTTGGCGACGTCGCCGGAGTTGATGCTGTTGCCTTGGACGGCGAACGTGGCCGAGTAGTTGAAGCCCTGGTACTTGGCGACCGCGCTGAGCAGGTAGCTGTCGACGCCGAAGTCACCATAGGGACCGCGGTCCATGAAGGTGACGAAGCGAGTCGAGGTCAGGTTTTCCAGGCCGGCGGCCTTGATGTTGCCGAACAGCAGCGAGGTCTGCTCGTTCGGCTTGTACTCGATGACGACGTCATCCCACGAGGCCGCGCCGCCGTTCACCCAGCCGCCTTCGGCCTTGTAGGCGAAGTAGTTGTTCAGCTTGCCTTCAACGCCCAGGAACACCTGGCGACCGCGCCAGTTGCTGGTCTTGTAGTCCCCGCCGGGGCCATCGCGGCTGACGTCCTGATTGACGTAGTCGAGCAGGATGCGGCCGCGGAATTTGAACGCCGTGTCGTCGTTCGAGAACTGCGGAGCGCCACTCCACTTGTAAGCCATATCCTGGGCCTGGGCCGCGACGCCCATGCTCAGAGCAAGCGCGACGCCCAGCGCCGAACCGGCGACCAGCGAGGTCTTGATGCTCATGTGAGATTTCCCCTTAAAGACCCTGACTCTCACGCCCGTACGCGGACGGGATCAGGACGCTTGGGGCTTAACACGCGGAATATGATTGTTCGGCGAACGTTGAATTACGAACGGATGACAAGTGTTTTCAACTGGTTATTCCGTGGCGCGGCCGCAACAAAGTTTAACGTTCGTGGAAACCTGAAAATCCGGGCGCCAATGGCTTCCGGCAAGCCTCGCGACCAAGGAAAAAGGGCGGCTCATCGCTGAGCCGCCCTTCGTCATGTCAGGACCAGAAGCTGGACCCTAGTACTTCACGCGCAGTTCGATGCCGTAGGTGCGCGGCGGGTTGAAGTTGGCGTAGTCGCCGATCGTGCCGCGGTTGGCGGCCGAGATCCGGTAGATGTGCGACTCGTTCAGCAGGTTGCGCGACCACAGCGACAGGCTGGCCGAACCGGCGTCGCCCATGGCGATGTCGGCGAGGGTCAGGTTGCCGTTGACGATGAAGCTGCTGTCACCCTTGACCGCGACGTTCTGGACCAGCTTGCCGGTCGGCGAGACGTCGGCGAACTCGCTCTGGAACGAGTATTGGGCGTCGGCGTAGTTGGCGTCCAGGTGAGCCTTGAACGTCATCGAGCCGACCGGCTGCTTGAAGTCGATATAGGCCGAGGCGGCGTTCGGCGGCGTGTAGACCACGTTGACCGGGAAGGGCGAGCCCTGCGGCACGTCGGCGTTGCCGGTGAACGGGAACGGCGCGGCCGGAACCTTCACGTCGGTATAGGCGTAGGAGACGCCGACCACGATCTGGTCCGTGACCTGGGCGGTCAGTTCGGCTTCGAAGCCCTTGATCTTCGACGTGCCCGGCGCGTTGCGGGTTTCCTCGGTGTGCGAGCCCTGCGTCGGGCTGCCCGGGGTGGTGTCGACGGCGTCGAAGTCGATCTGGGTGCCGGTGCGGTCCATGGCGTAGGCGGCCAGGTTCAGGCGCAGACGGTTCTCGAGGAGATCCATCTTCGCGCCGACTTCGTAGGCCTTGACCTTTTCGGCGTCGAAGGACTGGAAGGTCGCGGAACGGTCGTTGGCGCCGCCGGCGCGGTAGCCGGTCGAGAACTTGGCGTACAGGTTGACGCCCTCGGCCGCGTCGTAGGCCAGGTTGACCATCGGGTCGAAGCGACCCTTGTCGTAGTTGAACGTGAAGTTCGTGGCCTTGCCGTTGACGATGTAGAGCGTGCCGTCGCGCTTGTCCTTGGTATAGCGGCCGCCGACCGTGAGGTGCAGTTGGCGCATCGAGGCCGGGGTGTAGGTGCCCTGGCCGTAGGCGGCGTAGCTCTCGGCGTCGGCTTCGGAGGCGCGGGTGATGAAGCGCGTGCCGCGCTCCCAGCCGGCGGTGCTGGCCGAAGCCTTGGACGTGCCCGCCGAGGTGCGGATGGTGTAGGCGGTGCCGTCGGCGTTCCACTGGTTGGTGAACGGCGTGGCGGCCGATTCCTTGGCGTGTTCCTTGAAGTAGTACAGGCCGGCGACGTACTCGAAGGTGTCGCCGAAATCGCCGACCGCCTGGAATTCCTGGCTGTACTGGTTCTGATACAGGTCCGACAGGCTGTAGCGGCCGAAGTTGACGTTCGGGGCGAAGACGTTACGCGCCTCGATGCCCGAATTGTCCCACTGGTTCGTCGCGACGGCGCGGGCCGCCGTGATCGAGCGCAGCTGCAGGTTCGGCGAGACATTGTACTTCAGCGTCATCATGGCGCCGCCGGTCTCGTCGACGCTGGGCTGCTGCACGGTGCCGATGTCCGAGACCTTCTGGCGGTCGGTGTGGACCTTCACCAGCGAGGCCAGCGGGTTGATCGTGCCGGCCGGGGCGCTGGACGGGCCAGCCTGGAGTTCGGCCAGGGTGCGGACGCGCTTGCCGTAGGGGTTGTAGTTGATCAGCTGGCTGAAGAACGGGGTATTCTCGTCCTTGGCGTAGTCGACGGCGATCAGGGCGCTGAACTTGTCGTTCGGCTTGTACAGGCCCTGGATGCGGCCGCCCTTGCGGTCATACTGGTTCCAGCCGGCTTGGCCCGGCATCGGGTTCTTGATGGTCGGATCCTGGTGTTGCAGCAGGCCGTCGACCTTGATCGACAGGCCGTTGAACTCGGCGAAGTCCTGGTGCAGCTCGGCGGTATAGGCGCCGTAGTTGCCGACGCCAGCGACGATGCGGCCGCCGGCCACGCCCGACGGGGCCTTCGAGACGATGCTGACAGCGCCGCCTTCGGTGTTACGGCCGAACAGCGTGCCTTGCGGGCCGCGCAGCACTTCGACGCGCTCCAGGTCCAGCAGGGCGACGTTCAGGCCTTGCTGACGGCCAAGATAGACGCCGTCGATATAGACGCCGACGCCTTGGTCGCGGGCGGTCTGGTTGGCGTCGAAGGGGACGATGCCGCGGATGCCGACGGTCAGGGCCGACTGGCGGGCTTCGAAGGTGGCGACGCGCAGCGACGGGATCGCGCCGTCCATCAGGCTGATCAGGCTCTCGGCGTGGCGGTCGGCCATGGCCGTGGCGCTCAGCACCGACACCGCGATCGGCGTCGATTGCAGGTTGGTTTCACGCTTGGTGGCCGTGATGACGACTTGTTCCAGCGCCGTGCCGTCCGCCTCGGGCGCCGGGTCGGCGGCGTAAGCGGTCGAGGCCGTGGCGGCCATCAGAGCGACGAGAGCCGCCCCACCGAAATAGTTGCGCATTGGAGATACCCCTGTTTGGTTGGCCGGGGGATAGTCCGTAGGCGGTGATGGTTCAGTGACGCCTATGTGTATGTTTTAAGACGTGATAAATTTGCGCCATGGTCGCCGAGCTCAGAATATCCGCTCCAGTTCGTCCAGGCAGCGAAGCGAAACGGCCCGCATTGTGATTCGAACACAAGGCGCTTGAAGACGAGCAGGCTTCGACAATGCCAGAGCGCCGCCATTCTGCTCATCCGGATACATGAGGCGCCGACGGGACCCGTGACGGATATTGCGCCCTCCTAGAGCCTGTCCGGTTTAGATGGAACCATCTAAACCGAGTAAACAGGCTCTAAATCATACACTTAGAGCGCGTTCGAGCGGTTTAACCGCTCACACTTAAACCTGACGCGCTTGAGCGGCGTCCTGAAACGCGACGGGCGCGCCAGCGTTCGGCTGGCGCGCCCGGGCTTTTGCTTGGCGCGGAGCGGCTTCAGAGCAGCCGGGTGCGGATCACCTGCGACAGAAGATCGATGATCGACACCGCCACGACGATGACCAGAACGATGCAGCCGGTCTGGTCGAACTGGAAGGCGTTGATCGAGTCGAACAGGATCTGGCCGATGCCGCCGGCGCCGATGATGCCCAGCACGGTGGCGGCGCGGGCGCTCGATTCGAAACGGTAGAGGGCGTAGCTGGTCCACAGCGGAGCCACCTGCGGGATCACGCCCCAGACGATCTCCTGCAGCTTCACCGCGCCCGTGGCGCGGACGCCCTCGACCGGGGCCTTGTCGATCGACTCGACGGCCTCGGCGAACAGCTTCGCCAGCACGCCGCCGGTGTTGAACATGATCGACATCACGCCGGCGAAGGGCCCCAGGCCCACGGCGGTGATGAAGATCAGGGCCACGACCAGGTCGGGGATCGAGCGGATCAGATCCAGAAGGCGACGAACCGGCTGCTGGATCCACACCGGGGCGATATTGCGCGCGCCCAGCAGGCCCAGCGGGATGGCCGCGATGATCGCCAGGGCCGTGCCCCACAACGCCATCTGAACGGTCTGCCACATCTTGCCGATGAACAGGCCCCACTCCATCGACATGAAGAGCTTGGGGTCGGTGAACGGCTTGAAGAACAGCTTGGCGAAGGCGCTGGTCCGCTCGGTGTCGGTGAACAGCTGCGGGAATTTGTCGATCTCGGCCGGCTTGAAGCTGACGATCAGCAGCAGGATCACCCCGCCCCACAGCAGGGTGTCGAAGGCCAGGGCCGAGGCCGAGCGCTTGGGCGGCGCGGGAACGCCGCCGCCACTCGCATTGGGCGCGCTGATAGCGGCGTCGCTCATCGAGGACCTCAGTTGGCCGGCGTCGCGGCGACGCCCGCCTTGCCATCGGCCGCCACGCGTTCGGCCTTGACGCCCTCGAGCGTCTTCTGAGCCGCGGCGATCTTGGCCTGGTCGCCCGACTCGCGGGCCAGGCCCAACTGCTCGGTGGCTTCCATTTCGCGCACCACCAGCAGGTGGGTGTCGTCAGCCGGCTTGAAGCCGCCGATCGACAGCTTCTTCAGATAGCCGCGCTGCTGCTCGGCGGCCGGCGTGTCGCCCTGGGCGTAGGTCAGGAAGAACTGGCGCAGCTTCTCCTTCACGACCGGGTCGAGATCCTTGCGCCAGACGATCGGATCTTCCGGCAGGGTCGGCGATTCCCAGATCACGCGGATCCGGTCGGTCACGCCCTCGCCGCGCGCCTTCGACAGGTTGATGGCGGTCGAGTTGTTGGTCGCCGCGTCCAGCTTGCCGTTGGCCACCGCGAACAGGTTGGCCTGGTGGTTGGCGCTGATCACGGTCTTGAAGCATTCCTCGGGCTTCTTGTTGGCCGGGATGAACACATAGGTCATCGGCGCCAGGGTGCCCGAGGTCGACTTCTTGTCGCCGATGCCGAAGTTCAGCGTCTTGTCGCACTTCAGCAGGTCCTGGATCGTCTGGATCTTGCTGGCGGCCGGGACGATGATCACCGACTTGTAGCCGTCGACGCCCGACGGATCGAACGTGCGGGCGAAGACCTCGCCATTCGAGCGGCGCACGGCTTCCAGGCCCGACTGGTTCGAGAACCAGCCCACATCCGTCTGCTTGGCGCCCATGGCCACGATCAGCGACGAGTAGTTGGACGAGAAGAACGGCTTCACCTTGAGGCCGGTCTGCTTCTCCATGTCGGCCAGGATCGGCTTCCAGTAGCCTTCCATGTTCTGGGCGGACTCGGTCGACAGGATCGAGAAGCTGATCGTGTCCTTGGCGGCCGGAGCGGCCGGCTTCTGACCGCACGAGGCGAGGGCCAGGGCAGAAAGGCCCAAAGCCGACAAACGGGCGGCGAACACGAGGGCCGTACGGCGGCTGATCATTGGGGAGCTCCTTCCCAGAACACGTCTTCGAATTCCGGCCCGTAGATATCGATGAGTTTTTCACGCTTCAGGCCGGAGGCCGGGCCGTCATAGACCTTCTGGCCGGCCTTCAGGGCCACGACCCGGTCGCAATAGCGCAGGGCGTAGTCCACTTGGTGCAGGGTGACGACAACGGTCAGGCCGTCGCTTTGATTGAGATCACGCAGGATCTCCATGACCTTGCGCGCCGAGACGGGGTCGAGCGAGGCGACCGGCTCGTCGGCGAGGATGATCTTGGCCTTCTGGACCAGGGCGCGGGCGATGGCGCCGCGCTGCTGCTGGCCGCCCGACAGGGTGTTGGCGCGCTGGCCGGCATAGTCGGCCACGCCCACGCGGGCCAGGGCCGCCATGGCCGCCTCCCGCGTCTCCTTCGGCCAGCGGCCGAACAGGCCCTGGAGGAACGGGATGCGGCCGAGCGAGCCGAGCGCCACGTTGCTGAACAGCGACAGCCGGCCGACCAGGTTGAACTGCTGGGCGATGAAGCCGATGCGGATGCGCGCCTTGCGCACCTCCCCCGACACGCGGCCCTTGGCCTGCACCGGACCGCCGAAGGCGTCGATCTGACCGCCCTCTTCGCCTTCTCTAGGGGCATCGATGGTCTGCAGGCCGTCGATCGAGCGAAGAAGCGTGGATTTCCCCGAGCCCGAAGGCCCGATGAGCGCGATCATCTCGCCTCGATTGACATCGAGAGAGACGGTGTCCAGCGCACGGCGAGACCCGAAAGTCTTGGAGGCGGCGCGGATCGAGAGAACAGGGTCCGACGTCATGGTCGGGGCGAATCCTTAACGTGGTTTCGGAGCTTGGGAAATGCGTTCTCCGGTTTGGGGCAGGTAAGCAATGAATTTGTGACAACCAGTGGATCGTTTGGTCTCAAAACGGGGCCGCAAAAGGGACTTTACATCCCGGACCATTGCCCCTATCTCGCTCGCTCCGGCGGACCCGAAGTCCTCATAAGCGCTGCTAACGCCGGCCTGGGTTTAACTTCTGCAGGGGTCTACGTGAATTGCACACGTACCATACTCCCCTGGACCTGGTCCGCGAGCGGTCACCGGAACGTCCTGTCGCCCTCGTGCGACCGGACGCGGTGTCGGTAGCGGCGCGCTGGTTCCAGTCCGAATTTAAAGGCGACGTCTTTTACGCGGTGAAGGCCAATCCTTCGCCCTGGGTGATCCGTGAGCTGGCGCAGGCCGGCGTACGGTCGTTCGACGTCGCGTCGCTGAACGAGATCGAGCTCGTGGCCAACGAGGCTCCGGGCTCGCGCATGGCCTTCATGCATCCGGTCAAGAGCCGGGTGGCGATCTCGGCCGCCTATTTCGACCACGGCGTGAAGACGTTCTCGTTCGACACCCACGAAGAGCTGGCCAAGATCCTGGACGCCACCGGCCAGGCCAAGGACCTCAACCTGATCGTCCGCATGGGCGTGCAGGCCGAGGGCGCGGCCTACAGCCTGTCGGGCAAGTTCGGCGTCGAGCCGCACAACGCCCCCGGGCTGCTGCTGGCCGCGCGCCGCGCCACCCAAGACCTGATGGGCCTCAGCTTCCACGTCGGCAGCCAGTGCATGCGCCCGACGGCGTACCAAGCCGCGATGGCCCAGGCCTCGCGCGCTCTGGTCCGCGCCGGCGTGCTGGCCGATGTCGTCGACGTCGGCGGCGGCTTCCCGTCGATCTATCCGGGCATGGCCCCGCCGGAACTCTCCGAGTACCTGGCGGCCATCGACCGCGGCTTCTCCGAGATGATGGTCCACGAGACCACCGAGCTCTGGTGCGAGCCGGGCCGCGCCCTGGTGGCCGAGGCCTCGTCGCTGCTGGTCAAGGTCGAGCTGAAGAAGGGCGACGCGCTGTATCTGAACGACGGGTCGTACGGCTCGCTGTTCGACGCCGCGCACATGAAGTGGCCGTTCCCGGTCAAGCTGTTCCGCAAGAATGGCGAAGTGGTCGAAGAGGGCCTCAAGCCCTTCCGCTTCTACGGCCCGACCTGCGACAGCGTCGACCACATGCCCGGCCCGTTCTATCTGCCGGAAAGCGTCGACGAGGGCGATTACATCGAGATCGGCATGCTGGGCGCCTATGGCGTGGCCATGTCGACCCGCTTCAACGGCTTCGGCGAAAACGAGACCGCCGAGGTGCGGGACGCGCCGATGGCCTCGATGTACGGCCTGGCCAAGCGTTCGATTCCGGCGGTCCGCCAGGAGAACGAAGAGCGCAAGATCGTCCGCTTCTCGCGCCCGAAAGGCGCGGCGGGCAAGCGCAAGCGCCGTCGCTAGACGCAACAGCCGAAACGATCCGGAGGCCAGGGCTCGTCCCTGGCCTTTTTCGTTTCCGGCGGCGCTTTTCAGCCTGGGATTGCGGCTGGACTTTTCCACGCGCGTCCGACACACGGACCGCTCGAGTCCGGCGGAGCAGGCATGACCACGATTTCGGAATCCGAGCAGGCGAACGGCTCCATGGCTGACCGTCCGCTCCGCCCGGTCATCATCCTGGCCGCCCTGCTGCTGACGGCGCTGTTGCTGGTCGGCTCGACCCTGGTCCGGGGCGCGGGCCCCAGCGACAGCGTGGTCTACAACACCGTCTGGGTGCACGAGTTCATCGCCGCCCTGCGTCGCGGGGACCTGCCGCCGCGCTGGCTGCCCGGCGCCTTCCAGGGCCTGGGCGCGCCGTCGTTCTACTACTACCCGCCAATGGCCTTCTACGTGTCGGCCGTGGTCGACTTCATCACCCTGCACAAGCTGAACGCCCTGCAGGTGACGGCCTGGGCGAACTTCACCGTACTGCTGACGTCGGGCGGCGGCATGTTCGCCTGGCTGCGCGCGCGGACCGGCGACCGCTGGGCCCTGATCGGGGCGATCGCCTACATGCTGGCGCCCTACCACACGATCGACTTCTACTTCCGCGGCGCCTTCGCCGAGGTCACCGCCTACGCCGTCCTGCCCTGGCTGCTGCTGGGGCTGGAGCGCGCCGCCGCGCACGGCCGAGGGATCGCGATCCTGGCCCTGGCCTATGCGGCCCTGATCCTGTCGCACCTGCCCAGCGCCCTGCTGGTCACGCTGATCATCATTCCGGCGGTCGTCGGCTGGCGGCTGTGGACCGCCGCGCCGGCCGAGCGTATCGCGACCGCCGCGCGCTGCCTGGCCGGCGGCGTCCTGGGCCTGGCCCTGGCGGCGCTGTACCTGGGTCCGGCGCTGCTGATGCAGAAGGACGCCCAGCTGGTCTGGCTGTGGGGCGGCGACACCGAGGGCTGGAGTCTGCTGGCCTTCAGCCGCTGGCCGGCCGGCGACTTTATGACCAAGATCGCGCTGGCCAGCTGGTGCGCGGGCGCGGCGGGCCTGGCCGCCCTGCTGGCGGCGATCGACGCCCCGCGCCGCCGCACGGCCGTCCCGGCGATCCTGTTCGGCGCCGTGGCGGTGCTGGCCACCACGCTGCACGCCCTGCCCTGGGTGTGGAAATTCCAGCCGCTGTCGCAGGTTCAGTTCGCCTATCGCATCATCGTGGTCAGCGAGGCGGCCGCGGTGGCCGCCGTCTGCCTGGCCGCCGTCTCGGGCCGCCCCCGCCGGCTGGCGGCGCTGATGGTCGTCCCCGCCGTGCTGGCCGGCTGGCTGCTGGTCCTGGCCTGGCCCGGCCTGCGCGCCGTCACCACCATTCCCGTCGACCCCGGGGGCGAGGCCCTGATCGCCGCCGGCCGCGCGCCCAACGAGCACCTGCCGGCCGGCTACGCCGCCTATCCCGCCTTCGACGACCACGACCTGCTGAACGCCTTCCCCGCCCAGCCGCTGGTGGCGTTGGGCCAGGCCGGCGGCAAGGTGCTGGCCGCCAGCGGCTTCCCGGACGGCAGCGTGGCCATGGACCTGGATCTGCCCGCCCCGACCACGGTGACGGTCAAGCGCTTCTACTTCCCCAGCTGGCGGGCCGAGCGCGTGGACGGTCGCCGGAAGACGCCGCTCCAGGCCCAGCCGATCGGCTCGACGCGCTTCGTGTCGTTCCAGGCCCAGGCCGGCCGCCACGTCTATCGCATCCGCCAGGTCGCGACGCCGATCGAGCGCGCCAGCAACGCCGTGACCCTGGTCGCGCTGCTGATCGTCGCCGCCCTTCTGGCCGCGCCGGCCGTGATGCGTCGGCGACGCGCGCGGCGGGAAAAGACGGAAACCGCGATTGGGACTCGATAATCGTCGCAAACCTTCTATATAGCGCGCCCTTGCAACCAATCCCCTCGCCGGTCGCTCCGTCCCGGCGTGCTCGCGGGACACGACGGGCGCTCACCTTCAGAGGATCCTCTGTCATGAACGCTCCCGTTCCGAACAATACCAAGGCCGAACTGCTGCAGAACGTCGTCGAGCACATCGACATCACGTCGTTCGACGCCCGTCCGATCATCGACTCCATGCGCAAGATGTCGTTCTCGAGCCGCGACACCGCGCGCGCCGCCGACATCTTCAACATGGCCCTGGAAGACAAGGGCTGCTCGCCCTGGCTGATCCTGGCCGGGTCGACCTCGGCCGGCGGCTGCATGCACGTCTATCGCGACATGGTGCAGAACGGCATGATCGACGCCGTGGTCGCCACCGGCGCCTCGATCGTCGACATGGATTTCTTCGAGGCCCTGGGCTTCAAGCACTATCAGGCCGCCGGCCCGGTCGACGACAACGTGCTGCGCGACAACTACATCGACCGCATCTACGACACCTATATCGACGAAGAAGAGCTGCAGAACTGCGATCACACGATCCTGGAGATCTGCAACCGCCTGGAGCCGCGCGCCTATTCCTCGCGCGAGTTCATCTGGGAAATGGGCAAGTGGCTGTCGGAAGGCAACGCCAAGAAGCCCGGCTCGCTGATCCAGACCGCCTACGAAGAAGGCGTGCCGATCTTCTGCCCGGCCTTCGTCGACAGCTCGGCCGGCTTTGGCCTGGTCAAGCACCAGAAGGAGCGCATCGCCGCCAAGCAGCCCTATCTGATGATCGACGCGGTCGCCGACTTCCGTGAACTGACCGACATCAAGATCGCGGCCGGCACCACGGGCCTGTTCATGGTCGGCGGCGGCGTTCCCAAGAACTTCGCTCAGGACACCGTCGTCTGCGCCGAGATCCTCGGCGTCGAGGCCGACATGCACAAGTACGCCATCCAGATCACGGTCGCCGACGTCCGCGACGGCGCCTGCTCGTCGTCGACGCTGAAGGAAGCCGCCTCGTGGGGCAAGGTGAACACCACCTACGAACAGATGGTCTTCGCCGAAGCCACCACGGTCGTGCCGCTGATCGCCTCGGACGCCTATCACCGCGAAGCCTGGAAGGGCCGCGAGAAGCCGCGCTGGAACAAGCTGTTCGGCAAGTAAGCTTGATCCGACTCCAGTGAAAATGCAGGGTCCCCGGATTGCTCCGGGGACCCTTTTTCATATGCGTGTTTTGGCCTTCGCCGCCGTCCTGGCCCTGACCGGCTGCGCCACGCTCGGCGGCGACACCGCTCCGGCGGGCCGCTACCTGACCAAGGCCCAGTTCGATGCGCGCGATCACCTGCCCCCGCCGCCCGCCAAGGGCTCGCCAGAGGCGGAGAAAGACCGCCAGATCTTCCTGGCCACCCGCAAGCTGGAAGGCACGCCGCGCTGGGCGATCGCCCGGGCCGACGACGACGAGGAGAACGTCCTCGCGGCCTATACCTGCGCGCTGGGCTACGCGCCGACCCGCGAGAAGAACCCCAAGCTGGCGGCCATGCTGCTGCGCATCAGCCGCGACGTGCGTCCGGCGGTGTCGGGGCCGAAGATGAAGTATCGGCGCGCCCGCCCCTTCCGGTCACAGAGCGGGCCCCTGTGCATCAAGCCCAGCCTGGGCTTCTCGCTGTCGCCGGACTATCCGTCGGGCCACGCCACCTGGGGCTGGACCGTGGGCCTGCTGCTGGCCGAGGCCGCGCCGGACCGCTCCGAGGCGATCCTGGCCCGCGCCCGGGCCTTCGGCGAGAGCCGGGTGATCTGCGGTGTCCATAACGCCAGCTCGGTCGAGGCCGGCCGCAAGAACGCCGAGACCCTGTTCGCGGCCCTGTGGAGTTCGGAAGCGTTCAAGAACGACCTGGCCGGCGTGCGGGCCGAGCTGGACGCGACCCGCGCCCAGGCCTCACCGCCGGATCCGGCCCGCTGCACGGCGGAGGCCAACCTGCTGAGCGCGCCGCTGTTCTAGCCTTTTGTGCTAACGCATTTTCTGACGACCAACCGGCATCCACTTCGCCGGAAAATGCTCTAGCGGCCGCCTTGCTAGCGTCACCTTGGAGGGGCAGGGTTCCGAAACCATCGTTCGGGGATTCCTCTTCATGCGCTTCAAGATCGCTCTCGCCGCCGGCGCCGCCGTGGTCATCGCCGCCTCGGGCCTCGCCATGTCGGACCTGGCCGTCGCCCGCCAGGCGGCGCCCGCGCAGAAGGGCTATCTGCCGCCGGGCGCTCTGGACACGTCGAAGGTCCTTCCGCCCGCGCCCAAGGAAGGCGAGGCGCGCTACGAGGAAGATCGCAAGATCTTCCTGGCCAGCCGGAGCCTGAAGGACACCCCGCGCTGGGCCCTGGCCCAGAACGACGTCGACGAGCGCAAGATCGTCGGCGACTTCGCCTGCGCCCTGGGCTTCACGCCCGACCCGGGGAAGCTGCCCAAGACCACCGCCCTGCTGATGAAGCTGCGCTTCGACGTGATCGACGCGGTCAACAAGCCCAAGGACCTCTACCAGCGCAAGCGCCCCTACCTGATCGACGAGGGCCCGATCTGCGTCGACAAGACCGACGGCCTGGCCAAGAGCCCCGACTATCCGTCGGGCCACACCACCTGGGGCTGGACCGTCGGCCTGATCCTGGCCGAGGCCGACCCGGCCCACGCCACGCCGATCCTGGCCCGGGCCCGCGCCTTCGGGGAAAGCCGCCTGGTCTGCGGCGTGCACAACAACAGCGCCGTCGAGGCCGGCCGCACCAACGGCGCGGCCCTGGTCGCCGCCCTGCACGGCTCCAAGGCCTTCCGCGACGACGTCGACGGTGTTCGCCAGGAGATCGCCGAAGCCCGCAAGGCCGCGACCGCTCCAGCCCAGTGCGACGCCGAGAGCGCGCTGGTGGCCAAGTCGCCCTACTAAGCGAAGGTTGCGCCGGAGGGCCGTGGCCTCTACCTGTTGGCCATGGCCCACGGCTCTCCTTGCGGACACGATCACCACAATCACGGCGTTGGCGGCTCCGCCCTCGCGGCCGAACTCGAGGCCGCCGAAGCCCGCTGCGCGGCCGCCGAGCAGCGCCTGACCGCCCCGCGCCGCCGGGTGCTGGAACTGCTGCTCCAAGCCGGCCAGCCGGTGAAGGCCTATGACCTGATCTCGACCTTCGGCGGCGACGGGCCGCCGGCCAAGCCGCCGACCGTCTACCGCGCGCTCGACTTCCTGGAAAAGCAGGGCTTCGCCCACCGGATCGAGAGCCTCAACGCCTATGTCGCCTGCCGCAAGGAAGCCGACGGTCATGCGGCGGCCTTCCTGATCTGCGACTGCTGCGGCGCGACCCGCGAGATCGAGCCCCAGGCCAGCGCGGACATCATCGCCGCCGGCGCCTCGGCCGGCTACGCCCTGACCGCCGTGACCATCGAGGCCCACGGCCTCTGCGCCGATTGCCGAAGCTGAGAGAACGCGGCTAGGTTCGAACAGCTGTTCAACACCGTTCGAGAGACGCCATGACGACCGCTGAGACACTCCCCGGCGTCGAGATCTGGCGCGCCATTCCTGCTTTTGGGGAGCCGCGCCATGACGACCGCTGAGACACTCCCCGGCGTCGAGATCTGGCGCGCCATTCTTGCTTTTGGGGAGCCGCGCCATGACGACCGCTGAGACACTCCCCGGCGTCGAGATCTGGCGCGGCGGCGTCAACACCTGGGACTGCGACGAGATGGGGCACATGAATGTGCGCCACTACGTGGTCCGCGCCCAGGAGGGCCTGATCGGTCTGGCCGCCGAGCTGGGTATGCCGCAGGCGTTCTCGCCCCACGCCAACGCCACGCTTCTGGTCAAGGAGCACCACATCCGCTTCCTGCGCGAGGCCCACGCCGGCGCGCCCCTGACCATGCTGGGCGGGGTGATCGAGATGGGCGAGACCGAGGCCAAGCTCCTTCAACTCCTGATCCATCCGGCCTCGGGCGAGCTGGCCGCGACCTTCCAGACCACCGTGGTCCACGCCACCCCGCGGGAAGGCCAGCCCTTCCCCTGGCCCCGGATCGCCCGTGCGCGCGCCGAGGCCCTGAAGGTCGAGATTCCCGAGAAGGCCCGCGCCCGGAGCATCGACCTGTCGCCGTTCGCCCCAACCGCCAGCCTGGAGCGCGCCGAAGCCTTAAGCCTCCCGCGGATCGGCCTCGGCGGCCTGCTGCCATCCGATTGTGACGTATACGGACGAATGCGCGCCGAGCAGTTCATCGGCCGGGTCTCGGACGGCATCGGCGCCTTCATCCACCCTTTCCGGGACGTCGTGGTCGACCACGCCGAGCCCAAGCCCACGCGGTATGGGGGCGCGGTCCTGGAGTACCGCATCGCCTACCTGGCCTGGCCCAGGCCCGGCGACCGCGTCGAGATCCGCTCGGGCCTGATCGGCACGGACGCGCGCACCATGCGCATGGCCCACTGGATGCTGGACCCGGTGACGGGGCAGCCCTGGGGCACGTCCGAGGCGGTGGCGATCACCTTCGACCTGGACGCGCGCAAGGTGGTGCCGGTGACGGACGCGGCGCGGGCGGCTCTGGCGGCGCATGAGGTGGAGGGGTTGGCGCTGTAGGGCGGTCCGCCCTCGTCCTTCGACAAAGCTCAGGATGAGGGCTACTTCAGCGTCGCACTAGAAACCTCATCCTGAGCCTGTCGAAGGACGAGGTTTCGGCCCCTAGCCCGTCGCCATGTCGAACAACGCGTCCCGCACCACGTCCGGACGCTCCATCGGCAGGAAGTGGCTGGTCCCCGGCACGACCTCGATCTTCACGTCCCGGCCTCGCCGCGCGAAGCCGTCGCCGGCCATGCAGGTCGAGTGCTTCTCGGCCTTGAGGATCCGCACCGGGGCCTTGACCCGCTTGACCGCCCGCCAAGGATCATGGCCCTGGGCCGCGTAGTTCGAGGCCTCCCACGCCGGGGCGCAGGCCAGCTCGACCTTGCCGTCCTGGCGCGGGACGAAGCCGCCGGCGACATAGTCGGCCAGCATGGTCTCGGGCCAGGTCTTGAAGGCCCCGCGGCCCTTGTAGCCGGCGAACACCTGCTCGCGATCGTCGAACACGGCCCGGCGGCGCAGGGCCGACTGGACCAGCGGCATGTGTTTCCAGAGACGGCCCGAGGTCCAGGGCGCCTTGGCGTAGAGGGTGGCCAGCCAGGGCATGATCACCGGGTCCAGCAAGACCAGGCCCTTGACCCGGTCCGGGCGCTCGGCGGCGGCCAGCAGGCTGACCGTGCCGCCCATCGAGTGGCCGGCCAGCACCACAGGCGGACCGTCCAGGACATCCAGCAGGCCGGTCAGGTCGCCTTGCAGGTCGCGCCAGGAGCGGCGGCCCTCGGGATGGGCCGGCAGCGTGGTGTCGCCGTGGCCGCGCTGGTCGATGGCCAGGATCCGCAGGCCCGCGCCCAGCGGCGACAGCAGCACGCGATAGGTCTGGGCGTTGAAGCCGTTGGCGTGGACAAAGACCACGTCGATCGGCTTGTCCTGTGGACCGAACTCCAGGGCCGCGATCTCGCCGCCGGGTACGGCCACGGAGCGCTTGCGAGGTTCGCGAAAGACGGCCGCGTCCATCGGCGTGGCTCCTTGGGGCTGTTGGGCGTTAAGTTAGGCGCGCGGGGCCTCCGCGTCCATGGAGCCCCGACAGGAAAGCGATGAGATGAACAAGCTCGCCACCATCGGCTACGAAACCGACACCCAAGGCGGCATGATCAATCGCCTGAAGGCCGCGGGGGTCGAACTGGTCGTCGACGTCCGGGCCGTGGCCAGCTCGCGCAAGGCCGGCTTTTCCAAGACCCTGCTTGGAAACAGCCTGAAGGACCAGGGCGTCGACTATCTGCACCTGCGGCCTCTGGGCACGCCCAAGCCGGGCCGGCAGGCCGCGCGGGCGGGCCGGATAGACGAGATGCGCCAGATCTTCAACGCCCACCTGGAGGAGCCGGACGCCGTACTGGCCCTGGCCCAGGCGACCGAACTAGCGAAGACAAAAAGGGTCGCCCTGCTCTGCTACGAGGACGACCCCAATTGCTGTCACCGACAGATCGTCGCGGAGCGGATCCGTCAAACGCTGAAGTGCGAGATCATCGACCTCTGAACTTCACCGCCTGCTAGAGCCTGTTCGGTTTAGATGGAACCATCTAAACCGAGTAAACAGGCTCTAAATCATACATTTAGAGCGCGTTCGAGCGGTTTAACCGCTCACACTTAAACCTAACGCGCTCTAGGCCTGGGTCACCTGCCACTCGCCGCGCGCGTCCTTGCAGGCGCTGTAGCGCTGGCTGGAGGCGCGCTGGGCGCCGCCCGACACCGAGGCGTCGATCACGCGGCAGCTGGCGACCTGTTGGCCGTAGGGGCGCACCAGCGAGGCGGCGGCGTAGCCCGTCGCGTAGCCGTTGCGGCCCACAAGCACCCACCCGCCGTTCGGGGCCAGGCCCAAGGCGTCGAAGCTCTCGCCCGCCGCGACCTTGCCGACCACCTTGGTTCTGGTCGACGGACCGGCGCGCAGGTTGGCGTTGGAGCTGGCGACATAGGCGCCGCCGGCGGCCTCATAGCTGGGCAGGCTCTGGACGCCGGCCGCGTAGCGGAGGTCGCGGCCGTCGATCGGCGGGCCGTAGCTGGATGAGACCACCGCGATACGGCCGGAATTGCCGGTGCGGCTGTTGGACCAGGTCTGGGCGACGCCGGTCTCCAGCGCCTTCTTGGTGGCCTGCTCGGCCAGGGCCGCGTCGGTCGACTGCATGCGGCAGCCGATATAGCCGCCCGCCGCCGCGCCGGCCGCCGCCCCGACCAAAGTGCCGAGGGTCTTGTTCTTGCCGCCGATCTTGTTGCCCAGCAGGGCGCCGGCCGCCGCGCCGATCAGGGCGCCGCCTTCCTGCTTGCCGCCCGAGCCTTCGCAGGCGAACAGGCCGCTGAGGCCGCGCGACTGGGCCATGACCGGCGCGGGCGCCGCGGCGAGGCTGGATGCCGTCAGGGCGGCCAGGGCCAGGGCGGTCGCTGTCTTGCGAGTGGTCATCGCGAAGTTCCTCTTCCGTTAGGTCAGTGTTGTCGCCGTCTCCCGCCGGGCCGATAGTGTGATCAAGACACGAAACGTTTCTTGGGGAGACTAGGCATGAGCGGCCACGATCAGGACGAGTATAGCTGTTTCAAGGTCGAGATCGAGGCCGGCGTCGCGCACATCCAGTTGAAGCGCCCCGAAGCCATGAACACCATGACACGGCCCTTCTGGAACGAGCTTCCCGCGATTGTAAAAGATATTGATGACAACGCGCGCGCACGTTGCATCGTCATCTCCTCGACCGGCAAGCACTTCAGCGCCGGCATGGATCTTTCGGTGTTCACGGATGACGAGGGCGTCACCGCCCGCCAGGACGCCGACCGCTGGGTGGCCGCCGAGAGCTTCCGCCGCTTCGTGCACGTGCTGCAAGACAGCTTCTCGTGCCTGGACAAGGCCCGGATGCCGGTGATCATCGCCATCCAGGGCGGCTGCATCGGCGGGGCGGTCGACTTCGTCAGCGCCTGCGACATCCGCTACGCCAGCGCCGACGCCTTCTTCCAGATCCAGGAGATCAACATCGGCATGACCGCCGATGTCGGCACCTTCCCGCGCCTGTGCAAGCTGATCCCCGAGGGCTGGGTGCGCGAGCTGGCCTATACGGGTCGTCGCCTGCCGGCCCAGCGCGCCAAGGAGATCGGCCTGGTCAACGAGGTGTTCGACACCCACGAGGCGCTCGTCGACCATGCCCTGGCCACGGCCCGCGAGATCGCCGGCAAGTCGCCGCTGGCCGTGGCGGGCAGCAAGGTGATGATCAACTACGCCCGCGACCACTCGATCGCCGACGCTCTCGACTACATCGCCACCTGGCAGACGGGCATGTTCTCCGGCCCCCACATGGCCGAGGCCTTCACGGCCAAGGCCCAGAAGCGCGCCGCGGTCTATCCGGACCTGCTGCCGCTGAAGAAGAAGATGTAGGGGCTACCCCGCGTAGGTGAACGTCATCGGCGTGTCGGCCGCTGGCAAGCAGCTCCGGTCCACCGGCTTGGTCGGGTCCTGGAAGAAGCTCCGGATCATCTTGCGCGTGCACGGGCTGGCGCGGCTGACGCCGTGGGTGGCGTTGGTGACGATGACCACCTGCGAGCCCTCGTAGCCCTTGGCGGCGGCCTTGGTCAGTTCCGGCGGGCAGCCGGGGTCGATCTCGGCGGCCAGGAACAGGGTCGGGATGGCGGTCTTGACCGGTTCCTGCTCGGCCTTGGAGATCGGACCGACATCGATCGCCTTGCAGACGTCGTGGATGCGCTGCATCGACACGACCATCAGGCGGGCGATCGGATCGTTCTCCGTGCCCTTGGCGACGTCAGCGCGGGCCTCGAACGGAATCTCTTCCTTGCACAGGTGGGTCATGAACTGGCCCTCGCTGTAGTAGTCGCGGCTCTCGACGAAGTCGGCGACCGGCGCGACGTCGCCCTCGATCACCTTCCACAGGTCGCGCGGCAGCACGCCGGCGGTGAAGTAGCTGGCGTCCATCAGCCAGCCGCCCAGGTCGTCGGCCGTGTAGGTCTTGCCGTTGATCGTCTGCGGCCCCGCAAGCCAGTGCTCGGCGACCACGGCCAGCTTGGCCTTCAGGTCGGGATAGCGCTTGGCGCACTCGGCCACGACCGCGCACTTGGCCATGACGATGTCGATCGAGTTGGAGACCATGGCCGGACCGCCGACGGTCCAGTCGGCCTCGGGCGGCCAGGGCGAGTCCTGGACCACCGCGCGCACGCCCTGCGGCTCATGGGCCTGGATGGCCGCCTCGATGCGGGTGCCGTACGAGCCGCCGAACAGGTCGATCCGCTTGAAGCCCAGCAGCTCGCGGAGGTCCTGGACGTCCTTGGCGACCTCGACGGCGTTGTAGCGCGAGATATCCACGCCCTTGGCCTGGAAGTCCTTCAGGCAGGCGACGATGCCTTGCGCGTCCTGGTCGGTTGGCGGGCCGGCGTCGGTGAGGTGCGTGCCGGGGCAGTCGAGATTGGGGACGGACTGGCCGCCGCCGCGCTGGTCGATGAACACCCAGTCCTGGTCGAGCGCGACGAACTCGCGCGAGGCCTTGCTGCTCAGCAGGCGCGGCAGGCCTTTCAGGGCCGAGCCGCCCGGTCCGCCGTGCAGATACATCACCGGCGGCAGGCCGGCCTTGGGCTCGCTGGCGTGGACGACGGCGAAGGCGACCTTGATGCGGCGGCTCTTGGCATCGCCGCGCGTCTCGTCGACGACCAAGTTCCCGCAATCGACCTTCAGGCCGCTGGCCTTGTAGTCGCCGGCGCAGGCGGTCTTCTCGAGCGCGGGCGCGGCGGCGTGGGCGGATCCGGCCGTGGCCGCCAGGGCGAGGGCGCCAGCGGCGGCGATCCAGGACAAACGCGACATCGAAGACTCCCACGGTTTCGCGCATCAACACCAAGGTTAATGCCGACCGCAAGGCTTCTCGCCAAAAGCAAGGCTAGAAGCGGTAGGTCATCGAGACGACAGCCGAGGTCTGCGTCCGCTCCCTGACGATCGGGCTGTTCCGTGCGTCGCCGACGATGTTGGACATCGCGCCGGTCGCGATCAGGCTGATCCGGTCGTTGACGTGGTAGACGGCCCCCAGACTGGCCGTCACGTCCTTGACCCCGCCGCTCGGATGGAAGACCGGCAGGCCCGAGGCGGCGGACTGGACCCCGGTCACGCCGAAATAGCGGTCGTTGTAGCCGCGGTCGGCCCAGGTCGCCGAGACGGCGGGCATCAGGACCAGACGCTTGGAGAGCGGGATGGGGACCGCGATGGCCCCGTCGACCAGGGCGCCGCCGAGGCCCCCGGACAGGACCTTGGTCGCGCCCAGGGTTAGGCGGACACCGTGCCGCTTGTAGTCGACCGCCACCCGCGCGCCCATGCCGCTGGCCAGGCGCCCGATCCCGGCGGGGGCGTCCGCCTCGCGATAACCGCGCACATAGGTCGCCGCCGCCGACACGGTCAGCCTTTGGGTCTTGACCAGCTGATAGCCGATCCCCTTGCGCGGATTGGCGAAGAAGCGGCCGTAGCGAAGTTCGACCACCGGCACGGCGACGAGGCGATAGCGGCTCGATCCCTGGTAGCGGGGGGCGCTGACGACCGCCACGCCCAACACTGTCCGGTCCTGAGTCAGCGCTGGGCCGATGAACGCCGGCGCGGCGGCCTCGGGCGCGCCGCCCGACGTGGGGAAAAGGATCATGATGTCGCCTCCTCGCCCATAGACGCCGCGACGGCCGCCATGCCGCATCGAGCGGCGTGCGATATCCGTTGTGGGGAGCGCGTCAAAACGCCGCCGAAGGGCGTGACGAGAGGCTAGAGCATTTTTCCCGATCCAACTGGATCGGTGAAATGCTCTAGCGTCTTGTTTTGACGCGTTTTCTGACGACGGACCGGTATCCACTTCGTCGGAAAACGCTCTAGAAGCCCGACGGCAGCTCGGCGTCGGTCAGGTCGGCGCCGTCGAGGCGCGCGCGGGTCAGGTCGGCCTCGATGAAGCGGGCTCGCCGGGCGCTGACGCCCTTCAGATTGGCCCCGCGCAGCACGGCGCGAGTCAGGTCGGTGCGGATGACCCGGTCCTCGGCGATCTTCAGGGGGCCGAGCTTGGCGCCGCTGAGATCGGCGCGGGTCAGCTGGGCGTCGACCAGGCGCGCGCCGCGCAGGTCGGCCCCCCGCAGCTTGGCCCCGCGCAGGTCAGCGCCAGCCAGGTTCGCGCCCTGCAGCTGGGCGCCGTCCAGGTCCATGCCGAAGAACACCGCCTTGGGCGCGGACAGGCCGCTCAGCCGGCGGTCCTTGAGGCGGCGCAGGGGGCGGAAGTCGACATCGGCCAGGTTGGCCACCTTGCCGTCGCGACCGTCGGATTTGCAGAACAGCTCGTGGGCTTCCAGCACCTCGTTGAGGGGCAGGTCGTCGACATAGAAGATCGGCGGCGGCGCCCGCAGCACCTCGGTCATGTCGGCGTCGGTCAGGTCCGCGCCGCTGACGTCGACGCCCACCATGATCGCCCGGCGCAGCGAGACCTTGGACATCTCGGCATTGTGCAGGTTGGCGCCCGACAGATCCGCCCCGTCCATGACCGCATTGGTCAGCCTGGCGCCCTGCAGGGTTACGCCCGTGAGGTCGGCGTCGGTGAAGTCGGCCTGGCGCGCGAAGGCGCCCGCCATCTGCGCCCCATTCAGATTGGCGCCTTGCAGCACGGCGTAGTCCAGCTCGCCCGGTCGCTTGGAATGCTCCAGGATCCGCAGGCCCTTTTCACCATCCTGCACGGCGGTGACGCCTTCGCGCAGGTCGCATCCGGAGAGATTGGCCCCGCCCAGATTGGCGCCGCGCAGGCAGGCCCCGCGCATGTCGCAACGGGAAAGGTCGGCGTCGCGCAGGTCGGAATCGCGCAGGTCGGTCCCGTAAAGGGTGGCGCGGGTCAGCTTGGCCCGGCGCAGCGAGGCCCCGCCCAGCAGCGCCCCGGTCAGGTCGGCCTCCGAGAGGTCGACCCCGTCCAGCTCGTAATTGTTCAGGTTGACGTACTGCAGCACCGCGCGGCGCCCCTTGGGCAGACCCTTCATGTAGCGCGCGTGAGCCTCCAGCGCCTCACGCACCACGGAGGCGTGAAGATTGCGGATCAGGCTCGGTCGTGATGACGCGGCGGCGGGCATGAGGGTTCGCGGAGCGCTCCGGCGGGTACGCTGAGAACGGGGAAACAGCGCCCAACCTGCCACATCAGCTTTAAGCCATCGTTTAGACCGCGACGAAAAGTCGCGCCCTGCCCATGCTTTCCGTAAAGCGCCGTCCTTGGACGAGCGCTTATGCGCAGACCCTGAATCCGTCTTTTTCAAGATCACGGACGATCTTCTCGTCGTAGTCGAAGGATACCTTCACGCGCCAAGTCTGGCCGTGCGGCTTCACACCGTAATCGATGCTGGAATGGGCGCGCTTGTAGGCGGCTCCAGCTGTTTTTGCCTCGCCTTCACTATGAAAGGCTTTGCAATAGGAAAAAACGATCATGATTTTTCGCGCCGCTATTTCTACAGCCAGCCCTTACGGCGGAACCACAGCAAGGGCGCGGCGGCCGCCAGAATCATCATGCCGATGGCCATGGGATAGCCTTCCAGCCAGTTGAGCTCGGGCATGTGGACGAAGTTCATGCCGTAGATCCCGGCCACCAGGGTCGGGGGCAGGAACATCACCGAGAAGACCGAGAACACCTTGAAGATCGAGTTTTGCTCGATGTTGATCAGACCCAGGGCGGCGTCGAGCAGGAAGGTGATGTTGCTGGCCACGTAGCTGGAGTGGTCGGTGATCGACTGGACGTCGCGCTGCAGCGATTTCAGGTGGTCGCGCAGTTCCTTGGACCCGTCGAACTGGTCGGCCAGGGCGGCGAAGCTGAGCAGGCGGGCCAGGCTGACCAGGCTGTCGCGGGCCTTGGAATTGACGTTCTGGGCCCGCCCCAGGCGATTGAGGATGCTCTCGAAGGCCGCGCCGCGCGGGCGGCTGAAGATGGCGCGCGACTGGACCTCGACCTCGGCGGCGGTGCGTTCGAGGATGTCGGCGGTGCGATCGACGATGGCGTCCAGCAGGCCCAGGAAGGTCTGCAGGCCGTTGGGACACAGGCTGGGCTGGCGCTCGGCCTGGGCGGCGAACACCGAGAAGGCCTTCGGCTCGACATAGCGGATGGTGATCAGGCGCGCGCCGGCCAGCACGAAGGTGACGGGGGCGGCGGTCGGCAGGTCGCCGTCGGCGTTGACCAGCACCGTGGCGGTCATGAACGTGCCGCCGTCCTCCTGGTAGAGGCGCGAGGAGGCCTCGATCTCGGCCATCTCCTCGCGGGTGGGCAGCAGCAGGCCGATCGACTGCTCGACGGCGACTTCCTCGGCGCGGGTGGGATCGACCAGCTCGATCCAGACGGCGTCGGCCGGCACCCGCCAGTCGGGCGACAGACCGCCGGACTCGAAGCCCGGAGCGCCGTGACGGAGGATTCTAAGCATCGCTGGGCGTCCTAGCTGCGGGTCGGGTGTGCCCCTGCCCGCGCTCTAGGTCAACGCGCTCCCGTTTACCGAGGGGCGTTCTGCTTGTTGCTCGTGTCGCTCGACGAACCACCACCAGCGGCGGCCTCGATCAGAGCGGCGATACGATCGGTCGAGTCGGCGGCCTGGCCGATGATGTCCAGCGGCGAAGAGCGAACCGAATTGGCGACCTGGTTGGCGGCTTGCTTGGCGGCCGAGACCACGGCGTTCTGGGCCATGGCGATCTTGCTGGTCGCCATGGCGATCTTCGTCGCCTGGGCGTCCTGGTAGATGAAGCCGTTGGTCGGATAGACGCTGGTGCCCAGATCGCGGATCGGGTCGTACCAGACCTTGACCTGCGTCCAGTCGCCGTTGGGCGAGACGTCGACGACGGTGACGTCCTTTTCGATCTGGCCGCGATCGCCTTCGATGATCGACCAGTTGGCGTGGGTGACCTGGATGACCCGGTCGGTCAGCACCTGGCTGACAAACGCCACGTGACCGAGGTTCATGCGGGCGGTAGGCTTGAAGGAGAGAACCGAGCCGATCTTCGGGACCGAGCCCGTGTCGTACTTGCCGGCGGCTTGCGACCACCACGTGCGGGCGTCGCCAAAGATTTGAATACCCGACATCAGACGGGCGAACGGTACGCACTGCCAATAGCCGTCAGCACTGGCCGTCACCGGCGCAAAGCTGATCATGGCGGCAGCGAGCAGGGAACCCAAAAGGGCCCTGGTCCGTTTCGTCATGCTGTGGGTACTCCCCCGCGTCACTGGGCTAAGGGATAACCCTGCCAGAGACTGGTGAAAAGAGTGTTTATGCCGCACCCGCGAGCGCCAAGCGCCGCTGTTTCCTGTGAACGGCCATAGACTTCATCCATTCCCGGCACGGATGCTCAATGAAATGATAGGAAATCGCCGACAGCGGGATCAATGCGGCGACAATCAACACCCAGACCACGAGCGGCAACTTGTCGCTCTGAATATTGAACAGTTTGGTTGCGACATTGACCGCCAGGATCTTCCACGGAATGCAGATCATATAGGTCGAGTAGCTGATCTCGCCTAGATAGACGAAAACTGGCTGTCCAGCAAACTCGTAACCGGCCTTGGCGAGGGTCGCGAGCATGAAAATAAGCCCGCCCAGAAGCATCACGATCACCAGATCGGGTGCGGAAAACTGGATCGCGGCAAGCGTGGCCATGCCCAATAAAGCGGCGCCGTAGCCGCTGAGGCGCGTCGGGAATCGATCCGAACGCCAGAGCGCGTGCAGGGCGCAGCCGAAAGCGAAGCACGGCACGATGCGCAGGGCGCCCCATTGGATGGTCGCCTCGGTCAGCGAAAAGCCCGCCAGGACCTGGAAGGCCGGGTACAGCCCGGCGATCACCGCCAGGGCGCCCAGCACCGCCACGACCGGCCGCTCGCGCAGCCTCCAGGCCACGAAGGCGAAGGCCGGGAAGCTGAGATAGGCGAACCACTCGGCCGAGATCGACCACGAAGCGTGGTTCCAGCCCGCCACCGGCGCGAAGCCCCAGGCATGGACCAGAAGCAGGTTCGCCGGCAGCGACTTCCACGACAGAATGTTCGGATCGACGTTCAGCCCCGCCATTCCACCGGCGATCGCCATGGCGCCGACCCCGACGAGGGTGGCCAGGTGCAGCGGATAGACCCGCGCCAGCCGATTCCACAGGAAGTCGCCGTAACGGAACCGCCCTTCCCCGAAGCCGTGCAGATAGACGTGGCACAGGATGAAGCCCGACAGGACGAAGAACGCCTCGACCCCCAGATAGCCCTTCTGCGCGATCGCCGGGGTGAAGCCGACGTCCAGCTTGGGCCAATAGTGGTACATCACCACCCAGAAGGCGGCGAAGAACCGCAACGCGGTCAGGGGCTTTATGTTGGCGGCGTCCGGCATCGACGGCGTCCCTTAAGGGCCTGCCTTTCCGCCCCCACGGTGGAAAGATCAGCGTTACCCGCCTATCTCGCATGCGATACATGTATGCATACGCGAAAAAGCGGCTTGACCGACAACCTTAGAGAGGACCGATGAACGAACTCCTTAGCTTGGTCGCCGATCCGGCCGCCTGGGCCGCTCTGGTGACGCTGATCGTCATGGAAGTGGTTCTGGGGATCGACAATCTGGTCTTCATTTCGATCCTGTCGAACAAGCTGCCGCCCGAGCATCGCACGCGAGTCCGCCGCATCGGCATCTCGCTGGCGCTGATCATGCGGCTGGTGCTGCTGTCGACCATCGCCTTCATCGTCGGCCTGACCGCGCCGGTCTTCGACCTGGGCATCAACGGGCCGGTCGGCGCGCATGGCGAGCCCGGCTTCGAGACCGCCTTCTCGTGGCGCGACCTGATCCTGATCGCCGGCGGCGTCTTCCTGATCTGGAAGGCGACCAAGGAGATCCACCACAGCGTAGACCCCGGCAAGAGCGACGACGTGCTGGAGAAGGACAAGGTCACCGTCGTGATCTCCAACGTCGGCGCGGCGATCTTCCAGATCATCCTGCTGGACCTGGTGTTCTCGATCGACTCGATCCTGACCGCCGTCGGCATGACCGATCACCTGCCGATCATGGTCGCCGCCGTGATCATCGCCGTGGCCGTCATGATGCTGGCCGCCGATCCGCTGGCCAACTTCATCAACGACAACCCGACCGTGGTCATGCTGGCCCTGGGCTTCCTGCTGATGATCGGCACCGTGCTGATCGCCGAGGGCTTCGGCGCCCACGTGCCCAAGGGCTACATCTACACGGCCATGGCCTTCTCGGCCGGGGTCGAGGGCCTGAACATGCTGTCGCGCAAGCGCGGGGCGAAGAAGGACCACTAAGCGCTACGCCCCCACCTTGGAGCGTGATAGGTCGGCGACCCCGGCTTATCACGCTCCCAGGGCCCCGATGACCTCGCAGACCTTCACCGACGCCGAGCGCCGCCTGACCTTGACGGCGCTGATGATCGTGTTCCTGCTCAGCGCGCTGGACCAGACGATCGTGTCCACGGCCATGCCGCGGATCATTTCCGAGCTGAACGGCCTCAATCTCTATTCGTGGGTCACGACGTCCTACCTGCTGACCTCGACGGTGATGGTGCCGATCTGGGGTAAGCTGGGCGACATCTTCGGCCGCAAGCCCGTGCTGATCACCGGCATCTCGATCTTCCTGGCCGGCTCGTGGCTGTCGGGCCTGGCGGGCGAGTTCGGAACCCTCCTGGGCATGCCGGGCATGGTGCAGCTGATCGTGTTCCGCGCCCTGCAGGGCATCGGCGGCGGCGCGCTGTTCACCACCGCCTTCGCCATCATCGCCGACCTCTATCCGCCGCGCGAGCGGGGCAAGTTCGCGGGCATCTTCGGCTCGGTGTTCGGCCTGGCCAGCGTGCTGGGACCGATCATCGGCGGCTATTTCACCGACCACGGCACGGTGCAGATCGGCAGCCAGACGATCGCCGGCTGGCGCTGGGTGTTCTACGTCAACCTGCCGCTGTCCCTGCTGTCGCTGTTCATGGTCATCGTGAAAATGCCGCCGCTGGAGCACCGGCGTTCGGGCAAGATCGACTTCCTGGGCGCGGCCCTGCTGATCGCCGCCTTCGTGCCGCTGCTGCTGGCGCTCAGCCTGGGCGGCCACAGCTTCGCCTGGCGCTCACCGCCGAGCCTGGGCCTCTTCGCCCTGGCCGCCGTGTCGCTGGCCGCCTTCGTCGTGGCCGAGACCAAGGTCTCCAACCCGATCCTGCCGATGCACCTGTTCCAGAACAGGGTGTTCACCACGGCCAACCTGGCCGGCTTCCTGATCTCCATGGCCTTCATGGGCGTGGTGATGTTCCTGCCGCTGTTCCTGCAGCTGGGCCGGGGCGTGCCCGCCACGGTCAGCGGCATGACCATGCTGCCGCTGATGGCCGGCCTGATCATCAGCAGCACCGTCGCCGGCCAGCTGGTCAGCAAGACCGGCCAGTACAAGCCCTACATGCTGGGCGGCGCGGTCATCCTGCTGGTCGCGGTGTTCCTGCTGCACGACCTGTCGAGGATCCACAGCCTGCCGCTGCTCTGCGTCCTGCTGGCCTTCGTCGGGCTGGGCCTGGGTCCGGGCCAGAGCCTGTTCAACATCGCCACCCAGAACGCCGTCGACCCCCGCGACATCGGCGTAGCCACCAGTTCCAACCAGTTCTTCCGCCAGATCGGCTCGACCGTCGGCGCGGCGCTGGCCGGGACAATGCTGACCGCGCGCCTGGCCGACCTGCCCGGCGGCGGCCTCGACCTCGGCAAGCTGGAAGGCATGGCGGTCAAGGCGGCCGCCAGCGGCCAGGCGGCCCACGCCGATCCGGTGCTGCAAGGCGCGCTGATCAACGCCGTCAGCGGGGTGATGATCGCGGCCCTGTTCGTGATCGCCGCCGGTCTGGCGACGATCCTGTTCATCCCCGCCCTGCCCCTGCGCTCGCACCAGCCAGCGTCGGGAGCTCCGACGCTGGACAAGAGCGAGCCAACGAACTGACTACTTCCAGTGGGCCCGCACCGCGGCCTTCACGGAGGCCGGCACGGGCGCATAGCCCAAGGTCGTGATGTCGGCGTCGCCGTGCTCGTAGCCCCAGGCGAAGAAGTCGCGGACGCGCTTGGTCCGGTCCGGCGCGGCGTCGTCGCGCAGCAGGCCGTAGCTGACCAGCACCAGCGGCCAAGTCGCCTTGCCCGGCTGGTCAAGGGTCTGGACGCCGAAGCCCTTGCTGGCCGTCCACGGCGCCGAAGCGGCGAACGACGAGAAGGCGGCCGGCGACGGCGCCACGAACGTCCCGTCACGGTTCTTCAGCGCCACCAGGTCCAACTTCTTGTCCAGGGCGTAGGCGTATTCGACATAGCTGATCGTGCCCATGGTGCCGGACATGATCTCGCTGATCCCGGCATTGCCCTTGCCGCCCAGGCCCGCCGGCCAGTTGACCGTCTCGCCGGCGCCGGGACCCGCCTTCCACTCCGGACTGACCGACGACAGATAGCTGGTCAGCAGCAGGCTCATGCTGGCGGGATCGGTGCGGTGGGCCACGGTGATCGGCCAATCGGGCAGATCGAGGCCCGGATTGAGGGCCTTCAGCGCCGGGTCGTTCCACTTGCTTATCTTGCCCAGGAAGATCGCCGCCAAGGCCTGGCCGTCCAGCTTCAGCTTGCCGCTCTCAAGGCCCGGGACATTGGTGACCAGCACCGTGCCGCTGATCACGAACGGAAATTGCGACAGACCCTTGGCCTTCAGGTCGGCGTCCGACATCGGCATGGCCGTGACCCCAAAGTCGGCCGCCTTGCTCTCGATCTGGCTGATGCCGAAGGCGGAGTTCTGCCCCGCATAGGCGATCGGCTCGCCGCCGGCCTTCTGGTAGTCGGCGATCCAGGCCTTGAACAATGGCGACTGGATCGAGCCGCCAGAGCCGGACAGTGGGGCGGAGGTGGGCGCGGTCTGGGCCATCGCCGCGCCGGCCGCGGCCAGGCTGAACGCGAACGCCAACGATGTGAGCAGTGATTTCATGGGTCTCCTCCGGCGCGCCAGAGCACGCCTTGCCTTTCGCGACGGGTTCATCCCTTCGTCGGGCGCTGGACATTGGGCGCAAGGTCAAGCTCGCGGAAATGCGACGCGAGGCCGCTGCGACACTTGGGCTCAGAGGAAGCTGTAGGGGTCGATATCGATCACCACGCGGACCGAGTTCGGAACCTTGGCCCGCGCGCGCCAGGCCGCCATGAAGCCCTGCAGATCGACATTGCGCTCGGCCCTGACCAGGAACCGCTTGCGGCGACGGCCCCGCACCAGGGCCAGCGGCGCGTCGGCGGGACCGAACACCTCGACGCCCTCGGCGTTGGGGATCACCGCGGCCAGGGCGTCGACATAGGCTTCCAGCGCCGCGGCGTCCGGCCCCGAGGCGATCACCGCCGCCAAGCGTCCATAGGGCGGCAGGCCGGCGTCCTGGCGCATGGCCATCTCGGCCTCGATGAAGGCGTCGCGGTCCTGGGCTTTCAAGGCCTGCATCACCGCGTGGTCGGGCGAATAGGTCTGCAGCAGCGCCCGCCCCGGCTTCTCGTGACGTCCCGCCCGGCCGGCGGCCTGGGCCAGCAGCTGGAAGGTCCGCTCCCCGGCCCGCAGGTCGCCGCCCCGCAAGGACAGATCCGCGTCGACCACGCCCACCAGGGTCAGGTTCGGGAAGTTGTGACCCTTGGCCGCGGCCTGGGTGGCCACGAGAATGTCGATCTCGCCCGCCGCCATGGTCGCCACCAGGGTCTTGGCGGCCTCGGCGTCCATCACCGTGTCGGACGAGAACACCGCGATCCGCGCATCCGGGAAGATATGCCGCGCCTCCTCCTCGACCCGCTCGACGCCGGGACCGATCGAGACGAGGCTGTCCTTGGCCCCGCAGTGCGGGCAAGCCTCGGGCTTCTTCATCGAGAAGCCGGTCAGGTGGCAGACCAGGCGCCCGGTATAGCGGTGCTCGACCAGCCAGCTGTCGGTGTCGGGCGACTTCATCTTCTCGCCGCAGGCCTTGCACAGCACCAGCGGCGCATAGCCTCGCCGATTGAGGAACAGCATGGCCTGCTCGCCCCTTTGGAGCGTGACGGCCATGGCCTTGATCAGCGGTGGCGACAACCAGCGCCCCGGCTCCGGCGGCGTCTGGCGCATGTCGATCAGGTCGATGTCCGGCAGCTGGGCCGCGCCGTGGCGCGCCGACAGCCGCAGCCAGCGGTAGCGGCGGGCCTGGGCGTTGAACAGGCTCTCCAGCGACGGCGTGGCCGAGGCCAGCAGCACGCTCGCCCCTTCGATCTTGGCGCGGGCCACGGCTAGGTCGCGCGCCTGGTAGATAAAGCCCTCTTCCTGCTTGAACGAGCTGTCGTGCTCCTCGTCGACCACGATCAGGCGCAGCTTGCGAAACGGCAGGAACAGGGCCGAGCGGGCCCCCACCACGATGCGGGCGTTGCCGCTGGCCACCGCTTCCCAGACCTGCCGGCGACGCGGCGGCGAGACGCCGGAGTGCCACTCGGCCGGCAGGGCGCCGAACCGCTGCTCGAAGCGAGCCAGCACGGCTTGTGTCAGGGCGATCTCGGGCAGCAGCACCAGGATCTGGGCTTCGGGATCCTCCAGCGCCGCGGCGACCGCCTCCAGATAGACCTCGGTCTTGCCCGAGCCGGTCACCCCGTCCAGCAGCGCCGCCTGGAAGCCGCCGGCGTCCAGCATCTCCGTCATCACCGCGACGCAGGCGGCCTGGCCGGGGTTGAGGTCGCGCGGCGGCAGGGAAAGGTCGGGCTGCGGCAGGCCGCGCTCGGGCTCCACATAGTCGACCGCCAGCACGCCCTCGTCGACAAGACCCTTCACGACGCCCGCCGACACGCCAGCGGCCGAGGCCAGGGCTACGCCGGAGAGCTTCACGCCCTCGGCGGCGGCCAGCACCTTCAGGCGCGCAGGGGTCATGCGGGCGGGCTGGGTTCCGGACAACACCAGCACCTTGTCGGGCTTGGGCGGCGGATGGCGCAGGCCGCGCAAGGCCATGGCCAAGGGCCAGCCGGGCAGGTCGACCGAATAGCGCGCCGCCCACTCGACGAAGGCCAGCACGCCCGGCGGCAGCGGCGGATCGTCGACCCGGCCCTGGATCAGCTTCAGCGGCCGGTTGCCGCCCGTCCCGTCGCGCAGGGCGACGACGACGCCGCGAATCACGCGCGGGCCCAGGGGCACGGCCACATGGTCGCCGATGCTCAGATCGAGTCCGTCCGGCTCGGCGTAGTCGAAGGCCTCCGGCAACGGCATCGGCAGCAGAACGGAAGCGATACGGGACATGACGGCATGCTTTTGCCGCCAAACCGTCCCCAGGTCGAGAGCCGCGGTCGAGTCGTCATCAAGCGGACATTAACCGTCTTGCCCGCTTCATCCGGACGGAGTGCTTTTTACCGGTGGGGACGACGATGAGCGACGCGACGAACGCCAGCAGAAAACCGGTCGACGCCGAGAGCGTCCGCGACTTCCTGCGCGTCCAGCCGGAATTCCTGCGCCATGACGAAGACCTGCTGGGCGAGCTGGGCCTGCGGGTCGACGCCGCCAATGTCGTCGACTTCGGTCCGCGCGCCCTGGCCCGGGCCGCCGCCGCCCACAAGCGCGAGGCCAGCGTCCGCCAGGCGATCGAGGCCAACGCCCGCGCCAACTATTCGGCCCAGGCCCAAACCCACGCCGCGGTCATCGACCTGCTGGACGCTCGCAACCATTCCGACCTCGCCCGTCGCGTCGACGAAATGACCCAGCTGCGCTTCGGTCTGGCCGCGGGGACCCTAGCCCTGGAGGGGCCGCACCGGGTTCCCGCCGGCTGGCATGTCCTGGCCGAGGGTCAGGTCGACATGATTCTGGGCGAGGCCCCGATCGCCCGCATGGGCTTCTTCGCCCCCGCCCTGCCGCTGTTCGGCGACAAGGCCGAGACCATCCGCAGCATGGCCCTGGTCCGCATGGCGATCTGGGAGCCGCGCCGCGAAGCCCTGGTCGCCTTCGGCTCGACCGATCCTGAAGGCTTCACGCCCGACATGGGCACGGAGCTGGTGAACTTCCTGGCCCGCGTGGTCGAGCGCACCGCCGAACGCTGGCCCGTGTTGTGACCTCAAGCGTCGGGAGCGCTCGCCAGGCCTACGCCGCCTGGCTGGACTACCTGACGCTGGAGCGCCGAGCCTCGCCGCTCACGGTGCGGGCCTATGGCGACAACGTCCTGGCCTATCTGAACTTCCTGGAGCGGCATCGCGGGGAGAGCGTCAGCCTCTCGGCCATGGGCGAGATCTCGGCCGCCGACCTGCGCGGTTATCTGGCCTTCCGCCGCCAGGGCGACGACGCCCTGGCCCCGCGCTCGATCAGCCAGGCGCTGTCGTCGATCCGCGCCTTCCATCGCTATCTCGATCAGCGTCACGGCGTGGCCAACGCCGCCGTCGAGCTGGTGCGCGGCCCGCGCCTGAAGATCGGCCTGCCGCGTCCCGTCTCCGAGGACCAGGCGCGCGACCTGATCACCGAGGCCGCCGGCGACACCGAGCGCGAGCCCTGGGAGACCGCCCGCGACGAGGCGGTGCTGACCCTGCTCTGGGGCTGCGGCCTACGGATCAGCGAGGCGCTCTCGCTGACCTATGCCGACGCGCCGCTCGGCGTCGCCATCCGCATCACCGGCAAGGGCGGCAAGACCCGGATCGTGCCGGTGCTGGACGCCGTCCGCGAGACGGTCGACGTCTATCTGAACGAGTTGCCCTTCGTGCTGACCGCCGACGAGCCGCTGTTCCGGGCCAAGCGCGGCGGACCGCTGTCGCCCCGCCACGTCCAGGGGCTGGTCCAGACCCTGCGCGGACGCCTCGGTCTCTCCGACCGCGTGACGCCCCACGCCTTCCGCCACGCCTTCGCGACCCACCTGCTGGGCGCGGGGGCGGACCTGCGGGCCATCCAGGACTTGCTGGGCCACGCCTCGCTGTCGACGACCCAGCGCTATACCCAGGTCGACGCCGCCGGACTTCTGGCCGCCTATCAGGCCGCTCATCCCAAGGCTTAGGCGGCGTCGAATGCGTGTGGCGGCTTGTCGCTAAAAGGGACGGGCGTCTCAGCATTAACCGCGATTTTACGGCGATAGGTTTTTCTGGACCGGAAGCACACGCTTTCCGCCGAGCGCGAGTGACGCGATCGCCGAATGAGGCTCCCATGAAGTTCGACGACCTGAAGATTTCCACCAAGGTGGCGCTGCCGGCCATCATACTGGCCGTGATCGCCCTGGCGATCGTGGGCATGGGCGCCTGGCAGACCAGCAAGGTCGAGGCGCGCACGAAAATCCTCGTCGAACGGCGCGCCCCGGCCGAGCTTGAAGCCTCGCGCTTCAACCGCAGCGTCGCCTCCATGGGTTATGCCGCCTATCGCACCATCGCCTATGAAGGCGCCTCGGCCGAGGCCAAGTCGGCGAGCGAGGAGCTGGACAAGACCTACAAGGAAGCCAAGACGAACTTGGCCGCCATACGGACCGCCGATCCGGACACCGCCAAGTCCGTCGCCGCCTTCGCGTCGCGGCTCGAAGTGATCTACGCCAGCGCTCGCAGCAGCGCCGACTTCGGCCTGCAGGACATCGACGACGCCGCGAAGTCGATCATGGTCGAGATCGACCCGGAAATGGCCCAGCTGAACAGGGACGTGATCGCCTTCACCGACCGCCACAACAGCGAGACCAAGGCCATGGTCGCCACGGCCTCCAAGGAGACCGCGAACGGCACCGTCTCTTCGATCCTGTTCGGCCTGATCACCGCCGGCGCCGCCTTGGTCCTGGCCCTGTGGATCGGCTCCCGGAAGATCGCCGCCCCGCTGGCCGTCACCGCCAAGACCATGGAGACCCTGGCCCAGGGCTCGGTGGACGTCGAGGTCAAGGGCGCGGAACGTAAGGACGAGGTCGGCGCCATGGCCCGTTCGGTCCAGGTGTTCAAAGACAACGCCCTGGCCCTGCGCACCGCCGAGGCCGCCCAGCAGCGCGCCAACGCCGAGACGGAATCCGAGCGCCGCCGCAACCAGGAAATCGCCGACGCGTCGGCCAAGGAGCAGGCGTTCGTGATGGAGGCCATCGCCACCGGCCTGGCTCGCCTGTCGGACGGCGACCTGACCTACCGCCTCGAACAGGAATTCCCGGACGCCTACAAGCGCCTGCGCATGGACTTCAACGGCGCCATCGGCCAACTGGAAGACGCCATGGGGACCATCGTCCACGCCGCCAACAGCATCGGCGCGGGTTCGGACGAGATCGCCTCGGCCGCCGACGACTTGTCGCGCCGCAGCGAGCAGCAGGCCGCCAGCCTGGAAGAGACCGCCGCCGCTCTCGACGAGATCACCGCCACGGTGAAACGCTCGTCGGCCGGCGCCCAGGAAGCCTCCAAGGTGGTCGGCTCGACCCGCGGCGACGCCGAGCGCTCCAGCATCGTGGTCCGCAACGCCGTCGAGGCCATGAACCAGATCGAGAAGTCGTCGCAGTCGATCAGCCAGATCATCGGCGTCATCGACGAGATCGCCTTCCAGACCAACCTGCTGGCGCTGAACGCCGGCGTCGAGGCCGCCCGCGCGGGTGAAGCCGGCCGAGGCTTCGCCGTCGTCGCCCAGGAAGTTCGGGCGCTCGCCCAGCGCTCCGCCGACGCGGCCAAGGAGATCAAGACCCTGATCTCCACCTCGTCGCAGCAGGTCAACCAGGGCGTCTCGATGGTCGGCCAGACCGGCGAGGCCCTGCAGGCCATCGTCGGCAAGGTCAGCGAGATCGACGCCCTGGTCAGCGAAATCGCGGCCTCGGGCCAGGAACAGGCCACCGGCCTCAACCAGGTCAACGCCGCCGTCAACCAGATGGACCAGACCGTCCAGCAGAACGCCGCCATGGTCGAACAGTCGACCGCCGCCTCCCACGCCCTGAAGGGCGAGGCCGGCAACCTGATGCAGATGATCGGCCGCTTCCGCGTCAACGGCGCGACCGCGACCATGACCCAGAGCGCCAGCCGCTCGCCCCACCGTACCGCCGCCCCTGCCCCCGCGCCCCGCGCCGCCGCTCCGGCTCCGAGCCGTGGTCCGGCCCTCGCCAGCACGGTCAGCCGCCCGGGCGTGAACCCGGTCGCCGCCGCCCAGGCCAAGCTGGCCAAGGCCGTCGGCGCCAGCGAGGACTGGGAAGAGTTCTGATCCGTTTAGTAAGCGTAGCGTAAGCGCCCGCCCCTCGGGCGTTCCTCCCCTCTGAAGACGCGTACAGCCCCGCCGGCGGACCGGCGGGGCTTTTTCGTGGGCGAGGCGGAGCGCCTAACGGGCTGGCGTGCGCTGCGCGATCAGGACGGGGACGGGGCAGCCATCGACCAGGCGAACCACCGCGCGCTCGGCATGGGCGTCGGGCATCCTGGAAAGCGGCTGGACCCGCGCGGCGCCAGGATAGCCGGCTTTCTCCAGCCCGTTGCGACCGCAGTTGGCCATCTGTGGGTTGCGCACGAAGTCCGCCGGCGGCCGTGGCGACGGCTTCATCTTGGGCGACGGCGATGCGAAGGGTCGGGCGCGCGCCTCGTCGAAGGCCTTTGGGCGAGCGGCCTTGGGGAGCCGCATCTTCAGCTGATCCACGCGCTGAGCCGGATCGAACGGCTTTCGCCCAAGCAGAGAGGCCGCATGGCCGACCACGGGCGCGGCCTCCGGGATGACCACGGCGGCGGCCGCTGGCGCGGCTTGCAGGACGGTGGCGAGGATCAACGCGGACAAAAGCATGGCGGGGCTCCATTGCCGAAACCCCGCCACTCTACGTCCGATTGTCGAACGTGGTCATCACTTATCGTAAAGACCCGTTACGCGAGCGTCCTCAGGCCTGGGTCACCCAGCCCTCGACGCCCATGGCCGCCTGGCGCAGGGCTTCCGAACGCGTGGGGTGCGGGTGGCAGGTGCGGGCCACGTCTTCCGAGGCGCCGCCGAACTCCATGGCCACGCAATATTCGGCGATCATGTCGCCGACGTTCGGACCCACCATGTGGGCGCCCAGGATGCGGTCGGTCTTGGCGTCGGCCAGCACCTTCACGAAGCCGTCGGTCTCGTGGTTGATCTTGGCGCGGCTGTTGGCCAGGAACGGGAACTTGCCGACCTTGTAGGCGACGCCCGCGGCCTTCAGCTCGTCCTCGGTCTTGCCGACCGTGGCCACTTCGGGGCTGGTGTAAACGACGCCGGGGATGATGTCGTAGTTCACGTGGCCGGCCTTGCCCGCGATCAGTTCGATACAGGCGATGGCCTCGTCCTCGGCCTTGTGGGCCAGCATCGGACCCGAGGTCACGTCGCCGACCACCCAGACGCCGGCCACGCCGGTCTTGTAGTGGTCGTTGGCGATCATGCCGCGCTTGTCGGGGGTGATGCCGACCGTTTCCAGGCCCAGGCCTTGGGTGAACGGGCGGCGGCCGATGGCGACCAGCACGTAATCGGCCTCGATCGTCTGGGCCTCGCCGCCGGCGACCGGCTCATGGGTCAGCTTCACGCCCTTGGCCGAGGCCACGGCGCCGGTGACCTTGGCGCCCAGCTGGAACTTGAAGCCCTGCTTGGTCAGGATCTTCTGGAAGGCGGTGGCGACCTCCGTGTCCGTACCCGGCAGGATGCGGTCCAGATATTCGACGACGGTCACTTCGGCGCCCAGGCGCTTCCAGACCGAGCCCAGCTCCAGGCCGATGACGCCCGCGCCGACGACGATCAGCGACTTCGGCACTTCCGGCAGCGACAGGGCGCCCGTCGAGTCGACGATGCGCTTGTTGTCGATCGTCACGCCCGGGAGAGGGGTGGGCTCGGAGCCGGTGGCGATGACGATGTTCTTGGTCTCGAGCACGGTTTCGGTACCGTCCTCGGCCTTCACGACGACCTTGCCGGGTCCGTCGATGCGGCCCCAGCCCTTCACGTAGTCGGCCTTGTTCTTCTTCATCAGGAACTCGACGCCCTTGGTCAGGGCTTCGACGCTCTCGGCCTTCTGGGCCATCATCTGCGGCAGGTTCAGCTTCGGCTTGACCTCGATGCCCAGCTTGGCGAACTCGGGACCGACGGCGGCCTGATACAGTTCCGAAGCGTGCAGGAGGGCCTTGGATGGCATGCAGCCCACGTTCAGGCAGGTGCCGCCCAGCTTGCCGCGGCCTTCGACGATCGCGGTCTTCAGACCCAGCTGACCGGCGCGGATCGCCGCGTTGTAGCCACCGGGACCACCACCGATGATGACGACGTCGTACTGAGCCATGGATCTTCGCCTTCAGGACGCGCCGAAAGCGGCGCCGGACAAAATATGGGGCCTCGCCGGCCATATTGTCAGACCTCTGGAGGCGCGTGTTCCTTAGAGGCAACAGCGCCGGAACGGAACCCGCTTTCGACGGGCGCGCCCTTGAAAATCAAGGGAAATGGGCGGTTCGCTCAAAGGGGCCGCGACGTCGCGTCGCAGGGACGGCCACAAGCTGGACAAGAGTCCGCCTGGGGAGCGCCCCACCAGCGTGACGTCATAGTCACATGATCTCGCGCGTCCGCCTGTTGTCCGTCCTCGCCGCCCCGCTGGCGGTCGCCCTGGCGCTGGGCGTCGGCGCGCCGCGCGCCCCGGCGGCGACGCACATCCCGATCGCCAGCGCGAAGGCCGGCGACACCCTCGCGGTGTTCTATTCGGGCGACGGCGGCTGGCGGGCGATCGACCAGAAGGTGGCCCAGCATCTGGCCGACAACGGCGTGCCGACGGTCGGCGTCGACTCCCTGGTCTATTTCCGCACCAAGCGCTCAGCCGACGGCGCCGCCAACGACCTGGCCGCCGCCCTGCGCGACTATGAGGCCCAGTGGGGCCGGAAGAACGTGGTCCTGATCGGCTATTCGTTCGGCGCCGACGCCCTGCCGGCCATCATCCCGCGCCTGCCCGCCGACGTCCGCGACCATATCAGCCGCCTGGTCCTGATCGGGACGGGACGGAACGGTGACCTGCAGTTCCATCCGGTCAGTTGGCTGAACCTGGCCGCGTCGGATTCCTTCCCGGTGCGACCGGCGATCGACGCGCTCCCGGGGCTGAAGATGGCGGGCCTGAAGATCACCTGCGTCTATGGCGACAAGGAGCGGGACGACATCTGCCCCACCCTGCCCGACACGGCGGTGGCCAAGATCCGCCTGCCCGGCGATCACCACTTCAACCGCGACTACGCGGCCCTGGGCGCGGCGGTGCTGAAGGCCAGCCGCTAGGCTAGAGCGCCCAGAACCCAATCGCGGCCCACAGGCCGAATGCAAGACCGGCGAGGGCAATCGTAACAGCCGTCGCCCGCAGCACCGGGCGGCGCGCCAGCCGGCGGGCCGGGATGAGAAGAAGCGCCCAAGCCCAGCCCATGAACACGCCGAGCAAGAGAGCCAAGGCCGCTCGCAAACCAGCCCTGACCGGATGGGGCTCGACCTCCCGTACTGCCTCGTCGCTCAGCTCGAACTTGGGGGGCGCCGTGCGTAGGGCCTCGATCAAAGCCTTGGCGTCGTCGGCCTCGCTCTCCGGCACCCAGACGCGAAAGCCGCCCATGGCGATGGCCATGGTGAAGTCCGCTCCGCCCCAATGCTCGTTCCGCACCAGCACCGGATAGCCGCCGGCGCGCAATCGCCCGGCCGCGATCTGTGCTTCTTGCAGACCCGCGAAACGGGCGACTTCCACGAGGCTCATGACGGATCCTCACCCGAAGCCCTTTCGGCGATGGGCCTGAGGATCACTCGGTGGCCGTCACGCGAGATCTCGACTTCATTGATGTCTTCGGGAAGAAAACCCTCGGGCAAGATGACGACCTGACCGCCGTCTCGATCAAGCAGCTGAACGAGAACAGGACCCTTGTCGCAAGACGTCATGGGTAACCTCCGTAGTCTCGACAGAGACTAGGTGGCGTTTCGGATCAGCCAAAGGGAAACTGAGATTTTCGCTCGAAGCCAAATGCCTACAGCGGCGCGGGCAGCCCGTACCGGCCCGCCAGCCACCGCGTGATCGGGCGGGCGTCGCTGAGGAAACTGAGGCCGTTGGCGGACTGGATTTCGCCGTGCGGGCCGGCGTCGGGAGAGGCCTGCGCCAGGATCAGGGTCGGAGCGTTCTGGTGCTCTTCGCCCAGGCGCTCGACCAGGGCCGGGCGCGGGCGGGCGTAGTCGACGCGGACGATGTCGAGGACCTCGCGCAGCTGCGGATAGGCGGCCAGGTAGCCTTCCATCATCGCGCAGTCGGGGCAGAAGCGCTGCTGGCCCTCTTTGTCGAAGCCCATCGCCAGCAGGTAGAGGGTGTCCTTGGCCATGACGGCTCCAAAAGCGAAGAAGCCCGCCGGTGAGGGCGGGCTTCTCGTTGGTTCTTAGAATAGGTGTCCTTAGAGGTCCAGCAGCAGGCGCTGCGGGTCTTCCAGGGCTTCCTTGACCTTGACCAGGAAGGTCACGGCGCCAGCGCCGTCGACGACACGGTGGTCGTAGGACAGGGCCAGGTACATCATCGGACGGATCTCGATCTTGCCGTTCACGACCATGGCGCGTTCCTTGATCGCGTGCATGCCCAGGATGCCCGACTGCGGCGCGTTCAGGATCGGCGTCGACATCAGCGAGCCGTAGATGCCGCCGTTGGTGATCGTGAAGGTGCCGCCCTGCATGTCCTCGATGGACAGCTGGCCGTCGCGGGCCTTCTTGCCCAGGACGCCGATGGCCTTTTCGATCTCGGCCAGGTTCAGCGCGTCGGCGTCACGGACGACCGGGACCACCAGGCCCTTGTCGGTGCCGACAGCGACGCCGATGTCGTAGTGGTTCTTGTAGACGATGTCCGTGCCGTCGATCTCGGCGTTGACGTCCGGGATCGCCTTCAGCGCGGCCACCACGGCCTTGGTGAAGAAGGACATGAAGCCCAGCTTCACGCCGTGACGCTTTTCGAAGATGTCCTTGTACTGGGCGCGCAGAGCCATCACGGCGCTCATGTCGACCTCGTTGAAGGTCGTCAGCATGGCGGCCGTGTTCTGGGCTTCCTTCAGGCGACGGGCGATCGTCTGACGCAGGCGCGTCATCTTCACGCGCTCTTCGCGCTCATGGATCGGACGCGGCGCGGCCGGAGCGGCGGCCGGGGCCGGAGCCGAGGCGCGAGCTTCCAGGGCGGCCAGGGCGTCGCCCTTGGTCACGCGACCGTCCTTGCCGGTGCCCGCGACCTTCGACAGGTCGAGGTTGTTCTCGGCGGCGACGCGGGCCGGCGCCGGGCTGACCGGCGCGGCGGCGGGAGCCGAAGCGACAGGGGCCGGAGCGGCAGCGGCCGGAGCCGGGGTCGGCGCGGGAGCGGCAGCCTTCGGAGCCGGGGCAGCGGCGGCCGGAGCGGCCGACGCGGTCGCGCCTTCGGTCACCACGCCCAGGATCGTGCCCGGAACGACGGTCGCGCCTTCTTCGGCGCCGATCGCCGACAGCACACCGTCAGAGGGCGAGGCCACTTCGAGGCTGACCTTGTCGGTTTCCAGCTCGACGAGGATCTCGTCCTTCTTCACGGCCTCCCCGACCTTCTTGGTCCAACGGGCGACCGTCGCTTCGGTGACGGATTCGCCGAGGGCGGGGGTGTTGATGTCGGCCATGGGGCTTTCCAGGTCTCTCTTGTTTGGTCCGGCGGATGTCTAGAACGAGGCGGCGACGCTTACGCGAAGGCCTCGTTGAGGAACGTCTCGAGTTCTTTCAGGTGGCGGCTCATCAGGCCCGCGGCGGTGGACGCCGAGGCCGGACGCCCCACATAGCGGGCGCGCTTGGCCTTGATGTCCAGCTTGTCGAGCGTCAGCTCCAGCCACGGATCGACGAAGGTCCAGCCGCCCATGTTCTTGGGTTCTTCCTGGCACCAGACCAGGTCGGCGTTCTTGAAGCGGCTCAGCACGTTCATCAGCGACCGCATCGGCCACGGATAGAACTGCTCCAGACGCAGCAGATAGACGTCGTCGCGGCCGGTCTTGGCGCGCTGGTCCACGAGGTCGAAATAGACCTTGCCCGAGCAGATGACGACACGCTTGATCTGGTCGTCGCTCTTCAGCGTGATCCCGCCGACATCGCAGCCGGCTTCGGCGCCGTCCACCATCACGCGGTGGAAGGCCGAGCCTTCGGCGAAGTCGTCCAGGTTCGAGACGGCGCGCTTGTGGCGCAGCAGGCTCTTGGGGGCCATGACGATCAGCGGCTTGCGGAACTCGCGGTTCATCTGGCGACGCAGGGCGTGGAAGTAGTTCGCCGGCGTCGTGCAGTTGATGACCTGCATGTTGTCTTCCGCGCACGACTGCAGGAAGCGCTCGAGGCGGGCCGAGCTGTGCTCGGGGCCTTGGCCTTCGTAGCCGTGCGGCAGCAGCATCACGAGACCGCTCATCCGCAGCCACTTGCGCTCGCCCGAGCTGATGAACTGGTCGATGACCACCTGGGCGCCGTTCACGAAGTCGCCGAACTGGCCTTCCCACAGGGTCAGGGTGTTCGGATCAGCCAGCGAGAAGCCGTATTCGAAGCCCAGCACCGCCTCTTCCGACAGGGCCGAGTCGATCACTTCATAGTGGGCCTGGCCGGCGCGGATGTTGTTCAGCGGCGTGTAGTGCTCTTCGGTCGTCTGGTCGATGACGTCCGAGTGGCGCTGGGTGAAGGTGCCGCGCACAGAGTCCTGGCCCGACAGGCGCACCGGGAAGCCCTCGTCGAGCAGGGTGGCGAAGGCCAGGTGCTCGGCGGTGCCCCAATCGATGCCCTCGCCCTTCTCGATCGCTTCACGGCGATTGTCGATGGCGCGCTTGACGGTCTTGTGGGCGTTGATGCGGTCCGGGATCGTGGTGATCTGGCGGCCGATTTCCAGCAGGCGGGTCTTGGGGAAGGCGGTCTTGCCGCGACGCTCTTCGTCGCCCGGCAGGGCCAGGCCCTTCCACTTGCCGTCCAGCCAGTCGGCCTTGTTGGCCTTGTAGCTCTTGCCGGCGTCGAACTCGGCGTCGAGGAACTTCTCGAACTCGCTGACCCAGGCGTCCGACTCGGCTTGCGAGATCACGCCTTCGCCGATCAGGCGGTTGGCGTAGAGCTCGCGGGTCGGCGGGTGGCCCTTGATCTTGGCGTACATGATCGGCGACGTCATGGTCGGATCGTCGCCTTCGTTGTGACCGAAGCGACGGTAGCAGACCATGTCGATGACCACGTCCTTGCCGAACTTCTGGCGGTACTCGGTCGAGACCTTGGCGGCGAAGACGACGGCTTCCGGATCATCGCCGTTCACATGGAAGATCGGGGCTTCGACCATCAGCGCCATGTCGCTGGGATACGGCGAGCTGCGCGAGTAGCGCGGGCTGGTCGTGAAGCCGATCTGGTTGTTGACGATGAAGTGGATGGTGCCGCCCGTGCGGTAGCCTTTCAGGCCCGACAGGGTGAAGCACTCGGCCACCACGCCCTGGCCGGCGAAGGCCGCGTCGCCGTGCAGCAGCAGCGGCAGCACGTGGCCGCGGCCGGCGTCCGGCTGTTCGCGCAGGGTGAAGGCCTGCTTGGCGCGGGCCTTGCCGATCACGACCGGGTTGACGATTTCCAGGTGCGACGGGTTCGCGGTGAGCGACAGGTGGACCTTGTTGTCGTCGAACTCACGGTCCGACGAGGCGCCCATGTGATACTTCACGTCGCCCGAACCCTCGACGTCCGAGGGGACCGACGAGCCGCCTTGGAACTCGTGGAAGATGACGTGGTAGGGCTTGCCCATCACGGCGGCCAGCACGTTCAGGCGACCGCGGTGCGGCATGCCCAGGACGATGTCCTTCACGCCCAAGGCGCCGCCGCGCTTGATGATCTGCTCCATGGCCGGGACCATGGATTCGCCGCCGTCCAGGCCGAAGCGCTTGGTGCCGGGGAAACGCTTGTGCAGGAACTTCTCGAAACCCTCGGTCTCGATCAGCTTCTTCAGGATGGCGACCTTGCCCTCCTTGGAGAACACGATCTCCTTGTCACGGCCCTCGATGCGCTCCTGCAGCCAGGCCTTCTCGTTCGGATCCGAGATGTGCATGTACTGCACGCCGACATTGCCGCAGTAGGTGCGGCGCAGGATCTCGAGCATCTCGCGGATGGTCGAGGTTTCCATGCCCATGACGAAGTCTAGGAAGATCGGCCGGTCGTAGTCGGCGTCCGAGAAGCCGTAGGTGGCCGGATCCAGCTCCGGGGCGGCCTTCGGCGGCTCCAGGCCCAGCGGGTCGAGGTTGGCGGCCAGGTGACCGCGCATCCGGTAGGCCCGGATCATCATGATGGCGCGCAGGCTGTCCAGCGTGGCGGCGCGGACGGCTTCGGCGGAGGAGCCGAGGGCCTTGCCCTCGACGGCCTTGGCGATCTTGGCTTCGACGGCGGGGGCGACGCTGGCCCACTGGCCGTCCAGGGCCGACAGCCAGTCGGGTCGAACGCTGGCCACCTTCTTCGGCGTCCAGGCCGGGTCCCGCGCGGCGCGCTTAACCTGGTCGGCCTGCTCGGCGAGGCTGGCGAAGAAGGCGTTCCACGAGGGTTCGACCGATCCAGGATTCTCCGCCCACTGGGCGTAGAGGTCTTCCACGAACGCCGCGTTGGCGCCGTAGAGGAAGCTGGTCTCGGTCAAGACCTGGTTGATGATGCCTGCGTCGTCCGCCATCGTTCTGTGCCTTCGGATCCGGGTGCTCTACGAGGAGCGCTACCGCACTGCCCGTAAATATAGTCTCTCAATCACCCGAGCGCCCGTCGCTTGGCGGGGCCCAGGTGATTTTTTCGGATCGTCGACTGGCGGTCGCAAAAAACCTGGGCCCCGCGCGCGGCGGGGTTTCGGTGTCTAGTTAGCCCTTCAGGACTTCCAGCAGGGTCTCGCCCAGCTTGGCCGGCGAAGGCGAGACGCGGATGCCCGCCTCTTCCATCGCCGCGATCTTGTCCTCGGCGCCGCCCTTGCCGCCCGAAACGATGGCGCCAGCGTGACCCATGTGACGGCCGGGAGGGGCCGTGCGACCGGCGATGAAGCCGACCATGGGCTTGCTGCGACCGCGCTTGGCTTCGTCCTTGATGAATTGAGCCGCTTCTTCTTCGGCCGCGCCGCCGATTTCACCGATCATGACGATCGACTTGGTGGCTTCGTCGGCCAGGAACAGTTCCAGCACGTCGATGAATTCGGTGCCCTTGACCGGGTCGCCGCCGATGCCGACAGCCGTCGTCTGGCCTAGGCCAGCGTTGGTCGTCTGGAACACGGCTTCATAGGTCAGGGTGCCCGAACGCGACACGACGCCGACCGAGCCTTCCGAGAAGATGCCGCCCGGCATGATGCCGATCTTGCACTGGTTGGGCGTGAGAACGCCCGGGCAGTTCGGGCCGATCAGGCGCGACTTGGAGCCTTGCAGAGCCTTCTTGACCTTGACCATGTCCAGCACCGGGATGCCTTCGGTGATGCAGATGATCAGCGGGATCTCGGCGTCGATGGCTTCCAGGATCGAGTCGGCCGCGAAGGGCGGCGGGACGTAGATCACCGAGGCGTCGGCGCCGGTGCGGTCCTTGGCTTCGGCGACGGTGTCGAACACCGGCAGGCCGATGTGGGTTTGGCCGCCCTTGCCGGGCGTGACGCCGCCGACCATCTTGGTGCCGTAGGCGATGGCCTGCTCGCTGTGGAACGTGCCTTGAGCGCCGGTGATGCCCTGGCAGATGACCTTGGTGTGCGAACCGATCAGAACCGACATTTAGCGGGCGCCCTTCACAGCGGCGACGATCTTCTCGGCGCCGTCAGACAGATCGTTGGCGGCGATGACGTTCAGGCCGCTTTCCGAGATGATTTTCTTGCCGAGTTCGACGTTGGTGCCTTCCAGGCGGACGACCAGCGGAACCTGGAGACCGACTTCCTTCACGGCGGCGATGACGCCTTCCGCGATGATGTCGCAGCGCATGATGCCGCCGAAGATGTTGACCAGAATGCCCTTCACGGCCGGATCGGCGGTGATGATCTTGAAGGCCGCGGTGACCTTCTCCTTGCTGGCGCCGCCGCCGACATCCAGGAAGTTGGCCGGCTCGGCGCCGTACAGCTTGATGATGTCCATGGTGGCCATGGCCAGGCCCGCGCCGTTGACCATGCAGCCGATTTCGCCGTCCAGGGCGATATAGGCCAGGTCGTACTTGCTGGCTTCGATTTCCTTGGGGTCTTCTTCGCTCTCGTCGCGCAGCGCCTTGATGTCCGGGTGACGGAACAGGCTGTTGCCGTCGAACGACAGCTTGGCGTCCAGAACCTTCAGGTGATCATCCGCCGTCACGATCAGCGGGTTGATCTCCAGCATGGCCATGTCCTTGGCCATGAACGCCGTATAGAGCTGGGTCAGCAGCGCGGCGGCTTCCTTGGCCAGGCCGCCGGTCAGGCCGAGAGCCTTGGCCAGGGCGCGCGCGTGGGTCGGCCACACGCCGGTCGCCGGGTCGATGGTGAAGGTGTGGATCTTCTCGGGCGTCGAGTGGGCGACGTCCTCGATGTCCATGCCGCCTTCGGTCGAAGCGACCACCGAGACCTTGCTCGAGGCGCGGTCCACGAGAAGCGACAGGTAGAATTCCTTGGCGATCGCCGCGCCTTCTTCGATGTAGAGGCGGTTGACCTGCTTGCCCTTGGGGCCCGTCTGGTGGGTCACCAGCACGCGGCCGAGCATTTCCTCGGCGTTGGCGCGGACCTCTTCGACCGACTTGACGACGCGGACGCCGCCCTTGGCGTCGGGGCCGAGGCCCTCGAACTTGCCCTTGCCGCGGCCGCCGGCGTGGATCTGGCTCTTCACGACGAAGACCGAGGTGCCGAGCTTTTCGGCGGCTTCGGCGGCTTCGGCTGGCGTGAAGGCGGCGAAGCCGCGCGGCACGGGGGCGCCGAACTCGGCGAGTACGGCTTTGGCTTGATGTTCGTGGATGTTCATGAGGGCCCGGTCTCGACGACGGCTTTCTGAAATGTGGCCGGGTTATAGGAGCGCTATTTCGCAGGCGCAACCGCACGAAGGCGATAAGGTGAGGGCTTGCGCCGTTATCTTGTCCAACGAGACACCCGAACCGGGCATCCGCACGCTGCGGGCACGGGAAGCCCTTGACCGCACGGAACTGTTACCGGTCACAATTTCCCATGCCTCAACAGCTGTCCACCGGTGTCAGAAATCGAGCCTGCCGTTGACGGCCATGGCGCCGCCAGATCAACGCTGGCGGCCGGGGTCCTTGAAAAAGATCAGGATCAGCGACAGCACCGCGACCGCGTCCCGATCCTTCGAGCCCTTGGGCGGCAGATAGGCGGTCGGCTGCATGGCGGCCAGGTCCACCCCGCCGATGTCGACCCCGTCGCGGCTGAAGACATAGCCGATCGTCGCACCGCCGCCGATCGGCATGCCGCCGACCTGTTCGGTACGCGCCCGCACGTTCAGCCCGCCGAAGCGCAGCTCGGCCGCGCGTTGCGGCTGCTGGAGATTCTTGAGAAGCCCGCCGCCCTTGGCGCTGGCCAGGGCGAAGGTCGCGTCCGGCCCCGCGCCGGGACCCGAGAGCGTGCAGAAGAACTGCAGCTTGTCGCGATCGAAGGTGATCCAGCCCAGGCCAAGGCGGCTCTGGCCGCCGCCGCAAACGACCTCGACCGGGCCCAGACCCGGGCCATTGACCGTCATCTCGACGCTGGCCTTGCCGCCCTCGAAGATCCCGGTGACCGAGCTCTTGCTGCTCTTGACCGTGGCGTCGCCCTCGTACTCGGCCATCTGGAAGCCGGGCCGGAACAGGCTGGGACCCTTCTTGCCCGACAGCTTGACCTTCTCGGTCCCGGCCGGTGGCGCGGCCTGGGCTGGAGCGGTCGCCGCGAGCGCGGTGGCGAATGAAAGGGCGATGACGACGGACTTCATGGCAAGCTCCCCCGAACGCCGACTAGGCGACGTGGCGCAGCTTGCCACAGATCAGCGTTATCTCAACCTCTGGGCGCGGCGGGGATCGGCGCGGGCGGCTTCGAACCCGGCCGGGCGACGGCGTACATCTCCCAGGCGATCTGCTTCATCAGGGCCTGACGGTCGTCGCCGACCTGATAGAGGTCGCCGTGGGTCTTGTCCTTCAGGTAGCGGAAGTCGGTCCTGGCCCCGAGGCCCTTCATGACCGCCTCCAGCTTCCGGGCGGCGCCGTCCAGATAGAAGGTGTCGGCCGTGCCGACGATCAGGTGGACCTTGCCGTCCAGGTCGGGCCTCAGCGCCGGCCAGTTCGCCTTCAGCCGCGCGGCGATGTCGTAGTGCTGGCTCCAGTAGGCGACGACGGCGGGATCGACCGCGCCGGTCGCCCGGTCGAACATCGGCACGGGCCGGCCGGCGGGACCGCGCGGCGAGAACACCCAGTCGAACGAGCCGAACTGGCCGCCATATTCGCCCAGCACCTCCTCCAGCGCGACCATGTCCTTCAGCGAGGCCAGCACCTTGTCGTGGTCGCGGGCGATCGGCCGCAAGGACCCGTCCGGCTTGAAATAGACGTTGGCGTTGGGCGCGTAGAGATCCACGCCCGTGAAGTCGTGGAAGTCGCTGGGGTCGGGCGAGGTGGACCAGGTTCCGCCGAACACCTTCGGGTAACGGGTCTGCAGCCACAGGGTCGCCCAGCCGCCGGACGAGTGGCCGTTGAGGAAGCGACCGCCGACCTTGGCGTCCATGCGCCAGTGCTTTTCCAGGTCCGGGATCAGTTCCTCGGTCAGGGCCTTGCCCCACGGACCGTTGTTGAGGCTGTCGGCGAACTCGTGGGTGCCGGTGGCGCTGCTTTCGTCCAGATAGACCCAGATCATCGGCGGGGCGTCGCCCTTGGCCATCAGGTCGTACATCCGGGTCGCCTGGTTCACCAGGTACTCGTTCGAGCCGCCGAAACCGTGCGTGTAATAGGCCGTCGGATAGCGGGTCTTGCCGGTCTCGTAGCCGGGCGGAGTCAGGACCCAGCCCTTCATGGCGATCGACCGGCCGAAGAAGGCGCTGAGCGCGGGGCTGACGAAGTTCACCGGCGCGATGTGCGGCTTGGCGGCCGCCAAGCGGGCCACGGCCTCCTTGGGCGCGCTGGCCGGCAGGTTGAACGGGTCATAGGCCGGCTCGACCTTGTCGAGGACCAGCTTGGTCCCGGCGGCCAGCGGCAGGGTCACGGTGGTGACCGGGCTGACCAGGTCGCCGCCGCCCCGGCCGTTGTAGTTGTAGCTGTGGTTCTGATCGAGCACGGCCTGGACCGCGTACTGACCCGGCGGCAGAGCTGAGAAGAGCTTGGGCGCGGCGATGCCGTCCAGGTCGATGTCCACGCTCGCGCCGGCCTTGGTTGTCCCGACTTCGCGAGCGGCGACCTGGCCCTCGCCCGAGAACGGATCGGCCTCGACGCTCTGAATCTCACCGCCCTTGGCGGCTTCCTTGGCCGCGGCCAGGGGTTGGGCGAAGACCAGCAGGCGGCCCGAGACCGGCCCCTGGATCTGGGCGCCGACCTCGACCTGCAGGATCGGATGGCCGTCGGCCGCCCAGGCCTGAGCGCCGCTCACCGCCAGCAGCATCGCCGCCGTTACGATCCCACCCCTGATCATCGCCCGCATGGTCGCTCCCCCAAAAAACTCGGCGAGAGATTGGCCATGTCGGCGCGAGGCTGGCAAGCGGTTCAGGCGGTGATCAGCCGCCCTTGCCGACCAAGGCCGACCCACGCCGCTCCAGCTTGCCCCAGCCGACCCGGCCGCCGCGGATGGCCATGATCACCGACTTGACCACGACATAGTACATCAGCTGGCGGTAGCCGAACCGCTGCACCGGCAGGAACGGCAGGTCAGCCCAGGGCGCGCGCTTCTCCAGGGCCATGCCCAGGGCGCCGGCCGAGAGGTCGACGGCGATGAAGATCGCCCAGTAGACCAGCCCCAGCAGCATGTCGTCCGGGCGCCATTCCACGGGGTGGGCGATCGCGGCGTAGAGACCGCTGATCAGACTCCAGATGACGGCGAAGTCGACCAGCGGCGCGGCCACGGCCAGGATGATCTGGAACAGCCAGATCTGCGGCAGAGCCACGAATCCCAGCACCGGGGTCTTCGTGTTGAACATCGCCTTGCGGTGCTTCCACACGCATTGCAGCGTGCCGAACGACCAGCGGAAGCGCTGCTTCAGCAGGCCGCCGACGGTGTCGGGCGCCTCGGTATAGGCGCGGGCCTCGGGATCGAAGGCGACCTTCCAGCCGGCGCGCTGGCAGGCGATGGTCAGGTCCTGGTCCTCGGCCAGGGTGTCGGCCGGATAGCCGCCGAGCGCATCCAGCACGCTCTTGCGCCACGCGCCGACGGCGCCTGGCACCACGGTGACCGCGCCCAAGGCCGACAGCGCCCGGCGCTCCAGGTTCTGGGCGGTGACATATTCCAGCGCCTGCCAGCGGGTGACGATATTGACCCGGTTGCCGACGATGGCGTTGCCGGCGACCGCGCCGATATCCGGATCCTGGAACCAGCGGGCCAGGCGGCCGATGGTCTCGGGCGGGAACAGGGTGTCGGCGTCCAGGGCCACGACATAGTCGCCCTTGGCGACGGCCAGGCCGCGATTGACCGCCCGCGCCTTGCCGCCGTTCTCGAACGACAGCAGCGTCACGCGCGGATCGTTGGCGAAATGGTCGCGGACCTCCTGGGCGGTGCGGTCCTTGGAGCCGTCGTCGAGGACCAGAACCTCGAGGTTCTTCCAGTCGCTCTCCAGGATCCGCGCCACCGAGGCCGCGATCACCTTCTCCTCGTTGAAGCAGGGGATCAGCACCGAGACCAGCGGACCGTTCTCGCTATCGAGATCGGCGGGCTCCTCGTGCGTCCAGAAGCGGTGGACCAGGGCCAGGCTGGCCAGGAACACCAGCCGCGCGACGCCCAGGAAGATCGCCGCCAGGAACAGCGCCACCATGGCCGTCTGCGCCCAGCGGAAGAAGTCGAAACCCAGGCGGTCCAGGGCCAGATCCACGGCCGTGCGCGAGGTCGGCGGCATCACCTGCTGTGGAGTCATGCCCGCCAGTTCGCCGATGGTCACCAGGCGATAGCCGCGAGCCCGGATCTGGTCGATCAGGCCGGGCAAGGCCGCCACGGTGCGGCTGCGGTCGCCGCCGGCGTCGTGCAGCAGCACCACCTGGCCCGGGCGGGCGCCCGGATTGTCCAGGCGGTCCAGGACGCGGTCGATGATCTCCCGCGACGAGGGCTTCTGCCAGTCGTCCGGGTCGATGCGCAGGCCGACGGTCATGTAGCCCAGGGTCTGGGCGATGACGAGCGGAGCCACCTCGTGCGGGGTCGAGGGTTCGGCGTCGCCGAAGAACGGCGGGCGGAACAGGCGCATCGAGCGGCCGGTCAGCACCTCGAACAGGCGCTGGGTGGCGTTCAGCTCGACCTGCACCTGCGGCAGCGGCGTCTCGGCGATGTTCGGGTGGGTCCAGCTGTGGCCGCCGACATCGTGACCCTCGGCCACCTCGCGCTCCACCAGGTCGGGGCGGCGCTGCATGTTCTGGCCGATCACGAAGAAGGTCGCGGGCGCGTTCTTCTGCTTGAGCACATCCAGGATCTTCGGCGTCCAGCGACCATCGGGGCCGTCGTCGAAGGTCAGCGCGACCAGGCCCTTCTTCTGCCCATAGCGCTCGATCACGTAATTGCTGGGAATGACGTCGTAGCTCTCGCCCGAAATCAGGCCCGTGCCCGGATCGAACTCAAGGCTGCGCTTGCCGGGCGTGGGCAACTGGGCCACGCGCAGCACCTCGCCGCCGCCGTCGAAGTCGACGCCCTGGCCGTTGGCCAGGGTGGTGAGGCCGCCGGCCGAGACCTTGCCATAAGGCTTGCCCAGCAACGACCAGACGCCCGGATCCTCCATGCCCATCCGCCACAGGCCATAGCCGCGCGGCTTCCAGGCGTCGGAGACCTTGATCTGGTTGAACAGGGTGACGGCGTCCAGGAACCAGACGACGTGGTTGTCGCCATTGTCATCCGTGTACTGATAGGTCGGGTTCAGGGCGTTGTCGTCCATGCGGATCGTCGCCCCGGCGTCCTGGGCGTTGCGCATGGCCTCGTGGAAGGTGGTCGGCGCGCCAGATGAGCGCGAGCCGTCCTTGTTCAGGGTCCAGTCATAGCCATAGGCCCCCAGGGCCAGCACCGTGCGGTTGGGGTCAAGCTGCTTGGCGAAGCGCTTGGCCAGCTCGGACTGGTACCAGTCCTGGCCGGCGTTGGGACCGGGGTCGCCCAGCGCGTAGTGCTCGTCATAGGCCATCAGCACCAGGGTGTCGGACGCCTGCTCCAGGCGCTTGAGCGGCCAGCCTTCCTCGTCGAACGGAGCCGTGACCCAGACCTCGCGGCCGGTCCCGGCCAGGGCGGCCCGGGCCTCGCTCAGGAACAGCGGATAGGCGTTCAGGCCCTTGGCGGAGAGCGCCTCGAAGTCGAAGACGTAGCCGCCGTAGCCATGCTGGTCGGCCAGGACCTTCAGATTGTTGATCAGCTTGGCGCGCGCGGCCGGGTCGGTCAGCAGGGCGTCGGCCAGCGGACCGTTGAAAGCGGCGTTGGCCGAGTTGTGGACCAGCGGCAGGACGGCCGGCTTGTTCGGCGCATTGGCGATGCGCGCCACGCCCTCGGCGTCGTCGACCAGGCTGACGTCGCCCTTGGCGCCGTTGATCGCCACCCACTGCGGCGAGACCACGTCCAGCTTGTCGATGTTGCGGCGCAGGGACTCGCGGCTGTCCTCGTCCCAGGCGACATAGAAGCCGACCGAAAGCGGGTGCGCGGCGTCGCTGGGCGCGGCCTCGCCTTTCGCGGTGCGGGGCCGGGGCACGCGGCGCCACGACTTCACGACCTTGGTCTTGCGCGGCGTCTCCTGGTGCAGCGACGTCAGGATGTGCGGGTCCTTCAGCGGCGCGTCGGGCAGGCGCGGGGCGAAGGCCAGGGTCGCGACGAAGCCGGCCACGATCGCGGCGACCAGCGAAATGACGATGCCGAGCACCAGCTTGGCCCGGCGTTCGCGCTTGCCGGAGGGATCGTGAAAGATGTGTCGGTCTTCGGGTGTCATTCTGGCGCTCTGGTTTAGCGCCCTTTGATACCCGAAATTGACCGAACCGTGGCGCTATACATGTGGGTGATTTGGGGCGACGTCTCGACGCGCCCTACTCTACCCAATCCCTCCCCTATTCCACCCAGTCCTTGTCCAGACGGCGCGAGGCCAGGAACAGCAGTAGTGCGGCGGCGACGTAGAAACCCAGGCCGTAATAGAGGGCGTGGCGCATCGACTCCGCCCCGTAGCGTGGGGTCAGCAGGTCGGAAACATAGCCGAAGAACCACAGGCCCACGGCCAGTCCCAGCAGGTTGTTGATCAGCAGGAAAAGGGCAGAAGTCGTGGTCCGCATCGAGGCCGGGGCCAACTGCTGCACGGCGGCGATCACCGGACCCAACCAAGCCAGGTTTAGGCCGGTCGGGATCAGGAACAGCAGGAAAGCCAGCACCATCGAGTGGGTGTTCATGGCCAGCAGGAAGCACGGCAGAGCGATCAGGAAGCAGATGGCCGGCGCCAAGGCGTAGGCGGCCTTGTTCTTGGAGCCGAACCGGTCGGCCAGTACGCCGCCCAGCCAGATGCCGGCCACGCCGCCGAACAGCGACAGGGCGCTGTAGAACATCGCGCGCTCGGGCAGGCTCAGGCCAAAGCTACGCTGGAAGAAGGTTGGCAGCCAGAAGGCCACGCCATAGCCGCAGATCGACGAACAGGCCGCGCCGAAGGACAGCAGCCAGAAGCTGGGCTTGGGCATCACGGTAGCCAGCACGGCGCCGAACGCCGGGGCCTTCGGCGGGGCCATAGGCGGCGCGCCCGGCTCGACATCCATGCCGCCGCGCACGGGGTCCTTGACCACCCAGCGGAAGATTGGGGCCAGCAGCACGCCCGCCGCGCCGACAGCGATGAAGGCGAAGCGCCAGTTGACGTAGGCCGCGATCAATCCACCGAACAGCACGCCAAGGGCCGTGCCCAGCGGGATGCCGAACGAATAGACCGCCAGCGCGCGCGCCCGCTGCGACTTGGGGAAATAGTCCGAGATCAGCGAATAGGCCGGTGCGATGCCGCCAGCCTCGCCCACCCCAACGCCGACCCGCGACAGAAACAGGCTCCAGAACCCGCCAGCGAAACCACAGGCCATGGTGAAACCGCTCCAGACGGTCAGGGCGACGGTCATGATCCAGGTGCGGCTGACTCGGTCGGCCAGCCAGGCCAAGGGCACACCCAGGGTGGCGTAGAGCGCCGCGAACGCCACCCCGCCCATCAGCCCGATCTGGGTGTCAGAGAGCTTCAACTCAACCTTGATCGACCCGGCCAGGATGCCGAGGATCTGCCGGTCCAGGAAGTTGAAGGTGTAGGCGAGGATCAGCATCGCCAGGACCACGTAGCGATAGCCCGACCGTTGGGTCTTCGTCGCCGTCTGCTGCTGCTCGCTCATGCCCGCCCCCGCTACGCTACCGCCTACATAAAGAAAGGGCGGGACTTGTTGCAGCAAGTCCCGCCCAGCTGGTCGCCTAGATTTAGAACGCCACCTCGACCGAGCCGGCGAAGGTGCGCGGCGGGCCGTAGAAGCCGATCACCGAGTTGTTGTAGGTCGGCGCCCCGAAGTTGTAGCCGCCCGTGCGGTACTTCTCCTTGGTCAGGTTCTTGCCGGTGAAGGCCAGCTTGTACTTGCCGCCCGGAGCGGTCCAGATCGCCGTCAGGTCGACCAGGGTGAAGGCCTTCTGGTCGAGGGCCGGCAGCGGCTGTTCGAACTGCTGGTACTTGTCGCGGTAGCTGACCATCGGGGTGATGGCGATATCGCCGCCGGCCAGCTCGGTGCGCCAGGTCAGGCTGACATTGCCCGTCCACTTCGGGGTGTTCTGGAAGCCGTAGAGGTCGGCGACGTTGACCACCTGGCCGGTGGCGAGGACCGTCGACGGGTTCAGCGGGTTGGGCGCGCCGGCCGGAACGAAGCGGCTGAAGGTGTCGTACTTGGCGTGGATGTAGCCCAGCGCGACATTGCCCGACAGGTGCTGGCTGAACTTGGTCGTGGCCTCGAACTCGGCGCCGTACAGGGTGGAGGCGCCCGCGTTGTCGACCGAGCTGGCGATGCCCGAGGGCACCACGACCTGGGTCGTGACCTGCTGGTTGGTATATTTCGACAGGAAGATCGCCGAAGAGAACGAGACGCGGCGGTCGATCGCATAGCCCTTCAGGCCGGCCTCGTAGGTCTTCACGACTTCCGGCAGGTAGCCCTGGGTCGTCTGGGGGGTGATGAACGCGTCGCCGCGCATGTCCCAGCCGCCCGACTTGTAGCCCTTCGAGAACGAGGCATAGGTGTTCAGGTCGTCGGACAGTTCGTACGAGACCGAGATGCGCGGCGTGAACTGTTCGAAGGTGCGAACGGCGTCATAGTTGGTGCGCACCTGCAGGATCGGACGGTTGGTTCCGCCCTGGTACGGCGACGGCGTGGCGCCGAGATAGAAGAAGCGGAACACGTTGGCGCGCTTGTGGTCGCGGGTGGCGCGGGCGCCCAGCGAGACCTTCAGGCGGTCGGTCAGGTTGGCGCTGAAGTCGAAGAACGCCGCGAAGCTCTGGGTGTTGACCTTGCCGCCGTCGGCGATCGAGACGCCCAGATTGCCGGCGATGGTGTCGAACTCGCCCGAGGCCTGGCTGTTCATGTAGTACAGGCCGAAGACGCCCTGGACGTTCTCGTCCGAATAGACCGCCTGCAGTTCCTGCGAGAACGAGCGGTCGTCGTAGGTGGCCGGCACGTCCAGCGTCGGCAGCGGGGTGCCGTCGAAGTCGATCAGGGTCTGGGTGTGGCCCTTGCGGTTGGCGGTGATCGACTTGAACGACAGGTTCTTGGTCGCGTCCCACTGGCCGGTCAGCGACACGCCCTCGGTCTGGACGTGGTTCTTGTCGCCCAGGCCGGCTTGGGTGTCGTAGATGCCCAGGATCGGATAATTGCCGACGGTCGGCAGGGTCTCGCGGTGGCCGTGACGCGGGTTCGAGTTGTCGACGACCTTGTCGTAGGCCAGGCGGAAGAACAGGTCTTCGGTCGGCTTGTACTCGGCGCTCAGGCGATAGGCCTCGACGTCCTTGTCGTACTGCTCGGCGCCGGTGGTCAGGTTCTTGCCGTAGCCGTCGCGCTTGTAGCGGGCATAGGCGCCGCCGACCGACAGGCCGCCGGCGACCGGCGTCTGGCCAGAGACCATCAGGTCGGTCTGGTTGTAGCTGCCGTAGGTCGCGCGGATCTTGGCGCCGGCTTCGTCGCCCAGGCGCTTGGTGACGTACTTGATCGCGCCGCCGATGGTGTTGCGGCCGTACAGCGTGCCCTGCGGGCCGCGCAGCACTTCGATGCGCTCGATGTCGAAGATGTCGAGCACCGCGCCCTGCGGACGATAGATGTAGACGTCGTCGACATAGAGGCCGACGCCGGGCTCGTAGCCCCACAGCGGATCCTGCTGGCCGACGCCGCGGATGTAGCTGATCAGGGTCGAGTTCGAACCGCGGGCGGTCTGCACCGTGATGTTCGGGGTGGTTTGCGAGAGCACGGTGATGTCCGTGCCGCCCGAGCGTTCCAGCTTCTCGGCCGAGAAGGCCGAGACGGCCACCGGGACGTCCTTCAGGTTTTCCTCGCGGCGACGGGCGGTGACGACCACCTCGTCGACCGAGACCTTGTCGCTCGCCGCCGGCGCCTCTTGCGCCGACGCGACGCCCGCGATCGTGCTCCACGCCGCGCCAGCCAACAGCGCGGCCTTCCACATCGAAGTCATGGGGTTCCCTCCCTTGCGTTCCGCCCGTCCGAGCCGGATCCGTCTTGTGCGGACGCGTGCTCGGGATTCGCCATTTCATCGAACAGCGAATTGCAGGCACCATCACCCGAACCCGCGCCAAGCGCCAGAACTTTTTCATCACTTGATGAAAAAGAGTGTGGGCGGATGATGCTCCCCCGCGATGCGGGGGAGCTGTCGGCGAGGCCGACTGAGGGGGCTAACTGGACATTGGCCGAGATTGCCCCCTCCGGCCCTCTGGGCCACCTCCCCCGCGATGCGGAGGAGGATCTTACTTGCTGTGCTTGGCGATCACCGCTTCGAAGCCAGCGGCGCAGTAGGCGAACAGCCGCCGCCGGACCGCTTCCAGGTCGCTGGAGCGGCACTCGCCTTCCGACAGCGAGTCGATCCGTCCGGTCTCGGACAGCGACAGCATCATCGAGCCGGTCAGGAACTGATAGCACCAGTAGAGGTCGCGATATTCGGCCTGAGGGCGGGCGATCTTCAGGGTCTCGACCAGCTGGTGGACCACGGGATCGAAGAAGCGGGTCATGGTCTCGCCGCCCCAGGCGGGCGTGTTGTTCACCTGGGCGACCAGGGCGAAATAGCTCTTCCAGCCGGGACCGCCGTCCTGGGAGATGCGCAGCAGGGGATCGATGAAGGCCTCGATCACCCCCTCGACGGTCATGGTCGCCGCGTCATGCGTCGCGACATAGGCGTTCATCGACGCCTCGCGGGCCTGGTTGAGGATTTCGGCCCGACGCACGAACACCGCGTCGAACAGTTCGCGCTTGGCCCCGAAATAATAGTGGATCAGCGCCGTATCGACGCCGGCCTCGGCCGCCACCTGGCGCGTCGTCACCCCGTGGAAGCCGTGACGAGCGAACAGCCCCTCGGCGGCGTCGAGGATGGTCTCCTTGAGATCCAGCCCCTTGGCCTTGGACGGACGGCCCCGCCCGCTCACGCGGGTCTTGGTTGCGGTCATGGAAATGGAGGTCCGCCGTGGTTGCGCTCCGTCCTCGGATAGGCGCATCCCGGCGGACCTGGCAAGGGACCCTTGTTATCCAAGCGTCTTATCTAGGCCGGGGCGAACACCCCGTGGAAGGTCACCGGCAGGGCCACGGGCGCCCGCCAGGAGACCACGGGGCCTTGCTGGACGAGGCGCGCGTCGAAGACGTGCAGCTCGGTCGCCTTGGCGTCGAGATTGACCGTCGTGCCGACCAGCCAGCCATCCAGTTCCTCGGACGAGCCCGGGCGCGGGACGAAGATCGCCTCCTCCACGAGGTGACGGGAGCCGAAATCGAATACCTGGTCGCGATCCTTCTTCCAGTCGCGGACGGCCAAGCTCTGGAACAGGGGGCGGTCGGGCCGCTCATTGGTGACGTGTACGGAATAGCGGCGGCTCAGGCCGGCGAAGCGGGCGTCGCCACGCGGGAACTCGGCGCTCACCGTCTCCTTGGCGAACTCGCCCTTGCCGTCGGCGCGCAGGGTGATCAGCGCACGGCGCGGCGGGGCGGCGCGGACATGCTGGCCCCGCAGCAGCAGGCCGGCGTTGATCGCCGTGCCCGACGCGTCATCGTCGACGCAGGCGTCAAACCGGATCGTCCCGTCGGCTTCCTCCCAGGCGTCGCCCAGGTGGAAGAAGAAGAATGGCGGCAGCTCGAACACTCGGCGCTTGGAAAGGTCGTCCTTGTCCAGCACCAGCACCTGGGTCCCCAGCTCGGGTTTCCAGGCCATCGAGGTCGAGAACGGCATGACCATTCGCTCCTGCATCCAGGGCTGCAGCACCAGGATCAGGTGGCGGGCGGTGGCGGTGAAGTCGTGCATGTAGCTGGCGCGCGGCAGCTTGATCATCTCGGCCTTCCGCAGGGCGCCGTCCGGGGCCAGCGTCCAAACCACCGCCTGATGGCCGCCCAGGCCGATGTTCCAGACCGTCCCGTCGGGCTGCACGCGCGGATGGGCCGAGAACGGCATGCCCTTCAGGTCCGGCCGCAGGATCTTGAAGCCCTTGGTGTCCAGGCTGGCGGGATCCAGGGCGGTCGGCGAGCCGCCCTCCCACAGCGCCCACAGCTCCCCGCCCGCCATCAGCACCGAGGTGTTGGCGGCGTTGGCGTCGTCCGGGCCGGTGATCACCGCGCCGGGGCCGGCGGAGGTGCCAAAGCCGGGGGTGATCACCGCGTTGGCGGCGGTGTCGTTGCGGCGCTTCACCGTGTCCACGAAGCGGGCGCTCATCCGAGCCTGGCCGCCGGCGATCTGGAACTTGCGGACCATGCCGTCGCCGTCGAACCAGTGGCCCACCGAGCGTCCCGGCCGGCGGAACTTGGCCGGGCCGTTGCGGAACAGGGTCCCGGTCAGATCGACCGGCGCCTTGCCGTGCAACCGGGTCAGGCCCGTCGGCGCCATGTCGGCCTCGACATCGGCCAGGCCCAGGGTCCAGTCCCCCGCCTTGGCGTTGGCCGCCGCGGCCCAGACCGCTTCGGGGGTCAGCAGGGATGCGCCGCCCATCAGGGCCGCGCCACGCAGAATGTCGCGCCGGTTCATCGCTTTCGGCTCCTAGCGCAGGTGGACGACTTGGGCGTTGGCGCCGGCCTTCACCGTGAAGGTCGCGGCGTCGAAGCTGGGCGGGCCCATGTTCGGTATCGCGTCGTTCGAGAAGCCATAGGGCTCCACGGGCATGCCGAAGGGATTCATGCCCATCTTGCCGTCGCCGTCGACGTCCTGGAACGCGCGGACGGCGTAGGTCCCCGGCGGCAGGGCGACGATCTTGGCGGCGGGCTCAGCGTCCGACGCCGAGGCCTGGGCGACGCGGGCCGGCTTGCCCGAACTCCAGCCCTGGGCGCTGTCGTAGACGGCGATCAAAACCTTGCCCGACTTCGAGGCCAGGGCGGGAAAGGTCAGGGTGAGGTCGCCGAAGCCGGCCTGGGCGGCGGCGTCCTGGGCGTGGGCGGCCGGAGCCAGCAGCGCGGCGGCCACGGCGGCGAGGGTCAGGGTCTTCAGCATGATGAGGTCCTTTTCGATGGAAGGTGAGAGGGTCAGCCCAGGAACACGGTCCAGAGCAGGCGACCCGGGATGAAGGCGAACAGGCCGGCCAGCAGCAGGCCGCCGGTGAACATGCCGGTCATGGCCCGGCGGTGGGCGGCGACCCTGCCGCGCCTGACGGCGTAGACCGCGCCCGGCAGGCCGACGATGGTCCAGCCCGAAAGCAGGTGGATGAAGCTGAAGGCGCCGTGGTTGATCTCGCGGATGAACAGCGAGCTGACCGCCGTCGATCCCATGGCCAGCACCCAGGTCCAGCCCAGCAGCTTGTGCAGGCCCGTGCCCTTCACCCGCATCATCAGCGCGATGCCGATGGCCAGGGCGGTCAGCGCCGAGACCAGGTGCAGCCTGATGACGGCGGGCGCTTCGGCGATCCGCGACAGGTCCGGCGCGTGGGGATGGAACGGGATGCGCGCGGCATAGCCCGCGAAGTCGGTGAACAGCTTGGGCGAGGCGACCGCGACGATCAGGACGGCGGCGCCGACGCCGAACGCGGCGTTGCGCAGGCTGGTCCAGCGTTCGGCGCCCTGCGAGATTGACTTGCCCTCCGAGGCCATCTTCGTTCACTCCGGTTCCGAGCGGGGCGGCGGATCGCCTCGCTGTCGAGAATCTGAGTGGAGGGGTCGGACCCGTGTCTCAATCGTCGTTGCGTCAGTCACCGGCTGGGTTTCGTGAACGGCTGGCGGACGCCGTTCGCGCTTCGCGAATGGCGCTGACCACGAGGGAAGCCCTGCGCGGTTTCGCGGTGTCGGCGGTGGGCGGCGTCTTCCTGGCCCTGATCGGCGCGTTCGGGACGACCGAGATCCCGCTGCCCATACGCCTGGCCTATTGGGTGGGTCTGTGTCTCGCTGGGGCGATCGTCGGCACCGGCGTCAGCCAGCTCATCGGCCGCGAAGGCCGGGCGGATGCGCGGCCCTGGCTCTATGGCGCGCTGACCGTGGTCGGCGTCACCCTGCCCTTCACCTTCGTGGTCTGCCTGGTCAGTGAGCTGACCTTCTCCGGCCACCTGCGGCCGGGCGCCCTGTCGGTCTACCTGGTCCCGGTGTTCATCGTCACCACGGCGATGACGGCGCTGAACTTCCTGGTCCAGCGCCAGCCGGTCGAGACCCACGCCGCGCCCGCCGGCGCGTCGGGTCCGCGCTTTCTGGACCGGCTGCCGGCCAAGCTGCGCGGCGCCGAGCTGTTCGCCGTCGCGGCCGAGGACCACTATCTGCGCCTGCACACTTCGCGTGGCCAGGACCTGATCCTGATGCGCCTGTCCGACGCCGTGGCCGAGCTCGATGGCATCGAGGGCGCCCAGACCCACCGCTCATGGTGGGTTGCCAAGACGGCGGTCGAGGGCGCCCGACGCGGCGACGGCCGGGCGACCCTGCAATTGAAGGGCGGCGTCGAGGCGCCCGTCAGCCGCGCCTACGCCAAGGCCCTGCGCGAGGCGGGCTGGTTCTAGGCGGCCCGCGACCGGGTCGCACCGGCTTGGCGCTGCCCCACACTGAACTGGCCCATCAGCAGGGTCAGGTTGTCGGCTTCGCGCGAGAGGGCGTGGCTGGCGGCCGTGCTCTCCTCGACCATGGCGGCGTTCTGCTGGGTGGCCTGGTCCATCTGGGTGACGGCGACATTGACCTGCTCCAGGCCGGAGGCCTGCTCCTGGGCCGAGGCGGCGATCTCGGCGACGACGCCGTTGATCTGGCCGACCTGGGCGACGATCCGCGCCAGGGCCTCGCCGGTCTTGCCGACGAGGTCCACGCCCGCGTCCACCTGGTCGGTCGAGGCGGTGATCAGGGCCTTGATCTCCTTGGCCGCGTCGGCCGAGCGCTGGGCGAGCGCGCGGACTTCCTGCGCCACGACCGCGAAGCCGCGACCGGCTTCACCCGCGCGGGCGGCCTCGACGCCGGCGTTCAAAGCCAGAAGGTTGGTCTGGAAGGCGATCTCGTCGATCACCCCGATGATGTTGCCGATCTGGGCCGAGGACTTCTCGATCTCGCCCATGGCCGCGACGGCGTCGGCGACGACCTGGCCGCCAGTCTCGGCGTCGGTCTTGGCCGCGCCGACCACGCGGCGCGCTTCCTTGGCGCCCTCGGCGGTGCGCTTGACGGTGGCGGTGATCTCTTCCAGCGCCGCCGCCGTCTCCTCCAGGCCGGCCGCCTGCTGCTCGGTGCGCCGAGCCATGTCGTCGGAGGCTTTAGTGATCTCGCGGCTGCCGGCGCGGATACCGTCGGCGTTGCCGATGATCACCGTCATGGTGTCCTGTAGGCGCGTCAGGGCGACGTTGAAGTTCTCGCGCAGCTTCTCGTACTCGACCGGCAGGTCGTCATTGACACGATAGGTCAGGTCGCCGCCGGCCAGGCGGTCCAGGCCGACGCCGAAGGATTGGACGACCAGTTCCTGCTGCTCGGCGATGGCCTTGGCGGCGATGGCCTGGCGCTCGGCTTCCGAGCGGGCCTTGGCGGCGGCCATATCGGCGTCGGCGGCTAGCTTGGCGATGGCGTTGTCCTTGAACACCTGGACGGCCCCGGCCATCTGGCCCAGCTCGTCCTGGCGACCCACGGCCGGGATGGTGACGGCGTTGTCGCCGCCGGCCAGGCGCAGCATGGCGGCGGTCATGGCCTGAAGCGGACCCGAGACCTTGCCAATGACGATATGGGTGGCGAAGGCCATCAGGCCGGCGGCGACCAGGGCGATGACGCCCATCACCGCCGTGGCGATGTTCCCAGCCGTCTTGGCGGCGACGCCGTCGCTGTGCGCCACGCGGGTCTGCAGGTCGACCAGCGCCCCGACATTGGCGGTGACCGGATCGATGTTGGGATAGAGCTTGCCGTCGACGAAGCCTTGCAGGCCGGCGGCGTCGCGCGCCTTCAGCAGGCCTTCCAGCGTCTCGACCGAGGCGTCGGCGGCGGGAAGCGCGGCGGTGACCTTGTCGGCCAGGCCCTTCTCCTCGTCGGTCATCTCTGTAGCGGCGTAGGCTTGCCAGTTCTGGCTGATCGTCGTCTTTGCCGCCTGGACGTTTTCCAGCGCCTTGTCCATCGACAGCTCGCCCGACCGCGCCTTGTGAGCGGAGTCGACGATGTTGACGGCGTACATGTCGCTGACGGCCTTCAACTGCTGCATCGGCTCGACGCGGTCGGTGATCACCGACTGCATGCGCTGGTTGGCGACGTTGTTGGCGATGAAGCCGGCCAGGCCGATCGCCGCCATGCCCACGCCCAAGGCGGCCAGGCAGCTCAGTAGTCTCGTCTTGATGGTCCAGGTCATCGGATCCCTCGCGGCCTTCCCCGACGCGGCCGCCTCTTGCCGGGCGGCCGTCCGCCGTTTCAGGGGGAATGGCTCGCGGATCGTTAACCAAAAGCTTCAGTGCAACTCGGCGTAGGAAGCTTGCGGCGCAGGGGTTCGCACAGGGTCCGCGCCGAGGCGGGACTTGGAGAAAATCCGTTCCCCAACCAAACCCGAGACACGACCGTTTCGGCTCTCCAGCCCCTGAAAGGCGGGAAAACTCGCCGAAACGATCCGCGAGCGCTCCCGCATGCGACAGAGTGGCGCACTCGCGCTCCGCTTGTTGTCCCCACCTTCGGAGCGCTCGCGTCGGCGGTATCGGGTTTGCTGTGCGAAACCGAGCCGCGAAGACTAGTTCGCCCCGGCCGCGAAATGGCCGGGGCGAACCTTTGGTGTCAGGCCTTCCAGCCGCCGCCCAGGGCCTTGTAGATGGCCACGACGTCGGTGTTGACGCCGGTCTCGGCGACGCTGAGGCTGTCCTCGGCGGCCAGCAGGGTGCGTTCGGCGTCCAGCAGCACCAGGAAGTCGATGCCGCCCTCCTTGTACTGAATCCGGGCCAGCTCGGCCGCGCGCCGCGAGGCGGCGGCCTGATTGGTCAGGCTGACCAACTGGGACTGCTGCTGACGATACGAGACCAGGGCGTTCTCCAGGTCCTCCAGCGCCCGCAGCACGGTCTGGTCGTAGTTGGCCAGGGCCGCGTCGTCGCGGGCCCGCGCGGCGCGCAGGCGAGCATGGGCGCTGCCCAGGTCCAGGGCCGGCCAACTGACGCTTGGGGCTACCGACCAGGCCTTGCTGGCCCCGTTGCCGAAGCCGGCCGAGGTTCCCGACAGGAAGCCGACGAAGCCGGTCACCGAGACGCGCGGGAACAGGTCGGCCGTCGCCACCCCGACCTGAGCGGTCTGCGAGGCCAGGCGACGCTCGGCCGCCTGCACGTCCGGACGACGGCGCAGCAGGTCCCCCGCCTGGCCGATCGGCAGGGCGGTGATCAACGGACGGACGTCCGCCTCCCGCGAAACGAGGAGCGCGTCCAGCGCGCCGGGGCGCTGCCCCGTCAGGACGGCCAGGCGGTAGTTGGCCCGCTTCTCGGCCGTGATCAGGACCGGGATCGCCGCCTCGGTGGCGTTCAGGCGGGCCTGGGCGCTGGCGACGTCGATTGGACTGCCGGCCCCGGCGTCGAACCGCACCTTGGTCAGGCGCACGGTCTCGCGCTGGGTCTCGAGGTTGCGGTTGGCGACCTTGAGGCGGGCCTGGGCGCCGCGCAGTTCGAGGTAGTTGCGGGCGACCTCGGCCGCGACCGTGACCTGGGCGTCGCGCAGTTCGGCCTGGGCCGCGCCGGCTTCGGCGCCCGCCGCCTCGACGCCGCGACGGACGCGGCCGAACAGGTCGATCTCCCAGCCGGCGTCAAAGCCGGCCTGGTAGGTCTGGCCTTCGACGCGCTGGCCGTTCGAGCCGGGCTGCTGCTGGTCGCTCTTCACATAGGTCCCGTCGGCGGTGACGTGCGGCAGCAGGTCCAGCTTCTGCTCGGTGAACAGGGCCCGGGCCTCGGCGACGCGCGCTACGGCGATCTTCAGGTCCAGATTGGCCGAGAAGGCCTGGCCGACCAGTTGGTCCAGCACCGGGTCGCCAAAGGCCTTCCACCATTCGGCTTCGGGATTGGCGGCGGTGAAGACGGCCGGGTCGGCGTTCTGGAAGGCCGCCGGCGGGGTCGCCGGCGCCTTGTAGTTCGGGCCTACCGCGCAGGCGGCGGCCGTCAGGGAGACGCCGGCGATCAGCGCGGCGCGCAGAGTGTTAGCGAAGACGGACATCAGTGAGCCTCCACGGCCGGAGCCGTCGAATTGGCCAGCGCCGCCTTCTTGGCCGCGGCCCGGCGGGCGGCGGAGCGACGGATGACGAAGTAGAAGATCGGGGTGAGGATCAGGCCGAAGACCGTGACGCCGAGCATGCCGGAGAACACCGCCACGCCCATCGCCTTGCGCATCTCCGAACCGGCGCCGTGGCTGACGACCAGCGGCCACACGCCCATGATGAAGGCGATCGAGGTCATCAGGATCGGCCGCAGGCGCAGGCGACAGGCTTCCAGCACCGCTTGCAGCGGCGTGTCGCCATGTTCCTCGCGCTCCTTGGCGAATTCGACGATCAGGATGGCGTTCTTGCAGGCCAGCCCCACCAGCACGATCAGCCCGATCTGGGTGAAGATGTTGTTGTCGCCATGGGTCAGCAGGACGCCAGCCAGGGCGGACAGCAGGGTCATCGGCACGATCAGGATGACGACCAGCGGCAGGCTCCAGCTTTCGTACTGGGCGACCAGCACCAGGAAGGCCAGCAGCACGCACAGCGGGAAGATGTAGACCGCCGAATTGCCGGCCAGGATCTGCTGGTAGGTCAGCTCGGTCCACTCGTAGCCCATGCCGTTGGGCAGCTCCTTCTTGGCCAGGTCCTCCAGCGCCTTCTGGGCCTGGCCCGAAGAGTAGCCGGGGGCCGGGCCGCCGTTGATCTCGGCCGTGAGCACGCCGTTGTAGTGGCTCTCGCGGTCGGGACCCGTGGCTTCCTTGAAGCTGACGAAGCTGCCCAGCGGGATCATCTGGCCAGAGCCATTCCGCGTCTGCAGACGCAGCATCTGCTCGGGCTGCAGGCGGAAGCTCTGGTCGGCCTGGACGTTGACCTCGTAGGTGCGGCCAAAGCGGTTGAAGTCGTTGACGTACAGCGAGCCCAGATAGACCTGCATGGTCTCGAACAGGTCGGTCAGCGACACGCCCGAGGCGCGGGCCTTTTCGCGGTCGATATTGGCCTCGATCTTCGGCACGCTGACCTGGTAGGTCGAGAACACCCCGACCAGGGCCGGATCCTTGCGCGCCTTGTCGATCAGGTTCTGGGTCTGCCTGTTCAGCTCGTCAGGACCCAGGCCCGCCTTGTCGACGATCTGCATGCGGAAGCCGCCGATCGTGCCCAGGCCCTGAACCGAAGGCGGCGGGAAGACCGCGATCTGGGCGTCGGGAATGGCGCCGAACTTGGCGTTCAGCTCGCCGACGATGGCGTTGGCCGACATCGACTTGTCCTTGCGGTCCTTGAAGTCGGCCAGCGGGAAGAACACCGCGCCGGAGTTGGGGCTGTTGATGAAGCCGTTGGCCGACAGGCCGGGGAAGGCCACCGAGTGCTTGATGCCCGGCACCTTCATGGCGATGTCGCCCATCTGGCGGATCACGGCTTCGGTGCGATCCAGCGACGCGGCGTCGGGCAGCTGCACCACGGCGACGACATAGGCCTTGTCCTGCTGCGGCACGAAGCCGCCCGGGGTCTTGGCGAAGGCGCCGAAGGTCAGCAGCAGCAGCACGCCATAGATGATCAGGCCGGCGGTCGACTTGCCTAGGCTCCTGGCGACGCCGTTGACGTAGCCGTTCGAAGCCTTGGCGAAGAAGCGGTTGAACGGGTTGAACAACCAGCCCAGCGCCGCGTCGATCATCTTCTGGAAGCGGTCCTTCGGCGCGTCGTGGCTGCGCAGAAGCACGGCGGCCAAGGCCGGCGACAGGGTCAGGGAGTTGAAGGCCGAGATCACCGTCGAGATGGCGATGGTCAGGGCGAACTGACGGTAGAACTGGCCCGACAGGCCGGTGATGAAGGCGGTCGGGATGAACACCGCGCACAGCACCAGGGCCGTGGAGATGATCGGTCCGGTGACCTCGCTCATGGCCTTGCGGGTCGCCGCGGCGGGCTCGAGGCCGTTGGAGATGTTCCGCTCGACGTTCTCGACCACGACGATGGCGTCATCGACAACGATGCCGATGGCCAGGACCAGGCCGAACAGGGTCAGGGCGTTGAGGCCGAAGCCCAGCATCAGCAGCACCGCGAAGGTGCCGACCAGCGAAACGGGCACGGCGATCAGCGGAATGACCGAGGCGCGCCAGCCCTGCAGGAACAGCACCACCACCAGGACCACCAGGATGATGGCCTCGATCAGGGTGTGGACCACCGAGTCGATGCTCTCCTGCACGAAGGCGGTCGTGTCGTAGATGATCTCGTAGTCGACGCCTTCGGGGAAATCCTTCTTCAGCTCCTTCATCGTCTTCTTGATGTCGGCGGCCATCTGCAGGGCGTTCGAACCGGGACGCTGGAAGATCGGCATGGCGACGGCCGACTTGTTGTCGAGCAACGAGCGCAGGGCGTAGTTGTTGGCGCCCAGCTCCACGCGGGCCACCTCGCCAAGGCGGGTGATCTCGCCGTTCTCACCCGAGCGGATGATCACGTCGCGGAACTGCTCCTCGTCGGTCAGGCGGCCAGGGGCGTTGATAGACAGCTGGAAGTCGGCGCCCGTATTGGTGGGCGGCGCGCCCAGCTGGCCGGCGGCGACCTGGACGTTCTGCTCGCGCAGCGCCTTGACCACATCGCCGGCCGTCATGTTCAGCGAGGCCAGCTTTTCCGGGTCCAGCCACACGCGCATCGAGTAAGCGCCCGCGCCGAAGATCTGCACGTCGCCCACGCCGTCGACGCGCTTCAGGCGGTCGCGGACGTTCAGCTGCGCGTAGTTGCTCAGATACAGCATGTCGTAGCGGTTGTTGGGCGAGATCATGTGCACGACCAGGGTCAGGTCGGGCGAGGCCTTGTCGGTGGTCACGCCGATGCGCTGCACCTCCTGGGGCAGTTTCGGCAGGGCCTGGGCGACGCGGTTCTGCACCTGCACCTGGGCCTTATCGAGATCTGTCCCGAGGGCGAAGGTGACGGTCAGGATCATCGCCCCGTCGGATGCCGACTGCGACGACTGGTAGATCATGCCCTCGACGCCGTTGATCGCCTGCTCCAACGGAGCGGCGACGGTCTGGCCGATGACGGAGGGGTTGGCGCCCGGATAGGCGGCGCGCACGACCACGGTCGGCGGCACCACTTCGGGATATTCGCTGATCGGCAGCTTGGGCAGGGCCACCAGGCCGGCGATGAAGATGATGATGGAGAGCACGGCCGCGAAACGCGGTCGGCTCACGAAGAATTTCGAGAAGTTCATGGCGGTCGATCCGGGGAGGAGCCGATGGGGTAAGCGTCGGGCGCAAGCGGTCCCTCCCCGCCATCCGGCGAGCGACAGGAACCGCGAAAACCCTGGAAAAAGACGCCCGACTCGTCATGCGAGCCGGGCGTTACGCTTCAGGTTCGAACCTAGTTCTGGCCGGCGGAGCGACCGACGGCGATCTGGCGGCCGCCGACTTCCAGCTGCGAGAGGTCGGCCAGGTCGGTCTTGACCTTGACCGGAGCGACCGTGTCGCCCGGCTTGACCTTCTGCAGGCCGCCGACGACCACCCGATCGCCAGGCTTCAGGCCCGAGCGGATGATGCGCAGGTTGCCGGCCAGCGGACCGACCTCGACCGGGCGGTACTCGGCCTTGTTGGCGCCGTTCACGACCACGACGAAGCGCTTGCCCAGGTCGGTGGCGATGGCGCGATCGGGGGCGAGGGCGACGACCTGGCTCTCGGCGCTGACCAGGCGGATCCGCGCGAACAGGCCCGGCGTGAAGCGGCCGTCGGCATTGGCGAAGATCGCCCGGCCGTTGATGGTGCCGCTCTTGGCGTCCAGGGCGTTGTCGATGAACGACAGCTTGCCCTCGTGCGGATAACCGTCCTCGGTGATCAGGCCCATATAGACCGGGCTGCCCTTGCCGCGTTCGGCCGAGGCGTACTTCAGGAAGGTCTGCTCGTCGGCGTTGAACTCGGCGTAGATCGGGGTGTCGGACACCACGGTCGTGAGCAGGGACGCCTGGGTGACCAGGTTGCCGCGGGTGATGATGGTCTTGGAGATCCGGCCGTCGATCGGCGAGGTCACCTTGGTCCATTCCAGGTTCAGGCGGGCGGTCTGGTAGGCCGCCTGCGCCGCCGAGACGTTGGCCTGGGCCGCGCGCTCTTCCGAGGCGAGGCGGTCGAATTCGCTCTGGGCCAGGGCGTTCTGGTCGATCAGGCGACGGCCGCGTTCGCGGTTGATGCTGGCCAGGTCCAGCTGGGCCTTGGCGCGCGACACCTCGGCGGCGGCGCGGTCGGCCTCGGCCTTGTAGGGGCGCGGGTCGATCTGGAAGAGCACCTGCCCCTTACGGACGCGGGCGCCCTCGGCGAACTGGGCGCCGTCGACATAGCCGCTGACGCGCGGACGGATCTCGACGGTGTCGATCGGCTCAAGGCGGCCGGTGAAGTCGTCCCACTGGCGGAGCGACTTGAAGGCGACGTCGGCGACGGTGACCTGCACGGGCGGCGGGGCGGCGGCTTCCTGCTTGGCCTGGGCCGAGCAAGCGGCCAGCACGGCCACGGCGGCCAGGCCGGCGAAGGACGTGATGACGGGTTGGATACGCATGGGGGAGGACCCTGTCGGGAGATGAAGCGGGGAGGCTGAGGGGGAGGTTCTTGTTGTCATTCCCAGACAGGCCGCCGGGCGGCGCGTCGGGTGCTTGAGGACCAGGTGTCGCCCAAGGCGCGGACGGTGGATTGTCCAATCCACCGCCGGCTGGGACCGGCCTGAGATTTAAAAAAGCCCAGCAAACCCTTGGCCTGCTTGGCTTGGGGCGCGGCGTCGTAAACGTTTGTTTGCGGTGGCATTGGCGCGCGCTCCTTTTTGGGGTTTAAGAAACTGAAATGTCGCAGGGGCTGTTACTTGACCCGGGCGACCGGAAGGCCGATTTAGAATGCGACGAGACCGTTCGGTATCATCGACAGGCCGAGAGATACTGACCGGTAACTCGCACGTCAAGGAGAGCACTGCCAAAATGGCGACGAGAAATTCTGGGGACGTTGTCGGGGGCGACACGGAAACCGCTGTGGGGGCATCCCACGGGGTGTCCTTGAGCGGGGCCGTATCCAAGCGCCCCGCGCGGGACCGGATCTTCGAGACCGCCCGCGAGCTGTTCTATCAGCACGGCATCCGCGCGGTCGGCGTCGAGACCATCGCGTCCGAGGCCGATGCGACCAAGATGACGCTGTATCGCAACTTCCCGTCCAAGGACGAGTTGGTCGCCGAGGTGCTGCGCGAGCAGGAGCGCGACTACTGGGCCTGGTGGGAACAGGTGACGTCGTGCTGCTGCACCGACCCGCGCGCCCAGCTCGAGGCGATCTTCGACGCCTTCGAGACCAAGGCCTGCAACGCCGACATCCACGGCTGCCCGCTGTCGAACGCCGCGATCGAGCTGCACGAGGAGAACCATCCGGCCCAAGTGGTCTCGGTCAACTACAAGAAAGAGCTGCACCGCCGCCTGAGCGACCTCACCCGCCGCGCCGGCGCCAAGGATGACGACCTGGCCGACTCGCTGATGCTGCTGATGGAGGGCGCCTACATCTCGCGCGTCACCCTGGGCGTATCGGGTCCGGTGCGGGCAGTGGCGCGGTCAGCGCGGACGCTGATCAAGGTGCATCTGGACGTCTAAAGGGTCCGCCCCTTGGGATCGAGGACCTTCGACCGGGCCTCGATCCCCGGCAGGGTCAGCAGGACGATGAAGGCGAAGGCCAGCAGCATCAGCGACAGCTGGTGCGCCCTCCCCCACTCCATGCCCTCGACCAGGCGATAGATCTCGGTCGACAGCACGCTGGTCTCGCCCGGGATATTGCCGCCCAGCATCATCACCACCCCGAACTCGCCGACCGTGTGGGCGAACACGAGAATCGCCGCAGCGACATAGCCCGGAATCGACAGCGGCAGGGCCACCCGCCAAAAGCGCTGCCACGGCGAAGCGCCCAGGGTGGCGGCGGCTTCCATCGGCTCCTCGCCAATCGCCAAGAAGGCGTTGCGCAGCGGCTGCACGGCGAACGGCAGCGAATAGATCAGCGAGCCGATCACCAGCCCCTCGAAGGTGAAGGCCAGGGTGCGGATCCCGAACGGCTGCAACAGCGCCATCAGCGGACTTTTCGGCCCCAACGCGATCAAGAGATAGAAGCCCAGCACGGTCGGCGGCAGCACGATCGGCAGGGCCACCAGGGCCGTCACCGGCGTGCGCAGCGCCGAGCGCCCGCGCGCCAGCCACCACGACAGCGGCGTGGCCAGGATCAGCAGCAGGACGGTGGTCAGCCCCGCCAGCTTGCCGGTCAGCCACAGCACCTCCGCCATGCTCAGCGGACCTCGTAGCCGTAGCGCTTGATGATCGCCTTGGCCTCGCCGCCCTTCAGGAACTTGAGGAAAGCCTTGGCCGCCTCGCTGTTCGCGCCGGTCTTCAGCAGCACGGCCTGCTGGTCGATCGGCGTGTGATTCGACGCCGGCACGACCCAGCGCGAGCCGCCCGGCTCGTCGATCACCTCCGACAGGGCCACGAAGCCGAGCTCGGCGGCGCCCGTCTGGACGTATTGGAAGGCCTGGGTGATCGACGCGCCCTGCACGATCTTCGGCTTCAGCGCGTCGTGGAGCTTTAGCCGGGTCAGGGTCTCGACCGCCGCCTGGCCGTAGGGCGCGACCTTGGGATCGGCGATCGACAGCTTCTCGAACTTGCCCTTGGCGAGCACCGCGCCCTTGCTGTCCACCAGCCCCGGGGTCTTGCTGAACAGCACCAGGCGACCGGTGGCGTAGGTGAAGCGCGAGCCCGGAACGGCCAGCCCCTCGGCCTCGGCCTTTTGCGGCCGCTCGGCGTCGGCCGACAGGAACACCTCATACGGCGCGCCATTGGCGATCTGGGTATAGAACTGGCCCGACGACCCGAAGCTCAAGGTCGCATCATGGCCTGTCCTGGCCTTGAACCTGGCGGCGATCTCCTTGGCGGCTTCGGTGAAGTTGGCGGCCACGGCGACCTTGGTCTCACCCGCCAGGGCGGCGCCGCCCAGGACCAGCGACAGCGCCCCGGAAAGGGCGGCGATCAGCATCGGACGACGGGCGATCATCTGGTAGTCCTCGTTGGATGCTACGGTTATGTAGGCCTTATACATAACGGTGAATTTGGAGCGCGACCAGTGAGCGAAGACGGCGACTTCACCGCATCCCTGATCCTCAAGCGCGGCGGCCTGGCGCGCGTGGGGCTGGAGCGCATCGCCCTTCTCGAAGCCGTCGCGCGGCTGGGCTCGATCAGCGCCGCGGCCAAGCAGGTCGGGCTTTCGTACAAGGGCGCCTGGGACGGGGTGCAGGCGCTGAACAATCTGTTCGACTCGCCTCTAGTCAGCGCCGCGCCCGGCGGCCGCAGCGGCGGCGCGGCCGAGGTCACGGCGCGTGGGCAGGCGGTGATCCGCGCCTTCCGCGCGGCCGAGCGCGAGGTCGGCGCGGCCTTCGCACGGCTCGAGGCCGACCTCTCGGGCGACGCCGAAATGCTCTGGAGCCTTGGCCTTCGCACCAGCGCCCGCAACGCCCTGCGCGGAGTGGTCTCCGACATCCAGGGCGACGGCGTCACGGCGACGGTGATCCTGACGCTGGCCGACGGCCTCTCCCTTCGCGCCTCGATCACCCGACGCAGCGTCGAGGACCTGGGTCTCGCGCCGGGTCGCCCCGCCATCGCCTTGGTCAAGTCCAGCTTCGTGCGGATCGCGGAAGGCGATGGCGAAAATCGCCTCGCAGGCCGGGTCATCGACCGCGACGAGACCGAAACCTCGGCGGAGATCACGATCGATCTTTCGGCCGGAAAGTCCCTTACCGCCACCTTGCGGCCGAGCGATGCGGCCTGGCCAACGCCCGTCGGCGCGAAGGTCGAGGCGCGGATCGCGGCGTCCGATGTGATCCTGGCCGTCGACTAGAGGGCCCGCCGCGCGCGCCACGCCGCCGCCGTCTGCCCCCAGGCCTCCACCTTCGAAGCCTCGTAAGGCGCGGGCAGCTTGCTCGGACCACGGTTGATCGAACCCAGGCGCTCGGCCACCTTCTGGGACGGCGTGTTCGCCGGGTCGATCAAGTGAATGATGTCGGTCCAGCCCAGGAAATCGAAGGCCCAGTCCATCGACGCCTCGGCGGCCTCGATCGCGTAGCCCTTGCCCCAGGCCGACGGATGCAGTCCCCAGCCGACCTCGGTTCCTGGCCAGCCTTCGGGAACCCGCGGGCCAATGCGGCCGACCCAGGCGCCGGTGGCCTTCTCGACCACGGAGAACATGCCAAAGCCGTTCAGCGCCCAGGAGCCCGCCACGGACGCCAGGCCCCTCCAGGCCTCGGAGCGCGCCTGCACGCCGCCGATGAAACGCGCGGCGACCGGGTCGGCCATCATCTCGGCCCAGCCATCGAGATCCGTATCGGCGGTGGGCCGCAGGATCAGACGCCGCGTCTCCAAGGTCGGCCCCGGTGCGATTCCCATGGCGTTCTCCCCGTCTTCTTCCGTTCTAGTCGGCCACGCACGCGGCCAGGCCGCCTCGGCGCACCGCCCCCGAGGACTTGCCGATCTTCTGGGTCCGCTTGGCCACGTACTTGCCCGGCTTGATCACCCGCCATTTCAGCGGGCTGGGCAGGATGGCCGCCAGGCGCGAGGCCTGGGCCTGGGTCAGCTTGTCCGCGTCGACGCCGAAATAGCGCTGCGAGGCGGCCTGGGCGCCGTAGATGCCCGAGCCGAACTCGATGGAGTTCAGATAGACCTCCATGATCCGCTCCTTGCCCCACAGCAGCTCGATCAGCACCGTGAACCAGGCCTCCAGGCCCTTGCGGACGTAGGAGCGCCCCGGCCACAGGAAGACGTTCTTGGCCGTCTGCTGGCTGATGGTCGAGCCGCCGCGGATCTTCTTGCCAGCCTCGTTGTTGGCATAGGCTTTCTGCAGGGCGTTGAAGTCGAAGCCGTGGTGCTCGCAGAACCGGGCGTCCTCGGCGGCGATCAGAGCGCGCGGCAACGCCGGCGCGACCTTGTCGATCGACCGCCAGCGGTGATCCAGCCCCCGCCCCTCGACCGCGCGGATGACCATCAGCGGCGTCACCGGCGGCGGGATGAAGCGATAGAGAATCACCGTCACCACCGGCCCAGCCACCAGCACGATGAACAGAGCCAGCGCGATATTCCGCAACAGCCGCCGCACGAAATCCCCCAAGAAGCGTAACCGAGAAGTCTACTTGTCTTGACCTTGCGGACGGATGCTAACCAGACCCATCGCCGCTGTCGCGCGGCATAGATACACGGGTTCAAGGGAGCCTTCGATGGACGTGATCGACGCCGTCAACCGCCGCATGTCGGTGCGCGCCTTCAAGCCCGATCCGGTCAAGGGCGCCGTGGTCCGCGAGCTACTGGAAGCGGCCGCCCGCGCGCCGTCCGGCGGCAACCTCCAGCCCTGGCGCGTCCAGGCGGTGGCCGGTGAGCCGCTGGAAAGGCTGAAGGCGACCATGCTGGCCCGCGTCGCCGCTCCCGATCCCACCGAATACGACGTCTATCCGGCCAATCTGTGGGAGCCGCTGCGGACGCGCCGCTTCCAGGTCGGCGAGGACATGTATGGCGCGCTGGGCATCCCGCGCGAGGACAAGATCCAGCGGCTGCAGTGGTTTTCGACCAACGGCCAGGGCTTCGGCGCGCCGGTGCAGCTGTTCTTCTCGATCGACCGCCGCTGCGGCCCGCCGCAGTGGAGCGACGTCGGGATGCTGATGCAGACCTTCATGCTGCTGGCGGTCGAGCGGGGCCTGGACACCTGCCCGCAGGAGTTCTGGTCGCACTACAACAAGATCGTCGACGACCATGTCGGTCTGCCCGAGGGCCATATGCTGTTCTCCGGCATGGCCCTGGGCTATCGCGACGAAGCCGCGCCGGTGAACAATTTCCGCTCACGGCGCGCGCCGTTCGAGGAGTGGGCGGAGCTGAATGGGTTTTGAGGGCTTACAGGGACAATCTCGGCTGAACGCTCGGCGCAAACAACACCTCATCCTGAGCTTGTCGAAGGACGAGGTGTTCGGCGCGAGGCTGGAACAACTCAATTCATGGGCGCATATTGACGATCGCTCACCCTTAGGGTTTTCGCGATGTATGATGTCCAATCCGCCTGGGTTTATATCGTCCGGTGCGCGGATGGCGCCTACTACGTTGGCTCACATCGTGGTCCCGACCCAGCGGTGCGCGTCAGCGGCCACAACGCGGGCCTTGATCCAAAGGCGTTCACCTACAAGCGTCGCCCTGTGGAGCTCGTCTGGGCGGGCGATTTTCAGTTCATTACCGACGCCATAGCCTTCGAGCGGCAACTCAAGGGATGGAGCCGCGCCAAGAAGGAGGCGGTGATCCGAGGGGACTGGGAGGCGCTTCCCGGTCTGGCGCGATGCCGAACACCCCGCCCTTCGACAAGCTCAGGGTGAGGTGTTGTTTACCTCGGCGTCAGCTGTTGTTCACGCCGCACATCACGTCCTCATCCTGAGCTTGTCGAAGGACGAGGACGTCGTCATGCCTTGCCGGTCATCACCCCGCGAACTGGCGCGGCCCGGAAAGGTCCGGGATCTCCAGCACACCCGCCTCGCCGCTCTCGTCGCCCCAGGCGAAGAACCGGCCGTCGGCGCTGGTCGAGAGGGCGCTGATCGGGGCGCCCTTCTCGGCCTTCAGGGTCTCGATGCGGCCGTTGCGCATGTGGGCGGCCCAGATCTTGCCGTTGTCCTGGGCGGCCAGGCAGACCGGCTGGACGTCGACGCCCGCCACGCGGACGACCATCGAATCACGGGAGAAACCGATCTCGGCCGCTTCCTTGCCCATCGGGCCGCTGGCGCCGGCGAACGGCCAGATGACCGCGCCCGAGGCGCCGGCCGTGGCCAGCAGGTTGCCCTTGTCGAAGAAGGCCACGCTCTTGATCTTGGACGGATAGCCGCCCATCCGCATGTCCTTGCCGTCCGACAGACGCCAGCCGTGCAGCTGGTTTTCCTGCATCGACGAGATCAGGAACTTGCCGTCCGGGCTGAATTCCACGGCGATATGGCTGCCGGCCCACTTGAGGACGGTCGGCTTCTGGTCGGCGATGCGGGCGTACCACAGCTGGGCCCCGCCATAGGTGGCGCTGGCCAGACGGCGGCCCTTGGGCTCGAAGGCCAGGCCCGACACCGTCTTCTCATGCGTGAAGGTCCGGGCGAAGGCCGGGTCGGCGACGTCGCGGACGTGGACCTCCTTGCCGGCCGTGAAGGCGATCAGGCCCGAGGCGGCGCTGGTCGCCACGTGCTCGATCCAACGGTTCTTCACCTCGGCGATCAGGGTGGCGATGACTTCCCCCGTTCCATTTGGACCGCCCTCGATTCGGCTCCAGACCACCTTGCCGTCGTCGCCGCCGGTGACGACGCCGACGCCGCTGGGGTGGACGGCGGCGGCCAGGACGGCGCCGCCCATCGCGCCGCCATGGGCCTCGACCGTGACGAATCCCTCCTCGGTCTGGAGGCGGACGGTGCCGTCGCCCAGAGCGAACATGGCGCGGCCCGAGCGGTCGAACAGGGCTTCGGTGACGAAGGCGTCAAAAGAAAAGATCATGCGCGCGAGATAGGACACCGAAGCCTCTACGACCAGACTCTTTCAGAAAGCCCGCCCGCGAGGCGCAATTCGCGCCCCAGGCGAAGCCGAGCGCCGCAAGCTGCACGTTCGAACGGCGTTCGGTCAAAAAGAGTCGAAAAGGGGGTTGCCATTGCGCTGCGTCGTCGGGCTTTACTTCCGCGCCCGTCTACGCCAGACGTGGCGAGGTAACGACATTTCAGGCGCGCCCGTGTTGGCGCGGCCTTCTGGGAGACAGTCAGGCTATGGCGGCTAAACTTGCTGGCGGCGGCGGTGGCCGTTATTCGCTGGGCCAGAATTCCGAAATCAACGTCACGCCCTTCGTGGACATCCTTCTGGTTCTGCTGATCATCTTCATGGTCGCCGTGCCGATGGCCGTGACCTCCATCAAGATCGACCTTCCGCCGGCGGTTCCGCCGCCCCCGAACGCCCCGAAGCCGAAGGAACCGGTCTTCATCTCGATCCAGAAGTCGGGCGCGATCTTCATCGCCGAGAAGCAAACGAGCCTCGATGGCCTGGAAGCCGATCTGAACGCCAAGTTCGCCGCGACCGGCCAAACCGGCCCGAAGGACGAGCAGCGCGTCATGATCCGCGCCGACGCCGACGTGCTGTACGCCGACTTCATGGGCGTGCTGAACCAGCTGCAGACCTCGGGCTGGTTCAAGGTTGGCCTGATCAACGAAGACCTGCACTAGCAGCTTCGACGATCTCGAAAATCAGGGGCCCGGCGGCGACGCCGGGCCCCTTTTTCTTGTCCTGAACTCGCGACTTTACAATTGTAGAAACAAGAGCAATCTACATCTGTAACTTCAACGCGAGAAGGGAAAGACCATGGCGGCGAAACTCTCCGGCGGCGGCGGCGGTCGCTATGCGGTGCGCCAGAACGCGGACATCAACGTCACGCCCTTCGTGGACATCCTGCTGGTGCTGCTGATCATCTTCATGGTCGCCGTCCCCACGGCGGTGACGTCGATCAAGCTGGACCTGCCGCAAGCCACGAACCAGGTGTCGCCCGCCAAGCCGGTGGCGATCGCCATCCAGAACTCCGGCGCGCTATTCCTGGCCGGCCAGGGCACGCGCCTGGACACCTTGGCCCGCGACCTGGACGCCCAGTTCAAGGCCAATGGCGAGGCCGGCGCGCGCGGCGAGCAACGGGTCATGATCAGCGCCCAGGCCGACGTGCCCTACGAGGCGCTGATGGGCGTGATCAACGAAGTCCACGACAACGGCTGGACCAAGGTCGGCATCGTCAACGAGGACCTGCACTAGGGACCCTTCCCTTCTCCCCCTGCGGGAGAAGGTGTCGGCGAGGCCGACGGATGAGGGGTCGCACAAACGAAAACCGCCGCGACAGCTGCAAAGCCGTCGCGGCGGTTCTTGTCTTCAACCCCTCACCCGACCTCCTTCGGAGGCCACCCTCTCCCGCAAGGGGAGAGGGGAAATGGGTGACTAGGCCGCCGTCGCCTCGAAGCCGGCGCGCAGCTCGGCTTCATCCAGGTCGCGGCCGATGAAGACCATGCGGCTGTAGCGCTTGTCCTTGTCGGTCCATTCGCGCTGGAAGTCGCCCTCCAGGATCATGTGGACGGCCTGGAACACCAGACGCTTGTTCTCGCCCTTCACGTCGATGATGCCCTTGGCGCGCAGGATGTCGGGGCCGCGCTTGGCCAGCAGGTCATTGAGCCAGGCGGTGATCTTCTGGCCGTCGACGGGCTTGTCCAGGGTCAGGGAGATCCCCTTGACGCCATCGTCGTGGATGGCGCTGGCATGGCCATGATCGTGCCCGTGATGGTCATGACCGCAGTGTTCGTCGTGAACGTGCCCGTGGTCGTGGTCATGATGGTGATCGTGGCCGCAGTGCTCGTCGTGCACATGGCCGGCCTCGCCGTGGGCCGGGTTCAGGAACGACGGCTCCAGCTCGGTGATCCGCTCCAGGTCGAAGCTGTGCTTGCCCAGGATCGCCTCCAACGGAACGTTGGAGCGCTGGGCGCGGTGGATCGGGGCCAGCGGGTTGATCCGGCGGATGCGGGCCTCGACGTGCCGCAGGTCGTCTTCCGACACCAGGTCGGTCTTGTTCAGCACGATCTGGTCGGCGAAGGCGATCTGCTCGACGGCCTCCTTGCTGTCACCCAGACGCAGCATGATGTGCTTGGCGTCGACCACGGCGGTGACCGAATCGAGCGCCGTGCGGGCCTTGACGTCGTCGTCGACGAAGAAGGTCTGGGCCACCGGGCCCGGATCGGCCAGGCCGGTCGTCTCGACGATGATGGCGTCGAAGCCCCCCTTGCGCTTCATCAGGCCCTGGAGGACGCGGATCAGGTCGCCGCGCACCGTGCAGCAGACGCAGCCGTTGTTCATCTCGAACACTTCCTCGTCGGCCCCGACCACCAGGTCGTTGTCGATGCCGACCTCGCCGAACTCGTTGACGATCACGGCGTAGCGCTTGCCGTGCTCCTCGGTGAGGATGCGGTTGAGCAGCGTGGTCTTGCCGGCGCCGAGATAGCCGGTCAGCACGGTGACGGGGATCTTGCCACTTCCAGCAAGCGGAGGGGGGGCGGGAGCTTGGGTCATGGCCGCTATTTAGGAGCGTCGAGGCCCCAGCGGAAGCGCCTTGAGGCTTGAAGCGCGTTTAGGTCTTCAGGAACGCCACCGCGAGGCCGACCAGGACCAGGGCCACGCCCAGGATGGTTTCCTCGTAGCGCTCGACCCATTGCAGGCCCAGACGCTTGAAACCGGCCAGGGACAGACTGGTGAAGATCAGCATGCCGGCCGAGGTGGCGATCATCAGCACCGCGCTCAGCACCAGGAAGGCCTGCCAGCCGTGCTGCATTCCGGCCAGGTAGTAGGGCAGGAACGCCTCGCAGGGCGACAGGGTCAGCAGGGTGACCAGGGCGATGATCGCGGCGCGATCGGACGTGTAGCTGCGCCGTCCGGCCTCGGGCAGAGCGTGGTTGTGACGCCCGCGCGCTATATAGAAGAGGCCCACGGCGACCATCAGGCCGCCAACCACCCAGTGGAACAGCCCGCCCAGCTTGGGCTCCAGCGCCAGGCCGGCGACCACCAGGCCCAGGCCCAGGGCGATGGTCAGGCCCACATGGCCGAGACCCGCCAGCAGGGTCACGCCCAGGGTTCGGCTCGTGGACCACTTCTGGGCGCGGCCGACCAGCACGAACGGCAGCCAGTGCGTCGGCAGGGCCGCATGCAGGAAGGCCACGGCGAAACCGGTCACGGCGATGGAAGTGAAAAAGGTCGAGCTCACCTCACGGCATATAGCGCGTTATAAAGTAACGTCCCAGGGGGCGTGTCCGCCTAATCGCACTAAAGCGCCGTGTCGTCGGATTCCGGCCCAACGGCGTTGACTCCCGCCCTTCTGGCTGTATAAGTCGCGCCCTCTTCGCCCGCCGGGTTTCCGAGCGGGCGTTCCCTATTTTGCGAACGCACGTTTTTAAGGCGCTAACCTATGTACGCGGTGATCAAAACCGGCGGCAAGCAGTACCGGGTTCAAGCCGGCGACCTGCTGGTTGTCGAAAAGCTCGAAGGTGAACCCGGCGCTGCCGTGGCCTTCGGTGAAGTCCTGATGCTTGGCGAAGGCGAGGCCGTGACGGTCGGCGCCCCTACCGTGGACGGCGCTGTCGTCTCCGGGACCCTGCTCGAAACCCGCAAGGGCGAGAAGGTGAAGATCTTCAAGAAGATCCGTCGCCAGGGCTATCGCCGCACCCGCGGTCACCGCCAGTTCGAATCCGTCGTGCGCGTCACGTCGGTCGTCGGCGCTGGCCTGGAAGCCAAGTGGGAAGGCGCGATCGACCTGACCCCGAAGGTCATCCTGAACGCCCGCGCTCGCGGCCTCGGCGACGCCGCCGTTCCGGCCACGATCCCGACCGGCTCGACCGAAGCGGCTCCGGCTGCTCCGAAGAAGGCCGCCAAGGCTCCGAAGGCTGTTGACGTCGCCGCCGAGCCGGCCGCCGAAGCCGCCCCGAAAAAGAAGGCCGCCCCTAAGAAGGCAGCCGCCACCACGGAGGAAGGCGAAGCCTAAGGGCGACGCCTTCTAAAGGTAGGAGAGCAAGATGGCTCACAAGAAATCAGGCGGCTCGTCCAGCAACGGTCGCGACTCAGAGTCGAAGCGCCTTGGCGTGAAGAAGTTCGGCGGCGAGAAGGTTCTCGCCGGCAACATCCTCGTGCGTCAGCGCGGCACGAAGTTCTACCCGGGCGCCAATGTCGGCATCGGCAAGGACCACACCCTCTTTGCCCTCGTGCAAGGCGCCGTGGGCTTCGTGACCAAGAAGCATGACCGCACGTACGTGACGGTGACCCCGGCCGCGCAACCGGCCGAGTAAGCACGAACCAGAGTTTCTTCGGATCGTGCTTCTCACTCAGAAGACGATCCGGACAGACGATCTCTAGCGGGGAGTCCGGAACGCCGGACTCCCCGCTTTTGTTTTGTCTCGCCGCCCAGGAAAAGCAAAAGCTTCGCCATGGCGGCGTCACGGTCTCCAATCAGAAGGGGCCGGAAGAACTCTGGGAGGCGCCGATGTGCGTCATCGAAGAAAGACCTGTCATCGAGACCCAGCGGCTGACGCTGCGCGCGCCGGCCAAGGCCGACGTCGAGCGCGTGGCGGCCTTCTGCGTCGATCATGATGTGGCGCGCATGACCACCCGCATGCCCGCGCCCTACACCCGCGGCCACGCCGAGGATTTCGTGGCCCGCTGCGGCACCCAGGACCGCTCGCGCGACAACACCTTCGCCATCGAACTGGCCGACGAGGGCCTGATCGGGGTCATCGGCATGTTCACCACGCCGGAGGCTCGGGTCGAACTGGGCTACTGGATCGGCCGGCCCTACTGGGGGCGCGGCTACGCCACCGAGGCCGCTCGCGGCGCGCTGGACTGGGCTCGCTCGGCCTGGAAGAAGCGCTATGTCGTGGCCGGCCATTTCGCCGACAACGACGCGTCAGGGCGGGTGCTGGTCAAGGCCGGCTTCCTGTACACCGGCGTCGTCGAGCACAAGCCCTCGATCGCGCGCGGCGAACTGGCGGCGACGCGGATGATGGTGTGGCTGGCTTAGGATGCTCCCCCGTGTACGGGGGAGGATCTAGTTTAAGCCGCCCGGTGGGTGTGGATCACCTTCTGCGGGCCTTCGCGGAAGCGCTTCTCGGCCGTGATGATCCGCTCGCACAGAGCGTCCAGGTCCGACAGTAGCGAATAGGTCGCGTAGATGGGGATTTCCATCAGCGCCACCTGCGCGCGCGGCATGAACTCGGTGTATTTCTTCCATGAGATATGGGCGTCGCGCGCGCTTGTCGCGCGCTGGCCCAGCGGGTTCCACAGGTCCAGGTCCATCAGCTCGTCGCGGCACTGCTTCATGACCGGCAGGGCGATGTAGAGGAACAGGAAAGTCGGGGTGGCGGCGCGGCCGAACTGCGGCTGAACCTGCAGGTGCCAGATGCGGTAGGCCTCGAAGAAGCCCGCCTTGCGGGCCGGATCCGGCGGCAGCCAGGTGGCTTGATCGTTGATGAGGTCGTTGGCGGTGCTGGACCGCTTGACCAGTTCGTCGGCGGAGGTGCCGGCCGGCATGGTCTTGGACAGGGCCGAAACCGGAATGGCCAGCTTGCGGGCGACGTCGGTGAAGGCCACGGCCCGGCCGGCCATCGGCGTGAACTGGCCGAACGACGGCGCGCCGGGCGTGCTGGCGCGTTTGGCGGCGGCGGTCTTGTGCAGCAGCAGCTGTTCTTCACGCTGCTGTTCCGCGCGCAAGCGGTCGAATTCGATCTCGTGGGCGGCCTGTTCCTCGGCCGTCATCCATTTGGCGCGTCCGGGCCCATAGGTGCGCTCGTAGCGATTCAGCAGGACCAAGGTGTGGTCGCTGGACGGGCGCAGGCCGACTTCGGCGACGAACGTCTTGAACTCGCGCCACTGCGGCGCGATGCCGGTGCCTCGCCCGATCAAGATGTTGCGGTGGACCGAGGCCTCGACGCTATACTTGCGATGAAGCTCCTGCGTCGACAAATCGCGCAGATCCTTCATCAGTAAGGCGTTGCTGTCTTCTACCGTAGCCAAGGTCAGCCTCCTACTCCGCCGAAGAGAAACGGCGGTTACGCTGCCAAGACACTTTGTCGCACTATGTGTTTTAACATTTCGTCACGATGACGAACAGCGGTGACGCTTTTAACGCGACCAAGCGTCACGGTTTGAAAAGCCGGTGTGGTGGGCCTGCGTGAAGGCCGTGAGGCCATTTTGGCTCGACGCATGGGACGCCTTGGGACTAAAGAGCGCCATGAAATTCTTGGACCAATGCAAGATCTACATCCGCTCGGGTAACGGCGGCGGCGGGTCGGTGTCGTTCCGCCGCGAGAAGTACATCGAGTACGGCGGCCCGGACGGCGGCGACGGTGGTCGCGGCGGCGACGTGTGGATCGAGGCCGTCGAAGGCCTCAACACCCTGATCGACTACCGCTACCAGCAGCACTTCAAGGCCGGCACGGGCATCCACGGCATGGGTCGCGCGCGCCACGGCGCCGCCGGCGACGACGTGCTGCTGAAGGTTCCGGTGGGCACCGAGATCCTCGAGGAGGACAAGGAAACCCTGATCGCCGACCTCGACCACGCGGGCGCGCGCCTGCTGCTGGCCAAGGGCGGCAACGGCGGCTGGGGCAACCTGCACTTCAAGGGCCCGGTGAACCAGGCGCCGAAATACGCCAATCCCGGCCAGGAAGGCGAGGAGCGCTGGATCTGGCTGCGGCTGAAGCTGATCGCCGACGTCGGCCTGGTCGGCCTGCCCAACGCCGGCAAGTCGACCTTCCTGGCCGCCGCCAGCGCCGCCAAGCCGAAGATCGCAGACTATCCGTTCACCACCCTGACCCCGAACCTCGGCGTCGTGGACCTGTCGAGCGACGAGCGCTTCGTCATCGCCGACATCCCCGGGCTGATCGAAGGCGCCTCGGAAGGCGCGGGCCTGGGCACCCGCTTCCTGGGCCACGTCGAGCGTTCGGCCACCCTGATTCACCTGATCGACGGCACGCAGGACGATATCGCCGGTGCCTGGACCACGATCCGGGGTGAGCTGGAAGCCTATGGCGAGGATCTCGCCGACAAGTCCGAGATCCTGGCTCTGAATAAGATCGACGCCCTCGACGAGGAAACCCTCGCCGAGAAGGTGGCCCAACTGACCGAGGTCTCCGGCATCAAGCCTTTCCTGGTGTCGGGCGTCTCGGGCCAGGGCGTCACCGAACTGCTGCGCGCCGCCTATCGCCAGGTCCGCATCCGTCGCGGCGACCTCGAGGAAGAGATCGACGAGGACGAAGACCATATCGAGGAGACCCCCGGGGGCTGGACGCCGTGAGCCAGGCCGCCGAGGCGTTTTCCAGCGCCCGCCGCATCGTCTTCAAGGTCGGCTCGGCCCTGCTGGTCGACGCCGAAACCGGCCGCGCAAACCACGCCTGGCTCGAGGCGTTCTGCGCCGACGCGGCCGCCCTGCGCGACGCGGGCAAGCAGGTGCTGGTGGTCTCGTCGGGCGCCGTGGCCCTGGGGCGCCGTCGCCTGGGCCTGACCGGCCGCAAGGCGACCCTGCCGGAGAAGCAGGCCGCCGCGGCCGCCGGCCAGTCCCTGCTGATGCGCGCCTGGGAGGAGGCCTTCGAACCGCACGGCGTCGGCGTCGCTCAGATCCTGCTGACCCGCGACGACACCGAGATGCGTCGCCGCTGGCTGAACGCCCGCGCCACCACCGAGACCCTGATGGGCCTGGGCGTGGTGCCGGTGGTCAACGAGAACGATACGGTCGTCACCGAAGAGATCCGCTACGGCGACAACGACCGCCTGGCCGCCCGCGTGGCCCAGATGGCCGGCGCCGACCTTCTGGTGCTGCTGTCCGACATCGACGGCCTCTACACCGCCGATCCGCGCAAGAACCCGGACGCCGCGCACATCCCGCTGGTCAGCGAGATCACGCTTGAGATCGCCGGCATGGCCGAGGGCGCCAACGCCGCGGCGGGGGTCGGGACTGGCGGCATGGCGACCAAGATCGCCGCCGCCCGCATCGCCCGCGCCGCCGGCTGCGCCACGCTCATTACGCTGGGCTCGCGCCCCCGTCCGCTGGCCGCCATCGCCGACGGCGAGAAGGCCACGCTGATCGAGGCCAACGCCTCGCCGGCCGCCGCCTACAAGGCCTGGATCGCCGGCTCGCTGGCCCCGCAGGGCTGGGTGACGGTCGACGCCGGCGCCGCCAAGGCCCTGGCCTCGGGCAAGAGCCTGCTGTCGGCCGGGGTCCGCGCCATCGAGGGTCCGTTCGAGAAGGGCGACGCCGTCCGCGTGCGCGACGAGACCGGCCGCGAGGTCGCCCGCGGCCTCGTCCGCTACGACAGCGCCGACGCCCACCGCATCGCCGGCCTGCGCTCCGACGCCATCGAGGCCGAACTCGGATTTACCGAAGGTCCGATGATCCACGCCGACGATCTAGCCGTAGCTAACTAGACCGCACGCACGAGTATCCCCATGGCCTACCGATCCCTCCGCGAATTCATCAACGTCCTGGAGGCCAAGGGCGAGCTGGTCCGCGTCAAGGAGCCGGTTTCGACCGTACTGGAGATGACCGAGATCCAGACGCGCCTGCTGGCCACGGGCGGCCCCGCCGTACTGTTCGAGCACGTGCTGCTGCCCGACGGCAGCCGCTCGGCTATGCCGGCCCTGGCCAACCTGTTCGGCACCGTCAAGCGCGTGGCCATGGGCGTGACCCTGGGCGGCGAGCCGCGCGAGACAGCCGGCGAGCTGCGCGAAGTGGGCGAACTTCTGGCCTTCCTGCGCCAGCCCGCCCCGCCGAAGGGGCTGAAGGACGCCCTGGACATGCTGCCCCTGGCCAAGACCGTGATGGCCATGCGGCCGGGCACGGTGAAGAAGGCCCCGGTGCAGGAAATCGTCCTGACCGGCGACCAGATCGACCTGACCAAGCTGCCGGTCCAGACCTGCTGGCCGGGCGAGCCGGCGCCGCTGATCACCTGGCCGCTGGTCGTCACCAAGGGTCCGGGCAAGGACCGCGAGGACGACTTCAACCTCGGCATCTACCGCATGCAGGTGCTGGGCAAGGACCGCTGCATCATGCGCTGGCTGGCCCATCGCGGCGGCGCCCAGCACTACGCCCGCCACAAGAAGGCCGGAAACAAGGATCCCCTGCCCGCCTGCGCCGTGCTGGGCGCGGATCCCGGCACGATCCTGGCGGCCGTGACGCCGGTGCCCGACACGCTGTCCGAGTACCAGTTCGCCGGCCTGCTGCGCGGCGCCAAGGTCGACCTCGTGCCGGCCAAGACCGTGCCGCTGATGGTCCCAGCCCACGCCGAGATCGTCATCGAGGGCCACGTCCTGCTGGACGAATACGAGGATGAAGGTCCCTACGGCGACCACACCGGCTACTACAACAGCGTCGAGAAGTTCCCGGTCTTCCAGGTGACCGCGATCACCATGCGCAAGGACCCGATCTATCTGACCACCTTCACCGGCCGGCCGCCGGACGAGCCCTCGGTGCTGGGCGAGGCGCTGAACGAGGTGTTCATCCCGCTGATCCGCCAGCAGTTTCCCGAGATCGTCGACTTCTGGCTGCCGCCCGAGGGCTGCAGCTACCGCATCGCCGTGGTCTCGATGAAGAAGGCCTATCCCGGCCACGCCAAGCGCGTGATGCTGGGCGTCTGGAGCTATCTGCGCCAGTTCATGTACACCAAGTGGGTAATCGTCGTGGACCACGACATCAACGCCCGCGACTGGAAGGACGTGATGTGGGCGATCAGCACCAAGATGGATCCCGCCCGGGACATCACGGTGATCGAGCACACCCCAATCGACTATCTGGACTTCGCTTCCCCCGAGAGCGGCCTCGGCTCCAAGATCGGCCTCGACGCCACCGACAAGTGGCCGCCCGAGACCAAGCGCGAATGGGGCGAAGAGATCCGCATGGACCAGAGCGTGGTCGACGCCGTCAGCGAGAAGTGGGCGCGGCTGGGCCTGCCGGGGGACGGGACGCCCATCTGGAAAAAATAAGCCCGGCGTGTTATTACTCCGTTCTAACGGAGAAGGTCATGTCCTCGGCTATCCGCAAGATCGGTAACTCAGCAGGCGTCATCCTGCCCAAGCCGGTGCTGGAGACGCTCGGCGCCAAGCTGGGCGACCGCATCGAGTTCGTGGCGGAGGACGGTCGCGTCTTCCTTTCGCCCGTGACCGCGGATCCTCGCGCCGGCTGGGAAGAAGACTCCAAGCGCCTGGGCGCCCTCGGCTTGACCGAAGAAGATCGTGAATGGCTGGAGGCGCCGCTCACCAGCGAAGCCGACAAGGACTGGGAATGGTGAAGCGCGGCGAGGTCTGGCTGACCCGCCTCGATCCAACCGAGGGCAGTGAGATCCGCAAGACTCGTCCGTGCGTGATCGTCTCGCCAGACCGCTTGAGCCACCACGACATCTTCATCGTCGCGCCGATGAGTTCGGGCGACGCCAAGGCGCGCTTTCGCGTTGAGGTCGTCTTCCAGGAAAAGGCCGGGAGAATTTTGCCCGATCAGATCAGATCGGTGGCGCGAAGCCGCTTGATCAGGCGGCTGGGCCGGCTGGACGACTCCGCGCTGGACCAGGTCCTTGGCGTCTTGCGCTTGATGTTCGAACCGGACTGATTAAGCCCTTGCCCTCGACTGGCTGTCGGACAAGGACGATAGCCATGCGGAACATCCTGCGCCTCGCGGCGATCGCCGTCCTGTCATCGAGCCCCGTCATGTCCCAGATCTCCTCGCCCTCCAGCAAAGCCCCCTGGGATCAACCCTTCCTGCCGCCGGCCCCGCACTGGCAGGGCGCCAGCCAGGCGCTGATCCGCGACACGTCCGATCCGTGGGTGACGGCGTTCGAGGCCGACGCCGAGCATGACTTCTCGCCCAACTATGTCGACACCCGCGCGTGGTTCGATCGCCTGGACAAGGCCAGCAAGCTGATCCGGGTCGAGGACTTCGGCGTGTCGCCGCAGGGCCGCGCGATCTTCGCGGTGATCGCCAGCAAGGATGGCGAGACGCTGGACCCGAAGAAGCCGCTGCTGCTGGTCCAGTGCGGCATCCACCCCGGCGAGATCGACGGCAAGGACGCCGGCATGATGCTGCTGCGGGACATGGCGTTTCACGGCAAGGACGGGCTGCTCGACAAGGTCAATCTGCTCCTGATCCCGATCCTGTCGGTCGACGGCCATGAACGGGCTTCGGCCTATTCGCGCCCCAACCAGCGCGGGCCGCGCATCCAGGGCTGGCGCAACACCGCCACCAACCAGAACCTCAACCGCGACTTCATGAAGCTGGACCAGCCGGAGATGCAGGCCCTCAAGCGTCTGCAGGCCAGGTACAGGGCCGATCTCTATGTCGACGTCCACGTGACCGACGGCCTGGACTACCAGTACGACGTCACCTACGGCTTCAACGGTGAGAACGGGGTCTGGAGCCGCTCGCCGGCGATCGCCCAGTGGCTGGACGACGTGCTCAAGCCGACCATGAACGCCAGCCTGGAGGCCGAGGGCCACATCCCGGGCGAACTAGTGTTCGGCGTCGATGACCAGGACCCCAAGGCTGGCTTCAACGACGGCGGCCTGGGCGAGCGTTTTTCGAACGGCTGGGGCGCGGCGGCCCACATCCCGACCATCCTGATCGAGAACCACAGCCTCAAGCCTCATGCCCAGCGCGTGCTCGGGACCTATGTCTTCATCGAGACAGCGCTGAAGCTGCTGGCTGACAAGGGCGGCGACCTACGCGCCGCCATCGCCGCCGACAGCGCCCTGCGTCCCGCCGAGATCCCGGCCAACTTCGTCTCCGACGACAAGCCCAGCTACACGCGCCACTTCAAGGGCATCAAGTACGAGACCTATGACAGCCCCGCCTCGGGCCGGAAGGAGATCCGCTGGCTGGGCGAGGCCGATCCGGAGCTCTGGCGGACGCCGTTCTACGGCTCGCACCCCACCCTGACCCTAGCGCGGCCCACGGCCTACTATGTGCCGGGCTACCGCGCCGACCTGATCGAGCGGCTGAAGCTGCACGGCGTGACGCTGGAGACCCTGACCGAGGACAAGACCCTCACGGTCGAGATGATCCGCCTGGTCGAGCCCAAGCTTGCCGACCGCGCCAACGAGGGCCACGTCCAGATCAGCGTCGACAAGGTCGTCCCGGAGACCCGCGCCTGGACCTTCCCGAAGGGCTCGATCCGCGTCCCGACCGACCAGCCGCTTGGCGACCTGATCGTGCTGCTGCTGGAGCCTCGGTCCGGCGAGAGCTTCTTCGCCTGGGGTATGGTCCCCGAGGTGCTGAGCCGCGTGGAATATATCGAGTCCTACGCCATTGCTCCGCTGGCCGAGAAGATGATGGCCGCCGACCCGAAGCTCAAAGCCGCGTTCGAGGCCAAGCTGGCCGCCGAGCCCGCGTTCGCCGCCGACCCGGAAGCGCGCCTGGCCTGGTTCTACGAACGCACGCCCTTCTACGACGACCACTATTTGCTTTATCCGATCGCCCGCGAAATCGCGCGATAGGCGGGTCGGGTTGCCGACCGGGGATCGAAGGGCTCATATGGCCCCTTCGCCGGGGGGCGGGTTGGTTTACTAGGGCTTGAGCTACCATGGACACGATTGCTTCGGGCCACGCCGCCGCGCTTTGGGCCGGCCTGCACCTTTTCCTGCTGCTGATCCTCTCGCTGCTGGTCGTGCGCCTGCGCCAGAAGCACAAGGTGGCACTGGGCGACGAAGGCATCCCGGAACTGGCCCGCGCCATCCGCGCCTTTGGCAACGCCACCGAGTACGTGCCGACCGGCATCGCGGCCCTGGCCGTGCTAGCCGTGGCCGGCGCCTCGCCGCTGGCCATCCACGTGGTCGGGTTCATCCTGTTCGCCGGCCGGGTGATCCACGCCTTCGGCCTTTCCACCAACGGCGGCGCCTCGATCGGGCGATCGGTTGGCATGGTGGCGACCTGGCTGGCCTACATCTTCGCCGGCGTGGCCCTGCTGCTGTCGGCGATAGGCTGAATTGACGCGCTTGCTCCTTCGGGGGCCGGTCGTCCATAAGACCGCATGGACGATAATCTGCTGCATGACGTGGTCGCCGCCGCGCGCAAGGCCGGGGCGGACGCCGCCGAAGCCGTCTTCGCCGAGCGCCAGTCGCTCTCCGTCTCGGTCCGCCTTGGCGAGCTGGAGGAAGTCGAGCGCGAGGAAGCCCGAGACCTGGGCCTGCGCGTCTTCATCGGCCAGCGCAGCGCCACCGTTTCCGGCTCCGACATCTCGCCCGAGGCGCGCGCCAAGCTGATCGAGCGCGCCGTGGCCATGGCCCGTCTGGCCCCGGAAGACCCCTATGCCAGCCTGGCGCCGCACGACCGCCTGGCCAAGGGACCGTTCCCCGAGCTGGACCTGATCGACGCCTACGAGCCCACCGCCGAGACCCTGGAAACCCAGGCGCGCCTGGCCGAAGAGCATGCCCGCGCGGTCAAGGGCGTGACCAATTCCGACGGCGGATCGGCCACCTGGTCGTCGTCGAAGTGGGGCCTGGTCACCACCGCCGGCTTCCACGGAACTCACGCGGCCACCGGCCACTCGATCTCGGCCTCGGCCATCGCCGGCGAGGGCGCGGGCATGGAACGCGGCGGCGAAGGCCGCTCCGCCCGCCACTTCGGCGACCTGCCGGCCGCCGGCGACATCGGCATGGAGGCCGGCCGCCAGGCGGTCGCGCGTCTTAACCCGCGCAAGATCGCCACGACCACCGCCCCGGTGATCTTCGAGAATCGCCTGGCCATGAGCCTGATCGGTCCCCTGCTGGGCGCGATCTCCGGACCGGCTATCACCCGCGGCGCCTCGTTCCTGAAAGACAAGCTGGGCCATCAGATCTTCGCCAAGGGCGTCAACCTTCTGGAAGACCCGCACCGCGTGCGCGGCTTGGGCTCGGCGCCGTTCGACGACGAAGGCGTGGAGACGGAAGCCCGCGCCCTGATCGACGACGGCGTCTTGACCACCTGGCTCCTGAACAGCTCCTCGGCCAAGCAATTGGGCCTGGTCACCACCGGCCACGCCTCGCGCGGCCTGGCGGGCCCTTCGGGCGTCTCCACGCACAACCTGACGCTCCAGCCGGGCGCGCGGGACCTAGCGGGGCTGATGCAGGACGCCGGGACGGGTCTTCTGGTGACCTCGATGTTCGGCCCCTCGCTGAACGGCAACACCGGCGACTGGTCCGTGGGCTGCTCGGGCGTCTGGTTCGAGAACGGCGAGAGCACCGGTCCCGTCACCGAGATCACCGTGGCCGGCAACCTGATCGACATCTACGCCCGCCTGATCCCGGGCTCGGACCTTCAGTTCCGAGGCGCCAGCAACAGTCCGTCGATCCTGGTTGACGCCCTGGCGATCGCGGGCAAATGAACGACCTGGACCTGATCCTCCGGGCGGCCAAGGAAGCGGGCGAGCTGGCGCTCTCGGCTCGCGAGGGCGGCCTGAAGATCTGGTCCAAGGAGGGCGGCTCGCCGGTGACCGACGCGGACCTCGCCGTCGACACCCTGCTGAAGACCGGACTCGGCGCCGAGCGCCCCGGCTACGGCTGGCTTTCGGAGGAGACGGCGGACGATCCTGCCCGCCTGACCACCCCGCGCCAGTTCGTCGTCGACCCGATCGACGGCACGGCGGCCTTCATGAAGGGCAAGCCGTGGTTCGCTGTCTCGATCGCCGTGGTCGAGAACGGCCAGCCCATCGCCGGCGTGGTCCATGCGCCCGCCCTCAACGAGACCTATGTGGCCACGGTCGACGGTCCGGCGACCCTGAACGGCGTCGTCATCGCACCCAGCGCCACCGCTCGCCTCGAAGGCTCGGCCATGCTGGGCGACGCCAAGATGTTCGCCCACCCGGCCTGGCGCGAGCCCTGGCCGGACATGCGGATCGAGAGCCGAAACTCGATCGCCTATCGCATGTGCCTGGTGGCCGCCGGGACCTTCGACGCCGCCATCGCCTTGTCGCCCAAGAGCGAGTGGGACGTCGCCGCCGCCGACCTGATCTGCCGCCGCGCCGGCGCCTGGCTCAGCGACCACAAGGGCCGCGATTTCGCCTATAATCGCCCCGTTCCGCTGGTTCCGAGCCTGGTTTGCGCCAATCGCGCGCTTGCGCCATTGATCCTGTCACGCGTCGGGCATATCGAGCTGCCATAAAACCAATTCCTCGCAGGAACTTGCTCCAAATGGTCGATAAGCAGCTTCTTCATATCGTGGTCGGTGGCGAACTGAAGGATGTCGCCGGCATCGAATTCCGCGACCTGTCCAAGGTCGAGTTCGTCGGCGCCTATCCCAGCTACGAAGACGCCCACAAGGCCTGGAAGGCCAAGGCCCAGGCGACCGTGGACAACGCCCACGCCCGCTACTTCATCATCCACGCGCACAAGCTGCTGGATCCGAGCGAGGGCTAAGGCCGCGCCAGCCCCCACCTGACCTGCTGCGCAGGTCTGTCCGCCCCCAAAGGGGTGGCGGAGAAAATCTCTCCTCCCCCTTCTGGGGGAGGGGGACCGCCGAAAGGCGGTGGAGGGGGTCGGCTCCGCCCCCTACTCCCGCCGCAGGATCCTGTCCGTCAGCACCTTTCCCAGCATCCCGGCGCGGAAGGTCTTCTTCATCGCCACGGGATCGTAGTCGTCGCTCTCGACCCATTCGCTGAACGTCAGCCCCTTGGGTTCGCCGACCTCCAGATATTGCTCGAACACATAGTCCAGCACGCCGGTGTTGCCGTGCTTGATGTGCAGGTAGCGCGGCGACAGCTGCTCCATCGCCTCGCGGATCGGCAGGCCCAGGCGATAGTGGGCGTAGAACACGCTCATGATCCCCGCCCGGTCCGCGCCCGACTTGCAGTGCATCAGGGCCGGATATTCGATCGTCTCGAACAATTCCTTCGCGCCGCGCACCCGCTCGCGGATCGGGACCTCGCGCGAGGTGATGGTGAAGTCGACGAAGTTCAGGCCCAGGCGCTCGCAGGCGTCCTTTTCCAGCGCGTAGAAGCTGCCGTCGAAGCCGCCGCGCAGGTTCACGATGGTCTTGATCCCGCGCCGCTTCCACCAGGCCAGCTGGAACGGCCAGGGCTGGTTGGCGCGGACCAGCTCGGGGCTGATCCAGTGGGCGTTGGAAAAGCCCAGCCGCAGATAGGCATGATCGTTCCACAGATAGTGGAGATAGGTCTTGAACCGGCCCCAGGGCGTGGCGAGGTCGAACTTGGCCAAGGCGATGGGATCCTTCGGAAACTCGCGGCCTAAGTAGGGGTATCGGCCCCGAAAGGCAAAAGCCGCCCTCATGGTGTCGCTTTTCGTGGGCAGTGCGTCCCGCAAGTCATTGACAGCCTTCGCACGAAATCCGACCCCTCCGCCATGACCACGCCGGACACTCAGCCCTCGAACCGCGCCCTGATGGGCCGGATGTGGCGTGAGTTCCTGAAAGCGCGCTGGAAGGGCCTGGCGGTTTCGGTCGTCAGCGCCGCCATCGTCGCCGCCCTCTCGGTCAAGCTGGCCAAGATCATCGAGCCGGCCATCGACCAGCTGATCACCCATCCGCGCGCCGGCGCGATCTGGGCCATTCCGCTGACCATCGCCGGCCTGGCCCTGGCGCGCGGCGTGTTCCAGGTCATCCAGGCCAATGTCATCAACCGTATCGGCAACGGCGTCGTGGGCGACATGCAGGTGCGGCTGTTCGGCCGCCTGGTCCGTTCCGATCTTCAGCGCCTGCGCGGCGCCCATTCGGGGTCCTACGTCGCCTCGGTGCTCTATGACGCCGGCCTGATCCGCGAGGCGGCGACGACGGGCGTGGTCAACTATGTCCGCGAAGCCCTGACCGTGATCGGCGCGTTGCTGGCGATGTTCAGCCTGGAGCCGATCCTGGCGGCCGGCGTGCTGGTCGTCGCGCCGCTGGCCAGCCTGATCATCCGCGGCTTCTCGAAGAAGACGACCAAGGCGGCCAAGGGCGCCATGGGCGAGACCTCCAATCTCTCGACCGCGATCATGGAGAGCCTGGACGGGGTCAAGATCGTCAAGATGGAGAACCGCGAGGCCTATGAGGAGGCGCGGGTCGCCGCCGTGGTCGCGCGACGCCAGCGCCACCTGATGAAGGGCAGCAACGCCCGCGCCATGGCCGCTCCGGCGACCGAAACCTTCACGACCTTCATCGTGGCCGTGGTGTTCGCCTATGCCGGCTGGCGGGCGACGACCGGCGCGCTGACGCTCGGCCCCTTCGCCCTGGCCCCGCTGACGGCCGGGGTGTTCTTCGCCTTCATGACCAGCCTGCTGATGGCCGCCCAGTCGCTGCGCCAGGTGGCCAACCTGCAAACCGTGTTCGCCGAGGGCCTGACCGCCGGCCGTCGCCTGTTCGCGGCCCTGGACGTCGCGCCGGCCATTGTCGACCCCGCCGACGCCAAGGCCCTGCCGGCCGGCGACAGCGCCATCGCGCTGGATCATGTGACCTTCTCGTACGGGTCCGAGATCCCGGCCCTGTCGGACGTCTCGATCGCGGCGCGCAAGGGCGAGACCGTCGCCCTGGTCGGCCCCTCGGGCGGTGGCAAGAGCTCGATCCTGAACCTGATCCCGCGCTTCTATGACGTCACGGCCGGCGCGGTGACCATCGACGGCCATGACGTGCGCTCCGTGACCTTGGCCAGCTTGCGCGACCGCATCGCCCTGGTCACCCAGGAGCCGTTCCTGTTCGACGACAGCATCCGCGCCAACATCGCCTATGCCCGTCCCGGCGCGAGCCAGCTGGAGATCGAGGCCGCCGCGCGCCAGGCCGCCGCGCACGACTTCATCCTGGAGCTGCCCGAGGGCTACGACACCGCCGTCGGCGAGGCCGGGGCGCGGCTGTCGGGCGGTCAGCGGCAACGCATCGCCATCGCCCGCGCCTTCCTGAAGGACGCCCCGATCCTGCTGCTGGACGAGGCCACCAGCGCGCTGGACACCGAGAGCGAGGCCCAGGTCCAGGCGGCGCTGGAGCGACTGATGGCTGGCCGCGCGACGATCCTGATCGCCCACCGCCTGTCGACCGTGAAGAACGCCGACCGCCTCTACGTGATCGAGAAGGGCCGCGTCGTCGAGACCGGGACCCACGCCGCACTGGTCCGCGCCGGCGGCCTCTACGCCCGCCTGGCCAAGGCCCAGGACCTCGACCACGTTCCGGAGACCCCCGCCCTGGAGAAGGACGCTTGAGACCTCTGCGTTCGCCGTTCGTGATCTGGCTGCTGTCCTCGCTGTTCGCCGGCTATTCCAAGGCGGTCTACGCCACCCTGCGGATGACCGAGGAGGGCCGCGAGCAGGCCGAGGCCGTCTGGGCGCGAGGCCGCGAGACCGGCGCCGGGGCGATCCTGTGCTTCTGGCACTCGCGCATCCCGATGTCGCCGCTCAGCTGGCCGCAGGACCTGGCCGTGCGCCAGGACATGCGCGCCCTGATCTCGCGATCCAACGACGGCGAGTTCATCGCCCGCACGGTCGAGAAGCTGGGCTTCCCCGCCATTCGCGGCTCGTCGGCGAAAAAGACGGACTTGGCCAAGAACAAGCACGGCGAGCAAGCCTTTCGCGACATGGTCCAGTGGGTCAGGGGCGGCGGCGGCATCGCCATCACCCCCGACGGCCCGCGCGGTCCCGCGGAGCACATGGAGAAGGGCACGCCGTCCCTGGCCCGCGTCACCGGCGCGCCGGTGATCTTCGTGGGTCTCGCCGCCAAACCCTGTCTCCGCCTGGGCTCGTGGGACCAGACCGTGATCCCCCTGCCCTTCGCCAAGGCCGCCATGGTCTGGGACGGTCCGACCGGGGCCGGACGGAGCGACGACGTCGACCAGCTGGTCGAAAGCTGGGCCGATCGCCTGTCGGCCGTCACCCGCCGCGCCGAACAGCTGGTGCAAGATTGATCCGAACCGCCCTTGGTGGGATGTAGGACCCATGCCGCACGATCACTCCGGACACGCGCATGATCACCATGATCATGACCACGATCATGATCACCACGACCATGCGCACGGTCATGGGCACGGCCACGGGCATGGCCACAGCCACGCGCCCAAGGACTTCGGTCGCGCCTTCGCCATCGGCACGGCGCTGAACCTGGGCTTCGTGCTGGTCGAGGCCGGCGCGGGCCTGATCACCCACTCGCTGGCCCTGCTGGCCGACGCCGGCCACAACCTGTCGGACGTCCTGGGCCTGCTGCTGGCCTGGGGCGCGGCCGTGCTGGCCAAGCGCGCCCCCAGCGCCCGCCGCACCTATGGCCTGCGCAAGGGCACCATCCTGGCCTCGCTGGGCAACGCCGCCTTGCTGCTGGTCGCCGTCGGGGCCATCGCCTGGGAGGCCATCCGCCGCTTCGCCACGCCCGAGCCGATCCAGACCGGCCCGGTGATGATCGTCGCCGCCATCGGCATCGTCATCAACACCGCCACGGCCCTGATGTTCATGAAAGGCAGCAAGGACGACCTGAACGTCCGCGGGGCCTTCCTGCACATGGCCGCCGACGCCGGCGTCTCGGCCGGGGTCGTGGTCGCCGCCTTCGCCATGGGCGTCACCGGCTGGATGTGGCTGGACCCCGTGGTCAGCCTGGCCATCGTCGTGGTCATCGTGCTGGGCACCTGGGGCCTGCTGCGCGACTCGCTGGACATGGCCCTGGACGCCACCCCGCGCGGGATCGACACCGGCAAGGTCCGCGCCTGGCTGGCCGCGCGCCCCGGCGTCAGCGAGGTCCACGACCTGCACATCTGGGCGATGAGCACGACCGAGACCGCTCTCACGGCTCATATTGTCCGACCGCTCGGCGACGACCACGACCAGTTCCTGCACGACGCCTGCTCGGAGCTCGCCAGCAAATTCAAGATCGGCCACGTGACCATCCAGGTCGAGACCAGCCACGGCGCTCACAGCTGCGCCCTGGCCCCTGAAGGCGTGGTGTGATCCGGCCGTCCGCCCTGGCGCTCTACCGGGCCGCCACGGGCCTTCTCGAACCGCTCGCGCCCTCGCTGCTGGCGGGTCGAGCGCGCAAGGGCAAGGAAGATCCGGCCCGGATCGCCGAGCGCCTGGCCAAGGCCCCGACCCCGCGTCCCGACGGCCCCCTGGTCTGGCTGCACGGCGCCAGCGTCGGCGAGAGCCTGTCGATCCTGCCGCTGGTCGAGCGCCTGCGCGCCGAGCGTCCCGAGGTCACGGTGCTGGTCACCTCGGGCACCACCACCTCGGCCGCCCTGCTGGCCAAGCGCCTGCCGCCCGGCGCGATCCATCAGTACGTCCCGGTCGACGCCCCCGGCGCGGCGCGGCGGTTCATCGCCCGCTGGAAGCCGAGCCTCGCCGTCTTCGTCGAGAGCGAGCTGTGGCCGAACCTGCTGCTGGAGGCCAAGGCCGCTGGAACCCGCCTGGCCCTGGTCTCGGCCAAGCTCTCGGACCGCAGCTTCGCGAGCTGGCAAAGGCGTCCCGACGCGGCCCGCCTGCTGCTGTCGAACTTCGACCTGATCCTGGCCCAGGACACACGCGCCCACGAACGCTTCGAGGCCCTGGGCGGCCAGGTCGCCGGCGAGGCCGACCTGAAGTTCGGCGCCGCGCCTCTGCCGGTGGACGAGGCGGAACTGGCCAAGCAACGCGCCACCTTCGCCGGCAAGCCGGTCGTGGTCGCGGCGAGCACGCATCCAGGCGAGGACGAACTCGTGCTCGCGGCCTATGCGGATATGGCCGACGATCGTCCTCATCTGATCATCGTGCCGCGCCACATCGAGCGGGGTCCGGCCGTTGTTACGATGGCGCGCGGGCGCGGCCTGTCGGCCAAGCTGCGCAGCAGCGGCGCCCCCTCGGGATCCGTCCTAATCGCGGACACGCTTGGCGAGCTTGGCCTCTGGTACCGGCTCGCCGACCTCGCCCTGATCTGCGGCAGCCTGGTGCCCGGCATCGGCGGCCACAATCCCCTAGAGGCGGCCCGCGTCTCTTGCCCCTTCGTGCGCGGTCCGCACGTGGAAAATTGGCGGAGCGTGTACGACGCGCTCGCCGAAGCCGGCATTCGTGGCTACGCCGACGACACGGACCTGTGCGATGACTTAAGCGGAGCTCTCGCTAACCAGGATCAGCTTCGCGACCAAGCCGCCCGCGCCCGCAGCTTCGTTGACATCCGCGACGCCGAGGCCCGCGCCGGCCTGTCCCGCATCCTTGAGCTCGTCCCATGAAACTCGGCACGCCCCGCTGGTGGTACGTCAAGACCGGCGGCCCCGCCCCGCTGGCCCGCGCCCTGCTGACCCCGCTGTCGTGGATCTGGTCGGACGCCACCCGCCGCCGCATCGCCCGCACCACGCCCGCCATCGTCGGCGCGCCGGTGATCTGCGTCGGCAATGTCACCATGGGCGGCGCGGGCAAGACGCCGATCGTCCGCGAGCTGCTGCTGATCCTGACCCGCCGGGGCGTCGAGGCCCACGGCCTGTCGCGCGGCTATGGCGGCAAGTCCAAGGGTCCGACCCGCGTCGACACGGCCCGCCACACCGCCAAGGACGTCGGCGACGAGCCGCTGATGCTGGCCCAGGATTTCCCGATGTGGGTGGCGGTCGACCGCGTGGCCGGCGCCAAGGCGGCCGCCTCGCGCGGAGCCCAGGCTATCGTCATGGACGACGGCCACCAGAACCCGACGGTCAAGAAGGCCCTCTCCCTGGTCGTGGTCGACGGCGAGACGCGCGGCGGCGAGTGGCCGTTCGGCGACGGTCGCGTCTTCCCCGCCGGCCCGATGCGCGAGCCGCTGAAGATAGGCCTCTCGCGCGCCGACGCGGTGATCGTCCTGCTCCCGGTCGACATGGCGCAGCCCGACTTCGACCTGCTGGTCGAGTTCGGCGACATGCCGGTGCTCGTCGCGAGGCTGGAGGCGGCGGCGCCGGTTCCCAAGGGTCCGCAGGTCGGCTTCGCCGGCATCGGCAAGCCCTGGAAGGTCGAGAAGGCCTTGACCGCCGCCGGCTGCCAGCTGGTCGACTTCGCACCGTTCCCCGACCACGGCGAGTATGACGAGGCGACGCTGAAGATGCTGGAGAGCCGCGCTCAGGCCTACGGCGCGGGGCTGGTCACCACCGAGAAGGACTGGGTCCGCCTGCCGGCCAAGTGGCGCGAGAAGGTCACGCCCTGGCCGGTCCGCGCCCGCTTCGACGACGAGGCCGCCGTCGAGGACCTGCTGGCGAAGGCGGGGCTGTAGCCTACTTGTAGACCACCCCGCCCTTGATCACCGACGTCACCCGCTGCAGCACCGTCACGTCGCTCAAGGGATCGCCCTTCACCGCGATCAGGTCCGCCGCCTTGCCGGGGGCCAGGCTGCCGATTTCGCTGCTTAGCGAGAAGTGGTCGGCCGCATTGACCGTCGCCGTCTGGATGGCTTCCAGCGGGGTCAGGCCCGCCTTGACCAGCAGCGCGAACTCGCCGGCGTTGTCGCCATGGGCGCTGACGCCGGTGTCGGTGCCGAACGCGATCTTGACCCCGCCGTCGTGGGCGCGGCGGGCCATGGCCAGCATCTTCGGACCGGCCTCCAGCGCCTTGGCCGTCTGGTTGGGCGTGAGGAAGTTGTTCGGCCCCGAGGCGATCCGGTAGACGAAGTCGCCAGCCATCAGGGTCGGGATCAGGTAGGCGCCGTTTTTCTTGAACAGCGCGATACTGTCGTTGTCGAGATAGGTGCCGTGCTCGATCGAGTCGCCGCCGGCCCGCAGGAAGCTGTTGATGCCATCCACGCCGTGGGCGTGGGCGGTGACCTTGCGTCCCATGCGGTGGGCGGCGTCGACGATGGCCTTCAGCTCGTCGTCGGAGAACTGCTGGGAGAGGCCCGCGGCGGTGTTGGAGAGAACGCCGCCGGTGGCGGTGATCTTGATGATGTCGGCGCCCAGCCAGACCTGTTCGCGCGTCGCCCGGCGACAGTCGTCGGCGCCCGAGCACACCGAGGTCGGGCGCAGCACGTGCATGACCTCCTCGCTATAGCCGTTGACGTCGGCGTGACCGCCGTGGATCGACACGGCCGAGCCGGCGGCGATGATCCGGGGACCGGGCACGTCGCCCCGCTTGATCCCGTCGCGCAGGGCGAAGATCGCCTTGTTGTCGGCCCCGAGGTCCGCGACCGTCGTGAAGCCGGCCATCAGCGTCTTGCGGGCGAAGCCGGCGCCGACCATGGCCTCGTCGGCGGGGCCGCGCGTCACCGCGTTCAGGCGCGAATTGGGGCTCTGTTCGTGGGTCAGGTGCACGTGGCTGTCGATCAGCCCCGGCAGGACGAAGCTGTCCTTCAGGTCGACGACCTTGCCGCCGGGCTCGGAGACGTAGCCGTCGACGATCTTCGTGACCTTGCCGTTCTCCAGCACCAGGGTCTTGGCCGTCTCGACCTTGCCCGTGGCCGGATCGGCCAGCAGCTTGCCGGCCTGCACGAATACGGTTTCGGCGCGGGCGACGCTGGACAGCGCCCCAGCCAGAGCCAGGGCGCAGACGCCCGCGAGCAGCTTCTTCATCGGTCGCTAGGCCCCCGCCTTTTGCGCGAACGACCAAGCCCCCTTGGCCAGGATCGGCACGCGCGCCTCCATCAGCTGCGCATGGGCGCTGGCGGCGGTGCCGTCACGGACGCGGCCGACGATGCCCTGGCAGATGCCGGCCAGTCTGAAGAGGTTGTAGGCGAAATACCAGTCCAGCTCGGGCAGGCCGTCGCGGCCGGTGGCCTTGCAGTAGCGCGCGACCGCCTCGGGGATGGTCGGGATCCCGTAGGCGCTCAGGTCCTCGACGCCCGAGAGGCCACCGCGCTGGTCGGACGGCATCACCCAGTTCATCAGGAAATAGCTGAAGTCGGCCAGCGGATTGCCCAGGGTCGACAGCTCCCAGTCCAGCACGGCGATGACGCGCGGCTCGCTGGGATGCAGGATCATGTTGTCGAGGCGATAGTCGCCGTGGACGATCGAGGTCTTGTCGTCGACCGGGCAGCTCTTGGGCAGCCAGTCCATCAGCTGGTCCATCTCGTCGATCTTGGTCGTCTCGGACGCCCGGTACTGCTTGGTCCAGCGGTCGATCTGACGGGCGAAATAGTTGCCCGGCTTGCCATAGTCGGCCAGGCCCACGGCGGCGTAGTCGACATTGTGCAGGGCCGCCAGGGTGTCGATCTGGGCCTCATAGATCGCCCGGCGCTCGGCGGGCTGGTAGTCCGGCAGGGTTCCGTCCCACAGGATCCGGCCCTCGACGTTTTCCATCACGTAGAAGATCGTGCCGATGATCTCCTCGTCCATGCACAGGGCGTAGGCCTTGGCGACGGGGAAGTCGGCCTTGTTCAGGCCCGAGATCACCTTGTACTCGCGGTCGACGGCGTGGGCGCTGGGCAGCAGCTTGCCCGGCGGCTTGCGGCGCAGGACGTACTTCTTGCCCGGCGTGACCAGCTGGTAGGTCGGGTTCGACTGGCCGCCCTTGAACTGGCGCACCTCCAGCGGACCGGCGTAGCCCTCGACATTGGCTTCGAGCCAGGTCGCCAGCTTGGCCTCGTCGATCGCATGGCGCGGGTCGACCGGCTTGGTGCCCGAGTTCATGTCCTGAGCGGACTGTTCGGCGGCTTCGGCCATGGCGCTTCTCCCCAACGCTTGTTTGCCAAACGGGTGTTTGAAAGGGGAGTTTAGAGGTCCGAGCGCGGGTGGCAACCCTAGTGCTGCTTAAGCGCCCGCCAGCCGATATCGCGGCGATAGAAGCCGCCTTCCAGCGAGACGGTCCCCAGCGCGGCGTAGGCCACGTCGCGAGCCTCGTGCAGGGTGGCGCCCAGGGCGCAGACGTTCAGCACCCGGCCGCCCGACGCTCGCAGGTTCCCCTCCCCGTCCCGAGTGGTGCCGGCGTGGAAGACCACGGCCTCGTCGCCAAAGTCGGCGTCGGCGCCCTGGATCAGGCCGCCGGTCTTGGGCGCGTCGGGATAGCCCTCGGCGGCCAGCACCACGCAGATCGCCGCCTCCTCGCGCCACTTCGGCGGCTCGGCCGAGGCCAGTTCGCCCTTGGCGCACGCCAGCAGGATCGGGACGATGTCGCTGGCGAGGCGCAGCATCAGGGTCTGGCACTCGGGGTCGCCGAAGCGGGCGTTGTACTCGACGAGCTTCGGGCCCGTGGGCGTCAGCATCAGGCCGGCATAGAGCACGCCGACGTAGGGATTGCCCTCGGCGGCCATGCCCTCCACCGTCGGCACGATCAGCTCGCGCCAGGCCTGGTCGATCAGGGCGTCGGTCAGGACGGGCGGCGGGGAATAGGTGCCCATGCCGCCAGTGTTGGGACCCCGGTCGCCGTCATAGGCGCGCTTGTGGTCCTGGGCCGCGCCGAACAGGACGGCGGTCTTGCCGTCGGACAGGGCGAACAGCGAGGCCTCCTCGCCGTGCATGAACTCCTCGATCACCACGCGAGCGCCAGCCGAGCCGAAGCGACCGCCCAGCATGTCGACCACGGCGGCGTCGGCCTCGGCCCGGCTCGCGGCGATGACCACGCCCTTGCCGGCCGCCAAGCCGTCGGCCTTGATCACGAACGGCGCCTCCAGGGTGTCGAGGAAGGTCCCGGCCGAGGCCGCGTCCGTAAACACGCCATAGGCCGCCGTCGGCAGGCCGTGGCGCTGGCAGAAGTCCTTGGTGAAGGCCTTGGAGGTTTCCAGCTGGGCCGCGCGCCGGCTGCCGCCGAAGCAGGGGATGCCGACCTCCGCGAGCTTGTCGGCCAGGCCGACCTCCAGCGCCGATTCCGGGCCGACCACCACGAGGTCCGCGCCGATCTCCCGAGCCAGGGTCACCAGGCCGTCGGCGTCCGTCACCTTCACCGCGCGCGGCTCGGCGACGGCTTCGATGCCCGGGTTGCCCGGCGCGGCGACAAGCCGGCCGCACAGCGGCGACTGGGCGATCTTCCAGGCCAGGGCGTGCTCGCGCCCGCCGGCCCCGACGAGGAGGATGGTCAGCTTTTCCATGAGCGCGGGGTGTGGCGCGGGCGGGGCCTGGGGTCAAGCGGTTCGCCCCTCCGCGCCGTCGTTCGCCCCTCGCCGATGGCGCCGTGGCGGCTCTCGTCGCCCATGGTCGACATGGACAAGCTGTTGGCCCCCGCCCTGGCCCTGCACATCGGCTGCGGCTTCGCCCTGGTCGCCGTCGGCCTGGTTCCGATCCTGACCCGCAAGGGCTCACGCCCGCATCGCTGGTCGGGGCGGGCCTTCGTGATCGTGATGAGCCTGCTGCTGGCCGCCGCCTGGGTGATGACGGCGCTGCGCTTCAACGCCTATTTCGCGGCCCTGTCGGCGACGGCGACGATGACGCTGTTCTCCGGGATCCGGGTGCTGGGGCGCAAGCGGCCGGACCGGGATCGGCGCCAGCGGGCCAGGCCGCTGGACTGGGCCGTCACCCTGGCCCTGGTCGGGATCGGCGCCTGGGTGCTGCTCCTGGTCCTCACCGGCAAGACCGGGAACAAGGCGGCGGTCAGCGCGGCCCTGGTCTATGCGGCCTTCACCTATGGCGGCTGGGACCTCTGGCGGTTCCTGCGTCCGACAGCCTGGCCTTTTTCCGCCCACCTCTGGACCTATGAGCATCTGGTGAAGATGCTGAGCGCCTATGGCGCGGTGATCAGCGCCTTTTCGGGTAACTTCCTGACCTTCCTGCCAACGCCCTGGAGTCAGCTCTGGCCGACCTTGCTGTTTCAACCGATGGCCGCGATCTGGATCACGGTCCTGGTCCTGCGCCGCCGCCGCCTTCAAGGCGTGTCCGAGCCGGGCTGAGCGGGATCTCGACGGCTGCCTGGATGTGGGCGTTCACCGCCTATGCCTGGGCGATGACCACGGTCTGCGCGGCCTGGTTCGCCCGGCGGTTCGCCTCGAACCGGGGCCACGACCTCAGCGCGATCGACTCGCTGGTCTGGCAGGGCGGGATCTACGCCGCCTGGCTGCCGGCGGCGGGGATCGTCTGGCTGCTCATGCGGCGCTATGGCGTCGGCGCGATCAGCCTTCTGGTGCTGTACCAGGCCGGCGTGCTGGTCGTGCCGCTGGAGGCCCTGGTCTCCAGCCTGATCGATGGGGCCTTCTCGCCCACGGATAACCTGCCGGCCCGGATCCTGGGACGGATGCCGATCTGCCTGCTGCTGTACACCGCCATCGTCGCCACTGGGCTGGCCGCCGCCAACCACCAGCGCGCCCGCGACGAACGCGCCCGCGCCCGCGCGCTGGAGATCGCGCTGTCGGAAGCCCGCGAAGCCCTGGCCCAGGCCGCCCTGGTCGAACCCGAGCGCCCGGGCCGGCGGCTGATGGTCATGACGGGGTCGCGCCGGGTGCCCGTGGCGCTGGACGAGATCGAGTGGTTCGGCGCGGCCGACAACTATGTCGTGGTCCACTGGGCCGGCCGCGAGGGCCTGCTGCGCGCGACCCTGCAGAGCCTGGAGGGCTGGCTGGACCCGCGCGTCTTCGCCCGTTGTCACCGCTCGACCCTGGTCAACCTGGCCCGCGTGCGCGAGACCCAGCCGCTGTCGGACGGCTCCTGGCGACTGACCCTGGACAGCGGCGCCGAGGTGGTGACCAGTCGCACCTACCGCGACGATCTCCTGGCGCGGCTTGGACGCTGATAAAACGCTCGTGTCCGCGACGTTCGCGGACGTGGCGCCTTGTGCGTCCTTTCCCGCTAGGCGGCGTAGTCCTTGAACTGGGCGTCCTCGGCGTCGGGACCGCCGTGGGCCAAGTCCAGGGCGAAACCCTTGACCCGGGCCTGGCGGGCGGCGACCGTCTGCCGGGCCGCCGGCTTGGCTTGGGCCTTGCGGACAGGCGCGGAGGGGCGTTTGGCGGCCTGGCGAGCCTCGCCGCGAGACAGGTCTCCTTCGATGCGGAAATAGGCGATCGAGGCCTGCAGTTCATCGGCCTGGGCGGCGAGTTCCTCAGACGTCGCGGACATCTCTTCCGAGGCGCTGGCGTTCTGCTGGGTGACCTTGTCCAGCTGCTGGATGGCCTCGTTGATCTGGCTGGAGCCGATGTCCTGCTCGCGGCAGGCGGCGCTGATCTCGGCGACCAGTTCGGCGGTCTTGCGGATGTTCGGGACAAGGCTGGTCAGCATCTCGCCGGCGGACTGGGCGGCCTTGACGGTGTCGGACGACACGGCGCTGATCTCGGACGCGGCCGTCTGGCTGCGCTCGGCCAGCTTGCGCACTTCCGAGGCGACGACCGCGAAGCCGCGACCATGTTCGCCGGCGCGGGCGGCCTCGACGGCCGCGTTCAGGGCCAGCAGGTCGGTCTGGCGGGCGATCTCCTGGACGATGGTGATCTTCTCGGCGATCGTCTGCATCGCATCGACCGCCTTGCTGACGGCCGCGCCCGAGGTTTCGGCGTCGATCGCCGACTGGCGAGCGATCTTCTCGGTCTGGGTGGCGTTGTCGGCGTTCTGCTTGATGTTGGCGGCCATCTCTTCCATCGAGGCCGAGGCCTGTTCGGCGGCCGAGGCCTGCTCGGTGGCGCCCTGGCTCATCTGCTCCGAGGTCGCCGAAAGCTCCTGGCTGCCGGCCGAGACGTTCTCCGAGGCCGTGATCGCGTCGCCAACCACGCCGCGCAGGCGCTCGATCATCCGTTCAAGCGCCAGGCCCAGCGTATCCTTGTCCGATTGGGGGGCGGCCTCGACGGTCAGGTCGCCATCGGCCAGCTTGTCGGCCAGTTCGGCCGTGCTCCGCAGGTTGGCGACCATCCCTTTCAACGAAAAGCCCAGGACGTCCTTGTCCGAAATCGGCGTGATCTGAACCGACAGGTCGCCGGCCGCCACCTGGTCCGCCAGGTTCGCCGTGGCCCGCAGGTTCGCGGTCATGCGGTTGACTGTGTCGACGAGGTCCTTGATCTCGTCATTGGTCTTCACATCCACCTTCTGATCGAGGTCGCCCAAGGCCACCGCGTTCGCCAGTCCGCAGATCTTGGCGAAGCCCTGGGCAATGGTGCGGGCGATCCAGATCGCGGCGCCGGCGGCCAGAAGCACGGAAACCGAGATCACCCCCAGCAGCACGTTGCGTGACAGGGCGGCGACCCGGGCGCTCTCGGCATCGGCGGCGGCCAGGCGCTTGTCCTGCACGTCCACCAAGTCGTCCACGAGGGCGGTGATGTTGTTGGTGATCTGGCGATGACTGGTGTGCATCCGCGCGATCGCGTCATCGCGACGTCCAGCCATCAGCTCGCGCCGAACCGCGGCGTCACTCTCTGAGAACACATCCCAATCGCGCGCGAGCGCCTCCCACTTTAGCCTTCCCTCCACGGTGGCGTGCGAGAGGCCGGCTTCCAGCAGCGTCGCGACCCTGCCCTTGCTGATGTCCGCCTTGGCGTTCTGCATGTTCAGTTCCTCGGCGTCGTCGGTCAGGGCCATGTTCTTTTCGGCGCGGATCAACTGGAGGAGCGCGATGCCGATAGCCTGACTGCGCTGCAGCTGAGCCACCGGCCCATCGATCATGGCCTTTTCCGAGCGCTTCATGGCGCTCAACTCGCTGATGGCGAACATCGTGGCGAGCGTCATCATCAGAATGAGCGCCCCGAAGGTGAGGCCCAGTTTGAGCTTGATCGTCATGCGCATGGAAGGCTCCCGCCCAATTCAGGCCTGGGGTTAGGAAATAAACAAGCCGCTGGTAGAACTGTCTTTTCTTCTTCGTAGCGGCGCGGTGACACTTAAAGATCGATACATTTAGCCGCCCTAGCGAGCGCAGAAATGACACCCTCGCTCACTAGAGACGGAAATCGCGCCTTAGTGATGCACTATGCCTAAGGTTACTCACCTGACATCCATTGACCGCGACCCTTTGGATCACGATGGATACACCCAAGTCCTTCTCTGATTACTCTTGGAGGGTCCGCCGCGCGCGGTTAACGGGCCGTGAATCCGACAACCCACAGGCTAGCGACATTCTGCCTCACCACCTGCAAGTGAAGTCGCGGCTTCGTTGCGAAAACACGCCAGGCTACCGGCGGCGGCGCGCCGCGTCGGGCGCGGCCCGCGCCAAAACGAAAACCGCGCGCCGTGGGGACGGCGCGCGGTTTCTTGGTGTCTTGATTTCAGGCGACGGTGGCCGAGGAACCGTCAGGCCGCGTCCCCTAGGTGGTGTGGACTCTTAGGATTCCCATTGAACTAGGCTTGTGATTCAAAGCTGTCTTTTGGAGGCAGCCTTGGGTGTGATGGATCGCCTTGTCTTGGACGACGCGGCATGGGCGCGGATTGAGCCGCTGATCATTGGCCGTCCGGATCAGAAGGGCTCGACAGGCCGCGACAACCGGATGTTTGTCGAGGCCGTGCTCTGGCTGGTCCGGACGGGCTCGCCCTGGCGCGACCTGCCCGAAGTGTTCGGCGACTGGAACAGCGTCTTCCGGCGTTTCAGTCGATGGAGCGCCAAGGGGGTGTGGTGGCGGATCTTCGCGGCGATGTCGGACGATCCAGACTTTGAATACCTGATTGTGGATTCCACCATCGTTCGCGCCCACCAGCATGCGGCGGGGGCAAAAAAAGGGGGTCTGAAGATCAGGCCATTGGTCGTTCGCGCGGTGGCCTGAGCACCAAGATCCACATGGCCGTCCGAGGCCTGGGCTGCCCGGTCAACTTCACCCTCACCGCCGGACAGAAGGGCGACGCGCCCCAGGCCGGCCCGTTGATCCAGGATCTCCCCGCCAAGGTCGTCATGGCTGACACCGCCTACGACGCCGACCACCTGCGCCAGGCCATCGCCGACAAGGGCGCTATCGCCGTCATTCCCAACAATCCGTCCCGCGCCCGCAAGTATGCGCTGGACAAGGCCCTCTACGCCCAGCGCCACCTCGTTGAGTGCTGTTTCTCCAAGCTCAAGCAGTTCCGCAGGGTCGCCACTCGCTTCGAGAAGACCGCCAGGAACTACCTCGCCGTCGTCACCCTCGCCGCCATCGTCCTATGGCTGCGGTAAGTGTCCACAGAACCTAGGCCGCGTCCAGGTCCAGGGAGTAACCCGCCGAACGGACCGTGCGGATCGGATCGCCGTCCGACGTGCCGTTCAGCGCCTTGCGCAGGCGGCCGATATGGACGTCGACCGTGCGGGCCTCGACATAGACGTCCGAGCCCCAGACGGCGTCCAGCAGCTGCTCTCGGCTGAACACCCGGCCCGGGTGCTGCATCAGATAGTCGAGCAGGCGGAACTCGGTCGGGCCGAGGTGGATCTCCTTGCCGTTCCGCTTCACGCGATGGGCGACCCGGTCGATGATGATGTCGCCGACCGTGATGCGGTCGTCGGCCAGGCCCGGACGGATACGGCGCAGCACCGCGCGGACGCGGGCGGTCAGCTCGACCATCGAGAACGGCTTGACCACATAGTCGTCGGCGCCGGTGTCGAGGCCGCGGATGCGATCGCTTTCCTCGCCACGCGCCGTCAGCATGATGATCGGCACATTGCGGGTTTCCGACCGGCCGCGCAGCCGACGGCAAACCTCGATGCCCGAGACCTTGGGCAGCATCCAGTCGAGGATGACCAGGTCCGGGGCCCGCTCATTCGCCATGATCAGGGCTTCCTCGCCATCTCCGGCCACGCCGACGCGATAGCCTTCCTTGTCGAGGTTGTAGTGCAGTAGTGTGGCCAGGGCGTCTTCGTCCTCGACCACCAGAACGTATGGAGTCACTTCGGGCCGCCTCTGGGGTTATTGCGACAGCACGTCCAGCTTCGGGCGCTGCGAGATCAGCTCGTCGCCCGTCAGCTCGAAGTGGATGATTTCCGCGATGTTGGTGGCGTGGTCACCGATGCGCTCGAGGTTCTTGGCCACGAACAGCAGGTGGGCGCAGGCGTTGATCGTCCGCGGGTCGCCCATCATGTAGGTGAGCAGTTCACGGAAGATCGAGTTGTAATGCTCGTCGACTTCCTCGTCGCGGCTCCACACGCCGATGGCGCGCTGCAGGTCCGAGGTCGTGTAGGCGTCCAGGACGTCCTTCAGGCGGCTTTGCACCAGCTTGCCCATGCGCTCGATCGAGCGGGTCAGGGCGGTCATCGGGTCGGCCTCGGTCAGGATCATCGCGCGCTTGCCGATGTTCTTGGCCATGTCGCCGCAGCGCTCGAGGCTCATCGAGATCTTCAGGGCGGCGACGGCGTGGCGCAGGTCCACGGCCATCGGCTGGCGCAGGGCGATCAGCTTGAAGGCCTTGCGCTCGATCTCGGCCTGGAGAACGTCCAGGCGCTCGTCGCCGGCGACCACGGCCTGGGCCAGCGGCCCGTCGCGGCGGGCGATGGCGACGATGCAGTCGGCCACCTGGGATTCGACCAGGCCGCCCATGCGGGTCACCTCCGCCGTGAGGTGGGCCAGTTCTTCGCCGTACGACTTGACGGTATGTTCGGTCATCTCTTGATCCCCCCGCTTAGCCGAAGCGGCCGGTGATGTAGTCCTGCGTGCGGCTGTCGCGAGGATTGGTGAACATCTCCTCGGTCGGACCGCTCTCGACCAGCTTGCCGAGGTGGAAGAAGGCCGTGCGTTGCGAGACGCGGGCGGCCTGGGCCATCGAGTGGGTGACGATGACGATGCAGAACTGGCTGCGCAGCTCGTCGATCAGTTCCTCGATCTTGGCGGTGGCGATCGGGTCGAGGGCCGAGCAGGGCTCGTCCATCAGGATCACTTCCGGCGACACGGCGATCGCCCGGGCGATCACCAGGCGCTGCTGCTGGCCGCCCGACAGGCCGGTGCCCGGCTGGTGGAGACGATCGGCGACCTCGTTCCAGAGACCGGCCTTCTTCAGGCTGCTCTCGACGATCACTTCCAGCTCGGCCTTGCCGGTGGCCAGGCCGTGGATGCGCGGGCCGTAGGCGACGTTCTCGAAGATGGTCTTCGGGAAGGGGTTCGGCTTCTGGAACACCATGCCGACGCGCGAGCGCAGAACCACCGGATCGACGCTCTTGGCGTTGACGTCCGAACCGTCGATCTCGATCACGCCTTCGACGCGGGCCGAGGGGATGGTGTCGTTCATGCGGTTGATGCAGCGCAGGAAGGTCGACTTGCCACAGCCCGACGGGCCGATGAAGGCGGTGACCGACTTGGCCGGGATGTCGATGTTCACATCGAACAGCGCCTGCTTGTCGCCGTAGAAGACCTTGACGTCGCGCGCCTTGATCTTGGCCTCGCCGACGGGGGCGGCGGCCTGGGCGTGCGGGACGGTGGTGTGGATCACCGGCGAGTGAGCGGAGTCGTCGGGGCTTTGGACGGTCATGGCGTGTCCACGGAGAAGGGGCGAAGCGTTGGGGTTCAGGATCTGGGTCATGTGAAACCTACCAGCGGCGTTCGAAGCGGCGGCGCAGGATGACGGCCGCGGCGTTCATGACGATCATGAAGACGAGCAGGACGATGATGGCGGCGGCCGTGCGTTCGTGGAAGGCCCGCTCGGAAGCATTCTCCCAGATGAACACCTGGACCGGCAGCACGGTGGCCGCGCCGGTGAAGCCGTCCGGCACGCCGGGCACGAACGAGACCATGCCGATCATCAACAGCGGAGCCGTCTCGCCCAGGGCGTGGGCCAGCGACAGAATGGCGCCGGTCATCACGCCGGGCATGGCCAGCGGCAGCACGTGGTGGAAGACCGTCTGGGTCTTTGACGCGCCGACGCCGAGCGCGGCTTCACGGATCGAGGGCGGCACGGCCTTCAGGGCCGAGCGCGTGGCGATGATCACGGTCGGCAGGGCCATCAGGGCCAGCACCAGACCGCCGACCAGCGGCGAGGAGCGCGGCACGTGCAGCCAGTTGATGAACAGGGCCAGGCCCAGCAGGCCGTAGACGATCGACGGCACGGCCGCGAGGTTGTTGATGTTGACCTCGATGATATCCGTCCAGCGGTTCTTCGGGGCGAACTCTTCCAGGTAGGTCGCGGCCATCACGCCGACCGGCACGGCGATCAGGGCGGTGATGATCAGCATCATGGCCGAGCCGACCACCGCGCCCAAGACGCCGGCCTGTTCGGGCTCGGTCGAGTCGGAATGGGTGAAGAAGGCGAAGTTGAAGCCCGACTTCACCGAGCCGTCCTTCTCGAGCCTGTCCAGCCAGTCCAGCTGCTGGTTGTCCAGCTTGCGGTCGCCCTCCGCGGTCGCGCGCTTGATCTCGCCCTTGAAGTAGAGATCGGCGTCGGCCTTCAGCGGACCGGTGACGGTGATGGTCTTGCCGATCAGCGACTGGTCGGCCTTCAGCTTGTTCAGCAGCTGGAAGCCGAAGTCGCGCGACAGCAGGTCCTGGACCTTGCTCGAGGTGGTGCCCAGGTCGTCGTCCTGCACGCCCAGCTTCTTCATCATCGCCTCGGCGACGATGTAGTCGTAGTTGACGCCCGTGAGGTCCGAGCGGTCGATGCGATCCGGGTTCAGATAGACCGGCACGCTGAGCGTGTGGGTTTCGAACGTCGTGTAGCCCTGGGCCACGATACGGCCGACCAGCACGACCAGGAACACCAGCGCGACGATGATCGCGGCCAGGCCCTGGGCCTTGAAGGTGCGTTCGGCGGCATGGCGCTTCTTCAGCCGGGCTTCCATGGCTGTCGAGGCGTCGGAGCGCGGGGCGGCCGCGCCGAGGGTCGCGTCAGTCATATTGTTCCCGGTACTTCTGGACGATGCGCAGGGCGATGATGTTCAGGCAGAGCGTCACCACGAACAGGGTGAGGCCCAGGCCGAAGGCCGACAGCGTTTTCGGGCTGTCGAATTCCTGGTCGCCCGTCAGCAAGGTGACGATCTGGACGGTGACCGTGGTCACGGTGTCGAGCGGGTTGACGGTCATCTTGGCCTGCAGGCCGGCGGCCATGGTCACGATCATGGTCTCGCCGACGGCGCGCGACATCGCCAGCAGCATGGCGGCCATGATGCCCGGCAGGGCGGCCGGCAGGACAACCTTCTTGACCGTTTCCGACTTGGTGGCGCCCATCGCGTAGCTGCCATCACGCAGGGATTGCGGCACGGCGTTGATGATGTCGTCCGACAGCGAGGAAACGAACGGGATCAGCATGATCCCCATCACCACCCCGGCCACCAGGGCCATCTGGTTCTGGACTTCCATCAGGTAAGTGGCCAGCGGGCCGGGCGGCAGGGCCGCGCCGATGGCGTTGAAGCCGGCGCGGAACAGCGGGCCCACCGTCAGGGCGGCGAAGAAGCCGTAGACCACGGTCGGGACGCCGGCCAGGATCTCCAGAAGCGGCTTGACCACGCCGCGGACGGTGCGGCTGGCGTATTCCGAGAGATAGATCGCCGAGTAAAGGCCGACCGGGGCCGCCACCAGCATGGCGATGAACATGATCAGGAAGGTGCCGGCGAACAGCGGCACGGCCCCGAAGGCGCCCGCCGAGGCGACCTGGTCGGCCCGCATGGCGATCTGCGGGCTCCACTCGGTGCCGAACAGGAACGACAGCGGATTGACGCTCTGGAAGAAGCGCCAGCTTTCCCAGACCAGCGAGAGCACGATGCCCAGGGTGGTCAGCACGGCGGCGACCGAACAGCCGATCAGCAGGATGCCGGTCCAGCCCTCCACCCGGTTGCGGGCGCGGAAGTCGGCGTTGATGCGCGGGAAGGCCAGCAGGAAGCCGGCCAGGGCCAGCACGCCGGCGCCGGCCAGCATGCCGACGTTCAGAATGGTCTCGATGCGCTTGGCTTCGACGACCTTGGCGTCCAGCGCGACCTTCAGGTCCCCCTCATAGGCGACTTCCGACGGCGCCTGCCTGGCGGCGATGGCGTGGGCGTCGCTGAAGAAGACGTTCTGACGGTCCGGGTCCAGGGCCGAGACGGCCGCCGGGCGGGTGGTCTTCAGCATCGCGTCCTCGACGCGCCCCCCGAAGGCCGTACCCAGCAGCAGCAGAAGCGCGGCGGGAATGCCGGCCCACAGGGCCGCGTAGGTTCCGTAATAGTCCGGCAGGGAGTGGAGGACGCGAGCGCGGCCTCCGGCGGCGGCCACGGCGCGACGACGCCCGGCGGCGAAAGCCAATCCGGAGAATAGCGCCAGGACGATAAGCGAGAGCCAGGTCAGCATGCGTGAGGCTAATCTTGCGCGAAGTGTGTCGAAGGCCCCGCAGGATCGCGCGCCTTCCCCCGACCCGGTCTATGCCGGACAGGCGCTGAGCTTATGCGACAGATGTATGACAGTTTGACGACAGTCCCCGACCCGCCAAGCGTGACTCTTCGGCTTGAAGGCCGCCCAACGGCGCTTCGCGGCGGGTCGCGTCCCTCACCAGCCCGGCGACGGCCGCCATTTCCCCGAGAAATTCAACTCCTTGGCCGCGCGACATGCCCCCCCCCCGCGGGCGGGAACACGAACCCGCCCGCGTCGCTTTATTCAGCGGCGTGGCGGGAATGACTTGAAACTAGAATCAGGCCTCGGCGGTCACTGTGGGAGATGGCGCGGGCGCGGCTCCCGCCTTGGCCATCGGCAGGTAGACCCCGAAGGTGGCCCCCTCGCCCTGGACGCTCTCGACGGTCAGCCCGCCCCGATGGCGATTCATGATGTGCTTGACGATCGCGAGGCCCAGGCCCGTGCCCGAGCGGTCGCCGCTCTTCTGGCCCTCGACCCTGTAGAAGCGCTCCGTCAGGCGCGGCAGGTGCTCGCGCGCCAGACCCGGCCCCCGGTCCGTGACCCGCAGCACGGCGTAGCGCTCGACCATGTCGTGGTCGGGGGTCAGCAATGACATGCGCGCGGCGGCCGGATCGCGCGCGGCCGCGGCGGCCTCGGCGGACAGGCCGGGGAAGATCTCGACCCGCACCGTCCCGCCCCTGGGCGTATATTTGATGGCGTTGTCGACCAGGTTCTGGATCACCTGGATGATCTGGTCGCGATCACCGTCGACCACCGCGCCGCCGCGCGGCGGCAGGATGGGATCGAAGGCGACCTCCTTGTCGCGGGCCTGCGGGGCCAAGGCGTCGATCACGTCGACGGCGGCCATGGCCAGGTCCACGCGGCCCAGCGGCGCGATGTGCTCGTTCAGCTCGATCCGCGACAGGCTCATCAGGTCGTCGATCAGGCGCGACATCCGCTCGGCCTGGGCCAGCATGATTCCTAAGAACTTGTCGCGAGCGCCCGGATCGTCCTTGGCGTGACCGCGCAGGGTCTCGATGAAGCCCGAGAGCGAGGCCAGCGGCGTGCGCAGCTCGTGACTGGCGTTGGCCAGGAAGTCGGCGCGCGTGCGTTCGCTGCGGCGGGCGTCCGTCTCGTCGCGCAGGGCCAGAACGGCCAGGCGCGAGGGGCCGCCGGTCTCGCGCAACGGCCGGGTATGGGCCAGCCAGGACCGCCCCTGGGTTCCGCCGGTCTCGAACTCGACCACGCCCTCGACGCCGCCGAACAGCGCCTCGTCCACGGCCTCCAGCACGCGCGGATTGCGCACGGCGGTGACTAGCAGCCCGCCCTGGGGCTGGATCTTGAACAGCTCGCGGGCGGCGGCGTTGGCGAACAGGAAGCGGCGGCCGGTCAGGTCGTCGGCCTCTTCGGCGGCGATGACCATCAAGGGATCGGGCAGGCGGTCGAGGATGGCGGCGAACGGCGGCGCGTCCTCGGCGGCGGCAAGCGACTGCGCCGCGCCGGAGGCGGGCGATTCCAGAGCCCGGCCCAGCCTTCGCAACATCATGAAGCCGGCCATGGCCGTGACCGCCGACGCCAGCACCGCCGGCCCGGGCTGGGCGACGCCCGTGAAGGCCAGGCTCAATATGGCCAGCGGACCGACAATTACGGGCCAGAAGACGCGTAACGAGCCGCTAGGGTGTCCGTCCGGGGGCGTCCGCGCCAGCGGCATGAGGAAGACTCTTCGATTCAGGCGAGAGGCGATTCGTCGATCCAGATATGGCGCCCCGCCATGCCATGCGATAGACGGTTGGCGCCTTAGTACGTGTCGCGAGCGGAACTCACCGCAATTTCGCCGCATCATGACATGAATTAGTGGCGCCGGTTTCTATGGGGTGTCGTTCGTAATGCAGCGCAAGGTCCTGGTCGCGACGGTCGCGGCCGCTCCTCTTCTGGCCATGGGTTTCGCCGCGTTGGCCGAAACCACGGTCACCACCGCGCGGACGACGCCGATCGCCACGAGCACGGCCGCCGGCGCGACGACCGCCGATGACGTCCGGATCACGGCGGACGGCTCGATCAAGCCGACAACCGCGGGCGCGATCGTCACGCTGGACAGCAATAACAAGGTCGTCAACGCCGGCACCTTGCAGACCACGGGCGTCAACGACAGCGTCGGGGTGCTGGTGATCGGCGGCAAGACGGGCGCGCTGACCAACTCGCTCGCGATCACGTTGGACGAGGACTACACGGCGACCGACACCGATTCGGACGGCGACATCGACGGCGCCTTCGCTCTGGGCAACAACCGTTTCGGCATCCGCCTGACCAACGCCGGGACCTTCACCGGCGACATCATCAACGACGCCACCAGCACGATCACCATCGAAGGCAACAACTCGGCCGGCATCCTGCTGGAGGGCCCGGTGCTGGGGAATGTCACCCACCTGGGCTCCCTGGGCGTGGTCGGCGACAACAGCTACGGCGTGCGGATCGCCGCGCCGGTCACCGGCAAGGTGACCATCGGCGGCACGTCCAACGTCCAGGGCGCCAACTCCGTCGGCGTGGCGCTCGACTCGAACATCACTGGCGCGGTGAGCCTGCAAGGCAGCGTCTCGGCCACGGGCTATCGCTACACTTCGCGCCCGACCTCGACCGACGCGCTGGGCAAGCTGGACGCCGACGACCTGCTGCAGGGCGGCTCGGCCGTCCGTATCGCCGGCGACGTGACCGGCGGCGTGCTGCTGCAAGGCTCCAACTACTCGTCCAAGGTCGGTACGGACGGCAACACCGTCACGACGACGATCACGTCCAGCGGCACCGGCACGTCCAGCATCAGCGCCTTCGGCGCGGCGCCGGCGCTGCAGATCGGTTCGGCGACCCAGGACGTCACCCTCGGCGCGGTCGGCGCCGGCGACCTGGCCTATGGCCTGGTGGCCAAGGGCGCGATCGCCGCGGCCGGCGTCTATGACGGCGTCACCGCCACGGGCGTCTCGATCGGCGCGGGCGGCGGCAAGACCACCACCCTGACCAACGGCCTGCGTAACGACGGCACCGTCACGGCCACGACCTACGAAGCCAACTCGACTGGCCTGATCCTGAACTCCGGCGCCAGCGTTGGTGAAATCCTGAACCGCGGTTCGATCACGGCCACCGCGGGCTCGTACGCCAGCTCGGGCGTCACGGCCACGGCGCGGGCCGTGGTGCTGAGCGCCGGCTCGAACACCACCGCCATCAACAACAGCGGCGCCCTGGTCGCCACGCGGACGGGCGAGACCGGCGACGCGGTCGTCATCCTCGACCAGGCCGGCACGCTGAAGACCGTCACCAACACCGGCTCGCTGCGCGCGACCGTGACGGCCCCGGCCTACAAGGCCGATGGCACCGCCGCGACGGTCACCGCCGGCGGCCAGACGATCGCGCTGGACCTGCGGGCCAACAATTCGGGCGTGACCTTCACCCAGAAGGGTCCGAACGACTACACCTCGACCTCGACCTTCCCCAGCACCGACACCCTCACCAGCGCCGACTCCACCAGCACCACCCTGTCGCCGGTCACCATCGGCGACGTGCTGTTCGGCGGTGGCAATGACACCCTGAACCTTTGGAGCGGCACCCTGGTGGGCGCCATGTCGTTCGGCGCTGGCCAGGATCGCCTGTCAATCGACGGCGGCGGTGTGGCCCTGGGCAAGCTGACCGACAGCGACGGCAAGCTCGACATCGCCGTGGCCAACGGCAGCCTGGGCATCGTCAACACCGACACCATCAACGTCAGCAGCCTGACGGTCGGCGACAAGGGCAAGATCCTGTTCTCCGCCGATCCGGCGGCGGGCCTCAACACCAAGCTCGTGGTGTCTGGCGCGACCAACATCGCCACCGGCGCCGAGCTGGGCATCCGCCTGGCCAACCTGGTCAAGCAGCCCACCACTTTCACGGTGATCCAGGGCAGCAACGTCAATGTCGGCGCGATCGGCAACGGCCTGCTGGCCCAGGCGCCGTTCATGTACGTGGCCACCAGCCGGGCCGACACCAACAACGTCTATATCGACGTCCGCCAGAAGACGGCCGCCGAGATCGGCCTGAACCGGTCCGAGACCTCGGCCTATGACGCCGTCTACAAGGCGCTGGGCAAGGATTCGGCCCTGGCCGGGACGTTCCTGAACCAGACGACGCGAGACGCCTACCGCGACCTCTACGACCAGATGCTGCCCGACCAGGGCGAGGGCCTGTTCTCGGCCCTGCAGTCGGTCAACCAGCAGATCTCGCAGGCCACCATGTTCCGCCCTGATCCGGGCGACCGCTATGGTCCCGACAGCATCTGGGTGCAGGAAATCACCTCGCTGACGCGTCGCGACACCGGCCAGACCCTGGGTTCGGACACCCAGGCGTTCGGCTTCGTCGCCGGCTATGAGGCCATGGGCGACGCCGGCGGCGCGCTGGGCCTGACCCTGGCCTATACCAGCCTCGAGGAACACGACACGGTCGCCAAGGTCGGCGAGCAGACCACCGCCTCGTTCATCCAGACCGGCGCCTACTGGCGTCGTTCGGTGGGCGGCTGGCGGTTCAACACCGGCGGCGGCGTGGGCTACGGCTTCTTCAAGGGCGACCGTCGCTTCATCTCGCCGGACGACAACGCCGACGGGGTCGCCGACCTGATCCTGAAGAACAATGCCGACTGGAAGGGCCTGACGGCCAACGCCTTCGCCGGGGTCGCCTACGAGCAGAAGTTCGGCCGCTTCTTCGCCCGCCCGGAAGGCCGGGTTGACTATGTGTGGCTGCGTGAAGGCAAGCGCGCCGAAAGCGGCGGCGGCGATGGCTTCGACCTGACGGTCGCCAAGCGCACCTCGAGCAACCTCTCGGGCGAGCTGGGCGTGGTGGTCGGCGCCGACTTCGGCAAGAACGTCTGGTGGCGTCCGGAAGTGCGGGTAGGCTATCGCCAGACCCTGGCCGGTTCGGTTGGCGACACGGTCGCGGCTTTCAACGGCGGCAACCCCTTCACCCTGGCCGCGCTCAACGACAAGGACGGCGCGTTGACCGCCGGCTTCGCCCTGCGGGCCGGCACGCCGATGTCCTACCTGGGCATCGAAGGCGGCGTCGAAGCCACCAAGAAGCAGAAGCGCTACAACCTGCGCCTCGCTGGCCGGGCGATGTTCTAGGTTCTGTGGACACTTACCGCAGCCATAGGACGATGGCGGCGAGGGTGACGACGGCGAGGTAGTTCCTGGCGGTCTTCTCGAAGCGAGTGGCGACCCTGCGGAACTGCTTGAGCTTGGAGAAACAGCACTCAACGAGGTGGCGCTGGGCGTAGAGGGCCTTGTCCAGCGCATACTTGCGGGCGCGGGACGGATTGTTGGGAATGACGGCGATAGCGCCCTTGTCGGCGATGGCCTGGCGCAGGTGGTCGGCGTCGTAGGCGGTGTCAGCCATGACGACCTTGGCGGGGAGATCCTGGATCAACGGGCCGGCCTGGGGCGCGTCGCCCTTCTGTCCGGCGGTGAGGGTGAAGTTGACCGGGCAGCCCAGGCCTCGGACGGCCATGTGGATCTTGGTGCTCAGGCCACCGCGCGAACGACCAATGGCCTGATCTTCAGACCCCCTTTTTTTGCCCCCGCCGCATGCTGGTGGGCGCGAACGATGGTGGAATCCACAATCAGGTATTCAAAGTCTGGATCGTCCGACATCGCCGCGAAGATCCGCCACCACACCCCCTTGGCGCTCCATCGACTGAAACGCCGGAAGACGCTGTTCCAGTCGCCGAACACTTCGGGCAGGTCGCGCCAGGGCGAGCCCGTCCGGACCAGCCAGAGCACGGCCTCGACAAACATCCGGTTGTCGCGGCCTGTCGAGCCCTTCTGATCCGGACGGCCAATGATCAGCGGCTCAATCCGCGCCCATGCCGCGTCGTCCAAGACAAGGCGATCCATCACACCCAAGGCTGCCTCCAAAAGACAGCTTTGAATCACAAGCCTAGTTCAATGGGAATCCTAAGAGTCCACACCACCTAGAGCGCGTTGGGCGAAAGTGTGGGCGGTTTCGCCCGCCAAAACGCGCTCCAAATGTTTGAATCTAGAGCCAGTCGTGTCTGAACACGACAGGCTCTAGGGTCCAGCGGACCCTCACCCTTCTCTGTCAAAGTGTCGCAGGCCGTCGCGGGAAACCCCGGCGGCCTGTTCCGTGAACGGAACGTTCACAGGTTTAAACGCCTGATAAGGCTGAAGAATCGCGGCGTATTCCGCGACAATTCGCCGCGCCTGCAGAAAAACTCACGGCCGGTTTTCCTAAATCTCGATTCCGCAGCTAGGAATAATCGTCTTCCCTAGCTCGGCAGGTCGGCCCGCTCAGCGGCGCCGAAAAGGGGACATACACGATGACCAAGACCTGTACCGCATTTCGCGTGGCGCTGATCGCCGGCGCGTCTCTGCTGGCCACCGCCGGCGCCGCCTCGGCCCAGGACGCCGCACCGCGCTCGCCCGCGGAGGCAGAGGCCCGCATCGCCGCCCTGGAAGCCCAACTGGCCACGCTGGCCCAACAGGTCGCCGACCTCAAGGCCGCCACCGCCGCCAGCCTCAAGGACGTCCGCGCCGCCCAGAGCGCCACCACCGTCAGCATCGCCGCCGGCAGGCCGACCATCGCCTCCGGCGACGGCGCCTTCAGCGCCACGATCCACGCGGTGATGCAGCTCGACGCCGCCCAATACCATCAGGACAAGGGCCTGCCAGCCGTACTGGGCAACGCCCGCGACCTGAACAGCGGCACTAACTTCCGCCGCGCCCGCATCGGCGTCGACGGCAAGTTCTACAAGAACTTCGAATATAACGCCCTGCTCGACTTCGGCGGCGCCGGCACGGATGGCCAGGGCACGCTGCAGGAGCTTTGGCTCCAGTACAACTACGCCCCGTTCAAGGTCCGCGTCGGCGCCTTCGCGCCGAACCTTGGCCTTGAGGACGCGGCCTCGACCAACGGCTCGCTGTTCGCCGAACGCCCGTCGGGCTCGGAGCTGGCGCGCGGCCTGGCCGGCGCCGACAAGCGGATCGCCTTGCAGGGTCAGGTCGTGCGCGAACGCTGGCTGCTGTCGGGCGCGATCACCGGCGCCAAGGCCGGCGACGGCCAGACCTTCGACGAGCAGCTCGGCTATCTGGGCCGCTTCGCCTTCGTGCCGCTCAAGGGGCCTGACTGGCTGGTCCATGTGGGCGCCAACGCCAGCAAGGTGGTGACCCCGGCCCAGACCGCCATCGGCGGCGCCTACCCCGTCACCGTCAGCGACCGCGCGGAACTGCGCGTCGACGGGACGCAGCTGATCTCCACGGGCGCGATCGACTCGACCGGCGCCCGCCACTACGGCTTCGAGGCCGCCGCCCAGAAGAAGAACTTCCTGATCCAGGGCGAATATTTCGACATCGCCATCGACCGCCGCAACCCGGCGGCCGGGGTCACCGATCCGAAGGTCAAGGCCTGGTACGTCGAAGGCTCGTGGGTGCTGACCGGCGAGGGCCGCCGCTACAACGTGAACAACTTCGCGTTCGACGCCCCGGCCATCGCGCACCCGTTCGACCTGAAGAAGCGCCAGTGGGGCGCGTGGGAACTGGCGGCGCGCTACTCCGTCGCCGACCTGAACTATCACGAGCAGGCCACCCTGGCCGCCGACCGGGTTCGCGGCGGCGAGCAGAAGATCACCACCGTCGGCGTCAACTGGTTCCCCAACCCGGTGACCAAGTTCTCCTTGAGCTACTACGACGTCTCGATCGATCGCCTGGACCCGGCCGGCGGCCTCGTCCCGCTGAGCCAGGACTACCAGGTCGTCAACCTGCGAAGCCAATACGCGTTCTAAACCGGGCGGCGCGGCGTTCCAAGCGCCGCGCCAGGCGCCCATATCCTTGGAAGACCTCCAGAAAGGACCGTCTCGATGAGCGACTTCACCCAGGCTCCGACTCGCCGAGGTCTTCTCACCGGCGCCGGCGCGGGCGCCGCGGCCCTCGCCGTGGGCGGTTCGGCTTTCGCCCAGGCCAAGCCCGTCACCCTGCTGAACGTCAGCTACGATCCGACGCGCGAGCTCTACAAGGACATCAACGCCGCCTACGCCAAGTACTGGAAGGAAAAGGTCGGCCAGACCCTGGTGATCAACCAGAGCCACGGCGGCTCGGGCAAGCAGGCTCGCTCGGTGATCGACGGCCTGCAGGCCGACGTGGTCACCCTGGCCCTGGCCTATGACATCGACGAGATCGCGGCGAAGGCCAAATTGCTGCCGGCCAACTGGCAATCGCGCCTGCCGCGGAACTCCACGCCCTACACCTCGACCATCGTGTTCCTGGTCCGCAAGGGCAATCCCTGGAAGATCAAGGACTGGGGCGACCTGGTGAAGCCGGGCATTGACGTGATCACCCCGAACCCGAAGACCTCGGGCGGCGCGCGCTGGAACTACCTGGCCGCCTGGGCCTGGGCCTTGAAGCAGCCGGGCGGCAACCCCGCCAAGGCCGAGGCCTTCATCAAGACCCTGTTCGAGCATGTGCCCGTGCTGGACACCGGGGCCCGCGGCGCCACCACCAGCTTCACCCAGCGGGGTCTGGGCGACGTGCTGCTGGCCTGGGAGAACGAGGCCTACCTCGCCCAGGACGAGCTGCCCGGCAAGTTCGACATCGTCTATCCGTCGATCTCGATCCTGGCCGAGCCGCCGGTCGCCTTGGTCGACAAGAACGTCGACCGCCACAAGACCCGCACGATCGCCGAGGGCTATCTGAACTTCCTGTACAGCCCGCTGGCCCAGGAGCTGATCGCCAAGAACGACTACCGCCCGCGCAACGCCGACGTGGCCGCCAAGTACGCGGCGCGCTTCAAGAAGATCCCGCTGGTGACGATCGACGACACCTTCGGCGGCTGGAAGAAGGCCCAGGCCACGCACTTCAACGACGGCGGCGTGTTCGACAGAATCTACCAGCCCAAGTAGCGCCCCTTCAGACGGCCCGCCCGCTCCGGGAAGCGCGGGCGGGCCGTCGGATCGCGCGGCGGCTGTCCTCCCCTTGCTCGCCGCGCCTTGGACGGCGGAGATCCAGCCATCGGATCTCCGCCGTTTCGCTTTTTCGGCGCGGCCTATGTTGGGAACGCGACACGATCGGGTACGTTGAGCGTCCACGGGGTGGTGGGAGCTTGGCCTTACAGATGGACGACATTCCGGAACCGGTGCGCGACACGGATCAAGCCGCTGCCCGCAGTCCCGAGGACCTCGAAGCGATCATCGAGGAGCGCACCCGCGCGCTGACCGAAGCGCTGGAGCAGAAGACCGCCCTGCTCCACGAGGTGGATCACAGGGTCAAGAACAACCTCCAGCTCATCTCCAGCCTGCTGCTGCTGCAGAACCGCCGGGTGACCGACCCAGCCGTCAAGGCCTCGCTGCGCGGCATGCTGGGCCGGGTCAACGCCATCGCCACGGTCCATCGTCGGCTGTTCCAGAGCGAGGACGTCGAGCGCTTCGACGTCTCGGCTTTCGTCCGCGACATGGTCGCCGACCTGATGGGCTCGGCCCAGCGCGACGACGTCCGCATCGAGCTCGACCTGGAGCGGGTCGAGATCCCCGCCGCCAAGGCCGCGCCCTTCGCCCTGGTTGTCAACGAACTGCTGACTAACGCCCTGGGGCACGGCTTCCCGGAAGGTCGCGGCGGTCGGATCTTCGTCGGCGTCCGGCGCGAGAATGGCGACTTCCGGATCGAAATCGCCGACGACGGCGTTGGACTGGACAAGGACACCACGCCAACCGGCTTCGGCCTCACGATTGTTCAGCTGCTTTGCCAGCAGCTCAAGGCCAAGAGTGAGACCACCGACGCGGATCCTGGCACGCGAATAGTCATTTTGCTGCCCGTGAACGGGACGCATTAAAGGACAGGTTTCAGTATGACCGGGCGTACGCTCGATGTGTTGATCGTTGAGGACGAGATGCTCCTCGCGATCGAACTCGAATATCTCGTCGAGGAGGTGGGGTGCCACTCGCTCGGCTGCGCCATGAGCTCTGATGAAGCCGTGGACCTCGCCGAAAAGCTGCACCCCGACCTCGCCCTCGTCGACGTCCACCTCAGCGACGGTCCGACCGGCGTGGAGGTTGCGCGCAAGATCTCGCGGGACTGCGGCGGCGTGGCCCTGTTCATGACCGCCAATGTCAAGCGCCTGCCCGACGACTACGCCGGGGCCTGCGGCGTGATCGGCAAGCCCTATTCCGAGCATGGCGTCAGGACCGCCCTGTCGTACCTGACCTACTGCCTGCAGGAGGGCCATGCCCCCGGCCCTGTTCCGCTGGGCCTCACCCTGGCGCCGGACTATGCCCAGCTCTGGGGCCTGGGCGACCTGCCCCGAACCGCCTGATGGCTGTTCCGCCTCTCGCCGCCTTCGTCGGCACGGCCGCCGCCCTGCTGTCGATCACCAGCTTCGCCCCGCAGATCGTCAAGATCTGGAAGGAAAAGGACGCCTCGTCCGTCTCCCTGCGCACCTATATCGTCACGGTGACGGGCTTCGCCTTCTGGATCACCTATGGGATCCTCATCAAGGCTTGGCCGGTCATCGCCTCCAACACCGCCTGCCTGCTGATGTCCGCCGCGGTGCTGGTCATGAAATGGCGGTTCGACGCGAAGACCTGACGCGCCGTTTTTGATGACATGGGGGACGGTGTCCGCTATCGAGGCCCGCCTAATTCCGCATCCCAATCCGCTTGAGGGACTGTTGCCTTGACCGAAGCCGCCGAGGAAGCCGGCTGGGCCACCGCCAAGACCCTGGCCGAGGCCCTGCCCTATATCCAGATCTACGACCGCGAGACGGTCGTGATCAAATACGGCGGCCACGCCATGGGCCAGGAAGAGGTCGCCAAGGTCTTCGCCGCCGACGCGGTGCTGTTGAAGCTGCTCGGCGTCCATCCGGTGGTGGTGCACGGCGGCGGTCCGCAGATCAGCCGCATGCTGGACAAGGCCGGCGTCAAGTCGACCTTCGTGGACGGCCTGCGCGTCACCGACGAGGCCACCATGGAGGTGGCCGAGATGGTCCTGTCGGGCGCGATCAACAAGGAGATCGCCAACTGGATCACCCTGGCCGGCGCCGAGGCCGACGTGCGCGGCGTGGGCCTGTCGGGCAAGGACGCCCGCATGATCACCGCCGAGAAGGTGACCCGCACCAAGCGCGATCCCGACAGCAATATCGAGCAGGTCGTCGACCTGGGCTTCGTGGGCGAGCCGACCAAGGTCGACCCGCACATCATCCAGGCCCTGCTGACCTCGGAAACCGACTACATCCCGGTGATCGCGCCGATCGGCGTCTCGACCGAGGGCCAGACCTACAACATCAACGCCGACACTGTCGCTGGCGCGCTCGCGGGCGCCTTGAAGGCCAAGCGGATGCTGATGCTGACCGACATCGCCGGCGTGCTGGACGGTGAGGGCAACCTCATCCGCCAGATGACCATCGAGGAAGCCCGCGGCCTGATCGAGAGCGGCGTGGCCAGCGGCGGCATGATCCCCAAGCTGGAAAACGCCATCCACGCGGTGGAATCCGGCGTCGAGGCCGTGGTCATCCTGGACGGCCGCCGCCCGCACGCCATGCTGGTCGAGCTGTTCAGCGAGCACGGCGCGGGCACGCTGATCTCCCGCTGATGTCGGCTGACCTCTCACACGTCGACACCTGGCTGTTCGACCTCGACAACACCCTTTACCCGCTGGAAAGCGAGTTCATGGGGTTGATCGAGGTCAAGATGACCGACTTCGTCGAACGCATGACGGGCCTTCCCCACGAGGAGGCCCGGTTGCTGCAGAAGAAGTACTACACCGAGCACGGCACCACCCTGGCCGGGCTGATGATGAACCACGGCATGGAGCCCAAGGCTTTCCTGGACGAGGTGCACGACGTCTCGCTGGATCGCCTGGTCCCCGATCCCGCCTTGCGCGAGGCCGTCGCCCGCCTGCCGGGACGGCGGATCATCTTCACCAACGGTTCGGTCGGCCACGCCGAGCGGGTGCTGGCCCACCTGAACCTGCGCGACCTGTTCTCCGAAGTGTTCGCCATCGAGACGGCCGACTACGTGCCCAAACCCTCGCTGAGCACCTTCGACAGGATCAGCAAGCTGCACGCCATCGATCCGCCGATGACCGCCTTCTTCGAGGACAGCGAGAAGAACCTCGTACCGGCCGCCCGGATGGGCATGACTACCATTCTGGTCGGGCCGCACGCCAAGGACTCGACCTCGGAACACGTCCATTTCCGCACTAACGACCTGCCCGGGTTCCTGACCTCGGCCCGCCTGCAAGGAAGCTCTTCATGACCGCGAACGCCGCCATCTCCCTGGCCGACCTCCAGACCGAGATCGAAGCCGCCTGGGAAGCCCGCGCCGAGGTCTCGGCCGCCACCACCGGCCCGGTCCGCACCGCCGTCGACGAAGCCCTGCTGCTGCTCGATAGCGGCAAGGTCCGGGTCTCGGAGAAGGTCGACGGCGAGTGGGTCACCCACCAGTGGCTGAAGAAGGCCGTGCTGCTGTCGTTCCGCCTCAACCCCAACACCGTCATGCGCGCGGGAACCCTGGGCGGCGCCGTCGGTCCGTGGTGGGACAAGGTCGCCAACAAGTTCGACGGCTGGGACGCCCCGCAGTTCGAGGCCGGCGGCTTCCGCGCGGTGCCGGGCGCCATCGTCCGTCGTGGCGCTCACATCGGCAAGAACGTCATCCTGATGCCGTCGTTCGTGAACATCGGCGGCTATGTCGATGAAGGCACGATGGTCGACACCTGGGTAACGGTCGGCTCGTGCGCCCAGATCGGCAAGAACGTCCACCTCTCGGGCGGCGTCGGCATCGGCGGCGTGCTGGAGCCCCTGCAGGCCAACCCGACCATCATCGAGGACAACTGCTTCATCGGCGCCCGCTCGGAAGTCGTCGAGGGCGTGGTGGTCGGCGAAGGCAGCGTGCTCTCGATGGGTGTGTTCATCAGCGCCTCGACCAAGATCGTCGACCGCAAGACCGGCCAGATCCACATCGGCAAGGTGCCGCCCTACAGCGTCGTGGTGCCCGGCAACCTGCCCGACCCGAACGGCGGCCCGGGCCTCTACTGCGCCGTGATCGTCAAGACGGTGGATGCGCAAACGCGCTCGAAGACCAGCATCAACGACCTGCTGCGGGACTAGCCGTCGCGCAAGCGCCGCCTTAGGGTTGTCCCCGTCGAACGGGGACGACCCATGGGTTGGCTGAAGAAATATTTCACGCTGAGCGGTCGCCTGAGCGCGCTGGGGTATTGGCGGTTTCAGGTGCGGCTAGGCGTGGCGGCCGCGGTCGTCATCAGCGCCACCACGATCGCGACCATGGCTGGAGGATGGCTGGGCGCCATTCCGTTCGTCTTCGTCTTTCCGCTGCTGGCGGCCGGCTTCAGCGTCGTGGTTCGACGGCTGCATGACCGCGGCAAGAGCGCTTGGTGGATGCTGCTGTTCCTAGCGACGCCAGGTGCGTTACTGGGCTTGGCCGAACGGTGGGCGCGCTCGGACAAAACCCTGATCCTCGCCAGCGTTCCGAGCCTCGCGGCGCTGGTCCTTATGGCCTGGTTCTGGCTTGAGATCGGCTTGTTGCGCGGCCAGAAGGGTCCGAACCGCTATGGTCCCGATCCCCACGGCCGCGCCGCGCCCGCTTCGGCGGAGTAGCGCCCTACTTCGTCGCCTCGTGGACCTGACGCTTGCTGTCGGCCGCGCCTTCCTTGACGTCCTTCTTCAGGTCGGCGCCGGCTTCCTTAGCCTTGTCGCCGGCCTTTTCGCCCAGTTCCTGGGCCTTGTCGGTGGCGTCGCCGGCGGCTTCCTTCAGTTGGGCCCCGGTTTCCTTGGCGCTTTCCTTGATCGCCGCGCCCGCTTCCTTGACGTCTGGATCGTTGGCGATGGTGTGGGCGGCGTCCTTGATGTCGGAGGCCGCGGCTTTCGCGCCTTCCTTCACCTCGGTCGCGTGTTCCCGCGAACAGGCGCCCAACGTAAGAGCGACGGCGCAGCTGGCGACAAACAGGATCGAACGCATGGTCGTGCTCCTTCAAATAGGTCGGCAGGATAACGGGAGCCCAAGGCCAAGGTTCCGTCTTCTCCCGATTGCTCCGGGCTTTGCGCGAAGCCCCCAAGGCGTCTAAACCCCCGCCATGCGCATCGCTTTCCTCGGCACCCCCGACTTCGCCGTGACCTGCCTGGCCGAACTGGTCGCCTCGGGCCACGAGATCGTCGCCGTCTATTCCCAGCCGCCGGCCCCGCGCGGGCGCGGCCAGGACCTGAAGCCCTCGCCGGTCCACGCCTTCGCCGAGGGCCTGGGCCTACCGGTCCGCACGCCGATCTCGATGAAGACGGCCGAGGAGATCGAGGCCTTCCAGGCGCTGGATCTGGACGCCGCCGTCGTGGTCGCCTTCGGCCAGATCCTGGTCAAGGCCGTGCTCGACGCCCCCACCCACGGCTGCTTCAACCTGCACGCCAGCCTGCTGCCCCGCTGGCGCGGCGCGGCTCCGATCCAGCGGGCGATCATGGCCGGCGACACGGTCACTGGCGTCCAGGTCATGCGAATGAGCGAGGGCCTCGACGAGGGGCCGATCCTGATGTCCGAGCAGGTGCGGATCGACAGGCTCGAGACCGCCGGCACGCTGCACGACAAGCTGGCCGCCGTCGGCGCCCGCCTGTTGCCGGTGGCCCTGGCGGCCGTCGAGCGCGGCGGCGCCCGCGAGACGCCGCAGGTGGAAGAGGGCCTCACCTACGCCAGGAAGATCAAATCGGCCGAGGCCCGCATCGACTGGACCCGCCCCGCCGCCGAAGTTGACGCCCATATCCGCGGCCTCTCGCCCTTCCCGGGCGCCTGGTTCGAGGCGCCGTCGGACAAGGGGCCGGTGCGGGTGAAAGCCTTGCTGTCACGCCAGGAAGACCAGGACGGCGCCCCGGGCATGGTTCTGGACGACAGCCTTCTCATCGCCTGCGGTGAAGGCTCCGTGCGCCTGCTCAGGGCCCAGCGCGAAGGCAAGGGTGTCCAGGACGCCGAGACCTTCACGCGCGGCTTCTCGATTCCGGCCGGAACCGTGCTGGATTAGAAACCGAACTCGCGGCCGAGGATGGTCCAAAGCGCCTTCGCACTCTCTTCTGAGAGCTGGATGGTCTGGCTGACTTTTCCGGGTATTTCTCGGTTCTCGGAACCTAACGTATCGATCTGAAGAACCTTGCTTTGGCCGTCGTGGCTGAAGACCTTGTAGTGTCCCACGACATGGGTTCGTTGCAGTTGTCCAGCGGCTTGGCTCTTGCGCTGGAAGGCGGTGATGAGGGCCATTTCAATCTCTGCTTTAGGTGACAGTCCTTAGATGCCCCGCTACCGCCTCCTCGTCGAGTATGACGGCCGGCCCTATAACGGCTTCCAGGCCCAGGCCGTGCTGCCGTCGGTGCAGGGCGCGATCGAGGCGGCGGTGAAGGCGTTCAGCGGCCAGGACGTGCGCATCGCCGCCGCCGGCCGCACCGATACCGGTGTCCACGCCACTGGCCAGGTGGTGCATGTCGACCTCGACAAGGACTGGCCGGCCCAGACCGTGCTCAACGCCCTCAACGCCCACCTGACCCGTGAGGCCGTCTCGATCCTGTCGGCCGAGGTCGCCGAGGGCGATTGGCACGCCCGCTTCTCGGCCAATGAGCGCCGCTACCTCTACCGGATCCTCAACCGCCGGGCCCCACCGGCCCTGGAGAAGGGCAAGGTCTGGCACGTGAAGAAGGATCTCGACGCCGAGGCCATGCACGCGGCCGCGCAAGCGCTGATCGGCCTGCACGACTTCACCACCTTCCGCGACATGCACTGCCAGGCCAAGAGCCCGGTGAAGACGCTCGACGTCGCCCGCGTGCGCCAGGTCGGCGAGGAGATCCATCTCGACTTCGAGGCCCGCAGCTTCCTGCACCGCCAGGTGCGGTCGATGACCGGGACCCTGGTCGAGGTCGGCGCGGGGCGCTGGACGCCGGCCGACGTGAAGGCCGCGCTGGAAGCCAAGGACCGGCGTGAGTGTGGGCCGGTGGCGCCGGCCGACGGGCTGTATCTGGTGGGCGTGGGTTACGGCGCTTAAAGCACCGAGCAGTTGGTGATCTGGCTGAAGGCCTCCAGGGCCGCCGTGCCGACCACCGAGGTGCCGAAGCGGTCCAGCTCCGGCGACCACACCGCCACCGTCGCCTTGCCGGGGATCACCGCGACGATGCCGCCGCCCACCCCGCTCTTGGCCGGCAAGCCCACGCGATAGGCGAAGTTGCCGACGCTGTCATAGATCCCGCAGGTCAGCAGCAGCGAATTGAGCCGCCGGGTCAGGCGCTCGGGGAACACCGTCTCCTGGGCCACCGGCGAGAAACCGCCCGCCGCCAGGGGCAGGAAGGCCCGGGCCAGCTGGCGACAGCTCATGGTCAGGGCGCACTGGCGGCAATAGGCGGCAACCACGCCCTCGGGCTCGTGGGTCAGGGTGCCCTTGCCGCGCATCAGGCTGGCGATGGCGCGGTTCTGCCAGGCGCTGGCCAGCTCCGACGCGGCCACGGTAGGGTCGATCTCCAGCCTCTCGTCGCACAGGAAGCCGGCGAAGTCGCGGACCAGGGCGGCCGGGTCGCGGGTGACGTCCATCAGCACGTCGGTGATCGCCAGGGCGCCGGCATTGATGAACGGGTTGCGCGGCACCCCGCCCTCGGCCTCCAGCAACGACAGGTGGTTGAACGGCGTGCCCGACGGCTCCTTGCCGACCCGGGTCCAGGTCTCGTCGCCCAGGCGGTTGAGCGCCAGGCCGAGCGCGAAGACCTTGGTGATGCTCTGGACCGAGAAACCCTCGTCGGCGTCGCCGATCACGTGCTCGCCGCCGTCGACCGTGCGGACGGCCATGCCGAACTTGCCGCCCGGCACAGTGGCCAGTTCCGGGATGTAGTCGGCCGTCCGCCCCTTGCCGAAATGCGGCTTCACCAGCACCGCCACCTCGGCCAGGACGTCAGGGATCGAAAGCGCCTTCATGTCAGCCTTCAGACCTGCTTCTCTCAAACTTTCAGCGCCACCAGCACCGCGCCGGCGGCGATCAGTGTCACCCCCAACCAGTTGGTCGGCGACAGCTTCTCGCCCAGGAAGGTGGCGGCGATGATGGCCACGAACACCACGCTGAGCTTGTCGATCGGCGCCACCTTGGCCGAATCGCCGATCTTCAGGGCTCGGAAATAGCAGAGCCACGAAGCGCCGGTGGCCAGGCCCGACAGCACCAGGAACAGCCACGAGCGGCGACCGATCTCGCCGGCTCCGCGCCATTCGCCGGAGACGGTGACGATCAGGGCCGCGAAGGCCAGGATCACCACCGTCCGCACCAGGGTGGCGAGGTTGGAGCCGACGCCCTCGACGCCGATCTTGGCCAGGATCGCGGTCAGGGCCGCGAACACCGCCGAGGCCAGCGCCCAGAAGGGCCAGCTCGCCAGGGCGGCGCGGACCATCAGGCGAAGGCCGCGAAGTAGCGGTTGATCAGCGCCTCGTAGGCGCCCGCCAGCTGGCGGATCTCCTCGACCGGGACCCGCTCGTCGACCTGGTGCATGGTCGAGCCGACCAGGCCGAACTCGACCACGGGGCACAGGGCCCGGATGAAGCGGGCGTCGCTGGTGCCGCCGGAGGTCGAAAGTTCCGGAACCCGGCCCGTGGCGTCGCCGACGGCGGCCACGATCACGTCGGTGAAGGCGCCCGGCTCTGTCAGGAAGGCTTCGCCGCTGATCTTGCACAGCGCCTCGACGCGACCCGAGAAGCCTTCCGCCGCCTCGCGGCAGGTCGCTTCGATCCAGGCGGCCAGGTCCTTGCCCTGATGGGCGGGGTTGAAGCGGATGTTGATCCGCGCCTTGGCCGAGGCCGGGATGACATTGGTGGCGGTGTTGCCGACATCGACCGTGGTCACCTCCAGGTTCGACGGCTGGAAGCCGGTATAGCCCTCGTCCAGCACCCGGCTCTGCAGGCGCGATAGGATGTCGACCAGCACCGGGATCGGATTGGCCGCGCGATGCGGATAGGCCACGTGGCCCTGCTTGCCGTCGACCGCGATCCAGGCGTTGATGCTGCCGCGGCGGCCGATCTTGACCATGTCGCCCAGCAGATTGGCGCTGGTCGGCTCGCCGACGATGCAGTGGTCGATGATCTCGCCCTCGGCGGCCAGGGCCTCGACCACCTTGACCGTGCCGTCCTCGGCCACGCCCTCCTCGTCGCCGGTGATCAGGAAGCTGATCGAGCCGGCATGCTCGGGGATCTTGGCGACGGCGGCGACGAAGGCGGCGATGGCCGACTTCATGTCGACCGCGCCGCGGCCGTAGAGGACGCCGTCCTTGATCTCGGCTTCGAACGGAGCAGCGGTCCAGGCCGCGTCGTCGCCCACGGGCACCACGTCGGTATGACCCGCGAAGCAGAGGTTCGGCCGCGCCGTCCCGCGCCGGGCGTAGAGGTTCTCGATCTCGCCAAACGTCATGCGCCGGCAGGCAAAGCCCAGGGCTTCCAGCTGGCGCTGCAGCGTGTCCATCGCGCCCGCGTCGGCCGGTGTCACCGAGGGGCGGCGGATCAGGGCTTGAGCCAGTTCGACGGGGTCGATGCTGACGGAAACGGGCGCGGGGCTGGTCATGGTGCGGGGTTTAGGCTTCCCTCCGGCGGGACGCAAACCCGGCAAGCTTCTTCCAAGGTCTCCGATGCCCAAGATCGATATCGCCTCGGCCCCGACCCGCGTCGGCACGGCCTATCCCGCGCCGTTCAACGCGCCCTGCCTGCAACGTCATCGCACCAAGCTGGGCGACGCGGTGGGGCTCGATCAGTTCGGGGTGAACCTGCTGCGCTTGGCGCCCGGCGTCTGGTCCAGCCAGCGCCACTGGCACACGGCCGAGGACGAGTTCACCTGGGTGGTCGAGGGCGAGGTCGTTCTCGTGGAGAACGACGGCGAGACCGTGCTGCGGACCGGCGACTGCGCCGGCTTCAAGGCCGGGGTGGCGGATGGTCACCATTTCCAGAACCGATCGGACAAGGACGCGCTGCTGCTGGAGATCGGCTCGCGGCGGCCGGATACGGATGGCTGTGACTATCCGGATATCGACTTGGTGCTGCGGGACGGGGAGGATGTCTACCGTCACCGCGACGGGACGCCCTATGAGACGGAGACCGGGCGGACGCGGTGATGAGATCGTACGGTCTGCTATAGGATCGTATACTGGCGCTTCGGTCGAAATGGGCGGAGTGGAAGCGCACCGGATCCGAAAATATAGAGTCCGATGGTCGAAACCCGACCGCCGGTCGGGTGCGATCCTTAAATCTCTTGGAGGCTGCAGCGTGCAGGGCTGATCGTCTCGCCGTGAGATGTAAGGAGGACTCCGTCTCGGGGAGAAGGACGCTCGAAACCCAGACATAATCCCTCGTCATCCCGCGCTTCATGCGCGGGACCCATGGTTCAGCTTCCACGTGAGAGTTTCATCCTGTCCCGCACCTGCGGCGGACAGATGGGTCCCGCGAACACGTCGCGGGATGACGGGGATCTTTGATCGTTAGGGAGCAGCCGTCCCCTAAGCCGCCCGCCGCGCCTTCTTCACCTTGGTGATGGCCCGGTCGCGGCGCAGGCGCGAGAGGTGGTCGATGAACAGGACGCCTTCCAGGTGGTCCATCTCGTGCTGGATGCAGACGGCGAACAGGCCCTCGGCTTCCTCGACGACGGTCTCGCCCTGATAATTCATGTAGCGGATGGTGACCTTCGACGGGCGCTCGACCTCGTCGAAATATTCCGGCACCGACAGGCAGCCTTCCTCGTAGACGAAGGCCTCTTCCGAGCTCGACAGGATCTCGGGATTGACGAAGTAGCGCGGGGCCGGCGCCTCGCCCTCGCGGGCCAGGTCCATGGTGATCACGCGGACCGGCTCGCCCACCTGCACGGCGGCCAGGCCGATGCCCGGGGCGTCGTACATGGTCTCCAGCATGTCATCCATCAGGACGCGCAGTTCGTCGGTGACGGTCTCCACCGGGGCGGAAATCTTCTTGAGCGTCGCCAGGTCGGCGGCGTTATCGACGGTGAGGATGCGACGGATAGCCATGGTCCCCCTCAGGTAGTGGGGTCATTTCCGAGCGTCAAGGTGGGAGATTGCCCCACTTCGAGCTTGGTGATGGGACGGACGGCCGTCTCGATGGCCTCCAGTTCGTCCATCGGCTTGCCGCCGTGGTCGACCTTTAGCTTCTCGAACTCGCGGGCCTTGGGCAGGACGCGGCTCTCCAGCGACCCGACGAAGGCGTTGTACTTGTCGACCGCCGCCGACAGCGAACGGCCCACGCCCGCGACGTGTCCGCCCATGTCGGCGATGCGCTTGTAGAGCTCTCGCCCCAGGGCGGCGACCTCGACGGCGTTCTTGGCCTGCTCCTCGACCCGCCAGCCATAGGCCACGGCCTTGCACAGCGCGAACAGGGTCGAGGGCGTGACGATGATGACGCGTTTCTCCATCGCCTCGGTCATCAGCTCGGGCGCGCGCTCCAGGGCGGCGGTCAGGATGCCGTCGCCGGGCACGAACATGGTCACGAAGTCGGGCGAGATCTCCAGCGCGTCCCAATAGGCCTTGGCCGACAGTTGCTGGACATGGGTGCGCAGGCTGGCGGCGTGGCGGACATAGGCCGCTTCCCGCGCGATCTCGTCGCTGGCGTCCTGGGCTTCCAGATAGGCGGTCAGCGAACACTTGGCGTCGATGACGAAGGCGGCGTTCTTGGGCATCCGCACAACGACGTCCGGGCGCAGCCGGCCGGAATCGAGTTGGACCTGCTCGGTGAAGTCGACCCCGTGCTTGAGGCCGGCCATCTCCAGCACGTTGCGCAGCATCTGCTCGCCCCAGCGCCCCTGCACCCCGGCCCCGCGGCGCAGGGCGGCCGACAGCTTGCGGGCCTCGGTCTGGGTGGCGGTCGAGGCTTCCAGAAGCTGGGCGATCTGGGCCTTGAGGCCGCCAGTCTCTTCGGCGCGGGCCTTCTCGACGGCGGTGACCTGGGCCTCGAACTTGGCCAGGGTCTCGGCGACCGGCTTCAGTTGAGCCTCCAGGCGGGCCTGGGTGAGGTTGTCGCGGCTCTTGGCGTTCTCGTCGGCGCGCTTGATCAGCTGTTCGGCGATGGCGTTGGCGCTCTGGGCGGCCTGGGCCTTGATCAGCTCGATCTGGGTGGCGGTCTGGCCTTCCAGGAGGCGGGTGCGCTCCTCGGCCTGGGCGACCTTCTCGTTCAGCATCCAGGCCTGGGCCTCGGCCCTGGCGGCGCGACGCTGGGCCGCCAAGGCCCACAGGGCGCACGCCACGGCGGCAAGGGCGAAGACGACGGCGAGGATCAGAAACGGATCGGAAAAGTTCATGCTCCGTTCTTAGCGAGGTTCAGCGCCGAACGGAAGGCGGCCGGGCGCTTCGCCCGGCCGTTTCGCGAGATCAGTCGTCGCCGTCGGCGAGATCGGCGATCATGCCGCTGATCGGTTCGCCGCCGAAGCCGGTGACGTTGTGGCCGCGATCGACCACACCGACCTTGGCCGGGTGCGGCGCTTCGGTTTCGGCTTCGGGGGCCTTGTCTTCGGGAGTGCTCATCGGACGTCTCTCTGCCCGCGGGCGACAATCGCCAGCGTGGCGAGTCGAGCTTGCCACCGTCTTAGCGGTCTTGTCAGGGCGCCTTTGCTTCGACGCGGAGATTTTGCGTCAAGCCGGCCGCCGGGCGCGCAAAGCCTGGGCGATGGTGCCGTCGTCCAGCCAGTCCAGGTCGCCGCCGACGGGCACGCCGCGGGCCAGCATCGTCACCGGCACATTGGTCCGGGCCAGGCGATCGGCGATGTAGTGGGCGGTCGTCTGGCCGTCGACCGTGGCCGGCAGGGCCAGGATCACCTCGGCCACCTCTCCGTCCGCGACCCGGGCCGCCAGCTCGCCGATGCGCAGCGCCTCCGGCCCGACCCCGTCCAGGGCCGACAGCAGGCCGCCCAGCACGTGGTAGCGCCCCTTGAACGAACCGCCGCGCTCCATGGCCCAGACCGAACCGACCTCCTCGACCACGCACAGCAGGCGTCCGTCGCGCGTGGCGTCGGCGCAGATCGAGCACGGGTCGACGACGTCCAGCGAACCGCAGGTCGAGCAGGTGCGGACCTTGGCCTGGGCCTCTGCCATGGCCAGGGCCAGCGCCGCCAGCAGCGTATCGCGCTTCTTCAGCAGGGCCAGCGCCGCCCGCCGGCCCGAACGCGGTCCCAGGCCCGGCAGTTTGGACAGCAGGGCGATCAGGCGCTCGATCTCGGGTCCGGCGGAGGCTGCCAAGTTTTAGAACTTCATGCCCGGCATGCCGCCCATCAGGCCCGCCATCGGGCCGGCGGCGTCCTGCATCATCTGAGCCTGCTTGGCGTCGAGCTTCTTCTTGGCGTCGGCGTGGGCGGCGACGATCAGGTCCTCGATCACCTCGCCTTCGCCCGGCGCGATCAGGCTTTCGTCGATCCGCACCTTGGCCAGGTCGCCGGTGCCCTTCAGCACGACGGTGACCATGCCGCCGCCCGAGGCGCCTTCGACGGTGCTCTCGGCCAGACGCGCCTGGGCGTCCGCCAGTTTCTGCTGCATGGCCTGGGCCTGCTTCATCAGGCCGCCGAGGTCTTTCATGGTCTCAATCTCCAGTCTGTTCACGTTCCCCTCCCCTTGGTGGGGAGGGGGCAGGGGGTGGGGTAATACGGCGGTAGATGCAGCGCATGGCCGCCACCTCAGCAGTCACCCCCATCCCTACCCTTCCCCCATCAAGGGGGAAGGGAAATGGTTCAGCCCTCTTCCTCGTCCGGCTCCAACGGCGGGGCCTCGGGGGTGAGGAGCTTGCGGATCTCGACGATCTCGGCGCCGGGGAAGGCCGACAGCACCGAGGAGACAAAGGGATCCTTCTTGATCTCCTCCAGCGCCTCGCGATCCTCGCGCTTCTGGCGCTCCATCAGGCTTTCGGCCCCGCCGCCGCCTTCGGCGGCGACCAGCCAGGGCTGGCCGGTGTGCTCCTTCAGGAAGCGGACCAGGCGGCCCGCGAGATTGCCGGGCGCGCCGGGGGCGGCCTCGAAGGTCAGGGCCCCGGGGCGGAAGCTGATCGGGCGGACATATTGCTCGACGTCCAGCCGCAGGCCGATGTCGCGCTTGGCGGCGATCAGGGCCATGACGTCCTCGAACGAGGCAAGCACGGGCATGGCCTGAGCGCCCGGCGCGGCCATGGTCATCGGCGCGTGGGCGGCCGAAACCGCGCCGCCGGCCGAGCCGCCGCCAATCGAGCCGCCGCCCGGACCACCGCCGCCAACGGTCGTTCCGTCGCGCAGGGCCTTCAGGGCCTCCTCCGGACCGGGCAGGTCGGCGGCGTAGCACAGGCGGATCAGGGCCATCTCGGCCGCCGCCATGGCGTCGGGCGCGCGGCGCACCTCCTCGTGGGCCTTCAGCAGCATCTGCCACAGGCGCGACAGCGTGCCGGCCGAGGTGTGGGCCCCGATGGCGGCCAGGCGCGCGGCCTGCTCCTTGGGCATCGACAGGGCGTCCGGCCCCAGCGCCTTGGACACCGCCGAGCCGTGGCAGTGGTCCAGCACGTCGAGCATGACCACCGCCGGATCGGCCCCGAAGCCCCACAGGGCGCGGAAACCCTCCAGCGCGTCCTTGGTCTTGCCGGCCATGACGTTTTCAAAGAGGGCGATGGTCTGGCCGCGATCGGCCAGGCCCAGCATGTCGCGGACCACCGTGGCGGTGACCGTGGCCCCGCGATCGGTCTGGACGATGGCCTGGTCCAGCAGCGACAGGCCGTCACGCACCGAGCCTTCCGCCGCCCGGGCGATCAGAGCCAGGGCGTCCATCTCGATCCGCGCGCCTTCCTTGGCCGAGATCTTGTCGAAATGCTTGACCAGCACGTCCGGCTCGACCCGGCGCAGATCGAAGCGCTGGGTGCGCGACAGGATCGTCACCGGCACCTTGCGGATCTCGGTGGTGGCGAAGATGAACTTGGCGTGGGGCGGCGGCTCTTCCAGCGTCTTCAGCAGGGCGTTGAACGCCGCCGTCGACAGCATGTGCACTTCGTCGATGATGTAGACCTTGTAGCGCGCCTCGACCGGGGCGTAGCGCACCCCGTCCAAGAGCTCGCGCATCTCGTCGACCTTGGTGCGGCTGGCGGCGTCCAGCTCCAGCACGTCCATGTGCCGGCCCTCGATGATCGAGCGGCAGTGATAGCCCTCGACGGTCAGGTCGACCGAGGGACCCTTGACGGTGTCGGTCTCGTAGTTGAGCGCCCGGGCCAGCAGGCGCGCGGTCGTGGTCTTGCCGACCCCGCGGACGCCGGTGAGCATGAAGGCGTGGGCGATGCGCCCCGTCGAGAAGGCGTTGGCCAGGGTGCGGACCATGGCCTCCTGGCCGATCAGGTCCTCGAAGGTGCGCGGACGGTACTTCCGCGCCAGCACCGTATAGGCGTCGCCCTTCTCGCTTTCAGGCGGGGACTCGACGACGGGGCGCGTCTCCGAGAACGGCGCGGCGGCCGATTTCGCCACAACAGGCGCATCGCCGAAGATGTCGGCGGTGTTCTCGTCGCGCTCGGCCAAGTCTTCCTTGGGGGGAGCCTCGTCCCACGGCGGCGCGGAATCGGGCGAGAGATCGTCGAGGTCGGCCATGAACTGAGTGTAGTGGCGCGAAGGGCGCAGCAAAAGCCTCGCGCTCAACGGCGCGACCATCTGCTGACAGATTTCACGAAATGGGGAAGGGTGGAGACCGACAGCGACCCAAAGCTGATCTCGTTGTGGCTGCTGCCTCTCGGCCCTGACCAGGTTGGCGAGGACTCCGTCCGCGCCGATCTCCGAGGCCTATATCGCGACTCATCGCGGCGGATGCAAGGCGCATGACGCGAATGCGACGTCGTGACGAACAATCACGCTCGCGCTAGAGAGTCGAAATGGCTCTGTCGATCATCACCAACACCTTCGCCGGCAACCCCCTGAACCGCGACAGCGAGCGTCGCGGCGACGAGGCCTTCCTCGCCGAAAAGCTGGCCGACCCCGAATCCCTGGCCGTGGCGCTTTGGAACGGCAAGCCGCTGGTCGAGGACGTGCTCGGCGAGGACGGCAAGCCCACGGGGGTCCAGATCGCCTATCTGCGCGCCGACATGGCTCAGGACCTGGCCGGCGGGAACGAGAAGCTGTTGTATATGGGCCTGTGGAAGGACATCGCGGTGTTCGCCGTCGATATCGACACCGCGGCCGACCCGGCCGAGGGACCGCTGCAGGGCCTGGGCCGATTCGAGGAGCTGCGCGGCGCGGCCGCGACCCTGCCACCCGCTGACGCCGGCATCCTGGCCACCGCCAAGTCGATGTTCGAATGGCGCCGCCGCCATCGCTGGTGCAGCAACTGCGGCCAGAAAAGCGAGGTCGCCGACGGCGGCTGGAAGCGCGTCTGCCCGGCGTGCGAGGCCGAGCACTTCCCCCGCACCGACCCGGTGGCGATCATGTTGGCGGTCTATGAGGGCAAATGCCTGTTGGGCCGTCAGGCGGCTTGGCCCAAGGGCATGTTCTCGGCCCTGGCCGGCTTCATCGAGCCCGGCGAGACCATGGAAGAAGCCTGCGCCCGCGAACTGAAGGAAGAGGCCGGACTGACGGCCACGGCGGTCCGCTATCACTCCAGCCAGCCCTGGCCATGGCCGGGCTCGCTGATGCTGGGCCTGATCGCCGAGGTCGACAGCGCCGACGCCGCGCCTGACCAGACCGAGCTTGAGGAGGTGCGCTGGTTCTCGAAGGAAGAGACGGCGCAACTGCTGAAGGGCGAACTGGAGGGCGTCTTCTGCCCGCCGTCCCTGGCCATCGCCCATCAGCTGATCAAGGCCTGGGCCGAAGAGGCCTGAGCGGTTCCGCCTAAAAAGACACTGGACTGCCCCAGCGGCGCCCCCGGTTCACTCCTGCCGACAACAGGAGGAAACACCGATGGGCGAAGCCTGGATCATCGACGCCTGCCGCACGCCGCGCGGCATCGGCAAGGTCGGCAAGGGAGCGCTGGCGGACATCCATCCCCAGCAGCTGGCCGCCAGCGTGCTGAGCGCCCTGGCCAGCCGCAACAACCTCAACACCGCGGAGGTCGACGACATCCTCTGGGGCACCTCCACCCAGCGCGGCAAGCAGGGGGGAGACCTGGGCCGGATGGCGGCGCTGGACGCGGGCTACGACGTCAAGGCTAGCGGCATGACCCTGGACCGCTTCTGCGGCTCGGGCATCACGGTCGCCAACCTGGCCGCCGCCTCGATCATGTCGGGCATGGAGGACCTGGTCATCGCCGGCGGAACCGAGATGATGTCCTACACCGCCGCCTCGGCCACGCCGGGCGCGCCGCCGATGATGGACAATGGCAACCTGCGCCTGCGGGCCCGCCATCCGCAGTCGCACCAAGGCGTCTGCGCGGACGCCATCGCCACGCTGGAAGGCATCAGCCGACAGGCCGTCGACGATCTGGCCCTGGTCAGCCAGCAGCGCGCCGACGCCGCCATCCGCGAAGGCCGGTTCAGCAAGAGCCTGGTGCCCGTGTTCAAGGAAGATGGAAGCCTGGCCCTGGACCACGAGGAGTTTCCCCGTCCCCAGACCACCCCCGAGGGCCTGGCCGGCCTGAAGCCCGCCTTCGCGGCCATGGCCGAGTTCGCCCTGGACGAGGCGGGCGCCACCTATGGCGGCCTGATCCGCCAGGTCTATCCGGACCTGAAGATCGAGCACATCCACCATGCCGGCAACTCGTCGGGCGTCGTGGACGGCGCGGCGGCGATCCTGATGGCCTCGCCGGAGTATGCCCGCAAGCACGGCCTCAAGCCCCGCGCCCGCGTCCTGGCCATGGCCAATGTCGGCGACAGCCCGACCCTGATGCTGAACGCCCCGGTCCCGGCCGCGCGCAAGGCCCTGGCCAAGGCCGGGTTGACGGTCGACGACATCGATCTGTGGGAAATCAACGAGGCCTTCGCCGTCGTGGCCGAAAAGTTCATCCGCGACCTGAAGCTGGACCGCGACAAGGTCAATGTGAACGGCGGCGCCATGGCCCTGGGCCACCCGATCGGCGCGACGGGCTCGATCCTGATCGGCACGATCCTGGACGAACTGGAGCGGCGCGACCTGAAGCGCGGCCTGGTGACGATGTGCGCGGCGGGCGGCATGGCCCCGGCGATCATCGTGGAGCGGATGTAAGGCGGCGGCACCCCCCTCCACCGCCATTCGGCGGTCCCCCTCCCCCAAGAGGGGGAGGAGAGATTCTCCGCCCCGCTTGGGGGCGGACAGACCACGCGCAAGCGTGGTCAGGTGGGGGCCAGTGCTGAGCTTACCTAAACGGCGGCTCGTCGAACGCCCGCAGCTTGCGCGAGTGCAGGTTCGGGCCTTCGGCGTGCAGCAGCTTGCAGGTCAGAATGCCGATCTGCAGGTGTTGGCTGATCGCCCGCTCGTAGAAGGCGTTGGCCTGGCCGGGCAGCTTGATCTCGCCGTGCAGCGGCTTGTCCGACACGCACAGCAACGTCCCGTACGGCACCCGGAAGCGATAGCCCTGGGCCGAGATGGTCGCGCTCTCCATGTCGATGGCCACCGCGCGGCTCTGGTTGAAGCGCAGGGCCGAGAGGCTGTGGCGCAGTTCCCAGTTGCGGTCGTCGGTGGTGACGACCGTGCCCGTGCGCAGGCGCTTCTTCAGCTGGTCGCCGCTGTCGCCGCTGATCGCCTTGGCCGCGTCGTAGAGGGCGCGCTGGACCTCGGCGATCGAGGGCACCGGGATTTCCGGCGGTAGCACGGCGTCCAGCACGTGGTCGTCGCGCAGATAGGCGTGGGCCAGGACGTAGTCGCCGATGGTCTGGGTGTCGCGCAGCCCGCCGCAGTGGCCGATCATCAGCCAGGCCTGGGGACGCAGCACCGCCAGGTGGTCGCAGATGGTCTTGGCGTTGGAGGGGCCGACGCCGATGTTCAGCAGGGTCACGCCCGCGCCGCCCGGCGCCATCAGGTGGTAGGCCGGCATCTGGTGCTTGCGCCAGCTCGACTCCGCGATCGCCAGTTCCGGATTGACCGTGTTGGCGGTGATGGTCAGGCCGCCCGAGCACGACAGGGCCGTGTAGGAGCTGTCAGGCTGCTGCAGCTGCTCGATGCCCCAGCGGACGAACTCGTCGACATAACGGTGGTAGTTGGTGAACAGGATGAACTGCTGCACGTCCTCGGCCGGAGCGCCGGTATAGTGCTTCAGGCGGGCCAGCGAGAAGTCGGTGCGCAGGCCGTCGAACAGCGACAGCGGACGCGTCTCCTCCAGCGCCGGGTTCCAGACGCCGTCGGCGATCTCGTCGCCGATGAAAGCCAGGTCCGTGGTCGGGAAGAAGCGGGCGATGTCCTCGCTGCGCACGTCGGCCTGGTTCAGGTCGATGGTGGCGTCCAGAACGTAGGGATAGGGGATTTCCTGGCGGGAGCGGTCGACCTCGATCTCGACGTCGAAATCGTCCATCAGCAGGCTCAGCTGCTCGACCAGATAGTCCTTGAACTGAGCCGGCTTGGTCACCGTCGTCGCATAGACGCCGGGACGGCTGACGCGGGCATAGGACCGGGCCAGCTTTGGCGGCAGGGCCTCGGGGTCGTAGGTCAGGCGTAGCTCGGGATAGGCGAACGTGCCGTCGAACCGCGTTCGCGGGTCGGGACGGGTTCCGTTTTCGAGATAGGCGCGCAGGGCGGTCCGCAGGGCGTGGACGGCGCGTTCGTATTCGTCATTGAGCCGTTCGACGACGGCCATTGCTTTTTCTTGGTTTGACATGGGTCCTTATAGCGACGTTTCGCGACGTTGGCGAGACGTCGGCCCGACCGAATGGGAATGAATTATTACTTAGCAAGGGCGTGGGCGAAGGTGAGGAATCGGCGCGTGCTTCCGTCTATGGGATGAGCCTGTTTATTCGGCGTGGCTCGCGCGAAGCCAAGCCGGACCCCTTCAAGGGCATGGACGAAGCCGCGCCGGTCGGCCACAAGGGCTGAAATGCTCAAGGAGGGGGCAGATGGCGGTGCGAGCGTTCTCGCACGTCGTTCCTTCCGAACACCAGAACAAGGCCGTCGACGTCGAGACTGACGCCAGGGGGATTCATGAACAAGCGCTTCGCCTATCTGATTATCGCGTCCATGATCTTGGGGGTCACAGTCGGCTGGGCCTGTAATCAGTTCCTCGATCCGGCCCAGACCGAAGAAGCGGTCAAGTGGTTCAAGATGGGAACCGACCTCTTCCTGCGGCTGATCAAGATGATCATCGCCCCGCTTGTGCTGACGACGCTCGTCGCGGGTATCGCCCACATGGAGGACGCCGCCGCCGTGGGCCGGATCGGCGCCAAGACCATGGCCTGGTTCATCAGCGCCTCGGCCGTATCGCTGCTGCTGGGCCTGCTGATGGTGCACCTGTTGCACCCGGGCGCGGGCCTGAACCTGACCGAGGTCGCCAGCACCGCCAACGCCCCGGCGGCCTCGACCGAAACCTTCACCCTGCAGGGCTTCCTGACCCATCTGGTGCCCGCCTCGATCTTCGAAGCCATGGCCAAGAACGAGATCCTGCAGATCGTGGTCTTCAGCCTGTTCGTCGGCACCGCCGTCGCCTCGCTGGACAACAAGGCCCCGCACATCCTGGAGTTGGCCGAGCAAGGCGCCCAGGTGATGCTGAAGGTCACCGGCTTCGTCATGAAGCTGGCCCCGCTGGCCATCTTCTGCGCCCTGGCCTCGACCATCGCCACTCAGGGCCTGTCGATGCTGGCCGTCTACGGCAAGTTCGTGCTGGGCTTCTACGCCACCATGGGCACGCTGTGGCTGCTGCTGTTCTTCGCCGGCTTCCTGGTGCTGGGCAGGCGGGTGATCCCGCTGTTCGGCGTGATCCGCGAGCCGGCCCTGCTGGCCTTCTCTACCGCCTCGTCGGAAGCCGCCTATCCGCGCATCCTCGACAGCCTGCCCAAGATCGGCGTGCGTCGCCGCATCGTCTCGTTCGTCCTGCCGCTCGGCTATTCGTTCAATCTCGACGGCTCGATGCTGTACTGCACCTTCGCCACCGTGTTCATCCTGCAGGCGCACGGCGTGCACCTGACGGCCCAGCAACAGATCTTCATGCTGCTGCTGCTGATGGTGACCTCCAAGGGCATCGCCGGCGTGCCGCGCGCCTCGCTGGTCGTCATCATGGCCACCCTGACCTATTTCGGCCTGCCGGAAGCCTGGATCGCCCTGGTGCTCGGCGTCGACCACCTGCTCGACATGGGCCGCTCGGCCACCAACGTCGTCGGCAACAGCGTCGCCGCCGCCGTGGTCGCCAAGTGGGAAGGCGAGCTGGACGAGATCCAGCCCGACGCCGAGCCCGCCAAAGTCTAGGGCCCGAGCAAGGCTTCGATCGCGGCCCGCCTCCCCAGCGCACCCCTGAGCGCGCTGGGGAGGCGGGCTTTTTCGTGTACAGTTTCAAATGTACAGTAAAAACTTGACAAGCCCCGGGCGAGGGCCAATCTCTTGAGCCGAGGGGCTTTTGAGGACGACGTCATGAGCAAGATCACCCACATCACGCGCGCGGCGCTGATCGGGCTGGCTCTGGCCGGCATGGGCGCCTCGGCCGCTTCGGCGGCGCAAGGCGACGCCCAAACCGTGGCCAAGGCCGTCAAGCCCGCCCGCCAGTGCTTCTACCTGTCCGACTGGCGCGGCTGGACCGCCCCGGACAAGAACACCCTGTACATGAAGGTGCGCGGTCGCGACGTCTACCGCGTCGACCTGGCCTGGGGCTCCAACCAGCTGACCTGGCCGGGCGCGCACCTGGTGTCGGTCGTGCGCGGTCCCGACAGCGTCTGCGGCCCGCTGGATCTCGACCTGCGCGTCGGCGACGGCCTGGGCATGGCGATCCCGATCCGGGCCAAGACCATCACCAAGCTGACCCCGGACGAGATCAAGGCGATCCCGAAGAAGTATCAGCCTTAAGAAGCGGCGGCGTTCAGCAAGGCCACGATCATGCTGTTGGCCGGCGTCGGGATGCCGTGGGCCGCGCCCCGGCGGACAATGACGCCGTTGCGGGCGTCCAGCTCCATCGGCCGGCCCGCCTGGCGATCGGCCAGCAGCGAGTTGACCATGTCCGGCGGGCCCTGGCGGTAGCCGTCGACGACCTGGTCGCCCAGGTCGTCCGGCAGGGTCGCGCCCTGCGCGCGGCCCACGGCGACGCACTCGCCCACCAGCGCCTTCATCACCGCCGCCGCGCCATCATCGTGCGCCACGCCGGACGGCTTCAGGGTGATGGCGTTGACCGCCCCGGCCGCGTTCAGCGCCAGCTTGCGCCACGCCACCGAGATGAAGTCGTCGGTCGTCGCCACGTCGATCGGCGTGTGGGCGAACAATGCCGCGAAGGCATCGCCCGCCGCGCCTTCTTCCACGCGGATCCAGCCATAGCGCCGCTGGCGGAACACGCCCGGCGCCGGCCGCTCGGCCGGGAAGTCCACGATGACGGGCACGAGGTTCTCGTCAGCCACCCGCCCAGCGAAGGCCTCGCGGTGCTCGACGCCGTTGCGGATCACCGCCACGCGGGTCTTTGGCCCCACCAGCGCCTTCAGCCACGGCGCGGCGGCGATGTCGTCATAGGCCTTGGTCGCCACCAGCACCCAGTCGACCGGCGCCAGTCCCTCGGGAGACGTGGCGAAGCGCGGCGTGGCGGTCACCTCGCCGTCCGGCGTCTCCAGCACCAGCCGCTCGACGGGCGTCCGCACGCAGACGGTCAGATCAAGATCGTCGCGCTGCCCCAGCCACGTCGCCAGGGTTCCGCCGATAGCGCCGGGGCCGATCAGGGCGATGGTGGTCATGCTGGAAGCTCCGACTGAAATCGCGCCCGTCCTAGACCGCGAGGGCGGCGGGGTCACGACCTCTTCTCCACCTCCGAAACAACAAAGGGCGGGACCTCGCGGCCCCGCCCCGTGCTCACGCCCCTCGTGAAACGATCACTGCGCCGGCGTCAGGTCCGTGCGCTTCTTCATCATCTCGTCGAAGCTGGTCCAGACGCCGTCCGAGCCGTGCCATTGGCCCTTGGTGGCGGCCTTGGAGTACTCGGTCGCCCGGGCCTCGAAGAAGTTGGCGTGCTCGACGCCCGACAGCAGCGACTGCAGCCAGGGCAGCGGGTTTTCCTTGACGCCGTACACTTCCGGCAGCTGCAGCTGGCGCAGACGCCAGTCGGCGATGAAGCGGATGTACTGCTTGATGTCCTCGGGCGTCATGCCCTGGATGTCGCCGGCCTCGAAGGCCAGGTCGATGAAGTTGTCTTCCATGCCGACCACGGTCTTGCAGCAGTCGACGATGTCGTCGGCCACCGACTTGGTGACCGCGTTCGTTTCCTTGTTGAACGCATGGTACAGCTTGATGATGCCGTCGCAGTGCAGGCTTTCGTCGCGGATCGACCACGAGACGATCTGGCCCATGCCCTTCATCTTGTTGAAGCGCGGGAAGTTCATCAGCATGGCGAACGAGGCGAACAGCTGCAGGCCTTCGGTGAAGCCGCCGAACATCGCCAGGGTGCGGCAGATATCGGCGTTGGTCTCGACGCCGAACGTCTGCATGTAGTCGTGCTTGGCCTTCATGGCCTCGTATTCCATGAACGCCGAGAACTCGGTCTCGGGCATGCCGATGGTCTCGAGCAGCAGGGCGTAGGCCGCGATATGGATCGTCTCCATGTTCGCGAACGAGGCCAGCATCATCTTCACTTCGGTCGGTTTGAACACCCGGCCGTAGCGCTCCATGTAGTTGTCCTGCACCTCGACGTCGGACTGGGTGAAGAAGCGGAAGATCTGCGTCAGCAGGTTCCGTTCCTTGTCATTCAGTTTGACGGCCCAGTCCTTGAGGTCCTCGCCCAGCGGCACCTCTTCCGGCATCCAGTGGACCTGCTGCTGCTTCTTCCAGAAGTCATAGGCCCACGGATAGCGGAACGGCTTGTAGCCGCCCGAAGGGGTCATCAGGCCGGGCAGGATGAGCGACGACGGAGCGGACATGGCGGGCCTCGGGAGCGAGAATCGAGCGGACGGGGTAGGCTTAAGGCTACGGCAGGCGCACGCCCGACGCACGTTCAGAGTGCCCCACTACATCTAGTGTGACAATGGGTCACGCCCACAACATAGGGGATGATTTGTGGAGAAACCGTTCACGATTTTCAGCGCTCTCGGCTCAGGCGGCGTGCCCGTCGAGGCGGCCATGACCTTGATCGGCTTGCCTTTTGAGGTGATCGAGGCCCCGACCTGGGAGGGCGAGGCGCAAGCGGCCAAGGTCGCCGCCATCAATCCCCTTAAGCAGATTCCCGCCCTGGTCACTCCGGACGGCGAGACGATCACCGAGAGCGCCGCCATGCTGATCTGGCTGGCCGACCGCTACCCGGCCGCGCGCCTTGGCCCCGGGGTCGATGACCCGGCGCGGGCTCAATTCCTGCGCTGGATGACCTTCATCCCGGCCTCGATCTATTCGCTGTTCTGGGTGCGGGACGACCCGTCACGCCTCGGCGGACCGGACCCGGAAGTCCAGGCGCGGATCAAGGCCGCGACCGCCGAGCGGATCTTGGACTGCTGGCGGATGATGGAGAGCCAGCTGACGCCGGGGCGGTATCTGCTGGGCGATGAGATGAGCGTGCTGGACCTCTACGTCACGGTGGTCAGCCGTTGGGGGCCACGCCGGGTGCGGTTCTACGAGGCGGCGCCGAGGATGAGCGAGGTGGTGAAGCGGGTGGACGCGGACCCGAGGCTGGCGGGGTTTTGGGAGCGGCGGTTTCCGTTTTTTGACGGGTGGGAGCGGTTGGGGGCGCAGGTCGGTTGAGACGCAGGTCTTGCTTAGCCAGCTACGTCACTTCCCGTCTTCCTTTGACTTCATTGAAAGAAGCTTGCGCACAAAGCTGCGCGATACCGATGCAAATGCCGTGTTGCCGGCTTCATCGGTGGCATCAGCCAATATCTGCTTAAAGGCTTCGTCCCAGCCCTCGGGATATTGGAGCGCAAAGCTAATCTCGCCAATACGGTCAGCTAGCTTGTGTAGCGCGGCCGTATCGTATCGTTTCTCAAATTCGTACCCAGGACGAAAGCTCGAAGCACGTAGTCGTTCAGGATCAGCTTGATCCCAGTCCCAGACACCATGCGTCATCTTATGACGATCCTGTTCGGCGTTTGCGATACGGCCAACTAGTCGTTCAAACCGTCTCTTCTCCTCATCATCCGCTATCTTCCGGCTTATCTGGGTCAATGCGCCCAAGCGTCTAGTAAAGGACGAACGCTTAGCGTCTTCTGGCGCGGGCACCTTCAACCGATCTGCTAGCTCCAGCGTCGCGAAATAAACGGCATGTTCCAGGTAGGCCCAATGCGCGGTGACTCGGCCTATTGCAGCGCACTCGGCTTCATCGAGCTCAAACTCGACGCGGGAGGCACCGCCTTTTAGATCTTTCAAGATATTAGGCACGTGATCTCCATGCGGATCGTCCTCCCCGAGGTCGGGTGCTATCCTTAAATCTCTTGGAGGCTGCAGCGTGCAGGGCTGAGCAGGTCAGTCAAGGACCGCCTCCGGCGGCCGCGCGCGGCGACGCGGAGCGTCGTCCTTGAGTGACCTGCTCAGCCCTGCGATCGTCTCGCCGTGAGATGTAAGGAGGGCTCCTTCTCCGGGGGGAGAAGGAAGGCCCACAGCGCTCAACCCAAACCCCGTCATCCCGCGCTTTATGCGCGGGACCCATGGTTCAGCTTCCACGTGAGAGCTCGCCCGGCGCCGCACGTGCCGTGGACGAATGGGTCCCGCGCATAAAGCGCGGGATGACGGCGAAGGTAAATCCGCCTACCCGCCGGCGGGGGGAAGGCGGGCGCCCTGGACCATGCTAGACGCGACGCCATGGACATCCACCAGCTCGACGTCGTTGTCCGCGTCGCCGGCGCGACCCTGTTGCTGTTCCTGGCGGCGCTGCTGGCGCGGGAGCCGCGCACGCGGCGGCTGGCGGTCTATTTCGCGCCGATGGCCCTGTGCCTGGCGGGCTTCCTGGCCGGCAATACGCCGGATCCCGCGCTGCGGCTATCCGGACCGCTGGGCCATGTCGGGGCGCTGATCGCCGGCTATGCGGCCGCCTTCCTGTGGTGGTTCTGCCTGGCCAGTTTCGATCCGACCTTCCGGCCGCGCGGCGCTGTGCTGGCGGCGGGCCTGGCGTGGATCGCGATCGCCAGCGCCGATCGCGGCCTGCTGGGCCCGGCGGTCGAGGGCAAGGGCCTGTCCTGGCTGCTGATCGCGCTGGGCCTGTCGATGATCGGCTACCTGGCCTGGCGGCTGGTGCGCGACCGCGAGGGCGACCTGGTCGAGGAGAGCCGCCGCGCCCGGGTGCTGGTCGTCGTGCTGCTGGCCGGACAGCTGCTGGCCGACTTTCTGGTGGATCTGGTCATGGGTCTGGACTGGGGGCCGCCGGCCTTCACCATTGTCCAGAACGCGGTCTTCCTGGCCTTCAGCGCCTGGCTGGCCGTGCGCCTGCTGCCGGTCTCGCCGCCCCTCGCCGCGCCCGCGCCCGTCCGTCTACCCGCCGTCAGCGAAGAGGCGCGGCTGGCGGAACGGCTGCGGGTTCTGGTCGAGGTCGAGAGGGTCCATCTGGAGCCCGACCTGACCTTCGCCGACTTCGCCCGCCGCCTGGGCGCGCCGGAGAAGACGGCGCGGGCCTTCATCAATCACCGCCTGGGCCACGACCACTTCCGCGCCTTCCTGAACGTCCATCGCGTCGCCGAGGCCCGGCGGCGCCTGGCCGATCCCGCCCAGGCCGGCGACAAGCTGATCACCATCGCCCTCGACAGCGGCTTTGCTTCCCTGGCCTCGTTCAACCGCGCCTTCCAGGCCGTCGAGGGCCGGCCGCCCAGCGCTTTCCGCGCGTCTGGCCGTCTTCCGAGGAACGATCCGCCGCCTTCCGAGGAGCCGGCCTGAGCCGCCGACGCTAGAGCCCCCTCATCATCTTCGGAGGGCTTTCATGGACGGACTATTGGGGATCGGCCTGGTGCTGGCGCTGTTGCTGGGCGCGGGCGGCGTGATCGGATTGCTGGGACGGCGCGAGCAGTTCTCGCCGCCCTGGCTGCTGGCGGCGGCGGGCCTTGTTTTGCTCAACGACGCGCTGCTGACCCGGTTCTACGGCCGCCTGCCCGACCTGATCCCCGGCCATTGGAACTGGGAGGGCAAGCTGCTGGCCCTGGCCGCCACCCTGGCCGTGGCGTCCCTGCCCGCCCTCGGCTGGACGCGAAGCGGCCTGACCCCGCGCCAGGCCGACCTGAAGGCCCCGCTGATCGTCGCCGGGCTCTATGCCCTGCTGTTCGTCGGCCTGGCCCTGGCCTTTCCCAACGAGCCCGCCACGCCCGAGACCCTGGCCTTCCAGCTGACCATGCCGGGCCTGGAGGAAGAGGCCTTCTATCGCGGCGTCCTGATGCTGGTCCTGGGACGGGCGTTTACCGGCCGGGTGCGCTTTCTGGGTGTCGACTGGGGCTGGGGCGCGCTGCTGTCCTGCGCCCTGTTCGGCCTGGCCCACGCGCTGGGCGTCTCGCACGGCGAGGTCTCGTTCGAGCCGCTGATCTTCGCCCTGACCGCCGGCCCGTCGCTGATCGGGGTCTGGGTTCGCCTGCGCACGGGAAGCATTTTATTGCCCGTCCTGATGCACAATGTCGGTAACGCGGCATCATTGTTCCTCTAGCGTGGCTTTACCCGGCGGCGCTGACCCGCTAGAAGCGCCGCCGATGACCTTCGCCGCGACTAAAATTATTACCCGCAAAACGACCCGCTTCGGTGGGGCGGCGGGTATGCGCGCGATCTAAGCGGCATCCTCGAACCAGCCCCGCCGATGCGCGGGGCCGGCTCTCATTCACGAGACCTGACAGCTCCCCGCGCTCCCCACACCAGGAGACGTAGACCCGTGAGCTTCAAGTTTTCCCGAGCCAACCCGCCCCACGTCGGCGTCGTCGGCGCCACCGGCCTGGTTGGCGGCATGATGCGCGAGCTGCTGGCCGAGCGGGACTTCCCGCTGGCGTCCTTGCGCCTGTTCGCCTCGGCCCGCTCGGCCGGGAGCAAGATCGACTTCAAGGGTCAGGAGATCGTGGTCGAGGACGCCGCGACGGCCGACTTCGCCGGCCTGGACATCGTGTTTTTCTCGGCCGGCGGCGAAACCTCGCGCGTGCTGGCCCCGAAGGCCGCCGCGGCTGGGGCCGTGGTGATCGACAACAGCTCGGCCTGGCGCAGCGACCCCGACGTCCCGCTGGTGGTGGCCGAGGTCAATCCGCACGCCCTCGACACCATCCCCAAGGGCATCGTCGCCAACCCCAACTGCACGACCATGGCCGCCATGCCGGCCCTGAAGCCGCTGCATGACAAGGCGGGTCTCAAGCGCCTGACCGTCAGCACCTACCAGGCCGCCTCGGGCGGCGGGGTCGAGGGCATCCAGGTGCTGTCCGAGCAGCTGCGCGCCGGCGCGGCGGGGGATCTGGACGGCCTGGCCCAGTCGCCGGACGCCGCGCCCCTGCCGGAAGCGCGCAAGTGGGCCGTGCCGCTGGCCTATAACGTCGTGCCGCTGAACTATGTGCTGGGCGAGGACGGCTATACCGAGGAAGAGCTGAAGCTGCGCGACGAGAGCCGCAAGATTCTCGAGCTCCCCGGCCTGCCGGTTTCGGGCACCTGCGTGCGGGTGCCGGTGTTCACCGGGCACTCTCTGTCGATCAACGCCGAGTTCGAGCGCCCGCTGTCGGTGGCCGAGGCCACGGCTCTGCTGGCCGCGGCGCCGGGCGTGGTGCTGGACGACGTGCCCAACCCCTTGGCGGCGACCGGCCAGGATCCGGTGTTCGTCGGCCGCATCCGGCCGGACCCGACCGTCGCGCACGGCCTGGCCCTGTTCGTGGTCGGCGACAACCTCCGCAAGGGCGCGGCCCTGAACGCGGTGCAGATCGCCGAGGTGATGCTGGGGGCGTAAGGCTCCCTGAGGGGCGGGCGCCTAGAGCATTTTCCGATCCAACTGGATCGCCAAAATGCTCTAGCCTCTTGTTTTAACGCATTTTCTGACGACGAACCGGTATCCACTTCGTCGGAAAATGCTCTAGCAGGCTGTTGAAGAAGCCTCCCGTCTGGCGATGAAGTTGGCTTCGTCGCCGCCGTGGAAGCAGATCTGGCCCTTGAGGGAGCCGTCGGGCTGGAGTTGAGCCCATCCGTCGCCCTGGGCCTCATCCATTTCGTCGTTTCCGCGCCAGTCGAACTGCACGGCGTCGTGGTCGCCGGCGGCGGCGAAGGCGCCAGTGACGCAGCCGAAGGCGAACTGGCCATGGGTAGCTTCGAAGAGGATGTAGGCGGGCTCCATCATGTCCCGATAGTCGTCAGTGTAGTCGGGCGTCTGGACGATGCGCCACTGGCCCAGGACGCTCATGCCGGGGCCGCCAGGAGCTTGGGCAGACGGATCAGGTTGTAGGCCGCCAGCGCCAGGGTGAAGGCGGCGTCGACCTTGGCGCGGCCGCGCACCTTGACCTTGGCTAGGCCGGCCGAGCCCTTGATCCAGCCGAACACCTCTTCGATGCGCTTGCGACATCGCTGGCTGATCGCATAGCCGGGGTGGCGCTTGGTGCGGCCGTCAATGGCGGTCGAGCGCGGCTTGCCCAGCTTGGACAGGTGGCCATCGACGGCGATGTGCGGTGTCACCCGGCGCGCCCGAAGTTGGCCAATGAAGTCGCGCACGTCATAGGCCTTGTCGGCGCCCAGGGTGATCCGACGCCGGCCGCTTCTTCGGTCCAGCATCGCCACAGCCGCCTCGCGCTCGGCTGTGCCCGTGGCCAGGGTCACCCCACCATCCGTCACCAGGCCATGGCGGTTCTCCATCAGGGCGTGGCCCATATAGCAGAGCCTCGCCGGCTGGCCGTCGCCCTTCTTATAGAGCCGAGCCTCAGGATCGGTGGTGCTGCGGTGCGTCTGGTTGGAACGCTTCTCCTTGTGGAAGCCGCGCTCGGCGTTGCGACCCGGCCCCTCGGGATCGCTGTCGTCGCCATCGACCCTGCGGAAGCTCTTGGTCGACGCCCAGGCTTCGATCAGCGTGCCGTCCACCGAGAAGTGGTCTGACGACATCAGCCGCTTCACCCGAGGCTGGGCCAGCACCGCGCGCAGGAACTTGCCGGCGATCTCGCCCGCCAACAGCCGGTCGCGGTTCTTGGTGAAACTGGAATGATCCCAGGCCGCATCGTCCACGCCAAGACCTACAAACCAGCGGAACAGCAGGTCAAACTCCATCCGCTCCATCAACTGGCGCTCCGATCGGATGCCGTAGAACGCCTGCAGCAGCATGGCGCGCAACAACCGTTCCGGCGGGATCGACGGACGTCCCAGCCTCGGCGGATAGAGCGCCGCGAAGTCCGCGCTCAAATCCCCAAGCGCCCCGTTCGCGATCTCCAGGATCGGCCGCAAGGGATGATCGCGCCGAACCCGAGCATCCAGATCTACATATGAGAACAGCGACCCCGTCCGCTCGTCCGACCCGCGCATCCACCCCTCCAGAGCTCCCGCCCTAAGAGTGAATCATGTCGAACTCCGCCCCGCTACGGACTTCTTCAACAGCCTGCTAGACCGCTCGCCCCATCGGCCAGTCGACATCGACCTCCGCCGCCAGGAAGTCGATGAACGCCCGCACCCGGGCCGGCAGCGGACCGGCATGGCCGACATAGACGGCGCTGACCGTCTCCAGCTCGCCGGAATTGAAGTCGTCCAGCACCGGGATCAGCCGACCCGCCCGGATGTGGTCGACGATGTGGAAGATGCCCAGCTTGGTGATCCCCTGCCCGGCCAGGGCCAGGTGCGTGGCGCTTTCGCCGTCGCCGACCATGGCGCGGCCATGGGCGGGATAGCAGACCCGCTCGCCCGCGATCCTGAAAGGCCATTCGTCGCACTGGCGCGAGAAGTTGAAGGTGATCAGGTCGTGATCGGCCAGGTCGTCGGGATGTCGCGGCGCCCCGCGGCGCGCCAGATAGCCGGGCGAGGCGACCAGGACGGTGCGGCTGTCGCCCAGCTTTTTGGCCACCAGTTGCGAGGGCCGCATCGGCCCGACCCGGATCGCCAGCTCGGTCCGTTCGTCCAGGAGGTCGATGATCTGGTCGGTCAGGGTCACGTCGACCTGCACCTCGGGGTTCAGGGCCGTGAACTTCGGGACCAGGGGCAGCAGGTGATGCAGGCCGAACGGCACATTGGCGTTGATCCGCAGCCGGCCGCGCGGCATGGCGCACGCGGCGACCGAGCGCTCGGCCTCGTCCAGGTCGGCCAGCACCCGCAGGGTCCGCTCGTGGAAGGTCAGGCCCTCGGCGGTCAGCTGCAGCTTGCGGGTCGAACGGTTGATCAGCCGCGAGCCCAGCCGCGCTTCCAGACGCGCCACCAGCTTGCTGACCGCCGACGGGGTCATCGACATCGCCTTGGCGGCGGCCGTGAAGCCGCCTTCCTCGACGACGCGGGCGAAGACCTCCATCTCCCCCGAGCGATTGATCTCCGAGCGCGCCATTGTGCCCTCATTTCACAAGTAAAGTTCCTTCATCCAATCTAATTCATCGAACATGCCGGCGCTATGTGGGGGTCCGAACCCAATACGAGAGCCGTCATGCCCCTCGCCCTCTATGCCCTGACCGTCGGCGCCTTCGGCATCGGCGTCACCGAATTCATCATCATGGGCCTGCTGATGCAGGTCTCCGCCGACCTCGGCGTCTCGATCCCGACCGCCGGCCTCCTGATGACCGGCTATGCGCTGGGCGTCTTCGTCGGCGCGCCGATCCTGACCATCGCCACCCGCCACCTGCCGAAGAAGACCACCCTGCTGGTGCTGATGGCGATCTTCACCCTGGGCAACATCCTGGCCGCTCTCGCCCCGACCTACGGCATCCTGATGGGCGCGCGGCTCGTGACCGCCCTGGCGCACGGCACGTTCTTCGGCGTCGGGTCCCTCGTGGCCGTCTCTCTGGTGGCGCCCGAGCGCAAGGCCTCGGCGATCTCGATCATGTTCACCGGCCTGACCCTGGCCACCCTGCTGGGCGTGCCGTTCGGCGCGTGGCTGGGCCTGGCCTTCGGCTGGCGGATGGCCTTCTGGGCCGTGGCCGGCGTCGGCGCCCTGGCCTTCGTGGTCCTGGCCGTGCTGGTTCCGAGCGCCAGGGAGACGGCCGAACCCGCCCCGCTGCGCGAGGAGTTCGCCGTGCTGGCCCGCCCCCAGGTGCAGCTGGGCCTGGCCATGACCGTGCTGGGCTTTGGCGGGGTGTTCGCGGTCTTCACCTATATCCAGCCGATCCTTACCCAGCTGGCCGGCTTCCCGCAGGCCGCGGTCTCGCCGATCCTGCTGGTGTTCGGCGCGGGCCTGGTGGCCGGCAACCTCGCCGGCGGCCGCTGGGCCGACAAGAGCCTGAACGCCGCCCTGGCCGGGACCCTGATCCTGCTGACGGTCGTGATGGGCGCCTCGGCCTTCGCCTTCCAAAGCCAGGTCGGCGCGGTGATCGCCGCCTTCCTGCTGGGCGCGGCCGCCTTCGCCACCGTCGCGCCGCTGCAGATGCGGGTGCTGAGCCAGGCCGGCGGCGCGGGCCAGGGTCTGGCCTCAAGCCTGAACATCGCCGCCTTCAACCTCGGCAACGCCTTCGGCGCCTGGCTGGGCGGGGCGGTGATCGACCACGGCCCAGGCCTCTCGGCCGTGCCCCTGGTCGCCGCCGTCGTGCCGCTGTCGGCCCTGGCCCTGGCCGCCTTCAGCCTGCGCCTGGAACGTCGGACGGGACTGGCCGCGGCTTGAATAGGCACGGGCCGGGCTTGCTGCTAAGCACCGGCCCATGCTGACCGATCCGTTCTTCTACGCGGTGGCGATTCCCGCCGTGATCCTGCTGGGCTTGGCCAAGGGCGGGTTCGCCGGAATCGGCGTGGTGGCCGTGCCGCTGATGGCCCTGGCCGTCTCGCCCGTCATGGCCGCCTCGATCACCCTGCCCATCCTGCTGGTCCAGGACGTGGTCAGCGTATGGGCCTTCCGGAAGAGCTGGGACAAGGGTCTGCTGATCCTGATGCTGCCGGCCGCGGCGGTCGGGATCTTCCTGGGCTGGGCCCTGGCCGCCTTCGTCAAGGAGGCGGCCGTCGAGCTGGCCGTGGGCATGATCTCGGTCGCCTTCGCCCTGCACCGCCTGTGGGCCGAGCGCGCGGTAAGGGCCGCCGCCCAGGTCGAGGCCACCCCGGGCCGCCCATGGCTCGGCGCGATCTGCGGCGCGGCGGCCGGCTTCACCAGCCAGATCGCCCACGCCGGCGGCCCGCCTTTCCAGATCTACGTCCTGCCGCGCCGCCTGCCGCGCGACGCCTTCATCGGCACCAGCGCCATCTTCTTCGCGGTCGTGAACTGGATGAAGGTGCCGGCCTATATCGCCCTGGGCCAGTTCACGCCCAAGGTGCTGGCCACCGCCGGGGTGCTGCTGCCCCTGGCCATCGCCTCGACCTGGGGTGGGGTCTGGGTTGTGCGCAAGGTTCCGGCCGAGGGCTTCTACAAGGTCATCTACGTCCTGCTGATCGCGGTGGGCGGCAAGCTGGTGTTCGACGGCGCCAGAGGCCTTCTCTTCTAGAGGGGGCTGCTCTTCTAGAGTCGCTTTTCCGCCCATCGTGTCGCCCACGCCCTTTCGCGGCCACGAAGATCGACGCTTATATGTCACGGAACGATCCTACCGTTTGGACGTACTGAATTTCGCATTGAGCGGGGCCATGACGACCACCACGACCGACATCACCGCCGCCGAGGTCGCGACCCATTATCCGACCCCGGCCGCCAAGTGCGCCGACCTGGTCGTGCACCTGGCGGGCCTGGCCTGCGCCCTGCTGGGCGGCGGCATCCTGCTGGGCCTGGCCTTCGGCGCGGGCAATCTGAAGCAGGTGGCCGCGGTCAGCGTCTACACCGTGGGCCTGATCCTGATGCTGTCGCTGTCGACCGCCTACAACTTCGCCAAGGCCCGCTGGCGGCCGCTGCTGCGCCGCTTCGACCACGCCGGCATCTTCGTGATGATCGCCGCTTCGTACACCCCCTTCACCACCCAGAACCTGCACGGCTGGTGGGCCATCGGCATGACCTCGGCGGTGTGGACAGTCGCCGGCGCGGGCGTGCTGGCCAAGCTGTTCCTGCCAGGCCTGGACAAGCGCTTCTGGGTCGGGCTGTACCTCGCGCTGGGCTGGCTGGTGCTGGTCGCCATCAAGCCGATGATCGAAGGCCTTTCCTGGGTGGCCCTGCTGCTGCTGGCCATCGGCGGCCTGGTCTATTCCACCGGCACCATCTTCTACCTGATGCGCCGCCTGAAGTTCCGCCGCGCCATCTGGCACGGCCACGTCATCGGCGGCGCGGGCCTGCACTACGCGGCCGTCCTGGTGGGCGTGGTGCTGGCCGGCGCGCGCTAGAGGCCCTCCTTGGACAAGGACCCGAACGGCAAGATCAGCCTGCAAGGCTTCTTCAAGGACAGGAAGGCCGCCGATCCGCTGCGCGGCAAGCGCCTGCCCGCGCCGACGTCGGAGCGCCACGTCGAGGCCCTGGGCTTCCCGGGCGTGCGGCTCTCGGTCGATCAGGCCGATGACGCCCTGAAGAGCGCCGCCGACCGCCTGGCCCCGCTGCGCTCGCTGATCGGCCGCGACGAGTTCAACATCCTGGCCCTGTCCGGCGGCGCGTCCGGCGGCGCCTATGGCGCGGGCGTGCTGACGGGCCTGACCAAGGCCGGCCGCCGCCCGGACTTCGCCATCGTCACCGGCGTCAGCACCGGCGCCCTGATCGCGCCCCTGGCCTTCCTGGGCTCGGCCTGGGACGAGCGCCTGACCGACGCCTATGTCGGCGGCCACGCGGCCGAGCTGCTCAGCTTCCGCCGCCTGGGGCCGGCCTTGGGTCCCAGCATCTTCAAGGGCGAGAGCCTGGACGCCCTGGTCGAGGCCTTCGTCGACCAGGAGATGGTCGACGCCGTCGCGCTCGAGCACCTGAAGGGCCGGCGCCTGCTGATCGCCACCACCAACCTGGACAGCCAGCGGGCCGTCGTCTGGGACATGGGCGAGATCGCCAACCATGGCGGCGACGAAGCGCTGAAGCTGTTCCGCACCCTGCTGGTCGCCTCGTCCTCGGTGCCTGGGATCTTTCCCCCAAAGCTGATCGACGTGGAGGCCGACGGCCGCCATCACCAGGAAATGCACGTCGACGGCGGGGTGGCCGCGCCGCTCTTTTTGATGCCCGACGCCTTGCTGCACTGGCGCAACCTCGGCCCCCGCTTCCGGCGCGGCCGGGTGCATGTGATCGTCAACACCGTGCTGGATCCCTCGACCCAGTCGACCCCGCCGGGCGTGGCCTCGATCATGGCCCGCAGCTTCGACACCATGCTGCGGTTCTCGTACCGCCAGGCCCTGAGTCTCGCCGCCGGCTTCTGCTCGCGCCACAACCTGCCGCTCTCGGTGGCCTCGATCCCCAACAGCTTCGAGGGCACCAACCTCCTGAAGTTCGAGACCGACCTGATGCGCCGCATCTACGACGCGGGCCACCAGCAGGCGCTGGACGGCACGGTCTGGACCAGCGCGGTCGAGGAGCAGAGCCTGTGGCGCGGTCTCTTCAAGAAGCAGTCCCACGCGGCGGGCGCCGGGGTGATCATCCGCGACGAACCCGGCCCGGTCGGCATCGAGGCGCCGCTGGAGCCTTAGCCGCCCCGAACGCCAAACATCGTTCAGCCACGGTTCATACGGCCAAGCTCTAAGCTGCCCAAAGGCACAACCTTGGGGAGCGTTCTGATGCGTGGTCTGTCGATACGAAATCTGGCGGCGGCGGCGGCCATCACCGTCGGCGCGATCCTTGTGTCCAGCTGCGCGACCATGAGCCAGAAAGACTGCCTCGGCAGCGACTGGCGGGCCGTCGGCGACCGCGATGGCGGACGGGGCGCCTCGTCGCTCAAGATCGACGCCTATACGAAGGCCTGCGCCAAGGCGGGCGTGACGCCCGACGCCGCTCTCTACGCCAAGGGTCGCGAGCAAGGCCTGGTGCGCTACTGCACCGAGGACAACGGCTTCTACGAAGGCCGGTCGGGGCGGTCCTATGGCAATGTCTGTCCGCCACCGGCCGAGAGCGCTTTCCTGGGCGGCTATGCCGACGGTGAGAGGGTTTACCGGGCGACGCAGCGGCTGGATTCGGCCCGGTCCGACCTCAGCTCGGCGGACTCCCGGGCCGACAAGCGCGCACGCCAGGCCGACGGGGTCGAGGACGAGCTGCGCAATCCCAAGCTCACCGAAGCCCAGACCCGCGAGCTGCGCGACCGCCTGAACCGGCTGCGTCGCGAGCGTCGCGAAGCCATCGAGGACGGGCGCCGGGCGGCGGAGGCGATCCGGGAGGCGGAACGCGAAGTCGACGACCTGAAGGCCATGCTCTCGCCGCGCTACGGTCGCTGGCTTTAGGGCTAGGCTTTCTTCAGGTGCCGGGCGCGAAGCTTTTCGACGTTCGGCGGATCGGCGCGGAAGTCGGCGGCCAAGCCCAAGCGGGCGTTGCACGACGGGCAGCGCACCGAGTCCTCGTCGGCCAGCTCGGCCGGGGGATCGAAGCGCGTGCCGCAAGGCTTGCACTTCCAGTCGCCAACGGCGGGCGGGGTCGGCGGCGGAGGCGGAGCGGCGGCCTGGGGCGTGAACACGGTGGCGCGGGCCGACGGCTTGACCATGCGCTCGAGCGGCGGCGGCCCGCCGGGCGCGGCGACCGCGCTCTTCAGGCTCAGGGTCTTGCGGCGCGGGGGCTCGCTATCGCTCATGATCTCGCTTGGCGGCTGGTGGAAGGGACGGCGCTAGCTGCATGAAAGCGGCCCGGAACACAAGCCTATTAGGCCTTTGGTCCGCTCGCCAACGGCTTGGGCGCGCCTACCACTGGGGCTTGAGGCTGAAGGACAGGGCCACCACGTCGTCCTTCTGGGTGGCGAGACCCATGATGCCCTCCCTAGCCTTGATCGCGCGGTGGATATAGCCCAGCGAGGCCTGCATCGGGCCGCGGCGCCAGGCGACGCCGGCCTGGCTGTCGCCGATCAGCTTGCTGGTGGCGTCCTGGGTCAGGCCCGCGCGGCTCCAGTCGCCGTTCTGGCCGCGCAGCATGTTCAGGCCCACGGCCCGGCCGCTGGCGGCGGCGAAGATGTACCAGCGCCCGCGATCGCCGAAGGTCGCGCCGTCCTGGACACCGAGCGCATTGGTCACGCGGTCGCCCATGCCGCTCTTCTTGCCCAGGCGCACGGTGGCGCCCGCCTCTGCCGAGCCGCCGGCCGCGCCATAGCCGAGCCCGGCGTGCGGGGTGATGTCGAGGGCGAACTTGCGGCCGTTCAGCGCCACGGCCGAGGGCCAGCCGCGGGTCACGGTCACGTCGACGTCGCGCAGGGCATAGGCGTCGTCGGTGTCGGGGCGGGCCAGGGTCAATGGAGCGTAGGCGGCGGTCGGGGCGGTCCCGGCCATCGAGACGCGCACCGAGTCGATCGGGCCGCCGGCCTGGGACTGGTGGCTGAAGGCGTTCGAGCGCCAGGTCACGGGACCCGCGCCGGCGTAGAAACGATCGGCGTCCAGGATGCGGGCGTCGCCGGCCAGGGCGGCGGCGGGCGACAGCGCGAAGCCGCCCCCGACCTCGCCTTCGGGCGCGTCGAGATCGCGGGCCGCGAAACCCGTGGCGCTCGCGGGATCCAGCGGACGCAGGCTTTCGGGTTTGACCTGGAAGGAGATCGGCGCCGCGGGCACGGGCGTGGCCCCGTCGGCCTTAGGGGCCTTGCCGGCCTTCACGGCCGCGCAGGCGACGCCGGCGTGGCCAGCGGCCATGGCCGCGATCACGGCCATCAGGCAGAAAACGGTACGCTCCCCAGCGACCCGCATCACGGATTCCCCAATCCAATCGGACACCCAGCCTACGCCCGTTTCGCCGCGTGTCCATCGCGGCGAAAACGCACAGGGTCTGAACCCTTCGTGACAGATCAAGGTTCCCGGAACGTGAAACGGCGGCGCGATTTCCCGCGCCGCCGTCATTTTCACAGGTCTTGATCGCCGGGCTTACCGGCGGGCCGCCGCCTACTGGCAGGCGAGGCACTCGTCGTAATCGGTCTTTTCCGGAGCGTCGAAGCCGCCCGCGCCCGGGACCGCCGCGACCTTGTCCTCGGCGCCGGCATAGGCCGCGCGCTGCACCGACTTGGAGCGCAGATAGTACAGCGACTTCACGCCGCGCTCCCAGGCCTGCCAGTGCAGCATGTGCAGGTCCCACTTGTCGACATCGCCCGGCAGGAAGATGTTGACCGACTGGCTCTGGCAGATTTCCGGCGTGCGGTCGGCGGCCAGCTCGACCACCCAGCGCTGATCCAGTTCGAAGGCGGTCTTGTAGACGTCCTTCTCGTCCTGGCTCAGGAAGTCCAGGTGCTGGACCGAGCCTTCCTGTTCCAGGATCGAGCCCCACACCGCGTCGGTGTTGTGGCCCTTCTCCTCGAGCAGTTTCTCCAGATAGGGGTTCTTCACCGCGAACGACCCCGACAGGGTCTTGTGGGTGTAGATATTGGCCGGGATCGGCTCGATGCCGGCCGAGGTGCCGCCGCAGATGATCGAGATCGAGGCGGTCGGGGCGATGGCCAGCTTGTGCGAGAAGCGCTCCTTGGAGCCGCGATCGGCGGCGTCCGGGCACGGACCCTTTTCCTCGCCCAGCGCCAAGCTGGCCTTGTCGGCCTCGCGACGCAGGTGCTTGAACATCCGCATGTTCCAGCTCTTGGCCAGGGCGCTCTCGAACGGAACGTTCTGGCTCTGCAGGAAGCTGTGGAAGCCCATCAGGCCCAGGCCCACCGAACGCTCGCGCATGGCGGCGTAGGCGGCGGTCGAGGCCGCGTCCGGGGCGCGGTCGATGAAGTCCTGCAGCACGTTGTCGAGGAAGCGCATGACGTCCTCGATGAATGTCGGGTGGTCGCGCCACTCCAGATAGGTCTCGGCGTTGACCGACGACAGGCAGCACACCGCGGTGCGCTCCTGGCCCAGGTGGTCGGTGCCGGTGTGCAGCATGATCTCGCTGCACAGGTTCGACTGGCGCACCTTCAGGCCCAGCTCGCGCTGGAACGAGGGCATGGCCTTGTTCACGGTGTCGGAGAAGATCAGGTAGGGCTCGCCGGTCTGCAGGCGCAGCTCCAGGACCTTCTGCCAAAGGGCGCGGGCGTCGACCTCGCGCAGCACTTCGTTGGTCTTGGGCGAGCGCAGGCCGAACTTGGTCCCGTCGCGCACGGCGTGCATGAAATCGTCGGTGATGGAGAGGCCGTGGTGCAGGTTCAGGGACTTGCGGTTGAAGTCGCCCGACGGCTTGCGGATTTCGAGGAACTCCTCGATCTCCGGGTGGTGGATGTCCAGATAGACGGCGGCCGAGCCGCGACGCAGGCTACCCTGCGAAATCGCCAGGGTCAGCGAGTCCATCACGCGGATGAAGGGGATGATGCCCGAGGTCTGGCCCTGGCCCTTGACCTTCTCACCGATGGAGCGGACGCCGCCCCAGTAGGTGCCGATGCCGCCGCCGTTAGCCGCCAGCCAGACGTTCTCGTTCCAGACGCTGAGGATGCCGTCCAGGCTGTCGTTGACGGCGTTGAGGAAGCAGCTGATCGGCAGGCCGCGATCCGCGCCGCCGTTCGACAGCACCGGCGTGGCCGGCATGAACCACAGGCGGCTCATATAGTCGTAGACGCGCTGGGCGTGCTCGGCGTCGTCGGCGAAGGCCGTCGAGACGCGGGCGAACATGTCCTGGTAGGACTCGCCCGGCAGCAGGTAGCGGTCTTCCAGGGTGGTCTTGCCGAAATCGGTCAGCAGGGCGTCGCGCGAGCGATCGACCTGCACCTTCTGCACCAGCGCCAGCCGCGGGCGCTTGGCGGGCTTGATGGCCGCCAGTCGGGCCTCGTTTCGGACGCTCGTCTTCGCCGCTTCACTGCCGTTCATGACCAAATCCATTGCTCAATCAGCGTGGTCCGGAGAAGGGAATGCCCCGGTTCAGCCGCTATATCTTGTGGCTGAGGAGCCCCCTCAACCCACATATGGGGCCACAGTGGTGAATGACTCGTCAACGGCCCGAACTCGAGTTTTTCGTTAACAACCTGTGAACGGGCGCAAGTTGCGTAGGCGGGACAAGGGGTTGCCTAGCCGAACTTTTTTCACCCGCGACACGGCGCCGCAAGGGGCTCCAGGCCATCCGCCCCCGGACAACGGCGTTCACTAACAGGCGGGCCACAAGGGATGGTGGTCGGCGGTGGACGGCGCCAGCGAGCTCGCCTCTCGCGCGACCGCCGCGAAAGCCCCGGAAACCGGGCCTTCGGGTCGGATATGGGGTCGACGCCTCCGCCGCCAAGCGGCGCCAGGCGGCGCCAGGCGGCTCAGATGGCGCGGGCCCTGCGCCAGACATAGAGAAAGGGCCCGGCGTCGCCGCCGGGCCCTCCCAAGTCTTCAGTCGATTCGATCTTAGAAGTTGATCGAGATCGTGGAACGGCGGTTCAGCGGTTCCTTCACACCGTCGCCGGTGGCGACGGCCGGAGCGCTTTCGCCCTTCCAGTCGACGCCGAGCACGGCGGCCGGGACGCCTTGCGAGACCAGGGCGTCAGCGACGGCCTTGGCGCGGCGTTCCGAGAGCTTCACGTTGTACTTCGGCGAACCCGACGTGTCGGTGTGGCCGACGACGATGATCTTGGTCGCGTGACCATCGTTCGAGTACTTCGCGGCTTCCGTGACCACCGATTGCGCTTCCGGCGTCAGGACCGATTGGTCGAACGGGAAGTACACGATGAACTCGCGGGCCTCATACTGCGGCGGCGGCGGAGGCGGCGGCGGCGGGGGAGGCGGGGGAGGCGGCGGCGGGGGAGGCGGCGGCGGGGGCGGGGGCGGCGGCGGGGGCGGCGGCGACGCGAACGAGTAGCGCAGACCCACGGTCAGCGACTGGTCCTTGTACTGGCCCTTGAAGGCGCCCGGCTGGATGAAGTTCGAACCCGTCGACGACCAGGTGTGCTGAGCGCCGGTGATGTAGCGGTAGGTGAAGTCGATCTTCAGCTTGTCGGTCGCCTTGATCGAGGCGCCGGCCAGACCTTGGTAGGCGAACGCGACATCGTCGTCGTCAACCGTCAGGTTCTGGATCGCCGGGTTGGTCAGACCACCGCCGAGACCCGAAACGGCCGGGACGTTGCTGAACTGGCCCAGGGCCTTGACGTCCAGACGGTTGATGCCGACGCCGACGCCGACGAAGGGGTTCAGCCAGGCGTCCGGAGCGAAGTCATAAATGACGTTCGCCATCAGGGTCCAGGCGTCGATCGAGCCGCTCGGCGAGCCGCAGGTCGGAGCCGCCGGGGTGCGCGACACGCCGGGGGTGCACAGACCGATCGGCGAACGCACGGCCGGGCCGCGGACGCTCATCAGGTCGCCGGGGCGATAGCCGCCTTCGACTTCAGCGCGGACGTGCGGGTTGAATTGGTAGCCAAGGCGGACGAAGCCGGTCCAGTCCTTCTCGGACTTCCACGACCAGTGAGCGTACTCGCCATCCGGCAGCGTCTGGTTCGACTGCGAGCCGAGCGCTTGCGGCCAGTGGTAGCCGAGGTCGACCGCGCCGTACCAGCCGGTCTCTTGGGCCGAAACGCCCGACGCGGCGAACACCGCGACCAGAGCAGCTCCTGCCAGGAGGTTGAGTTTCATCGTTGAAGAGCCCTCTATTGCCCTGCCCAGGCCGGATACCGACCGAGCACTGTTATACCAAGGCGAACGCCACGGGAAAGTGTCAGCAAAGACACACTCGTCAGGTTTCGCTCCCCTGCCCTTTGCTCAGGAAAGCCAAACAAGACCGCCCCTCAGAAATCTACTTCCGAGCGTGCCCACCGACATCCACTGCAGATAAGCGTCAGCTTCGTTGGGTTCGCACGTGAACAGGTCGCGCGCAAGGGCTTCAAGGCGGGAAACAGTCAAGCATTCGCGAAGCGTCGCCCAAAAACCGCACATTTTAACCTCTTGCGTCAGGTCATCGACGAACTTGACCCTAGTCCAGTGTGGTTCGGTACCGCGCCATGGCCAGACCGGCGATCACCACGACAAACAATCCGAGCGCGGAGAGACTTGGCCATAGCTGCCCGGCGCCCAGTCCCTTGAGCAAGGCGCCGCGCACCACCCTGAGGAAATGCGTCACCGGTATCACGCCGCCCAGGGCCTGGGCCCAGGCCGGCATTCCCCGAAAGGGGAACATGAAGCCCGACAGCAGGATCGAGGGCATGATGTAGAAGAACGACATCTGCATCGCCTGCAGCTGGGTCCGGGCCACGGTCGAGATCAGGAAGCCGAGGGCCAGCGACCCGACGATGAACAGCAGCACCCCCAGAGCGAGCGCGAGCCAACCTCCAGCCATCGGCACGGCGAACAACGCCTTGGCCAGAACCAGGATCACCACCGTCTGGATCACGCCCACGGCGACATAGGGCGTCAGCTTGCCGATCATCACCTCGATCGGCCGAGCCGGCGTGGCCAGCAGGCTCTCCATGGTGCCGCGCTCATATTCCCGCGTGACCCCCAGGGCGGTCATCATGACCAGGGTCATCGACAGGATCACGCCCAGCAGGCCCGGCACGATGTTGTAGGCGGTAATGGCCTCGGGGTTGTAGCGGCGGTGGATGACCACCTCGAACGGATCGCCGCCCAGGCCTCCCTGGCCTTTCGAGGCGACGGCGCCGACGAGATCCCGCGCCAGGGCCGTGCGCGGCAGGCTGGCCAGGGCCGCGATCGCGCCGCCGGTGGCCGCCGGATCGGAGGCGTCGGCCTCGACCAGGATCTGGGCGTCGTCGCCGCGCACAACGCGGCGGGTGAAGTCGGCGGGAATCGTCAGGGCGAACTGCACCTCGCCCCGCGCCACGGCCGCGTCCAGCTCCTGGGGAGACGTCGCGGCGCGGACGATCTGGAAATAGCCGCTGTTGACCAGGGCCGACAGGGTAGAGCGCGCCATCGGCCCCTGGTCTTGCACCAGCACCGCCGTCGGCAGGTTTCGCGGGTCGTTGTTGATGGCGTAGCCGAACAGCAGCAGCTGCACGATCGGCATGACCAGGATCATGGCGTAGGTCAGCCGGTCGCGGGTGAGCTGGATGAACTCCTTGATCAGCACCGCCAGGATGCGGGCGCCGGACAGGCCCGTGGAGCGCCTTCCCCGTTCAGCGGCGCCGCTCATTGGAAATTGTCCGACGACTGATCCATCAGCCGGATGAACACGTCCTCCAGGGTCGGCCGGACCTCGGTCCATTCCAGGGGCGGCTCGCGATAGGGCGCGATGGCTGCTTCCAGCGCCGCGCGGTCGGTCCCGCTGACGTGCAGGGCCGCCCCGAACGGCGCGGCCATCAGCACGCCGGGCGCCTTGGCGAGATCCCGCGCCAGACGATCAGCCCCCAGGCCCTCGTCGGTCCGCCCTTCCGCCCGGAAGGTGACGAGGCCGCTCTCGGCGATCACCTCGGCGGCGGTTCCCCGGGCCATCAGCCTGCCATAGGCGATATAGGCGATGTCATGGCACCGCTCGGCCTCGTCCATGTAGTGGGTCGAGACCATGACGGTCAGGCCCTCGGCCGACAGGGCGTGGATCTCGTCCCAGAATTCGCGCCGCGCCTTGGGGTCGACCCCGGCGGTCGGCTCGTCCAGCAGCAGCAGCCTGGGTCCGTGCAGGATGGCGGCGGCCAGGGCCAGGCGCTGCTTCCAGCCGCCCGACAGGCTGCCGGCCAGCTGCCTCTTGCGCGCGGTCAGGCCCAGACGGTCCAGGCTCTCCCTCACCCGCTCGCGGCGACGGTCCAGCTCATGGACCCGGGCCACGAAGTCGAGGTTCTCCTCGATCGACAGGTCCTCGTAGAGCGAGAACTTCTGGGTCATGTAGCCGGTCTGGCGCTTGACCGCCTCGGCGTCCCGCCGGAAGTCCAGGCCCAGCACCTCGCCCTCGCCGCTGTCGGGGGTCAGCAGGCCGCAAAGCATTCGCAGGGTGGTGGTCTTGCCCGAACCGTTGGGCCCGAGGAAGCCGGTGATCTTGCCGCGCCCCACCTGGATCGCCAGGTCCTGAACCACGTGTCGCGGACCGAACGACTTGTTCAGCCCCTGGACATCGACGGCCAAGTCGCTCATCGGCCGGCGCCCAGCGGGACGATGTCCACCGGCTGCCCCGGCGCCAAGGCCGGACCGCTCTCCGGCCGCGCCTCGACCAGGAACACCAGCCGCTGGCGGGCCTCGCGGCTATAGATTACCGGCGGGGTGAACTCCGACCGGGGGCTGACATAGTTGATCCGCGCCGCGCGCTCGGCTCCGCAGCCGTCGCAGGAGAAGCGGATGGTCGCCCCAACCCCATACCGCGCCACCTGGGCCTCGGGGACGAAGAACCGCAGCCGCACGCGGTCGTCGGACAGCAAGGCCACCACCGGCTGGTTGGCGGCGGCCCATTCGCCGGGCTGATAGAAGACGTCCTGCACCCGGGCCGCGGCCGGAGCCTTGGGGCTGATCTGGTCCAGCCGCGACTGGGCCGCCGCCAACGCCTCCTGGGTCGAGGCGACGGAGGCTCGCGCGGCGCTGACCGCATCCGGCCGCGCGCCCAGCGCCCCGACGGTCTTGCGTCGCGCCACGGCGGCGGCGTTGGCGCGGGCGGCGTCCAGCGCGGCCTTGACCTGGTCCAGCCTGGCCGGGGCGTAGATGCCCTTGGCCACCAGCGGCGCGATGCGGCCGTAGTCGGCCTCCGCCTGGCGGACCTGGGCCTCGGCCGCCGCGCGCTCGGCGTCGTAGACGGCCAGTTCCTGCGGGCGCTGCCCCTTCTCGGCGTCGCGCAGCTGGGCCCGCGCGACCGCCACCTGGGCGGCGGCCTGGTCGCGGGCGGCGGTCAGCTGGGCGGCGTCCAGGGCGAAGAGCGGCTGGCCGGCCTTGACCCGGTCGCCGCGCTGGACGGCCACGGCGCTGACCAGGCCCGCGTTCGCGGCCCCGACATACAGCGTCTCGCCCTCGACATAGCCCGACAGCCGGTGCGGCCGATGGGCGTCCGGACCCAGCAGCCGCCAACCGAGGAACCCGGCCAGGCCGACGCCCGCCACGACGGCGACGATGCGGACAGCGGGCTTCAAGACCTAACCTCCAGGCGCGGCGTCAGGCCCAGCAGCACCGTGTCGGCATGCTGCGCGATCAGCGCCTCCAGATCGACGGCGGGCGCGCCGACGGGGGTGAAGGTCTCGCGCCAGATCACGCCCGTCAGGATGGGGCCCATGATACTGAAGGCGTACAGGCGGGGGTCGCCCGGCCGGACCTCGCCGCGCTCCTGGCCGCAGCGGATCGCATTTCCGATCGCCGTCAGGGCGCGGTTGACCACCTCATCATGCCAGACGCGGGCCAGCTCCGGGAAGTTTCGCGACTCGCCGATCACCAGCTTGGCCACCGCCCCCAGCCTTGTGGTGGCGATCACCGAGGCGACGCGGGCGAACATCAGGCGCAGCATATCGGGAAAAGGGATCGTGGCCTGGGCCAGCATGGCCTCGACCGTATCCAGGTTTGGCGCGACCGCCTCGCGGACCACCGCGCGGAAGATATCCTCCTTGGTCTCGAAATAGAGATATATCGCGCCCTTCGAGACGCCGGCCCGCGCGGCGATCTCGTCCAGCTTGGCCGCGGCGAAGCCCTTTTCCGCGAACACCTCGAACGCCGCCTGGACGATCTCGCCCGGCCGCGCCTCGGCGCGTCGACGCCACTTTGGATTTCCGGCCTGCATGCCTGCCCGCCTCTAATGACCGAGAAGTCATTAGAGGCGAAACGACTGGAAACTCAAGCCTTGGCGGTCACCAGCCAACAGGCGGAGTTCATCGCGGCGACGCCGTCCTTCACATACGGCGCCAGCGCCCGCGTCACCGCCGCCCCGACCGCCTCGCGCACGGCCTCGTTCTGCCCGGCCAGGAGCGGGTTCAGCGGACCAACGCGCAGGCTCATGGTCAGCAGCTCGTCGGCGCTGACCAGGGTCGGATCGTCCAGCGCATCAACGACCACATCGCGCCAGCCGCTCGCCGCCAGGATGCTCCGCACCCGGTCGGGATCGGCGAAGCCGAAGCGCCCCGGCGCATCCTTCTGGAACCTGGGGATTTCCGGCAGGAACGGCGCGGCGGCCTCCAGCGGAACCGTGGCGATGGCGTTGTCCTCCGGCCCGCGCCAGCAGGCGAAGGCCAGGCGGCCGCCAGGCTTGAGCGCCGAGCGCAGATTGGCGAAGGCCGCGACAGGATCGGGAAAGAACATCACCCCGAACCGCGATACGATGGCGTCGAACTCGGCCTTGAAGGCGTGGGTCTGGGCATCGGCCAGCAGGAACTCCACGCCCTCCAGCCCGTCCTCGCCCGCACGACGGCGGGCCAGCTCGGCCAGGGCCGGCGAGATGTCGACCCCGACCGCCCGTCCCGTCGGCCCCACGCGCCACGCCGCCTCGAAGGTGGTCGCCCCCGCGCCGCAGCCCACGTCCAACACCGCCTCGCCGTCGCGAAGGTCGGCGGCCTCGACCACCGCCCGGGCGATCGGCTGGTAGATCCGGTCCAGCAAACCCTGCTGCTCGACCCAGACCTTCCCGGCGCGGTCCCAATAGGCCGCCATGTCCTGGTCGCTCATACGCGTCTCCTTTGTTGCGATCGTCGTCTTCCCCGCGCATCCTGCAAGTTGAAGCGCACTTGAGGTCAAGCGGTGTTCGAGATTGATATTTCAGACTTGGCGAAACGGACCGGCGTGCGCGCCTCGGCCCTGCGGTTCTATGAGGAAAAGGGCCTGATCGCCTCGACCGGCCGGCGGGGCCTCAAGCGACTGTTCGCCCCGGCCGTGATCGAGCGGCTGTCGCTGATCGCCCTGGGCCGCGCCTGCGGCTTCTCGCTGGACGAAATCGGCGAGATGCTGGACGACCCCAAGCGAACCGGCCGGGACATCGACCGCGCGGCCCTTCGCGCCAAGGCCGTCGACCTGGACCGCCGCATCGAACAGCTGACCCGCCTGCGCGAGGGCCTGGCCCACGCCGCCGACTGCGAGGTTCCGCTCCTGATGGACTGCCCGCACTTCCTGCGCCTGGTGAAGGCGGCGGGCCATCACCGCCGACGGTACCGGGCGGAAGCGGTCTAGCGCCCCCTCACAGCGAGGCGTCGCGCAACCGGCGGCGGCGTCCGCCCAGGGCGTCGGGCCGGTTCAGCTTCTTGCGGTACTCGTCGCGGCGCTCGTGGATCGAGGCGATGACCAGGCCCATCGGCACGCCGATATCGACCAGCACGGCTTCTGACAGTTGCAGCGAGGCCTCGATGGTCTCGGGCACGGCGTCGGTGGCGCCCAGCTCGTAGAGCCGCGCGGCGTGGTGGGCGTCGCGGGCGCGGACCACGATCGGCACGTCCGGCCGCGCCCCGCGCGCGGCGGCGACCACGGCTTCGGCCACCTCGAAGGCGTCCATGGTCACCACCACCGCCTTGGCCGTGGCCAGGCCGCAGCGCTCGAGCAGCTCGATCCGCGAGGCGTCGCCATAATAGATCCGGTCGCCGTTGCGCCGTCCCTGCTCGACCAGACGCGCATCGCGGTCGACGGCGATCCAGGGCAGCTCATGACGGCCCAGCATGTCGCCGACCAGCTTGCCGACCCGGCCATAGCCGATCACCAGCACCTGACCGGCCGGCTCGGGGCCGACGCGGTCCGGCTCGCGGGGCGTCGAGGGCGGGGCCTCGCTGATCGGCAGCGGCGCGCTCTTGCGGCCCAGATGGCCGCCCAGCGCCGCCAGGCCCGGGATCAGGAACATGCTCAGGGTGGCCGAGACCAGCACCGCCTGACCCAACGGCCGCGACACCACCTCGGCGTCGATGGCCTTGTCCAGCAGCACGAAGGCGAACTCGCCGCCGGCCGCCAGGATCAGGCCGGCCTCGATCGCGGCGCGCCGGTTCAGGCCCATGACCAGCCCCCCGACGAACACCACGGCCGTCTTGAGCAGCATCAGGCCGACCGCCGTGGCCAGGATCGCCACCGGCTGGGCGGCCAGCAGGGAGAGATCCAGGCGGATGCCCAGCGAGACGAAGAACAGGCTCAGCAGAAGGCCCTTGAACGGTTCGATCTTGACCTCGACCTCGTGGCGATACTCGGTCTCGGCCAGCAGGATGCCGGCGACGAAGGCGCCCAGCGCCATCGACAGGCCCGAAAGCGCGCTGACCAGACCCGCGCCGATGATCACCAGCAGGCAGGCGGCCATGAACATCTCTTCGCTCTTGGCCTTGGCGACGGACTTCAGCATGGGCCGCAGGGCCAGACGTCCGACCAGCACGATCGCGCCCAGGCCCAGCGCCGCCGGGGCAAGGGCCAGCAGATCCTTGACCTGGAACGATCCATGGCCGCGGCCAAGGATGGCCAGGGTGATCAGGATCGGCGCCACGGCCAGGTCCTGGAACAGCAGCACCGAGAAGGTGGCGCGACCGGCTTCGGAATGCAGGCGGCGGCGCTCGGCCAGCACCGGCACGGCGATGGCGGTCGAGGACAGGGTCAGGGCCGCGCCGATGGTCAGGGCCGCCACCGGGCTCTGGCCCAGCAACATGGCCCCCGCCCCCAGGCCCAGCGAGCAGGCGATCACCTGGATCGCGCCCAGGCCAAACACCCATTTGCGCATCAGCCGCAGGCGCTCCCAAGAGAGCTCCAGCCCGATCATGAACAGCAGGAACACGACCCCGAACTCGGCCAGCTGGGCGATTTCGGCGGGGTTGTCGACGGTGACGTAGTCCAGCCACGGCGCGTAGGGGATGAACCGGCCCAGGCCGAACGGCCCCAGGATGACCCCGGCCAGCAGATAACCCAGGATCGGATTGATCTTCAGGCGCTTGAAGATCGGCGCGACGATGCCGGCGGTCGCCAGGAACAGGACCAGGTCCTTGTAGCTCTCTGGGGAAACCTCGTGCGCCACGCGCCCTCCTGGATTGTTTAAGTCGGTCTCTTGAGGCGCACGCCCGGCCCCGACCAGAGGCCGTCGGTCGTATCCGCCACGATCAGCGACACGCCGCCCGCCTCGATCGCGTCGATCAGGAGACGCTCGGTGCTGTGGTGCAAGGCATGGCGCTCGGTCTCGAAGTCCTTGACCGTGCTGCGCGAAACGCCTGCCCGATCGGCGAGTTCACCTTGGGACCAATTGATCAGTCCGCGAGCGGCCCGGCATTGCGCCGGAAGGAGAATTTTTGCGTGCGGCATCTGGCGTACCCGGGCTTTGTCACCCATATTGGTTGAGTACGCTCGAAAAGGACGACCGTCAAGGAGAACTCGTGCACCACACGTCGCTGATCGCCACCATCGTCGCGGGCCTGGGCCTGGCCTTTGTCTTCGGCGCCATCGCCAATCGCCTGAAGCTGCCCGTGCTGGTCGGCTATCTGCTGGCCGGCGTGCTGGTGGGGCCGTTCACGCCCGGCTACGTCGCCGACCAGGAGCTGGCGCCGCAGTTGGCCGAGATCGGCGTGATCCTGCTGATGTTCGGGGTCGGTCTGCACTTCTCGCTCAAGGACCTGATGGCGGTGAAGAACATCGCCATCCCCGGCGCGGTCGTGCAGATCGCGGCGGCGACGGCGATGGGCCTGGGCCTGGCGGTCATTCTGGGCTGGAGCGTCGGGGCGGGGATCGTGTTCGGCCTGGCCTTGTCGGTCGCCTCGACCGTCGTGCTGCTGCGCGCGCTTCAGGAACGACGGCTGATCGAGACGGGGCGGGGCAAGATCGCGGTCGGCTGGCTGATCGTCGAGGACCTGGCCATGGTGCTGGCGCTGGTCCTGCTGCCCGCCCTGTCCGGCGTGCTGGGCGGCGAGGCCCCGGCTAACCAAGCGGGCGGCGGCGTCCTGGGCGCCTTCGCCATCACCATCGGCAAGGTCGTGGCCTTCGTGGCCCTGATGCTGATCGTCGGTCGCCGCGTGATCCCGTGGATCCTGCACCGCGTCGCCCACACAGGCTCGCGCGAGCTGTTCCGTCTGGGCGTGCTGGCCATCGCCCTGGGCGTCGCCTTCGGCTCGGCCGCGCTGTTCGGCGTGTCGTTCGCCCTGGGGGCCTTTTTCGCCGGCATGATCATGGCCGAGAGCGAGCTCTCCCAGCAGGCCGCCAACGAGACCCTGCCGCTGCGCGACGCCTTCGCCGTGCTGTTCTTCGTCTCGATCGGCATGCTGTTCAACTATCAGGTCCTGCTGGAGCAGCCCCTGGCGGTGCTGGCCACCGTGGCGATCATCGTCATCGGCAAGTCGATCTTCGCCCTGGGCATCGTCCTGGCGTTCCGCCGCCCCATGAGCACCGCCCTGACCATCTCGGCCAGCCTGGCCCAGATCGGCGAGTTCTCGTTCATCCTGGCGGGCCTGGGCGTCTCGCTGAAGCTGCTGCCGCCCGAGGGGCGCGACCTGATCCTGGCCGGCGCCATCCTGTCGATCCTGCTCAACCCGCTGCTGTTCGCCCTGCTGGACCGCGTGCTGCCCAAGATGATCGCCAAGGAGCCGCCAAGAAATGAAAATGGGGCGGCCGGCGAACCGCCGATCCTGGCCGCCGCCAAGCCGCACGCCCTGCTGGTCGGCTACGGACGCGTCGGCAAGCTGGTGGCCGAGGGCCTGAAGGCCAGGACCCCTCTGGTCGTCATCGAGGACGACCCCGAGCGCGCCGAGGAGCTGCGCAAGGCCGGCTACGAGACGATCGGCGGCAACGCGGTCAAGCCCGAGATCCTGCTGAAGGCGGGCCTGGACAAGGCCACCCACCTGTTCGTCGCCGTGCCCAGCCCGTTCGAGGCCGGCCGCATCATCGAGCAGGCCCGCGCCGCCAACCCCGACTGCGAGATCGTCGCCCGGGCCTATACCGACGCCGACGTCGCGCTTCTCAAGCAGATGGGCGCCACCCACGCCCTGATCGGCGAGGAAGAGATCGCGCGCGGCATGCTGCTGCGCGCGCCGAGGAAGAAGGCGGCGGCGCAGACAGGGCATCATTAGTCCCCCTTAAGTAGCGGCGGACGGTCATGGCGCTGCGCGGTCGCGTTGACCGCGTCGCGGCCAGCTTCTAGGTCTGCGCGCATCATGACCACCCGCCTGGGACAGTTCCGAGTCTTGCTCGCCGCGCTCGCGGCGATGCTGGCCGTGTTCGTCCAGGCGCTGACGCCCGCCGCGGCCATGGCGCACGACCTGCGCGAAAGCGGCTCGGCCATCGTCATCTGCTCGGCCGAGGGCTCCAAGGTCGTCATCCTCGAGAAGGACGGCTCGGTCCGCACGGCCCCGGCCAAGGACTTCATGGGGCTGAAGTGCTCCAACTGCGTCGCCCCGACCCTGGCGGTGACGATCGACGCGCCGGCTCCGGCCATCGCCCCCGTCCAATATGCCGAGTTCGTGGAGACCCCCGTCCAGCGCGTGCTGGGCGTGCGCGGTCACGCCCGCGCCCCGCCGCGTCCGCCCAGCCAGGGCCCGCCCGCCAATCTGAACGCCTGACCTTTTTGCCGCCGCGCCGCGTTTGAACACGCCGCGCGCCTCGTCACGCCTTCAGGATACCTCTTGTCATGTCGACCTTCCGCCGCGCCCTGCTGGGCGCCGCCGCGCTGACCGCGCTCGCCGCTCCTGCCTACGCCAATGACGACCAGACCAGCGTCTCCTCGGTCATCGTCACCGCCCGCCCCAATCCCGAGGATCCCCAAGTCGTCGCCGACGCTCGCAAGCGCCTGTCGGAGACGCCCGGCGCGGTGTCGGTGATCTCCCAGGAAAGCTACATCAATCGCCAGACCCTGGCGCTGGACGACATGCTGCGCGACGCGCCCGGCGTCTACGCCCAGCGCAAGTGGGGCGGCGACATCCGCATCTCGATCCGCGGCTCGGGCATCGGCAACGCCAACCACAACCGCGGCCTGCTGCTGGCCCAGGACGGCGTGCCGCTGAACGAGGCCGACGGCTATGGCGACAGCCAGGTCGCCGATCCGCTGAACACCCGCTACGCCGAGGTCTATCGCGGCGGCAACGCCCTGCGCTTCGGCGGGGCCCTGCTGGGCGGGGCGATCAACATGGTCACGCCGACCGGCAAGGACGCCGGCTTCGCCAACCAGGTCCGCATCGACGGCGGGTCCTACGGCCTGCTGCGCGAGCACGTCGCCATCGCCCGCCAGGCCGGAGACTGGGACGTCTACGCCGCCGCCACCAACCAGACCGGCCAGGGCTGGCGCTCGCAGAGCCAGCAGAACATCCAGTTCGGTTCGCTGAATATCGGCCGCGCGTTCGGCCAGGACCGCGAGGTCCGCTTCATCGTCAACGGGTCGAACATCAACCAGGAGATCCCGGGGTCGCTGACGCTGGCCCAGTTCCAGGCCGATTCCCACCAGTCGGCGGCGGGCAACCTGTCCGGCGACCAGGGCCGCAACCAGCGCGGCGTGCGCGGTTCGCTGCGGACGACTTGGCGCCTTAACGACCAGCTCGTCTTCCAGGGCGCGCTGTATGGCGTCTGGAAGGAGCTGGACCACCCGATCTTCCAGGTCATCGACCAGGAAAGCCGCAACTACGGCGCCTTCGGCCGCTTCGACTGGGACGGCGAGATCGGCGGCAAGCGGGCCGACGCCTTCTTCGGCGCCTGGTACCGCCAGGGTGACCTGGACTCGCACTTCTATACGAACGTCCGGGGCGCGCGAGGTGCGCTGCAGTCGATCTCCTACCAGAACGCCAAGGCCATGGACGTGTTCGGCGAGGGGCGCCTGTTCGTCACCGACCAGCTGGCCGTCGTGGCTGGCGCCACCTGGGGCCAGGCCGAAAGGGACTACACCAGCGTCGCGGTCCCGGGCGTGAAGAGCACCTTCAACCTGGACGCCTCCAAGACCTACAACTGGATCTCCCCGCGCGTCGGCCTGCTGTGGCAGGACGAGGCCGGCGACCAGGTCTTCGCCAACCTGACCCGCTCGGTCGAGCCGCCGAACTTCAGCTCGATGTCACCGACCAACACCGGCTTCGCGCCGGTGAAGGCCCAGAAGGCCTGGACCGGCGAGATCGGCGCGCGCGGTCATCGTGGTCCCTTCACCTACGACCTGACGCTCTATCGCGCCGAACTGAAGGACGAGATGCTGCAATACGCGGTCAGCTCGTCGATCCCGGCCGCCACCTTCAACGCCGAGAACACCCTGCACCAGGGGATCGAGGCCGCGCTGGACTGGGCCGTCGCGCCGCATTGGCGTCTCCGTCAGACCTGGACCCTGTCGGACTTCCGCTTCAAGGACGACGTCGACTACCACGACAACCGCCTGCCGATCGTGCCCAAGACCTTCTATCGCTCGGAAATCCGCTACGACGATCCGCGCGGCTGGTTCGTGGCCCCGTCGCTGGAGTGGTCGGCGACCGACCAGTGGATCGACTACAAGAACACCCAGAAGGCTCCGGGCTATGCGATCCTGAACCTCAACGCCGGCTGGAAGGTCACGCCCGCCGTGTCGCTGTTCGTCGATGCGCGGAACCTGACCGACAAGGCCTATGTCTCCAACACCCAGGCCGCCGTCGCCTGGACCGCCGCCACCGCCACCCTGTGGCCCGGCGACGGCCGGTCGGTGTTCGGCGGCGTCACCGTGAGCTTCTGAGGAGAATGCCGATGAAGACCCCCCTGATTGCTCTTCTCGCGCTCGTGGCGACCTCTTCGCTGGCGACGGGGGCGGCGGCCCACGTGGTCGCCGCCCCCGACACGGCCAAGTCCGGCTCCTACGCCGCCATCGCCTTTCGCGTCGGCCACGCCTGCGCGGCCGGCGACACCACCCTGAAGGTCCGCATCGAGATCCCCGAGGGCGTGGCCTCGGCCCGGCCGCAGGTGAAGCCGGGCTGGACCTATACGCTCGAGCGCGGCCCCGACCCGAAGGCCGCGCCGACGGCGATCACCTTCGAGGGCCGGCTGCCCGACGAGGCCTTCGACGACTTCGCCGTGCTGATGAAGCTGCCGGCCTCTGGAGACCGCCTGGTCTTCCCGGTCATCCAGACCTGCGAGAAGGGCGAGAGCCAATGGACGGAAGTGGCCGACCCCGCCCGGCCCGACGAGAAGCTGAGCCGGCCCGCCCCGGTCGTCACCCTGATCCCTACCCCCAATCCGACTGGCGCGGCGCCCGCCGCCCACCAACACTAGGAAGGAGCGCTCCATGTCGCGTCCGTTCGCCATCGCCCTGACCGCCATCCTGGCCGCCGCCGTCGCCGCCCCGCTGGCTCAAGCCGGCGACTACAAGCTCGGCGCCCTGACCATCCGCCAGCCCTGGAGCCGCCCGGCCCAGGCCGGCATGAACGGGGTGGGCTTCATGACCATCGCCAACGCCGGCAAGACCCCGGTGACCCTGCAGCGCGTCGAGACCGCGGCCGCCGGCTCGGTCGAGATCCACCAGTCGGCCATGGTCAATGGCGTCATGACCATGCGCGAGCAGGACAAGGGCGTGGTGATCCCGGCCGGTGGCCAGGTCGCCTTCGCCCCCGGCGGCTACCACCTGATGATCTTGTCGCTGAAGGCGGCCCAGTCCGTGGGGCAAAAAGTTCCGGTGACCCTGGTCTTCGACAACGGCCGCAAGGCGCAGGTCGACCTGGCCGTGCAACTGACTCCGCCGTCCGGCGGACAAGCTCCGGCCACGGCCGAGCACAAGCACTGAAGACTCTAAAAATGGGCTACATGAACTTTTTTTAAGGGAGCAAATTTTCCGCGTCCGTGCAGATTGCCGCCAGAGCCTGGCCGGTTCCGATGAAAATCGGAAACGGATAAACAGGCTCTGCCTCAAACACTTGGAGCGTGGCGGCCGCCGAAACCGCTCACACTTTCGGCTGCCACGCTCCAGCTCACACCAACGGATGCGACTTTCCATGAAACGAGTTTGGTTCGGCGCCGCGGCGATCGCGGCGTTGTCTCTGTCGGCCTTCGGGGCGCAAGCTCACGAAGAGCACCCCTGCATCAACGACGCCTGCACGGTGCAATCGCTGCTGCCGGCTCTGGCGGAGGGCGTCGCCTCGGGCGACGTCACCTCGCTGGAGTCGCCGCGCTACGGGACCTGGGGTTTCGACCTCTCGGGCATGGACACCTCGGTGAAGCCGGGCGACGACTTCTACAAGTTCGCCAACGGCGCCTGGGACGCCAAGACGGTGATCCCGTCGGACCGCACCCGCTACGGTAACTTCGACAAGCTGGCGGAACTGTCGGAAGCCCGCACCAAGGCCCTGATCGAGGCCGCGGCCGCCGACAAGGCCGCCACCGGCGACAAGGCCAAGATCGGCGCCGCCTACCGCGCCTTCATGGACGAGGCGGCCATCGAGAAGCTCGACGCCGCCCCGATCAAGCCGTGGCTGGCCGGCGTCCAGAAGGTCAAGACCAAGGACGAGTTCACGGCTCTGATGGGCAAGAGCTCGACCACGCCCTATTCGGCCCTGATCGGCCTGGGCATCTCGACCGACGCCAAGAGCCCCAACGCCTACGCCGTCTACGCCTCGACCGGCGGCCTCAGCCTGCCCGACCGCGACTACTATCTGGACGCCAAGTTCGCCGACAAGAAGACGGCCTACCTGGCCTATGTCGAGAAGATGCTGACCCTGGGCGGCTGGGAAAAGCCGGCCGAGAACGCCAAGGCCGTGGTCGACTTCGAGACCAAGCTGGCCGAAGCCTCGTGGAGCCGGGTCGAGCGTCGCAACCGCGACAAGACCTACAATCCGGCCAGCCTGGCCGAACTGCAGGCCCAGACGCCGGGCTATGACTGGAACCGCTATCTGGTCGGCACCGAGCTGCCGAAGATCGACCGCGTCATCGTGACGACCAACACCTCGTTCCCGAAATACGCCAAGATCTATGCCGACACCCCGATCGAGACCCTGAAGGCCTGGCAGGCGTTCAAGGTGATCGACGGCGCGGCCCCGATGCTGTCCAAGCGCTTCGTCGACGCCAGCTTCGAGTTCCGCAACAAGACCCTGTCGGGCCAGCCCGAGCAGCGCCCGCGCTGGAAGCGCGGCGTCGCCCAGGTCAACGGTCTGCTGGGCGAAGCGGTCGGCAAGGAATATGTCGCCGCCTACTTCCCGCCGGCCTCGAAGGCCAAGATGGTCGCCCTGGTCGGCGACATCCGCACCGTCCTGAAGACCCGCATCGAGGCGTCGGACTGGATGGGCGCGGAGACCAAGGCCAAGGCTCAGGACAAGCTGGCCAAGTTCACCGTCAAGATCGGCTATCCCGACAAGTGGCGTGACTATTCCAAGCTGGAGATCAAGGAAGGCGACGCCTACGGCAACGCCATGCGCGAAGCCGCCTGGGACTACCGCCACGACGTCGAGCGCCTGAACCAGCCGGTCGACAAGTCCGAGTGGGGCATGACCCCGCAGACGGTCAACGCCTACTACAACTCGGTCAACAACGAGATCGTGTTCCCGGCCGCCATACTGCAGGCGCCGTTCTTCCATCCGGACGCGGATCCGGCCGTCAACTACGGCGGCATCGGCGGCGTGATCGGCCACGAGATCGGCCACGGCTTCGACGACCAGGGCCGCAAGTCCGACGGCGACGGCGTGCTGCGCGACTGGTGGACGGCGGAAGACGCCGCCAAGTTCGAGGTCCAGAAGAACAAGCTGGGCGCCCAGTACTCGGCGTTCGAGCCCTTCCCGGGCATGCACGTCAACGGCGACCTGACCATGGGCGAGAACATCGGCGACCTGTCGGGCCTGGGCTTCGGTCTGGACGCCTACCACGTGTCGCTGCAGGGCAAGCCTTCGCCCGTGCTGGACGGCTTCACCGGCGACCAGCGCGTCTATCTGGGCTGGGCCCAGGTGTGGCGCCAGAAGTCGCGCGACGACGCGCTGAAGCAGCAGATCGCCAGCGACCCGCACTCGCCGGCCGTCTACCGCGTCAACGGCACGGTCCGGAACCAGCCGGGCTGGTACTCGGCCTTCGACGTCAAACCGGGCGACAAGCTGTATGTCGCCCCGGCCGATCGCGTGAAGATCTGGTAGGTCTCGCGACCAAACGGAAACGGAAGGGGCCGGCGGAAACGTCGGCCCTTTTTCGTGGCGTCGGCGTCAGTCGGTCGCACCCCGGAGACCCCGCCCGCAACCCTCGATTAACCATCGTGGCGCTTACTCGAACCTTCCGGCAACCTTGAGCGATCCGCTTTCGTGCACTCGTCCGCTCTCCTCTCGGCAGTTGATGCTTCGGGCCTCGGCGTCCCCTCACCTCAGGACGCCCCCGTCCCGGTGGCGCGGCCGTTCATGCCGTCGGCCGAGGCGATCCTGCCGTATCTGCAGCGGATCGACGCCAAGCGCTGGTACTCCAATTTCGGCCCCATGCTGATCGAGCTGGAAGCGCGTCTGGCGGCGCGGTTCGCGCGGCCGACCCTGGCCTGCACCGCCGCCAACGGCACCCAGGCCCTGACCCTGGCCCTGCTGGCGCTGGACGCCAAGCCGGGCGGCCTGTGCGTCATGCCATCCTGGACCTTCGTCGCCACCGCACACGCCGCGATCCAGGCGGGCCTGGTTCCCTGGTTCGTCGACGTCGATCCCGTCACCGGGGTGCTGGACGCCGACCATGTCCGCGCGCGCCTGGCCCACGCGCCCGGCCCCGTCTCGGCGGTGATCCCGGTGGCCGCCTTCGGCCAACCGCTCGATCCGACGCCCTGGGCTAGGCTAGCGGAGGACACCGGCCTGCCGGTGGTCATCGACGCGGCCGCCTCGTTCGACAGCGTCAGCGCCGCCCCGGTCCCGACCATGGTCAGCCTGCACGCCACCAAGTCGCTGGGCGTCGGCGAGGGCGGCTTCATCGCCTCGGAGGATCCGGCCTTCATCGACCGCTTCCGGGCCCTGACCAGCTTCGGCTTCATGGGCGACCGCGAGGCGCGTTTCGCGGCCAACAACGCCAAGCTCAGCGAATATACCTGCGCCGTAGGCCTGACCGCCCTGGACCAGTGGCCCTCGACCCGCACGGCCTACATCATCACGGCCCAGCGCCTGCGCGTGTCGCTGCTGCACAGCCCGGCCGTCCGCTTCCAGCCCGGCTGGGGCCTGGACTGGACGTCCAGCACCTGCGTCGTCGCCCTGCCCGAGGGGGCGACCGGCGCCGTCGAGGCCAGCCTGAAGAGCCAGGGCGTCGACAGCCGCCGCTGGTGGGGCCAGGGCTGCCACCGCGCCCCGGCCTTCGCCCACTGCCCGGCCGACGCCCTGCCGGTCACCGAGCGCCTCGCCGCCTCGACCCTGGGCCTGCCCTATTTCGCCGACATGGACGTCGACCAGGTCAACCGCGTCGCCCTGGCTCTGGCGCAAGCCCTCGACTGAGCCTCTAGACCCCCTCGCCGCGACGACGCGCCGCATCAGCGGGAGCTTATGGTTAACCGGTCTTTAGAACTTGAAACCCTAGTCTCAGCCGTCGGTTGAGGAGCGTCCGAGTCAGGTGGGCACGAGCGGAAAAATCGTCGCGATCGCCAGCCACCTGCCCGAGCAGGTGCTGAGCAACGATGACCTGGCCGCCCTGTATCCCAGCTGGCCGGCCGACAAGATCCTCGACAAGACCGGCGTCCAGACCCGCCGCATCGCCGCCCCCGGCGAAACCGCCGTCGACCTGGCGCAGGCCGCCGGCAAGGCGCTGTTCGCCCAGGGCCGCGTCGCGCCAAGCGACATCGACTACCTGCTGTTCTGCACCCAGGCGCCGGATCACATCCTGCCGACCTCGGCCTGCATCCTGCAGCACCGGCTGGGGCTGCGCACCGACATCGGCGCGCTGGACTTCAACCTCGGCTGCTCGGGCTTCGTCTACGGCCTGTCCATGGCCCAGGCCCTGATCGCCAGCGGCCAGGCGCGGCGCGTGCTGCTGCTGACCGCCGACACCTATTCCAAGCTGATCCACCCGATGGACCGCGGCGTGCGCAGCCTGTTCGGCGACGGCGCGGCCGCCACCCTGATCGAGGCCGTCGAGACCGATACGCCGGCCCTGGGCCCCTTCGTATTCGGCACGGACGGCGCAGGGGCCGAGAACCTGATCGTCCCGGCCGGGGGCTTTCGCCAGCCGCGCACGGCGGAGACGGCCGTCGTCACCGAGGACGCCTCGGGCAATCTGAGGTCGGCCGACCATCTCTACATGAACGGCGCGGCGATCATGACCTTCACCCTCGGCGCGGTCCCGGCGGCGATCGACAAGCTGCTGGCCCGCGCCGACGCCACGCTGGACGACTACGACGCCGTGGTGCTGCACCAGGCCAGCGCCTTCATCCTCGACCGCCTGCGCCGCAAGTTGGCCGTGCCCGAGGACCGCTTCGTGGTGGCCCTGCGCGACTGGGGCAACACCGTCTCATCCACCATTCCCATGGCGCTGGAACCGCTGGTCAGGGACGGGCGTCCGCGCCGCGTCCTGCTGGTCGGCTTCGGCGTCGGCTATTCCTGGGCCGCCGCCCAGGCCCTTCTCTAGGAGCACAGCAATGCAGACCCTGTACGCCGGCCTGGCCGAGATCTTCGAGATCGACACCGCCGAAGTGAACGCCGACACCGTCCTGGCCAACCACAACTGGGACTCGCTGGCCATCGTCTCGACCATCGCCCTGGTCGACGAGATCCACGGCGAGCTGCTGGACGGCGCGGCCCTGGCCGAGTGCGTCACGGTCAGCGACATCGCCGCCCTGATCCCGCGGGCCAAGGCGGCCTGATCATGACGACCACGGCGCCTGCCTCGCCCGCCAGCGACTCTGAAAAGGGGGGCCGCCGTCGGGGCGGCTACGCCCTGTCCGGCGTCGCCCTGCGCGGCGTGGTCTGCGCCGTGCCCGGACCGCCGGTGCCCAATTCGGTGATCGCGCAGACCCTGGGCGACCAGGCGGTCGCCGACGTCGTCAAGATGGTCGGGGTCGAGACCCGCCACTGGGCCGCGCCGGACCAGACCAGCGCCGACCTCTGCGCCGCCGCCGCCGAGCGGCTGCTGGAGCGGCTGGGCTGGGAGCCCGAGAGCATCGACGCGCTGATCTTCGTCACCCAGACGCCCGATCATCCGCTGCCCGCCAGCGCCTGCCTGCTGCACGGCCGCCTGAAGCTGGCCAGCGACTGCCAGGCCTTCGACGTCAATCTGGGCTGCTCGGGCTATGTCTACGGCCTGTGGCTGGCGTCCAGCCTGATCCAGAGCGGCTGCCGGCGCGTGCTGCTGCTGGCCGGTGAGACCAGCAGCCGCCTGGTCGATCCCAGCGATCGCGGCACGGCCGTGCTGTTCGGCGACGCCGGCTCGGCCTCGGCGCTGGAGCACGACCCGGCCGCGCCCGCCATGAACTTCCGCATGGGCACGGACGGCGCCGGCGCCGGCGCGCTGATGGTGCCACAGGGCGGCTTCCGCCCCGTCGATCCCGACCGCGCCTTCACCCTGGACCCGACCCGCCTGCACATGGACGGCGGCGAGGTGTTCACCTTCACCCTGCGCGAAGTGCCCAAGCTGGTGGCCGCCATCCTGGCCGACGCGGACATCACCGGCGACAAGGTCGACGCCTACCTGCTGCACCAGGCCAACCGCTTCATGCTGCGCCACATCGGCAAGAAGATCGGCGCCACGGACACCGACCGCCTGCCGATCAATATCGACCGCTATGGCAATACCAGTTCGGCGACCATCCCGCTGCTGCTGGCCGACGACATGGCCCAGCGCCTGACCACAGGCTCGGCCCGGCTGATGCTGGTCGGCTTCGGCGTCGGCCTGTCGTGGGGCGCGGTGCTGGCCGAGTTCGGGCCGCTGGCCTGCGCCGAAGTGATCGCCGCATGACCTTTTCACCAAACGCCCTGAAGGACCGGACCATCCTGGTGACCGGCGCCTCTTCGGGCCTGGGCCGCGCCGCCGCCGCCCTGATCGCCCGGTGCGGCGGCCGGGTGATCGCCACCGGCCGCGACGAGGCCCGCCTGGCCGCCACCCTCGAGGCCCTTCCCGGCGCGGGACACACCGCCTTCGCCGCCGAACTCAACGACGCCGACGCCGTCGCCGATCGCATCTCGGCCATCGCCACCGAGGCCGGCGGGCTGGACGGCGCTTTCCATTCGGCGGGCAGCGAGCTGATCCTGCCGGCCCGCCTGACCAAGGCCAAGCAGATCGACGGCGTGTTCGGGGCGGCGGTGCATGGCGCCCTGGGCCTGGGCCGCGCGGCCGGCAAGGCCAATGTGATGAAGGCCGGCGCGTCGATCGTGCTGATGTCCTCGGCCTCGGCCCAGCGCGGCCGCGCCGGCATGATGGCCTATTCCGCCGCCAAGGCCGCGATCGAGGGCCTGACCCGGTCCCTGGCCTGCGAGCTGGCCCCCAAGGAAATCCGGGTCAACGCCATCGCCGCCGGCGGGGTCGAGACCGAGATGCACGCCCGCCTGGCGCGCGGCCTCTCCGACGCCGGCATGAGCGCCTATGAGGCCCAGCACCCGCTGGGCTTCGGCCAACCGGACGATGTGGCCTCGGCCGCCGTGTTCCTGCTGTCGCCCGCCGCCCGCTGGGTGACCGGCGCGGTATGGGCCGTCGACGGCGGCTACCTGGCCAGCTGAGGGATTTTGGCGCGATGACGGACTATGTGCTGGTCGGCGGCGGGGCCTTCGCCCGCGAGATCCACGACTGGTTCGCCCCGGGCCTGACCGGCGGCGACCGCTTCGTCGGCTATCTGGACGACGGCGACCAGCCGATGGCCGCCTTCGGCCGCGACCTGCCGCGGCTGGGCGACACCAAGGCCTATGCCCTCGCGCCCAACCAGCGCCTGGTGATGGCCGTCGGCGATCCGGCCGGCAAGGTCGCCCTGGCCGGACGGCTGGGCGGCCCGCAAGCCTTCGCCACGCTCATCCACCCCCGCGCCTGGGTCTCGGCCTCGGCCAGGCTGGGCCACGGCGCCGTGGTCGGCCCGTTCACGGACGTCTCGGCCGACAGCAAGGCCGGCGACCTCCTGACCCTCAACGCTTATTCCAGCCTGGGCCACGACGTCGCCGTCGGCGACTTCGTCACCCTCAGCGGCTATGTCGACCTGACCGGCGGCGTCACGGTCGGCGACCGCAGCTTCTTCGGCTCGGGCGCGCGGGTGCTCCCACGGCTGACCATCGGGGCCGGCTGCATGGTCGGGGCCGGCGCGGTCGTGGTGCGCGGCTGCGAGGACGGGGTGACGCTGTACGCGGCGCCGGCGAGGCGGCTTTGAATCCCCTCGACCACACCCTGCTGACCACCTGTTGGCACCTGGTCGCCCACCGGAGCGAGCTGGCCGAGCCGGGCGCCTTCCTGCGCCTGGACTGGGCCCTGGGCGATCTCGTTCTGCACAATGACGAAGGCCAGATCATCGCCTTCGACAATGTCTGCCCGCATCGCGGCGCGCGGTTCTTCATCGAGGACCATGGCGTCGGCCGGGCCGTCTGTCCCTATCACGGCTGGAGCTATCGCGGCGGCCAGGTCCGCGTGCCGCTGGCCAAGACCTTCCCGCCCGGCGCCCTGGACAAGGTGGCCTTAAGCCGCTTCCAGACCGCCTGGTGCGGCGACTTTCTCTTCGTCGGGATCGCGCCCGCGCAGGACCTGCCGACCCAGTTGGCCGGCGCCTTCGCGCCGCTGGCCGAGGTCTCGACGCGGATCGCGGGCCGCCGCGACTTCAACGCCTTCGAATTCCAGTCCGACTGGCGCGTGGCGGTCGAGAACGCGCTGGAGAGCGACCACGTCAATCCAATCCACCCGCGCACCCTGGCGCCCCTGGGCCTGCGGGACGACGCGATCGTCTTCGACGGCCCCAACACCACCTATGCCGCCCACATCACCGACAGCCGCACCCTGCGCGGGCTGAAGACGATGGGCCGGTTCTTCGAGTCCGAGGGCGCCTATCCGGGCTACTGGACGATCTATGTCTTCCCGTTCGCCATGGTCTCCTCGACCTTCGGCTATTCCTATTCGCTGCAGACCTTCCTGCCCTCGGCCACGCCGCACCGGGCCCACTTCTGCAGCCGCCAGCTGGCCGGCCAGGTGAAGCCCGGCTACGAGGCCGCCGTCGAGGCGTTCCTCGACTCCAGCGCCCGGGTCAACCGCCAGATCTTCGACGAGGATCACGCGATCTGCGCCCGCGTCAGCCCGCACTACGACCTGACCGCCGCCGACCGGGTGTTCTCGCCCGGCGAAGCCCGTGTCGCGCGCCTGCACGCGATCCTGACGGCGATGACCAACCAAGAGGACCTGCCCTGATGGCCCTGTTCGATTTTCTTCAGGAAGGCGCCCAAGACCGGTATCTGCCGTCGATCAAGATCATCGCCGAGCGCTGGGACATCATGCTGGGCGAGGACGCCCTGGACGGCGTCGACGACTACACTTTCGTCGAGGAGGTGATCAGCCTGCTGGAAAGCGGCCGCTACACGCCCGACATCGTCCTGCAGGTGATCTCCGACCTGGGCTCGATCGCCTGGTGGCGCGGGCCGCACCTGGGCGACGCCCACGCCGGCCGCGTCGCGGCCCTGGCCCGCCGCCTGCACCTGAGCAGCGCCGACGCCCTGACCCTGCCGCCGCGCGACATTCCCCTGAGCGCCGTTCGCCAGGCGCATGTCGTCTTCGCCGGCGACCTGATGGGTCCCTTCCACTCGCCCTCGCGCGGCGCGATCGACTATGTCGCCGCCCTGGCCATGGACCCGACCATCACCCGGATCGACCTGCACCACGGCGGCGAGACCCTTTCGGCCAACATGCAGGCCTATATCGACGAGCGCCTGGGCCACATCCCGCCCGAGCGCGGCGTGCGGCTGGTCTCGACCGTGGAAAACCCCGACTACCTGGTCGACGCGATCCGCAAGGGGCCGGCCACCTATCACTTCTGGTGCGAACCGATCATGGCCCCGCAGATCACCATCGCCAGCCGACTGGGCCCGACGGTGATGTTCACCTGCGGCGACGAGCCCCCGCCGCAGTACGCCGACGTCTTCTGGTACTTCCACGAGCCCCAGCACATGGCGCCGATCTGGAAGCGCCGGGGCGCGCCGGCCAGCTATATCCGCAACTACGTCCAGAGCCTGTCGGGTCCGTTCTATGACGAGGGTCCGCCCGCCCCGCGCGCCCGTTCCGAGATCGGCCTGCCGCAGGACGCCTTCGTCATCGCCACGGTCGGCAACCGCCTGGCGGTCGACCTGGACGAGACCTTCGTCACCGGGATCGAGAAGATCCTCCGCGACCGGCCCAACGTCATCTGGCTGGTGGTGGGCGGCCTGCCCGACAACCTGCTGAACGCCTGCGAGACGATCCTCGGCGACCAGTTCCGCTACATCTACCAGGACCAGGAACTGGCCCGGCTGATGACCACGGTCGACGTGTTCGCCAACCCGTTCCGCCAAGGCGGCGGCAACAGCGCCATGATCGCCCTGACGGCGGGCGCGGTGCTGCTGACCACCAATGACGGCGACGTCGCCTCCATGGCCCCGCACGACCAACGCGCCAAGGATCCCGAGGACTATTTCGCCCGCCTGGCGACGCTGATCGACACGCCCGGGGCCCTGGATGCCTGGCGCGGCCCGCAGCAGGAACGCCGCCGGCTGATGAACGACCAGACCCACTTCCTCAGCGCGCTGAAGGCCATGGTCGACCTGGCCCACCAGCGCTTCGAAGCCCGCCAGGGCCGCACCCTGACCTCGGTGGTCGAGGAGGGGTGAGGGGCGATCGCCTTCCGCTGAGCCTTCGGACCGCCTAGCCTCCAGGCCATGGCGGATTGGGGACTCCTTTTCGGATGGCGGACGGCGCTGCTCGGCGCCGCGATCCTGCAATGCCTGCTGCTGGCCGGCGCCCTGGCGCGGAGCGGGCCCAACCGGGCGGCCAACCGCTTCCTCGCGCTCGCCCTGGTGGTCGTCGCCGGGATGCTGACGCCCTATGCGATCGGCTTCGCCGGCGCCTATGACCGTTTCCGCTGGCTGACCTTCGCCCCGTTCGCCATTCCCCTGGCGTTCGGGCCGCTGCTGTACGGCTACGCCCACGCGCTGGCCGACGGGACGGCGCCGCGCCGGGTGCGGCCGCACCTGCTGCCGGCCTTCATCCAGTTCGCTTATCTGACCCTCTGCTTCCTGATCCCCGGGGACGCCAAGTGGGCGTGGTACACGGGCGGCCACCGCGCCGTCGTCTCGCCGGTGCTGGACGTGCTGGGCCTCTTGAGCCTGGCGGCCTATGCCTACGCCATCGGCGGACTCTTGAAACGCCAGCGCGCCAGGCTGGCCGACCACCGCAGCGACGACGAGCGGTTCTCGGCCCACTGGCTGGGCCGGGTCCTGGCGGTGATCCTGGCGGGCCTGGGCCTGAAGGCGGGCTTCTGGCTGTGGTCGCTGATCGCGGGCGGCATCGACTTCTTCCAGGAGACCGGCCTGTACCTGGCCCTGGCCGGGGTCGGCGTCTATCTAGGCGTGGCCGGGTGGCGACAGGCCGCGCTTCCCGTCCCGCTGGCCGCCGCGGATCCGACGAGCGCGGAGCCGGACCCAGTCCGCGCCCCGGACTGGCCGTCCATCGCCGCCGAGATCGCCGAGCGCACCCGGGAAGCCGGCTGGTGGCGCGAGCCGGACCTGTCGCTGGCCCGCCTGTCGCGGCTTCTGGGCACCAACAACGGCCGCCTGTCCCGGGCGATCAATCTGGGCCTGGGCATGAACTTCTCCAACTTCGTCAACGGGCTGCGGGCCGAGGGCGTGGCGCGGGCGCTGGAGGCCGGCTCCGACCAAGACCTCCTGAGCCTGGCGCTCGACATGGGGTTCGCCTCCAAGGCCAGCTTCAACCGCGCCTTCAAGGCCCGGTTCGGCGTCTCGCCCTCGCGGTACCGGCGGCAGGTCTCAGATCCTGCCTTTTTACCGGCCGACACGGAAATGAGGCGCGCCGCGCCGTGAGCCGGCGCATGGGCTGGGTCCCATTCGTGAGGACTCATCCATGGCCTTGAATCGTCGTCGCCTGCTGCGGCTTTCGGGCGGTCTGGCCCTTGGCGCCGCCCTGCCCGCCTGGGCGAACACCGTTACGGAGGACTGGAGCGGCGACGTCGCGATCCTGCGCCAAGCCTGGGAGACGATGCACCCCGGCGTCTATCGCTACAGCACGCCGCGAGAGATCTCGACGCGGCTGGACGGCCTGGCCCGCGCCTGGGCCGCGCCGGGGACGTTTCGCGAGCGCTTCCTGGCCCTGACCCGCGTCACCGCCTCGCTGAAGTGCGGCCACACCTATCCCAGCCCCTACAACAGCAGCGACGCCACCGTGGCGCGGATCTATCCGGACCGGTCGCTGGTCCCGTTCCTGTTCCGCTGGATCGACGGCCGGATGGTGGTGATCCGCGACGACAGCGGCGCGGCCCTGTTCCCACGCGGCGCGGCGATCACGGCGATCGACGGCGTCGCGACCCAGGACCTGCTGGCCCGCCTGACCCCGCTGGCCCGCGCCGACGGCTCCAACCGGGCCAAGCGCGTCAGCCTGATGGAGGCGCGCGGCGAGGATCGCTTCGAGACCTTCGACATCCATCTGCCGCTGGTGCTGCCGCTGAAGGACGCCGCCGCCTTCACCCTGGCCGACGGCCGCATCGTTCGCGCCCCCCTGCTGACCCTGGCCGACCGTCGCGCCGGCTTCTCCCCCACGGTCGAGGTCGCCAAGAGCGCCAACCCGTGGACCCTGAGCAAGGGCGAGGACGGCGTGCATCGCCTGACCATGCCCGGCTGGGCGCTCTACGAGTCCGACTTCGACTGGCGGACCTGGCTGGGCGGGGTGATGGACGATCTGACCGGCGACGGCGCGCGCGGCCTGGTCGTCGACCTGCGCGGCAACGAGGGCGGCATCGACTGCGGCAATGTGATCATCAGCCGTCTGATCGATCGCGACCTGCCGCTGTCGCGCGACCAGCGCTGGACCCGCTATCGCACCGCGCCCGAGAGCTTGCGCCCCCACCTGAAGACCTGGGATCGAAGCTTTCTGGACTGGGGCGAGGCGGCCGTCGCCTCGCAAGAGCGGCCCGGCTACTATCGACTGACGCGCGCCGGGGATAGCGGCAAGTCCAGCTTGATCCAGCCGACCGGGCGCCGGTTCAAGGGACGGGTGGCGGTGCTGTGCGACGCCTCCAACAGCTCGGCCACCTTCGGCTTCGACCAGACCTGCAAGGACAATGGCCTGGCGACGCTGGTCGGCCAGACCACCGGCGGCAACCGGCGCGGCATCAATGGCGGGGCCTTCTTCTTCCTGCAGCTGCCGGCGTCGAAGCTGGAGGTGGACCTGCCGCTGATCGCCAGCTTCCCCGCGACGCCCCAGCCGGACGCCGCCATCGAGCCCGACATCGCCGTGGCCACGACGGCCAAGGATATCGCCATCGGCCGCGACCCGCGGATGCTGGCGGCGACGGCGCTTATCCTCGGGCGCTGATCCGCTCAGGGCCGGCGACGGCTCAGGCGGCCGCGAGCGCCAGCCCGGACAGCCGCTCGTCGTCTTGCGCGTCGGGCCAGGTGGTCCGGCGGGCGCGGCCCCGCGACAGGAACAGCAGCGGAAGCTTCAGGGCCAACAACTCGCCGTGGATGAAGCCGTCGACCGCGCGCTCGTACCCGTTCGCCTGCCGTCGGCCATGGTCGGCCAGCCAGCCGTCATAGGGCGCCCAGTGACTAGGCTCGTCCTGTTCGATCACGCGGAAGATCTTGGTCAGGGTCGCGTCCTGGCGAACCCAGGGATTGCGCAGCAGGACCTGGACCTGCCGGTGGCCCCGCTTCTCGGTCAGGGAGATAACCCGGCAGAGACGCTCGAAAAGGTCCTCGCGGCCGATCAGCGCGGGGTCGAGCGCGTCGATCGGCGAGCCGAACATGATCTCGACGAAGCGGTCGATGTGGCCGCAGGCGCGATCGACATCCAGCGGCATGACGCCCCGCCGTTCGAACCAGCGCCGAAACATCATGTAGTGTTTGCGTTCGTCGGCGCGGTGCTTCTCGATCAGGTCGATCAGCCTGTGATCGTCCGGCCAGCTCGACCGCACCGCCCACAGCATGCGGTCTATCGCCGTGTAACCCCGGTGCTCATTGTAGATGTAGATCGAGCAGAGGAGATCGAGATAGCGATCCCTGAACGCGCCAGCCATGGACTCAAACCTTGATCGACCGGTTCGGGTTGGCGACGCCGCCGCCGTGAACCTTCGCCACAACGGCCGGCCGGCGCGCTCGTTCCCCATGGCCCTCGCCATGATGTCACGCGCGACCCCTTGTGTTATATTATATCACCCCTAGATAGGAGCCGACCCAGCCCCAGGAGCCGCCTTCATGCCCCCTACCCTCGCCAAGGCCCTGGACGCCTCCGCCGTCGGCCTGTCGGCCCTGTGCCTGGTCCACTGCCTGGCCTTGCCGGCGCTGGCCCTGCTGCTGCCGGTGCTGGGCCTTTGGGCGCGGGCCGAGTGGGTGCACGTGGTCTTCGTGCTGATCGCCGCGCCGGTGGCGGTGCTGTCGTTCGTCGACACATCGACCCGCCGGCCGCGCTCCTGGCCGCTGGCGACGCTGGCTGTCCTGGGCCTGATCCTGATGATCGCCGGAGCCCTGGAGTTCCCGTCCGCCGCCGACGAGCGCGTGCTGACCGTGCTGGGCGGCCTGTTGCTGGCCGGCGCCCACCTGACCAACTGGCGCCGCCGCCATCACGACGCCCACTGCGCGGCGTGCGAGTGAGCCGCGAAGCTTGCGGCGCGCCCCACGACCCAAGGTATAGCCTGGAGACTTCCGCCGCCTAAGCATCGCCCCTAAGGTTTAGCTTCAGGCAGCGGGCGGAGCCGGGTTTCCATGCGTGACGTCTACACGGCCGCGGGAGCGGACGGACGGATCTCCAACCTCGACGTTTTGCGGGGGATCGCGGTCTGCTTGATCCTGCCGGTCAATATCATCGTCATGGGGACGGTCGGCGAGCGTGAAGGCCTCGCCTATCCCTCCCAGTGGAACCTTGATCGCATCCTTTGGTGCGTGGAGCAGGTCCTCTTCGAAGGCCCCGCGCGCGGCCTCTTCACCCTCCTGTTCGGCGCGGGCATGGCGCTGATGCTCAAGCGCGCCGAAGGCGGCCAGCCCCAGGTCAGCCCGATCGATGTCTGGGCGCGGCGATGCCTGGTGCTGTTGGCCTTGGGGATTGTCCAGTTCGCCGTCTTCATGTGGCCAGGCGAAATCCTGTGGACCTACGGCATTTCCGGGCTGTTCCTGCTGGCCTTTCGCGTGGCCCGGCCGCGCACCTTGTGCATAGCCGCCGCCCTGCTTCTCCTCGGCCTCTCGGGCCTGCGGGCCTATACGACCAACAGCGGTGTCCAGGTCTACGCCGCGGCGCCGGCCGCGGAAGCCGCGAAGGCCGAGGGACGCCCCCTTTCGCAAGCCCAGCAGGCTTCTCTTCAGGCCGTCCAGTCCGCGCATGAGGCGCTCTATCCCAGCCCTTCCACCACCGCGGCGCGGATCGAGCAGCGCACGCACCTGAAAAGCTTGCTGGCCTGGAGCGCCGACGGCTGGGTCTCGCGACACCTGTCGACCTGGAGCTGGCCCGGCGTCGTCGAGTGCCTGAGCTTCATGCTGATCGGTATCGCGCTCTATCGCACCGGCCTGCTGACCGGCGCCGCCGCGACCAAGACCTATGTGTTGATCGCCCTGATCGGCTACGGCCTTGGCCTGCCGGTCCGCCTTTTCAACCTGGCCTGGATGGCGCGAACGGGCTTCGAGCTCGATCCTCATCGGCTGGTCCCGGCCGTGTCCGCTCTGCGGTCGTTTCTCTATGAGCCGGCGCGGCTCGGCATGACGATGGGTCACCTCGCCGTCGCCACGCTGCTGTTCCGACAGGGGGTCCTGGGCGAGGCGAAGATCCTCCGCGCCTTGGGAAGGATGTCGCTGACCACCTACAGCCTGCAATCCATCCTGACGTCGCTGCTGTTCTATGGCTGCGGCCTCGTCGGATCGGTCAGCTTCACGGGACTGATGCTGACCTCCGCCGCGATCTGGGCGGTCACCGGCGCCATGGCGGTGCTCTGGCTCCGCAAGTTTCCGATCGGTCCCGCCGAATGGCTGATCCGCGCCGCCGCCTACGGTCGGTGGAGATCACGGCTCCCGGGCGCGGGGGCCTGAATGGCGAGCGGAGGTAGCCTCGCTCCGACGAGGCCAGGAAGCAGACCTTCGTAGGGGCTATTTCGGGGTGGGAAACGGACATCGACCAGAGCGCGTAAGCTAGCTTGGCTTGCCCAAAGGGTTTTGCCCCCGGGGTTTGGAGGGGAAATGGGCGAGGCGGCGTGACGCTTCTGGCGCATCGCGCCCGTCGCCCCGGCTGCCTTGGCGCGGGAGAGCAAGCGCGGCTTCCAATGCGCCAGCTCACGCCCTAGGGTGGCCGTTTGCTTTGCTTGGCTGTTTTCCTTGGCGTCAGATCCTTCGGCCTCCTCCAACATCGTGTTTCATCGGTTCTCGACGGACAACTTGCCGCCAGAGCAGCGCCACCAGACGTGGGTGGCGCGGGAGCAGGTGCGGATTGGCAGGGTGTACCGGACGGCGCCGACCGAGCCCTTCAGCATCTTGGAAGAGACGGTCTCACTGGGCCGGCTTCTGTTCGGGCGGATCGAGATCACGGGCATGACCTGGGAGCGGAGCGCGCGGGACATCCGGATGTCGAGCTTCGATCCGATCATCGTTAACATGATGGTGGAGGGGCTGGCCCGGGGTGACATGGACGGCCGGGCGTTTCTGGAAGCGGCCGGCTCCTATCACTTCCACGATCCGACCCGGCCGTCCCTGCACGCCTCCACGGCCAGCCTGACTTACGGCCTGTTGATTCCGCGCGAGATCGCGGCGGCCTGGTTCTCGCCGATGGAAGAGTTGCATGGCCTGGTGGTGAGCGGCGAGCTCGCACGTTCCGTCCTGGACCTGGCCGTCACCGCCTGGTCGCTGTTGCCGTCGCTGGACCTGGCTGGTGGCGCGCGCATCGAGCGCGCTTTCCTGGAATTGCTGGCGCTGGGGTTCGAAGCCGCCCGTTCCGTCGCGCCGCCCCGCCCGACCTCCGAGGAGCTGTTGAAGGTCCGCGTCGTCGAGATGATCGCGCAGCGGCTGGACCTGAAAACCGTGACGGTCGCCGATCTTTGCCGGATCCTGGAGGTCTCCAGCGAGCAGTTGGCCGCCGCCTTCCGGGGTGATGGTGGTCTGAAGACCTGGCTTCTGTATCGTCGGCTGGAGAGCGCCCGGGCCGCCCTGACCCGTTTCGACAGCGCCGAACCGATCGGAAACATCGCCTATCGCCTGGGCTTCAGCGACGCCGCGCATCTCAGCCGCGCCTTCCGCCAGCGATATGGCCTGTCGCCGCGGGACTATCGCCGGCTGGCCGAGATCCCTGACTAAGCGCGCGATCCAAACGGTCCCGGCGAGCGCTGGAGCGGCACATACAAATATTCGCCCCCCCGCGTTCAAGTCTCGGGCCGGGTCAAGGTGCTATCGACCTCCCCGAGACCTGAGGACCTCGTCCGCAAGGCTTTGAGCGCGGGGGCTCCGCGAAAATTTGAAGGCCGACCTCGCCGCCGCTTCGATGCGTGCGCCGGGGCGCGGTTGAGGGGGACTCTTGGCTTACACGTACGATCAACTGGTGCTGGCCTATACGGCCGCGCACGATGGCATCGGTCCCGACGCGGCGACCCAGGCCACCTTCCAGATCCAGGCGGTGCAGAGCGCCAACGGCCAGCTGAGCGACGCCCAGCTGCTGAGCAACATCGTCAACAGCGCCGACAACACCACGGGCCTGGCCGTGCTGGCCTACCAGTTCTTCACGGGCAAGAGCCCGACCAAGGCTGGCATCGACTACCTGGTCAATTCGGCAACGAACACGTCGGACCTCAACGACCCCTATTATTCCAAGTTCAGCCTCGAGAACCGCTACATCAACTTCGCCGCCAATCTGGGCGTGCAGGGCGAAGGCGCGGCCAACTTCGCGTCCAAGTACGGAAGCCTGAGCTTCGCCGACTACGTGGCTTCGATCTACCAGACGATCATCGGCGGCTCGTACGCCCAGGCCGCCGGCATCGACCCGGCCAAGGCCATCGCCGACATCATCAGCCGCAAGGACGCCATCCTGGCCACGGCCACCAGCGCCGGCATGATCGCCCCGAACGCGACCGCCGCCCAAATCGACATTGCGCTGAAGGCCGCCACCGCCGGCTATCTGCTGGGCGAGGCCATCAAGGCCGATGTCGGCCTCTATGCCGCCGCGACCAACAACTTCTTGGCCGCCGTAGCCCAGGGGACCGCGACCTACAACACCGACATCACCCTCAGCTACCAGCCGTCCGTCGGCACGCCGTCGCACGGCACCGGCCACGCCCTGGACAACGCGCCCGCCGTCCTGCCCACGCCCGCGCCGCCGACCCAGCCGACCCAGCCGACGGGTCCGACCGCTGTCGCCCAGGCGTTCACACTCACCGCCGGCGCAGACACATTCACCGGCGGCTCGTTGGCCGATACCTTCGCGGGCACGAATACGACCTTCAATGCGGGCGACGTTCTGAACGGTGGCGGCGGTAATGACACCCTGACGATCACGGCCTCGTCTTTCGGCATGTACACCGTCCCCAGCTTCTCCAACGTCAGCAACATCGAGACCGTCAATATCAGCAGCGGTTTTGCCGTTGACAGCGACGTGTCCGGCGCCACCGGCGTGCAGACGCTGAACATCACGGCCAGCGGTGCCTTCGACATCAGCTCCACGGTGAAGGCCGCAGCCACGACGGACACAAATCTTACCCTTAGCAACCAGGGGACGGCCCACCTCACGCTCGATGGCGGCAGGAACGTCACGGTGAACGCCACCGGAAATACGGATGGTGGCAATGGTGAGGGTTATTTCAACATCGGCGACGTGGTCGCGCCGACCGGCGCGGTCGCCCTCAACATTACGACGGCGGGCGCGGTCACAGGCGGGGCGATCTCTGTGATCGGCGGGACGACCGTGACCATCACCCAGGCCGCGACGAATGCAGTGAACACCACCCAGACCAATGGACGCGTCTCCGTCAACGGTACAGCGTCCACTACGTCGGTAAGCGTTCATTCCGCCGCGCCGAGCGTCGCCAGTCCGGGAACAGCGGGTGTCACTGCTGGCGCTGTTAACGTCTATGATGCCAATAGAGGCCCCGCCTCGACCTCGGTCGGCACGATTACGATGGTCGATGTCTCTGGATACAGTACTCTTGATCTTCGGGACAACGCGCTGTCGAACCTCACCCTTGCCCACGGCAGTGGCTCCATCGATATAGACAATCGCACGGGTTTGTCGGTCGGCCTTCGAACCACGACCCTCAACTTGTCAGTTAACGACATCACGGGCGGGGTGCTGCGGGATCGTGGATACTACACGACCCTATACGTCACGACCGGCGCTTCGGCTTCGACTTTGGACAATCTTGATACGAGCGCGCTGACGTCCTTGAACGTTGCTGGCGCGGGCAGCCTGACCCTGACATCGACGACGCTAGCGAGCGCGTTGCACACCGTGGCGGTGACCGGCGCGGCCAGCCTCAACGCCACGTTCGGCACGGGCGCCGACACCATCAGCCTGGGGGCCGGCGCCAGCACCATTGACACCGGCGCGGGCGCGGACTGGGTCAACATCACCGCCGCCAACGCCGCCAGCAATAGCGTCTTCTCGACGCTGACCGTTAGCTCGGGCGACCAAGTGCGCATCACGGCGCAGGGCGGTGCGGCGGCCTTCAACGGGAACATGGCGGCGGCTGTCACCGGGACCACGTTCCAGAGCTACCTCGACGCCGCCGCCGCCGGCGACGGCCACACGACGTCGGCCTGGCGCTATTTCCAGTTCGGCGGCGACACCTACGTCGTGCTCGACAGCAGCGCCAGCGCCACCTTCCAGGCCGGGACCGACATTGTGGTCAAGCTGGTCGGCGCGTTCAACGAATCCGGCGCCCAGATCAACGCTGGCACGCTGTGGCTGGATCATTTCGGCCCCCCGAGTTGATGGGTTGAACGCCCCGGCGGATCGACCAGGGTGGAACCCCGCCAACTACATCCCGGCGATCCAGGACGACGACATCGTCATGGTCGAGTCGATCGCGATCATGGAGTACCTGATGGCCCGCTACGGGCCGACGCCGCTGGCGCCCGCGCCTCGGGATCCGACCTTCCCCGCCTATCAGCAATTTCTGCACCTGGGCGAAGCCGGCCTCGCGACCCTGATGATGCCCGTCGTGGTCAGCCGCTTCATCGCGCCCGAGGCCGAGCGCGAGAACTGGGGCGCGACCTGGTGTCGGCGGTCGTTCCAGAAGCGGCTGAAGCTGGTCGGCCAAAGGCTTGCCAGCTCGCCCTACCTGGCCGGCGAGGCTTTCACGGCCGCCGACATCTCGGTGACCTACGCCCTGGACCTGGGCCAACGGACTTGCGGGATCACCCTGGGCGAGGTCGAACAGGGCTATCTCGCCCGCACCACGGGCCGCGACGCCTATAAGCGGGCCATGGCGCGTTCGCACGAGGGGGTGAACCCCTGATCCTCGCCTCCCCTGATCGAGACACGCGCGCTCCGCGTTCGGCGGTAACGTCCGGCCATCCAGGGCGTCGGAGCATTGGGCGGAGATTTTAGGCCGGGATACTTTTTGACTCTTCCGTCAAAAGCGTTAGCCAGGGCCCAGATACACCAAACCCGCCGCGGGGGATAATCGCGACGGGCTGGCTATTTTCTCGATCATTCGATCTAGGCGGGCGTTTCCTCCCCGAAACGCCGAAGAACGGGAGCTCTCTTTGGGCTCGTTTCGCTCTTGCAGTGTCTAGAAACGTCAAATTCATGACGGTGTCAACGCGGCAAATCCCTTTTTCGCAAAGGTTTGGTCGAATTTTTGACGCGAGTGGCGTTGTTTGGACCCGAAAGTCGAATTTACGTCGTGAATCGATGTTCTATTTTGACGAACTCGTCAAAACTTAACGGGCGAGCGCCGCCGTGAAGCGGTCCAGCACGGCCGAGCGCGACTCGAACACATAGTCCGGACGCGACACGGTGACGGGCTCGACCCCGGCGGCGGCCAAGGCGGCGGCGGCGTCGAACAAGTCGCCGGTCGCGAGAAGCGCGCCGTTGGCCCGGCGCGAGCCGCCCTTGGCGACGAAGGCCGCCACGGCCGCCTGCCCCGCCGCGTCCTGCTCGGCCGGCCAGACCAGGGTCGCGAGCTTACCCGCCCGCCCCTTGGCCTCGACCACCGACAGCATCCGACGAAGGGCGCTGAGTTGCTCCGGCGTCCAGCGGGTGACCAGCGAGGCGGTCAGCTGGGCCTGGCTCTTCAGGATCACGCCGTCCGACAGGATCTTCAGGCCGTTGGCGGCCAGGGTCGCGCCGGTCGTGGTGATGTCGACCACCAGTTCCGCCGCGCCGGCGGCCGGGGCGCCCTCGGTGGCGCCGCTGCTCTCGACGATCCGGTAGTCGGCGACGCCGTGGCGGGCGAAGAAGGCGCGGGTCTGGGTGACGTACTTGGTCGCAACCCGCAGGCGGCGGCCGGTCTTGGCCAGGTGCAGGTGCCCGACCTCGTCGACATCGGCCATGGTGTCGACGTCCAGCCAGTTCTTGGGCGCGGTCACCACCAGGTCGGCGCGGCCAAAGCCCAGGGCCCGCAGCAGCATGACCCGGCTGTCCATGTCGTCGCCGCGCTCGCGCAGCAGGTCCTCGCCCGTGACGCCCAGGTGCAGGTCGCCGCTGTCGAGGCCGGCGGCGATGTCGCCCGCCGACAGCAGCCGCACGGAGACGCCCGGCAGGCCGGCCAGCTCGGCCGAATAGCCGCGCGCGCCGCCGGTCATTTCCAGCTTGAAGCCGCAGTCGGCCAGCCAGGCCTCGACCTGGTCCTTCAGACGGCCCTTGGAGGGGATGGCGAAGATCATCGGCTCATTCTTCTCTTGGGAGCCGCTCATTCGCCGCCTCCCGCATAGGCGCGCGCCGGACGGACCATGCAGCCCACAGCGCCGGTGTTGGTGGAAACGCCCAGCTTGGAGGGCAGACCGTCATAGCGCCCGCCGGCGGCGACGGGCCGCTCGGGACCCAGCGCGTCCGAATGCACCTCGAACAGGTAGCCGTCGTAGTAGCCGAAGGCGCGGCCGAAGGCGGCGGCCAGGGTGGCCTTGTCCAACGGCACGCCGCGCTCGGCCATGCCCGACAGGCGCGCGCGCCAGCCGGCGATGGCGGCTTTCAGCGCTGCGTCGTTGGGGCCCGCAAGCGCGGCGATGGCGTCCAGCGCCGCGTCTGGACGATCCGAGACGGCGAGGAAGGCGCGGACCTTGTCGGCTTGCGCGGCGTCCAGACGGCCGGCCTTGGCGGCCCGCGCCTTCTCGACCAGGCGGTGGGCGATCTCGGCCGGACGGCGGCCGCCGACGGGCTCGACGCCGGCCAGGGACCACAGCTCCTGCAGCACAGCCGACGCCTCGCTCTCGGGCAGGCCGGCCAGCAGCGAGGCGATGCGCGACTGCTCGCTGGAGAGGGCCGACGAGTCGCCGTCCAGCTCGGCCTTCAGCTGGCGCGGCTTGGCGAAGGCGCGCTTGAGCCGGGCGGCCAGGGGCGGCGCCAGGTCCAGGCTGTCGACGAAGGCGGCGAACAGCGACACGTCGCCCAGGATCATCGACAGGTCCGACCGGCCGCCAGCGGCGGCGCTCGCCCAAGCCAGGGAAGCGATCTCGGCGTCGGCGGCCACGGGGTCGCCCGCTTCGAAGGCCTCGACGCCCAGCTGCAGGAACTCCTCGGCGCGATCCGAGCCGCGCGGGGCGACGCGGAAGGCCTTGCCCTCGTAGCGGCGGCGCGCGGGTTGCCCGCCGTTCTCGAAGTGCTGGCGGGCCACGGCGACCGTGAAGTCCGGACGCAGGCAGGCCTCCTCGCCGCCGTCGCCGGAGACGACGAACAGCCGCGAGCGCATGGCCTCGCCGGTCAGGTCGAGCAGCAGGCCCAGGGGCTGCAGCACCGGGGCGTCGGTCAGGGCCGCGCCGGCCAGCAGCAGCGGCGCGCGGATGGCGTCGAGCGCCTCCGCCGGAATGGAACGCTCGAGCCTCATCAGCTAGCCCTCGATGATCTTCTGAACCGCCGCGACCAGCTGGTCGCGCGGGATGGTCTGCTGGCCGGGACGCTCGGCCTTCCAGGCGGCGTTGTCGGCCAGGCCCTGGGCGGCCTGGCGGCCGGCGTCGAGGTCCTTGATGGTCACCGTGCCGGCGGCGATCTCGTCCCCGCCCAGCATGACCACGGCCGGCGCGCCCCGGCGGTCGGCATATTTCATCTGCGGCTTCATGCCCGAGGTCCCCAGATAGACCTCGGCCGGAATGCCCGCCGCGCGCAGCTGTCCGACCACGGAGAAGTACTCGGGCATGTGCGCCTGGTCGAAGGTGATCACCACCACCGGCCCGCGCGCCACGCCGCCCGGCTCGCGTCCGGCCGCCCGCAGCGCCGCCGCCAGGCGGGTGACGCCGAACGAGAAGCCCGTGGCCGGGGTAGCCGTCCCCGTGAACCGCGCCACCAGGTCGTCATAGCGCCCGCCGCCGCCGATCGAGCCGAACGAGACCTTGTTCCCCTTCTCGTCCGTGGTGCTGAGCAGCAGCTCGGCCTCGAACACCGCGCCGGTGTAGTATTCCAGCCCCCGGACGATCGACGGATCGATGAAGGCCTGGTCGTCGGCGATGCCCAGGCTGGTCAGGGCCGCGTCGATCCGCGACAGCTCCAGCAACCCCTCGTCGCCCTCGGCCGAGCCACCGATCACCTTGGCGATATTGTCCAGGGTCGCGGAACGCCCACCGGCCCCGGCGGACACGAAGTCCAGCACCGAGTCGATCGCCTTGCCCTTCAGACCCGCGCCCTTGGTGAAGTCGCCGCTCTCGTCCAGGCGCCCCTCGCCCAGCAGCAGCCGGACCCCGTCGACGCCCAGGCGGTCCAGCTTGTCGACCGCGCGCAGCACGGCCAGCTTCTGGCCGGCGCTTTCGGCCCCCGCCGAGGTCAGCAGGCCGTTCAGCAGCTTGCGATTGTTGATCTTCAGCACCGCCGCCCCGCGCGGCAGGCCGGCCGCTTCCAGCCCCTCGACCGCCATGGCGATGATCTCGGCGTCGGCCTCCGGACGGGCCGAGCCCACCGTGTCGGCGTCGCACTGGATGAACTGGCGGAAGCGCCCCGGCCCCGGCTTCTCGTTGCGCCACACCGGCCCGAAGGCGTAGCGGCGGAACGGCTTTGGCAGGGTCTCCCAGTTCTGGGCCGCGAACCGGGCCAGCGGCGCGGTCAGGTCGTAGCGCAGCGCCATCCACTGCCCCTCTTTCCCTTGATCGGCGTCATCTTGAAGCGCGAACACGCCCTCGTTGGGCCGGTCGCTGTCGGGCAGGAACTTGCCCAGGGCGTCGGCATATTCGAACGCCCCGGTGTCCAGGGCCTCGAAGCCGTAGCGCTCATAGACCGCCGACACCGCCTCCAGGATCGCCCGCTCGGCCCGCAGGTCGCGGGCGCGCTTGTCGGCGAAGCCGCGCGGGGCGCGCGCCTCGGGGCGGAAGGTTTCCGGGGTGTCGAGGGCGTCGTTCGGGAGGGGCAGATCGGTGGTCATGCGTCGGTCCTAAATCTTCTAGGCTTCGACGGATGGCGCTTGAGCCAAGCCCCATCCGCTAGGCGGGGCTCTGGCTGGGTCGCTCGGCTTAGAGCGCGCGGACCCGGCCGATCCCGCGAGGCGAGTTCGGATGGTGGTGGCAGCCGTGGTGGTGCGGCAGGCGGGTCATCGGGCGGGGGTGTAGCGGAGATGGGGCGGTGGGGGAAGGGGTGAGGCTCATGATCAACCCGGGTAGGAGTGATCATCGAAGCGCGCTCCGCCGCGTGACGACTATAGCTTCATATAGCCACGCACAGCGGCGACAAGCGGCTTCATCGTCTCGGCATTCTGCTCAACGTAGATCGAAGCCAGGCCGCGACGAATTATAATCTCGGAGATGAAGCCAAGCTTGTCTCCGAGCTTTGCAAAATATAGGTGATGGTCAGTTGTGTCTAGCGCAACGGATTCTATAACCTTAACCAATTCCGTTTGCGATATTCCGGGACACTGGCAACGCTGCTTTATTAAAGCGCTATTGTACTCCGCCGTATCTCGAATGTATCCGAATACCACAACCTCGGGCGCACCCTTGGGCAATTCAAAAACGGCTTCGTTAGGTTTGCTTAGGGGAGGATTGTCACCATCAATGATAGCGGTCGCCGGGTGAGAGGTAGTTGGATTCTTGATGTGGTGGTCCAGCACGTTCACGACGTACGGGTACCCACCCGCCTTATGGACCTGCACCCGCTCAAAAATATCAGCCGCATACTGGCGGAACATCTCCTCGACCATGTCCTTCGCAAAGTCATCTTCCACAAAAATGGCCGCATCCTTCGCCACCTTTCCGGTCAACGCGCGGAGACTCTCGATTGTGAGCTTGCCCTGATAGGCGATCCCCTCAATGCAGGCCCAAATGGCCTTGGGAGGCAGTACGGTGAGAGCGTACTCCGAGTGGGTCGTAAAAACGATTTGAGCGCTCTTACGCTGGGCGACATCAATTAGGTATTCGACCATCTTCTCGGTCGCGAGCGGATGCAGGCCGTTTTCAATCTCTTCGATTAAAATCAAAGAATCGTCGTCCGCGCCTTCGATCCGCGACACCATTTCTATGATAGAGGCTTCGCCGGCACCAAAATGGAACTGCGAATAGTCGTTGGCGCCACGCATTCCGATGAGGATGCTTTTAGACTTGTCACTCTTTAGGGTGACCCGCTCATAGCCCTTGGCATCCTTCCCTAAAATCCGACTGACGTATCCGACCACAGCATCATCAATAGGCTGCTTCACGACTTCCGAATTCGCGGCGATGCCAATAAAGTGCTTAAACTTAGTCTGCTCGTTTGCAGGAACGGTTCTCTGGATTGGAATTACAACAACATCGCGCTCAGCAACCTTGTCTCGCCTCCACTTCGCCTTGGTAAAATGCGCATTGCGAGGAAAAACTGAGGTCTTGTTTACACCTCTATCCAGGACTTCATATTCAACCCGCCAGTTAGCCATGCTATTATCGCCAATGTTCGATTTTGGAAAAAAATCGCCTGGCTTTACGTCTTTGTAGGCGAGAGCGGTGGCGCCGAGAATTGTACTTTTTCCACCCCCATTCGTACCGATTACGGCGGTAACGGGAAAATCAAACGAGATAGCTTGACTATCGAAGCTGCGCACATTCAGCAGCTTCATCGTCGGAAGATAGCGTGAGTAGGAGAGCTTCTTCACCTTCTCTTCGAGGTTGACGATATCGGAATGCCGAACGTCCATATCTTCCTCCACGACGGCCGACTCGCCGTAATCGATCTTTTCGAACTACCACTACCCCACCGTGCGCAAAAATGTGAAGCAAAGCTTGCGATACGACCTAAGCGGCTACGTCAGCCCCTCCACCGGCGTTCGCCGGTCCCCCTCCCCCAAGAGGGGGAGGAGAGCGGAAACGTCCAGCGGCTTGCCCCAGGGGTCGCCAGCCGACCTTGGTCGGGGCGAGCCTTTCATCTCTTGGAGGCTGCAGCGTGCAGGGCTGATCAGGTCAGTCAAGGACGACGCTGCGCGTCGCCGCGCGCGGTGGCGAAGCCATCCTTGAGTGACCTGATCAGCCCTGCGATCGTCTCGCCGTGAGATGTAAGGATGGCTCCGACCTCGGGGGTCGGATGGCGGCTTGGAGGGGAAGAGGTCGCGCGCGCCAGATGCTCCCCCGCGATGCGGGGGAGCTGCCGGCGAAGCCGGCTGAGGGGGCCAACTGGACATTGGCCCAGCTCGCCCCCTCCGGCCCTCTGGGCCACCTCCCCCGCGACGCGGGGGAAGATCTATGGGGATCGAGCGCGCTCCATCCCCGGCGTTCGCGATACAGACCCTCACGAAATCAATCCCTTCCCACTTTTTCGCGCCCCTGAATGATCGGCGCTCAGGGACACCCCCATACTTCTCCTCGCCCCACCGCTGGGGAGGCCGTCCAGCTGGCGACCTGACGGGCGGCGGGGGCGGTTGAGCGGGCGGCGCTCGTCGGGGCCTCTTCGGAGGCGCCTTCGCGACCGATCCAGCACGGGCTCCCTGAAACATGGGACGAAAGGCTGGCGGCGAAGGTTCGACAGGCGCCAAAGGCGTGGGCTGAAATCGCCCACGCGGTCCGGAGGGGTCGCTTTCCCCTCCGCCCGCCGGAGGCCCAAACGTCGGGAGCGGATTAAGACCCCGCGCCCCCGAAGGCTTCCGCATCGACAACCGCGCGGAGCGCCCGGGTCACGTCGAAACGGTCAACTCCACTACCCCTCCGGGCGTCGCCCGGACGCTTCGCCGCCTCCCCAGCCCGCCGGCCTTACCGGCGGAAGACCGTCGCCTCACGCCCGCCAATCCCTTGAGGAGTTTCTCCATGGCCAAGCGCCCACCTCGCTCGACGCCCCGCACGCCATCGACCGCCTCCGGCGCCCCTTCCGGCGTCACGTCCGAGAGTTCGCACGTCGAAATCCTCCGGGCCAAGATCCTGGTCCGCACAGAGATCATGCGCCGCCAGGCCTTCGCCGACCTGCAAGCATTGGAGGCCCGGCTGGCGGACATGCCGCCGCTAGCGCCCCAGGAACCGCCGCCGGCGAACGATGGTTGAAACGCGCCAAGTAATCGCTGTTCAGGCGGACGTTTTCACTCGCCCGTAAAGCTTTTCTTAAGTCGAATGCAAAATCCGTCCAGACTTGTCCACACGCTCGCCGGTATAGAAACATGAACGTCCTGTAATATAACTCAGAAGTAATGCACATTTCGGTCTTGTAACTTGAGGTAAAGACACCACGCCGTCACAGCTTCCCGCACAGAGGGGAACGTTGATGACCAAGACCATGCTGATGGCCACCGCGGCCATGCTATGCCTCGCCGGCGCGGCGCACGCCGGCGACGCCGACAAGGCTCCGTCCGCTCCCGTTCCCGCTGGCCAGGAGGCCGCCCAGACCCCCGTGCCGACCGGCCCCACGGACCCAAAACCTTTCTCGGGGGCGCCGCTGGACGACAGCAGCCAGCGCGGCGTGCTGGTGTTCCAGCCGGAGTTCTTCGCCGCTCAGCGTCCCAACACCGCCCTGGACATGATCAACCGGGTGCCGGGCTTCATCGTCAACGACGGCACCGGGGCGCGCGGCTTCGAGGGCGCGGTCGGCAACATCCTGATCAACGGCGACCGTCCGGCCTCGAAGAACGACGCCGGCTCGAGCGTCATGAACCGCACCCCGGCCACCCAGGTCGAGCGCATCGAGCTGATCCGCGGCGGGGCGCCGGGCATCGACATGCAGGGCTATTCGGTCGTCGTGAACGTGATCCTGAAGAAGGGCGCCAGCCAGCAGTCGATCCTGACCTGGAACGCCATGATCTTCGACGGCGGCCACGACATCTACGGCGGCAGCTACCAGTTCAACAACACCAACGGCGACAAGACCTGGAGCCTCACGCTCAGCGACGGCATGGGCAGCAGCGACAGCAATGGCCCGGGCGTGAACGTGCGCCGCGACGGGACCGGCCAGGTGATCCGCGACGAGAAGTACCTGAACGACGGCTATGGCGGCGGGCGCGGCGTTCGCGGCAACTTCTCGACCCCGTTCAAGGGCGGCAAGCTGGAAGGCACCGCGCGCTATGGCGTCAACGACTGGCAGCAGTGGCAGGAACTGACCTCGGCCACGGCCCTGCGCCGCAGCGACTATGCCGAGGAGAGCCACACCACCGAGCTGGGCCTGACCTACACCCGCCCCCTGGCCCCGAAGTGGAACCTGGAGACCCGGGCGATGTTCACGGGCGAGAACTTCGACAACGCCTCGACCAGCGACGAGACCCTGAACGGGACGCAAAGCGCCCAGCAGCGCTTCACGGCCGATGGCGACAGCACCGAGGCGATCCTGCGCGGCCTGTTGCGCCACGACTTCTCCAAGGCCCTGACCATCGAGGCCGGCGGCGAAGTGGCCTACAACATGCTGGACGTGAAGCAGGCCTACAGCGTCGGCGGCGTGGCCGTGCCCCTGCCCTCGGCGTCGGTCAAGGTCGAGGAGCTGCGCGGCGAGGCCTTCACCAAGGCGACCTGGCGCGTGAACCCCAAGCTGACGCTGGAGGGCGGGCTGCGGCTGGAGAAGTCGACGATCAAGCAGACGGGCGACGCCGAGAACGAGAAGAGCTTCTTCTACGCCAAGCCCCGCTTCCTGGCGACCTGGACGCCGATGGCCGACAACCAGCTGCGGGTGCGCTTCGAGCGCGAACTGGGCCAGCTGGACTTCAACGACTTCGCCGCCTCGTCGGACCTGGAGGACGAGACCGTCTATGGCGGCAATGTCGACCTCAAGCCCGAGCAGCGCTGGATCAGCGAGATCAGCTATGAGCGCCGCTTCTGGGGCCAGGGCATCGTCTCGATCGGCTATCGCCATGACGAGATCATCGGCGTGATCGACCGCCTGCCGCTGCCGGACAACCTGTCGGCCACCGGCAATATCGGCGACGGCACGCTGGACCGCCTGTCGCTGAACATCGTGGTGCCGACCGACAAGCTGGGCATCCCGGGCGGCCGCTTCACGTTCAAGAACGACTGGAACGAGACCCACGTGAAGGATCCGACGACCGGCAAGGATCGTCCGATCACCCGGGTGCGTCCGACCCAGGCCAATATCGGCTTCCAGCAGGACCTGCCCAAGCACCGCATCCAGTGGGGCGTCAACTGGCTGCCGCTGCTCGGCCAGGGCACCTATGACGTCGACCAGACCAATGTCTGGCGCGGCGCGAACTACTACGAGTTCTTCACCGAATATAAGCCGACTCCGACCCTGGCGATCCGCGCCCAGCTGAACCTCTGGGACGACTACACCATCCGCCGCACCGTGTTCTCCAACCGCGCGCCGGAACGGGCCGTGGCCTATGTCGAGGACCGGGCGATCGACCCGCGCACCTTTGTTTCGCTCCGGGTGCGCAAGACGTTCTGACGCGGGGCCGGGCGGCTATTTCCGTAGCCGCTGGATCAACGCCGTGGTCGACGGGTCGTGCTGGCCCGTCGTTCCGCTCTCGAGTTCAGGCAGGATGCGGCCCGCCATCACCTTGCCCAGCTCGACGCCCCACTGGTCGAAGGAATTGATCCCCCAGATCACGCCTTCGACGAAGGTCTTGTGCTCATAGAGCGCGATCAGGGCGCCGAACGTGCGGGGCGTCAGGCGCTCCAGCACCACCAGGGTCGAGGGCCGGTTGCCGGCGAAGGTGCGCTGCGGGGCCAGGGTGGCGATCTCGGCTTCCGAGACGCCCTTGGCCTGAAGCTCGGCGACGACATCCTCCGTGGTCCGACCGACCATGAAGGCCTCGGCCTGGGCCAGCAGGTTCGACAGCAGCTTCTCATGCATCCCGGCCGGCCCCTCGTCCGACTTGGCGACGCCGATCAGCTCCATCGGCGTGATGTCCGTGCCCTGGTGCATGCACTGGAAATAGGCGTGCTGAACGTTCGTGCCCTCGTCGCCGAACACCACCGTGGCGGTGCCGCGCTTGACCGGCTGGCCGTCCGGACCGACCGACTTGCCGTTCGACTCCATCTCCAGCTGCTGCAGGAACGACGCCAGGCGGCGCAGACGGTGCGAATACGGAACAACCGAACGGGCGCGACGGTCCAGGCCATTGCGATTGAAGATCTGGGCCAGGGCCACCAGCACCGGCGCGTTCTTGTCCAACGGCGCGGTGCGGAAGTGCTCGTCCATGGCCGCGCCGCCGTCCAGGAAGCCCTGGAACGCGTCCCAACCTGCCGCGACGGCCACCGACAGGCTGACCGACGACCACAGCGAATAGCGGCCGCCGACCCAGTCCCAGAAGCCGAACACGCGGTCATCGGGAACGCCGAAGGCGGCGGTCTTGTCCAAGGCGGTCGAGATCGCGGCCAGATGCTGTTTCGCTCCGGTCTCGCCCAAGGCCGCGGCCAGCCAGGCGCGGGCCGCGCCGGCATTGGCCAGGGTCTCCTGCGTCGTGAAGGTCTTGGAAACGACGATCACCAGGGTCTCTTCCGGGTCCATGTCCGCCGTGGTCAGGGCGAACTCGGCGCCGTCGACATTGGCGATGAAGCGCAGGTCGATCTGGGTCTTCACCGGGCGCAGGGCGTCCCATAGCAGGCGCGGGCCAAGGTCCGACCCGCCGATGCCGATATGCAGGATCGCCTTGAACGGCTTGCCGGTCGCGCCCTTGATCTCACCCGAACGGACGGCGTCGGCGAAGGCCTTCATCCGCTGGCGGACGGCGTCGACCTCGGCCATCACCGGCTGCCCCAGGGCCTTGAAGTCGGCGTCCGCCGGTGCGCGCAGGGCCGCGTGCAGCACCGCGCGACCCTCGGACGAATTGATCGCGTCGCCGCCGAACATCCGGGCGCGAGCGCCTTCGACGTCCGCCGCGTGGGCGAGGTCGAGCGCCGCCTCCAGGCCGGCCTCGTCCCAGGCCTGCTTCGAGAGATCCAGGTGCAGGCCGGCGACGTCAAGGGTCAGGAGATCCAGGCGGTCCGGCTCGGCCACGAAGAAGTCGACGATGCGCTGTTCGCCCGCGGCCTTGGCGGCGGTTTCCAGGCGGGTCCAAGCGGCGTCGAGATCGGCCATGAGCAGTCCTTCTTTCGAACGTGGTAAATCGCTGTTTACGAAACCGGGCTTATCAAACGGCTGCCGCCACGTCATGGCAGACCAATGACGTTTTTTGCGCGAGTCCCCCATGTCCTGTGACGCCGTCGCCTTTTCCGCCATGCTCTGGATGGCATCGTTCAATCCTGGGCAGGCTGCTGGGCCAAGTCCAGCGGTCATGCAACAGCCCGCCGCCCCACGGTCCGTGGCGGGCGAGCCCTTGTTCCTCGACATCATCAGGCGCGCCAAGCAGCTGAAGGCCGAGACCGAAGCCTACCGCCAGACGCTGGCCAAGGCCGGCCCGGCAGGCGCGGCGCTGAAGCTGAAGGGCTTCGACGCCTTCTCAGGCCGCATCGGCGACCTCTCCGCCTTGGACATGAAGGGCCACGTGACCCTGAAGGAACGCGGCGCGGTCGACGACCTCAAGTGCATCCTGCGCGGCATCAGCCAGGACCTGCCCGAGAAACTCGCGGCCGTGGGCGCGGCCACGACGATCAAGGCCCAGGACCTGGCCCTGCGCGACATGGCCTATCTGCTGAACGACAATGTCGAAGTGATCACCGCCCCGCCTCAACCCGCGGCCTAGAGCGCGTTAGGTTCAAGTGTGAGCGGTTAAACCGAGTAAACAGGCTCTAGGAGCCGGCGGCCCAAGGCCGAAACTTCGCCATGGTCGCTTGATACCTGACCGCCGGGCGCTCAGAAGATCGTCCTGATCCTCCCTGCTCTCCCTGGCTCGATGTCCCGCACCAAGACCCTCGCCGCCGTCGTCGGCTCCGGCCTGCTCCTCGCCGCCTGCGCCAGCGAGACGAACACCACCGTCTTCGTGCCGGTCGTCGCGCCCGTGCTGCCCAGCTCGCTGACGCCGCAGCCGATCATGCTGTTCAACCAGACCAAGGACGGCCGCAAGCTGTTCACCCTGGACGCCGAGTTCCCCTACTGCGACGTCGAGACCGGTAAGGTGATCGTGGTGCCGCGCTGGTACGTGACCGACTTCGCCAGCGTGCCCTGGTACGGCCAAGGCTTCGTCGACCCGCAGGGACCGACCGCTCGCGCGGCCATCATCCACGATTGGCTCTACACGATCGGCGAGCCAGGCAAGCGCGAGGAGGCCGACGCCATCTTCCTGCGGGCCATGCTGAAATACGGCGTCACGCCGTTCCAGGCCAACCTCGCCTATCAGGCCGTGCGGCTGGGCGGCGAGAAGGGCTATGGCCTGCCGACCGACTGGCGCTTCGTCGATCCCAAGCGGCAGGAGTTCACTCAAGCCCCGCCGTTCGCCAAGCCGCGCACCGGCATGGTTCGCTACCTGCCCAAGTGCCAGGGCTTTACCGCCCTGATCCAGACCGGCTGGCGCGCCTACCCGGTCAAGACCGCCGCGCCGGTGATCCCGCCGCCGCTGGTCGTGACCAAGACTCCGCTGGACAAGGTCAAGGACAGGCTGCCTTTCGGGAACGAGAAGAAGAAGTAACTAGGCTCCGGCCTTCTCGATCGCCTCGATGACCATCCCTTCGGTCAGCAGCTGCGGCAGGATGACCGGCGCGCCGCCATTCTTCGGATAGACCACGTAGAGCGGCACGCCGACGCGGTCGAACTCGGCGAGCGCTTGGGCGATGACCGGGTCGCGATTGGTCCAGTCGGCCTTCAGATAGACGGCGTTCCTGGCCTTGAAGGCCTCGGCGACCTTGGAACCGGACAGCGCCACCTTCTCGTTGACCTGGCAGGTCACACACCAGGCCGCGGTGAAGTCGACCAGGATCGGCCGGCCGGCGGCCTGGAGTTCTTTCACCTTCTCCGGCGACCAGACCTCGGCGGCGAGGCCAGGACCCGAAGGCGCGGCCTCGCCCGCGACGGCGGCGGTCGTTGGCTGGGCGGCCAGGGCGGCGGAGGCGGCCAGGACGATAGCGGCGACGACGGCCAGCAGGGCGATGATCATCGAGACCATTCCGCCCTTGCCCGCCGCGCGACGGTTCTGGGCGAGACCGTAGAGCCAGGCTCCGAAGGCGGCCAGCACACCGGCGGTCAGCAGCTGGCCCAGGGCGATCGGGCCGGACTGCTGGGCGAACACCCAGGTCAGCCACAGAGCCGCGCCGTACATCGGGAAGGCCAAGCCCTTCTTCAGCACGTCCATCCACGCGCCGGGACGCGGCAGCAGCTTCAGGAGACCCGGGATGAAGGCCACCGCGACGAATGGGGCGGCGAAACCCAGGGCCAGGGCCAAGAAAACCGCCAGCGCCACGAGGGGCGGCTGAGTCAGGGCGTAGCCCAGGGCCCCGGCCATGAACGGCGCGGTGCAGGGCGCGGCCACGACGACGGCCAGGGCGCCGGTGAAGAAGGCGCCGGTCGCTCCGCCCTGAGCCGAGGCGCCCGATCCGACGTTCTGCACCGAGGTCCCGATCTCGAAGACGCCCGACATGTTCAGGGCGACCAGCAGCATCAGCAGGCCCAGGCCCGCGATCACCAGCGGCGACTGCAGCTGGAAGCCCCAGCCCACCGCGGCGCCGCCGGCCCGCACGGCCAGCAACAGGCCGGCCAGGGCCAGGAAGGTCGTCACGACGCCCAGCAGGAAGACGAGGCCCTGCAGGCGGGTCTTGCCGGCGTCGTGGGCATGGCCGGCCAGGCTGGCGGCCTTCATCGACAACACCGGGAAGACGCACGGCATCAGGTTCAGGATCAGACCGCCGACGAAGGCGAACAGCAAGGCGCCGGCCAGACCGCCCGAGACCTTCCCGTCCGCCGCGGCCTTCTCGGCGGGCGGCGGCCCCATTCCGGCGGCGGTCGCGGGCGGCTCGCCCGGCGTCGCGGTGATCTCCCAGGCCCCGGCCTTGGTCGAGATCACCCCAGCCACCTCGGCCGGCGCGGTCCCGCCGCCGACGAAGTCGTATCCGGGCTTCAGCGACAGGGTCAGGCCCTCGGGGCCGCGATCGACGATCTGGTCGGCGGCGTGCTCGATGGCCTTGGGCGAATAGGGGAAGAAATAGGCGCCGGTCATGTCGGCGCCCTTCAGCGGGTCGCCGATCACGGCCAGCTTCAGAGTTTGACCGTCCAGCTTGAACACCGCCCTCAGGCCCGCCGGCTTGGGCGCCTTGGCCAGGACGTCACCGACGACCGGCCCCCACTTGGGATCGGCGGCCGGCGCGGCCACGACCGGCAGCAGCAGGGAGAGCTTGGCCTCCTCAGGCACGCAGACCTGTTCGCAGACCAGGTAGAAGACGTCGGCGGTAAGGCTGATCGTGGTCCCGACCTGAGCATCGGCCGCCGCGGTTATCGGCACGGGGATGAAGACCTCGCCCTCATAGGCATAGTCGAGCAACGGGCCCAGCTTGGCGGTCTTTGGCGTCGGCCAGACCATGTCGCCAGCCTTCCAGCCGGCCGGCAGGGTCCAGGTGATCTTGGTCGCCTCGCCCGCGTCGCCCGGATTGCGCCAATAGGTGTGCCAGCCCGGAATGATCTTCTGGCGCAGGGCCACATAGGCCGTGCCGCCCGGCGCGATGCCGGTCTCCTGCGCAACCAGTTCGGACTCGATGTGCCCGGAATTGACCACCGGCCCAGCCACGGCGGCGCCGGCCAAAAGGCTCGCGGCCAGCAAGGCTTGCAGGGCGAGGACGGCTCTCTTGAGGAACATGCGCGGGTCCGGAGGGCGAAAAGTCAGCGGACGCACACATGGCCCCGCCTAGCCGGCTCGACAATGGAGAAGACGCGGCAGACAGTCGAGAGAGCCTGTCCATTTCGGGTGATTCACCCGAAATGGATAAACAGGCTCGTTCTCAGTGGAATTAACCGGAGCCGCCCATGCCCGCCGCGTTCGACGATATCGAGATCGGCCAGGTCGTGAACCTGGGCTCGCGGGCCGTGGACGGCAAGGCGCTGGACGCCTTCATCGCCGCGTTCACACCTGGCTGGCCGGTCGAGAACGGCGCCCCGGACGGCATGGTCTTCGCCATCTGGACCCGCCTCGACGGCGAGGCCAGCGCCGCCTGGCCGCAGACCAAGCGCCTGGGCGTCGACGCCCTGCGCTGGATGCGCAACCCGCCGGTCGGCGAGCTGCTGCGCGGCCGCATGACCGTGATGGGCAAGGATCCCGTCGGCGAGGGCAAGGGCATCGTCATCGCCCAGCACGACCTGCTGGACGAGGCCGGCCGCCTGGTCTTTTCCTGCCTGACCCGCAGCATCTTCGCGCGCTGAGTTTCGCCAAGAAAAAGGGCGGCGGAGCCGAAGCTCCGCCGCCCTTTTGTCTTTCAGCTGTCGCCGAACCTTAGTTCAGGCTCGTGGCGGCGACGGCGGTCTCGGCTTCGACCTGACGCATCATGGTCTTGTTGACCAGACGGTCCCAGCCGAGCAGCGACACCAGGTGCGCGTAGATCTGGGCCAGGGCGCCGTTTTCCTGCAGCTCCTTCAGCTTTTCAGCCGACAGCTTGTTCAGCTTCTCTTCCGAGACGCCGTAGTACTCGGCGACGGTGACCGGCTCGCCCGAGGCGGCGCCGGTTTCGTCCTGCGGCTGGAAGGTGGCCTTCTTCAGCTCGAACAGGTCCAGTTCCTTCAGCAGGGCGATGAACGAGTCGGTGCGGCGACGCTCCAGCTCGAAGTCGTCGCAGAACTTGATGCACTGCTGGGTGTATTCGGTCGGTTCGCCCTTGGCGTCGAACAGCGGGGTCTGGCCTTGCTCGCTCAGCAGTTCCGAACCGCGGTCGATGCAGACGATCAGGCGGTCTTGGCCGTCGTCATTGGCCAGAACGAACGGATAGCGGCGGATATAGGCCGGGATGTAGACGTTCGGCTCGACCGAACCGTCGGCGCCGATGAAAAGGTTCTCGGCGTTGTTCAGGCCCATCACGGCCAGCGGCACGCGATCGTCACCGGCGAAGATCACCGGGAAGGTCAGGGCGGCCGGACCAAATTCCGAGACCGTCAGCGGCACGGCGGTGCCGGCGGCGGCGAAGGCGTACGGCTTTTCCTTGTGCACCAGCGCCAGCTTGGCGTGCTGTTCGCGATTCAGCGGTTCTGGCGAATTGTAGAACAGGACATTGCCGGAGATCTGGCCGGCGGACTGGGTCGTTTCCATGAAGAGCTCTACGACAAAATAAAAAACGGACGCTCGAAGGCTTCAAGACGACCGCGAAGGGTCCGGCGTTCTAGCCGATCCCAGGGGAACCGGCAATCTGGACCGCTGTCATAGCGAGACTCGACGACCGTTATTCACCGGGCGCGCGAGCGGAGAGGCTGGAGACTTCCAAGGGATGGGATGCAGTCCGGGACCCGGCGTATGGGCCAGGTCCCGGCGCGCGGCGGACCTCTCTGGGGCTGGTCGAGAGGCCCGCGCTTCGCGTGACGCTTGGAAGCGCCAAGCGAAGGTGCGAGCGGTTTCGCGCTTCGGGGATCAGAAGCGCCAGGCGAAGCCGGCGCGGACCGAGCGGCCCGGCGACGGCGCGAAGTCCTTCAGGAACGAGACGTGCTCGCGGATGGTCTCGTTGGTCAGGTTGCGGCCGTCGATGAACACGCGAAGGCCGGAGTCGGCGATCGGCTTGTAGGTCACCATGGCGTTGACCTGGGTGTAACTGTCGGTGGGCAGCTCGAAGGCCGAGACGCGGTTCTGGCTGGCCACGCGGCGAACCTCGCCCTGGACGTCCAGGCGGCCGGTGCTCCAGATGGCGCGGCCAGTCACGGCCCACGGCGGCACGCGGGCCGGCACGCCCAGGTCGGTCGAGCCGCGTACCCAGTCGTAGGACGTCTCCAGCTTCAGCGACTGGGCGCCTTGTCGCCAGGCGACGTATGAGGCCTCGACCTCGGCGCCGTGGAACTTGGCGTCGGTCTGGCTGTACTGGAACACCGGCAGACCGTCCTCGACGGCGCCCGTGCGGGCCTCCTCGATGAAGCCGTTGTACTGGGCGCCCCACAGGTGGGCTTCGGCGCGCAGGCGATCGCCGGTGTAGCGATAGGTCGCCTCGACCGAGACCACCTTCTCGGACTTCAGGTCGGCGTCGCCGACTTCGTAGCCGCCGGTGCCCGGGTGCGGGCCGTCGGCGAACAGTTCGGCCTCGGTCGGGGCGCGGCCGTTGCGCGACACGGTCAGGGCCACGAACTGGTGCTCGGCCGGCTTGTAGAACACGCCCAGCGAACCCGAGACATTGTCGAAGGTCTTGTCGGCGAAGCTGGTCTTCAGCTCGCGGCTGTCGAAGCGCAGGCCCGCGTCGATCCCCCAGTCGCCCTTGTCCAGGCGCTGCAGGGTGAAGACGCCGTATTCCTTGATGTCGGTCGAGGGCACGAAGGCCTCGTCGCCGATGGCCTCGAAGTGGCGCTTCAGGGCCTGGAAGCCCACCGCGCCCTGCCAGCCATCACGCTCCTTCTGGACCAGCTCGAGGCGGCCCTCGGTGCCGTCCGACAGGAAGCGGGTGCCGACCTCGCCGCTGTCGACGCCGATCTCGGCGTGCTCGTACTTGGCGTGGCCGACCGACAGGCGGACCTTGTCGAACGGCCCGAGGTCGACATCCTGCTCGCCGCGCACATCGTAGCGGGTCTGCTGCAGGTGGATCGAGACCGGGCCCTCGGCGTTCGGATCGATCGGGGCCAGGATCTGCTCGTAGGGCACGCCGTAGGTCGTATCGATCTTCTTGACCGAGACCCCGAAGAAGCCGCTGTCGTGGACGTAGGAGACGCCCGCGCCGTAGGCGTCGACCTCGACGTCGGCGTTGCGGACCTTCTTCTCCGGATCGACGGTCAGGCCGTCGGCCCTGGCCAGGCGGGCCGAGACCGGGGCGGTCGGGACGTCATAGTCGCCGCTCTCGCGATGATCGGCGTCGATGGCGAAGACCAGCGGCCCCTTGCCGAACTTGGCCGAGCCGTTGATCGACTTGCCGTCGTCGACGGATGAAACCGAGCCGGCCAGGCGGCCCTCGAAGCCGTTGGCCGGAGCCGACGAGGGCACCCGATCGTCGATGATGTTCACGACGCCGCCAATGCCCGAGCCGCCATAGGCCAGGGTCGAAGGGCCGCGCAGCACTTCCACCCGCGAAGCCTCGCCCGGATCGGAGGCCACCGCGTGGTCAGGCGACAGCGACGAGGCGTCGACCTGGCCGACGCCGTTCTGCAGCACCATCACCCGCGGGCCCGACAGACCGCGGATCACCGGGCGACTGGCGCCGGGGCCGTAAAAGGTCGAGCGCAGGCCCGGCTGGCCGTTCAGCATGTCGCCCAGGCCGGCGGGCGGGGCGACATCCAGCTGGTCGCGGGTGACGATGTTGACGCTGCTGGTCACTGTATCCAGGGACACCGCGTAGGGCGCGGCGGTGATGACGACCTTGTCGACCTGATTGGCCGCCTGGTCGCCTTCCGAGGCCGAGGGCGTCGCGGGCGCGGCCGGAGCGTCGGCGTGGGCGGAAACGGCGGCGGCGAGCGCGATGAGGCTCGCGGCGGAGAAGGCGACGCGACGAAGCATGGGCGGTCCTGAAACGACTGAAACTTGGCCGGGAGAGCGGCCGCGCTGAAGTGTTATGAAATAACATATCTGGTCGTCAATCCGCTTTCGCTTGACGCACGACTTTCCCGCGGCTCTGTGGGCGAATGACCATACGGATGCATTCGATGACCCGTTTCGCGCTCATCGCCGCCGTCGCCTCGGGCCTGGCCCTGACTGGCTGTTCGGCCGTCGACGGCCTGCCCAATCCTTTCGCGCATAGCGCCGCGCCGGCGACGAAGGTCGCCACGGCGCCCCCCTCGGCCGGTTGGGTGAAGCCGCCGCCCGGCTATCTCGGTGGCAATGGCGGGATCGACGCGGCGACCATCATCGGCCCGCCGCCCGCGCCGGACAGCCCGCGCGGCAAGGCCGAACGCGCCCAGTTCGACCAGACCCGCAAGCTGGCCAATACCGAGACCTGGAGCCAAGCGATCGCCGACGCGGACCTCTCGGGCAAGAACGGCATGAAGGCCTTCTCTTGCGCGGCCGGCGTCACGCTGAGCGCCGAAGCGACCCCGACCCTGGCCAACATGCTGCTGCGCCTGACCGACGACGCGGCCAAGATCTACCAGCCGGCCAAGTCGGTCTATCAGCGCCCCCGTCCGCCGGTCGGCAACACCGCGCCGATCTGCGTGCCGCGCGAGGCCTGGATCAACACCGACGGCTCCTATCCGTCCGGCCACGGCCTGATCGGCTGGGCCTGGGCCTCGGTGATCGCCGAGCTGGTCCCCGACAAGGCCAGCCCGATCCTGGCGCGCGGCAAGGCGTTCGGTGACAGCCGCATCGTCTGCGGCGTCCACTTCCAGAGCGATGTCGAGGCGGGGCGCTATCTGGGCTCGGCCCTGGTCACGCGGCTGCACGACGATCCGGGCTTCATGGCCGATCTGGCCAAGGCGCGCGAAGAGGTGAAGGCCTCGAAGGCTAGTGGCCCGCCCGTTAACTGCCCGGCTAGCTGAAGCCTTCGATCCTTGTCATCCCGACTCTCCGCGTCGCCGCGGCCGGGATAACCAGCTTTTGGGAGCTTCGTGTTCTCTCAGGCCTTCGCCACGAACACCACGTGGGCGCGCAACGGATCGTTCTCCGCCAGGCCCGGATGATCGAAGTCCTGGGCCGGGTCGTGGCTCATGCCGATCCGGCGCATGACGCTCTGCGAGGCCAGGTTCGCGCGGGCGGTGAAGGCGATGATCTCGGGCAGCCGCAGGGTCTCGAAGCCGTAGGCCAGCGCCGCCTTGGCCGCCTCGGTGGCGTAGCCCTGGCCCCAAGCCTCGGGATGGAAGCGCGAGCCGATCTCGACCGCCTTGGGCATGGCCATCTCTGGCGGAACCCACCAGAGACCCGTCATGCCGACCACGCGCGCGTCGGCCCGGCGCTCGACGACCCAGAAGCCGAAGCCATGCTCGGCCTGATGGGCCTGAACCCGGTCGACGAAGGCGTCGCTCTCGGCCCGGCCGCGCACGCCGCCCAGCCAGGCGCCGACCCGCGCGTCGCCGTTCATGGCTGCGATGACGTCGCGGTCGGCGTCGACCGCCGGGCGCAGAACCAGGCGGTCGGTGCTGATCATGCGGGGCGACCGGCGGCCAGCGCCTGATAGAACTCCGGCCGGCGATCACGGAAGAAGCCCCAGGCCGCGCGGTGCGTCGTCAGGAAGTCCAGATCGAAGGTCGCGTTGACCAGGCCCTCGTCGGCGCGGCCCAGCTCGCTGACCAGGTCGCCGCGATGATCGGCGATGAACGACGAGCCGTAGAAGGTCTGGCCGCCGTTCGGATAGCCGTCCCACGGCTCGAAGCCGATGCGGTTGGCGCCGACCACCGGGATCACGTTCGAGACGGCGTGGCCCTGCATGGCTCGACGCCACGGCAGGGCGGTGTCCAGGCTCGCGTCATGCGGCTCGCTGCCGATGGCGGTCGGATAGAACAGGGCCTCGGCGCCCATCAGGGCCATGGCGCGGGCGGCCTCCGGGTACCACTGGTCCCAGCAGATGCCGACGCCCAGGCGGCCGAAGCGCGTGTCCCAGACCTTGAAGCCGGTGTCGCCGGGCCGGAAGTAGTACTTCTCCATATAGCCCGGACCGTCGGGGATATGGCTCTTGCGATAGAGGCCCAGCAGCGAACCATCGGCGTCGGCCATCACCAGGCTGTTGAAGTAGTGCGGGCCCTCGCGCTCGAAGATCGAGATCGGGATCACCACGCCCAGCTCGCCAGCCAGGGGCGCGATGGCCTTGACCACCGGGTGCTCGCGCCATGGATGGGCTTGCGCGAACCAACGCTCTTCCTGGGCGACGCAGAAGTACGGCCCCTGGAACAGCTCCGACGGCAGGATGACCTGCGCGCCCTTGGACGCCGCTTCACGGATGAAGTGTTCGGTCTTCTTGATGTTGGCTTGCAGATCCATGCCGTACGAAGTCTGGATCGCGGCGACGCTGAGCATGCGGGCCATTAGACGGGCTCCTGCTGGCTGATGCAGTGGAACGAGCCGCCGCCGGTCAGGATGGCGTTGGACGGCAGGCCGATCACCTGCCGCTCGGGGAACAGGCCCTTGGTCACCTCGACGGCGAAGGCGCCCGACTCCTCGGCGTAGATCGGCACGATGACCGCCTCGTTGGCGATCAGGAAGTTCATGTGCGAGGCGGGGATCGGTTCGCCGTCCTCGTCCAGGATCAGCCCCGGCGAGGGGATGCGGGCGACCTGCAGGGGCGAGCCGCGGCTGTCGGTCATCCCGGCCAGCAGGCGGGCGGTCTCGGCATAGACCTCGGCGTTGGGATCATCGGCGCCAAAGCCCATCGGGCAGGCCACCACGCCCGGCGCCACGAAGCGGGCCAGGTTGTCGACGTGGCCGTCGGTGTGGTCGTTCAGCAAACCATCGCCCAGCCACAGCACCTTCTTGGCGCCCAGGGCGTCGGCCAGCGCCGAGGTCGCCAAGGCCTCGTCCCAGCCGGTGTTGCGGTTGGCGTTCAGCAGGCACTGGCGCGTGGTCAGGATCGTGCCGTTGCCGTCGTGGTCTAGGGCGCCGCCCTCGAGGATGAAGCCGTTGCGCACCAGCGGCGCGCCCGAGGCGGCGGCGATCTGCTCGGCGACGATGTCGTCGCCCTCCAGGCTGTACTTGCCGCCCCAGCCGTTGAACCGGAAGCCAGCCGCGGAAGCCGCGCCGTTGCGGTCGACGAAGATCGGGCCTGTGTCGCGCAGCCAGATGTCGCCGAACTGGCCGCGGACGATCTCGACGCTCGTGTCGGAGAGCAAGGCGCGGGCGGCGACTTGGGCCTCGTCGCCGACCACCATCAGGCGCACGCGCTCGCCGCCCGGGCCGGCCAGGGCGCGGGCCAGATCGGCGACTTCCCGCTGCGCCTGCTCCAGATCCTCCTGCCAGAGGTCGGCGTGGCTGGGGAAACCCACCCACATGGCGCGGTGCGGAGCCCACTCAGCGGGAACGGTGACGGTCATTCGAGAGCCCAATGGAGACGGGAAAAAACGAAAGGGGGCGCAAATGGCCCCCAAAGGGGTCCGGGTCAAGCGGCCCTTCACTAGCAAATCCACATGACAAAGAAAAAGGGCGGCCCGGAAACCGGGCCGCCCTCGTCCTTGGTCGATGCGTGAAGCCGGGTTCTTAGAACTCGGTGCGCAGGGTGAACTGCACGGTACGCGGAGCGCCGATGTAGTAGGTCGGAGCGCCGGTGCCGGTCACGCCGGCGATCGCCAGCGCGTTGGTGCGCGAGCTGATCGAACCGAAGTAGGTCTCGTTGAACAGGTTGTTGACGTTCAGCTGAGCGTAGGTGCGCTTCAGGAACGGCAGGTCATACTTCACCGACATGTCCCACACGGTGTAGCGCGGAGCCACTTCGTCGTTCACGTCGGTCGAGAAACGATCGCCGGTGTACTTGCCTTGCACGCCCAGGTGCAGGGCCTCGGTGATGTCCCAATCGACGCGGCCACCGAAGGTGTACTTCGGGGTTTCGACGATTTGCTTGCCCTTCAGCGGGATCACGTTGCCAGCGGCGGCGCCATTGACCAGGTCCTGCTGGATCGTGCTCTTGTTGTAAGAGAACGAGGCCGAAACCGTCAGGTACTCTTCCGGCGCCCAGGCGACCTGCGAGTCGAAGCCATGGGCCTTAACCGCGCCGACGTTACGGTCGATGCTGTAGCCCAGGTCCGGATCGTAGGATTGCACGATGCGGTTGGCGTAGTCGGTCTTCCACACGGCGGCCGTGGCCATGACTTGGGCGCTGTTGAAGCGATAGCCCAGGTCGTAGGTCTTGGTGCTTTCCGGCTGGGTGTTGGCCGGCGAGCCAACGCCATTCACCAGGGTGGCGCTGTAGAGGCTGTCCGTACGCGGCGAGGAGAAGCCCTCGGCGTAGCTGGCATAGACGCTGCTGCCGCCGCCCAGGTCGAAGCTGGCGCCCGCGTTCGGCAGGACCTTGTCGTACTTCACGGTCGCCGAGAACGGCTTGATGTACTTCGTCGCCGAGGTCCCGAAGGTCACGCTGCCATCAGCCGCGGCGGCGTTCGGAACTTGAGTGGTGCAGCTCACCCCGAAGCCCGAGACGACACCCGCGACGGTCGAAGCATTCGTCGTGTAGCAGTATTGGTTCAGCTCGCGCTTGAAGAAGGGCGCGCGGACGCCGAGGTTCACGATCAGGCGGCTGTCCATGAACTTGCCGCGATATTCGGCGGCGGCCTGGTTCAGCTGGGCGATCGAGAAGCGGTCACGGTTGCGCAGGAAGCTGCCATCCGAGGTCATGACCTTGGCGCCGTGGCCGTCCTTGCCGCCGAACACGTTGGTCGTGTTGCCGGCCGCGTCCAGAGTCGTGAACTCGCCGGTCTGGCGGTGACGACCATAGTCACCCGTGTAGGCGACGCGGATGCGGTGGTTGTCGCTCAGGTCCCAGATCAGCGAGCTGGTGACGGTGTAGCGACGGGTGTTGGTCACGCTGGGCGCGAAGAACGCCACGGTGTCACCAATGACGCCGTTGCCATTCAGATCCTTGCCCGTGGCGGCCGTGCCACGAACGCGGCCGTCATTTTCCGAGATCGTACCCAGCTGACCACCACCATCGGCCAACGTGTATTGGAACGACGGGTCGACGGTCAGGCGGAGGTTGTCGGCAAGGTGGAACAGGGCCGAACCACGCAGGCTGCCGGTGTTCGACGGGTTGACCTGACGGCCGTAGTAGTTGGTGCAGTTGCCGGGGACCACGACACCGCTAACGGCGGCCGGGTTACAAACGTCGTCGAAGTCGTAGTTCTTGCCGAAGTTGCGGAAGTCCGAGAGCGTCAGCGCACGGATGTTGTTGTTGCGGTTCTCGTTATAGTTGGCGGCCAGGCTGATGAAGTCGCCGCGATCGCCGAGATCCTGCATGATGCGGGCGTTGAACTGCTTCTTCTCAAGCGTGCCCTTGCCCTTCCACTTGTCGTACTTCTGCCAGGAGCCGGCCACGAAGGCCTTCGTGCCCCACGGGCCGATCTTGCCAGTGTCGAGCATCAGGAAGCCGCGGCGATAGTTATTCTCGCCGACCGAGGCGGTGGCCATGCCGCCGAACTCGTTAGCCGGCTTGCGGGTCACGTAGTTGATCGTGCCGCCGGTGGCCGAAGCGGTCGGGCTGTCGACGTCGGTCGTGCCCAGGTTGACGCTGGCGCGGCTGATCAGTTCGGCGTCGAGCTGCTGGTTCGGGTAGACGGCGTAGTTGCCGGTGTCGTTCAGCGGAACGCCGTCGAACGTGACCGAAACGCGGTTACCATCGAAACCGCGCAGGCGCAGGTTACCGCCCGACGAACCGTACGGGTCGTTGTTGGTGAAGCTGACGCCCGGGAGCAGGTTCAGCGATTGGAAAACGTTCTGGCCGGTCGATTGCGAGGCCAGGAACGCGGCGTCGACCGAGGCGCGTGACTTCGGCAGCGTCTCGACGATCTGGCCGGCGACGGCGCGTTGGCCGGCGGCGGTGACGACGACGTTTTCGACTTCGTTAGCTTGCGAGCCCGTCGATTGGGCCATCGCCGCGCCGCTGGCCATCAGGCAGCCGACCAGCGCGGTCGTCGCCAGGGCGAAATTTTTCATGTTCATCTTGTAGATCCCCTCATTATTCGACACGCCTGCCGTGGACGGCATGGATGAGCATCGTTGAGGGCCGTTTAGCGAAAGTTTTAGAAGGTTTGGTGACGGAAAGGCCACGCCCTCCCCCAAACTGTCATAAACGGCGGATAACGCGGAAGAATTGGTCAGATTTTTCTTACTTGGCTAATTAGGCGTCATGGCAACCGCACACGAATCTTCGACAATTTCCACCGAGTCCCGCGCCTGGCGTCTGACCCTGATGATGGTCGCCGCGCTCACGCTCGCGCGACTGATCGCCCTGTTTTCCACGCCGCTTGAGCTGTACCCGGACGAAGCCCAATACTGGCTGTGGTCGCGCGAGCTGGCGTTCGGCTACTTCTCCAAGCCGCCGATGATCGCCTGGCTGATCTGGGCCACGACCCACATCGGCGGCGACGCCGAGGCCTGGGTGCGGTTATCGGCGCCGCTGCTGCACGGCGCGACCGCCCTGGTGGTTCACCGCATCGCCCGCAAGCTCTACGGCGGCTGGAGCGGCCTGGTCGCGGCGGCGATCTACAGCCTGATGCCGGGCGTGGTGCTGTCGTCGGGCCTGATGGCCACCGACGCGCCGCTGCTGTTCTTCCTGTCGCTGACGATCTGGGCCTATGTCGCCCTGGCCGAGGAGACCGCCCCGCGCCGCTACTTCGTCGCCGCCGGCATGGGCGTGGCCCTGGGTCTGGCCTTCCTGTCCAAGTACGCGGCCGTCTACGCCCTGGGCAGCATCGTCATCCACTTCGCCATCTCGAAGCCGGCGCGTGATCGCTGGTGCATCGCCGCCGCGGTGCTGTTCGTCACGGCGTTCGTCCTGACCCTGGCCCCCAACTTCGCCTGGAACGCCAGCCACCAATTCGCGACGGTCAAGCACACGGCCTCGAACGCCAACTGGGGTTCGCACCAGCTGTTCAACATCCGTGAGCTGATCGAGTTCGTCGGCTCCCAGTTCGGCGTGTTCGGTCCCCTGCCGTTCGCCGTGCTGCTGGGCGGCTCGGCCTGGCTGGGCGTGAAGAAAAAGCTTCAGTCGCCGGACCTGCTGCTGCTGTGCTTCTGCGCCCCGCCGCTGATCATCGTGGCCGGCGAGGCCTTCGTCTCGCGCGCCAACGCCAACTGGGCCGGGGCCGCCTTCGTCGCCGGGTCCGTGCTGTCGGCCGGCTGGCTGCTCCGCTGGAACGCCCGCCGCTGGCTGATCGCGGGCCTGGGCTTGGAGGCCCTGTTCGCCGCCTTCTTCGTGGTTTGCATGGTCAACCCCAGGGCCGCCGACGCCGTGGGCCTGTCGAACGGCTTCAAGCGCGTGCGCGGCTGGGACCAGACCGTCCAGGCGATCATCGAGCGTTCGCGCGAGGAGCAGGCCCAGCGCGGTCCGCTCAGCGCCGTCGCGATGGACGACCGCTTCGTCTACAACGCCGCCGCCTATTACGGCCGCGACTATTTCGGCCAGCCGGGCGCGCCCCCCTTGCGGATGTGGGTGCACGAGGCCCATCCGCAGAACCAGGCCGAGACCGAGGCGCCGCTGGACGCCGACTACGGTCGTCGCGCCCTGATCGTCAGCCTGGAGGGCGGCTACCGGCCCGAGATCGAGCAGGACTTCAGGGCGACCTCCGGCATGCAGATCAGCCGCGTGCGCCTCGACAAGAAGCGCTCGCGCCGGATCGACCTGTTCGTCGCCGAGGGCTTCGCCCCCCTGCCCCGGGATCCCGTGACGGGCCTGCCGCCAGAGCCACGGAAAACGGCGAAGTAACGCCACGGACCTCGCCCTTCGACAGGCTCAGGGTGAGGTCCGAATGCTGGCGCCGCGATAGCCGGCAACCTCATCCTGAGCTTGTCGCAGGACGAGGTTGCCGCGCCACCGCCCTCTAAACCGCCACCTCGAACGCCGCCTCGGTTTTCGACTTCACCTCGTCGAGCGTCACGCCCGGGGCCAGTTCGATCAGCTTCACCGGGGTCTTGCCGCGGTTGATCTCGAAGACGCCGAGTTCGGTGATGAGCAGGTCCACGACGCCCGCGCCGGTCAGCGGTAGCGAGCAGGCCTTCAGGAGCTTGGGCGCGCCGGACTTCTCGCAATGGTCCATGACCACCACCACGCGCTTGACGCCGGCGACGAGATCCATGGCGCCGCCCATGCCCTTGACCATCTTGCCGGGCACCATCCAGTTGGCCAGATCGCCTGTCTGCGAGACCTGCATGCCGCCCAGGATCGACAGGGCGATGTGGCCGCCGCGGATCATGGCGAAGCTGTCGGACGAGCTGAAGTACGAGCTGGAGTCCAGCTCAGTGATCGTCTGCTTGCCGGCGTTGATCAGGTCGGCGTCCTCCTCGCCCTCATAGGGGAAGGGGCCCATGCCCAACATGCCGTTCTCGCTCTGCAGCGTCACGGACATGCCCTCGGGGATGTAATTCGCCACCAGGGTGGGGATGCCGATCCCCAGGTTCACATAGAAGCCGTCCTGCAGCTCCTTGGCGGCGCGGGCCGCCATCTCGTCGCGGGTCCAGGCCATCAGACGGTCTCCCCAGTCTTTTCTTCACGAGGGCGGGTGGTGACGCGCTCGATACGCTTCTCGAACTTGGCGCCCTTGACGATGAAGTCGACATAGATGCCGGGCGTGTGGATGGCGTCCTTGTCCAGTTCGCCGATCTCGACCAGCCGCTCGACCTCGACGACGGTTTTCCTGCCGGCCGTGGCCATCATCGGATTGAAGTTCCGGGCGGTCTTTCGGTAGATCAGGTTGCCCTCGGCGTCGCCCTTCCACGCCTTGACGATCGAAAGGTCCGCGGTCAGGCCGCGCTCCATCACGTACATCTCGCCGTCGAATTCGCGAACTTCCTTGCCCTCGGCCACCAGGGTGCCGTAGCCGGTGCGCGTGAAGAAGGCCGGGATGCCCGCCCCGCCCGCACGAATGCGTTCGGCCAGGGTGCCCTGCGGATTGAACTCCAGTTCCAGTTCGCCGCTGAGGTACAGCTGTTCGAACAGCTTGTTCTCACCCACATAGGACGAGACCATCTTCTTGATCTGACGGTTCTCGAGGAGGATCCCCAGACCGAAGCCGTCGACGCCGCAATTGTTGGAGATGACCGTGAGGTCCTTCGTTCCCGCCTCGCGGATCGCCGCGATCAGGTTCTCCGGAATGCCGCAGAGGCCAAAGCCCCCGGCCATGATGGTCATGCCGTCGAACAACAGCCCGGCGAGGGCCTCGACGGCGTCCTTCTTCACCTTGTCGACCATGGTGTCTCCCTGTTCCGAACCTTATACGTCCGGTGTTTGGCGAACCGTGTCGCCCGAGCCGCGAAGAAATTCAACCCTTGATGAATTATTTTCCAGAAGGGTCGCCTGATGACCGACGCTAGCACCGGCCCCGTGACGCCCGCCACCTCTGGCTTGCTCCTTGTCCTGGCCCATCCGGCGCTTGAACGGTCTCGCGCCAATCGCGCCCTGGCCAAGGCTGCCAAGGGCCTGTCGGGCGTCACCTTCAAGGACCTTTACGAGACCTATCCGGACTTCGCGGTCGACATCGAGGCCGAGCAGACGGCCTTGCTGGCCCATGATGTCGTCGCCCTGCAGTTTCCGCTCTACTGGTACTCGACTCCGGCCCTGATGAAGGAGTGGCTGGATCTGGTCTGGCTGCACGGCTTCGCCTATGGCGAGGGCGGCCAGGCCCTGAAGGGCAAGAAGCTGTTCGTGGCCTGCTCCACGGGCGCCAACGCCAAGGCCTACCATATGCACGGCTACAACCGGTTCAGCATGGACGAGTTCCTGCGGCCCCTGGAGCAGACCGCCCACCTGTGCGGCATGGAGTGGGAGACCCCGTTCGTCGTGCACGGCGCTTCCGTGAAAGACGACGCGGCCCTGAAGGCCGAGGCTGAGCGCTACAAGGCGCGGGTGGCCTCGCTGCTGCCGGCGTCCCGGGTTAGCGGCAAGGCGGAGGCGTAAGGCGCATGGAGAACTTCCTCACCCAGACCCTGGTCTATCTGGGCGCGGCCGTCGTCTCGGTGCCGATCGCCAAGCGGCTGGGGCTCGGCTCGGTGCTGGGCTATCTGATCGCCGGCGTCGTCATCGGCCCGTTCGCCCTGTCGCTGGTCGGCGCCCAGGCCGACGTCATGAAGTTCGCCGAGTTCGGCGTCGTCATCCTGCTGTTCCTGATCGGTCTCGAGGTGCAGCCCTCTACCCTGTGGGCGATGCGCAAGGCGATTTTCGGCTTCGGCGGCGCCCAGGTGGTGGGCACCTCGATCGCCATCGCCGGCGCGGCCATGCTGCTGGGCCTGCCCTGGCAGACGGCTCTGGCGGTGGGGATGGTGCTGGCCATGTCGTCCACCGCCATCGTGCTCCAGACCCTCGACGAGAAGGGCCTGAGGCAAGGTCCGGTCGGGCGCGCCGCCTTCGGCATCCTGCTGTTGCAGGACCTGGCGGTCATTCCGATGTTCGCCCTGCTGCCGCTGCTGGCCACCGTCGCGCCGCAGACGCATGGCGACGCGGGCGGTCATGGCGCCTCAAGCCTGGTGGCCCACCTGCCGGTCTGGGCCCAGGGCCTGTCGGTGTTCGCGGCGGTGGCGGCCGTGGTCGGCGGCGGTCGCTATCTGGTGCGCCCGGTGTTCCGCTTCATCGCCAAGGCCCGCCTGCGCGAAATCTTCGTCGCCGCGGCCCTGCTGATCGTGGTTGCGGTCGCCAGCCTGATGCAGATCGTCGGCCTCTCCCCAGCCCTCGGCGCTTTCCTGGCCGGGGTGGTGCTGGCCGAGAGCGAGTTCCGCCGCGAGCTGGAGACCGACATCGAGCCTTTCCGGGGCCTCTTGCTAGGCCTGTTCTTCATCACCGTCGGCGCCGGGGTCAACCTGCCCCTGGTCGCGCATCAGCCGCTGACTTTAGCGGGTCTGGTTCTCGGCCTGATGATGCTGAAGTTCCTGGTCATGTACGGCTTGGCCCTCCTGTTCGGCGCGCCCAAACGCGGGGCGTTGGCGGTGGCCACGGCCCTGGCCCAGGGCGGCGAGTTCGCCTTCGTGCTGCTCAGCTTCACCGTCGGCGCGGGGGTGATCGGCGCACCGCTGGCCGCCCTGCTGACCGCCGCCGTCGCCGTCTCCATGGCCCTGACGCCCGTGGCCATGATCCTCTACGAGCGGGTCGCCGCCCTGATGGACGCGGCCATTCCCGACGTCGTCCCCGACACCGGCGACTTCGACGAGGGCGAGCCGGACATCATCATCGCCGGCTTCGGGCGCTTCGGTCAGATCACCGGCCGCCTGCTGCAGGCCAACGGCTTCAAGTCGACGGTGCTGGACAGCGACATCGAGCAGATCGAGCTGCTGCAGCGCTTTGGCCGACGGGTGCACTATGGCGACGCCACGCGCCTGGACCTGCTGCGCGCCGCCGGCGCCGAGCGGGCCAGGATGCTGATCGTCGCCGTGGACGACCGGGAAAAGACCGTCGAGCTGGTCGAGACCGCCCGCAAGGCCTTCCCGGATCTGGTGATCCTGGCTCGCGCCTGGGACCGCCGCCACGCCTACGACCTGCTGGCCAACGGCGCCGACGCGGTCGAGCGCGAGACCTTCGAGTCGGCCCTGGCCCTGGGAACCACCGCCTTGCAGAAGCTGGGCTTCCGCGCGCACAGGGCGCACAGGGCGGCCGCCTTCTTCCGTCGCCACGATCGTCGGGTGTTCGAGGAGCTGCGCCCGATGTGGGGCCAGGAGGAGGCCTATATCCTGGCCTCGCGCGACGCGGCCAAGACCATGGACCGCCTGCTGGACGCCGACCTCCACCGCATGCGCCCCGGCGACGCCGGCGGGGCCTGGGACACCGCCAGCCTGGACGAGGAACTGCGCGAGCGGGCCGAGCAGGAGGGGGCGGGCTAGAGCATTTTTCGATCCATTGGATCGGTGAAATGCTCTAGCCTCTTGTTTTGACGCATTTTCTGACGACGAACCGGTACCCACCTCGTCGGAAAATGCTCTAGAAGACCCCGCCCGGATCAAGCCGCGTCCAGGGCCTTCAGCCAGTCCGGCAGTCCGCCGGCGCCCGCCCGCTGTACGCTGACCTTGGCGGCGGCGGCGGCGCCTTGGCCGCGGGCCTCGCCCGGCGTCATGCCAAACCGCGCCTTGAAGGCCCGGCTGAAGCTGGACCAGACGGTGAAGCCGTGGCGCTCGGCCACCTGGGTCATGGCCAGGGATTGGCCGGGGTCCGACAGAGCCTCGAACACCCGGCGCAGGCGCCGATTGCGGATGTGCTCGCTGACCCCGCCCAGCGGCGCGAACAGCCGATAGAGCGAGGCGCGCGACACGCCGAAGCGACGGCAAAGCAGCTCGGCGTCCAAGGCGGGATCATGCAGGTTGGCGTCGATGAACCGCCGCATCCGGGCGCGCTGGGTGTCGGCCGCGGCCCGCCGCGTCTCCTGGGCGCGATGGCCCAGGGTCAGACCCGCCAGCAGATCGGTGGTCGCCCGGCCGACGCCATAGGCCTCCTCCGGCCGCAGGTCGGGCGCCACGCGCATCAGGCTTTCGGCGTGGGCCCTCAACAGCGCGGCCCCCGCGGTCTCGCGGCGCAGAACCAGGCCGTGGAGCGGGTCCAGGTCGATGTCGCGGGCGTCGAAGGCGTCGCGCGGGATAGCCAGATTGATGTTGGTGCAGTGGGCCGCCTCCGACTGGAAGGCGCGGGTCAAGTCCAGCAGGCAGACGTCGCCCGGCCGCGTGGCGACCTCGCCCTGGCCCGCGCGTCGGCGGTCTTCGCCATCGACGATGATCTGCACCAGGACGAGCTCCAGCCCGGTGGCGGCGATCTTCCGCGCGTCGCGGCCATAGCCGAACACGCCGCCGCTCATATGGGCCTGCCCCAGCAGCATCGAGCCGATGTTGAAGCTGTTGATGCCCAGGTCCGGCCCAGGCCCGGCCACGTCGCGCAGGCGGATGTCGAACACCGGAGCGATGGCCTGGGCATAGGCCTCCGCGCCTTCGCGGCCCGGGGTGATCCGCGTGCCGGCCTGGAACTGGGGTAGCGAAGACGGCATGCAAGCAACTCGAACCGACGATACGCGAGCCTCGAGCCAGACCCCGAATGACGCCAGCCGTCAATGACCCGCGTCAACCGTGGCGCGGAGTCTCAGATTCATGACCCGCCGTCTCAAAGGCACGAGCCGCCGTTGCTCCGTCCACGACCGGACTCTACGGGTCTGGCCGGCACGAAGGCGACGTATCCATTCCCTTGGCGGCGTGCTCGTGCCGAGCGGTCAGGTCCGATCGATCCCGCGGTGGGGACTTCGGGTCGGTCGGACCACCGCGTGAAGACAACCCAAACTTTACGCGACGCGTGATCCCGCCGATCCCGCGTCGCTTCTTTTATTCGGCCGCCCGCGGCGTGGGGCTGGAGGGTGGACGGAACGCCTCGACGAAAGGCGTCGCGAAGCCGCCGGTCAGGCTGTGCGGATCGACGCCGACAGCGCCGAAGGCGAGGTTCCGGGGCCGCTGACCCGGCACGTAGAGCGTGCCGAACATCCGGTCCCAGATCGCCAGGCAACTGCCCAGGTTCTTGCCGAAGTGGGCGGGGTCGGCCGAGTGGTGGATCTGGTGGTGGGCCGGGCTCATCACCCAGCGACCCAGCGGTCCGAAGGTGATCCAGACGTGCGAGTGTTGCAGGTGGATGATCGTCAGGGCGAAGACCACGAAGATCGCGTTCTCGTCGAACAGCTTGGGCGCATGCCAGGCCGGTCCGAAGGCCCAGGCCAGCAGGCCGCCGACGCCGCCGGTGGCCAGGGCCAGGATGTTGGCGAACTTCAGGGTCTCCATCGGATGGACCCGGAAGGCCGTCATCGGCGTCAGGGCCTCGGCCGTGTGGTGGCTCTTGTGGAAGGCCCACAGGAACGGAACCTTGTGGCTCAGCCAGTGGTCGAGCCAGTAGCCCAGTTCATAGGCCAGAAAGCCCAGGACGGTCCCGATGACCGCGACCAGCGGCCATGGCGCGTGAGGAAACAGCGCCGGTCCCGCGGCCTGGCCCAGCCAGCCGCCAACCGCCTTGGCCACCGCCCCGCCCGACAGCATGGCCGCGCCGATCAGCAGGCCCACGCACCAGACATTGAACACGAAGAAGACGAGGTCGGCCCGGGTGGAGGCGGTCAGCCAGACCTTGCGGGGAAACATCGCCCGCAGCAGCAGACGCGGCGAGGTCTCGCGACCCCGGGCCCGGCGGGTCAGCACGATATGGGCGGCGGCGATCAACAGAGCGCTGCTCAGCGACGCCAGCGAGAAGGCCGAGCCCAGCGGCAGCAGCAGCTTCAGCACCGGCGCGATCATGCGATGGCCGGCCCCGGGCAGATCGATCAGAGACGCCAGATCAGCCGGCATCGCGGGCCCCCGTGAAACAGGGGTCCTTCTTAGCGAAAAGGCCTCAACCGCCGCTTAATGCGCCGGCTGGCCGCCCACCGTCTTCTTGGCGGCGTTCTTTTGACCGACGCGACGGAACAGGTCGGCCAGCGCCTCGAACAGACCCTGCTGAGAGGCCTGATGATAGTGCGAGTCCGCCCCCAAAGCCTCGGCCAGACGCGCGTGGGCCTTGCCGAGATTATGGTACGGCAGGCGCGGCAGCAGGTGGTGCAGGGCGTGGTAGCGCAGGCCGACCGGGGCCCACAGCGCCGACGCCAGGTTCGGCGGCGGCACATTGACCGAGTCGAGGAACTGCTCGTCCAGGGTCATCTTGTCGCCCTCGTTGTCCCAGTGGTGGGCGACCAGGGTGCGGGCCTGGTTGAGGAAGGTGGCCAGCGAGAAGATCGCGAGACCGGTCAGCAGGGCGCGCGGCGGCAGAACGCCGGTGACCGTCGCGGCGATCACCGCCCACGACCACAGCCAGCAGCCGATGTCCTGCAGCACCCAGGCGGTGCGCCAACGGTTGAGGTCCTCGCGCACGAAGTCGGGATTGATGATCAGGGCCGACAGCTTGGTCTTGAGATACTTGCGCAGCGGCGGGACCACGAACGACAGCGGGATCAGCACCACCGAGCGCAGGATCACGCCCAGCGGGGCCAGCAGCGCGACGAACAGGAACCCCGCCAGGCCCAGCGGCGTGAAGCGCGACAGCGGCAGGTATTCCGGATCCAGCGCCGTGCCGAAACGATCCTTGATGTGGTGGATGTTGTGCACGCCCTCGTACATCAGCGAGGGCGTCATCAGCGGCACGCCGACCAGGATGTTCCAGCCGACACGGAAGCCCGGGGCCTCATCATCGCGGATATGGGTCAGCTCGTGGATGAAGCTCAGGGCGCGATAGAGGGCCAGCACGCTGACCACGCCGGCTGCCAGGCCGATCACCAGATTGCCCGTGGTCGCGGCGACGTAGAGCCCGCCCCACATCAGGGCGACCGAGACGATCATGTCGACCCAGTAGATCGCCGCGTTCGGCGCCATCAGGTCGTCAGCCAGCGCATAGGCCTGCTTGGTCAGACTGACGCCTTGGCTCGCCAACTTGTTCACTTCGACCTCGCGCCGTCCACAAACCCGTAAGAGGCATGCGAATTGGCGACGACGCGAGGGAAAAGCAACCGTTTGGATCAAAGGCGCGACAATTGCGCGCCCTTAAGCGTCACTGGGTGAGAGGCCGCAGGATGATCTCCACCCGGCGGTTCTGGGCGCGGCCGGCGGCGGTGGCGTTGTCGGCGATAGGCTGGCGCGAGCCCATGCCGGCCACGAACACGCGGTCCGACAACACCCGGCCCTGGCGGACCAGGTAGTCGGCTACCGCGCTGGCGCGGCGCTCGGAAAGACCCTGGTTGTAGTCGGCGCCGCCGCTGCTGTCGGCGTGGCCCACCACATCGATCGTGGTCTGCGGATAGGCGTTCAGCGTGCGGGCCACGTCGTCGAGTACGCGGGTGAACTGCGGCTGCACGTCGGACTTGTCGACGGCGAAGGTCACGTCGCTGGGCATCACCAGCACGATCTGGTCGCCGTTGCGGCGGATCATCACGCCCGAGGTTTCGAGGCTGCGGCGCAGGTCGGCCTGCTGGCGGTCCATGTAGTTGCCGACCGCGCCCCCGGCCAGGGCGCCGATACCGGCGCCGATCAGCGCGTTCTTGCGGCCCTGCTCGCCCTTGTTCGTGTTGGTCAGATAGCCGAGCAGCGCGCCGCCCGCCGCCCCGGCGAGCACGCCCGTACCGGTATTGTTGCGCACCGGCATGCCCGTATAGGGGTCGGTGGTGGTGCAGGCCGTCAAGGCGCCGGCGGCCAGGAACATCGCGGCGATCGCGGTCTTGCGCATTGTCGCTACCCTCGTCTCTTTGTTGTAGATCAACGTCAGACGGGCAAACGCCCTTCTTATGGTCAAGTTCCAACATCGCGCCTGACGCCAGGATGAACGGTCTTCGTTTCACCCCTGGCTCGGTGTAGTAAGAAGGGACTTACTCATCTCCCATCCGCTGTCCTAGGGCTCGCAGACGTGTCTATCTCCGCCATCGAACCGATCTCGTTCTCCCTTTACAGCAAGGACTTTCCGCGCTTCGCCCAGGAACTGGGCGCCTCGTTCGAGCGCTACGGCTTCGCCGTGCTTTCGGAGTACGACATCCCGCAGGACCGCATCGACGCGGCCATTTCCGACACCAAGGCCTTCTTCGCCCTGCCGGAAGAGACCAAGAAGCAATATGCCGGGATCAAGGGCGGGGCGCGCGGCTACATCCCGTTCGGGGTCGAGACCGCCAAGGGCGCCACGCACCACGACCTGAAGGAATTCTGGCACATGGGCCGCGACCTGCCGCCCGGCCACCGCTTCCGCGCCACCATGGCCGACAACGTCTGGCCGGCCGAGATCCCGGCCTTCAAGCATGACGTCAGCTGGTTCTACAACGCGCTCGACGCCATGGGCGGCAAGGTCCTGGAGGCCATCGCCACCTACCTGAAGCTGGACCGCGACTTCTTCAAGCCGACCGTCGAGAACGGCAACAGCGTGCTGCGCCTGCTGCACTATCCGCCGATCCCGCAGGACGCCACGGGCGTTCGCGCCGGGGCCCACGGCGACATCAACACCATCACCCTGCTGATGGGCGCGGAGGAAGGCGGCCTGGAGCTGCTGGACCGCAACGGCGACTGGCTGCCGATCAACCCGCCCCCGGGCTGCATCGTCATTAATATCGGCGACATGCTGGAGCGCCTGACCAACCACGTCCTGCCCTCGACCATCCACCGCGTGCAGAACCCGCCGCCCGAGCGCCGCCACATCCCGCGCTACTCGACGCCGTTCTTCCTGCACTTCGCGTCGGACTACGAGATCAAGACCCTGCCCAACTGCATTAGCCCCGAGAACCCGGACCGCTATCCGGAGTCGATCACGGCCGATGAATTCCTCCAGCAGCGCCTGCGCGAGATCAAGCTGGCCTAAGGGCTGTTCGGATCGAAGACGAGGAGGGCGACGGCGCGAGCCGCCGCCCTTTTTCTATTTCGCGATCCGCAGGTCGGAGATCTCCTGGGCGATCGCCTTGAACGAGGACTTCAGCTCCGAGCCGGTGGCCGGGAAGAACGCCTTGGAGGTGTCGGTGGCGCAGGAGGTCAGGAAGCTCTTGGCCGTGGCGTCGGAGCCGACGTCGAAACCCACGGTATAGAGCGTGATGTCGTTGGCGCTGTTCTTGATCGCCGTGCATAGCGCTCGGGCCTGGGTGAAGGGGTCGCCGTTGGTGGCGTTGCAGTTGATGTGGTCGCTGGAGCTGCCGCTGCCGTTGCCGGCGTCGTAGGCGATGACACCATTGCAGTAGGGCGTGTTGAACGCGCCATCGGTCATCAGGATGACCACCTTCATCAGGTCCTTGGTCTTGTAGGCCGCCGGCTTTTGAGAGGCGTTGGGCCATAGGTAGCCGAAGTTCGGGGCGATCATGTACCAGCCCCAGGCCAAACCGATCTGGCCAGCCGTGGAGCCGCCAGCCTCCAGGCCGCTGATCTGGGCTTTCAGCGCCGTCCTGTCGCTGGACAACGGCATGATCTTCGGGCTCGGGCACGGGTTGGCCGAGTTGGTCAGGGGCTTGTCGGAAGGATAGTTCAGGCCGACATAGGCCGTGCTGGGCGCGGCGTCCGTATAGGCCTGGGCGCCGGTCCGCTCGCTGACGCATGTGCTGATGGGGCGTACGGTGCCCGAGGTCCAGTTGGCGTTGGTGTAGGAGTAGTTGTTGCAGCCCGGATTGGTGCTCTGCTCGCACGTGGCCGCGCCGCCGCTGGTGTACGCGCCCGTGCTCGAATCGGCGGCCACGCGCGTATCGAAGGTCGTGGCGGTCAGGTTGGTGATCGTCTGAGTGGTGCCGTTCAGCGTGGTCAGCCCGCCCATGTTGGCGAAGCTGATCTGGTCGTCGGTGATGAAGCCGTGGGCCGCGGAGGTGGTGACGACGATCGTGCAAGCGCTGGTCAGGCACTTCCGCGCCACGCCGCCGCCATTGTTGTAGTTCTTGGAAGAGGTGCTGACGCCGTTCAGCGAGAAGCTGTTCGAGTTCACCCGGGTGATCGTGTAGGTTTTATTATTCAGCGAGGCGTCATTCCCGGTGATGCCGGAGATATAGACCTTGTCGCCGGTCGAATAGCCGTGATTGCTGACCGTGACGACCGCCGGGTTGGCCTTGGTGATCCCCGTGATCGTCTGGGCCGAGGCCAGCCAAGCGGCGCCGGAGATCGCGCGCACGGGCACGGGCCCACGCACCGCGTCGGCATAGCTCCCGACATTGACGCCAGCGGCGTACGGGACCAGGGCCACCTTCGAATAGAACGGCGTCTGGGCGTCCTTGACGATGATGTCGACGAGGTCGGAAGCGGCGGTCTTCAGGTCGGCGATGCGCGTGCCGCCCATCGAGCCGGTGATGTCGAGCACCAGCGAGACTTCCAGGTCCTTGGACGAGCGCACCACGTCCGACACGGCGGTGACCGTGAAGTTGCCGCTGTTCCAGAGATTGGCGATGACCGGCTGCAGCGTCGCCGTGGCCGTTCCGATGACGTGGTTGTCAGCGCCCATCTTGAACGTGGCGCTGGAGGCGGTGAGGCCAAGGTTCATCCCCGCCACCTCGGCCAGGAAGGCCGGATCGCCGACCGCTTCCAGGTCGGCGTCGGTGACGCCGGTCGAGCGCGCGGCGATCAGGGTGGCGGCATCCAGGGCGTCCTGCATCTGCCGGCGCTGCAGGCTGATGCGGCTGACGTCCACCAGGCCGAACACCAGCACCGCCAGCGGCAGCGCCAGCAGGGCGAACTGCACGGCGATCGCGCCGCGTTCGTCGCGCCGCAGACGGCGAGCGAAGGCGGTGAAGCCCTCGGTCAGGCGTCGGAGGAAGCGGCTCTGCGTCGGCATGGTCTGATCCCAGGCGTGATTTTCGGGCTGACCTTCGCCGATGAGGGTGAACAAGCCGAAAACGCCGCTGGTGAACGGCGATCAAGACCCCCTTCGACTCTCCCCTTCGACTCCGGGCGCGCCTGCGGCTAAAGAGCCCGGATGCCGTTCACCGCCACCGTCCTGACCATGTTCCCCGAGGCCTTCCCAGGCCCGCTCGGCGTTTCGATGATCGGGACCGCCTGGACCGAGCAGGACCTGTGGCGTCTGGAAACGCTGGACATTCGGGCCTTTTCCAAGGATAAGCGCGGCTTCCTCGACGACACCCCCGCGGGTGGCGGCGCGGGAGCCGTGCTCAAGGCGGACGTCATCGCCTCCGCGCTCGACAGCGTGGAGCTGAATGGGCGGCCGCTTTTGTACATGAGCGCCCGGGGCAGGCCCCTGACCCAGGCGCGCGTAAGAGAGTGGTCCAAGGCGCCCGGTATCGTGGTGCTGTGCGGCCGCTTCGAGGGGGTGGACCAGCGGGTGCTCGACGCCCGGGGGTTCGAGGAGATCTCGGTCGGAGACGCTGTCCTCGCGGGAGGAGAAACGGCGGCGATGGTCGTGATCGAGGCGTGCGTTCGACTGGCCCCGGGTGTTCTGGGGAATATCGAGAGCACGCTGGAAGAAAGCTTCGAGGACGGCCTCCTCGAGCATCCGCAGTACACGCGACCGCGGACGTTCGAAGGACTGGATATCCCAGAGGTGCTGCTGTCGGGCGATCACAAGCGGATCGACCAATGGCGCAAGAGTATGCGTGAAGAAACGACCCGCGAGCGGCGTCCAGATCTCTGGGAAGCGCATCTCGCCAATCAACAGGCAAAAGGCGGCCCGAAAACGGGTAAGCCCAAGGAGAAATGATCATGGCGATCAACATCATCAAGCAACTCGAGCAGGAAGAGTCCGCTCGCCTGCTGGCCGTCCGCGCGATCCCGGAATTCCGTCCCGGCGACACCCTGCGCGTCAACGTGAAGATCAAGGAAGGCGAGCGCGAGCGCGTTCAGGCCTATGAGGGCGTCTGCATCGCCCGCGCCGGCTCGGGCGTCCATGAGAGCTTCACGGTCCGCAAGATCTCGTTCGGCGAAGGCGTGGAACGTCTGTTCCCGCTGCTCTCGCCGAGCATCGACAGCATCGAAGTGAAGCGTCGCGGCGTCGTCCGTCGCGCCAAGCTGTACTACCTGCGCGACCGTCGCGGTAAGTCGGCTCGTATCGCAGAGCGTTCGAACAGCAACACCAAGGCCTCGGCCGCCCCGGCTTCCTCGGAAGACTAAGCGCTCTCGACCTTCGCGAATGAACGAGGCCCCGGCGGGAAACCGCCGGGGCCTTTTTCTTGGCGCGGAACGGATTGGCGCGAGCCAGGCCCCTCCAGCCAAGCTTGTGTGCGAACGCACCGTCTTGACAAACCGCCGTTCCGTGAGATGGTTAACCACCCCCGGCCTAGGCCGGGCTTCCAGACCGTCTCCTTTCTAGTGGACGGCCCTTTCCGGGCGGAGCCATCGGCCCCCGGAAGCAAAGAATGATGCTAGGGCGCGCCGAAACCACTGGCGCGCCCTATGTCGTTCCCGGGGCGGCGGGGTCACAGGGCGCAAGAAATTGTCGCGAGGGCCACCCCCCACTGGATTTCGGCGCACGATCCGCCCTATATCCCCGCCATGTCCGCCAAAACCCTCTACGACAAGATCTGGGACGCCCACGTCGTCAGCGAAACCGACGGCGAGGCCATCCTCTATATCGACCTGCACCTCATCCACGAGGTGACCACCCCGCAGGCCTTCTCGGGGCTTCGCGCGGCCGGCCGCAAGGTGCGCCGGCCCGATCGCACCCTCGCCGTGGCCGACCACAACATCCCGACCGAGGGCCAGGCCCTGGGCGTCGACGCCGTGGCCGACGAGGAGGCGCGCCTCCAGCTCAAGACGCTGGCGCGCAACGTCGCCGACAACGGCATCGAGTTCTTCCCGATGGGCGACATCCGCAACGGCATCGTCCACGTGGTCGGTCCCGAGCAGGGCCGCACCCAGCCGGGCATGACCATCGTCTGCGGCGATAGCCACACCTCGACCCACGGCGCCTTCGGGGCCCTGGCCCACGGCATCGGCACGTCCGAGGTCGAGCACGTCCTGGCCACCCAGACCCTGCGCCAGAAGAAGGCCAAGAACATGCTGGTCCGCGTCGACGGCCAGCTGGGCCCCGGCGTCACCGGCAAGGATATCGCCCTGGCCGTGATCGGCGAGATCGGCACCGCCGGCGGCACCGGCTATGTCATCGAGTTCGCCGGCCAGGCCGTGCGCGAACTGTCGATGGAGGGCCGCATGACCCTCTGCAACCTGACCATCGAAGGCGGCGCCAAGGCCGGCCTGATCGCGCCGGACGACAAGACCTTCGCCTATATCCAGGGCAAGCCCGCGGCCCCCAAGGGCGCGGCCTGGGACATGGCGGTCAGCCACTGGAAGACCTTCTTCACCGACGACGACGCCGTCTACGACCGCACCGTGGTCATCGACGGCTCGGCCCTGGTCCCAATGGTCACCTGGGGCACGTCCCCCGAGGACGTCATCCCGGTCACCGGCAACGTCCCGGATCCGGAAAGCTTCGCCACGCCCGACAAGCGCGCCGCCGCCCACCGGGCGTTGGACTATATGGGCCTGACCGCAGGGCAGCCGATCTCGGAAGCCCGCATCGACCGCGTGTTCATCGGCTCATGCACCAACAGCCGCATCGAGGACATGCGCGCCGCCGCCGCCGTGGTGCAGGAGGCTTTCCTGCACGGCCGCCTCGTCGCCCCGCACGTCAGGGCCATGGTCGTCCCCGGCTCGGGCCTCGTGAAGGAACAGGCCGAGGAAGAAGGCCTGGACGCCATCTTCAAGGCCGCCGGCTTCGACTGGCGCGAGCCGGGCTGTTCGATGTGCCTGGCCATGAACCCCGACAAGCTGGCCCCCCAGGAGCGCTGCGCCTCGACCAGCAACCGCAACTTCGAAGGCCGCCAGGGCCGCGCCGGTCGCACCCACCTCGTCTCGCCCGCCATGGCGGCGGCGGCGGCGATCGCGGGACATCTGGTCGATGTCCGCACCTTCCTGGAGGAGACCGCCTGATGCGCGCCTTCACCCGCCTCGACGGCCGCGCGGCTCCGCTGGAGCTGGCCAATATCGACACCGACCAGATCATCCCCAAGCAGTTCCTCAAGACCGTGGAACGCGAGGGGCTGGCCAAGGGCCTGTTCTACGACTTCCGCGTCGACGGCGACGGGAACGAGATCAGCGACTTCGTGCTCAACAAGCCAGAGTACAAGAACGCCTCGGTGCTGATCGCCGGCGACAATTTCGGCTGCGGCAGTTCGCGCGAGCACGCCCCGTGGGCGCTGATGGATTTCGGGATCATGTGCGTGATCTCCACCAGCTTCGCCGACATCTTCAACAACAACTGCTTCAACAACGGCCTGCTGCCGGTGGTGGTGAAGCCTGAAGAGCTCTCGCTCCTGATGGAGGAGGCCAAGGGCGGCAACCACATGGTCAGCGTCGACCTCGAGACCCAGACCGTGGTCTCGCCGTCGGGCAAGACGATCGCCTTCGACATCGATCCCGTGCGCAAGGAAAAGATGCTCAAGGGCCTCGACGCCATCGGCGAGACCCTGATGCACGGCGGCGACATCGACCTGTATGAGACCAAGCGGGCGATCAGCGAGCCCTGGCTGGAGGCCTGAAGCGCCTCCCCTCCCCTTGATGGGGAGGGGTAGGGGTGGGGTGATGCAGCGGTTCGACCGCGCCAGACCCCGACAGGCTGTCACCCCCATCCCCGGCCCTTCCCCCATCAAAGGGGGGAAGGAGGAGAACGCAGAGATGACCATCATCCTCGCCGGCACGATCCGCCTCGCGCCCGAACGCCTGGCCGACCTGCGACCGCATCTCCGCGCCCAGGTCGAGAATAGCCGGGCCGAGCCGGGGTGCCTGGACTACGCCCTGACCGAAGACCCGCTCGACCCCGGCCTGATCCGGGTCTACGAGCATTTCGTCGACGAAGAGGCCCTGGCCTTCCACCGCGCCAGCCCGCACATGGCCGCCTGGCGCGCCTGCTGGCCGGAACTCGGCGTCGGCGAGCGCCGCATGTCGTCGTTCGACGTCTCCGCCTACCGCGAAATCTGATCCAAGAGAGAGCCTCACATGTCCACCCTGCTCCTCCTGCCCGGCGACGGCATCGGCCCGGAAGTCTGCGCGGAAGTGCGCCGCGTGGCGGCGGCCCTCACCCCGGATCTCGAGGTCTCCGAAGCCCCCTATGGCGGGTCCAGCTATGACGCCCACGGAACGCCGCTGCTGGACGAGGTCCGCGACCAGGCCATCGCCAGCGACGCGGTGCTGATGGGCGCCGTCGGCGGTCCGCAATGGGCCAACGTCCCTCGCCACCTGCGCCCGGAAGCCGGCCTGCTGAACCTGCGCAAGGCCATGGACGTCTACGCCAACCTGCGCCCGGCCTACTGCTTCGAGGCCCTGGCCGGCGCCTCCAGCCTGAAGACCGAGCTGGTCTCGGGCCTGGACATCATGTTCGTGCGCGAACTGGTCGGCGGCGTCTATTTCGGCGAGCCGCGCGGCATCGAGACCCTGGCCGACGGCCAGAAGAAGGGCTTCGACACCGCCGTCTATACGACCAGCGAGATCGAGCGCGTCGGCCGCGTGGCTTTCGAGCTGGCCCGGGGCCGGACCAACAAGGTCCACTCGGCCGAGAAGTCGAACGTCATGGAGTCGGGCCTGCTGTGGAAGCAGGTGATCACCGAGCTGCACGCCCGCGACTATCCGGACGTCCAGCTGGAGCACATCCTGGCCGACAACTGCGCCATGCAGCTGGTCCGCGCGCCCAAGCAGTTCGACGTCATCGTCACCGACAACCTGTTCGGCGACATCCTGTCGGACGCCGCGGCCATGCTGACCGGCTCGCTGGGCATGCTGCCCTCGGCCGCGCTGGGCGCGCCGGGCAAGCCCGGCCTCTACGAGCCGATCCACGGCTCGGCCCCCGACATCGCCGGCAAGGGCCTGGCCAATCCTCTGGCCGCCATCCTGTCGTTCGAAATGGCTCTGCGCTGGTCGCTAAGGCAGGTCGAGGCCGCCGACGCGCTGCTGACGGCGGTCAAGGCCGCGCTGGACGGCGGGGCCCGCACGCGCGACCTCGGCGGCGCCTTGACCACCGCCGAAATGGGCAGCGTCGTTCTGTCGCACCTGTAGAAGCATTCCGTAGGGGCAGTCGCCCCTTCGGAAAACTCAAGTTTAACGCCTGGCCTCCATACGCTTAACCATATCAAGGGCGTTTGGGGCCGGGCATGAACTTCCAGAATCTGAAGATTTCCACCAAGCTCGCGGTCGCTTTTGGCGCCTTGATCCTGGCCTTCGTGGCCTCGGCCGCCGTCGTCCTGCTCAGCCTCGACCAGATCCAGGAGGCCTCCACCTCCAGCCAACGCTCGCTGACCCTGGCGGCCCAGGCCGAGGCCATGGCGACCCTGGCCGAAGAGCAGCACAGCGCCCTGCGCGGCTATGTGCTCGCCGGCGACCCCAAACAGAAGCAGACCTACGAGGCCGTCGGCAAGACGTTCGACGACGCGCTGGACGCGTTCGAGGCCAAGACGACCCAGGCGGCTCAGAAGAAGCGCGCGCAGGCGATCCGCGCCGCCATGAGCGTCTGGCGTCGAGACGTCGCCTCCCCCACGCTGGCCGCCATGAACGACCCGGCCGGTCGGGAACAGGCGGTGGCCATCGTCGGCGCCCCGTCCCTGACCAAGCTCCGCGCGCTGCAGGAAGACATGCGCGCCGCCGCGGTGGCTCGCGTGTCGATCCGCACCAAGGAACAGGCCAGCGCCCTGTTCATGGCCAAGACGTCGATGATCGTGGGCGGCCTGGCCTCTCTGGCCATCGCGGGCCTGATGGGTTGGCTGCTGTCGGCGACCATCGGCGCGCCCGTCAACCTGATCACCAGCATCATGCGCCGCCTCGCCTCGGGCGATAGCGGCGTCGAGATTCCCGCCATCGGCCGCAAGGACGAGGTCGGCCAGATGGCCGACGCCGTCGCCGTCTTCAAGGACGCCGCCATCGAGAAGCTGAGGGTCGAGGCCGAGGCTGTCGCCCAACGCGACGCCGCCGACAGCGAGCGCGCCGCCAACGAGGCCGAGAAGGCCGAGATCGCCCGCAGCGACGCCATCAACATCGCCGCGCTCACCGAGGCGCTGGACCGCCTGGCGGCCGGCGACCTGACCCACCGCATCACCATCCCGTTCTCGCCCAAGGCCGAGAGCCTGAAGACCAATTTCAACGCCGCCGCCGACAAGGTCCAGCAAGCCCTGCGCGCCATCAACGCCGCCACCGGCGGAGTGGGCAGCGGGGCCGACGAGATCGCCGAGGCCTCGGACAACCTGTCGCGACGCACCGAGCAGCAGGCCGCCAGCCTGGAAGAGACCGCCGCCGCCCTCGACGAGATCACCGCCACGGTGCGCAAGACCGCCGAGGGCGCGCGCGAGGCTTCGGGTCTGGTCGCCCAGGCTCGCGCCGGGGCCGAGCGCTCGGGCGCCATCGTGGAACAGGCCGTCTCGGCCATGGGTCAGATCGAAAGCTCGTCGAGCCAGGTCAACCAGATCATCGGCGTGATCGACGAGATCGCCTTCCAGACCAACCTCCTGGCCCTGAACGCCGGAGTCGAGGCCGCGCGGGCGGGTGAAGCCGGCCGTGGCTTCGCGGTCGTCGCCCAGGAGGTGCGGGCCCTGGCCCAGCGTTCGGCCGACGCCGCCAAGGAGATCAAGATCCTGATCTCGACCTCGACCCAGCAGGTCGGCGCGGGCGTGGACCTGGTGGCTCAGACCGGCGAGGCCCTGCGCGCCATCGTCGCCCAGGTCGCCTCGATCGACGCGCTCGTGAAGGAAATCGCCGCCTCGGCCCAGGAGCAGTCCACCGGCCTGCACCAGGTCAATGTCGCGGTGAACCAGATGGACCAGGTCGTCCAGCAGAACGCCGCCATGGTCGAGGAAGCCACCGCTGCCAGCCACTCGCTGAAAGGCGAGGCCGGCGAGCTGGCCGTGCTGGTGGGGCGGTTCCAGGTGGGAGAAGGGCAAGCGGCCCCCGCTCGGCGTTCGCGGGCGGCTTAGCGCCTTTCCCTGAACGCCTTTCGCCTCCTACACTCCTCCCAACGATAAGAGTTGGGAGGGACCGATGATCGCGGGCCTGATGCAGACGACGCCGCTGATGATCAGCGGCATCCTTACCTATGCGGCCCAGGCCCACGGGACGCGCGAGATCGTCTCCAAGCTGATCGACGAGCCGCTCTGGCGCTACGACTATGCCGGTCTTGGCCGCCGCGGCGCCCAGCTGGCCCATGCTCTCCAGCGCCTGGGCGTGAAGGCCGGCGACCGGGTCACGTCCCTCGCCTGGAACACCCACCGGCACCTTGAGCTGTTCTACGCCGTCCCCGGCCTCGGGGCCGTGCTGCACACGGCCAATCCCCGTCTGTTCGACGAGCAGATCATCTACACGATCAATCACGCGGAAAGCGGCGTGCTGTTCTACGAGCGCAGTTTCGAGGCCCTGATCGAGCGCATCGCCCCGCGGCTGACCACGATGAAGACCTTCGTCATGCTGTCCGATCCCGAGCGGACGATCCCCGGCTCGGTCGGCGCGATCAGCTACGAGACCCTGATCGCCGGCGAGTCGGACGCGATCGCCTGGCCGGTCTTCGACGAGAACGCCGGCGCCTTCCTCTGCTACACCTCGGGCACGACCGGCGATCCCAAGGGGGTGCTCTATTCGCACCGCGCCGTGGTGCTGCACGCCATGGCCGGCGGCCTGAACAGCGCGTTCGGCTTCACCGCCTTCGACGTGGTCATGCCCTGCTCCAGCCTCTACCACGCCACCGCTTGGGGCCTGCCGTTCAGCACCCCGATCTGCGGCGCCAAGCTGGTCCTGCCGGGCGACAAGATGGACGGCGCGTCCCTGCACGCGCTGATCCAGGGCGAGGGCGTCACCTTCACCGGCGGCGTGCCGACCATCTGGACGATGTATCTGGACTGGCTGGAGAAAAATGACGCCTCGCCGACCACGCTGAAGCGCGTCGTGATCGGCGGCAGCGCCGTGCCGCGCGCCATGGCCGAGGCGTTCAAGCGGCTCTATGGCGTCCAGACCCTGCAGATTTGGGGGATGACCGAGACCTGCCCGATCGGCGTCGTCTCCACCCCCACGCCGGCCCTCGCGGCCCTGGGCGAGGACGCCATGGACGAGGCCATCTGGACCCGCCAGGGGCGGCTGCAGTTCGGCATCGAGTTGCGCGTCGAGCTGGACGACGGGACCGAGGCCCCGCACGACGGCGAGACCTCCGGCGCCCTGCTGGTGCGCGGGCCCTGGGTGGTGCGCCGCTACTTCCGCAAGGACGAGGACGCCGCCCGCGCCGACGGCTGGTTCGACACAGGCGACATCGCCACGCTGGACGCCCACGGCTTCATGCGCATCACCGACCGCCAGAAGGACGTCATCAAGTCCGGCGGCGAGTGGATCAGCTCGATCGACCTGGAGAACGTCGCGGTCGGCTGCCCCGGCGTGAAGATCGCCGCCGTGGTCGGCGTGCCGCACCCCAAGTGGGAGGAGCGTCCGCTGCTGGTCATCGAGGCGCACGAGGGCGCGGCCATCGGCAAGGTCGACGTGCTCGACTACCTCGCGCCCCGGATCGTCAAGTGGTGGACGCCCGACGACGTGGTCTTCGCCGTCGTGCCGCTGACCGCCACCGGCAAGATCGACAAGAAGGTCCTGCGCGAAGCCTGGAAGGGCCACCTCACCAGCTAGAGCATTTTCCGACGAAGTGGGTACCGGTTCGTCGTCAGAAAATGCGTCAAGACAAGAGGCTAGAGCATTTCACCGATCCAATTGGATCGAAAAATGCTCTATAGACTCCAGCGTTCAGCGCGCGGGGCGCCGTCACGCCTCGAGCAGCGCCTTCAGCCTGGCCAGGTCCCTGGCCACGGCCGCCGCGTCGCGGTCGTAGGCGGCGTCGTCGTACATGTTGGGTGGCCGGTAGAGGACCATGCCGACCTCGGCCCCCTCGCCATTGGCCACCACCCGCAGCGGCATGTAGAGCTCGATCCCGTCCGGCGGGGTCACCCAGTGGTCGAGCACGCCATGGGGGTTCTCCGGCGAGAACCGCACGCGGACCTCGCCGCCCGGGCCGTGGGCCAGCCACTGGTCGCCGTCCGGGGTCAGACCCGACGCCAGGCCCGCCGCCCATTTGGGAAAGCTCTCGGGATCCTTGGCGAAGGCATAGACCGCCTCGGCCGGCCTGTGGATACGGATGCTGATATAGCGCGACTCGAACATGGGTCTCTACTCCACGGTCATCTGGGCCTGGGTCACTTTCGTGAAAGCGGAGCGGCTGTCCAGAGCGTCAGCTTTGGGGAGGCCGTGCTCCCTCTCCCAAAAGGAGAAGGTTTCGGATGTAGCCGATCCAGTTGGTCCGCGCCCGTCCGGGGGCTAGTGGGGTCCCGAGCTGAAAGACGCTCACGCCCCCCATCCTCACGGGCAAGAACAGCCTGGCGGAGCGGACTCGCGAGCCGAAACACACAAACCACTACGGTCCCCGGGTTCGCCCGGCCGCTCCGTCGCCTCCCCACATGCCTTCAGCGGCCGCGCCGCGTGAAGCCGCCAAGCCGTGCCGACTCAGCACAGGCCCCCACCCGACCTGCTCACGCAGGTCTGTCCGCTCCCAAGCGGGGCGGAGAGGACGAAGACGGCTTATGCCCTTGGCCGCCCTAGACCGGCAGCGGCCTCGGCTTGCGGTCGTCGCCGATGGCCACGAAGGTGAAGACGCCCTCGGTCACCTTGTGGGCCTGCTCGCCGTCGCGGCGGCGGCGCCAGGCCTCCACCTGGACCTTCAGCGAGGTGCGGCCGGTGTGGACCAGGCGGGCGAACAGGCTGACCTCGTCGCCGACGAAGACAGGGCTGATGAAGGTCATGCCGTCGATGGCGATGGTGGCGCAACGGCCGGCGGCGCGGTGGAAGGCCACCGAGGCGGCCGCCAAGTCCATCTGCGACAGCAGCCAGCCGCCGAAGATGTCGCCTTCGGGATTGGTGTCGGACGGCATGGCGATGGCGCGCAGCACCGGCGCCTCGTGCGGCCATTCCAGCGCTTCCCAGGCCTTGGCGAGGGTCTCGGCGCGGTTCGAGGCGGCTTCGTCGGTCACGGAATTGGCGGTCAAGGGGTCAGTGCCCGCCGGCGCCTTCATAGACGCCCGGCGCCAGTTGCTCGTCCTCGTCGCCGACGGCGGTCGAGGCCACGAAGCGGCGGTCGCAATAGGAGCAGTCGACGAAGCCGGCCGCGCCCATCTCCAGCCACACCCGGGGGTGGCCGAGGGCCCCGCCGACGCCGTCGCAGGCGATGCGGTGCGAGCGGACCGAGATCGTCTCCGGCGCGGGACCGACCTGGGCCAGGGTGTCCATGGCGGTCGGGACCGTCGCGGGCTCGGTCGTCGCCGATCCGGGCAGGGCGTCGAGAGCGGAGGTGGACGGGGTCTTGGCCATATTCGGAAATCCCTGATTTCGGAACGCGGCCTTGGCGCGGCGGCGAACGAGGCATACCTATGCGACGCTGAAAGGCGCCGTCAATCGACGTGCGCCCGAAACGGTGTTTCTCGCCTCCCCGGCTACCGATCTGGCCCGTCTCTGTCTGGAATGCCCATGGACCTGCCCGCCTACGCCATCGAAGCCGAAGGCCTCTACAAGACCTACGCCGCCACCAAGACCGGGCCTGAAAAACGCGCCCTGAACGGCATCGACCTGAAGATCCCGCGCGGCTCGATCTTCGGCCTGCTGGGTCCCAACGGCGCGGGCAAGTCGACCTTCATCAACATCCTGGCCGGCCTGGTGCGCAAGAGCTCGGGCACGGTGAAGATCTGGGACCGCGACATCGACCAGCGCCCGCGCGACGCCCGCGCCGCGATCGGCGTGGTGCCCCAGGAGCTGGCCGCCGACGTCTTCTTCACCCCGCGCGAATCGATGGAGGTGCAGGCCGGCTTCTACGGCGTGCCCAAGAACGAGCGCCGCACCGACGAGCTGCTCAATGCGCTCGGCCTGGGCGACAAGGCCAACGCCTATGTCCGCCAGCTGTCGGGCGGCATGAAGCGGCGCCTGATGGTGGCCAAGGCCATGGTCCACCAACCGCCGGTGCTGATCCTCGACGAGCCGACCGCCGGCGTCGATGTCGAGCTGCGCCGCCAGCTCTGGCACTATGTCACGGGCCTGAACGAGCTGGGCGTCACCATCGTGCTGACCACCCACTACCTGGAAGAGGCCCAGGAGCTGTGCGACGAGATCGCCATCATCAACCGCGGCGAGGTGGTGGCCTGCGAGCCGACCGCGACCCTGCTCAGCCGCATGGACAGCCGCAATGTCGTGGTGACGCCGGAGGAGCCGGTGCTGGCCGCCCCGTCCCTGGCCGGTTTCGACACCAAGCTGCGGGCCAATGGCGCCTTCCAGGTCAGCTACCGCACCGGCCAGTCCAGCGTCGAGCAAGTGCTGGCCGCGGTGCGCGCCAACGGCCTGAAGATCAAGGACATCGCCACCGAGGACCCGGATCTGGAAGACGTCTTCCTGGCCCTGACCTACAACGACCCGAACGCCGCCGATCCGACCAAGGACTGAGCGCATGACGAGCAAGCCCGACGCGCTACGGCGCCTGATCGACCTCCCCGGCGTCAAGGACCTGGAGTACCGGGCGCTGCTCAAGCGCGACTTCGCCGAACCCGAGGCCCGGGCCGAGTTCCCGGAGATCGACGCCTGCGTGCTGGCTCTGTTCGGCTTGACCGCCGACGCGGCCGACGCCGTGCAGCGACCGGCCGGCTGGGACGATATCGAGAACCAGTCGCCGGCCGCGCAGGTCGCCGCGTTCGAGGCCGAGGGCTGGGACGTCACCGACGACAAGCGCCGGCCGCTGCGCGTTCTGGGTCACTTCTCCGCGCCGCTGTGGCTGGCGGTGCGCGGCGTGGCCGGGAGCCTGCCCTTCCAGCCGGAAAGCAGCGAGCCGGAAGCCTGGATGTCCAAGCTGGAGGCCGAGGCCAAGCGGTTTCGCAAGCGCTAGGACCGTTCGGGGGCATCTATAGGCCGGCGCCAAGCTAAGGCTTGCGTTCCAGGGATCGCCGGCCAAACTCGCCCCAACTTCTTGAGCGCGCGTCGGGGGCGCATCGCATGACTTTTCTTGAGCGGCGGTTCGGGCTTTCGGCCCAGGGCACGAGCGTGCGCACCGAGGTGCTGGCCGGCTTCACGACCTTCCTGACCATGGCCTATATCGTGATCGTCAACCCGGCGATCCTGGGCCAGGCTGGCATGCCGATCGCCGCCGTCGCCGCCGCCACCTGCCTGGCCGCGGGCTTCGGCTCTATCTTGATGGGGCTGATCGCCAACTACCCGATCGCCCTGGCCCCCGGCATGGGCCTGAACGCCTATTTCACCTTCACCGTCGTCAAGGGCATGGGCCTGCCGTGGGAAACGGCGCTGGGCTGCGTCTTTCTGTCGGGCGTGGCGTTCCTGGTGCTGACCGTGGCGGGGATCCGCCAGCTGATCGTCGGGGCGATTCCGCGTCCGCTGTTCTCGGCCGTCGCGGCGGGGGTGGGCCTGTTCATCGCCTTCATCGGCCTCAAGGAAGCCGGCATCATCGTCGCCAGTCCGGCCACCACGGTGGCCCTGGGCGACCTGACCCAGCCGACGGCGGTCCTGGCCATACTGGGCCTGGCCGTCATGGGCGGGCTGATGGTCTGGCGGGTGAAGGGCGCGATCCTGATCGGCATCCTGGTCGCCGCCGCCGCCGGCTGGGCCCTGGGCCTGGCCAAGGTCGTTCCCGGCGAGTACGGCCTAGCCGCCCTGACCGCCACGGCCTTCAAGCTGGACATCCCGGCCGCCCTGCACCTGAACGGCGGGGCCGGCATGGCCATCGCGGAAGTGATCTTCGTCTTCCTGTTCGTCGACCTGTTCGACAATGTCGGCACCCTGGTCGCGGTGACCAAGAAGGCCGGCCTCGTGCAGCCCGACGGCACGATCCCGCGCCTGAACCGCATCCTCACCGCCGACAGCATCGCCACCATCGGCGGCTCGCTGGCCGGCACTTCGACCGTCGTCAGCTATATCGAGAGCGCCTCTGGTGTCGCGGCCGGCGGGCGAACGGGCCTGACGGCGATCGTGGTCGGCCTGCTGTTCCTGCTGACACTGTTCTTCGCTCCTTGGGTGCAGGCGATTCCGGCCGCCGCCACGGCCCCCGCCCTGATCATTGTCGGCTCGATGATGGTCGGCGCCCTGGCCGACATCGACTGGGACGATCCGGGCGTCGCCATCCCCGCCTTTCTGACGGTGATCGCCATCCCGCTGACCTTCTCGATCGCCAACGGCCTGGCTTTCGGCATCACCGCCTTCGCCGTCCTGAAGCTGGTTCGCGGCCAGGCCAAGCCCGGCGACTGGCTGCTGTTCGTCCTAGCGGCGCTTTTCGTGGCCCGTTTCATCTACATGGGGTCCGCCTAGGACGGCGCTTATGAACCCGTTTGCCCTTGAGCCGCCTTTCGGCTAAGACCCGCTTCCGCCCTGGTCAGCCAGGGTCGCGCGCACCCGTAGCTCAGCTGGATAGAGCGTTGCCCTCCGAAGGCAAAGGCCATAGGTTCGAATCCTATCGGGTGCGCCATTTTTCCCAATAAGATCAACTTCTTGCTTGCAGAATGCCCTAGGCCGCGGGCGCGAGATCGAAGCCGGCCTCGTCAAACACTTCAAGCCTGCTCGGCTTGGGCAGGGACGCGTCGCCATGCAGACGCGCCAGCAGATAGGCCACCGCCAACACCATGTCAGGGGCGTCATAGGGCTTGGGAAGCGAGCCGATCGCCACGGTCTTGGCGGAACTTGCCCGGCTGACCTGGCCGCTGATCAGCAGGACCGGAATTCCCAGGGCCTTCAGGTGCTCGGCGAGCTCGATGCCGTCGTCACGCCCGGCGAGCCGGATGTTGACCAGCGCGAGGTCCGGCTTTTCAGCCTCGGCGACCTTCAGCGCATCAGCGTGTCGGTCGGTCAGGTCGAGCACCCTGTATCCTGCGTCGTGCAACTCGTCCCGGAGGAGTATCGCCACCAGCGCTTCATCCTCGACAATCATCAAGGTGGCGGGTTCGTCGGCTAGGCGCGCGCTCATGATCGTTCCTCCATTCGCAAGCCCGCCGAAGCCGGCGGCTCCTCGGCCATCACGGGCGGCTGGCTCGCCGTATCGGGATCGTCCTGCACCAGGGCGATCTGGGTGTGCTTGATGGAAACCTGGGCGCCGGGTTGCTCCGGCGTGACCTCGACCGAGGCGTTCAACTGCCCGGCCAACGCCCGGACAATGCTCGTGCCTAGGCCTGTTCGAAGCGGCGCCGTCAACGGCATGCCGACGCCGTCGTCGCGGACGCAAAGAATCCAGTTTGGCCCGTGGAAATCGTAGTCGACCGTGATCTTGCCAGGCCGGCCATCGGGGAAGGCGTGCTTGAGCGCGTTGATGACGAGTTCGGTGACGATCAGGCCCAGACTGACCGAGACCCTGGCCTCGACCAACCCCTGGCCGCCCTCCACGGCCAAGGTGATGCGGTCGACCTCGCCGATCATCGAGGCCGCGATGTTTTCGCAAAGGCTTGTGAAATAGGTCCGCACCTCGATGTCGCCGCTTTCGGACGTCGACAGCATGCGTTCGAGGGCGGCGACGGACATCACCCGATGGTGGGCGTCCTTGAGATGCCCCCGCGTCTCGTCGGACGTGGTCTTTCGCGCGTTCTGCAAGAGCACGCTGGCGATGATCTGCAGGCTGTTGGCGACCCGGTGCCGGACCTCCTGCAACAGCACACTGCTTTCCTCCAACGCTCGCGCCTTCGACGCCGCGTCGTCGAGCCTGTCGGTGACATCCGACACCGCCACGAGGATGCGCGTCTCATCGAGATCCAGATAGGTCAGCCGCCTGGTCTGGACGATCAGGTGACGAACCGGCCGCGGAGGGCGATGGAGATCGATGTCCCGGGCGCCGGGCGCGCTTTCGCCCGAAGCGGTCTCGGTCATCAAGGATCGCAGTTGGGCGCTGCCCCATTCCCCCCCGTCCAAGGCGTAGAGGGGCTGACCCGTCAGCGCCGCCAGGTCGACGCCGAAGACCTCGCAGAACGACGTGCTCGCCGCGATCACGGTCAGCTGGCCATCCAGGAGAAGCAGCGGCGCGGGCGACGACGTGACGATGGCCAGCGCCAGGCTCAGGTCCACATCTTCGGAACTATGTTTTAGGGCAGGCATGGCGAGCCTTCGGAGAAGCCGGAGGCTCACGAAGGAAAGCCAGGGTCCGGAAAGTCGCGGGGACCTTATTGGGCGTCAAACGACGCTCTCGGAGTCGACCGCGTCTTTTCGTAACGATATCCAGCCCTCTAGGTTGCGCCGGCGACCGCTCATTGTTCTGCGGAGCGACCGTATCCGAGTCTGAAACGAGCCCCGGAAACGACAAAGGCCCGGCGGTCATCCCGCCGGGCCTTGTTTCGTTCAGCCGCGCTTCGGATCAAAAGAAGCGCTCGCCGATCCGGATCGTGTCGCCCGGCGCCACCGTGGTGGACGGCGCCAGCGCGCCCTTCTCCTCGGTCGTTTCGCCGTTGTGCTTGATGTAGACGCTCTTCTTGTCGGCCCTGTAGGTGAAGCCGCCGGCGGTGGCCACCGCGTTCAGCACCGTCAGACCCGCCGTGTAGGGATAGGTGCCCGGCTTCTCGACTTCGCCCAGGATGTAGAATGGGCGGAAGGTCAGGACTTCGGCGCTGACGCGGGGATCCTTCAGATAGCCGTCGCTGAGCGACTTCTGAACGGCGTCCTGGAACTGGCCGACCGTGAGACCGCCCGCCTTGATCTCGCCGATCAGCGGCAACGACATCAGACCGCTGCCCGTGACGAAGAACTCGCCCGACAGGGTGGGTTCGCCATAGACGGTCACCCGGACCTTGTCGCCGGCGCCGAGCAGGTAGTCCATCGACTGCGCCGCCGGCGCGGGCGTGTCGCTGACGATGGGCTGCTGGGCGCGCGCCGCGCCGCCCCCGCCTAGGCCGGCGATGCAGACGACCAGCGCCAACATCGAAAAGAGGCGCGAGAGTTTCGAAACACCGATCATCGCTAAGCGTCTCACCTTGGACGTTTAAAACCTGGGAAATTTTCAGACTTGGAAATCGAAATGCCACATCGCATGTGACCGTGACATGAACAAGATCAAGACTCAGGTCGCGCGCGCTTTACTAAACTGAATGATCCTAGGTTCGCCGCCATCAAGTCTAACGGCGGTCAGGACGCCGGTCGCATAGGCGCCGGTGTCGACGTTGATCCGCTGGCGTCCCACGAAAGCCTCCTCGACCGGCGTGTGGCCGTGGACGACGGTGGCCTTCAGGCCGTGCGGGTTGTCGAGGAATTCGTTGCGGATCCACAGCAGGTCGGCGGGGACCTGGCGCTCCAGCGGCAGGCCCGGACGCACGCCCGCATGGACGAAGACGTAGTCGCCATAGACAACCACCAGCTCCAGCTGGCGCAGGAACGCCTCGTGGGCCGGCGGGAAGGCGCCGCGGAAGGCCTGGCGGGCCTGCTCCCAGGCCTCGGGCTCGGCGCGGCCCACGGGGCGCTGCACGCCGTAGGACATCAGGGTCTCGCCGCCGCCGTACTCGACCCAGGACGGTCCAGCCATCGGATCGTCGAGGAAATGCAGCAGCGTCTCTTCGTGATTGCCCATCAGGGTGCGAAATTCGAAACGTCCCTCGGCGGCCTGCGCCTTCAGCAGGATCAGCCGGTCGATCACCGCCGAGGACTGGGCGCCGCGGTCGACATAGTCGCCCAGCATGACCAACACAGGCGGGTCTTCGCGCCCCGTGTCGCGATAGTCCTCGGTCACCGCCCCGATCAAGCCGTCCAGAAGGTCTAGCCGTCCATGGACGTCCCCCACGGCGTAAACCATCCGACCGCCCGTGGACGACGCGCGGCGCGACTGGGGCTTCGGACGAAAAAGGGACTTGAACATCGAACTCGCCAGGACGGCGACAGGCGCCAGAACCAAGAACTTTGATTTTGCCTCAGCCAGCGGCCTAGTTCAACGGCGCATAGGGATGTTTACTCGCAATTCATCACGATCTTTTCGCTTCAATTTACCAAGTAAATTTTCGTCTCATTGTAGTTAATTTTAGAATTACCACAGTTAAACATCGAGATTATACCATCTAAATTCAGCTCAAATTTGCAGCCCAAATGAATACTGACCCCACGAACACAGCGGGGTTGGCATGTTCAAGACGCGTAACATTGTTCTGGGGCTCGTGAGCGCTATCGCGATGATGGCCGGCGCCAGCGCTCAGGCCGGCGCGATGCCGTTCATGCCGCGTGGCGAAGGCGTCGGCGCGCCCATGGGCTTCGCCGACCTGTGCCGCCGCGACGCCAACACCTGCGGCGTGCCCGCCAACCAACTGGCGCTGCTTGGCGGCGTGTCTGGCTTGGCCCCGACCTCGTCGGTCGGCGCGGTTTCACAACACCAGTTCGCCACCGGCTCGGCGGCCTCGCCCGACGACAGCGCGTTGGGCCTGATCATGGTGGAGACCGTCCAGGCCTGGAAGCCCGCCGCCGTGGAGGATTTCGTCCCCGCCGGCCAGGCGCGCCCAGTCGCCGCCGCTGTCGCCGCAACGCCCGCCGCCGCCGCCAGCGAACTCGTGACCCTCGCCTGGACCACCCGCACGGACCGCGAGCAGATGAAGCTGCTGAACCAGGTCAACCAGCTGGTCAATCGCACAGTCAAGAAGGCCACGGACCTGGATCTCTACGGCCAGGCCGAATACTGGTCGCTGCCGCGTCTGGTGAACGGCAAGCTCTACGGCGACTGCGAGGACTATGCGCTGGAAAAGCGCCGCCAGCTGATCGAGGCCGGCGTGCCGGAAGCGGCCCTGTCCATGGCCGTCGCCTTCACGGCTCGCGGTGAGAGTCACGCCGTGTTGATGGTCTCCCTGCAGAGCGGCGACTGGGTGCTGGACAACCTGACCCCCTGGGCGACGCCCTGGGAAGACCTGAACTACCGTTGGGTCGAGCGCCAGGTCCCAGGCACGGCGCTGTGGACCAGCATCGTCTGATCCGACATCCGCCCCCCCGTATTGCAAAACCCCGGACCTCACGGTCCGGGGTTTTTCGGTCTGGGCATTGGCTTACGTGAAAACGCCCGCTCGATCAGGAGCGGGCGCGACGACGGGTCTTCAGACCCACCGATACGAGTGGCGAGAGCCTAGAGGAGGTGCGAGACGGCCAGCGCCAGGGCGCCCCAGAGGCCCGCCGAGATGACAGCGCCCATCCCCAGCCCCACCAGCGGCGGAAGACGCTTGGCGCGCACCGCTGGGACAGCGTCGACTTGGGCAAACGAGATTTTCGCTTCAATCATCGATCACACTCCTGATGCGACCAAGTGTATTGCCGCGCGGCTAATCGCCCGTGAATGAACAGAGTCTACGTGCGTTAAGCATATGTGCTGGGGTTGTGGATTTTCCCGGCGACGCTGTGGAGACTTTGCGCTAGCCTGAGATCGTCCGAACTGGAAACCAGTCGTGACATGGTGGGGAAGTTAGAGGGTTATCTGGTGGGCGGGGGATCGTATACCGGGCGTCTCTCGCCAAAATTGTATGACCCGCTGCCAAGGGTTGCGGCGGACCCCTACAAGCGCGCGTTCGACATCGTGTCGTCCGGCCTGCTGCTGCTGCTGTTCGCGCCGCTGCTGTTGCTGGCGGCCCTGCTGATCAAGCTTGAAACGCCCGGACCCGCCCTTTTCCGACAGATGCGGGGCGGCTTGGGCGGCGCCAAGTTCCAGATCCTCAAGCTGCGCACCATGCGTTGCCGCGAGGACGGCCCGGAGCTGATCCAGGCGCGGCGTGGCGACAACCGCGTCACGCGCATCGGCCGCCTCCTGCGCGCCAGCAGTATCGACGAGCTGCCGCAGCTGCTGAACGTGCTGCGCGGCGACATGTCTCTGGTCGGTCCTCGCCCACACGCAGCGGCCCACGACGACTATTATGGTAGCCATATCCCCGACTATTACGCCCGCTATCAAGCTCGCCCGGGCCTGACGGGTTGGGCTCAGGTCAAGGGCCTCCGCGGCGGCACGGAGACGGTCGACGCCATGAGGAGGCGGGTCGAGGCCGATATAGACTACATCCAGACCTGGTCGATCCTGAAGGACGCCCAGATCGTGCTGCTCACCATTCCCAGCCTGCTGATCGCCGAAAACGCCTACTGAGCCTTGCCGCGGGCCTTGGCCTGCGCCTGGGCGATGCGCTCGCCCGCGATCAGGAACGCCAGGCCCATCCGGCCGGCGGGGTTGTGGATCTCGTTGGCGAGGGTCACCAGTCGCGCCTGGCCGCCAGGGCGGCCGAACTCGGCGCGCGCCTGATAGACGACCTGCTTACGCGCGGTCGGCGTGAGCGCGGACCAGTTCTCGTAGGCCAGACGCGCGCGACTGACGAACAGGCTGGTCTGCAGCGGCGCCACCGCCAGCGAGCGCTCAAGCGCCATATTCGCCGCGCCGATGTCGCCGCCTTGATAATCGATCGCCGCCTTGCGCAGCCAGGCGGCGCCGGAGCCGGGGCTCATAGCTAGCTCGCGGCGGCTCAGAGCCTCCAGGCGAGCCCGAACCTTCGGATCCGCGGACGGATGGGCGAGACCGGCCTCGATGCTTGTCGCCAGCACCTCGGATGAAGCCGTCGGCAAGGCGGAGAGGTCGACGCCGAAACGCGACGCGGCGATTGGAATGGCGAACAGCGCCGAGACCAGCAGGGCCGCGCCGGCGAAGGCGGTCGTGCTCCAGTCAGCCCTTGGCCCGGCCAACGCGCGGCGCGGCGGCGTCGCCGTGATCGCGCCAAGACCAACGGCGAACAGGGCCTGCATTGCCGGAACCTGCACGGCGAAGTCGGAAACGCCATGAAGCAGGACGACCAACGTCGCGGCGACGCCCGCGCGCGCCAGCCCCCCCACCTTGCCGGGCCGGATCGCTTCACTGCCTAGGCGCCAAAGCGCGACCGTCAACCATACCAGCATGGCCAACGCGCCGACGACGCCGGCCTCCTCCAGCCATTGGAGATATAGGTTATGCGTCGCGCGGACGTCGAACAGGATGGTCAGGTTTTCGGTCGTCGTGATCAGCTGATTGACGATCGGAAAGGAGCCCAGCCCGAAGCCGAACCAGGGCGAGGACTGAAAGGCCTGCCAGTGCGCGTCGAAGATCGCCTTGCGGATAGCGACGTCGCCGTCCAGATGCTCCAGCCGCGCGGCTGTCAGATCGGCGCTGCGCATGGCGACGCCAATGACCACCAGCAGGGCCGCCGCGCCGCCTAGGATCGCGACCGCCCGCACCCGACGCCCTTGAACCAACACCTGCCAAATCAGCAGGACCGCAAGGCCCACGACGGTGGCGAAGATCCCGCCGCGCGACGCCGTCAGCGCCAGGGCGACCACGAAGACCCCGGCCGCGGCTAGGCTCAGGCTGGCGTCCAGCTCCATCCTTTCCAGCCGCAACGCGCCGCCGGCGCGCTGGATGGCTTGGGAGAAGAACATCGTGGCGAAGATCGCGCCCACGCCCATCAGCGTCGCGGCGGTGTTGGGACTGAACAGGGTCGCGGTCAGGCGCCGTCCGGCCCGCAGGCTCACATGGTCGACGATCGCGACCGCGGCGAAGGTGGCCAGGCCGAGGAGCAGCCACCAGACGAGCGCCCGGCGACGGGTCTCGGACGCGCCGATGATCCGCGCGGCCAGGAACAGGCAGCCCAGGCCGACGAGACGCAGCAGGTTGAGGATGAGTGCGGAGCGGTCGACGGTGATCGCGCCGCCGTTCCGGTCCAGATAGGCCCAGACAGGATGCGCGCCGCCCGGGCCGAACGGGGTTAGAGACCAGGCCGCTGCGACCAGAACGCCGACGAACAGCAGTCCAGGCCAAGGCGCGGCCAGAACGCTGGGGACCTTACGGGCCCACCTACACGTCGTCAGCAGACCCAGCAGGAAAGCGGCCTGGAGCGCGCCGAACACCGCCGCCACGGCTACGTCGCTGGCCCCGAACGCGATGATCTCGCTTAGGACCAAGGCGACGAGAGCGCCGATCGCGGCGCCCTCGGAGACCTGCAGCTTTCGAGTCCTGGCCGCGCCGGACGAAGACGCCTCCCCGCCTCCGCGCGTCCTAGTCCGCATAGTACTTTCGATAGTTGGCGTAGTAATAATAGGAGTCGCCGTAGCCGTAGCGGGACTGGGCCTTGAGATCCATCTGGGTCAGGGCGACGCCGGCGATGAAGGCGCGCGTGCCTTGCAGAAGGGCCAGTGCCGACTGCACCGCCTTGACCGGCGTCTTCTTCCAGCGCACCAGCATCACCACGGCGTCGGCGTGCGGCGCCAGAATGCGGGTGTCGGCGATGGCCAGCAGCGGCGCGGTGTCCAGCAGCACGATCTCGTAGCGCGCGCGCAGATCCTGAAGCAGCTTGTGCATGGCGGACGACCCCAGCACGTCACGCGGCGTATAGGCCGACTTGGCCAGCGGCAGGATGTGCGCGCCGCTTTCGTCCATGACCACGGCCTGATCGAGCGTGGCCACGCCGTTCAGGACCTCCAGCAGACCCACCGAGGCCGGCTCCTTCAGGAACTGGCTGATCGCGCTCTGGCGCAGGTCGCAATCGACAACCACCACCTTGGCGCCCGAGGTCGCCAGGATTCGGGCCAGGGAGAAGGTGGTCGTGGTCTTGCCTTCGCCTGGCAGGGACGAGGTGACCGCGATGACTTGGACGGTCTCGCCGACCTTCGAGAACAGGATCGACGCGCGCAGCTTGCGCAAGCTTTCGGCGAAGCTGGAGAGCGGCTTTGCCAGCAGATAGTCCGGTGGCGTCATGCCCTTCAGCGTCTTGGCGTCATCGACCGTGGTGCCCAGCGTCGGAACGGCGCCGAGATACGGCAAGCCCAGCCGCCGCTCGACCTCGTCCTCGGTGAACAGGCCCGCCATCAGGATCTCGGCCAGAACAATCGCGGCCACGCCGGCGCCCAAGGCCAGGACCAGTCCAAGCGCCAGGTTCAGGGAAGGTTTGGGATAGCTGGGGCCGGTCGGGATCTTGGCCGGCGACACCACCCGGGCGTCGGCCTGCTCGATGCCGTCCGACGTCGTGGTCTGCTTGAAGCGGGCCAGAAGGCTCTCGTAGAGGGTCTTGACCGATTGCGCCTTACGCTCCAGCTCGGACAGGCCGATGCTGGCGCGGTTGTTGCCCGCCAGGGTCCCCCTCGAGGCGGATACGCTGGACGCGACCGAACCGGTCCGCTGACGCGCGACCTGGGCCTGGGCTTCCAGATTGGAGATGATGCGGCGGATTTCGGCCTGGATCTGGCTGTCGATGTCGGCCAGCTCGCGCTTGGCCTTCAGGAGGTCCGGGTGACGATCACCGTAACGGCCGGCCAGATCAGCGACTTGGGCGCTCTTTTGGGCGCGTTGCTGACGCAGTTGCTGCACGACCGGCGAGTTCAGGGACTCGCCGACGTCCTCGCCCGTGCTGCCGCGCGCCAGCTGCTGACGAGCAATGTTCAGACGCGCGTCGGTCTCGGCCTGCGCGGCGCGGCTCAGGGCCAGCTGCTGATTTAGGCCGGAGATTTCCTGCTCGGTCAGGGTCGCGCCTTCGGCGCTCAGAAGGTTGTTGGCGATCTTGTACTGCTGGACCGCCGCGTCGGCCTGCTGAACCTGGTCGCGGAGCTCGCCGACACGGGTGTCCAGCCACTCATTGGCCTTCTGCGTCGCGTCGAACTTCGCCTCGAGCTGCTCGGTCAGGTAGAGATTGGCGAAAGCATTGGCCAGCTCGGCCGCACGCTTCGGATCGGTGTGGGTATAGTCGATCGCGATCAGGTAGGTCAGACCCGCCCGGCGAACTTTCAGCCCCCCCAGCACATTGTCGACGATGCGTTCGCGTCGACGCTGCAACTCGATCGGATCCGTCGACGCGGCCGTCGTCGGCGACGCCGCCTTCTTCAACGAAGAGAACCAGGCCTTCGCCCCCTTGGCCTGCGCGAGGTTTAGGTTGAAGTAGGGATCTTGCTCAAGCTTCAGGTCCTTGACGACGCGCGCCGCCAGGGAACGCGACTTCAGCACCTCGACCTCTGTGTCGACCACGGACGAATCCGCCGGCAGACCCGAGAGCACGGCGCTCATGTCGGTGACCTGTTCCTTCCGGACATCCAGCATCACCTGGGCGGTCGCGGTGTACAGCGGCGTCTGTTGCAGGGTGAAGAGCACCACCACCGCGAACACCACCACCGCCACGGCCGCGAACAGGCGGAAGCGTCGCCTGAACGTCGCGATCGCGATGTTCAGATCAAAAGGCAACGCCCCGGTGTCATTCACCGGAGCGTTCGAAGTTTCAAAGCCGGAGCCGTCCATAACTACTCTCAGTAACCGGCAAATCTTGCCGTTTCGTGGACGTTTCTAGAACTGCAACGCCACGGAAGCGATCAGCTTGTTGTCCTTGAACGACGAGGCCTTGGCCGCGCCGGTCGAGTCTTGCTTCAGGTAGTTGTAGGTCAGGAAAAGGCCGACTCGGCGGTTCATCAGATAGGTCGCCGTGGCCGAGAAGTTGTCGCGATTGTCGGTGCGATCCACGCCCTTGTAGTTGTCCTTCCCGCGCGTGTAGGCGGCCGACAACAGGACGTTCCGCAGCAACTCGTGGTCGATCGACGCTCCGATGTTGTTGGAGATGAAGCCCGCCGAGCCCGTCGCGGTGGACTCTTCGATGGTGCGGGACCCGTTAACGCCAACCGTCGTCAGCTGAGTGGGGAACCATTCCAGATTGCCCACGGCGCTGAAGCCGCTGATGTCCTTGTAGATCGCACGATCGTAGGACTGCTTCATGTAGCCGACCTGGATGTCGCCGCGCGCAACCTGGGAAACCTCGAAGTTGGCGCCCGCCGCCGCGATATAACCTTCCGAAGACCGTTCCGTCGGCGTGTTGAGATCATAGCTACGCTTGTTGCCCACGGCGGTCGCATAGACCGCGGTGTCCGGGCTCACGGCGTATTCCGCCTTGGCGGTGTAGGACAGTTCGTTGCGGTCACGGGTGTTCTGATTGAACAGCGGGCTGCCCTGGTCCTTGTAGTTGAAGTCCTTGTCGTCCAGGCGACCGGTGAGGCGCAGGCGATTGAACTCCTTGCTCACGGCCAGGCTGGAGGTGACGAGGTCGTACTGCACGGGCTTGGGCGTCGCGCCGGCGGGCGTGCCGGCCGTGATGGCCGTGCGCGGTTCCACGAGGCGTTGGTACTGAGCCGAGCCACTGATGTTCGAGCCACGATCCACGTCGATGCGGCCGTTGCCGGACACCGTGAATTCCTCGGCGTTCTCGGTCTTTTTGTCGGCATAGCGGATCACGTTGCCGCCCGCGAAGAAGCCGAGCGCGTGGCGCGACCAGTCCGAACGCACGGCCACTTCCGGCTTCACCCGCCAGATGTTGTCGTCGGTCTTGCCCGTCGCGACGGCGTAGATGTTGTCGTTGTGCTCAAGGTCGATGGTCAGGCGCGGATAGACCGTGAACCCGCCGGCCTTCTGGCCGGTCGCCTCATAGTCGGGGCGCGGACGTTCACGAACGGAAACGTTCCTGCCCCGGCTGAAGTTAGACCCGAGATCCTGCGCCTGACCGACTTGTGGCGCGGTCAACGCGATACAGGCCGCAATGGCCGAACACGTTAGAAGTCGCATAGTTCAAATCCCCACCAGTAGTGGCGGCCAGCGCGCATCGTGGCGCGCCAGTCCGCCCCGAAATTCAGTCGTTAGATGCCGCAGTAGGTCGCGACAACGCCCGCGCACGGATCGTACGGCGCAACCGTGTTGACAGCGCCAGCGCCAGCGCCAGCCGGGGCAGCGGTCCCGGCCGGGGCCGTGCTCGCGGCCGAAGCCAGATTAACTAGCACGCTGGGCGCGCCGTTCGCGACCTGAGCCGTCGAAGCCGTGGTGATGCTGCCGACAGACACCCCCTGAGCCGCCAACTGCGTCTGCACGCTCGGCGACGCCGCGACCGCGGCCATCAGGGCGGGACTGACCGCGGCCGCCACTTGAACGGCCATCGTGGCGGTCAGCGCGCCGCTCTTCACGGCGGAGTCCAGGGCCGCGGCGACGGTGGTGGGGTCGGTGGCTCCGGCCTCGGCCAGAGCGCCCGCGACGGCCCGCTGGATAGCACCGACCTTCTGGGCCGGCGTCATCGCGGCGTATCCGGGCGCGTCTTTCGCGGCCGACACGGCGGCGCCGATGCTGGTAGCCAACGCGCTAACGGCCGGCGCCTCCTGCAGCAGGACGCCGCCCGCCTGAGCCGAACCAGCGGCGAGCGGGGCGATAGCGACGGCCAAGCTGAGAGCGATGGCCTTGGCGAAACGAGAAGCCATGTTGTTTGCTCCCTCCAATTGAACGGCGTCCCTTTAGGACAACGTGAGTAAATGCTCCAGCCCGGATAACGCGGTCTCGTCTTTTCCTGACGATACCGTTTCCCGAAGACCACACCTGAGGCGCAATCTATGCGAGACTATAACCTGGCCAACGGCTTAGAATTAAGAAAATGACGCGCTTACCGCAGCTCGACAGACGCACAGACATTCTGCTGAGTGTATGGTTAGGCTTAAACAACCATGTGCAGGCGCTAAAGGCAATGCTGCACTGCGAGAATCTATGGCTAATGCCGAGAATCTGACCGCTTTCGCGCAGCACGCGACTAAGTCGTCCGAATATTCCGCAGTGATCAGATCAAGACTAGGCGGCGGCGACCGCCACGGCGGGAACTTGCCGCCGCTGAACGAGACATCCGTACCAGCCCAGGCCGGCATAGGTCTCGTAGCCCGGCGTCAAGGCATAGCCGACCGTGATGTCTCCGTCGGCATAGCTGCCCATCGCGCCACTGGAGACATCCAGCGGGAAGACCTCGGTCAGGACGCCGTGGTTGTCGGACGAGGCCAGGACGCGGCCCTTCTGGTCCAGAAGCATGACGCGCGAGCGGTCGCGCTCCTCGGAAGTCAGGCGAACGCCATCCACCACGGCCTGAGCCTGGGGCCGCCAGTCGAAATGGACGCCGAGCACGCCCAGTATCTTGCCCTTGGCCTGACCGCCCTCGCGAATGGCCGTGGCGTAGGTGGCGACGGGCGCGTCGCCCAAGGCGCGCGCCTTCTCGATGTCGCAGGCCACGAAGTCGTCGCCGGTGGCGGTGCGCATGCCATCGCGGAACCACTTGGCGTCAGCGACGGACTGGCCGACGACGCCGGGATACCTGCCGGGCCGGCCGTTGGCGACCACCCGCCCCTTGGTGTCGCAGATCCACAGGTCGAGATAGACGGTATAGGCGTCGAGGATCACGCCCAGGCGCTCGCTGGCATAGCGGTTGGCGCCGGGATCGGCGTCCGCCAGGCAGGCGACCACGGCGGAGTCCGTGGCCCACCAGCGGACGTCGCAGGTGCGCTCATAGAGATTGCGGTCGACGATCTCGATGGCGTTCAAGGCCAGATCGGCCAGGCGCTGGCCGCGCATATGGCCCAGGATCGCTCCGCCGATGGCCGAGAGCTCGTCGAGATCGGCGCGCACCTGGCTCTCCAGGGCGGCCGCCACGGCGTCGATTTCGGTGGAGATCTTCTTGAACTCCTCGGCGACGATGGCGAAGCCCTTGCCGGCCTCGCCAGCGCGCGCCGCCACGATCAGCGCGTTGATCGACAGCATCTTGGCCGCGCGATTGACCCGGGCGATCTCACCGATCTTCTCGCCCGCCACGCTGGACAGACGCTCCGACAAATCCAGGATCCGTTCAGGACGAAGACTGGCGTCTTGTTCCATCACAGGTAAGCCCCCACGCAAAACTTCCGTCTAATCGACTCACTTTACGCAAGATGACGCCCTCGTCATCGTCGCGCGATGACACCGTGGGCCACACTCAAACCGAGACGGGCTTCGTTAACGAGAAAACGTCGAGACGCCCGCGATTTGGGCGCCCGGCGCTTAAAAAGCATCGCCTTTGGACCGGCTCATCCAAGCTGACAACCGGGAGGCGGAGAACCGCGGTTGCAACACCACCGTCGCGCCGACCCACAACGGAGCGAGCACGGAGCAGACCTACGCCTGCGTCGTATCGAAGTAAGGCCCGCGCCGCCGGCCTGGAGCGCGCCGCATGAACCTGCTGGCGATCCAGCGCGGCCCGCGCGACCACATCCTGGAGCACAAGGCCGATCGCCTGCCCGCCCCGACCGCGATCCGCGTCAGGAGACAAGGTCTGTCGCCACGATACCGGACGATCGACGCCTTCGAACAACAGGCCCTGGCCATGCGGAGACCCTCATCCCCCGCCCTTCGCCAATGAACGACGCCGCGAGCGTCTTCGACCGTTGAATTCGGGCTCGATGATCAAGATCGATCCGCGATGCGACGTCGATTTGGCGGGCGCGCCGGCACTGCCGTCGCCGAATTATCTTAGATTTTCCAAGTCCTGGAGCCAGTAATGCGTATCACGATGAAGATGAAATTGGGCGCGACCTTCGCCGTGCTCATTCTGATGATGTTCGCCGTGGTCTATGTCGGCGTCAGCCGCATGGGCGCGCTGAACGCGGCCATCAGCGACGTCATTGACGGCCCAGCCAAACGCCTCAGCCTGGCCCAGGCGATCGACGGGGAAATGGGGCGTAGTCTCCGGTGGGAGAAGAACATGGCCCTCACCACCGACGAGACCTTGACGAAGAAATTCGACGCCGACGCGACGGCCAGCCGCGCCAAGATCGAGCGGATGATCGACGAGGGCAACGCCAAGGCCAGCGAACAAGGCAAGCCGATGTGGGCGCGGGTTCGCCGCGAGTGGGACGCCTACAAGCCGGTGAGCGATGAAGTCCGCCAACTCGCCCTGGCCAACCGTAACGCCGAGGCGGCCGCGCTTTCGCTGGGAAGGGCGCGTATCGCCGCCAACGAAATGACCGCGACGATCAATCAGCTTGTCGAGACCCAAAACGCCCAGATGAAGGCGGCTGATGAAGCGACGGACAAGACCTTCGCCAGCGCCCGGACGACGTTGCTGGTCGTGGCCGGCTTGGCCCTGCTGATCGCGGTGGCCGGCGCGACATGGATTTCAATGATCATCGGCATCGGCCTCGGGAAGATCAGCGCGGCGGTCGACGCCGTGGCGATCGGCGATCTGAGCCACGAAGTCGAAATCAAGACCAACGACGAAATCAAGGATCTGGTGATCACGGTCAACGGCATGACCCGCAATCTGCGCGCCACGGCCGCTATCGCCGACCAGGTGGCCGCCGGCGACCTGTCCGTCGAGATCAAGCCGCTCTCGGACAAGGACACCCTGGGCATTTCCTTGCGCGACATGGTCGCCAACCTGCGCGACACGGCCAGCCTCGCCGACAAGGTGGCCGATGGAGACCTGACGGTGGAGGCAAAGCCACGCTCGGTCAAGGATGTCCTGGGCATGGCCCTGGAGAGCATGATCGAGCGCCTGCGCGGCGTGGTCGCCGACGCGATCTCGGCCTCTGAGAATGTCTCGGCGGGCAGCCAGGAGCTTTCGGCGACCTCGGAGCAGATGAGCCAGGGCGCCACCGAGCAGGCTTCCGCCGCCGAACAGGCCTCGGCCTCGATGGAAGAGATGGCCGCCAACATCAAGCAGAACGCCGACAATGCCGCCCAGACCGAGAAGATCGCCCGCCAGTCGGCTTCGGACGCCGAAACCTCGGGTCAGGCGGTCAACCGCGCCGTCGACGCGATGCGCACGATCGCCGAGAAGATCACCATCGTTCAGGAGATCGCTCGCCAGACCGACCTGCTGGCCTTGAACGCCGCCGTTGAAGCCGCTCGCGCCGGCGAACATGGTCGCGGCTTCGCGGTCGTGGCCTCGGAAGTCCGCAAGCTGGCCGAACGCAGCCAAACCGCCGCCACCGAAATCGGCGCCGTATCGTCGGAAACCGTGAAGGCCGCCCAGTCCGCCGGCGACATGCTGACCGAGCTGGTCCCCAATATTCGCAAGACCGCTGAACTAGTCTCGGAAATCAGCGCCGCCTGCCGCGAGCAGGACGTCGGCTCGTCGCAGATTAACGAGGCCATCCAGCAACTGGACAAGGTCACCCAACAGAACGCCAGCGCGTCCGAAGAGATGTCGGCCACCTCCGAGGAACTGGCCGCCCAGGCCGAGGAACTGCAGGCCTCGATCGCGTACTTCCGGATCAGCGCCCATGGCGCGCCCGCGCGCCGACCGGCGCCGCGCCCCCCCCGCCAAACGTCCCCCTGCGGCAACCGTCCGCAAGTCCGCCGCCGCATCGCCCCCCCGTCAGTCGGTGGCCGCCCAGCAGACCCGCGCGAAGGGCTTCGCGCTTGATCTCACCCACGGCGGTCCTGACGTCGACGACGCGGATTTCCGCGAATACGCCTGACGGCGGGCATCCACTGAGAGCGAGCTCTCCAAGGAAAAACGCAAAAGGGGCCAGCTGAGCTGGCCCCTTCTTTGACCATAGCCCAGGTCTCAAAGACCTGACGCACAGCCTCAGCTACCGTGGATCAATCTCATTCATAATGAGCCGGTCCACCCCTCTACCGAGGCTTAGACATCGACCTCTGCGTCCAGGGCGTTTTCCTGGATGAATTCGCGGCGCGGCTCGACCAGGTCGCCCATCAGGCGACTGAACATCTCGTCGGCGTCGTCGGCGTGGTTGACGCGAACCTGCAGCAGGGTGCGGGCCTCGACATCCAGCGTCGTCTCCCACAGCTGGTCGGGATTCATCTCGCCCAGACCCTTGTAGCGCTGAATGCTCAGCCCCTTGCGACCGGCGTCCATCACGGCGGCGATCAGGTCCATCGGCCCCCGGACGGTGGTCGACTTGTCCTTACGGCGGAACACGGCTCGGCCCGAGAAGATCTCGGCGAGAGCCCCGGCCCGCTCGGCCAGGCGACGGGCGTCGGCCGCGTGCAGCAGGCCGTCGTCCAGCACCACGCTCTCGGTGACGCCGCGACGGATGCGCTTGAAGACATAGGCCGTATCACCGCGCTCTCCGATCCAGGGGCTATCGCCCTCCTCGGCATAGAGGTCGAGACGGGCCGCCGCCGCGGGGATGTCGGGATTGTCGCCCAGCAGGCCGGCCAAGGCCGACTGCTCGACGGCGAACGACGGCGCGCGGGCGGCCAGGCGATCGATGTTGCCCTTGGCCTGACGACACAGCTGCACCAGCGCCAGCAGGTCCTGGCCGGTGCGGCGCTCGCCGGAGGGCAGGTCCAGCTCCGCCCCGTCGACGCCCTCGTCGATCAGGAAGGCGTCCATCTCGCTGTCGTCCTTCAGATAGCGCGAGGACTTGCCCTTGGCGGCTTTGTAGAGCGGCGGCTGGGCGATGTAGATGTAGCCGCGCTCGATCAGCTCCGGCATCTGCCGGTAGAAGAAGGTCAGCAGCAGGGTGCGGATGTGGGCGCCATCGACGTCGGCGTCGGTCATCAGCACGATCTTGTGGTAGCGCACCTTGTCCGGGTTGAAGTCGTCGCGGCCGATGCCGGCCCCCAGCGCCGTGATCAGCGTGCCGATCTGGTCGGACGACAGCATCTTGTCGAAGCGGGCGCGCTCGACGTTCAGGATCTTGCCCCGCAGCGGCAGGACCGCCTGGTTGTCGCGGTTGCGGGCCTGCTTGGCGGAACCGCCGGCCGAGTCGCCCTCGACGATGAAGATCTCGGACTTGGCCGGGTCGCGCTCGGAACAGTCGGCCAGCTTGCCGGGCAGTGACGTGATATCCAGCGCGCTTTTGCGGCGGGTCAGTTCGCGCGCCTTGCGGGCGGCTTCGCGGGCCGCGGCGGCCTCGGCGATCTTGCTGACGATGGCCCGAGCTTCGGCCGGATGCTCCTCGAACCAGGTCGCCAGGCCTTCCTGCACCAGGTTTTCCACGGCGGGGCGCACTTCGGACGAGACCAGCTTGTCCTTGGTCTGCGAGCTGAACTTGGGGTCCGGCACCTTGACCGACAGAACGCAGGTCAGGCCTTCGCGGGCGTCTTCGCCGCCGACGCTGACCTTCTCCTTCTTGGTGATGCCCGAGCTCTCGGCATAGCCGGTGATGATCCGGGTCAGGGCCGCGCGGAAGGCCGACAAGTGCGTGCCGCCATCCCGCTGCGGGATGTTGTTGGTGAAGCACAGCATCTGCTCGTGATAGCTGTCGTTCCACCACAGGGCGAGGTCGACCTCGACCTTGTCCTTGACGCCGCGCACCGAGATCGGGGCCTTCAGAAGCGGGGTCTTGACCTTGTCCAGGTGGCGGACGAAAGCCTCGATGCCGCCGTCATAGTGCAGCTTCTCTTCCCACGGCTCGGCGTCGCGCAGGTCCTTGAACCAGATCGTCACGCCCGAGTTCAGGAACGCCAGTTCGCGCAGGCGGTGCTCCAGGGTCTTCCGGTCGAACTCGATGAAAGCGAAGGTGGACCGCGACGGGAAGAAGGTCACTTCCGTGCCCGACAGCAGTTCGCCAGCCTTGGGACCTTCCGTCCGCACCGGCGAGTCGCCCGTGACCTTCAGCGAGGTCACCGCGTCGCCGCGCTCGAAGCGCATCTGGTGGACCTTGCCGCCCCGGTGAATCAGCAGCTCCAGCCAATCCGACAGGGCGTTGACAACCGAGACGCCCACCCCGTGCAGGCCGCCCGAGACCTTGTAGCTGTTCTGGTCGAACTTACCGCCGGCGTGCAGCTGGGTCATGATGACCTCGGCCGCCGAGACGCCTTCGCCCTCGTGCATGTCGACCGGGATGCCGCGGCCGTCGTCGGTGACCGTCACCGAGCCGTCGGCGTTGAGGATCACCTGGACCTTGGTGGCGTGACCGGCCAGGGCCTCGTCGATGGCGTTGTCGACCACCTCGTAGACCATGTGGTGCAGGCCCGAGCCGTCGTCGGTGTCGCCGATGTACATGCCGGGGCGCTTGCGGACGGCGTCCAGACCCTTCAGCACCTTGATCGAATCCGCGCCGTACTGGGCGGCGGCTTCTTCGGTGGTCATTTCGGGGGCCGACACTTCGGGAACTTGGTCTTCGGTGTTCTCGGTCATTCGTCTTCCAGGGTGGTCAGGCCGGCATCGCCCACGCGAACGCCTAGCGCCCGACCCTTGAGATGGTCGAACAGCGACTCGTCCGTGCCGGTGAGGAAGGCCTGGAGCTTGAGCGCCGTGAGTTCGTCGGCCAAGGCGGCCCGACGGGTAAGGTCGAGATGCGCGGCGACTTCGTCGAGCAATATTACAGGATTCGGCGCGGATTCCGCACGCGAAAGTCGCGCCGCCTGGGCCAAAACCAGGTTCAAAATCAGGGCTTTTTGCTCGCCGGTGGAGCATTCCGCCGCCGGACGGTCCTTCTCGACGTGGAAGATGGCCAGATCGCCTCGGTGAGGGCCCGTCAAGGCGCGCCCCGCGGCCCCATCGCGAGGGCGCGCGGCGGCCAGGGCGGCGGCCAGGCGTTCCTCGATTTCCGCGAACGTAACCTCGTCCAGCGCCAACTTTTCCCACTCGCCGGTCAGGGTCAGGCGAGCCTGTGGGAACGGCCGGTCGCCGCGTCCGTCGATCTCGTTCTGGAGGGCTAGCAGCGTGCGGGCCCGGGCCTGGCTCAGCAGGGCGCCGGACTCCGCCAGCCGAGCCTCCAGGGCGTTCAGCCAGGTCGCGTCCGGCGCGCGACCGGCCTCGACCGCGTCGGTCAGCAGACGCATGCGCTCGCGCTGGGCCTTGTCATAGGCGTTGGCGTTGGCCGCGTGGCCAGGCTCGCCGGCGAAGACGAGCCGGTCGAAGAACCGGCGGCGCTCAGAGGCGCCCTCCAGAAACAGGCGATCCTGGGCCGGCGTCAGCCAGATCGGCCGGACGAGGTCGGCCAGGCGACCGGGCGAGACGGTCTCGCCCTCGATGCGGACGGTGCGTCGGGCGGCCCCGCCCTGTTCAACGCCGGTGCCGATGCGGAGGGGAGCATCCTCACCGGACTCGACCTCCGCGGCCACGGCCCAGGCGCGGCCGACGGTCTCGCCGGGCATCCGCCGGCCGACTTCGGCCATGCTGGCGCCCCGCAGCCCCTTTCCGGGACTCAGCAGGCTGATCGCCTCGAGGAGATTGGTCTTGCCGGCCCCGTTGGCCCCGAACAGGTAGACGCTACGCCCCTCGGTCTCGAGGCCGGCGCGCTCGTACGAGCGGAAGTCCGTCAAGGTCAGGGAAAGCAAAGCGGCCGACGCCATGAGCGCCTAATAGCATTTCAGGAGCGATGCGCAGCCCCGCACTTCAGACGAAGCGACCGCGTCGCCCCAACGCAAGGTGAGCCAGGGTGTGAACCTCGCCCCGGGCCAGGTGCATGGCATGCCGCCCGGAGACCAGCAGCAGGGTCCAGATACCCACGCTCAGCGCGACCGCGCCAACGCGCTCCCAGGCGATACGCATGCTCATCTCCACGTCGAATTCGACGTGGGTTGCGCCCCGATAGAGACCGAAAGCGGCCCTAATCGGGGCGAAACTTGGCCTTCAACCCTAGCCCATCTTGTAGCCGCAGAGCTTGTTGCCATCCAGATCACGGAAATAGGCGAAATAGACCTTGGGCATCCGCGCCCCCGGCGCGCCCTCGTCCGTGCCGCCCAACTCCAGCGCCTTGGCGTGGAAGGCGTCGACCTCCTCGACCGTGTCGAAGGCGAAGCCGCCCATCATGCCGTTGCCGATGCAGGCGGGATTGCCGTCATACGGTCCCAGCACCCCGAACATGCAGCCATCGCCACGATAGAGGCGGCCGCCGGACGGATGCTCGAACAAGGGCTTCATGCCGATCGAGCCGAGCAGGCCGTCATAGAAGGCCTTGGCCTTCTCCAGGTCGTTCGAACCGACCGTCACGTAGTTCAGCTTGGCCATGGGCCACCTCCCGTTTTCTTAGGAAACGGACTGTAGCGCGCTTACGAGCAATCGCAATACGACGATATGCGAGAGCATCCAGGCGTCAGCGCTCCCAGAGCGCGCGGTGGCTTCGAACGAAAAGATCAGACCCGTAGCGGCATCAGCACGTACTTCACGCCCGGATCGACCGGATCGACCACCAGGGTCGGGCTGGCCGGGTCGGCGAAGCGGAACTCGGCGATCGGTCCGCCGATCTGGCCACAGACGTCCAGCAGGTAGCGGGCGTTGAAGCCGATCTCGAAGGGCTCGCCGTCGTAATCGACCTCGACCTCTTCCACGGCCTGGCCGGCTTCCATGTTGCGGACGGTCAGGGTGATGCGGCCCGGCTCGATGGCCAGCTTCACCGAGCGGCTCTTCTCGGCCGAGATGGTGGCCACGCGGTCGACGGCCTTGGCGAACAGGTCGTTGTCCAGGGTCAGGATCTTGGCGTTGTCGCGCGGGATGACGCGCAGATAGTCCGGGAAGGCGCCGTCGATGACCTTGGACGTCAGGGCGGCCTGGCCGAACTCGAAGCGGACCTTCTGGGGCGAGACCTGCAGGTCGACCGTCTCGCCGGCCGATTCCATCAGGCGGCGGGCCTCGGCGATGGTCTTGCGCGGCACGATCACGCCTGGCAGGCCGACAGCGCCCTCGGGGGCCGGCATTTCGGCCAGGGCCAGACGGTGGCCGTCGGTGGCCACGGCGCGAAGCTTGGTCTCGCCGCCCTCGTTGACCGTGTGGACGTAGAGACCGTTCAGATAATAGCGGGTCTCTTCGGTCGAGATCGCGAAGCGGGTCTTGTCGATCAGCCGGATCAGCTCGTTGGTGTCGACCGCGATCCGGCTGGAGAGGCCGTCGCTGCTCATCACCGGGAAGTCGCCGGCCGGCAGCACCGGCAGGTTGAAGCGCGAGCGGCCGGCCTGGATCACCAGGCGCGGATCGTCGCCGCTGAAGCTCAGCGAAACGTCGGCGCCGTCGGGCAGCTTGCGGACGATCTCATAGAGGGTGTGGGCCGGCGCCGTGATCTGGCCGGGCACGTCGATCTGGGCGAAGCCCTCGTCGATGATCTCCATGTCCAGGTCGGTGGCCGAGAAGGACAGGCGATCACCCTCGGCCGACAGCAGGATATTCGACAGGATCGGAATGGTGTTGCGCCGCTCGACGACGCTCTGCACGTGACTCAGCGCCTTCAGGAGCGCCGCCCGTTCGATTGTAAGCTTCATAGTCCGGTCCAGATCGTGCGGGCTGAACGCAAGGAATCGCCCGCTACCCCCGTTGAGAATGGACCGCCGACATTATCGCAAAGCGCGGAGGGCGAAAGGGGGCGCGCCCGTCATTCGCGCGCCCCGCGGTCCGAAAAACGAAGCTTTCGGCCTCGTCAGGCCTTCTGGTCGAACGAACCGCCCGAGCTGTCGCCGTCCGCGCCGGCGCCGGCATACGGATTGGCGGCCGCCGAGGGCTCGTTGGCGGAGGGGCCGGTCGAGCCCTTGGCCGCCACGGCGACCATGGCCGGACGCACCAGGCGGCCCATCAGCTCGTATCCGGCCTGCAGCACGGTGATCACGCCGCCGGCGGCGACGTCGGTCGCCGGCTGCTCCATCACGGCCTGGTGCAGGTGCGGATCGAACTTCTCGCCCTTGGCCGGCGCGATCTGCTTGAGGCCATTGCGTTCGAAGGCGCCCAGCAGCTCCTTCTCGGTCATCTCGACGCCGATGATGAAGTTCTTCACCGCCGCGTCGGTCGAATCCTTGGGGCTGTGGGCCGTGGCGCGCGACAGGTTGTCGGCGACGCCCAGCAGGTCGCGGCCAAACTTCTGGATCGCATAGGCGCGCGCGTCGTTCATCTCGCGCTCGGCGCGGCGCTTGGTGTTCTCGGCCTCGGCGGCGTAGCGCAGCGCCTGCTCCTTGAGCGCGGCCACTTCCAGCTGCAGCGCCGCGATCTCCTGCGACGCGTCGCCAAAGTCCTCGACGCCCTCGAAGGCGACGTCTTCAGCCGGCGTTTGCTCGTCGGTCATCTCGTACAGTCCTTATCCATCCATCATCCGTCCGAGCACCCGGGCGGTATAGTCCACCAACGGAATGACTCGGGCGTAGTTCAAACGCGCGGGCCCGATCACGCCGATCGCGCCCAGCACCTTCTGTCGGCCCGTCATATAGGGCGCCGCGATCACCGAGGAACCCGAAAGCGAAAAGAGCCGCGTCTCCGCCCCGATATAGATGCGCACGCCCTCGGCGTCACGGACGTCGTCCAGCAGGCCGATCAGCTGCCCTTTCTGCTCAAGGTCGTCGAACAGCTGGCGCACGCGGTCGATGTCCTCGCGGGCCCGGGCGTCGACGAGGAGGTTGGCCTGCCCCCGCACGATCAACGAGCGGGCGTCGCCCTCGCCGCCGCTCCAGGCGGCCAGGCCATCCTCGACCAGGCGCGCGGCGGTCTCGTCCAGCTGGCGACGGGCGATGTCCAGCTCGCCGCCCATCTCGCTGCGCGCCTCGGACAGGGTGCGGCCGCGCAGGCGAGCGTTGAGGAAGTTGCTGGCCTCCTGCAGCGCCGAGGGCGTCACACCTGGAGCCTGGCGCATCAGTCGGTTCTCGACCTGGCCATCCTCGAACACCATGACCGCCAGCACCTGGCCGCCGCCCAGCGGCACGAACTCCACATGCTTGACCCCGCCCTCGCGGACGGGCGTGACGACGATGCCCGCCCCGCCGGCCAGGCCGGAGAGGATGGAGGAGGCCTCACCGAGGGCTTCCTCGAACGAGCGGCCCTTCACGGCCAGCCGCGCCTCGATGGCGCGCTTTTCCTCTTCGCCGATGTCCCCGACTTCCAGAAAGCCGTCGACGAACATCCGCAGGCCGGCGTGGGTCGGCATCCGTCCGGCGCTGGTGTGAGGCGCGTCCAGCAGGCCCAGCTGCGCCAGATCCTGCATGGTGTTGCGGATCGAGGCCGGGGACAAAGCCAGGCCGCCCTTGGAAATGGTGCGCGATCCGACCGGCTCGCCGGTCTCCAGATACGACTCCACGACCCGACGGAAGATGTCGCGGGCGCGGGAGTCCAGCTCGCCCAGACCCGGGGCGCGGACGATCGGTCCTGGAAACAGGTGGGTCATGCCAGCGTGTCGTTTGTGACCCGGTCAGCGGACAAAAGCGGTCGGCCTCTTTCAACTACGGCTATCAATAGGATAAGCGGCCCCTCACACACATTCAAATATCCCTGAGATCAGGAGTTTCCTCATGCGTCCGTCCGAACGCGCCCCCGACCAGCTGCGCGCCGTCACGCTGGAAACCGGCGTCAACCGCTACGCCGAAGGCTCGTGCCTGATCAGCTTCGGCCATACCAAGGTGCTGGTCACCGCCACGGTCGAGGAGAACGTCCCGGGCTGGATGCGCAACAAGGGCGCCGGCTGGGTCACCGCCGAGTACGGCATGCTGCCCCGCGCCACCCACACCCGCGGTCGCCGCGAAGCCGCTCTCGGCAAGCAGAGCGGCCGCACCCAGGAGATCCAGCGCCTGATCGGCCGGTCCCTGCGCGCCGTCGTCGACCTGAAGGCCCTGGGCGAACGCCAGATCAGCCTGGACTGCGACGTCATCCAGGCCGACGGCGGCACCCGCACCGCCGCCATCACCGGCGCCTGGGTCGCCCTGCGCCTGGCGGTCAACTACCTGCTGGAGGAAGGCGTGCTGAAGACCGACCCGATCCTGGGCCAGGTGGCGGCGGTCTCGTGCGGCGTCTTCAAGGACACCCCCGTGCTCGATCTCGACTACGAGGAAGACTCCAGCGCCGAGGCCGACAGCAATTTCGTCCTGACCGGCGTGGGCGACATCGTCGAGATCCAGGCCACCGGCGAAAAGCGCGGCTTCACCCGGGCCGAGTTCGAGACCCTGTTCGGCCTGGCCGAAAAGGGCATCAACGAGCTGTTCGAGATCCAGCGCGCGGCGATCGGCGGCTAAGCCTGCTTCTTTCCCAAGGAGAACGTGGTGGCGCGCCATCGCGTTCTGCCGCACTTGCCGGAACGGGGTAACGGTCCCAGATTCCAGATCCAGGGATTGAGGAGTTCTGCGTGCCCACCCCGTTCGAAGGCCATGAAGTCGAAGCCCGCCTGCGCCCGTCGGCGGAGGCCTATCGCTTCGACCTGGACCAGGCGCTGGCCTCGATGGTGGCGCTGGAAGCGACCGTGCCACCCGATGCCTATACGGCCGGCATCCTGGGGACCGAGCGCGTCGGTAACGGCGTTGTCGTCGGCCCCGGCGGTCTGGTGCTGACCATGGCCTATCTGATCACCGAGGCCGAGGAGGTCATCCTCACGCGCAACGACGGCCGCCGCGTGCCCGCCCACGTGCTGGGCCTGGACGTTCGGTCCGGCCTGGGCCTCGTCCAGGCGCTGGAGCCGCTGGACCTGCCGGTCATGACCATCGGCAGCGCCCGGGACCTGGATACCGGCGCGCCGATCATCGCCGCCGGAGCCGGCGGCCGCGCCCACGCCGTGGCCGGCAAGGTCCTGGCCCGCATGCCGTTCGCCGGCTACTGGGAATATCTGCTGGACGACGCCATCATCACAGGACCGGCCCACCCGCACTGGAGCGGCGCGGCCCTGATCGGCCCCAAGGGCGACCTCGTCGGCCTCGGCTCCCTGACCCTGGAAGGCCGCGACAACGAAGGCCTGGCCCGGCCGATCAACATGTTCGTGCCCGCCGAGCTGCTGCCGCCGATCCTCGACGAACTGGCCCGCGGCCGCAGCCCGCATCCGCCGCGGCCGTGGCTGGGCGTCTTCGCTCAGGAGATGGACAACCACGTCGTCGTCGTCGGCATCTCGCCCAAGGGTCCGGCCGCCCGCGCCGAGCTGAAGGCCGGCGACCTGATCCTGGCCGTCGACGGCATGCCGGTCTCGACCCTGGCCGAATTCTACGAGACGATGTGGAGCTTGGGCGACGCCGGCGTCGGCGTGCCGCTGAAGGTCCTGCGCGAGGGCGACGCCTTCGAGGTCGAGATCCGCTCGATGGACCGCGCCAGCCTGCTGAAGAAGCGGCGGCTGAATTGATGAAAGCCGTCCGATGAAAGGCCCCTGGGACCAACCCGACGCGCCGCCGCCGGCGGTCAGGACAGCGACGCCAGGGGTCCCGCGTCATCGGCTGTGGCTGTGGCTAGGGCTGCTGGCCGCCGTCGGGGCCTTGGCCTTCGCGCTCTGGCGCGCCTTTCCCGAGGCGATGCGGACCGGCGATGACAAGGCCGACCTCGTCTACCAGATCGGCTTGGTCGTGCTGGTCTCGACGGCGCTGCTGCGCGGTATGCAGGGCTCGATCGGTCAGCACCTGAAATATGTCGCGATGTGGAGCGGGATCATCGCGGTCCTGGCCCTGGGCTACGCCTACCGCGCCGAGCTGGCCGAGGTCCCGCAGCGGCTGAAGCTGGCCTTCAATGTCGGCACGCCCGTAGCGGTCGGCGAGCGCACGCTGGTCGTCCCGCAAGGTGAAGGCGGACACTATGTCGTCGACGGTCTGGTCAACGGCCAGCGCGTGCGGTTCATGGTCGACACCGGCGCGACCGAGACCCTGCTCAGTCCCGACGACGCCCGCCGCCTGGGCATCGCCGTCGACACCTTGAACTACGGCTACGAGACCGAGACAGCCAACGGCAAGGGCTACTCTGCCGCCTACGACGCCAACAGCCTGGAGATCGGCTCGATCAAGCTCGAGGGCTTCCGGGTGATGGTCAACAAGGCCCCGATGAACGGATCGCTGCTGGGGATGAGCTTCCTCAAGCGTCTGGACGCCTTCGAATTCCGCGACCGTCAGATGATTCTGAAGTGGCGCGAGGACGAGAAAGGGCGCGCCTACTAGGCGCGCCCTCTCCCCAAAAAGGCCAGCGCCTAGAGCGCGTTAGGTTTAAGTGTGAGCGGTTAAACCGCTCGAACGCGCTCTAACTGTATGATTTAGAGCCTGTTTACTCGGTTTAGATGGTTCCATCTAAACCGAACAGGCTCTAGCGCGGCCGGGGCGGGGCGACCCAGCCGTCGGCGTTGTCGATATAGGCCTTCCGGCTGACCTTGTCGTAGAGGCAGAGCTTGGCGTTGTTGGAGCCGCGAGAGCGATCAGAGACCAGCACCGCGACCTTACCGACGCGGTCGTCGAAGCCGATGATCGGCGACGGCCGGGCGTTCCTGTAGCCGGAGGCGGCGACGCAGCTGCGGGTGACGCGCTGGTTGAACTCGGCCCAGGCCCCCGGGCTGGAGGCTTGGGCGGCGGCGGCGGCCGAGAGGGCGCCGACGGTCAGGGCGGAGGCGAAGAGTACGCGAGTCACGAGCAATGGCTTTTCCTACGATTGCGAGGCCCCCGCCTCACCGTTGAAACGCCGTGATTCCTTGGCGGTTTCGTGACGCGCGTGAACTAGCCGTCGTCTTCGTCGTCGTCATGCCCGCCAGCCGGCCCATATTCGAAGGTCAGCAGGTCGCCCGGCTGACACCGCAGCTCGCGGCACAGGGCGTCCAGGGTCGAGAACCGGACGGCGCGGGCCTTGCCGGTTTTCAGGATCGACAGGTTGGCGATCGTGACGCCCACTCTGTCGGACAGCTCCGTCAGCGACATTCGGCGGTCGAGCAGCACGCGGTCGAGATTCACGCGGACAGGCATGCTTTGGATCGCTCCGGTTCAGATCGTGAGTTCGGCTTCGCGACGAAGGCGGGCGCCCTCGCGAAAGACCTCGGCCAGGACGAAGACGACCAGCACCGAGAACCAGGCGGTCAGGGTGAAGCTGTCGTCGATCACCTTGGCCTTGGGGGCCAGCCAGCGCGCCATGCCCGAAAAGACATACCGACCGACTTCGAGGCCCGCCAGGACGAGGCCGATCAGGCGCAGGCGGACGACATTGTCGGGGTGGAAGGGGTCGCCGGCCGTCAGGGTGGCGAAGATCTTGCGCAGGCGCTCGACGATGACCATCCAGCCGCCCAGCAGCAGCGCCCAGGCGGCCAGAGCGCCAGCGAACAGGGGTCCATCGCGGCTGATGGCCTCGACGGCGTCGCTGATCGGCAACATCGAGGCGAGAAGTTCGGGGTTGAAGCTGAACAGCAGGGCGACCAGCGTGAACAGCGACAGCAGGCTGACAAAGATCCACAGGCCGACGTAGATCACGTCGAGGATGATCTTCAGAAAACTCGATACAGAGCCTGGGCCCAAGGCGCGCATGGCTGCTTCCCCCCGACAGCGACGCTAAGCAAATTGCCCCGCGTCGCGGCGGGCGTCAAAAAACCCAGTCTCGGCTCTGGAAACCCTTACGCCGCCTAGAGCGTCTGCACCACGAAGGCCACGGCCGACACCGGCACGGCCAAGACGAGCGCGGCGGTGATGGCGGTCATGAGGACCTTGTCGGCGATGCGGAACAGGCGGGCGGCGGACATCGGGTTTTCCAGTTTGGAGACGTGGACGGGGTCGAGCCATTTCGGCCTCTATCCACAGGTCAACAGATAGAGCGCGATTCCAGTTCCGCCAATGTCGTTTATCGAGAAACGATATTAAACTCTGGTAATGATGCACGCTCGCGCGGAACAGTTGCCGTTAGGTCACAGTGGTGTCGACGGCGGTCGCCAAGGCGGGGTAAGGAAGCGTGTCAGAGTGCGTTAAGGAGATGTCGGATGGCGCTAAAGCTTGAACCAGGCGCGAAGCTTGTGCTGGCCACCCACAATCCCGGCAAGGCGCCCGAGATCGCCGCCTTGCTGGACGGTCGCTTCGAGATCGTCACCGCCGGCCAGCTGGGACTGCCCGAGCCCGACGAGACCGAGAGCACCTTCGTCGGCAACGCCTTGCTGAAGGCCCGCCACGCGGCCGATCGCTCGGGTCTGCCGGCTCTTGCCGACGACAGCGGCCTGTCGGTCAAGGCGCTGGACGGCGCGCCGGGCATCTTCTCGGCTCGCTGGGCCGGCCCCTCCAAGGATTTCGTCGCGGCCATGCGGAACGTCGAGACGCGGCTGGAGGAGACGGGCTCCGACGATCGCTCGGCCTGGTTCACCTCGGCCCTGGCCGTCGCCTGGCCGAACGGCCCGGCCCTGGTGGTCGAGGGCCGTGTCGACGGGACGCTGGTGTTCCCCGGTCGAGGAACGCGCGGCTTCGGCTACGACCCGATCTTCCTGCCCGAGGACCAGACCCTGACTTTCGGCGAGATGGAGCCGGCCGCCAAGGACGCCATCAGCCATCGCGCCCGGGCCTTCGCCAAACTGAAGGCGGCGCTGTTTGAGTGATCCCTCCAGGGCCGCGCTGGGCGTCTATGTCCACTGGCCTTACTGCGCGCGCATCTGCCCCTATTGCGACTTCAACGTCGTGCGCGACCGGGGCAGGACCGACGAGCAGGCGGCGCTGGCCGACGCCATCGTGGCCGACCTGGAAGCCCAGCGCGCCCTGACCGGCCAGCGAGCCCTGCTGTCGATCTTCTTCGGTGGCGGCACGCCCTCGCTGATGGACCCCGCCCAGGTCGCCCGGGTGATCGATGCCGCTCGGAAACTGTGGGCGCCGGTCGCCGACCTGGAGATCAGCCTCGAAGCCAATCCCACGGACGCCGAGGCCGACCGCTTCAAAGCCCTGGCCGACGCGGGGATCCAGCGCCTGTCGCTCGGCGTCCAGGCGCTGGATGACGCCTCCCTGAAGGCCCTGGGTCGCAACCACGACGCCGGCGCGGCGCGGCGGGCGATCACAGCGGCGACCAAGGCCTTCCCTCGCCTGTCGATCGACCTGATCTACGCCCGCCCGGGCCAGACCGACGCGGCGTGGCGCGCGGAACTTTCTGAAGCCATCGCGCTGGGCCCCGAGCATGTCTCGCCCTACCAACTGACCATCGAAGCGGGCACCGCCTTCGACCGCGCGGTGGGGCGCGGGACCCTGGTCGTGCCCGACGAAGACCTGGCCGCCACCCTGTTCGAGACCACGCAGGAGATCCTGGAAGCCGACGGCTTCGACGCCTACGAGGTCTCCAACCACGCCAGGGGCGCGGCCGCCCGCTCGCGGCACAACCTCGTCTACTGGCGCGGCGTCGACTATGTCGGCGTCGGTCCCGGCGCGCACGGCCGCCTCGCCCTGCCCGAAGGCCGCGCGGCCACGCTCGCCCACCGCGCCATCAAGGACTACATCGCCGCGGTCACCGAGACCGGCGTCGGTTTCGCGCGCGAGACCCTGACCCCCGAGGAAGCCGCCGAGGAGCGCCTCGTTTTGGGCCTGCGGATCGACGATGGCGTCAGCTTCGAGGAGATGGCGCCGCTGGGCCTAACCCCCGACCTGCCCAAGGTCCGCGACCTTGTTGAAACCGGCCTGCTGGTCGACGATCGCGACCGTCTGCGCGCCACCCGCGCCGGCCGCCTGGTGCTGGATCGGCTGACAGGCGCGCTCGCGACCTGATATGGGTTCATTCCGCCAACCGAAGGACACTGAGTGTTGAGCCGTCAGCTACCCCCGCCAGCCCTGTCCGACGCGCCCCTGGCGCCCGGCCTCTATCTGGTGGCGACGCCGATCGGCAACCTGCGCGACATCACCCTGCGTGCGCTGGACGTGCTGGCCGCCTGCGACGTGCTGCTGGCCGAGGACACCCGCGTCACCGGCAAGCTGCTGGCGGCCTATGCCATCAAGACCAAGCTGGAACGCCATGACGAGCACGTGGCCGAGCGGGCCATACCGCGCATCCTGGAACGACTCGAGGCCGGCGAGCGCGTGGCCCTGGTCTCGGACGCCGGCACGCCGATGGTCTCCGACCCCGGCTATCGCCTGGCCAAGGAAGCGATCGCCGCCGGCCATCCAGTGATCCCGATTCCCGGCGCTTCCGCCGCCCTGGCGGCGCTCACCTTGGCCGGCCTGCCCACCGACCGCTTCCTGTTCGCCGGCTTCCCGCCGCCCAAGAGCGCCGCGCGGCGGACCTTCTTCGAGGAATTCGCCAATACCCGCGCCACCCTGATCTTCTACGAAGGCGCCTCGCGGGTGGACGACTGCCTGGCCGACATGGCCGCCGTGTTCGGCGCGACGCGCCCAGCGGCCGTGTGCCGCGAACTGACCAAGCTCTACGAGACCTGCATTCGCGGGCCGCTCGCCGAACTGGCCGCCGACCCGCGCTTCACCGCGCCCAAGGGCGAGATCGTCATCCTGGTCGGTCCCGGCGCCGAGGAACTGGCCACCGCCGACGACGCCGAGGCCGCCCTGCGCGAGGCCATGGCCCGCCTGCCCCTGGGCGAGGCCGCCTCGGAAGTCGCCAAGGCGCTTGGCCTCTCCCGCAAAGATCTCTACCGCCAGGCGCTGGCCCTAAAAGACCAAGATTTGAAGGAGCAGGCCTGATGGTCGCCGGCGTCCGCCAGGCCAAGGCGCGCCAAGAGAGGGGCGCGGCGGCGCGCAAGCTGGGCCGTCGGGCCGAGGTGGTCGCGGCCCTGTGGCTGATGGCCAAGGGCTACCGCATCCTGGGCTTCCGCCTGGCCACGCCGCTGGGCGAAATCGACCTGCTGGCGCAACGCGGCAAGGTGCTGGCCGTTGTGGAGGTCAAGCAGAGGAAGACCATCGAGGACGCCCTGGACGCCGTGACGCCGACCCAGCGCGACCGCCTGCGCCGCGCCGCCGCCCATCTCAGCGCGCACCGTATGGCGCTGAGCGATCTGTCCGTGCGCCTCGACCTGATCGCTTTGGCGCCGGGCCGGCCGCCGCGCCACCTGCCCAATGCCTGGCCCGATGGCTTTGGGGCGGGGGCGTGACATGACCCGCGACGAGGCCGAAGAGATCCTGACCAAGGCCGGCGAAGGACCCGACGCGGGCTTCCCGCTGTTCGAGGCGGCCCTGGCCTGCGCGGTTCACGACGACCCCAGCCGCGACACAGGCCCGGCCCTCGACCTGGCCCGGAACGCCGCCGAACGCCTGCGCCGCCGGGCCGAGGCCGAGTCGCCCGAAGAGGCCGTGGCCGAGACCCTGGCCGGCGACCTGCGCCTGACCGGCGACGTCCTGACCTACGACCACCCCGACAACGCCGACGTCATCGCCATCGCCGAGCGCCGCAAGGGCCTGCCGGTGGCGCTGGGCGTCTTCTACCTGCACGCCGCCCGCCAGGTCGGGTTGGAGCTTCACGGCGTCGACTTCCCCGGCCACTTCCTGCTGCGCATCGAGACCGAGGAAGGGCCGCTGGCGCTGGACCCGTTCAGCGAAGGCCGGGTGGTGCTGCCGTCGGAGCTGTCGCGCCGGGCCCTGCGCACGGGCCTGATGCCCGACGTGGCCTCGCGGCTGGAACTGCTGATGGCGCCGATCTCGGACCGCGCCGTGCTGATCCGCCTGCAGAACAACATCTTCGCCCGCGCCCAGCAGGCCCGCGACTGGCCCCGCGCCGAACGCTCGGCCCTTCGCCGCGCCCTTTTGAACCCGAACGACCACCGCCCCTGGCTGGACGTCGCCGCCGCCCGCGAGGGCCAGGGCGCGCTGGCCGGGGCGCTGCAAGCCCTCTCCCGCGCCCAGACTTTGGACGGCGGCGCGGCCATCGCCGCCCGGGCAGCGCGAGAGCGGGTGAGGTTAAGGTTGAATTAGAGGGGCCTGAATTGACGACGAAACACTGGCGCGCGGGCTGCGCCCTCGTGAGCACCTTGCTGCTGCTTGCGGCCTGCAAGGACCCGGCTTCGAAGCCGGCCACACCTCCACCCGCGCCCGCAGCGCCGACGGCGCCGGAAGCGGCCAATCGCGCCATCATTGAAGCGCTCCGCCAACGGGACGGCGTCCCCGGCGAAATCATCGAGGTCACCCACGAGCAGCGTGATGGGCACGCGGTGAGCTGCGGCCTCTACCGCGCCGCCCCACCCGCCACCGACAAGATGGGCTTCGCCTTCGGATACGTGGACGGACATCTGGTCACCGCAGAGGGGCCGGAGACACAGGCCGCGGTGGCCTGTCTCACCGAGCACGACCACATGCCGGCGCAGTAAGCGACCGCGACAAGCCCTCGCAATCCCGCGAAATCGGCTTAACTACACAGCCACGCCATTTCGCCCGCCTGATATTCCGGAGCCCCCATGTCGCTGCGAGTCGCCGTCCAGATGGATCCCGTCCTGGGGATCAATATCGACACCGACACGACCTTCCTGATGATGATGGAAGCCCAGGAACGCGGTCACAGGCTGTGGGTCTACACGCCCGACAAGCTGTCACAGGAAGACGGCCGGGTGTTCGCCCGCGCCCAGTCCCTGGAGCTGTCGGCCGTCCACGGCGCGCACGCCAAGCTGGGCGAGAGCGTGATCCTCGACATGAAGGACGACATCGACGTCGTGCTGATGCGCCAGGATCCGCCGTTCGACATGGCCTACATCACGGCCACCCACTTCCTGGACAAGATCCACCCCCACACCCTGGTGGTGAACAACCCGACCGAGGTGCGCAACGCGCCCGAGAAGCTGTTCGTCACCGACTTCCCGGGCGTGCAGCCGCCGACCCTGATCACCAGCGACCACGAGGCGATCTACGACTTCCGCGCCCGCCACGGCGACATCGTCCTGAAGCCCCTCTACGGCGGCGGCGGCTCGGGCGTGGCTCGTCTGCTGGCGGACGATCCCAATCTCGACGCCCTGCTGGAACTGCACGCCATGATCGGCCGCGAGCAGGTCATCGCCCAGAAGTTCGTGCCCGCCGTCAGCAAGGGCGACAAGCGCGTCCTGCTGGTCGACGGCGAGCCGGTCGGCGCGATCAATCGCGTGCCCGCGAAGGGCCAGGTCCGTTCCAATCTCCGCGTCGGCGGCCGCGCCGAGGCGGTGGAGCTGACAGCCCGCGACCTGGAGCTCTGCAAGATCATCGGCCCGGAGCTGAAGCGCCGTGGACTGATCTTTGTCGGCATCGACGTCATCGGCGAGTACCTGACGGAAATCAACGTCACGTCACCCACCGGCGCCCAACAACTCAAGCGGTTTACCGGCATCAACGCCGCCGCCCTACTCTGGGACCGCATTGAGGACATTCGCCGCGTCGGTGGGTAACTCTACGGAAGCGCGTTCTTTTCCCGAAACGTTCGTTTTTCGTTCTTGCTCCATTTCAGCGGCTATGCTGTGACTTGTGGATAAATCGAATATCCGCAAGGGGTTAGGATGGCGGCCAGGGTGGTCACCGTCGCGTTCGAGGGCGTGGAGGCCCGGCGCGTCGATGTCGAGGTGCAGCTGACGACAGGACAGCAGGTCTTCGTCATTGTCGGCCTGGCCGACAAGGCCGTCGCCGAGAGCCGCGAGCGGGTGCGCGGGGCCTTCGCGGGCCTTGGCCTTTCGTTGCCGGGCAAGCGCATCGTCGCCAACCTGGCGCCGGCCGACATGCCCAAGGAAGGCACGCACTTCGACCTGCCGATCGCCCTGGCGGTCATGTCCGCCATCGGCGTGATCCCGATGGACGCCCTCGACGGCTGGGCGGCGATGGGCGAGCTCTCGCTGGATGGCCGCATCGTGCCGGCGGCGGGCGCTCTGCCGGCGGCGATGGCGGCGGGCGCCATGGGCCTGGGCCTGATCTGTCCGGAAGCCTCCGGCCCCGAGGCCGCCTGGGCGGGCGAGACGCGGATCCTGGCCCCGCGCTCTCTGGTGTCGCTGATCAACCACTTCCGGGGCAGCCAGATCCTGTCCGCCCCGGCGCCGGGTCCGATCGTCGAGGGCGAACGCCCCAAGGACCTGCGCGACGTCAAGGGTCAGGAACAGGCCAAGCGGGCCCTGGAAATCGCCGCGGCTGGCGGTCACAACCTGCTGTTCGTCGGCCCGCCCGGCTCGGGCAAGTCGATGCTGGCCCAGCGCCTGCCGGGCCTGCTGCCGCCGCTGAGTTCCAAGGAGCTGCTGGAGACCTCGATGGTCCATTCCGTGGCGGGCCTGATCGCGCGCGGCGCCCTGACCCGCGATCGGCCGTTCCGAAGCCCGCATCACAGCGCCAGCATGGCCGCCCTGACCGGCGGCGGGCTGAAGGCCAAGCCGGGCGAGGTGTCGCTGGCCCACAACGGCGTGCTGTTCCTCGATGAACTGCCCGAGTTCGGCGTCCAGGCCCTGGACAGCCTGCGCGCGCCTCTGGAGACCGGCGAGGTGATGGTGGCTCGCGCCAACGCCCACATCCGCTATCCGGCCCGGGTGCAGCTGGTGGCGGCCATGAACCCCTGCCGCTGCGGTCACGGCGGGGCCGGGCGTGGCGCTTGCGGCAAGGCGCCCCGGTGCCAGCGCGACTATCAGGGCCGGGTTTCGGGTCCGCTGATGGATCGCATCGACCTGGCCGTCGACATGCCCGCCGTCACCGCCGCCGACCTGTCCCTGCCGCCGCCCGCCGAAGGCTCGGCCGAAGCCGCCGCGCGGGTGGCGCGGGCGCGGGCGCTGCAGCAGGACCGCGCCGACGCGCTCGAGGTCGCCGACGGCCTGAACGGCCGGGCCGAAGGCGCCTTCCTGGAGAAGATCACCGCCCTCGACACGCCCGGTCGCGCCCTGCTGGCCCAGGCCGCCGAAGCCGGCCGGATCAGCGCCCGTGGCTGGACCCGGACCCTGCGCCTGGCCCGCACCATCGCCGACCTGGAAGGCGCCGACACTGTCCGCCGCGTCCATGTCGCCGAGGCCCTGGCCTATCGGCGGACCACGACACCCGGGGAGGAAAGCTTCACGCCGATGACGCGCGTTTGACTGCCCGTTAAGCCGCGCCGGGTAACCTTGATGCCCATGAGCGATCCCAAACCTGGCGTCACGCCCGAGCAGCTGGCCACCCTGAGCCACGAGTTCCGCACCCCGCTGAACGGCGTGCTGGGCATGGCGCGCCTGCTGGAAAACACCAAGCTGACGGCCGAGCAGCGGTCCTATGTCACCGCCCTGCGCGAGAGCGGCGACCATCTGCTGTCGCTGGTCAATGACGTGCTGCACTTCGCCCGCCTGGGCGCGGCCTCGATCGAGCTCAGCCTGACCCCGGTCGATATCGAGGGCCTGCTGCGCCAGGTCGCCGAGTTGATGAGCCCGCGCGCCCACGAGAAGGGCATCGAGATCGCCTGGGCCGTGCCGACGCCCCTGCCGACGATCCAGGCCGACGAAGGCCGGCTGCGCCAGATCCTGCTGAACTTCGCCGGCAACGCCGTGAAGTTCACCGAGGCCGGCGGCGTGCTGCTGACGGCGGCGGCCACGGCGGAGGGTAACATCCGCTTCTCGGTCGCCGACACCGGCCCCGGGGTCGCGCCCGAGGCCCGCCGGCGGATCTTCGACGCCTTCGTCCAGACCGACATCACCCACGCCACCCAGCTGGGCGGCGCGGGCCTGGGCCTGGCCATCGTGGCGACGCTGACCAAGGCCATGAACGGCGAGGTCGGGGTCGGCGGCGAACTGGGCCAGGGCGCGGAATTCTGGTTCGAGGCGCCCTTTGAGCTGGCCGCTCCCGCCCTCCGGTCGGCGCCGCTGGACGGCCGCGCCGTCGCCATCGCCTCGCCCAACGCCATCGTCCGCGCCGCCACCGCCCGCCAGATCGAAGCCGCAGGCGGCCGCGCCTTCGCCGCCGTCGACATCGCCTCGGCCCTGTCGGGCGCGCCGGCCGACGCCGTGCTGCTGATCGACGCGGCGCTGTCGGGGCCGCGCGGCGCCCTGAAGCCGCCAGCCGGCCGCAAGGCCGTGGTGCTGCTGACGCCCGAGCAGCGCGGCCGCATCGAGCCCCTCAAGACCGCCGGCTTCTCCGGCTATCTGATCAAGCCGCTGCGCGCCGCCTCGCTGGTCGCCCAGGTGCTGCAGGCGGGAACCACCGAAACGGCCGCGACCGAAGAGCCCGCCCACGACGACCGCATCGCCGGGGCCGTGGCTCACGGCGTGCGCGTGCTGTTGGCCGAGGACAATCCTATCAACGCCCTGCTGGCCCGCACCCTGCTGGAGCGCGAAGGCTGCAAGGTCGACCGAGTCGCCGACGGCGAGCAGGCCGTGGCCGCCGCCTCGGCCGGGGCCTATGACCTGATCCTGATGGACCTGCGGATGCCCGGCCTGTCCGGCGTCGAGGCCGCCAAGGCCCTGCGCGCCAAGGGCGTGGCCTCGCCGATCGCCGCCCTGACCGCCGACGCCTTCGACGAGGACAAGCGCGCCTGCCTGGCCGCCGGCATGGACGACTTCCTGGTCAAGCCCCTGACGCAAGAGGCCCTGCGCGATGCGCTCAAGCGCTGGACGACTTCGGGCGTCGCCTCTGGCTGGACGAAAACCGCGACGCGGGCCAAGGTCGCCCTCTGATTTCGGAGGGGGACCGCGCCTTGGCGCGGTGAAGGCGTATGGCCGGAGCGGCTGGAACGGCCACGGCGCGCAAGAAGCGCGGCTTCATGGAAGTGCTGCGCGCGCTTGGCAAACCGCGCGTCGGCGTCATGCTCGCCCTGGGCTTCTCGTCCGGTCTGCCGTTCATGCTCATCGGCAACACGCTGGGCTTCTGGCTCAGCGAGAATGACATCAAGCTGAAGGCCATCGGCTATCTGTCCTGGGCGGGCCTTGCCTATCTCTGGAAGTTCATCTGGGGCGCGATGGTCGACCATCTGCCCGCGCCTTTCATGGCTTCGATCCTTGGACGCCGGCGCGGCTGGATGATCGTGACCCAGGTCGGCATCGGAGTCGGGCTGATCGGGATGGCCGTGGCTGGGCCGCACAACCTGCCCTTGCTGGGCGCCTTCGCGGTTCTGACCGGGATCATGGCCGCCATGCAGGACACGGTGATCGACGCTTGGCGCATCGAGATCGCCGAGGATCCGGACGAACTGGGCCTGCTGACCGCCGCCTACAGCCTGGGCTTTCGCGTCGCCATGTTCGCCACCGAAGCCCTTATCCTGCTGGTGGCCACCGCCATCGGCTGGAGCCTGTCCTACGGGATCTTCGGCGCGCTGGTCGTTGTAGGCATCGGCGCCTCGATCCTCGCCAAAGAGCCGGCTCTCGCCGACCGGCGCATGGAGAACCTGGCCGAAAAGAAGCCGCCGTTCTCGTTCAAGGGCGCCTGGGACGCGGTCGCCGGACCGTTCGTCGCCTTCTTCCAGGCCCACGGCATCGGCATCGCGGTGCTGATGCTGCTGATGATCACGACCTACCATCTGTGCGACTACATGCGCGGGCCGATGAGCAATCCTTACTACCTGGCGTTGGGCCTGGATAAGCCGACCATCGCTGTTGTGCGCGGCGCGATCGGCGTACCCGCCACCATCGCTGGCATCGCCGTGGGCGGCCTGCTGTCTGTGCGCCTCGGCGTGATCCGCACGCTGCTGTTGGGCGCGGTGCTACAGCCAATCGCGGTGGCGGCCTTCGCCCTGCTGGGGATGCACGGCGGCGACTATCCGTTAATCAGCCTGGGCAGCCTGCACTGGACCGCTTTCGAGACGATCATGGCCTTCGACAGCTTTGCCATGTCGATCTCGGGCATCGCTCTAATCGGCTACATGTCCAGCCTGACAAGCCTCGGCTACACCGCCACCCAATACGCCCTGATGACGTCGGCCATGGCCTGGAGTGGCAAGATCCTAAAGGGCTTCTCGGGAGAGATCGTCGAGAACCTGCAGGCCGGCGGACGCACCCTGCTGGGAGCCTATTCGACCTTCTACCTGGGCTCGGCGGCGATCGGCATACCGGCGATCATCCTGTGCCTGATTCTGGCCCAGCGGCAGGCCAAGGCAATCGAGGCCGTCAACGCTCAGGGCGTGGCGACGACGGCGGAAGGCTAGATGACAGAATGTGATCCTTCGACAAGCTCAGGAAGAGGATCATGGCCGGCTTCTGTCCCGCCTAAACCTTCAGGCACACCACCTGGGCCACCCTCAGATCGCGGCGCAGACCGTCGGCGACACGGCCGTAGTTTTCGGTGGTGATCGGCTCGCTCGGCGCGAATTCGGACGGGCTGGGCCGGCGATGCGGGCCCAGCAGGGTCTTCAAGGTCTCGGGCGCGGTCGTGTAGATGCGGCCGCGACGCGGAGCCTCGGCCACCGTCACGCCCAGCACCCGCCCGGCGCTGTCGAGGGCCGGCGAGCCCGAGAGGCCGGCCAGGGTGCCCTTCAGCGTGTCGGTGCGACCGACCTCGGCCCAGACCAGCACGGGCTCGGTGCGGGCCCCCCGACCGTGGACGACCAGATTCTCACGGCCCAGCAGGCGCGAGGCGGCCTCTCCCGGATGGCCCTGCGGGAAGCCCGGATGATAGGCCCGCGCGCCCCGGCGCAGCGGGACGTCCAGGCCCAGCGGCACGGACGGCGCCCCGCCCTCGGTGGTCAGGATGGCGGCGTCGGCCTTGGGGTCGACATGGATCTTGGCCGCCACGCCGCGACCGTCGGCCACGACAATGGCCGCCTGCTTGCAGCCGTCGACCACGTGGCGGGCGGTCAGCCACGTGCCGTCGTCGCCGACCGAGAAGGCCGTGCCCGAGCCCGGCTCGGGCTTTTCGGGCACCTGGACCACGATCGACGGATCGAACGGCGAGGACGGTCCCAGGGGCAGGCCCTCCTCGCCCGGCACGGGCGGCGGGGGCGGCGGCGCGTCCGAGCGCTCCTGCCGGCCGACGGCGACGATCAGCAGGGCGCTGACCGCCGCGGCATAGACCAGCCAATCGGGAAGCTTCGGGAAATGCACTGGGAGGTCCCCCGACCGCGCCGGCTCAGCCGGCCACGGCGGCGGCCAGGATCAGGGCGGTGGCCAGCTTGGCGCCGACCAGCAGGGCGGCGGCGGCGACCTCGCCCTCGTGGATCCGCTCCGGCAGACCCTGCAGCACCATGTCGGTGACGCGGAACACCAGCAGCTGCACGGCGATCGTCGCCGCGCCCCAGATAAGGATCTCGATCACCGAGGTCGAGGCGGTCAGCGAGATGGCCAGCGGAATGGCCAGGCCGACCATCACCCCGCCCAGCGACAGGGCGGCGGCCGAATTGCCTTCGCGGATCAGGGTGATTTCCTTGTGCGGGGTCAGCATGGCGTAGAGCGCCGTCCCCAGGATCAGCATGACCAGGGTCACGCTGGCATGCAGCAGGGTGACCGGAAAGCCGGTGGCGAAGGCCTGGACCTCGGGCGACTGGAGCTGGGACGGCATGGACGCGAACTACCCCGATGAACTTGCGGCCCACTGACTAACACGGGTCGACAAGTTTTGCGTAGGGGGCGCCCGCGTCGGGGGAGTCCCAGAGGAAGGCGAGCCTACTTGTAGAACCCCCGCCGCAAGTTGAGGCCGTGCTCGACGAAGGCCTTCATCGCGCACAGCATGCCCGTCCAGCCCTCGCAATTGCCGAAGGCGGCCTTCTCGCCCGCCGGAGTGTCGCTCCAGCCGGCCTCGTGGATCTTGACGTGCGTACGGCCGTCGCCGGTGTCGGCGAAGGTCATGGTGACCGTGGTCTGGTAGGTCGCGCCCGGCTCGGCCGAGCCCCATCGCAGGACGATCTTCTCGTTTTTGACAACCTCGACCACCTCGACCGGGAAGGCGCCCGGGAAATCGTGGAAGTCCCAGGTCACGGTCGCGCCAGTCTCAAGCCGGCCTTGCGCCCCGCCGGTGGTGAAATAGCCGGAGAGATTCGCCGGATCGACGACGGCCTCGAAGACTTCGGCCACGGGCTTGGCGATGCGGCCGCCGACGGTGAATTCGTGGGACATGGATCATCTCCCTGATTGGGTTTTGGCCTTGATCGTCGCGACGATAGGTTATAGTTTTATAACATGTCAAACGAAGACGAGGCCGACCTGATCTTCAAGGCGCTGGGCCACCGGGTCCGGCGGCGGATCCTGGACCTGCTGAAGGAAGAACCCCGCACCACGGGGACGCTGTGCGCCCTGTTTCCGGAGCTGGATCGCTGCACGGTGATGCAGCACCTGGGCGTGCTGGAAGAGGCCGGCCTGCTGGCGGCCGAACGGCGCGGCCGAGAACGCTGGAATCACCTGGACGCCCTGCCGGTGCACGCGATCCACGAACGCTGGATCGGACCGTACGCGGCCTATGCGGCCGGAATGCTCAGCCGGCTGAAGAAGGCGGTGGAGGAAGAGGCTTAGCGAAACCCCGCCCTTCGACAGGCTCAGGGTGAGGTTTTCCACTGAACGGCCTCAGACGTAGTCCTCATCCTGAGCTTGTCGAAGGACGTGGACGAACCCGCAGGCCTAAGCCGCCTCGTCCTCATCATCATCCGACAGCATGCCGGCCATGGCCGCCATCGACAGCTTGCGCATCGCCGAGGCACGGACCTTCTCGCTCTCGCTTTTCAGCTGGCCGCAGGCGGCGAGGATGTCGCGGCCGCGCGGGGTGCGGATCGGCGAGGAGTAGCCGGCCTTGTTGAGGATCGCGGCGAAGGCCTCGATCGTCGACCAGTCCGAGCACAGATAGTCGCTGCCCGGCCAGGGATTGAACGGGATCAGGTTGATCTTGGCCGGGATGCCCTTGATCAGCTTGACCAGGGCGCGAGCCTCGTCGGGGCTGTCGTTGACGCCCTTCAGCATCACATATTCGAACGTGACGCGGCGGGCGTTGGACAGGCCCGGATAGGCCCGGATGCCGGCCATCAGCTCGGCGATCGGATACTTCTTGTTCAGCGGCACCAGCACATCGCGCAGGGCGTCGTTGGTGGCGTGCAGGCTGATCGCCAGCATGGCCTGGGTCGTATTGCCCAGCTTTTCCAGCATCGGCACGACGCCCGAGGTCGAGACCGTGATCCGGCGACGCGAGATGCCGATGCCCTCGTTGTCGCTGATGATCTCGATGGCGTCGGCCACCTGGCCCAGATTGTACAGCGGCTCGCCCATGCCCATGAACACGATGTTCGAGAGCACGCGGTCTTCCTTGTCCGACGGCCATTCGGCCAGGTCGTCCTTGGCCACCTGCACCTGGGCGACGATCTCGGCGGCGGTCAGGTTGCGGACCAGCGGCTGGGTGCCGGTGTGGCAGAAGCTGCAATTGAGCGTGCAGCCGACCTGGCTGGACACGCACAGGGCGCCGGCGCGGCCCACGCCGGGGATGTAGACGCTCTCGACCTCGATGCCCGGAGCCATGCGGATCAGCCACTTGCGGGTGCCGTCCTTGCTGACCTGGCGCTCGACGATCTCCGGGCGGTTCAGCGTGAAGGCCTCGGCCAGGCGGGCGCGGGTCTCCTTGGCGACGTCGCTCATCAGGGCGAAGTCGGTGACGCCGCGATGGTGCATCCAGCGGAAGATCTGGGTGGCGCGCATCTTGGCCTTGCCGTGCTCGACCACGCCGCTCTCGACCAGGGCGGCGACCAGCTGAGGGCGCGTGAGGCCCGAGAGGTTGACCGGCGGCTTAGTGACGGCGGGGGCGGGCGCGGCGTCGGTGGAGACGCGCGACAGGTCTAGGGTGACGCTCAAGGGGGTGTCCGGATGCTCGGGGGTCGAGGCGGACATATAGCAGGTCCGGAGCTGTTTTCCAAAAACGGCCCTCGGGAGTCTTTTGTAGGCGCGCGACGGGCGCCGAAACCGGCATCCACTTTCGGCTGTCGCGCTTGTCGTCACACCTTCCGGAAGCGGTTTCCCTGGCTGGCCATCAGGGCCAGGGCCCAGTCGTCCGGCACGATCTTGGCGATCGCCGCGATGGCCTTGTTCGGCGCGCCGGGGACGCAGATCGAGCGATTGGCCTCGGCCGCCTCGTAGCCGGCGGCGGCGACCTCGTCGGCGCCCAGCCACATCCATTCGGGCACGCCCTGGCTGACCTGGCCGCGCGTGCCATTGACGTCGTGGAATTCCGAATAGGTGAAGCCTGGACACAGCGCCGAGACATGGACCCCGGTCGCCAGGTTCTCCAGGTGCAGGCTCTGGGAGAACTTGACGAGGAAGCCCTTGGTCGCCGCGTACAGCGTGTGGCCGGCCGCGCCGGGGACAAGGCCCGCCAGCGAGGCGACATTGACGATGCGGCCGAACTTCCGCTCGACCATGCCAGGCAGCACCTTGTGGGTCATGCCGCAGACGCTGGTCAACATCAGCTGCAGGAAGGCCGCCTGGTCGGCCCAGGTGGTGGAGTCGTAGGTCCCCGGCAGGCCGTAGCCGGCGTTGTTGACCAGGGCGTCGACCACCCGGCCCTGCTCGGCGATGGCGGCCAGCACCGTGTCGACGCCGGTCGGCTCGGCCAGGTCGGCGGGGATGGCGTAGGCCTCGACGCCCGAACGCAGCTTGATGTCGGCGGCCAGGCTCTCGAGGCGGTCGGCCCGGCGCGCGGTCAGGGCCACGTCATAGCCGTGGCTGGCGTAGATGCGGGCGGAGGCGGCCCCGATGCCGGCGGAAGCACCGGTGATCAGGGCGAGGCGACGGGCCATGCTGGGGCGATCCGGTAGAAGACAAAACGTCGCCGGAGACGAGCACGGCCCGTGATTTGGTTCAAGCAGCCCCAGAATTTAGGGGGTGGAAGAGGCGCGCCAGCTCGGCTGGGCGGCGCGCCTCTTCCGGGCCGCGGTCGGGGAGGGAGACCACCGCGGCCGGGGGGGGGCCTTTAGGCGGCCCGTTCGAGCTCCGCGGCCTGGGCGCCAACGGTCCAGCGGACGGCGGCCTTGGCCACGCGCTCGCCCAGCAGGCGGGCGGTCTCGCGGTCGCCGGCCGGCGGGGTCACTTCGGTCGAGGCGTTGTCCGACTGAGCGGCCAGGCCGATGAACGAGCCGACGCGGTTCAGGGTGTCCGGGCCACGCTCGGCGGCGGTCACGTTCGGCGGGGCGATGCCCAGGTTGATCCAGTTCATGCCGTGCTGGGCCGCCAGGATGGTCAGGCTGGCCAGGGCATGGGCCTTGTCGCCGGCGAAGCTGTGCGAGTTGGTGAAGCCGGCGGCCAGCTTGTCCTTCCAGGCGCCGGTGAAAAAGGCGCTGGCGGTGGCGTCGGCGAACACTTTGAACACGCCCGAGACGTCGCCCATGTAGGTCGGGGCGCCGAACACGACGGCGTCGGCCTTGGTGATCTCCTCGATCAGCGGGGCGAAGTCCTGGGCGGCGCTTTCGATCTTCAGCAGCACCGGGGTCTGGCCGGCGTCGCGGACGCCCTCGGCGACCTTGTCGGCGAGAACGGCGGTGTGGCCGTAACCGGAATGATAGACGATGGCGACGGTGGTCATGGGAAATCCCCGGATCTGAGGCTGGGCTTGAATGGCGGCCGTTTCGAAACTGAAACGGTAGCGATTACGTAATGCCGCTCAGCGGACTCGCTAGAGGATCAGCAACAACATCGGATGCAATTTTTCACGGGTCGAATTTAGCGCGGCTGATAGCCTGGGCCGGCGACGCTCAGCAGGGCTCGATGGCCGCGTGGGCGCCGTGCAGCAGGTCGGCGACGGTGATCTGGCCCAGGCGGTCGTGCGCCGCGCGGTCGGCGGCGGTGATGGCGGCGCGGACCGCGTCGGGGATCTTCTCGCCGACCGGGCAACCCTTGACGCCCTTGGGCGCCACGCCGAGGTGGGCGCAGCCGTTGACGGCTTTGAGGACGACGTCGAGCGTGATCGTATCCGCCGGCTTCAGCAGCCAGGCGCCGCCATTGGCCCCGGCCCGCGCGCCGATCAGCCCGGCCTTGCCCAGCATGGCCGTCACCCGGCGCACCACGACCGGATTGGTCGGGACCGAGGCGGCCAGTTCGGCGCTGGCCACGGCGCGGTCAGCCGAAAACGCCTGCTTGTGGGCCAAGTAGGCGAGGGCATGCGCCGCGACGGGAAATTTCTGGCTGTCGGACATCTCTACCGGGGAACGTAAGGTGGCCGCCCGCGCGTTCAACTGCAAATCGTTGCGCGCCCGAAGCAAATCTCGCCCAAGGCAGGAACCCGGGGCGACGTCGGGTGATGATTGTACCCGTCGCGGTTTGGGTGTATCGCGCCGCGCTTGATCGCGATATGGGTCGGCTCCAGGCGTTGTGCGTGGGCGCCCGGAGGGATTGAATGGCTTCCGAAGCCCCCGGCGCTTCCACTTCCGCCAACGCATCCGGTTCGGATTGCGCGCCAGCGTCCAACGACATCCCTCATCAGGACGGCGGTCCGCCCGGTCTTGGTTCCGGCCATGACGTGAAGGGGCATGGCTTCTACGCCATGGCGCTGGGCTCGATCGGCGTCGTCTTCGGCGATATCGGCACCAGTCCGCTGTACGCCCTGCGCGAGGCCCTGGCCCATTCGCGCAGCACGACGGCGACCGAGCACGCGGTGCTGGGCGTGGTGTCGCTGGTCCTGTGGACCATGACGCTGTTCGTGACGATCAAGTACGTCATCTTCTTCATGCGCGCCGACAACAAGGGCGAAGGCGGCACCCTGGCCCTGATGGCGCTGGCTCAAAAGGCGCTCGGCAAGACCGGTCGCAAGCGCTCGATGGTGGTCTTCTTCCTCGGCGTGGTCGGGGCGGCGCTGTTCTATGGCGACGGCATCATCACCCCGGCCATTTCGGTTCTGTCGGCGGTGGAAGGCCTCAAGGACGCGCCCGGCGTCGGCCACGCCCTGACGCCCTACATCCTGCCAATCTCGGCTGGGATCCTCATCCTGCTGTTCGCCGTCCAGGCCAAGGGCACCCACCGGATGGCCTCGCTGTTCGGACCGTTCACGGCCGTTTGGTTCCTGATCCTGGGGGCGCTGGGCGCCTATCACCTGGCCGACGACCTTTCGATCCTGCGCGCCTTCAATCCCTGGTACGGCCTGCGCTTCCTGCTGGAGAACGGCTTCCTGGGCTTCGTCATCCTGGGCAGCGTGTTCCTGGTCGTGACCGGAGCCGAGGCGCTCTATGCCGACATGGGCCACTTCGGGAAGAAGCCGATCCAGGCCGCCTGGCTGTGCCTGGTGTTCCCGTGCCTGGCGCTGAACTATCTGGGCCAGGGCTCGCTGGTCCTCGACCACCCCGCCGCTCGCCACAACCCGTTCTGGGAGATGGTGCCCAGCTTCGCCTACTGGCCCGTGCTGCTGATGGCCACCGTCGCCACCGTCATCGCCAGCCAGGCGGTGATCACCGGCGCCTTCTCGATGACCCAGCAGGCCGTGCAGCTGGGCCTGCTGCCGCGCATCGAGATCAAGCGCACGTCCGAGACCCAGGCCGGCCAGATCTTCGTGCCAGCGGTCAATCAGTTCCTGCTGATCGGCGTCCTGGTGCTGCTGTTCGCCTTCCGCAGTTCGCACAAGCTGGCCAGCGCCTACGGCATCGCCGTGACCGGCGCGATGTTCGTCGACACCCTGCTGGCCTATGTCGTCATCCGCCGCGTGTGGAAGTGGCCGCTGTGGCAGACCGGCCTGCTGCTGATCCCGCTGGCGGCGCTGGACTCGGTGTTCATCGCCTCGAACATGCTGAAGATCCCCGACGGCGCCTGGCTGCCGCTGGTGTTCGGCGGAGCGCTGGTGCTGATCATGGCCACCTGGACGCGCGGGGCCAATATTCTCACCGCCAAGACCCGCCGCGACAGCGTTCCCCTGGTCGACCTCATGGAGATTCTGCGCGCCCGCGCCCCGCACCGCGCGCCCGGCACGGCGATCTTCCTGACGTCGGACCCCGACATGACCCCGGTCGCGCTGATGCATAACCTCAAGCACAACAAGGTGCTTCACGAGCGCAACGTCATCCTGACCGTCCGCACCACCGAGACGCCGCGCGTCCGCGAGGAGGACCGGGTGACGATCGAGAAGGTCAACGACGACTTCAAGAAGGTCATCGTCAACTACGGCTTCATGGAAAGCCCCAACATCCCCAAGGCGCTGGCGGTCTGCCGCAAGCAGGGGCTGAAGTTCGACATCATGGCCACCAGCTTCTTCCTCGGGAGACGCTCGATCGTGCCGTCGGCCAACAGCGGCATGCCGCTGTGGCAGGACCGCCTGTTCATCTACCTGATGAAGAACGCCGCCAACCCGACGGACTTCTTCAAAATCCCGCCCGGCCGCGTCGTCGAGCTTGGCGCCCAGGTCACCGTTTAAGAGATACGATCCCGACATGGAAACGACCCTGCGCGTGCTGGGCGACGGTCTGTCGATCGCTGCCCTCGCCATCATCGCCGCCACCGCCCAGGGCGCGTGGAAAAGGATTCCCAAGGACGTCCGCGTTCCCATGCAGTGGGGCTTCGATGGCAAGCCGACCTGGCGCGCGCCCAAGGCCCTGGCCCTGCTGGTCATCCCGATCGCCTCGATCGTCGTCCTGCTGTCGTTCACCCTGACCCAGGCCACCTTCACCGACGATCCGATGCGGGCGACGATCATCTTCCTGGTCCGCGCCACGCTCGCCGCCAGCCTGGCGCTGAGCCAGTTGTTCCACCTGCGCTTCGTCATCAAGACGTTGCAGGACGAAGGTCAGCTGTAGAACCACCCCATTTGGCTCTTGACCGGCTCGCCCTGATCCCGTTGAAGGCGCGCGACTTTGTGTTTCTCCGAAAGGACCCGCCCATGGCCGACAAGTCCGTGAAAAAGGTCGTGCTCGCCTATTCGGGCGGTCTCGACACCTCGATCATCCTGAAGTGGCTGCAGACCGAGTACGGCGCTGAAGTCATCACCTTCACGGCCGACCTGGGCCAGGGCGAAGAGATCGAACCGGCGCGCGCCAAGGCGCTGGCCGCCGGCGTCAAGCCCGAGAACATCTTCATCGAGGACGTGCGCGAAGAGTTCGTCCGCGACTTCGTGTTCCCGATGTTCCGCGCCAACACGGTCTATGAGGGCCAGTACCTGCTGGGCACCTCGATCGCGCGTCCGCTGATCGCCAAGAAGCAGATCGAGATCGCCCGCAAGATGGGCGCCGACGCCGTCAGCCACGGCGCGACCGGCAAGGGCAACGACCAGGTCCGTTTCGAGCTCGGCTATTACGGCCTCGAGCCCGACATCACCGTGATCGCCCCCTGGCGCGAGTGGGACTTCAAGTCCCGCGAAGCCCTGCTGGACTTCGCCGAGAAGCACCAGATCCAGATCACCAAGGACAAGCGCGGCGAAGCCCCGTTCAGCGTCGACGCCAACCTGCTGCACAGCAGCTCGGAAGGTAAGGTCCTGGAAGACCCGGCGGTCGAGGCCCCCGAGTTCGTCCACATGCGCACGATCGCGCCGGAAGACGCGCCGGATAAGGCCACCGTCATCACCATCGACTTCGAGAAGGGCGACCCGGTCGCCATCGACGGCGTCGCCCTAAGCCCGGCTGCGCTGCTCACCAAGCTGAACGAACTGGGCCGCGACAACGGCATCGGTCGCCTGGACCTGGTCGAGAACCGCTTCGTCGGCATGAAGTCGCGCGGCGTCTATGAAACCCCGGGCGGCACCATCCTGCTGGCCGCTCACCGCGGCATCGAGAGCATCACGCTGGACCGCGGCGCCATGCACCTGAAGGACGAACTGATGCCGAAGTACGCCGAGCTGGTGTACAACGGCTTCTGGTTCACGCCGGAGCGCGAGATGCTGCAGGCAGCCATCGACTACAGCCAGCAGAAGGTCGCCGGTCAGGTCCGCGTGAAGCTCTACAAGGGCAATGTCACCGTCATCGGCCGCGGCAGCCCCTACTCGCTGTACGACCAGGACCTGGTCACCTTCGAAGAAGGCAAGGTCGCCTACGACCACCGCGACGCCGGCGGCTTCATCAAGCTGAACGCCCTGCGCCTGCGCGTCCTGGCCAAGCGCGACAAGCGCGGCTAGCGACATGGCGGCGAACCGTTTCGCCGCTGTTCTACCGGCCGCCGCGATCGCCCCTATTTCGATAGGCGTGATCGCGGTGTGCCTGTCGATCGTCGGACACGAGACGATCGGCCATGGCGGCGCCTGCCTCGCGGCGGGCGGTCACGTCACTCTGCTCAATATCGTCGACTTCCGCTGCAGCCTGGCGCGGCCGGGGATCGATCTGGCGGGTACGGTCGGCAACCTCGTGCTAGTTCTCGCCGGCCTGATCCTGGCGCGGCCCCGGTCCGCGAGCGGCGCGCGCCTGCTGGGTCTGGCGCTGTTCGCCTTCAACGCCTTCTGGATCGCCGGCTACCTGATCTATGCTGGCGTGCTGAACGTCGGCGACTGGGTCTATCCGGCCGAAACCTTCGTGCCGGGCCTGCCCTGGCGGCCGATCGCGGTCGTGATCGGGGTCGGACTCTACGCCCTGACCATGAACCGTATCGCGGTCCTCACGCCGCCCTCGGCCGCGCGTCCGCTGAGAACCGCCTATGTCGCTGGAGCGATGGCCACGGTGCTGGCCGCCGCGCTCTACGCCCCGGCGCGCGGTCACGTCATCCAGGCGGCGGCGATCGAGATTGGCCTGGCGTCGCTGGGGCTGTGGTTCGCCGTCGGCCGAGCGCGGGGCGCGGGCGACTGGACGTCGCCGACCTCACGGGTCTGGACCGGGGTCGCGCTGATCCTGTTCATCGCCGTCGCGGCGATCCAGGGACCTGGCCTGCCACGCTAAGCGCGCCGCTTCACACCCGGTTGTACGGATAGCGATCCCGGATGATCCGCTGGAAGAACCGCCCCTTCGACGGCGCCCGCAGGAAGGCCTGGCTGATCCGCTCGGGGACGCCGACATAGACGTATTCGTCGCCGTCGTGGAACGTGACGAACAGCTTGCCGTGTTCGGGGGTGTAGTCGATTTCGGCGATCGCCGTGGAGTCCACACGCATGGCTTCAAGCCTCCGCGAATGAGGATCGTCAGCCTTAGGAGCGAATGAGCGCCGGGAGGGTTCCTAGGGCCGCTCGCCGCGAAGGCCACGACCTGTGCTCTAGCCGTTTGCGGGAAGCGTGCAAACTCAGGACGAATACGGCTAGGGTTTACCCCGAAGCGGCAGGAGTCCGCGGGAGGAACACAAGAGATGCATCAGTCCCACGCGCTCGTGGCCATCGTCACCCTGGTCTCGCTGCTGGTCTATGTCTGGATGATCTTCCGGATCGGCGGGGCGCGTCGCCGCTCGGGCATCGACGCGCCGGCCATGACCGGCCATCCCGAGCTGGAGCGCCATCTGCGCATCCAGGCCAACACCGTCGAATGGCTGGTCATCTACCTGCCCGCGCTGTGGCTGTTCGCGATCTACTGGAACGACCTGATCGCCGCCGCGCTGGGCGTCGTCTGGATCATCGGCCGGATCGTCTACGCCCTCGGCTACGCCGCCGATCCGAAGAAGCGCGAGGTCGGCTTCATGATCCAGGCCCTGGCCACCGGCGTCCTGCTGTTCGGCGCTCTTGGCCGGGCGATCTACGTGCTGGTGGTCATCGGCGCCTAGCTTGAGCTTGGAAGGCCATGGCGCGGCGGACTATACCCGCGCCATGGACCAGCTGCCCGTCGATCCCGCCCGCTACGGCGCCTTCCTGGTCGCCATGTTCGTCATGGCCATCACGCCGGGGCCGGCCAACCTGTTCGCCATAGCCACCGGTATGGAGCGCGGCAAGGGCGCGGCGCTCGTCTCGGTCGTCGGCATGAACACCGCCACCCTGGTCTGGTTCACCGGCTCGGCCCTGGGCCTGGGCGCGCTGATCCTGGCCTTCCCCAAGGCGTTTCACATCCTGGCCTGGGCCGGCGCGGCCTATCTGGTCTGGCTGGGCCTGAAGTCGCTGTGGGCGGGGATCAAGAACCTCGAGAGCCACGCCACGGCCACGGTGCGGGCGGGACGCTCGGCCTTCCTCGACGGATTCATGGTCCAGATCGCCAATCCGAAGATCCTGCTGTTCTTTTCGGGCGTCCTGCCGCCGTTCCTGGACATCAAGCGGCCGCTGGCCCCCCAGCTGATCATGTTCGCCTGCGCCACGATTGGCATGGACCTGATCAGCATGTCGTCCTACGGCTTGGGCGGGGCCGCCTTGTCGACCCGGATGAACGAGCCGGGGTTTCGCCGCGGCTTCGCGATCCTGGTCGGCATCCTTCTGATCACGGCGGCCGTACTTATCTTGTCCAGAGGCTGAAGAGTTTCACCGCCGCATCAAACCGCGCCTTGGCGAAACCACAAAGCCCCGCCAGAGTTGTCCTAAGTACCAAGGACTCCGCTTGAAGGAGCAGCTCATGTCCATGAAGAAGGTCGCTATCGCCGCGGCGCTGGTCATCGCGGCCGGCCTGTCGGCCTGCGCCACGCCGACGCCGTACCAACCCAAGATGTCCGCCAGTTCTTCCGCCGGCGGCTTCTCCGAGCAGAAGCTGGAAGGCGACCGCTACCGCGTGTCGTTCGCCGGCAACAGCCTGACCTCGCGCGACACGGTCGAGCGCTATCTGCTCTATCGGTCGGCCGAGCTGACCGTGCAGCAGGGCTACGACTGGTTCGAGACCGCCGACCACCGCACCGACAAGACCTCGCGCTCATATGTCGAGCCCGATCCGTTCATGCGTCCGGGCTTCGGCTACGGCTATCCGTACGGCTATTGGCGCCCGGCCTGGCGCTACTACGGCGGCGCGTACGGCTGGCGCAGCTGGGACCCCTTCTGGGGTGACCCCTTCTTCGCCGACCGCGCCCAGATCCGCACCGTCGAGCGGTTCGAGGCCGGGGCCGAGATCGTGATGCACAAGGGCAGGAAGCCGGAAGGCGACCCACGCGCCTACGACGCCCGCGAGATCATGAGCAACCTGGCCAACAGCATCCAGCGGCCGGTTCCGGGCAAGTAAGAGAAGCGCCCTTCCCCTTGATGGGGGAAGGGTCGGGGATGGGGGCGATGCGGCGGTTCCGCTTCATCGTCCCTATCCCCCCCACCCAAACCCTCCCCCATCAAGGGGGAGGGCTTTTTGTTGCGCCTACCGCGGCGCCATGCGGATGCCGCCGTCCAGGCGCACGTCCTCGCCGTTGAAGTAGTCGTTGGTGATCATCGTCAGGGCCAGATGGGCGTACTCGGCGGGGTTTCCCAAGCGCTTGGGGAACGGCACCGAGGCGGCGAGACCCGCCTTCACGGCCTCCGGCGCGCCGTTCATCAGCGGGGTGTTGAAGATGCCCGGCAGGATGCAGTTGACGCGGATGCCTTCGCTCATCAGGTCGCGGGCGATCGGCAGGGTCATGCCGACGACGCCGCCCTTGGACGCGGAGTAGGCCGCCTGGCCCATCTGACCGTCCTCGGCCGCGACCGAGGCCGTATTGACGATCGCGCCGCGCAGGCCGTCTTCCAGCGGCTCCAGGTCCAGCATGCCCTTGGCCGACTTGGCAATGCAGCGGAACGTGCCGACCAGGTTGATCTGGATGATGCGGTCGAAGGCGTCGAGCGGGAAGTGCTTGGTCTCGCCGGTGGCCTTGTCGCGGCCGGCGGTCTTGGCCGCGTTGCCGGTGCCGGCGCAGTTGACCAGGATCCGCTCCTGGCCGTGGGCGGCGCGGGCCTTCTCGAAGCCGGCGTCGACATCGGCGTCGGAGGTGACATTGACCTTGCAGAAGACGCCGCCGATGTCCTTGGCGACGGCCTCGCCGGTGGCTTCGTTCATGTCGAAGATGGCGACCTTGACGCCTTGGGCGGCCAGGGCGCGGGCGGTGGCCTCGCCGAGGCCCGAAGCGCCCCCGGTGACGACGGCGGCGACGGTGTTGTCGAGTTTCATGGACGTTTCCTGGAGGTTTGCGTTTAAGCTCGCTGTTGAGCAAGGGTTTAAACCGATGAGCCGCGACGCCAAACCGTCCCCCGACGTAAACGTCAACGAAGTCCTGGATCCGGCCAAGGCGCTGGTTCCCGCCACGGTCCAGTTGAACGAGGAGCGGGTCGAGAAGGGCTTCCTGCCCAAGATCCGCAGGATGGCGACGAAGGTGCCCTTCGCCGCCGACGCCCTGTCGGTCTGGTGGGCGGTCCGCGATCCGGAAACGCCGACGGCGGCCAAGGGCATGATGCTGGCGGCGCTGGCCTATTTTGTGCTGCCGACCGACGCCATTCCCGACATCCTGCCCGTCATCGGCTTCACCGACGACGCGGCCGTGATCGCGGGCGTGATCGCCATCCTCGGCAAGACGCTGAAGCCGCGCCACAAGGAGGCCGCCCAGGCCTTCCTGCACCGCCTGTCCGACGACGCCTGAGCTTAGAGCCGCCATGCCCATGCCGCCCGCCCTGATGCTCGCCGCCGCCCTGGCCCCTATCTTGGCGCAAAGCGCCGCCCCGCCCTCGGCAGACGCCGAGGACAAGGCCGTGCTGGCCACGGCCCAGGCCTTCTTCGACGGCATGGAAGCGGCGAACCCCGACACCCTTCGCCCGCTGGTGCTTCCCAACGCGCAGTTCATCAGCGTGCGCGAGCAGGCCGACGGGACCGTCAAGCTGAGCCGCGTCACCTTCGAGGACAGCTTCGGCAAGTCCATGACCCCCGGCGTCAAGGAATGGATGTGGTCGCCGGTGATCATCCGCCGCGGGGCCTTGGCCACCGTCACCGCCCCCTACGAGGTCAGCAAGGACGGCAAGACCCTGCACTGCGGGATCGACATCTTCACGCTGGTCAAACAGACAGATGGGGCCAAGGCCGACGGCGCCTGGAAGATCGCCAGCATCAGCTGGACGGCCGAACCCAACGCCTGCCCAGAGCTGCGGAAGCTGTAGGCTCCTACCCCACCCGGAAGCGCAGGATCGCGCCGTTCCATAGCGCGTCGTCGTGGTCCTCCTCGGCCACGTCGCGGACGCCGGGATAACTGCTGGCCGCTCGTCGCCAGAAAGCGAGCGCCCCGACATTCCCGCGGACCACCGCAGCCTCCCAGACCCCCCAGGCCGTGCCGAACAGAGCGTGGGCGGCGGCCAGGCCCACCCCGCGCCGGCGGTGCTTGCGGACGACGAAGAACTCGGCCACCGCGCGGTCGACCGGAGTCGCTGAATGGGCGACGTCGTTGACCAGGGCGAAGCCGACCGGCCGGTCCTTGATCCGGAACAGCCAGGCCTGGCGCGTCGGGTCGGTCCAGTAGGTTTCCAAACCGGGATAGTCGGAATAGCGACCGTCCGGCTCCAGTTCGCCCTCGACCTCGCGGTCGAACCACAACTCCGAAAAGTCGTGGATGTAGAACTGCATCAGGTTGGCGACGATCGGCGCTTCCTCGGCGCTGGCGCGCGAGACGACGAGATCGGAGCGGCTCACCAGTATTTCTCCATGATCTCCCGCGCCCAGCCGGGCTCGCGGTGCGCGCCACGCGGCGCGAAGCCGCTCATCACCGGCTTGATGTCCAGCACCGGCGTGCCGTCGACGGCGTCCAGGCCCTTGACCTCCAGCACCCGGCCCTCGACCGCGACGATCTCGCAGACCGTGACGCCGATGCGATTGGGCCGGTTCTTGCCGCGCTGGGCGAAGATGCCGATTCTTGGCCAGTCCTTATTGCCGCGTGGGTGGCGGGCGCCGGTGACGATCTGGTCGTCGGCGACCTTGTCGAACAGATAGATCACCTCGGCATGGCTGAAGGTCTCGAGGCCCATCAACGCCTCGTCGTCGAAGCGCTGGGGGTCGAGCACGATGCAGGCGCGGCTCTCGCCCCAGTCGTCATCCTCCGGCTCGGTCCGGCCGCCCCAGACCTGCCCGATCGGCGTCATCACGATCGACATGGCGTTTCCTCCGTGTGCGACAGGTTGTCGCGGCCGAACTTCAGCTTAAGTTGGGGGGATGATCGAAGCCCTGCTCTCCAGAATGATCAAGACCGGCGATTTCACGGCGCACCTGCCGGGAGGTCGCGTCATCAAGGCCGGAGACGGCACGGGCCCGCCGGTGGCCATCCGGATCAACAGCCGGGGGCTTCGCCGACTGGCCAATCCCAGCCTGGGCCTGGGCGAAGGGTACATGGAAGGCGACATCGTCTTCGAACAGGGCTCGATCTCGGACCTCCTGACCATCGTCGGCGAAAGCGGCGGCCGCAAGCCCAAGCGCGGCTCGGCCTTCACCCGCTTCCGCAAGGCGCTGAAGCGGCGGGTGCAGCAGGTCAACGATCGGGTGGCCTCCCGCAGGAACGTCTCGCACCACTACGACCTGTCGAACGACCTCTATCGCCGGTTCCTCGACGCCGACATGCAGTACAGCTGCGCCTATTTCGAGCGTCCGGACATGACGCTGGAAGAGGCCCAGGCCGCCAAGAAGGCGCTGATCGGCCGCAAGCTGCTGATCAAGCCGGGCATGAGGACGCTCGACATCGGCTCGGGCTGGGGCGGGCTTTCGATGACGCTCGCCAAGGACTTCGGGGCCCAGATGACGGGCGTGACCCTGTCGACCGAACAACTGGCCCTGGCCAAGGAACGGGCCGAGAAGGCGGGCCTGGCCGACAAGACCGACTTCCGCCTGACCGATTATCGCGACCTGGACGAGACATTCGACCGCATCGTCTCGGTCGGCATGCTGGAACACGTCGGCGCGCCGAACTTCCGCACCTATTTCGAGACCATCGCCAAGCTGCTGGACGAGGACGGCGTGGCCCTGGTCCACTCGATCGGCAAGATGCACGGGCCGGGCGCGACCAACGCCTTCACCCAGAAATACATCTTCCCGGGCGGCTACATCCCCGGCCTGTCCGAGATCGTCACGGCCATCGAGCAGGCCGGTCTGTGGATCACCGACGTCGAGATCCTGCGGCTGCACTATGCCGAGACCTGCCGCATCTGGCGCGAGCGGTTCATGGCCGATCCCGACATCCCGACGATGTTCGACGCGCGGTTCCGGCGGATGTGGGAGTTCTATCTGGCGGGCGCCGAGCTGGGCTTCCGGCACGGCGGCCACATGGTCTTCCAGATCCAGCTGGCCAAGAAGCGCGACGCGACGCCCCTGACGCGGGATTACCTGCTGAAGGCCTAACCTCTTCTTGTCATCCCGGAAGCCTCACAGAGGCTGTCCGGGACCCAGGGGCCGGCGCACTGCGGTTGCCCCTGGGTCCCGGCTCTCCGCTTCGCTACGGCCGGGATGACAAGGTTGGGTCGATGAAGCTATAGCGCCGCCTTGTTTTGCAAGGAGCCGCCATGGCCCCGTTCCGCGCGGCCGACCTTCTCCGCCGCAAGCCCGTCGCCCAGGTCCAGGGCGAGCATCCGCCCGAGCACTTGCCGCGCACGATCGGCCTGTTCCAGCTGACCATGCTGGGCGTGGGCGCCACGATCGGCACCGGCATCTTCGTGGCCTTGACCACCGCCGTGCCGGCGGCGGGTCCGGCCGTGATCTTGTCGTTCGTGCTGGCCGGGATCACCGCGGCCCTGACGGCCCTGTGCTATGCCGAGCTGGCCTCGACCATTCCCGTGTCGGGCTCCTCCTACTCCTACGCCTACGCGACCCTGGGCGAGTTCGTGGCCTTCATCGTCGGCGCGTGCCTCTTGCTGGAATACGCCGTCTCGGCCTCGGCCATCGCCGTGGGCTGGGGCCAGTATCTGAACGAGATGCTGGTCGACCTGATCGGCGTGAAGATGCCCGACGCCATCGCCAAGGCGCCGGGCGCGGGCGGGGTGTTCAACCTCCCGGCCGTGGTGCTGGTCGGGGCCTGCATGGTGCTGCTGCTGCGCGGGGTGAAGGAGTCGACCACCATCAACGCCGTGCTGGTGGTGCTGAAGCTGCTCGTCCTGCTGTTCTTCGTGGTCATCGCCTTCAGCGGCTTCCACGCCGGCAACCTGACGCCGTTCATGCCGATGGGCGTGGCCGGCGTGGGCGCGGCGGCCTCGTCGATCTTCTTCTCCTATATCGGCATCGACGCGGTCTCGACGGCGGGGGAAGAGGTCAAGGATCCGCGCAAGACCCTGCCGCTGGGTATCGTGCTGAGCCTGCTGATCGTCACGGCGGTCTACATCCTGGTCGCCCTGGCCGCCGTCGGGGCCCAGCCCTGGACCGAGTTCAAGGGCCAGGAGGCGGGGCTGGCGGTGATCCTGCGCGACCTGACGGGCCAGGCCTGGACCTCGCTGATCCTGTGCGTCGGCGCCATCGTGTCGATCTTCTCGATCACCCTGGTGGTCATGTACGGCCAGACGCGGATTCTCTACGCCATGAGCCGCGATGGTTTGCTGCCCAAGGCGTTTCAGCGCCTGCATCCCAAGACCCGCGCCCCGGACCTCAACACCTATATCGTGGCCATGTTCATCGCCGTGCTGGCGGCGTTCGTGCCGCTGGACGTGCTGGTCAACCTGACCAGCATGGGCACCCTGATCGCCTTCGCCATCGTCTCGCTGGGGGTGATCATCCTGCGGCGGACGCAGCCGGATCTGCCGCGCGGCTACCGCGTACCGCTCTATCCGGTCGTGCCGGTGCTGAGCGTGGCGTTCTGCGGCTATCTGATCATCGGGCTGCCGCTGGATACCTGGGCGCTGTTCGCGGTCTGGGTCGCGGCGGCGTGCGCGGTGTACTTCGGGTATTCGCGGAAGAATTCAGCGCTGAACGGCTAGGGCGCCATAGATCCTCCCCCGCGATGCGGGGGAGGTGGCCCGGAGGGCCGGAGGGGGCCAACTCGGCCCCGACCCAGCTAGCCCCCTCAGCCGCTTCGCGACAGCTCCCCCGCATCGCGGGGGAGCATCTAAGCCGCCCTACTCCACCGTCACCGACTTGGCCAGGTTCCGGGGCTGGTCGACGTCCGCGCCTTTCACCACCGCCACGTGGTAGGCCAAGAGCTGGATCGGGGCCGACATCACCAGGGTCGAGACCAGCGGGTCGCTGGCCGGCGCGGTGACCACCACCTTGGCCCCCGCCGGCGCGTGCTTCACGCCCTCGGTGTCGGTGATGAAGATCACCTGGCCGCCCCGGGCCATGACCTCGCTCATGTTCGAGGCCGACTTCTCGAAATAGCTGTCATGGGGCGCCAGGATGACGATCGGGGTCTGGTCGTCGACCAGGGCGATCGGGCCGTGCTTGAGCTCGCCGGCCGCATAGCCCTCGGCGTGGATATAGCTGATTTCCTTCAGCTTCAGCGCGCCTTCCAGGGCCAGGGCCGACATCGGGCCGCGGCCCAGATAGAGCACGTCGCGGGCCTTGGCGACGTCGACGGCGATCTCCTTGATGGCGTCTTCCAGGCCTATGGCCTCGGCGATCAGGCGGGGGGCCTCCAGCAGCACCCTGACCAGGCGCTGCTCCTCGGCCTCGTCGATCGTCCCGCGCTGCTTGGCGGCGGCGACGGCCAGGGCGATCATCACGCTGACCTGGGCGGTGAAGGCCTTGGTCGAGGCGACGCCGATCTCGGGACCGCAGTGGATGGGCCACACGACGTCGACCTCGCGGGCCATGGTCGATTCCTGGGCGTTGACCACCACCGCGCTCTTCATGCCCTTGGCCTTGCAGTAGCGCAGGGCCGCCAGGGTGTCGGCGGTCTCGCCCGACTGCGACATGGCGATGACCAGCGAACCCGGCCGCAGGGCCGGCTGGCGGTAGCGGAACTCCGAGGCGATCTCGACATCGACCGGCAGATCGGCCAGCTGCTCGATCAGGTACTTGCCGACCATGCCGGCGATGAACGAGGTGCCGCAGGCGACGATCTGGATGCGTTCCAGCTTGGCGAAGTCGATGTCGCCGGGCACGGCGGCCCTGGCGGTGAGGGTGTCGACATAGGCCGCGATCGTGCGTTGGCAGCCCTCCGGCTGGTCATGGATCTCCTTTTCCATGAAGTGCCGGTAGTTGCCCTTCTCCAGCATCACCGACGAGGTCGGCACAACGCGCACGGCGCGGGTCACGGCCGCCCCCGTGGCGTCGAAGATCCGGTAGCTGTCGTGGTCGAGCGCCACATAGTCGCCCTCGTCCAGATAGACGACGCGGTTGGTGAACGGACCGACGGCCAGGGCGTCCGAGCCCAGGAACATCTCGCCCTGACCCTCGCCCACGACCAGCGGGCTGCCGCGACGCGCGCCCAGGATCAGGTCGTTCTCGCCCTCGATCAACACGGCCAGGGCATAGGCGCCGGTCAGGCGGTCCAGGGCGGTCTTGAAGGCCTCCAGCGGGCCCAGGCCCGTGGCCAGTTCGGCGTCGATCAGGTGGGCGATCACCTCGGTGTCGGTGTCGCTGGAGAAGGTGCGGCCGGCGGCGGCCAGCTCGGCCTTCAGCTCGGCGAAGTTCTCGATGATGCCATTGTGGACCAGGGTGACGCGGCCCGCCGTGTGCGGGTGGGCGTTCTGGACGTTGGGCGCGCCGTGGGTCGCCCAGCGGGTGTGGCCGATGCCGGTGGTGGCGACCAGCGGGTCCTCGGCCAGAACGGCTTCCAGCGCCTTGATCTTGCCCTTGGCCCGGCGGCGCTCGACCCTCGTTTCGCCATTGGAGCCGACGACGACGCCCGCGACGCCCGCGGAGTCATAGCCCCGATATTCGAGCCGCTTGAGGCTCTCGATCAGACGCTCGGCGACGGGTTGTTTTCCGACGATGCCGATAATGCCGCACATGGGCCATGATCCCTTGTAGAACGCGACGACAGGATTATCCCTAGCCACGCGAGGATTTCGAAGCCGGCCTTTAGCACTCGCTCAAGGCGGTCTCCCGTAAATCTGCATTTCGGATCGTTTCGCGGTCCGACGATGGCTTCAAAGAGACCAGAAGACGACCATGAGCAAGCGCGCCTATTTCGGCACCGACGGCATCCGGGGCCAGGCCAACAAGCATCCGATGACCGCCGAGGTGGCCCTGCGCGTCGGACTCGCGGCCGGCAAGCTGTTCCGCTCGCAGGACGAGCGGCGGCACCTGGTGGTGATCGGCAAGGACACCCGCCTGTCGGGCTACATGATCGAGCCCGCCCTGGTCGCCGGCCTGGCCAGCGTCGGCATGGACGTGCGGCTGTTTGGCCCCCTGCCGACTCCGGCCGTGGCCATGATGACCCGCTCGATGCGCGCCGACCTCGGGATCATGATCTCGGCCAGCCACAACGACTTCGCCGACAACGGCATCAAGCTGTTCGGTCCCGACGGCTACAAGCTGTCCGACGCCCAGGAGCTGAAGATCGAGGCCCTGATGGACGAGGGTCTGCAGGAAGGCCTGGCCGCCCCGCGCGACCTGGGCCGCGTCAAGCGCATCGACGACGCCCAGGCCCGCTATATCGAGATCGTCAAGGCGACCTTCCCCCGCCACATGAACCTGTCGGGCCTGCGCGTCGTCATCGATTGCGCCAACGGCGCGGCCTACAAGGTCGCGCCCGAGGCCCTGTACGAGCTGGGCGCCGAGGTGTTCCCGGTCGGCGTGACCCCGAACGGCACGAACATCAACGCCGAGTGCGGCTCGACCCATCCGGAGGCCATGGCCAGGATGGTCCGCGAATACCGCGCCGACATCGGCATCGCCCTGGACGGCGACGCCGACCGGCTGGTGATCTGCGACGAGAAGGGCGTGGTCGTCGACGGCGACCAGATCATGGCCATCATCGCCACGGCCCTGGCCAGCGCCGGAAGCCTGAAGGGCGGCGGTGTCGTGGCCACCGTGATGTCGAACCTGGGCCTCGAGCGCCAGCTGAACGGCCTGGGCCTGAGCCTGGAACGCACCGCCGTCGGCGACCGCTACGTCATGCAGCGTATGCGCGAGGGCGGTTTCAACCTCGGCGGCGAGCAGTCGGGCCACGTGATCCTGTCGGACCTGTCGACAACGGGCGACGGCCTGATCGCCGCCCTGCAGGTGCTGGCCGTGATGGTCCAGACCGGCAAGCCGATGAGCGCGCTGGGCCGCCAGTTCGAGCCCGTGCCGCAGTTGCTTGAAAACGTCCGCTTCGCCGGCGGCAAGCCGCTGGAAGCCAAGGCCGTGAAGGAGGCCATCGCCGACGGCGAGAGCCAGCTGAACGGCGCCGGCCGCATCGTCGTGCGCGCCTCCGGCACCGAACCGCTGATCCGCATCATGGCCGAGGGGGACGATCCCGCCCTGGTGAAGAAGGTCGTGAAGTCGATCGTGTCGGCCGTGAAGGCGGCTTAGGCCCCCACCTTCGGGGCCTTCATCCGCCGCTTGTTGACGTGGTGGCTGGGGGCCTCGGCCTGGATCTCTTCCGGGTACTCGCCCTTGAAGTAAAAGCGCTGCCAGGCCTCCTTGGTCGCCTCCGGGTCGCGCTTGAAGATCAGCTTGTTGAACTCGCTGCGCTTCTCGGCCCAGACGTCGTACTGGCGACGCAGGTCGGCGTTGGAGTTCATCGAGCGGATCACCGGCTGGAAGGCCTCCATCGGCTTGTCCTGGATCGGCATGATGAAGCAGAAGGTCTCGCCCTTCTCGAACCGCACCGTGCCCGGCCGCGTGAACATCCAGTTCATCGTGAAGGGAAACGGCAGCCAGTCGGTCTCGATCACGCCGGCCAGCGGCTGGATGCCGTCCTTGATGTGATTGGGCGGTCCCATGGCCATCAGCGACCAGCCCGGCGGCGTGCGGAACAGATAGCCGGTGTGGAAGGTCACAACGCCACGCGTGAAGTGCGACTTCACGAAGTCGGTGAAGCCCGGATACGGATGGTCGGGCTGGAACTTGATGCACTCCTGGTGCGCCCCGCCGTCCCAGCTCATCGAGAAGCCGACCGGACAGAGGATGTCCCAGCCGGTGGTGTTGGCCATGGTCAGCGGCAGGCAGCGATAGGGGTGGCGATCGGCGAAATGATCCATCCACGCCCGCTGCGGGCGGCCCGGAACGATATCCGGCGGACGGTTCTCGGTGGGATAGCACTCCAGTTCCATGCCGGTCCTTTGTCGGTTTTCCTGCCCAGACTCAGGTCTAGGCTGAGGGCTTCGGGCCGTCTAGTAGAGCCGCATGAAGACCCGAACCGACCTCTTCGCCTTCTTCGACGCGCACGGCGTGAAGCACTCGACCCTCGACCACCCGCCGGTGTTCCGCGTCGAGGAGGGGCTGGAGATCAAGAAGGCCCTGCCCGGCGGCCACACCAAGAACCTGTTCCTCAAGGACGCCAAGGGCCAGCTGTGGCTGATCTCGGCCCTGGGCGAGACCACGATCGACCTCAAGCGCCTGCACACGGTGATCGGCTCGGGCCGACTGTCGTTCGGCCCCGAGGCCATGATGGTCGAGACCCTGGGCGTGCGGCCTGGCTCGGTCACCGCCTTCGGCCTGATCAACGACGCCGACCGGCGAGTGCGCTTCGTGCTGGACAAGGCCCTGGCCGACAGCGACCCGGTCAACTTCCACCCCCTAGGCAACGACGCCACCACGGCGGTGTCGCAGGCCGACTTCCGCGAGTTCCTGGCGGCTTTGGGAATCGAGCCGATGATCGTCGATTTCGCGGCCATGCGGGTGGTGGACTAGCCCCATCCGCTCATCCCAGTCGGGGATGAGCGGATTATGGACCGTGCGACCAAGACATTGCGCCTCGCCCCTCGAAGGACCATCTTGCGGCTTCGAGCGTTCCCACCTTGAGTACACGAGAGACCCGATGCTGATCGGCGCAAAAACCGCGACCCCCACCTCCGGGAATGGGGCCAAGAGCGAGCACATCAAGGACGGTACGGACGCCAGCTTCATGGCCGACGTCATCGAGGCCTCCAAGACCCAGCCGGTCATCGTCGACTTCTGGGCCACCTGGTGCGGTCCGTGCCGCCAGCTGACGCCCGCGCTGGAAAAGGTCGTCAACGCCGCCAACGGCGCGGTGAAGCTGGTCAAGATAGACGTCGACGCCAATCCGGGCTTCGCCGGCCAGCTGCGCGTGCAGTCCATCCCCACCGTCTACGCTTTCGTCGATGGGCGTCCCGTGGACGCGTTCCAGGGCGCCCTGCCCGAGAGCCAGGTCAAGGCCTTCGTCGAGAAGCTGGGCGGCGCGGGCGGCCCCAGCGCCATCGACGACCTGATCGCGCTGGGCAAGGAATCGCTGGAGATCGGCGACATCGGCGGCGCGGCCCAGGCCTTCGCCCAGGCCTTGCAAACCGATCCCGAGAACATCAAGGCCCTGGGCGGCATGGCGCGCGCCTATCTGCTGGGCGGCGACATGGAAGGCGCGGCCGAGGTCGTGGCCATGGCCCCCGCCGACGCCAAGGACCCGGACCTGGACGCCGCCCGGGCCGCCCTGGCGCTGGCCCAGGACGCCCCGTCCGAGACCGCCGCCTTCGAAAGGCGGCTGGCCTCCGATCCCGACGATCACGAGGCCCGCCTGGAGCTGGCCAAGGCCCTGGCCGGAACCGGGCGACTGCAGGAGGCGGCGGACCACCTTCTAGCCATCATCGCCCGCGACCGCGCCTGGAACGACGATGCGGCCCGCAAGCAGCTGCTGACGGTGTTCGAGGCCGCCGGACCGACCTCCGAGGTCGCCAAGCAAGGACGGCGGAAGCTGTCCTCGATTCTGTTCAGCTAAAGGTCTGGCGGCCGAGAGTGGCCGCTGGTTTCGGCGTCCGTCAGGCCGAGAAGGAAAGAGGAGCAAAGGGATGCAGGGGAACTACCGAAAGCTCGGTGACCTTCCGCTGGTGATCCCGGTGTTCCCGCTGGACGGGGTCCTGTTGCTGCCCGGCGGCCATTTGCCGCTGAACATCTTCGAGCCGCGCTATCTGAACATGCTGGACGACGCCATGTCGGGCGAGCGGATCATCGGCATGGTCCAGACCCGTCCGCAGGCTCCCGGCAAGGAAGACGATCCGCATCGGCCCATGCTGGCCCCCGTCGGCTGCGCTGGCCGGGTGACCAGCTTCGCCGAGACCAGCGACGGTCGCTACCTGATCACCCTGACCGGCGTCTGCCGCTTCAGGACCGGCGACGAACTGCCGGTGCGCACGCCCTATCGCCAGATCCGCGCCGACTTCGCCCCTTACGAATCCGACCTGCGCGAGGAACAGAGCGGCGCCCGCACCGCCGCCGACATCGATCGACTGCTGGGCGCCCTGCGCCGCTATCTCGACCACCGGGGCCTGGCCATCGACTGGACCGACGCCGAGAGCGCGCCGTCCGACGCCCTGATCAACAGTCTGGCCATGGCCCTGCCCTTCGACCCGATGGAAAAGCAGGCCCTGCTGGAGGCCGAGACCATCTTCGAACGCAAGGCGACCCTGACGACGCTGCTGGAGATCGACGCGGCCTCGGGGGACGATGACGAACCCCATTCGATCCAGTAGACACGGCCCATGACTCAAGACGCCCCTGCTCCGACCATCGATGTCGACCCGCGCCTGCTGGAAGTGCTGGTGTGCCCCGTGACCCGCGGCACGCTGGAATATGACCGCGCCAAGGGCGAGCTGATCAGCCGCTCGGCCAAGCTGGCCTATCCGATCCGCGACGGCGTGCCGATCATGCTGCCGGAAGAGGCGCGCGAACTAGAAGCCTAGCGCCGAGTAGATGCTCCCCCGTAATACGGGGGAGCTGTCGCGAAGCGACTGAGGGGGCTAGTGCGGCATGAGTCCAGCTTGCCCCCTCCGGCCCTCTGGGCCACCTCCCCGCGACGCGGGGGAGGATCTTTAAAGACTCACGCCCCGCAGCAGCTTCGGCAGATCCCCCACCCCGCCGCCGGCCTCGTGCATGAAGAACCGACGCGCCGGCGCGATGCGGTTGACCACGGCCAGCCCCGCCCCGCGCGCGACGCGCAGCAGCGGATTGTCGTTCGAGAAGATCCGCACGAAGGCGTCGAAGGCCAGGGCGTTGGTGACCGTGTCGAACCGCCGCCAGCGGGCGTAGCGCTCCAGCACCGCCTCGGCGCCGATGTCCTCGCCGTTGCGCACGGCTTCGACCAGCACCTCCGCCAACGCCGCGGCGTCCTTCAGGCCCAGGTTCAGGCCCTGCCCCGCGATCGGGTGAACGCCATGGGCGGCGTCGCCGATCAGGGCCAGGCGCGGAGCGGTCACGCGCTCGGCCAGCAGCAGCGACAGCGGATAGACGAAGGTCGGCCCCTCGATCGTCACCGCGCCCAGGAACTCGCCGAACCGGCGCATCAGGTGGGCGTGGAACGCCTCGGGCGAGGCGTTGCGCAGGGCCTCGCCGCGCGCGGTGCTCTCGGTCCAGACCAGGCTGGCCCGGTTGTCGGTCAGCGGCAGGATGGCGAACGGGCCGCTGGGCAGGAAATATTCATGGGCCACGCCCTCGTGCGGACGCTCCATGCGCACGGTGCAGACGACGCCCGACTGGCCGTAGCCCCAGCCGATCTCGCCGATGCCGGCCGCCCGGCGCAGCACCGAGCCGCGCCCCTCGGCGCTGACCGCCAGCGGGGCCGACAGCACGCGGCCGTCCGACAGGGTCAGCTTCGCGCCCCCCGCCTCGACCGCCAGGGCCTTGGCCGCCATCGGGGCGATGACAGGGATGCCCTTGTCGATCACCGCCTGGGACAGGGCCGCGCGGATCTGGCGGTTCTCGATCAGATAGCCCAGCGGCTCGCCATCGATCCGGCCCGAGATCTCGCCGCTGTCGAACCGCAGGAAGGCCGGCGAGGGCTTGCGGGCGGCCGCTCCCGGGGTACGGCCGTCGGTGACCAGGATCTGCTCGATGCGCTGGGCGTGCGGGGCCAGGGCCTCGCCCGCCCCAATCGCGCGCCACTGGCGGAAGCTGGAATAGGCGATCGCCGAGCTGCGCCCGTCGAAGGTCGGGGCCAGCTGGGCCTCGAACGGCTGGGGGTCGACCAGGAGCGGCCGTAGGCCCCCTGACGCTAAAGCAAGCGCCAGGGTGGAGCCGGCCATGCCGGCGCCGGCGATGATGACGTCAGCGTCGTGCCGGGAAGCGTCGGGGACGGAAGCGCGCATGGCGGGGATATGGCCGCGCGCGACCGAGGCTGTCCAGACCGCGCGGCTACTTAGCGGTCGCGTAGGGGGCCTTGGCGTCCTGCCGGACCAGGCCGCGCGTGGCGTCGCCCACGCCGATCAGCACGAACTGCACCGCCAGGGCGCAGAGAATCAAGCCCAGGACCCGCACCACGATGCTCATGCCGATCCGGCCCAGGATCCGGCTGATCAGCGGCGCGGCCCAGAACACCGCCACCATAACCACCGACACCGCCGAGATCACCGCCACGCCCAGACCCAGGCCCGCCCAGCCGAACGGCTTGGCCTCGGCGGCGTAGATGATCACGGTCGAGATCGCGCCCGGACCGATCAGCAGCGGCATGGCGAACGGCACGATCAGCCGCTCGAAGCGCTTCTGGGCGTAAACCCGGGCCGACTGGCCCTCGATGCCCTCGGCCGCGTCGGCGAACATGGTGGTGAAGTCGTCGCGCAGCATGTCCAGGCCCAGAATGAACAGGATGACGCCGCCGGCGATGCGGAAGGCCGGCATCGAGATGCCGAAGAAGGCCAGCAGGCCCACGCCCGTGAAGAAGAAGAAGATCAGGAAGGCCGCGACGAACAGGCCGATATAGACGGCCACCATCCGCCGGCCCGCCGCGGCCGCGCCCAGGGTGGCGGCGGCGAACAGCGGCACGTTGCCGATCGGGTCGATCAGGGCGAACAGCGCGACGAAGAAGTTGACGGCGAGTTTGGCCTCGGTCATTCGACGTCCTTACCTTTCAACGCGCCGGATCCGCGCCCTTCCTAGGGCGGACGATCGCGCGCGCCAACCCCTGGGGGCAAAGACATGACCGCCGATCCGCGCCTGATCGTTCCGCTGGACCTGCCCACCGTCGACGACGCCCGCGACATGGTCCAGCGCCTGGGCGACGCGGTGTCGTTCTACAAGATCGGCCTGGAGCTGCTGGCCAGCGACGGCATGGCCCTGGCCCGCGAACTCAAGGCTTCGGGCAAGTCGATCTTCCTGGATTGGAAGCTGCACGACATCGGCGCGACCGTGGAGCGCTCGGCGCGCGTCCTGGCCCAAAGCGGCTGCGACCTGCTGACCGTCCACGCCGAGCCGCAGGTGATGACCGCCGCCGTCAAGGCGCGGGGCGACTCGAGCCTGAAGATCCTGGCGGTGACCGTGCTGACCAGCCTCAACGACGCCGACCTGATCGAGATGGGCTACGCCTTCGGGGCCCGCGATCTGGTCGAGCGCCGCGTGCGCCAAGCCCTTGAAGCTGGCGTCGATGGTGTCGTCTCCAGCCCGCACGAAGCCGCCCTGGCCCGCGAGATAGCCAACAAGGCCGGGCGCCCGGACTTCCTGATCGTCACCCCCGGCGTGCGCCCCTTCTGGTCGGCCAAGAACGACCAGGCCCGCGCGGCCACCCCCGAGGCCGCCATCCGCGCCGGCGCCAGCCACCTGGTCTGCGGCCGCCCGATCACCGCCGCCAACGACCCGCGCGAGGCGGCGCTGAAGGTGGTCGCGGAGATCAGCGGGCTGTAGGCTCAGCACAGGCCCCCACCTGACCTGCTCGCGCAGGTCTGTCCGCCCCCAAACGGGGCGGAGAAGAAAGCTCCGCCTCGCGGGGGTAATCTCCTCCCCCTCTTGGGGGAGGGGGACCGGCGAAGCCGGTGGAGGGGGCCAGCGCAGGCCTATTTCACCACCAGCGCCACGCCGCGCGCTCGCGGATCCGCCTCCGGCACGGGCGTCTTGCCGACGATCTGAATCGCCTCCATGTCGCCGCTGAAGTCCTCGACCCACTTGTAGCCGCGCGTCTCCAGCGCCCCCTTCAGAGCGGCGGAGGGTGGGGCGGACGGCTCGTAGAAGATCACGTTCTCCGGCAGCAGCTGGTGGTGGAAGCGCGGGGCCTTCTGGGCCGCCTTCAGGGTCAGGTCGTAGTCGTAGACATTGGCCAGCACCTGGAACACCCAGGTGAAGATCCGCGAGCCGCCCGGCGTGCCGATGACCATGGCCGGCTTGCCGTCCTTGACCAGGATGGTCGGGGTCATCGAGGACAAGGGCCGCTTGTGGGGCGCGATGGCGTTGGCGCTGCCGCCGACCACGCCGAACATGTTGGGCGCGCCCGGCTTGGCCGAGAAGTCGTCCATCTCGTCGTTCAGCAGGAAGCCCGCCCCCTCGACCACCACGCCCGAGCCGAACCAGCCGTTCAGCGTATAGGTGTTGGAGACGGCGTTGCCCCACCTATCGACGATCGAGAAGTGGGTGGTCTGCGGCTTCTCCAGGCCCGGAACCACCGCCTTGGTCGGCGACGGCCTGTCCGGATCGACCTCGCGGGCGCGCCGGGCGACATAGGCGGGGTCGATCAGGTTGGACACCGGAACCTTCACGAAGTCCGGATCGCCCAGATATTCCGCGCGGTCGGCGTAGACGCGCTTTTCGATCTCCGCCAGCAGGTGGATGTACTGTGGATCGTTGAGGCCGACGCCTTTGAACTTCGGCGCCAGGTCCTGCTTCATCAGCAGCATCTGCATCAGGGCGACGCCGCCCGAGCTGGGCGGCGGGGCGGTGATGACGTCATAGCCGCGCCACTTGGCGGTGACCGGCGCGCGCCAGACGGCCTTGTAGCCCGCGAGGTCTGCCTTGGTGATCAGCCCCTTCACCGACCCGCGCCCCATCTGGGCGACGATCAGGTCGGCGGTCTCGCCCTCGTAGAACGCCTTGTCGCCGCCCTTGGCGATCCGCTCCAGGGTGGCGGCGAGCTCGGGCTGCTTGAACAGCGTCCCAGCCCTATGGGGACCGAAATAGGCGCGGAAGTTGGTCTTGGCGAACGGCGGCGGGACCTCGCCGGTCAGCATGCCTGCGAACTGGTCGTTCACTTCGAAACCGTCGCGGGCGTGGCGGATGGCCGGGGCCAGGACCCGCGCCCAGGGCAGCTTGCCAAAGCGCTTGTGGGCCATGGCCAGGCCCCGCACCGTGCCCGGCGTGCCAGCCGCCAGATTGCCGAACAGGGACAGGCCCTCCACCGGCTCGCCGTCCTTACCCAGGTACATGTCGGCCGAGGCCGCCGCGGGGGCCGTCTCGCGGTAGTCGAGGAAGTAGGGCTTGCCGCCCACATACAGGGTCATGAATCCGCCGCCGCCCAGGTTGCCGGCCTCGGGATAGGTGACCGCCAGGGCGAAACCCGTCGCCACCGCCGCGTCGACCGCGTTGCCGCCCGCTTTCAGGATCTCCTCCGCCGCCAGCGCCCCGTAGCGGTCCGGCGAGGCCACGGCGCCGGCGGTGAGCACCGGGACGGCTTTGGCCGGCTTGGCGAAGGCGGCCGGGGCGAGGACGGCTGGCGCGAACAGCAGCAGGGCGGTCGCGAGGAACTTGGCGAGCAGGCGCAAGGGATGTCTCCGGCGATGAGGCGGCCACGCTAGCCGATACGGTTCGCGGAACAATGGTTCTTGACGCGCTCCACGCCCTGGTCTTGCTGATGGACGAACTTTCTGGAGGAACGCCGTGAAGAGCACTCGACCCGAGGACGTCGGCGTCCCCGCCTCCATCCTCATCGACCGCGCCATCGCCGCGATCCCCGACTGGCGCGGCCAGACCCTGGCCCGCCTGCGCGCCCTGATCCTCGAGGCCGATCCGGACGTGGTCGAGGACTGGAAGTGGGGCAAGCCGGTCTGGTCGCACGACGGCCTGATCTGCACGGGCGAGGTCTACAAGGCCGTGGTCAAGACGACCTTCGCCCATGGCGCGGCGCTGGAAGACCCGACCAAGCTGTTCAATTCCAGCCTGGAGGGCAATGTCCGCCGCGCCATCGACTTTCCGCAGGGCGTCGAGATCCCGGCCGAGGCCTTCAAGGCGCTGTTCCGTGAGGCGGTGTCGTTCAACATCGCCAAGGCCAAGCCTAAGAAGAAGGCCTGAGGCGCGTCTAGGCCTCGAGATCCTCCGCCGGACGACGCCGCGCGTTCAGGCGGCGGGCCAGCAGGGCGCCGCCGATGAACAGCGCGCCGACGGCCAAGAACGAGGCCGCGCGGGTGACGCCTTCCAGTCGCGCCAGATCGAACAACACCACCTTGGCCGCCGTGAACAGCAGCACCGCCAGGCCCGCCCAGCGCAGGACGCCATCCTTGCGCGCCGCGCCCAGTCCCAGCACCGCCAGGCCGAACACCGCCCAGAGCGCCGAAAAGGTCCAGGTCTCCAGGCCCGCGTTGCCGGTGGCCGCGCGCAGGTCGCCGCCGTGGAAGGCATAGCGGATCAGCAGGGTCAGCAGCACTAGCAGCGTGCCGACCGCCATCGCCAGGGCGGTCCTGTCAAACGGTCGGTCCGCGCGCCTAAGGCTCAGCATCGCCACCGCGCCCAGGCCGTAGAGGCCAAACAACAGCAACGCCGCGCTGGCCGGCGCCAGCGGCTGGCTCATCGGCCCCCACCAGGGACTGGCGCGGACGCCGAACACAAGACCGGCGACGATTAGCGCCAGCCAGCCGAAGACCGGCCCGATCCGGGCGAGCCAGGCGGCTCCGGCGCGTCCGGCCAGGCTGGGCGCGCTCAGTTGACGGGCGGCGAGCAGGGCGAGGATGGCATAGGCCGTCCCCTCGGCCCGACCGATCGGCGCGGGATCCATCGCCGCGCCGTGGAACAGGTGGCGCAGCGCCAGCACGGCCCACAGGAGGGCGAAGAGCGGAATGGCCAGGACCCAGCTCTTGGTCCAGCGATCCTCCGCCGGCTTGCGTCGCCAGGCGATGGCCGCCAGCAGGCCGGCCGGCGCCAGGTAGGACAGGATCAGGGTGTTCAGCACTGGCGGCCCGGCGGGGGGCTCGCCCTCGCCCCACCAGGGGTTCCAGACCAGGCCTTGCAGCAGGACCCCATGCGCGACGCCCAGGCTCACCACGATCACCGTGCGCCAGCGCGTGATCGGACCATCGTCAGGGCGCTGGCGCAGCGCCAGCAGCAGGCCCGTGCTCAACAGCATCAGGGTGCGCAACGAGGCTTCCAGCAGACCGTTGAGACCTTCGGCGCGCGGACCCGACAGAACCACATGCAAGGCCGCGAACAACGCCAACAGCAGCATCAGCAGACCGGTCGCGCGCTGGGCCTCGACCTCGTTGCGGACGGCCTCGCCGCCGCCCTTCCAGATCATGGCGGAAGAGACCGCCAGCAAGCCGGCGGCCACGACGCTGACGGTCAGCAGCGTCGCCGGCGGCAGGCGCCCGTCCAGGGCAGGGCCGATGAAGTTCGGTTGCAGCATGGCGATGAGCGCGATCAGGCCGCCCACCACGCTGGCGGGGGCCAGGCCTCGCCAGGGCAGACGCCAGGCGGCGACGGCGAGGGCGAGAGCGGCCAGGCCGAAGGCGGCGGGCTCCACCCGCAGCGCGACGGCGGCGTGCACGGCAAGGAAGGCCATCTCGGCGGCCGCCGCCAGCCACAGCGCCAGGCCTCGATCCGTCGAGGCCTGTTCCACCCGGCGCGCGATCAGAACCGCGGCGCCGAACAGGGCCACCGCCAGGATCGCGGCCGGAGCCCAGCCGAAGTCGATCTTCGCCGCGTGCAGGATCGGCCAGGTCAGGCTGGCCAGGATCGCCACGCCGATCCCGCCGATGGCCAGGACGCGGGTGCGCTCGATGGCGGGGCGGCTTAGCGCCAGCCAGAGCGCGACCGCCGGGATCAGGGCGGTCAGGGCGTGCTGCCACGGCAGCTGCGCGGCAAAGGCGGGCGCGCGCACGGCGATGGCCATGGCCAGAAGCTGACAGAGGATCGCCATGGCGACGGGCAACGCGAACAGGCCCGGGCGGATCATGTTGCGGATCGCCAGAGCCGCCGCCAGGACGATCAGAAACCCCGACATCAGGATGGCGATCGGCAGGTGTCCCGTCCCGATGGGAGCCGAGAACCAGAGGCCGAACGACGCCAGGCTGGCCAGCACCAGCGCCAGGGCGGGCAGACCTTGGAAGTCGCTTCCGGCGGGATCCCCCGCGTCGTCGCGACGGAAGCGGCGTCGCCACAGCGTCGCGACGAAGGGCCCGCCGGCGGCCAGGATCTGGATGATCACCGCCGCGACGGTGCGATGTTGGTCGATCGGAACGCCGCTCAGCAGCAGCAGGCCGACGATCGTCGCGCCGCCCGCCTTGCCCCAGCGCCGCAGGGCCGAGATCGAGAACCCCGTCGCGCCGATCAGCACCGCATAGGCCGTCAGGGCCAGCGGCGACCAGTGCGGCAGACCGGTGAAGGCGGGCGTCGCCACGGCGCCGACAAGGGCCACCAGGGCCAGGGGCTCGCCGTGTCGCAACGACAAACTCAACAGGCCCAGGGAGACGCCGGCGGCCAGGATCGCGGCCACGCTCAGCGGGATCAGGTGGTAGAGCCCATGGGCCGCGCAGACCGCGCCATACAGGGTGACCGCCCCGGCCCCGGCCGAGACGGCGGCGGCCAGCAGGTGGCGACCGCCGGCGATCGACGGCGTCTGGCGCAGGATCCATTCGCTGGCGCCCAGCATCGCCGCGCCCAGGATCACGGCCAGGGCGATACGGAATTCGGGAATGAACAGCCCGCGCTGGGCGGCGTAGGCCACCAGCAGCAGGCCGCCCAGCGCCAGACCGCCACCGCCGATCCAGGCCAGGCCGTTCTCGGACAGCCACGTCGAGACCGACTCGCGGTTGAACCGGGGCGGCGGTGGAGCCAGCGGAGACGGAACGCGGTAGGTCGCCTCGGGCTCGGGCGCGGGAGCGCTGGGCTGGACAGGCTCTGGGACGACTTCCGGCTCAAGCGAAGGCGGACGCGCCGCCATCAGCTCGGCGATCACCGAGGTGTCCGGGGGTGGCGGGGCAGGCTCGCGGGCCATGCGCCGCGCCGAGTCGGCGGCGTCCAGCCGTCGCTCGAGCGCCCGGAGCTTCTGGCCCTGTCGATAGATCCAGGCGCCCAGGGCCAGGATCACCAGCCATTCCATGTCGTGCGTCCCGTCCGACGAATTGAGCGACCTTGTCTTGGTATGCGAGGACGGCGCTCAATGAAACCTTAAGTCGCAGCTCCCCCCCCCGCCCTCACCCCAGCTCCAGCGCCCGCAGCACCGCGAACTGGTCGTAGTAGGGCCGCTCGCAGATGATCTTGTCGGCGCCGGGCGCGAACTCGAAACTGGCGGCCATGCGGATGCGGAAGGCCTTGCCGGTCGGCTCCACCGTGCGGCCGGGGATCTTCAGCGGCCCCAGATGCGTGCCGGTCAGCCAGAACTCGACCAGCACCGTGTCGCCGGCGTGGGCGATGGCGATGACCTCGTTGCCCTGGTCCGGGAACGGCGTGCGCGAGGCGGCGAAATAGCCGCGCACGGCGGCCTCGCCATCGAACACCGCGCCGCCGCCATACATTTCGTAGCGGGGATGCTCGAAGGTGGCGATCACCGCGTCCCAGTCGTGGACACACTCCAACGCCATGTGGTCGCGCACCACCTGGATGCGGCGTTCAGCAAGGTCTTCCAAGACTTTCGCTCCCTTTGTTTCGGAGGAGCCTGACAGTCTCAGAAGTCGACCGCCACGCCCTTCTTCTCCCAGTCGCCGAAGCGGGTCGGCTCGGGGCCTTCGCGGCCGCCCTTTTCCAGCGGCAGGGCGGCGGCCTCTTCAGCGGCGCGGCGGGCGGCGGCCTCTTCCAGCGCGCGGCGGGCGGCGGGGCTCAGAGCCTTGCCCGGCGCGGCGCCGGGGACTTCGCCAGGGAGGTCGGAAGCGGCGATTTCAGGCGATGGGGACGCGTCGGAGGGCTCGGACATGAGCGGATTCTAGCATTTTTCGTCCGTCTCGCCGCGCGATTTTTCCGCAAGACGCTTGCGCTCGCCCTCGCCTTTGGGGCACGGCGGGGCGGTGACTCAAGAACTGAACGACGGCCTCCCCGCCCGGGAAGCCGCCCTGACCCTGATCGACGCGGCCCTCTCGCGCCGCGGCGGCATCGATGAAGCCGCCTCCGCCAACGGTTTCCGCTTCCTGGAGCCGCGTGAGCGGGCCTTCGCGCGCGCCCTGGCCATGGCCGTGCTGCGCCACCTGGGCCCCATCGACCGCGCCCTGGCCGCCAAGCTGCAGAAGGCCCCGCCGGATCGGGTCATGCACCTGCTTCGCCTCGGCGCCGCCCAGGCCTTCTATCTGGAGGTTCCGGCCTTCGCCGCCGTCGCCACCTCGGTGGAACTGGCGGGCGCCAACAAGGCCAGCCGCCCGTTCAAGGGCCTGGTCAACGCCGTGCTGCGCGGCCTGCTGCGCGATCCGCCGCCGACCAACGATCCGACGCTGCTGGCCCCGCCCTGGCTCTATTCGCGCTGGGTCGCCGCGTTCGGCGAGGCCACGGCCCGCGAGATCGCCGGCCAGATCGCCCTTGAGCCGGCCACCGACCTCTCCCTGAAGCCATCCGCCGACGCGGCCGTCCTGGCCGAGGCCCTGGAGGCCGAGATCCTCGACGGCGGCACCCTGCGCGTGCGCCGCAAGGGCGATGTCGCCGCCTGGCCGAACTTCGAGGACGGGACCTGGTGGGTGCAGGACGCCGCCGCCGCCGTTCCCGCGCGCCTGCTGGACGTCAAGGCCGGCGAGCAGGTGCTCGACCTCTGCGCCGCGCCCGGCGGCAAGACCCTGCAGCTGGCCGCGGCCGGCGCCAGCGTCGTGGCCCTGGACCGTTCGGCCGCGAGGCTCAAGCGTGTTGCCGAGAACCTCGAGCGCATGGGCCTGACCGCCGAGATCGTCGCCGCCGACGCGGCCGTCTGGGAGGACGCGCGCACCTTCGACGCCATCCTGCTGGACGCTCCGTGCAGCGCCACCGGCACGTTCCGCCGCCATCCGGACGTGCTGTGGGCCGCCCGCCCCAGCGACGTCGCCAGCCTGGCCGGCGTGCAGGCCAGGATCCTCGACAGCGCCGCCGATCGCCTCAAGCCCGGCGGGCGCCTGGTCTACACCGTCTGCTCGCTGGAGCCCGAAGAGGGCGAGGCCCAGGTCGAGGCCTTCCTGGCGCGCCGCGAGGACATGGCGCTGGAGCCGATCACCGCCGGCGAAGGCGGGTCTCCCGAGGCCAGCCTGACCGCGCGCGGGACCCTTCGCCTGCTGCCGCATCACCGCGACGGCGGCCAGGACGGCTTCTTCGCGGCACGCTTTCGCAAAGCGAAATAGCTGACAGAAGCGGCGGACGCGGTTATCCCAGGACCATGACCGCGCCGCTTATCGCCCCCTCCATCCTCGCCTCCGACTTCGCCAAGCTGGGCGAGGAAGTCGCCGCCATCGAGGCGGCCGGCGCCGACTGGGTCCATGTCGACGTGATGGACGGCCATTTCGTGCCCAACATCACGCTCGGCCCCGACATCGTCAAAGCCATCCGGCCGCACGCCAAGATCCCGTTCGACGCGCACCTGATGATCAGCCCGGCGGATCCTTACCTGGAGGCGTTTCGCGCCGCGGGCGCGGACCTGATCAGCATCCACCCGGAAGCCGGGCCGCACCTGCACCGCTCGCTCAAGCGCATCCGCGAGCTGGGGGCCAAGGCCGGGGTGGTGTTCAACCCGTCGACCGGCCTGGACCACGTCGAGTGGATCCTGGAGGACGTCGACCTGCTGCTGGTCATGTCGGTCAATCCCGGCTTCGGCGGCCAGAGCTTCATCCCCGGCCAGCTGCGCAAGGTCGAGGCCCTGCGCAAGCTCGTGGACAAGGCCGGCCTGGACATCATCATTGAGGTCGACGGCGGCGTGACCCCGGCGACCGCCCCGCAATGCGTCGCGGCCGGCGCTACAGCCCTTGTCGCCGGCTCGGCGGTGTTCAAGGGCGGTCCCGCCGCCTATGCCGACAACATCCGCGCGCTGAAGGGCGGCTGACCCCACACGATGGCCGTCAAGCGTTCCGCCAGCGGCTCGAAATCACCCGCGCTTCCGCGCGGCGGCGGCGTCCTGTGGAAGGCCATCGGCGCCGAGCTGGCCGGCCATGTCGCCCGCGAGTGGTACGGCTCGGGCCCGCACCGCCTGCTGATCGCCTTCCCCCGCCCTGAAGGCCTGGCCGCCCGTCCGCACGAGCCGCGTCCGGTCGATCCCGAGCATGGCAAGAAGATCCTGGCCGGAACCCTGACCCTGGACGGCGGATCGCTGCGCCTGGGTCCGGACGGCGACCCGTTCGACACCGCCAGCCCCTCGCGCCGCTTCGCCATCAGCCTGCACCGGTTCGACTGGCTGCCGGACCTGGCCGCCGCCGGCTCGGACGGCGCCCGCCGATCCCTGCGGCTGATCGACGACTGGCGGCGGGTGTTCGGCAAGTGGAACGCCTTCTCGTGGAGCCCTGAGTGCCTGGAGCGCCGGGTCTTCCACCTGGCCTGCGCCGCCAAGACCCTGGCCACCGAGGGCAGCGACGCCGAGATCGCCGACCTGACCCGCGACCTCGCCCGCCAGGCCCGCCACCTGGTCGAGATCACCGCCGCCCCCGCCCGCATCCTGGAGCGCGCCGCCGTCGCCACCCTGGCCGGCTGCGTCCTGGCCGGCAAGCCGGGCGAGCGGCTGATCGACAAGGGCCTGAAGGCCCTGCTGCGCCACCTCGACCGAATGGTGCTGGCCGACGGCGGCCACGCCACGCGCTCGCCCGAGGCCGGCGTCGAGCTCCTCTTCGACCTCTTGACCCTGGACGACGCCCTGGGCCAACGCGGCCGGCCCAGCCCCGAGGCCCTGTCGCGAGCCATCGACCGCCTGTCCAGCGCCGCGCGGTTCTTCACCCTGGGCGACGGCCACCTGGCGGCCTTCCATGGCGGCGAGGCGATCGCCCAGCCGCGCATCGCCGCCGCCCTGGCCCATGACGACGCCGGCCCGCGCCCGCTGAACGCCGCGCCGCACAGCGGCTATCACAAGATGATCGGCGGCGGCATCGAGCTGATCGCCGACTGCGGCCCGCCCCCGGCCGGACCCCTGAGCGTCGCGGCCTGCGCCCAGCCGGCCGCCGTCGAGATCGTCTGCGCCAAGGACCGCCTGATCACCAGCTGCGGCTGGAGCCCCGAGGCCACCGGCGCCAACGCCTTCCGCCTGTCCGACGCGGCCTCCACCGTCTCGGTCGGCGACGGCTCGGCCGGCCGGCCGCTGTCGGGCTTCCGCGCCAAGGCCCTGGGGCCCTGGCTGGTCGACGGCGCCCTGCAGGTCGAGGCCAAGCGCCACGACGACGTCGGCGGGGTGTGGCTGGACATCGTCCACGACGGCTGGCGCCATGTGGGCCTGCAGCACGCCCGTCGCCTGTTCCTCGACGCGGTCAATGACGAGCTGCGCGGCGAGGACAGCCTGACCCCCTTCGCCGGCCCCGCCGACCCCAATGGCCCGCGCCGCTACCTGCCGTTCGCGGTGCGCTTCCACCTGCACCCGGAGGCCCGCGCCTCGATCGCCCGCGACGGCAAGAGCGTGCTGATCCGGGGGCCCAGCAACATCGGCTGGTGGCTGCGCAACGACGCCGTCGACGTCGAGATCGCCCCCACCGCCCACTTCGACCACGGCCTGGCCCGCAAGGCCGGCCAGATCGTGCTGAAGAGCCAGGTGCGCCCGGAAGTCGGGGCCAAGATCCGCTGGAAACTGACCCGGGCGGAGGGGTAGGGCCGATGGGCTTCGATCGCAGGCCGCCGCTGGACCCTGGCCGGGCGCGGCACGTGCCAGACTATACGGCCGACGAGGTGTCCGAGGTTTTTGACGCCCTGACGGCGGACGCGCCGGAGATCCTGGCGGTGCTGGAGCGGGAGGCGCGGGAGCCCGGGAGCGTGGCGTCGGGGGACTATGACGACGCCTACGACCGGATGCTGACGTACCTGTTCGAGCGGGGGTACGTGCACACGCATATCGAGATGGCGATGGTGTTTCGGGCGGTGCGGGAGCGGGTTGGGGGTTAGCGAACGAGAGAGTCAGCCCGAGGCGGCTATTCGCGAAGACATTTTCCCTGACCGTTAGGTCACTGCCCTTTTAAAGCGGATGCTATGGTGCAAGGTCATGTTTGATCGTGTTTCAATCAGTAGAGACGTCTTAGACGTTGGCGAAATTGCGGACGCCATGGCCTACTATGGCACGACCCACATTCAGTTGAAATCCGATAGTTTACGCCAATTTATTTCTGACTTTGGCCTAGACAATTTATTCCGTGCGCTTGAATCTAATAGATTGGTTGCAAACTATTCGCGAGGAATGTTCGGAGTTACTGAACACCGCGAGGGGAAAAATTCGTTCTTCGAAGTAAAAATCATTAGCCGCGCTGGAACTCGCCCGTATGCGGCGGAATATGCTCGATACACGACTCCTCAAGAGGAGATCACTTTAAATTTTTTAAAATGGTTCGGAATAACCAGAAATAATAGACATATCGCTAATCGTCTAATCGATTTAATGAATTTCGACAACGCAATTTCATTAGCTCACAAATATACAATGAAAGAAATTTCCGGAGATAGAGCACTAGATGCGGTAAACGCATCTTTGCAGGAATACGACAACAAAACGTCTTGCACAAAATTTGACGTAAAATTCGGAAAAAATGATGAAATATATATCGATACTGATTTGAATATTGAAGAACTTTCTGAGTTTGGCATCCCTAGAAATATGTCCAACATTATTGCAAACATACATTCAAATAACATTGATCTAGTTCGATCGTCCGACGGCCTGACAGATCTATGGATAGAGCCGAGATATTCCAGGGCCCTGTCTTATAAAATAGATTCCATAATAAGGAGAACAGATCATCCAAAAAGATCGATAGAGGCCTTTCAGACCTCCGTTCTTAAATATGGAAGCTTTGGAGATGTTATCCGGAGCGGGCAACGCGACATGGGGCAACTTCTTGATATACTTGAAAATTATGACAGCATAAAATTTCAGTCATTTCTAAGATCAAAACCACCGTCATCAGATCTTTGTACTGAATATTATAAATCTACAATGTCTGCGGAGGAAAAACCTCTTCACCAGTGTATAAGTTTGCAAAATTTATATTTTCAACAGCGGCCGATATGGTCGTCGGTGGAGCCCTCGCATCGGTAGGGGCGGGAGCGCTAGAGCAAACAGCGATTAACGCCGCAAAGGAAGTCGTCGTTGACTCGTTGGAAGGACACATAGATCGCAACCTTAAGATAGGCTGGCACCCCAACCGTTGGGTTGCGAACGTCGCCATGCCGTTTGTTCACGGCGACTAAGCTTCGACCGCCCCACGGGCGGAGCCCGCCTTAAATCTCTTGGAGGCTGCAGCGTGCAGGGCTGTCCAGGTCAGTCAAGGACGGCTTCGCCGCCGCGCGCGGCCGCTCGGAGAGCGGTCCTTGAGTGACCTGGACAGCCCTGCGATCGTCTCGCCGTGAGATGTAAGGGGGGCGCTCTTCCGGGGCGGAAGGGCTTTTCACTGAGCCTAAAAACATCCCGTCATTCCCGCCCTTGTGGCGGGAACCCCTCTGTCCGCCGCAGGTGCGGAGGTGTGGCGGGCCGGCCCGCCAAGGCGTCTCACGTGTCAGCTGAACCAGGGGTTCCCGCCACAAGGGCGGGAATGACGGTGGAAGGGGCGGTGAGCCTATGGGGATTGAGCGCCCTCTATCCCCGGCGTTCGCGCGACAGAACCCCACGAAATCAATCCCTTCCAACTTTTTCGCGCCCCTGCATCATCGGCGTTGAATCCGCCGCGATACTCAGAGCTATCCCCGTCGCGGGGGAGGGCGTTTGGATCCGGCCCAAAACGGCGGCGGGGGTAGGTTGAGCGGGGCCGCTGGCGGTTCCCGGCGGTGTCGTCACGCCACGTCGCTTACTCTTTAGGAGCGCACGCGGGTGACGGCGCCGTCCGGGATCAAGGCCATCAGCGGAGCGACAGGGCGGTGATCGTACAAGCCGCCTATCGTGGATCGTCGGGGTCGAGACGGATGTAGCCGATCGACTTGGTCCGCGCCCGTCCGGGGGCTAGTGGGGTCCCGAGCTGAAAGACGCTCACGCCCCCCATCCTCACGGGCAAGAACAGCCTGGCGGAGCGGTCTGCGAGCCGAAACACAAACAAACCAAACGGTCCCCGGGTTCGCCCGGCCGCTCCGTCGCCTCCCCATGTGTCTTCAGCGGCCTGCGCCGCGTGAAGTCGCCAAGCCGTGCCGGCTCAGCACAGGCCCCCACCTGACCTGCTCACGCAGGTCTGTCCGCCCCCAAGCGGGGCGGAGAAGAGAGCTGCGTCCTCTTCTCTCCTCCCCCTGTTGGGGGAGGGGGACCGGCGAAGCCGGTGGAGGGGGTCAGCGCCACGCATTGACTCCCCCGCCCGCCCCCGTATTTTCCGCGCGTTCGCGTGACTGGCGTTGAAGGTGGGAAACCACCGGGGAGCTCGAACCTCATAAGCCGCGCGCCTGGGCTCCAATTTCTGAACCCCACCAGAGGAGTCCGCCGTGCCCGCAGCGCCCGATTATCCGTCCGCCCCCGATCTCGTCGCCCCCAAGCGCGCCCTGCTGTCGGTCTCCGACAAGACCGGCCTGGTCGAGGCCGCCCAGGTGCTGCACGCCGCCGGCGTCGAGCTGGTCTCGACCGGCGGCACCAAGGCCGCGATCGCCGCGGCCGGGATCCCGGTCAAGGACGTCTCGGACCTGACGGGCTTCCCCGAAATGATGGACGGCCGGGTCAAGACCCTGCACCCGGTGGTGCATGGCGGGCTTCTCGGCGTTCGGGATGCGCCCGAACATGCGCAAGCCATGGCCGACCACGGCATCGGCGGCATCGATATCCTGTATGTGAACCTCTATCCGTTCGAGGCGACCGTCGCCAAGGGCGGCAGCTATGCCGAGTGCGTCGAGAACATCGACATCGGTGGTCCGGCCATGATCCGCTCGGCGGCCAAGAACCACGGCTATGTCGCCGTCTGCACCGACCCGGCGGACCTGGCCGAAGTGCTGGAGGCCCTGAAGGCCGGCGGGACGACGCTGGCGCTGCGCCAGCGGCTGGCGGCCCGCGCCTATGCCCGCACGGCGGCCTATGACGCGGCGATCTCGGCCTGGTTCGCGGCCGCCCTGGGCCAGGACTTCCCGGCCCGCAAGGCGATCGCCGGCGAGCTGCGCCAGACCATGCGCTATGGCGAGAACCCGCACCAGAAGGCGGCCTTCTACGCCTTCCCGAACCCGCGCGTCGGGGTGGCCACGGCGACCCAGCTGCAGGGCAAGGAACTTTCCTACAACAACATCAACGACACCGACGCGGCCTTCGAGCTGATCGCCGAGTTCGACCCGGCCCAGGGTCCGGCCGTGGCGATCATCAAGCACGCCAACCCGTGCGGCGTGGCGGTCGGCGGCAGCCAACGCGAGGCCTATGAGCGGGCCCTGGCCTGCGACCCGACCTCGGCCTTCGGCGGCATCGTGGCGGTGAACTCGCGCCTGACCCGCGAGGCGGCCGAGGCCATGGTCGAGATCTTCACCGAGGTGGTGATCGCCCCGGAAGCCGACGACGACGCCATCGCGGTGTTCGCGGCCAAGAAGAACCTGCGCCTGCTGGTCACCGGCGGCCTGCCCGACCCGCTGTCGACCGGCGACACCTTCAAGAGCGTGGCCGGCGGCTTCCTGGTGCAGTCGCGGGATGACGCGCGGATCAAGGCCTCGGATCTGAAGATCGTCACGAAGCGTCAGCCCACCGAGGACGAGATCCGCGACATGCTGTTCGCCTTCACGGTCGGCAAGCACGTCAAGTCCAACGCCATCGTCTATGCCCGCGCCGGCCAGACCCTGGGCGTCGGCGCCGGCCAGATGAACCGCAAGGACTCGGCCCGCATCGCGGCGCTGCGGGCGGCCGACTTCGGCCTGGACCTCTCGGGCTGCGCCTGCGCCTCGGAAGCCTTCTTCCCGTTCGCCGACGGCCTGATCCAGGCGGCCGAGGCCGGGGCGACGGCGATCATCCAGCCGGGCGGCTCGATGCGCGATCCGGAGGTCATCGAGGCGGCCGACAAGCTTGGCCTCACCATGGCCTTCACGGGTGTGCGAGTGTTCCGCCACTGATTCCCTTCTGAGGTGAACATGGACAGCGCCGCCTGGGGCGAGAAGGTCGCCAAGCACTCGCGGGTGTTCAAGCCCGCGGGTCCGGGACCGTTTCCGGTGGCGCTGATCCTGCACGGCTGCGGCGGCAAGACGCCGTTCCTCGAGGCCTATGCCCGGGCCGCCGTGGCGGCGGGCTGGGCGGCCGTGGTGGTCGACAGCTTGAAGCCGCGCGGCATGTCCTCGCTGGACGCCAAGCTGTTCGTCTGCACCGGCGTGGCGCTGCGCGGCATCACCCGCGCGGCCGACGTCTTCGCCATGCTGGCCTGGCTGGAGACCCAAGCCTGGGCCGAACCGGAGCACGTCTTCCTGGCCGGCTGGAGCCATGGCGGCTGGACGATCATGGACAGCTACGCGATCGGCGACAACGCGGCGCGGGCGACGAAGCTGGCCGACGCCGATCCGCTGCGGCTGCGCCAGCGGGTGCGGGGTGCGCTGCTGGTCTATCCCTACGCCGGCTACCCCTCCCTGACCTCACGGCGCGGCTGGGGAGACTCTTGGGCTCCTTGGGGCGCGCCGCCGGTCTGGTCGGTGCTGGCCGGCAAGGACGCCGTGGTCGGCTGGAAGCTGCCGGCCCGGGCGCTGGATCGCCTGGCTCAGGACGGCCTCAGCGTGGATCGCGTCATGTTCGACGACGCCACCCACGCTTTCGACGACGACAAGGCCAATGATCCCCGGGCCCGCTACCGGCCCGACCTCTTCCAGGAGACGCAGACCTATTTCACCAGGGCGCTGACGGCCTGCGGCTAGACCGGCTGGGCCGCCAGCTTGGGCCGACGCAGGCGGGTCGGACCGCGATAGAGACGCCGCCAGACCCACTCCAGCGGCCCCATCTCGAACCGGTCCATCCACCAGCGCGACCACAGGATCTGGAAGATCCAGGTCAGGATGGTCAGGGCCGCCAGCACAGGCCGGTCGACCTTGCCGTGCAGGGCCAGGCCCCGGCCCCCGTAGAAGATGGAGGTCATGATCAAGGACTGGGTCAGATAGTTGGTGAACGCCATCTGGCCGACCGGCGCCAGGGCCTTGGGGATCGCGCTCCACGCGCCCTTCGACCGCGCGGCGAAGACCATCAGGCCGACATAGGCCAGGGTCGTCAGCGGCGCGGTCATCCACTGCACGGCCTGGAAGATCATCGACAGCGGCCTGGGCAGGCCCAGCAGAAGCTGGGCGACCACCATGGCGCCGACCACCGCCGAGGCGGTCAGGCCCACGGCGACCAGGGTCACATAGGTCCGCTTGCTCGCCTCGCCGGTCAGCACGCCCAGCTTGAAGCAGCCCAGGCCGATCATCATCAGGGCCGAGGTCATGACGAACACGAACGGTTCGCCGGCCAGATAGCCCAACCGGTCCTTGGCGTTCTGGATCAACGACTGCGCGAAGGTCCCGCCATATTGGAGCTCGGCGGCCCTGGACTTGGCGACGGCCTTGGCGGTCTCCAGCGTGGCCTGGGCCGCATCGTGCTGGAACACGATGGCGGCGGTCATGCCGGCGACCATCAGCAGCGAGAACACCACCCAGATGGTCACCCCGACGCGGATCAGCTTCCTCGGCGCCCAGGATCGCGTCAGCAGCACCGCGAAACCGGCCAGGGCATAGCTCAACAGCACATCGCCGAACCAGATGGCGAAGCCGTGCAGCAGGCCGAAGACGACCATCCAGGCCAGGCGCTTCCTCAGGATCGCGCCACGCTCGGCGTCCGACCGCTCGCCGCCGACGAGGAAGATCGAGACGCCGAACAGCATGGCGAACAGGGTGACGAACTTGCGCTGGAACAGCCACTGGGTGACGGCCCAGACGCCCAGCGTGGCCGGTCCTGTCCCGTGCGGCCAGTTCACCACCGACTCCGACAGCGGCGGGGCCACCGCGAAGTCCGGCATGTTGCACAGCAGGATGCCCAGCACGCCGAGACCTCTCAGCGAGTCGAGCAGAACGATGCGATCCTTGGTCATGAGCTCCCCCTCGAAAAGGAGCCTGCCGTGTTCCGCGTCAGTCGACAACTGGGGCGCGTCTCGGAGCGCATCTGGGGGCGCTCGCCAGAACGAGCGCGCCCAGCGCCATGAAGCTCGCCGAGACCACGACGGCGATCCGCTGATCGCCGGCCAGGCGGGTGCCGACGGCGATGACCAGCGGGGCCAGAAACGCCGTGGCCTTGCCCGACAGCGCATAGAGGCCGAACCACCGCCCGGTCTCGCCCGCCGGCGCCAACTCGGCCATCCAGGCGCGGAGGCTGGACTGCGCCGGCCCGAAGGTCAGGCCGACGAACAGGCTGAAGACCAGGAACATCCGCTCGGGCAGGCTGGCGAACAAGGCGCCGGCCTTGGCGGGGGCGACCGAGATGAAAAAGAAAAGCGTGTCCCTGCCGACCATCCCGACGCCCGTGGCGCCGAACAGGATCACCCCGGTGGCGATCAGCACGGTGGCCTTCGAGCCGATCTTCTGGTCGACCCGCCCGCCGATGAAGGTGCCGATCCCGGCGGCGACCGACAGCATGATCGCGTAGAGCCCTAGCTGCGTCGTCGTCCAGCCGAACAGCCCCGCCGCCAGCACGCCGCCAAAGGCGATGAAGCTGGAAATGCCGTCGCCCAGCAGCATGCGGCCGATCAGGAACCTCAGCATGTGCGGCCTGCTGGGCAGGCCTCGGAGCGTCGCCCATAGCTCCGCCAACGGCTTGTCGCCCGCGCCTTCGGACGGCTTGGGCGCGATCAGCATCAGCGGCCAGGCGAAGGCCAGGAACCACATGGCCACAAGAGGCCCGACGATGCGATCCGGCTCGTGCAAGGCCTTCGACAGACCCAGCATCGGGACCTTGGGCAGCGAGAAGCAGAAGAGCACGATGAACAGGGTGACCAGCGCCCCGACATAGGCCAGGGCCCAGGCGGTGCCGGACAGCCGTCCGACCTGGCCGGGCTTGGCCACCACCGGCAGCAGGGCGTTCATCACCGTCACGCCCAGTTCGGCCGCCACGCTGCCCAGGACCAGACAAGCCAGGATCAGCGGGATGCGCGAGGTCTCGCCCGGAACCGCCAGCCAGAGGCCCAAGCTGGCCACTACGAACGGAAAGGCAAGGCCCACGAGCCAAGCGCGCGGATTGCGCCGCGCGTCAAGCGTCGCGCCCAGCAAGGGACTGAGGAGCGCGATGGCGAGGCCCGAGACGACGCCGGCATAGCCCAGCAGGCTCTGCCCAAGCACCGCGTCGCCGACGAAACCGGAAGCGAAATAGGGCGTGAAGATGAAGGTCGCGATCAGCGCCCAATAGGGCTGCTGCGCCCATTCGTAGAGCGTCCACGCGACGCGCCGGCGATCGCCCTGGTCCATGCTCTACGCTCCCTCACCCATCCCTCCCTCGTAAGGGAGGGATGGGTGAGGGGCTAGTACCTAAGCGGCGGTCGAGAGCTCGCGCAGGGCGGCGTTGGCGATGGTCAGCTTGGCGAAGGTCCAACCGCCGCCGGCCTGTTCGATGTCCTCGATCGTGCGCTTGACCGCCCCAGGACGATCGCCGCGCAGCGCGGCCCAGGATGCGATGGCCGACTTGGCCGCGGCCTCGTCCTCGCCCGCCTGGGCGTTGGCCGCGAACTTCAGCACCGATTGGGTGATCGAGGTCTGCTCGATTAACATGTCCTCGATCAGGCGACGAACCGCCAGGCGCTCGAACGCATCGCCGCCGACGAACGCCCCGGCCGCGCCGCGCAGGCGGTCGAAGCCGAAGGCCGCGCCGACCTGATGGTACAGGCGGGCCACGTTCTCGACGCTCCAGCTCGAAGCGTTGGCCAGATCGACGAGGTCGGCGGCCGTGGTCAGGGGCTGCAGGGCCGCGACGGCCTGGGCCAGGGCGTCGGGCGCGCCGTCCCCGACATAGGCCTTCACCCGCTTGGCGACCGCCCTCTGCTCGTACGGCGACAGGATGGCTGGGGCCATGCCGGTCAAGGCCTTCACCGACGGGCCGTAAGCGTCGAACAGCTGCTGGACGGTCGCCTTGTCGCGCACCGCGCGGCGGGCCAACCAGAAGCTGAGGCTGCGCAGGGCGTAGGCCAGGGCCTTGTAGAGCGCTGTCTGCCCCTCGGCCGACGCCTTGTTGTCCAGCGCGCTGACCTGGTCCCACAGACCGTCGACGCCGAGAATCTCGCGAGCGGCCGTGAAGCCCACCACGACCGCGCCGACATCGGCCACGGCGGCGGCCTTCAGGCGGCTGACGAAGGTCGGACCGCACATGTTGACCATCTGATTGCCGACCACCGTGGCGATAATCTCGCGCTTCAGGCGGTGCTTCTGCATGGCGTCGGCATACTTATCGAGCGCCTTGGGGAAGTAGCCACGCAGGGTCGCCTCGAACCACGGATCGTCCGGCGCCTGGCTGGCGACGATGTCGTCGAACAGGTCCAGCTTGCCGTAGGCCAGCAGCACCGCCAGCTCGGGCCGCGTCAGGCCCTTGTTGGCGGCCTTGCGCTCCAGCAGCGCCGTATTGGTCGGCAGGCCCTCGACCTTGCGATCCAGGCGGCCGCGCTGTTCGAGATCGACCATGTAGCGGATCTGGGCGTCGACCTCGCTGACCGCGTCGCTTTCCAGCAGGGTCAGGGCCAGGGTCTGGTCGTAGTTGTGCTCCAGCACGTGGTGTCCGACATCGTCGGTCATCGAGGCCAGCAGCGTGTTGCGACTTTCGCGAGTCAGCTCGCCGCCGCGTTCCAGGATCCCGGTCAGGATCTTGATATTGACCTCGTGGTCGGAACTGTCGACGCCGGCCGAGTTGTCGATGGCGTCGGTGTTGATGTGACCACCGGCTTGCGCGAACTCGATGCGACCCGCTTGTGTCAGACCCAGATTGGCGCCCTCGCCCACGACCTTGACCCGCAGGTCCGCGCCGTTGATGCGGATGGCGTCGTTGGCCTTGTCGCCGGCGTCGGCGTTGCTCTCGCCCCTGGCCTTCACATAGGTGCCGATGCCGCCGAGATAGAGCAGTTCGGCTTTCGACTTCAGGATCGCGGTCATCAGCTCGGCCGGCGAGACGGCCTCGGCCTTGATCTCGAACAGGTCGCGAACTTCCTTCGACAGCGGGATGCTCTTCAGGCCGCGGGCGAAGACGCCGCCGCCCGCCGAGATCTTCGACTTGTCGTAGTCGTCCCACGACGAGCGCGGCAGCTTGAACATCCGGTCGCGCTCTTCCCACGACGCGGCGGCGTCCGGGTTCGGGTCGAGGAAGATGTGGCGGTGATCGAAGGCGGCCAGCAGCTTGGTCTGCTTGGACAGCAGCATGCCGTTGCCGAACACGTCGCCAGACATGTCGCCGACGCCGACCACGGTGAAGGGCTGGGTCTGGATGTCCTTGCCCAGCTCGCGGAAGTGGCGCTTGACCGCTTCCCAGGCGCCCCGGGCGGTGATGCCCATGACCTTGTGGTCATAGCCGACCGAACCGCCGGACGCGAACGCGTCGCCCAGCCAGAAACCGTAGCTCTCGGCCACGCCATTGGCGATGTCGGAGAAGGTCGCGGTTCCCTTGTCGGCGGCGACGACCAGATACGGATCCTGGCCGTCATGCACGACGACCGAGGCCGGCGGCACGACCTGGTTGTCGGCGTCGATATTGTCGGTCAGGTCCAGCAGGCCCGACAGGAAGGTCTTGTAGGCGCGGATCGCCTCGGCCTGGATCGCGTCGCGATCGCCGCCGCGCGGAAGGCATTTGGGATAGAAGCCGCCCTTCGAACCGACCGGCACGATGACCGCGTTCTTGACCTGCTGGGCCTTCACCAGGCCGAGCACTTCGGTGCGGAAATCGTCGCGACGGTCCGACCAGCGCAAACCGCCCCGGGCGACCGGGCCGAAGCGCAGGTGCACGCCCTCCACATGCGGGGCCGAGACATAGATCTCGCGATAGGGCTTAGGCGCCGGCAGGTCTTCCAACTCGCGCGAGGCGATCTTGAAGCTGATGTACGGCTTGGGGCCGCCATCGGCGGCCGGCTGGTAGAAGTTGGTCCGCTGGATCGCGCCCACGAGGGCGGCCAGGCGGCGCAGCACGCGGTCGGCGTCCAGGCTCTCGACGGCCTGCAAGGCTTCGATGATCTTGCCTTCGACGGCCTTGGCCTGCTCCCGGCGGGTCTTGAGGTCCGCGCGGACGGCCGGGTCGAACTGGGTCTGGAAGAGGTCCAGGATAAGGCGGGCGACGCCCGGATGATCCGCCAGGGCCTGCTCCTGGACGCCCTGGCTGGGGTCGAGGCCTGACTGCTGGCGATAGCGGGCCAGAGCGCGGATGAGCGCGGCCTCGCGCCAGCCGATGCCCAGTTCCAGCACCAGGCGGTTGAAGCCGTCGCTCTCCGCGCGGCCCGTCCAGATGGCGACAAAGGCGGCCTCGAAGGCCTGCTTGATGTCGCCGAACACCAGGTGCTCGCCCGCCTCGTCCCGCAGGACGAATTCATGGACCCAGACCGGCTTGCCGTCCGGCGAGACCTTGAAGCCGTCCTCGATCAGGGCCTTCAGGCCCATGTGCTCCAGGATCGGCAGCACGTCGGCCAGCGGCGCGGCCGCGCCCGGGCGATAGAGCTTGAAGCGGAAAGTCACCGCGCTGTCGTCGGCTCGACGGAAGGCGCGAACGCGGACGGCCTCGTCCTGCGCCAGGTCGTCGATCACCTGGATGTCGGCCAGGGCCTCGTCAGCGTCGTACTGGTCGCGATAGCCGGGCGGGAAGGCGCCGGCATAGCGGGCCAGCAGATGCGCGACACGGCCGGTCGAACCTTCGCGGACGGCGGCTTCGAAGCGGTCCTCCCAGGTGCGGGCGGTTTCGGCGATGGCGGCCTCGACGGCGGCCATGTCAGGCTCGGCGTGGTCGCCGGGCGTCACGCCGAGGATGTAGTGAACGCGGGCCAGCGGGGCGTCGGAGAAGCTGGGATAATAGGCCGAAACCCGGCCCCGGAACGCCTTGGCCAGGATGTCGCCGGCCCGGGCGCGGACGCCGGAGTCGTAACGGTCGCGCGGCACGAACATCAGCACCGAGATAAAGCGGTCGAACGGGTCGCGGCGGGCGAAAAGCTTGACGCGCGGGCGGTCATAGAGGTGCAGAACCCCCATCGCCGTGGTCAGGAGCGGGGCTTCGTCGGTCTGGAACAGTTCGTCGCGCGGCCAGGTCTCGAGGATGTTGCGTAGGCGCTTGCCGTTATGGCTGTCGGGATCCTTGCCGGCGCTGGTCAGCACATGGGCGACCTTGCGACGGACCAGCGGCACCTCGTGAGCCGGGGTCTCATAAGCCTCGGCGGTGAACAGTCCCACGAAGCGAACCTCTCCCGAGGCCTTGCCATCCGCGCCGTAGCGGCGAACGCCGATATAGTCAGCATAGCCACGCCGGTGGACGCGCGAGCGCAGGTTCGACTTGGCCACCACGATCGGATCGCCGATGTCGATGTGGGTGCGCATCTGGGCCGACAGGATCGCCGGCTCGCTGCCCCGGCGCAGCACCGTACGGGCCTGGTCGCGCAGAACGCCGAGGCTGCCTTCCGGCTGGTACAGCGGCTCCTCAGCCGCGTAGCCGCCATCGGCCGTGCGGGGATACTCGTAGACACGGGCGCCCAGGAACACGAAGTGATCGGCTTCCAGCCAGTCGAGGAAGGCGAGGTCCTCGTTCTTCTCGTCGGCGGAGACCGGCGCATCGGTGGTCTTCAGTTCATCGATCGTGCGGCGCATCAGGGCGCGCATGGCCTCGAAGTCCTGCACGGCCACCTGGACGTCCGAGAGCGCTTCGCGGACGCTTTCGAGCAGAGCCGCCTCGCGGTCCTCGCCAACGGGAGCCAGCCAGATCTGGATCATCGAGCGGCGGACGCCGCCGCAGTCGGCCACGGGGTGGAACATGGCGCGGACCGAGAAGCCGGCCTCGGTGACCTCGCCCATGATGCTATCGACCAGGAACGGGCGGTCGGCCTGGACAATTTCCAGCAGGTCGGAGGGTATCTCGCCGCCTTCGGTGCGGCGCAGGCGAATGACGGGTTCGGAGACGTCCTTGGCGCTCTCGCCGAAGCGCCAGAAATCGGCCAGGGCGCGGGCCACGTCGGCGACGTCCAGGCCGGGCAGTTCCTCGGCGGACCAGTCGTCCTGCGCCTGGGTGACGAAGCCGCGCGCGGCAGGCGACAGAGCCTCTGCCGACGCGCCCAGGGCCTGGGCGAAAGCGCTTATCAGCGGACCGATCGGAGCCCCAGTGGACATGAGGTCATTTTTTTCACCGATCATAGGATTTCCTCGCGAATTTTTGGTCGGAAACTAGCCCGTTTGGGCGTTACTTCAACCGCTACGTCGGGAATTGGAAAGAATTCGTGCCGTTCATCGCAAATCCGGCCAGAAACGGAAGCGCCGCCGGCTGGGGGGAAGCCGGCGGCGCGGGCCCGCTCCGGGGGGACGGGCGGGCGGTTTCCGCTTCGGTCCGGGCGGCCTTGCCAGCCGGGACCCGCGCGGGGTGTCCGGTTGGGGGGCGCCGGACAGGGGATAGATAGGGACCAGCGTCCGGAGTTTAAGGGGCGCGCTCATTTCTTTCGCGGGGTTGGGCGGGCCGGAGAGGAATCGGGCGCTGGACCATGGCCGCCCGCGCCGCCCGCGCCCTGCGGGTCGCCGTCCTCGGACAGCAGGATGGCGATCCAGCGCGAGCCCTCGAACTGGGCCAGGATCACCATGGCCGCCACGGTCAAGGGCGTGGAAAGGAACATTCCCGGCACGCCCCAGAGCGCGCCCCAGACCGCCAGCGACAACAGGATCACCGTCGGGTCCATGTTCAGGCTGTCGCCCTGCATGCGCGGATAGATGACATTGCCGACCACGAAGAAGATCCCCTGCAGCGCCGCGAACAGGATGATCGCCGGCCACAGGCTGTCGGGGAACTGAACGAGGGCGAACAGCGGCGGCAGGAAGCAGCCGATGGCGCCGCCGATGATCGGCAGATAGGCGGCCAGGAAGATCAGGAACGCCCAGAAGAAGGCGTTGTCCAACCGGACCAGCATCATCACCACCCAGGCGGCGACGGCGATCATCAGGCCGGTGACCGTTTGGATCCACAGGTACTGCTCCACGCCATCGCGGATGCGCTGGAACATGTTCATGTTCGACTCGCGCTCGGCATGGTGCGGGAAGAGTGCGACGATCTTTCGGCCGAAGCCTTTGCGGGACGCCAGGATGAAGCCGAGATAGATCAGCACCAACACGGCGCTGGTGCCGAAATTTTTGAAGGACTGAGCCACGTCGCCGACATAACTCTGCAGGTTAGACAGCTTGGCTAGGTCGCCGATGGTCGGAACGCCATGCAGTTGCAGACCGGGAAACAGCCTGCTGACCAACGGCGTGAACTTGGCGATGATCGCGTTCAGGCTGGCGACATATTCCGAGGAGTGGTCGAAGAACGTCTTGCTGTTCACGACGACGATCCAGACCGAGACGCCGAACAACGCCAGAGACAGCACCACCGCCGTTGGCAGGGCCAGCTTGCGTGGGAACCCTGGCGTGCGCATGGTCAGCACCCGGGCGAAGCTGTCGATCATCACCGCCAGGAACACGGCCAGCGCCAGGGGGGTCAGGATATCCTGCATCCACTTCAGCGTCGCCCCACCGGCGATGACGGCCAGGAAGACCACCGCGTTGCGCGTCGTGACCGGCGGCGGAGCGCGGGGCGGGTCGGTGGCCGTCATTTGTAAAATATCTCCAGAGGCGAGCCCGACATTGCCTGTCTCGATTGGCGACGCGCAAGGCCCCGGTTAGGGTCGCGTCCAACCTTGTGAGGAATTGCGCCCATGCCCCTGTCGATTGGCGAAAACGAGATCCTGGTGGGCCTGGGCGAAGGCCCCGTGACGCAGAGGCTCGATCGCTCCAACCGCCACGGCGTCGTGGCCGGCGCGACTGGCACCGGCAAGACCGTGACCCTGCAGGTTCTGGCCCAGGCCTTCTCCGACGCGGGGGTGCCGGTCTTCGCCGCAGACGTGAAGGGCGACCTCTCGGGGGTGGCCATGCCCGGGACCCCGAACGCGAAGATGCAGGCCCGCGCCGACCAGATGGGCCTTGTGCTGTCGCCGGCCGCGCCGCCGGTGATGTTCTGGGACCTGTTCGGCCAGAAGGGCCATCCGATCCGTACGACCATCTCCGAGATGGGTCCGCTCCTGCTGTCGCGCCTGCTGGAGCTGAACGACGTGCAGGAGGGCGTGCTGACCATCGTCTTCCACGTCGCCGACCAGGACGGGCTGCTGCTGCTGGACCTGAAGGACCTGCAGGCGGCGCTGAAATATGTCGCCGACCACGCGGACGAGATCGGCACGCAGTATGGCAACGTTTCGGCCGCCACGGTCGGGGCCATCCAGAGGAAGCTGCTGACCCTGCAGACACAGGGGGCCGATCACTTCTTCGGCGAGCCTGCCCTGGATCTTTCCGACATCATGCGCACCGACGCGGCCGGGCGCGGCTACGTCAATCTGCTGGCCGCCGACCGCCTGATCCAGTCGCCCAAGCTCTATTCGACCTTCCTGCTGTGGCTTCTGTCGGAGCTGTTCGAGGTGCTGCCCGAGGTCGGCGATCCGGAGAAGCCCAAGCTGGTGTTCTTCTTCGACGAGGCGCACCTGCTGTTCAACGACGCGCCCAAGCCGCTGCTGGAGAAAATCGAGCAGGTCGTGCGCCTGATTCGCTCCAAGGGCGTGGGCATCTATTTTGTCACCCAGAACCCGGCCGACATTCCCGACGCGGTGCTGGGCCAGCTGGGCGCCCGGGTTCAGCACGCCCTGCGCGCCTACACCCCCGCCGACCAGAAGGGGCTGAAGGCCGCCGCCCAGTCGTTCCGCGTCAACCCGAACTTCGACACCGCCGAGACGATCCAGGCTCTGGGCGTCGGCGAGGCGCTGGTCTCGACCCTCGACGAGAAGGGCGCGCCGCACGTGGTGCAGAAGACCCTGATCCGCCCGCCGGCCTCGCGCCTGGGTCCGCTCTTGCCGGCCGAGCGCGCCGCCTTGCAGGCGCAGAGCCCGGTGGCGGGCGTCTATGACGCCACGGTCGATCGCGACTCCGCCTATGAAATTCTGCAAGGCCGCGCCAAGAAGGCCCAGGCGGACGCCGATGACGCCCGCGAGCAGGCTGAGCAAGACAAGCGCGAGGCCGCCGAGGCCAAGGTCCGCGAACGCGAGGAAGCCCAGCGCGCCCGCGAAAGCCGTCCTCGCGCCTCAAGTCGCCAGACCATGACCGAGGCCTTCGCCACCACCCTGGTCCGCACCGTCGCCTCGACGGCCGGTCGCGAACTGATGCGCGGTCTGCTGGGCGGGCTGCTCGGCGGGTCTACGAGCCGCCGTCGCCGCTAATCCGGCGCTTGCGGGGCGCTCGCGTCTTCTTCGGCCCCTTCTCCGGCGGCCGCGGCTCGCGGGCGGCCAGCAGGGCCGAGGCGATCTCGGCCAGCTGGTCGATCTGGAACGGCTTGCGCAGCACCGGCCAGGGCAGATCGACGGGCGCGGTGTCCATGCGGTCGCCCGCATAGCCGGTGGTCAGCAGCACGGCCATGTCCGGCCGCTTGACCGAAGCCGACCGCGCCAGGTCCACGCCGCTGACGCCGCCAGGCATGATCACGTCCGACATCAGCAGGTCAAAGGTCACGTCCTTCTCAAGCGCCTCCAAGGCCGAGGCCCCGTGTTCGGCGGTGTCGACCTCGCAACCCAGGTCGCGCAGCAAACCGCCGGCGATCTCGCGCACGGCCGCGTCGTCCTCGACCAGCAACACCCGCACGCCTTTGAGCCGATCGCGGATCGTTGACGGATCGACGGTCGGGGCCGGCGTCGCGGCCTCCTCGGTGGCCGGCAGGTAGAGGGCGACGGTCGTGCCGCGTCCCTCGACGCTGTCGATGGTCACCCCACCGCCGCACTGACGCAGGAAGCCATAGACCTGGGCCAAGCCCAGGCCGGTGCCCTTGCCGACCTCCTTGGTCGTGAAGAAGGGCTCGAACACCCGGGCCAGAACCTCGGGCGGCATCCCCATGCCGGTGTCGCTGACCGCCACGCGGACATAGTCGCCGGGCGCCGTATCGGCGACCTCACCCCGCCCCAGCGTCACGGGCGCGACGGCGATGCTGATTTCGCCGCCGAAGGCCGTGGCGTCGGCGGCGTTGACCACGAGGTTCAGCAGCGCCGCCTCGAACTGGGCCGCGTCAACCCGCGCGCCGGAAGCCGCCGGTTCGCGGCGCAAGACCAGAGCCACGCCTTCGCCGACCGCCCGGCGCAGCAGCGGTTCGGCCTGGTCGAGCAAGGCGCCGATCTCGACCACCTCCAGCTTCAGTTCCTGGTTCCGAGAGAACGCCAGCAACTGGCGAGTCAGGCGCTCGCCGCGCTGCCCCGCCGCCAGGGCCGCTTCAGCCAGGCGGGTGACGCGCGGCGTGTCGTCGGGCCGGCGCAGGATCATGTCCAGGCCTCCGACGATCACGGTCAGCAGGTTGTTGAAGTCGTGCGCCACCCCGCCGGTCAGCCTGCCAACCGTCTCCAGCCGTTGGGCTTGGGCCAAGGCGGCCTGGGCCCGCGCGGTCTCGGCCATGCTGGCCTGAAGAGCGGCCGTGCGCTCGGCGACCCGGTCCTCCAGATCCTTCCGCGCCTCGACCGTCTCGGTGAAGTCGAAGCAGCTGCCGATATAGCCGCGATAAGCCCCGGCCTCGTCGAAGCGCGGCGCGCCGACGCTGCTGATCCAGCGCCAAGCCCCGTCGGCGCGGCGCAGGCGAAAGGCGACATTGAAGGGCTCGCGCCGGCTGGCCGCGGCGGCGGCGATCTCGAAGCCAGCTTGGCGATCCTCCGGATGCAGGCCCTCGCGCCAGCCGGCGCCCAGTTCGGCCTCGAGGGCGCGTCCGCGAAAGTGGAGCCAGGCCTGATTGAACCAGTCGGCCTGGCCATCCTCCGCCGTCGCCCAGATCAGCACCGGCGCCGTATTGGCGACGCTCCGGAACAGCTCCTCGCTGCTGCGCAGGGCCGCCGCCGCGCGACGCTCCTGCGTCACGTCGCGGAAGGTCACGGCCAAATCCTCGTCCAGGCGCACACCGCTGGAGCGGATCCAACGCTCCTCGCCGTCGATCATCCGCCGCACGTCGATATCGTCGGGCCCCCCGGCCTCCAGCAAGCGCCTCAGGCGATCGACCATGTCGCGGCCGGTCTCGTCGGGAAAAACGTCCAGGACCCGCCGGCCCAGCAGGGTCGAGGTCCCCCACGGCCTCATGGTCTCGGCCATCGGGTTGGCGTAGGTCCAGCGGAAGTCCACCACCCCTCCAGCCTCGCGGACCGGCTCCAGGATCGCGAAGGCGTCCAGCGACACCTCCTGCGCCGAGCGAAAGCGCGCTTCCGCGGCCAAGCCGGACCGCACGGCCCGCCGCAGAGCCTCGACCAGCAAGACGATCAGCCCACCGCATGACAGGAACATGCTCAGCTGCGCCGCTTCGCGGGCGTGCAGGATCCACGTGCCGTCGGGCGCCATCCAGAACCGCCAGGCGGTCAGGGCGCAGACCACCAGGGCCAGGAGTCCCGGTCCCAGCCCGCCGACCATCGCCGCGAGCATGACCGCGACGAAGAAGGTCGGAAAATAGACCGGGACGCCGAACGCGAGGACAGCGCCGAAACGGGCGGCGACGGCGACGCCAACCGCCAGCAGCGCGAATCCGTAGCGCAGTTCGCGCCGATCGGTCGCGGTCACGAACTTGATGGCGGTCCGTCCCAGCACGCGCTCGCCTCGATGTCGGCTCCACGGCCCCGCTTGGCGCCGTCATAACCCGCTAAGGCATAGGCGGTTCCGGGCGCGGCGAAAAGCGGTCGACCCCGCGTGGCCCGATCAGGCCGAGCGCTTGGCCTCGACCGGCGCCTGGCCAAGATCGACAGGGCCTTCCAGCCGGGCATGCGCCGCGCCCGTCACGGTCCAGGCCGACAGCGTGTCGATCGGCGCCGGGCGACCGATGGCGTAGCCTTGAAGCTCGGTGCAGTTCTCGCCGCGCAGGAAGATGATCTGTTCCTCGGTCTCCACCCCCTCGGCCACGACCGGGATCTCCAGGCTGCGGCCCAGGCCCAGGACGGCGCGCACGATGACGGTGGCGCGGTCGTGGCGATGGATGTTCTCGACGAAGCTCTTGTCGATCTTGATCTTGTCGAACGGGAACGACTGCAGGGTCGACAGCGACGAGAAGCCCGTGCCGAAATCGTCCATGGCGATCCGCACCCCCAAGGCCTTCAGGCGGCGCAGATTGTCCAGCGCCCGCTGGTAGTCCTTGAACAGGGCGCTCTCCGTGATCTCCAGCTCCAGGCGCGAGGGCGACAGGCCGGTGGTGATCAGCACCTCGTGCACCAGGCTCGGCAAAGCGGGATTGTGCAGCTGAATCGGCGAGAGATTGACGGCGATGCGCAGCGGCTTTTCCCACGAGGCGGCGTCGGCGCAAGCGCGGCGCAGGACCCAGTCGCCCAGGGCGCCGATCAGGCCGTTCTCTTCGGCGACCGTGATGAACTCCAGCGGCGGGATCATGCCGCGCGTCGGGTGCTGCCAACGCACCAGGGCCTCGAAGCCGCAGACTTCGCCGTCGGTGGCGCGGGCCAACGGCTGGTAGTGGACCACCAACTCCTCGTCGATGATTCCCTGGCGCAGATCGCGGGCCAGGTTGCGGCGCTCGCGGATGGTGTCGTCCATCTCGCGCTTGAAGAAGCGATAGACCCCCCGTCCGCTTTCCTTGGCGCGATAGAGGGCCATGTCGGCGTTGGCCATCAGCGATTCCGTCGTGCGGCCGTCGTCGGGATAGAGGCTGACGCCGAGGCTGGAGCCCAGAGCCAGTTCCTGGCCGTCGTGGACCATCGGCGCTGACAGGAGCTCGATCAGGCGGCCTGACAGCTCGGCGGCCGCCGTCGGCTGGTCGCCGCCGGCCACCTGGACGATGATGAATTCGTCGCCGCCGAGACGGGCGGCGAAGGACGGGGCCTGGACCGCCGACTGCAGACGGCGGGCGGTCTCGACCAGGATGGCGTCGCCGGCCAGGTGACCGTGCTGGTCGTTGGCTTCCTTGAAGTGGTCCAGATCGATGCAGATCACCGACAGGCTCTCGCCCGAGGCCTCGACGCGATCCAGGGCCGCGCCCAGGCGGGCCTGCAGCGAATTGCGGTTCGGCAGGCCGGTCAGGCCGTCGTGCTCGGCGAGATAGCGGATCTTCTCCTCGGCGGCGCGGCGTTCGCGCAGATCGCGCACGGCCAGGACCGTCAGGCCCGAGGTCTCGATGCGGGCGCCGTCGTCCATCAGACGCGAGAAGACCTCCACCGGAATCTCGCGACCACCGGCGACGGGTTGGATCTTGCCTTCGCGGCGCACGCCCTCGCGGGTGGGACCGGCTTCGTCGAAAGTGAGGATCGAGCCGACCAGCGGGCGACCGACCAGTTCGGAGAGCTCGGCGCCCACCAGTTCGCAGAAGGCGGCGTTGGCGTCGTTGATCTTGCCAGACTGGACCACGACCAGGCCTTCGTAGGCGGCGTTGGCCAGGCGGCGGATGCGCTCGAGGGCCGAACGCGAGGTCTGGGATTCGATGGCGACGGCGCCGAGACCGCCCAGGATGATCATGGCCGTTATCGAGCCGACGGCCAGGGTGAGGATGCCGCCCGACAGCAGTTGGTCGGGCACCTGCACGCCGGCGTCGGGAATGATCGTGATCGCCGACATGCCGGTGAAGTGCAGGCCGACAATGCCCAGGCACAGCAGGCCGCCGCCGATGGTCTGGTTCTTGACGGTGCGGGCTTGGCCGGCCAGCACCAGGGCGGCGGTCGCGCCGCAGACGCCCAGGATGGCCGAAAGGCCGACGGTGGCGTGTTCCCAGACCAGGTGGCCCTGGGTCACGAAGGCCGACATGCCGGTATAGTGCATGGCCGCGACGCCGAGGCCGATCAGGACGCCGCCGGCGAAGTCATTGGTGGTCGAGCGCTGGGCCGACGCCACGGCGAAGCCGCTGGCCATGAACAGCACGGCGATCATCAGCGACAACAGCGTGCCCGTCGGGCTGTAGCCGGTCTTCAGACCTGGCGTGAAGGCGACCATGGCGATGAAGTGGGTGGCCCAGACGCTGGAGCCGGCGACCAGACCGGTCAGCAGCAGCCAGGCCGCGCGGACGACGCCTCGGGCGCCGCGCATCCGCGAATAGAGGCGGAACGTGGTGAAACAGCCGGCGATGCAGACGAGGCCGGCGACAAGCACCAGGCGCAGGTCATGTTGCGTCGTCAGGCAGGTCAGGAACTTGAGCACGCACGCCCCCGGGGGTTACATCCCTCCAGAGCTACAGCGAGAGTTGCAAATAAAGCGTTTCACGAGAATTCGCCGCGACATACGGTCTGCTCGACGCCTTGGCTTGGGTGATATTTGCCCGTTCGACGACCTCCATTCAGCCGCCAAGCTGAGCCTGATGCCACTTCCAGGCGCTGGACAAGATGGCGTCGAGATCGCGCGAAGGGTTCCAACCCAGGTGCGCGCGGGCCTTGGCGTTGTCGCCGACCAGGATCGGGGCGTCGCCCGGCCGGCGCGAGGCCATCTGGACCGCCAGGGGTTTGCCGACCGCCCGTCCGACGCCGTCGACCAACTCGCGCACCGTGGTGCCCGTACCCGTGCCCAGATTGTAGGACTCTGACGATCCGCCAGCCAGCAGACGCTTCAGCGCCGCGACGTGGGCGTCGGCAAGGTCCAGTACGTGGACATAGTCGCGCACCGCCGTGCCGTCGCGGGTGTCGTAGTCGTCACCGAAGATCGTGAAGTGAGAACGCTGGCCCAGAGCGACCTGGATCGCCAACGGAATGGCGTGGGTCTCCGGCTCATGCCACTCGCCGATGCGGCCCTCGGGGTCCGCGCCGGCGGCGTTGAAATAGCGCATCACCGCGCTGCGGAACCCGACATAGCGGTCGTAGTCGGCCAAGGCCTGCTCGACCATCAGCTTGCTGCGGCCATAGGGATTGAGCGGCGCTTGCGGGTGATCCTCCGGCATCGGCAGGGTCACAGGATCGCCGAAGGTGGCGCAGGTCGAGGAAAACACCAGGGCCTCGACCCCGGCCCGCCGCGCGGCTTCGACCAGGGTGATCGTCCCGCCGACATTGTTGTCGAAGAAGGCGCCAGGATTTTTCACCGATTCGCCGACCTCGATGCGGGCCGCGAAGTGCAGGACGGCGACAGGCTTGTGCTGGGCGAACACCGCGTCCAGCCGCGCGGCGTCACGGATGTCCCCGACTTCCAGCGGCCCCCACTGGACGTGCTCACGGTGACCGTTCGACAGATCGTCGAACACCACCGGCCGGAAGCCCGCCGCGGCGAGCGCGAGACAGCAGTGCGACCCGACATATCCGGCGCCGCCAGCCACGAGAACGGTTTGCATCGAAATCCCCCACGCGATGGCTCTCGCTAGCGAGTTTACTCGCCCGTTGGAAGCCGTTGCCCGACCGTGTCGTCAACAAGTCACGCCGCCGGACGCTTTTTAGCGCGTGTCCCGCAAGGGCGCCTCGCCTAGCGCCGCCCGCCTCGACAGCTGGTGCTCGCGCCAGGAGATGAACAAGGTCGAGGCGACCACGATCGCGGCGCCGAAGATCACCGCCGGCTTGGGGACTTCGTGGAACAGCAGCAGGCCCGCGCCGACGGCGAAGACCAGCCGCGTATAGTCGATCGGCGCCATGACCGCCGCCTCGCCGGCCTCCATGCCCTTGATATAGGCCCCCTGGGTGAAGGTGCCGATCACGCCCATGGCGGCCAGCAGGCCAAGGTCCGGCCAGGTTGGCCACTTCCAGACGAACAGGGCCGGCGGGATGGCGAAGACCAGGCCCAGCACGGCGGCGTAGACCAGCAGCACGAACGGGCTGTGATCGCGGGTCATGACCTTCATGCCCGTGATGGTCAGCGCGAACAGGAAGGCCGAGATCAAGGCGCAGGCCTGGGGCCAGCCGATCCAGGCGGCGGCCCCGCCCGAGCCCGGCCGGAGCATGATCAAGACGCCGACGAAGCCGACCAGGGCCGCGCTGATCCGCAAGGGTCCGATCGGTTCGCGCAGCACGAAGGCGGCCAGCGGCACCAGCCAAAGGGTCCGGGTGAAGGACAGGGCGTTGGCGTCGGCCAGCGGCAGCTTCTGGTAGGCGTAAAAGCCCATGATCAGCGCCAGGACCCCGGCGCTGGAGCGGAAGATCAGGATCCCCGGCCGGGTCGTGCGGAAGGCGGCCCTCCAGTCGCGGGCCATCAGCGGCAGGAGCACGATCACGCCCGCCAGTTGCCGGTAGAAAGTCTGGAGCGCGGCCGGATAGCCCGGCCCCAGGAACTTGATCAGGGTGGTCATCGCCGTGAAGCCGACCGCCGAGGCCAGCATCCACAGCGCGCCGCGCAGGTTGGGCGTCAGGGTCACCCGGCCGCGCCGGCGGCCACCAGTTGGGCCCGCATGGCCTCGGCCTGCTCGGGCGTGATGCCCATGGCCGCCAGAATTGGCGAAGGCGTGTTCTTGTCCCAGGCTGAACGCGGGCCGACGGTGATGCCGCCATCGACGACGATGTGGGTCCCCGTCACGAACTGGGAGTCGTCGCTGGCCAGGTAGAGGGCGGCGGCGGCGATGTCCTCGGGCAGGCCGGACTTGGGGATCGGCTGGATCTTCGGTCCGATCGAGGCGATCTGGGCGGCCATCTGGTCGGCGACCTCGCGCGGCAGGCCCATCGAGGCCCCAAAGATCGAGGTGGCGATCAGGCCCGGGCAGATGGCGTTGACCCGGATCTTCAGCGGCGATAGCTCGGCCGCCGCGCAGCGGCTCATATGGATCACCGCCGCCTTGGCCGCCGAATAGGCCAGCGGACCGAAGCCTGCCTGCAGGCCGGCGATCGAGGCGGTGTTGATGATCGAGCCGCCTCCGCGCTTTAGCATCAGCGGCAGGGCGTGCTTCATGCCGATGGCCGGACCGCGAACCAGCAGGGCGAAGGTCTTGTCCCAGCCCTCGACAGTCAGCTCCGGCACCGCCGCGGGCGTGCCGCCATGGCCGGCGTTGTTGAACAGGATGTCGAGCCCGCCGAAGCTCTCCTCAGCCAGGGCCATGGTCCTGGCCAGGTCGTCTTCCGAAGTGACGTCGCAGCGCGAGAAGCGGACGTGGTCGGGAAAGCGCCTTTCCAGCATCTCGCCTTTTTCGGCCTGCAGGTCGGCGGCGATCACGCTCGCCCCCTCGGCCACGAACAGCTCGACCGCGCCGAGTCCGATGCCCGAGCAGCCCCCGGTGACGACGGCGACCTTGCCGTCCAGACGTCCGACCATGAGAAATTCCTCCGCGTCCCCGACCTCTTCGTGGGTCAGTGATCAATGATCATATTCGCGGAGCAAACAGAGGTTGGCTAGAGGCCTTCGAGCACTCAGGCCGAGACGAGATTGGCCCGAGACGAAATCAGGCCGGACGGCGAACCAGCGGCTCGAGACGACGACCCAGGTGACTGAGAGCCAGCCAAAGCAGACATGGCGCCAGCAGGACGGCCCAGGCCAGGCCAAGCCCGACCAGACCCACGCCCGCGACGGCGCGATGAGCGAAGCTGGAGCGCTCCCTGGCCTCCAGCGTCATGACGCGAATATCCAGGCCCATTATCCCCCAAGCCCCTCTTTCGAGATCAACGTCACGATGATCTCGGCCCCCACAGACCGCGTCATCCTAGCGTACTCCCTCGTTGCGAGCACGCATTTGCTCCCAGCGGGCGTTTTCCGCCGCCCGGGGATCACTTGTCGCTCGCCTGCCCAGCGCCCGGACCACGTCGCGGCAGGCCGGACCGACCAGCGACCAGGGCTCGACGCAGTAGCGCGCGAACAGGCGCTGCGGATCATTCATCAGCCGGAACAGCCATTCCATGCCCATCGGGCCCATCCAGCGCGGCGCGGGCGTCTGGACGCCGGCCTCGTAGTCGAAGGCTCCGCCAACGGTAAAGGTCACGGCCGGACCGTAGGCCTTGTGGTTCTCCAGCGTCCAGATCTCCTGACGCGGCATGCCCATGCCGACCAGCACGACGTCAGGCTGGTAGTCGCGAATGGCCTCGACCACCGCGTCGTTGGCGGCCGAGCCGGGCCTGACGTCGAAATAGCCATGATGGCTGGCGATCTGGGCGGTCGGATAATCCTGATGGATGCGCGCGATGGCCTTCTCGGCCACGCCGGGGGCGCCGCCGACGAAGAAGACCTTCCAGTTCTTCTGCGTGGCCAGGCTCCAGAATTCGTCGCGCCAGTCCAGATAGGTGCAGCGATGGAAGCGCCGGCTGGCCCGGCCCACCAGCCGCGCCCAGAAGATCAACGGCACGCTGTCGACCTCGATCAGGTCGGCTTCCTTGTAGAACGCGCCGATCTGATGGTCCTTGCCGATCAGATAGAGGCTGTGAAGATTGTGGTTGGCGACGATGGCGCTCTGACGCGCTTCCAGCTTGCCGGTGACGAAATGGAACACCTCTTCCGGGCGCACCAGATCCATCACCCCGCCGAGCACGCGCACGCGTTCCTCGGGGCGCCGTGTCAGGCGATAGGCGCGCCGCGGCGCCGCCGGCGCCGCGTCGTTCATTCCGCTCTGTTCCTGGGGGACGAACATCGCCGCAGAGTCTCCTAGTCTTGAGGAGCACTCTGCGGAAATGTCGTGTTTCCTTTGCTAAAAAGGATACTTAGCGGGATTTAACCACGTCCCGATAACCCTTCTAATCAACCGTGATCACCACCTTGCCCATGGCCTTACGGCTGGAAAGATGGGCGATGGCCTCGCCGGCGCGAGCCAGCGGGAAGCGTTCGGAGACGTAGGGCTTGATCTTGCCGGTGGCGTAGAGACCCATCAGGTCCTTGAGGTTCTGGGCATGGCCCTTGGGATCGCGCGCCACCGCCGCGCCCCAGAACACCCCGACGATGTCGCACGACTTCAACAGCGTGAGATTCAACGGGATTTTCGGAATCCCCGACGGGAAACCGATGACCAGGAAGCGGCCGTTCCAGCCAGCGGCCCGGATGGTCGCCTCCGAATAGTCGCCGCCGACCGCGTCATAGGCGACATCCCAGCCATTGGGGCCGCAAGCGTCCTTGATCAGGTTGGCCAGCGCCTTCTGGCCGTCCTTGTCGAACGGGCCACGCGGATAGACGACGCCGCTGTCGGCGCCGTGCTTGATGGCCAGATCGACTTTTTCCTGGCTGGAGGCCGCGGCAATAACACGCGCCCCCGCCGCCTTGCCCAGCTCGACGGCCGCCAGGCCAACGCCGCCGGCGGCGCCCAGAACCAGCAGGGTCTCGCCGGCCTTCAGCGCGCCGCGGTCCTTCAGGGCGTAGTACGAGGTGCCGTAGGTCAGGACGAAGGCGGCGGCCTCGTCGAAAGGCATGTTGTCGGGGATGGGCGTGCAGCGCTGTTCTTCCAGGGCAAGCTTTTCGGCGAAGCCGCCCCAGCCGGTCGAGGCCAGGACGCGGTCGCCGACCTTGAAGCGGGTGACGCCCTCGCCGACCGCGGCGATCACGCCCGAGACCTCGCCGCCCGGGGCGAACGGCCGCGTCGGCTTGAACTGGTACTTGTCCTCGATGATCAGGACGTCGGGATAGTTGACCCCGCAGGCCTTGACGTCGATCAGCACCTGGCCGGGACCGGCGACGGGATCGGGCAGCTCCTCCAGCACCAGGGTCTCCGGACCGCCGACTTCCTTGCTGAGCACCGCCTTCATGATCGCCTCTCCCAGATTTCTTGATTAAGAGGGCCGGACGCTAGCGCGGGACGCCGGGCCAAGGAAGCAGAATGTCAAACAAACGTTTTAGTCTCGCCCTGCACGGCGGCGCGGGCGCAAAGCCCGGCCACGACTACGCCGTTGAGATCGCCCACATGCGCGGCCTCGTCGAGGCGGCCCGCGACCGCCTGGCCGCCGGAGCGAACGCCCTGGACGTGGCGGTCGAGACCGTCGTCGCCCTGGAGGCCAGCGGCCTCTACATCGCCGGCAAGGGCGCCTCGCCCAATGCCGACGGGGAATACGAGCTGGACGCCAGCCTGATGTGCGGCCCCACCTCGCGGGCCGGTTCGGTCGCGGCGCTGCAAGGCTTCAAGAGCCCGATCCTGGCCGCTCGCGCGGTGATGGAGAAGACCCCGAACGTGATGCTGGCGGGCCAGGGCGCGATCGACTTCGCCCGCGACCAGGGGCTGGAGATGGTCGAGGATCCGGAAACCTGGTTCACCCGCGCCGGGGCGTTCGAGGACAACCATCCGCCCGGGATCCTGCCGACCGGCACCGTCGGCTGCGTGGTCCGCGACGCCGAGGGACGCCTAGCGGCCGCGACCTCGACGGCGGGCGTGTTCGGCAAACGGCCCGGTCGGGTGGGTGACTCGCCGATCATCGGGGCCGGCGCCTGGGCCGACGGCTTCGCGGCCGTCTCCTGCACCGGCCAGGGCGAATATTTCATCCGCACCGCCGTCGCGGCCCAAATCGCCCACCGGCTGCGGTTCGGCGGCGAGAGCCTGGACAGCGCGGCGCGGGCGGCGATCCAGGGCGTAGCGAACTTGGGCGGCCATGGCGGGCTGGTCTCCGTGGATCGGGACGGCCATGTCGCCATGCCGTTCGCGTCCAGCGGCCTGAAGCGGGCGGCGCTGCTGCTGGACGGAACGATCGTCAGCGAAGCGTTCTGACGCCGCAGATAGTTGGTGAAATCGTCTTGAACCGCCTCTAGGGGTTGGCCGTTGCCGTCCGACGTCCAATCATAACCTGGGGTCTTCATGCACAGCCGCGCCGGCCTTCGCGCTCTTCCCGAGGACCTGATCGACCTGGAGGCGCTGATCGGCGCCTATTTCGAGATCAAGCCCGACGTCGCCAACCCCGCCCAGAAGGTGGTGTTCGGCACCTCGGGTCACCGAGGCTCCAGCCTGGACGGCGGCTTCAACGAGAACCACATCCTGGCCGTCACCCAGGCCGTGGTCGAGCACCGCGCCGGCCTAGGGATCACCGGTCCGATCTTCGTCGGTCGCGATACTCACGGCCTGTCCGAACCTTCCTTCCGCTCGGTGCTGGAAGTGCTGGCCGGCAACGGCGTCACCGCGCTGATCGACAGCCGTGACGGCTACACCCCGACCCCGGCGGTGTCGCACGCCATCCTGACCCATAATCGCCTGAACACGGCGCAAGCCGACGGCCTTTTGCTGACCCCCTCGCACAACCCGCCCCGCGACGGCGGCATCAAGTATAATCCTCCGTCCGGAGGTCCGGCCGACAGCGGCGCGACCTCGGCGATCGCCGCGCGCGCCAACGAATTGCTGGCCGAGGGCCTGGCGGGGGTAAAGCGGATAGGCTTCGAAGAGGCTCACAAGGCCGCCGGTCGCTACGACTTCCTGGGCCGCTATGTCGACGACCTTTCCAGCGTCATCGACATGGAAGCCATCCGCGCGGCCGGCGTCCGGATCGGCGCCGATCCCCTGGGCGGCGCGGCCGTGGCCTACTGGGGCGAGATCGCCGAGCGCCACAAGCTGAACCTGACGGTGGTCAACGACGCGGTGGATCCGCGCTGGGCGTTCATGCCGCTCGACACCGACGGCAAGATCCGCATGGACTGCTCATCGCCCTCGGCGATGGCCAATCTGATCGAGATCATGAAGGGCGGCGCGGCCTACGACGTCGCCCCATATGACGTGGCGATTGGCAACGACGCCGACGCCGATCGCCACGGCATCGTCACGCCCGACGGCGGGTTGATGAACCCCAACCACTACCTGGCCGCGGCGATCTCCTACCTGTTCACCCACCGCCCGGGCTGGCGCGCGGACGTCGCGGTCGGCAAGACCCTGGTCTCGTCGTCGATGATCGACCGGGTGGTCTCCGGGCTCGGCCGTCGCCTGCTGGAAGTGCCGGTCGGCTTCAAATATTTCGTGCCGGGCCTGCTGGACGGGTCGGTCGGCTTCGGCGGCGAGGAGTCGGCCGGCGCGGCCTTCCTGCGTCACGATGGCCGCGTCTGGACCACCGACAAGGACGGCCTGCAGCTGGCCTTGCTGGCCGCGGAGATCCAGGCCCGGACCGGCCAGAGCGCCAGCCAGCTCTACGCCGACCTCACCCAGAAATACGACGCCCCGTCCTATGCCCGCGTCGACGCCCCGGCGACCCGCGAGGAGAAGGCGCGGCTCGCCAAGCTCAGCCCCAGCGACGTCGCCGCAAAGACCCTGGCCGGCGAGCCGATCACCGACATCCTGACCAACGCCCCCGGGAATGGCGAGGCGATCGGCGGCCTCAAGGTGACGACCGCGAGCGCATGGTTCGCCGCGCGCCCGTCAGGCACCGAGGACGTCTACAAGATCTACGCGGAGTCGTTCCTGGGTCCGGATCATCTGAAGCAGGTCCAGGCCGAGGCGCGCGAGGTGGTGGCCGGGGCGCTGAAGGGCTGATGCAAAGCTAGCCCTCTTGCGTCACAGCGTTTATACGCCCCGCATGTTTGAAGGCCTCTCCCCCCTCGCCCGCGAAGCCCGCTCCTGGCCGTTCGAGCAGGCGCGCGCCACCATCGCCCGCGTCCTGCGCGTGCGGCTTCCCGACCGCGCCGACCAGGAAGCCGCCAAGGCCCTGATCGACGCCGGCAAGACGGACGAGGCGGTGAAAGCCTATCCGGCGCTAGCCAAGGCCGTGATCTTCGAGACCGGCTATGGTCCGTCGGGCCTGCCCCACCTGGGCACGTTCGGCGAGGTGGCGCGCACGACCATGGTGCGCCAGGCCTTCCGTGCGCTGGTCGGCGACCACATCCCGACGCGCCTGATCGCCTTCAGCGACGACATGGACGGCCTGCGCAAGGTTCCCGACAACATCGAGAACAAGCAGCCGTTGATAGAGGACCTGGGCAAGCCGCTGACCGTCGTCCGCGACCCATTCGGCACCCACGACAGTTTCGGCGCCCACAACAACGCCCGCCTGCGCGCGTTCCTGGACGGCTTCGGCTTCGAGTACGAGTTCGTCTCGTCGACCGAGTGCTACAAGTCCGGCCTGTTCGACGCGACCCTGCTGACAGCCCTGGAGCGCTTCGACGCCATCCAGAAGGTCATGCTTCCGACCCTGGGCGAAGAGCGCCGCGCGACCTATTCGCCGTTCCTCCCGGTCAGCCCGACCACCGGCAAGGTGCTGCAGGTCCCGACGCTGGAGCGCGATGTCGAGAAGGGCACGATCGTCTTCGAGGACGAGGACGGCTCCAAGGTCGAGGTCCCGGTCACCGGCGGCCACGTGAAGATGCAGTGGAAGCCCGACTGGGCCATGCGCTGGACGGCGCTTGGCGTCGACTACGAGATGTCGGGCAAGGACCTGATCGACTCGGTCAAGGCCTCGGGCGCGATCTGCAAGGCCCTGGGCGGGGTTCCGCCGGAAGGCTTCAACTACGAGCTCTTCCTGGACGAGAACAACCAGAAGATCTCCAAGTCCAAGGGCAACGGCCTGTCGATGGAGGACTGGCTGCGCTACGGCGCGCCGGAGAGCCTGTCATACTACATGTTCCAGAGCCCCAAGTCGGCCAAGAAGCTCTATTTCGACGTCATCCCCAAGGCGACGGACGAATATCTGCAGCAGCTGGACGCCTACGGGCGCCAGGAGCCAGCCAAGCAGCTCGACAACCCCGTCTGGCACATCCACTCGGGCAAGCCGCCCGAGCAGGGCTCGCCGGTGTCGTTCAGCCTGATGCTGAACCTGGTCTCGGCCGCCGACGCCTCGACCAAGGAAATCCTGTGGGGCTTCCTGTCGCGCTACATCCCGGGGGCCTCGCCGGAAACCCAGCCGCTGCTGGACCGCCTGGCCGGCTACGCGATCAACTACTACGAGGACTTCGTCAAACCGACGAAGACCTTCCGCGCCCCGACCGACCAGGAGCGCGCCGCGATGCTGGACCTGCTGGCCAAGCTGAAGGCCATGCCGGCCGACGCGCCAGACGCCGAGCTGATCCAGAACGAGGTGTTCGAGGTCGGCAAGACCCACGGCTTCGACCCGCTGCGCGCCTGGTTCCAGGCCCTCTACGAGGTGCTGCTGGGCCAGAGCCAGGGTCCCCGCTTCGGCTCCTTCGCGGCGATCTTCGGCATCGACCGGACGGTGGCGCTGATCGAGGAGAAGCTGGGCTAGTCCAGCCCCGCACCGCGCGGATCCAAAAGGCCACGCTTACGCGCACCGGGTGAATCCGCGCGCCCTGCGACACCATGTCCTTGAAAATGAACGAAGTCTGAAAACGCGGTTAAGGGTCCGCCCACGTTTCGGAGTCTAGGGTCGGACCATCAGAACCAAGATCAGTCATCAAGGTTTAGGACCATGGCTTCGTTCACTCTCCGCCCCGCCGACCGTCAGGAATTCGATTCCCTGCTCGGCGGAATCATTCAGCAGTTCCCCGACGCCCACGTCGAGGCCGCGCACAATGACACCTGGGCGTCGTACCGTCTGGACGTGTCGTGCGAGGATCCCTCGGCCGGCCCGTTGATCGCCTGGCTGCTCGACAGCCACGCCGGCTGCCCGCGCACGTAAAGACCTGCCGGGTCGACCTACTGGCTGACCCAGACGATCCGCGCGACCCAGGCGACCTCGTCCCGCGACAGCAGGCGGGGTTCGCCCGAGTGGTCCAAGGCGACAAGCTCTAGGGTCCGGGCCGTCACCCGCCCCAGCTCCCGCACCAGCACCTCGCCGGTGTTCGTTCGCGCCACCACGCGGTCGCCCTTGCGCGGCTCCTGGCTGGGCGACACAAGCAGGCGGTCGCCGTCGCGATAGACGGGCGCGAGATCACCGCCCGTCACCTCCAGCGCGAACAGGCCCCCGCCGAGATCCGGCGCGGCGACCTCGTCCCAGCCAGCGCCGACCGGCATTCCCGCCTCGTCGAAGAATCCGTCCTGCCCGGCCTGGGCCAGGCCGATCAACGGCGCGCCACGGACTTGCCTTCCATTGGGCGGCGCCCTCACCGGGGACTGCTCTGTCAGGGCCGCGAATTCCGTGAAATTGACCCCCGTAGCCTCCAGCAGCTTGGCCAGGCTCTCGGTGGAGGGCCAGCGCGCGCGACCGTCAGCGTCCGCCGAACCGCGCTTGGAGCGGTTGAAGCTGGTGGGATCCAGGCCCGCCATGCGGGCCATTGCCGAGGGCGTCATGTCGAAGCGCTGAGCCAGGGCGTCGATGGCCCGCCAGATTTCGCCGTGAGAGAGGGTCGCCACTGACGCCTCCTTGAGCGCTGTCCTGTCGCGGAAAATACGCCCCGCAACCTAGGAAAGTAAACCTATCGCCGATCCCTAGATTGACGTTTACGTAAGCGTTGACGTCCGCCCGAGATCGGGTTTAGGGTGATCAACGATAACAAAGCGGCCCGGCCGCGGTAGCCAGGCCCTCTTCATTGGGAGGTTTCCATCCATGGCCGACCTGCGACGCCCCGAGCGGACCTTCACCATCCGCCAGCTGTGCAACGAATTCAAAGCCACGCCGCGCGCCCTGCGCTTCTACGAGGACAAGGGCTTGCTGAACCCGGCCCGTGAGGGCCTGAACCGCGTCTATTCCCATAAGGATCGCGTCCGCCTGCAGCTGATCCTGCGTGGCAAGCGCGTGGGCCTGTCGCTGACCGAGATCCGCGAACTGCTTGACCTCTATGACGAGAACGACGAGGGCGCGGCGCAGATGGCCCGCTCGCTGAAGAAGTTCCGCGAACGCGCCAATGCCCTTGAACAGCAGCGCGACGACATCGACAACGCCCTGATCGAGCTGCGCGAGGCCTGCAATCGCCTCGAAAAGCGCCTCACCGAGATCCGCCCCGACCTACTGCCCCGCGCGGCCGATTACGAGCAGGTGCTGCGCGCCCGTCTCGACGGTCACGGCGAAGCGATGTTGGGCAAGTAAGAAACTCTCCAGCGGCGCCGCCTCCGTGCAAGACGCGCGAGAGGCAGCGGCCGCACATCCACTTTTCCTACCCATCACTCTTTTTCAGTTCCCTCCCAGGACCGCTCCATGACCTACCAGCCGCCCGTTCGCGACCACGCCTTCATCCTGCGTGACGTGCTCAACATCGATCAGCACGGCGACCTGCCCGGCTTTTCCGACGCGCCGTTCGAGACCGTGGAGCAGATCCTCGACGCCGCCGCCCAGTTCACCGGCGAGGTCCTGGCCCCGCTGAACGCGGTCGGCGACAAGACCGGCTGCAAGCTGGATCCGGTCACCAACGTCGTCACCACCCCGCCGGGCTTCAAGGACGCCTACAAGCAGCTGTGCGAAGGCGGGTGGACCGGCCTGGGCTCGGACCCGGCCTATGGCGGCCAAGGCCTGCCGCACGTCGTGAACCTGGCCTTCAGCGAGATGTCGAGCTCGGCCAACATGGCCTTCTCGATGTATCCGGGCCTGGCCCACGGCGCCTATTCGGCCATCCACACCGGCGGCAGCGACGAACAGAAGCAGACCTACCTGCCCAAGATGGTGAGCGGCGAATGGACCGGCACCATGAACCTGACCGAGCCGCACTGCGGTACGGACCTGGGCCTGCTGCGCACCAAGGCGGTTCCGCAGGCGAACGGAAGCTACAAGATCACCGGCCAGAAGATATGGATCAGCGCCGGCGAGCACGACATGTCGGACAACATCGTCCACCTCGTCCTGGCCCGCATCGAGGGCGCTCCGGCCGGCGTGAAGGGCATCAGCCTGTTCATCGTGCCGAAATTCTTCCCCAAGGAAGACGGCTCGGTCGGCGAGCGTAACCAGGGCGTCAAGTGCGTGGGCCTGGAAGAGAAGATGGGCATCCACGGCAACGCCACGTGCGTCATGCAGTATGATGACGCCGAGGGCTATCTGATCGGCGAGGAGAACTCGGGCCTCAAGATCATGTTCGTCATGATGAACGAGGCGCGCCTGGGCGTCGGCATGCAGGGCGTGGCCCAGGGCGAGGCCGCCTACCAGGCCGCCGTCGCCTTCGCCAAGGATCGCCTGCAGGGCCGCTCGCTGACGGGTCCGAAGAACGCCGACGGCCCGGCTGACCCGATCATCGTCCACCCGGACGTCCGCCGCATGCTGCTGGAGAGCAAGGCCCTGATCGAAGGCGGCCGCGCCTTCCTGTTCTGGACCGCCCTGCACGGCGACCTGTCGCACGTCCACCCCGACGCCGCCGTCCGCGAAAAGTCGTCGGACTACATGGGCCTGATGACGCCGGTGCTGAAAGGCTACCTCACCGACAAGGGCTTCGAGGTCTGCTCGAACGCGGTGCAGGTGCACGGCGGCAGCGGCTTCACCGAGCATTTCCCGGTCAGCCAGTTCATGCGCGATTGCCGCATCGCCCTGATCTACGAAGGCACCAACGGCGTGCAGGCCCTGGACCTGGTCGGCCGAAAGCTCGCCGCCAAGGGTGGTCGCGCGGTCATGACCTTCTTCCAGGAGATCGACCAGTTCATCGGCGAGAACGACGCCGACGAGAGCTTGAAGCCCTTCATCGAGGCCCTGACGGGCGTGAAGGCCCAGCTGCAGGACGGCACCATGTGGCTGATGCAGAACGGCCTGCAGAACCCCGACAACGCCGGCGCGGCCTCGACCGACTACATGCACCTCTTCGGCCTGACCGGCCTGGCCTACATGTGGGCGCTGATGGCCAAGGCGGCCAACGCCAAGATCGCGGCCGGCTCGTCCGACCCGTTCTTCACAACCAAGCTGACCACGGGCCGCTATTTCATCGAGCGCATCTTGCCTGACGCCGGGGCACACCTGGCCAAACTTAAGACGGGTTCGGCGACCCTGATGGCGCTACCCGCGGAGGCCTTCTGATCATGAGCGTGCTCAACGTCGAAAAACCCGCCTTCATGGCCGAAGAGGACATCGCGATCTTCGAGGACGCGGTGGGCAAGTTCTTCGATGAGCACGCGCCTGAATCGACCGTGGCGCGGTGGCGCAAGAACCACTGCGTCGATCGCGACATGTGGACCAAGGCGGGAGAGGCCGGCTTGCTCGGCCTCTCCACGCCCGAAGAATACGGCGGCGCCGGCGGCGACTACCGCCACGAGGTCGTGCTGATGGAGCAGTTGGGCCTCAAGGGCGTCGACGGTTTCGGCATCAGCCTGCACAACGCGATCATCATGCCCTACGTGGTCCACTATGGGACCGACGAGCAGAAGCGTCGCTGGCTGCCGAGGCTGGCGACGGGCGAACTGGTCGGCGCGATCGCCATGACCGAGCCCGGCGCCGGGTCTGACCTTCAAGGGGTGAAGACCACCGCCAAGAAGGTCGGCAACCACTACGTCATCAACGGCTCCAAGACCTTCATCACCAATGGCCAGACGGCGAACTTCATCATTGTCGTGGCCAAGACCGATCCGGCGGGCGGCGCGCGCGGCACCAGCCTGCTGATCGTCGAGACCGACGAGGTCGAAGGCTTCGAGCGCGGCCGCAATCTCGACAAGCTGGGCCAGGAAGCCCAGGACACGTCGGAGCTGTTCTTCAACGACGTGAAGATCCCGACCGAGAATCTCCTGGGGACCGACGAGGGCCAGGGCTTCTTCCAGCTGATGGGTCAGCTGCCGCAGGAACGCCTGAACATCGCCGTGCAGGGCATGGCGACCATCGAGCGGGCGCTCGAACTCACCATCGCCTACGTCAAGGACCGCAAGGCGTTCGGCAAGGCGATCATCGACTTCCAGAACACCCAGTTCGTCCTGGCCGAATGCAAGACCGAGGCGACCGTGGCCCGCGTCTTCACCAACCACTGCATCGAGCAGCACCTGGCCGGCAAGCTGGACGCGGCTACCGCATCGATGGCCAAGTACTGGGTCTCGGATCTGGAGAACAAGATCGTCGACCGCTGCCTGCAGCTGTTCGGCGGCTATGGATTCATGAACGAGTACCCGATCGCCCGCATGTACAAGGACAGCCGCATCCAGCGCATCTACGGCGGCACCAACGAGATCATGAAACTCCTGATCGCGAGGACACTGTGATCGTACCGCTCATCCTGCTGCTGGCCGGCCCGGCCGCGGCTCAACCCGTTCCCGACGCCCGCGCGGCCGTGGTCTGCGTCCGCGCCGCGCCTGGTCCGCGCCCCCTGACCTTTTCCGGCGAACTGGTTGGCAAGCGCCCGCAACCCGGCGCCTTCAAGCTGCCGCTGACGCCGCCCGGCAAGGATGTCTGCAACACGCTGCTGCGCTCCAAGATCGCCACATGGAAACTGGAGGTCACGACCTCGGGCTTCACGGCGTGCGAGCTGCCACCGCCGGACTTCGGACAGCGTACGTACTACCGCGCCAAGGCCGCCGCCAGCGGCCTGAAGTGCGAGCCGATCGGCAAGTACCCGATCGGCAACTGGAAACCATAGGACCGGCCTTAAAAGGCCGCGCCTTCAACGACACGAACACCACTTCTCGGGAAGGAGCCATTCCATGGCTGACGCTTACATCTTCGACGCCGTGCGCACCCCGCGCGGCAAGGGCAAGAAGGACGGGTCTCTGCACGAGATCACCTCGCTGTCCCTGGCCACCCAGGTGCTGGAAGCTCTGCGCGACCGCAACAACCTCGACACCAAGTACGTCGACGACGTCGTGCTGGGCTGCGTCGCCCCCGTCGGCGAGCAAGGCTCGGACATCGCCCGCACCGCCGTCCTGACCGCCGACTACGCCGAGAGCGTCGCCGGCGTGCAGATCAACCGCTTCTGCGCCTCGGGCCTGGAAGCCGTGAACATGGCCGCGGCCAAGGTCGCCTCGGGCGAAGCCAGCCTCGCCATCGGCGGCGGCGTCGAGAGCATGAGCCGCGTGCCCATGGGCAGCGACGGCGGCGCCTGGCCGACCGACCCGTCCTCTGCCTTCAAGACCTATTTCGCCCCGCAGGGCGTCTCGGCGGACCTGATCGCTTCGCTGTATGGCTTCTCGCGCGATGACGTCGACGCCTATGCCGTCGAGAGCCAGAAGCGCGCGGCCGCCTCGTGGGCCGACGGTCGCTTCAAGAAGTCGGTGATCGGCGTGAAGGACCAGCTGGGCCTGACCATCCTCGACCACGACGAGACCGTGCGCGGCTCGACCACCATGCAGACCCTGGCCTCGCTGAACCCCTCGTTCACGGGCATGGGCGAGATGGCCTTCGACGCCGTCGTCACCCAGCGCTATCCGCAGGTCGAGAAGATCAACCACGTCCACCACGCCGGCAACAGCTCGGGCATCGTCGACGGCGCCGCCGGCGTGCTGATCGGCACCAAGGAAATGGGCGAGGCCCTGGGCCTGAAGGCTCGCGGCCGCATCAAGGGCGCGGCTTCGATCGGCTCTGAACCCTCGATCATGCTGACCGGGCCGTCGCTGGTCACCGAGAAGCTTCTGAAGAAGCTGAAGATGGAGGTCTCCGACATCGACCTCTACGAGCTGAACGAGGCCTTCGCCGCCGTCGTCCTGCGCATGATGCAGGCGCTGGACATCCCGCACGACAAGATGAACGTGAATGGCGGCGCCATCGCCATGGGCCACCCGCTGGGCGCCACCGGCGCCATGATCCTGGGCACCATGCTCGACGAGCTGGAACGCTCGGACAAGGAAACCGCCCTGATCACCCTGTGCGTCGGCGCCGGCATGGGCACCGCAACCGTCATCGAACGCGTCTAAGACTCAAGGACCTGACACCTATGGAAAACTTCAAGATCGAGGTCGATTCCGACGGCGTGGCCCTGGTCACCTTCGACGTGCCCGGCCGCTCGATGAACACCCTGACCGCTTCGGTCATCAAGGAAATCGGCGACGTCGTCGATCGCATCAAGAGCGACGAGACCATCAAGGGCGCCGTCATCACCTCGGGCAAGACGACCGGCTTCTGCGCCGGCGCCGACCTTGGTGAGCTCGGCGGCAGCGGCGGTCTCGGCGGCGGCAAGCCGGGCGAAGAGGGCCTGAAGGCCGCCTTCGAGGCCGGCTTCGCGCTGAACAAGGCGTTCCGCGCCCTGGAGACCTGCGGCAAGCCTGTGGCCGCGGCCGTCAACGGCCTGGCCATGGGCGGCGGTCTCGAGATCACCCTGGCCTGCCACTATCGCGTGGTCGCCGACAATCCGAAGATCCAGCTGGCCCTGCCGGAGGCCAAGGTTGGCCTGCTGCCGGGCGCCGGCGGCACCCAGCGCCTGCCGCGCCTGATGGGTGTGATGGCCGCCGCGCCTTACTTGCTCGAAGGCAAGTCGATGAAGCCCGCCGAGGCCCTGGCCAACAAGGTCGTGCACGAGGTCGTCCCGGCCGACCAGGTGGTCGAGGCCGCCAAGACCTGGGTCAAGACCAAGGGCGACCCCGTCGCGCCGTGGGACAAGAAGGAGTTCAAGCTCCCGGGCGGCGGTCCCTACACCCCGACCGGCAGCCAGGTCTTCGTCATGGGCAACGCCATGCTGCGCAAGCAGACCTACGGCAACTACCCCGCGCAGCTGAACATCATGAAGGCGGTCTATGAAGGCACGCAGGTGCCGTTCGACGCCGCCCTGCGGATCGAGACCCGCTACTTCCTGAAGACCATGATGACGCCCCAGGCCAAGGGCATGATCCGCACCCTGTTCCTCTCCCTGCAGGAGCTGGGCAAGGGTTCGGGCCGTCCCGCCAGTGTCCCGCACTACGACGTCAAGAAGGTCGCCGTCCTGGGCGCCGGCATGATGGGCGCGGGCATCGCCTATGTCCAAGCCATGGCCGGCATCGAGAGCGTGCTGATCGACCAGACGCAGGAAGCCGCCGACAAGGGCAAGTCCTACGCCGAGGGCCTTGTCAAGAAGGCCGTCTCGCGCGGCAAGATGACCCAGGAAAAGGGTGAGGCCATCCTCGCCCTGATCACCCCGACCACCGACTATAGCCTGGTCAAGGGCTCGGACCTGGTCGTGGAAGCCGTGTTCGAGAACCGCGACGTGAAGGCCGAAGTGACCAAGAAGGCCGAGGCCGAACTGGCCGAGACCGCCATCTTCGGCTCCAACACCTCGACCCTGCCGATCACCGGCCTGGCGAAGGCCTCGGTGCGTCCGGCCTCGTTCATCGGCATCCACTTCTTCTCGCCGGTCGACAAGATGGGCCTGGTCGAGATCATCATGGGCGAACAGACCAGCCAGGAAGCCCTGGCCAAGTCGATCGACTACGTCCTGAAGATCAAGAAGACCCCGATCGTCGTCAACGACAGCCGCGGCTTCTACACGTCGCGCTGCTTCGGCACCTTCGTGCAGGAAGGCCTCGAAATGCTGGCCGACGGCATCGCGCCGGCGATCATCGACAATGTCGGCCGCGCCACGGGCATGCCCCGGGGTCCGCTGGAAATGAACGACGATGTCGCCCTGGACCTTGGCTACAAGGTCACCCAGCAAACCAAGAAGGACCTCGGCGACAAGTTCGAGGACCGTCCGTTCGCCCCGATCATCGAGAAGATGGTGGTCGAGCTGCAGCGCTTTGGCCGCAAGAACGGCAAGGGCTTCTACGACTACCCGGAGAACGGCCCGAAGGTTCTGTGGAAGGGCCTTTCCGACCTCGCCCCGGTGAAGATCGCCGACGCCGACCAGGCGCTGATCCAGGAGATCCGCACCCGCCTGCTCTACCGTCAGGCCGTCGAAGCCGCCCGTTGCTTCGAGGAGGGCGTCATCGTCGACCCGCGCGAGGCCGATGTCGGCGCCATCCTGGGCTGGGGCTTCGCGCCCTGGACCGGCGGTCCGATCAGCCTGATCGACGGCGTCGGCGCCAAGGCCTTCGTCGAGACATGCGACGCCCTGGCCCAGAAGTACGGCAAGCGCTTCGCGCCGCCGGCCCTGCTGCGCGAGATGGCCGAGAAGGGCGAGACCTTCTACGGCCGTTTCGGCGTCAAGGCGCAGGCGGCGGCTTAAGCCTCCAGTCTCATCGCTGAAACAAGGAAAGGCCCGATAGAAGCATCGGGCCTTTTTCTTGTCCCGCACGGCCACGCTCGCGCCGTATCGCGCGCATACCCCTATCCAGCGCCGCGGCGCCTGGAGATATCATGAGTACGGCGATCGCCATCGGAACCTGGCGGCGCCCCTCACGGCGGGATCTGCGGCGCAACCTCACGGCCCTGGGCGCGGTTCTGGCGGCTCACGTCCTTGTGCTGCTGGCCCTGGTCTCCGGAGCGCGCTGGCTGCCGCAACTGGTCGAACCGCCGGTCATCGAGGCGCAACTGCTGGACGCACCGTCCCGAGCCGTCGATGCGCCCGCGCCCGCCCCGGTCGCGCCGGACCGAACCCGGCGAAGCGCTGTCTCGCCCCCGCTGCCCTCGCCGACAATCATTCCGGTCCCGCCCACGACCGCCAAGACCTCGGGCCCGCCAGCGATCGTCGCCCCTCCCGGCTTCACCGCCCGCAAGCTGGTCGAACAGAGCGACCAGACCCGCGACAGCCTGCGCGAAAGCCTGGGTTGCCGGCACGAGAAAGCCGTCGCCCTGAACCGCGACCAGAAGGCCGCGTGCGCCGAGGCCGACGGCCAGCGTTCGCGCACCGCGCCGATGTACGCCGCCATCGACCCGGACAAGAAGGCGGCCTTCGACGGCGACTGCGCCAAGGACGACGACTGGTGCCTCTATCGCGTAGGAAAGGGGCCGTATCCCGGGATCTTCGCCCTGGGCAAGAAGAAGAAACGCAAGGGCTGGGACGACTGAGGCCGGCTAGAGCATTTTCCGATCGGACTGGATCGGTGAAATGCTCTAGCCCTTTGTTTTAACGCATTTTCTGACGACGAACCGGTGTCCACTTCGTCGGAAAATGCCCTAGGACTTGCTCACATCCATGCCCAGCGTTGGGCCAATCCCGTCGGGATGGTCGCCGAAATAGTGGTTCCCGCCTCGCTTTTTCGCCAGCGCTTCCAACCGACCCCGCAAGCTGTCGTCCAGCTGCAAGGTCGGTCCGTCCGCCGGATCCTCGCCCTCATCCAACGGAATCGCCGCCGCGATCACCTGCCGCAGCCGCTCGCCAAACCGGGCGTCGTCGGCACCGCCCTCTTCGGGCGGAGCGTCGAGAAAGCCCATGACTTCCTCGAGGGCGGTATCGTCGTCGACGCGATCGGACATGCGGAACTCCTTCAAGACACGAACGGAGCCGTCGTGGCGAGAGTTCCGAATTTCAAATGGGAAAGAAGAAATGGTGCCGCCTAGGTGACTCGAACACCTGACCTACGCATTACGAATGCGCCGCTCTACCGGCTGAGCTAAGGCGGCCCACGCACCCCGAAGCAGAGCTCCAAGGCGAAGGGAGCGCCTATTTAGCGGCGCGCGAGCCACTTGCCAAGCGCCGTCTTGCACCAGAATTGCGACGGGGCGCCGGACCGCCTTCCGGAGGGTCGGAAATCGGCGGCGCGTCGAACACGCCAGGATCGTCCGGGACGGGCATCAGGGCCCCGCCGGTCTCGGCCGCGCGGATGAATGGCGTCGACGCCGCGTAGTCCGCATAGGCCGAAGGCAGCTCGGGCAGGTCGTTCATCGTCCGCTCGCGGCGTTCGTGTCGCGGATGGATCAGCTGGCCGGTCTCGCCGTAGCTGCCGACGAGGCGGGCCCAGTCCTCGGGGTGATAGGCGAAGGCGCGGCCTTCGGGGTCGAGGTCGGACCAGTCGGCTTCCTGCGGGGCCTCGATACCCCGGGCGATCCACGCGCGGGCCTCGTCGGCCTCGCCGTTGGCGGCGGCGACGCGAGCCATCAGGCCGGCGAAGCGGGCCGTGGGCGCCTCGGCGTCCAGCAGGCGGGCGGCGGCGCGAGCGGCGATGGGGTCGCCGCCGATCAGGGCGCTCTCGACGCGCAGGATGCGGCTCTCGCGGGCCTCGGGCTTCAGGGCGGCCAGAGAGGCCAGCCGCTGACCGCGGGCCTTGGGGGTCTCGTTGGTCTTCAGGTCGCGATAGGCCAGCCACAAGGCCGGGTGCGGTTCGGCCTTCCAGGCGGTCTCGATCAACTGGCCAGCCTTGGCGACCTTGCCGTCATCGGCCAAGAGGCGGGCGGCCATCACCACCCCGGGGGCGAAGTCGGGCTTCAGCTTCACCGACTGGGTCGCGAAGTCGAGCGCTTGGGCGCGGACCTTGGGCTCGACGCTGTTTTCCAGGCTGGCGGCCGAAGCGGCCAGAAGCGCGGCGCGGCTGCGGTCGGCGACGGCCGGCGAGACGATCTTGCGCTCCAGGGCGCCCTGGACGAGGTCCAGCGCCGCGGCCCAGTCGCCGACCTCCAACCGGGCCTCCAGCAGGGCGCGCCAGGCCCAGCGGGCGGTGCGGGCCAGGCCGTAGGCGGTCTCGGCGTGACCAATCGCGGCCGAGCGGTCGCCCTCGGCCTGCGCCGCCTGCATCAGGCCGCGCAGGCCGGCCAGGCGCATTTCGGGAAAGCCGAGCATGGCGTTGTAGGCGCTCTTGGCCGCGCCCAAGTCGCCGGCCGCCTCGGCCGCCTGGGCGGCCAGCACGCGCACCAGGGCCGGGGCGTCCTCGGCCAGTTCGGCGGACTTCTGGGCCAGGCGGCGGGCCTCGGAGCCGTCGCCGGCGGCGACCGCGAGGAAACCGCGCGACAGAGCCTCGATCGCCGATTTGCGCTTGGCCTCGGCGCGCGCGCGCGCGGCGCGGCGCGGCGCCTCGACGATCCAGATGACGCCCCGCCACAGCAGGGTGAACAGCAGGGCCGACAACAGGGTCAGCAGGGCCGCCGCCGCGGCGGTCATCTCGATGCGCCAGCCCATCCAGTCCAACGCCGCGCGGCCGGGCTCGCCGGTCAGGGCCAGGACCGTGACCGCGACCGCGGCCACGAGGAAAAGGGCGAAGGCGACGCGGGTCATGGTTGCCCCTGGGATCCGGTCCGCGCGACGCGAGACAGGTCGGTCAGGGCGTCGGCGCGGATGGCCGCCACGTGGCGGTCGATCTCGATGCGGCGGTTGGCGGCGTTGATCCACGGCGCCAGCACCACGCGGGCGGCGTCGGGCAGCGGGTCCAGAGCCTCAACCGCGCCCTCGACATCGCCATCGTCCAGCAGGGACTGGGCGCGAGCCAGCATGGCGTCCGGCGTCGAGCCGGTGGTCGACCCGACGTGGCGGATCGAAACGATGCTGGAGAGGGCGTAGCGGATCCGCGAGAACAGGTCGGCGTCCGGGCCAGGATTGCGCGAGGCGCTGGCGGCGCGGCCGGCCAGGGCCCCGAACTGCACGGCCAGGCCGGCTCGGGTCGGGGCGCCCTTGGCGGCCAGGTCGCTCAGCCCGCGGAGGTCCGGCGAGGGCGGGAGCACGCGCTGCAGACCGGCCAGTTCCTGGCCGAACGGGCGCGAGGTCTCGGTGGCCTCCGCGAGCGCCGAAACCGCCAGGGCGGCGGTCGCCGCGTCGGTCACGCTTTTCTGGCTGGCTTCCAGGGCGGCGATTCGGCCGTCCAAGCGCTGCAGATCGGCGGCCGGCGGGGCCACGGCGCTGGTCCCGGTATCGACCGGCAGGGCCGAGCCCGTGGCGACACGGTCGGCGACGGCGTGCGGGCTGGGCTCGGCGGAGACCGCGCCGTCGGCCGGCGCGGCCGTGGCCTTGAACAGAGTCGGGCCGTAGTGCGCGACGCCCGCGCCCAGGGCGACGCACAGCACACAGAGGACCAGCCAGATCCACACGCCGGGACCCATCACACGGCGACGGGCGTACAGCGCCGGGTCGCTGGGGGCGACGATTTCAGCGGGATCGGGGACGGCGTTCATGAGGTCCATTCGTGCCCCAGGCCGCGACGCTTCGCAACGTCGTGCTTAGCTATTGAGCAGGTCCAGGAGGGCGGATTCGTCCGGACGCGGCGCGAAGGTCACAGACCCGGGTTCGGCGATGCCGCGCAGAGGGGCGGCGACGGCCTCGGAAAGGCACAAGAAGCGCAGCGCCGACGCGGGCCGTTCGCGCAGCATGGCCGCAAGGACCCGGGCCGCGCGGGGCGAATGCAGCAGCGCCGTGGCGGGCGCCTCCAGCCGCGCGAAGGTCTCGTCGGATGGGACGCGTTCGAGGGTCTCGTAGACCGCCACGCCCTTGGCCATCACCCCTCGGCCGCGCAGCATGCCGACAAGATCGCCGGCCGGCTCCCGGGCCCCCGCCCAGAGCACCGGCCCAGAGGCCCCGGCGGCGATCAGTTCGCAGAGATCCTCGACATCGCCGTCCGCGCTGGAGACGGACGCGAAACCCTCGGCTTGCGCCGCCTTGGCGGTGGCCCGGCCGACCGCGAACACCGGCAGGCCGCGCGTGTCCGACAGCCGCGCGAAAGCCTCGACGCCGTTGGCGCTGGTGAAGGCCAAGGCGGTGATATGGGAAAGATCGAGCTCGGTATGCAGCGCCTCGACCTCCAGCAGGGGGTCGACGATGGCCTCGAAGCCCAGGCCTCGCACGCGTTCGGCCGTGGCCAGGGCGCCGGGACGGGCGCGCGTGATCCAGACCGGCGCGCCCGCGCTCATGCCCCTACTCCGGCAGCAGGATGGCGTCGCCGCCTTCCAGGCGGACCTCGGCGCCGAGCTCCAGGCCCAGGGCGCGCGCTTCGGTGATGTCATCCGCGCCGGAGAGGATCGTCTCGTCCTGGCGGCGGAAGCGCTGGGCGCCGTCCGGGGTCAGGGCCTCGACGATCAGGGTCAGGCGCGAGCCGTCCAGCACGGCGCGGGCGCCGATGGCCGTGCGGCACGAGCCTTCCAGGGCGTAGAGCGCGCCTCGTTCGGCGGCGACGGCGAGGGTGGTTTCGCGGCAGCTGACGGCCTGCAGCCAAGGGGCGTGGGCGTCTTCCAGGCGGGTCTCGATGACCAGAGCGCCCTGGCCCGGCGCGGGCGGGGCGGCGTCGGGGTCGAGCCAGCTCTTGGTGATATGACCCAGCCCCAAGCGGTTCAGGCCAGACTGGGCCAGCAGGATGGCGTCGGCCTCGCCGCGTTCCAGCTTGGCAAGGCGAGTATCGACATTGCCGCGCAGCATGACGATCTCGAGATCGGGCCGCACGTGCAGGGCCTGGGCCTGGCGACGCAGGGAAGCTGTGCCGAGGCGCGCGCCCTTCGGCAGGTCTTCCAACCGCTCGCAGATATTGCTGATGAAGGCGTCGCGCGGATCCTCGCGCTCGGGCGTGGCGGCCAGGATCAGACCCGGCGGCAGCTCGGCCGGCATGTCCTTCAGCGAGTGAACGGCGCAGTCGATGCGGCCGTCCAGCAGGGCTTCCTCGATTTCCTTGGTGAAGAGGCCCTTGCCGCCGATCTCCATCAGCCGACGATCCTGGATGCGGTCACCGCTGGTGACGATCGGGATCAGCGGAGCGGCCGCCTCGATCTCTTCACGAGAGGCGTCGAACGGAACGCCCAGCGCATGCGCGATCCGCGCCTGCATCAGCCCCGACTGGGCCAGGGAGAGCTTGGAGCCACGCGCGCCGATACGGATGGGAGGTTGCCGGGACACGGTCGGAACGTTACCTGCGGAGACAAGATTTCATCTTCGCTGCTACAGGAGCGGCGGGAAGCCCGCAACGAATGACTATCCTTACGGATTCTGCACTCACCATTCTCGGCCTGGAGACCAGCTGCGATGAGACCGCGGCATCGGTCGTGCGCCGCGCGCCGGACGGTACGGTGACGGTGCTGTCCTCGGTCATCGGCACCCAGTTCGAGCAGCACGCCCCTTTCGGCGGCGTGGTGCCCGAGATCGCCGCTCGCGCCCATGTGGAGTCGATCGACGCCATCGCCGCCGAGGCCATGCGCGCCTCGGGCCTGGGCTTCGACCAGCTGGACGGCGTCGCCGCCACGGCCGGTCCAGGCCTGGTCGGCGGGGTCATGGTCGGCCTGGCGTTCGGCAAGGCCGTGTCGCTGGCGCGAGGCTTGCCGCTGATCGCCGTCAATCACCTGGAGGGCCACGCGGTCTCGGCGCGCCTGGGCGCCGACATCGCCTATCCGTTCCTTCTGTTGCTGGTCTCCGGCGGCCATTGCCAGCTGCTGGAAGTCTCCGGCGTCGGGGCCTGCAGGCGCCTGGGCACCACGATCGACGACGCGGCCGGCGAGGCCTTCGACAAGATCGCCAAGAGCCTGGGCCTGCCCTATCCGGGTGGTCCCGCCCTGGAGAAGCTTGCGGTCGGCGGCGACGCGGCGCGCTACGCCCTGCCCCGCGCCCTGCTGGGCCGCAAGGACTGCGACTTCTCGTTCTCTGGCCTGAAGACCGCCGCCGCGCGAATCGCCGAGACCTTGACGACCGACAATGAGCGCCGGGATCTCGCGGCCGCCGTCCAGGCCGCCATCGCTCGCCAGCTGTCCGAGCGGGTCGACCGGGCCATGAAGCTCTACAAGGATAGCCACCACGCGGCGGATCTGCGCTTCGTCGTCGCCGGCGGCGTGGCCGCCAATGGCGCGGTGCGCGCGGCCCTGCTGGCCGACTGCGAGAAGAATGGCTTCTCGTTCGCCGCCCCGCCGCTGGCCTATTGCACCGACAACGCCGCCATGATCGCCCTGGCCGGGGCCGAACGGCTGGCCCTGGGGATTTCCGACGACCTCGACGCCGTGGCCCGTCCGCGCTGGCCGCTGGACGAAGCCGCGGCGCTGGCCAACCCCGCCAACGCCTACGGACGCAAGGGAGCCAAGGCATGACCTTCCACCATGTAGGCGTCATCGGCGCCGGCGCCTGGGGCACGGCCCTGGCCCAGGTCTGCGCTCGCGCCGGTCTCCAGGTCACCTTGCAGGCCCGCGAGCCCGAGGTCGTGACGGCCGTCAACGAACGCCATGAGAACGCGGTGTTCCTTCAGGGAATCTCGCTGGAGCCATCGATCAGGGCGGTTACCGACCTGGTCGGCCTCGCCGACTGCGATCTGATCCTGGCCGTGGCCCCGGCGCAGCATCTGCGCGCGGCCCTGGGCGCCTTCGCCCCGCACCACAAGGCCGGTGCGCCGATCGTGCTGTGCTCGAAGGGCGTCGAGCAGGGCTCGCTGAAGCTGATGACCGAGGTGGCGGCCGAGGCCCTGCCCGGCGCGCCGATCGCGGTCCTGTCCGGCCCCAGCTTCGCCGGCGAAGTGGCGCGGAACCTGCCCGCCGCCGTCACCCTGGCCTGCGAGGACGAGGCTCTGGGCCGCGCCATCGCCGAGGCCATCGCCATCCCGACCTTCCGCCCCTACACGGCCAACGACCTGATCGGGGCCGAGGCCGGCGGCGCGGTGAAGAACGTCCTGGCCATCGCCTGCGGCATCGTCGAAGGCAAGGGCCTGGGCCGCAATGCCCACGCCACGGTGATCACCCGCGGCTTCGCCGAGCTGACCCGCCTGGCCGTAACCCTCGGGGCCAAGCCCGAGACCGTCGCCGGCCTCTGCGGCCTGGGCGACCTGGTCCTCACCTGCTCCAGCCCGCAGTCGCGCAACATGAGCGTTGGCCTGGCCCTGGGCCAAGGCCTGACCCTGGAACAGGCCCTGGCCGGCAAGGTTTCGATCGCCGAAGGCGTCGCCTCGGCCCCGGCCGTCCGCGCCCTCGCCCGCAAGGTCGGGGTCGAGGTTCCGATCTGCGAAGCCGTCGCCGCCATCCTGGCCGGCGAGGTCGAGGTCGACGCCGCCATCGCGGGCCTGCTCTCGCGACCGCTCAAATCCGAAGCCTGAACCCACAAAGGACCGCCGCATGGCCCTCTTCGTCGTCTACTGCAAGGATAAGCCCGGCGCCCTCGAGACGCGCATGGCGACCCGCCCGACCCATCTCGACTATCTGAACGGCGCGGGCCTGGTGAAGGCAGCCGGCCCGCTACTGGACGACGCCGGTTCGCCCATCGGCTCGATGCTGATCGTCGAGGCCGAGGACCGCGCCGCCGCTCGGACCTTCGTCGACAACGACCCATACACTCTGGCCGGCCTGTTCGAGAGCGTCGAGATCCAGAGCTGGCGCGTGGGTGTCGGCTCGATCGGCTAAGCTTGCGCACCGACCCGGAAAATCCCGCCCGTCCCGCGCCGGGGACAGTGCTCTGCGCGCTGGACGAGATCGCCTCGCCCGGTTCGAGGGGCTTCCGCTGGCGTGAGGGCGACGCGATGTTCGCCGGCTTCGTGGTGCGCAAGGACGAGCGGGTGGTCGGCTATCTCGACAGCTGTCCGCACGCCGGATGGCCGCTGGCGGGCTTCGCCGGCCGTTACCTGACCCGCGAGAACGACCTGATCCTGTGCGCCGGCCACGCGGCCCTGTTCAAGATCGAGGACGGGGCCTGCGTGGCCGGTCCCTGCCCCGGCGACAAGCTGTTCCCGTGGCCAGTCGAGGTCCGCGACGGCCAGATCGTGGTCGCCTGATACTCGCCGATAGGCTTAAGATGCGGGACAAACAACCGTGAGGCTCGAGCCATGGATCTGATTCTGCTAGAGCCGGGCGATCAGAGCCTGTTTGGTAGCCCTGGCGGACCCGACTGGAGCCAAGGCGAGTCGCTGATCGATCCCGGCTGGCACTTGGCCAATATCGGTCGATGCATCGAACTGGTGTCCATGCACCAGGGCATGAAGCAGCAGATCAGCACCGATGTCTCGGCCAACGCCAGGGCCTCGGGCCGGCCGATCATCACCGAGTTCACCTGCGTCAAGTACGTCGACCAGACCTCGGTCAAGCTCTACGAACACTGCCTCGGCGCCAAGCCCATAGGGATCGGCGCCGAGCAGCCCACCAAGCTCTACATCGCGCGAAATTCCGGCGACAAGACCGCGAACATCATCACCGTCTCCCTGCGCGACGCAATCGTCAGCGAGATCCAGCTCCAGTCGCACCCCGACGACATGCCGACCGAGCAGTTCAAGCTGAATTTCACCGAGATCCTCTGGACCTACACGATCCAGAATACCGACCTAGCGACGGCGGAGACTATCTCGGCCGGCTGGAGCCTGACCAGGAACAGGCCGATCACGGCGTTCACCGACTGAGCCCTTCCTTAAGACCTTCCTGCGCAAATTCCCCGCAACCGATTGTAGGGAACGACCATGGCCGCCGCCGACATGCACTTCGACGCCGAGACCGTCACCCACCGCGCCGGTCTGGCGAAGCTGCGCTCGCTGACCAAGATCAATCCGCGTCTAGCCACCACCCTGGCCAAGACCATGCTGGGCGGCCAGCGCGATCCGGCCGTGGTCGATGCGTTCAACGCCCATGCCGAACAGGCCGGCTTCGAGTTCACCTCGACATGGGCCAGCAACAACATCCCGTTCGTGGCCCCGTTGCTACGCGACTTCGCTGGCAAGCGTCCCGCCGGCGAAACGATTCGGTACATGGAGATCGGCGCCTATGAGGGCCGCAACCTGGCCTTCATGGACTGGCTGTTGCCCCAACGCCTGGCCGTCACGGTCATCGATCCCTGGTTCGACGAGGCCCTGAACCCGGAAGAGAAGTACCACGCGGTCGAGCCGCGCTTCCGTCGCAACATGGCCAAGTGCGGCTTCAAGAGCCTGGACACCCATAAGGGTTTCTCGACCTACGTCCTGCCCCAGATGCTGGAGCGGAACGAACAGTTCGACCTCATCTATGTCGACGGCAGCCACACGGCCCTGGCCGTGCTGATCGACCTGTGCTTCTGCGCCAGCCTGCTGAGCGTGGGCGGCATGATGGTGCTGGACGACTACTGGCACGACATCAGCGAGATCGGCGGCCCGGGCGTGAAGCAGGCCGTCGACCAGTTCCACGCCGCCTTTGGCCGCTATTTCGAGGTCGCCGCCGTCTACAGGCAGGTCGCGTTGGTGAAGACCGCCGACATCCCGCGTTAGATCGACCACCGATCGCCGAACGCGACCTTATGTCGCCGCTCCGACACAGCCCCGGTTAACACCCGTTAGACATGTCGTCGCGCATTCTTTCCCGCGAGATTTGCGATGCGTCGCGGGGAGATACCATATGGCGTCATTGGCTCAGAAGGTCATGGGAGCGGCGGCCGGCGCGGCGTTGCTTTGCGCGGCCACCGCCGGGACGGGCCTGTGGGTGGCGATCAGCCTCGACTCGGCCCTGACCCGGTCCGAGGCCTCTGCGAAGATTCTGAGGCTGCACATGCACGCCGACATGATGCACGACGCCCTGCGGGCCGACGTCATGGGCGCTATCATGTCCTCCGACCCGGGCCTGGGCGTTGACATCAAGGCCGTCCGCGCCGATCTGGCCGAACATACCGAAGCCTTCAAGACCGACATCGCCACCAGCGGCCGTCTGGCGCAGGACCCGGCCGTGAAGGCCGCGCTGGCCGATGTCGCGGCCCCGTTGGCGACCTATATCGCCTCGGCCGGCGAGATTGGCGGCCAAGCCGACACCGACCCGGCCGGCGCCCGCGCCAAGCTGCCGGGCTTCGCGAAGCAGTTCTCGGCGCTCGAAACCAAGATGGAGGAGGCCTCGACCAAGATCGAGGCCGCCGCGACCGGCGACGCCAAGGCGGCCAAGTCGATGAGCCTGCTGGGCCAGGTCGTCATGGGCGCGCTGCTGCTGGTCGCCGCCGCCTTCGCCGCCGTTCTGATGATCGCCGCCCAGAAGGGCCTGGTCGCGCCGCTGGCGCAGATCACCAGCGCGCTGCGTCGCCTGGCGGCCGGCGACCTCTCGGTCGCGCTGCCACGGGCGCACGGCAAGGACGAGATCGGCCAGATGACCGAAGCCCTGCGGACCTTCCACGACACCATCGAGGCCCGCCGCAAGGAGCTGGAGGCCGCCGACGTCCGCGACACGCTGGAGATCGAGCGCCGCGAGGCCGAAAAGCGCCGGGACGAGGCCGAAGCCACCCAGAAGGCCGTCGTCGACAGCCTCGGTCGGGCGCTGAAGCACATGTCCGAGGGCGACCTCTCTCACCGGATCGACCAGACCTTCCCGGCTGGCTACGAGAAGCTGCGCGTGGACTTCAACATCGCCGTCGAGACGCTGTCAGGCGTCATCGCCGCCTCTCTGGGCGCGGTGAAAGCGATCCATCGCGGAACCGCCGAGATCACCGCCGCGGCCGACGACCTGTCGGGCCGCACCGAGAACCAGGCCGCCAGCCTCGAGGAAGCCGTCGCCGCCCTCGACGAGATCACCAGCACCGTGCGCCTCACCGCCGAGGGCGCCAACCGCGCGCGGAAGGTGGTTGAACGGGCCCGCGGCGCCGCCGACGCCTCGGGCTCGATCGTCACCCAGGCCATTGAGGCGATGGGCGCGATCGAAAAGTCTTCGGCCCAGATTGGCCAGATCATCGGGGTGATCGACGAGATCGCTTTCCAGACCAACCTCCTGGCCCTCAACGCCGGCGTCGAGGCGGCGCGGGCGGGTGAAGCCGGTCGCGGCTTCGCGGTGGTGGCCCAGGAAGTCCGGGCCCTGGCGCAGCGTTCGGCCGACGCCGCTCGGGAGATCAAGACGCTGATCAGCGCCAGCACGGTCGAGGTCGGACAGGGCGTGGACTATGTCGGCAAGACCGGCGAAGCCCTGCGCGCCATCGCCGACGAAGTCGATCAGATCGACAGCTTGGTAGGCGACATGGCCGCCTCGACCCAGGAACAGGCGCGCGGCCTGGCCGAGGTCAACACCACCATGAACCAGATGGACCAGGTCACGCAGCGCAACGCGGCGATGGTGGAACAGACGACCGCCGCCAGCCATGCTCTGGCGGAGGAGGCGACGCGGTTGGCCCAACGGATGGGTGAACTGCGGATCGCGAGCGAGGGGCAGCGTAGGGCGGCCTAGGTCGGCGGCCCCGCCTTCCACGCCCCCGACTTGCCCCCGGTCTTCTCGATCAGCCGCACGGCTTCGATGACCATGCCCTTCTCGGCCGCCTTCAGCATGTCGTAGATCGTCAGGCAGGCCACCGACACCGCCGTGAGGGCCTCCATCTCGACGCCCGTCGGGCCCGTGGTCCTGACCCGCGCGGTCACCGACATCCCACCGTCGCCCGGCTCGACCTCGACCACCACCTTCGACAAGGCCAGGGGGTGGCATAGCGGGATGAGGCTTGACGTCTGCTTGGCGGCCATGACGCCGGCCAGCTCGGCCACGGCGCGGACATCGCCCTTGCGGCCCGAACCCGACACCGCCAGGGCCAGGGTCTCGGCGCTCATCCGCACGAAGCCCGTCGCCACGGCCTCGCGCGCCGTCGCCGGCTTGTCGGAGACGTCGACCATGCGGGCGCGGCCCTGAGCGTCGATATGGGTGAGCTTGCTCACGGTTCGAGGCGCCTCATTGTTCTAGAAGTCGGGGCATCAGCTCGACCATGTTGCAGGGCTTGTGGCGGCTGTCCAACTGCGCGGAAATGACCTTGTCCCAACCGTCGCGCACCGCCCCGTTGCTGCCCGGCAAGCAGAAGACAAAAACGCCGTCGATCAGCCCGGCCGTGGCGCGCGACTGCAGGGTCGAGAGGCCCACCGAGGCGTAGCTGACCAGGTGGAAGATCACCGAGAAACCGTCGATCTTCTTGTCGAACAGCGGTTCCAGCGCCTGGGGGGTCACGTCGCGGCCGGTGAGACCGGTGCCGCCGGTGGTGACAATGGCGTCGACGGCCTTGGCGTCGATCCAGTCGCGAACCCGCTGGCGAATCTGCTCGACGTCGTCGCGGACCACCGCCCGGCCGCCCAGTTCGTGGCCGGCGGCCTTGACGCGGTCGACCAGGATCTGACCCGAGGTGTCGCTCTCCTCGTCGCGGGTGTCGGAGATGGTCAGCACGGCGACGCGGACCGGCTTGAACGGTAGGTCCGGCTTGATCCCGCCGCCCGGCTTCAGCGCTTCGGTCATTCCGCTCTCCATTCAATCCCAGCGTTGCGCGTCGGTCCTATCGCGGTCCGTCGGCTCGATCCAGCGCGCGCCGTCCGGCCCGTGCTCCTTCTTCCAGAAGGGCGCGCGGCTCTTGAGGTAGTCCATCAGGAAGTCGCAGGCCTCGAAGGCCTCGCGGCGATGGCCGGCGGCGGTGGCGACGAAGACGATGGCCTCGCCGGGCCCGACACGCCCGATGCGGTGGACGACATGGACGTCCTGCAGCTTGAACCTTTCGACCGCGACCTGGGCGATCTCGCCGATCGCCGCGTCGGTAAAGCCGGTATAGGCCTCCAGCTCCAGCGCCGCCGCCGCCCCCTGTTCGGCGCGGGCCAGACCGACGAAGGTGGCCACGGCGCCGGTCTCCTGGCGATGGGCGCAGAAGGCGGTGACGAGCGCTCCGGGCTCGAACGGCTTGTCGGCCAGGGTGACGGTGGGGGTGACGATCATCCGCCGCTCATGGGCGGCAGGAAGGCGACCTCGGTGACGGCGGTCAGGGCCGCCTCGCCCCGCACCAGGGCCTTGTCGACGGCGACCTGAACGCCAGGGCCGCGGAGCGCCTCGCCGAGTTCGGGATCGTCGGACGTCAGCATCGCGCGCAGGGCGGCCAGATCGCCGGCCTCGACCACGCGCTCGCGCCAGCCGGCCTGGTCGGCCAGGCGTCCGAACAGCAAAACCCGAGCCATCGCCTAACCGCCCGTCGTCGACATGTGACGCGCCACGGCCGGCCGGGCGATCTGGAAGTCGTGACCTTTCGGCTTGGACCCGATCGCCGCGAAGATCGCTTCGCGCAGCTCCGGGTCGGTCGCCCCCCCACGCATCACCGCGCGCAGGTCACTGGCGTCGTCGCGGCCCAGGCACGTGTGCAGGGTGCCGGTGCAGGTGAGACGCACCCGGTTGCAGGTGTCGCAGAAATGGTTGCTGAGCGGCGTGATCAGCCCCAGCCGCCCACCGGTTTCGGCCACCCGGACATATCGGGCGGGACCGCCGGTGGCGTGGTGGATGTCCTCCAGCGACCAGAACGACGACAGGTCGCGGCGGACGTCCTGCAGCGACAGATACTGGTCGGTGCGATCCTGGTCGACCTCGCCCATCGGCATGGTCTCGATCAGGGTGATGTCGCAGCCACGCGCATGGGCCCATTGGATCAGGTCGGGCAGCTCGGCGGCGTTGTCGGCCTTCAGGGCCACGGCGTTGATCTTGACCGCGATCCCGGCCGCCCTGGCCGCGTCGACGCCGGCGATCACCCGGGCGAGGTCGCCGCCCCGCGTCAGCGTGCGGAAGAGGTCTGGTTTCAGCGTGTCCAGCGAGACGTTGATCCGCCGCACGCCATGGCGCGCGAGGTCGGCGGCGTAGCCTTCCAGCTGGGTGCCGTTGGTGGTCAGGGTCAGCTCATCCAGCGCCCCCGACCGCAGGTGGCGCGACAGGCCAGCGACCAGGGTCATGAAGCCCTTGCGCACCAGCGGCTCGCCGCCGGTCAAACGCAGCTTGCGCACGCCCAGGCCGACGAAGGTCGAGGCCAGGCGGTCCAGTTCCTCCAGCGTCAGCACTTCGGCCTTCGGCAGGAAGGTCATGTGCTCGGACATGCAATAGAGGCAGCGCAGGTCGCAGCGATCGGTGACCGAAACGCGCAGATAGGTGACGGCGCGACCGAACCCGTCGATCAAAACCGGGCTTGGCGACGGGGCGATCGCGTGAACCGCTTGCGCGGGGCTGTCGTCATAGGGCGTCATGTCTGACTCTAAGGTAGGCGCTGGAGCCCATGACGCAAAGCGATACAAAGGGGTTAGACGCCATCGTACTGGCGGCGGGTCGCGGCGTGCGCTTTGGTGGCGGCAAGCTGCTGGCCGTGCTGGATGGCGCGCCGCTGGTGGCGCACGCCTTGCGCACCGCCTTGCTGTCGCCCGTGCGGCGGGTGTTCGTGGCGGTCGCCGATCCCGCGGTGCGCGCGGCCGCCGAGGCCACGGCCCAGCGGCTGAAGGCCTCGGAACGGCTGGTGGTGGTCGCGGTCGAGGACGCCGACGAGGGTATGGCCGCTTCGCTGCGGGCGGCGCTGGCGGCCCTGCCCGACGATACGGCGGGCGTCTTCGTGTTCCTGGGCGACATGCCGGCCGTGGATCCCGCGACGCCGGCCACGCTGGCCCGGGCCCTGGAGAGTGAGCACCACATTGTCGCGCCGCTGTATCTGGGCCGTCGCGGCCATCCGGTGCTGTTCGGCGCGACCTGGCTGCCGGCGCTGCGGGCGCTTTCCGGAGACGAAGGCGCCCGCGCCCTTCTGGAGAACGCGGGCGCCCGGTTGGCGCGGATTCCCGTGCAAGATCCGGGGATCCACCTCGACGTGGACCGACCCGAGGACCTAGCCCGCGCCATCGAAGGCCGCTGAAGCCGGACTGTCGCCAAGGGTCCGACGACGACCTCGCCATTGAATTTCAGTGTGGCGGCTCCTCCTCGCCGATCAGGATGCGCTTGATCTCCGCGATCAGCCGCAGGGCAGCCGCGCAGTCGCCGCGCTCCTGCAGGGCAGCCAGCTTGGGCAGCAGCACGCGCAGGATCCGCCGATGGTCGGCGCTTATTCCGACGAGGTTGCGCTTGAATTCGGCGGTGTCCTCGGCGTCGGCGAGCGCGTCGAGGTCGGGATCGAAGCGCTCCCTCATCGGCCTGTCTCCAGGCGCGCAGGGTGGCCATTGCGACGGAAGCTGCCAGGCCGCCGAATCCCCCGCTCGCGCGGGGTAAGCTTTTCGAACGCGGTACTGACGCCCTGAACCATGGCGCCAGGATGATCGGCGAAATTGTTCCCGTCTAGCGAGCTAAACGAGAAGTTTCAGCTTCTCAGGTTTCCGAGCGCACGAAGGGCAGGCGCGTGGTCGCCGTCTTGTTCAGGGCGAACAAGGCGTTGGCCACGGCCGGACCAATGACCGGCGTGCCGGGTTCGCCGACCCCGCTGGGGGGATTGCCGGAGGGCACGATATTGGTTTCGACCATCGGCGCCTCATTTAACCGCAGCACGCGGTAGCGGTCGAAATTGGTCTGGTCGACCTGACCGTCGGTCAGTGTCACCTCGCCGAACAGCGCCGCCGACAGGCCATAGCAGGTCCCACCCTCCATCTGGGCGGCGATCTGGTCGGGCGAGATGGCGACGCCGCAGTCGATGGCGGTGACGACGCGGCCGACGCGCGGGACGCCGTCCTCGAGCTTGACCTCGGCCACCTGGGCGACCACCGAACCGAAGCTCTCATGCACCGCCACGCCGCGCGTCCAGCCGACCGTGGGGGCCGAGGCCTTCTCGACCGCCAGGTTCAGGGCCGCCAGGTGCCGGTCGGCCCCGGCCTTGGCGTAGAGCGCCCGACGGTATTCGATCGGGTCCTTGCCGGCCTTGGCGGCCAGCTGATCGATCGTGTGCTCCATGACGAAGGCGGTGTGGGTCGCGCCGACCGAGCGCCACCACAGCACCGGCACGCCGACGTCCGGCAGGGCGACCTGGGCGTCGACGATCGGCGTGGCCTTCAGGTAGGGCGAGCCCGCCGTACCCTCGATCGCCGTCTGGTCGGGACCCTTGCCGGCCGGCATGGGCGAGCCCTTCATGATCGACTGGCTGACGATGCGGTGGCGCCAGGCGGCGGGATAGCCGTCCTTGTCCAACCGCACCTTCACGGCGTGGATGGTCAGCGGCCGGAAATAGCCGGCCCGCATGTCGTCCTCGCGGGTCCAGACCAGCTTCACCGGCCGGCCCTTGCCGACCTTCTTGGCGATGTGGACGCACTCGGCGACATAGTCGGACTGGAAGTTGGCGCGCCGGCCGAACGAGCCGCCGGCGAACAGGGTCTCGATCTCGACCGAGCCCGGCAGGCAGCCGACGATCTTGGCGGCGGCCAGCTGGTCCAGGGTCTGGCCTTGCGAGCCGAAGGTCAGCTTGACCTTGCCGCCGTCCACCGCCGCGACGCAGTTCATCGGCTCCATGGTGGCATGGGCCAGGTACGGGAACTCGTAGGTGGTCTCGAACACCTGCTCGCCCGCCTTGGGGGCGGCGTTCAGCACGTTGGCGTCGCCGCGCTGGTCGAAGGCCTCCCACTTGGCCTCGGTGTTCTTGCCGGCCGCGACGTCCTTGAAGAGCTGGGCGATGGCGGCCGAACCGCGTTTCTCGGCCTTTTCCTCGTCCCATTCGAGCTTCAGCGCCTCGCGACCCATACGCGCGGCGTAGGTGTTCTGGGCCACCACGGCGACACCGGTCGGAATCTCGAAGACGTCGACCACGCCCGGGACCTTCTTGGCGTCGGCGGCGTCGAGGCTCTTCAGCTTGGCTCCGAAGCGGGGACCATGGGCGACCACCGCCGTCAACATGTCGGGCAGGCGGACGTCCTGGGTGTAGCGCGCCGTGCCGTCGCTCTTGGCCTGCGAATCCTTGCGGCGCACCCGGGCGGTGCCGATCAGGGTGAAGGTCTTGGGGTCTTTCAGCTTGACGTCGGTGGCGGCCGGCACCTTGGCGGCGTCGGCGAGAAGTTCGCCGAACCCGGCGGTCTTGCCCGAAGTGTGGGTGACAACGCCGTCCTTGACCGTGATCTCGCCGACCGCGACGTTCCATTTGTTGGCGGCGGCCTGGACGAACATGGCCCGCGCGCCGGCGCCGGCCTTACGCAGTTGCTCCCAAGAGTTGGAGATCGCCGACGAACCGCCGGTCAGCTGCGCGCCGAGAGCGCCGTTGGCGTAGAGCTTGGCGTTGGCCGGCGCCTGCTCGACCTGGACCTTGGTCCAGTCCGCGTCCAGCTCCTCGGCGACGATGGCGGCGAGGCCGGCATGATTGCCTTGGCCGAACTCGATGTGCTTTGAGATCACTGTCACCACGCCGTCAGGCGCGATCTTGATGAACGGCCCGAAAGCCCCGACCTCGACCTTGGAGCCGGCGCTCATGATGTCGGCCGGCGAGCAGCCGACCAACAGCGTCCCGCCGACCAGGGCCGAGGCGACGACCACGTCGCGGCGGCTGGGCTGGGCTTGCGCCAGGTCCTTCGGATTGACGGGGGCGTTCATCGGCCAGCTCCGCGGTTGGTGGCGCCAGAGGCCGCGACGATGGCCTCGTCGATGTCGGCGTGCTTGTCGCCCTGCGGCGGACCGAAGTCGGCCGCGTCCTTGATCGCCGCGCGAATGCGCTGATAGGCGCCGCAGCGGCAGATGTTCCCGGCCATGGCGTTGTCGATGTCCTCGTCCGAGGGCTTGGGCTTCTGAGCCAGCAGGGCGCAGGCCGACATGATCTGACCCGACTGGCAGTAGCCGCACTGCGGCACGTCGTGACGCACCCATGCCTGTTGCACCGGATGCTGGCCGCCGAGGCCCTCGATGGTGGTGATCTTAGACGTCCCGACCGCCTCGATCGGCGTCACGCACGAGCGGATCGGCTGGCCGTCCAGATGCACCGTGCAGGCCCCGCACTGTGCCATGCCGCAGCCGAACTTCGTGCCGGTCATGCCCAGTTCATCGCGCAGGACCCACAGCAATGGGGTCTCCGGCGCGGCCTGGATCGTGGTCGGCTTGCCATTGATGTCGAGCGTCACGGCCATGCGCATGTGTCTCCTGCCTTGCCGCAAACCTAACACTGTTCAGTCGCGTGGGAACAGCCAGCCGCCGAAAAACCCGTCCGCGGACGCGAAGGCGGGCGGGCGCCGTCTTCGAAACCCGCTATGCTTTGGCCGTATCGTCTGGAGGTCCCCGTCTTGCGCCGCGTTCTCGTCGCCTTCGTCCTGCTGGCCGTCACTGTCGCCGGTTGCGCCACCGTCGCTCCGATGGACTCCACCGACGCGCCGATCCGCTACAGCTGCAAGGCCGGCAAGCGGTTCACCAGCGCCTACGCCCTGCACGGCAGGAAGGTCGTGGTCACCGCCGGCGGCGCGACCAAGACCCTGAAGCTGGCCCGCTCGGCTTCTGGCGCGCGCTATACGGCCGGCGACGCCGAGCTGTGGAGCAAGGGCGCGGACGCCGTGCTCAAGGGCTTCCCCGGCGGTCCCTACGCCGATTGCCGCTCCCAATAGATTTGGCGCAAGAGTTCGAGGTTGCCGTTGGATTCCTTCCCCGCCTACTTCCCCCTGACCGGCCGCAAGGTGGTGATCGCCGGTTCGGGCGACGCGGCCGACGCCAAGGCGCGCCTGTTCGAGGGCTCGCCCGCCACGATCATCCGCCTGGACGGCCACGAGGCCTATCTGCCGGGCGCCTATAGCGGCGCGATCCTGGCCTTCATCGCCAGCCAGGACGAGGTCTTCGTGCAGGCCGCCGCCGGCGCGGCGCGGGCGGCGCGGGTGCTGGTCAATGTCGTCGACCGGCCCGAGCTCTGCGACTTCAACACCCCCGCGGTGATCGACCGGGGCGAGGTGGTGGCGGCCGTCGGCACCGGCGGCTCCGCCCCGGTTCTGGCCACCATGCTGCGCAACGATATCGAGGCCCAGGTCCCCGAGGGCACGGGTCGGGTCGCCGCCCTGCTGCGAAGGTTCCAGAGCGAGGTGCGCGGCGCGCTGCCGGCCCTGCACGAGCGTCGGGCCTTCCTGCGCGACGCGGTGCTGGGCGAGGCGGCCCAGGCCGCCCGCGACGGCGACATGGAAAAGGCCGGTCAGCTGTTCCGCGAGGCCCTGGCCAAGGGCGCGGCCCGCAAGGGCGTGGTGCGCTTCATCGCCGGCAAGGGTCCGGCCGATCTGCTGACCCTGCGCGCCAGCCGGGCCCTGGGCGCGGCCGACGTCCTGGTCCTGGATGGCGACGCCGAGCCGGAGGTCGTGAGGATGGCCCGCCGCGACGTCGAGCGCCTGGACCCGTCACAGGCCGACGCCGATCACCTGGTCCAGCTGGCCCGCGAAGGCCGCCAGATCGTCCGGCTGATCACCCACGCCGTCGACCCGGCCCTGGTCCACGCCCTGACCCAGGCCGGCGTCGCGGTCGAGGTGCTGCCCGCCGCCTCTGCCTAATCCAGAGACCGCCCCTTGGTCTCCGGCAGCAGGAACGCCGTGGTCAGCACGCTGATCAGGGTGAAGGCGATCGGGTACCAGAGGCCGGCATAGATGTTGCCGACCGCCGTCACGATGGCGAAGGCGAAGAACGGCACGAAGCCGCCAACCCAGCCCGTGCCGATGTGATAGGGCAGCGACAGGGCCGTGTAGCGCACGCGCGTCGGGAACAGCTCGACCAGGCAGGCCGCCAGCGGACCGAACAGGGCCGTCGCCCCGATCACGAACACGAACAGCACGACCAGCATCAGCGGCTTGTTCATCCGCGCCGGGTCGGCCTTGGCGGGATAGCCGGCCTTGGCCAGAGCGGCCTTGATCCGCGCCTCGACGCCGCTCTTCACCGCCTTGACCTCGGCCTTGGCCAGCCCCTTGGCGCTCCTGGAGACGATCTCGACGCCGCCGATCTTCATCACCGCCACCGAACCGGCCGGAGCCTTCTGGTTGGCGTAGGAAACGCCGGCGTTGGCCAAGGTGCTCTTGATGATGTCGCACGACGTCACGAAGGCGGCCTTGCCGACGGGATCGAACTGCAACGAGCAGTCCTTGGGATCGGCCACGACCACGACCGGCGATTTCGCCGAGGCCTCGGCCAGAGCGGGATTGGCGGCTCGTTCCAGCAGGTGGAAGCCGGGGAAATAGAACAGCAGGGCCAGGGTCATGCCGCCCAGCATCACCGGCTTGCGGCCGATCCGGTCCGACAGCCAGCCAAAGACGACATAGAACACCGCGCTGATCGCCGTGGCGGTCATCATCACGCCGTTGATCGTCGCCGCGTCGACCTTCAGGAACTTCTCCATGAAGGTCTGGACGTAGAAGAAGCTAGTGTACCAGACCGCCCCTTGCGCGCACATCATCGACAGGAAGGCCAGGATGACGAGCTTGAGGTTCTTCCACTGGCCGAACGCCTCGGCATAGGGCGCCTTGGAGGCTTGGCCCTCTTCCTTCATGGCGGCGAAGGCGGGGCTCTCGGTCAGCTTCATGCGCATCCAGACCGAGACGCCCAGCAGGCCGATCGAGACGGCGAACGGGATGCGCCAGCCCCAGACGTCAAAGGCTTCGGCGCCAACGGCCGCGCGCGTCCCCATGATCACCAGCAGGGCGCCGAACAGGCCGAACGCGGCCGAGGTCTGCACCCACGAGGTCGACCAGCCGCGCTGGTTCGGCGGCGAGTGCTCGGCGACGTAGATCGCCGCCCCGCCATACTCGCCGCCCAGGGCGAAGCCTTGAACGCAGCGCATCAGGATCAGCAGGATCGGCGAGATGATGCCGGCCTGCTGATAGGTTGGCAGGAAGGCGATGGCGAAGGTGGCGCCGCCCATCAGCAGCACCGTGGCCAGGAACGCGCCCTTGCGGCCGGCCTGATCGCCGATCTTGCCGAACACCAGGGCGCCCAGCGGCCGGAACGCGAAGCCGACGCCGAACAGGGCCAGCGCCGCGATATAGCCGGCGGTGTCGTTGAGGCCGGCGAAGAAGGTCTTGGAAATGACCTGGGTCAGGCTGCCGAAGATGAAGAAGTCGTACCACTCGAAGGCCGTGCCGGCCGAAGAGGCCGCGACCACCGTGCGCATCGACGCGCGTTCCTGACCTGCTTCGGCCATCTCATTCCCCCGTTATTTGGACCCTGCTTAGCGTGGTTCAGGGCTCGGGGAAAAGGGGCGTGGAAAGCGCGGGGTCAGGCGACGGCGCCCTGGCTGTCGTCGCCGGCCCGCGACAGGCGCAGGATCTCGGCGACCAGCGCGGTGGGGGAGATTGGTTTAGCGGCCACACCGTCCATGCCGGCGGCGCGATAGGACGCTCGCTGGTGGGCCATGACATTGGCGGTCAGGGCGATGATCGGCGCGCGGGCCTCGGGTCCCGGCAGGGCGCGAATGCGGCGGGCGGCCTCCAGGCCGTCCATCCCGGGCATCTGCACGTCCATCAGGATCAGGTCGAAGGTCCCGTCGCGGGCGGCTTCGACGCCGGCCGCGCCGTCGTCGGCGACGCTGACCTCGGCGCCCAGCTGTTCAAGGATTCGGCGGGCGACCAGCTGGTTGGTCCGGTTGTCCTCGACGACAAGCACCTTCAGTCCATCCAGCAGGTCGTCGCAGGCCGGCTCGGCCGGCCTGGGGGCCAGCGCCGGCGGGGCGGCGATGGTCAGGGTGAAGGTCGAGCCCTCGCCCGGGGTCGAGCGGAAGGCCACCTCGCCGCCCAGCATCTGGGCCAGCTTGCGGGTGATGGCCAGGCCGAGGCCAGAACCGCCGAAGCGACGCGTGGTGCCGGCGTCGGCCTGCTGGAAGCGTTCGAACAGGCTGCCTTGCGCTTCCAGCGGCACCCCGATGCCGGTGTCGATCACGTCGAAGACCAGGCGCGGGCCCTCCGCCGTCATCGCCTTGCGAGCCCGGACCGTCACCGAGCCCTTGAGGGTGAACTTCACGGCGTTGCCGATCAGGTTGAACAAGGCCTGGCGCACGCGGGTCGGGTCGGTCTCGATCCAGCCGAGGTCATCGGCGAGGTCCAGTTCGAGCCGCAGGCCTTTATGCGTGGCCTGACCGGCCAGCAGGCGGATCACGCCCCGGGTCAGTTCGCGCGGATCGACCGGCTCGCGATTGAGGTCCAGGCGCCCGGCCTCGATGCGCGAGATGTCGATCACGTCGTCCAGCAGGGTCGACAGCATCTGGCCCGCGGCCAAGGCCTCTCCCAGAAGGTCGGCGCTGTCGCCGGACGGAAGCTCGCGGCGCAGCACGTGCATGACCCCCAACACCCCATTCATCGGCGTGCGGATCTCATGACTCATATTGGCCAGGAACTGGGCCTTGGCCTCGTTGGCGGCCAGGGCGGCGCGCTCGGCGGCCATCAGCGCCAGCTCGGCCCTCTTCTTCTCGTCGATGTCCAGGACCAGACCGACCGCTTTGCGCGCGACGCCGTGGGTGTTGCGGCGCACGTCGTGGAAGATCCGCACCCAGCGCGTATCGCCGCCAGGCGTCAGCACCCGCACGTCGTACTCCTGCGTTCCCACGAGGCCGTCGCGCCACCACTCGGCGGCGCCCTTGTAGAGATGGGCGAGATCATCGGGATGGATCATCGGCCAGGCGGCCTCGCGCACATCGTCATAGACGACGTGGCGACCCATCATGCGGTGGAATTCCGGCGAGCCCCAGAACCGCTCGGCCTCATGGTCGATCTCGTAGACGCCGGCGCGCGCCGCGCTCAGCGCGACCTTCAGCCGACGGGCGTTGATCCGAGCCTCGCGCCGCGCCGCCGTCAGGGCGGTGACGTCGTCCATATAGGTGATGACGCCGACGATTTCGCCGGAGCCGTCCAGCCAGGGCCGAGCCTCCCAGCGGAAGGCGCGCTCCACGCCCTCGGCGTCGAACAGGCGGTCCTCGCGGCGGGTGACGACCTCGCCCGACAGAGCCCGGGTGACCCCCGCCACGAAGCGGCGCCGGCCGCCATTGGTCAGCTCCGACAGGGTCTTGCCGATGACCTGGGCCTCGGTAGACCGGAAGATTTCCAGGAAGCGCGGGCTGACCAGGCGCAGGCGCATGTCCAAATCGTAGACCGCCACGGCGAACGGGGCGTCCTCGACCAGCCGACGGGCCCGGCGCTCGCTCCAGATGGCCCTGTCGCGGCTGCTGGCCACCTCGCTGATGTTCTGGGTGATGCCTTTGAGGGTGAACCGTTCGCCCCGTCGCTCGCCGGCGCGATAGGTGCTGCGGAAAGTCCGCCAGCAGCCATCGTCACCCAAGAGGCGGAACTCGACCGAGCCCCCCTCGCCTGTGCGGATGGCGCGGCCAAAGGCTTCCCGCACCACCGCGCGCTGGTCGTCGGCCAAGCGGGCCAGGAATTGGTCGACCGTGGCGACATTTTTTGGCGAAAGGCCCAGTCGCGCCAGAACGTCGGGCGCCCAGTCGATGCTCCCGCCATCGGGCTCGTAGCTCCAGACGCCGATGCCGGCCTCCTCGGCCAGGATCTGTCGGGTGCGGCGGGCCGATTCCAGTTCGGCCCGGGTCGCCACCTCGGCCGAGATATCGTGCATCAGCCCGATCATCTCGCCGTTCGGGCCCAGGCGCGAACGGCCCTGCAGCCAGACCGTGCGGCCGTCCTTGCAGCGGATCTTCAGTTCGTTGATCGCCTCGCCGGTCGCGCGCATGTGATCGCCGCTCCGGATCAGCTCGGCCTGGCTGTCGGGGTGGGCGAACTTGAGGGTGGGCTGCCCAATCAGCTCCTCGGGGGTCCAGCCCGTCAGGGTGGTCCAGGCGCCGTTGACGCTGACGAAGCGGCCCTCGGGCGAGACCACGGCGAACAGATCGCTGGCGTTCTCGAACAGCCAGCGCGCGGCCTCGGCCTCGCCAAATGGCGCCGGCGCTCCCGCCACCCCTTCGTTATCTCGCCCCTGGGACATCAGGTCTCCGCAAAGTTGGGCGGATCGTGGGGCGCAACCGTAAACTTATGGTTCGCAAGACAGACCGATGTTCCACGAACGCGCTCGTCCAGCCTCGATTTCCTATACCTCGGCCCATTGGCGCAGCAGGTTGTGATATACGCCGGTCAGCGACAGGACGCCCTCGTCGTCCGCCTCGACCTTGCGGGCCAGGCGCTGGATCGCGATGTCCATCTCCAGCAGCATCGTGCGCTTTGCGTCGTCGCGGATCAGGCTCTGGATCCAGAAAAAGCTGGCCGTGCGCCGTCCGCGCGTCACCGGCGTGACGTGATGCAGGCTGGAGCTTGGATAGAGGATCATGTCCCCGGCCCCCAGCTTGACGACATGGTCGCCATAGAGGTCGTTCACCACCAGCTCGCCGCCGTCGTAGTTCTCCGGCTCCTCCAGGAAGAGCGTGGCCGAGAGATCCGTGCGCAGACGCCGGCCGCTCAGCGGGTCGCGGCGGATGGCGTTGTCGACATGGTCCTTGAAGCCCATGCCCTCGCCGTAGCGGTTGAACATCGGCGGCAGAATGAACCGCGGCAGAGCGGCCGAGACGAACAGCGGATTGGCCTCCAGCGCCTGGAGGATCGCCTCGCCGACGGTTCGGGCGGCCTCGCTGTCCTGCGGCAGCTGCTCGTTGGTCTTGGCGCGCGCGGCCTGAAATCCCGAGGTCAGGTTGCCGTCGACCCACGGACCAGCGTCGAGGATCGCGCGGCACTCGGCGACCTGCGCCTTGGTCAGCACCTCGGGAATCTGCAGCATCATCGGGACATCCTTGTTGCGACTCATTCCTAGCATGCCGCGCCGGGTCTGGTTTGATCCGGATCAGGCCGAAACGAGATCGCCCCGCCCGACCCTGGAGAGGCCGGACGGGGCGCGGAGACAAAGCCGCTCGTCGGAGGAGGACTAGTACTTCACATTGACGGTCAGGATCGCCTGACGGCCCGGCGCCGGATCGGCGTGGTGAACGCCGTTGGTGCGCGCGATGTAGCGTTCATCCGTCAGGTTCTGGACGTTCAGCTGCAGGTCGACCTTCGGGTTGATGCTCCACGAGGCGAAGGCGTCGTAGCGGGTGTAGGACGGCGCGTAGACCCGGTTCGTGCCGCCGCCGGCCCCGCCCTGGTTGCCGCCGAAGCTGGTCGACACGTAGTAGGCGCCGCCGCCGAGAGCGATCTGGCGGGTGATCTTGTACGTCGTGAAGGTCGAGAAGGTGTGCTTGGGCGTATTGGCCAGCGGGTCGCCCTGGTTGACGCTGGTATAGGCGCCGCGGACCAGCTCGCTGTCCATATAGGTATAGCCGCCGAACACCTGCCACTTCGGCGTGACGTTGCCCGAGAAGCCGAGCTCGAAGCCCTTGACCTCGACCTCGCCAACCTGGGCGTAGGTGTTGGCGTCTATCAGGATCTGGGCGTTCTTGCGGATGGTCTTGAAGGCGGCCGCCGACAGGGCCAGCGTGTCGTGGAACACATTGGCCTTGGCGCCTAGCTCGAAGCTTTCGCTGTCTTCAGGCTCCAACTGGACCGTGGCCAGGTTGCCCGTACCGGTCGAGGTGTTGCTGTTCTGGTCGCCGCCCGAGATGCCAGGAGGCGTCGACGACGTGCCGTACGAGACATAGAGGCTGGAACTGGTCGTCGGCTTGTAGACCAGGCCGACCTGGTAGTTCGTGAAGTCCCACGAGCCGCCACGCGGCGTGTAGGTCACCGAGGTGACGACGCCGTTGGCGCTGGTCGAGGACGCATCCACGCCGCTGCTCTCGTAGCTGTCGTGGCGCAGGCCCAGGTTCAGCAGGATCTTGTCGCCGAACTTGATGGTGTCGAAGCCGTAGATCGCGGCCGTCTTGGTCAGGTTTCGCGACGCCGGACCCTTGTTCAGCGTGCCGACCCAGACATCGTTGGCGTTGGGCTTGTAGACGAGGGTGCAGTCACCGCCGCCGACGCTGGCCAAGGTCGTCGCCGCGATCACGAAGCCGGTCGGACAGGCCGAGGTCGTCGTGCCGTAGGGCAGGTAGCTGGCGTTGCGATTTTCTTCGCGGCTCAACTCGACGCCGATGTCGAAGCTGTGCTCCAGACCGGCGAAGGTCTTCTTGCCGTGCAGGTCGGTGACCGCGGCGACCGTCTCGGTCGGGTTCCAGCGGCTCTTCGTGCCGCGCTTCATCCACCACTGCCCCTGGACGAACTGGGCCGCGCCGCCGTCGCCGGGATTGGTGACCAGGTAGTCGTTCACGCTCTTCGAATAGCGGACCACCTGCCGGACGTTCAGGTCGTCATCGATCTTGTGGTCGATGGCGAAGGTGGCGATGTCCGACCTGGTCTTCTGGAAGTCGCGGCTCTTGATGCCGTAGAAGCTGCGACGGTCGACGTTCAGTATGCCCGAGGCCGTGCGCGGCTCGGTCGTCTTGGTCAGCAACGGGATGCCGTAGTCGGGCGTCTGGTTGGTGTCGAGATGGTAGTAGGCGACGGTGATCTGGGTGTCGCCGTTCAGACCTATGGCCAGCGACGGCGCGACGCCCCAGCGGTCGAAGTCGACGGCCTTGCGCCCAGGGGTGTTTCCTTGCGTGCCCAGCACGTTCAGGCGCACCGCGACGCTATCGTTGATCGCGTAGTTCAGGTCGGCGGTGGCGCGGGCATAGGCGTCCGTACCCATGCCGACCGATCCGCGCGCGAAGGTGTCGGCCTTCGGGGTCTTGGACGACAGGTTGATGCTGCCGCCGCCCGAACCGCGGCCGCTATAGGCGCTGTCCGGACCTTTGACGACCTCGACCTGCTCGAGGTTGAAGATCTCGCGGGTCTGGCCGCCGCTGTCTCGGACGCCGTCGACGAAGATGTTGTTGGCCGAGCTGGCACCGCGGATGAACGGCCGGTCAGCCAAAGGCTGACCACCCTCCCCGGCGCCGAAGGTGATGCCCGGCGAGGTGCGCAGGATGTCGGTCAGCGAGGTGGCGGCGGTCTGTTCGATGATCTTCGAGGTGATGACCGTCACGGACTTGGGGGTGTCGACCAGCGGCGCGGTGAACTTGCTCGACGACGGGTCGGCGACGCGACGGGCGTCAATCTTGACGGTCGAGACCTCGGTGTTGTCGTCGGCGGTCGGGGCGGCGGCGGGCGGGGCGGTCGCGATCGGCGCGGCGGCGTCCGCCTCGCCCGCGACGGCGGCATGAGCCAGGCCCAGGCCCGCGAGGCCGGCGACGGCGGCGGCGCCCAGGGCGCGACGAGGCCGGCTTACAACGCCGACAGAGATCGGATTACGCATGATCGTCCTTATTCCCCGAGGGCTCGCCGTGGGAGCCCCTCCTGAAATTGCGACGCGTTCTTAGCGTTCCTGCAAAGCAGTCGCAATGATAATCGTTCTCAGTTGCGCGACGCGGCGGAAGGGCGGCGATTTGAGCGTGGCCGGATCGGCCCTGCCCGCGCCCGAACGCGTCATGCTAGAGCTTGGGCCGCACGAACTCGGAGCCGCGCCATGCCCGACGCCAAGACCTGGATCGCCTTCACCTTGGTCTGCCTGGGGATGGCCCTGACCCCAGGACCGAACATGCTGTATCTGGTCAGCCGCTCGATCTGCCAGGGCCGCTGGGCGGGGATCGTGTCGCTGATCGGCACGGCGGCCGGCTTCGTGGTCTACCTGCTCTGCGCGGCCCTGGGCATCACCGCCCTGCTGATGGCCGCGCCGATCGCCTATGACGCCCTGCGGTTCGGCGGCGCCCTCTATCTGGCGTGGTTGGCCTGGCAGGCGATCAAGCCCGGCGGCGCCTCGCCGTTCCAGGTTCGCGAACTGCCCAAGGACAGTCCGGCCAAGCTGATCAGCATTGGCTTCGTGACCAACATCCTGAACCCCAAGGCCGCGATGCTGTACCTGTCTCTGCTTCCGCAGTTCGTCAGGCCCGAGCACGGCGGGGTCTTCACCCAGTCCCTGACCCTGGGCCTGTCCCAGATCGCTGTCAGCTTGACGGTGAACGGCGCGATCTGCCTGGCCGCCGGGACCATCGCCACCTTCCTGGCCACCCGGCCGAGCTTCGCCCTGATCCAACGCTGGCTGATGGCGACGGTGCTGGGCGGCCTGGCCGTACGGATGGCCACCGAGGCGCGGCGGTAGAGCTTGTCCCGTTTAGGCCGAACCATCTAAACGAGATAAACAGGCTCTATAATCAGATATTTAGCGCTGCCTCGCTTTGGAAGGCTTCATCCAGGGTTGGGCGGCGTTAGGACGTTGGCAAAGGGTTTCTTGACGCCGACCACGGCGCGGGTCCCTATCCGCGCCGCTGTTCCGGAGTTCATGATGAAGACCGCCCTCGCCACCGCTTTCGCCGTCCTCACGCTCGCGACCGGCGCCCAGGCCGCCAATCTGAAGGCCTGCGCGGTTCCGCCCGCTGTGACCCCCGCCCCCGCCGAGAGCCCGCCCGCCGACGAGATCCACCCCGACGTGCCGATCGCCGCCTATCTGCTGGCGCTGTTCTGGTCGCCCGAGGCCTGCCGCGCGGGCATCCCGGAGTCGGACAAGGTCATCCAGTGCCAGAACAATCACTTCGGTTTCACGGTGCACGGCCTGTGGCCGAACGGACCGGACAGGGTCCACCCGCGCTACTGCAAGCCTAGCCCGCCGATGAACCCGGCGACCGTGAAGGCCAATCTCTGCATGACCCCCTCGCCCTGGCTGCTACAGCACGAGTGGCAGGCGCACGGCACCTGCAACTGGGACAGCCCCGAGGCCTATTTCAAGAAGGCTCAGAAGGTCCGCAAGGGCCTGAACGTTCCCGACCTGGCCCCGGCTGGCGACACCATGACCGCCGGCCAGATCCGCGACGCCTTCCTCAAGCATAACAAGGGCATGACCCGAGACGGTCTCAATGTTCGCGTCAAGGACGGCCGCCTCGCCGAGGTCTGGGTGTGCCTGGACCTGAAGTTCAAGCCCGCCGCCTGCAGAGGCGGCAATGGCGCCCCGGACGCGGCGCCGGTGCGGGTGACGCCGAAGGGGTAATTTTCTCTATTCGAGCGGGCAAAACGTCATCCCGCGCCTGAAACGCGGGATGACGGGTGGTGATCGCTGAGCGGCTAGAGCATTTTTTCAATCCAATTGGATCGGCGAAATGCTCTAGCCTCTTGTTTTGACACATTTTCTGACGACGAACCGGTACCCACTTCGTCGGAAAATGCTCTAGCCTTCGATGAAGGCCAGCAGGTCCTTGTTGATCGTCTCGGCCTGGGTCGTGGCCATGCCGTGCGGGAAGCCCGGATAGGTGATCAGCTTGCCGTTCTTCAGCAGCTTGATCGCCTGGCGGGCCGAGGCGTCGATCGGAACGACCTGGTCGTCCTCGCCATGCAGCACCAGCACCGGCACGTCGATGACCTTCAGATCCTGCGTGAAGTCGGTCTCGGAGAAGGCCGCCACGCAGTCGTACAGCGCCTTGACGCCGGCCATCATGCCCTGGCGCCACCAGTTGTCGATCACGCCTTGGCTGACCTGCGCGCCCTCGCGGTTGAAGCCGTAGAAAGGACCGGCGGCGACGTCGCGGAAGAACTGGGCGCGGTTATAGGCTGTACCGTTCCGGAAGCCGTCGAACACCTCCAGCGGCAGGCCGCCCGGATTGGCCTCGGTCTTCAGCATCAGCGGCGTCACGGCGCCGACCAGCACGGCCTTGGCGACACGGCCGGGCTCGGCGCGGGCCACGTAGTGAGCCACCTCGCCGCCGCCCGTCGAGTGACCGATGTGGATGGCGTTCTTCAGGTCCAGGTGCTTGGCCAGGGCGATGACGTCGGCGGCGTAGGTGTCCATCTCGTTGCCGGTGTCGGTCTGGCTGGACCGGCCGTGGCCGCGACGGTCATGAGCGATGACGCGATAACCCTTGGCCAGGAAGAACATCATCTGCGCGTCCCAGTCGTCCGACGACAGGGGCCAGCCATGGTGGAAGACGATCGGCTGGGCGGTCTTCGAGCCCCAGTCCTTGAAGAAGATCTGGGCGCCGTCGTTGGTGGTGAAATAGCCGCTGCTCATGTCCGTTTCCCTCTGGCTGGGAGGCCGTCTGGCCCGTCCCGTTGCTCCGATGAGGAGAGAATGAACGCGGACGATCATCTCGGATATGGAAACTATGGAAATCCATTGTTTCTTATTTTGAACCCTATCCGCCAACGCCCTTGAGCACCCAGTCGTAGCGTTGGGCCGGCTGGTAACCGACGATCGGACTGGCGCGGACGATCTCCCGCAGGTTCTCGTCGAGATCGCGCATGACGACGTCGATCAGAGAACTGCGCGCCACCCGGATCGCCTCATCCTTGGGCGCGGTCCTGGCGCAGGCCGGACAACGCGCGGCAAAGCCATCGCCCTCTCGCACAACCTGGACATCGACGCGGCATGCTCCGCACTGCACGACATGATCGGCCATCGCTCGCCTCCCGTTCCGCAACCCAGAATGGAACAAAAACAGAACGATGCAAGCCAAAACGCAAAACGGGCGGCCCCTTTCGGAGCCGCCCGCCTGATCGCGTCCGGAATGGGGACGGAAGGGGCTTACGCCTCTTCGGTCGCGCCTTCCTTCTTGGTCAGGTCTTCGCCAGTTTCCTGATCGACGACCTTCATCGACAGCTTGGTCTTGCCGCGATCGTCGAAGCCCAGGAGCTTCACCTTGACGATCTGGCCCTCTTTCAGCACGTCCGACGGCTTGGCGACGCGTTCGTTGCTGATCTGGCTGACGTGGACGAGGCCGTCCTTGGCGCCGAAGAAGTTCACGAAGGCGCCGAAATCGACGACCTTCACGACCTTGCCGTCGTAGATCTTGCCCACTTCGGCTTCGTCGGTGATCGACTTGATCCAGTCGATCGCGGCCTTGATCTTGGCGCCGTCCGAGGCCGAGACCTTCACGGTGCCTTCGTCGTTGATGTCGACCTTGGCGCCGGTGGTGGCGACGATCTCGCGGATCACCTTGCCGCCCGAACCGATCACTTCACGGATCTTGTCGGTCGGGATGGTGATGGTCTCGATCTTCGGGGCGTAGTCGCCGACGTCGTCGCGCGGGGCGTCCATGGCCTTGTTCATCTCGCCCAGGATGTGGGCGCGACCTTCGTGAGCCTGGGCCAGGGCCTGCTTCATGATCTCCGGGGTGATGCCGGCGATCTTGATGTCCATCTGCAGCGAGGTCAGGCCTTCGCTGGTGCCGGCGACCTTGAAGTCCATGTCGCCCAGGTGGTCTTCGTCACCCAGGATGTCCGACAGAACCGCGAAGCCGTCCTTTTCCAGGATCAGACCCATGGCGATGCCCGAGACCGGACGGATCAGCGGCACGCCGGCGTCCATCATGGCCAGCGACGAACCGCAGACCGTGGCCATCGAGGACGAACCGTTCGACTCGGTGATCTCCGAGACCAGTCGGATCGTGTAGGGGAAGTCTTCCTTGGCCGGCAGCATCGGACGCAGGGCGCGCCAGGCCAGCTTGCCGTGGCCGATTTCGCGGCGGCCCGGGCTGCCCATACGGCCGGTTTCACCGACGCTGTAGGGAGGGAAGTTGTAGTGCAGCAGGAAGGATTCCTTGTAGGTGCCTTCCAGAGCGTCGATGAACTGCTCGTCGTCGCCGGTGCCCAGGGTGGCGACCACGATCGCCTGGGTCTCGCCGCGGGTGAACAGGGCCGAACCGTGGGTGCGCGGCAGGATGCCGACTTCACCCAGGATCGGACGGACGGTGCGGACGTCGCGGCCGTCGATACGGATGCCGGTGTCGAGGATCGAGCGACGGACGATGTCCGCTTCCAGTTCCTTGAAGACCGAAACCAGCTTCAGCGGGTCAATGCCGGCCGGGTTGGTGTCGCTCTTGGCGAAGGTCTCGATGGCCTTGGTCTTGGCGGCGCCCAGGGCGGCGACGCGTTCGGCCTTGCCACGGATGGTGTAGGCGTCGGCCAGGTCCTTGCCGACGGCCTTCTTCACTTCGGCCTTCAGGGCGTCGGTGTCTTCCGGTTGGAAGTCGAAGGGCTCCTTGGCGGCGTGCTCGGCCAGGTCGATGATCGCGTCGATCACCGTCTGCATTTCCTTGTGGGCGAAGTTGACGCCGCCCAGCACGATCTCTTCCGAGAGTTCCTGGATTTCCGATTCAACCATCATCACGGCGTCGGCGGTGCCGGCCACCACGAGGTCCATCTTGCTTTCCTTCAGCTCGTCGAGCGTCGGGTTCAGCACGTAGGCGCCGTCAACGTAACCGACGCGCGCGGCGCCGATCGGGCCCATGAACGGGGCGCCCGACAGGACCAGGGCGGCCGAAGCGGCGACCATGCCCAGGATGTCGGGATCGTTCTCGAGGTCGTGCTGCAGCACGGTGACGACAACCTGAACTTCGTTCTTGAAGCCCTTGACGAACAGGGGACGGATCGGACGGTCGATCAGGCGGGAAACCAGGGTTTCCTTTTCCGACGGACGGCCTTCACGCTTGAAGAAGCCGCCCGGGATCTTGCCGGCCGCGAAGGTCTTTTCCTGATAGTTGACCGTCAGCGGGAAGAAATCTTGACCGGGCTTCGCCTTCTTGGCGAACACGGCGGTGGCCAGGACGACGGTTTCGCCCATGGTGGCCAGAACGGCGCCGTCGGCTTGACGGGCGATGCGACCGGTTTCGAGGACCAGCGTCTTGCCGCCCCACTCGATCGTCTTGCGCTTGATATCGAACATTTTTGCTTCTTTCGGTTCCGAAGGACCCATTTCCTTCAGGACGGACAGGGGCGGGCGGCCGAAGGGCGGTCCCGAGATTTCCTCATCCAGTTCGACAGGCGTCCGAAGATCGTGATCTCCGGCCTACGTGTTCGGATCGCGCATACAGCGGATCCGCGGCAACCTTTCGTTTCGGCCTGTCTCGAAACGAAGGCTTAGACTTGTCGCGTGACGAATATCGAAGCCGGAAACCACTTTGGGCCAACCCGTTTCGACTGTCGCGCTTCAGAAAAGCATTCGGCCGCTCTACAAAAGCAGAGCGGCCGAATTGTGCCTTAGCGACGCAGACCCAGCTTTTCGATCAGGGCCTGATAGCGACCGGCGTCGGACTTCTTCAGGTGGTCGAGAAGCCGGCGACGCTGGGAAACCAGCTTCAGCAGGCCACGACGGCTGTGATTGTCCTTCTTGTGCGTCTTGAAGTGCTCGGTCAGGTTCGAGATGCGTTCCGAGAGGATCGCGACCTGGACTTCAGCGCTGCCGGTGTCGCCAGTGGTGCGGGCGTGTTCGGCGATGAGAGCGGCTTTGCGCTCGATGGTGATCGACATCGGGTTGTCTCCGCTCAGGTGAGTTGGAAGACCCGCACCGGATTGAGCTTTCCGGCGCGCATCTCGCACAGGGCCACCAACCTGTCGCCCGAGATGGCGGAAACGGTGCGATCGCCGGGCGTGAGCTCGGCTTTCAGCGTTTCTACCTGCCTTGGGAGCAGGACGATGGCGCGTCCCTGTGCAAGTCGGAAGGCGTCTTCATCGGTCACGGCCAACGCCGGGATGTCGTCCAGCGCGGTCTCGACCGGAAGCAATGCCTCCGACAGCCGGGCCTCATAGCTCAAATTCTCAAGGGTTTCCAGCGATATCGCGGTCGCCTCGGCGAACCCGCCCACCCGCGTCCGGCGCAGCTCGGCGACGTGACCGCAGGTTCCCAACGCCTTGGCGAGATCCCGGACCACGGCCCGGACATAGGTGCCCTTGCCGCATTCCATCTCCAGGGTGACGTGGTCGGCGTCGGCTTGCTCGACAACCTTCAGGTCGAAGATGTTGACCTTGCGGGTCGGCAGCTCGAATTCCACGCCGTCGCGGGCCAGGTCATAGGCGCGCTCGCCGTCGACCTTGATGGCCGAGAAGTTCGGCGGGACTTGGTCGACCTCGCCGATGAAGACCGGCAAGGCGGCTTCAACCTGCTCCCGGGTCGGCCGGACGTCGGAGGTTCCCGTCGTCTCGCCCTCGCGGTCCAGGGTCGTGGTGTCGCGGCCCCAGGCGATCGTGAAGCGATAGGCCTTGTCGGCGTCCATCAGGAACGGAACCGTCTTGGTCGCCTCACCCAGGGCGATGGGCAAGATCCCCGTGGCCAGGGGGTCCAGCGTACCCGCGTGGCCGCCCTTCTGGGCGTTGAAGGCGCGGCGCACCCGGCTGACGGCCGAGGTCGAGGTCAAGTCATAGGGCTTGTCCAGGCAGATCCAGCCCGAGACGGCGTCGCCCTTCTTGCGGCGCGCCATGCTTAGGCCTCGCCCCCTTGGTCGTCATCGTCGCCCTGGACGTCCGCCAGGGTGCGGGTGTCCTGCTGCACGCGCGGGTCGTCGAAAAGGCGGTCCATATAGGCGGCGGCGCCGAAGCTCTCGTCGTGGATGAACTTGAGGTCCGGCGTGAACTTCATGTCGATCACCTTGCCCAGGCGCCCGCGCAGGAAGCTGGCCCCCCGGTTCAGCGCCTTCATGACCTCCTTGATGTCCTCATCCCCGCGGCCAGCCTCGCCCTTCAAGCCGGCGCCCAGGGGTTCGACGAAGCAGACGGCGTGCCGCAGGTCGGGGCTCATCCGCACTTCCGACACCGTGAACGAGACGTTGACCAGCACCGGGTCGGCCAGGCCTTCCTCCCGGAAGACATCGACCAGGGCGTGGCGGATCAGTTCGCCGGCGCGGAGCTGGCGTTGCGAAGGGCCCGTCGGGGAGGCCTTCTTGGTTTCGGCCTTTTTGGGGCCCGAGAGGCGCTTCATGGCGCGGAATCCTTGTGGCCCGGCCGGCGGATCGAACGCCGGTCGCGGGGAAAATCGAAAGGCGGGGTGTCTAGGCTTCCAAACGCTGGAAGTCCAGTCCGGTCTCGCTCTCCCACCCAAGCCCAGTTAGCGCGCGGCCCCTACTCTTCCCGCGGCTCTAGCGCCGTGAACGGCGTCTGGCCGCGTTCGATGCGGATCAGGTCCAGCACGCCGAGGATCTGGCGCGAGCGCCATTGGCCTTGGAGGTACGAGATCGGGCCCAGGGTGACCCCCGCCGCGACCTGGATCGCCACGGTGCTGTGCTCGCGAATGAAGCTCAACATGCTGTCGCCCGCCAGGTCCGCCATGATGGCCGCGATGGTCAAGGGTACGGTCAGGTAAAACACCACCACCGCCCGCACCATCTGGTCGTGACGACGGGCGTTCAGGCTGGCCAGGGCCGACAGGGCGTCGAACGTGGCGTCGTCGACCCCGTCCAGCAGCGCGAAGGCTTTCACCGTCGAGGGGTTACGGCGAAAGCCGTTGAGGAAGTCGACGCCCATATAGCCCCAGGCGCCGGGCGTGTAGAACGCCTCCAGGAACAAGTTCCAGGCAGGGAACAGACGCCTGAGCTTATCCCAGAGAGCCCAGGCCTCGGCCGTCTCGGCCTTTGCCACGCTCGCCGATATCTTGTTTGCCATGCTCGCCCCGCACTCAACCTATGGAAAGGTCTAAGCAGCCGGCCCGGCGATGTCGATCAGGACTTCGACGACAGGTCCGGGCGCGAGGCCAGGAAGGCCGCCTTTTCCGCGGGCGTCAGCACCTTGGCGGTCTGACGCCGCGCCACCTTCGGCGTGGGTCGGGCATAGGTCTCGGCGGTCGACGCGGGCTTGAGGTCGGCCAGGCGCTTGATAGGCGGCTTCATGTCTCTTCCCCGGTTGCGGACAGAGTCTAGGCCGCTATCCGTGACGGCGGCAAGACGCCCCTACCGCGCCACGCTGGCCCGCGCGCGCTTCAGGCCCAGGCGGGCGGCCGGCGCGGTGGCCTCGTTCTCCTCCAGGGCCGCCAGCAGGTCGGCCTTGACGGCATTGACCTTGCGCGTCTCGGTCAGCTTTCCGCCTTCCTGCGTCTGGACGTAGAAGGCGTCGACCGCCCGCTCGCCATAGCCGTCGATATGGGCCGACTGGATGGAGAGGCCGTTGTCGGCCAGGGTCTTGGCCAGGGCGTGCAGCAGTCCCGGCCGGTCGCGGCCAGAGGCCTCGACCACCGTGGCGTCGTTGGAGGCCTCGTTGTCGACCGTCACGGTTGGCGCGATCGAGAAGGCGGCGGCGCGGGACTGTTCAGAGCCCCGGCGCGGCTCGACGCCCAGCGGCTCGCCCTTGCCGGCGGCTTCCAGCGCGTCGGCCAGGCGGCGCAGGGCGCGGGGGTTCTCACAGCCGAACGGCGCGCCGGTCACGTCCTGGACGTAAAAGACGTCCAAGGCCTGACCCTGACGGGAGGTGAAGACCCGGGCGCCCACGACATTGCCGCCCAGGGCCGAGATAGCCATGGCGAGGTCGGCGAAAAGGCCGCGACGGTCCTTGGCGGCGACCACGATCTCGGCGGCGTTCTGATTGGGCTGCACCCGGCCCTCGGCGGCGGCCCCGCCCTGGATGGCGGCGCGACGGGCCAAGGCGGCGTGCTCGAACAGCTCGTCCTGCGGGAAGGCGCTGAAATAGGCGTTTTCCATCGCCGACACCCAGCCCTTGGCGGCCGGATCGATCTCCAGCAGCGTGGCGCGGGCGGCCTCTGCCAGGCTCTCCTGGTGGCGCAGGACATTGGCGGCGGCGTCGCTGCCGCGTCCGCCGCGGAACACCGCCTCGGTGGCGTTGTAGAGCTCGCGCAGCAGCTGGCCCTTCCAGCCGTTCCAGACCCCCGGCCCGACGGCGCGGATGTCGGCGACGGTGATGACCAGCAAGAGGCGCAGGCGCTCGGGGTTCTCGACGATGCGCGCGAAGGCGGCGACGGTGCCGGGGTCGGCGACGTCCCGCTTCTGGGCGAAGTCGCTCATGACGAGGTGGTTCTCGACCAGCCAGGCGACGAGCTCGACCTTGGTGCGGTCCACGCCCATCCGCTCGCAGGCGCTTCGGGCGGCGCGGGCGCCGGCCTTCTCCTGGCCGCCGACCCCGCCCTTGCCGGTGTCATGCAGCAACATGGCCAGGAACAGGGCCTCGCGGTCCTCGATCAGCGGCATGATCGAGACGGCCAGCGGATGGTCGTCAACCAGCCGGCCGGCGGCCATGTCGCCGATCAGCCCGACGGCCCGCAGGGTGTGCTCGTCCACGGTGTACGAGTGGTACATGTTGAACTGCATCTGGGCCACGATCCGGCCGAACTCCGGCACGAAGCGGCCCAGGACCCCGGCGTCGTTCATCAGGGTCAGGGTGCGATAGCTGCGCTTGCCGCGCGCCAGCAGATCCAGGAACGCCCGGCAGGCCTCGGGAGCGCGACGCACCTTGGAGGTGATCAACGACAGGCTTCGGGTCACCGCCGTGAAGGCGTCCGGATGCAGGTCGAGGTCGCGCTCGTCGGCGATCTTGAACAGGCGGATAAGGTTGACCGGATCGGCCTCGAAGACCGCCGGTCCGTCGATGTTCAGGCGACCGTTGTCCTCGAAGAAGCCCTCGACGTCCAAGGCCTTGCGCTTGGGACGGCCGCCCGGCAGGAACCGCGAGATGCCCTTGGGCTCGTTCTTGAAATGCTCGGCTTCCAACTTGGCCGAGAAGGCGCGGGTCAGGGCCCCGACCTCCTTGGCGATCAGGAAGTAGCGGCGCATGAACCGCTCGACCGCCGGCGCGTCGCCCCGGTCGCCATAGCCCATGCGGCGGGCGATTTCCGGCTGCAGATCGAAGGTCAGCCGCTCCTCGGGCCGGCCCGTCGTGAAGTGCAGGTGGGCGCGCACCGCGTGCAGGAAGTCGAAGGCGCGGATGAAGGCCTTTGTCTCGCGCGTCGAGAACACCTCCATCTTGAAGACGTCCTCCGGGCGGTCGACCGGGTGCAGATATTCGGCGATCCACATCAGGGTGTGGAGATCGCGCAGGCCGCCCTTGCCCTCCTTGACGTTGGGTTCGACCATGTAGCGGCTGGTCCCGGCCCGGGCCTGCCGGTCATCGCGCTCCTTAAGCTTGGCGGCGACGAACTGGGCGCCCGTGCCCTTCATCACGTCGTCGCGGTAACGGCGCTTGAGCTCAGCGGCCAGGCGCTCGTCGCCGGTCAGGCGGCGAGCCTCCAGGATCGAGGTGCGGATCGTGAAGTCTTCCTTCGAGAGGCGCACGCACTCCTCGATGGTCCGCGAGGCGTGGCCGACCTTGAAGCCCAGGTCCCACAGCGCATAGAGCATGAACTCGATCACGCTCTCGGCGTGCGGCGTCTGCTTGTAGGGCCGCAGGAATAGCAGATCGATGTCCGAGAACGGAGCCAGGGTGCCCCGGCCATAGCCGCCGACGGCCAGCAGGCACAGGCGCTCGCCCTCGGTCGGGTTGCGGGCCCGGAAGACGTGGACTGTCGTGAAGTCATAGAGGGCGGTGATCACCTCGTCGGTGACCCCGCTGATCAGGCGGGCGGTCTCGACGCCGCTGGCGCCGTTTTCCAACCGTTCCTTGGCGATCATCCGGCCGCGAAACAGCGCCTGCTTGAGGATGTCGATGGCCCGCGCGCGCTGTTCGACCTCGTTGCCGATGGCGTCGAGGGCGGCTGCGGACAGACGCGCGCGCAGCGCGTGCCCGTCGACGACGTGTTCCAGGCGGGTGGGGCGAAGGCGACGGGGCATGATGGAGATATGGTTACTCTCTAGGCCCTGAGCAGACCCTTAAGACGATAGAGCGCCTCCAAGGCCTCGCGCGGGCTCATGCCGTCAACGTCGAGATCAGCCAGGGAGTCCTCGACGAGGCTCGGCGCCGCTTTGGCGGGCGCCTGGACGACGGCCTGGCTGGCGGCGAACAGCGGCAGGTCGTCCAGCTTGGCTGGCGACTGGTCCTTGCTCTCCAGGCGATCCAGCACCTCGCGGGCGCGGATCACCACCGGGGTCGGCACGCCGGCCAGCTTGGCCACCTGGACACCGTAGGAGCGATCGGCCGGACCCGGCGCGGCCTCGTGCAGGAAGACGAGGTCACCGTTCCACTCCTTGGCCCGCAGGGAGAGGTTGGAGACGTGCGCCATCCGCTCCTCCAGGGTCGCCAGTTCGTGATAGTGCGTGGCGAACAGGGCGCGGCTCTTGTTGGTGTCGTGCAGGGCCTCGGCGCAGGCCCAGGCGATGGCCAGACCGTCATAGGTGGCCGTGCCCCGGCCGATCTCGTCCAGGATCACCAGGCTGCGCGGCCCGGCCTGGGTCAGGATGGCGGCGGTCTCGACCATCTCCATCATGAAGGTCGAGCGGCCGCGCGCCAGGTCGTCGCCGGCGCCGACGCGGCTGAACAGGCGGTCGACGACGCCCAGGCGGAAGCTGGCGGCGGGCACGTAGCAGCCGGACTGGGCCAGGATCGCCAGCAGGGCGTTCTGGCGCAGGAAGGTCGACTTACCGGCCATATTCGGGCCGGTGACGATCGACAGCCGCGCGCCGGTCTCGCCCGAGGCGTCCAGACAGCAGTCGTTGGGGGTGTAGGGATCGCCAGCCCGTTTGACGGCGGCCTCCACCACCGGGTGGCGCGCGCCCTTGGCGTCGAAGGCGTAGGACATATCGACGATCGGCCGCACCGCGCCGGAGTCCTCGGCCCATTCGGCGAGGCTGGAGGCCACGTCCAGGCGCGCCAGGGCCTCGGCGGCGATCTGGATGGCGTCGGCATGGGCGCGGGCCTGTTCGCGCCACTCCTCGAACGCGGCGACCTCCATGGCCAGGGCCCGTTCGGCGGCCTGGGCGATGCGGGCGTCCAGGTCGGCCAACTCCACCGTGGTGAAGCGCACCTGGTTGGCCAGGGTCTGGCGGTGGATGAAGGTCGCGTTCAGCGGCGGCTGGAACAGCGGGTCGGCCTTGCCGGCCGTGGCCTCGACGAAATAGCCGAGCACGCCGTTGTGGCGGATCTTCAGCGGCACGCCGCTCTCGGCCATCAGCTGGGCTTCCAGGGCGATGATCACCTTGCGGCTGTCGTCGCGCAGGCCCCGCGCCTGGTCCAGCTCGGGCCGGATACCGGCGGCGACGAAGCCGCCGTCGCGGGCCAGGGCCGGCAGGTCGGGACCCAGGCCCTGCTCCAGCGTGTTCAGAAATTGCGACAGGCCCTCGTGCAGCGACGGGGTCAGCGCCTTGAAGGCGTGCTCCAGCTCGAACGGCGGCGGGGACAGCGGATCGGGAGCGCCACCGGCCATGCCGGCCAGGCGCTCGCCGCACTTCAGGGTGTCGCGCAGGCACCCCAGATCACGCGGCCCGCCCCGACCGAGCGCCAGACGGGACAGCGCGCGGGCCATGTCGCCCGACCCCTTCAGCACCTCGCGCAGGCGCTGGCGCAGCGGGCGGTGCTCGACGAACCAGGCGACGGCGTCCAGGCGCTGGTCGATGGCGCCGACGTCCAGCAGCGGCCGGGCCAGACGCGAGGCCAGCATCCGCGCCCCTCCCGACGTCACGGTGCGGTCGATCACCGCCAGCAGCGAGCCATCGCGGCCACCCGTCTGGGTGCGATCGATCTCCAGACTGCCGCGCGTGGCCGGATCGATGGCCATCACGTCCGCTTCCGCCGCGCGACGCGGCGCCCGCAGGGCCGGCAGCTTGCCGGCCTGGGTCATTTCCAGGTGGGCGGCGATCAGGCCCAGGGCTCCGATCTCGGCGGGGGTCAGCCCGCCAAAGCCGTCCAAGGTGTCGACGCCGTAGAGGCGCTTGACCCGCGCTTCCGAAGCCTGCGGCTCCGACAGCGCCGAAGGCATCGGCTGCACCAGGCCGCCGCAGATCTTCAGGGTCTGAGACAGGGCGTCGTCGGACAGCAGGCGGTCGGCGACCAGTGTCTCGGACGGGGCCAGGGCCGCCAGGATCGGGGCGACGGCCTCCTTGGCCACGGCGAACACCTCGACCTCGCCGGTCGACAGCTCGACCGAGGCCACCGCCGCCTGGCCCGCGCGGATGGCGACGGCGGCCAGGCGGTTGGCGCCGCGCGCGTCCAGCAGGCCATCCTCGGTCAGGGTGCCGGGCGTGACCACGCGGACGATGTCGCGGCGGACCACCGACTTGGAGCCGCGCTTCTTGGCCTCGGCCGGGTCTTCCATCTGCTCGCAGACGGCGACCTTGAAGCCCATGCGGATCAGCTTGGACAGATAGGCCTCGGCCGCGTGCTGGGGCACGCCGGCCATCGGGATCGGCTGACCGTTGTGGGTTCCCCGGAACGTCTGGCTGATGCCGAGCGCGGCGGCGGCCTTGTAGGCGTCGTCGAAGAACAGCTCGTAGAAATCGCCCATGCGGAAGAAGATCAACGCATCGGGCTGCCGCGCCTTCATCTCGAAGAACTGCTGCATCACCGGCGTCGCGCCAGTGGGGTCGAGCAGGTGGGCAGGAGTCGGCGTGGCGTGGGCGTTCATGACGCCCGAAACTACAGAGCGTCGCGGGTGGCGTTAAGGGGCGGCGTTAAGGAAATACGGGGATGGAAGGCCATGCTCGGGACTTCCGAGCATCCTTGACGAACATATCGACGTCCGGTTGAGCTTGGCCCCATGAGCACCGCCGCGCCGGCCCAGCCACCTCCGCCTCGTCCCGCCGTCATGGGACCCTACAAGCCTGACTGGATGGAGAAGCCGTCCGGCGATGACCTGGCGGCGTTCTATCCGGCCCACGCCGCGCGCAACGACATCTCCGGTAAGGCGACGATCACCTGCAAAGTGATGGCCGACGGGCGCCTGAACGCCTGCGTGATCAAGGAAGAGAGCCCGCCCGGCGAACACTTCGGCGAGGCGGCCCTGAAAATCGCGCCCAAGTTCAGGATGATCCCACCCGATGACCCGAACGCCCCGCCCGCCGACGTAACGGTGCCGCTGGTCTTCGACGTCCCGAAGTTGAACGTCATGATACGGCCGAGCGAGGCCGAAGATGCCCGGTTCATGACTCAGTTCGGCGCTGGCCTTGTGTCGGTCGCGACAGTCTTGCTGGTGATGATGATCTGGGCGCTAGGCCGCTACAACAACCGCGCGGCCAAAGGATCAGCGGAAAAGCCCTAGTTCCCCGTGACCTCTTCCCAGAACCTCTTGGCCTTGCCGACGAAGTTGGCGGACTTGGGGTTCTGTTTCTCGCCGCACAGGCCGGCCAGTTCGCGGATCAGTTCCTTCTGGCGCGCGGACAGGTGGGTCGGGGTTTCGACGAACAGCTCGACCACCAGGTCGCCGCGCTGGCGGCTGCGCAGGGACGGCATGCCCTTGCCCTTGAGGCGGACGGTCTTGCCGGTCTGCGAGCCTTCGGGGACGGTGACGGTGATCTTGCACTCGCCATCGCAGGTCTCGCCGCCCAGCAGGCAGGGGGCCTCGATCTCGCCGCCCAGAGCCGCCGTGGTCATCGGCACCGGCACGGTGCACAGCAGGTCCAGGCCATCACGCTCGAACAGCTCGTGCGGGATCACCGACAGGAAGATGTAGAGGTCGCCGCGCGGACCGCCGCGCGCGCCCGCGTCGCCCTCGCCCGCCAGACGGATCCGGGCGCCGTCGTCGACGCCGGCCGGGATGCGGACCGACAGGATGCGCTCGCGACGCACCTGGCCGTGGCCGTGGCAGTTGGCGCAGGGATCCAGGACCAGACGGCCCGAGCCGCCGCAGCGCGGGCAGCCGCGCTCGACCGCGAAGAAGCCTTGGGTGGCGCGGACCCGGCCGGCGCCGCCGCAGGTGCCGCAGACAGTGGGGTTGGTGCCGGGCTTGGCGCCGGAGCCCTCGCAGACCTCGCAGGTCATGGCGGCGGGCACCTTGATCTCGACCTCGGCGCCGGCATAGGCCTGCTCCAGGGCGATCTCCAGGTCGTAGCGCAGGTCCTGGCCCCGCTGGGGACCGTTCGACTGGCGACGACCGCCCCCGAACATCTCGCCGAACACATCACCGAACACATCGTTGAAGATGTCGCCGGCGTCGAAGCCCTGGCCGCCGAAGCCGCCCGCGCCGCCGCCCTGCCCGTTGACCCCGGCGTGGCCGAAGCGGTCATAGGCCGCGCGCTTCTGCGGATCGGAGAGGACCGAATAGGCCTCGTTGATTTCCTTGAAGCGCCCGGTGGCGTTTTCGCAGCCGCCGTTACGGTCGGGGTGATGTTCCATCGCCAGCTTGCGGAACGCGGACTTCAGACCAGCGTCATCGATGGTCTTGGTCACGCCGAGGATTTCGTAATAGTCGCGCATAATCAGCGTCTGGCGCCCAAAAGGCCCACGAAAGTGGCGTTGATGAAGGAAGAGGTTGGATAGCACGCGGCCCGGCGCAAGGCGTCCTCGGGCGAAGCGGCAAGAGGTCGCGGCCGCGGAACAAGGCTATCGCTGATGTTCCGCGGCGCGCGCATGGCGGTTAGTTCGCCGGCTTGTTGTCGTCGACTTCTTCGAACTCGGCGTCGACGACGCCATCGTCCGCGGCCTCGGCGCCATCAGCGCCTTCGGCCCCTTGCTGCGAAGCGTACATCGCCTCGCCCAGCTTCATCGACGCCTGGATCAGCGCCTGGGTCTTGGCCTGGATGGCCTCGACGTCTTCGCCTTCCAAAGCCGTCTTCAGCTCGGTGATGCCGGTCTCGATCGCGGTCTTTTCAGGCGCGCCGACCTTGTCGCCGTGCTCGGCCAGGGCCTTCTCGGTCGAGTGCAGGATCGCCTCGCCCTGGTTCTTGGCCTCGACCAGTTTCTTCTTGGTCTCGTCCGCGGCCTTGTTGGCCTCGGCTTCCTTGACCATGCGCTCGATGTCCGCGTCGCTCAGGCCGCCGTTGGCCTGGATGCGGATCGAGTGCTCCTTGTTCGTCGCCTTGTCCTTGGCGTGAACCTGCACGATGCCGTTGGCGTCGATGTCGAAGGTGACCTCGATCTGCGGGACGCCACGCGGCGCCGGCGGAATGCCGACCAGGTCGAACTGGCCCAGCACCTTGTTGTCGACGGCCATCGGGCGTTCGCCCTGGAACACGCGGATCGTCACGGCCGACTGGTTGTCGTCGGCGGTCGAGAAGGTCTGCGAGCGCTTGGTCGGGATCGTGGTGTTGCGTTCGATCAGCGGGGTGAACACACCGCCCAGGGTCTCGATGCCCAGGGTCAGGGGGGTCACGTCCAGCAGCAGTACGTCCTTCACGTCGCCTTGCAGCACGCCGGCCTGGACGGCCGCGCCCAGCGCCACGACTTCATCGGGGTTCACGCCCTTGTGGGGTTCACGGCCGAAGAAGTCCTGCACCGCCTGCTGGACCTTGGGCATGCGGCTCATGCCGCCGACCAGGATCACTTCGTCGATGTCGCTCTTCTTCAGGCCGGCGTCCTTGAGGGCCTGTTCGCACGGACCGATGGTGCGGGCGATCAGGTCGTCGACCAGGGCTTCCAGCTTGGCGCGCGACAGCTTGATGTTCAGGTGCAGCGGGCCCGAGGCGTTCATGCTGATGAACGGCAGGTTGACCTCGTACTGAGCCGTCGAGGACAGCTCCTTCTTGGCCTTTTCGGCTTCCTCGCGCAGGCGCTGGAGGGCCAGCTTGTCCTTCCGCAGGTCGACGCCCTGCTCCTTCTTGAACTCGTCGGCCAGGTAGTCGACGATCCGAAGGTCGAAGTCCTCGCCGCCCAGGAAGGTGTCGCCGTTGGTCGACTTCACCTCGAAGACGCCATCGCCGATTTCCAGGATCGACACGTCGAAGGTGCCGCCGCCCAGGTCGTAGACGGCGATCTTCTTGCCGTCGTTCTTGTCCAGGCCATAGGCCAGGGCCGCGGCGGTCGGCTCATTGATGATGCGCAGGACTTCCAGGCCGGCGATCTTGCCGGCGTCCTTGGTCGCCTGACGCTGGGCGTCGTTGAAATAGGCCGGAACGGTGATGACCGCCTTGGTCACGGGCTCACCGAGGTGAGCTTCGGCGGCTTCCTTCATCTTCTGCAGGATGAAGGCCGACACTTCCTGCGGGCTGTAGTCCTTGCCCTGGGCCTTGACCCAGGCGTCGCCGGTCGGGCCCTTGACGATCTCGTAGGGCACCATGCCCTTGTCCTTCTCGACCACCGGGTCGCTGGCGGAGCGGCCGATCAGGCGCTTGATCGCGAACAGCGTGTTGGTCGGGTTGGTCACGGCCTGACGTTTGGCCGGCTGACCAACCAGGCGTTCGCCATCTTCCATGAAGGCGACGACCGACGGGGTCGTACGAGCGCCTTCGGCGTTCTCGATCACCTTCGGATTCTTGCCGTCCATGATGGCCACGCACGAGTTCGTGGTGCCCAGGTCGATGCCGATAATCTTGCTCATTTTGGTACCTGTTCGCTCCTTTAGGCGGACGGTGGTGACGAGGGCCTTCTCGGAAGCGCCCCGGTTTTTCTCGTTCCCGTCCCCGATGGGTTCGTACGCTCTACGGTTGGTTCCACATCCCGTCCCGTCGACGAAAACCGAGGGGGCGAAATGCGTTGTGCGAAGTTGACGAGCCCGTCAACCCCGCTTCGAAGCCGGATATGGGGGATAGGGGACGGGGCGCAAGGCCATAACCCCATGCGGCGAGGGGGAATCTGGCGTTTTGGGCAAGAAAAATGGCCGCACCCTTTCGAGTGCGGCCAATAAATATAACGCGTTATCCAGCGTTTAGCCGTTCTTGCCGACCCAGGCGGTGATGGCCGGCAGGCGTTCCTCGCGGATCTTGGCGCGGTTCAACACCGAGGCGGCGGCCTTGTCGGCTTCCTTGCGCGATCCCTCGGCCAGATTGGCCGCGGCCCAGGCCTTGATCTTTTCCGCCATGGCCGGGTTCGACGAGCTGGCGCCGAGGCCGGGAATGAACCGGGTGCGGGAGGTGGAATCGACCTTGGCGTTGACCGCGTCCTTGTGGGCCACGGCCCAGTCGAAGGTCATGTCCGGGTGACCGCCGGCCACGCGCGAGATCATCGAGCTGGACATGGTCTCGCCCGGCTCCGGCGTCAGGGCCAGCTCCAGAGCCTTCCTGGCCAGGGTCTCGTCCTCGGCCGAGGCCAGCAGCGAGAACAGCTGGGCGCGGATCAGCGGGGTCTTCTCGGCCAGGGCCTGGGCGTGGATGGCGTCCCAGGTGGCGGCGTCGGCGTGACGGGCCACCACGCTGAGGATGGTCTTGCGCACCGGACCGGGGATCGCCGACGGGTCGGTCTTGTCGGCGTTGAACCGACGCGTGGCCTCGGCCACCACCTCCGGATCACCCAGACCCCCCAGCGTGCCGATCAGCTCGCCGCGCAGGATGGCGGTGCTGTCGGGCTCGCCCGCCTGTGCGGTCCAGCCGACCTTGGCCAGCAGCGGCCGCAGCTTGGCGACGGCCAGCTTGCGGAACGCGGCGCGCTCGGCCGGCATGCCTTCGTAATAGTTGTCGATGCCCGAATAGACGCCGGCGATCTTCGAGAACACCTGCGGGTCGGCGTCGGCCGGGGTGGCCTTGGCCAGCTCGAGGAAGTCGGTGGCGGGCTGATAGCCGGCCAGGCCCATCGACCAGGCGTCGCTCATCACGCCCAACTGGTCGATCGCCGGCAGCTTGGCGAAGTTCTGGACGATGCCGCCGAAGCGCTCGGCGCCGTACTGGGTGCGGAAGTAGCCGTTCTGGCCCGCATTGACCACGACCGGGCCGCAGCCGTCGACCGTGACCGCGCCCTTGCCGCCGGTGACCAGGGTCTTGGCTTCGCCACCGCCGATAGCCTTGACGGTGACCGGCACGCGCCACAGAAGCGGCTTCTTGACCGGCATGTCCTTGCTGAACTCGCCTTGCGTCAAGGTCAGCGTGGTCTTGCCGGCCGCGCAGGTCGCCGCGTCCACGGTGATCAGCGGCACACCCGGCTGCAGGGTGAAGTCATGGGCGATGGCGGTGATCGGCTTCTTGGCCGCGCCTTCGACCGACGACCACAGGTCATCGCTGACCGTGTTGCCGTGGGCGTGCTTCTTCATGTAGGCGCGCACGCCGTCACGCCAGGCGTCGTGACCCACATAGCTTTCCAGCATGCGGATGACGGCCTCGCCCTTCTGGTAGGTAATGCCGTCGAAGGCCTGGCTGGCCTGCTCGACGGTGGTCACGTGCTGCACCACCGGGTGGGTGGTCGACAGGGCGTCCAGGCTCATGGCGTATTCGCGGCCGCCCACGGCGTTCAGGTTGGCGTTCCATTCCGGGTGGAAGTGCTCGGTCGCCCGGCCCTCCATCCACGAGGCGAAGCCCTCGTTCAGCCACAGATCGTCCCACCAGGCCATGGTGACCAGGTCGCCGAACCACTGGTGGGCCATCTCGTGGGCGACGGTGGTGAAGACGTTCTGCTTGTCGCTCTCGGTGGAGATCTTCGGGTCCAGCAGCAGGGCGTATTCGAAGTAGAAGATCGCCCCCCAGTTCTCCATGGCGCTGAAGAACTGGCTGCGGCCCGGGGCGGCGATGTTGTCCAGCACCGGCAGCGGGTACGGCGTGCCGAAATAGTCGTTGTACCACGGCAGGATGTCGGCGGCCGCCTTCAGGGCGAACCGCGCCTTGGGGGTGTCGCCCTTCTTGGTGACCACGCCGACGTCGGCGCCAGCGGCCTTGACCGAGGCGCGGTCGAACTCGCCCAGACCGAAGAACAGCAGGTAGGTCGACATCTTCGGCGAGGTCGCGAACTTGACCAGGGTCTTGCCGCCGCCAAGGTCCTTCGAGGACGCGATCGGCATGTTGCCCAGGGCCATCTGACCGGTCGGGATCGTCGCCTCGACGCTATACGTCGCCTTGTAGAACGGTTCGTCCCACGAGGGGATGAAGCGGCGGGCGTCGGAGTTCTCGAACTGGGTGTAGATCGCGCGCTTCTTGCCGGTCTCGGTCTCGTAGTCGAGCGCGAACAGGCCGGCGGCCTGGGTGTAGATCTTGCCCGTATAGTCGAGGGCCAGAACGTACTTGCCCTTCGGAAGAGGCTTGGCGAACGTGAAGCTGGCGGTCTGGGCGTCGTCGTCGACCTTGACCTTCGCCGCGCCCAGGCCAGCGATCTCGGCCTTGGAGAAGGCTAGGTCCGCCGCCTGCAGGGTCACGGTCGCGGTCGGCTCGACCACCTCGATGGCGATCTTGACGCTGGCGGAGAAGGCCATCTTCTCGGCGTCGGGCGTGAACGACAGGTCGTAGTGCGTCGGTCGAACGTCGCGCGGCAGCTGGGTCGTCACAGAGGCGAAGGTCGCGCCCTTGCTCCCGGCATGGGCAGAGACGGCCGCCGGCTTCGGCTTGGCTTGGGCTTTCGCGGCGGTCGCGGCGGACACGCTGCCGGCGGCGAACAAAATCACGGCGACGGCCGCGGAGGACATAAGACGGCGCATGTACGGTCCTGATATGGAAAAATAGTCCGGCCCCCTCGCCGGAGGCGCAAACCAACACCTTCCATCCCTATGGCGCGTCTTAAATTTCAGTAATGTTTCAACCCCTCACCGTCGTTCCCGGTTTCGACCTCTGGCCCGGCCTGCTGGACCTCTCGGCGCGGCGCGCCCTGGTCGACGCGGTGATGGACGCCGCCCAGACCGCGCCTTTCGCGCACTACGACACGGCCTATGGCAAGGCGATGAGCGTGGCCATGACCGCCTTCGGACCGCTGGGCTGGACCAGCGACAAGACCGGATACCGCTACGCCGAACGCCATCCGGTCACGGACCAGGCCTGGCCGGCCATGCCGCTCGCGCTGCTGGATCTCTGGACGACGCTGGGCGATGCCGAGACCCCGCCGGATTCCTGCCTGGTGAACCTCTATCGCGGCGAGGCGCGCATGGGCCTTCACCAGGATCGGGACGAGGCCGACCCGGCCTTTCCAGTGCTGTCCATCTCGCTGGGCGACACGGCGGTGTTCCGGATCGGCGGGACCAACCGCAAGGATCCGACACGGAGCCTGCGGCTGGGCTCGGGCGATGTCTGCCGGTTGTCGGGGCCTGCAAGACTGGCCTTCCATGGCGTGGACCGGATCCTGGTCGGTTCATCGGGCCTCGTCCCGGGCGGCGGCCGGATCAACCTGACTCTGCGCCGGGCGCGGCTCCCTTAGGCGTCCTCGTCCTCCAGCGCGTCGCGCATGGCCTTCAGCGCCGCCTGCAGCCGCGACCGCGGCGGCCCGCCAACGCTCGCGATCAGCACCTCGACACCCGGCGCCACGCGATACCGGTGCACCGGTTCAGGCACGTTCCAGCGGGAACGGAAGCGCTGCTCGATCTCAAGTCGTTCGGTCCGCCCGGTCCAGACGGCCAGCGCGCTCTCGAAGCCCTCTGGACGCCCGGCCAGCTCGGCCTCCAGCTCGCGCAGATAGTCGCCGATCGTCTCCAGATCGTTGCCGGCCTGCTGCATGGCCCGAATGAGCCGCAGCCGGGTCAGGTGGCCGTCATCGAAATTGGCCCCGCGCCCCCGCGCGGCCGGCGGGGGCAGAAGGCCCTCGGCGACATAGTAGCGGACGGTGCGCTCGGAGACCTCGCACAAGGCGGCGAGATCCCGAGCCGTATAGCGGAGCGGATCGTCGGTCATGCCGAGATACTGACACTTCAGTGTCGCATTTCAACTGTCTATTTCTTGAAGGGTCCGGACACGAAAAAGGCCGCCCCCTTCGGAGCGGCCTTCTTGTCGGCGACGAGCTGACGTCGGATCAGCCGCGCAGCTTGCGGGTAATCACTTCCAGGTCGTGGTTCAGGGTGCTGTCCTCGGCGCGCAGGGCCTCGATGCGGCGCACGGCGTGGAGCACCGTGGTGTGGTCGCGACCACCGAAGCGGCGGCCGATATCCGGCAGCGAACGGGTCGTCAGTTGCTTGGCCAGCCACATGGCGGCCTGACGCGGACGGGCCACGGCGCGGTTGCGACGTTCGCTGAGCAGGTCGGCCTGCTTCATGCCGTAGTGGTCGGACGTCGCCTTCTGGATGTCGTCGATGGTGATGCGCTTCTCACCCGACCGCAGATGCGGACGCAGGATCGCCTGCACCTCGTCCAGGGTCATGCGCGACAGGCCTTCGCCTGCGCGGGCCGACAGGGTGTTCAGCGCGCCTTCCAGCTCGCGGACGCTGTCGGTAAAGCGGTCGGCCAGGAACTGCAACACGTCCGGGCGCATGGTCGGCTCGAAGCCGTGGGCCACGGCCAGGGTCTGGATCTTACGTTCCAGGATGCCCAGGCGCAGGTTGCGGTCGGCCGGCTCCAGGCCGCAGACCAGGCCCGCCGACAGGTGCGAGCGCAGGTGGGCGTCCATCTCGGTCATGGCCGACGGCGGACGATCGGCCGAGAAAACGACGCGGCCGCCTTCGCCGACCAGGGCGGTCAGGGTGTGGAACAGCTCTTCCTGGGTCGACTGCTTGCCGGCGATGAAATGCACGTCGTCGATGATCAGCAGGTCGGCGGCGCGCAGCTCTTCCTTGAAGGCGGCCGTCTGGCGATCCATCAGGGCGCGCACGAAGGTCGACAGAAAGCGCTCGGCGGTCAGATAGACCACGCGCTTTTCCGGCGCGTTGCGCATGGCTTCCCAGGCCAGGGCGTTCAGCAGGTGGGTCTTGCCGAAGCCGTAGGGGCCATGGAAGAGCACGGGGTTGAAGTGGCCATCGGCCCAGTTGGCGATCCGGCGCGCCACGGCGTGGGCGAACTCGTTGGCCGGACCCGGGACGAAGGTCTCGAAGGTGAAGCGCTCTTGCAGACCCTGGGTGCGGGTCGACTTGGTGATGGGGGCCATGATCGCCGGGGCGTCGGTCGACACCGGCAGGACGATCTCTATGGGTTCGGCGGCCGCGGCCTTGGGCGCGGCCTCGACATAGGCGCCGCCGTTGCCGGCCAGCGCCGCTTCGAACTCAAGGCGCGACTTCAGGTCGATGCGACGCCCGGTCGGATCGTTGGCGGCCCAAAGCTCGCCAATGCGGCGCCAGGCGCTACGACGGATCCAGTCGCGGGCGATGCCCGTCGACGTGACCAGGACGACATCGCCGGCCGCGGCCTCGCGCAGAACCGCGGGAGCGATCCATGACCCGAAGGCCGCATCGCCAAGCTCGCGTTTCAGAGCCGTGCAAACCTTCGACCACACGCTCGCCGCCGGCTCTACCGCCGCCGCGATCGCTGTCGAGAAGTCCTGGCTGGCCACCCCGCCCTTCATCGTCATTCGTCCACCGCCTTGCACAAAAACAACCGCCGCTACCATTCCTGCCGCCCGCCCCCCATGGCGTACGGCCGGTTCGCTCAGCGCACACAGGTTCTTACCCGGCGGACTCAATGGGTCCGCCGCCGCCTCGTTTTTTCCAAGACTGGAGAAGCGCTGAGACGCTTAAACTAGCCACCGGAGGGGGCCGGTCAAACGGAAAACTTGCGTCCGAGTTCGGATATTTCTGTTGACTCGCGAGAGCCCCTCGCCCGGCAAGGGAATAGCTAGGACAGGTGCTCAGATCACAGATTGCAACGACAGGAATAGAGCATTGGAATCAAAGCAAAAGCCGACCAGGCGGACCTGATCGGCTTTTGTAAATACTTGAATTCATTGGACGAACATAGTTCGTCCAGAAGTTGGACTAGGCCGCGGCCTTATCCAGCTTCTTCAGACGCGCGGCCAGGCGCGACACTTTGCGCGAGCCCGTATTGGGGTGAACCACGCCCTTCGAAACCGCGCGCATCAGCTCCGATTGAGCCTCCACGAAAGCGGTCTTGGCGACGGCCACATCGCCCTTGGCGATGGCGTCGTCGAACTTGCGCAGGAAGGTGCGCACGCGCGAGCGACGGGCGGTGTTGACTTCGGTGCGGCGAGCGATCTTGCGGATCGCTTTCTTGGCGCCGGGATTATTGGCCATTAGGTCGGACCTTCAAACGGACAGCCACGCGGGCGGCCGCGAAGCAGGGAAAATAGAGCGCGCGGATATACGGGAAGCACAGGCCGGGGTCAACGGTCCACAGGCGGATTCCTGCGGGCCATCCTGACGCAATCGTTTCGCAAGCGTGACAGCCGGAACTGGAACCCGGTTCCGGCGACGCTCACGCGGAAAAGAACGCGCGACAGGTCACGCGCCCTTGAATGCCGGCTTTCGCTTCTCGACGAAGGCGGCCATGCCTTCTTTCTGATCTTCGAAGGCGAACAGCGAATGGAACAGGCGCCGCTCCAGCGCCACACCCGTCGTCAGGGTCGTCTCATAGGCCGCCTCGACCAGTTCCTTATTCATGGCCACGGCCAGCGGCGACTGGGCGGCGATCTTGGCGGCGACCGCCAGGACCTCGTGGATCAGCGCGTCGGCCGGGAAGATCCGCGACACGAGGCCCGAGCGCTCCGCCTCCTCGGCGCCCATCATCCGGCCGGTCAGGATCATGTCCATGGCCTTGGACTTGCCGACGAAGCGGGTCAGGCGCTGGGTGCCGCCGATGCCGGGCGCGACGCCCAGAGTGATCTCGGGCTGGCCGAACTTCGCGGTGTCGGCCGCCAGGATGAAGTCGCACATCATCGCCAGCTCGCAGCCGCCGCCCAGGGCGTAGCCGGCGACGGCGGCGATGATCGGCTTGCGGCACTGCTCGACCGCGCGGGCCCCGGCTGTGAAGAAGTCGGCCTTGAACATCTGGGCGTATGTCTTGTCCGACATCTCCTTGATGTCGGCGCCGGCCGCGAAGGCCTTAGCCGAGCCGGTCAGGACGATGCAGCCCACACTATCGTCGGCCTCCGCCGCCAGCAGCGCCTGGGCCAGCTCGCCCAGCAGCTGGGTGTTCAGCGCATTCAGGGCCTCGGGCCGGTTCAGCCGGATCAAGGTCACGCCCGGCGCGGCGTCGGGCGCCTCGACGATCAGGGTCTGGTACTCGGCCATCGCGGGTCTCCTGCTTGAACACTGCATTTATAGAGAGGCGGGCGGCGTTGGGGAGCCCTCGGACAGGCCGCGGCGACTCTTTCCCGGACGCTCAAGCGGCGCGCCGCCCCCTCACACCTGGCAGATCGGGCAGAAGAAGGTCGACCTTCCCGCCTGGACCTGGCGGTCGATAACGCCCTGGCAGCCCGGCGTCGGGCACGGCTCGCCTTCGCGGTCATAGACACGGAAGCGGTGCTGGAAATAGCCCAGCGCGCCGTCGGCGGCGGCGAAGTCCTTGAGGGTCGAGCCCCCGACCTCGACCGCCTCGGCCAGGACCTCCTTGATCGCCGTGGTCAACGGGCCGAGCCGTTTCTTCGCGATCCCGCCCGACGGCTTGAACGGCGAGATGCGCGATCGGTGCAGCGCCTCACAGACATAGATATTGCCCAGGCCAGCGACAGTCTTCTGGTCCAGCAGCAGGGTCTTGGGTCCCTGCTTGCGGTTGGCGAAGGCCTTTTCCAGCGTCTTGGCGTCGAAGCGCTCGCCCAGCGGCTCGGGACCCATGGTGGCGAACCAGGGATGGAGGCTGACGCGGTCGGTCGGGATCAGGTCCATGAAGCCGAACCGGCGCGGGTCATAATAGGTGACCGTCGCGCCCTCTTCGGTCTCGAAGACGACGTGGGCGTGCTTGTCGTCCGGCTTGACCTCGCGGGCGAAATCGCCGGGACGCACGGTTCCTTCGGGCGCGGCGATCTCGAAGCGGCCGGTCATGCCCAGATGCATCACCAGGGTGTCGCCCCGGTCTAGCGGGGCCAGGATATATTTGGCGCGGCGATCAAGGCGCAGGATCTTCGCGCCGGTCAGCCGCTGGACGAAGCCCTCCGGCAGCGGAAAGCGCAGGTCAGGCCGGTTGGCGCGAACACGAGCCAGGCGCGCGCCGGCCAGGACGGGCTCGAGACCGCGTCGCACGGTCTCGACTTCGGGCAATTCGGGCAAGGATCATTCCTTAAGGCGATGACGCGGCGCGAGGCGCAAGCTAATAGCGGACGTTCATATAGTAAGAGCGCGGCCCAAGGACGTCATGAGCAACACCTCCGCCAGCTTCGGGTTCAAGGACGTCGACGCCTCGCTGAAGGCCGGGATGGTTCGCGGCGTGTTCGACCGCGTCGCCAAGAACTACGACATCATGAACGACCTGATGAGCGGCGGCGTACACCGGCTCTGGAAGGACGCCGTGGCCGCGCGCCTCAACCCGCAGCCCGGCGAGGTGATCATCGACTGCGCCGGCGGCACTGGCGACATGGCCCGCCGCTTCGCCAAGATGGCCCGCAGCGCCCAAGAACGGCGCGGCGGCCCCGACGCGACGATCAACATCGTCGACTACAATGCCGAGATGATCATGGCCGGCATCGAGCGCGGCGGCGAACCGGAGATAACCTGGACCGTCGGCGACGCCCAACGCCTGCCGCTGCCGGACAACTACGCCAACGCCTATGTCATCTCGTTCGGCATCCGCAACGTCACCGACATCGACGCGGCCCTGCGGGAGGCGCGCCGGGTGCTGAAGCCGGGCGGTCGCTTCCTGTGCCTGGAGTTCTCGCGTCCTGTGACCGAGGCGCTGGCCAAGGCCTATGACGCCTACAGCTTCAAGGTCATCCCACAGGTCGGCGAGTGGGTGGCCAAGGACCGCGAGGCCTATCAGTACCTGGTCGAGAGCATCCGCCGCTTCCCGGACCAGCGGACCTTCGCCGGCATGATGGAAAACGCCGGCTTCAAGCGGGTGACCTTCACCAACTTCACCGGCGGCGTCGCGGCCCTGCACCAGGGCTGGGCGCTCTAGGCCTGTGACGAGCCTTTCCGCCTTTTGGCGCCTGACCGGTGCGGGCTGGGCCCTGGTCCGGGCCGACGCCCTGATCCCCCGCGAGGTCGAGCCGCAGCTGCCGCCGTCCGCCAAGCTGGCGGCGCGCGCACTGCGCCTGTTCGCCGGCGGCGCGGCCAAGCGCGGCCGGCCGGGCGAGCGCCTGGCGCGGGTGCTGGAAAAGCAGGGTCCGGCGGCGATCAAGATGGGCCAGTTCCTGTCGACGCGGGCCGACATCTTCGGGACCGCCTTCGCCGAGGACCTGTCGCACCTGAAGGACCGGCTGGCCCCGTTCCCGCTGGAAACGGCCAAGGCCGAGATCGTCCGCAACCTCGGCAAGCCGCTGAGCGAGGTCTACCAGGAGATCGGCGAGCCGGTCGCCGCCGCCTCCTTGGCCCAGGCCCATCCGGCCACCCTGCTGGACGGCCGCGAGGTCGCGGTGAAGGTGCTCCGGCCCGGCGTCGAGCGCCAGGTCGCCCAAGACAGCGCCGTGCTGCGCTTGGCCGCGCGCCTGGCCGAGAAACTAGCCCCCGCCGCGCGCCGCCTGCGCCCGACCGAGTTCGTGGAGGTGGTGATCCGGTCGCTGGACCTGGAGATGGACCTGCGCTTCGAGGCCGCCGGCTGCGCCGAGCTGGGCGAGGCCATGGCGGTCGATCCCTATATGCGCGCGCCGCTGGTCTGCTGGGAGGGCGTGGGCAAGCGGGTCCTGACCCTGACCTGGGCGCAGGGCGTTCCGCTGTCCGATCCAGCCTCGCTGGACCTGCCCGGCCTGGACCGCAAGGCCCTGGCCGAGAACGTCACCCGCGGGTTCCTGGCCCAGGCCCTGGACCACGGCCTGTTCCACGCCGACCTGCACGAGGGCAACCTGTTCGTCGCCGCGCCGGCCGAGGTGGTCGCCGTGGACTACGGCATCGTTGGCCGCCTGGGTCCTGGCGAGCGCCGCTACCTGGCCGAAATCCTCTACGGCTTCCTGAACCGCGACTATGCGCGGGTGGCCAAGATCCATTTTGACGCCGGCTATGTCCCCGCCCACCAGGACATGGACGCCTTCGCCCAGGCCCTGCGCGCCGTCGGCGAGCCGGTGTTCGGCCGCAACGCCCGCGAGGTCTCGATGGGCCGGCTGCTGGCGCAGCTGTTCGAGATCACCGCCCTGTTCGACATGGCGCTGCGGCCGGAGCTGGTGCTCCTGCAGAAGACCATGGTCACGGTCGAGGGCGTCGCCCGCCGCATCGACCCGACCCACGACCTGTGGGCCGCCGCCGACCCGGTGGTCCGCCGCTGGATTGGCCGCGAACTCTCCCCCGCCGCCAAGGCCCGCGACTTCGCCGAGGAAGCCCTGCGCGCCATCCGCGCCCTGGCCCGCCTGGCCGAGGCCCCGCCGGCGACGGTCCCGGTCAAGGTCGAGCGCGACCAGACCTGGCCCCTGCTGTGGTTCCTGGTCGGCGCGGCGACGGCGGGCGCGGCGTTCGTGACGGGCCTGCTGCTGGCCCGGTAGCCCTACCCCTCCGCCGCTTCCCGCCGCTTAGCCGCCGAAGCGCGGCGCGCCTCGCGGGTCTTCTGTTCGTCCCAGTAGGCCGCACCCTCGTCCGGCTTGAACATCGTGCGCGGCGCGCCTTCGCGCGACACCACCGCGAAGACATTGCCCTTCGGGTCGTAGATCAGCAGGTCGCCGTTCGCGCGCTTGAGCGTTTCGGCCCCCTTGGGCGGGTCGCTGACGAAGGCGTGGACCTTGGCGACATAGTCGTCGGTCGACCTGGCGTCGAAGGTCTTGCCGTTGCTCTGGAACGAGCGCTCGGCGTTTTCCTCCGCCGTACGGGTGCGGTTGGCGGCCCAGTACGGCTTGCCGGCCACCAGCTTGACCGGCGCGTCGCGCGGATCGGCGCGCCGGACGCCCTCGCCTCTGCCGCCGTCGGCGGTCTCGGCCGGAGACCCCGCCGCGACGCTGGCGCGCTCGCCCGCCTTGGGAGCCTTGACCGCCGACGCCCCGCTATCGCAGGCCGAAAGGCTCATCAGGCCGAGCGCGGCCACGACGCCCGCCGAGATATGTCGCACAACCTTCATGATCGTATCTGCCCCGTAGCTCTATCTATACGATTACTGAACGAAAGCGGAACGAGAGTCGAGTCCTTATCTTCGCCCTGTGATCGCCGCTCGAATTGCCTCTGGCGCTTTGGGCCGAGGGTGGGCATGTGCAACGGACGAGATTGACGTGGATGCGGAGCGCGACGTGAGCGGGAAGCGGGTTCTTCTGATCGTCGGCGGCGGGGTAGCGGCCTACAAGGCGCTGCTGCTGACCCGCCTGCTGCGCAAGGCCGGGATCGGCGTGCGGCCGATCCTGACCAAGGCCGGCGCCGAGTTCTTGACGCCGCTGTCCCTGGCGGCGCTGGCCGAGGACAAGGTCTATCAGGAGCTGTTCTCCCTGACCGACGAGCACGAGATGGGTCACATCGAGCTGTCGCGCTCGGCCGACCTGATCGTCGTGTCCCCCGCGACGGCCGACCTGATCGCCAAGGCGGCTCAAGGCCTGGCCGGGGATCTCGCCTCGACCACACTGCTGGCCACCGACAAGCCGGTCCTGATGGTCCCGGCCATGAACGTGCGGATGTGGCTGCACCCGGCCACCCAGCGCAATATCGCCACCCTGAAAGCCGATGGCGTGACCTTTGTCGGCCCCGATGAAGGCGCCATGGCCTGCGGCGAGTTCGGACCGGGACGCCTGGCCGAACCGGAAGAGATCTTCGCGGCGATCATGGCGATGCTGGAAGGTTCGGCCGCCCGGCCGCTGGCGGGAAAACGCGCCCTGGTCACCGCCGGCCCGACCTTCGAGCCGATCGACCCGGTGCGCGGCATCACCAACCGCTCCAGCGGCAAGCAGGGCTTCGCGATCGCCGAGGCCCTGGCCAGGCTTGGCGCGGAGGTCACCCTGGTGGCCGGTCCCGTCGCCCAGCCGACGCCGGTCGGGGTCAAGCGGGTCGATGTCGAGACCGCCCGCCAGATGCTGGCCGCCAGCCAGGCCGCCTTGCCCGTCGACGTCGGCGTGTTCGTGGCCGCCGTCGCCGACTGGCGCGTGGACGAGGCCTTCGGAACCAAGCTGAAGAAGGAAAAGGGCGGACCGCCGGCACTGACCTTCGTCGAGAACCCCGATATCCTCGCCACCCTCTCGGCCACCGGTCCGCAACGACCCAAGCTGGTTGTCGGCTTCGCGGCCGAGACCGACCATGTCGAGGCGCACGCCCGCGCTAAGCTGGCCCGCAAGGGATGTGATTGGATCATCGCCAACGACGTGACCGAACCGGGCGTGATGGGCGGCGGCGAGAACGCCGTGCTGCTGATCACCAAGGAAGGGACCGAGCGCTGGGACCGAGCGGCCAAGGACCAGGTGGCGGCCCAGATCGCCCTACGGATCGCCCAGGCGCTCGCCTGATACCCCGACGGCCTGAGACTCTGGCCTGACGGGACGCAAATCAGCTAAAGCCGGGCCGACCTTTCCCGCGCCTATCCTACGGATAGGCTCACTCTAACATCGAGAGCGTGGCGAACGCCGAAACCGCACACACTTTCGGCTGCCACGCTCTCCCAGGAACCGCCCGCATGTCCGCCATCCCCGCCGGTCTCGCCATCCGCTTCAAGCGTTGGGAAGGCAATGCCGACCTGCCGGTTCCGGCCTACGCCACCGCGGGCGCGGCGGGCTTCGATCTTAGGGCCCACGTGCCGGAGGACGAACCGATCGTGCTGAAGCCCGGTTCGCGCTGTATGGCCCCGACGGGCTTCTCGGTGGCGGTTCCCGACGGCTACGAAATGCAGGTCCGCCCGCGCTCGGGCCTGGCCTTCAAGAACGGCGTCACGGTGGTCAACGCCCCGGGCACCGTCGACAGCGACTATCGCGGCCAGGTCTGCGTTCTGCTGATCAATCTGGGCGAAGAGGACTTCACGATCCGTCGCGGCGACCGTATCGCCCAGGGCGTGATCGCGGCGGCCCCACAATGGTCGCTGGTCGAGGTCGACGACCTGGACGCCACGGATCGCGGCGCCGGCGGGTTCGGCTCTACGGGCGTCTAACTAAACGGCCGGGTGGATGGCCCGCAGGCCCAGCATCAGATAGCCGCCGAAGCCGGCGGCGAAGGCCAGCGCGGCCATCCAGAGCACCGGGCGGATCATGTCGAGCGGCGTCTGGCCGATCGGGGGATGGGACTTCATCTGAACCTCCTGCGACCTTCAGCGTGGCCGGCGGATACTGACGCCGGAGGAGATACGCGCTGCCGACCCGTTGGTTGCGGTTGGGGAGCGGCTTTTAATCTGTCGTGATTCTGACGCAAGGGAAATCGCGACGCGTCGTCGCACGGTCAAGCTGGCGTGTCTTGCCGGCAACTCAGGCATTGGCGCGGCCGCTGCCAGTAGTTCGAGGCAGTATTGACGACACGGGCTGCGTCAAAACGCCGCGAACGTGGATCCCGTAGCGCGTAACCAGCGCGAGAAATCGATTTCTGGCGCTCAGAACTCAGCTAACATTGATCTAGATCAAGACTCTTGATGTTTATTAACCCTGCCCCGGCATCTTGCCCTCGACTTCGGGTCCTGGGGCACTGCCTATGTCTAATCTCAAGGTTGCGCATAAACTGCTGATCGCGTTCGCCGCGCTGGTCGCCGGCGTCATTTGCGCGGGGGCGCTGGTGGCCGGCAGCCTTTCGTCGATCCAGAAGATCACGGCGCTCAACGAGCACAGCTACGCCTATATCGACGCGATCGCCGACACCACCGGAGCCCTGGTCGAAGAGCAGAACGCCGTGCGCGGCTACGTCGCCAGTCGGGATGCCTCGTTCCTGAAAAAACGCGAAAAGTACCAGGCCGAGTACGCGGAGGCCTATAAGCGCATCGCGGCGGGCGTCGAAAGCCCCGACGAGCAGGCCCGCGCGGACGCCTTGACCTCCGCCGTCGCCACGTTCGAAGGCGAGATCAGCAAGCAGATCGCCGAAACCGACGATCCGACGAAACTTGATCAGGCGCGCGCGACGATCGCCACGACCGGTCGCCTGACCAATGTCCGCAAGGTGCTGGAGACCATGGCGAAGGTCGAGGAGGACCAATTGGCCCAGCGTCGCGCCGACCAGGTCAAGGCTTTCCGCGCCGGCCTGATCACCCTGGCCGCTGGCGGAACCCTGGCGGTCGGCGTCGCCGTATTGATGGGCTGGCTGCTGTCGAACGCCATCGCCGCGCCGGTCACCGCCATGACCGCCACCATGCGTCGCCTGGCCGATGGCGACAACGCCGTCGAGGTGCCGGCCGTGGGCCGCAAGGACGAGATCGGCGGCATGGCCGCCGCCGTCCTGACCTTTAAGGAAGCCGCGCTGGAGAAGATCCGCCTGGAAGGCGTCGCCGCCGACCAACGCGCCGACGCCGAGCGCGCGCGCGAAGCCGGCGAGATCGAGCGCCAGGGCAACGCCCGCGAACAGGCGCAAGTGGTCGCCTGCGTCGGCAAAGGACTGGAAGCCCTGGCCGCCGGCGACCTGACCTTCCGCCTGAACGAGACCTTCCCGCCGGCCTATCGCAAGCTGCAGGGCGACTTCAACGCGGCCATGGAGCAGTTGGCGGACACCATGAGCGTGATCAACGGCGCTGTCGGCGGAATTCAGGCCGGCTCGGGCGAGATCAGCCACGCCGCCGACGACCTGTCGCGTCGCACCGAGCAACAGGCCGCGAGCCTTGAAGAAACCGCCGCGGCGCTGGACGAGATCACCGCTACGGTCCGCCGCACGGCCGAGGGCGCGGGCAGCGCGCGCCGCACCGTCGACAGCGCCCGCAACGACGCCGAAAAAGGTGGAGACATCGTCGACCGCGCCGTGGCCGCCATGGGCCAGATCGAAAGCAGCTCTCGCGAAATCGGCGCCATCATCGGCGTGATCGACGAAATCGCCTTCCAGACCAATCTGCTGGCGTTAAACGCCGGGGTAGAAGCCGCCCGGGCGGGCGAGACGGGACGAGGCTTCGCGGTGGTCGCCCAGGAAGTCCGAGCCCTGGCCCAGCGCTCGGCCGACGCCGCCAAGGAGATCAAGACCCTGATCAACGCCTCGGCCCAACAGGTCGACGAGGGTGTCGGCCTAGTCGGTGAAACCGGCGAAGCCCTGCGGCGGATCATCGCCGGGGTACACGACATCAACCGCATCGTCGCCGAGATCGCCGCCTCTGCCACGGAGCAGGCCACCGGCCTGCATCAGGTCAATACCGCCGTGAACCAGATGGATCAGGCAACCCAGCAGAACGCCGCCATGGTCGAGCAGTCGACCGCCGCCAGCCACGCGCTCTCCAAAGAGGCGCGCGAACTGGGCCGACTGGTGCAGCGCTTCCGCCTGGCCGAAACCGCGAACGCTCGCCGCGCCGCCTAGCTCGCGGGAACCTTTCCCCGATCATTGATTTTTGGACGGGTGCGTCCATTTATCCCTTGAAGCGCGCGCCGGACCCCAGTATCCGGCGCTCGAACTCTTTCGATCGGAACAGGTCATGGCGTCGCCAGAAAAGCCCGCGGGCAACAAGAAGCTGGTCCCGATGATCGCGGGCGGGGTCGCCCTCGCCGTCGTCGTCGTGGGCGGGACGTTCTGGTTCCTCGACAAGCAGCACTTCGAAAGCACGGACAACGCCTTCGTCCAGGCCGACACCGTGCAGGTCAGCCCGCAGGTTTCGGGCTATGTCGCCGAGGTTCTGGTGGCCGACAACCAGCGGGTCGAGGCCGGCCAAGTGCTGGCCAAGATCGACCCCTCGACCTTCCAGGCTCGCCTCGACCAGGCGATCGCTAACGCCAGCGCGGCCGACGCGGCCATTCGCGCCGTCGACGACAAGAACAGCCTTGAACAGGCGATGATCGCCCAGAAGGCCGCCGGCGTGACCAGCGCCCAGGCCGACGCCGGCCGCGCCAAGGCCGATCTCGAGCGCTACGACGCCCTGGCCAAGCAAGGCTGGGTCTCGCAGCAGAAGGTCCAGACCGAACGCGCCGGCGCCACCCAGACCGCCGCCAGCGTCGCCAGCGCCCAGGCCGCCCTGGAAGCCGAGAAGCGCGCCGCCCAGTCGCTCGGCTCGGCCAAGGCCCAGACCATCGCCCAGGCCGCCGCCGCCCACGCCGCCGTGGAGCAGGCCAAGCTGGATCTGGAACGCACCGTGATCCGCGCGCCCGCCGGCGGCGTGGTCGGCGCCCGCTCGGTCCGCCCGGGCCAGCTGGTCCAGCCGGGGGTGGCGCTGATGTCGGTCGTGCCCCTGGGCCAGGCCTATATCGTCGCCAACTTCAAGGAGACCCAGGTCTCGCGTATCCGCGTCGGCCAGCCGGTCGAGATCAAGGCCGACGCCTTCGGCAAGCAGAAGATCGTCGGCAAGGTCGACAGCTTCGCTCCCGCCACCGGGCAGGAGTTCGCCCTGATCCCGGTCGAGAACGCCGTCGGCAATTTCACCAAGATCACCCAGCGCCTGCCGGTGAAGATCGTGGTCGACCGCAGCCAGCTCGGCGCGGCCCTGCGTCCGGGCCTTTCGGTCGAGATCAAGGTCGACGTCCGCGACCGGTCGGGCCCTTCTTTCGCCGAGGCCGGCCAAGCCACGCCGCAGGTCGCCCGCCAGGGCTTGGACCGCTAGAGCGAAGGAGCGCGTCATGACCGACGCCGCCCTGCCCGCCGCCGCTCCCCAGACCCCGACAAAGCCCGAGGTCGACTGGACCAAGCTGTTCCTCGGCTTCGGGGCCATGGTCATCGGCCAGTTCATGGCCATCCTGGACATCCAGATCGTGGCGGCCTCGCTGCCGCAGATCCAGGCCGGGGTCGGGGCCAGCACCGACCAGATCAGCTGGATTCAGACGGCCTACCTGATCCCCGAGGTCGTGATGATCCCGCTGTCGGGATACCTGTCGCGCCTGTGGGGCACCCAGCGCCTCTATTTGATCTCGTGCACGGGCTTCATCGTCATGAGCGTGCTGACGGGCCTGTCCTCGTCGATCGACATGATGATCCTGACGCGAGCCCTGCAGGGGTTCATCGGCGGGGCGATGATCCCGACCGTGTTCGCCGTGGCCTTCACCGCCTTCCCGCCCGAGCGGCGCATCACCGCCAGCGTGATCATGGGCCTGATCGTCACCCTGGCCCCGACCGTCGGCCCCACCCTGGGCGGCCACCTGACCGAGGCGTTGTCCTGGCGGTGGCTGTTCTTCATCAACGTCCCCACGGGCCTGATCGTGCTGTTCGGAGTCTATCGCTGGGCCGACTTCGACAAGGGCGATCCCAGCCTGGCCAAGGGCTTCGACTGGTTCGGGCTGATCGTCATGGCGATCTTCCTGATGAGCATGCAGTTCGTGCTGGAGGAGGGCGCCAAGGACGACTGGTTCGACGACAGCGGCATCCTGTGGCTGACCGTGGTGGCCGTCCTGGGCGGCGCGACCTTCATCTGGCGACAGCTGACCTACAAGAACCCGATCGTCGAGCTGCGCGCCTTCGCCAATCGCAACTTCTCGGTCGGCGTGCTGATGACGGCCGTCTCGGGCGCCAGCCTGTTCGGCGGCACCTTCCTGCTGCCGCAGTTCCTGGGCCGGGTTCGCCACTATTCGGCGTCGGAGGTCGGCACCACGATGATCGTCTCGGGCCTGTCGATGTTCCTGACCGGGCCGATCGCCGGCCGGCTGGTGCGCAAGACCGACCCGCGCGTGCCGATGTTCATCGGCTTCATCCTGGCCGGTTGGGGCATGTACATGGCCCACGGGGTGACCAAGGACTGGGGTTTCTGGGAATTCGCCGGCGTCCAGGCTTGTCGCGGCGTCGGCGTCATGATCGCCATGATCGCCACCCAGCAGATCACGATGAGCACCCTGCCCCCGCACATGGTCAAGAACGCCTCCGGCCTGGTGAACCTGTCGCGCAACACCGGCGGGGCCATCGGCCTCGCCCTGCTCGCCACCTCGATCTCCCAGCAGACGGCGCTCTACTACGACGACCTGACCTCAAAGGTGACCCAGGGCGGCGCGACGGCCGGCATGATGGCGGGACTGATGGAACGGATGCAGCAGCTGGGCGTCGCCGACCCCGGCGGCGCGGCCCGCAAGGCCATCGGCGGCATGATGCAGCAGCAGGCCACGGTGCTGGCGTTCGGCGACAGCTTCACCTTGCTGGCCATCGGCTGCTTCGTCGCCGCCGGCGTGTCGCTGTTGGCCGCCCCGGTCAAGAACGCCCCGCCGCCTTCGGACGCTCACTGATGCTCAGAGTTTTCTAATGCCAAGGGTGCCCGGACAGATCGACGTCGCCAAGAGCGAGGCCATCCTGGACGCCGCCGTGGAGGTGATCGGCGAACGGGGCCTAGCCGCCCCGATGGCGGCGATCGCCCGCCAGGCCGGGGTCTCCAAGCAGACGGTCTACAATCACTACGGCTCCAAGGCCGAGTTGATGCGAGCCCTGATGAACCGCCGGGTCGAGGCCATTACCGCGCCCTTGCGCGACCCCGAGAAGGCTGGCAATCCGGCCCAGGCCCTGGAGGCCTACGCCCGCTCGGTGCTGGACACCGTGGTCACCAACAAGAGCTATTCGATGCTGAGGGTGATCATACTGGGCGCGGGGGAGATGCCCGACATCGCCCAGGAGGTCTTCGAGGCCGGGCCGCTGAGCGCCCGTCGGCAACTGGCGGCGTTCCTGAAGACCGAAACCGAGCTGGGCCGGATGAAGGTCGAGGATTTCGACCAGGCGGCGGAGTTCTTCTCCGGCATGGTCATGGGCCACAGCCAGCTAAGGTCCCTTCTGCGCCTGCCGTCCGACAAGACCCCGGAACAATACGGCCGCCTCGCGAGGGAGGCGGCCGAGAGGTTCATGCGGGCTTACGCCCCTTAGGGCCTGAGAAGGCCTACGCCTCTTCGGCGTCCGGCATGCCCATCATGTGGAAACCGGCGTCGACGTGGACGACTTCGCCCGTGGTCGACTTGCCCAGGTCCGAGGCCAGCCACAGGGCGCAGCCGGCGACCCCTTCCATCGAGGTGTCTTCCTTCATGGCCGAGAACGCGCGGCCTTGGGCGATCATGCCGCGACCGCCCGAAATGCCGGCCAGGGCCAGGGTGCGCATGGCGCCGGCCGAGATGGCGTTGCAGCGGATGCCCTTGGGGCCCAGGTCTCGGGCGATGTAGCGGGTCGAGGCTTCCAGAGCCGCCTTGGCCACGCCCATGGTGTTGTAGTTCGGGATTGTCCGCTCCGAACCCAGATAGGTCATGGTGATCAGCGACCCGCCGTTTGGCATGATCTTCGAAGCGCGCTTGGCCACGTCCACGAAGCTGAAAGCGGAGATGTTCATGGCCAACAGGAAGCCCTCGCGGGTGGTGTTGTCCACGAACGAACCTTTCAGCTCGTTCTTGTTGGCGAAGGCCACCGAGTGGACGACGAAGTCGATCGTGCCGAACGTCTTCTCGATTTCCGCGAAGGCGGCGTCCATCGAAGCGTCGTCGGTGACGTCGCAGGGGATCATCGTCTTGACGCCGATGCTCTCGGCCAGCGGGCGCACGCGGCGCTCAAGCTCCTCGCCTTGATAGGTGAAGGCCATCTCGGCGCCTTGGGCGGCCAGCTGGCTGGCGATGCCCCAGGCGATCGAGTTGTGATTGGCCACACCCATGACGAGGCCCTTCTTGCCCCGCATCAGCTCGCCCTTCGGGAACGCGTAATCGTCGGCCATATGTGGGCCCTCTTTCGTAAATCGTTGACCGTTGGTTAGCAGGGGCCGAGGCCGCGCGGAACCCTTCAGCGGCTTTCAGCGTGGGCCGAGGCCAGCATAGGCCGCCTCGAGCGACCGCGCGAAGGCGACAGGATCGAACAGATCCGAGCGCCTGACCGCCTCGGCGACGCGGGTTTTCAGGCTCGGATCGCGAGCCAGAACGACGGCCTTGGCGACGTAGTCGGCTTCGGACCCGGCGATCAGTTCAGGCAGGCCCGCGGCCGCCAGGAGGCTGGCGCCAACCCGGCTGGCGAAGCTTTTCCCGGGCAGGGTCAGCACGGGTACGCCCATGCGCAGGGCGTCGCTGGCGGTGGTGTGGGCGCCATAGGGCCAGGTGTCGAGAACCAGATCGGCCAGGGCGTGGCGCGCCAGATGCCGATCGTGCGGGACTGGCTCGGCGAAGACCAGGCGCTCAGGCGCGATCCCGGCCGCGACGGCGTGGGCGCCCAGGTTGTCGGCCGCGCCTGGCGCGCCGGCATAGAGCCACAGAACGGCGCCTGGCGCCGCGCTCAGGATCGTCATCCAGGCCGCGAACACCTCCGGTGTGATCTTGGCCGGGTTGTTGAAGCAGCAGAATACCGTCGCGCCTTCCGGCAAGCCGACTTCGACGCGGCTGGGCGGCGGCAATACCGGTCCCAGGGCGTCGTTGGGCTGGTAGTGCGGGAGACGCACCACCGCCTCGGACCAGTCGGACTCCGCGCCCGGCGGGATGGTCACGGCGTCGGCCAGAACCACGTCGGCATGGGCGCCCAAGGTCCCCGGATAGCCCAGCCAGCCGACCTGAACCCGCGCGGCGCGGTGCGCCAGGATCCCTGGTCGGCCGTCCTGAGTGTAGCCCTTCAGATCCACTGCGATATCAACACCTTGTTCGCGGCACTTCAGAGCGATCGCCGCGTCGGAAAGGCCGCGCGCCTCGATCCAATGCTCGCAGGCCGCCCTTAGTCGCGCCTGCATCGGGCTATCGGTCTCGGGGCCATACGAAACCGCGAAGATCTCGAATCTCGAGCGGTCGTGCGCTTCCAGAACGCCGGCCAGAAGCCGCGCCGTGGCGTGCTCGTGCAGGTCCGAGGACAGATAGGCGACCCGGATCCGCTCGCCGGCCGGTCGCACCGGCCATACCGGCCGCGGAACCGACGGCGGGGCGGTCAGCCGCGCGCATCGACGGTGCAGCGCCGGGATGTCGAAGATCGCCAGGGCCGCGAACGGCGAGATGGCGGGCCGGCCAAGCTTCAGGTCCGCCTTGACCAGCATGTCCAGCGCCGCGTCCTCGCGCCAGTCGCAGACCTGGCGGCGCGCCCACAGCAGATCGCCGGCCAGACGCGGATGCAGCGGGTCGAGGTCTAGCACCGCTTCCAGGTCCCGCGCCGCCTCGGCTGGACGGTTCAGCAGCGATTTCAGCGCCGCGCGGTTGGCCAGGGCTTGCGCCGACTTCGGCGCGGCGGCCACGGCGCGGTCGTGGGCGGCGAGGGCCTCTTCGAAGCGCCCTAGGTCGGTCAGGGCGACGCCGCGGTTGCAGAGCGCCTCGATAAAACCCGGCGTGATCGCCAGCGCCGCGTCATAGGCCGCCAGGGCCTCGGCCGCGCGACCGAGGCGGCGGAGCGACACGCCCAAGGCGTTGAGAACTGTTGGATTTTCGGGATCGACGGCCAAGGCCGTCCAGGCGGCGACCACCGCCTCGTCGTCGCGGACAAGACCGTTGAGCGCCAACGCCTTCGCCGACAGCACGCCCGACCGCATGGGATCGAGCGCGAGAGCCGCGTCTAGCGCCGTCAGCGCGGTTCCGATCTGGCCCAGGCCCAGTCGCGCGACGCCCAGCAGATGCCAGGCCTCGACGCTGGGCGCATCCTCGACCAACCGCTCGCACACGGCGACGGCTTCGGCCAGACGGCCGGCTTTGTAGAGATCGAAGGCCTCGCGAGCCGACAACCGCGCCCTAGTCGGCGCGGCTGAAGATCAGCGTGCCGTTGGTGCCGCCGAAGCCGAAGCTGTTGGACATCACCGTTTCCAGCCGCTTGTCGACCCGCTGGCGCAGGATCGGCAGGTCGGCGAACTCGGGGTCCAGCTCCTCGATATGGGCGCTTTCGGCGGCGAAGTCGTTGTTGAGCATCAGGATCGAGTAAATGGCTTCCTGCGCGCCGGCGGCGCCCAGGCTGTGGCCGGTCAGGGACTTCGTCGACGAGATCATCGGGGCCTTGTCGCCGAACACCTCGCGCACCGCGCCCATTTCCTTGCTGTCGCCGACCGGCGTCGAGGTGCCGTGCGGGTTCAGGTAGTCGATGGCGCGGTCGCCGGCGTCCTTCATGGCGATACGCATGCAGCGCGCCGCGCCCTCGCCCGACGGGGCGACCATGTCGTAGCCGTCGGAATTGGCGGCATAGCCGACCAGCTCGCCGTAGATCTTGGCGCCGCGCGCCTTGGCGTGCTCATACTCTTCCAGCACCACGATCCCGGCGCCGCCGGCGATCACGAAGCCGTCGCGAGCCTTGTCATAGGCGCGGCTGGCCACGGCCGGACGGTCGTTGAAGTTGCTGCTCATGGCGCCCATGGCGTCGAACAGGTTCGACAGGGTCCAGTCCAGCTCCTCGCAGCCGCCGGCGAAGATGATGTCCTGCTTGCCCATCTGGATCTGCTCGGCGCCCGCGCCGATGCAGTGGGCGCTGGTCGCGCAGGCCGAGCTGATCGAATAGTTGATGCCGCGGATCTTGAACCAGGTCGAGAGCACCGCCGACGGACCCGAGCTCATGGCCTTGGGCACCGCGAACGGACCGATCCGCTTGGGACCCTTTTCCATCGTCGTGGCCGCGGCCTGGACGATGATGCTGGTCGAGGGGCCGCCCGAACCGACGATCAGGCCGGTGCGCTCGTTCGAGATCTCGGTCTCTTCCAGACCGGAGTCAGCGATCGCCTGCTCCATGGCGACGTGGGCATAGGCCAGTCCAGGCGACAGGAAGCGCGCGGCGCGCCGGTCGACCAGAGCCTCCCAGTCGATCTGGGGCGCGGCATGGACCTGGCAGCGGAAACCACGCTCGGCATAGTCCGGCGCGGCGATCACGCCGGACTTGGCTTCCCGCAGGGACGCCAACACCTCATTGGCGTTGTTGCCGATGGACGAGACGATCCCCAGTCCGGTGACGACGACGCGACGCATATCGTAAATCCTCTTCTCCCCCTCGAAATCCGTCAGGGGCCAGCTCTATAGGGCCGGTCTCGTCTAACGGATCAGGACGCCATCTGTTCGGGTGTGAACAGGCCCACCTTCAAATCCTTGGTTTCGTAGATGGCCTTGCCGTCGGCTTCCAGGACGCCATCGGCGATTCCCATGACCAACTTACGCATGATCACCCGCTTCAAGTCGATCTTATAGACGACTTTCTTGACGTCCGGCGTCACCTGGCCGGTGAACTTCACCTCGCCGACGCCCAGGGCGCGGCCGCGGCCGGGACCACCCGACCAGCCCAGGAAGAAGCCGACCAGCTGCCACATGGCGTCCAGGCCCAGGCAGCCGGGCATGACGGGGTCGCCGATGAAGTGGCAGCCGAAGAACCAGAGGTCCGGATTGATGTCGAACTCGGCCTCGACATAGCCCTTACCGTGCTTGCCGCCGTCGGATTCGATCCGGACGATCCGGTCGAACATCAGCATCGGCGGGGCCGGCAGCTGTGCGTTGCCGGGGCCAAACAGCTCGCCGCGGCCACAGGCCAAGAGTTCTTCGAAGGTGTAGGCGTTCTTCTGCATGGGCACGCCCCTAGCACGGCGGCGGGTCAGGTCTCAACGTTTCCCTGCCGGACGCCTTTCCGGATGATGGGGGATCGCCGCCTAACCCTTGCGACACTGCACAGCCGGATCGGCGCCCCAGATGTCGCTTTCTCTGGCCCAGCCGGCCGAGCCATCGGCGCGCAGCTTGCACCAGCCCTTCTCGCACTTGTCGAGCTGGGCGACCGATCGGCCCTTCAGATAGGCGCTGACCCTGGCCCCCGCCTTAGGGGCGTTGAGCAGGGGCAGGTTCGTCGGCAGCACCCGCATGGCCGAGCGGCGGCCATCGGTGGTGCGCTTGTGGACCCAGGCCAGGCCGCCCTCGGGGTCGCAGATCCGCCGCCACTCGCGCGTTTCGGCCACCACCTGCACCGGCAGGCCCTTGGCGTGGTAGATCCACAGCAGCCGATGCGCTTCGTCCGGACCATTGCGCGCATTGACCTCGGCATATTTCAGCGAGACGTAGCGCGGAACCTCCAGCCCCGACGGGGTGATCTTCGGCCCTTCCGCCCGCGCTGGTCCCGCCAGCAGGGCCAAAGTGACACCGATCAAGGCGAAACCCATTCGGGACGAACGATGTTCTGATTTCGACGGCATGTTGCTTGGCCCCCTCGGGCCCCTTTGCTACAGCTTTCAAACGCCCGTCAGAGAGAGCTTTTCAAACCGCCCATGGCCGCCCGCAAGCTCAAAGTCATCGTCACCCGCAAACTCCCCGATCCGGTGGAGACGCGGATGTGCGAATTGTTCGATACCGAACTGAACGTCTCCGACAAACCCTTGACGGCGGATGAACTCGTCGACGCCATGGGCCGCGCCGACGTGCTGGTGCCGACGATCACCGATCGTATCGACTCCCGCCTTCTGTCGCGATCCGGCGATCGGCTCAAGCTGATCGCCAATTTCGGGGCCGGCGTCGACAATATCGACGTCGCCACGGCCAATGCCCGCGGCATCATCGTCACCAATACGCCGGGGGTCCTCACCGAAGACACCGCCGACCTGACCATGACCCTGATCATGGCCGCCTCGCGCCGCATCGTCGAAGGGGCCGAAGTGGTCAAGTCCGGCGGCTTCCACGGCTGGTCGCCGACCTGGATGCTGGGTCGCCGCCTGTGGGGCAAGCGCCTGGGCATCATCGGCATGGGCCGCATCGGCCAAGCCGTCGCCCGCCGCGCCAAGGCCTTCGGCATGCAGGTGCACTATCACAACCGCAAGCCCGTCAGCCCGCGCATCGCCGAGGAGCTGGGCTGCACCTATTGGGAAAGCCTCGACCAGATGCTGGCCCGGATGGACTTCATCTCGGTCAACTGCCCCCACACCCCGGCCACCTACCACCTGCTGTCGGCCCGTCGGCTGAAGCTGCTGCGGCCGCACGCCATCGTGGTCAACACCGCGCGCGGCGAGGTGATCGACGAAGGGGCCCTGGCCAACATGCTGGCCAAGGGCGAGATCGCCGGCGCCGGCCTCGACGTCTATGAGCACGAGCCCGCGATCAATCCCAAGCTCCTGAAGCTGCCCAATGTCGTGCTGCTGCCCCACATGGGCTCGGCCACGGTCGAGGGCCGCATCGACATGGGCGAGAAGGTCATCGTCAACGTGAAGACCTTCATGGACGGCCACCGGCCACCGGACCGCGTGATCCCGTCGATGCTGTAGAGACCTACCGGGTCGTCATGTTCGCCGACATCCGGCCGTAGACCTCGTGCAGGGCCGCCGCCATTTCTCGGTCGACCTCGACCTGAGCCAAGGCGCGGCCCATCGCGTCAGTCCATTGACCGGCCGTCGCGACGTCGATCGGCATGGCGCGGTGCATCGACATCATGCAGACGCCGGGATTCGCGGCGAACCAGTCGCGCGGGCCGCCCAGCCAGCCGGTCAGCCAGCCCTTCAGCGCGGCGCGCACCGTCGTCATGTCGCGCGCGTGCATCGCCCGGAGACCGGCATAGGCAGGGTCGGTCTCGACGAGATCGTAGAAAGCCTCGACCAGGGCGTCCACGCGCGAAGCGCCGCCGATCTGGTCGAACGCGGTCTGCTGGTCGGTCATCGAACGCTCCGGACTCGAAGCCAGCAAGATCGACGCGATCGGCCGACCGCGCCTTGATGCGGCTCAAGCCTCGGAGCGCTAGCCGCGCATGTCCCCCGTCTCGATGAAGCGCTGGTGCCAGGCGAAAGCCTCCATCAGCAGCGTCGGGGACTGCTGGCCGTAGGAGTACCGACGCGCTCTTGCCAGGTAGTCCTTCAGCGCCGGGCGATAGTCCGGGTGCGAGCAGTTCTCGATGATGACCTCGGCCCGCTGGCGGGGCGAGAGACCGCGCAGGTCGGCCAGGCCCTGCTCGGTGACCAGGATCTGGACGTCCTGGTTGATGTGGTCGACGTGCGGAGCCTTCGGGACGATGGTCGAGATCTTGCCGCCCTTGGCCGTCGACGGCGCCATGAAGATCGAGACATAGGCGTTGCGGGCGAAGTCGCCGCTGCCGCCGATGCCGTTCTGGATCCGCGAGCCCATCAGGTGGGTCGAGTTCACGGCCCCGTGGATGTCGGCCTCGATCATGCCGTTCATGGCGATGCAGCCCAGGCGGCGGATCAGTTCGGGGTGGTTGCTGATCTCCTGCGGGCGCAGCACCAGGCGGTCGCGGAAGCGGGCCATGTCTGCGTTCAAGGTCGCGGCCGCCTCGGGGCTCAGCGAGAAGGCCGTGGCCGAGGCCATGAGCAGCTTGCCGGACTCCATCAGCTCCAGCATCCCGTCCTGGAGCACTTCGGTGTAGGCGGTCATGTTGTCGAACGGCCCGTCGACCAGGCCCGACATCACCGCGTTGGCGATGTTGCCGACCCCCGACTGCAGCGGCAGCAGGCTGGCCGGCAGCCTCCCGCGCGCCACCTCGTGGCGGAAGAACTCCAACAGGTGGCCGGCGATGGCGCGATGGTCCTTGCCCGGGGCGTCGAACGGCAGGTTGCGGTCGGGGGAGTCAGTCTCGACGATGGCGACGATCTTGTCCGGGTCGCAGCGGAAATAGGCCTCGCCGATACGGTCGTCGGGCCGCATCAGCGGGATCGGCACGCGGTTCGGCGGCAGGGCCGTGCCGTAGTAGATGTCGTGCATCCCCTCCAGCGCCTGGTTCTGCCAGCGATTGACCTCCAGGATGACCTTCGAGGCGCGGTCGATCCAGGTCTTGTTGTTGCCGACCGACGAGGACGGGATCAGCGAACCGTCGGGCCGGATGCCGCTGACCTCGATGAGCGCGGTGTCCAGCGGGCCCAGGAACCCCTGCCACGCCATCGGCGCGACCTGGGACAGGTGCATGTCGAAATAGTCCATCTCGCCGCGATTGATCTTGTCCCGGGCGATGGGGTCGGAGTTGTAGGGCAGGCGGAACTCGATGCCGTCGGCCTTGGCCAGGGCGCCGTCCAGTTCCGGCCCGGTCGAGGCGCCGGTCCAGACCCGCAGGCGGAAGCGGTTTCCGGCCGCGTGCTCGGCCTCGATGCGGCTGGCCAGGGCCATCGGCACGGCCTTGGGATAACCCGAGCCCGTGAAGCCGCTCATGCCTACCGTCTCGCCGGGTCCGATCAGGGCCGCGGCGGCGTCCGCAGGCATCACCTTGGCCTTCAGGCTTTGCAGTCCGATCCGCGATGGGCTCATGTCGTGCCTCCGTCCAAGCTGACGAGGCTTAGCCTAGCAGGCGGAGCGAATTCTTGATGCAGATCAACCTGGATTGGATGGGTATTTCACCGGATGGGCCTCCAGCCAGGCTTTCAGGTCCGCCGCCGAGCGATCAGGGACCTGCTCCATAGGCACGTGGCCCACGCCCGGATAGAGGATCAGGGTCGCGCCGGGTATGACCTTGTGGAACTTCTCGCCGTCGGCGGCCGGGATGAGGCGGTCGTCCTGGCCGACCATGACCAGGGTCGGGACGTGGATGCGCGACAAATCCGCCGCCTTGGCTTCCCGCCGCGAACCGGTCTGCAAGCCCAGCAGGATATCGCGATGCCCCGGGGCCCGGGCCAGGTCGACATAGCGATCGACCAGGGCCGGCGTGACCAGCTTGGGATCAAGATAGGCGGCGCGCAGGCCCTGGGCGACCAGCGGGCGGCTGTCGATGTCCTTCAGCAGCCGGCGGCCCAGCGGATTGCGCAGGATCGCGAAGATCGAGGCTCCGCCGGCCTTGGTCATCGGCCAGCCCGCCGCGTCGACCAGGACAAGGCGCTCGACCTTGTCTGGATGGTCCAGGGTGTAGGCCCAGGCCACCCCGCCGCCCATCGAATTGCCGCCCAGGGTGAAGCGAGTCAGGCCCAGCTTGCCGGTCACGCCGTCAACCACCGCGCCGAAACCGTCTGGCCCCGCCGTATAGCCCGGGGGCGTCCGTGTCAGGCCGTGGCCCGGGAGATCAAGGACGACCACGCGGTAGTCCCTCGACAGCGCCCTGGCCCAGGCGTCCCAGGCATGGGTCGAGGCCGAAAAGCCGTGAATCAGCACGATGGCCGGCGCCCCACGCGGCCCGAGGTCGCGGTAGTGCGCCCGCACGCCGCCCGGCAGATCCACATACTGGCTGTCGGCATAGCCATACCGCGCTTCCAGCGTGGGATAGGGTATGTCCGGCCGCTGGAGCAGGAACCAGCCCGCCGTGGCCAGGACGACGATGAGGACCAGGGCCACGCCCAGGCCGCGCAACAGCGTCTTCATCCCGCCACTCCCCGCGATGCGAACTCACACTAGGCTTTCAGAGAACGACGTTCTACGTCAAGCTCCACACGACGGACAATGGGGATCGGCCCCGATCCGCACCGTGCGAGTCTCGGCCGAAAGGGCGTCATAGATCAAGAGCTTGCCGGACAGCGGTTCGCCCGCGCCGACGATCAGCTTGAGCGCTTCCAGGGCCATCATTGATCCGATCACACCCGCCAGGGCCCCGACCACGCCGACCAGCGAGCAGGTCTCGGCGTCCGGCGGGACCTGGGGCACAAGACAGCGATAGCAGGGCTTGCCGTGGAACACCCCGACCTGGCCGGTCCAGCGACCCAGGGCGCCGCTGACCAGCGGCTTGCCGTGGGCCAGGCAGGCGTCGCTGACGGCGAAGCGGGTGGCGAAGTCGTCGGTGCCGTCCAGAACGAGGTCATACCGACCGACGATGTCGCCGGCGTTCGCGGCGTCCAGCCATACCTTATGGGTTTCGACCGTGGTGTGCGGGTTCAGAGCGCTCAGATGCTGGACGGCCGCCTCGACCTTGGGCCGGCCGACATCGGCGGTGGCGTAGAGCACCTGTCGCTGCAGGTTCGACAGCGAGACGGCGTCCGGATCGACCAGGCCAATGGTCCCGACCCCGGCGGCGGCCAGATACAGCGCGGCCGGCGCGCCCAGGCCGCCGGCGCCGACCATTAACACCCGAGCGCTTTTCAGCTTCTGCTGACCCGGACCGCCGACTTCGCGAAGCACCAGATGGCGGGCGTAGCGCTCGACCTCGCTCGCTGAAAAACTCATGGTGCTTGACCCTCCGGCCCGGCCTCGCCACATGCGAAGCCATGCAAAGCTCGACATCTTTCCCCGCCAACTCTTTTCCAAACTGGCACGGCACGACCATTCTGGCGGTGCGCAAGAACGGACAGACCGTGATCGCCGGCGACGGACAGGTCTCCATGGGGCCAACCGTCGTCAAGGGCAACGCCCGTAAGGTGCGACGCCTCGCGGGCGGCAAGGTGGTGGCGGGTTTCGCCGGCGCCACGGCGGACGCCTTCACGCTCATCGAGCGCCTGGAGGCCAAGCTGGAGCAGTATCCCGACCAGTTGGCCCGCGCTTGCGTCGACTTGGCCAAGGACTGGCGCACCGACCGCTATCTGCGCCGACTGGAGGCCATGCTGCTGGTGGCCGACAGGACCGCCATCTACACCGTCACCGGCGTCGGCGACGTGCTGGAGCCCGGCGAGAGCGCCGACGGCAATGCGGTGGCCGCGATCGGCTCTGGCGGAAATTATGCCTTGGCGGCGGGTAAAGCGCTGATCGACCAGGATCTCTCGGCTGAGGAGATCGCCCGCAAGGCGATGGCCATCGCCGCCGAGATCTGCGTCTACACCAATGGCAATCTGACGGTGGAAAGCCTGTAATGACCGAGTTTTCCCCCCGCGAGATCGTTTCCGAACTGGACCGCTACATCGTCGGCCACGCCGAGGCCAAGAAGGCCGTCGCCGTGGCCTTGCGCAACCGCTGGCGGCGCCGTCGCGTGCCGGCCGACCTGCGTGACGAGGTGACGCCCAAGAACATCCTGCTGATCGGCCCCACGGGCGTGGGCAAGACCGAGATCGCGCGCCGCCTGGCCAAGCTGGCCCAGGCGCCGTTCCTCAAGGTCGAGGCCACCAAGTTCACCGAGGTCGGCTATGTCGGCCGCGACGTCGACCAGATCGTTCGCGATCTCGTCGAGAGCGCCCTGGCCATGGTCCGCGACAAGCGCCGCGCCGCCGTGAAGGCGAAGGCCGAAGCCGCCGCCGAGGAGCGCATCCTCGACGCGCTGACCGGCCCCGGCTCGACCGCCGCTCGCGACAGCTTCCGCAAGAAGCTGCGCGCCGGTGAGCTGGACGACAAGGACATCGAGCTGCAGTTGGCCGACACCGGCGGCGGCGCCAGTTTCGAGATCCCCGGCCAGCCCGGCGCCCAGGTGCTGAACCTGTCGGAGATGATGAAGTCGTTCGGCGGCGGTCGCACCAAGACCCACAAGACCACCGTCTCGGCCGCCTGGACCCCGCTGATCGCCGAGGAAAGCGACAAGCTTCTGGACCAGGAAGCCCTGACCCAGGAAGCCCTGGAGCTGACCGAGAACCACGGCATCGTGTTCCTGGACGAGATCGACAAGGTCGCCAGCAGTTCGCAGCGCTCGGGCGCCGACGTTTCCCGCGAAGGCGTGCAGCGCGACCTGCTGCCGCTGATCGAGGGCACGACGGTCTCGACCAAGTACGGGCCGGTGAAGACCGACCACATCCTGTTCATCGCCTCGGGCGCCTTCCACGTCGCCAAGCCGTCTGACCTGCTGCCTGAACTGCAAGGCCGCCTGCCGATCCGCGTCGAGCTGAAGGGCCTGTCGCGCGACGACATGCGCCGCATCCTGACCGAGCCGGAAGCCAACCTGATTCGCCAGCACCAGGCCTTGATGCTGACCGAGGGCGTGATCCTGACCTTCACCGACGAGGCGATCGACACCCTGGCCGACGCGGCCGTGGCGGTGAACAACTCGGTCGAGAACATCGGAGCCCGGCGTTTGCAGACGATCCTGGAAAAGGTGGTCGAGGAGATCAGCTTCTCGGCGGCCGACCGCGGCGGCGAAACGGTGGCGATCGACGCGGCCTATGTGCAGGAGCGGATCGGCGCCCTGGCGGCCAACGCCGACCTGAGCCGGTTCATTCTCTAGGAAGCGGCGGAAACCGCCTCCATCCCCAGGATCGCCGCCTTCCGCGCCAGGCCCCAGTGGTAGCCGGTCAGCTTGCCGCTCTTGCCGATCGCCCGGTGACAGGGGATCAGCAGCGAGATCGGGTTGGCCCCAATCGCGCCGCCGGTGGCCTGGAACGCCTTGGGCTTGCCGGCCCAGCAGGCCACCTGGCCGTAGGTGGCGGTCTCGCCGGACGGGATTCGCAGCAAGGCCTTCCAGACCTGCACGTGGTAGGGCGAGCCGATCAGCACCACCGGCAACGGCCCCTCCCCGCCCGTGAAGGCGTGGATCGCCGTGGCCTGGGCGGCTTCGTCGTCGCGTCGCCAGTCGGCCGCGGGGAAGCGGCGGTGCATGTCGGCGAAGGTCGCCTCATCGTCGCCGTCCGAGAAGGCCAGGCCCGCCAGGCCGCGATCGGCCATCACGAACAGACCCCTTCCGAACGGCGTCGGCGCCCAACCCCAGCGTAGCCGCATCCCCGCGCCGCGTCGGCGCACCTCGCCCGGGGTCGCGGCCTCCTGGGCGATGAACAGGTCGTGCAGGCGCGAGGGGCCTGACAGTCCGGCGTCGAACGCCGCGTCCAACACCGTGCCGCCGGCCTCCAGCGAGCGCCGGGCCTCTGCGTGGGCGATGGCCGAGACGAAGCTCTTGGGGCTGACCCCCGCCCAGCGGGTGAAGATGCGCTGGAAGTGGAACGGCGACAGGCCCACGGCCTGGGCGGCCTCGTCGAGCGAGGGATGATCCGACCACCGCTCGGCCAGCCAGTCGAGCGCCTTGGCCATGCGGTGGTAGTCGACCGAGCGCTCAGCCAGACGAACCAGCTCTTCGCTAGCCGTCTCCGGGATCGCGGTCGTGAGAGGGGATGCGTCGTAGGCCATGCTCATAGGCTATGGCGCGCGCAGAACAGTGTCCGCCCGGTTCTTGCTGTGGGTGTCCTCGCGGTCATGACCAGCGCTCGTTTCGGGCCGCGCGGATGGCGTCCTGCAGAGTATCGGCGAAGTCCATGCGCTCGACCGGCGCCAGGGCGCGGCCGATGGTCAGGCGGCGACGGTAGATCATCAGGCGAACCCGCGCCTCATGCTCGCCCGGCTGCTCGACACCGACCCGCGTGAAAGCCGTGGGCGAGGTCCAAATCTGACGGCTGCCCTTCTCATCCTCTCGGCTGACCGTAATCGCCTCGGCTGTGACGCGCACGCGCTCGGCCCGACGCGCGGCGCGGGCGCTGGCCCTCAGACCCAGCCAGACGCCCAGCACATCCAGGCCCAGGAACGGCAGCACCACCGGCGCGCGCAGCACGAGCAGGAACAGGGCGATGAGCAGGTTGAAGGCGATGACCACGCCCAGCACGATCTTCATGCCCCTATCGCTCAGCGATCGGTTCGGCGTGATCAGCGTGTCCATGTAGGTCGGCGCGGCCATGGGTCGGAAACCTAGTCGCACTGCCAATGCTTGGCGAGACGTTCGTACCACGGCATGGTCCCCGCCATGGCCAAGCCCTCGCTCACGAAGAAGAAGAAACCCGCCCAGAAGCGGGTCAGCCCCGCCGAGCGCGAGCGGGTCGAGGTGCTGTTCGCGCGATTCGAGAGCCTGGAGCCGCATCCGAAGACCGAGCTCAACTACGCCAATCCCTACGAACTGGTGACCGCCGTGGCCCTGTCGGCGCAGGCCACCGACGTCCAGGTCAACAAGGCCACCGGCCCGCTGTTCCAGGTCGCCGATAGCGCCGAGAAGATGCTGGAGCTCGGCGAGGAGGGACTGATCAAGTACATCGCTTCCATCGGCCTGTTCCGCACCAAGGCCAAGAACGTCATCGCCGCCGCCCACATCCTGATGGACAGGCACGGCGGTCAGGTCCCGCTGAACCGCGAAGATCTGGAAGCCCTGCCCGGCGTGGGCCGCAAGACCGCCAGCGTGGTGCTGAACGAGCTGGACATCGAGCCCGCCATCGCCGTCGACACCCACGTCTTCCGCGTCGCCCACCGCCTCAAGCTGTCGGCCGGCAAGACGCCCGACGCGGTCGAGCAGGACCTGATGCGGATCGTGCCGCCGCCCTACCAGACCCGGGCGCACCACTGGCTGATCCTGCACGGGCGCTATGTCTGCGTCGCCCGCAAGCCCAAGTGCGAGATGTGCAAGATCAGCGACCTGTGCCCTTCGCGAGAGCTGTTCCTGGGGGCTTAGCCGATCGCCTTGATCACCGCCCGGGCGAAGGCCTCACCCTGGTCGTGCGCGTGTTCCAGGAAGAGATCCGGCTCGATCGCCTCCAGCTCCATCAGCTGCGGCGTGTGCTCCAGGCCCCGGATCAGATCGACGCGGGCGTAGGTCAGCGGCGCGCCGGCCGCTTCCAGCACCATCTCGGCCGCGCGCAGGGCCTCGGGCTCGGGCGCGATCTCGGTGGCCTTGCCGCCGAACTGCGGCTGGACGCGGAAGTCGCCCTCAACGGCGACCTTGGCCACCGCGTGGCTGAAATGGCCGTCGAAATAGAACAGCGACAGCTCGCCCTCCTCGCCCACCGCCGGCAGGAAGGGCTGGATCAGGGCCGGACCCGTGGGGCCGCCTTCGAGCGATCCGTGGCGTTTGACCCGAATGGTCTCGTGCGAACCGGCCGAGATCTGCGGCTTGACCACCACCTCGTCGACCCCGAAGGCGTCGAAAGCGGCCTGGACATGCTCAAGCGTCAGAACGTCGTGGGCGTGGGTCGGGACGACCGGCGCGCCCTTCCCCGCCAGCTCCACCAGATAGGTCTTGGTCGAGTTCCAGCGCAGCACCGCGGGCGAATTGACCATGCGGATGCCGGCCGCCTCGAAAGTGTCCAGCTGGGCGAACCAGTCGGCCTGGCGGGCGTGGTAGCCCCAAGCCAGGGACGGCATGACGAGACGGGCTTGGTCTCTCTCGACCCGATCCGTCCACGGCTGGGCGGCGATGGTCAGGCCGTGGCGGCGCAGCGGTCCGGCGAGGCGCTCCAGCAGCGGCGCCCAGCTGTCGCCATAGCGGTGCTCATCGCGGGCGGGGACCAGGATCAGGACGTCGGCCATCGGCATACTCGCGTTCAACGAAGCCTCGCAGCTAAGATGTCGCGACCAATCGGGCAAGGCTCGCGTTGCCATGGCCGCCCACTTCCTTTAATCGCCAAGTGTTTCGGGCTTGCCCGCCCTGTTCTTTCAAAGGTTTGTTCCGCTCCATGACCGCGCTCTACGACGTCGCCGGCATCGGCAACGCCATCGTCGACGTCATCGCCCAGTGCGACGACGCCTTCCTCGCCCAGGAAGGCCTGACCAAGGGCTCGATGGCCCTGATCGACCCGGCGCGGGCCGCGAGCCTGTACGACGCCATGGCCGCGGGCATCGAGGCCTCGGGCGGCAGCGTCGCCAACACCATGGCCGGCATCGCCAGCTTCGGCGGCAAGGCCGCCTATATCGGCAAGGTCGCCGACGACCAGCTGGGCCGCGTCTTCCGTCACGACATGAACGCGATCGGCTGCGTGTTCACCACGCCCGCTCTGGCCGAAGGTCCGGCCACCGCCCAGAGCCTGATCAACGTCACGGCGGACGCCCAGCGCACCATGTCGACCTATCTCGGCGCCTGCGTCGAGCTGTCCAGCGCCGATGTCGATCCCGAGATCATCGAGGCCGCCCAGGTGTCGTATCTGGAAGGCTATCTGTTCGACCCGCCGGAAGCCCGCCGCGCCTTCGCCAAGGCCGCCGCCCTGGCCCACGGCGCCGGCCGCAAGATCGCGATCACCCTGTCGGACAGCTTCGTGGTCGAACGCCACCGCGCCGGCCTGCTGGGCTTCATCCAGACCCAGTGCGACATCGTGTTCGCCAATGCCGCCGAGGTCTGCGCCCTGTTCGAAACCGACGACTTCGACGCCGCGACCAAGGCCCTGGCCGCGATGGTCGAGATCGCCGCCGTCACCCGCAGCGAAAAGGGTTCGGTCGTGGCCTCGGGCGGGCAGCTTCACGAAATCTCGGCCTACCCCGTGGAAAAAGTCGTGGACACGACCGGCGCGGGCGACCAATACGCCGCTGGTTTCCTCTATGGCCTGACCCAGGGCCTTCCGCTGCCGGTCTGCGGCCAGCTGGGCTCCCTGGCGGCCGCCGAGGTCATCGACCACTACGGCCCGCGCCCGCAGGTTTCCCTGCGCGAGCTGGCCGCGAAGAACGGACTCTAAGGACACCCATGGCCCGCACCGCTGAAGTGGTCCGCGAGACGAAAGAGACCCAGATCCGGGTCTGGATCGATCTCGACGGGACCGGCGCCTCGACGATCTCCACCGGCATCGGTTTCTACGACCATATGCTGGAGAGCTTCGCGCGCCACGGCGGCTTCGATCTCAAGGTCGAGACCAAGGGCGACCTGCATATCGACATGCACCACACGGTCGAGGACACCGGCATCGTGCTGGGCCAGGCGATCAACAAGGCGCTGGATGGCTTCAAGGGCATCCGGCGCTTTGGCCACGCCTATATCCCGATGGACGAGACCCTGACGCGCTGCGCCATCGATCTCTCCAACCGGCCGTACCTGATCTGGAAGGTCGACTTCAAGCGGCCCAAGGTCGGCGAGATGGACACCGAGCTCTTCAAGGAGTTCCACCACGCGTTCGCGATGAACTGCGGGGCGTGCGTCCATCTGGAAACCCTGTACGGCGACAACACCCACCATGTGGCCGAAAGCGGCTTCAAGGCCCTGGCCCGGGCGCTGCGTCAGGCGGTCGAGTTCGACCCGAAGACCGGCGGCCAGGCTCCGTCCACCAAGGGCGTGCTGTAAGGATCCTCCATGCAGACCGTCGCCCTGATCGACTACGGGTCGGGCAACCTGCGTTCGGCCGAGAAGGCCCTGCGTGAGGCGGCCCGCCGCCGCGCGCTCGACGCCGACATCGTCGTCACCGCCGATCCCGACCTTGTCGCCAAGGCCGATCGCGTCTTCCTGCCCGGCGTCGGGGCCTTCGCCTCATGCCGCGCCGGCCTGGACGCGACCGGCGTCTATGAAGCCATGAACCAGGCCGTGCACGGTCGGGGTGTCCCCTTCATGGGCATCTGCGTCGGTCACCAGCTGCTGGCCACCGAAGGCCTGGAGTTCGGCGTCACGCCGGGCCTGGACTGGATCGCCGGCCAGGTGAAGAAGCTCGCGCCGAGCGATCCTTCGCTGACCATCCCGCACATGGGCTGGAACGCCATAACCTTCGCCCGCGCTCATGCCCTGTTCGCGGGGATCGAGGACGGCGCCCACATGTACTACGCCAACTCCTTCGCCCTCGACGCGGCCGACCCGGCCGATGTCGTCGCCACTACCGACCACGGCGGCCCGTTCGTCGCGGCGGTGGCCAAGGGCAATGTCGCGGGCGTACAGTTTCACCCCGAAAAGTCACAAGCTTCAGGGCTCGCCCTGCTCGCCAACTTCCTGGAATGGCGCCCATGATCCTCTATCCCGCCATCGACCTGAAGGACGGCCAGTGCGTGCGTCTGCTGCACGGCGATATGGAGAAGGCCACGGTCTTCAACACTTCGCCCGCCGACCAGGCCCAGCGCTTCGTCAAGGACGGTTTCTCGTGGCTGCACGTCGTTGATCTGAACGGCGCCATCGAGGGCAAGTCGGTCAACACCGCCGCCGTGGAGTCGATCCTCGAGTCGATCTCGATCCCGGTGCAGCTGGGCGGCGGCATCCGCACGCTGGAAGGCGTCGAGGCCTGGATCGAGGCGGGCGTGTCCCGCGTCATCCTCGGCACCGTGGCCGTCCACGACCCGGACCTGGTCCGCAAGGCCGCACGCCTGTGGCCCGAGCAGATCGCCGTGGCGGTCGACGTGCGTGACGGCAAGGTCGCCATCGACGGCTGGACCGGCCTGTCGGACCTGTCGGCCATCGACCTGTCGCGCCGTTTCGAGGATGTCGGCGTCGCCGCCCTGATCATTACCGACATCAGCCGCGACGGCGCCCTGACCGGCGTCAATGTCGAGGGCGTGGGAGAGCTGGCCGACGCCGTCTCGATCCCGGTGATCGCCTCGGGCGGCGTGGCCGCCGTCGCCGACATCGAGCGCCTCAAGGCCCGTCCGGGCGTCGAGATCGCCGGCGCCATCCTGGGCCGCTCGCTCTATGCCGGCACGATCAAGCCGTCCGAAGCGCTGATCGCGGCGGCCGCCTGATGCTGAAGACCCGGATCATTCCCTGCCTCGACGTCAAGGACGGGCGGGTGGTCAAGGGGGTCAATTTCGTCTCCCTGCGCGACGCCGGCGACCCGGTGGAGCAGGCCCGCGCCTATGACGCCGCCGGCGCGGATGAGCTGATGTTCCTGGACATCACCGCCTCCAGCGAAGGCCGCGGCTTGATCCTGGACGTCATCTCGCGCACGGCCGAGGTCTGCTTCATGCCGGTCTCGGTGGGCGGGGGCGTCCGCCAGGTCTCCGACATGCGCCGCCTGCTGCTGGCCGGGGCCGACAAGGTCTCGACCAACACCGCCGCCGTCGAGAACCCCGACCTGATCGCCGCTGGAGCCGACGCTTTCGGGGCCCAGTGCGTGGTCGTGGCCATCGACGCCAAGCTGCGCGAGGACGGTTCGGGCTGGAACGTCTGGACCTATGGCGGCCGCAAGGACACCGGCCTCGACGTGGTCGACTGGGCCGTCAAGGTGGTCGAGCGCGGGGCGGGCGAGATCCTGCTGACCTCGATGGACCGCGACGGGGCCAAGATCGGCTACGACATCCCGCTCCTGAAAGCCGTGACGGGCGCGGTGAACGTGCCGGTGATCGCCTCGGGCGGCGCGGGCAAGACCGAGCACCTGGTTGAAGCCGCACGCGAGGGCCACGCCGCCGCCGTGCTGGCCGCCTCGATCTTCCACTTCGGCGAGATCTCGATCGGCGAGGCCAAGCAGGCCATGGCCGACGCCGGCATCCCCGTGCGCCTCGACACGATGAAGGGCGCCGCATGAGCCGCCATGTGAGCCGTTTGGCCGAAGTCCTAGACCGCCTGGCCGCGACGATCGAAGCCCGCAAGGGCGGCGATCCGTCGGTTTCCTACACCGCCAAGCTGCTCAACGACCCCGCGCTCGCCGCCAAGAAGCTGGGTGAGGAAGCGGTCGAGACCGTGATCGCGGCGGTGTCCCAAGGCCCTGACGCCCTGGCGGCCGAGAGCGCTGACCTGCTGTACCACTGGCTAGCGCTGATGGCCGCCTCGGGCGTCTCGCTGGACGCCGTGGCCGAGAAGCTGGAGGTCCGCGAGGGCACGTCCGGCATCGCCGAAAAGGCCTCGCGTAAGACCTAGCCCAGCAACTTGCTGAGAAAGGTCGAGTGCAGGCTCCAGCCCAGGAAGCCCGCCAGGCCCATCACCACGCCCATCGCTCCAAAGCTCCACGACGCCCACAGCGCCGCCGGGATCTCGACCAGCGCCGCCACCGCCGCGATCGATACGGCGATCGAGATCAAGGCGTCCGAGGCGTCGAACTGGTCGTCGTGGACGTTGAGGGCGTCGTATTGCGCCGAAAATCCATCGGCCTTGGCCTTGAGCACGGGAATCTCCGCCCGGTACTTGGCGATCTCGGTCTGCAGCCTCAGGGTCTCGACCTGGACGGCCTCCGCCGCACGATGGTCGCCGGACACCGACAGCAGGCGCGTCTGGTTCAGCGCCGTCTGGTCGATGTGGAGTTTGGTCTTGGTGGCCTGGTACTCGTTCCAGGTGTCGACGCTGTCCGACTGGGCCTGCTGCATGGCCTGGACGATGTTGCCGTCCTTGACGCCGCACAGGCCCATGAAGATCGACAGGGCCACGACGGTGATCGCCACCCGGCGATTGAAGCTCTTGTCCTTGGCCTCGGCCCCGATCTCGATGTCCATGCTCGCCTCCTGGCTCCAGCCAAGCTTTGCGAGCCGATCATGGCGAGGACGGGGCGGCGCCTCATCCCTTCCGCTTGAGGGCCACATAGAGCGCGCCGTCGCCGCCGTGCCGCTGGTCGGCGGTGGAGACCCCGGCGATCATGTCGCGCACGGCCGGCCCGGCCAGCCATTCAGGCGTGCGCTGCTTCAGCACCCCGTGGCCGACCCTGCCCTTGCCAGTGATGATCAGCACGGCGCGATGGCCCTCGTCATAGGCGCGGCGGATGAAACCCTCCAGCGTCGCCCGCGCCTGATCCTGGTCGAGGCCGTGCATGTCGAGGCGCGCGCCGATCGGGTCGTGTTCCTTCGCGATGCGGCGCTTGCGGTTGGGCTCGATGCGCTGGGCGGGGCCCTTCAGGGCCTTGGCGGGGGCCGGCTTGAGTTCCTCGGGGGCCACCCGCAGCGGGGCGATCGAGGCCAGGTGGGTCGGCTGTTCCACCGGGATCGCCGTCGCGCTCTTCACTGGCCGGATCCGCGCCTTGGACCGCATCTTCTCGGGCTTTTCCGGCGCGCGCGGCGTCACTGTCGAGGCGACGAGCTTCCAAAGGCGGCGGTCGTCCTCCGGGGCGGGCGGCGGCTTCTTGGCCATCCTACTGGGGAACGAGCCGGTACAGGCGCAGGGCGTGGCGTACGCGCCCGGCCTCGGCCCCAGCGGCCGCGCCCGTGCCCATGTAGAGATCGGCGCGGACATCGCCCTTGATCGCCCCGCCCGTGTCCAGCGTCACCACCAGGCGGCGATAGGCCGGGAAGGCGCCCGCCAGCTTCGGCGCGGCGGCATCCAGCCAGTAGAGCTCGCCCATGGCGTGGCGGCGAGGATCGATGGCGATGGCCCGACCGGGCGGCAGCGGCACGCCGGCCGAACCGACGGGCTCCTTGCCGTCATCGGGCAGCGTGCGGAAGAACACGTAGCGTGGGTTCAGCTGCATGATCGCGTCGGCCTCGGGCCCGCGATGGTTGGCCAGCCACGTCCGAATGGCGTCGCCCGAGGTGTTGTTGTCGGGCAGCAGGCCCTTGTCGCGCATCGCATTGGCGATCCCCACGAAGGGCTTGCCATTGGTCCCGGCGAACACCGCCCTGACGCGGCGACCGTCGGGCAAGACCAGCACGCCGGAACCCTGGATCTGCAGGAAGAACAGCTCCTCGGGCCGCATCCAGGCCAGGGGCTTGTCGGTCGGGGTCGCCTCGATCGTCGCGCGATCGGGATAGGGGACGAAGGTCGGACCCTCGACGTGGCCCGTGATCTTCTTGCCGACGAAGCCAGGCTCGAAGGCGCCCAGGTCCAGCACCACCAGATCGGCCGGCAGGCCGCGCACCGGCACGGTGAACTCGGCGTTGCGCGACATCCGCGCCTCGTACCGAGGGGCGAAATAGGCGGTGAGCAGGCCCTCGTCGCCGACCGGCTCCACCCGGAAATTGGCTTCCAGGAACGCGCGCGCGCCGGGCTCGTCCAGGACGGCGGCGTTGCGGGCCAGGCCGCAGACGCGGGTCATGGCCGGATCCTTGGCGACGCCGCAGCCGGCGCGGAAGGCGTCGAGGGCCGCGACATGGTCCTCTTCGGCCCAGCCCGCCAGGCCGGCGAACGACAAAGCCGTCGCCGCGGGGGTCGAAGGCGACGGCGGCGTGGCGTTGGTCACCGGCGGCGGGACAGTCGGCCCGGTCGCGGCGGGCGGCGGCGTGGTCGTCGTGCTGGCGCAGGCGCTCAGCAGCAGGACCGCCAGGGCCAGGGAGGCGAAGGCGGTCGGGACGCGACGGATCTTCGACATTACGCCTCGGCGGCGGCCACGAAGGCCAGGCGCCAGTTGGGATTGGCGCTCTTGACCTCGCGCTCGAAGGTCCAGAGTTCGGCGGTGCGACGATCGTCGACGCCTTCGCCGCGCTCGTCCTTGGTGCGGGTGCGCACCTCCGCCAGGATCCGCACCACGGCCTTGGCCAGGTCGCCGACCACGTCGATCTTCTCGAGGTCCAAGCGCGGCGGGGTGAGGAACTCGACCTTCTCGCTGCGGCCGGCCGTCTCGCGCGCGGCCATGGCCTGCTCGAAATTGTCCATGACGTCGGAGGCCAGGAGCGGCTTGAGCGTCTCGCGGTCGCCCTCGGCATAGGCCTTGACGATCTGCTCATAGGCCGAGCGTGCGCCGGCCAGGAACTTGGTCGGGTCGAAGTCGGGCTGCTTGGACTTCAGGGCCGCCAGGCCTTCGGTGCGCAGGATCGGATGCGTCTCGGTCGGAACCGGGGCGGCGCCGGGCTGGGCCGTCACCACGTCCTCGGGCTGACGACCAGTGCGACGCCCCAAGGTGGCGTAGAGCTGGTACAGAACGACGGCGGCGATCGCGGCGAGGAACAGGATCTGGAGCACTTCAAGGTCCGGCAACGGGCTTTGAGCCCAGGATATCGTTTATATATAGGCGAGACGCGTTCACCCGTCAGGCGCCTAACGTTGCGCCAGACTGGTCCCCATGGTAGCAGCGCCCACCTTTCTTAGGCGTTTTAGACGCCGATTACGGATTTTATCCTAATGACCGACACCACCGCCCCCAATGGCGCCCCCGAGGCGACTTCGGACGACAACGCCGTCGCGCAATCGGGCATCCGTATCCTGGCCCAGTTCGTCCGTGACTTCTCTTTCGAGAACCCGCTGGCGCCGGACAGCCTGCGCGCGGGCGCGGCCCAGCCGCAGATCGACATGGGCGTCGAGATGAATGCCCGCGGTCGTCCGGACGGCCTGTTCGAAGTGGACCTGAAGCTTTCGGCCCGCGCCCTGCGCGACGAGCAAGCCGTGTTCCATGTCGAAGTCGTGTACGGCGGCCTGTTCCACATCGAGGGCGTCGCCGAAGCCGATCTGGAGCCGGTGCTGCTGATCGAGTGCCCGCGCTTCCTGTTCCCGTACGCCCGTCGCCTGATCTCGGACGTCACGGCCGAGGGCGGCTTCCCGCCCTTCCTGATCGACCCGATCGACTTCGCCGGCGTCTACGCCGCGCGCAAGGCCCAGGCCGAAGGTCAAGTGGCCGGCAACGCTTGAGATCATCCCCGTTCCGGGCCGCGATCGCTGAAATGAACAGGCCCGGTCATCGCTGACCGGGCCATTTTCTTGAGCCGTTACGGCTGCAGTCGGTAGCCGCCCATTTCGGTGATCAGGATCCGCGCCGTGGCCGGATCCGGCTCGATCTTCTGGCGCAGGCGATAGACGTGGGTCTCCAGCGTGTGGGTGGTGACCCCGGCGTTGTAGCCCCAGACCTCGGTCAGCAGCTCTTCGCGCGACACGGGCTTGGAGCCGGCGCGATAGAGGTACTTGAGGATGTTGGTTTCCTTCTCGGTCAGCCGCACCTTCTTCTGCTTCTCGTCGACCAGCAGCTTGGCTGAGGGGCGGAACTCATAGGGACCGATGCGGAACAGCGCGTCTTCCGAGGCCTCGTAGACCCGCAACTGGGCGCGGATGCGGGCCAGCAGAACGCCGAAGCGGAAAGGCTTGGTGACATAGTCGTTGGCGCCGGATTCCAGCCCCAGGATCGTGTCGCTGTCGCTGGCCGCGGCCGTCAGCATGATGACCGGGGCCGTGACCCCGTTCTTGCGCATCAGGCGGCAGGCCTCGCGGCCATCCATGTCGGGCAGGTCGACATCCAGCAGGATCAGGTCCGGCTTGACCTCGCGCGACATCTTCACGCCCTCGCCGGCGGTCGAGGCCTCGGCCACGGCGAACTCTTCATGCAAGGCCAGCTGCTCGGCCAAAGCGCCGCGCAGGTCCTCGTCGTCGTCGATCAGCAGAAGCGTCTTGCGTTGCGCCATAAGGCGGAACATGCACCGCTGCGGCCCTCGGGGACAACCCCGAGCGCGGCCTTAAGTCGAGGAGTCGTCCGCCGATGCTGTTCCGAGCCCATGCCGATGGCCGCTTCGAGTTGGATGGACAGGTTCTGCGCTGCGCGATCGGCAAGGCCGGCGCGATCGCCGCCGCCGACAAGCGCGAGGGGGACAACAAGAGCCCGACTGGAACCTGGGCGATGCGCGAGGTCTGGTATCGACCCGACGTCTACAAGGGGGGTCCGAAGACCGCCCTGCCCCTTCACGCCACCCGCCCCGATGACGGCTGGTGCGACGCTCCGGGCGATCCGAACTACAACCGCCCCGTCCTGCTGCCCTATCCGGCCAGCGCCGAGCGGATGTGGCGCGACGACCATGTCTACGACTTGGTGGTGATCCTGGGTCACAACGACCGTCCGCCCGTGCCAGGCATGGGTTCGGCGATCTTCATGCACCTGGCCCGCGACGGCTATCCGGGCACCGAAGGCTGCGTGGCCCTGGCGCGACCGGATCTCGAGGCGGTGCTGGCGGCGTCCAAGCCGGGCGACGCCGTCGAGATCGTCGCCGACTAGGTCCGCGATCCGAAGATCGCCGAGCCCACCCGCACGGAGGTCGCGCCCTCGGCGATGGCGACCTCGAAGTCGTCGCTCATGCCCATCGACAGCTTCCCGACGCCGTTGCGCTCGGCGATGGCCCGCAACGATGCGAAATATCGCGCGGGATCGGCGTCCACGGGCGGGATGCACATGAGACCCTCGATCGTCAGGCCATAGGTCTCGCGGCAAGCCTTGATGAAGGCGTCTGCCTCGGCGGGGGCGATCCCGGCCTTCTGTTCTTCTTCGCCGATATTGACCTGGACGTACAGGCGCGGAACCCTGCCGGCGCGCTGGATCTCCTCGGCCAGCACACGGGCCAGCTTGTCGCGGTCCAGCGTCTCGATGACGTCGAAGAAACCGACCGCCTCGCGGGCCTTGTTGGTCTGCAGCGGGCCGATCAAACGCAGCTCAAGACCCAGGCGCCGTTGCCCCCAGCGCTCCATGGCCTCCTGCACGCGGTTCTCGCCATAGACTTTCTGTCCCGCCGCCAGCACGGGCGCGATATGCTCCCAGGGCTGGGTCTTGGACACCGCCACCAGAGTCACCGAACCCGCCGGCCGTCCGGCGCGCGTCTCGGCGGCCGCGATGCGGTCCTGGATCCGGGTAAGAGCATACGGCGTGTTTGAGGGCATTGGGGAGCACGGCCTTGGACGTGAGCGAGCTGGGAGTCCTGTCTAGTGCGGCGACCGCCTTTCCGCCAAGGACCGTGCGGGGCCGGACCCTGCCCGGCCTGCTGTTCTTCACCGATCCCGAGCGTGTTCCAAACCCGGAGGCCGTCGCCGAGCGCCTCCCGGCCGGCGCGGGCATCGTCTACCGTGCGTTCGGCGCGGAAGACGCGATCGAGCGCGGTCGCCGGCTGCGGACTATCGCCACCGAACGCGGGCTGCTGTTGCTTGCCGGCGCTCATCCGGGGCTGGCCGAAGGCATCCGGGCCGACGGCCTGCACATGCCCGAACGGCTTTCGGCCGAGATTCTCCGCCTGCGCGCCGAGCATGCCCGCTGGCTGATCACCATCTCGGCCCACGACAGCGGGGCGCTGAAGGCGGCCGATCGCGCGGGCGCCGACGCCGTCGTCGTCTCGCCAATCTTCCCCAGCAACAGTCCGTCAGCCGGCGAACCTCTGGGCGTGGAGGGTTTGAAGGGTCTGGTGGCGGCGACGTCGCTGCCGGTCTATGCCCTGGGCGGCATACGCGCGCGCACGGTCTCGCAGCTGATCGGCACCGGAATTGTCGGGATCGCGGCCGTCGAAGCCCTGGCCGGTTCCTAGAACTCGCCGAAGCTTAGAATTTGGCCAAGCTTAGAATTTGAAAGCGGTCTCGAGACGGACGCGCGGGGCCGGATCGGGCTGCTGGGCCTTGCGGGCGGCCAGGGCCGGGTTGGATTCACCCAGGCTGACGGCGCCGCCGACGCGGATCGACGGGGTCACCTTGAAATAGGCGCCGGCCTGAACGTCCTGCATTTCCATTTCACGGCTCGACGGCTGGTCGAGGTCCAGCTTCAGGCCCCAGCGGCCCTTCTTGGCGTCCCAACGCAGGGTGCGCTTGTCATCCTGCGGATACTGGACGCCAGCGGCGGCGCTGGTGAAGTCGTTCTTGACCGAAAAATCCGGGGTGACGGCATGAGGCTTGGCCTGGGCGAACGCCATCGACGCCGATCCCGTCAGGATCAGCGCGGCGGTCCCCGCCAGAAAGAAACGCGTCGCGGTCATCACCACTCGCCGCCTATACTCATTGGTCCCCACCCGTCCCATGTAGGAACGAGCCCCTTACATTGCGATTAAAGGCTGGAGCGGAACGCGGTCAACCTCGCTTCGGTCGCACCTGGCGCCAAATTGGGCGATTCAATCGAGCCCTGTTGCCCCGAGGTCACGCGATTCCTGTTTTGAGGCGGCGCAGCCATGCTATAGACCGGCTCCCGGCCGCGGGGGCGCGCCAGGGTGCGCGTGAGCGCCCGCGAAATATTGGAGCGAGGTACTATGGCGTTTGAACGTGGGTCTGTGATGCGCGGCCTCGCCGCGGGCGTCCTGGCTCTGTCGATGCTGGGCATGACCGCATGCGCCAGCAACAAGCCCCCGAAGACGTTCTCGACCCAAAGCGACGAGCCGGGCCTGAACCCGTTCAAACGCTTTGGCCGCGGCGCCAAGGCTCCGGCGTCGGAAGGATCGATCGGCGTCAATGGCTATCTGTGGCGCGCCAGCCTCGACACCCTGGCCTTCATGCCCCTGGCCTCGGCCGATCCGTACGGCGGCGTGATCATCACCGACTGGTACGTGAACCCGGAAACCCCGGCCGAGCGCTTCAAGGCCACGGTCTATATCCTCGACACCCGCTTGCGCGCCGACGGCCTGAACGTGACGGTGTTCAAGCAGTCAAAGGACGTTAACGGCGCCTGGGTCGATGCTCCGGTCGCCGACCAGACCTCGACCGACCTCGAGAACGCGATCCTGACCCGCGCCCGTCAGCTTCGACTTTCGAACATCAAGGGCTAAAGCCCCTCCAAGGGTTCTCGCCACAGCGGCGAGAACCCTTGTGACGCCCTATATTTCCAGCGCGCTCCGGCCGCGAAACCGCGTAGTTTGTCGAGGACGCGCGCGGAGCCTGCCTTAGCAGGCTTCGATTTCGAAAACGGGGCGTCTTTCCGCATCCAAGACCTGGTTTCCGATGGCCCGCTACAACCCCAAAGACACCGAGCCCAAGTGGCGTGAAGCCTGGGCGAAGGCCGACGTCTTCAAGACCGGCGAGATCAACGACGGCCGTCCGAAATACTACGTGCTCGAGATGTTCCCGTATCCGTCGGGCCGCATCCACATGGGCCACGTCCGCAACTACGCCATGGGCGACGTGGTGGCCCGCTACAAGCGCGCGCAAGGCTTCAACGTCCTGCACCCGATGGGCTGGGACGCCTTCGGCATGCCGGCGGAAAACGCCGCCATGGAGCGCGGCGTCCACCCCAAGGGCTGGACCTACGACAACATCGCCTCCATGCGCGAGCAGCTGAAATCGCTGGGCATTTCGGTCGACTGGTCGCGCGAGTTCGCCACCTGCGACCCGGAATACTATGGCAAGCAACAGGCCTGGTTCCTGCGCCTGCTCAAGCGCGGCTTGGTCTATCGCAAGGAAGCCTCGGTCAACTGGGACCCGGTCGACATGACCGTCCTGGCCAACGAGCAGGTCATCGACGGCAAGGGCTGGCGCTCGGGCGCGACGGTCGAGAAGCGCAAGCTGACCCAGTGGTTCCTGCGGATCACGGACTACGCCGACGCCCTGATCGACGGCCTGAAGACCCTGGACCGCTGGCCCGACAAGGTTCGCCTGATGCAGGAGAACTGGATCGGCCGCTCCAAGGGCCTGCGCTTCAAGTTCGCCTTTGACGGCGAGGCGCCCGACGGCATGGCCGAGGGGCTGGAGGTCTATACCACCCGTCCCGACACCCTGTTCGGCGCCAGCTTCGTCGGCATCGCACCCGAACATCCGCTGGCCGAGCGCCTGGCGATCGAAAATCCCGAGATCCAGCAGTTCATCGCCGACTGCCGCAAGGGCGGAACCTCGGAAGCCGAGATCGAGAGCGCCGAGAAGCTGGGCTACGACACTGGCCTGCGGGTGAAGCACCCGCTGGATCCGTCGATCACCCTGCCCGTCTGGATCGCCAACTTCATCCTGATGGACTACGGCACGGGGGCGATCTTCGCCTGCCCGGCCCACGACCAGCGCGACCTGGACTTCGCCCGCAAGTACGGCCTGCCGGTGAAGCCCGTCGTCCTGCCGAGCGGCGAGGATCCGGCGACCTTCCAGGTCGGCAAGGAGGCCTATGTCGGCCCCGGCAAGATCTTCAATTCGGAATTCCTGGACGGCATGGACGTCGAGACCGCCAAGGCCGAGGCCGTGTCGCGGATCGAGGCGGCCGGCCAGGGTGAGGGCGCGACGGTCTATCGCCTGCGCGACTGGGGGATTTCGCGCCAACGCTACTGGGGTTGCCCGATCCCGGTGATCCACTGCCAGGCCTGCGGCGTCGTGCCCGTGCCGGAAGACCAGCTGCCGGTCGCCCTGCCCGAGGACGTCACCTTCGACAAGCCGGGCAACCCGCTGTTGCGACACCCGACCTGGCGTCATACGACCTGTCCGTCCTGCGGCGGCAAGGCCGAGCGCGAGACCGATACGCTGGATACGTTCATCGACTCCAGCTGGTACTTCGCCCGCTTCGCCGACACCCATGCGGACGAGCCGGTGGGCAAGGACGCGGCCGACCACTGGCTGCCCGTCGACCAGTATATCGGCGGCGTCGAGCACGCGATCCTGCACCTGCTGTACGCGCGCTTCATCACCCGCGCCCTGAAGGACGAGAACCTGCTGTCGGTCGAGGAGCCGTTCGCGGGCCTGTTCACCCAAGGCATGGTCACCCACGAGGCCTACAAGAACGAGGCCGGCGAATGGGTCGAGCCATCAGACATCCGCATCACCGTCGAGGGCAATAGCCGCTCGGCGGTCCACGCCACCACCGGCGCCCCGATCATCATCGGCGACATCGAGAAGATGTCGAAGTCCAAGAAGAACGTCGTCGCCCCCGAGGACATCTTCGAGGCCTATGGCGTCGACTCCGCGCGCCTGTTCGTGATGAGCGACAGCCCGCCCGAGCGCGACGTCCAGTGGACCAATTCGGGGGTCGAAGGCTCCTGGCGCTTCACGCATCGTCTGTGGAACGAGTTCGACAGCCAGCCGACCGGCGACTTCGCCCATGACGACAGCGACGAAGCCGCCCTGGCCCTGCGCAAGTCGGCCCACAAGCTGATCGGCTTCGTCACCGACAGCATCGAGGGCTTCCGCTTCAACAGCGGCGTGGCGCGCCTGTACGAGTTCCTGAACGCCCTGAAGGCCGCTCCGGCCGCCAATGGGGATGGGACTCCCGCGTCGCAGGGTGTGCTGGCCGCCCGCGAGGAAGCCCTGAACATCCTGGCGCGCCTGGTCGCGCCGTTCACGCCGCACCTGGCCGAAGAGGCCTGGGCCTCGATCGGCGGCGAGGGCATGGTCGTCAACGCGCCCTGGCCCAAGGCCGACCCGGCCCTGGCCGCGGACGACGAGCGCGTCCTGCCCATCCAGATCAACGGCAAGCGTCGTGGCGAGATCAAGGTCAAGGCCGGCGCGGCCGAGGACGAGGTCCAGAAAATCGCTCTGGCGGATCCGAACGTCCTGGCCCACCTTGAGGGCGTCACGGTCCGCAAGGTGATCGTGGTCAAGGATCGCATCGTCAACATCGTGGCCAATTGAGACCCCAAGGGACCTCTATGAAACGCACCCTGGCGGCTGGCGCGATAGCGCTCTCGACCCTCGCCCTCTCGGCCTGCGCCGGCTTCACGCCGCTGTACGGCCGTCCCGGGGTCGAGGGCGGTCTCACCAGCATCGAGACCGTCGCGGCCGAAGGCCGGGGCGGCTACCTGCTACGCGAGCAGCTTGACGACGCCCTGGGCCACAAGCAGGGCGATCCGGCGGCCTACAAGCTGTACTTCTCGGTCAAGGAGTTCCGCTTCGCCCGAGGCGTGCGTCTCGACAACGTCGCCAACCGTTACGAGCTGCGGATGACCGTCGGCTGGCGCCTGATGGACGCCAAGACCGGCAAGGAAGCCACCACCGGCAACACCGAGGTGTCGGTGACCTACGACTCCGCCGACCAGCCCTACGCGGCGATCGCGGCCCAGAACGACGGCCAGGAGCGGGCGGCGACCGAAGCGGCCCGCAAGATCCAGCTGGATCTCGCCACCTGGCTGGCGGCGGGCAAGAAGAAGCCGGCGGCCTAGAGCGCGTCATGATCCTCTCCAAGCGTCCGGACGTCGAACGCTTCCTGAGGGAGCCGACCCCGGACATCCGGGCCGTGGTGCTCTACGGCAAGGACCGGGGCGTCGTGCGCGATCGCGCCAACGCCCTGGCCAAGCGCGTGGTCGAGCGTCCGGACGACCCGTTCGACACCGCCATGCTGACCGACAGCGATCTGGATAGCGATCCGGCCAAGCTGGAAGACGAGCTGTCGGCCATGTCGCTGATGGGCGGCCGCCGCCTGGTGCGCCTGCGCCTGGCCGGCGAGAAGGCCGGACCGGACAAGCAGGCCGCCGAGGCCCTGACCCGCCACGTCGAAGGCCAGCTCAATCCCGACGCCTTCTTCCTGGTCGAGGCCGGGGCCTTGGGTCGTGACTCCCAGCTGCGCAAGGTCGGCGAGAAAGCTAATGGCTGCGCCGTCATCCCCTGCTACGAGGACGAGGCCGGCGACCTGGCTCGCCTGACCCGCGACACCCTGGCCAATGACAAGGTAGGGCTCAACAGCGAGGCCCTGGACCTCTTCGTCTCCCGCCTGCCCAAGGAGCGCGGCGTGGCCCGCGCCGAGATCGAGCGTCTGGCGCTCTATCTGGGCCCCAACAGCGGCGTCACCGCCACGGCCGCCGACCTCACGGACTTTCTGGGCGTCGAGCCGGAAGCCTCGCTCAGCGACGCCGCCGCCGATGCGTTCGGCGGCAGGGCCGGCCCCGCCCAGCAAGCCTTGCGTCGCGCAGCGGCGGAGGGCGAAGGCGGCCCGGCGGCTGTCCGGGCCATCGGCTACTATCTGGGCCGTCTGCGCCGCGTGCTGACCCTGCACAAGAACGGCGTCGACCTTCAGGCGGCCGCCAAGGCCTCGGGCGTGTTCTGGAAACAGGAGCGCGAGTTCCTGCGCCAGGCCCGCGCCTGGAACCTGGAAGCCATTCTTGAGATCCAGGGCGAGGTCCTCAGCGCCGACCGCGCCTGCAAGACCTCCGGCTCGCCGGATCAGCTGATCTCCGAGCGCTTGGCGCTGATGATCGCGGGTCGCGCGCGGCGATTGGGGCTGTAGGCCCGAAAAGGCCCGAAAACAGGTCCTTTGCGCGTCTGTGGATGCTTCTAAAGAAAGCCTTACACAAGAAGGGTTTGTGGCGGAAATTGCTGTGAACCGCCCTCCTCTCACGAAAACGACGCCTCCCCGGGTACGGAAAGGCGCCGTTTCGTGCGCGACAGAGGCAATTTTCAGGAGCCCTAAAACCCGCTCATCCGCACACTTTTAGGTGCGACTGATCACACCCCGCGCGTCAGTCGATTGCACAGGTCGTCGAGCTGTTCGAGCGTGGCGTAGGTGATGGTCAAGGTGCCCGTCGAGCCGCGATGGTCGATCGAGACATCGAGGCCGAGCACCGACGACAGGTCGGCCTCGAGGGCCTGGGTGTCGGTGTCCTTCACACGCGGCGGACGGCCGCCCTTGTTCTTCGACGGCGTGGCGTTAGGCGTCTTGCGAGCAAGCGCCTCGGTCTCGCGCACCGACAGGCCGCCGTCGATGATCTGCTTGGCCAGGGCCACCGGGTCGGCCGCGGCGGCGATGGCGCGGGCATGACCGGCCGAAAGCTCGCCGCTGACTAGGTAGGACTGCACCTCGTCCGGTAGGGCCAGCAGACGCATGGTGTTGGCGACGTGGCTGCGGCTCTTGCCAATGGTCTGGGCGATCGCGTCCTGGGTGCGCTCGAACTTCTCCATCAGCACCTTGTAGGACAGCGCCTCTTCCAGGACGTTCAGGTCGGCGCGCTGGACGTTCTCGATGATGCCGATTTCCAGCACCGCCAGGTCGTCCAGTTCGCGCACCATGATCGGCACGGTGCGCAGGCCCGCGCGCTGAGCGGCGCGCCAGCGGCGTTCGCCGGCGACGATCTGGTATTCGCCGGGCGCGCCCGGCGCCGGACGGACCAGGATCGGCTGCAGGACGCCCTTCTCGCGGATCGAGTTGGACAGCTCCTCCAGGTCATCCTCGCGGAAGGTGCGGCGCGGCTGGTCGGGATTGCGCTTCAGGATCTCGATCGGCGCTTCACGCGAGCCGGGCGCATTATCGCCGGGGGCCCGGGCCGGCGCGTTCTCGACCTCGCCCAGCAAGGCGGAAAGACCCCGCCCCAGACCACGACGCCCCTCGGAACCACTCGGCTCAGCCACTACGGACTCCATCTTCTTCTCGTACTCGTTCGGATCGTTATTCGTAAAAGAGCCTAGGCGGCCTGGGCCTGGCGATCACGCTCGCGGCTGATCACCTCGCGGGCCAGCTTCAGGTAGGCCTGGCTGCCGGCACACTTCAGGTCGTACAGCAGCACGGGCTTGCCGAACGACGGCGCCTCCGAGACGCGGACGTTGCGCGGTATGACCGCGTCATAGACCTTGTCACCGAAATACTCGCGGACGTCTCGGGCCACCTGCTCGGACAGGCTGTTGCGGCGATCGTACATGGTCAGCACCACGCCCTGGATCTCCAGGCGCGGATTGAGGCTGCCCCGAATGCGCTCGATGGTCCGCATCAGCTGGGTCAGGCCCTCCAGGGCGAAGAACTCGCACTGCAGCGGCACGAACACCGCGTCAGCGGCGGTCATGGCGTTGACGGTCAAGACGTTCAGCGACGGCGGGCAGTCGATCAGCACATAGGTATAGGGCCCATTGGCGCGGATCGCCTCCAGCGCGTCGCGCAGGCGGTAGGACCGGCGGGCGGTCTGACCCAGTTCGATCTCGATACCCGACAGGTCGGCGTCGGCCGGTATGACGTCCAGGCCCGGCAGTTCCGTCTTCACCGCCGCGTCGACCACCGGCGACTCGCCCATCAGCACGTCATAGAGCGTGGTCCGGCGCTGGATGCGGGTGATGCCCAGGCCCGTCGAGCAGTTGCCTTGCGGGTCGGCGTCGATCAGCAGCACGCGCTCGCCGCAAGCGGCCAGGGCGGTGCCCAGATTGATGGCGGTCGTGGTCTTGCCGACGCCGCCCTTCTGGTTGGCGATAGCGAAGACGCGGAGAGGATTAGCGGACACGGGAAAGCCTCTTCACTTGAACGACGCGGCCACGGGGGTCGCTTTGGCTGGGGAGCAGCTCACTGGCGAACGACCAGGCCTTGCGGGCCTCGGTCAGTTCCGTCGCGACGTCCTGGCCCTTGAGAAACAGGCCGGTGGCGCCGCGATAGAGATAGGGTTCGGCGAAGCCGAGCAGCCGGGTCATCGGCGCGCAGGCGCGGGCGGTGACCACATCGACCTTCAGTTTCAGCTCTTCGGCGCGGACATTGTGGATCTCGACGGGCAGGTTGAGCGCCTTGGCGGCCACCTCGAGAAAGCGGCAACGCTTGGCCATGCTCTCGACGAGGTGGACGTTGGCGCCGTCCTGGCCCTTCATAAGTATGGCCAGCACCACCCCGGGCAGACCAGCGCCGGCGCCGAGGTCAGCCCAGGTGCGGGCCTCAGGGGCCAGAGCCAGAAGCTGAGAGCTGTCCAGCGCATGGCGGGTCCAGTAGGTGGCGATGGTCAACGGGCCGACCAGGTTCATTACCGCGTTCCATTCGGCCAGCAGCTCTTGGAAGCGCGACAGATCGGCCAGCTGAACATCGGAGACGCCGGTAAGGGCTTGGTAACCAGCCGCGTCGAGCGCGGGCGGTTCAACGGTCACGGCTTCAGGCTGCACGGCCGCGCCTCACATGGGCCAGCAGCGCGGTCAGCGCGCCCGGGGTGACGCCCTCGATGCGGGCCGCCTGGCCCAGGGTCATCGGACGCACGCGGACGAGCTTTTCACGGACCTCGTTCGACAGGCTGCCGATGTCGGAGTAGTCGAGATCCACGGGCAAGCGCAGGTCTTCGTCCTTGCGAAGCGACTCGGCGTCGGCGCGCTGGCGGTCGAGATAGCCGGCATAGGCGGCCTCGATCTCGATCTGCTCGCGAACATCTATGTTCCACGTGAAAACCTCGGGCCACACGGCGCCAAGGTCGTCCAGAGTGACATCGGGATAGGCCAGCATGGCGAACAGGTCGCGGCGGACGCCATCGCTGTTGACCTTGAAGCCGGCCTTCACGGCCTCGTTCGGCGTCAGGCTGACCGAGCGAGCGAAAACGCGGGCCGCTTCCAGTCTTGCTTTCTTTTCGGTCCAGACCGACGCGCGATGCTCTCCCACAACGCCGAGCGCGATACCGCGATCCGTCAGCCGCTGGTCGGCGTTGTCGGCGCGCAGGGTGAGGCGGAACTCGGCCCGGCTGGTGAACATGCGATACGGCTCGGTGACGCCCCGGGTGACCAGGTCGTCGATCATCACGCCGATATAGGCCTCATCGCGCGCGAAGACGGCGGGCTCCCTGCCCTGCTCCGCTAGCGCGGCGTTCAAGCCGGCGACCAGGCCTTGAGCCCCGGCCTCTTCATAACCCGTGGTGCCGTTGATCTGGCCGGCCAGGTAAAGGCCCGGCAGGCGCTTGGTCTCCAGCGTGGCGTATAGCTCGCGCGGATCGACATAGTCATATTCAATCGCATAGCCGTAGCGCTTGACCTCCACGGCCTCCAAGCCGGGGATCGTGCGCAGGAACAGCAGCTGGGTCTCTTCCGAAACCGAGGTCGAAATGCCGTTCGGATAGACCGTGGTGTCATCCAGCCCCTCCGGTTCCAGGAACACTTGGTGGCTGGTCTTGTCGGCGAAGCGGACGACCTTGTCCTCGATCGACGGGCAATAGCGCGGACCGATCCCCGTGGCGCGGCCGCCATAGACCAGGGACTCGCTGAGCCGCTCGGCGATGATCTGGTGGGTCTGCGCCGTCGTGAAGGTGATGCCGCAGGCGATCTGGGGCGTGTCGATCCGGTCGTTCAGGAACGAGAACGGCACGGGCTCATCGTCGCCGGGCTGCATCTCCAGCCGATCCCAGGCGATGGTCGCGCCATCGAGGCGCGCGGGGGTGCCGGTCTTCAGGCGCCCCATATCGAAGCCGAGGCCATAGAGACGATCCGCCAGGCCGATGGCCGGCTGGTCGCCAACCCGGCCGGCCGGGATCCGGGTCTCGCCCAGGTGAATGACGCCCTTCAGGAAGGTGCCGGTCGTGAGGATCACACGGGGCGCCCGATAAGACCGCCCCTCCCCGTCGACCACGCCCGCGACCTTACCGTCCTCGACGATCAAGTCCTCGGCGGCGCCGGCGATGATGTCGAGGTTTTTCGTGGCGGCGAGCTCGGCCTGCATCGCCTCGCGATAGAGCTTCCGGTCGATCTGGGCGCGCGGGCCGCGAACAGCTGGGCCCTTCGAACGGTTCAGCATCCGAAACTGAATGCCGCCCTTGTCGGCCATGCGGCCCATCACGCCGTCCAGCGCGTCGATCTCGCGCACCAGGTGGCCCTTGCCCAGGCCGCCAATGGCCGGGTTGCAGGACATCTCGCCGATGGTTTCCAGCTTGTGGGTCAGCAGCAGGGTCCGCGCGCCGACGCGCGCGGACGCGGCCGCCGCCTCGCAGCCGGCGTGGCCGCCGCCGATGACAATGACATCCCAGGTATCGGACAAAACATTCGCCTCAATGCGAACGCCCCCGGATCGCTGCGGGGGCGTTGGACTCGACCTATACGCCAACTAGGCGAGCGGGTCGATGTGACTCCATGGCGTTTCACGTGAAACACCCCCGCCGCAACTGTGAGCGCCCTGTGGATATTATAGAGGACGTTTCACGTGGAACATCATTTGCCGATGCAGAAGGTTGAGAAGACGCGGCCGAGCACGTCCTCCGGATCGACCCGTCCCGTGATCTTTTCCAGCGCGCGCGCGGCAAGGCGTACGTCCTCAGCGGCCAGTTCGACCTCCAGACCCACCTCGGAAAGGGCGCGGCCGATATAGCCGCGGGCCTCCCGAAGGCGATCCGCATGGCGCAGGCGAGTCGCCGCTGGGAACTCGGCCCCCGAGAGCGCGTCAATGACATGGAGGGACAGCGCCGCGCGCATGTCGCTCACCGCCCCCGCGGAAAGGGCTGAAAGTCGGTGGACCTTCAGCCCCTCGCTCGACCAACGCACCTCGGCTTGATCAAGCGCGGAGGCCTCCGCGATATCCCCTTTGTTAAGGACCAGCCAGTCGCCGGGCCGAACCGCCTCTTCAAGCTTCACCGTATGTTTCACGTGAAACCCATCGACGACCCAAAGCCTTAGGTCGGCTTCTTCAGCCCAGGCTCTCGCGCGGCGAACGCCTTCCGCCTCGATGGCATCCGCTGTCTCGCGAAGACCGGCCGTGTCGGCGACCAGAACCTTGTAGCCGGCCAGCACAAGCGGAACCTCGATGATGTCCCGGGTCGTACCCGGCGTGTCCGTCACGATCGCCGCGTCGCGCTCGACCAGTCCATTCAGCAAGGTGCTTTTTCCCGCGTTCGGCGCGCCGACCAGGGCAATGCGGAAGCCGTCGCGCACCCGTCGACCCCGCTCCACGTCGGCCAGCGCCGCGTCGAGCTCGGCGCTCAAGGCCCGCAGGCCCGGTCGTGCGCGCTCGGCCACCTCTTCGGGCAGGTCCTCATCCGGGAAGTCGACCGCCGCTTCCAGCATGGCCAACGACTGAACCAGCATGTCCCGCCAGCGATCATAATGCTGACTGAGCGCCCCGCCCACCTGGCCGAGCGCCTGCTGGCGCTGGGCTTCGGTTTCCGCGTCGATCAGGTCGGCGACGCCTTCGGCCTGGGCGAGATCGAGTTTGCCGTTCTCAAAGGCCCGCCGGGTGAACTCGCCTGGCTCAGCCAGGCGCAGTCCGAGGTCCGACAACGCCGCGAGCAAGGCCTCGACGACCGCTCGGCCGCCGTGCACGTGAAACTCCGCGCTGTCCTCGCCGGTGTAGCTCGAGGGTCCCTCGAAGCGCAGGACGAGCGCCTCGTCCAGATCGACCCCGCCATGGCGCAGGGTTCGCAGCGCGGCCATCCTCGGCTTGGGCGCCCGACCCGCCAAAGCTTCAACAACCGACAAGGTCTCCGGACCCGAGACCCGCACCACGGCCACGGCCGCGCGCCCCGCCGCAGTGGCGGGCGCGAAGATCGTATCCATCATGGCCTAGTCGCGCTTGCCGGCCGCCGCGCCCGCCGCCGCCGTCATCAGCTTGCGGAACTGCTCCTGGGCGCCGGCGCCGAACGCCATCCAGTTCTTCATCAGCTCCTCGGGCGCCAGCATGGCCATGTTGGCGTCCATGCGGTTCTGCATCTCATTGACCAGATGCTCGTTCAGGGCGCTGACGTCGGGCAGCCCCAGAAAGCTTCGGGCTTCCACGGGGGTGCAGTCGATCTCGATGGTCATCTTCATGCGGAGGTTCCCTTCGGGCAGGGCACGATATTGTTATGGGCCAAGGCCCGTCGGTACAGGTTAGAGCGCTTTGGTCGAAAGTCACATCGGTCTGACTTGAGACACCAGTTTAGGACGGAGATCTTCGATGAGTGAGACCCTCACGATCACCACGCCGGATGGCGACTTCTCGGCCTATGTCGCCCGGCCCAAGGCCGACAGCGCCCCGGCCATCGTCGTCATCCAGGAGATCTTTGGCGTCAACAAGGTGATGCGCGACATCGCCGACGGCCTGGCCGCCCAGGGCTATGTCGCGATCGTGCCCGACCTGTTCTGGCGGATCGAGCCAGGCATCGACATAACCGACCAGTCCGAAGCCGAGTGGAAGCGCGCCTTCGAGCTGTTCAACGCGTTCGACGTGGACGCCGGCGTAGGCGACATCGCCGCCACCATCACCAAGGCCCGCCAGCTTGACGGCGTCAACGGCAAGGTCGGGGCGGTCGGTTATTGCCTGGGCGGCCTGCTGGCCTTTCTGACCGCGACCCGCACCGACGTCGACGCCAGCGTCTCCTACTATGGGGTGGGTCTCGAAAAGCACGTGAACGAGGCGGAGAAGCTGACCCATCCGCTGCTGATGCACATCGCCGAGAAGGACCAGTTCGTGCCGCCGGAAGCCCGGCAGCTGATCCTGGCCGCCCTGAAAGACCATCCGCAGATCGAGCTTCATACCTATGCCGACCGCGATCACGCTTTCGCGCGCGAGGGCGGCGCGCACTACGACGCCGCCGACGCGGCCAAGGCTAACGGCCGCAGCCTGACCTTCTTCCAAAAGGCCCTCGGCTAGTGTTGGCGATCCAAGCTGTCCGCACCGGCGGTCCCGAGGTGCTGGAGGCCGTCCAGGTCGAGGTCCCCTCACCCGCCGCTGGCCAGATCCTGGTCCGTCATCAGGCCGTCGGTCTGAACTATATCGACACCTATCACCGCTCTGGCCTCTACCCGTTGAAGATGCCGGCGGTGATCGGGCTGGAGGCGGCCGGGATCGTTGAGGCCATCGGCGAGGGCGTCGTCCGGTTCCAGGTCGGCGACCGCGTCGCCTACAACGGGACCTTGGGCGCCTATAGCGAAGCGGCGGTTGTCCCGGCCGAACGCGCGGTGAAGGTCCCCGACGGCGTCAGCCTGGACGTGGCGGCCGCGGTGCTGCTCAAGGGGATGACCGCCGAGTTCCTGGTCCGACGGTGTTTCCACGTGAAACAAGGCGACCTCGTCCTGGTCCACGCGGCGGCCGGCGGGGTCGGGCAAATCCTGGTGCAGTGGTGCAAGGCGCTGGGCGCGACGGTGATCGCCACCGCCGGCGGCGAGACCAAGCTCGCCCTCGCCCGCCAGCTCGGCGCGGATCACGTGGTCGACTACGGCCATGAGGACGTCGCCGCCCGCGTCGCCGAGATCACCGGCGGCAAGGGCGCGGCCGTCGTCTATGACGGCGTCGGCAAGGACACCTGGGACGCCAGCTTCAAGAGCCTCGCCAAGCGCGGGATGCTCGTGACCTTCGGCAACGCCTCGGGTCCCGTGCCGCCCTTCGCGCCGCTGGAGCTGTCGGGCAGGTCGCTATTCGTCACCCGGCCGCGTCTGTTCGACTACATCGCCACCACCGAGGAACTGGACGGGAGCGCCCAGGCGCTGTTCGACGTACTGGGTTCCGGCGCGGTGAAGATCGACATCGGCCAGACCTTCCCGCTCGCCGAAGCCCGGGCGGCGCACGAAGCGCTGGAGGGCCGCCGTACGACTGGCGCCACCCTGCTCATTCCGTAGGGCCGAACCCGGCCCGACCAATACAGTAGGGCGCAACAAAAAAGGCCCCGGGTAGCACCGGGGCCTTTCTCGTATCGGTGCTGAGTCCGTTTGGACTCAGGTGTTCATCGACTGGAAGAAGTCGCCGTTGGTCTTCGACTGACGCAGCTTGTCGAGCAGGAACTCGATCGCGTCCGACGCGCCCATCGGGTTGAGGATCCGGCGCAGGACGTAGGTCTTTTGCAGCTGGTCGCGCGGGGTAATGAGCTCTTCCTTGCGGGTGCCGGACTTCAGCACGTCGATGGCCGGGAAGATGCGCTTGTCAGCCACCTTACGATCGAGGACGATTTCCGAGTTACCGGTGCCCTTGAACTCTTCGAAGATAACCTCGTCCATCCGGCTGCCGGTGTCGATCAGGGCCGTGGCGATGATCGAGAGCGAGCCGCCCTCTTCCACATTACGCGCCGCGCCGAAGAAGCGCTTCGGGCGCTGCAGGGCGTTGGCGTCGACGCCGCCAGTCAGCACCTTGCCCGACGACGGGACGGTGGTGTTGTAGGCGCGGCCCAGGCGCGTGACCGAGTCCAGCAGGATGACGACGTCGCGCTTGTGCTCGACCAGGCGCTTGGCCTTTTCGATGACCATCTCGGCTACCTGCACGTGGCGGGTCGCCGGTTCGTCGAAGGTCGAGGCAATGACCTCGCCCTTCACCGTGCGCTGCATGTCGGTGACTTCTTCCGGGCGCTCGTCGATCAGCAGGACGATGAGGTAGCACTCGGGATGGTTGGTCTCGATCGACTTGGCGATGTTCTGCAGCATGACCGTCTTACCCACGCGCGGCGGGGCGACGATCAGGCAGCGCTGGCCCTTGCCGAGCGGCGCGACGATGTCGATGACGCGGCCCGAGCGATCCTTGATGGTCGGATCGGGCAGTTCCATGTTCAGGCGCTCGTCGGGATAGAGCGGCGTCAGGTTGTCGAAGTGGATCTTGTGCTTGACGTTGTCAGGCGCTTCGAAATTGATCTTCGCCACGCTGGTCAGAGCGAAGTAGCGCTCGCCTTCGCGCGGCGAGCGGATCGCGCCGTCGACACTGTCGCCGGTGCGCAGGCCATACTTCCGGATCTGCGAGGGCGACACATAGATGTCGTCCGGACCCGGAAGGTAGTTGGCTTCCGGCGAGCGCAGGAAGCCGAAGCCGTCCTGCACCACCTCCATGGTGCCCGAGCCCGAGATCTCCACGCCTTCCTCGGCGAGGGTCTTCAGGATCGCGAACATCATGTCCTGCTTGCGCATGGAGTTGGCGTTCTCGACCTCGAAGGTCTCGGCGAACGCCAGCAGGTCGGCCGGGGATTTCTCCTTCAGCTCCTGCAGGGACATGGACTTCAGTCCCAGGGCGGCGACGGCGTCGGCGATGCCGGAACCGTCGTCTTCGCCTTCGGCCTCGGATTCCGCATCGGCGGAAGCGGCCTCGACCGTCGTGTCGATATCGACGGACGACTCTTCGGGGGTCGCCTGGTCAGCGGACTCGACGTCCGAGGCGGGGATTTCGTTTTCAGTGTCTTCGGTCATGACAAGACTCAAGAATGGGCGCGCACTCCAAGACGGAGTCCGGCCGGTAAGACTTCGATGGTCACACCGGTCCGCCCCTGCGGTAAGACCAGATGAGCGCGTCGGTTGACGATGACGCGGATCGTTCGGGGGACGGACCTTGGAGCGGAACCGCTCGCGGGGCGCGCCAGGACGGGCGCCGGTCCGTGAAGAGGGGTTCGGAATTTCCGAACTCAAGGGATGCAAACCACGCGGGGCGCGGCCGGTCAAGCGGCGGGCGCGAAACCCTGGGCCTTTGACAGGTTGAGGACCAGGGTTTCCGAGGCGCGGACCCTCGGCGCGATCCTCACCACCGAGCCTGTCGAAGGGTCAGTGGTTCAGGAACTTGGTCGTCACCGAGATGACGATGATGATCGCCAGGACGAACGGGATCTCATTGACCATCCGCCAAAACCTTTCCGAGCGGGCGTTTTCGCCGCGCTCGAACTTCTTGCGCGACGACGACAGGAAGCCGTGGAAACCGTAGAGACCGACCAGGGCGACGAGCTTGGTCGCCATCCACGGCTCGGCCAGGAAACTCCAGCCCCGGATCTGGGCGTCGGCCAGGATCAGGCCAACGCCAAAAAGCGCGGTGGCGATCGAGGCGGGATTGATGATGCCCCGCAGCAGCCTGCGCTCCATGACCTTGAAGGTCTCGTCCATCTGGGAACCGGGTTCGGCCTGGGTGTGATAGACGAACAAGCGCGGCAGATAGAGCATGCCGGCCATGAAGGCGATGACCGACAGGATGTGCAGGCCCCGCACCGCATTGAAGTGGGCCACCAGGAAATCGGTCATGCCGAAGCCGCCTCCCTGCACGGGCAGTTCGTCGAACCACACCGCCAATCGCTACCCGGATTGATCCCCGTCTTCGCGAGCGCCTGGCGAACCATCCCGGCCAGACCGAAAATGAACTCCGGGGCGACGCCGAGGGCTGGCACGCGGATGTAGGGCGCGACCCCGACCTCCTGGGCTAGCTCGGCATATTCGTGGTCCAGTTCGACCAGGGTCTCGACATGCTCGGAGACGAAGGCGATCGGCGTGACCATCAAGCCTTTCCTTTCCGCGCCAGCGCGGCGGATCTCGTCGTCGGTCGAGGGGCCGATCCACTTCAGCGGTCCAACCCGGCTCTGATAGCACACGGTCCAGTCCAGGTCGGCCGGCAGTTGGGCGGCCACCGCCGCGGCCGTGGCCTCGATCTGCCTCTGGTAGGGGTCGCCGCCCAGGATGACCTTCTCCGGCAAACCGTGGGCCGAGAACAGCAGGCGGACATTCGCCGGCGAACCAGCCTTCTCCCAGGTATCGCGGATCAGGCGGGCGTGCGCCGCGACGAGCTTGGCCTCGTTAGGATAGCAGCAGACAGTGGTCTGACGACCGGGACCCGAATAGCTCTTCGCCCAGGCCTTCAGTGATGAGCCGGTCGTCGTCTCCGAATATTGCGGATAGAGCGGCAGCAGCACGATCTCGTCGGGCGCGAAGGCCTTCACCTGCTTGGCGGTTTCGCCGGTCAGAGGGTGCCAGTAGCGCATGGCGATAAAGCACTTGGCCTCGATGCCCGGCAGGCTCGCAGCCAGTTCCGCCTCCAGCGCCCTCGCCTGCTTTTCCGTTTCCGGCAGCAACGGCGAACCACCACCCATGATCGCGTAGTTGGCCTTGGCCATCTTCTCGCGCGTCGTCGAGATCAGGGCCGCAAGCGGATAGCGGATCAGCGCCGGGGCGCCGATGATCGCCGGATCGCGAAACAGGTTGAACAGGAACGGCCGAACCGCGCGCGGACCATCCGGCCCGCCGAGGTTGAACAGGACGACGGCGAGCTTCTTGGTCATTGGCCGACCTTCTGGCCGGTCACCCGTTCAAGCACGAGCTCGACATTGGCGATCGGCGTGTCCGGCAGGATGCCATGGCCCAGGTTGAAGATGTAGGGACCCTGGTTCCACTGTTCCAGCAACTGGTCCACACGACGCAGCAGTGCGTCGCCGCCGGCCCGCAGCAGCAAGGGATCCAACGCCCCCTGGATGGTCTTGGTCGTCTGGATCGCCTGACCCAGCTTGGCCGAGGCCGAGGTGTCCAGCGCCACGCCCTGCACAGGGACCTTGGCCGCGTAGTCCTCGACCAGGGTTCCGGCGCCGCGCGGGAAGCCGATGATCGGAACGGTCACGCCCCGCGCCCGCAAGCCTTCGATGATCCGGATGTGCGGCTGGGTGACCAGGCGATCGAACAGCGGCTCGGACAGGCCCTCGGCCCAGCTCTCGAACAGCTTCAGGGCCTGGGCCCCGGCCTCGACCTGCATGGCCAGGTAATCAACCGTCGAGTCGACCAGCACCTGGAGCAGGGCGTCGAGCATCTCGGGGTTCTGGTAGGCGTAGGTCCGCGCGCCGCTGCGATCGCTGGAGCCCTTCTCGATCATGTACGTCGCCACGGTCCAGGGCGCGCCGGCGAAGCCGATCAGGGCCTTGGACGGATCGAGCTCAGAGCGAACCCTGGTCAGCGTCTCCCCGACGAGCTTGAGGGCTTCGCCCGCATTCCCGGCCTTTTCGGCCATGGACTCGATCGACGGCATGTCGCCCAGCTTGGGACCCTCGCCGGCCTCGAACCAGACTTTCTGGCCCAGAGCGCCAGGGATCAGCAGGATGTCGGCGAAGACGATCGAGGCATCGTACGGAAACCGGCGCATCGGCTGCAGGGTGACTTCCGCCGCCTTCTCCGGATCGAAGCAGAAGCTGATGAAGTCCGGGGCCGTGGCGCGCACCGCGCGATACTCGGGCAGATACCGGCCCGCCTGGCGCATGAACCAGATCGGAGGGTTCGCGTGCTTCTCGCCGGACAGGGCGGAGAGAAATTTCGGGGTCGAAGCCTGAGACGTCATGGATCGGGTTAAAGCCTGGCGCGCGTCCTGGCTCAAGCCCGGAAGGCCCTTAAGACCTTCCTCTCATATCTTAATAAGAATTTAAGATTGAAAGAGGGGGTTGGAGGGCAACTGCACAGTGGGGAAAACCCCTGGCGGGCGAGTGACTCGCACAGCGGATTCCTCGTTACCCCCAGCCCTTCCCACATGGGGTTAAGGTTCTGTTAATCATGTGGACAGACAGCCAAGCCCCTTGAAGGCCTTAACAAAATCTTAACGCGCCGAGGCGGACGAAAGACCCAGCGCGAGACTCTGTCCCGAGCCTTGGACAGTCGGGATTCACCTATCGGGGGATGCGTGGCGAGCCTGGGGATGGTACGCGGGCAATGCGACCGTTGATCACAGCGGCGCCGTGTCACGACGGCTTGGAGGCCATTCGGCGCCCGGGCGTCCCCAGAGGCAGGCCAATTGGTTAAACAACCGTTAACGGATGATCCACAGGAGACTCTGGCTCAGGGGGAAGCGGAGAGGCTGCCGCCGCGCTTCGCCACCTACTTCCATATCCACCTGGTGTCCGACTCCACGGGCGAGACCCTCAACGCCATGGCGCGCGCGGTCTGCGCCCGGTTTACCGACATCCTGCCCATCGAGCATATCTACGCGCTGGTTCGTTCGACCCGGCAGCTGGACCGAGCGCTCGAGGAGATCGGGGGCGCGCCCGGCGTGGTGATGCACACCATCGTCGATCCCGGCCTGCGCGCCGCGCTGGAGGAAGGCTGCCGCAAGCGCGAGATGCCCTGCATCGCCGCGCTGGATCCGGTGATCAGCGCCATGTCGCGTTATCTGGGCGCGCGGATCTCGACCCGGGTCGGCGCCCAGCACGCCCTGACCAACGACTATTTCGATCGCATCGAGGCGCTGGACTACGCGATAGCCCATGATGACGGCCAGGGCGGACAGGATCTGACCCAGGCCGACGTGATCCTGGTCGGGGTGTCGCGGACGTCCAAGACTCCGACCTGCATCTATCTGGCCCATCGGGGCGTGCGCGCGGCCAATGTGCCCCTGGTTCCGGGCCGGCCGCCGCCGCAAGATCTGTTCGAGCTCAAGAACACCCTGATCGTCGGCCTGATCACCTCGCCCGATCGGCTGATCCAGATCCGCCGCAACCGCCTGCTCTCCCTCAAGGAGAACAGAGAGAGCGACTATGTCGACGGCGACGCCGTACGCCAGGAGATCATCGCCGCCCGCCGCCTGTTCGAGCGGATGAACTGGCCGGTCATCGACATCACCCGACGCTCGGTCGAGGAGACGGCGGCGGCGGTCATCAACCTGTTGTCGGGCGGCCGCGGCAAGGTCGAGGTCCTGGGATGACCCCCGTAACCCTCGCGTCCAAGAGCGCGGCGCGTCAGATGATCCTGAAGAACGCCGGCGTCGCGTTCGAGGCGGTCAGTCCCGGCGTCGACGAGGACGCGGCCAAGGCTGGCCTGCTGGCGGAGGAGGTCACCCCGCGCGACATCGCCGACGCCCTGGCCGAGATGAAGGCGGTCAAGGTCTCGGCCAGGCGTCCGGGCCTGGTGATCGGAGCCGACCAGACGCTCGACCTCGAGGGCAAGCTCTTCGACAAGGCCGAGACCCTGGCGCGGGCGCGTGACCATCTGCTGGAACTGCGCGGTCAGACCCACAAGCTGCACTCGGCCGTGGTCGTGGCGCGCGACGGCCAGCCGATCTGGCGGATCGTCGAGACCGCCAAGCTGTCGGTGCGACCGTTCAGCGAAACCTGGCTCGACGCCTATATCGCGCGTCGCGGCGAGGCCCTGCTGTGGTCCGTTGGCTGCTACGAACTGGAAAGCGAGGGCGTGCAGCTGTTCGACGCCGTCGACGGCGACTACTTCACCATCCTGGGCTTGCCCCTGATCGGCCTGCTCGACTTTCTGCGCCTTCACGGAGCCCTGGACGCATGAGTTCGACCATTTCGGGCGCCGCCATCGTCGGCGGCGTCTGCGGCGCGCCGATCAAGCATTCGATGAGCCCGCTGATCCACAATGCCTGGATCCAGGCGGCGGGGCTCGACGCGGCCTATGTTCCCTTCGCGCCGACGGTCGATAATTTCGAGACCTTCGTGAGCGGCTTCCGGGGCGGCGCCATCCGGGGGCTAAACGTCACCATCCCCTTCAAGGAACGGGCGCTCGCGGTCGCCGACCACGCCAGCGACCTCGCCAGGATGGCCGGGGCGGCGAACCTGCTGATCTTCGAGGCCGACGGCTCGATCCATGCCGACAATACCGACGGGCCGGGCCTGTTGGGTGCGATCGCCGAGCAGGCGCCGGGCTTCGACGTCTCGGCCGCGCCGGTCGTGATCCTCGGCGCCGGCGGCGCGGCGCGCGGCGCGACCGCCGCCCTGCTGCTGGCGGGCGCGCTCGTGGTCCGGATCGTCAACCGCACCGTCGGGCGGGCTCAAGAGCTGGCCGACGCCTTCGGCGACAAGGTCGTGGCGGCCGGTGAGCCGGACCTTCCGGCCCTGCTGGCGGATGCGGGCCTCGTCATCAACGCCACCTCGCTGGGCCTGGGCGGCGGCGAAGGCCCCGCGGCGGATCTGGCCCTGACGCCGGAGACGGCGGTGATCATGGACATGGTCTATAAGCCGTTGCGCACCGAATTCCTCCGCCGCGCCCAGGCCGCTGGTCGTCGCACCGTCGATGGCCTGGAGATGTTGCTGCGCCAGGCTGTGCCGACCTTCGAGCGGATGTATGGCGTGGCGCCGCCCGCCGAAGTCGACGCGCGCGGCCTGTTGCTGCGCCTTCTTGGAGAGGCCTGAGATGTTGATCCTGGGTCTCACGGGCTCGATCGGCATGGGGAAGTCCACGACTTCGACCCTGTTCCAGGCCGAGGGCGTGCCGGTCTACGACTCCGACGCCGCCGTCCACGCGCTCTACGCCACCGGCGGCGCGGCGGTCGGGCCGGTGGAAGAGGCCTTCCCCGGCGTGGTCGTCGACGGCGCGATCGACCGCGCCAGGCTCAGCGCCCAGGTGGTCGGCGATCCGGAGGCCCTGGCCAAGCTGGAGACAATCGTTCACCCGCTGGTCGGCGCGCATCGGATCGGCTTCTTCGAGACCGCCCGGGCCGAGGGCCATGAGATCGTGGTGCTCGACGTCCCGCTGCTGTTCGAGACCGGCGGCGAGAAGAAGGTCGACAAGGTGGTGGTGGTCTCGGCCCCGGCCGAGGTCCAGCGCGCCCGCGTCCTGGCCCGACCCGACATGACGCCGGAAAAGCTCGTGGCCATCCTGGCCCGCCAGACGCCCGACGCCGAAAAGCGCGCCCGGGCCGATTTCGTCATCGACACCAGCCAGGGCGTCGATCACGCCCATGCCCAGGTCCGCGACCTTCTGACTCTGTTGAGAAGTTCCAGCCACGCTTGAAGCCGGCGACGAAGCGGGTCATTGAAAAGCGATGGCCCGGGAAATCATCCTCGACACCGAAACCACCGGCTTCGATCCGAAGACGGGCGACCGCCTGGTCGAAATCGGCTGCATCGAGGTGCTCGACTTCATGCCGACCGGCCGCTCGTTCCATGAATATTGCGACCCGCTGCGCGACATGCCGGCCGAGGCCGAGAAGGTCCACGGCCTGTCGTCGGCCTTCCTGACCGGCAAGCCGAAGTTCCACGAGATCGCCGACAAGTTCATCGACTTCGTCGGCGACAGCGTCGTGGTCGCCCACAACGCGGCCTTCGACCGCTCGTTCGTCAATTTCGAGCTGGAGAAGTGCGGCCGCGCGCCGATCGCTGAAGAGCGCTGGATCGACACCCTGGCCATGGCGAAGAAGCGCTTTCCGGGCATGTACAACTCGCTCGACGCCCTGTGTAAGCGGTTCAAGATCAGCCTCGACAGCCGCGACAAGCACGGGGCGCTGATCGACTCGCACCTGCTGGCCGAGGTCTATCTGGAGCTGCAGGGCGGCAAGGAACGCGCCCTGGAGCTCACCCACGTCGAGACCCTGTCGGTCTCGGCCGCGATCCAGGGCTCGTACGGCGCCCGGCCGCGTCCGCTGGCGCCCCGCTCGACCGACGCCGAGCGCGAGGTCCACGCCGCCTGGATCCGCAAGAACCTCAAGGACTCGGCGCTCTGGATCAAGCAGGGCTTCGTGGCGGCCGAGGGCTAGGCGCTTCGACGAGCGCCCGCACGCGCTCCACATCCTCCGGCGTCGCCGGATTATAGACGATCATTCCCAGGTCCGGCCTGCCGTCGACGGCGAAGGCCGAGTATTCGAACGACAGCTGTCCCAGGGCGGGGTGGCGCAGCGTCTTGATGCCTTCGCCATGATAGCGGACGTCGTTCTCGGCCCACATGGTCGCGAAGTCGGGGCTACGGCGGCTGAGTTCCTCGACGAGGGCGTTGACCGAGGCTTCGGCTCCCGCCCCGGCCCGCGCGACGTCGGCGCGGAAGGCGGCGACCACGAAGCGGGCGACGTGCTCCCACTCGGTATTGATCGCGCGCGAGCGCGGATCACAGAAGATCCGTCGCAGGATATTGCGCTCCTCGACCGGCAGGTCGCCATAGTCGGCCAGCACCATGGTGGCGGCGCGGTTCCAGGCGATGACGTCCCAGGTCAGGGTCTTGATCATGGCGGGACTGGGGTCGAGGGCGTCCAGCACCCGCTGCAAACGCGGGGTCACGCCCTCCGTCCCCCGATAACGGACCTCGGGAGGTCGGCCCAGGCCCAGCAGGAACAGGTGTTCGCGCTCGACCTCGGTCAGCATCAGGGCGCGCGCGATACGGTCCAGCACGTCCGCCGACGGCGCCCCGCCCCGCCCCTGTTCCAGCCAGGTGTACCAGGTGGCGCTGATATGGGCGCGCTGGGCGACCTCCTCCCGGCGCAGACCGGGCGTGCGGCGGCGAGAGCCCGGAAAACCCAAGGCGACGGCGTCCAGCTTGGCGCGGCGGTCGCGCAGGTAGGCGCCCAGCCTGGTTTCGGCCAGATGCTTTTGTGGGATGGGCGGGGCGTTCATGCTGTTAGGCATTATACCTGTATAAGCTCACGACTTTAACAGGATGGCATGACGATCCAGGATGTTCCACGTGAAATCCCGAAGGATGCTTCCATGCGTATTTTCGTCACTGGCGCCAACGGCTTCGTCGGCTCGGCCGTCGTCCAGGAATTGCTCGCCCACGGCCACCAGGTCCTAGGCCTGTCGCGCTCTGACGCCGGCGCGGACCGCCTTTACGCCGCGGGCGCGGAGGTCGTGCGGGGCACGCTCGACGATCATGATGTGCTGGCTCGAAGCGCGGCCGCTTGCGATGGCGTGATCCACACCGCCTTCAACCACGACTTCTCGAAGTTCGCCGAGAACGCCCGGCAGGACCGCCGCGCGATCGAGGCTTTGGGCGGGGCGCTAGAGGGCTCGATCAAGCCGATCCTGGTGACCTCGGGCACCGCCATGCTGGCGGTCGGTCGGGTGGCGACGGAAGAGGACAGGCCCTCGGGCGCGTCGCCGCGCATGTCCGAACAGGCCGCCGACGACCTGGTCGCGCGCGGGGTTCGCGCCTCGATCGTCCGCCTGGCGCCGACGACCCACGGGGCCGGCGACCATGGCTTCGTCCCGATGCTGATCAACCTGGCCCGCGAAAAGGGCGTCTCGGCCTATATCTGCGAAGGTGACAACCCGTGGTCGGCCGTCCATCGGTCGGACGCCGCCCGCCTCTACCGCCTGGCCATCGAGCGCGGCGCGGGCGGTGAGCGCTATCACGCGGTCGCCGAGGAGGCCGTGACGTTCAAGTCCATCGCCACCGCGATCGCCAAGGGCCTGGGCGTGCCGGTAGAGAGCCGCCCCGCCGAGCATTTCGGCTGGTTCGCGATGTTCGCCGGCATGGACGCGGCGACCTCGTCCGCCTGGACGCGCGAAACCCTGGCCTGGGCGACGACCGCGCCGAGCCTAATGGAAGACCTCGATACGGCGGGCTACTTCTAGAGTTTCAAATCCGCCGTCACCGGGGCGTGGTCGCTGGGACGCTCCCATTCCCGGACAGTGTCGTGGACGCGCGAGGAGACCTTGCCGTCCACGATCGCCGCGTCCCGCAGGCCGGGGCTCGCCAGAATATGGTCCAGGCGCAGCCCGCGGTTGGACTTTCGGAAGTCAGCGGCGCGATAGCTCCACCAGGAGAACAGCTTTTCGGGCTCGGGCGTCGCCAGGCGCGGCAGGTCCAGCAGGTCCATCGCCTTCATCATCGCGTCGAAGGCCTCGAGCTCGGCTGGGGTGTGGCTGACGACCTTCAGCATCTGGCGGTGACTCCAGACGTCATTTTCGCCCGGCGCGATGTTCAGGTCGCCGGTCACGATCAGCGGCGCCTTGGGATCGCGCTTCTTCAGGGCGGCGGTCAGGGTCTCGTAGAAATCGAGCTTGTGATCGAACTTCGGATTGCCGATGCGGTCGGGCGTGTCGCCGCCGGCCGGGATGTAGAAGTTCTGGATGTCGACCCCGGCCACCTTGACCGCGACGCAGCGGGCGTGGCCCTCGCGGCAGTTCATCAGGGTCGGGACATCCTCGAACGGCAGGCGAGAGGCGATGGCCACGCCGTGCCATCCCTTCTGGCCGGCGATCTTCAGGTGCTTCAGGCCCATGGCCTCGAAGGCCTCGCGCGGGAACTCGCCCTCCTGGCACTTGATCTCCTGCATGCACAGGACATCCGGCGCCTGCTCGTCGACGAAGCGGGCGGCCTGCTTGGCGCGAAGGCGGACGGAATTGACGTTCCAGGTGGCGATACGGAGGCGCATGGCCTCGCTCTATCGCGCTTTCTTGCCACCGAAAAGAAAAACGCCCTAGCGCAGGGGCGCTTGGCCCAAGCCGACCTTTGGTCGGCGAGAAAGAAAAACGCCCCAACGCAGGGGCGTTGGGGCGAAAGTCTAGTCTCTCATGCCGCCGCCGGGAGGGGATAGGATCCGGCACGGTTTGCGAAGAGCGGGTCGGTCGCTCATCGCCATGCGTGTTAAATATGCCACGTCAAAACTTAAAGTCAAGGGCGAGTAAGTTGATTCTTGCCTGTTGTGGTAATGTCACATTCGGGGCGTGAGAGCGTCCTGAACAAGAAAAGCTCTACTTGCCGACCTTGCGGCGGGGATCCGTCAGCACGAAGAGCTTGGGATCCAAGTCGGAAGTCTCGGCGAAGTCGATCAGGCGCACCCGGATCTGGCCGCCCTTGATGTCGGTGACCGTCCAGCCCATCAGGCCGACGGGCGAATTGGAGAAATCCATCGAGATGCGGCCTAGCGCCTGGCGCTTGGCGTCCTGGGCGACGATGGTGAAGCCGTCGGCCAGCGGGCGGATGTCGGTGATGGTCACACCGCGATCCAGGCGAACCTCGCGGGCCAGCAGCAGGTTCAGCGGCGTCTTGCTGAGCGGGTAGCTCTCATAGGTCTTCAGCCGGCTATCGAAGATGTTGACGTTGTTGCCGTTGCTGACGACCAGCAGGCCCGCCGGCGGATCGTAGGCGAACCGCGCCTTGCCGGGACGCTGCATGTAGAAGGCGCCTTGCGTCTGGGTCCCGCGCGCGTCGGTCTGAACGAAGCGGCCCTTGGCCGAGCCCAGGCCTTGGATATAGGCGGTGGCCTTGTCCAGCAGGGCCTTCTGCTCGGCGCTCAGGGTGGCCGGGACGGGCTTGGCGTCTTGCGCCAGAACCGGAGAAGCGATGGCGGCGGCCAGGCCGGCCGCCAGAAGAATACGGCGAGTGGTCATGCGATCTCCTTAGCCGCAACCTTGGCCCGCGCGAAGGCCGCCGCAAGGCCATTTTCCGACGCCCCGATGAAGCGCCGTTCAGGTTGGGATGCTGGGAACGCGCCCAAACGGCCAAGGTTTCCGTGTATCCCGCTCTCCCCGGCGAAGTCCGGGCCCAAATTCATCCTGAGCGTCAGATATCAAAGCGCCCTCCGCCGAGGGTCGACGAAGGGCGCTCTGGGTTCGATCTGGACCCCGGCTTTCGCCGGGGAGAGCGGCGTGGAAATTACATCGGCGGTGGCGGCGGGGCCAGGATTTCGCGCTTGCCGGCGTGGTTGGCGGCGCCGACGACGCCTTCCTTCTCCATCCGCTCCATCAGCGAGGCGGCGCGGTTGTAGCCGATCTGCAGGCGGCGCTGGATGTAGCTGGTCGAGGCCTTGCGGTCGCGGGTGACCACGGCCACGGCGTGGTCGTAGAGGTCGTTGGAGCCGCCCTCGCCGGCGAACGCGCCCTCGATGGCCTCTTCCTGTTCCTCGTCGCCGCCGGCGGTGACCTCTTCCAGGTACTGCGGGATGCCCTGGTCGCGCAGGAACTTGGCGACCTGCTCGACTTCGCCGTCCGAGACGAACGGACCGTGCAGGCGGGTGATGCGGCCGCCGCCGGCCATGTAGAGCATGTCGCCCTGGCCCAGCAGCTGCTCGGCGCCCTGCTCGCCGAGGATGGTGCGGGCGTCGATCTTGCTGGTGACCTGGAAGCTGATCCGGGTCGGGAAGTTGGCCTTGATGGTGCCGGTGATGACGTCGACCGACGGGCGCTGGGTGGCCATGATCAGGTGGATGCCGGCGGCGCGGGCCATCTGGGCCAGGCGCTGCACGGCGCCCTCGATGTCCTTGCCGGCCACCATCATCAGGTCGGCGACCTCGTCGATGACCACGACCAGATAGGGCATGGCCTCGGGACGGATCTGCTCGGTCTCGTAGATCGGACGGCCGGCGTCGTCGAAGCCCGTCTGGACGGTGCGCTCGAAGTGCTCGCCCTTGTCCAGAGCCTCGTTGGCCTTTTCGTTGTAGCCGCCGATGTTGCGCACGCCGATCTTCGACATGCGGCGATAGCGGTCCTCCATCTCGCGGACGGTCCACTTCAGGGCGACGACGGCCTTCTTCGGATCGGTCACGACCGGGGCCAGCAGGTGCGGGATGCCGTCATAGACCGACAGTTCCAGCATCTTCGGATCGATCATGATGAAGCGGCACTTTTCGGGCGGCAGCTTGTAAAGGATCGACAGGATCATGGCGTTGACGCCGACCGACTTGCCCGAGCCGGTGGTGCCGGCGATCAGCAGGTGGGGCATCTTGGCGAGGTCGGCGATATAGGGCTCGCCGCCGATGGTCTCGCCCAGCGCCATGGGCAGGATCTGGCTGGCCTTCTCGTAGTCGGCGCTCGAAAGCAGGTCGCGCAGATAGACCGTCTCGCGCTTGGAGTTCGGCATTTCGATGCCGATGGCGTTGCGGCCCTGGGCCACGGCCACGCGGCACGAGATCACGCTCATCGAGCGGGCGATGTCGTCGGCCAGGGCCACGACCCGCGCGGTCTTGACGCCGGGCGCCGGCACCAGCTCGTACATGGTGACCACGGGGCCGGGGCGGATCTGGTCGATCTGGCCCTTGACGCCGAACTCGGCCAGCACGCTTTCCAACAGGCGGGCGTTCTGGCGCAGGGCGCCGGCGTCGACGTCCGACGAGCGCGGCTTGGCCTTGGCCAGCATGGCCAGCTCGGGCAGCTGGAAGCCGGCGTCCTCTTCGAAGGCGAAGGTCTTCTGCTGTTCGCGCGCCTCGCGACCCGACTCCTTGGGCATGGTCTTGGGCTTGGCGATCGCCATCGGGCGGGCGTCGAGCGAGTCCTCGAAGTCATCCTCGTCGTCCTGAGCCGGCGGCGGGGTGTAGGCGCGTTCAGCCGTACGCTGCGACACCGGGGTCGGCGTGGCGGCGACCACGGCCTCGTCATCGTCGGCGTCGATCGGCGGTAGACGGCCCGGGCGCTCGCGCTTGGGCGGGGCCTCGGGCTTTTCCCGCTTGGCGCGGACAGGCTTGGGGGCCGGCTCGGGCATGGGCTCGGGTTCCGCGCGGACGCGCGGCTGCAGGGCGTTGCTGACGGCGCTGTGGATGGCGTCGGGATCGACCTCGCGCACGCCGATAGCGAAGCCCAGGGCGACGAGGGCCGCGACCGCGAACAGGATGGCGGCGACGATGGTCGCGCCGGGAATGTGGGCGAAGCGCAGAACGCCGGCCACCATGTGCAGCAGGGCGTCGCCCCAGAAGCCGCCCAGGCCCTTTTCCAGCTGCCAGATCGCCGGCGGCGGCGGGGCCGCCAAGGTGGCGGACAGCGCCAAAAGACCAAGCGCGCCAACCCCGGCGCGCTGGCGCAGGTCCTTGCGCTCGGCGTCCGGATCGGCCTGGGCCACGCGGGTGACGCCGAAGACCAGCATGAACAGGGCCACGCCCCAGCCGGACAGGCCGAGGGACTGCATCAAAAGGTCGGCGATGGCCGCGCCTGGAGCGCCCAGGGCGTTGCGGGCCGGTTCGCCGGTGGCGGCGTTCAGGCTGGGGTCGGTGGCGTTATAGGTGGCGATGGCCAGCAGCAGCACGGCCCCAATCACGGTGATGATCCCGCCCCGGAACCGGGCGGTCCAGGGCTGGACCCAGCCGTAACGGATCGCATCCCACAGGAGCTCCGTCGTGGATCGCCGCGCGGCTCGCGCCATCAAAAGTCTCCGAACTCAACTCGTCGCGTGGACCCGTGGAAGGGGTCGAACCGCGATGTTGTGCCCGAAGAGCGTTAAGAGGCGTTTACGGCGTTCGTCAGGAAATGATTCACGAGGTCGGCCGGCTCAGGCCGCCTCGAACGTGACCGGGCCGCCCCAGAAGCCCAGCACCAGGCCGTTCTGCGGACCCGGCGTCCCTGTCGTCAGGAACACCCGCCCGCCGCTCGTCCCCGTGAAATACTCCGGATGGCGCTCCAGATAGAGCTCCAGCGCGTCGGCCGTGGCCTCGGGCTGCTGGATCAGCGGTGTGCCGGCCGGGAGGGCGGCGCGGAACAGGTCCGCGATGATCTCGTAGTGGGTGCAGCCCAGCACCACGCGGTGCGGATAGCGCCCGATGCGGGTGCGAAGGGCCTCGACATGGCTCTCGACCGCCTTGGCCAGCTCGACCACCGAGGCGTCGCCTTCGATCAGCGGCACCAGTTCCGGGCAAGCCTCGGAGAACACCGCCAGGTCCTGCTTTCGCTTGTCGATCTCGATCTCGTAGACGCGCGAGCGCACCGTGGCCTGGGTGGCGAACACGCCCAGGATGTCGAGTTGTTCGACTTTCTCGCCGCGCCGCTCGGCCTCGTGCTCCCATGGCAGGCCCGTGGCCTTCTCGATGGTCGGCACGATGATGCCCAGGATGTTGACCGGCCGGCCGATCTCTTTCCGGTAGCCCGGCAGCCAGGTCTGCTGCAGGCGGCGCAGGGCGATGGCCGAGGCGGTGTTGCAGGCCAGGACCACCAGGCTGGCGCCGCGGTCGAACAGGCGGATGCAGCCGGCCTTGGTCAGCGCGACGATCTCCTCGCCGGCGCGCACGCCGTAGGGCGCATGGGCCTGGTCGGCCAGATAGGTGAAGTCCGCCTGGGGCAGACGCTGCACGAGGGCGCGGTGGACCGTAAGCCCGCCCACGCCGGAGTCGAAGACGCCGATCATGGCCAAAGCTGTAGACGCCAAAGCCGGCCTCGTCCACGGACTGGGCGCGGATCGAGAAAGGTTACGCGCCTGTCATGTGACACGCCCCGGAACCTTGTTAGGGTCCCTGCCAAATCTTCACCGGAGACACTCCGTGCAACGTCGTACGTTCCTAGCCTCGGCCGCCGCCACCGGCGCGGTCGCCGCCCTCAATCCGAGCTTGTCCATGGCCCAAGGCAGTAATCCGATGACCCAGAAATGGGTCGGCCCCTATGGCGGCGTGCCGGCCTTCGACAAGGTCAAGGTCGCCGACTTCAAACCGGCTCTGGAAACGGCCATGGCCAGGAACCTGGCCGAGATCGACGCGATCACCGCCAACAAGGCCGCGCCGAACTTCGACAACACCATCGGCGCGCTGGAAGACGCGGGCCGGATGCTGAACGACGTCTCGACCTATTACGGCATCTGGGGCTCGACCATGAGCACGCCGGAGTTCCAGAAGGTCGAGGAGGAGATGGATCCGAAGCTCTCGGCCCACGGCGACAAGGTCAACCAGAACGCCGCGCTCTTCGCCCGTATCGAGGCCGTCTACAATTCGCCGGACAAGGCCAAGCTGACGCCCGAGCAGCAGCGCGTCCTCTGGATCTACTACACCAACTTCGTGCGCTCGGGCGCCAAGCTGTCGCCCGAGGCCAAGGCCCGGGTCGGCGCGATCAACACCGAGCTGGCCGGTCTCTACACCAAGTTCAGCCAGAACCTGCTGGCCGACGAGAGCACCTGGATCGAGCTTTCCGACGCCGACCTCGCCGGCCTGCCCCAGGGCCTGAAGGACGCCGCCGCCTCGAACGCCGCCGCGCGCAAGCTCCCGGGCAAGTTCGTCGTCGTCAACACCCGCTCCAGCGTCGACCCGTTCCTGGCCGCCTCGCCGGTCCGCTCGGCCCGCGAGAAGGTCTGGCGAGCGTTCGTCAATCGCGGCGACAATGGCGGCGCGACCGACAACAACGCCATCATCGCTAAGATCCTGAAGCTGCGCGTCGAGCGCGCCAAGCTGCTGGGCTACAAGACCCACGCCCACTGGCGGCTCGAGAATTCGATGGCCAAGACGCCCGAGAACGCCATGGCGTTGATGGAGGCGGTGTGGACCCCGGCCATCGCCCAGGTCGCCATCGACGTCGCCGACATGCAGGCGATCATCGATAAAGAGAACGGCGGCTTCAAGCTGGAGCCCTGGGACTACCGCTTCTACGCCGAGAAGGTCCGCCTGGCGAAATACGCCCTCGATATGAACGAGGTGAAGCCCTACCTGCAGCTGGACAAGCTGCGCGAGGGCATGTTCTGGGCCTCGGGCCAGCTCTACGGTTTTGAATTCAAGAAGCTTTCCGGCATTCCCGTCTATCATGAGGACATCACCGTCTATGAGGTGACCCGCGCCGGCAAGCATGTCGGCCTGTGGTACTTCGACCCCTATGCCCGTCAGGGCAAGCGCTCGGGCGCCTGGATGAACGCCTACCGCACCCAGGAGCGGTTCAAGGGCGAGATCACCACGATCGTCTCCAACAATTCCAACTTCATCAAGGGCAAGCCCGGCGAGCCCCTGCTGATCTCGTGGGATGACGCGGTCACCTTGTTCCACGAGTTCGGCCACGCCCTGCACGGCCTGAACGCCAACGCCACCTATCCGTCGGTGTCGGGCACCAACGTGGCGCGCGACTATGTCGAGTTCCCCAGCCAGCTGAACGAGCACTGGCTGCCGACGCCTCAGGTGCTGAACCAGTTCGCCCTGCACTATCAGACGGGCAAGCCGATCCCTCAGGCCCTGGTCGACAAGATCGAGGCCGCCGGCAAGTTCGGCGAGGGTTTCGGCACGACCGAATATCTGTCGAGCGCCCTGATCGACATGAAGCTGCACTTGGCCGGCGACGTCGACATCGATCCCGACAAGTTCGAGCGCGAGGAGTTGGCCAAGCTGAACATGCCGCACGAGATCGTCATGCGTCACCGCACCCCGCAGTTCGGCCATGTGTTCTCGGGCGACGGCTATTCGGCTGGCTATTACAGCTATCTGTGGGCCGACACCCTGACCGCCGACGTCGCCGAGGCCTTCCAGGAGGCGCCGGGCGGCTTCTACGACAAGCCGACCGCCAAGCGCCTGTACGAGACCATCATGTCGAAAGGCAACGCGGTCGACCCCGTCGACCAGTTCCGGGCCTTCCGCGGCCGCGACGTGAAGATCGGAGCGCTGATGCGCAAGCGCGGCTTCCCGGTTCCCGCGGGGGCCTGATCGACTTGACCCATGCCCTTCTCCCGTCACGGGAGAAGGGTTATTGGGGTGCTTCGGGGGGCTGAAGGAGTATCGATGGCTGCGTCCAAGTTCGCCCCCCTTGCCCTTGCCCTCGCCCTTTCCACCCCTGCCCTCGCCCAGACCGCGGCTCCGCCGCCATCCACGGTCGAGCTCGGCCAGGCCCCGGCCCCTGACGAGAGCGCGGTGGTCGCCGAGCTGACCGTGGTGGCCAAGCCCAAGGGGCCGGCGATCTGGCTGGTCGAGAAGGACGGGGCCAAGCTCTACATCCTCGGCTCGGCCGCCCCCCTGCCCCATCAGCTGAAGTGGGAAAGCCCCCGCCTGAACAAGGCCTTGGACAAGGCCAGCCTGGTGCTGGTCCCGCCCCAGGCGGCGGTGGGGATCACCCAGGCGGCGGGCTTCCTGCTCAGCTTCGGCGGCGGTCTGCGGCAGCCGATGGGCAAGGCGCTAGAGGATCAGCTGCCGCCCGACCTGAAGACGCGCTTCGTCGAGTCCCGCAACCAGGCCCGCAAGGGGGCCGGCGAATACAAGAACTGGAAGCCGGGCGTGGCGGGCTTCCTGCTGCTGTCGGATTTCCGCCAGGCCGCCGGCCTTTCCGAAGCCAAGCCGGTCAGCACCGTCGAGCGGATGGCCAAGGCCCGCAAGCTCAAGGTCAAGGCGGTCGGCCAGTACCGGATGAGCGCGGTAACCTCGATCGTGTCGAAGCTCTCGCCCGAGGACCAACTGTACTGCCTGCGCGTGGCTCTGGACGAGATCGCCTATGACGGCGCCCATTCCACCACGATCGGCCAGGACTGGGCGGAGGGCGACCTGGGCTCGGTCCGCGCCCGCTACCGCGCCAGCGGCGCCCAGCGCTGCCTGCTGCGCGCGCCGGGCGGGCCGGCCTTGCTGGAAAAGGGCGTCGACCAGACGACGCAGGCCATGACCGAAGCGCTGAAACGTCCCGGCGTCACGGTGGCGGTGGTCGATCTGGGCTTTCTGCTGCCGGCCAACGGCGTGCTGGACCGGCTGAAGGCCGGCGGCGCGACGATCAGTTCGCCCGTCGAATAGGATACGATGCGCCGGCGTTGACGCCTGCCCGCCCCTGCCCTCAACCTCGCGGCGTGGAGGGACCTCACATGAAGACGATGATCGCCGCCGCCGCCCTGGCGCTGCTGGCCGCCGGCTCCGCGCGCGCCGAAGTGGCTGACGCGCAGCCGAACGGTTTCGAGGTCCGGCGCCAGGTGGTGATCGCCGCGCCGGCCAGTACGGTCTGGGCGACGCTGGTGCAGCCCGCGAAATGGTGGGCCTCGGCCCACACCTGGTCGGGCTCGGCCGCCAACCTGTCGCTGGGCGCGGCTTCGGGCGGCTGCTTTTGCGAGCGGCTGCCCAATGGCGGCTCGGTGCTGCACATGACCACGGTCAACGCCGCGCCGGGGCAGAAGCTGGTGCTCGTCGGCGCGCTGGGTCCCTTGCAAAACTCTGGCGCCAGCGGAGCCCTGACGTTCCTGCTCGCCGGGAAAGACGGCCAGACCACGGTGACCGTCACCTACGACGTTGGCGGCTACTTCAAAGGCGGCCTCGACAAGATCGCCGCGCCGGTCGACGACGTCCTGGGCCAACAGGTGGCCGGGCTGAAGGCGGCGGCGGAGGCCAAGTAGCCAAGAAAAAGCCCGCCGGACCTGACAGTCGGCGGGCTTTGGTCTCTCGGGGCTTCGAGGCTCAGGCGCTTTCCGCCAGACCCTCGTCCGAAGCGCCCAGCAAGGCCATCTGCAGGCGCGAGCGGTCGCGACGGGCCGCTTCCAGCGCGCCCTCCGCCAGGGCGTTTTCCGAGGTGAGGCGTTCGATCGTCGCCTGCAGCTCGGCCACCTTCTCCTCGTGTTCCCGACGGATCTGGTCCTGGGCTTCCTGCATGCCGTCGAGGCGGGTGCGCAGTTGCTGAGCCCGTTCCTCGGCGCGCTTCATCGCCTTTTCCTGGGCGACGGCGCTCTTGGCCATCTGGTCGGCGCGCTCGATCGCGGTGGCGCGAGCGGTGTCGACGCCGGCGTGACGCTGACGCAGGCTTTCCGAATCCTCTTCCAGCGTGCGGATGCGTTCCAGGGCGCGTTCCAGGGCGACGTTGAGGTCGCCGGCGCGGCGCTCGACGGCCTTCTGGTGCGCGGACGACTCGGCCAGGCGGGCCGAGATCTGGGTGTTCATCTCTTCCAGCTTGTCGGCGCGGCCGGTGGCGGTCTCCAGGCGAGTCTGCAGGGCCGAGATCTCGGCGCGGGCCGCCTCGACCTGGCTTTCCAGGCCGCGGATGGTGCGGCCGCTGTCGGTCTGGTGGGCCGAAAGGGCGTTTTCGATCGCCTGCACGCGAGCGCGTTCGCCGGCCAACTGGGCTTCGAGGTCGGTCTCGATGCGCGACAGGCGGGCCACGTCCAGGCCGGCCTGGTCGACGCGCTTCTTCAGGGTCGCGACTTCGTCGCCCAGCAGGGCGTTGTCCTGGTTGGCGCGGGCCAACGCCGCCTCGGCGTCGCCGCGACGGGTGTCGATGTCCTGGGCCTGTAGGCGCAGGCCTTCGACGTCCTGCACCAGGTGCTCGATGCGGGCGGTCGAGTCGCGCAGGGAGGCGTCGAGGCTGGAAACCTTCAGATCCGACTGCAGCAGGGCGTTGCGCAGGCGGTCGATTTCGAGGGCGTTGTCTTCGAGCGCCGCGTCCTGGGTCTGGCGGCGGGCGTCGGACTCGCCAAGGGCGGTTTCGGCGGCGGCCAGGCGGGCGCTGACCTCACGCTCCTCGGCCTGGATCTGGGCGACCTGACGCTGGGCGTGCTCGTAATTGGCGCGCAGCGCGATCAGTTCGGCGTGCTCGGCGCGACGCGCGTCGAATTCCTGGGCGACTGGGCCGCGGATCTCGGCGATCAGTGGCTCGATCGCCTTCAGGTGCTCCATCACGCGGCCGATGCTGTCGAGCCCGCCGTGAATGGTCTCGTAGCGTTGGCCGATCGCCTGGGTGGATTCGATCTGGTGCTGTACGGCCTCGACCCGGGACTCTTCACCCAGAACAGCCGGCTTGGCGTTCTTGTTATCGCGAGGATTCTTCGACAGCAGTCTCATATCGCCCACCTTCACCCCGTGCGGCCCCATCGCGACCTGAAAGGCCGCCTTGCGAACGCCGCGAATCTCTTACCCAGAGGTTAACAACCTAGTTTATTGGCAAGGTGAATGTCGAGGGGCGGACGCCGCGACCTGGCGTCGCGCACGCGCCTCAGAAGCCGGAAAACTGGGGACGATCCGGTGTTTCGACCGCCAGCACCCGGCCGACCGCGTTGACCACGGCGGCGATGCGCAGGGCGGCCTGGATCTGGATGGGCTCCACGCCGCGTTTCCGCAACTCGGCCTCATGGCTGTCGAGGCAGGCGCCGCAGCCGTTGATCGCCGACACCGCCACGCACCACAGTTCGTACTCGACGGCCGACACGCCGGAAGGGGCCAGTCGGTTCATCCGCAGGTGCGAGGGCAAGGCGCCGTAGTCGGGCGCTGTCATCAGGTGAACGGCGCGGAAATAGACGTTGGTCATGGCCATCATCGCCGCGGCGGTCTTGGCGCCCGAGAAGGCCTCGGACGAAACGCCCGCCTCATGGGCGGCGATGGTGATCGCCTTCAGGGTCTCGGGCTCGCCGACCGCGCAGGCGCTCGCGACGAAGCAACCCCAGCGCGCCTGGTCGCTTAGCACGGTCTCGCTGGCGAGAACGGTCAGGTTGGTTCCCAGGTCCTTGGCGTAGGCGGGCAGTTGGGCGCGCAGGGCGTCGATCGGCATGAGGCGCTCCGAAGGTCTGGAGCGGGCTTAGCACCGTGGGAAAGGTTCGTCCCGGTCCGCGCCGCTGGGAGGGGTGACGCGGGCGGACCGGGTTCAACGGGCTGGGGCCCGGCGCCGGTGGGGGAGACACGCCGGAACTTCACCGTGGAAGCAGAGATAGGCCCCGGTTCCCCAGATAGCCAATCGATAGTTTTTGGCTTTCCGATAGATGCCGCCTATATCAAGGTCATGCTTCTTCCGACCCTTCGCCAGCTGCAATATCTGAAGCTCCTGTCGGAGCACGGCTCGTTCAGCCGGGCGGCCGAGAGCGCCTACGTCACCCAGCCCACCCTGTCGGCCGGCATCCAGGAACTGGAGAAGATCCTGGGCGCGCCGGTGGTCGACAGGGCCCGTTCGGGCGTGATCCTGACCGCCGCCGGTCAGGAGGCGGTGCGGCGGGCGGAGGACATTCTCGCCAGGGCCGAGGACCTGGTGCAGGCCGCGCGCGGCGCGGGCCAGCCGCTGGCGGGCCGGTTCCGCCTGGGCGTGATCCCGACCGTGGCGCCCTACCTGCTGCCGCGCGCCCTGCCCGTCCTGCGCGACCGGTTTCCGAAGTTGAAGCTGTTCCTGCGCGAGGACCTGACCCAGCGGCTGATCGCGGCTCTGAAAAGCGGCGCCCTGGACGCGGCCCTGATCGCCCTGCCCTACGACATGTCCGGCCTGGACTGGGCCCATGTCGAGGATGACGAGCTGCTGGCCGCGGCGCCGGCCAACCATCCGATGGCGGCCTCGACTCGGGTCGATCCCGACAGCCTGCGGGGCGACGACCTGATCCTGCTGGAAGACGGCCACTGCCTGCGCGACCATGCCCTGGCCGCCTGCGGCCTGGAGCCGCCGCGCGGCGTCGGCGACGACGAAACCTTCGCGGCCACCTCGCTGCCGACCCTTGTGCAGATGATCGGCTCGGGCCTGGGCGTCTCGTTCCTGCCAGCCATGGCGGTCCACGCCGGCCTGACCGACAAGACCGCCCTGACCATCCGTCCGCTGGCGACCGAGCATCCCAGCCGCGAGATCGTGGTGGCCTGGCGAGCCGGCTCCAGCCGGGGCGTCGAGGGCCGGCTTCTGGCCGAGACCCTTCGGGAGGCGCCCCCGGTCTAGAGCATTTTCCGATCCAACTGGATCGCCAAAATGCTCTAGCCTCTTGTTTTAACGCATTTTCTGACGACGAACCGGTATCCACTTCGTCGGAAAATGCTCTAGCGCGGCGCCAGCTTGGCGCGGACGGCCTGCTCGACCTTGTCGAGGCCCTTCAGGGTGTCGTTCGAGCTTTCCAGCGCCGCGTTGAAGGCGCGCAGGTCGTGCGTATCGATCTTGCGGATCGACTTTTCACGCGACCACTCCAGTCCCATCAGCTGGCCGAGGCGACAGGCCTTCGGCAACAGGGCCGCTCGTTCGGACGGGCCGCCCTTGTCCAGAAGCGTGCCGACGATGTCGTTCCAGTTCGGCGCGCCAGGGATACAGAACGCCAAGTGGTCGCAATTGCCGGTCCAGAAGCGCTTGTACCAGCGCGCGTGCTCGGACGTGTCGTAGCGTAGAGCCACGGCGCCGTTCACACCCTGACAGTCCGGACGCACGAAGGATTGAGCCTGAGCGCCCTCGGCTTGAACCGTGGCGGCGATCAGCAGGCCTGTCGCCAGGGCGACGACCCTAGACCGCATGCGAGATCGGACCCTCGGCGCGGCCTTCGACGAACTGGCGAACATACGGATTGTCGGTCGTGGCCAGTTCGGCGGCTGGACCGCGCCAGATGATCTTGCCCCCGTGCAGCATGGCGATCTCGTCGCCGATGGTCTGGGCCGAGGCCAGGTCATGGGTGATCGACACGGCGGTCGAGCCGAGGCGACGCACCTGGTTGGAAATCAGCTCGTTGATCGCCGCCGCCGTGATCGGATCCAGGCCGGTGGTCGGTTCGTCGAAGAACAGGATCTCCGGTTGGGCGACGACGGCGCGAGCCAGGCCGGCTCGCTTCTGCATGCCGCCCGACAGCTCGGACGGGAAGCGATCGGCGACGTCGGGCGCCAGGCGCACCTGCTCCAGGGCGTCGATCGCGCGCTCCTTGGCTTCCCCGCGCGGCATGCCGTCGGCGTTGATCAGGCGGAAGGCGACGTTCTCCCAGACGGTCAGGCTGTCGAACAGGGCCGCGCCCTGGAACAGCACGCCGATGCGCGAGAACAGCTTGCGGCGCGCGCCTTCGGACAGGCCGACGATGTTCCTGCCGTCCAGCTCGACCTTGCCGGCGTCCGGACGCATCAGGCCCAGCGCGGTCTTGATGGTCACCGACTTGCCCTGGCCCGAGCCGCCGATGATGACCAGCGACCGGCCCGGGGCGACCGACAGGTCGAGACCGTCCAGGACCGCGCGGCCCTCGAAGCGCTTGCTGACGCCCTTCCAGGCGAGTTTCGGGGTCGCGTCGGTCATGAGGCGTGCGTGAAAAGCGTGGTCAGAAGGTAGTCGGAGGCGAAGATCAGGATGGCCGAGGAGACCACCGCGTGGGTGGTGGCCCGGCCGACGCCACGCGCCCCGCCCGAGGCGTTGTAGCCGTGGTAGCAGCCCATCAGCGCGACGATGAAGCCGAACACGGCGGCCTTGATCAGGCCCGAACCGATGTCCCACAGCTGCAGGAAATCCAGTGTGTTGCGGATATAGATGGTCGGGTTGAACTCCAGGACCCGCGTGGCGACCAGCCAGCCGCCGGCGATGCCGATGGTGTCGGCCACGGCGGCCAGCAGGGGCATCATCAAGACGCCGGCCAGCAGGCGCGGGCCGACCAGATAGCGGAACGGGTCGGTCGACAGGGTGCGCATCGCGTCGATCTGCTCGGTGGCGCGCATGGCCCCGATCTCGGCGGCGATGGCGGCCGAGACCCGGCCGGCCAGCATCAGCGACGCCAGCACCGGACCCAGTTCCCGGGTGATGCCCAGGGCCACGATCTGAGGCATCACCTGCTCGGCGTTGAAGCGCCCGCCGCCGGTGAAGATGTTGAGGGCCAGGGCCGCGCCGGTGAAGATCGCGGTCAGGCCCACCACCGGCAGCGAAAAGAAGCCGATGGCCACGAACTGGCGCCACAGCTGGCCGAAGAACCAGGGCGGGGTGAGGGCGGCGACGACGCCGCGTACGGCGAACACGCCGACCGAGCCGACCATGCGCACGGCGCCCAGGGTCGAGCGGCCCAGCGTCCGGATGGGATTCGTGGCGACCTTCCGGGCCGCCTGGGTCGCGGTCACGCTAGTAGCTCACGGCCGGCTGCGACGCGGCCGGAGCCGGGGCGGCCGACGAACCCGTCGATGGAGCCGCCGCGTCCGAACCGCCTTGCGGACGGATCACCGAGCCGATCAGGCCGAACAGGTCGACCGCGCCCTGCGTGTTCTCGATCTGGCCGCCCGGCTTGAGATCGTCCATCGCCGCGCCCGGGGCGATCGACACGTGCGCGCCGCCCAGGATGCCGTCGCTGGTGATCTTGGCGGTCGAGTCCGACGGCAGCTTGACGGTCGGGTCGATGCTCAGCTTGGCCACGGCCAGGAAGGTCTTCGGCTCCAGGGTGATCTCGGAAACCGTGCCGACCTTGACGCCGGCCACGCTCACCGCCGCCCCGGGGGCCAGCGAACCGGCCTCGCCGAACTTGGCCTTGATCTCATAGTCGCCGCGCTTCATGTGGACGCCGCCCACACTCAGCGAATAGGTCAGGAACCCCGCCGCCAAGGCGAGGACGACGACGCCCATGGCCGTCTCGGCCCATTGTTCGCGCAATGCCAAATCCCCTTACGTCTTGATCTCTGGTCCCGCCGCTACTTGCGGCGGCCAGAAGGCGCCGAGCCGCCCTTCTGGAGTTGGTTGATCAGCACGTCGATGTTGCCGCCGGCGTTGTCGATCGTCGACACGAAGTCCTGCTGCTGGGTGATGGCCAGCCAGATGCCCTTGAACTGGACATCGACGACCTTCCAGGTCTGGCCGCCGCCCAGCACGCGCCAGGAGACCGGCAGGGGCTGGGTGATCTGGCCGCCCGAGATCGTGGTCTTGACGGTGACGTCGCCCGGCTTGTTGACCACCGAACCGACCACCTTCAGCTGCTCGCCGCGATAGTCGTCGATGCGGCTCTGATAGACGCTCTCGGCGTAGGCGCGGAACACCGGGGTGAAGCGCGCGCGCTGCTCGGGCGTGATGGTGCGCGCGTACTTGCCCAGCACGAAGTTGGTGATGCGCGGCACGTCGGCCAGCTCGTCCACCGCCTGGTGGAAGACTTGCGTCTTCTGGGCGTCGCTCATGCCCTTGTTGGCCAGCACGGTGATGACGCGCTGAGCCTTGGTCTGAACGAAGGCCTCGGCGCCGGCGTCGCGGGCGCTGTTCTGGGCCATCGCCGGGGCGGCGATCGCCGCGGCCCCGAAGAAAGCCAAAAGCGCGGCGTTGGCGCCGCGCCGGGTGGAGGTGGTGTTGTTCATGGTCTTACCGGTCATGGTTTGGGCGCGGCTTCCGGCGGCGGCGCGTCGAAATCGGGGAGCACCTCGGCTTCGCCGGTCGCTTCGCGCACGAAGGCCTCGCGATACTGGGTGTAGGCCGAGCGGGTGGTGACGTACGGGTCGGCGGCGTCCTTGAGGGCCTGGTAGGCCGGGTCGGCGTTCGAGCGGACGTCGACGATGGTCACGCCGGTCCGGGCCTTGCCGAAGTCGGTGGAGAGGCCGCCAACATAGAGCGAGACGGGGTCGGTGACGATGTCCAGGGCGCGGCCGATGCCGTCGCGGACGTTCAGCGGACCCATCAGGGGCACATAGAGATAGGCGCCGGGCTTGGCGCCCCACTTGCCGAGGGTCTGGCCGAAATCGGAGTCCCGGCGGGGCAGGTTTACCTTGGAGGCCACGTCGAACAGGCCCAGCACCCCGACGGTCGAATTGACGACGAAGCGGGTGGTCGAGCGCATGGCCTGCTTGGGCTTGCCCTGCAGCACCATGTTCATGACGGTGTTCGGCTCGCCCAGATTATAGACGGCCGCGCTGACGCGGTTGCGGACCACGCGGGGGGTGACGGCCATATAGCCGTGGGCGATCGGCGCCAGGATGACGTGATCCAGCCCCATGCCCAGCTTGAAGGAACCGCGATTGAAGCCTTCCAGCGGATCGTCGGCCGCCTCGACGCCGGCCGTGGTGCCGACCGACTGGCCTTGAACGCCCTGCTGTTGCGCCATGGCCGGCGCGAACATCGCCAGGCTGGCGGCCACGGCAAGCCCCGCGGCGGCGAATGGCCGGCCGTTCGCCGTCTGGCGGAGGCTATTATCCCGGTCGCTCAAGCTCATGCTCCTGCTTCTTACACGCGGCATGTATTCATGCCGCAATCCGTATCAAGGCCGATTACGTTGTATTTCGGTCACGTTCAGTAGGCCTTGCTTCAAATGGCCCTGACTTGAGCCGCCCGGCTCCAAAAGGGCGCCTCGATGTCGCTCATAATTTCGCGGCTTAATCCGATATATCGAGAATAGCTCTTGACCAAGCGCCAATCCGATATATCTATCGTTTCGATATAACGAAACAGGATCTAAAACACACATGTTTGGACGACATCATCATCACCGCGGCCACTGGCGCGGTCAGGCCGACGAGCATCACGGCCGTCATCCCTTCGGGTTCCATGGCGGTCACGACGGTCATCACTCTGGTCACCCGCGTGGCCGCGGCGGTCGCATGGGCCGGTTCTTCGACCACGGCGACCTGCGCTTCGTGGTCCTCAAGCTGATCGCGGAGAAGCCCAGCCACGGCTACGAGCTGATCAAGGCCATCGAGACCGCCGCTGGCGGGGCCTATACCCCGAGCCCGGGCGTGGTCTATCCGACCCTGACCCTTCTCGAGGAACTGGGCTACGTCACCGCCAGTGACGCCGGCGGCGGCAAGAAGCTCTATACGATCACGCCCGAGGGCGTGACGTTCCTGGTCAGCAACGACGCCCCGGTCCGTTCGCTGTTCGAGCGCATGGCCGAGGCCGCTTCCGCCAGCGCCGCCTTCTCGCCGCAGATCCTGCGGGCCCGCGAGAACCTGAAGACCGCGCTGCGGCTCAAGCTGCACGGCGGCCAGCTGACGGCCGAGCAGATCGCGGCCGTCGCCAAGGCCATGGATGACGCCGCGGCGGTCATCGAAGCCATCTAGGGGAGGGGGCCATGGAAAGCCATGCCCGGGTCGCCACCGACAAGGCGGCCCGCTACATGACCCAGCTGGCCAAGCACTGGGCCCACAAGTTCGAGGTCACCTACGATGAGACTTCGGCCTTGTTCCCGCTGCCGTTGGGAACCTGCCGGATGGTCGCCCATCCGGACGGTCTCGACATCACCGTCGAGGCCGCCGACCTCGACGGCCTGGCCCGCCTGGAAGACGTGGTGGCCAAGCACCTCGACCGCTTCGCTTTCCGCGAAGGCGAGTTGAAATATGGCTGGACCCGAGCCTGGGCGGCCGGCGTCGTCGATCCGAGGGCCATGCGGATCAACGCGGTCCACTAAGTGGGTGATCCTCGCCCTTCGACAAGCTCAGGGTGAGGATCAGAATAAAAGCCTGTTGGTAGTGAACCTCATCCTGAGCTTGTCGAAGGACGAGGTTCGCGGACCCGTTAGTGCAGCCCGCGCAGCAGGTCCATGCGGCGCATGGCCTTGCCGGGAATCTCGGAGATCCGACCCAGCGGCAGGGCCTCGGCCATCTGGCGAACGCCGTACACCGCGTGGCGCACCAGGGTCGGCACCGAAGGCGAGCCCAGGAAGCCGAACACCACCTTCTGCTGGGCGTTGGAAAGCTCGCGCTTGAAGCGGTAGTCGCCCGTGCCCAGGTCGAGGCGCGTATAGGGCGTGCCGTCCATGCTCTTCAGGATGTCCTGGAACAGCATCAGGCCTGGCGAATAGCGCTCCAGGTCCGGATTGTGGGCGATCAGCCAGCCGTGGATCGTGTGCTCGCCGCGCAGGTGCAGGTGTACAGCGGCCAGGCGCTCGCCCAGGTGCAGGGTGTAGAGCCCGCCGCCGAAGCTCGGGTCGCGCATCTGGAAGAGCTCGTCCAGCAGCTTGTTGACCCAGAGCGTCTTGAACAGGTCGGTCTGGTGGGTCAGCAGCAGCTGCACGCGCTTCCAGGCCAGCAGCTGGTCGAAGGCCGCGCGGCTTTCCGACATGGCGGTGAAGCGGCAGGGACCAACCTCGCGCTCGGCCTTGCGGCGCTTCTTCTCGATGTCCTTCAACACCCCGACGCCGGCGGCCTTGCGCTCGGCGGCGTAGGCCTCGTAGCCGTCCGGGGTTTCGACAACCCAGCTGTCGGCCTGGCCACGGGCGTGGCGGGCCAGGGTCACGTCGTCGGCCATCATGTGGCAGAAGTCGATGCGGTGCGCGCCCAGGGCGATCAGCAGGTCGCGCGGATCCATGGTCGCGCCGGGCGCGGCGATCAGGGCCTGATAGTCGCACATCGGCGCGCCGACAGGCATGGCCACGTCCTGACGGACCCGGGCGGGCAGGAAGCCGATGGCCTCGCCCTCCGGCCCGCGCTGGATGGCGACCTTGACCTCGTGGCCCTTGTCGCCCTGGGCCTTGGCGACGGCCAAGGTCCATTGCGGCGACAGGAACGGTGAATCCAGCCGGCTCTGGCCCCGGCGCAGTTCTTCCCACCGCGCGATGTCGGCGGGCGAAAGGTCCAGGGCTTTGACGACTTGGATGGACACGGCGATGGTTCCGACGGCTTTGTCGGAGCGCATCCTGGCGCCGATAACTTTCAGTAGAGTTGACGATACGGCGTTCCGCGAAATCCGCTCACCCACGGGTCGCGGGATGAGCGGATCGCAATCAGTCGATCAGTTTCTTCGACAGGTAGACATATTCCAGCGCCTGGCGACGGGCGGTCTCGGCCAGGTTGGCGCTGGCCGCGTGGCCACCGTCGATGTTCTCGTAATAGAGCACCGGATAGCCCAGCTCTTCCAGCTTGGCCGCCGCCTTGCGGGCGTGGGCCGGGTGGACGCGGTCGTCCTTGGTCGAGGTCTCGATGAACACCTCGGGATAGTTCCGGCCGGCCTTGAGGTTGGAATAGGGGTCGTACTTGGCGATCACCGCCCGCTCGGACGGGATGGCCGGGTCGCCATACTCGCCGACCCACGAGGCGCCGGCCCCGATCTGGCTGTAGCGGATCATGTCGAACAGCGGCACCTGCACGACGATGGCGTTGTACAGCTCGGGCCGTTGGGTCAGGGCCACGCCCATCAGCAGGCCGCCGTTGCTGCCACCCATGATGCCCAGGCGGCGCGGCGAGGTGATCTTGCGGGTGATCAGGTCCTGCGACACGGCGAAGAAGTCGTCATAGACCTTCTGGCGGTTGGCCTTCAGGCCCGCCTCGTGCCAGGCAGGGCCGAACTCGCCGCCGCCCCTGATGTTGGCCACGACGTACGTGCCGCCGCGCTCCAGCCATAGCTTGCCCATCACGCCCGAATAGCCGGGGGTCATCGGCACCTGGAAGCCGCCATAGGCGTAGAGCAGGGTGGGGGCCTGGCCGTCGTACTTGATGCCTTTGGGCCGCACGACGAAGTAGGGAATCTTGGTTCCGTCGGTGCTGGTCGCCTCGAACTGCTCGACCACGTGGGTCGAGGCGTCGAAGCGGGCCGGCGAGGCCTTGACCTGCTCCAGCTTCAGCGAGCCGGCGTCGGCCAGCCAGTAGGTGGTGGGCGCCAGGTAGCCGGTGACGGTGACGAACAGGCGCTCGTCCGTCTCGGCGGTCGAGCCCAGGCCGATGGCGCTGTTGGCCGGCAGGTCCAGGGACTGTGACGTCCAGCCGTTCGCGCCGTGGGTCAGCACCCTGGCCGCGCCCTTGACGTTGTCCAGCAGACCCACGACCAGCTTGGTGCGGGTGGTGGTGACCTGCTCGACGGACTGCCTCGCGGTCGGGCGCAGGACCAGGGTCGCCACGGCCTGATCCGGCGCCGCCTTCAGCCTGGCCAGGTCGAAGCTGACCAGGTCGCCGGTCTTGAAGCCCTTCCAGTCCTGCTCCATCAGCACGACCATCTGGCCGGCGACATAGCCCTGGACCGAGCTCTTCAGCGGCAGGTCCAGCTTCACGGGCTTGTCGCCCTCGATCAGATAGGTCTCGGCTTCAAAGAAAGTGACGCCCCGGCCCGCCATCACGGCCACGGCCTCGCCGTCGGCGTCGCGCAGCACGAACGGATTGACCGAGACGTCGGTCTCCGTCCCTCGAAACACCTCGACCGCCTGGTCCAGGCTCTGGCCGCGCTTCACGGTCTTCAGGACATAGGCATAGCCGGACTTGGTCAATTCGCCCGGCTTCCACTCGCGGCCGACCAGCAGGGTGTCCTTGTCCAGCCAGGTGTAGTTCTGCTTGCCCTCGGGCAGGACGAAGCCGCCGGAAACGAAAGTCTTCGTTGTGGTGTCGAACTCACGGACGGTCACGGCGTCCTTGCCGCCGTTCGACAGGGTGACTAGGCACCGCGTGTCCTCGGGCGGCAGGCAGGACGCGCCCTTGAACACCCAGTTGGCGCCTTCGGCCTTGGACAGGGCGTCGATGTCGAGGATCGTCTCCCAGACCGGATCGGCCGTGCGGTAGCTCTCCAGGCTGGTCTTGCGCCAGACGCCGCGCACGTGGTCGGCGTCCTGCCAGAAGTTGCGCAAGGAGCCGTCACCGGCGAACGAGACGCCGGGCACGCGGTCCTTGGCGTTGAGGATCGCCAGGGCCTTGGCCTCGAGATCCGCATAGCGCTTGTCGCCCTGCAGAACGGGCAGGGTCCTGGCGTTCTGGGCCTTGGCCCAGTCCATGGCGCGCGTCCCCTCGATTTCTTCCATCCAGAGATAGGGATCGTTCTTGCCCAGCTCCGTGAGCGGGGTGCGGGCTTCTTCGGTGGCCTTGGGCTTGTCGGCCCCACTATTGGTTTCGGCGGCGGTCGCGGGGGTGATGGTCATCAGACTCGTGGACGCGAGGAGAAGGGTCAGGAGCTTACGCACTTAGTGATCCATCAGCTGGCGTGACAGGTAGGTGTAGTGCAGCGCCCAGCGCCTGGCGTTGGCCTTGGGGTCGGCGCCATTGGCGTGGCCGCCGTCGGTGTTCTCGAAATAGAGATGGTCGACCCCCAGATCGTCCATCCTGGCCGCGAACTTGCGGGCGTGGCCGGGGTGGACGCGGTCGTCCTTGGTCGAGGTGGTGATGTAGGCCAGCGGGTATTTCACGCCGGCCTTCAGGTTCTGGTACGGGCTGTACTTCTCGATCCAGGCGCGTTCGGCCGGGATGGCCGGGTCGCCATATTCGCCGATCCAAGAGGCCCCGGCCGGCAGGTAAGTGTAGCGGATCATGTCCAGCAGCGGGCTTTCAACCACCACCGCGTTCCACAGGTCCGGACGCTCGGTCAGGGCCACGCCCATCAGCAGCCCGCCGTTCGAGCGGCCATAGGCGCCCAGGTGGCGCGGCGTGGTCGCCTTGTCGGCGATCATCTTCTCGGCGACGGCGAAATAGTCGTCATAGGCGCGCTGGCGGTTGGCCTTCAGCGCCGCCTCGTGCCAGCCGGGACCAAACTCGCCACCGCCGCGGATATTGGCCACCGCATAGGCGCCGCCGCGTTCCAGCCACAGCTTGCCGATCAGCGGGTCATAGACCGGCAGCTTGGAGAGGTTGAAGCCGCCATAGGCGTGCAGCAGGGTCGGGTTCTGGCCGTCCAGCTTCCAGCCCTGCTTGTGGACCAGGAAATAGGGGATCGCCGTGCCGTCTTTCGAGGTCGCCGACTTCTGCTCGACGACCAGGTCCTTGGTCTCGAACTGGGCGGGCAGCGCCTTGACGGTCTGAGCGGTGGTCCCGGTCGCGTCGGCCAGCTTCAGCTGGGTCGGATCGAGGAAGCCTTCGACGGTGTAGAAGACATCGTCCCCTTCATCGGAATGCGAGCCGAGCGAGACGGCGGCGTTGTCGATGACGGGCAGGGTGGTGGCCTTGATCCCGGCCGGTCCGCGATCCTCGAGCGTGAGGACGCGCCCACGGACATTGTCATAGAGGGCGACGACGACCCGGTGGTCGGTGACGGCGATCTGGTCGATCGACTGGCGGTCTTCCGGGGCGAGCAGCAGGACGGGGGCGGCCTTACCGACAGCGTCCGGCGACAGCAGCATGCTCGGCGAGGCCGCCACGACCGAACCGGCCTTGAACCGCCCGGCCGAGCCCCAGCTCCACGGCTCCTCGATCTTCATCACCAGCTTGCCGTTCAGCAGGCCGCGCACCCCGACCTTTTCGGGGATCGGCAGGCGCTTGGTCTCCTTGCCGTCCCACAGATAGGTCTCGTCGTGGAAGAAGTCGGTGGCGCGGGTCAGCAGCACGACCGTGTTCCCCACCGCGTCGCGCAGCACGTTCGGCCGCGCCGAGACGTCGGAGGCCTGGCCGCGGAAGACCTCGGCGGCCTGGTCCAGGGCCTGGCCGCGCTTCAGGGTCTTGATGACGAAGCCGTAGCCGCTCTTGGTGGTCGTGCCTTCACCCCAATCGCGGGTCAGGATCAGGGTGTCGGGGTCCAGCCACTCGATCGACTGCTTGCTCTCGGGCAGCACGAAGCCGCCGGCGGCGGGGTCGACGAAGCTCTTGGTGGTCAGGTCGAACTCGCGGACCGTCACGGCGTCCTTGCCGCCGTTCGACAGGTTCACCAGGCAGCGGTCGTGGGTCTTGGGACGGCAGTCGGCGCCCTTCCAGATCCAGTTCTTGCCCTCGGCCTTGGCCAGGGCGTCCAGGTCGAGGACCGTTTCCCACTGCGGGGCGGCGGTCTTGTAGGACTCCAGGCTCGTGCGCCGCCACACGCCGCGCACATGGGTCTCGTCCTGCCAGAAGTTGAACACCGTCTTGCCGATGAAGTTCGGCATGGCGATCCGGTCCTTGGTCGACAGGATCTTCAGCGCCTCCGCCTGCAGGCCGGCATAGCGCGGATCGCCCGACAGGACCGGCAGGGTCTTGTCGTTCTGGGTCTTTACCCAGGCCAGGGAGTCGGGGCTTTCCACCGCCTCCAGCGCCAGATGCGGATCGGCGTCCTGGGCGAAGGCAGGCGCGGCGAGCATGGCGGCCAGGGCCACGACGGAACAGGTGCGGAGCAGGGTCATGGGGGGGGACGGTATCGGAAAATTTTCCCCGCGCCAGAGCTAGGCCGGGCCGATCACGCGCCGTCGTCCGGAATGTTCAGCAGGACGCCACAGGCCTTGCAGTGGACGGCGTCGGGATCGTGCCGGCGCAAGCCGCAGGCGTGGCACTGATAGATGACCTTGTGCGGCCGCAGGATCGACTGGATCAGGCCGATGAACAGCGACACCCCGCCCAGCATCACCGCCATGGACAAGAGCTTGCCCCACACGCCCGGCAGGGTGACGTCCCCATAGCCGGTGGTCGTCAGGCTGGTAACGGTGAAATAGAGGGCGTCGACATAGCCGGCGATGCCCTCGTGACGGCCGGCGAAGCTGGAATAGACGAAGCCCGTGACCACGAAGACGAAGGTGACCAGCGAGCTGGCCGCCCGGGTGATGTCCTCGATCCGCGTGTCGTCATAGCGCCGGCCGACCGTGCGCCAGAAGAACTCGCTATGGATCAGGGTCCACAGGCGCAGCACCCGCAGGAAGCCGAAGTTGAACAGCCAGGCCGGGAACAGCAGGGTGGCCAGCACGAACAGGTCCAGCCAGCTGATCGGCTTCTTCAGCCAGGATCTGATGTCGCCGTGGGCGATGGCGCGCGCGACAAGGTCCAGCGCCAGGAAGGCCGCCACCCCGTAGTCGATCAGATAGAAGGTCAGGCCGTGCCGCTGCATCAGCGGGGCGGCGATGAAGAAGGCGATGATCGCCACGTCGATCAGGATGATCGCATAGCGAAACCGCACCGCCGTCGGTGAAGCGCCGTGATAGAGGGCCCGCAGTCGGGCGCGAAGGCGAAGACCGCCCTGGTCCTGTTCGTCGCGGTGCATTTCGCTCGACTTTCCACTATATAGCCCGGCTATGAGCCGCACCTTCCTGAAGATGAACGGGCTGGGCAACGACTTCGTCGTCATCGAGACCCAGACCCAGACCTTTGAACCGACCCCCGAGGCGATCCGCGCGATCGCCAAACGGCCGGATTCTGAAGGCGACAACGGCGGGATTGGCTGCGACCAGGTGATCGCCATCGATCCGCCCAAGGCGCCAGGCGCCTCGGCCTATGTGCGGTTCTGGAATGCCGACGGCGAGGAGACCGGCGCCTGCGGCAACGGCACCCGCTGCGTGGCGTGGCTGCTGATGCAATCCGCTGGAAAGGACGCGGTGACGTTCGACACCGTGGCGGGCCGCCTGTCGGGCGTCGCGGCCGGTGATAAGCTGGTCACCGTCGACATGGGCCAGCCGGGCCTGGACTGGACCCAGATCCCGCTTTCGGAAGAGATGAACACCGAGCGAGTCGAGCTGCAGGTTGGCCCGATCGACGCGCCGCTGGTCCACACGCCGGTCTGCGTCTCGATGGGCAATCCGCACGTGGTGTTCTTCGTCGACGCGCCGGTCAGCGACGCCTTCGCCAAGGGGACGGGCAGCCTGGTCGAGCACCACCCGCTGTTCCCGGAAGGCGTCAATGTCGGCTTCGCGCATATCGCGGCGCGCGATCATATCCAGCTGAAGGTCTGGGAACGCGGCGCGGGCCTGACCGCCGCCTGCGGCACCGGCGCCTGCGCCGCCCAGGTCGCCGCCGTGCGGCGCGGCCTGACCGACCGCAAGGCGACGGTCGCATTCGAGACCGGCTCCCTCGTCATCGAATGGCGCGAGAGCGACGGTCACGTGATCATGACCGGGCCGATCACCATGGAATATGCCGGCAAGCTGCCGGAGACGGTCGCGGCCTGAGGTCATGACCACCTACACCGTCATAAAGGCGACACCGAAGCCCAAGCCCGCCCAAAATGAAAATGAGCGGGGCGAGGAAGGCGGTCCGGCCACGACGATGTCCGGCCCCGACGGCGTCGACGTGGTCACCTTCGGCTGCCGCCTGAACGCCTATGAGAGCGAGGCGATGCGGGCCCGCGCCGCCGCCGACGGTCTGTCGGACGCGGTGGTGTTCAACACCTGCGCCGTGACCAACGAGGCCGTGCGCCAGGCGCGTCAGGCGATCCGCAAGGCCCGCCGCGAGCGGCCGGGCGCCAGGATTATCGTCACCGGCTGCGCCGCTCAGGTCGATCCGGCCGCCTTCGCCGCCATGCCCGAGGTCGACCTTGTGCTCGGCAACGCCGAGAAGGCCGCGCCGGGCGCGCTGACCGACACCTCGACCCGCGTGCGGGTCAACGACATCATGTCCATCAAGGAGACCGCCGGTCACCTGATCGACGGCCTCAAGGACCGCGCCCGGGCCTATGTCGAGGTCCAGAACGGCTGCGACCACCGCTGCACCTTCTGCATCATCCCCTACGGCCGGGGAAACTCGCGCTCGGCTCCGGCGGGCGAGGTCGTCGAGCAGGTCCGCAAGCTGGCCGCCGAGGGCTATCGCGAGGTCGTGCTGACCGGCGTCGACGTGACCTCGTGGGGCACGGATCTTCCAGGCGCGCCGACCCTGGGCCAGCTGGTCGGCCGAATCCTGCGCATGGTCCCCGACCTGCCGCGCCTGCGGCTGTCGTCGATCGACGCGGCCGAGATCGATCCGGACCTGTTCAAGCTGCTCGAGACCGAGCCGCGCCTGATGCCCTATCTGCATCTGTCCCTGCAGGCCGGCGACAACCTGATCCTCAAGCGCATGAAGCGTCGCCACAGCCGCGAGGACGCGCTGAAACTGGTCGCCGAGGTGCGCCGCGTGCGTCCCGACACCGCCTTCGGCGCCGACCTGATCGCCGGCTTCCCCACCGAGACCGAAGAGGCGTTCCAGAACACGCTGAACCTGGTCGAGGAGGCGGGCCTGGCCTTCCTGCATGTCTTTCCCTATAGCGCCCGCCCGGGCACGCCGGCCGCGCGGATGCCGCCGGTGAAGGGGCCGCTGATCAAGGAGCGGGCCCGGCGCCTGCGCGAAGCCGGCCAACGCGGCCTGGAGCGTCACCTGCGGCGTCAGGTCGGCCGCACCCTGCCGGGCCTGGTGGAGCGCGACGGGGTCGCCCGCGCCGACGATTTCACCGAGATCCGCTTCACGGGCGAAGCGCCGCTGGGCGAGATTGTAACCTTCACGGTCACCGGCCACGACGGGACCCACGTCATCGCGGAGCGTGCAAACTGATCCGGTCAGCCTGGGCCCTTCTGGCGCTAGCCCTGCTGACCGCCTCGCCGGCCCGCGCCGACACCGTGAAGCCCGTGACCCTCAGCGTCATGACCTACAATGTCGAGGGCCTGCCCTCGCTGGTCCGCAAGGGCCGAGGAAAGGCGCTGAAGCAGATCGGCCGCGAACTGGCCGAAATGCGCGCCAAGGGCAAGGAGCCCGACGTCGTCCTGATCCAGGAAGGCTTCCGCGACGAGATCTGGGACCTGGTCGACCAGAGCGGTTATCCCTACGTCGCCAGAGGACCGCGCAAGGGCCAGCGCGACACCAACTATCTGAAGGACGAGAAGACCGACTACCGGCGCGTGAAGTATCGCCGCCAGGGCGAGGGCTGGGGCAAGTGGGGCTCCAGCGGCCTGTGGGTGCTGTCCAATCATCCGATCGACTGGGTCAAGTCGCACGCCTATCGCTACTGCGCGGGCCTGGATTGCCTGGCCAACAAGGGGGTGATGCTGGTCTCGATCCAGGTCGCCGGCCTGCCCACCTCGGTCGAGATCGCCGACACCCACCTCAATTCGCACGGCGCCTCGAAGGTGCCGCGGAAGCGCTACAACGAGGCGCACTTCCTGCAGACCCAGGAGCTGGGCCGTTTCCTGCAGGCCAGCCGCACGCCCGGCGCGCCGCTGATCGTCGGCGGCGACTTCAATATCCGCCGTTCGCCCGATCGCTTCGACAAGATGATGAGCGACTATCCGTTCATGGTGGTCAGCCGCTGGTGTCACGAGAACCCGGGCGCCTGCGACACCCAGATCTCTTACACGGGCGAAGCGCCATGGCTGAACACCCAGGACCTGATCGGCTTCCTGGGCGGCGACGCCGTCGAGGTCACGCCCAAGGCGGTCGAGGCCACCTTCGACGGGGCCGATGAGCCGGTGCTGTCCGACCACAACGGCTACAAGGTGACGTTCAAGCTGACGCCGAAGGGGTAGGCCTACTCGGCCTCTTCGCCGATAAAGCCCGGCAAGCTCCACCCGAACTTGATCGCGCAGGCCCGTAGGCCGAACGCCGCCACGAACCCCGCGATACCCGCCGGCCAGAACGGCGCGCCCAATAGCTGCAGCACGGCGAATACGCTGGCCCCCAGCAAGGCGGCGGTGATGTAGATCTCCCGGCGCAGCAGCAGGTTCGGCTCCTCGGCCAGCACGTCGCGGATCACGCCGCCAAAGGCGGTGGTCAGCACCCCCATGACCACGGCGCTGAACGGATGGACGCCCAGGCTGAGCGCCTTGGCGGTGCCGACCACGGCATAGGCGGCCATGCCCAGGGCGTCGAGCCACAGAAGGGCGCGGAACCGCCAGCCGCGCTTGCCCAGCAGCCAGACCACGGTGGCCGCCGCCAGGCAGGCGATGATGTAGCCCGGTCGTTGCACCCAGAAGACCGGCGCGCCGATCAGCAGGTCGCGCAGCGTCCCGCCGCCAACCCCGGTGATCGCCGCGAAGAATCCGAAGGTGATGATGTCATGTTTGCGCCGAGCGGCCGCGAGGGCGCCCGTTGCCCCGAAAACGGCCACGGCGGCATAGTCGAGCCAGGAAAGGGCGGTTCCAAGCGGGTCAAGGTGCACGTCCATGCCCGTACATCGCATGCGTCACGCCACCGCGCTAACCCCGCCCCGGTAATATCCGATTTACACTTTCGCCCGTTCCCCTAAAGGAGCGCGCATGAGCGATAAGCCCGAGCAGAAAAAAGGCTGGTTTCAGCGCCTCACGTCAGGCCTGACCCGGTCGTCCCAGCAGATGACCGACCAGGTCACCGGGGTCTTCACCAAGAAGCCCCTGGACCAGGAACAGCTGGACGCGCTGGAAGAGATGCTGATCGAGGCCGACCTTGGCCCGCAGATCGCCGCCCGTATCACCGAAGCCTTCGGCAAGGCGCGCTTCGGTAAGTCGTCCAGCGACGACGAGGTCAAGGAAGCCCTGGCCGAGCTGATCGCCGCCGAGCTCTCCGACCGCCAGGGCAGTTTCGATCCGCTGGCCGGTCCGCGCCCCTATGTGGTGCTGTTCATCGGCGTCAACGGCTCGGGCAAGACCACGACCCTGGGCAAGATCGCCGCCGACCTGACCGAGAAGGGCGCGCGCGTCCTGATCGCCGCCGGCGACACCTTCCGCGCCGCCGCCGTCGAGCAGTTGAAGGTCTGGGCCGACCGGGCCGGGGCCGACTTCATGTCCAAGCCGACCGGCTCCGACGCCGCCGCCCTGGCCTACGAGGCCGTCGAGCGCGCCAAGGCCGAACACTATGACGTGGTGCTGATCGACACCGCCGGCCGCCTTCAGAACAAGCAAGGCCTGATGGACGAGCTGCTCAAGGTCATCCGTGTCGTGAAGAAGGTCGATCCGGACTATCCGCACGAGACCCTGCTGGTGCTGGACGCCACGGTCGGCCGCAACGCCCTGGCCCAGGAGAAGATCTTCGGCAACCAGGTCGGCGTGTCCGGGATTGTCATGACCAAGCTGGACGGCACCGCGCGCGGCGGGGTGCTGGTGCCGGTGGCGCGCGCCTCCGACAGCCCGATCAAGCTGATCGGCGTCGGCGAGGGCGTCGAAGATCTGCAACCGTTCGACGCCCGCGCCTTTTCGCGCTCCCTCGTCGGCCTGAAGGACTGATCCGTGAGCGAAGCGTCCGCAGAGACTCCGAAGAAGAGCAACGGCTGGGTCCGGACGGTCGTCGACTACGGCGCGGCCATCGCTTTCGGCGTCGCCTATTTCGTCACCAAGGATTTCCAGAAGGCCACCTGGGTGCTGGTCGCGGCCTCGGCCGCCGCCCTGGCCATCGGCTTCGCGGTCGAGCGTCGCCTGGCCCTGCTGCCGCTGTTCTTCGGCGGCATGGCGCTGATTTTCGGCGCGCTGGGCCTGATCTTCCACTCCGACGTCTTCGTGAAGATCAAGGTCACGGTGATCAACCTGGCCCTGGCCGGCTTCCTGTTCGGCGGCGTCTTCACCGGCCGCCAGCCGCTGAAGCTGATCATGGGCGAGGCCCTGCACCTGTCCGACGCGGCCTGGCGCACCCTGACCCTGCGCTATGGCGGCTATTTCGGTGTCGTCGCCCTGCTGAACGAGATCGTCCGCAACACCCAGGACACCGACACCTGGGTGAAGTTCCGTCTTGGTCTCTTGCCCTTGGCGCTCGTGTTCGTCGCCACCCAGGTGCCGTTCATGATGAAGCACATGGCCAAGGGTGATGAGCCTGCCGCGGCCGAACCCCCGGACGCAGGCTTCTAGGGACGCGTCTTTCCAGAGACGCTAGCCTTCCGGTATCCGCCGTCCACGGACCGTTGTCGTCAAATCGACGTGTAAGAGTGCTAGCGTTCGTCCGTCGGCCGAGTACGGCCTGCGGGAACGGGGGCGCGAGCATGGCCAAGAGCAAGGGCGAAAAGACGGTCGGCGGTCTCCTGGAGCGCTCGCCCAGCCACCTGCTTCACCGGGTCCTGCAACTGGCCCTCGACATCTACGCCGAAGAGTGCGGCGAGGCCGGGGTCACCCAGCGCCAGTTCGCCGTGCTGGCCGCCGTGGCCGAGAACGAGGGCGTCACCCAGACCGCCCTCGTCCGCGCCACCGGCATCGACCGTTCGACCCTGGCCGACATGGTCGCCCGCATGATCACCAAGGGCCACCTCGAGCGTCAGCGCTCCAGCGAGGACGCCCGCGCCAATAGCGTCCGCCTGACCGACGCCGGCCGTGAGGCGCTGGAGGCCATCCGCCCGATGGTCGGCATGGCCGACGCTCGGATCCTGGCCCTGCTGAAGCCCGGCAAGCGCGAGGGCTTCCTCGACCTGCTGTCCGACATGGCCGGCGCCGAGCTGCACCCGGCCGAAGCCGAGCCCAAGGCCAAGAAGCCCAAGGCGGTAAAGGCCGAAAAGCCGAAAAAGGACAAGAAGCCCAAGAAGGACAAGGCCGCCAAGAAGGCGGCCTGACCCTCGGGTTAGACCACGATATTCAGCAGCGAGCCCGGACGCAGGATCCTCGTGGGCTGCGCGTCCGGCTGCACGAACGGCTTGGCCGGCGCCTGGCGCTGCTGCGGCTGGGCCATTGTCTGCATCTGCACCGTCGACGGCGCGACGGCCGGACGGGTCGGGGCCGCATCGCCCAAGGCCTGCTGGAAGAACGCCGCGCGCGTCTGGGCGACCGGACCCGCGCCACCTACACTATTAGGAGTGGCGACGGCGGTCTTCGACGGGACGGACGGCCAGCCGGCCGGGCGAACGTTGCTCATGACGCGGACTGTAACATGGTTAACAGAGGTTCGGCGAGTATGGTCAACGCCGCGTTAACGCGCTAGCTCCGCGACCTGAGAGCGCACCCTTGCGCGAGACCTGGCGTCTGGAGACCCCGTGAACCGGCAGAAGATAATCTTCCTGATCGTCCTGGGCGCGGCCGGGCTGTTCATCGCCTCGATGGTCGGCTCGATGATTCCGAGCAAGCAGGTCCTGCCGAACGGCTACCAGGTCACGGTCGGCGGGAAGGGCGAGACCTGGGTCCGTTCGCCCGACCGCCAGATCCTGGTGACCGACGTCAGCTCGGTCTGGACCTCCGCCGGCCAGATGCTGGTCGAGCGCCACACGACCGATGAAAAGCCGCCGTTCCAGCTTCTCGACTGTGACTATCAGGTCGCCGACGGGCGCGGCGCCTTGCACCCGGTCGCCAAGGCCGAGGCCCTGGCCATGCTCGCCGGCATGGAGCGCCAGACCGTGTCGCCCAAGACCTGCGTGAAGTAGCGGGCTCTAGCTTGTTGTTTTGACGCATTTTCTGACGACGAACCGGTATCCACTTCGTCGGAAAATGCTCTAGCGCGCCTTCTTCAGCAGGTCCTCGGCCGCGTCGGGCGTCAGCGGGCCGGTGTGCTTGGCGATGATCACGCCGTCCGAGCCGACGAGATAGGTCTCCGGCACGCCGGTGACCCCGAACTCAAGCCCAGCGCGGCCGTCGCGATCGACCAGCCGCTCGGCGAAGGGATCGCCCAGGCGGGTCAGGAAGGCCTGGGTGTTGGCCGGAGCGTCCTTGTAGGCGATCCCGACCACCTTCACGCCCTGAGCCTTCAGCGCCATCAGCTGCGGGTGCTCGACTTCGCAGGGGGCGCACCAGGAGGCGAAGAAGTTGACCAGGATCGGGCCGTCCGTCGAGGCGCGGATCGGAGCCGGGCGGCCGCTGTCGAGCTCGGGCAGCGACAAGGCCGGCATCGGCTTGCCGACCAGGGCGTGGGGCTGGACGTGCGGGTCGCGCTTGAGGGCGAAGCCGGCGAACAGGGCCGCCAGGGCGATCAGCACGATCAGCGGCGCGAAGGCCAGCCAGCGCTTCACGAGGCCTGCTCGTCGAGCTCTGCCTGCAGGCGCTGGGCCTCGCGCTTCCAGCGGCGGGCGGTGAGCAGGCTGTCGCCGATCATCCAGGCGAAGGCCAGCGCCGAGATGGCGAAGGCGGGCCACAGATAGACGGCGTACTTGCCGGCGTCGAAATCGAAGCTCATCGCTCGCCCTCCGCCAGCTTCATGGAGAGGCTCCGGGCCTTGCGCCGCCAGACCAGGGCTCGGATACGGACCAGCCACAGGGCGCCGAACGCCCCGAGATAGGCCAGGCCCATCAGAGCGGCCGGCCAGGCGTAGATGGCCGGCAGGCCGTCGCCGTCCTTGGCCATGAACGTCGAGGAGCCTTGGTGCAGGGTGTTCCACCACTCGACCGAGAACTTGACGATCGGCAGGTTGATCAGGCCGACCAGGGCCAGGATCGCGGCGGCGCGGGCGGCCTTCTGCTCGTCTTCCAGGGCGCCGCGCAGGGCCATGTAGCCGAGATAGAACAGCAGCAGGACCAGCACCGAGGTCAGGCGCGCGTCCCACACCCACCAGGTCCCCCACATCGGCTTGCCCCACAGCGAGCCGGTGATCAGGGCCAGGGCGGTATAGACCGCGCCGATCGGGGCGCAGGCCTGGGCGGCGAGGTCGGCCAGGGCCTGGCGGAACACCAGGGCCAGGAAGCTGGCCACGCCGAGGCAGACATAGATGAAGATGGCGAGCGAGGCGGCCGGGATGTGGATGAACATCATCCGTACCGTGTCGCCCTGCTGATAGTCCTCGGGGACCAGGAAGGTCATGACGAGACCAGCGAAGCCAGCAAGGGCCGACAGCGCGCCCAGCCACGGCGCGGCCCACCGCGAGAAGGCCATGAACCGCTCGGGATTGGTCAGGAAGTCGAACGTGTGGCGCGCGTCCATATCGGCTGCTTAGAGCGCGGCGAGAGCGTGGGCAATGGTCGTATCGCTACTGAAGCGGAGAAGGCGCGGCGGTCGCAGGCCCGCCGCGCCTTCGTGCTCGGTCGGGGTCAGCCGACCTTGCGCTCAATGACCACCTTGCGCTGGCCGTTTTTGAACACGGCCGGCCCGCCGCCGGTCTCGAAGCGGCGGACGAAGACGTGCTGGTCGCCTTCACCCTCGCCCATGCCCAGGATGTCGAAGGTCTTCTGCTGAGCCGGGGTCAGGGCCGTGTAGAAGGCGCGGGTGGCCTCGGCGCGCTTCTTCATGGCGTCCGCGGCCTTGGTCATGCGGTCCAGGCGCTCCAGCGTGGTCGGCGGGGCGCGTTCGGCGCGCTCCATCCTGTCGCCGTCCTTGTCGCCCTTGGAGACTTCGCGCTTCTCGATGACGATCTTCGGCGTGGTGGCCTCGACATAGGCCTTCAGGGCGCCGTCCTGGTCACCGCGCAGCTGCAGGATGTCGCGCAGGCGCTGGGCGCGCTTTTCGGGATCGACGTGCCGGCCCTGGTGCATGAACATCGCGTCCGGCCCCATGGCCATCATCATCTCCATCGGGGGCAGCGGCGGAAGCGGCGGCAAGGGCGCCTCGGGCGGCGGCGGCGGCGCCGGCGGCGCCGGGGGCGGCGGAACCTGGGCCAGGGCCGCGCCGGCCAGAAGCGTGGTGGCGGCGCCCGCGAGCGCCAGGCGGGTAAGGGTTTTACGCATGGTTGTGAGCTCCCTGTCGTATGATGACGAGAGCTTGGCCATCGCGATATGGCGCGAAAATGTCCGAAAACATGAACAATGTTCCATGTTTGACGAACGCCCGAAAAGGTTCCGGGCTTGCCCTCCAGCGGGCGTGCTTTATGTCAGCTGCCAGTTCCGGGATCGCCATGATCTAGAGGACGCCGGTCCCGCCGCGCGTCCGCGCCGGTCTGCCCGCGTTTCCGGCCCGGAGTCCTTGCATGAAGTCGATCGCTTTCGTCGCCCTGGCGCTGGCGGGCCTGTGTTGGGGCCTCGGCTTTCCCACCGGCAAGCTGATCCTGACCGAAATGGACGCGGCCCACATGGTGCTGCTGCGCTTCGGGGTCGCGGCTCTGGCCGCCGCGCCGTTCGCCCTGCGCTCGCCCGAGGTCCGGGCCCTGTTCAAGTCGCCCGTCGTGCTGCTGGCGGGGGTGCTCTACGGGATCGCCTTCATGGTCCAGTTCGAAGGTCTGGCGCACGTATCGGTGACGGTCGCGGCTCTGCTCGTGGGCGCCATGCCGGCCCTGATCGCGGTCAGCGCCAAGGTGCTGGGCGAGAAGGTTTCGCGGATGTCGTGGGCGGGCGTGGCGGCGGCGACCCTGGGCGCGGCCCTGATCGCCGGCAAGCCGGACGGCGCCAGCTCACCCTGGGGCGTGGCGCTGTCGCTGGGGGCGCTTTTCCTGTTCCTAGCATGGCTGCTGACCCTGCGCCGCGCGCCGAAGGCTCCGAACGCCATGGCCATCCCGGCGGTGTCGATCATCATCGCCGCCGTGACCGTCCTGCCCCTAGCCTTCGCCATGCATGGCCCGCCGAAACTGACCCTGAGCGCGCCCGTCTGGGCCGCGATCCTGGCCCAGGGCGTCCTGGCCACCCTGCTGGCCACCGCCGCCTGGCAGTACGGCGCCGCCCGCGTCGGGGCGGCCAGCGCCGGGGTGTTCATCAATATCGAGCCGCTGATCGGCGCGTGCTGCGGCGTGTTGCTGTTCGGCGACCACCTGACCGCGGCCCTGTTCGCCGGCGGCCTGCTGATCATCGGCGGCTCATTGGCGGTGGTGCTGGGCGAGAAGGCGGCGGCGCTGGGCGACGTGCAAGCGACGGTGGCCCCCACCCCCTGATCCTGGCTCCCTAGTCCAGCGCGTTCCGGCACGCCGCGCCCATGGCCAAAGGCGACAGGGCGATGGCGCCGACGCAATAGGCCAGCAGCAGCAGCAGCCCGCCCGTCCACGGCAGGCCGGCCGAATAGCCGTCCAGCGCCCCGGCCCCGAAGATCACCGGCGGGGCGAACAGCGGCAGGACGATCACCGCGACCAGCAGGCCGCCGCGCTTGCTGCCCAGGGCCAGGGACGCGCCGAGACCGCCGAGGAAGGCGAAGGCGAGACCGCCGGCCAGGGCGCACAGCACCAGCAGCGGCATCACCTTGAGATCAGCGCCCAGCATCAGGGCCGCGACGGGCGCGGCCAGGGCCAGCGGCGCGCCGGTGGCCAGCCACTGGGCCAGACACTTGGCGACCGCGACGGCTTCCAGCGGGGCGGGGCCCAGCGCCAGCAGGTCCAGGGTTCCGTCCTCGTAGTCGCGCTCGAACAGGCGCTCCAGCGACAGCAGCGCCGCCAGCGCCAGCGCCAGCCAGGCGATGCCGGGCGCGATCGCCGCCAGCCGTTCGGGCGCGCGGCCCGAGGCCATCGGCAGCAGCACGACGACGCAGGCATAGAAGGTCAGGGCCAGCAGCGGCCCGCCGCCCTTACCCCAGGCCAGGGCCAGCTCCCGCTTCAGGAGGACGCCGAACGCCTTCATGCCCCGACCTCCACGCTACGCGCCGGGATCGGCAGCGGATCGTGAACCGAGGCCAGGATCATGCCGCCGCCGGCCAGGTGTTCGGCCATCACCGTTCCGAACGCCGCGCGCTGGCCGGCGTCCAGCGGAGCCATCGGCTCGTCCAGCAGCCACAGCGACCGCGGACTGGCCGCCAGCCGCGCCAGGGCCAGGCGGCGGCGCTGGCCGGCCGACAGGCGGCGGACCTCCAGGTCCAGCAGGCGATTGAGGTCGAAGCGTTTGGCCGCGGCGCGGGCGCTGTCCTCGGTTCCGCCGGTCCACAGGGTCTGGAAGCGCAGCTCTTCCCAGGCCGTTCGGCTGGACTTCAGCCCATCCTGGTGACCCAGCAGGTGCAGGTGCTCGGCCCGCGCCGTGTCGGCCTCGATCGGCCCGGCCTCGCCCTCGAAGGCGATGGTTCCCTCGACCGGCCGCAGCAAGCCCGCCACGGCCCGCAGCAGGCTGGTCTTGCCCGCCCCGTTGCGGCCCACCAGCACCGCCGCCTCGCCGGCGCCCAGGGTCAGATTCATCCCGGAAAACAGCGTGCGTTCGCCCCGCGCGATCGCCAGTTCCTTAATGAGAACAACTCTCAACATGCCAAGACCCCGCGCGCGACATGGACGTTCGGCGGAGGTGGCGCTAAGAAGCGCGCGGTCGTCCCCCTCCAGTCGTTTTGGGTGGTACGCGGCGCGGAGGCGGAACCTGTGTGTCCCCTTCGATCAGCGCGTGATCCCGGGAGCGGTTTTCGGACGGCCGTGGACAGAGAAGGATCCTTGAGCATGGCGTCTGTTGACAGCCTGAAAGCCCGCCGCGAACTGAAGGTCGGCAACAAGTCTTACGTCTATTACAGCCTTCGCGCCGCTGAGGAAGCCGGTCTGACCGGAACTTCGTCGCTGCCGGTGTCGATGAAGGTTCTGCTGGAGAACCTGCTCCGCAACGAAGACAGCGTTTCGGTGTCGGAAGACGACCTGAAGGCCGTCGCCGCCTGGCTGCAGAACAAGGGCTCGGTCGAGCACGAGATCAGCTTCCGCCCAGCCCGCGTCCTGATGCAGGACTTCACCGGCGTTCCCGCCGTCGTCGACCTGGCCGCCATGCGCGACGCCATGGTCGCCCTGGGCGCCAACCCGGCCAAGATCAACCCGCTGAACCCGGTCGACCTGGTCATCGACCACTCGGTGATGGTCGACAACTTCGGTAACCCGAAGGCCTATGACGACAACGTCAAGCGCGAGTACGAGCGCAACATCGAGCGCTATCGCTTCCTGCGTTGGGGTTCGTCGGCGTTCAACAACTTCCGCGTCGTGCCGCCCGGCACCGGCATCTGCCACCAGGTGAACCTCGAATACCTGGCTCAGACGGTCTGGACGAACGAAGTCGACGGCGATGAAGTCGCCTATCCCGACACCGTCGTCGGCACCGACAGCCACACGACCATGGTCAACGGCCTGGCCGTTCTGGGCTGGGGCGTGGGCGGCATCGAGGCCGAGGCCGCGATGCTGGGCCAGCCGATCCCGATGCTGATCCCGGAAGTCATCGGCTTCAAGCTGACCGGCGCCATGCCGGAAGGCGCGACCGCGACCGACCTGGTGCTGACCGTCACCCAGATGCTGCGCAAGAAGGGCGTGGTCGGCAAGTTCGTCGAATTCTACGGCGACGCCCTGGCCAACCTGACCCTGGAAGACCAGGCGACCATCGCCAACATGGCGCCGGAATACGGCGCCACCTGCGGCTTCTTCCCGATCTCGGCCTCGACCATCGCCTATCTGAAGGGCACCGGCCGCACGGCCGAGCGCGTCGCCCTGGTCGAAGCCTACGCCAAGGAGCAGGGTCTGTGGTGGGAGCCGGGCACGGCCGAGCCGACCTTCACCGACACGCTGGAGCTGGACCTGTCGTCGGTGCTCCCGTCGCTGGCCGGCCCCAAGCGTCCGCAAGACCGCGTCCTGCTGTCGGAAGCCTCGTACAAGTTCCATGAATCGCTGGTCGGCGAGTTCGGCAAGAGCGACCAGCCCGACCTGCGCGCGCCGGTCGAGGGCGAGACCTTCGACGTCGGCCACGGCGACGTGGTCATCGCCGCCATCACCTCGTGCACCAACACGTCCAACCCCTCGGTCCTGATCGCCGCCGGCCTGGTGGCCAAGAACGCGGTGGCCAAGGGCCTGAAGGTCAAGCCGTGGGTGAAGACCTCGCTGGCCCCCGGCTCGCAGGTCGTCACCGACTATCTGGCCAAGGCCGGCCTGACCAAGCACCTCGATGCTCTCGGCTTCAACCTGGTGGGCTACGGCTGCACCACCTGCATCGGCAATTCGGGCCCGCTGCCGGAAGCCATCAGCAAGACGATCAACGACGCCGACCTGGTCGCGTGTAGCGTGCTCTCGGGCAACCGCAACTTCGAAGGCCGGGTGAACCCGGACGTGCGCGCCAACTACCTGGCCTCGCCGCCGCTGGTGGTGGCCTACGCCCTGGCCGGCACGATGAAGATCGACCTGGCCACCCAGCCGATCGGCCAGGACAAGAAGGGCAACGACGTCTTCCTGAAGGACATCTGGCCTTCGAACGAAGACATCGCGACCCTGCAGCGCAAGGCCATCAACGAGAAGATGTTCGCCACCCGTTACGGCGACGTCTTCAAGGGCGACAAGAACTGGCAGGGCATCAAGGTGACCGGCGGCCAGACCTACGCGTGGGAAGGCGACTCGACCTACGTCCAGAACCCGCCGTACTTCCCCAACATCTCGATGACCCCGACCCCGGTCACCGACATCGTGGAAGCCCGCATCCTGGCCGTGTTCGGCGACTCGATCACCACCGACCACATCAGCCCGGCCGGTTCGATCAAGACCAGCAGCCCGGCCGGTCAGTACCTGATCGACAACGGCGTTCAGCCGGTGGACTTCAACGGCTACGGCGCCCGCCGCGGCAACCACCAGGTCATGATGCGCGGCACGTTCGCCAACATCCGCATCCGCAACAAGATCACCCCGGAGATCGAAGGCGGCGTGACCAAGCACTTCCCGACCGGTGAAGTGATGCCGATCTACGACGCGGCCATGAAGTACCAGGCCGAAGGTCGTCCGGCGGTCGTGTTCGGCGGCAAGGAATACGGCACCGGCTCGTCGCGCGACTGGGCCGCCAAGGGCACCAAGCTCCTGGGCGTCCGCGCGGTGATCTGCGAAAGCTTCGAGCGTATCCACCGCTCGAACCTGGTCGGCATGGGCGTGCTGCCGCTGCAGTTCGTGCAGGACGGCTGGCAGAAGCTGGAGCTGACCGGCGAGGAGATCGTCTCGATCCGTGGTCTGACGGATCTGGCGCCGCGCAAGCAGCTGATCGTCGAGCTCTACCGCCCGACCGACGGCCGCATCGCCCGCTTCCCGGTCCGCTGCCGCATCGATACGCCGACCGAGCTCGAGTACTTCAAGAACGGCGGCGTGCTGAACTACGTGCTGCGCAACCTGGCCAAGTCGGCCAGCTAAGCGACGCGTTCAGACGCACGAATAGGCGGCCGGCCCCCTCGGGGGTCGGCCGTTTTCGTTGGCGGAGCGCGTGACAACGATGTCTCCCGCTTTTCTCCCCATGGACCGATGCTATTCACGGCCTCGTGAACGGCTATCTCGGGCGTTCTTGGCTTAAGTGACCCGCAATGCGTAAGGCCGCCCTCTCCCTGTTCGCCCTGGCCCTGTCCGGCGTCATCGTTCCTGCCGCCTGGGCCCAGAAGGCTCCGGTGGTGGTCGAGCTGTTCACGGCCCAGGGCTGCTCGTCCTGCGGCAAGGCCAACCAGCTGGCGGCGGATCTGTCCAAGCAGGACGGCGTCCTGGCCCTGACCTATGCGGTCGACTACTGGGACTACCTCGGCTGGAAGGACACCTTCGCCAAGCCGGGCTTCGCCGAACGCCAGCGCGCCTACGCCAAGAAGTTCGCCCTGCGCGACGTGCCCACGCCCCAGATGGTGGTCGGCGGTCGCGTCCAGGTGTCGGGCGCCAAGGCCGAGGCGGTCGAGGACCTGGTCAAGACCGCCCGGCGCTCACCCATCGATCCGCCGGACATGCTGTTCGTGGGCAAGGCGCGCGTCGCCGTGGGCTCGGGTCCGGCCCCGCGCGGCGGCGCCGACGTCTGGCTGGTCCGCTACGACCCGCGTGAGCAGGACATCGTCGTCAAGCGCGGCGACAACAAGGGTCAGACCCTGGTTCACCGCAACGTGGTGCGCGAGCTGGTCAAGCTGGGTCCCTGGGCTGGCCGGCCCAAGCTCTATCGCCTGCCGGCCTCGGCCGATGACGGGCTTGAAAGCGTGGTCCTGGTGCAGGGCGCCAAGGGCGGCCGCATCCTGGGCGTGCTGGAAGCCGCCACCCCCGAACACTGAGGTCTCCGGACTTCAATCAAAAGAAAACCCGCGTGGCCGGAGGGGACGGGCCACGCGGGTTCCTTTGCATGCCGACGAGAAGCGTCTCGTGACCGGGCGGGCTGGGGGGGCTGGACAGGAACCCCGTCCGCTCTTCGTCGACGCATCCCTTATCGCGGCTCAAACGGGCGAGGGCTGGACCAAACAAAGGTCGTTTCGGGGCGACGCGTGTCAGGTCTGAGGCAGGCGCGAACGCAAAAAAGCCCGCGCGGTGGGGGGGAATCCGCGCGGGCTCATTAGGGGGAGGGGATATAAAGTTTGTCGGCTGACCGGCCCGCGATCTGGGGGCTGGGGGGGCTGTTCAGGATCCTGGACCACAGGGTGTCCGATCAGCCGACAGTCACTTTATCGACCCGCAAACAGGCGGGCGAAGGACCGAATTAAGGTCATATCGGGGCGCGACATGGCCGTGGCGTGTCTTTTCCGCCGAGCGTGACCGGCGTGACACGAACATCGGGGTTTCGTGGCGCGAGGCTGTTCCAATCGTCCGATTTGGGACTAGATTCCGCCGATGGCCTTGGAATCCCAATCCGCGCCCCCCTCTGGTTCCGGCAGCGGCGGCGTCGTGTTCTTCGAGCGGCGCGAGCTGGACCAGCTGATGCGCCTCTACGGCCGCATGGTGGCGGCCGGCGAGTGGCGCGACTACGGCATCGCCGGCCTGTCCGACCACGCCGTGTTCTCGATCTTCCGCCACGCGGCCGAGGCGCCGCTCTATCGCGTCGAGAAGCGTCCGGCCCTGGCCCGCAAGCAGGGCGCCTGGGCCGTGACCGGCCAGGGCGGCCAGATCCTCAAGCGGGGCCACGAACTGGCCCAGGTGCTGAGGGTGTTCGAGAAGGGCAAGTTCTCGGTGGTCGACTGAAGCGCGTCAGGCGAAAGTGTGAGCGGTTTCGCCGCCCGACGCGCGCCAACAAAGAGTCCCTAAAACGAGAAGCCCAGCTTGGCGCCGACGAAGCGGCCGTCATTGTCGTAGCCGCGGGCCGTGCCGATCCCGCTGGTGTCGGCGCTGGGCTGGATGCCGCACAGAACCCCGATCCCGCCTGAAACGCCGCCCTCCCGGTGCTCGATCGCCGTCCGCGCCACGCCGCGCGGCAGGGGCGGGCGCGCCTGGGCGTAACGCAGCTCGACCGGGCCGATCGGCTTGAGGTTCAGCGGCGTGGAGAGGTTCGGCGCCTTGGCGACCGGCGGATAGGCCGGGATCGCCGTCTCGGCATGGGCGCCGGTCGCGATCAACAGGGTCGTGGTCAGGGCGAGCGCTCGGATCATCGTCGTCTCCATCCCAGTCAATGTGGGCGCGGCCGGGTCAAAGAGCCAGCGGCGCCACAAGAAAAAGCCCCGGCGGTTTCCCGCCGGGGCTTCGTCGTTCCGTAAAACCGATCCGCGTCTTAGCGACGGCTGCCCAGGATGCTGAGCAGGAACTGGAACAGGTTGATGAAGTTCAGATAGAGGTTCAGCGCGCCGTAGTTGGTGGCGACGGCCATCGACTGCTGCTCGCCGCCCAGCTGATAGTAGGTCAGCTTCAGGCGCTGGGTGTCGTAGGCGATCAGGCCCGCGAAGATCAGCACGCCCAGGACGCTGATGATGAAGCTCAGGCCCGGCAGGTGCAGGAACATCTGGACCAGCGAAGCCAGAACCAGGCCGATCAGGCCCATGATCAGGAAGCTGCCAAAGCCCGACAGGTCCTTCTTGGTGGTGTAGCCGACCAGGCTCAGGCCGCCGAAGGCGATGGCGGTGATCAGGAAGGTCGAGGCCACCGAAGCGCCGGTATAGGCCAGCAGCCACACGCCCGCGCCCGCGCCGATCGAAGCGACCAGGGCCCAGTAGAGAATGCCCGAAGAACGCGCCGTCGGGTTCTTCATGGCGAACATGGCCACCAGCATCATGGCCAGCGGCGCGAAGCGGACGATGGTGCCCAGCATGGTGAAGCCGGCCAGGCGGCCGTCGGGGGTCAGCACGTAAAGCTGGCTGGCGACCGGCACATAGGCGCTGGTCAGGAAGGCCAGGCCCGCCGACAGCAGGAGACCCAGCGCCACCTTGTTGTAGACGCCGAGCATGAAAGTACGCAGGCCGGCGTCAACCGACATGTCGGCGCGATCCGCCGGGATCGAGCGCGCGTAGTCGCGGTTGAAGTCGTTCATCGAAATAAGCCCTTGAGCTAGAGCGCCCATGATGGACGCCTGACGAATATCGGGTCTCCCGGCCGGCCGCGCAATCCCCTCACGAAAGTGTTCATGGTATGCGCTCGCGAAAAGGACGCGCCCGCCGAGGCCTCCATCGACGCGGCTTGCGGTGACGCGACGGCAGCCCTTAGAAAGCTTCCGCGAAGAAGCCGCCCAATAGGGCAAAAGAGGGGCTTGCCCATGGAGTACGCCAAACTCGGCCGCACGGACGTCTCGGTCTCGCGCTGCTGCCTGGGCACCATGACCTGGGGCTCGCAGAACACCGAGGCCGAGGCTCACGAACAGATGGACTACGCGCTCTCGCGCGGCGTCAACTTCTGGGACACGGCGGAGATGTACGCCAGCCCGCCCAGCCCCGAGACGCAAGGGCGCACCGAGCAATATATCGGCACGTGGCTGGAAAAGACCGGCAAGCGCCACGAGATCGTGCTGGCCTCCAAGGTCGCCGGCCAGGGCGCGGCCTTCGGCGGCCTGACGTGGATGCGCAAGGACGGGTCGACCACGCGCCACACGCGCGCCCAGATCGACGAGGCCGTCGAGGGCTCGCTGCGCCGCCTGAAGACCGACTATCTCGACCTCTACCAGCTGCACTGGCCCGACCGGAAGGTGCGGGTGTTCGGCGGCCAGTCCTACCGCGACTACGACCAGGACTTCGAAGCGTTCGGCGACATCCTCGAGGCGCTGGACGCCCACGTGAAGAAGGGTTCGATCCGCCATGTCGGCGTCTCGAACGAGTTTCCCTGGGGCGTGATGAAGTTCCTGGCCGAAAGCGAAGCAAAAGGCCTGCCCCGCATCGCCTCGATCCAGAACGCCTATCACCTGGCCAACCGCACCTTCGAGTTCGGCCTGGCCGAGATCGCCATGCGCGAACAGGTCGGCCTGCTGGCCTATTCGCCCCTGGCCCAGGGCCAGTTGACCGGCAAGTATCTGGACGGCGGCCTGCCCGAGGGCTCGCGCAAGGCGCTCTACAACCGCATGCAGCGCTATGAGGGTCCGGGCGCGGTCGAGGCCTTCCGCGCCTATGTCGCCCTGGCCAAGGAGAACGGCATGGATCCCGCCCAGCTGGCGCTGAAGTTCTGCGACGCCCGCCCATTCGTGACCGCCACGATCATCGGCGCCACCTCGATGGCCCAGCTGAAGACCGACATCGACGCCTTCGACCTGACGTGGACCGACGCGCTGGAAAAGGCCGTCAACGACATCCACGCCCGCCAGCCGAACCCCTGCCCGTAGGCGGTCTCCCGGGATGATCCGCCTCTTCACCGCCATCGCCATCCCGCCGGAGATCGGCCAGGGCCTGCTGTCGCGCCAGCACGGGATCGAGGGCGCGCGCTGGCGGCCGCTGGAGGCGTTCCACATCACGCTGAAGTTCATCGGCGACGTGCAGGAGCCGGTGGCGGCCGAGCTGGACGAAGCGCTGGCGGAGATCGCCGCGCCCGCCTTCGACCTGGAACTGGCCCGCGCCGGCCACTTCGGCGAGGGCGCCGACATCCACGCCGTCTGGGCCGGGGTCGAGGACAGCGCGCCGCTGCGCCGCTTGGCGAAGGCCAACGAGAGCGCCGCCCGATCGGTCGGGCTCAAGCCCGAGAGCCGCCTCTACACGCCGCACGTCACCCTGGCCTATCTGAAGCGCGCCTCGGTCACGGAGGTCGGGGCCTGGATCCAGGCCAACAACCTGATGCGCGCGCCGACCTTCACGGTCGATCGCTTCGGGCTCTATTCCAGCTGGCGGACCAGCGAGGGCTCGGCCTACCGGCTGGAGCGGGAATATCCGCTGGGGTGACGGCTGTTTGTGGGGACTGAGGGGCCTCTTTCCCCGGCGGTAGCGGCGCCGAGCCCCACGAAATCAACCGCTTCCCACTTTTTCGCACCCCTGGATCATCGGCGTTCAACACCACCGCATACTCAATGCGTCCCCGTCGCGGGGGAGGGCGTTTGGATCCGGCCCAAAACGGCGGCGGGGGTAGGTTGAGCGGGGCCGCTGGCGGTTCCCGGCGGAGCCTTCACGCCACGTCGCTTACTCTTTAGGAGCGCACGTGGGTGACGGGATCGTCCGGGATCAAAGCCATCAGCGGAGCGACAGGGCGGTGATCGTACAAGCCGCCTATCGTGGATCGTCGGGGTCGAGACGGATGTAGCCGATCGACTTGGTCCGCGCCCGTCCGGGGGCTAGTGGGGTCCCGAGCTGAAAGACGCTCACGCCCCCCATCCTCACGGGCAAGAACAGCCTGGCGGAGCGGTCTGCGAGCCGAAACACAAACAAACCCTACGGTCCCCGGGTTCGCCCGGCCGCTCCGTCGCCTCCCCAACACCTTCAGCGGCCGCGCCGCGTGAAGCCGCCAAGCCGTGCCGACTCAGCACAGGCCCCCACCTGACCTGCTCACGCAGGTCTGTCCGCCCCCAAGCGGGGCGGAGAAGGGAGCCTGGACCCCTTCTCTCCTCCCCCTGTTGGGGGAGGGGGACCGGCGAAGCCGGTGGAGGGGGTCAGCGCCACCCTTGACGCCCCTCGCCCGAGACCCCAGAAGCCGCAGGTGACCGACACCATCCCCGCCGCTCCCGCCGAAGACATCCCGCCCGCGCCCCCCCCGGCGCCCAAGAAGGGTGGCTTGCTCAAGTCGTCGGCGATCTATTCCGGCCTGACCCTGGTCAGCCGGTTCATGGGCTTCGCGCGCGATCTCGCCGTCTCGTACCGCATGGGGGCCAGCGCCACCCCGGCGGCCGACGCCTACAACGCGGCCCTGGCCTTCCCGAACCTGTTCCGCCGGTTCTTCGCCGAGGGCGCCTTCGCGGCGGCCTTCGTGCCGGCTTACGCCAAGTCGCTGCAGCGCGACGGCGAGGAGAAGGCCGACATCCTGGCGGCCGACGCCATGGCCACCTTGGCGGCCTCGACCATCCTGATCACCGTCGTCTGCCAGCTGGCCATGCCGTGGCTGATGATGCTGATCAGCCCGGGCTTCGGCTGGGGCACCGAGAAGTACAAGCTGGCGGTGCTGCTGACCCAGATCACCATGCCCTACCTGCCGTGCATGGCGATCGTGGCCCACCTGTCGGGCGTTCTGAACGCCCGCGACCGCTTCATCCTGTCGGCCGGCGCGCCGATCCTGCTGAACCTCTGCACCCTGGCCTTCATCCTGCCCCAGACCACGGCGGTGGGCGCGGCGCAGTGGGGCTCGATCGGCGTCGTGGTGGCGGGCGTCGCCCAGGCCGCCCTGCTGACCTGGGGCGTCAACAAGTCCGGCGCCCAGGTCCATTGGCGCCTGCCGCGCCTGACGCCGGAAGTGCGCGAGCTGATCGGCAAGGCCATCCCCGGGGCCCTGGCGGCCAGCGCAACCCAGGTCAACATCTTCATCTCCGGCAACCTGGCCAGCCATGTGCCGGGCGGCCGGACCTGGCTGGCGACGGCCGATCGCCTCTACCAGCTGCCGCTGGGCCTGGTGGGCGTGGCCATCGGCGTGGCCCTGCTGCCGCGCCTGTCGCGCGCCGTCCACTCGGGCGACCGGGCGGACGCCCAGAGCGCCATGGACCAGGGGATCACCCTGGCCATGGCCCTGACCCTGCCGGCCGCGGCGGCCCTGATCGCCATGCCCGGCTTCCTGTCGGACGGCCTCTATACGCGCGGCCAGTTCACGGCGTTCGACGCCAGCCAGACGGCGGCGGCCCTGTTCTTCTACGGCCTGGGCACCCCGGCCTTCGTGCTGCAGCAGCTGTATTCGCGGGCCTTCTTCGCCCGCGGCGACACCAGGAGCCCGATGCGCTTCGCCCTGATCTCGGTGGCGGTGAACATCGTCTTCGGCGTGATCCTGTTCAAGCTGGTCGGGGTCAAGGGCATCGCGGCGGCCACCGCCATCGCCTCCTGGATCAATGTCGGCCAGATGGCCTGGGCGCTGTCGGCCAAGAAGGAATACGGCCCTTCGCTGCAGACCTGGTCGCGCCTGGCGCGGATCCTGGCCGCCAGCCTGGGCATGGGCTTGCTGCTGGCGGGCGCGGCGCACTATCGCGACCTGATCGAGGCGCCGCTGCGCGGCCTGGGCCTGACCGGCCACGCCATTGGCGCCAAGGAGTTCGCCCTGGCCCTGACCTGCCTGGCGGGCGTGGCGGTCTATCCGCCGCTGCTGTTCCTGTTCGGCGGGGTCAAGCCGGCCGAGCTGAAGGCGGTCCTGCGGCGGGGCAAGGCTTGATCCGTGGCGGCGGGAAGGGTAACGAACCGGGCATGGCTCCGATCGGTCTCTTCTCGCCGCGATGGCGCGGCTCCAACTGACCTTGATCTTCGCGCTTCGGCGCGATGCGCTTTCGCGCCCATAGCCATCCCATCCGAATTCGACAGCCAAGGCTCACAGCCATGACCGATCAAGCCCCCGTCACCTATACGGGTCCCGCCCGCGTGCTCTCGGGCGTCCAGCCCTCGGGCGCCCTGCACCTGGGCAACTATCTTGGCGCGCTGGTGAAGTTCTCCCGCCTGCAGCACGAGATCGACACCTTCATCTTCGTGGCCGACCTGCACGCCATCACCGTCTGGCAGGACCCGGCGCTGCTGGCCCAGCAGACCCGCGAGATCGCCGCCGCCTACATCGCCTCGGGCCTGGACCCGGACAAGGCGACGATCTTCCCGCAGTCGGCGGTGCGCGAGCACGCCGAACTGGCCTGGATCTTCCAGTGCGTCGCCCGCCTGGGCTGGCTGGACCGCATGACCCAGTTCAAGGAGAAGAGCGGCAAGCACAAGGAGCGCAGCTCGGTGGGTCTCTATACCTATCCGGTGCTGCAGGCGGCCGACATCCTGGTCTACAAGGCCACCCACGTGCCGGTGGGCGAGGACCAGAAGCAGCACCTGGAGCTGACCCGCGATATCGCCGGCAAGTTCAACCACGACTTCGGCGTTCCGGGCGGGGCGCCGGCCTTCTTCCCGCAGCCCGAGCCGCTGATCCAGGGGCCGGGCGCGCGAGTCATGTCGTTGCGCGACGGCTCGGCCAAGATGAGCAAGTCCGATCCGTCGGACTATTCGCGCATCAACCTGACCGACGACGCCGACACCATCGCGGCCAAGATCAAGAAGGCCCGCACCGATCCCGAACCGCTGCCCGAGACGCTGGAAGAGTTGACCGCCCGCGCCGAGGCCGACAACCTGGTCGGCATCTTCGCGGCCCTGGCCGGCAAGACCAAGGCCGAGGTGCTGGCCGACTACGCCGGCAAGGGCTTCGGGACCTTCAAGCCGGCCCTGGCCGAGCTGGCGGTCGAAAAGCTGGCCCCGGTCGGCGACAAGATGCGCGGCCTGTTGGGCGATCCGGCGGTGCTGGACGCCATCCTGGCCAAGGGCGCGGCCAAGGCCTCCGAGGCCGCCGCCCCGACCCTGGCCGAGGTCAAGAAGCTGGTCGGCTTCTGGGGGGCCTAGCTTCTGGGGGGGCTTGAGGTTGCGATTGAAGCGGCGTCATCTCGCGATATGACCGACGCCGCTTCAAGTCGCCGCAAGTTCCTCGTCGTCGCCGACGACTCGCCGGAGTTCGCGGCGGCGCTGAAATACGCCTGCCGCCGCGCCCGCTCGACCAACGGTCATGTGGCGCTGCTGAAGGTGATCTCGCCGGCCGAGTTCGAGCACTGGAGCGGCGTGCGCGAGGAGATCGAGCGCCAGGAGCGGGAGGAGGCCGAGGCGCTCTTGCAGAGCCTCGCCGCCCAGGTCGTGGCCGCCACCGGCCTGCCGCCCGAGTTCATCATCAAGCACGCCGACAGCGTCCGCACGGCGCTGAGGCTGGTCATCGCCGCCGACCCGGCCATCAAGATCCTGATCCTGGCGACCTCGACGGCCGGCCGTGGCCCCGGTCCCCTGATCTCGGCCATCGCCAAGGAGGGCGTCGGCTTCGCGGGCCGCAAGCTGCCGGTGACCGTCGTGCCCGGGGACCTGACGGACGCCGAGATCGAGGCGTTGGCGTGACGCCTCCCGCCAAAGTGGCCGCCGGTTTGGCGTCAGGAGGCGTCAAAACAGATCAGTTCCGCTCCGGGATCCGGACCATCATCCGCTCGTAGCCCTTCACGAAGGTCGAATAGACCCGCTTGGGCTCTTCCAGCACCTCGATCCGGGGGAAGCGCTTGAGAATCTCTTCCCAGACGATCTTCAGCTGCATCTCGGCCAGACGGTTGCCGACGCAGCGGTGGATGCCGAAGCCGAACGACAGGTGGCGGCGGGCCTGGGGGCGGTCGATGATGAAGGCGTCGGCGTTCTCGATCACCGTGTCGTCGCGGTTGCCCGAGACGTACCACATGACGACCTTGTCGCCCTTCTTGATGGTCTTGCCCGACAGCTCGAAGTCTTCCAGCGCCGTGCGGCGCATGTGGGCCAGCGGGGTCTGCCAGCGGATGATCTCCGAGACCATGTTCGGGATCAGGCCGGGGTCGGCGCGCAGCTTGGCCTCTTCCTGAGGGTTCTTCGACAGGGCGTAGAGGCCGCCGGTCAGCGAATTGCGGGTGGTGTCATTGCCGCCGACGATCAGCAGGATGACATTGCCTAGATACTCCATCGGCGGCATGTCGCGGGTGGCCTCGCCATGGGCCAGCATCGAGATCAGGTCGTTGCCAGGCTCGGTCTGGTTGACCCGCTGGTTCCACAGATTGGTGAAATAGCCCAGGCACTCCAGCAGCTCGGCGCGGCGGGCCTCTTCGCTCTCCACCAAGCCGCTTTCGGGCGAGGCGGTGGCGACGTCCGACCAGCGGGTCAGCTTGCGGCGCTCTTCCCAGGGGAAGTCGAACAGGGTGGCCAGCATCTGGGTGGTCAGCTCGATCGAGACCTTGTCGACCCAGTCGAACGGCTCGTTCAGCGGCAGCGTATCGAGGATATGGCAAACCCGCTCGCGGATGACGCCTTCCAGGCGGCCCAGGTTCTGCGGCGAGACGATCGGGCTGACCGTCTTGCGCTGGATGTCGTGCTTGGGCTGGTCCATCGCGATGAACATCGGCAGGACGAAGTCCTCGTCGAAGTTCCGGATGGTGATGCCGCCCAGGTGCGCGTCCGACGAGAAAACCTGGTGGGTCGTGTCGACGGTCATGATGTCGTTGTAGCGGGTGATCGACCAGTAGGGACCGGTTTCCTCGTCGCCTTTCGACCAGTGGACCGGGTCTTCCTTCCGAAGCCGTTCGAAATAGGGCCACATGGCGTCGGCCTGGAACAGGGCCGGGCTGGCCACATGGATATCTTCCAGGGGCATCGCGTAGGCTTCAGCCCGCGCGGCTTCCTTTAGGTCAACCGAACCATCGCTCATCTTCAGGATCCTCCCGCGGACCATTGTTATGCCGCCATACCGCCAGAAAATGACGCCTGTGTCACTTTTAAAATTCGCCGGTCTACGGTCTTGTGAACGCGGCGGACGGTCTTGCGTCACGAGGCCGCGAGGTCCATTTCAGGGCGATGTTCATTCAGACCGAAACCACCCCGAACCCCGAGGTCCTGAAGTTCCTGCCCGGCCGCGAGGTGTTGGGTGAAGGCGCGCGGGAGTTCCGGACCCCGGAAGAGGGCGAGGTTTCGCCGCTGGCCAAGGCCCTGTTCGAGCTCGGCGACGTGTCGCGGGTGTTCTTCGGTCCCGATTTCCTGACCGTGACCAAGGGCGAGGACGCCCAGTGGCCGCACCTGAAGGCGCCGATCCTGGCGGCGATCATGGACCACTTCACCAGCGGCCGGCCGGTGTTGCTGGACCAGGCCTCGGGCGCCGATGGCGGCCATGACGAAGACGGTGTCTATGACGAGGACACCGCGCAGATCGTCGCCGAGATCAAGGAACTGCTCGATACCCGCATCCGTCCGGCGGTGGCCCAGGACGGCGGCGATATCGTTTTCTCGCGCTTCGAGCCACAGACGGGCGTGGTCTGGCTGCACATGCGCGGCGCCTGCTCGGGCTGCCCGTCCTCGTCGGCGACCCTGAAGGCCGGCGTCGAGAACATGCTCAAGCACTATGTGCCGGAAGTGACCCGGGTCGAGCAGACGCTCTGATCGCCAAGGGTTGATCCCGTCGCGCGGGCGTCTATATCGTAACCTGTAGAGTTACAGATAGCCTTCCGAAGGATCCATAATGGCCAAGATCGACGACGGCGCGCTCGCCCAGCTGTTCACCGAAGCCCGCACCCGCAACGGCTGGGACCCGACCCCGCTGCCGGAAGAGACGCTGCACGCGCTGTACGACCTGGTGAAGTTTGGCCCGACGGCCGCCAACGCCAGCCCGGCCCGGTTCTATTTCCTGACCTCGCCGGAAGCCAAGGAGCGCTTGGCCAAGCTCGCGTCGGGCTCGAACGCGCCGAAGATCCGGCAGGCGCCGGTGACGGTGATCGTCGGCTACGACCTCGATTTTCCGGAAACCCTGCCCAAGCTGTTCCCGCACGCCCCGGGCGCCAAGGACTGGTTCAGCGACATGACGGCGCGCGAGTGGGGCGCGCTGCGCAACAGCTCGCTGCAGGGCGGCTATCTGATCCTGGGCGCGAGAGCCCTTGGCCTGGACGCCGGTCCGATGTCGGGCTTCGACAATGCCGGCGTCGACGCCGAGTTCTTCGCGGGCACGAACATCAAGAGCAACTTCATCGTCTCGATCGGCCACGGTACGGACGAGGGCCTGTTCCCGCGCAATCCGCGCCTCGCCTTCGATGAGGCGGCGAAGATTCTGTAACGCACCCAAGCTTGTCATCCCGGAAGCCTCGCAGAGGCTGTCCGGGACCCAGGGCCGGCGCACCGCGGTTACCCCTGGGTCCCGGCTCTCCGCTTCGCCGCGGTCGGGATTGTCTATGAAAGGTGAGGCATATTGGTTTGGCCGGAAGCGGATCCGGGGCCGGCCAGCCTCGGATCCGCGCCCGTCGCCGCGACCGTTCCGGGATCGGGCCTCAAGCCCGTTGTCATCAAGGTCCGGCGGCGGACCGGCTTCGTTCGCTTGTTGACTTGACTGGGCCGCTAGGCGCGCCCGCAGACAATCCGAAGCCGAGACGATCATGCCTCAAACCCCTGCGCCGGCCAATGCCGGCCCGCGTGTCCTGGGCGCCGATGTGGCCAAGGACGCCATCGTCTTCCACGACAGCCTGACACGGCGCTACTGGAGCGTGGACAACGCCCCCGACGCGCTGGCAAAGGCCCTGAGACCCTACGCCGACTACGACTGGCTGGTCTGCGAGACCACCGGAGGCCATGAGCGCCGGTTGCTGGACGCCGCCGCCGTGGTGGGCCTGCGCGCCTGTCGCGCCGACGCCGCCCAGGTGAAGGCCTTCATCGCCTCGCACGGCGGCCGCGCCAAGACCGACCCGATCGATGCGGCCTGGCTCACGCGCTACGGCCAGGACCGAGCCGCTCAGCTCAAGCCCTGGCGCGCCCCAGAGCCCGAGCGTGAGGCCTTCGCCCAGCTCCTACGCCATCGCCAGGACCTGCTGGCCCAGCGCGTCCAGGCCAGGAACCGCCGCGGCGCTCCTGGCGCGGCCCGCCTGCAAGACCTGCTCGACGAGCAGATCGACTTCCTCACCCGCCAGATACGTCATATCGACGCCCAGCTGGCTCAGCTCATCCAGGCCCTGGCCGACCTGGTCCGAGACGAGCAGGCCTTGCGCGCCATTCCCGGCGTAGGCCCCGTCACCGCCCGCACCCTGCTGGCCCTTCTACCCGAGCTGGGCCGCATGGGACCAAAGCAGGCCGCCAGCCTCGCCGGACTGGCGCCCCATCCCCATCAGTCCGGACAAACGCAGCGACGGCGGCCCATGAGCGGCGGCAGAACCGGTCTACGCCCGGTTCTCTTCATGGCCGCCCTCACCGCCGCAAGGGCCCATCCGACCCTCGCCCCCGTCTATAAACGCCTCATCGACGCCGGAAAACCAAAGCGTCTCGCCCTCGCGGCCATCGCCCGAAAGCTCGTCGTCATCGCAAACGCCGTCCTGCGCGATACCCACAAATCAAGCCTCGCACTGACTTGATGACAAGCATTTTGTGCGTATCGCGAACATTGGCTAGAAGAGGGTCATGACCCTTCGCCACACCCTCCTCGCCCTGCCGCTCGTGCTGCTCGCCGCCTGCGGCCCGGCCAAGACGGACGAGACACAGCCTTCAAACGGTGCGGCGCCCGTCGCCGAGACCGGCGCGACAGCCCCGGTCCACGTCGCCATGGCGCCCTATGTCGGCGGACCGCTGAAGATCAGCAACGACGGCGTCGGTCCGATCAACGGCTCGGTCGCCTTCGACTTGCCGACTTTGAAGGTGCTGTTCCCGAAGGCCAAGGTCGACAGCGCCTTCCTGCACTTCGGCGAGGGCCCGCCCCAGCCGATCATCAATGTCGAGCAGGACAACGTTCCGCTGGCGGAGATCGGCAAGAACGATGAAGCCGAGATCGCCTATGTCCGGGTCGAGGCCGGTGACGCCCGCGGCCCAAAGGGCGAGACGCTGCTGGCCAAGTGGGCCGATCTCGGTTTTACCGTAGACCAGTGCCGCGCCGGCGAGGGCCGGGAGATCAACCAGACGATCTGCGTCCGTCCCGAGACCCCGAACGTCTCCTACGTGTTCGGCGTCCCCGGCTATACGGGCAAGACCGTGCCGCCCGAGGCGACCCTGAAGGCCAAGGGCCAGTTGAACGCGTTCATCTGGCGTCCGGCCGAAGGCGCGGTCGTCGGCGCCGGCTGACCCATGATCCTCTCGATCGACACCTGCCTCGGCGCCAGCTCGGTCGCCGTGCTGGACGGCGAGCGCGTGCTGGCCGTGCGGAGCGAAGCCATGACCCGCGGTCACCAGGAGCGCATCGGCGTCCTGGCGCGGGAAGCCGCCGCCGAGGCCAGCGTGGCCTTCACCGACCTCACGCGCATCGGCGTCACGGTCGGCCCCGGCTCGTTCACTGGCATGCGCGTTGGCCTGGCCTTCGCCAAGGGCTTGGCCACGGCGCTGTCGATCCCGTGCGTCGGGATCAATACGCTGGAGAGCCTGGCCTACGGGACCAAGAACTTCGTCGCGGCCGTGATCGATGCGCGGATGAGCCAAGTCTACATCCAGGTCTTCGCCGACGGCGTGTCGCTGATGGCCCCAGACGCTCTGGGCCTTGGCGAAGCCGCCGCGCGGCTGGCCGAGCTCTATTCCGGCGGGCCGGCGACCCTGATCGGTTCCGGCGCGCCGCTGCTGGCCGACGCGTTGAGCCAGGCGACCGTCCTGACGCCCGTCTCCCCGGATCCGGTCGCTGTCGCTCGCCTGGCCGCCACCAGGCCCGCCCCGACCCATTCGCCGCGGCCGCTGTATCTGCGCGCGCCCTATGCGACGCTGCCGACGGCCCAAGCCGAAACATGAACCTGCGTCCCGTTGGGCCCGAGGCCTCCTTCGATCTGGCCGACATCCACGACAAGGCCTTCGACCGGCCCTGGACGGCGCTGGAGTTCGACGAACTGCTGAAATCCCCGGGCGCGTTCGCGGTGCTGGGCGAGGCCGGCGAACCCGCCGAGGCCAAGGGCTTCATCCTGTGCCGCTCGATCGCCGGCGAAGCCGAGATCCTGACCATCGCCGTCGATCCGGCCGCGCGCCGTCGCGGCTGGGGCGCCGCGCTGGTGGAAATCGCCGCCGGGATCGCCGCCGAGACCGGATCCGAGGCGATGTTCCTGGAGGTCGCCGCCGACAATCTGGCGGCCATCGCCCTCTACCAGACGACTGGTTTCGCCAAGGTCGGCCTGCGGAAGGGCTATTATCCCCACCCGGATGGCGCCAAGGACGCGCTTGTCATGCGCCGGGCGCTTAACACTTAGCAACCAACCCCCTATCTTGCCGCGACTCAGACGGAGCTCCGCCGTGGATCGACTCGAAAAGGCCTGTATCGAAAAAGGCATGCGGATGACGGACCAGCGCCGCGTGATCGCGCGCGTGCTGTCGTCGGCCGACGACCACCCGGACGTCGAGGAGCTGCACCGCCGGGCCCACGCCATCGATCCGCACATCTCGATCGCCACGGTGTACCGCACGGTCCGCCTGTTCGAGGAAAGCGGCATCATCGAGCGCCACGACTTCCGTGACGGCCGCTCACGCTATGAAGAGACGCCCGACCACCATCACGACCACCTGATCGACATGAAGACCGGCAAGGTCGTCGAGTTCGTGGACGAGGAGATCGAGGCGCTTCAGAACGCGATCGCCCGCAAGCTGGGCTACAAGCTAATCGATCACCGGCTGGAGCTCTACGGGGTGCCGCTCGAGGACTGAGCGGTCGAGGGTGTGACCCTGACGAACTTGCGCCCGGGGCCGCGTGACCCCATAACCTCGCGCATGAGCGAGACCCCGCAAAAGCGCCTCTATATCAAGACCTACGGCTGTCAGATGAACGTCTATGACAGCGAGCGCATGGCCGATGTCCTGCGCCCGCTGGGCTATGGCGTGGTCGATGATCCGGAAGGCGCGGATCTGGTGGTGCTGAACACCTGCCACATCCGCGAGAAGGCGACCGAGAAGGTCTATTCCGAGCTCGGCTACATCAAGCAGATGAAGGATCGCAAGGCGCTGGACGGCGGTCGCATGACCATCGCCGTGGCTGGCTGCGTGGCCCAGGCCGAAGGCAAGGAGATCATGCATCGCCAGAAGGCGGTCGATCTGGTCGTCGGTCCCCAGGCCTATCACCAGCTGCCGGAGCTGATCGCCCGCGCCCACCGGGCGACCGGCGAGCGACTGGCCGCCGACTTCGCCGCAGACGAGAAGTTCGACGCGCTGCCGGCCGAGCGCCATGTCACCGGGGTCACGGCGTTCCTGACCGTGCAGGAAGGTTGCGACAAGTTCTGCACCTTCTGCGTGGTGCCCTATACACGCGGCGGCGAGTGGTCGCGGCCGGTGAACGACATCGTCGAGGAGGCCAAGCAATTGGCCGGCAAGGGCGTGCGCGAGGTCACCCTTCTGGGGCAGAACGTCAACGCCTATGACGGCGACGGCTCTTCCTTGGCGAAGCTGGTTCGCCGGCTGGCTCTCATCGATGGCCTGGACCGCATCCGCTATACGACCAGCCACCCGCGAGACATGGGCGACGACCTGATCGAGGCCCACGGCGAGCTGCCGGAGCTGATGCCCTATCTGCACCTGCCCGTGCAGGCGGGGTCGGACAAGATCCTCAAGGCCATGAACCGCGACCACACGGCCGAGAGCTATGTGAAGCTGATCGAGAAGATCCGCGCCGCCCGTCCGGACATCGCCATGAGCGGCGACTTCATCGTCGGCTTCCCCGGCGAGCGTGACGGCGATTTCGAGAAGACGCTTGAGCTGGTCCGCGAGGTCGGCTTCGCCTCGGCCTTCTCGTTCAAATATTCGCGGCGTCCGGGCACGCCCGCGTCCGCGATGCCCGGCCAGGTCGACGACGCGGTCAAGGCCGAGCGCCTGGAGCGTCTGAACCAACTGCTGGACGAGCAGCAGCGCGCCTTCAACACCAGCCAGGTGGGCAAGGTCATGCCGGTGCTGTTCGAGAAGTCGGGCCGTCACCCTGGCCAGATCGTGGGGCGCAGCCCATATCTGCAAGCCGTACATGCCGAGGGGCCTGAAAGCCTGATCGGCACGATCGCGCCTGTCCGCATCGAGAGCGCCGCCAAGATGAGCTTGGGCGGCGTCCTTGAAGCTAATCCCGACACTATCCAGCCCATTTGGGAGACCGCTTGAGCCGCACCCCTGAGTTCCTGCCGCTGTCCGACGACGCCGTCGTCGCCGTTACCGGTCCGTCGGGCCGTCACGCCGCCCTGATCGAAGACGCCTTCAAGGTGCTGATCGAGACCCCAGGCGGCGGCGTGACCATCACGGGAGACGCCCGTGGCCGCACCGGCGCCAAGCGGGTGCTGCAGACCCTGGCCGCCCGCGCCGACGCCGGCGAGGAGGTGGTCGAGGCCGACGCGCGCATCGCCATCGGTTCGGCGCATGAGACGGGCGGCCAGGCTTCGCCCCGCGCCGTGCGCAAGGGTAGCGTCTCGCCCAAGACCAAGGGCCAGGCCCGCTATATGGAGGCCATGGCCACTCATCCGCTGAGCTTCGGCCTGGGTCCCGCCGGCACCGGCAAGACCTTCCTGGCCGTGGCCCATGGCGCCGGCATGTTGATGCGTGGCGAGGTCGATCGCCTGATCGTCACCCGCCCCGCCGTCGAGGCCGGCGAAAAGCTGGGCTTCCTGCCGGGCGACCTGAACGAGAAGGTCGACCCTTACATGGCCCCGGTCTGGGAGGCCCTGACCGACATCATGGGCGCCGATCAACTGCGTCGGCGTCGCGAGAAACTGGAGATCGAGGTCGCCCCGATCGCCTTCATGCGCGGCCGGACGCTGGCCCATGCGTTCGTCATCGTCGATGAGGCCCAGAACTGCTCGCGCCTGCAGATGAAGATGGTCCTGACCCGGATCGGCGAGGGCGCCCGCATGGTCGTCACGGGCGATCCGACCCAGGTCGACCTGCTGAATCCTCGCGACTCGGGCCTGGCCCATGCCGTCTCCATCCTGGAAGGGGTCGAGGGCGTGTCGGTGTCGCGTTTCACCTCGGCCGATGTCGTGCGCCATCCGCTCGTCGAGCGGATCGTGAAGGCCTATGACGCCGACGCGGCCCAAAGCACGCCCCGGTAAGTGAGTACGCCCCGCTAAATGACCATCACCGTCGACATCGAGATCGAAGACGAGGCCTGGACCACGGCGGAAGCCGATACCGAGGCTCTGGTCTGGCGCGCGGCCCAGGCCGTGCTGGACGCGCACGAGGACATCGAGGGCCAGGGGATCGTGATCCTGCTGACCGATGATGACAGCGTCCGGGCCCTGAATCGCGACTTCCGCCAAAAGGACTATGCGACCAACGTGCTGTCCTTCCCCTCGCCGCGAAATCCGGAAGCCAATCCCGAGGGCCAGATCGGCGACATCGCCCTGGCCTATGGCGTCTGCGCGCGCGAAGCGGCCGAGCAGGGCAAGTCTCTGGCGCACCACCTGCAACATCTGGTGGCGCACGGCGTGCTTCATCTCCTAGGATATGACCACGAGAACGACGAAGAGGCGGAAGCCATGGAATCGTTCGAGCGCGAAATCCTGGCGGGTCTGGACGTTCCGGACCCTTACGCCGGCGATGAAGAGGGGCGCTGACAAGGGCCATGCCCAGCGACGAGCCTAGTCAACAGCCCGCCGGTCCGGTTCGCAGAAGCCGGGGCGTGCGGGCGTTTTTCCGGCGTATGCGCCGACAGCTGACCGGCGGTGAGCCCGCGCGGCCGCCCGAACCGCCGCCCGTGACCGGCGCCGTCGACATCGTCGACCAGGCCGAGGCCTTTCAGACCTTGCGGGTCGCCGACGTCATGACCCCGCGCGCCGACATCGTCTCGGTCGAGCTCTCGACCCCGTTCGAGACGGTGGTCGCCCAGTTCGCCGAGGCCGAGCACTCGCGGATGCCGATCTATCGCGAGACCCTCGACGACCCCGTCGGCGTCGTCCACGTCAAGGACATCTTCCGGCTGCTCTCCGACGAGGCCAGGCGGCCGGCGGCGGGCGACCTGGTGCTGAACAAGCTGCGCCGCGACGCGTTGTACGTGCCCGCTTCGATGAAGGCCGCCGACCTCCTGCTCCGCATGCGCACCAGCCGTATCCACATGGCCCTGGTCATCGACGAGTTCGGCGGCACCGACGGCCTGGTCTCGATGGAGGACCTGATCGAGGCGGTGGTCGGCGAGATCGACGACGAGCACGATGACGCGGCCGCCGTCGCGATCGTGGCGCGGCCGGGCGGGGTGTTCGACGCCGACGCCCGCGCCCCCCTGGAAGAACTGGAAGCCGCCCTCGGCCGCGAACTGGCCCCCTCCGACATGGAGGAGGACATCGACACGGTCGCCGGCCTGGTCGTGGCCCTGGCGGGCCGCGTGCCGCAACGGGGCGAGGTCATCGCCCATCCGGACGGCTACGAGTTCGAGGTGGTCGAGGCCGACCCGCGCCGGGTGCGCCGGGTGCGCGTACGCGGCGGTTCGTCGCCGCAGACCGCGCCGGTCGCCGAGGATGTCTCCGCTTCGTGACCGCCTGGAAGGACTTCCGTGCGAAGGCCTGGAGCGGCCCGGTCCTGGCGTTGCTCGCGGGTCTGGCCGCCGCCCTGGCCCACCCGCCGTTCGGCGTGCTGGCGGGATTGCTGGGTTACGCCGGGCTGCTCTTCCTGCTGGATGACGCCAACCCGGCCAAGCCGCTGCGCTCGGCCTTCTGGCGCGGCTGGTTGGCCGGGGTAGGCTATTTCGCCTTGAGCACCTGGTGGATCGCCGAGGCCTTCATGGTCGACGCCGCCAACCAGGGCTGGATGGCTCCGTTCGCGGTGGCGGCCATGGCCGGGGGTCTGGCGCTGTTCTGGGGCCTCGCGGCGTTGCTCTACCGACGGGTTCGGCCCGCCAACGCCTGGCGGGTCCTGACCTTCGCCGGCGCCTTCGCGGCGCTGGAGTGGGCGCGCGGCCACGTGCTGACCGGCTTTCCCTGGAACCTGCCGGGCGAGAGCTGGCGCGCGGGTTCCTGGCCGTCCCAGGCCGCCGCCCTGGTCGGCGCCTACGGCCTGACCTGGATCACCCTGGCCATCGCCGCCGCTCCCGCCGTGTGGCGCGAGGGCAAGGCGGGGAGGGTCGCGCTGGGCGGGGCGGTCGCCGGCCTCGTCGCGCTCTATGCCTACGGCGCGGTGGCCCAGTCGCGGCCGCTGGCCAAGGGGCCCCCGACGACGGTGCGGATCGTCCAGGCCGACATCCAGCAGGACGCCAAGTGGGACGCCGTCCGCTTCTCGCGGATCGTCCAGTCCTACGTCTCGCTGACCGCGACGCCCTACAAGGACAGGCCCGCGGACATCGTGATCTGGCCCGAGGGCGCCCTGCCTGCGGCGACCAACGACTATCTCGCGCCGGGGAGCTGGGTCCGCCAGGCGATCGTCGACAGTCTCCAGCCCGGCCAGTTGCTGCTGATCGGCGGCTACCGCTACGAGGGCCCGGTCCAGGCGCCGGTCTACTACAACAGCCTGATCGCTCTGCGCCGCACGGCCACGGACCTCGAAGTGGTCGGCGTCTATGACAAGCATCGGCTGGTGCCGTTCGGCGAATACCTGCCGGCTGAGAAGTTCCTCACCCTCATCGGTTTTAAGAGCCTGGCGCATCTGGGCGACGGCTTCGCCACCGGTCCGCGCCCGGCCCCGCTGCGCATCGCGCCCGACCTGCTGGTCCAGCCGCTGATCTGCTACGAGAGCCTGTTTCCGGGCTTGGCCAAAAGCGATCCGAACGTCCGGGTTTTGATCAATGTTTCGAACGACGCCTGGTTCGGCGTGACGTCCGGGCCCTTGCAGCACCTCAATCTGGCTAGCTATCGCGCCATCGAAAGCGCCAAGCCGATCCTGCGCGCAACACCGACCGGGGTCAGCGCTGTCATCGACGCGCGTGGTCGAATCGTTCCGGGAACCCGGCTCGATTTAGGCAAAAGCGGCGTCGTCGACGCGCAAATACCGGGGATTGGTGAGGTTACACCCTTCGACAACTTGGGGAATCTCGCGTTTCTCGCGCTTCTACTGGTATCTGCGGTTGCGTCAGCTCGCCTTTGGGCGGGTAAGTCCTTTTCCTCTATTGCGCACTTGAAAGACTTAGGCTGAATTAAAACCGCAATTTCAGCTATCAAGCGTGGGTATGAGCGACCTGCCGCACACCGAGCGCCACCCCAATCCCATCGACCTGCACGTCGGGGCCCGCATACGCATGCGCCGAAAGATCCTCGGCGTCAGCCAGGAGCGATTGGCCGAAGATCTGGGCCTGACCTTCCAGCAGATCCAAAAGTATGAGCGCGGGGCCAACCGGGTCAGCGCCAGCAAGCTCTACGAGATCGCCAAGAGCCTGCAGTCGTCCGTGGCCTACTTTTTCGAAGGCCTGGCCGACACCGCTAACGAGGGGGTCGCCGAGGGCGGCGAGCTTTTCGTCCACGACTTCCTGATGACGCCCGAAGGCCTGGAACTGGCCAGCCTGTTTCCCCGGATCACCAAGCCGAAAGTGCGCCGACGGATTCTGGAGCTGGTCCGCTCGATGGCCGAGGAAGCGGAAGCCGACGACGAAGAGGGTTAGTCTCTCAAGCTCCGCTTGATCGCATAAACATATCTTTATATGGTTCCTGTCTAACTGACGCCGTACCGGGCGCCTGTCCGCCTGGGCGGAATTTCATGACCGGAGCTGTCTCTTGAGCCGTTCGTCCTACATCTTCACCAGCGAGAGCGTCTCCGAAGGTCACCCCGACAAGGTCGCCGACCGTATCAGCGACACCGTCGTCGACGCCTTCCTGACCGCCGACCCCGAGGCGCGCGTCGCCTGCGAGACCCTGGTGACGACCAACCGCATCGTCCTGGCTGGCGAGGTCCGCGCCGGCAAGCCGGACGGCGACAAGAAGGCCAACAAGGAACTCACCAAGGAGATCCTCGCCTCGCTCGAGCCCAAGGTTCGCGCGGCGATCAAGGACATCGGCTACGAGCAAAAGGGCTTCCACTGGCAGAAGGCGAAGTACTCGAACTTCCTGCACGGCCAGTCGGCGCACATCGCCCAGGGCGTGGACGCCACCGAGAAGAAGGACGAAGGCGCCGGCGACCAGGGCATCATGTTCGGCTACGCCAGCACCGAGACCCCGGAGCTGATGCCGGCCACCCTGCAATATAGCCACAACGTGCTGAAGCGTCTGGCCGAGCTGCGTCACAGCGGCGAGCTCTCGGAGCTGGAGCCGGACGCCAAGAGCCAGGTGACCCTGGAATATGACGGCAATGGCCGGCCCGTGCGCGTCGTCTCGATCGTCGTGAGCCACCAGCACAAGAAGAAGATCGACGGCAAGGCCGCGACCTCCAAGCGCGTGCTGGACCTGATCAAGCCGCACATCCTGCCGGTCTTCCCGGACGGTCTGATCACCAAGAAGACCCAGTGGCTGGTCAATCCGACGGGCCGTTTCGAGATCGGTGGCCCGGACGGCGACGCTGGCGTGACCGGCCGCAAGATCATCGTCGACACCTACGGCGGCGCGGCCCCGCACGGCGGCGGCGCGTTCTCGGGCAAGGATCCGACCAAGGTCGACCGCTCGGCCGCCTATGCCTGCCGCTACCTGGCCAAGAACGTCGTGGCCTCGGGCCTGGCCGACCGCTGCACCATCCAGATCGCCTACGCGATCGGCGTGGCTCAGCCCGTCTCGTTCCACGTCGATCTGCACGGCACCGGCAAGGTCGATCCGGCGGTCCTGGAAAAGGTCCTGCCGCAACTGATCGGCGGCGCCACCCCGCGCTCCATCCGCGAGCACCTGCAGCTGAACCGCCCGATCTACGCTCGCACCGCCGCCTACGGCCACTTCGGCCGCACGCCGGACAACGAAGGTGGCTTCTCGTGGGAGAAGACCGACCTCGTGGGCGAACTGAAGGGCCTGGCGTAAGCCTTACCTTCGACCTCTCTAGACGCGGGCTCCGATCCAACCGGGTCGGAGCCCGTTTTCATTTCGACTTCAACGTTCTAAGACGCCGCCCATGACTTCCGCTCCCATTCCCCACGGACCGCTGCGCTCGTTCGGCCGCATCAAGGCGCGCCCGGTGAAGCCCCGCCAGCAGGCCTTGCTCGACACCTTGCTGCCCGAGATCGCCGTGCCGCAAGGTCCCTTCCAGCCTTTGGACCTGATGCCGGACGCCAAGGGGGTGTGGCTAGAAATCGGTTTTGGCGGCGGTGAGCACATGGCCGCCCAGGCTGGCCGCGTTCCCGACACCCTGGTCATCGGCGCCGAGCCGTTCGTCAACGGCGTGGCCAGCGCGGTGCGTCACGTCGAAGAGCAGGCGCTGAAGAATGTCCGCATCCACGAGGGCGACGCGCGCGACGTGGTCGACTGGCTGCCCGACGCCTGCCTGGACCGGGTCTTCATCATGTTCCCCGACCCTTGGCACAAGGCGCGCCACAACAAGCGCCGTCTGATCCAGCCCGAGTTCCTCGCCAAGCTGGCGCGCGTCATGAATCCGGGCGCGGCCCTGCGCTTCGCCACCGACTGGGCCGACTATGGCGAGTGGACGACCGAGCGGGTGCTGGCCGATGCGAACTTCCGCTTCGCTGACGCCAACGCCGATCGCAACGCGATCCCGGCGGACCACGTGACCACGCGCTACGAGGAAAAGAAGCTGGGCGACTGCGCGCCGGTGTTCCTGGATTTCGTCAGGATCTGACGCGCGCCCAGGTCTTGAGCAGCGGCACGGTGGCGCAGGCCGGCCCTCCGTCCTTGGCGCGGCCGGCGACGGTCGCCTCAACCACCTCACCGGTGACGAGGTCGGCTGGCAGGTCGTGCAGGTAGATCTTGAGGCGTCGCTGCCACTCTGTCTGGCAGTCGCCCGCCGCGCGGCCCGAGGCGATGTAGACGAACCGTCCACGACTGTCGTTGCGCACAAAGCCGCCGCCGGGGCGAAGGCCCCGCGGAGTCGGTGTCAGGGTTATCGGAATGTCGAAGGAGAGGTCGCCCTCGGATCTCACCGTATCGACGGGGACGTTCTTGGCGTCCTGCTTGGAAAAGGCCACGCCGGGCGGCGGGTCGGCCAGGATGATCCGCAAGGTGAGATCGATCCTGGCCATGAGCTCTAGCTAGTAGGTCTCGTTGTAGCGCTTGATCGCCGTGCGGATGATGTCGGCGGTCTCTTCGATATCGGCCCAGCCGCTGATCTTGGTCGACTTGCCCTTTTCCAGGTCCTTGTAGTGCTGGAAGAAGTGGGCGATCTGCTCGGTCAGGATGGTCGGCAGGTCGCGCCAGCTGGACACGCCCGTGTAGAACGGGTGCAGCTTGTCGACCGGCACGGCCAGGATCTTTTCGTCCGAGCCGGCCTCGTCGACCATCATCAGGGTGCCGATCGGGCGGCAGCGGATGATCGCGCCCGGCACCACGGGGGTCGGGCCCACGACCATGATGTCGGCGGGATCGCCGTCATCGGCCAGGGTGTGCGGGATGAACCCGTAGTTGGCCGGATAGAACATCGCGGTGTGCAGGAAGCGGTCGACCATCAGGGCGCCGCTTTCCTTGTCGATCTCGTACTTCACCGGCTCGCCGCCCTGCGGGATCTCGATGATGGCGTTGAGGTCGTAAGGCGGGTTGGCGCCGGTCGGGATCTTGGAGAGGTCCATTGTGACTCTTCGTCTTATGAGGTCCGCGGGGAGGCGGCCTGCGCGGTGGTCTCTATAGGCTAAAATTGCCGCGGCGCGGAAGGGGCGTGCGCCGATGGAGTCGACAAGGTTTTTCAATTCGCCTATAAAGCGTCCCACATCGTCCGTTAGCGCTAGATGGCGCTTTCGAGCGGCGGCCGAAAGGCTGCCGCTTTTTGTTTGACCGAATGGGATCTTGGATCCCGCCGGTCGTATCGAGTTGAGAAGAACGTGCGCGGCAAGACGCAGGAAGACCGTGATCTGATCGATATGCTCGATCCCGTGGCCGAAACCCTTGGCTACGAGATCGTCCGGCTGCGCCTGATGGGCGGCGCCGAGCAGCGTCGCCTGCAGATCATGGCCGAACATCCGCTGCAGGAAGACGGCAGCGGCGGCGACATGAACGTCGAGGACTGCGCGAAGCTGTCGCGCGGGATTTCCGAAATTCTCGACGCCGCCGACCCGATCGCGGGCGAATATACGCTGGAGGTCTCCAGCCCCGGCATCGACCGGCCGCTGACCCGCCTGAAGGACTTCAACGACTATGCGGGCCTCGAGGCCCGCATCGAACTCGACCGCGTGGCCGAGGGACGCAAGCGCTTCAAGGGCGAGCTGGCCGGGATCGAGGACGACCAGGTCGGCCTGAACATCGAGGGCGAGGATGACGTCACCGTCTACTTCCCCTTCGCCTGGATCATCGACGCCAAGCTCGTCATGAACGACACCCTGATGGAGCGGGGCGCGAAGCAGCGCGCCGCCCGCATCCAATCCGACAACGACGACCTGTCCGAAAGTGAAGAGGACTGACCATGGCCATCGGCATCTCCGCCAACCGGCTCGAACTTCTGCAGATCGCCGACGCGGTCGCGCGTGAAAAAAGTATCGAGAAGGAAGTCGTCATCGAGGCTATCGAGGACGCTCTGCAGAAGGCCGCCCGCGCCCGTTACGGCGCCGAGCACGACATCCGCGTCAAGATCGACCCGCGTACGGGCGAAATGACGCAGAAGCGCGTGATCGAAGTCGTCGCCGACGACACCGAGCTCGAAGGCGAGATCGGCAAGGTTCAGCTGTCGATCGCAAAGCGCACCTGGCGCGACGCCGAGATCGGCAAGGTCTACGAAGAAAACCTGCCGCCGTTCGAGATCGGCCGCGTCCAGACCCAGATGGCCCGCCAGGTCGTCATGCATAAGGTCCGCGAAGCCGAGCGCGAGCGTCAGCACGAAGAGTACAAGGATCGCGTCGGCGAGATCGTCAACGGCAGCGTCAAGCGCGTCGAATACGGCAACGTCATCGTCGACCTGGGCCGCGGCGAAGGCATCATGCGCCGCGATCAGTCGATTCCGCGCGAGAACTTCAACGTCGGCGACCGCATCCGCGCCTACATCTACGACGTCCGTCGCGAGACCAAGGGGCCGCAGATCATGCTGAGCCGCGCGCACGGCGGCTTCATGGCCAAGCTGTTCGCCCAGGAAGTGCCGGAAGTCTACGACGGCGTCATCGAGATCCGCGCCGTGGCCCGTGACCCGGGTTCGCGCGCCAAGATGGCGGTCATCTCGAACGACAGCTCGATCGACCCCGTCGGCGCCTGCGTCGGCATGCGTGGTTCGCGGGTGCAGGCGGTCGTGGCCGAGCTGCAGGGCGAGAAGATCGACATCATCCAGTGGTCGGAAGACGAGGCCACCTTCATTGTCAACGGCCTGGCGCCGGCGGAAGTCTCCAAGGTCGTCATGGACGAGGAAGACGAGCGCGTCGAAGTCGTGGTGCCCGACGAGCAGCTGTCGCTGGCCATCGGCCGTCGCGGCCAGAACGTCCGTCTGGCCTCGCAGCTGACCGGCTGGCAGATCGACATCATGACCGAGAGCCAGGAGAGCGAACGCCGTCAGCGCGAGTTCGCCGAGCGCACGACCCTGTTCCAGGAAGCTCTGGACGTCGACGAGGTCATCGCCCAGCTGCTGGTCACCGAAGGCTTCGCCGCGGTGGAAGACGTCGCGTTCGTCGAGCCGCACGAGATCGCCTCGATCGAGGGCTTCGACGAGGAAACCGCCGAGGAGCTGCAAGCCCGCGCTCGCGAATTCCTCGACAAGGAAGCCGCCGCCCTGGACGCCAAGCGTCTTGAGCTGGGCGTCACCGACGAGGTCCTGGCCGTCGAGGGCGTGACCCTGGCCATGGCCGTCGCCCTTGGCGAAGGCGATGTGAAGACGGTGGAAGACCTCGCGGGTCTGGTGCCGGACGACATGCGCGGCTGGTTCGAGACCAAGAACGGCGAGCGCGTGCGCGAGCCGGGCATCCTGGAGACCTTCAACCTGTCGCCGGAAGACGCCGAGGCGCTGATCATGCGCGCCCGCATCGTCATGGGCTGGGTCGAGGCGCCGCCGGAACCGGAATATGAGCCGGATTACGAGGCGGAAGCCGAGCATGAGGCCGAGGCCGAGGGTGAAACCGTCGCCGAGGCCGCCGCGACCGAAGAACCCGCCGCCGAAGAAGAGGCGTAAGCCTTTCGGAGTGTGGAACGACGGCCTCGCGGAGCGATCCGCGGGGCCGTTCGCCATTCCGGAGCGCGGCGTTCGCCTCGCTCCCAGCAAAAGACAAGATGACCCAGATCGACCCCAAGACCCACGCCGAAGCCAACCGTCTGCGCAAGGACATCGTCCTGGGCGAGGCGACGGACGAGGCGCGCCTGGTCCGCTTCGTGGCGGGGCCGGATGGCGTGGTCGTTCCGGACATCGCGCGCAAGTTGCCCGGACGCGGGATTTGGGTCGCGGCCGATCGGGACTCGATCACGACCGCCGCCAGGAAGGGCCTGTTCTCGCGGGCCGCCAAGACAAAGCTGACCGCACCGGCCGATCTGGCCGACCAGGTCGAGGCGCTGCTGGCGAAGCGGATCCTGGACGCCCTGGGTCTTGCGCGGAAGGCCGGGACCATTATCTCAGGCTACGAAAAGGTGGTCGCGGCGCTGGGGACGGGCAACGTCGCCTGGCTGATCGAGGCGTCCGACAGCGCCGAGGACGGTCGCCGAAAAATTCAAAACGCCGCTCGCAAGGCCCCCAAGCTGCCTCGTTTGCTGGGCGCCTTCAATTCAGATGAATTGGGTTTGGCCTTGGGCGGGGAGAATGTGATACACACCGCACTCCTTGCTGGGCGCGGCGCCGAACGTTGGACATTGGATGTCGAGCGTTTGTCAGGTTTCCGCCCGCTTTTGCCTCCCGAATGGTCGGCGAACGGACGTGAGGACGGCTAGGGGCCTTCCCGCCTTCGGCGGACAAGAAGGTCACTAGACTAAGAGGGTGAGCCTTTTCACCCTGGTCGGGCAGCCGACCGGGACGGGCTCTAGGGCTTTTGCATCCCACTGGATCCGCTTCAGTGCGATGGAAAAGCTCTAGAATCTTAGACGTTGGGCGCGGCTATTCGGGTCGCGTTCGTGGGTGAAGGGTCGGGAAACGCGCTTGCTTCGGCAGGTACGTCCAGGCCCCTTTCTCACATGGAAAATGCGGTTTTTTAGCCAGGTACCGCCTGGCGGAAGTACAAGCGAGCGCATGAGCGACGAGAACGAAAACGGCCGACCCGGCGGACGAGCCCCCATCACCCTGAAGCCCCGCCAGGGCTCGGTGAGCGCCGGGGTCGTGAAGCAAAGCTTCAGCCACGGCCGGACCAAGACGGTGGTGGTCGAAACCAAGCGCACGCGTCCGCACGCGTCCGCGACGGGCAATCTCGCCGCGCCGTCTTCGGCTGAGCGTCGCCATGACGCGCCGCCGCCGCGCCCACAGCACTCGCAAGGCGGCGGCCACGCCCCGTCGGGCGGCGGTTCGGCCGGTGGTCTTTCGCAGGAAGAACTGCGCGCTCGCCAGCGCGTCGTCGACGCCGCGCGTGAAAACCAGGCTCGTCAGGCCGCCGACCAGGCCGCCGAGGCCGCGCGGGTTCGCGCCGCTCAGGAAGCCGCTCAGCGCGAAGCCGCCGCCAAGGCCGCGGCGGAACGCGCCGCCGCGGCGCCGGCTCCTGCTCCCGTTCAAGCGCCCGTCGCTCAGGCGCCTGTCACTCAAGCGCCGGCGCCCGCAGCGCCGGTGACGCCGCCGCCGCCGGCCGCGCCCGTCCAACGGCCCGCGGCCCAGGCTCCGGCCGCGCCGCGCGCCGAGGCTCCGCGTCAGGACGCGCCGCGTCATGAAGGTCCTCGCCACGAGGGCCCGCGTCACGAGGGGCCCCGCGCGGCGTCGCCCCCCGGCCAGACCCGCAGCTACGAGCCCAGCCGCGAGCGCCGCGACGATCGTCCGAGCACGACGACCTATCGTCCGGCCCCGCAAGGCGACCGTCCGTTCAACCAGCGCGCCCCGCGTCCCGACGCCGGCGCCAACTTCGGTCAGCGCGCGCCGCGTCCCGAGGGTGACCGTCCGCGCGGCCCGCGTCCCGAAGGCGATCGTCCGCTAGGTGATCGCGGCGGCTACCGTGGCGACCGCCCGCAGGGTGATCGTCCGCAAGGCGACCGTCCGCAGCAGACCGTCCGCTACTCGGCCCTGGCCCCGCGCCCGGCGCCCGGCGCCCGCACGGGTCCCGGCGGCCCGCCGCGCGGTCCGCGTCCGGGTGTGCCGGCTCAGGCTCCGGCGACGCCGGAAATCCAGCGCGCCATGCGTTCGGCCCCGCGCCCCGGTGGCGAAGTCAGCCGCCGACCGGACGAGGATGACGATCGCCGCAAGGCCGCGAACGCGCCCAACAAGGCCGTCTCGCGCGTCAAGGGCGCTCCGCAGCGCCGCGAAGGCCGCCTGACCATCCAGGCCGTGGCCGGTGATGGGGATTCCGCCGACCGCATGCGTTCGCTGGCTTCGGTTCGCCGGGCTCGTGAACGTGAAAAGGAAAAGCGTCGCGGTGGCGTCGCCGAACAGACCCGCGTCGCGCGTGAAGTCGTCATTCCCGACGTCATCACCGTGCAGGAGCTGTCCAACCGGATGGCCGTGCGCGGCGTCGAGATCATCAAGTTCCTGATGCGTCAGGGCGTGATGCTGAAGATCAACGACGTCATCGACAACGACACCGCCGAGCTGGTGGCGACCGAGTTCGGTCACACCGTGCGCCGCGTGTCGGAAGCCGACGTCGAAGAAGGCTTCATCGGCGCCGAGGACATCGACGATCACCTGGAAGCACGTCCCCCGGTCGTCACGATCATGGGTCACGTCGACCACGGCAAGACCAGCCTGCTCGACGCCCTGCGTTCAACAGACGTGGCCGCCGGCGAACATGGCGGCATCACCCAGCACATCGGCGCCTATCAGGTTCGCCTGAAGGACGGCCAGCGCGTGACGTTCCTCGATACGCCCGGCCACGCCGCCTTCTCGGCGATGCGCGCCCGCGGCGCCAACATCACCGACCTCGTCGTGCTGGTGGTGGCGGGTGACGACGGCGTGATGCCGCAGACGATCGAGGCGATCAAACACGCCAAGGCCGCCAACGTGCCGATCATCGTCGCCGTCAACAAGATGGACAAGCCGGGGTCGGATCCGACCCGCGTGGTCAACGAGCTGCTGCAGCACGAGATCGTCGTCGAAAGCCTGGGTGGCGACACCCAGATCATCGAGGTCTCGGCCAAGGCGCGCACGGGTCTCGACGACCTGCTCGACGCCATCCTGCTGCAGGCCGAAGTTCTGGACCTGAAGGCCAACCCCGACCGCACCGCCGACGGCGTTGTGATCGAGGCCAAGCTGGACAAGGGTCGCGGCGCGGTTTCGACCGTCCTGGTCAATCGCGGTACGCTGAAGCGTGGCGACATCGTCGTCGCCGGCGCCCAGTTCGGCCGGGTTCGCGCCCTGCTGAACGAGCGCAACGAGCAACTGACCGAAGCCGGTCCGGCCACCCCGGTCGAGATTCTCGGCCTGGACGGCGTCCCCTCGCCCGGCGAAGCCTTCGCCGTGGTCGAGAACGAAGCCCGCGCCCGCGAGCTGACCGAGTACCGCATCCGCCAGAAGCGCGAGAAGTCGATGGCCCCCGTGGGCGCCGGCGCCTCGATGGCCGACATGATGGCCAAGCTTCAGGACAAGAAGCTGAAAGAACTGCCGCTGGTCATCAAGGCCGACGTGCAGGGTTCGGCCGAAGCGATCATCGGTTCGCTGGACAAGATGTCGACCGACGAGGTCCGTGCGCGGATCATCCTGTCGGGCGCCGGCGCGATCAGCGAAAGCGACGTCATGCTGGCCAAGGGCGCCGGCGCGCCGGTCATCGGCTTCAACGTCCGCGCCTCGGCGCAGGCGCGCGCCCTGGCCGAACGCGAAGGTGTCGAGATCCGCTACTACGCGATCATCTACGACCTGCTGGACGACATCAAAGGCGTGCTTTCGGGCATGCTGGCCCCGATCCAGCGCGAAACCTTCCTCGGCAACGCCGAGGTCCTGCAGGCCTTCGACATCTCGAAGATCGGCAAGGTCGCCGGCTGTCGGGTCACCGAGGGCGTGGTCCGCAAGGGCGCCAAGGTCCGGATCATCCGCAACGACATCGTCGTTCTGGAACTGGGCACCCTGGCGACGCTCAAGCGCTTCAAGGACGAGGTCAACGAGGTCCCGTCCGGCCAGGAGTGCGGTATGCTGTTCGCGGGCTTCCAGGACATCAAGGTCGGCGACACCATCGAGTGCTTCACCGTCGAGGAGATCAAGCGCCAGCTCGACTAAGAGCCGCCTGCGAGATCGAAAATTCGAAGGGCGCGGATCGCAAGGTCCGCGCCCTTTGTCTTTTGGGCGCTTAAAGCCAGACTGGAAATCGCCCCAATCCGGCGCTACCCATTTCGCATGCGCATCAAGATCCTCCTCGCCCTGACCGCCGTTGCCGCTGGCTTGAGCGCCTGCGCGACCGTGAACCGTCTCGACGCGGGCGGCGACGTGCACGACCTGCTGGTCGCGATCCGCGACAACGACCGGGCGACCTTCGAGGCCCATGTCGATCGCCGGGCCCTGAAGGCCCAGATCGAGGCGCGGCTGATGGACGAGGCGCGTCAGCGCGGCGGGCAGAGCAGCGGCGTCATGGCCCTGGCCGCCCTGGCGGCGGGGCCGCTGGCCGATGCGGCCGGCGAGGCGCTGATCCGGCCCGAGACCTTCCACGCGGCCGCCAACTACTATGGCTACACCCCCGACCGGCCGATCCCGGGCCGGGTGGCGATCGCCGGCGCGCTGCGTCCTGTCGGCGACGGTCGCGTCTGCGCGGCCAAGAAGAACGGTCCCTGCCTGCTGACCTTCACCCAGGAAGGGGCGACCTGGCGCCTGACGAGCTTCGACGCTGAGGCCGCGAACCTGCATCTGAAGCGATGAGGTCAGCCGTCTGGGGGGGCGTCGCCCTAGCCTTGCTGTCGACCTCCGCCGCTTCCGCCGAAACGCGGCTGTTCTCGTATGATCCGATCTCGGCCGACGCCAAGCGGTTGACCGGCGCGGGGGTGACCATCCTGTTCAACCAGGGCTTCATGGGCGCCAGCCGGCCGATCAAGGTCCTCGCGACCGGCGTGCCGGCCGAGGCGCGGCTGAAGGGCGGCCGCGAGAAGGACCTCGATCCGGGCGGGCTCAAGGCCATGGAGGGCGTCGACGCCGACGCCTCCCTCTACGAGGTCGACGCCACGGCGGCCCAGGGCAAGATCTATGTTCGCGCCTTCTGCCCCGGTTCGACACGGCTTTGGCTGTCGTTCAGCACGATCGCGCTGCGCCGCGACCTGCGGATCCAGGCGTTCGGCAACGACCCGAAGGCGGAGGACAAGGCCAGGCTCTGCGGCACGCTGGATTTCTCGTATCGCGGCGAGTGGCGCCTGCCGCGCGGCCGCAACGGACCGGACCCGATGTCGGACTGGACCGACAATCCGCAGCATCCCGACACAACCAACTAGGCGATCGTTCAAGAATTTAGCCGCCGCATGTCGCAACAAGAGGGGCTGGCGCGTCTTTAGAGTGGGCCGGCGATTTCCCGGCGGGAGACGCGCGATGCGGTTCATGGTGTTGCTGAAGGTCGAAACCGACGTCGGGCCGGAATTGGGCCAGGCCATGCGGGACTATGACGCCGAGCTCGCCAGGGCCGGCGTGGCGGATAGGGCGCGGTTGTCGGCCCGAGGCGCGCGGTTGGAGGCCGACGCCTCGGCGGAAGGTCGAACCCTGGCGGGGTTTTGGGTCTTCGATGTCGCCTCCCGCGAGGACGCCGCCGCCTGGGTGCGCCGCTGTCCCGCGCCGGCTGACGGTTCGGCCGAGATCGAGATCCGCCTGCTGCTTGAGCCCGGCGATCTCTCCGAACGTCCCGAGCCGGGCAGGCCCCGGCCCGCCTGGAAGCGGGCCATGGCGTTCTGACCCCCGCCGGGGGGCCTTTTGCTTTGACGCATTTTCTGATGCCGAACCGGTATCCACTTCGTCGGAAAATACTCTAGCCTTCTCGAAACAAAGAGGGGGCGGACATGGCTGACGATGTGCTGGCGGGGTTCGAGCGCTTCGACTTCGACGACGGGCGCTGGACGCGCGAGGTCTACACGATCGGTTCCGGTCCGGCCGTGATCGTCATCCACGAGGTGCCAGGCCTGCATCCGGGCGTGCTGGCCTTCGCCCGCGACCTGGCCGCCTCGGGCCTGACCGCCTACTGCCCAAGCCTGTTCGGCAAGCCCGCCAAGCCGGTGACGCGCGGCTACGCGATTGGCGAGATTCTCAAGAATATCTGTGTGCGGCGCGAGTTCAGCGTCTGGAAGGATGGCCGCTCCAGCCCGATCGTCGACTGGCTGCGCGCCCTGGCCCGCAAGGCGCACGAAGATCGCGGCGGCAAGGGCGTCGGCGCGGTCGGCATGTGTTTCACCGGCGGATTCGCCCTGGCGATGATGACCGAGCCGTCCGTAGTGGCCCCGGTGCTGTCCCAGCCCTCGCTGCCGCTGAAGGACAAGGGCGGCCTGGATTGCTCGGCTTCCGAACTTGCCTGCGCCAAGAGGCGGTTCAAGGACGAGAACCTGTCGCTGATGGCCCTGCGCTTTTCCTCGGACAAACTGGTGCCCGACGCCCGCATCGCGCGCTTGAAGGCCGAGTTCGGCGACAAGGTCGAAGTCATCGAACTGGCCGACGAGGATGCGGCGCCGGGTGTGCCGATGGCTCCGCACTCGGTGCTCACCCTGCACCTGCACCGCTCGATCCCCGACTGTGGGACGATGAAGGCCCGGGACAAGGTGATCGCGTTTTTCAAGGAAAGGACGGGACCCTAGTCCCCCTCCCCCTGTTCAGAGCGGTTTGGCCTGGTCAAGCGGCGGAGACATCGGGCCCTCATGCCACCGCGTGATCCTTCAACACGCCCAGGGTCACCACCGCCAGCATCTCCTCGTGGGTGGCGTTCAGCACGACCTGAGGGGCCATGCCGGCGTCGAGGGCTTCCTTCCAGCGGCCGGCGCACAGGCACCAGCGGTCGCCGGCCTTGAGGCCCGGAAAGGCCAGTTCGGGACGCGGCGTGGAGAGGTCGTTGCCCTGGGCCTTGGAGAACGCCAGGAAGTCGTCGGTCATCACCACGCAGACGGTGTGCAGGCCCAGGTCGTGCGGGCCGGTTTCGCAGCAACCGTTGCGGTAGAAGCCGGTGACCGGGTCCAGCGAGCAAGGGGCGAGCTCGCCGCCCATGACGTTCTTGGCGCTGTTGTCGTACCGGGTCGTGCTCATGGGGCGATCCTAGCGCCGTGAGGGACGGCGCCAAGCCGCTTCCCGTAGTGGGGAGGCTTTTGCTGCGTCGCAGCGGTGCTAGGGTCGCGTCAAGGACAAGAGAGCCGGGGAGTTTCCGTGACAGATACCGCCATCCGCCCGCGCCGCAGCGCGCTCTACATGCCGGCCTCCAACGCCAAGGCCGTCGAGAAGGCCCGGACCCTGGACGCCGACGTGATCATTCTGGACCTGGAGGACGCGGTCGCGCCGGAGATGAAGCCGGCGGCGCGCGAGGCGGCCGTGGCGGCGGTTAAGGCCGGGGGCTTTGGCGCGCGCGAGGTGGTGATCCGGGTCAACGGCATCGACACCCCCTGGGGGGCCGAAGACCTGCGAGCCGCGGCCGAGGCCGGACCGGACGCGGTTCTGGTCCCCAAGGTCAATGACGCGGACGACGTGCGGCTATACGACCAGCATCTGAACGCGGCTCGACCGGCGACGCGGCTTTGGACCATGATCGAGACCGCCAAGGCCGCCTTTCACCTTTGGGACATCGCCGGCGCGGTCCATGGGACGCGGCTGTCGACCTGGGTCATGGGCGTCAACGACTTCGCCAAGGAGATGCGGGCCCGCCAGACGCCGGACCGCGCGCCGTTCCTGCCGCTGCTGACCCTGTCGGTGGCCGCGGCGCGGGCCCATGGCTTGACCATCCTGGACGGGGTGCACAACGACATCGAGGATCTCGCGGCGCTGGAATCGGTCTGCGTCCAGGGCGTCGACTTCGGCTTCGACGGCAAGACTCTGATCCATCCCAAGCACCTGGAAATCTGCAACCGGGTGTTCTCGCCCTCGCCGGATGACATCGCCTGGAGCCAGGCCGTGATCGCCGCCTTCAACGCGCCCGAAAATGCTGGCAAAGGAGCGTTGCGGGTCGACGGCAAGATGGCCGAACGCTTGCATCTGACGCAGGCGCAGCGTCTTGTCGCGGTAGCGGAGGCCATCGCGGGACGCGGGGCAGACGCCGAAATGGGGCGCTAGAAGGTTTCGAATGCGGGCTCGGGCTATCGTTCTTTCCGTCGTCTTGTTGGCCAGCCCCGCGTTGGCGCAACAGACCCCGGCGACGGCTCCGCCCGCGGGCTATGTGCCGACGTTCGGGACCCAGGCCGCGCCGGCGCCCGCGACCGCGCCGGCTTCCGATGCGCCGGTCAGCACGGCCGCTCCCCCGCAGCGGTCCGCGCCGGCCCTGGATTCCTCGCAGATCCCGCAGGCCCTCGATCCGATGGCCGACCTGATCTCGCAGAGCGGCCAGGCGGTCGACGAAGAGACCGCCGAGACCGCCGCCAACAAGCCGGCGACGAAGCACCGGGCCGCCATCCTGCCGATCCCGCCGCGGGAGCCCGAGGCGCCGGCCGGCGGCGAGCTGACCAGGGCCCAGGTCTACGAATTGCGGGTCAAGGGCTCGATCGCGGCCGCCCAGAACCTGCAAGGCCCGCTGGACGGCGGCTGGCGGATCGTCGCCAATGACGGCGGCCAGCTCTACGCCCTGCAGATCGTCGACAAGGCCGGCGGTTATGGCGAACTGGAAGGCGCCTGGCGTGATGTCCGCCGTCAGGGGGCCGTCGGCTCGACGGGGCTGATCGACGACCTGCGCCGCGACGGCGGCGACGTCGTCGTCCGCTTCAGCCCCCGGGGCGGCCAGTCCACGACCTTGACCCTGCGTCCGTCCGGCTATGAGCGATGGTCGGGCGAACTGGTCGAGAACGGCGCGACCCAGGCGGTCAGCGCCGAACACATTCTTCCTCAGGCCCCGCCCGGCTATGAGGGGCAGGGGCGCGGGCCCTATGTCTGGCCGCCGCGCGTAGTCGCCCGTGCGTCGCCGCCGGTCGCCGCCGCCCCGGCCTGCTCGACCCGGGGCAAGAAGGGCAAGGCGCTGAAAGCCGCCAAGGCCAAGTGCGCGGTCGCGGCCAGGAAGGGCGGCAAGGCTTCCGCTCTCAAGAAGGGCAAGGGCGGCAAGGCCAAGGCCACGACCGTGAAGAAGGGCAAGGCGACCGCGGCCAAGAAAGGCTCGGCCAAGAAGAAGCGCTAGGCTTTCAAGGCTTCCCGCGCCGCCGCGATCACCGCCGCCAGGGCCTCGGTCGCATAGGCGGCGGCCGGGCCCTGGCCCCAGACGGGACCTGGCCAGGCGGGATCGTCCTGGCGGCGACCCACGACGTGGACGTGCAGCTGGGCCGTGACATTGCCCAGCGCCCCGATGTTCAGCTTGTCGACCGAGAGGCCCAACGCCGCCCCGACCGCGCGGGCGGCGCTCCCCGCCAGGACCACCTCCTCCATCAGTTGGACGCGATCACCGGTCTCGAGTTCCTCGATCTCCCGCAGGCCGGGCCGGCGGGGAATAAGGACCAGCCATGGGTAGCGGACGTCGTCGTGCAGACGCACTTCGCACAGCGGCAGGTCGGCGACCGCGTGCGAAGTGGCGACGAAGGCGGGGTCGAGCTTGAAATCAGCCACGCTTGGGAACCGCCGCCCAGTAGTCGAAGTCGAGAATGACGGCGGGATTGTAGGTCCCCTCGCTGTCCTTGTCGGGGAAGTCGTCGCAGGGGCGGTCCTTGGTCGCCACCAGCCGCAGGCGCAGGGCGCCCACGTCGCCAAGATCGGCCTTGTCCAGCACCTCGCTCCAGGCGAACACCGTGCCGCCGGCGAAGAAGGGGGCCACGTGCCGGCCGCCATTGATCGCCAGGATCAGGCCGGCGTTCTGCAGCCCGTTGAACGACAGCGCCTTGGCGGTCGAGATCACCACCCCGCCATAGATCAGACGCTTGCCAGACGGATCCTTGGCTCGCTCGAACTGGTTGAAATGGACCTTGGCGGTGTTCTGCCACAGGCGGGTGGCCATCTGGTGCTCGGCCTCCTCGACCGCCATGCCGTCGACATGATCGATCTTCTCGCCGACCGCATAGTCCTCGAAGGCATGCGGCGCGCCGGCCAGGGCCCAGTCATAGGCCGAGAATTCCAGGCCCTCGGGCGGGGTCAGATCCGCGGGGGCGACCGCCGCCGACAGGGTCGGGACCGCCTGCTCGACGATCTCGGCGTCTGGATCGCGCTTTCGCACCATCACCCAGCGCACATAGCTCAGCACCGCCTCGCCGCGCTGGTTCGTGCCCGTGGTCCGCACATAGACCACGCCGGTCTTGCGGTTCGAATTCTCCTTCAGCCCGATCACGTCCGAGACGGCGCTGAGGGTGTCGCCCGGAAACACCGCGGCCAGGAAACGCCCCTCGGCATAGCCCAGATTGGCGACCGCGTTCAGGCTGATGTCCGGCACGGTCTTGCCGAACACCACATGGAAGGCGATCAGCGGATCGACGGGGGCGGACATAAGGCCGCAGGCTCGGGCGAACTCGTCCGACGAGAACAAAGAGAAGCGTGGGCCGTAAAGCGCCGTGTACAGCGCGACGTCGCCCGCCGTGACCGTCCGGGGCGTGGCGTGGACCAGCCTCTGGCCGAGCCTGAAGTCCTCGAAGAAATGGCCTAGATCGGTCTTGTTCATCCCCGGCGCTCCTTATCGTTGTTCAGCCATCTTTGCCGCGGTGCAGCGAAACCGGAAAGAGGGCTTGAGGCCGAGCCGCGACGGGTCTAGACCGCGCCCGACATTCCACTGTCCACAGCCTTGATGGAGACCCCATGGCTCGCGCGAAGATCGCCCTTATCGGCGCCGGCATGATCGGCGGCACCCTGGCCCACATCGCCGCTCGCGAAGAGCTGGGCGACGTGATCCTGTTCGACATCGCCGAAGGCACCCCGCAGGGCAAGGCGCTGGATATCGCCGAAGCCTCGGCCGTGTTCGGCAAGGACGTGACCCTGAAGGGCGCCAACGCCTACGAGGACATCGCCGGCGCCGACGTCTGCATCGTAACCGCCGGCGTGCCGCGCAAGCCGGGCATGAGCCGCGACGACCTGCTGGGCATCAACCTGAAGGTCATGAAGGCCGTCGGCGAAGGCATCAAGGCCCACGCCCCGAACGCCTTCGTCATCTGCATCACCAACCCGCTCGACGCGATGGTCTGGGCCCTGCAGCAGTTCTCGGGCCTGCCGAAGGAAAAGGTCATCGGCATGGCCGGCGTCCTGGACTCGGCCCGCTTCGCCTACTTCCTGGCCGAAGCCACCGGCGTGTCGGTCGAAGACATCCACGCCTGGACCCTGGGCGGTCACGGCGACGACATGGTGCCGATGGTCCGTCACTCGACGGTCGCCGGCCTGCCGCTGCCGGAACTGGTCAAGCAAGGCTGGCTGACGCAAGAAAAGCTCGACTCGATCGTCGAGCGCACCCGCAAGGGCGGCGGCGAGATCGTCGCCTTGCTGAAGACTGGCTCGGCCTTCTACGCCCCGGCGGAATCGGCGATCGCCATGGCGACGTCGTACCTGAAGGACAAGAAGCGCGTCCTGCCGTGCGCCACCTTCCTGACCGGCCAGTACGGCCTGAAGGACCTGTATGTCGGCGTGCCGGTCGTCATCGGCGCCGGCGGCGCCGAGAAGATCGTCGAGTTCGAAACCAACGACGCCGAAAAGGCGATGTTCGCCGCTTCGGTCGCCTCGGTGCAGGGACTGATGGAGGCCTGCAAGGCCATCGACAGCTCGCTGGTCTAAGCGAACCTCGATCCTGAATGACAAAGGGCGGCTCCTCGCGGGGCCGCCCTTTTTCTTTTCTTGTCGCAAGCTTCGTGAACCGACCGGGGCGGTCTCAGTAGGTGAGATTGCCGTTGTTGTTGCCGATATTGTTCAGCGGCAGGCTGGTGGCGTTGCTGCCGCCGCTGGCGTTGCGGCACAGGGCGGTCAGGGTCGCTCCGCTCGCGCTGGTGGTGATATCGATGCTGCCGCAGCTCTTCTGGAAGGTGCTGGGACCGCTGCCCAGGACCAGCTTGCCGCCCTGGTTGGAGATCCCCGTCAGGACCAGACGGCTGCCGTTGGCCGAACCGTCGGCCTTGAGGCACATGGCGGTGATGGTCGCGCTGCTGGCGGCGTCATAGGCGAACGCGATGTTCGAGCAGCTGTTCTGGAAGCCGCTGGCGGCGGAAGCCGGCGCCGCCGCCGTCAGGACCACGGTTGAGCCGAGGCCGGCGATGACGGTCGCGGCTATACCGGCCAGGTTTGAAAGCTTGGACATGGATACCTCCCTTTTGGTTCGCGCTCGGATGGCGCGAACCTAGAGGTATCACAACTAATCATTGTTTTCAAAACCGACAAACCCACGGTTTCAGTGGGCGGCGTCACCGGGTTCCTGGGAGATCTCCTCCAGGGTCTTGCCGACCTGCTTGGCGCCGTAGTCCTTGGCCACGTCGCCCAGCGACAGGATGCCGGTCAGGGCGCCGGCGTCGTTCAGCACCACCAGGCGGCGGACCTGATTGTTGGCCATCTTGGCGGTGGCGTCGGCCAGGATGTCATCCTCCTTGACGCTCAGCACATCGCCATCCGACATCACTTCAGAGATCGCGCTGTCGAAGCTGCGGCCTTCGGCGACGACGCGCAGGACGATGTCACGGTCGGTGACCACGCCCACTACCTTGCCATCGTCGACCACGGGGACGACTCCGCTCTCGACCTTGGCCATGGTCTGAGCCACCTCGCGAATAGTGTCGCTGGGACGGGCGACCGAGACCTGGGTGGTCATGGCGTCGCTGACTTTCATGGGGAAACCTCGTGGGTTGGAATTGCGAGGCTGTAAAACCCTTAGCTTGGTCCAACCGTTCCGCTTTCGGTTGTCACCGGGCGGGCCTATCTAGACGCTTCTGTCTTCCCGGAGCTTCCCATGTCTATCTCGATCCATCAGGCCAGCGTGCCCGTGTTCATCCAGGGCCTGAAGGGTCTGAAGGGCGTGCTGACCAAGGCCGCCGATCTGGTCGAGGCGAAGAAGTGGGATCCGGACGCCCTGCTGAAGGCGCGGCTCTATCCGGACATGTTCCCGCTGATCCGCCAGGTGCAGATCGCCACCGACTTCGCCAAGGGCGGCGCCGCGCGCCTGGCCGCCGTCGAGGTTCCGGCCTGGGACGACGTCGAGACCAGCTTCGAAGGGCTGATCGCCCGCGTCGACCGCGCCATCGCCTATGTGGAGGGCCTGGACCCGGCCGCGTTCGAAGGCGGCCATGACCGTGACGTCCAGCTGGTTCGCCGCGGCGAGACCTACACCTTCAAGGGGCTGGACTATCTGCAGGGCCAGGCGATGCCGAACTTCTTCTTCCACATCACCACCGCTTACGCGATCCTGCGCCACAACGGTGTCGAGGTCGGCAAGCGCGACTTCCTGGGCACGGCCTGATCTTTACCCCGGCGAAGGCCGGGGCCCGGATCATGAGGCTGAGCGGCGCCGAACCGGATGGTCGCTCAACCGGGATCTGGCTCCCGGTCTTCGCCGGGATGACCGGAAAAAAGTCCGGTCACTTTGACTCCTCGCCCTTTTCTGTGCATAAGCCCCGGCTTCCGGCGCTTTCTCAGCAGCGCCTCCACCGTCACGACCCCGGCCTGTTAGCGCAGGATCCATCCGGACGAGGACGGCGAGGACCCCCATCGACGTGATCGTCCATGGGGGCTGATCGCGTTTGGCCTCCGCCCGTTCGCGAACGGGCGGCGTCTTTGGGAGCCGAGCCTGACGTCCGTCATGCTTGGGTTGGTTTTGGTGTGGGTTCGACATGTTCGACGGCCTTACAGAGCGACTTTCCGACGTCTTCGAACGTCTTGGCGGTCGCGGCGTGCTGTCCGAGAAGGACATCGACGAGGCGCTGCGCGAGGTTCGCGTCGCCCTGCTCGAGGCCGACGTCGCCCTGCCGGTCGTCAAGGACTTCATCAGCAAGGCCAAGGAACTGGCCGCCGGCGAAGCGGTCATCCGCTCGGTCAAGCCGGCCGACCAGGTGGTCAAGATCGTCTATGACGGCCTGGTCGACATGCTGGGCGGGGAAGTTCCGACGGGCCTGAACCTGGCGCTTAACCCGCCGTCGGTGATCCTGATGGCCGGCCTGCAAGGCTCGGGCAAGACCACCACCACCGGCAAGCTGGCCCTGCGTCTGTCCAAGACCGAGCGCAAGAAGGTGCTGGTCGCCTCGCTCGACACCCGTCGTCCCGCCGCCATGGAGCAGCTGGCGACCCTGGCCAAGCAGGTCGAGGTCGAGAGCCTGCCGATCGTCCCCGGCCAGAGCGCCCAGGACATCGCCAAGCGCGCGATGAGCGCCGCCAAGCTGGGCGGCTACGACGTCCTGATCCTCGACACCGCCGGCCGCACCACGCTGGACGAGGCGATGATGAGCGAGGCGGCGGACATCGCCCGCATCGCCCAGCCGTCCGAGACCATCCTGGTCGCCGACAGCCTGACCGGCCAGGACGCCGTGCGCACCGCCAAGGCGTTCCACGAGCGCCTGCCGCTGACCGGCCTGATCCTGACCCGCGCCGATGGCGACGGCCGTGGCGGCGCGGCGCTGTCGATGCGCCACGTCACCGGTCTGCCGATCAAGTTCCTCGGCGCCGGCGAAAAGCTCGATGCGCTGGACGTGTTCGACGCCCGCCGCGTCGCCGGCCGGATCCTGGGTCAAGGCGATGTCGTGGCCCTGGTGGAGAAGGCCGCGGCCGACCTCGACCAGGCCGAAGCCGAGCGCATGGCCAAGAAGCTGGCCAAGGGCAAGTTCGACCTCGACGACCTGGCCGCGCAGCTGCGGCAGATGCAGAAGCTGGGCGGCATGGAAGGCATCATGGGCCTCCTGCCGGGCGTCCAGAAGGTCAAGAAGCAGATCTCCGAGAGCGGGATCGACGACAGCATCTTCCGTCGCCAGCAGGCGATCATCGGCTCGATGACCAAGGAAGAACGCAAGAAGCCCGACCTCCTGGCCGCCTCGCGCAAGCGTCGCATCGCGGCCGGCTCGGGCGTCGACGTCGCCGAGGTCAACCGCCTGCTCAAGCAGCACCGCCAGATGGCCGACATGTTCAAGGCCATGTCCAAGGACGGCGGCAAGGGCATGGCCCGCATGGCCCAGATGATGGGCGGCGGCGACATGGCGCGCATGAAGAACATGGGCGGCGGCAAGCTTGCCGCCCCCGATCCCAACGCAGCGGGGGGCCAAGGCCTCTCGGGGCTGCCCGGTCTGCCGGGCCTCGGGGGCGGCGGCGACGCCAAGCCCAACCCTCTCTCCGGCCTGGGCCTGCCCGGCTTCAACCCGTTCAAGAAATAGAACTTTAGACCAAGGACTACCGAAATGCTGAAGATCCGTCTCGCCCGTGGCGGCGCCAAGAAGCGTCCGTACTACTCGATCGTCATCGCCGACAGCCACTCGCCGCGCGATGGCCGCTTCATCGAGAAGGTCGGCACCTACAACCCGCTCCTCAAGAAGGACGACGCCAACCGCGTCACCCTGAAGGTTGAGTCGATCCAGGAATGGCTCAAGAAGGGCGCTCAGCCGACCGACCGCGTCGCGCGCTTCCTGGCCGCCCAAGGCCTGACCACCTGGGCCCACGGCAACAACCCGCAAAAGGGCGCTCCAGGCAAGAAGGCCCAAGAGCGTTCGGCCGAGCGTGCTCAGCGCGACGAAGACCGCAAGCAAGCCGAGATCGACGCCAAGGCCGCCGCCGAAGCCGAGAAGGCCGCCGCCGCCGAAGCCGCCGCCGCCGCTGCCGCTGAAGCCGCCGCCGCTCCGGCCGTCGAAGAAGCTCCGGCTGAAGAAGCCGCTGCCGAAGAAGCTCCGGCCGCCGAAGCTCCGGCCGAAGAAGCCTCGGAAGGCTAAGGGTTCTAGCGCCGTCGTCTCTTTCGAGGCGACGGCGCGACTCTGTCTGAGCGATGACCGTCTCTCCCAAAGATCCGTTGATCCTGGTCGGCCGCGTGGCCGGAGGTTTCGGCGTGCGCGGCGAGGTGCGGATTTCGACCTATACCGAAGATCCGCTGAGCATCGCGGCCTTCAAGGCGCTCAAGCGGCAGGACGGCTCGCCCGCCCTGACCATCGCCTCGGCCCGCAAGACCAAGGACGGCGTCGTCTGCCGCTGTTCAGGGGTCGAGACCAAGGAAGCCGCGGACGCCCTGCGTGGCCTTCGTCTCTACGTCCCGCGCTCGGCCCTGCCGCAGCCCGACGAGGACGAGTTCTACCTGACCGACCTGGTGGGCCTGTCGGTCCGCCATATCCAGACCGACGTCCTGCTGGGCCGCGTGAAGAGCGTCCAGAACTTCGGCGCCGGCGATATTCTCGAGATCACCCCCGACCTTGGCGGCCCCACCTGGTACCTGCCGTTCACGCGGGCGGCTGTACCCGAGGTCAAGATCTCCGAAGGTCTGATCCTGGCCGATCCCCCCGCTCTGGTCGGCGAGCCGGAAGGCCCGGATTCAGCTGAAGACGAAGAACTGGGCGACCGCGACTGATCTTTCGCCAGGAGGCCTTAGCGATGTCGGACGGTAAATGGCGGGTCACCGCCTCGCGTGTCGTTCACGAGGACCGCTGGATCCACCTTCGCGCCGACGATTGCGTGACCGACGAGGGCGCGATGGTCGCGCCGTTCTATATCCTCAACTATCCCGATTGGGTGCACGTCGTGGCCTTCGACGCCGACGACAATGTGCTGTTGATCCGCCAGTACCGCCACGGCCTGGGCGACATTTCCATCGAGCTTCCGGCAGGCGCCATGGATGCCGACGATGTCGATCCGCTGGTGGCCGGAGCGCGTGAACTCCTGGAAGAGACCGGCCATGCCGGGAAGCTGTCGCTGTACGGAACGCTGTCGCCCAACCCGTCCAGCCATGCCAACCGCATGCACACGGTGATCGCGCGTGACGTCGTCCGGGTGGCCGCGCCGCTCGACGACCCGACCGAACGGATCGAGAGCTTCTGGGTGTCGCGCGCCGAGGCGCTGCGCCTGGCGCTCAGCGGCGAGATGGTCGCCGCGATCCAGGTCGCCTCGCTGCTGCAGGTGCTGATGGCGGAAGTCTGAAGGCTTACTTCCGCACCCGCATCAGGCATTCCTGGGCCACCGAGGCCAGCAGCTTGCCGTCCTGGCTGAACATCTGACCGCGCACCAGGCCGCGCCCCTGTGAAGCGTTGGGGCTGTCCTGGGCGAACAGGGTCCAGCCGTTGAAGTCGAACGGGCGGTGGAACCACATGGCGTGGTCCAGGCTGGCGGCCTGCAGGCCGGGCGTCGTCCAGATCAGGCCGTGCGGGCGCAGGGCGCTTTCCATGAACGCCATGTCCGAGGCGTAGGCCAGGGCGGCCTGCTGCATCTTCACGTCGTCGCCCAGCGGGGCCTTGGCCCGCATCCAGACGTTCTTGGTGCCGGACTTCTTGACCGGCGCGACCGGGTTCTGCTGGTCGACCCAGCGGATGTCGACTGGACGCGGCTTGCCGACCATGGCCAGCATCTTGGGATGGATCTGGTCGCCGAGGCTCCTCAGGAACTCGACCTCGGTGGGCAGGCTCTCGGGATCGGGCGCGTCGGGCATGTCCGACTGGTGCTCGAAACCGTCCTCCGGCGTCTGGAACGAGGCCGCCAGGTTGAAGATCTGCTCGCCATGCTGGATGGCGGCGACGCGGCGGGTGGTGAAGGTGCCGCCGTCGCGGGCCCGCTCGACCTCGTAGAGCACCGGGGCGTTCACATCGCCAGGACGGATGAAATAGGCGTGCAGCGAGTGGCAGACCCGGTCCGGCACGGTCTTGTAGGCGGCCAGCAGGGCCTGGGCGATCACCAGGCCGCCAAAGATGCGCGGGAAGCCGTCGTTCGGGCTGACGCCGCGAAACAGGTTCACCTCGATCGGTTCGAGGTCCAGGATGTCGGCGAGGTTCTCGGTGGTCTGCATGGCGCCCTGCGATAAGCCTCGTTTTGCTGCACTGCAAGACATCACCTTGCGTCAGGCCGTCGCGGTCACCATCGTGAGGCGATGCGCCCAGTCCCGCCCGTGATCCATCACCCCGCCTTCCGCGCCGAGATGCCAGCGGGGCATCGCTTCCCGATGGACAAGTTCTCGCGCCTGGCCAGCGTGCTGGAGGCCGAGGGCGTTCCGGGTCTTGACGGCTTCGTGAAGCCCGAGTTCGTCGACGTCGAGACCCTGCTGCTGGCCCATACGGAAGACTATGTCCGGGGCGTGATCGAGCTGTCCCTGCCGGTCGACGTGGTCCGGCGGATCGGCATGCCCAATACCGACAGCGTCGCGACCCGGGCCAGGGCGGCGACCGGCGGCACTCTGCTGGCCGCGCGACTGGCGCTGGCGCGGGGTATCGCCTGCAATACGGCGGGCGGCAGCCATCACGCCTCGGCCGAAAGCGGCGCGGGGTTCTGCGTCTTCAACGACGTGGCGGTGGCCGCCCGGCGGTTGCTGGCCGAAGGCGCGATCGGCAAGGCCCTGGTCGTCGACCTCGACGTCCACCAGGGCGATGGCACGGCGCGGATCTTCGAGGACGATCCCAGCGTCTTCACGCTGTCGATGCATGCCGAGAAGAACTTTCCGCACCGCAAGGCCATGAGCGATCTCGACGTCGAGCTGGCCGATGGGACCGGCGACGCGGCCTATCTTGAAAAGCTGGGGGAGATCCTGCCGGCGCTGCTGGGCAGCGTCCGGCCGGACATCGTCTTCTTCAATGCGGGAGTCGATCCGCACGCGGACGACAAGCTGGGCCGCCTGTCGCTGACCGACGAGGGTCTGGGGCGACGAGAGGCCTATGTCCTGGGCGCTTGTCTTTCTCTCGAGATCCCCGTGGTCGGGGTCATCGGCGGCGGCTACGACGCGGATATCGATCGTCTGGCGGCTCGCCACGCCATCCTGCATCGGACGGCGAAATCTCTTTATTCTTCAGGCTCTTAGTCGTTCGTTCTGTCGCCATCTCCGTCGAGGCGGCCCTTGCGGGCGGCCCGACGGAGGCTACGCGGCGATCACTTAGAAGCTCGTGACGAGCGAACCGGCGATGATGACGAGCGGCAGAACCGCGAGAACGAGCGAGGCGAAGCCGGCGACGGCGTTGGTCTTCATGGTCATGGTCTTGATCCCTGTTTTTCTGTTGTCCGGCGCCCGTTGGCGTCCGGTGATCAGGGATATAGGCGCGGACCCTCGTTAATGCACGTTACTCATGCTTCATGACGCCGATTTAAGAAACTTTGTCGCACCTAACCGGCATTACAGAGGATTAATGTGGTCGTAGAATTTAGTTTCCTGGGAAACATTTTCCTTTGAGACCATCGTTCCGGCTCCTGACGATTAATCATCGCTGGGCGCGACCAGGAAGAGTCCCCGCATCGTCGCGATGGGCGCGGACCGGGTCTCCTGCCAGGCCTCGACATGGACGTTGGCGATGCGGCGTCCCAGCTTCTTGATGCTGGCGCGGGCATAGGTGGTCAGCGGGCGACCCGAGCGCAGATATTCGATCGAGACATCGATCGTGCGCGGTTGGCGCTTCATCGGCGCGGCCACCGACAGCTGGGCCAGGGCCGTCATCTCCATGAAGGCGCCCAGCACCCCGCCGTGGATGGCCGGCAGCATCGGGTTGCCGACGATGTGTTGGGCGAACGGCAGGATGGCGGTCATCTCGTCGCCGGCCAGCTCGGCCTTGATCCCCAGGAAGCGGGCATAGGGAATGGAATCCAGCATCGAGACCAGACGCGTGTCGACATCGCTCATTGGCCGGCGCTCCCGGTCTTGGCCCGCGTCTCGCGCGGCGGTTTTAAGTTGGCGCCGGGCTTCTTGCCGGCGCTGCTGTCCAGCATGAAGGTCGCCTGGCCGGTGGCCACGGGATCCTCGGGATCGCGGTCGTAGGCCACTGCGCGAACGAAGGCGACCGAACGGGTCAGCTTGTAGCAGTGGGCGCGGGCCATGACGTCCAGGCCCGGCTCGGCGGCGCGCATGTAGTCGATCCGAAGATCCAGCGTGGCGATCGAGGTGAAGGTCTCCATGGCCGCGTGCACCGCCTGGCCGCTGGCGTGGTCCAGCAGGGTGGTGACCACCCCGCCGGCGATGACTCCCGTTTCTGGATCGCCGACGATCTCGGGACGATAGGGGACCTTCAGTATGGCGACAGAGTCGCCGATCTCCAGGGTGGTGAAGCCCAGCGCCTTGGCTTGCGGGCTGCCCTCGTTCATCGCCGCGGCGATGAGTTTTGTCTGCTCGTGATCGCTCATGCGGATAGGATTAGCGCTTCCCACGTTGTCATATCCAGACGTGATCAAGCCCGAAGACCTTCTCTGTCCCCGGCCGGACGGCCTCTACTGCCCGCCGGGAGACTTCTATATCGACCCCGTCCGCCCCGTGGACCGGGCCGTGATCACCCATGGCCACGCCGACCACGCGCGCGCCGGGCACGGTACGGTGGCCGCCACGCCCGAGACTCTGGCGATCATGGCCACCCGCTACGGCGAGGATTTCACCGGGCGTCGCCAGGCGGTTCCGTACGGTGAAACCATCACCCACAACGGCGTCGAGGTGACCCTGGTCCCGGCCGGCCACGTGCTGGGTTCGGCCCAGGCGATGGTGCGCTGGAAGGGCCTGACCATGGTGGTGTCCGGCGATTACAAACGCCGCCGCGACCCGACCTGCGCCCGCTTCGAGCCCGTGCCGTGCGACGTGTTCATCACCGAGGCGACCTTCGGCCTGCCGGTGTTTCGCCACCCCGACGACGCCGGCGAGATCAGGAGCCTCCTGGCCTCGGTCGAGCAGTTTCCCGAGCGCTGCCACATCGTCGGGGCCTACGCCCTGGGCAAGGCCCAGCGGGTGATCAAGCTGCTGCGCGAGGCGGGGTGGGACAAAACGATCTTCGTCCATGGGGCGCTGGAGCGGCTGAACGCCCTGTACGAGGCGCAAGGCGTCGAGCTCGGTCCGCTTGCGCCCGCCACCAGCTCTGGTGCGAAGGACGCCTTCGCTGGCCAGATCATCATCGCCCCGCCCAGCGCCGTGGCCGACCGCTGGTCGCGGCGTTTTCCGGATCCTGTCGACTGCTTCGCCTCGGGCTGGATGAGGGTGCGGGCCCGGGCGCGCCAGCGGGGCGTGGAACTGCCGCTGATCCTGTCCGACCACGCCGACTGGGACGAGCTGACGGCGACCTTAAGCGAGCTTCGGCCCGGCGAGGTCTGGATCACCCACGGGCGCGAGGAAGCGCTGGAGCGCTGGTGCGAGCTGGAAGGCTTGTCCGCCCGAGCCCTGCGACTTGTCGGCTACGACGAGGAAGAGGGCGAATAGCCCTCCGGCGCCACGCCGACATAGCGCGCCCTTGGTCTGATCAGCCGTCCGGTCTGCAGTTGCTCGATCGCATGCGCCGCCCAGCCGGCGCCGCGGGCGGTCGCGAACAGGATGAACGGTGCGTCCGGCGGCAGCTTGAGGATCCGAGCCAGGGTCACGAGGGCGAAGTCGATATTTGGCCTGAGACCTGTCGCGGTTTCGGTCGCCTCGCGCAGGTCGGCCAGAAGCGGCGGGGGCTCGAAGGCGGCCAGCAGCGCAGCCGCGCGAGGATCGCCGTCGGGATAGAGCGGATGGTCGAAGCCAGGCATGGATGCGCCGCGCGCCAGCCTGGCCGAGACGGCATGCGTCGCGTCCCGCCGCTCGGCCTCCTCGACAAAGGCCTCGACTCGCGCGGCCATGCCGCCGTGCAGCGGTCCCGAAAGCGCCGAAAGTCCCGCCAGGCAGGCCGCCGACAGCGAGGCGCCGGTCGAGGCCGCCACCCGCGCGGCGAAGGTCGAGGCGTTCAGTTCGTGATCGGCCAGCAGCACCAGGGTTCGGCGGACGAGATCGGCGCCGGTGGCGTCCAGTCCCCAGGCGGCGGCGAAGCGGGCATGGGCGGGACCTTCACCAGTCAGACCGGTCGCGGCGTCGACCACGGCTTCCAGAAGGTCGGCGGCTTCCATGGCGAGCGCGAGTGGCGCTCGACCGCGAGCGGGCGGTTCGTGACCGGCGCGGGCGGCCAGGGTCAGGAACATCCTGCCCCGGGCGCTGTCGGCGAAGGGCGGCTCGGGCCGGCGGGAGGATTTCAGGGCCGCGCCGTGACCGCCGCGCAGCAGCCGGCCGACGTTTTCGAGTGTCAGGCCTTGCGCGGCCAAAAGGGCGGCGTCCTGTCCACGATACCAGAGCCGGCCGCCGGCCACGGTGGTGATCGCCGAGGGCAGCACCGGCTCGCCCCAGGCGATGGCCTCGGCGGCGACGTCGGCGGCGCGGCGACCGCGCGCCTTCTTCTGGGCCAGGGCGGCGACATCCGAGGCGCGATAGAGGCTGCGGCGGGGATCGTGCGGATGGGCGGCGGCCTCGATCCGGCCCCGACTGACATAGGCGTAGAGCGTCTGCGGCCGGATCCCCAGCCGCTCCAGAACCTGATCCGCGTCGAGCCAATCCGCCATATATATTGATTATATTGATCAAGATTGACGATCAAGTGCCGTCGCCGTCTTTTCGTATCGAAAGAGGAGATCGCATATGTCCGATGGTCTTGAGGGCGTCATCGCCGCCCGCACCGTTCTGTCCGATGTCGACGGGGCCAAGGGTCGCCTGGTGATCCGGGGCTATGCCGTCGAGGATCTGTCGGGTCGCACCCGCTACGAAGAGGCCGCCCACCTGCTGTTCGACGGCTTCTTCGAAGATGCGCCCAGTGATCTGGCGCCCGCCCTGGGCGAGGCCCGGGTCCGCGCCTTCGCCGAGGTCGCGGCTCTGGACGAGGGCTTGGCTCGCCGCGATCCGGTCGAGGCCATGCGCGCCCTGTTGGCCCGCCTGCCCGACGGCGACGACCTGCCGACCGCCCTTCTGCTGATCGCCGCCCCGGCGGTCTTCACCCCCGCCGTGCTGCGCGTCGCCAAGGGTGAAAGCCCGGTCGCGCCGGATCCGGCCCTGTCGCACGCCGCCGACATCCTGCGCATGACGCGCGGGACGCCCGCCACCGACGCCGAGGCCGCGGCCCTGGACGCCTATCTGGTCACGGTCTGCGACCACGGCCTCAACGCGTCGACCTTCGCCGCGCGGGTGGTGGCCTCGACCCGCGCCGGCCTGACCTCCGCGGTGCTGGCCGGGCTGTCGGCCCTGAAGGGCCCGCTGCACGGCGGTGCGCCGGGACCGGTGATCGAGATGCTGGACGAGATCGGCACGCCCGAGAATGCTCGACCCTGGCTGGAGAAGGCCCTGGCGCGCGGCGACCGGCTGATGGGATTCGGCCACCGCATCTATCGTGTCCGCGACCCCCGTGCCGACGCCCTGAAGACGGCCGTGCGGAAGCTGTCGGCGGCCTCGCCGAGCCTGCCTGGCCGTGTCGCCTTCGCCGAGGCCGTCGAACAGGCCGCGCTGGCGATCCTGCGTGAACACAAGCCCGACCGGCCGCTGGACACCAATGTCGAGTTCTACACGGCGCTGTTGCTGGAGGCCCTGGGCCTGCCGCCGTCCAGCTTCACCTGTGTCTTCGCCATGGGACGCGTCTCCGGCTGGCTGGCTCACGCTCGTGAACAGCTGGCGGGCGGACGGCTGATCCGGCCGCAGTCGATCTATGTCGGACCTGAGGTGCGGGCGGCGGCTTAGGGCGTCGCGCGCTCGCGAGTCGTTCGCGCTGGGGCAGGCGAGACCGCCTTGCTAAGCTGTGGCCATGAGCCTCTCCTCCACTTCGCCCGAAACGCGCGCCGCCACTCGGCGCGTGGCCCTCCTGTCGGTCGCGGTCGCGGCGGTCCTGATCGTGGTCAAGGCGATCGCCTGGCATATGAGCGGCTCGGTGGCGATCCTGGCCTCGCTGTCGGACTCGGCGCTCGACCTCGTCGCCTCGCTGATCACGGTCTATGCGGTGCGCTACGCGGCCGAGCCGCCGGACGCCGAGCACCGCTTCGGCCATGGCAAGGCGGAAGCGTTTTCAAGCCTGATGCAGGGCGGTCTGGTTTTCGCCTCCGGCGCCCTGATCGGGCGAGAGGCGATCGACGCCCTGCTGCATCCACATCCAGTCCAGCACGGCCTGGCCGGCGTGGTGGTGATGATCGTCTCGATCGGCCTGACCCTGGCCCTGATCACGGCCCAGACACGCGTGGTGAAGGCCAGCGGCTCGATCGCGATTTCCGGAGACCGGGCCCACTACGCCGCCGACCTCGCCTCCAACGCCGTGGCATTGGTCGGCGTCGGCGCCGCGGCCTGGCTGAACATGGCCTGGATCGACTCGGCCGCGGGCCTGGTGGTGGCGCTTTGGTTGATCTGGGGCGCGATCGGCGTCTTCCGCGAGGCTTCGGCCCAGTTGATGGACAAGGAGCTGCCCGAGACGGAACGCGAGCGGATCGTTCTCCTGGCCACCGCGGATCCGCGCATGCTGGGCGTCCACCAGCTACGCACTCGTGCTTCCGGCCCGTACGTCCATATGCAGATGCACGCCGATCTGGCCGCCGACATCTCGTTGGCCGAGGCGCATACGATCATGGTCGCCGCCGAAAACAGGCTGCTCGAGGCGTTCCCATCGGCCGATATCATCATTCACCCCGACCCTAGGGGATTGGCCGAGCGGCACGGCGGTCTGTTCGCCGAAACGGTCGAGGGTTGAGTTCCCCGAGCCGGTGAGAGTACGGATCGCCGTATGAACGACACGCTCGCCCATCTCCCCCACGCCTTCGCCGGCAAGACCGTGCTGGTTCTCGGCGACGTGATGCTGGACCGCTTCATCTACGGCGCGGTCGACCGCATCTCGCCCGAGGCGCCGGTGCCGGTGATCGCGGTCGAGAAGGAAGCCGCCATGCTGGGCGGCGCGGGCAATGTCGCGCGCAACGTCGCCGCGCTGGGCGCCAAGGCGGTGCTGATCGGCCTCGTCGGCCAGGACGACGCGGGCGCGGCCCTACGCGGCATGATCGACGCCGAGATCGGCCTGGAGGCGGCGCTGGTCACCGACAGCCAGCGGCGCACGACCGAGAAGGTCCGCTACATCTCCGGTTCGCATCAGATGCTGCGCGTCGACCGGGAGGATCGTGGTCCTGGCGACAACGCGGCTCTCTTGTCCGCTTTCAAGGCCCGCCTGGCCGCCGCCGATGTCGTGGTGCTGTCGGACTACGCCAAGGGCGTGCTGACCGCCGAGGTGGTGCGTGGGGCGATCGACGCCGCCCGCGCGGCCGGCAAGCCGGTGATCGTCGATCCCAAGAGCCGCGACTTCGCCCGCTATGACGGCGCGACCCTGATCAAGCCCAACCGCAAGGAGGCGGCCGAGGCCACCGGCATCGTCGATAATTCGGACGAGGCCTCGGAAGACGCCGGCGCGGCGATCCTGGCCATGGCGCCGGCCCTGGAGGCGGCGCTGATCACGCGCGGCGGCGCGGGCATGACCCTGTCGGTGCGCGGCCAGCCTCATCTGCACCTGCCGGCCACGGCGGTCGAGGTGTTCGACGTGTCCGGCGCCGGCGACACCGTGGCCGCGACCCTGGCCCTGGCCGTGGCGGCGGGCGCGAGCCTGGCCGACGCCGCCCGCCTGGCCAACCTGGCCGGCGGCTTGGTCGTGGCCAAGCTCGGCACAGACGTCGTCACCGCCGCCGAGCTGACCGCCGTCGCTGGTTCCGCCCAGGGCGAGCCTGGCGAGATCAAGATCGCCGACCGCGACCACGCTCGGCGGATCGTCGAGGGCTGGCGGGCGCGCGGCCTGAAGGTCGGCTTCACCAACGGCTGCTTTGATTTGCTGCATCCCGGCCACGTCTCGCTGCTCAGCCAGGCCAAGGCCGCCTGCGACCGGTTGATCGTCGGCCTCAATACCGACGCCTCGGTCTCCAAGCTGAAGGGCCCGAGCCGGCCGGTGCAGAAGGAGCAGGGCCGCGCCACGGTGCTGGCGTCGCTGTCGTCGGTCGACCTGGTGGTGCTGTTCGGCGAGGAGACGCCGCTGGCGCTGATCGAGGCCTTCCGCCCCGACGTGCTGGTCAAGGGCGCCGACTACACGGTCGAGACGGTGGTTGGCTCGGACGTGGTGCTCGGCTACGGCGGCAAGGTTGTCCTGGCGGAGCTCAAACAGGGCCAGAGCACGACGAACCTGATTGCTCGAATGAACAGCTAACCGTGCTGTCGCCCAGCAAAAGCGCCGCACAAAGGCCTGCTTTTCTTGAGTAAACCCCGTTCAGCAATCTCTTGTTAAGCAAAGCGGCGCATCGCTCTTTCGATGCAGCCTGAGCGTAACTGGGCATGAGCGTCGAACGCACCCTACACCATTTCCCCCTCGACCCCGCCTCGCGACAGGTGCGCCTGGCGCTGGGCGAGAAGCGGCTGCCGTTCGTCGAGATCCAGGTCCGCTACTGGGAGATGCCGCCGGAGTTCACCTCGCTGAACCCGTCGGGCATGCCGCCGGTGCTGGTCGAGACCCGCCACCAGCGGAACCTCGTGGTCTGCGAAACCCGCGCCATCCTCGAGCATATCGAGGAGACCGAGACCGAGCCGCCGCTGCTGGGCCGTGATCCCAGCGAGCGCGCCGAGGCCCGTCGTCTGCTGCAATGGTTCGATCGCAAGTTCGACAACGAGGTCAACGGCTTCCTGCTTCACGAGAAGATGGAGAAGCGGCTGCTGCGCATGGGCGCGCCCGATCTGGCCGCCCTGCGGCAGGGGCGCGAGGCGCTGCGCGCGCACCTGGGCTATATCGACGGCCTGTTGCAGACCCGCGACTGGCTGGCGGGTCGCCGCATGAGCCTGGCCGACTTCGCGGCCGCCGCCCACCTGTCGGTCATCGACTATTTCGGCGACGTGCCCTGGAAGGACTTCTCCACGGCCAAGACCTGGTACATGAAGCTGAAGTCGAGGCCGGCCTTCCGTCCGATCCTGGCCGACCGCTGGCCCGGCCTCGCGCCGGCCGCGCACTATGACGACCTCGACTTCTGAACTCTCGCCGCAAGCGATCAAGGACGAGATCCGCGCCGAGGCCCTGACGCTCGGCTTCTCGACCTGCGGCTTCGCCGACGCTTCGGCGGCCTGGCCGAACGGCGAATGGCTGAAGGCCTTTGTCGAGGCCAAGCGCCACGGCGACATGGGCTGGATGGAAGAGACGCTGGAGCGGCGTTCGCACCCCACCGCCATGTGGACCGAGGCCAGATCGGCGGTGGTGCTGGGCGTCAACTACGGGCCGGACATCGATCCGTTGGAGCGGCTGGCGCGCGCTGACCACGCCGCCATCTCGGTCTACGCCCAGGGCGACGACTATCACGATGTCATCAAGAAGCGGCTGAAGCTGCTGGCCGGCTGGATGCATCGCCGGTTCGGAAGCGACGTGAAGGTCTTCGTCGACACCGCCCCCTTGATGGAAAAGCCGCTGGCGCAGCGGGCGGGGCTAGGCTGGCAGGGCAAGCACACCAATCTCGTTTCGCGCCAATTTGGCTCGTGGCTGTTCCTGGGTAGCGTGCTGACCACGCTCGATCTGCCGCCGGACGAAGCCGAGGTCGATCACTGCGGCCGGTGCAACGCCTGCCTCGACATCTGCCCGACCAAGGCCTTTCCCGCGCCCCGCCAGCTGGATGCGCGGCGCTGCATCTCGTACCTGACGATCGAATTGGCCGGTCCGATTCCGGCGGAGTTCCGGCCGGCGATGGGCAACCGGATCTATGGCTGCGACGACTGCCTGGCGGTCTGCCCGTGGAACAAGTTCGCGTCGCTGTCGAGCGAGGCCAAGCTTCAGGCGCGCGAGGAGCTGCGCCAGCCGACCCTGGCCGAACTGGCGGTGCTGGACGACGCCGCGTTCAGGGCGCTGTTCTCGAAGAACCCGATCAAGCGGATCGGCCGCGATCGCTTCGTGCGCAACGTGCTCTACGCGATCGGCAACAGCGGCGATGTGGGCCTGATGGCGGTGGTCGAGCCGCTGCTGGCCGATCCCACGCCGGTGGTGCGCGGCGCGGCCGTATGGGCCGCGCGGCGACTGCTCGGCGACGCCTCGGCGCTCAAGCGCGCCGAGGACGATGCCGAGGTTCTGGCCGAGTGGGCCTGAAGGCCTACTTCAGCAGATCTTCGATGGCGGCGCGGGCGGCGGCGCCCAGTTCCGGATTGGCCAGGGCCAGGGCGACATTGGCCCGCAGCAGGCCGATCTTGTCGCCGCAGTCATAGGTGACGCCGTCATATTCCAGAGCGTGGAAGTCCTGGCTGGTCAGCAGCTTCAGCATCGAGTCGGTCAGCTGGATCTCGTTACCGGCGCCCTTCTCCTGGCTGGCCAGCAGATCGAAGATCTCGGGCTGCAGGATGTAGCGGCCGCTGATGAACAGGTTCGATGGTTCCGTGCCCTTCGGCGGCTTCTCGACCATGCCGGTCATGCGGTTCAGGCGGCCGTCCTGGCCGTCCAGCGCGACGATGCCGTACTGGTGGGCCTGGCCCTCGGGGCAGGGCTCGACCACGACGATATTGCCGCCGACCTGGTCATAGGCCTCGATGGCCTGGGCCAGGGCCGAGGTCTGGGCGTGCATGACCATGTCGGGCAGCATGACCGCGAAGGGCTCGTCGCCGATGATGTCGCGGGCGCACCACACCGCATGGCCCAGGCCAAGCGGGGCCATCTGGCGGACGAAGCTCATCTCGCCGGGCCTGGGCAGCTCGCCCAGCAGTTCGTTGAGCAGGTCGGTCTTTCCCTTGGCGGCCAGGGCGGCTTCCAGTTCGACCTGGTGGTCGAAATAGTCCTCGATCGCGCCCTTGTTGCGGCCGGTGACGAAGACGAAGTGCTCGATCCCCGCCGCGCGGCCTTCGGCGACGATGTAGGACAGGATGGGCCGGTCGACGACGTTCAGCAGTTCCTTCGGGGTGGTCTTCGTGCCTGGCAGCACGCGGGTGCCAAAGCCAGCGACGGGAAGGACGGCTTTACGAACGGGTTTCATGAGCGGCTCGTCTGATGTTCGGGAGGCCGTTCTAAGAGGGCTCGCCAGCGAAAGCCACCACTGTTCCGTGAAATCAACGCCCGCCCGCGCCAATGCTTGCGCGGAGATGGAATCCCGGGCGGTCCGTGCTAGCTGGACGGCCTGAACGTTTGAGGTCTCCCATGCATCGCCGTGCTCTTCTCGTCACCCTCGCCGCCGCCGGTCTGGCTCTGGCCGCCTGCGGGCCCAGCAAGAAGGCGCGGGAAAACCTCTCCATCGCCGACGCCTTCATGGCCAAGAACGCCAAGGAGCCGGGCGTCGTCACCCTGCCGCAGGGCCTGCAATACAAGGTGGTGCGTGAAGGTCCGCAAGGCGGCCTGCACCCGACCCAGGCCGACGAGGTCAAGGTCCACTATGAGGGCAAGTTGCTGGACGGCACGGTGTTCGATTCCAGCTACGAGCGCGGCGTGCCGGCGGTGTTCCCGCTGGACGGCCTGGTGCCGGCCTGGGTCATCGCCCTGCAGCGCATGAAGGCGGGCGACGAATGGATCCTCTACGTGCCGCCGGCCCTGGGCTACGGCGCGCAGGACAAGGGGCCGATCCCGGGCAACAGCGTGATGATCTTCAAGATCGAGCTGCTGGACGTGAACCGGCTGGGTCCGGGCAAGCCTAAGGAATAGGCGGCCTTAGACCACCCGCGGCGGGTAACCGCTCTCGCGCAGGGCGTTCATGACGTCCTGGGTGTGCTGGGCGTCGCGGGTTTCGATGGTGATGTCGAACTCCGCGCCCTTGGCCGGCACGTCCAGGGCCAACCGGTTGTGGTTGACCTCGATGATATTGGCGCCCATCGCGCCGATCACGCTGGCCACGGTCGACAGCAGTCCGGGACGGTCGTCGCCGATGATCCGCAGGCTGATCAGGCGCTGGGCGCGGACAAGTTCGCGGGTCAGGACCGAGGCCAGCAGGCGGGTGTCGATATTGCCGCCGCACAGGATCAGGCCGCACTTCTTGCCCCGGAAGCGCTCCGGATAGGCCAGCAGGGCCGCCAGCGAGGCCGCCCCAGCCCCTTCAGCGATGGTCTTCTCGACATTGCAGTACAGCGCCACGGCCTGCTCGATATAGGGCTCTTCCAGCAGCAGCACGTCGTCGATCAGCGGGCGGGCGACGCCATAGGTCAGATCGCCGACCGTCTTGACCGCCACGCCCTCGGCGATGGTCTGGCCGCCGCAATGGGCGGTGATGCCGCGCATCTTGGCGGTGAAGGACGGGTACATGGCCGGCTCGCAGCCAATGATGTGGATATCGGACTTCAGCGCCTTGGCCGCGGTGGCCACGCCGCTGATCAGGCCGCCGCCGCCGATCGGCACCGGCAGCACTTCCAGGTCCGGCGCGTCTTCGAGCATTTCCAGGGCGATCGTACCCTGGCCGGCCATGATGTCGTAGTCGTCGAACGGGTGGACGAAGGTCAGGCCCTGCTCGTCACGCAGCTTGCGGGCGTGGGCGTTGGCGTCGTCATAGGTTTCGCCCTCGATGACCACCGTCGCGCCGAAGTCACGGGTGTGCTGCACCTTCACGAACGGCGTGGTGCGCGGCATGACGATTGTGACCGGCACGCCGAGACGGGCGCCGTGATAGGCCAGACCCTGGGCGTGGTTGCCGGCGCTGGCGGCGATGACGCCCTGCTTCTTCTCGGCGTCCGACAGCAGCATCAGCTTGTTCAGCGCGCCGCGCTCCTTGTAGGCGGCGGTGAACTGCAGGTTCTCGAATTTCACCCAGACCTCGGCGCCGGTGATCTTTGACAGGGTCTTGGAGTGGCGGCACGGCGTGCGCTCGATCTGACCCTTCAGGCGGCCGGCGGCGGCTTGGATGGCGGCGAGGTCGAGGGTCATCGGTTCAGCACTCTATCGCGGCGAGGAACGGGCCGTGGCGGGCGTCTAACACGGCCAAGCCGCCAAAACACCCCTTGGGGGCTTCCCTCAGGGCGCTTCGCTCAGCAGGTTTTCTATTCCCGCCCAGGCTTCTGGTTCAGTCAGCATCGGCGCGTGGCCGACGCCGGGAACCTCGGCATAGGCCATGGCCGGCGCGGCGGCGCACATGCGCTCGGCGATGGCGGGGTCGATCAGGTCGGAGATCCCGCCGCGCACCAGCAGCAGCGGGCGATCCTTCGCCAGGGCGCGGAACAGCGGGTACATGTCCGGCGGGGTCAGGGCCGCGCCACCTTCGGCCTGGGACTTCGCTGCGGCCGCTGCGGCCGCTTTGATCGGCGCGGAAATGTCCGGGTCGTAGGCCAGGACGTAGCCGCCGTCCTTTTCATCGAACAGACGGCGGGCGAAGACATCCCAGTCCTTGGCGGCGTAGCCGGGGAAAGCGGCTTCATTGATCGCCTTGGCGTAGGCGACGGCGTCGCCCCAGGTCTCGAACCGGCTGGCCATGCCGGTGTAGCCGGCGATGCGGGCCAGGCCGACAGGCGACAGCTCGGGGCCGACATCGTTCAGCACGGCGGCGGCGATGGCCTCGGGCTTCAGCGAGGTCAGCACCATGGTGATCAGCCCGCCCATACTGGTGCCGACGAACACCGCCTTCTCGATCCCGGCCGCCGCCAGCAGCGACAGGATGTCGGCGGCGTAGGTCCCCGGATGGTAGTTCATCGGGTTCGGATCGTGCGCCGACAGGCCCCGGCCGCGCACGTCGACCGCCAGAACCCGGCGGCCCGTGGCGGCGATCCTCGGGGCCAGTTCCTCGAAGTCGCGGGCGTTGCGGGTCAGGCCGTGGATGCAGATCACCGGCAGTTTCGTGGCTTCACCGACGGGCGCGTAGTCGCGGGCATGCAGCGGCAGGCCTTCGTGCGAGGTCCAGAAGAAGTCGGTGAAGCTCATGTCAGGCCTCGTAGATGAAGGGTGAATCGATCTCGGCTAGCAGCGGCGCGGCGTTGTCGCGGTCGTTGGCGGTGATCTCCGTAACCGGCGCCGGCCAATCGATGCCGATGGCCGGGTCGCTCCAGCGCACCGCGCCCTCGGCGGCCGGGGCATAGTAGCCGGTCACCTTGTAGAGCACCTCGCAGGCGTCGGTCAGGGTGACGTAGCCATGGGCGAAGCCCTTTGGCACCAGCAGTTGCTGGCGGTTCACGGCCGACAGTTCCGCCCCGACCCACTGGCCGTAGGTCGGAGAGCCTCGGCGAATGTCGACCGCGACGTCGAAGATCGACCCGACCACGCAGCGCAGCAGCTTGTCCTGGGCGTGCGGCGGCTTCTGGTAGTGCAGCCCGCGCTGGATTCCGCGCGTGGTCGAGCGGACATGGTTGTCCTGGACGAACGCGGCCGAGAAGCCGACCTCCTCCAGCGCCGACTGACGGAACGTCTCGGAAAACCAGCCTCGCTCATCGCCATGGCGCGCGGGCGTGATAAGCAGCACTTCGGGGATCGCCAGCGGCGTGATCTTCATGACGCGTATTTGCCTTGAGAAACGAACCGGCCACCGATGCCGCCTGAAAACCCGAAAAACAAGCCAGCGAACGAAAACAAGAGCGGCCCGCTCGTAAGCGTGATCATCGTCTCCTACCAGAGCGGCCCGACCCTCGAGCCGTGCCTGGACAGGCTGGCGGCCCAAACCTTCCGCGACTTCGAGACGATCCTGATCGACAACGCCTCGACCGACGGCGCGCCGCGGGCGGCGGCCAAGGCCCATCCGTGGGTCGATTTCGTCGAGGCGGGCGCCAACCTGGGCTTCGCGGCCGGCAACAACTTCGCGGCACGGCGCGCCAAGGGGCGCTGGCTGGTCCTGCTCAATCCCGACGCCTATGCAGAGCCCGAATGGCTGGCCGAATTGATGGCCGGCGTCGACCGTCATCCGACCGTCAAGAGCTTCGCCTCCCTGCAGCTGTCGGCCGACCGGCCGGGCCTGCTGGATGGGGCCGGCGACAACGTCACCAGCGCCGGCATACCGTTCCGAGGCGGGTATGGCCGCCAGGCGCCGGCGGTTCTACCCGAGGGTGAGGTGTTCTCGGCCTGCGGCGCGGCCATGCTGATCGATCGCGAACTGTTCCTCGCGGTCGGCGGCTTCGACGAGCGCTACTTCTGCTACTGCGAGGACGTCGACTTGGGCTACCGCCTGCGGCTCTACGACTATCCGACCCTGCTGCTGCCCAAGGCCAAGGTCGCTCACGTCGGTTCGGCCAGTACTGGCGTGCGCTCTGACTTCTCGATCTTCCACGGCTCGCGCAACCGGATCTGGACCTTCGTCAAGAACACGCCAGGCTGGCTGTTCCCGGTCACCTTACCGCTGCATGTGGCGGTGACGGCGGGCTTGCTGCTGCTGCACTGGCGGCGTGGCGACGTGGCGCCGGCCATCCGGGGCGTCAAGGCGGCGCTGAAGCGCGAGGACCTGGATCAGGTCTTGGCGGACCGCCGCGCGATCCAGGCCAGGCGCAAGGCTTCGCCGGCGGCGATCCTGCGGGTGATGTCGATCGACCCGGCCGCGTTCATCGGCCGGCGGTTCGTCATCAGGAAGTGGAAAGATCCTCGATCAACCGCCTCATGAACGCGGCCCCGCGCTGCATCTGGCTGATCTCGACATACTCGTCGGGCTGGTGGGCTTGGTCGATCGAGCCGGGGCCGCAGATCACGGTGGAGAAGCCCGCGCCCTGGAATTGCCCGGCCTCGGCGGCATAGGGCACGACCCGGGCCGGGCCGTTGTCGCCGGCCAACTTGCGGGCGAAGGCCTCGGCGAGGCCGTTCTCTTCCGGCGCGAAGGCCGGGGTCAGCGAGCGGCGCTCGACCTTCACCCCGCCCTCGGGGGCCTTGGCCTTGATCTCGGCGTCCATCGCCTCGGCGGCGGCGAAGAAGTCGGCCAGGATCGCCATCGGCTCCAGACTGGCTGGGGTGCGCAGGTCGAACACGAACACGCACTCGCGGGCCAGGATGTTGACGGCCGTGCCGCCATTGACCTGGCCCACGGTCAGGGTCGCGCCCTTGGGGATGAACAGCGAGTTCGGGTCGGCCTCGCGCTCCAGCTTTTCGGAAAGCTCGACCAACTTCGCCATCAGCTTGATCGCCGCCATGTTGGCCGAGACGCCCAGGTGGGTCAGGCTGGAATGAGCCTCGCGGCCGGTGATGGTGACGATGAAACTGGCGATGCCCTTGTGGGCGCGGACGGCGACCATGTCGGTGGGCTCGCCGACGATGACCAGGGCGGGTCGGGGCAGGTCATTGGCGATGACCGCGATCATGTCCGGCGCGCCAAGGCAGCCGACCTCCTCGTCATAGGAGAAGGCCAGGTGGACGGGCTTTCTCAGCGTCGCCTGGGCAAGGTCCGGCGCGGCGGCCAGCGCCAGGGCCAGGAAGCCTTTCATGTCGCAGGTTCCCCGGCCGTAGAGCCGCCCGTCGCGCTCGGTCAGCACCCACGGATCGCTGGACCACGGCTGGCCGTCGACGGGGACGACGTCGGTATGGCCCGACAGCACGATTCCGCCCTCGACCGCCGGCCCGATGCTCGCCAAAAGATTGGACTTGGTCCCGTCGACGTTCGGCACCCGGCGGGTTGGGATATCCAGGCGGGCCAGGTACTGCTCGACCCACTGGATCAGCGCCAGGTTCGAGCGGCGAGAGGTGGTGTCGAACGCCACCAGCTTGGCCAGGATGTCGACGGCGCGTTCAGACAAGACTTCGGATGAGGAAACCATAGTCAGGAGCCTAGACCGCTTCCCTCGCGCCGCCCACCCGCGCGCGGCAAGATCGCGGTCCTGGGCGTTGTTGCCCCTAAAAGCCCGCAGGAGACACCCCATGATCGACCTCTACACCTGGACCACGCCCAACGGCCGCAAGGCCTCGATCATGCTGGAGGAGGTGGGCCTGCCCTACCGGGTCCACCCGGTGAACATCGGCAAGGACGAGCAGTTCGACCCGAAGTTTCTGGCCATCTCGCCCAACAACAAGATTCCGGCCATCGTCGATCACGACGCGAGCGGCGGCCCGCAGGCGGTGTTCGAAAGCGGCGCGATCCTGGTCTATCTCGCCGAGAAGACCGGCAAGCTGCTGGCGCCGGAGGGTCCGGAACGCTGGGCGGCCCTGGAATGGACCTTCTGGCAGGTGGGCGGCCTGGGTCCGATGGCTGGCCAGTACAACTATTTCGCCCTCCGCGCCGAGGAGAAGCTCCCCGCCGCCATCAACCGCTTCGGCGACGAGGTCGTGCGCCTTCTGGGCGTGATGGATCGGCGGCTGAACGACCACCCCTGGCTCGCCGGCGAGCACTATTCGATCGCCGACATCGCAAGCTATGCCTGGACCAAGGCCATCCTCGGCGCGCTGGCCAAGGCCGAGCCTGATCGCGAACCTGGCGTTCCCGCGGTGGAAGCCTGGGTGCAGGCGGTGGGCGGCCGCCAGGCCGTCCAGCGCGGCATGGATGTGCCACAGGTCTAGGAAAACGTCAGCCGCGCCGGAAAAAACGACCTCGCCTGATGCGGTCAGGCGCTTTTCTTCGGCGATGGGGTTCTCTAGAGGGAGCGGACCATGATCCTGACCCTCTCCTGCCCCGACCAGCGCGGCATCGTCGCCAAGGTGTCCGCCTTCCTCTTCGAGCGCGGCTGCAACATCCTCGACGCCCAGCAGTTCGACGACCAGGAGACCGGTCAGTTCTTCATGCGCGTGGTGTTCGACGCCGATGGCGCGGCCAAAAATCCAGAAGACCGCGCCGAGCTGCGCGACGCGTTCGTGGCCGTGGCTGACGCCTTCAAGATGAAGTGGACGCTGCGCGACCGCACGGAGCGCTATCGCGTGCTGCTGCTGGCCAGCAAGTTCGACCACTGCCTGGCCGATCTCGTCTATCGCTGGCGGATCGGTGAGCTGCCGATGGACATCGCCGGGGTCGTTTCCAACCACCCGGCGCGGACCTACGAGCACATCGACCTTTCAGGCCTGCCCTTCCACCACCTGCCGGTGACCAAGGAAACCAAGTTCGAGCAGGAAGCCGAACTCTGGAAGCTGATCCAGGAAACCCGGACCGACATCGTCGTGCTCGCCCGCTACATGCAGGTGCTGTCGGACGGCCTGTCGGCCAAGCTGCAGGGCCGCTGCATCAACATCCACCACTCGTTCCTGCCGGGCTTCAAGGGCGCGAAGCCCTACCACCAGGCCCATGCGCGCGGCGTGAAGCTGATCGGCGCCTCGGCCCACTACGTGACCGGCGATCTCGACGAAGGCCCGATCATCGAGCAGGACGTCGAGCGCATCAGCCATCGCGACACGCCGGAAGACCTTATCCGCAAGGGCCGAGACATCGAGCGCCGGGTGCTGGCCCGCGCCCTGCGCTATCGCCTGGAGGACCGGGTGCTGCTGAACGGTCGCAAGACGGTGGTGTTCACCGACTAAGGATCGCGTACCCGCGTTCTGGGGCTGGCTGTTGCGCGTACACTAAAAACTGGAGTACGGGGCGTGCTCTTTTAGGGCTTGAGCTTTCCAGCGCATGTCGCAGCAAAATCTTCGCGTGATGGTGACCGGCGGGTCGGGCTTCATCGGCTCGGCCGTGTGCCGTCATCTGGCCGGCCAGAACGACGTCGCGATTCTCAATTACGACAAGCTGACCTACGCGGCCTCGCCGGCCAGCCTGGCCATGCTGGAAGGCAAGGCCGACTACCAGTTCGTGCAAGGCGATGTGGCCGACGCGGCGACCGTCTCGGCCACGATCAAGGCCTTTCGCCCCAACGTGGTCATGCACCTGGCCGCCGAGAGCCATGTCGATCGCTCGATCACCGGCCCCGGCGACTTCGTCCAGACCAATATCGTCGGCGCCTATGTGATGCTGCAGGCGGCGCTGGAACACTGGCAGGGCCTCGAGGGCGACGAGAAGGCCGCGTTCCGCTTCCACCACATCTCCACCGATGAGGTGTTCGGCAGCCTGGGCGCGGAGGGCCTGTTCAGCGAAACCACGCCTTACGATCCACGCTCGCCCTATTCGGCCTCCAAGGCTTCGTCCGACCACCTGGCCCGCGCCTGGCATCACACCTACGGCCTGCCGGTGGTTATCTCGAACTGCTCGAACAACTACGGCCCGTATCACTTCCCAGAGAAGCTGATCCCGCTGGTCACGCTGAACGCCTTGGAGGGCAAGCCGCTGCCGGTCTACGGCAAGGGCGACAATGTCCGCGACTGGCTGCACGTCGAGGACCATGCCCGCGCCCTGCACCTGATCGCCACGCGGGGCGTCCCGGGCGAAAGCTACAATGTCGGCGGCCGCAACGAGCGAACCAACCTCCAGGTGGTCGAGGCGATCTGCGACGTGCTCGACGAGCTGCGCCCGATCGCCGGCCGGAGCCGCCGCGACCTGATCACCTTTGTCACCGACCGCCCGGGCCACGACGCCCGTTACGCGATCGACGCCACGAAGCTTGAGACCGAGCTGGGCTGGCGGGCGCGGGAAACCTTCGAGACCGGCCTGCGCAAGACCATCCAGTGGTACCTCGACAACGAGGCCTGGTGGGCGCCGTTACGCGCGCGCTATGCCGGCCAGCGCCTCGGACTGAAGACCGCCTGATGCGTATCGCCCTCTTCGGCGCGAACGGCCAGCTGGGGTCCGACCTCGTGGCGCTCGCGGCCCAGCGCGGCCTCGACCTGACGCCCGTGACCCGCGCCCAGGTCGACGCCGCCGATCCGTCGGCGAGCTTCGACGACCTCGACTTCGACGTCGCCATCAACTGCGTGGCGGTCACCCGCGTCGATGACTGCGAGAAGGATCCGGGTCCGGCCGTGGCGATCAACGCCCACTTCGCGGGCCGTCTGGCCAAGGCTTGCGCGGCCAGGGGCGCGCGGCTGGTGCAGGTCTCCACCGACTATGTCTATGGCGGCCAGGTCCAGCGCGAGCCGCTGTCGGAAGGAGTCGGCCGGGCGCCGGTCAACGTCTATGGCGCGACCAAGGCCCTGGGCGAGGATCTGGCCCGCCTGGAGCATGACGACGTCCTCGTCGCCCGGGTCGCCTCGCTGTTCGGCGTAGCGGGGGCCAGCGGCAAGGGGGGCAATTTCGTCGAGACCATGCTGCGCTTCGGTAAGGAGAAGGGCCGCCTGACCGTCGTCGCGGACCAGGTGATGTCGCCGACCGCCAGCCTCGACGCCGGCGAGGCCATCCTTGACCTGATCGCGGCCAAGGCTCCGGCGGGCGACTATCACGTGGTCAATTCGGGGACCGCCTCATGGTATGAGTTCGCGGAAGCGATCATCGCCAAGGCCGGTGTCGCCGCCGAGGTCGCGCCGATCCCGACCAGGCAATTCCCGACCCCCGCGAGCCGGCCGCCCTATAGCGCGCTGTCGAACGCCAAGCTGGTCGCCGCGATCGGTCGTCCGATGCCCGACTGGACGCTGGCTCTCGACCGTTACCTCACGGCCAAGGGGCATGTCTGAGGTCGCTTCGGTCAAAATTTCTTCGAAATCATCGCGTTGAAACCGCAAACCCTGAAACTAAGGGCTCACGCCACGGCGCGTTCCGCTCTAGGTTTCCGCCGTCAGGACTGAAGAAGAAGACGTAATGAAGGGCATTATCCTCGCGGGCGGATCGGGCACGCGCCTCCATCCCGTGACCATGGCGATCAGCAAGCAGCTGTTGCCGGTCTTCGACAAACCCATGATCTACTATCCGCTGTCGGTGCTGATGATGGCCGGCGTCCGCGACGTGCTGATCATCTCGACCCCGCGCGACCTGCCCCTGTTCGAGGGCCTGCTGGGCGACGGCGCCAAGTGGGGGATCAGCATCACCTACGCCGAACAGGCCAATCCGAACGGCTTGGCCGAGGCCTATCGCATCGGCGCGGATTTCGTCGGCAATCAGCCGTCCGTATTGGTGCTGGGCGACAACCTGTTCTACGGCGCGGGCCTCACCCGCATCCTGCAGGGGGCCAAGGAGCGCTCGAAGATCGGGGCCAGCGTCTTCGCCTATTTCGTCAACGATCCGCAGCGCTACGGCGTCGTCGAGTTCGACGCTTCGGGCAAGGCCGTCTCGATCGAGGAAAAGCCGGACAAGCCCCGCTCCAACTGGGCGGTGACCGGCCTCTACATGTACGATCACCGCGTCGTCGACTTCGCCCGCGACCTGAAGCCGTCGGCGCGCGGCGAGCTGGAGATCACCGACATCAACCGGCTCTATCTGGAAGCTGGGGACCTGTCGGTCGAGCGCATGGGCCGGGGCTTCGCCTGGCTGGACACCGGCACCCACGACAGTCTGCTGGAGGCCTCGGAGTTCGTACGTACGTTGGAACACCGTCAGGGCCTGAAGATCGGCTGCGTCGAGGAAGTGGCTTATCAGAACGGCTGGATCTCGACCGAGCAGCTGATGGGCCTGGCGCACGCCTTGGCCAAGTCGCCGTACGGAGCCTATCTCAAGCTGGTCGCCACCCAGGAGCGCGACCTGACCTGATTCGGGGCCGCATCTACGACTACGACACGCTGGAAAAGCGTCCCGACGTCAGCGACAGTCCCTGTCGTCATGGCCAACGCTGTCATGAGAAGCGTTCGGGGGAGGCCGCGTGCCCAAGAAGATCATCCTCGCCGCCGTCGCGGCGACGCTGCTGGCCGCTCCGGCCGCGCCTGCCCTGGCTCGACCGGCGCCCGCCGTTGAAGCCGCGGCTCCGGTCAAGATCGACAAGACCAGGATCGACGCGGCCCTGAAGGCCATGGTCGACAGCGGTCGGGCCGTCGGCGTCTCGGCCCTGGTCTGGCAAGACGGCCAGGAACGCTATTTCGGGGCCGCCGGCATGGCCGACCGCGAGGCCGCCAAGCCGATGCGCCGCGATACGCTGGTGCAGATCTTCTCGATGACCAAGCCGGTGACCGGCGTGGCGCTGATGCAGCTGTGGGAGCAGGGCAAGTTCGGTCTCGACGACCCGCTGTCGCGCTACCTGCCCGAATTCACCGACATGAAGGTGATGGACGCCGAGGGGACCATCGTTCCGGCGAACCGGCCGATCCTGATCCGCGATGTCCTGCGCCACACGGCCGGCTTCTCTTACGGCGGGCGCGGCCTGCCGGCGGACAAGGTCTTCCAGACCGTCGATCCGCTGAACCTGAAGAACGACCTCGCCGAATTCAGCCGCCGCCTGGCCACCGTCCCGCTGCTCTACCAGCCCGGCGCGCAGTGGAGCTACAGCGCCGCCGTCGACGTCCAGGCCCGCCTGGTCGAGGTGTTGAGCGGCCAGCCCTACGAGGCCTACGCCAAGGCCCACATCCTCGACCCTCTGGGCATGACGCAAACCGGCTGGACCCAGCCCGAAGCCGCCTTCGCGCGGCTGGCCGCCACCTACAACAAGGGCGAGGACGGCAAGCTGACCCGCCAGGACGACGCCGAGACCCGCAAGCTGAACTTCGACCCCAGCCGCCGCCTGACCATGGGCGGCGCGGGCCTGGTGGCCCCGATCGACGACTATGCCCGCTTCTCGCGCATGCTGCTGGGCGGCGGGTCGCTGGATGGGGTGCGGATCCTCAAGCCCTCGACCGTCCGCCTGATGGGAACGGATCATCTGGACCCCCGCGTCACCGAGACCTGGTGGCTGCCCAGCAAGGGCTCGGTCGGCTTCGGGCTGGACTTCGCGGTCCGCGAGAGCCAGCCCAAGACGGCCGAGGAAAACCGCGGCGCGGTCGGCGAATTCTTCTGGGATGGCCGCGAGACGACGCTGTTCTGGGTCGATCCAGTCAACAGACTGACCGCCGTGTTCTTCGTCCAGACCTTCCCGTTCGACGCCAGCCTTCACCGAGACTTCCGCGCGGCGGTCTACGGGCCGGGCTATCTGGGCCCTAAGGGGGACTAGGGTTTGGGCTGGGCCGCCAGGTCCTGGGTCTTGGCGGCGCAGCCCCGCAAGGTTTCGCCGTCGGTCCAGACCTCGGCCGAGTAGCCGTAGTGGCGGTCGGACATGCCGTCCGAGCAATCGCCCGGCGTCAGGCGCAGGACAAGGCGTTGCTCGCCCACCGTGCCGTCCCAGACGCCCTGGTCGCCGTCGGCCCGCACGCCGGGATTGGCTGTGGCGACCTCCGGGCGGTCCGGACGGGCCAGGGTCATGCTGGCCGCGCGGATCTTGAGCGTCCAGAACGGCTCGGTCCCCACCGCGTCGAAGTCGCCGCCGTAGTCCGGACCCACCGTCACCGGCGCGTCGGCCGGCGGCGGCGCCTCCTCGTTCGAACCCAGCGGCGCGTCGCAGGCGGCCAGCATGGGCGCGGCAAAGGTGAAAAGGGCGGCGATCAGGACGGCGGTGCGCATGTCTCTGGCTATCCCGGCTAGGCCTGGAAAGGCTAGACTCCGCTTCGATGAATCGGAACGCGCGTCCCTCCTTCCTTGAATTCTTCGCCGGCGGCGGCATGGCCCGCGTCGGTCTGGGCGAAGGCTGGGCATGCGCCTTCGCCAACGACTTCGACGCGGTGAAGGCGACGACCTATCGCGCCAACTTCCCGGACGCCGAAGGGCACTTTCACGAGGGCGACGTCTTCGCCCTGAACGCCGATCTCCTGCCGACCGCCGACCTCGCCTGGGCCTCCAGCCCCTGCCAGGACTTCAGTCTGGCCGGCGCGCGCGCGGGTCTGTCGGGCGGCAAGTCTTCGGCCTTCTTCGGCTTCTGGACCCTGATGAAGGCCCTGTCGGCGCAGGGGCGCGCCCCACCTGTGATCGTCATCGAGAACGTGGTGGGCCTGTTGACCTCGCATCACGGCGACGACTTCACCGCCCTGTGCGGGGTGCTCTCGGAAGAGGGCTACCGCTTCGGGGCGCTGGAGATCGACGCGGGCGCCTTTATCCCGCAGTCGCGGCCGCGTGTCTTCGTGGTCGCCACACGCCTGCCGACCGCCGCGCTGGAAGGCTCCAGCGCCTTCCACACCCGCGCCGTCCGCGAGGCCGCCGCGCGGTTGCCCGGAGACCTGCAAGCCCACTGGATCTGGTGGGGCGCGCCGTCCCCGCCGCCCCGCAACACCGACCTGGCCGTCGTGCTCGAGCCCGATACCGCCGTGACGTGGAACCCGCCCGAGCGCACCGAGGCCTTGCTGGCCCTGATGGTCGACAGCCATCGTCAGGCGGTCGAGACGCGGCGCGAGGCCGGCGGCCGTTCGGTCGGCGCGGTGTTTCGCCGGATGCGCGGCGGCGCACAGCGGGCCGAGGTGCGGTTCGACGGCTTCGCGGGCTGCCTGCGCACGCCGCGTGGCGGCTCCTCGCGCCAGACTCTGCTGGTCATCGAGAACGGCGAGGTCCGCTCGCGACTGGTCAGCCCGCGCGAGGGCGCGCGACTGATGGGCCTGCCGGACAGCTACGCCTTGCCGCGCTCGCAGACGGCGGGTCTCCAGGTGATCGGCGACGGCGTCGCGGTCCCCGTGGTCCGTTGGCTGGCGGAAAGCCTGTTGGAGCCGCTGCTCGATAGTAAAACTGCAAGCCTCGCCGCCGAATGACCCCCTGACAGTCCCCGCCCCGGGGGCTAGGGTGCGGCCCGCTTCCCGCAACCTAAGGCTCTGGGTTCTCAGATGGACGACGCTTCCTCCCTCTACGACGCCGTGCGTTTCAAGCGCGCTGGTCGCGGCAAGATCTACGACTCGATCATCGACACCATCGGCGATACGCCCCTGATCCGGCTGCCGCGCCTGTCGGCCGAGCTGAAGCCCAAGGGCGAGGTGCTGGCCAAGCTGGAGTTCTTCAATCCGATCGCTTCGGTCAAGGATCGCATCGGCGCGGCGATGATCGAGTCCCTGGAGTTCCAGGGCATACTGAAGCCGGGCGCGACGATCATCGAGCCGACCTCGGGCAATACAGGCATCGCCCTCGCCTTCGTGGCCGCCGCCAAGGGCTACAAGCTGATCCTGGTCATGCCTGAGAGCATGTCGATCGAGCGCCGCAAGATGTTGCTGCTGCTCGGCGCCAAGCTGGAACTGACCCCGGCCGAAAAGGGCATGCGCGGCGCCGTCGCCCGCGCCCAGGAACTCGTCGAGGCCACGCCCGGCGCGGTCATGCCCCAGCAGTTCGAGAACGACGCCAATCCGCTGGTGCACCGTGTCTCGACCGCCGAGGAAATCTGGAACGACACCAACGGCGCCGTCGATGCGGTGGTCTCGGGCGTCGGAACGGGCGGCACGATCACCGGCGTCGGCCAGGTGCTGAAGGCGCGCAAGCCGTCTCTGAAGATGGTCGCGGTCGAGCCGGAAGCCTCGGCCGTGCTGTCGGGCGGCGCGCCGGGACCGCACAAGATCCAGGGCATCGGCGCCGGCTTCGTGCCGGGCATCCTGGACCGTGGCGTGATCGACGACATCGTCCAGGTCAGCAATGACGACGCCTTCGCCATGGCGCGCCGCGCGGCCAATACCGAGGGGCTGCCGGTCGGCATCAGCTCGGGCGCGGCCCTGACGGCGGCCTTCGATCTAGCCCTGCGCGACGACTATGCCGGCAAGCTCATCGTGGCGATCATCCCCAGCTTCGCCGAACGCTACCTATCCACGGCCCTGTTCGACGGGCTCTGAGCCGCCCCAGTGGGCGCGTCACTGCGGATCGGTGTCGTCGGGTGCGGCGTCGGCGGCATGGCCTCCGCGCTGGCCCTGGCGCGCCGGGGCCACGCCGTGATCCTGCTGGAAGCCTTCGCCGCGCCGCGCCCCGTCGGTTCGGGCCTGCTGCTGCAGCCCACGGGCTTGGCGGCGCTGAAGGCGTTGGGTCTCGACGAGGCGATCCGCGCCGCCGGTGCGCGCGTCGACCGGCTCGAGGGCAAGGACACGCGTGGCCGCCGGGTCATGGACCTCGACTACGGCGACTGGCGGACCGGGGCGCATGGGATCGGCGTCCATCGCGCCGTGCTGTTCGACACCCTGCATGACCAGCTGGCGCCGGCCGGTGTGGGGGTCGTCACCGATGCGCGCATTGTCCGGATCGAGGACCCGTCGCGCCCGATCCTGCATGACCAAAGCGGTCGAGCCTTCGGGCCGTTCGATCTGGCCATCGTGGGCGACGGTTCGGCCTCGGCCTTGCGGACCTCCGTCCGACCGACCGCACGCGCGCCGATCTATCCCTGGGGCGCGGTCTGGACCAACGCCAGCGATCCCGAAGGCCGTTTCGCCAACGCCCTGCGTCAGGTTTATCACCGGACCGAGGTGATGACCGGCGTCCTGCCCGTCGGCCGGGGCGGCGCGGGCGAGACCGATCAGGTCAGCCTGTTCTGGTCCTTACCCGTCAAGGACATGGACGCCTTCCTGGCCGGCGACTTCGAGACCTGGCGATGCAATCGCCTGGGGTCGCTGTGGCCCGAGGCCGCCGCCCTGCTCGAAGGTCGAGCCGGCTGGGAAGGCTTTTCCCGGGCCGTCTATCGCGATGTCTCGGTCGGTCGCTGGAACCGCGAGGCGTGCGTGCTGATCGGGGACGCGGCCCACGGCACCAGCCCTCAGCTAGGGCAGGGCGCCAACCTAGCCCTCGTCGACGCCGTCGAACTGGCCGCGCGCCTCGACCGCGACCATCGCCCGACCGCCGTGGCGGTCCGCGCCTGGCAGGACGATCGGCGGCGCCACACCGGGGTCTATCAACTGGTCTCCAAGGCCCTGACGCCGCTCTTCCAGGCGCATGGGCCGTTCTGGCCGCGGATGAGAGACTGGTTCTTCACGCCGATGTCGCGGTGGCCAGGCCTCAAGCAGCTCGGGGTGCTGCTGCTGACCGGAACCCTGCGTCTGGGCCGCTTTCCGCCCGAAACGCGGCCATGAGTGTCTCGGCATGACCACCGACGTCTACGACCAGGCCAAGCGCTCGGCCGTCATGGCGCGGGTGAAGAGCAAGGACACCACGCCCGAGAAAGCCCTGCGCCGCATTCTCACGAGTCTCGGCGCCCGTTACCGCCTGCATCGCAAGGACCTGCCGGGCAATCCGGACCTGGTGATGCCGGGGCGCAAGCTGGCGATCCTCGTCCACGGCTGCTTCTGGCACGGGCATGACTGCGCGCGTGGCTCGCGGGTTCCCAAGGCCAATCGCGACTACTGGCTGGCCAAGGTGGCGCGCAACGTCGCCCGCGACGCGCGATCGGTCGAAGCGCTGAAGGCGGCGGGCTGGCGGGTCGAGGTGGTCTGGGAGTGCGACTTCAAGGACGAGGCGGCGCTGACCGCCCGGCTTCAAACCCTGCTGGCCTCGACCTCTTCGGGCGAAGCGACCGGGTCCGCCAGGACCTGAGCCAGGGCGCTGAACAGCTCGACAGGGTCGATCGGCTTGGCGACGTGGGCGTTCATGCCGGCGGCGGCGCAGGCCTCCCAGTCCTTGGGCGTGGCCGAGGCCGTAACGGCGATCACCGGGATGTCGCGGTTGGGGCCATCGCTGGCCCGCAGGATCCTGGTGGCGTCTCGGCCGTCCATGCCTGGCATGTAGAGGTCCATCAACACCGCGTCGAAGACCTCGGACCTCAGCAGTTCGAGAGCCTCCTCGCCGGACTCCGCCAGGGCGGCGTCGACGCCGAACGGCTCCAGGATCAGTTCGATGGCTCGCCGGTTGACGACATGATCGTCGACGACCAGCACCCGCAAGCCGGTGATCGAGCGGTTCTCGTCATCGACGCGGGGCGTTTCGGCCGTCTCGAGCACAGCGGTCAGGGTGAAGCGCGCGCCCTCGCCCGCCTCGCCTTGTTGGGAGGCGCTCGCGACGGTCAGATCGCCGCCCATCAGGCGGGCCAGTTCACGGCTGATCGCCAGCCCCAGGCCCGAGCCGCCATGCTGGCGGACGACGGCCGTGTTCAGCTGGTCGAACGGCGTGAACAGGCGCGACAGGGCGGTCTCCGGGATCCCGGGGCCGGTGTCGTGGACCGCGATCGACAGCTGGATCTGATCGCCGACGGGGCTGGCGTCGAGCACGACGGTGACGTGGCCGCGCTCGGTGAACTTGATGGCGTTGCTGAGCAGGTTGTTCAGCACCTGCTTCAACCGCATGGCGTCGCCGGCGGTCCAGCGGGGCAGGCTGGCCGCGCCCGTCACCCGCAGGCGCAGGCCCTTGCGGGCCGCTTCGGGCCGCCAGAAGCGCAGGGTGTCGGACAAGGACTGGCGCAGATTGAAGGCGCTTTTTTCCACAGACATGCGGCCGGCTTCCAGGCGCGAGAAGTCGAGCAGATCGTTCAGCAGGGTGCGCATCAACCCGCCGGCGTCGGCGATCAGCTGGGCGTGGACCTTGGAGCTGGCCTCGGGGACCTCGCTGTGCAGGCGCGCGGCCCCGGCCAGGATGGCGCTGATCGGGGTGCGCAGCTCGTGACTGATCATGGCCACGAAGGCGGACTTGGCGGCCACGGCCTCCTCGGCCTCGTGGCGGCGGCGCTCCGCCTCGGCCTTGGCGTCGGCTTCGGCCTTCAGGGCGGCGCCCAGGGTCCTGCTGGCCACGGCGACCGAGGTGATCATCAAGAACGCCCCGAACCACAGGACATCCGCGAGATTGGCGCCCGGATTGGCCGCCTTGGCCACGAATGGGACGATAAGCAGATAGAACGCGTGGGGCCCGGCGGCCATCAGGGTGGCCGATCGATTGCCGGCGTTGATCACGACAACGTTCAGCAGGGCCCCAGCCAGCAGCATGCCGCCCAGGGTTGGCGCGAAGCGGATGTGCGATGAAAACAGCACGATCGACAGGGCGCCGAAGGCCGTCGAGGTGATGGCTGGGGACAGGAAGACGGCCAGGCGACGCCAGGTCGCGACAGGCGCGTCCGGATTGATCGCCAGGGGGCGGCGCACCCAGAGCTCGAAAGCGCAACAGAGCAGGTATGTCAGCGCCCACAGCCAGCCCCAGCTCGTATGGACATAGACCTGCAGGATCGTGGCGATGACGATTGTCGCACCCACCCGTAGATAGGTGTTCGCGAGCCGCGAAGCCGTGGTGCGCGCTACCGCTCCCTGCACTTTCGTCGTCGACATGGACGCCCGCACCCCTGAGGGACCCCCCGATCCCCTTCACAACCAAGGCTAGGCGCGAAGGACTAAAGGGAAATAAAAAAATCCCGCCCCGTCAACGACTTGTTCTGGGAGTGCGAGGGTGAGATTTTGCGTCAAGCATCAAACCGGCTGGGTGTGCGGGTAAGTTTTTCCCTGGGGCGCGCTAGGGGCGGGGGCCGAAAGCCTCATCAAGGTTGGCTGCGGTTACGCCGTCAAGTTCCAACCGCTTGACGCGGGCGGTGTCGCCGGCGACCAGGCGGACGGCCGATCGCGGGATCTTGAGGGTCTTGGCCAGGAAGACCAGAAGAGCGGCGTTGGCCGCGCCGTCAACCGGCGGGCTGGAGACGCGCACCTTCAGATAGGGCCGCCCGTCGCCGTCCAGCGCCCAGCCGTCCACCGCGTCGCGACCGCCGCGCGGGGTCAGGCGGACGGCCAGGGTCTCAGTCAATGAAGTCAGCCCAGCGCGCTAATCAGCAAGGGGGCGATATTCTTGAGGAAGACGATGCGGATGACCGTCAAAGCCAGCCAAGCGACGATCGGACTGATGTCGATGCCGCCGATGCTGGGCACGACCCGCGAAATCGGTCGCAGGATGGGGTCCGTTAGGCGTTCCAGCATCGTGAGGATCTGCCAGACCACGCGGTTGCGGGTATTGATTATGTCGAACTGAACCAGCCAGCTCACGATCGCCCGGACGACGATGAGGAAGATCAGCAGGCCGATGACGGTGTCGACGAGCCAGACAATTGCCGAACCCATGCATTCCTCGCAAAGTGAACTCTCTCGCGATGTAGCGCGACGTTGAAGCGAAGTCCAAGACTAGCGCGCATACGACGCTTGACGTTCGCGCTCAGGGGCCGTATCTCCGCCGCTCCTTGGGGCCGTAGCTCAGATGGTAGAGCGCCTCGTTCGCAATGAGGAGGTCAGGGGTTCGATTCCCCTCGGCTCCACCAAGGACCTTTCCGACAAGCGGAATAGATCGTCCGGACCTGGCGCCAGCCGGGCCGCGCATGTTTATGCCTCTTCGGCGCGCATCAGCGTCATCTCGCCGCAGGAAAGCGATTTCCGCCTTTTTGGCGCTCTTGTGCGACGACTCGCCACAGCCAAGGTTTACCGGATGGCGCCCCGCCCCGGGTGAGGGTGCCCCTCGCCCGATCGAACGTCGGGACAGCGGGGGCTAGAATGCGCCAGATCAAGACCAAACGGACTGTCTATCGCCTGGCCACGGGGTTCTTCTTCGTCGCCACGGCTCTGTTGGCGAGCCAGGCCAGAGCCGACGACGCCCCGGCGCTGAAGCTCAGCGGCAGCTACAAGGTCGATGCGGCCGGGACCGTCAGCGGAGGGCTCGCCAAGCGCGGCCGCGTGCTGGACGACCTGCAAGTCTTCGGCGACCTCGACCTCGACAAGGCCGTCGGCTGGAAGGGCGCGAGCGCCCATTTCGAGCTGCTGAACAACAGCGGCGGCATGCCCAACGAGGATGCCGGCACGCTGCAGGGGGTCGACAATATCGAGGTCACGCGCCACCGCGCCCGCCTCTTCGAGGCTTGGGTCGAACAGGGCTTTGGAGACAAGGGCTCCATCCGCGCCGGTCTCTATGACCTCAACAGTGAATTCTACGCCAACGACAGCGCCGGCATGCTTCTGGCGCCTGCGTTCGGCATAGGCTCGGAACTGGCGGCCACGGGACCGAACGGGCCGTCGATCTTCCCGTCCACCTCGCTGGCCGTCCGGGTTCGCTGGACGCCGAACGAGCACGCCTACGCCCAGGCCGCCGTGCTGAACGCCAATGCCGGCGTTCTGGGCGATCCGGGCGGCATCCACACCTCTTTCGACAATGGCGTGCTGGTGATCGCCGAGGGCGGTTGGCAGGGGCGAGGCAAGGTGGCGGTCGGGGCCTGGCGCTATAGCGACAAGCAGGAGGACATCCGCGCGGTGACGCCGTCCGGCGATCCTGCCCAAGCCACGGCCCGCGGCGCGTATGTGTTGTTGGAGCGCCAACTGACGGGCGAGGCCGAGGACGCCGTGCGCGCCACCACCGCCTTTGCGCGTCTGGGCGTTTCGGATGGCGATACGACGGCGTTCAAGGGCGGCTGGCAGGCCGGCATGCTGGTCAAGCACGTGTTCGAGAGTCGCCCCGACAGCGCCTTCTCTATCGGCGTCAACCAGGCCTTTCTTTCGAGCAAATACCGCGACAACGCCTTCGACGGGGGCCAGCGCCTAACGCACTCGGAGAGCGCGATCGAGATGAGCTACGCGGACAAGATCGGTCCGGTGACGATCCAGCCCGACCTCCAATATGTGAAGGATCCGGGCGCGGACGGCGGCGTCGGCCACGCCCTGGTGGCGATCCTACGGATCGGGGTGGCGTTCTGACGCCACCCCGCCGTTCCAATTCGATCCGCGGACTTAGGCTGACGCCGCTTCGGCGACGGCTTCGGCGGTGATGCCGAATTCCTTGTAGAGGCGCTCGAACGGGGCCGAGGCGCCGAAGCTCTTCATGCCGACGAACTTGCCATCCTCGCCGATGAAGCGCTCCCAGCCCATCTTGATGCCGGCCTCGACGGCGACGCGCACCGGCGCGGTGCCGATGACGGACGCCTGGTAGGCGGCGTCCTGCTTGTCGAACAGTTCCCAGCAGGGGGTCGAGACGACGCGGGTCGGCTTGCCCTTGGCCTGCAGGATGTCGCGCGCGGCGACGGCGACGCCGACCTCCGTGCCGGAGGCGAAGATCGTCACCTCGGCTTCACCGCCCTCGGCCGCCAGTAGCTCGTAGGCGCCCTTGGCCGACAGGTCGCCAGCGCTGGTGCGGACGTGCGGGGTCTTCTGGCGGGACAGGGTCATGACCGACGGGGTGCGCGGGCTCCGCAGGGCGATCTTCCAGCACTCGGCGGCTTCCACCGCGTCGGCCGGACGGAAGACCAGCAGGTTCGGAATGGCGCGCAGGGAAGCGACCTGTTCCACCGGCTGGTGGGTGGGGCCGTCCTCGCCCAGGCCGATGGAGTCGTGGGTCATCACGTGGATGACGCGGGCTTCCATCAGGGCTCCCAGGCGGATGGCCGCGCGGCTGTAGTCGGCGAAGGCCAGGAAGGTGCCCGAATAGGGAATGACGCCGCCGTGCAGCGACATGCCGTTCATGGCCGCGGCCATGCCGAATTCACGCACGCCGTAGTGGACGTAGCGGCCGGTGTAATCGGGCGCGTCGAAGGCGCCCATGCCCTTGACCAGGGTGTTGTTCGAGCCGGTCAGGTCGGCCGAGCCGCCGATCATTTCCGGAATCGCGGGGATCAGCTGGTCCAGGGCCGAGCCCGAGTGGACGCGGGTGGCGTTGACCGGCTTGGCCTCGACAGCCTTGGCGATGTGGGCGTCGAGCGCTTCGAAAGCGCTTTCCGGCAACTCGCCGGCCATGGCGCGCTTGAAGTCGCTAGCGTGGGTCGAAGCGGCCAGCTTGGCCTCCCAGGCCTTGCGGACCTTGGCGCCGCGACGGCCGACGCTCTTCCAGGCCGCGGCGATGTCACCCGGCACGGTGAACGGCTCGGCGTCCCAGCCCATGGCGACGCGCGCGTCGCGGATCTGGTCGTCGAACAGGGTGTAGCCGTGGCTGTGGGGGTCGCCCTCTTTCGGACCCGCGCCCTTCGAGATCAGCGTCTTGCACGCGATCATGGTCGGGCGGTCCTGCTTGGTGGCCCAGCGCAGGGCGGCGGCGATCTTGCCGTGGTCGTGGCCATCGACGACCTTCACGGCCCAGCCGGCGGCCTTGAAGCGGCCCACCTGGTCGCCGGTCTCGGCGATGGTGGCCTCGCCGTCGATGGTGGTGTTGTTGTCGTCGAAAAGCACCGTCAGCTTCTTCAGCTTCAGGCGGCCGGCGATGCTGATGGCCTCGTGGCTGACGCCTTCCATCAGGCAGCCGTCGCCGGCGATCACCCAGGTGCGGTGGTCGACGAGGTCAGAGCCGAAGCGGCTCGCCAGATGGGCTTCGGCCATCGCCATGCCGACGGCCGTGGCCAGACCCTGGCCCAGCGGGCCGGTCGTGGTCTCGACGCCGGGCGTGTGGTGGACTTCCGGGTGGCCGGGGGTCAGCGACCCCCACTGACGGAAGTTCTCGATCTCCTTCATCGTCACGGCCTTGAAGCCGGTCAGATGAAGCAGGGAATAGAGCAGCATCGAGCCGTGGCCGGCCGACAGCACGAAGCGGTCGCGGTCGTGCCAGTTCGGCTGGGAGGCGTCGAACTTCAGGAACTTACCCCACAGGACCGTCGCCACGTCGGCCATGCCCATCGGCATGCCTTGGTGGCCTGACTTGGCCTTGTGCACGGCGTCCATGGAAAGGACGCGGATCGCGTCGGCCATCTTGATGGGCGAAACGGGCATGGGGGCTTCCGTCTTTTCTATGTTTTGCGGGGCTGCGCGAGGGGCGCACTCGCATGGGAACCCCCTAGGGTCAACCCGCGCGGGGCTTCTGGCGACATGTTGAGGACGCTATGCAACATCGTCCGGGGGCGTTATAGGTGAAGCCAGACTTATGCTCAATTTAAGCATAACCCTGAAAGGCCGGTTCCTTGGGTAGTCCGTCGTTCTTCTCGCCCTATCGCCACGGCTTCGTCCGCGTGGCCACCGCCGTTCCCAAGGTGAAACTGGCCGATCCGGCCGCCAATGCGCGGAGCGTGCTGGTCCTCGCCCGCGAGGCGCACGAGGCCGGCGTGGCGGTCATCGTGTTCCCCGAGCTTGGCCTGACGGGCTACACGATCGATGACCTGCTGCAGCAGGACGTGCTGCTCGACGCGGTCGAGACGGCGATCGCGACCCTGGCGGAGGCGAGCGCCGACCTTGCGCCGATGATCGTGGTCGGCGCGCCGCTTCGGGACAACGGCCGGCTCTACAACACCGCCGTGGCGATCCAGGGCGGCAAGGTGCTGGGCGTGGTTCCCAAGAGCTTCCTGCCCAACTATCGCGAATTCTATGAGCGCCGCTGGTTCACGCCGGGCGCTGGCGTGACGGGCAAGCTCCTGGCCCTGGCTGGACAGAGCGCGCCATTCGGGACCGACGTCCTGTTCCGTGGCGAGGGCGTGACGCCGTTCACCGTCGGCGTCGAGATCTGCGAGGATGTCTGGACGCCCACCCCGCCCAGCACCGCTCAGGCCATGGCCGGGGCCGAGATCCTGCTGAACCTCTCGGCCAGCAACATCACCATCGGCAAGTCAGAGACGCGTCGCCTGCTGTGCGCCAGCCAGTCGTCGCGAATGATCGCGGCCTATGTCTATTCCGCCGCCGGGGCGGGCGAGAGCTCGACCGACCTGGCCTGGGACGGCCATGTCGACATCCACGAGATGGGCGCCCTGCTGGCGCAGAGCCCGCGCTTCTCGACGGCCGCGGCCTGGACCTTCGCCGACATCGACGTCGATCGCCTGCGCCAGGAGCGGATGCGGGTCGGCAGCTTCGGCGACGCCATGGCGCTCTCGCCGCCCAAGGCGCCGTTTCGGACCGTGGGCTTCACCTTCAAGCTCCCGGCCGGCGACCTGGCCCTGGCGCGGCCGATCGAACGCTTTCCGTTCACGCCGTCGGATCCCGCCAAGCTGCGCGAGAACTGCTACGAGGCCTACAATATCCAGGTTCAGGGTCTGGCCCGGCGGCTGGAAGCCTCTGGCCTGAAGAAGCTGGTCATCGGCATCTCTGGCGGCCTAGACTCGACCCAGGCCCTGCTCGTGGCGGCCAAGGCTGTCGACCAACTCTCCCTGCCGCGCACCAATATCCTGGCCTACACCCTGCCGGGCTTCGCGACCTCGGATCGCACCAAGGACAATGCATGGGCGCTGATGCGGGCGATGGGCGTCACCGCCGCCGAGCTCGACATCCGTCCGGCCGCGACCCAGATGCTGAAGGATCTCGACCACCCGTTCGGGCGCGGCGAGGCGGTCTACGACGTGACCTTCGAGAACGTGCAGGCGGGCCTGCGCACCGACTACCTGTTCCGCCTGGCCAACCACAACGCCGCCCTGGTCGTCGGGACCGGCGACTTGTCCGAGCTGGCCCTGGGCTGGTGCACCTACGGCGTCGGCGACCACATGAGCCACTACAACCCCAATTGCGGGGCGGCCAAGACGCTGATCCAGCACCTGATCCGCTTCGTGGCCCATTCCGGCGATGTCGACGCCGCCACCACGGCGCTTCTGGAGGACATCCTGGCCACGGAGATCTCGCCGGAGCTGGTGCCGGGCGAGAAGGCTCAGGCCACCGAAAGCTTTGTCGGGCCCTACGCCCTGCAGGATTTCAACCTCTACTACATGACGCGCTACGGCATGGCGCCGTCCAAGATCGCCTTCCTGGCCTGGACCGCCTGGCATGACGCGGAAAAGGGCGGTTGGCCGGTCGGCCTGCCGGACGACGCGAGGCGCGCCTATGACCTGCCGGAGATCAAGCGCTGGCTGGAGCTTTTTCTGAAGCGCTTCTTCGCCAACCAGTTCAAGCGCTCGGCCGTGCCGAACGGACCCAAGATTTCGTCGGGCGGCGCCCTCTCGCCGCGCGGCGACTGGCGGATGCCGTCGGATGTCACCGCCGACGCCTGGCTGGCCGAACTGCACGCGGGGACGCCAAGCTGATGAAAACTCTTCGTTCCGTTGCGCTTTGCCTTTAAGCACCCTTCGCAATAAGGCCCTATCAGGGTCAAAGACTAAGACGTGGTGGGGTTTATCTTGGCATCGATCTATCCGGTGATCCTGTGCGGCGGCTCAGGCACGCGGCTTTGGCCGGCGTCGCGCAGCGACCAGCCCAAGCAGTTCCTGAAGCTGGTCGGCGACCGCTCGTCGTTCCAGGAAACCGTGTCGCGGGTGAAGGACATTCCAGGCGTCGCCGAGATCGTCATTGTCACGGGCGAGGCCATGGTCGGCTTTGTCTCCGAGCAGACCGCCGAGATTGGCGCCTGGGTGACCGTCCTGGTGGAGCCCGAGGCCCGCGACAGCGCCCCGGCCGTGGCCGCCGCCGCCGCCTACGTGCAAGGCCAGGACCCGGACGGCGTCGTGCTGATGCTGGCCGCCGACCACCACATCGCCCAGCCCGAGATCTTCCGGGACGCCGCGGTCGTCGCCGCCAAGGCCGCCGAGAGCGACCTGATCGTCACCTTCGGCGTGAGGCCGACTTCACCGGCCACCGGCTTTGGCTACATCCGTCCCGGTGACGCGCTGCTGGACGGTTCGGTCAGCGCCGTGGCCGCCTTCGTCGAGAAGCCGGACCGAGAGACCGCTGAGCGCTACGTGCTGGAGGGCTATCTCTGGAACAGCGGCAACTTCGCCTTCAAGGCCGCCACCCTGATGGGTGAGTTCGAGGTCTTCGAGCCGACGGTCGCCGCCGCCGCCAAGGCCTGCGCCGCCGCACTGACGCTGGAGGCCGGGATCGGTCGCCTGGATCGTGATCTCTTCGCGCAAGCCAAGAAGATCTCGCTCGACTACGCGGTGATGGAGCATACGAAGAAGGCCGCCGTGGCCCCGGCGGCCTTCGCCTGGTCGGATCTCGGCGCCTGGGACGCCATCTGGGAAGCCTCGGCTCGCGACGGCGACGGCAACGCCAGCGACGGCGATGTCGAGCTGCACAACGCCAAGAATGTCCTGGTCCGCACGACGGGCCCCTATGTCGGGGTGATCGGCATCAGCGATATCGTCGTGGTGGCCGAACCGGACGCCGTGCTGGTCTGCCATCGCAACGACAGCCAGGCCGTGAAGATCCTGGTCGACAGGCTCAAGGCCAAGGGGCGTTCGATCGCCTTGCGCAAGAGCACCGCGCCGGACGGCGCCGAGACCCTGGTTTCGACCGAGGGCTTCGACGTCGAGCTGCGTCGCGTCCCCGGTGGCGAGGCGGTGGTCTTGCCGGCCTCGACCGTGCAGGTGCTGGAAGGCGTGCTGGAGATAGGCGGCGACGTCCATGCCGCCGGGGCCTTCGTTCCGGTGGGCGCCGAGACGCGCGCGCGCGCCATCGGCGCGGCGACGCTGCTGGTTACGAAGCCGCGCTAACGGCCCGGTCGAACTCCGCGATCGCGCAGGTGATGTGATAGAACGAGCTGGCCGGCGCCGGCTCTTCCACGAAGGTCTCGTCGGGCTGATACTTGTCGCGCCACAGGCCTGGGACCGGCGTTCGCAGATAGGTCATCAGGCCTTCCGCGCCCGCCGCGGCCATGTCCCACCAGCGGGCGTCGCCGGTGATCCGGGCGGCCAGCACCGAAGCCTTGATCCGCTCGGTCTGCGGCCAGAGGCGGGCGCTGTTGTCGTGGACGGAGAAGTCGTCGAGCAGGGCGTTGACCGCCACGCCGCGCTCCAGGTCGACACCATGGGTCTCGCCGGCCTCTATCATCTTCAGGGCAGCCGCGATCGCGTCGTCGCGACCGGCCAGCTTGCCCCAGCGCAACAGCAGCCAGCCCCATTCGAACTGGTGGCCAGGCTCGCAGATGCGGCCCTCGACGCCCGGCGCCGGGTCCCAGTCGAGATCGAAGAACTCGCGGATCTGGCCGCTTTCGGCGTGGATGAACTTGGTCAGAGCCAGACCGCCGATCTCGTCGGCCAGGGCGCGCCAGGTCGGATCATCGTCGACCTCGTTCCAGGCCAGCATCGCCTCGAACAGGTGCATGTGCGGGTTCGACTGCAGGGGCGTCGTCGGCGGGTTGGTCTGGTGGAAGCCGCCCAGCGGGTGCTTGCGCTCGGCGTACAACATGTCGCGGACATGGACGGCGACAGCCTTGGCCTCGGCCTTGCGGTCCGGCAGCGCCTTGGCCACGGCCGCCAGGGCGAACATGGCGAAGGCCTGGTCGTAGGGATCGGCGGTGTCGTCCAGGCTCTCGCCATGGGGCCCGACCAGGGCGCGGAACAGGCCGTCAGGCCGGCGATAGGCCTTCAGGTAGAAGATCAGGCCATGGGCGACCGCCTCGCGCCACGGACCGGTCCAGCCCAGTTCGCCGGCCAGGGCGTAGGAAAAGATCTGCCGGGGCAGCACGCGGCCGCGGCGCGGGCCGTCCACCGGCTGGCCGTCGAGATCGATCTTCTCGAAGAAGCCGCCCTTCACGTGGTCGGCGCCGGTCTCCCACCACAGCGGATAGGCGGCCTCCAGGGCCCAGGTCTTCAGGCGGTCGCGCAGGTGGGCGGCGTCGGCGAAGGCGGTCATCGAGAGCTCCAAAGGATCGCCTTCTTCTAGGGAGCTTGCGCGACGAGGCCAAGACGGAGGCGTGGTGTTTCGCCGCCGCTCGGGGTAGTGCTCGCGCCATGACCAGCCCTGCCGTCCTCCCCCCTCTGAAGGCCGTGTTCCTGGATCGGGACGGCGTGCTGAACGTCGACCATGGCTATGTCCACGACCCCGCCAAGCTGGAGTGGATCGACGGCGCCCGCGAGGCGGTGGCGGCGATGACCCAGGCGGGGCTCAAGGTGCTGGTGGTGACCAACCAGTCGGGCATCGGACGAGGCTATTTCGACCAGACGCAGATGGACCGGTTCCATGCCGCCATGCAGGCGCAACTGGCCGAGCGAGGCGGTCGGATCGACGCCTTTTATCACTCGCCGTTTCACGAGACGGCCGTCGTGGAAGAATATCGCGTGGCCGACCATCCGGACCGCAAACCCAATCCCGGCATGATCCTGCGCGGCCTGGCCGACTGGGCTCTCGCGCCGGATGAGGCGGTGATCATCGGCGACCGCCATATCGACGTGGAGGCGGGCGCCCGCGCGGGCCTGCCAGGCTATCTGTTCAAGGGCGGCAATCTGAGGACCTTCGTCGGCCAGGTGTTGGGCGACCGGGTTCCCGCCCTGAAATGAAGATCCTGCAGTTCGGCCGAACGGGTCAGGTGGCCACGGCGGTACAGGCCGCCGCCAAGGGACGAGCAGACATCATCGCCCTCTCCCGCATCGACTGCGATCTCGAAAATGCCGCGGCCGTCCGCGCCGCGATCCTGGCCGCCGACTGCGACCTCGTGCTCAACACCGCCGCCTTCACCCAGGTCGACCCCGCCGAGGCCCGGCCCGACGAGGCCTTCGCGGTCAACGCCGCGGCGCCCCAGGCCATGGCCGCCGCCTGCGCCGAGCGGGGCCTGCCGTTCGTGCATCTGTCGACCGATGCCGTGTTCGACGGCCTGACCGATCGCGCTTACGTCGAGGCCGACGAGGCCCGGCCGATCAATGTCTATGGTCGATCCAAGCTGGCCGGCGAGCAGGCGGTGCTGGTCCATCCTCGGACGACGGTGCTGCGGATATCGTGGGTCTTTTCCAGCTATGGCCGAAACTATGTGAGCTTCATGCTGCGCCTGGCGCGCGAGCGCGAGGTGCTGAGGATCGTCGCCGACCAGTTCGGAACGCCGACCGACGGCGAGGCCCTGGCCGATTTCCTGGTCGCGACCGCGCCGAGCTGGGCGAAAGCGCGGGCCGGGGATCCGGCGTTCGGCCTGTTCCACTTCGCCAATGCCGGCGAGGCCAGCCGCTTCGACTTCGCCAAGGCCGCGATCGACCGCGATCCTCGAGCCACGGCGCGCCTGGAGCCGACGAGCCAAGCCGCGTTCGCCGAGCCGGCCCCGCGTCCGCCGCGCTCGCCGCTGGGCACGGGCAAGCTCCGGGCGGTGTTCGGCTTCACGCCCGAGCCCTGGCGGACCGCCGTCGAGCGAACGGCCGATCGCCTGGTCGCGACCGGTTTCTAGGCGTGAATGCTGGCGCCGACGGCCCCATCACGATAAACCCACGCCCAACTTCTCCATAAAATACAGCGCGAGCGACCATGCAGATCTTCCTCGACAGCACCGACACCAAGGTGATCGCCGACCTGGCCTCGACCGGCCTGATCGACGGCGTGACCACCAACCCGACCCTGATCGCCAAGTCGGGCCGCCCGATGCTGGAAGTGATCGCCGAGATTTGTGACATCGTCCCGGGTCCGATCAGCGCCGAAGTGGCCGCCACCACGGCCGACGCCATGATCGCCGAGGGTCAGAAGCTGGCCAAGATCGCCCCGAACGTGGTGGTCAAGATCCCGCTGACCCGTGACGGCCTGATCGCCTGCGCCGCGTTCGCCGACGAAGAGATCAAGACCAACGTCACCCTGTGCTTCTCGGCGACCCAGGCCCTGCTGGCCGCCAAGGCCGGCGCGACCTACATCTCGCCGTTCATCGGCCGCCTGGACGACTACGGTTTCGATGGCATGGATCTGATCCGCGACATCCGCGCGATCTATGACAACTACGGCTACGAGACAGAGATCCTGGCCGCCTCGGTGCGCAACGCCGCCCACGTCAAGGAAGCCGCGATCATCGGCGCCGACGTCGTGACCATCCCGCCGGCGGTTTTCGCCGAGCTCTACAAGCACCCGCTGACCGACAAGGGCCTGGAACAGTTCCTGAAGGACTGGGCCTCGACCGGCCAGTCGATCCTCTAGACTAGGGACTATCCTGTAAGCGCTTTCCCGGGCGGGGTTTTGCTCGCCCGGAAGGCGATCAAGTGATCACAGTTTATTTCGCAGAGGCGAAGAGGGTTCGCAAATGCGAACTCGCGCGTTAAGTCTTGGTCCGTTCACAGAGGGCCACGCACATGGTTCCGACCGTCGCCGAGACCGAAGTCCGCCTGGCCGGTCCCGAAGAGGCCGACCGCTTCTCGCGATTCCTCCACGGGTTCCTGTCGGCCAACGACTTTCCTTTCGTCATCGTTCATGACGCGCCCGAGTTCCTGGGCCAGCTGCGGCGGGTGGTGTTCGAGGACGTCCATCTGTCGCGCAAATTCGCCAGCGAGTGGCTGAACCAGCGCGGTACCGTCGGGACGGCCTGACCCTAGAGCATTTCACCGATCCAACTGGATCGGTGAAATGCTCTAGCATCTTCTTTTGACGCATTTTCTGACGACGAACCGGTGTCCACTTCGTCGGAAAATGTTCTAGCAGGCTGTTGAAGAAGTCCGTAGCGGGGCGGAGTTCGACATGATTCACTCTTTGGGCGGGAGCTCTGGAGGGGTGGATGCGCGGGTCGGACGAGCGGACGGGGTCGCTGTTCTCATATGTAGATCTGGATGCTCGGGTTCGGCGCGATCATCCCTTGCGGCCGATCCTGGAGATCGCGAACGGGGCGCTTGGGGATTTGAGCGCGGACTTCGCGGCGCTCTATCCGCCGAGGCTGGGACGTCCGTCGATCCCGCCGGAACGGTTGTTGCGCGCCATGCTGCTGCAGGCGTTCTACGGCATCCGATCGGAGCGCCAGTTGATGGAGCGGATGGAGTTTGACCTGCTGTTCCGCTGGTTTGTAGGTCTTGGCGTGGACGATGCGGCCTGGGATCATTCCAGTTTCACCAAGAACCGCGACCGGCTGTTGGCGGGCGAGATCGCCGGCAAGTTCCTGCGCGCGGTGCTGGCCCAGCCTCGGGTGAAGCGGCTGATGTCGTCAGACCACTTCTCGGTGGACGGCACGCTGATCGAAGCCTGGGCGTCGACCAAGAGCTTCCGCAGGGTCGATGGCGACGACAGCGATCCCGAGGGGCCGGGTCGCAACGCCGAGCGCGGCTTCCACAAGGAGAAGCGTTCCAACCAGACGCACCGCAGCACCACCGATCCTGAGGCTCGGCTCTATAAGAAGGGCGACGGCCAGCCGGCGAGGCTCTGCTATATGGGCCACGCCCTGATGGAGAACCGCCATGGCCTGGTGACGGATGGTGGGGTGACCCTGGCCACGGGCACAGCCGAGCGCGAGGCGGCTGTGGCGATGCTGGACCGAAGAAGCGGCCGGCGTCGGATCACCCTGGGCGCCGACAAGGCCTATGACGTGCGCGACTTCATTGGCCAACTTCGGGCGCGCCGGGTGACACCGCACATCGCCGTCGATGGCCACCTGTCCAAGCTGGGCAAGCCGCGCTCGACCGCCATTGACGGCCGCACCAAGCGCCACCCCGGCTATGCGATCAGCCAGCGATGTCGCAAGCGCATCGAAGAGGTGTTCGGCTGGATCAAGGGCTCGGCCGGCCTAGCCAAGGTCAAGGTGCGCGGCCGCGCCAAGGTCGACGCCGCCTTCACCCTGGCGCTGGCGGCCTACAACCTGATCCGTCTGCCCAAGCTCCTGGCGGCCCCGGCATGAGCGTCCTGGGCCAGTGGCGCATCGTCCAGACGCCCGACTACACTGACGACTATCGGGACATGATGGAGCCCGCCTACATCCTCTTCGAAGCCACCCATGGCCAGTTCGCCTTCGGCTGCGTCACTGGCGCCTTCGCCGCCGCCGGCGACCACGACGCCGTGCAGTTCGACTGGCGCGGAAACGACGAAATGGATGAGGCCCAGGGCGACGGATGGGCTCAACTCCAGCCCGACGGCTCCCTCAAGGGCCAGATCTGCTTCCACGGCGGCGACGAAGCCAACTTCATCGCCAGACGGGAGGCTTCTTCAACAGCCTGCTAGGCCTGAAGGCGCGCTCGCACATCCGGGTGGTCCTTCCACGCCGGCATCTTAGACATATAGGCGATGGTATCGGTTTCGGCCTGGGCGCGAGGGCTGCCGCGACGCTCCTGCCATTGCACCATGCGCTCGAAGCGGGTCGGGAAGTCCTGCAGAGCGCCGCTCTCGTCGACGCAGTACTGGCAATAGGGACCGGACTCGATCGGCATGCCGCAGCTTTCGCAAGCGTGGCTCATGGGCGGGCTCCTCTCAGCTGGGCGGCGAACGCCCGGAAATGATCGATCAGCGCCTGGCGCTGCTGGGGCGACAGATTGGCGCCGGCGGCGGCCAGCATGTCGAGGTCCAGGACGTTGCGGCTCTCCAGCAAGGCGGCTTGGCCGGCGTCGGTCAGCCAGATCAGGCTGCGGCGGGCGTCGGCCTGATCGCGGTCGCGGGTCAGCAGGCCCTTGTCGACCAGATGATCGACCATCTCGGTCAGGGTGCTGGGCGCGCGGTCGACATGGCGAGCCAGCTCGCCGGCGGTCAGCGGCCCCGCGGCGGCCAGATGGTCCAGCAGCGCCACGGTCTCGGGCGACAGCCGTTCGCGCTTGTCGCGCACGCGCCGGACGGCGGCCCGGTAGGTCGCGCGGAACAGATCCTCGAACTCGGCGGCGAAGGGGTCGGTCATGGAACGAGGCTAAAAGGAGGGTGATCCTTCGTAAATCCCGAACGAACCCCCTATATCCGACGGCCCTGGCCCTCTTCCCTTCGTTCGAAAAACAGGCCTAGCTGGGGGAAATCGTTTCGTCAGGCTGCGGAGCTGCGCCATGAACGACCTCAAATCGGGCCTTCCCCAAACGGGACTACCCCCTATTGCCGGTTCGGCCCTGGACCTGATCGGTCGCACCCCCATGGTCGAGGTCAAGCATCTCGACACCGGCCCCTGCCGGTTGTTCCTGAAGCTCGAGAACCAGAACCCCGGCGGTTCGATCAAGGACCGCGTCGCCCGCGCGATGATCGAGGCGGCCGAGGCCGACGGCCGGCTGCGGCCCGGCGGCACGATCATCGAGGCCACGGCCGGCAATACCGGGCTTGGCCTGGCCCAGGTGGCGACACTCAAGGGCTACAGGCTGATTCTGATCGTCCCCGACAAGATGGCGCGGGAGAAGATCCTGCACCTGCGGGCCATGGGCGTGGATGTGCGCCTGACGCGCAGCGACGTCGGCAAGGGCCATCCCGAATACTACCAGGACATGGCGCAGACCCTGGCCCAGTCTATCCCGGGGTCGCTCTACGCCAACCAGTTCGAGAACCCGGCCAACCCGCTGGCGCATGAGACCACCACGGCGCCCGAGCTGCTGACCCAGATGGAGGGCGATATCGACGCCATCGTCGTCGGCGTCGGCTCGGGCGGCACGCTTACCGGCATCGGCCGCTACATGAAGGCCCACTCGCCGAAGACGAGGATGGTGCTGGCCGACCCGGTCGGCTCGATCCTGCGCGACTTTGTCGAGACCGGAACTTTCGGTGAAGCCGGCAGCTGGATCGTCGAGGGTATCGGCGAGGACTTCATCCCCGACAACGCCCAGATGGATCTGGTCTCCCAGGCCTATTCGATCAGCGACCGCGAGAGCGTCGACACCGCCCGCCTGCTGCTGAAGAAGGAAGGGATTCTCGCCGGTTCTTCCTCGGGCTGCCTGCTGGCCGCGGCGCTGCGATATTGCCGCGAGCAGACCGAGCCCAAGCGCGTCGTGACCTTCGTCTGCGACACCGGCGGCAAGTACCTGACCAAGATGTTCAACGACTTCTGGCTGGCGGCCCACGGCTTCGACGGTCGCGAGCTGCACGGCGACCTGCGCGACCTGATCGCCAAGCGCTACGCCGAGGGCGGCGTGATCGCCATCGGGCCCGACGACACCCTGCTGACCGCCTACAACCGCATGCGCTCGTCCGACATCAGCCAGTTGCCCGTGGTCGACGAGGGCAAGCTGGTCGGCATCCTCGACGAGAGCGACGTCCTGGCCGCGGTCGAGGCGGGCGATGAGGCCCCGCGCTTCAAGACCCTGGTCGGCGTCGCCATGACCCGCGCGGTCAACACCTTGCAGGCCCATCAGAGCGTCGACGACCTGCCCGAGGTGTTCGATCGAGACGAGGTGGCCCTTGTGGTCGACGGGGAGGAGTTCCTAGGTGTCATCACCCGTGTCGACCTGATCAATCATCTGCGCCTGAGCGCCTGACGCTCCGGTGCACCAACCTCGTCCTTCGACAAGCTCAGGATGAGGTTGTTGAATGACATGCAGTAGACCTCACCCTGAGCCTGTCGAAGGGCGAGGGCGGCCCAAGGACTTTCCATGACCGACATCCCCGGCAAGAACCGCCTGGACTTCGCCACGCGGACCATCCACGGCGGCCAGTTCCCCGACCCGACCACCGGCGCGGTCATGGTGCCGATCTACGCCACCTCGACCTACGTCCAGTCGAGTCCCGGTGAGCACAAGGGTTTCGAATACAGCCGCAGCCACAACCCGACCCGCTTCGCCTTCGAGCGCAGCATCGCCGACCTGGAGAGCGGCACGGCGGGCTTCGCCTTCGCCTCGGGCCTGGCGGCGGCCTCGACGATCCTGGAGACGCTGGACAGCGGCGCGCACGTGATCGCTAGCGACGACCTCTATGGCGGCTCGTTCCGGCTGTTCGACAAGGTGCGCAAGCGCTCGGCCGGCCTGACCTTCAGCTTCGTCGACATGGCCGATCTGGCCGCGGTCGAGGCGGCGATCACCCCGGCGACGCGGATGATCTGGGTGGAAACCCCTACCAACCCGATGCTGCGCCTGGCCGATCTAGCCGCCATCGCGGCCCTGGCCAAGACACACAACCTCGTCACTGTCGCCGACAACACCTTCGCCAGCCCCTTCATCCAGCGGCCGCTGGAGCTGGGCTTCGACATCGTCATGCACTCGGCGACCAAGTACCTGAACGGCCACTCCGACGTGGTCGCGGGGGTGGCGGTGGTCGGCGACAATGTCGAGCTCGCCGACAAGATGAAGTTCCTGCAGAACGCCGTCGGCTCGGTGCTGGGACCATTCGACAGTTTCCTGGCGCTGCGGGGCGTGAAGACCCTGGCCTTGCGCATGCAGCGCGCCTGCGACAGCGCTCTCGAGATCGCCCGGTGGCTGGAGCGGCACCCGGCCATCGAGCGCGTCATCTATCCAGGTCTGGAAAGCCACCCGCGGCACGATCTGGCCAAGCGTCAGATGACCGGCGGCTTCGGCGGCATCATCTCGGCCGAGGTCAAGGGCGGTCTCGCCCCGGCTCGGCGGATGCTGGAGCGGACCCAGCTCTTCACCCTGGCCGAGAGCCTGGGCGGGGTCGAGAGCCTGATCGAGCACCCCGCGATCATGACCCATGCCTCGATCCCGCCCGATCAGCGCGCGGCCCTGGGGATCTCGGACGGGCTGATCAGGCTTTCGGTGGGGATTGAGTCTTGTCGGGACCTGATTTCCGATCTCGACGCGGCTTTATCAGGCTGAGCAGGTGATGGTGCTCGCCCTCGCCCGGCATGGCGGGTGAGGGGTCCTTGGCCTTGGTAGGCCGCGGCGGCGGCAGGTCGTCGCGGGCGGGGTCCTCGGCCAGCAGATGGGCGCTCAGCATCATGTCGGTCTTGACCGGGCCGAAGTCGGCCGCCGCCGTCCAGACGCGGATCGCGGCCTGGGCGAAGGCTTCCGACAGGTCGACGACCTCGATCATCACCGCCGGGTCCTTGCGGATGCGCGGGTCGCTCTCGGCCCGTTCGCGCAGGCGCTTGAGGACCATGACGAGATCCGTCTTCAGCGGGACCTTGAACAGCACATCCGCCCGCCGGCTGCGGTGGGCCGAGTAGTTCAGGATCACGTCGCCGAAGACCTTGCTGTTGGGGATGATCACCTTGACGTTGTCGGGGGTGGCGATTTCGGTGAACAGCAGGTCCAGCGACTTGACCGTACCCTGGCGGGTCGAGGTCTCGATGACGTCGCCGACCTTGTAGGGGCGGAACAGCAGGATCATCACCCCGGCCGCCACGTTCGACAGGGCGCCTTGCAGGGCCAGGCCGATAGCCAGAGACGCCGCGCCCAGCACCGCGATGATCGAAGTGGTCTGCACGCCCAACTGCTGCAGCACCGCCACCAGGCCGACGGCGACGATGGCGTAGCGGGCCAAGGAGGCGCTGAAGCTCTCCAGGGTCGGGTCGGGATTGTTCCGATGCACCCGGCCCAGGCCCCGGCGGATGACGCCCGCCGCCCAGCCGGCTACCCAGAAGGTGACCAGCAGGATCAGGGCCGCGACCACCAGGTTCACCGCCAGCTTGCCCAGCCAGTCCAGGAAATGTCCTAACATGGTCTCGTCGGCCTTCACGTTGGCGAGCGACGGCAGGGACGTATCCGCCGGGACGATGCTGGGCTTGGTCTTCATGGAAGTCTCGATAGGCGCCCCAGCCGTGTTCGGTCAACGACAAGGCGCGCCGACGGTTCCGCTTGATGGCCCTTGTGGCCTGGAAACAGTCGGTTACATCAATTGGCTCGAAATCGCCGTGAACCGACACTAGAGGCTGCGCCCATGAGCATGCCCTTCATCGACCTCGCCGCGCAGCAGCGCCGGATTCGCGACAAGATCGACGCCGCCATCGCCAAGGTGCTGGACAGCGGCGCCTATGTCATGGGTCCGCAAGTTCGTGAGTTCGAGGCCAAGCTGGCCGAATTCGGCCAGGCCAAGCTGGCCTTGTCCTGCGCCAACGGCACTGACGCCATCGCCCTGCCGCTGATGGCCTGGGGCGTGGGCCCGGGCGACGCGGTGTTCTGTCCGTCCTTCACCTTCGCCGCGACGCCGGAAGTCGTGCCGTGGGTCGACGCGACCCCGGTGTTCGTCGACGTGCTGCCCGACACCTACAATCTCGATCCGGCCAAGCTCGAAGCCGCCATCGCCGGCGTGAAGGCCGAGGGCAAGCTGACGCCGAAGGTGGTCATCGCCGTCGACCTGTTCGGCCAACCGGCCGACTATCCGGCGATCAAGGCCATCTGCGATCGCGAAGGCCTGAAGCTGATCGCCGACAGCGCCCAGGGCTTCGGCTGCACGCTGAACGGCCAGCATCCGCTGCATTGGGCCGATGTGGCCACGACCAGCTTCTTCCCGGCCAAGCCGCTGGGCTGTTACGGCGACGGCGGGGCGGTGCTGACCAACGACGCCCGCCTGTGGGACCTGATGGACAGCTTCCGCGTCCACGGCAAGGCGGTCGGTCCCGACCTCGAGGGCAAGACCTTCGACCACGACCCCAAGTACCTCAACACCCGTATCGGCATGAACTCTCGCCTCGACACGATCCAGGCGGCGATCCTGATCGAGAAGCTGGCCATCTTCGCCGAGGAGATCGCCCTGCGTCAGGTCGTGGCCGACCGCTATGCCGAGGGCCTGAAGGGCGCGGTGCTGTCGACCCCGGCTGTGATCGCCGGCGGCGTCTCGGTCTGGGCCCAGTACGTGATCGAGCACGCCAACCGCGACGGCCTGGCCGCGCACCTGAAGACGCAAGGCGTGCCGACGGCGGTCTATTATCCGGTTCCGATGCACGTACAGGCGCCGTACGCGGCCTTCCCGCGCGGCGCGGGTGGCCTGCCGGTGACGGAAGCCAAGGCCGAGACCGTGCTGGCCCTGCCGATGCACCCCTATCTGGGCGAAGCCGACCAGCAAAAGATCATCGACGCCATCCGCGCCTTTAACGGCTAAGTCCGAGAACCGAAACCTCGTCCTTCGACAAGCTCAGGATGAGGTTTCGGCTGTCGCGGCGTCAAAAGTAGCCCTCACCCTGAGCTTGTCGAAGGGCGAGGACGGGCAACGGCTAAGCCGCTTTCAGCGCCCGGCGACGCAGCAGGTTCACCGCCTGCAGCGCCGTCGCCGCGGCGGTCAGGGCCACGCCCAGGGCGCAGACGCCGGTCCAGCCGGTCGACGTCCACAGGGTCACCGCCACGGCCGAGCCGATCGCGCCGCCCACGAACATGCCGCCCATGAAGACGGTGTTCAGGCGAGCCCGCGCCTCGGGCTTCAGGGCGTAGACAACGTGCTGGTTGGAGACAAGGGCGCTCTGGATCGCGAAGTCCAGCAGGATCACCCCGACGATCAGGCCGGCGATCCCGTTCCACAGGCCGAAGATAACCCAGGAGACAAGGGCGAGGGCGGCGCCCAGCATGACGACCGGCCGCGGGCCGCGCCTGTCGGCGATGCGGCCGGCGATCGGCGCGGCCAGGATGCCGACGGCCCCGATCACGCCGAACAGGCCGGCGACGTCGGAGCCCAGGTGAAAGTCCTGCAGATGTAGGGCCAGCACCGTCCAGAACGCGGTGAAGGTGGCGAACAGCAAGGCCTGGGTGGCGACGGCCAGCCGCAGCGAGCCGAACTCACGCCACAACTTCTCCAGCGAGATCAGCAGGCGCCCGTAGGACAGGTCCGACTCCGGGTGGCTGCGCGGCAGCTTCAGGGCCATCCAGCCGCCGGCCGCCAGGGCCACCGGCGCGGCTAGCCAGAACATCATCCGCCAGCCGTAGTGGGCGCCGACGAAGCCGGCCAGGGTCCGGCTCAGCAGGATGCCGCAGAGCAGGCCGGCCATCACCGTGCCGACCGTGGCGCCGCGTTTCTCGGGCGGGGCCAAGTGGGCCGCGAACGGCACGATCTGCTGAGCCACCGTGGCGGCCGCGCCCAGAAGCAGCGAGGTCAGGATCATCAGCCCGGCGGTCGGGGCCAGGGCCGTGGCGACCAGGGCCAGGGCCAGCACCAGGAACTGCACGACGATCAGCCGCCGCCGCTCGACCAGATCGCCCAGCGGCACCAGCAGGAAGAGGCCCGCCGCGTAGCCGGCCTGGGTCGCGGTCGGGATCATCGCCGTGACGCCGCTGGGCAGGTCCTTCAGCATCAGACCCAGCATCGGCTGGTTGTAGTAGAGGTTGGCGACCGCCAGGCCGGTGGCCGCCGCCATGGCGAGGGTCAGGCCGCGGCTCAGGACGCCGTCGGCGGGTTTGTCGTGGGTCATCGGAGCTCCGGGGAGCGCGGCGAAAGCGCGCTCGAACAAGACATTCGCGGATCCAGATATAAGGGCGGGCGTGGCGGCTCACGACCTATATCAAGGGATGAGGCGCCGCCCGCGGGTTGGCGTGATGGCCCCCGGAGCCTATATGGCCCCGATACGTCTCGCCGGGCCCTGTCCGATCATGAGTGGGGCGAAAGCCCTTGGGACAATCCGATATGTCAGACACCGCGCCGTCGCCGCACCCCGGCATGGGCTTCGGCCAATTCGTCGCCCTGATCGCGGCGATGATGGCGACCAACGCCCTTGCCATCGACTCGATGCTGCCGGCCCTGCCGCACATCGGCGAGGCGCTGGGTATTCAGGACCCGAACGCCCGCCAGTGGGTGATCACATCCTACCTGCTCGGCTTCGGCGTCGCACAACTGGCCTACGGCTCGCTCGCGGACCGCTATGGCCGCAAGCCGGTGCTGATGGTCGGGCTGACGCTCTACACGCTCTTCGCGGCCCTCTGCGCTTTCTCGACCTCGTTCGAGATGCTGCTGATCGCGCGGTTCCTGACCGGTCTGGGCGCGGCCTCGACGCGGGTGCTGTCGGTGTCGATCGTCCGCGACTGCTACGCCGGCCGCCAGATGGCGCGGGTGATGTCGCTGGCCTTCATCGTCTTCCTGGCTACCCCGATCATCGCCCCGTCGCTGGGCCAGGCGATCATGCTGTTCGCGTCGTGGCGCTGGATCTTCGGCGTCCTGTCGATCTTCGGCCTGATCGTCATGGCCTGGGCGGCGATCAAGCTGCCCGAGACCCAGCACCCGGAAGACCGCATCCCGATCTCCGTGGCGGGCGTCACCTCGGCCTTCAAGGTCGCCCTAACCGACCGCATCGCCATGGGCTACACGATCGCCGCAGCCCTGGTGCTGAGCGGCCTGTTCGGCTTCCTCAACTCGGCCCAGCAGGTGTTCGCCGAGGTGCTGGGCGCGGGCGACATCTTCCCGCTGATCTTCGCCGCCATCGCCGGGACCATGGCGGTCTCGTCGCTGCTGAATTCGCGGATCGTCGAGAAGCTGGGTATGCGCAAGGTGTCGCACTGGGCGCTGATCGGCTTCATCGCCTTCGCCGGCGCCCACGCCGTGATCGCCATCAGCGGCCACGAGACTCTGCTGAGCTTCTCCCTGATGCAGGCCGGCATGATGTTCTGCTTCGGCCTGGTGATGTCGAACTTCGGGGCCATCGCCATGGAGCCGCTGGGCCACGTCGCCGGCGCCGCCGCCTCGATCCAGGGCTTCATCACCACGATCGGCGGGGCGCTGTTCGGCTTTCTGATCGGCCAGATGTTCGACGGCACGACCGTGCCGTTGACGCTCGGCTTCACGGGCTTTGGCCTAGCCGGTCTGGTGACCGTGCTGGCCACCGAGAAGGGCAAGCTGTTCCAGACCGGGGCGCCCGCCCCGGCCGCCGCCCACTAGAGCATTTTTCGATCCAACTGGATCGGTGAAATGCTCTAGCCTCTTGTCTTGACGCATTTTCTGACGACGAACCGGTATCCACTTCGTCGGAAAATGCTCTAGCTCAGGCGGCTCCGTCAGGCCACTTCCGGGGGCTTGGCGCGGTCCAGCGCCGCGTAGAGCGCCCGGATGTCCAGCGGCTTGGCCAGCCAGTCGGTCATGCCTGCGTCGTGGCAGGCCTGGACCTCATCGTCGGCCACGCCGGCGCTGAAGCCGATCACCGGCGTGTCGTGGTTCAGTCCGCGGCCGGCCCGCAGGCGACGCGTGGCCTCGCGACCGTCCAGGCCCGGCATGTTGACGTCCATCAGCACCACGTCGAAGGCCTGGGCCTCCAGATGTCTCAGCGCCTCCAGCCCGTCGGAGGCGGTGGTCAGGTCGACGCCCAGAGGCTCGAGCACCAGGGCCAGGGTCCGGCGATTGACCTCATGGTCGTCGACGGCGAGGACGCGCAAGGTCCCGATGTCCGGCGCCGCGCTTTCGGGCGCGGTGGCGGGGCGGGGGGCGTCCTGTTCCCGGCCGGCGGGCAGGATCAGAACGAGGCGAAAGATCGCGCCGCGTTCAGGACCGGCGCGAGCATCCAGTTCGCCGCCCATCAGCCGCGCCAGCTGGCGACTGACGGCCAGACCCAGCCCCGTGCCGCCATAGGTCCGCGCGGTTTCCTGCGAGGCCTGGGCGTAGGGGGTGAAGAGCCGGCTCATGGCGTCATCGGCTATGCCGGGTCCATTGTCCTGGACCTCGATCGTCATCACCACCCGGCCGTCCTCCGACGGCTTGGCGCAGAGCCGCAGGTCGATGACGCCGTCCTCGGTGAACTTCACCGCGTTGGACAGCAGGTTGTTGAGGATCTGGCGGAGACGGAACGGGTCGCCGCGCACCCAGGCTGGCGGCTGCTCGCCCGGCGGCTCGCGCAGGACCAGGCCTTTGGCGCGGGCGTTGGCGCTCCAGAAGCGGGTCGCGTCGCGGATCGCGCCCAAGGCGTCGAAGTCGCGATCCTCCAGGCTCATGGCCCGGGCCTCGATCTTGGCCTGGTCCAGCATGTCTGTCAGTAGGCCGGTCATCAGGTGGCCCGCATCGACGATCAGCTCGGCGGTGGCGTGAGTCTGGGCTGGGGTGGTTCCCGCGCGGATCATGTGCGCGCCGGCCAGGATCGCCGATAACGGCGTGCGCAGCTCGTGGCTGACGATGGCGGCCATGGCGGTGCGCTGCGACAGGGCCTCTTCGGTCTGGACGCGACGGCGGTCGGCCTCCTCGCGGGCGGCGACCACGGCGCGGCGGTCGTTGTGCATGCGGCCCCAGATCGTGTGGACGGCCAGCATGAAAAAGCCGACACAGACCGCCAGGATGGTCACCTGTTCGTGGGCGGATCTCCAGGCCAGAGCGGGCATCGCCGCCATGCTGAGCGCGTACGGCGTCGCGCCCAGATAGAACAGCGGCCGGCTGTCGACGCCCGAGGCGACATTGTTCAGCGCCCCGCCGACCAGGACCATCAGGGCCAGCGCCATCAGCGGCGGCTGGCCGCTCTGCCAGAAGATCAGCACCGCGCCGGCGTGGACCGAGGCCATCGCCACCATGGCGACCAGCATCAGCAGGATCCGCGTTTGCAGATGGCGCTCGGGAAAGCGGCCCCTGGCGAAGGGACGAACAGCGGCGAACTCCAGCGCCTGCACCGAAAGGCTGGCGACCAGCCAGAGCGGGATCAGGTCGGCGCGGCCAATCAGGCTCAGCGCCCAGCTCAGCAGCCCGGTCAGGCCGATGCGGGAATAGACCTGGCGATAGCGCTCATTGGCGTTGACCCGCAGATGCGGCAGCAGAGACGCGAGAAAAGGGGACATTGGCGTACTCCTCGCAACCTTGCGTAGGGGCACATGACAAACGAGAGATGAACGCCGATCACGGATCCAGCATGGCTTCCAGTGTTTTGAGTTCGTCGGCCTCGCGCGAGGGCTTGTCCCAGCGGATACGGTTGATGCGCGGAAAGCGCATGGCCACGCCCGACTTGTGCCGGGTGGAGCGTTGCAGGCCCTCGAACGCGACCTCGAACACCAGGCCGTGCTCCAGGTCGGCCCGCACCGAGCGCACCGGCCCGAAGCGCTCGATCGTGTGGTCGCGGACGAACTTGTCGATCAGCTTCAACTCCTCGTCGGTGAAGCCGAAATAGGCCTTGCCGACCGGGGTCAGGGCGCGGCGTCCTTCGTCGTCCTCACGCCAGACGCCGAAGGTGTAGTCGGAGTAGAAGCTGGAGCGCTTGCCGTGGCCGCGCTGGGCGTACATCAGCACCGCGTCGATCAGGTGCGGGTCGCGCTTCCACTTGAACCACGGCCCCTTGGGCCGGCCCGGCTCGTAGACGCTGTCGCGGCGCTTCAGCATCAGGCCTTCCGAAAGGCGGGCGTCGCCCTCGGGCGGGTCCAGGCGCAAGGCGGCCAACTGCTCCCAGGTCTCGAAGGGCTGGAGAGGCGAAAGGTCGATGCGGGGCGTGGTTAGCCGCGCGACGAACGCCTCGAGTCGCGTCCTGCGCTCGACGAAGGGCAGGGACCGCACGTCCTCCTCGCCGTCCATCATCAGGTCGTAGGCGCGAATGCCGGCCGGGAAGTTGGCCAGCTGTTTGCCGTCGACGGTCTTTCGGTTCAGCCGCTGCTGCAGGTCGCCGAACGGCGCCAGCGCGCCGTCGCGCAGCACCAGCAGTTCGCCGTCGATCGCGCCTTCGAAGTCCAGGGCTTCCACCACATCGGGAAAGCTGGCCGAGATGTCGTCGCCGGTGCGGGTGTAGAGCCGCCGCTCGCCGCGTTCGGACACCGCCTGGACGCGAATGCCGTCCCACTTCCATTCGGCGATATAGGCGGCGGGATCCAGCTTGGCGAAGTCGACCGCCTCGTCGATCGGTTGGGCCAGCATGACGGGTCGGAAGCGGCCTGGCGCGTCGGGCGAGGGGCGCTCGGAGCGGCCTTCCAGCCAGGCGAACAGGTCGCCATAGGGCGGGCTCATCGCGTGCCAGACCTCCTCGATCTCGCCGATCTCGACGCCGCCGAAATTGGCGCAGGCCTGCTTGGCCAGGCGTGACGAGACCCCGACCCGCAGGCCGCCGGTCATCAGCTTCAGCAGCGCCCAGCGGCCGTCGGGGTCCAGGGCGTCCAGCCAGCCCTCGATCAGGCGCTGGACCTCGGCGCGGGATGCTGAATGCAGCGCTTCGATGACCTCGGACAGTTCCGGCGGGCGGTTGGCCCCGGGCCTCGCGGGCCAGACCAGGGCGACCGTTTCGGCCAGGTCGCCGACATAGTCGTAGGACCAGGCGAACAGCTGAGCGTCCATCCGCGCCTCGACCGCCTTGCGGATAAACGCCGGCTTGGCGGCGCTGAACGATAGCGCCCCGGTCAGGGCCGCCAGGGCGTAGCCGCGATCGGGGTCCGGCGTCTGACGCAGATGGTCGGCGATCAGGGTCAGCTTGGCGTTGCGCGAGCTGGTCAGGGACAGCCGGTCGAGCAAGTGGGCGAAGGCGCGCATGGACATGGAATGTCGGCCGGCCCTTTCCGTTCAGCTTTCCCATCACGAACCGCTGACGGTCTCTCGCGCAAGGGGGTGATCGATGTTAGATTAAAACATCTGTTTGAAATCTGGTTAGGCGATCATGGATGACACGATTCCCAAGGGCTTCGGCCCTCATGTCCGCAGGAGTCCGCTGACCGATCCCTGGGAGCCGCTCTATGCCCGCCAGGCTTCGGACCGGCTGTTGCTGGGCGTCCGCGTGCGGCCAGAGCACTGCAATTCGCGGAACATGCCGCACGGCGGATTCCTGGCGGCGCTGGCCGACAACGCCATGGGGCTGTCGCTGGGTTTGAACCTGGCGGCCGCGCGGCAGCCAATGGGCGGTCTCGTGACCGTGTCGTTGACCGTGGACTATCTAGGCTCGGCCAAGCTCGGTCAGTGGCTCGAGTTCGACACCGACTTCGTCAAGCTGGGCCGGTCGATCTGTTTCGCCGAGGCGACGGTGCGCGCGGACGGGGTTCCCGTCGCGCGCGCCCGTGCGACCTTCAAGGTGCTCGAGGCTAAAGCCGCGGCCTAAGCCCGCTCGTGCACCGCTTGCTCGGCCGCCAGCGGCTGGGGCAGGCGGCTGATCATTTCCTTCGGGCAGACCTGCCAGAACTGATCCCGCACGCGGTCCCAGTCACGCAGCAGGGTGGCCGCGAACACCGAGTCCGTCTCGCGAGCGTGCTCGGCGATCAGCGAGCGCAGCACGCCTTCCCAGTAGGGCGAGGCCAGGCGCTGCACGACGATGCTGTCGGGATTGATCAGGTCCTCGAAGCGGTCGTGCTGGTCGAGCACGAAGGCCATGCCGCCGGTCATGCCCGCGCCGAAGTTGCCGCCGGTCGGGCCCAGGATCACCACCTGGCCGCCGGTCATGTACTCGCAGCCGTTAGCGCCGCAGCCCTCGACCACCGTGGTGGCGCCCGAGTTGCGGACCGCGAAGCGCTCGCCCGCCTGACCCGCCGCGAACAGCCGGCCGGAGGTGGCGCCGAACAGCACGGTGTTGCCGATCAGGGTGTTGGTCTCCGGCGCCGCCAGTCCCCGCGCCGGCTTGATCACGATGGTCGCGCCCGACAGGCCCTTGCCGACATAGTCGTTGGCCTCGCCAGTCAGCTCGATGCGCAGGCCCTGGACCGCGAAGGCGCCGAGGCTCTGGCCGGCCGAGCCCTTGAGTTGCACGGTCAAGTGGCCGGCGGGCAAGCCCTTCATGCCGAACTTGCGGACGATGTGGCTGGACGTGCGCGTCCCGATCGTGCGGGCGGTGCTGCGGACCGTGTAGGTCAGCTGCATCTTCTCGCCGCGTTCCAGCAGCGGCGCGGCGTCGCGGACGATCTGGGCGTCCAGCGTGTCCGGCACCGCGTTGCGACCAACGACCGTGTTGTAGGGCTTGTTCGCGCCCGGATCGGCGCGGACCAGCAGGGGGTTCAGGTCGAGGTCGTCGAGATGTTCGCCGCCGCGGCTGACCTGCGCGAGCAGGTCGGTGCGGCCGACGATTTCCTGCAGGCTCTTGAACCCCAGACCCGCCAGGATCTCGCGAACCTCCTCGGCCACGAAGGTGAACAGGTTGATGACCTTGTCCGGCGTGCCCGTGAACTTGGCGCGCAGGGCCTCGTCCTGGGTGCAGACGCCGACCGGGCAGGTGTTGGAGTGGCACTGGCGCACCATGATGCAGCCCATCGCCACCAAGGATGCGGTGCCGATGCCGAACTCCTCGGCGCCCATCATCGCGGCGATGACGATGTCGCGACCGGTGCGCATGCCGCCGTCGGCACGCAGGACGACGGAGTGGCGCAGGTTGTTCAGCGTCAGCACCTGGTTGGCTTCCGACAGGCCCATCTCCCATGGACCGCCGGCATATTTCACCGAGGTCTGGGGCGAGGCGCCCGTGCCGCCGACGCCGCCGGCGACCAGGATCACGTCGGCCTTGGCCTTGGCGACGCCAGCGGCGATGGCGCCGATGCCAGTGGCCGCGACGAGCTTTACCGTGACCCGGGCGACCGGGTTGATCTGCTTCAGGTCATAGATGAGCTGGGCCAGGTCCTCGATCGAATAGATGTCGTGGTGCGGCGGCGGGCTGATCAGCATCACGCCCGGCGTCGCGTGACGCAGGCGGGCGATCATCTCGGTGACCTTGAAGCCGGGCAGCTGGCCGCCCTCGCCGGGCTTGGCGCCCTGGGCGACCTTGATCTCCAGCTCGACGCACTGGTTCAGATATTCGGCGGTCACGCCAAACCGGCCCGAGGCCACCTGCTTGATGGCGCTGTTGGGGTTGTCGCCGTTGGGCAGCGGCTTGTAGCGCGCGCTGTCCTCACCGCCCTCGCCCGAGACCGACTTGGCCCCGATGCGGTTCATGGCGATGTTCAGGGCGCCGTGGGCCTCGGGGCCTAGCGCCCCCAGGCTCATGCCGGGCGTGACGAAGCGCTTGCGGATCTCGTTGACGCTCTCGACGTCGTCGGTCGAGATCGGGTTGCGGTCCGAGCGCCAGTCCAGCAGGTCGCGTAGCTGGATCGGCTTCTGCGTCCGCAGGCCGTTCGACCAGCGGCGATAGAGCTCGTAGTCGCCGGTGTCGCAGGCCGTCTGCAGGGTATGCATCAGGCGCGCTTCGAAGGCGTGGGCCTCGCCCGAGCGGCGGGCCTTGTAGAGGCCGCCGACCGGCAGGGTGACGGCGGTCGCGCCCCAGGCCTTTCGATGCAGCTCGACCGCCTTGCTCTCGATGCCGGCGAAGCCGATGCCCGAGATGCGCGAGGGCATCCCGGGGAAGAACTCGGCGGCCAGGGCGCGCGACAGGCCGACGGCTTCGAAGTTGTAGCCGCCGCGGTACGAGGAAATGATGCTGATGCCCATCTTGGAGATGATCTTCAGCAGGCCGGCCTCGATGGCCGTCTTGAAGTTGATGCAGACGTCGCGCAGCGACTTTTCGCCCAGCAGGCCACGCTCCAGGCGGTCCTGGAAGCTTTCCTGGGCGAGATAGGCGTTGACCGCCGTCGCCCCCACCCCAACCAGCACCGCGAAATAGTGAGTGTCCAGGCACTCAGCCGAGCGGACGATGATCGAGACGTAGCTGCGCAGACCCTTGCCGACCAGGTGGGCGTGGACGCCGCCGGTGGCCAGGATCATCGGCAGGGCGACGCGGTTCTCCGCGCTGGCCTCGTCGGTCAGGACGATGGCGCCGCAGCCGCGCAGTACGGCGTCCTCGGCCTCGGCGCGGATGCGGTCGAGATTGGCGCGCAGGGCGTCGCCGGCCCGGGCCTCGGGGGCGGGCAAGGGCATGGTGCAGTCGATGACCGCGACGTTCTTTTCGCCGAGCAGACCGTGGATCCGCTCGTACATGCCGGTGGTCAGCACGGGGCTTTCCAGCACGTAGACATCGGCTTGCGCGGCGTCCTGGGCCAGGATGTTGCCCAGGTTCTTGAAGCGGGTCTTCAGGCTCATCACGCCGGTCTCCCGCAGGGGATCGATCGGCGGGTTGGTCACCTGGCTGAAGTTCTGGCGGAAATAGTGCGACAGCGGACGGTACTTCTCCGACAGCACCGCCAACGGTGTGTCGTCGCCCATCGAGCCGACGGCTTCCTTGCCCTCCTCGACCATGGGGGCCAGGACCATTTCCAGGTCTTCCAGGCTGTAGCCGGCGGCGGCCTGGCGGCGGGTCAGCTCTTCGCGGCCATACTTGCGAGGCTCTGGGCCCGGGCCGATCTGCTTTTCGAGATCGACCATGTTGCCCAGCCACTCCGTGTAGGGGTGGCGTTCGGCCAGTTCGTCGATGATCTCGTTCTCGCCGTACAGCCGGCCCTCGGCCAGGTCGATGGCGATCATCCGGCCCGGCGAGATGGCCAGCTTGCGGGTGATGCGCGCTTCCTCGACGCCGCACATGCCCGCTTCCGAGCCCATGATCACCAGGCCGTCGTCGGTATAGGCCACGCGCAGCGGACGCAGGCCCGAGCGATCCTTGCCGGCCACGACCCAGCGGCCGTCGGTGGCGCACAGGGCGGCCGGACCGTCCCACGGCTCCATCACGGCGTTGCAGTAGGAGTAGAGCGCCTTGTGGGCGTCCTTCATCTTCGGATTGGCGGCTTCCGGCACCAGAAGGGCCTTGGCCATCGGCGCGTCACGGCCGGCGCGGACCAGCACCTCGAAGGTGTTGTCGAGGTTGGCGCTGTCCGAACCGCCCGGCTGGATCACCGGCTTCACGTCGTCCCCGAACTCGCCGAAGGCCTGGGCGGCCATCTTGATCTCGTGGGACTTCATCCAGTTGACGTTGCCCTTGATCGTATTGATCTCGCCGTTGTGGGCGAGCATCCGGAAGGGCTGGGCCAGGCGCCATTGCGGGAAGGTGTTGGTCGAATAGCGCTGGTGGAAGATCGCCACGGCGGCGGCGAAGCGCTCGTCCTTCAGGTCGGGATAGAACTCGTCGATGTGCTCGGCGAGGAACATGCCTTTGTAGATCAGCGACTTGGCCGACAGCGAGCAGATGTAGAAGTCGCTGATGTTCTGGGCGTGGACGCGTTTCTCGATGCGCTTGCGGCACAGGAACAGGGCGCGCTCCAGCGCCTCGCCTTCCAGGCCGGCCGGACCGGCCAGCATGATCTGCTCGATTTCCGGACGGGTGGCGTTGGCCTTCTCGCCGATCACCGAGGTGTCGACCGGCACCTGGCGCCAGCCATAGATGTAGAAGCCGAAACGCAGGGCCTCGGCCTCGACGATCGTGCGGCAGGCCTCCTGGGCGCCGAGATCGGTGCGCGGCAGGAAGATCTGCCCGACGCCGATCGGACCCGAGCGCAGGGCGTGGCCCGTGCGGCGCACCTGGTCGATGAAGAAGTCCTGCGGGACCGAGACCAGCACCCCGGCGCCGTCGCCGGTCTTGCCGTCGGCGTCGATGGCGCCCCGGTGCCAGAGGGCCTTCAGCGCCTTGATCGCCAGTTCGACGACTTCGCGGCGCGGCTGGCCGTCGATGGCGCAGACCAGGCCGACGCCGCACGCGTCGCGTTCGGTCGAGGGGTCGTAGGCGTGGCCGTCGATCAGGGCCTGGCGGTTCTTCAGATAGAGGTCCATCTCGCTCATGGTTCTAGATCCTCTCTCTTATTCCGCCGCGATCAGCGCGGGGGCGCCGACCTTGGCCAACAGGTAACGGTGGATGGCGTCGGCGGCGTCGCGGCCGTCCTTGATCGCCCAGACGACGAGCGAAGCGCCGCGCACGATGTCGCCGGCGGCGAACACGCCATCCAGATTGGTCATCTGGTTGCGGACGTCGGCCTTGACCGTGCCCCAGCGGGTGACCTTTAGGTCCGGCGCCGACCAGGCCTCCGGCAGGTTCTCGGGCTCGAAGCCGAGGGCCTTCAGCACCAGCTGGGCCGGACGGTCGAAGTCGCCGCCGGGGATCTCCTCGGGGCTCTGGCGGCCCGAGGCGTCGGGCGCGCCCAGGCGCATGCGGATGGCGCGGACGCCGGAGACGGCGTCTGCTTCCCCTGACAGGGCGCGCGGGGCGGCCAGCCATTCGAAGGTGACGCCCTCTTCCTCGGCGTTCGAAACCTCGCGCATCGAGCCGGGCATGTTGGCCTTGTCGCGGCGGTAGAGGCAGGTCACCGAGTTAGCGCCCTGGCGAATAGCGGTGCGCACGCAGTCCATGGCGGTGTCGCCGCCGCCGACCACGACCACGTCCTTGCCTTCCGCGTTCAGCTCGCCGGAGTCGTAGGCCGGCACGCTGTCGCCCAGGCCCACGCGGTTGGAGGCGATCAGATAGTCCAGCGCGGGCGCCACGCCCTTGCTGCCGCCGCCCGGGACGGTCAGGTCGCGCGCGGCATAGACGCCGACGGCGACCAGCACCGCGTCGTGCTTCTCGCGCAGATCGCCGAGCGTGGCGTCCTTGCCGACCTCGAAGCCGAGCTTGAAATCGACGCCGCCCTCGGCCAGGCGCTGGGTGCGGCGCGCGACGACGTCCTTTTCCAGCTTGAAGCCGGGGATGCCGTAGATCAGCAGGCCGCCGGCGCGGTCGTGGCGGTCATAGACGGTGACGTCGTAGCCAGCCTCGCGCAGCTTCTCGGCGGCGGCCAAGCCCGCGGGGCCCGCGCCGATGACGCCGACGGACTGGCCACGCGCCGGACCGGCGACCAGCGGCTTCACCCAGCCCTCTTCCCAGGCCTTGTCGGTCAGGTAGCGCTCGACCGAACCGATCGTCACGGTGCCGTGACCTGATTGCTCGATAACGCAGTTGCCTTCGCACAGGCGGTCCTGGGGGCAGATCCTGCCGCACACTTCCGGCATGGAATTGGTCGCCTGCGATAGGGCGTAGGCTTCTTCCAGGCGGCCCTCGGCCGTCATCCGCAGCCAGTCGGGGATGTTGTTGTGCAGCGGGCAGTGGGTCTGACAGAACGGCACGCCGCATTGCGAACAACGCGAGGCCTGTTCGGTGGCCTTCGCGTCGATGAAGTCGGCGTAAATCTCGTGGAAGTCGCCCGAACGCTCAGCGGCCGCGCGCTTTTCAGGCGTCGTGCGGGCTACCGTCGTGAATTTCAGCATGCGTTCGGCCATGCGACTTCCCTCGTCTCCCGCGTGGGAGAAAAATTGCTCTCTGAGGCCTATTACGGACTCTTTCGGGCAAGAAGAATGTCATGGTCAAATAAATAGACTTATATATCCGCGTTGAGGGTGTGGCCTTTGAGATCGACTCGCAGGGTGAAGCTAAAATAGTCCACTTTGTGGATTTACGACCTATTTACCGTGTCGGGCGCAGGCCAGTACGGGGTTTTGGAGCCGAATTATGCCTGACTGGCTGAGCGCGATCATTCTGGGTCTGGTCGAGGGGCTGACGGAGTTCATTCCCGTCTCCTCGACAGGGCATCTGTTGCTGGCCAAGGGGGCCATGGGACTGAAGGACCCGTCTTGGGACACCTTCATCGTCCTGATCCAGCTGGGCGCGATCCTGGCGGTGGTGGCCCTCTACTTCCAGAAGCTGTGGGGCGTGCTGATCGGCCTGCCCACCAAGCCGGAGGCGCGCCGCTTCGCGCTCAGCGTCATCGTCGCGGTGATTCCGGCCTTCGTGGCGGGCTTGGCTCTGCACGACGTGATCAAGAAATTCCTGTTCGAAAGCCCGCTGATCATCTGCTGGTCGCTGCTGATCGGCGGGATCATCCTCCTGTTCATCGACAGAAAGGCGCCGCCGGCCGTCGATCACGACGCCATGAACCTGCCGCTGCACAAGGTGCTGATCGTCGGCCTGTTCCAGTGCCTGTCGCTGATCCCGGGCGTCTCGCGCTCGGGCTCGACCATCGTCGGCTCCATGCTGTTCGGCATCGAGCGCCGGGCCGCGGCCGAGTTCAGCTTCTTCATGGCCATCCCGATCATGGTCGGGGCCTTCGCCCTGGACGTCTACAAGAACCGCGACGCCCTGGACGCCGGCCATATCGGCATCGTCGGCATCGGCTTCGTGGTGTCGTTCCTGTCGGGTCTGGTGGTCGTGAAGTACATGCTCGACTTCATCGGCAAGCGCGGCTTCGCCCCGTTCGCCTGGTGGCGGATCGTGGTCGGCATCGGCGGCCTCGCGGTGCTGTACTTGCGTCCCTGAGCAGCGGCCTGGCCGCCAAGAAAAAGGGCGGGCGCCTCGCGGCGTCCGCCCTTTGTCGTTGGATTGGGCGTGAAACCTTAGAACGCGCCCGCCGGGGTCTCGGCGTACTGGCCGCCCTTGCGGTAGCGGTAGAGGTAGGTCGGGACCACGGCCTCGACGCTCGTGCCGACCACGCCGGCCTCGGCCAGGCCCGGCAGGCCGTGCTGGGCGACGTTGTCGGTCTTCAGCATCTCGACCTGGTCGGTGGTCAGCGGCGGGGCCAGCGGCAGGATCCCGGCCTGGAAGTCGCCCAGCGAACCGATCAGCGAGGCCACTGGCCACGGCAGCGGCAGCAGGGGACGGGCGCGGCCGGTCTCGAGCAGGATCAGCTCCAGGATCTGGCGCATGGTGTAGACGGTCGGGCCGCCCAGTTCATAGGTCACGCCGGCCGCGGCCGGGCTGGCGACGGCCTTGGCGATCACCGCGGCGACGTCGCCGACGAACACCGGCTGCACGCGAGTCTCGCCGCCGACCAGCGGCATGACAGGCGACAGAGCGGCGATCTGGGCGAACCGGTTGAAGAACTTGTCGTCGACGCCGAACACCAGCGACGGACGGATGATGGTCGCCGCGGGGAAAGCGGCGCGAACCGCGGCTTCGCCTTCGGCCTTGCTGCGGAAGTACTTCGACTCCGAATCGGCGTCGGCGCCGATCGCGCTCATGTGGACGAGGCGCTGGACGCCGGCCTTGGCGGCCGCCTCGGCGACATGCTTTGCCGCCATGGCGTGGATCGACTGGAACTTCTGGCGGCCGCTCTCCCAGAGCACGCCGACCAGGTTCACGCAGGCCTCGGCGCCGTCCAGCGCGCGGGCGATCGAAGCCGGGTTGCGGACATTGGCCTGGACCACCTCGATCTGGCCGACGTCGCCCAGCATCCGCATCTTGTAGGCGAGGTTGGGCTGGCGCACGGCCACCCGAACGCGATGGCCCGCCTTGGCGAGCGCCCGCACGACCTGGCCGCCCACGAAACCGGAGCCGCCGAACACCGTGACCAGACCTTGCATCTTCATTCCTCGTCGCATGCGATGACTCTACCGCGATACGGGGGAATTAGACGACTGAGCGCGGCTTCGCAATGAAATCGCGACTTATCGATTTTTGTCTGTTGACGGCGTCAGAAGCTTTCCCTAAACGTCCCGGCCTCGCAGCGACCTACCCGGTTGCGCAGCGGGCCCAGGTGGCGGAATTGGTAGACGCGCTGGCTTCAGGTGCCAGTGACCGAAAGGTCGTGGAGGTTCGAGTCCTCTCCTGGGCACCACCCCTTAACTGAGCTTCTTTCGGGAAGCGGGGGTGGCGCCAAAAAATCCTCCGGGATGCTAATTCGTTCATCGTGAGTATAAGTGTCGCGCGTTCCACTCGGACGCGTGGTTGAACGCGCTCGCGCGGGCGCGATGTGATCGCCGGAGTTTGAGACTTGGCTAATTTCGTTCACGAGGGCGACCTGCCCGATGGCGTCTTCGCCGGCGACAGCGTCATCGCCATTGATTCGGAGACCATGGGCCTGCGCCTGGGTCGCGACCCGCTGTGCGTGGTCCAGCTGTCGTCGGGCGACGGCGACGCGCACGTGGTGCGCCTGAATCGCTCGACCTACGACTGCCCGAATCTGAAGGCCCTGCTGACCGATCCGGCCGTGCTGAAGCTTTTTCACTTCGGCCGCTTTGATATCGCCATGTTCGAACTCCATCTGGGTGTGGTGACCGCGCCCGTCTACTGCACCAAGATCGCCTCGAAGCTGGCCCGCACCTACACCGATCGCCACGGCCTGAAGGACGTGACGCGCGAGCTGCTGGGCGTCGAGCTGTCGAAGGTGCAGCAGTCTTCGGACTGGGGCGCGCCGTCGCTGAGCGCCGACCAGGTGGCCTACGCCGCCTCGGATGTGCTGCACCTGCACGCGCTGCGCCTGAAGCTGAACGCCATGCTCGAGCGCGAAGGCCGCATGGCCCTGGCGCGACACGCCTTCGACTATCTTCCCCACCGCGCCTCGCTCGACCTGGCCGGCTGGGAGGAGATTGACATCTTCGCCCACAGCTGACGGACGCGATGCACCCGACCGCGGTCATGACCGGACGAACGATGAGCGCCGACCTCGCGCGCTGGCGTCGGCGCTCGCGCCGCGTTCTGGCCGCGCGCATCCTCCTGCCGGCCGCGATCGCGGGTCTGCTGCTGATCGTCGCCTCGCAGGTCGGCTGGCGCACATACATGTCGGCCACCCATCCGCCGACGGAGGCCAAGACCGAGATCCGCCTGATCACGCCGCGGTTCTATGGTCAGTCGACCGATGGCCGCAGCTTCATGATCACCGCGCGCTCGGCGATCCGCGACGACAACGATCCGCGCCGCATCATCCTGGACGAGCCGGCCCTGACCCTGGACCTGGGTTCGCCGACGCCGACGCGGATGACGGCCAAGCATGGCGTCTATCGCCAGGACAATTTCGGCCTGAACCTGAAGGACGACGTCCGTCTGGACGACGGCACCGGTTACCGCTTCGCGTCGGAGGAGTCGTTCGTCGACACCAAGAGCGGCGACGTCACCGGCGAGACGATAATGAACGGCGAAGGCCCTAGTGGGCAGGTGCAATCCAACGCCTACTCCGTATATGACAAGGGCGATCGCGTCATCTTCCGGGGTGGGGTTCGCGCCCGGTTCGAACGGCAGTAAAGAAGATCAATGGCGCAGGTTCGCTCAAAGGGCGGACCGCGACGGATGAGGACATGGTTCTGATGAAGCGACGGACGGCGGCGGCGGTGACGACCGCGTTGATCCTTGGTGGGCTTGGAGCCGGCGGTGCGGCCTACGCCCAGGATTCGAGCGCGCCGGTCGATGTTTCCGCCGACAATCAGGAAACGATCAACAGCAAGTGCATCACGATCTTCACGGGCAACGTGGAGATCCTGCAGAACCGCTCGCGCCTGCGCGCCCAGAAGGTGACCATCTACAGCGCCCGCAAGGCCGGGACGACCGCCGATGGGGCCAATGCCTGCGGCGCGGCCCAGCGCATGGAGGCCGAGGGCAGCGTCTACATGGTCAGCGACACGCAGACCGCTCGCGGCGACCGCGCCGTTTACACCTTCGACAACAACATCGCGATCGTCACCGGCGACGTGGTGCTGGTGAAGGGCAAGGACGTGGCGCGCGGCGACAAGCTGACGGTCAACACCAAGACCAACGACGCCAAGCTGGAATCGACCCCCTCGAACAAGGCCTCGCAGCGCCGGGTCCGCGCGGTGTTCTACCAGGACGACAAGAAGAACGACGCGCCGGCCGCGCCCGCTCAGCCCGCCGCGCAGCGCTAGGATCCGCGTTTCATGACCCTGACCGCCAACGACATGGACGGCCTGTTCGTCGACTCCGTGGGCAAGTCCTTCGGCGACCGTCCGGTCGTCAAGAACGTCTCCCTGCGCCTCAAGCGCGGCGAAGTCGCCGGCCTGCTGGGACCGAACGGCGCCGGCAAGACGACCTGCTTCTACATGGTCACGGGTCTGATCGCCGCCGACTACGGCGCGATCTATCTGGACGGCGAGAACATCACCGCCCAGCCGATGTTCCAGCGCGCGCGCCTCGGCGTCGGCTACCTGCCTCAGGAAGCCTCGATCTTTCGGGGCATGACGGTCGAGCAGAACGTTATGGCCGTGGTCGAGATGCGTCAGAAGGACCCGCGCAAGGCCCGCGAGCAGGTCACCAGCATCCTGGAAGAGCTGCGCATCACCCATATCCGCAAGTCGCCGGCCGTGGCCCTGTCCGGCGGGGAGCGCCGCCGCGTGGAAATCGCCCGCGCCCTGGCCTCCGAGCCGTCGTTCATGCTGCTGGACGAGCCGTTCGCCGGCATCGACCCGCTGGCCATCGCCGACATCCGCGAGGTGATCGGCTACCTCAAGGGTCGCGGCATCGGCATCCTGATCACCGACCACAATGTGCGCGAGACGCTGGACATCATCGACCGCGCCTCGATCATCCACGCCGGCGAGGTTCTGTTCGAAGGCTCGCCGCGCGAGATCGTCGAGAACCCGGAAGTGAAGCGCGTCTATCTGGGCGACAGCTTCAGCGAGCCCCGGCTCGGCGATTAAAAAACGGGGCGATCAAGGTGCGCGGGGGCCGGTGAAAGGCGTCCGCGTTACGCCTCCCCGCCCGCATCAAGTCCTTGGCCCGTAAGAGTTAATGCCTCTGGCACGATATTTTCCGAGACGGAACGTCGCACCGGCCCAAGAATTGCAGGCGTTGGCGACCCGTTAACCAAACAGGCCCTTCAATGGCGATCGAAGTTTTCGATTTGTCAGGAGGGCGCATTGGCGCTCAGCCACCGCCTCGAGATCCGCCAGGGTCAGGGCCTCGTCATCACCCCCCAACTGCAGCAGGCCATCAAGCTGCTGCAGCTGTCGAACATCGAGCTCGACGCCTTCGTCGAGGCGGAGCTGGAGCGCAACCCGCTCCTGCAACGCGATGAGGGCGATCACGAGCCGGTAGGCGAGGTCGAGGCCGTCCGCGACGCCAGCCTGACCCATGTCGACGCCGTGGCCGACACGACGGCCGGCCGCGAAATGGACACCCCTCACGAGGATGTCTCGCCGGGCGAACGCGCCACGGGCGATGGCGCCGAGGCGGGCGCCGAACATGCGGGCGGCCAGATCGACTGGTCGCGCGCCGGCGGCGGCGGCTCTTTCGAGGGCGACGACAATTACGAACGCGCCCTGACCGACATCCCGACCCTGGCCGCCCATCTGCGCGCGCAGCTGGTCCAGGCCGCGCTGTCGCCGGCCCGCAACGCCATCGCCGAGATCCTTATCGACGCCGTGGACGAGGGCGGCTACCTGCGCCTTGACGTCATCGAGCTGGCCGAGCGCCTGGGCTGCGCGCTGGAGATGGTCGAGGCGACGCTGACGACCCTGCAGGGCTTCGAGCCCGTCGGCGTCTTCGCCCGCGACGTCCGCGAATGCCTGGCGTTGCAGCTGAAGGACCAGAACCGCTACGACCCCGCCATGGCCGCCATGCTCGACAATCTTGAGCTGCTGGCCAAGCGCGACCTGGTCGGCTTGCGCCGTCTCTGCGGCGTGGACGAGGAAGACCTGCGCGAGATGGTCTCCGAGATCCGTGCGCTGAACCCGCGTCCCGGCGCGGCCTTTCACAGCGAACCGGCCGAGACCCTGGTGCCCGACGTCATGGTCCGCGAGGGCCTGGGCGGCATGTGGCACGTCGAGCTGAACACCGACACCCTGCCGCGCGTGCTGGTCGACCAGCGCTACCACGCCCGCGTGGCCAAGGGCGCGCGCACGGATCAGGAGAAGACCTTCGTCTCGGACTGCATGGCCACGGCCAACTGGCTGGTGAAGAGCCTGGACCAGCGCGCCAAGACGATCCTGAAGGTCTCCAGCGAGATCGTCCGCCAGCAGGACGGCTTCCTGGCCTATGGCGTCGAGCACCTGCGCCCGTTGAACCTGAAGACCGTCGCCGACGCCATCGGCATGCACGAGAGCACGGTCAGCCGCGTCACCTCGAACAAGTATATCGCCACCCCGCGCGGCGTGTTCGAGCTGAAGTTCTTCTTCACCTCGGCGATCCAGTCGTCGGAAGGCGGCGAGGCCCACTCGGCCGCCAGCGTCCGCCACAAGATCAAGGGCCTGGTCGACGCCGAGAAGACCGAGGCCGACGTCCACTCCGACGACGCCATCGTCGAGATTCTCAAGGCCGCCGGGGTCGACATCGCCCGCCGGACCGTGGCCAAGTATCGCGAGGCCATGCGGATACCGTCCTCGGTGGAGCGTCGCCGTCAGATGAAGGAAGCGGTCTAGCCCCCTTCCGCGTTTGTTGTCGGCTGGAAGGGTTGGAATGCACGAGAAGTCGCTCGCGGACGTCATCGAGGGCTTCGGTGAGGACGTCCGGCCCGTCCTGACCGTGGGCGAGATGCTGGAGGCGTTCGACAGCCGCGCCTTCGGGGCCATGCTGCTGGTCTTCGGCCTGCTCAACACCCTGCCGCTGCCGCCGGGATCCTCGACCCTGCTGTCGCTGCCAATCCTGTTCCTGGCGCCGCAGATCGCCATGGGCGCCGACACGCCATGGCTGCCGCGGGGGCTTATGGACAAGCCGCTGAAGCGCGACGACCTGCGTGGGCTCTTCCGCCGTCTGGCGCCGATCGTACGCAGCATGGAGCTGATCACCCGTCCGCGCCTGCGACCGATCTTCGCACCTTTGGGCGAGCGGGCGATCGGCGTGGTCTGCACCTTGCTGGCCCTGGTGCTGGTTCTGCCCATCCCTCTGGGCAACCTGGCGCCGGGCGCGACCGTCGCCGTCCTGGCCCTGGCCCTGCTTCAGCGCGACGGATTTCTGGCCCTGCTGGGCTACGCCATGGCTCTCGGTAGCGGGGCGCTTCTGTTCGTCAGCGCGCACGTTGTCGTGATGGCCGTGCGCAAGCTTGTGGGGGTTTTTTCAGGCCTTCTTTAGGCCCCTTGAGGGTCTTTCCTTAAGGCCGCTGGCGCCGCTTGACACCTGTTCGAGACAGGCGCGTTGTAGTCGGTATGCAAGTCCAAGTCTCCGGCAAGCATGTCGACGTTGGTGAGGCTCTGCGAGTGCGAGTCTCCGACGAAATCGCTCTGAGCATTGGTAAATACTTCGACCGAGGCGGTAACGCCGAAGTTGTGGTCAGCAAGGAAGGCTATGCTTTCCGTGTCGATTGCTCGGTAAAACTGGCGTCTGGCCAGCAGCTCATCAGTCATGGATCGGGGGGCGACGCACACGCGGCGTTCGACGCCGCGCTATCCAAGATCGACACCCGCATCAGGCGGTATAAGCGGCGGCTGAAGAGTCACTCGCCGGCGGCCACGGCCAAGCAGGTCGAGAACGCCTCCATGTACGTCCTTCGGGCCCCCGAGGTCGACGAGGGCGAAGAGCACGACTGGGATGTGGAGGTTGACCACCCGACGGGCGCGCCCGCGGCGATGGTCATCGCGGAAACCCAGGCCGCGGTGAAGACAATGACCGTTTCCATGGCTGTCATGGAACTGGACTTGACCGCATACCCGGCAATCGTGTTTAGGAACGCCGCCCACGGCGGGTTGTCCGTGGTCTATCGGCGTCCAGACGGGAATATCGGCTGGATCGACCCCGAACGCACGAAGTCGCCGAACGGGCACGGGTCAACCGCGAGCTAACCAGATCCTTCACGGTCTGGCGCCGTCGCGGCGAACCCGCGGCGACGGCGCCAAGGCGGTCGGTATCTAGCGAGCTTGTGACGTCCATGACCATTGGCGATCTTCTCGACCCTGGGGCGGTGGCGTTGCGCGCCGGCGCGCCCGGCAAGCGCCAGGCTCTTTCCCTGGTCGCCGACGTCGCCGCTCGCGTGCTGGGTGTCGACGCTCACAAAACGCTTGAAGGCCTGATGGACCGCGAAGCCGCCGGCTCGACCGGCGTCGGCGAGGGCGTGGCCATTCCGCATGCGCGCGTGGACGGCCTGGACCGCGTTCGCGCGGTCGTTGTGCGTCTGGACACCCCTGTGGCCTTCGACGCCCTGGACGACAAGCCTGTCGACCTCCTGGTGGCCCTGTTCGCCCCCCGCGACGCCAACGCCCAGCATCTGCGGGCCCTGGCTCGGGTAGCGCGGATGATGCGTCAGCCCGAAACGCGCGCGGCGTTGCGCCAGGCTCGCTCGGCCGACGCCATCCACGTGCTGCTGACGCACGAAGCGACCAGCACAGCGGCCTGATTCCCGGGGGCTCCGCCGGAGCCCCCCTTTCCAGAAATGACAGGGGCTCCGCCGGAGCCCCCTTTTCCAGAAATGACACGGGCTCCGCCGGAGCCGCCTTTCTGGAAATAGGTTGAGGAACTTAGTGGACCGAGACCGGCGCCAGCTCGTGGGCGAGGGCGGCGGCGATCGCCGTGTCGCGATCGATCATCACGGCCAGGCGCGCGCCATCGGCGCGGCACACCGCGTACAGGGTCTGATCGGGCGCCAGGTTGAAGTCCTCGACGCCTTCTGGGACGTCGGCGAGGATTTCGGCCGCCTTGATCGGCCGGACATAGACGAGGTCAGGGGCGCCAAGGGCCGCGAACGCTTCGCTCGTGAAGAGCGGGTTGTGGTGGGTGTTAGGCGTCATGGTGACCACCTCCTTGATGAGGGAACGCGCCTTTCTCCAGCCGGTTCAGAGCCAATGCTGGAGGGACGGGTTCCGCGCGGCTTTCAGCCCACGCTGCGAATAGGAATTTTCTTGATCAGGCGCTCGGGTTCCGGGCGCGCGAGGTCGATGTGCAGCAGACCGTGCTCCAGGGTCGCGGCGGTCACCTCCATGCCCTCCGCGAGGACGAAGGTGCGCACGAAGCCTCGCGCCGCGATCCCGCGGTGCAGGAAGGCCCGCTCGGCCTCGCCACGGCCGTCGGCGCTGTCGCGTTTGCCCGCGACGACCATCTGGCCGCCCTCGACCGTCACCTGCAGCTGGTCGGGCGAGAAGCCCGCCACGGCCAGTGTGATGCGCACGCCTCCATCGTCGGCCTGCTCGACATTGTAGGGTGGGTAGCTTTCCGAGGCGGCCTTGGCGGCGCGCTCGATCAGGTCCCGGGTGTGCTCGAAGCCCAGCAGAAAGGGGCTGTCGAACATGATCATTCGATTCATCGCGAAGTCCTCGCTCAAGCGACTTCGTTCGCGGAGATAAACCCGAGGATCGGCGCCGATCCCCACGACACGGCTTTAGATGTGGAGGCCGCGGGCGATCACTTCAAGAGGTCGGGGCGGGAGGGGCCGGCTGAACTCTGGCCAAGAAACTCTGGCCCAGAAATGGACAAGGCCCGGACGTTTCCGTCCGGGCCTTGATGGTGGAGCTAAGCGGAGTCGAACCGCTGACCTCTTGAATGCCATTCAAGCGCTCTACCAGCTGAGCTATAGCCCCAATTTTTTCTTCGAGAACCTAGCGGTAACTCTCGGAAATCCTTGGTCTCTTCGGCGTCTCGACTTGCGTCGCCCTCCGAAGAGGCGCGGAAACTAGTCCGGGATTTTTTTGGGATCAAGCCTCTTCTCGAACTTTTTTCGAGAAAAATGTCGCACCCCTGAAAACCCCTGTGGATAGGCGGTTTCGCAGGTCGCGAACCGCCTATCCAGGCAGAGAGACTAACCCGATGGGTTAGTCGTCGGCGCCTTCGCCGGGAAGGCCTTCGATCTCGTCGTCGAGATTGTCGTCGTCGTCCTCGTCCTCCAGGAACGGAACGTCGTCGGCTTCGTCCTCGGCGAGATCCTCGTCCTCGGCGAAGTCGACGCCCAGGTCGTCACCGCCCGCGGGGGTGGCGCCGGGCTCGACGTCTTCGTCGTCGGTCTCGATGACGTCCGGCTCGACCTTGTCGATTTCGGGCGTTTCATCGACCTCGTCCTCGAAGCCGTCCTCGTCCTTCGGAGCGGGGGCGGGCTTCTCGTCCTCGGCGTCATAGTCCGGGGTGATCGAGCGAGCGCGGACGCGGCGCGACTTCAGCGCCTCTTCCGGGTCGAACGACTCGCCGCACTTGGGACACACGGCCGGACGACGGCCGAGATCATAGAATTTGGATTGGCAGTTGGGGCAAATTTGTTTTGCGCCCAATTCGGGATTGGCCAAGTGGCGACCCTTTGATCCGGATGGGAAAAGCGGCCGGTCACTTGCCATGGCGAGAGCCCGCTGTCAAAAGCAATCCCCTTCGCGAAAACCACCAAGCACCAAGGAGCCGGTTTCGGCATGTCGTCGGCTGGATTGAAGAGCGCGCCCGCAGGCGCTCTGCGAGGGATCGTGCGGGCCCCGGGTGACAAGTCCATTTCGCACCGATCGATGATCCTGGGCGCGCTGGCGTCCGGCACCACGACGGTCGAGGGACTGCTGGAAGGCGACGACGTTCTCGCCACCGCCCGCGCCATGGGCGCCTTCGGCGCGCGCGTCGAGCAGGAGGGCGTCGGCCGCTGGCGCATCGAGGGCAAGGGCGGCTTCGAGGAGCCGGCCGACGTCATCGACTGCGGCAACGCCGGCACCGGCGTGCGGTTGATCATGGGCGCGGCGGCGGGTTTCGCCCTCTGCGCCACCTTCACGGGCGACAGCTCGCTGCGTAGCCGCCCGATGAGCCGGGTTCTGGACCCGCTGGCCCGCATGGGCGCGACCTGGATGGGCCGCGACCGGGGCCGCCTGCCGCTGACGCTCAAGGGCGGCAATCTGCGCGGCCTGAACTACACCCTGCCGATGGCGTCGGCCCAGGTGAAGTCGGCCGTGCTGCTCGCCGGCCTGCACGCCGAGGGCGGCGTCGAGGTGGTCGAACCGGAAGCCACCCGCGACCACACCGAGCGCATGCTGCGCGCCTTCGGGGCCGAGGTGATCGTCGAGGACCGGGTCGTCGGCGAGAAGACCCTCCGCCACATCCGCCTGCCGGAAGGCCAGAAGCTGACCGGCGCGCACGTCGCGGTTCCGGGCGACCCCTCGTCGGCGGCCTTCCCGCTGGTGGCCGGCCTGCTGGTTCCGGGCTCGGAAGTCACGGTCGAGGGCGTGATGCTCAACGAATTGCGCACCGGCCTCTTCACGACCCTGCGAGAGATGGGCGCCGACCTGGTGATTTCGAACCGCCGGATCGCCAGCGGCGAGGCGGTCGGTGACATCACCGCCCGCTATTCCAAGCTCAAGGGCGTGGTCGTCCCGCCCGAGCGCGCGCCGTCGATGATCGACGAATATCCGATCCTGGCCATCGCCGCCGCCTTCGCCGAAGGCGAGACCGTGATGCGCGGCGTCGGCGAGATGCGCGTCAAGGAAAGCGACCGCATCGCCCTGACCGCCAACGGCCTGAAGGCTTGCGGCGTCCAGGTGGTCGAGGAGCCGGAAGGCTTCATCGTCACGGGGACCGGCCAACCGCCCAAGGGCGGCGCCACCGTGGTCACCCACGGCGACCACCGGATCGCCATGAGCCACCTGATCCTTGGCATGGCCGCCCAGGAAGGCGTCGCGGTCGACGAGCCGGGCATGATCGCCACCAGCTTCCCGGGCTTCGCCGACCTGATGCGTGGCCTCGGCGCGACGCTGACGGAAGCGTAAGCGGTGGGCTTGGTGATCGCCGTCGACGGGCCGGCCGCCTCGGGCAAGGGCACGATCGCCGCGCGTCTGGCCGCGGCGTATGGCCTGCCGATGCTCGACACCGGCCTGCTGTACCGCGCCGTCGGCGTGCGGATCCAGGCCGCCGGCGGCGACCTGGACGATCCGGTCTCGGCCGAGGCCTGGGCTCGCGGCCTGGAGCTCTCCGAACTCGAGAAGCCGGAGGTGCGCACCCGCGCCGCCGGCGAGGCCGCCAGCCGCTGCGCGGTCCATCCCGGCGTGCGCTCGGCCCTGTTCGACCTGCAGCGCGCCTTCGCCACCCAGGATGCCGGCGCGGTGATCGACGGCCGCGACATCGGCACGGTTATCGCGCCCGAGGCGCCCGCCAAGCTCTATGTCACCGCCAGCCCGGAAGTCCGCGCCGACCGCCGCTGGAAACAGCTGGTCGGCCAGGGCGAAAGCGTCACCTTCGACGAGGTTCTGGCCGATATCCGCAAGCGCGATGCGCGCGACGGCGGCCGCAAGGACGCGCCGATGACGCAAGCCGTGGACGCCGTCTTGCTCGATACGTCGGAAATGACTATAGAGCAGGCCTTCGATGCGGCCCGCCGTATCGTCGAGGACGCGCGCGCCCGCTAGAGCCCCGCTCTACAAGGCAAATCCACCGCCGACCTCGCCGCGATAGAGAGAACATCGCGGGATCCGCAGACAACCCACTTCATCCGGAATCCCGAGAACCGCTTTCTCCAGCGGCGCTCATCACAGGGCTTCCCCCAACCTACGAGACTAAAGATCAGCATGGCTGACGATATGAGCTTCAACCCGACGCGCGACGATTTCGAAGCGCTGCTGAACGACTCGATGGGCGGCCGCGACTTCGCGGAAGGCACCGTCGTCAAAGGCAAGGTCGTCGGGATCGAAAAGGACTTCGCGATCATCGACGTCGGTCTGAAGACCGAAGGTCGCGTCCAGCTGAAGGAATTCGGCGTCGACGAGAATGGCAAGGCGATCATCAAGGTCGGTGACAACGTCGAAGTCTTCCTGGAACGCCTGGAAAACGCCCTCGGCGAAGCGGTCATCAGCCGCGAAAAGGCCAAGCGCGAAGAAGCTTGGACCCGTCTGGAAGGCGTCTACGCCCGCAACGAACCCGTCATGGGCGCCATCGTCGGCCGCGTGAAGGGTGGCTTCACCGTCGACCTGGGCGGCGCTTCGGCCTTCCTGCCGGGCTCGCAAGTCGACATCCGTCCGGTCCGCGATGTCGGCCCGCTGATGGGCAAGGAACAGCCCTTCGCCATCCTCAAGATGGACCGTCCGCGCGGCAACATCGTCGTCTCGCGTCGCGCCATTCTGGAAGAAGCCCGCGCCGAGCAGCGCACCGAACTGGTGTCGCAGCTGCAAGAGGGTGAAATCCGCGAAGGCGTCGTCAAGAACATCACCGACTATGGCGCGTTCGTCGACCTGGGCGGCATCGATGGCCTGCTGCACGTCACCGACATGAGCTGGAAGCGCGTCAACCACCCGAGCCAGGTGCTCGCCGTGGGCGACACCGTGAAGGTCCAGATCGTCAAGATCAACCCGGACACCCAGCGCATCAGCCTCGGCATGAAGCAGCTGCAGTCGGATCCGTGGGACGGCGTGGAAGCCAAGTACCCGGTCGGCGCCAAGTTCACGGGCCGCATCACCAACATCACCGACTACGGCGCGTTTGTTGAGCTGGAAGCCGGCGTTGAAGGCCTGGTGCACGTTTCGGAAATGTCCTGGACCAAGAAGAACGTCCACCCCGGCAAGATCGTCTCGACCTCGCAAGAAGTCGACGTGGTCGTGCTGGACGTCGATCCGTCCAAGCGTCGCGTCTCGCTGGGCCTGAAGCAGGCCCTGGCCAACCCGTGGGAAGCTTTCCTGGAAGCTCACCCGGTCGGCTCGTCGGTCGAAGGCGAAGTCAAGAACGCGACCGAATTCGGTCTGTTCGTCGGCCTCGACAACGACATCGACGGCATGGTGCACCTGTCGGACATCGACTGGAGCGTTCCGGGCGAAGAAGCCATGGCTCGCTACAAGAAGGGCGACGTGGTCAAGGCGAAGGTTCTCGACGTCGACGTCGAGAAGGAACGCATCTCGCTGGGCATCAAGCAACTGGCTGGCGACCCGATGTCGGGCGACACCTACCGCAAGAACCAGACCGTGACCGTGACCGTGACGGAAGTCACAACGGGCGGCATCGAAGTGCGCTTCGGTGAAGACGACGCGCCGATGTCGGCCTTCATCCGCAAGTCGGACCTGTCGCGCGATCGTCAGGAACAGCGCCCCGAGCGCTTCGCCGTGGGTGACCGCGTCGACGCTCAGATCACCAACATCGACAAGGCGGCTCGCCGCGTGTCGCTGTCGATCAAGTCGCTGGAAATGGCCGAAGAGAAGGAAGCGATCGAGCAGTTCGGCTCGTCGGACTCCGGCGCTTCGCTGGGCGACATCCTGGGCGCCGCTCTGCGTGAGCGCGCTTCCAAGGAATAGTCTTCGGCTCCTCGTGAGTTGAGGCTGACGGCGGCGGGAGCGATCCCGCCGCCGTTTTCTTTTGCGCGCGCAGAAGGGGCCGCGAGGACTTTTTCGCGAGGGTGGCCGGCGCCGAAACCGTGGGCGCTTTCGGCTGCCGCACTCCGGGCATTAACCGAACCCCGTTCGAGAATCTCACGCAACCCCTTGAAGACTCAGCCATCGTTGGGCAAAGGTCCGCTCGCGCCTTGCTCCTCCCAAGGGCGTTCCGGGGATATCGATGATCAAGTCTGAACTCATCGCCAGGCTCGCGAATGAAAATCCGCACCTGACGCAGAAGGATGTCGAACGCGTCGTCGGCGTGATCCTGGAACGCATGATCGGCGCGCTGGAGGATGGCGGCCGTGTCGAACTGCGGGGCTTCGGGGCCCTGTCGGTCCGCTCGCGTCCCGCCCGCACCGGCCGCAACCCGCGCACCGGCGAGGCGGTGGACGTCCGCGCCAAGCACGTGCCGTTCTTCAAGAGCGGCAAGGAGCTGCGCGCCCGCCTGAACGCGGACGGCGACGAATAACAACAATCGTGACCCGGGGTTGACCCTGGACGGCGAACGCCTTCAGCCTTGCCGCCTTATTTGAGGTGGCGAAGGATCTGTCATGAGCGTGGTCAAGGAATTCCGCGAGTTCATCGCGCGGGGCAACGTCATCGACCTGGCCGTCGGTGTGATCATCGGCGCGGCGTTCAACGGCATCGTCAAGAGCCTGGTCGACCAGGTGATCATGCCGCCGATCGGCCTGCTGACCGGCGGCCTCGACTTCTCGAAGCTGGAATGGGTGCTGCGCCCCGAGGATCCGGCCACCGAGGCGGTCGAGAAGGTCTCGATCATGTACGGCGCCTTCATCAACACCTTGATCCAGTTCTTCATCGTCGCGTTCGTGGTGTTCCTGCTGGTCAAGGTGGTCAACGGCATTCGCCGCCAGGACGCCGAACAGCCCGCGCCGGAGACGCCGGCGGCCCCTACCCCGGAAGAGAAGCTGCTGACCGAAATCCGCGACCTGCTGGCCAAGACCTAAGCAAGGCATCCTGGACCGAAGACGAACGGCCGGCCGCTGGATCCAGCGGCCGGCCTTTTCGCGCCTATTTTGTCAGGCTCGGCGCGTCGAGGTCCAGCTTATCGGCCGGGATCACCGTGGCGTTCGGCGCGGCCTTGGCCAGGCCCTCGCCCATGGCCTTTGCGTCGCCGGCGACAATGACGCTCATCTGGGCCGGATCCAGCTTGGCCTTGGCGAAGGCCTGGACCTCCTCCGGCGTCACGGCCTCGACCTTGGCGGCGTAGCTCTGGATCTCGGTCAGCGGCACGCCGTAGACGGCGTAGTTGCCCAGGATGTTGGCTAGCCCTTCCGAGGTGCCGAGATCGCGTCCGAAGTTGCCCACCAGCACCGACTTGCGGGCGGCCAGTTCGCTGGCCGAGGCCGGTTCGGCGCCCAGGCGGGTCAGCTCGGCGCGGGTCAGGGTGACGACCTCGGCGGCCGATGGGTTCTTGGTCTGCACGCGGGCCGAGAAGCCGCCGAAACGGCCCTGCGGCGTCAGGCTGGAGCCGGCGCCGTAGGACAGGCCGCGCTTGATGCGGATCTCCTGGTTCAGGCGCGAGCTGAAGCCGACGCCCAGAACCGTGTTGGCGACCACGCCTTGGTAGTAGTTCGGGTCGGCGCGGGTGATGGCCGGCTTGGCCAGCACCACGGCGGCCTGGCCGGTTCCGGGCAGGTCGATGACGACATTGCGCGGCGTGTAGCCGGTCGGCGCGGCCGGCTGGGCCGGCGGCGGCGTGGCGGGCTTCTTCCAGCCGCCGAAGGCCTTCTCCGCGAGGGCGAAGCCGGCCTCGGGCGTCAGGTTGCCGGTCAGCACCAGCACCGCGTTGTCCGGACGCCAGTAGGCGGCGTGGGTCTTGGCGAGATCCGTCCGCTTGATCTTCGGCAGAGAGCCCGGCGTGCCGCCGGCCACGTGACCATAGGCTGATCCGGCATAGAGCACCGGGGCGGTGGCGAAGGCCGCCAGAGTTCCGGGGCGCTGGAACGAGACCGACAGGCCGTCCAGGGTTTCGGTGCGAACGCGGTCGAGCTCTTGCGCCGAGAAGGCCGGATGCTCGGCGACGTCGGCCATGATGGCCATGGCGGGCGCGGCGTTGTTGGCCGTGACGCTAAGGGTCAGGGAGGCGGCTTCCCAGCCCGAGCCGGCTTCCAGATTGGCGCCCAGGGCTTCGGTCTCGCGGGCGACCTGGGTGGCCGAGCGCGTGGTGGTGCCCTCGGTCAGCAGTTCGGAGGTCAGACTGGAGGCGCCGGCCAGGCCGGCAGGATCGGAGCTGGCCCCGCCCTTGACGGTCAGGTCGGCGGTGATCAGCGGCAGGTCGCTGGACTTGGCGACGATGACCCGCAGGCCGTTGGCCAGGGTCTTCTCGGCCGGGCTGGGCATCACGGCCGGCACCGGCGCGCCGATGGCCGGCGGCTTCTCGCGTTCGCCTTCCGGGGCCAGGGTGGTGACCGCGCCGTCGAACTTGACCGAGGCGATCTTGGGGATCGGCGGCGTGGCGTCCTTCTCGCCGGCCGGCCGGTCCTTCTCCGGCAGGTAGCGGATCACCGTGCGGCGGTCGTCGGCCAGGTATTTCCTCGCCACGCGCTGGATGTCGGCGGCGGTGACGGCCTGCAGCTTGGCTAGGCTGGTGTTGGCGGTCGCCGGATCGCCCTCGGTTTCGAGCGCGTAGCCGATCGCGAAGCCGCGGCCGTCGATCTCCTCGCGCTTGCGGACGGCGTCGGCCAGCAGGCCGGCCTTGGCTTCGGCCAGTTCGGCGGGGGTGACCAGGCCGTCGCGAGCGCGGGCGACCTGGGCGCGCAGGGCCGCTTCGCCCTGGGCCACGGTCTTGCCGCCCGCCATCACCGCGCCGACGTAGAACAGGCCCGGCTGGGCGTTGTTGGGGGCGCTGGAAAAGACCGACTGGGCGATCTTCTGGTCATAGACCAGGCTGTCATAGAGGCGCGAGGACTTGCCGGCCGACAGCACCGCGTCCAGCACGGTCAGGGCGGGCGTGTCCTTGTCGGCGGCGGCCGGGGCCAGCCAGGTGATGGCCAGGGCCGGCAGCGGCACGTTGGGGCCGTAGGTGTTGACGCTCCTGGGGCCGGTGCGGGCCGGCTCGACCACCGTGACCTTCGGGATCGTCCCGGCCGGGGTCTTCAGCGGACCGAAATACTGGTCGATCATCGCGTCCAGCTTGGCCTGGTCGAAATTGCCGACGACGATCAGGGCCGCGTTGTCCGGCCGATAGTAGGTGGCGTGGAAGGCGCGGACGTCGTCGACCGTCGCGGCGTCCAGCTCCTCGATCGAGCCGATGCCTGGGCGCTGATAGGGGTGGGTGGTGAACGACTGCTGCGGGATCGACAGCGCGAAGAAGCGCCCGTACGGGTCGGCCAGCACGCGCTGGCGCAACTCTTCCTTCACGACGTCGCGCTCGGAGGCGAAGACCGCCTCGTCGATGACCAGCGACTTGAGGCGGTCGCTTTCGGCCCAGAGCAGACGCTCCAGGTGGTTGGCCGGCGCGACCTCGTAATAGTTGGTGAAATCGTCCCAGGTGGAGGCGTTGTTGAAGCCGCCCACGTCCTCGGTCAGGCGGTCCAGCGTCTCGCTGGGCATGTTGCGCGTGGCCTTGAACATAAGATGTTCGAACAGGTGCGCGAAGCCCGAGCGGCCACGCGGGTCGTCCTTGGAGCCGACGCCGTACCAGACCTGCACCGAGACGTTCGGAGTCGTCGCATCACGCGAGGTGTAGACCTTCAGGCCGTTGGGCAGCACGCGCTGCTGGTAGACGATCGGCGGGACCTTGATGGCGGACGCGGCCGGCGCGGCGGCGGCGGCCTTCGGCTTGGCCTTGGCCTGGACGGCGGCTTGAGCCAGCGGCGAAAGCGCCGTGGTGGAAAAGGCCGCGGCCACGAGGGCCAGCTTGGCGGTGCGGATCATGCGCGAAGATCTCCTGAACAGTCCGCGGCGACCCTAGCACCGCGTCCCACGTGGTAAACCTTACTGTGCTGTCATGAGGGTGGAACCAAGCGGCGCCGTCAGGGTTATGCATAGCTGTGTCGCTCCCGTCCGCCTGAAGGGTTCGATGCGCTCGGGGGACTCTTTGGCTGACATCTTGCTTCGCGACCGCCTGCGGATGGCCACGTCCGAGCGCCACGCCGCCCTGGACGCCCAGGTCGCGGCTTGGCGCATCGAGACGCCGGCGGGCTACGGCGCGTTCCTGACGGCCTCGGCCCTGGCCGTCGCGCCGCTGGAGCTGGCCTTGGAGCGGGCGGGCGTCGCCGGATGGCTGCCGGATTGGAGCAAGCGTGTCCGCCGCGCCGCCCTGTCTCGCGACCTGGCCGCGCTCGGCCTGGAATCTCCACCGTGCGCTCCGGCCGTCGTTCCTTCGCCGGACTTTGGAGCCGGCCTGCTCTACGTGCTGGAGGGTTCGCGCCTGGGCGCCCGCTTCCTGGCTCGCCAGGTCGGCGGCGCCGGCCATGGTCTGCCGCTGGGCTATCTGACCCAAGGCGAGGGCGACGACCTCTGGCGATCGTTTCTGGCCTGGCTGGAGACGCCGAATGTCGGGACGCGGACAGACGCGTGCGAGGACGGCGCGCGATATGGGTTCCAGTGTTTCTCGGACGCGTTCGAGACGATAGCCCCCTCGGGAGCCCCGAATGTCCGCACCGGCGCCCATGTCCGGGTTTGACGTCGACCTGACCAACTGCGACCGGGAGCCCATCCACATCCTGGGCTCGGTGCAGCCGTTCGGATTCCTGCTGGCGGTCAATTCCGACTGGGTGGTGGTCCACGCCTCGACCACAAGCTTGCGCTATCTCGGCATCGCTCCGGAAGAGCTGGTCGGTAAGCCACTGACCCAGGTGCTGAGCGGCCACGCCATCCACAATATCCGCGGTCGCCTGCAGATCATGCGCGGCGCCGACGCCATCGAGCGGATGTTCGGCCAGCCGCTGGTCGACGGCGGCGAGGACTTCGACCTCGCCCTTCACTATTCGGGTCGTCTGCTGATCGTCGAGGGCGAGCCCAGCCAGGCGGACGCGCTGATCGAGGCCGCTTCGGCCGTGCGCTCGATGACCGCGCGCATCGCCGCACGCCCAACCTTCGAGGAGTTCTGCCACGAGGCCGCCCGCCAGGTCCGGGCCCTGACCGAGTTCGACCGGGTGATGGTCTACCGTTTCGCCCATGACGGCGCGGGCGAGGTGATCGCCGAGTCGGTGCGGCCGGGCGTCGGCTCGTTCCTGGGCCAGCGCTACCCGGCCTCGGACATCCCCGTACAGGCCCGCGCCCTCTATGAGCGCAGCTGGCTGCGGATCATCGCGGACGTCGACGCCGAGGTTTCGCCGATCATCCCGTCGACGAGTCCGGCGGGCGAGCCCGTCGACCTGTCGATGAGCATGTTGCGCGCCGTCTCGCCGATCCACATCGAGTACCTGCGCAACATGGGCGTGGCTGCTTCGCTGTCGATCTCCATCCTGCGCGACGGCAAGCTGTGGGGCCTGTTCGCCTGCCACCACTACGCGCCCAAGCACATCAGCTATGAACGCCGTACGGCCGCCGAGCTGTTCGGCCAGCTGTTCTCCCTGACCCTGGAGAGCCGCGAGCGCGAGATCGAGACCCGCCGGATGGCCGAGGCGCGCAATCTGCACGACCGGATGATGAGCGCGGTGGTTAGCGCTCCCCAGGGGGCGGATAGCCTGATCCCGTTCCTCGATGACCTGTGCCGGCTGGTCGGCTGCGATGGCCTGGCCCTGTGGCTCGAGGGGCGGCTGACCCTGCGCGACTCCACGCCCGACGCCAGTGATGTCCACACCCTGCTGCGGGTGCTGCGCGAGAAGGACACCCATTCGGTCTTCTCGACCAACGAGATCGCCAGCCTGTTGCCCTCGGCCGCCGCCTGGTCGGAGAAGGCGGCCGGCATGATGGCCGTGCCGCTGTCGCGCGCGCCGCGCGACTACCTGATCTTCTTCCGCAAGGAGGAGGCCAAGACCCTGGTCTGGGCGGGCAAGCCCGCCAAGCTGCTTCAGGTCGGCCCGCTGGGCGACCGCTTGACCCCGCGCAAGAGCTTCGAGGCCTGGGAAGAGACCGTGCGCGGCCAGAGCCGGCCGTGGACGCCGGTCGAGCGATCGCTGGCGGAAAGTCTCCGCACCAGCCTGCTGGAGATCGTCTTCCGCCTGACCGATCTCGCCGACGAGGAGCGCCAGCGCGCCAACCAGCGCCAGGAACTCTTGATCGCCGAGCTGAACCACCGGGTGCGCAACATCCTGGGCCTGATCCGCGGCCTGATCAGCCAGAGCAAGGCGGGCGTCTCGACCGTCGAGGCGTTCGCCGAGGTCGTGGGCGGCCGTGTCCAGGCCCTGGCGCGCGCCCACGACCAGATCACCCGCCACCAGTGGGGACCGGGCGCGCTCAGCGACCTGATCACCGCCGAGGCCGAGGCGTATCTGTCGACCAAGGCCGAGCGCGTACGCCTCAAGGGCGCGCCGATCGCCCTGGCCCCCGACGCCTTCTCGATCCTGTCCCTGGTCATTCACGAACTGATGACCAACTCGGCCAAGTACGGGGCCTTGTGTGACCAGCGCGGCCACGTGGCGATCAACTGGATGCGCGACGGCAAGGGCGATCTGATCATCGACTGGCGCGAGCGAGACGGTCCGCCGGTCAAGCCGCCGACCCGCCGGGGCTTCGGCTCGACCATCATCGAGCACTCGATCCCGCACGATCTGGATGGCGAGGTGGCGCTGGACTACCGCCCCGAGGGCTTCCAGGCCCGCATCCGCATTCCCGGCCGCTACGTCTCGACCGAGGGCGTGACCGCGACCGTGACCCAGCCGCGCCGCGCCGACACACCGGTGCGCGCGCCCGAGCGGATGCTGGTGCTCGAGGACAACATGATCATCGCGCTGGATCTCGAGGACATGCTGGCGCGCCTGGGCGTCAAGCACGTCATCTTGGCCTCCAGCGTCGCCCAGGCTTTCGAGGCCCTGAACGACGAGAAGCCGCCGTTCGCGATCCTCGACGTCAATCTGGGCCAGGAGACCAGCTTCCCGGTCGCCGAGGCCCTGCAGGACGCCGGCGTGCCCTTCGCCTTCGGCACCGGCTTCGGCGACAGCGCCGCCTTCCCGGACCGGTTCAAGGAAACGCCGGTGCTGCAGAAGCCGTATAGCGCCGAGAGCGTGGCGGCGTTGTTCTAGGCGACGGACGTCCAGAAAAATCGTCCGCGTCCGCCTCCAAAAGACGAGGCTCGAGCCTCTAACCAGGTGAGGGCGCTTTCCGACATCGGTCAGCATGCTCCTTGTCGCGGAGCCTGCATGACCCTTTTGAGAGTGTTGACGGTCGCCCTCTGCGCCGGCGCGGTTCTATGCGGCCCGGTAGCATCCGCCGCGCCGCTTCCCGCTCCGGAAGCCAGGGATATCGACGCCTTCACGCGCAAGGCCTTGACGCGGATCGGCGTCGTTCCCGGCCTCTCCATGGCCGTGGTCAAGGGTGCGGAGCCGGTGATCACCGCCGGGTTCGGGGTCGCCAATGTCGAGACCGGCGTCGCGGTCGACGCCAACACCCGCTTCTATGTCGCCTCCGCCACCAAGTCGTTCACCGCCCTGGCGATCGCGGCCATGGCGGCGCGGGGCGAAGTAAACCTCGACGCGCCCTTGGCGGATTGGGCCGGACAAACGAGACTCCCCGCCGCCATCGCCCAGTCCGTCACCTTGACCGATCTGCTCAGCCATAGATCCGGCGTCGAGAACGACCCGATCGCCTTCCGCGCGGCGATGTCCGGCGATCAGTCGCCAAGGATGATGCGGGCGCTCCTGGCCGAGACCGTGAAGAGCGCCGACACGCCCTACGGTGCGTTTCGCTACACCAACACCGGCTACAATCTCGCCACCACCCTGATCGAGCAGCGTTTCGGCCTCGACTGGCGGGCCCTGGTCGGCAAGGAGGTCCTGGCCCCGGCGGGGATGTCCCAGACCACGGCGTGGATGTCGCGCGCGCGGAAGGGCGGCGTGATCGCGGTGGGCCATGTGCCCGGCCCTGACGGCGCTTCGTCGCCGAGTCCGCTGCGGAAGACCGACGCCACCATGCAGTCGGCGGGCGGCCTGATGTCCAGCGCCAACGATATGGCCCGCTGGCTGGAGCTCCAGATCAATGATGGCGTGCTGGATGGCCGGCGCGTGTTCCCCGCCGGGCTGGTGGACTCGACGCACCGCCCGCGCGTCGCCCAGAAGGCGGTGTTCGGCCCCTACAGCCGCGATGGCTATGGCCTGGGATGGCAGACGGGGCGCTATGGCCAAGACGTCCTGATCCATCACTTCGGCAATTTCGCCGGTTCGCGGACCCACGTCTCCTTCATGCCGGGTCGCCGGCTGGGCGTGGCGATCATGGCCAACGAGGATTTCATGGCCGGAGAGCTGGTCGATCTGATCGCCGACTATGTCTACGACCGGTTCGCTGGCCGCCCTGACCTCGAGGCCCACTATGACGCCGAACTGGCCGCCCTGGCGGCGCGCCGCGACAAGCGCCTGGCGGGCCTGTCGGCCAGCCGGGCCGAGCGCGCGGCGCGGCCCTGGCCGCTCTCGCGGCCGATCAGCGCCTATGTCGGGACCTATGTCGATCCGGCCCTGGGCCGCATGGAGATCTCGGAAGCGGACGGCCGCATGAAGGTCCGGATCGGCGTCATGTCGGCCCTGGCCGAGGCCTTCACCAAGCCGGAGACCGTCCGCGTGGAGCTTTCGCCGTTCCAGGGTGAGGTGATCGCGTTCGATGGCCCCGACCGCCTCGTCTTCGAAGGGCGAACCTTCGTTCGCGAGGCTCGCTAAGGATGGCCTCTCAGGCGCTGTCTTCCAGGCCCAGCACGAACCGCCCGCGCTGCTCCGGAGTCGGGACCATGCAGCGGTCCTTCCTGCCTATCAGCCGGTAGCGGTTCCTGGCGATCCAGTCATAGGCCGCGTCAGACGGGCCGCGCGGCAGACGGTCGATGACGGCGAGCCAGCGCCAGGGGGCGTCCAGCCGGCGCAGCACGGCGGCGATGGCGGCGGTCTTGGTCAGGGCTCGGCCATGGTCGAGGAACAGGAAGCTCTCGGGCCTATCGGTATCCAGGCCGTGTCGAGCGGCCAGCGCCCGGCCAAGCGGCGACTGGATCGGGGTGAAGCGGATCGCGCCTTCGCGGTCCAGGCGCAGCACCGTCCGGACGGTCCCGTTGCAGAGAGGACAGACGCCGTCGAACAGCATCAAGCCATCGTCGTTCATCGTCCCTCGCACTCGCGGCGCAGCGCCTTCAGCGAGTTTGGCACGTCGCGGCGCATCATGCCGCTGATCATGCCGGCCGGCACGGCGAAGGGCGCGGTGGCCCACATGTCGTAGGTGACGCGGGTGCGCAGGCCGCCGTCCAGCGGCTCCAGTCGCCAGGATCCGTCGCAGGCCCGGATGTCGCCGCCGATGCAGGTGAAGCGGATCAGCCGGTCAGGCTCCAGGGTCACGCGCGAGGTCGAGTGCAGGGTCGGCAGGAAGAAGCCCCACCGGACCGTGTGCTCGCGGATCTCGGTCCCGTCGGAGGCCCGCGAGACGACGCGGCAGCGCTTGACGCCCGGGCTCATGCGGGCGGCCCGGTCGCAGTCCAGGATGATACGAAAGACCACGCTGGGCGGGGCGTCGATGTCGACGCTGGCGCGGACCATGCCGCGTCCCTGGCCGTCGGCGTGCGCTTCGACCGCGATGCCGTCGCCCTTCGTCTCCCACTCGGCGTCGGCCGACTCGGCCTTGGAGAGGGCGGGACCCGCCAAGGCGATCAGGAGGGCGATGGGAGCGAGCCGGCGCATCATGCTGAAGCTAACGCGCCGGTGTGGCTTTCGTCAGGCGCCAGCGCGATTTTTGACGAGGTCGTCGACGACGGAGGGGTCGGCGAGGGTTGAGGTGTCACCGAGACTCCCGAGTTCGTTCTCGGCGATCTTGCGCAGGATGCGGCGCATGATCTTGCCCGAGCGGGTCTTGGGCAGGCCGGGGGCCCACTGGATGACGTCGGGCGCGGCGAACGGGCCGATCTCGTGGCGGACCCACAGGACCAGGGCCTTGCGCAGGTCCTCGGTCGGCTCGACCCCGGCGTTGAGGGTGACATAGGCGTAGACGCCCTGGCCCTTGATGTCGTGCGGGCAGCCGACCACGGCGGCCTCGGCGACGGTCTCGTGGGCGACCAGGGCGCTCTCGATCTCGGCGGTGCCCAGGCGGTGGCCCGAGACGTTGATCACGTCGTCGACCCGGCCGGTGATCCAGTAATAGCCCTCGGCGTCGCGCCGGCAGCCGTCGCCGGTGAAATACTTGCCGGGATAGGTCGAGAAATAGGTCTCGAAGAACCGCTGGTGGTCGCCATAGACCGTGCGCATCTGGCCCGGCCAGCTGTCGGTGATGACCAGATTGCCCTCGGTCGCGCCGTCCAGGACCTTGCCCTCCGCATCCACCAACTGCGGCTTGACGCCGGGCAGGGGCTTGGAGGCCGAGCCGGGCTTGAGGTCGGTGGCCCCGGGCAGGGGGGTGATCAGCATGCCGCCGGTCTCGGTCTGCCACCAGGTGTCGACGATCGGCAGCTTCGCCTTGCCGACCACGCGGTGGTACCACAGCCAGGCTTCCGGATTGATCGGCTCGCCGACGCTGCCCAGCAGGCGCAGGGACGACAGGTCGTTCTTGGTCACGTGCTCATCGCCCTCGCGCATCAGGGCGCGCAGGGCCGTGGGGGCGGTGTAGAAGATCTCGACCCCGTGCTTGTCGATCACCTCCCAGAAGCGGCTGGGGGTGGGATAGTTGGGCACGCCCTCGAAGATCAGGCTGGTCCCGCCATTGGCCAGCGGGCCGTAGACGACATAGCTGTGGCCGGTGACCCAGCCGACATCGGCGGTGCACCAGAACACCTCGCCCGCACGATAGTCAAAGACCGCCCAGAAGGTCCAAGAGGCCCAGGCCAGGTAGCCGCCGGTGGTGTGCAGCACGCCCTTGGGCTTGCCCGTCGAGCCGGAGGTGTAGAGGATGAACAGCGGATCCTCGGCGTTCATCGGCTCGGGCGGGCAGTCGGCCGACACCGCCTCGCGCACGTCCTGCCAGACGATGTCGCGGTTCTTGACCAGGGGGACGTCGGCGCCGGTCCAGCGCACCATCAGCACCTTGCCCACCCACGGGCAGTGCTTCAGCGCCTCGTCGATATTGGCCTTCAGCGGGATGCGCTTGCCGCCGCGCTTGCCCTCGTCGGCGGTGATCACGAAGTGCGAGGCGCAGTCCTGGATGCGGCCGGCGATGCTGTCGGGCGAGAAGCCGCCGAACACCACCGAGTGCACCGCGCCGATCCGGGCGCAGGCCAGCATGGCCACCGCCGCGATCGGGATCATCGGCAGATAGATCGTCACCCGGTCGCCCTTCTGGACGCCCTGCACCTTGAGGACGTTGGCCATGCGGCAGACCTCCTCGTGCAGCTGGCCATAGGTCAGGGTGTCGGAGGTCCCCGGCTCGTCGCCCTCGAAGATCAGGGCGACGTCGTCCTTCTTGTGCGGCAGGTGGCGATCCAGGCAGTTGGCCGAGACGTTGAGGACGCCGTCCTCGTACCAGCGGATGTGGAAATCGTCCTTGTCGAACGAGACGTCCTTGATCCGGGTCGGGGCCTTGATCCAGTCCAGCCGGGCGGCGACGTCGCGCCAGTAGCCCTCCGGATCGGCCTCGACCCGGGCCACGGCGGCGTCATAGGCGGCCGCGTCGATATGCGCCGACTTCGCCAGGGCTTCTGGAACCGCGAAAACCTGTCCGTCGCTCACGCCGTCTACTCCCTTGTCTTGTTGGACGGGAGTTATGCGCGGGGGGAGGTCGGGCGCAAGAAGACCACTGCGGTTTCTTGCGTCAGCGCAAGGCGGGGTCCAATTGAAGGGCGTGTCCTAAGGAGTTTCCCATGCTGCTCGCCCTGTCCACCTGGTCCGAGATCGAGACCCGCCTGAAGACCAGCACGAGCGTGGTGGTGCCGATCGGCTCCAACGAGCAGCACGGGCCGACGGGCCTGCTGGGCACCGACTGGCTGTGCCCGGAGATCATCGCCCACGAGGCCAGCAAGCGAGCCGGCGACAGGATCCTGGTGGCTCCGACCTTCAACATCGGCATGGCCCAGCATCACCTGGCCTTCCCGGGCACCATCTTCCTGCGGCCCTCGACCTTCATCGCCGCGATCGGCGACTGGGTGCGGTCGCTGGGCGCCCACGGCTTCACGCGGATCTATTTCCTGAACGGCCACGGCGGCAATGTCGCCTCGATCGAGGCGGCGTTCTCGGAGATCTATGCCGACTACAGTTTCCGCCAACAGCGGGCGCCGTTCGCCCTGAAGCTGAAGAACTGGTGGGACCTGGCTGGCGTCAACGCCCTGGCCAACCGCCAATTCCCCGTCGGCCACGGCTCGCACGCGACCCCGTCCGAGATCGCCGTGACCCAGTGGGCCTATCCCGAGACGATCAAGACGACGGCCTATGAGCCGAAGATCGCGCCATCGGGTCCGATCCGCGAGGCTTTGGACTTCCGCGCCCGCTACGCCGACGGCCGCATGGGCTCGGACCCGGCCCAGGCCACGCCCGAAAAGGGCGGCGAACTGGTCGACATGGCGGTCAACGCGCTGCTGGAGGACATCGCCGCGTTCGGCGCCGAGACGGCGCCGATCTAGGCTTCGACCGTCCGTCTCGCCAAGGCCGGCTGGCCGTGGCGGGTGGCCATGATCTCGCCGATCACCGCCACGGCGACCTCGAACGGGGCCTTGCCGCCCAGGTCCAGGCCGATCGGGGCGCGCAGCTTGGCCAGGTCTCGGTCGGTCAGGCCCGAGGCCTTCAGCCGCGCCAGCCGCTCCGGCAACCGCCGCCGCGCGCCCAGCAGGCCGACATAGGGCGCGGGCGAGGGCAGGGCGGCCATCAAGGCGTCGTGGTCGATCTCGATGTCGTGGCCGCAGACGGCGACGGCCGTCCAGGCGTCGAGGCCGATGCCGGCGAGCGCCGCCCGGGGGCTCTCGCGGCTATAGGCGACCCCGGCCAGGGGCGGCGGCTCGGCGGGACCCTTGGGGCGGACCAGGAACGTCTCGAAGCCCGACTGCGCCCCCAGGCTGGCCACCGCCAGGGCGGTCGGATCGCCGCCCAGCACCACCAGGCGCGGCGGCGGCTCATAGGCCCGCTCGAACGCGCCCGGCCACGCGGCCTGAGGTTCCTCGACACACAGCCGCTTCAAGCCATCGGTGACCCAGAAGGCGGGCGCCCGCGCCTTGGCCAGGTCCAGCAGGGTGCGAACCGCCGGGTCGTCGGGCTCGATCTTCTCGACCAGGATCTCGATGCGCGCGCCGCACAGCAGGCGGATGTCCGGCCAGGGGCTGCCCTCGCCATAGACCAGGCGGCGCGGCTGGCCGTCGGCCAGGCAGGCCCGCGCATGGACCTCGACATCGGCCTCGATGCAGCCGCCCGACAAAAAGCCCGAAACAATTTTTTCGCCGAACACCATCTGGGCGCCGACTGGACGCGGTCCGCCGCCGCCCAGGGCGATGATGGTGGCCAGGGCCGCGGACCCCCGGCAAAGCGCCGCCGCCAAGGCGGGGCGGGCGTCGTCGGCCATGCCGTGCATGGCCCAAGGGGAGGTGCTGGCGTCGTCAGATCGGTCGGTCGTCATCGGGGCGACTTTAACCCCTCGGCAAGGTTCCAGAAACCGGATGTTCAAACCTTGGCGCGTAGCGTCGCGGTCTGTTGTTGTGTTCGCGCACGGATGGCGATGTCCATTTCGGTCTCAAAACTCGGTTTGGCCGCGGCCCAGTTCGGCCTCGACGGCGGTAGCTCGTCGGCGCCGCGCGGTCGCTCGCCCGAGGCCGAAGCGCGCGACATTCTCAATATCGCCGCTCGCGCCCGCCTGTCGGTGCTGGACGCCTCGGGTCTGTTCGGCCGGGCCGAGACCTTGCTGGGCGACCTGATTCCGCGACCCGTGCCGTTCCGCGTCTGCCTGGCCACGGCCCGCGCCGACCGTGGTCCCGACCATGTCGAGGCCGAGGCCCGCGCCGCCCTGCGCCGCATCGGCGTCGAGCGCGCCGATTCGATCATCGTCCACTCGCCCTCGGAGCTGTTCGGTCCGCACGGCGCGGCCCTGTGGGACCGCCTGCTGCGCCTGAAGGACCAGGGCCTGTTCGCCAAGATCGGCATCGCCGCTCACGCCACCGACGATCCGGTCGGCGTCGCGCGTCGCTTCAAGCCCGACATTCTGCAAGCCCCTGCCAGCCTGCTCGACCAGCGCCTGCTGGCCGACGGTTCGCTGCAACGCATCGCCGGCATGGGCGTCGAGGTGCACCTGCGCTCGATCTTCCTGAACGGTCTGCTGTTCCTGCCGCCCGATCGCGTCCCGGCCCAGCTGAAGGGCGCCTCGGGCCGTCTGTCGCGCGTGCGCCGGATGATCGCCGAGGGCCGCTCGGATCCGCTCCAGGCGGCGCTGGGCTTCGCCCTGTCGCGTCCGGAAGGCTCGGCCGTGCTGGTCGGCGTCAACTCGGCCGCCGAGCTGTCGGCCGTCGTGGCCGCCGCCTCGAGCCCGCCGCCGGACCTCGACTGGGACGATATGGCGATCGACGATCCCGTCGCGCTCGACCCGCGACGTTGGGTCGCCTGACGCATACCCGGAATCAATCTGGACAATAGGCCCTGCTGGACGGCGTGCGTTTTCGCGCGCGTCGTTCAGTTCCGATTAAGGCTGCCGATTAATCTCGCGTAAGCTTCTGATTCATCGGGGTTTTATGAATCCGGTCTAGCTTCCTCTCAACGAAGGGAGACGCGTCATGATCCTCGCTGTCCTGCAGGCCCGCATGGGGTCGTCCCGGTTGCCGGGCAAGTCGATGGCTACCCTGCGGGGCGAGCCGATGATCGTGCGCCAGCTGGAACGCCTGCGCGGCGCGCGTTGCCTCTCCAAGATCATCGTGGCCACCAGCAACGAGCCGGTCGACGACGCCCTGGCCGGCTTCCTGGTCTCGCGGGGCCATACCGTCCATCGCGGGGCCGGCGCCGACATCCTGGCCAGTATCGCGCGTTGCGCCGAGGCGATCAGTTCGGTCAGCCACGTGGTCCGCCTGAAGGGCGACGCGCCGTTCATGGATCCCGGCGTCATCGACGACGCCGTCCGCATGGCCCTGGCCAGCGGCGCCGACTACACGTCCAACCGCGTGCATCGCACCTTCCCGGCCGGTCTCGAGGTCGAGGTGATCACCACCGCCGCGCTTCGCGCCGCCGCCGCCGAGGCGCGCGATCCGACGGCCCGCATCTCGCCGACCGCCGCCATCCGCAATCAACCGCAACGCTGGAGCCAGGCTCACCTGAAGGCGCCGCGCGACTGGTCTCGCCTGGACTGGCGGGTCAAGACCGCCGCCGACCTGGCCTTCGCCCGCTCGGTCTACGACGCCCTGCACCCGGTCGACCCGGAGTTCCGCATGACCGACGTGCTGGACATGGTCGAGAGCCGCCTGGACATCGCCCGCTTCGCGGCCTGACTTAAATTCCGATCTCCCCGGCGAAGGCCGGGAAGATCGGACTGGGGTTTGGCCTACTTCCAGGCCCCATAGGGATCGATCGACGCCTTGCCCAGCGCCTCGGCCACGGCCGGGTGGGTCAGCTCGCCGTTCAGGACGTTGAGACCGCGCGCCAGGTGGACGTTGGTCTTCAGGGCGTCCAGGCCCTTGTCGGCCAGAGCCAGGCCGAACGGCAGGGTGGCGTTGCCCAGGGCTTCCGACGAGGTGCGCGGCGCGGCCCCCGGCATGTTGGCCACGCAGTAGTGGACGACGCCGTCGACCGCGTAGGTCGGTTCGGCGTGGGTGGTCGGCCTGCTGGTCTCGAAGCAGCCGCCCTGGTCGATCGAGACGTCGACCAGCACCGAGCCCGGCTTCATCTGCTTCAGGTGCTCGCGACGCACCAGCTTAGGCGCGGCCGCGCCGGCGGTCAGCACCGCGCCGATGATCACGTCGGCCTTGAGGATCTCTTCCTCGACGGCGGCGAAGGTCGAATAGCGGGTCAGGATCCGGCCTTGATAGAGGTCATCCAGCTCGCGCATCCGGGGGATCGAGCGTTCCAGCACGACGACCTCGGCGCCCAGGCCGGCGGCCATGCGGGCGGCGTTGCTGCCGACCACGCCGCCGCCCAGCACGACCACGCGGGCCGGCGGCACGCCAGGCACGCCGCAAAGCAGCAGGCCCATGCCGCCATTGTGCTTCAGCAGGGTCTCGGCCGCCGAGAACACGGCGATCCGGCCGGCCACTTCCGACATCGGGGCCAGCAGCGGCAGGCCGCCCTTGGCGTCGGTGACGGTCTCATAGGCGATGGCCGCGCAGCCGCTCTTCAGCAGGCCTTCGGTCTGGGCCGGATCCGGCGCCAGGTGCAGGTAGGTGAAGAGGATGTGGCGCGGTTCGAGCTTTTCCCACTCGACCTTCTGCGGTTCCTTGACCTTCACGATCATGTCCGCGCCAGCGAAGACCGCTGCGGCGTCGGGGGCGATGGTCGCGCCGGCCTTCACATACACGTCGTCGGCATAGCCGGCGCCCAGGCCCGCGCCCGACTGGACGAGGACAGTATGGCCGTGGCCGACATATTCCCGGACGGCCGTGGGAGTCAGGCCCACCCGGTGTTCGCCCGGTTTGATCTCGGAAGGGACGCCTACGCGCATGATGCTTTCCTCCAAAAGCGATTTGACCCGGTTTACGCCTCCGACCTTGCAGGTTCCTTGGGTATTTCGTGCGACGCAAACCGTGTTATGCAGGAATCCTGCGCAATAGGGGCGTTCTGATGAAGAAACCTCCCATGAACCTCGACGGCTTCGACCGGAAGCTTCTCCGCCTGCTGCAACGGCGGGGCCGCGCCAGCTATGTGGAAATGGGTGAGGCGGTGAATCTTTCCGAGTCGGCGTGCTTGCGTCGCGTTCGGGCGCTGGAGGAGGCAGGGGTCATCGGGCGTTATGCGGCGGTGATCGACGAGCGGGCCGTGGGCCTTCCGCTCAGCGTCTTCGTCACCGTGACCCTGTCATCCCAAGCGGAAGCCGCGCTGAGCGCCTTCGAGAAGGCCATCGCCAATGTCCGCGAGGTGGCGGAGTGCTACCTGATGACGGGCGGCTCGGACTACCTGCTGCGGCTGGTGGTCCGCGACGTCGATGACCTGGAGCGGGTTCACGCCCAGGAGCTAACCCGCATCCCGGGTGTGGTGCGCGTCAGCAGCAGTATCGCCATGCGAACGGTCGTCAAACGCGTCGAACTGCCGCTGTGAGGTTTCGATCTGCCGTTAATCCCGGTTAACCGAAAGCGGCTAAGCTCCCCGCCGACATCAAGCCGCGTCGGGGGACGAGATGGTTTCGAGACGATTTCTGCTGGGCGCGCTCGCGGGCCTGGCCGCGCCGGCCCTGGCTCTCGCCGAGGGCGACGGGCCTTCGCCGAACCTGCTGACCAAGAAGGGCCGCCGGACCTCCAGCGCCCTGAAGCATCAGGCCACGGACAAGGCCGCGCTGGACAAGGCCATGGCCAGCGTCAAGCCGCTGGAGGCCGAGCCCGCCCACGCCCCCGCCGGCCACGCCGAACCCGCTCAGGAGGTCGCGCCCGACGAGGCGCTGGGCCGCCTGAAGCACGGCAACGCCATCTTCGCCCGCGGCGGCGCCAACCTGATGCTGCCGAGCCTGGCGCGCGTCGCCGAACTGTCCAAGGGCCAGAAGCCGTTCGCGGTTGTGATCGGCTGCGCCGACAGCCGCGCCGCGCCCGAGCTGATCTTTGACTGCAATCTGGGCGAGCTGTTCGTCGTCCGCGTCGCCGGCTCGACCGTCGGCCGCGAGGGGCTGGGCTCGATCGTCTATGCCGTCGAGCATCTGGGCGCGCCGCTGATCGTCGTGCTGGGCCACACCAAGTGCGGCGCGGTCGGCGCGGCGGTCGACGTCGCCAAGAAGCACGCCGACCTGCACGGGGCGCTGTACGAGATGGTGCTGCCGATCATCCCGGCCGTGCTGGAGGCCGACGAAACCCACCCGAGCGATCTGCAGGACGCCGCCATCCGCCGCAATGTCCGCGACATCGCTGGCCGCCTGAAGGTTGCCGACGGGGTCCTGGCCGAGCGGATCGAGGAGGGGCGGCTGAAGGTCGTCTCGGCCTGCTACGATCTGGCGACGGGCGTGGTGAGCTTCGACGCCTGACGGGGTCCAGCAAGCTTAAGCATTCAACGTAACACTGTCATTCGACTGCCGTTGACCCCTGGTCGCGCTTAGGCTCAATTCGCCTCGAGTCAGCGCTGATCAGGGGAAGACACGGATGTCGACGGACGAGACGCCGCCGGAAGGCGGCCCCGACATCCAGGGCGCCCCGCGAAACACCTGGCGTGACCGCTGGGATGCGTTCCGCCAGACGGTTTCAGACCGTTGGCCCGCGGCCCTCAAAGGCCCGGTGGCGATCGCCGTGGCCGGAGCGCTGGTTGTCGGCTTCGGCGGCGGCTTCGCGGTCGGCAAGGCGGGCATGTTCTTCGGCGGCGGCAAGCCGGCAAGCGCCGCGGCGGTCAAGGGCGAGGCCTGGTCGCTGTTCGGCAAGCCGCGCGGCGCCAACGCGCCGCGTCGCGGCATCCCCAAGCCTGACGGCTTCGCGGTCTGGCAGACCCGCGTCGACAGCAGCGGTCCCGATCCGCTGGCCTGTATCCGCATGAGCAAGGACCTGGATCCGTCCAAGTCCTATGCCGATTTCGTGCTGGTCTCGCCGGACCTCGGCCGCCAGCCCTCGGTGCGAGTGAAGGGCGACGAACTGTGCCTGGGCGGCGTCGGTTTCACCGATCACCGAATCACCCTGCTGAAGGGTCTGCCGGCCAAGGGCGGCGACACGCTCACGGCCAACGCCGATGTCGACTTCACCTTTGGTGAGAAGCCCCCCTATGTCGGCTTCGCCGGCGACGGCGTGATCCTGCCGCGGGAGGAGTCGGACGGCGTCGGCATCGAGACGATCAATGTCCAGGCCCTGGCCATCGAGGTCTGGCGCGTGCCGGACCGCAACCTGGTCCGCAAGTCGATCACCGCCCCGGAGCCGACCGGCGAAGGCGATTGGGCCGGCGACTACGGCGAGGATTCTGTCGGTGACGACGGCCGCCAGGTCTGGAAGGGCACGATCCAGGTCACCGGCGGCGCGACCGGCCAGAAGGCTACCACCGTCTTCCCGCTGGGCGCGGTGCTGAAGGAGATGAAGGCCGGCGCCTTTGTCATCAAGGCGCGCGACGCCTCGGGCGGCCGCGATCCGGACGACAGCGAGAACAACCCGGCCCAGGCCCGTCGCTGGATCGTGTTCACCGACATGGCGCTGCTGGCTTATGATGGCTCGGAATCTCTCGATGTCGTTGTCCGCTCGCTGAAGAGCGCCAAGACCCTGTCGGGCGTGACCGTCAATCTGGTCGCCGCCGACGGCGAGCCGCTGGCCGAGGCCAAGAGCGACGCCGACGGTCGCGTGCGCTTCCTGCGTCCGCTGCTGAAGGGCCAGGGCGCGGAACGCGCCAAGATGGTCATGGCCTATGGGCCGCAAGGCGACCTGGCCGTGCTGGATCTCGACCGCTCGCCGGTCGACCTGTCCAAGCAGGGCGTCGGCGGCCGCACCGAAGGCGGCGTCGACGGACGCAGCGTGGCGGCCGATATCGACGGTTATCTCTATGCCGACCGTGGCATCTATCGGCCCGGAGAGACCGTCCACCTGACGGCGATGGTCCGCGACCGGATGGCGAAAGCGGTCTCGGATCGCAAGGGCGAGGTCATCGTCAAGCGCCCCTCGGGCGTCGAGTTCAAGCGCTATCCGTTCAGCCAGGCCAATGTCGGCGCCGTGCTGGCCGATATCGCCCTGCCCCGATCCGCCCCGCGCGGACGTTGGACCGCGGAGCTGCACATCGAGGGCATCGAGACCGCGACCGGGTCCTTGAGCTTCTCGGTCGAGGACTTCGCGCCGCAACGCCTGGCGGTGACCGCCACGGGCCAGGACTCCGTCGCCGTCGGCGCGGGCGAGGCCCGCAAGGTCGACGTCTCGGCCCGCTTCCTCTACGGCGCGCCGGGCGCTGGTCTGCAGACCCAGGGCGAGGCCCGCCTGCGCGCCGATACCGACCCGTTCCCGGCCTACAAGGGCTTCGAGTGGGGCGACCAGTCCAAACCGTTCGACGAGAAGTATCTCGACCTTGGTTCGACCGTCACCGACGGCGAGGGCCATGCGATCCTGTCGGTCGCCACCACCGACGCCGGCGACACCGCCCAGCCGCTGGTGGCCTCGGTCACCGCCTCGGTGTTCGAGCCGGGCGGCCGGCCGGTCCGCGAGGGGCTGGAGCTGAAGGTGCGTCCGAAGTCGATCTACTACGGCGTCAAGGTCGACCAGGGCGAGGCCGGCAAGGGCGATCCGCCCGTCAGCCTCGACATCATCGCCGTCAACGCGGCCGGCCAGCGCATCGGCGCGACCGCCACCTACACCCTGGTGGCCGAGCGCTGGGACTATGACTGGTTCCAGCAGAACGGCCGCTGGCAGTGGCGGCGCAGCAGCCGCGACGCTATCGTGGCCAAGGCGCAGGTCAATATCGGCGCGGGTTCGCCCGCCAAGTTCACCCGCCGCCTCGGCTGGGGCGACTATCGCCTCGAGGTCGAGGGCGCGGACGGCGCCAGGACCGTCACCCGCTTCTCGGCCGGCTGGGGCGCTCCGGCCCGCGAAGGCGAGGCGCCGGACGTGGTCCGCGTGTCCGCCGGAACCCAGACCTACAGCCAGGGCGACACGGTCGAGATCACGCTGAAGCCGCCCTATGCCGGCGAGGCCCAGATCGCGGTCGCCACCGATCGCCTGATCGACCTGAAGACCGTTTCGGTCGGCGAGAACGGCACGACCGTGCGCCTGAAGACCTCGGCCGCCTGGGGCGGCGGGGCCTATGTGATGGTCAGCGTCATCCAGCCGCGCGACCCGGTCGCCTCGCCCAAGCCGCGTCGCGCCCTGGGCCTGGTCTATGTCCCGATCGATCCCAAGAATCGCAAGCTGACGGTCGACCTCGGCACGCCGACCAAGATCGACAGCAAGGCGCCGGTCGAGATTCCGGTGAAGGTGTCCGGCCTGGCCTTTGGCCAGAAGGCCAAGGTCACCATCGCCGCCGTGGACGAAGGCATCCTGCGCCTGACTCACCAGGACAGCCCCGACCCGGTGAAGTGGTACTTCGGCAAGCGCGCCCTGACCTTGAACTACCGCGATGACTACGGTCGCCTGCTCGACCCGAACCTGGGCGCGCCGGCCAACGTCAATTTCGGCGGTGACGAGGTCGGCGGTGAGGGCCTGACCACCACCCCGATCAAGACCGTGGCCCTATGGTCCGGGATCGTCGAGACCGGTCTCGACGGCAAGGCGGTGATCAAGCTGCCGGCCGCCGACTTCAACGGCGAGCTGCGCATCCAGGCGGTGGCCTGGACCGACACCGCCGTCGGCTCGGCGTCCAAGCCCCTGACCGTGCGCCAGCCGGTGGTGGCCGACCTGAACCTGCCGCGCTTCCTGGCGCCGGGGGACCAGGCCTACGCCACGCTGGAGCTGCACAATGTCGAGGGCAAGCCGGGCGCCTACACCGCCGAGGCGTTCTCGACCAACGGGCTGAAGGTCGCCTTCAAGAAGGTGTTCCAGCTGATCCTGGGCCAGCGCATCGCCGAGAAGATCCCCTTCCTGGCGCCGGACGTCACCGGCATCGGCAAGATCGGCTTCAAGGTCGCCGGGCCCGGCTTCATGACCCAGAAGGACTACCCGATCCAGACCCGCCTGGGCTGGGGCGATATCGTGCGCACCACCACCGAGGTCCAGAAGCCTGGCGAGAGCTACACGCCCGCGTACCAGCTGCTTTCGGGCTTGGCGGCGGGCGACGTGACCTTGCAGGTCAGCTATTCGCCGATCCGGGGTTTCGACCCCTCGGCGATCGCCGTGGCCTTGCAGCGCTATCCGTACGGCTGCACCGAGCAACTGGTCTCGACGGCCTATCCGCTGCTCTACGCCCAGACCTTCTCGACCGATCCGAAGCTGAAGCGCACGCCGGCGGCCCTGGCCGGCGCGGTGGGCAAGCTGCTGGATCGCCAGACCTTGGACGGCGCCTTCGGCCTGTGGCGGGTCGGCGACGGCGAGGCCGATCCGTGGCTCGGCGCTTACGTGGTCGACTTCCTGCTGGAGGCGAAGGCGCAAGGCGTGGCCGTGCCCGACAACGCCATCGACAAGGCGGTCGGCGCCATGCGCCAGGTCAGCCGGCCGGAAGGCTTCTCGTCGGTCGCCTACCGCATGGAATATCCGGGCTGGTGGGCGAGCAACGAGGACGCCTCGAAAAAGGCGACGGAGCGGATGCGCCGCCGCGCCTCGGCCTACGCCCTCTATGTGATGGCCAAGGCCGGCAAGGGCGACCTGGCCCGCCTGCGCTGGTGGCATGACGTCCAGATGAAGGACGAGAGCCAACCGATCGCCAAGGCCTATGTGTCGGCCGGCCTGGCCCGAATGGGCGACAACGCCCGCGCCCGCTCGGCCATGCGCCAGGCGGTGTCGAGCCTCGGCTACAAGGACGAGCAGGACTGGTACCAGACGCCGCTGCGCGACACGGCGGTGCTGACCGCCCTGGCCGCCGAGTCCGGCATGATGGACGTCGCCCGCCAGCTGCAAGGCCGGTTGGAGAACGTCAGCAAGGATCCGGACGCCCTGAACACCCAGGAACAGGCGGCGCTGCTGCACGCGGCCAACGCCCTGATCCAGGCCTCGGGTCCGATCTCGATCACCGCGACGGGCGCCAACGCCTTGCCGCCGGCCGGCGGGGCGCCCCGCTGGGCGGTCGGCAAGCTGGCCGACGCCCACTTCGTCAACGCGGGCAAGGGCGATATTTGGCGGACGGTCAGCGTGCGCGGCACGCCGGTCTCCGCGCCGGGCGCGAACGCGGACGGCCTGTCGGTGTCCAAGCGCCTGCTGTCGATGGGCGGCGGCGCGGTCGACCCGGCGACGATTCGCCAGGGCGATCGGATCATCGTGCTGGTCTCCGGCCGCTCGATGCAGGCCCGCTCGACCGCCCTGGTCGTCGACGACGCCCTGCCGGCCGGCTTCGAGATCGAGACCACGCTGGGCGCCGACGACGCCCAGAACGGGCCGTTCAAGTTCCTGGGCAGCCTGACCGCCGCCGACGTCCAGGAAAGCCGCGATGACCGCTTCATCGCGGCCCTGGACCTGGAGGGCAACAAAGCCTTCGCCCTGGCCTATGTGGCTCGGGCCGTGACGCCGGGGAGCTTCTTCCTGCCGGGCGCCGTGGCCAAGGACATGTACCGCCCGGCGGTCAATGCGCGGTCGGAAGCCTCGCGCGCGACGATCGCGCCGGGGCAGTAGGAGTAGTCGAGTTGCGTAACCATCCTTGTCATCCCGGAAGCCTCGCAGAGGCTGTCCGGGACCCAGGGGCCAAGCCTAGTGCGGTTGCCCCTGGGTCCCGGCTCTCCGCTTCGCTGCGGCCGGGATGACAAGATTTGATCGCTGGTTGGGGACACCGGAGCGTCGCGTTCCTCGCCTCACCAAAGTCCTGATCGGCGCGATGGCGGTGGAGCTGACCCTCGCCACCCTCGGCGCCGCGTTCCCGCCGGACATGGCCCGCGCCAAGCACGCCTCGCCGGTCACCCTTGACCGTCGTGGCGCCTGGCTGCGCGCCCTGCCGGTCGAGGACGGTCGCTGGCGGATCCGCGCCGACCTTTCGCGCACCGACTCGACATTCCAGAAGCGCCTGATCCGCACCGAGGACGCGCGGTTCTATTGGCACCTGGGCGTCGACCCGCTGTCGCTGTTCCGCGCCGTGGGCTCGGCGGTGGCGCACGGCCGGGTCAGCTCCGGCGCCTCGACCTTGACCATGCAGACCGCGCGCCTGCTGGAGCCGCGCCCGCGCAATCTCGGCTCGAAGCTGATCGAGATGGTCCGCGCCGTGCAGCTGGAGTCGCGGCTGTCCAAGCGCGAGATCCTGGCGCTGTATCTGACCCTGGCGCCCTATGGCGGCAACCTGGAGGGCGCGCGGGCGGCCAGCCTCAGCTATTTCGGCCACGAGCCCTCCAGCCTGACCGATGGCGAGCAGGCCCTGCTGATCGCCCTGCCGCAGTCGCCCGAGGCCCGCCGTCCCGACCGCCGCCCCGAGGCCGCCAAGGTCGCCCGGCGCGGGGTGCTGAACAAAATGGTCCGGGCTGGGACGATCACGGAAGCCGCCGCCTTCGAGGCCGAGAACGAGCCGCTGCCGCGTCGCGCGCCATTCCCGACCCTGGCCTGGCACGCGGCCGGCGAACTGGCTCGCAACGCGCCGCGGGGTCAGGCCAGCGTGGTCTCCACCCTCGACGCCGACCTGCAGTCGCGGCTGGAGCCGATGGTCGCCGCCGTGGCGCGCGCGCAAGGTCCTGACGCCACCGCCGCCGTCCTGGTGGTCGAGATCAAGGGGCGCGCCGTCCGGGCCGCCGTCGGCTCGGCGGGCCGAGATCGGGCCGGGGGCTGGGTCGACATGACCCGCGCCCTGCGCTCGCCAGGCTCGGCGCTGAAGCCGTTCATCTACGCCATGGCCATGGACGACGGCCTGGTCGCGCCGGACACACAGCTGCAGGACAACGCCACCCGCTTCGCCGACTATCAGCCCGAGAATTTCGACCGGGTGTTCCACGACAAGGTCACGGTGCGCGAGGCTCTGGCCCACTCGCTGAACGTCCCGGCCGTGGCCACCCTGGAGAAGCTGGGTCCAGAGGCCTTCGCCGGCCGCATCGAGGCCGCCGGGGCGCACCTGGCCCGGCCCAAGGCGCAGCTGAAGGAAGCAGGCCTCGCCCTGGCGCTGGGCGGCGAAGGCATCACCTGGCGCGATCTCGTCATGCTCTATGCCGCGCTCGGCGACGGCGGGATCGCCAAGCCCCTGGCCTGGACCGAGGAGGAGGCCAAGGCCCGCGAACACTCGGCCGGCACGCGGATGGTTCGGCCGGAAGCCGCGCGGCAGGTGCTCGATATCCTGCGCGAAGCTCCGGCCCCGCGCGGCCGCGCCCCCTCGGCCTTGACCCGGGGCGGGCCGTCGATGGCTTTCAAGACCGGCACATCCTACGGCTTCCGCGACGCCGTGGCGGCTGGTGTGGTCGGCGGCTATGCGATCCTGGTCTGGACGGGCCGGGCCGACGGCGGCGCGCGCGGCGGGCTGACGGGGCGCGACGCGGCCCTGCCGCTGCTGTTCGATGTCGCCGACGCCATTGGAACCCAATCCTCGGCCCCGCGCCCGATCGCGCCGAAGCTGGCGCCGTTGGCCTTGCAAAAGCTGCGCGCCGCCGACGAGGGTCCGCGCCTGATCTTCCCGCCCGACGGGGCGTCGGTGCAGGTTGACGTCTTCACGCCAAAGGCGCGCGGTCTGGTGCTGGCCGCCGAGGGCGAGGGCCTGACCTGGTACGTGGAAGGCCGGCCGCTGGACCTGGACCCGGTCAGCGGCCGCGCGATCTGGAAACCGGCCGCGCCGGGCTTCTACAAGCTGTCGGTGGTCGACGCGCAGGGACGCAAGGCCCAAGCGCGGGTGCGGATCAAGGGCAGTTAGACTCCGCCATTATCCGCTCGTAGTCCGCCAGGCTGCTGATGCCGATGTTGAGATCGTTCACCAGGCCGTCGTGCAGCGAATAGACCCAGCCGTGCACCGAAAGGTCCTGGCCGCGCGCCCAGGCGTCCTGGACAAAGACGTCGGCGGCCACGTTGCGCACCTGACGGGCGACGTTCAGCTCGGTCAGGCGGTCGAGCATGGCGCGCTTCTCGGGGATCGCTTCCAGTTCGTGCTTGTGCTCGGCGTGGACTTCGCGGATCGGGTGCAGCCAGTGGTCGACCAGCCCCCGGCGCTGGCCGTCGATGGCCGCCGCCACGCCGCCGCAGCCATAGTGGCCGACGACCATGACGTGCTTGACCTTCAGCACCTCGACCGCGAACTGCAGCACGGACAGATAGTTGGCGTCCTGCGGCGGGGCCAGGTTGGCCACGTTGCGGTGGACGAACAGCTCGCCCGGATCCAGGCCGACGATCTCGTTGGCCGGCACGCGGCTGTCGCTACAGCCGATCCACAGATATTCCGGGCTCTGCTGGCCTTCCAGGCGCTTGAAGAAGTCCGGGTCGACCTGGGTCTTGCGTTCCGACCAGGCGGCGTTGTTGGCTTTCAGGTCCTCAAGCATCTAGCGCTCCGGATGATGGTCAGGGTGGGCGGCTTCGATGGCCGGGTGCTTGGCCGCGCGGGCGGCGGCGGCGGCGATCGAGGGGAAGGGCGACAGGTCGACGTTGAACCGGCCGGCGTTGAACACCTGCGGCACGAGCAGGCAGTCGACCAGGCCCGGAGCGTCGCCATAGGCGAAGCCGCCCGAATGCCTGGCGATCATCGGCTCCAGGGCCCGGAAGCCGTCGCTGATCCAGCGGGCGGCCCAAGCGTTGCGGTCGGTCTCGCCGATCTCCAGGGCGGTCAGCTGGCGCAGGATCCGCAGGTTGTTCAGCGGATGGATGTCGCAGGCGATGATCTCGGCCATGCCGCGCACGATGGCCCGCTCATAGGCGGTGTGCGGCAGCAGGGCGGGCTCGGGCGACACCTCGTCCAGCCATTCCAATATGGCCAGGCTCTGGGTCAGCGGCCGGCCGTCGACCTCCAGGGTCGGGACCAGTTCCTGGGCGTTGAGCGCCCGATAGGCGTCCTCGTGATGGGCGTTGGCGACCAGATCCACGGGGCGCAGGTCGTAGGCGAGCCCCTTCAGGTTCAGGCCGATGCGCACCCGGTAGGGCGCGCTGGCGCGCTTGGCGCTGTGCAGGACCAGCTTCACGTCCAGCTCCTAGACGAGCGTGAATTCAAGGCGACCGACGCCTTCGACCTCGCCGACGACCGTGTCGCCGCGCGCGATGGCCCCGACGCCTTCGGGGGTGCCGGTGAAGATCAGGTCGCCGGCGGCCAGGGTCCATAGTTCGCTGGCCTTGGCGATGACCTCGCCGACGTTCCAGATCATGTCGCCGACCTCGCCGCGCTGGCGTTCCTGGCCATTGACCGACAGGGTGATGGCGGCCTCGGGAGGCGGGGCGTCCATCACCCGGAGGGCGGTGATCGGGGCGCTTTCGTCGAAGGCCTTGCCGGCCTCCCAGGGCTGGCCCTTGGCCTTGGCCGCGCCCTGCAGGTCGCGGCGGGTCAGGTCGACGCCGACCGCATAGCCGAACACGGCCTCGAGCGCCTGATCCGGTGTGAGGTTCGCGCCGCCGCTCTTCAGGGCCACGACCAGTTCGATCTCGTGGTGCAGGTCGCTGGTCGCCGGCGGATAGGCGATCTGGCTTTTCAGCGGCGCGACCGCGTCGGCGGGCTTGCCGAAGAAGAATGGCGGATCGCGGGTGTCGGCGCCCATCTCGCGGGCGTGGGCGGCGTAGTTGCGGCCGACACAGAGGATCCGGCGGACCGGAAAGACCGAATCCTGTCCCTCCACCGGGACCGTCGGGATGGCGTGCGGGGCAAAGGCGTAGGTCGTCATGGCGCTTCGTTTAGACCCAAAAGCCGCTTGCCAAAACCCCTGTGCGGCTCAAACGACGCCGATGAACCCCAAAGCCGCGAAGTGGCCGCTGTTCAGAAATCCCACGGTTGAAACCTTGGCTTAAACGTTCTTTCACTTGCCCCGATCGTCGCCGTCGAGTCATGTCGGCGCTGGGGTAGTGGGCGCGTTTATATTCGGGGGCCGTTATGCTGATCATCGAGAACCTGACCCATGTCTATGGCAACGGCGTGCGCGCCCTGGACGAGGTCAGCCTGACGATTCCGCGCGGCATGTACGGGCTGCTGGGCCCGAACGGCGCCGGCAAATCGACCCTGATGCGCACCATCGCCACCCTCCAGGCGCCGACCTCGGGCCACATCCGCTTCGGCGACATCGACGTGCTGAAGACCCCCGAGGCGCTGCGCAAGACGCTCGGCTATCTGCCGCAGGACTTCGGCGTCTATCCGCGGGTCTCGGCCTACGACATGCTCGACCATATGGCTGTGCTGAAGGGCGTTTCCGGCGCCAAGGCGCGCAAGGAAACCGTCGAGAACCTGCTGAACCAGGTCAATCTGTGGAATGTCCGCAAGAAGGCCATCGCCGGCTTCTCGGGCGGCATGCGCCAGCGCTTCGGCATCGCCCAGGCCCTGATCGGCGATCCGCGCCTGATCATCGTCGACGAGCCCACGGCGGGCCTCGACCCCGAGGAGCGCAACCGCTTCCTGAACCTGCTGGCCGAGATCGGCGAGAACGTGGTGGTGATCCTGTCGACCCACATCGTCGAGGACGTCTCGGATCTCTGCCCGGCCATGGCCATCATCTGCGACGGTCGCATCGTCACCGAGGGCGCTCCGGCCGACCTGGTGTCCAAGCTGAAGGGCCGGATCTGGAAAAAGATCATCGACAAGACCGAGCTCGAGGCCGCCAAGGCCCAGTACAAGGTCATCTCCACGCGCCTGCTGGCCGGCCGTACGGTCATCCACATCCTGTCGGAGGATAATCCGGGCAATGGCTTCACGCCGGTCGAGGGCGGGCTGGAGGATGTCTACTTCTCCACCCTCTCGACCACCCGGCGGGCGGCCTGACGGGAGGCGGCGTGATGTTTCGCAAGATCGCGGGCTTCGAGCTCCGCTACCAGCTGAAATCGCCCGTCTTCTGGGTGGTGGCGGTCATCTTCTTCCTGCTGACCTTCGGGGCGGCGACCATCGACCAGATCCGCATCGGTGGCGGCGCCAACATCCACAAGAACGCCCCGTTCGCGATCGCGCAGACCCACCTGATCCTGTCGATCTTCTACATGTTCGTGACCACGGCCTTCGTGGCCAATGTGGTGGTGCGAGACGACGAGACGGGCTTCGGGCCGATCCTGCGCTCCACGCGGATCCGTAAGTTCGACTATCTGTACGGCCGGTTCACCGGGGCTTTCCTGGCGGCGGCGATCTCGTTCCTGGCCGTGCCGCTGGCGATCTTCGTCGGCTCGTTCATGCCGTGGATCGACCCCGAGCGCCTGGGCCCCAACGTCCTGCAGGCCTATTTGTTCGCCTATTTCGCCTTGGCCCTGCCGTCGATCCTGCTGACCGCGTCGCTGTTCTTCGCCCTGGCCACCATCACCCGCTCGATGATGTGGACCTATGTCGGCGTGGTCGCCTTCATGGTGCTGTGGATCATCGCCAACATCGCGCTGGACAAGCCCGAGTTCGAGAAGATCGCCGCCTATTGGGAGCCGTTGGGCACCGCCGCCTATGGCCTGGTGACCAAGTACTGGACGGCCAGCGAGCGCAACACGGTGATCCCGCCATTGGCCGGGGCGCTGCTGTTCAACCGCGTGTTGGCGGTCGTGCTGTCGGCCGGCTTCCTGACGCTGGCCTACAGCCTGTTCCGCTTCCAGTCGGCCGACCTCTCCGGTCAGCGGAAGGTCAAGAAGGGCAGGGCCGAGGTCGACGCCGCGCCGGTCCTGACCACTGGTCCCTTGCCGCAGCCCCTGTTCGACCGCGCCACGGCCTGGGCCCAGCTCGTGGTCCGAACGCGCCTCGACATGGGCCAGGTGTTCAAAAGCCCGGCCTATTTCGTCTTGCTGTTCCTGGGCCTGGCCAACGCCATGGGCGCCCTTTGGTTCGCCACCGACGCCGACCGTTACGGCGGGGTGATCTATCCGGTCACCCGCGTGCTGCTGAACCCGCTTCTGGGCTCATTCGGCCTGATCCCGATGATCATCGCCATCTATTATTCGGGCGAGCTTGTCTGGCGGGAGCGGGAGCGCAAGACCCACGAGATCATCGACGCCACCCCCGTGCCCGACTGGGCCTTCGTGGCGCCCAAGACCCTGGCCATCGCCCTGGTGCTGGTCTCGACCCTGCTGGTCAGCGTGTTCGCGGCCATCCTCAGCCAGCTCTTTCACGGCTATTTCAAGCTGGAGCTCGACAAGTACCTGATCTGGTACGTGCTCCCGCAGGCGGTGGACTGGATCCTGCTGGCCGTGCTGGCGGTGTTCCTGCAGGCGATCAGCCCGCACAAGTTCATCGGCTGGGGCCTGATGGTGATCTACCTGGTCACCACGATCACGTTCGTGAACCTGGGCTTCGAGCACAAGCTCTACAACTACGGCTCGACCACCGAGACGCCGTTCTCGGACATGAACGGCCTGGGCAAGTTCTGGATCGGGGCCTGGTGGCTGCGCGCCTACTGGACGGCCTTCGCGGTGGTGCTGCTGGTGCTGGCCTATGGCCTGTGGCGGCGCGGGACCGAAAGCCGTCTCCTCCCGCGCCTGCGCCGACTGCCCGTTCGCCTGAACGGCGGCGCGGGCCTCTTGATGGGCGGCGCTCTGGTCGCCTTCGTCGGCTTGGGCGCGTTCATCTACGTCAACACCAATGTCTGGAACGACTACCGGACCAAGATCGACAACGAGAAGTGGCAGGCCGACTACGAAAAGACCCTGCTGCCGTTCGAAGACACGCCGCAGCCCAAGATCGTCGCCATGACCCTGGACGTCGACCTGAAGCCGCACGAGCCCAGCCTTGAGACCAAGGGCTCGTACGTCATCGAGAACAAGACCGGCGCGCCGCTGAAGGAGATCCACGTCCGCTTCGACCGCGACTTGTCGGTCAAGGGCCTGTCGATCGAGGGCGCGCGGCCCAAGAAGACCTTCGAGCGCTTCAACTACCGCATCTTCGCCTTCGACACGCCCATGGCGCCGGGCGAGCGGCGCAAGATGAGCTTCATCACCCTGCGCGCGCAGCGGGGCTTCCCCAACAGCGACCAGGAAAGCCGGGTCGTCGACAACGGGACCTTCGTCAACAACCTGGAGATCGCGCCGATTCTGGGCATGGGCCGCGACGGCTTGCTGCAGGACCGCGCCAAGCGCCGCAAGTACGGCCTGCCGCCCGAGCGCCGCATGGCCAAGCTGGGTGACGTTCCGTCCCGCCAATTCAACGGCCTGCGCAAGGACGCCGACTTCGTCAGCTCGGACATCACCGTCACCACGGAGGCCGACCAGACCCCGATCGCGCCGGGCTACAAGATCTCGGACACGATCAAGAACGGCCGTCGCGTGGCCCGCTTCGTCACCGAGGCGCCGATCCTGCCGTTCGTGTCGATCCAGTCGGCCCGCTACAAGGTGGCCGAAGAGACCTACAAGGGCGTCCAACTGGCGGTCTATTACGACGCCCAGCATCCTTGGAACATCGACCGGATGAAGACCGCGATGAAGCGGTCGCTGGACTATATGGGGACCAATTTCAGCCCGTATCAGTTCCGCCAGCTACGGTTCCAGGAGTTCCCGGACTACGCCCAGTTCGCCCAGGCGTACGCCAACACCATTCCGTGGTCGGAGGGGATGTTCTTCATCTCCGACTACCGTGACCCGACCAAGATCGACATGGTCACCTATGTCGGGGCGCACGAGATCGGCCACCAGTGGTGGGCCCACCAGGTGATCGGCGCCGACCAGCAGGGCAGCACGATGCTGAGCGAGACCTTCGCCCAGTACTCGGCCCTGATGGTGATGAAGCACACCTATGGCGAGGCCCAGATCCGCAAGTTCCTCAAGTTCGAGCTGGACAGCTATCTGCGCGCGCGGGGCGGCGACGTCATCGACGAGCAGCCGCTCTACAAGGTCGAGAACCAGCAATACATCCACTACCGCAAGGGCTCGCTGGTCATGTACCGGCTGCAGAGCGAGATCGGCGAAGAGGCGGTCAACCGCGCCCTGCGCAAGCTGATCGCCGACCACGCCTTCAAGGGCGCGCCCTATGCGATCACCACCGACTTCCTGACCGCGCTCCGCGCCGAGGCCCCGGCCGACAAGCAGGCCCTGATCACCGACCTGTTCGAGAAGATCACGCTCTACGACCTGAAGACCAAGAGCGCCGAGGTGAAGAAACGGGCGGACGGCAAGTTCGACGTGACGATCACGGTGGACGCCCAGAAGAAGTATGCCGATGGCAAGGGCAAGGAGACCGCCGCGCCCCTCAACGAAACGATGGACATCGGCCTGTTCACGGCCAAGCCGGGCGACAAGGGCTTCGACGCCAAGGACGTCGTGGTCTATGAGCGCCGTCCGATCCGCTCGGGCGTGCAGAGCTTCACCTTCGTCACGGGGAAGGCGCCGAAGTTCGCGGGGATCGACCCCTACAACACGGTGATCGACCGCAACGGCGACGACAACACGCTGGCGGTCGGCAAGTGAGCGGGGGAACTATCAGGCTGGACGCGGACGCCCTGAACGCGTTCCTGCGCCGCGCCTTCCCCGAGACCGATCCAGAGCACATGCCTTCCGTGCTGGAGGTCGAGCCGGGGAGGGTTTTGCTGAAGCTGCCTTATCAGACCCGGCAGTTGCGGCCGGGCGGGGTGATCTCGGGACCGACCCTGATGACCCTGGCGGACGCGGCGGCCTATGCCTTGATCCTGGCGCACATCGGCGAGGTGGCCATGGCGGTGACCACCTCGCTCAACATTCATTTCCTGAGGGGTTGCCAGCCCGGCGATCTCTACGCCGAGGGGACGCTCCTCAAGCTCGGCCGCCGCATCGCGACCGCCGATGTCCTGATGTGGACGGAAGGGCGCGAGCGGGCCGCCGCCAAGGCGACGGTCGCCTACGCCATTCCCTAGTTTACGCTTTTAGCGCTTCGGCGCGGCCTTTTCGTCGGCCTTCATCTGGGCCTTGTCGGCCTTGTCCTGGGCCTTGGCGACGTCCTCGCCGGTGTCAAAGCCCTTCTTCAGGCCTTCAGCCATGTTCAGGTGCTCCTGAACCTTCGGAGCCGTGGCGGCGGCGAAGGCCTTGATGGCGGGGGTGTCGCCGTCCTGGGCGTAGCGCTGCAGCAGGTTCAGGGCCGACTGGTGGGCGTCGACCTGGCCGTCGGCGTACTTCTTGTCGAAGTCCTTGGCGTCGGCCTTGGTCAGGTCGTCGATCTTGCCCTGGGCGTCCTCCGACAGCATGGTCGGCAGGGTGATGGTCGCGCCCGAGGCGGCGATGGCGGACTTAAGCTCCATGCTGGTGGCCATGTGGGCCTTTTCCATCGCGGCGGCGAACTTCTTCACCGACGGATTGGTCGAGCGCGTGAGGGCCAGCTTGGCGGCGGCGATCTCGAACATGTCGCTATCGGCGGCCTTCATGGCGAAGACGTCGGCCTTGGTCTCGTCCGCCGGGGTCGGGATGGTGGCCGCGGGATTGGCGTCCGGGGTCGCGGCCTGTTCGGCGGGGGTGGCGGCGCCCTTGGTCTCTTCGGTCTTCTGACCGCAGGCGGCCAGGCTGAGGGCGGCGATGGCGGCGGCGCCGAACATGATATGACGGTTCATGGCTCTGTCTTTCCCTGTGTGTTTTTCTTAGAGGTTCGTGGACAGGCGCCGCGTACGGCGTCGTGTGATCAACAAAACTTCACGGGGCCGTGAACGGTTCCGGCAAAGGTGGGGGAAGAATCGGATGACGCAGGGTCCGCTGGCCGGATTGCGGGTGATCGAGATGGGCTCGCTGATCGCCGGGCCGTTCTGCGGCCAGGTGCTGGGCGACTTCGGGGCCGAGGTCATCAAGCTGGAGGATCCCAAGGTCGGCGACCCGATGCGCCAGTGGGGCCGCTCCAAGCCCCAAGGCCTGTCACCCTGGTGGCCGGTGATCGGCCGCAACAAGAAGTCCGTCACCGTCGATCTGCGTACGGACGAAGGCCGCGACGTCGCCCGCGTCCTGATCGCCAAGGCCGACGTGGTGGTCGAGAACTTCCGCCCCGGCACGCTCGAGAAGTGGGGCATGGGCTATGACCAACTGGCCAAGACCAATCCCGGCCTGGTCATGGCGCGGGTGTCGGGCTTCGGCCAGACGGGTCCCTATGCCAGCCGCGCCGGCTACGCCCTGGTCGGCGAGGCCATGGGGGGGCTGCGGCACATCACCGGCGAGCCCGACCGGCCGCCGGCTCGGGCCGGCATCTCGATCGGCGACAGCCTGTCGGGCCTGAACGCCGCGCTCGGGGTGATGATGGCCCTGCATGCCCGCCAGCGCACGGGCAAGGGCCAGGTGGTCGACGTGGCCATCTACGAGAGCGTGCTGACGGTGATGGAGAACCTGATCACCGAATACGACCTGACCGGCTATGTCCGTGAGCGCTCGGGGGCGGTGCTGCCGGGCATCGCGCCGTCGAACGTCTATCCGACCAAGAGTGGCGAACTCGTCCTGATCGGCGCCAACCAGGACACCCTGTTCAGGCGGCTGTGCGACCTGATGGGGCGGCCGGACCTGGCCGACGATCCGCGCTACCGGGATCACGCCGCGCGCGGTTCGCACCAAGCCGAGCTCGACGCCCGCATCGCCGCCTGGACCGCCGACCATGAGATCGACGACCTGCTGCCGAAGCTGGAGGGGGCGGGCCTGGCTACCGGCCGGATCTACCGCGCCCCGGACATGATCGAGGATCCCCAGTTCGTCGCGCGGGACTCGATCGTCACCACGCCGCATCCGGTGTTCGGCCAGATCAAGATGCAGAACGCGTTCCCGAAGCTGACGGAAACGCCGGGCGGGGTGCGATGGACCGGGCCGACCCTGGGCGAGCACACGGACGCGGTGCTGACGGACGTCGCGGGGCTGAGTGGGGAGACGGTCGAGGGACTGCGGAAGCGGGGCGTTATCTGAGGACCCGTCCTCGCCCTTCGAAAGGCTCAGGGGGAGGACTACTTTTAGGGCGGTTCAGTAAGAAACCTCATCCTGAGCTTGTCGAAGGACGAGGTGTCGGCCCCGCTGACGATCAAGCCCGTCCCGTGACCCCCGCCACGGCGCGCGCGATCTGGTGGACGTTGTACGGCTTGCGCACGATCGGGGCGTCGAAGCCCATCGGCGCGGCCTTGTCCGCATAGCCCGTGGCGAACACGAACGGTCGGCCCATGGAGCGCAGGATCTCGGCGACCGGGGCCACCGACTGGCCGTTGAGGTCGGCGTCCAGGACCGCGACGTCGAAGTCCATCTCGACCATCGACAGCGCCTCGCTGAGTTCGGCCGCGCAGCCGACCACCACGACTCCGGCGTCCTCCAGGCCCGCTTCCAGCTCCAGGGCCAGCAGCAGGGAGTCCTCGACGATCAACACCTTCAGGCCGGCGATGGCGCCCGGGCGAACGGTTTCGTCGGCGGCGACCACGGTCTCGACGATGCGCTCGGGGGCGACCTCGGCCGGCTCGACCGGCGGGGCGTCGGCCAGGGCCTCGGCCGCGCCCTGGATCATGGCGGTGACGCCGCTGGACCGGTAGTTGATCTTGGCCGAGCCGCCCAGTTCGCGGCCGGCGACATCCTCGATCAGGGTCGCGCCGAAGCCTTTGGTGGTCGGCGCGACGGCCGGCGGGCCGCCGGTTTCCAGCCATTCCAGGGCGAAGCCGCCCTCGGGCGTGCGCCGCCAGACCACCTCGACCTTGCCGTTCTCGCTGGACAGCGAGCCGTAGCGCATCGCGTTGACCGCCAGTTCGTGCAGCGCCAGCGACAGGGCGGAGGCCGCGCGCGGGGTCAGGAACAGTTCCGGTCCGTCCCAGCGCGTCTGGGTGGGAGCCAGGCCGCCCAGTTCGGCCGCCGCGATCCGCGCCAGGGTCGCGCCGCGCCAGCGGGCGGCGGTCAGCAGATCGTGGGCCGAACTCATCGACTTCAGCCGCGCGGCGAAGGTCTTGAGGAAAACGTCCAGCGAGGCCGATTTGCGCGCCGACTGCGCCGCCACCGACTGGACGACCGCCAGCAGGTTCTTGATGCGGTGGTCCAACTCGGCGACGAGGTTCTCGCGCTGATCTTCCTCGGCCCGGCGCTCGGTGATGTCCTGGACGACGCCGATCAGATAGGCCGGCTCGCCGTCGGCGTCGCGGAGGATAACGCCCGAGCCATGGTTCCAGATCTCGCGGCCGTCGGGGCCGTTGGGGCGGCGGTATTCGGCCTCGTAGCGATCGGCTTCCGCCAGCTGTTCGTCGATCGATTCCTTCAGCCAGGCCTGGTCGTCGGGATGCAGGAACCGGTACAGGGCCTCGCCGTTCTCGGCCGGGATCTCACCGGGCTCGATGTCCGAGATCTTGGCCAGCCGGGGGCTGATCTTGAAGACGTCGCGTTTGATGTCCCACTCGAACTCGCCGAGGCAGGCGGCCGAGATGGCCAGGTTCAGGCGCTCGGTTTCCAGATTGAGGGCGCGACAGCGAACGGTCAGGACTTCCGTGGCCAGCGCGGCCAGGTCTTCCAGGGCCTGGAGATCCTCGTCCGAAGCCGGGCCGTTCAGGCCAGGGCCTTCGACGACGAGCGCGCCCAGAGCCTGGCCTTGACCGTTGCGGATCGGTACGCCCAGCGCCACGGGCCCGTTGGCGGCGATCACCTGGCCGGCCAGGTCGCCAGCGCGCGGACTTTCTGGGCTCGCGTAGCCGACATAGGCCTTGCGCCAGACCCTATCCTTGTCGACCAGCGCGATGGCGGCCTTGGGCGCGTCGAACAGCCGGGCGGCCAGACGCACGAGGCGCAGGAACCGAGGCTCGTTGACCGCGCTATCCAGGATGTCCAAGGCTCTCAAGGCGTTGAGCCGGGCGGCTTCCTGGCGGTCGTCGCTGACGATGGGGGCGTCCTCCATGATTCGACCTTAGACCCGCTTCGCCTTTGGCGCGAGCGCCTTTGGAGGCTTCTTGAGGGCGTGGAAGTTGCGTTCCACAGGGGATTCCACTGTGGTGAAGCTTGGGGCCTTGCGCTAACGTGGAACCCCCACGTCGAGCAGGCGTTGACGAGGCGCAGCTTCAGCGCCCCCGGTCGGTCGCCGTCGCGAACAGGAGATGATCATGCCCAGTCCCGCCGCCGCCAAGGAAGCCGAGAAGGCCAAGTCGGCCACGCTCGAGGCCGTCGAACACGCCGAGCGCAGCTTCGCCCACGCCGCCGACGCCGCGCGCGTCTCGCTGACCGAAGCCGCCAAGCGCGTCGAGAAGTCGGTCGCTGAAGGCTTCGAAACCCTGCGCGCCCAGAGCCGCACCTATACCGACACCGCCGGCCAACAGATCGAGGACGCCCAGCGCTATGCGTCGGAGCGTATCCGTGAGCGCCCGATCACCGCCACCCTCGCCGGCCTCGGCGTCGGCGTGCTGATCGGCCTTCTGCTCTCCGGCGGCCGCAGCGGCAACCGGTGATCTTCGAAAAGACCCTGATGACGCTGGCCGCGGCCGCGGCGATCGCCGCCGCCGCCGCGGTGGCCGTCGTATCCGCCGCCTTCGCGATCTACGCGGTGCTGGTTCCGTTGGTGACGGCGGCCGGCGCGGCCGCGATCGTGGCGGCCGTCGCGGCCCTGATCGTCGCGATCGCCGGCATGCTCGCCGCCCGCAAGGTCGAAGGTCGTCATCACAATCAAGGTCAGCAGCCGCCGCAGCAGGGCTTCGACATGACCAGCCGGGTCATCGAGATCGTGCGCGACAAGCCGCTGATGTCGATCGGCATCGGTCTGGCCGCCGGGATCTTCGCCCTGAAGAACCCGACCCTGACCGCCTCGCTGGCCAAGGCCTTCCTGGACCCCAAGCCGCCGCAGCGATGATCACGCCAATCGTGTTCAAGACCTACGCCACCGGATCCGTTCGGTGGCGTTTGTCTTGCGAGGTTGCTCTTTCTGATTCCCGAAAGCCCTAGGTTTTCAAGGGAATCTATCTCGAAAATTTGAGGGCGCCGCAGCGGCTTTACGCCGTGAAACGGCTTACGCTTTGCCCTGGCGCGCTCTAGATGCTTCCCGCGCGTTCCCTCCTCCCTGGAACGCCTTCCCATGGAGTGAACATGACGTACAAGCTGCCGGACCTGCCCTACGCGTACGACGCGCTGGAGCCGACGATCTCCGCCAACACCCTCCATTTCCACCATGACAAGCACCACGCGGCCTATGTCACGGCCCTCAATGGCCTGCTGAACGGCGACGACAAGGGTTCGCTGGAAGCTGTGATCAAGGGCGCCGGTCCGGGCAAGGTGTTCAACAACGCCGCCCAGGCCTGGAACCACGCCTTTTTCTGGGACGGCCTCTCGCCGACCAAGACCGCCCCGGGCGCCGATCTCGCCGCCGCCATCGACTCCACCTTTGGCGGCCTCGACGCCCTGAAGGAAAAGTTCGTCGCCGAAGGCATCGGCCACTTCGGCTCGGGCTGGGTTTGGCTGGTCTCGGACGCCTCGGGCGCCCTGAAGATCATCTCGACCCACGACGCCGAGAGCCCGGTCACCCAGGACCTGACGGCCCTGCTGGTCGCCGACGTCTGGGAGCACGCCTACTATCTGGACTACCAGAACCTGCGGAAGGGCTTCCTGGAGGCCGTGTTCGACAACCTGCTCAACTGGACCCTGGCCGACAGTCAGTACGCCGCGGCCAAGTCGGGCCAGCAGGGCTGGGCCTATCCGGCTCCGGAATAGGACCCAAATTTCCGGAACGCCCGGGAGTCGGGTGCGTTGTTTCGAAGCGAGGCCGTGGGCTTCGATCGAGACAAACGCCCCGGCTCGAAAGGCCGGGCTCATCCGGAGAGACCCATGCTGAACTGGGCCGTGACCTTCCTGGTGGTCGCTCTGATCGCCGCCCTTCTGGGCTTCACCGGCATCGCCGGGACCGCGATCGGGATCGCCAAGATTCTGTTCTACGTCTTCCTCGTCCTGTTCCTGGTGTCGCTGGTCAGCCACCTTTTTCGAGGCGGGCGCGGCGCGTCGCGCTAGATATTCCGAGACGAAACGGAGGAACGGCGCGGCTCAGGCCGCGCCGTTTTCGTTTGGGTTTCTGCGATCGCAGGCCCAGGTGCGCCAGGCATTGAACTTGCCGTGCTCATAGGCCAGGGCCTGTACGCGCACGCAGCCCGGCTCGACCTCGATGACGTTGAAGCCTGGCGCGGCGCCCCGCTCGCGGTGCGAGAGGGTGCCCGAGCCGATCGCCTGGGTCTTGCCGTCGCCGAACGGGACGGCGGTGACGAACGGCAGGTGGATATGGCCCGACAGGATGACGTCCGCGCCCGCCTGGACGAAGTGGTTGGCTGCGTTGACCCCGCCGTGGACCTTGGCCGTCATCGGTCCGCCCAGCACCTCCATCAGCGGATGATGGCAGACCACCACCTTGAGGTCGCTGGCGGGCGCCGCCCCCAGTTCGCGGACGACGCGGCGGATCTGGCCGCGCGACACCGCGCCCTTCGACCAGTTCCAGCGCACCTGGGCCGCGCGGGCGGTGTTCAGCGAGACGACGGTGACGCCCGGCGCGCGCCAGGCCGCGCCGTCCTCGTCCCCAAACCGATCCTTGAACCGCCCCCAGGTGCGGGTGAAGCGCTCGAACATCTCGCGCGGCCCGACGAAGGGGGTGTCGTGATTGCCCGGCACGACGATCATCGGGTCGGGAAGGCGCCTCAGCCAGGCGGCGGCGGCGTCGAACTCCGGCGTCTTGCCGTCCAGGGTCAGGTCGCCGGCCACGATCACAAGGTCGGGGCGGGCGTCTCGGATCCACGCGGTCGCGGCTTCGACGGCCTCCTTGTTCTCGCCGCCGAAATGGATGTCGGAGAGTTGAACCAGCCTCATTCAGCGGTCTCGTCCGTCGGGACCAGGGCGCGGAAGGCCTTGGGGCGGAAGCGGATCGACACCTCGGGATCGAACCGCGCCGGCTCGCCGTCCAAGATCGCCGGGATGCGGCCGTGGGCGCGGATCCGGCCGGTCCGGCAGCGGCCGGCGTTTACGGAGGGGTCCTCGCGCCACTGACCCCGCGCGGCGTTGAATCCGAGGCGGAAGACGTCGAGCGCGCTGGACGGATCGAGGGCCGCGGCCTCCAGGGCCCGCTCGTCGGCGTCCAGGGCGGTCGAGACCAGCGGGCACATCAGGGTCAGGGCCTCGGTCTTGATTTCGGGACGGCCATCCAGCGACACGCGCAGGCGGCCGGAGAAGGCGCGGCGGAAGGCCCGACCCGCGCGGGCGACGGCGATGCTGAACTTGCCTTCGCGGGCGGCTTCCCGCGCCGTGGCCCAAAGGGCCGGGCTGCCCAGGATTGCGGCGACGAAGAACAGGCGTCCGCCGACCTCGCCGCCGGAAATGGTCCGGGCCTCGCCGCTGTCCAGGCAGGCCTTCATCGCCGTCTGCCAGTCGCGGTCGCCATAAAGGGCGTGCGGCAGCATGTTCATGGTGCCGCCGGGAAGGGGAGCGATCAGGGGACCGTCCGGTCCGGCCATCTCCGCGGCCGCGCGGGCCGTGCCGTCGCCGGCGATGACCAGGATCGCATCCGGCGCGCTGTCGATCGCCTTCCTCAGGCAATCGACCAGCTCGCCCGGTCCTGGCGCGTGGACGGCGCCGGAAACGCCGTACTCCGCCAGCAGCCGCTCGGCGATTTGCGGCGCGTCCGGACCCACGGATCCGGATGCGATATTGGCGATGACCTCGATGCGCTTCACGCGCGCCCCTCTTCTCGTAAAAACTCGCGGACCCAACGGGCGAAGCTCGGCCGTGGTTCCGCTTGCGAACGGAACCGCCGCCTCTGGGAGTCGTTTGCTCGACACGGGTACAGGAGCTCGGAACGGAGAGCCAAGATGAAGATGACCATGATCGCCCTGATGGGCGTGGGCGTGCTCGCCTCGGCGTGCACCTCGACGGGAAATGTGGAGCGCAACGCCGCCGGCGGCGCGGCCATCGGCGCCCTGGCCGGCGCGGTGATCGGCAACAATGTCGGCAGCGGCAGCGCTAGCACCGGCGCTCTGGTCGGCGCGGCGCTCGGCGGCACGGTGGGCGCCGTCAAGGGCTGCAAGGAAGACGGCGGCTGCGGTTCGACCAACGCCAACCGTCGCCAGTACTATGATGAGCGGGCGGGCCGTTATTATTACTACGACTCCCGCAGCGGTCGTTATTACTGGGAAGATGGCGCGCCCCGCTACTAAGCTGGGAACAGGCCACGACGTCCAGGGAAAGGCGATCGGCTCAGCCGGTCGCCTTTCGTGTGTTCGCGGGTTCGAGGAGGGTTCGAATGAAGACGACAAAGATCACCTATGCCGTGCAGGCCATCAGCGTGGCGGGCGTGGTGCTGGCCTTGGCTGGTTGCGCCAGCTCCGAAAGCCCGTGGCGTACGCTGCGCAAGCCCGTGGCCGCCGCGCCGCCCGCCTGCGCCGACTTCCAGTCCTCGGTCTATTTCGAGCAGGACAGCGCCGCCCTGACCAAGGAGGCTCGCATGCTGCTCGACACCGCTCGGACCCAGGCGCGCGGCTGCGCGGTCAAGTCCGTGCGGGTGATCGGCCTGGCTGACGCCGTCGGGACCTCGGCCTCGAACCTGACCCTGTCCAAGCGCCGCGCCGAGACGGTGACCAGGGCCCTGGCCAAGGCCGGCTTCGGCAAGGTCGAGATCGACACCGCCGCCGTTGGCGACGCCGGATCCGTGGCGGCCTCGGGCGCATCCGCGCCGCTGCGCCGGCGGGCGGACATCCTGTTCGATCTGGAGAGCAAGTAGGCCAAAGCAACGGCTGGTCACGCCGGCCCGCTTGGACTCAGACAAAGCGGCCCATACGAAGGAAAGGCGGGCCGGGTGTCCCGGTCCGCCGAAGTTCGCATCAACAAAGGGGGGTGCGAAGGCGGCAGGCTGACTATCGCCAGCCTCAAGTCGGGGGGGCGTCGCCGCCTTCGCAAAGGTGAAACGAGGTTTCGCGCCAACGGTTCCCGCGGTGCGTGATTTTTTCGCGGACGGCCGCTGAGCAGAAAAGCCGGGGCTAAATCGGGGAACGCCGGTGAGCGGAACACGTTGAAGATCCAGGCGGACATGCGGTCCGCCGGGGCAGGGAGCAACGTCGTGATCCGGACCTATCAAGCCGAGCATGGCGGTATGGTTTTTGTTTCGACGCTCACCCAGCGTCAGAAAAGGATGCGCTCGCGGATCATGGCGATGGTCGTGATCGCGGCGATCGGGGCCTCCGCCGGGACGGTGCAGGCCTTCAACGCTCGCGACCGCGCGGACGCCGCCCGAACCTGGACGCCATAAGGAGGTAGGACATCATGCCCGCCGACATTCATCACGACGTCGCGCCCGAAACCCGCGGCCCTCGCCTGAACGCCACCCGCGCCCGCCAAGGCCGCTGGGGCCGTCACATTTTCTGGGTGCTGGTGATTTCCACCGTGCTCGCCGCCCTGGCCCTGTTCGGCGCCTGGTCCTTCCGCGCCCGCGATCTCGCCACGGTCGAGGTGAATAACGGCGCCAAGACCCCCGCCGAGGGTCAGCGCTATGACACCCAGCAGTCGCCGGCGCGTCAGAAGCCTTAAGGCGCGGACATTCCGTGAAATTGAAGGGCGGCCTCGAAAGGGGCCGTCTTTTTGTTTGCCTTGGAAGCGGGTTCGCCCAACGAAAAACGGCCCCCCTTCCGGAGGGCCGTTTCTCGGGTGATTCGAAGAAACCCTGATCAGGCCGCCTTGGCGGTCCGACGAGGGTGGAAGAAGAGCGCCTGGCCGATCGCCGCCTTCACCGTTTCCGGCTGGAAGGGCTTGGTGATCAGGAAGGTGGGTTCCGGGCGCTCGCCGGTCAGCAGGCGCTCGGGGAACGCGGTGATGAAGATCACCGGCACGTCCATGCGGCCCAGGATGTCCTTGACCGCGTCGATGCCCGACGAACCGTCGGCCAGCTGGATGTCGGCCAGGACGAGGCCGGGGGTGCGGCGGGCGACCGCCTCGAGCGCTTCGCCGCGGGTGGCGGCGATGTCGGTGACCTGGTGGCCGAGTTCCTTGACCAAGGCCTCGATGTCGGCGGCGATGACCGGCTCGTCCTCGATGATCAGGACGTCGGTGGCCAGTTCGGCGTCGATCTCGGCCTGGGCGTCGGAGATCAGACGTTCGACCTCGCCGAAGTCGCAATCCAGGATCTGGGAGGCTTCCGACGGCGTGAAGCCCTCCAGCGCGGTGAGCAGGAAGGCCTGCCGCGAACGGGGCGCGATGCGCATGAGACGCTGCGCGGCGTCGTCGCCGGCGGTCAGGCCTTCATCGCGGCGGGCTTCCAGCTGGGCGCCGGAGCTGAGCCAGATGGCGTGAAACACGCGATACAGCGCCACGCGTGGCGACAGATCGCCATCCAGCGACCGCTCGCCGGCGGCCAGCGCCTCGAGCGCCACGCGGACGTAATGATCGCCGGTGGACTGATCGCCGGTAAGGGCGCGGGCGTAGCGGCGGATATAAGGCAGATGCGGCGCCAGCCGAGCTAGAAGACTCATGACCCCTCCCGATGCGGTGTCTTCGAAAACATACCAACGAACGGCAAAGCTAGGCCGTTCCGTCGATGGTCGATAACGCCTCCCCCAACTGAGCGGTTCCGTCCGTTGAGGATATTTGACATCTTAAGCTCAAGCTTATGGAACCGGGCACGGAAAACCACGTTGTCGTCTGGCGGAAAGACATTCGGCCAAAGGGGGCGGACGCCGATGCAAATGCACTTCGGTGTCGAGGACATGATCGAACACGTACCCATGGAAGACAAACGCAAGAGCGCCGCGGCGCTGGATGAAGCCCGTCTGCGCCAGCAGGCCATCGGCGTGAAGCTGCGTCAGATGTTCGATGAGGTCGTCAACGAGGCTGTGCCTGACGAATTCCTCGAAATCCTCCGCAGGGCCGAGCCTCCGAAGGGAGAGCGCTGAGCATGAGCGAACCGCAAGTCGGCCGCTCGCCGCCCGACCCCGTCCGTGACAACCAGTTCAAACGCGAACTGGTCACCCTGATTCCGCATCTGCGCGCCTTCGCCCGCACCCTGACCGGCGACCCGACCGCGGCCGACGACCTGGCGCAGGACGCCATGATGAAGGCCTGGGACGCGCGGGCCAGCTTCCAGCTGGGCACCAACATGAAGGCCTGGACCTTCATGATCCTGCGGAACCAGTTCTATTCTGAAAAACGTCGCAGCTGGCGCCAGAGCCAGCTTGACCAGGAAGCCGCCGAGCGGACCCTGGTGGCGGTCGATGACCCCGAGGCGCCCGTCGCCCTGGACGAACTGCGTCTGGGCCTGGGCATGCTTCCGGCCGAGCAGCGCGAAGCCCTGATCCTGGTCGGGGCCGGCGGCTTCGCCTACGAAGAAGCCGCCGAGATCTGCGGATGCGCCGTCGGCACCGTCAAGAGCCGGGTCAGCCGCGCGCGTCGCGCGTTGCAGGCCATCCTCGAAGCGGGGGCCTATGATCGTGACGGCGCATCGGCGGGTGACGCCATGCATGCGATCCTCGCCGACGCGGAGCGGTTGAGCTCCCTGCGGTGAAGACCTTCGCCGGCCGCGCCGGGCAGGCCGTAACCTCCATCCGAGTCCGCCTGGCCTTCGCGCTGTGCGTGGCTCTGCTGCCCGTGCTGATCATCGGCGGCGCGCAGTCGATCTTCGCCTTTCGGGCGGAAGCCGATTCGCGCCGTCAGAGCCTTGAGCTTGCCGCGGGGCAGAGCGCCGCCAATGCGCGCGCCCGCATCGAGGCCGCCGGCGTGCTGCTGCAGACCCTGGGTCCCGGCTCGGTCGGGCTGGAATGCGCTCAACGACTGGCCGACGTCCGCGCCCGCCTGCCGGGCTACGCCAATCTGATCCGCTTCGACTCGCGCGGCCGCGTGGCCTGCGCGGCCGCCACCACCCCGTTCGACACCGAGCGGGAGCAAAGGCCCTGGTTCCAGGAGTTACGCGACGGCGCGAGCATGGTCGTGGCCTCGGATCCGGGCGCGGTCTACGCCAACGAGCCGGCGGTGCTGGCCGCCATCCGCGCCGGCGCGCCCGACAAATTCGAAGGCGCCATGGCCGCCGTCCTGAACCTGCGAGACCTGAAGGTCGGCACGGTCAACCGCTTCATGCCCGACGGCGCCGAGGTGGCCCTGGCCGATTCGAACGGAGCGATCTTCGCCGCCACCGACCCTTCAGCCTTCTCGACGCCGCCGCGCGGCTGGCGCGAGCGCGCGGCCAAGAGCGGCGCGGCGATCTGGAGCCACGAGGACGCGGCGCATCACGAGCGCACCTATTCGGCCGCGCCCCTGGTCAATGACGATGTCTTCGTCGTGCTGTCGGCCCCCGCGCCGGGCCTGGTGTCCTGGGCGTGGATCAACCCGATATCGCGCCTGCTGCTGCCTTTGCTGGCCTTCTTCCTGGCCCTGGGCGCGGTGCTGATCGTCGCCGAGCGAGAGGTGATTCGCTGGATCGTCTACCTGCAGCGCGTGGCGGCGATCTATGCCCGCGGCCGCTTCACCGTCCGGCCGCTTCAGGCCGAGCGCGCCCCCCCCGAAATCCGCGAACTGGCCGCCACCCTCGACGCCATGGCGGGCGGCATCGTCGCCCGCGACGCCTCTCTGCTGGACAGCCTGGCCGACAAGGACGCGCTGATGCGCGAGATCCATCACCGGGTGAAGAACAACCTGCAGATCATCACCTCGCTGCTGAACATGCAGCAGCGGGCGCTGGCCGATCCGGCGGCCAAGGCGGCGATGAACGACACTCGCCAGCGGATCACCGCTCTGGCCCAGATCTATCGCGCCCTCTACCAGGGACCGGACCTCAAGCGCGTGGACCTGCGGCCGTTCCTGGAAGAACTGACCGCTCAGCTGCTGGCCAACGACATGTCCACCTCGTCGCTGGTGAGGACCGAGGTCCACGCCGATCCACTGGTCATCGACCCCGACCGCCTTGCCCCCATCGCCCTGTTCGCCGTCGAGGCCATCACCAACGCCCAGAAACACGCCTTCGGTCCGAACGGCGGCATGCTGGCGGTGGGCTTCCATGTGCGCGGCGAAGAGGCCGAACTCTCTATCAGCGACGATGGTCCGGGCGCGCCCGACAGCGTCGGCGGCGGGGTCGGTCGCACCTTGATGACCGCCTTCGCCCGTCAGCTGCGTGGAAAGGTGGCGTTCGAAAGCCACACCCCGCGCGGATTGACGGTGCGCCTCACCTTCCCGACGCCCCAGGCGGTGATTCACGCAACCTAGGCCGGAACCGAGCTTCGCCGCTGACGTTCTTGAGGGGCAATCGTTTCAACGCCCCTTTTCCATCCCCTCGGGGGCGAACATCGGAGAAGACCATGCGTAAGCTCGTGATTATCGCCGCCGCCCTCGCGTCCCTGTCGGTCGCGGCCTGCAACACCGTCGAAGGCGCGGGCAAGGACGTCTCGTCGGCCGGCAAGGCGGTCAGCGACACGGCCAAGGACGCCAAGTAAGTCGTCCTATCTGATCTAGAGAAGGGCCCGCCGGTCTCGCCGGCGGGCCCTTTTCGTTTGAGGCCGCGTCACGTCAAAGTATTGCACGCGCGCAACCTTAGGCGGTCCGGACGATATCCGGCTGCAAGATAGCCAAGCGAGGCTTGAGCCCTGATCGAGGGGACCGAGGCGCGCTTGCCGTCAAACACCAAGACCGTCTTCGTGCACAGCGGCTGGCGCTGCTCCAGCACCTATGTGTGGACCCGGTTCCGGGCGCTGTCCGGTGTGCGCGCCTACTACGAGCCCTGGCACGAGCAGCTGGCGCGACTGACTGTCGACACCATCGACGTCGAGACTCCCGACAACAGCGGCCTGCGCCATCCGGGCGGGACGCAGCCATACTTGCGGGAATTCGAGGTCGTTCTCGACCCGGCCGGCGGGGTGCGCCGTTTCGAACCCGGCTTCGCGCTGGACCGTTTCTGGATCGAGCCCGAGACCAGCGACCTGGCCCAGCAGGCCTATGTCGAGGCGCTGGTCGGCGCGGCGCGGGCGCGGGGCGAAACGCCGGTCCTGGCCTGCTGTCGCACCCTGGGCCGCGTGGGATGGCTGAAGCGCCGGTTCGGCGGCTTCCACGTCGCGCTGATCCGCGATCCGGTGCAGCAGTGGTTGTCGTTCTATTCGCTGCGCAGGCGGCCCCGGCCGACCTATTTCGAGCTCTGCCACTATGTGCTGCTGTCCGAGATGGCCGGCTGCGCCGAGGTCTCGCGCACCCTGCTGGGTCGTGATTTCGACGGGGCTGGACCGCTCGAGGCGCGCATCGCCGAAGTCCGCCGGCGCCTGAAGCGCGCGCCGGCCAGCATCTCGTTCCAGGCATTCCTGGCGGTGTGGCTGCGCTCTTACCTCAAGGCCTTGCCGGAAGCCGACCTGGTGGTCGATGTGGACCGCCTGGCCCGCGACCGGGCCTATGCGCGTCGGATCGAGGCGGCGATCGAGGTCGGCTGTGGCCTCAAGCCCGACTTCTCCGACTGCCGCGCCCCGGCGCCGCACGGCATCGCCCCGCCGGTCGAATGGCGCAAGGCCGCGCGAGAGGTGGTCGACCTGATGGACCTGCACGACGCGATCGTCGGTCCCGACGCGCCGCCGATCCTGTTTCGCAAGCTCGCGCCGGCCTTCGCGGCGGTGACGCCGGGGCCGGTGGGCGGGATGACCAAGCTGGGAGAGGCCTTGGGCGGCCTGATGGGCGGGGCGGCGGTCGCCCGCGCGCCGGCCAAGGCTTATGCGGCGGCGGCGACCCGCACCGATGGATCGCGCAGATAGATCCCCGTTCCGCCCGGCGCCGCGGTCAGCACGTCGTCGAACTCCGAGGCGTCGTCTTCCGGATCCAGCACCAGCACGCCGTCGGCCGGCAGCAGGCTGACCAGGGCCTGGACCACCGTGGCCCGCAGCGAGGCGTCCATGTTCCGCAGCACGCCGCGCAGCAGGATCACGTCGAAGCGACCCATGACCGACAGGTCGGAGAGCAGGTTGATCCGCTTCCAGCGCACCATCTGGCGGATGCGCGGCGAGATCGCCCAGGTGTCGTCCTGGTTCTCGAAATACTTGACCAGCATCCTGATCGGCAGGCCGCGCTGGACCTCGAACTGGGTGTAGATGCCGGCCTGGGCCTTCTCCAGCGACCGTTCCGAGAGGTCGGAGCCGAAGAACTCGAACCGCGTCCCGGCCGCCAGGCCGGAGGCTTCATTGGCGGCGATGGCCAGCGAGTAGACCTCCTGGCCCGTGGCGCAGGCCGCGCTCCAGATGCGGATCGGCGTGTCGGGGCGACGCCGTGACAGGGCGGGCAGGACCTCGTCGCGCAACTGGGCGAAGGCCTCGCGGCCGCGGAAGAAGGTGGTGTCGCTGCGGCACAGGGCCTCGACCACGGCCCAGATCAGCCGGTCCTCGCGCTTGGCGCGCAGGGCCGCGAGCAGCGCCTCGATCGAATCGTAGCCCTCGCGCCGCGCCAGGGGCGAGAGGCGGCTCTCCACGAGGTAGGGCTTTTCGGTCTCGACCCGCACGCCGGCGCGGGCGCGGCCCAGAGCCGCCAGCAGGTCCATGTCTTCGGGCGTCACAGCAGGCCGGCCTCGGCGAACTTCGCCTCGATGATGTCGCCGTCGAACGGCTTCATGATGTATTCGTCCGCCCCGGCCTCGATGGCGGCGCGGATGTGGTCGGGACTGTTCTCGACCGTGCAGAAGACGACCTTGGGCGCGGTTCCGCCGGGCTCCCCGCGCAGCTGGCGCAGGAAGTCGAGGCCGTTCATCACCGGCATGTTCCAGTCGAGCAGCACCGCGTCGGGCATGGCCGCGCGGCACCACGCCAGGGCCTCCATGCCATCGGCGGCCTCGGCGATCTCGAAGCCGATGTCCTCGAGGACTCGGCGAGCGACCTTGCGGATCACCCGGCTGTCGTCGACCACCAGACAGGTCTTCACGGCATGCTCCAATTCAGGGCGCCATCGTGCGAGCGGTCTGGTTAAGGAGCGGTTTGCCTAAACCCGGATCGGGGCGCGGCAAATGTAACTTTTATGGCGGAGCTTGGGCCTGCCGCCGCCTACGCCGGAACCCAGGCGGCTATGCTGGCGCGCTCCTCGCCCAGTTCGACCGCGATCTGGCCGCCGGCCGCGCGGACCAGGGCGTTCAGATAGGCCGCCTGAACCCACGGACCGCCCAGGCCCTCGGCCAGCGGCTCGCCCTTCAGGCCGGCCAGGACCTCCGGACGCAGGCGGGCGCGGGGACCCACTGAGTCGGCGATGATCGAGAAGCGGCCGTCGGCGGCGACGCCCTTGACCGTGGCCACGCCGCCGGCGGGCAGGGCGCTGGCGGCGATCTGGGCGATGTTGAGGATGGCGCGCGACGAAGGCTTGTTCATCGCCTGCGGCTCGATCTGCCAGTCCAGGGTTGGCCGGACGTGGGCGAAGACACCCTGGGCCAGCTTTTCCAGCTCGCGCGAGTCGAAGTTCTCGGCCGAGGCCGAGGCGCCGAACGCCACGCGGGTGAACTGCAGCAGGTCGGCCAGCTTGCGGGCCGACGAGGCGATCAGGCCCATGGCGTCGTCGCGCATGTCCTGGGCGGACGGATCGTCCAGCAGATCCAGGCCCGAGACGATGGCGCTGGCCGGGCTGATGAAGTCATGGCACAGGCGCGCGGCCAGCATGGCGGCGAAGTCTGGGCCTTGGACATCCGCTTCGGAGGGCGCGGCGGCCGGGGTCGCAAGGGGGGTTTCGGGGACGATGTCGGTCATGGCGGCGGACTCTGCCGTGATTTGAGGCTTTGGCAAACCGGGGCCGCCGCTCTAAACGAAACCCGTGGTCGATCCGTTTCTAGAGCCCGGCGTCTTGGTGCGCCATCCCGGCCAGCCCGATTGGGGCCTGGGGCAGGTTCAGTCCGTGATCGGACACCGCGTGACCGTCAATTTCGAAGAGGCCGGCAAGCAGACCATCGACGCCAACCGCGTGCGTCTGGTCTTCGTCGGCGACGACCCTCGGGGATAAGAATGACTGAGAACCTGGCGGACTGGGGCCGCGCCCTGGCCAAGATCACCGAAGAGGCCGCGGTGGTCATCCTGCCGTTCTGGCGCACCGAGCTGGCCGTGGTCCAGAAGGCCGACGAGAGCCCGGTCACCGAGGCCGACCGCGCCGGCGAGCGCCTGATCCTGCAGCGCCTGGCCGAACTCTATCCCGATGTGACGGTGATCTCGGAGGAGCACGCCAGCGAGTTCGGCACGCCGGACGCCGTGGGGCCGCGCTTCTTCCTGGTCGATCCGGTCGACGGCACCAAGGCCTTCGTGCGCGGCGATCCCAACTTCACGGTCAATATCGGCCTGATCGACAACGGCGTCCCGGTCGCCGGCGCCGTCTGCGCCCCGGCCACCGGCGAGGTCTGGTTCACGACGGCCCAGGGCGCGGCCAAGCGTGCGAACCCGGACGCCGTCGAGACGCCGGCCCGCGTCCGTCCTTGGCCCGCGGGCGAGGCTTTGGGTCTCGTCAGCCACACCATGCGCGAGGAGAAGGCCGCCGAACTGGCCGCTCAGTACGGTTTCGACCTGCGCACGCCGATGGATAGCTCGATCAAGATGTGCCGCATCGCCGAGGGCTCGGCCGACATCTACCCCCGCCATGGCCCGACCTCGGAGTGGGACACCGCCGCCGCCCACGCGGTGGTGGTCGCGGCCGGGGGGACCTTTACCCAACCCGATGGCTCGCCATTCCTCTATGGCAAGGCGGATCAGGGCTTCCGAAACGGCTGGTTCGTGGTGCGCGGCGGGCCAGCGGCTTAGGGAACGTCTTCCGTCACCGCCTCGGCCGGAGTCGTCATGATCGTCCCGGCCGAGGCCGCCACAATGGCGGCGATGGCCAGCCATTGGGTCGCCGCCAGGTGCTCGCGCAGGATGACCAGTCCCGCCAGCGCTCCCGCTGCCGGCTCCAGGCTCAGCATGACGCCGAAGCCGCGCTTGGGGATGGCGCGCAGGGCGATCATCTCCAGAGAATAAGGAATGGCGCTGGACATCACCGCCGCCACCAGGCCCAGGCCGATCAGCTTGGGTTGAAGGAGCGAAGCGCCGGCCGAGGCGACGCCGATCGGCACGACGATCAGGGCCGCGGCCGTCATGCCCAGCGCCACCGAGCGCCCGGCGTGCAGGTGGCCGGTCCGCTTGCCCAGGATGATGTAGAGCGCCCACATCACCGCCGCGACGCAGGCGAAGCCGACCCCGACGGGATCCAGCGGCTTGGCGCCGGGATCGATCGGCAACAGCAGGGCCAGGCCCAGCACGGCCAGGCCGATCCAGACGAAATGGATCAGCTTGCGCGAGCTGGCGACGGACACCGCCAGGGGGCCGATGAACTCGATGGCCACCGCCACGCCCAGCGGCACCGTGCGGATGGCCATGTAGAAGCTGAGGTTCAGCACGCCCATCACCGCGCCGTACAGCGCGACCCGGCCCAGATCGGCGCGCGAGATCGGATGCCTCCAGGGCCGCCATACGAGCATCAGGATCAGGGCCGCGAAGCCGACCCGATAGGCGCTGGTCCCCTGCGCGCCGACGATCGGAAACAGACCCTTGGCCAGCGACGTCCCGACACACAGCGTGACGATCGCCCCGATCAGGGCCGCATAGGGCAGGAGCAGGGGACGGGCGGCGGGCATCGGCCGCTTTTAGGGGGCGCGGTCGGCAGGCGCTAGCGCTGCCGGATCCAATCTTCGCTCGCATGGCGCACGCGCTGGATAAGGATATCCCGGCCGTCGAGCCGATAGATGATGATGGGGCTTCGATAGGGATGGACGCGCGATAGAGCCTTCAGTTCGGTGCGTTCCCCCGCCGCGAACGGGAAATCCGACAGGAAATTGAAGATTTGCTCCAGGCCTTCATGATAGCGCTCGGCTTGGTCGACTCCGAACATCTCCACGCCTGTCACGTAGATCTGGGTGACGTCGTCCTCGGCCTTGAGGCTAAGCCTATAGGCCATGCCGCCCGCCGGCCTTTTGGCGCGCCGCGGTCAGGATTTCGCTCATCGACTTGGTGCTGACGCCGCCAGCCTCGGCTTCGTCGATAAGCCGCTGCATGGTCGCGATCTTGTCGGCCCGTTCCTGGTCTCGGCGGATCAAGTCGCGCACATAGTCGCTGGCGTTGCTGTAGCGACCGGTCTCGGCCTGTTCTTCAACCCACAGCTTCATGGCGTCGGGAAGAGATACGTTCATCGTCGCCATGGCTCACCTCCGGGGTGAGAATGGCATTCCTTGCCAAAGATTGCCATTCGAAATGGGCGCGAGCGAAGGCGCTAGGCGGCCAGGCCGCCTAGCGCCAGTCATCGTTACTTCTTCACCCAGCCGCCATCCAGCGGCTTCCAGTATTGGCCCGGCGCCAGGCGGCTGTAGAGCTGCTTGGCGGTAGCCTGGCCGGCGGCTTCGGCGGTCACGCCGGTCTTGGCGGCGATGTCCTTGTAGGCGGCGGCGCGGCCGGTGTTGATCTCGGCCACCGAGGCGCGCAGGGACGCGTCGCCGCCGGACACGATGCCCAGATAGCCGTCGGCTTGTTCGCCGACCGTGCCAGCGGCCTTGGCGGCGTCGACCTCGGCCTTGGCGGCGGCGGATTGGGCCATGGCCAGGTTGGCGCCAGCGGCGGTCATCGCCAGGCCCAGGGCCAGAACCGTCATCGTCTTGCGGATCATGTCGGCTCTCCTTCTTAGAACAGGTTGGGGTTTTGCTGGATCAGCGACTGGACTTCCTTGTCCAGCCGCACGCGCACGTCGGCGTCCAGCTTGGCGTAGATATTGATCGGGTCGACCTTCACGCGGACGGTGGGCGTGCAGGCGGCCGCGCCGAGCGCTCCCGTCGCGGCGAGGGCTAGCAAGAGGGCGCGCGTCTTCATGCGTGAAGTCTCCAGTTCGTATTCAGCTTGGCGGGTCAAGGTTGAACCGCACCTGAACGGGGTTGGGCCGGCTTCGAGAAGGCGAGCTTCCAGGCGTTGAGAAGCTCGTCGAAGTTCAGCGACGTGTCGAGGGTCAGATCGACCGGCGTCTTGGCCGGCAGGGCGATGCGCTTGTCGAAGGCGCGGCCGCGCAGCAGGTCCAGGATCCCGACGCGCGCCTTCTCGGCGACCTTGGGATCGTGCTGTCCCTTGATGTGGAAGAGCACGCTGAGGCGGCCATTGTCAGTGCTGTTCACCCCGGCCTCCAGCTGGTCGAAGGCCAGGTTCTCCATCGCCTGATAGGCGAAGTCCTGGATGGCGTTGACCTGGGCCGGGGCCGGCGGCGGCGCGCCTGGACTATCGGCGGGGCTGGCCGCGACCCCGGTCAGGGCCGCGCGCGACAGCTCGACCCGACCCGGCTGGATGGCGGTGATCTTGCCCTCGTGGAAGCGCAGGCCCTCGGGGCCGAAGGTGAAGGGCAGGCGGCCGTCGACCACGGCCTGGACCTTGACCTTCTCGGCCAGGGACGAGGCGGCGATGACTTCGCCCAGGTCGAGGTGCTCGATGACGATGGTCCCGCTGATGGTCTTGTCCAGGCCCAGGGGTACGTCGATCGGCTCGATCGAGATCCGGCCCTTGGCGGCCTCGAACGTGGCCTTCGAGACCTTCAGGCTGTCGGCGGTCAGCTGGAACACCGACTCCACGGCGGTCAGCGGCACGATCGAGTCGATCTTGACGATCTTCAGGGTCTGGCCCGGGGCGGTGGTCAGGGGCGTCAGGCTGTTGAACTCGACGGCGCCGTCCAGCGTGGCCACGAAGCCGATCGGGCTGGTGAAGTCGATCCGGTTGGCGACGAGGCGGCCGCGGCTGGTCGCGTCCCGGGCCGTCCAGGCGAACACGCCGGTAAAGCTGGCCGGGCCTTGCGCGTCGGTGGCGAAGGCGGCCATCGGCGACAGGTCGACCGGTTGCAGGCCGCCCTTGGCGAAGGCCAGTTTCGAGGCGTCGATATCGGCCTGACCGACGCCGGTCGCCACCACGTGGCGCAGGCGGATTTCGCCCAGCGGCGCGCCTACCGGCGTGGTGGCCTGGAAGCTTCCGCTCCACAGACCGCCGGACAGGCCTAGTCGCCCCTTGGCGAGGACCGGGTTGAAGCGGCGCTCGGGCGCGGCGTCGGTGACGGCGGCGCTGGCGACCTGGACGCTGGCGCGCTCGAACCCGTGAACGCCGCCTAGCGTCGCCTCGCCCTTGACGCCCCCCAGCTTTGCCTGGGCGATGGCCAGTTCGCCCTCGGCGTCTTCGAAGCGCAGGGCGGCGCTCCAGCCGTTGGCGCCGGCGGTGACCAGCGGAGCCTTGGCCGGGCACAGCCTAGCCTTGATCGCGGTGATCGGGCTGTCGCCCAGGGCGTAGGCCTTGGCGGTGATCGGCGCGCATTTGGGCATGGCGAGCGTGAAGCGGCCGTCGGCGATCCGCGCCTGACCGGCGATGAGGCCCGTGACGCCCTGGATCGGCGGCAGGTCGAAATCCTCGGCGGCGATGGTCAGCGGCGAGGCCATGACCCCGCCGGACGCGCGCCAGTCGCTGGCCGTGATCCGCACGGTCGGCAGGCGCCCGCCCGACAACGAGGCCCGCAGCGCGCCGCCCGTGCCGCCCGGGCCGGCGTTCAGCAGCAGGCCCCCATTCTTGCCAGAGGGGAGCGCGGCGGCGGTCAGGACCACGCCGTTGGGCGCGGACAGGCGCGCCTCGCGAGGCAGGGTGACCTTGGTGCGCCCGCCGCTGATCTCCAGGCCGACGGCGGGCAAGGCCAGGTCGAAGGTCCGCAGGGCCTGGCTCAGCGGCTTGCCGTAGTCCGGGTTGGGGATCAGGGCCGCCAGACGCTCGGCGTCGGGGCCGGAGATGGCGCTGCGGCCGCTGGCCGAACCGTTCAGGGTCAGGAACAGGCCTTTGGCGCTCTGGTCGATGCGGCCGCTCGCATCTAGGCGCGCCGCAGCCAGGGCCAGCGCGCCCGAGGCCAGCCGGTCGGCCCCGGCATCGATCTTCAGCGGGCCGTTGATGCTGGCGCCGTTCGCGTCGGCGATCAGGCCCAGAGAGTCGGAGGTCGCGCGAGCGTGCAGAGCGCGGACGGCGGTTCCGGCCGCCACCGCCTCGCCGGCCCGCAGCTCGGCGCTCGTGGTTCCGCGCAAGGTCAGGCGACCATCCTGCCGGCCGCCGGCGATGCGGGAGAGGTCCAGGGCCAGGCTGGCGTCGCGGGCGTCCAGCGACGGAGCCGACAGGCGCTCGCCGCGCAGGGCCGCTCGGCCTCGACCCAGGAAGGCGAAGCTGTCCAGTCCGCCGTCCAGGCGTCCGGTCAGGGAGAGGTCGCCGGTCACGACCTGGCCTTGGACGTCGCCGAAGCGGCCGTCCTCGGCGCGCAGGATCAGCCGCGCTTCCAGCGGGCCGCTGGCCGTCATCTTCGCCAGGTCGGGATAGGGCAGGTCGGCGGTCAGCTTGGCGGTGGTCTCGCTCAGGTCGGCGGCCGGCGCTTCCAGGCTGTCGATGGCCATGGAGACGTCGATCGTCAGCCGGTCGCCGCGCTTGCGGGCCGAGACGGTCGCGCCCTTGGCGTCGATGGCGAGGTCGCGGACGGCGTAGCGCAGGGGCGCCAGGCGGCCGTCGAAGCGCAGCAACTGACCGTCGTCCAGGCTGGCGTCGCCGGTGAGCCGGGCGCGGCCGCCGGGGGTGACGAGATCGATCCGCGCGTCCTCGACCAGCACGGCCGGGCCCGGGACGTTCGGCGTCTTCGGTGACTTCAAGACGTCGTCGATCAGCGGCTGCAGGGCGCCGAAACGGACCTGGCCCTTGTCGTCGATACTGGCCAGCACGCGCGGGCGAACCAGGCGCACGGCCTTGGTCTGGATGCCGAACTTCTCGCCGGTCCAGGGCGCGGAGAGGTCGTAGGCGACCTCCAGCCGGTCGGCGGCGAAGATCGGGTTGTCGCGCGAACCCAGGCGGACCTTGCCGGTGAAGCCGGTGGCGTCCAGGTCGTCGAGCTCGACGGCGGCATCGATGCCGTGGTCGCGCAGCCAGGCCTCGGCCAGTTCGCGGCTGATCTCGCGCCGGCCCGACCAGACGAGCAGTCCGGTGGCGATCAAGGCCAGCATCGACAGCGATACGGCTTCCAGGCCCAGATCGGCCAGGCGTTCGCGGCGTGTCGGGTGCTTGGGTTCGGAGGGGGTCGCGGGGTCGGCCATCAGGTCCTTGGCAGTCCAGATCCTTGAGAAAAGCCCCCCGGCCAAGCTTGGATCCCTATTTCGAGAAACCTAGCACGTCCTGCATGTCGTACAGGCCCGGCGATTTGCCCCTGACCCACACGGCGGCGGCGATGGCGCCGCGGGCGAACAGGCCCCGGTCGATGGCCGAGTGCGACAGGGTCAGGCTCTCGGATTCGCCGGCGAAGATCACGCTGTGCTCGCCGATGATGCCGCCGCCGCGCACGACCGAGAAACCGATCGCGCCCTCCTTGCGCGCGCCGGTGACGCCGTCGCGGCCTCGGTCGGCGACCTGGCCAAGGCCGACGTTGCGGCCCTCGGCGGCGGCCTCGCCCAGCATCAGGGCGGTGCCCGACGGCGCGTCGATCTTGCGCTTGTGGTGGGCCTCGTAAACCTCGATGTCCCAATCTTCGGCCGGCAGGGCGGCGGCCGCCTGACGCACCAGGCCCATCAGCATGTTGACGCCCAGCGAGTAGTTGCCCGAGCGGACGATGGCGATCTTCGTGGCGGCGGCGTCGATGCGGGCCAGCTGTTCGTCCGAGAAGCCCGTCGAGCCGATGACCAGCGCAGGTCCGCCTTTCGCGGCGGCCTCCTCGGCCAGCAGCACCGAGGCTTCCGGCAGGGTGAAGTCGATCACCGCCTCGGTGGTCGCAAGCGCCGCCTCGCGCGAGACCAGATCGCCGCCCTCGACGCCGGGGCGCTCGAAGCGCGCGGCCACGGCCGCGTCGGCGCGGCCTTCCAGCGCCTTGGCCACCGCCTGGCCCATGCGGCCGTTGGCGCCGGCGATCGCGATCTTCACGGGCTGGGACAAGTCTGGCTCCAGTACAAAATGTACCTGAGGCAAATCACCCAATCCGCCCCCTCGGGTCAACCTCTCCCGGCGTTCCCAAGCGTCAGCGCGGTTGACGCAAGGCCAATCCCAACAAGCGTTTGCTGGGATTTTCGCGTCCTTCCCCGGTTGTGACGCTCGGCGCCGGTCGCTACGGTGATCGCACATAAGGGCGTGTTCGCATTGATCGGCGCGCCCCTTCTTCGACTTGCGCAGCAGGAATGGGAAACGCCGGATGAGCGACGCGGAACGCAAGACCTTCACGGATGAGGAGGCCTTGGCCTTCCACCGTCACCCCCAGCCGGGCAAGCTGGAGGTGACCCCGACCAAGCCGATGGCGACCCAGCGCGACCTTAGTCTCGCCTATTCGCCCGGCGTCGCCGTGCCGGTCCACGCCATCGCCGCCGATCCGGACATGGCCTACGAATACACATCCAAGGGCAACATGGTCGCCGTGATCAGTAACGGCACCGCCATTCTCGGTCTGGGTGATCTCGGCGCGCTGGCCTCGAAGCCGGTGATGGAAGGCAAGGCCGTCCTCTTCAAGCGCTTCGGCGACGTCGACAGCATCGACATCGAGATCAGCTCCAAGGATCCCGACGAGATCATCACGGTGGTCAAGAACATCGGGATCTCGTTCGGCGGCATCAATCTGGAGGACATCAAGAGCCCCGAGTGCTTCCGCATCGAGACCGAGCTGCAGGACCTGCTCGACATCCCGGTGTTCCACGACGATCAGCACGGCACGGCGATCATCTGCGCCGCCGGCCTGATCAACGCCTGCCACATCACCGGCAAGAAGCTGGAGGACGTGAAGGTGGTGCTGAACGGCCCCGGCGCGGCGGGCATCGCCTCGCTGGAGCTGATCAAGGCCATGGGCGTCCACCCGGCCAACGTCATCGCCGTCGACAGCAAGGGCGTGCTCTACGAGGGCCGCACCGAGGGCATGAACCAGTGGAAGAGCGCTCACGCGGTCAAGACCGACAAGCGCACCCTGGCCGAGGCCGTGGCCGGCGCCGACGTGCTGCTGGGTCTGTCGGCCAAGGGCGCCTTCACGCCCGAGATGATCGCCAGCATGGCGCCCAACCCGGTCATCTTCGCCATGGCCAATCCCGATCCGGAGATCACGCCCGAAGAGGTCCACGCCGTGCGCCCCGACGCGATCATGGGCACCGGCCGCAGCGACTATCCCAACCAGGTCAACAACGTCCTGGGCTTCCCCTACATCTTCCGCGGCGCGCTCGATGTGCGGGCCCGCCGCGTCAATCACGAGATGAAGATCGCCTGCGCGCAAGCGCTGGCCATGCTGGCGCGCGAGGATGTGCCGGACGAGGTCGCCGCCGCCTATCACGGCCGCCAGCTGAAGTTCGGCCCGCAATACATCATCCCCTCGGCCTTCGATCCGCGCCTGATCTGGTACGTGCCGCCGTTCGTCGCCCAGGCGGCGATGGACACCGGCGTGGCCCGCAAGCCGATCGCCGACATGGACGCCTATCGCGCCGGTCTGGCCCAGCGCCTCGACCCGACCGCCGGCTTCCTGCAGAAGATCTCGGGCGCGGTGCTGGCCAATCCCAAGCGCATCGTGTTCGCCGAGGGCGAGGACCCCAGCGTCATCCGCGCCGCCTACGCCTACCAGACCGGCGGCTACGGCAAGGCCATCCTGTGCGGCCGCGAGAACCTGGTGCACGAGAACATGAAGCTGGTCGGCCTCGATCCCGAGACCGTCGGGCTGGAGATCGTCAACGCGCGCCTGTCCGACCGCAATCCGGACTATGTCGACGCGCTCTATCACCGCCTGCAGCGCCAGGGTTACCTGAAGCGCGACGTCCAGCGCCTGATCAACCAGGACCGCAACAGCTTCGCCGCCTCGATGGTCACGCTGGGCGAGGCCGACGGCATGGTCACCGGGGTCACCCGCAGCTTCGACCAGGCCCTGGAAGAGGTGCTGCGCGTCGTCGATCCCGCCCCCGGCGGCCGGATCATGGGCATGTCGGTGGTGCTGGCCAAGGGCCGGACGATCTTCGTGGCCGACACCAACGTCACCGAACTGCCCGAGGCCGAGGAGCTGGTCGAGATCGCCTGCGAGGCCGCCCGCGCGGTCAAGCGCCTGGGCTTCAAGCCGCGCGTCGCCTTCATGAGCTATTCGACCTTCGGCAACCCGATGGGCCTGCGCTCGGAGAAGGTGCGCGAGGCGGTGGCCATGCTCGACGAGATGGACGTCGACTTCGAATATGAGGGCGAGATGCCGCCGGAGCTGGCGCTGGATCCAGAGAAGCGCGCCAACTATCCGTTCATGCGCCTGACCGACAGCGCCAACATCCTGATCATGCCGGCCATCCACGCCGCCTCGATCTCGACCAAGCTGGTGCAGTCGCTGGGCGGGGCCACGGTGATCGGGCCGGTGCTGCTGGGCCTGTCCAAATCGATCCAGATCGCGCCGTTGTCGGCCTCGGTGTCCAAGATCCTGAACATGGCGATGATGGCGGCCTATGACACGCCGGAGGAGGACACGGCCGAGTAAGCTTGGCCTGACAACCTCCGCGACAGGGCGCCGCACGGTCTACCGTCGGCGCCCCGCATACCCATCTTGGTTCTGTCGGCGGCAGTAAGCCGACGCGTAAGCCCTCCGGCCGGCGTCCACCCCTTGCGACGCCGGCCGGCCCTTACGCGAGAGCGCCCCCCGGTCGCGGGAGGGCTCACGGGGATCGAGCCCGCTCTATCCCCGGCGTTGGCGAGATTGAGCCTCACGAAATCAACCGCTTGTCGATTTTATACGCCTCTGAATGATCGGCGTTCAGAACGCCCGCACAATGGCTCCACCTCGTCGCGAGGAAAGGGCGCATGGCCAGCGACCGTTGCGGCGACGGGGGGCGATCGAGCGGGCGCGCTCGTCGGTGCGGGGGAGACTCCGCAACTGCACCATCCCCGAGGTAGTCGACCCTGGAACACAAAAACGACGGTGGATGCAGGCCGAAGAGAGCGACAGGGGAGTCGAAAGGCTCCCGACCGGGACTGGATCTCGCGATCCGGCCCGCCCGTCGGAGGCTTCAAGGGCGTCGAGGCGCGAACAGCGTCGGGGCGCCACGCTTCCGGATAACGACCGCGCGGAGCGTCTGGCTTCGTCGAAACGGTACTTCCTACCCCTACACCGGGCGCGGCCCGGCGCTCCGCATCCCTTTCACCCACTCGCAGCCGCTCGGCGCGAGGGAGATCAGTCACGTTCCCTCCCCCTGGAGGGGGAGGGGCAGGGGTGGGGGTCACTACGGCGTTCGATGCAAGGCAGGGCGGCTGGCTCGGCATCACCCCCATCCCCGACCCTTCCCCATCGAGGGGGAAGGCGGCCTTCATCAGAATCCCTGGGCTTGCCTCTTTCCTTCCCCGCACGTAACTCCTCCGCACCATGAGCATGCCCGCCCTTGGGGCCAAGATCTGCGGACTGTCGACGCCCGAGACGGTGAAGGCCGCCTTAGACGGGGGGGCGGCGTTCCTGGGGTTCGTCTTCTTCGACAAGAGCCCGCGCAACCTCGCGCCCGAGACCGCCGCGCGGCTGGTCGAGCCGGCCAAAAGCGAAATGTGGCGCGGTCGCGGCGTGAAGACGGTCGCCGTCACCGTCGATCCCGACGACGCCCTGATCGAGCGCCTGATGGCCACCATGGGCCCCGACCTGATCCAGGTGCACGGCAAGGAAACGCCCTCGCGGGTCCGCGAGATCGCCGCACGGAGCGGCGTCGGCGTCATCAAGGCCTTCTCGGTGTCATCCTCCGCCGATGTTGACCAGGCGGGCGCTTTCGACAGCGTCGCCGAGCACCTGATGTTCGACGCCAAGCCCGTCGAAGGCTCCGTTTTGCCAGGCGGCACGGGCGCCCGGTTCGACTGGGGGCTGCTGGAAGGCCGACGCTTTTCGCGGCCGCATTTCCTGGCCGGCGGCCTGGATCCGTGGAACGTGGCGGAGGCGATCAAGGTCTCCGGAACCCCGATCGTGGACGTTTCTTCTGGCGTGGAGCGCGGTCCGGGCCTAAAGGACCCGGCTCTGATCACGGCGTTTCTCGACGCCGTCAAACGCGCCCAAGACTGAAAAGCCCAGCTCGGAAGCTCTCGTGAACGCTCCTTCAAAGCCCAACGACTACTCGGCCTATCCCGACGCGGACGGCCGCTTCGGCGGTTTCGGCGGCCGCTATGTGGCCGAGACCCTGATGCCGCTGGTGCTGGACCTGGGCAAGGCCTATGCCGAGGCCAAGGCAGATCCGGCGTTCCAGGCCGAGCTGACCAGCTACAACACCCACTACGCCGGCCGGCCGAGCCCGCTCTATTTCGCCGAGCGGCTCACCGAGCACTTCGGCGGGGCCAAGATCTATTTCAAGCGCGACGAGCTGAACCACACCGGCTCGCACAAGATCAACAACGCCCTGGGCCAGATCCTGCTGGCCATGCGCATGGGCAAGACCCGGATCATCGCCGAGACCGGCGCGGGCCAGCACGGCGTGGCCACCGCTACCGTCTGCGCCCGCTTCGGGCTGCCGTGCGTCGTCTATATGGGCGCCACCGACGTCGAGCGTCAGAAGCCCAACGTCTTCCGCATGAACCTGCTGGGCGCGGAAGTCCGCCCGGTGACTTCGGGCACGGGCACCCTGAAGGACGCCATGAACGAGGCCATGCGCGATTGGGTGACCAACGTGCACGACACCTATTACCTGATCGGCACCGCCGCCGGACCGCACCCCTATCCGGTGATGGTCCGCGACTTCCAGAGCGTGATCGGGACCGAAGCCCGCGAGCAGATCCTGGAAATGGAAGGCCGCCTGCCCGACGCGGTGGTCGCCTGCATCGGCGGCGGCTCCAACGCCATCGGCCTGTTCCATCCGTTCCTGGCCGACGAGGGCGTGCGCCTGATCGGCGTCGAGGCGGCCGGCCACGGCGTCTCCACCGACAAGCACGCCGCCTCGCTGACCGGCGGCCGTCCGGGCGTGCTGCACGGCAACCGCACCTACCTGCTGCAGGACGACGACGGCCAGATCATCGACGCCCACTCGATCTCGGCCGGCCTCGACTATCCGGGCATCGGCCCCGAGCACTCGTTCCTGCACGAGATCGGCCGAGCCGAATATGTCTCGACCACCGACGAGGAGGCCCTGGCGGCCTTCCAGCTGTGCTCGACCCTCGAAGGCATCATTCCGGCCCTGGAACCGGCCCACGCCCTGGCTCGGGTCGGCGAGATCGCCCAGGAGCTGGGCAAGGGCAAGATCGTGGTGATGAATCTCTGCGGTCGCGGCGACAAGGACATCTTCACGGTGGCCGAAGCCTTGGGACGCTCGATTTGATCGGCGATGTTTTTAAGCTCCCTTCCCCCTTGATGGGGGAAGGGTCGGGGATGGGGGTGCTCGCATGGCGTTGGCCGGCGAGTGCGTGCGGCGTTGACGGCCACATCACCCCCACCCAACCCTCCCCCATCGAGGGGGAGGGCTCGGGGAACGAGAATCCATGACCAAAGACCGTATCGACCGCCGTTTCGCGGCGCTGAAGGCCGAGAACCGCGCCGGCTTCGTGACCTATGTCATGGCCGGCGATCCCGACGCCGCCACGACCCTGAGCGTGCTCAAGGGCCTGCCGGGCGCCGGCGCTGATCTGATCGAGCTGGGCTTTCCCTTCTCCGATCCGATGGCCGAGGGCCCGACCATCCAGCGCGCCGCCCAGCGCGGCCTCAAGTCCGGCATGACCCTGCAGGGCACGCTGGATCTGGTGGCCGCCTTCCGCGAGGGCGACGCCGACACCCCGATCATCCTGATGGGCTATCTGAACCCCGTGCTGAACCGGGGTTTCGAGAGCTTCGCCGCCGCGGCCGCCAAGGCCGGCGTGGATGGCCTGATCATCGTCGACTGCCCGCCCGAGGAAGCCGATCCGCTGTCGGACGCCCTGGAGGCCGAAGGCATCGCCTTGATCCGTCTCGCGGCGCCGACCACCGACGACGCGCGCCTGCCGATGGTGGTCCGCCGCACGTCGGGCTTCGTCTATTATGTCTCGGTCGCCGGGGTGACCGGGGTGAAGTCGGCCGACGCGGCCGACGTGGCCCCCGCCGTCGAGCGGCTGCGCAAGGCCTCGGGCCTGCCGGTCGCGGTGGGTTTCGGGATCCGCACGCCCGAGCAGGCCGCCGCCGTCGCCCGCGTGGCCGATGCCGCCGTGGTGGGCTCGGCGCTGGTCGACGAAATCGAGTCGGCGGCCAAGTTGAACGAAAACGTGACCGAGAAGGTTCTTCTCAAGGCGTCGGCGCTGGCTAAGGCTGTGCGCTCGGCGCGAGTCGGGACGAAGTGAGGCTCTAAGGCTATGGCTATGGCTGAACCCCAGGACCCGAAAAAGGGCGAGAAAAAAGTGGCGACTGACCGCCGAGGCGGCTGGCTGTCGCGGATCGCACCGGGCGTGCGCGGCGCGTTCGCCAAGCGCGAGACGCCGGAAAATCTCTGGGTCAAGTGCCCCGACACGGGCGAGATGATCTTCCGCTCCGACCTGGAGGCGGCCCTGTGGGTCACGCCGGCCGGTCGTCACATGCGGATCGGGCCTGAAGCCCGCTTCAAGTTCACCTTCGACGACGGCCAGTACGAGGCCCTGCCGACCCCGGCGGTGCCCGAGGATCCGCTGAAGTTCTCGGACGGCAAGCCCTACAAGGATCGCCTGATCGCCGCCCGCAAGGCCACCGGCGAGCCGGACGCCATGGCCATCGGCTACGGCAAGGTCGCCGGTGTCGACGCCGTCGTGCTGGTCCAGGACTTCGCCTTCATGGGCGGGTCGCTGGGCATGGCCGCGGGCGAGGGCTTCATCGCCGCCGCCAAGGCCGCCCTGGAGCGCCAGGTCCCGATGATCGCCTTCACCGCCGCCGGCGGCGCCCGCATGCAGGAAGGCGCGCTGTCGCTGATGCAGATGGCTCGCACGACCCTGGCCATCAACGAACTGAAGGACGCGGCCCTGCCCTATGTCGTGGTCCTCACCGACCCGACCACGGGCGGCGTCACCGCCTCCTACGCCATGCTGGGCGATATCCACCTGGCCGAGCCGGGCGCCCTGATCGGCTTCGCCGGTCCGCGCGTCATCGAGCAGACCATCCGCGAGACCCTGCCGCCGGGCTTCCAGCGCTCGGAATATCTGGTCGAAAAGGGCATGGTCGACCGCGTCACCCACCGCAAGGACCTGCCGGCGGTGCTGGGCTCTGTGCTCGGCACCCTGATGATGGGTCGCGACCGCAAGGCGGCCTGAGCTCGAACTTGGCCGAGCATCTCCGCGCTCACGACGCCGCGCTCGAGCGGCTGAAGGCGCTGCATCCCAAGCTGATCGACCTGTCGCTGGACCGGATGCGGCGTCTGTGCGCGGCTTTGGGCGATCCGCAGGACCGCCTGCCGCCGGTGATCCACGTGGCCGGCACCAACGGCAAGGGCTCGACGGTCGCCTATCTGAGGGCCATGGCCGAGGCGGCGGGGCTCAAGGTCCACGTCTTCACCTCGCCGCACCTCGTCCGCTTCGCCGAGCGCATCCGCCTGGCCGGGACCCTGATCACCGACGACCACCTGGCTGACGTGCTGGACCGTGTCGAGGCCGCCAATGCCGGCCTGCCGATCACCTTCTTCGAGATCACCACGGCCGCCGCCTTCGTGGCCTTCGCCGAGGTCCCGGCCGACCTGTGCATCGTCGAGGTCGGGCTGGGCGGAATCCTGGACGCCACCAACGTCATCCAGAAGCCGGCGGTCTGCGTCATCGCCCCGATCGACATCGACCATCGCGAATTCCTGGGCGACACCATCGCCAAGATCGCGGTCGAGAAGGCCGGGATCATCAAGCCGGACGCGGCCGTCGTCTCGGCCCGCCAGCACGGCGACGCCGAGGACGTGCTGGAGACCACGGCCGCGCTGGCCGGCGTCGAGCTGACCCTGATGGGCCGCGACTTCGACGCCTGGAGCGAACGCGGCCGGCTGCTGGTGCAGATGCAAGACCGTCTGCTGGACCTTCCAGCGCCCTCGCTGCCGGGCGAGCACCAGTTCGCCAATGCCGGCCTCGCCGTCGCCGCGATGCTGGCCCTGGCCGATCCGCGCATCGACGAGGCGGCCATGGGGCGGGGGATCGCCGGCGCGGTCTGGCCGGCCCGCTTCCAGCGCCTGACCACCGGGCCTCTGGCCGAGCGCGCCAAGGCGGCCGGGGCGGATCTCTGGCTGGACGGCGGCCACAATCCGCACGCCGGCCGCGCCGTCTCCCGCGCCGTCGCCGACCTCGCCGCCCGCGACGGCCGCCCGGTGGCGCTGATCTCGGGCTTGCTGGCCAACAAGGACGCGACCGGCTTCTTCGGCCCGTTCCGGGGCGTGGCGGCCAAGGTCTTCACGGTCACCCTCGAAGGCGCCGCCGCGGCCAGCGCCGCCGATACGGCCGCCGCCGCCGAGCTCGCTGGCCTGCGGGCCTGCGCCTGCGATTCGGTCGAGGACGCCCTGGACCGAGCCCTGAAACTGGAGCCGACGCCCCACGTCCTGATCTGCGGCTCGCTCTATCTGGCCGGCGAAGTGCTGGCGATGAGCCCAGAGACTTGGCCGATCTAAACGCGTAAGGCTGAACCCACGCCGATAGGGCGGCGCGGCCCGCTGGACATCCTCGGCGAGCGCACCCGTCCTGGCAGGAACCGCCGATGGCCAAGGGTCAGAAGAAGTCGAACAAGGAAGCCCGCAAACCGAAGGCCGAAAAGAAAGCCCCTCCGGTCTCGGTCTCGCCGTTCATCGTGACGCCCAAGAAATAGGCCGACACGAAAAACGCCCGCCCCGGAGACCGGAGCGGGCGTCTTCACTTCAGGCAGAAAACCCGCCTAGGCCGGTTGAACGCCGGCTTCGTTCAGCCATTCCAGGATCTTCTGCTTGGGCATGGCGCCGACCTTCATCGAGGTCATCTGGCCATCGCGGAACAGCATCATGGTCGGAATGCCGCGGACGCCGTAGCGCGACGGGGTCGTCGGGCTGTCCTCGATATTGACCTTGGCGACGGTGACGACGTCTGCCAGCTCTTCGGAGATTTGCTCCAGGGCCGGGGCGATCTGCTTACACGGACCGCACCACTCGGCCCAGAAGTCCACCAGCACGGGCTTGCTGGCCTTCAGGACGTCGGCTTCGAAGGTGGCGTCGGTCACCGCAACGGTGCTCATGGCTTGCTCCAGTCTGGCGTCACGCGGTCGGCGCGGAGGACGCGATAAGGGTCGAATGCCCGGATTCGTTCCGAGCGCTTGCAGCAGATGTAGGAGGACGGGGCGCGTCCGGCAACGGCCTTAGGTCAGTCGCGCCAGAGCCTGGGCCATCACCTTTTCTGGAACCGGCATCAGTTTGGGGCCGTCCGTCCAGACCAGGGCCGCTTCCACGGCCCGTCCGGGGAACACCTCTCGCAGCACGGCGGCATAGACGGCCATCTGCGCCAGATAGGCCGGATCGGCGTCCTCGATCCGGTCGGGAGAGGGGCGATTGGTCTTGTAATCGACGACCAGGACGCGGCCCTCATCCACCACCAGCCGGTCGACGCGGCCCGAGACGGCGAGGCCCTTGGGCAAGTGGGTGCTGGTCCCGGCCAGGGCGACCTCGGCGCGGGAGCCGGGGCCGAACACGGCGGAAAAGCGCACATCGTCCAGCACGCCGAACGCGGCGGCCGCCATCTCCTCGCGCTGCGCTTCGGTCAGGTCGCGTTCGGCGGCCAGCAGGCGCTTGGCCGCGTCCGCCCTCCGATCCGGCGCGACGTCGGGCAGCAGTTGCAGCAGCTTGTGGACGATCTCGCCCCTGCGATAGCGGCCCAGGCCCGAGACGCGGGCCAAGGGCGAGGGCGCCGGGACGCGGGCGTTGTCCTCGATCCGCGACGGCGCGGCGTAGCGGGCGGCGGCGGGCTCCGGCGGCGCGTCGACCTTGATCCAGGCCGGCGCGGACGCCGAATCGCGGACGGTCTCCTCAAGGCGCGGGGCGCTGATTGGATCGGGACCGTAGCGCAGGAAGGCGGTCTCATCCTCGCCGATGGTCCTCACCTCCGGGGCGATGTCGGCATGGCCAAAGGCGGCGCGGGCGGCGGCGTACCAGCCACCGACCTTGTCGTCCTTGGTCCTGGCGTCGATGCGGCCGCACAGGATCAGCCGGTCCCGGGCCCGTGTAAGAGCGACATACAGCAGGCGCAGCGCCTCCTGGCCTTCCTTGTCCTCGCGCAGCTTGCGAGCGCGGGCCGAGGCGTCGCAGTCGCCCTTGCCGCTGGCGCACCACAGCAGGCCGCCATCCTCGGTGACCAGCAGTGGCGAGCCGCCGGCTCCGCGCTTAACGGTCGTCTCGGGCAGGAAGACGATCGGCGCCTCCAGGCCCTTGGAGCCGTGGGCGGTCATCACCCGCACCTCGCGGCGGGCGCCTTCCATCTCGCGCTTGACCACGATGTCCAGCGCCGCGAAGTCGGCGACCAGGGCCTCCAGATCGCGGACGCCGCGTTGCTCGGCCTCCATCACCTGAGCCAGGAACTCGTCGAGCGCCTCCTCCGCCTCTGCGCCGAGGCGGGTCAGCACCTTGGCGCGATGCGAGCGGCCGGCCTCATCGACCAGGCCCAGCCAGCCAGCGAAGAACTCGAACGGCTGCCGGCGACGGCCCTCGGTCAGAGCCCAGTCCAGCACGGTCCGCGCCGTGGTCCATTCCGGACGCTCCTCGGCCCGACGGCGCAGCTCGGCCCACAGCGTCGCCCGGCGGCCCTTGGCGAGGGCGTAGACGTCTTCGTCGGTCAGGCCGCAGAACGGCGACTTCAGCAGCGCCGCCAGGGTCAGGTCGTCATCCGGGAACAGGATGAACCGGCCCAGGGCCAGGAGGTCCTCGAAGGCGATGTGGCTGGACAGCGACAACCGGTCGGCCCCGGCCACCGGCACGGCGCGCCGCTTCAGGGCCCGGATGATCTCCTCGAACAGCACCTTGCGGCGGCGGACCAGGACGAGGATGTCGCCTGCGTGGGCGGCGCGGTGGCGGCCGATCTCCTTGTCGAAGACGGCGTCGCCGCGCTCCAGGATCGCTTTCGTCTCGGCGGCGATGGCCTCGGCCAGACGCCGATTGGCGCTGCGTTCGCCTTCCGAGTCGACCGGCGCCTCCCAGGCCTCGCGCTCCTCGCCGGGCAGTTCTCGGGTCAGGGGCCACAGGTCGACGCAGCCCGAATGGCCGTGACGGAACAGCTCGTGACGAACGAGGTCCTGGCCCGCCGGCGGCGGCACGCCTTCGCGGGTCTCGGGATCGGAGAACAGGGCGTCGACGAAGCTCAGCACCTCGCGGGTCGAGCGATACGACACCGTCAGCGGCACGCCCTTGCCGACCGCGCCGACCGCCGCGATGCGGGTGATGTAGCCCTGCGTCTCGACCAGCAGCCTTTGCGGGTCGGCGCCCTGGAACGAATAGATCGACTGCTTCTCGTCGCCGACCACGAACAGGGTCCGCTCAGCGCGCCGGCCGCTCCAGCCTTCGGAGGTCTCGCCGACGAAGAAGTCGGCGGTCAGGGCGCTGAGGATTTCCCACTGCTCCGGCGCGGTGTCCTGGGCCTCGTCCAGCAGGATATGGTCGATGCCGCCGTCGAGCTTGTAGAGCACCCAGGCCGCCTCGACCTTCTCGGTCAGCAGCACGCGGGTCTTGTCGATCAGGTCGGTGAAGTCCAGCGCGCCGCGAGCATCCTTCTCGATCCGGTGCGAGGTCACATAGAGAACCGCCAGCCGCAGGGCGCCCTCGGTGTCCTCGGCCACCTTGGCGGCGCGGACCCGTTCGCGGGCGGCCTCCAGCTTGGCCTGGTCCAGCAGCAGGGCCTCGCGCAGGTCCTCGCGGCTCTTCAGGCCCGAGGTCTTGCCCGGCCAGGTCGCCGGCGTACCCTCGCCGCCTTCGGTGAACAGAGCGCGGAGAGCAAGCTCCAGCGTCGCGTCCGGATCGCGGGCCACGGCGGCCAGGGCTTCGGCATATTTGGCGTCCTGCTTGCCGCCGCCGTCGAACAGCACTGTCGCGGCGGAGCGCCAGGCGCCGAGGTCGAGCCGCGCCATCGCCTGAGCCGCCAGGTCAGCGGCCGAGGTCGGCTCGTTAAAACCGCAGCGTTCCCAGGCATCGGCCACGGCTTCTTGGAGGCCGCCGCATCGCGCCACATAGGCCATGATCTGACCGCGCCGCGCCTCGAAGCCGGCGAACATGTTTTCGAAGCTCTGGAAGTCCAGCGCCACGGAGAAGCGGGCATAGGCTTCGGCGAAGGCGTCCTGGTGGATATCCACCCACTGGGCCGTGGCGCGGCGGGCGGCGCGGGCGATGGCGGCGCCGGCCTGGTCGTCCATCACCGTGAAGCCGGGCGAGACCCCGGCCTCCAGCGGGAAGCGTCGCAGCAGCTTCTCGCAGAAGGCGTGGATCGTCTGGATTTTCAGGCCGCCGGGCGTCTCCAGCGCCTGGGCGAAAAGGGCGCGGGCCTCGGAGAGGCGCTTGGCGTCATAGGTGGCTTCCGCTTCGCCGACCAACTTGATCAGCTCGGCCCGCAGGTCGGCGTCGCTGGTCACCGACCATTTGCCCAGACGCTCGAACAGGCGGCGCTGCATTTCGGCGGCGGCGGCCTTGGTATAGGTCACGCACAGGATCGCCTCGGGCTTGACCTTGGCCAGCAGTAGGCGCGCGACGCGGTCGATCAGGGTCTTGGTCTTGCCCGAGCCGGCATTGGCGGTGACGAAGGCCGAGATCGTCGGGTCGGCGGCGATGCGCTGATAGTCTGGACCGCTCATTCGCCGTCCCCGTCGTCGCCGCTGGTCGACCATTCGAAAACCCGCGCCAGATGGGCATAGTCGCCGGGGTGCTCCTTGACGAACTGCGGCGCGACCCGCGAGCGATAGGGCTCGTCCGGATCGTCATAGCGAGCGATCAGGGTCGAGAGGCCTTCCAGGGCTTTCACGGCGGCGGCGGCGCTCTCTTCGCCAGCCAGGGCGCGGACCTGCTCTTCGCCAGCGGGACGCCTTCCGGTCACGCGGACATAGGTCAGGTCGCCCGGCGTTGGCTTGCCCAGATCCGGGAAGCCGCCGTTCATCAGGATCGCCGCCGTCAGGGTCAGCTGTGGTGAGAAGCCGGTGTCGACCTGCTTCTGCGACGGCGCGGCGCCGGTCTTGTAGTCGAGGATATGGGCGGTGCCATCGGCGGTCGGCTCGATCCGGTCGGCCTTGGCGGTCAGGGTGAAGGGGCGGCCGTTGATGTTGAGCGACAGCTCGCCCGCCGCCTCGACCACCACCTTGCGGGCCGTGGTGCGGCGATGGCGCTCCCAGTCGGCGACCCACAGGGCGGCCTCTCGGGCCAGGGCCTTTTCGCGGGCCAGGGCGGTCGGCGGCATGCCGGCCGCGACCAGGGCGTCGATATAGAAGCCCTCGAACACGCTGGCGGCCTCTAGCGGCACGGCGTCGGGATAGGTCTCGGCGAAGGTCTCGAAAGCCGCGTGGATGGCGGTGCCGCGCGCCCTGGCCTCGACCGGCTCGTCGGGGCGCTCCAGCGGATAGAGCTTGAGGATATCGCGGGCCCAGACGGCGTAGGGATCGCGGGTCAGGGCCTCGACGCGGGTGACGGCCATCTTGCGCGGACGATCCTCGACCGGGGGCGTCGGGGCAGGGCGGCCGATCGGCGCGTAGGGATCGGGCGCGTCGAGGGCGCGGACCCAATCCAGCACGTCGTCGCGCCGGGGTAGAGCCAGGCCCGCGCCGGCGGCCAGGGTTTTCAGGCGCCACAGCCAGCGCGACTCGACGGCCGGCGCGCCGCCGCGTCGTTCGCAGTGGACCAGCACCACATCGGGGGCGCTGGCGGCCTGGGCGAAGTCGTGGGCGGTCAGGCCGATCTTCCGCTCGGGCGGGGGCAGGCCCAGGCGCGAACGCATCGGCCGCGACAGGAACGGATCGATCGGCGCGCCCTGCGGCCAGACGCCTTCCTCCAACCCGGCCAGCACCAGGCGGTCGGCGCGGACCAGGCGGGCCTCGATGGCGCCCAGGATGCGCAGGCGGGGATGGGTGGCGCCGCCGACGCGGACGGTCTCCTCGTTGACCAGTCGGTCGAGAATGTCGGCGAAGGCCTGGGGCGAGGCGTCGGGCAGGGGCTCGCCATCCTGGATCAGGGCGGCCATCAGGGCGCCCAGGCACTCGCCCGCGCCGCCGGCCCACAGGCGATTGACGGGGATCAGGCCTTCCAGCGCCTCGACCAGGGCCTGGGCGGCGCGGCAGGGCGGCGCGAAGCCGTCGGCATAGGGCGCGGCGGCGTGGTCGACGGCGGCCAGGACGCGGTCGCAGAGCGCCAGGGCGTCTGGCGCGTCCCTCAGCCGGGCGCGCAGGACATCTTTAGAACCTGGCGCGGCGCCGCGCAGGCCCTTGCGTTCGAGTAGAGCGGCGGCGGGCGCCTCGTCCTCGCCCAGCACCAGCGGATGCTTGGCGAAGGCCAGCAGGCGGACCGGGTCCAGCGGCGCCTCGACCAGGCGCGCCAGATGCAGGGCCAGGATCGCAGAGCCGGCCGCGGCCAGCGGCGCGCCGGCCGAGCTATCGGGGATCACGCCCCAGCGCTGCAGGCGGGTCATCACCCGGCGGGCCAGGGTCTGGTCGGGCGTGACCAGGGCGGCGGTCTTTTCTGGCGTCTCCAGCGCCTCGCGCAGCAGCAAGGCGCAGGCCCCGGCGGCCTCCTCCTCGCCGCGGGCGGCGATGACCGAGAAGCCCGTCAGGCCCTCGGCGACGGGGTCGAGATCCGGCGCCTCGGCGCGCAGGGCGGCGATCTGCGCCAGCCAGTCGGCCGTGGCCTCGGCCGGACGCAGGGCCTCGTTGACGATCCGCCGTCGCCAGCGGCCCCGGCTGTCGACATCGGGGACCCAGGCGCGGACGTCCGAACGGTCGACGCCGGCGCGATCCAGCAGGCGCTTCATCGCGCCTTGCGGATGCTGCTCGCCCTGGGAGCCCTCGATCTGGCTCCAGGCGCTGTCGGCCAGATCCTCGTCCAGACCCGGCAGCACCACGGCGCCTTTGGGCGCGGCGGCGATGACCCGCAGCAGGTCGGCGGTGGCGGGCGCGGTGCCGGTCGAGCCGGCGGCGACGAGAACCTCAGTCGGCGGGTTCTCGGCCCATTGTTTTTCCAGGGCGCGCAGCAGCTTCACCCGGCGCTCGGAAACGTCGATCAGGCCGAGGTTCTTCAGGCGCTCGGGCCAGGCGGTCAGCACGCCCTTCAGGAAGCGCGCCGAGACCTGCCAGTGCTGAGCGAGGTCGCCCTCGGCCAGACCATCCAGCTTGTCAGCGAACGGGACCTCCTCGATCTGACAGCTGTCGAGGAAGTCGGACAGGGCCTTGGCCAGTTCCAGGGCCTGGACCGGGCCAGGCTTGAACGACAGCTTGTCGCCGTGGTCGACGACCAGCCGCGCCAGCTCGAACCGGCGGCGACGCGAGGAGATGGCCGGCGGGAAGTCGAGGGACAGCTCACCGGGTTCGAAGGGCGGCTCGCCTTCGTCCAGGTCGCCCAGCGGCCGGATCTGCGGCAGCAGCAGCGCCCGCCCGCCGCCGACCGCCAGGAAGGCGTCCGCCAGGGCGCGGGCGCCGCGGCGGGTCGGGGTCAGGACGGTGGCGCGGGGCAGGGCCTCGGGACCCAGCGGCTCCAGCGTGTTCAGCAGCCCGCGCGCCAAGTCATCGACGAACGGCCGATGGGCGGGGATCGAGAACCAGCGCGGCCCCGGTCTTTCGAAGAAGGGGGCCGGTCCGCTCATCTCTCAGCCAGACTGTCTTGGGAGAGCTTGGCTTCGGCGGCCAGCTTGGCGTCGGGGTCTCCGACGTGCATCCAGAGGCCGTCGGGCGCGACACCGTGGACGCGGTGGTCGGCGGCCAGGCTTTTCCACAGCGGCAGCAACGAGAACGGACCCTCGGGGCCATCGGCGGTGATCGCCGGCTTGCAGATATGGACGCCGACATAGACCAGCGGCGCGATCTCGCCGGGATTCTTGAAGCGGACGACGCCGTCCGCGAGGAACACGTCGCCGCTGTCGTGGAAGCCCAGCGAGCCCGAGGTCGAGGCCAGCATCAGGCAGACGTCCATCGTCTCCGGGTTCCAGGCGGCGGCCACGGCGTCGATGGCCGGACCGGCGTGCTCGGTCCACACGGAGTCGATATTGGCCACGAAGACGGGACCTTCACCCAGCAGCGGCAGGGCGTGCTTGACGCCGCCGCCGGTTTCCAGGGCCTGGGGGCGTTCGTCGGAGATGACGATCGTCGGACCAAGCCCCTTGGCCTGGCGGGCCTTCAGGTGGGCTTCGACCAGGTCGGCGAAATAGTGGACATTGACCACGGCGGTCTCGACCCCGGCGGCGGCCAGGCGGTCCAGCATGTGATCGATCAGCGCCTTGCCGGCGACCTCGACCAGAGCCTTGGGCCGATCGTTGGTCAGGGGGCGCATGCGGGTGCCGAGGCCGGCGGCCAGCACCATCGCGACCTTGGGTCCAGGGGGGGGAGCGGTCATCGGCGGGCCTCGGCGGGAATGTGCTGGTCGAACCAGGCCTTGAGACCAGTCATCGCCGGATCGTTCAGGTTGCGCTCCAGATAGCGCCAGGTTCGCGGCATGAAGGCCTCGTATTGCCGGCGGCCCAGCAGGGCCTGGCGGGCGAAGACCCGGCCCAGGATGCGGGCGGCGTTCGAGGCGGCCAAGGCGCGGTAGTCAGCGATGAAGGCCTCGCGGTCGACTTGCGGCCGGGCGGCCAGGTAGCGGTCCAGCATGGCCGCTTCCAGTTCCGGCGACACGTCCCGGCGGGCGTCCTGCAGCAGATGGGTCAGGTCCCAGGCCGGGTGGGCGCGCAGGGCGTCCTGGAAGTCCAGCAGGCCGACGCGCGCCACGCCGTCACGCTCGGGCAGCCACAGCAGGTTCTGGGCGTGATAGTCGCGATGGGTGAAGACATTGGCGCCGGCTTCGCCGCGCACCCAGACGGGCGCCCATAGCGCGTCCCAAACGGCGACGGCCTCGGGGCTGAAGGCCGGGATCCCGGTGAACTGGGGCCACCATTCCAGGAAGGTGTCGGTGGCGTGCTTCAGGGCCAGGGTGTCGTAGGTCAGCAGCGGCCAGCGGATCTCGTCGACGGCCAGAACGTCCGGCGGCGTCTCGGCGTGCAGGGCCACCTGGAGGTCGACAGCGGCCTCGTAGAGCGGGCGCTCGTCCTGGCCTTCGGCGATCAGGGTGGCGTAGAGGCCGTCGCCCAGATCTTCCAAGACCGCCAGGCCCTGCGCCACGTCGTAGGCGAAGATGCGCGGGGCCGAGAGGCCGCGCCGGCGCAGATAGTCGGCGGCGGTGACGAAGGCGGCGACCGAACCGGCGGCCAGGCGCGCGGCGGCGTTATAGCCCAGGGCGATCCGCTCGGCGTCCGTCGCGCCCGGCGGGCACACGACGCTTTCCAGCGCCGGGGGCTGGTCCATGAAGATGAAGCTGGATCCGTCCTCATCCGCGTTCTTGGCGCGGTGCAGGCGCTCGTACGATCGCGTCGAGGCGTCGCCGCCCAGGCTCTCGCGGCGGACGTCCCCGAAGCCGTGGGTTTCCAGGAACGCGGCCTTCGCCACATCTCTCTCAGAACTCAAGATCACGTCCCTCGAAATCGCCGTGCCGTGTGATGGCGGCGCGCCGCGCGGCGCCGTCGAGGGCGATGTCTATATCGAGCCGAGTCGTGGGCAAACGCCCTTCGAGCCGTTGGGGCCATTCGATCAGGGCGACCCCGCCGTCCAGGGCCTCGTCCAGGCCGATCTCATAGGCCTCGTCGGGGTCCGACAGGCGGTAGAGATCGAAGTGGGCCAGGGGGAAGGCGGCCGTTTCGTAGAACTGCACCAGGGTGAAGGTCGGGCTGGGCACCTCCTCGTCCGGCGTGGTCAGGGCGCGGATCAGGGCGCGGGCCAAAGTCGACTTGCCGGCGCCCAGCGGGCCGGTCAGGCAGAGGGCGTCGCCGGGCCGCAGAGAAACGGCCAGGACCCGGCCCAGCGCCTGAGTCGCGGCCTCGTCGGGCAGGTAGAGCATGTTCATCCCCCTCCCATAGCGCTTCGCTCCCTTCATGTTGAGAGGCGCAAGACGCTTCCCCCCGCGCCGCTCTCGCGCTAACCGCAGTCCTCGATGCCGACATCTCTACGCACCGCCTATCGCGAGCGCCTGGCCCAGGGCGACATCCGGCCCGACGTGGCCCAGGCCGCCGCCGTGGACGCCCTGTCCCGGCTGGAAGCCGATCTCGACAACGCCGGCGAGCCCGGCTTCTCGCTGTTCGGCCGCAAGCCTAAAAGCCAGCGCGGGGTCTACCTCTGGGGGCCGGTCGGGCGGGGCAAGTCCATGCTGATGGACCTGTTCTTCGACAGCGCCCCGATCACCAAGAAGCGCCGCATTCACTTCCATGCCTTCATGGCCGAGGTCCACGCCGACATCGACGCCTGGCGCAAGGGCGACGCGGCGGCGCGCAAGGCGCGGTTCGGCCAGCACAAGGGCGACGACCCGATCGTCCCGACCGCCGATCTTATTGCCGCGAGCGCCCGCCTGTTGTGCTTCGACGAGCTGCAGGTCACCGACATCGCCGACGCCATGATCCTGGGCCGGCTGTTCGAGGCGCTGTTCGCGCGCGGCGTGACCCTGGTGGCCACCTCGAACCGTCCGCCGGACGACCTCTACAAGGACGGCCTCAACCGTCAGCTCTTCACGCCGTTCATCGCCATGCTGAAGGACGCCATGGACGTCGTGGCCGTGCGCGGGCCGGTCGACTTCCGTCTGGACCGCCTGCGGGCGGCGCGGACCTGGCTGGCTCCGAATGACAAGGCCAACCAGGCCGAGTTCGAGCGACTGTGGACCGACATGCTGGATGGCGCGGCCGAGACGGGCGCGACGCTGGAGGTGCTGGGCCGCAAGATGCGTTTGCCACGCGCCGCGGGCGGGATGCTGCGCTCGTCCTTCGCCAGCCTGTGCCAGCAGGCCCTGGGGCCGCAGGACTATCTGGCTGTCGCCGAGCGTTTCCACACCATCTTCCTGGAAGACGTGCCGCGCCTGACGCCCGCCCGGCGCGACGCGGCCAAGCGCTTCAACACCCTGATCGATGCGCTCTACGAAGCCGACGCCAAGCTGGTGGCCCTGGCCGACGCAGAACCCGAACAGCTTTATCCCGAGGGCGACGGATCCTTCGAGTTCGAGCGAACGGTCTCGCGCCTGCAGGAAATGCGTTCGGCCGACTATGTGGCGCGGGTGCGGGAATAGAGCATTTTCCGATCCACCTGGATCGGTGAAATGCTCTAGCTCTTTGTTTTAACGCATTTTCCGACGACGAACCGGTGCCCCCACTTCGTCGGAAAATGCTCCAGGAGAACACGATGAGCGTCAAGGACCGGATCCGGGTCAACGAGACCAGGCTGCTCTCCGACAATTGGTACGTCCTGAAGACGACAAGCTTCGACTGGAAGCGTCGCGACGGGACGTGGCAGACCCAGCATCGCGAGCACTACGATCGGGGCAATGGGGCGGTGCTGCTGCCTTACAATCTGGCTAATCGCACGGTGCTGCTGGTGAAGCAGTTCCGCTGGCCGGCCTTCGTCAACGGCTATGACGACCTGCTGATCGAGGCGGCCGCCGGCCTGCTCGATGACGCCGAACCCGAGGTTCGTATCCGCGCCGAGGTCGAGGAGGAGCTGGGTTACCGCCTGGGCGCGGTGCGCAAGGTGTTCGAGGCCTTCATGAGCCCGGGCTCGGTGACCGAGATCCTGCACTTCTTCGTCGCCGAGTACGACGCGGCCATGCGGATCGGCGAGGGCGGCGGCCATCCCGACGAGGGCGAGGACATCGAGGTGCTGGAGCCGAGCCTGGATGAGGCCCTGACCATGATCGCCGACGGCCGCATCCGTGACGCCAAGACCATCATGCTGCTGCAGCACCTGGCCTTGACGGTGTTCAGAGCTTAGCGGGGTCGAGCTAACCGAAGTCCCGCGCAAGCGGCACGTCGAACCGGACGAACAGGCCGGCCGGGCTGTAGTCGGCCACGATCGCGCCTCGGAGTTCGCCGGTAATGCTGCGCTCGATCAGACGTGAGCCGAACCCTCGTCGGGTGGGCTGACCGGCGGGCGGGCCGTCGAGCTCGCGCCATTCGAAAACGAGGCGCTCGCCGTCGCGCACCGACCAGGCAAGCGCCAGTCGGCCGGCGTTCGACAGGGATCCGTACTTGGCGGCGTTGGTGGCCAGTTCGTGGAACACCATGCCCAGCGACAAGGCCACGCGGGCGGGCAGGTGGACGTCCGGGCCGTCCATGACGATGCGCTCGGGGCCATAAGGTCCGAGTTCCTGGACCAGGAGCTGGCGCAGGCCCGCGCCGGCCCACTGGCTGTCGGTCAGGGCGTTGTGCGTCTGAGACAGGGCCAGCAGACGGGCTTCGAACGCGGCGGCGAAGGTCTGTGGCGTCGTCGCGCCGCGCAGGGTCTGCTGGGCGATGGCCTGCACCGTGGCCAGGGTGTTCTTCACGCGGTGGTTCAGCTCGTCCAGCAGCAGGCGCTGGCGCTCGTCGGCCTGAACTTGATCGGTCATGTCCACGCCTTCGACGAAGACGCCCGACGCCTTTCCATCCGCCTCGACGATCGGCTGATAGACAAAGTCGAGGTAGCGTTCCTCGAGCGCCGCATCGGCGTTGCGTTGCAGGGCGACCCTCACGCGCCGGCCGACGAAGGCCTCGCGGGTCGCCAGCACGCGGTCGAGCAGATCGATGAAGCCCTGCTCGACGACTTCCGGAAGCGCGGTTCGCACCGGCAGGCCTGTCACCTCGCGAAGGCCGATCAGCTGAGCGTAGGCGTTGTTGACAAGGTCGAAGACGTGATCTGGGCCGCGCAGCACGGCCATGAAGCTGGGCGCCTGCATGAAGAGGCTCCGCAGCTGCCGACTCTGCGATTGGACGGTCTCGGCTCGCCGAAGCACTTCGTCGCCCAGCATGGTCGCCGACCGCGAGCCGAAGGCCGCCTCCTTGAGGCGCTGGATCGCGGTGACGTCCTGGGTGTGCTGGAGGATGTAGCGCGTGGCGCCGGTTTCGTCGGGGATCGGCGTATGGGTGGCGCTCCAGATCCGCTCCTCGGCGCCGCCGCCCAGATGAGGTGGTCGTTCGATCGCGTAGTGGATCAGCGGCAACTCGGTCACCTCGCCGCGGTCTCGGGCATGGACCAGGGAGGCTTCCAGCTGCGCTCGCGTCTCGCCCTCCGAAGGGAAGGCGTCAAAGACATTGCGCCCTTCCAGTTCGTCCCAACCGCGTTGCACCGTGGCGAGATAGGCGGCGTTCGCCGCGACATACCGAAGGTCCCGGTCGACCAGCATGTAGGGGGAAGGGATACGGTCGAAGATTTCGCCGAAATCGATCGGACCGGTCGTGCGCACGCCCTGTTTCCCCTTAAAGCGACGGAACATAACGCAACCTTGGCCTTGGCGGTTCCCTGACTTGTCCGGAGTGAAGCTGAGAACGTTTCTCAACAGTGCCCGCTTTAATTGACACCCCCGCCCTCGCGCTTAAAAGCATCCCGCAACGCACAAAGGCTACTGGGGCTGGACCTCTCATGACCGACACGAGCCGGGGGCTGCCTGAGCGCCCGATGTCGCCGCACCTGCAGGTCTGGCGCTGGCATATCACCATGGCCTGCTCGATCCTGCACCGCGCCTGCATCGTCGGCCTGTGGGTCGGCGCCGTGATCCTGGCCGCCTGGGCCGCCGCCCTGGCCGCCGGTCCGGACGTCTATGCCGGCTTCCTGAGCATCCTGGGCTCGCCGATCGGCAAGCTGGTCTTGCTGGGCGAGACCTTCGCCGTGTTCTTCAACATCGCCTACACGATCCGCCAGACCTTCTGGGACACTGGCAAGGGCTTCGCCCCGCGTATCGCCGACATGACCGGCGCCATGGCGATCGCTTTCGCGGTCGTGGCGACGATCGTGACCTGGGTCATCGCCGGCGCGAACGGAGCGTTCTGATCATGAGCAAGAACGATATCTTCCAGCCCATTCAGTTCCGCACCCCGCTGTCGCGCGCGCGCGGCCTGGGCGCCTCCCGCCACGGTGTCGGCCACTTCATCACCGAACGCGTCTCGGGTCTGGCCTTCGCGCCGCTCTCGATCTGGGGCGTATTCGGAGCCCTGAAGCTGATCGGCGCCGACCAGCACACGGCCGCGGCCTGGATCGGCCAGCCGCTGAACGCCGTGCTCCTGAGCCTGCTGCTGATCTCGGCCCTGATCCACCTGTCGAACGCGGTCCAGGTGGTGATCGAAGACTATATCCACCGCTTCACGAGCAAGTCGGCCCTGGTGATCGGCAATCTGTTCGTCTGTGTGCTGGCCGGCGCCGTGGGGGTCTTCTCGATCCTCAAGGTGGCCCTGACCGTGACCGGAGCCCATTGATGTCGGCCTACAAGTTCATCGACCACAAGTTTGACGTCGTCGTCGTCGGCGCCGGCGGTTCGGGCCTCCGCGCCGCCCTGGGCGCCGCGCAAGCCGGTCTGAAGACCGCCTGCATCACAAAGGTGTTCCCGACCCGCAGCCACACCGTGGCGGCGCAGGGCGGCATCTCGGCCTCGCTGGGCAATATGGGCCAGGACGACTGGCGCTGGCACATGTTCGACACCGTCAAGGGCTCGGACTGGCTGGGCGACCAGGACGCCATCGAGTATCTGACCCGCAACGCGCCGGCGGCGGTCTATGAGCTCGAGCACTGGGGCGTGCCCTTCTCGCGCACGGCCGACGGCAAGATCTATCAGCGCGCCTTCGGCGGCATGACCAAGAACTACGGCGAAGGCCCGATCCAGCGCACCTGCGCGGCGGCCGACCGCACCGGTCACGCCATGCTGCACACGATGTACGGCCAATCGCTGGCCCACGATACCGAGTTCTTCATCGAGTACTTCGCCCTCGACCTGATCATGGACGACGGCGTCTGCCGCGGCGTGACGGCGTGGAAGCTCGACGACGGCACCCTGCACCGCTTCCAGGCCCAGACGGTGATCCTGGCCACGGGCGGCTACGGCCGCGCCTACTTCTCGGCCACCTCGGCCCACACCTGCACGGGCGACGGCAACGCCATGGCGCTGCGCGCCGGCCTGCCGCTGCAGGACATGGAATTCGTGCAGTTCCACCCGACCGGCATCTACGGGGCCGGCTGCCTCATCACCGAGGGGGCGCGCGGCGAAGGCGGCTACCTGACCAACTCGGAAGGCGAGCGCTTCATGGAGCGCTACGCCCCGTCGGTGAAAGACCTGGCGCCCCGCGACATGGTCAGCCGCGCGATGACCATCGAGATCCGCGAAGGTCGCGGCGTGGGCCCGAACAAGGACCACATCTTCCTGCACCTGGATCACCTGGATCCGAAGATCCTGCACGAGCGCCTGCCCGGCATCTCCGAGACCGCCAAGGTCTTCGCCGGCGTCGACGTGACCAAGGCCCCGATCCCGGTCCTGCCGACCGTCCACTACAACATGGGCGGCATCCCGACGAACTATCACGGCGAGGTCGTGACCAAGTCGGGCGACAATCCCGATCAGGTGATCCCGGGCCTGATGGCCGTGGGCGAGGCCGCGTGCGTTTCGGTGCACGGCGCCAACCGCCTGGGCTCCAACTCGCTGATCGACCTGGTGGTGTTCGGCCGCGCCGCGGCCCTGCGATGCGCCGAGGTCCTGACCCCCGGCGCCAAGCAGCCGGAACTGAAGGACGCCTGGACCGACGGCCATCTGGCCCGCTTCGACCGCTTCCGCAACGCCTCGGGCTCGACCGGCACGGCCGAACTGCGTCTCGAGATGCAGAAGGCCATGCAGGAAGACGCGGCGGTGTTCCGCACGGGCGAAACCCTGGTCGGCGGCGCTCAGCGACTGGCGACGGTCTGGGACAAGGCCAGGGATATCAAGGTCAGCGATCGCGGTCTGGTGTGGAACACCGACCTGATGGAGACCCTGGAGTTCGACAACCTGATCGGCCAGGCGGTCGTGACCGTGGCTGGCGCGGTCAACCGCACGGAAAGCCGCGGCGCCCACGCCCGCGAGGACTTCTCGAGCCGCGACGACGCCGAATGGATGAAGCACACCCTGGCCTGGCTCGACGTCGAGACCGGCAAGGTGAAGATCGATTACCGTCCGGTGCACAGCTACACGATGTCGGACGACATCGCCTACATCCCGCCGAAACAACGGGTCTACTGAGGGTACGATGGTCGAACTCGCACTCCCCAAGAACTCGCAGGTCAAGTCGGGCAAGCATTGGCCCGCGCCGGCCGGCGCCAAGAAGGTCAAGACCTTCAAGATCTACCGCTACGATCCGGAGGCGGGCGGCAATCCGCGTTGGGACACCTACGATGTCGACGTCGACACCGTCGGTCCGATGGTCCTGGACGCCCTGCTCTATATCAAGAACACCATCGACCCGACGCTGGCCTTCCGCCGGTCGTGCCGGGAGGGTGTCTGCGGCTCGTGCTCGATGAACATCGGCGGCCGCAACACCCTGGCCTGCACCCATGGCTGGGCCGAGGTGCCGGGCAAGGCCGTGCAGATCAGCCCGCTGCCGCACATGCCGGTGGTCAAGGACCTGATTCCCGATCTGACGCTGTTCTACGCTCAGTATGCTTCGGTCGAGCCTTGGCTGCACACCGATACGCCCGAGCCGCAGACCGAGTGGAAGCAGTCGCCCGAAGACCGCGAGAAGCTCGACGGCCTCTATGAGTGCATTCTCTGCGCCTGCTGCTCGACCTCGTGCCCCAGCTACTGGTGGAACGGCGACAAGTATCTGGGCCCGGCGGCCCTGCTGCACGCCTATCGCTGGCTGATCGACAGCCGCGACGAAGCGACCGGCGACCGCCTCGACCAGCTTGAAGACCCCTTCAAGCTCTATCGCTGCCACACGATCATGAACTGCGCCCAGGTCTGCCCGAAGGGTCTGAACCCGGCCAAGGCCATCGCCGAGATCAAGAAGATGATGGTTGACCGCGTCGTCTGACGGGATCTCCAACTCGGCAAACGCGGGGCGGCTTCGGAAACGAGCCGCCCCGTTTTACATCCGCCTCTATCAAGGCGCTTGCCAATAGGTGACGCCGGCGTCATTTTTGACGAAAGGGAGGGCGTCATTGAGCGCTGAAGCCAATCAGAACGCGTGCGTCGTCATCGTCGGCGCCGGTCATGCCGGCGGCTCGGCGGCGGCGTTCCTGCGTCAGTACGGTCACCAGGGCCGCATTGTCCTGATCGGCGACGAGCCGCTGCTGCCCTATCAGCGCCCGCCGCTCTCGAAAGCCTGGCTGAAAGGCGAGGCCGACGCGGACTCGCTCTCGCTGAAGCCCGCCGACTGGTACGCGCAAAACAATGTCTCCCTGCGCCTCGAAGGCGTGGCCGAGCGGATCAACCGTTCGGAAAAGACGGTCACGCTCGCCTCGGGCGAGGCCATCGCCTACGACTTCCTCATTCTGGCGACCGGCGCTCGCGCCCGGGAGCTGCCGATTCCGGGTTCCGATCTTGCCGGCGTGCTGTCCCTCCGCACGGCGGCCGACGCCGAACGGCTCAAGCACGCCCTCGGCCCTGACAAGCGCCTGGCCGTGATCGGCGGCGGCTATGTCGGCCTGGAGGCGGCCGCCTCGGCCCGGGCACTGGGCAGCCACGCCATGGTCATCGAGCGTGAAAGCCGGGTGCTGGCCCGCGTCGCCTGCGAGACCCTGTCACTGTTCTTCCAGGATTATCACGGCAAGCATGGGGTCGTGTTCGAGCTGAACGCCGGTGTCGCCGGCTTCGAGGGCGAGAACGGCCACGTCACCGGCGTGAAGTTCTCCGACGGCCGCGTGGTCGACTGCGACGTCGCCCTGGTCGGCGTCGGCGCGGTCCCCAATGATGAGCTAGCCAAGGATGCGGGCCTGGCGACCGCCAATGGCGTGGTCGTCGACCTGGAGGCGCGCACCGAGGATCCGTCGATCTTCGCGATCGGCGACGTCACCCATCGCCCACTGCCTCTCTATGAGCGTCAGTTCCGCCTGGAGAGTGTTCCCAACGCGCTGGAACAGGCCAAGCAGGCCGCCTCGGCGATTCTCGGACGTCCGGGTCCCGCGCCCGAGGTCCCATGGTTCTGGTCCGACCAGTATGATCTGAAGCTTCAGATCGCCGGCCTGCCGTTCGAGGCCGACCGCCAGATCGTGCGCGGCGACGTCGCCGCCGCCAAGTTCGCGGTCTTCCATCTGAAGGGCGACCTTCTGCAGGCCGTCGAAGCGGTCAATGCGCCGCCAGAGTTCATGGCCGGCAAGCAGCTGATCGCCAAACGCACGCCGGTCGACGCCGACAAGCTCGCCGATCCGTCGGTGTCCATGAAAGAGGTGGCGGCCTAAGGTCGCCCTATAGAGAGCCTTCCAGGGGTAACGGGAAACAGATGGCCAAGATCACCTATATTGAACACGACGGCACGGAACATGCGCTCGACGTGAAGTCGGGACTGACCGTCATGGAAGGCGCCGTGAAGAACAATGTGCCGGGCATCGACGCCGACTGTGGCGGCGCATGCGCCTGCGCCACCTGCCACGTCTATGTCGATCCGGCCTGGCTCGATAAGACCGGCGACAAGTCCGCCATGGAAGAGTCGATGCTGGACTTCGCCGAGAATGTCGAGCCCAACAGCCGCCTGTCCTGCCAGATCAAGGTGAGTGATGCGCTGGACGGCTTGGTCGTGCGCCTGCCGGAAAGCCAGCACTAGGATAGAAGCCTTGAGCCCGCCGCGGCGGGCTCCAGAGGGCGGCATTAATCACGGCGTCAAAAGAGCGTCGTTATATTGTCGCGAGGGGGTTGCCAGTCGTCTGGGTGGGGACTAGATCAACGCCTCGCTCGGAACGGCATCGCGACCGGACGACGCGGCCCCCGAAAGGGAGTTGCATCGGTTCAGACGCTTCGCTAGAAACCGCGCTCCAATCGACTCTATGACGGATCCGCGAGGGCGGCCACGGTGGCCCTGAGGATCCTTCTTTTGTCTTTTCGATTCCCGGTTTCGGGTGTTCGAAAAAGGCCGAAAAGAGTTGGTTGACTTCGGAGTGTCGCCTCTTTAGAAGCGCCCCTCCGATGCATCGCCGCCAAGACTTCGCAAGAAATCAGCGGCGCGATGCAAGGTTAGGCAAGTAATCGTTTTGAAGTTTCTTCAAAATTATCGCTTGACTGACTTGGGTAG